>NZ_JAGTAS010000008.1 GCF_025685425.1 Terriglobus albidus
GCCAGCCGTTTCAAGGTGTTTGTATGAGCGGTTGAGGGGGAATCACTTTAGTTATGGTGGTTGTGTCTTTATTGTCTGAGTTGATGGGTTGGAGGTGTTTAGCCTACAGATTTCCGGGAGGAAGTTTGTTTGATGCTGGAGGAGATCGTAGAGCGTTTTGAGCAGCATGCGCCTGTGATGGTGATGGGCCGTATGGCCTTGGAACATGCCTTGGATCCTGGCTGGGTGGATGCGGTATTTGATGAGCACCGTCAGCGCCAGTACTCACGGGAATTACTGTTTTCCACGGTTGTGGAGTTGGTGTCGCTGGTGTCGCTTGGACTTCGCCCCTCGCTGCATGGGGCAGCGAAAAAGATGGAGAACCTGCCTGTATCTCTGGCAGCGTTGTATGACAAGGTTCGACGTACTGAGCCTGCGATCCTGCGGGGTTTAGTGCGCGGCAGCGCCGAGCGTCTTGGCCCGGTGGTGGAGCCGATGGCCGGAACTGGGAGTCTTCCGGGCTGGCAGTTGCGTGTGATCGACGGCAATCATCTGCCGGGCAGCGAAAAGCGTCTCAAGCCGTTGCGGCAACGGCGCGGAGCTGCGTTGCCGGGACATGCGCTGGTGGTCTACGACCCGGATAGGGAGTTGGTCACCGACATGGTGGCATGCGAGGACGCCTATGACAACGAACGGATGGGGATGACGCCGCTGCTGGAGTGCACTCAGGCTGGGCAGCTATGGATAGCGGATCGCAACTTCTGCTCGGCGACGATCATGAAGGGTTGGGAGGCGGCCGGGGCTCACTTCGTGGTGCGCGAACATGGCACCCATCCCCCCTTGACCGGGGAGGACGATCTGAAGGCGTGTGGACGTGTTGAAACCGGAGAGGTCTACGAACAACAGATCGGCATCGCAGGACGGCCGCTGGAATGGCGGCGGATCGAGTTGCATCTGGACCGACCGACAGAGAAAGGCGATGCCGTCATCCGCCTATGGAGCAACCTGCCCAGTCAGGTAGGAGCCCAGCGAATCGCCGAGCTCTACCGCAAACGTTGGCGTATCGAAGGGATGTTCCAACGCCTCGAGTCGGTACTCAAAAGTGAGATCACCAGCCTTGGGCATCCGCGCGCGGCTCTGTTGGGCTTCGCGGTGGCGCTGCTGGCCTACAACATACTAGCCACGCTCAAGCGATGCGTGCAGTTCGCACATCGAGAGCATCTACCGCAACTTGAGGTCTCCACCTATCATCTCGCGCTGCATGTACGAAGCGGATATGAGGGAATGCTTATCGCTCTACCAGCCTCACACTGGCAACAATGGGCCAACGCGGATCCTCTCATACTCACCCAGCAACTACTCCGTATCGCGAGAAAAACCAGACCAGCGAACCTGGCTGCAGCCAAACGTGCTCCAAAAATCAAAAAGACAAAAGAATATGTCGACGTACTACAAGCTTCAGCTCACTTCTCCACCTATCGCGTCCTTAAAAACGCAAAGAAAACACCTTGAAAGGGCTGGGGCT
>NZ_JAGTAS010000006.1 GCF_025685425.1 Terriglobus albidus
CTAGTGTCCTGAGTCATTAATTCGTTGGCAATATTTTGCGAGGGAGTTGAGTATGTCGTCCGCGGTTTTAGTCCAGACGAAGGGTTTTGGGTGTTGGTTGTGGTGCTGGAGGTAGTGTCGAATAGCGCCTTCCAGTTGTAGTGTGGAGCGGAAGCTGCCTCTGCGGATTTGCTTTTCGGTGAGGTCGGCGAAGAGACGTTCGACCTGGTTGAGCCAGCTTGCGGAGGTTGGGGTGAAGTGAACGTGGAAGCGCGGATGACGCACCATCCAACGCTGGATCGCGGCAGTCTTGTGGGTAGCGTAGTTGTCCATCACCAGATGAACGTCCAGCTCAGCCGGGACGTTGGCTTCGATGATGTCGAGGAACTTGCGGAATTCCACCGAGCGGTGACGGCGCTGCAACTGGCTGATGACCTTACCGGTCTTGGTATCGAGCGCAGCGAAGAGGCTGGTGGTTCCGTGGCGCAGATAATCGTGGGCGCGGCGTTCGGCTTGACCTGGGCGCATCGGCAGCAGAGGCGCGGTGCGTTCCAGCGCTTGAATCTGACTCTTTTCGTCCACGCATAGCACCAGGGCGCGATCGGGTGGATTGAGGTAAAGGCCAACGATATCGCGGACCTTGTCGATAAAGAGCGGATCGCGGCTGAGTTTGAAGTTCTCCTGGCGGTGCGGTTGTAGCGAAAAGGCACGCCAGATGCGACTGATCGCGGTCTGGTTCAACCCTGTTGCCTCAGCCATCGAGCGGGTCGACCAGTGTGTGGCTCCCTCCGGCTTGCTCTCCAACGTTTGCACGATCACCCGTTCGATGTCGGCATCGCTGAGCTTGCGTGGCTGCCCTGGACGAGATTCATCGAGCAAACCGTCCGTCCCGGAAGCCGCATAGCGCCGCCACCACTTGCTCACGGTCTGGATACACAGACCCATCTCCGCAGCGATCGCCGTGGCCGTCGATCCAGTCGAAGCCTTCAGAACGATCCGAGAACGAAGCGCTAGCGCCTGCGCGGTCTTGCGCCGATGCGACCATCCCTGCAACGTCTCTCGATCCTCAGTCGTCAACGTCAACGACGGCAAACTGCGTCCTCGTCTCATGGCTTGCTCCATGCCATGTTAGATGGACCCAATCTAAAAATAGTTGAACGAATTAATGACTCAGGACACTAG
>NZ_JAGTAS010000004.1 GCF_025685425.1 Terriglobus albidus
GTAGAGAAGCAGGGCGGATTCAAGCGCCAAGTGCAACGTTTGTGAACTTAGCAGGATTTTGCCAGAACTGCACGAAGTCGAAGGCGCCTTCTGGGAGGAAGAGCTCTGCCGGAGCCTTTTTCTTCAGTGATTTTCTGATTCGGGCATTCATCAGCAGAGCGATATCGTCGAGGTCCTGCTGGGAGAAGCGGCTCAGATCTTCTCCTTTAGGGAGGAACTGGCGTAGCAGGCCATTTGTGTTTTCGTTGATGCCTCTCTCCCAGGGTGAGTGGGGATGGGCAAAGTAGACCTTGACGCCTGTTTGCTCGTGGAGCCATTTGTGCTGAGCCATCTCGCGTCCCTGGTCGTAGGTCATGGTTTTACGCATCGTGGCGTCGAAGCGGTTGAGGATGCGGGCGAAGCCCTCGGCACAGGTTTTCGCCGAACCGTCCTCCAGCTTGACCAGGGCGACATAGAGCGTGGTGCGTTCCACCAGCACGCCAACACAGGACTGGTTGAGCCGGCCCTTGATCAGATCGCCTTCCCAGTGGCCCGGAACCAGGCGCTGGTCCACTTCCTCGGGACGATGATCGATCAGTTGGAAAGACTCGATGAACCCTTTGCGTGTCGCCGCGTCCACCCCTGTCTTGGAGCGGGATCTGCGGCTCAGCCGGCGCCGCCGCAGCAAGGTCATGACGCGAGCTCTAAGCTCACCGCGAGGCATCGCATACAACGCCGTGTAGATCGTTTCGTGAGACAGGCGCACCGGTTCCGGCATACGCATGAGTGTGAACGCAACCTGCTCCGGGCTCAAGCCCCGGCCAAGATGGAACAGCACCTGATCCCACAGCGGTGTACCCACAACCAGCTTGCGTGCGACACGAGGCTTGCGATGCAATATCCGAGCTCGCTGGCTGGCACGACGCGCCACGTAGCCGCCATTACCCCAACGGCGGCTCTGCGGGCTACTCTCCGAAGCCGGTTTCCAGCCGTTGCGGCGCAACTCACGCGTCACCGTCGAGCGCGACCGCTTGAGACCGGCGGCGATCGCCGCTGCTCTCCACCCAAGCTGCAACTGGATCTGAATCGTTACTCGTTCAAAATCATCCAGCTGACTGTAGCTGCAACCCATCCAACACCCCCAAACTTAGAGATGTTGCACTTAGATTTTGATTCCAATCAGATTTCTC
>NZ_JAGTAS010000005.1 GCF_025685425.1 Terriglobus albidus
GCCCCATAAGCGCTAACATATTAATTGACATTTATGTTCTTGCTCGATAGTTTCTGAATTATGGCGGAGTTGGAAGATTGGCCTGTATTGGTAGAGTTGTTTCCTTCAGGATGGCGGGAGCTTAGTCGAAGCAGCGGTGCTGTGCGGCGGTTGCGCGGCTTTGGATCGGTCGATGATCTGCTACGCACCTTGTTACTCCATGTGGGTTGTGGCTGGTCGTTGCGTGAGACTTCGGTGCAGGCCCGGTTAGCGGGGATCGCCGATGTATCCGATGTTGCCTTACTGAAGAGGCTTCGTGAGGCGGAGCACTGGCTGCGGCAGATGTGCGAGGCATTGTTGAAGGCCAACGGAGTAACCCTCGAACCCAGCTTTGCCGGTCGGGTTGTGCGTCTGGTGGACGGAACCGTCGTCCGCGAGCCGGGCAAGACGGGCAGCCAGTGGAGACTGCACTACAGCCTTCGTTTGCCCACGCTGGAGTGTGATCATTTCGATCTGACTTCGACGCGCGGTGCGGGAACGGCCGAACGTTTGGGGCGGTTTAGCTTTCAATCGGGGGAACTGGTGTTGGCCGATGCGGGCTACTCGCACGCCGCAGGGATCGCCAAGGTAGTCGCCGCCGGAGCCGATGTCTGTATTCGCCTCAACCCGTATAGCCTGCCCCTGTTTGATGAAGGTGGAAATCCATTCCCGCTGCTCAAGCGGCTCTCGCGTTTACGCAAGACCGGAGATCTAGCCAGTTGGCCGGTATGGATATTGTCCGGCGATGTCTGGATCCAAGGCCGCATCTGTGCGGTCCGCAAGAGCAAGCTTGCCATCGAACAGGCTCAACGCAGGCTCACACGCAAGCGGCAGAAGGGAAAAAGCGTCAGCGGTCCCGAGGCTCGCAAATACGCAGAGTACGTGCTCGTGTTCACCACCCTGTCCGAAGCCGATGCCTCGACCAGTCAGGTGCTGGAGGCCTATCGGCTGCGCTGGCAAGTGGAACTGATCTTCAAGAGACTCAAGTCCATCGCCCAGTTTGGACATGTTCCTAAGTACGATGACCAGAGCAGTCGAGCATGGCTCTACGGAAAACTCCTGCTCGCTTTGCTCGGCCAACGGCTAGCACGCATCGGAAAAACTATTTCCCCCTGGGGCTATCTCACGCCGCAAAACTCCAACTCCCAGCCCATGGCGTGAGTTTCAGTTCATCCTGCATCAAATCCAAGACGCCATCAGGCCAAGACTTGCACTCCACTCCATCATCCAGCAATGGAATCAAATCGCTCACGCCCTTAGCGAACCAGCCCGAAAGCGAACACTTCAGCTTCGATTGCTAGGTTAGTTAGCGCTTATGGGGCA
>NZ_JAGTAS010000007.1 GCF_025685425.1 Terriglobus albidus
AGAGTCTGTGTGAGTGCTTGATTTTCGTGGATAGATATACGAAAAGAGAGTATGTCGCGCTATCTTCCGTATTCACCGGAGCAGGGCTACCTGGTTCCGCCACGTGTGGATGAAGTTCTGAGTGAGGATCATCTCTGCTTTTTCGTTCATAAGAGTGTGGAGAAGCTGGATCTGAGCCGGTTCGATCAGTCCTATGGGCCGATGGGTGGTCGTCTTTACGATCCGTCACTGATGCTGAAGGTGTGGCTGTATGCCTATCTTCTGGGTGTGACCTCGTCTCGCCGTCTGGAGCAACGTATCCGGGAAGACCTAGCGTTCCGGTTCCTGGCCGGAGCTGCGACGCCTGACTACTGGGCGCTGAACGCGTTCCGCAGCCGTCATGGAAAAGCGATCAATGACTGCTTCACCCAAGTGGTGGAGATGGCTCGGTCGTTGAAGTTGGCTCAACTAGGTACCGTGGCGATCGATGCGACGCGGATCAAGGCGTCGGCATCTCCGGATAAGGTCATCGCCGTGGAGCGGCAGCAGAGAGCGAAGATCCGCCGGAACATCCGCCGTTGGCAGCAGAGCTGCGACGGGGACGATCCGAACGAAGGCGCGGGCAGTCGCGTAGGAGCTGCAATCGATGCCCTCCCGGACGCGGCTGCGACGCTCAAGCCGCTCCCCAGGCGGGTGAAGCGGCCGTCCGAGAAGCGCTCGATCACCGACCCGGATGCGCGCTTTTTGCGCAGCCGCGGCAACCGCTTTCTGCTGGGCTACTCCGGTGAGATCGCGGTATCGGAAGACCACTTGATCGTGGCCCAGAGGGTGACCCAGTCGGGCAACGAGAACGACGGCCTGGAACCGATGGTGGAGCTGGTCAACCAGACCTGCGGAGAGCTTCCCCAGCGCGTGCTGGCCGACTCCGGCTATTACTCCAACCAGAACGTAGAACGGATGGAAACGCTCCATATCGATGCCTATGTACCGGACTCCAACCTGGCACGGGAACTCAATACCGGTACGCCGGCAGCCGATCTTGACGGCCACGATCCGCGCCTAAAGCGCATGCGGCACAAGCTGCGGGATCCAGACGGAAGGGCGATGTACAGCAGACGCAGGGCAATCGTGGAACCGGTCTTCGGAATCATGAAAGAACAACGAAACTTCCGCTCCTTCCGACTACGCTCCATCGCCAAAGTGCAGATCGAGTTCGCCCTCGCCGCCACCGCCTACAACCTCAAACGCATCTACATCCTGCAGAAATCCCGATAAAACTGCTCACAGACTGCGGCTACAGAGACGTTGCAACTGCAATCGCTCTCTCAAACAAAGAGAGGATGCCTCACTCACACAGACTCT
>NZ_JAGTAS010000002.1 GCF_025685425.1 Terriglobus albidus
GGCTATTGATTCCTGCTTAAATAATGTCCTATACTATTATCCGAGCAGTCGAGGAGGCATGATGCGTCCAGTCGGCAGTGCGGAGGAGCTGGAGCGGAAACGTCAACGCGCGATCACACTCATCGAAGAAGGCGTTACCCAAGCTGAAATTGCACGTGTTCTGGGAGTTGAGCCACGCAGTGTGCGGCGTTGGAAGCATGCGTGGAGCGAAGGGGGCCGAGAGGCGTTAGGGGCAACTCGGGCCACCGGCAGGCCTCCGCGTCTGAGCGCGCGGGACCGGCAGAAGCTGGAGAAGCAGCTGCTAAAAGGAGCTGTCTCTGCTGGTTTTCCAACGGATCTATGGACTTGCCCCCGGGTAGCTGACTACATCGAGCGAACCTTCGGGGTTCACTACCATGTCGATCATGTCTGCCGCCTGCTGCATCGGATGCACTGGAGTCCACAAAAGCCAGCTCGCAAAGCCGTTGAGCGCGATGAAGAAGCGATCCAGCAATGGGTCAAACAGGACTGGCCTGCTCTCAAAAAAAAGCGAGCCGGCTGAAAGCCTGGCTGGTTTTTCTGGATGAGAGCGGCTTTCTGCTGGCTCCCCTGGTGCGGCGCAGCTGGGCGCCTTGCGGCCAAACACCGGTGATCTATCAGCGCGGACGGCATCACAAGAAAGTCTCTGCCATCGCTGCACTATGTGTTTCGCCGGAGCGTGACGAGGTTCGACTCTACTTCCGTCTCTATCCAGGAGGGGATGTCGATTCCACACGCGTGATCCACTTCCTGCGTGCCCTCAACAACGAGTTGGCGGTCAACTGGTGCTTGATCTGGGACAGGCTCAATGCACATCGCTCCAAGCAAACCAGTCGATGGCTTGCCGATGCAGAACGCCTGCGGACTTCCTTCTTCCCTCCCTATGCCCCTGAGTTGAACCCGGTCGAGTATCTCTGGTCCTGGACCAAAATGAATCCCCTCGCCAACCGCGCCTTCTTCGACATAGACGACTTG
>NZ_JAGTAS010000001.1 GCF_025685425.1 Terriglobus albidus
TCGCCAGTTGTGCCATCGCTGGGTTGTCACGGCTGGCACTCTACTGGATGCGGTTGGGCATTACGCCGGAGAGGATCGAGCCTGGGCACCCGGAACAGAACGGCCGCCATGAACGCATGCACCGCACCCTGAAGGCGGAGACGGCCTCACCGGCAGAGGCTAACCGCCGCCGACAACAACAAGCTTTTGATCGCTTTCGTCAGATCTACAACCAGCAACGGCCACACGAGGCGCTCGGACAACGGCCGCCGGCAGACATCTATACCCACAGCCCGCGTTGCTACCCCGAACGGCTCCCCAACCCGGAGTACGACAGCAGTCTTCAAGTCCGCAGCGTCTATCCGCACGGACAGTTCTTCTGGAAGGGACAAAATATCTTCCTCAGTAAAGTCCTCGCGGGGGAACGCATCGGTCTCGATCAGATCGACGATCGCTACTGGTGCATCTATTACGCAACCTTCCCCATCGCCTACTTCGACGCACAGCAACTTCACGTCGGCAACCTACCCCAACAACAAGGCGATGGAAATCTGGAAATTTCATACAACCGAAATTCCCAGATTCCCACCGCCTCCACCAC
>NZ_JAGTAS010000010.1 GCF_025685425.1 Terriglobus albidus
CTGGCCTCCGAAGATTTTGGATTGCTCTCACAATCAGCTTCTTCGTTCTCGGTCAGATGGACAATAACCTATTGAAACTTCACAGCTAAAGCCGCATCTTTCCCCGGACTGTACCGGCACAGCTGAAGCTGTTCAGTTCCATGACATCCTTTACACCTTGTCTCCATAGATCCTTTACAGGTTTATGCCTGTTTAGGGGTGTTGTTGGATGGCTTGGAGGAAGGTGGAAGTGGAAGCGCAGCGGTTGCGGTTCGTGGAGGCGGCGATGGTTGGAGAGCAATCGTTTTCGTCTCTGTGTGTGGAGTACGGGATAAGCCGTCCAACGGGTTATGTGTGGCTGAAGCGTTACCGGGAGCAGGGAGCGGCTGGGATGCAGGAAGCCAGCCGCAGGCCCCTGGTGAGTCCTCGTCAGAGCCCGGCAGAGCTGGAAGATCAGATCATATCTCTACGCGGTCAGCACCCTGACTGGGGAGCGCGCAAGCTTGCGGTTCTGCTTGGCCGGTCTGGGGTGAAGGTGCCATCGTCGACGGTACATCGGGTGTTGCGACGGCACGGTCTAATCCATCGGCTGGACAGCCATCCCCAGGCCACTGGCAGCTTCTGTCGAGAGGCGCCTAACCAGCTCTGGCAGATGGACTTCAAGAGCCCTAAAGGATGGAACGCGCATCTTGGTCCCTTGTCTGTGCTGGATGATCATAGCCGCTATGCCGTGGTGTTGGAGCAGCTGTCGTCTGGCGAGGGTCTGGTGGTGCAGCAGCGTCTGGATAAGGCGTTTTCTGACTGTGGTCTGCCCGAAGCCATGCTGATGGATCACGGTCAGCCCTGGTGGAACGCGCAGTCGCCAGGCGGATGGACGCAGTTGTCGGTGTGGCTGATGCGGCTGGGCATCCGGCTGTACTTCTCAAGGGTTCGCCACCCGCAGACCCAGGGCAAGGTGGAACGCTTCCACGGTGCTCTGGAGCGAGCACGGAGGAGATGCGGGATGATTGATGTGCCGCTTGGCCAGTCATGGCTGGACCGCTTCCGGGAAGAGTACAACCACGTTCGTCCCCATGAAGCGCTGGACATGAAAACACCAGCAGAGCACTGGCATCGCAGCCAGCGAGAGCACACCCTGCCACGCGATCCCGTTTACGCGTCGGATGCCGAAGTGCGCCAGCTCAACAGCAACGGAGCCCTCTGGCTGAACGGGCGTAGCTGGCAGGTAGCAGGTGCCCTGGCTCACCAGCCTGTCCGTCTTGCTCGTCTCGACCAACGCATCCTGATCTTCTACGGCGACACACCCATCCGGGAACTCGACCTCGAAGGGCAGGGTTCCACGATCGTGGAACCCTGCCCTGCAAACTCTCTCAACCTGTAAAGGATGTGTGGAGACAAACTGTAAACCATCTCTGGAGACTAGACAGCTGAAGCTGTGCCCTTAAGCAAGACCCTTCGAGCTCCGCTCGAATGTCCCCAGAGTCGACCTATCTACTTGTATCGATGACCGAGCGCGGTGAGTCTGAAATTCATAGCAAAATGTTCTCGCTCTTCACGAATCAGCCTGGCGAACTCACCCTAGCTTGCCCAGGGATCGCGGAGATATCCGGTGACCAGGGTATCGGAGCCGAACTCTGTCTTGGAGAGACGGCTCAGCCGTTGTTCCAGCAGGCAAGGAGATGGTCCTCCTTCGGCAAACGGAACGGCTCCGTGGCCAAGTTCGGCTTCGGCGTAGAAGAGATCAACCTCATCAACGAGATCGCTGGCGAGGAAGGTCCCATTCAGCCGGCTGCCGCCCTCTACAAGTACCGAGGTGATCTGGCGCTCTGAAAGCACGCGTAGTGCGTTCACCAGGTTGATCTGCTGCTGTGACGCTTGTATCCGCTCTACTCGAACACCTAGCTCGAGCAATGCATCTTCGTTTGCGGCTGGAGCAGATTCGTGACACAGCACCAGCAGGTCATCATCCGCTGACGTGACGAGCTTGCTGGAAAGGGGAAGCCGTAGCTGTGTATCCAGAATCACCCGCAGCAGTTTGCGCCGGCGGGGCAGGTTGGTGCGATCGGTCAGTAGTGGATCGTCTGCCAAGACAGTGCCGATCCCGGTCAGGATGGCGTCGGCGGCGTGCCGCATCTGCTGTACATGGGCGCGGGCGGCGGCGCCTGTCAGCCAGTGGGGTGCCTGGGTATGGCGCGTTTGAGGAGGCGGCGCCAGATATCCGTCGACCGAGAGAGCAGCCTTAAGAACGACGTAGGGTGAGCCGGTAACGATCCACTTTGCGAAGGCATTGTTCAATTCACGGGCTTCTTCCTGGAGCACGCCTGCTGTGACCTGGATGCCGGCCTGAGCCAGCCGGGCCAGCCCCTGACCGGCGACCTGCGGGTTGGGGTCCACCGTAGCTGCGACGACACGGCCAACGCGGGCATGAATGAGTGCGTCCGCACACGGGCCGGTGCGGCCATGATGGCTGCAGGGCTCCAGCGTGACATAGGCGGTTGCACCTTCAGCCTCGCCTCTAGCTTCTTTCAGGGCGACGATCTCAGCATGATCACGATGCTCGTACATATGGAAGCCGCGTCCGATGACCTGTCCGTTTTTTACAAGGACGCATCCCACGGTTGGGTTTGGGGAGGCCAGACCTACGCCTTCTCGCGCCAATGCGAGGGCCTGCTGCATGTACCGGATGTCGTCTGTCAGTTCCATTGGCTGCACTCTCTATCGTAGCCGCTTGGGATTGATGGGATGGATTTGGCGCGGGCAACGCGTTTTCTCCTGCGGGAGTCTCAAGGAATCGCCAGCTCGATACCTTCGAGGCAGAGAGGTAACCGCAATGTTTCAAAGACTGATCAAGTCGATGGCTGTCATGGCGATCTGTATGGCGACTGCATTTGCCGCCTCACCCACGGATGCGAAAGACAAGGTGTTCCTCAAGAAAGCCGCAGCCGGAGGAATGGCCGAAGTCGCATTTGCGAAGATTGCTCTCGATAAATCTCAAAATCAGGATGTTCGTAACTTCGCGCAGAAGATGGTTGACGACCATACCAAACTCAACGACAGTCTGAAGCCCATTGCCGACCAGCTCGGTGTGGAGCCTCCGGCGGAAGCTCCCAAAGAAGCACAGGCAAAAGCGGAGAAGCTGAAGAAGCTGGACGGAGACGCCTTTGATAAGGCCTACATCAAGGCGATGGTGGAAGACCATCACAAGGACCTGGCCGAGTTCACCAAGGAAGAGCAGAGCACGAAGAACGATGAACTGAAGGCCAAGGTTTCCGATGGGCGTAAGACCATCGAGGAACACACCGCGATGATCGATGACCTTGCAAAGAAGAACGGAATTCCTACGCCAAAAGCCGCGGCGATGTAGCGCCGGTCTACCGCAACGTAAAGAAAGGCTGGCATCTGCCAGCCTTTCTTTCATAAAAGTCGTTTGGGGTGTATCGACAAATTTCAGATATCCAACTCCGGGTGCCCCATTCATCGCAAATCACCCCAACGAACAAAGTTCGTCGGGGACCCCGATACGCGATGGGTGGATGTTCGAGCGAAGCTCGAATCGGTGGGAGACGTGGGCTTTCAGCCCACGGTCTATCGGCTCAATATAGAAATGGGCTTTAAGCCCCAGCCCTTTCAAGGTGTTTTCTTTGCGTTTTTAAGGACGCGATAGGTGGAGAAGTGAGCTGAAGCTTGTAGTACGTCGACATATTCTTTT
>NZ_JAGTAS010000003.1 GCF_025685425.1 Terriglobus albidus
CTAGTGTCCTGTCCCTGAAGTTCTTGTACAAAATCTAGCAACGGCAGCCAGTATCTGATCGGCGGTTTTAGTCCAGACGAAGGGTTTTGGATCGCGGTTGTGAATTTGGATGTAGTTGCGGATGGCATTTTCCAGTTCAGCGGTGGAGCGATGGGTGCTGCGGCGAAGTTGTTTTTCGGTCAGCAGCGCAAACCATCGCTCGACCAGGTTGAGCCAGGAAGCGGAGGTGGGAGTGAAGTGGAGGTGGAAGCGTGGCCTCTTGACCAACCAATCCCGGATCAGCTTGGTCTTGTGGGTGCCGTAGTTATCCAGGATCAGATGGATATCCAGTTCCGGAGGCACGTTCTGCTCGATGGTGTCGAGGAAGGTGCGAAATTCCACCGAGCGATGGCGTCGCTGCGTCTGGCCGATCAGCTCACCACTCTTGGCGTCAAGGGCGGCAAACAGTGTAGTGGTGCCGTGGCGTACATAGTCATGGGTGCGGCGCTCGATCTGACCGGGACGCATGGGCAAAAGCGGGGCGCTTCTGTCCAGCGCCTGGATCTGGCTCTTTTCATCCACACATAAAACCAGAGCGCGTTGCGGAGGGGCCAGGTATAGGCCCACGATATCGCGCACCTTATCGATGAACAGCGGATCTTTGGAAAGCTTGAAAGTCTCACTGCGATGCGGTGCGAGGGAAAAGGCACGCCAGATACGGTGAATCGAATTACGGCTAAGGCCGGTACGCTCGGCCAGCGAACGCGTCGACCAATGGGTGGCATCCTCTGGAGTCGATTCCAACGTAAGTGCGAGCACCCGCTCTACGTCTTCATCGCCCAGCTTGCGCGAGGTGCCGGGACGGGGCTCATCCAGCAGTCCGTCCAGGCCGAGTTCAATGTAACGTTGTCGCCACTTGCCTACAGTGTGTGGCATGGTATGCAGTTGGGTAGCGATCACCCTGTTGCTGAGCCCTTCATCGGCCAGCAGCACCATGCGCGAGCGCATCGCCAGAGCCTGCGACGTCTTCGGCCTACGACTCCAGGCAACCAGTTGCCTGCGATCTTCCGCACTGACAGACAACGGAGCTAAAGGACGACCTGCACCCATCGGACTTCCTCCCACTCTATCCGATGCTCGTACCCTCAATAAATATGACAATTATTTTAGGGACAGGACACTAG
>NZ_JAGTAS010000009.1 GCF_025685425.1 Terriglobus albidus
TGTGAAGTTTCAATAGGTTATTGTCCATCTGACCGAGAACGAAGAAGCTGATTGTGAGAGCAATCCAAAATCTTCGGAGGCCAGATGGACTATCACCATCATGCCCGTTTGACAGTGCGTGGTCGAGAGCAGTTGGTAAAGCGAGTGTTGGAAGGTGGGCTGAGCCAGCGGGAGGCGGCAGCCGAGCGCGGACTCAGCCGGCAGACGGTGGGCAAATGGGTGAGGCGGTACAGGCAGTCTGGTACGGGAGGGCTGCCGGATCGCAGCTCGAGGCCCAGGCAACTGCGGAAGCCCACTTCTCCAGAGCTAATCAACCGTGTGGAGCTGCTGCGTCGGGAGCGTTGGACCGGAGTGCGCATCGCCCAGGCCACCGGGCTGAGCCGAGCCACCGTCAGCCGCATCCTTACTCGGTTGAAACTGAACAAGTGGAAGATGCTGGAACCTGCCGCGCCTATCGTCCGCTACGAGCGTGCCGCAGCCGGCGACCTGCTGCACATCGACATCAAAAAGCTGGCGCGCATCGTCAAGGCCGGCCACCGCATCACCGGTAACCCGCAGGACGAGACCCGCGGTGCAGGCTGGGAGTTCCTCTACGTCGCGGTCGATGACTACTCACGGCTGGCTTACACCGCCTTATACCCGGATGAAAAGGCTACTTCGGCCATCGACTTCCTGGATCGGGCGGTGAACTGGTTCCGTCATATGGGCATCCACACGCGTCGGGTACTCACCGATAACGGCCCTTGCTTCTATCGCCAGCAATTCGGGGGAGTCTGTAAACGGTTGAATATCTACCATCGACGCACCAAACCCTACCGTCCACAGACCAACGGTAAAGCAGAACGCTTCATCCAAACCGCTCTCAGGGAATGGGCTTACGCAAGAAGATACGAGAACTCAACTCAGCGAGCACAACACCTCAGACCATGGATCCATCAGTACAACTGGCACCGACCTCATGCTAGCCTCAATCAAGCTCCACCCATCAGCAGATCCGGCCTCAAAGACAACAACCTGTTGAGACACCACA
>NZ_JAGTAS010000013.1 GCF_025685425.1 Terriglobus albidus
GATGGGATAAGGAAGAAGGCTTCAGCGAAGATCGAGATAGTAAGGGTTTCGAGGACCAGCTATCAGGAAGATCAGGAGAAGCCTTCTTATGCAGATTGTAGGTTGTGATTTCCATCCGCGGTGGCAGCAGGTTGCATTTTTAGACCAGGAGACTGGTGAGTACGGGGAAGCGAAGTTGATCAACGGTGACGGGGAGGCGGAGCGGTTCTACCGCTCGTTGTCTGCAGGAGCGCTTGTAGGGATCGAGTCGTGCGGCAACGCGCAGTGGTTTATTGATCTGCTGCGCAGTCTAGGCCACACGGTGTGGGTTGGAGATGCGGCGCAGATCCGAGCCAGCTATGTACGGAAGCAGAAGACGGACCGGCGGGATGCGGGCCATATCCTGAAGCTGCTGGTGGAGGATCGTTTTCCCCGGTTGTGGACGCCCTCTGCCGAGCAGCGGGATCTGCGTCAGCTGCTGATCCACCGTCACAAGCTGGTGGAGATCCGGAGCCGGGTGAAGAACGGGCTGCAGCACCTGGCGATGAACCGTGGCGTGCAGAAGCAGTCCCGGCTGTGGAGCGTTCGGGGGAGGGCTGAGTTGGAAAAGCTTCCCCTGGAGGGCTGGAGTGCTCGTCGCCGGGAAGATCTGCTGGAGCTGCTGACCGGCCTGGACCGTCAGGTGCAGGAACTGGATGAGGCCGTCGTACAGGCGGCCAGAGAGGATGCAAAGGCAAGGCTGCTGATGAGCCAGCCGGGTGTCGGTCCGATCACGGCGATGGCCTTCGTGCTGACGATCGGAGATGTAAACCGGTTCCCCTACAGCGGCAAGCTCACCAGCTATCTGGGACTGATCCCCAGCGAATATACCTCCGGCGGCAAGCGGAGACTGGGAGCCATCACCAAGCAGGGCAACCGGTTCATGCGCCAGTTGCTGGTGGAAGCAGCGCAAACAACCTGCCGGTTGGATGAGGGATTTCGAAAGCAGTATCAGGCTCGCTGCCATCATAAGCCCAAAGCGGTGGCCAAGGTGGCGGCAGCAAGGAGGTTAGCCGTGCGACTCTACTGGATGCTCAGGCTCAATAAACCCTATCCGGAGATCGCCCATATCGAGAGCAGCTCGGGGGTGCCCCTGGCCAACAACGGTCGTGACGTTGAGTGAGCGCTCTCGCATCCAGCAAAGGCTGGATGTCCGCATAGAAGCATCATGGCCTGTTACATACGGTCGAATCGATGGTTGGTGGGGCAGATGCCCACAGAGATCTTGATGCAGCGTTGAGTTAATCCAGAAGCTCTGGTCCTCGAAACCCTCGCTCCCTGGACACTCATACGGTGCTCGCGCATCGAATAGTGGTGTACGCTCGTTTTACCCCTTGACACAGTCTTCTTCCTTATCGAGGGGCACCCGGCTAT
>NZ_JAGTAS010000017.1 GCF_025685425.1 Terriglobus albidus
AGCCTAATGTCACTTACTTTGTACGTGAGAGGAGAAAAAGTGAGTTGAGGAGAGGGAGCTAGGGTTGAATCAGAAGTAGCTCTGTGAGGAACCGCTGCGTCTGTTATGGAGAAGAAGGCGGAAGCTGAAGACCTGCTGAAGTTGTATGAGCAAATCGTACCTTCTGTGACGTGGGAGGATTTTGGCGGAGGCGGCCAGATCTACACGTTGGCGGTGGTGGTGGAAATGATGTTGCTGCAGCGTCTGAGTGAACGGGGGACGCAGCAGCAAGCGGTGCAGGCGCTGGTGAGCGGTCGTCTGGATGGTCTACTGGGCAACGGTAAGCGCGTCCGGGATAGGCGTATTTCAGCCAATACGGGCGGCTACGCCAGGGCCTGTGGACGAATCACTGCGGAGACGGTGGAGCAGGTCTGCGATCAGACCTTAGCCGAACTCAGCCGTCAGATCGAGCCGGAAGCAAAGTGGGGGCGGCCGGTGATGCTGCTGGATGGCAGCAGCGTTCGTCTGGAACATACGGCCGACATCTTGAAGGCTTTTCCTGCCAGCCGGAACCAGCATGGTCTAGGGCACTGGGGGATCATGAAATGGGTATCGCTGCATGATGTGAGGACGGGGATAGCACAACGGCCTGCCTGGGGACCGATGTATGGCCCCGAAGCGGTGAGCGAGCAAAGTCTAGCCAGGAAGGTTCTAAGCCGTGCTCCCGCCGACAGCGTGATTATCGGGGACAGTGGCTTCGGGATCTTCGCCTTCGCAGAGGCGGTGGTCAGCAGCGGCCATCAAGCGCTGTTCCGCTTGACCAAGGCACGGGCTCTGTCGCTGGGAGGTAAATTTCTGCCATCTCAGGGAGAGGTTTTCGTCTGTTGGAAGCCAAGCGCTCAGGAACGCAAAAAGTACCCGGAGCTGGTGGATGCCGAGATCAAAGGCCGGCTGATCGTGCGCTCGGCCAAGGGGTTTCGTGACAGCCTCTATCTGTTCACCACGCTCGAGCAGGAGGCTGACCAGATCGTCGCCTTGTACGGCGAGCGCTGGAATTTGGAACTGGATCTCAGAACCTTGAAGGGCACCCTGCGCCTGGAGCATCCCCATGGCAAAAGCCAGGCTGCGGTGGAGAAAGAGATGCTCATCGCCGTCATCGCCTATGGGCTGGTCAGGGCGTTTATGGCCAAAGCAGCCCGCAGGGCCGGCCTCGACCCTCGAGTCTTGAGCTTCACTCAGGCCTACGGCTTGATCAATGCCATGAGCCACAAACTCTGCTCGCCGGACCCAATCCTTAGGCAACAAACATACGAACGACTACTCGACTACATCGCAAAAGCCAAGCTTCCACAACGAACCAAACATCGATCTTACCCTCGCGAAATCTGGGGAAAAGGAAAATCCTTCCCCTCAAAACATCACTTCGGTCCTCTCCCAAAATCAAAAAGTAAGTGACATTAGGCT
>NZ_JAGTAS010000012.1 GCF_025685425.1 Terriglobus albidus
ACCGGTGTGTGCAGCGTTACTTCCAGGCTGACATTGTCGCCAGGCATCACCATCTCGCGGCCCTCAGGCAGCTTGACCGTGCCCGTAACGTCGGTCGTACGGAAGTAGAACTGAGGACGATAGTTGGAGAAGAACGGCGTGTGACGGCCACCCTCTTCCTTCGACAGAACGTACACCTCGCCCTTGAACACCGTGTGCGGAGTGATCGACGCCGTCTTGGCCAGCACCATGCCGCGCTCAACGTCTTCCTTCGCGACACCGCGCAGCAACAGACCGGCGTTATCGCCCGCCAGACCCTCGTCCAGCTGTTTCTTGAACATCTCCACGCCGGTGACAACGGTCTTGCGGGTGTCGCGGAAACCAACGATCTCCACTTCCTCGCCAACCTTCACCTTGCCACGCTCGATACGGCCCGTAACCACGGTTCCACGGCCGGAGATCGAGAAGATATCTTCGATCGGCATCAGGAACGACAGGTCGACCAGGCGGTCAGGCTGCGGAACGTTGTCGTCCACCGCCTGCATCAGCTCGTCGATCTTGGCTTCCCACTGAGCTTCGCCGTTCAGCGCGCCCAGAGCCGAGCCACGGATCACAGGAACGTCATCGCCCGGGAACTCGTACTTCGACAGAAGCTCACGCACTTCCATCTCCACCAGGTCGATCAGCTCAGGATCCTCAACCGCATCGCACTTGTTCAGGAACACAACAATGTACGGTACGCCTACCTGGCGAGCCAGCAGAACGTGCTCCTTGGTCTGCGGCATCGGACCGTCGGTCGCCGCCACCACCAGGATCGCGCCGTCCATCTGCGCCGCACCCGTGATCATGTTCTTGATGTAATCGGCGTGGCCGGGGCAGTCCACGTGAGCATAGTGACGGTTCGCCGTCTCGTACTCCACGTGCGACGTCGAGATCGTGATACCACGCTCACGCTCCTCAGGAGCGTTGTCAATCGTGTCAAACGAACGGAACGCGTTCTTCGGATTGTGCTTCGACAGTACCTTCGTGATCGCTGCCGTCAGCGTCGTCTTACCGTGATCGATATGCCCAATCGTTCCCACGTTTACGTGCGGCTTCGACCGGTCAAATTT
>NZ_JAGTAS010000015.1 GCF_025685425.1 Terriglobus albidus
GACTCCAGAAACACCTACATGGTGAATGGTGGTAACCCGATCGAGAATCTGTATGTTGTCGACGGCGTTGAAATTGCGAACATCAACCACCTCAGCACGAGCAATTCCTCGGGTGGCTTTGTGTCGATGCTGGATACCGACGCGGTCTCGTCGGTCAGCCTGCATAAGGCGCTCTACAGCACAAAGTACAGTGGCGCTCTGTCCTCCGTTCTCAGTGTGAACACCGCTGCGCCGGCTGCGCAGAAACGGCATCTGCAGATGGATATGGGCTATGCCGGCATGGGTGCGATCTTCAGCCATCCGCTGGGGAAGAAAGCTGCATTCCTCACGCAGTATCGCCGCAGCGTGATCAACTACTTTACGGACGACATCGGCATTGGCGGTGCGCCGGTCTACTCCGGAGCACTGGCACGTGTCGATACGCATCCGACTGGAAAGGACACGGTCTTCGGTCTGTATATCGGTGGCAACGACAAGATCGCCCTGCACCCGAATCTGTTGGACAACCAGGATCCCGGTTACGTCAGCACGACGTACACAGGGAATCGCGGGATCTATGCCGCGACGTGGAACCACATTGTCTCCGGCAACACGCTGCTGACAAGCCAGGTGAGCTATGCGTCATCGCACACCACGACCTCGCAGGTGAACGCCATGCAGAACAACGCTCCGGTGTATAGCGATGATCTGAAGGAAGGGCTCAGCAACGGCCGCTTTGAGTGGCTCTCTGACGGGCGCAATTACAAAATGCTTCTGGGGACGACCGTCGGTGTTCGTCAGCTTGACTACAGCATCAACCAGGCGAAAGGTTTCCCCAGCCCCTATAACATCAACCCAATTCCGGTGAATGCGAGCAATATCCAGTTCAACGGAAACCCGATGGACCAGGCAGCCTACGGTCAGTTCACCTGGAAGAAGTTCCGCAAGCTTGAAGCGAACCTCGGTGCTCGCATGCAACGGTTCGGCCTGAGCGGAGCGACAGCCGTTTCACCGCAGGCCAGCGTCATGGTGCAGCTTTCCAAGGGCGTGCGCTTCTTTGGTGGTGTCGCGAACTATAGCCAGCAGGTGCCACTGCCTACCATGCTGGGCATTGCATCGAACCGCACTCTGAAGCCGATCTCTGATGTGCAATACCAGGCAACGGTGGTCTATGAGAATGAGCGCGGAGACCGCCTCAGCCTCGGTGGTTATCACAAGGTGTACTCGATGTATCCAGTATCGGTGGAGCATCCGACGCTCAGCCTGGCCAACATCGTGGACACCTTCGGACAGCCCTTCCTCTATATGCCGATGGTCAGCAAGGGAACTGGTATCTCCAACGGAGTAGAGGCCGAATTCAACTCGAGCTTCAGCCGCAAGTT
>NZ_JAGTAS010000011.1 GCF_025685425.1 Terriglobus albidus
GGTACAGACCGGGCAGATGGGTAACAGATTAGACCGGGGAGATAGGTAACACTTTCGCGAGGTCGAGCGGAGGCGTGTAGAAGTCAGGCATGCCTTGGAGAGCGAGCGGAGTGTTGGAAGAGCGTACCCGGTTTGCAGTGGAGTGGGAGAGTGGGGAGTGGACGATGTCTGAGTTATGCCGGCATTACGGTATATCGCGGAAGACAGGCTACAAGATTTTGTCGCGATGGCAGGAGCAGGGAGCGGCTGGTCTGAGCGACCACAGCCATGCTCCGTTGCATCACCCGAACCAGACGACGGAAGGGATTCAGCGGAGGGTACTGGAGCTGCGGCGCGAGCATATGAGCTGGGGGCCACGGAAGCTGCGCAGTTGGCTGAGATCTCATCATCCTGAACAGAAGTGGCCGGCAGCCAGCACCATCGGAGAGTTATTGAAGCGGGAAGGCCTGGCTCACTCGCGCAAGCAACGGCGGCGTACACCGCCGCATACCCAGCCGTTTGCGCATGCCGATGG
>NZ_JAGTAS010000014.1 GCF_025685425.1 Terriglobus albidus
GCTCAGCGACTGTCTGGATTGTCAAGGAAAGGTTGTTGGAAAAGGCGGAAAACGGTGAAGCTGTTTCCCTCTTTCCCACAACCACGGCTGCGGGCGAGTTTGGCTCAAGTAGTCACGAGGACGGGAGATTGGAGTTGCATGCGCTGGCGCACCTCTCTTGCTTTGGCGTTGAGGCGAACGAGCAACTTGTGTGCCACGGCGATGCGGACGACCTTGGGTGGTTTGCCGACGGCACGGAGCCTCTGCTGGAAGGCGATGAAGTCCGGTTCGTACCGGGCGACCACGCTGCCGACCAGGAACAGGATGTCGCGTACCGCAGCCCGGCCGCCACGTACAACACGTTTGCCCTGATGTTTGCCTGAGTCATTGGCTAGAGGCGCCAGTCCCGCCAGCTTGGAGATGGTCTTGTTGGAGAGCGTGCCGATCTCCGGCATCTCTGCCATGATGCGGGCTACGGTGCGATCAGCCACGCCCTTGATGGTGCGGAAGGCTTGGTTGAGTTCGCGCCACAACGGGTCGGCTTCGATGAGGGTGGCGATGGCCTGTTCCAACTCCGCAATTTGTTCAGCCAGGAACGCCAGCATCTTCTTAAAGCCGGCCTGGACTGTGGGATTCGTGACCAGCCGTTGCTGGTTCAGTTGCGCTGTGCGCACGTCGGTGAGTTGACGCAGGCGGGTCACGCGAGCACGCAACTCAAGCTGCGTCTGCGGAGCCAGGCACAGCGGCTGGCACTTCTTCGTCTGCGCATACCAAGCGATCACGCCCGCGTCGATGGCATCGGTCTTCTCCAGCAAGCCCATACTCTGCGCGAACTGCCGCACCGCGCGCGGGTTCACGATGGCTACCGGCAGGCCGTGCTCGGATAACTGCGCAAATGCGCCCTGTTCATAGCCACCGGTAGCTTCCATGGCGACCAGTTCCACGCCATAGCTGTCGCAGAATGCTGCCAGCCCGGCAATACCCTCCTGCGTGTTGGGGAAGCTGGCAGAGGCGCCGTCCTCGCCGATGCGAGCCGCCAGAGAACAACATGCTACGTCTACTCCACAAATGATCCGGGTCACGATAACCTGCCTTGTATGTCCGATTGATTTCGTGCGACTGTTCGGTCGTACGTGACTTGGGCAGCGGTCCCTGTGCTGAGCGTCGGTCGCTGTGACCGCAGGATGAACGGGTGCCGTCCGCCCGCGGGGGAGACGATGCCTCGTCTCCCCCACCACAACAGTCTCTTACAAACTGCCGCTACCTCAGAGATACAAGGATGACA
>NZ_JAGTAS010000016.1 GCF_025685425.1 Terriglobus albidus
ACCCTCGCGAAATCTGGGGAAAAGGAAAATCCTTCCCCTCAAAACATCACTTCGGTCCTCTCCCAAAATCAAAAAGTAAGTGACATTAGGCTGAAGCCCGCTGCTCCCACCAGGTTCGATCATGCTCCCGGCTGTGTCAGCTCAACCGAACATGTCGATACGCGCTAACGCGTGATAGGCTTTGCAAAATACGTCCGTCAGGAAAGAGCCTAGCCGTCTGGCGTGGGCGCAAATTCTTACCAACTGGTCTCTTCTCAATCGCGCCCACCGCGGGTGCTGAACAGGATCATGTTACTCACTACGGGCTCCCTCTCAGGACGGAGCCGCATGATGCGCTCCGTCCTGACAATGAGGACTCCGTTATCGGTTCGCGCGCGCGGCCTCGATTGCCGCAATATCGATCTTTCGCATCGTCATCATGGCGCTCATGGCGCGCTTGGCTGCCGCGCGATCCGGGTCGGTCGTCGCCGCTATCAGGGCTCGTGGCGTGATCTGCCATGAAAAGCCCCAGCGGTCCTTGCACCAGCCGCACATGCTCTCCTGACCGCCGTTGTTGACGATCGCATTCCACAGCCGGTCGGTCTCAGCCTGGTCATCGGTAAGAATCACAAAGCTGACGGATTCATTCGGGGTAAAGTTCGGACCGCCATTAAGACCGATGAATTTGCGGCCGCAGACGGTGAACTCGACGATGAGCTCCTGGCCTTCGGGACCCGATGGTGTGTCGATAGGCGAGTTGCTTGTCTTCCCGACGTGGCTGTCGGGAAAGTTGGCGGCATAGAACTCGGCGGCTTCGCGTGCCTTCCCGTGATCAAACCACAGACACGTAATCATCTTCTCGGACATGCTGCTTTCTCCTCTCAGGTTTCAGATCTCAACGTAAGTTACGATTTCGGCCCCTGCATCAAAGCAAAGTGACCATCCTGGTCATCGAGGGCCTGCAGGATGCGTGAACCTCCGGGCACGTCCATAGGTGGCAAAGTTATCTTACCGCCGGCATCGATCACACGCTGCTGCGCGGCTTCGATGTCGTCGACCAGGAAGTAGTACTGCCAGTGTGGCGGAATTCCTTCGGGCATGCCGGGGCCCTTACGAGCCATCATTCCGCCGGTATAGAGGGGCTTATCGATCCGGAAGGTCTGATAGGTCCCCATCGGGCCCATGTCGTGCGCATAATCCTTCTGCCAGCCGTAGTGCTTCGAATAGTAGTCGAAGGCTTTTACCGGATCGTCGGTGAGCAGTTCGTGCCAGCCCACGTTTCCTACCGCCATCTGATCCAGACGGGGCGGAGCCTCTTTCTTGCCGGGTTCGAAGAGCAGGTATTTCACCTGCTGTGGATCCATCACGACAGCAAAGCGGCCAATGCCAGGAATCTCCTGAGCCGGCTTCACAATCGTGCCGCCATCGGCGGTGACCGCCTTCAGTTCTTCATCCAGCTTTGCGGTGTGGATGTGGCCCATCCACTGCGTGGGAAGCTCAGGAGCGCCTGCCCCGGCCCACGTCATCATGCCGCCGACATCTTTGCCATCTTTACCAAAGAGCATGTAGCTGAAGCCGGGCATACCCGCATCTTTGATGTCCCAGCCGACCACCTTCCTGTAGAAGCTGACTGCCTTGTCCAAATCGTTGGTGACAAGTTCGTACCAGATGAAACCGTCTGCCATTTCACACCTTCCATTTGCGACCTACAAAGTAAACACCGTCCACATACGCTACCACCAGAAAGTGGACACTGTCCACAAGTGGCTGTTACGCGGTACACTCATCTTGAATAAACCATGAAAAAGCAAGTCTCTCTTCAGAAGCGCAAGACATTCCGCCACGGCGATCTGCGCAACGCGCTCGTGACCGCCGGCCTGGAGATGGCCCGCGCCGGAGGGCCCAATGCAGTGATTCTGCGGGAGGCGACACGGCAGGCAGGTGTCTCTCCGAATGCTGCTTACAGGCATTTCGCCGGCCAGACGGAGCTACTGGATGCGGTGCGATCGGCATGCCTCTCGCGAGTCGCCGCGGCCATTGAAGATGAGATGAAGAAATACAAGGCGGGACGTAACCCACAGGCATTTGCGCGAAACAGTCTGCGCGCGGTGGGCATGGGGTATCTGGGATTTGCGATGCGAGAGCCGGGAATGTTCCGTACCGCTTTTTCGGTACCGCCCCCAGTTCATTCTCCTGATCCGGCGAATACGGCTTCTATGGGCTTGAACCCGTTTCAGTTGCTCTCGCTCGCTCTGGATCGCATGCAGGAGAGCGGCCTGCTCAGCAAAAAGGATCGCAAAAACGCGGAGTATCTCGCGTGGTCGACGGTTCACGGTCTGGCAATGCTGGCGCTTGAGGGACCGTTGCACAAGATGCCGCGCGAGATGGTGCTGGCCCTGGGCGAGAGGCTCGTCGTTATGGTGGAACGCGGGCTTAGTTAGTTGGTGGCTCACCGATCGATTGCAGCGCAACGTCTTCCCATCGCAGAGCGGCGGTTTCGCACCAGAGGTGCGAATGTTTGCTTAAGGACACGGCTTTAGCCGTGCCGTACAAAACCCAACAAACATGCGGCTTCAGCCGCTGAGGGCAATGTACTAAAGGCAACGTTCCACGGTATCTATCGATCTGCGGGTTTCACATCCGACAAGAACTGTTTCTCTGTTCGCGCAACGCGCGAAGGCCTTGCTTAAGGGGACGGCTTTAGCCGTCCCGTACAAAGCCAGGAGGAAACGCGGCTTTATTGACCACTGCATAAATAAAGTCCTATTTGAGACGTAGAAGAAGAGGGCTGTGTTGCACGAAGGATCGTAGCAGTGTCTGTTTGTGCTGCAAGGATCTGGCGGCATGTCGAGCTTCAACCGCCAAGTCGTCTATGTCGAAGAAGGCGCGGTTGGCGAGGGGATTCATTTTGGTCCAGGACCAGAGATACTCGACCGGGTTCAACTCAGGGGCATAGG
>NZ_JAGTAS010000049.1 GCF_025685425.1 Terriglobus albidus
TGAGCGTCGGTCGCTGTGACCGCAGGATGAACGGGTGCCGTCCGCCCGCGGGGGAGACGATGCCTCGTCTCCCCCACCACAACAGTCTCTTACAAACTGCCGCTACCTCAGAGATACAAGGATGACACCTCAGAATGATGGTGTTGGGAACCATTCAACCATTCAACTATTCAACCAACCAACCCGTGAAGCGTTAGCTGTAAAGCGCTCCTTCGAACTCCTGCAGAACCTCGTCACTCCAGGCGTGGCTGGAGGTCCGCCAGGTGCTGAGCTGGTCTTCCATGAAGTTGGGGAAGTTGGTGCGGCAATAGCCGCAGCGCTTCTGGAAGTCGAAGATGGCGTGGGCGTATCCGTTCAGATAGAGCACCGCCTTCAGACCGTCTGGTGACCAGACGATCGAGGCGAGGTGTTCACGCTCAGCGTCGGGGATGTGCTTGACGTTGTAGATGAGCACAGCGTCCAGGATGCGGTCGTCGGAGTCTCCGCGGCGTGTATCGATGGCGTAAAAATATGCTGTATCGCCCTCATCTTCAAAGATGACCGCCCATGGCACAGCCGGAGAGAGGGACGAGAGGTAGGCTTTACCGGGCCGGAATGAGACGGAATCCATACCCCTCACGATACACTCAAAGGGGACTCTGACCCGCGAGGTGCGCGGAAGAGCGCTTCGCTGGCAATGACCCTTCCACGCATTCAGTTTGGCCGCCCGCAGCAACTGGCTGCGCTGTTGCTCCTCCTTTTCTCTCTGCTTGGGCTTTACCGCATTGCTCATGCTCCGCTGACCGAGACCGACTATCGTTACGCCCGCTGCGGACGCGAGATGTGGGAGAGCCCTTCTCCGCTGCTGGGGTACTTCACTTCCTGCGGCAACATGCAGGGCGATGGCACCTTCGCCTATCGCGTCGCCGGTCTGCCACTCAGCATGCAGCGCTGGACGTTGCTGGCAGCCGACCACTTCCGCAAGCCGGAGAACAGGCTCTATCCCGGTGACACGCTGAACGGCTCCACCTGGGAGGCGCGCCACCAGTTGTCGTATGTGAACTGGCTGCTGCGGTTGCCCTTCCTCTGCTTCGGCGTATGGCTGGGCGGAGCGCTGTGGTGGGTGGCGCGGCGGCTCTTCGGCAATGAAGGCGGCTTCTTCGCGCTGGGGCTGTACAGTTTTTGCCCCGAAGTCCTGCGAATCTCAACCATGCCCAACAACGAGATCCTGGCGGCCTGGGGCATCTTTGGCCTGATCTATACCGGCATTGGCGTGGCGCATGCCATGCAGGGACCGCGTCGCAAATGGAAGCCGCGCATCCTGCTGCTGACGCTGGCCCTGGGACTCACAGCGGCCGCGCATATTCTGGCAGCGGTGATCGGCTACATCGTGGCCTTCGTCCTGATGATCTATCTCGCGGAACGACGGCGCGGGCCGGTGATGCAGGCGATGGTGCTGGCGGCTGTGGGCGCCATGGCGATTGTCTTCGCCTTCTTCTCATTCCGCATCGGGCCTTTCAGCTATGTCTTTACGGCAGGCGCAGCCCGCTTCTGGTTTTCGCTGAATGGTGCAGGCCTCTTCTTTGCCAACTGGATGGAGAATGCGGCGATTGAGATCGCCTTGCTGGTGTCTCTCTTCCTCTGGTTCACGGTGCGCCGCTCACGCTACTTCGGCAACACGGTGCCGCTACTGGTTGCCTTGTTGCTGCTGCCGATGGTCTCGACGAGCGTACGGTCGGCTCCGTGGATATGGGCATTGCCCTTCCTGTTTGCCTTCGCGGGTGGAGTCTTTGCGGATGCGCTGGAGACGAAGTATCGGAAGTTGTTCCTTGCGCTGAGCGGGGCACTGCTGCTGACGCAGTTGCTGGTTGCTGCTACGTGGTTGGTTAGTTGAATGGTTTCTTACCTGGGTTGAAGCTTGTGGCTTCCTTGCCCACCCTCACTCCGTGAGGGTGGGGCACCCGGGGTATGGACGAATCTTCGTTGACACTCAGGGTGATACCCAAAGATCGGTGACACCTCAAACCATTCAACTATTCAACAATTCCACCATTCAACCATCAAAAAAATCCCCCGCTCCCAAGACGATGGGGGAACGGGGGTGAGAAGGGTCCAACAGGGGAGCTTTTACGCAACCTCTTCCAGCACCGCTGGAGGAGAGCTGATCGTCAGGCTGCTGTGGGCGGCCAGTGGCACGCTGACAATGCCCGAGCAGCACTCGCGGAAGATGGAGCTGACTTCAGAACGGAAGAGACCGCGTTCGATGGCTGAGTTCTGGCTGACCATGAGCAGTTCCGCTCCACTGCTCCGGATGAGCTTGGGTAGCACACGGCGAGCCTTGCCCTGACCGACGTGAATCTCCACGCGCTGTGCGCTGTCCAGGCTGGCGGCCACCTGGGTCAACCATTCTTCCGCGTACTCCTCGCCCAGTGGCGCCTGCGTACGCAAGGTGTGTGTCAACGAGCCTTCATTCACATCAGGTACGACGTGTAGCAGATGCAGCGTCGATCCGGTTTGCGTGGCATATTGCGCCGCCTGACGGACGTGTGCGAGACCTTCCTCCGGGCTGCTGAGCCAGACACCGAGGTGACGATCGCTGTTGGCGGCCAGAGCCGAGCCGACGAGCGTGCGGCCAAGCGTCCATATCGGAATAGGCAGCGTCTGAATCATGCGGGCACGCAGCGAGCGGTGCCACGGACGCGGAAGTCCGGTCTGGTCGCTGGGAGGTAAGACAAGTAGGGCATCGCGGTGTCTCTGGCAAAACTCCGAGATGCCCTCCGCCGGATCACCGCTCATCAACACACGCTGGCATTGAGGATAGTTATCGGCCTCGGCGAAAAACGATTGCAGCAACGCGTTAGCGTCGCGATAGAGAAGGCGGTCGGCGTTGTAGACATGCAGCAGGGTGAGCTTGCACTGGAGCATGTCCACCCAGCGAGCAACGGCTGGAATTGCAGCGTGGCAGGCATCTGAAAAGTTGGTGGCGAAGATGATGTGACGTGTGTGCTGCAGCATCTGTGTTGCTCCTTTTAGAAGACGAATCCGTCGACGGGCTGTAGCTCGGCGAGCTGCTTGCGGAACTCACGAGGCAGACCTTCGTCGCCCATCTCTTCGCGCAGATTGAGCTCAATGGTGCGGGAAAGCGCGGTCATGGGCGTGTCGTGGATGGTGTTGTCGAATGGGTTGGAGATCTCGCGGCTCATCAGGTCCGCAGCGATGAAGGTAAAACTGATCAGCGTACTGGCGATCGGTGTCATCAGGCCAAGATCCTCAACCAGCGCGAGCGGGAGCAACCAGCAGAAGGCATCGACGAGAATGCGTGGCAGATAGTCGAACTGGCGTGGCAGGGGCGTGTTCTTGATACGCTCGCAGGCGCCCTGAATGTTGGCGAGCATGGTGAGATTCTCATCGATGGCGGTCCAGCGGAAGCTGTCGATCATGCCTTCGTTACGAGCCTGCTTCAAGAGTCCGCCCATACGGACGAGCAGCGCGGCGGGAACGTTCTTGTACCGGCGCATCTCGTCGGCAATGTCTTTGCCGAGAATGGACTGGATTTCGGAAAACGGCGTCTGTTTGCGCAGGTGGCAACGCAGCACATGCGGGAAGGCGATCTGGTGCAGCACGAGCTGCTTGCTCAGCGGGATGCGGTCCTTCGGCTCAAGCTCGTCATCAAGCATGGTGAGGAACTGCCGCGCCAGGGCGCGTGAGTAGTTGACGAGCTGTCCCCAGAGTGAGCGCGCCTCCCACCATCGGCCATAGGCAGCGTTGGTGCGGAAGGCGAGAAAGATGGTCAGCGCCGAGGCCAGGGGTGCAACGGGCAGACCGTTCAGCGAGATCCAGTGATGTTTGAAGACGGTGTAGATGACGGCGACGGTGCAATCGAAAAACAGCAGGATAAGCAGACGGCGCCAGGCCTGTGGCCAGATACGTTTCAGTGGAAGTCGGTCACGGACAATCATGGAAGGATGCGTTCCTCTCTTTGCATTCGATTGGACGTGAGATCGAGGGCTATCCCGGCCTATCGTTCCATGGGTCTTTCGCCGCTGCCGGCGGATGGTGACGAGACTATCTTTTGGACAAAGCCAGATGCATCGACGGATATGGTGGCGTCTAATAAAGGAGATGCCTACCGCCGCCGCACGACGCCGCAGACGCCGCCGTATCCGGATCAATAACCGGGTGCGCCGCTTCGCGTCGAGCCGGAAGCACATGCTGACGCTGGCCGGGGCAATGGTCGCGGTGCTGGCACTGCTGGAATGGATTTACAACTTCGACTTCTCACTGGGCATCCTCTATATCTTTCCAGTGGTGGTTGCCTCCACCGTCCTGACACGATGGCAGATTGTGGCCGCGGCTATCTTCTGTGCCTACACGCGCGGCTTGTTCACCGCCGATGAGACCCAGCTCGAGCATATGTTGCGCTTCGCCATGGCGACGATTGCATATACCGGCTGCGGTCTGTTGATTTATCAGATCAACGACTCCCGCCGCGTGGTGCTGCTGCACTACGCACGCGTACGGTTTGAGCAAAAGTTACGGCGCAGGGCCGAGGAACAACTGCGGTTGATGGCCGAAAGCTCACCGGCGGCGATTCTTACGATCTCCGCCGATGGACGCATTCTGGCGGCAAACCGGGCGGCACATACGATGTTCGAACTGCGCGAGGAGCAATCGCTGCTGCAGCGGCCGATCCGCGACTTTGTGACCTTCTTCGATGATGCCCTGCGTCTGCCGGCGGACCTGGGACGCATCCGCACCAGCACAAGCACCTGGGCAAGCCGCGCGGATGGAACCCACTTTCCGGCGAGCGCGTGGTTCTCGATCTATGGCGATGGAGAGCAGCGGCGACTGGCAGCGATCCTGGTGGATACCTCCAACGATGTACGCGAACGCGAGCATGCGCACTTCGAGCAGTTGACGCAGCATAACCGCGTGCTGGCGGGTGCGGTGTCGCATGAGATCCGCAACCTGTGTTCGGCGATTGCGGTGGTGTCATCCAATCTTGAGCGGCACGGGCATCTCTCGAAGGATCCGGACTTCGAGGCGTTGAAGAACCTGGTCTCCGGGTTGAGCAATATGGCATCGTTCGATCTGCGGAACCAGGCGCGGATGCAGCATCCCCCCGTACGACTAGCCTCGCTGGCAGATGAGCTGCGCGTGATCATCGGGCAGGACTGGGAGGAGATCGGCGGCAAGCTGGAGTGGCATGTGCCGGCAAGCTTTCCTCCGGTACAGGCCGAGCGCGATGGCCTGCTTCAGGTATTGCTGAATCTCTCGCAGAACGCTCTACGAGCCGCCGAAGAGACTGATGAGCCGCGGCTGACGATCCACGCTCTGGACCGCAATGGACGTGCGGTACTGCGGATCACCAACAACGGGCCGGCCATTGCCAACCCGTCCGCGTTGTTTCAGCCCTTCCGCACGGCCTCGACTAACGGCACAGGTTTGGGCCTGTATGTGGCGCGCGCGATGGTGAAGAACTTCGGCGGCGAGCTGCATCATGTACCGACAGCGACAGGCGCAACCTTCGAACTGACGCTACGCTTTGCCGCTTCAGGTAGCATCGAACACGATGAAGCGGAGGTAGAAGCGTAGTGAGCAGTCCAGGTGCAAGTTCGAGCACGGTTACAAAGACAGTCCGCCTGTTTGTCCTGGACGATCACGCTCTCTTCCGTGAGGGCCTGTTGCGGCTGCTGGAAAGCGATCCCAGGTTTGAGATCACAGGGCATAGCGGCACGCCGTCGACGGCGCTGCCGCAGATTATCGCGGCGAAGCCGGATGTGCTGATCCTGGACTACGACCTCGGCAGCCAGACGGCGCTCGAGTTCATGCGGGCGCTGCAGCGCGAGAAGTTCGAGGGCCGTGTACTGCTGGTAACTGCCGGGCTTCCGGATAACGATGCGCTGACACTGATCCGCCTGGGCATCTCGGGAATCTTCCATAAGCAGGACTCGCCGGAGTCGCTGCAGCGCGCGATCTTCGAGGTCTCGCAGGGGCGTGTGCTGATCGATCAGCAGTACCTGCAGACCATCGTCGCCGCGAACACGCCCCAGGATGCTCCACGATTTACTGACAGAGAACGGACGACACTGCGTTACCTGCTGCAGGGTTTAGCGAACAAAGAGATTGCCGCGGAGCTGAACATCTCAGAGAGTGCGGTGAAAGCGACGTTGCAGCAATTGTTTTCGAAGACGGGTGTAAGGACACGATCGCAGCTGGTGCTGTTGGCGATCGAGCGGTATCGGGCACAGTTGTAGAACTGGTTGCTAGGTGTATCGACAATTCAAGATAGCCCATACTCTGGGCGCCTCCTCCATCGCAAATCACCCCAACGAACGGAGTTCGTCGGGAACCCCGCAAGACATTCGCACCTATGGTGTGAAACAGTTGCGCTATGTGCAACGGCTCCCTAACTGTCGATTACGATATTCGCCGAGCAGATAATCCTGAGATGTGGTGACCTTGTCCGGCGTCGGTCGTCAATAAGGTCGAAACAATCGTAAAGGCTTTCTCTGACGATCGATGAGATGAGGGATGCGAATTGCGGGAGAGATTCAAGGCATCGTGTACGACCATCGTGCTGACCGCATCCCTTGGGATGTCGCCATGGCTGTATGCACAGGCGCAGAAGACGCCGACTCTGGCAGAGATCCTGCAGCGGCTGGAAGTAAATTTGAAACGCTACGATACTCGCCTCCCCAGCCTCTTCTGCGATGAAGAGGTGGTCTCGAAGGTGGAACCTGGTCTTCCCAGCCAGAACACCGTAACCGACGCCATCTTTCGCCTAAAGCGAACTTCTAATTCTGACGGCACGACCTCTCTTGTCGAATCGCGCGAGATTAGGGGCGTGAATGGAAAGACGGCAGCGCGACAGAACGCGGAGAGTCCCACGTTGCTTGACGGAGCATTCGAAGGCGGGCTCGCCGTCGTTTCAGTCAATCAGGCAGCGTGTGTTAACTACACCTTGCAGCGAGCCAATAAGAAGCGACCGAGGGAGCCCTACACCATCCGTTTCGCTACCGTTCTCACATCTCAGGACTCCCCCAGATGTCTCCTCTCGGAGAAGAGCAACGGGATCGCCGTCATCGATCCTGACTCAATGGAGATCACGCACCTCGAGATCCGAACACCACGTCACGTGATTCAACCGGGATACTTCTATCAATCGGCTGTTGTGGGGCAGCGTGTCATTACCATCGACTACGAACCTGTGGCGCTCAATGGTCAGGCTTTCTGGCTGCCCTCTATGATCGACCTGCAAGTTACCCAGGGCGCCGGAAGCTTCCATAAGACCGTCTGGTCCTTCCACGCCACCTATCGCAACTACCATCAGCTACAGGTCACTTCCCGTATTGTTCATGAGCACGAAAGAGCCGTACCGTAACTTGTGCATTGTGAAGCAGGCCTACGCAGATGTGGTCGATCACCTACGCTTCAGGCTGAAGTGTATCGATTCTTTAGGGCGAAGGGTGATCTGCGGTCGAAGCTCAACCTGCTGACCATCCAGCAGCGCTGGACTCCATTGCTGCGCCAGTGTCGCAAGCACAAGAACACCCTGCATGATGGCGAAGTGTTCTCCCATGCACGACCGCGATGCGGCGCCAAAAGGGAAGTAAGCGAATTGCGGACGGCTCCGCTGCCCGACAGGCTGCCATCGCTCCGGATCAAAGTCTTCCGGCTTCTGCCAGAAGCGCGAGTCCCGCTGGGTTGCGTAACTGCTCATCGTGATCATGGAGCCTGCGGGAACCGCGATCTCTCCCAGCATGTATGGCGCAATGGGTTCACGGGCGATCATCCACGCCGGAGGATAAAGCCGCAATACCTCGCGGAAGACCCATCCCGTATATTCCAGCTGCGGGAGATGCTCGAAGGTGGGAAGGCTCTTGCCGAGAACGGCATCCAGCTCAGCTTGCATTCTGCGTCCCACATCAGGATGCAGGGCGAGCAGGAACCAGGCCCAGGTAAGAGCGATGGAGCTCGTGCCATACCCTGCCAAAAAGAGAGTCAGAACCTCGTCGCGCAATTGATGTTCGGGCATGGAATCTCCAAACGATTCCAGCAACATGGAGAGAACGTCGCTATACGCTTCGGGATTTCGGCGATGCTCGTCGATCACCTTGGTGAGCACCCGATCCACCTGGCTTCGCACGAAGGCGGCCCTGCGTTCGAACCGCTTCCTCGCAGGGGCAAACAAAGCAACCATTGGGTTGAAGCCCGTAAACAGGCTGTAGGCAAGTATGAGCGCCTGCGACACGTTCTTGTCGGCGCCGTCGCTGTCCGCCCCAAGGAGCGTAAGCCCGAGAACACGCAGACTAAGTTGCATCATCTCCAGATCCATGGCGACCTGTTGGCCGTCGGCCCATCTTTGCTGATGGGCTTCCGCGCATTGCACCATGGTGGCCCCAAAGCGCGCGATACGCCCGTGCTGGAACACCGGCTGCACCAGGCGGCGCTGGCTCCCGTGAAGTTCGCCTTCGCTTGTCAGCAAGCCTTCGCCGAAGATGGGCTTCATCGCCTCTAATCCAGCACCCTTCGTGAAGCTGCTCTCATGGGTTACAAGCACGTCGCGGATCAGGTCAGGATGGTTAATCACATAGATCCGTTTCGATCCCATCCGCAGGGCGCTGACATCGATCCCGCGTCGCGCCATCCCGGCGACGAAGTGAAGCCGGTTACGTCCGAAACGTAGGAACGACAGAAGTCCTTCAGCATGCTCCACCTGATAGCTCATATTCCTCTCGGAATGACAGCTTATCCGATGTCGCCGGATCGAGTCGCCCGGATGGCGACACACATGCGAAACACGGCATCCGGCAGCAACGGGGAAAATGCTCTAAGCGTATGTCAGAACCTGACGCGCGCTTCCATTCGCGCCGGAAGCGCGTCTCCTTCTGCGGCCGTCCTCGAAGGCTCAGAGCCAAATATCCTAGCTGGCGTGGACATGTCGATGTAGATGAAAGATGTCTCGAAACACATTGGCAACCTTCGCTCGCATTGGCTTCTTCTTTTCCAGGGGAAGCAGAGGCAGCGATGGATCGCTCGCCCATACAGGTTGGAGCGCAGCACGAGAGACACGATATCCGCGCTTAGGAATGGTTTCGATGTAGTCCGCCCCATTTGGCAAGCGGCCAAGAATACGCCGCAACATGAAAATGGTCTGAGTGATATTGTGATCTTCAACCGCCACATCAAACCAGACCTTGTTGAGCAGGTCTTCGCGGCTAACAACTTCACCTTGGGCATCGAGCAGGACTGACAGCGCTTGTAGCTGCCGTTTTGTCGCATTTACAACAACCAGGCCTCTTGTGAGGCTCAGCGGATTCCGTTCTAATGTGTATTGTCCGAGGAACTGCATACTACCCCTCTCCGCTACGGCGTCCGTTCTTCATCCAACGGTGCTAGAGATGCTGGCGGATATGTGGGGTGAATGACAAGAAACAATGAGTTTTATAGCGAACTCTTTGGTTATCCTTTCGAGGTTACCTCGCGGCCAATCGTACGTGGATCCGATCGGTGAAAAGCCTTTCTTTCTTTCACAGAAATTAGCTTTACAAGGAAAAAAATCGTTTTTTCTCCGCTAAGTACCAGGTAACCACTTGTGAAGTCTTCATTCTATCTCCATCAGCCAACAGAGCTGGCCGAAGGCTCTTGACAAGAGCCAAATGACAGGTAACGGGGGTTCGGGCGAAGCTCGAACTAAGTGAATTCCAAACGGCCCAGGCACCCGGTGCATGGGTTATATGGGGAAAAATCGATACATTCAGGCGCTCTTGCGAAGATCTTCGTTATCCGTGGTTGCGTCGTCACGTTCATCTTCTGTGCGATACATGTATTCGGTCTCTTCGGCGGGGAGATGAGAAGTGACTCCCTGCTTTTTGCTCTCCGGTGTGAGGGTGCCGCGCTCTCTCATCTCGGCCGCCTCTGCGCGTTGCTGCTCCCGTTCATCATTTCCCGCCGTGCCGGCGTTTTGCTTCGTTTGATCTTGAGGAGTTGTGCGTTCGCCATCGTCTTCCTCCTTCGAGAATCTAGGACGCCAACGGCCGCCGTCGCGTTGGCGGGGTATTGTCTCTCTTTACAGGCCTCAATCTGCTCTGAGGGCCTTCATTGGATCAATGGAAGCCGCCCGGCGTGAGGGAATGAATCCAGCCACGGCGGCACAGATGGTCAGCATCGCCATCGCGCCGAAGAACGCCAGGGGATCATACGGCTTCACTCCATAGAGAAGGCTTGCCATGAAGTGACCCGCAAGGAGCGCCGCGGGGATGCCAATCGCCAGGCCAATCAGGATCTGCCAAAGTGCGCCGCGCAGCATCATTGCCACCACACCGGAGCGCGCCGCACCCAATGCCATGCGGATGCCGATCTCGCTTGTCCGTCTGACAACGAAGTAGGACATTACTCCGTACAGTCCCACCGAAGCCAGGATGAGAGCCAGGGCTCCGAACCCGCTGGTGAGTCGCGCCAACAGTCTGTCCTGGTTGAAGTTGCCTGCGACCTCCGCATCATAGGGACTGAAGTGCATGACGGGGAGATTGGGATCGATGGCGGCAAGTGTTCTGCGCGTCAGAGTCTCAACATCCGGCGGCGCCTGCACAAAGTCGAGAATGATGAAGTTGAGATACATGGAGCTCTTTTCCGCGGCGTCGACGTCAGGTTCTTTGTAGCCAGGAAACAGCTGCGATGACGGGCGGAAGAAGAGTGGCCGCACCTCGCCGCGCGGATCGGTCATCTTGAAGTCTGCAAAGACTCCTGCAATTTCAAAGGCGCCGGAGTACTGGATCGACCCTACGCCAAAGTGTTTGCCGATCGGATCCTGGTTGGGAAAGAAGTGTCTGGCGAAGGCCTGATTGACCAGAACGACCTGCTGCGAAGTCGCCGTATCCTGGGCGGAGAAGTTGCGGCCGCGCACAATCGGCACTCCAATCGATTCGAAAAAGCGGGTACTGGCGCGATCCCAGGCGGCGAAACAGGGGTCCTTCGGGCCGGGTGCAGTATGGCCTTGAGGAATGACGCAGGAGCCCCACATATTGCCGCCGAGGGGGATATAACGGACAAGGCTGACGTTGGCCATTCCCGGCAACGCCGCGAACCGGTCCTCTATCTGCTGGTAGAGCGCGGGAAGACGATCGACCGTATACCCCACACCTTTTGGGTCAATAGAAACTACATAACGGTTTCTGGTGGCAATGCCGAAGTTCTGGTGCTCCAGATGATGAAGTGACTTTGTCATCAGCAATGCGCCTGCCAGCAAAACCATCGACAGCGCTACCTGAAAGACGATCAGAATACGTTGCGGCAAGGACGAACGATCGGCGGTGGACCGATTCACTCCGCGAAGAGCATCGGCGGGGTGTGCATACGACGCCAGCCATGCGGGCACGGTTCCAAAGACAATGCCGGTAAGCACAGACACGACAAACGTGAACGCCAGGACGGCGGTTGAAGGAAGTGCCTGAACGGGCATGTTCTTCGCACTGGGAAATGCGAGGGTCAGCATCATGTACGAGCCGGCGTAGGCAACAGCCAACCCTGCCGCGCCACCCATCAGGCTCAACAAGACGCTCTCGGTGAGAATCTCCCGGATAACTCTGAACCGCGATGCACCGAGCGCGATTCGTACCGCTACATCCGCACGGCGCGCGGTGCAACGAGCCAGGAGCAGATTAGCGACATTGGCGCAGGCGATGAGAAGGACCACTGTAGAAAGAATCATCATCATGCGCAGACCTGTGCCCGTCTGCTGTTGCAGTCTCTGAATGCCGCCACCGGCGGGCGCCAGAACGACATGCTGCCTTGGAATCAGCGCCACGCCGCCATGATCGGCATACGTCGGACGAGTGGTGAGCCATTGCTGCAACGCTACGGACAACTTCGCCTGCAGGGCCTGGATATTGGTAGCGGGACGTACTCTACCCAGCGGATAGAGCCAAAGCTCATCGGTGTTCTTCAGTGCGGAGTTGGCGCCTTCGAGTACGGGCTCACTGGCAAGGGGCATCCAGAAATCAGGCGGATTGGAGATGATGCGATCGCCGAAGAATCCCGGAGGCGCGATGCCCGCTACAACAAAGGGATGCAGCTGCACATAGATAGTGGACCCGACAATGGCGGGATCCGCGGCGAAGTCGGCCTGCCACGTCTTGTAGCTCAGCACCAGTGTCGGTGCGGCTCCGGCTGTGTCATCGTTTTCATTAAGAACTCGTCCCGCATACGCGCCTACACCGAGGGTTGCGAAATAGTTCCCGGAAACATATTCGCTTCGCATTGGCCGGGCCGGCTCAGCACCTTTGCGGACGCTGAATCCGTTGCCACCTGCTTCGACCGCAGCCAACTGCTCGAACTCCGGCGCCGTCTGCTTAAGGTGGAGATAGAGATCGTAGGAGAAGAGATCGAAGTCGCCATTATCGTTTTGATAGTTGTTGTAGTAGCAGCAATCGTTCTTGTCCCCAATGCGATAGAGGCGCGAAGGATCAGTCACCGGCAGGGAGCGCAACAGAATGCCCTGCACCAACGTGAAGATTGCGGTATTGGCACCGATGCCAAGCGCAAGGGTGAGAACAACGGTGAGCGTGAAAGCAGGCTCTTTGCGCAGTTGCCGCAGCGCGTAACGGACGTCCTGAAGCCACTGCTCCAGGCGCAACCATCCCCATTGACTTCGGGTCGCATCCGCAATCATCGGCACGTTGCCGAACTCATGCAGTGCAGCCTTCCGTGCGTCTTCCGGCGATTGTCCGCGTGCCACCCGCTCGGTGATCGCCATCTTGAGATGAGTTTCGAGCTCTTCCGTCAGATCGGATTTACGCCGTAGAAATCGAAATAGTCTCATGTACCACCTCACTTCGCGGTCATGATTGCCTCAATGGTGGCAACCATCCTGCCCCAGCGTTCGTAGTCGGAAGCCAGTTGTTCCTTGCCCAGTTTTGTAATCCGGTAATATTTCGCCCGCTGATTGCTCTCGCTCTTTCTCCACTCGGCTTCGACCCATCCCTGGTGTTCCAGCCTGTGCAGCGCGGGGTAAAGCGAGCCGGTCTCCACCTGAAGCACCTCGCCGGAGCTCGCACGGATTGCCTGGCTGATTCCATAGCCATGCTGTTCGCCCCACTGAAGCGTCTTCAGGATCAACATGTCCAACGTGCCCTGCAGAAGCTCAATCCGGTTCTGATATTTCGTCTTTGTCGCCATAGGGTGTAGATCGCCTACATCAATGATGTAGACAATCTACACCCCGGTCTTGGAACAAGCAAGGCTTGTCTTGCAAAAATCTCGAATGGGGTTTTTGAGGGTGGTTTAGCAGCTCCAAAGGGATGGGTAGAGAAGCAGATTTCTTCGCTCCCGTTCGTCGCTACGAAATGACAAAAAAGGCGAGGCCGAAAATCGGGATTTCCTAACTCACCCCTAGCGTTGCGAGCGCCCCCAACGAACAAAGTTCATCGGGGACCCCGAGGGTGGGGCAGCCTAGCTTTGACAAAGACGGTGGATTTCCAAAGTGTGAAGAGAGGCATCTGACATTCGAAGGAGGCAACTCCCCCCATGCGTCCTGTCTCACTGTCCATGCTGCTGGGGACGACACTGTTCTTCTTGTCCTGTACGAGCAAGCCTGCCGGCTCCGGCGATACAACGCCCCCAGCGACGCCGCCGGCCACGGACACGAAGACAGCTACGTCGGGCTGCACGTCTACCTTGACGGGGAGCTCCGCCTTTACTGATTACACAAAGCAGTCTCCTGGTGTGTGCCATCTGATCACTGCAGCCGACATGCCTGCACCCAATACAGCGTCTTCTGTTACCAACGAACCCACCGCCGTGCCCCGAAAAAGTGACCAGATGCCTGCGGCGCCGGCGGGCTTCAACGTCCAGCTTTACGCGAAGGGTTTCAGCAATGCCCGCCTGCTCGCCACAGCGCCGAATGGCGATATCTTTCTTGCGGACTCCGACGGTGACGCTGTACGTGTGCTTCACGGCGTGAACTCCGATGGAACGGCGCAGACCGTAACAACCTTTGCCTCCGGGCTTAACTATCCCTTTGGCATCGCTTTTTATCCAGCAGGTTCCAACCCGCAGTATGTCTATGTTGCCAATACCGACTCCGTGGTTCGCTTCCCGTATCAGAGCGGCGATGCGACGGCTCGTGGAGCAGCACAGGTGATCGTCCCGTCGTTGCCTACGGGAGGTCACGGCACCCGCACGCTGACATTCACCAGAGACAATCGCCTGCTTGTCTCTGTTGGCTCAAGCAGCAATCTGGCCAATACGGACATCGACAAGAACGAAGTGAACCGCGCGGACGTGCTGGCGTATACCCCGGATGGCACGTTCCTGAAGCAGTATGCTACGGGCTTGCGAAACGCCGTCGGGCTCACCACCGACACCGCGGGTAACATCTGGGCCTCGGTCAACGAGCGTGACGGTCTGGGCGAAAACCTCCCACCTGACTATGTTTCCCGCATCCGTGAAGACGGCTTCTATGGATGGCCCTGGTATTACATCGGTTCCAATCCAGACCCGCGATTACCTGCCAGCCATCCCGAGCTCGCAGGTAAGACCATCGTGCCCGATGTTCTGTTGCAGGCACATTTCGCTCCCCTGCAGATCGGCTTCTATAGCGGGACGGTATTTCCGTCGATCTACCAGGGTGATCTCTTCGTCGCTTCTCATGGATCGTGGAATAAATCGGTTCGCGGTGGGTATGAGATTCTGCGTGTCATTCTGGTGAACGGACAGCCCTCTGGATACTTTGAAGATTTCATCACCGGTTTTGTGAACAGCGATGGCACGGTCTGGGGACGTCCGGTTGGTATTACCACCGGGGCCGATGGGGTGCTCTACTTTTCCGATGACGGATCTAATTCGGTGTGGCGTGTGACGTGGACAGACGGTTAGAGATCAAGCGCTGAAAGCGCGTTCTATCTCAGCCTGGGGCAACGCCCCAGGTGTCTGAGCCCATTGCGATCAAGGGCTGAAGGCCCGAAACCTGGGGCGTTGCCCCAGGCTGGTATAGAGCGCGCCTTCAGCGCTCAGAGCCATGGCACCTTGTTTGACATTTCGCAGCGAAGGGGAGAAATCCGCTTTTATTTCCTTCGCCCGGGTGCCCCGCCCTCGCAACGCTGGGGTGGGTAGGGATTACCCAAAATTTCCAGCAGAGCACAAAACGAACGTTCGATAGCTGCTAACAAAAATCTGCTGACAACAGGCCATCGCTACGCAACGGGTTGGCATCACATCTTCGTCCGGTTGTGCAGGTAAGACCGACGCCGGTCGATCCCTCTGACGATTCGTACAGGGCAAAACAATATGAACCGCAAGCTGTGTGTCTTTCTTGCTTCTGTCTTCTTTCTTCTGGCTGCTCCCGTATTTGCTACCGTCACCGTTTCCAGTCCGCAGAACGGCTCGACGGTAAGCTCCCCGGTCAGTTATGTTGCCACGGCTACGGCCTCGACCTGTGCCAGCGGCGTTGCCGCGATGGGCATCTACGTTAATAATTCACTCGTCTATCAGGTGAATGGCGCATCGTTGAATACCAAGCTCACGATGAGCCCGGGCTCGTACTACACCGTGGTGCAGGAGTGGGATAACTGCGGCGGTGCTTCAACAACTCCGGTGAGCATTACGATTCCCGGCGGCAGCACGCAGAACGGTGTTACCGTCAGTTCGCCCGCGAACAATAGCACTGATACCTCGCCTGTGACCTATACCGCAACGGCAGGAACCACGACCTGCGCGGCGGGTGTGGCGGCAATGGGTATTTACGTGAATAACACGCTTGCCTACCACGTGAATGGCGCATCGCTTAACACCAAGCTGACTCTCAATCCAGGCTCGTATAACACCGTCGTACAGGAGTGGGATAACTGCGGCGGAGCGCTCTACACGCCGGTGAACATTACGGTCCGAAACCAGGCGCCGCCCACGGTCAACTTCACTGCGACCTCTTCTACCATTACGGCGGGCGCCTCCTCCACGCTGAAGGTGGTCGCCAGTGATGCCACCAGCGTGGTCATTAGCGGAAACGACGGCTCCCATTACACGCTCGCCTCGACGGGTGGAACGCAGGTTGTTACTCCGACGGCGACCACCAATTACACGGCGACAGCGACGAATGCCGATGGCAATACCTCAGTCGTTGCTACGGTTACGGTTGTGCCCGCAGCCGATCTTCAGAAGATCAATCACGTCGTTTTCCTGCTGCAGGAGAATCGCAGCTTCGACAGCTACTTCGGCATGCTGAACCCGTATCGATTGAGCAACGGCTGGAACATCGGCCAGGACGGTAAGACCTACGACGTCGACGGCATCGACGATAAGCTGGCCAGCATCAGCAACCAGAATGATGAGGGTGTCTCCTATCAGCTCTTCAAGCTGAAGAGCAGTTGCATCGACGACGCCAGCTCTTCATGGCTCGAAAGCTATGGCGATGTAAGCCGCTATGACTTCACGACACTACGTGGCATCAATCTTGATGGCTTTGTGCATACTGCCGAAGGCTTTGCGAAGTCGTGCCTGCAGTCCGGCGTATGCTCCGGCAATTACAGCGATACCAACGGTCAGCGTGTGATGGGGTACTACGACCAGGGATTCCTGAACTACTACTATTACATGGCGTCGCAGTTCGCCGTCTCTGATCGCTGGTTCTCGCCGCTATCGAGCAAGAGCATTCCCAATCGCATCGCGACCTTTACCGGAGGAACCACGCAGGGCCTGGTCTTCGATCCGGGTTCCAACGATCATCTGCCGCAGCTTGGTTTGACGACTATCTTCCAGGAGCTGGATCAATCAAGTGTGAGCTGGAAGGTTTACTACACGGTCACGCAGGGTTCCTGCCTCTCCGCGGATGACTGCACGGGAGGCGCGGCCGCGCAGTTCCCGGCTACTGTCCTCAGCTACTTCGGGTGGGCAAACAAATATCTCTACCAGAACCCGTCGGGCGCAACATGTGTGGCTCCGACGCAGAAGTCCAGTGTGGTCGGCGATGCTTCTAACTCCTTCTGCATCGATCCCAACCATGTAGCCCCACTCTCGGCCTACTACACGGATCTGACGAACGGCACGCTGCCGAGCTTCGCCTTCATCGAAGCCGGCTATGGTCAAAACGACGAACATCCGGGCTCGGGCGGATCGAATATTGTCGGACAGGCGCAGGTCGCTAAGGTCGTCAACGCGTTCATGGCCAGCCCGGAGTGGAAGGACTCGGTCTTCTTCCTCAGCTATGACGAGGGTGGCGGCCCCTATGATCACGTGCCTCCGGTGCCCGGTGCATCGAACGCCAATACTGATGCGGCACTCGGCTCCATTCCGGATATCGCGCAGATCTCCGTGAACGCCGACTCCTATAAGCCCTGCGTTCCCAGCGGTGGAGTGCCGACGACACACTGCGACCTGAACTCGAACGATCCCGGAGCCAACGCGGCCGATGCTCCGGCGAAACAGGGCTTCGCCGCCCAGCTCGGCTTCCGCGTCCCGAACATCATCATCTCGCCCTTTACGCGCAAGCACTTCGTCTCGCATACGCCGATGGATCACACGGCGGTGATCAAGTTCGTGGAGAACCGTTTCCTGGGATCCTCCGCGCATCTGACCGCACGCGATGCGGCGCAGCCCAATCTGCTGGAGTTCTTCGACTTCAATGCAGTTCCGTGGTCCACGCCACCGACACCTCCGGTACCGGTGAGTGCGCAGTCGCTTGGGTACGATCCGTGTACGCCTACAAAGATGTATTAGGCGAATCGCCAAATTCGGAAGCGGGTGGACACTTCGTTGCCCCATTCTTCGCAGTTTTATCGCGAAGGGTGGGGTCCCCGGCGAACTCGTTCGCCGGGACTTAGCGTGTGGCGGCGGAGATCGGGATTGAGCCTTTGGACGAGGAGCAGTATCGAGAGCTGCAGAAGCTTGGGAGTTTTGATACCAAGACGCAGAGCTGGCTGAAGACTCCGGATGAGATTACCAAGCTGGGTGGCGCTCTCTTTGGTGATCGGCGCTACGGGCGGGTGTTTGTGTATCACAATACCGCGCCGTGCTTTTATCGCGGTAGGAGTTTTCGCGGGATGTTTAGGATTTGAGCGGACCTTCAACGGCATAGCGAATGAAAGCTGACCTCAGCGGCTGAAGCCGCTTGTACTTCAGTCTTCGTACGGGACGGCTAAAAGCCGTCCCCTTAAGCAATACATTCGCGCTACGCGCGAACAGGGCGAACCGGGCGGGAGACAAGATGAACTAATGGCTCGCCAAGGATGGCGCGTTGCTGCTGAGGCGCCAGAGAGCGATCTCTGCCAAAATGGGGCATGGTGCCATCGAATATTGCTTCCGACTGGATTGCGGCCTGGAACTCGCATGATCTGGATCGCGTGCTTGCGTTCTATACGGATGACTTTGAGATGTCGTCTCCGCATATCGTGAACATTATGGGAGAACCTTCCGGTACGCTGCATGGTAAGCCTGCCGTTCGTGCTTACTGGGAGAAGGCTATGGGCCTGTTTCCGGGTTTGCATTTCACGTTGGAGACGGTTTACACCGGAGCGAACTCGATTGTGATCTGCTACACCAACCAGGCAGGCCGTCGCTGTGGCGAGTTGCTCTTCTTTAATCAAGAGGGCAAGTGTTTTCGTTCCGCCGGGCATTATCAGTAAAGCAGTTGAATGGTTGAATAGTTGAATAGTTGAATGGCGCGTGACCGCCTGGCCGGCTCGAATAGTTCTCCCAAAACGAGCAAAAGCCGCTTCAAAAGAAGCGCGAGCGGGCTCGATTCGACCTATACTGGCGCTCACATGACCTGCGCGCACTCCTGCTGGAAAAAGTTCTTTGGTCTCGCGACAGCCACGCTTATGGCGAACTGTGCGTTTGCTGCGTTGGGGCAGACCGTCCCTGCCGGCCAGCCGGGAGACTGTGCCGCCTATGCCTCCGTTCCGCTGCCCGCAGAGGCGGAGAAGGCTACTGGGCCGAAGGTATTTCCGGCGTGCGCGTCGTATCGTTCCTATCGCGGGATTGGGCGCGCGGTGAACTACGCAGATGCGCGCGCCTGTGCCTGGCAGGAGCGGCTTGCGCAGAAAGCTAAGCTTGGGCAAAACCCGGATCAACCTACGAGCTGGGTGGTTGGCGGTTCGCTGATTCTTGCCGATCTCTATGTCAATGGCGCTGGAGTGCCGCGTAACGTTCCCTTGGCAATGCGGTTGGCCTGCGAAGCTGAGGAATCGATGGCGATGAGTGCGATGCCGGAGGTTGAGAAGCCCACCTCCGGCAGCCATGAACCGTTCGAGTTCTGCGATTATGCTGCGACGACTTTGAGCGCGACCTTCTGTAGTGACTATGCCTCCGAAATCAAGGATGAGCGCAGAGGGCGATATGAGAACGCGCTAAAGTCTTCAATGGTTGCTGAGCAGCAGGCAGCATTTACAAAACTACTTGCCGCCCGTGATGCATACCTCAATGCACATGCCTATGAGGTGAATCAGGAAGGCAGCAGTCGCAATCTACGAGCGCTACGTTCACAGGAGATTCTCAGTCATCTTTTTCAGGCGGAGTTGACTCGCTACGAGCGTAAGCAGTGGCCTGCGCTTTCTGCGAATCAGATTGCTACCTCGGATGGGCTGCTGCAGCGTGAGTACGCGAAAAAGGTTCAGAGCTTGCGGACGCAGACAAAGGACGAGATCTATGAAGGCTCTGTCACGATCGACGGTCTTTCCAACGCGGAGAAGGCGTGGGAGGCTTATCGCGATGCCTGGGTTGCGTTTGCGCGAGTGCGTTATCCAGGTGCTGTTGATGCTATCCGTGCGCAGATCACGCTGGATCGATATCGGTTGGTGAAGACGATCTCGTAACGGATTTCTTTTGACTTCAGGATGACAGCGCAAACAGCTTGTCGCTGAACAAAAACAACGTTGGTTGCCAAAGACTGCATTTCTATGGAGCGGGCCTTCAGCCCTTGGGTTTCTTAATGCCGCTAACCTGGGGCGTTGCCCCAGGCTGGTATAGAACGCGCCTTCAGCGCTATAAAAGCGAGTCCTTCGTTGCACCGTCCCAGCCAGCAAAGCTGGCCGGAACTCAGTAAGACATGGCATGACAATAGTTCGGGTGAGCTCTTCTATTTGGATGAGGGCTCGACGCAGCTACTGCACGACGCCTGAGTCGTTGCCGGTGCTGCTGTTACCGGGCTTGGTGAGTTGCCAGCCCTGCGGAGTATTGGTCAGCAGCGCAGTCGTCGGCTTGGGTCCGCTGAGGGCGAACTGTATTGCGGGGAAGGCCATTTGGGTTTCGGGGGCCTGGGCCCAGTCAGGGACATCGCTGACGGTGTAGTGATAGTTCACCGTCGTGGTAGCGCCTGGCTGATCGGAGGTAGGCGTGTTGCTGTCAATCGATGCAACCTTACGATGGCCGTAGCAGAAGTTGCCGTAGCCGGGCTGGGATGGGTCTGCTGTCCAGGCGGAACGTCCCTTTTCGCTGATGTCATAGTTGTTCATCTGTTTGGAGACGATGATGATCTTCTTCTCGGCCGAGGTGCGGGTCAGCAGTCCCTGATCGACCAGAGCGTCGTACTGGCGCGTCTTGTCCTCGTCAGAATGCGCCACCTGGACAGGAAACTGCCGCGGCATAGGCCATACACAGAGAGGATGCGCGGCGTAATACGTATCGATCGCGCCGGCATAGTTAGGAGCGACGGTGGCGGTCCTCTTGCATGCCGTCATGACAAAGACCACCGCACTCACCGAGAACGCAGCTATCTGCAACGCTTCTTTTACTCTCCGGTTCATGCAACCTTAGTTGCCGGGCGCCGGTTTACAGTTGTCACGGGCATCGTCATTCTTTCGGCTATCGGGAGGAGAGAAACCAGCTTTGCACCGCTACAGCAGCGTGACCACTCCGGTGGCAACGTCATAGAAGGCGGCCTGAATCTTCAGCTTGCGCTCATTGACCAAGGGCCGCAGCACAGTAGAGGTCTGGGCGAGCAGGTCTGCCTGGATCTGCGCATTTTTCTTGATGGCGCCCACCAGGTCTCCTCCTGCGGCCTCGACAGCAGGCTGCAGATGCGGATAGAGCGAGGCAATCTGACCGGGAACGGGTTTTTTCGCGATGGCCGCCTTGACCGCGCCACAGTTGGCATGGCCCATCACCAGAAGGACCTTTACGCCCAGAACGGCGGCTCCGTATTCAAGGCTGCCGATGATCTCAGAGTTGATGATGTTGCCGGCGACGCGGCTGACAAAGATGTGGCCGATCGTCTGGTCGAAGACCAACTCCACGGGAACGCGGGAGTCAGCGCAGGAGAGTACGGCCGCGAAGGGTTCCTGCTTGTCGACCGTATGTTCCTTCAGGACCTTGAGGTCCTGAGCGATGCTCGTGTGTTGATCTGCCACAAAGCGACGGTTGCCTTCCATGAGCCTCTGAAGCGCTTCATCAGGAGAGGCAGGCAGGGCTTCCTGTGCGGCCAAGGAAAGGGAAGGCGCGAAAGAGGCTGAAGCAGCAGTCAAGAGGAAGGTACGGCGTGACCAGGGTGTGCTCATCGGTGTCTCCCGGAGTGGCATGGAATGGCGCGGTATTTTGCCCCTCGACTATACCCCTCTCCTGCTGCGTCGTCACGCATTCTGGCAGCGAATTCGAGAATTCCGCCGGTGATGGGGCAAGCTATTGCCGTCCATACCAGCGCAGCACGCGCAGGGCGCGGAGCGTATTCCACCGGCTGGGTTTGCCCACTGTTTCTGCCACAGGGAACGGGAGCGCCTCGTCGTAAGCGCGATCGAGCAACCAGCGGCCATCTGGCTGGCGACGGCTCTCCAAGATACCGATTACTTCGCTGAGCCGAGGGTCAATGCGGTTGGCGGCTCGGAAGTAGTCAAGCGCGCGGAGGATGTCGTAGTGATAGCGCGGCGGGAAGGCGAGTTCCAGGAACTCAGCGTTTGCAACTTCGCCGGTCGAGAGCCGGCGGAAGAGGCTGCGCTGCAGCAGGTATTCCTCACCGCGAGCTCTGGCTGCGGCAATCTCTGTTGCCGGTCCCGCTGCGCGTTCGTACTCGAGCAGGCCTTCGAGAACGCAGATGGTGGTGTGAAAGGACGAACGGCTGCTCGTCGGAGCCTCACAGTTCCAGCCGCCATCTTCAAGCTGTTGTGAGAGAAGACGCTGTGCGAGGGATGAGGACGGACGGCCGAAGTAGCCGCCGAGTGCGAGCACGCCGCCATTGATACAGGGCTCTTCTTCCCCCTCGAAGAACGGATTACCGCCTGGAGTGGGAGGCCGCAGATCCCAGAAGCCGGGATGGTCGTCCCAGCAGAGGCTGGTCTCGAGCCGGACGACGGCCGCATCGACGGTAGCATCGGCAGGATCGATTCCCATGGACCGCAGCAGAAGCATGGTTACAAGCGTTGATGCCCATCGGGGCTGGTCGGTCCGAAGCCATGAGCCATTCGGTTGCTGGCTGGAGAGGATTTTTGCTCCCAGACCTTCGTGCGGGATGCGGGCGCGATTGGCGAAAGCTGGTTGAATGGTTGAATTGTTGGATTGTTGAATGGTTTCTACTGCGGCCGGCATTGGAGGTGATTCCGTGAGATCACGCATTGCCTGCCAGCAGATGGCAGGATCGGATTCGAGTAGCCAGTCGAGTGCGGTCATGTTTCCAGTTGCTGATTGCTAGTTGCTGGTTCCTGGTTGAATGTTTGGAATTTATCGAAACTCGGTTCCGTATTTGAGCGCGATCTCGTGAATCTGTTCGCGGGTGAGTTGCTTTGATGGTGTTCCGGGAGCGGTACAGGTCTCGCGGAAGAAGGCTTCCAGTCCAGGAGGCGGGACGATCCAGAGCAGGAGCAGTTCGTGAGTGGGGTTCTGGAAACCGTGCCACGCATTGCGCGGAATGAAGATGGTTGCGCCCTTTTCGAAGGTATGGGGAACGTCGTTCAAAAGGAATCTGCCGCTGCCTTCCAGGACATAGAAGGCTTCGTCCATGTGAAGGTGGCGGTGAATGGGAATGCCTGAACCGCGCATTATTTGTTGTGTGCCGAGCGCGAGCTGATCGGAGCCTGTTGCCGGACTGGCCTTGATGACGATGGCGCCACGGTCGCGAAAGTGGATGAGGGTTTCGCCTTCGGCGGCTGCGAGCACATAGCCTTGATGCGTTGTGTTCATCTGAGCGGAAGCGGATGGTGGGAGCTGTGTGAGGCCAAGGCTGTCGGCGTCCACGGAGAATGAACGGCGTTGTGGGTCGAATGCATCCATCCGGGTTCCCTCCAAGCGTCGCATCGGATTCTAGAGCATTTTCCTTGTTGCTGGGTGTCTCGGAAGAGGAGTGCAGCGCGTTTCATTGCGGAAAACGCCAATCTATGCAGAAGCCCTACTCTACACCTCAGGGAAAAGCTCTACGGATTGAATTACTGGAAGGATGAAAATTCATCCGTAACAAGAGCCGATGATCGCAGCTCCGGCAGACATCTGCCCACGAGAACCGCTACAATCGACTTCGCTTCTGTGACCGTGGATATCAGCCAGATCGAGATGTATCGGCCTGCTCTGACGGGCCATTGTTACCGCATGCTGGGGTCTGTCTTCGATGCGGACGATGCCGTGCAGGAGACGATGATTCGCGCATGGAAGAGCCTTGAAAGCTTTGACGGCCGCTCCACCTTGAAGACCTGGTTGTACCGCATCGCTACGAACGTGTGCCTCGATGAGCTGAAGAAGCGTGGCCGGCGCGCCAGACCGGTCGACGAGGGAGCTGCTTCTTCGGGTGCGCCTCCGTTGGAATCATTGACGCAGCAGCCGCAGGAGTACTGGATCGAGCCGATCTTAGATACGCAGGTGGTATCGAATGATGCTAGCCCGGCGGAACAGGTCGTACAACGGCAGAGCGTGCGGCTTGCCTTTATAGCTGCACTGCAGAATCTTGCTCCACGGCAGCGCGCCGCGTTGCTGATGACAGAGGTTCTGGGATGCTCTGCTGCCGAAGTGGCGGAGACACTGGAGACCTCCGTGCCATCCGTAAACAGCGCATTACAGCGCGCGCGAGCAACGCTGGCGAAACGCAGTGAGGAGCAGCCGGTCTCGCTGACAGCAGCACAGCAGGGAATGCTGCGGCGTTATGTCACTGCCTTCGAACAGTACGACGTCGCCGGGCTTACCGCGCTGATGCGCGAGGATGTCACGCTATGCATGCCTCCGTATGAGCTGTGGTTGCGTGGACCAGAGGAGATTCAGACCTGGATGCTGGGCCTGGGTTCCGGCTGCCGCGGGTCGCGGCTATTCCCGACTTCTGCCTCCGGCTGGCCGGCATTTGTACAGTACCGGCCGAACCCTGAGGGCGGACATAAGGCCTGGGGCCTGATCGTGCTGGAGCTGGAGGGCGACCGCATCGCCGGCGTAACCACGTTTCTGGATACGGAACGCCTGTTTCCCCGGTTTGGGTTTGGGATGACCGTCTAGTTGCTAGTTGCTGGTTCCTGGTTGCTGGTTGGACCTGATAAATAAATTTTGGGCAGACCGATGAGTTTTGGCCGCCGGGAAAGTCAATGCGTTCGTAAGGAGAACACGAACCATGACTGCACAGACCATTGCGAACTCTGAGACCTTTTCAACCCATCCGGCTCGGAACACTATCTCCCGGACAAGCCTCTGGACCGGGCGCGTGTTGAGCTGGCTGGCCGCGGCTTTCTTCCTGATGGATGCCGGAATGAAGCTGGTGAAACCACCCTTTGTGGTGCAAGCTACCGTGCAGCTCGGCTATCCCGAGAGCTGCATTATTGGCCTTGGAATAGTGCTGCTGCTGAGCACACTTCTCTACCTGATTCCCCGCACCGCCATTCTGGGCGCGGTGCTGCTGACCGGTTATCTGGGCGGAGCGGTGGCAACGCATGTCCGCGTCAGCGCCGGTTGGTTCAACATTCTGTTTCCGGTTGTCTTTGGCGCGATTGCCTGGGCCGGCCTTTATCTGCGTGACTGGCGGTTGAAGACTTTCCTCGCCCGCTGAAGTATCCCCTAAAACCAAACACCAGGAGATCACGATGAAGAGCGTACTTGCATTTCTGCACTTTGAAGGTAACTGCCGTCAGGCGATGCATTTCTATCAACAATGTCTTGGCACGGAGCTGCAGCTCACGCCGTATCCCAATGCCGAGGGTCAACCTTCGAGCGATGCCGATGCCATGGTCATGCACAGCCAGTTGAACTATAAGGGACAGCCCATTCTGATGGCCTCAGACTCTGCGCCAGGCGGCAAGGTCCACGCCGGGAACAACTTTACTGTCTCGGTAGACTGCGAATCGCTGACGGATCTGAACCGATTCTTCTCGGCATTTGCAGACGGTGGGGTGATTCGCCTGCCGCTGAGCGATATGCCGTGGGGTGCGCGTTTCGGCATGCTGACCGACAAGTTCGGAATCCAGTGGTTCTTCAACTGCGCCCTCAATCAGTAACGACGATTTCACATCTTCACCGCAAAAGGAGCAATGGATTGTATGAGCAACACGACAACAGAAGCCAAAGGCCGTGACCTGATTCTTACCAGCGTGATTGACGCCGCACCGGAGAAACTGTTCCGCGCATGGACAGAACCGGAGCTGATGAAACAGTGGATCGCTCCGCTGCCATTCACCACACCGCATGCAGAGACCGACCTTCGTGCCGGCGGAGCAACATTGTTCGTAATGCGCGGCCCGGACGGAACGGAGTTCCCCTGCCGTGGCGTTTACCTGGAGGTTGTGCCGAATGAGCGTCTGGTCTTTACCGATGCCTATACCGGCGCCTGGGAGCCGTCAGAGAAACCCTTCATGACCGTCACCCTTACCTTTGAACCATACGAGGGGAAGACGAAGTACACCGCGGTGGCACGTCATTGGACGGAAGCCGATCGCGAAGCTCACGAGAAGATGGGCTTCCATGAGGGTTGGAAGATCTGCACCGAGCAGCTTGCGAAGCTGGTTGGTGGACTGTAAGGCACACCGTATCTCGAGAGAACCCATGTCCCATAGGGACATGGGTCCGTTTTTATACCGCCAGAATTCTTCAACAGCACGAATGTAACGCTTGCCGGTGTTTTCGGACTCGCTTGGCATTGGGAGTTATAGAGCGGGCCTTCAGCCCTTAGTCTTCAGTAGGCATGGAAACCTGGGGCGTTGCCCCAGGCTGATATAGAGCGCGCCTACAGCGCTTATAGTGCCGCACCGAACGCATCCGACGAAGCGACCGACAAGACAATTATTTCCTGGATTGGTTCGGCCCACTTCACGAGTGTAGTTTCAGAATGATACCAAGGATGGGTGGATAGCTGAGACGGAGAACATCCGCAATCCGGGCCTAAAAGAGAGATGCACCATGGGTAGTACAGCGTATTGGATCAACCGCACCAAGCGGCACAGCTTGCTTGCGATAACCGCGATCGTCATCACCGCCGCTGCTTATCTTGCGACTCCTCCTCCAGACTTCAGACATCGATTCAGCATGGCGACGGCATATGCCAGCCTGGCCTTCTTTGTGGCTTCGCTATGGCTTGGTCCTTGGAATATTCTTCGCCGCAGGCCGAACCCCGTGAGTTTTGACCTGCGCCGGGATATCGGCATCTGGGCCGGAGTGCTTGCGCTCATCCATACGGCCGTGGGACTGACGGTGCATCTGCGAGGAAGGATGTGGATGTACTTCTTCAAGCGCCTGCATCCGTTGGCGATCCAGAACACGAAGTTCGGCTTTGCCAACTTTGTCGGACTGGGCGCCGCGTTGCTGTTCCTGGTGCTGCTGGTGATCTCCAATGATCTTTCACTACGTAGTTTCGGTGTGGGCCGTTGGAAATCCATTCAACGGTGGGCATACATTACATTCGGACTGACGATCGCGCATGGGATTGCGTACCAATTGATCGAGAAACGTAAGATTCCGTGGGTGATTGTCTTTGCCTGCCTCAGCATTGCGGCGGTCGTGATTCAGACGATTGGGTGGAATGTCGTAAGGCAAAAGAAGCTGATTCAATGATGGAAGAATTTGCATAAACCTGGCCTGCCAATCATGAAGCGCGGTCGTGTCATCTACCTCTTAATTCTGCTGGACATCGCATCGTCGGTGATGCGAGCTCAGGTCTCATCCCTGACGCGTGACGAGCCGCTTGATGAGCTTGTCCGTCAGCGGCAGTGGAGCGAACTACGGGCAGCAGCCTCCCGGGATAGCAATGCAGGCTTCTACCGCGCCGTAGCGGCTGCTGTCTATAACGTGCCCGAAGCGGAGTCATTGTTCAAGCAGGTGATTCAGGATGCGCCCGCCTCAGAACATGCCTACGAAGCCTACAACTGGTTGGCGAACCTCTATCAGAAGTCTGGCCGATACCATAGCCTGGCCGTCATCCGCCAGGCACAGTGGAGATCATTTCCTGACAGAAAAGAGATTGCCTCGCAAAAGCAGGAAGACGCACCTTTCATGGGCCTTCCTGACCAGGAAAATGGCCCGCGTGCCACATCCAGATTGCACCATGACGGCCATTCACTTCCTGCTCCCGCGACGATCAATGGGAAGCATGTCGAATTTTTCTTCGACAATGGAGCCGATCTCTCGTGCATCTCGGAGGATGAGGCAAGGCGGCTTGGACTGGCTTTTTCAAAGTCTGCGGGCGTTCTGGGGACCATGACACAGAGCGTCGGATTCCGCATGGCGACAGCAAAGCAGGTCACCATCGGCAAGATGCGTTTCCGGAACGTCTCCTTTGCTGTGTTTCCAGATGATCAGCCACCGATGTCTCTTGTGCCTCTGGGCCATCGCGGGATCATCGGCTTGCCTCTCATGGTCGCGATTGGGACCTTCCGCTGGGATGCGAACGGCACACTCGTTATCGGGGAGGAACCTCAGGAATTTGTACCGGAGCGTTCGAACCTCATCTTCGATGCAGGGGACCATATCGTATTGCAGGCGAAGTTTCAGGGAGAGCCTATATGGATGTCATTAGACTCCGGCGCGACCACAACTGATGTCTATGCGCCGTTTGCACGCCGGTTCTCTGACTATCTGCAACAACATGGCAACGCTGGACAGAATCAGATTATTGGACTTGGTGGTGCAGAGAGCCACGATTCGATTGATGTCCCGGAGCTCTCATTGCAGATAGACGGGAAGGACCTTACGCTCCGCCCCGCCCATATCATGACGAAACACCAGGACCATCGCGACTGGATCTTTGCCAACGTTGGAAAAGATCTGTACATGCAAACATCGGCCTTTGTACTGGATCTCCACGCAATGAGATTGATGTTGAAGTAGACCTGGAGCTCCGCCCAGGACCAATATCAAGATGCCATTGTTTTGACGGGGAGTTCAGAGACGGCGTCCTGCTCCTGATAGTCAGCATGTGCAGTCTCGTCGTGGTTGCGTTGGATGCCGGCGCGGTCAAGAAGCATGGATGTCAGCCACACGACGACAATGTTCGCCATCAGCGCCCAGATGCCGGCATAGAGCCTGACGCTTGTGCCGCCAATGTTGATCGCAAAGACGGAAGAGTGCAGGCGCAGCGCCGCAGCCATGGATGTTCCGGTGACCATGCCGACCGCCCAGCCGGCGATGAGCGCCTGGTGATGGAAGATCCTCCTCCAGAGGCCGAAGGTGATAGCGGGGAAGGTTTGCAGAATCCAAATGCCGCCAAGCAGTTGCAGGTTGATGACGAAGTCGTGCGATGAGGTAAAGACAAAGAGCAGGGCTCCAAATTTAACACCGAAAGAGACGTTCTTGGCGACGCGCGACTCCTGCTGTGCGGTGGCTTGGGGCCGGAACCAGGCGCGGTAGATGCTGCGGGTGAAGAGGTTGGCGGCTCCGATCGACATGATCGCCGCCGGCACCATCGCCGCCAGGGCAATGGCTGCGAAGGCAAGGCCGGTGAACCATGGCGAGAAGAAACGGGTCATCAGCTCCGGCACGACTCCGCTGGAGGTAGCGGGGTGAATTCCGGCAGCGACAGCAACCACACCGAAGAGAGCGATGAGCCCCAACAGGAAGGTATATGCGGGCAGCAGCACCGCGTTGCGGCGAATAACCTGGCCACTGCTTGAGGCCAGCATGGTGGTAACGGTGTGCGGATACATGAACGCTGCCAGGGCGGAACCCAGCGCAAGCGATGCATAGGCGGTGTAGTCCTTAGGAAGCAGAATGAGCGAGGCCGTACTATGGCGGCTCCAGACAGCATCTGCCGCGGAGAAGATATGGCTGTATCCACCGGCCTTGGCTGGGATGATGACGATTGCGGCAATGACGACAACGTAGATGAGAATGTCTTTGACGATGGCGATAATGGCAGGGGCTCGCAGTCCGCTGGAGTAGGTGTAGAGCGCGAGGACAAGAAAGGCGATCACAAGTGGCAGATCCTGCTGCACCCAGGAGTTGCCGGTGAGGCCAAGCTGTGCCAGCACCGCTCCCATTCCGGCGAGCTGCAGCGCGATGTAGGGCATCGTCGCCGTGATACCTGTGATGGCTACCAGTGTCGCCAGGGTGCGGCTGCCATAGCGGCCTTGCACGAAGTCAGCCGGTGTGATGTAGCCATGCTTGCGCGCGACGGACCATAGACGCGGCATGGCGAGAAAGACGAACGGATAGACGATGATGGTGTAGGGCAGTGCGAAGAACCCCATCGCGCCGGTGCCGAAGACCAGCGCCGGTACTGCAATGATGGTGTAGGCGGTGTAGAAGTCGCCTCCTACCAGGAACCACGTGATCAGCGTGCCGAACTGGCGGCCTCCGAGGCCCCATTCATCGAGCTGGTCGAGATCGCCACGCTTCCAGCGGGCTCCGAGAAAGCCAAGCACAGAGACTGCGGCAAGAATCGCGAGAAAGACAAGAAAGGCTGAGGAGTGCAGGAGCTGCATCTAGCGCGTCCTCCAGTAGACAATGCCGGTCAGTGCCGCGGTGAGAAAGACCCAGACGAACTGGTACCAGTAGAAGAATGGCACCCCAAAGATCTCTGGTGTGCGCCGCGCGTAAAGAAACGGCAGAAGAAGACCGCCATAGGGAAGGATGAGCAGCCACATCCATCGGCTTTTATTATTTTGTGTGAGCTTCATGTATGACTCCCAAAATGATGCATGATTTCAGCCGTGATCGAGGCGGGACTATTGGAAATGCACTTCGACGGTTTGCGGTGATGCATGTTGCGGGAAACGCAGCCATGCAGTAATGCCGTCTGAGCCGAAGGCGGTGGCGTCGAGGGTCATGCCGTTCACACGAACCCCGGTGATGGCGGATGCTGCCTTGATGCGGACTATCGCCGTGGAGCCTTCTATGCCGTCGGCAGAGAAGGTCAGCAACTTTCGCTCATCGTGCTCGTTGCTGATGCGCCCTGCAGATGCGATAACGGTTGGCGCTGCCGCGTTAACGGCTGCAACATCGAGAAGGAAAAGGTGTGCTTTTCCTTTGGGTTCGTAGGTATGCAACACATCCATGTTGGCACTGAAGAGATCGAGGTAGTATCCCGATGTTCTTCCGGCAGAGGGTGTCGCTGCTTCCGAGAGTCCCTTCGCAATGATGTATGGTCCACGGCGCAGGATGAGGCGATCGCTCTCTTCTAATCTCATCGACTTTGCTGCGAGTGCGGTCTTGATATTACTGAGGAGATGCTGCGACCCATTAGCCTGCATCGCCAGAGCCGCGGGTGATGCGGCCTCATGGAGCACTATCCCTTCGCCAACACCTACGACGCCAGTCTGAGTGTTTGCAATACCAAGCTCTTCAAAGAGCTCATCCATCGGGCGGGCATAGTGACGCGGTGCGGTATTCCACCAGTCTGAGACCGACTGATACGGATCTTTTCCGTCATCGATCACAACGAGAACTCCACCTGCCTTTACCCAGTGGACGAGTGCATGATGGAAGGCGATCGACGGCGGCTTCTGTCCTTCATAGGTAAGCAGGAGGCAGCGATAGCGGTCTGCAATCTTCGCCTGGTGGAAGCTTTCGATCTGCACCGGCTCTACCGGAATACCATGAGCCAGCAATGGCAGCGACAGGCCGAAGAAGGAGCTCAAGCGCTCGTCGGAAGCAGAAGGCGCGGTGCGTTGAAACATCAGCGTATCCGAAACCAGAACGCCGATTCCCTGCGAACCGGCAGCGAGCCATTGTGCATGGCCTGCGCTCTTCTTCATCTGGCCAAGAGCATGGAAGACGGTCTGAAGCTCGGATTCATAGGCAGCCGCAATCGGAACACGCTTTCCCGGATCGGCTTCCGAAGGATAGATGCCTCGCGGGCCAAAGATGCGTTCGGGCCACGGCACCACCTCATAGTTGCTGACCTCCGGTTGGAAGAGAGAGGCTGTCAGCGTGCTCTCCCAGTTGAAGCGATAGTCTTCCCAGGTGTGGTTGGGATTGTCTTCGATGGGATCATTCAGATACCAGACCTTGCGACCAGAGGCGCGTACGAGGTTCTGCATCGCGCCATACTCCAGGAATGCGGCTTCGAAGGTACGCTCCTGCACCTTGCCTTCGAGAGCATTGGGGGTGCGTGCCGTTCCGGTCCAGACCTGTGCGATGTATCCATCGGCACCCACATCGATGAGGGATGACTCCGGACTGACGATGCGCCATTGCGCGTAGTTCACCAGTGAATGAGTGGCGACATAGCAGGGAATCTTCTTGTGATGCGTCTGGCCATACTGCTTCACCGCGGCGAAGACATCCGCGAGAGCACGGCGATAGAGAAAGTACTTGAGCTTCGATGCCCGATACTGCGCGTCGGGCGAGCTGTCGGGCGCCTGCCACGGAGTTCCATAGAAGGCCTGCCACTCACGTTTGAAGCTTTCGCTCCAACCGGACTTCGCCCAGAACTCGGGCTCCTCCAGGAAAACAGCTTCCACACCGGCATCGAGAGCGCGGAGCACGCCGGCCGCCAGGAACTTTCCATACGAGGCCGAAGGAGCAATGTAAGGGATGCGTGGATTGCTGCCGTGCAAGACCATCTTTCCATCACGGTCCATCTGCGCTTCATCCCAATGCTGCTTGCCATCGAAGCGGCCGTCGAGGTAGTCGCTGTACTCTCCCCAGGAGACGCCGGTCATGAGAGCAACGTGATACCCGTGACTGCGCCAGCTTTCAACCCGCTGGGGAAGGGTGGCATCGATGCCGTAGACGATGGCCGTTCCGGCCTCAATGTTCAGCCGTGGTGACCAAAGGGCATGGGTCTGAAAGTTAATGGCATCTGCATCCTGCACCTGGGCCTGACTGCGCCCGGGAGCGGTCATCGCAATGACGACCGCTCCCATGGTGAGGAAGTGCTTCCATCCTGATGGTCTTGTATCGACCGGCATGATTGCTCGCCTGCCTCCTGGTGCTCAGTTAGGAATCAATACGGTTGCGCCTGTGCCACCGCCGGACTGTTGCCCGACCTTCGCGGCGTTGTTGCCGTAGAGGTCAGTCCCGTAGATGGTGTAGGCCGAGATCGAAGCGCCTGTCCCGAGAATGATTCCATAGTCCTGCAGGTTGGCGTTGATGGAAGCATTGGCATAGCTAGAGTTGGCGATCCAGCCATTCATGCCGCCGACAAAGATCGCGCTGCCCACCGACGATCCAACATACACACCGGAGAGCGGCCGTGTCTGCATGGTGTTATACGGCGTCCACAGGTTGGCATTGTTGCCGATCTGGCAGTTGATGAGCGAGACCGTGGTTCCACCCTGCAGGAGGAAGGCCTCGAAGGCTGCTCCGCGGCTTCCGGAGGTCAGGACCCTCAGGTTTCCGCTGACACCGCTCTCGGCGAAGAAGGCGATGTTACGGGTGTTGACCCAAGGCTCATCGAAGTCGATGTCTGTCGCCTGCTGCAGGTCGGCTCCGTAGACGTAAGCATGATCGATCGCGAACTTGAACGACGAAAGATTGTGCGGTGTTCCCTGATCGTTGGCGACGGTCTGGTATCCCACCCTGCCTTCGATCAGGGTTCCTGAGTCGGTACGGAAGCGTGTCACGCCACCGACGAGACGGATCCACTCGAGGTCAGGAATCTGATCGGGCGGAAGTGTACAAGCGGTCGAGGTATTGCAGAACGAGGAGGACGACGGCATCCAGATATTTCGCAGGAACTCGCCGTAGACCTGATAGAAGCGGATGTCAGCGGTTGCCTCATTCGTCGTTGCCGTGAGGGTATACGCGCCCAGCGGAACCGTTGGCTGCGTGTTGTTCACGCCCATACTCGACATGTCGACGTCGAAGAGCTCAGAGTTGATCGTATCGACGATGGAGACGCCTCCACCCATGCCGTAACGTGCGCCGATGTTGGCGAGCCGGATCTGCGAGGTATTGGTGATCAGGAAAGGAGGAGCATATGTGACCGGCGTATTCGCCGGTGCTGTCAATGCAGCCGTCTTCGAGTAGAAGACGGTCAGACCGAAGAGGCCGCTGCCGGTTGAACCTGATACGACCTGAAATGCATTCTGTGTGGGAACAGCAACCGAGTCCGTGATCTGGGTAACGTTGCGGCCGTCCCCGAGAACCTGAATGGCCGCGTGGTTGATCACGAGCGGATCAGATACGTTATAGATCTTCCGCGTGTACGAGCTGAAGCTGCTGTTGAAGTGCCCGGCAGGAAGATACAACACAGCGCCCTCCGGGAATTGGGTGGCTGCGATGCCTTCCCAATAGGTGAAGTTCGCCGCATTGATGTTGCCGGAGCTGTCCACCACAGGATGCGTACTGAGCGCGGACGAGGTGAGGTCGATCCACTGACGATCGCGGATCTCAGGCAGGTCATAGAGATTGAAGCCTTTGACCACAGCCATCACGCCGGTTCCGACCGGATCGGTCGGCAGGTTCTGAAGCGACCACGTGTCCTCTGCCGGTGGATTGAAGTAGCCGGCGTTATAGAGCGTGTAGTATCCGCTGGGGTTGGTAATAGTAATGCCGGAGCTGCGCTGCGCTGTGGGAATATTGAGAAAGTCGATATTCGAGGCAATGATCGTCGGCGTGTGCCATGGCGTATAGAGCGGGCTGGTGGTGCTGACGTACATTCCCCAGTCCTCGTGAACCGTCGTTCCGTTGGCCGAGCCGAAACGTCCGCCGACGACATTCAGAGAAGTAACACTGGAGTCGACGGAGAGATCGGCGATGGGCAGGTCATCAGAACTGGCGCTCGATTTGCGCTGACCGCTGTTCAACAACACCGCATTCACCAGGTTGATGTTCATGCCCCGCTGTACACGGATGGCGCTGAGACCGGTGTAGGAGGTCCGCAGGTTGGTGAAGGCCAGACCGCCATAGAAATTCGGCGTCACCTTAATGGCTTCCGCACCGGCGTAGTTGATGGTGGTGTCGCTGACGTAGACCTGTTTCGCGAAGTCCACCAGAATTCCCTGCGCATTGGTGTGCTGAATCAGCAGGGAGCGGAGATAGACATCGTTGGCGAAGGTGGTGGAGTCCGCGCCGGTGATGTGAAGTCCTACACCGCCTCCGGAGAGATTGCCGCCGATCAGCTCCATGTTCGCGGGAATAATCGCCAGTGTCGTACTGGTATTTCCGGTACTGGCGGAGACGGTGAGCGCATGCATCTTGATTGCATCCGTATTGAACGTCCCCAACCGCGCACCGAAGGTTCCGCGTACACCGGAGATGTTGATATTCAAGAAGTAAGGGCTGGTGCTGTCACCGACGTCGAGGCCGTTGTACGCATTCGTAATGGTGAGATCACGGACGAGCGTCTGATGCGGCAGATTCATGGCCACACCGGTGGCTGTATCTCCTTCGCTGCCTGAGCCTGCCGTTCCGGTAAAGGCCAGATTGATCCCAATCAGGCCGCCATAATTAAAGGTGCGGGTCCCGGAATAATCAGCATTGCCATTGAAACGGATCGCGGCCGGCGTATCGATGAGTGAAACATCCACGCCGAGCGTCGTCTCGATGGCGCTGCGGTTGTCGTAATCATCATCAACAAGCGAGTCATCGTAGGTCAGCGTGGGATAGCTTCCATTCTGGCCGGTGGAGGTAACGGCTCTGACGCCGACCAGGGTGACACCGCTGCCTTCGAGCTTCAGCGTGTGGGCAAGATAGTAGGTCCCTGGCGCAAGCAGAATGACACCGCCCTTAGACAACGAGGCGGAGGCCATGGTGTTGATCGCCGCCTGGATGGTGGCGGAAGCGTCAGCGGGAGCCGCAGGCGGAGTGAGCATAACCGAAGAGTTGAAGACGTAGTTCGTGGTTCCGGAGGGTTGATGCTTCAGAAGCGCTGCCGAGGGTATGGTCTGGCCAACCGCCAGTGGGGCTGCCAGAAGCGTGAGAGCTGCGATACCAGATAGAAAACGCACGTTTTGAGACATGGAGCTCCTTTCAGGAACACCGATCTGTCGCGAGATGAACGGCAAAGCGGGTGATACAACCAGCCATGGGAAAAGGAAGGAGACCGCCAGGATGGCGATCTCCTTTGAGGCACTACTGGTTCAACACGTCTTTGAACTGTGTGAGATCAACCTCGAGGATGGCGTTACCGGAGCGCAGGCTCTCCTGCAATGCCTTGATATCGACAGCCTGCACGGCAACCTTATTCTTCACGGCGAGCGCAGCACCGGCACCGGCAGCCTGACCCAGAATCATGTACTGCGGCTCCATGCGCAGCGTGGAGTATGCGGCGTGGCTGGTAGACGGACAAACCGTGACCAGCAGATTGGTGAGCTCCGACGCTTTGGGAAGCAGAATGCGATACGGCATCTGGTAGGGGACGTGCTTCATCCGTACCTGTTCCGTGCGCTGCGGAACACCTTCGGTAGCGACCTCACCTTTCTCATCCGCGAACATCTGTACCGGATGCACATCCAGGCCATAGCTGCCCAGTCCGACCGAGTCTGGCTTGGTGAGATTGTCTACAACATCCTGCTGCCGCATCACGTAATCGCCGATCAGGCGGCGAGCCTCCCGCACATAGACCTCATACGGCCAGTTATTATGGTCGACAAACTCGTCTTTCGCCAGCCCCCACTCATTCACCGCGTTCTGAATTGCCTTTGGCACGCGAGGATCGTTCGCCATGAACCACAGCATGCCCGCGACAAAGTCAAAGTGCTGCTGCCATATGCGTTCACGCTCGGCATAGTTCGCGTCGGGATAGTTCCAGCTTCCGGCGACGAAGTCGGCGTAGTTCAGGTCGGCCTTGTCGCTGGCGATCGCGAGGGCAGGCCAGAAGCCTTTAACTAGCCGCTCATCGGAATCATGGCTTGTCGCAAGCAGCATGCGATTCAGCAGTACATCGTAGAGATGCGGGTTGTAATGGGTTGGCTTGGGATAGGGGAGCTGGTTCTTTTTGTCGTGAGAGAGAACGACGCGGAAGTTGTAGGCCTGTGTCTTGTTATCACCGTCGCCGACGTTGCCTTCGCGGTGAGGCATCACACCTGCGAGCAGCTTACCTCCGGCGTCGTACGCCTTGATGTGTTCGGAGTGAGCATCACGCACACCAGCGGAGTATTCGCCGTACTGCTTCTGCGACTCGCGGCCGACAATGTAGGAGGCTCCGGCAAAGGCCATGAGGTCGCCCTCATAGGTGGCATCGATGAAGACCTTGCCGCGAAAGGTCTTGCCATCTTCAGTATTGATGGCAACGATCTGCTTGCCTTCTTTCCTGACGCCGCCGTGTTCTTTCAGCCTGCAGCCGGCTGCGACAACGATCTTCGCTTCTTTGAGCATGTCGTTGAAGATCTGCTCGGCGATGTGCGGCTCAGTATTCCACATGCTGGCATGGGTGAGATGGTGCTGCTGGTAGTAGGCGTCGCCACGTTGCCAGAACTCATACGGAATGCCGCCGATGACGCTGGGGCGACCGACGTCGGTACGGAAGAGCCCGTTCGTCACCATGCCGCCGAGATGAGGATTGGCCGAGACCAGCGCAACCTTTGACGCTCCGTTGCGTGAGGCGCTGACCGCGGCGATGATGCCGGAGGCAGAGCCGCCATAGACCACAACGTCGTACACATCCTTCTCCGCAGCCATTAGGGGACGCGGAGTCAACAGCAGAGAGAGAAGCAGCAACAAGAGAATTCGAGTGGGTCGCATAGTTTCCTTTTGCAGTAATCGAGTGGATCTCATTCGCTGGGTTATTCACCGATCCATAGCCAGCGGATTGCTTCGATAGCGACGTCGCCGTCAGTGCCGGCGTTGCCAACGGTCACGGAGGGCGATTCCCCAGGAGCGATGTGGAAGTCGGCGAGAGGAACGAAGGCGAATGGGGTGTCCTTTACCTTCTCGTTGAGGTGGAGCGTACGTGTCCCTTGATTTGTGGTCACCGTAATCGGAACATTCGTCGCTCGGCGGATGCTCTTGGGATAAGCAATCGCGAGGCGATAGGTTCCAGGCCGGGACAGCCTGGTTTCAAATCGAACTGACTTCTTGCCCTTGTCGTTGTTTAGATCGTGCCAGGCAACGAGATCCCGTTCATCCAGACCAGCGATGGCAGTCTTATCCCAGAGGCCATGTTCCTGCGCCTGCTCGTAGCTCAAGGTGACATCAGGTGTTCCGTCCGCCGCTGTTCCAATGGTGCGCTTGGCAATGAGCGAAGAGTTTCCGTCGGAATCCACCACGGTGAGGCTGACCGTACACGGCTTGCTCGAGGTGAAGGTCCACTTCGGCGAGGCATTTGTGCTCTGCACACTGCCAGATCCGTCGAAGTTCCAAAAGTACTGCGTAAGTGGTGATCGCACTTCCAATGTCTTTACATGGAACTGGACTGCTGCTCCCGGCGCGGCCGGACCGTCAGCTTCAATGGCGACACGCGGACGGAACATGGGCTCGAGCGGGACCTTCTGCTCACCGAGCCGCCTGCGTAACTCGTCGGTCGAGATTGCCTGGACTGCAAGATTCTTCTCGATCGCCATGGATGCCGCCAGCCCCGCTGCCTGGCCAAGCTCCATGAAGACCGGCTCCATGCGGATGGTGCAATACGCGATATGCGTTGCAGAGAGATCGACGGGAACGAGAAGATTGTCGGGACTGATCGGCGTAATGGAGCGATAAGGGATGCTGTAGGGATCGGTCCATCCGGCGATGTTGCCGCCCTCCTGGATAAGGCCTTTGTCCGTAAGGATGGTTTGCACCGGATGCGAGTCGATGACGTAGCTGCCGATGGCGATACCGTCGGGCTTGATGCGATCGTGCTGCACATCGTTCTGCGTCATCAGGTAGCGGCCGATCATCCGCCTGGCTTCCCGCACATAGAGCTGCGACGAGACGTTACCCGTATCGGTGAACTCGTCTCTTGGCAGGCCCCATTCTCGCGCTGTCTGCTTGAACTCATCGCTCAGCGATGGATCGTTCTGCAGCATGTACCAGAAGGTCAGCCAGAGATCGCGGGTGTGCTCGTATACGGCACGGCGCGTTACCCAGTCTGCCTCGACATAGTTGAGATTTCCATCGACATCGTCTGCCTTGTTCGGATCGGACTTTCCATTCACTGGTCCCCACTCGGGAACGTCAGGGAAGAGCTGCTGGAAGGTGTGAATGTTCTTCTGGTGGATGTGTGCGAGAAAGTCCGCAAACGCCTCCGGTGTGTAGTGCTGCGGCTTCGGAAACGGAATCCGCAGATCAGGGCGATTCGTAATCGTGGAACGAATGCTGTAGGCCTGCAGACGTTGGTCGCCTTTCCCGAGTAGCTCGCGCGGACCCCGGTTCATACCCGCCAACGATTCGTTATACTCCGCCGCGCCCTCACGCCCCACACGATAGGGCACATGTGCCGCCGCCATCAGATCGCCCTCATACGAGGTATCGATGAAGACCTTGCCGGCAATCTGCTGCGTGCTCTTGTCCGGTGCCTGCACCGTGATCGACTGCAGATGGTTTGGGCCGAGGGATGCCGAAGTGAGCTGCCGGTCTTTGAGGACCGTGACCTTTGCCTCAGAGAGCATCTCTGCGAAGACCTGTTCGGCGACATGGGGCTCAAAGAAGATGCCGCCCTTGGTAGCGCGAGCCTGTTCGGAGTCTTTGCCGAAGGCGTGCTCATAGTTAGCCAGCACCCTGGAGAAGAACTCAGCGGGCAAGCCACCGATGGTCTCCCGCCTTCCGATGTCGGTCTTGGTCAGGCCTCCGGCGACGATACCTCCGATGTGCGCCGATGGCTCGACAAGAACGACATGCCTGCCTTCGCGTGCGGCTGCCACCGCAGCAGTAATGCCGGCCGGAGTGGCGCCATAGATCACTACATCCGTCTGTGAGGGTTGTGCGATGCTCACCTGCTGCATGGCGAAGGTCGCGATCGCACAGCTCAACATGCCTATCCGGATACGCTTGAATCTCATCAGTCCTCTGCTTGTTTTTGAAGTCAATGGGTTCGTGGTTGCTGTTGGAGCGAGGATCAGAACTTCACCTTCACGGCGAACTGGAAGGCGCGCGGGCGGTTTGCCTGCGTGGTCACGGTACCGAAGTTGGCCGACGTAGGCGTTCCGTTCGGAGCTGACATCTGCGGATGGTTGAGGAAGTTGTAGGACTCCGCACGCAACTGCGTCGTAATGGTGTGGTCATGCCAGCTTGCGGCGATGTTCTTTACCAGGACGAAGTCAACGTTCTGCAGCATGTCGCTACGCACGTGCGGAATCTGCCGGCCCATATTTCCGAAGGAATAAGAGCCTGCACTGGTGATGACGCTGGTATCGAACCACTGCTGTGGCGTCGGATTGTCGAGGTGCGGATTAGCTCCCGGAGCAAGCACCGCCGGACGGGCGATGTTCACCGGGAAGCCGGACTGCAGACGGATGATGGTGTTGGCATCCCAGCCGCCAAGCGCGGTCTCCATCAGGCGATTCATGCCGTGGGCAAAGCGTCTTCCACGACCGAAGGGAAGCTGCCCGAGGAAGCTGATGATGGCCTGATGCGTAGCATCCTGGTCGGAGAGTGCATACTCTCCGGCGCGGTTGTAGGAGTCCAGCGGAACACCGAGGTTATCCATCGATTTCGCATAGGTGTAGGCAGCATTCACGCTGAGCGCCTTCGAGAAACGCTTGGTCACCTGCACCGTTCCCGCGTTGTAGTTGGTCTTTCCTGCGGGCTCGTAGACCTGCACCACTCCACCGTCACCGACATACTGCGGATAGGGCAGCAGCGACTGGCGGAGGGTGATGGTCTTCTGCCCGGGCGCCGACTGGTTGGCGAGCACGCCATAGAACGGATTGGGTACCGTAGTTGTCGTGAGCTTCGAACCGAGGCTCAGATATTGGTTCGGCAGCTGGTTCAGGTTCTTCGAGGTGGCGATGTGCGTCCCCAGGTTTCCCCAGTAGTGCGTGTCGAGCACGAATCCGAAGGGAAGCTGCTTCTGGAAGTCGAGACTGAACATCTGCACGTAGCCGGAGGTGTAGTGATAGAGCGGGATGCTGATGGTGGAGCCTGCGCCGGTATTTGGATCGCGGTTATTGCTGGGCAGCGTCGCTCCCTGCGGGAAGGGATCAGTCAGTGAGTTTGTTGGGATCACACTGTCGATCGGCATCAATGTATCGACAGTTGTGCCAATGGCTCCTGCACCGCTGGCCTGCACGGACTTAGGCAGGAAGAAGATGCCGTAGCCTCCGCGCAGCACTGCCTGATGCGGCAACTGATAGGCGAAGCCAAAGCGCGGATTGAAGTTGGTCCACTTGGTCTCCTGCTGATCTTTCGAGTGACCGCTGCCTGCCCATACGGCGACACCGGTGAGGTTTGGCAGATGAGCGGGACCGGCGAGAGGACTGGGAGCTGTGGGATCAAACCATGCAACGCGGTTGTACTTCTCGCGGTTGCCGCGGCTGAGGTCCCAGCGCAGACCGAAGTTCAGCGTAAGGTGTGACGTCGCGCGAAAGTCATCCTGCACGAAGAGAGCGGAGTACAGGCCTCCCGTGGAGATGGCCGCGACCTTGCGGATGTAGCTTCCAGCGGCGCCGGTTGTCGAACTCACACCCGACGGAATGCCAAGCAGGAAGCTGGCCAGATCATTACCCTGCGTCTTACTGGTAGCTGCGGTTGGGTTCTGCTGCGTGAAAGTGTGATCGAACTTCAGGGTGCCGGAGGAGTTCGCGTTCTGATACTCGTTGAAGTTGAGGATCCAGTACTCCGCGCCGAACTTCCAGGAGTGGCGTCCGCGTGTATAAGTCAGCAGGCCGGTGGTGACGTAGTTGTTTCTGGGCTGATGCTGCTGGCCCACGGAGCTCTTCTGCGTGAGCGCACGGTAATCCGTCATCGAGATGATCGGAAGCTGCGGGGCAGCGGTAGAGGCAAAGGTAGAGGAAAAGCCCAGACCGGCAAGATCAACCGTAGGCAGACCGCCTGCCTGATTCGCCAGGCCGCGGGTGAATGAGGTCTGGATATTGGCGAAAAGATTCTGCGTGATGACGCGAGAGAGGCCGACGACGATCTGCGCATAGTGATCGTCGGTTACGGTGCCGGCGATGGCAGGCGGCATGGCTCCGGGGACGATGCGCGCATCGGTCTGCCGTGAGAAGCGGCCAAAGACCGTTGTCTTCTCTCCGGGATGCAGATCCGTCCGGAGGTCGTACTTGTTGGTATTGGTGACCGAGTTGTCGGTGTAGATGAAGTTGTTGACGTTGGTGACGGCATTGCCCGCCTGGTTCGGCAGCGGGTACGACTTCAGGATGTTCAGTGCCAACGGATTGATGCGGTTGGAGGGAATGATGTTCCCCTTGAACGCCGTGCGTCGTCCAGTAGTGGCGTTATAAGTTGCCGGGTCATAGATGGTTACCTGCACCGGAGCACTCGCAGCCGAAGCCTGGTAGTAGGTCGAGGAGAAGTCGCCGGAGCGCTGTGCCTGTGTTGGCACGCTGGAGAGAGTGCTGACCGGAAGCTGCTGCCGCAGGGCCTCGAAGTCGCCGAAGATGAACCAGCGGTCGCGAAGGATGGGAAAGCCGACCACGCCGCCGGTCTGACGGCGATGATAGTTGGGCACATTGCCGGTTGCGAAGTAGTTGCTGGCGTCCATCGAGCTGTCGCGCTCGAAGTCATAGACACTGCCATGGATGTCATTCGTTCCGGATTTGGTAAGCACGTTGACGATGCCGCCTGAGGTGCGGCCGAACTGTGCGTCATAGCTGGTGGCCTGAACCTTGAACTCCTGCACGGCGTCGACCGGCGGGCTGATGACGGCACGGCTGACGTCGCCGGTGGTGTTGGGCGCTCCGTCGAGCATGATGGCCTGCGAGCCGCTGCGGCCTCCGCCGACGTTGAAGTCGGAGCGGAAGTAGTTACGGCCGATGTTGCCGCCGCCACCGTCACTGAAGTTCGATCCGAGCACGGTGCCGGGTGTCAGTGCGATAAGCCCGAGCGAATCGCGCAGGTTGAGCGGAAGCTCCTCGATCTCGCGCTGAGTCACGACCTGGCCGAGCGATGCGTTGGCGGTCTCGACACCAGTCGACATGCTGGTGACGGTGACGATCTCCTTCACCTCGCCCACCTCCAGCGTGATGTCGAGCTGCAGTACCTGGTCGACCAGAAGGGTGACGTTCTCCTGTTGGAAGGCGCGGAAGCCGGGCATGGTGCACGAGATGCGGTAGGTGGATGGCTGGAGCGACGGGAACCGGTAGACACCCTGTTCGTCGGACTTGGAGCTGATCGAAGTTCCCCGAGCCGTATCGGTCGCCACCAGGACGGCGTTGGGAACGATGGCTCCGGCGGTGTCCTTCACCAGGCCGGTGACCTGGGAGGTGTAGCTCTGCGCCTCGGCTGTCTTCGGCATGAGGATGAAGACCGTCAGCAAGGCGAGCAGGAAGATGAGAGAACGACCGGTTGCGGACAGAGACCAGGAGACCGGGAAAACGAATTTTTTTGAAAACTGTGTATGGACGAACAAGTTGCAGGCCCTCCGTTGAGACGTCGGCAAGGTTCGATCCCGAGGCTGCAAATTGTCGAGTTGCGAGGGGTTATGTTACGATGTAACGTCCTTTTTTCAATAACCTACAAGGATTTGTAGGTTTCGCGGAAGGCGCGCGGCATGACGACATCGTCTCTTCTTTCGGGTGCAGCGGAGAGCGCTGAGGGTGCTGTAGAGCTTCGCGGACCTCTGGCCAGCCGCCTGCTGGAGAAGTCCCCGGCGATGAAGCGCCTGCTGGTCTATCTGTGGGAGCACCGGACAGAAGAGCTGAACGAATACGCCATCGCCACTGAGGCACTGGACCGCAGATCGGACTTCGATCCACGAACGGACGCGGCGGTCCGGGTGCAGATAGCGCGCCTCCGCCAGAAGCTGAAAGGGTTCTACGACGACGAAGGCGCCCAGGACCCGTGGCGGCTCTCCATTCCTCTGGGCTCTTACCAGCTGCAGGCGGAACCCGTCTCCAAAGATGGTGTGGCACCTGATCTTCTGGTGCAGGTGAACCCGCCGCCGCTCGCTGCTCCGGTTGTGCCCGCGATAGTTCCGGAGCCCGCGGTCGCAAAACCGCCAGCGACTCGATACCTCTGGTTCTGTGTTGCGGCTCTGGGAACGCTCGCGCTTGGATGGCTGCTTGGTTCACGGTGGGAACGCCGAAGTCAGAACCTGGCGGCGGAGTCCTCTTCTGCGGCGGTCTCCCCCTTCTGGGCAAATCTACTGAAGGGTGGACGGCCAACACAGATCGTCTTTCCGAACCCGGTCTTCTTTACCTGGGTCGACAAGAACGGCGACACGCTGGTGGTGCGCGACCCGGCGGTGAACTCGTATCACGATCTCGAACGGTCACCCTCGTTGTCTGGGCTGGAAGGACAGCGTGGGAAGCCAATCCTGGCGCAGGACTACACGGTCGCGTCGGACACACGGGCTGTCTTTCGGTTGGCTCAGTATCTGCAGCCGCTGGGGACAAAGATCAGCCCGTCGAGCAGTACTGAGCTCTCACCGGAGTCGGCTGATAGCGCCAACCTGATCCTGCTGGGTACCGTGGGAACGCTGGCCCCGTATCAGGCGTATCTGGACAAGCTCCACTTCCGGATTCCGGAGCATAAGCAGTTCATTGAAGACGCGACGCCCGGTCTGAAGGCGCCGGTGCACTTCGAGACGGTGCGTGAGTCACCGACGAGGATCGTGGCTCCGGGAATCGTTGCTCTGCTGCCGGGCCACTCCTCCGATAGCTTCGTCCTGGTGCTCGCCGGGTATCACACGAACGCGCTGATCTCGTACCTGACCTCGGTTAACGGCCTCGCCGACCTGCAGAAGGCTCGGGCTGCGCATGGCAATCCGGAGTTCTTCGATGCGGTGGTGCTCTCTGAGGTGAACGGAACCACACCGCTGCGAAGCTGGGTTGCAGCCCTCAGGCCGTTGGCTAAAGAGCCTCGATAGCGCGCCGTTCCGATGAACGGCGATCGCACTCGATCATTACTCGCTTCTTGAACTTATCTCAGATTGCTCGTCAGGTCATTGAGGGATGCACCAAATACCTGCAGAGTTATAGAGCGGGCCTTCAGCCCTTTGGCTTTCAATGTGCCTGAGACCTGGGGCGTTGCCCCAGGCTGGTATAGAACGCGCCTTCAGCGCTCTCCTGCCAAAGCATCCTTGCAGTAGGAATTACCATGCTTTCAGCAGGCCTAGCATCGAATTTATCGATACATGCTAGCGGGATATACTTCGCGGCGAGGTGAAAGCTGCGATGCGTCTGTCTCTCTACCGTCTCTCCTGTGTAGTCCTTCTGCTGGCAACCTATGCGGGAGCGCCTGCACAGACTGCGGCGCCGGCCACGACACCTGCCCGGCAGCCGGCGCCGACACGCGATCCGCGCACCCCTGGCTACGTCGAGGCAAAAGATTTGCCCGACGGACAGCTTCCTCCTGCGGACCAGGATGGCAACTTCATTCTCGGACCGACACATCAGCCGGCTCCGGAAGCCGTCGCTCACGAAGGAATACCGCATGGCGACGTCGGCGAGTTTGTACTGAGCTCTGCCGACAGCAAGATCTATCCGGGCATCGCGCGCGAACCGAACACCTTCGGAACTCCTGATCAGAACGATCCGGCAAAGCTGATCGTCACCACCAGCCATCCGGCGCCCTATACGCGCAAGGTCACGGTCTATGTGCCGAAGCAGTATGTTGCGGGAACAGTTGCACCCTTCATCGTCGGCGCGGATGGGCCTGACACGTTGCTCTTCACCGTGCTCGATTCACTCATCGCGGCGCATAAGGTGCCGCCGATGATTGCCATCTCCATCTCGAACGGCAGCGGAGATGCTCAGGGAAGCGAACGTGGCCTTGAGTACGACACCATGTCGGGACGCTATGCGGAGTTCGTTGAGCAGGAGGTCCTGCCAAAGGTGGAGTCACAGTTCCATGTAAAGCTGACGCGCGACCCCGAGGGCCGCGCCACCATGGGTGGAAGCTCCGGTGGCTCATGCGCGTTGATCATGGCCTGGTATCACCCGGAGCTCTACCATCGCGTACTGACCTACTCCGGCACTTACGTGAACCAGCAGTGGCCGAGTGATCCAAAGACCGCGCATGGAGCGTGGGAGTTCCATGAACATCTGATTCCGCAGTCTGCGCGGAAGCCGATACGTCTATGGATGGAAGTAGGCGACCGTGACCTTTTGAATCCGAATGTCATGCGCGACAACATGCACGACTGGGTCGTAGCCAATGAGAATATGGCCCGAGTGTTGAAGGCGAAGGGATACCACTATCAATTCGTCTTCGCACGGAACGCCGGCCATACGGATCGGACTGTGAAACAGCAGACGTTGCCGGAGGCGCTGGAGTATCTGTGGAAGGAGTATAAGTACTGAGTTAAAAGTTAAAAGTTGTAAGTTAAAGCGTTAATGCATGGGTTAGATCGAGAAACATTGCCCTCCTTACGCTGCAGTCACTTAAGGCGGGTAACGAATCTGGGACGCGATGAGGTAAGCAGCTTTCCGATCACGCTTTCCATCAGATTTGCGACCTCAACCATTCCTGGTGCATTGATCTTGTCGGCGGTATCGCCGGGCGTATGACGATCGTCATGCGATCCGCTACAGATATAGAGAAACGGCACCCCCGCGGCGGCGAACGGCCCATGATCGCTATCGTCGGGATAGTCATCGCCGCCGCGCATCATACTCAGGTGCGAGGCTGTCGCTGCCTGATCGAGGATGGCGTCGAATGTGTCCCCGGATTTGTTGCCCGCTATCCCGATGATGTTCTCGCGCACCCGGCCGACCATATCGAGATTGATCATTGTCGCGGTATCCGCCAGCGTCGCGAAAGGATGCGCAACGTAGTACTTACTGCCAAGCTCGCCTTCCTCTTCTCCTGAGAAGGCGATAAAGACGATGCGCTTATGAACACCAGCACCGGAAGCCGCGAAGTGCCGTGCGAGCTCCAGCAGCAGGGCGACACCCGACGCATTATCGTCCGCACCGGGATGCAGAGCATGTTTCTGCTCCCCTTTTGCAAGCGAGAAGGCCGGCCCCGAGCCGAGATGATCGTAGTGCGCTCCGATGACGATGGTCTCCCGCACGGACGAGTCTGCAGGTTGCAGGACGCCGACAACGTTCTGCAGCGAGATCTCTTTCCCTGTTGATTTGTCAGGCGTGTAAGGGAATTTCTGGAAGAAGCTGCCGTCTGCCGCGCCGCTCTTAAGCCCGGCAGAGCGGAACGCATTGCGGATCAATTCTGCCGAACGCTGAAGGCCTTCGGTACCGACACCGCGACCCTGCATCGACGGTGCGCTCAGGGTCTCAATGGTCTGCTTCAACCGTGCAGCCGCATCGGTGTTGTTTTGTGAAAAGACCGGATTCGCTGCGAATGTGCAGAGCAAGATGCATAGAGATCGGCGCATCGTCATTGCCCAAATCTACATGGAGTATTCGCCGATCCCATTGAAAAAGTGAACCTGTCTTGCCCTTTTATTGAAAGTCTTCCCGGCCGACCGTCATGCGCTTATCGAAGATGTAGCACTGCCCCTGCCACTTGCTCTGCTCCTCCGGCACCTGTTCCAGGTAACGCAGGATGCCGCCACGCAGGTGATAGACCTCTTCAAAGCCTTCCTGGAGCATGAAGGCGGAGGCCTTCTCGCAACGGATACCGCCGGTGCAGAACATCGCCACCTTGCGATGCTTTGCCGGATCGAGGTTCTGGCGGACATACGTCGCGAACTCGGAGAAGCTGGCCGTCTGCGGCAATACGGCTCCTTCAAAGGTACCGACCTCTGTCTCGTAACTGTTGCGGGTGTCGAGGACCAACACGTCGTGTTGCGCGATCAGTTCATTCCAGTCTTCAGGCCTGACGTAGGTACCGGGCTGGTTTGGATCAACGTCCTGACGGAAGGTGATGATCTCGCGCTTGACGGCAAAACGCAGTTTGCGGAAGGGCTCTGTTTCCGAAGTGGTGAATTTCACCTCGGCGCGGTCGAGACCGACCTTCTCGGTGAAGATCGCCAAAAGCCGATCGATGGTTTCGGCAGAGCCGGCCATTGTGCCATTGATGCCCTCTGTGGCGATCAATGACGTGCCGCGCAGGTCCGAGTCCTGGAAAAGGTTACGTAACTCTGCCGCGAGAGCCTGGGGCTCTGCGATCGACAGGAAGCGGTAGAAAGCTGCGATGGTGTATTTCACGCTTCTGTTAATCATAAGTGGTGGTTTGTCCAAGGGCAGGAAAAACAGAAGATGCGCCGGCTAGTCGCGGGGCCGTCACAGCCGGGTGGGAGCAGCGGGCTTCCGCCCGCTGATTCAAGTTATAAAACGTCGGGCTTTAGCCCTGGGCCTCCGCTCGCTATTTAGAGAAGGCCCAGGGCTAAAGCCTACGGCTCCGCCCGTTCGAGCTTCGCTCGAATGCCCACATAACCTTCGCGTATGTCGGGCACCCGGGGTATGGGCTATTCCTAAGTCGCGACACACCTGGGGTCTTCGGCAGGCGTAGGCCTCAATGCGACAGAGACCCCGCCACAAGCGCAACAATAATGACGACGGCAATTACTCCGCCTCCTGCGGCAATCGCTGCAAACGCTCGATTCGCGAGGCGAGGCCGGTCATGCTCAACGAGGACGTGGCGTACGCCACAAGCTCCATGCACCGCGAGCGCCAGAACACCGAGGAAGTAATACGGCACCAGGCGAACACTCCATGGGTCCTTAAGCAGGTTATCGGCCGTCAGCCAGACCCAGTTGGTATCGATATGGCGGAGATATCTGGCCCGCATCACTGCACTGACGTGTGATGCGAAGAAGAGCAGGAGGTACATTCCGGAGGCGTTCTGTACCGTGCCGATCCAGCCGGAGAATGGCCTGCGCATCCTGTAGGCGAGAAGCACCCAGCCGGTTGCAACCTGAAAGAGAACGCAGGCCAGCAACACGCTCTCTACCACTGGTGCGCGGTAGACCACACGCAGATGGCGCATAACAGCGATATGTGTTGATCCACCGAGAACCCCGGTCAGATGGTTGGCGAGGTGAGCGATGGCGAAGACGGTGATCAGCGCCGCGGAGATTCCGTGCGCAACCGCCAGCTTTGCTGGGCGTCCATCCGCATCGTCAGCAGCCGCCGGCCGTTCGATCAGAACCAGTAGCAGGAGAACGCACCAGAGCAGGACCCACACGCCATTGGCGCGATAGGGAATCCATCGCTGCGAATCGAGCCAGCCGCCAAGAAAGCTGTAGAGCGCCGGTGCGCCGATGGCGAAATAAGCAACCTTCGTCGCGCGGCGGTAAGTGTTTGTCTGCGCCAGCCGCGATGCGAGGTAGAAACACGCTGCCGGCGCAAGCAGCGTCAGCAGCAGAGCGAAAGGCGACCACGCCGCGATGGTCCAGACCAGAACCGGATAGAACAGACCAAGAAGGCCGGGAGCGGTCCGCAGACGAAGCGAAAGCTTCACGCTTTGGGCAGATATAGGTGCAGCCGATATCATCGGGAACCGACTCTCCTGTACTTCTAAAGACCGAGGCTACCGTATTGATCGGTACCACGGACAGCTTTGTTGGGAATTATTGCCACTCCCACCCACTTACGTTGCAAGGGCGGGGCACCCCCAAGCTTCGATCCATCCAGTGAGCAGGGCGAACTTCGCATCGTCATCACGGACAATGGGGCCGCCATCCTGATTCCCGAGCAAAGCTCCGCTCTATACAGTTAGGAGAAATGCTCTAGCGATGGCGGATGACGAGCTAGTGGCTGGATGTCTGCCCAAGTTTGTTCAGCATCTGCCGGGCATTATCGGCATGGGCATCGAGCTGGATGGCCTTTTCGTAGTTCGCGATTGCAAGGGGATTATTGCCCGCATCCATGTAAGCTTCGCCCAGGCTGTCATAGCAGTTGCTGGATTGGGGGTGAAGCGCGACGTTGCGCTGGAAGACGGCAATGGCTCCATCGAAGTCTTTCGCGGTGAGGAGACGGTAACCATAGGCGTTCATACTGCCTTCCGTAATGCTTCCATCCTCAAGCGACATAGTGAAGGTCTGCAGGGTATCTGTGACGGAGTGGTGCAGGGAATACTGCATGAAACGCATCGCCGGTGAGTCATAGGTGTCATACTTCACCCATGAGAACGAGGTATGTTCTCCACCAAGAGCCGTCTGGGTAATAACAGGAGCCATCGCGAGACCGTCGCGGCTGTTGGCGAAGTACACAACGGCATCCCGTCGCTTGAGGTCAACCGAAACGTAGGCCTTGAAGACGCCGTTGTCACCGTAGTGCCAGAGATAAGTACCGGAGGAGTTTTTCTCGATCGCCCAACCCAACCCCCAGAAGAGCTTGTCGGAGAGCCTGCCGGGCGCTTGATCGGTACAGATGAAGCATGTGGGATCGACGGCAATCTGCGGTGTCTCCATCTCGCGGAGCGTGGCCGGCTTCAGCCCCTTGCCGCGGAGAATGGCCTCAAGGAAACCCGCATAGTCCTGCGGTGTGGTGATAAGACTGCCGGCGACTCCCGCGACCTTCGCATGGAAGATGGGATAAGGCGCACCTCCACTCTCATATCCAGTGGCAACCAACGGCGCCCACTCTTCATGCCAGACATAGCTGGAGTGCTTCATGCCCAGGTACTGGAAGACCTCTTCCCGCATGACGTCTTCCATCTGCTTGTGCGTAATGGCTTCGATCGCTGCCTGCAGATAGACCATGCCTTCACCGGAGTAGCTGAATCGTTCTCCCGGCGTGAAGTGAATAACCAATGGGCCGTCCTTATCCGGCCTCCAGTTAGGAAAACCGGTGCGATGGCTGAGCACAATGCGGGCGGTGATCTTTTCCAGGCGCGGCTCGTTGGGAATATAGGGCTTCGGAAGATAGTGCGTGAGCGGTGTGTCGAGATCGAGCTTGCCCTGGTCGACCAGACGCAACACCGCGTACGAGAAGACGACTTTACTGAGCGAGCCGACATTGAAGATAGTCTGCTGTGTGACCGGACGGCCCGAAGCCACGTCAGCCATGCCGAAGCTGTGAAGCCACTCGGTCTTGCCGTGTCGCACCAGCGCGATGGAGACACCGGGAATACCGGCCGCCTGCATCCACTGCGGAATCCCTTGTTCCAGTTGCGGGATAGCTGGATCCTTGGCTTGCGGAAAGAGGAAGACGGGCGACAGCAGCAGTAAGAGGACCGCTAGCTTCTTCATCGAAGCCTCCGATGGAAGGAGGATATACGAAGATTTACGTAGAAATCAACGAATAGATTCGTACATCTCTAAGTTCGCCGAGAAGTGAGCAGAGCTTTTCCACCCTGCGCTGCTCATAGGGCTGCTGAACGGAACCAACCTACGAATTAATGCGTAGATGCACTTATGAAACTTCCTCGCATATTCGCTCTTTGGCTGCTTGCCGTTTGCTCTGCCTTTCTGACTGGCCAGGTTTCCGCACCCGCATTCGATGTTTCTACCGTTGATGCAGATGTTGCGCACGCGATGCGGGTGTTTCATGCTCCCGGTGTGGCTGTTGGCATTCTTGTCGACGGCAAGGTTGTGCTGGCAAAAGGCTATGGAGTCCGCCGCGTGGGCTCGCCGGAGGCGGTTGGTGCCGACACGCTGTTCGATATCGGTTCGGTCACGAAGTCGTTTACCGGAATGGCCGTAGCGGCGATGGTCGATGACGGGAAGCTGGATTTTGATACGCCCGTAGTTCAATATCTACCCGGCTTTCGCCTCTACGATCCGATTGCGACGCAGTTGATTACGCCGCGGGATCTTCTGGGACATCGGTCCGGACTTTCACGCTACGACTTCATCCGCTACAGCACTCATCTCACGCCCGATGAGCTTATCCAGCGTTTGCGCTACCTGGAACCGAACCATACTTTTCGCGAGACCTTCCAGTACAACAACCTGATGTATGTCGTGGCGGGCGACCTTGCCGGCTATGCGAACGGTACGAGTTGGGAACAGCTCTTTCACGACCGCATCTTTGTGCCTCTGGGCATGATGCACTCCAATACTTCAGCACGCGAGATACAGCAGAGTCCGGACTTCGCCGCGCCGCATGAGATCACGAAAGATGTAGCCGCACCGATTCCGTTCTACGACTATCAAGCCTTCGGCATCGGTCCAAACGGAGCCGTGAACTCGTCGATCAGCGATATGTTGAAGTACCTTGCCTTCCACATGGGCGACGGTACGGTGGACGGCAAGGTGGTGCTTTCGCCAAAGCAGTTTGCGCAGATTCACCGGGCCATCTCTGCCGACGGCGACCTCAGCTATGCGATGGGCTGGATCATCGAACACCGCGCCGGATATCGTCTGCTGCTACACGACGGCTCTATTAATGGATTTACGACGATGGTGGCTCTGATTCCAGAAAAGCACACCGCCATCGTGGTGTTGAATAACGCCGAAACAGCGCTGCCCAAAGCAGTGACGGAGAACTTTCTCAGTCGCTATCTCAACCTCCCATTTCACGATCAGATCGATGCCGTCAAGCAGCGCAACGATGCGGCACGGCAAAAGAGCGCCGCTGCCGATGCGGCGTTCGAAGCAGGACGCCTGCCTCACGCACCCGCGACGCTGCCGCTTTCCGCATATGCGGGAGAGTGGTTCCATCCTGCGTTCGGCAAGGTGTCTATGACGGTGGAGGGAGAGGTACTCGATCTTCACTTCGACGCGCTCACACTGCACTTCCATCATTACAACTACGACACCTTCGCCGCGACGGATCCGCTAACGGGGCGACTGGTTGCGAGCTTTCGTCTTGACGCTCAGGGTAAGGTGACAGAGCTTGCGATTCCTTTGGAGCGGACGGTGAAGCCGTTTGTGTTTACTCGGGGAGGAGGTAGATAGTTCTGGCAGGGTTTGAAAGTTGAAGCGTTAAGACGGTGGTTATTGAACAGCTTGCCGCAAGATGAATGGGAACTCCTGAACCAGGGTGTATCGACAAATTCAATTGATCTGATAAAGCATGAGGGACTGGTGGGAGCAGCGGGCTTCAGCCCCGCTGATAAAGGCGTAAAAGTAGACGGGCTTTAGCCCTGGGCCTCCTCTGTTTATAAGTGAAAAGCCCAGGGCTAAAGCCCATTTCTATATTGAGCCGATAGACCGTGGGCTGAAAGCCCACGGCTCCCACCCATTCGAGCTTCGCTCGAACATCCCACCCATCGCGTATCGGGTCCCCGACGAACTTCGTTCGGTGGGCTGAGTTGCGTTGGATAGGGCACCCATAGTATGGCTATCTGGAATTTGTCGATACGCCCTATGGCTCTGCAAGTTCCTCTTCTTCTTCAGACGAGCGGTCTAACTGACTTCCCGGAGATGGCTTTTCAAACGCGAGCAGGTCGCCCGGCTGGCAATCGAGAGCTTCGCAGAGCAGTTCCAGCGTGCTGAACCGGATCGCTTTCGCGCGGCCGGTTTTCAAAACTGACAGATTTTGTGGCGTGATGCCGACCCGTTCGGCCAGGGTGTTCAGCTTCATCTTGCGGCGGGCGAGCATGACATCGACATTCACAACAATAGGCACCGCGAACGCTCCTTCAGTCAGGTCAGATGGTCAGTTCGTTTTCTTCTCGCATCGCCGCAGCCATCTCCATCAGCCACGAGATGACAATGACCGTCGCGCCAATGGCGATGGAGTCCATGCGGAAGTAGAACGAATGGGGAAGATGCCGCTCGGTCAAGGTAAATGCGGCGGCGATCCATACGAGATTGGCCGCTGCCCACAGGAGAGCAGTGACACCCAATTGCCGGATCTCGCTTGCGGATGCGACGGTAAAGATCTTGCCTTCTGCATAGTTTCGGAACAACCGCTCCAGGTGGTACAGCCCCTTGATAGGGACAGCAATTGCGAGCACCGCGACCAGAGCCATAAGGATGCGTTGATACGCCCCAAGTGTGCCTAAGGGAATCGAGATATCGAATGCCCGGACGATGTTGCCCTTTCCAATGCAGATGCCGGCGATACAGACCAGCGTCAACAGGAACATGACCAGCAACGCTGCCTGGCAGATTCGCCTGAGGACTTGGCTGAACGACTGAATTCTATGCAGCTTTTTCTCGAGTTCCGGACGCATACCCAATCCCTCCCTGGCCGACCAAATCATCGCTACAGAAGCAACGATAGGAGCAGGTGTATGCTTTGTCAATATATTTTTATCGTTTTTCGATAATTGTTCACTACGAGAGGATGAGCAGGACACTCGACGGGACTTAGGAGAGAGGAACGGTCACTTGTGGAGAGCGAGTTGTGGGACGATCTCGTATCGCAAATCCCGAATCTGTACGCTTCGGCAGTGAGACGGGGTTTTATCTAAGCTGTCAGGGACACAAGACTTTCACACGTTGAGAGCAGAGCGGAGGATTTGTTCATAGAATGCGCCGATCTCTTCTCCCGCGCTTTCTCGAATGATCCATGCCCCTGCGTAAGTACAACCTTGCGAGATAGTTCCGCAATCTCATGAATCGAATTTTCCTGCCTCGAAAGAGGAAGGAAGGGTCCTTGAAGAAGTTCTAAGGTGTGTCCTGGGACGCGGATGAGGGGACTCATTCGCGTCATTTTTTTGACTCACCAGGAGGAGCTGCGTGATGAAGGTATTGGCTGATCCCAGTGCGCTATCTCCGACGAATGGAGACGACGATGTACTGCAGGTGATTATCGAGACGCCAGCAAAAAGCCGCAATAAGTTTGCTTTCGATCCCGAGCAGGGAATCTTCTCGCTGAAGAAGACTTTGCCGGCGGGCATGGTGTTTCCCTATGACTTCGGCTTTGTACCGAAGACAAAGGGTGACGATGGCGACCCGGTGGACGTTCTTCTGCTGATGGATGAACCGGCACATCCAGGAGTTGCGGTAAAGGCTCGCATACTGGGTGTCATTGAGGGCGAACAGCTCGATGGCAAGAAGAAGATCCGCAATGATCGGCTGGTGGCTGTCGCGATAGCGTCGCAGTCCTATGCGAGCATTCAGAGCGTCGACGACCTGCCAAAAAAGTGGCTGCGGGAGGTCGGGATGTTCTTCGTGAATTACCACAAGCTTGAGGGCAAGGAGTACCGGCTGCTCGGATGCAAGGGGCCGAAGACAGCGAAGCGCCTGGTCACCTCTTCCCAGGCCAAATAGTTGAGGTACGTCGTATGAGCGAGTACCTGATCCGATTTGTGATTGGAGGAGCCGTTGTCACCGCATTTGCAATGATTGGGGACGTTCTGCGGCCAAAGAGTTTTGCCGGCCTGTTCGGAGCGGCTCCCTCGATCGCGCTCGCCACTCTGGGTCTGACGATCAGACATAAGGGACCGCAGGTGGCTTCCATTGAAGGGCGATCGATGATTCTGGGAGCGATCGCTTTTCTTGTCTATGCAGCCGCGGTCAGTTGGATCATGCGCCGCTTCCGTATAAGCGCCTTGATGTCGACGGTGTGTCTGATGCCTTTGTGGTTCCTTGCTGCGTTCTCTCTGGTTGCTCTCTTCGGAGGTTCGTGATCATGGTCGAGGTAAGACTACGAGCCCTCAAAGATGCGAAGCTTCGTGAGTTCCTCCTCCGATTCGGCTTCGGGGGAGCCTGTACAGCACTCGCCGGATTCATCGCCCATCGTTACGGACCCGTGATCGGCGGACTGTTTCTAGCCTTTCCGGCGATCTTTCCGGCAAGTGTGAGCCTGGTGGAGTCGCACGAACGTGCCCGCAAACGCGAGATTGGATTCGATGGCACACAGCGAGGACGGATGGCCGCGGCCATCGATGCCGCCGGAGCAGCCCTGGGATGCGCCGGTCTCGTGCTGTTTGCCGTGGTTGTCTGGAAGCTGCTGCCGCATCTCAATGCCGTGCTTGTCATTGCGCTTGCCTGCTGTGTCTGGCTGGCAACTACCCTGCTGCTATGGGAGGTGCGTAAGCGCCGGTTCTTCGGAAGGTCTAGACGAAGTATGAAAGAGCGGAATACGAATTATCAAAGGTCGGAATGATTGAAGACGTGTCGTGTGAGCAAGGTTCTCACCTGCCCATACAGGACGTCTTCAACTTTCAACGTTTAACTTTCAACCTGCTTTTCTAACGATTCAGGCCGGCTGCATGAAGCTTAGAGCGCGGATGAGGTAGTCCTTCAGCTCGCGGCGAGGAACAACGGCATCGAGGAAGCCGTGCTCCAGCAGGAACTCCGCGCGCTGGAAGCCTTCGGGGAGTTTCTGGCGAATGGTCTGCTCAATGACGCGGGGGCCGGCGAAGCCGATCAGGGCTCCGGGCTCGGAGATATTGAGATCGCCGAGCATGGCGAAGCTGGCAGTAACGCCGCCGGTGGTGGGATCGGTCATCAGGGAGATGAACGGGATCTTCTCGGCGTCGAGACGCGTAAGAGCCGTTGAGACCTTGGCAAGCTGCATCAGGGAGGCGATGCCTTCCATCATGCGCGCTCCGCCGGAGGCCGAGATGATGATGAGCGGCGTCTTCATCTCGTAAGCGCGGTCCACAGCGCGAGCGATGGTCTCACCCACGACCGAGCCCATGGAGCCGCCGATGAAGCCATATTCCATTACGGAAAGGACGACACGGTGCGGCCCCATCTGACCGATGGCATTGATAATGGCATCGTTCAGGTTGGTCTTACGCCGAGCTGCCTGCAAGCGGCTGCTGTAGCTCTTAAGATCGGTGAAGTTCAGCGGGTCGGTGGAGCGCAGATCGAGGTCGACCAGCTGATAGCCGGGCTCAAGCAGCAGATTGATGCGCGAGCGGGCATCGAGGCGGAAGTGCTTGCCGCACTTGGGGCAGACCTGCAGGTTCGCTTCGAGATCGGCCTTCCAGATGATCTGCCGGCAACCTTCGCACTTGATCCACAGACCTTCCGTGCGGACTGTCTTCTCGGTGTCGTCGTTGATGATCTCGTTGTCTTCGCGCTTAAACCAGGACATCCTGTTCGTAACCGCCCTGGTTATTTTACCGGAGCGGAGCGTACGGTGCAGAACGGCGGAAGAAGAGGCCGCCCGCGGCGCAAAGAACAAGGCCCCAGGCGATGGCAAAGGAGAGGCGCAACGCACTTTCCCGGCGCTCAAAGGGAAGCAGGCTTTGGCCGGCAACGATGTAATTGCCGTTGGGAAGTGGACGAACGGTGAGCGCGAGACGGACACGATTCTCCGGCTGCCAGGTGATGACTGTGCGGCCAGTCCGCCGGATACGGGGAAAGATCACGCTGGGCGGATGCGGAAAGGCTCCATGCAGCGTGGCGCTGGCAGCAATCGGTTCGCCGGCAGGGTTGTAGATGGCTGCAAAAGTATGGTCCGAGCGCAGCCAGTCGAGATCGCTGATCTCTTCGCGCGGCTCGAGAATATGTTCGTCCCCTCCCGCTTCCAACGTGACGGCAATGCTCGCTACAGCCTGACGCGGCTTGATATCGGCCTGACGTCGCACAATCTGCTGTGCGCCAACCGCCATCGCCAGCAATACGAACGTGGCAGCTCCAGTGAGCAGGATGGCGTGCAACGGCCGTAACGGTGTCGATACCCGCTCCCACAGCCCGGAACCCAGGCTATCGCGCAGATAGGCGAGGAGGAGCCGGCCGTGTCCAAATTCCCGTTCGCCATAGGCCTGACGCGCGGCATCGAGAAGCTGCTCGCGATACCGCTCGCGAAATGTCTTTGGATAGAGATGCAGGGAAAGAGCGTAGATGCGGAGAAAACGATCGAGCTTCATGCCTTCACCTCGATGGGGCGTATGCCTTTTTCATGAGCCATGGAGACCGAACGCTGCAGCCGCGCCGTCTCTGCTGTAAGCACCCGCTTTCCGAGCGGGGTCACGCGATAGTAGCGGCGGCGCTCATCTTCAGAAAGCCTCGTCTCCACGACCAGGCCGGCGGCCAGCAGGCGGTCGAGCGTTCCATACAGAGTGCCCGGTCCCATGGAGACGTGCTCTCGAGCCTCCTGCATGATGGCATAGCCGTGCTTTTCGCCATCGGCGAGGGCAAGAAGGATGGCAAAGACTGCCGGCGTCAGCGGAAGATGGTCTTCGGGCGAGGTCCTGGCGGTGCTCATGGAAGGCACTTTACATCAGAAACGGATATATCTGCAACGGATATATTGGAATATTTTCCCTGTTGCTGGGTATTCCGGAAGGGGCGTGCAGCGGCGTTTTCATTGCGGAAAACGCCCACAGATGCCGAAACCCTACTCTACACCTACAGGGAAAATGCTCTAATCGCATTTTCCCTGTTGCTGGGTATTCCGGAAGGGGCGTGCAGCGGCGTTTTCATTGCGGAAAACGCCCATAGATGCAGAAGCCCTACTCTACAGCTACAGGGAAAATGCTATATAGCTAGCTGGCGATCCGGCGACTGCTCTTACGGACCATACCCGAGATGGCGCCGACGAGGGCGAGAAAGGCCGTGATGAGGACGGCGCGCATGGCGAACCCCGAGAGCATCTGTCCGGCGCGCATCTCAGGCGTATTCATCAGCGCTAAGTAGATCTGCTGCTGTTTCGCATCGAGGCCCATCTTTTGATACAGATCCGTCACGGTTGTCATACCGGCAGTGAAGACTGCGTCTATCTCTGCTCCGCGATGCAGGACATAGCGCTGGATAACCATCAGCAGCGCGGTAGAGAAGGTCGTGAGGAATGAGATGGCGAGGCCGGTTACGGTCCCAAGACGCGCGCCGATGCCGCCGTCCATAGGACGGTTGGGCGCCGGTTTGAGATAGAACCAGAGCGTCGTGGTGGATGCCGTGAGAATCCAGAGAAAACGGGCGATGGAGAGTACCGGCACCAAAACGGCCAGGGCAGAGAGCACGGCGGCAGCAGCGGCAACGACCAGCGACGAGATCAGAGCCCGGTGCCAGTCGATGCGCGAGACACGCTGTAACGGAGGCAGGCTGCCGGCGGCAGCTTCATCCTCCATCTGCTCTGCGGTGACATAGAGCTGCGCCGCTCCGCAATGAGGGCAGAAGGCGGAGTCCGCTGGGAAAAACTGATGACACCGATGGCAGGTTGCTTCCATGCTGCTAAAAGGCTAGCAGACGAACGTTATTTCGCGGAGACCAGCACCATGCCGTCGGCGCCTTTGCCCGAGAAGATGCTCCTGACCTTCTCCTGCTTGGCCACATCCAGCTCATCGATCGTTCCGGAGTGCAGGCTGGAGACAAAGGCGCGCTTGCCGTCTTTCGTGATCACGACTGCCTGCGGGTATTCGCCTGCCGGAATGACCTTCGTGACCTTCATCGTCGCCAGGTCGAGGAAAGCGACCTGGTTGGCATGGACCAGGCAAAGGATCAGGGTCTTGCCGTCGGGCGTAATGGCGCCGCCGTAGCCGGCGGCCGGCAGCGGGACGTAGTTCTTTACTTTATTGGTGGCGGTATCGATGACCGCGAGACGCGGCTCCACCTGATCTGAGGTGAAGACATACTTGCCGTCATTGGTGATGGTGATGCGCTGCGTGTTCTTCGAGATCGGGATAATGGTGACGAGCTTCTTCGCATCCAGATCGAGCACCGAGACAGTACCGGGGCCAACATTCGCCGTGTAGGCGCGGTGGCCATCCGGAGAGAGCACCAGCATGTGCGACTCAGCCTGGCCGGTCGGGATGGAGTAGAGCACCTTGTAGGTCTTGGGATCGATGGCGGTGATGCTTTGATCGAGCTCAGTCGTCACCCACAGAACATTGCGATGCGTGTCATAGACAGGCTTGTGCGGACGGACGCCGTGACCAAGATTGATGGTGTGGATGATCTTGTGGCTGGCCACATCGACGACCTGGATCTCTGCGCCGTCCGTTCCCGGCCTGCCGACACCGGCATTGCCATACATGGGAACGAAGGCGATTTTGCCGTCGGGCGTCGTGGTGATCTCGTGTCCGGTGACACCGTTCTCGGGAATCGTGTCGACAACCTTGCCGGCCACCGTATCGATGTAGGTGAGGCTCCGGTCCGTCTGATTGGTGACCAGGAGGGTGGACTGGGCCAGGGCAGAGGTAGCGAAGAGAGTAGCGGCAAGTGCGATTTTCATGGCAGGCAAGGATAGCAGGAAAACCGGAGCATTTGCCGTAGAGCATTTTCCCTGTAGGGGTTGTGTGGCTTCCGCATCCATGGGCGCTTTCCGCAATGGAGCGGCCGCAGCACTCCTCTTCCGGGATATCCAGCAACAGGGAAAATGCTATGAACCGGTATAGTGAGGCCATTGAGGAATTTGCCATGAAATGGTTTGCCGCGGCCGCGCTGGGTTGTACTCTGCTGCCATTTTCCACCGCCGCCCAGCAGGGCGCACGGGTTCAGGACATCGACAAGTCGCTCTCACCGTGCAGTGACTTCGATGACTATGCCAACGGGCAGTGGCGGAAGCAGAACTCGATGCCCGCAATCCAGACGTCCTGGGCACTGCGGACCGTAACCCAGGAGGAGACGACAGCGAAGCTGCGCGGCCTGCTGGATGAGGCCTCCTCGAAGAAGCAGGCGGCGGGCAGCACCGAGCAACTGATCGGCGACTTCTATGGTGCGTGCATGGACGAGGCCGCTGTCAATGCCGCGGGCCTGAAGCCGCTGCAGGCAACACTGGCCCGCATTGACGCTATTAAGGATGCTCGCAGTGTCCAGGCGATGATCGTCGACCTGATGAAGATCGGCATCCGGGCTCCGCTCGATATCAGCTCGTCGCAGGATGCACATGCTCCTCTGGATACCATCGCCGAGATCTCGATCCGCGGCCTGGGCCTGCCTGACCGGGACTATTATCTGCGCAACGAACCTCGCTACAAGGAGATTCGCGAGAAGTACACCGCACATGTAGAGGCGATGTTCAAGCTCGCGGGCTACAGCGAGGTCCAGGCAAAGGAAGCGACCGATGCCGTGCTGAAGATCGAGACAAAGCTGGCCGAGGCGCGGCTGTCGCGCGTGGAGCTGCGTGAGCCGAAGAACACCGACCATCCAATGCAGTTCAGCGAGCTAACGAAGCAGTACCCTGGCTTCAACTGGGCAGCCACCTACAAGTCGCTGAATATCCCTCCTGGCAAGCTGAACCTCAGCCAACCGAAGCTGACCACAGCTTTCCTCACCGAGTTGCAACAGGCACCTGTTGGCGAGTGGAAGGCCTATCTGCGCTGGATGGTGCTGCACGCCGATGCTGCCTACCTGCCCACAACTTTCGTGGATGAGAACTTTCGCTTCTTCGGGACGGTGATGACGGGCGTGAAGGAGCAGCGGCCGCGGTGGCAACGTTGTTCGCGTCTGGTGGATTCTCAACTCGGCGAAGCCCTGGGAAAGAAGTACGTCGAGGTGTACTTCTCACCCGAAGCGAAGGCTCGCGCGCGCGAGATGGCCGTCAATATCGCCGAGCAATTGAAGCTGAGCATTATCGGCAATGACTGGATGACGCAGGCAACCAAGGCCAAAGCTCTGGAGAAGGTGGCCGCGCTGAATATCAAGGTCGGATATCCGGACAAGTGGAAGGATTACTCGAGCGTGAAGGTTACGCGTAGCGAGTTTCTATCGAATGTGATGTCGACGCAGGCCTTCGCGGTACGGGATGACCTGGGCCGGATCGGCAAGCCATTGGACCGGGGCCGCTGGGATATGACTCCGCCCACGATGAACGCCTATTACAACCCGCAGATGAATGAGGTGGTTGTACCGGCGGGATACCTGCAACCGCCCGGCTTCAATCCGAAGGGTCTGGACGCCATCAACTACGGTGCAATTGGAGTAACGATTGGTCACGAGATCAGCCACGGCGTCGACGATGAAGGTGCGCAGTTCGCCGCCGATGGATCTCTGACAATGTGGTGGACACCGGAAGACTTTGACAAGTTCAAGGCCAAGACGGCGTGCACGACGCAGCAGTACGACAACTACTTCATCGAGCCCGGCATCCATCACAACGGAAAGCTGGTAACAGGCGAAGCATTAGGTGACCTGGGAGGCGTAAACCTGGCCTTCCGGGCGTATGAGAAGTCACGCGAGGGCAAGGGGCCGGAGCCGACCGTCGATGGGATGACTCCGGAACAGCAGTTCTTCCTGGCGGAGGCGCAATGGCGCGGGGCCCTGGTAAGACCCGAGGCAGCACGCAGCCAGGTGCAGGTGGACCCGCATCCGCTGGGAAAATGGCGCGTGCTGGGCCCGTTATCAAACATGCCGGAGTTCGAGAAGGCGTGGGGGTGCAAGAAAGGTGACCCGATGGTGCGCGCAGAGACGTGCAAGGTCTGGTAGACCTAAGGGCATGACATCAAACTCCTCCCAGTCAACATCGGGAGTTTGATGCCACCCCCTAATCAGGAATATTCATGCGACGTATCGGTATCTTCGGAGGCACCTTCGATCCTCCACATTCGGGCCATATTGATGTAGCAAAAGCAGCAGCGGACAGCTTTGCTCTTTCTGAGGTTTGGTGGACTCCGGTTGGACGCCAGCCATTGAAGACAACGCCTCCTCAGGCGTTTTATTCCCAGCGGCTGGCAATGGTGCGCATGGTATGCGAGGCGGACTACCGCTTCGTCGCCAGCGGCGCTGACGCTCCGCGCGGCGACGGACAACCGAACTTCACCATTGACCTGCTGCAGACGCTGCACGGGGAAAATCCCGGTTGCAGTTGGTGGAATATCGTCGGCGCGGACAGCTTTCTTGATCTCCCCCGCTGGAAATACCCCGACCAGCTTTTGAACTTTGCCCAATGGATTGTCGTCTCGCGCCCGGGTTTCGACCTTTCGCGGATTGACGCCATGGGTCTGACCTCGGCTCAGCAATCGCGTGTGCACCTGTTGACGGATATCGAGGAACCGATCTCGGCAACAGACCTGCGGGACGCACTGAAACGCGGTGAGCATCCGGCAGCGGTGCCTCCGCCGGTACTTCGCTACATCGAAGAACATGGGCTGTACCGGTAGAGCATTTTTCCTGTAGGTGTAGTGCGGGGCTTGTGCATCTATGGGCGTTTTCCTCAATGAAAACGCCGCTGCGCCCCTGCTCTCGACTACCCAGCAACAGGAGAAATTCTCTAGACTGTCGAATGTGATGCGTCTCCTAACCACGTTGCTGATAGCACTCTGCTCTGCCGCCCTCTATGCCCAGGAGCCTGTGCGTTTCTTCCAGTTCACCGACGCGCATCTGTTCGATGACGGGGATAAGCTTTCGCGGGAAGAGGCGTTCAAGGTTGCCGCGGAGGATCGCCGCAGCTTCCGCTGGGCGATTGGAGCGATGAATGCCAGCGGCTTTCAGGCGGACTTTGCGGTCTTTACCGGCGATCTGGGACTGCTGAACGTGGACTTCTCGCAGTCACGGTGTGCAGCGACGCCGGTACCTCTCTCCTCTACGGGTCTGCCGCCCTTCCGTCTGGACGCGGCCGTGGAAGAGGTAGCTGACCTGCTGGCTCCGCTGAAGGTGCAGCGAATTTACTTCGTAGCGGGCAACAACGACGTGATTCATGAGCGCATCGCCGACTCAGGACGGTTTCCATGCTTTATGGCCCTGCTGCAGGAGCGCATGAAGGCGAAGCATGGGCCCGACGTGTATCCACTGCTGACGAAGAATGCATTTGTGATCCGCGGACTTCGCTTCGCCGGCATGGATACGGTCAGCTTTAAGTCGAAGGAAAATTATGCGGCGCCCTGTGCGATTGAACCGGAGCCGGTGAACTGCCCGAAGGAACAGATCGCGCTCATCGGCGATCTGGCGGACGATTCCCCGCAGCCGCTCGTGATCTTCACACATGAACCGGACCTGATGGATCCATTCCGCAAACATCCCGTGTGGGAGATTGATGAGGCTTTACGGAAGGACTGGGAGAAGACCGCATGCGGGCCGAAGGTCCTGGGCATCTTTGCCGGCCATTTCCATGACGAGGCGAAGAGCAGCTATGCGGCTGCGGACAGCTCGCTTGCAGTGAATCCCTGTGTTGCGGCAAAGACGCGGGTGGCGCCCCCGTTGAGCGAGAAGAACCAGGTGGGTGAAGCGGAACAGGCACGGGGATTTTTGCGTGTCGTGGTGAGCACGGCAGGCATCCAGAGTGTAGAACCCACGTGGTACGACATGCATGCGGTTGTCCCGCCGGCACAGTGAAGGAGATACAGAATGCACGAAGAGCGGATTCGATATGGAACAGCCTTTCCGGAAGGCGTGAAGGCATTGCAGCAGCTTGGACGCATCGTGGATAACAGCGGCCTGGAACACAGCCTGCTGGAACTGGTGAAGATGCGGTCTTCGCAGTTGAATGGATGTGCCTACTGCCTGGACATGCATAGCAAAGATGCCATGGCCGCCGGAGAGACCGCACAGCGCCTGTTCGCGCTGGGTGCCTGGCGCGAGACGACGTTCTTTACCCCGCGCGAGCAGGCAGCATTGGCATGGACTGAGGCGATTACCAACATTCAGCAGGGACATGCTCCGGATGCCGTGTTCGCGCAGGTGAAGGCGCAGTTCAGCGAGGAGGAGATCGTGCGACTCACCTTTGCGATCACACAGATCAATAGCTGGAACAGGATCGCGATTGCGTTTCGTCCGGCGGTAGGTGATTATCAGCCTGCAAAACGGGGCTAGGCTGCTATTTACGCTGGCAGCCAACCGGCGCGATTGGGTAGGATGTCCTATCCTTGGGAATGTATTGAAGGAGGATGATGGCAACGAACGAGAGCAAGCAGTTGGTTCTGGCCGCCGCAGAAGCGGCCGACAGTAAGAAGGCCGAGGACATCCGTATCCTGCAGCTGGACCCGTCCGAGAGCGGGTTGTGCGACTACTTCCTGATCTGCAATGGCACCAACGAACGCCAGAACGACGCGATCTCCGATGAGATTGAACTGCAGTTGAAGAAGCAGTTTGGTGTCTATGCGAACTCCGTCGAGGGCCGCAAGCAGGCCGAGTGGATCCTGATGGACTATGTGGACTTCATCGTCCATATCTTCTCTCCGGAGAAGCGTGAGTTCTACGGTCTGGAGCGCCTGCGCAAGTCCGCAACGACTATCTCAGTGGCAGAGATGCATCAGGAGATCGCGGCTAAATCGAAGGCTGTACGCGAGAAGAAGGTTCCCGCGAAGAAGGCCGCGAAGAAAACTGCAAGAACGGCCGAAAAGAAGACGGCTGTAAAAGCGACTGTAAAAAAGACAGCTGCAAAGAAATCGCCTGCGACGAAAGCTGTCAAGAAGGCTGTAAGTAAGAAACGATAGTTCTTCCGGAGCATCGAACTTTCAATATCCCACCGATCGCGATGCGATGGGTGGGGCACTCAGTTTGGGGGTTCAATTAATTGATTCACCTTGGTGACATTTAGTCGTTACTGCCATGGAAGTCGAAGGAACGATCGCACATACTAGTTCCCAAATAGAAGAAGGCCACCCATAGGGTGGCCTTCTTTGTTGAGTCCTACTTCAAGTTAGAAGTCGTACCGCAGGCTCATCTGCGTAATACGAGCATTGCCGTTCACGTCGATCGACTTACCGAAGTTGGCATTGTTGGTGTCGCCGATCGGATTGGCAAAGTTGGGGTGGTTGAACATGTTGAAGAAGCTGGTCTGGAAGGTGACCGTCTGCCGCTCCGTGATGGCGAAACGCTTGATCGCTCCCAGATCGAGGTTGATGAAACGCGGACCATAGATGCTATTACGCTGGACTGGAGGATCGCACCACACGGTCGGGCAAGAGTAGGCACCCCACGTCTTGGCTCTAATGAAGCCCTTGGTCGGGCTTACATCATGATTAATCGAGTTGCGCGGATTCCCGGTTCCCAGATAAACAGCACGATCGATTCCAGGGGTTCCGTCCTTATTGGGATCATAAGTGCTGGCGCCGTCATGGATGTAGATCGGTGTACCGCTGTGCCACGAGAAGATTGGCGCAAGCGCCCATCCACCGAGGAACAGGTTGTTCTTCTTCCACTGTGATTCGATATTCGAGGTCACAACCAAGTTATGACGAAGATCGAAGTCGGCCGCGCCGTACTCGTAGCGAGGGTTGTAGGGAGAGGCGATACCGGTGCCACCGCTCTTTACCTTGAAGACGTCTGAGGTGTTGTCCATCGCCTTCGAGTAGGTGTAGTTGGCCAGCATCTGAACACCCTTCGCAAAGCTCTTCCGCACGCTGACTTGGCCGCCGTTGTAGTTGGAGCCAAAAGCGTTGGTGCGGAAGTTATCGTTATTGAAGAGGCTGGTCGGGCGAGCCGAGCTGTAGGTGGTATATCCCTGCGCAGCGCAGAGCGCCTTCTGTGCCGGACTCGACGAGGACAAGCAGGCAGTACGGCCCTCGAAGGTGTTGATGTTCATCAGACCGACGAGCTTGCGGCCGAAGGTGCCGACGTAGGTTGCTTCCAGAACGTAACCCTTGAAGCCGCTCTGGATACCAAAGTGCGCCTGCTCATAATACGCAGTGGTCAGGCGTTCGTCGATGTGACGAGGCACAGGCTTGGCGCCGGCCACAGCAAGGGCTGCATTCCCGGTAAATGGAGCCTGGTAGACCTGGCTGCGCAGGCTGGCACCTACGACGCCGGATCCGGCACCGTAACCGTAGCTGTTGTCGACGAAATGCGGGTAGTTGAAGCGAATGTTCTCGTAGACGTTGTTGTAGAGACGGTCGTAACCAATACCAAAGCCACCACGCAGGACAAGCTTTCCATTGCCCATCGTGTCATAGGCAAAGCCAAGGCGTGGGGCAAAGTTGTTCATGTCCTTGTTCCAGATATCGCTATTCTTCTGGATAAACTTGGCTCCCTGAACAGCAGCCAGGAGTGGAATGTTGGGAAGATTCGGGTTTCCGGTCGCTGTGGGAGTGCCGAAAGTGCCGAAATAGACATTGGAGTCGTAGCCAGCCTTGAAGTTATGCGGAGGACCGAAGTACTCCCAGCGCACGCCGTAATTCAGGGTCAGGCGCTGCGTAGCCTTCCAGTCATCCTGGAGGTAGGCCGCGAACTCATTTGCACGATACCCGCGATATGGATCAGGGGCGGTGTTGGTCGTCGGGTCCAGTGACGCAGTGGCCTCGTAAAGGCTGCCAAGGCCACAGGTGCCGCCACAGATCGCGATTTCTTGATCCTCGTCAGCAATGCCATCCGTGACCAGACCTTCTACCGACCAAGGAACCAGAGTCCCGTTGACATCGTTGTAGAAGGAGGAGCCGTTCCGGGTACGAACGTAGCGGAAACCACCCTTCGCGGTATGAGTGCCGATAGTCTTGGTGACCGAACCCTCATAAGCAAATTGGTTGTCTGTGAAGTACTGCGGCAGGCCAGCGCTAGCGCCAAAACCAGTCGACAGCGAATCTGCAGAAAAGATAGAGGCAATACCGGCTGTTCCGGGAACCTCAAAGTTAGAGACGTGGCGCAGGTAACTGGCCTTTGCCTGGGTGATCAAGGTCGGAGTCCAGGTACGAGTCCACGATGTACCGAAGATCTGCGATCCACCAACGTTGTTGTAAGCCGGTCCAGGTGTGGAGTCACCACCGCCATTATTAAAAGAACTTGTATAAAGATCAACGATGTACGTGAAGGCTAGCTGGTCCTTGTCCGTAAGCTTGTGGTCGATCTTCATGCTGCCGCGGTTCTGATTCGTCGCGGTCGTTGAGATGATGCTCGCAAGGCCGTATACGGGAACCGGGAAGAGGGTTGTGATGGTTTGGTCGCATGCCGCGTTGTAGCAACCGCCAGATGAGAGCGATCCCTGAGCGATATTGCTGAAGCCCGAGGTCGCCAGAGGGAACGAGCTCGGGTACTTTGCATAGAGAGTCTTGAATACGCTACCCAAAGAACCGGAGCGGGAGAGTGCACCAGGGCACTGGCCACCTACCCAATTACCACCAACCAGGGATCCCTGATTGAGCGGGCAGGCGCCCACCTGCGCATAGTGGTTACCGGAAGAATCCGTGGTCACTGCAGTGTTCTGCTGGGTCGTACCTTCCATGAAGTTGCGATATGCGCCGCTGCTCACGAAGTCCAGGAACTGCTGAGTTGTAGCCGTAACGGTCGAGGGAGTGCCCTCGCGATAGCGGTGGATTTCCAGGGTTGCGAAGAAGAAGGTCTTATCGCGACGTATCGGACCACCGATCGATCCACCGAACTGGTTACGAACACGGTGATCGCGTAGGCCGCTATTGTTCGAGAACCAGCTATTCGCGGCAAGCGTCTGGATACGGTTGTACTCGAACAGCGAACCGTGCCACTGGTTTGCGCCGGACTTCAGAACGGTATCGGTCGAGAAGCCACCGGCGCGGCCATATTCGGCGGGAGGCACATGGGTCAGAACACGGTACTCCTGGATGGCATCGGGCGAGATGGAGGTGACTGCACCGCCCACACCAAAGGTGAAGCCTGCACCACCCTGGCCCTGATCATTGTTGTCAAAACCTTCGACCAGGAAGTTTCCGGTACCAGTTCGAGCGCCATTGATAGCGAAACCACGAAGAGTACTGCCGCTGTCGGGGGCCGCACCGGCAACAAGCTGAACAAATTGATTCTGGGTACGTGACTCAAGTGGGGAGCTCTTCCAGATAGAGGAGTCCACCAGCTCCGAAAGAGAGGAGGTTTCGGTCTGGACCTGCTCGGAGCTGCCGCCTTCAACCGAGATGACAACCGCCTCGGAACCGACGGCCAGAGTCACGTCAGCGTTGGTGGCGGTACCTACAGAGGTCTTGATGTCTTTGACTTCACGGGTCGAGAATCCCTTGGCTTCGACCTTGATGGAGTAACCGCCGATAACGCGGAGATTAAGGAACTGATAGCCACCCTGCGAGTTCGTGGTGACGGTATGGGTCTCGCCCGTGAGGGCGTTGCTCAGTGTAACGGTTGCGCCCGGAACGGCCGCCTTGGACTGATCAGTAACTGTGCCTGTAATCGTGCCGAGACCGGCCGATGTTTGAGCTGTCAGAGATACTGTGCAGACAAGGCCAAACAGGAATACAACAACAGCAAATATCTTCTTCATGTTTGTTTGTGCATCTCCCTTGGGGTTTTGGGAAACCTTTATTCGTGTATGGAGTTCAGGAAAACTCTGCTTGAATCCACCCGCCAGATTTTGGTTGAGCGTCGGTGTAGCAAGATCGGTGCCAATCTCCGTAACGTACAAAGTAACTGATTTAACAGTACTTTTGTGATAGATAGAGCGTTTGATCGATGAGAAGTCTATGGCTTTTGGAATTTTGCGGTGACAATCTATTGAATTTTGGATGAAATTCAAGCGGATGCTGGAGAGGGCGCCCATAATACCGGCCCCGCCACACTCAAGTTGCAAGGAGCTTTTCTGTGAAACTTACCCTGATAACGGTCGCGGCCGGTTCTGATCGTGCGATCGACAATCTGGCTGGCGAGTACCTGAAGCGGATCTGCCGTTATGCTCCGCTGGATGAGCTTCCTCTGAAGACGGAACGGGAGTTTCTGGAGCGGGTGGAGCGTGAACGGAAAGAAGGCGCCGTACTTCTGGTACTGCTCGACAGCCGGGGAAAGCTGCTGACCTCAGAAGAGTTCGCCGCCGCCCTGGGCGGAGCGCGGGACGGCGGCAAACGCCGCGCTCTTCTGGCGATCGGACCTCCGGATGGCTGGTCACCGGAGACGTTGAAGCTTGCAGATATGACCTTGTCTCTGGGCCGGATGACCCTGCCGCATCAACTGGCCCGACTGGTGCTGGCCGAACAGATCTATCGCGCCTTCACCATCCTTGCCGGGCACCCTTACCACAGCGGGCACTAACTGCATGATGGAAGTCCCTGGAGGCATGCCTATAGAAGGGCATCCTGGCCCGGCGGGGAATTGAAACGTGCCTTGGAACTGGTTCCCCATCCACCGCAATCGGGTCGCCCACGAACTGGTTCGTGGGGTGAGAAGGATATCTCGCGAAGCGAGACCGCTTTGCTCCTCTTGTTGGGCATAGCAAGAAACAATATGGGTAGAAAAGCAGATTTCTCCGCTCCCTTGTCGCTACGAAATGAGAAACAAAAGAGACGATTCGAGCTGCGCTCGAATTTCCCACCCATCGCGCTGCGATGGATGGGGCACCCAGAGTGGGGTTAGGCTCGGGCAGATGAAAGGTGTGAGAAACCTGACACCTGTTGGCATTGACGGACATCCGAGGGATTGAGGTACGAGATGACTCGAATGCGCCTTCTGACAGGGACTGGCATCGCTCTTCTACTGATTGGCGGTGCGATGCAGGCCTATCATCCGAAATTGGAATCTCCGCCCGTGACGGCCGAGATCCAGGTTCCGGATGAGGTGAAACAGATCCTGCGGCAACGGTGCTATAGCTGCCACTCGAACGAAACCAAACTGCCGTGGTATGACAACCTTGCTCCGGCATATTGGATCGTACGAAGCGATGTGCGGGAAGGGCGCGAACATGTGAACTTCTCCACCATTGGAGCGAAACCCGCGGCCGTCCAGCGCGGGACGCTGTTTGAAAGCGTGAATCTGATTCAGCTTGGCTCTATGCCGCTGCCACGATATCTGGCGGTTCATCGCGATGCCGGAGTCACGCCGGACGAGCTCGTAACTCTGCGGCACTATCTTGAAACACCGCCGGTACAGCCTGCCGCACCCGCACCTGCCGCCGCTGCGGAGACGCAGTTCCAGCACTGGATTGCGAGCAATGGCACGCCCATACAAGTGCAGCCTGAGTGGAACGGCGTACCATTCCTGCCGGAGTACAAGAACTGGAAGCCGGTCAGCAGCACGGAACGGTGGGACAACCACACCATGCGCCAGATCTTCGGCAACGACATCGCACTCGAGGCGATCGCAGACGGAAAGATCGACAACTGGCCCGATGGGACGGTCTTCGCCAAGGTGGCCTGGCTGCAGCAGCCGGATGGCAAAGGCGGCATCACTACCGGAGCCTTCCAGCAGGTAGAACTCATGATCAAAGACAGCAAAAAGTATGCTTCGACCGAAGGCTGGGGATGGGGCCGCTGGCGCGGTGATGATCTGAAGCCTTACGGAAAAGACGCGGCATTTCAGAACGAGTGCATCAGCTGCCATGAACCGGTGGCCCATAGCGACCATGTCTACACAATGCCGATTGGAGGCGCGCAATGAAACAGCTACTCGCGGCAATGTCGGTTGTTTTGCTTCTCTCCGGCTGCTCACCGAAGCCGCCCAAAACGGTATATCCGCGGCTCAACCGCGAGGCGGAGACCAGCGGGTTGCTGTCCTGGAACCAAAGATCGTCCTGGAACCCAAGATCGGGGCGTGTGATTACCTCGTGGGTCAATCCCGGAGGAACCATGACAACGCTCTACGGCGACGACGCGGCCGTCAACTATGCACGTTCCCACGCCGATGGGGCCTATCCCGCAGGAGCAAAGCTGGGCGCTGTGACCTGGAAGCAGCAGGAAGATGCGCGCTGGTTCGGTGGAAGGATTCCTGCTCAGGTGGCGAGCGTCGAGATCGTTACCGCCGGTGGATCGTACGCGAGATATGAAGGTTCACCACTGACGGCAGTACCCGGAGACGATACGCAGCGGGCGCAGTTCCTACTACACCAAAGAGCGGCAGTGATGCCATGAAGAATTGAATAATGGAATAACGTGACGATTGAATAAGGTTCTACTTGCAGGCCAGGACCTTATTCAATCATTCAATTTTTCAATCATTCCATCGCCTAGCGGCTGCGGGCGCTAGGCGGTGGCGGCGGGAAGGGTTTGGGCAGTGCCGGAGGGACGTAATCGGCTTCGCTGGCCGGGTCGGGACGGTGCTCGTCCACCAGCTTGGCGATGGCGTACTTCAGCGGATCCAGGCCTTCGCCGGTGACTGCCGAGATGGCATAGAAGGGAAGCTTGCGGCGCTTAGCGTAAGCCTGCAGCTTCTTGAGCTTCTCCGGATTGGCGGCATCCATCTTGGTGGCGACGATGATCGTCGGCTTAGAGTCGAGGCCGTGGCCGAACTCTGCCAACTCTTTGGTGATGGTTTTGAAGTCCTCAACCGGGTTCTCGCGGCCGCTGCCGTCAGAGACATCCACCAGGTGGACCAGTACCGAGGTGCGTTCAATGTGACGCAGGAACTGAATGCCGAGCCCCGCGCCCTGCGATGCGCCTTCAATCAGGCCGGGAACATCGGCAATGGTGAACGACGACGTATGAGGATACTCACCGATCTTTACCACACCCAGGTTGGGTTCGAGCGTCGTAAAGGGATAGTTCGCGATCTTGGGCCTGGCGGCGCTGAGACGTGAGATCAGCGTGGATTTGCCAACATTGGGATAACCGACAAGGCCGGCATCCGCGAGCAGCTTCAGCTCCAGGCGGTAATGGCGTTCTTCTCCGGGACGGCCAAGTTCATGCTCACGCGGAGCCTGGTGAGTCGAGGTAGCGAAATGCTGATTACCGCGTCCACCGCGACCGCCGCGGGCGATGCAGATGGTCTCATTCACATGGGTGAAGTCGTGGATTAGCTCGCCCGTCTCCTGGTCGTAGACCTGCGTTCCAATGGGAACCTCGAGGGTGATTGGCTTACCGGCGGCGCCGGAGCAGTTGGAGCCTTCACCGTGGGTGCCGCGGCCGGCTTTGTACTCCGGATTGAAGCGGAAGTGCACCAGCGTATTGTGGCTGGCAGAGCTGGTCATATAGACATCGCCGCCATGACCGCCGTCGCCGCCTGACGGGCCTCCCCGGGGGACGAACTTCTCGCGGCGGAAGGCCATGCAGCCATTGCCTCCATCGCCTGCTTTTACCCGGATTTTTGCCTCATCAATGAACATTTAGGACGTGCTTTTCCTCAGCTTCCTCAACCTACTTAGTGTATCGAAGGTTCACGTCAATGAAAAACGCTTAGAAATTACTGTTTACAACCCATTCATGGTGGTGTGCCATGGTTAAAGTAGTGCCCTTTTCCTGAAAGTCGTGTAAGTGGCCCTCCAACCGGATCAATGGTTGGCGTTTTGATGTTTTTCGGAGGCAAGCATGAGTAGATTAAGAGGCTTTCTTAACTTGGCCGGTATGGCCATCCTTGGTGTGAGTCTGAATGCAGTGGCGCAGTCCACCACACAAGGTGCGATCGCCGGCACCGTGTTCGATACGACGGACGCGGTCGTCAGCAACGCGAAGATTACGATCCATAACGACGGAACCAACCAGGACGTTGTCCTGACCAGTGCATCGAGCGGCGAGTACAAAGCTCCGCTCCTGCCCCCTGGAACCTATACCGTAACCGTTGATGTGGCCGGTTTTGCAAGCTCCAAGACAACGCAGGTCGTTGTCCAGGTCGGCCAGGTCACCACACTGAATCCTCACCTGAGCGCCGGCAAGACCGAGCAGACCGTCGAAGTAACAGCAGATATTCCGGCCATCGATTTTGCTTCGGCCACCTACGGCGGCCACCTCAGCAATACCGAAATCGAAAACATTCCGATCAATAACCGCCGCTGGTCGTCCCTTGCGCTGACGACACCCGGCGTTACCAACGATGCATCCGGCTTCGGTTTGTTGAGCTTCCGCGGCATTCCCTCGGTTCTGAACAATGTTCAGATCGACGGTACCGATGACAACCAGGCCTTCTTCTCCGAAGAGCGTGGACGTACGCGCGCCGGTTACTCGATCTCACAGATCTCCGTTCGTGAGTTCCAGGTGAACACCGGCGTGTACTCGGCTGAGTACGGCCGCGCCGTCGGTGGCGTGGTGAACTCGGTTACCAAGTCCGGCACAAACAACCTGCATGGTGAGGTCTACTTCTATCACCGCAACGACATGACCAGCTCGAAGAACGAGAAGACGCTGCTCACGACGTTGAACCCTGCTACCAACACCTACACGCCGCAGGTCATTCGTCCGAAGGACAAGCGCAACCAGTATGGCTTCGGAGTCGGCGGACCGCTGATCAAGGACAAGCTCTTCTGGTTCTATGCCTTCGACATCTTCCACCGGAACTTCCCCGGCATCGCAGTCTCGGGTAATCCCGGAACCTTCTATTCGCAGACGGCAGGTCCTTGCCAGACGTCGGGCCTGCTGACGGCAACTGGCGCCAGCCTGGCACAGTGCTACGCCGCCCTGAATGATCTCAACACCGATCTGGGTCAGGTGGCACGCTATGGCCACCAGATGATCAACACGCCGAAGCTGTCGTGGGTGATCTCGCCCAAACACACCCTGGATGTCTACTACCACCGTCTGCGCTGGGACTCGCCCGGCGGCGTGCAGACGCAGGCCGCTCTCTCCTATGCTCGCGATTCGTTCGGTACGGACTTCGTGAAGCTGGATTACGGAATCGCCCGTCTGAGCTCGCTGATCAACAGCCGCATGACTAACGAGCTGCGTTACCAGTACGCCCGCGAGCTGAATTGGGAAGGCCAGCAGCCGTACACCGACTACTCCAAGGCTCATCTGGTGGGAACGAATGGCGTCACCACGTATGCCTCCATCGCTACCGCGACCGGCGGCTTCAACCTGGGTTCGCCCTACTATAGCTACCGCGTAGCTTATCCTGACGAGCGCAAGTGGCAGATCGGTGATACGGCTTCCTATCAGTTCGGCAAACATAGTCTGCGTTTCGGTGTGGACTTCGTCCACAACTACGACATCCAGAACAACCTCTTCCAGAGCAATGGCTCCTATAGCTACGCGAGCGTCGGCCTGTACCTGGCGGACATCCTGAAGCCGTCGGGCGCCTGCGGCGCGCTCACCGCATCCGGTACTCCCAGCTTGACCACGGCGGGTGGATACGGCTGCCACAGCGGCCTGACCCAGGGCTTCGGTCCTCAGGTCTTCGATCTCGCCACGCTGGACTCGGCCTACTTCGTGCAGGACGACTGGAAGCTCACGCCGAGCCTGACAGTGAACATCGGCGCACGTTATGACTATCAGTCTTATCCTGGCCCGTTTGCTTCCGCGGTGAACTCGGCTGTTCCGCAGGAAGCGAACTATCCTTCAGACAAGAACAATATCTCCCCACGTATCGGTTTCGCGTGGGATCCATTCGGCAAGGGCAAATCGGTGATCCGCGGTGGATACGGTATCTACTATGGCCGCATCATCAACGCTTCTCTGATGAGCGCCTATACCACCACCGGTGGCGCGGGTGGCCAGCTACAGCTAACGGCGTACAACGGGACCAATCTCGGTACAACCGCGGCGCCGCAGTACATCAAATTCCCGCAAACCCTCAGCGCCCGTCCTACGGGCGGCAACTTCGGTGTCCTTTACCTGGACAAGAACTTGCAGAACCCGTACACCCACCAGTTTGACCTGACGATTCAGCAGGATCTCGGATGGCGCAATGTGCTGTCGGTCTCCTATATCGGATCGCTCAGCCGCGAGCTGCCGAACTATCTGAACCTCAACCTCGACCCGACCAAGACCTACAACGTGACCTACACGCTGGCGGGGGCGGGTGGAAACTGCCTGGTGGCGGCCTGCGGAACGACCTTCACCCAGAAGGTTTACTCGTCGCGCTCCACGGTAAGCGGATCGAACACGCTGAATAAGGCGTTCAACCAGATCACCCCGCTCATCAGCAACGTCAACGCGAGCTACCACGCCATGACGGTCGATATCACCAACCGCCAGTCGAGGTTGATCTCGTACGACGTGAACTACACCTGGGCGCATGCTCTGGACTACGGTCCGAGCTCGTCGACGAGCTTCAGCCCGGGCAACAACTGGATCGATCCGTACAACGCTCGCGCGAACTACGGAAACTCCAACATTAACGTTCCCCACCGCCTCGTCGGCTGGGCCAACTTCAACATCCCCGGCCGTAAGGGAGGGGATACTGGCCTCGGTTATCTAACCAACGGCTGGTCCATCAAGCCGTTGGTCCAAATTCAAAAGGGTCTGCCGTACTCGGTGGGCACCAGCTCCGGTTCGCCGCCAAACCAGACCGGTTGCACGGACTGCTTGCAGCCCTACTCCTCCGGCGTTGCCGGCACCGGCGTCAGCTCGTACATCCCGTTCTTCGGCCGTAATCAACTCTTCGGGCCGCGGAACATCGTCATCGACACCCGTCTGCAGAAGGACTTCCGTATCCGCGAGGGTATGAGCTTCCAACTGATGGCGGAGGCCTTCAACCTGGCAAACCACCGCAACATCACGGGCGTCAACAGCGGCGCGTTCTCACTCTCGGGCAGCACGCTGACTGCAACGAACAACTTCGGTACACCGTCCACCTCAGGTGTCAACGGCAACTACGCTTACCAGGTACGCCAGTTCCAGTTCTCTGGACGCATCATGTTCTAAGCGAACCTAACCAAAGCAGAAGGGCGGTGGCTTCGGCCACCGCCCTTTTGCTTTTGGACAAAAGGCAAATCGGGATGCTATGCCTGCTCCCGCGCGAGATAAGCGATAAGCTGCCCAAAGGTTCCACCCCAGCCCTGCTCCATGCTCTGGAAGAAGCCGGCGAAGGTCTGCTGCTGTACCGGGCTGGCATACATGGCGCGCGAACGGAGGGTCACGAGAGTTTTTCCGTCGCGCTCCTCAAAGGTTGTCGTGGAGAGCATCTCGACAGGGAAGTCTTTCGCCATCGGAGGAGCGATGGGCTGCTCATTCTCATCGACGAACGATGTTACCAGGACAATGCGTGAAAAGGGTGTGAGGTCGCGGAAGGTCCAGCGGCCCCACATGGTATTGCCGTCGGGAAGCTGCATGCCGTAGACGAAGTGGCCGCCCTCGCGGATGTCGGCGCGTTTGATGATGAGCTTTGTGCCGACGGGGCCGAACCACTTCTGCAGACGATCGGGCTCGGTCCAGGAGCGATAGACCAGCTCCCGCGGAGCCTTGAGTTCGCGGGTGAGAACAAACTCTTCGCCGGTATAGGTGGAGAGCACTTCTTCGAAGCGGGCCAGTGTGTCCTGCAATCCTTCCACAGCGCCGCGCTCGGCGACGGCGTTCCGCAGGCGGACATCGAGGAAGTCCATGACGAAGAGGACCTCTGTCTCCTGCGCGCTCTTTTCGCTAAAGGTGATGGTGGCGCGAAAGAGCGGGTCATTGATGTGTTCATAGACAAGCCTTTCCGGGGCATCGACGATCTCGTAGCGGACCTCGTTCGGATACTCAGTTCCGTCGGGCCCGATCATGGTGTGCGTCCAAAGACCTCCGGGACGGACGTCCATCAGCGTGGTGTGAGTACGGAAGCCGCGCGGACCCCACCAATGACTCACGTGCTCAGCTTCGGTGAACATGCGGAAGACAAGCTCGCGTGGGGCACGCAGAACACGGCTCTCGATAATCTGGTTTTCTTGGGCGACAGGGGGCATAGCTGCAACTCTCCTTTGTTTGGGACTAGTTGGTTCGCAGAACTAGTGCTTGTGCTTCTTCTTATGCTTCTTTTTCTTCTTGCCGGTGTGTTCTTCGGCCTGAACCTGGGCCAGGTAGGCTTCAAGGCGGTCGAAGCTCTCGGACCAGAAACGGCGATACTCCTCCACCCAGCCGGCAACCTCTTTGAGTGGAGCAGCCTCCAGCTTGCAGGGGCGGAACTGCGCCGAGCGCGTACGGGAGATCAGCCCGGCGTTCTCCAGCACCTTCAGGTGTTTGGTGATTGCAGGCATGGAGATGGAGAAGGGTTCGGCGAGCTCGGAGACCGAAGCCTCGCCGCTTGCCAGCTTTGCCAGAATGGCTCGCCGAGTGGGGTCAGCCAGCGCGGCGAAGGTGGTGCTGAGATGGTCATTCATATTTCACCACTTGGTTATTTAGCTGATTGGTTAATTACAATAGGTGAGAAGAGCTTGTCAAGAGAGCATCGTCACTAGGGAGACGGCTTAGCCGTGTGACCCGAGGAGCCTCTGAAATTGGGGCTTTTACCCCTGCTGGCCAGCTCGTATCGGGCGTACAAAGGTCGACCTCAGCAACTAAAGAGGCCGGGGAAAAAGGCGATTTTCAAAAAGCGCAAAACCGATCGCGTCAGAATGCCCTATAAGCGATCCGTGGGTATTAGTAGGGAAGAATCAAGCGCCGAAGGCGCTCAACACACCTTTCATGCCCTATAAAAATAGGGCTTTAAAAGCCGCCGTCCTGGGATGCGTTTTACGAACACGTCTAAGCCGTGTCCGGTAAGCGAGGCATTCGCACCATAGGTGCGAATTGGCTGCACGGAGTGCTGCGACAAAAACTGGTCCTTCGCCTGCGGCTCAGGATGACAGCACTTAAGAGAGCCGGTGGCCGAAAGCAGATCTACGAACGGTAGGTGGAGAAGAGCTCGGTCGTGAAGTAGCGCTCCATGCGGTCTGGAAAGACAGTGACGATGGGGCCGTTGATCCGCTTCGCGGCTTCAATGGCGGCGCAGAAGTTCAAGCCTGAGCTGGGGCCTACGGGGAATCCCTTAGCGATAATCTTGCGGGTGGCGGCGATGGCTTCGTCGTCCTCGATCTCGATGGTGAGAAGGCCGGGAAGCCGGTCTTCACGGAAGATCTTGCTAAGGCGATCGACGACACCAGGAATACGGGCCGAGAAGCTGCAGCATTCCACGTCACCGAAGCTGGTGCGATTGACAGGCCGTGCAACCACAGGAACGACGTTACATCCGGAGTCGCAAAGCCCTTCATAGAGACCGACAAGCGTTCCGCCGGTCCCGACACCGCTGACCACCGCAGCCACCGATCCACCGGGAATCTGGTTGATGACCTCATGGGCGGTGCCTACACGGTGAGCACGGGCGTTATCTTCGTTTTCGAACTGCAAGGGAAGGAAGGCGCCTTCCTCGCGGCCGAGGCGCTGCACCTCGCGCAAGGCGCCGAAGATGCCCTCTTCCTTCGGAGTGAGGATGATCTGTCCGCCGTAGCCGCGGATCATCATCGCGCGCTCAGCTGAGATTCCCTCTGGCATAACGGCGATGAAACGAAAACCCATCTGTGCGGAGACCAGCGCCATGGCGATCGAAGTAGAGCCGGAGCTGGCCTCGGCGATGAGATCGCCCTCTTTGATGCGGCCTTCGCGATATGCCTTCTCCAGGATGAAGCGGGCGATACGATCTTTGGTCGATCCCGACGGATTCAAAAACTCAAGCTTGCACCAGATAGGCGGATGATCATCCAGGGTGATAGGAACGAGCGGAGTGATGAGCGATCTGCCGGGGTACATGAGTATCAGTCTACTGAGAGAAGAGAATTGAATGATTGGATAAATGAATCATTGAATAATGGCGGATCCTGCTCGATGCCGTTTTGTTTGTCATTTCGTAGCGTAAGCGGAGAAATCTGCTTCTCGATCGATATCTTCTCCCCACTCATAGAAAAACGAGTTGAGCTTCGCTCGAATGTCCCACCCATCGCGATGCGATGGATGGGGCACCCGGAGCATCGGCTCCGAACTAATCGGCGTGCTACTCCCTAGTGGCCAGCAAGCATGGTGTTGAACTGCTCAAACCATGCATCGAACTTTTCAGCGTTGAACTCACCGGCGAAGCGCAGTGGATGGACGTTCTTCACCAGGATCTCCTTCGCGTGCGGCTGCGTTTCAAGAATCTGCATGGTCTCGTCGATGAAGGCGTCCAGCGGCATGGCGCGAGGATCGCTCTTCTGGTGCGGCCCGAGCAGCTCGGTCTGGACATACGGCGGAGCCAGTTCCAGGACCTCGACGCTCGTGCCCTTCAACTGATAACGCAGGGACTGCGACCAGGAGTGGATCGCGGCCTTGGTGGCCGAATAGGTTGGCGTCAGCGCAAGCGGGGTGAATGCCAGCCCGGAGCTGACATTCATGATCGTAGAACCGGGCTGCTTCTGGAGCGTTGGCAGAAGCGCGGCCGTCAGCCGGATGGGCGCGAGGAGGTTGGTGTTGATGGTCTCCTCCGCCGCCTTGGGATCGATGATCTGCTCGGTCTTCATGATGCCGGCCATGTTGATCAGCACATTCAGCGCGGGATACTTTGCCGTCAACTCTTCAGCGAAGGCGTTGATGGAAGCCTCGCTCTGGACGTCGAGCTGCACAGCAATGATGCCGGGGTTCGCAGCAGCAACCTGGTCCAGCACCTCTTTACGGCGGCCGGCGATGATGACTGTATTGCCACGCTTGTGAAAGGCTTCGGCTAGACCGCGGCCAAGACCAGAGCCGCCGCCTGTAATCAGAATCGTGTTTCCTGTGACCTTCATGGATGTCTTGCTCCCTTCTTGAGTTACTGTAAGAGTGTCACTCTCTTTTGGGAAGTAGGCACTTTTTGGTATGTCAGTTACTACGAGGTAAGTAGCATGGCTCCTGCTAAATCCGCAAAGAAGAAATCGAAAGCCCCGCTGGTCTTCCAATCGCCCGACGGGAAGTCTTCTCCACACCCTGACCTGGATACATTGGTGCAGCAGACCATCGCCCGTGTCGCCGACAAGTGGACACTGCTGACGCTCGAAGCCCTGGACCAGCATGGTACGCTTCGCTTCACGCAACTGGCAGAGCTGGTCGACGGCGTGAGCCAGAAGATGCTGACGCAGACGCTGCGGCAGATGGAGGCGGACGGATTTGTCACACGAACAGTGCATCCCGTGATCCCACCAAAGGTGGAGTACACGCTGACGGCGCTGGGCCGCAGCCTGGGAGAGGCCTTCTGCAGCGTGTGGACATGGGCGGAAAAGAACTACAAAGCGATTGAGAAGGCACGAGTGGCATATCGCGAACGCCCCCGGATTTCCCGATAAGGAACACGAACTTCACTTTGTCATCTGGAAAACGGACGCACGGAAGTTAACCGGGATAACAATGACAGTCGAAGCAAAGGTGCTGCCATGAAGTCTTGGTTCGTAAAATTCTCGGGTTGTCTCGCGTTGTCGATCTCGCTCTGCACCGCTCATGCCGCGGACCAGATGGTGCGGGTACAGACAACGCCGGTGGAGATTATCGTCGGGCTCATCGCGAAGGAGAGCGCCGCCTCCAAAGCACGGCCGGCTTATCTGTACACCTCCTACGAACGCTCAAACCGCACGAACGGAAGATTGTGGAAGGAGCGGGTCGCCGACCTGCCGAAAGGACGCATTCGTCTGCTAATGGAAGAGGATGGCAGACCTCTCGATGCGTGCCGACAGCGTGCCGAGCGCGAGCGGATAAAGCAGGTTGCCGGCGATCCCGGGGCGTTGCAAAAAGATTTCCAGGCGCAGCAGGAGGACTCCCAGCGTGCGCAGCGCATGTTGGACCTGCTGCCCAGGGCGTTTCTGTTTGAGCGCGTAGGACAGGAGGGACGGTATACCCGCATCGCCTACCGTCCGAATCCCGAGTACATCCCAAAGAGCTTCGAAGAGCGTGTCATGCACGCGATGCATGGCACGGTATTGGTGGACGAACGCGAGTTCCGCCTGCACCAGCTCGAAGGCCGCCTGGAGAAAGACGTGAGCTTCGGCATGGGTCTGCTGGCCACCCTTCATAGCGGCAGTAGCTTCAGCACCATACGCGAGGAGGTAGCTCCCACCATCTGGAAGGTCGCGAAGATGCAGACCCGCTTTGATGGACGAGCGATCTTCTTCAAAACCATCAATCGCCAGCAGCAGTCGGAGCATGTTGAGTTCAAGGCCCTGCCGGAAGGAACGACGATCACCCAGGCGGTGGACCTGTTGTTGCAGTAGTAGAACGGTTGAATCGCTGCATTGTTGTATGTGAGGTTGTTGCATTATCTGCTTGGGGGCAATTGGAGATTTTTCCGATGCCCCGCTTTTCCCGAAACGTAACGGAGAGCAAAAACCGTCAAAGCTGCACTCGAATACCCCATACCACCTCCGCGGGTGATGGGGTATTCGCTTTTAATCGCCACTATCGGCGTTTGCGGGCTGCGCGCGAAGGCCAGTACTGAAAGGCATCGGCCTGCAACTCGCCTTCAAGGTCCATCAATTTGTGCTGCATGCGCTGCTGGGCGTCGGCAACGCCGCGGTTGTAGACCAGAGGACCAATCTCCTCTAGGAAAAAGTCCAGCAGTAGACCCGCCGCCAGCGCGTTAAGCGGTTCGGCCAGATTTTGCTCGGCGTAGGTCTGCAGGGAGGCGATGGCCTGCTGGCGGTCCTGGGCTGAAAGTTCAGTGAGCTTCTCGGTTGGCACTCCTGTTCCCTCCGTTCCCGCCTGAGGGAACACTCTTGAGATTAAATCCCCGCAATACAACCTTCATCTCTCAGTAACAATCCTGTAACATAGAGAGTTGGGACTTCCGTGCCGTCTGTGCCAGGGAAAGACCCGCAGTTTTGAACGAAGGGACGCGCAGAAGGCCTTGTCCGCAGCACTCCACATCCGTGAAGAAGAGGTCGTCGTCGACGGCATCGCGGTGCACTACCGCGTTGCCGGAACGGGGCGTCCGCTGTTGCTGCTGCACGGGTTGCTGGCCGACGGACAGACCTGGCGCCGGAACCTGAAGGATTTGGCGCGCCACTCTACGGTCTACGCCGTGGATCTCTTCAACATGGGAAAGAGCCAGCGTGTCGCCGGCCTGGATGCAAGTCTGGAAGCTACCGCCGACCGGATTGCGCGCCTGATGGATGCCCTTGGACTGGACGAAGCCGATGTCGCCGGGCACTCGCACGGCGGAGCGCTGGCCATGATGCTGGCGGCGCGGCACACACATCGTGTCGGCAAGCTGGTGCTCTTCGCCCCGGCGAATCCATTCTGCGGACATGGCGCGCGCAACGCACGGTTCTTTGCCACGCCGCTGGGAGCCTGGCTGGGACGCCGTGTTCCACAGTGGCCCGGACTGCTGCACCGTGCGGCGCTACGCCGGATGTACGGCGAGCCCTCGCGAATCATCGATGGAACGCTGGCCTGCTACACCGAGCACCTGAGCATTCCCGGCACGATGGATCACCTGCTGGCGATTGTGCGTTCCTGGGGCAGCGACATGCGCCGTCTGAAGAAAGTCCTGAACCGCCTGGCCGACGTTCCGGCACTGTTGATCTGGGGCGATCGCGACCGCGCCGTGAGCCTGCCTTCGGCACGGCTCCTGGCAAAAGAGATGCACCACGCCGAACTGCTGGTACTTCCCGGCGTAGGTCATCTTCCCTTCGAGGAACAGCCCGAGGTCTGCAACCGCGCTATCGCGCGGTGGTTGAATAGTTGATTTGTTGAATAGTTGAATGGTGCGGCAAATACTGCCGGTGCCATCTCCGCCACGATTCAACTATTCAACCTTTCAACCATTCAACTAATTGCTCCACTTCCAGTCCCTCACCTCCGGCATGTCCTCGCCGTGTTCCGCGACGTAGAGTTTATGCTCCTGCATCTTTTCGCTGTGGAGCTGGCGGACGCGATCGTACTCAGCCGGTAACGCGTACCGTACGCAGTCGAGCGCAAGTGAGAAGCGGTCGATCTGGTTGAGCACTGTCATGTCGAACGGTGTTGTCGTCGTGCCTTCGCCGCGGAAGCCGTGCACGTGGAAGCTGGCGTGGTTACGGCGCTTGTAAGTGAGCTTGTGCACCACGGTTGGATAGCCGTGGAAGGCCATGACGACCGGGCTTTCCTGATCGAAGATCCGTTCGAAGTTCTCGTCGTCGATGCCGTGCGGATGCTCTCCTGGGGTCTCCAGCGTGAAGAGATCGACGATGTTGACAAACCGGATCTTTAGCCCCGGCGCCCACTGCCGCAGCACCGTCACCGCGGCCAGGGCCTCCATGGTAGGAACATCGCCGGCGCAGGCGAGAGTAACGTCGGGCTTGTCCTGCGGCGCGCAGGTAGACGCCCACGCCCAGATACCCAGGCCTTCGGTGCAGTGGCGCACTGCATCGTCCATACTGAGATAGGTGTGTGCCGGCTGCTTGCCCGCGATGATGAGGTTGATGTAGTTGCGCGAGCGCAGGCAATGGTCTCCGACAGAGAGCAGGCAGTTGGCATCGGGTGGGAAGTAGATGCGCGTCACCTCGCTCTGCTTGTTGGCCACGTGGTCGATAAAGCCGGGATCCTGGTGTGAGAAGCCGTTGTGGTCCTGCCGCCAGACATGCGAACTAAGCAGATAGGTCAGCGAAGCGATGGGCTTACGCCAGGGCAGTTCTTTGCAGGCCTTCAGCCACTTGGCATGCTGGTTGAACATCGAGTCGATGATGTGAATGAAGGCCTCGTAGCAGGAGAAGAAGCCGTGGCGGCCGGTCAGCAGATAGCCTTCGAGCCAGCCCTGGCAGAGGTTCTCTGACAGCACTTCGAGCACGCGGCCATCGGCTGCGAGGTTCTCATCGACGGGAAGCACCTCGCCCTCCCACTGCTTGGGTGTGGCCTGGTAGATGTCCTGCAGGCGATTGGAGGCCGTCTCGTCGGGGCCGAAGATGCGGAAGTTACGATTGCCGGCGTTGTAGCGGATAACGTCGCGGAGGTAGTCGCCGAAGATCTTGGTGGCCGAGACCTCTTCCGCATCGCAAGGCACACTGCACTTGACGGCGTAATCGCGGAAGTCCGGCAACACCAGCGGTTTCAATAGCTCGCCGCCGTTGGCGCTGGGATTCACCGACATACGCAGGTCACCCTTGGGAGCAAGATCGAGCAGCGATGCTACCGGGCAGCCGTGATCGTCGAAGAGCTCTTCCGGCTTATAGCTGCGCAGCCATTCCTCCAGCAGCTTGAGATGCTCGGGATTGGAGCGTACCTCGTCGAGTGGTACCTGATGTGAACGCCACGTGCCTTCCACCTGTTTGCCATCCACCATATGCGGCGACGTCCAGCCCTTGGGCGAGCGGAGAATGAGCATCGGCCACGCGGGCCGGTGCGGCGGATTCTGTCCTGCGGCCTCGGCGCGGATTGTGGCGATGTCATCGAAGATGCGATCGAGTGTCTCGGCCATCTGCTGGTGCATCACTTCAGGATCATCGCCTTCGACCGTATAGGGCGTGTAGCCGTAGCCACGGAAGAGCTGTTCCAGCTCCTCCTGCGGAATGCGCGCCAGCAGCGTGGGATTGGCGATCTTGTAGCCGTTGAGGTGCAGGATCGGCAGCACGGTGCCGTCCGTGACAGGATTCAGGAACTTATTCGAGTGCCACGAGGTCGCGAGCGTACCCGTCTCTGCCTCGCCGTCACCGACGATGCAGGAAACGATGAGCTTGGGATTGTCGAAGGCGGCGCCATAGGCATGCACCAGCGAGTAGCCAAGTTCGCCGCCCTCATTGATGGAGCCTGGAACATTGGCGGCGCAGTGGCTGGGAATCCCGTAGGGCCATGAGAACTGCTTGAAGAAGAGTTTGAGTCCGTCGGCATCCTGCTGGATGTTGGGATAGGTCTCCGAGTAGCTGCCTTCAAGGAAAGTGTTGGCAAGAATGCCGGGAGCTCCATGACCTGGACCCGTAATCAGCAGCGTGCTGAGCCGGCGCGCCTTGATGATGCGATTGAGGTGCACGTAGATGAAGTTGAGGCCGGGTGTCGTGCCGAAGTGGCCAAGCAGACGCGGCTTGATGTCGTCGACCGTGAGCGGACGGCGCAACAGAGGATTGTCGCGTAGATAGATCTGTCCGACGGAAAGATAGTTCGCAGCGCGCCAGTATGCATGAATACCGGCGATTTCCTCAACGGTGAGCGGCATCGCGTGTCTCCGTGGTTAAGGGTTGGCTACAGCGTTTTTCCTGGAGGTGTAGCGTCGGGTTTCGGCATCTATGGGCGTTTCCGCAATGAAAACGCCGCTGCACTCCTCCTCCGGGAACCCAGCAACAGGGAAAATGCTCCTACTGGAGGGCCTGTGTGCACTCGTGTGCAAGCTGCAGGCCTTCGTCTGCGTGAATCACCCATACGGCGAGTTTTGATGCCGGCGAGGAGAGCAAAGTGTCGCCCGCCATGACATTTGTATTGCGGGCATGGTCGACGTCGACGCCCCAGCCTCGGAGACCTTCAAGAATGGGGCCTCGTATTTCAGGAGTATTCTCCCCGATGCCTCCGCCGAATACGATGGCGCGGGCATCGCCCAGCACGGCAAGATAGGCGCCCATGGTGGCGCGGACGCGGTACCCGTACATTGCCATGGCCAGCAGCGAACGGTCGTCTGTCTTCTTGCGCAGGATGCGGGTGTCGAGCGACTGGCCGGAGATGGCGAGCAGACCCGACTTCTTCTCCAGCATTTGCAACGCATCCTGTGCAGAAAGGTTTTCGTGCTGCATGAGATAGGGCAGGATTGCAGGATCGATGGAGCCGGACCGTGTACCCATCATCAGGCCTTCTAACGGCGTAAAGCCCATCGAAGTCTCGACCGACTTCCCCTCGCGGATAGCGCAGATCGACGAACCGCTCTCAAGATGACTGGTCACGATGTTTGCCTGCTTGACCGGCGTATTACTCAACAAGCAGAACTGCTCCAACTGATAGCGATGGGAGAGGCCGTGAAAGCCATACTTGCGGATGCCGTGGCGATTGGCGACATCGTAATCGATCGCGTAACGCCATGCGATCTCGGGCAGAGTGTGATGAAAAGCTGTATCGAAGGTGCAGGCAATGGGCAACGCGCTGCCATGCTGCTGCAGCGCACGAATCACTTTGACCGACTTGGGATTGTGCAGCGGAGCGAGCTCGGAGCGTGCCTCGATCTTGCGGATCACCTCATCGTCGACGCCCACAGCGGCGTTGAAGTCGTTGCCACCGTGTACGACGCGGACACCCGCGAGATCAGGTTTCGGGAGATCGAGCTTGTCCAGGGCATTGAGCGACGCTGTGGTCATGGCGTCAAAGTCGCCCGCAGGCAAAGGCTCAGAGTGCAGTGCCTGATCGCCCTGCGTGATCTCGAGCGTGGTGTCTTTACCGACGTTGTCGATGTCGCCAGTGAGCAGACGCTTGCCTGCGGAGGCGCGCGGCTGATTCGCGGTGGTCTCGATGAGATCGAACTTCAGCGAGTTGCTGCCCGGGTTGAAACACAGGACGAGGGGCATGGCGACTTCAAGCTTACGAGGCTTTCTGGATCGGTGTTGTAAATTTCTCGACGGTTTCGCTCTGTGAGCGGTCTGGATCGGGCAGGGAGGCGAAGCGTGTGCGGGGGAAATATTGCGGGTAGCTTTCGCGGATGAATTCCATCATCTTTTCGCGGATGATGCAGCGGAGATCGAAGTTGTCACCTGCATTGCGGTTGCTGACCAGGCAGCGAATCTCCATGGTGTGTTCCTTGATGTCGGTGACCTGTAAGCCGCAGACCTTGCCATCCCACAGCGGTGAGGCCTGGCAGATCTCCAGTAGTTTTTTGCGGAGCGGCTCTACAGGAATGGCGTAGTCGACGTAGAGGAACGCTGTACCGAGGATGTCGGAAGACTGGCGCGTCCAATTCTGGAAACTGTTCTCAATGAAGTAACTCAGCGGCACGATCAGGCGGCGGAGATCCCAGATTCTGACGACGACGTAGGACGAGGTGATCTCTTCGATTTTTCCCCACTCGCCCTGAACAATAACAACATCGTCGATGCGGATGGGTTCAGTCAGTGCGATCTGCAGGCCGGCGAGGAAGTTGGAGGCAGTGGATTTAGCCGCCGTGGCAAGGATGAGAGACGCGACACCGGCAGAGGCGAGAAGGCCGGTACCCGCCTTCCAGAGGCGATCATCGTGGAAGGTCCACAGGCAACCTGCAACCGTGACGATGACGATCATCGAGATGACGAAGCGGCGAAAGAGGCTGAATTGGGTATGAACGCGCCGCGCCTGGATGTTGTCTGTCGAGGAGAGGTCGTAGCGGCGAAGAAAGATGTTCTGCACCACATAAACGACACCGGTGGCGAACCATCCGAGAGAAAGGACGAAGAGGATGGCCAGTGCCTGGCGCACATCGTTGTGGTAACGGGCAGGAATCGGCAGACCCGGCTCAACCAGAAAGAAGCAGGTAAGAACGAAGATGGCCCGCGCGGGACGTGCAAGGTAGCGCTGCAGGCCAAATCCCAGCCCCCTGCTCTCAGGGGTTCCGTCCTTGTCCTGCTTGCGACGGAGAACGCGGAAGATGATCCAGTGAAAGATGTTGGAGAAGACCAGAGCTGCGCAGAAGAGAAAGAGGGCAAAGAACCAGCCATGCCAGACATGGAGGATTTTGGTGAACATGCCGAAAAGTGGTCTCCCAGGTTGGCGGTGGCCGGTGGCCGTCTTGGTGAGATGACGGAGCGCGAGAGGGAGGTTGCAAGGGTGTGGGAGAGCGTTTCTACGAGACGTTTTTTAATGAGTTTGTATTGTCAACCGGTTCGCGCACGGCGCGAATGCCCACATCTGCTTGCACCCCAAACGAACGTAGTTCGTCGGGGACCCCGCGGCGTAGATATGGGGCACCCGGGATTGGGGACCGAAAAGTGGGTGGAAAAGCAGATTCTCCGCTCCCGTTGGTCGCTACGAAATGACAAACAGAAAAGGCAGTTCGCGCGCACCCGGGTCTTGGGCCACATTATTCTCGCGAATCCCCTTAAAATAGAAGAGAGAGAGATTCCGGCAGATCAATGGCGTTCACAGAACAGTTCGATGTACTGGTGGTGGGGGCAGGGCACGCCGGCTGCGAAGCCGCGATGGCTGCCGCACGTATGGGCCTGCGCACCGCCCTGTTCACGCTGAACCTCGACCTGGTTGCACAGATGAGCTGCAACCCAGCCATCGGCGGCATCGCCAAAGGACATCTCGTCCGCGAGGTTGACGCCCTGGGCGGCGTCATGGGGGAGGTTGCCGATGCCGTCGGCATCCAGTTCCGCCTGCTGAATACCTCGCGTGGCCCGGCCGTGTGGTCGCCGCGGGCTCAGTGCGACAAGGCGCTATATCGCGTGAAGATGCGCGAGGTGCTGGAAGGCCAGCCGAACCTGTTCATTAAGCAGGCTGAGGTGGTCGACGTTGTGCTGGAAGATACCGCCGACGGCTCCCGCCGCATCACCGGCATCCGGCTGCGCGACAGCCGCGTTGTGCATGCCGGCGCGGTCGTGATCACCACTGGAACCTTCCTGAACGGGCTGATCCACTGTGGCGAAGAGCGTTACACCGCCGGCCGCTCCGGCGAACCTGCCTCCGTTTTGCTGGGCGAGTCGCTGAAGCGCCTGGGCCTGCGTGAGTGCCGCCTGAAGACGGGTACACCTCCGCGCCTGGACGGACGCACCATCGACTGGTCACGCTTTGAAGAGCAGCCCGGCGATGCGGACCCGACACCGTTCAGCTTCCGCACCAAAACCGTGCCGCAGCTCCGCCAGGTAAGCTGCCATATCGCCTACACCACGCCGGAGACGCTGGAGATCATCCGCCGGAACGTGCATCGGTCGGCGATGTACTCCGGCCAGATCGAAGGCATTGGGCCACGCTACTGCCCGTCGATCGAGGACAAGATCGTCAAGTTCCCAGACAAGACACAGCACCAGTTCTTCCTGGAGCCCGAGGGCCTGAATACGCACGAGGTCTACATCAACGGCATGAGCACCAGCCTGCCCATGGAAGTGCAGGCCGCGATGGTCCACTCCATACCGGGGCTGGAGAGGGCCGAGATGCTGCGGCCGGGCTATGCCATCGAGTACGACGCCATCGACCCGACCGAGCTGGACCGTTCGCTGAAGGTGAAGTCGATTGACGGTCTGTATCTTGCCGGCCAGATCAACGGCACCTCGGGGTACGAGGAGGCTGCCTGCCAGGGCCTGATGGCCGGCATCAACGCTGCGCTCAGCGTGAAAGGCGAAGCACCGTTCTGGCTGGATCGCGCCGACGGATATACCGGTATCCTGATCGACGACTTGATCTCGAAGGGCACCAATGAGCCCTACCGTATGTTCACCTCGCGGGCGGAGTTCCGGCTGCACCTGCGCATCGACAACGCTGACCGCCGCCTCACCCCCAAGGGACGCACCCTGGGCCTGATCAGCGACGCGGCCTGGACCGACTACGAGGCCAAGCAGGCACGCATGGTCGCCCTGGAAAAGCTGCTGGCAACCGAACGTCTCCGCGAAGGCGAGAACAAGAGACAGACACTGGCGCAGCTTCTGAAGCGGCCTGAGGTCACCATCGATCAGCTTCTAGCGCTCTTTCAGGACAAGCTACGGGAGGATGCCCGCTTCGCGGAGATGACCGCCGGCCTGCAGGGCGAGACCCTACCGTCGTGGGTGCGCAACGAGCTGAAGTCAGTGGAGACGGAGATCAAGTTCTCGGGCTATCTCGACCAGCAGCGCCGCAATATCGAGAAGCTGAAGAAGGCGGAGGAGCGGTCGATCCCCGAATGGTTCGACTACACCCAGATCAGCGGCCTCTCGCGCGAGATGAAGGAGAAGCTGAGCCGTGTACGCCCGGCGACCATCGGCCAGGCCAGCCGGATTCCGGGAGTAACCCCGGCCGCGGTGAGCCTGATCAATATTTACATCGAGATACAGGGCCGCCAGCAGGCGGTCTAGAAAATTCGGGAATATCCGCGATTACTCCCGAATTTCCACGCACATCCACGCCCAAAAGCGGGGGTAGAGTTAAGGAACTTAGATGGCCTCCTATCTTCAGATTCTTGAGCAGCAAGGCGCACCCGCAGCGCTGCATGCGGAAAATACGATCCTTGGCGCCATGCTCACGGACTCGCTGGCAATTACCGATGCCACGGCGAGGCTGAAGATCGATGACTTCTCGCTGGACTCGCATCGCCGTATCTATGGCGCGATGCTGGAGATGATCGAAGCCGGTCATGCCATCGACATCGTTACCGTCTCCGACAACCTGGCTCGCAAGAAGGAGCTGGAGGGGATCGGCGGCATTCCGTATCTCTCGTTCCTGACCGAGGGCATTCCGCGGAACCCGAACATTGAGGATTACGTTCGGATCGTCAAGGACAAGAGCCTGCTGCGCCAGCTGATGAGCGTGTGCAACGACGGCCTGCTGGCCTCGGCGGATCAGTCCGAGCTTGCCATCGATGTGCTGTCACGTGTGGAAGGCCGCATTCTGGAGATCGCCGAAGGAGCCATCCAGAAGAGCTTCTCTTCGATCGGCGAGATCGTGGCCGAGAGCTTCGGCACCATCGATGCTCTGTACGAACAGGGCCGTGAGATTACCGGCCTGCGCACGCACTATGCCGAGTTCGACCGCATGACCAGCGGCCTGCAGCATTCGGAGCTTACGATTATCGCCGCCCGTCCCTCGATGGGTAAGACAGCCTGGGCCATCAACATCGCACAGAACTCGGCGGTGCGCGACGGCAAGGTGGTCGCGGTCTTCTCGCTCGAAATGAGCAAGGAGTCACTGCTTCGCCGTATGTTGGCCAGCGAAGCGCTGGTCAACTCGAAGAAGATTCAGACCGGCTTTCTTCCTCGTGAAGACAAGCAGAAGCTCGTGAGCGCGCTGGATCGTTTGATGTCATCGAAGCTCTATGTGGATGACACTCCCGGCATCACGCTCGCCGAGATGCGCGCGAAGGCTCGCCGTCTGAAGCAGCAGGAAGGCGCGCTGGATTTGATTGTGATTGACTACCTGCAGCTCATGACAGGCTCTGCCGGACCGGGCAAGAAGGGCTTCGAGAGCCGTACGCAGGAGGTCTCGTCGATCTCGCGTGGTCTCAAAGCCCTCGCGAAAGAGATGAAGGTGCCGGTGATCGCACTCTCGCAGCTCTCACGTGCCAGTGAACAGCGCGGCGGCGAGAAGAAGCCGATGCTGAGCGATCTGCGTGAGTCGGGATCGATCGAGCAGGACGCCGATGTCGTCTGCTTCATTCACCGCGAAGAGTACTACGACCGCGAGAACGAAGACCTGAAGGGCAAGGCCGAGATCATCATCGCCAAGCAGCGTAACGGCCCGACGGGCAGCGTGCATATGGCGTATCTCAGCGACTACACACGCTTCGAGAATCTGGAGACCGCACACTCGGGTGGAGCGGAGTACTAGAGACTCCAGTCTCAGTCGAGATGAGGCGCTACACCGTTGCCCCATTCTTCGTTGAAAACGAAGGGTGGGTATCGAGCGAAGCGAAATCGTCTTTCTTATTTGTCATTTCGTAGCGACCTACGAGAGCGGAGAAATCTGCTTCTCTACAGATACATCTTCATAAAGACGGTCGCGCGAAGTGTGATACACCACCCCTTCGCTACGCAAAGGGGTGGGCAACGAGTGCCGTGGCTGCTTTGCGGTATTAGATTATCCGTAGGGCACGAGAAAACGAGCTTTATCTCGCACAAGCCTTTCAGTAGACTTTGGATTCCGTGAATCCGACGCAAAAAATCTACATTAACAAATCACAGATTGCGCGCGTTACGACTGAATCATGGATCGCCACGAATCAGTTTTGTCTCGCTTGCGACAACGACCATCTCATTGCCACCAAGGCCAACACTCAAGCTCGGGATTTCGAATGTTCTTTTTGTGGGCATGCATATGAGTTAAAGAGTTCATCTAAACCCTTCGGTAAACGGGTAGTCGATGGTGCATACGCATCTATGATGCGGCGCATCCAGAGCGGAAGCATTGCGAGTTTTCTCCTCATGGAATACTCGCTACCATGGAGCGTCAGAAGCGTTGTTGGATGACATCCTTCGTAATTAAGGAATGATGAATCAGGGTCAAGCCTCAATTGGGCTATCTCGTCAATTGGACGATCAGGATTTCTCGTATGCCGCGCGGCGTCTTCCCTCTCCTTTATGGCCGCCGCACGTAATTGAGTTGATTTCTCCATAAGACGATCGTCGGGAAAGTCTGTCAGGCCGCCATAAAACCAGATCATCAACAAAATCCTGAAAACCTACTGACAGGATGCTGTCAGTAGCACGTCAGTACGCTGTCTCTTGTAATCGACAAGGAGACCGAGCGTATGAGTGAACGACCGCAGTCCGCTGCCACGTGGTTTGAGATTCCCACCCTTTCCATTGAACGTGCACAGGCCTTTTATGAGCAGGTGCTGGAGATGAACATGCAATCGTTCCCCGATGAGAACCCGATGGTGGTCTTTCCCAAGGATCCTGCCGGTACCGGCGGTGCGCTGGTGCAGCGCGAGTTCCAGAAGCCGTGCGATTCCGGCACGGTCGTCTATCTGAGCTGCAAGGGCGATCTTGCTCCGGTTCTGGAGCGGGTGAAGGCCAAGGGCGGCTCCATTCTGATTCCGAAGACCGAGATTACCGGCGGCTTTGGCTTCTTCGCCTGTATCCGCGATACCGAGGGCAACACCGTCGGCCTGCACTCCACTGAGTAACCACGCCCTCACGACGGGATACTATTGCTGCCATGCGCCGTGCCGACCGGCTCTTCCGTATCGTTCAAGTCCTGCGCGCCGGCCGTTTGCTGACGGCGCGCGATCTCGCCCGCAAGCTGGAGGTGAGCGAACGCACTGTCTATCGTGACGTACGCGACCTTCAGCTCTCAGGTATGCCGATTCTCGGCGAGGCAGGCGTAGGTTACACGCTACGCCGCGACATGGATCTTCCCCCGCTGATGTTCAATGCCAACGAATTGAGCGCGCTTGTCCTCGGGGCCCGGCTGGTGAAAGCCTGGGGCGGCGATGAGGCTGTCGCCGGAGCAGCCGATGCTCTGCGTAAGATCGAAGCGGTCCTGCCGCCGGAGATGCGGCAGCAGATCGATTCCGTGATGATGTATGCGCCCGGGTACCGGCTGCAGAAGACCGTGCGCACACTGATCGATCGCATCCACACGGCTTGCGTGGAGCAGCGCATCATCCGCTTCGATTACTGCCGCGAAGACGGGCAGTGGAGTCATAACCGTCGCGCTCGGCCGCTGGCGCTTTACTTCTGGGGTGGCGCCTGGACGGCCGCCACCTGGTGTGAGCTACGCAACGACTTCCGCCTCTTCCGCCTGGACCGCATGGAAAAGTTCGAGCTTCTGGACGAGCCCTTCACCCTGAAGAAGGGCCAGCGCCTCGAAGACTATCTGCGCCAGTTCGAGAAGCCGAAAAATGCGAATGGGTAGCCGCTAAGGTTCCTCATCTCGAAGATTCCACCGCAGCCGCCTCTAGCATAGAAGGTGGAAGAAGTAGATGCGCGCTGTTGAACCCAATCACGTACGGCCCGTGTGGGCCGAGATCTCAGCCTCGCGGCTGGCCACCAATTACCGTCACACCCGCGGAGCTGCGGGGATGGAGCTGCTCGCCGTCATCAAAGCAGATGGCTACGGCCACGGAGCGGAGCTGTGCGCCCCTGTCCTGGCCGGAGCAGGCGCGGCGTGGCTGGGTGTGACCTCGGTGGAAGAGGGAGTGCGCGTCAAGGCATCGCTGGGCATGCTGCCGAGCTTCCTGCAACCGCGTATCCTCATCATGTGCGGCGTGTGGAATGGCGAAGCCGCCGTCGCTGTCGAACATCGGCTTACGCCGGTGATCTGGGAGGAATACCAGCTCCGCCTGCTGGAAGATGCTGCCCGCGCGCGCGGCCTGGCGCCAAAAAGCTTTCCCGTTCATGTCGAAGTCGATACCGGCATGGCGCGCCAGGGTGTCACCAATCTGGCAGCCTTCGCTGCACTGATCGCCGAAGATTCTCCCCTGCGGATTGAGAGTGCAATGACACATCTGGGCTCGACCGAAGAGGCCGGCTCTCCGTTGAACCGGGAGCAGATGGATCGTTTTGCCGCGCAGGTAAAAGCGAGCAGCCTCCGGCTGGAGTGGATTCATGCCGGCAATACCTCGGGTGTCGACGCCGGACAGATTCTCGCTCAGATCAAAGAGATCGCTGCCGCCTGCGGCGCACAGCCGATGGCACGCTCCGGCCTCGCCCTCTATGGCTACGCTCTGGAACTGACCGGGGCCGCACCGCATGTACGGCAGATACTGCAACCGGTGATGGCCTGGAAGACACGCATTCTGAGCCTGCGCGATGTTCCCGCGGGAGCAACCGTGGGCTACAACGCCACCTTCACCGCGCCGGCGCCAATGCGGTTGGCATTGATCCCCGTTGGATATGCGGATGGACTGCGACGCGAGCTCTCCAATTGCGGCCGCGTGCTGCTGCGCGAGGCACATGCGCCGATCGTCGGGCGCGTCTCTATGGACCTGACCGTGATCGACGTTACCCACATCCCCGATGCTGCCATTGGCGATGAAGTCACACTGATCGGCGATGGAGTTCCAGTCGAAGAACAAGCCGCGATCGCAGGCACGATTCCGTACGAGATCCTGTGCGGCATTAGTGAACGGGTCATGAGGATCCTGGTGTGACCCGAAATGAATAATTGAATGATCGAATGATTGAATAATCCCACTTCATAGGCTGTTTCGCTGCTGTCCGCGAAAACCCATCATTCAATCATTCCATTCTTCAATCATTCAATTTCTACCCAGTAAACTAGAGGGGAATGTTTAGAAAGCTGTACGCAGACTGGATGTACGCGTGGGAGACGCGGCTCACCACGGCAGACACCAACCGCATTGTGCGGCCACTCGAATGGGGCTTTGACTGGCTGGCCGAATGGGGAACCCACGTGGAGGAAGATCCGCTTGGATCGATGAAGGCCATCAACGGTCACATCGTCGCCAACGCCGAAGAGTTCTTCAGCTATCAGACGCCAACCGACTTTCGTCTGGAGAAGCGCTATCCTCAGCTCTTTCCCACCAACGTGCGTCCGGAGACGCTGGCGAAGGATGCATTGTGGAAGGCCAATGCCGAAGAGGGCCTGATCGAAGAGGCCGAGTTCCTGCGCTTTACCTCTGCCGTGCGCACCAAGTATCCGGAGAACGACCAGGTGAACGCGCGGTGGTATCCGGCGCCGGAGCATCAGGATCCGAAACGGCCGAAGCAGGCGATCATCGTCATGCCACAGTGGAACGCCGACGCCTTCAGTCACAACGTTCTCTGCGATCTGTTCAATAAGTTCGGCGTGTCCGCGCTGCGGCTCTCAAAGCCGTATCACGACATTCGCAGGCCGGCAGAGCTGGAACGCTCAGACTACGCCGTAAGCTCGAACATCGGCCGCACGATCGAGGCGGTGCGGCAGGCTGTCGTGGATGTGCGGAGCTGCATCGACTGGCTGCAGTCGCAGGGATACACGCACTTTGGCGTATTGGGAACGAGCCTGGGGTCGGAGTATGCATTTCTCTCCGCCGCCTTCGATGAGCGGTTGAAGGTCTGCGCCTTCAACCACGCGTCGACCAGCTTCGGAGATGTCGTGTGGCAGGGCCAGAGTACGCGTCATATTCGCGCTGCCTTTGAAGAAGCCGGCATGTCGCGCGAGGATGTCCGAGCCTGCTTTGAGGCGATTAGTCCGAAGAACTACATGGAGCAGTTTGCACGCGTGAAAGACCGGCAGACGCTGGTCGTCTATGCGACCTACGATCTGACTTTTCCCCTGGAGTTTTCACTGGAGGTGCTGCGCAGTTTTGAGCAGCTCGGGATTCCGCACACGCCTAAGGTGTTGCCTTGCGGACACTACGTAGTGGGTGAGAAACCATACGCATGGCTGGATGGCTGGTATCTCGGCACGTTCGTCCATCGAGCTTTCAAGCGTCTACGTGCAGCGGGTTAACCCGGGAAGCGAATTGTTCAGGCAGTCTTGTTGGTGTGGCGGTGCGCCCTGCCGAAGTGCGAAGCAAACAGGCAAGGGAGCACAACAACAGCAACCAAACTGCAACCTAAGATAAGGTCCATCATATCGGTCAACGTATCCATCGGCGTCCATCCCCCATTGCTTTAGCGCAATGGGTAAATTTTGTGATGCATTCTTCTTCGACCACGTCTATCTCGGTGTCCGAAAACGATACATAGTACGGCGCCAACACCATAGTGACGCAACACAGGGCTAGAAGGAAATCATGAATTTTGATGACCCCTCCGAAGTTGGATTCGCTTCCTCTTTTGGGAGGAGCGCGCGCTTCAGAATCGGACGGTATCGCCTGTGTGGGGGAGCGCGGTGTGACTTTGGTGGCAGCTCGCCTTTGCCGGCGCGAACGGTGCTGATTGAAAAATTGAATCAAGCTACTAATCAACTGCGGGCTCGCCCATACAGCGGGTGCCCCGGGTCCCTCGGGGACCTGGGTATCGCGCTTCGCGCGACCGTTTTCGTTCAGTAGCCAAGAGAGGTTTGCCTGGAATCCAAGTTTGACGCTTGGTTGAATAAAGGCCGGGTCCAGGTCCTAGAGGGACCTATCACCCCATCGAACAAGTTCGCGCGGGGACCCGGACTTGGGGCACCGGGTGCATAGGCTAGATCGGCCTAGGTCTGGGGTCTGAGCCGGGTATCTAGCGGCGCGGCATAGAATATTCCTATGCCGATCGACTTCAACGCATCACTCGCCGCCTCTGACCCCGAAATCGCAACGATGGTCGAAAAGGAGGTCATCCGCCAGCACGAAGGGCTGGAGATGATCGCCAGTGAGAACTTCGTCTCGCGCGCTGTGCTGGAGGCCGCCGGAACGGTCTTCACCAATAAGTATGCCGAGGGGTATCCGGCGAAGCGTTACTACGGTGGCTGTGAGTTCGCTGACGTTGTCGAGAATCTTGCGCGCGACCGCGCCAGGCAGATCTTCGGCGCCGATCACGCCAATGTGCAGCCGCATTCCGGCTCGCAGGCCAATGCCTCGGCTTACATGACCATCCTGCAGCCGGGCGACACTATCCTGGGCTTGGACCTGGCACACGGCGGCCACCTCACCCACGGTCACAAGCTGAACTTCTCCGGCAAGCTGTATCGCGTGGTCGGCTACCAGGTACGTAAAGACACCGAAACCCTGGACTACGACGAGCTCGAGGCCACCGCGCTGCGTGAGAAGCCGAAGGTCATCGTCGGCGGCGGATCGGCATATCCGCGCATCTTCGACTTCGCCCGCATGCGCGCGATCGCCGATAAGGTCGGCGCCTACTTCATGGTCGACATGGCCCACTTCGCCGGCCTGGTTGCCGGCGGCGTGCATCCTTCGCCGGTACCGCACGCGCACTTCGTCACGACCACCACCCACAAGACGCTGCGTGGACCGCGCGGCGGCATGGTGCTGTGCACGCAAGAGTTCGCACAAGGCCTTGACCGCTCCGTCTTCCCCGGCCAGCAGGGCGGGCCGCTGGTGCATATCGTCGCGGCCAAGGCAGTAGCATTCAAGGAAGCACTGCAGCCTGAGTTCAAGCTCTACGCTGCGCAGATCGTGGCCAACGCTAAAGCGTTGGCCGAGGCGCTGCAGGGTGAAGGTTTCCGCATCATCTCCGGCGGCACCGACACGCACTTGATGCTGGTCGACGTCTTCGCTAAGGGCATCCTGGGCAGCGAAGCCGAGAACGCCTTGGGCGCGGCCGGCATCACGGTGAACAAGAACGCGATTCCGTACGACACCAATCCTCCGCTGAAACCCTCGGGCATCCGCGTTGGCACACCGGCACTGACGACCCGCGGCATGAAGGAAGACGACATGCGCATCATCGCCAAGTGGATCGGCGAAGCTCTCGAATACCGCAACGATGCAGATAAGCTGGCAAAGATCAAAGGCCAGGTCGGGGAGCTGGCAGAGAAGTATCCGCTGTATGGGTTCTTACGCGAGCAGGCGCTCGCGTAAGAACCGTTGAATGGTGGAATTGTTGAATGGTTGAATAGTTTCTTGCTTGTTCAGAGAGGGTGCGTTTCGCTTAGGCGAGGCTCACCCTTTTCGCATTTAGAGCTGCGCTCACAAGATACTTCGCCATGGTCAACGACAAATAGTTGAGGCAAAGCAGCTGCCCAGCCACACCATTCAACTATTCAACGATTCCACCATTCAACAGAGTGCTACCAAGAAAGCCACCGGAAACCCAGAGCCAACAACCGACCACAGCTTCCCCAAAAGTAGAGGCTCTACGGATATTGTATCAAGTACGAACTAAACAGCAATAGCACTTCCGTCCAATGTTCGCCGACGCATTTCCGCTCTACGATTCTTAATCGCTGGATGGCCCGTAAGGATAAGGGGCCGGGCGACATGTGCGACGAATAACAATCCGTTTGCTGCTTTTCTTTCTGGTGGCCGTCCTCGGCTTTGAGTTGATGACCACCGCGTTCCACCTCCTCAACCTACCGAGCGATAAGGCCGTTTACGGCGGCATGGTGCTGCTCGTCTGCGATGCGGTGGTGGTGTTCTGTGCAACCTGGTTTCTCTGGAGGCGTTTATGACTATGTTTGGCAATTTGCTTCAAACCACCGGTCGCAGTAACAGTAGCGACGACGACCCAGGCAAACGCATGCTGCGTTTTGCCATGAAGTGGGGTGTTGTTATCGTCATCGCGATCATCGTGCTGAACCTGTTCTTCAGCTACATCGTCAGCGTTACGCGTATCGGCGCCGGCTATGAGGGCGTGGAGATCTCGCTTTCCGGTTCGCAGCGAGGAGCGCAGGAGATTCCAATCCGTACTGGATGGGTCTTCTACAGCCCGCTGAAATCGCAGATCGTGGAGTTCCCGACTTTTGTGCAGACGGTGAAGTGGACGCAGGATGCCCATGAGGGCTCGGCGACCAACGAACAGATGAGCTTCAACTCGAAAGAGGGAATGGAGATCTATGCGGACGTCTCGCTGAGCTACGCCATCGATCCGCCGCGCGTGCCTGACTTCTATGTGAAGTACCGGGTCAACGACCTGACGCGCTTCACACACGGCATTCTGCGCGATGTGGTGCGTAACTCGTTGAACGAAGTTGCCAGCACCTACACGGTGGAGGAGATCTATGGCGAACGCAAAGCCGAGTTTCTACACAAGGTGCAGGAACTCATTCAGCAGAAGATGGACCCTGTCGGCGTCGGCATTCAGCAGTTCGGCTTCATCGGTGCTCCGCCTGTCCCCAGCGTGATTGCTTCGGCCATCACCGCGAAGGCGCAGGCCATCCAGAGCGCCGAGCGTGCGCGTAACGAGCTTGCGGAGACGCAGGCCGAGGCCGCCAAGCAGATCGCCGCAGCCGAAGGTGAAGCAAAGTCAAGCGTGACGCGTGCCCAGGGCGAAGCGGAGGCCAACCGCATCCGCCAGACCTCAATCACGCCGCAGCTGCTGGAACTTCGCAAGCTGGAAAACCAGCGCGCCCTGATTGAACGCTGGAACGGCCAACTGCCCAGCGTGCAGACCGGCAATGGCCAGATGCTGATGGAGCTGCCCTGGGCGAGATAGTTGATTGGTTGAATTGTTGAATGGTTGAATAGTTTTCTTACTTGATTAGAAGGGGGTGGGTTTCGCTTATGCGATGCGCGCCCCTTTTGTCTTTTTCGCTCGAAGCAGCGGGCGGAGTCCTATGAGGGGCAAGGATGGAATGTAAGCCGTAGCTCACCATTCAACGATTCAACGATTCAAGGATTCAACCAAGGCCCCTGCACACGAGTCCTCTTGCACACTACGACTCGCTCGTGCGGTCCAAAAGACCTAGTACGTCTCGACCAGTTCTTCTTCGCGGACGGGTTCCGCGGGGCTGCTGTCTTCGAGGGCGGCGAGGACGTTGGCGTCAAACCAGGCGTCGTGCGCTTCCACTACGGCAGCAACTACGGATTGTGGATTCATTACCATGCTGGCAGCTTAGCCAAGCCTGCTCGCGGCTGGAAGTATCGTTCCGGATGCCCCCATTGACTCTCTTGGTGCGACAATCACAGCGGAATGCTTGCTTTTTTTGTCCTGGTTTCAGTGCTGTTGCTGGTGACGCTGATGCAGCCACAGGCCTATGCCCACAGCCGCAGGCGCAGCCAGATGCAGCAGTACGCACAACAGACCGGCGGCGACTTTCCCGACGAAGAGATTCCGCAGGACTTCCCCTTCTCCATGACCGATGACCTGAACTGGGGACATGGCCGCCACTGCATCTTCTGGCGACAGGGCCATAGCTACGTCATCGTTATGGATGTCGAAATTGGCTTTGGGAAGCAACGGCGGGATCTCACGTTGATGGCGGCGCGGCACGATGCCGCCACCGGAGTCATCTGGTCGATGCCGCGGGAGATCGAGATGCGTGCCGAGGATGGATGGGTAGTCCTGATGAAGCGCAGGCGCTATCTGAGTCTGTCGGCACTGCTGAGCACTGCTCAGATTGAAGAGTTGAGGAACTTGTTCCTGACTAGCGATTTATCGAGCGAAGCTCAATCCCGTCTCTGACAGGACTAAAGCAGATCCCTTTCGGGATAACAAAAAAGCGGTTCGCGCGTAGCGCGAATGCCCAGGTCCCCAAGGGACCCGGGGCACCCGGTTCTGTGGCTGCAAAGGGAACGACAAAGGCCCGGCTGATGCCGGGCCTTCGCGCGAAGCGCCTTTGCCTGGACGGCGAGTCCTCAGATGCGCATGGGCATGAGGATGTAGCGGTACTTGGAGTCTTCGCTGGAGTCTTCGGGGCGCATTTGGCCGGCGGACTGGGCGTCCTTGAACTCGAGGCGAACCTCGCCGGTGTTGCCGATGGCCTTGAGGAAGTCCAGCAGGTAGGCGGAGTTAAAGCCGACGACCAGCGGATCGTAGCTGTAGGGAGTCTCGATCGTGTCTTCCGATTCGCCGGAGTCGGTGGAGGAGGAGGAGATCTTCAGCTCGTTCTGCTCCATGCGAATCTTGATGGCGCCGGAGCGCTCGTCGGCGAACTGGGCGACACGCTGGATGGCTCCCATCAGGTCTTCGCTGCGGACGATAACGAACTTGTTGTTGTCGCGCGGCAGAACGGCCTCGTAGTTGGGGAACTGGCCGGTCAGCTTGCGGCTGGTCAGCACGCGGCCGCCGATCCGGAAGTAGAGGGTCTGGTCGTCGTCGGCGAACTCGAGGGTATCGTCTTCGGTATTTGCCAGCAGCGAGGAGAGTTCGCCCAGGCACTTGCGCGGAATGAGGGTCTTCTTCTCGCCGGAGACGCCGGAGATGGTCTCGCCGAAGCGCTCGATGTGCGCCAGGCGGTGACCGTCGGTGGCGACCATCGCCATGGACTCGGCCTTCAGGACCAGCAGCGCGCCGTTGAGGGTGTAGCGTGACTCCTCGTTGGAGATGGCGAAGATGGTCTTGGAGATCATGCTGCGCAGGGCAGCGACATTGATCTTCAGGGCGCCGGTCTCGGGAAACTCAGGAACTGCGGGGAAGTTGGCGCGGGCCATGCCAACCATCTTGGTATTGGAGCGGCCGGCGCGGATCTGCACCCAGTGGTTATCCATCAGCTTGATGCTGATCTCGCCCTCGGGCAGCAGCTTGATGTAGTCGTACAGCTTGCGCGCGGGCACGGTGCAGGCGCCGGGCTTCTTCACCTTGGCGGTGGTGGAGGTGCGCAGCGACTGATCGAGATCGGTGGCGGTAATGGTAAGGCGGTCGTCGTCAGCCTCGAAGAGGAAATTCGACAGAATGGGGATCGTCGTCTTACGTTCCACCACCGACTGTGCGGCCGTCAGCTCACGCAGCAGATCGCCGCGAGAGATAGAAATTTCGAGATTGCCGGAGGGAGCCGCGGATGCTGCAGCCTGAAGCGGAGTTGCGGTGGTCGTCATGGCAGAAGAGTCTCCCGATGGTGAAACCTTCACGTGCGTTTGGCAACAATGTACCAGTTCGTCAACACACGTGGAACAGCTTGATTGTAGCGAGGATTGTGCGCGGAGAGGAGTTGTGCAAAAAGGGAGTAAATGTTGAATGGTTGGATAGTTGAATGGTTGAATCGTGGCCTTTGCGCCGGGAGGCTCCTCTGACCCGTTTCGTCTCCCACCCGGGTGCACCCTCTAGGTTCCGGGCCTTCGATGCTTAGACCGCCGGGTGCCGCACCCTCGCAACGCTAGGGTGTTCGGGGACACAAATTCCCAACAAAACGATGGCTTCTCGCGCTCTATTTCTCCAGCTCTGCCTCAATCGCGGCGATCAGGGCCGGATCGTCGGGCGTTGTATCCGGAGCGAACCGGGCTACCGGCTCCCCGGTACGGCTGATGAGGAACTTTTCGAAGTTCCAGAGCAGCTCCGGCGGCTCGTTCGGCTCGGTGCCGTAATTCCGCAGGTCGGCGGCAAAATCGAACCCGGTGGTCGAGATTGCCTGCGGCAACGCCTTTGTAAGTTCCTGATAGAGCGGGTGTTTCCCTGGACCGGTGACGCCGATCTTGGCAAACATGGGGAAGCTGACGTCGTAAGTCAGCGAGCAGAACTTGGCAATCTCCTGGTTGGTGCCGGGCTCCTGCCCGCCGAAGTCGTTGGCGGGGAAGCCGAGAACCACCAGCCCGCGATCGTGAAAGCGCTCATACAGCGATTCCAGCCCGGAGTATTGCGGCGTCAAACCGCATTTAGAGGCGACGTTGACGATCAGCAATACCTTGCCGACGTACTCGGCCAGGGTGGTGGGCTGGTTCGTGATGGTCTCCAGCGGAATGGTCTGCAGATTTGCCATGTGATTTGGATGCTCTGGGGAGGAGTTAGAAGTTGCAAGTTAAAAGTTGAAGCCTCGCCAGTTGAGGGGGATCCTACTCCGGGAGCGCTGCTTGCCAAAATAGGGACAGATGGGCGAGGTTCTGCGAAAAGCTGAGCGCTGAGGGGGATTGCTAGAGCCGGGGCACAGGCAAAAAGCTACCCTCAGCGGCTGAAGCCGCTTTCTTCTCGGGTGCGGTGTGGGACGGCTGAAAGCCGTCCCCTTAAGCAGGGCATTCGCACCGACGGTGCGAACTGTTGCGCGCGGGCGCGCAATAAAGAAGTCGGTTTTGACGCTCATTTTTCGACGGCGGCCAAGTAGTTTCTTAGGCGGTTTTGCTTAAGGGCACGGCTTCCAGCCGTGCCGTACGAGGTGAGGCTCAGAGCGGCTTCAGCCGCTGAGGGCAACGCTTTTGGCGCAACAGGCTTCGCGGCTGATTTCGCATACTCCTTACCAGCAAGGAACCCTCGCGCGCCGCTCTTCGTAATCCACCGCATGGAGGACATCTTGAAACGGCTCCTCATCCTTGCAGCGCTGACGACACTCTGCGGAATCGCAGCGGCCCAAACCCCGCCACCTGAGCGAACTGTCATCGGTAACGTAGTCGTCTCACAGCACGACCCGGCGGTGCGGATCGCACTGCCGAAAGAGGCGGTCTATCTCGGCGCAGAACGCTTCGTACTCCACAGCATTGCCGACTGCGAGATTCACATCTTCGTCGAGGCCGATGCGCAGCGGGTGGTCAAGCGGCTGTACTGGATCCAGTTCGAGGGCTATCTGCCGAGCACTCCCGGCGCGGTCTACGGCTACAAGTTCGAGCGCACGCTGGAGCTGGGGGTATGCGCTTCGACGTAAGATCGCGCTTCGGTCGATCACAACCGGCAAAAGAGGGCAGCGATGCTGCCAAGGTACAGTCCATGCTGCACGCCCACGGATACAGCGAACCCGCAGGCATGATGAACGTCCGCCTGGTGCATCTGACCGACGAGACGAAACGGCGAGAGCTGATGGTGATCTACGCCGAGGATCTGAAGGAGACCGGATTTATCGCGGAAGATTTGATGCCCGGTGGACGTGGGAGTGCGCGATGGCCGGAGATTGAAAAAGAATTGATGGAGCGAGCAAAAGAGAACGTGCGATTCGCGAAGGAGTGAGCCCCTCCACATGATCGCTTGCTTCTGCTAAACAAACGCAGGTACTCTTCTCGTACTCCCCACATTGATAAGACGTAGGACTGTAGAGATGATTCGTTCTCTTTCTGCTGGAGCCCTTGTATGCGCTCTTTCGCTTGGTGACTCGCTTTACGCTCAACAAACACCCACTCCACAAACTCCACAAACCGCTGCTGCACCGGCCACGCAGGAAGAAACGCCACGTCCCGCCATCCCAAATACCCTCATGGATGGAGCAGAGATCAAGCTTCGTCTAGCCGAAACCATTTCATCTGCAGATGCTCACGTCGGACAAACCGTGCCATTCGAGGTGACAGAAGATGTTTCTGTACAGGGTGTGACAGTGATACCGAAAGGTTCTGCCGCACTGGCAACGGTCACCACCGCAGAACCGAAGAAGAGGATGGGCAGAGGCGGCAAACTCGATGTCAACATAGATAGCACGAGACTAGTGACGGGAGAAAAGGTACAGCTTCGCGCCGTCAAAAACACAAAGGGAGGCGGTCACGTTGGCGCGATGACAGGTGCAATGGTCGCGACAGGCATTGTGTTCTTCCCGGCTGCGCCATTGTTCCTTTTCATGCACGGTAAAGACATCACTATCCCAAAAGGTACCGAAATCAGTGCATTCGTCCAGGGAGATATGAAGCTGGATATGGCAAAGCTCAATCCAGCGAGTGCGCCATCTGCAAGTCCAATAGCACCCACCGTAGCGAGTTTAAACGTGGACGCATCTGTTTCGGGCGCAGACATCGAGATCGACGGTGAATTCGTGGGGAATACTCCTTCCGCCATCTCGGTAAAATCGGGTAGTCACACCATCGTTATCAAGAAAAAAGGGTATGCCGACTGGACGAGAAAGATGAATGTCAGCGGGTCTGGCGCCCGCGTGAGCGCGGAGCTTGAGCAGCAGAAATAACCTTTCTCCCAGCCTTCCGCTATAGCGGTGTATCGCAATATCCGGCAGAACTTCGTTGCGGAGATATAAAATTAGGAATCGGGCGACCCAATCGCCCGATTCCTTTTTTGGAGTACCCGTGGCATCTCTCAAGCAATCGGCGGTAGTACTGGGCGCACAGTGGGGCGATGAGGGCAAGGGCAAGATTGTCGATGTCCTCTCAGAGAAGTTTCAGGTGGTGGCGCGGTATGCCGGCGGGCACAATGCCGGGCACACCGTCATCATCAAGGGGCAGAAGTACGTCCTTCATCTGATTCCCTGCGGCGTGCTGCGGCCGGACTGCCTCAGCGTGATCGGCAATGGCGTCGTCATGGATCCTGCCGCCTTCCTGACCGAGGTGAAGATGCTGAAGGAGGCCGGTCTGCCGGTCGACGGGCAGCTCTTTGTCAGCGACCGCGCCCAGGTGATTCTGCCATACCACCGCATGATCGAGCTGGCCGCCGAGAACGCCCCCGGACGCACAAAGATCGGCACCACCAGCCGCGGCATCGGGCCTGCATACGAAGACAAGATGCACCGTAACGGCCTGCGGGTGATCGATCTGCTGAATTCGGCGCTGCTGCGCACCCACATCACCAACGCCTGCCATGAGAAGAACTCCATCGCGCACGCGTTGTGGGGCACCGAGCCGCTGAACCCGGCCAAGATCTATGAGGAGTACGCTCGCTACGCCGAGCAGGTAGCTCCGTACGTGACCGACACCGCCACCCTGATGAACGACAGCCTGAAGGCAGGCAAGCGCATCATGTTCGAGGGCGCACAGGGTGCGCTGCTGGACATCGACCACGGCACCTATCCCTTCGTCACCAGCTCCTCGGCTACGGCCGGCGGAGCCGTGATCGGCACCGGCGTCGGCCCGACCGCCATCGGCACTGTCATCGGCGTGACCAAGGCTTATGTCACCCGCGTGGGCGAGGGCCCGTTCCCGACCGAGATTCACGGCGAGATGGGCGAGGAGCTGCGCAAGCGCGGCAATGAGTACGGCGCCTCCACCGGACGCCCGCGCCGCTGCGGCTGGATGGACCTGCCGATCCTGCGCTACAGCAACATGATCAACGGCACAGAGTGGCTGGTTGTGACCAAGATGGACGTCCTGGACTCGCTGAGGGAGATTCCGGTCTGCACCGCGTACAAGCTGGACGGCAAGGTGACGGAGCACATCCCCGCCGATGTTCGCGGCCTCGAGGCTCTGGAGCCGGTCTATACCACGCTGCCGGGCTGGGCGGAGTCGACCGAGGGCATCACGGAGTTCGACAAGCTGCCGAAGAAGGCGCAGGAGTATCTGAGGTTCCTGGAGAAGGAGACCGGCGCGAAGATCGGTATGGTCTCGACCGGGCCCGATCGCGAACAGACCATTGTTCTGCCGGAGTTTGCTGCCAGCATTATTGGGTAGGAAGTTTGGGATGGGTAAAGGCCCGCGCCGATTGGTGTGGGCCTTTTGCTTTCGGGGCCGGCAGGTTGAAAGTTGCAAGTTGAAGGTTGAAGACGTACCGCGTGGGCGAGTGGAAGTTGGTGAGCTATCTAACGTTCGAAGGCGGCTGCAAAGCTCGCGGCACAGAAGCAGATTTCTCCGCTCTCTTCGGTCGATCCACCCCAACCAGCAAGCTGGCCGGGGACCCCGGCCGCTGTGAAATGACAGACCGGAGATGATTGGCGGCTTGCGCTGGATAACCTTCCCCCTCTGCCCAGCGTTCTAAACAATAGGCGGTAGCGCCATGTCTGACTTCGGGCCCCTCGATCCACGGTGCTCCATGGGATGCAGCAAAACATGCCCCACCCATGCCGCACGTCTTCAACTTTCAACTTTCAACTTCCTACGTTTAACGGCCCGGAGGATGGCTGTTTGTGATGGGCAAATCCGTCCGAAAGCACACTTCTGCGCGGGCTTCCCGTTACTGATTTGCGGCATCAGAGTGTGCAGCAAAAGTGGTAGTTGGTTACTAAAAGTTATTTTGACTTTGCGGAGAAAACAGGGCTACACTCCGTACACCTTACCGATGAAGTACGCATTCAAATTCGCTGTGCTGGCCCTGGCTTTGGTGGCTCCAATCGCCATTCACGCGCAGGTTTTTCGCCAGGTGGGCATGGCCCCGGTGAATGGCGTGCGAAAGATTGCGGCAGGTGCGGCAGGCAACAAAACCGCTTCACACCGGCAGATTGAGGCGTTGGAGCAGCAGTGGCGGCAGGCGCAGTTGAAGTCCGATGCCGACACGATGTCGAAGATGATGGCCGATGACTACATCGGCATCTCCGCTAATGGCATGGTGCAGACCAAGCAGCAGATGGTCGAGCGTGTGATGAACCGCAAGATCAACATCACCCGTATGGATGTCGATGAGCTGAAGGTAAAGATCATCAACGGAAGCACTGCCATCGTGACCTCGCAGGTGGACGTTGATGGCGTGATGGATGGGCGCCCGCTGCACGGGAAGTATCTCTACACGCGGGTTTATGCCCGCCAGCAGGGCGGAGGGTGGAAGGTCGTGAACTTTGAGGCGACCCGTATGCGGCCCGAACCTGACAAGATTGCCGATAACAAGTAGTCAGCGCCAGGCGCAAGTCGTCCAGCTTGTCATTGCTGATCAGGTAATCGATAACGTTAAACACGAAAGGCCCGGAGAGATTCTCTGGGCCTTGCTAATTTGGGGATGTTCCCCTAGGCAATGCGCGCCTGCGGCGTCAACGCGGGAGTACTACTCAGGGCCGGTTTACGGACATTGTTCAGGGGCATGTTCAAGGCAAGCAGCCGGCGCGGCAGTGACCGCGTCTGGCCGGTAATGCGCGCATCCTCAGGTTCAATCAATGAGGCAGCTGCGACGGTCGGGGTGATGGGTAGTACCTTGAGCGAGCTTTGCATCGTACACCTCCGGGGGCCGGGAGACATTCCGAGCGAGAAAAGGCGCGGAACGTCCAAATGGAGTTTGGATTCGTACAAGTACTAGCTGTTCGTTACTGATGGGATAGATGCAACTGATACAGGCCCTGTTGCTCACAGCGACTGCGACATATTGCACCTAATATGAACCAGTTTTGCGACGGTGACTATGATTCCTGTCACATTTTCGACTGCAATTCCCGATTTGGTGCTACGTTCCGATTCGAGGGTGGTGCGTTCGGCTCTATAGCGACTGGAAAGCTTGCCGCAGGCGCTGCCAGGTGACATTCAGATCTTCCGGCAGAATGCGCGTCTCTGCCAGCACAGGCATGAAGTTGTTATCGCCCACCCATCGCGGCAGCCCATGAAGATGCAGGTGTGCCGCAACGCCGGCCCCGGCAGCTTCTCCAAGGTTCAGGCCAAAGTTCAACCCGTCCGGCTGGTAGGTTGCACGAATAGCCCGCTCGGTCTGCTGGGCCATGACGATCAACTCATGCGCTGATTCCACATCAAGCTTTGCGAGCGAGTCCGTGTGCACATACGGTACCACCATTACATGACCACTGGTATAGGGAAATGCATTCAGTGCGATGTAATGAAATTTCCCGCGTGTGACGATGTGGCCGTAGCGCTCGGCTTCGTCGACCGGCATGCCATGCTCGATGGCGTAATCGACCGAAGCGATGAGATTGCAGAAGACGCATCCCTGGTCGTCAGGGTAGGCATTCAAAGGCTCAGGGATGCCTTTACGCTGTGAGGGGCCTGACTTGGTGATATACGCGTAACGCCAGGGAGTCCAGAGGCGATCCATGGGTAAATGCTAGTTGAATGGTGGATTGGTTGAATAGTTGAATGGTTTGTCCCTGCGGGAAACACATTATGGGTTCACTTCAACTGACACTACTGATGCGGGGAACCGGCGATTCATAACCCGCCAGACCATTCAACTATTCAACTATTCAACAATTCAACTGGCCGGCTACCGGGCGGCCACAATTCCATACTTCTTCTCCAGGAACGCCGCCAGCCCCTTGGGCACGGTGGCGGCCAGCTCCTGCCAGGTGAGCAGCGCCAGGCGGCTGCGGAGCTCGGCTGTACGGACGCAGCGGATGATCTGGAACCAGGCCTCCCGCAGGTCGGAGCGGCGGGCATCACATAACACCAGGTAGGTCTTACCAGTGTGGTGGGCTGCCAGGGCGCCACGAAGGAGCTGGTAGTGGAGATAGTCGCCGCGAGTGTTACGGGGCAGGTCTTCGCGGAAGAAGACCTCTTCCAGATCGCGGTAGCGCTCTACCAGTGCGGGGCGGGCGGTCTGGAAGCCGGTCTCGGTGAGCTTGGCTTCGATCAGTAGATGCCCGAGGACGAGATCGACCTCCGAACGATCAGAGCGGGTGCCGTGCCGAGGAGCCTCCATGCGCACACCAAATTCGGGGGTAAGACCCGGGGGGACGCCGAGCAGGGCACAGACCTGCGGGCGAGAGAGCAGGCCCGGATAACAGATGATATTCATCAGCAGGGCATCGGAGGAGTTGGCGCAGTCGAGCTCCTTACGGCGGCGTGCTGTGGCGTACGCCACCCGGCTGCTCGCGGTATATGCCTTGGTGAGCCGCGCGGCCCAGGCGGGGTTGGCGAGGATGCGGCGATAACTCGATGGATGAAAGTTGCCATGTTGGCCTGGCTCGTCTTCCCGGAATAAAACCGATGGCGTGTGCAGGTCGTCGCGGCCGTAGGTCGTTTCGTGCTCGCGCTCAAGCGCGAGTCCGCGGGCTGAGAGTTCGCGGCGGAGCTGGGAGGAGGAGAGAGACATCGGGGAGAGCGCCTGCGGCGCTCGTTGCAAGTTAAAAGTTAAAAGTTAAAGAGCTACTGTGTCGAGAGGGAGGGTAGTTGAAAGTTGAAGACGTACTGCATCGGTAGGGAAAGTGGAGCACCCCACATAACGCGAAGCTGGGTGACTATCGAGCGCAGCTCGATCCGTTCTGCGAATGACGAGAGACGTTCGCGCGGAGCGCGAATACCCAGGTCCCGTAGGACCCCGGGGCACCCACTGTTTGGGCTACTCATGCATCCCCGAGTACCGGTGCAGTACGTCTTCAACTTTCAACTTTTAACTTTCAACGACCGCCGCGGGCGCTCTTAAAGACGCTTCGCGCGGAGCGCGAATACCCAGTATTTGGGCTACTCATACATCTCGACTCACCACGATCGTACGTCTTCAACTTTTAACTTTCAACGACCGCCGCAGGCGCTCATAAAAACCACAACATCCGACTTACCACAAAAGAAAAGGCCTCCTTTCGGAGGCCTTTGCGCTTCTCGTCGCATGGGCGAAGACTACATTGTGACGCCGCCCTTGTTCTTCTCTTCCTTCTTGCGCTCGTTTTCCTTACGTGCGCCCATGGCCTTGTCGCTCCACTCCTGCGCCTTGTCCAGGTCGGCCTTGCGGGCGGCGTCGTTGCCGCACTCGAGGTCCGCCTTACGGCGATAGGTGAGGTTGAGGTAGGTCATGGCTTCCTCATAGGTCGCGTTGTTATCGACGGCTTTCTGCAGATACTCCAGACCTTCGTTCACCAGGTTAGTGTTCTGGGCCTGCAGCTTGGCGCATGCGTCTTTGCTCTTCTTGGGATTGCCGTCGCCCGCGTCGGTCAAGCCGTCAGCGGCGAGGATCGTGGTGGCATTCTTATACGACTGCATCCAGTCGATAACGCCGATGGTGTAATAAGCCTCAGCGGCAGCGGGATCGACTTCGATCACCTTCTTCTGCCAGTTCTTCGCATCGTCAAACTTCTTCAGGTTGAAGCTGATGGAAGCCATCTGCTGCAGTGCAGTCTTGTCCTTCGGGTCCTTCGAAAGAATCTGCTGAAAACCATCCATCGCGCGTTGTGCCGTTTTGATGTTCTCAGGCGTCTCAAGGTTAGGCACTACCTGCGATGCCAGCGTGGTGGCGAGATAGAGACGGGCCACATCGTAGCTCGGATCGTAATCAAGAGCCTGCTGGAAATGATTGATAGCGTCTTCGTACTTCGCGGCCTTGAAGGATGCGATGCCCTTCGTGAGCTGGTCGCGGGCCTTCAGACGGTTGCATCCGGTGGCCGAGAGAAGCGTAACCAGGAGAAGTGCGGCCATTGCCGGAACACGTAGCTGGAATTTCATTGGACGAAGGGTCTCCTTGAGAATTCGCGATGTAGTGATTTTGCCGGATTGCGTGCGAGAAGCGCGACAGTCTTGCACGATGATTGTAAAGGCATAGCATGACGCATGGCCAGTAGTTGAAGGTGAAAAGGAGAGCGGGCCACCTGAACGGTACCGTTCAGGTGGTTACCCTCCTCCGAAGACGATTCAGCAGTTCATCTGGTTGCAGTCTTTTCTGGTTAACAAAGCAATTTCCGAGGCTCCTGCGCGGCGGATAGTATTGACCGCGCCGACGACCTCCTGCAAGTCAAAACGTCCATCCGCCTGAAGAAAAACCGTACGGTCCTGCCTGAGATTCATCGCCATTGCCAGGCGGTTACCCATCTCATCCAGATTCATCTCCTGACGGTTCAAAGCATAGGCCGGAACCCCACTCTCGCCATAGGACAACTGCACTACCAGCGGGGCAGAAACCGGTTCCGAAGCCGTATGGGCCCCCGGTTGCGGAAGGGCGGCGCCGATCCCCTGGCTGGATACGGGAGCAATGACCATAAAGATAATGAGCAGAACCAGAAGAACGTCAATGAGCGGCGTGACGTTGATCTCGGAGGCGATGCCGCGGGTTGTTGCTGTGAATGCCATAAAGACCTCGTTAAGAAAGTCGTGAGCGAACACAGCATTAAAGACACCGCGGGCGGCAGCTCTGTGCCACCGCCCGCGTAAGGTATAGATCGGCGTGCATCCGCACGCGTATCCTTGTGCGCATCCGGGCGCGCATGAGCAGAGAGCCCAGGCGCGGCGGAAGCTCACCGTATGCTTACTGTCCAGCCTCGACGCGAGGTGTAATCAGACCGATGTTGTCCACGCCTGCGGCATGGCCGAAGTCGATCACCTCAGCGACGTACTGGAAGTCGAGGTCCTTGTCACCCTTGACGAACATGACCTTCTCGGCGCGGGTGGCATAGATCTCCTGCAGCTTGGGCAGCAGGCCATCCTTCGCGAAGTCCGTGTCATTGATCTTGTACGCAGGACGGCCATTGTTGGACAACACCTGGACCACAATCGTGCGGTCGTTGGGATTCTCCTGCTGGTTCTTGTCCTTAGGCGGCTGAGGCACCAGGGTGTCCAGTCCATGAACTGCCGTGGGCTGGATGACCATGAAGATGATCAGCAGCACCAGCAGAATGTCGATCATGGGCGTCACATTGATGTCAGAAGAGACGCCGCCACCGCTACCACCGGCACTCATTCCCATAACTGAATCTCCTTGGTTGCCGCGCTCAGGCGGCGAATCTTGAACTTGCTTTCTTACTGATCTTCAGTCTTCTCGGTCAGCAGACCGAGCTGGCTGACGCCGGCCGAACGGATACCGTCGACAGCGTCCATCACCTTACCGTAGTTCGCGCGGGCGTCGCCACGGAGGTAAACGTGCTTGTCGGTCTTGCTCTCCAGCTTGGCGGAGATCTTGGCGCCCATATCGTCGACGGTTACCTGGTCACCGCCCAGGAAGACTTTTCCGTCACGGGTCACGGCTACGACCACGGAGTCTTCTTTATTGGCGTCTTCCATGATCACCGCGGCGTTAGCCTTGGGAAGATCGACGTTCACCTTGTTGTTCAGCATGGGCGTGATCACCATGAAGATGATCAGCAGCACCAGCATCACGTCCACCATCGGCGTTACGTTGATGTTGGAGTTGACCGCACCCTCGAGGCTCCGAGATGCAATTGCCATCGTTGCTCCTTAGTGAATCTGTTGGTGCTGCGAGAGCTTCAGGCCGCCCGGACCCCGGTCATGCCGTTTCGCGGCGGCTGACCGGGGTGCGAGGCGGAGATTCTCGCTTGGGCTGTTTAGCGGTGCGACTGCTTGATGAAGTAGTCCACCAGCTCCGAGGAGCTGTTGTCCATCTCCACGTCGAAGGCCTCAACCTTACCGGTGAAGAAGTTGAAGCACATAACGGCCGGGATAGCTACGAGCAGACCGAACGCGGTCGTTACCAGAGCTTCCGAGATACCGCCGGCGACAGCGCCGATACCGGAGGTCTTCTGGGTTGCGATCTGTTGGAAGGCGTTAAGAATACCGACTACCGTACCGAACAGACCGATAAAGGGAGCGGTGGAACCGATGGTGGCCAGACCGCCCAGGCCGCGCTTCAGCTTGGCGTGAACGATAGCTTCGGAGCGCTCCAGAGCGCGCTTGGCAGACTCGATCTGGTCCTCGGTGATGGAACCGCCGGAACCGAACGAACGGAACTCCTGCAGGCCGGCGGTAACAACCTCGGCCAGGTGCGACTTCTTGGAACGGTCGGCGATCTTGATCGCCTCGTCCAGACGGCCGTCCTTCAGAGCACCGGCAACCTTGGGAGCAAACTCACGGGACTGCTTACGGGCAGCCGAGAAATACAGAGCGCGATCGATGATCACAGCCAGCGACCAGATCGACATGACGAACAGGATGATGGCGACGATACGGGCCAGCCAGCCCATGTTCTGCCACAGACCCATGAGCGAGAAGCTTACCTGGCCCTCCTGCAGAAACATGCCGATGCTGTGGGGGGCGAAAGTTGCGAGATGAGCGAGAATCACTTGATTCTTTCCTCCTGATTAGGACTTCCGGTACTACGTGTGATGCAAAGCGTTGATTGTTTGAGCTGTGCCAGCCGGGCCACAGCCCCCGCAATATCGAAACCTGCTGCTAAGTCTTGAGACTTAGCCTCCCATCGTAAAGTTTACGGTGATGGTGGTATCCACTTCGGTGGGTTCACCATTGAGCAGGTAGGGCTTGTACTTCCACTGCTGCACAGCCTCGACGGCCGAGTTACGCAGCATCTCAGGTCCGCTGATCACCGTCAGGTTCTGGATGGTGCCGGTCTTCGAGATCACGGCATGCAGCACAACTGAACCCTGGACGTGAGCGGCGCGGGCGATCGGAGGATAGACCGGGTTGGTCTTCACCAGAATCTGTCCAGCCATCACACCGGCGGAAACGCGGGTCGGTCCCTTGGGCGGAGCCACCTTGACCACCGGAGCCGGAGCCGTACCGATACCACCAAGGACGCCACCAGCGATACCGGAACCGGAGCCGCCACCCATGCCCGCCATACCGGCAACACCGGCGACCTGCGGCGGAGGCGCAGCCTCTTCCTTAACCATCTTGATGTCCTTGGGGATCTTCGTCGGAGCGTGCAGGCCCTGGTCCAGCTCGCTGATGACCTTGATCGGCTTCACCACCTGCGCCGGAGGCGGCGGAGGGGGCGGAGGTGGAGGCGGCGGAGGCGCGCTGAGCATCGCCGTCATCGCCGTCTTAGGCAGCGCTTCGGGATACAGCAGCGGAATCAGGATCATCAATCCAATAATGACCCCGTTGAAACTGAAGGTAGCGATCATCCAGTACTTGGACTTGGACTTGATCTTACCGCCGGATTCCATCAACGAATCTTCAAACATAGTGCAACCCTCGAGTTGGAGGTGAGCTACGTGCTACAGACACCGGGGATTCTTTTTTTGTTCCCGGAATGGAGGAGATGTTCCCGAAAATATTGAAAAAATTCTGGGTTGCACCTTATCCGGTGCAACCCAGTCCAATTACGCCCGCTTACCGGGAAGCGATGCCGTCTTACCCTTCGCGATACGCCAGTCCTGATAGGCCACCAGCATCGGAGCCGCAACGGCGATCGAGGAATAGGTGCCGATCAGAATGCCCACCACCAGCGCGAAGCTGAAGCCGTGCAACACCTCTCCGCCGAAGAGATACAGCGAGAGGACCGTGAGGAAGGTCAGGCCCGAGGTCAGGATCGTCCGGCTCAACGTCTGATTAATGCTGCGGTTCACCACGGTTGCCAGCGTCTCACGGCGCGCCGTCGCCAGGTTCTCACGGATACGGTCGAAGACCACGATCGTATCGTTCATGGAGTAACCGACCAGCGTCAGGATGGCCGCCACAACCGTGAGCGTAATCTCCTGGTTGGTGAGGCTGAAGGCGCCGATCGTGATCAGGGTGTCATGGAAGACAGCCACCACGGCCGCCACACCATAGATGAGCTCGAAACGGAACCAGAGATAGACCAGCATGCCGATCAGCGAGTACAGCGTCGCGAACAGCGCCTGATGACGGAGCTGTTCGCCGGCCGTCGGTCCGATGGTCTGGGAGCTCTCTACCTTGAAGCCGCCATCGTGATAGTTCGCCTGCAGGGCGCTGAGCACGGCGGCGCGGGCATCGAAACCGACAGCATCGCTCTTCTCCGGCAGCGAGATCAGGACCTCGGGACGGGCAGCCTGGTCTCCCCTTACGGCTTGAATCTTCGCATCCTTAATACCAGCGGCATCGAAGGCGGCGCGGATGTGATCTTCACTCGGCGTGCGGTCGAAGCTGACGTGCACCTGCGTGCCGCCCTTGAAATCCACGCCATACGGAATCTTGTGCCAGAAGAGCATGCTGAAGATGCCCGACACTGAAAAGACAAGAGAGAAGGCGAGCAGGTACCACTTTTTGCCCAGCCAGTCGATATTGATATCGCGAAACAGTTCCACTGTTGTTGCTCCGAGAATTCCGTATTAGATCGAGAGCGCTTCGCCGCGCTGCTTGCGGTTCAGGATCGCGTCAAAGATGGTGCGCGAGACGAAGACCGCGGTAAAGATATTGGCCAACAGACCGAAGGTCAGGGTCACGGCAAATCCACGGACCGGACCGGTGCCAAAGAGGAAGAGGATGGCCGCCGAGACGATCGTCGTCACGTGGGTATCGATGATCGTGATCCAGGCGTGCGCGAATCCGTTCTGTACTGCGGCGCTGGGCGCACGGCCCAGGTGCAGCTCTTCACGGATACGCTCGAAGATCAGGACGTTGGAGTCGACGCCCATACCGATGGTCAGAATCACACCGGCGATACCCGGCAGGGTCAGCGTCGATCCGGTCAGCCCCATGAAGCCGAGCAGGATGACCAGGTTCAGAACCAGCGCCAGGTCGGCGTTGATGCCGGCTCCGCGATAGTAGAGGAGCATGAAGAACATCACCGCCAGCATGCCGGCGATGGCGGCATAGACACCGTGCTGGATCGAAGCCGCTCCGAGCGACGGGCCAACGGTCAGCGTATCCAGATACGAGATCGAGGCGGGCAGGGAACCGGTGCGGAGCATGAGCGAGAGGTTCTTCGCCTCATCCTCGGAGAGGCCTTCGATCACGCCTGAGTCGTGGATGGCGCTCTTGATGCTGGCCACACTGCGGACGCGGTTCTCGAGCACCACGGCGATGCCCTTGCCGACATTCGCGCTGGTGAACTCATAGAAGCGCTCGCCGGCGCCGCTGGTCAGATTGAAGCTGGTCTGCGACTGGCCGGTGTTGGGGTCACGAACCGGCTGGGCTCCGCGGAAGTCGGTACCGGAGACGATGGCCACGCGCTTGAGCACGTAGAACATATCGCTGTTGCCGGCGGCAGTGACCGAGCTTGCGCCCTTCACGATCATGTCGTCCGGAGGAAGGGATCCGCCGAGAGTCTGCAACGCGTCGGCTTCCGTCGACGCGGGTCCGGCAACCACCTCATGGATCTCGAGGCGAGCGGTCGACTGGATAGCGTTGTGCACTTCGTCGGCGTTGGAGATGCCGGGCAGCTCGATCAGGATCTGGTTATCGCCCAGGCCATACTGCTGAATGACAGGCTCGGCAACACCGAGGCTGTCGACGCGCTGACGGATGGTCTCGATCGAGGTCTGGAGAACGGTGCTCTCCATCTCTTTGCGCGACTGCTGCTTCATGGTCAGGGTGTAGCCGTTCGGTACCGACGCCACATCGTAAGTCGAGGAGTAGGAGGTACCGTTCAGGACGCCGCGCACCTTGGAGGTGTCGGCCGCGGTGACGTTCGCAACATTAATAATGTCGACCTTGGTGGGGTCGAGCTTGGCGACCTGCGCACCGGCGACTCCAGCTTTGGCCAGGTCAGCCTGAAGGCGCGCGACATCCGAGTCGGTCTGCGCGGCAACGGCTTCAGCGACGTGCACCTGCAGCACCAGATGGGTGCCGCCCTTAAGATCGAGGCCGAGGTGAATGCTGTTGGTCAGCAGTTGCTTCACGCTGCCCTTCTTCGGCAGGCCGGAGCCGAAGAAGATGAAATAGGTAAAGATGACCAGAGTCGCAACAATAATGCCGGTCCGACCGGCGAGCTTCTTCTGCATGGCTACTTTTCTTCCTCGCCGGTCGTAACGCTGGCAATGGCGCTCTTGGCAAACTCGAGCTTCAGATTGTCGGGAGCGACGCGCAGGATCAGCGAATCGTCTTTTACCGACAGGATGACACCCTTGATGCCGCCTGAGGTTGTGACGCGGTCGCCGGCTTTGAGATCACCCAGCATCTGCTGCCACTTCTTCTGCTTACGCTGATTCGGAAGAATCAGCAGGAAGTAGAAGACAGCAATCATAAGAACGATAGGCAGCATCGTAACCAGAGAAGATCCCTGGGCATTCTGCAGGATCATGGCTGAGACAGGTGCGGATACGGTCAACGCGAGCGTCCTTCAACACACCGGGCGGGCGCGGCCTGAGGACGCGAACCAACCGGATCGAAAATGATCACCCGATGTCCTTTTAGAAGTCGGGCCCGTCCTGGATGGACGCTGCCCGCGTCATGCCGGTCGATGGCTACGTCCGTAAACGGACGCAGATCTGCCTGCCCGGATGGAAGGGTGCTAGGCACCAGCATCGCCGAGGCCGCTCCGACATGTCAAGGAATCGCCTCCCGGCAGACCGACTGTTAACACCCGGAGGTACCTGCCCTCATATCCCTGTCTGCCGAGCCCATCAGCGCCCGAACCTCCGCCGCGCGCATATCGAGCAGGGGACCGTTTTCCAGAACGAACTTCACCATCCGGTCCACGGTCGCCACTCCGGCCATCTGTCCGTCGGCTCGAATGACCGCGACCGGATCGAAACGGTGAGCCGATGGCCTGCTGAGGCAACGTTGGAGCACTTCGCGCAGATCGCTCTCCCGCTGAACCTTCATTGGCTGGGGGAGGTGGCGGATACCGATCAGGGCGTGCCGCTCGATGATGCCAGAGGGCCGATTTCCCTCGTCCACCAGCAGAACGACATGCGCTTCGGCGTTCGCATCGAGGTAGGTTGCAGCTGCGCCGGCATCGAAACAGGTGAAGCAGCTCTCAATAACCCCCCACAGATTGCCCTGCTGCCTGGCCTGTGCCCGCGAGCGGATGGCTTCAGCCTGCAGGGCGGGCAAAGGGTGCATCTCCGCGGAGGGTTTGCCGAGATAGTATCCCTGAGCCAGCGACACACCAAGATGGATAAGCTCTTCCAGTTCACTCGCGGTCTCCACACCTTCGGCGATGATGGTGGCATCGATGCGGCCGGCCATGGTGCTCATCATCTCAATCAGCGAAGAACGAGCAGGTTCTTTATGGCAGCCGCCGACGAAGAACCGGTCGAGCTTGATAAAGTTCGGACGCAGCTCCATCACATGCTTCAGGCTGGCGTATCCGGCTCCGGTGTCGTCGACCGCGATGTGACCGCCGGCCTCACGGATCTGATCGAGACGCGAGCGGAAGATGGTGTAGTCGTGAATGGGCTCGTCTTCCGTGATCTCAAAGACGGTTCCACCGAAGTGCCCGGTCTCTCTTAATAGCTGTTGCCACTGCCGTGAGAGCAAAAGCGACGGGCCCACATTGATCGTGAGAAAGCATTTCGGAGGAAGCTTTGACCTCTCCCAGAGGGCGCTTCGCAGTACCACGCACTCCAGGTCCGCACGCCTTCCCAGATCACCGGCCGCCCGAAAGACCTGGTCCGGCGACGAGGCGATCTCTGCAGGAAAACGCGCGAGCGCTTCATAGCCGGTAATAAGACCACGTTCGAGGTCGACGATCGGCTGGTAGTGGAAGCCGAAGGGAATATCGCCATCCAACAGACCTGAAATCGTGCGCCGCTGTTGCTCGCGCTTGGCGAGGTTGATGTACATGGCCGGCGCTTATCCGTTCACCGAAGGTACAGCGGAGCCGTAGTGCAAAGGAGCGTGCTTCGTTGCCCCCGTCAGAGTTCCGTCCGGATGGTGTGCGGAAAATACAGTCGAGGGCCCAGAGACCACGCGACCACAGGCAAATCGCTTCATAGAGCAATCCTTCTTGCTTGGCCGTTACCGTACTTGCTGCTCCGGGTGCGCTTCAGGCCCGTCTTGTATGCCTCAACTGTGTCACGGAACACACCCATCGCACAATTGCATTTACGGCTACTCAGTTCCTGCTTGACTACCTGGTTGTTTCGTCCAAAGAATCGATCACTCTGCTTGATCGAACTCATTGCGAAGCGCCTGCATCTGGTCGAGATAGAAGGCCAGATTGTGTTCACTCGCCAAGGTAAGCGCTAACGGCTCGGCGCTATGCATCAGATGGCGCAGATACGCACGCGTATAGCGGCGGCAGACCATACAGCTACATGCCGGATCGGGAGGGTTCTGGTCTTCGGCATACTGCTTGTTCTTGATATTCAGGCGACCCTGGCTGGTGAAGAGAAGACCGTGCCGGCCGGCGCGCGTGGGCAGCACGCAGTCCATCATGTCGACACCCATGCGGGCGTATTCGACGATCTCATCGGGATAGCCGACGCCCATCACATAACGCGGTTTGTCTTTGGGAAGATATTCGAGCGTGTGCGCGATCATCTCGCGCGTGACCTCACGCGCTTCACCGACGGCGAGGCCACCGATGGCATAGCCGGGGAAATCCATCTCGACGAGCCGCTCGGCTGATTCGGTACGGAGATCCTTAAACATGCCTCCCTGCACAATGCCGAAGAGCGCCTGATGGCTGCCGTCGAGCTCGTTGTGCCACGGGACTTCATGGCGATGTTCTTTCCAGTAGTCCAGCGATCGCTGTGCCCAGGCATGCGTCAGCCCCATCGACTCTTTGGTACGTTCCCACGTGGCGGGCGTTTCGACGCATTCGTCGAAGGCCATCATGATGTCGGCGCCGAGCGCGATCTGGACCTCCATGGAGTGCTCGGGTGAGAAGAAGTGCTTTGATCCATCATGATGCGAGCGAAATTCGACGCCATCGGGAGTGACCTTGCGCAGCTCGCTCAGGCTGAAGACCTGAAAGCCGCCCGAGTCGGTGAGCATGGAGCGGTTCCAGCTCATGAATTTGTGCACACCGCCGGCGCGGCGGATCAGCTCGTGTCCCGGACGGAGATAGAGATGATACGTGTTGGCCAGAATGATGGCCGCACCCTTGCCCTCGGCTCCGTTGGTCTCCATGACATCCTGTGGGACGGCTTTCACGGAGGCTGCCGTGCCGACCGGCATGAACACCGGGGTTTCTACCTTGCCGTGAGGCAGGGTCAGGGTAGCCCGGCGGGCGGGGCCGGATTCTTTCAGGAGCTCAAAGCTAAGGGACACGGAATTATTTTACGAAGCTGGTTGATGAAACCAATGGGCTCCGGACGATATCACTAGCCAAGAGAATCGCGGAGTTCGGCGATGGTGCGATGCAACACGGGGTGAACCCACTCCGGAGCGATCTCTGCTAATGGCTCCAGCACAAACAGCCGCTCATGCATCGCCGGGTGGGGGAGAGTAAGACCATGCTCGTGGAGAATGAGATCGTCGTAGAGCAGAAGATCGAGATCCAGCACACGAGGGCCTTTTTGCGGCACAAGAGCGCGATTTCGACCCGTTTTGCGCTCAATTTCCAGCATTTCCCCCAGGAGAACCAAAGGAGTTAACTCCGTCTCCAGCAGGCATGCGCCGTTGAGGAAACGAGGCTGGTCCACGTAGCCGACCGGAGCGGTATCGCGGAAGCTGGAGACGGCCAGAATCTGGCCAAAATTGCTAAGTTGCTGAATTGCTTGGGATAAGTGCTGTTGCCGGTCACCGAGATTGGAGCCGAGTGCAATTGCCGCTTTAGGCATGGGCAGGCTGCAGCCCGGCAAAGGCATCGGCTTCGGCAGGCTCGTCGTCGTAGGCGTACGCCAGCTCCCAGGTGGAACGGTCTTTCATGAGCTGAGAGACGAGGGCGGTATGCATGGCGTGCCCTGCTCGCTCGGCGACGACGCGGCCCTGAATCCGGCGGCCTGCCAGCGCGAGATCACCGATCAGGTCGAGGACCTTGTGGCGGACGAACTCGTCCGGAAAACGGAGAGGGCCGTTTTGGACACCGGTCCGGGTAAGGATGATGGCCGACTGCTCGGAGACGCCGCGGATGAGACCCATATCCCGAAGCTTGGCCTCGTCTTCCTTCCATCCGAAGGTGCGAGCGGGAGCGATGAGGTCGGTGTAGGCGCCGGTCTCAAGGTCGGCGAGAAAACGTTCCCGACCGATGGGATTAGGAAAGTCGATGAGGTAGTCGATCTGGTAGCCGGTGCCGGGGTAGACGCCAATGAACTTATCGCCTTCGCGGACCTCAACCTCTTTGAGGATGCGAATGTACTCCCGTTTGCGGCGCTGCTGTCGGCTACCGACGCGATCGAATTCCGTGACATACGGTCCGGCGGAGCCGTCGAGGATTGGGAGTTCGAGGTTGTCGATCTCGACGATGACGTTGTCGATACCGTAGCCAATAAAGGCAGAGAGCAGGTGCTCGGTCGTGGAGATGAGGACACCCTGACGCATCAGGCTGGTGGCGTAGCTGACTTTAGCGATATTGCGGTTGTTGGCGGGAATCTCGAAGCCGTCCAGGTCGGTACGGCGAAACACAATGCCTGACCCTGCGGCAGCAGGGATGAGGCGCATGGTGACAGGAGCTCCGGAGTGAAGGCCGATACCGGAGAAGCTGATCTCCGAGGCGATGGTGCGTTCGTAATGGGGCTTACCTGACACTCGTTCCGATCACCGTCCCGCAAATGTGACGAGAGTCAGAGTAGCCCCGATTCAAACAAGTGTGGATGTGGCAAAAATGACACAGTTAATCGTTTGGCTTATCCACATTCCTGTGAGTCCGGCGGATCTTCCCTTCGCCGGTACTAGAGCATCCCTGCTGCTGGATCCCGATAGAGAGCGCAGCGGCGTTTTCATTACGGAAGCGCCAGGGATACGGAATCCCTACGCTAGACCTACGGGGAAAATGCTCTAGCCGTTATTGGGGAATAAGGGGAAGCCTCGGTGGCTTGCGCCGTTTTCCTTCAGAGAAAACGGGTTTTAGGAGAAATGCTCTAGACTTCTGGCGATGGCTACGCTTTCGCTGGAAACCCTGGAGTCCCTATTGCAACCGTACCTGCCCGCTGGCATTCCAGCCGGTGTCGTGGAGAAACTTTCGGCGTATCTGGAACTATTGCTGAAGTGGAATGCCAGGACGAACCTTACCGCTATCCGGCAACCGGAGGAGATGGTGCGCCGGCACTTTGGGGAGAGTCTCTTTGCCGGTGGGCTAGTACCGGAGGAAACAGGGACATTGCTCGACCTGGGATCGGGAGGTGGATTTCCCGGGATTCCGATCCAGATTCTACGGCCGGAGATAGCGGTGACCCTGGCGGAGTCTCAAGGGAAGAAGGCGGCCTTTCTACGGGAAGCGGTACGGACCCTGGGACTGAAGACTGAAGTCTGGGCAGACCGGGGAGAAAAATTGGCTGGCAGATTTGATGTGGTCGCGATGCGCGCTGTGGACAAGATGGGGGAGATGATCCCGGTGGCAGAAGCGCTCGTCGGTCCCGGAGGCCATCTCATGTTGCTGACCACCCGTATTCAGCTCGAAGTACTGAACAGAGCCGCGACTACTGTGCAGCCTCTGCCGGGATCGCTGGACGGGGTAGTGGCTTTGTTCCACGTGGAACAGAATGGTTGAAAGTTGCAAGTTGAAGGTTGAAGACATACGGCATGGGTGAGATGGGAAGTCGCCTGCCCAGCGTTCGAGGCATGTTCCACGTGGAACATAGGTGGTGGGATGGTCGTATCTGGGTGCCCAGATCTTCGGGGTCCCCGACGAACTTAGTTCGTTGGGGTGAATTCCCGCCCCTGGGTCCTGGGTGTTCGAGCGCCAGCTCGAACCGTTGTTCTTCCGAACCTTTTGGGAAACTTCTTCCGAGAAAGGGAAGAGAAGGAGATTTCTCCGCTACTCTTCACCCCAACTAGCGAGCTAACTGTGGACCCCGAGCGCTGCGAAATGACAAAACCTAAGCGATCCCGTTGACCGACCCGCCGGACAACCTCCCGGTAAAGCAGGTTCTCCACTCCGTTCAGAATGACAACATAGGAAGTCCGCGTTCCGCGCGTGAAATGGCCAATGATGTGGTTTCAGGCGATAAAGCGGTTCGAGCTTCGCTCGAATACCCAGGCCCCAGAAACGGGAATTTCACCCCAACGAACTAAGTTCATCGGGGACCCCGAAGTCCGGGGCACCCTAATCCATGTATCCCGAAGCTGTTCCACGTGGAACATGTTGAATTTCAGAACAAAGTAGGATTCCCCGACCAGCCCCTGCCGTACGTCTTCAACCTTCAACTTGCAACTTTCAACCTTCTTGTTCCACGTGGAACATGCTGAATTTCTGGGCAAGCACGATCCTCCCTCCCCATGCCGTGCGTCTTCAACTTCAGCCTGCAACTTCAACCTTTTTCACCTTCCTCTTCTTTCCCAGTGGAAAAGTCCTGAAATGCGTCCCGTAGAGTACTGGCGCGGGTTTTCGTGCGGGAGGTTCCACGTGGAACAACACTTTTCCACCTTCGTTCCACAGGTATCCGAGACCTGCATATTGAACCTCGTATCACCGCTCCCGTAGGCTCAATTCTGTTCCCATGAGCAAGGTTCTCGCCATAGTGAATCAGAAGGGCGGCGTCGGTAAGACGACGACTGCCATCAACCTCTCTGCCGCAATCGCCCTTGAAGGTCTGGATACCCTGCTGATTGATATCGATCCCCAGGCGAACTCCACTGGCGGCCTCGGCTTCGGCCGGGATGACGAGCGCGCATCCACCTATGATGTGCTGATGACCGCTGTCACGCCGGATGCAGCCATGCTCACGACGGAGATCGGCACCTTGAAACTCGTCCCGTCGAGCAAGAACCTGATCGGCGCGACCATCGAGCTTATTCAGCAGGATCGCCGCGAGTTCCGTCTGCGGGATGCCTTAGCCCCGCTGCGGGAGCGTTTTCCCTTTATCCTGCTGGACTGCCCTCCAGCCCTCGATCTGCTGACCCTGAACGCCCTAGTTGCCTCTGATGGCCTGCTGGTCCCGATGCAGGCCGAGTACTTCGCCCTGGAGGGCATCAGCGAGCTCATGAGCACGCTGGATCGTGTCTCCCAGGCCTTCAATCCCGGCCTGGCTCTGGAAGGCGTTCTGATGACCATGTATGACGAGCGCACCAATCTGGCGCAGCAGGTCACGGCGAATCTGCAGGAGTTCTTCGGGGACAAGCTGTTGAAGACCACCATTCCCCGCAATGTACGTCTGGCAGAAGCTCCCAGTCATGGAAAGCCGGTCATGGTCTACGATCCGCGGTCGCGGGGATCGGACGCCTATCGCGACCTGGCGCTCGAGTTGCTGAAGCGCAACAAGATCGAAAGCCCGAAAGCGAAAGAACGCGCCAGGGCAGCGAAGACGGGGCAGGAGTTCAAATTCTGGCCCTATAACAAGTAATAACTGCACGATGGGCCGCAGAGCGGCCGATGAAGTTTTTTCTCTGATCTCTGTTTTCTCATCTCAGGAGTCGTTCAACCATGAGCACTGGAGCCAAACGCGCCGCACTGGGGAAAGGTCTGGAAGCGCTGCTTCCCTCCAAAAAGCCGGCCGCTGAACCCGTCGCCCCACCGCCCGCCGCAGCCGCCCCTGTCACCGTCATCGAGGGCAAACCGAAAGAGATCCCCGTCGAGGCGATCGAGCGCAACCCCTATCAGACGCGCACCCGGTTCGATGAGACGGCGCTGGCAGAACTGAGTGCGTCGATCGCGGAGCTCGGTGTGGCGCAGCCGATCCTGGTGCGTCCGCTGCCGGGCGGCAAGTTCCAGCTCATCGCCGGCGAGCGCCGCTGGCTGGCTTCGCAACGCGCAGGTAAGACGACCGTTCCCGCCATCATCAAAGAGGTCTCGAACGAGCAGGCGATGGAGATCACCATCGTTGAGAACCTGCAGCGCGCCGACCTGAACCCAATGGAGCAGGCCAAGGCCTATCAAAGGCTCTCAAGCGAGTTCGGCCTTACCCAGGAACAGATGGCCAAGCGCACCGGCAAAGATCGCGCCAGTGTCGCTAACTTCCTTCGGTTGTTGAAGTTACCGGAATCGGTCCAGGCCCGTGTGGAAGTGGGAGAGATCAGCTTTGGGCATGCACGTTCGCTGCTGGCCCTTGAAGACGTGCAACTCATTGAAAAGGCTGCACTTAAGGTTGTACAAATGGGCATGTCCGTCCGCGCGACTGAGACGTTTGTACAAAACCAGCTCAACCCGGAGCGGAAGCTGGGCAAGGTCGAGGCGGTGGAAGATCCGCCGATGGACCCCAACGTAAAAGAAGCCCAGACGAAACTGCAGAGGACGCTTGGGTTGAAGGTGCGGATCGAGGATAAGAACGGCAAGGGCAAAGTCGTCATAGAGTACGCCAATGTCGATGACTTCGATCGCCTGCTTGAGGCGCTGGCATGAAGTGGCTGCGCGCGACCGCGCTTGAGTATCGTCTGCGGTATCTGATTCACGCTGTCATCTTCATCGTTGGATTTACCGCACCGTGGAACAAGGGCTGGATGAATGTCGGCCGCCAGTCGGTATGGGTCGAGCTCTCCGGCGGCATGATGAAAGGCGCCGGACTCGGCTTCGCCGCGGCGACCGAGACAGTGCTGGTGCTGGCTGCTCTGCTGGCCTGCGCGGGAGCCTGGCTGCGAATCTGGGCTGCGGCCTACATCGGCACCGGAATCGTCCAGGACGCCAGCATGCGCGGCGAACGTGTCCTCGCAGATGGCCCGTATCGCTATACACGCAATCCGCTTTACCTGGGCACCATTCTGCACACCCTGGGAATTGCCATCCTGATGCAGCCGCTGGCAGCATTGCTGGCCGTGGTGTTGATTACAGCGTTCCAGTTCCGCCTGATTCTGCGGGAAGAACTGTTCCTCGAAGAACAGCGTGGCCCCGCGTATCTGAACTATAAGGCAGCCGTGCCCCGGCTGTTTCCTAGTCTTCAGCCGCGGGTTCCCGCAGGCGGAGCGAAGCCTGCGTGGGGACAGGCGATTCTGGGTGAGATTTATTTCCTTGGGGTTGCGGCTAGTTTTCTTCTGCTGGGCTGGCAATGGGACGCGTGGCTGATTCTGCGCGGCATCCTCATCTCTTGGGGTGCGGCGTTGGTGGCGCGGGCGTTCACGAATTAGTTTGCTGGTGGCCGGGGCGTACCCGCTCGATTAACCACAGAACTGGGTGCCCCATCCATTGCAACGCAATGTGGGATTTCTCGTGTACGGACCCTTTTCTTAGGTTGATCACGGCCCGAAAAGTAGGGGTAGAAAAGCAGATTTCTCCGCCTCCGGTCGCTACGAAATGACAAACCAAAAATAAATCGCGCGAAGTGCGATGCCTCACGCTAAGCCCCACCCTTCGCGGTAAAGCCGCGAAGGGTGGGGCAACGAGAGCATTTCCGCCTTCAGACTGCGAACTACGGCTTAGCGGACGATGCGGAGCTGCGGAACAGCGGTCGGCATGGACGGGCGGCGGCCGGCGCGCTTGTAGCTGATTGCTCCGATGACGATAGCGCCAAGCATCAGCGGCAGACCGGCGATGAGAAAGAAGACGAAGAAGGCAAGAAACTCAAGAACGCGTGGGCGCTCCAGGGTGGAGCGCATCGTGGTGGCGTGCATGCCCAGAGCGAGCAGCGTATTCACAGCGAAATAGGCGAAGGCGAAAGTAGTCATAATGATGGCTCAATCCGCTCATCGGCGCTGGTTAAGGGAACTTGATAGCAATTTACGCGCGTACGTGCCCAAGGTACCGTTACCTTTGGGGGAAGCGAGATGGAAGCTCCTAAGCTACGCCGCGGCCTCGACCTCGTGTTGATGACCGCTGACTTCGCCGGCACACTCCTGTTTGCCATGGAGCGCGCCCTGGCGGGCATTCGCGGTGCTATGGATCTTTCCGGCATTTTGGTGCTCGCCTTTATTACTGCTGTTGGCGGAGGCATCGTCTGCGACCTGCTGATCGGAGCGACACCGCCGACATCAATCAAAGACTGGCGGTATGGAGCCATCGCTTTTACCGGCGGCATGCTGGCGTTCCTCTTTCATGGAGCCATGGCGCAGCAAGCCGGTTCCCTCCTGATGAGGGCCTTGGATGCGGCCGGGCTCTCATTGTTTGCCATCGCGGGAGCGACCAAAGCGCTGGAATTCGGCATGCATCCGATCATGGCCGTGCTGTTGGGCACGATTACCGGCTGCGGCGTGGCAACCATCCGCGACATTCTTTCTAAATACGATTCCGGGGTGCTACGAGCCGATATCTATGCCTCGGCGGCGCTACTGGGTGCGCGGTAAGGGTGATTTCAGTGAGAACGCTGCGAGTGCATCCAAGTCTGGCAGCGCTGACCGGCGGCATCTCCTGCTTCGTCCTGCGCATGCTGAGCGTGTGTCAGGGATGGAGCCTTCCCAAGAGTGGAGCGTGATACTACTGCCATGTCATCGAATCCGAAGATGAAAAACCAGGAACAGAAGAAACCGCTGGCGCTGGTGACTGGCGCCAGTAGCGGCATTGGATGGGAGCTGGCGCAAGTACTCGCCACGCATGGCTACGATCTGGTCCTGGTAGCCCGGCGCGAAGAACGGCTTGGGGAACTCGCAGAAACGCTGGCGCGGAAATACGGCGCCGCCACACAGGTGCTGGCCATCGATCTCTCGCAGCCGGGAGCAGCCGCACAGATCGAAGCAGAGCTCACGGTGCGCGAGGCGGAGATCGATGTGCTGGTAAATAATGCGGGCTTCAGTCAGCACGGACCGGTCACACAGCTTCGGGTCGAGCAGCTGCATGCGATCGTGCAGGTCAACATCATAGCGCTGATGGAGCTGACGCGATTGATCGCGCCATCCATGATGGCGCGTCACCGCGGACGCATTCTGAATGTGAGTTCTGTTGTAGGCTTTACGCCAACTCCGTTTGCAACCGTGTATGCGGCGACAAAGGCCTTTGTGCTGAGCTTCAGCGAAGGGCTGGCAGAGGAGCTGGAGGGTACCGGTATCACCGTCACTGCTTTTTGTCCGGGAACCACGAAGACGGAGTTCGCGGAGACTGCCGGCATGACGAAGACGATCGCCTTCCGCAGCGGGGCTATGTCCGCGAAAGAAGTTGCTGAGATTGGCTATGCCGGCATGATGCGCGGCGAGCGTGTCGTTATCTCCGGACGGATGAACTGGTGGATGGTCTTTGGGGTCCGGTTTGCACCAAGAAGGTTGGTGGCGAGGATTGCGAAGAGAATCATGAAACCGGAAAAAAGTTAAAAGTTAAAAGTTAAAAGTTGAAAGTTGAAAACGTACAGCATGGGTTGCGCCATGTCCGCGAGATCTTATGCACTCCGCTCCCGATGAGCGAGTGCATCACCCTCTAGAACGTGAAGGCGAAGCCCATGGTGGCGCGCTGTTGGAAGAACATGCTGTCGGGTGGGCCGTTGAGGACGAGGACTTCGTAACCGTCCGGAAGGGTATCGGGAAGGAAGCTTTCGTAGGAGTCGCGGATGATGCGGGGATTGCGGGACCAGGTCTCGCGCCAGTCCATGCGCATGGTAAAGCGAGGCGTCACGCGGTACTTGATGCCGGCGCCGTACTGAAGTCCGGGCTGAAAGATGCCGCCGCCGTCGAGTGGAGGGGTGTTGCCGAAGTCGAAGGCGGCTTTGAACAGTCCGAGGTTCTTAAGGCCCAGCGTGTAGTACGAAGACGGTCGCTTCAACGGAGCATCCGCCAGTGCGATCAACTGCAGCACAGGACCGGCAGCAACATAAGGACGCCAGCGTGAGCTCGGCGGACGGAAATGCACCAGCGAGTTGTACTCGAACTGACGTGTTGTCAGGCCTACGGTTGCGGTGGCCTGGTTGAAATCCGAATCACTGATCGGTGTGTCTCCCGCGGGGATGGTGATCGCGAAGGCGCCTAGACGGTATTTGCCCTGCTGACGGAAGTAGCTGAACTCGTTTGAGACCCATTTCCAGGTGTTCACCGTGACCGAGAAACCTGCTGTCCAGCCATCACCAACCTCATCGGCAAGGCCTGCGATGTAAAGCGGATCGGTGTCTTTGCCGGGAACCAGAAGCACAATATCGGCTTCCAGGCTTTCATTCCGGAAGCGGGTGTAGCCTCCGTGGAACGCGATCTCATACTTTGGCGGAGCCCAGCGGTTGCGGAGAAGCGAGGTGTCGCGCTCCATGATCTGTTTTGCAGGATGGCTTTGCGGGCGACCGATGTTGTCGGAGCTCTCTTCATCGCTCACATCGGAGGCCTCCGTCCGATACCAGGTTCCGAGGTTCGCGGGGGCATCGTGCTCTGAGAAGAGAGTGAACCCTTTGCGGCTGTAGTCGATGCCCTGGTAGATGAGATTGCTGCGGTAGAGCTGGCTCCGCAGCGTAAGCATGGTGTTGCGCACACTGCGCTCGAACTTGTTAGGTCGCGGAGCAGATGTTGGCGCCGTGATGACCGGTGCGGTGCAATCGTTCAGACGAAGCACGGCAACCTCACCATCGGTACGCAGACGGTCGCCGGTGGAGTTGTAGGCATCACGCGGAACCCAGGGACGGGGCACCATCTGCAGCGCATCAACACAGCGGGTAAAGATGAGATCGTTGACCACCTTATCGCGTTCATTGTCGATGTACTGATCGATGACGTGAATGAAGGTACGCTTCTTGCGCGAAAACGCGATGCCGGTGTCTTGCGTTGCCGAGGCGGTGAGCACAGCCTTTCCATCAAAGGTCTTACCGGTCGTGAAGACACGCAGGTGATGCCGTGCGTTGAAGGTATTGGTGGTCTTGGTCAGCGTGGTGAGGGGCTCTTGATGATCGAGCAGCAGTGTCGACATGGGAGCTTCGTTGTAGGTCTGGGTGCCACTGATGCTGCGCAGTGTGGAGAAGGTCGAGGCGGCGGTGAGCGAGTCGGCCGTGACCCACCCGGAGGCTGCAAAGGCGCGCTTGAGAGCATCCGGCGAACCGAGAAAGACGATGCTGGTGAGATCCGAGGGATGATCGCCAACCTGAGTTGTCGTACGGAAGGGAAGCGTCTGCAGGAAGGACGGGAGCTCTGCCTGAAGCGAGGTGACCTCGCGTGCTGTGGTGCGGGGATAGGTTGTCGCGGTAAGCAGCGGCAGGTTGAGTGCGCCGATCATCTCGGTGCCGGAAGGGTAGAGGATCTCGCTTTCGGCAAAGCCAAGCACAGCGATGGAGTCGGCAGTGAGAGCGACGTAAGCAATCGGGTCCACCTGTGCGAGACCGGTGATCTGGCCTTCGGCAGAGTGACCGAGCGTGGCGGTGGCTCGCTGCCCCTTGATGGTTCCGGCGGTATCGACGGTTTCGCGTGCGTTCTCTACCTGCACGACGCGCACATCGACGGGAAGAGTGGGACCGCTGGGAACCTGCGCCTGCTCGAAGTGGAGTGTGACGGCGGCAGACTCATGTCCGAAGCCGTAGTGCACGCCGCGCACTTTCACAATATGTCCAGTGAAGCGGGTGTTCTGAGGAAGATAGATGTGGCCGTCGACGACGGCGGGAAGAATGAGAGCAGCCTCTACCGGCTTTCCAGCTTTGTCTGTGCGCGAGTTCAAAGGCTGCAGCAGGCGAAGCGTGAGTCGCGTCTCGGCAGGGACGCCGCTCTGTTGCTGAAGTGAGGAACGCAGGATGGTGTCGGTGCGCGAACCGGAGTGAACAAAGAGATCTTCGCCATCCGTAAGCCATGTGGCTGACTCGGGCTTGAAGCCATGTGGCTGACTCGGGCTTGCCGTTGCGAACTACTACAGCGCGTCCATCAGGAAGAAGCTGCAGGGTCTCGCTACTTGTGAGGAAGATCCGGTGAAACAGATCTTCACCAAGAGCGATGCGCCGCGGAATCTCCTTCACGGTACTGCTACCCGCAGGAATGTAGCGGAAGGTGTCGCCAGTCAGGGTAGGACGCGTTGCCCCAATCAGACGCATGTGAATCGCAGTGGCGTCTGCGAGGTAGACCGCCGGTTGACCGTTCTGAATGCCTTTGAGCAGGAAGACAGAGGGCTCGCCACCGTTCTGCACTTCGAGGAACTCGGGGCTGTCGAGGGAAAGATCGCCAAGCGTGTGGCGTTCGCCCGAATCGAGATCGAAGATACGGAGCTGTAGCTGCGGATGCCCTTTCTCGGGCGGCGCGACGACGATGACCGAATGCGCCTGCTCGGCCAGCCAGGCATGTGTGGCGCGTCGGGTGATGAGCTGTGGCTTGGGTTTGCCGTTGATGTGCGCTACCGCGCTTCCGAAGCTATGGCCGGGCTTGATGAGGACGTCGACGGAGCTTGCCGTCGGCTGTTGCGCGGTAAGTGAGCAGGCAAAGGCAGAAAGAATAAGAGCTGCATTGGGACGGATCATCGGGGGTGGTACCAATGTAACCCGACTTATGTTTGCAGGGCGACAGTTTGGGCAGAGTTAAAAGTTGAAAGTTAAAAGTTCAAGCGTTAAGACTGAGACGGGGTTGAGAAGTATGCCGGGCTTTTGCATAAGTACGATTCACGCGAAGCGCGATACCCCACGCTAGCCCAGCGAACAAGTTCGCCCGGGGCCCCACCCTTTCGCTACGCGAAAGAATGGGACAACGAGAGCATCGCCACTTCAGGCTTTCTTCTGAATGAGCTCGCGCAGAGCGGTTTCAAGAGAGGTTGTGCCGCGGCGGGGTGTGCCTTCGAAGCGGATCCAGCCTTCATTGAAGCCGTCGAGCATGCGCATGCGAGGCTCGGGATATTGCATGCCGGCGGCGCGGAACTCTGCCTCCCATGTGTCGCGGGGAATAGCTTGGGCGCGGACCTCGCGGTTGAAGAGGCGACCGAGCGTGGATGCGATCTCGTTCGGTGTGACGTCGGCTGGTCCGGTGAGTTCGACGGTCCCGGTTGTGCCGTCTCTCCCGGTAAGCAGGTTAGCGGCGGTAGCGGCGATATCGGCGACTGCAACCATGGGGACAGGCCTGTCGAGAGGATGCAGGTGTGAGGCGAGGATGCCTTTTTCGCGGGCTTCCGCAAGAAGCCACTGCGTGTTCTCGATGAACCAGGTGGGACGCAGGAAGATAATAGGGCGGTTAAGGGCGCGAAGCTCTTGTTCCCACTGATGAAGCTGGATGAGGAGGTTATCGCGATTGACCTGGCCGCCGATGGTTGAGAGTGCGACGACCCTCCCGGGCTTTGCAGCTTCCAACGCGGTGCGGATGGACTTTGTGGCCGCAGTTGATTCTGGATATCCGGGCGCCGGATCGAAGACTGGTGGAAGCATCACGAAGGCAGCTTCGGTATCGGCAAATGCGCGCGCTAGTGCTGCGGTATCGTCCGTGGATGCGATAGTGACCTCCGCACCGGCGTGTTTCCAAACTTCACCTTTTTCCGCGCTGCGAACGATAACGCGCACCTGTTTGCCTTCAGCTAACAGCTTGCGGGCAATCGCTCCACCTACCTGTCCCGTGACTCCCATGACTGCAATCATTTCTTTTCTCCTTCTCTGATCTGCAGATAGGACGCGGCAGTGCCCAGGGGTGATCCTGATATCCATGCATGGTAGTCATGACATACTGTCATGCATCCAATGAACTTCGATGAACGGACATTAAACGGAGTGGGCGTCCTGGCTGCGGTAGTACGCAGCGGAAGCTTCGCGGCGGCGGGAAAGACGCTGGGTATCTCGCAATCTGGAGTGAGCCGTGCAATCTCGCGACTGGAGCAGCGGGTCGGGATTCGGCTGCTGGAGCGCACTAGCCGATCTGTGACACTCACGGCAGAGGGCCGCCGTTTGCATGAGCAGATTCTTCCGCTGCTTGCGGGCCTGGAGGAAGCCGCTGCGTCGATCCAGAGCGATGGCGCGGAGATCTCCGGCAGATTACGGGTGAATGCAGATGCGCTGTTTACACAGTTACTGCTGGGTCCGCGGCTGCGAGAGTTTCTGGAACGGTATCCACGACTGACGCTGGAGCTGGATACCGGCGCACGTGCAAGAGACTTGGCAGGAGAGGGATACGATCTCGCAATCCGCTTCGGCGATCCGCCGGAGTCGAGCATGATCGCCCGCCGATTGTTGGACACACGTGTTCTGACGGTTGCCTCTCCGGCTTATCTGAAACGTCATGGACATCCGAAGAGTCCGGAAGAACTGCGCGAGGGACACATGCTGATCGACTATCGCGATCCCGAGAGCGGACAACCATTCGAATGGATCTTTCAACGAGGGCGGCGGCAGATCAGCATTGAGACACGCGGACGCCTGATGGTGAATGACGTAGTAACCATGCACGCGGCCTGTCTTTCGGGATATGGCATCGCGCAGGTGCTGGAGCTCGGAATGGAAAAACATCTGCATTCGGGGCGATTAGTGGAGCTGTTTCCGGATTGGCCGGAGGAGAGATTCCCGTTGTTTGCGCTGTATCCATCGAGGAAGCACTTGCCGCAGAGGACGAGAGTGTTTTTGGAATTTGTAGAAGCAGTTGCTGGAAACAGTTGAAAGTTAAAAGTTGAAAGTTGAAGACGTACGACATGGGTGAGGAGAAAGATTGCCACTCATCGAGGGAAGAAAACAGATGACATCCAATGCGGCCAACCAACCAGCAACCAGGGTGTATCGACAAATTCAGTTGATCTGACACAGCATGACTGAAACTGGTGGGAGCAGCGGGGTCCCCATCCAGCCTTGCTGGATGGGGTGTTCAGCGGGCTTCAGCCCGCTGATAAAGGCTTAAAAGTAGACGAGCTTTAGCCCTGGGCCTTCTCCGTCCGTGAGGAAAAAGCCCAGGGCTGAAGCCCATTTCTATATGGGCCGATAGACCGTGGGCTAAAAGCCCACGGCTCCCACCGATTCGAGCTTCGTTCGAACATCCCACCCATCGCGTTGCGATGGATGGGGCGCCCAGAGTATGGGCTATCTGGAATTTGTCGATACGTCTTAGCAACCAGCAACTGCAGTTAAAAGCCGAAGGCCAGGACTTGCGTCCTGGCCTTCGTGTTTCTGTTAGGTCCCGCCGCCGGTGCTCTCCCGCCCGTTTGCGCGGCGTTCTCCTCTCCGCGAAGAACGTTGGTCCGCGTTCCCAGTCGTGGCCTGCACGTCGGCTGCAAGAAATTGGACTGCCAGCCGAAGGGCGAGTTGCCAAAACTACTTCTTGGACGGAGCGATGACGTCCTTAGCGGCCTTAGCGACGCGGAACTTAACCACGGTCTTGGCCTTGATCTTGATGGTCTCGCCGGTCTGGGGGTTGCGGCCCAGACGAGCCTTGCGCTCAGCCTTCACCAGCTTACCGATGCCGGGGATCGTGAACTCGCCATTCTTCTTGGTCTCCTTGACCGCGGTCTCAGCCAGGAGGTCAAAGAAAGCGCCGACCTGCTTGTTCGTCAACTCAAGCTTCTCGGCCAGCGTGCGGATGAGGGCGGTCTTGGTCAGTCCCTTTGCCATTGTGTGTATCTCCTTAGTGCGTTCTACAGAATTCTGGTTGTCAGGATGCTTGCCCGATCCCACGCACCTTTTGGCAATCGCTAAATCGCCAGTGTTTACGCGGGTGGAAAGAACCTACCGCAACTCACACTGAGGCTTTGGCGAACGAAAGTCAAGGCCCAAACTTCAGTTTCCACAGGTTTTTTCCGTGTTTTTTCGGTTTTTGTCGCTTTTTGGGTACCAAAGGGCCAAAAAACGGCGATTTACCAGCGGATTTGGTTCACCGTCAGCGGTCTGCTCCGGCCAGAGATCTATGGTGAGAACGAGCGTGCGTCAGGACTGAACACGCGCCAATACAGTCAGCAGAGCACCGAGATCACCATCGCCTACATCACCAACGGCTGTCATCGTGAGTCCATTTGTAGTCGTCGAACGGAGGCGATAGCCATGTCGCTCGATCGACAGCGGTGCGAGGACATCTCGTCGCATGAAGAAGACAGAGACGTGGTGCTTCCGCGTCAGAAAAAGAAGCTGCGCTGCAGGCTCGCCGCCGATGTAGGTGAGATCCGCGCCTTGAAGCGTCGTCTCCGCCGGCAGCTCCGCAGGTTCCGGGAGATTGAAAGAATATGGCAGCTTGCCCTGAAACCAGGGTTTCACGGTGTGCTTGTCTGAGGAGAGAACCTGTGGGACAGAACTTTCCGGCAGCACAGCCAGATGCTGGTCAAAGAGCTCGGCGACTACGGGCGATAGAGCAGAGGGAATGGCAGGATGGAGCCCCCGCCATGAGATCAGAGAGACGGTAAGCAAGACCAGCGCCGCAAGCGCGGCCCAGGTATATGCGCGCATGGGAACGATGCGGGCGCCGGACGTGCGTCCCCGCGTTGTAGCTATGAGACGGTCTCGCATCTCCGGCGAGAGCGTGTAGCGCTGCGCTGCGCGCGCCGTTGCGGTTTTGAGCTGTGTGGCCGAGAGAACAGCGAGCGCGCAGGTGTGACACGCAGCAAGATGTTCCTGTGCGGCGGCAACCTCCTGTGCCGCGAGCTCATGATCGACCAGCGCGGCAATGGTCGTGGGAGTGAGGTGATCGGTGTTCATCGAGAACCTCCAAATCGCGGCTGCAAAAGTTTGCGTAGTGCCTGCCGGGCGCGGGCGAGACGCGACATGACGGTGCCGATGGGGATATCGAGGACGTCGGCGATCTCCTTGTACGAGAGCTCTTCCAGGTCGCAGAGCAGCAACACCTCCCGCTGCGGCGTTGAGAGTTGTGCTAACGCATCCTGCACCAGTGCAATGTTGTCGAGACGGATAAGCTCCTGCTCCGGCGTAAGGCCCGCGCTTGGCGGGTCGAAGGCATCTTCCTGATCTTCAAGAAATACCGTACGTGATTCCGCGATCGCTGTACGAGAGTTCAGAAAAGCATTGCGCTGAATGCGGAAGACCCATGCCTTGAAGTTAGTTCCGGGCTGAAAGCTGTCGAAGGCGCGCAACGCCTTGGACAGTGTCTCCTGCACAAGGTCTTCAGCTTCGGCCTCATCGCGACAGAGCCAGCGGGCATGGTTGTAGAGAGCGGCAAGCTGCGGCAGTGCGAGATCCTCAAATCCCACACGCGAGCGCCTGCCGAAGTCCATGGCGACGATGTTAGACGATCCCGCATTCGCCGACGAGTTCCCGCCCTTCGTGGAGGAAGGTGGAGGGGATCCACGAAGAAGGAAGGTCGCAGACGCCATCGCCTGTTAAACCGGTGAACCGCTTTTTTATTCCATCAGTGTCTTTCGCGGAATAATCCAGGCACTGCGCGGTTCTTTGCCACGGAGGGAAGAGCAATGGCAGAGAACAAAACGCAGGATGAGAACAAGGGAGCCGGTGACGGGATCGACCGTCGTCGATTTCTGGAGTGCATGGCATGGGCAGGAACAGGACTACTATGGACGATCGCCGGAGGCGTGCCGACGGCGAAGCTGCTGGCACAGGGAACAAAACAACGGATAACAGGGCACGAAGCCTTCTCGTTCGTACAGATCAGCGATTCGCATATCGGCTTCAACAAGGGGGCGAATCCAGATGTTACGGGCACGCTGCAAACTGCGATCGAGCGGGCAAAGATGCCGAGTGGAGCTGCGCCGGAGTTTTTGCTGCACACCGGCGATATCACACAGAACTCAAAGCCGGCGGAGTTCGACACTGCCGCTCAGATCGTGAAGGGCTTCGGGAAGGAGGTCTTTTACGTTCCGGGAGAGCATGACTTCATCGACGACGGTGAACAGTACAAGCAGCGCTTCGGCAAAGGGACACATGGCACCGGCTGGTACAGCTTTGATCACAAAGGCGTTCGCTTCCTTGGGCTGAACAACTGCGTTCAGGTCGATGCGATGGGCAACCTTGGCGCCGAGCAGCTTGCGTGGATGAAGGCAGAGCTGAGCGGACTGAGTGCATCGACGCCGATCGTCGTCTTCGCTCATATCCCGTTATGGATGGTGTACGAGCAATGGGGCTGGGGCACGAAAGACGGCGAGCAGGCGCTCGCTCTGTTGAAGCGCTTCGGATCGGTGACCGTGCTGAACGGACATATCCACCAGGTGGTGCAGAAGGTGGAAGGCAATGTGACCTTCCATACAGCACGCGCAACGGCCTTTCCTCAACCAGCGCCGGGATCAGCGCCGAATCCCGGACCGATGGTAGTGCCCGCAGGCAAGCTCCGCTCTGCTCTTGGCGTGACGCACGTCAAGGTCACGCGCGGGCAGAACCATCTCGCAGTCGTGGATCACGCGCTGACGGAGCAAGTATGAACGCGATGAAGCTTGCCGTGGGCGTGCTGCTGGGCAGCGCGGTCTCGATCGCGGCAGGAAGCTGGCATCCCTGGGGCGATCTGCATACTGTCCCTCCCTCAGACCGCAGCACCTTGCTGCAAGCGGCGGGCCTCCGGGTACAGGCACGTGAAGCGCTTGTCACCAAGTGCGCCGACTGTCACTCGGAGACGACGGCGTGGCCTGCCTATGCACGGTTTGCTCCGGGGAGCTGGCTGATTGAGCGTGACGTCGCGGAAGGGCGGCGTCACCTCGATCTCTCCCAATGGCAGCAGCTCTCGGCCGAGCGTCAGGAGGTACTGAAGCAGGAGATTGCGCAACAGGCAAAGCGAGGATCGATGCCGCCGATGCAGTATCGCTGGCTGCATCCGGGCGCGGCGCTGACGAAGGATGAGATTGCAGCGTTGACGAGTCTGCTGCCGGCGGACGCGGGTGGAAGCGGTGCGGGAGATGCAATGCGTGGTAAAGCGCTCTTCGAACGGCGATGCACGGGATGTCATGCGTTGGACAGCAATCGTGAGGGGCCGAGGTTGCGGGGTGTCTTTGGGCGCCAGGCGGGGAGTGCTGCGGGGTTTGTCTATTCATCAGCGTTGCGCGAACGGCATGTCGCGTGGGACAGTGCGGGACTGGAGCGGTGGCTGCGCGATCCGGACGAATTGGTGTCTGGAAACAATATGGATTTCAGTGTGCCGAAGAGTCAGGAGAGAGCGGATATTGTGGCGTTTTTGGCCTCACTGAAGTGAAGTACGTTGAAAGTTAAAAGTTGAAAGTTGAAGACGTACTGTATGGGTAAGCTGGGTCTCGTGCCTTCACCGAGTGAAGACAGCTCGCGCGTAGCGCGAATACCCCACGTCCCTAGGGGACCTGGGGCACCCGGGTTTGTGCAGCGTTAGAGGCCGAAGATTGGTTTGCGCTTCTGGGGTAGCAGGGGAGTGTTGATCAGCGTCACCAGAGGTGCGATGGCTTTGAAGCGCTTGATGATCTCTTTGCCGATGGCGGGTGTGAGCGCCGTATCCACCGGCAGCGTGACGGAGCGGCCCCACTGCTTGTTACGAATGAGATCGATCGCCGGGTGATCGGCTGGAAAGCCTTTCGGAGGGCGAGTAAGCGAGGTGGCTTCATCGTGGGGAAAGAGCTTTACCAGCGGCTTCGCCGTGTAGAGCTTGCGCATCTCTGCATGATGGTCGAGCAGGTATCGGCGCACAGCAAGCAATTGCTCTGGTTGCGGCATATAGCAGCCGGCGGCGATGAGTAGTTCTTTACCGGAGATGTGGAAGTAGAAGCCTGCGCCCGAGGTCTTTTCCAGGCCGGTGCGTACCCACCATGCGCCGATGTGCTCTTTGTAGGGTCGCTTGTCGTTGGAGAAGCGGGTATCGCGATAAATGCGGAAGAGGATCTTCTGCGGAGGACGCACGTGATCGGGAGCGAAGTCTTCCATGGCGTGCGTGATCTCAGAGATCAGCGCCAGCATGGGAGTCTTCAGCTCGCGCTCAAAGATCTCTTTGCGTGGTTGGAACCAGTCACGATCGTTGTTGCGTTTCAGGTCGCGCAGGAACTTCAGGGCTGCAGGGGTAAAGTGTGTTGCCATGGCGTGCTGTAAGGGTTACTCCCATCCACTGAGCACCAGCTTACCGCGCACCTTGCCGGTAGCGATGCGTTCGTGTGCAGAGCGCAGATTCGCGGAATTGATGATGCCGAGATGATCGCCGGCGGTGGTGCGGATGGCGCCGGAGTCGACCATGGTAGCGACCTGCTTGAGAAGCTCGCCCTGCTGCTCGATGTCCGCCGTCTGGAACATGGAGCGGGCGAACATGTACTCCCAGTGGAGCGAGGCCGCTTTGCGCTTCAGCAGCTTGACGTCGATGGATGCGGGATCGTCGATAAGCCCCAGATGACCCTGCGGAGCGAGCACCTCGGCGAGCTGCGGAAAGTGATCCTGCGTATTGGTGAGGCTGGCGATGAGGTCTGGCTGGCGGCCGTTGAGTTGGGGTGACAGCGGTTGGGAGTGGTCGATGACCTGGTGCGCTCCCAGTTGCTCGACCCATGCCTTCGTCTCGGGGCGGGAGGCGGTACCGATGATGTGCAGACCGGTTAACTGGCGGGCGAGCTGAACCAGAATCGAGCCGACTCCGCCTGCGGCGCCCACAATCAAAAGTGAGCGTGTGTCGTCCTTGCGTCCGGGAATGACACCTAGCCGGTCGAAGAGCAGCTCCCAGGCGGTGATAGCGGTAAGCGGAAGGGCGGCGGCATGGGCAAAATCCAGCGAGTTCGGCTTCCCGGCGGCGATACGCTCGTCGACGAGGTGGAGCTGGGCGTTGGTGCCCTGACGCAGCAACGTGCCCGAGTAAAAAACCTCGTCCCCAGGACGGAAGCCTTTGACCTCGGGACCGACCGCCTTCACCACGCCGGCGGCGTCGTAGCCAAGAACGCGGTAAGGCTGACCGTCAACGGGACCGGCATTCTGTCGGACCTTCATGTCGACCGGGTTGATTGAGATGGCTTTGACCTCAACCAGGAGGTCGCGGCCGGCAGCGACCGGGTCTGGGAGGGTGATGTCCTGCAGAACGTCGGGAGGTCCGGGCTGGGTATATCCAATGGCGCGCATCGTATCCTTTGAGACTCAGATGCCGATAAGGGGTCTGAAGCATCTGATTTATAGATCGAGGTTAGATCATGATTCACACATGCCACCATTGCGGGCAGAAGAATCGGATTCCGGTCAGGCATCTGGCAGACATTGGCCGATGTGGCAAGTGCAAGGCTCCGCTGCCGCCGGTGTCGAAGCCGATCAATGTGGATGCGACGGAATTCGATGACATCGTGCAGCAGTCTCCAGTACCCGTGCTGGTGGACTTCTGGGCAGACTGGTGCGGTCCGTGCCGCATGGCAGCGCCATATGTGGCTGAGGTGGCCAGCGCCATGGCGGGAGAGGCTGTGGTGCTGAAAGTCGATACCGAGGCCAATCCGCAGTTGAGTGCGCGTTACCAGGTGCGCGGGATTCCAAACTTTATCGTCTTCCGCAATGGACGGGTCGTAGCGCAGCAGGCCGGTGTAGTGCCGGCAGAGCAGATGATGCAGTGGATCAGAACAGCGAAGAACAGTTGAAAGTTAAAAGTTGAAAGTGAAGACGTACGGCATGGGTTGGCAAGGGAGTCTTGCCTGCCCTATTTGCCAGTTGCCAGTTGCCGTTAAGTTGGCCCTGGCGGTGGAGCTGGAGGTTATCTGGAAGGTTGTTGGAAATTTGGAGGGTTGACGGAGTAAGAATATGGGCATGCGTTCTGCGCTGGTTGGTTTGGTCGCCTGTCTTCTTTCTGCCTGTGCCTGGGCGCAGGATGTGTGCCGGCAGATTGGCGCCGACGATTGCCGCGATTCCATTGCCTTTCTGCATGAGTTCCGGGCGGCGCTGGAAAAGAACGATAAAGTGGCGGTTGCCTTGATGCTGGACTACCCGGTGCGGGCGACTGTGAAGGGTAAGTCGAAGCTGGTCTCGCGGCAGGGATTGCTGGAACACTTTGACGAGATCTTCGATCCGGTGACGCGGTGCGCCATTCTGAAGTCGGAGGATAAGGACCTCTTCCACAACTGGCAGGGGTACATGATCGCTGACGGCCGCATCTGGTGGGACAAGCGGGCGCCGAAGGGGACACCGAAGGTCAAGCTGGCCGATGAGGAGTTCGTGCGGCTGCTTCCATTCCATGTCATCACCATCAATAACGGTGGACCGACGACGGTGGCAGCCTGCGGCGGAAAATAGAAAGAGACCGTCCTTCGACAAGTGTCGGTAGAGAAGCAGATTTCTCGCTCCCTTTCGGTCGACCGCCTCAACGAGCAAGCTCGCTGGGGACCCCGGGGAGCTACGAAATGACAAACAAAAAATCTGAGGTATTCTCAAGACCGCTGAGGTTCTCCTATGGACACTGCTGCCACCTTTCTGCTCTTTCTCGCCTTTGTGATTGGCATTGTGCTGCTGGTCACGATTCTCAAAACGCTGTACACGGTCCGCACCTATTCCGCGGGTGTGGTGGAACGCTTTGGTAAGTTTCATCGCATTACCAAGCCCGGCCTGCATCTCCTGATTCCATATGCCGAGCGGGTCTTCTTTGTGGACCTGCAGGTACAGCAGGCGCAGTTCTCGGTTGAGACCAAGACACGCGATAACGTCTTCGTGCAGATTCCGGTAAGCGTGCAGTACCAGGTGCTGGAAGAGCGCATCTTTGACGCCTTTTACAAGCTCAGCAAACCACAGAAGCAGATCGAGTCATTCGTCTTTAACTCCATCCTCGGACACGTGCCTAAGCTCACGTTAGATGAGACCTTCGAGCAGCAGAGCGGTATCTCGGTGGCGGTAAAGAGCGAGCTCGACTCGATCATGAAAGAGTTTGGCTTCAACATTCTGACTGCGCTAGTCACCGATATCGTTCCGGATGTGAAGGTAAAGACGGCGATGAACGATATCAACGCCGCACAGCGTTCCCAGGTGGCGGCACAGGCTCGCGGCGAGGCGGAGAAGGTGCTGAAGGTGAAGCAGGCCGAGGCAGAGGCGCAGTCGAAGGCCCTGCAGGGCCAGGGCATTGCGGCTGAGCGGCAGGCGATTATTGACGGTCTGCGCAGCTCCATTGAACACTTCCGTGAAGCGGTTCCGGGGACAACCGCCGAAGACGTCATGGCGCTGGTACTGGTGACACAATATTTCGACACGCTGAAGGATATTGGCCTGCGCAGCGGAACGAATACGCTGTTCCTGCCGAACAATCCCGGTGCGGCCAACGACTTCCTGCAGCAGATCGTTGCGGGACTGCGCGCGGGCCGTACCCCGGACATCAGCGGCGCGACCAACGCGGCACAACCGACCAAGTAGGGATTTCGTGGAACAGGAGACAATTGTCGCTATCGCCACACCGCCGGGACGCGGCGGCATCGGCGTCGTACGCATCAGCGGCCCCCAAGCACGCAGCATCGCCGAGCCGATGCTGCATCTGCGTGCGCCGATGGAAGCGGGACGCGCCCGCTTTGGCGATCTGCTGGACGAGGATGGCAGCAAACTCGACGAGGTAGTCACAACCTACTTTGCAGGCCCTCACTCGTACACCAGCGATGATGTGGTGGAGATTGCGGCGCATGGGTCGCCGCTGGTGCTGGAGATGATCCTCCGTAGAGCGACCGCAGCCGGTGCACGGCTGGCGCGGCCCGGAGAGTTTACCGAGCGAGCCTTCCTTTCAGGACGTCTGGACCTTACGCAGGCCGAGGCAGTGCGTGACCTGATCGAAGCACAGACGCTGCACCAGGCGCGTGTCGCCGCACAGCAGCTTGGTGGAGCGCTGGCGGAACAGGTGCGTCCGGTGAAGGATGCTCTGGTGAAACTGATCGCCACGCTGGAGGCGGGCATCGACTTCGCCGAAGACGATGTCGATGTCATGCCGCAGCAGGCAATCCTCGATGCGCTGAAGGACGTACGCGCGCCTCTGGTCGAGTTGGCGGCAAGCTATACGCAGGGACGCCTGGTGCGCGAAGGTGTAACCATGGCGATTGTAGGCAGGCCCAACGCGGGGAAGAGTTCGCTCTTCAATCGCCTGGTAGAGCGCGAGCGTGCCATCGTAACGGCGGCCGAGGGAACGACGCGCGACCTGGTGACGGAGCGCGTCTCTCTGGGCGGCATTCCAGTCGAATTGGTAGATACAGCAGGCATTCGCGAGAGCAGAGACGAGGCCGAAAGCATCGGCATTCGCAAGACACGCGAGGCGATGGCCGATGCCGATCTGGTGCTTCTGGTTCTCGATGCGACACAGGCGATCAGCGACGAAGAACGTGCCTGGATGGAAGAGCTGCAGCAGCGCGAGGCGGTGGTGGTGTGGAACAAGATCGATATTGCCACGACGGCGGGAGAAGGGATCGAAGTCTCAGCCCTGACCGGCGAGGGCATTGGAGATCTGCGCGATCTATTACTGGCGAAACTGAAGGCCGGCGCGGTCACCAGTGAGACTGCGATGCTCACCAATCTGCGGCAGCAGCAGGCGGTGCAACAGGCGATTGATGGCCTGGATGCTGCAATCACCGCTGTAGACGCCGGGATTCCGCATGAGATGGTGCTGCTGGATATCTATGGCGCGTTGCGTGGGCTGGACGAGCTAACCGGAGCCACGACAGCGGATGATGTGTTGAATTTGATCTTTTCGAGCTTCTGTATTGGCAAGTGAGGGGAGCGCCTGCGGCGCTCGTTGAAAGTTGAAAGTTGAAGACGTACGGCATTGGTCGATTGAATGCTGTGCCTCGCTACACTTCTTAAAAGCAGATCCCTACTTGCCACAAACAGCAAAGCTGGTCGGGGATTCCGTTGCGGGATGACAAATTCTCCTAGAGCTGTTCTCCATCATCTATAGAGCAGCCAAAGGGAGTCTGAACCAAGCAGTTTGTCATTTGGTGTGATGGAAGGGAGGATCTGGGTTCTTGCAAAAGAAACAAGCTCTATGCCCCAAGAAAACCGCTCTGAAGCCGGTGGAGACGCGTTCTATACCAGCCTGCGGCAAAAGCCCAGGTTTTCGTGCTACACCAAAGTCCGCTTCTGTTTTGCTTAAGGGCACGGCTTCAGCCGTGCCATATAAAGTTGGCAAGACACGCGGCTTTAGCCGCTGAGGTCATGGTTCGGTACCTCAGCGGCTAAAGCCGCATATCTTCTGAGCTCAGTACGGGACGGCTGAAGCCGTCCCCTTAACCAAGGCATTCGCGCCAAAGGCGCGAACTAGAGAGCAATTCATTCGTGCACCTGTATCTATCGATACGGTCTATCGTCGCTGCTGCCGATCCTGTCGGCAAAACGATCCAGATGTGCGCTCCACTTCTTCTCGAGTTCTTCCGCTTTGATGCGCTGTTCCGGAGTGAGAATCTCAGAATAGACCCTGGATTTGAAATGCTGCTTCTCCAACAGGAGCTTGGTTATCGTCGTGCCCTGACGAGAAGCAATCGCCTGAATCTGGGCATCGTCCGCGCTTCGTGTTGTTGCCGCGTCCATCTCTTTGCTCTCTGAAGCCAGCTCTTTGACCAACGATGCAACAGTTGGCCTCTCCGATTGCCAGAGTGTCTGGATCTGGGCTTTCTGCGGGTCACTCAAATGCAGCTCATGGCTGAGATAGCCCAAAGGGCCATGAAAGCCCCACTCTCTTCCGCGCCATCCGTGATGTCTCCAACTATCGGCGCGGGCGATACCGAAGATCGACAGCAGCACCAGGAACACCAGGCTCGACCAAACCACAATTCTCATAGGAAGACCTCTCTTCATTTCACTTTTGAGTTTCATGGCGCCTCTGTAACGTGACAAGCAGCGCCACCACCAATCAGAGCATTTTCCCTGTTGCTGGGTATCCCGTAAGGGCCGTGCAGCGGCGTTTTCATTGCGGAAAACGCCCATAGATGCGGATGCTCTGGACTACACCTACAGGGAAAATGCTCTAGCGCAGAGCTATCGACGTTGTACTGCTTGTCCCACAAGCTCTGGCGTCGGAACGTCCGTGCTCATGTCCTTGAACCAGTTCGCTGGACATACCTGTTCCCGGAATCCGCACTTCGCTTAAGACGCTGCGACCGCCGCATTCTAAAAAGACGAGTTGTCCATGAGCTTCGCCGAGTTGTTGCCGGCCGGGACGCATCGCCAGCAGGCTGCGGTGGCCGGTCTTCACATCCACAAGCAACAACGAGAAAGTTCCGGAGGCCTGCTCGACGGTATAGACGCCGGCTGCCATGTCCTGCCCTCCGGCGGTGAACGCGAATGGGATATGAACGGTGATGCCGGAGTTGTACTGCGCTTCCAGCGTGATTGATGCGACGCTGCCAATCAGAAGCAGCAGCAGCGCTTGATATGCAATCGATGTGATTCGCCTCATGGTTTTCCTCGATTCAGCGGCGAGAGTGAAATGACTTTCTCTTGCCACATCTCGATTTCAGCGCCGCACCGAGGCCAGTGCGATAAAGGTTGGTAAAGCAAAGTTAAGTTGTGTAAAGACAGAGCGGGGCTGCGCTTTTATGGTCTAGCATCAAGCTGGAGGCCGCTGGCGTTGGAGAATGGATCGAGTTCTCATCGTCGATGATGATGTTCAGCTATGTAGTCTTCTGGCCGAGCGTTTAGGGACGGAAGGCTTCACCATCGAGGCTGTACATGATGGGCCTCGCGGACTTGAGCGGGCTCTCTCGAAAGAACATGCGCTCGTTGTTCTCGACGTTATGCTGCCCGGCATGGGAGGGCTCGATGTACTGCGCCGGCTGCGCAGGTCCTCGACTGTACCGGTACTACTGCTTACGGCGCGCGGTGAAGACTCCGATCGGATACAGGGACTGGAGATCGGTGCGGACGACTACGTTCCCAAACCTTTCAACCCACGGGAACTTATCGCCCGCATTCGTGCAATCCTGCGCCGAACGGCGAGAACTGTAACACCCTCTGGACCATTGGTGGTGGGAGATATCCGCATGGAACCCACAATCCGTGAAGCATGGTTAGATGGCTCGCCTCTCAACCTGACCAGCGTGGAGTTTACGCTGCTCGAGGTATTGATTCGCGGGGCCGGACAGATTCTCTCGCGGGAACAGCTCACCGAAGCTGTACTGGGGCGGAAGCTCGGACCATTCGACCGCGTCATCGATGTCCATGTCAGCAATCTGCGTAAGAAACTCGGGGTGGCACAGCACGGCCAGCGCATTAAGGCAGTCCGGGGCAGCGGATATCTCTTTATCTCGCGCCGCGAGGAAAGAAACGACCCCGATGAAAGAGGTGACCATGACACGCCCTAACCTCTTTCTCAAGATCTTTCTCTGCTTCTGGCTCACCGTCATCGCTACCGCCGTCGCGGTCGTTATCACCTTCATTGTCGAACCACGCAGTGTTCCTTCGCAGTGGCATGCGACCCTGACAGATACGGCACAATCTTCGGGAATGATTGCCGCGGCGATGTATGAGCAGGGCGGCAAACCTTCAGCGTCGGCATATATCGAACGCATTGCACAGGAGACACATCTGAAGGCATGCCTTCTTGATGCAACGGCGAACGCTATCGCGGGAAAAGATTGTGCGTCATTCCGTGATATGACAACGCGAGTGATCGCGACCCTGGCCACGTCACGGGCCTCAAGCTTCAATATGAAGTACGGCATCGCCCGCGTTGCCCTGGTGGTAAAGGGACAGAGCGGCCGCGATTACATCTTTGCCACCGAACTCCCTGCCGGTCCAAGAGCAGTTGTGGGTATCCATCGGGGAGCGGCGATTCTGCAGTGGAGTGTCGCTCTTTGTGTTTCGGGTCTTATCTGTTATCTGCTGGCGCGATACCTGACAGCCCCGATCCTTCAGCTACGCGAGGCATCGCAACAGCTCGCGGGCGGAAATCTGAGCACACGCGCGGCGCCCGCCATAAGCCTCAGAAAAGATGAACTTGGAGACCTGGTACGCGACTTCAATTCCATGGCTATGCGTCTCGAAGAGTTGATCTCGCGGCAACGCCAGCTTATCTCTGATGTTTCCCATGAGCTGCGCTCGCCGCTCGCACGCCTGAATGTCGCGCTTGATCTTGGGCGCGAACGAAAAGGCAGTGATCCTGCTTTCGATCACATGGAAGAAGACCTCGGTCTCCTCGACGAGATGATCGGCCGCTTGCTGACCATTGCGAAATTAGATATGTCGGCCCCGCAGGTTCCGATGACAAGCGTCGATGTCACTGCACTTGTCCGGCAGGTCGTCCGGAATGCAGAGTTCGAATCGCGCGAAGCGACCGGTGGTGTCCGAATGCTAGTAGAGGGGCAATGCTTCGTTCATGGCAACGCGGAGCTATTGCAGAGCGCCATCGAGAATGTCGTCCGGAATGCAATCCGCTACTCCGAGCCCGGTACCTCCGTGGAGGTCTCTCTGACATGCGATGGATCGTTTACTCGCCTGACGGTCAGTGACCATGGGCCTGGAGTTCCGGAAACCGAGCTGTCGCGTATCTTCGAGCCGTTCTATCGCGTGAAAGACGCCCGTGACCGCCAATCCGGCGGCGCAGGGCTCGGGCTGGCGATCGCCGAGCGCGTGATCCGGATTCACGGTGGAACGATACGCGCCGAGAACGCCTCACCGCATGGTCTGCAGATTGAGATGGTCTTGCCGCAACCTGCGAAGGAATGATGTCAATACCGCAATAGAAACGATGTTACCGTTCGTTCCAAAAACCATTCGAGCGTAGCTCGAACATCCCACTCATGCTTCGCATGAATGGGGCACCCAGAGTTGTGGTTGCTTTAGCGAATAGCGGCCAGATGATGCGGAAAGAGTTGTTCTCGGTCGGCGATGGTGGATACCTGCTTCAACGCAGTTTCCGTCCTTTTTGCTTAAATCATTCCGCTCGCAATGCCTGCATGGGATCAGAGCGCGTGGCGCGTAGCGCGGGCAACCAGGTAGCCGCCAACGAGACCACTACGAGCAGGACGGCGGATACTCCTAAGACAAATGGGGCGAGGCCACGCAAAAGGAGCGGAGACCCCCTCTGAACAAATCGGGCCAGTGCCCACATCCCGGGTTCTGCGATTGCGGCGCCGCAGAGAAGCCCGAGGATGGTATTGCGAACGGCCTGGAGCGTCACGGAACGGAAGATCGTCCGGCGACTTGCGCCGAGCACCATCTTGATTCCGAACTCGCGGGAGCGATGGTTGACGGCAAACGAAAGAACGCCGTAGACGCCTACGACCGCCATAAGTAACCCCACGGAAGCCATAAAGAGAATGATCCCGGCCAGCGAACTTATCTGCTCCGCGTTGGCTTCGAGAGATTCCCAGATGGTCTCCGGGGCAATGATCTGTGTGCGATCGAGAGCCTTCACCGTATCTCTTATCGCGTTTTCAATGGGCTTCGGGTCGCCGTAAAAACGCACATACATCCTACCTCCCGGCGCGGACGCATCGCGAAGCGTATAGAGACGCGGACCGTCGAGGACGTCGAAGCTTTCGGACCGGGTATCCGCTGCAACTCCAACGACGATGAGGCGGCGGTTATCGGGGGTAACGATCGACTTACCCAATGGATCGCCGTCAGGCCAGAACTCCTTTGCGAATGCCTGGGAGACGATTGCGACCGAATCGGCAGTCGGCGAGGTTGGATCAGCGGAGTTGAAGGGACGCCCTCTCAACAAAGGAATATCAAAGGTTGAAAAGAAGTTACTCGAAATATCGTCAACCGAGACAGGCTTGCCGTGTCCCGCTGTCTGCCCTGGAAGGCGAACCTCCTGCGGAGGAACCGGGCGGAATTGTCCAAGACTGGCATAGGCCAACGACTGCACGCCCGGCAGAGCAAGGATTCGCGACTCGAGGGTGCGGTAAAACGTGAGCGCGCCGGTACGGTTTGCAGCGGGTGTATCAACTGCCAGTGGCACATATATCGTGTGGTGGGTGTCGAAGCCCGCATTCACGCCGGTAATCAGGCTGGGCAGACGGCCGAACATCACAGCCACACACACAAGTACAAACCCCAGGGCGACCTGCACGACGATTAGTCCACTCGTGGTTCGAGAACGCACGGTAGCGGCGCTCTCCCGCCCCTTCAATGCAGTCAGCAGGTCAAGTTTCCATGCGGCGCGAATCGGCATGAGCGAAGAGAGGATGGTTGCCGCTGCGACGAGAGCAGCAAGATAGCCAAAGACACGCCAATCGGGGTGAATGAGCAATACAAATCTGGACTGATGTGAACCGATGGCATTCATGATCAACAACGGCACCCGGTAAACGAGCAGGATGCTGAGAGCTCCGCCGATGGTAGATGTAAGCAGGCTCTCCGCTAGCAGCATACGAGCGAGCTGCCCGCGACCGGCTCCCAGCGCGAGACGCGTTGCAATCTCACCGCGGCGTGTGACTGTGCGTGACAGGAAAAGCATCGTCACGTTGCAGCATGCCAGCAGCAGGATGAGTGTCAGCGGCCCCAGAATCAACGCCATCATCGCAACCACACGGTCGCGAATGGCCGGGTCTTCAATAAACGATCCATTTGTAAGAACGAGATTCGTCTTGCGATTGAAGGCAGAGGTATGGCGCTTCACGTAGGCGCGATCCTGCTGGCTCATGATGGTCGATAGCTCAGCCTGTGCATCGGCTCGCGAGAATCCTGAGCGTAGTCGGCCTGCCACGCCAAGCCAGGGCGCATCTGGACTATTGAGCAGATCTTTGCCCCGATCGAGCAGCGGCTCCATCGTGTAGGGAACAAAAATACCGCCGGGCAGGTAATTGGCCGCATCCGAGGAAACGATGCCGATGACCTGGAAGGGTGCTCCGTTCAGGTGGATCGTCTTTCCGATGATGTGGGAGTCGCTGCCGAAGTCGGTCGTCCAGGTCGCTTCGCTGAGCACCGCTACCTGCGCAGCGGAGCCGCGGCTACAGTCTCCGGAGACAAAAAATCGCCCGATAAGCGGGCGATCGACGCCGAAGACACGAAAGTAATTACAGGTGACCGTCTGCGCGGCATTCGGTCTGTTCCCCTCTTCGAGCACCACGGACGATCCCTGCGATGCGGCCACGTCTTCAAGCACCTTTGAGCGATCACGAATAGCGTCATAATCTTCCGTGGTGAACGGGGAATACTGATTCTCCCGCGTAGACCATCCCGTGTAACGCGCATAGACCTGAACGAAGCTGCCTGGATCTTTGAAGGTAGGCGGCTGCAGAAAGATCGAGTTCAATAGCGTGAAAACGCCTGCGTTGAGCCCGATGCCAAACGCCAGTGCGAGAATGGCGACGACGAAGAGCAGAGGCGCTCGCCGCACGGAGCGCAGGGCATAGCGAAGATCTTCCCAGAAGCGTTCTAGGGGCGCCAGACCCCAGGCTTCATGTGTCTGATCGCGAATGAGCGCAATATTCCCGAAGGCACGGCGGGCAGCGTCTGCCGCTTTCTCCGGTGGCACTCCGCGGTCGCGTTGCTCTTCTTCTTCGAGTTCAAGGTCAGAGAGCAGCTCTCGCTCCAGGTCATCATTGCGTTTTTTGATCTGCCACCATCGCATCTCAGCTCTCCTCACTGGTAGGCCACATCACGCGGGCAACGGCTTCCATCATCTGCTTCCACTGCGACTCTTCCACCTGGAGCTGTTTCCTGCCTTTTTCGGTCAGCCGGTAGTACTTGAACTCGCGGTTGCGGTCAGGAGCTGTCTCCCATTTCGAAGTCACCCAGCCTCGCCGTTCCAGGCGATGCAGCGCTGGATAGAGCGAACCATGCTGCATCTGCAGGAAATCGTTTGTCGTTTGCTGGATGTGCTTCCCGATATGGTGGCCGTGGGCTGGGCCATAGAGCAGAGTTCGGAGGATCAGCATGTCCAGCGTTCCCTGTAGAACTGCACTGCGTTGCTTTGTTTGGTCCTTGATGGAAGACATTCGACCCTCGATGATTGGCGATGGTAGATATCCGACTGTCAAAGTGTCAAGGGAGCGCCTGCGGCGCTCGTCGAAAGTTAAAAGTTGAAAGTTGAAGACGTACGGTGTGGTTTGTTGGATACCCGCGCCTCACGACACTTCTCAAAAAGCAGATCCGTACGGGATGACAAACGAAAAGACGTCGCGCACAGCGTGATCGGTTCGAACGCTGTGCCACGGCGAGAAAGCGGGTCCTTCGCTACGCTCAGGATGACACGTAAAAAACGCTAGCTGTCCGGCTAGCGGATGGCGGCCAAGGTGGCGCGGAAGAGTTGCTCGAAGTCGTCGGCGATGTTGGGTTCTTTCTTCAGTGCCGCTTCCATCGCCTTTTCGGCTGCCGGTTTCTGGTAACCCAGGTTGGTAAGGGCGGAGAGGACGTCTTCCGTTGCTGCGCCAGCCGGCAGAGTGGGGATCTGCGATGTGGGCAGGGCGAACTCTTCCAGCTTGTCCTTCAGCTCCAACACGACGCGCTCGGCGGTCTTTTTGCCGATGCCCGGTACCCTGGTCAGCGTGGCGTGGTCCTGCGCGCGAATGGCGGCGACAAGGCGCTGTGAGGGAAGGCCGGAGAGAACCGTCACGGCCAGCTTTGGGCCAATGCCGCTGACAGTAATCAGCTTTTCGAAGAGCTTCTTTTCGTCACGCTCGAGAAAGCCGAAAAGAGCAATCGCGTCCTCGCGCACATGGGTATGGATGTGCAGCTTCACCTCACGGCCTTCCTCGGGAAGGTGAGTGAAGGTCTCAATCGAGATGGTGACGTCGTAGCCCACACCTGAGGCCTCGACGATGGCCTGGTTGGGATGTTTGGCGAGGAGCATTCCGCGAAGGTGAGCAATCATGCTGGTTGCTAGTTCCTGGTTGCTAGTTGCTGGTGGTTCTGTCTGGAGGCAAAAGCCGTCCGATCACGAAACCGAGAATGGCGTAAAGGACGATGTTGGCCAGAAGCAACAGGGGCCAGAGTCTGGTTGCGTACGGCAGCCAGTGCGCGGGTGGACAGGTGATGGTGGTCACCAGGGTCCAGAAGCCGCCGAGAGGAATGCCGTAGCGGATGCTGTTACCTGCGGTCCACAGGCTGAAGGCGCCTGCGAAGAGGCCGAGGAAGGCGAAGACCGCTGTGATGATCTTCGTACGCATGGGGGTTAGCGGCGGCGGTACTTGATGGCGAACTCGTAGCCAGGGTTAGGCGGGAAGAGCTGGGCGACGAGCTTCAGGCGCTCGGCCAGCGCCGTGGGAGCCAGCAGCGGGTACTCACGCTCGCGGAGCTCGGCGTAGTCGAAGTCGATGGCCAGCGAAAGCAGATAGATGGCGATGGAATCGGCGAAGGCCAGCGCCGCAAAGTCACTCCTGGCCTTTTCGTCGTTATTGGTGCGGGCCTGCTTGCGGCTGTCGAAGGCGTCCTGGCTGGTCTCACCCCGGACATCGGCCTGGGCCTGCTTCCAGACAAGCTCTGAGAAGCTCTCGGGCACACCGGCCTGATCTACAAAGGCGTGGCCGACATTGATGAAGAACTCGAAAGCCAGGGCAAAGCGGTCGTGCATCAGGCGCGCTGAGATGAAGACACCCTCGGAGGTGCCAAAATCCACGTTGCGGTGGCAACTGGCGCGGTCGCCGAGCTCGGTCGTGAAGTCGGAGGAGATAAGAATGTCTTCGGGGGTATTGGCGCGGGTGGCGACATCGCCCCGCATCTCGGCGATCGCCAGGGGAACGAAGTAGTAAGCCTTGCGCTTCAGCGCGTCAGCCATGGCGGCGGGAACGGCATTGATGATCTGTTCCAGATCGGCGCCGGCGAGCTTGGCTTCTCCGTAGACCGCGTAGCAGACGCCGTTGCTTCCCTGGCGCACGGAAGCCTCCCGTGCCACCTGCGAGGCTGTAATCAGTTGCGACTGCACACGTTCCGACATCACGGTTTATTCTAAAGGAGCAATGATGACGCGGGCACAGCAAATCCCAGGGAGTTCACACGGCCGGATCTTCGGCGTTCCGTTCGGCGATCTGGGCTGGTTTGCCAGCCTGTTGATGACGCTGGCCTCCGGCTTTCTGGTCTTCTTCGCAGCGACCTTCGTGGGCATCTTCAGCCTGCTGTTCTACGGCGCCTTTACGCACAAAACGGTGAACTACACCGTGGCGTATATGAAGATCGGGATTCCAGCCGGCGCGGTGGCCCTGGTGGTGGCTGGCGGCTTCCTCGGTACCCTGTGGGTGAAGCGAATCGCACGCAAAAGCTAGTTGAAAGTTCCAAGTTGAAAGTTGAAGACGTACGGTATGGGGTGGGGTAAGGACCTTGCCTCCTCTCGACTTGTGCCTTGGCGCATGAAAACGCCAACACACACCCTTCCGGGATACCCAGCAACAGGGAAATACTCTAGCCGTTCCCTCTGGCAAGACGGAATGCGGTAATTTCCTCGACAATCTCGAAAGTTCTAAAAGGCGGTTCGCGCGTAGCCCGAATACCCATGTCCCTGAGAGACATATGGGGCACCCGAATTCGGGGCTGCCTTGGGACAAACGTTTTGCTGAAACACTTTCCGGCAGTGGTCCGTCCTGTTAGCATCCGTACACATCACCGCATCCCCTACATCTGGCGTTTCTTTCTGGAGGTTGAGTCATGCATTTTGTACGTTCTGTCGTGCGCTGGAGCTTGCCTGTAGCCGCTCTCAGCGTCTTTGCGCTGCCGTCTGTCGCGGCGGACAAAAAGCCTGTGGCTGCGCCTGCTGCCGCTACCGCCAAGGCCTGGGAGGCCGAGCAGCCCACCGTTGAGAAGATCGATCTCGATGCCTACATGCGTATCCGCGAGGAGGGTATGCAGCACGGACGGGTGATGCAGTTCGCCTCGGCCCTGGTAGACGGCATTGGACCCCGCCTGACCGGTTCGCCCAACATGGCCAAGGCCAATGAGTGGACCAAGGAGACCCTTACCAAGATCGGCCTGGAGAATGCGCACCTGGAGGACTGGGGCGAGTTCGGCATGGGCTGGCAGCAGATCAATAGCTGGGCGCGGATGATCTCTCCCGATCCGGAGCCGCTCTGGATCCAGGCCGCTCCCTGGTCGCCGGCGACCAAAGGCCCCGTGAGCTGTGAGGCTGTCCTGGTCGACATTCAGGAAACAAAGGACATCGAGAAGTACAAAGGCAAGCTGGGAGGTAAGATCGTGCTCTTCGGAGCTCCGCGAGCCGTGCCTGATCTGGACAAGCCTCTCTTCCGCCGCTACACCGATGACGAACTGAAGGAGATGGAGACCTATCCGGCGCCTCGCGCCGGCAGTCCGGCCTTCAATCCAGCAGCATTGGCAGAGCGTGCCCGTCTGCGCGCCGAGGCGTTGAAGATGATGACCGACGAGGGCGTAGCCGTGATTATCACGCCGAGCCGCGATGGAGCTCTGGGCGGTGGCACCGGCATCATCTTCGACGACAACGGGGCCAACCTGGTGCGTGGAGCACAGACGGCGGCCAACGCCGTGAAGATTCCCAATGCCGTGATGACCATTGAGAACTATGGCCGCTTGTCGCGTCTGCTGGCGGCGAATGTGCCCATCGAGCTCGAGGTAAATATCGAAGCGAAGTTCACCGGTGATCACGAGCACGGCTTCAATACGGTTGCCGAGATTCCAGGGAACGATCCCAAGCTGAAGGATCAGGTCGTCATGGTGGGCGGACATCTGGATAGCTGGATAAGCGCTACCGGAGCAACGGATAATGCCGCCGGATCGGTTGTCGCCATGGAGGCCCTCCGTATCCTGAAGGCGATCGGCTACAAGCCGAAGCGCACCATCCGCATCGCTCTGTGGACGGGTGAGGAGCAGGGTCTCTGCGGCTCGCGCGGCTATGTGCGCACGCACTTCGGCGGACCGGAGGGTCCTGCACCTGCCTGCGGCGCGGGCGGCGGCGGCCCTCAGTCGCGTGCGGAGCAGCAACCGCCCATCAAGACCACCAAGGAGTGGGAGACGCTGGACGGCTACTTCAACGTCGATAACGGCACGGGTAAACTTCGTGGCGTCTACACGCAGGAGAACTATGCCATCGGCAACGTCTTTGCGCAGTGGATTGCTCCGCTGAAGGATCTGGGCATCTCCACTATCAGCTACCGCAATACGGGCGGAACGGACCACCTGTCCTTCGATGCCGTGGGGCTGCCGGGCTTCCAGTTCATCCAGGACCCGATGGACTACGACACCCGTACCCACCACTCCAACATGGATACCTACGAGCGTCTGCACCAGGCCGACCTGGAACAGGCCGCGATCATTGAGGCGATCTTCCTGTACAACACCAGCGAGCGTGAGGCGATGCTGCCACGCAAGGCCTTCCCACATCCGGAGCTGACCAAGCAGAAGGATGCGCCGATTCCGGGACTCTTCCCAAACGCCATCGAGAAGAAGTAGCTTCTGAAACAACAAGACCCACGCCTGAGGGCGTGGGTCTTGTTTAAGAGAAAACGGGCGGAAGCACAAAGCCTCCGCCCGCCACTTCCTGGGAGAAGCGGTGATAGCTACGCAGCCTGGAAGGTGGTTGCCGGGGCGTTGCCCAAAAGGGCAGCGCCGGAGTACTTCGGCGAGCCATTCCATTCCGGCAGGTTGAAACATGCACCATGGGCATCCGTCCCGCGATTCGTGGTGTGCTGCGCCTTCAGAGCGGCGAGGATCTCCTCGCGGGCAGCTTCCCGCTCAGTCGGATTGGTGCGCTCCCAGAAAACCTGGAAGTATTGTCCGCACACGCTGCACTGAATATCGGTTGCCATCGTGGATGCTTTGCAAAGTACCTGCATTGTCCGCTCCTTAAAAAATCCTTGAACGACGTTCTCGTTCCTTCGATCTGTTCTGATTGACAACGTTGAATGTACGCCGTGAGATGGCCTCGCTCCATGCCACTTTGCGCGTTCGGCGATACATCGTTTGGGGGAGTTTTGAGCTGCGGGTGGTCTAACCGCGTCTCTACCACTATATAAAACGCCAACTCCCGCTTTTTTGTTGCCTCCAAACGGTTAATTAATTGTCTGAATTCTTATCGCATTACCGCTCCCGCGGGAAACGGGATCCTGCAGTGCTGCAAGTGCCATTGGTAACGGGTATGCCCCAAAATGGTGCTGCGAAAGTCGGCTCTCGCACAAAAAGCCGTATGGCATCACCAGGCTTCAGAGCATCGCGTACCTCCCGGGAGGGTAAGGCCTTAGTGCAGAGCGCTCATCGGCGTGTTTCTGTCATCCTTCGCGCCGGTATTCCGGCTCTCATGCAAAAGACGCAGTCTTCGCGAGATGGTTCAAAGCCGTCCAGGCAGGCGGAAAGCGGCCCGTCTACTCCTAGCGGGTATGCCTTGCGAAGTGACCTGACAATACACCCGGGGCCAGAGTGGCTGCAACTGTAATTTTTGGGGAATTTTTGGGCGCGGACGCGTTCCGGCACCCCAATCTCGACGCTATGGGAGTCGAACCAATATCCTGTTAAACGTGAGTCCTGAGAATATCCGCATCCAGCTTCCTGATGGTTCCGTGCGCGAGGTGCCCAAAGGCACCACACCGCTTGATGTCGCTAACGGCATCTCTCCGCGCCTTGCCGCCGCCGTGGTCGTGGCAAAGATTCGCCCACTGACGAACCCCAACGCGGAGACCACGGCCACCGAGACTGGCAGCGAAGACGCCATGTATGCCGCACACGAGAGCGGCGAGCGGTTAGTGGATCTCTCGGCCCCGCTGAACGAGGATGTCGCCCTGTGGCTGCTGAAGGAAGATGCACCGGAGGCGCTGAAGGTCGTCCGCCACTCGGCTGCGCACGTAATGGCGACGGCAGTGCTGGAGCTGTTTCCGGAGACCAAGCTGGGCCATGGCCCCGCCACGGATACCGGCTTCTTCTACGACTTCTATCGCGAAAAGCCCTTCACTCCCGATGATCTGGAGAAGATCGAGCAGCGCATGGCCGAGGTGGTGGCGCGCGATGAGAAGTTTGTACGGGAGTACGAGCCGCGTGAACAGGCGCTCCGCGAGTTCAAGGCAAACGGCGATTTCATGAAGCAGCACTTCGTGGAGAAGTTCACCAAAGATGGCGAGCAGGTCTCGCTGTATAAGAACGGGAGCTTCATCGACTTCTGCCGCGGACCGCATGTACCTTCAACGGGGCGCGTCAAAGCGTTCAAAGTGACGAACCTGGCCGGAGCCTACTGGCTGGGCGATGAGAAGAATCCGCAGTTGCAGCGCGTCTACGGCACAGCCTTCTACAACAAGAAAGACCTGGACGCGCACTTCAAGCACCTGGAGGAGATCAAGGCGCGCGATCACCGTGTGCTGGGCAAGCAGCTCGACCTGTATTCGATCCAGGAGGTCGCTGGATCGGGCCTGATCTTCTGGCATCCGAAGGGCGGCATCATCCGCAAGACGATGGAAGACTGGATGCGTGAAGAGTGCCTCCGTCGCGGCTACAACCTGGTCTTTACGCCGCACATCATGAAGCGCGAGCTCTGGAAGATCTCAGGCCACGACGGCGTGTACTCCAAGGACATGTTCCCGCCGATGGAGCTGGATGACGCAGAGTATCGGGTAAAGCCGATGAACTGCCCCGGCCACATCCTGATCTACAAATCCACGCCTAAGAGCTATCGCGATCTACCCGCTCGTTATGCGGAGCTGGGCAACGTGTACCGCTTCGAGCGCAGTGGAACCATGCATGGCCTGCTGCGCGTGCGCGGCTTTACGCAGGATGATGCGCATATCTTCTGCACGCCCGATCAGGTCAAGGGCGAGATTGAGGCGTGCCTTGATTTTGCCGAGTCGGTGCTGAAGACCTTTGGCTTCTCGGAGTATCGCGTGGAGCTGTCGACCCGCGATCCCAACAAGCCTGGTGAGTTCTTCGGAACTGCAGATGATTGGGCACACGCCGAGGGAGCTCTGCAGGAGGTGCTGGTTGGCCGCGGATTGAGCTTCCAGACCTTCCCCGGAGAGGCCGCATTCTATGGACCGAAGATCGATGTGAAGCTCGTCGATGTACTGGGCCGTCTGTGGCAGCTCTCGACGGTACAGTTCGATTTCAACCTGCCCCGCCGCTTCGAGCTGGAGTATGTCGGTGAAGATGGCGAGCGCCATCAACCGGTGATGGTGCACCGCGCTCTGTTTGGAAGCGTGGAACGTTTCTTCGGTGTGTTGATCGAGCACTATGCCGGAGCGTTCCCGCTGTGGCTGTCGCCGGTGCAGATTGGTCTGGTGCCAATCAGCGAAAAGCATCACGAGTATGCCGAGCAGGTAAAGCAGAAGCTTGAGGCCGCTGGATTGCGTGTGGAGCTGGATGTGCGCAACGAAAAGATGAATGCAAAGATCCGCGACTTTACGTTGCAGAAGTTTCCGTTCGTGCTGGTGATGGGTGACAAGGAAGCCGCCAGTGAGGCGGTAAGCGTGCGTACACGCGGCGTGGGCGACCAGGGCAGTGTATCTCTGGCAGAGTTCATCACGCGTGCGCAGGGGCTGCTGGAGTCGAAGTCGCCGACGCTGTGATGCAGATGGTGGAACAGGTTCGAGAGCACGGCTTCGCGATTGTCGAAGACGTGCTCTTGCCATTTCAGGTGAAAGCGTTGATTGACTCAGTCTCCACGGAGGCCATACCAGAGGCATTGCGCGGCGGTGTTCGCAACCTCATGGACATCGTTCCCGAGGTCCGCACACTGACAGAGTCTGAGGCAATGCGTGCGCTGGTGGCGCCTGTTCTAGGCGATCGTTTCACGATGGTGAGGGCGATCCTCTTTGATAAGACGCCAGATGCAAACTGGAAGGTGCCGTGGCATCAAGATGTCACCATTGCGGTACGCGAACGGATTGAGTGTGAGGGGTATGGACCATGGTCTGTAAAGGCAGATGTGCTGCAAGTACAGCCACCCGCGGAGATTCTGGAACAGATGATCTCGGTGCGGCTACATCTTGATCCTTGCCCGGCAATCAATGGAGCGCTGAAGGTTATTCCTGGCTCGCATCGTAGCGGAAAACTCAGTGTGGCGGAGACAGAAAAACTGACGATGCAACAGGCTGTTATCTGCGAAGCTTCGCAGGGAAGTGCACTGTTAATGCGGCCATTGCTACTGCACGCATCATCTCCATCAGCCTCTCCGCATCACAGGCGCGTGATTCATCTGGATTACGCGGCCGTGAAATTGCCATGCGGACTCGAATGGCGTGAAACGCAAACACTCTCGCTTTAGATGGATCGCTGGTCAGAGAATCGTGACCTTGTGATCGGTGGTCTTCGTAAATGCATGTACGACATTCCCGTTGAGATCGACGTGTCGTAGTGTCATCAGGGAAGGTGTCACCGTCACATGGGTGAAGCCGTTGATCTGTACAGCGTAGGGGCCGCGCACTGACTCATCGATCATGATGCGATATAGCGGAGCACCGCCGCCGCCGGAGAGAACGAAGGATGTGGGGTGGCCGGCAAACTCCAGGTGCTGCAGGTCATGATCGTGTCCACACAGATAGACATGCGCGCCGGAGGAGCGGAGCAGCGGATCCCAATCCTGCATCAGGATCGGCGAATCGCCATACATGCCGTTGGAATAGATCGGGTGATGTCCTAAGGCCACCAGAAAAGGTGTGGTGAGCGGCTTCGCCAGCTCATCTTTGAGCCAGGCCAGTTCGTCGAGACGTTGCTGTTCCGTCATGCAATAGAACGTACCCTTACGGGTAACGTCGTTGCCGAATGGCATATTGCTGTCCAGGGCAAGGAAGGTCACGAGCGGGTTGGCCGCCGGCCAGGCGACGCGATACCACTGTGACGGCATCGTCCAGCGAGTGCCTGCCTTTCGGGCGTATTCCAACTCGGCCGGGTATTTGGGGATGGGCAGGTATTCATAGTCGTGATTTCCCGGGATCGCATACACGGGACAATTGAAGACGCCGGCGGGATACATCTGTTCAAACTGGGTCTGCCAGCGTTTGTCGTTCGCGCCGTCCTCCATCGGCGTATAAAAGTTATCGCCGATCATCAGCATGGCGCTTGCGGTGATGTTCTGTTGTGTGACATAGTGCTGCATCGCAGTAGCAACCAGGGCCTGATTGGCATCGCCGGTTCCCCAATCGCCGATGACAAGGAAGTCCGCGGTCGCGGCATTGCCCGGATGCTGGTCTTCCGGATGCGAGCCGGAACCGCATCTCAGCAGTGGACTCGTAACTGCCGCAAGGGCACTGAATGCAAATGTCTGCTTGAGGAAACGCCGTCTGCTTACGACGGGTATGTCGGGATGGTCCCGCACAGCCATAGAACCCACCCGGAAAGCAGGACCTCGGTAGCGTACGAGAGAGGTATGTTGCCCCGCTCCGGTTACTGCTGTAAATAGATGCCGTCTATTGTTTTCAGGTGGCCGTAAGCTTGTGTTTTCAGCGCGGCGCCATCACCTGCTCGCTGCCGTATCGATAGGACCTACCGGCGTATCCGCGATAACCCATGCAACAGATATCCATGTCCGGAGCTCGCAATGAAACCCGTTCGCCGGTATCGACAAATTCGTTGTGGACCGGGGTGCCCTGGGAGAAAAGCAGATTTCTCGCTACGCTGCGAAATGACAAACAAAAGTGCAATGGCTCCGAGCGCTGAAGGGCCGGGGTCGCAGCAAACAGTCTAGAAACGAAAACAGGCGGCTATGATGGCCGCCTGTTTTTTAGATGCGTGTTTGTTCTGTTTAGTAGCGACGGCCGTAGCCGCCTCGCCCACCGCCGCTGCGTCCACCACCACCTCGTCCACCGCGGCCGCGGCCAAAGCCGGCACGGTCATCGCGGCGTGGAGCGCGAACGGTGCCCTGGTAGTCGGCTGGATACAGCACAACGAAGCGATCGCGGCCTTCGCCGCTGGACTCCGTGCGCAGATCGGTCTGTTCGCTCAACGCCATGTGCAGCATACGGCGTTCGCGGCTGCTCATGGGAGGGAAGCTGTAGGGGCGGTTGGTCTCGCGGACGCGTTCGGCGGCGTCTTCGGCGCTCTCGCGCAGGTCACGTGCCCGTTCGGCCTTGAAGCCATTGGCATCGAAGGAGATGCGGTCGTGCTCCTCGGGTTCAAGGCGCAGGATCTTCGCGGCGATGTGCTCGAGCGCACGCAGCCCCTCGCCATTACGCTCCGTCAATTGTGGAGCGTCGGGACCGGCAAGCTCGACATAGATGTCGCGCCGTTCGAGACCGTCCGGGTCAGAGGCTCCGGCGCCGGCGGTGATGCGGTACTTCAGACGCATGCCACCGGTGGTGGTCAGCGTCTGCACAAACGCAGCTACCTTCTTTGCAGCCTGAGAAAGATCTTCCATGGTTCTGTTCCTCGAGCGGCCGCTCTAGCGACGGCCCTGAATGGTTGCCGGCTGGCGACGGCGCGCACGCTTGGCTGCCAGCTGTTTCATCTCGCGGCCAAGGCTGGTGCGGTTCATCACCTGCTGCTGGATGATTCCGATAAGGTTACCGATTGACCAGTAGAGGGCCAGGCCGGAGGCATAGTTCCAGGTAATGTAGCCAGAGAAGGCCGGCATCATGAAGGCCATCATCTTCTGCTGTGCAGGATCCATACCCGGTGAGGGCGTATAGAACTGCATCAGGAACTGCGAGACGATCATGATGATGGGCAGAATGTGATACGGATCGGCTGCTGTGAGGTCATGCAGCCAGTACCAGTGCGCCCCGCGAAGCTCAACGACTTTGGGCAGCATCCCCAGGAAGGCGAAGAGTAACGGGAGCTGAATCAGTGTGGGCAGGCAGCCGCCGAAGACATTCACGCCCTCGCGCTTCTGCAGGTCCATAATCTCGGCGTTCATCTCCGCGCGCTTCGGATCGGTGACCTTGTACTTGGCGTACTTGGCCTTGATGGCGTCCATCTGCGGCTGGATACGCTGCATCTTCAGCGCCGACTGCATGGTCTTGTAGCGCAGCGGCAGCAGAATCAGGTTGATGATCACCGTGAGAACAATGATCGACCAGCCCCAGTTGGGAACGTACTTGTGTACGGCCTGCAGCGCGAGGAAGAGATACTTGCCGAAGAATCCGAAGAAACCGAAGTCGAGTAACGGCTCAAGCGTCGTCTTACCATCGGCAGCCTTGATGTTCTTCAGCACACTGACGGCCTTGGGGCCGGCGAAGATGCGCAGCGATGAGGCTCCACTCACATCACCCATGCCGGCGCCCAGCGACGGAAGAGAAAGGATGTTCTTGCCGTCGCCGTCTTTGGAGACATCGATCGGATGATTCAGCGTCACCACGCTTGCCGTAGCAGGGTTGTCCGGAAGAAAGATGGCGGCGAAGTGGAGGTCACTCACACCTGCCCAGTCAAATGGGCCATTCAGCGTGTTGCCGCCGCTTACCTTCTTGGCAGCGACGTGCGTCTCGCTGCCGTTCTGGGAGCTGTCCAACTGGTCGTAGGTGTGGTGCGATGCGTTTTCCTGATCACCGAAGCCCGCAGGCCAGGAGAGCAGGGCGCGAACCGGAGAGCCGTTCTGCTTCACCTCTATGCGTGAACCGAGGACATAGGTGTTGTCGAAAGTGAAGGTCTTCTTCACTTCGAGTCCGCCGGCGGCGTAGGTGAAGGTCAGGGTCGCCGGAGCGGTGATGTTGCCAGTGGCGGAGGCTACGTAGAGACCGCTGTTGAGCTTCGCCATCGCGCCGGTGTCATAGGAGTAGAGCGACAGCGGATAGCCGTACTTCGCGGCGGCGGTCTTGTGGACCAGGTCCAAAGGTGCGCCGTGGGAGTCCTTGTAGTCCTTGAGGATCCAGTGGGTCACCTGGGCTCCTCGATTGGTGAAGGTGATGCGGTAGACGGCATTCTCGATCGTCGTCGTCTGCTCACCTTCAGCGGCAACCGATGCCGCAGTGGGACTGGTTACAGCAGGCGTGGTCGCCTGCTGCAGGGCCTCCTGGTGTTGCTGGGCCTGTTGCTGCTGCGCGGGGGTGGCCGGCGTAGGCTGCTTCTTCGGGCCGAAGTAGCGAAGGCCAAAGAATACGCCGAGAAAGACCACCATCATCACCAGCATTGTGGTGGAGCTGCCGGCGTTTGCCTGCTGATTGGGATTCTTGATTTCTGCCAAGGAGACTTCGACTCTCTTCCTGAGTAGATCCTGCGAGCGGGCGCGTGATTTTAGGCGCAAAATCGCTCATTTCCATTGTATTGGGGAAGGGAATTGTTTGCTCGCATACGGTGCCTGAATACACACTACGAAACGCACCATTCATGGGGCAGTGATTGTTTTTATCGTGCGTGCTTTGTCTTTGGAACCGGGTCCAGACCGCCTTTACTGAAGGGGTTGCAGCGGAGAATCCGCCAGACCGCAAGCGCAGTGCCTTTGAAGACACCGTGGCGATAAAGGGCGACCTCCGCATATTCGGAGCAGGTGGGCTGATATTTGCAGTTGCCGAGGCCGAAGCTGTGCAGCAGGGGAGAGAGCGTCCAGCGGTAGAGCGTAAAGAGACCGCGGAGCAGCCAGCTCATGACCGGACCCTGGAGGTGGCGCGCTGGACGGCACGGAAGACGTCGGCGACATCAGCCTTCAGCTTTTCGAACTCGACCTCGAGTACGGTGCGCCGGGGATGCAGGATCACGTCGACCGGGGAGGTGAGCAGGGCGGCATTGGCTCGTATGGCGGCACGGAGCCGGCGCTTGATGCGGTTGCGGTCGTGCGCCTTGCCCATAACCTTGCCGACGGTCAGGCCGACGCGCGGACCTGTGCCCTCGTCCTCGCGGGGAGCGAAGAAGTAAGCCATCTGCCGGGCGTGCTGCTTGCGGCTGCGGCCGTACACGCTCAGAAAGTCGGCGTGTTTGCGAAGGCGGAGATCGGCGTACATAAAAAGCAATTCTCCTAATACTGTAGCTCTCGATAAAGTCGGCGAATGCCGTTTTCTTCGAGGGAAACGGCGCAAACAGACAGGACTCCGCTCGACATCATTGGGAGAATTGCTTTAGGGTTCGGTTCCTCAGAGCGGACGGAGCTGTTCTTCCAGGGTGCGTGCCCGGTCGGTCTTCTCGCCACCGGCATGCGCGGTGGTGACGGTCTCGATGAGCACGATCCAGGTCTCTTCTTCGGCGGCGGTGTTGTGGCGGATGCCACGGGGCACCACGAAGAACTCGCCGGGACCGACGAAGACCGGGCCGCCGTCGGCGGCTTCACGGCCGATACGCAGGCGTCCGCGGAGGACGAGAAACATCTCGTCCTCACGTTCATGCGCGTGCCAGGGAAACTCTCCCTGGATCTTCGCTACCTTGATGTACTGGTCATTGACCCGGCCTACGATACGCGGCGACCAAAGCTCGGTCAGCTTCGCGCATGCCTGCTCCAGCGAGATGGGGCCGGGCTGCATGGGAAGAACGGGGTAAAACTAGTCGCGGTAACCGGCGCTGACGGCGATCTTATGACGGCCCTTGGCGCGGCGGCGGCTCAGAACGGCGCGTCCGGCCTTGCTGGCCATACGGGTCAGGAAACCATGAACCTTCGAGCGGCGGCGGCGGTTGGGTTGAAAGGTACGCTTGGGCATGGGATAGCCTCTCCTACATCAAATCCTTGAAGTTGCAACAGCTTTTTATTCTACCCTGATTTCCACTTTCGGCCAAGCTAAGTCTGCCTTTTGGACTCAGATTCGTTCACACTTTTTGAGCACCTGGCGGAAGTTTCACAATGCATGGTGCAACTGAAAATTAATTGGTGAATGCCGCTTGAATTGGTCCCGGTTCAGCGTGCTACTATCGGCACTGTTCGATAGAGACACGACAGTTCATCGGCTGTCTTTTTCACCACGCAGGACCCTCAACGAAACAACCTCTCGCGCAGCGCAGCGCGGAGCTTCCAGGCAAACGTTCTCCCCCCTCACCCGCATGAGATTTCCTCAAGCAGGCAAGGATGGTCGTTTGCTGTTTCTTGCTCTTTCAGGGTCTCGTTGTGCCAGACAGCCGTTCGGACCGATAGGAAAGACATGTCCTTTGCACCGACTGCTACCGTTGTTTTGAATCACTGGGTCCGTATTCTTGAAGCGTTGCAGAAGAAGGTGAACCGGCAATCGTACGACACCTGGTTCAAGCCCACACGCTTCTCCCATATCAACGGCACGACCCTGTACGTCCGCATCCCCTCGACTGAGTTTCAACATGTAGGGGATCGTTATGAAAATCTGATCATGGAGGCAATCGACAACCTCGGCCTCGAGGTTGAGAAGGTGCTCTTCGTGACACCCCAGGAAGACCCCTCGCTGCCCAAGGTGCGCGAGGACGGCGGATTTGCGCCACAGCCTGACCGCTCGCTGACCAATGCACGCAACAACAATGCCCGGCAGAGTACGAATCTTCCGGAGCAGTCTCGCTTTGACTGGAACACGGCAGCGCAGCTGAACCCGCGTTACATCTTCGACGGCTTCGTTATCGGCAGCGGCAACCAGTTCGCCCACGCAGCCGCGCTCGCGGTGGCGGAGCGTCCTTCCAAGGCATACAACCCCCTCTTCCTGTACGGCGGCGTGGGTATGGGCAAGACCCACCTGATGCAGGCGATCGGTCACGAGGTGAAGCGCCGCAATCCCCATGCAGCCATCAGCTACGTCTCGGGTGAGAAGTTCACCAACGAGATGATCAACTCGGTGCGCTATGACAAGATGACCAGCTTCCGCGACAAGTATCGCAACGTCGACGTGCTGTTGATCGACGATATCCAGTTCCTGGCCGGCAAGGAGCGTACGCAGGAAGAGTTTTTCCATACTTTCAATGCATTGCACGAGTCGATGAAGCAGATCGTCATCGCATCGGATCGTCCGCCCAAAGAGCTTGCCGATTTTGAAGACCGTCTGCGTTCGCGCTTCGAGTGGGGATTGATTGCCGACATTCAGCCGCCCGATCTCGAGACCAAGGTTGCCATTCTGCAGAAGAAGGCCGAGAGCGAGCACACGCCGCTGCCGACCGATGTGGCATTGTTCATTGCATCGAATGTGCGCACTAACGTGCGTGAGTTGGAAGGCGCACTCGTACGCTTGATCGCATGGTGCTCGCTGCATGGCGTAGAGATCACACTGCCGACAGCGCAGCAGTGCCTGAAGCAGTTCATCGATACGCAGGTGCGCAAGATTACGATCGAGGCGATTCAGCGCGCGGTTGCGGAGCAGTTCGGTATGCGCGTGGCGGAGCTGAAGCAGAAGAACAACTCACGCCAGATCGTAGTTCCGCGCCAGATTGCGATGTATCTCGCAAAGCAGATGACCGAGGCTTCGCTTCCTGAGATCGGCCGCCAGTTCGGTGGCAAACATCACACCACCGTAATGCACTCGATTGCGAAGATCGACGAGCAGCGCCGGACGGATAAAGATCTGAACCGCACGATCAACAAACTGATGGAGACGCTGAACTGAGAAACGAGCCACCAAAAGGTGGCTCGTTTCAGTTGCTAGTTGCTGGTTCCTGGTTGCTAGATAGGGCGCGACGAATTCGATTGATCTGAGACCGCCAGAGCATGGCAGAAATCGGTGGGAGCAGCGGGCTTCAACCCGCTGATAAAGGCGTAAAAGTAGATGGGCTTTAGCCCTGGGTCTTCTTTGTCTGACAGGAAAAGGCCCGGGGCTAAAGCCCATTTTTTATATTGAGCCAATAGACCGAGGGCTGAAGCCCTCGGCTCCCACCTGTTCGAGCTACGCTCGATATCTTCGACATAAGCTTCGCTTGAATTTCCCACCCATTGCGATGCAATGGATGGGGCACCCAGTGTAATGCGTTATGGAGCATCGTCGATTGGAGCAGTACCTATAGGGTCCGTAATGATCCTCACGTTTGCCTTATAGAGGCGGTAGTTGGAGTAGCGGTGGATCTCTCCGCCGTTATGGGCGTTCATGGTCCACAGAAGTTCTACGCGGCGGGGAAGCCATAGCCTTTCCTCCAGGCGGGGCAGATGGATCTCGGAATATTCCACGGTGGACGTAAGACGGGTAGTACTGATCTGCGGCAGAGGTGTCAGAAGGTCGGTGCGGATGCGGAGAATCCGTGATGTCTCTTCGTCGACCCAGACAATGCCCTGGTGCAGCATCGGAACGTCGCCGTCCACACTGCGGATGAGGCCCGGGATCTTCACGCGCTCCGGCACCTGCGCAAACGCAATTACTGCTGCTTGCCGCCCGTGGATCTTCTGCGTGCCGAGATAGCGGAATCTCTGCTCTTCGAGGATGCCAGGAGTAAAGAGGATCCAAAGACCGCTGAAGCCGGTAGCCTGTGGCGGCAGGATCGGGTCTTTCGAGGTACCCATCTCTTTGCGCGATTCTTCGAAGATCTGGAGATCATCGGAGGGTTTTCTGAGGATGACGAACTCGTAGCGCCGTTCCGCTTTAAGCACCATTTGAGATGAGGTAGCGGCCAGCCGTCCACGGCTTTGAACCTGCATGCTTTCTTCCTCGAGAGCAATATCCTCACGAGCTACGAGATTCGGAATGCGAGGCAGTTGCGCGGAGACGGACTCACCCATGCGTTGCAGCAGAGAACTGAGTCCGGTCTGATCGTCGTCGATCTTCAAGCCATCCAGATCATCGATCTGATGCTGCACCTTTTTGATCGGCAGATCGAGATACGGCTGCGCCTGCCCGTAGATCTCGATCACCTGCTGGTGTATCCGATCGCTGGCCATCTGCGCCTGGCCACTGGTCTGCGCAGGAGCAGGCAACACGGTAAACAGGCCGACAGCCAGAACTTGGAAAGCGAATCGCATGGATTAACAGGTGACGTCCTGGTTGTCAATTAAGCTTCAGTTTCCTCATTAAGGAAAAACCTGTGGAAACCGAGGATAATACGCTTTTTCCTACACCCTTGTGGAACACGGGCCATTAACGAATCCCAGCAATCACGCGGGCTGGACCGTGATTTCCGTTAAACACATCCTGTCTTTCGCACTGTGGATCGCCTGGTGGTGTGGAGAACGGGGATTTAATGGTCGTTCCCATAGCTCTGAGGGGGTAAACGTCCGCAACTTTCGTATAACGAGGACACGTTTTCTAAATCGGGACACAGACTGAAGTAACTGAAACTAAGTCGCTTCAGCCTGTTATCCACTTTTCCGCGACAAACGGTTAAGACTACGGAATAACTCTTATCTTTCAACTACAGTTCTTAAAGGCATCCTTACCTGGAAGCTCAGTGGAAGAAAATCAGGTCCTTCGCCTACGGCTCAGGATGACAAAAGACACCGCCTATCGGCTGGCGACTGCGGGACCTTTTGTTCCCACCTTCATCACGGCGCGATCGACAACCACGTAGAGCAACTGGTCTGGATCCTTTCTGGCTTCCTTCTTGATCCACTCGCCTGCTTTCTGACCGGCGGCTTCGTTTTCCGGCAGAGTGAGTCCGCGCTTCTGTGCGCTTAGCTCTGCGAGCTGTTTGACCATGTCGAAGAAGCGGTCTTCGTTGCGTCCGCTCTGCACCCAGGCCTCGTGCACGGTCAAGGGGAGCAACTGTTCGTTGGTCAATCCGGTGGTGTATTCCCCGGGATGGCTCATATTCGGGTTTTGAGAGGTTACGGAGGGCTTCGGCTCCTCGCCGTTCATCCGCTGCGTTCCGCTGACTCCTTGGGCTACTACGGCCGCAGGAATCGTCATCAGGAATGCTGCCAACACCATCGTCTTCATCGTGGGTCTCCTTTACCGGTAGCCGTAGCGGTAGTCGCGATAGTCGCGGGAACGGTCGCTGCGGCGCTTGTTCTGGGCGGCTTTGCCGGCAAGGGCGCCGACACCCGCACCGGCGGCACCGCCGATGAGTGCACCTTTCATGCCGCCGCCGAAGACAGCTCCAAGAGCAGCCCCACCGGCTCCCCCGATCAAAGCGCCCTTTCCGGGGCCGATGCCGTGATCTTTGCGCTGCTCATAGTAGCGGCGGTCGTAGCGGTCGTCGTAGCCGTTGCGGGAGTAACTGCGGCGTGCTCCGTCATAGAAGCGGCCGTGGCGGTCGTACTGCTGGGAAAATGCCGGTGCGGCCACAGGGGCCAACATCGCCGAGCAAAGTATCAGGGTTGCGAGTCTGCGCATCGCTTTCTCTCCTTTTGAACCGTGAGGGCGCCAGAAGATCTGGTCGTCCCCGGTTCAGAGAGCGTGAGATGCCACGTCAGGGAGAAATGCTGTCTAATCGAGAGGTGCCTGAGCTTCCCGAAGTCGAAACTGTTGCGAATGGGCTACACGAACGTGTCTCTGGAGACACGGTAGTCAGCGTGTGGCTGGGAGAGAAGCCGGAGCCTCTCAAGTCGCCGGCCGACGAGATCGCGGAGACCCTGAAGGGAAAGAAGATCGAGCAGGTTCACCGGATCGGTAAGACTGTGGTCTTCGAGCTTGCCGGAGGAGCCCAGTTCCTGGTGCACCTGGGGATGACAGGCCGGCTGCTGGTGAATGACAGCGATGTTCCGTTACCTCCGCATACGCATGGTGTGCTGCACCTGAAATCGGGCCGTGAGATTCGCTTTATCGATCCGCGGCGGTTTGGCCGCATGAGCGTGACGCGCGGCTATACCGGGCCTGGCAAGGAACCGTTGAAGATCGGCATCGACGAGTTTGTAGAGCTCTTCAAAGGCCGCAAGACGCCGATCAAGAGTGCGTTGTTGAACCAGAAGCTGCTGCACGGCGTCGGGAATATCTATGCCGATGAAAGCCTGCACCGTGCCGGGATTCGGCCGACTCGTCAGGCAGGGCGGCTGAAGCGGGTAGAGTTGGAGCGCCTGCACAAGGCTGTGAAGGCGGTACTGCAGCATGCGATCAAGCTGGGCGGATCGTCTGTTTCAGACTACGTGGACGCGGACGGGATGCGGGGATTCTTCCAGTTGGAGCACCGGGTGTACCTTCGTACCGGCGAACCTTGCCGGACGTGCAAGACGCCGATCAAGCGTCTGTTGTTGGCGGGACGGGGAACCCATTACTGTCCGCTGTGTCAGAAATAGCTCACTCCGAGGGTAGTTCTATGGAAAACCGTAGAAATAGCATCTATGACATTCCAAAGCAAATAGAACGGGTTCCCAGGATTATCTCTAAGTTATTGAATTTATAAGGAATAACAGTTTGGCACGGGCCGTGCTTATAGGAAGGGTGGTTCGCAGATGCGCGAGACGCACGCACCGAACGAGCCGGAGAGATATCACAGCCCAAAGAGGCTTTGTGAACCCCGGATCGGTTCTGGTTCCTGGTTAGGAACCACTTTATGGGAGGCCAGTGATGGCCATTACGAAAGGCTACCGGGGCGGTAGCCTTTCGTCGTTAAGGGGAGTGACTTGCCAAGCACCTCCCCCTCGGGTAGTATGGTGTTGCCTATCGGAAGGCTGAGAAGGCTGAGGCCGTGATCGACTCTTTACTCCTAGGGGAGCGATTTGAACGGCCCGCCAGGTTCCAAATTCTTACAGGCAGATAGACAAAGGTTTCACCAAGACACTGGTGTGCCAAAGGGTTGTGGGGAAGCGCCTGCATGAACTGCCGGCGAACGCAGCCGAGATAAGACGAGACGAAGTTCCTTTCGAGTAGAACTTGAGACTGTTTTCTCCGAGAAAGATATTCCGGTTTTAGAAGCCAAGGTTGCGCAGGACGCGGCTGCGATGCGGCTGCGCCTGAGGGCAGCCGAAGGGCTTTTCGATCCGAAGAAATGTAAGTGAACCAGGAAGTGGAAGCATGAATTCAGAGCAGAACCTGCCCGAGGCAACGACGCCTCAGGGCCCTCCACCTGTAAGTTCCGAAAACGGACAAGCCACTGCACCGGGTCAGGGCACATCGCGTAGCAGCCGTCGCCGCCGCCGCCGCCGTAAAAACAAGCCTACCGATGCCGCGGCTTCCCCTGAGGGTCAGATTGTGATCCAGAGCGGGGAAGACAGCGACTTTGTGCCCCAGCCCAAGACGCAGCAGGCCGGCACCCAGCCACAGCAGGGACAACAGAATAGTGCCAGCGCCAAACGCTGGAAGAAGAAGCAACGTCGCCGCGAACGCCAGCGTACCGACGGTGGTGGCTACAGCCCCGGTAACCAGATCGAGCCCGGAAACAGCGTCAACGGTGGCGGATTCGGCCGCCGCAAGCAGAAGACAAAGGGTCCGCGCAGCTTTGTGGGACCGATGGACCACAGCTATCGCGAGGCAAACGGTAACTACGCCGAAGTCTCGCCGTCGACGATGGAGATGAACGGCAACGTCCGCGGCGGGCATGGCGGACACAGCAAGCAGCGCCGTAACTATGACTTCGAAGGTGGCAATGTCGATCGTCTGCCGCCCGAGCTGCGTGCCCCGGTCAGTAACGCGGTGATCCGCGAAGATGCTCCCACACACATCTACTTCTTCGTGGACGACCTGTTCCTGACGGCGAAGATCAACGAGGCCGCGCGCAAGCTGGGCGTGAAGGTCTGCTTCCTGAAGAACGATCCCGAGCAGTTGGCGCAATTGTTCTCCGGCGAGGAGCGCACCAAGCCATCGCTGATCGTCTTCGACTTGAATAGCACGAGTGTGAAGCCGCTGACGCTGGTGCCGAAGATCCGCACCAAGCTCAAGCGTACGGTCTCGATTCTTGGCTTCCTGTCGGTGCTGCAGGGTGACCTTAAGGCCAAAGCCACTGAGGCGGGATGTGATACGGTCATGCCGAAGGCGGCGTTCAGCCAGAATCTACCGAACCTGCTACGCCGCTACGGCGCAGAGGACGAGGAAGAACCAAACTTCAATCAGTAGAAGCATTTTCCCTGTAGGTGTAGTCCAGAGCATTCGGATTATGGGCGTTTTCCGCAATGAAAACGCCGCTTCACGCCCCTTCCGGGGTACCAGCAACAGGGAAAGTGCTCTAACGTCCAGGTGGTGGACATGCTGAAAAGGGGACGGCCTGATGCCGTCCCCTTTTTTCTTCCTCATAGAGAGGGACGATGGTTTCTTTCGTCACCAGGGGACAATAAAAAAGATTGGCAGTCGGGACGTGTCGATGAGAGTATGACGCAAGCCCTTCCCCCGGTCTGCCTTATGTTGCTACGTGTCTTTCGGAAGCAGACGGGGAGGTCCAGACCGGGATGGATATGCGGACGCTGCTGCTGGAGCGGGTTTGCCTGCTGAGCTTCTGCACGCTGCTGGTTCTGGTTAATCTGCGTCAGCATCGCGCCATGCGCGGCCTGCTTGCATTTGCGGCGAGCAATGTTGGGTATCTGGTCGGCGGAATCCTGATTGCAAGCCGTGAGCATCTGCCGGTATGGGCAGCGGTCGTGCTTTCGAACTTCCTATACAGCATGGGATATGTATTGCTGCACCGTTGTCTGGCGGCGTTCTTTGGAGAACGGCGCTGGTACTGGCGAGGGCAGTGCGTCATAGCAGCACTCTCACTGCTGTTGTGCCTGACGTTTACCTATGGATATCCGAATATACGGCTGCGGCTGGCGGGTATCGGCCTGGCGACAGGTTTTCAGTTCGCCTTTGCCGGACTGGTAGCAGCGCATGGCTGGTATACGCGCATGCGCGCTCCGGCCCTCACGATGAGCGCGGTCCTGTTCTTCTCCGCGGCGCTGAACCTGCTGCGCATTCTGCTGACGCTGGTGTGGGGAACTACGCAGACTTACCTGAAGGCTGACGAGATCCAGACAACGACCGTAATGTTGAACACGACGATCTTCGTGTCGATCGATCTTGCGTTTCTCTGGATGATGGCAACCTCGCTGCGCGATGAGCTGCAAATGCAGGCGATGACGGATCCGCTGACAGGAGTGATGAATCGTCGTGCCTTTGAAGAGGCTTTGACCAATGCGGTGATCCGCAGCCGCGAGACCCGCCAGCCATTGTCTGTAGTGATGATGGACCTGGACGATTTCAAGGGAATCAACGATACCTTCGGACATCGTGCCGGCGACAAGGCATTGATGGCTGCGGCGCAATGCCTCCGCGAAGGGCTGAGAGAGGCGGACGCCATAGCGAGGATGGGCGGCGATGAGTTCGTGATTCTGCTGCCGAACTGTCCACAGAACGGCGCGCATGAGATTGCGGAGCGGCTGCGCGCGGCGCTCGAAACCAGGAGTATTCCATTTGCCGAAGAGGCGATCACGCTGAAGGCAAGCTTCGGTGTAGCTACCCTGAGCGAACCTACGATGGAGGGAGACACACTCCTGATCGAATGTGACCGGGCGCTGTATACAGCGAAACGCGTCGGCGGGAATTTTGTATATGTGACCGGGTGAACTATTCGAGCGAAGTTCGAACCGGGTTTTGCCACGCGAAGCGCTGAAAAGCAGGTCCTTCACGAAATACGCCGGGGTACAGGTTCCCCGGGGACCCGAACGTTCAGCGATGACAAGGTTTATGACAGGAACCTCTGGGACACTGCCCTAGTTTTCCGAGGGTTTCTCCACCGAATCGATAACTAGTATTTCGACGGGACCTTTCTGAGGAGTGAGCACGAGTCCGAGCTGATCCTTCAATGCATCGAAGATAGATGGGCGATTGTCTTGCTCGGAACTGTTTACGTCCATAGATGCGTTCGGAGCGAGCTGAGGCCGGAACGACAGTCTGAAATCGTACGCTCCTGTGAGGCCAGTCTGATCGATCACCGGGCGTTGATCGTTCTGTAGCCTTAGCCCAAGCCACCAGCAGAAGAAACTCATGCGCACACTGTTGCCAATGAACTCATTGTTTCCGCCATTTGTGATCGGGATGTTGTGATCCTGCGCGGCGGTAGCTTCCACCATCTTCAAACCGGACTTGGCGATAGCGAGGACGTAGGCCGGAGCCAGTCTGGTCTCTTTGTGCAGCTTCAGATGGAAGCGGTCTGCCAGCAGGTTCTGAAACATGAGGTGGAGATCGTCGGTGCTGTAAGGTGTCTCCGTGATGGCCTGGACATCAAACCTCTCGTCGTTGAGCCAGTCCGGCCCACCAACGATCTGCCGCAGAGGAACTCTGTACATCACGCTGAGCATGACCTTGACGGAGACGCCTTCGCCTTTGTAGCCGGTTCCACCCGGGAGCGGATCAATGCCTCCGGCAGGAGCATTCGGTCCGGACGGCCTGATGGAGGCGAGATCGTAAACCAGGCGGGGCTGATTGTTCTGGCCCACAGCGATAGGAATCGACACAAGTCCGAAACCCAGCAATATCAGGCGCCTCTTGAGCCAAAACATGCGGAACCGTCCATAGGAACTCACTCTTGTAGGGCCGAGTCTATCAAGTCTTGGTAACAATCAAGTTCGAAGGTCAGTGATATTGTTGGCACGGGCGAAAGAGATCATGATGACTCGGTGGACATTTTCCGCGGCTGTGCTTATGGCGGCGTTGGCAACAGCGTGCGCATGGGGGCAGGTGTGCGAGCGGCTGCAACAGGCGGGTTCTTCGTCCGTTTCCATTGCGACAGCGAAGACCATTGCTGCGGGTGCATTTACGACGCCGGAAGGTAAGGGCAGCTTGACCAGTCTTCCCGCCTTCTGCCGTGTGGCTGCCAGGCTGAAGCCGACGAGTGATTCCGCCATCGGGATTGAAGTCTGGCTTCCGGTCATGGGATGGAACGGCAAGTATCTCGCTGTCGGCAGCGGCGGTTGGGGTGGATCGATTGCCTATGATGCGATGGCGGAGGCTCTGCGCCGCGGCTATGCGACCAGCGCGACTGACGATGGCCACACAGGGAGCAGCGGCAGCTTCCTGATGGGGCATCCTGAAAAGTTCGTGGACTTTGCCTATCGCGCCGAACACGAGATGACGGTGGAGGCAAAGGTCTTGATCAAGGCCTTTTATGGACGCGATGCTCGCTACTCCTATTGGAATGGATGCTCCGGCGGCGGGCGTGAGGGTTTGCTGCAGGCAGCGCGTTTCCCTGATGAGTTTGACGGCATCATTGCCGGCGATCCGGCGAATGTGCGCCGCAATGCCTGGGCTCTGTGGCTTGCAAACCGGACCTTCAAAGATCCTGCTGATGCGATTCCGCCAAGCAAGTATCCGATCATCCATCAAGCAGTGCTCAATGCCTGTGACGCGAAGGATGGCGTGAAAGACGGCCTGATCGAGGATCCAGAAAGCTGTCAGGTTGATTTCGGTCAGCTCGCATGCAAAGCGGAGGACAGAGCCGACTGTCTGACAGAGCGGCAGGTTCACACCGCGCAGACGATCATCAGCCCGGCGACCGATGCGAAAGGCAATGTGTACTTCCCGCGTCTGGAGCCCGGGACAGAGCTTCGCTGGGCGCGTCTGGCCGGCGGGCCTGCGCCGGCAGACCTGTTCCTCGATCAGTTCCGCTACCTGGTCTATCAGGACCCCAACTGGGACTGGCGCAGCTTCGATCTGGAGCGCGATGCGGCAAAGGCAAACGCAATCAACAAAGATGTCGACGAGCTGGATTCGAATCTGGCGGCGTTCGCCAGGCATCACGGGAAGCTGCTTCTCTATCATGGTTGGGCAGACCAGCAGGTGGCTCCGGGCTCGACGATTGAGTTCTACAAATCTGTACTCCAGGAGACCGGCAACTCTGCCGATCTGCCGGAGTGGATCCGGTTGTACATGATGCCGGGCATGGGACATTGTTCCGGCGGAGAAGGACCTGACACCTTCGATAAGATCGGCGTCCTAGAAGATTGGGTAGAGCACGGCAAAGCGCCCAAGGAGATCGTGGCAGCGCATCGAAGCAGTGGCAAGGTCGACCGTACACGTCCGCTCTGTCCTTACCCTCAGGCCTCGCACTACAAGGGCAGCGGCAGCATCGATGACGCGAAGAACTTTTCGTGTGTCTCTGCGCCTTGATTTAAGCTCCGTCTACCTTCTCCAGTACGACGCGCGTGCGGAGACCCGCAGCTCGGGATGCTGGGGTATACGGACGTTGAGTGTGTGCAGCCCCGGTTCGGAGGAGTGCGGTGGGAACGAGAGAAGATACGTATTACGGATGTGCTGGGTGATGGTTGCGAGCTGATGTTCCAGGTCCGCACGGCCGGCGAAGGGAAGGCCTTCGCCTCCTGAAAGAGTGGCTGCCTCGGTTCCGGCATTCTTCTGCAGCGCTCCGATGGCGAGTGACAACGGCGTCCCGAGATCCCAATACGCCTGTCCGATTCCAGGGATCGGCGGGTTGAGGTGCGGAGGATCGCGGAAGGCCTGTTTAATCTTTGCTCCTTCCGCGGAGAACGAGAGGCTATAGATCTGGATATTCGCCTCTCCGACAGCGCGCAGAATTTCGTCTGCTTTCGCCTTGCTTCCATTGTCCTGATGCTGCGACAGCAGAAGCATTACCCGCCTCCGGTCGGCAGGCTGCTGTTCCAACAGCTGAACGCCGGTTGCGATCGCGTCAAAGATCGCCGCTCCGCTATCTCCCTGCTCCGGATGATCAATCGCCTGGTTCCAACGGGAGAGATCTGAGGTGAACGGCATCGCCGCTTCCGGCTTGCTGTCGAAGGTCATGATGGCCACGCGGTTTCCCGGCTGTTCCGTTATCTGGTTGAGCATGGTGCTGAGATGGATGTAATCCCGGAAGTGAGTACGAGCAGTTCCTCCGGTCTGCATAACGACCAGCAGGGACAACGGCAGCGATTGCTCTTCGTCAAGAGAAATAGTCTGGGCCACACCATCGTCGGTTACGAGGAAGTCCTTCGCCTCCAGGCCGAAGACCGTGTCACGCTGGGAGGTCTGCACCATGACCGGCACCACGACGAGGGCTGCGTTGCGCTCGATCGTGGTTTGTCCAGGCATCGTGCCACACAGGAACCCGCCGACGATGAGTGCGAACCGCCTTCCACGCATGACTGTGAGACGTCTGTGTTTCTGAAAAGAGTGAGCTGGTGATCCGAATAGGATTTGCGTCAGCCCTCAAATTATTGTTGACATGTACTAGTTAAATAGTACATTTGTTGTCATGAAATCCCGGTCAGAGAAGCCGCGCCCGCCGTTCCGTTTCCGCCTCGACACGGTCAGCGGCGTTCCAGTCTACCGGCAGGTTATCGATCAGGTGTGCGGTGGGCTGGCTACGGGAGCGTTGATTGCAGGGGATCAATTGCCCACGGTGCGTCAGCTTGCGGTCGATCTGGCGATCAATCCAAACACAGTTGCACGAGCCTATCGTGAGCTTGAGATAAGCGGGCTTATCGAGACGCAGCAGGGTTCGGGTACGTTCATTGGCGAGGGCCGGCTGCGCAATGCCGACGCCGAACGCGAGCGGCAGTTGAATCAGATCGCAGAGGAAACCATTGCACGTGCGGGCGCAGGCGGGTTTTCGATCGATGAGCTTCTTGCAGTATTACGAGCGGTAAAGGAACGGGTTCGGAAGGAGAGATCATGACGGCCAGAACGAGCACCTATAGAGGAACGAACCAAGTCGCTTTGATGGCGTTTGGAGTGTGTTGTGTCGTTGGAGTGATCGGAAGCAAGGTAACGGATAGCCCTCTCCCGGCGGTGGTGGGAATTCTGGTGGGTTTTTACCTGCTTAACGCCATTAAGGTCGTAAAGCAATGGGAGAAGGTGGCGTTATTGCGTTTCGGCCGCTACCGGCGTCTCCAGGGAGCCGGCATTTTCTTCATCATTCCGATTGTCGATACGCTGACTCCATATGTGGATCAGAGAATTCGCCTTGCGAGTGTTACCGCTGAATCTACCCTGACCCGCGACACGGTACCGGTAAATGTGGACGCGATTGTCTTCTGGATGGTCTGGAACGCGGAGAAGGCGATTCTGGAGGTGGAGGATTACTTTGATGCAATCTCGTTGAGCGCGCAGACAGCGCTGCGTGAATCGATCGGGCGTCATGAGCTGGCGCAACTGGTGGCCGAGCGTGAGACGCTTGGCCGCGAGCTGCAAAAGATTCTGGATGAGAAGACGACTCCATGGGGAATTACCGTGCAATCGGTCGAGGTCCGTGATGTGCAGATTCCCGCGAGCCTGCAGGACGCGATGTCACGGCAGGCACAGGCGGAACGGGAACGACAGGCACGCATCATTCTGGGCCTCGCAGAGACAGAGATCTCCGATAAATTCGTCCAGGCTGCGGCAGCGTACGAGGAGAATCCCGTTGCACTCCATCTTCGTGCGATGAACATGCTGTATGAGGCGATCAAAGAACGTGGGTCGATGGTGATCGTGCCTTCATCCGCGGTGGAGACCATGGGATTGGGAGGGATGCTCGCAACCACGGCTCTGAATGCAGCGAAGGGTCAGGAACTCGGATGAGCTAGTCCTCCGGACGGAGGACTCATCCATTCTGCGGGCGGTGTTGATCGCGATAGCGGACAGGCAGCACTAGATACAGAACGACGGCCGCCAGCAGAACAATGACGCCTGCAGCGGCGAGGACGGGCAGCAGTCCCCAGGCATCCAGCAACCACGACCAGGTGCTTGAAGTCGTCGCCGCACCGCCGGTCTCGATGCCGCTCGTCAGCACACCGCGGCTGTAAAGCGTCACGAAGCCCACGATGATCGAAAAAACGATCGCCAGCGCAACGAGCTGTCCGGCGAGCAGGGGCCGTTCCATCTGTTGCAGCATGGCGCTTCTGCGGCGGGCCTGGGCCTTCCACCAAAGCAGGCTGGCGCTGCCGGGCTGTACGGTCGCAATGCTCTGTGCACGCAGCATCTGGAGATGCTTTGTGACCAGCACCTCTTCCGTGCATCGCGCGCAGGTCCGCGCATGGGCCTGCAATTCGGGGCAGGCCTGCGGCCAGTGACCCTGCGAGAGCGCATGCCGTACCTCTTCCAAACGAGCGCATCCGTTCAGATTCATACTGTTCCCCTGCCGTTCTTCTCCAGAGCCTGCGCCATCTGTCGCCTGGCTCGGAAGAGCAGCAGCCGGATGCTTGTCACACCCAGCCCTGTGATCTCCGCGATCTCGCGGTGAGAGTAGTTTTCCGCGTGCGCCAGCCAAAGCAGTTGGCGGTCCCGCGGCCGCAGTGCAGCCATGGCGGGTTCGAGCGAGAGGCGCGACTCCATCTGTACTGAGGTATCCTGCGCCAGCCGCTCCACCGGTGCGTCTTCGATGGAGAGGGTGCGCGGACGCCGCCAGTGATCGCGCAACAGATTGCTGGCGATGCGGAAGAGGTATCTGCGCGAGGCGATCTCTCCCTCAGCAAGGGGTCTGACGCAGAGAAAGCGTACATAGCTCTCCTGCATCAGGTCATCTGCCAGCGCCGCGTCGCCTGAGGTCCGGGCCAGATAGGCCCATAGCTGTCGAGAAGAGCGCTCATAGAAGGCTGCGAACTGATCGCTGTCCATAGCAGGATCTGCCGTCTGAGCCGCGGCGCCAGTCATGATTCCCGGAATGACGTTTTCCCAGTTCATCGTGAAGCTCCCTGCGGCCCAGCGCGCTTGTTAGATGTGATCCTGCTGCGCATCATTCTGGTTCTCTGATAGTAGTCCCAAACGGGAGCTGACTCGCCAGGTAATTGCGGCAGAGAGCAGGAGAGCGATACCGGGCATCATGGTCACCACGCCGGCCACCAGAAGCGGTGCGGCAAACTCCTGCACGCTGTGGCGGAGCAACACCAGACCCAGGCCGAGGAGTGAGAGCACCAGGCCGATCTGCAGCGATGCGATCACTCGCGCGAGTCCGCCCGACATCCGCTGACGGTCCATGCCCATGGGAATGGGAGCGGCTTCCAGGAAGCGTCTTCCGGACTCGGTACTCATGTACTGCATCAGGTTGTCGGTGGTGGCAAAGCGCTCGATCAGCTTGTTGTGAATCTCGCTCTGCAGGCGGAAGACGCGGCTCCATCTGCGGTTTTCGAGAAGGATATGGATCAGCCATAAGAGGCTTCCTACGACTCCGATGAAGATCAGCGTTTGCAGGGCATTCTGCATATACTGCCGCCGCAGTTCGAGCTGATTCATCTGATTGTTGTTGTTTCCGCGACGCCGAAGCGGTTCGGTATGCCGGCCACGCTGCTCCGGAAACTCGGCGAAGAGATAAAACTCGGGATTCCTTGTGATCTCCGGATGCTGCGCCAGGAACCGCGCCAGTTCCGGGTTGACGCGGTTGATGTAGGCATCGTCCGCCAGCAGGGTCGGATCGGTGATGAGCACCTGTGTCAGCGTGGGACTCATGCGAAGGAGCGCCAGCAACTGGTCCCGCTTAACCGCCAGATCATCGTCTGTGGGCGCCGGCGGAACCGGCACAACCTGTTTGGCTGTTTCCTTCGCTTGCGAGAAGACGTGGCCAGGGCAGATTGTCATTGCCAGCAGAAGTGTCATCGCGGGCATCAGCTTCGAACGGTTAAGACCCATTGCAGTCATCCTTGGAAAAGTTCATTTGGAAATGTTCTTCGCCTATACAACGGAGAACGTTCGGCTTTGGTTAACAAACTTTTTTCGATTTCTTTCTGCGGTGTGTAGAGAGATTTTGTTAACCACTCGATGCTTCAGCACGTTGTCTGGGCATGAAGACGCCCGACGTATCCTACCCACTTCATGCGGACCGCCCTTCGCCCTTCCTCTGTGCCTTTGTCATCGTTTCGGTTCTTCTGTCGTTCATGGTGAAGGTGCAGGCGCAGCGGGCCTCGGCTCGTTCTATTGCGCTGAGACAGCAGATTGCGAATGCCGAAGAGCAGCACGCTTCTGAGGGACAGATCGGAGCACTATGGCTGCGGCTCGCTAACGAATATCAGAGTCAACTGGACCTGGGCAGCGCAGAGGAAGCTTTCACGCGTGCCATTCCGCTGCTTCGATCCCCGGATTCTCATCGAGATCTGGCTGATGCATTGGATGGGCTGGGATCGGTCTATCTCTCCACCGGCCGTACCCAGGAATCGAGAACACTGCTGCGCAAGTCGCTCCTGCTCAATCGGGAGCTGCATGATGGCCCGCAGGAGGCGCATCTGCATGAGGCGATCGCGATCGGGCTTCTTCTTGAGAGGCACTATCGCGACGCGGAACAGGAGGCCTCTGAGACTTTGTCAGAGCTGCAAGGTCAGCAAAGCACAGATAGCTCTGAGAAAGAGGCCGCGTTGCTGACACGCAGCTATGCGCGTACCTATCAGGGCCGTTGTCCGGGCGCACTTCAGGATATCCAGCAGGCACGGACGCTGGTGTCCACCAGCCTGAAGGCGAACTCTCTGGAGGCCGCAACCTTCTGGGCGGCACAGAGTTTTTCACTGTGGAAGTGCGGTGTTCATGATGGCGCCGAAGAGGCCGTGCTCAAGGCTCTCGAGATCGTGAACAGCCATACCGACCTGCCGCGGCCTCTGCTGCTCTCGTATCGGCTTTCCGTGTTGCAGCAGTATCTGGCGTATTTGAAGGACACACATCGCAAGCCGGAGGCTGCGCGAGTGGAAGCGGATATCCGCCAGATTCAGGAGGAGATGCCGCCTGTGTGTTCCAACTGCGCGGTGAGTACGGCGGCGCTTTCGATGGCGATGTTGCCCTAGCTTGTGCAGGAGACGTTAATGGCAATGTCCCGCAAGTCTTCGCGAGCCTCTTTGTAGCGCTTTTGGTATTCATAGCTGAAGAACTATGGAGCGGGCCTTCAGCCCTTTAACATCTTGTGGGCACCGAAACCTGGGGCGTTGCCCCAGGCTGGTATAGAGCGCGCCTTCAGCGCTTTTCTACCCGATATGCCCAATCCGGCGCTCAGGGTGATGGCCCTTTTGTTGTCATTTCGGAGCGTAGCGGAGAAATCTGCTTCTCTACCGAGATCTTTCCGGTATCCAATAGCGTGGAAAAGCGGTCGCGCATAGCGCGATACCCCATTCTTCGCGACAAAGCCGCGAAGAATGGGGCAACGAGTGCATACCGTTTCCAAATCCATCGACACACTCTACGTCGTGGCTACCAACATCTCTTCGCCATTCTCCGGCGGATGGAGACCGTCGGTCCTTCCTGCGAAGTAGCGCCCGGTGAGATCAGCAGCTGAGACGTGGTGGACCTCCCTGAAGCCGGCTTCGCGAGCGAGGTGCAGTATTTCGTCCGGCGTAAAGAAGCTGAGGAAAGGTGTTCCTCCGGCTCGCGCTCCTTTCTCCGCCATTTGAAGTCCAGGTTGCAGCTCACGGGAAGCGAGATTGAGCGGCAGAAGAAAGGTCATCGCGAAGGTAGATCCCGGAGCCAGCTCTGCGGCCTGATGCAGCATGGAGTCTACGGCATTCCTGGTGAGATACATGCTCACACCGGCTACGGCCACGACGGCGGGCTCACGCCGATCGAAGCCGGCCTCATTGAGGCGCTGCCACCAGGTGTCGCCCGCTTCGAAGTTCACCGGAACGAATCGCAGCCACTCCGGAATACCGAAGCCGAGTTCGATGAGGCGTTGTTGCTTCCATGCCTGGGGCTCTGGTTGGTCTACTTCGAAGACGCGCATGCGGGAGGCGATCTCCGGCCGGCGCTGAGCGAAGGTGTCGAGGCCCGCGCCCAGCAGGACATACTGGCGAATACCGCGGCCGGCCTGTTGGAGGACCAGATCTTCGATGAAGCGGGCCCGGGCAACGATGGAGGCACGGAAGAGCCGCGTCGCCTGCGAATCCATGTCGGGGCGTTGTTGCCAGCCGTCAGGGGGAGCCGCCAATCGCAAGCCGATCTCATCTTCGATGACATGCGGTGGCTCATCGATCTGGACGTGCAATGCGCGCCACAGAGCGACGCGCACTGCGGTGCTGTCTGGCTGCGGTGCGGACATGGATCCTCCCTTCTGTTCTGACGAATCAGCTTTTCGTGATCAGCTTTTTCTGGACGGCAGTGGCGCATCGACTGCAATATGCCGGCCGTCGGGATCGGCGAGCATCATCTGCAGTGCCGGCCAGTGTTGTTCCTCAAAGGGATGCACCACCGTACCGCTGTGCGGAGGAGTGAATCGCTCGGCATCGTCGACAGCAAGGCCAAGCGTGACCTGAAGAGGCTGGTGGGCCGGGCGCTCGGCGATGAAGAGGTAGGGACCTCCCCTGGGATGACGCAGACGGCCCGAATTGTGATCGGTTTCGAACTCGATCTCGTAACCGAGGTCACGCCAGAAGGCTACGGTGGCGCCCCAGTTGTGTGTCTCGATCAGAATTCCGTCGATGCCTTTAGTTCTCATGCTTCCTCCGTTTCCGCTTGTGCTCGTCGAGATAGGCGCGTAATGCTTCGGCAACGATGGCCGAGAGCGATTGTTCCGTTTCGACGGCGTGATACTTGACCGCGCGAATCAGGTCCGTCGGCAGGTATACGTTGAACTGTTTCACGTCGTCGGGCATTGCTAGCATACTAGCACACTAGTAATAAGGTGAAAGCGAATATTCACCGGCGAAAAACTGTCCTTGTGAACCGCATTTGTCGTCGCGTACACTTTGGCCGCCGAATTGTTGATAGCAACAAATCTGAATTCCGTTCTGGCTCCCGTCAGTCAGGAGGTACGGTATGCGGTTGACGCGACGACAGTTCTCGAAGCTAAGTGCGCTCAGTCTGGGCGCGGCGCACGTGCCCCGGGCGATTGGCGGGCAGGAACCGCCACGAATCGGCTACTGCGTGATCGGTCTTGGCCGTATTGCGACGCACTTTCTTGAAGGTGTCAGGAACTCACAGCACTCGAAGATCACGGCGCTGGTCAGTGGACATCGCGATAAGGCCGAGCGCATTGCCGCCCAGTATGGCGTCCCACGCGAGTCGATCTACAGCTATGAAGAGTTCGACCGCATCGGGCAGAACAAGGCGATCGATGCCGTCTATGTCGCGCTGCCCAACAGCATGCACGCGGAGTACACCATCCGTGCGGCCAAAGCCGGAAAGCATGTTCTTTGCGAGAAGCCGATGGCTATCAGCTCGGCTGAGTGCCACCTGATGATCGATGCCTGCAAGGCGGCGAAGGTAAAGTTGATGATCGCCTATCGCCTGCACTACGAGCCGATTACGCTGAAGACTCTGGAGATCGTGCGCAGCGGCCGCATCGGACCGCTGCAGGCGATGGAGGCCGCGAACGGCTTCAATATCAAATTCGGCGAGTGGCGCTATACCAAGGCCCTGGGTGGTGGCGGTTCGCTCTTCGATGTCGGTATCTACTGCCTGAACGCCTTCCGCATGTTCGCCGGGCAGGAGCCTATCGGCTTCCAGGGAGAGGTGGCGACCATCGATCGCGATGAACGCTTCAAGGAGGTGGAAGAGAATGTCTCGTGGCTGATGCGTTTCCCCTCCGGAGCACTGGCAACCGGCGCTTCCACCTACGGCGCCGATATGGCCGGCTTTTATCGGCTGCACGGAGCATATGGCTGGCTTCAGGTCGGTACCTATACCTATCAGGGCCAGCACCTGCAGGGCAGATATGCTGAAGAGCCTCATCGGGATGCAAAGCGGATCGATATTGACGAGACCAACCAGGAGAAGGATCCGATGCACTTTGTGCGCGAGGCCGATCACTTCTCGCAGTGCATTCTGCAGAACACCGAACCGAAGACACCCGGAGAAGAAGGTCTCGCCGATCTCCGTTGTATTGAAGCCATCTATAAAGCCGCAGGAGCTCCGCTGCACGCATGAACCGACGTCAATTTCTCTCCAGCACCGGTCTCGCGAGCATCGCCGCCGCGGGCTCAAAGGCTGCCGCGGCATTTGCGGCAGCGCCGAAGCGCGCCACCATGAAGCTCGGCTGTCAAAGCGCTCCGACGAATGATACGCACCTCAAGTACCTGGCTCGATATGGTGTGCGCAACATCTGCGGCTATCCGCAGATTGCCGATGGCCGCATCTACGCAACGGTGGAAGAGCTGAGCCGCATGAAGGATCTGGCTCAGAAGAATGGCATCGAGATCGACTGCGTGGGGCCGCCAATTCTTACCTCCAGCCACATCGACAGTGAGAAGCATCCGGCGATCATGCTGGCGAAGAGCCCCGAGCGCGACCGCGATATCGAGGACTTTCAGAAGCTCATCCGCAACTGCGGGCAGGTTGGTCTGCCGGCAATCAAATACAACATGAGCATTCTCGGTGTGCTGCGCATCGGCCGCGTCCAGGGGCGTGGCGATTGTACTTACAGCCAATGGAAGCTTTCAGAGGCACATCCTAAGACACCGCTCACCAGTGCCGGGCATGTGAATGCAGACATGTTCTGGGAGCGCATCACCTACTTCCTCGAGCGCGTTGTTCCTGTCGCGGATGAGTACAAAGTTCGCCTGGCCTGCCATCCGCATGATCCCGGTGTTCCGCCGGAGGGGTACCAGGGAGTCGACCGTGTGCTCGGAACGGTGGATGGCCTGAAACGCTTCATTAGCATTCAGGAGAACCCGTATCACGGTCTCAACTTCTGCCAGGGAACGGTCTCGGAGATGCTTGCCGATCCCGGTAAAGAGATCTATGACGTCATCCGCTACTTCGGTACGCGGAAGAAGATCTTCAACGTGCACTTCCGCAATATCCGCGGACATCGTGATGACTTCATCGAGGTGTATCCGGATGAAGGCGATGTCGATATGGTGAAGGCGATCCGGGTGTATCAGGAGGTGGAGTATCCGTATCTGCTGATGCCGGATCATGTGCCGCAGGCGGCGAACGATCCGGATGGACTGCAGTCGTTTGCCTTCAGCTATGGTTATATCCGTGGGTTGATTCAGTCCCTGGAAGGTTGATTTAGCAAGTTATGCGCTCGGTGAGATGTTCGGGTCTCCACCGAACTTGATTCGCTGAGGTGACTATTCGAGCGAAGCTCGAACCGGGTGGGAGCCGTGGGCTTCAGCCCACGGTTTACCGGCCCTAAAATGAACGGGCTTTTAGCCCTGGGCTTTCATTCTCTAGAGAGAAGGCCCCAAGGCTAAAGCCCATTTACTTCTAGCCCTTTGTCAGCGGGCTGGAAGCCCGCTGCTCCCCAGCGTTACGACTTGTAGAGCTCCCACTACTGCAAGGGAAACACAACACCTGCGCCTCGGCGCAGGTTGTTCTGCACATTGGTGTTGCTGTTGGAGAAGCCGGTCCTGACCCAATTGGCTTCGATCGGCCGAAAGCTGATACGGTGACATCTTCACAGCGCATGACGTGCCGAAACTGGTTCCAATGACCCGCCTAAAGTAATTTTGCTTTTCTATGCATAGATTGTCTATGATACGCAGCCATGAGCAGAAAAGCAGACCTGATGCCAGGAACCCTGGACATGATGATCCTCAAAACGCTGACCCGTTGTCCGTTACATGGATATGCCATTGCGCAGTCGATCCGGCAGATGTCGGACGAGGTGCTGACGGTAGAAGAGGGTTCGTTGTATCCGGCGTTGCAGCGTCTGCTGCTGGAGGCTTGGGTAAAGGCGGAGTGGAAGAGGACTCCGTCGAACCGGAGGGTACGTGTCTATACGCTGACGACAGCAGGCCGGAAGCAGCTAGGGGTCGAGTTGTCGCGCTTTGAGCAGATGGTTGCGGCTATCGGGCGGGTGATGCGCGATGTGGAGGTAGAGGGATGAGCGCTGCTGGGCGGTGGATGAATCGGCTGCTGTATCTGTTTCGGCGTAGCAGGTTTGAGGCGGAGCTGCGGGAAGAGATGGAGTTCCACCGCGAGCAGATTGAAGCGGAGCTGCGGTCTGACGGAACGGCTCGGCAGGAGGCTCACAGAAGGGCCGCCGTCCAGTTCGGCAATACGACCCGCTTGAGAGAACGCAGCCACGATGTTGTGGCCTTCCGCTGGGAGACGGTCGTGCAGGATGTGCGGTACGCCGTGCGGCAGATGACCCACAGTCCCGGCTTTGCGATTACGGCAATTCTGATGCTGGCTCTCGGCATCGGTGCGAGTGTCACCATCTTTGCGTTTGTTGACGCGGCGCTGCTGCAGCCTTTGCCTTATGCGCAGCCTGACCGGCTGATGGATGTTACGGAGAGCCTGGCGTTGTTTCCGCGAGGGAACCTCTCGTATCAGGATTACCTCGACTGGAAGCGGATGAATTCGGTGTTTACCTCGCTCGAGATCTATACCGGATCGGGTTATCTGCTGCAGACGCCGGACGGAACCGAAGCGGTTCCTGGGGCGAGAGTCAGCGCAGGCTTCTTTCGCACCCTGGGAGTGACGCCGGTAGAAGGCCGCGACTTCCGGCCCGGAGAAGATGCGGTCTCGGAACTACCCGTAGGCATGCTCAGTTACGCCACCTGGCAGAAGCGGTTCGGTGGGCGAAGAGACGTTATCGGCCAGACGCTGAAGCTGAGCGGGGTTCCAACCACGATCATTGGCGTCCTGCCATCGGACTTTCAGTTCGCTCCACGGGGAAATGCAGAGCTCTTTACAACCGCGCAACCAACAAACGGATGCGAGAGACGGCGAAGCTGCCATAACCTCTATGGCATCGGCCGTCTGAAGGATGGTGTGACGGTCGCCACCGCCCTGGCGGAGATGAAGGGAATCGCGCAGCAGTTGGAGCGCCAGTATCCCGATTCGAACCGCGGACAGGGAGCCAGTGTGATGCCACTGGCAAGGGCGATCACCGGGGACGTCCGTCCCATCCTGTTTGTGCTGCTGGGCGGTGCGGGGCTGTTGCTGCTGATTGCGTGCGTGAACGTTTCGAACCTGCTGCTGGTGCGGGCGGAGAAACGCCGGCAGGAGATGGCGGTGCGCGGAGCACTGGGAGCTTCGCGGGTTCGTCTGGCCAGACAATATGTCACGGAAGGCCTGGTCCTGGTGCTGCTGGGGACGGTGGCGGGCCTGGCTGTGGCCACAGTCATGATGCGTGTGCTGCACGCCATGATCTCGAAGCAGATGCTTGCCGGCATGCCGTATCTCCAGGGCATGGGGCTGACACCGCATGTCTGGGCCTTTACCGCCACCGTATCGTTGCTGGCAGCGGGGCTATTCTCAATCGCGCCGATTCTTCGGCTGCCCGTGGCGGCGCTGCGGCAGAGTCTGAGCGACGGTGGACGGTCCGGTGGAAGCACGTTCTGGCGGCGGTTGGGAGCAAACCTGGTCATCGTGGAGGTAGCGATTGCGGTTGTCCTGTTGTCTGGGGCCGGGCTGCTGTCGAAGAGCCTATGGAAGATGCTGCATATCGACCTGGGATTCGAGCCAGATCACATCGCCACTCTTTCGGTCGACCTGCCGGCCAGAGGTTTCGAGAAGGACGCCCAGCGGGCGCAGTTCGCGCAGACGTTGCTGGAGCGGGTCCAGAACATGCCTGGTGTGCAGTCAGTTGGGCTGACGACGACTCTACCTGTCAGTTGCAACTGCAATACAGACTGGGTCCGATTTGTCGGCAAGCCTTATAACGGCATCCACAATGAGGTGAATAACCGCGAGGTCAGCACGGCGTTCTTCCAGACGCTGCGGGCAAAGCTGCTCCGCGGACGCCTTTTCACCGAGACAGACGATGCCGCTCATCCGAAAGTCGTACTGATCAACGAATCACTCGCGAAGAAGTACTTTCCGGGTGAGGACCCTATCGGGAAGAAGATCGGCGATACGGAGCTGACACCGCAGTCGCTGCGCGAGATCGTTGGCGTCGTGAGTGACATCAAAGACAGTGCTCTCGATGCGGAGGAGTGGCCCGCGGAGTATGAAGCCTTCGCGCAGGATCCGTCGTCATATTTCTCTGTCCTGGTGAGGACGTCTCCGAAGCCGGAGTCGATGCTGCCGGCGTTATCGGCCGCGGTGCGGGCGCTGAATCCCGAGGTTGGTGTCGAAGATCAGACCACGCTGGAGCAGCGGATTCATAATTCACCCTCAGCCTGGCTGCATCGCTCGGCGGCCTGGCTGATGGGCGGTTTCGCGGGCATCGCATTTCTACTCAGCATGATTGGGTTGTATGGGACGATCTCCTACTCGGTTAGCCAGCGGAAACGTGAGATCGGCGTGCGCATGGCGCTGGGAGCGCAGCGGAGCACCATCCACAGCATGATTCTGCGTGAGGCTGGCCGGCTAAGCTGCTTCGGCATCGTCGCGGGCATTGGTTGCTCGATCGCGGCGGCAAACCTGATGGGGTCGTTGCTGTTCGGGGTACGGACCTGGGATGTGGCGACGTTGGCAGTCGTGGTGGCGCTGCTGGCGGCAGCTTCTCTGCTTGCCTGCTATCTTCCGTCGCGCCGCGCCGCTACCGTAAATCCGGTGGAGGCGTTGCGGGCGGAGTAGGAGGGTTTTACCTAGCCTTATTTCGGCTGATACGAGCCAGACCGGAGGAGAAAAGCCGGTCCCAGGGAGTCACCGCTGCGCGGCAACTGGTTTGCAGGATCAGTGCGTTTAGAGCATTTTCCCTGCTGCCGGGTATCCAGGAAGGGGCGTGCAGTGGCGTTTTCATTGCGGAAAACGCTCATAAATGAGGATGCTATGGACTACACCTACAAGGAATAAGCTCTATTCATCACCTGTAGGACAACTGCTCTCGATCCCCTAACATCTCAGTCGCCTGAACCCGGATCGAATAAAGATCCGGCGAGATTCCTAGTGCTTTCGGCGAAAGGTTGTTCCTATGAAAATGCCGCGTACTCTCCCATCGAAATTTGCTGTCACGGTCTTCGCGGGTTGTTTGGCGCTTCCTCTGGTCCATGCGCAAAACGCTCCTGATAACACACGTCAGAACAAGAACGAGTCTGTTCATGCGGATCGTCAATCGAACGCCAAATCGGATGTCCAGATAACCGCCAATGTCCGCAAAGCGATCATGGCAGATAAGGATCTTTCAACCTACGCTCACAACGTGAAGGTCATCACGAAGGACGGACAAGTCACACTTAAAGGCCCGGTCCAATCTGAAGAAGAGAAGGACAAGGTCTTTGCCGCTGCGACAAGCGTGGTTGACTCAGGCAAAGTAGTCAATCAACTGACGGTAAAACAATAATCCGCAGAAACGAATTAGGGCTGTTTCGCAGCCATAGGAGATACATATGTCCAAGAATGTAGCAGTATTCGGTATCTATAAGACGGTCGGTGCAGCGGAAACCGCTGTGGACCACCTGCTCTCCAGAGGTTTTGCAAATTCCGCTATCTCGGTTCTTCTGCCCGACGATGAGAGCACGCGTGCTTTCGCCCACGAAAAGCAAACCAAAGCTCCAGAGGGTACTGCGACTGGCGCTACTTCAGGCGGCGTCGTCGGTGGAACGTTGGGACTGTTAGCAGGTATTGGGGCTTTAGCGATTCCGGGCGTTGGCCCACTTATCGCGGCGGGTCCAATTGTCGCAACCTTAGCAGGAGTAGGCGTCGGCGGGGCGGTGGGGGGCATCATGGGTGCTCTTATTGGTCTCGGGATTCCTGAGTTCGAGGCAAAGCGTTACGAAGGTGCTGTAAAGGACGGAGGCACCTTGCTTTCGGTTCACTGCTCGACATCCGAGGAAGTGGATGTAGCAAAGGCTGCTCTGAAAGAAACGGGCGCCCAGGACGTAGCCTCCTCCAGTGAGGCAAGTTCCGACAATAAAGCTGACGACCGCCGGACCTACATTGATAGGCGGGATGTGGCGTAACGGGGTAGAAGCTTGTCCTGGTAACGATCCATAGCACCGAATCCCAATCCTTTTGCCAGAGGGTTCACATAAACGGTGAACCCTCTGGATATCGTTATATGCCTCCGGCGCAGTTGGTCCTCCTAGGGCGCGTAGCGCGTAAAGACGTAGTCACGTTCTTTCGCTGGGAGGTGGCAGGAGTAGCAGTTCTTTAGCGCTTCAGGAGGGTCGGGTCTTCCGTTGGTAAATTGAGCGAAGCCCCAACCTCCAGTCGAGGCGTATCGCTTCGAGTCTTTCACCATGAGCTGAATGTTTGTTGGTGCTCCTGCTACGAAGGATTGCTCTTGTCCAAAGGCCTTGTTGTTTTCTTCTGAGGGAGTGTATGTCCAGGCGAGGCGGGCGATGATCGCGCCATCTGGGAATGGAAGATTCTTGCGGCGAAACGCATCTACAGCCTGATCGTTGCCCAGGATGGCCCGGAGGTCGTTCAGCTTACCTGCTTCATGTGCGACTGAAATCAGCTTCCAGTCCCGGTAGTGGGCAGGAAGTTCGATGGCAGGAGGCGCCGCTTGCTTCTCACCCACATGTCCCGAAACATGATGGGCCGACCAAACGAAGCCAGCCGCTACTGATATGGAGAACGCCAGAATTATTGCGGTCTTTCGTATACCCTTTTCGAGCCTGCCTGGAGTTTGTGTCAAGAAAACACCTCTTCATGAACACCATACAGCTGCGTGTTCGGTCCTAGAGTGTGTCGGCAAATTTGATTGATTTGAGATAGCCCAGGAGCATCCTTGAAATGGTAGGAGCGGCGGGCTTCAGCCCGCTGATAAAGGTGTAAAAAGTAGGCGGGCTCTAGCCCTGGGCCTCTTCTGTCCATAAGGAAACAGCCCCGGCCTAAGGCCCATTCATGATTAAGGCGATAGACCGTGGGCTGAAAGCCCACGGCTCCCACCTGGTTCGAGCTTCGCTCGAATAGTTCACTTCAAAGTTCCTCGATAACCCGAATACCCCATTCTTTCGCCTATGGCGAAAGAATGGGGCAACGAGAGTTTACTGCTTTCGAATTTCGCGATACGCACTAGCTACTGTACGGTTACATTTCTCTCCGCTGTATATACATTTCCATTTGCGTCCCACAGCTTGAAGACGAGGTCATGGCTTCCTGCGGGCATCGACACGTACGCGTCGATGAACGATGTGCCGCCAACGCATCCACCGTTGGGTATGCAGCCGTCGTCGGTCATCGTGAGATGTCCGTCGATATAAAGCTGTGCGGATGTAGGCACCACCGGCGTATATCCATTTGCCAGGATATGGACCGTGGAGCCGCTGGTTGCGCCGGAAGGCAGGCACATATTTGCTGTCCCCAGAGCAGCCGGGCAAACCGGTTCCGGCGTTCCGCTATAGACATTGATATGGCGCTCGGACCGGAAGTTCAGGCCGGTGTAATCCCAGGCCTTTACCACCAGGAAGTTGGCGCCGTTGTTCAAGGGGAAGCTCTGGTCAAACGAGCTCACTGGCTGCGAATACGTGAGTGTTCCATTCGTATAAAGCTGCAGCGCAGTTACCTGGCGCGTGTCATACGCATTGGCCTGCACTCGTACTGTGGGGCCTGGCAGATAGGTGTTGTCCACCGGCGCGCAGACAGTCACCGTCGGATCGATCTGGCTTGTCGAGCATGGCGCGCGGTCCGTTGCATTGAGAAAGATCTGCGTCTGGGCTGAGCCAGGCATGTCTGCAACGAAGTCCATCATGCCATCGCGATTGAAGTCGCCTGCCGCAGGAGGTCCGACGCTATCGGTTGTCGCGATAAACTGCGCCGGCGTCTGCTCATACGATCCATCCGGATGGCCCAGCCAGACAAATAAGCCACTCTGCGCGCCGGTAGTCGTATTTCCTGCAACCAGATCACCGATGCCGTCGCCATTCACATCCACGCCCAATACACGGCTCGATGCCTGTACACCATCCGACATCACCAGCGTCCGTTCGAAGAGCTTCTGCTGGCCCTGCCCGTAAAAGGCAATTACGCCCTGGCAGGTTGAGTTGTTCCCCTTGATGGTGTCCTGGGTGCCGCAGCTATACGAAAGCAGAATGTCGGCCATACCGTCCTGATTCAGATCGGCAATCGTCAATCCCGCAGGAGAGGTGAAGGGCGTCAACACAGCTTTCCTGAAGTTCTCATGACCATCGTTCCAGAGGACATAGGTTCCTGACCCAGCCGGGTTGCCGATCGTCATCGCTGCAATATTCTGAATGCCGCTGTGGTCGAAGTCGCCTGCACCGACTGAGATCACATCAGTGTTTGCTTCTATCGCGATAGTGTTCTGCAGAATGAAGCTACGGCTGCTCACGTTATTAAAGATCTCGATATTGCCGGCAATATCGCCAATCACCACATCAAGCAGATGATCACCGTTGAAATCGCCGACCGCGATCGACCGTGGAGATGCGGAGGTTGCAACAGAAACCGGCGCCGCAAACGTGCCGTCGCCAATACCAAAGAACACATCGAAGGTGCCGCCGATGCACAGTACGGCTACATCCTGAATGCCGTCATTATCGAAATCGGCAGCAACAATATCCAGAATCTGGGCGCTGTCCGCGATGCCAATCCTCGACGGTCCCTGGAAGGTGCCATCTCCATTACCCAGACGCAGCGTTACGTCAGTGTAGTTCGTCCCGCCTGTGTAAACCATATCCGGCTTGCCATCTCTATTGAAGTCAGCCTGGGCAATGTTTTCGCCACCATAGGCAGGAGAAGTATCGCGTTTGAGCTGAAAGCTGAGATTTGTTTGCGCATTAACGGCAATCGCACTGGTCAAAAGAACCAGGGCAGAGACAATTTTGATTCGCATGGAAGGTACTCCTGAGCGCGGCTCTTGAGGGCCGGGCTGCGGAGTAGGAGAAGTTATCTTTGTAGATTCAGGTTGCCTGTCATTTTGGAATTCGTTGCATAGCCACTATTTGTTTTTTGGGTGGGACGAAATCTACTTCAAAACGCGTGGGTTACCTGGCGGGCGCCGTGGAACTAAAGTTAGGTTCCTAACAATCGAAATTACTAGCTCTTCGTCATCTGTTATCAAGAGAACCACGCTGGGCTTTCGGCTCGAATCAGGCGGTGAATGGTGATCTCGGGGAAGCAGTTGAAGCGTATCGGTGCGATGGAGCAGCCGACACCGACCGAGGTGTAGCCGATCAAAGGGCCGTACGTCCATGCGCCCGCACCCATGGCGCGCGGTAGCTTCGCATCAAGGGTGATCGGAGTCGGTCCTGGAAGGCAGACCTGACCGCCGTGCGTGTGGCCGCTCAGCATCAGGGAATAGCCTGCATGGGCCGCCTGCCGGTAGATCTCCGGCGTGTGTGAGAGCAGGATGGAGATGGCGCCGGAGGGGATAGTGCCTGCTGCCTGGTGGACGTTGTCGGCGCGGTAGTAGTGGGCGTCGTCCACTCCGCTGAGATAGATCTCCTGATCTCCGCGGGTGATGACCACTGTCTCGTTCATCAGCATGCGGATGCCCATCTCCTCGATCGCAGGCAGCATTCGGACGGAGTCATGGTTGCCAAGAACGGCGTAGACGGGCCCTTTGAGATGGCTGCGCACGTTCTGCAGGATCTCGAGAGCAACGTCGAAGGAGCCGAAGGTCTGTCCGCGGAAGTCTCCGGTGAGGACACAGAGGTCGTAATGCAGGTCTGGCACAACCTCCGCCAGCCGTTTCATGGGTTCAGGGCTCAGGTCCGCGTGCAGGTCGCTGATGTGAAGCACTGAGTAGCCGTCGAAGAGCGAGGGCAGGCGCTCCAGTAACACGGGGTTATTCCGGAGATGAATCCTCTGCGCATTTCGATGTCCGCGGGCATAGAGTCCCGTCCCTTTGAGTACGGCTTTGAACAAGCTGTGCAGCGAGTACCAGTTCTCAGGATGAAAGAAATTGAGACCGTGACCGAAGATGGCTTCGTGGTCCTTCTCGATGCCCAGCCGTAGGCGCGCGTGCACTTTGCCGAGCCGGAGCTCCAGCTTTTCCAGGATCTCCCGATCAATCTCTGGACGCGATGGATGCCTCATAGCGGGCGGCCCTTTCTTTGATCGGTACTATACATGCAGGTGTTGACCCGGCGATTGCGCCTTCGCGTCGGGGAGCCATGCCAGGCCGAAGCATCATGTATGACGGCAATGGTGATCCGGAGAGTTGTTGGTGAAAAGCGCTGAAGGCGCGCTCTATACCAGCCTGGGGCAACGCCCCATAAGCGCTAACATATTAATTGACATTTATGTTCTTGCTCGATAGTTTCTGAATTATGGCGGAGTTGGAAGATTGGCCTGTATTGGTAGAGTTGTTTCCTTCAGGATGGCGGGAGCTTAGTC
>NZ_JAGTAS010000048.1 GCF_025685425.1 Terriglobus albidus
CAGCTTCCGCCTTCTTCTCCATAACAGACGCAGCGGTTCCTCACAGAGCTACTTCTGATTCAACCCTAGCTCCCTCTCCTCAACTCACTTTTTCTCCTCTCACGTACAAAGTAAGTGACATTAGGCTAAAAGCCCACGGCTCCCACCGTTTTGAGCTTCGTTCGAAGATCCCGTGCGTGATGGATGGAATTTCGAACTGCAGTTTTAGTGTCCCGCCGATGCACTGGCGCCCTTTGGCGGCCGCGGAATGAGGAACAGCAGCGGCAGCATGAGAGCGCAGAAGATCGTCAGATAGCGAATGACGTCGATGTATGCCAGCGCGGATGCCTGACGGTGCAGCATGTTGTAGATATAGGCCTGCGCCGTATGCAGCGCTCCCTGGGACTCTGAGCCTCCGTTGCCGCCGGCGAAGATGCTGGCGAACGAGTGGACGCGATCCATGAAGTTGCGATCATTCGGTGTCAGGTTGCGAATCATCGAGTTCTCATGGGCTGCAATGCGACGCGTAAGCATCGTAGCCATGAAGGCGGTACCGCAGCTTCCACCTACATTACGCGCAAGGTTCGTCAGGCCGGAGACGTCGTTGTTCTCGCTCTGCTTTACGCCAATGTACGCAATGGTGTTGATCGGGATGAACAGGAAGGCGAGACCGGATGCCTGGAAGATACGCATGAGGACCAGCGTTCCATAACTGACATCCAGGTTCAGCCTTGCCATGTTGATCAGAGATAACGTCAGTGAGGTGAAGCCGAAGGCAATCAGCTTGCGTGGATCGACCTTGCTTGAAAGGAAGCCCACCACCGGCATCATGGCCATCATCATGAAGCCCGCGGGTGAAAGTACCTTGCCGGCGAGCTCGGCTGTGTAACCCAGCAGCGTCTGTACGAACTGCGGAATCAGGATGGTGGTTCCGTAGAGGGTGAAGCCCAGGACGAACATCAGAATGAAGCTGATGGAGAAGTTCGTCCGCTTGAAGAGCGTCAGGTTCACGATCGGCCGGTGACCGGTGCGGAGCTGACGGAGTTCCCACCAGATCATGGCGATGAAGGCGGTGACCATCAGTACGGTGAAGAAGGTAATGGCGCGCGAGGAGAACCAGTCGTCTTCCTGGCCCTTATCGAGCACGAACTCCAGCGAACCGAAGGTCATACCCAGCAGGGCGAATCCCAGGAAGTCGAGTTTGATGCCCCCCTTCTGCGCCTCGGCGACCTGCTTGTGCACATACGGCGGATCTTCCACGATGCGGCTGGTCAGGAAGAGCGACAGCAGACAGATGGGCACATTGAGGAAGAAGATCCATCGCCAGTCGTAGTTGTCGGTGATCCATCCACCGAGGGTGGGTCCGATGGCGGGAGCCACGACGACGGCAAGACCATACATAGCGAAGGCCTGCCCTCGTTTTTCAGGCGGAAAGGTATCGGCCAGGATGGCCTGTTCGGATGGCGCCAGACCTCCTCCTCCCACACCCTGCAGGATACGGAAGAAGACCAGCAACGGTAGCGAGGGCGCCAGACCGCACAGCGCAGACGAGATGCCGAAGAGCGCCACGCAGATCATGTAGAACTTCTTACGACCGATGAAGGTCGTCATGTAGGCGCCTGCGGGCAGAATGATGGCGTTCGCCACCAGGTAGGCGGTCAGTACCCAGGTCGCTTCATCCTGACTGGCTCCGAGGCCGCCGGCGATGTGCGGCAAGGCTACGTTGGCGATCGAGGTGTCCAGCACCTCCATGAACGTGGCCAGTGTGACCGTCATGGCGACGACCCAGGGGTTTACCTTGGGACGCCATGGCTGTACAGGGGCGGCGGCGGTAGACGCGGAGGTTGTTTCCAGGGTCGCTGTAGCGCTCATAAGTTCCGGCAAATTAGGGGTCTATTGCTTAGGGTTTGGATGTGCCGGCTATCGCTCCGATGCAGTTTATTCACCGGTCGCAGGCTGCTCATTAAATGCGCCGAGGTTTCCCGTGCAGGCAGAGCGCGGTACGATCTATATCGAAAGCATTTTTCCTGTTGCTGGGTATCCCGGAAGAGGGAGTGCAGCGGCGTTTTCATTGCGGAAACGCCCATAGATGCGGATGCCCTACTCTAGCCCTACAGGAAAAAATGCTAAGCCCTATGTCGCTGAAAAGAATCGCAATCGATATGGATGAGGTAATGGCGGACACGCTCAGTGAGCACATTGCCCGCTACAACCGAGATCACGGCGAGCGGATTACGAAGGAAGATCTCACCGGTAAGTGGCTCTGGGACGTGGTCTCGGTCGACCGCCACCATATATTGCAGCAGTACCTCTCCAGTGAGGACTTCTTCGCAGACCTGCCCATCATGGAAGATGCGCAGCGGGTGATTCAGGCGCTGCAGGCGAGGTACGAGGTCTTTATCGCCTCGGCGGCCATGGAAGTGCCGTCCTCGTTCGCGGCGAAGTTTCGCTGGCTGGAGCGCCACTTCCCCTTTCTTCCGCCCTCTCATATCGTCTTCTGCGGCGACAAGGGAATCATCGATGCGGATTATCTGATCGACGACAATCCCCGACAGTTCCGCCGGTTCAAGGGCGAAGGCATCCTGTTCACCTCGCCGCACAACAAGCTGATCAAGGGCTATCGGCGGGTGAATAACTGGCTCGATGTGGAAGAGCTTTTCCTGGGGGCGGCTGTTGGCTCCGGCGGTCTGCAGGAAAAGCTGATTCCGTAGCGAGACGTATCAATACATTTTGGGCACCCCTACTCTGGGTGCCCCATCCATTGCATCGCAATGGGTGGGTATTCGAGCGAAGCTCGAACCGGGTGGGAGCCGTGGGCTGAAAGCCCACGGTCTATCGGCTCAATATTGAAATGGGCTTTAGCCTTGGGCTTTTTCCTGTCAGACAAAGAAGGCCCGGGGCTAAGAAGCCATTACTTTTACGCCTTTATCAGCGGGCTGAAGCCTGGCTGAAGCCCGCTGCTCCCACCAATTTTAGACATCCTCCGGGCTGTCTCAGATCAACCTCGAATTGGATGACAAGCCCTGACGCGCTCACGCGCTTTGTTGTGGACGATTCACCACAGACAGGCGCCGGGAGTTGTTTGCTCCGTTTGCGTGCGGCCGCTGGCCCGGGTCGGCCTGATGTGCTCCCTGCATGCTGATGATGAGAGCGCGGGCGTGAGTCTCTCCAACGCACTGGTAGCTGTGAATCGTGCCGGAGTCGAAGTAGATCGCATCATCGGCTTCGAGCCGATGTGTTTGCCCGCCATGTGTGACCTGCAACTGGCCGTGCAGCAGATACAGGAACTCATGTCCCGGATGTTGATGAGCGCGCGTCTCGCGGCCCGGCTGCGCTGGCAGAAACTCGGCAAGGTAGGGGTCCAGCTGTCGATCGGGAACCAGGTAGCCCAGGTTTTCAAAGTAGTAAGCCGGGTTTTCCGTACCGGATTGCGGCATCTTCACGCGCTCACTCGCGCGGTGAATCCGAAAGAGCGGCCGTGGCTCCGGTTCGAAGAAATAGGAAAGGTCCTTGGAGAAGACCAGGGCAATGCGTGCCAGGTTGCGCAAGGTTGGCACCACGCGTCCAGTCTCGATCTGCGAGAGGAAACTCGCCGAAAGACCGGTGTGGCGCCCCAGCTCTACCAGTCCCATGGACTTTTTCAGGCGCAAAGCCTTGACTCGTTCGCCGAGGCGTTTTTCCTGAATGCTGGCTTCGACAGCGCCTGAAATCGGGTCGGAGGAGACGGGATCTTCCGGAAGGGATGCGGTGAGGGACATGCGTTTTGCTCTCCTGCGGGGAATACGTTATGTCGCAAACGTTAGATTTTGGCCCATCAGCAATTTCTTTACGGCAGAGACACCAGAGGCGGAATGCTAGTCTCTAGATGGTGGTGCTGGTTTCGAGACGGATGCGACTAAGGCAAAGAAAAGCTTATTTATGTGCATCTTGCTCCCTTCTTGCGGTCGTGGGATGTGCGAATCCCGGGCCGCCAAAACCACCGTCACTTCATCTTGCGCGCGTTCCTACGGACCTTTCAGCAGTTCGACAGGGAACCCGAGTGACCCTCCATCTCACGCTCCCTAAGACGACAACCGATAACGAGCCTCTGGACCGCGACTCCAGCGTGGAGATCTGCCGCAGCGAGGGCACATCGGAATGTGCGCCTGTGATCAAAGTGCCAATAAGTAAGATCAATGACTTACGAGACACGTTGCCTCAGACCCTCGCTTCTGGTGCGGCAGTGGAGGTGCACTACCAGGTACGCATCACAAATGCGGCGGGGCGCGCGGCGGGTTGGTCAAAGCCGGTGACGGTCGCGGGTGGAGACGCTCCGGACCAGATCCAGGGGTTGCAGGCCTCACTTGGAGGCACAGGACTACTGCTGCGTTGGGCACCTTCCGCGGCGCCTTGTGACGAGATCCGGATCGAGCGCATTGAGCCGGACAGGGCACAACCCAAAAAGAAGACATCCATCGAACGCAAGCGGGAGCAGCAACAGATCGTGCTAGCCGTACCCGCAACCCAGGGAGATCCAGGTGGCGCTGTCGACGCCACGGCAGAGGCGGGGCAGCGCTATGTCTATCGTCTTGAGCGGCGCCGCCGTCTGCGGCTGGGTACCGATGAGATCTGGGTGGCTGGTGCGGCTACGGAATTGGATACGGGCGTCCTGCGCGATACCACTCCACCGGCGGTTCCGCAGTCCCTGGAGGCGCTGTCGTCAGAGTCGGGCATCTCTCTCTCCTGGCAGCCGGGAACCGAGACCGACCTGGCGGGATACGTGGTCTATCGCGTGGACGACTCCGGAGAGCTTCGCCTGACTGCCATGCCTGTCACCGCACCGCAGTTTACTGACACGACAGCCATAAAAGGCAAACAGTATCGTTATCGCGTCGCGGCTGTGGACCGCGCCGGCAATGAGAGCGCTAAGAGCGAACCAGTTACTGAGGAGATGCGATGAGGTACTGCCGATTTGTTGCCGATGGACAGCCCACGTATGGGCGTATCGAAGGAGACCGGATCGTCGCCCGCGCTTCCAGCTTTGAAGGCCTGGCAAACAGCTCGCCTGTGAGCCTTGCGCTGGATGAAGCCGAGCTGCTCCCCCCGGTCGAGCCAACGAAGATTCTTTGCGTGGGCCGCAACTATCGCGACCACGCTGCCGAGATGGGCAACGACGTTCCCAAAGAGCCTCTGCTCTTCCTCAAGCCTCCGTCGGCGCTGCTGGCGCCGGGCGGCACGATCTGGAAGCCGGCCATCACGCAACGCCTGGACTTCGAGGGAGAACTCGGCATCGTGATTGGCAAGCGAGCCAGCCGCATCGGGCCGGATGAGGACGTGCGCGGCTACATTCGCGGCTACACCATCGTGAACGATGTCACCATGCGCGATATCCAGAAGGCAGATGGGCAGTGGACGCGCGGTAAGGGATTCGATACCTCCTGCCCCGTGGGACCTGTGGTGACCGATGAGGTGGATCCGCTTCAGAGCTCGCTTACTGTGGAGACATCGCTGAACGGCGAGGTTCGTCAGCATGGCGAGACACGCGACTTCATCTTCCCGATTCCCGAGCTTCTGCGTTACATCACAGCAGTGATCACGCTGGAGCCGGGAGATCTGATTCCCACGGGAACGCCCGCGGGCGTTGGGCCGATGCAGAGCGGTGACAGGGTCGAGGTGCGAATTCAGGGGATTGGTTTGTTGACGAATAAGGTGGGTTAGCTCACGGAGAACTCATCTCCCTTTCAATGAATTCGGGTGGGAGCAGCAGGCTCCAGTCCGCTGATAGAGACTTGTAAAGAAATGGGCTTTTAGCCCCGGGGCCTCTTTGATCTATTACGCTCAAAGGCCCAGGGCTAAAAGCCCAAATTCTTATAGAGCTATAAACCGTGGGCTGAAAGGCAGACTGAAAGCCCACGGCTCCCACCTGATCTCGCTTCGCTCGATACCCACGCTAAGCCCAGCGAACAAGTTCGCTGGGGACCCCACCCTTTCGCTGTTCGCGAAAGCATGGGCAACCATGGCATCGCTCGTGCGGGTTTTACTTTGCGGCTGACTGACGCGGTTTCTTCTTTTTGTTGCGGCGGATGCCCTTCTCAATCACAGCGCGCATCCAGTAGTTACCGTTGCCGTCGACCTCGATACCATGGACTTCGCGCTCGAAGCCGGGGAAGCGCTTGCCGAACTCTTCCATGGCCAGAATCAGCTTGATCACCGGGCTATTTGGTCCGCCCAGCCGCTCACCCGGCATCGACATCGGGATACCTGGAGGATAGGGAACCAGCATCACGGCGGCGATGCGGCCGGCCATCTTGGCGAAGGGTACACGCTCGGTTTCGTGGCGGACGAGCTTCTGGTAGGTCTGTGACGGCGTCAGCACAGGATCGAAGTCTTCGTCGCAGGCGGCATTGACCAGGCCGGCGAGATTCAGCTCGATCATGGCCTCGTGCATCTCGTCGGAGAGCTCCTTCAAGGTGGTATTGCGATACCGCTGCGGAAACCGGGCTACCAGCTCGGGCAGTGCTTCTTCCAATGAGGCTTCGCTGTCGTAGAGGCGCTTGAACTCAAAGAGGTTCTCGAGCAGCGATCCCCACTTACCCTTGGATGTGCCCACACTGAAGAGCACCAGGACGGTGTAGTCGCCGGTACGGGCGATCTCCACGCGGCGGGAGTCGAGAAACTCGGTCAGGATCGCGCCGGGGATGCCCCAGTCGGCCACGGTACCCTGCGCGTCGACGCCCGGGGTCAGGATGGTGACCTTGGTGGGGTCGAGCATGCAGTACTCGTCAGTGATATCGGCGTCCTGGTAGCCGTGCCAGTCGTGGCCGGGCTTCAGGGTCCAGCAGGAGGGATTGGTGCCCAGCAGCTCGTCGGGGGCCTCTTCGAAGAGGTGTGTCTCGCCGCTGCCGGGGTCGGTAACCGACTCCGGCTGGAAGAGGCGGAAGAACCAGCCATCTCCGTTGTCTTCCGTAGAGCGGAGACGGTGAGCGACCGAAGACATGGCCTTGCGGAAGCTGATGGCGTCCTGAATGGTGTCTTCCATCAGCGTCGGACCCGAGGGCTCATCCATCATGGCCGCGGCAACGTCGAGAGAGGCGATCAGCGGATAGAACGGCGAGGTGGTGCCGTGCATCATGAAGGCCTCGTTGAACTGGTCGAAGTCCATCGGAGCGCGCTCCGACAGGCTGACGTGAATCATGGAACCCATGCTGAAGGCAGGCAGCATCTTGTGCGTGGACTGCACGGCGAAAATAGCCGGGCGGTTCGCCATATCTTCCGGAACGCCCATGGCGTAACGGCCCTTGTAGATGGGATGGAACTTGGCGTAGGCGTACCAGGCCTCATCGAAGTGAACGCGCGGAACCGAGGCGGCCAGCTCCTTCACGACGCGATTTACGTCATAGCAGAGGCCGTCGTAGGTGGAGTTGGTGACGACGGCGTAGGTCGCCTCCTGCGAGGCGGCGCCCTTGCAGAACGGACTCTTCGCGATCAGCTCCTTCACGTTCTTCGCGCTGAAGCGCTTCAGGGGCACCAGACCGATCATGCCGTAGCCGTTGCGTGTCGGCTTGAAGTAGACGGGACGAGCTCCGGTCACCGTCAGCGAGTGACAGATGGACTTGTGACAGTTGGCGTCGGCGAGGACGATGTCGTCTTGCGCGATGACGCCGTGACCGACGATCTGGTTGGAGTTCGACGAGCCGCCGAGCACGAAAAAGGTCCAGTCCGCTCCGAAGATGCGGGCGGCATTGCGCTCGGCGTCTCCCGGAGGTCCGAGGTGATCGAGCCAGCTTCCCAGCGGAGCGGTGGAGATGCCGAGGTCAGAGCGCATGAGGTTCTCGCCGAAGAAACGGTGGAACTCCATGCCGATGGGATGCTTCAGGAAGGCGACGCCGCCCATGTGTCCCGGGGCGTCCCAGCTATACGCGCCCTGATCGGTGTACTTCTTCAGCTCGCGGAAGTAGGGCGGTAGCAGGGTCTCGTGGTAGCGCTCGACGGCGAAGTCAACGCGGTTGGCGATGAAGGCTGGGGTATCGCCAAAGAGGTGAATGTACTCGTGCACCTGCTTCACGACTTCGATCGGTAGCTCGCTGACCAGGGTGCGGTCGGCGATGAGGAAGATCGGGATCTTCTTGTTGTGGCGGCGTACGGCGCGCAGAATCTGCACGGCCTCGCGTTCTTCGAACTGGCTGTCTCCTTCGAGATCCCAGTCCAGCAGAACGGCGGAGTAGGAGGGGTCCGAGATGACCAGCGACAGGCCGTCTTCGGGGGTCGTCGTACGGACAACATCGTAGCCTTCATCGGAGATGGCTTCGACCAGACGCCCCATGGCGCGGTCGGATACAGATTCGGTGCCGCCAACCTCGGAGGCGATCAAAAGGACCCAGCGTTTTTCACTCATACCAGCTATGTATGCTATCGCGATTGCGTGGTTTATGTGTGAGTAGGAACGCCTAATCCCATTCACCTTCCTGACTGCCCGGGTGCCCCACCCTCGCAACGCTAGGGTGGGTAAGGAAAACTCCAGAATCTATCGCAAGACAAAATCAAACTTGCTGCGTTATTTCTCGATCTATCGTGACTTCGAACCCACCCTAGCGTTGCGAGGGTGGGGGACCCGGGTTTGGAAAAAGATGCCTCAGAAACGACGAGATGGACACACTCTACTCCAAGGCCAAAGCCAGCACAGTAATGTCGTCTGTCTGCCCAAAGGCATGCGCAACTTCGGCGATGTCATTGGCAGGCAGGCGTGTCAGCGTTACCAGCTTGTCGAAGCCGTAGAGATCGCCTGTGGCGGAGCGCGCCTCCGGCACGCCGTCGCTCAGCAGCACCAGCCGTTGGCGAGTGGCCAGGTTGCCATGTTCCGTGTCGTATTCCGCCTCGGGGCTGATGCCGAGTGGAAGAGCTCCGGCACTCGGCAGCTCCTCTCCGTCGAGATAGGGATTCAGATGGCCCGCATTCGCGTAACGGAAGCGTCCGTCCTTTTCCACCAGCAGTGCACAGGCGGTGGTGAAGCCGATGTCACCTTGCGAGAGCAGAGCGCCGTTCAGGTTCTGCAGCACGAGTGAGGGTTCACGCGAGCTCTCGCGGTGCAGCGCGCCCAGAATCAGCGAAACGCGTAATGCCGCCTGCATGCCTTTGCCGGAGACATCGCCGACGATCGCGAAGAGTGAACCGTCCTCTCCAGGGGAGATCAGGAAGAAGTCGCCACCGACCTCTGAGGCGGGACGATACGCCGTCTCAACAGCGAATCCGGGCGTCGGTTTGTTGGCGCGCGCCAGCAGCAGCGTTTGTACGTTGTGTGCGGCTGCAATCTCGGCGGAGAGTTCGGCCTTCTCGCGTGCCAGACGGATGGTGCGCAGCACCATGAAGACCAGCAGCACGATGCTGGCAAAGAAGGACGTCACCTCGGACCAGCCAATATTGAAGGTGATGCCGGGAACCCGTTCGAGAGGATTGCTGCCGCCCGCGATCACCTTCGTAAGGATGAGGATGCTTCGCGTAATCTGTGCCAGAACCAGCACAGACGATGGTAGTACGGCGACCAGAAGCAGACCGGCGTCGCGATTCCCACGGCGCCATGCACGGTAGATGATCACCGGAACGACGAAGTCGAGAAGTGCATAGGTGCCGATGGCAAACGCTGTCGGCAAGAGACCCTGAACCAGGAAAGAAAATATCTGTGGTGCGAGCAGGAAAAGATTCTGCAGGACAACGCCATTGACCAGCAGCAGAAGCTGGATGATGCCGAAGAGCTTCCATCGTGGCCGGTCCAGAATGCGGCGGATGAACTCAAGATTGAAGATGACCGGAGCGGTGGCCAGCAGCGTCGTCAGTAACAGGGCAAAGCCGCTGCGCTGAATCGGCCTGGTGAACTCCCACATCTCGAGCATGTTGTAGACAGCGATCGTGATGTAGCTCAGTGCGAGGTCAAGGTACTCTCGTCCACGCGCTGAGAGATAGAGTCCCAGGGCAACGATGCCGGCGATACATGCGATCACCAGGTTGGTGTAGTTGCTGGCCAGGCTCTCGAAGATGGAGAGGGAACGCGTGTCGTTGATATGTGCGGCTGCACCCAGAAGCAGAGATGAGTCTGTGCTGATGCCGCCCTGTTGCGAATCTTTGGTGAACAGAATGCCCGTGCGCAGGGCAAGCACCAGATGGCCATCCGGAGCGATATCCGCGGGTAAAAGGTAGACCATGGGAACCATATCGCCAAAGACTCCCGGGTCGCCGATTCTTCCTGCGCCGCCGACGCGCTGTCCGTTGGCATACAACTCAAACGGACCATGGATGCCATTGACGCTGACGGCAAGATCTTTGATCCCCGCAGGCGCTTCGATATGGGCACGGTACCACACTACATGGGATGGCCGTTGCCAATAGGCGCGCAACGCGTCACTACGTTTGCGCGGTCTCCAGTGTGAGTCGTCATAACCGGGCTGAGCGAAGGCAGGTTCATCCTGTGTGGAGTTGGTAAACCAGAACGAAGAGATGTTGAGCGGCCGGTCCATGCCGGTCCACGTCAGATGCGCCGGGTCGGCGGTATCGGGCGCTGGAACAGGTATCTGCGCACGCAGCGCCGTCATGCTCAGCAACAGCAGAATCGCGAGAAGAGATCGGCGCGGCATAGAAGTTCAAGTCCTTAGAGCAGGCGCAGAGCTGTTGCTTCATCCGGTGAGAGCGTGGCGTACTTGCCGATGCCCACCATCGTAAAGACCTTTTGAAAGTGCGGTGTCAGGCCGAAGATGCCGACGGTCCGGCCACCATTCCTGGTGGCGTCCAGCAGCAACTGGATGATGATGGCGATGCCGGAAGAGTTCACATACTCGGTCCCGGAGAAGTCCAGCAGAAGCTTCTGCGCGTCGGTAGCTCCGTATGCCTCCAGAATGGGCTCCTTGGAAGTGGAGGCGATGTCGCCCGCAAAGGCGAGGATGGTCACCGGAGCTCCGGAGGCAGCGATCGCTGTCCGCGTAGCAACTTTCGTCGGGGCCTGCATTTAGTTCTTCTCCTTGTCGAGGCGGATCACCAGCCGTACGAAGCTCTTTCCCGGCGGTCCCTGGTGCCATTCGGCCTCATCGACCAGTGACTGAATCAGAAAGATGCCCATGCCGCGTGGGTCCTCTTCGCCGGCCATCTTGCGGTCGATATCGGGTGTGGCCGGTTGTCCTATGATGCCTGCTCCATCGTCAATGACCTTGATCTCAAGATGATCTTCGCCGGGTGACAGAATCACGCCCACGGAGAGCGTGTCGTCCATCTGATTGCCGTGCTCGATCGCATTGATACAAGCCTCGGCCACGGCCGTCTTCAGATCTTCAATGCGGTCGGGGCTGAAGCCCATCAACTGGGCCATGCTGGCGGCCGTGCTCATGGCTACTTTTTCAAAGCCGAGCTCGGAGGGCAGGGTTACTTCGACGGCGCTTCCGTTCTTCATGCGGTTGCTGCCTCAAGATGGCAGAGGGCCAGGCCGGTCATGTCATCGGTTGGTGGTGCGTTGTTGGAGAAGGCGGCGAGCGTCGCCCAGATTGCGTCGAGCATCGCCTCCGGATCGCGGGTCTCAAGCTGCTGAAAGGCTGCTGCCAGCCGCTCGCAGCCGAACTCATCCTCGCCACAGAAGACCTCGCTGAGGCCATCGGTGTAAAGCAGCACACGGGCGCCGGCAGGCACGTGGATCGGTTCGGCGGTATAAGTCATGCCAGGGAACATACCCAGGGGAGGCCCGGAGGCCTCGATCATGCGCAGGCTGCGGTCCGGCTCCAACAGAATGCCGGGATTATGGCCACAGTTCACAATCTCTCCCTCGCCTGTCCTGGGATCGAGCCGCAGCAGGATCGCCGTCACATAGCGGCGTCGCGCTTCACTGCCTTCATCGTAATGCTGCTGGCCTACCTGTGATGCCATCTCGGCCAGCGACACTGCGCGGCTGGCCAGCGAGCGGAGTGCGGAGCGAAAGCTGGTGGCGACGATGGCCGAGGCCAAGCCCTTACCGGCAACGTCGGCAACCACCATCAGGTGCGATCCGTCGGGCAGCTCAATGGTGTCCAGGTAATCACCGCCCACCTCATAACAGGTGGTGGAACGCGCCGCGATGGCGAAGCCGGGAATCTGCGGCATGGCTTTGGGAAGCAGTGACCGCTGGATCTGCCGGGCGGCGTCCAGATCCTGCTGTACCCGAGCCCATTGGAGATTGCGTTCGTGGAACGTTGCGTTCTCCAGGGCAACGGCGGTCTGCAGGACAAGACCTTCGAGGAAGTCCTGTTCGTAGAGTGAGAGCGCTGCATTCTGTGGTGTGGCGACGATAAGGGTCGCGAGGCTGGAGCCTTCTTTTGAGAGCAGGGCAAACCGGGGACAGCCATCGAAGGGCGGCTGAGGAGCCTCACCATAACTTGCCATCACGTCCCCGTCTGAAGCGAGAAAGACTGCTCCTTCCATCTCCAGCTCACGCACCACGATACGCGCAGTCTGCTGCAGTACCTCGCTCGCCTGAATGGTGGAATGCACCTGACGCGAGGCCTCGAGCAACGCCTGGAGGCGCGCGATCTGTTGTTCGAGAATAAGGGTGTCCTGGAGGCTCGACATAGCGGTGATGCCGGAAGTGTACATGGAAAACCCTTGCGAAGTTCGCAAATTGGTACTTCTAATAGGCACTCATGGTAAGCGGTCGATCACCTTGAGCGGGAGATAGCCCATACTCTGGGTGCCCCATCCATTGCGTAGCAATGGGTGGGATATTCGGGTGCTCGGCGAGCTTGGTTCGCTGGCTTGAACGATGCGAGCGAAGCTCGAAACGGGTGGGAGCTGTGGGCTTCCAGCCCACAGTCTATTGGCTCAATATAGAAATGGGCTTCAGCCCTGGGCTTCTTTGTCTGTCAGGAAAAGGCCCAGGGCTGAAGCCATCTACTTTTTCGTCTTTATCAGCGGGCTGAAGCCCGCTGCTCCCACCCACTCAGCTGATCATTCAATCATTCCATTCTTCAATCATTCAATTTACCCCGGCAGCCGTTGTTGTTCCTTGAGCTCCAGCAACAATGCATCGATCTGGCTTTCACGCTCCAGCTTGTGAAAACGGTCTTCTACCGTATTCATGCCGAGGACGGTCTGTGCACCGGTGTTCTCGGCTTCCTGTCCCAGGATCTTTGCTTTCATCCGGTCGAGAGAACGTAACGCGGCTCCATCGGCGATCTTCGTCTGCGCCGCCGTGGCTTTGCTTGCAGCGCGGGCGCGACGATTGCGCGCCATCAGCAGCTCGCACTGTGCTTCGGTCTCTTTCAAGCGCGCCTGCAGTTGCAGATAGGCATTGCGCATGGTGTCCAGCTCTACCTGTTGATCTTCAATCTGTTGATTGAAGCTGACAGCGAGTTGCTGCGCGCTCAGGCTGCGGTCCAGTGCGGCGCGGGCAAGGTCTTCATCGTGGCGGCCGATGGCCAGCTCGGCTTTGCGTCGCCAGCCGGCGGCAGACTCTTCATACTCTCGCTTACGATTTTCCAGCAGATGCAGGTCGGCCACGGCAATCGCGACTTGAGTCTTAACCTGGAGCAACTGGTTTTCCATATCGAGCAGGAGCTGCTTGATCATCTTTTCGGGATCTTCAGCCTTATCGATCAGGTCGTTGAGATTGGCTCGCAGCAGTGTAGTGACTCTTTCTAAAAGCGGCATGATGGGTTCCTCCTTCCATCGAAGCCGGCGGAGCCGCATGATCCGGCTCCGCCGACTTACAACTTACGCATGGCTGTTGCCCTGAGAGTTGTCGCGAGGCTTCATCTGCTTCACGTTGCTCATCAGGTCGTTCAGGTTCATACCGCTCAGAGCTTCGAACAATGCCGGAACTTGCGAGGCAATCTTGGTCATCTCGCCGGTGAGCTTGTTCGCGCCCAGGTTGTTGCCGTCGCCGGTGGAGACGATGGTGATCTTGTCCACCTTCGAGAGCGGCTCGCTCATGGCGCGTACCACCTCAGCCATATTCGAGATCAGGCGGTCGACAACGGCAGCCTGCGTCCACTCCTGATAGGCCTCGGCCTTCACGTTCATGGCCTTCGCTTCGGCCTCACCCTTCTGGAAGATGATGGCGGCTTCCGCTTCACCCTGCGCACGGATGGCAGAGGCGCGGCCTTCGGCTTCGGCAACCAGGCGGGCACGTTCAGCGGCGGCAAGGTTTTCGATGCGCTTACGCTCGATCTCAGACTGCTTGAGCACCGTAGCGATCAGCTCTTTCTCGTGACGCAGGATCTCAGCCTCCTGCACCTTGACCTGCTGCTCCTTCTCCACCTGCTGCACCTTCACTTGCTCAGCCACAACCTGCTGCTGCATGACGTTGGTCTGCAGTTCGTAGGCTTTGTCGGCCTGGGCTTCCTGGCGGCGGCTCTGCTCGGTGAACTGTGCCTTCTGGATGTCGAGGTCGCGTTGTGCCTCAGCCTGTTTAGCCAACGAGGCGGTCTCGGCGATGACTCGCTCCTGGTCGGCAGCGGCCTTGGCAATGGCGGCTTCACGCAGAGCATTAGCACGCTTGATGGCGGTATCGCGCTCTGCTTCGGCTGCGGCGATTTCAGCATCGCGGCGAATGCGGGCAACGTCCGGGCGGCCCATGTTCGTGATGTATTCGTTCTTGTCACGCACCTCCTTGATGGTGAACGAGACGACTTCCAGACCCATCTTGCTCATGTCTTCAGCACAGGTGGAGCGCATACGGTCGGCAACCATCTCCGGCTCTTTGACGATCTGTTCGACCGTGAGCTGACCGATGATGCCGCGCAGATGGCCTTCCATAACCAGGCGGATCAAGCCCTCGCGCTGTGGGGGCGTCTTGGTCAGGAACTGCTCCGCGGCTGTAAGGATCGACTGCTGATCGCTGCGTACTTTGATCTGTGCCACGGCCTCCACCGTTACGGCGACACCCTGTTTGGTGTACATGTCCTGCTGCGGGGCTACGTCGAACGACATCAGTTCAAGCGAGAGCTCGCGGCAGCTTTCCACGAGCGGGAAGATCACCGAGCCGTGTCCCTTGATGACACGCGGCCCACGAAAACCGTAGACGATTAAGGCTTCGTTCGGTCCGGCTTTACGAAACATCTTGGCCAGAAGGACCAGAAGAACCAGCGTCGATACGGCAATGAGTCCAACAATAATGAATACCGAATCCGGCATAACATTCCTTTGAGTTAAGCCAGTCGTAAGGCATGGGCTGCCGTTCACCCGGTCGCTGGCTGCGGCCGGGCAGGCATTGAGCTTTTCTTCTGCAGCTCAGGTAGAAGAACTTAGTGAAATCTGGCCCTAAGGCGTGTCATCGAGCCGGAGATCGTTCCATGGCTTCACGTACGCCACGCCCCTCTCATACCGCAGCACGATCACCTCGGCGCCACGCGGTAGCGGTTGTCCATCCGCACTGCGGGCGATCGCCGAGCAGCGCACACCGTTCTGCGTGTACAGCAGTTCGCCGGTGCCTCCATCGCGGATGCCCGCACTCAACCGTCCGGTAACACCCCGAACATCTGTGTCCTCGGCGGTCAGCTCCCGCTCGCGGGGCAGCAGCACCTTCGCGAAGAAGGTGAACAGAATCGCCGCTCCCACCAGGCCGCTTGCCGCCGCCAGCAGCAGGACTACAGGAGCGATGAATACGCTGTAGTGATGCAGCAGGTAGCCTGCGCCGCCGAACCAGCAAAGAAACGCCAGAACGGTGAAGGCGTTGAAGCGGGAGACTCCATGTCCGTGGTGCAGGCCGGCCGAATGGCCGAGGTGGAAGTGTCCCAGATGAAGATGCCCAAAACCACCGACTGCGGACAGCACACTCAAAACCAATCCAGTACCAAAGCAGACGAGATAGATGACATCCCAGTTCATCGTTATTCCTTCCTTCCGCGGGCTGCCTTCTTTGGGACAGCCTTTGCGGGTTTCCTCTCCACCTCTGCCGGCCGCAGAATCTCCGTCAGCCGCTCGACCAGGTGGGGCGTGTCGAGAATCGATGCCAGTAACAGCAGGCAGTGCCGGGAGCGTTCGTTCCGCGCTAGCTTCAGCAGCGCCGCGCGCAGCTCCGGATCGCGCCGGAAGCGCTCAGCTCCGCTGACCAGCCAGAGATCGACCTTGTCCTCCAGCACTCGCGCATCCGACAGCAGGTCGGCGTGATATCCCTCAGGGTCATCCACCAGGTAGCCGGGATGGACCTTGAAGAACTTCGCCAGCACCTGCCTGGTTGTGTTGGTGAGGTGAGGACGGGCTCCGCTCTCGATCTGTGAGAGGTAGCTTTGGCTCAGGGAGCCTCCGGTCTCTGTCTCAATGGCCCGCAACAGTTCCTGCTGCGTCATCGACCGGTTCATCCCGCGAAGCGAACCTTCCACTTCGCGGAGGTAGCGGATTTTCTCTGCCAGTTTCATGGCCATCGCAATCCGCAATATTTATATCGCAATTTGCGATATAGGTCAAGGGATGTTGTGGCTGTCGTTTACCGCGTGGGTGGGTTTTGTTGAATAGTTGAATGGTTGAATTGTGTGATTGTGGCGGGCTTTCAAACACAAGCCACACGGAACTAAGTGGAGAGGCCCTCTCGGTGAGAGGGCCTACGATTCAACCATTCAACTATTCCACCATTCAACCGTTTTTAGAAATCCTCATGGCTGAAGTCGACTTCTCCTGCTACCGCGACCTGGTAAGCCGAGACGCGGCGTTCGAAGAAGTTGGTCAGCTCCTGAACGTCCTGCAGTTCCATGAAGGCGAAGGGATTCTTGCTGCCGAAGATCGGCTGCATGCCCAGGCGGGCGACGCGTGAATCGGCGACGTACTCGAGATACTGGCGCATGTCGCGGACACTCAAACCGGCCACGCCGCCGGAGAGCAGGTCTTCCGCGAACTGCAGCTCTGCGTTCACCGCGTCCTTCAGCATCTCCGCAACGTCCTGCTCCATCTGTGCGTCCCACAGGTCGGGTTGCTGGCCGCGGACGACGTTCACCACTTCGAAGGCGAACTCCAGGTGCGCGCTCTCATCGCGGAAGACCCAGTTCGTTCCCGAGGCCAGGCCATGCAGCAGGCCCTTCGAGCGCAGGAAGTAAACATAGGCGAAGGCTGCGAAGAAGAAGAGGCCCTCGATGCAGGAAGCGAAGCAGATCAGGTTCAGCAGGAACTGGCGGCGGTGCTGCGCGGTCTCCAGTTGATCGAGCTTCTGGATGGAGTCCATCCAGCGCATGCAGAACTCGGCCTTCTTGTGGATGGAGGGAATGTTCTCGACGGCAGCGAAGGCGGCGGCGCGTTCATCGGGATCGGGGATGTAGTTGTCCAGCAGCGTGAGATAGAACTGCACGTGCACGGCCTCTTCAAACAACTGGCGCGAGAGATAGAGGCGCGCTTCAGGCGAGTTGATGTGCTTGTAGAGATTCAGCACCAGGTTGTTGGAGACGATGGCGTCACCGGTGGCGAAGAAGGCGACAAGGCGCTGGATGAGGTGAATCTCGGCCGGGGAGAGTTTGCTGCGCAGATCGACCAGGTCGGTAGAGAAGTCGACCTCTTCCACGGTCCAGGTGTTCTTGATGCCGTCGCGGAACATGTCGTAGAAGACCGGGTAGCGCATGGGGCGCAGGGTCAGGCAGAGGCCGGGATCGAGGATATGTTCGGGAACTTCGACGGAAGACGTAGACATGGGTAGGCTCCTTCGAGTACAAGGCCAGTCCTTCCCGTATCAGAGAAGGACTGGCGGATGAATTGGGTTACTGGCAGGCTTCGCAGCTCTCGGGATTCTCGAGCGAGCAGGCGATGGCCTCAGAGGGCGTATAGGTGGTGGTAGCGGCGGGAGCGGCTGCCGGAGCAGTCTGCCGCGCGCTGGAGCCCTGAATGGTGGTCTTGGCGATACGCGTCGCCGGGCGCGAGCGCAGGTAGTAGGTGGTCTTGATGCCGTTCTTCCAGGCATACATGTACATCGACGACAGCTTGCCAATGTTCGGGCTCTCGGCGAAGAGATTCAGGCTCTGCGACTGGTCGATGTAGGCTCCGCGGTCGCGCGCCATATCGATCAGGGAGCGCATGGGGATCTCCCACACGGTGCGGTAGACCAGCTTCAGATCGTCCGGAAGCTCGGCGATGCCCTGTACGGAGCCCTCGCTCAGCTTCAGACGCTGCCGCATCTCTTCGTTCCACAGACCGCGCTCTTTCAGCTCGTTCACCAGGTACTTGTTCACCTGCAGGAACTCGCCCGACAGCGTCTCCCGCTTGAAGAGGTTTGAGATCTGGGGTTCGATGCACTCGTAGCAGCCGACGATCGATGCGATCGTGGCTGTCGGAGCAATGGCTATAAGCAGCGAGTTGCGAACACCGAACTGCTTGATGCGCTCACGCAATGCATCCCAGCGCGCGGTATCTTCCGGAACCACGTTCCAGAGATCGAACTGCAGCTTACCCTCGGCGAGACGGCTCTGCGCGAAGGCCTCGTGAGCGCCGAAACGCTCGGCGAGCTGATTGCTGGCGACCAGGGCGTGATAGTAGATCTCTTCCTGGATCTTGCGCGAGAGCTCACGAGCCTCGGGAGAGTCGAAAGCGATCTTCATCTGGAAGAAGACATCCTGCAGTCCCATCAGGCCCAGGCCTACCGGCCGCCATTTGGCGTTGGACTTCGCCGCGGGCTCGACGGGGTAGTAGTTGATGTCGATTACGCGATCGAGCATCGGGAGGGCGATGCGAACGGTCTCGGCCAGCTTGGCGAAATCGAACTTACCCTCCGGAGTGAGGTAGAGCGCCAGGTTGATGGAACCCAGATTGCAGACGGCGGTCTCGTCCTTGCTGCTCACCTCGGTGATCTCGGTGCACAGGTTTGAGAGATGCACGGTGTTGCCGGGAGCGCCAGTCTGGTTGCACTTCAGGTTGCAGGCATCCTTGAAGGTCATCCAGCCATTGCCGGTCTCGGCCAGCGTACGCATCATGCGGGCGTAGAGATCGCGAGCCTTTACCTGACGGCGGTACTTCTGCTCTGCCTCGGCCTGCTCGTAAGCGGCCTTGAAGGCATCGCCGAAGAGGTCAGGAAGCTGTGGAACATCCTTCGGATCGAAGAGCGACCACATGCCGTCGGCATCCACGCGCTCCATGAAGAGGTCGGGGATCCAGTTGGCCAGATTTAGGTTGTAGGTACGGCGGGCGTGGTCGCCGGTGTTGTCGCGCAGCTCCAGGAACTGTTCGATGTCGGCGTGCCACGGCTCGAGGTAGACGCAGCAGGCTCCCTTACGCTTGCCGCCCTGGTTTACCGCGGCGACAGAGGAGTCCAGCGTGCGCAGCCACGGCACAATGCCGTTGCTCAGGCCATTGGTGGCGCGGATCAGCGAACCTTCGCTGCGAACGCGGTGAAAGGCGAGGCCGATGCCGCCGGAGAACTTCGAGAGCATCGCGACCGATTTGTAGGCGTCATAGATCGACTCCAGCGAGTCCGACGGAGAGTCATGCAGATAGCAGCTCGACATCTGCGCATGCTTGGTACCGGAGTTGAACAGCGTCGGCGAAGAGGGCATGTACTCGTGCGATGCGATCAGGCGATAGAACTCGATTGCCTCAGCAGGTGTGCCGGCAAGCCCGCAGGAGACGCGGAGGAAGAAGTACTGCGGCGTTTCGATGACGCGGCGCGAGATCGGATCGCGCAGCAGATAGCGGTCATAGACGGTGCGCAGGCCGAAGTATTCGAAACGGTCGCTGAACTCATCGTCGATGGCGTGATTCAGCTTGCGTGCATGCGTGTTCACGAACTCGGCAACGGCCTTGTTCACCACACCCTCGGCATGTCCATAAGCGATGGACTGCGAGAACGAGTGCAGGTTCTGGTTGGCAACCTCTTTGTGAATAGTGGCCAGCAGCAGGCGGGCCGCCAGCCGCGAGTACTGCGGCTCCTCGGCGATCAGTGCCGCGGCGGTGTCGATGGAGATCTTGTCCAGCTCCCGTGTGGTTGCGCCGTCGTACAGGCCGCCGATGGTCTTCGATGCAACACGGATCGCATCGACACCGTTTAGTCCCTGGGCGCAGCGCTGTACCGCGCGCACGATCTTGTTGACGTCGACCGGCTCCAGCGAGCCGTTGCGCTTGCGCACATGCATGACTGCGGTCTCAGAGGCAGGCGCCGGGAAACCCGGATGTACATCATGCAGTGTGGTCTGCGAAATGGGATGGGTGGAGAGGGTGGCCATCGCTCATGAGCTCCTTGTCACCGGCCTCTGCGGTCGTGGCGGGAAAGGAGGGCTTCCAGGGTGCGAGCACGACAAGGGCACCTGAGCCGCTGACCACGCCATTCCCTCCGCGGGGACGATGATTGCGTATTTCCTCACGGCAGGTGCTCGGACTTTAACCGTTGCGGGACAGTGCCGGGTTTCCACCGGTCTTTCCCTGCACATCGTGAAGTTTCTCCACAGTAACTTGCGATCGATTAGAAAGCAACCCAAGATATAGCGGTCGATGTGGAAATGTGGCCTAGGCCTTGGATTGTCGCGGGAAGCGATGTATTGGTAGGACCACACCTGCTATCCGCCTGGAAGGTGTAGTCTTAAAGTGCGAGGAGAACTTTCCAATGGCGACCCTTTTGGAGCAGCTCAAGCAGTACACAACCGTCGTAGCCGACACCGGCGACATGCAGTCGATGGAGAAATTTAAGCCGACTGACGCCACCACCAACCCGTCCCTGATCACTGCCGCGGCCAACATGCCCGCCTATTCGCACATCGTGGACGAAGTGCTGAAGGAAGCCAAGCAGAAGGCCGGCGCCAACGCCGACGATAAGGCGATTGCCGCCGAAGCCTTCAAGACGCTGGCTGTCGCCTTCGGCAAGAAGATTCTTGAGATCGTTCCCGGCCGCGTGTCGACCGAGGTGGACGCTCGCCTCTCCTACGACAGGGAGAAGACGATCGCGGTCGCCCACGACATCATCAAGCAGTACGAAGATGCCGGCATCAGCCGCGAGCGCATCCTGATCAAGATCGCTTCCACCTGGGAAGGCATCAAGGCCGCCGAGCAGCTCGAGAAGGAAGGCATCCACTGCAACCTGACGCTGCTCTTCGGTATCCACCAGGCTATCGCCTGCGCCGAAGCGAAGGTCACGCTGATCTCCCCGTTCGTCGGCCGCATCCTCGACTGGTACAAGAAGGACACCGGCAAGGACTACGTCGGCGCCGATGACCCCGGCGTGCAGTCGGTTACCCGGATTTACAACTACTACAAGAAGTTCGGTTATAAGACTCAGGTGATGGGCGCCAGCTTCCGCAACATCGGCGAGATCATTGAGCTGGCCGGAAGCGACCTTCTGACCATCTCGCCCAAGCTGCTGGAAGAGCTGGACTCCAAGGACGCTCCGCTCGAGAAGAAGCTGGATGCCGAGAAGGCCAAGGCTATGGACATCGAGAAGATCTCGATCGATCAGGCCACCTTCGAGAAGATGCATGCCGAGGACCGTATGGCCCACGACAAGCTGAAGGAAGGCATCGAGGGCTTCTCCAAGGCGCTCGAGGAGCTGGAAGCTCTGCTCGAAAAGCGTCTCAAGGAGATCGCCGAGCCGGTCACCGCATAAATGTGATCAAGAACAAGAGACGCTCCCTTCGGGGAGCGTTTCTGTTTTAAGGACAAACCTCATCAGAGAAGGTTCGGGGGAGATGAGGGCTTGACCTCAGCGGCTAAAGCCGCGCGTCTTCTGAACCTTAAGGGGACGGCTGAAGCCGTCCCCTTAAGCAATGCATTCGCACCTGCGGCGCGAAATGGTTGCGCTAAGCGCAACGGCGGGTTGAAGCAATATTTCTCTCCAACGCCATAGGATGTTTTGTTTAAGGGCACGGCTTTAGCCGTGCCGTATCAGCGATTTAAACGACATGCGGCTTTAGCCGCTGAGGGCTAAAAAACTAAGTGTTGCCTAGCCAATTCTTGGTGGCTCAAGCTGCCACTTCGTCCGTGTATACGCGATACGGAAACCATTGCGTTGGGCGTTACGTTGCGAGGTGCTTCCCGGCTCCGTCACCATCATGAAGAGATCACATCCTATGACGCAGGCATGACGCATGCGAGCATTGAGTAGCGCTGATTGAGCGCCAAGCCTGCGTAGTGGGGGCAAAGTCGCAGAGCCGGCAAAGAGAGCTACACCTCCATGGACATGCAGTACCGCTGTTGCAGCGGGCTGTCCATCGATGATGGCGAGAAAGCAGTGGGTATTCTCCCGGCTAATCGAAATCTTTCCCATGTCCAGCAGGAACTCGCGAAACTCCGGATGATCCGCAGACCACGCGTCTGCGGCGACTCTGCCCCACAGCTCGGCTTCATCCTGCTTCACGACGCGCACATCGACGGTTGCGGGGACCTCAGGACAATGCGCTGGCTGATACATCACGCTGCTCATCTCGACCGGCCGGTAGCGACGCTTGCAGAGCAGTTGGTGTAGCGCGAGGCCCGCCAGCGGTGAGACCTCGTGATTGACAGCAGCGCCGCGCGAGAAGAAGAACTCCTCCAGCGCGCCAAGGCTCTCTTCGAAGCCATCTGAACTTGTGATTCCCAGGCAGAAGGTCTGAGTCAGTGGCGAGTCGGGTCCATCGAAGACAGCAATGGCGCCGTGCGCGGTATCCCAGGCGGTGCTGCTCTCGGGGTTCAAGCGCTTACGGGTATGAGCGAAATCCAGGCAGGCATGGCCTTCGGCGAGCTCCAGCCGATGCGCAAGGGAAAGGTCAGCAAACATGCGTTCCAGCATAGAGGTTCGAGAACAGAAGAGTTAGAACATTTTTCCCTGTTGCTGGGTATCCCTGAAGAGGAGTGCCGCGGCGTTTTTATTGCGGAAAACGCCCATAGATGCGGAAATCCTAGGCTACATCTACAGGGAAAATGCTACTGTACCGTCTGGACGGTATACTAAGCAGCGTATGAGTAAGCGTGACACCATCCTCAAAAGCGCCGAAACCCTGATCCGCAGCGAGGGCTCGCAGCAGTTGACCCTTGACCGTGTTGCTGAGAAAGCCCAGGTCAGCAAAGGAGGGCTGCTGTATCACTTTCCCTCCAAGGAAGAGCTGGTCGCCGGCCTGGTGGCGCGCACCATCGAGTACTTCGATCGTGATCTGGCTGCGGCCAGAGCAGAACTCCCTGAGAGACCCGGGCGCAACACACTGGCCTTTGTTCTGGCATCGCTTGAGGGCCGCTGGGCGCAGGATGCCGGTCTCTCTCCAGAGCGTCTGGACGTCTTTGCCTCAGCGCTTGCCGCCGCCTCCACGGACATGAAACTGGTTGAGCCTATGCGTGAGGCCTATGCGCGCTGGCAGGCGCTGTTGGAGAACGATGGCATCGATCCCATTACTGCGACGATCGTGCGGCTGGCGGTAGATGGCCTGTGGTTCACAGAGATGTTCGGCTTCGACGAAGCGATCTGTACCGGCGAACGCCGTGCACAAATCATGACGCGATTGAAACAAATGTGCACGGCGGAACCGCAATCCACATCCAAGCGTAAGAGCAGGAGAGGGAAGGCCTGATGAGAGAGCAGTTCGGCGGCGCCATTCCGGCCGTAATCAGCGTCGGCAGTCTTGAATTAGAGCAACAGAACGAAGAAGTTAGCCAGCAGGCCATCGCCCGGCTGGAGCAGCAGTTGTCGTTGACCGCTGAGGCTCTGCTGCGGAAACAGCATGCTGACGGCTACTGGTGCGGCGACCTGACAGCAGACTCCACCCTGGCCTCGGATTACGTGTTGCTGCAGCTATGGCTATTTCCTCCCGAGGAGGGCGGTCCGTGGACGCCTCCGAGCGCACAGCGTACAGCGAAGCTCGTCCGTTATCTGAAAGGCTGCCAGCTTGCGGACGGTGGATGGAATCTCTTCGCCCAGGGCGAAGCTGATGTGAACGCTACGGTGAAGGCCTATACCGCGCTCAAGATCATGGGTGAGGATATGGACTCGGAGTGTATGCGCGCGGCTCGTGAGCGCATTCTGGAGCTTGGCGGCCTGCAGGCATGCAACAGCTACACCAAGATCAACCTCAGCCTCTTCGGTCTTTTCCCGCGTGAGTTTGTGCCCACGGTCCCGGCGGAGATCATGATCGTGCCCGGCAGTTTTCTCTACGAGATGTCATCGTGGACACGCACTATCATCGTGCCCCTCTCCATCGTCCAGGGCCTAGGCGTTCAGCGTACGGCGCCCTTCGGCATGACGCTGCAGGAGCTGATCTATCCTGGCTCGCCGATCACCATGCCGCGCAAGGATCTTACCTCTGAGCTCTTCCTTCATGCCGATAAGCTGCTCAAGCACTGGGAGCGCCGCGGTGTGCAGAAGATCCGCGGCCGTGCGATTGCCGCCGCCGAGCGTTGGATGCTGGAACATCTGCAGCACTCCGAGGGTCTGGGAGCCATCTATCCTTCGATGATGTACGCCATCATGGCGATGGACTCACTCGGCTATGAGCGTGATCAGCCTGACATGATCGAGGCGATCCGCCACTTCGATGATCTGCTCCTGGAGCGTGAAGACTCCATCGAGTTTCAGCCCTGCAAATCGCCGGTATGGGATACCGCGATTGCTGCCTTCGCTCTTGGTGAGACCGGAGACATCGATGCCACCGCCATGACACGAGCGGCGGACTGGCTGCTGAGTAAAGAGGTTCGCCGTAAAGGAGACTGGTCGGCCAAGCGCCCGAACCTGCGCCCCAGCGGCTGGGCCTTCGAATTCGCCAACGACTTCTATCCCGACATCGACGATACGGCGATGGTGCTGCTCGCGCTGCAGCATATCCGCGCTTCCAATCCTGAACGCCAGGCGCGTGCGGAGCAGCGAGCCATCGACTGGCTTCTCGGTATGCAATCGGCAGATGGAGGCTGGGCGGCCTTCGATGTTGATAACGACTGGCAGCTGTTGAATAAAGTCCCTTTCGCCGATCACAATGCGATGCTCGACCCAACCTGCGCCGATATCACCGGCCGCGTGCTGGAGGCTCTGAGCAAACGTGGGCTGGGAACGAAGCATCCCGCAATCGTAAGAGGAGTGCAGTACCTGCTTAGCTCACAGGAACAGAATGGAAGTTGGTACGGCCGCTGGGGAGTGAACTACGTCTACGGCACCTTCCTGGCGATGCGCGGGCTCATTGCGACCTGTGACTCTCGTGCACATTCTGCTATCGAGAAGGCAGCTCGATGGCTGTTATCTGTTCAGAACGACGATGGCGGCTGGGGAGAGAGCTGTGTCAGCTACGAAGTCGATCACTTCGTAGCCGCACAGAGCACACCCACGCAGACCGCCTGGGCTCTGATGGGCCTGATGGCTTGCGGGAAAACTCGTTCATCGCAGGTGGAACGCGGCATACGGTGGCTGTTGGACAATCAGCGGGCCGATGGTGACTGGGATGAGGGCCTGACAACGGGTACTGGTTTCCCCAATGTTTTTTATCTCAGCTATCACCTCTACCGGATGTACTTCCCGGCGTTGGCACTGGCAACCTATCGCAAGGAGCTCGTGCGCCCTGCCCTGACCGTTCAACTTTGATATCAGGTATGGTCTGACATTTTGACGAGGTAATACACCCGTTGACCCATTCTTTGTCGAAGACAAAGGGTGGGGTATCGCGCTGTGCGCGACCGCTCTTCGCTTTTCCTTGAAGGTGCCAGACTCGCTTGAAGGAGGTTCTTTCCCAATGCGTAAAGACGGTCTCGTTTCGCTCGATACCCCACGCTACACCCCAGCGAACAAGTTCGCCGGGGACTCACCCTTCGCGATGAAACCGCGAAGAATGGGGCAACGGTGTATCGGTTGCCGAACATGCCCTACAGCTCTTTCTCGAAAAGATAGGAAGTCTTGGTGCGCCGGTAGCCATCACGTTCGTAGAAGGCATGCGCCCGTTCGCGCGTAGAACGCGAGGTCAGCATCATCGTTTTCAGACCTTGCTGCCGTGCCCACTCTTCTGCATGACGGCACAATAACGCGCCAACACCTTTACCACGGGCGCTCTCGCTGACCACCAGGCCGTCGATACGGCCTTTTGGCGCCACGTGCAGGTGCATCTCCGTAGAGAGATCGATGTAGCCCGCGATCTGTTCTCCGTCACAGGCGACGAAGACGGCTCGTCCGGGCACCTTTGTCTGGCGAGCGATACGCTCGGCAATTTCACTGGATGTGGTGGCATAGCCCAGCTCGCCTGCGAGCCGGACTATCTCGCTTGCATCGTCTTCGGTGGCAGGACGGATCGTGATCATTGCCGAGGAAGGTTCTAATCGGCTTTCCATTTGATGTTGCAGCCGATGGAATACTTCTGGTTCGGATCAGGCCGTTTGCCTGCCAGCACCATATCGATCGCGGCGCGCAGGTCTTTACCGGTTACCGGGAGATCGTTGCCGAAGTCTTTCCGCTGCGGCCGGCTGTCATCCAGTTGACCGCGATAGACCAGCTTCTGGTCGGCATCGAAGAGGAAGAGGTCGGGCGTGCAGGCTGCGTCATAGCTGCGGGCGACCTCCTGCGTCTCGTCATAGAGATAGGGGAAGGTCCAGCCGTTGCGGCTGGCCTGCTCCTTCATGTGTTCGGGACCGTCTTCGGGATATTGGCTGACGTCGTTGGCGTTGATCGCCACGATGCCGATCTTCCCCTGATAGTCCCCGCCGATACGGCCCAGCTCCGCCTCGACATGTTTGACATATGGGCAGTGCGGGCAGACGAACATCACCAGCAGGCCTTTAGTGTCTGCGGCAACATCATCACGGCCAACGGCCTTGCCGGTGATCACATCGGTAAGCTCAAACGGCGGGGCAACCGTGCCCAGCGCCACCATGGTGGACGGAGTTCGGGACATGCGGCGATTTTACGCCGTTTGCTGTGTCGGTTCCGCCAGCAGCCAGCGCTCAATCGCTACGGCCGGCATGGGACGAGCAAAGTAGAAGCCCTGGCCGAGATGGCATCCCATCTCGAGCAGCATGTTCACGTGCTCTGCGGTCTCGATTCCTTCGGCAATCACCTGGAGGCGAAGCTTCTGGCCAAGAGCCACGACGGTTTTGGTCAGCGACAGGCTCTGCGATTCACGATCCATGTCCGCGACCACGGTACGGTCGATCTTCACGCAGTCGAAGGGGAAGCGATGCAGATAGCTCAGTGAAGAGTAGCCAGCGCCGAAGTCATCCAGATGAATGCGGAAGCCCGCATCCTTCAGCTCACGCAGCGCGTTCAGGCCCGCAGCCTCTTCGTCCAGTGTTGCTTCGGTGACCTCAAGCTCAAGATCGTCGGGTTGCAGACGATGACGCTCCACGGCAGCCAGCAGTTCATCCAGCAGCAGGGGATCGTTCAACTGCCGTCCCAGGAGATTGATGGAGACGCGCGTGTGCGGCGTAGCAAGACCGCTTGCCCGCCAAGCTGCAAGTTGGCGCAGAGCCTGGTCGGCAACCCAGTAGCCTACGGTGCGGACCTCGTTGCTGCGCTCGGCCCATGAGAGAAAGTCACCGGGGGAGATAGAGCCAACGATCGGGTTCTGCCAGCGCAACAGGGCCTCATATCCCACGACAACGCCGGTCGCGCCTTCCGTCGGCTTCATGTCGATCTTCGGCTGAAAATGAAGGGTCAACTCCCCGCGCTCCAGCGCCCGGGCAAGTCCACCCTTCATCGGGATATGCTCAGTGTGGGGAGGATTTTCGTGTTTCATAACGTCCTTCATCGTAGGTCTCGCTAAAGGGGCCCAGCAATGCAACTTTCCGGCTATTACCCTCTGAAAGGGGTTCGGAGTCCCATTTCTCAATAGGATGCAGGTACCGGCCAAAATCCGCCAAGCGGTGGAACAACAGTTAGAAGGGCTTCCGCTCAAGCAGTTGCGGCAGGCCGCCGAAGTGCTCTCACAACGGTACCGCACGGAGGCACCGACCGCCAGCGCTCATTTAGCCAGTGATCTGGCTGCCGCGGCTTACCTTGCTGTCCGTTTTCCCGCAACCTTCAGCGCCGTTCGCCGTGCCATGGCGGAGACGGCAGACGTGCATCCGGAGTTTGCTCCGGTGACGCAGCTCGATGCGGGTAGCGGGCCTGGGACAGCCGTGCTGGCTGCCGGGGATGTCTGGCCGTCGCTAAGGCAGGCTCTTCTGCTTGAGGGCAGCGCTCCCATTCGCCAGTCAGGGGAACCCCTGGTTGCTGCGTCGGGGATCGCGGCAGAGTGGCGGGCTGGGGATCTGGCTTCGACGGCAATCCCAGATAGCTCCGAGGTCCTCACCCGCTTCGATCTGGTGACCTGTGCATATGTTCTTTCGGAGCTCTCGGCCACCGCACAGCGTCTGCTGGTCGAGCATCTATGGTCGGCAACCGCCGGCGTGCTGTTGCTGGTGGAGCCCGGCACTCCCGCCGGATGGCAGCGCATTCTGGAGGCGCGTACCGCCCTGCTGCATGCAGGCGCCCAGATCCTTGCCCCCTGCCCGCATGCCTTCGCTTGCCCTCTGGTGAGTCCGGATTGGTGTCACTTTGCCGAAAGGGTCGAGCGTAGCCGCATGCACCGCCTGGTCAAGCAGGGAGACGTGCCATGGGAGGATGAAAAGTTCCTCTACCTGGCGGTGAGCCGCGAGGAGCGGCCAGTGAAGCCTAAGTCACGCGTGTTGACGCGTCCGAAGATCAACAGTGGCTTGATCGCATTGAAGCTTTGTAATCCGGACGGAACAATGACCCAGCCGGGAATCCGGAAGCGGGACAAAATCTATAAGCAGGCTCGCAGAACTGACTGGGGTGAAACGCTTGATTTTATGTTGGATAACGAACAGTAGAATCTGTTAGATTACTAAGTAGGCAATGTCGTACCGCTCCGGCCCTGGTTACCAAAAATATAAAAATTTACCGGGTGCTCATCTCTCTTCCATTGCATAAAAGACACTTAGGTTTGTCGTTTTCTTGGCCTTGTATCCGTCTCGGTTGAAGCAGAGACTTGAAGATCGGAGCACGTTCTGTATCCATGAGTAGTAGAGAATGTTCAAACTGCATCGGCGTGATATTGGAACGTCGTCCGGCGAGCGGTTTATTTGAAATTATTGCTTCCCTTGTTGGTCTAAAGCCGTGGCGTTGTCGCCGCTGTGGGCGGACTCACATGCGGTTCCAATCCAAGTAAGGTTCTCCAGCAAGTCGAACGATCGGAGTGTCTATTCCGCCGCAAGCACGGGCGGTTTGCGGTGGTGCGTCTTCTGTTCATAGGCATATGCGTAGCCCAGCAGTGCGCCGTCTTGCCATACCTTCCCGCTGATCTCCAGGCCAAAGGGAAGACCATTGTCATAAAAGCCACCTGGTACCACGACGGCGGGAACGCCGATTCGGTTCACCCAGCCAGTATTGCTGTGTGGTCCAGTGGATGGTCCGCCGCCGGGCTGCGGAGCAATCTCGTCATTGGGCGGCATCTGCAGCGCTGGATAGACCATGCCGTCAAGATGCAGGCGATCGAGGGCCTCGTTGTATGCGGCCAGGGCCTTTGCCTGCGGATCCCAAAAGGTCTCTTTGGACTTCGGGTCATCTTCCAGGCGACATTGCGGAGTCGCAGGTGCATTGCTACGGCCCTGGCCTAAGAGGAACCCTGGCAGCTTCTGACCGGTAGCCTGTTCAAAGGCTGCCGGAGACTTATACTCGGCAGGTCCAAAATCTCTCAGGAAATTTTCAAACCCTTCTGCGCGGTAGGGGCCGGTACCGATGGCACGGACCAATGCTTCGAAGCTTGAGGGAAGAATGGTGTCATCTTCCACGATGGTTGCGCCTGCGGCACGTAGCCCCTCGATCGCTTTCCGGAATGCAGTCAGCGTTTCCGGGCGAAGTGCAAGGCTGCGTGAAGCACCTGTGGAGCTGAGCGCGGTTCCCTGATTGTTGAGGATGAAGCTGGGCACACCGAAGCGTTTGCCCTTCAGCGCATCGGCCTTCAGATACTGCGTGAAGTGGGGTGGTTCCTTGGCCGTTGAGCCGGCAGTACGATTGTCGAGCGTGTCTTCGCCCGCCATGACTTCCAGAGCGATGGCGGCATCGGTGACATTGCGCGCCAGAGGACCGGTATCGTCGAGCAGCCAGTCCAGGGGTGCGATGCCGGCAATGCTGACCAGGCCGCGTGTGGGCAGGAAGCCGACGAGCGAATCCGTCGAAGCGGGATTACGAATGGAGTTTGAAGTATCGGTGCCCTGTCCCAGAACTGTGAGGTTTGCCGCGACAGCGGTCGCGGTTCCTCCGGAGGAGCCGCCTGGAGAGTAGCGCACGTTGTAGGCGTTGCCGGTGCGTCCGCCGGCGCTGCTGTTGTTGGTGTCGCTGGCGGCGAAGTCCGGCATATTGGTGTGGCCGAGAATGATGGCGCCCGCAGCTTTGAAGTGCGCGACAATCTGTGCATCGCGCGGTGCAATCAGCTCATGACCGGGCTGCATGAAGCCGGTCCATCCATCGCTGGTCACACGGCCTTCGATGCTGGTGTTGGCCTTGATGGCGATGGGAACGCCCCAGAGAGGCTGTGTCTTCAGCTTTGCGGCAAGGGTAGCGGGAGACTTCGCTTCGGCATCTTCCTGATCGGCTCGCTTCAAGGCGCCTTCGCGGTCGAGCTCAAGCATCGGCTTGTATGCTGGGTTGTACTTGTCAATGCGAGCGAGATACCACTCCGTGACCTGCCGGACGGTATAGGTATGTGCGCGGTAGAGCGTATGCAGCTTCGTGACGGAGACCTCGAGCAGATCGCGGTCCATCGCCGCAGGGGTCGGTGTCGCGGCTATAGCGGACACGCTCAGCAGCGTGCAGAGGAGTGTGGCCTTCAGGACATGCATGACTTGGCCTCCGTACTTACTGTTGTTGCTGTGCCTGCTGAAGCTGTGTCAGGTTCACCAGCGGTGGCGATGGCGGCTGTTGTGCGCGTTCCACCAGAATCGACCAATCTTCCGGTACCGGCAGCTCCTGGTCGAGCAGCGGTGTACCTTCGCTCTGCGTCACGCGGACTGCCACGGTCAGTTCCGAGTTGGCAAGGCCGCGGAAGATTCCATGCGTCGGCGGTACATCAGCATAGTCGCGCCCGATGGCGGTGCGGATATGACGATCACCGGCGATGAGCCAGTTCGTTGGGTCGAATCCAACCCAGCCGAGCTGTGGCACCAACGCTTCTACCCATGCGTGTGTGGCTGATGAGACCGAGCGGTCATGGTCTTCGTTGCCATGAAAAAGATAACCGGAGACGTAGCGGCAGGGAATCCGCAGCTTCGAACGCACCAACGTGATCATGATGTGCGCGAAGTCCTGGCATACTCCCATGCGGTGATTGATGGCGACGTCGATCGGCGAATCCACCTTGGTGGACTTCGGCTTGTAGTCGAAGTATTTATAGAGCCGCTCATTCAACTCATGCAGCACCTGCAACGGATCGTCGCGGCGCGTTACCTCCAGGTTTTCGGCAAGCTCATCCAGAGCGGCTGTCGGTGTAGCAAACTCGCTGGGGAAGAGCATCTCCCAGTAGTCGCCCTGCTCGATCATGTAGTCGAGCTCCTTCCACGCATCCGGCGCGAGAAATGCAGGCACCTGTGGGACGGGAGCGATCTCCACCAGAGATTCGGCAACAATCACAAGCTGCGTGTGCTGCCCGGGAATATCAAAGTGATGGACATGATTGGCCAGATGATCGCGGTAACTGAAGACACGGCAGCGCGGTGTGACCGAGAGCTGAAAGTTAAGGCAGCGCTGGTTGGAGTCCGAACGTGGATGCATCCGCGTCTCCATGATGGACTCGCTTACCGGGTCGCTGTAGAGAAACTTCGTCAGATGGCGGACTGAATAGTACATCGGTTTTCCTCCTTAGCCTGCCAGGGCGGTTTGAATCGAGTAATCGATGTACAACTCATAGATGGCGCAGTGGATGTCGCGGCACTCGCTCAGGATGCCCTGTAGGTAATCAACCACATTGCCTCGCAGGATCTCTTCGACGCTGGAGTAGCGCAGGCTTGCCTGCAGCCGGCCCGCAAGCCGGGTTAGGTTTTCCGTGCGCGACTTACCGCTCTCTCGCTGAATCGCATCCAGTGCGCTGACCAGGCTCTCGATCGAGAACCGCAGCGAATGCGGGAAGTTCTCATCGAGCAGGAGAAACTCAAGAATGCGCTCGGGTGTGAGGTCGGCAGTATAGACCTTGCAATACGCCTCGAAAGCCGTAGCGCTACGCAGCAGTCCCATGTATTCGAGATATTCGTTGCCCTCGGGGATGCGTTCCGGATGTTCCCACAGGTCGTGGTGATATGCCTCCAGCAGCATGGCGGTAGCCGAGGCGCGTTCGATGAAGCGGCCTACCTGGATGAAATGCCATCCCTCTCCGTGCGACATAGTGGAGTCGGTGACACCCTGGAACTGATGGACGGCTTCCATCACGGACTGTAGAAACTCGCCTGGTTCCTGGCCTCCGCTCAGCAGGGCCTCGGCGTGCATATCGCTGTGCATCTCCGGCCGGGTGACGGCGAGATAGAGCGAGTTGAGCCGGTGCCACATTTCGGTAGAGATCTGCTCGCGGACATGGCGTGCATTTTCACGTGCCGCGATGATGCAGGAGAGCACCGACGTGCGATTCGCCGTATCGAAGGTGAGGTCATGCGAAAGTTTATAAGGATCGCCGTCCCATTCTGTTCCCGCTGGGCCGAGAGCCGTCACCATGCGCTGCCAGCGATGATCGGTGCCACTGGCAGACTCATCGAGCATGAGATTGAAATTCACGTCGAGCAGGCGCGTGGTGTGCTCGGCGCGCTCGAGATAACGGCTCATCCAGTAGAGACTGTCTGCAACACGGGATAGCATGATGTCTCCTTAGCTCAACACCCAGGTGTCTTTGCTGCCGCCGCCCTGCGACGAGTTGACGACGAGCGACCCCTTACGCAGCGCTACGCGTGTCAGGCCGCCAGGGACGATGCTGACCTTATCTCCGTACAGTACATACGGGCGAAGGTCCACGTGGCGCGGTTCGAGCTGGTCATCGAACATGCATGGCGCGCGGGAGAAGCTGATGGTCGGCTGGCCAATGTAGTTGCGCGGGTCGGCCTCGATGCGCCGTGCAAACTCCTCTCGCTGCGCCGCGGTGGAGTGCGGACCAACCAGCATGCCGTAGCCTCCGCTTTCGCCGACTGCCTTGACGACAAAATTCTCCAGGTTGGCGAGCACGTGTTTGCGCTCATTCTCGCGGGCGCAGAGAAAGGTCTCCACGTTTTTCAGCACAGGTTCTTCGCTGAGGTAGTACTTGATGATGTCGGGGACGTAGGCATAAAGCGCTTTGTCATCTGCCACGCCGGTGCCGAATGCATTGGCCAGCGTTACGTTGCCGGCGCGGTAGGCGTTGAACAGGCCGGCGACACCAAGAATGGAATCTCCCCGGAAAGCCAGCGGATCGATGAAGTCATCATCGACACGGCGGTAGATCACGTCGACGCGCCGCAGGCCTGAAGTTGTCCGCATATACACGACGTTGTCATGCGTTACCAGGTCGCGGCCTTCCACCAGCTCAATGCCCATCTGGCGCGCAAGGTAGGCGTGTTCATAGTAGGCGGAGTTGAAGACGCCCGGCGTCAGAAGGACGATATTGGGCTCAGGCCGGCCTTCGGGCGCCAGCGAACGCAGTGTGCCCAGAAGCAACTGCGTGTACTGCTCGATCGGCCGCACGTTATAGCTGCGGAAGAGCTGCGGGAAGATACGCTTCATCACGCGCCGGTTGGTGAGCATGTAGCTCACGCCCGAGGGGACGCGGAGGTTATCTTCCAGAACGACGAACTCGCCGTTCTCCAGGCGAATGAGATCAGTGCCGGTGACCGCGATATAGATATTACGCGGCACTTGCAGGCCCACCATCTGGCGCCGGAACTGCTTGCAGGAATAGACGACCTCGCGCGGCACAATGCCATCGGCCAGAATGCGGCCCTCGTGGTAGATATCGCGCAGGAACAAATTCAGCGCGGTAATACGCTGTGTGAGTCCGCGTTCCACCGTCGCCCATTCTTGCGCGGTAATCACGCGAGGCAGGAGGTCATAGGGGAAAATGCGCTCGGTGCCTTCTTCCCGGCCATAGACCGTGAAGGTGATGCCCTGATTCAGGAAGGAGAGATCGGCAGCCTGTTTGCGGCGCTGCAGCTCCGCGTGGGGCAAAGACGTGAAGTGATTCAACAGTAATTGGTAGTGAGGGTGCAGCGCCTCGGGCGAGGCGAACATCTCGTCGTAGGCGTTGTCCAGAAGGTAGTTCTGGAGCGCCGGCATCTTGAACTGGCTGGTCTGAAGTGTACCCATCTGGAAACTGTGGTTTGAGTATAGAGGCCGCGGCATCGCAGTCAAACTGCAAATCCCGCGGCCGGCTGAATCTCAACCGCAGTTTCGTGGGTCTACTGCCGTGCGGCGACCGCAAGCGTCATCTGCGAACCGCTATCGACGTGTACGTTCTGTCCGCTGGCCGCCACAGTGCCGGAATTGGAGGTGTCTGTAGAAGCCGACAGCATCACGCCCGGGATTGCCGTCTGAACCGCTCCGTTCGCCCCGACCGTTCCAGCGCCGGAAACCTGACCGGCCGTTGAACCCACAGTCTCTCCGGCTCCATTAGCCGCACTGCCGACTGTATTCGTCGCGCCGCCTACTGTCTGGCCGGCACGATTCACCGTATTCGTTGTTGCCCCACGCACTCCGCCCACGGTATTGCCGACCACACCGCCTGCCGAGGGTGCAACTCCACCGCCGCCCGAGGGGTCGGGAGCCGGTGCAGGCGCTGCCATCCCTGGATCAGCGTTCCCGCCGCCGGTCTGGCTCATCTGGTATTGGGACATCAGGGATGGCTTCAGATCACGTACGACAGCGTAGATGGGGATCGTATTGCCTTCTTTGGTTTTGGCCTGATCGAAGAGGAAAGTCACAGAACCTGTGCCCGCCTGCTTGTTGTAGGCCGCAGCCTCGGTCACATGGCCGATCAAGGTCGTACCCTTGGGGAGGGTAGTGCCGTTATTCAAGACTGCGGCTGATTTCGTGACAGCCGTGACCTGATCGCCCTGCTTCGCTTTCTTGGAGTCCAGACTCGACTTCAGTTCCGCATCAAGGTTAGTGGCCTGTACTGCCTGTGCCGTAGTGTTGTTGCCCCTCTGTGCACCCTGCACCTGGGTCTGCGTGCCCTGTTGCACCTGGGTGCTGGTGCCCTGGCTTCCCACGGAATTCGGTGCCGTCTGCTGTGCGACAGAGACGGCCGAAACGAGGAGAAGGGCGGGGAAAATCCTGGAAGACATAGTCCACCTCCAGTCTTATGAGACACATGCGCCTCAGGCTGATGTTGCCTGCGATGCCTCTTTTTCGGATTTTGCATCTTACGTTATGAGAACGTCCATGATTCTGCGATGCTTCCACGGATTTGCCGTTATATGGGTGTCGTTGCTGCTGCTATTTGGGGATGCAGCTACGGCAAATGCTTACAGCGTGTTGTCGCACGAGGAAGTTGTCGATATGGTTTGGACACCCTACCTTGTCCCCCTGCTGCAGGCGCGCTATCCCGGATTGACCTCCGATCAACTGAGGGAAGCACACTCCTATGCTTATGGTGGTTGTTTAATTCAGGATCTCGGCTATTACCCATTTGGCAATAAGTTCTATTCGGACATGCTGCACTACGTCCGGACAGGAACCTTCGTCGAGAATTTGCTGCACGACGCCGGCAATGCGGACGAGCTGGCCTTTGCTCTCGGCGCGCTGGCGCACTATACAGCTGACGCGGTGGGACATCCGTACATCAACCGTCTGACCGCGGAAGAGAATCCAAAGCTGAAGAAGAAGTATGGGGATGTTGTGACTTACGAACAGGCCAAGGTCGCGCATATCCGTACGGAGTTTGGTTTCGATGTCGTGGAGGTTGCGCATGGCCGTTATTCCCAGGACAACTACCGCGACTTCATTGGCTTTCAGGTTGCGAAGCCTCTGCTCGACCGTGCGTTTGAGGAAACCTATGGCATGAAGCTTCAGGATCTACTACACGATGAAGACCACGCCATTACCACCTATCGCAGTGCGGTCTCCGAACTCATCCCAAAGATGACTGTTATCGCCGCGACCGCTTATGCGAAGCAGATCGAGAAGGAGAATCCAGGCTTTAATAAGCGCAAGTTCATTTATCGGCTTCGGCGCACGGAGTTTGAAAAGAAGTGGGGACGTGATTACTCGAAGCCGGGCGTTGGAACTCGCTTTCTGGCTTTTCTCGTGAAGCTGCTGCCGAAGATAGGTCCTCTGAAGGTGCTGAAGCCGAAGATTCCCAATGCGACGCAGCAGGATGGCTACATCAAAAGCGTGAATCAGACGGTCGATCGCTATGGCGAGTATCTCAAACAACTTGCGGCCAGTAATGGCCCGGCTGACAAGGCGCAGATTTCTACGGCTGCTCTGGGATTGGGTGGTGCAAATCTGGACACCGGCGATCTCATTCGGTTCGGACAATACCGCCTCTCCGATCAGACCCATGAACGGCTGTTGCAGGAATATCTGAAGCCAAAGGCCCAACCCGTGCCTCCGGCCGTTCTGGATCACCTTGTTCGCTTTTATGCCGACGGTCCTGTGGGCGAGAACCAGGTGCCGCAAAAGGACATAGATCGCATTCACCTTCAGCTTGTCTCCCTGCAGCAACGGGTGGCTGCTGTACGACAAGCAAAGGTATCGAATTGATTTCCTGTAACCACGTGAGGCGTGCAGATTGCGTCCAACAAAAGTAAGGTTGCAATAGCTATGGTCTTCCTTCGCCGCATGTTGGCAGTCGCTGCGCTGGCCTCTTCCCTGAGCTTGAGTGCGCAGATGTTGTCCCGTCCCGGTTGGGCGGGTTCGGGTATGTCTTCCGATCCATGGTGGCAGCACGCTGTCATCTATGAGATCTATCCCCGCAGCTTCCAGGATTCGAACGGCGATGGTGTCGGCGATCTGAAGGGCATCACCCAGCGCCTGGATTATCTGCAGTCACTTGGTGTGGACGCCATCTGGCTTACGCCCATCTATCCCTCGCCACAGGTCGATTTCGGCTACGATATCTCCGACTACACGTCGATCGATCCGCAGTACGGCACGATGGAGGACTTCGACAACCTGGTGCAGGAGGCGAGCCGCCGCAACATCCGCGTGCTGATGGACCTGGTGCTCAACCACACCTCCGACAAGCACGCGTGGTTCGTAGAGTCGGAGTCGAGCAAGAACAATCCCAAGCGCGACTGGTATGTATGGCGCGATGGCAAAGGTTCGGGTCCAGATGGCAAGCCTTTACCGCCGAACAACTGGCAGAGCCTCTTCGGTCACTCCGCCTGGCAGTACGATCAGAAGACGAAGCAGTTTTACTATCACTGCTTTTATCCGCAACAACCTGATCTGAACTGGCGAAACCCGCAGGTGAAGCAGGCCATGTTCGATGTGGCGCGTTTCTGGCTCAATCGTGGTGTCGCCGGGTTCCGGCTCGACGCCATCGATACCTTGTTCGAAGATTCGTCGTTGGCCGATGCGAAAGAGCTTCCAGGACTGAACATTTTCGGCGATCCCAATATCGAAAAATCGCAGCAGATGGGTCTGCCGGAGATACACGGCGTCCTGCGGGAGTTGCGCTCCGTGATCAACAATGCACCGGGGCAGCGTCTTCTGGTCGGTGAGATTTACACGAAGAGTGCCGCCGATCTCGCCGCCTGGTATGGCGCAAAGAATGACGAGCTGCAGTTGCCGATGGATACAGGCGTAGGCTTCACCAACAAGCTGGATGTCACTGCCTTCCGTGAGAAGCTTGAGGCGGCGCAGACCCAGCTCCACGGCAACCCGCCTCTGCTGGTCTTCGACAATCACGACAATCCGCGCAGTTGGGACCGCTATGGGGATGGTCGACATAATAAAGAGATTGCACGTGTGCTGGCGACGATTCTGCTGACGTCGCGCTCTGCGTCGCTGCTGTACTACGGGCAGGAGCTCGGCATGGCCACTGCCACACCGGGACGCAAAGAGGATGTGAAGGACCCGATTGGTATTATCGGCTGGCCGAAAGAGAAGGGCCGCGACGGCGAGCGCACGCCGATGCAGTGGGACGGTAGAGCAGAGGCCGGATTCAGTAAAGCGGCAAAGACCTGGCTGCCGATTCCGACCTCGGCCATGACGGTGAATGTCGAGACCGAGCAGAAGGACGATCATTCGCTGCTGAAGTGGTATGAGCAGTTGATCGCGTTACGCCGCAGCCGGCGTGCGATGCGCGAGGGTCAGCAGATCCTGTTGAACCATGATGCGGATAACGCGCTGGTCTGGGTTCGCAAACATCAAGGTGTGACCGCAACCTCACCTGCCGTCGTGGTGGCCTGCAACTTCTCGGATAAGCCGGTCACGCTGCATCTGAAGAGCGAGATCACGAAGCTCGGTCTCCGCGGCCAGTTCTTGCGCAGCCTGATGCGCAGTGACTACGGCATGGGCCCGATGAACCTCGACTCCGTGAAGCTTGAACCGTACGGCGTGTATATCGGGGAAATCCATTATTAGTTGAATGGTGATTTATCGGTAGGCACAATGCCTCGACTTACCTCGGGCTCACTATTCAACGATTCAACCAATCAACTATTCAACTTGCCGTAGGCATCGTACACCCTTTCAAACACCGCATCCCAACTGCAGTTCAAGGCGTATTCGCGTGCGGCGAGGCGCATGCGGGCCAGGGTCGTGGGCTCGCGTAGAAGGCGTTCGATGGCGTCGGGAAAGCCTTCGTCGGTGGCGATGTAGCCGGTCTCGTCGTTGCGCACGATGTATTTGGGGCCGCCGTCCGGGGTAACGACAGCGGGAACTCCGCTGGCGAGTGCTTCCAGCACCACATTGCCGAAGGTGTCGGTATGCGATGGGAAGACCATCACATCCATGTTGGCGTAAGCGGTGGCCAGCGCGGTGCCCTTCAGCACGCCGGGGAACTCGGCGCGGGGCAGGGCGGCTTTCAGCAGAGCATCTTCCGAGCCATGACCGATGACCAGAAAACGGAAGTTGGTGATGCCGCGTGATTCGAGGGCGCGTTGAATCACGGGCAGCAGTGCAACATTCTTTTCGACGGAGAGCCGGCCGACGAAGCCAAGGACAAACTCATTGTCGTCCAGCGGACGGGTGCGATGCGCGGGAGAGAAGGTGCCAGTCTCCACACCGCGCTGCATCAGGTGGCAGGGTTTGCCGGTGGCGTTGGTGAGCAGCGTGCACAACTCATCGTTGGGTGCGAAGAGCACCTTGGCCAGGCGATAGAACCGGGCCGTGGCGTTCAGGGTTGCGTCTTGTACCGTGCGTTCGGTCGCTTCTTTGGCGCGGGGAGAGAAGAAGCGCGTCAGCCATTCGGCGCGGCGGGCAGCGTATTCGTGCACGTTGGTGTGCCAACTTGCGGCGAGCGGGATGCCCATGCGCCAGGCGAAGATAGCGCCCAGGATCCCCTGTTCGCTCGGGCCGGTGATGTGGATGAGGTCGGGCCGGAAGCTCTCCAGCCGCAGCCGCACTATGCGCAGATGCCGCAAGAAGAGCGTATCGAAGGCCAGGTCGCGTTCCATGGGAACGGAGGCGAAGCTGCGCCGCAGTTCCAGTGTTTGCACGCTGCCATGCTCTTCGAAGGCAGTTTCGCGCGATCCGGCGCGGACGCAGAGGAAAGGGAGCTGGTGACGCTCGGCAAAGGCTTGAAAGTTGCGGCTGGTATGGGCGACGCCATTGACTTCATGAAAAGAGTCCGGAAAATAGGCGACGCGCTGCCTCATGCAAGCTAGCGTAACAGTGCTCCGTCTATGCTGTGTGTAGCCTGCATGATCACGGAATCTTCAGCGCCACCCTCCATCACGCTTCGCGGCGCCCTGGTGGATATTCTCAGTAACCCCGGCCAGCATCTCCTTCGGGAGTGGAACTGGAAGGCGGCGCTCTTCAGCGCTGCCCTCCGCGCGCCTATCTTCTTTGTCTCTGACCATCACGCCGCTCCGGGGCAGGCGCTGGGCGCCATGCTGACCGAGGCCGTCTTTGCAGCCGGATTAGGCGGTTTTCTTGGCTCCATCATCCAGCGCCTGCGCGATGCCCGTCCACGCTGGGGCACGGCGCTGATCATGCTGGTGGCGATTCCGGCCGTGCTGGTTGGCGTGCAATATGTAGTGCACACCTGGGTCTCACCCCAGAAGATCCGCGGCAGCCTGATCGCCAGTTTTCTGTTGGCGGCGCTGTCGACAGGCTTCAATTGGTTTGCGACGGAACAGGGAGCCATCCTCACGGATGGGCAGGCTGACTCGCTCGGAGCGGACTTGCAGCACATTCCGTTGATTATTTACCGGTTTTTAATGGCTGGACCGAGGGCGCTGTTTGGGAGAGGGTTGAATCGTTCGGTCGTTGAAGAATAGTTGCCAGTTGCTTACGCACGAAGTCGGACGAATGCTACTGCGTCTATCCGAATACTTGGGAAAGACCAAGTAAAAAATGTAGCCACGCAGTAACTGGCAACTGTTTACTCGAAACTGCTTTATCCTCTTGTTTTCGCGATATCGGGACCGACGAAGTCCTCCACAGTCGGCGGAGTTGTAGGTTCGGTCTGCGGCTGCAGGTGGTTCTTCGTCAGGCCGTCGACCAGAAGATGGAAGGCTTCTTCGGGTGTGTCGGCGAACTGGAAGAGGTCGCGGTCTTTGACGGCGATGGCGCCCTTATCCACCAGCACGTCGAGATTGATGACCTGTGACCAGTACTCGCGGCCATAGATCACCACCGTGATCTGCTTGGCCAGCTTGCGGGTCTGGGCGAGGGTCAGCAGCTCGAACATCTCATCCAGCGTTCCAAAGCCTCCGGGAAAGACCACCAGAGCCTTTGCCAGATAGGCGAACCAGTACTTACGCATGAAGAAGTAGTGGAACTGAAAGTTGAGTTCAGGCGTGATCCATGGGTTCGGCAGCTGCTCGAAGGGAAGCGCGATGTTCAAACCGATGGACTTGGCTCCGGCCTCTGTGGCGCCCCGGTTCGCGGCCTCCATAATGCCTGGTCCCCCGCCAGAAGTGACGACAAAGCGGTTGCGACGGCCCGGCAGCTTCATCGCCCAGGTAGCCATCATGTGCGCCAGCGTGCGCGCGTCTTCGTAGTAGCGAGCCATCTCAATGGCGGCTTCCGTACGCTTCTTCTTCAGCTCGCTGGTCTCGTCGCCGTCGAAGTCCGGCTGTTCTTCTTCCGGTGCGAGTTTTGCCGAACCGGTGTTCTCCAGCAGCCGCATCTGGTCTTGCGCGGCGTCCATACCGATAAAGCGGGCCGAACCGAAGAAGACCACCGTGTCCTGGACACGTTCCTTGCGAAAGCGGGCAAGCGGCTCAGAGTACTCCGCCAGAATGCGGAAGATGCGTCCATCGGGGGAGTTGATGAAGTGGTCGTTCTCGTAGGCGAGGGGGGCGTGCTCAAGGGGATCCGGAACCGGATGCTGGGGCTGACTCATAGCACAAGGGTAGTTGAATGGTTGATTGGTTGAATAGTTGAATGGTCGACAATCGGCAGCGCCAAAACCATTCAACTATTCAACTATTGCACTATTCAACCCGGCATCAGCCGCGGTAGTCCCGATACTGGATCACTTCACTGATGCCGATCCAGATGTCCAGCAGGCCCAGGCCGGAGATCAGGCCCTTGACGGCGCCATTCCGTAGAATGGCGCCGACGGCGGGATATGCATTAAAGAGATTGTTGTGGTCCCAGACGCGGGGCCACCAGGGAAGCACCGTCACCAGCACGCCCAGGTAGACACAGAAGAGCACCAGGATGAACAACGAGATGCGTTGCAGCCAGACGGGGGCCGGACGATCGTGGTGCTGTCTTTCCTCGTGCGCTGCTTCCGGCTGTACTGCCATCAAATCTCCGAGACTAGCTCTTAGACGTAAGCCTACTACTCCACGTTTTGGTTGCGGCGCGGACGGCGGTTGGCCTGCAGGACCTTCTTGCGCAGGCGCAGGCTCTTCGGCGTTACTTCGACGAGTTCGTCATCGGCGATGAACTCGATGCACTGTTCCAAGGTGAGTTGCTTGTAGGGCACCAGACGGAGGGCTTCATCGGCCGAGCTGGCGCGCATATTGGTCAGCTTCTTTTCGCGGACGCAGTTCACGTCGAGGTCGTTGTCGCGCGAGTGCTCGCCGACTACCATGCCCTCGTAGACCTCTACACCGTCGCCAACGAAGAGAACTCCACGATCCTGCAGGCCGTTCAGCGCGTAGGTGGTGGTGGTGCCCGCACGGTCACTGATCAGGGCACCGCTCGGACGCTGCGGAATCTCACCCTGGTAGTTGGTGTAGCCATCGAAGATGGAATTCATCACGATGGTGCCGCGCGTTTCGGTCAGCATTTCCGAGCGCAGGCCGATCAGGCCGCGGCTGGGCACCTTGAACTCCATACGCAGACGGCCCTGGCCGTGCATCTTCACCATTTCGCCCTTTCTGGGCCCGAGCTTCTGGATCACGGTTCCGGCAAACTCTTCCGGAACGTCGATGGTTACGTATTCCACCGGCTCCATCAGGGCGCCGTCGATGCGCTTGGTAACGATCTCAGGGCGGCCGACCATCAGCTCGTAGCCTTCGCGGCGCATCATTTCGATCAATACGGCAAGCTGCAGTTCACCGCGGCCCAGCACCTTGAAGCTGTCCGGTGAATCCGTCTCTTCCACGCGAATAGAGACATTGGTCAGCAGCTCGCGGTCGAGACGGTCACGCAGGTTACGGCTGGTGACATACTGGCCTTCGCGTCCGGAGAAGGGCGAGTTGTTGACCGAGAACTGGATAGCGATCGTCGGCTCATCGATGGTGATCTTCGGCAGCGGCTGCGGATTGTCCACACCGGTGATGCTCTCGCCGATGGTGATGCCGGCGACGCCGGCGATGGCGACGATATCGCCGATCTGGGTCTGCTCGATGTCGGTCCGCTTCAGGCCGGCAAAGCTGAACAGCTTGGTGATCTTAGTCTTCTGCAGCGATCCGTCCAGCTTGGCAACGTTGACTTCGTCGCCGGTCTTCAGGGTGCCGTTGAAGACGCGGGCGATGGCCAGGCGGCCGAGGTAGTCGGAGTAGTCGAGGTTGGTGACCAGGATCTGGAGAGCGCCGTCGTGATCGCCGACGGCCGGCGGAATCTTCGCTAGGACGGTGTCGAAGAGCGGCTTCAGGTCGGTGCCGGGCTGGGCCAGGTCCAGGGTGGCGGTACCGGCCTTGCCGTTGGTGTACACCACGGGGAACTCGAGCTGGCTCTCGTCGGCGTCCAGGTCGATGAACAGGTCATAGACCTCGTTCAGAACTTCCTGAGGACGGGCGTCGGGACGGTCGATCTTGTTGATAACAAGGATTGGAGGCAGGCCGGCTTCAAGAGCCTTGGAGAGCACGTAGCGGGTCTGGGGCAGAGGACCTTCGCTGGCATCGACCAGCAGGACGACACCGTCCACCATCTTCAGCGCACGCTCTACCTCGCCGCCGAAGTCGGCGTGGCCGGGGGTGTCGACGATGTTGATCTTAGAGTCGCCATAGTGGACCGCGGTGTTCTTGGCCAGGATGGTGATGCCGCGCTCTTTTTCGAGCTCATTGGAGTCCATCACGCGCTCGGCCACGGCCTCGTTCGCGCGGAAGGTGCCGCTCTGGCGCAGCAGCGCGTCAACCAGTGTGGTCTTGCCGTGGTCGACGTGGGCGATGATGGCGATATTCCGAATAGGCGTAGTGGCGTTGCTCACGGGAAGTGGATCCTGTTCTGAAAACTTGAGTTTTGCGGGGAACCGGCAGGAATCTGCCGCCTCCGACAGTTTACCAGCACGGGCTGGCGGCAGACGACGGAGGAGGCTAATCTTTGGCCATAGACCCTATGCCACCACGCTTTACAGCAGACCCGCGCTCTGTCCCCGGCGATTTTTACGTTATCCAGAACGAGTGCATGGGCTGTGGGATTCCCCAGAAGATCGCTCCGGAGCTGGTGAATTGGGTCGAAAACTCTCCTCCGCACTGCGGTTGGGTACGTCAGCCCGCCACCAAGAAAGAACTGAAGCGGGCGATCGAGATCCTGAAACAGCAGGACTTCGGCTGCCATCGCTATGCGGGAATGGATCCACGAGTGCTTCAGAGTGTTCCGGAGTGCTGTGATTATTACGTCCAGCCGGGAGTAGATATGTCGCCACCGAAGGTGAATTGGTGGTGGCGGCTTTGGAGGAGGCTGATTCGATAGCCCATGCACTGGGTGCCCCCATCCATCGCATCGCGATGGGTGGGAATTCGAGCTGTGCTCGAACATGTTTTTGTCGTTCGTAGCCAAGAGGACTGGCAAAGCGATTCGAGCTTGCGCTCGAACGTCCCACATATGCTTCGCATATATGAGGCACCCGGTGTATGGGTGCTCATGTAGCCAAGCCTCAACTAGCCACCAGGAACTAGCAACCAGCAACTACTTCGGTGGCGGCAGATCCTTCCCCAGATCCTTCGTCCGCTCATCCTTGAAGTCTGTTCCGAAGTGCGGCTCGTCTTTGGTGCCGTTTATCTTCACCGGGATCTCCGCACCGGCGCCATGCTTTTTGAAGAAGGGGTCAGCGGGTTTCAGCAGCCATCCCTTCCACCCTGTCACCATCTGGCTTATCCGGGCTTTGGTGCGCACCTTGCCGACGAAGTCGAAGGTGTTGCCGTCGGTCGAATACTGGCCAAGCATCAACACCTGCGCGCCAGGCATGTCATAGCGCAGCGAGGGAACGTTGATGATGCCGTTTTTGAGCTGGAAGCTCCCGCGCATGTCGCTGGGGATATCGAAAGCGGCGGTACCCTGAGCGTTGGCCTCCTTGGGCTTGCCCTGGGCGCGCATGCTCAGCGCATCGACCTTCTCCTGAATCTTGTCGCTGGTGAAGTGGGCGTTGCGAATCTCAAAGGTGCCATCGGTCAGTTCTATTTTTTTCGCTACCGGGATATCGCCCGCTGGAATATGCAGTTTGGTCTTCATCTTGAAGCCGCCGGTCATCAGCGGAGGCGAGGTCTTCACTCCCAGGCGCAGCATGTCTTCAATCCGTGCCTTCGGCATTACAACGTCAAGGCGGATGTCCTTGCCTTTCGGATCTTTGTTATTGATCACGTGGCCGACGCACACGAAGTAGCTTTTGAGCAACCAGGCTTCAACCGGCTGCAGCAGGACATCTCCGTTGGTGCCGTCGATGATGGCGTGATACTTCGTGTGCAAGGGCACAGGATGCTCGCTGACGTCCAGGCGGAAGTCCGGTGTATCGGTTTCGCCGTCCGCGACGATATCGTCCAGGGTTCCACCAAAGGTGCCTTTCGAGGAAAGGATGCCGGCGATGCCTTTCGTTGTGCTCAGATCGGCATTCGAAAATTCATAAACCCCGTCGAGCGGTGTATCGCCAGGAACAAAGACATTCCACGGGCCGAAGTGGCCCTTGGCGGCGATATTACCCAGCGGTTTCGGGTTGACCAGCGTGGCGGTGTAATCGAAGGGCCGCTTTGCTCCGACATCGACCAGCACCATGTGGGCGATATCCCATTGAAGCGGCAGCTTGTCCGGCTTATGTGTCTCCATTACCAGGTCGGCATGATCGACGATGATGCGGTCGACGACGATTGATTCCTTCGGCGGTTTCTTCGGTTCCGGAGGCGTCGCCTTGCGGTCTTCCTTGGGTGGTTTGCGGAGATGCAGACCGGTAACGTGGACCTCGCTTACATGCGTCGGCGACTTGCGTAGGTCGTTCAACGTGCTTCGAAAGCTGAACTCGTCGACGGCCAGCATCGGTTCTTCCCGCTGCTGCCCCTGCGCATTCACCTCCGTCAGGTACATGATGCGTAAGCCCTTACCCTCAACGCCAAGGCCTTTGGCGACGGTGACATGGAACTCATCCAGCTCGACAGGAGATTGAAAACGGGCTGAGAGCGTGTCGATGATGCGCTGACGCATCAGGGGCTCGGCGTGGCGAGCAAGCCACCATGTGGCTGCCCCAAAGACCAGCAGTACCAGGCAAGCAGCAAGGCCGACCCATTTCAGCCAGCGAAACCGGCTTTTGGGTCGGGATGGGGATGGAGTGGACTCGGAGGCGGGGGAACCGCTGGCTAGCTCGCGTTCTTCGTCGTTCACTGCAATGGCCTTTCCTGCACGTCGTGCTGGGTTTTCAGATGCCACATAGCAGAGATGTGCTGCCAGTAAGGGATGTGGGCGCCTACACCTGCGAAAATAGAGTTGTAATGCTGCAACTCGCCGCTGCCGGAAAACGATTCGGTCCCAAACTGCTCTTTGACGAGGCCAACTGGCTGATCACCGCCCATGAACGCACCGGGCTGGTGGGCGGCAATGGCACTGGCAAATCCACCCTGCTGAAGACCTTAGCCGGCATCGAGACACTCGACTATGGCGCCCTGCACCGCACCAAGGGCATGACCCTGGGTTATCTGCCGCAGGATGGCCTCAATCTCACCGGGCGCACCGTCTTTAACGAGTGCCTGACGGTTTTTCAGTCCCAGCGCGAGATGGAGCAGGAGCTCGAGCAACTTACCCAGGCCATGTCGGAGCTTGATCCCGCCTCCGCTGAGTACACCGAGGTAGGCGAGCGTTTCTCTGAGATCAATGATCTGTTCCAGGCCCACGACGGCTATTCTCTCGATGCCCAGGTGGGCAGCGTCCTCGGCGGTCTGGGCTTCAGTAAAGCAGACTGGGGCCGCGATACCAGCGAGTTCTCGGGCGGCTGGCAGATGCGTATCGCTCTGGCCAAGCTGCTGTTGCAGAAGCCCTCGCTTTTATTGCTCGATGAGCCCACGAACCATCTCGATCTCGAATCGCGCAACTGGCTTGAAGGCTATCTTAGGGGCTATCCGCACGGCTTCATCCTTATCTCGCACGACCGCTACTTCCTCGACGTCACGGTTGAGAAGATCGTGGAGGTCTGGAACAAGCGGCTGCACTTCTACACCGGCGGCTACGAGAAGTACGTCACACAGAAACAGGAGCGCAAGCAGCAGCTTCTGTCGGCGTATAAGAATCAGCGCGACCACATTGAGCAACTCGAAGCTTTCATCGGCCGTTTCCGCTACCAGGCCACCAAAGCCAAGCAGGTGCAATCGCGCATCAAGGAGCTCGAAAAGATCGAGCACATCGACATTCCTGAAGAGGAGTCCACCATCCACTTCACCTTCCCCCAGCCGCCGGCCAGCGGTCGCACTGTTCTGGAGGCGAAGGGGATCTACAAGTCTTACGGCCCCAAACAGGTTCTGGAGAATGTAAGTTTCACCATCGACCGCGGCGACCGCATTGCCCTGGTAGGCGCAAACGGAGCCGGTAAATCGACGCTGATTCGCCTGCTCTCGCAGCTTGAACCACCCACATCGGGTGAGATCAAGCTCGGCCACAACGTAGCCGCCGACTACTTCGCGCAAGACCAGTACAAGGTGCTCGATCCGCAGGCCAAGATGCTGGACGATATCTCGTCCGCCGCACCTAAGGTGCCGGAGGTCGAGCTGCGCGGGCTGCTGGGTTGCTTCCTCTTCTCCGGCGACGATGTCTTCAAGCAGCTTGGCGTGCTCTCCGGCGGTGAGCGCAATCGTTATGCCCTGGCCAAGATGCTGGTCTCGCCGGCGAACTTCCTGCTGATGGACGAGCCCACGAACCACCTCGATCTGCGCGCCAAGGACGTTCTGCTGGAGGCCATCCGCAACTTCACCGGAACGGTGGTCTTCGTCTCGCACGACCGCTACTTCATCGACGGCCTGGCGACCCGCGTCTTCGAGGTCGAAGGCGGTCACGTCCACGTCTATCCTGGCAATTACGAAGACTATCTGCGGACTAAAGAAGGACAAGCCGCTTCGGCAGGGTCCCAGTCCAATGCAGATTCTTCCTCACCCCGGGTGCCCCAGCTTCGGGATCCCCACCAAACTTCGTTTGCTGGGGTGAACGCTCGCAACGCCAGGGTGGCTTCGGAGGCACAACTTTCCGAACAGGTACATACTGCAGGATCGGTACCGCCTCCTCCACAAAACACCACCACCAAACGTCTGAACCCCATCAAACTCCGTCAACTGGAAGACCGTCTGGGCACCCTTGAAGAAGAGATTCCGCGCACCGAATCGGCGATAGCGACCACCGAACAGGCCCTCTGCAACTTCGTCTCTGCGGATGAGACGCAGCGGCAGACCGAGCTGCTGGCGCAGCTCCGCGATCAACTACAGTCGCTCATGCAAGAATGGGAAGAGCTCTCGCTCACCCTTGAATCACAGGCATAAGTATGGCTTCGTTGTGGCAACCGAAGAACTGGAGCGAACGTCTGGCCGAGTTGGAGGCACAGACGGGCGATCTGAAAGAGGCGCCGTTACGGCGCGATGTGCGCTCGCTGGGCAAACTGCTGGGCGATGTGCTTCGCGAACAGGTCGGCGAAGAGCTGTTCCAACTGGTGGAGACACTGCGCCTTTCCGCCATTGAGCGCCGCGACGCAGATGCGAAGGGTGATACTGCCCGGGCCAACAGCAATCTGCAACAGACGATCCTCAGCATTCACAGCCTGGATGAGAAGCAGGCCTACCAGTTGGCGCGCGCGTTTGCCTTCTACTTCGAGCTCATCAACCTGGCGGAGACGAATCACCGCAAGCGTCGCCGTGTTGCACACGAGCTGAATCCTTCCACGATCCCTCAGCGCGGGTCGCTGCGGGGTACGCTACGCCGGATGAAGCAGGTCGGCTATACGGCAGAGCAGGCGTACGACCTTCTAGGCAAGCTGTGTGTGACGCCGGTCTTTACTGCGCATCCCACAGAGGTGGCGCGCCGCCTGGTCATGTTCAAGCAGCGCCGTATCAGCTACATTCTCTGGCGGCTGGACCGTATCCCCACCGCTCCCGAGCGTCTTGAAGCCCTGGAGCGCGAGCTCATGGCTGAGATTACGGCTCTGTGGCAGACCAACGATGTACGCACCGAGAGGCCTTCGGTCCGTGACGAGATTCGCATCGGCCTGGACTACTACGAGGCCTCGCTCTTCGCCACGCTGCCCCGGCTCTATGGAGAGATCTCCGGCGCTTTGGCCGCCGAGTACAACCTGAAGCCCGCTCCTGCCGATCTGCCCATCGTTGTGGACTATGGCTCCTGGATCGGCGGCGACCGCGACGGTAATCCTTACGTCACGCCCGATGTCACGCGCGAAGCCATCACGATGGCTTCGAATCTCCTGCTGAAGCACTATGGCGCGCGGCTGCAGAATCTCTTTGAGCAACTCGGCGCCAGCACCCAGCAGGCGCCGGTCTCAAAGGAGCTGTTGAAGCTGATGGCCGGCTACGTCAAACACTTCCACGGTACTGAGCACGAGGGGTTGGAGAAGCGCTTTGCGCATGAGCCGGTACGCCTGCTGGTCATCTGCATCATGATCCGCCTCGGCGCTTCGCCGCGCAGCAGCGTGCCCTTCTCCGGACTGCCTGCGTTGCCGCGCTACGCCAGCGCCGATGAGTTTCAGCATGACCTGTGTGTGCTGCGCAGCAGCCTGATGGAGAATCGCGGCAGCCGCCTCGCTGAGCTGCTGCTCGATCCGCTATTGCTGGAGGTGCGTACCTACGGCTTGCATCTGCACACCCTCGATATCCGCCAGCACGCCCGCGTACACGCTGCTGCTGTTGCGGAGCTTGGCGATGTGCAGCGCGTGAGCGAAGGCGCTTTGCCGAAGCAGATCTCCGCGCAGACGCTGGAGCTGATCGAGACGGTGCGCGCCGTTGCCGAGATCAAGCGGAAGTCGCCCCGCGCCATTCGCCAGTACGTCATCAGTGGCGCTACCGAAAAAGAAGACCTGCTCCGCGTCATCTGGCTGGCCCGCATGGGCGGCGTTACGGTGGAAGGCCGTGAAGGCGATCCTGGTCTGAAGCCGGTGCCGCTCTTCGAGTCGATTGAAGATCTGCGCAATGCTCCGCGTATCTGCCGCGATGTCTGGACCAGCGAGGCTTACAAGCCGCTGCTCGAGAGCTGGAACTTCGAGCAGGAGATCATGCTTGGCTACTCCGACTCCAACAAAGACGGCGGCATGATCACCTCGACATGGGAGATTTACAAAGCACATCGCGCGCTGCACGATGTTGCCCGCGAGTGTGGCGTGAAGCTGCGGTTATTCCATGGCCGCGGGGGAACCGTCGGCCGTGGCGGTGGACCGACGCACCGCGCCATCTATGCGCAGCCTTTCGACGGATTCAACGGTCAGTTCCGCATCACCGAGCAGGGCGAAGTGATGAACTGGAAGTACTCTGATGTGGTGCTTGCCGAGCGTAATCTGGAGCTGATGCTTGCCGCTTCGCTCGACGCCCTGGCGCGTCCCGATGCCAAGGCGCAATGCGATGCGTGTCTCACCGGTCTGCTTACGCCGGAGTGGGAAGAGGCGCTGAACGAGCTGAGCGACACCTCCTATGGTTTTTACCGCTCCAGCATCGTTGAAGACCCGGAGGTCTTCACCTATTTTGAGCAGGCCACACCGGTGGTTGAGCTGGAACACGCCAAGATCGGTTCCCGCCCCGCCCGTCGCAGCGGCAAGCGCAATTTTGCTGATCTGCGCGCTATTCCCTGGGTCTTCGGATGGATGCAGAGCCGTCACCTGGTGCCCGCGTGGTTCGGAGTCGGTTATGCGCTGGAGAACTTTGCCGGCAAGGGACCGGAGGCTTTGGCTCTGCTGCAGCAGATGATGCGCGAGTTCCCGCTCTTCATCGACATGATCCGCAACGTTGAGATGGCGCTGGTGAAGAGCGACTTCGGTATCGCCCGCATGTATGCCGGACTGGTGAAGGATGAAGGGCTCCGCGAGCGTGTCTGGTCGAAGCTGTTGGCCGAATTCGAGCGTACCAAGAAGATGGTGCTAGCGGTGACCGGGCAGACAGAGCTGCTTGCTACCAACCCAGTGCTGGCGCGGTCAGTGCGTCTGCGTAATCCGTATGTCGATCCGATGAGCCTGATCCAGGTAGAACTGATGCGGCGTAAGCGCGATGAGGGAGAGACAGACGACCTGAATCGCGCCATCACGGCGACCATCAACGGCATCTCCGCGGGTCTGCGGAACACTGGCTGATGCGAAGTTACCTACATAACGAAGGCCCGCATCCGTCTGTTGCGGGCCTTCGTGTTTTGCCGAGATTTATCTAGCGATGCTGTTTACCGCTACGGCTTTGAACCTCAGGTGGCTGACGCAGACTGTTTCCATGGCTTCCGGAGCTGTTACCGGAATCTTCCTGTGGTTTCATCTGTTGCATGCCGTCAGTCCCGGTGTGGGCGGCGTAGCTGCGGTCGTGGCCTCGGTTATGCACGGGTTCCATGATGTCCCCGTGTTGTTTGAGTGGAGTCGATTGTTTATTGCTCATCCTCTTCTCCTTTCCACTTTTGTGCCGATACAGCGATCAGGCAGCTTCTGTCTCACTCTCGTCCCCAATCTCCAGTGCTCTGACAGGCTCGTCACCGGGAGGGGATGGAGCGCCCCAATCATACTCATGACCGGGATATTTCTCCTCCACGCCGGGCGGTCCCACGGCGGGAATGCGGCGCTCGTCCTCGAACAGTTGCCAGCCCTGTTCGTGAGCGTATTCGCCTGAAAGGCCGCGTGTGCGGTTGGTGAATCCGACGGGTTCGTGGTGCGGTGCTTCAACCATCGCCTGTCACCTCCTTTTGAGGGTGTTGAGATGGGGCTGCCCCGCAGGTGGATGCCCGTTTCCGGGAGAAATATGCCAGGGCTCAGCAGGAGCGCGAAACACCGTAGAATGAAGCGCATGGACTGGAAGAGTAAGCGCGTGACTGCCCTGCTGGAAGCCGCGCTGATAGAAGACCGTGCGACTGAGGATGAGACAACCCGACTGACGATTGACCCTTTGCTGCGAGCCTCGGCGTCGATCCTGGCAAAAGAAGACTGTGTCGTCTCCGGATTGGGCTGTATCCCCGCATTTCTTGAGATCTTTGCCCGGCTCAGCAAGAAGCCCGTCGGGCGTTTTGAAGTCATCAGCCACCCCGAAATCTTCGATGGCGTGCGGGTGAAAAAGGGGCAGGCGCTGGCGGTCATCCGCCACAATGCCGCGTCGATCCTCTCCTGCGAGCGCGTGATTCTGAACCTGATGCAGCGCATGAGCGGCATCGCAACGCTTACCGCACAGTACGTGCGGGAGGTACAGGGAACGAAGGCCAAGGTGCTGGATACACGCAAGACCATGCCCGGAATGCGCCTGCTGGATAAATATGCCGTGGCCTGCGGCGGCGGCACCAACCACCGGCAGGACCTGCATGACGACGTGCTCATTAAGAACAATCACATCTCGCTCGGCGGTGGCATTCCTACCGTGTTGAAGAAGGCCTTGGAAGATCGCCGCGGCGGCATGAGGGTCCAGGTTGAGGTCCGCACCTTTACCGAACTGGAACAGGCACTGCTGGGCGGGGCAGAGGCTCTGTTGCTGGACAACATGACACCCGCCGAGGTCGCCAAGGCAGTCAAGGTGATCCGCAAGCGGGCCCCGGGTGTCTCCATCGAGGCCAGCGGCAACATGAACCTGAAGACCATTCGCAGCTATGCCGAGACTGGCGTGGACTTTATCAGTGTTGGCGCGCTGACACACTCTGCCGTTGCTGTCGATCTCAGTATGAAGATCACCGCGGACGTGTACTGATGTATGACCTGGCAGCAATGCAGGCCGCGCTTCGCGGGACCATCTTTGCGGACCAGGTCGCGTACTTTCCCACGATCGACTCGACCAACACCTACGCCCTGGCACAGGCGCAGCGTGGAGCTCCTCACGGCAGTGTCTATCTAGCCGGGGAACAGACGGCGGGCAGGGGACGCGGCGGCCACCAGTGGCACTCGCGTCCGCAGGACGGCATCTACGTCAGTGTTTTGGTGCGGCCGTCGCTCAGCAGCGACCGCGCGCTCTGGCTTTCGTTGATTGCCGGCATGGCGGTAAAAACGGCCATCGAGGGGGCAACCGCGCTGGCAGCCGATATTCGCTGGCCCAACGATGTTTTGTTGCATGAAAAGAAGTGCGCGGGCATCCTGGTGGAGTCGGTATATGCGGGCGATGCAATGCGGTACGCCGTGATCGGCATTGGCCTGAACGTAAACCACGAGAGCTTTCCTGAGCCGCTTTCCCATACAGCCACTTCGTTGCGCCAAGAGACCGGGCATCCCCAGAGTCGAGAGGTTCTTCTAACCACTCTGTTGCACGCCCTGGAGGCGGAGCTGACGGCATTGGCGGCAGGAGAGGACGTGCTGGAACGGTTCGCCGCAGCCTCTTCCTGGGTGCGGAATAAGCAGGTGAGCGTGGCCGAAGACGAGGGCTATACTGGGGTGACGTGCGGGTTGAATCCCCAGGGGTTTTTGCTGGTTAAGACTCGTGAGGGGATACGAACGGTTCGCTCCGGCGGCGTGCGTCCTTGCGAATGACGGAAGGGAAAGAGGCTAAGAGCGCGCAATGCTACTGGCACTCGATGTAGGAAACACCAACATTGTGCTGGGCGTGTATGACCGCCCGGAGGCCGGTCAACCGGCAAAGCTTATCGCCGACTGGCGTGTTACCACCATTCTCCATCGCACTGTCGATGAGATGAGTGTTCTTCTGCGAGAGCTCTTTGAGCTGCGCGACCTGAAGATTGAAGATGTGACCGGAGTCGCTATCTCTTCTGTTGTTCCACCCGTCGACCAGGTGTTGCGCCGTGTCTCGGAGACGTTATTTAAAATCCGGCCACTCTTCGTGGAGCCGGGTATCCGCACAGGTCTCGCTGTCCTGGTCGATCATCCCACTGAGGTCGGCGCCGATCGTATCGTGAATTGCGTCGCGGCGTTCGAGCGCTATGGCGGCCCCTGCATTGTGGTGGACATGGGCACGGCCACAACGTTCGATGTCATCTCGGCTAAGGGCGAGTTTCTCGGCGGCGCTATCGCTCCTGGTCTGGGCATCTCTGCCGATGCGCTCTTCAATCTGGCTGCGCGGTTGTCGCGCGTCGAGATTCGCAAGCCCTCCAAGATCATCGGTACCAATACGACGGAAAACATTCAGATCGGTCTGTACTACGGCTACATCGGCCTGGTAGATGGCATCCTGGAGCGCATGATTACTGAACTCGCTGCACCGGTGAAGACAGTCGTGACCGGCGGTCTCGGCAAGCTGATCGCGCCCGGCTCGCGCTATCTCGATACGGTCGACGAAATGCTTACTCTTGATGGTCTGCGCATCATCTACGACCGCAACCAGGAGCGCCGCCGCCGGCAGGGCGAAGCTGCGAAGGTGTTGCAGGCGTAGCGGTGCTGAATTACTTCAACTACTTCACTGAGATCGAGCAGCGTTTCCAGCAACGTCGGGGATCGCTTCTCATGCTCTCCACGCTGGACTGGGCTTTGATTGAGACCTGGCGCGATGCCGGCATTCCGCTGGAAGCGGTGCTCCGCGGCATCGATCAGGCCTTCGATAAGTACGATGAACGCCAGCGGCGTGCGCCTCGCGGCGTGCGCAAGGTGAACGGCCTGGCATGGTGTGCTCAGGCCGTGATGGAAGCAACCGAAGAGATGAAGGAAGCCGCGATTGGCGCCTCGAAGCATCCGCAGGAAGAACAGGAGTCCGGCTTCGAGGGCGAGTCTGTCGCGCGCTACCTGGAATCGAATGCCGGCATTCTTGCCGGCGCCAAACTGGCGGCCCCTGCTGATGCTGTGGCGGCTGAGGTAGCGGCGCGTCTTCGCGCGCTGGCTGCAGAGATGCGTGTGACGGCTGGTGGAAGTCTTGGAACACAGCCCGGCAATATGGAGCAGCTCGACCGCACGCTGACCGTGCTGGAGGAGAAGCTCTTTGCCGGCTTGATGACGGCCGCGCCCGAGGCAGAGCTGACCGCCTTGCGCGAACAGGCCGCGCGCGAACTTGCTCCGTATCGCAGCCGCATGCAGGCCGTGCAGATTCGCCAGGTGGAGCAGCAGTTCCTGCAGAAACGCATCCTTGAGGCGCGTAATCTTCCACGTCTCTCGCTCTTCTACATGACTCACGATTTATGAAGCTGCGCATCGAGAAGGCCATTTACGGCGGCAACGGACTCGCGCGCATGACAGAAGGCGAGCAGGCGGGCAAAGCTGTCTTCGTTCCCTTTACTCTTCCGGGCGAGGTCGTGGATGCAGTCGTGCGCGCATCGAAAAAGGGTTTCGCCGAAGCGGAGTTGCTCGCTGTCGTTGAGCCTGCACCGGAACGTGTCGCTGGGCTATGCCGCCACTTCGGCGTATGCGGCGGATGCCAGTATCAGCATGCCGCCTACGAGGCGCAGCTCGCCATGAAACGCGGCATCCTGCGCGAAACAATGGAACGCGCAGGCGTACGTCAGCTTCCAGAGATCGCTGTGCACGCCGCCGAACCATGGCACTATCGCAACCGTATTCGTCTGCGCTGCGAGAACAACCGGCTCGGCTATAACCGCCGGGGATCGCATGTCTTTCTGCCGATTGCTGAGTGTCCCATCGCCGCGCCACTGTTGTGGCAGGCCGCGCAGGCCTTGATGGGGCTTCCGCTGGAAGGCGTTGCTGAGGTGGAGTTGTTTACCGACGCATCCGAAAGTGCGCTCCAGCTCACGCTGCTTGCTGTTAAGCCCATTGCGACGCAGCGTCTCGCGCGCCTGTGCGAAGCGCTGCAATCGAAGATGCCGCAGCTCATCGGAGCCAGCGTTGTGCAGGCAGATCGCGACCAGCGCGGCCATCGTGGCCAGCCGGATGAGTCGGTAGAAGGCCATGTTGCGGCACAGTGGGGCGAGCCGTCTCTGCCGTATACGGCGGCAGCACAGATCTATCGTGTCCAGGCAGGCGGCTTCTTCCAGGTGAACCGTTTCCTTATCGACACCATGGTTTCGCTGGTGACAGCACAGCGCAGCGGACAGCACGCATGGGATCTGTACGCCGGTGCGGGTCTTTTCACTGCTGCCCTGATGCAGCATTTCGCGCAGGTAACAGCCGTCGAGATCGGTGAGGCCAGCTTCCGCGAGCTTTCATCGTTGGTGACCCTGCCCCATCGTGCCCTTCGCGCGACGACGGCAGAGTTTCTGCGCCGCGGCAAACTGCAGGCGCCAGATCTGGTTGTGGTCGACCCGCCGCGTGCCGGGTTGGGGCAAGAGGTGGTTGAGCGGCTTGGCGCCTTAGGAACGCCGCGTATCGTCTACGTCTCCTGCGATCCTGCTACTTTCTCGCGCGACGCAGCTGGACTGCTACAATCCGGCTACACGTTAGCTGAGCTGCATCTCGTGGACATGTTCCCCCAGACATTTCATTTGGAGACGGTTGCCGTCTTCGAGAGATAGCTTTTGCCGGCGTTCTATTTGTGCACGCGGCCACATCCATTCTCGACAAGCTGTGGCCTCGCTGGGCGATTGAGCCGTTGCGGCTCGGGCGTATTCCTGTCTTTCTGGCGGCCCTAAGTTTCATCTCCGGCATCGTTCTGGCGCGATGGAACTGGATTCCGATCGGCTGCCTGCTATGGCTCAGCGGATGTTGTGTTCTGGTGACATGGCTTGCTCTACGTCATGCTCCGCGGGTTGCGCTCTGGCCTGCTTTGCTGCTTTGGCTGGTAGCCGGCATGATGTGTCTGGAGTTGGAGCCTCGCGCCGTATCCGCATCCGGGTTGGCGCAGTACGCTGACCGCCTCAGCCGCCAGATTACGGCACAGGTGGTTCGCGTGCAGCCGCTCAGCGCCGCAACCTACGCCCCGGAAACCTTCGATCCCGAGGCGCTCGAAGACGAGTCTGCTCCGAAGCGTGCAAACCTTCTCGCTGTGGATCTTGCGGTCGACAGCGTAGAAGAGGTAAAGCCCGACACGTCGCGCATGCTTCCCGTGAAGGGAGGTCTTCGTCTCTACGTGCAGGCGGCCGATGTTACGGCGCTTCCGCGGTTGCACTGTGGTGACAGGCTCGCGTTTGCCGTGCAGATGCGCACGCCGGAACGCTATCTCGACCAGGGTGTATGGCAGTATGCCGAATACCTGGAGCAGCAGGACATTGCCGCTACCGCGAGCATTCACGCAACGGTGCTGCAGCCAATGCCATCTGCGCACGCTGGGTTTCGCTGCACGCTGCATGCCTGGGCAACGTGGGCCGCGGGCCGCCTGCAACGCGTGGCCGACTCACGCGGAAACCGCATGTTGCCCGCGATGCTGCGGCTTACGGGCGACGATGCCGGCATGCTGAGTGCCATGCTCTTCGGCGACCGCACGCTGCTGGACCATGGCATGCGTCTTGCCTTCGAGCGCACCGGCACCTTCCATGTCTTCGTCGTTGCCGGCATGCATCTAGCGCTTCTGGCAGCGATGATCTACATGCTGCTGCCGCGACGTTTGCCGGAAGGCGGTCGCGTGTTGATCACCATCGGACTCACGACGCTCTATGCTCTCCTGACCGGCTTCCAGCCGCCGGTGCAGCGCGCGCTAACCATGACGGTTGTCTTCCTGCTGACGCGCTGGCTCTCCCGTGAACCCAGTACGCTGAATGCCCTTGGACTCGCTGCGGTTGTGGTGATCGCGGAGGCCCCACACCTGATCTTTGAAGCCAGCCTGCAGATGTCGCTCCTGGTGATCATCGCGATCGGTGGAATTGCAGTGCCTCTGCTTGAGCGCACCGTGCAGCCGTATCTCCGGGCGACGCAGCGGTTGCGTCTCGTGCAACTCGATACCGGCTTTCCTCCGCGGATTGCCCACTTCCGCGTGCTGCTGCGCATGTACGGCCGGCCCGCAGGATGGATCTTCGGTGCGTGGGCTCGCAACTTGCCCGCGTGGATGGTACGCGCGGTGTTACACCTCGTGGAACTTGCCTTCGTCAGTCTTGTGGCGGAGATGGTGATGGCGCTGCCCATGGCCATCTACTTCCATCGCCTCACGCTCTTCTCAGTCCCGCTCAACCTGTTGTGTGTGCCGCTGCTGGGCATGCTGATGCCAACAGCAATCGTGACCTTTGTTGCATCCCTGATCTCACCCTGGCTGTCGATTTTGCCGGCTGCGGCGACATCGCTGTTGCTGCATGCCATGACTGTGATTGTGCAGCGGGTCAGTCATGCACCTGCGGTCGATCTTCGCATGCCTGCACCACCGGTATGGGCCATGCTCTTCGCTCTCGCATGCTGGGGCGGGTGTCTATGGCTGGTACGGCGACGTGGCGCCTGGGTATGGCTGACAGCCGTGCTGCTTCCTGTAGCGATGCTTGCGGTCACGTGGCACTATCGCGCTCCATTGCATCAAGGAGAACTCGAAGTCACGGCGCTCGATGTCGGCCAGGGAGACTCCATCCTGCTTGCTTCCCCGCATGGAGCCACCATGCTGATCGACGCGGGAGGTCAGGTCGGTTCTTCACAGGTTTCCAATGGTGGTTGGGATATCGGCGAAGAGGTCGTCTCCCCTTATCTCTGGTCGCGTGGGATCCGCAGGCTGGATGTGATTGCTCTCACCCACGCGCACAGCGATCACATGGGCGGCATGGCCGCCGTGCTGCGAAACTTTCATCCACGTGAGCTATGGGTCAGTGTTAATGCGGGTTCGGCATCGTTTCACCGTCTTTTGCAGCAGGCGCGTGATCAGGGAACTGTCGTGCGATGGATGCATGCTCCCGACTCACTCACGTGGGACGGCCTACGCGTGCAGGTGCTGGCTCCACAGGCATCCGCGCCCAACGGTTTGGGGCCGATCAATAACGATTCCCTGGTGATGGAGGTCGATTATGGCCGCGCCTCTGTGCTGCTGGAAGGCGACGCAGAGCGGCAGAGTGAAGCCACCATGCTCTCATCAGGCATGGTTCATTCGGTCACGTTGCTGAAGGTCGGCCATCATGGCAGTCTATCCTCCACAACGCCGGAGCTGTTGCAGACCCTGCATCCGGGCTACGCTGTCATCTCCGCCGGAAGACATAACCGTTTCGGCCATCCGCGGATGGAGATCCTGCAACGGCTGCAAACAGCACAGGTCCGTACAGAGCGTACGGACCTGCGGGGTGCTTCTACGTTTCTGCTGCGTAATGACGGCAGCGTCACTACAGATTGAGCTTCTTGAAGACCGACTCCGGAATGTGGCGGATCACGAACATGATGATCTTCCAGATGCCCGGTACGTACAGGACATCTTTCCGCGCATGGATCGCGTCGACGATGCTCTGCGCCACCTTATCCGGATCGGCGAACTTCTCACTGCCTTTGATGCCCATGGTCATCGCAGTCTTCACCGGGCCAGGCTTGATGGTGAGCACGGTCACACCCTGGCGGTCCACGCGATTGCGCAGGCCGTCGAGGAAGGCAGTCAGGCCGGCCTTTGAAGAACCGTAGACATAGTTGGATTTACGGCCGCGCTCGCCGGCTACGGAGGAGATCACCGCCAGCACGCCACGGCCCTGCTTGACAAAGTAGTTCGACAGCCAGGTGCAGAGTGAAACCGGTGACAGGAAGTTGGTGTACAGCACCTGTGCGGCGGCGTTGAAGTCTTCTTCCGACTGCTGCTGCTCGCCCATAATGCCGTGGGCGAGGTAGGCAACGTCCAGGCCGCCCAGTGCGTTGATGGAGTCGGCCAACAGTTGCGGATGCCGCGCGGTGTCATCGAGATCGGCGACTGCGGTCTCCACAAATTTGGCTCCGCGGGCGCGCAGATCGGCGGCTACGGCGCCCAGCTTATCGGAGCTACGGCCTACCAGCACCAGGCTCGCGCCCTGTTTCGCCCATACGCGGCACGTAGCTTCGGCAATGCCGGAGGTTGCCCCCAGTACAAGAACTCGTTCGCTCATTGATGTTGTTCTATTCCTCTCGTGTCACGCGCTCCCAGAAGCTGGAGGAGAGCAGCGGGTCTTTGTAGCGCCGGAACTGCTGCCACTCCGGATAACTCTTCTGGTATTGCGCAGCAGTCATGCGGGCATCTTTGGCCGGATAAAGCTTGCCGCCGAACTCCAGCGTCATCTTTGCCAGGCGATCGAAGAGCGGGAAACTCTTACCGGGCTTGATGGGGAAGTCCAGCGCCAACGTAATGCCGGGCTGCGGGAAGCTGAGCAGGCCGGGCGATGGAACATCGCCGAAGGCCTTCAGTACTGCGAGGAAGGAGGCGAGGCCGCTCTTCGCAACCTCATTCAGAATGGCGATTGTGCCCTCGCGTGCATGCTCCCACGGAATGGCGTACTGGAACTGCAGCAGGCCGCTAGCGCCATACATGCGGTTCCATTTCAGCACCTTATCCAGCGGATAGAAGAACGGCTCGTAATCCTGCAGTGCAGTGACGCGCTTCTTCATCTGCTTATGGAAGAAGACCGTGTTGAACGCGGCGACGGATGCTGAGTTCAACATGAAGCCTGGAGCTTCGAAGGGAAAGATAAGCTTCGGTTCTGGTGAAGGCTTCAGCTCTCCGGGATTGCGGGTGTGGTCGCCCTGCATGAAAACGCCGCGGGCAAAGTTCTTTCCGGTCGAGGAGCAATCGATCCAGCTCACCGTGTATTCCACATGCTTGCTGGCTTCAGTCAGCGCGAGAAACTCATCGACACCGTGGAACTGGATTCCCTCGTAGTCGATCTTGCGGCTGACGATGGGCTTCATCTTCAGCTTCGCCCATGTGATCACGCCGGTCAGGCCCAGGCCGCCGATGGTGGCGGCATACCAGTCAGGGTTCTCCGTCGCGGAGCAGCGCAGATGGGTTCCGTCGGAACGCACCAGCTCAAACTCCGGCACATGGCAGCCGAAGGTGCCGGCAACATGATGGTTCTTACCATGAATGTCGTTGGCGATGGCCCCGCCCAGGGTCACGTATTTCGTGCCGGGCGTGACGGGCAGAAAGTAGCCGCGTGGAACGCAGAAGTCCAGAATCTGAGCCAGCGTCATGCCGGCCTCCGCGGTCAGAATGCCGGTCTCAGGATCCCAGCCGAGGATGCGATTCATCCCGGTGGTGACCATCAGATTGCCGTCTTTCAGCAGGCAGACGTCGCCATAGCTGCGTCCCATGCCTACGGCGAGTGCGCCGTTATGCATGCCGCCATACCGGGAGACGATTGCGGGAAAGTCGCTTTGCCACTGCAGGGGAACGACATTTGCGTTGTATTTCGGATAGCGGCCCCATGGTTCAAAGGGAGGCTTTCCGGTCATCTGGTCGTCGCTCTGGTCAGGTACGCTCAAGGTTCTTTGAGGGGATCCGGCGGCAGTGGCCATGAAGACAGGATAGCTGATGGAGTTTACGAAATTAAAAACTCTGGATTAGAAGAGGGTGGTTCCAAACACAACGGGCGCGACCGAAGTCGCGCCCGTTGGTTTGAAACTTTGCAGCGGTTACTTACGCAGCCTGCTTGGCGGCGGCGTTGGCATCCTTGGCCTGCTGGGCCAGGGCGGTGAAGCCCGCGGCGTCGTTGACGGCGATGTCGGCCAGAACCTTGCGGTCCAGCTCCACGCCGGCCTTCTTCAGACCGCTGATGAACTGCGAGTAGCTCAGGCCATTCAGCTTGGCGGCGGCGCCGATACGGACGATCCACAGCGAGCGGAACTGACGCTTCTTCTGCTTACGGCCGGTGTAGGCGAACTTCAGTCCACGCTCAACAGCTTCCTGCGCTGCCTGGTAGAGCTTTGATTTTGTGAGGAAGTAACCACTTGCGCGCTTAAGAATCTTTTTGCGCCGGTCACTGCGCTTTGTGCCACGTTTTACGCGAGGCATCGTATTTCTCCTTTTGCGTACTTCGTTTAGGCGGCTGGAGGTGAGAGTACCTCTTCACGCGCTTACTGCTTCAGGTCTGGTGTCGGTGTCGCACCCTTGTGCTCACCGAGGGGCCGGTACGCTTTTCTTGGCCCGTTGCTGTCTCCAGCGGCTCAACCTGAAATGGTTCAGATTCTGCCTACGCTCACGCGTAGGGAATCATGCGGCTGACCTTTGCGTAGTCGCCGTCGGAAACGTAAGACGACTTGCCGAGCTTGCGCTTCGTCTTGGTCTCCTTCGAGGTGAGGATGTGGCGCATCTTCGACTGACCGCGCTTGATCTTGCCGGTCCCAGTCTTCTTGAAGCGCTTGGCCGCACCTGAGTGTGTCTTGAGCTTAGGCATGGTTTCCCTTACGGAGTTACTGCATCGAACAACGTTTTTCAGTATACCCCAGATTCTGCCCGGAACGGCTGTGTCCTCGCTCAGTTCAGCCGCCTCCCGGCGGGTTGCACCATGGTTGGAGCACGGCCATTACCGGTTCGGTAGTTCTGAGCCGGCTAGAGAGCATTTTCACTGTAGGTGTCCTGCAGGGCTTCCACATCGATGGGCGTTTTCCAATGAAAACGCCGCTGCACGCCTTTCCGGGATACCCAGCAACAGTGAAAATGCTCTAAATCCTCTTCCGCATCCTCACTACCTCAACCGTCAGTCCCCCACCCACCGGCGCGTGGTGTCGCTCGATCTCGACATACCCGTGCTTCAGGTAAACCGGATACCCGGTCAGCGTTGCACCCATCTCCAGCTCCCGGAAACCCTCTGCCGCGGCGGCCTCTTCGGCGGTCCTCAGCACCAGGCTGCCCAGGCCTTTCCGGGCATGGTCCGGATGCACGAAGATCGCCCGGATCTTGGCTGCGTCTTTTGCGGGGTCAAGGAGTTCCGGTTCTTTGGCTTCGACTTGCGCATCGCCTCCGTAAAGGGTCTTCCGGCGGCTCCAGCCTCCACAGGCTGCGAAAGTGCCGTCGGGCGCCTCTACGACGAAGTAGGTGCCATCTGCGACCAGCCGGGTATCGACGGTGAAGATGGTGCGGACGGCGGCATTAATCTCCGCCGGGCCGTAGTCTCCGGCCTGCAGCGAACGGACGGAGAGCTCCAGCAACTGTTGCAAGTAGGGGACATCCGCGGCTCGTGCCGTGCGCAGGGTGTATTCCATGGAAAAAGTGTGCCATTTCCCGCGAAAAACGCCATGTTTGGGCATCTGGGCACACCAGCGGGAAGACCCCCGAACGTGCTAAAATAAGCATGTCATCGAAGTTTCGAACGGCCATGCTAAGACGCTCAAATTCAGTAATTTACGGAGCCTGATGTCCACTCAGAATGTTCTCCCCGAAACAATGCCCGGTACCCAGCCGAGCGCCTCATATACCAGCGAAAATATCAAGGTTCTGGAAGGCCTTGAGGCCGTCCGCTTGCGCCCTGCCATGTACATCGGTTCGACCACTGAGCAGGGATTGCATCACCTGGTGTATGAGGTCGTCGACAACTCGGTCGACGAGGCCCTGGCCGGCTATGCGACCAAGATCGATGTCGTCATTCATGTCGACAACTCCATCACTGTTATCGACGATGGCCGTGGTATTCCCGTGGACGAGAAGACGTTGCCGAATGGCGAGCGTATGCCTGCGGTGCAGGTGGTGCTGACCAAGCTGCATGCCGGCGGTAAGTTTGATGCCAGCACCTACAAGGTCTCCGGCGGTCTGCACGGCGTAGGCGTAAGCTGCGTCAACGCGCTGTCGGAAGAGTTCGATGTCGAGATCTGGCTCAATGGCCAGACCTACGAGCAGACCTACTCCAAGGGCGAGCCCACCAGTAAGGTACGCCAGACCGGCGTGACCAAGAAGCGCGGCACCAAGGTACACTTCCTGCCCGACAAGACCATCTTCACGGTCACCGAGTACAACTACGACACGCTGGCCAATCGTCTGCGTCAGCTCGCCTTTCTGAACAAGGGCATCGAGATCACGTTGACCGACGAGCGCACCAGCGATGCCAAGACCGGTGACTCCAAGACGGCGACCTTCAAGTACAACGGCGGTATCGCCGAGTTCATCAAGCACCTCAACAAGGGCAAGCAGGTGCTGCATGACAAGCCGTTCTACATGGAAGCTGAGAAGGGTACGCTGGTTGTCGAGGCGGCGCTGCAGTACAACGACTCCTACTCGGAGACGGTCTTCTCGTTTGCCAACAACATCAACACGGTCGACGGTGGAACCCATCTCTCCGGCTTCCGCACGGCGCTGACGCGTACCATCAACGCCGCCGGCCAGTCGCTGGGTCTCTTCAAGGACATGAAGGAGTCGCTCTCGGGCGACGACGTCCGCGAGGGTCTGGTCGCTGTGGTCTCGGTCAAGATTCCCCAGCCGCAGTTCGAAGGCCAGACCAAGGGCAAGCTGAACTCCGATATCTCGGGTCAGGTGCAGAGCTTCGTCAATGAGCGTCTGGGCGCCTTCTTCGAGCAGAACCCGCAGGTGGCCAAGCGCATTATCAACAAGGCCATCGAAGCCGCACGCGCTCGTGAGGCAGCCCGTAAAGCTCGCGATCTCACCCGTCGTAAGGGAGCGTTGGATGGCGGTGGTCTGCCGGGCAAGCTGGCTGACTGCAGCGAGAAGCAGCCTGACCGTTGCGAGCTCTATCTCGTCGAGGGTGAGAGCGCAGGCGGTACCGCCAAGCAGGGCCGCGATCGTAAGTTCCAGGCCATCCTCCCGCTGAAAGGTAAGATCCTCAACGTCGAGAAGGCCCGCTACGACAAGATGCTGGGTCACGAAGAAATCCGAGCCATGATCACGGCGCTCGGCGCCGGTATCGGCAAGGACGACTTCGATGCCGCCAAGCTGCGTTACGGCAAGATCATCCTGATGACCGATGCCGACGTCGACGGATCGCACATCCGTACGCTGCTGCTGACCTTCTTCTTCCGTCACATGACGGAGCTGATCCAGCGCAGCCACGTCTACATCGCGCAGCCGCCGCTTTACAAGATCAAGAAGGGCAAGTTCGAGCAGTACATCAAAGACGACCGCGAGTTCGTGAAGGTGATGGTCAAGCGCGCCTCTGACGGCATGGTGATCCGCTACGGCGAGAACGCTGCCTCTCTGGAAGGCCGTGCCCTGACCGACTTCATGGGCAAGCTGAACGATTACATCGGCTTCTTCGACAAGGCCAACAAGCGCCTGCGCAACGAAGCAGTGACGGCGGCCTTCGCCAACCTCTTCGCACACGAAGGCAAGGATCCGTCGAAGCGCTCCGACTTTGAGACACAGGACAAGATCAAGCAGCTTCGTGCAATCCTGATCGAGATCGGCAAGGAAGCCAAGTTCAAGGGCGTCTCCGATCCCATCCTCGACGAGGAGCACCAGACCTGGTCGGTAAGCTTTACGGACTCGAATGGCGCTGAGCGCAAGCTCGATTGGGTGCTGGCCTCCACGCCTGAGATTCGTCAGCTCTTCGGCAAGCACGCGCAGATCAAGGACCAGCTTCAGCCGCCGTTCATGATCGAGTACGTGCAGAAAGGCGGCAAGGTGGATGCCGACGACATCGTCGAAGAACAGCAGACGGAAGGCGTCGCCGAGGCCGCGGCCGCTCCTGGCACCGCGGTGCAGAACAAGGGCGCCAAGCGCGCGGCCAAGCTGCCGCAGGACCCGGTCGAGAAGAAGTCCGCACGCGAACTCTTCGAGTTCGTCATCGAGCAGGGCCGCAAAGAGTACGACGTACAGCGTTACAAGGGCCTCGGCGAAATGACCGCCGAACAGCTCTGGGAGACCACCATGGATCCCGATCGCCGTACGCTGCTCGAAGTGAAGCTCGAGGACATCGCGGGCACGGAAGAGATCTTCACCACACTCATGGGCGAAGACGTCGAAAGCCGCCGCCGGTTCATCGAAGAGAACGCGCTTGATGTAAAGAACCTCGACATCTAAGTCCTTGTTCAACCCAACAAAAGAGGAGGCCTCGGCCTCCTCTTTTGCTTTTCAACGGTTTTAGGGCATATCGACAACGTGGAGTAACCCATGCACCGGCTGCCCCACATACGCGAAGCTTATGTGGGAGCTTCGAGCGAAACTCGAATACGTGGGAGCCGTGGGCTTCTAGCCCACGGTGCAACCTACAATAAAGACAATGCCCGCCTATCTCACCACGCACGGCCACTATCTCTGGCTGATCCTTGCATCCTTCATCGCAGGCGTGATGAATGCGCTCGCGGGCGGAGGCTCGTTCGTTTCTTTCCCGGCGATGCTGGCAGTCGGCGTGCCGCCCATTCAGGCGAATGCAACGAACACTGTGGCTATCTGGCCGGGGCAGCTTACCTCGCTCGCTGCCTTGCGTGAAGACCTGCGCCGTGATGCCGCCTGGGTAGTGGCTGTCGCTTCGGTGATCGGCGGCATCGGCGGAGCGATCATTCTGCTGCACACACAGCAGCAGACCTTTCTGCATGTGCTGCCATGGATGCTGTTGGCGGCATCTTTACTCTTCGGCGTTAGCGGACGCATCTCCCGTTGGCTGCGCAGCCGCAGCGAACACCCGCATCTCGAGCACAAGGTTCCGGCACTTTACGTACTGCTCTGCCTGCTGCCGGTTACCTTTTATATCGGCTACTTCGGCGCCGGCGCCGGGTTTCTGATCATGACGGTGCTGGCGCTCTTCGGCGTGGAAGAGATGAACCAGTTGAATTCGCTCAAGGTGCTCGGCGCCTGTGTCTCGAACTTCTCCGCGGTGGTCACTTTCATCGTGCGCGGAGCGGTGGTTTGGCATTTCTGTCTGGTGGCGATGATCTTTGCCGGACTGGGCGGATGGCTCGGCGCCCGCTATGCCCGGCGTATGAACGGGAACGTGCTGCGTGCCCTGGTGGTTGTCATCGGCTGTGCCGTCGCCGGCTGGTTCTTCTACCGCAATGCAGTTTGAAAATCGAGCCTAAAATAGAAACAGTATGAGTCACGAAGGCATCCGTTTCGTCAGCCGGGAAGAGGCGCTGGCCGACGCCGCGCAGGACAACCGTCTGCCGCGCGAGGCGGTCACTCCGGCCAAGGTGCGCGTGCACCTGACCTCCGGCGAAGGCGTCGAGATCGAGTGGAAGGACGGCCATCGTTCGCAGTGGACCTTCCCCTGGCTGCGTGATGCCTGCCCCTGCGCCACCTGCCATGAAGAGCGCCAGCATACCGGTCGTAAGCCGGGTGAGGCGAAGCCAAAAGCCAAGGAGCTCTTCACGATGTACCAGGCGCCTGCAAAGCCGGTCTCGGTGGAGAAGATCGGCAACTACGCGCTGAAATTCAAGTGGAATGACGGCCACGAGGCCGGCATCTACTCCTGGGATCACCTGCGCCGTGTCTGTAACTGTGACGCCTGCCGGAGTGCACGGGCGTGATCGCTGCCACGCTCACTGCGAAGCGTTTGCTCAGTGAAGCCTCGCAGACCTGGGAGCTCTCCTTCACCTGCAGTGAACCGCTCACCTATCAGCCCGGCCAGTTCTACTCGTTTGTGACGCAGCGTGACGGCAAGCAGGAGGTTCGCGCATATTCGTTGACGCAGGCTCCCGAGGGCGCCCGCATGGTGCTCTGTCTCAATCGCGCCGGATGGTATTCCAACCTGCTGTGCAATCTCGAGACTGGGGGGACGGTGCAGGTACAAGGTCCCTACGGTGGGTTTGTGCTTCGCGAAGGTCCAGGCATTATCCTCGCCGATGGCGTCGGTATTGCGCCTGTAGCAGCGATGGTGGATGCCTTACTACGAGCACAGAGCAACGCCGGCCCGCTGCATCTGCTGCATACCGCCTCTTCGGAATCGGAGATGTTTTATCGTGACCGCTTTGAGCACGCTGAACGCGAAATTGCCGGGTTCCATTATCTGCCGCTGCCGGGCGTTGAGGTCGCTCCGCATCTGGAAGAGATTCTGTCGCAAGCTGGAGATGAAAAGCCGACTGCCTACATCGTCGGCCTGAATGCTTTCGCCGCTCCCTTGCGGCAGTGGTTCAAAGACCGCGGATGGGATCGTAAGCAGATCGTCTTCGAGCGTTACGACTGATGCAAAGCTCGACCCCATAAGTAAAGTTATCGAGCGAAGCTCGATCCAGGTGGGAGCCGTGGGCTTCAGTCCACGGTCTATCGGATCAACAGAGAATGGGCTTCAGCCCTGGGACTTTCCTTACTAACAGAGAAGGCCCAAGGCTAAGCCCAATTACTTTTACGCCTTTATCAGCGGGCTGAAGCCCGCTGCTCCCACCAGACCAAACACACTACAGATTGAACAGCTCTTTCAACCGTTTCGTCTGTGCGCGGCTTACCGGAATCTCCGTCTGCTGGCGGTCATCCATACGGAGCTGATAGCTTGACTTGAACCACGGCACAACTTCGCGGATGTGATGGATGTTCACCACGTAGCTGCGATGGGCGCGCCAGAAGATCTCCGGATTCAACTGGTCCATCAACTCTTCGAGTGTGCGGCAGTTTGAGGTTCCTTCAACATTCTGCGTCACGATCGAGATCTGGCCCTCATCGATGGCGGCAAAGCAGATGTGCTTCTGATCGACCAGAAGCAGCCGGTTCTGCGCCCGCACTACGACCTTGCTGCTGGCGCGTGCCGGAGCGGCAGCCTGCTGGGCCTGCTCCTCCAGCAGCTTCATCAGGGCATCGAGCTTGGCGCTGTTTGGATCAGTAGGAGCTTGCGCAGCGGCAGCGGCCTCCGCAGCGACACGGCCGCGCGCTTTTTCCACTGTCTGTTCCACACGCGCGCGGTCGAAGGGCTTCAGCAGGTAGTCAACCGCATTCACTTCAAAGGCGCGTACGGCGTATTGATCGTATGCCGTGGCGAAGACCACCTGCGGCAGGCGCGCCACCTTGCCGATCAGCTTCTTCAGAACGGCAAACCCATCCAGGCCCGGCATCTGAACGTCAAGAAAGACAACGTCAGGTTTGTGTTCACGGATGAGTTCGACGGCTTCAATCCCATTCGATCCCTGAGCAAGCACTTCCACATCGCCGGCTTTTTCCAGCAGGTATTCCAGCTCCTGCCGGGCAAGCGGTTCGTCGTCGATGATGAGAGCGGTCATCGCCATGCCAATGATTCAGTATAGAAGAAAGGGAGCGAGCGGCTCGTGCGTGTTATCGACAAGCCAGGTTTGAATCCCTACACATGATGGGAATGATGTTTGAATAGCCGGACCGCGAACAAAATTGTAGCGGCTACTCGTCGTGGTAAGCCCGCAGGCGGCGCGGAGATCCATCGGCGGCAAGATCGTGTCCGCAGTTGGAGCAGTAGATGTCAGTGATCTGTACGCTGCGGAAGCACTGTCCACAAACCGGTGCGGTCTGGAAGCGGCACTGCGGGCAGAAGTTGTAGCCGGCCTGCAACTCCGTGCTGCAGTGTGGGCAGCGGGAGACGACCGGCTGCCGCACCAGGAAGTAGACAATGGCTCCGATGCCGGCCGGCATCAGGATGACCATCAGCATCCAGAGCGGCGCCGACATATTGCGGCGTTTGACATCGCGGCTGACGTATCCGGCCAGCAGAGCATAGCTTGAGAGAGCTGAGCCCCAGAAGAAGCCCATGGCGATCCGCATGGCCAGCAGCTCACCGTGCCGGTGAGGCATCTTGAAGTGAAAAAGATACTGCAGCCCTACAAAGAAGATCGCGGCGAGCAGAATCGACCAGGTAGGAATCAGGCTCAGGTCGTACTCGGCGCTGCCAGTATCTCTGCGCTCGTGAACTTCCGCCATTAATGATTTCCTCCGCGGCCAGCATTCACACGCTTGTACCAAACCACGCCGATCGCTGCTGCGGAGACAGGGATGAGCCACATGAGCAGCACGAAGATCTGTTCACTGGCATAAGGCAACGTGTCTTCCACGTCGGAGTCCGAGGCGAGGATCACCGCCGTAGTCACCATGGCAGCAATCAGCAGGACACCTCCGAAGATGAGCGGGAGATACAGACTCCGCACCTTCCTCTTCTGTGCCTGTTGTTTCAGGGCCTGTGCGCGAATCGCCCGGTGCGTGCGATTGACGACGCGGGATGGAGCGGTGGAAGTCATGATTGTAGCCATCACCGTGTTCCTTCCGCCGGTAATCTGCGAAGGGCTTCGACCTGCGGCCGCAGGGCTGCGAGGCCGCGATAGAGCCGGGATTTCACGGTCGAGAGAGGAGCCCGTGTCACTGTCGCAATCTCCTCAAGCGACATATCTTCATGGAAGCGCAGCGTCAGCACCTCGCGGTAACTGGGCTCCAGCGTCAGCAGCACGGTGGCTACCTCTGCGGCGTTCTCACGCTCCTGAAACTGTTCGAAGGGCGAGGGTGCATCCAGGGCAATCTCGAAGGGGCGCTCGTCTTCTCCGCCTTCGCTCATCTCATCCAGACTGGCCATGGTCTTGCGGCGGGCGTTGTCGATCACGAGGTTGCGGGCGATCGTGAACAGCCAGGTCTCAAAACGAGCTTTGCCGTTGTACTGAGAGCCACGCACCAGAACCCGCATCCAGGTCTCCTGGAAAAGGTCCTCGGCCATCTCCCGGCGTCCGGTCAGGAAGGTCAGGTAGCGCATCAGGCGGTGCTGATACTGCTCGATCAGTGTGTCCAGAAGGTCCGCGTCCTGCCGTTTCAGCCCGCGCGCAATGGCGGCGTTTTCCTGCGCCTGCTCCGCGATGGCGGCTTCAGTACGGACTATAGAGAAGGACGGCACATTTCCTCTGACGGGCATATCGCGCCAAAAGACTCGGAGGCGGCGATTTTTTCGTAAAAATCGAGTGAGGATCAGTATAGGTCCGTGGCCGCGGCGGCGAAACAGAATTTCCCGCATTCGACGGTGCCTGGTAACGGTCAATTCTGTCTTCTGGACAGACGATAAACTGCTTGGATGGAAGTTCTGTACGGCATTCACCCGGTGGAGGAGGCAGTACGCTCCGGCGGCCGTCCGCTGGATCACGTCCGCTTCGCCCGTGACCGCCGCGATGCCCGGCTGGAAACAGTGCTCGATCTCTGCCGCAAAGCAGGAGTTAAGTGCTCGCCGGCCTCAAAAGATGAGCTCACCCGGCTGGCCAAGACCGAGATGCACCAGGGTATTGTTGCGCAGGTACGCGAGCGTAAGTTCCTGGCAATCGAGGACTTGCTGGCTGCTCCACCCCGAAACGGAGAGCATTATTTCTTCCTCGCCCTTGACGGCGTCGAAGACCCACACAATCTCGGTGCGCTGCTGCGTACTGCCGATGGGGCCGGGGTCGATGGCGTCCTTCTGCCCGAACGGCGCTCAGCGCCTCTGACCGCCGTGGTCGCGAAGTCGTCGGCGGGCGCCAGTGAACACGTCCGTATCGCCCGCGTCACCAACCTGGTGCGAGCTCTGGAGACCTTGAAAGAGGCAAATGTCTGGGTGGTCGGCCTGGATGAACGTGGCACGCCCGATTACAGCGATTACGACTTCAAAACTCACACGGCGCTGGTCCTTGGACGCGAGGGCGCCGGGCTGCACGACCTGGTCAAGCGCACCTGCGATCACCTGCTGCGCATCCCGATGGCAGGCTCCGTCAGCTCCCTGAACGTCTCCGTCGCCGGGGCGGTGGTGATGTATGAGGCGATGCGACAGCGGGCCGGCGCTCCCGCGCAGGTGGCAAAGCCGTCCAAACCGCGTAAGGGTTTAGGTTCCTAGATGTATTTTGTAAGCCGATTGGGATGTACGGCCCTGTTGCTGGCCGCTGGTGTGGCGTGGGCGCAGCAGCCGCCGCAGGTCATCGTTCAGTCTCCTCCGGAGACGGCCCAGAAGAAACCCGCCGTATTGATCCAGCTCTCGGACGAGGTCCGCTCGTCGCTGATCTTCACTGCCTATGACATGGATCTCCACCTGAATACCTCGGAGAGCATGCTCTCCGCGCGGGTGCGGCTGACGGTGCGCAATGGTGGAACGAAGCCCATCGAGGACCTTCCGCTCCAGATCTCCTCGTCCATGATGTGGGATCTGGCCCGTCTGGTTGAAGATGGCAGCTCGGTCACCCTGCCGGTGGCCCAGCACCAGGTGAAGACCGATCTCGACCACACGGCTGCAGTGACCGAGGCTGTGCTGCATCTGCCCAGGCCTCTCTCCGTCGATGCCTCGGTGACTCTCGATGTGCTGTATTCCGGCAAAGTGAAGCAGACGACCGGATCCGAGAGCTCGTCCGCCCCATCCGCTTTGGAGTGGGATCGCATCACGGACGACTTCACCGGCGTCCGGGGCTTCGGCAATGTGCTCTGGTACCCCGTCAGCGCTCCGCCCGCGTTCCTTGGCGATGGCAACCGGGTCTATGACCTGATCGGCCGCAACCGGCTCGCGACGCAGACGGCCCGTGTGAGCGGTCGCCTTACCGTCGAGTATGCCGGCGACCCACCGCGGCTGGCGTTTTTGTCCGGCCATCAGGCTGTACTGGAGACGCACCAGGACAATCCGAATCAGCCCTCCGCCGCTGCCACCGGTGTGGCCACCGGGAGCTTCGCTGGATTTCCTCTGGGCTTCCGTCCGCTCAGCCTCTTTCTCAGCAAAGATCAGCCGGAGATGTTAGGTGGTGGCTATCTGGCCGTAATCTCTGAAGCCGCCGACCGGGCTAGCAACCTGAACAAGACAGCGCTGAATGTTTTTCCGCTGCTTACCACCTGGCTGGGGGCGCGGCCCAACCGACCGCTGACACTGCTGGAAGCGGACATCCTGCAGCCCTTTGAGTCTGGACCGTTTCTCGTTGGGCAACTCCCTGGTCACCCCAACGAAGCTACAGAGGTGCTGGTGCATGCCTTTACGCACGCCTATACCGGTAACCAGCCCGCCTGGCTGGATGAAGGTCTGGCGCGCTTTATGGAGCTGCTGTGGATCGAGCGCACCGAAGGACGCGAAGCCGCGATTGCAGCGCTGGAAGACGGTCGTGGTGCATTGACGCTGCTCGAGCCTGACCTCTCCCAACCGGATGCGGGTGATGGGCAACCCCTGGAGAAGGCGCACAGCGATCTGATCTACCGCAACAAAGCGGCCTATGTGCTGTGGATGCTGCGGTCAATCGCCGGAGATACCGCCCTGCAGCAGGCGCTGGCCGCACTGCGGACGCAGGCCACACCGAATGCGGCAACCTTCCGCCGTCTGCTTGAAGAGACATCGCAGAAAGACCTCGGCTGGTTCTTTGACGATTGGGTCGACCATGACCGTGGCTTGCCCGATCTCTCCATCGTCTCCGTAACGCCGCGCGCCATCGAGCATACCGGCGAGCGCACTGGCGGCTACCTGATCTCCGTTGAGGTCTCGAATACGGGCTACGCGGTGGCCGATGTTCCGATAACGATCCGCTCCGGTAACCTGACCACCACGGAGCGCCTGCGCATTCCGGGACGCTCCCGCTCGACCACCCGCATCGTCTTCAACGACGCACCGCAGCAGGTCCAGGTCAACGACGGAACAACGCCAGAGCTACGCTCGACGGTGCATGTGCTGGATGTGAATTTGAAGACCGCACCGTAGGTGCGGTCGGTTGAATAGTTCAATAGTTGAATTGTTGAATGGTGAGGCTTACAGGCTCAACTCACCCATGACCCACCATTCAACCATTCAACTATTCAGCGCCTGCGTGCTACGCGCGCAGGAGGCGCAATATTGGCGCACACAATGGTGCTGCTGCGCTCGCAGCTCAGGTTCAATTGGGTGGAACCGTCTTTTGGCAGCAGGGGATCAATCTGGTCGCCCAGTGGAGTCAGCAACGCCAGATCTCGTGTCTCTGCCGCATCTGCCTCGCCTGTGATCTGGAGCAGGCTCAGGTGAGAATCGAAGCGGCCGTTGATCTGGGCTGGGTTCTTTCCACCCAGGTCGACCGGCAGCCGGTCGAAGGTGAAGGCATAGCGCCGCAGGTCGCCCTGCAGATTGTTATTTTCGGGGTTCAGGCCGGGGCGGCCTTTGAAGACCACCGGAGTTACGGCAACATCAGTCAACTCGACCGTCTGGTCTTTGATGACCTCATGGTCCTTTGCGGAGAGTCCCAGCTTGTTGGCGGTGAGGTTGCCCTTCCATCCGCTCACTGCGCCGTAGGTTAGATCCGCATCAATGGTTCCGGAGGCGGTCCACTGCGGCGATACGCGTGAGCTCGCGACTTTGAGCCAGTTCAGCAGCGTATCCGCGGCAACCTGGTGAAGTCCGAGCTGGATCTCCGCCTTCTCGGGTTCGCGGACATCATCGATCCGCCCGGCCAGGGAAACGGCGCCGGCATCCACAGGCGCCTCGCACTTCACATCGTCCAGGGTCAGGAAACGGTTGGTGGCACGCAGCCCGCAGCGTATCTCCGCCGAGATCGGCTGTGACGGAAAGAACTCCGCCCGGCGCAGGCCTTCCAGCTTGATCCAGGTCTGCACGTTGGATTCGGCAAAGGTGCCTTTAACATTGGCTCCCCATTCCAGGGTTCCGCGCAGGCCGGCATCGGCTCCGGTCAGCACCTTGCTGGTTTCGCCGAGCTGGGCCTTGGTCCATACGCCATGCAGGTCAATCGGAACCTGGCTGAAGCTGTCCGCATGCTTAAGGGTGCCTTCGATCCGCAGAACGCCGGTATCGCTGGCATCGGTATCGGTGCGTGAGGGATGCGCCTCCAGGCGGATCCGCCACTCGTCGGGATTCGGTAGCCAGAGTGCAAACTCCGCCTCGGTGAGAGAGAATGGCGTCTTCTCGTTGCCCAGCTTCAGGTTGACGCGGGCACTGGTGGCCTCGATATAGGGAAAACGGGGCTTACTGCCGGCTTTGGGCTGTGCTGTAGGAGCGGCATCCACCTGCGTGGCGTGCATCAGGATCCCCTGCAGGTTCCAGCGGCCATTCTCGGCGCGAACCAGGTTCACGCTGGGCTCTGTCAGTGAGATGGAGGAGGCCTCCAGCTTTCGCCGCCATAGGGAGCTCAAACGCAGGGTTACGTGGACCTGATTGGCCCGCATCACCGGCTCCGCGCCGAACTCCGGATCTTCGCTGATGACAAAATTTTCCAGGGTGAAACCCGGTGTGGGCAGCATGCTCAGGGTGATGTTGTCGATATGCACCGGCCGCCCGATGGCCTCGCTGATGCTCTGCGCGACCCGCAGGCGATAACGGCCCACATTGATCATGGGCAGCGCAAAGATGGCAATCAGGATCAGAACAATCAGGCCAAGAGCCATGGCGATGCGCCGACGCCGCGAACGCTTCGGTTGTGCGCCGATCTCAGACATCTACTTCACCAGGTGCAGCGTACGCTTCCAGCGCGTCTCGTCGAAGAAGTGCAGAATCACGTGGCCCGCGAAGCTGATGCGGTCGCCGACTGTCTGCTTGTTGATCTGGTCCGCCGGAGTCTCGAACGACCAGTAAACGAACATAGGCCGACCGACGATATTTTCCATAGGAACGAAGCCCCAGAAGCGGCTGTCCAGCGAGTCCAGGCGGTTGTCACCCATGGCAAAGACCTTCCCCGGAGGGACCACGAGATCCTCTCCCTGGATGTGGGAGGGAAGATCTTCACGCCAGACGCCAGGAACGTCCTCTGAGGACATATAGGATGGCGGGGGATATAGCGGGAAGTCGTCGCGGAACTCCTGATACTCGCGAATGTTTCCGTTCTCGTCCCGGTCGCCGGGCTTGGAGATATAAGGCTCGTTCTGCTGAACGCCATTGACGTACAGAATGCCGTTGCGCAGGTGAATCTTATCGCCGGGCAGGCCGACGAGGCGCTTGACCAGGAAGAGATCGGGCCAGCCGGGCTTCAGGAAGACGAAGACATCCCCGCGGTGGGGCTGACGGTAGTGCACCAGCGGCATCCACTTACTCTGTGGAGCCAGGGTGACACGGTCCACCAGCACATGGTCGCCGATCAGCAGCGTCTTCACCATGGAGGCCGACGGGATCTCAAAGTTCTGAAAGATAAAGGTCATGACGAAGAGACCCACGGCCAGAACACTGGCGATGGAGGCAATGCTTTCGAGCAGGGTCTCTTCGCGCTTCTGTTCTTCAGGCTTCTGCTCTTCGTTTGGCAAAGGAACTTTCTCCTCAGCAAGTGTAACTGGTCGGGTATCCGGGAGGGCACCCACCCGAATTCTGTGAGCGTTTAGTCCAGGGAACACGTTCGTTGGGAATCCGAAGTGGGGATCCAGCAAGATAAGCGCTTGATTCTCCGTACCAAAATTCGTCAGTACAACTCCTTCAACAACCCAATCAATCCAGTACCCCGTTCATCAATTCTTCTAGAATTTCCTAACCGCGATGCCGTTCCGTAAACCCAAACCGCGCGAACCGATGAGTGAGACCGAGCTGCTGGACTACGCCGCCGCCGCCCTGGGCCGCCGCATGCGTACCGTAGCCGAGCTGAAGAAGCTGATGAAGGCGCGGGTGGAAGACTCCGCCGAGGGCGAAGCGAAGATCGGCCGGGTGATCGCCCGGCTGGAAGAGATGCGCTATCTCTCCGATCCGCGCTTTGCCGCGGACTTCACCCGGCTCCGCCAGGAGAACCAGGCCTTCGGCAAACGCCGCATCGCCAACGATCTGCGGCAGAAGGGGATTGCGTCTCCTCTGATCGAGAAGACGCTCACGGCAGCCTTCGAAGACGTAAAAGAGCTCGATCTCGCCCGCGAACATCTCCGCAAAAAGCGGATCGCCGCACCGGCAAATGAAAAAGAATCGGCGCGGATTGTGCGCCGTCTCGCTGCGGCCGGCTTCTCCACCGGCACCATCTTTGCGGCGCTGAAGGAGCTGAAGGCCAGTGATGATGTCCTGGCCGAAGTCGAAACGCTGGACGAGATGGAATGAGCGTCACGCAGGTCATCGCGATCGACTGGTCAGGCCGCGTCGATGCCGCCGGCCAGCGCCGCCATATCTACGCCGCCCGCTGGCACAACGGGAAAGTCACGCTGACCAACGGCCGCACCCGGCAGGAGACGGCCAAGTGGTTGATCAAGCTGGCCAAGGATGATCCATCGCTGGTCGTGGGCTTCGATTTCTGTTTTTCGTTTCCCGCATGGTTTCTGCGAGAGTTGGAGATGGAGAGCGCTCCTCAGTTCTGGCGCCTGGTGACCGAACAGCACGGGGAGCGCTGGCTCTCACGCGAGTGTGAAGACCGCCGCTTCTGGGGAAAGCCGCACAAGCGGCCCGCGGAGTTTTCAGGCGATCGGCTGCATCGCATGCTGCGCGCAACCGATATTGATTGCAAGCTGGTGGCGCTTATTCCGGAAGAAGAGCGTGCGTTAAGAGTGAAGGGCATCACACCGAAATCTGTATTCCAGATCGGCGGATCCGGATCGGTGGGCACAGCCTCGCTGCGCGGTATGCCGGTGCTGCTGCAACTGCGCGAGGCAGGTTTCTCGGTCTGGCCCTTCGACCCGCCAAAGTTGCCGCTCGTGGTGGAGATGTATACGCGGCTCAACACCGGGCCGGTGCACAAGTCCAATCCGGAGAGGCGCGCCGAATATCTGCTGCGCAAGCGGAAAGAAGATCCGGCTTATGCAGCTCTGCCGCGTGGCGTGCTGCAGACGGCCCGCGCCGGGGAAGATGCGTTTGATGCTCTGGTCAGCATGATGGTGATGGTGGAGCGGCGCGACGAGTTTCCGCGTCTGGTGCAACCGCGCGATCCGCTGCATGCGATGGAGGGCTGGACGTGGGCGCCCGATCTGCAAGCGACACAAAAGAAGAAGAGCCGCCGTTGACGCTTACACTGCCCGGGTGGCCGCCCTCGCAACCGGGGTCCCCACTGAACGAAGTTCATTGGGGCGATAACGCCAGGGCGGGTAAGGAATATCCGTACCTCCTAACAAAACGCGAAACGAAAAGACGCGAGAAGGTTCGCAGCGATCTGCTTGCAGCAATCTGCTTGCAGCAATCTGCTTGCAGCAATCTGCTTGCAGCAATCCTTATGTCCGGCGCAATTTTACTTATAACGATGGCGCGGAACCGCGAAGGTAAAGCACACTTCTCTCGCGGAGTTTAGGGAGGATTGGCATGACGCAGATCGCAGTGTGGTTTGAGCGGAAGTTTTCCTTCGGATATCCGAAGGAGCTATTACCTAACCTGATGGCACGGCTGCGCGGCACACCGGCACGGCTGGAGGAGGAGCTGCGGGGCCATACGCATCAGCGGTTGATTGCCAGACCGGAACATGGCTGGTCTGCGCAGGAGAACGCCGGACATCTTCTACAGCTTGAGCCGCTGTGGCTCACCCGCGTGGAAGACTTCGTCCGCGGCAGCGACACCCTCACGCCGACTGACCTTGCGAATCGCGCCACGACCGATGGCGGCTACAACGAGCGTCCACTTGAAGAGATTCTTTCGGCTTTTCGCGGCGCACGCAGCAAGCTTCTGAGCCGCGTTGCCTCGCTGGAAGAAGAGGCATGGGACCGCAGTATCGTGCACCCGCGTCTGAAGCAGCCCATGACTCTGACGGACCATCTCTTCTTCGTCGCAGAGCACGATGACCATCACTTAGCCCGCATCTGGGAGCTATTTGAAGGGCTCTGAAGGAAATCTCCGGAGGGCTCTGAAGCGCTGAAGGCGCGCTCTATACCAGCCTGGGGCAACGCCCCAGGTACGAGGTAAGGAGAAAGATAAGGTCCTCCGTAGGAATTCGCTTTCCAGTTCACTACATAGTCATGGGCTGGAGCTTTTAGCATTTCTGGCCCAGACAAGGCATGGGATTCCTTGACCGAGCCGTCCGGAGAACTCAACTAGCATGATGACCTTTCCGGTCACATGAGCTGCCCTTGCGATTGGAGGATAAATCGGCGTGTTGTTTTCGATGATGGATGCTAGTCCGCACGGAGGCTCTTGCGCGGATGCCTGGACCGCGAGGAGCGACAAAAAGATAAGGCTCGATTTCATCGGGTCCGCCGCTAAGCCATAAACGCGGGCTCAAGATCTCCGGAGGGATATACCCGATTCCGTCCGGCGGCCTTGGCCTCATACAGTGCGCGATCAGACTGCTTGATCAGATCTTCCAGACCTAAAATCTGGCCCACCAGCGTGGTAATGCCGACTGAGACCCGTACCTGGAACTGATGAGTTTCGGTCCGCACCCGCAGGGCAGAGACCTCTCCGCGGATGAGCTCGGCGATCATGCGCGCCATCTCCATGGATGTATCCGGCAGCACCACCATGAATTCATCTCCGCCCAAACGAGCCACCAGGTCGGTGCTACGTACGGAGCGGCGGATGGCATTTGTTACCGCCAGCAAGGCCTGGTCGCCGCCATGATGGCCGAAGCGATCATTGATGCCCTTGAAGTGATCCATATCCAGCATCAGCGCCGAGATGGTTCCTCCACTCTTCGCCGAGCGTTGCAGCAGCTCAACGACCTCACGCTCGACGGCGCGACGATTCAGCACCCCGGTCAGCGGATCGGTCATAGCCTGGCGCTCCAGGTCCTCGCGCAACCGCGCCGCTGACATCCAGATAAACCCGAAGGCGATGCCTGCAATGACGATCAGATCGAGCCAGATGAAGTAGAAGCTAGGAACGTGGAAACGGTAGACCGCATACCCGCGCACGGAGCAGACCGTGGCAAAGAACAGGAAGACTGAGCCCAGCAGGCGCGAAGCGGTACGCACGCCGGGAGCCGCCGGTCCGAAGAGCACCCATGCCGTCATCAGCGCCGGAGCCGCCATCATGGCGGAGATAACCGCGACCCGCACACCGATATCAGGGCGTACCAGCGAAAAATACGCGACGCCGCACATCCCCACCATGCAAACGCCAAGTATCGCGATCCACATCCGTTCCATGCGGCCAAGAAAGGTGGTCACGGCTCGGTTCAGGCACACCAGCTGCGCCACGAAGAGCAGATTCGAGAGGACGATGCCGATCACCACCGGCAGATGCGCGCGTGCACCCTGCAGCGACAGGGCAATGCCTCCGGCAAGGTTTGAGATGACAAACCAGTACGCTCCGCGCAGACCAGGGTTTGCAAGGGAATTGACGAGCATCGTGAGGCCGAAGAGGAAAAGCAGGCTCGACTCCACGAAGAAAAGGGTATTGATATCCATTGGGCCGAAGTCCGTTCAGGGAACGGAAAAAACATCATTTGGGATTCTTGCGCTTAGTGTTGCAGGCGGCGGGCGGCAAAGCAACGGCAAAATGACCGGACCGCGCTGCTAGACTTAACAGGTCATGCAATATCGTTCCGGAAGCCAGATTCGCGAGGATTTCCTTCGCTTTTTCGAGACCAAGCAGCATCGCCGCATCCATTCGTCGTCGCTGGTGCCGGCCAATGACCCAACGCTGCTGTTTACCAATGCGGGCATGAACCAGTTCAAAGACGTCTTCCTGGGGGCGGAAAAGCGTGACTATTCGCGCGCCACTACCAGCCAGAAGTGCGTCCGCGCCGGCGGCAAGCATAACGATCTCGAAAACGTCGGCTTCACCCGCCGCCACCACACCTTCTTCGAGATGCTGGGCAACTTCAGCTTCGGCGACTACTTCAAAAAAGACGCCATCGCTTACGCCTGGGAGCTGCTCACCAGCCCGGAGTGGTATGGAATCCCTAAGGACAAGCTCTACGTCACCATCTTCGCCGGCGAGGGTTCGGTACCTCGCGACGACGAGGCGGAGCAGTTCTGGATTGCGGCCGGCGTTCCCAAGGAGCGCATCTTCGAGATGGGCGCCAAGGATAACTTCTGGCAGATGGGCGAGACCGGCCCCTGCGGCCCCTGCAGCGAGATCTACTTCGACCTCGGTCTTGAGGCTGCTGACCAGCCCGGCGTGGACGTTCCCTTCCCACAGGACGAGCAGCGCTATGTCGAGATCTGGAACCTGGTCTTCATGCAGTTTGACCGCGCCTCTGACGGCACGCTGACGCCGCTGCCGAAGCCCTCCATCGACACCGGCATGGGCCTGGAGCGCATTGCATGCGTACTTCAGGGCAAGATCTCGAACTTCGAGACGGATCTGTTCACACCGCTGATTAATCGCGCTGAACAACTCACCCATCACAAGGTCGAGAAGGATTCGGATATCGACGACCGCTCACGTGCCTCGCTGCGCATCATTGCCGATCACGCCCGCGCCGCTACTTTTCTGATCAGCGATGGTGTACTGCCCGCCAACGAAGGCCGCGGCTACGTGCTGCGTAAGATCATGCGCCGCGGTATCCGCCACGGACGTCTGCTCGGCCAGGAACAGCCCTTCATGCATCAGATGGTCTACGCCGTCCGCGATGAGATGGGAACGGCCTATCCGGAGCTGCACGAGACCGCTGATCGTGTCGCCAAGGTAGTGCTCGCCGAGGAACAGCAGTTCGCTCGCACGCTGCAGCTCGGTCTCTCGCAGATGAACGAAGAGACGCTGAAGTCGGGCGCGCTCGCCTTCCGTCTGTACGAGACCTTCGGCATGCCGCTCGACTTCATGACGGACGCCGCTCGCGACGCCGGCATCGAGTTCGATCTTGTGGGCTTCGAGAAGGCCAAGGAAGAAGAACAGGCCCGCGCCCGCGCCTCCTGGAAGGGCGGCTCGCAGAAGACCGCCGCTCCCGTCTTCCGCGACCTGCCGAAGACTGAGTTCCAGGGATATCGCCTGTTGCGCGTCGATGGAGCGAAAGTTCTGGCCGTTGTTAAGGATGGCGTCGGCGCCAGCGTGTTGAATCCGGGCGATGCCGGTGAGGTCGTGCTCGACACCACCAGCTTCTACGCCGACTCCGGTGGCCAGGTAGGCGATATCGGCTGGCTCTACTCTGCCGATCACAACTCGGTCGTTGCCGATGTTGCCGGCTGCACCAAGCCGGTGCAGGGCGTCTTTGCGCATAAGGTGGTCGCGCGTCAGCCGATCGCGGTGGGCGACTTTGTCGACACCGTCGTCAATGGCGAGGTCAGGGCTGCCTCTACCCGCAACCACACCGGCACGCACCTGCTGCACGCCGCGCTGCGCGAGGTGCTGGGCACCCACGTCAAACAGGCAGGTTCGCTGGTCAATCCGCAGCGCCTGCGCTTCGATTTCTCGCACTTCTCGCAGGTAGCGGACGAAGAGCTTGAGCACATCGAGTCCATCGTCAACGATCAGGTGCTGAAGAACACTCCCGTACAGGTCTTCGAAGATGTGCCGATCGACGAGGCCATCAATGACCTGAAGGCGATGGCTCTCTTCGGCGAGAAGTATGGTGACCTCGTCCGAGTCATCAAGATCGGCGACTTCTCCACCGAGCTCTGCGGCGGAATCCACACCGCGGCCACCGGCGAGATCGGTTTGCTGAAGCTGGTGGGAGAGGGGTCGGTCTCGAGCGGCGTCCGCCGTGTTGAAGCTGTGTCCGGTACCGGAGCTCTCAGCGAGTTCCGCAAGGACTTCGATGTGGCTCGTGTGGCTTCGCAGATCGTCGGCGCGACGACGGCGGCTGACCCTGGCATAGCGCTCCGCGAGAAGATCGCGGCGCAGGAAGAGGAACTGAAGAAACTGAAGCGTGAACTCGACCAGGCGCGCATGAAGTCAGCAGCTTCGGCGGTCTCCGGCGATGCGGCCGTCGATGTCGACGGCATCAAGTTGCTGGCGCAGCGCGTGCCGGGGCTCGACCGCAACCAGATGCGTGAACTGGTCGACAACCTGCGGAATCAGATCGGCTCCGGTGTTGTGGTGCTGGGTACGGCCACCGAGGATGGAAAGGTAGCCCTGATCGTGGGCGCCACCAAGGATCTTGCCGGCAGCAAGGTGCACGCCGGCAAGCTGGTCGGCGCGCTCGCAGCGAAGGTCGGCGGCAAAGGCGGGGGACGTCCTGACCTGGCCGAAGCCGGAGGATCGGATGTCGCGGCCCTCGATGGAGTCATCTCCTCCGCAACCGAGACCCTGAAGGCATTGCTCGGGTAGGCACGAATCCGGGTGCCCCAGGTCCCTTAGGGATCTGGGCATTCGCGTTTCGCGCGTACCGCTTTCTACGTACCAGGAGATATCGGCAGAGAAGCAGATTCTTCGTTCCCTCCGGTCAACCACCCCAGCCAGCAAGCTGGCTGGGGATCCCGGTCACTGCGAAATGACAAAAGGGAAGGACGAACCGGGTTGTCACGCGAAATAACAAAAAGCGGATCGACTCCGATACCCCATTTACCACCCAAGTACGCTCCGGTTTTTGTGCAGGTTTTCCGGGTTAACTGGTCGGTAAACTGAAAGCGTTTCGGCTTTTGCCGGCGCTGCCGCATGCGTGTCTTTGCCTCAATTCGCTCTGGAATCGTTGTCGGGCTGTGCGTCTCTACGCTGGCGGTGGCGGCAGTGCGGAGGAAGGTGGTGACAGTCTCGCCCTGGCAACAGGCTGAGCAGTTACGTGAGCAGCTCGAAGCAACACCCGAGCAGCAGCGGACCCGCGCGGCTTACTCCCGCGCCATGGACGCTTATCGCGCTATTTATCACGCCAATCCCGCCGACATGCATGCTCCGGGCTCCATCTTTGCTGTAGGTGAGCTGCTTGCCGAGCAGGGCCGCAGCCTGAATGATCCAAAGTCGTTCCAGGCCGCGCTCGGTCAGTTTGAGTTCCTACGCAAGCAGTATCCCGGTTCATCGTTACGAATCCCGGCGCTTCTGGCCGAAGGCATCATTGCACAGAACGATCTCCGCGATGCGAAGCTGGCCCGCCGGCATTATGACGAGCTGCTGCGGCGCTATCCCCATTCGACAGAAGCGCAGGACGCCCGCGCCGGTCTCGACGCTATCAAGCATGGCGATCGTCCTGCTCCGCGTCAGCCGGTAGAAGCTCAAGCAGCGCCCCCGGTGGAGATGCCGCAGCCGCGCCAGAGCAACCTGGCACGAATACCGGCAATGCCTCTTACCTCAGGAGCGGCGTCGGGTTCGGCGATCGACCCAATGCCTTCGAGTGCTCCGGCTGATACGTCTTCGCAGAAGCTGCAGCCGGTCTCGACCGCACCTATGCCTCGTCACAAGGGAGCGCTGGCACAGGTCAGCGGTATCCGCCACTGGTCCACGCCCGACTACACGCGCGTCGCCATCGATCTCGGCGATGAGGTGCAGTATGAGGCCGCACGCGTCCCCAATCCCGAACGTATTTTCTTCGACCTGCACGGCACACGGCTGGCGCAGGATCTGGTGGGCAAAAACTTTACCGTCACCGACGACGGGTTCCTGAAGAAGATTCGCATCGCCCAGTTCTCGAACGACGTTACTCGCGTCGTGCTCGACGTAAACAATGTCACCGAATACTCCGCGTTTCTATTGCCGAATCCGTATCGGCTCATCATCGATATTCATGGTTCGAACGGTGCAGGGAAGAATAACAAGCCTACCGAAGTTACTGCGAAGCAGCAGGGCGAAGGCGTAACAGCAAAGGTCGCGGACAAGTCGGCTAAGCCCGTCAATGACGATCACGAAGGCGTCTCCCGCCCGGCGAACGATTCCGTTACCGAAGATCAGTCTTTGCCTCCAGCTCCGGAGAAGAGTGTGGCTCCGGTCTCGGCCGTGCCCAGCACGATCGCGACGAAGCAGGCGAGCACACGCGAGGTCGCGAATCTCAGCACACAGCCCGGCAAAGTCAAGGCGACGTCTGCTCCCACGACACAGCCCATCGCCGCAAGCGTGCGGCCTGTAGAGGTTGCTGTGAATGACCTGCCCGCTCCTCCTGCTGCGGACAAGAAACAGCGCAAGGGAAAGAAGATCGCCGCCGCGGACGAGCCCATCGGCCATATCGCCACACCGACGGCTGCGGGTGAGACCTCGCTGGTGCGTGCGCTCGGTTTGAAGATCGGCCGCATCGTGATCGACGCCGGCCACGGCGGTCACGACTCCGGCACCATTGGTGTCGACGGACTGATGGAGAAGGATGTTGTGCTCGACGTTGCACTCCGTCTGGGCAAGCTGCTGCATGACCGTCTAGGCGCGGAGATCGTCTACACGCGTTCCGACGATACCTTCATCCCGCTGGAGACGCGTACAGCCATCGCCAACAAAGCACAGGCAGATCTCTTTCTTTCGATCCACGCCAATAGCTCACGCGACGACTCCGCCCGCGGTGTCGAGACCTACTATCTGAACTTCACCTCCCAGCCCGATGCGCTGGAGGTCGCCGCTCGCGAGAACGCGGTCTCCAATCAGTCGATCTCGCAGTTGAGTGACCTGGTGAAGAAGATCACGTTGAAGGACAAGATCGAAGAGTCGCGCGAGTTCGCCTTCGATGTCGAACAGTCGCTCTATAGCGGCCTGCAGAAGGGTAACGACGGCCTGAAGAACCGCGGCATCAAGAAGGCTCCGTTTGTCGTCCTTATCGGCGCGAATATGCCCTCTATCCTCACCGAGATCTCGTTCGTGACTAACCCTAGAGATGCCTCACAGCTCCGCCAGCCGGACTACCGCGAGCGCATCGCCGAGTCCATCTATAAAGGTGTTGCCCGTTATACGAGCGGTCTTAGCGGCATGAAGCTGGCTGACGCGAATGGCGGCGGGCCGAAGGCCACCGGAAACTAAGACATCTCAATCGAGAACCCATGCACGGGGTGCCTCACCCATCGCAAATCACCCCAACGAACGAGTTCGTCGGGGACCCCGATACGCGATGGGTGGGATATTCGAGCGAAGCTCGAATAAGGTGGGAGCCGTGGGCTTTCAGCCCGCGGTCTATCGACTCAACATAGAAATGGGCTAAAGCCCGTTTATTTTTATGCCTTTATCAGCGGGCTGAAGCCCGCTACTCCCACCCGTTTTAGACCTGCTGGCCTGGTCGTAGATCATTTGCATTTGTCGATACATCCTAGGCCAGATCCTTAGAGAAGCAGATTTCTTCGCTCCCTGCGGTCGCTACGAAATGAGAAACAAAAAAAGAGTTAGCTACCGCGTATGAAATGCGACGATCTCTGCATCAAGACCAACGTTCCGTCTTACATGCACTCGTAGCAATGCTTCGAATGGACGAGCCAGGTTATGGTCCAGCCCCGCGCGTTTTGCCAGATCGGCGCGATGTATCGGATCGAGTGCGAACTCCACGGCGGACTGTGTGCCGACCGTTGTCAATCCTGTGAAAGCAAGGATACGGGTCGACGGTTCAAGACCGGGTAGCAGTGCGACAATCGCATACTCATCGCTTCCATCGGTGACGAACTCGTGTGGCTCCCCGGCAAGCGGATGTTCATTGCTCACATAGCCATGAGCGTTGCTATCCAGCCGGATCACAAACTGAGTCGCCCTTGGCAGTTCCGCCAGCGCCGTGTTCTGTGTGGCAGCTCCCAGAAAGACAAGATTGCGCGACTTCGCGTCATCCCACGTCACCAGTCTGCTGCGCTTCAGCACGAAGTCACGATTCGCGCGATCGAAGAAACGCGTCAGGGTGTAGATAGCCTGCGCCTCTCCCGTGCCGGTATAGGTGTCGTCTTCTGGCGCATCACTGGCCGTGCCGGGGGGAAGCAGCCGCAGCCCCTCCTTCAAAGGAGCGCCACGAAAGATGGGATTGCTGTAGATCACCAGCGGTGGCTGATCCTGATTTAAAAATGGAGCCCAAAGCGGATCACGTAACTGCGCAGACGCAATCCCGCGGCGCGGCAGAGCATAGCCAAGCACCAGGCCCGTAGCCAGAGCCACCAGAATGAAGATAACGCCGAGCGATATCCGCCCTCGACTTTCGGGAGCCGTGACGGTTGGAAGTGAGAGAGCGGATGTCATTGCGGGAAGACTGGCATCGCCGGTCGAGCGCTTCTTGAAGACAGGCAGGTAGTGGCCCTTCGGGATCTCGATAGTGATGGGCTCCGACGCACCTTCCTCCTTAAAAAAGGAGGCGAGTTTCTGCCGCAGCAGCCGCGCTTGCGATCGTACGATCGAGTCCTCACTGGAGTTGTAACCCGGCTTGCGGCCGAAGACATTGACTCCAATCTGTTGTTCTGAGGCCTCTTCCGGGCATTCGCGCAAAGCGCAGTCCACGATGTAGTTCAGGAACTCCCTGAGCTTCGGTGAAGCGGTCAGCTGAGAACCGTTTGAAACCCGCTCCGTGACGCTCCGGTACTGTTCGATCTCTTCCGGGCTGAACTTCATTTCCAATCAACAGTTTACTCCCGTGAAGCACAGTCAATTGACCGTAAAGCGGCCTGCCAACCTGTGTCACGGGATAGCCCGCATGCAAAGCTGAGGCATCCAACACGACGTCCCGACAAGAGACGGCGCATGGTTTCCACCATGCAGGAGTAAACACAATGAAGAAGCAACGACGTGTATCCCTCGTGGGCTACTGTCTGCTCGCACTGGTCTTTTTGATCGCCGGCGCGGCGCAGCTCTCTGCCCAGGCACTCTACGGATCCCTGTACGGCAACGTACTCGACGCGACCGGTGCCGCCATTCCTGGAGCCACAGTGACCGTGACAGACATTCAGAAGGGAACGCAGCAGGTCGTGACCTCTGGGCCCGACGGTGGCTGGAGGGTCGATCGCCTGATCCCCGATACATACAAGGTCAAGGTCGAGGCTCCCAACTTCTCTCCGACCGAATCGCAGCCCGTCGACGTCCACGCCGACAACGCTCAGAAGGTCGACCTCACCGTCGGCCTGCAGGCTGCGGCCACGACCATCAATGTCACCACCGAAGCTCCCGCCCTGAAGACAGATAAAGCGGATGTTGCAACGGTGCTCGATCAGACCACGATCGCAAATGTACCCAACTTCACCCGGAACTTCACGAACTTCCTGCTGCTGACCCCGGGCGTGCAACACTCCAGCTTCAACATCGCCGGCCCGGAGAATCCGCAGGGCGGCATCGCTCTTAACTCCAACGGCTCCAACTATGGCGAGCAGGGTTTCATCCTCGACGGTACCGACAACCGCGATCCCGTCCTGGGAATCATCGTGATTAACCCCACGCTCGACTCCATTGCGGAGACCAAGGTCATCACGCAGAACTACGATGCTGAGTTCGGCGGCGCTGCCGGCGGTATCGTCAACGTCACGACCAAGTCGGGCGGCAACGACCTTCATGGCGATGCCTTCTTCTTCCGTCACAGCGACTACTTCTATGCTCGCAACCCATTCACGCAGTACCAGGCCGATCCTGTCAGCAAGCGCTTTGTCCCCAGTGAGCTCTATAGCCAGTTCGGCGGAGCCCTCAGCGGCCCCATTATTAAGGACAAGGCATTCTTCTTCCTCGACTATCAGGGCCTGCGTCAGCGGCTCGGCAGCACGGTGCAGCAGAACGTGCCTACGGCGTTACTGCGCTCCACCTGCCTTGCATCGAGCGGGAACTGCAACCTTTCACAGTACACGAGCCAGGTGCTCTATAACCCTGTCACCAAGACTCCGTACAGCAGCACGCCAGGACAGATTCCGGTAAGCGCGCTCTCTACACAGGCAGTGAATCTGCTGCGCCTTATCCCTGCCCCCAACGCCAACGGTACCTCGACCGCGAACAATTATGTCGCCAGTGGTAACGGTGTTCTCAATGGAGATCAGGCGGACGTTCGTCTGGATCACCAGGCAACCCAGAACCTGCATCTCTTCGGCCGCTATGATTACGCTCTCTTCCGCCTGACTGGCGTACCGGTCTTCGGCGCCGCCGGTGGACAGGGCTTTGGTCTGCAGAACACCAGCGGCCTTACCAACACGCAGAATCAGAGCGCGACCGCGGGTCTCGACTGGGCGCTCTCGCCTTCGCTCGCGACTGACCTTCGCTTCGGCTTCCTCAGCTATCACGTTGCCGAGAGCAAGTATCCCGGCCAGGTCTCTGCGGACGCGCTCGGTATCCCCAATCTGAATGTTGCGGCTGATACCGGCGGAGCTCCGACCTTCAACTTCAACCAGGGCGGCTTCAGCGGCCTGGGCAACCAGGGCTGCAACTGCCCGCTGCTGCAGAGCGAGCAGGTCTTCCAGCTTGTGAATAACTGGACCAAGACCCGCGGCAACCACACCATCCGCTTCGGCGCCGACCTGCGTTATGCGAAGAACGTCCGTAACGCCAGCGATTTCAACCGCAGCGGCCAGTTTGTTTTTGATAACTCATCGACGGGGCTGAATGGCTCCGGCGGGAGTGATGTCGCTTCGTTCCTCGTCGGTTATGCAGCGCGCTTCCAGCGCTTCGATGTCTTTATCAACGATCAGTACAGCTATCAGAAGCGTCTTGCCTTCTATGCGCAGGACAACTGGCGTGTCACGCCGAAGCTGACGGTGAACTACGGCGTCCGCTGGGATCTCATCTTCCCCGAAGCGGTCAACGGACTGGGACACGGCGGCTTTGCTTCGCTCGAGGCCGGCGGCATCCGTGTTGCGGGTGCAAACGGCATCGGCACCAATGGAAACCAGCGTATGGACTACACCAATCTGGCGGGCCGTCTCGGCATCGCCTATCAGCTTCATCCCAACACCGTCATTCGTGCGGGTGCGGGCATGACGTATGACACCGTCGGTTACTTCGGAACCCTCTTCGGCAGCGTGCTCTCGCACAACCTGCCGGTGCAGGGCAATGAAGATGTCAATCGTACCGGCAACTACGCCGCCAATCAGTATGCCGCTTCGCTGGCTGCGCCGCCGACGCGACCCTCTGCGTTCACCATTCCGACGAACGGCATCATTCCGTTCCAGGATAAGTACGCGCAGGAGTTTCGTGGCGATCGCATCACGCTGCCACGGGTCTTCCAGTACAACGTCGCCATCCAGCAGCAGTTTGGCAGCAAGACCACGGCTGAGATCGCATACGTCGGCAACATCGGCGATCGTGTTTATCCCGGTGAGACCTTCGGCTACGACCTGAACAGTCCACGCCTGCCAAACTCGGCGGCAGAGCTTGCTGCCGGCAACACGGTACGCCGTCCCTACTACAACCGGTTCTCCGGTGTGTACCAGGGCCAGGTCGTAACCTGCTGCTCCAGCGGTATGACCAGCGCACAGGCGAACGGCCGCGCCATCTACAACGCACTGCAGACCAAGGTGACGCAGCGTATGTCGAATGGTCTGTCTTTCAACGCTAACTACACCTGGTCGAGGGCCATGAACTATGCCAACGACGCCGCCTTTGCGCGGTACAAGCGTGCCTCATGGGGCCGCAACGACACCAACCGCGAACACATTTTTGTGCTGAGCGGCGTGTATGAGCTGCCCTTTGGCAGGAACCGCATGCTCTTCTCCACGGTGAGCAAACCGGTCGATTACGTGATCGGCGGATGGTCTCTCTCCGGGCAGAGCACGTGGGAGAGCGGACGTCCATTTACGCCCACCTATGCGGAGTGCGCGTCAGATCAGGATCTTGACACCGGCTTCGCCAGCCCGGGAACGACGAGCCTCTGCCGTCCGAACGGCAATGCGTCTGCCTTCCCGCGGTCGGTCGGCTCGTTCGATACGTCGAGTCACTCCCGCCGTTACTTCACACCGGTGGCCGCGCTTGCAACCAATGGAGCTGTCTCCGGTCCGTTCAGCCGCCCTCAGGTCGGTCAGTTCGGCAACATCGGCCGTCTCTCGATGGTTGGCCCCCGTGACTTCTTCGCGGATGCCTCGTTGATCAAGGACTTCCCGATCACCGAGCGTGTAAAGGGGCAGTTCCAGTTCCAGGCCTTCAACGTCTTCAACCACGCGGCCCTGGATATCCCCACCGCAACCTATGGGCGTTGCATCGACTGCTCACTGTCCACACAGTCGACTGCCGGTACTATTACCTCTCTCGAACCCAACAGCACGATGCGCCGTCTGCAGTTTGCGGCACGTCTGCAGTTCTAGCTTGCAGGCGGGGCGTGAGGACCGGTATCGGTCTTCACGCCCACTTACTCGTGAGATGTTTTGGAATCCGTAACAAAATGATGTCATCCTGAGCATCGCGAAGGACCCGCTCTTCAACACCTGTGACGGCAGGTCCTCCCATCAACACCTGAGGTCTCATGCGTTTCGTTATGCCACGCATACTGCGTCTGCCTGTTGCTCTTGCTGCTCTGTATCTTCTCTCTCTGGCGAGCGCATGCGCGCAATCGCTTCCGCTCGACCGCGCTTATCAGCAGCGTGAATTTCATGCTGTCGATGCGTTTTCCCTCAATGCGAATCCACTCGTCATCTATCGTCATGCCCGCGCCAATCAGCCCTTTTCTGTAACGGGAGAGCGCGGAGCTATTCTCGGCCAACAGGATGGAAGCTTTGAGCTGTGGCTGCTTCCCGTGAAGATCTTTCACAACGCGAAGCTCTCGGCGCGGCTTGAGGGCTATCCCGCGCTCATCGATCTGAATGCGCAGGCGGCGGAGGTCGAGGTCCGTCCGGACCACACGACTATTACTTACTCGCATGCTGCGATTACGGTGAAGCAGCACATGTTCGTTCCGCGTGGACAGCCGGCTGGTTTGGCGACGGCGATGGTTCTCTTTGAGGTGCATGCATCGCGCCCCGCGGCCATTACGCTCTCACTCGATCCAAGCCTCGAACGTCAGTGGCCCGCGCCTAACTTCGGCCGTCCGAACGGTAGCTGGATCCCCGCAGGCACCGGCGGAGCCTACCTGCTGGAGACGGACAACCCTGCCTTCTTCGGCGCCATCGCGATGCCGCAGGCGGCACACGGCGATATCCGTCCCTACCAGGAGCGCCCACAGACCACACCGCTAACCTTTACTTTTACCTACGATCCGGCGAAGGACGATGCGCACTTCTATCCACTGCTTTGTTCGGTCGCAGATCTGTCGAGTGCCACGCCGCAAGACAGGCGCGCACTGCTGGAAAAGACCTTTGCTGCCGGCGATCACGTTCAGGATCTCTATCGATCCACGGCAGATTACTTTGCTCATTTCTTCGATCGGCGGCTGACCGCGCATACGCCGGACAAGCATTTCGATGAAGCGTTGCAATGGGCCGAAGTCGCGATCGAGCAGTCGAAGATCGCGCGCAGCGATGGAGCAGGTCTTGCGGGCGGATGGTACACCTCCGGTGATTCAGCCCGTCCCGGTTTCGGCTGGTTCTTCGGCCGCGACACACTGTGGACGCTCTATGCCGTAAACAGCTATGGAGACTTCACGCTCAGCCGCCAGGCACTCGAGTTTCTCATCTCGCATCAACGCGAGGACGGCAAGATGATGCACGAGTACTCGCAGACGGCCGACGCCGTGGAGTGGACAAAGCTGCCATATTTGTACGCCTCCGCCGATGCGACGCCGCTGTTCGTCATGCAGATGGAAGACTATGTCCGCACTACTGGCGACGTCGCGTTCCTGAGGGCGCATTGGGACAATGTGAAGCGAGCCTATGCGTTTACACGCGCTCACACGACTGCGGGAGCCTTCGACAACTCACAGGGAACAGGCTGGGTGGAAGAGTGGTTGCCGAAGCTGCCTCATCAGGAGATCTACCTGGTGGCTCTCGACCAGCAGAGCAGCGAGGCGATGTCGCGACTGGCAACGCTGATGAAGGATGCCGAACTTTCATCCTCCGCGGCAAGCACAGCAAAGTTGATCGCCACACTCCTCAAGGAATTCCGCGGCAGCGACGGCATGTATGCATTCAGTCGCGATGCCGATGGCGCATACGAACGTGTGCCGTCGATCTTTTCCAGTGTTGCCTGGTGGACTGGCCAGCTGAGTTTGCCGGATGCGAATCCGATGTTTGCCGCGTGGGCCGGCTCGCAGTTCAGCACGGACTGGGGAACGCGTTCGGTGGCGAGTTCCGCGGCGATTTACGATCCCATCAGCTATCACCACGGTTCGGTGTGGCCGCTCTATACCGGTTGGGTCAGCATGGCGGAGTTCCGTTCCGGACATAGTCTTGCGGCGATCGAGCATCTGCGCCAGAACATGCAACTCACCTGGCTGCAGGATCCCGGCTTCGTCACTGAGGTGTTGTCGGGCAAGTTCTATCAGCCGCTGGGGCGCAGCAGCTCGCACCAGCTGTGGTCGTCGGCGATGGTGCTCTCGCCCGCCATCCGCGGTCTCTTTGGGATTGAAGGGGATGCGCAGCGGCATGTCCTTTACGTCCATCCCCAACTCCCGGCGGACTGGAATGAGGTTACGTTGAACAATGTACGAGTCGGCGATGAGTTCTATACGGTTAGTATGCGGCGTATGGATGGCTCGCTTGAGGTGGAAGCCACTTCAGAGAAGCCGACGGTGCTCACACTGGTTGCAGGCTCTGAAACGCCCTCGGCTCCACAGAACCCGTCAACGCACCATGTACTTCGCCTGCCGTTGCCAGCGGTCGAAGTCGCTCTTCCTCTTATGCAACCGCGTGAAGGCGAGGAGACCTCGGAGCTGAAGGTCATCGATCAGCAAGTGACGAATCGCCGTCTGACGCTCACACTGGAAGCACCTGCAGGAGCGACACAACGATTAAAGGTGCGCACAAACAGCAAGCAGAAACTTGTGCTGCACGCGGCCGGCGGAGATCTTCGCGATGATGTATTGCAGCTTTCGTTCGAAGGAACGCCGCAATCCACTCCAAAGTACATTTCCAAGACGGTGACGCTAACTTGGTAGGAGTGATGAATTAGAGATAGCCCATGCACGGAGTGCCCCATGTCCCTCGGGGCATGGGTTCGAGTGGAGCTCGACCGGGTGGGAGCCGCGGGCTTCAGCCAGGCTGAAGCCCGCGGCTCCCACCAATTCCACTGATCTACTGCAGCATCAAAGTCGCCAGGGTCGTTACACCATCGAAAAGATTTCCCACACAGGCCGGCTCACTCCCAAGCCGTCGCGGGAACTAAATCGACCCCGGCGTTGTCTATTTCTTCATGCAAGCTGCGGCGTGCTTCCATTGGCGGTCGGATGGTAGTCTCACAAGTGTGATCAGGCGTTGCTTTTCCGCGGTTCTTCTCAGTGTTGCTCTGGGAGCAGGTGTGTTTGCCCAGCAGCCGGCAGCTCCGGGAACGAGCCAAGCTCAGAAGCCATCGACCACAGTACAGCTGCCCCCGGCGCCGCTGCTTCCGCAGTCGCTCGGGGCATGGACGCTCACTGATCAGAAGCCCGCTGTCACCGATACAGGCTTTAACGACGTCATCAACAAAGAGCTGGGCGTAAAGCGGTCGCAGGCAGGTGTTTACACCTCCGGAAACAATCAGCTCTCGATCGTTGCGACGCAGTATATGGATGCGACCGGTGCTTATGCTGCCTTCGCTTCGCTGCGTCAGGCGGACACGCATGCCACTCCGGTAAAGGTTGGAAATGAGTCTGAGGTGAAGGGAAACGAGGTCCTCTTCTGGAGCGGACCAACGCTGGTCTCTGCATCGTTTCAAACACAGCCCGACTACAAAGCATTGGAGACATTGACCAATGGCCTGCCGAAGCTTGGCGGCGCCGCAGGCCGCGCTCCGGGACTGCTCTCGTATCTGCCGAAGTCTGGGCTTCGTGCGGAGAGCGTGAAGTATGCCGTTGGTCCTGCGACGTATCAGCGCGATGGCGGGCAGTTGAATCCCTCCATCGTAGATTTCTCCAAGTCGCCGGAGATCGCCACAGGGCAATATCCTCATGGCACCTTCGTTGCGATCTACTATCCCACGCCAACGATTGCGGGTGATCGCTCGCGTGAGCTGCTGAAAGATCTACTTGAGCATCTACCGGCAGGAGCCACAACAGACTCTGTCGCTGTTCGCCGAGCGGGTCCCATTGTTGCGGTCACCTATGGTCAGTTCACTGCGGAAGAGGCCAAGAAGCTTCTTGATCAGGTGCACTATGAGACCAACATCACCTGGAACAAGCCAGAGGGTTACATCAGTGAAGCCAGCAAGGCGGCACGCCTGCTGGTCAACATCATCCTTGGTGTCTTTGCCATGGGTCTCGCTGCGTTGGTGCTGGGAGCATTCTTTGGTGGAGGCCGTGCATTGATTCGCGTGCTGCAGGGAAAGCCTGCCTCATCGATGCATGATGCCGAGTTCATTCACCTGGACCTGCGCCAGGATGCCCCACCTCTCCAACGGGAAAACTGACCCGTTTCTGGTGCAGCCAAATATCTAACGGGCTGAATTCAGGCAGGTTCGCCGGAAAAGATTACCTTTTCTGAGGAGAACAAAGGGCGAACAGGTTTTGGCCCAGGTTACTGTTTGGTCACTCTTTATCTCATTGATAATAAGCGGCTTGTGGACGGTCAGAAATTGCCTTGACACCCCGTTTGGGCGAACCATAGTATTTCGCCAGAAAGTTCTGATGGCTTTGCCTCCGTTGGAACTATTCTCCCTACGAAGAGGCCGCCCTGTTGCCGGGCGGCTTCTTCCTTTTCATTTCTGCCGCCTTTGCGTGCAGCGTCAATCCCCGATAAAATCACGGAGGAGTCCGCCGACGTAGCTCAGTTGGTAGAGCAGCTGATTCGTAATCAGCAGGTCGCCGGTTCAAGTCCGGCCGTCGGCTCCATGGATTCTGTGATTTAGGCAGGCCTCGAAGGTTTCGATGAGCCGATGTGGTGTGAAAGTGTGACCGTCCTGAGGGCAGTCGCGCTTTTTCTTTTGTACGCGATGCCCTCTCCACGAACGACCGGTTATGCGAACTCGGAAGAGGTGATAAGGCATGCGAGAGCATTTTCCCTGTTGCCGGGTATCCCGGAAGGGTCGTGCAGCGGCGTTTTCAGTGCGGAAAACGTCCATAGATGCGGAAGCTCTGGACTACACCTACAGGGAAAATGCTCTAAGTGCGACCGGCGACGGCCCGACCTATCAGCGTATTACCGCGAAACCGCGGATGTGGTTTTTTTGCCACATTCTGGCTCTACTTCTTATCCCAGTGATGTCCGGGACGTTGATGGTCCGAGGCCAGATGTCGACCGGACAGATAGTGGATGTCTGCGAACATGGGGCAGTATGCGATGGCGTTACGGATGATACCGCTGCGATTCAGACAGTGCTTTCGAGATCACAGAAGATTCGCATCCCGTCCGGAAAGACTGTGCTTAGCGGCCCGATCAATGTTCCCAGCAACCGTACGATCCAGGTAGATGGCGCCATGAAGCTGAAGGCGGCTACCTATGCACCGCTTACAGGACTTCTCCAGGGCCATGAGGTGTCGAATATTACGGTCAGCGGCAAGGGCACGCTGGATGGGAATCATCAAAGCGGCGGGACTTCTGCGATCTTCTTCGATAATGCCTCGAATATCAGCACCAGCGATCTGCGCATCGTCTCCGCCGGCAACGGCATCATGTGCTACGCATGCACCAACTTCACCGCACGGCGTCACCTTGTTACTGATACCTTCGCCAATGCGATCAAATGCGAGACATTCAACGGCGACTCGCGTGGCTGTTACATCGAAGATAACCAGATCGAGACAACTTCCCAGCAGGACGGCATCTTCCTCTGGAATGATCACGGCTATACTTTCACCGACTTCAAGGTCTGTGGCAACAAGGTGCACAACGTAACCGATGTTGGTATTGAGATCAGCGTCGGCGTCGTGGGCGGAACGTTGTGTAATAACCGGGTGACCAGTGATGTTGCCCGGGGTAACACCGCGTACTACCTGCGAAGTGCCTCCCATGTGACCAGTATCGGCAATTATGGTCGAGGTACGACGGATGGCTGGGTCGTGCAGTCGAATGGCGAATCGCAGGCCACCGATATCACGAGCACCGGCGACGTTATGGAGTACATGACCCGCGCGGGTTTTAAAGTCAGCAAGGGTGTCCGCATTACTGTTACGAGGGCGACCTCGCAGGCCAATGGAGTCGGTTTCAATATCTCCCAAAGCAGCGATGTCAAATTGGTTGATACGATCGCCCACCACAATAAGCTGGACGGCGCGGCCATTGAAGATACCGACACGCTCGAGATCGTCGGCGGTCAGTACTATGACAATGTACAGCAGCCGGGAGCGGGCGCGGACATCAGCGCCATCCGTCTTGCCAGGAACACGGGCAATGGGGTGCGCAACGCGCGAATCCGGAACGTGCAGGTATGGGATGACCAGCCCAGCCGCACCCAGAATTACTGTCTTTCGCTTGAGGGCACCAATGCCGTCTCGGCAGAAGACACCTCCTGCCGCACCTCAAAGTCGGGTCAGGCGGTCTATAAAACGGGGAACAACAGCAACAATGAGTTGCCGGCTGGATGGTAGCCCCTTCCGTACCGCCGCCGTGCGCTGACGAAGACCCTGGATCAAGCCCATAGGTAATGGACAACTCTGTGCTCATGTCTCTCCCTAACCGCATTTCTGTCGATGGTTAGGATATGTTCTCCATGCATGACGTCTTCATTGCCATCCTTTTTCTCGTGATTCTTATTGCTCCCTGCCTCGTCGCTTTGGGCTTCACTGACGACACGGGCGAACTTTAGTATCAGATTTGGTACGAGAATTCCACTGATTTCTTCCGTAGAACCCGCTAACCCTCTTGATTACAGCTTGTTTGCGAAGCATACTCGGCACAAGAGGAGACGGTGTCGACCGAGATCACCCCAAGCGATAGCTACAGCCGTCAGGATGTGCTTCGTATTCTGCGGCTCCATCCCCGGCAACTGGCCGGGTGGGAGCGTGCTGGCCTCTCGGCCGTCAAAGAAAGCTACAGCTTTGAAGATCTGGTGCGGTTGCGGCGTCTGCGCGACCTCAGCGCCTCACGTATCTCATCCCGTTCCATCCGTGCCGGCATCGATGCCATGCAGCGGGTCTCAGGCATGACCAATCCGCTGGTTGAGGCAGCTTCCATTGCCCGCCGCGGCTCCCGTCTGGTCTTCCGTCACTCCGGTGCTCTGGTCGATCCTGTCGCGCAGCAGCTTCTCTTCGACTTCGATCCGCAGACTTCCCGGCCGCTTGCCGTGGTGCACGCGCATGAAGCTGCCATCGACAAGGCGATGCACGTGCAGGAGATGTTCCTGCAAGCGGTGCAACTGGAAGAGCACGCCGCGACTGTCGGCCAGGCACAGCAGCTCTACCTTGACCTGCTGGAGCTCGATCCCAATCACGCTCCAGGCTGCATCAACCTCGGCACCATCTACTACAACCAGAAGCTGTATGGCCGAGCCGAGCAGCTCTACCGTCGCGCAACGATTGCTGACCCCAGCTACGCGTTGGCTTTCTTCGACCTTGGCAACGTGCTGGACGAGCTGCAGCGGCTTCCTGAGGCCATTGAGGCCTACAAGCGTGCCATCGCCCTGTCACCCTCCTATGCCGACGCCCATTACAACCTGGCGCTGACCTACGAGCGCTGCGGAGAGCGCCGCCGGGCGCTGCCCCATTGGCTTGCCTATGTCCGCCTGGACCCCATCGGGCCCTGGGCCACACACGCCCGGAGCCAGGCCAGACGCATCCTGGCCGGTGAAAAGCTGGCCATCGTGAAACGTCACGCAAGCAAATAGTTCGCAAAGGGCCTACAATCAGTGGTAGGACCACATGAGTAAGGCCCAAAAGCACACCCCACTGCCATTTCTTGGTCTTGCCTGCGCTGTGGGCGTGTCCAGCATTTATTACAACCAGCCGCTGTTGGTGGAGATGGGTCATACCTTCGGCGCCACCAGCGGAGCCACCGGATACGTCGCCGTAGCGACGCAAGTGGGCTACGCGCTGGGCATGCTGGCTTTTGTCCCCATGGGAGACCTGAAGGAGCGTCGTGGCCTCATGCTCCGCATGTACGCCGCCGTCTCCATCGCGCTGCTTCTGACGGCGGCGGCCCAATCGCTGCCATGGCTCATTGCTGCCAGCGCTCTGGTGGGCCTGCTGGCGTCCGTAACGCACATCGTGTTGCCCATTGCCCCCGACCTCGCCAGCGACGAAGAGCGCGGCCGCGCGATCGGTACGGTAATGACCGGCCTGCTGCTGGGCGTGCTTCTGGCCCGCACCTTCTCCGGCTGGGTCAGCCGGATTCACTTCGGCGCCGCTGCGGGCTGGAGAACCGTCTTCGTCGTTGCCGCGGTGATCAATCTCAGCTTCGTTCCTATGCTGCGGCGCACCATGCCGGCTCTGCCGCCAAAGCATAAGCTCAGCTATGGTGACGCCATTCGTTCCTTGTGGACTCTGTGGTCGAGCCAGCGGCTGCTGCGCGAGTCGGCTGCGATGGGCGCACTCATCTTTGCCTCCTTCTCCTGCTTCTGGACCACACTGGCCTTCTTTCTCGGGACTCGCTATGGCCTTGGAGCCGGCGTCGCCGGTACCTTCGGTGTTGTGGGAGCTGCCGGGGCGGTCGTCGCTCCGCTTGCCGGACGCATGGCTGACCGTCACGGACCTCGCTACGTTCTCTCCTGGGCTCTGGTAACGCTTGCGGCCAGCTTTGTCTGGCTGTGGGTGCAGGACCGCCTGCACATGCCTATGGCGGCTCATGTGGGCGCTATGGTGATTGGGGTCATCGTCCTCGATATGGGCGCGCAGATGTCGCAGATCGCCAATCAGACCCGCATCTTCGGTCTCGACGCCTCAGCTCGCAGCCGGCTGAACACGGTCTACATGACGGTGTACTTCACGGGCGCAGCCGTCGGCTCAGCCCTGGTGACCTTCGCCTGGGTGCACTGGCAGTGGAACGGCGTCTGCATGCTGGCGCTAGCCCTGCTCAGCGTTGCCGCCATCGTGCACGCTACCGGACAAAAGGGCGCTTGCTCGGTGGATCACATCCCAGTTGAGGAAGAACGCGTGCTGGAAGTTTAGGAAGACAGTTTCCGTTGGTGTTATCTCGTGAATCAGCAGAAGTCGATTGTTTACGGCTTCCCATACTGACGAAGGATCGCGTCCTGCCACTGTTGCGAAACCCCAAGAGCCTGGAGTTCTTTTGCACGCAGCGTGAACGCGGTGGCACATGGGTGAGCCACTTGTGGCAAGGCTGCAGGAAAAATTTTCAGCCCATTTGCGTTCTCATCCGGATAGAGATGAAACTCTGTCTCTCCAGCTACGATTTCTATGCCGCAATCGCGAGTGCCTTTGTAACTGGCCACATAAAGAGCCTGAAGATGTTTCGATCGAACGGTGATCCATGGCATGCCATCGCTCGAAGATGTGCTGACTTCTTCCGCCTTTCCCTTGGGAAAGACTTTGTCCCATCTCACGGCGTCACCAGTCCGCAGATCGTAGACCAATGGAAAGGTCTCATCAAAAGGATGAACTCCACCACAGTCAGCGCTGTCTGAGACGAGCACGCTCAGCAAGGCGGGACCGCTTTTGGTAACCGTAACCACTCGTTTCCAGAACATGCCCGGTCCACTGCACGCTTCTGCGGCTTTCCTGACCCAGAGGTCTTGCCGATCGAGTGCGGCATTGATCTTTGCCTCGGCGATATTCGGAGCTGCAATGCGGGGCAGAGCAGCAACTCCCTCCCGGATCTGCTGCCCGCTCACCAGCTGCAAGGTCTTCTGCGCAACGCTCCAGTGAGCTGAAAGGAGCAGGGCTAATCCCAGACAGAGCCCAGGCTTTAGCTTGTCAACGAGTGGCATTCAGCATCCCTCCTCATTGTCTTGGGATCGCAACTCGAGATAAATATTTGTCGGATGGTCCGTAGACCGGTTCCCCACCAGGCAAGGCATCATAATAGCAATGTTTTCAAATTCCGCCCTTTGAAAAGAAAGGTTTGGTCATGCTGAACGTTCGCCGCAGAGTTGGACTCGTTCTTCTTACTACGTGTGCTTTCAGTCTCACCCTGCTGCCACCCGCCTACGGTCAAAGGAATGTTCACGCCGTTCTTGTAGCCACCGCCAACCGAAAGGCGGCTCCGATCTTTCATCTTTCAAACTCGAATGGAAAGAAGGTTCAGATCGCGGACTTTCGTGGAAAGGTTGTTCTGGTGAACTTCTGGGCAACAGAGTGCGGCGGCTGCGTTCTGGAGATTCCGTCTTTCATCGAAATTCAGCACGCATACGAAAATAAAGGCTTCACCGCGCTCGGCATCTCGGCAGACATCCCCTATGAAGGGCTGAAGAGTGAGCATGAGGCGTGGGGAAAGGTGCGGCCGTTTGTTCGCAGCAATCACGTCAACTACCCAATCGTGATGGGCAACGACGCTGTCATCAAGTCTTTCGGCTTCGCTTTGTATCCGGCGACATACCTGATCGATAAGTCAGGACGCATTGCGGCGACCTATATCGGGATCGTAAGCAAAGAGGATGTTGAAGCCAACATCAAGCGCCTTCTTGCGGAGTAGCGCAGAATTATAGATCGGGACTTCAGCCCTCTGTCTTTCTCGTGTCTGAGACCTGGGGCGTTGCCCCAGGCTGGTATAGAACGCGCCTTCAGCGCTTTGATTCTGTGTCTTGTTGTGAAGTAGTGACTTCCTTACCCACCCATCGCGTTGCGATGGATGGGGCACCCAGTGCATGGGCTATCCCATGTCTTAACGCTTTAACTTTTAACTTTCAACTTTTAACTCTTATCTGTACTAACTGCTGTGGCCGCAATTGTGCTGCAAGCAGTTCGCGGGCTTCGTCGGTTAGCCGTTGCGGAGTCCATCCGTCCAGCAGTGTGATCTCGACCGTGCCGGTCTCGGGAAAGCCGTAAAGGCGATTGCGAATCAGTTCCGTCATCATCGCTGTTGCCGTCTCATCCTCTGTCGGACGATACAGCGAAAGCCGAACGATATGTTTCTGCGGAACGCCGGGAATTCCCGCTCCCGGCGCCTCTTTATCGGGAGTGACGCTGATCTCTTCGATCAGGCCCAGAGCTTCCACATTCAGCTTCAGAGCAGGATGGAAGCAATCACGCAGGGCGCGGCGAATATGCTCGATGGTCATAGCTTGTCCTGCCCAAACACTCCAAACCACCCATGCCGTACGTCTTCAACTTTCAACTTGAAACCTGCAACGTACCAGACGAAGGTGCCCAGATACCCAACACCACCGACGTCGTACGTCTCCAACTCTTCTCAGTGTTTCCGTTCGACGAGGAAACGCGCAATCGTCTTCAGCGGTTCGGCGGCCTCGCCCCATGGCGCGATGGCGTCGTATGCCTCGCGGATCATGGCGTCAGCATCGGCACTCGATTTCTCAATGCCGTAGACTGCCGGCCAGGTGGCCTTATCGGTCGCGGCATCTTTGCCGGCGGTCTTTCCCAGTTGAGCAGAGTCCTGCGTAAGATCCAGAACATCGTCCACGATCTGGAAGGCGAGGCCCAGTTTCTCGCCGAACGTGCGCAGGCGCGCCACATCTTCTGCGGAGGCGCCGGCATACAGGCCGCCGGCAACGATGGAAACCGTGATCAGAGCTCCGGTCTTCGAGCGGTGAATCGCCTCTACCAAGTCAGCGGTGGGCTTCTTGCCTTCGCTTTCGATATCGACCACCTGCCCCCCGATCATGCCGGGAGCAAGTCCATCGGTGCCCACGCCCGTATTCACGGCGATGGAGACCTCGCGAAGAATCTGTACCGCCGCTGCCGCCGGGCACTTCAGGTGTGCCAGTGTCTGGAAGGCCGTCGTCTGCAGAGCGTCGCCGGCAAGAATGGCAATCGCTTCGCCGAAGACCACATGGCAGGTCGGCTTGCCGCGGCGCAGGTCATCGTTGTCCAGCGCCGGAAGATCGTCGTGGATCAGCGAATAGGTATGCAGCATCTCGATGGCGGCGCCGCACTCCTCTACGCCTTCAGGCAAACTGCCGGCAACCATGCGGGCTGCTTCGAGCACCAGAGCGGGCCGAAGCCGTTTCCCGCCAGCGAAGGTCGAGTGGCGCATGGCGCGATGAATGGAATGGGGCTGGGCATCGGGGCCGGGCAGCAGGCGCTCTAGCGCGGCGTCCGTCAGGGTGACGGCTTCGGTAAGTATGTTTTCGACAGACATTGCGTTCACGTTTAAGAATAAATGGTCACAGTGGCGTACGACCGTGCTGTGATTCGATTCGATGCACCAGGATCGCTGTCAGAATGCCCATAAAGAAGAGCACCAGGCCCAACAGTTCTGCCGGCGTGTGGTGGTAGTGGATCTCCACATCGTTCGGCCCGGCGGGCAAAGGAATCGCCATCAAACCGTCAGCACGCTCGGTAATGGGAACCGGTGCGCCGTTGTTGGTCACCTGCCAGGCGGGATAGGCGCGCCGATTCACGATCAGCCAGAATGACCGCGGCCACAGCACCTGCATTCGCGTATGTTCCGTATTCCAGGTGACATCTTCTGGTCGAGGAGGAAGGCCCAGGACGCGCATGCGCATCTCCGTTCCCGGACCCAGCGCGGGCGCCGGAGCGTCCGGCTTAGCGGCGATCCACCATACGGGATTGCCCTGTTGCAGCGCGTCATTGTCCGCATCACGCACCGTGTATTCGTCCGTGGGCATCACGCCGCTGCCGCGGGCAAACAGAGCAATGTGTGCAGCGGGTGCGTCTTCCTCATCGCACTGCTGCAGGTAAAAGTGATGCGCGATGACGGTGGTAGCGGCCAGAACCGCTACGGCTCCGGCAGGCATGATCCAGTTCTTTCGAATACGCGTAAGAGATGGCACGCTCAGCGTCAGCAGGACGGCGGCAATGGTCTGTTGCAGGCAAAGGAAGCGCCAGGGGAATTGCAGGAAGCCGAGTTGCGGCGCGTGATGCCACACCACAGCCGAGACCGGCAACAGCAGAAGCAGAATCATCAGTGTCATGGCGCCGAGGAGGCGCGCTCTCCTATCGCGGCGAAGCAACAGCACCAGGGGCAGACTTACGGCGAATAACACAACCGCGATCCGCGAGGCCTGCCACAGGACTGTATCGTGCAGCGGATCCGTTGTGTGTCCGAAGAGGAAGTTATCCTTGGGCCGCATGCCTTCGACCATTGCCATCGCTGCCTGTACCCATTTGCGGTCCAGGACCGCCGGCACAATATAGAACGCCGCGAAGAGCAGACCGAAGAGGGTGCCCAGCGTAAACTGCGTGATGGTCCCGCGACGGAGCGCACTCGGCCACAGTACCAGCCGCAGCAGGCCAAGCATCAGCAGACCATAGCATCCCAGCACCGCGGCAGGAGCGTTCGTCAGCCACAACAACGCCACTGGGATGGCGATTTCGAGCCATCGCGGTCTCTCGCGCAACAATGCTGTCAGCAGCAATGGCATCCATGCCGCCGCAAGCAACTCGGCATAAGCCGTACGCTCGTAGGCTGTAAACAGAAGATAAGGATTCCCCAGGTATGTGACGGCAATTGCAGCCGGTATCCAGCGGTGCTGGTTTACAGAATCGCCTCCCACTGCCGACACCATGTGCAGACACGCTACACCTGCGAGGAAGAGGCAGAGCCATGTGTAGACAATGGGTGCAACCGTATACGGCATCAGGAAGCCAAGCAGGCCTCCGATGACCCATGAAAGCGGCGGATAGAAGACGAAGCGCGGTTCACCCGCTCCCCAGGCGGCGGTGAAGGCCCACTGCGGATGCAGCACGCCACGCTGAAACTGTGCATGTACCTCCAGCCAGTTCACCAGGTGGAAGTCGAAGTCATGGCCGCAGGAGCAGCCATGCAACACCAGAGGCAGCACGGCAAGAAATGCGGCCACCGCAATAAGGGCGGCAGGCGCAAGCTGTCGCTTCCACGCTGGTGGGCTCATGGTTCCAGCGTAAGTGTGTGCTGTGCCTTCACCGTCTTCCAGGGAAGCGGCAGAGGCTTGCCGCGATACCAGTTGGTCCACTGGTCGCGGAAGTTTTCGCTGCGTGGGTTGCCGGACTGGCCGACAGGCAGATTGAGATTCGAGTTCTCCCAGTCTGCAAGATCGGCAGTGAAACGTTCGCTGGCGCCGAACGTCGCAGAACCCGCACGCACGGTAATGCTGTCGCCAGGTAGCGGGAAGTCGCCGGGACCGGTGGGCGCAGGGAAGATACGGCGGAAGATCCGGTTCGATCCGTAGAGAGGATGCTGCAGGTCGATGCGGTGCATGGAGCCATAGCTCCAATGCGACAGGTCTCCGGGAGCATGCGCATCCCGCAGTCCCTCCTGAACAGCAGCCGTCAGTAACTCGTTCCAGTCACTGTACTGGCTCGGGAGCCACCGTGCCGGAGCATGCGAGATCAGCTCTTCCTGCACAAACGCACGGGAGTTCCAGCGATAGAGCCTCCAATCGTTGCCCAGCAGAGGCCGTAGCAGCATGGGCCACAGCGCCGTGCGCGTCGAATTCACAATGGCTGCTGCCGCGGAGTTGGTCTCCATGTTGCCGTTCCACACGCGCAGCAGATCGGCGGCCTGGTGCAGCCGCTTATCTTTCGTCTTTGAGTGGTCGATGGCATATGCCAGCTTCTGTGCAATGACGCGGTCGCCGTCAGAGTAGACGTCGAGCTGCAGCTTCATCATGTCGGCTGCTGTCAGGCCCTTGGAAGGTAACAGCTGCTTCCAGATGCGCTCATTGCGGTAAGGGTTCTCCCAGTCGAGCGACAGCGTATACGGAGCATCGTCTGCCGTGACGCGGGCATTGGCCGTAGCTAGTACACCGGACTCAGGATCGAGCGCCTGCGGCATCAGGTCGTAGCTCGCATAGCCACTCCACTCATACGAGCCGTCTGTCACCGGGACCGGAGATAGGCCGGAAGGATGCTGTGCATCGCCACGCACCGGCACCTTGCCAATAGCGTGATAGCCGATATGTCCCTGGTCATCCGCATAGACGGCCGAGAGTGATGGTCCTCCGAAGTTGCGGAAGGCCGTCACGAACTGTTCGTAGGTACTGGCCTGATCCACTGCCTGGAAGGGAAGGCTGGCGGTGATCTCGGGATCATAGATCGTCCATGCCAGCGCCAGCGGCCGCTGTTCCCGCGGAATCATCGGGCTGATGATGGGCGTGGGGTGTCCGCCGTGGCTGGTCAGACTGATTTCCAGCGGCACATCCTTACTACCGCGAACGTGGATCACCTCCTGACGGGTGGCCACGGGCAGCCAGTTGCCCTCATGCGTCTGGAACTCGCGCTGCTTCGGATTGGCGGCGGAGGGCCGGAGCTTTTCGATATAGAGATCCTGCACGTCAGCGAGCGATGCGGTGAAGCCCCAGGCGATGTGCTGATTATGGCCCACGATGATGAAGGGCAAGCCTGGCAGTGCGACACCTGCCGCATGTAGCTCAGGCGACTCCAGAGATGTCTCATACCAGATGCCTGGAATATCGAGTCCCAGGTGCATGTCGTTCGATAGCAGCGGCTTGCCCGTCGCGGTGTGCGCTCCGCTGACCGCCCAGTTGTTCGATCCGGAGACGCAGCCGTCGCAGGCGAAGGGATGAAGGACATGCTGCAGCTCTTCGATGGAAGATGCTGGAAGCGTCAGCTTTGTCTGCGTCTCATCCAGCGGAGCGTCGGGAGGGTCCTGATTGGGCGCGGAGAGACTCGGGTGGCCATCTACGGGAGGATGATCGCGCCACGAGCCGACTGGATAAAGATCGGCCAGCAGCTCGGGCGACAGCCGGGATGTGAGCGTCTCGCGAGCCAGCTTGGTGGGGAATGAGGTCGAGAGCTCCTGGCTCATCGACAGGCCCACCAGTAGTGAGTCATGGGGGGTCCACTTCGCCGGGGAATAGTGAAGCAGCCGGAACTCCAGCGGAAGATGCCCCTCGCTCTCGGCAATGAAGGCGTTCACACCATCGGCGTAGGCGTTCAGCAACTGCATCTGGTCTGCTGCTATGTGAGGAAGCGCGGCATCGGCCGCGGCTCCCAATTGCAGATAGCGCTGTGCCCGGTCGTGTTCCAGTGTCATGGAGCCGAGGATCTCCGACAGACGCCCTTCGGCGTAGCGCCGCAGCATGTCCATCTGCCATAGGCGGTCCTGCGCCGTGACATATCCCTGCGCGAAGGCGAGGTCGTGCAGATTGCCCGCATGAATCGCCGGCATGCCCGCTGCCGTGCGCTCTACCTTGACGGGTGCGGTGAGCCCGCGAGCATACACGGTTCCGTCTACCTGCGGCAGACTCACATTGAGCGCATGTGAGAGCCACAGCCGTAAAGAGACGCCGGCAATCAGTACTAGAGCAAGAACAACGCCGGCGCTCACGCCAACGTACTTCAAAATCCGGCGTGTGCGCTCCGGAGAGCTCGCAGCGGCCTGGAGGTCGGTTACTTCCATGGTCAGCTTGAGTCTAGAGCATTTTCCCTGTTGCCGGGTGTCCCGGAAGAGGAGTGCAGCGGCGTTTTCATTGCGGAAAACGCCCATCGATGAGGAAGCCCCACTCTATCGATGAGGAAGCCCCACTCTATCGATGAGGAAGCCCCACTCTACACCCACACGGAAGATGCTCTAAACGCATTCCCTGTTGCTGGGTATCCCGGAAGAGGAGGTGCAGCGGCGTTTTCATTGCGGAAAACGCCCCATCGATGAGGAAGTCCCACTCTACACCCACAGGGAAGATGCTCTACCCGACGCTCCGGTATGCTGCTGAGATGGGTGGAAATCTGCACTCGCTGGAATTGGTGCTGATGCTTCTGCTGGCCTTCGTCGCGTCGATCGCGGGTGTGGCCCGGCGGTGGCAGAAGCCGTATCCCATTGTTCTGGTGATCGGCGGCCTGCTGCTTAGCTTTGTGCCGCATCTTCCCGCCATCCCACTGAATCCGGATATCGTCTTTCTGGTCTTCCTGCCTCCGCTGCTTTACTCCGCTGCATGGCAGACCTCGTGGCGCGACTTTCGGTTCAATTTCACCAGTATCGCCATGCTTGCCGTCGGCCTGGTCGCATTTACTGTCATTGGTGTCGCCTGGGTGGCTAACCGCTGGCTTTTGAAGGAGTTTGACTGGCGCGCCGGTGTGCTTCTGGGGGCGGTGGTCTCGCCGACCGATGCTATTGCTGCCAGTGCGATCGCCAAGCGGCTGGGGCTGCCTCGCCGCATCGTGGACGTACTTGAAGGCGAGAGCCTGCTGAATGACGCCACTGGCCTTCTGGCTCTCGAGTTCGGCCTGGACCTCATGCTGCACGGTACTGCCCCTACGGTTACGGGAGGGGTTCTCCGGCTGCTCTGGCTGGTAGTCGGCGGTGTCGGTGTCGGCCTGCTGCTCGGCATTATCTTTACCCGGCTGGAGCACTGGATCGACGATGGTCCGGTTGAGATCGCTCTCGGGCTCGTCGTGCCCTACGGCGCCTATCTCGCGGCGGAAGAGGTCAGAGCCTCCGGCGTTCTGGCTGTGGTGGCCTGCGGCCTTTATCTCGGCCAGCAGTCGGCGCGTATCTTTTCGCCACAGGTCCGGATGCAGGCGTATGCGGTGTGGGAGACATTGGAGTTCACCCTCAACGGCCTGGTCTTCGTTCTCATCGGGCTGCAACTGCCTACCGTCCTTGCGGGCATCAAGGGATACAGCCACATGGAGATGATCCGGAACGGCATCATCCTCTCCGTCGCCCTGATCGTCCTCCGGCTTGTCTGGGTCGCTCCCGGTTCACGCGTGGCCTACTTTATCCGCCGGCATCTGCTCCGGCAGCACGTGCCTTATCCCGCCATGAAGGCGTCGTTCGTCGTGGGCTGGACGGGGATGCGCGGTGTCGTGGCTCTGGCGGCCGCGCTCTCGCTGCCGGAGGAGATCCAGCAGAAGAACCTCATTGTCTTTCTGACCTTCTGCGTCATCTTTGTCACGCTGGTGCTGCAAGGTCTCACCCTGCCGAAGGTCATCAGGGCTCTCGGACTCGATAACATCAGTGGCCCAGACTGCGAAGAGAACGAGGCGCGCAAACTTGTACTGGAAGAGGCGCTCGCCTATCTGCAGGAGAGCCGGGATCGGGCCGGAGAGCACGCCGGTCATGCCTATGAGGATCTGATCCATCAATACGAGCACCGTCTGGAGGCGGTTGTCGACTGCGGCGAGCCGGAGACCACCGAAGGGCACTCCCATCGTTATCGCGAGGTCGCTCTCGCAGCCATTCACACGGAACGCAATGCACTTCTCCGTCTGCGCGACGAAGGTCGTATCAGTGACGAGGTGCAGCGCAAGATCGAGCGTGAGCTCGATCTGAGCGAAGCCCGCAGGGAGTCCCCACTATGAGTCATCCGGACTTTACCAATCCCTTCTGGAGCGGCCTGGTGACCGCGAATGCTTCACTCGCCATCGGCGGAGATCTCGCGCGTCGTTATCCGCCGGAGGTGATCCCCTTCGGCGGCGTTGCAGATGTCCGCGATCCCGCTTGCATGGCTGCCTTCCGGGATCTGTTGCAGCCTGGTGAAAAGGTTTATCTCACCGGTGACGATCTGGCCCCGGTGGATGGCCTGGTGGAGAGCGTGCTTCTCCCGGGCGTGCAGATGCACTTCGCGGGCGGCTCTTCTGAGAGTGTCTTCAGCGACCAGGTGGTTCCGCTGGGCAAAGCAGAGGCGCATGAGATGGTTGCGCTCACGGATGTGGCCTTTCCCGGGTATTTCCGTCCCGCGACCTGGAAGCTGGGGCAGTACTACGGCCTCCGCGTCGAAGGAGAGTTGATTGCCATGGCTGGTGTTCGGGTCTCGCTGCCGGGCTGGCGCGAGATCAGCGCTGTATGTACGCATCCGCAACATACCGGGAAAGGATATGCCGCTACGTTGATCCGCCACGTGATGGCGGAACACCGCAAAGCCGGCGTGGAGAGCTACCTGCATGCGGCTGCCGCAAACCACCGCGCCATTGCCATCTATGACCGGCTGGGCTTCACGCATACGAGGAATATCAACTTCCGCGGCATGCAGCTTGCTTGACACCTCCGGCCCGATCACTATGCTTAGAGTTTCGCAGTGAAAACAGGCTGCGATCGAGTGAGGTCTTGCCCGCATTTGAACTGCCGCGTCTTTTATCACGACAGATGTTTTGATGGAGCGTGCTCCGCGTCGCTGTTTACACGTTTTCACCGGGAGTGCATTGGCACAGCGTCGGAGTATCAGTACCAGGGCCTGGTGCATCGTGCCGGAGCTTTATTCGATGGCGACGAGTTCGTCGGCGATGAGAATGCCATTGTCGATTTCAAATACTCGCCCTCACCGAAACTGACCTGGTGGTTTGACCACCATCAGTCGGCCTTTCTCACCAGGGAAGATCAGGCTGCCTTCGAGACAGGCCAACTCGATGGCTCGAAGACAATGCGGCACTTCTTCGATCCCACTTACATCTCGTGCACTAGCTTCATTGCGCATATCGCCAGCACGAAGTTCGGGATGGATGTCAGCGGGCTGAAGGATCTTATTTATTGGGCCAATATCGTGGACGGCGCCAAGTATGAGAGCGCTGAAGCCGCGGTCGGCATGAAGGAAGCCGCCATGCGTCTGACCATGGTGATTGAGTCTACGCAAGACGATACGCTGATTCCACGTCTGATCCCGATGCTGACAGAGATGCCGCTGGAAGAGATTCTGAAGCAGCCGTTCGTTGCCGATCTGCTGGAGCCGTTGTTGGCCAAACATCAGGCATCGGTCGAATTGATCGGTTCGCGCGCGACGTGTGAGCGCGGTGTGATTACATTCGATATCACCGATCAGCCGACCGAAGGCTATAACAAGTTCATTCCGTACTATCTCTTCCCTGAGGGCGTCTATAACATCGGCCTCAGCAAATCATCATTCCGTACGAAGGTGGCCGTGGGCACAAATCCATGGACGAAGGTCCCAGTGGAGAAGCTGGTGAACCTCGCCGCGATCTGTGAGCGCTACGGCGGCGGCGGTCATGCCCGCGTCGGCGCCATCAGCTTCCCGCCCGACAAGGAGTCCGAAGCGCGCGAAGCCGCTAAGGTGATCGTGGAAGAGTTGCGAACCACATACGAAGGTTGAACCGCAATAACGAACGCAAGCCTGTCTATCGGGGTGTATCAACAAACAATTCCAAGGCAGTAGGTATTCGTTGCCCCATTCTTTCGTGAAGAAAGGGTGGGGTATCGCGCTTCGCGCGACCGTATTTTCCGTCGACAGGCCCTCGTAGGAATTTGGGTATTCCTTACCCATCCTAGCGTTGCGAGGATGGGGCACCCGGGCGGGGAAAATGTCAGAAAAGCAGATTTCTCCGCTACCCTTCACCCGAACCAGCAAAGCTGGTCGACGACTCCATAGCTTCGAAGTGACAAAGGATGCCATGGTTCTAAGCGCTGAAGGCGCGTTCCATATCAGCCTGGGGCAACGCCCCAGGTATTGTTCACATTGAACGATGAAGGGCTGAAGGCCCGTTCTATAACTCGGCAGTGACCCGAGGGACATGGCGCACTCAGTGTATCGACTGTCTCGAATATGTCGCCTCTTCATTCATCGAAGTTATCGATACGCGTTAATCGTGGTTGCGTCGATTAACTGCCTGAAAGCTTGAAAGATCTTTTGGTGCGTTTATCGATACATGATTACCAGAGGAATAACGAAGGTAATGATTCGAAATATCGCTATGTTGCACAGGGAGTAAACCGGATAACTTTTCGGGAATCGGCAACGCTGAATCGAATAAATCCGGTAATCTTTTGCGAAAGAAAGGGGCTATCTTTAATCAACTTTAGTCAGATTGATCGATATTTATCTCTTTATCGGAGAAGCTGCGCCGATCCCAGAGAATTTTTGAAATGCGCATGTTCTCCCGCCTCGGTCTAATACCTTCCGGCAAGGCCCTCTCCCTGCGAACGATTGGTGGGCTGACCGCGGCTCTTTTTCTTCCTTTTCTTCTCACGCGCGTCAGCCTGCATGTTGATGTTCTGAAACATGTACCGTTCGCACTGGCACTGCTCTTTGTTGGGGCGATTACTCTCTGGCAGCGATTCCATGCCGGTATTGTGGCTTCCTTATCGATGGCTTTGGGAGCATGGCGGAAGTTTCTCGAACTGGACCATGGCGAGCATCCGGTTCGCGCGGTTATTCGGGCAAGTGTAACCTTCGGCATAGGGTGTCTTTTCGCTGCCGGCTGGGAGTGGCAGAGGCGAAACCGTGATTGCCTGGCTTTTGCCTTGTCAGAACTCGGCGCGCGAAGAGAAGTGCTTACCGAAGCACAGAGAGCCTCAAAGTCCGTGGCATGGTCCTACAATCTTTCAACCAGCCGCATGACATGGGAGGAGGATGGCCTGGATGTCTTTGGAAGATCGCTCTTCGATGCGTCCACTCCTCAAACCTCATTGGAGCTCGTCTATGAGGACGATCGCGATCGCGTGTCACGTCTGTATCAGGAGGCGCTTCAAAAAAACGCACCCTTTGAGATCGAGTTCCGGTGTCTATGGCCGAATGGAGAGATGCACTGGCTTGAGGCGCGTGGGAAGCCATCGGCCACAAGGCCGCATACCTGGATTGGCATCACAAGCAACGTTGACACCAGGAAGCGATCGGAGCAGGCGCTGATTCGATCGGAAAAGCTGGCAGCGATTGGACGCCTGTCTTCCACCATTGCGCACGAGCTCAATAATCCATTGGCTGCGCTGACCAACCTGATCTACCTCGCCCTGGCTGATCCGAAGCTGTCGGATGAGTCGCGCGAGTATCTTGCAGTCGCGCACACACAGATCAGGCGCTTGAGCACCGTGGCGAGACATCTCCCGACCCAGCGGGCATTCCCTCAGGGAGGCCCGGCCGATCTCCACGAGATAGCGAAGGAGGCCGTCGATCTATTTGCAGCGCGGTGTGCATCCAAGGGGTGCCGGATAAGAACCGTCGAGAAGAGCCCGGTGAGAACCAGCGCTCCTAAGGAAGACGTTATGCAGATCCTGATCAACCTTCTGAACAACTCCTGCGATGCCGTAATCGAAGGGATAGGAGAGATCGTGGTTGAGGTTTCTTCTCAGGGAGAGGTCGCCTGTATTCGCATCCTGGACAATGGACCGGGTATTCCGGCCGAGGTGCTCAAGCACCTCTTCGAACCCTTTTTCACCACGAAAACTGATATCGGCACAGGTGTCGGTCTTTGGATGGCCAGAGAGCTTGCAGTCCGGTGTGGTGGACGCCTCGTCCTTGGCGACTATGCCGCGTCATTTGCGACCGTCTTTCACCTGGAACTTCCACTGTCCTAGAGGATTTTCCCTGTTGCTGGGTTTCCTGGAAGGGGCATGCGGCGGCCATATGCGGATGCTCTGGACTACACCCACAGGGAAAATGCTCTATTTCTTGGGTGCCAGCTCTTTCAGCCTTTCGATGAGCGCCAACGGATGCACCGGTTTAGCCAGCAATGGATACTCGTATCCGTTATCACGAGCGTGATCGAGGAGTTCCGTGATTCCCGCTTGCCCGGAAAAAAGCACAATAGTCGTGGCGGGAAGCATCTTGGAGATAACGAGCGCCAGCTCGATGCCATTCATCTCAGGCATCTTGACATCGGTAAGGAGGCAGTCAGGTTGAAAGGAACGAGCCGTCTCTACAGCTTGCCAGCCGCCGTATACCGCTCTTGCCTCGAAGCCGGCCCCACGAAGAATTGCCGCGGTCGTATCCGCCAGAAGTTTCTCGTCATCGACTACCAGAACCCGAAATTTTGCGGGCGAAGATCCATCTTGATTCGATTCCGGTAGGCTAAAACCCGATACAGAAGGTTCTGTGCCGTCGGTCAGGCGGACGGCCGGCTCCACATACGGCGCCATGGCATATCGGTTAGCTATCACGTTGAGCACCATCGGGTTTCGCTGTAGTCCCTTCAAAACTGCCAAATGGCAGGTAGATTGTGACCGTTGTTCCGCTGGCCCCTGGCTCCGTACTGCTGGAGATGGAAATCTGGCCATGATGACGTTGGACAAGCTGGTTCGCTACCCATAGACCGATACCGGTTCCGAGGTTTCCCTTGGTGGTAAAGAACGGTTCAAAGACTTTGTCGAGATGTTCGCGGGGAATGCCGCCGCCTGTGTCCCGGACTGTGACTTGAATTCCATCACGATCCACCTTCCTGGTCGATGCAACGGTAATCGACATGCAGCCGCCGAGGCGCATTGCGTCCATTGCATTAGAAATAATATTCGACAACACCTGAATGATCTCTCCGGGCCGGACCTTGATCTTTCGCAGATCGTTAAAGGTTGTGTCCAGCACAATATTGTGCGCATGGAGCCGGGGCCTGTACACCGACAGGACGTTCTGGACCAGATCGTGGAGGTGGACCTCACAGGGCGATGCATTATCGCGATAATAGCCGAGTGTCTGCCTGGCAATGTGGGAGACGCGTTCAAGCTCGCTCTCAGCCGTGCCGAGATATTCCTGGATCTCCTCTCTGGAAGCACTGCTCTGGCGGGCGAGGAAGATAAGGTTTAACACTGACGCAAGCGGGTTATTGATCTCGTGGGCGATGGCTGCCGCCATGCGGCCCGTAGCCGCAAGTTTTTCCGCCTGGACCAACAAAGATTCCATCTTCTTGCGTTCCGAGATATCGCGGGCAATCTTGGAGACTCCAATCACTTCACCTGCATCATTGCGGATGGGAGAGATGGTGATGGAGACCTGGAGCAGATCGCCGTTCTTGCTGACACGGGTGGTCTCGTAATGCTCTATCTTCTCCCCGGCGCGCAACTTCTCTAGAATCTCCCCTTCCTCGTACTGAAGCTCTTCCGGAATCAAACGCAGGATTGGCTGCCCGATCATTTCTTCTTCCTGATAGCCGAAAAGGCGCACCGCTCCTTTATTCCAGCTTGTGACAATCCCGCTGAGGTTCTTGCTGATGATGGCATCGTCAGCCGAATCGACGATCGCAGCCAGACGGGAACGGTTCTCTTCGGCGCGCCGGCGTTCCGAGATATCCCGGGCGATCTTGGAGGCGCCGATGATGGCTCCGGAATCGTCCTTAACGGGCGAGATCGTGACCGAGATGGGGAACCGTTCTCCATTCTTCCTGACCCGCGTGGTTTCGAAATGCCGGATGCGCTCTCCAGCGCGGAGTTTGGCCAGAATCGCGTCTTCTTCATATTGCAATTCTTCGGGGATAAGCCGCCGGATGGACTGCCCCACCATCTCTTCAGCTTTGTAGCCAAAGATGTTGTGTGCTCCTTCGTTCCAGCTTGTGACGACTCCCTCCAGATCTTTGGTGATGATTGCGTCCTCCGAGGATTCAACGATGGCAGCAAGGAAATTCTTCCCTGTTTCGGTAAATACACTTTCTTTTCCGAAGAGTTCCGCAGACAATGCTGTCTTCTTCAAGGGGGGCTCCGGCAGATGAATAGTGGCGCTTGGAGCAAACAACTCCAACAGGCTTTGGATGCTTTTTCAAGGGCGGACAGTTGTTACCTTCAAGCAACAATATCGTGCAGCGATGAAGGATGGAGCATTTTCCCTGTAGGTGAGTCCAGAGCATCCGCATCTATGGTGTTTTACGGCAATGAAAATGCCGCTGCACTTCTCCTTCGGGATACCCAGCAACTGGGAAACTGCTCTGGGCGATGAAGTGGGCATGCTCAACCGTTGTTGAGCCGATTGTCTTAAAAGCAAAAGCCCGGCGCTTCCGCCGGGCTTTTTTCCACGCCTAAAGGTCACTACGGTTTCAGCTTCGCGAACCATCCCAGCTTCGAGATGTCGTTGAAGATCACCATCGCCGCGAAGAGCAGCAGGCAAACGAAAGCGACCTGGTAAACCCGCTCCTTGAGCTGCTGATTCAGATCGCGGCGGATGACTGATTCCACGATCAGCATCAGGATCATGCCGCCATCCAGAATCGGAATCGGCAGCAGGTTAAAGATGCCAAGGTTGATCGAGATCATCGCCATCAGACGGAAGACCGTCCATACTGAGTCGCGTGCGGCAGCGCCGATCTGCTGGCCGATGCCAATCGGGCCGGAGAGGCTCTTGACCGAGACCTGGTGCGTGAACATCCGCTTCAGCACCTCGACGATCATGGTTGAGTCTTTCCAGTTCTCCTGGGCCGACTGCGCGACAGCCTCGCCCCAGGGCAACTGCGAGATCCGGAGCGGCATCTGTGCCGGGCGGAAGCCAAGACGATACTTCTTGATGCCGTTGCCGATGTCGCCGATCTCCGGCGTGACGGTTGTCGTTAGCGTCTTGCCGTTGCGGAGCACCTGCAGCGTTGAAGTCTTTCCGGCCTGGTCGTTGAGATATGCCAGCAGTGCGGGGACAGAACGAAGCTGCAGACCGTCGATCGCGAGAATCTTGTCGCCCGGCTGCAGACCGGCACGCTGCGCCGGAGTTCCTCCATCCACCTCATTGACGCCGATCGGTGCATCCTGCATCGTCGGCACCATGCCCAGGCTCTGCATCGCTTCGGCATTGAATTCAGTGGTCTTGCCAACGTTGACGTTGAAGCGGGTATCAACGCGCTGACCGTCGTGCAGGTAGCTCATCGCCACGGTCTGATTCATGTTCAGCGCGGCCCGGCGCAGCACGCCTTCCCAGTCCGGATTCTCAGTGTTGTCGAAGTGAACAATCGTGTCGCCACTTCGTAGACCCGCGGCGTCTGCCGGAGAGCCCTTTACAACGTAGTTCACGCGGGCCGGTCCGGAGATGTACTCATCCACCTCGTTGTGGAAGTGGAACACCAGAACCATGATGGCGAAAGCCAGGATGAAGTTCGCAACCGGTCCTGCGAGCGCAATGATCACGCGCTGCCAGCGCGGATGCGCATTGAACTCACCGGGATCGCCAGATGGTTCTTCGCCCGGATTATCACCTGCCATCTTCACATAGCCACCGAAGGGCAACAAAGAGAGCCGGTAATCCGTATCTCCACGGCGGAAGCCGATGAGACGGCGGCCAAAACCGATGGAGAAGGTCTCAACGCGAACGCCGCACCACTTCGCGGCAAGAAAGTGGCCCAGCTCATGCACGAGCACCATAATGCCCAGCACGATGGCGAGATAAATAATGGTTGTCATTGGGAGTGTGTCGGTGACCTCAATGGGTGGCAGCCTGGCTCAGGGCTACCTCGCGTGCAAGCTGCCGAGCCTCATGGTCTGCCGTAAGCACCGCTTGAATGGACGCGGGATGGCCGGGCTTGGTTAGCTGGAGCACTGATTCTATTGTACGAGGAATCCCCAGGAAGGGAATACGTCCTTCAAGGAATGCCGCGACCGCTATCTCGTCGGCCGCATTCAGGGCAATGCAATGCGCCGGACCGGCCTCGGCAGCCTCATAGGCAAGCCGTAGACAGGGGAACCGGGCGAAGTCAGGTTGCTGGAAGTCCAATTGGCTCAATGACTTCATGTCGAAGGTCAGATCCGACGGAATGCGCTCCGGGTACGCCATGGCGTACAAGATCGGCAGCCGCATGTCGGTAACCGAAAGCTGTGCCAGGATGCTGCCGTCCACGTACTCCACCAGCGAGTGGATGGTCGACTGGGGGTGAATCGTCACCTGGACCTTGCCGGGAGGGAGGTCGAAGAGCCGGCAGGCCTCGATGATCTCCAGTCCTTTGTTCAACATAGTCGCCGAATCGATGGTGATCCGCTGACCCATCACCCAGGTCGGGTGCTTCAAGGCCTGTGCCGGCGTGATCGATGCGAAAAAATCAAGCGGTGTGTTCCGAAATGGGCCTCCCGAGGCTGTCAGCCAGATCTGCTTCACCTCAGCAGCGGTGCCGCCGCGCATGCACTGATGAATCGCATTGTGCTCGGAATCGATAGGCAGCAGAGCAACGTTGTTCCGCCGCGCCTCGGCGATGATCAGCTCGCCTGCAGCGACCAAAGCCTCTTTGTTGGCCAGGCCGATGTCCTTGCCCGCTTTGACCGCCTCATACGTGGCTTCCAGTCCGGAGACGCCGACGATGGCGGAGACCACAAAATCGACCTCAGGCAGCGTGGCCACTGCAATGGTTCCCGCCGTGCCATGCAGCACATCGATACCGGTGACGCCTTCAGCCCGCAGCCGCGCGGCAAGCTGGTCAGCAAGCTCTTCATTCGCCATGGAGACCAGTCGCGGTCTCCACTGCTTGCACTGTGCAACGGCTACGTCCAGGTTGCGTCCGGCAGCGAGCGAGACGGGCTGAAAACGATCTGGAAAGCTTTCGCAGATAGAAAGAGTGCTGGCGCCGATGGATCCGGTAGAGCCGAGGATAGCGATCTTCTTTACGGACATTGCTTCTCAATTCTAGCGTTTAGCGCTTTTCAGATCCTGATATTGCGCGATTCCGGTACCGATCCATCAGAGCCGTTCAACATTGTGCGAGAGGCGGAATCCGGCTTTTTTCAATGCTTCGATTGAACTCGGGAGGTTCACGGCACCTTGCACGGCCGCGTTTAGCAAGACCGCAAGTGTTCCGGCTGCAGGAATACTCCGCGTTTCCGCCTCGTTTCGTCCTGCCCATTCGTCGATCAGTAGAACATCCGCATGTAATTCGAGAGCAAGACTAATAGCTTCCCGTTCTCCGGCGCCCAATGCGTCGGGAAGGGTATCGTCTATTTGTTTTGGGGAGCGAATGCTAACCCACGAGGGCGGATTTGCAGCCCATCTTTGAACAGCCATTGGGGCTGCCGCATGTTGCATTTCAATCAAGACTGCTCTAGGAACGATGAGCGAGCCATACATCGTAAGCAATAGATCCTGCTGCCCGAGAAGAATCAAATAGTTCAATGGGCTGGTGTCTGCGACGATGATCATTCTGCTTTAGCGGGCAACTGATCCAGAATGCTGAGGTCGTGGTCCAGATCAGCAACGGTATAGTCGAAGACTCCGTGTCTTTGCAGGAATCCATCCACCTGCAAGCAGGTTTCGAACCCAAGCACCTGACGGACCTGTTCCATCGTCAGCCGATGTTCCCGGTAAGCGCCGGCTACGGACTCTTCAAGGAGAAGACGGGAGCCATCGCTTCCAGACGGAATGATCTGGGAGACGAACTCATCCGGAATTTCAACCGTTACCTGCATGCATCATCAGGGTAGCAGTCCGGGAACCGGAATACCACGTCAAACCCCAGCAACTAGAACGACTGCAGCAGCAGCGCATAATACAGCACCGGCGCTGCGAAGAGCAGTGCATCGATGCGGTCCAGAATGCCGCCGTGCCCAGGCAGAAGATTGCCGGAGTCCTTCACGCCTGCGCCGCGCTTGATGGCCGACTCCAACAGGTCGCCGATCTGTGCTGCCACATTGATCAGTGCCGCGAACAGCGGTACCTGCAGCAGGTTGAGACCCACATCCAGAATCGACTGTCCACGCGCAGCAAGCCATTGTCCGAACCACGTGAGCAGCAGTCCCAGAAGAACGGATGCAACCACGGAGGCGATCGAGCCCGACCATGTCTTGCCTGGTGAGATCGACGGCGCCAATTTCTTTCCGCCGATTGCGCGGCCGATATAGAGCGCAGCGATATCGCCCGACCACACGCACACGAAGAGGAAGATCAACAGTCCGGTCGACTGCGCGGCGAGCAGGTATAGCAGCGAGAGCGGCCAGGCAATGTACAGCAGGCCAAACGCTCCGGCGGCAGCATCTTTCAAGACACGCGCGGTAGGCTCCGCAAACAGCGAGATCACGAAGAGCGAAAATGCCAGAAGTGTCAGCACCGGCAACTGCAGGTTGGGCGTGAAAAATGTCGCCGCGAAGAAGGTGAGGATCGCGACGCCCGTCCACCAGTAAGGGATCTTCGCTCCGGAGAGATTTACCAGGCTGGTGTATTCAAAGCCCGCAAGCAGAGCGACCAGCATGCCCGCCAACAGCAGAAGCCATGGATAACGATTGCCGAACCACAGCAAAGCCGCGACGGCGAGAATTAAAACTGTGGCGGTAAGAATCCGTTGCATGAGTGCTGGAGCATTTCCCTGTAGGTGTAATGTAGAGCTTCTGCATCCATAGGCGTTTTCCGAAATGAAAACGCCGCTGCACGCCCCTTCCGGGATACCCAGCAACAGGGAAAATGCTCTACAGGGAAGGTACTAGGTGCGGGGCGTAGGGGGCAAGAACGACAGAAGGTTGAATAGTGGAATAGTTGAATCGTTGAATCGTAAAAGCCACCTCCATTGCAATGTTGGGCGGCCCAATTCGAATGGTAACGGGAGGTCCGTTATTCAACCATTCAACTATTCAACAAGTCCACCATTCAACTACTTCACAAGCGCTTCAGCCTCAGCCGCTGTGCCATGAAGCTCTTCTTCATCGGTGGTTGAATCACCCAGGCCGCCATAGCGGCGTTCGCGGCCCTGGTAGGCAGCGATAGCCTCCAGCAGATGCACTCCCCGGAAGTCAGGCCACAGACGTGGCGTCACGAAGATCTCCGAGTAGGCGATCTGCCACAGAAGGAAGTTTGAGATGCGCATCTCGCCCGAAGTGCGTACCAGAAGATCCGGATCGGGAATCTGGCCGGTGTACAGCCGAGGTCCGATCGTCTCTTCGTTGATGGCGTTGAGCAGCTCTTCGCCGGTCTTGCCCGCGGCAATGGCGTCGCGCAGAATGGCGCGGCAGCTATCCACAATCTCCGAACGCGAGCCGTAGTTCAGCGCCAGCGTTAGTGTGGTGCCAGTGTTCTTCGCCGTCTGCTCCTGCGCCCATTGCATGCTCTCCTGGACCTCGGCAGGAAGCTCGGTCAGGCGGCCGATATAGTTCATGCGGACGTTATTGTCGTTCATCCGCTTCACGTTCGAGACCAGATAGCTCTTCAGCAGCTTCATCAGGAAGTTCACTTCCGATTTCGGCCGGCGGAGATTGTTCTCGATGGAGAAGGCATAGAGCGTCAACCAGGGCAGGTTGATGCGCGTCGCCGTTTCGACGACAAACTGCACGGACTCGGCGCCTTGCTTGTGGCCGAAGAATCGCTTTAACAGCCGTTTACCGGCCCAGCGTCCATTGCCGTCCATGATGATCGCAACGTGCTCAGGAATACGGGCGGGGTCCAGCGTGCGGTAGATTGCCATCTCTTCGGGAGAGAGCTCATGCACACGGCTGGGCTGTGAAAGGGGCAAAACAGGTCACCTCGTCATCTTCGACCGTAGCACGCCGGGCGGCTCGGGGCAATTGACGTTGTGTTACAGCGTGATCAGCACGGCTGCGGCCACTGCAATCGCAAAGCCCAGATTTTGGCGTGCCGTGGTGCGTTCTTTCAGGATACGGCTGGCCAGAATAATGGTGGATGCGGGGTAGAGCGATCCCAGCACGGCCGCCACATCCAGCCGTCCGGCCTGCGTGGCGGCGATATAGAACAGGTTGCCGGAGGTATCGACGACGCACCCGGCCAGAACCCAGTAAACCGACTTTCGGGGGAGCCAACCCCCGGTCGAAGACATCCCCCGGCGGCGTCCGGCTGCGCTGACCAGGGCAAGGGTGATGGCGCAGGTTGCCAGCGAGCCCACGCGGGTGGTGGCCATCGGCAGCAGCACCCCTTTGGTCCCCTCTCCGGCCCATTTGATTGCTGTAAAAAAGATGCCGAAGCCCAGACCTGCGGCCAGCGCCAGCCAGGTCGACCGTTTGGCATGAGCATGGGCCGCCTCAGCCAGCTCGTGCTCGCCTTCCGCCCCGGCGATGAACCAGATCGCCACCGCCGCCAGCAGAAAGCCCAGATACCGGCGCCACCCTGAAGATCCCTCGGTAAAGGCCGAGATCACCGCCGGCAGCGCCGCGGCCAACAGGCCGCTGATGGCCGCGGCCGCGCCCATCGCTCCGCCCGACAGCGAGACGTAGAAGATCGCCAGCGCCAGTCCGTTGGCAACGCCCGCGACAAGGCCCCACAGGATGGCCGCCCTGCCCGGAATGGGGTCTCCCAGCGACCAGGCAATCAGGCAGACAACCGTCATCGAGATGGTGTGCGACAGCAACACCACCCGCAAGGCTGCCGGGACTGTCCCGCCGGAGTGCTTTGAGGCCAGGCCGCCGCAGAAGTCTCCGCCGCCCCAGAAGATGGCGGCCAGCAGACCGAAGATGGCATTCGATTGGAGGAGAGCTTGCATTGGGTCGTCTGTGATACAGATGCGACGGCAGGGCCTTCGGGTGCGTAAGTTGCTGCAAACAAAAAGGCTCAGTTCCCGTGGCCGGTTGTGTGGCCAGGAACTGAGCCCTTTGATGATTTATCGGACGCGGGTAGGGGTGTTCTCCCGGGCATCGCGAAGGCTTGGGATGAAACCCTCCTTCGCTGTGACGGTCAGGTTCGGACGCATCACACGCACATCGATGGAGCGATACTTTCCGTCGATAAAGTTCTTTGTGTAATAGCCAACCGTGTACTGGGCGCGCATCGTGCGACCGATTTCGGCAAAGCTGTCTTCGATCGCCCGCTGCCGCCATTCGGAGTACAGCGTGCCGCCGGTGGCGTTGACGTACTTCGGCAGGATGTTGTCCTGCATCATCATCGGCAGGTGGAACTTCTCTACCCAGCCCAGGCCCCATGCGGCAGAGTCGCCCACCAGCGTGCCCCAGACCGAGATCTGGTTGGTCTGCAGATAGCGGCGAACCTCGGTGAACTTGGCATGCGAGCCATATTCCTTACCGTCAGAGATGACGTAGATCACGCGGCGACGATCCTTCGGACGCGTTGCCAGCTCCTCGGCCGCGGCAAAGATCGCATCGTTCAGGGTGTGCTGTTCCTTTGGAATGGTCAGGGTCATACCCTGTTGGTTGCGGCGAGGCGAGGTGTTGGCGTCGAACTGGCGGCCGTTGATCGTGGTCGTCTGTGCCAGCGGGCCAGTGTTGTCGTAGAGGTCCACTTCGCGGCCCTTCGATTTCGACCGTTCCAGAATTGCCGGCAGACGGGCCGACTGGGAGCCGGTAAAGTCCGTCTGCTTTTTGGTGCCGTTGTTGTACGTAAAGACCGCTACCTCGTCCTGTGGCGTAAAGGCGCCGGGCAGGGCTCCGAGCGATGAGTTCACCTTCTCCATGACGTTGAAGGGCAGGCTCTGGTCAATGACCAGGGCGATCGAGAGTGGGAAAGGATCAACGGTAAAGAGCTTGATCTCCTGGCGGATGTTGTTCTCGTACACTCGTACATCTCGCCAAGTCAGGCCGTAGACCAGATTGCCCTTATTGTCCTTGACGGTGAAAGGCACCTGCACGAAGTTGACGTTCGTGCGCAGAATATACGCCGGAGCCTCACCCGGCGCTGGAAGGTCCGGCGGTGGGCCTGGATTGTCGTCCGGCGCAGGGGGCTTTGCCGCCTGCGGGACCTGGTTCTCATTTGCCGGTTTGGGGGCGTCGGGTACCGTGCCTTTGCCGGGCGCAATGCCCGAAAAGACCGGCGAGGGCGCGGCCGAAGGAGCGTCCGGGATGGCCTGCTGCTGTGCGGATTGCGTCGCCGACTGTTGCCCCGCCAGGGCAACTGCCATGACGCCTGCCATAAGTCCCAGTTTCACTAGATCTTGCCTCGCTTTCTTACCTATAGAAGACTACCAGCGCGGTGATTCGGAGTCACCGCCTTCTATAGTTTTTGACGCTGGAGTATGGTTGGGGTTGCTGGAAGGTGCCATCAAACTCCTGACGTGCACCAATGGCCGCAAACGGCGTCTAAAAGGATGATATGCAGCGAATGACGTGGTGTGTTGCAGCAGTGTTAACCCTGGCGTGCGTCTCGGTGCTTGCCCAGGAGGCTCCGTCCCCCGGCGGCGCTCCGCCTATGAGCTCCGCCCCCAGCGCCGCCCAGGAGGCCACTGACGCCCAACCCACCCTTCGGGTGAACGTCAATCTGGTCAACACCTACTTCTCCGTCCGCGACAAGAACGGATTCGTCACAGATCTGACCAAAGATTCCTGCTCCGTTCGCGAAGACGGCAATCCGCAGACCATCAAGAACTTCACGACGGAAAAGAGCCTTCCGCTGACGATCGGTATCCTGCTGGATACCTCGGGCAGCATGGAGCGCATGCTCCCCATGGAGCAGGATGCGGGTTCCGAGTTCCTGAAAGACGTTCTCACGCCGAAGGACGAGGCCTTCCTCATCACCTTCGATGTGAATGTCGACCTGCTGGCGGACTACACCAACAATCAACGTGAGCTTGACCGCCAGATTCGCAAGGCCCAGATCAACACCTCATCTTCCTCCGGCGGTATTCCCGGCATCGGCGGCGGACCGGTACCGACCAGCAACCCGCGCGGAACGCTGCTCTATGACGCGGTCTACCTGGCAGCCCACGATAAGCTTCGTCCCGAGGCCGGCCGTAAGGTGATCGTCATGCTGACCGACGGCGTCGACCAGGGCAGCCAGGAGACGCTGAAGTCCTCCATCGAGACAGCGCAGAAGGCTAACGCCATCGTCTACGTCATTCTGGTGGAAGACCGTAGCTTTTACTCCAACGGCGGCATCACCTTCGGCGGTGGCGGTGGTGGCTACATGAAGAAGCTGGCCGAAGAGACCGGCGGACGCATGATCGATGTCGGCTCCAACGGGAAAAAGCTGAAGGATGCGTTTACTCAGATCAGCGATGAACTTCGCACACAGTACCTTATGAGCTATACGCCAACGAACTTGAAGCTGGACGGCACCTTCCGTAAACAGGAGATCGACTGCGGCAAAGGGTTGAAGGTCCAGGCACGCCGTGGATACTACGCGATCGACGAAGCGGCGAAGGACTAGAAAGGGTGCTATCCAATTCGAGCGAAGCTCGAATTGGTGGGAGCCGAGGGCTTTCAGCCCTCGGTCTAGCACGTCTAGAGAAATGGGCTTTTAGCCTTGGGTTTTGGATAGAAAACCCAGGGCTAAAGCCCATTCCTTCAAAGGTCAAAATCAGCGGGCTGAAGCCCACTGCTCCCACCCATATGTGAGGCAGGCAATGAACTTTCGGTACCCATACCGTACGTCTTCAACTTTCAACTTTAACTTTCAACTGTTTGCCTACTCTGCCTACTCCGGAAATAGAGAGGCCTGCTCGGCCGGGGGGCCATCGAACCTGGTCGCACGTTCCAGCCTCAACAGCGCTTCCTTGCGATGCTTTCCACCGCCGTAGCCGGTCAGCGATCCGTCAGCGCCAATTACGCGATGGCAGGGGATCACCACGGCGAGACGGTTCTGTCCATTGGCCGCACCGACTGCGCGCGATGCGCCCATGGTTGTACCGGCGGCGATGGCAAGTTCGCCATAGCTCGCGGTTGTACCGTAGGGAATTTGTCGCAGGGCATTCCACACACGAAGCTGAAAGCTTGTGCCCGGAGTGATGAGGGGTACGGTGAACTCCTGCAGGGTACAGGCGAAGTACTCCGCGATCTCCCGCTCAATGGCATCGTGATGCGATGTTCGTCCGGGCAGAATGGTGTAGCCGTAGCGCTTCTGCAGCTCGTGTTCTTCAGTGGGTAGAGCGGGCCGGTCGTAGAACTCCAGCAGCACCAGGCCGTTGTCTTCGGCCATGGCGATCATCAGTCCGAGCGGAGTCTGAAAGATGCTGGAGTAGAGCTTCTTCATGACACAACCGTGTTTTGATCATAGATCGTCTGCCGGCCCACCGCGAGCGTCAGGCGTCCATCGCTCCCGAGTAGACGGCCATACCGACAACAGCGTCCACGCCAAAGGCGTCGAGATCATCGACTTCCTGCTTCGAGCGGATACCACCGGCGACAATCAACTGCTTCGTGGTCGTGGCGCGCAGAATGGCGGCGGTATCGATGGGGAAGCCCTGCATGGTGCCCTCGGTATCGACGTGGGTGTAGAGGAAGGCAGCGCAGTACGGTTCCAGCCATGTGATGGCCTCTTCCGGCGTGAGATCGACGTTGGCCTGCCATCCGCGTACGGCAACTTTGCCGTTTTTGGTATCGACAGAGAAGACCAGGTTCTCTTCGCCCACTTCCTTCTGGAGGGATGCGGCGAAGTCCTTGCGGATTAATTGGTCGGGTTTGGCGTCCGGCTCGGTGTTGAAGAGCGAACTACCGAAGATCACACGCTTGGCTCCGCTATCCAGCAGTGCACGGGCATCGTCGGCGGTGCGAATGCCGCCACCTACCTGTACCGGCAGACGCTTCGCGATGTCGTGGATCAGCGCACGGTTGTCGCCCTTGCGCATAGCGGCGTCTAGATCGATCAACTGTACGAGCGGATACTTGCTGAAGCGATTAATCCAGTAGTCGAAGTCATCGAAGCTCAGCTTCAGCTCCGCTCCCTGGCGAAGCTGCACAATCTTTCCGTTCATCAGGTCAATGGATGGAATCAGCACGTCACGACAACCTTTCTAACGTTGAATCTTACTCATTTTTGTTTTGTCATCCTGAGCTTAGCGAAGGACGCGCCGTCTTATCTTTCCTCTGAAGCAGGCAATCACTCAACCCCACCCATACGGTACGTCTTCAACTTTCAACCTTTAACTTTCAACGCGAAACTCGCGAAGCGAGTTTCGCCCCTCAGCACGGCAGTCTCATCGGGATGCCGCTTTTCGCCAGTTCTTCTTTTAGCGCGCGGCTTGAGGTGACACCGAAGTGAAAGATGCTCGCCGCCAGCGCCGCATCGGCTTTGCCGCGAGTAAAGACATCGGCGAAGTGCTGCGCAGTGCCCGCACCACCACTGGCGATGACGGGAATCTGTACCGCCGCGGAGACAGCAGCGGTCAGCTCACAGTCGAAGCCCGCGCGTGTTCCATCGGAATCCATGCTGGTCAGCAGAATCTCACCTGCGCCACGATCTTCCGCCTCACGCGCCCAATCGACGACCTTGCGGCCTGTGGGCTTGCGTCCACCGGCAACGTAGACCTCGGCGTTGCGGACCGGATCAGGTGAGTCAGCAGCACGACGTGCATCGATAGCAACGACAACGGCCTGTGCCCCGAAGGCTCCGCCGATCTCACCGATCAACTCCGGCCGCGCGATAGCGGCAGAGTTGATGCTGATCTTGTCCGCGCCTGCGGTGAAGACTGCCTCGGCTTCCTGGGCAGAACGAATCCCACCACCGACGGTGAACGGAATGAAGAGCTGCGATGCGGCGCGGCGCACGGTGTCGATCAGCGTGGCGCGGCCTTCATGTGTGGCGGTGATGTCGAGCAGGACGATCTCGTCCGCTCCCGCGGCGGCATGGCGATGTGCCAGCTCCGCGGGATCACCGGCGTCGATAATGTCAACGAACTGAATCCCTTTGACGACGCGTCCGTCACGGACGTCGAGGCAGGCGATGATGCGTTTGGTCAGCATTTTGTAGAGGCCACCTTGGATTGCAGGAACACGACAAATTGGTCCCAATCAGTTGGAGTGAGGTTCTCACGCGGAATGCAAAGAAACTTGGTTTTTGTAAAAAGAACCAAGGCGAGTTTGTCGTTCGAGACGACGCGGCAGAACGCCTGCCAAGTCCATTCACTGCTCGCAACCCCAGCTATCTCTGTATGTACTCCCGCGTCAGAAAATACCAGGAAGCAATCTCTGCGCGTAACCTTGCCCGGAAAGATATTACGGTAAGCACGACGGAAGCAGTACCACCGGAGGCCCCATAGAAAAATGGCGTATCCAAGAGGCATGAGGATGGCGAAATAGTCCGGAGGGTTCTCTGACGGATCGTTCATTCTGACTGCAGCCAGAATTGCCGCCAAGAGGAGACAACTGATAGGAAGCACGAACCAGATAAGCCCGTAGAAGATGGCGGTCCGGATATTCTTCTTCCGAAATAACTGGTTTGCCTCCATGTACAGCGGATAGGTGAATTCGTAGCGTGCTTCGAAGTCCATCGATCACATCTCCAGAAAATTCTTCAACAACTGCAAACCGGTATCGCTAGATTTCTCCGGATGGAACTGCACGCCCATCACGTTGTCGCGTTCGACGGCAGCGGTGAACGCTCCACCGTAGTTCGTTACCGCAGCCGTATCTTCGCTTACCGGAGCACGCCAGGAGTGCGTGTAGTACACAAAGCTGCCATCGGAGATGCCGCGCAGCAGTCGCGAATCCGGGCGAATCTGCTCCAGCGAATTCCAGCCGACGTGCGGACTCTTCAGCTCTGCGCCTTTCCATGCCGCGGGGAAGCGTTCGCAACGGCCGTTGAAGTGGCACAGGCCATCGGTTGAGGGCGCCTCGGTCGAACCGACATAGAGCCACTGCAGTCCAACGCAGATGCCGAGGAACGGGGTGCCCTTGGCTGCCGCTTCGCGCGTTGCTTCCGTCAGCTTCAGATCATGCAGCAGTTGTGTCGCCTGAAAGTGCCCGACGCCAGGAAGCACGATCTTTTGTGCACGACGAACAACATCAGGAGACTGCGTGACCTCGGTCTCCGCACCAAGGTAGTTCAACGCTTTCACAACGCTAGTGAGGTTTCCGGCTTTGTAGTCGATAACAGCGATCATGCTTTTGACCAGTACTGGCGGAGCGCTCTCCACTCACCAGTTCGTTGAGCGTTCAATATTTTTCCGAGAGGAACATCCGGTCTTTTGCGAAAGAGATTCCGTTCCCCGGCTTTGATGGCATCGCGCGTGGATTGTTCAGCTGCAATAGCAGCATCTTCATCGACGAAATGGCCCGCGTCATAAAGTGGTCGCTTGGCGGCACGACGGAGAGCATGCTGTCCAAGCCGCTTGCCGAGAGGAATGCGTCTACGACTGGCCTTATCATTTTCGCCGTAAAAGTTACGGCGATCATGCAGAAGGCTCAGCCGCTTCTTTTCGACAGGCGACTTGACCGTACTCATAGCAATCCCTTCGTGCTCGGCAGAATCTCTGCCATGCGCTCATCGCGGCTGCAGGCTCCGCGTAGCGCGCGTGCAAACGCCTTGAAGATCGCCTCAATCTTGTGATGGTTGCTGCGGCCATACATTGTCTTCACGTGTACATTCGCACGCGCACCACGCGCGAAGCCGTCGAAGAAGTCGGCCAGCAGCTCGGCCTGGAAGTCACCGACGAGGCGAGTCTTCACCTTGTCATCGACCACGTAGGCCACGCGGCCTGAGAGATCGACCGCGGCAACCGCTAGCGTCTCATCCATCGCCATCACGAAGTAGCCGGCGCGTAGGATGCCCTTTTTGTTGCCCAGGGCCTTATCGAAGGCCTCGCCCAGCGCAATGCCCACATCTTCCACCGTGTGGTGCTGATCGACATCCAGATCGCCGTTGCAAGTCAGCGTCAGGTCGAAGCCGCCGTGGCGGGTGAAGAGCTCCAGCATGTGATCGAAGAAGCGGATTCCGGTAGTGACCTTATAGACACCGGTACCGTCGATATTCAGCTTCAGCGCGATCTGCGTCTCGGTCGTATCGCGCTTGACGGTTCCCGTACGTGCCTTCAGCGGCTTTACTGCAGGGGCTGGGGCGGCGGCGGCGACGGGTTTCTTCTTTGTGGTTTTACTCGTACTCATGTTCTTCTCCGCTTGTTCCTTTGCTCAGGCCTGCCTCGGCCGGAGTCCAGTTCATGGCATGGATCGCCAGTTTCAGCGCAGCCAGGCCGCGCTCTACATGATCATTCGGACCGATGGTGATGCGCACACACCCTGACAGTCCAGGATCGTTTGACCGGTCACGCAGCAGCACACCGTGCGCGCGGGCATCGGCGACAAACTGTTTGTGGCGCGGCCCGATCCGCATCAGGATGAAGTTCGCATGCGAGGGATAGTAGGGAATTCCAAGCTCATCCAGACCTTTGGCCAGGCGCTCACGACCAACGCGAATCTGGTCGGCATACCACTCGAGATAAACATCGTCGTCGAGCGACGCTTCCAGCGCCGCCAGGGCTACGCCGTTCACGTTGTACGGCGAAGCGGCCTTGCGCAGATGCGTCATCAATTCGGTCGAAGCTATCAGTGCTCCGGCGCGCAGGTTCGCCAGACCGTAGGCCTTGGAGAAGGTGCGTGCGACGATTACGTTCGGCAGCGAAGCAAGCTCGTCCAGAATGGTCTCGCCGAAGAAGTGGTAGTAGGCCTCATCCACCAGAACAGCCGCCTGCGGAGCCATATTCGCGATATTGCGGATCTGCTCTTTCGTCATCGTCGTGCCCGTCGGGTTGTTCGGTGAGCACAGAATGATGAGCCTGGTCTTCTCGTTGATCGCGGCAACAAAGCGCTCATACGGAAAGGCCAGTGTCTTGTCAGCCAGAATGCGATGCAGCTTTGCTCCCATAGCCAGTACGTTGACGTCGTACATGAAGAAACTGGGGACCGCGACTACCGCCTCATCGCCTTCGTTCAGGAAGGTGAAGGTCACCAGGTGAATGGCTTCATCGACAGCATTGGTCAGCAGCACCTGGCTCGCATGCAGGCCGAGGTGCTTGGCAAGCTTACGTTCTACCGGCTGGCGTTCGGGATAGATGGTGAAGCTCTCCGCCGAAAGCGAGCGAATGCGTTCCAGCACCTTCGGCGAGGGAGCGAAGGTGTTCTCGTTGAAGTCCAGGCGCAGCCCGGTACGTCCGGCCAGCGGCGGATGATACTCCGGCATCTCGTCGATGGCTTTACGCGGCTTTACCTGCGACTTGAGTGCTGCGCTCATGGCTTCAACCTCACACGGACACTTTCGGCGTGACCCACCAGGCCCTCGGCCTCGGCCATTGCAATGGCGTGCGGCCCCAGCTTGGCCAATCCCTTCGCGGTGTACTGCTGCACCGTGATCAGTTTTACGAAGTCCATCACCGAGAGCCCGCCGCGCAATCTGCCGGTGCGGCCTGTCGGCAGCACATGGTTCGGGCCGGAGACGTAGTCGCCCATCGATTGTGGCGAGTGCGGCCCGATGAAGACTGATCCGGCATTGCGAACCCACTGCAGATCCTCAGGCCGGTCGACGGTCAGATGTTCCGGAGCCAACAGATTGGTCAGCGCCTGGGCTTCCATCGGCGTCTCGCAGACAAAGATGGTGCCGCGCGCCTCCAGCGACTGTTTCGCCAGCTTGTTCTTCCGCGCCAGAGCCTTGGCCTGCTTCTGTACCTCTTTGGCCAACGGCTCATTGGTCGTGATGAAGATCGCCAGCGTCTCCGGATCGTGCTCGGCCTGCGCCACCAAGTCGGTCGCAATGCCCTGGGCATCGCCAAGATCGCTGGTGACTACAATCTCTGTCGGTCCGGCAGGCATGTCGATGCCGCAGTCCTGCGAGACCAACTGCTTCGCCGCAGTGACGTATAGATTGCCGGGACCGACGATGCGTGTGACCGGCGGCGTGGAGTCGGTGCCGTAGGCCATCATCGCGATCGCCTGCGCTCCGCCCACACGATAGAACTCGCTAACGCCGCAGAGATGCGCAGCTGCCAGTGTCTCCTGCCCGGGCTTCGGCGAGCAGACCACGATGCGCTCCACACCCGCGACCTGCGCCGGCAGCGTCGTCATCAGCAGCGTGGAGGGCAGGGGATAGCGGCCGCCGGGAACATAGCAGCCGACGGCGTCGAGCGGACGGACGATCTGTCCGGTGCGGACGCCGCTTGCGGGTTCAATGATCCACTCCTCGGGCATCTGCGCTTCGGCAAAGGCGTGAATGTTGGCCGCGGCCTCTTTCATCGCTGCCTTCAGATGCTTCGGCAGGGCGTTCCACGCGGCTTCCATCTCGGCGGGGTCGACCAGGATGTCCTGCTCCGGCTGCAGGCCGTCGAACTGCTGGGCATACTCGCGCACGGCTTTGTCGCCCTTACGCTTCACATCGGTGACGATCTTCTTCACCGCGGGAGCGACCGAGGCGGTGGAGGTTGCTCCACGCGCCGCGATCTCCTGGATAACCGTCGTTGCCTCAGCCGCTGATTTGCCGAAGGTGCGGATCAGCTTCATTAAAGAACCACCTTGCTCAGCGGATACTCGACAATACCGGTGCCGCCCGCTGCCTTGAGCTTGGGAATCACCTCGCGCACGGTCGACTCATCCAGAATGGTGTTCACCGCCACCCACTCCGAGTTTGACAGGTGCGAGATGGTCGGCGAGTTCAAAGCCGGTAGTACCGCCAGCACATCCTTCAGGTTGTCGTTCTTCACGTTCAGCATCAGGCCGACCTGTGTCTGTGCGGCCATGGCGCCGTTGAGCATGAGGCTGATGTTCTGGATCTTCTCGCGCTTCCAGTCATCCTGCCACGCGGTCTTGTTGGCGATGAGCTGGGTCTCGCTCTCCATCAGGGTCTCGATGATGCGCAGACGGTTGGCGCGCAGCGAGCTTCCGGTCTCGGTTACCTCGACGATGGCGTCGGCCAGCATCGGGGGTTTCACTTCGGTCGCGCCCCACGAGAACTCCACCTTGACGGGGATGTTCTTCTCGGCGAAATAGCGCTTGGTGAACTCCACCAGCTCGGTGGCGATGATCTTTCCGGCCAGATCCTCGGGCTTCTGGAAGGGCGAATCTTCCGGAACCGCGAGTACCCACTTCACCTTCTGGCGGCTCTGCTTGGAGTAGGTGAGCGAGGTGACACGCTCTACATCCGACAGGTTCTCCAGCACCCAGTCATTGCCGGTCAGGCCGGCATCCAGAGCGCCGTGTTCGACATAGCGGGCCATCTCCTGCGCGCGGACCAGCATGCACTCGATGTCTCCATCGTTGATGGTGGGGAAGTAGGAGCGGCCGCTCGCGTAAATCTCCCAGCCCGCGCGCTGGAACAGTGCAATGGTTGCGTCCTGCAGGCTGCCCTTCGGAATACCAAGCTTCAGTTTGTTCGCCATGACTTACTTCGTCTCCTGCTGAATCGGTTTGGTGAAGCAGCTTACGGTGCCCTCGTGGCACACCAGGCCGTCGCCGTCGACGGTCACCTTGAAGAGCAGCGCATCGCTGTCGCAGTCGGTCGAGATCGACACAATGCGCAGGCGATTGCCGCTGGTTTCGCCCTTCATCCACAGCTTCTGGCGCGTGCGTGACCAGAAGGTGACGAAGCCGCTCTCCAGCGATTTCTGATAGCTGGTCTCATTCAAAAAGCCAAGCATCAGCACCTGGCCGGTGTTCGCGTCCTGCACAATGCCGGGGACGAGTCCGTTTTCTTTTGCGAAGTCGAGCTGTATGGGTTCTGCCATGTCCTGCTTTCCGTTTCTTGCCGTGCGCATCAGCCGCAGACACAACAAAGCCCGCTGGCTTTGCGCATCAGCGGGCTTTGAATCCTTCGAGTGTCTCTGTGCTTACTTCTGAACCGCACCGGACACCGCCGCCGACACGCTGATCGCGTGATGGTGATGGTGGCCATGATGGTGCACAAAGCGCATATCTCTACTTTCGAAAGTACCGAAGACGCCTCCGTTTTGTCAATTTGTCTTCTGTTTCGTGCCGGTCGAAGCGGCTTTAGGAACGGCTTTAATCTCGAAGATCTTCGGCCAGTTTTTGCCGGTCACGAAGATACGGTTCTGCTTTGCGTCATAGGCGATCCCGTTCAGGACCGACTCACTGTCCCGCCGCTGGTCTGCAGGAAGAATGCCGGTCAGGTCGATCCAGCCAAGAACCCGGCCGGTCGCAGGTGAGATGCGGGCAATCCGGTCCGAATGCCAGACGTTCGCATAGATTTCACCCTTGATGTATTCCAGCTCATTGAGTTGTTTTACCGGCTGGCCATCATCGCGGACCGTAATCGTGTGCCGCACTTTGAAGGTGACCGGATCGCGAAAATACAGCGTCGCCGAGCCATCGCTGGTGATGATCTCCCGGTTAGACCGGGTCATGCCCCAGCCCTCGCCCTCGTAAGTGAACTGCCTTATCGGCCTGAGGGAGAACCGGTCGTAGATGAAACCGGTATGCGTCTCCCAGGTCCATTGGTAGAGGTTCGCGCCCCAGTCCACGATGCCTTCCCCGAAATATTGCGACGGCAGCGTGGTGGTCTGCTGCAGCACCTTGCCAGTTGCAGGATCGGTCACCGCCAGGCGCGAGTCGCCTTCGCGCCCCGTGCCCTCATAGAACATGCCATCCCGGTAGAAGAAGCCCTCAGTGTAGTTATCCGTCGCATGCGGATACGTTGCAACCACGCGATATCCCGCGACCGGCGCTGCAGCCAGAGGAAGAGCCGACAACCCAATACAGAAGCAGAGAAGCAATCGGATTGTCTGGTTACTCATTTCTTATTCCTCACAAGGATCCTTGTATCTCCGAACAATTAGGGTCACCAGAAGAATTGGGGTTACCCAAACAATTGGGTGCCCCATATCTGGCGGCTTTATCGCCAGATGTGGGTGCGGTGCCACAGGCCGGATGTCTCATTACCTACTGTTGGACAGGACATGGAATCCTGCAAACCCACATCTCGGCTATGCCGAGATATGGGGCACCCAGACATAGCCAGCCTTAGCATTTCAACGTTCAACTTTTAACTCTTATCCCGCCATGCCGTACGTCTTCAACTTTTAACTTTCAACTTTTAACTCTATTTCTGTTACTCTGGCGGCCCATTTGGGAGGAGGAAACGTATGTTGAAGTTCCATCGCATTGCGTTGTTGCTGGTACTGATCCCTCTGTTGTATTCCCCCGCTGCGCCGGCACAGGCACAGAGCAAGCCCGCTAAGCCTGCCGCAACTTCTAAACCGGCTGCAACTGCCCCTGGCAAGCCGGCAGCGGGTTCCGCCGCAGCGTCTGCTTCCGGCCTGGTCGACATCAATAGCGCAACCGCCGACCAGCTCAAGGCCATTCCCGGCATTGGCGATGTCTACTCCAAAAAGATCATCGACGGCCGCCCCTATGCCAACAAGACGCAACTCGTCAGCAAAAATATCCTTCCGCAGGGCGTCTATGACAAGGTGAAAGACAAGATCATCGCCAAGCAGGCGAAGAAGTAGATCCTGGCTCAGGCGCCTGCCTCGGAACAGCGGGTATTCGGAGCACCCCCGAGGCACGCGCCATCTGACAATTTGCCGATACGGCTTTCTACGCCAGCCAGGGCTGCTGAAAAAAGCTCGTGCCAGCGATTGGGGGCTCATGGTAGTCTTCTCTGGATTCTTGGAGACTGTTGAGCAATGATCTCTCCCCGAAAACTGCTGCCATATCTGTTGGCGCTCGGGCTCTCTGCCTTTGTCTGCCTTACTGACGCCGCACTACCCCCTGTCGAGGCTCAGCAGATTGCCCCTGATGGAACCGAGACCGCTCCCGCTAAGCTGGACCTCAATGCTGCATCACCCGAACAGCTCAAATCGCTGGGACTGGGCGACAACTACGTTCGCCGCGTCATTGCAGGCCGTCCTTACACGGCGAAGAACCAGCTCGTAAGCCGTGGCGTTCTGCCGCAGGATGCGTACGAACCCATCAAAGAGCGGCTGGTCGCGCATCACTCCTTGCAGGAGCATCACTCCTCACAGGAGCATCACTCCTCACAGCAATAGAGCATTTCCCTGTAGGTGTAGTCCAGAGTATCCGCATCTATGGGCGTTTTCTGCAATGAAAACGCCGCTGCACGCCCCTTCCGGGATACCCAGCAACAGGGAAAATGCTCTAACTGCTCCGTAAACCATTCGGTCTGCTCGTTCGTCTTCGATGCCAGGAGCATTTCCCTGTGGATGTTGTGTAGGGCGTTCGCATCTATGGACGTTTTCCGCAATGAAAACGCCGCTGCACGCTCCTTCCGGGATACCCAGCAACAGGGAAATGCTCTAGGATGAGCACCGACACGGATGCATACATTTTCCCCATCACGGCCGAGGCACCGCTCTGCCGTCGTGCAGTATCTGCTGCTCCTGCTCATCGCCGCCATGGCCCTGGGGCAATGGGGAAATACCGCGTACCGCATCGTGCGGGGCATCTTCGGCGCGGAGCGCGGAATTCGAGCTCCCTTCGGCCTGAACAACGGTGTGATCGAGGGGATGAGCCCCTTTCTTCGCCATGCGGGTCTGCAGATCGGTGACCGTGTGCTTGCGGTCAACGGGCACGCGTTGACCGGTGAGGCCGTTCTGCTGCGGGAGTTTGCCCACGCACATCTCGGTGACACCATCAAGGTGGAGGTGCAGCATCCCGATGGGAAACATCAGACGGTAAGCTGGCAACTCATCACGCCGCAGCGCCGCCGTGGCGGAGGCAGGCCCGCAGGATGGATCGGCCCATTGCTGCTGCTTGTTATTCTTCCCCTGGCCTTTCTTCTTGTTGGCCTCTGGGTGGTCCTTGCCAAGCCGCATGACCTCAGCGCATGGCTCGTCCTTGGCATCCTGCCTTACTTTGAGGCGCTCCTCTCTCCGGCTAACCCACAAGGGGACTGGACCATCTGGTTTGCCCCCTTCTGGAATGAGACCGCACAGATGGCTATGCCCATCTGCCTGATGTGGTTTGGCGTTCTCTTTCCGGAGCGTGCCGGCCTCGATCGCCGGGCTCCATGGATCAAGTGGCTGTTGAGCATCTCTTTGCTTATCCTGATACCCTTCAACCTGCTTCACAGCTATGCGCGCCTCTGGAACCTGGCGCTCGATCGCGCCATGAGCGCGTGGTTTTTGCCGACCGACCGCATCCAGAGCTTTCTCAGCATTCTCTGTGTTGCCTATTTCTTCGTTCTTTTCAGCCACAAGATCTTCGCCGAAAAGGTCGGCGCCGACTCCGGCCGCCGTCTGCGCCTGCTCTTCTGGGGATCGCTTATCGGGCTCACTCCCTTTGGCGCCATGGTCATCTACACGCTCGTTACCGGTGAAGATGTCAGCGAGACCTTCCCGCAGTGGCTCAGCTTCGGCATCGTCTTGGTCCTGACAATCTTTCCGCTCTCACTCGCTTATGCGCTGGTCGTACAGCGGGCCATGGATGTTCGCCTGATCGTCCGCCAGGGAACGAAGTATGCCTTTGCGCGCTACACACTCTTCGGTATCCGCGCGCTGCTTGGGGTGCTCTTCTCCTGGCGTCTGGCGCTCTTCTTCTCCGCTTCGGGCACGCATCGCACATTACGTGATGTCGTTCTGGTTCTCCTTCTGCTCGGTCTCTTCTTCGCCTTTCGCGGCGTACTCTCCAGACGGCTGCAGCAGGAGATCGACCGCCGCTTCTTCCGCGAGGCCTATTCCGCCGAACAGGTGCTCAGCGAGCTCTCGGAACAGGCGCACAACTTCACAGAGACCGGGCCGCTACTCAGCACCATCACCCAGCGCATCAGCGACACGCTGCACATCGAGCGCATGGCAGTCTTCCTGCGTGGCCGCGGCGATGTCTTCCGCCTGCAGGCCGCGATCGGCGTCGATCTGACCTCGCCCGTCCTGTTACCGGCGCATTCAGCAACGGTCAATACGCTCTCCCGCGAAAAGCGCCCGGCGGCGATGCGCATCGACGACAGCTCTCACTGGCTGCTCGAAGCCAGCGATACAGAACGTGCCGCCCTCAGTGAGTTTCAGACTGAGCTGCTGGTTCCCCTGCCGGGCCGTGGACGCCTCATTGGCGTGATGGCTCTTGGTCCCAAGCGCAGCGAAGAGCCGTACTCTCGCACGGATCGCCGTCTATTGGAGAGCGTCGCCTCGCAGACCGGTCTTGCGCTTGAGAATGCGGAGTTGCTCCAGTCTCTCGCGCACGAAGCTGCCCAACGCGAGCGTGTCACGCGCGATATCGAGATCGCACGCGAGGTGCAGGAACGTCTCTTTCCACAGAGCTATCCGGAATTCGAGGGCGTGGATGTTGCCGGCTACTGTCGCCCGGCGCAGGAGATCGGCGGCGACTACTACGACGTCATGGAAGTGAAGCGCGAGAGCGACGATGGTTCGCCGCAGCCGCGTCTGCTCGGCCTGGCCATCGGAGACGTCTCGGGCAAAGGCATCTCGGCCGCGTTGTTGATGGCGAGTCTTCGCGCAAGTCTGCGAGGTCTCACGCTCGTCGGCTCTTCCGATCTCGGCGAGCTGATGGGGCACATCAACAAGCTGGTTTATGACGGCAGCACCGCCAACCGCTACGCCACCTTCTTCTACGCTGAGTATGATCCCACGAGCCGCCGTCTCTGCTACGCCAACGGCGGACATAATCCACCCGTAATCCTGCGCGGCGATCAGGTCATCGAGCTTGAAGTAACCGGCATGGTGATCGGCCTGCTGGAGAGTGATACCGGGTACAAACAGCGGGATGTCTATCTCGAACCCGGAGACATCCTTCTGCTCTTCACCGACGGCATCTCTGAAGCCATGGACGACGGCGACGAAGAATGGGGCGAGTGCCGCATGATCGCCGCAGCTCAACAGGAACGCGCCCGCGGAGCGCTGACAGCAGAAGGCCTGTTACGCGCCCTCTATCGCCGCGCTGACGAGTTCGCAAATGGCGCTCCCCAGCACGACGACATGACACTGGTAGTGATGCGAGTCAGCTAAAGCAGTTGCTAGTTGCTGGTTCCTGGTTGCTAGTTGTTGATGCCTGTACTTAGAAGAACTGGGTGCCCCATATCTGGCGGCTTTATCGCCAAATGTGGGTTTGCAGTCACCGAGTCCCGCTGGGAACAGGCATCCTCCAAACCCACATCTCGGCGTAGCCGAGATATGGGGCACCCAGTTCAACGTTGTCCATACCGTACGTCTTCAACCTTCAACTTGTAACTTCAACTCTTCTCGCCCATGCCTTAACGCTTTAACTTTTAACTTTCAACTTTAACTCTTCTCGCTACTTCAACATCATCACCAGAATCCGCCCATCAGAATGAAACTCTCCACCGGTCGCGGTCTTTCCGCTCGAAAACGGATTATCCGGCAACACATAGGCTGCTGACGAAAACACGCCGGCGGCATCGAAGCTATCGAGGACGAACTTGCGCTCGATGTCGATATCGGGATCGATGTGGTGGGTCACCTGCCCGTTGCGCTCATCTTTCTCAAAGCCGTTGTCATGCGTCGCCGATCCTACCCATAGCGGCACACCGTTGACCGTCTTACCGCTGTTCCATACGCGGAGATGATGCCGCACGGCGACGACGCTGATCGCCTCCGCTCGCGCATAGGACAAGTCTTGTGGCCGGTTGAAGAGATACAGTGTGCTCATCGGCATCTCCAGGTAAGCCTCATGCTCCAACGTGGAGATGATGCCATGCACGATGGCGGCATCGACGGACCGATCTACCTGTAACCAGCCGGCCGCCTTAAAGGCCTGCTCCACCTGTCCACGCGTGCCTATCAGGGCGAAGTTCACCATGTCGCCGACATTCCCCTGCTGATCTGTCACGCGACGTGGGATCTCGGCGAAGGTCTCTGGAGAGATCAGCGAGGTAAGGTCCTGCAGCGGCGCCGCCAGTGCCTTCGGTGCGACTGCCTGTGGTTTGGGGAACTCCAGCTTGACGGTAAAGCTGCCTGTGGCTGAGATGCTTTCTGGAAGATTGACTCCAAGGTAAAGATGGCCGGAGGTGGGCGCCGTGACGGTGTCGCCTTCGCCAATGGGGAAGGGAATGGACGCTCCAGCATCGCTGACGCGTCCAATCAGTGATCCGACAGGAGCTGTGTTCATGGGAAAGCTTGCCAGCAGGTCGCGCCAGCCTCGATTGACACCTGCGGGCCCTGTCTTGCGGCCATCTGCAAGCTGAAAGCTTCCCTTTGCGCTCAGCTTCAGCGGCTCGCCCGCAGCCACGGTAACGCCGGTATCCAACCACGCCGTGTTAGCGACCGTAAAGCTATAGGACGACTTGCGTTGGGGAAGGGGCTGCGTCCCCAGTCTGGCCCGCATGCTGGGAATCGCGGTGACGCGTTGCTGCGGCGCCTCCTGTTGTTGCGCCAGGACGGCGGTGGAGAGAGCAAGGGGCCATGCCAGATAGGAGGGGAGCTTCACCATACGACTTTCGTTCTGGGGAGTAACGACTTTCTCCCTAGGTTGATAACCCGGAATCAGGTACTCTGTTGCAAGCAGTCCACACGACTTAGACAGGCCAATGAAACCAGACGTTGCACAGTTCTTTAAGCGCGTCGCCGCCGCGACCGCTCTGGCCGCCGCGACGCTTGGTTTCGGTGGCTGCCAGGGTGTCACCGGCAGCACCGCCACCTCGCAGATCCGTTTCATTGACGCTTCTATTGATGCCGGCGGTCTGGATATGTACATGGGCAACACCGCCGTCACCTACAACGTAGGTTTTGGCACCATTACGTCGTACGTCCCGGCAACACCAGCTACCTACGTCATCACCGCGAATACCGCCGGCACCCGCCAAGCCCTGGCCACGACGCGCGCGACCCTGGCCAACAGCAAACAGTACACCGTCCTGATCGGCAACGTCGTCGCCAGCCTGGGCGCAACGGTGCTTACTGACCAGTCGCAGCCAGCTCCTTCGGGTCAGATCGCCATCCGCTTCCTCAACCAGTCCACTGCGGTTGGCAATGTTGATATCTACATGGTTCCGTCAGGGACGGCTGTCACTGCCGTCTCGGCGTTGCAGAGCAACGTCGGCTTCAATACCAATACCGGCTACCTGAACATACCAGTCGGTACTTATACGCTCTACATCGTTAGTAACGGAACGGCGCTCACCACTACCACCACGACGCTCTATACCGGAGCATCGACAGCTTATCCGCAAGGTTCCGCACGCACCATCGTGATCCTCGATCGCCAGCTTGTGACCACCCCTGCGCTGAACGTCATTGTGGCCAACGACTACGACTCTGCGACCGCGACCCAATAGTGGACCGGATGTCGCGCTTCTGCGCGAAAAATAAACTTCGCAACATGGCGTATCTCCCCGTGTCTTCTCTCTCCGTAGGCAGGCGCTTCATCCCTGCTACTGCAATTGAAGGAGATTCCCCGTATGAAGAAGTTCGCTTCCCTCGCTCTTACTACACTGGTCGCCGTTGCTCCCACCCTCGTCCTCGCACAAAGTTCGCAGGAGATTCGTAATCGCAAGATCAACCAGCAGGACCGCATCGCCCAGGGCGTCCGCTCCGGCGAGCTGACCCCTCGTGAGACCTCACACCTGGAACACCAGGAGGCAGCCATCAATCACGAAGAACGCGCGATGCGCGCCCAGAACAACGGCCACCTCACCGCCGCCGACCGCCGCGTAATCAACAAGCAGCAGAACGCCGAGTCCAAACGGATCTATCGCGACAAACACAACGCCCGCGTCCGCTAAGCAGATGCGCGACAGACGGGTGCGGACCAACTGGGTGCCCCATATCTCGGCAAAGCCGAGATGTGGGTTTGCAGCGATAAAGCGCCCAGACACCACCGCAACGAGCGAGTTCGTTGCGGACCCCGGATATGGCGCACCCGATTCTACTGAGCCGTTGAATCGATCTATCCCTCAAATGAAAAGCCCCTCGATGTACCGAGGGGCTTTTACCATTCAACTATTCAACGATTCCATCATTCAACTACTTAGTACCGATAATGCTCCGCCTTGAACGGGCCTTCCACCGGCACGCCGATGTAATCAGCCTGCTTCTGTGAAAGAGTCGTCAGCTTAACGCCGATCTTCTCCAGGTGCAGGCGGGCGACTTCTTCGTCCAGCTTCTTCGGCAGAACATACACGCCAACTTTGTAGGTGTCCTTGTTCTTCCAGAGGTCGAGCTGAGCCAGCGTCTGGTTGGAGAAGCTGTTCGACATCACGAAGCTCGGATGGCCCGTCGCGCAACCCAGGTTCACCAGGCGGCCTTCAGCGAGCACGAAGATCGAGTTGCCGGAGGGGAAGGTGTACTTGTCGACCTGCGGCTTGATATTCAGCTTGGTGACGCCGGTTGCGGCGTTCAGGCGGTCCATCTGGATCTCGTTGTCGAAGTGGCCGATGTTGCAGACGATGGCCTGATCCTTCATCTGCTCCATGTGCTCGAAGGTGATGATGTCCACGTTGCCGGTGCAGGTGACGTAGATATCTCCACGGCCGAGAGTCTCCTCAATGGTCGTGACCTCGAAGCCTTCCATCGCAGCCTGCAGCGCATTGATGGGGTCGATCTCGGTGACGATCACGCGGGCGCCCATACCGCGCAGCGAATGTGCTGATCCCTTGCCCACATCGCCATAACCGCAGATCACAGCAACCTTGCCGGCCACCATCACGTCGGTGGCGCGCTTGATGCCGTCTGCCAGCGATTCGCGGCAGCCATAGAGGTTGTCGAACTTCGACTTGGTCACGGAGTCGTTCACATTGATGGCCGGTACCAGCAGCTTGCCCTGCTCCATCATCTTGTACAGGCGGTGAACGCCGGTCGTGGTCTCCTCGGAGACGCCACGCCACTCCTTGGCCACATCGTGCCAGCGGTTGGGGCTCAGTGCCAGCACCTTCTTCAGCAGCGCCTTGATCACGCGCTCCTCTTCGCTGCCGCCCTCGGAGTCGACGAACGAGCGATCGCCGTTCTCCAGGTCATAGCCCTTGTGGATCAGCAGGGTCACGTCGCCACCGTCATCGACGACGAGCTGTGGTCCCAGACCGCCGGGGAAGCTCAGCGCCTGGTCGGTGCACCACCAGTACTCTTCCAGGGTCTCGCCCTTCCAGGCAAAGACAGGCACGCCGGCAGCGGCAATGGCTGCGGCAGCGTGGTCCTGCGTGGAGAAGATGTTGCAGCTTGCCCAGCGCACATCGGCGCCCAGCTCCACGAGCGTCTCGATCAGCACGGCGGTCTGGATGGTCATGTGCAGCGATCCGGTGACGCGCACGCCCTTCAGCGGCTTGGCGGGGGCATACTTCGCGCGGATTGACATCAGGCCGGGCATCTCCTGCTCGGCGATGGTGATCTCCTTGCGTCCCCAGTCGGCCAGCGAGATGTCGGCAACTTTGTAGGGCAGTGTCTGTTCCAGAGTGGCTGTGGACATAGATACCTCTTAAGAAATTTGGGATAGAAAATTTCCCGCCTCAGAATAGCACCCGGATTGCACTACCTTTCGTGCAACCGGCGGGAACGGGGAATCCGTGCAGCGAGCGGGGCAAACAGCGCACTCAAGCGCCTGATAATAGGTTACCGCGCAAACGCCCGATCTTCTATGAACAGTGCCTGTGCGCTACCGGGCGCAATGCCCGCTTTCCTGTGCACAAGGTGCTTGTGGACTACCGGGCGCAACGCCCGATCTCCTATGCACGGTGCCTGTGCGCTACCGGGCGCAATGCTGATCGGGGTCTTCGTGCTGGTCGCTCATCCAGCGGTTCATCAGCGTCGCCGCGCACTGGGCGCCGCAGAGATGCTTCACGGTCTTGTCGTGGGAGTGGCTGGTATCGAAGCGGGAGAACTTGATGACCGGGATAGTGTCGTCGGGGGAGGACCCGGGAATACAGTCGCTGAATGAGAGCCACCACAGGTCGCGCTCTCCCTTCTTATTGCCGCAAACGTCACACTCGTAGCTTTCGGTATAGGACATATGGGGGCAACGTATCACAGTGCCCCACGAGGAAACAGCCTCTAAATAAGGATTCCAGCAGCCCGGCGAATATCGATCGGCTCCAGAATCGGGTTGGGATATCCCTTCCGGGCCACCGCCAGCATCGCCTTACCCACCTCGCGGGTGGTGACAATCTGCTTCGGGAACATTCGCATCAGCAGCGGAACAAGCGGACTGACAAGAAGATAGATCGCGTTATAGAGCGGCGTCTTGGTCCTGATGCCGTCCAATGGACGGATCATGCCGGGACGGAACATGAAGGCATCGGCGAAGGGAAGCCGCAGTAGCGCCTCCTCCAGCTCACCCTTCACCCGCGCCCACATGGTGCGGCTATTGACGTCTGTTCCGCTGCCGGAGACATAGCAGAATGTCGCCTGAGGACTCTGTTTCGCCACCAGGGAGGCGATCTTCATTGCCAGGTCATAGGTGATGTAGCGATAGTCCGCCTCCGACATACGAAAGGAAGAGACACCAAGCGGAAAGAAGACCGCATCGAAACTGGTCAACTCGTCGGTCACGGTAGCGATATCGAAGAGGTTGGGCAGCAGAATGTCTTTAAGCTTCGGGTGCTTCTGCGGCAACGGCGACCGCCCAATGGAGACAACCTCTGCCACATCGGCAGCCCGCAAACATTCCAGCAGGATGCCCTGTCCTACCATCCCACTGGCTCCAAAGATCAACACCCGCATATCCAATAGATGTCATCGAGCCTACATATGGACGCAAAAGAAAATGCACGGCTGCTTATTGATATTGATACAGAGATCCGGGTGCCCTATGTCCCGTTTCTGGGACATGGGCATTCGAGCGAAGCTCGAATTGCTTTTGGGGAGCTGTGCAAGCCTCCCCAAAAGCTCATGTCTTCGCGCTTTAACTTCCGACTTGCAACTCGTTCGCATGATCTTTCGCGTATGCCTCCAGTGACAACGCGGGCTTCCCGGTCAACTCCGTTACATCACCCGTCACTCCAGCCATATATCCCGCACGCACCGGGGCGAAGATGGTCGCCAGGAACTTCCCATACTCCTCCGGCACACCGGCCGAGGTCAGCATTGCAATAAACGCCTCATCGCTCATTGCGGTATAGCCGATCTCTTTTCCAGTGGCTTTCGACAGGATCTTTGCAGCCTCGGCATAACTCAGAGCCTCGGGACCGGTCAGGTTGAAGGCACGTCCATCAAACTTATTGGTCGTCAGGGCAGCTACGGCTGAAGCCGCAATATCGCGTGCATCGATGAAGCTGGTCTTGCCATCTCCTGCCGGAAGCTGAATCTGCCCATGGACGATGCCGGCCTTCCAGAAGGTATGGAAGTTATCATCAAACCAGTTGGGCCGCAGAATCACATAGCGTGAGCCCGAAGCTTCGATCTTCCGCTCGATCCTGCGATAAGGAATGCTTTCATCCGCATCCGCTCCCAGCACGCTGAGAAAAACCAGCTTCACCTTCTGTGCGGCAGCTGCGTCCACGACAGGCGCGACAAGGCTGAAGGCATCCGGATATCCGCTGGGGACTAGCAAAAACGCGCGATCCACGCCAGCAAACAGCGCATCGAAGTCCACCGGAGCGCCATACTCAAACGCCACCGGCTCCGCGTCCAGAATTGCTTTGCCCCCGCGAGTGGCTGCTTTCACCCGCTCACCCTTTTCCAGCAGGCCCTTCACTACCGGAACCCCCAGTGTTCCGCTTGCACCAAATACCAGCACCGATCCGCTCATATAAAATCTCTCCTGCCTGGTTTCCTTCAGAAACCAGATATCTGGGAGTAATCTTAAGCTCTCGCGAGATTCGCGCAAGAAGGCACTTTTTTCTTACATGGTTACCGCAAAGAAACCGGCAGCGAAGCCACAGGACCATCGCATTCCCCGGCCCTACGACGTGTACAACAAAGACTGCCCCACGCGCATGGTGCTCGACCGTATCGCCGATAAATGGGCTCTGCTCATTCTGGATTGTCTGCGCGACGGTCCCATCCGCTTCAACCAGTTGCGCCGCGAGCTGACGGGCATCTCGCAGAAGGTGCTCTCCGAAGCTCTGCGCAAGCTGGAACGTGACGGTCTGCTCAAACGCAAGGTCTATCCCACGGTGCCGGTCTCAGTCGAATACTCACTCACCCCACTGGGCACAAAGCTCTCGCATCCTGTAGCAGCGCTAGCGCACTGGGCCGAACAACATATGCCCCTGGTGCTGAAAGCCCAACAGAAGTACGACGCGCTCGCGCAGGAACGCAAGCGTTCTTAGGACCGCCTTCGGCGAGATGGTTGAATCTTTGAATCGTTGAATTGTACTGAGGAGTTGTTCCCATGCTGAAAGTCGCCGTGGCCCAGGCCGGTAGTGTGATGTTCGATACGCCCCGCACAATAGAGAAGGTGGAAATGCTCTCCCGCAAAGCGGCCGCGCAAGGCGGGCAACTGCTGGTGCTTCCGGAGGCCATGCTTGGCGGCTATCCCAAAGGGCTTTCGTTCGGAGCGACCGTGGGCAATCGCACGGACGAAGGCCGCGAACTCTTCCGCCGCTACATGGAAGCCGCGATTCGTTGTCCCGGTCCCGAGACCGCGAAGCTCGAGTCTCTGGCGCATGAATTGAACCTGCACATCGTCACCGGGGCCGTCGAACGTGACGGCAATACGCTCTACTGCATCTCGCTGGTCATCACACCAAATGGCGGCGTTGTCGCCAAACATCGGAAGCTCATGCCTACAGGCAGCGAACGACTGATCTGGGGTTTCGGTGGAGGCGACACCATGCAGGTGGTTCAGACAGAGGTCGGCCGCATCGGTACGGCGATCTGCTGGGAGAACTACATGCCGCTCTATCGGCAACACCTCTACAACCAGGGTGTGGAGCTATGGTGTGCGCCAACCGTGGATGCGCGTGAGATGTGGCAGACCAGCATGCGGCACATCGCATACGAGGGCCGTTGTTTTGTCCTCAGTGCCTGCCAGCAACTGGCGACCTCCGATTGGCCTGTAGACCTGCAGGGAATCGGCGGAGAGATCCACGGTCGAAGTCTCATTGTCTCCCCACGTGGTGAGCTGCTCGGCGGGCCAATGGCAGAACCGGACCTCCTCTTCGCCGATCTCGATCTGGACGAGATCCAACGCGGTAAATTCGACCTCGATGTCGCCGGGCACTACAGCCGCCCCGACATCTTCCGCTTCGAACCACGTTGCGATTAGCGACAAACTGGGTGCCCATGTGCAGATGGATGCACCCATGCAGCACGTCTTCAACTTTCAACTTGCAACTTTCAACGCGTAACTCGCAAAGCGAGTTACACCCCTTCCATTTCCAGCAATCTCTTCTTCCTCTCCACGCCCCACCGATAGCCAGTGAGCTTGCCATCACTCCCAATGACGCGATGGCAAGGAATGGCCACAGCCACTGGATTCGTCGCACACGCACGGGCTACGGCGCGGGTTGCTGTGGGTTGTCCCATGGACTTCGCCACCTCGGCATAGGTACGTGTCTCTCCGCGAGGGATTTCGCGCAGCACCTTCCACACGCGTTGCTGAAAGACCGTCGCCCTCAGGTCCAGCGGCAGATCAAGCTCATGGGGAGCCGACCTTAGCTGTGCCAGGACAAAGCGAACACCCTGTGTCAGCAGCGGATCATCTTCCTCTGAAGCAATCTCTGCATGCGGGAACCGGGCGCGAAGATCAATTTCTAATTGATATGCCGAGTCTCCGAAAGCGATGGAGCAGATGCCCTTATCGGTTGCCGCCACCAGCACCAGACCAAGCGAGCACTCGCTGGTGATAAAGCGGATCGTCAGTCCCTGTGCTCCTCGTCCTGCCTCGCCCGGCGTCATACCCAGAGCTTCCGCAGCCTGGTACATGCGACTCGGCGAAGAGAAGCCTGCTTCATAGGTCGCGTCTGTCACCCGTCCCTGGGGCAGGTGTTTGCGCAGGCGTTCCAGCTTCTTTGCTGCCGCGAACTCCTTCGGCGTGACGCCGAGAATGCGTTTGAAATTCTTCTGCAGCGAGAAGGGGCTGGTTTTGGTAATCCGGGCTAGCTCATCCAGCGTGACCGTTTCGTCGCTGTGGCTGGCGAGATACGCCGCCGCGCGGCTGACCGGCTCGGCAAAGCGATCATGCGGACGCTCTGTCGGCCGGCAGCGCTTGCAGGCGCGGAAGCCCGCTGCCGCAGCCTGGGCGGTGCTGTCAAAGAAGCGGATCTGCGTGCGATTGGGCCTGCGGCTGGGGCAGGACGGACGGCAGAAAATCCCGGTCGACTGCACGCCGTAGACAAAATCGGCGGTAGCGTCGCGGTCGAGCACCTGCTTCCAGCGGGTGTCTTCGATCGTTGTCGGGACTGCAGCCGGGGTGGAGGGGCGAACTGCCATAGCGAGGTTCATGTCAGTATCCTGCAACGATCAGCCAGATGGCCACATCCCGTTTCTTGCCGGCAAAGTCCAACGAAGGCGAATTTGTCGGACGGGCCCTGGCATCTAACGGCGCAGTATGTGCCGCCGAGTCGTCCTTGCCGTGCTGTTGTGGTGTGCCGTACTTCCCGCTGTAGCGCAACGGGAAGAGACGGTGCGTGTCGATGCCCATGCCGAGGCCAAACCCTTTCCCCACTTCTGGGAAGAGATGTTCGGCTCCGGTCGTGCGATTCTTTCGCTTCGCCAGAGCTACCGGGATGACCTCGCCGCGGTCCACGCTGCTACCGGGGTGAAGTACATCCGCTTCCACGCTATCCTGCACGACGAGCTGGGTGTCTATGACGAGGACAGACACGGCAATCCGGTCTACAACTTCAACTACATCGATCAGGTCTACGATGGTCTGCGCGCTGCAGGCGTCCGTCCGGTGGTTGAGCTCAGCTTTATGCCGAAGAAGCTGGCCTTCAACCCCGACGCACTGCATCCCTTCTGGTACAAGCAGAATGTCTCTCCGCCTAAAGACATCAAGCTCTGGAACGACCTAATGACAGCGCTCGCCCGGCATCTGGTGGAGCGTTACGGCATCGACGAGGTGGCGCAGTGGTACTTCGAAGTGTGGAACGAACCCAATATCGACTTCTGGGGTGGCGTTCCCCGTGGCGAAACCTACTTCGATCTCTACGCCAACACCGCGCGATCTCTGAAAGCCGTGAATTCACGCCTTCGTGTCGGAGGTCCGGCAACCGCCGCCGCAGCCTGGATTCCGGAGTTCCTCGTCTTCTGTTCCCGGAACCACGTTCCGGTGGACTTCGTCTCGACCCACGGCTATGCAGATGAGCCTGTGAAGCGCCTGCTCGGCACCGACGAGGTGATTGCGCCGGAAGATCGCGTCGCTGCCGCTGTCGCAAAAGTGCGGCGCCAGATCGACTCTTCGCCCATGCCGCATCTCCCCTTGCTTTGGACCGAATGGAACGTCTATCCCGCTCATAATGCGCGCGAGACGCCATATGTCGGCCCTGCGCTGGCGAATACCATTCGCGAGAGCGATGGCAACGTCGACTATCTCTCCTTCTGGACCTTCTCTGAGGTCTTTGAAGAGGGAGGTCCGGCGCGGGCTCCCTTTACGCAGTTCGGCATCCGTGCGATGGGTGGGATCAACAAACCCGCTTTCTATGACTTCGCGCTGCTGCATAAGCTCGGCGACCAGCGCATCCCCAACCCGTCGAAGAACGCGATCGTCACTCGTCAGCCGGACGGCCGATTGGCCATCGCTCTATGGAACCTGGTTGATCCCGAGACGCAGCCGCAAGATAGTACGGTTATCTTGCAGGTCCAGGGTGTCAATGCGAACGCCGAGGTCAGCATCCAGCGTGTCGATGAGACGCATAGTAACGTTGCGCCCTTCTACAAAGCGATGGGAAGTCCGGTAAGCCCTACGGCCGCCCAGGCGGCGGAGCTCAACAGCAAGACCGCTCTCGAAGAGCCCGAGCATATGCGGTTGACGAACGGCGCTGTTCGTCTGCAGCTCACGCCAAATGCGCTGCTTCTGGTGACGGTTGGGAAATAGATGCATCCTCTTCGCGGCGGCGGGCTTCTAACGAGATCAAACACGTCTGTTTCGGAAATTCTTACTCCCAGCGCGAGGGAACATGGCTTCAGCCGCCGCTACGGTGGACCAATCCAGCGTCGTCACCCAGGGGGTAAACCCGTGGCTCATTGCCGCGTCGGTGATGCTGGCCACCTTCATGGAGGTTCTGGACACCTCCATCGCCGCTGTCGCGCTGCCTTATATTGCAGGATCGCTATCGGCTTCGACCGATGAAGCCACCTGGGTGCTGACCAGCTATCTGGTGTCGAATGCGATCGTTCTGCCGGCCTCCAACTGGTGCAGCCTTCGTTTCGGACGGAAACGCTTTCTCATCTCCTGCGTCACCATCTTCACGATTGCCAGCTTCTTCTGCGGAGCGGCTCCGAGTCTTGCGCTCATGCTTCTGGCTCGTGTGATTCAGGGTGCCGGCGGGGGAGCGCTGCAACCTCTCTCGCAGGCCATCCTGCTCGAGTCATTCCCGCCGGCGAAACGAGGCGCGGCAATGGCTGTGTTCGCACTCGGTGTCGTCGTCGCTCCTGTCATCGGTCCCACGCTCGGCGGCTGGCTGACCGATACGTACTCCTGGCGATACGCCTTCTACATCAATATTCCAGTCGGCCTTCTGGCGGTCTTCATGATCGGCCGCTTCGTGAAGGATCCCCCTTACATCGCCAAGGCGAAGGTGCCACCGTTCGACATGATCGGCTTCGGCACCCTCTGCGTCTGGACCGGTTGCCTCCAGATCATTCTCGATAAGGGACAGGAAGACGATTGGTTCGGAGCTATCTGGATTCGTTGGGCCGCTACATTCCTGGTGGTTTCGCTGATCTGGTTCATCATTCATTCCTGGCGGGCACGTGAGCCGCTTGTCTGCCTTCAGATTCTGAAGAACCGTAACTTCGGCGTGGGCTGCCTGCTGATTCTGCTCTTCGGCATGGCCATCTATTCGACGGTAACCGTGCTTCCGCTCTTCTACCAGGAGTTGCTGGGCTATACCGCCTTTACCGCGGGTCTCGTTGTGGCTCCGCGCGGACTTGGGGCGATCTTTGGTTCATTCCTGGTGGGTCAGATCTCGTCGAAGATCGATAACCGCGTTCTGCTAACGCTCGGGTTCCTGGTTTTCGGACTGACGACGCTTTACTTCGGCAACATTACTCTGGAGATCTCGCCGACCACACTCTTCTGGCCCATTGTCATCACCGGTATCGCCCTGGCCTTCGTCTTTGTGCCCATCAGCACTATGGCCTACGGGACGTTACGCAACGACCAGATCGGCAACGCCTCCGGACTTTTCAACCTGATGCGCAATGTCGGTGGCTCTATCGGTATCTCGATCGCGCAAACACTGCTGGTGCGCCGTGCCGCTCTCCATCAGAACGAGATCACGAACTATGTCCCGATTACCGGCGCTCAATTCCAGCAGGCCGTGCAGTCGCTGCAGAGGGTGCTGGCAGGCTCCTTCCTTGGCCCGGCCAATGCCGCTACCGGAGCCAACGCTAATCTCTATCAGCAACTTATCCGGCAGGCCATGTACTGGTCGTTCGTCGATGTCTTCCGGTTACTGTCGTTGCTGTGCCTGGCCTGTGTCGTTATCGTGTGGTTCTTCCAGAAGGTCAAAGGAAAGGGGCCACCGGCCGGGGCGCACTAGTAAGTGTTCTCCTTGGGGTATAGAGATTGATTCTTTGCGAGGCCCGGATGCTCCTTCCATTACACCAAACGACCCAACTGTTCGGTTCAGACTCCCTTTTTACAGATCTATAGCGATGGGAGGATACCTCTAGGTTCGCGCCTGCGGCGCGAATGCCTTGCTCCGGGGCCCCCGGCCAGCTCTGCTGGCTGGGGTGGTTAAGGGGACGGCTTCAGCCGTCCCGTACTGAGCCCAGAAGAAATGCGGCTTTAGCCGCTGAGGTCATGGTTTGGTACCTCAGCGGCTAAAGCCGCGTTTCTTGCCAACTTTATACGGCACGGCTGAAAGCCGTGCCCTTAAGCAAAACAGGGGTCCTCAATCTTAAAGTTCGTGCATAAATCATGAAGAGCTTTGCCTTCCGAAGCGTTGAAAGAGCAGGTCCTTCGCTTCCTGCACCAGCCAGCGAAGCTGGCCGGGACCCCGTTCGCTCGGGATGACAAGATTTATGACGAGAACTTCTGAGACATCACACTAGCGACTAGAATGTTGCCCGATGACTCCCGCCGATTTCCGCAGGATCGCGCTCTCACTTCCCGGCGCCGAAGAAGGCTCGCATATGGGCGCTACTGATTTTCGTGTCGGTGGACGTATTTTTGCGACACTCGCCGCCGAGGCAAAGGGTTATGGCAACCTGATGCTTGACCCGGAGACGCAGCAGCCCCTGGTGGAAGCGCTCCCCGAGATTTTTCTGCCCGTTCCCGGTGGCTGGGGACGCAATGGAGCCACCCACATGGTGCTGGCAGCAGCCAGTGAAGACCAGATCCGCGGAGCATTGATGACAGCACACCGCCTGCGCGTCGCGAAGAATGCGAAGACCGCGAAACCGCGCTCCCGCAAAAAGCTTGATTGAGAATTAACTTGACTGAGAATTAACTTGCCCGGGGCTGCGCGGCAGGAGCACTCTTCCCGCATGGCAAAGCTACCCTTCGTACACCTTGAACTGACGACGCCGGATCTGGCCGCAGCAAAGGCTTTCTACGGCGAGTTATGCGGATGGACCTATCAGGATCACCAGATGCCCGTTGGGGTCTACTCCATCTTCCAGACCGACTCCGGCCCGGGGGGCGGCATGTTTACCATGCCCGGAGCTCCCACCCAGTGGACCCCCTACATCGGCGTAGAAAACCTGAAGGAGTCGACCGATAAGGCTGTCTCTCTTGGCGCGAAGCTCCTGCATGGAGATACGGTGGAGGGAATGGGCGCCTTCTCGATCCTGCTTGATCCCACCGGTGCGATGTTTGCCCTTTGGGAACCGAAAAAAGCCTAGAGCTACTCTAGGTGCATCGACAAATTCCAGATAGCCGATACTCTGGGCGCCCATCCATCGCAATGTGATCGGTGGGATGTTCGAGCGAAGCTCGAATCGGTGGGACCCCGCTGCTCCCACCAGTTTCGGTCATGCTGTGTCAGATCAACTGAATTTGTCGATACGCCCTAGCAACAGGGAAATGCTCTACTCGTCGTCCAGCGAGACCTTTGCCTCGCCATCGCGAAGCGAGGTGGCCATAAACTGTGGCCGCCTCCGAGTCCTCTTTTTTGCGGGTGCGGGCGTCGACGGCTTGGGGTCAAGACGATAGACGATGAGCAGGTTGCGCTCCGGGTCGTCGAGGGCTGGGTATTCGGCCACCCGCGTTAGCTTATATAGCGGCGACAGGGCGTCCATCTTGTCATCCTCCACCAGGTTCCAGGTGATGAACCATCCAGGTTTATAGGCGGCGACACGCTGGTCGAGCGCCATAGTGCCGAAGTCGTCGCAGATGGCCGGCAACCCGGTCATCAAGGCAAGGTTCGATCCGGAGATGGAGAGGACCAGATGGTTTCCTCGCGGGTCTGCGTCAATCAAGGATCGGATGCGGCGCGCCGCATTCAGGTAGGTGTACTCCGGCGTGCGCACATAGTGGATCGTCTTTGCCGCATGCAGCACGGCGACGATCGCCAGTGCCGCAGCAGCAGCGCCACGTACCATCGCACGGTCCTCAGAGAGCAGTGTCAGAGAGATGGCCAACAGGATTGTTAGCGGAACCGCCACGACCAGGTAATACCTGGGCTGAAGATTGTTGTGATACGCCAGGAAAAAGAAGTAGCCGCCTACCCATAACAAAAGCGAGACATATAGCGGGTTGCGCCAGACCTTCCGATGGGTTACGACCACGGCCGCAAGCGCGACGGCAACCAGGAAGTAGGAGGCCCGTCCCATCCACATGCCGTCGCGGAAGGTATTGGCGATCACCTTCCACAAAGGCTCTTTATCGAAGCTGGTGTATTGGTTTGCGCTGAACAGGTAGCGGTAGTCGGCCAGGTAATGTGGCCGGACGAAGAGCAGGAAGTATCCGCCCCAGATCGCGGCGGCAATTACGCCTGCCGGCAGGGCAAACCGCAGCGCCACTCGCCAGTTGTATTCAGACTGCGCAAAGACCATCCAGAAGATAGCAGGGAGCAGAAAGACTGCCGTCGTCTTGGTCAGCACCATGAGGGGCAGAATGATGCCAAGAGCCAGCACCGGCAGCCATCGCGCGCGTCCCGTTGCTGCCGGCTGCAGGAAAGATCCTGCGTACAGACCGAGCAGGGTAAGCAGGATGAGCAGCGGTTCCAGGATGGCGAGCCGGCTGAATGCGTAGATGAACGGACTTACCGTCAGAAGCAAGACCGCTATCGCAGGCACCAGCGAGCCCTGGCGCATACGGCGAAGCAGCAGATAGGTCACGATAAGGATGCTGCCGAAGACTCCAATCGCCAGGCCGCGTGCCGTGGCCAGGCTGACGCCGAAGATGGAGAAGACGATGGCTTCCAGAAGGGGCCAGACGGGGAGTGCGACGGCAGGATTGAAGTCGCCTGAGACGTACCAGTTCCCGCGCAGGAAGTAGCGGATAGCGGCATCGCCGTACCAGCCTTCGTCCGTGTACTTGGCCCAGTCCATCCAAGGGGAGTGGTTGGGGAAGTCAGCAGTCGGGTGTACGGCGTGCAACGCGAAGAACATTGCCGCGACAGCCAGCAGGGTTCCACGAAGAACACGGTAATTTCCGTTCACGTATGGGATTTTAACGGATCATCCTGGCAGTCCATATAGCCGTCTCCAGAAGTGCGGTGCAGGCAGCAGCTTTTGCCGTGAAATGTCGTCTTAGAAAATTTCCCTGTTGCCGGGTATCCCGGAAGGGAGATAGCAACGCTGGAAGCTTACGCGGGTGAGAAGCGACGAGTCCCTATTCGTATGCGAGTGCTTCGATGGGATCTTTTGCCGCAGCTTTCAGCGCCGGATAGAGCGCGCCGAAGAGAGCTCCAGCGAGTGCCAGAAGAGTTGCAATGACGATCCAATGTCCGGTCAGCTCGAAGTCCATGGTGGGGAACTTCGCATGCAGACCTGCCCGGATGCCGAACGTCGCAGCAATGCCCAAAGCGATGCCGCAGATCGCGAGCAGACTGCTTTCGCGGAGGACGATGCCGACGATGGTTGCTCTGGAGGCGCCGAGCGACTTCAGGATGCCGATTTCGCGGGTGCGTTCCATGACCGCGGTGTACATGGACTGAAAGATCACGAGGAAGCCAATGATGATCGCGATGCCAATGACGGTGCGAAGGCCCACGTTGAAGCCCGGGTACTTATCGGGCGCCAGGCTGGAGAGCAGCTCTTCCATGGTCTGAACGTCATATTGTTCCATGCCCGGAGTCGCCTTGATCTCAGCGCGAACGGCGTCGCTGTTTTTGATGTCGTCGAGTTTGAGATAGAAATAGCTGGCCTTGCCCTCGGTACCGATCAGCTGTCCCATGGTGTCAAGCGGGATAAACTTGCGGCCACCCTTGCCATGCTCGACGATGCCGCTGATATGAAAGGTGTGGTTGAGGATCTCGATGGGGTCACCCACCTTCCTCCCCTTTCCACGGGCAGCTTCGTAGTCGTCAATGACGGCGTCATCCGGACCCTGGAAGGGGCCTCCCGCGATAAAGGTGAACGGGCGGAGAGCGTCATAGCTCTTAAAATCGATGCCGTAGATATTTTCCAGCGTCGCCCCGGAGGAGAGCTTGATATTGACCGGTGCAGCCACCGTGACATGCGGGAGTGCACGCAGGACATCCGCAACCTTGATGGAAGCCGCGGCGCCGCTCACGCCGATCAGATTGGATGCCGTACCGGGATGCGTCACCATGTCAGCGCCAATGCCGCTGGTCCTTACCTTCTGTCCATTCAGCATGCCGAACATGATTGCCGCGATGGACAGGATCATGATGACTTCAATGGCCACGGCGAAGACGCTGATCAGCGAGCGTAGCGGCCTGTGGACGAGGTTTCCAATAACCAGCTTATTCATGCTTTTGCAGTGTATCGCCTTAGAGCGTTTTCCCTGTTACGAAGTATCCCGGAAGGGGAGTACAGCGGCGTTTTCATTGGGGAAAACGCCCATAAATGCGGCAGCCCTAGCTTACATCTACAGGGAAAATGCTTTAATCGCATTTTCCCTGTTACTGGGTATCCCGGAAGGGGAGTACAGCAGCGTTTTCATTGGGGAAAACGCCCATAAATGCGGCAGCCCTAGCTTACATCTACAGGGAAAATGCTCTAGCTTTGCGTTTCACGAACGAATCCTGGCTGCCTGCGGCCTTGCATGATCGCTGTGCGACTGCGCGGGAGCAGCAGGCCGCCGATGAGTGGAAGTACATATACGGTGAAATAGGCGAGCCCGATCAGCACAGGCGTCATGAACGTGACCATCGAAGTAGGCGTATCAAGCAGGCCTTCATTGGCGCCATGCGCAGAAACCAACGTATATAAGAGGCCCCAGGGGGTCTCGCGAACGTCGCCTCCCACCGAATCGATGACCGCAAACACGATGATGTAGATGAAAGGACAGACGAAGAAGAGGCTGTTCCAGCCGTCCATCCCAAATGCCTCTGTAACTGGCGAAAACGAGACGCCTGTCGTGACGTCATCGTCGGCAAGTACTCCGATGCGATGGGCGTAAAAATTCCCCCAGGTTGTCAAGGGCTTATCGGGCCATAAAAAGTGAGGCACTGCGTTGTACAAGTACGTCCAAAGCGGGGTGTAGCCGAGTTTGCCGTCGTTAATGACCGTTTCGAGCATGGCGTCATCCCAGCTGATCATCTGGAGGCGCTCGAGAAATGCTCCCACTGGTGCGTCGTAAAACAGCGGTTCGTTTTCCTTGCTCTTCGTGTCGCCTGCTTCTGAAGAGAGTTCGGCTCGAAATTCGTCGATACGGGAGAGGTTGTTGATTGCTTTATCGACAGCGCTGCCTGGGGTAAATCTGTCATTACGGCCTCCCTGCGCATATGGCACCAGGTAGTACACGATTCCTGCGCCCGCGATGAGGAGGAAAGCGATCTGCCGGATAGAGAGCCTGCCGCCGCTGGCGGCCACAGCGATCAGCCAGGCGACAAGGCCCGCCAGCATTCCTTCTTTGGAGTACATCAGAATGCCGACGGACACAAAGGTGTAAGCGCCGGCGAAGACTGCAATTAAGCTCACATTCTTGCGTCCTCCGCTGCGCTTGACTGTGTCGTACGTACTGATCAGGATGGCAAGAGGTAGGAAGCTGTTCAGACGATGCAGCGCACTGGCAAAGGAGCCATTTTCAAGGCCGGAGATCGCTGAGAAGATATCAATGCCGACGGCGATGATGATGCAACCGATGGTCGCCTGCCGGGCGCTGGCGGGTGTAATGAGGCCGCTGAGAATGGCAGGTTTTTTGGTCAACGGCCGCTTCACATACACAGCAACCAGCAGGACGAAGACGAAGCCGACGTTGGCCAGGATGGTGGTTTCAGGCACACGCAGCCTGCTGTCAGCCGCTTCCCACAAGATGGCCTTCATCACAAAACCAAGCAACGCTGTCAGGACGACATGGAAGAAGATGTAGCCGCCGCTTGGCGTCGACAGACCGCCTGCTGCATTGAAGGCCAGGGTCGCGACCATAACGTATGCAAATACGCCCAGCGCGAAAAAGGTCGATGTACCCTGAAGTACTTCGAGGAGGCAGAGCACGATGGCGAACAGGATTGCGCCCCACAGGGGAACCTTGGTTGGGAAGGGGATTCGCACGCTACTGCTAGTCTAGTCGATAGAGCGGGGCTTCCTCTTTTGACTCGGTAGGATTCTGTCTCTATGCTCAAGAAAATAATATTCGGGTGACGGGGAGACCATGGTGAACGGATCCATGGCTGGATTCGGAGAGCAACTGCGGCGTGCACGTGCGGAACGTGGAATCTCGCTGGAAATGATCTCCGAGAGGACAAAAATTGCTGTCCGCCATCTGGAATCCCTGGAAGAGGATCGTTTCAAAGACCTGCCTGGCGGAGTGTTCAACCGCGGCATGGTGCGCAGCTATGCTCGCGTGGTCGGCCTCGATGAGCAGGAATGGCATGACCGCTTTATGGAGAGCTATCGCAGTAGTGGCTCTCTAAAGCACGATGACGCCGACTGGCTCGCATTTACCGAAAATATGGCGAACCCCGATCAGGCCGCTGATCCCGCAATTCGACTACGGTGGGCCGGCGTTGGGCTGATGGGGCTCCTGTTCCTGTTCCTGGCGGCGCTGGCATGGTATCTGCTTAATCGCCGTCTTTGATCAGCGAAGTGATCGTTTCCCCATCAGCCGCACAAAATCTTCGTTGACAATCCTGTTACGGCATATTCAACTGCTTGCAACAGAAGGACCATCCTCGCGGCGCAGCCAAAACCTCTGAATGGCGCGTCAGCACCCCTATTCCCAACTTAGTTGTTTTTGTTTGGCGATTCCTCTTTTGTTCGCCATTTCGAGGAGGCAGTTCCACTATGAAGCGCATTTTGCAGTATTTGTGTACCGTCGCGGCTGTACTGCTGCTGACCGGTATGCCCGCCTTGGCGCAGTCCGTGACAGGCAGCATCAGCGGTACGGTGACCGATCCAACCGGAGCAGTGATTCCGGGTGCGACGGTCACTCTTACCAATACCGACACCAATCAGATCATCCGCACCATCACTACCGGGAACTCCGGTACTTATTCCGCAACCTCTCTGCCATTGGGTACCTATACGGTAGTGATCGAGGGCCCAGGCTTCTCCAGGCAGGTCGTCAACAAACTCGTGCTCCACGTCAACGATGCGTTGACCGTGAACGGTGCTCTCAAGCCAGGATCGACGGCAACCACCGTGGAGATTTCTGCCGATCAGGTTCAGCTTAACTTCGAGAATGCAACTGTGGCATCTCTGATCAACGGGGTGCAGATGAAGGAACTGATTCTGAATAACCGCAACTACGAGCAACTCCTGGCACTTCAACCGGGCGTAGTTTACGGCGGCACCAGCGATCAACTCTATATCGGTAACTCGCTGCCGAGCGGAACGACGGCGACGGTGGCCTTCTCTGTCAGCGGGAACCGCTCTTCCACGAATAATTGGACGATTGACGGCACCACGAACGTTGATCGTGGATCGAACCTGACGCTGCTTAGCTATCCCAGTGTCGACGCTATCGCCGAGTTCAAAACGCTACGCAACACCTATACGGCGGAGTTCGGCGGCAGCGTTGGCGGTCAGGTCAACGTTGTTACCCGCGGCGGGTCGAATAAGTTTCATGGCACGCTGTACGAGTTCTTCCGCAACGATGTCTTCAATGCGAACAACTACTTTTCCAAGCTCAACGGTACAGTCCGCGCTCCGCTTCGTTACAACGACTTCGGAGGTACGGTCGGCGGTCCGATCTGGCGAGATCACACCTTCTTCTTCTTCTCCGGCGAATATCGCCGCGTCATCAATTACTCGCCGCTGACGCAGAATGGTGTTCCAACCGCTGCTGAGCGTCAGGGCAACTTCGGTTCCAGTACAGTCTGTACCCGCGTCAATATCGTCAGTGCGTCGAGCGCCAACTGCGGTAGCACTGGTACGGTGGTTCCTACCAGCAACATGGATGCGACTGCCCTTGCATATGTAAAGGACATGTTCAATCCAGATGGCAGCAAGGTGCTTCTGCCGAATGCGCCAGCACTGGGGCCGAACTACATCATCTCCAACCAGCGGGCGCTCTATAACGAGAATCAGGAGATTGCTCGTATTGACCATACGATCGGCAAAGTTCTGCTAACCGGCCGCATGATCTATGACGAGATTCCGACCCTCGAGCCGGGTGGCGCGTTTACCAATGCCTCCAGCCTTCCGGGCAATGGAAACACACTTAACCAGAGCAACACGAACTCCCCCGGACATAACTATCTTGGACGTGCCACGTGGACGGCGACTCCGACTCTGGTTGTCGAAGGTGGTTATGACTATAGCTACGGCGCAATCCTGAGCACGCCAAGTGGATATATCTCGCAGAAGGCCTCCCCGGATATTCAACCGACCCTGCCTTTTGCGACAACTCTGGGAATTGTCCCCACCTTCACCATGACCGGCGCAGTCGCCGGTACAAGCTCGGGGCAGTACAACGTTCTTAGCGTGGACCACAACGTCTTTGGACAAGTGACCAAGAACTTGGGCCGTCAAACGTTGATTGGAGGCGTTACGTATCACAACTACATGAAGACGGAGAACGCGACGATCAGCAATGCCGGCGTCTTCGGATTCACAGACGCTTTCAACCCGAACACGACGACTACCAAGAACTATCAGCAGTCGTTTGCCAACTTCCTTACCGGTTACGCCGCCAGCTTCAGCCAGGCGAGTATCGCGCTGACCCCAAAGTTGAAGGCAAATATGATCGAGTGGTTTGTACAGGACAACTACAAACTGCGTCCTAATCTGACGGTAAACCTGGGTGTGCGTTATAGCTACTTTGGCCAGCCAGTTGACCAGAACCACCTGCTGTCAAATTTTGATCCTTCGCAATATGTCGCGGCTAATGCTCCGGCTCTCGATACGAACGGTCAGATCTGCGTGACGGGCGCGGCTTGCGCCGGTGGTACGACACCCAACCCCAGCTATGACAGGCTGAACGGAATCATTCTGGGTAATGGCGGTACGAATGGCCATCAGTCACCGTACGGAGCTTCGGTCAGCCCTTCCAAGAAGATGAACTTCGCTCCGCGCATCGGTGCTTCCTGGTCGCCGTCTGGATCGGGCAAGACTGTTATCCGCGCGGGCTATGGAATCGCTTATGACGCGACGTTGTTTGGCACATACGAGCAGAACAGCTTCACGAATCCACCGTATGTGACTTCGCTCTCGTATACGAATGTTCGTCTGAATAACCCCGCCGCCAGTTCGCCGACGACAACCACGACGCCATCACCAAGCGCTCTGCGTGCTACAGATCCGAACTTCCGGGTTCCGTATACGCAGCAGTGGTCGTTCGGCATCCAGCAGGAGTTGGCGAGTAATATGGTCCTCTCCGCGGATTATGTCGGTAACCATGGCGTTCATCTGCAGGGCATCGTGGACATCAACGAGGTAACGCCGGGCGCTTACACGCAGGCCCCGCTTAATTTGGCTCCAAATGCGCCTACGTTCACCTCGTCGGCTTCAGAACTGGTGCTGAACCGGATTCGCCCGTACAGGGGCTACAACGCCATCAATATGGTGAAGACGGATTTCGGTTCAAACTACAGTGGTCTGCAAGTGCAATTGCAGAAACGCTTCAAGGGTGCGAATCTGATCGACTTCAACTACACCTGGTCAAAGGCCTTGACCGACAACCAGACGGACCGTTCGACCGCAATTCAGGATCGTACGAATCCGCGCGGCGAATACGGCCGCAGCCAGATCGACCGTCGCCATGTCTTTACCGCAGACTTCGTTTATGAATTGCCGTTCTATCGTGATCAGCAAGGATTTACCGGTCATCTGCTCGGTGGATGGCAGTTTACCGGCATCGTCGCGATGAACGGAGGCCTGCCGTTCACGGCCTCGACCAGCAATCTGGATCCAGGTGGTCTCGGCTTCCTTGGCGCCAGCTCGGCCGGCGGACGTCCTGACCAGGTTGCCGACGCGAATTCTGGTCCCGGCCTCAAGACGCGACAGAAGTGGTTCAATACGGCTGCGTTTGCTCCGGTTCCGGTAGGTCAGGCGCGTCCCGGCAATGCCCGCCGCGGCACCATCAATGGACCTGGATTCCAGCGCTGGGATCTTGGTTTCATGCGTAACTTCAAGCTGTCGGACGGCTTCCGCGGCTCGGACCATCGCATTGATCTGCAGTTCCGCGCGGAAAGTTATAACACCTTCAATCACACCAACTGGGCTTCCATCGGAGGGACAATCTCAAACACGGGGCAGACCACGGCTGGTACGAATTACGGTGTCATTACCTCAGCGCGCGATCCCCGTATCTTGCAGGTGGCATTGAAGTTGAACTACTAGCGACGTCTCTTCATCAGACGTCAGTACGGCGGCTGCTTCGGCGGCCGTCGTTCTTTTTACAGGGAAATGGCTCCGTTCGGCGGCCCAAAAGCCCCACTCGCTGCAAATCTGACCCGAAATGGGGCACAACCGCGTAAAATGAACAGTGCATCACACGAGCTGCAACGCGGCATTGGAGGAAGTAGTTTTGGCGACACGCGACCGTTTTCTGTTTACCAGTGAGTCCGTAACCGAGGGACACCCTGACAAGATTGCCGATCAGGTATCGGATGCAATCCTGGACGCCTGCCTTGCGCAGGATCCCTATAGCCGTGTCGCTTGTGAGACCCTCACCTGCACCGGTCTGGTGATGGTTGCCGGCGAGATCACGACCAAGGCGTATGTCGACTTCCAGACCATCGTCCGCAACACGGTCAAGGCTATCGGCTACGACGATGCCCTGAAGGGCTTCGACTGCCAGACCTGCGCCGTCATCTCCTCGATCAACAGCCAGTCGCCTGACATCGCCCAGGGTGTGGACACCGGCGGGGCCGGCGACCAGGGCATGATGTTCGGCTATGCCACCAACGAGACGCCGGACTTTATGCCGACCCCGATCTCGCTGGCGCACAAGCTCTCGTTCCGCCTCTCCGAGGTCCGCAAGAACGGCCTGATGCCGTATCTGCGTCCCGACGGCAAGAGCCAGGTTACGGTCGAGTATGACGAGAACCATAAGCCCGTCCGTGTAGACGCGGTGGTTATCTCGACCCAGCATGCTGAGTTCAAGGATCGTGATCCGAATTCGACGCTGACCAATGAGCAGCTTCATGCCGACATTCTGAAGAACGTCATCCAGGCGGTCATTCCCGCCGAGCTGCTGGATGCCGACACCAAGTATCACATCAACCCGACCGGCCGCTTCGTTATCGGCGGACCGATGGGTGACTCGGGCCTGACCGGCCGCAAGATCATCGTCGACACCTATGGCGGCATGGGCCGTCACGGCGGCGGCGCCTTCTCCGGTAAGGACGCAACCAAGGTCGACCGTTCAGCCGCTTACATGGCCCGTTATATCGCCAAGAACATCGTCGCTGCCGGTCTGGCCGACCGCGCCGAAGTTCAGCTTGCTTATGCGATCGGCGTCGCCGAGCCGGTTTCGGTTCTGGTGGATACCTTCGGCACCGGCAAGGTCTCCGAGGCGAAGATCACTGAGGCTGTCCGTGCGAACTTCTCGCTGACGCCGAAGGGCATCATCGAGACCCTCGAGCTTCGCCGCCCGATCTTCAAGCAGACTGCCGCCTACGGCCACTTTGGCCGCACCGGCGATGCGTTCACCTGGGAGAAGACCGACAAGGCTGCCGCTCTGAAGGCTGCCGTACAGCAGGAAGCGGTCGCCAGCAAGTAATGGAATGATGGAATAAGGAATGATGCAATAAGTAAAAGCGCCGCGCGAGCGGCGCTTTGCTTTTGGTAGGCTTTCACGCTCCGCGTAAGGCTATATCTATCGTGTCGCGTTCATCACGCCATTCTGACCGGCATGGTAGGTTGAAGTATGCCCAAGACCGAGGTTCAGCCGCCGACGGTTTCCGGCGATAGCGGCTCCGGCAGAAAGCGCAAGCTTCTCTTCTGGGTGCTGTGTATTGCCGGCTGCTTCCAGTTCGCACAGGGATTTTCCATCACTCTGGCGCCCGCGTTTACCCTGCAGGATTTCGCCTATGGTCACGTTGAGAGCCCGTACCGCCGGCGCATCTTCATGGAGTGGGTCTACCGGGCATTTCTGCAGCTGCATGGTACCCGGATGTTTCATCTGGGCAAGCGCACCTTTACTCCGGAGCAGCAGGTTCTGTTTCTTACCGGCTTCGTGGCGTCAATTCTGATGGTTGTGGTGACCTGGACGCTGATCCGCCACCTGCTGGGACGCCAGACCCCATGGCAATGGATCTCTCTGGCCTCCATCTATATGCTCGATACCCATGAGTTGCTCTCCTTCGATATCCGGGCACAGTTTCCTTATGATCTGACCACGCCGGTATTTTTCGGGACTGGATTGTATGCCCTGATCAGCCGTAAGCGATGGCTTTATTACGTGGCTTTTCTGGTTGGAACGCTGAATCGCGAGACGACGATGTTCCTGCCGCTGCTGTTTGTTGTCTGCTCCTTGCCGGAGGAGTTTTCCTTGCGCCAGGCATGGCGGCAAATTCGTCCTCTTGTATTAGTCGAGGCAGCCGCTCAGTTGGTGGTATGGCAGCTGATGGTGATGTGGTGCGAGCAAATGACCGGAGGACACGGTACCGGCATAGTGATCTCCTGGCGGAACAATCTGCATATCGTCTCCAACCCAACGCACTGGCCTCTCTTTGCCAGCATCTTCGGTTTTCTCTGGATCCCTCTGGTCCTGTTTCGTGACAGAGTTTCGGATATACGGCTGCGCCGCTGCGCGTATCTGCTTCTGCTCTGGGTCGCAGTGATGTTCTATACCGGGGATCCGCTGGAGATCCGTTTATATAACGAATGGATTCCTTACATGACGGTGTGCCTGGCGCTGATTCTCAGCAACAGCGTGCTTATCGTTAGACGAGGGAATGCGGCAGCCGACCGGCCTGCGCAGGCGGCTGAGACTATGATTGCTCATTCGTGAGCGAGTGAATGGCGATGCATGGGGGAGAGTTTGTCGCGCCGTTGTTAGCGCTAACTCGGCTGATTCCTCTGAAATGGCGGAAAAACGAGTGCTCAACAAATGGTGGCTCCATTCGGTACAATCCTCTCGTTCTAGAAGGAGAAATCGTTTTTCTTATGAAGCTCCGCATCCTGGCTGCCCTACCTCTCTTTGCGACGGCTCTGTTGGCTCAGAAGCCCGGTGACAAGTACTTCACGAACTGGCCGGAAAATACCGACCCCAAGATTGTGGGAAAGAAGCTGGCCGACCATTTTGTTGTGAGCCCTCACCAGTACACGGCGACGATCCACTACTCAGAGGTCGGGGCATGGTACGGATCGCTGGAGTTCTCGAAGCTCACGAACGACACGGAGCTCCGTGACAAGCTGGTCAAGAAGTTCGAGCCGCTGATGCCTGGCGGCGCCGAGGAGTCCCGTATTCCGCAACGTCGCCACGTGGATGACTCAATCTTCGGCATCGTGCCCATCGAGATCGGCATCCTGACCAAGGACGAGAAGTATGCCAGCTACGGCAAGAGCTGGGCTGACCGTCAGTGGGAGAATCCCCAGCCGGACGGTCTTTCTGCCGAGACCCGCTACTGGATCGATGACATGTATATGCTCACCATCCTGCAGCTTCAGGAGTATCGCGCTTCGGGCGATAAGAAGTACCTGAACCGCACGGCAAAGGAGATGGTGAGCTATCTCGATAAGCTGCAGCAGCCGAACGGTCTCTTTTACCATGCGCCCGATGTGCCCTACTTCTGGGGACGTGGTGATGGCTGGGTTGCTGTTGGTATGGCCGAGATGCTGCGGGACCTGCCTGACAATCACCCGGATCGCGCCCGCATCCTGAAGGGCTACAGGCTGATGATGGCCGGCCTTCTGAAGTACCAGGGCAAGGATGGCATGTGGCGTGAGCTGATCGACAAGGACGATGCCTGGCCGGAGAGTTCGAGCTCGGCAATGTTTACCTACGCCTTTATCACCGGTGTGAAGAACGGCTGGCTGCCGGAGGCTGAGTATGGTCCTGCGGCTCGTAAGGGATGGATCGCCGTTGCTGGTTATATCGACCAGAACAGTGACATTACGCAGGTGTGCGAAGGCACGGGCAAGAAGAATGATCTTGCCTACTACTACGCTCGCCGCCGCCGCACGGGCGACTTCCACGGCCAGGAAGCCGCCATCTGGTGCACCAACGCACTGCTGCGGTAGATGAGTAGAGTTGAAACCAGGAGCCTTCGATGAAGAGGCTGGTCGTTTCTAGATGTGAACCGGTTCTCGTACAGTCTCCCAGCCGCCGCCAGCGGAGGCTGGGAGCCATCAGTAAGCAGGGCAACCAGTTCATGCGCCAGCTGCTGGTTGAAGAGCGTCGCCGGCTCGAGTGCCGTCTCTTCAAATAATGAGTGTTAAAAGCTGATAGGTAGAGCGGTAAAGGGTAAGCCGGGGTCAGCTATACTTGAGGAACGTCGCTCCCCAATCCAAATTCAGAGGCATCAGGTCTCCATATGAGTGCTGAACTGAGGCAGAAGTCTGTGTCCACATTTGGTCCTATCGACTTCAAGAACCGCATGCCGGCTCTGGATGGTCTGAGAGCGATGGCCATCACCATGGTTTTTTTGGAGCATTACGCCGGAGGGTCGCACGGCGGCGTGCTGCTGCGGATTGTGAACATGGTGCGCGGACACCTGGGGGTTGGTGTCGACCTGTTCTTTGTACTCTCCGGATTTCTGATTACCGGTATCTTGTACGACACGCGGGAAGACAGCTACTATTTCAAACGTTTTTTCGCCAGGCGAGCCGTCCGTATCTTCCCTGTCTACTACGGCATTTTTGCGGTGATGGGCCTGCTGACTCTTATCTTTCATTACCGCTGGTATTGGCTGCAATCCACATTCTTCGTGTATCTGGGAAATTTCTTCGGGAACTGGGACCCCCGGCTGTACAACCTGGTTTCGCCGACCAATCCCCGAGCTAATATTCAGTTCGGTCACTTCTGGTCGTTGTGCGTCGAGGAACAGTTCTACCTCGTCTGGCCATTTGTGGTTTGGATGATACGCGACCGGGTCCGGCTGATTCGGATCGCAGGTTTGATCTCCGTATTTGCGCTGCTTGCCCGGGTTGCCATGTTCTGGCTATTCAGTCCTGAGATAGCAGAGCGGTGGGTCGTTCGGGCATTGCCGTTCCGCGCGGACGCCCTTCTGATCGGCGCGATTCTGGCGCTACTCTTACGTGGGGAGCGCGCTGCTATCTGGCAGCGCCGCATGACAGGAGTGTTTGCCGTTTCCTTGCCTGTGAGCGTCCTCATTCTGGCAATGCCTCATGCATGGCCAAACCCCTGGGAATACACGCTGGGAATGATGTTTATCGCGCTCGCTTCGGCAGGTTTGATCGCCATGACGATTCGGACCGGCACACGTACTTTCCGTCTGTTCAATCTCCGTGGACTACGCGTGATCGGGAAGTACAGTTACGGTTTCTATGTCTTTCACTACCTCTTTGCGCAGGCGTGGATCGGCCTGCTGGTTCTGCTGGGCGACAGATTCCATTCCTTGGCCAAGGCAGGTTTGATCGCAATTCCGCTAAATTACGTCGTTACATTCCTTGCGGCGAAGTTCAGCTACGACTTGTTTGAGTCAAAGTTCCTGAAGCTCAAACGCCACTTCGAATACGATCTCGAGCAGAAGACTCACCAGCATGCATTCCGGTAGGTTCCGGCACATAATCTGGGTGGACACACCCGTTCCTGTAACTTCAACGAGCAAATTCGTCCAGGACACTGATACCAGGGTCTGATGCCTCTGAATTAACAGAGAAAGAACGAGTGAAGCTGTGCTTCACTCCAGCGAAACAAGCTCGCTGGGCAACCCATATGCTCGAACCATATAAGCTTCGCCATCCTGCACTCGAGCATTTTCCCTGTTGCTGGGTATCCCGGAAGGCGGTGTGCAGCCGCGCGGTCTCTGCAGCGTTCCTTCTGCAGCACGGCTTCTTCGATCGCGTCGTCTCACGCCGCGAACTGAAGGACTACAACATCCGAGCTCTAAGCTTCATGAACATGCAATGACGCAGTCGCCGGAAAGCCGTTAGTATGAAAGCAGCTTTAGCGCGACGATTCACGTCGTAGGCTGCTCCGATCTCAAAATCTTTTGAGGACAAGTTGAAGGCTAAAACACCTAACTTCTATCGTCCAGAACTGGATGTGTTGCGCCTCTTCGCCTTTCTTCTGGTATTTTTTCTGCATGGATGGGATGAGATTCCGAGTCGTATCCCAGAATCCATTCATATGGCCGGCCGCTTTGGCGTATGCGTTTTCTTTCTGCTGAGCGCATACCTTATCACTGAACTTCTGGAGCGGGAAGAATCCAGCACAAATGACATCCGTCTCGGCGCGTTCTATGTGCGGCGATGCCTCAGGATCTGGCCGCTCTACTTCGCCATACTTGGAGCGGAGGTAGTCACTCGCATCATTCGCCCAACCGAACCTGGATACAAGATGCGTCTGCTGGCAAATCTCCTTCTGATGGGTAACTGGTATGTCGCTGCTCACGGCTTCAGCATCGCTATTGCCAGTCCACTCTGGAGCATCTCCGTTGAGGAGCAGTTCTACGTGCTCTGGCCTTCCGTCCGTAAGTTCTTCAAGAGGAAAGGCGCCCAACTTTTCTCTATCGTGATGTTCGTAGTGGGCTACATTGCCCTCTTTTGGTTGGGCTACACCCATGCTTCGGAACGTGCTGTCTGGGTCAACAGCTTTGTACTCTTCCAGTACTTTTGCAGCGGGTGTATGCTCTCGCTCCTGCTGCGAGGCCGCGCGCCACAATGGAATATCTTTACGCGCCTCCTGGTCGTTACGGCCGGGTTGGTTCTATTTGCCGCCGCCAGTTATCTGATGTTCGTCCCCTCCAATACCAACCCGTCTGCCATTATGTCCGGATATCTTCTGGTGAATATCGGTAGTTGCGTTGTATTTCTCGGATTTCTCGGGGCATCGGAAACCTTCAGTAAAGCGAGGCCGCTGATCTATCTCGGCAAGATCTCTTACGGGCTGTATGTCTTCCATTGGATCGTCCTTCTGATCTGTTTCAAGATCTTTACGCATCTAAGAGGCAGGTTCCACGTCCCTGAGGCAGTGCTGACGGCCGCCAGACTCTCCAGCGCACTGGCGTTTACGATCCTCATAGCAGCGTTATCCTACCGCTACTTTGAAGCTCCTGTGCTTCGATTCAAACGTTTGTTCGAAGTGGTGCATACACGAGAGGTTTAGAGCATTCTGCCTGTTGCTGGGTATTCCCGAAGAGGAGTGCGGCGTTTTCGATGCGGAAGCCCTACGCTACACCTACAGGGAAAATGCACGCATGAGCGTCGGGGAACCGATATGTGGCACTCATGGTTTGTGGCTTTTCTCTTTGTCGTATCGACAACCTACGGATGCTACACTCGCTGAAAGCCGAGCATGGAGGGCATATCGTTTGGAGGCCGTAGCTTCTTCTTTGGAGAGCGAGGTCCCGGCGCGGATTGCCGGTGCACCGACGAGGGCGCCCAGTATCGGGGCCTATCGAAACTTCCATCTGGATACCGTAAGAGCGATTGCCGCCGCGGTCGTTGTGCTGGACCATACGCGTAGCGTTTTCTTTCGTCCATTTGCGGCATACAAATCGATCCCACATGGGCTGCTGGTGAATCTGGTCTATACGGACCACTATTTTGCACGTGCCGCCGTGATGCTGTTCTTCCTGTTGAGCGGCTACCTGGTCGGAATGTCCGCCTTGCGGGCAGAGAAGAAGGCACGCTTCAGCTGGCCGAGCTATCTGTTGAGCCGTCTGTCACGGCTCTGGGTGGTTCTGTTACCTGCCCTCGTCGTCACCGCAATCTTCGATTGGATTGCCATACGGTATGGTCTTCCGCACTCCCAAACTCTGGCGGAGGCGGTAGAGCAACGGTCTTTGGCCAATTTTGCCGGGACACTGTTCTTTCTTCAGAAGATCTTCGTGGCTCCTTTTGGAAGCAATGGCGCAACTTGGAGTCTTGCCTTCGAGTTCTGGTATTACATCCTGTTTCCACTGGCGGCCTTAAGTGTTCTCAGGGCAAAGCGCCGCTGGCTGCATGGGACTCTCTTTGTTTTGCTGTGCTGGCTCTGCTGGCGAGAGATTCTCGGCCGCTTTCCGATCTGGTGCGCGGGTGTACTTGTAGGTATTGTCGCGGAGCGATGGCCGATTGCTTCCGCCAGGCTTCGGCGGGTTACGGTGACTGTGTCGCTGCTGGTGCTGCTTGCTGTGGTGTTGGCCTCGGCTGCACACCGCCTTGGTGCAGTGGGAACTGACTATGCCATCATGGTGCCTTCGTTCACACTGATCTGGGCTCTGATCTCAATGCCCCGGACTGAGGTAGGCGCCTACGCAAAAACATCGATTTTCTTTTCTGAGATGTCTTACACGCTCTATCTGACCCATCAGCCGTTTGTCGTGCTTCTCTCTGCACTATGGATTCGTGAGCGGTTCTGGCCGGCGGATCTTCCACACCTGGCAATGCTGTTTTGTGGGCCGATTGCGCTCGCCTTTGTATTCGCGTACGTGATGTATCTGCTCTTTGAGTCCCGCACGGATGCGGTGCGTAACTGGGCCCGCCGTGCCTTGCATATCGGTCAGTCTATGCACGCGTAACGTGGGGCTGAGCGTGTCGTCTGTATCAGAAGGTTTGATTCTTACGAAACTCTAAGTTTAGTCCTATGCCGAAGTCCGCTCCTGTCTTGCTTAAGGGCACGGCTTCAAGCCGTCCCTTTGAGCAAGGCATTCGCGCCTCAGGCGCGAACTAGCGAGCGGGCCAGGCCCACTTTGGTGTGTTGAAGAGTGTGGCCGCTTCCAGCGTGGTCTCTCCGAATGACTTGATCAGATGCAGGTGAGCGCAACCAGATTCGGCGAGGACGTTTTCGATAAGTACCGGAGCATGCGAGACGACGATGATTTGCGTGTTCTTCGCGGCGGAGCGGATCAGTCTTGCCAGCGCCGGCAGCAGGTCCGGATGCAGGCTGGTCTCCGGTTCGTTGAGAACCAGAAGCTCCGGCGGCCGCGGAGTTAGAAGGGCAGCCGTCAGCAGCAGATAGCGAAGTGTTCCATCAGAGAGCTCCTTCGCGGAGAGGGGACGCAGCAGACCGTGCTGCTGCAGGCAGATGCTGAAACCGCCGCCAGTGCTTTCGATGGAGAGGCTGCTTCCAGGAAAAGCATCGTCGATGGTGCGGGCAAGTTCTTCATCGGAGCGCAGTTCGAAGATCGTCTGCAGTGCGGCGGCGAGGTTGCTGCCATCGTGATGGAGCACTGGAGAGAAAGTGCCGATCTGGGCGGAGCGTACGGGCGAGTCTGCGTCGGTGCGGAAGTGATCGTAGAAGCGCCAGCTTCGAATCGATTCGCGAACAGCAAGCATCTCCGGCGCACGCTGGGGATCGGGAATGCTGGCGAGCATGCTGTCGGTGTCAGCGAGGTGTTGGGTCAGCATGACGGGTTCTTCGTCTCTGGTCGTTGAAAGCCAGACGAAGTTATTACGGCGGTCGACCATCGCAGAGGCTTTGCGATAGATGGGGCCGTTCCAGATGCACTCCCGCTTGATGCGTGGATCCAGTCCAAACATTGTCTTGGAGGGTGTCGGGTATCCGAGGTCAATGCTGTACCCATAGAGATCGCTGCCAAAGCCGAGCTTAAGGCTTGCAGAGTTCCTGCCAGCCAATGGCTCAACTTTATGCTCTCCCTGGCGCACGCTCCGCGCGATGGTCTCAGGGCCGGCCCAGAAGGTGGAGGGCAGCCCTCCTTCACGCGCCAGCGAACCTACCACCGCGTTTTGTGCCGCATCGGCGAGCAGGCGTAACGAACGGTAGATGTTGGACTTCCCGCTGCCGTTGGCTCCAGTGACGACGCTGAGCTGTCCCAGGGGAAGAACGAGATCGCGAATCGAGCGATATCCCTGGATGGCGATGGTGCGGATCATAGATGCAGCATAGCTGGTTGCACGCCGCAAAATGGCTGATTTCTTGTAGAGAGGCGAGGGTGACTCCGTGCTATGCTCCCGTCGTGCCAACTATCGTTGCAGCGCCTGCTACCGAGAGATCGCGGCACTCCGTCGTCGTGCGTGTGACGCACTGGATCACGGTGTTGTGTTTTGTGGCGCTGCTGGTGACCGGTGTCGAGATTCTTCTCTCGCATCCGCGGTTCTATTGGGGAGAGACCGGCAATGTGAACATGCATCCGTTGTTCACACTGCATGTGCCGTCGTCCCGCGCGATGGTGCCGACTGGTTACGCCGTCCTGCCGGATCAGAATGGATGGAGCCGCTATCTGCACTTTGAGGCGGCATGGCTGATTGTCCTGACGGGTATCGTCTACGTGCTGGCAAGTCTCTGGAACGGGCATCTTCGGCGTGATCTTCTGCCGGCAGGTGAGCAGCGCAACTGGAAGGCATACGTGGCGGTGTTGGGCAGATATCTTCGCCGCGCCCCGGTGAAAGAGAGCGGCGCTTATAACGCCGTGCAAAGAGCGGTCTATCTGGGCGTGATCTTCGGTCTGCTCCCACTGCTGATCTGGACTGGTTTGGCGCTCTCGCCCGCGATTGGTTCCGTTGCTCCGTGGGCGGTGGAAGCTCTGGGTGGACGGCAATCCGCGCGCACGCTGCACTTCTTCGCAACCATTGCGTTGGTCCTGTTCTTTATCGTGCATGTGGTGATGGTGGCGCTGGCTGGTTTCTGGAGCCGAACACGGGCGATGGTGACCGGCGCCGTGAAGGAGGAACAGCTATGAGCATGACGCGGCGCAGGATGATTACAGCGGCCGTCGCGGCAGGAGCCGGTATCTCTGCTGCAGGCGTAGCGGTGCGGCTGGCGCGGAGATATGGGCTGGTGCCTCCTGACAGTGGCGGTATCTACGGCCCGGGCGAGACGTTGACCTACGCCACGCAACGTTTGATGACCACACATTCGATGGCGCGTGAGTTTTCCCGCGGCATGATCTCGAAGGCTCCGTTCGCGAATGAAATGCCGCCGCTCAACGCGGAGTTCAAGCGCCATCAGGCCGCGGGCTTCAAGGAGTGGAAGCTGACGGTCGACGGCATGGTGGCGCATCCGGCATCGCTCTCGCTTGCAGATCTAAAGGCACTCCCGCTGCGCAGCCAGATTACGGAGCTGGCATGCGAGGAGGGTTGGTCGTATATCGCGGAGTGGATTGGCGCACCGCTCTTCGAGGTGCTACACGCCGCCGGCACGCTGCCCCAGGCTCGCTACGTTGTCTATCGTTCCATCGATCGCGACTGGTGGGAGAGCATCGACATGGCCGACGCCATGCATCCGCAGACACTGCTTACCTATGGTATGAACGATGACGATCTGCCGGTCAGGTTTGGTGGACCGCTGCGTCTTCGGCTGCCACGGCAGCTTGGCTACAAGAGCCTCAAGTTTGTCGATTCCATTACCATAACGGACTCAATGAAGCACTTCGGCAAGGGGCTGGGATCAGCTTCGCCGGAGGGCGGATATGCCTGGTACGCAGGCATTTAGACTGCGTTGGCTTGCAATACCCGCTGTAGAGCATTTTCCCTGTAGGTGTAGTCCAGAGGATCTGCATTATGGGCGTTTTCCGCAATGAAAACGCCGCTACGCCCTTTTCGGGATACCCAGGACCAGGGAAAATGCTCTAGACACCGGGCTTCTGTGATTTCGGCATCTAAACAAAGGAAAGCCGCTGGTGAACCCATGCTCATACGCTCTGAATTCGATATTCAGTTCCAGCTTCCTGCGCCGGTGACGATGCTTGCCATGTTGGATCTGCATCCGTCGGTGGATGCCTTTGCACGTGAAGTGACGCCGCTTGCCGTGGAACACGTTGACGGCGTGGAGGTGTCGCGGCTGGTAACGGAGAAGTACCTGGACAACTTTGGCAATCGCTGTTCACGGGTGCATCTGCCTGCAGGCGCGGTGCGGCTGAGCGGATCAAATGTGGTGGAGATCGAGGGCGCACCGGATGCGGTGAAAGAAGATGCGCAGCAGGCCGAGGTGCGGGATCTTCCTGCCGCGGCACTGCCGTTTCTGTTTGCCAGCCGGTATTGCGAGGTAGACCGGATGTGCGGTCTCGCCTGCGATCTTTTCGGAGGAATGCCGAAGGGATGGCCGCTGGCGGCGGCCATCCGTGACTGGGTACACGATCATGTCCGCTTTGACTACAACGCCGCGCGGCCTACCAAGACGGCGCTTGATGTCTTCACGGAACGGGTCGGCGTCTGCCGCGACTTCCAGCATCTGGCGATTACACTGACGCGGGCCATGAACCTGCCGGCACGATATGTCGCCGGGTATCTCGGCGACATTCGATCGCCTTATGCCGGGCCGGGCGATTTCTCAGCGTGGTACGAGATCTTTCTCGATGGCCGCTGGTGGACGATGGATGCACGTCACAACCATCCGCGCATCGGCCGCGTGTTGATGGCAACAGGCCGCGACGCGACCGATGTGGCGATTACGACGACCTTCGGTGTCGCCAATCTGACTCACTTTTATGTGGAATCGAATGAGACGGATGGCGAGGGGAATCTGATCCTGCCGCCAGGACATCCTGAGACTTCAATCGCAGCCTAAAAGGCAGTTGGGAGTTAACAGTTGCCGGTTGCCAGTTTTGAGTATTCCGTACCCACCCTAGCGTTGCTGTCAAGTTCCAGGACAATCCTTTACAGATCGTTATCAGGACATCCTTTACACATTTGGCATAGGTAGCCAGCTGTCTCTATTTCTGGCTGGGTGCCCTTTGGTCGATGATGGGGAAGCCGTCCGGAAGATCGAAGAGTTTGGGGTCCGGGGGAGCCGTGCTGATCTCGGCTACGGTGAAGGTCTGGTGGCCGGAACGCGGGTCGTTGCGGATAGAGAGCAGGTTGATGCCGAGCTGCTCGGAGTACCAGTACTCCCGGGTGATGACCCAGGGCTGGGAGTTCCCCAGGACGCCCGGTTTCAGAGTGGTGGTCACGCGGACCCCGTGGGTATCGATCCCCAGGATGAACCGGCGGCCCAGGTCCTCGCGCGTCGTGGAGCCCGCCGGGAAGCTCTGGACGCCCGGATCGAAGGTGGGGTCCACATCGACCGGATCGTTATACGGCAGCATGTAGCAGACCTTCTTATAGGGATGGCAGTTGTAGAAGACATGCGCCGCTGGATCCCCGTGCTGCCACCAGGAGAGATAGGAGTTTCCTCGGCTGCCAACGGGGCCAAGGAGGCGGCGCTCCTCGAAGATCCGGCCCTGCGCGTCTCGGGCGATGAAGCGGTGGTTGGTCACGGTGGTGGTATTGCCGTCGGCGTAGGTCCGCACCCATTCGGTATTGAGGGTCAGGGCAAACGGGGCACCCGGCTTGGGAGGGATGTAGATGCTCTCCAGCACCTCGGAGGTGCCGCCGTCAGGCGGCCGGACCGGAGGCCTGGGCGCGGCGTCCTGCGGAGCGCCAGTCGCGGGCTGTTGGGCAAGCAGTGTGGCAGACAAAAGAGTGAGGCAAACCGTTCGCAGCATTGAGCCTCCAACGGCAGCAGTATCGTTCGGTTTTGAGCGGAAGGAAAGGGAAAAAGAGCTTGAAACCTCGGCGAGGGGTAGCGCATCAGATAAGTTGACAGTAACTCACTCAATGTTCAGAATAGAGACTGTCGAGGGATGGAATTTGCGTCCTTCGGGACGGATTTCAGAGGGTTTAGGAGCAGGCTATGGGCAAGATTATTGGGATTGACCTCGGTACCACCAACTCGTGCGTCGCCGTGATGGAAGGTGGCGAGCCAAAGGTGATTCCGAATGAAGAGGGCGGCCGTACGACGCCGTCTATCGTCGCCTTTACCAAGAGCGGCGAACGTCTGGTGGGCCAGGTGGCCAAGCGGCAGGCGATTACCAATCCGCAGAACACGATTTATTCCATCAAGCGCTTTATGGGGCGCCGTCCGAACGAGATTTCGGAAGAGCAGAAGATGGTGCCCTATAAGGTCGTTGCCAAGGGCGACAACGTAGTAGTTGAGGCGCAGGGCAAGGAGTACACCGCGCCCGAGATCAGCGCGATGATTCTGCAGAAGCTGAAGAAGGCTGCGGAGGACTACCTGGGTCAGTCGGTCACGGAAGCCGTCATCACGGTTCCGGCATACTTCAACGACGCCCAGCGTCAGGCCACCAAGGACGCCGGCCGGATCGCGGGCCTGGATGTGAAGCGTATCGTCAACGAGCCGACTGCGGCTGCGCTGGCGTATGGCCTGGACAAGAAGAAGGACGAAACCATCGCCGTGTATGACTTCGGCGGCGGTACCTTCGATATCTCGATCCTGGAAGTGGGCGAGGGCGTCATTGAGGTGAAGTCGACCAATGGTGACACGCACCTGGGCGGTGACAACCTTGACCAGCGCATCGTGGACTGGCTGATCGCGGAGTTCAAGCAGGACGAGGGCATGGACCTGAGCGCCAAGGGCAACGAAATGGCCCTGCAGCGCCTGAAGGACGCGGCCGAGAAGGCGAAGATCGAGCTCTCCACCACCATGGAGACGGAGATCAATCTGCCCTTTATCACTGCAGATGCGACCGGACCGAAGCACCTGGTGAAGAAGCTAACCCGTGCGAAGTTCGAGTCGCTGGTTGAGGATCTGCTGCAGCGTTCCGTTGGACCCTGCAAGCAGGCAATGGCCGACGCGGGCGTGGATGCCAGCAAGATCGACGAAGTGGTTCTCGTCGGTGGACAGACCCGCATGCCGCGCATGCAGCAGCTGGTGAAGGAGCTCTTTGGCAAGGAGCCGCATAAGGGTGTGAACCCGGATGAGGTGGTTGCCATTGGTGCTGCGATCCAGGGCGGCGTGTTGACCGGCGATGTGAAGGATCTGCTGCTGCTCGATGTAACGCCGCTGACACTGGCGATCGAGACGCAGGGCGGCGTGGCCACTCCGATGATTCCGCGCAACACCACTATTCCGACGAAGAAGAGCGAGACCTTCTCGACGGCGGCGGATAACCAGACCGAGGTGGAGGTGCACATTACGCAGGGCGAGCGTCCTCTGGCGAGCCAGAACCGCACGCTGGGCAAGTTCAAGCTGGGCGGTATCATGCCGGCTCCGCGTGGTGTGCCGCAGATCGAGGTCACCTTCGACATCGATGCGAACGGCATTCTGAACGTGACGGCGAAGGACAATGCCACCGGCAAGGACGCGAAGATCACCATCACCAGCTCGTCGGGCCTGAGCAAGGACGAGGTGGAGCGCATGGCTAAGGAAGCCGAGGCGAATGCCGCGGAAGACAAGAACAAGCGCGAGGAGATCGAGGCTCGCAACCAGCTCGACTCACTGGTCTACAACATCGAGAAGATGTTGAAGGAGAGCGGCGAGAAGGTACAGGCCGCGGATAAGAGCGAGGTCGAATCCGCTCTGTCTGATGCCAAGCAGACGTTGGTTGGAACGCCTTCGGTCAGTGACCTGAAGGCGGCGCACGAGAAGCTGACGGCGGCGAGCCATAAGCTGGCGGAGGCCATGTATAAGGCCAACGCTTCGGGCGCTCCTACTGACGGTGCAGCAGCGGCTGCGGGAACGACCGAGCAGCCGAAGAAGGACGAGGGCGTGATCGACGCCGAATATGTAGACGTCGATCAGAAGTAAGAACTGCAATCGCTGAGAAGCATGTGCGGGCGCTCTTGAGGTTTGATTCAGAGCGCCCGCAGTGTCTCTGGCGGCAACAACGAAGTGCAGGATTTGGGGTTTATAGAAACAGCAGGTGGGAGGAGAGGTAACGATATGAACACGGTGATCTGGAAATGCGAACAGTTTGTAGGTGGCAAGATGCGCCAGCAGAACATGTTTGAGACGGAAGACCAGGCGCGCGAGTTTGTTCGTAAGTTCTCCGAAGTAGCTCCGGATGTGATCTTCCGCATCGAGCCGATGCCGTTAGAGCATGTGTGGAATTAAGAGTGTTCTAAGAACGTATCTGCGAGGTAGAGCGGAGATTCATGCCGGAAGGAAACGAGATTCACCGTTGGGCGGAGAGGCATACCAAAGCGTTCGTCGGGAAGAAGCTTCATGTTGAAGCTCCCGGCGGACGCTTTGCTGATGCCGATGCTATCGATGGCAAGACACTGAAAAAAATTCATGCAGTGGGTAAGCATCTCGGCTATGAGTTTGGGCCGGATGCGATTCTGCATGTTCATCTCGGCCGTTATGGTGACTGGACGGAAGGTGTCGGTGAGCTGCCGCCGGTGAAGGGAGCTTTGCGGGTACGGCTGTCACGCAAGCCGACGGGGCGAGCCGCCGCCGACGAAGCTACAACGCGGCATGGATGGTATTCGGAGGACGATGGATCAACTTCGCTGGAGCCTGCGGATGTGGATTGGATCGAGCTGCGAGGGCCCTCCGACTGCTCGCTCTATGACCGAGAGCAATGGAAGAAGTTGCTGGCGCGGTTGGGGCCTGATGCGTTGAACGGCGACGATCCTGAGCCCGCGTTTGCGAAGATTGCGCGGTCGAAGACGCCGATTGCGGCGCTTCTGATGGACCAGTCGGTGCTTTCAGGCATCGGAAATATCTATCGCGCGGAGCTGTTGTATCGGGCGCGCTTGTCGCCCTTTCTTGCCGGTAAGGATGTGCCAAGGAAGACCGTTGAGGCGATGTGGAACGATTCCATTCCGCTGCTTAAGGCAGGTATGGTGGATCGAAGGATTGTGACGACCCTGCCGAAGCATCGTCCGCACAGTGAAGGAAAGCCCTTGAAGCCGGAGGTGCACTATGTCTACCGGCGGCACGGCAAGCCATGTTGGGTGTGCGGTACGAAGGTGCAGCGGCAGGAGATGGCGGGGCGCAGTTTGTATTGGTGTCCGACGTGCCAGGCGGAGTAAGTTTAAGGAAATCGGATTATGGCAACGACGCAGCAGAAGGATTACTACGGCGCACTTGGCGTGAAGAAGACGGCGACAGCGGATGAGGTCCGCAAAGCCTTCCGTAAGCTTGCGCGTAAGTATCACCCCGACGTGAATCCCGGGGACAAGAAGGCCGAGGAGAAGTTCAAGGAGATCTCGGAGGCGAACGATATCCTCTCGGATCCGAAGAAGCGCAAGATCTACGATCAGCTCGGTTTCTACTCCGACAATATCGATCCTGCAGCCGCCGAGGCCTATGCACGCGGCGGCGCAGGCGCAGGCGCACGCGGCGCCGGCGGTCAGGGCGTTCCGTTTGATTTCGGGGGCTTTGATTTTTCTGGTTTCACCGGTGGCGGTGGCCGTCAGCAGCAGCCGCAGGAGAGCGAATCGAGCGGTTGGGGCAGCTTCCGCGATATCTTTGGCGGCATCTTCAATGGCGGCCGCGACCGCGATGAAGGCCCGCAGCCCGGCACGGATATCGAGTACCAGGTAACGGTCGATTTCTGGACCGCTATTCGCGGTGGAACGACGCGGCTTGAGATCCAGCGGCAGGAGGTCTGCCCGACGTGTCACGGACGCTCGACGACGGGCGGAAGCATGACGTGTCCGGAGTGCCATGGCAGCGGCCAGGTAACGCAGATGGGTGGCCGGATGAAGTTCAACCTGCAGTGCCCGCGCTGCGGTGGAACCGGGAAGGTGCAGAACGATTGCGGCACCTGCCACGGGCAGGGCGTCGTGCTGAAGCGCGAGCCCGTGGAGTTCCGCATCAAGGCGGGCACGCGCGACGGACAACGCATTCGCCTGGCGGGTAAGGGTAATGCAGGCCTGCATGGCGGGCCTGCGGGCGATCTGTACCTGATCATCAAGGTTGGGGAAAATCCTGTCTTCTCACGTGTCGCGGATGACATCTACGTCACCGTTCCGGTCACCGTCACCGAGGCGGCGCTGGGAGCGAAGGTTGAGGTGCCTACGATTGATGGCCGGGCGCATCTGAAGATTCCGCCGGGCACACAGACGGGGCAGAAGTTGCGTCTGCGGGAGAAGGGTGTGCCCTCGGCTACACGCGAGGGTACGCGTGGCGACCAGATCGTTGAGGTTAAGATTGCGGTGCCGAAGGTGCAGGATGAGCGCTCGAAGGAGATTCTGCGTGAGCTTGCCAAGCTGAATCCTGAGGACCCGCGTGAGGAGATCTTCAGCAAGGTATAAGGACGTTTCGCGTGTACCGACGAACTACTTCCAGTCGGATGATACTGCCACACCCGCCCACCCTAGCGTTGCGAACGTTCACCCCAACGAACACAGTTCGTCGGGGACCCCGAGGGTGGGGCACCCGGGTAGGGACACAGATTAAAGCGCTGAAGGCGCGCTCTATACCAGCCTGGGGCAACGCCCCAGGTTTCAGGCGACCAGGAAACGAAGGGCTGAAGGCCCGCTCTATAATCACCCACTCTAGGCTCACGAACAGCGTTGTTAGTTAACTACTACATGCGTCGAGAAATACGATTTCAGTAAGGGAATACATTGCGCGTGTTGGTAAACACTCAAATGCAACCGAAGAACGAGAAGGCGATCTAAACATGCCGTTGCGTGAAGTGCTTGCGACTCGCTATGCCGTGCCGTTGCGTGAGGGCGGAAGTCTGCCTGCGATTGTGGAGGCGGACGATGATGGCATGTATGTCGTCAAATTTCGTGGCGCAGGGCAGGGCGTAAAGGCTCTGCTGGCCGAGATCGTTGCCGGCGAGATTGCGCGAACCGTTGGCCTGCGCGTACCGGAACTGGTCTTTGTCGAGATCGATGCGGCGCTGGGACGCAACTATCCCGATGAGGAGATCCGTGATCTGTTGAAGGCCTCTACCGGGCGCAACCTGGGCATGGATTATCTGCCCGGATCGACGATGTTCGAGGTTGCCGCCGGGGACTGTGCGACGGCTGAGGTTGCGTCAATGGCGGTGTGGCTCGATGCTTTTGTTATGAATGTCGATCGCACGCCGCGAAATCCGAATCTTCTGTGCTGGGGAGGCAATTTGTGGTTCATCGATCACGGAGCGGCGCTCTATGTGCAGCACGACTGGGCATCGATGATGGAGAAAGCGGCGAGCCCCTTCAGCGCCATCCGCGATCATGTGTTGTTGCCGTGGGCGACTGATGTAAAGGCCGCTGGGAAGATAGCCCGTACCCGGCTAAGCCGAGGCGAGTTTGAGCGTATTCTCGCTTTGGTGCCGGATGCATGGCTGGAGCCGGAGGAGGGGGCTGATACTCCTGACGCCAAGCGTGCGCTGTATGTGGAGTTCCTGATGAAGCGGCTCGATGATGCCGATCGCTTCGAAGAGGAGGCAACGCGTGCGCGCCTCGTTTGATTACGCCGTTATTCGCATTGTTCCCCGCGTCGAGCGTGAGGAGTTCATCAACGTGGGTGTGATCGTGCTCTGCCTGGAGAAGCGTTATCTCGCGGCGAAGACGATGCTGGATGAAGAGCGCCTGAAAGCCCTGTGGCCGCAGGCCGATCTCGGCGCCATCCGTCTGCACCTGGAAGCCGTGGAGAAGATCGCCGCCGGTGATGAATCTGCCGGCCCGCTGGCGAAGATGGAGTTGAAGGCCCGCTTCCATTGGCTTACTTCGCCACGCAGTACGATTCTCCAGACCAGCCCGGTGCGGACAGGCGTGTGTGAAGGCACTGAAGATCTGGTGGAGAGCCTGCTGCGGCAGCTCGTCATCGCCAATCCCTGAAAAATTCGTAGGCTCTCGTAAGGCCTCGCGATATGGTGATTGCAGTCGACACATATCGGAGGCATCTTGTGAAACTGCACGTCCTCGTTCTGGCCGCAATGGTCGCATCCTGTGCTGCGCAGGAGAAGCCGAAGTATCCTGCGTATCCCAGTGAGACGCCGGATACGCTGAAACCGACTGAGACAGGCTTCGACTATACGCGCCGCGAAGCGATGATTCCGATGCGCGATGGCGTGAAGCTGCATACGGTCATCCTGGTGCCGAAGTCGGCGACGATAGCCAAGAAAGCTCCCATCCTGATGACGCGCACACCGTACAGCGCCAATGTCCTGACGGCGAACCGCGCCAGCGCGCATCTGGGTGTAGCTCTGTATGGGTATGACAATGCTGTCGATACGATTGTGGGCGGCGGATATATCCGCGTGGTGCAGGACATTCGCGGTAAGTACGGCTCCGAGGGCGACTACGTGATGAACCGTCCGGTGCAAGGCCCGCTGAATCCCACGCCCGTAGACGACTCGACTGATACCTACGACGCCATTGACTGGCTGGTGAAGAACATCCCCGAGTGCAATGGGAGGGTTGGAACTCTGGGCATCAGTTACGACGGCTTCGAGCCGTTGATGGCGGCCTATCATCCGCATCCGGCGCTGAAGGTGACGGTGCCGATGAACCCGATGGTCGATGGGTGGAGGGGCGATGACTGGTTCCACAATGGCGCCTTCCGTCAGCAGAATCTGCCGTATATCTACGAACAGGAAGGCTCGCGCTCCAACGACTACAAGTGGTGGTCCGACGCTTTCGATGAGTACGACTTCTGGATGAAGGCGGGTTCAGCCGGAGAGATGGGCAGGCGACATGGAGCGGAGCAGGTTGGCTTCTGGCGGAATATCCTGGCGCATCCGGCGTATGACGAGTGGTGGCAACAGCAGGCTGTCGACAATCTGCTGGCCAAGGAGCCGCTGGCGGTTCCCATGATGCTGGTGCATAGCCTGTGGGACCAGGAAGATATCTATGGCGACATCGCGGTGTACAAGGCGCTGTCGGCGCAGCCGGCCAACAAGGGCAAGCTCTTCCTGGTGATGGGCCCCTGGCACCACGGGCAGGAGATCGAAGAGGCCAGCAATATGGCCGATATCCGCTGGGGAAGCGCCACCGGCACTTACTTCATGCGCAAGGTGCTGCTGCCGTTCCTCGACCATTACCTGAAGGACGATGCTCCGGCGATGGACGTGGCGCCGGTAACGGCGTTCGAGACCGGTACCAATGAGTGGCGCAAGCTGAAGAGCTGGCCGGCGGGATGCGAAGGAACCTGCAGCATCGAGAAGAAGGATTTGTACCTCGGTAAAGGGCTGGCAGCAACCTGGAGTGCGCCAGTGAATAAAACCGGTGAGTTTGAAGAGTACGTCTCCGATCCGGCGAAGCCGGTGCCATTCCGTGCGCGTCCGAATCAGCCCATTGGATACACGCCTCCGCTGACATGGGTGAACTGGCTGGTGGATGACCAGCGTGAGGCTTCCGGCAGAACGGATGTGCTGAGCTATGTCAGCCAGCCGCTGACCGAGCCCTTGAAGATCAGCGGACAGCCGCTGGTGAAGCTGCTGGCCTCAACGTCGGGTACGGATTCGGACTGGGTGGTGAAGCTCATCGATCTCTATCCCGATGAAGTGGCTGAGCAGCCCGAGATGGGTGGATATCAGCTTGCGGTTGCGATGGATATCTTTCGTGGCCGCTATCGCGAGAGCTTTGCGACCGCCAAACCGATCGAGGCGAATAAGCCGCTCGAGTACCGCTGGGAGCTGCCGACGGCGAACCATGTTTTTCTGCCGGGACACCGCATCATGGTGCAGGTCCAGTCGAGCTGGTTCCCACTCTATGACCGCAATCCGCAGAAGTTTGTGCCGAATATCTTCTGGGCGAAGCCTGAGGATTATGTGAAGGCGACGCAGCGGATCTATGCCGGGAGTGCGGTGGAATTGCCTGTAGTCAAGTAGTTGCAAGTTGAAGACCTACGGCATGGGTGGGCGAGTTAAAAGTTGAAAGTTAAAAGTTAAAGCGTTAATGCATGGTTGGGTATAGATCGGGTGCCCCACATAGGCGAAGCTTATGTGGGAATATCGAGCGGAGCTCGATCCGCTTCTTTGTTGTGACTCTGGTAGAGAAGCAGATTTCTCCGCTCCCTTCGGTCGCTGCGAAATGACAAAACGAAAGGTTAGATTCCGGGCAGACCGCATTTTGGCTATTCCTATATGCCGATACGCCCTAGACTTGTTGCATGCCGAGACGGTCTACAACGCATCACCAGCAAAAGGGAAAGAAAGACTCAGTACGCCGGAAGGCGTACCTGCTTATCCAGAAGAAGATTGGTAACGGTCAGTTGAGGGCCGGTGAGCTGATTTCGGAAGTGGCCTTGGCCAAGGAATTGGGCAGCAGCCGCACTCCTGTCCGTGAGGCAGCCGGGCAATTGCTGGCGGAGGGCATGCTGGAGCTGAGTCCCGGTGGCGGCATTGTGGTCACGCGTCTGACGCGGCAGGGCATCACGGAGCTGTATGAGCTGCGCGAGGCGCTGGAGGTCTTTGCTGTAGGCCGCGCGGCGCAGAATGGGGTTCGCCCAACTGACGTTGCCCGTCTGAAAGAGTTGTTGGACGAAACGCAGGCGCTGCTGAAGGAGCTGAAATCTTCCGGACAGAAAGAGCTGGACGAAGAACAGATGCGGCGGTTTGCCGTAAGCGATCTTGGCTTCCACACACTGCTGCTGCGGCTGGCGGCCAATGAACGCCTGTTGAAGGTGGTGAATGAGACCCGGCTGATGATTCGCATTTTCGGCATCCAGCGTAGCGGCCACCGCCGGGAAGAGTTGGAGCGAATTCATCGTCATCATAAGGAGATCCTTCAGGCGGTGATCGATGGTGAGCCGGAAGCAGCGCGCAGCCTGTTGTCACAACACATCCGGGCAAGCGCCCAGGAACGGCTGGAGGAATTTGACCTCTGGGAACGGGAACAGCACCTCGCCAGCCTGGGCGGGTGAAAGAAGTTGAAAGTTGAAGACGTACGGCATGGGCGGCTGAGCCCGTACACTAGGTGCCCCAACGCGAACCGCTTTTAAAGTGACCTTAGTTCCCGCCCGGGTGAGGGCCTCGCAAGAGAAGAAGAATCACGAAGATTGGGAATGGCCTCTTGACGCATTCAGGTATGAAGGGGCTGTGTGTTTCGTTTTGTTTAAGGGCACGGCTTTCAGCCGTGCCGTCAGAACGACGTTTTCGGTGGCTTTAGCCGCTGAGGGCAATCCAAAGACAGACCTCAGCGGCTGAAGCCGCGTACCTTCCGAACCGGATACGGCATGGCTGAAGCCATCCCTTAAGCAAGACCAAGCGCCGAAGGCGCTTCCATTGGCCAGCAGAGCTGGCCAATGTTCGGATCAGAAAGTATGAGAGACACCCGCCCTCAATTTTGCCGAGACTCGCTTAGGAGCCGGAGGCTGGCAAATTCTCGCGGCTGACGACTTCGTACTGGGTGAAGTTGTAGGGCGGTACGATCTCGCCGCGCAGCAGGGAGAGACCCAGGCGCATGAGGTATTCGCCGTACTGCGAGACCTCGTGTGAGACGGAAGCGACCGCCGGCGAGTCGTTGCGGCGGAGTTCGGCGATCATCTCTTCCACGCAGTCATGACCGGCGACGGCGACCTGCTTCTCGCGGCCGAGCTTGCGGACGGCGTCGATAGCTCCGAGAGCGGCGGTATCGTTGGCGGCTGCGATCAGGATGCGGCGGTCTTTCGGGTGGCGTTTGAGGAACTCGAGGACGGCGGTGGAGCTTTTATCGCGCAGGCCGCGGGTGTCGATGCGGACGAAGCACTCGACCGGGGTCTCGGGCAGGCGGTTACGCAGGGCTTCGAAGACGCCGGTGATACGGCTCTGCACCATAGGGCCGGCTTCTGCGAGGTCGAGGCCGATGATCCAGTCGATCTTGCCCTTCCAGCGCTCGAGAGCATGTTCCGCCAGCACCTCACCGACGGCATAGCCGACACGATAGTTATCGACACCGAAGTAAATGGCGTGCGGGTGCGGGATGTCGACCGCGATCATGGGAATATTGGCGGCGGCGATGCGGTCGGCAATGATGGGGGCCACATGCTGGTCGATCTGGCACTCGATGACGACATCGACTTTGTTCTGCACAAATTTTTCGGCATTGGCGACGGCGGTGGCGCCGTCGTAGGAGTTGTCCAACACCAGCAAATCGACTCCGACAGCGGCCGCAGCTTTGCGCAGGCTCTTTTCGACGGCGATGGCGAAGGGCATCTCGCTGCTCTGGCTGCCGAAGCCGAAGCGCAGCTTCTTCTGCCGGGTAACGTGCCGGTAGGTGCCGTCAGCGCTCTGCGAGACGTAACCGCGGTGTACGAAGCTCTTCAGGATGCGGTAGACGGTCGTCTTGGAAATGCCCGTCTGCTTGTGAATGGATTCGAGCGTCATACCCTGGCTCTGCTGCAGCATCTCGAGGATGTCGAGGGCCTTGGAGAGGACAGGGATCAGGTAGAGCTGCCGGCTTTTGCCTTTGGGTGCCACGTTCAGGTGCCTTCCATTATGAAGGAACCCGAGTAGAGCTGCCTATGGCTTAGGCATACGAGCTTTGGGTATTGCTGTTTTTTGCCGCCCGCTCTTCGGTAATTTTCTCCACGTAGCCGCTGGTATGCAGGGCTTCGAGGGGATTTGCGGGCAGGCCGCGCGACTGGCGCCAGTCGGCAACCAGCGGGCGAACGTCGGTGTAGAAGCAGCCGCGGAAGTGCTCCTCGGCCTCGACCAGCTTGCAGCTATCCTGCAGCTCGGCGAGCAGGTTCTGGTCGACGAGGGCGGCGCGGGCGAAGAGCTCCTGAGCCTGCATGACGGTCTGCACCATCGCCTCCATCTTGCCCTTGAGGTTGTGGCTCTGGTCGATCATGTAGGCGATCTGATCTTCGTGCACCTCGTTCCAGGTCTTGTAGCTCAGAATCTCGTGGAAGATACGGAAAACCTGGTAGGGATCGATCGATCCGATGGTGAGGTCGTCATCGGCAAACTTGCGGTCGTTGAAGTGGAAGCCGCCCAGGACGCCCAGATGCAGCAGCCAGGCGACGATCTGCTCGATATTGGTGCCGAGTGCATGATGTCCGGTGTCGACCAGCACGACGGCCTGCGGTCCAGCGGCCTTGGCGAGTGAGTAGGCCATGCCCCAGTCGGCGATATCGGTGTGATAGAAGGCGGGCTCAAAGGGCTTGTACTCCACCAGCAGGCGCTGCGTCGGCGCCATCTCGTTGTGGGTTGCTTTGAGGGCCTCCTCCAGCCAGCCGATGCGGCGGGAGATGCTCTGTGTGCCGGGGTAATTCGATCCATCGGAGACCCACAGCGAGATATCGCGCGAGTCGAGAGCCCTGGCGATACGGACTGAGGTCAGCATGTGCTGCACGGCTTTTTCACGAACGGCGGGGTCAGGGTTACAAAGCGAGCCGTACTTGTACTCCTGGTCCTGGAACAGGTTCGGATTGATCGAGCCGGCGCGTACGCCGTAAGTCTGCTCCAGTTCCTTCACCTGCGCAACGCTGCCTTCACCTTCGGGCAGATCCCACAGCACATGCAGCGCGACGGTGGGCGTAATGCCGGTCAGACGGTGAACCTCGGAGGCGTCAGCGAATTTCTCGACCAGGTTAGTGGCGGCCGCCGGCTGAATGAACTTGCCGAAGCGGGTGCCGGTATTGGCGAAGCCCCACGATGGAATCTCGATCTGGAGTCCGTCGAGAGCGCGCCACACGCGCTCCTGTTTCTCCTGCGGAAGAGATGACATGCTTCGTTCCATCGTTAGGGTCCTTGGGAAATGATTTCGGTGACTGCAACGCACATACTACCAGAGTTCGAATTCACATGAGAAACTATTCACCTAATGAAGAAAGCTCATTTTTGCCTCTGAGCCTCTCATGGATGTTTTTTCAGCATAGCCGTACCTATCTTTTGCAGCTAAAGGAAAGTTTGCATGCCCGGACCTCTGCTCGGCGTCCTGTATCACTGGCTTGGCGGTCTTGCCTCAGCCAGTAACTTCATTCCGTTTCGCGCCATCCGGCGCTGGTCGTTCGAGATCTATTGGATTATTCAGGGCGTTGCTGCATGGCTTATCGCTCCCTCGGTGGTTGCCTGGATCTTTGTTCCGCATGTCAGTGAGATCCTCTCCCACGCTCCGCATGAGGCCATAGTCCACGCCATTCTCTATGGTGTGGCCTGGGGCTTTGGCGGCCTGACCTTTGGACTGGCGGTGCGCTATCTCGGTATCGCGCTGGGATACGCGGTTGCGCTGGGTTTCTGCACGGCCTTCGGCACCCTGATCCCGCCGATGCTGCAAGGGCAGTTCGGCATCATCGCCAGTCAGACCGGCGGACAGATCATTCTTCTGGGTGTGGGTGTGTGCCTTCTCGCGATTGCCGTGAACGGTCTTGCCGGTTATTACAAGGATCGCGATACCGCCGGTGAGACACCGACGAGCGAGCAGCAGAAGGATCTGTCTTTCGGGAAGGGTATCGTGGTCGCGGTCTTCGCCGGCATCATGAGCTCGTTCTTTGCCTTCGGTCTTGCCGCAGGCAAGCCGATCGGTGATATTGCTGCCGCGGAGCTGCGGGCACAGGGCAAGCTCGATCTCTGGCAGAACCTGCCGGTGTTGATCGTAGTGCTGTGGGGAGGCTTTGCGACCAACCTTGCATGGTCGGCATGGTTGATTCTGCGGAAGCGTTCGGCAGGGCAGCTTGCGGGCGCTGTTTCTGATCCTCAGGCGGGAGGCGCAAACAAACTTACCGGCGGCCAATTAGTGAAGAACTATCTCTGCGCGGCTTCAGCCGGCATCATCTGGTACTTCCAGTTCTTCTTCTACTCGATGGGCCAGACTAAGATGGGCAAGTATGACTTTTCGAGCTGGACGCTGCATATGGCTTCGATCATCATCTTCGCAGCGATCTGGGGTGTGAGTCTGAAGGAGTGGAAGTCGGCGAGCCGGCGGGCGAAGGCTGTGCTCGCGTGCGGTGTGGGGCTGCTGATTCTGTCGACGGTGATCGTGGGATACGGGAATTATCGATCGGCGCATTGAACAATGAGATGGGCGGCGGCTCGAGCTACGGCTCGAGCCGCTTTTTTGTTTTGTCATCCCGTAGGGATCTACTTTTTGTCGGATTCGGGTGAAATTTGACCTCAGCGGCTAAAGCCGCCGTCTCCGTGAGCTCTGAAGGGGACGGCTGAAAGCCGTCCCCTTAAGCACGGCATTCGCGCCTGTGGCGCGAAAATAGTCGCGCTATGCGCAACGTTGGTTGAGCCGCTGCAGGAATTATCCTTGAGGGTTACACGCCTAAGCTCGAACAGGATGCAACATCAAATCCTTGCCGGCTTATTCTGGATGGCTGTCTTTCCGTTCGCGCGACGCGCGAATGTTTTGCTTAAGGGCACGGCTTTCAGCCGTGCCATCTCGACGCATGAATGAGGTGCGGCTTTAGCCGCTGAGGGCGAGGTGTGGGAGAAGCAGGTTTCTCCGCTAAGCTCCACCCGAACGGACAAAGCTCATTGGGGACCCTGAAGCACCCCATTGGAAGCCATATGAGAAATCGTTGCCCGTACGAAATCACTGATTGGCGCCACAAGAGTCAACTATCTCAGCGTTTTATAGCCTTCTATGAGAAAACGTATTCTCCAGGAGCCAAAGATAAAACCCCATTGATATAATTCGGCCTGCGAAAATAATCGTCTATCGTTGATGATGGATTCGCAGACCGAACCGCTACTATGACCCATCTCGCGCTCGCGCTTTTGAGTGCCAGGCAGCTTGCTACCTTGTCCTGGCCCGACATTTTGATTTTGCTGATGTACTTCGTGCTGGTGATCTTCATCGGCTTCTACGTGAAGGACTCAGCCAACACCAGCGAAGAGTTCTTCCTTGCCGGCCGTGAGATGACGGCCTGGATTGCGGGCCTCAGCTTCGTTTCGGCGAACCTGGGTTCGCTGGAGCTGATGGGGTGGGCGGGAACGGCCTACCAGTACGGCCTGCTGGCGACGCACTGGTACTGGATCGGCGCGATTCCCGCGATGCTGTTCCTCGGCATCGTGATGATGCCGTTCTATTACATCTCCAAGACGCACTCGGTTCCGGGTTATCTACAGCTTCGTTTCGGCGAGGGTGCGCGCGCAGTCAGCGCGGCGACCTTCGGCATCATGACGGTGCTGATGAGCGGCGTAAACATGTACTCCATGGCGCTGGTGATGAAGGTTGTGCTCGGGTGGGATATCAACTTCTCCATCTGGGTCGGCGCCTTTACGGTCGGCCTGTATGTCATGCTTGGCGGTCTGCGTTCGGCCATCATCAATGAAGTACTGCAGTTTGTGCTCATCTGGGCGGGCGCGGCGCTGGTGCCGATTCTCGGCCTGATCGAGGCCGGCGGCTGGACCAACCTGAAGCATCAGATCGCAGCGCAGATCGGCAACGACAGCTACATGCACCTGTGGGCCAACACTGGCAGCTTCCAGGGCAACGCGATGGGCATTCACTGGACCGGCCTGGTCTTCGGTCTTGGATTCGTTATCAGCTTCGGTTACTGGACGACGGACTTCCTGGTGGTGCAGCGTGTACTCTCGGCGAACAATCTGCGTGCGGCCAAGTTGGCTCCAATCATCGGCGCCATCTTCAAGATGGCTGTGCCGCTGATCGTTATTCTGCCGGGCGTGCTGGCGATTGCCGTGCTGCGCAATCCCGATGGAACCCTGATGCACCTGGTCTCGGAGAGCGAAGCGATCCGCACCGGCCAGCACAGCTTCAACGAAGCTCTTCCTTTGATGCTAGTGCGCTACTGCGGCCCTGGCCTGTTGGGTCTTGGTATCACTGCGCTGGTTGCAGGTTTTATGAGCGGCATGGCCGGCAACGTCAGCGCCTTCTCTACGGTGTGGACCTATGACCTGTACGGCGCCTTCATCAAGAAGGATGCCTCCGACAAGCACTACGTGACGGTGGGCCGCGCGTCCACGGTGGTGGGTATGTTGCTGTCCGTAGCGACGGCGTACCTGGTGATGAATGCGGCTTCGATCATGGACTACGTGCAGGCGTTGTTCAGCTTCTTCATCGCGCCGCTGTTCGGGACGGTCATCCTGGGCATGCTCTGGAAGCGCGGCACCAATGCGGGCGGCTTCTGGGGCTTGCTGATCGGTACGTTGTCTTCCATCGTGATGTGGGTCTGGGTTTATAAGGATCCCGGCGCACTGCGATATATCGCGCTCTCACCGGATGCGAAGCCGATGGCGGAGAATCTCTATCGCGCACTTTGGAGCTGGATCATCTGCGTCGTGGTGACGGTAGTGGTCAGCTATATGGGCAAGGCGAAGTCCGATGAGGAGCTCAACGGACTGGTCTACGGAGCCACGGTGATTCCTGCGGAAGACGAAGTCCCACTGTGGCAGCGTCCAATCTTCTGGGCCGTGGTTGTGGCTCTCTTGCTCGTGATCGTCAATCTCATCTTCTGGTAGGAGGAAGCCTCAATGTCCGATCAAACGCCACACCCTATTGAACATGCGCATCCGGCATCCTCGTCGGTAACGGCTCCGGAGAGCGGCCATCGGCCGCTCTCCATCTGGTTCTTCGTCGGGATTCTTTGCCTGGGTTACGGCCTGGTGCTGCTGCCGATCGGTGCATATCAGTTCTCGCATCCGCCGGCAGTCGTTCTTGCAGAACTTCACTCCACCTTCTGGTGGGGACTCGGGATGACGCTCTTCGGCGCTTTTTACACGATCCGCTTCCGGCCATAACCCCGGAGCAGGATCGTGTCTTAAAATAAAAACGTTTTCATGGGAGTCTGAGCCGTGCACCTTTGGAAGTTTGCCGCGCCGTGCCTGGCGCTTGTTGCCTGCCTGGTCTCTGTTCCTGCACTGACGGCGCAGGATGTTCACGTGAAGGTCTCTCCTGATTCGAAGGGCAATACCTCCAGCAGCGATGACTTTCCCACGATTCAGATGGCGATGGATCACGCGCCTGACCCCGGACCCAACGGACGCCTGTATTTGCATATCGCTCCCGGTACGTACAAGGAGCGTGTGTGGGTCTCCCGTCGCCGTGCACGCACCACTTTTCTCGGTACCGGCAGCGATCCGTCACAGGTGGTGATTACGGCCGCACGCACCGGCCCAACCACTGGTGGCACGTTCTTCTCTGAATCGGTCGAGATCAATGGTGATGATTTCCAGGCGGATAACATCACCTTTGAGAACACTGCCGGTAATAGCGGGCAGGCTGTTGCCATTGCGGTCAGTTCCGATCGCGCCATCTTCAAGCGTTGCCGCTTCCTTGGCGATCAGGACACGCTCTTTGCCGACTTCGGCCGCCAGTACTATGTGGACTCCTACATCGCCGGCGGCGTGGACTTCATCTTTGGCAATGCGACAGCGGTCTTCGACAAGAGTGAGATCCACATCTTCCGTCCCGGTTATCTGACGGCGCAGTCGCGCACGACAGCGACCCAGACGACGGGTTATGTCATCACCAACTCGAAGGTGACGGCCGAGAATGTTGAGGGCAAAGGCTTCTATCTCGGCCGTCCGTGGCGCGCGTACTCACGCGTTGTTTTTATGCATACGGAGCTGCCGGCAACACTGAACCCGCAGGGCTGGCAGGAGTGGAAGTCGAATGCCGCTGATCTCGCCAGGACCTTCTACGGAGAGTTCGGCAATACCGGTCCGGGAGCGGATACGGCACATCGTCCTTCATGGACGCATCAGCTTACTGCCGCGGAGGCAAAGCCGTTTGGGCCAACGGTCTTCCTGAAGGGAAGCGATGGCTGGAATCCGGTCGCGGAAGCAGCAAAGCTGCCATAACTAGCTGCATCGGGAGCGACAGGGATTATGCGATTCGTACTGTTCCGCAAGAGTCTTGCCAGTATCGTATTCACCGCCGCGGGAGTACTGGCTGCGCAGAGCCATATCGATGTGCCTCCTGTAGCTGCCGGAGGCGGTGGCGATCCTCGCCCGGAGCAGTACTTTCAGGTGCAGCCTCCATTCGATAGCGGCAACTTCATCAAGCCCGGCAACTCACTGACCCCTGCACAGAGAAAGGCGCGCAATGCGGCGTGGCGGCATGAGATTCGCCGGCAGCTTTACGTTCCGGACCGTCTGCCGGCGCTCGATGCAAAGGTATGGTCAAGCTTCTCGCCGATGCCCGGAGTCGTTGCCGATCGTGTGACCTATGCAACGGCCGACGGTATGCGTGTTCCGGCGATCGTCTATCGTCCTGATCCCAAGCTGCTGAAGCCGGGGCAGAAACTGCCCGGCATCGTGGTCGTGAACGGACACGGCGGCGATAAGTTCAGTTGGTATGCCTTTTACAGCGGCCTGCTCTTCGCAAAGGCAGGCGCGGTTGCCGTAACCTACGATCCGATCGGCGAGGGAGAGCGCAACGCGCATCGCGCCAGCCGTGAGAGTCCGTCACCACACGATGCGGCCGTCGATCAGCCGCACTGGGGACAACGGCTTGCGGGTCTGATGCAGGTGGATGTGATGCAGGCGGTCAGCTATCTGCGTTCGCTGCCCCAGGTCGATTCCGCGCGCATCGGTACGGTCGGCTACTCCATGGGTGCTTTTGTCAGTGGTATCACGGGAGCAATCGACATGCGGATTCATGCCGTGCTGTTAAGTGGTGGCGGCACCTTTGATGGACCGCATGAGTACTTCGATACTGGCAAGCTGCCCTGCCAGGCGCCTCCGTATCGCGCGCTGGCGGTGCTGGGCGATCGCGGACCGATTCTCTACACGCTGAACGCCGAACGCGGTCCCATGTACGTGATGAATGGCGATGCGGATACGGTGATGAAGATGAGCGATCATCCTCCAGCGTGGTTCGCGGCGACGCGGGAGCGTGCCGCGCGTCTGATGGGTACTGAAGATGGGTTGTTTACGACGGTGCTGTATCCGGGGATCAGCCATCGCACTAGTTGGGTCAATCTCGATGGCATGCTGTGGCTCAACCGGCAGCTGCACTTTGCGTTCTGGGATGAGGCGGGAATCCGTGCTGCCGGGACGACCCACATCTCCGAGTGGATTCAGAAGAACAACGTGGAGATCTCGAAGAACTACATCCGGGAAGACCGCGAAGGCGGACTGGATGCAGTCGGAACCGGGTTTCCGGGAATTCCGCGAGCGGACCTGATGGTGCTTTCGGAAGAGGAGTGGAAACGGGAGCAGAAGCAGCTTCTGTACGAGTCGTGGGCTGCGGAGATGCAGGCGCGGAATGCCGCTCGTTGAGGGAAGCCCGGCGCTGTCCCAGAATGGTACATTTGACCTCCCCGGTTCGCGAGGAATTCATCGAGGGGCGCTGAAACCGGGCTATTCTAGGTTCACGAAGTCAGCCACAATTTGCAGCAAGCGGGTGGGGTCCCGGGACGACGAGTGAGCCTCAAAAAGGGGATCGTGTGTGCGAAACCCGCCGGCTAGATGTGTGTGTGGACCAAATTCCCTCTATTAGGACACTAACGTGCTGAAACACCGAATTCTTCTGCTAACGCTGGCTGCCGTCGGCGTTGCATCTCTCTCCCTGCACGCACAGAGTTCGTCGTCTTTGCAAGCAACAACTTCGGACTGGTCCGTAAATGCCAATCGGCCCGCACTCCAACTCGCTGCCCTCGACATGAGCAGCTCGTCTCAGCCGATTGGATCGATGGATGAGGCAGATGCGGCCGATGCAGATGCGGCCGATTCCGGAACGATCATGCCGCCGCCCGCAGGACGGTCGGCCTTCCAGATCCGCCCATTTCGCCAGTACGCCGGCGCATTTCGCTTTGGTTCTCTCGGGTTCGGACCTGAGGTGGCCACGCCGCTTGGCCGGCGAGTAAACCTGCGGATGGGCGCTAACTTCTTTGGATATAGCGGTACTTTTGGGAACGGTGGCTGGAACTACGACGCCAACCTGAACTTCAAGTCCGGACAGGTGCAGGTGGACTACTTCCCCTTCTATAAGGCAGGCGGTTTCCACGTCAGTCCGGGTATTGCCTTCCAGAAGAACCATGGATCGGCATTCATTCATATCGATCCAGGTGCACGGTTCGATATGGGTGATGGCACCTACACGAATTCGGCGACCGATCCGGTCAAAGGAAATGCCACGTTTGCTTACGACCGCACGGTGGCTCCGATGGTCACCTTCGGCTTCGGCAACTTGATTCCGCGTAATGGCCGCCGCTGGAGCATTCCGGTGGATCTGGGTGTGGTCTTTACGGGAGCTCCGAAGTTCGGTCTGGACATGGATGGGACAGTCTGCGATACCCAGGGCTGCGGCAAGCTTTCGACCGATGCGACTGCGATGGCTGACATGCAGCGCCAGCGGGTGAAGATCCAGAACGATCTCAACTCCTACGCAACGGTGTATCCGGTGATCTCCGTTGGCTTCGCTTGGAACTTCGGATCGCGTGAGTAGTCTTGATTGATTTTTCGGAGCCGCATGCACGTTAGGCTTCGCATGGGACGGTGAAAGCCGTCCCATTTCTCTCTAGTGGCATCTCTGGTAACAACAAACGCCTCGCAATCTGCGAGGCGTTGTTGATTTTGACCTCAACGGCTAAAGCCGCATATCTTGCAGCCCATGTGCAGCCTGGAAGATAGGTAACAGTTTAGACCGGGCAGATGGGTAACACTTTTTGCTCGGTAGGTTTATGAATGTGAGCCATTTTTTTGTCTCAGGTAGTGGTGGAGGCGGTGGGAATCTGGGAATTTCGGTTGTATGAAATTTCCAGATTTCCATCGCCTTGTTGTTGGGGTAGGTTGCCGACGTGAAGTTGCTGTGCGTCGAAGTAGGCGATGGGGAAGGTTG
>NZ_JAGTAS010000032.1 GCF_025685425.1 Terriglobus albidus
TGAGCGTCGGTCGCTGTGACCGCAGGATGAACGGGTGCCGTCCGCCCGCGGGGGAGACGATGCCTCGTCTCCCCCACCACAACAGTCTCTTACAAACTGCCGCTACCTCAGAGATACAAGGATGACAGAACAAGGCTGCGTCCACAGACAAGTAAGCCTCCGCGAGGAGGCTTACTTACTATTCAACCATTCAACTTATTCAACTATTCAACCAGTTTCTAATCTCCGTAATAATCCAGGCCTAAGTGAGTAATAAGACCCTCACCCATAATGTGGCGGAGAGTATTCTTCAGCTTCATGGACTGAATAAAAAGATCGTGCTCCGGATATAGCCCTTCGGGCACCGTCGGCGCCTTGAAGTAGAAGCTCAGCCACTCCTGCATGCCCAGCTTCTTCAGCGCCGGCGTGCGGTTGGCGAGATCCATGAAGAGCACCAAATCCAGCGCCAGCGGTGCGGCAAGAATGGAGTCGCGGCAGAGGAAGTCCACCTTGATCTGCATCGGGTAGCCGAGCCATCCGAAGATATCGATGTTATCCCAGCCTTCTTTGTTATCGCCGCGCGGCGGGTAATAGTTGATGCGGACCTTATGGTAGATATCTTTGTACAGATCGGGATGGAGATCCGGCTGCAGGATGTAATCGAGTACACCCAGCTTGGTCTCTTCCTTGGTCTTGAAGTTATCCGGATCGTCCAGAACTTCGCCGTCCCGATTGCCCAGAATGTTCGTCGAATACCAGCCCGAGAGGCCGAGCATACGCGTCTTGAAAGCCGGAGCAAGCACGGTCTTCATAAAGGTCTGGCCGGTCTTGAAGTCCTTACCCGCGGTGGGCACACCTGCCTGCTTCGAAAGGTCCTGCAGCGCAGGAATGTCCACGGTGAGGTTGGGTGCGCCATTGATGAAGGGAATGCCTTCTTTCAGGCAGGCCCAGGCGTAGATCATCGAGGGTGCGATATCGGGATCGTCGTTGACCAGACCCTTTTCAAATTTTTCCAGCGTGGAGTGGACCTCTTTCGGCTCCAGGAAGATCTCAGTCGAGCCGCACCAGATCATCACCTGACGATCGGTCTTTGTCTTGAACTCCGCGATATCGTTGCGGATCTGATTGGCAAGATCGCACTTGCTGCGGCCGGTCTTCACCTTCTTGCCGTCGAGACGCTTGACGTAATGCTTGTCGAAGACTGCCGGCATCGGCTCAATGCCTTCGAGGAACGGCTTAATTTGATCCAATTGATCGCGATCGAGAACCTGAGCCGTCTTTGCAGCGTCATACAGATTGCCACCGAAGATGTCCCAACCGGTGAAGACGAGGTCATTCAGGTCAGCCAGTGGAACGAAGTCCTTAATCAGCGGTGAATTTCCCTCGGTGCGTTTGCCGAGCCGGATGGTTCCCATCTCGGCCAGCGAACCGATGGGTTTTGCAAAACCTTTGCGAACTGCCTCAACACCTGCGATGAGCGTCGTCGCAACTGCGCCCATGCCTGGAATCATGACGCCAAGTTTTCCCTTGGCGGGCTGAATCTGCGCCGCAGCTTCGTTGGCTGCGTTGTGATTAGACATACTGCGTCACAACCTTCCCTCTATGTTTCTTACTTTCCGTTGTACGGAAGCTAAAGTATCTCACCAATTTCACGTGCGACAACTTATGCTTTAACCATGCAGAACGCGCGTATTGGCATTGATCTAGGTGGAACGAAGATAGAAGCCCTGGTGTTGGATGAGCACGGCCAGGAACGTAAACGGTTACGCATTGCAACCCCACGAGAGTACTCCGCAACCGTAGAAGCTATCCGTGACTTAGTCACCGGAATTGAGTCTGAACTTGGTATTTCAGCTACAGTCGGTGTCGGTATGCCGGGCACCATCGTGCGCAGCACAGGACTGGTCAAGAACGCGAATTCAACCTGGTTGATCGGCAAGCCATTTGAGCGCGATCTAAGTGCTGCACTCAGCCGCGAGGTCCGCTGTGCCAATGACGCGAACTGCCTTGCCGTCTCCGAGGCGACCGACGGCGCCGCCGCAGGTATCGCCACCGTCTTCGCTGTCATCATCGGAACCGGCTGCGGCGGGGGCATCGCCCTGCACGGCCGCGTCCACGAGGGACGCAATGCCATCGCCGGCGAGTGGGGTCACAATGGCCTGCCCTGGCCCACGGCTGATGAGGTTCCCGGTCCCCCCTGCTACTGCGGCAAGCACGGGTGCATGGAGACGTGGGTCTCCGGGACCGGTCTGGGCAACGACTTCACCCGCGTTACCGGTGTCGCAAAGACCGGCGCCGAGGTGGGGGTCATGGCCGAAGGTGGCGACCCTGATGCCCTGGCTGCTTTTTCTCGCTTGGAGGACCGTCTGGCCAGGGGTTTATCCAACGTTATCCACATCCTCGACCCGGACGTGATCGTCATGGGAGGAGGTCTTTCGAAGGCAAAGCGCCTCTACCAGAACCTCCCCGCCCTGATCGAAAAGTACAGTTTCGGCGGCGGCGTCGATACACCCGTGGTGGAGGCCAAGCACGGCGACTCCTCCGGTGTCCGCGGAGCTGCGTGGCTCTGGCCGCTTTGAAGAGTTAAAAGTTGAAGGTTAAAAGTTAAAGAGGGATTCTGTGGTGAGTTGAAGCTATGGCCTCACCAGAGTCCCTCTTTTTCTACGCGCCAAAATAAAAAAGGATCTTGCTGGAGAAGCAAAACCCCTGCCTCACTACAAGATCCCTCTTTAACTTTTAACTATTAACTTGCGACTGCTTTTAAGCGTTTGCTTCGCTGCGTGAATTCTTCAGGTGTGTCCAGACGAACCAAACGATGCCGGCGACGAGTATCAGCAGAATCGCTGCGTCCGCCTTGTGCAGCACCTTCTTCAGCGTGGAGTTCGGGTCATTCCAGCTTTCCCCGGCCTTCATGCCCACCCATGCCAGGGCAAAGCACCAGGGCCATGAGCCGATGAAGGTATAGATGTGGAAGCGGAGCTGCGGCATCTTTGCGATGCCGGCGGGTAGCGCGATAAAGGTGCGCACCACGGGCAGCAGACGCCCGATCAGCACCGTGATGTCTCCATACTTCTGAAAGTAATGGTCGACACGGTCGAGGTCGTGCTTGCTCATCAACACATAACGCCCGAACTTTTCGACCAGCGGACGCCCGCCGTAGGCTCCGAGCCAGTACGCCACCACCGAGCCGAGGTTGCAGCCGAGCGCACCCATAGTGGCCGCCCAAAAGAGGCTCATCTTGCCCTGGTACACCACATAGCCGGCAAATGGCATGATGATTTCGCTGGGAAGCGGAATGCAGGCCGACTCAATGCCCATGAGAAGAGCAATGCCCGGGTAGTGCAGCGCGGCGATCAGGCCGGTAACGTACGGCAAGAGGAAATTGATAATTTTTTCAGTCATTTGGTGAGGAGGCGTGCCCTTGCAGTATACCGGGAGGCCGATTGCGGCTGTGTCAAAAGCAGTTGCTGGATGGGCGCTTCTCCCACCGGGGTACCCCTCCCTCGCAACGCCAGGGTGGGCAAGGAATACCCCAAATTTCTAACAAGCCACAGAACAAAATTTGTCGGTATGCTTCGTTGCTAGTGAAACGGAGACACTTTACACTCCCTTTTTGTGTTTCTCCTGCAAGAATCTCTTTTCATTGAAGTTACGAGGTAATCCTTTCCCGCCCTAGCTTTGCGAACGTTCACCCCAACGAACAAAGTTCGTTGGGGGACCCAGAGGGTTATAGCTATCGTTTCAACAGATCGATGGGTTCGTCGATGTCGACCGTGCGGAAGTAGCTTGCCAGTGAGGGATGGCGTTCTGCTACGGCGCGATACATCTCCCAAGCCACATTGCGGTAGGAGAAGTGGCCGGCGACGCCGGAGCGAAGCTCACTGATATAGAGGGCCTCCGCGAAGTCCATCTTGAAGAGCGCACGGACGCGCGTACCCAGCGGTAGCAAATACTGGGCTGACTGTTCCGCCTCGGGCAAGCCGGAGTCGCGGAGTGCACGGTAGGCGGCAAAGCTTGCCTCCATCGCTTCGCGGTACTCCTCTTCCAGGCCTGCATCAGCCAAACTCGGCTGACCTGGGCACTCGGGGATCTCGTAGCCGTGCACGTCAGTAAACTCCTGGATAAGCTGCACGCACTTGCGATGACGGTGCATGTCGCGGAACCCACCGATATCCATCAGGATGTCGAAACCAAAGCCGTGGCCTGAAGAGAAGGCACGCGTGAGTTCGTCATGCCGTCCGCGATGCTTCGCGCCGAGCGCCACAATGGCATCGCGCTGCGCCGCCGAAAGACCGGTGACGGCATTGCGAATCTGGCGGTAGGAGTAGTGGCAGTGCGGATAGAGCAGCGAGGCAGCGAGTTCCACCTCCAGCCCCTCGGAGTCATCCACCAGATCGACCAACGGAGCCGGCTCAATCGCTGCTCCCTGCATCAGCTCAGCCGCTGCTGCACGCAGTTCCTGCTTTGTCGATGCTTCATAGGCGGAGGGCTGGGTATACTTCACCAGCGTGGGAGAGACCTTTACCTCGCGGCCCAACACGGCCAGGGCGCGGTCACCGCACATCCCGTCCACGGATTTGATCTCCTGGCACAGTACCCGGGCCTCATCAGCGTGAACGTTCCATGCCGGACCGGTGGCTGCTTCACGCAGCTTCTCGCCAAGCTGCCGAATTTCGGCAAACTCCGAACCAAGAAGCCGCGCAATCTGCCCTTCCAGCGTGCGTGCATTCACAATCTGCCCGAGGGAGGTATTCGTTGCCAACGGCAGCAGATAACGAGCGACATCGAAAGCGCGAGCCTTGAGCGTGCGAACATAGGCATCGTCTTTCATCTCCGCAGGCTGCGGGATAGCTCCCTTTAATGCCTCCAGCATCTGCTTGCCGATGCGGTCATAGGCGATGAACAGTTTTTCAATGGCAGCGGTATACTCGGCGGTCTTTTCTCGCAGCGCAGGCGTATACCAGCCGCTCTTTTTGAAGTCCTGATAGCGGGTCGAGCGCTCCTGCCCATCCCAGCGCTGCTCGTCCACCAGGGCAATGGCTGCCAGCAGGCTCAGCCGTTCGATCGCGAACGCAACGTGCGCCAGGTCAGCGATGGAGCGATGACCGTATGCAAAGTAGAAGGTGTTGAGGAACTGCTCGGCACGCTGGGTGCTGATCTCTTTCAATGACTCTTTCATCGAAAGAGCCGAGCGTGAGTACTTGGCCATGGCATAGGCCAGCACCTCAGGATCGGCGCCGTGAATGGCGTACACCTCGGTCGTGTTCATGTTCTCCGGAAATGCGGTGGGGTTCTGGCGGACGTCACTCATGGCACCTCCAAGCATAGCCAATCGGCATCTGGAATACGCCGGTCATTTTCCAGAGCAAGAGATGGCGGTCTGGATCGGCGTTCGCCCGCCTATAATCGGCTCTGACAGGAAAAGGAGTACCCGCAGCAAAGATGCCGACACTTCAAGGCCGTATCGCACTCGTCACCGGAGCATCGCAGGGCATTGGACGCGCCTGCGCACTGGAACTTGCCCGTCACGGGGCCACCGTCGCACTGGCCGCACGCCAGGTTGACAAGCTTGAAGCCGTCGCAGCCGAGATCCGCGACGCCGGCGGTACTGCCGAAGCCTTCGCTCTCGATATCTCCTCCGAGGAATCCATTAAGGCCGCAGCCAAGGAAATCATCGCCAGGTTCGGGAAGGTTGAGATTCTGGTCAACAACGCCGGCATTACAAGGGACACACTGGTCCTGCGCATGAAGCGCGATGACTGGGACTCGGTGCTCTCGACCAACCTGACCGGCAGCTTTCTTCTGACACAGGCGCTGATCTCGCCGATGATGAAGAACCGGTGGGGCCGGATCATCAACATCACCTCGGTTGTCGGCGAGATCGGACAGGCCGGACAGGTCAACTACGCCGCTTCCAAGGCCGGCATGATCGGTATGACCAAGGCGCTGGCGCGCGAGTTTGCCAGCCGCAGCATCACCGTCAACGCAGTTGCGCCCGGCTTTGTCGAGACAGCCATGACCCACCTCCTTTCGGACGAGCAGAAGGCATTCTTCGGCACACAGATTCCTCTGGGCCGCCCCGGCACCGACAAAGAAGTGGGTTATGCGGTTGCCTTCCTCGCCAGTGAAGAGGCAGGCTACATTACCGGACACACACTTGACGTCAATGGCGGCATGTACATGGGCTAAAGCATTTTCCCTGTAGGTGTGATGTAGGGCTTCCGCATCTATGGGCGTTTTCCGCAAAGAAAACGCCGCTGGACGCCTCTGCGGGTACCGAGCAACAGGGAAAATGCTCTTAGAGCAATTCTCCTAATACTGTAGTGTTGGATAAATCTGTGAATGCCGTTTTCTTCGAAGGAAAACGGCGCAAACTGCCAAAGCTCCGCTCTACACCTTTAGGTGAACTGCTCTTAGCCGCCCATGTAGATCTCCGTAGATTTGAGTTGCGGGCAAGTGATATACCCTTGAGCGTTACAACCGACGAGGAGTAGATGCCCTGAAGCGATCCCGTCTCATCGCCGCAGCTGTACTTCTCTCCTGCACTGCCGCCGTGCTTCCACTCATGGCGATGTATCTGCTTGGCCGCTCCCGCTCGGTCGAGACGGAACAGCGCCATCTCACCGACTATGGCAACTGGACTGTCATGCGGGCGAATATTACGCTCAGCGACGCCGTGGCCGCCTTAAAGGACGTGGAGGCCCAGCGCTGGCACGACTGCTCCCAGGCGCACATCGAAGCCATGCGGTTGTACACCATGAATCACCGCGCCATTAATGAGGTGGGCTTCTTCAAGGATGGATATCTTGTCTGCACCTCGTGGGGCGTAGTCGACCATCCTCTTCCAAGGCGCCCGCCAGATTACCGGATCGATGGCGGCATCGGCGTCCATCTACGTGTGACTCCTCTTGTCACCCGGGGGCAGCCCATGATCGGCTTCGAGTACGGCTCTCATAACGTGCTGGTCGATCCGGTCCGCATGGTCGACGTTCTGGTCGACAATGAGATGGCCCTTGCCCTGGCCAACAGCAACGGCGAAGTCCTGGCTACGCTCAACAATCCTGATCCTGCGGTCGTTCGTCAGGCTATCGATCATCCAGGTCCTGGCGAGGCCGGCAACTTGCTTTACTCCAGCTACCGAACATCACTTTGGACGGCAGTTGCCATCGAACGCCGCACGTATACCCGAGCAGATTTTCACCGGCAGGAGCTTGTATTGCTGCCCGTCGGCCTCCTGATAGCAGGCCTGATGGTCGGCACTATCACCTGGGCACTCCGCCGCCGGCTCTCACCTCTCTCCGAGCTGGAGATTGCCGTTAAGAACAAGGAGTTCATTCCCTGGTATCAGCCCATCGTCGAGCTGGCAACCGGCCGCTGCATCGGTGCGGAGGCGCTTGCACGCTGGCATCGCCCCGATGGCACCATCGTCGGAGCGAACATCTTTATCCCAGTGGCGGAACAGAGTGAGCTCATCCGCCTGATCACCGATCTGATCGTGGAGAGGACGATCGCCGATATGTATCCATTCCTCTCCCGTAAAGCCGGCCTGCACATTGCGATCAATCTGAGCGCGGACGATGTGGAGACCGGACGCCCCCTGCCCTTGCTGGCCGAACTGCTGCGCGAAAGAGGTATTCCTCCAAACCGCATCTGGCTGGAAGTAACCGAACGTGGATTCATCAACGCTACTGCCGCACGCGATACGCTGATGCGCGCTCAGGCACAGGGGCACATCATCGCGGTCGACGACTTCGGAACAGGCTATTCCAACCTGGGCCTGCTCCACTCGCTCCCATTGAATGTTCTCAAGATCGATAAGTCGTTCGTGGACGCCATCGGCACCGAGTCGGCGACCAGCACCGTGATCGCCCACATCATCGATATGGCCAATGAACTGCAGCTAGAGATCATTGCTGAAGGGATTGAGACAGCCGCACAGGCGGAGTATCTGCGCAGCCGCGGTGTCCGCTACGGCCAGGGATGGTTCTTCGCCAAAGCCATGCAGCGCGAAGAGTTTCTGGCCTACTACCGGCTGCACAAAGACAAGGAAGTGAAGTCCGAACCGGCGCTGTCATCAAATGAGACAACTTGGTAACAGGACGGTGCATGTCGATATTCAAAACAAAGACCCAGGGTAAAACCCGCTTCTTTTATTGACCCAATAGACCGTGGGCTAAAAGCTCACGGCACGCGATCCGCCCAAAGCGCGATCGCCAGTCAAACAGCGAAGAATGGGTAGAGAAGCAGATTTCTCCGCTTCGCTGCGAAATGACAATTAAGAATAAACTCTACGCACCGATACTCTCTAGCTCTGCTCACCCATAGTCAAAACAACCTTGCCCGGGCGATCGCCTCGAATCTCCCGGCCGGTAAATGCGGCAGGCACACGCTCGAGATCGATCTCCGCAGCCACGTAAGGCGTGAGATATCCGGCATCGAGCAGCATGGCGATATCGGAGAGCTGTGTCCGGTCTCCATGGACGATAAAGAATGCAGCCTTTTGCCGCGGATCCTGGCTGTTTTCTTCAACGATGGTCACCATGCGTCCGCCTTCCCGGAGCAATGGCCATGCCTGTTCCAACAGATTTCCGCCGACCGTATCGAAGATGACATCCATACCGGCGCCAATATCCGCCAGCCCATCCTTCGATGGGTGAATCACGCGTTCGGCGCCGAGATTCTTCACGAAGTCATGCTTGCCCATCGAAGCGGTAGCGAGGATCTCCGCTCCGTGCATCCGCGCAAGCTGGATAACATAGGCTCCAACCGCGCCTGAACCACCCAATACCAGGACCTTCTCGCCCGCTCTGAGGTTGCCGCGATCAAACAGCCCCTGCCATGCCGTAAGGGCTGAGATAGGAACCGAGGCCGCCGCCGCAAAGGAGAGATTCTTCGGCATGATGGCTACCATCTCCGGACGGGTGATACAGAATTCTGCCAGTGCGCCGTTGGCGAACCAGTCATTCATGCCAAAGATAGCCTGGCCGGGCACCATACCTGTAACTCCGCTGCCGACTGCGGCGACGGTACCGGAGAACTCATGCCCGGGAATTGGCCTGACGCGCGGATTACCCTCTTTCGTATGGGTTGTGGGATACCAGAGGAGTTCACTCGGCGTAATAGCGGCTGCGTGAACGCGAATAAGAATCTCACCCTCGCCGCAGGTTGGGGTATCAACCTCGGTCAGGGCAAACTCGAAGGTCTGAATGGCATCAGTGGCTGCGGTGATACACACGCATTTCATACTTAGCCCCCCAAGGCGCAGAGTAGCGTCTGCACCAAGGAAATCCCAGACCAAAGGAGTGTGCTCCGGACCACCCCTTTCGAGTGGCCCGGGCCAGGTTCAAGATGACCTGAAGCATTCTTCCTGTAGATGTAGAGCAGGGCTTCCGCATCTATTGGGCGTTTCCGCAATGAAAACGCCGCTTCACGCCCCTTCCGGAATACACAGCAACAGGGAAAATGCTCTAAGAGCCGCCGCGCTCCCGGTCGCCTTCAGGTCCGTCGTACTCGCTGTCGTAGTCACGATCGGACCCTCCGCGCCGCTTGCGTTCCCACTCGCGCCGGGCCTCTTCTTCCGTCCGCTCTTCTCTGCCGTCCGCCATACTTTGATTGCTCCCGCTGGTTGCGATCTGTCGAGTCCTACAGCTTGATGCCGGCTGACTCGTAGATCTTCTCAATATAGGTAAGATCGCGCAGCCCCTCTTCGCCTGGAGTCTTCGGGGTACGCCCTGTCTGGACACACTCCGCAAAGTGATCGGCCTCACGCTCGAACTGTTTCGGGTCCTTTTCGGGATTGCTCTCTTCCCAGTGCTCGCCTTTTCCCCGGCCGCGCATGGTGACACCGTCATAGCCGTAGGTTGGCCCCATCTCCAGGGTTCCGGACGCACCATGGACACGCATGAAGCCCTCCATCTGTCCTCCGTAGGTGGAGGCACAACTGGCCACCACTCCGCTGGGGAAGCGCATGCTCCATTCGACCGACTCTTCCATCTCTGCAAAGCGCGGATCGTTCTTGTGCACCGTGCCGGCGACGGCCTTAATCTCTACCGGCTCCTCGCCCGTGAACATGCGAGCCGCCTGCAGCGCATAGATACCAACGTCGAAGACACTGCCGCCGCCGGCCAGAGCCTTCTTCGTACGCCATACGCCGGGCTGAATGTTGAAGCCGAACTGCCCCTCGAATGCGACAACATCGCCGATCTTGCCACTGCGCACCATCTCGATGCATTTCAGCGTCAGCGGCTCATATTGCATGCGGTAAGCAATCATCAGTTTTACGTTCGCGGTTTTACAGGCACCGATCATCTGCTGACACTCGGCCGAGCTTAGCGCCATCGGCTTCTCGCAGAAGACGTGCTTGCCTGCCTTGGCCGCGCGGATGGTGTACTCGGCATGCATGGAGTTAGGCAGAGCGACATAGACGGCCTGCACTGTTTTGTTGTCCCGGATACGGTCGAAGTCCTCGTAGCTATAGATCGAGTCCTTTGGAACGTCATACTGCGCCGCGATGCGTTCGGCCTTGTCACGATGTCCGCTGACAAGGGCCGTGATCTTACAACGCTGCGACTGCTTCACACCGCGCATGAAGTGGTCGGCGATGACGCCCAGCCCGATGACGGCGAAGCCGACCCGTTCCTGCTGCTGTGCGAATATGTCTGGAACCGCACCAGGAACAGCGATGGCTGCCGTGCTCAGTGCACCTAGTCTGGTAAATTCACGCCTTGTCCACGCCATTTCTCTCATTCCTCCGTTTTCGCGTTCGCGTTTTTGGATGCATGCGACCCGGAAGAATTCTGCCACATTCCGCAGGTTTGACACCGGGCTCCGCATGAGACTAGGCTTTGTATCAAGCTAATGATCACTCGTTTCGCCAACTCCTGCATGTGCTGCTGCCGCTGCTGTTGCTGTGGCCCGATGCGGGTGTGCGAATGAGCGAATCGAACTGACAAGTTCAGAGATTAGGACTCAGAAACCCACCCGAAGCCTGCAGGCCGGGTGGGTTTCAAACTTTCAGCCGCTTTTTGACCCGACAGGAAAACGAACGAACTTTCAAGGAAGGAAACAAAGCAGATGTCACTCCGGATCAATGACACCGCACCTGATTTCAAGGCCGAAACCTCGCAGGGCCCAATCAACTTTCACGAGTGGATCGGCGACAACTGGGCTGTGCTCTTCTCGCACCCCAAGGACTTCACTCCGGTCTGCACCACCGAGCTCGGCGCCGTAGGCGCTCTCGAGAAGGACTTCGCTGCCCGCGGCGCTAAGGTCATCGGCCTGAGCGTTGACCCGGCAGAGAGCCACAGCCGCTGGGCACGGGACATCAAGGACGTGACCGGCGCCGATGTGAACTACCCCATCATCGCCGACACCGACCTGAAGGTGGCCAAGCTCTACGGCATGCTTCCCGCCGAAGCCGGCGATAGCTGCGAAGGCCGCACCCCGGCTGACAACGCCACCGTTCGCGTGGTCTACGTTATCGGACCCGACAAGAAGATCAAGCTGCAGCTTGCCTACCCGATGACCACGGGCCGCAACTTCGATGAGATCCTGCGCGTTCTGGACTCCATCCAGCTCACCGCCAAGCACAAGGTTGCGACTCCGGCGAACTGGAAGCCCGGCGAAGATATCATCATCACCGGCGCTGTCTCGAACGAAGAAGCAGACAAGATCTTCCCGGGCTACAAGACCGTGAAGCCTTATCTGCGTACGGCTCCGCAGCCGAAGTAATGCTTCGTGGCCGTAATGCTCCTCAGCCGGAGTAGCGCAGTTTCGTTGTAATCTGTAACAGGAAATTCACTCCGCCGGGCCCTTCACTGGCGCGCGGCGGAGTTCAAGAGCACCGGTGGCGAAGTGGCTAACGCGCTGGTCTGCAAAACCAGTATTCGCGGGTTCAATTCCCGCCCGGTGCTCCAAAGAATCAGTGGCTTAGGTTTTCACTTTGATATTGATCAATCCCCTAAAACCCATTGATAAAACAGGCTCAGCGAATGCTTGATTCGTACGGCAAGCTTCACCTCACGTGGCGCTGCAGGTGGAAACTCTCGCCGCCGGCATCCGGCCCCATCACTTCGAGGTGACGCTCCATGCGCACTCAGTAGCTGGTTCCCCTGCTTCGGTCGATTGCATCGCCGCCGTCCGCTGTCGACTGGGCGGAAGTGTCACACCCTATATCTTTCTATCGGACGAACCCGAGGTCATCGCATTGCTCACGCGAACGTAAGCAGCTTGCCAGGTAGTCCCAATTAGTCAGGAGATGCTGTTATCGAGAATAAAGAATAAGAGAATGTAATTGAGCTATGCAGATTTCGACGGCGAATTAGAAACATACTTCGACGACAGCGAGGGCAGCAAAGATGATTTCAGCTTCTTTTTGGACTGCAATTCTGATGGCAGCCCTTACCGTCGATGCTTACGCGCAGGCGGCTGATCCCGCGCCGTTGGGGAAGATGGTTAACCTTGGCGGATATCGTCTTCACCTCTACTGCACAGGCAAAGGGAGACAGACGGTTGTGCTCTCGCCGGGAGGCGGGGATTTTTCAATTGCGTGGTACCTCGTACAGCAGAGACTCGAAAGTTCTGCGCGCATCTGTTCCTATGACCGCGCAGGGTCGGCGTGGAGCGATGCCGGTCCGCAACCGATGACGATGCGGCAGGAAGCCAACGAAGTGGAGCGAGCCCTCAGGATCTCCGGGGAGAAAGGGCCTTATATCCTGGTCGGTCATTCGATCGGTGGGTTGGTGATGATGACATTCGCGGAAGGATATCCGGACGAGACTGCCGGGATCGTACTTGTGGATACGCCGAGCCCGGATTCGACGCTTGGTTACTGGGGGAAATTGGTGCGGGTGCGAGACCTGGCAAAACGGACAATTCCGCCGGTTCACACCATGGAGACGGGATCTCCGATTCCAATCGCCGATGCGGAACGGGAACAGGCGATGAAGTTCAAGAGCCGCAAGATTGGGGCGCCGTTTGATCGTTTGCCACCTGAGATTCAGAAGCTACAACTCTGGGCACAGACACTGCCACCGAAAGTGGGCCTCACGGAAGAAACGGATTACACACCAGAGGAATTCGAATTTCTGTATGAACTTGAGGACTTCGGACATCCATTCGGAAACAAACCGTTGGTGGTAATGATTGGTATGGTTGACCATGCCTCTCACGAGGAAAAGATCACGGCGAAGAGGGCGGAGCGAACGCTTTCTACGAACAGCAAAGTCATCGAGGTCGAGGATTCGGGACATGCAATTCCTCTCGAAGACCCGTCAGCGGTGGTGGGAGCGATTCGGGAGACGATGGAGGCAGTTCTGCATCATGCTCCCCTGAAGCAGTAACGCATGTTTGGTTTGAAATTAGCGTTCGGAGTCAGTGAATAAGCGGGCACGCACCAGTCCGAGGTTGGCATTTTCAATATGTCCATCTTCATTGTGGTGAAAAAGCAGGTCCTTCACTACGTTAAGGATGACAACATTTTGCTATGAACTCAGACTCACGACACTAGGTGATCTCAAAGCTCACCCCCTGTGCAAGAGGGAGATCCATTCCGTAGTTGATGGTGTTGGTAGCGCGGCGCATGTATTGCTTCCATGCGTCGGAGCCTGACTCGCGACCTCCGCCGGTGTCTTTTTCGCCGCCGAAGGCTCCGCCAATTTCAGCGCCGGAGGTGCCGATGTTGACATTCGCGATGCCGCAGTCGGATCCACTTGCGGAGAGAAAGCGCTCGGCTTCGCGCATATTGAGCGTAAAGATGGAGGAGGAGAGACCCTGCGGCACATCGTTATGCAGATGGAGAGCTTCTTCGAAATCGCGGTACTTTAGAACATACAAAATAGGCGCGAAGGTCTCGCGCCTTACGATCTCTGCCTGGCCGGCAATTTCGACGAGCGCGGGACGAACATAGAACGCCTCGTCCGAACTACCATCCGGCGTAACACGCTCTCCTCCGGTGATCGTTGCTCGTGCCCTGCGTGCTTCTTCGAGAGCACGCTGCATTGCTTCAAAGGCACGTGCATCGATCAGCGGACCGACCAGCGTGCCGGCTTTGCGCGGATCGCCGATAACGACCGATTGATAAACCTTCTTGAGCGACGTGACAAGGTTGTCGTAGATGGTGTCATGCACGATCAATCGGCGAAGCGTCGTGCAACGCTGCCCCGCTGTGCCCATCGCCGAGAAGGCGATGGCGCGCAGAGTCAGATCCAGGTCGGCGCTTGGGCAGACAATCGCGGCGTTGTTTCCGCCCAACTCCAGGATGGCTCGCGCGAAGCGCCCTGCGAGCCGCGGTGCAACGGCACGCCCCATCGCAGTCGAGCCGGTCGCTGAGACCAGCGACACACTCGGACTATCGACAAGCATCTGTCCCAGACTTCCATTCCCCACTAGCAGCGTCGAGAGTCCAGTGGGCACGCCGCCAAATTTAGCTGCCGCCCGTTCAAACAGCGCCTCCGTCGCAAGTGCTGTGAGCGGTGTCTTCTCCGAGGGCTTCCATACCACGGCGTTGCCACAGACCAGTGCGAGTGCTGCATTCCAGGACCACACCGCGACCGGAAAGTTGAACGCGGAGATCACGCCGACGACACCGAGCGGATGCCATGTCTCCATCATGCGGTGGTTCGCGCGCTCAGAGGTGATGGTGAGACCGGTAAGTTGTCGCGATAGTCCGGCGGCAAAGGCGCAGATATCGATCATCTCCTGCACCTCCCCGAGACCTTCTGACAGGATCTTGCCGGTTTCAATTGTCACAAGCCGACCAAGTGTGGAGATCTCCGACCGTAGCTCTTCGCCAAGCAGTCGAACCAGATCTCCGCGTTTGGGAGCGGGAACGCTGCGCCATGCAACGAATGCATTCCGTGCCTTCGTAAGAGCCTCATTGGCTGCTGCCGCGTCAGTCTTCGCGACGCGCGCAATCACCTGGCCGGTAATAGGTGTCCGCACGACCAGTTCACCGTGTGTATAAGCCGCGGCGGGCACCCCCAGGTTTGAGAGCAATTGATGCACCTCTTGTTCGAGAGAACTCTTATCGGTCGTCATCGTTCACTTCTCCGTTACCGAACGGTGGTGTCCTACTTCTGATTGGCGGTCACTTTGAAGATTGCCTGAGCATTGGAGCTGTCAAAGCTCAAGTCAAGCTTTGTCTTTCCATCTTCTGCCGGAAGCGGAAGCCGGGTGATGAACTCGTAGAACGACCCGGGTACTTCCTTTTCAATCAGACTGCCACCTTCTATGCGGAAGTTACGCCGCACCCGCGCTGCAAGAAATGCAGTCTGGCGAACCCTGCCTGATTGTGAGGTCTCAACCGTTGCCTTCATGGCGCGGCCAAGCGCCTTCTGCTCTTCAGCCAAACGATCGACATCCGCAACTCGGTCCGTAGCGTGGTTGAAAGCGTTTCCTTCCGTTGCGATCCATGCCATCTCAGCAGACTCAGCCAGCAAACTCTCGTAGTCTGCAAGAGCCGGATCATCATGCTGGCGACTGAAGACCTTTACAAGCACGGGCAACAACGCAATCGCTTTTTCTACAGGCAGAGAATGCTGCGCTTCCAATTCAACCAGTAGAGACTTCGCCCCCGCCGTAAGCGGATCGCGAGAGGTAGAAGTCACACGTCGGACGGCGGCCTGGAACTCCGCCGAGAAGCGGTCCGGGTGTAGCTCACTGATAAAGAACTGTGCAAGTTCCTCCGGGTACTCCACCTGGGCATACGAACGTCCAGTCATCTTCAGACGCTCCAGCGGATAAACGCCGTTCAGCGCATAACCGAGCGGGCGCAGGATGCGTGTGATTGCCTCTTCGCCTGCCGGCAACGCACCCATGCCATTGAGTGCGACCGTACGGACGGCCCCATGGTCATGCATGATCTTCTTGCCATCACGAAGACAATCTTCCGCGTAGTGTTTTGCATCCGGCACGCGATTTAATAGGTCTTCGAACAGCATCATGTTCAGGACTTGCGCAATGCCCGCGCGCGAAATATTCGTACCAGACTCTGCCATGAGACTTTCAGGAACTTTGAGCACTTCAAACAGGCGGCGCGAGCGCTCCGCACCGGCAATCCTTTCGAGCGTTTCCTGCACTACAGCTACCTTGGTCAGCATCTTCCTTCTCCTTTTCTGATTCCGGGATTCTGTTATCGAGTGGTGTGCATGACGCACTCTTCCTGAACGCATTCTTCAAGGATGTCGAGAGCAACATCCGTTTCTTCCTGCGTAACGATCAGCGGCGGGCACAGGCGGACCGTATTCTCGCCACAGCCAAGCAGCAGCAACCCTTTTTCGAAAGCGAGATTGACGATGCGGTCGCGCAGTGCTCCTGCCTGTTTGCGCGATTGCTTGTCCTCGACGATCTCGACTCCGATCATCAAACCGCGTCCACGAACGTCTCCAACGATCTCATACTTTTCCACCCAGGCGCCGAGCCTTGCAAGGGCTGCCACTCCGACCCTCGCAGCGTTGTCCATGCCTTCGCGCTCGACGATGTCCAGGGTCGCCATCGCGGCCGCAAGGCAGATGGGGTTTCCGCCATAGGTACTTGCATGCGAGCCTGGGACCCAATCCATCAGCTCAGCCTTCGCCATACAGACGCCCAGCGGCATGCCGGAGGCAATTCCCTTCGCGATACAGACGATGTCGGGCTCAACACCGGAGTGTTCGATGGCCCACCATTTTCCTGTTCTTCCGACACCTGACTGGACCTCATCCGCAACCAGAAGAATGCCGTGACGGTCACAGATGCGTCGAAGCTCCTGTAGAAAGCTATTCGGCGGCACGACGTATCCGCCTTCGCCTTGAATGGGTTCGACGAAGATGGCGGCGACTTCCTCGGGCGGCAACGTTGTCTTAAACAGCTTCTCTTCAAGAAAGCGTGCGCATGCCAAACCATACGCCTCCTCTTCCTGCGGCCCTTTGACCCGGCGGCGATACGGATAGGGATACGGCACGTGCGTAACACCAGGAACCAGCGGAGCAAAGCGGCGCTTCTGCTGGATCTTGGAAGCAGTGAGCGAGAGCGCGCCCATCGTGCGGCCATGGAAGCTGCCGAAGAAGCTGATAATGTTTTGCCGGCCGGTGTGGTAGCGCGCCAGCTTCAACGCGCACTCCACAGCTTCTGCGCCTGAATTTCCGAAGTAAAAACGATGCGGCCCAGGCATCGGCGCAATGGCAGACAGACGCGATGCGAGCTGCGGCATCAGATCGTAGTAAAAATCGGTACCGGACATGTGGATCAGCCGCGCAGCCTGATCCTGGATCGCCTTCACGACCTCTGGATGGCAATGGCCGGTAGAGTTGACGGCGATACCGGCAGTGAAGTCCAGAAACTCGTTGCCATCTACATCTTCAATCCGGCAGCCACACCCATTCTTTACGACGAGAGGATAGCCGCGCGTGTAGCTTGGCGAAATGAGACGTTGGTCCTCGATCACTATTGTTTGCGCTAGCGGTCCTGGCACGCTGGTGGCCAACTTTGGACCAAATTTTGCGTGCATTCTGGAGTCAGCGACGCGTACAGATGCTTGTATTTCGATGCTCATACGTTTCTCCCGCAGGCTGGCGAGCAATCTGGTTTCACCTCTGAGCCATGGCCGATATCGCGATCAAAACGCGACAAGATCGCCTTCAGACGAAGCTGAAGCTCAGTACCCTGGATTTAGGTGGAAACGCTAGTCGCCGGAGAAGAGGTTCGGCCGTACGGTGCTGGGAACAGCCCGGGCCGTTTCAGACAAGTTCTGGCGCGACGATCTGCACCGAACTGCGATAAGCACGAAGCCATTGCTCGGATTGTCAGGCGTGAACATATGCTTGACCCCGTTTCGCCCGGAAGTATAGCGCACCGTGGTAACAATGCACACTACAAACTGTCCGGACGACGAGGGTATATCGACAAATTCTGGAACGCATACTCTCGGTGCGCATCATCTATTGCGACTCGGAGTCCAAAACGAACCTGGTTCGTTGGGGTAATAAGGCAAGGGGTGGGATATTCGGGTATCCCGCTAACCGAGTTCGGTGTGGGAATTATTCGAGCAAAACTCGAATCGGGTGGGAGCCGTGGGCTTTTTAGCCCACGGTCTATCGCTCACTAAGAAATGGGCTTTCAGCCCTGGGCTTTCCTATCTGTCAGAGAAAGCCCAGGGCTTAAAGCCCTCTTACTTTTACGTCTTTATCAGCAGGCTGAAGCCCGCTGCTCCCACCAATTTCAGCCATACGCTGATCGCCTCAGACCGATCGAATTTGTCGATACGCCCTAGTTAGATCTAGCGGTTGCGAGTCAGCCTGCCGGGAGGTGGAGGGATCCTGATGCCGATTGCAGTGAATATTTATTCAACCTCCATTGAATAATCATTCTCGTTGACCCGTCAGCATACGTTCTGCCATTCTCCAGACCATGGGAGCGGGTACGGGCCATGATTACCGAGCCATATAAGGAGAAGGAAAAACAGCCTCTTCCTGGCGAAAATTATCCTGTCCCTGCGCTACTGATGTGCCCGCCCAGGTTTTATGACGTTTCTTACGTCATCAATCCCTGGATGCGGGGAAACCTGGGTAAAGCTTCGCTGCCGCTTGCCACGCAGCAGTGGCAGAAGTTGTACCGGGTCCTGTGCGGCATGGCACACGTTCTTCTGGTGGAACCTGTCGCCGGCTCGCCCGACATGGTCTTTACAGCGAACGCGGGCCTTGCGCACGCCGGTACTGTCGTCATCAGCAGCTTCTACTATCCAGAGCGGCAGAACGAGGAGACGCACTTCCGTCGCTGGTTCGCCGATGCTGGCTATAGAGTCGCTGATCTACCTCGCGAGATTTCCTTCGAGGGCGAAGGCGATGCACTGTTCTCCTCCGACCGGTTACGCCTCTGGGTGGGATATGGATACCGCACGAGCGAAAGCAGTCACGCAATTCTTCGTGAACTATGGGGCTGTGAACAATGGGACGTGGAGGTGGCAGGTCTTCATCTCGTGGACCCGCGTTTCTATCACCTTGACACCTGTTTCGCCCCGCTCAAAGACGGTTCCCTGCTCTACTATCCACCTGCGTTTGATCAGGCATCGATCGCAAGGATCGAATCCTACTACTCACCAGCCCAGCGCATCGTTGTCAGCGAACAAGATGCGATGAGCTTCGCATGCAACGCAGTCAACATTGGCAAGACCATCGTGCTCAACCGCATCAGCGCTGAACTCGAACGCAGGCTCATGACTCGTGGATTCGAGGTAATCCAAGTAGAATTGAGTGAGTTCCTTAAAGCCGGGGGCGCTGCTAAATGTCTGGTCATGCAGTTGACTCCAGAACTCCATCTACTTCCCAAGTTTGTTACGACCACTGAGTCGCCTCATGAAACCATGCATCTGACATCGCAGTCTTCTGCCGCTAACGATCTAATCGCGCTCGAAGAGAAGTATGGCGCCCACAACTATCATCCGCTCGATGTCGTCATCGAGAGCGCGCAAGGCGCCTGGGTCACCGACGTAGAGGGCCGGCGCTATCTGGATTTTCTCGCCGCCTATTCCGCGGTGAATCAGGGTCACTGTCATCCTGCGATACTTCGTGCTTTGACGGAACAGGCGGGCAAGGTTGCACTGACTTCACGTGCTTTTCGCAACACACAGCTCCCGCTGCTGCTCCGCGATCTGCACGATCTGACCGGGTTCGATATGGCGCTGCCCATGAACTCCGGAGCCGAGGCCGTCGAAACGGCTCTCAAGGCAGCCCGCAAGTGGGGCGAGAAGGTCAAAGGAGTAGCGAAAGACCGCGCCGAGATCATCGTCTGTGCCAACAACTTCCATGGCCGGACGATTTCTATCGTGGGCTTTTCTACTGAGCCGCAATATCGCGACGGCTTTGGCCCATTCGCTGCAGGCTTCCGGAACGTCCCCTATGGAGACGTCGAAGCGTTACGCAATGCGATCACACCCAACACCTGTGCCTTCCTGGTTGAACCGATCCAGGGGGAGGCAGGAATTATTCTTCCTCCTGCCGGCTACCTTGGTGAGGTAGCGAAGTTATGTCGTGAAAACAATGTGTTGCTGATTCTAGATGAGATCCAGTCCGGCCTTGGACGCACAGGAAAGCTCTTTGCCTACATGCATGATCAGATCAGGCCTGATGTCCTCATCATCGGTAAGGCGCTGTCTGGAGGGTTCTATCCTGTGTCGGCGGTACTCTCGTCGCGTGAAGTCCTCGGTGTGTTTCGGCCCGGAGATCATGGCAGCACCTTTGGCGGTAACCCTCTGGCCTGCGCGGTCGCCCGGGCCGCGCTCCGTGTCATTGTCGACGAAGATCTTTCCACGCGCTCGGCGGAGTTAGGCGCCCACGCTCTTGCAAAACTCAGGCAGATTCGCAGCCCGCACGTGGTTGAAGTGCGTGGCATTGGCCTGTGGCTCGCTATAGAACTCAACGTGCCTGCGAGGCCGTTCTGCGAACAAATTCGTGATCGCGGTGTTCTCTGCAAGGAGACGCACGAAAAGGTGATCCGGATTGCACCACCGCTTACGATCAGCCCCGGCGATCTCGATTGGGGTCTGGAGCAGATAGCTCGCGTCATTGAACAGATTTAGATCTGTTCAATGATGTAGGTGCGGTTCAATTGCCATCCTGTTCCGCGGCAGCGCATCTAGAGCAATTTTCTGATACTGTAACTCTGGATAAATCTGCGAATGTCGTCTTCTTCGCAGGAAAATGGCAATGTTCTTTCAGGAAGGTCGAAGACCTGAGCTCCCCATCCGACGGTGACTACCGGGTGTTCGCAATTGCCGCAAGCTTCCGCTCACGCCTTGCTTGCCTTTTCCGTTGAAAATAAGCGGTCAAATCCGGAGAGAACTCCAACAGCTGGGCTCCAATCATTCCTTCTACCGTAACAATCGAGGCATTCTCGATCGTAAGAGCGGCTCCGCGTTCGTCGCTTGGATAGTATGCATTCGAAATGCCTCCAGCGATGAAATTTCCCAGCACATTTGACACATTGAATTGACGGCGACCGTTGTCTCCGTGGCAGATGAACGTGGTCAACGCAGAATAGACAATACGAGAAGCAATCGAGCCGTCTCCTTTACGGTAATACCGGGGATCCTGATGAAGGAGGCTGGGCAAGATTGCGTTTCCGATGAGTGTGCCATTCGCGTTGTCAGCATACGCAGCGCCGAAGCGCTTGAAATAGCCTGCCGGTCCGTGACCATATCCGGTGTGATTGTCTGAATATTCTCCATATCCGCCGGCGACAACTGCCAGGCCTATGGTGGCGGGATCAGTGATGCTATGAAACGCAAGATTGAATTTCTGGGATGTGGAGATTGGCGCAGCGTGTCCATTGAGAACAACATTGAAGTTCGGGAGGACCCCGCCAATGCGTTGCTTCTCCTCTTCTTTCACCTCACGTGCGGCCTGCTCCTGCTGTTCCCTGGCTCGACGGTCGGCATCCATCTGCGACTCGGCCGGAGCCGACGAACTTTGTGACTGGATAAATCTTGCAGAAGGTGAATCCGGAAGATCCACGGCAGCAGTCATGGAGTCGCCAGTTCGAGTTGCAGATTGCGCATACACGAGCGACGCGCACATTGTGAAGATATAAAACACGACCTTTGAGCGGTGAATCACAGATTTAAAGTTGTCCCGGTTCTATTCCATGTAGCGGCTCATTCCATTAAGCGCGCTGATTGAGGTACCTGAAAATCTAGCGTACCCGTATTGTGGCCTGTTGTTTTCCAAATTCCGTCCCCGGCCTTTACTCTGTCGGCTAAACGACACTCATTGCGATTCGCGGCGGTGAATGGCAAAGTACGGCTGGTTCGACAACGTTCGATTCAAGGGTGGATAAAACGCCGCGCCCTGTGAACTGCGTATTTCAAAGTAGTACTGCAAAGGAAACGGAGATTGCGTATAGGCGCCTGGAATCGCAGCCTGAAACAGGCTGTCTTTGCGCTGCATAGGTATAGACGACCAGCGTTCACCGTGGGTGACATGGCGATACCAGAGACGCACTTCGTCGACCGGAGAGGCTACTTTGAGATCCAATTCCAGAGACGCCCCGGGATGGAAGAAAGTTGCAGGCGAATGAGTTGCGCTGAACTCCGGCCGCGGGCGCGGTGTAAGCAGCGATTCGGCGTCGGCTCTGGTTTCATGGACCTCTGCGGTAGCGAAATATTGTTCGAGCGCGAGGACATCCTTCTCGATCGCCGGAATGCGGTCGGCCCAATGGCCATGGCGCACCGGTATGGAGCCATAACTAATGTCGGCGGTATAGATCGAGCTGGCGCGCGTTGCCATCGTCTTCCATGACTCCAGCGCCTTGCGATATTGCTTAATACCTTCGGCGGCTATCTTCTTGTTGCCGGTCCCCTGGAAGAGCGCATAACAAACAGCGGCACGGAAGAGTCCGGCGTAGTAACCGCCGAGGCCGTTCAGGATGAGGATGTCTTCTTCCGCGCGGCGGAATGCCGGGGATGCCGTGCGACCGGCGATCGACTTCTGCGCCGCGGCAAGCGCACTCGACGATTGCGAGACCAGCTCGTCGATCCATTGCGCCACCTCGAGCGGGTGATAGTGAGCAACGACGGAATGGCTCAGCAGGGCACGCGCATAGTCATCGATCGACAGGAAAATCTGAGGGTCGAGCGGGCTGATGGCGGTGATATTGTGCGGAGCAGGCGAGTCACTGTAGAGAGGCTTCTCTTTTGTCGGCAGGATCGAGATGGGGGTATAGAGCTCCACCCATAACGAGTGGTTGGAAGCGGAAGGCAGCCATGCCGTCGTGACGAGCGGAAGGATGCGGCTGGAGTTAGCCAGCGCTATCTCGATGTGTTCCGCCGCACTGCCGTAGGTTCGACGGAGAGCACGCTTGTACGCTTCCGGTGCGGCATCCGGGTTGTACAGGCAGCGGCCCCAGATCAGATAGGTAAGCTCGAACTTTTCTGTATCGAGTGTGGGGGACGCCAGTTGCCGGTTGACATAGGCGTTGCGACCATCGCGGTGTCCCGAGCCTTCCCTTCCTTTGAAGGTGAGCGGCTCACAAAGCTCCATGCCCGCGGCGCCACAGAAATGGGCGGCATTGCCATAGCCTGAGGCAAGTGCAGGATCAGCCCACAGCAGGTGGCGCTGGGTCCCCGGCCACGCACGATAAAGGACCTCGATCTCGGATCCCTGCTGATAGAAGTCTCCATACCCATAGCGAGTGAAGTTTCTTGCGCCGTTGGAGACGGCGAAGGTACCGGTCACATTCTCGCGCGGATATTCGGTCGCGCGGATGTCGGCCTGGTGATAGCCGAGCCCCAGATGTTCGGCCCAGAACTTCGCGCCTGCCGTCAGGCGCATTCCGGTCTTGTGGCCAATGTCGATCATCGTCTGATTGAGGCCCTTGGCATGCATGTCGACCTCAATGGGGCGGCCTGCGTCTCGTATCGCTTCGAAGAGCGTCTCCCAGAAGGGATAACTCCCCTCGGGGATACCGCTTTCGCCGTGAATGCGCAGCGTCAACCCGGTGATCTCAGGGCACACCTTCAGGATCTCAGCCAGGGCGGCGCGGCAGTACGCGGCATGCGTCTGCGGCGTGAGGCCAAGGATCTGGTGGTCCGCATGAGGGCTTGCTGTCCACTGATAGGCATGCGTCCAGAGGCCCAGCTGGAAATCGAGCCCGCGACGCCTGGTCTCCTTGGCGATGAACTGCAGCGTCTCCAGATTCTTCTCCCGCTCTCCAGCGGCCAGCGGCGGATCGACGCGCACGCCTGGGTAGGCGGACAGTTCGACCAGGTAGGGATAGGGGAAATGCAGGTAATCTCCGGTCACTCCGGTGGGGAAGTCATAGCCGAAGCCCAGTGCGAAGTTGAACCGGTTGAAGCGCGCGGATGCGATGTTATCGAGATAATGTGTCCAGAATGCACGGTCATAAAACCAGGACTTGTCTTCAATCTCGGAACAGAATGCACGGGCAACACTGCGTACACGATTCGGAGTCCGCTCGATGATGGACGCATTCAGCTGGAAAGCGGTGTCCAGCCGGTCACTCTCGCGAATGCGATCGGCTAATTCCAACAGACCATAGGTAATCCCCCGCCCGTCGATACCGCTTACAAGAATGACATTGCGCTCGGCTTTTGCAGGAACAATCACGGTCATCTCAGGAGTGTGATCGCCGGGAACCTCAAAACCTTTGGCGAGCTCACTGACCACGGAAGCGACCACAATGGTTGCTAACGGTTTTCCACCGCTTTTGACGGATACCCCTTTGGCTTCCAACGAAGACTGCAACTGCTGCAACGCCCATGCAACGCCTGGCTGTTGTGCCAGCTTTTCGACCGGATCGGTCTTAATCTGCACTGTTCCTTGTGAAGGAGCCGCTGTCGCCGTGCGCCCAAGAGTCGTGGTAGCCGAAAGCGCCGCCAGTTGCACAAACCGTCGCCGTGTGGTGTTGAGACCCATCGTGTGACTCCTCATCGCGGTAAAAACCTGATCTTGAACGTCGTCGGACTTATACAGGCTCGCGGCCAGGCACGGCAAACGACGCCGGTGCCCGCTATCTGTTACTCTGCGGTCGCGCAACGCCGCCATCATGAAAAAGGCGTAAACACCAGCGAAACAGGAGCTGACTTCAATGAGTATGAACCGGCGGGAATTCAATGCCCTGAGTGCAGGAACACTCCTATCGGTGGCGGCGAAGAACGCAACGGGCAGCGATCTGGCGGCCATCCTCGCGGCTCCGGAACAACAGGCCGATGCTCTTCCCTGGTATCGCACGATCAAGCGGATCGGCCAGACGAACTTCAACGAACGCGATGGGGAGTCGCAGAATGTTGAGCAATGGGCTGATTACTGGGCATCGGCAAAGGTGCAGGCTGTTGCCCTTTCGGTCTCGGGTCCGGTGGCCTTCTACCCATCGAAGGTTCCCTTCTTTCATCACAGCATCTACCTGAAGGGCCGCGATCTCTTTGGAGAGTGTCTCCGCGCGGCCAAGAAACGCGGCATGCGCGTGTATGGCCGTATGAGTCCGGATATCCAATGGACCGATCCAGCACTGCTGCAAACACATCCGCTCTGGTTTCGCAGGAATCAGAACGGCGGCTTGCAGCAGTCCGCACCGGACATTGCCTTCACCTGCATCTTCAGCGAGCACTACTCGAAACAGCAGCCCGCCATCATTCGCGAGCTGAATGCGAACTACGATATCGACGGCGTCTATATGAACGGCTGGCCGACGATGCAGGTCTGCTACTGCGAGAACTGCCGCAAGATCGGAGATCCTCATTCGAAGGAATATCGTTCGGCATTGATGGATAAGGCCTTCGAACTGATTCAGCTTTACAAAGCGACGGTGATGGAGAAGAGCCCAAATAACTTCTACTCCTGCAACCTGGGAGGCGGATTGAAGGAATCAGGACTGGATCAGTGGCGTCTTACGCGTGAGGCAACCTGGTACACGGCTGACAATCAATCGAGGTCCGGTGTCGTTGCTCCCGTCTGGCAGGACGCCCAGCAGGTGAAGTTCGCACGCGCCCTGATGGGCGATCGTTCTGTTGCAGCAGTGAGCGCGAGCTACGGACGTGCGGGCAGCATTATGTGGCGCCAGGTGGCTGATAGCTCCATGGAGCCAGTGTGCCGTATGGCGCAAACAGCGGCGGCTGGTGGAATCATCTGGTATCACTGGCTGGGACTGGAACAAGGGTTCCATGACGATCGCCGCTGGCAGGCTCCCGGCCGGGAGTTTCTTTCATGGCATGCGAAGAATGATGCGCACTTTCATAACAAGCGCTCTCTCGCAAAGGTTGCCATTCTTACCTCACCGCGGTCGGTGACACTCTACCAGGCACCGTACACGGAAGATCGTACCGACCATATCGAAGGAATGTATGCGGCACTGGTAGAAGCCCGGATTCCGTTCGACTTTGTCCATGAAGAAGATCTGAGTCTGGAGCGTTTGCGGACATACTCCGTTCTTATCCTGCCGAACGTTGCTCTACTCTCTGATACACAGGCCAGCGCGATCAGGCAGTTTGCGTTGGCTGGCGGTTCCCTGCTGGCTACCTTTCAGACGGGTCTGTTCGACGAGAGCGGGGAGCCTCGCAACGATTTCGCGCTGGGCGAGCTATTCGGAATCAAAAAGGCAGGCGAAGCTGTACGCACTACGGCGCAGGCAACGGATCCTATCGGTGGTATCCACTTGCAATCCATCCGTAACCGTGGGCCTCTCACGGAAGGTTTTGAAGAGACACGATGGATCGCCGGGCCGGTATGGCGGCAGCCGGTCGAGCCCATCCAAAGCAGCACCATGACGTTCATCAAACCCTATCCTGTCTATCCACCGGAGGCTGTCTATCAACGGGAGGAGCCGAGCGATCTTCCATCGATGGTGACTCGGGAGCTAGGGCCATCGCGCCTGGTGTATCTGGCCGGGGATATGGATAGTTCCTTCTGGCGGCTCGATCATCCTGATCTCGGCCGGCAGATTACAAACGCCGTGCGCTGGCTGCTGAAGGACACCAATGTCGTCGACGTGCATGGCGATGGACTCATTGAAGTCACCGCTTGGGAGACGCAGCCGGGCTATGCCTTCCACCTTCTGAATTACACGGGAGCGAATGCGTTTCGCGGACACATGCGCAAACCAGCAACACTCACGGATCAAAAGCTGGAGATTCGGCTGCCGGATGCCAAGAAGATCAAAAAGGCATCCCTGCTACACGCAGGGATGCCGGTTGTGTTCCAACAGAGTGGGAACCGTGTTTCTCTAACCGTTCCTCGGGTGGAGCTTTACGAGGTGGTCGCACTGGAGGTGTAATAGCGCGGGTGCTAATGTCCTGTGACTGAAGTTCGCAACATAAATCATGAAGCAGATCCTTCACTTCATAACCCAGCCAGCAGAGCTGGCCGGGGAGCCGTTTCGTTCAGGACGACAAGATTTTTTGCTAGGGTGTATCGACAAATTCCAGATAGCCCACACTCTGGGTGCCCCATCCATCGCAGCGCGATGGGTGGGATGTTCGAGCAAGCTCGAATCGGTGGGAGCCGTGGGCTTTCAGCCCACGGTGTATGGACTCAATATGGAATGGGCTTTAGCCCTGGGCGTTTTCCTCGCGTACAAAGGAGGCCCAGGGCTAAAGCCCGTCTACTTTTACGCCTTTATCAGCGGGCTGAAGCCCGCTGCTCCCACCAGTTTCAGTCATCCTGTGTTAGATCAACCGAATTTGTCGATACGCCCTAAGAACTTCACCACATTAGCAGTCGATCAGGCGAGTGTGCCGTCAAACCACTGATTGACATTGGCGGCCTGGACGCGAACCGAGAGGAAGAACTGACCGAAGGAAGCGTAGACGGCGCTCACCTTGTCGAAGCGCATCTCGTAGATCAGCTTTTTGAAGACGATGGGATCGTCAGCGAAAAGGTCGACACCCCACTCCCAATCGTCAAGACCGATGGAGCCGGTGATGATCTGGCGGACGTGATCGGCGTAGCGACGACCGATCATGCCGTGCTCGTGCATCATGGCGCGGCGGTCAGCCATGGGCTCGGTGTACCAGTTGACCTGTTCGCCGCGCTTACGGTCCATGGGATAGAAGCAGAGATACTTCGCCGGCGGGATCGCCGGGAAGAGGCGCGAGCTGAGTGAAGCGAAGGTGCGTGCAGTGGCCTCACTGGCTCCGGCGTTCCACTCGGGCGTCCCAGGCTCAAGCCCCTTTTCGGCGAGTTGCGTGTAGATCTTCTCCGAAGACTCGTAGAGGCCGAGCTCGACGATGGAAAGGTACGAAGATGTCTGCTGGAGAAAGGGATAGAGACGGGTCTGAGCCAGCTCAAGCTCAACGCGGTTCAGGTCTTCCAGCGAATCGCGGAAGTGGATCAGAGTAAGGTCGCCCTTGTGGCCGATCTGCGAGAACAGTGCGGATTGATTCGGGTGCCCATTGGGCTCCGTGTTGCCGGCCTCCCAACGAGCGAGGAGCCCGCTGAACTCTTCTGAGATGGCCGTGCGCTCGTCAAGGGGGAGCTTTTTCCAAGCAGTCCAGTCAAAGCGGAAGATCTGATGAAGGACGTTGGAACCTTCAAGCGTCAAGGGTACCTGTGGGAGTTCGGGCAAAAGGACTTACCTCCGTTCACCTTTAATTATCGCAGCAGGATGGCATTTGCCTGTACTACGGTGGCGCTCCGAAAGAGATGAAAGGCGGTCGCGCAAAGCGCGATACCCCACCGTTGTTACCCCAACGAACAAGTTCGTCGGGAGCCCCACCTTCGCGGGTGAAACCGCAAAGGGTGGGGCAACGAGTGTATTGCCTGCTCGCGATGCTACTGTGCGACGGTGATGGTTGCGCTTCCGGAGCCTGAGGCGTAGTTGGCTCCGGTATAGGTGGCCGTGATGGTGTGGCCACCGGACGTTAGATTCGAGGTTGTGTAGGCGGCTTGTCCGTTGCTGTCGACTGCGACTGTCGCCAGTAGTGTACTGCCGTCATAGAAGGAGACCGATCCAACTCCGGCCGGTGGCCCTGCGCTCCAGGAGGTTACTGCCGTTGAAAACGTCAGGCTTGTTCCCGTGCTTGCGTACCAGCTCGATGGTGTGAGCGATACATTGACTGGCGCTGCTGTCACGGTGAAACTCTGCGCCTGAGTCGCCGCGCCATAGTTGGTTTGCTGTGGATAGGTGATGACGAGCGTGTGGTTGCCCACCACTGGCTTTGTCAACGTGAAGCCCGCACTTCCGTTGCTCAGCGGAACAGATACCGCCGAACCTCCATCGTAGCTATAGTTGATTACCCCTTGTGGAGAGCCCGCGTTCGAGCTCATGTTCACTGTGCATTGATAGTTCGAACCGTACGGCGACGACGCATTCCAGCACGAAGCGCCCATCGTGACCGGGACTGGAGTGACATTCACCGCAGTCTGCGCCGAAGTGCCGGCGGGATTGTTTCCGTCCCCGGAATAGACTGCGGTGAAGGTATGCGTACCGGCAGCCAGTCCGGGCGAGATGTACCAGTAGGCGCATCCATTCCCTTGCAAGGACAGCGTGGTAAGCGAAGAGACTCCATCCACGATCTGAACGGTTCCAATAGGCGTTGCCGCCGTAGCTCCAGTCACACAAGCGGTGACATTGGTAGCGCCGGGATAGACGAGTTGCGTGCCGGCGAACTGAAGCGTTACGGATGCATCATAGACACTCAGTGTCAGACTGGCCGAACCGGTAAGGTGATTGGTGTCTCCACCATATTGAGCGGTAATCACCTCGGTGCCGGAACTTGTCGGCACAAAGGAGCAGGTTGCGACACCAGAGGCACTGACCACTGCGGTACACAACACTGTTGAGCCCGCGCTGAAGATAACAGAGCCGCCGGGTTGACCTGCCCCGTTGACCGTCGCCGTCAGCGTCTCGGTCTTGCCTTGTGCTGCAGGATTGGAGCTTGCGGCAAGCGTCACGGTAGATGCTGCCTGCTGGATCGTGAGGGTTCCGTTCACAAAATGCAGGCTGTAGTTCGCCACACTGACCGTACCGACCGCAGCCGTGATGGTATATGAGCCGGCATCGGTTGGAGCGGCCGGATTGGTGGTCAACGACGGCGCACCACTCAGGATGGACGCCGTATCTCCGTTCACAAATCCGCTATAGCTGGCGGTATAGGCCGGCACAGTCTGGCCGTAGGTGATGGTCGAGGAGGCTGCGGTGACAGTCAAGGCCGGCTCCGACGCGGTAATGAAGCTCACGTTGTCGAACTTGCTGGTTTCTGTGGAGTACGTTGTGATGTCGCCCGAGCATGCCGCAAGACCGACATAGTAGGTGCTTGCCATATTGATGGTGCGAGTATCCACGACAAACCAGGTCACTCCATCAGACGACTGAGAAGCAGTGAAGACATTCCCTGCACGCTCCAGCCTGAACCAGACCGGTATCCAGGTATATTGGTTGCCGGATGTCCAGGTCATGCTGTCGCCTGTGGTTGCTCTTCCCCCCATCTGGGCAATGCGGCCGCCGGTCGATCCCAGAACCATCGCCGTTGTAACCGCATTGGCATCCAGTGATTCCCGCATCATCAGGCCGGTGTTGCTCAATGTTCCGCTCTCACCGAACAGACGTGCGGTCAGCGTGAAGTCACCCGTGACCTGTTGATAAGCATAGTGCAGCGAATCAGCAGCGCCGCCGATTCCACTTCCCTGACCGGTGACCAGGAACGTATTGTTTGCGGCCGTGGCATACTGCGCAGTGCCTGGCGCCTGCACAACACCAATGTCCGTATCCAGCCAGCCTGTCGGCAACGCTCCTGCACTCATGGGTGTGGCGCCGGCAGAGGTCGACGCCGCGCTGGTTCCTGACTGGTTCACCGCCTGCACCTCATAGAAGTAGGCCATGCCATTGGTCACGCTCGAGTCCGTGTACTGCGGCATTGTGGTTTGTGTAAGGCTTGCGATCGTGGTGTACGACACACCGTCCGTCGAACGTAGTACGTTGTAGCCGTTCGCAGTGACTGTCGTCGACCAGTTGAGGAAGACCTGGCCCACGCTGGCGGTGGCGGTCAGTCCGGTTGGCGCTGCAGGCGTAGGCGATGGAGGATATGCTGACGCCGAGGCATTCAAGGTAAAGGTCAGCGTGCCGTAACCGAAGTGGTCGGTGCTGCCATGCTCCGGCCGCTGCAACTGAGCCATTGCCTGCGTGTTGGGTGTGCTTAATCCCTGGAGAACGTTGTAGTGGTTGTAAAGCAGTTCCCACACCGGACGATCGTCCAGACGGTCACGTCCGTTGGTGGACGGATAGTACTGCAGGACATTGTCGCTGTTGTTGTAGAGCGTATAGGGAACCGTCTGGTTCATGTTGTACTGGGACACATATTCGGCTCCCGCAAGAAGGCGATTGTTGCTGTAGCTGAAGAGATCGACACCCTGGTTCCAGGCTGTCTGCGCCGCGTACCCGAGCAGGCCTACGCCAAGCTGAGCATGCTCCTGGTCACGGCCCGCCTCCTGCCACTGGCCCAGCGCCCCATCGTTGTAGAGAATCCAGACGGCGTGGTTGATCGCCCCATTGCCTGCTCCGTTTTGATAGTAGGCAACGCCCTGATTGAACCAGTCGGTGTTGTCATTGAGCACGCCCATTGCGATCAGTGCACCGATGTTGCATGCATCCCAGTTCGCCCAGTAATGATCGATTGACGCACCATTGTGTCTGGTGAGAAAGTCATTGACCACTGGATAGAGATAGTTCGTGAACATGTTCTGGAAGGCTGCGAAGTCGCTATCGGACCATCCGGAGTAGCCGCGCAAGGTCTCGCCGGCGAGAGCGAAGTCCTGAACCGCGATGCCCATCAGGCCCGGGATATCAGTGCCCGTCGGCACCTGGTTCACCTTCGATGCCCACGCGTTCAGAATCTTCTTTGACTCGTCCGCATAGGTCGTATCGCCCGAGATGCGCCAGCGCAGAGCATTCAGATACGCGGCATGAGCATCCAGGTCCGCGTTCTGGCGGCTGCTTCCCATATTTGCGGTTGCGTGGTTTGTGTAGGTGCTCTGCGCCTGTGAATCTGTGATGAGCAGATTCCAGTCGTCGATCCAGGGATGTGCACCGGCTGCCACCTGTGCCTTCATGCGATCGAAGTCGGCCTGGGTGTGCAACCCGCCGGGATGCACAAAGGCGCGGCCGGAGACCGTTACGGTAACGGCTGGAGACGTACCGCTGGTGTAGTTGCTGTCTCCGCTATAGGTTGCGGTCAAGACATCGGACCCATCAGGAAGCGCTGAGGTAGCAAGCGTCGCGACACCACCGGTCAATATTCCAGTGCCGAGAACTGTGCTTCCGAAATAGAAGGTCACCGTACCGGTTGGAGTAGCGCCGGCTCCGGATACCGTGGCCGTCAGGGTTTCTTTCACACCAAGATTCAGCGAAGCCGACGATGGCGTAAGCACAACGGTCGGGACTCCATATACCTGAACGGAGACAGTAGATGACGAGGCGGCATAGGTAGCGTCGCCGGCATAACTTGCCCGAACGCTGTTGGCCCCTACAGGTACAGCCGTTGTCGACAGGGTCGCGGTTCCGGAAGAGTTCAGCGCGGCGCTTCCAAGCAGGGTTGTGCCATCGTAGAAAGCAACTGTTCCCGTAGGCACAGTTCCACTGCCCGATACAGTTGCGGTAAAGGTCACGTTCTGCCCTTGATTGATGGTTGCAGGGGAAGCCGTGACCGAAGTCGTCGACGATGCGTTGCCGGTGACGTTCACCGAAACCGTATTCGAGGTGGAACCTGCGTTCGATGTATTTCCTGGGTAGCTGGCTGTAATCGACAATGCGCCGGTCGCGGACGGAGTGTAGGTCAATGCCGCGACGCCAGACGAGCTCAACGTTGCTGTGCCCAGCAGGGAGCTGCCGTTGTTATAGAAAGAAATAGTCCCGCTTGGGCTCGCGCCGCCGGTGACCGTTGCCGTCAAAGTCATGGCGGTTCCCGCAGCGACGCTGCTGGCGGAGGTCTGCAGGGTAGTGGTGGTCGTCGGCAGAGCCGCGGCCTGCAATAGAATCTGCTGCGGCGAGAGTATTCCGTCGGTGATAAATGAGAGAGCGGCAGAGCTTGCGTTGTTGTCCTGCGGCGAATAGGTGATGGCGATGCTGCAGTTTGCTCTCGGAGCCAGTGAGGTGAAATTGCAGGCATTCGGGGAAGAAGTCGAAGCAATGGCAAAGTTACTTGCGTTCGTGCCGCTAAAGACCGGTGCGCCGCCGGTAAAGTTCAACGTGGTATTACCCACATTGCTGAGCAATACCGACTGTGCCGCGCTGGTTGTGTTCGGCGCCTGTCCGGCAAAGACCAGCAGACCCTGCGGACCGACCTGTCGCACCTTGAGATCGCCGGAGTCCGTAATATAGACGCGGCCGGCTGCATCGGCCGCGACCCCTCGCGGCCCGCTCAACAGAGCACTGGTGGCAACACCACCATCACCGTTTGTCCCGGTCGCGGTACCGGCCGTCCCGGTACCCGCAACGATGGAGAGGATGCCGGTCGCCGCATTCACTTCAAGGATCTCGTTATATCCATTGACCGCGAGATAGATGTTGCCGGCTGGATCGGTTGCCAACCCGGTGGTGCCATTCAACTTCGCCGTGGTCGCTCGCACTCCATAGGGAGAGAGGGCGCCACCTCCTCCGGCGATGGTGTACAGATCTCCCTGGACGGGAGATGTGATCGTCGGATTTTCGAGAGTAATCAGCGCAGCCGCGGCGCTGCCGCCGACATAGATCATCCGGATCAGGTTGTTGTTCTTATCGGAGATATAGACGTTATTCGAAGCATCCACCGCGACCGCGTAGGGCTGGTTCAGCAGCGATGAAGAAGCTACGGTCCCATTCGGACTATTACCAGATGCGCCTGAGGCTGTTCCACCACCGCCCGCGATGGTGCTGATAAAGCCGGTGGAGGCGCTCACCTCACGGATGGCGTTATTGCCTTGATCCGCCAGGTACATATTGCCAATGGAGTCGAACTTGATGTCGTCAACACCGTGGAGTCCGACGGAACTGGAGGTTGCCAGCGTTCCGTCACCTCCATTGGCGCTGGTGCGGCTGCCCGCTACGCGATAGATGGCGCCCAGCGTTGGGCTGGTGACGCTCGCTTCCAGAGAGATAAAGTTCGTGCCGACTGTATTCGCTCCTCCGGCATAGACCACCCACACTGTCGAGGAAGTACCAGCGACATAGATATCACCGGCAGAGTCGATCCCCAGGCCGCCAGTATTCGGCGTAATCTTCGCGCTGGTGGCCAGCGTGCCGTTCGATGGCGTGCCACACTGATTTTCTATACCCGCGACCACATAGATATTGCCGACGACTGGAGAGGTAACTCCTGTCTCAGCCGCAATCAACTGCGCTGCCGTTGCCCCGCCTTCATAGATCACGCGTACGGTGCAGTAGGTGCCGTCGACGAAGAAGACGTCACCGGCGGAGTCCGCAACAATGCCCTTAATACCGCCCGACATCAGAGCGCTGGTCGCGGGTCCGCCGTCTCCGGTATATCCCGCCGCCCCCGTACCGGCGATCGTCGTGATGATCTCGGGCTGAAAGGTCAGGGCAGGTTGAGCCAGTCCAGGCATCAGCGAAAGGGTAAAGAAGAAACACAACCAGATCGCTAACCGTTGTCTTTTTCCACTCATTCTCACGTTTGTCACTCCTCCATACGGTCCTGCGTGTGCGCACAAACACACCTTTACTCCTGGGTTAACCCATAGAGCGCTTTGTAAAATCGCTTGTGATTGCCGGGAAGACATCCCCTTTATTGCGTGACGAGTCTTCCGATGGCTCTGCGGGATCGTCAACGTTCCAAACAGTTCAGCCGACGTAGGGGAAAACGGTTCCTCTTTGATTTCAAGCACTTAAAATCGCGTACGGCTCTTTAACCGGACACGTTATGGACAACGTTATGAGTTGTTAAATGCAGCCCTGGAAGGCGCGGCGGGGATCTGTAACCTTTTCGAACCAAACGCGCGACTAGTAAGACGCGATTGATGAGAGTAGAGCCCGCAAGAGGCTCTGACCAGATGCAGATTGTCCCCGCACCCGTCCAATGTCCGGAACGGTGCGGTTCTTGGGTCCGGTTTCCTAAAAGGTCAGATGTCGTCGCCCGCTGAAGGGTGGAGAAGCCGGCGGACCGTTTCTCTCAGCTTATGGAGCAGCGTGGGATGCTCGTAACGATAGACGACCGCGCCCGGAACGATGAGCGTCACTTCAGTTCCTGCGGCCGTGGAACTTACAGTCAGCTTGCTTCGGATTCGCGATGCCCGCTCGCGCATCCCCTGTAATCCGAAATGACCCTCGCGGCCTTCCGCCAGCAGAGCCGGATCAATCCCCTGCCCATTGTCCTTGATGCGCAGGGAGAGATCGTTTGCATACCGAAGCTCAATCTCCAGCCGGCTTGCCTTGGAATGAGCCGCCGCATTCCGAATCGCTTCATCGGCAATACGGTAGATCTCGTCTCGCACGATCGGATGCATGTCTCTGGCATCGCCCACCGCCGAAAAGATAATGTCCATCGAAGCGGGCTGCTGATGTTCTTCGGCGGCCCGTTGTAGTGCTTCGAAGAGATGATTCTTCTCCGTGGTGCTGCCCCGTAGAGAGTGCACCGCTGCCCGCGCTTCGTCGACTGCCCTGCCCAGCCATATCGACAGCTTCTCGAGCGTCTGCTGCCTGCGTTTTTCGTCCGTATCCTCACGGAGGGCGTCCTCCGCAATCATCTTGCTGCTCTGTACGGTTTGCAGGAAGGTATCGTGCAACTCTCGTGCGAGCCGAGTTCGTTCAGCCAGGCGCTCGTCGAAGCGTGCGCTCAAGGCTGCCGCGACCTGGCGCACCCGCAGCCGATAGAGCATCCAAACGATAAGTACGATCGCGAGGCCGCATAGAGCAGCGAACCAGGTTGACTGGTACCAGGCAGGCAGAATCTTGAACGAGAACGAGGCTCCGGTCTCGTTCCAGACACCGTGATCGTTGCATGCGATGACCCGGAAGGTATAGTTCCCGGGACGAAGCTTGGTGTAGTAAGCCTGACGTCTGGTTCCTGCGTCGGACCATTCCGTGTCGATCGGCTCCAGCCTGTAGCGAAACTGCACCCGCTCGGGGATCCTGAGGCTGAGCGCGGTGTAACCGATCTCGATGTTTCCGTTCCGCGGAGGAAGCGCGAGATTCTGCAGATGAGAGTAGGTTTGTCCGCCGGCCACCAGCGAGCTAATCAGAACGGTCGGCGGCACCAGGTTATAGGATCGCTCGAGTGACGCCGGATCGAGCCATGCGATCCCTTTGGTGGTCGCAAACCATAACCGGCCGTCCTCGGCTTCCACCATCGAGGGTTCGGGAAATCTTTCAGCGGCGAGGCCAGGCAGGCCATCCAAGGTATCGAAACTCTCTGCGGACACAGCGTAGTCAGGATTCGCGAACCACTTTGCTAGCTCGTCGGCCTTGACGTGGACAATGCCGGAGAATCCGCTGATCCAAAGGTCACCGGTCTGGAGATCACCCGTTTTGGTTTCGACGATGCCCGAGACGCGTCCTGGCAAGCTTGCATCTTTCCAGCGCATCATGCGGAATTCGCCATGCAGCAGCAGTTGTACTCCGGTCTCAGAGCCGAGCCAGACGTGTTCCCCTTTGACTGTAAGCGCGTTCGGAAACCGGTTCTTACCGAGATAGGTGTATTTCTTGTAGCTGCTGCCGTCCCACTCCACTACATGGTTGGAAAATGCGAACCAGATATTACCCATCGGATCGCTTTCCATCGTGCCCAGGATGCCCGGTTCACGGCCAAGAGCAACGTTCTGATTCACCCATGTCTGGCCGATACGCCGGTAGACATTTTGACCGAATGTCAGAAGCCAGAGCTCATTGTTTTTGTCCAGTGCGATCGAGGCTACGACCTCGCGATCATCATTCGGGTAAGAGACGGGTTCAAGATGATCGGCATAGGCCCTCCAGAGCAGATGCTTCCCCAGACCGGAGGACCAAATGCCGCCCTTGAAGTCTCGGCGAATCGCAATGACTTGACTCGTCTCGGAGAATGTCCTGTTCCTGCCGTCGAAGAAGACTTCGGTGAGTGGCAGGCTCCGGCTCCCAATCCATACGTTCTGGTTATTGCCGATCGCAATAGCGAACTGATGTTCGCTGATTATGGGTGTCGCTACCTGCGAGATCAGGTTTCGCCGAAGCTGATCCAAGCCCGAGTTGGTTGCGACCCAAAGACTGCCTTCACGATCGGACAGGAGCTTCCATACAACGTCGGAGCTTAATCCCTGGGTCATGGTGAAGTGCTGGCCGCCGGCAATGTCGACACCCACGTCCATTGGGCTCTTCTCTGCCTGTGGAATGCGCAGGAGCCCATGACTGCTCGCCGCCCAGAGTGTGCCGTTGCTATCGAAGGTGAAATTGCCGAATCTTGGACGCCTGGGTGTGTGCGAGGGACTCTGCGAAGGCATGCTCGAAGCAGAGCCTCCCTCTGATACCCGTCGCAAACCCAGCTCGTCCGAGAGCCACATGGAGCCATTCGGTCCTTCATGAAGGTATGCAAAGTCTCCGACAGGCCCCTCTCCATGTGGACTGACGATGAATTTGCCGGCACCCCGGGGAAGATAAAAGAGCTTCCCGGACGGCATCTTCAGCCAGATGGCGCCGGCGCGATCGATGGCGATCGCCGAAGGAAAGCCGCCGGGAAGAGCATACCTGCTGCTGACCAGCTCACATCTGTTGTCACGGACCTGAAACAGACCGGCCGATCCGGCTACCCATAATGTGCCATCACGATCCTCAACCGTGGAACCCGTCAGAAGCCCGGGCGTGCAGCCATTGCCGGGAAACGCCGACAACTTTCCATCTTTCCAGAGAAGAAGTCCAGGCGCCCTGGTCCTGAACCACACATCTCCTGAAGCGGCCACAAACACCGAGTTCAATTCGGCATTTTGTGCGGCGCCGCCAGTGATGGCGTCCGCCGACTCAAAACGAACTCCGTCGAAACGGAAGACGCCCCTGGAGGTCGTCAGCCACAGATATCCGTCACGGCTTTGCTGAATATCGAAGACCGCACCCAAACCGCTTTCAGACGACCATGCCGTGTGGTGAAAGTTCCTCAACTCCTGGCCACCATCTCCAGATTGCGGCGTCCGCGAAGGCTGCGCCTGCAACAGGAAGACCGGAGATATGGCCATGAGGAAGATCACCGCGAAGAGCTCTCGCAGCGGCAACGGGAAGGAATAGCCGTCTGTTTGTTTCATGGTTACCCGACAGCGATTTGTTTTGGCCACAATGGGACTCTCGTCATTTCAGACCCGGTTGATTTATTGGGATTCGGAACGGAACTCAGGCGATTGGGGAAGGCCAGCGGAATCACGGACTTACCCCTCCCAAAGGACTTCAGACATGCACGGACAACACCATCATCGATGGTGATATCACATTGCGTCACGTTTTCGAAATTTTGAGGTGGGAATTGGTGATCAGAGCATTTCCCTGTTGCCGGGTATCCCGGAAAGGGCGCGCAGCGGCGTTTTCAGATGCCGAAGCCCTGCTATACCTACAGCGAAAATGCTCCAGCCGGTCGGCGGTCTGCTGTCTCCGATGAGACGAAGCACACCTGCCTTCCGGCTGATCAGGTTTCATCGAATATCCGGAGACGCCTTATTCCGGCAGTGGTTCTCCGGATTGTTCACGAACCATGTATTGCGCGTACCAGTCGTACCAGTTCGCATCCGTCTGCCCTGTCCGTGCTTCATGCTGACCGTGCGCAGCAGCGGCGCGGCGTAATGCACTGACCAGATCGGCAACCGAGGCATAGCTCGTGTCGCCGGCGACACGGCCTGGAAGCCGCGTTGTTATCTCCTGGAAGAACCAGCCGTTCCCGTCCGGATCCTGGAAGGAGGCAAAGGACCGGTAGCTGCTTCGTGCGGGATCTGGGCCGGAGACACGATTGCTCCCAAAGAGATAGGGCTCATCGGATCCGATGTAGTTATCCGACGCACCATGGAAGATCTCACTGACCGCAATCCCACGGGCAAGCAACTCACTTCGGGCAGCAGCAACGTCGGAGACGATCAGGTACAGCCCCTTGGCGGACCCAGGCGCCGCAGCGGTCACGTTTTTGCCGAAGATGATGGAGCAGCCGGAGCCCGGCGGCGTGAACTGGATCACACGATAGTCACTTCCCTTCTCGAAGTCAGCATCGAGCCGCCATCCGAGTTTGGTGTAGAACTCCTTTGCCCGATCGACATCCGAGACTGGAATGACGACAATTTCTAACTTCATGTCGACTTGTTTAATGCCTACAACGCCAGCCTCTGCGCCGCTGGGGATTTCCTGAACTGGGCTTGCCATACGCTTCTCCTTCCAAATGAGTGAGGGATCATTACAGTGGCCCCGGGGTGTTCTTACTCGTGTCTTACATGCGGTCAACGTCGAGCACTGCCTGCGCAAAAGCCTGTGGGGCTTCCTGCGGCAGGTTATGACCGATGCCGCCCGTTATGTCCCGGTGTTGATATTTGCCAGAGAATTTGCGGGCATAGGCCGCAGGGTCCGGGTGCGGAGCTCCATTGGCGTCGCCTTCCAACGTAATGCTTGGGACGCGAATCGAAGGTGCCTGTGCCAGTTGCTTTTCGAACTCATCGTACTTCTTCTCTCCTTCGGCAAGTCCAAGCCTCCATCGATAGTTGTGGATAACAATGGCGACGTGATCGGGATTGTCGAAGGAGGCCGCACTGCGGTTAAAGGTTTGCTCGTCGAAGTTCCATTTTGGGGAGGCAAGCTTCCAGATTAGGTTGGCGAATTCTTTCCGATACCGCTCATATCCTGCTCGCCCACGCTCCGTCGCGAAATAGAACTGATACCACCATTCCAACTCAGCCTTCGGAGGCAGCGGCGCCTTGCCGGCTTCCTGGCTGCCGATGAGATAGCCGCTGACTGAGACGAGCGCTTTACAGCGTTCCGGCCAGAGCGCAGCTACGATGTCCGCGGTACGGGCGCCCCAATCGAATCCTGCGAGAACCGCCTTATCGAGATGCAGCGCGTCCATCAACGCCACCACATCAAGAGCGAGAGCGGAAGGCTGGCCGTTGCGCATGGTTTCGTCAGAGAGGAACCGCGTCGCACCATATCCGCGCAGATATGGAATAATGACCCGGTAATCTTCTGCCGCTAACCGCGGCGCAACCTCCACAAAGCTGTGAATGTCATACGGCCAACCATGCAGAAGAAGGACCGGTTTTCCGTTGGAAGGTCCGACTTCGGCATAGCTGACGCGAAGAACGCCTGCATCGATTTCTTTGAGCGAATCAAACGTTGCGCTCTGAGCGGCAGCCGCGGATGGACTTGACGCCTGCGGCATCTCACTTTCTTTTGCAAAGAGCGGTTCTCCCAGCAGCACTGCTCCGGCTGAGAGTCCCACTCCCAGCATGCGTCTGCGAGATAGTTTGTTCACTTCCTGTTCCACGGCGAATCTCCTTTGAATGGTACGAGCAATTGAATCGTTACAGCCGTCATAGCCGGTTAATCGTTGGTAAGCCTTCCAATATGGATTGATGCCGCCCATATCCCTTGGTTTCAAGAGATATGGACGGCATGCGTAAGGAGACGCTCTGCAAGTGGCGGCCATCGTCAGTTCGCAAAGCTGCGGTTCGAGGAAGCAATCAAATTTGATCGAGTGCATCAAATAGATCGCGTACAAGATCCTTTGAGCTTTCCAGTCCGACTGAGAGACGAATCATGGAGTTGGTTATTTTGCATCGATCCAGGTCATCTTCGCTCATATCCGAATGAGTCATGGTTCGCGGATGCTCTATCAGAGACTCTGTACCTCCAAGCGAGACGGCAAGATGACAGATTTTCACGGCGTCTAGAAAACGTGCCGCTTCCTCGAAGCCAGCATCTTTAAGATAGAAGGTGATCATGGAACCAGGTCCCGTGCACTGCTTCTTGTACGTTGCGTAAGAAGGACCATCGTTCTCGGTGAGCAATCCCGGAAACAGTACCCGCTCCACTTTAGGATGCTGTGTCAAGGCAGTCGCTACTTTGGTAGCCTTTTCCGCTTGTCGCTCCATTCGTAACCAGCATGTTTCCAAGGAACGAGTAAGCATCCATGCGGTGTCTGCGGCCAGAGTTCCGCCGAGAATTGTCCGGAAGTCGCGTATAGCTCCAATGAGATCTTTGCCACGTCCTTCGCCAGCCAGTACGATACCTGCGATCAGATCGCTGTGCCCGCCAAGAAACTTGGTAGCCGAGTAAAAGACCAGATCAGCCCCTTGCAGAAACGGATGTTGAAACACCGGACCAAGAAAGGTATTGTCAACCGCGATCAGCGTCTTGGCGCCATTGCGAGCCCTAACCAATTGGACGATGGCCTGAATGTCGGTAATCGTCATACTCGGGTTAGAGGGGGTTTCGAGGTAAACCATATCGTAAGGTTGGGGAGAGTTGTCTAATGCAGATTCGACGGCGGACAAGTCACTCGTATCGACTGCATGTGCCGAATAACCGAATCGCTCTCCAAAGTGTTCTAAGAAGAAATACGTCCCTCCATAGACCGGATCGGTATAGAGTATTCGCGCGCCGACAGGTAACAGCGCGAGCAGCGTTGTGCTGATGGCACTCATGCCGGAAGGGAAAGCGGCAGCAAACGCAGCTCCATTCTCGATGGCAACCATCTTGTCCTCCCAAATCTCGACGTTGGGATTGTTGAGGCGCGAATAAATCAATCCGGGATCTTTTCCGTCGTCGTCGGGCAAATGGTAAGCACGTTGAAAGAACTGACGGCCCTCTTCGGCACTACTGAATTCAAACGTTGAAGTTCTGAATAGCGGCGGCTTCACCGAGCGTTCGGAAAATTTAGAAGCGTATCCTGCCAGGATCGCGCGGGTTGACGGATGAAGTTCTCTCAGCCTGCTTTTGTAGGCTGGTGGTGACTGATCATTGCTGTCGGACGGGCTCATTTGGGTTCCTCTTTTTCGCAAGCCTTCTCATGGCAACGAACATGTTACGAGCGTAGCCCGGAAATGAAAATGTCTTCACTCCAATGGAGCCAGATACTAGACCATTTTTCCTGTTGCTGGGGTAGCCCGGAAGAGGAGTTGAGTGCGTGACGGTGGCAGAATCCCTACCTATTCCGCCGATTCCAGGATGATGGCGTCATAGGTCTTCCGGGCATGGTCATAGGCCGCTGCTGCCGCTTGCAACTCTTCCGGCCGGATTCTCTGGCTCTTCTGCTGCCAGCAAACATCCACAGATTTGCGGCACCATTCCGCGCTGCGGCGTGATGCACGGACCGGTTTACCGTCGACCGACAGGAAGATTGGATTTGTGTGCGAAGAGGGATAAATTCGCACCGCGGCCCAACTGCTGCGTTGCAGCTTTGAAGAGAAACGAACGGGATGAGGATTTCCATCCGCCTCCACATACTTCCGGTCTGCCACCTCTCCATTGATCAAAAGCTCCACCGGGACCTGACGCGTATCGCTCACACGAGCCCGTTCCAGGTGCCAATAAGGCCTGTCATAGAGAGAAGCATGCTGAATCCGCCTGGTCTCGCCGGTAGGCGTGGCTTCGAGCCGCGCGCATGCAGTCACGTTGAAGTTCACCTCCGTCGCTCCTCCAGGAAGATCGATGGAACGCTGGTCGTGAGAATGTCCTTCGACAGCAAACTGAAAGAGATGGCTCCTGCCGTCACCGAAGTAGCTGCTCCCATTCAGCAGTTGCTTGAGCCAGAGGGCGTAACCATCATCTCCTTCGGCGGGACGCGGAAGGGCGACATAGGAGCGTCCGCCACCGACGCATGCATCGGTGAGACAGGGGAAGTCTGTCTCACCCGCGAAGGCAGTACGGAAGCCACAGTTCAGGGTGTGATACCAGATGTTCATCTCAGCGAACGGCCAGAGGTCACAGCCTGAGATAAAGTCAATGACGCCCGGATGGGTTACATCGACGATGTACTCATTGGCTCCCATGCTGTTGAAGGGGGGAATGATGTAGTTCGGAAGCTGCGTGCTGTCGACGACCAGGCCATGGGCTGAGTGAGCATACCCGACGACGGCTCCCTGAGCTTTGGCCCATTGCAAAATCGGGATGTTCCAGCTCGGCCAGTCCTCCAGGCCTCGCGTGCCGGGATATTGCTGATCCCGAAGCTGCAGAAGCACCAGATGACCGCAATGACTGGAAGGAAAGCCCGAGACCTCAATATCGTAGCGAACCAGGGAGCGGACCTCTGGCGCGTCGGCCCCCGGAATGGCGGTGAGCACCTGCCTGGTCTGTTCCGCAGCGATGGCTTGTGCATCATGCGGCATCCCCTTCAATGCTTCTCCGGCAGCGGGATGAGAGGAAATATGGTGCATCTCCTCCGCATGACCGGTGAAGAACTGTTTCTGATATTCGAAGCCAGGTCCCCAGTTGAGTACAGATCCCAGGTCGAGCGCCTCTCCATCCACCTGACGCTCCATCACAATAGGAACCACACCTTCCGTGGGGCTCTCGTAGTGGGAGCATCCGGCGGCGTGGATATGCGTGTCGCCGGAGTAGTAGCCCTGCGAACGTGGTATTACCCAGCGCTTCAGTTGTAGCTGTAGCGCCGGGTTCACGGCTCTGGCAACTCTCAATGTCGTATGGCTCGTAAGGTACTCCGGTCCGCGCGTGTATTCCACCGTGTAGTCACCTTCGGGAAGGCGGAGCGTCTCGCCGGAATAGCGATAGACCTGCGGCTGAAAGTTAAGGTCAGGTAACTCTCGTTTTGTTTGAGGAGGGTAGACACGGCCGCGCGAATCGCGCACGGTGATGGCGGCAATGGAAGGCTTACCCGCCTCATCGAATATCTTGAGGCGGATGGCCATGGCCGGGGTGCAATGAAAAAGAATCGGGACGGAGCTACGATAGCCCAGATCCTGTTCGCCATAACCAGCGTCGGCCTGGAGCGTGGCTTCACGATCGCCTGCATCACGGCTATACAACTGCAGGATGCGGTACTCCAGAGAGAGACCGGATAACGCCGGCGTCATCGGTGGAGAGTCGAAGGTATCAACAGCAATCCAGCGGGCTCTGGCTTCCACTTCATCCACCGCTCCATTGGTGAAGTCATGCACACCTTCAATTGCCAACGAGGAGTGTCTGCCAACAGGAGCTCCCTGCGGTGACTTGATCTTCAGGGTTGCCGTTGTTGCCGCGTTATTGAAGACCTTAACAAGGAAGGTCCGCCAGCCACCCTGCACCAGCTCCGCCAAGGCGTTTCCGCGAGCAACAGCGAGACGCATCTCCGGATTGATGGTGACTTGAAGAAGTACATGGCGGTCCAACAGGGTGATTACTTTTTCAAGAGCACTCGCCTGGACATTAGCTTCCTGCAGCGTAGAGCGAATAACGCCGGACTCAGACAAAGGAACGCCGATACTCTCCAGCGCTGTGAGCAGCCTGAGAGTCTGCTCCCGAAAGGGCTGAAATGCCGGGAGTTCCTCCGCCGCGGAGACGGCAGCAGGCAGAAGAGCGCATGCCGAGGAACCGATCGCGAGGCGGTGGAACGTGCGGCGTGTGAGATACATGGTGAACCTCAGCGCTCCAGCCGGACCTGAAGCTGTTCCAGGGTGGCGCCCTTGGTCTCCGGATAGATAAACAGAACAACAAAGAACTGAACTACGGTCATTGCCGCGAAGAAAAAGAAGGGTGCGCTGCGGGAGAATTGAACCACGATCAGCGGAAACAGTGCAGCGATGATTGCGTCCATGATCCAGTGCGAGCTTCCGCCGAGACTCTGTCCTTTGGAACGCACCTTCGTCGGAAAGATCTCGGAGATATACACCCAGATCACGGCTCCCTGCGAAGCGCCGAAGAAGCCGATGAACGTAACCAGCAGCCAGACGACGCTGCCCAGGTGAGTTCCTTGCCGGAAGAGGATCGCAGTGTAGAGAAGGCAGGCGCAGGTGCCGACTGCGCCAAGCAGAAGCAGTGTCTTACGGCCAAGCTTGTCGATGAGGAGCATTCCGATGACGGTGCCCGCGAGGTTGGCGAGGCCGATGTAAATCGATTGCGAGAACGTGGACAGGCGGCTCAGTCCCGCGGCTGCAAAGATGTCGTTGGCATAGTAGAGCACTGCGTTGATGCCGGAGAGCTGATTGAAGAAGCCAATCGAGATCGCAAGAAAGATGGGCAGCCGGAGAGAACGCTGAAACAAAGGCTCTTTCTTCTGAAGAGTGTCCTGGTGGAGCGAACTCCGAATCTCATTGAGCTCGGCCTGAGGATCTTCTGTCCCCATCATTCGCAGCACGGCCAGAGCATCATCAATGCTGTTACGCGTGATCAGGAAACGTGAGCTCTGCGGGATGGTGTAGAGCAGGACGAGAAACAGGAGCGCGGGAAGGAACGCAATGCCAAGCTGCCACCGCCACTCTGCCGCGCCAAGATCGAGGCGGGCAATCCACCAGTTAGAGATATAAGCCAGCAGAATGCCGAGGACAATATTTGCCTGGAAGGTTCCAACCAGCCGGCCACGCCAGCGGGCAGGCGCCAGCTCCGCAATATAAACCGGACCGAGTACGGACGATCCTCCGATACCGAGACCGCCAATAAACCGGAAGACCAGGAGTGAGGGCCAGTTCCACGCCAGAGCGCAGCCAAGCGCCGAAACAATATACATCACCGCCATGAGGCGGAGGGCATTGCGTCCGCCGCTTCTCTGTCCCAGGGGGCCGGCAAGAATGCAGCCGATGACCGTGCCCCATAGAGCAATAGACACTGTGATCCCTAGAGACTGGGCCGAGAGATGAAAAGTCTCTGTCAGGCGTCCGGTCGTGCCTGCGATGACGACGGTGTCAAAGCCGAAGAGCAATCCACCCAAAGCGCCTACGAGCGTGCTTCGGAAGAGAGTGGAGGTCATACGCATGCAGAGAGTTCTCCTGATGACGGCGGTACATCTGATTCACGTCGTAAACAGACGTTTTTCCGATGCAAGCCAATCTAACATCAAATTTATGGAATCGGTTCCAATTTCTCATGCCACTCAGGTAAAGTACAGCAACGACGGCATTCGAGAACAAATATGCCGGCTTACGAGGATGGCTTATATGCATGTGGAATCAGTTCACTCTATGGTCACCGGTCAGCTACAACACACCCTGAATACCATCGCCAGGGTTCAGGCAGACAAGTCCATCATCGCCACCGTTGTGGAGGCCGGAAAGGCGATCGCAGAAGCGATGAAGCGCGATCACAAACTGATCGTTGCCGGAAACGGAGGCTCAGCCGCCGATTCGCAGCATCTCGTAGCGGAGTTTGTCTCACGGCTCACGCGTGACCGTCCTGCAATGCCCGCCGTCGCCCTGACGACCGACACATCGATTCTGACAGCCATAGGAAATGACTTCTCCTATGACAACGTCTTCGAACGGCAGATTGAGGCTATTGGACGGCCCGGGGATGTATTTCTTGCGATCTCCACCTCAGGTAATGCAAAGAACCTGATCAAGGCACTCCACATGTGCCGGCAGAAGAACATCATCAGCATCGGCTACCTTGGGAACGATGGCGGACAGATGGCGCCTTTGTGCGATTACAAAGTGATTGTCCCTTCGCGGATCACGATGCACATACAGGAGTCACACTTGGCGCTGGAGCATATCCTCTGCATGGTGGTAGAACGTTTCTATTTTGGCGAAGAATTCGATAATGTTCCTCAGTATCTGGCGGAATAGAGCATTTCCCCTGTAGGTGTAGTCCAGAGCAGCCGCATTTATAGGCGTTTTCCGCAATGAAAACGCCGCTGCCTCCCTTCCGGGATATCCAGCAACAGGGAAAATGCTCTAGACTGCTCAAATCAATGAAGCCCCGGAGACGGATCTCCGGGGCTTTCTCTTTGGGGTTACTGGATTAGAAGTTGAACTTGAAGCCCAGCTGCATCTGTCGCGGAATGTTCGACTGACTTACCGCGACAAACCCGAACTGATTGCTGGTAGGCGTCATATTCGGTCCGCCGCGAACAGCGGTGTTGGTGACGTTGAAGGTCTCGAACCGGAACTGTGCGTTATACCGGTCGGTAATGTTGAAGCGCTTTGAGAACGATAGATCGGCCAGCGGAGCGTTTGGATTACGAATGTACTTCGACTGGAAGGGCGCGGCGCGCAGTTCCAAGTTGGAGGTGTTGGTGATCTGCCAAGCAGGATTCGAGCAGCTTACGAAGCCATTACGAGCCGAATTCGGAGCGAGCGATGTTCCATTGACCTGGCGTACACAACTGTTGAAGTAGTTGCTATTGCTCTTCTGCCCACCGATATTTGGATCAGCGATAAGCGCGGCAGCGGCATTGATTGACGCGGGAGCTCCTGACTGAATGGTCTCAATATAGTTGAGCTGCCAGCCGCCGATCAGCAACTCCATCGGACGGTTAACATGTCCCCCGAAGTGATGCCCCCGGCCGAAGGGCAGTTCCCAGACGCCGGAGATCACAAGACGCTGAGGACGATCGGAGGCGCTGATGTTCTTGAACGGCGCGGCATCCTGGCTATTCAGGTAGGAGACTGCCTCCTGCGTCTTCGACCAGGTGTACGCTCCCATCAGGGTGAGCCCCTGTGCGAACCGCTTCTGGAGTGACATCTGCAGCGAGTCGTACCAGATCTTTCCTACGGACTCCTGTCCATAGGTAACGTTCTGGAATTGCGGGTATGGCAAAAGCAGTTGCTGACGCGAAACCGTGGCGCCATTCAAACTGCTGCCGGGGATAAGACCGGCGAAAGGATTGGTAACGGTCTGCGCCAGATAGGCCGAAGGAGTCGGGCTGCCGGGCGCAGCCGCGGCTGCGGCGCGTACCTGCGCGATCTGCGCATTGCTGAGGACATTCAGGTTTCTGGCGGAGCCGGCCTGATTGTCGTTGGTATTGATGTTGTTCGTACGGCTGCCCACGTAGCTTACATCCCAGACGACATTGCCTGGGAACTGCTGCTGCAGGCCGAACGAGAACTGATGTACGTACGGAATCTTGCGGTCGACATTGTTGAAGATAATGCTCTGTCCCTGGAAGGTTGAGAGACCGAGTGTGCTGCCCGAAGGCTGCAGTACGGTCGGAAACGGATTATTCAACGGAGGCGCATTGGGATTATTCCCGGCCGGGCGATACTGGTCCGCGGTCGTTCCGCCGGCCACGTTGCTGGCAATGTAAGCAGTGTCCTGTGCAAAGCCCTGCGCGGCGCCGAAGGCTGCCTCCGGCAGGAAGAACATACCGTATCCGCCACGGAGAATCAGATTATTGTTGGCGCGGAATACCGCTCCGGCGCGCGGCTGTACGTGCCCGTACTGCGTGTTGAAGGCCTCGCGCGGCTGTCCGGCTGCGCCCGAAAAGAGCAGGCCACCGGTCAGATTTGCGCATGCCGGGCAGGTTGCGGGATTGGCCGACTTCGCTGCTGCCGCGAGCGGAGAGGCCGTGTTGTAAGCAAAGCCGCGGTTCTGGCGGTTCTGCGCCTCAGTCGGTGAGCCCTCGATGTCATAGCGGATACCCAGGTTCAAAGTGAGGCGGCGAGAGAGCTTGAAATCATCCTGCAGATAGATCGCGTAGTAACGCCAGCGATAACTCAGGCGTGGGGTGTATTGGATAATGCCGCTGGCCGGAGCTCCGAGCAACAGAGATGCGACGGCGGATCCCTGCGAGCTGGATGTTGCCGCCGTCGGATCAGCCTGTGTGAAGTTCTGGTTGAAGGTGAACTGGCCGCCGCCGTAGACAAACGATCCGCCGCCCGTGTTATAGCGGATATCGCGGAGATCCGCGCCGACATGCAGAGAGTGCTTGCCGTAAAGCATCTGCAGTCCAGGTTGGAAACCGATGATGTTGCTGATGCCGAACCGTGGATTACGTGTGCCGGCATCGCCAACGCCTGTCCCGGAAAGAGTCAGACGGGGAGGCACGGGAACAAAGCGGCTGTTCGCGAAGCTCTGCGAGAAACCGAGAGACGTAATGTCGTACCCATAAACCCGCGAACGATCAACCGTCTCGTTATAGCGGGTGATGGAGGCACGAAGATCCATCACGATACGGGAACTCAACGTCGTAATCGAGTCGATGACGCCGTTGTCATTCACACGCGCGAGCGGATCCTGCGCATCAAGCAGCGGGCCGGTGAAATTGAATGCCCCGTTGTCTACCTGATTGCGACGTCCGTGTGCATAGCGAACATACAGTCGCTCGCGCTGTCCGAAGTTCTGATCGATGCGGCCGATCCAGTTACGGAAGTGGTCCTGACTGAGGTTCGTGCCGGTGTTGTAGTTGTTGGCGGAGGTGTAGTTGGTATCGACGCTGCCGGAAGCGGCATAGTTCGGCTTGGGATATGCCTGCGCCAGTTTGTATCCGGCGCTGTTTGCCAGCCTCGACGAAGGAATGCGATTGCCGGGGAACGGATCGCGCACACAGCAGACGCCGCCAGGGCCGAGCCGGGTGGTATAGGGGTCGTAGATGGTGGGTTCTCCGGCTCCGGAGAAGTCGCCATTGCGCTCAGGAGTACTGATCGTACCGGTAAGGGTAGGGGAGGGCGAAGCTTCCTTATAGTTTTCGAAGCCGAAGAGGAAGAAAGTCCGGTCCTTGGCGTCGTACAGACCTGGGATGCTCAGAGGACCGGTAACAGCGAAACCATACTGATCGAGAGTATGTCCGCCGAGATTTGCCTTGGTAACCGGATCGATTGCATAGCGAGGCGCTCCGGCAGCTTTATTGGAGATGCTGTTCGCATCGAACTGGTATCGCCGCATGAATTCATACGCAGAACCGTGATAGACGTTGGTACCGCTCTTAGTCGAAACATTGAAGATGCCTCCGCCGGTTCGGCCGTACTGGGCATCGTAGAAGTTGTTGACGATCTTGAACTCCTGGGTCGCATCGACCGTCGGGATATAGGCGACATTCTGATTGGCATGGGAGCGATCGCCGGCCGTATCGGAGATGGCGTCGTCGGGCGCTCCATCGATCAGAAAGGAGTTGGTCTGCCGCAGGCCTCCGTTGATGGAGAAGTTCGCATTGTCTCCGTTATCGAAGGGGCGAGTGAACGACGGATTTCCCTGGAAGGTAACGCCGGGAACCAGGTTCGCCAGTTGAAAGGGATTGCGGCCGTTCAATGGCAGCTCGGTGACCCGCTTGTTATCAATCAGGCCGCTGCGGGTGGCAGTTCCCTCTTCCAGCAATGGAGCTTCCGTGGTGACGGTAACCACCTCAGTCTGCGTTCCAATTGATAGCCCGAGATCGACCGTGAGCTTATCGCCGACATGCAGCTCGATATTGTTCTGGGTAGCGGTGCTGAAACCCGGCGCCTCAGCAGAGACGGAATACGTTCCCGGGGTAAGGAAAGGAACGGTGTAGTTCCCTTCTCCATCGGTGGTTGCTTCTGTCTGAACACCGGTGGCAGTGTTGGTGACTTTGACGTGAGCGTTGGGGATGGCAGCTTTGGCGGAGTCCTGCACACGCCCGTTCAACGTAGCACGCGTTTCCTGGGCGCGCGCGGAAGGAAATAAGGCGAAGAACATGACCGCGATGACCATGATCTGGAAACAGTGGCGGAGTCGAGTTGCAATCACGATGCGGACCTCACGGAAGAAGCTTCAGGAACAGCGTCAAACTCACAATTGGAATCGGTTCCAATTTTCGGCGTGCTTCACGATCTACCTTCCAACACTCAGATGTCAAGTATTTCTTCACGGAATTTTCGCAATCCATAAGGAAATCTGCGCCACACCTCCCTTTCCGGCCTGATTCTTGACAGTCCCGGGAAGGGCGACTAGAGTTCCGATTGTCTGCCGAACTGGAACCGATACCACTAAAACCGAGGTTCAGAGCTCGCGCAACCACCAGCACCCGCCGTGGGTAGAGGATTGAGATAACGATGAGGCAATCAGAGACACTGGGCCGGATGCCGGTCCTTTCCATAATGGCGGCCATACTGCTGGGGGGACACACAGCGGTTGGGCAGACTACACCGGCTCAGGCTGCGCCCACACCGGGAGCGTCCGCGGCAACCGCGGAGGCCGGGAAGCCACAGTGGAAGCCAGAGGCTGCCGGCCTGACGCTACACATGATCGGCAACTCGCATATCGATGCTGTCTGGTTGTGGCCGCTTGCCGAGGGCGACGCGGTCGTACACAGCACCTTCCGTTCGGCGCTCGACCGCATGAAGGAAGATCCCGAGCTGACCATGACGACCAGCTCTTCGCAGTTTTATGAGTGGGTGGAGGCCAGCGATCCAGCCATGATCGCTGAGATTCGCAAGCATGTCGCCTCTGGCCGATGGAATCTGGCCGGTGGATGGTGGGTGGAACCGGACGTCAATGTTCCCAGTGGAGAATCCCTTATCCGGCAAGGCCTCTACGGCCAACGCACCCTGCAGCGCATCTTTGGACGGCGGGCGATCGTCGGCTATAACCCCGATTCGTTTGGCCACACAGGTAACCTCCCCCAGATCCTAAAGCTGCAACGCCTTCCCTATTACGTATTCATGCGGCCGAATGCATTGGAGAAGCCGGCCATCACCCAGAACCTTTTCCAATGGCAAGGGATCGATGGCACGCGGACGTTGACCTACCGCATACCGCTCTTCTACGACGATCCTGCTGCGGTACGAAATCATATGGAACGCACGATCGATGCCCTGCACGGACAGCCGGAACGGATCGACATGGAGTTCTTCGGCATTGGCGACCACGGCGGTGGTCCGACAAAAGAAAACATGAGATCCATCCGGCAGATCCAGACGGAGCCGGGCGCACCGAAGATCTTCTATTCCACACCGGAGCGTTACTTCGCCGAAGTAAAGAACAAATTGCCTGCCGATATTCAGGTCTATCAGGGAGATCTGCAGCATCATTCAGTCGGAACTTACACCGCAGGATCGGCAATCAAGAAGCTCAATCGCAGTACAGAGGCCATGCTGCTGACCGCAGAGAAGTTCAGTGCGATCGGCTCGGCGGCGTGGGGAGCAACCTACCCAAAAGAGGAGTTCACGAAGGCCTGGCAACGTGTGCTGCTGTTGCAGTTTCACGATGGCATGTCGGCGACAACGCTTCCTGAACACTTCGACGCCGCCCGCGATGCCTTCGGTCGGGCACGCGATATTGCCCTGACAGCCACGACCGTCTCACTGCAACGGCTTGCCTGGCAGATCCCAACGACCGACCCCGCCTCGAAGTATCTCGTCGTCTTCAATCCGCACGCCTGGCCCGTAAAAAAAGAAGTGGAGTACGACCTGGGGTGGGACGCGAATATCCCTGCACAGGTGGAGGATGAGAACGGTCGGGCGCTGCCCTTTCAGTGGGTTAACGCCACCACGGTCGTCACCAATCGACGTGGGCTGGTTGCCGAAGTAGAGGTTCCCGCAATGGGATATCGCCAGATTCGTGTACGCCGCGCGGAGCAGACCACACCGCGTCCGGCAGAGGCGCCGCACGCGACAGAGGACTCGCTCGAGAACTCACATCTTCGCCTCAGCTTCAGCAATGACGGCGGCATCAATCTCTACGATAAAGACACTAAGCGTGAAGTCTTCGCAAACACATCCGGCGGCATGCGTGCGGTTGTGATGGACGATCCAAGCGATACCTGGAGCCACCATGTTCGCGCGTACGACAAGGAAGTCGGAGTCTTTCAGCGCACCGGACTAAAGATCCTGGAAGATGGTCCTCTACGCGCTCGAATCCGCGAAACCCGCAGCTACAACGCTTCCACGTTGACGATCGACTGGATCCTCTACGCCGGCAGCTCGATGCTAGACGCGCAGGTCACGCTGGACTGGCATGAACACCTGAAGATGTTGAAGTTCTCGTATCCAGTTAACATCACTAACCCAAAAGTCACGACAGAGATTGCCTACGGAGCCCTGGCAAGAACCAACGAAGGCGATGAAGATCCAGGACAACGCTGGATCGATCTCACCGGTACAGGAGACGACCAACCGTATGGCCTCGCGGTGATCAACGATGCCAAGTACGGCTACAGCGTATTGGGCAACGATATGCGGGTCTCCATCGCACGCGCCGCGGTATACGCCCATCATGAGCCACGGGTACTGGAGTCAGGCGTCGATTACCAATGGATGGACCAGGGTGTGCAGACCTTCCAAATGCAAATGCTGCCGCACACCGGCTCATGGCAGGACACTAATGTTGTGCGTGCGGCTGAGGAACTGGTGAGCAGCACCCCGGTTGTCTATCAGGGAATTCATCCGGGGACACGCAAGGGCTCCGACTCCTTCCTTTCAGTCGATGCCCAGGATGTCATTGTGGAAGCTGTCAAGGAGTCGGAGGACGGCAACGATCTCATTGTTCGCTCGTATGAAACAGCGGGCCGGCCCACCAAAGCCACGATCCATATGGCTACACCCGCTGTCACGTGGACGGGTGACTTCCATGCATTCGAGATCAAGACACTTCGCATCGACCGCCACACAGGCAAGGTGAAAGAGACGGACGCGCTTGAAGACTAAGAATTCCGCATCGTCGTCCAAAGGCCACCTGGTGGGAGTGGATATCGGGGGAACGAAGACAGCCGTTGTCTTCTCTCAAAGCCTGCCGAAGATTGCATGGCGGGCTGAGTTTGCAACACGGCCCGATCTTGGGCCCGATCACGCCATCGATCGGATCATTGCGCTTATCGATGAAGGAAAGCAGTTCCTTGGTGCCGACGTCGAAGCGATTGGGGTAAGCTGCGGCGGTCCGCTGGATCGCGAAACCGGAGTGATACGCCGGCCGCCGAATCTGTCGACGTGGGACGATGTTCCTGTCGCCGATCTGCTTACGAATGCATTTCGGGTTCCTTGTCATGTCGAGAACGACGCGAATGCAGGCGCTGTTGCGGAACACCAGTTTGGCGCAGGGCGTGGCTGCAGGAACATGATCTTTCTGACCATGGGAACCGGCCTTGGGGCGGGTCTGATCCTGAACGGAAGTATCTTCCACGGAACCAATGCCATGGCCGGCGAGATCGGTCATATCCGGCTTACCGCGAATGGCCCTGAAGGATACGGGAAAGCCGGATCAGTAGAGGGCTGGGCAAGCGGTGCAGGCATGGCACAGCATGGGGCGGATGTAATCCGGCAGGCGATCGCAAAGGGCGAGCCAACATCGCTGAGCGGGCAACTCGAAGTCGTTACAGCTCGCGATATTGGCATCGCGCTGCAGGAGAACGACGCCGTAGCTCGCCGCATTGTGCAGCAGACCGGCGAGCGCTTGGGAGAAGCGCTCGCGATCCTTGTCGACCTGCTGAACCCGGAGAAGATTGTCGTTGGTGGCCTGGCATTGCGCCTTGGCGAATCGCTGCTGACACCTGCACGCAGACGTATGCATGAGGAAGCTCTCCCCGCGGCAGCAACGATATGCACCGTTATTCCGGCCGCTTTGGGAGAGAGCATCGGTGATGTCGCGGCTCTGTGCGTCGCCATGGGGCTGTGCATGCCGACGGAGCGTGCCAGCGCAGTTCAATTACGGTAGTGCCGGCCGCAACCGTCAGCCGATGCGGTTCCACTGACCGAGCTGATAGGGCCGTCGAGCATTGCTTGCCTGGACGATGCTGACCTGCCGGCTCGCCCCCAGACGCACGCCATTGAGATCTTCGCCTTTACCATCCCAGACGCCGGATCCATTCCCATAGACGCGAACACTCAGTTGTCGTGAACCTGAATCTTCGGTGGATGCCGACGGTTCAGCCCAGGGAATGACAGCATTTTCTTTGATGTAGATAGGAATCTCTTTGCGGTCGCGATTGACGCGGATCGTCTGCTCTCCGGCAAGATGCTCGCCTGTCCAGAAGTCATGCCAGTTTCCAGGGGGCAGCACGACATCTCTTCCCTTCTCTCCGGCAAAGAGAGGAGCGACGAGGAGACGGTCACCCATCATGTACTGGTCGTCCGCAGTTTGTAGCGCCTTATGTTGCGGGAAATCGAGAAGCGGAGACCGGAAGACGGGAGTTCCGTCCGCGGCATATTTCGCGAACGCAGATCTCAGATAAGGCACCAGTGACATCCGCCATCCAAGAATCTCGCGGCAACGGGTCTCCAGTTCCTGCCAGTTCGCAGCGAATTCATCGCGATTGTTCCGTTCCTGCTCGATCTGCTTCCATGGTGGATTTTTGATGTACCAGGCATTCACCATCGCCAGCGGTGAGAAGACAACAGTCTGCAATCGCCGAATCAGGTCTTCTTCGTTATCGGCATCTCTTACCTCAGGGCACCACAACAGGCCGCTAAAGCCGGCATTGATGAGAGCTCGAACGAACTGACGATGATCGTAGAGATCGCTATAGAGCACAAACGGATAAGGTGATGCGAGGGCGCCACTGGAACGAACCAGACTGTATGTTGATTGCTGCCGTTGTTGAAAGGCAGCAAGTACGGCATGCTGATACTTCAGACCGAACGCGGCGTGCATCTGTTCTCCATCGAGGCCGGAGGGGAAGCTGCTGTTGTCGGGCCAGGACCATCCTTCGGTGAAGTCGGAGTTGTCACACTCATCAAGTTTGAAGCCGCTGATACCGATGTCGATCAGGGCCTTACCGTGATAGTCGCCAAAGATTCTTCGTGCCGGCTCCCCGGCAAAATCAGGAACCAGGCCTTCCCAAACCGCATAGTTCCCAGAGTGGGGTTGCAGGGCTGAAAAGATCGGCGACGAAGGATGCGTGAACGCATGTTCCCAGAGATTGACGCGATAACCGAGCGAGCGCGCCTGCTGTACAAACTGCTTCGGATCGGGAAAGCGTGCGGACTCCCAGGCAAAGCTGCAGGAGTACGCATGCGTTTGCCATCCAGGCTCCAGGCCGATGACATCGCACGGAATCTTCTGCTCACGGAACTCATGTGCGAGCTTAAGAACCGCCTCCTGGCTGAGATGTTGCTCGGGCCGATACCAGAACCCCAGTCCCCACTCGGGCGGATTTACGCCGCCACCGCTGAACAGGTTATAGCGCTGCACCGCCTCCATCATGGATGGTCCGGCAAAGTAGTAAACATCGACACCAGCCGCTCTGGGAACTTCCACCAGAACCTCGCTCTGGTTTTGCCGATCGCGTTCCCGCATCTGTCGGGGAGTATTCACTGCAGCCTGACCTGCGGTCTGTGGCTGTGACGGCTTGGGATGGACCTCTCCGCAATAAAACTGGGCATGACGGAAGGTGTCGACCAGGATGCCATATCCACGGGTTGTGATGTAAAAGGGCACAGGAGCATGCGAGTCGCCGGAGTCTCCCTTTGGATCGGCATTCACACGGATGGTGCGTTTCTTCGATCTCTGCTGGAATGACATCAGTTGCAGTCCGAAGCCATACATCAGCTCTCCTTCGAAGAGAGGCAGGCGAAGATGCGTTCCGCGATGATCGATGGTTGCGGCGATCTTCGGTGGCGCAAGCAACGACTCCTGAGGAAGCCGATGCATTTCATCCGTTGCAGGTGGAATGAGGCGATCGCGCACAGGAGAGTGGATCTCCGGGCTGCCCACCGTCAGACACCACACTCCGGGAGCCACGGGCTTCCAGCCGGAGGAGGCGGCAGCACTCGCAACCTGCGCGATCCCCGAAGACACAAGCGGACCCACTAGAGTGCTACCGGCGACGCCGCCCAATATACCTTTCGCCAACTGTCTTCGATTGAGACCGGACATTCCGTGAACTCCGCTAGAATGAATTGGAATCGATTCCATTCTTTGCTGTGACTCTATTGAAGGCCCTTTTGTTCTGTCAACGTTGTGCCTCATGAAATAGCACACAGAGCACGTCAGTAAATCTGATACAAACGTTCTGGCTGATAGAAATGACGAAAAAGACTGCAAGTGTACCGGCATTGATGGATGTTGCCCGCCGCGCGGGCGTAGGGGCGGCAACGGTTTCCCGGGTCATCAATGGTGGACAGAATGTAAGCACGAAAACACTGGCCAAGGTGCAGGCTGCGATTCAGGAGCTTGGCTACCATCCCAGCCAGGCGGCGCGCAGTCTGAAGGGCGCCAAGACAAAAACGATCGGGCTCATCATTCCAAGTGTCGCTGATCCCTTCTTCTCAGCGGCAGCCGCCGCGATTCAGGAAGTAGCTCTCGAGCATGAGACGCTGGTTCTGCTGGCGGCAAGCGATAACCAGCCGGCGCGAGAGCGTGAACAGATTACCGCGCTGATACAGCGTAGGATCGATGGCCTTATTCTTGCTCCAACCTACGCGGCCGAGCCCACGATGCTGCAGCACGCCAAGTTTCCTGTCATCTGCTTTGACCGCCCGTTCCCTGACAAAGCTGTGCCGACCGTGCTCGCTGATAACTATGGAGGCGCAAAGGCAGCTACCGAACACCTGATCCGCAATGGATATGAACGGATTCTTTGCATCGGTGGAGATGCGCCGCTTTTCACCAGCCAGAAGCGCGTCAAGGGACATCGTGATGTCATCCGCGCAGCCGGACTTCCCTATCTTGCGGAGTTGAACGTTCAGGATTACCTTTCGACACGCGCTGCTTTGGATCGACATCTTGCCGGACGGCAGAAGATCGATGCGATCTTCTGCATCAAGAACGAACTTACCGTTCATGCGTATCGTGTCCTTCGTGAACGCCGCATTGCGATTCCCCGCTCGGTTGCACTTCTCGGATTCGACGACTTCGAACTTGCTGATGCCCTGGAGCCTCCGATCAGCGTCATTCGCCAGCCCGTCGTCGAGATCGCACGGAAAGCTGCAGAGATGCTCTTCAAAACCATGGAGCATGAATCGGTTGGAAAAGGGATGATTACGATGAGGGTCGAATTGGTAACTCGCGGCTCTTGTGGCGAACAGTAGGCCAATGCAGCAGAGACGCTGCATGGAACTATCCCGCGTCCTGGCGCGGGATAGCTCTAGAAAGAAGCGAGAAGCGCTCGAGCATTTCCCTGTAGATATCGTCCCGAGCATCCACATCTACAGGCGTTTCCTCAACGAAAACGCCGCTGCACGCCCTTTCCGGAATACCAGCAACAGGGAAAAGACTCTAGAAGTGATGGGCAATGCCCATCACAAGAGCGTAATCCGCAAAAGCGGCATCCCCGTGGGCTCCGACTGCAAGGTCAGGAACAGAGGCCCGGCGATTCCGTTGAATGGCCCAGGGAGCGTTCACCATCAGCGTGCTTCGACCGTACTGGTAAGTGATACCGGGATCGATCGAGATAATGTAACCCGGACGACGGAAGCCATCGCTCTTACCGAAGGCATCGCGGACAGGAATGCCCTCCATACGGCCTCCAAAGGTCGCCGAGAGGCCACGAACCTTGGGAACATGGCGGCCCAATCCGGCCCGGAAGAGATACTGATCCGTGACGGACATGTACTTCTCCAACGGCCTGGTGCGGAAGGTCAGTACATTGTTCGTGTCCCGAGGATTGAAGAGCCAGGAGCCCTGGAAGTAAGCCGTGGTCTTGAAGTAGGTCTGTTTATAGGCTTGCGACGACAATGTAAAGCCCCAGCTACCGTCACCGGGCTGCATGGACTGGTCGGCCGTTGCCTTCCCATAGGTTCCGTTTGACAGCAGAGCCGTGCCGGTTGCATCGCTTACACCGGTCGGAAGCTTGAGGCCGAAGCCGATGGCGACGTTGCCACCCCACTCGGTGGGTCCACGGAAGAGCCAGGACTGAGCCCCGACGATGATGTCACCCACACCCGCGATCTCATAGACACCCTTAGGGGTATAGAGCTGATTGCGTGTCCCCTGCAATACAGGAACGGAGACATTGAAGCTCCAGCGGGGATTCAGATCGTAGTTGAGGGCGATGTTGTAGATGTTCTGGTGGTTCTTGATCTGAGTCCCGAGAACCGCGCGCTGCGTCTGCTCGACGGTACCGACGTAGTGCCGGAATGAGCTGAAGCTGCGCCAGTCCACTTCCACCGAGACTTTATGCATAAAGTCATGTGGACCACCATGCGTTTTACCGCTATTTGTTTCTTCCTGCGGGCCCATTGCGCAGATTGACTGATTGGTGTGCGCGGCGATACAACCTTGACCAAGCGCGAAGGTGGAAGACGCAATGAGGGCGAGCAGGGTAAACGTTTTCATGGAAGTTCTGAGAAAGAAGAATACGCCTTATTTGGCGGCTTTGAACATCGTTTTTGCAGCGATTTTTGTGCTCCTTCTACAGGAAGGATTTGCTCAGGGACAAGCTCTTCGCGAGCCTTCCGCCGTACTTACCGACCTCAAGGGTAATCGGCGTCGGATCGAGGAGCTTCATGGTACGCCAGCGGTCATAAATTTCTGGGCCACCTGGTGTATGCCCTGCAAAAGCGAGATGCCTCGGCTGGTCAAGCTCCAGGAGCGATATCCCAGGGTTCGCTTCGTCGCCATCTCCATTGACAGCGCGGATGCCCGGGAAAAGATTCCGGGGCTGATCGCGAAGCGTAAGTTTTCTCTTCCAGTCTGGCAGGGGGCATCCGCCGATACCTTGAAAGAACTCGAGCTCGGCGAACTGGTTCCGGCGACGGTGATCCTGGATACGGACGGCATGCTGGTAGGCCGTATCGAAGGCGAAGCAAGCGAAAAGGACATCTCCTCCCGCCTGGACTGGCTGCTCAATGGCCGCCAGGGCAAACAGCCAAAGCTTATACAGAAAAATGACTGGTGAGACGTTCCAGATTATCTGTCCCGGAGTGACCTGTTACGCCCGTGGCAGCACCCGTACGAAATCTGATTCCCAGACGCGAGAGAAGGATCTATACCCTTCCCAACCCTGAGCGACTTTCACTACAATCCGCAGGTAAGCGCTTTACTCGATAGATCTCTTCGATCCACTCCAGCAACATCTCAGCAAAGTCAGACTTACCTCCGCCGAAACCATGCGGGAGCATTCCAACGACTGTATTTAGCGAACCAAGAAGGAGCGCGGCATGAAGCATGTCACCTGGGCCATTCTCTTCCTCACACCGGTAGCATTTGCATTGCAAAGCTCCGGCGGAGGAGCAAAAGACGGACAGCGGGTCTTTCGGCTGAACGGCGGTGATGTGAGCTATGTCGTTGGAGTGAATGACGAAGGCGAATTGCAAACTGTCTACTGGGGAAAGCGGCTGCCGGAGTCACAGGAGTTCCAGGCGCCGAAGCAGCGGCAGGGACTAGCTTCGTTCGATATGCCCGTGAATACAACTCCGCAGGAGTTTACAGGCTGGGGCGGAGGGCTCTATCTTGAACCCGATCTCAAGATCACCTTTCCCGACGGTAATCGCGACCTTGTTCTGAAGTATGCCTCGCACACGGCGACGGCCGACCAGTTGGATGTTGTGATGAAAGACATCTCGCGTGAGGTTTACGTGAAGGTGCAATATCACATGGACTCCGCAACCGGCCTTATCCGCCGGTCAGCTGAGATCTCAAACCGCACCGGGGCGCCGTTCACCATCGAGCAGGTCGCGAGCGGAACCTACAATCTGCCTCGCGGCGCCGACTATCAACTGCACTACGTCACCGGGCGGTGGGCCGCGGAATGGAATCTGCAACAGCAGCCAATCCATGGCGGGAAGACAGTTCTGGAGAGCCGCCGGGGAACGACCGGAGCACAGAACAATCCGTGGGTGATGATCGATCGCACCGGAGATCACGACCAGGATCACGGAGATGTATGGTTCGCCGCACTAGGCTGGAGCGGATCGTGGCAGATTGCCGTGGAGCAGGATCCTACCAAAGGAACGCGCATCACCGGCGGACCGAACGCTTTCGACTCCTCCTACTTGCTGAAGAGCGGGGAGACATTCCAGACACCGTACTTTTACGGGGGCTTCTCCAGTAACGGCACCGGCGGCGCGTCTCGCCTGCTGCATCGTTTCGAGGTCGATTCCCTGCTGCCGCATGCGCCGCATCCCAAGCTGCGTCCTGTTCTTTACAACTCATGGGAAGCGACTGCGTTCAAGGTTGATGAGGCCGGCCAGATGGCGCTTGCCGAAAAAGCCGCGAGCATTGGGATTGAACGCTTTGTCATGGACGATGGCTGGTTCGGACAACGTAACGACGACCATGCCGGTCTGGGCGACTGGAACGTCAATCCGAAGAAGTTTCCTCACGGCCTGAAGCCACTGATCGACAAGGTGCACTCGCTGAAGATGGACTTCGGCCTGTGGGTTGAGCCCGAGATGGTGAATCTGGACAGCGATCTTTATCGGAAGCATCCGGACTGGGTTCTGAACTTTACCGGCCGTCCCCGGACCGAGGGCCGCAATCAGCTGGTGCTGAATCTGGCCCGCCCAGACGTTCACGACTACGTCCTTGGCTTTCTGGACAAACTGCTGAACGAGAATGACATCGCGTTTCTCAAGTGGGACTATAACCGCAACTGGTCGGAACCCGGCTGGTCCGCTGTTCCTGTTGAACAACAAAAAAATGTATACGTAGACTTTATTCGAAATTACTACGATATTTTGCAAAAGCTGCGGCAGAAACATCCTGCGGTTGAGATTGAAAGCTGCTCCGGCGGCGGCGGCCGTGTAGACCTTGGAGTGATGCAGTTCACCGACGAAGTCTGGACGTCCGACAACACCGACGCGTATGACCGGCTCTTCCTGCAGGAGGGCTTCAGCTATGCCTACACCCCGGCGGTCATGATGGCCTGGGTCACAGACTCACCTACATGGGTGAATCAGCGTTCTCTGTCGCTGGAGTATCGTTTTCTCTCTTCGATGCAAGGCTCTCTCGGGATCGGAGCCAATCTCAACAAGTGGACACCCGAAGACTTCGCGGCCGCGCAGAAGATGATTGCAGCCTATAAGACTGTTCGCCAGACGGTACAGCAGGGAGATTTGTATCGTCTGATGTCGCCTCGTGAAGGCGAGCAGGCCGCAACGGAGAGCGTCTCACGCGATGGGAAACAGGTGGCGGTCTTCGCGTATCTCCACTCCAGTACGCAGATGTATCCCTATCCTCGGCTGTATCTGCGAGGTCTCGACGAGAATGCGATGTACGAGCTGCATCCGGTTGCCGGCAAAGTGAATGAAGGTACTCCGGTTAAAGCGACGGGAGCGTACTGGATGCATCACGGAGTGGATCTTGCACTCCGGGGAGATTTTCAGGCGGCAATGTTTACGCTTGAGCGGCAGTGAGTGTCTGCGGAAGCTTCACAACACTTCCGTGTGGCTGGAATCTGGGTGCCCCATCCATCGCTACTCACCCCAACAAACGAAGTTCGTCGGGGACCCGATACCCGATGGGTGGGATATCCGAAGGTACCTCAGCGGCTAAAAGCCGCTTCACTTCAGAGGTCTGGTACGGCGCAGCTAAAGCTGCGCCCTTAAACAAGACACTCGCGCGTTGCGCGAACGGAGAAGCAAGCTCATAGCTTGCTTCTTGTTTTGCTTAAGGGCATGCTTCAGCCATGCCGTATTTGGCCTGGAAGAGATGCGGCTTTAAGCCGCTGAGGTACTATGCCACCTTTGACATTTGCTTTTGAAACAGAAATATTCGTAACAAGCTCTACCACCACAAAATATTCATCAGAATCGTAGAAGCAAACAGGATCACCGAGAGAATGCAGAGCATTCGGTTTCTCGGGATAAGATCCTCCCGCTGCCAGCGAAGAGTTGCGTGTTGCCGCGCAGCCTCCGGCGTAGGAGGTGGGCTCGAGAGCCAGCCTACGATCATCGCGATGGTAAATGCATAAATCGAGGCATAGAAATTTGCGGACATCGTGCTTCCGTAGTGCAGCCACCCGCGCATAACAGCGATGGAGTGCAACGAGGAGAGGATGGAGCCGGCGAAGAAACCGGTCATGGCGCCACGTTCCGAAGTTCTGCGGGAGAAGATCCCCAGGAGAAAAACTGCCCAGAACGGCGCGGCAAAGACCGAAAAGATCAGTTGCACGTGCTCCATCAGGTTGGCAAAAAGGAAGTTGAGATAGGACGCAAAAAGGCTGACGATAACCGCAAAGATCACGGCCACCCGCCCCATCGTCAGATAGTGCCGGTCAGATTTTCCGGGCCGAAGCACCTGACGGTAGATATCCTCCGTCCACAGTGCGGCAAACGCCGAGACGTTCGACGCCAGCCCGGACATGAGACTGGCCGCAAGCGCCGTAATTCCCAGGTCAGTCAGCCACCGGCCGTACAGCAAAGTCATCAGCGATGGCAGCGCCCGGTCATAGCGGCTGTTCAGGTTTGGCACCAGCCCGTAAGCCACCAGGCCCGGAACAATCACGATCATGGAAAAGAGGTGTTTGCCAAAACCCGCCCATAGCGGAACCTGCCTCGCCTCAAGTTCTGTGCGCGCAGTGAAGGCACGCTGCATAAGCACGAAGTCAGTGCACCAGTATCCGAAGCTGAGAACGAGGCCAAGGCCGACCGTAACACCAAGCGCATCCATCGGAGCGTGCGGGGCAGCCAGCGGCAGACCGCGCCAGAGATGGACACGATTGCCGAGAGCCCAGGCGGGAAGCGTTCTGAAACGGCGTGCACTGAGAATCGCCAGCGGAAGCAATCCGGCGACGATGACGGCAAGCTGAAAGATCTCGTTATAGATCGTGGCTCGAATGCCGCCCAGCAGCACATAGATGGTCAGCGCAATCGAGCAGAGCGCGATACCGTATTCAAATGGAAGCGACATGGTCGCCGCCAGAACCTGGGCGACGGCGTACTGGCTGATGCCGGCCAGCAGCAGCAGCATGATCGCGGTGATACATGCGTTGATCAGGCGCATGCGGGGGCCATAGCGGAGCAGAAGATATCCCGGCACACTGGTGATGTTGTTACGCCGGTAGATCGGCATCATCCAGAGGGCGAGAAAGATCATGGCGGGGATGGCGCCTACCCAGTAGAAATGAAGCGCCTGTGCTCCATATTGCGCGGCCATGGCGCTAAGTCCAACAATCTCAAGAGCGCCGCAGTTAGTCGCGATGTAGGCGGTAACCACCGCCCACAGAGGCATGACATGGGTTGCATTCAGATACTCGCCGACCGAGATATTCCGGCGCTTCGAGAACCATCCGATGACCATCGTGATGATGAGATAGGCAGCAAAAAAAGCGAGATCGGCTCCCAGTGGCCTTCCGGATTGCATGCTCAATTCATGCTCTTCTTCTTCGGCGCACTCTTCGGTCTTGCGGTACTTTCGCGGACGACCAGTTGTGTGGGAACGGAGAACTCGGCACCCATGCGCTCAAGATTCTGTTTCGTATAGTTCATTGCCTGCAGACAGGCGGTCGCAAGCCGTTTGCGCGGAATGCGGATCGTGGTAAGCGGCGGCTGCACGACCTCGCTCAGAAAAAGGTCGTCAACGCCCACAATCGAAAGGTCGCGCGGAACACCAAGGCCAAGACGATGAATGCCAAGCGCCGCACCCAGGGCCGTAAGATCGTTCGCGGTAATGATCGCGGTGGGAGGAGCAGGCGTCTTCATCAGTGACGTCACGGCAGCCTCACCGCCTGTCACCTCATAGTTCCCACGCCGCGTCAGCCCCGGATAGAAAACCAGGCCCGCGCCGCGTACAGCCTGTTCAAATGCATTCGCTCGCACTTCCGAGGTATGAGGGCCCTTTGTGCCACCAATGTACCCGATCCGTTTATGTCCAAGTGTCTTCAGATGCTGCACGGCCTCGATGAACCCGCGCTCGTAGTCAATCGAGACATCACTGCAACCGACCTGTACTGACCGGCGGTCCACGGTGACCAGCGGGATCTGACGTAACAGCAACGGTTCTACCGCGCCGGTATCAAACTCAGACGACACCAGGACAGCGCCATCGACCTGCCGCATCAACATGCGGCGGACAGATTTCACCAGTTTGTCGGAGGTCTGTACGCTGATAGGCAGCACTTCATGATCGATGTCGATCAGCAGATCTTCGAAGGCGCCGACGAACTCCCCAAAAAACGGGTTCCGAAGGTCCGGGATGACCAACCCATATGTTCGACTGCGGCCATACTTCAGCATTGCCGCACTCGGGTTGGGAATGAATCCGGCTTCGCTGACGACGTGTCTGACTTTCTTAGCGGTGTCCTCGCGGACCAGGGCAGAACCGCTCAGGACACGCGAAACCGTGGCACACGACACGCCTGCACGCCGAGCGATCTCGCGCATGTTTACAGATTCCACGACACCTACCATCGCCCGCTTTGACCGGGCTCCATTTCTCCGCATCCGAATGGTCGCACAATCATTTCTTGCGAGAAATCAGAACTTGAAAGGGCTGGTTTTTATACGTTATCATCGGGCACAAAGTTTCATTTCACAGTGGAAATATCTGTATCAGTTCAATGAAGTTTAACGCTTCATTCCAGGCGGTTTCGGCTTCACGACGTGCTTTCCTACGAGGCGCTGTCGGAATGGTTTCGGCAACTTCGTTCAGCAGCGGCCTGGCACTGACCGGTTCCGCGATACGTCCCGCTGACAAGACGATCGTCGTAACTTTCGGTGGCGGCGCCCGCGATGAAGAGACCTTTGCCGAAGAGGGCCAGGCGAATATTCCCAACCTGCTGCATACTCTGCTGCCTCAGGGCACCTTCTTCACGCAGGTTCGGAATGCCGGCATTCTCGGCCACTATGTGGCAACAGCAAGCATCGTCACCGGTGTTTACGAGCGGTTCAACAATTTCATTGCCCAGCCGCCACCGAACCCCACGCTCTTTGAGTACTTCCGCCGGGAACTGCGCCGGCCGGAGACAGATGCATGGGTCATTGCCCCCAGCAACGGCTTCCAGAAGATCGGCAGCAGCAGCGCCCGAGGCTTTGGTCCCCAGTTCGGTGCGGGCGTTATTCTTCCCAAACGTCTGCTAAGCGCCGCTTCACGGAACACCAATCTGTTCGATAACGACCAGTTACAGCATTTCCTGCAGGACAACTACGAGATGCCCTCGTATGACATCTCAGCGACGGCCCAGGACAACGAGATGCATCTGGACACGCTGGAATCAACGTTGCGGCTCTCAGTGCAGGATTTCGTGAAGCATGCCAAAACCCTGGACAGCGCCGACGAGCTCTCCATCTTTATTGCCAAACGGCTGATGGATCGACAGGCGCCTTCGCTCATGATGTTGACGCTGCACGATATGGACGTTGCCCACTCCGGAGCTTTCTCGCTGTATATTGACGCGATCCAGCGCGCTGACCGACTCTGCGCTGAGCTTTGGAAGGCTGTGCAGTCTCATCCGGAATATAAGGACCGTACGACGGTCTACATCATGCCCGACTTTGGCCGCGACGCCGATGATGACCCGGCCGGCAACGGATTCCAGCATCACCGCACCGGCAGCGCGATGGCCCGCACTACCTGGCTGCTTGCCCTGGGACCGCACGTTCGTCAGAACACCGTTGTCGATCGCGCAATCGAGTCCATTGACCTGGTGCCGACGATCGGCTGTCACTTGGGCTTCAGCACCAACTCGCCGGGCCGTTGCATTGAGGAGCTGCGATGACACCGGATCAACTGCAGCCGTCATCGTTCGACAGCTATCCACCGCTGGCGCGCAGCTTTGCGGTAGAACACCTGGGCCTGCTGCGGCAACTGCCGCTTACCGTCTGCCCGTCATTCCTGGCGCAGATCTCCGATCTCGATACCCGGTTTCCCATCGAGCGGAAGACGCTGGCATGGCAGTGTGATTCACTGGCTGCTCTTCCCCAGGAAAAGCGCGATGCGCTGCTTGCTCCCCTACGTGCCATTGCGATGACGCCGGAGTTGGAGAAGCTGGATTGGGTTAACTCGCCCGCGGTTTTCGTAGAGCGCCTGAGCGCACATCTGTGGTCCACCGGACAGATCAACAGCTTCCACGAGGGGTCGCGTGAACTCTTCGCCGCTATTCCGGATCAGCCGAATGAGGCTACACGGCTCGCACTCATCGTTGTGGGTCAGGGCGCGGACACCTCCCGAGCATCCATCCTCAGCAAGCTTGCACGGAAGGGTGTTCGTCTGAACGGAGTGAATCCGGCAATCGCGCAACAGCAACTGCTGGAAGCGTTCGCGAGACACGCCGCTAAGGAAAAAGAGGCCTACGCGCATTGGTATGTCGACGGCGGCCAGCCGTGGATCTTACCTGAGAGTGTGCGCGCTTCCGCCATCCAGGTCAGTTATCCCCAACTCTCTCCCTTGCGGAAGCGTGTCCTCCAACGAATGCAGGGGATCCTTAACACGAATCAGGCAAATGCCGAGAAGATGCGCAGTGATCTTGCAGTGATTGCGCCGAATGAACTGCGCAGCGAACAGGTCGTATCCGATCCAATTCTGCAGCGCTTCTATACCGAGCTGTTCACCTCGGGCTCCGGCACACAGATCTTCAGCACTTCGTTCGTCCAGTGGGCAGGTCGCGAGCTTGCCCGCCGTGCACAGCCGCATACCGTGCTGCTGCGGTATACCCCGCGCCAACGTCATCGCGGATTCAACGAGATGGTGAGTGATCCGGAATCGAAGGTGCTGGATCCGGAAGGCTCACTGGTCGATGCCGAGATGAACGCGTACTACAACTGGATCGAGATGGGCCGTATTGCCGCGCCAGGCAAGTTGACCGTGCTGGCCTGGATCGAAGGCAGTTCCAAGGCAGTGATGGTCAGCCCGAAGACGCGTCCGAATACGGTCTCCAATCAGGCCGTCACGATTGAACAGGCAATGGCGTCGTTCGCTGTGGCGTAGATTCACAGCGCCCGAAGAGAGTTGATCTCGAATAGTATTGGGTGGGAGCAGCTGGCTTCAACCCGCTGACACGGTGCGCCCGATCATCCTCGGGCCGGCCACAGATCGGCCCTACGGAGAATCAAGCGCTGAAGGCGCGTTCTATACCAGCCTGGGGCAACGCCCCAGGGACGGAGATAGGGAGACGGGAAGAGGGCTGAAGGCCCGATCTATAATCCCAATCGTCACAAACGAAACGATTCGTGAAAACGTTGTATACCTATCGAAACGATACGTTCGGATTGAAGGCTCCTATATAGGGCGGGCCTTCAGCCCTTTAACATCTTGTGGGTACCAAAACCCTGGGGCGTTGCCCCAGGCTGGTATAGGTCGCGCCTTCAGCGCTCAACACATCTTTCTTCCTCAATAAAGAATGGGCTTTAAAGCCCACGCCTTACCCCAGCCAGCAAGGCTGGCTGAAGCCCATGGCTCCCACCCATTCGAGCTACGCTCGAATATTCCGACCATCCTACTGCCCGCTATAAACGCCCCACTCAAAGATCGCCAGCTCTGCCGCAGGTGTACCTGCGGTGAAGTTCAACCGTAGATAACGCACGCGCGGCAGGCGCGAAAACTCTGTTGGTGAACCGCTGGTGCCTTCTCCCGTCTGGTCGACAATCGGGAACCATTTCGTTCCATCCAGCGAACCTTCCAGGTGATAGCGGTAGCGCTTCCATGCATACTCAAAGGTCACACGAGCCGTTGTTCCTGCAATCGGCTTACCGAGGTCAACGACAAGCCAGGGAGCTTTATCCTCCGCACTTGGCTGCCAACGCGTTGCGTAGTTGTCGTCCAGAACCGCGATTGCAGCAAAATCCTTGCTTGCGGTGCTGGAGGCTGTAACCGTTACTGGGAGGTGACCGGCGTCACGCACGCTGGTATGCAGTAATGCTGGTCCGGTATGCGTCGGCATCACCTTACGCAAGGTATGAGTGGCATCATCGACAACCAACTCATCCATGCTGAGCTGACGCAGAACCGAGGCGGTCTGGAATGGCAGGCTATGGCGGTGATAGACGATGTAGGTCTTGCCACCTCGTTCAAAGACAGCATGGTGTCCTGGTCCCAGGATGTCATGTTCCTTATCGCTGACCAGAACCGGGCTGGTGGCGCCTTCCTTGAATGGACCGAATGGGTTGTCGGCAATGCTGTAGCGCACGTTATAGGTATCGTCCGTCGTCTTACCTTCGGAGTACATCAGGTAGTACGCACTGCCGTGCTTGAACATAAATGGTCCTTCGAAGTAATGCCCAGGCGTGACATCTTTCGGTTCGCCATCGAAGGTGACCATATCGGGCTTCAGACGGACGACGAAGCAGTGTCCGTTGACCCAGTTCAATCCTGATCCCCAATACAAATAGGCCTGGCCGTCGGTATCGACAAAGGCCTCTGCATCGATCATGTGATATCTGCGATCGAAGTCCGCACGGATGAGAGGACGGTCGCCCAAGGCGTTGCTCCACGGCCCGAGCGGCCGGTCTGCGACACCGACCCACACTTCACTGCCGACCGAAACATACATGTAGTAGCGGCCATTGGGGGCATGAACCACTGACGGCGCCCACACCATACTGCTTTTAGAACTGGGACTTGTCGCTGCTTCTTTCGTCGGCCAGTTCAGAGAACACGAGGACCAATGCACGACATCGGCCGACATCCAGCAGCTCAGGGTGCGGCCTCCCCACGGATCTTCCGTCGCGAAGACATACGTAATGCCGTTATCCTGCAAGACCGTTGCGTCAGCATTGTATCCCGGAATAAATGGATTTCCATTATGTGGAGCGTTCCATTTCGGCTGCTGGGCAGCGGCGATTCCGGCAAGAGTAAGGCATAACAAGAGGAGATTCCGGCGTATGCTCAATGCTTCTTCCCTGGACGCTGTTTGGCGTCTGTATTTGTCTTCGCCGGTGCTTCCTTCATCTGAGAAAGATACTGCACCAGTGTCTGGATCTCGTCGTTCGTCAAAGCCTCGCCAAAGGGCGGCATCGATTGGCCGCCGTTACGGATCTGGCCTTCAATAAAGGTTTTATCGCGCCGCAGACCAACGCCTCGAAGAGAGGGTGCCTTCCCCTCTGTTCCTTCCAGGTGTTCACCATGGCAGTAGACACAGCCCTTCTGTTTCGTTAACGCCGCTCCATCAAGAGGCTGAGCGGGTTGCTGTTGCTCCTGTGCCCAAAGGCTGCTTGCAGCCGTAAGTCCGAAGAAGAGCACCACGCAACGAAGACCTGTGAGCGAAAGACGTCTGTACACGCGTGTCCTCTAGTTCTGCGTCGCCGAAAAGTTCGTTGGAAGTGGGCCCTGAATATGATCCTGATCCGAATCGAGCTCATGCGCATGCCAAAAGACGCTTTCATTTGCGATCTCAGGGTGCTGGTTAAGGAAGTTCAGAGCGAAGCTGTTGGCGGAGGGATCATCTTTCTGATCAGCAAAGATCGCGGCCTCCTTCGCCGCCATCTCTTTATCCCCAAGCCTGCGGTAAAGGATCGAAAGGATATAGTGTGCCGCCAGATCATCGGGATCGATGCCCTGCACCTTCAGATACTCTTCCTTCGCCTCAGCATAGCGATGCAGTTGATAGAGCGAGAAGCCCAGCTCGCGATGCGCATCCCGCGAGCGCGGGAAGGTGACGATCACCTGCCGAAGAAGAGCGATCGCCTCTTCTAAATCTCCAGTATTCCGCTGAACCAGCGCGAGGTAGTACTGCGCCCGCGCATTTCCAGGAGAGAGTTTCAGCGCCTCATGCAGGTGGTTGGCGGCATCACTGTAGCGCTGCCAGAAGAACTCCGCGATGGCCTGATTCGTATAGGCATCGGCGTAAGTAGGCCGCAGCGCCGCAACATGCTTGAAAGCGTCGAGAGAGGCCGCATACTGCTGCGCATCCAGCAGAGCGATACCGTAGTTATTCCAACGCATCCATTCGGGGTTCTCATTCGGAACCGGCTCCGTGCGTCCATTCTTTCCGACCTGGATGATGCGCGAGGTAGATACGACCTCGACCACCGGCTGCGGATAGTGATCATTGCCGGTCTTCTTCATACCGAAGTCCATGAAGTGTTGATTGAACCGGCGATACCGCACGGTCGCTGTGAGCGTTACCGGTCCAGTGCTTGCAGCCGGCATATGGAAGGCATAACGCACCAGTTGCGACCGGCCTGACTGGATGGTGTTGTTGTATGCAACGATCCTGGTGTTCCAGACTTGATGTTCACGGTTCTGGACTGTATCCGGATTGATGAGGCGATTGGTGAACGAGTGCGCCCGAGGATCGAGATCACCATTCGGTTGCAGGAAGCCGCTCTCGAACAGCACCTTACCGGCTTTGTCCTTGACCGTAAAGTCGACCCACGACTCATAGAAATCGCGCTGCTCCGGCACGAGAGCGTGCGCGATACCCTTGTTCTGCAGCACTAAATCCGCCGTAATCAGCTCTCCCGGCTTCACTTCGAAGCTCTGCACTCCCAACGGCGCAGAGACATCCTTTCCATCACTGCCGTGCTCCAGGGCAAAGAGGTCCACGTTGAGATAGTTGCTGCGCAGGAACTCGACAATCTTCTTCGCCTGCTCATCGTAGCCGTAGTACTGCGGAATTATGGTATTGGCTCCCAGCCAGCGGTGTGAGGCCAGTTCCCCATTCTTCGCTCCGGGATCGGGAAGCGTGATCTTCTCGCGCACCATGTGGCAGGTTACGCAGGTAGAGACAGAATCCTTTACATAAAACGGCAGCGGAGACTGCTTGGCAAACGAGGAGTTCTGCCATTCGTCGTAGAGCGAGATCGCACGCTGCCACTTATAGTCATTCAGATCTCGCGGAAGAGCCGCCTTATGGCATGCAGCGCAGAACTCCGGCGTTTTATAGAGAGGCTGCATGACCGCGGCCTTGTGACGATCAAGGTGCGTAAGGATCTCAAGATCGGAGACCTGGCGCGTAATGCGTGCTCCATTCTCATCCACGAGCACTGCCGGAACTGCAAGCACATACGATCCAGTGCCGCGCGTGTCAGTCTTCTGGATGGAATGGCAGACAGAACAAGTGATGCCATCGGCATCAAAGGGACGGCGTTTGTCAGCGCCCTGCGTGAGCGTGCCGGCAACCATGGCCACCGGATCGTGGCAGCCTTCGCAGTGACGTGTGTATTCCACGCCCTTTGTGTCTTTCAGAATGTCCACGTTACGCAGGTACCATGGCGCTCGATTGGAGTTGGAATGCGCGGACTCCCGCCACTGATGCTGGGCCTCTTTGTGGCAACGCCCACAGTACTGGGCGGTTGGGAAATCCTTCGGGTCGATGAACTGGCCCGTGTCTGTCGTCATCAGCGAAGGCAGGAAATGCTTTTCAGCGCTGAAGCGGTCGTTGTAGTTCGCGTTCACCTTCTCGTTGTACGCTGCCCGCTTTGCAGCAGCGGTCTCTGCCTCGGTCGCAGCTGAAACCTTGCCGCTACTGCCGCGTAACGCAACCGCAATTCCCAACGGGAGAACGGCTGCAGCGGTCAGCAGCAGGCCAATACCTTGCGAGGAGAAAAGGCGCTGCTTCATGCTAGCCACCACCTTTCAGAGACGGTCATACGCGTACTTGTGCAGTGTGTTATCAAAACCGATATACCTGTGTCGAGATCAATTACAAACGCTCCGAAGTGGCTGTTTCTATTGAGCCTTCAAAATGTCCCCAGCCGAATCCGGACGACTGCGTTCTGGCTGCGGTGGAAGTTCAGGCCGCGATCGGTCTGGTCGCCGTTCCACAAGCGCTTCGCCTTCCATACTCCATTGACGTACTCACCTTCTTCGGCGCTGAGGATCTGCATCCGGAGCCCAGGAAGGCGATCGGGAACGTGAAACGCAACGCTGGACTCGACGCCCGTTACCAGGAACTCATTGGGGCCAAGTTGCGCGACGAGCGCCCGACCGGAATGGTCCGGCGTGCCGGGTGCATGACGGCCGTCCTGCTGCGGGAACCCGAAGCGTACGGATGCCTTCCACGGACCGAAATCCAGTTCCTGCTCGGCCTGACCGGGGAGTTCCACCGAGGTCTTCAGTTTGCCTTCAAAGTTGAGCTTCGCCAGCTCGTCCGCCATCGGTCCCAGCAGAGCGTAGTTCCGGGTATGAGCCTTTGGCCCGTCATCCTTACCAAAGGTCCACCCGGTCTCGTCCACACCAAACGGCGAGAAACCGATAGCTCCATGGCCTAAAGCCAGGAACAGATAGGGCGCGTAGCTGTCGCCGTTACCGGTCTCAGGAATCCACAATGCGTTGTCCGGACGAGCATAGGCATCGAGCACCTGTTTGTAAAAGCCAGGGTCGTCGGAGTAGATATCCGGACCGATGACGTCGATCGACGGTGCAAGCACCTTCCAGAGCGGAAGCATCGCTACCGTTGGGCCGCCGGAGGGATAGCCAATACCAGGGTTGCGCACCTGGCGCTCCGGAAGCTCCCCAATGGGATAGGCGAGCCAGACATTGCAGTACATGGGAATGTTGAACTCGTGCTTGCCGGCCGCTGCGATTTCGTTGACGTAGCGAGCCTGATAGTAGGTCTGGAAGGCTTCGTCCGCATCGCCGCCAAATACCTCGAACCAGGTTCCCGGCTGTTTGTGCAGCGCGTTGACGAGATCCGTAGGAACGGCGCCGGCGAACTCGCGGTTCGACGCTTCGGAGAAGTCGCGAGGTGTGCCGATGTTGCCGGACTCGTTTTCGACCTGCACAAAGATCACGGTGTGATCCTTGCTGTCGATCTCAGCCAGATGATGCATCATCGCCGCAAAGGCGCGCTTGTCGGCCTCGAGGTTCGTACGCGACTGCGCGGAGAGTACGTCCAGAGGTTCGCCCGAGCGGTTAATCACCCGCGGATACGTCTTCGGATCTTCCTTCACCCATTGCGGCACATAGTGCATGTTGCCGTTCTTCCAGGTCCCGAACCAGAGGATGACGAGATGCATGTTGTGCTCACGGCTTTGACGGACCAGCATGTCCACGGAGGAGAAATCGAACTTGCCCGGGCTTGGCTCCAGCTGCTCCCAATAGATGGGGGCTTCAATGGTGTTGGTGTGCATGCGCTCCAGAGCAGGCCAGACCTGCGGCATGGTGTCAGGCCATGTGCTGGAGTTATTGATCTGCGCTCCCAGTACCAGGAACGGTTTGCCGTTCACCAGAAGGGCGTGGCGTCCGTCCTGCTCAACAACCTTCGGCGCTGGAACTGTCTGTGCCTGCGGTGCAGCCTGCGGCACAAAGGCCAGTGTGGCTGCAAGCGCGAGGGTCAGACGAGTGGCAGAGATGGGCATGCGATAACTCCTGTCAGAGAAAGATGGGTTTAGTTCTTTGCAGTCAGGAAGATAATCACTTCCTGCATGCGCCGGTTGTTTTCGTCTTTGGATTGCTGGGCGTACTTCTGCTGTAACGCGATCTCGGCTTGTGCTTTGTCCGCTTTTCCGAGACGTGCGTAGGCGCGTGAGAGGCGGTAGTGCGCTTCAGGAAATGCGGGACGCTCTTCGACAGCACGCTCCAGGGATGCCGCACTCTCACTCCACTGATTTCTGTTCTGTTGCAAGATACCCAGCTCATACCAGGCATCGGCAAGCCTTGGGTCCGCCTTCAGAGAGTGCTGCAGCAGCAACTCCGCGCGTGCAGTATCGCGCGTATCGGTGGCCTGGTGAAGAATGCTGCTCGCGGCATACAGCGACGCCATTGCATTTTCAGGATGCGCGTCGGCAAACGCCTGCAGGGTATCGCAGCCGGCGACAGAGGTACTGGTTGCAGCCTCGCAGCTTCGGCCAAGCAACTCCGCGGCGGTGGCGTTCTGCGGAGAGCGCTGAAGCACCGCCTGAAAGGGAGGAGCAGCCAGATCGTAACTGTGATTGCCAAAGTAGGCGATACCCAGCCCCATCTGCAGCAAATCACTGGCCGGATACTTTGAAACACCATACTTGAAGATTTCAATCGCCGAATCGAAGGCGAAGTGCTGCAACATCTCGTTGCCGAAGCCGAAGATCATGGACTCGGAGGGATCAAGCTGCGCGGCAAGCCGAAAGTGTTTGACCGCCTCGGCGTAGTTCCCTGCCTTCTCCTCTGACGCAGCAAGAATTTCCTGTGCGGGGGCGGATTTGAGAGCTTCATGGGCTGATGCGAGCAGATCCTTTGCTTTGGCCGGCTGGCCGCTCTTCAGCAGCGCCGTCGCCCAGTCGATCCGCATGTCTAAACTTGCCGGAACATTGCTCGTTCGCAATGCTGCATTTGCCTTTTCGAAGGATGCGGCAGCGGCGGCGAACTCTTCCCGCTGCATCTGCACGGCGGCAAGGGCGAGGTGATAGTCAGACTTTCCGGGAGCGCGCTTTATCAGGTCGCTAAAAATTTCTTCCGCACGTTTCGTGTTGCCGGACTTCATCTCAGCGACACCGAGATTGAACGCAATGGCAGCATCACTTCTATTCCGGGTATAGGCGCGATCCAGAAAAGGCAATGCGGCCGCGTTGTCGCCAGAGTCTGCCAGCGCCATACCAGCGGCAGCCTGCAGTTCTGTTTGGCACGGATAGGTCTGTGCAAGTTTTATAAGCTGGGGTTTTGCCTGTTCGAGGTCGCCCTGGTTATAGCTCTCAAGCGCGTTACGGGCGAGGGCTACGTCTGCCGGGGAGAGCGCGTTCCCGGAACAGGCCGCGGGATGCGCCGCGTGTTTTGCTGTCGCCTGTCCATGCAGCGTCACAGGGACACAGCACAGCAGAAGCACGGCGGCATTTGAAACAGATCTCACAGGGTCCGGGGAAAATTTGATGACTTAAGACTGCGATGTGCAGCCGGACTGACAAGTCCGGCTGCACATCATTGTATGAAACCGCAGGTTAGAAGTTGATCTTGCCCGCGAACTGCCAGAACCGCGAGTCCGGAGTGAACTGACCCAGACTGCGGGCGGAGGTGATTTGACCGCCGCCGGATCCGATATTCCGATCGGGGTTGCCGTAGGCGGGTGTGTTCAACAGGTTGAAGTAGTCAGCACGAAGCTGGAGGGTCGTCCCCTCGCGCCAGATGTTGAAGGTCTTGAAGAGTGAACCGTTGATGCGCTGGTATCCCGGGCCGTAGACCGAGTTACGTGGCGAACCAAGATAGGGCAGCGCCGCCGATCCGGTGATGACAGAACCAGAAGCAACTGCAGGAGGATTGATGAAGGAGCAGGGGTTATACCAGTGCGTGGGCGTCCGTACCTGAGCCGCACAACTTACGGTATCGGTACGGCGCGAATCCGCCGAGCCACCGGCAGAGAACGGATCGCGAACAGCGATCGGATGCGCTGTTGCACCGGACTGGGTGCTCACATTGGTGTTCATGCTCATTGGATTGCCCGTCTGCGCGATGAACGTCAAACTGTTCGTCCATCCCCCAAGGACAACGTCCATCACACCATGATGATTGCCAAACTTCTTGCCGACACCGTACGGAAAGGCATACGAGCCGTTGAGCGCAATGCGTTGGCGCACGTCGAAGGGTGAGTTGCTCCAATCCGCGCCCAGGCCGATCAGATTCGGGTTCCGGAAGCCGGAATCATCGCGACTACCCAGTGGGGTTGGGGCATTATCAAGAGCATGCGCCCAGGTATAGCTCGCCAGGAAGCTAAGCCCGTTATGCATGTGCTGATCGAGTTTTGCCTGCAGCGAGTTGTAGCTGGAAGCTCCAGCGTACGAACTGTAGGCCGTACCGTTGATTCCCGGGAAGGGCTTGTAGTTAGTTGTATTTCCGCCCGAGGCGAGAAGCGCTGTCGATCCGTTCTTATCCGGAAAAACAATCAGGTGACGTGAGTTGGAGCCCACATACGCCAGTCCGGCAGAGAGTGTGGAAGAAATCGCGTACTCGGTCGAAAGGTTGAACTGCTGGCTGTATGGCGTCTTCACCTTAGCATCGGATCCGCGAAGGCTTGGGTTGGTTACCGAATTCTGCAAGCCGGCGGCGATAGCGGCGGAGAAGCCATTCTCCAACGTAATACCGTTGTTACGGCAGCTCGTCGTGGTGCAGGATCCATACAGCGTAGTGGAGTTATATCCAGACTCGAACATGAACGGATAGTTCAGGCCGAGGTTGGGATAGTATCCCGAGCTTTCGAGACCGCCATAGAAGAGACCATAGCCTGCCCGCAATACCAGCTTCTCCGTCGCCTTGTAGGCGATGCCGAAGCGGGGTGCGAAGTTGGTCTTCTGCGGTTCGATCAGGAAACGGTTGTCTGAGTAAGCAATGTTGATACGGTTGGCCGCCATCGTGTTCGTAAAGCTGGTTGCCAACGGCGTATTCCGCTGAGAGCTCGGAATATAGTAGGTACCCGTTCCCGTGTTGGGTCCGATTGTGTTCACGACAAAGGCTGCCTGGTTGTCGTGGCGCTCCATGTATGGCTGTGCATACTCATAGCGCAGACCGAGGTTGAGAGTAAGCCGCTGCGAGACCTTCCAGTCATCCTGGAAGTACGCCGCACGAATCCACCGAACATCATCCGTGGTGGCGATGTTGGTGATTGCTGCCGTGTCCATGTTGTTGGTAAGGAAGTCCGCAACGCCGGCGCCCGTGTATGCGATTCCGCCGGTCGTAGGCGAACCCGCTGCCGCGGTGAACTTACCGCTGTAGTTATAGGTGCCACGTGGTTCGATGGGCTGAAGGGTGGCGAAGCGAATGCGTTGGAAGTTAATGCCAGTACGGAAGCTGTGGTTACCGACAATCTTAGTGACGTTGTCCAGGATCTGGTAGACGTTCTGGTGCTCGTCGGTTGGCGTCCAGGTCGGTGTGCCAAATCCGTTCAAATCAGTTATGGAAACGTTAGGCAAACCACCGTTCGTGGAGCCTCCCGGAATACCGCCAAGTCCAATGCTGGCCGCGAGATTCGCGTTCGACGCGTTCGGCTGGGTGAACCCGAAGTGACCGTAGTTGTAGCCGAAGCGCGCTTCGTTGACGAGACTCGAATTGAAGGAGTGCGTCCAGCTCGCTGCCAGAGCTTCTGAGAAGTTGACAATGTTGCCGGTGTCGCCAAAGCCGCCGCCATCCAGAACTGGCCCGAGAATCGGAGCACGGGTGCCCGGAGTATCGGAGTAGCTGACGCGAACGAACGCCTGATCACTCTTGGTGGCGTTGTAATCAGCGCGGATATCGAACTGGGTGGTGTTATCGATCGCGTTCCGGTTGCTGAAGTAGTTATTCGTGATCCTACCGCCGATGCTCTGGTTCGCGACCGGATACATGTTCAGGATCTTCAGCGCAGTCGCATTGATCTGGCTTGCGCAGAGGACATTGTTTTGACCATTGCAGCTCATCGGCGTAGCGATGTTGCCTGAGTTTGGCTGCACCAATTGTACGGGGTTACTTTTTCCGGTCTTGGTAGTGTCCAGAAGCTCTGAGAAGTTGCCCTGGCGCATCAACGTCGTCGGCACAGAGATGTTGCTGCTCTCGCCGAAGATGATGCGATTCGCTTCCACATCGCCAAAGAGGAAGAGCTTGTCCTTGATGATCGGGAAGCCGAGCGTGCCGCCGAACTGATTCTGACGGTACTTGGGAACAACACGATTGCCGAACGACGCCCATTCATGAATATCGAAGGCATCGTTGCGGATATACTCCCATGCCGAACCGTGAATCTTGTTGGTACCTGATTTCACGGACACGTTGACGACCGCGCCGGCCGAGTGGCCGTATTCCGCGCTGTAGGCGCCGGTCTGCACCTTGAACTCAGCCAGTGCCTCCGGTGGGGGCTTCACGCTGTATGAAGCTCCGTTGAAGAAGTCCACAACGTTGACGTTGTTGTCGACACCGTCCAGAAGGAAGTTGTTCTGCTCGGAACGCATACCGTTGGCCGAGAAGTCACCTTTACCCGAACCGCGCGAACCATTACCGGGAGCAATGCCAGCTGCGAGCTGCGCGATGAAGACGTAGTTGCGACCGTTCAACGGCGTGTCGACGATGGTCTGCGCTTCAATAACCTGTCCCGTCGAACCGTCACCGGTCTGCAGCAGAGGCGCTTCTGTCGTTACGACGACCGTCTCTTCCGCACCGACCTGAAGTGACATGTCCACAGTCGCGCGTTCAGCGACGTGGAGCTGGATGTTTTCCTGTTGTTTGGTAGAGAAACCGGCGGCCGTAACCTTCACGGTGTATTTGCCGATCTTGATTGGGGAGAAGGTGTAGGTTCCTCTGGAGTCCGTTCTGTCCGTCAGGACGAATCCCGTATCCACGTTCGTTACAGTCACCGTCGCATTCGGGACTGCAGCGCCTGAAGGATCCGAGACGGTGCCTGTGATAGCACCCTGGTCGACCTGAGCGTACAGCGGATGAGTTGCCAGAGAAACAATTGCGAGAAGCATGGATAGTACCCATGCCATACCTCGCCGCGTGCAGAGTTGGTTAACTGCGCGTGCGTTCATGCGTTTTGCCCCTCGAATGGAAAAGCTGCTGCTTTGTTTGAATCCGGATTCATAGAGTGTCTGAATCCGGATTCATCTAATAGCGAGAAAACGTTATCCGCGTCGCTAAACCTATGTCAAGAAATCTTTTATGAGACGTTTCAATCCCTCGAATTAGTTCACGAATCGAAGTTAAAAGAAGACGTCTCAGGGAAAGATAGTGCGGATAACGACATAAACGAAAGAGAGCCAGAGCATCTTCCCTGTAGGGGCAGGAAATCCCGCATCAATCAGCGTTTTCCGAAAAGGAAAACGCCGCGGCACGTGCCTTTTTGGGATACCCAGCAACAGGGAAATGCTCTATTTCGCGGGTTCTTCGATGCGAAGCATCTGATCCACGCCCACATGTTGCAGGTGTTGCCGGATGCCGCTGGGCCACTGGATCTCTATGTCCGCTTCCGTACTTTCGCCCAGTCCGAAATGCACCCGCTTGTCGCTGCTGGAGAGATACGAGCCCGCCGTAGAGACCGTCGCATATTGCGATTGGCCGTGAGATATCACGTGTACATTGGCTCCGATCGCATCACGATTGGAGGTATGTCCAACCAGCAGTAGCGTCAGCCAGTGATTGCTTGACTCCGTCCGATTCAAGATAAGATGCGCCGGTCCATCGTTGGTAGAGACCACTGCATCGAGACGGCCGTCATTGTCGAAGTCGCCGAGCGCCAGTCCTCGTCCCACCCACGGCTCGCGAAAGACGGCTCCAGCTTCAGACGAAACATCAACGAATTTCCCTTCGCCAACATTGCGGGCAAGCAGCATCGGCTCACGGTAGTGGAGCTGCGGGAAGTTCAGTTCCACATTGTCCAGGTCATGCCCCTGGGCCACAATCAGATCCTTACGGCCATCATTGTCGTAATCAAAGAAGCGAATACCCCAGCCGGAGCGCAGCAACGTCATCTTCGCGATGCCGGAGCTGTAGGTGTCATAGTTGAAAGAGCCATCGCCGTTGTTGCGATAGAGCGCATACTTCTGCATGGCGAGGTTGGTGATGACCAGGTCCGGAAGGCCGTCATTGTCATAGTCTTCGAAGTCGATCCCCATGCCGGCATACGTCTTTCCTTCACTGTCTACGGCGATCTCTGCGGTGAGACCGATCTCGCTGAACTTGTCTCCGTCATTTCTGTAGAGGAACTCGAACATGGAGTCGTTCGCGATTGCGAGATCAACCTTGCCGTCGCGGTTGAAGTCCGCAAGAGCAATCCCGAGGCCCTTCGCAGGCTTGTCGAGGCCGAAGGCGACAGCCTTCTCTGTAAACGTCCCATCCCCGTTATTGCGATACACCATGGGGCGAATCGCCGGGAAGATATCAGGATGGCAGTAGGCGCGGTATCCCTCGCGATGCTCCCCACACCATACGTCCTCAAAATCCCAATGCACGTAGCGCAGTACGACGAGGTCAAGCTTGCCGTCGTTGTCGAGGTCCACCCACGCCGCTGCGGTGTACCAGTTATCCCCTTGAGCAGCCGCGCCACCGGTACCGGATTTCGCCGTCACGTCCGTAAAGGTGCCGTCACCATCGTTGCGGTAAAGGCGATTGCCTCCATACGCCGTCACATAGAGATCTTCAAAGCCATCATTGTCGAAGTCTCCGACGGCAACGCCCATGCCATAGCCAACACCTTTCAAGCCGGCGCGCTCGGTTACGTCTTCAAAGCTGCCATCGATTTTCTGGTGATACAGACGATTCCAGTCTTCCGGGCCCTTCTTTTGCGGCATGGTCCCCTTCGGTGCCGGGTTCGGCACGGACGCACCGTTCGCGAAAAAGATATCGAGACGGCCATCGTTGTCGTAGTCAAAGGCTGCGACACCGGAGCCTATCGTCTCCAGAAGGTACTTGTGAGAAGTGTGGTAAGCGCGAGCCTGGAAGCCGGGCTTGAGACGGCCTGAGGCATCGATAAAGTTCGCATGTTCTGCCGGCGTCTTCGCTTTGGAGGCGGCTCCCGAAGTTTGTCCTGCAAGATTCTTCGTTCCAAAGCTCAGAGAGAGGAGCAGTCCCAAAACAGCGAAATTCGGCGCAAGCACCCGCATAGACGATCGGCCCTTATCGATAGAGATTTTCATTGAGGCGGGGAACTTTCCGCACCTCAAGCAGAGTCGTTGCTCTGAAGGTGAATCTGCGCAGCTATCGTAGCAGGGTGCGGTCGGAGGGAAATAGTGATGTGTATTTTCGAAAGTCACGGCGTATCAAAAACGGGTGGGAGCAGCGGCTTCAGCCCGCTGAATTTACGCTTATTGAATGATGGGCTTCAGCCCTGGGCTTTGTCGTTTATTGAACCAACGGCCCAGGGCTAAAAGCCCTCTCTTTCTAAACTCCGTATTTATAGCGTGGGCTGAAGCCCACGGCTCCCACCGTATTCGAGCTTCGCTCAAGCTAACGAACATCCAGGGCTACGATACGAGCCGGCCCCGCAATGCCGTTGTCAACGTCGGTCGTAAGCACTGCTTCAAAGTCATGATCGCTATTGTCTGCGCCGATGCGCCGCTCGAGCTCGGCAACCTGGTTCGGGTTCGAGAGAAACTCACCTGCCGCGGCTGTTCCACTCATGCCGATACCCGCGGCAATCACGATCACCTGCCCGAGTACCTGGCTATGAATGCGGGCGATGATGGCGTAGTCGCGATTGACCGTGGCCATCTTGTCCTGCAGATGCAGGCTCCATTGGCGATTTCCCGGATCTTTGCTATCGCGGATATAAAAGGAGTCCACATCGCTTCCGCCGAACTGGTATCGCAGCGGTTCGATCAGCTTGAGGGTCCACTGATTGTCGAGTCCACCGAGAAAGACCGTCGGCCCCTCACGGAGTTCGTTGAGGTTGGTTCCGAGATTCAGGCGAACGCGGACCGGCCGGTTCTGATGCCCCACGACGGATTCCAGCCTCATCATGGCAAGGACATCTGAGTAGACGACATTCTCTCCCAACGTTTCATGATCAAAGAAGGTTCCGGAAGAGAGCAGCTTTTTGTCTTCCAGATCCAACGCGTGCGCGATGGCCTCGGGTGTCGTAGCAGCATTCCCCGGCCAGTGTTTTTTTGCCGAGATCGGTAGACAGAAAGTAATAGGTCCAGGCGTGGCAAAGAATGGAGACCATAGCCGATCCATCGGTGTGGGTGTGAAGCTGCGCCAGAGAAATCCACCAGTGACACCAACCACAAGAAGAAGCGCTGCGGCGGCAGTCCAGGCCAGACGGCGGGAGAAGCGAGACATCTTCGCCGGAGGGGCTACGTGTGCGCTGTTATCTGCAATATCAGTCGTGGTAGCAGCAACAAGAAGCGGCCCATGGGCGGTAGCTCGATCGTGCACTAAGACCGGCTCGGCATCCCGTCCTGGAAAGAACTCGGGAACATAGGACCCGATGTTGAGCTCGATGCGGAGCTCTGAGGCATGAGACGATTCATGATAGTACTGCGCGATACGCTTACGAATCTCCGCGACGGTCACACGAACGACAGGATCGGAGGCAGTATCGTAGTCTGCCGGCCGGCCAAAGACCTCGATCCCAAGGGTTCGTTCCTTCAAGTGCGCCCCTCGTCCTTCGAGCGTTTCTTCCACCATGTAGCGCAACAGCGTAGGGTATCGCTTGCTGTTTCTGAAGTGAGTGGAGTGGAGCAGGCGCTCCATCTGTGCCCGGATCTTTTCTTTATCTTCCGATGAGAACGGTACGAGCGTTTGCGACTCAGGAGTGCTCGGTAACATTTGGCCTTCCCCAATGGTTACAGAAGAATAGGCCGTTATAACCAGCTTCCGCAACCTGCCTCTTTACCCGTCTTTACCTCCTCCTTACCTCTTCGCATCTGCAAGCAAAATCATGGCTTACCCCGTGTATACCCGTTAGACCTGAAATGTGATGACATGCGGCACCTAGACTCCGCTGGTCGTAGAAGTACACCTGTGCCGCGCGCGCGAAGTTTCGCTGGGCACGAATCCTCCAAAAAACACAAACAACAGAGGGAACGACCATGAAGCAGAGAGTGCATTTTCTTGAGGTAGGCCATCGATGGGTACTGCGAACCCTGAAGCTCGCAGCAGTTGTGATCCTGTTCCTGTGCGGCGCCGGGTCGATACACGCTCAATTAACCACGGCGGATATTCTGGGAACGGTCACGGAACCGACCGGCGCCGTGGTGGCAAACGCAAGGGTGGAGCTGAGAAATATTGCCACCAATGTCACGCGCGTTGTCACCACAGATGACAGCGGCAACTATACCTTCCCCCTGCTGCAGCCGGGACATTACAGCATCAAGGTTACCGTTCAGGGCTTCAAGGCTTTCAACACTCCAGACCTCGCCGTCGAGGCCGGAGATCGCGCCCGCAATGACGTCCATCTACAACTCGGCGACGTCAACGAGACGGTAAGTATCGAAGCCCAGACACCGCTCCTGCAGAGCGAGAGCGCCACCGTCAGTTCCACGGTGACAGCGCAGAGCGTCCAGGATCTGCCGTTGAATGGCCGCAACTATGTCCAGCTTATCCAGATTGTTCCTGGCGCAAATGAGGGACCAGGTAACGGTCTGACCAGCGGAGGGCGTCCGGACGATCGCCGGCAGTCGAGCTCCTTCTCGGTCAACGGACAGGACGATACCCTTAACAACTTCATCATTGACGGTTTCGATAACAACGAACGCATTATCGGCACCAGCGGCGTTCGTCCCAATGTCGAAGGCATTCAGGAGATCAGCGTCCAGACGAACAGCTACGCCCCTGAGGCTGGACGCACCGCCGGCGGTGTCGTGAATATCGTGACCCGCAGCGGATCGAACCAGTTCCATGGAACCGCATACGAGTACTTCCGCAACGATATCTTCGACGCGCGGCAGGTGCTGCAGACCTCCGGCAAGAAGCCCGAGCTGCGGCAGAATCAGTTCGGCGGATCCATCGGCGGGCCAATCTGGAGAGACCGCACCTTCTTCTTCGGCGACTACGAGGGCTTCCGGCAGGTAACCGGTGTCACCTATCAGAGCACCGTACCGACGATTGACGAATACAACAACATCAACAGCATCGGCGGAGGTTCGCCGCAGGCCATGGTGGCGGCCGGAAATGGCACCGCAGGCCTGCCTATTAATCCCATTGCGCTGAACTACCTTAAGCTCTTCCCCGCCCCGACCAACTCCAGCCTGACGAATAACTATGTCATCAGCCCGAGCAAAACGCAGTACAGCCATGTCTTCGACGTTCGTATCGACCACCGCTTTAACGCGAGCAACCTGTTCTATGGCCGCTACACCTACAACCATGTGGACTCGACCGTTCCACCGGCCCTCGGCGTCGTAAATGGTCTTGAGATCTCAGGAGGCCGCTACATCTTTGCAGGGCCGGCGAAGAACGGAGCGCAGCAGTACGCCTTCGACTACACGCACATCTTCACGCAGAATCTGCTGATCGATCTGAAGGCCGGCTTCACCCGCATCAATAACCTGTCACTGCCGCTGAACTACGGCAAGAATGCGGATACGACGGTTGGCTTCGGCTCAAATATGAACTTCACACAGAACGCCAATGTATTGACACCGATCAGCTTTGGCCCGTTCAGTGACATCGGCGACGGCGCCTATGTGCCGCTGCAGGACATCGACAACACCTTCCAGTATGCGGCAAACGTAAACTGGAACAAGGGAAACCACAACATCAAGTTCGGTGCGAGTTTTATCCGCCGACAGGCACGTAACCTGCAAAGCGCCTTTCCTGCCGGCCAGTATGGCTTTGGCCTGAACACAGACAACTGCGTCCCCGGCACTGGATATAACGCGGCAACCGGGTCATGCAACGCGACAGCCTCCGCAAAACAGCGCCAGGATAACAACCTGGCGAGCTCACTCGTAGGTGCATTTAGCTCATCAAGCCGCAATTACAACCTCAACACGCCGGACTATCGGACCTACGAACCGAACTTCTTCGTGCAGGACTCGTGGAAGCTGACACCGAGGTTCACCTTGCTCTATGGCGTGCGTTACGACGTGTTCACGCCCTTCACGGAGGCCCATGGCCACATCTCGAACTTTGATTTCAACCAGGCGCTCACGCTGAACACCAGCAACATTGGACAGGCATTGAAGGTGGCAAACCAGAATGGTGTGGACGGGCATGCCAGCATCAGCACCGACTATAGCAATGTGGCTCCGCGCGTTGGCTTTTCCTGGTCACTGCAGCCCCAGACAGTACTACGTGGCGGTTATGGTTTGAGCTTCTTCCCGGGCAACTACACCTCCAACGCCGATCTGAAGAATGCTCCCTTCGTCTCCGTATATTCTCCAAACTGCATCTCGAGTGTGGCCTTCCAGATTCAGACCACCAGGAACGGGGCTCCGGCAAGCGCCAGCAACCCGGACTGCGCCACGATCTCTGGCGCCTACACCAGCTTCAGCCAGGGCCTTCCTCTACCGCAGCCGCAGACGATCAACAGTACCGGTTTGAGCTTCGTCGCCGAATCTCCGAACTTCCGGTCGGCGATGATTCAGCAGTTCAACCTGCAGGTGCAGCAGCAGTTCGGCGCCAATGTATTGACCGTCGGCTATGTGGGAAACGTCGCTCAGCATCTGCCACAGACCATCAACGACATCAATGTGCCGCGACCGGGAAACAGCGTCAGCGGCGGAGTCTCCAGCGCGCGCCCTCTCAGCGGCGTCCTGCCAAACCTCGCAGGAGTCAACTGGCTGGTAAGCGAAGGTATCTCCAACTACAACGCATTGCAGACCAGCTTCCAGCGGCGCTTTGTGAAAGGGCTGGCCTTCGATGCAAACTACACCTGGGCAAAGGGCCTGAGCGACGTAACCGGATTCAGCCAGGAAGGCGCACAGGGAGCTTACAACGCAGATCCGACACGCATCCGGCAGATCGACTACGGCATTGCGGAGAATAACATTCAGAACCGCTTTGCCCTCTCGTTGAACTACCAGTTCGCGGCGGGCCACACCTTCAGCAACTCGCTTGAGCGGTTTACATTTGGCGGCTGGCAGATGAATACCATTACGATCTGGCAGACGGGCAAACCGTTCTCCATTCTGAACGACAGTGCCGCCGGCGGCTACGGCAACCGTGCGACGCCCATCAACAATGGTGGAGGAGATCGTCCTAACCAGGTTGGTGATCCGCATGCCGTTGACCGGACCTTCCAGCACTGGTTCAACACGGCAGCATTTGCTCCCCAGCCGCTTGGCACTATCGGTACGGCACAGCGGAACTCGCTCTCCGGGCCGAACTTCCGGCACGTCGATCTGTCACTGTTCAAGGACTTCTTCCTGACAGAACGGGCGAAGGTGCAGTTCCGCGCTGAGGCTTTCAACATCTCCAACACACCGAGCTGGATCGTCGGCCAGGGCAGCGGCAATGTGAAGATGGGCAACTCCGCCTTCGGCACCGTAACTGCAACCGATCCGAACTACACGCCGAGGCTGTACCAGTTCGCTCTCAAACTCAACTTCTAACCTTGAAGCGCCTCATGCTGCCTCCAGCCGGGCTGCTCTTATGCAGCCCGGTTTTTCTTTGCGGGCAATCGGGAGCAACTGAAAGGCGGTCGAAACCTCGAGCGACTCGCGGCGCTTTTTCCTTGCTTTAGCTATCCTGCACCACCACAATGGATGGGACTTCCGACACCTGTACGATGTAGGAGCCAACCGTGACAACCGCAGTACTCTCTTCTCCCAAAACACGGCCCGGCGTTGTATACCCACATGCGCAGTGGTATTTTCTGCTGGCCATCATCCTTACATGGATCGGATTCTCCCGAAGCTATTTCGCAGTCATCCGGACGCAGCCGCTGCTGCACCACATTCACGGCGCGCTGATGGGCGGATGGATCGCCCTGCTCATTGTGCAGCCTGTTTTGTATCAGCGTGGCCGACTGAAACTCCATCGCACGCTGGGCCGCTGGGGTGCATTCCTACTGGTCCCGGCAATTGTCGTCGCCGGCTTGCTGATGATTCGTGGCATGTTCCGCAGTACGGAGCTACCGCCATTCATCGTGGATCACCTCGCGTTTCTCGACGTGAACTCGTTGATCGATATCCCGCTCTTTGTCGGCATGGCGATCTATAGCAGTCGCGATGTTCATCGGCATGCGCGGTGGATCAGCAGTACCGTGTTAACGATGATGCCGCCGGCACTGGTCCGGGCCATGCCTATCCTGCCTATCTTCCGGCACAGCTTTCGTGCGAACGTAAACATCGGCATGGGTCTGATGTGCTTCATCTTCGTGCTGCTGATTTTGGACGACTGGCGCAAAGCCAAAAGAGTATACCCGCCTTATCCCATCGCTCTGGTGTGCACAGCTTTCGCGGCTGTGGGTGCTAACTATGCGTCGCAATGGGGCTGGTGGCAGGCACTCACACTCTTGCTGGGCCGGCGGTAATGTTTGCTCACTCGGTAAACCGCAATTAGCTAGTCCATGATGGGCAAGCGCACCGGGAGACTCACCACACTAGCACCTTCGCCCTGGCATGCCCGAGCTGACAAACATCCGACCCGTCCTTCCCGACCGCGCCTTCTTCTTCACCACCCACGTCGTCATGCATCGCTGCCCCTGCACCACGGTCGTCTTCAGTGGGTCCACCAGCTCCCCATCGAGACCACGCGTTAGTTCCATCAACAGCGGTTCATCCACCAGCAGCCATTCCACCCCATGCGACATCTTGAACCGCCGCCCTCCCAACGCCTCAAACGCTATCCCTTGCACCGCTCCAATCGTCGACGCCAACCTGCAGAACAACATCCCACCCGGCCGCAGCACACGCCACAGCCCTCGCACCATCGCCTCCAGTTGCGCCTCATCCTGCGCAAAGTGCAGCACCGAGTTGCACACCACCACGTCCGCAAACTCATCCGCGAACGGCATCTCCTCGACGCCCGCCACCTGGAAGTTCTCAACCGGCAGTCCCGGCGCCAGCTCACTTACCATCTGCCGCACCTCCGCTACTGCTTCGGCGCTTATATCCACGCCAAACACTTCATACCCCTCGCGCAGCAGATAGCGAATATTCCGCCCGCCGCCGCACCCCGCGTCCACCACCCGCATCCCGGGAGAAATATTCCCTCGTAGGATCTGATCGAACAGGTAGATATCGATCTGCCCAAACTGCTCCTGTAGCGTCATCCGGCTCCTCTCTTCACTCAGCTACTTTCATCGTAGTCGGGCTCCGTCCTGAGATGGACGGTCCGCCATCGCTTCGCGCGCGCGGCATCAATTGCGGCAATATCGATCTCCGCATTGTCATCATTGCGCTCATTGCGCGCTTCGCTGCGGCGCGATCCGGTCCGTTGTCTTCGCAGGAAAACGGCGCAAACAGCCAAAGCATCCCAGTGTATGGGCCAGACTGATTCTCGGTCTCATCGAAAGTACCGTCGCATTCTTTCCTAGCTGTGACGACGCCAATATCGGCCCTCACTCGCAAATAGAAAGCACTGCGCATCGAGCAGCCATAATCATGCGGAATCCTGTTCGCGGAGACATGTGAGTCGTCATTCCCCGGCCCTTATGAACGCCGATCAGCAGGAGATCTGCGTGAACCAGCTTAAGATGCTGCTCTACCGCCCGAGCAGGATCATCGCCTTCCAGAGTCTTGAAGTCCACTCGGCTCTCCAGGACGTCGACAGGAAGAACACCCGCCAGGCTATTACGAACGGAGACCTCCCAGCCCGCTGAGGCCGGCGCGTGCGCCTGATCTTCCCTGACATGAACGACTGAGAGCCTGGTATCCCCGGCCATCAGCAGCGGCAGGATCCGGAGAACGCCTAATGAGCGTGCGCTCAGATCGGTGGCGTAGACCAGGGTTTGGATCTTACGGCGGCTATAGTCCTTGACGTGTGGGCCGACTACGATCACCGGCAGGACGGCGTGGCGCAGCGCTTCCTCCGCTGTAGACCCTACGAGGAACCGCTCCACTCCGTCTCGTGAATGGGTGCCCATCACTATGAGTGACGCACCTTCGGAAACGGCGGTGTTGATGATCTGCCCAGGGATATCTCCAACACTATCGAGCATCGAACAGCGGATGCGGGTGCCGGTTGTAAGCACCTTTGCCTTTGCTGTCATGAGCCTGCGTCGGCTTCGAGAACGCAGGTCCGAAATCATCCAGTCGACCGGAGCTGCGTAACGATGGTGGACCATATAAGGAAAGATGTGGATCAGGCTTAGATCAAAGCCGTATTGCTGGGCCAGGCTATGCGCAAATCCGAGGGCCAACTTCGAAGCCTTCGAAAAATCCGTGGGGATGGCGATCGTTCCGAGCTGCACCGTACGCATCGCGGAATCCTCCCTGCATACAGGAGCGTAGCGACTTTTGCTGCCATGGTTCAGTGATAGCTGTCACAGCAGCGAGTCACGCTGTTGTCGCCGCGTCACCCCAAAAACCCGGAGTTACACTAGGGCGTGGAAAAGACTCCCAAAGGTGGCGATTCCCCCGCGCCCGCGAACTGGACGAACCCTGAGCGGTGGCTTGCCGCAATTGTCGACTCGTCCGATGCAGCGATTATGGGTGAATCTCTGGACGGCACCCTTACAAGCTGGAATCGTGCCGCAACAGAGATGTTTGGATATTCGGCGGACGAGGCGATCGGTAAGCCGATCCTCTTTCTTGCATGGCCCGACAAAGAAGACAGGATGCATGAACTGCTCGGCATCGTCCGGAACGGTGAGCGTATCGATGGATTCGAGACAGCGCGGAAACATAAGGACGGTTCACAGGTCTTTGTCTCTCTGAGTATGTTTCCCGTTGAAGATGCTGACGGGAAGATTGTAGGCATTGCCGAGATTGCCAGGAACATTACCGAGCGCAGATTGGCCGAGGAGCAGATTGCGCGCTCCCAGGCTGAGGTGCTCGCCGAACGCAAGTTCAGGGAAATGATCGAGGAGGCGCCTGACGCGATCCTCGAAGTGAATCAAGCTGGCCACATCGTTATTGCCAATAAGACATCAGAGACTCTTTTTGGGTACACACGCGAGGAATTGCTCGGACAGCCGGTCGACATTCTTGTGCCGATGTCGTATCGGAGCAATCACCCCGACAATATCGCAAGGTTTGTACGGAGCGGCAGAACCCGCCCAATGGGACAAGGACTGGACCTGAACGCACGGCGCAAGGATGGGTCCGAGTTTCCCGTCGAGATCAGCCTGAGCCCAATCCGCAGCACGCAGGAGGTCCTGATTGTTGTTGTCATCCGCGATGTGTCGGAACGGCGCAAGTCAGAACAACAACTGCGGGCCCTGCAAGAGGGCTACTTTAATGAGTTAGTGGCACGGCAGCATGAGGCAGAGCGCCTGAATCGCCTGAAGAGCGAGTTCATGGCAAGCGTAAGCCACGAGCTGCGGACTCCGCTGCATACAATCATCGGGTTTACCGACCTTCTGAAAGAAGAGAGCAACGGAGCCCTGAATACGAAACAGCTCCGGTTCGTAGAGCATATCCAGAGGGATTCGGAGCATCTGCTGGCGCTGATCAACGATGTGCTGGATCTGAGCCGGATCGAATCCGGTGGACTCTCCCTTCATACTGCAGAGATCGACATTCCCAACCTGCTGCAGCAGACGGTGGAATCTGTACGCGGACAGGCAACGGAGAAAGGCATCGTTCTTCGTATCGAGAGCGAGGACGACTTATACGCCTCTGCCGACCTGACGCGGGTACGCCAGGTTCTCCTCAACCTTTTGAGCAACGCCATTAAGTTCACTCCATCCGGCGGCTCGGTGACGGTCAAAGCGACCATCGAAGAGGATTGGATCAGTGTCGCAGTCCAGGATACCGGAATCGGCATCGCGCCTGAGGAGCAGGAGCTGATCTTCGACAAGTTCTATCAGGCGGGCGTTACCACGGGCGGCATGAAAGAGGGCACTGGGCTGGGACTGACCATCAGCCGTCAGATCGTCATGATGCACGGTGGGCGCCTGGAGGTGACAAGCGCCAAAGGTGCGGGAAGCGAGTTTACCTTCACCTTACCGCGTTCGGCTCTGTGATTCGGGTCACGGCTGCCGTTTCCCAGGCATCCTATTCTTATCGTTGATCCGGGCCTGCCAGGGTTCGATTGGGGTGAACCGGTTGAAATGTCTGATCGCTGACGATGCTGACGGAGCAAGAGAGCTTCTTCGATGTATCCTCGAAGGCCGAGGAGTAGAAGTCATCGAAGCCCGTGACGGGCAGGAGGCGATTGATCTGGCTCTTGAGCATATTCCAAGCTTCGTGATTCTCGACATCGGCATGCCGAAGATCGATGGCTACGGTGTGGTTTCGGCGTTGCGACGAATACAGCACTTTGACAGAACGCCCATTCTTGCACTCACCGCCGGGATTGGAGACTTGGCTCCCGACGATCTCGCAAAAGCCGGCTTTACCGGATGGCTTTCCAAACCGATCCGCCCGGCTGTTTTGCGGGAAGCACTGGAGCAATTCTCCTAGAGCATTTATCTGTTGCCAGGGCGCATCGACAAATTCGGTTGATTTGACACAGCATGACCGAAACTGGTGGGAGCAGCGGGGTCCCCATCCATTCGAGCTTCGCTCGAAGATCCACCCAGAGTTTGGGCTATCTGGGAATTTGTCGATACACCCTGGATATCCCGGAAGAGGAGTGCAGCGGCGTTTTCATTGCGGAAAACGCGATCTATGTCTTCAGGAGACTGGCTCTGAGCCCATGTTTTTTCATCTTGTATCGGAGAGCGTCTCGCCCGATACCCAATTTGCGGGCCGCCTCTGACTGGTTCCAATTGCTCTCGCGCAACACGCGCTCCATGACAATGCGTTCCTGATTCTCAAGCACGGATGCACTCGATTCGGAGGCGCCGGCCAAGACCTCACTGCAGGCGTCGATGATGTTTGCAGGCAGATCGTTCACGTCGATCGTTGTATTGTCGGCAAGCATGCATGCGCGCCCGATCACATGTTCCAACTCACGGACATTTCCCGGCCAGGCGTACCGCTCCAGGACGCGAAGCGCCCGCTGCGAGATACCTTCCATGGGCTTCCCGAAGTCCTTGGCAAACTTCCGAAGAAAGACGATAGCCAACAGAGCAATATCTTCTTTGCGCGCGGCAAGAGGCGGGAGCGTAAGCTCAACCATCGACAAGCGGTAATAAAGGTCCTCTCTGAATCTTCCTTCCTGTACCGCCTGCCGCAGATTGCGATGGGTTGCGGCGACGATACGGACATTGACACGCTTCGGCGTCAGCGATCCGACCGGCATGACCTCCTGGTTCTGGATCGCGCGTAGCAGTTTGGCCTGTGTGTTGAGCGGCATGTCGCCGACCTCATCCAGAAAGAGCGTGCCGCCGTCAGCCAATTGAAAGAGACCTACCTTATCGCGATCGGCGCCGGTAAAGGCTCCGCGGACGTGGCCGAACAGCTCGCTTTCGAACAGAGTCTCGACGACCGCCGAGCAGTTGAGCACAACAAACTTGCCCTTCACACCACTCCGCTGATGCAGCGCCTGTGCAACCAGATCTTTTCCTGAGCCGGTCGGGCCCTGGAGAAGCAGCGACCGGAAATGAGGGGCAATCTTCTCCACCGTGGCGAAGAGGTTCCACATGGCTTCACTCTTCGCGAGCAGTCCCTCAAAGCGAAGATCGCTCTCATTGTCGCCGGCGGTTCCGGCGAGACGACGCTTTTCCGCAGCCTCCAGAAGGCGGCGGACCCGCTCTCGCAGATCGGCGATCTTGACCGGCTTTTGCAGATAGTCAGCCGCGCCGTTGCGGATGGCCTCCACCGCCGTCTCTGTCGTATAGTGCGCTGTCATCAGCAACACGTCGATGGTGGGATCGATGTGCATCGCCTGACGCAGGACGTCCAACCCGGTCATCCCTGGCATGACCAAATCCGTAATGACCATACGAGGGCGAAGCGAGCGTATGAGCTCCAACCCCTCTCTGGGATCATTCGCCGTGTGGATCGACAGACCTTCCCGTTCCAGAGCGGTACTGAGCAGCTCGAGGCTGCTCATGTTGTCGTCGATGATGACTATCCGGATAACACCACTCATGGCCCTGTGATCGTACTCCATTCAATGGCGGCCGGGGCGCCTGCGTCAAATGACGCAGGCTAGGTGGGAAGACTCAGTCCAAAACAGCTGCGGGAGCAGCTAAGTGTTTGAGATCACCAGGGGCTGTGTTTGGCATCACAGTTGCTAGAAGGAAGGTGGAATCAAGACACGAAGGAGCACGATATGTCGAAGTGCCAGAACTGCCCTCATGCCGGAAAACATCCATTTTGTGAGCTAGGCTCCCAGGCGCGCTCCTTCCTGGAGGCGAATTCGACGACCGTTGAGTATCCCCGGGGGGCTGTGCTTTTTCGCGAAGGAACATCCAGCGATTCTGTGTACATCCTTTGCTCCGGCCGCGTGAAGATCGCGGCTAGCTCCGCCGAAGGTAAGACGGCTATCCTCCGGATTGCCGCCGCCGGTGACGTTGTTGGGCTCAGCGCAGCGCTCAATGGCACCGTTTATGAAGCGAGTGCAGAGGCAGTTGAGCCCTGCAAGATCAGAATCCTGCAGACTCGGCTGCTGATGCAACTGCTTACACAGTTCAGCGATGCATCGATGGCCGCCAGCAGCATGCTTGCCCAGCACTATCTCGCCGCTTTCCAGGAGATCAGGCGGATCGCCCTGCCTGACAGCCCCGCAGGTCGCGTTGCGCGGCTCATCCTTGACTGGGCTGAAAACGGGCAGGCACTGCCTGCTTCCACCATCACCATGCCTCTGACGCATGAGGAGGTGGCTTCCATGACCGCTACTACGCGGGAGACGGTCACCCGGACTCTCAGCCGTTTCCGCAAGGAGAAGCTCATTGCGATCAAAGGAATTTCGCTCACGATTCTGCAGCCTGCCCAGCTTCGCCAACTCTGTGCATGCTGATGGAAGGGACAAGCAAACCATCCCGCTTGCCGCTATGCGACGAGCGGGACGGTTTAGAGCATTTCCCTGTTGCTGGGTATCCCGGAAGAAGCGTGCAGCGGCGTTTTCATTGCGGAAAACGCCCATTGATGCGGATCCTCTGGGTACACCTGCAGGGAAAATGATCTAAATCTCAATGGCCTTTGTGGTGGGCATTAGCGGCGGTTTTTTCAAGATGTAACCGATCACCGCTTGGCCGGCAGTTCCAGACTCTCCGCGCTATTTCCAAAGCATTCGTTGTACTGTCCCGTGAGTGACGGTTTTCAACCGCCGGGTGGCTATGCCTGTCGCGTGCTGGAACCGGCTGCCTGTACCAGGGAACCCGCTGTGATGGCATCTCTTCGGGTAACATGAATTCCGATATCTCTCTACGAGGCTGTACCTGTTCTCCAGTAGGACGCCAGGACTGAACAACGTACTTCGGCGTGCATGCACTGCAGAACCAGATCATCTTTTTTGTCATCCGCTCTTCTTGGGCCGTATCGACAATTTGTAACGTGCCAGACTGCAGGACCTTCTCCTCAGCCTCACACCCGGGAATCGCGCATTTCAGCATTGTCTCCTCCTCTCTCTCCCTGAGAATGAGAGCCTTACACCACATGCGGGCAGCGGCAGTGATGGAGATCACAGATCTCGATGGAGATCACAGACCTCGATGGAGGTCACAGACCTCGATGGAGGTCACAGACCTCGATGGAGATCACAGATCTCAATGGAGATCACAGATCTCGATGGAGGTCACAGATCTCGATGGAGGTCACCGTCCTTTACGCCGGGGTCCTTTCTCCCAGACGTCCATTGACGACAAGGACCGGACACTCCGCGTCGTGAATCAGCTTGCTCAGTGTGCGCCAGGCTGCGTGATCTCCGAAGGCGCCATTATGCCGACATCCAGTTACGATGAGCTCCATGCCGCCAAGGTTTGCCGCCCGAAGAAGGCGGGGCGCGACCTGGCCATGATCCACTTGAATGTGTGCTTTGAAGTACATAGCGGCATCGCGCGGCATAAGATGCATCAACCTCTCCTCTAAATCCTTGCGAAGCTCACGCTGCGGCGGCCCGACACGATTAACAACATGCATCACGGTAAGTGGTGCCTGCATTGTCTTTGCCAGGGCGGCGGCATACTGTGCGGCTCGCAGCGACCCAAGCTCGAGATCCGCAGCGAACATGATCGATTGCAGTGAATCGATTCGCCTGGCGTTGGGACCAACAATCAACACAGGGCATGGCGCCCGGCGGATGAGAGATTCCGCTGAGGAGCCGAACAGCAGCTTATCCAGCCCCTGCGCTCCCCGCGAGCCTGCAACAACCAGATCGATATGATGCGACCGCACCACCTGTTCGACCTGCAGATCGAGCGGCCCTTCTTCGACGCGCGTCATACATGGAACACGAGCGAGATCGGGAATCGACTCAGCTTCGCGCGCCATAGCCGTCTGGGCCGCTGCCATAGACGCCTGCCGTGCTTCCATTCCGAGAACATCGCCATACCGCACATCCATCGGGGGTAACGCATGAAGCACAAAAATCTCCCCGGCGAACAGCATGGCCAAACGTACAGCATCCACCAGTGCAAGATGTGCCTGTGCCGAAAAGTCGGTTACAACCAGTATTCGGCGGAATGAGACGGGTGTTGTCTCCAGGTGGGCCGGATCGACGATCGTGGTTGCCATGGCGGAGAACCCCTCCTTCCCTTATGGTCTGGAATGAGGATAGATTTTGCGGTGACGCTGGTCACTCATGACCACAGATCAGAGCGAATCGACAATTGACCTCAAACCGTATGACCATTCACCCAGAGCGTGAGTTAGACATTCGAGAGAAGCTCGAACCGGTGGGAGCCGTGGGCTTTTAGCCTGGCACGATAAGCGCTGAAGGCGCGTTCTATGCCAGCCTGGGGCAACGCCCCAGGTTCGGATAGTTAAGAGGTATGAGGGCTGAAGGCGCGCTCCATAACTCTCATGGCAAGTAGTTGAAGAATTCCATCTGGAAAGAGAAGGCCCAAGCTCTTTGATACCGTAAACCGTGGACCAAAATCCAGGCTCCCCCGTTCTCGCTTTAGTGCGAATCCACCCTGGCTGCAGAATTATAGAGTGGACCTTCAGTCCTTTTATCCTTCAATGGCCAGGAGGGGCGTTGCCCCAGGCTGGTATAGAGCGCGCCTTCAGCGCTTTTATCAGCGGGTTCAAGCCCGCTGACAACCCCAACCAGCAAGCTGGCTGGGGATCACGCTCCTCCCACCCGGTTTAGTTATTTTCGGGTTACCTCACATGTACGTCGTGATCAGACAAAGCGAACGGGACCGGCATTGGCGGATCCCGTTTGCCTTTCGACCTCAAGAAGCTACTTCGTTCCGGAGTCGGTAAAGATATTTTTCGGGCACATCGCATGGACTCCCACGTTTCCGTCGACCAGTTCGGTGATGTCGAGATCGACGGCGACACTGGAGAGCATGTAGGCATCGTCACGCTTCATGTGTTTCTCCTCGACCAGAAAGTCGATCATGTCGCGCAGGGCGTGCTCCGTGGCTTCTTTCAGATCGGGGCTGAAGCCCATTGTGATGTAGTGGGTTGGCGTCTCCGCGCGCGGCCAGTTCATCGGCTTCTTCTTGTGAACGACGAACTTGAAGGTGCCGGTCAGGAAGGTCTCCATCGCGGTGATGTCAACTTCACCGTTTCCCTGGCCTGCGTGGCCGTCCCCTGCTTCGAACATGGCGCCCTTGGCCGCAACCGGAATGTAAAGGGTGGTTCCGGCTACGAGCTCCTTGTTATCCATATTGCCCGCGTGGGCAAACGGCTCTGTGCTGCCGATCTTTCCGGCTGTTCCGGCGACGCCCATGCTTCCAAAGAACGGATGCAGCGGGATGTCGATGCCGGGGGCGAAGTGACCGATCATCTTCTCACGATCCAGCGGAATAATCCGGTTGCGGCTGTAGGGAAACTCCATCGGTAGAAAGCCGCGATGCAAACCGAAGCCATTGCAGGCGAAGTTCGCGTCGATATCCACCTTGAGGATCTGCACTTCCAGAACATCGCCCGGCTCCGCTTCAACAATCTCTACCGGTCCGGTAAGAATATGGCCACCCGGCCCCTTCTCGGCCGCCGGGTAGTTCTGATAGACCTCATCGTTGTATGCAGGAATATCTTCGCGCTTGACGCCGCGGGCAATCAGCCTGTCGGCCGGACCGCAGGTAGAAAGAGTCTGCATCACAACTGTGTCTCCGCTATGGACGGTTGCGGCCGGATGCATGCTGCCGTAGTAACCCCAGGAAACGGTCTTTGAGGTTGCCTTGACTGTCACGGTCTGCTGACCGAACGCCGGAAGAAAAGCCAAAGGAACGATTGCCGCCAACAACGTACACCTGCGCATTGCATCTCCTGATCTGCGTTAGAAACACCCCTTCCCTTCCAGGAAGGGTGTTGATTAGAACTGATACTTCAATGCGAACTGGATCAGACGCGGCGCCACTGCCGAGGCCGTGATCTGAGAGTAGCTCGCCGCGCCGACCGTAGTGGATGGATTCGCGTACTGCGGATGGTTCCAGACATTGAAGAACTCTGTCCGGAAGACCAGCGTGCCATCCTCGTGCAGACCGCCGACCCTCGTCTCTTTCGAGAGCGTCATATCCCAGTTGTCATTTCCCGGACCCCGAACGATGCCGATTCCACTGTTACCGTACTCGGTGGCATCCACGCCGCCAACCTTCACGCTATACGGAACTGCAGGAGCAACGGTCCACGGTTGCGCCGCGCTGCCATTCAGGCCCGTGTTCAGGTAGGTGTTGTTCTTCACCCGGTTCAGCATGGTGCCACCATTGCTATTGAGGACATCATTATTTCCTTTTCCTGCGATGAACTGAGCGCGGCTTGCTGTGCGATACGCAGTTCCATTGCGAGTATCGGTAAAGGTGAGCGGCTTGCCGGACTGGAAGGTGGAGACGCCGGAGAACTTCCAGCCGCTGGTCGCCACACGTGCGAAGCTACCGCCATTCTTCCATCCCGGGATCAGCCAGGAGTAAGTCACCACCAGACGATGCGTGCGATCATAACCCGCTAAACCATAACGTACGTGACGATTGTTGGGATCGTTGCTGTTGCCGCTGCCGCCCGAAAAGACTCCGTTATCGCCGTCACCGCCGGTCACGGTGGTCATGACTTTGCTCCAGGTGTAGGCTGCCTGAACATATATACCCTTGCTAACCTGGCGCCGGAGCGTGGTCTGCAGGCTGTGATACATCGAGGTGCCGTAGGTCTCAATCCGGTTCAGGCCGCCGGGCGCAACACCCTGATACGGAACGCGGGCAGCGATGTTCGCCGAATCGAGTGAGTTGGTCGTGACTCCGTTAATGGGGTTGCTGGGGCTGGCCAGATAGGCACGATTGATTGCGCGTGATTCAGCCAGGCGGGTGCCGCGCGTACCGACATATCCGACCTCGGCCACCAGTTTTTTGGGGAGCTCCTTCTGCACGTCAAGGTTGTACTGCTGCACGAATGGTGAGTCGATGTTCTGGGCAACGGCCGTTACCGGCATGCCACTGGTGTTCGTGGACGAGTACGGCATGAGGGGACGCCAGACTCCAGGAGTCAGCGTTGTCGTAAACGGTGTCTGGAAGGTGGCGGTCGCATTCGCGGTACCGCTGATGGTTCCCGAAGAACTGACGAAGGGCTGATTGCCCAGTGTCTGCAGGACCGAATTCGCGTTCGGCAAGGTGTAGAAGACTCCGTAGCCACCGCGAACTACAGTCGAAGAGCTGGCACCGAGGGGCTGCCAGGCGAAGCCGACACGCGGGCCGAAGTTGTGCAGCGGCAGATCATTCTCTCCCAGGCTCATACTTCCAAGACGCTTTACTCCTGCGGGTGGATTGGCGGAAGAATTTGCCGGAACGACAAACCCCTGGTAGGTTCCACCCGCGGGAACCAGCTGGAAGGGTGTCACCAGTGACGGCCAGAAGCTGGTCAGCACACCTTTATTGGTGCTGACACCGCTGTTGATCTCCCAGCGAAGACCGGCATTGACGGTCAGGTTCGATGCCAGCTTGATGTCGTCCTGCAGAAACATCGCCATACTGGTGCCGCGGTAGCCCTTGTAGTAGCTTCCACGCTGGCTGCTGCTGGAGTTCACGTTGCTGTAAGAGCTGTGATTCTGTGCCGCGCTGAGGCCGAGCACGAAGTCCTGGAAGGTCTGAAAGCTTAGTGAGCCGCGCTTGTTGTTCGGATCGTCGAAGTTGAACTGGTTCTTCTCTCCCAGAAAGCCGGCGCGGATACTCTGTTTCCCATGCGTCCAGTTGATCTGGTCGCTGATCTCAAAGGTGTTGACCGCAGACATGGAGACGTCGTTGTTCACGCCACCCAGGCTGAAGTAGCCGGTGACCGACATGATCGGCGTGAGCGGATATGCCGGATCGCTGGGAGCCGTCATGCCGATTTGGTCATAGTGGAGATTTGCCTGCGTCTGCAGATTGCCGGTATTGCGGACATAACCGATCAACCCCTCGTTGAGCAGATGCGAGTTCAATGCTGACGTCAGTTTCAGAACCGCCACCTGGCTGTTGAACTTTGGCGTTACACCGTTGCCGGGTGTGTTCGAGGTGCTGCTGAAGGGCTTGTCCTGGGGCTGGTTCGAATAGAAGTAGCGCTCCGCAAGGGTGTGCTTCTCTGATAGGACATAGTCGGTATTGACCATGAACTGATCTTCACTGTAGTGCGAGGGAAGGCTGAAGGTGGAAAAACCTACAGGGTTTCCGTTGGCGTCCGTCGACATGCGCTGCGGCGTCGGAATCAGGTAGGTGCCGTTCGCGATCCTCTGGTTCAGAAGATTCAACGCCACAGGATTGATGTTGCTGCCGTCGCAGGCAACTTCCACTTGAGAGCCCGTGTTGCTGTAGTTGCCACCGTTGAAGGGGTGCCAGCGTGCATTTCCATTGGGACATGCAGCACGGCCGATGGCGCCGGCACTGCGATCGTTGGTCAGAGGAAAGAGTGTGTTCGTGACCAGCGAGCCGGCGCTGAGGCCGTTCACCTGCCGTGTTCCCTGATAAGAACCGAAGATAAAGAGCTTGTCCTTCAGAAGGGGACCGCCCAGCGTACCACCGAACTGGTTCTGCTTCATGACCGCGCGCTTCTGGCCGTTCATCTTCAGGAAGGTGTCATTCGCGTTCAGCACATCGTTGCGAAGAAACTCCCATGCTGATCCATGGAGAGTGTTGCTGCCCGACTTGGTGATGACATCGACGTTCGCGCCGGCATCGCGGCCAAAGCCCGCATCGTAGTTCGTCGTCTGTATCTTGAACTCCTGCAGCGAGTCAGGATTCGGAATAGCGATGCCTGCCTGCTGAACAAAGTCACCGGCGCGGCCGGAGCCGAAGTTGTTGATATCGGCGCCATCCATGTGGAAGTTGTTGCTGATGCTGCTGGCGCCGTTTACGTAGACATCCTGCGTGCCCTTGCCCAGCGTCGCGGCGTTGTTGACATCTCCGGCTACTCCGGCGGACATCGTCAGTACCTGCGTGTAATTCCGGTTAGTAAGAGGGACCTCGCGGACCGTGGTGCCGTCAACGACGGTTCCCAGGGTGGCATTTTCCACCTGCAGCGGAGCGGGAGTTGTGCTGACCTCTACCGTCTCTCCCTGGCTGCCGGCGACCATCTGAGCATCGGCACGGGCAGTCTCAGTCACGACCACCGTGATGGGCGGAACGACCTGTGTCTTGAAGCCGGGCGCGGTGATGCTGACCTTATAAGTCTCAGGCGGCAGCAGCCCGACGGCAAACTGGCCATCGCCATCGGTCTTTACAGCACGAATCTGTGAGGTCGCATTCGACGTTACGGTCACAACAGCATTCGGAATCACTGCTCCGGTCGGATCAGTGACCGTCCCGCGGATCGCTCCCGTGGTTGCCGTTTGCGACACACAAGCCTGGGTAAGCAATAGTCCTGCAGCGACACGAAGGAGAGCACCCCTGAGGGAGTTTTTCCAGTTCATCGAAGAACCTCTTTTTTGTTGGGTCCTTTGATTGTGCGGAAAGACGTGCCATTTTGAAATTCGGTTAATTACTGAAAAATGAGCCGTGAAAACTCCGTAGTTCTACCTAACACCAGAATTTAACGCATCCCCGCCCGCCCTAGCGTTGCGAACGTTCACCCCAACGAACAAAGTTCGTTGGGACCCCGAGGGTGGAGCACCCAGACAGGGGAAGAGGCTTCGTTGCGACGGTAGAGCACCCTGGCAGAAAAACCGCGGATAGAAGCGGTTCTCTACGAAATGACAAACAAAGAGGACAAGATGCTGCTTCAATGCGAAGAGGCGTAGCCATTGCGGATCGCATAACGCACCAGGTCAGCGATGGAGTCTAGACCCAGCTTCCGGTTGATGCGGATGCGGTGCGATTCCACCGTACGCACGCTGATGCCGAGCCTCGCGGCGGCCTCTTTGCTTGTCGTACCTTCGGCCAGCAGACATAGCACCTGTTCTTCGCGCGCAGAGAGAGAGGGTTCCGTTTTCGCGGATGCTTTTTCCGTTCCGTTCTTGTTCAGAATGCCCCGCATCAGCAGATTGGTAGCCGTCTTGGTGAAGAAGTGCTCGCTTCTTGATACGGCGTTCACGGCTTCGATCAGGTTGTGGTCTGCATCGGATTTCAGAACAAAGCCCTTCGCGCCCGACTGCAGCACCTGATACGCGATGCGTTCGGAGTCGTGCATCGTCAGCACGATGACGGATGTCTTCGGAGAAGACTGCACCGATCGTGAAGCCACTGCAGAACCGTCGAGCAGCGGCATGGAAAAATCCACAATCGCAATGTCGGGTTGCAGTTGCTCGATCTTCTCTGCAGCCTCAAGCCCATTGGAGGCTTCAGCGATCACGCTCCATCCTTCCCGTGCCGCCAGAAGATTCCGGACGCCGCGACGAATGAGTTCATGATCATCCGCAATCAGGATCCGCAGGTTATCCATTGGTGCGTGCCTCCGCAGGTAATGATGCAATCAGGGTCGTGCCGTTCGTGCTGCGCTCCAGACGTAGCGAGCCGCCCAGCTGCTCCAGCCGCTCACTCATGCTGGTCAAACCGACGCCGGCGGGAAGTGTTTCATTGACTTCACAGTGGTACCGTTTGCCTTCGTCGAAGATAGTGAGGATGAGAGATTCGCCGATTCTTGCCAGAGTGATATGCACGATAGGGCTGCCGGAGTGGCGAAGGACGTTCGCCAGTGCCTCCTGCACCACTCGGAAGACAGTGATCTCTACCGCATCGGAGAAGCGGCCAAGATCAAGCTGAAGGTTGAGGTCGACCGCGATTCCACTTCGCACCTCAAACTCCTTCGAGAGACGTTCGATCACCGGATAGAGTCCCTCTTCGCCAAGGAGCGGAGGATGCAACAGATAGGATGCCGTGCGGATGCGCGACGAACATTGCAACGCAATCTCCTTCGTCTGCGCGACTATGTCGCGGAGAACAGGATCGGCGTTTTCTGTCATCCCCTTGAGCAGCGTCAGATTCCAGTTCAGAACCGCCAGCTCCTGAGACATGGAGTCATGGAGGTCGCGCGCGATTCTACGGCGCTCTTCCAACTGAAGTGTATCGATAGTGTTTGCCATCCGCCGCACCGCATTCTCAGCGCGGTTACGTTCGGTGATGTCCTGATACAGGCCATAGACACCTTCGAGCGCCCCGTCAACGATGAGGGGAATGCCATAGATCTCGACGTCGACCATCATGCCGTCTTTGCGGCGCCGTTGCGCAACCGTGTGGACCTTTTCCCCGCGCAGCACGGCCATGCTCAGGGCCTGCGCATCCTCGGTCGTGTCAGGCCCAGTGATGAGCTCATCCAGGCTGGTTGCGTGCAGTTCCTCGGTCGAGAACTGAAAGAGCGTGTGGAACGCACGGTTGCACATGACAAAGTCATGCCGTGCATCGAGAGCAACGATCGCTACGGGGCTGTCTTCAAACAAGACTCTCAGGTGTGTGTTCGTCGTCGTTGCCCCAAAAATTGGAGATACATGTTCCGCGAAGTACAGCCAATCACACTCACTCATGTTGCCCTCCCAGAAGTCAGGATCAGGGTGATGCGTGTTTTCAATCTGCTGGAGGGCTCCAGTGAGTCCTCTTACGGTAGATTTACGAGGGCGATTTGCTCCTCTGGCTCAGTGATTATCTCTGAGTCTCGCTGCCGGCAGAGCGGCCCGAGAGGATACAGGGATCCAAGTTCTTTAGCATCTCGAAATAAAGTGCGGCATGGATGTAGCTATCCCCTGGACATCGAGGATGTCTACCCGGATCGTCCCAGCCGCAGTGAGCGCCTAAAAATTGTTCGAAATAGAAAGCGAAGACTGCCGATACAACTGCTTAGGTAGCGTGACGCTCAACGGGCCTATTCCTGGAAAATTGACCGGCTAACAACTGATATATCACATTCCTGTAATTCGTACACAACTCTTCTTTCCTGCTCAGAAGGTATCGGTAGAGAAGCAGATTTCTCCGCTTCGCTACGAAATGACAAAAAGTCAGACAATGGAGCCTGAATAGATTGCCTCGCCTCTCAATGTTGGCCCGAGAGCAGGCGGTAGGCCATCTGCCGGGCTGACGGATCGTCGCCCTTCAGTGCCAGTTCGAGCTGCTGCTTGGCTTCCCCCGGCGAACCTCTGCGAAGGGCAAGATCTGCGAGCGCGAGATGAACTTCTCCGTTCTGCGGGCTGGCTGCAGCCGCAGCTCGATACTCGTCCTCCGCCGCGGCAAGTTTGTTCTGTGCCATGAGGATGGACGCAAGACCGAGATGCGCCTTCAATTGGCTGGAGTCAAGCACAACTGCCTGACGATACTGTGGGATCGCGGAGTCTATATGCCCGGCAGCGACAGAGATGTCTCCAAGGTCTGTATAGAGGATCGCGGACCGCGGCTCGATGTGGATGGCCTGCTGCATCTGCTCCGCCGCCTTCGCCCACTGCTTGCTCGATGCCAGCACCAGGGCATAACGATGATGCAGGTCCGCCGACCCGGGGTTCGTGCGCAGGAGCGATTGCATGGCGGCTTCCGCTTTTTCCATATCGCCCTGATCTGCAAGGAGCACCGCGAGATTGATCCTTGCCTCGGTCAGGCCGGGATCGATCTGCAACGCCTTACGGAAACTGCGTGCGGCATCCTCCGGTTTGGAAAGCCGTGTGAAGCATAGGCCCATCAGGTTCTGTGCATCGGCCATCTCGGAGTCTAACGACAAGGCATGCTCGAGCGCCTGTTGCGCCTGCTGCACATTCCCCAACTGAAGCTGAACATTCCCCAACGCGGTGTAGGCGAGAGCATCGTTCGGAGCTGCATCGACGGCCTCTCCGGCAACCTGTAATGCCTGCGGTAGCTGGTGCAGGCGGGCAAGTGCCGCCGCCTTCTCGCGTAGCATTGCCGGCGTGTGATCGGGCCGTTTGAGCGCCTCGTCATACCAGTGGATGGCTTCAGCGTCGTTCCCCGCCTTTGCCTGAGCAGCCGCCAGGGCAAAGTAGAAGCCGGCGTGTTGCGGCTTTTGCTCTTCCAGGGCGCGCTGCAGCATGGGGAGTCCCTGTTTGAGGTTGGAACCTGCCGCGACCTGGGCGACGGCGTAGTACAGGTTGCCTTCAGGCATCTCAGAGAGCAGACGCGGATCATACGCGGCGACTTCGCCCTGGTAGGCAGGAATGATCTCCTGGATCGGCGCCAGCAGATCGCTTTTGGGCGCAAACCTCTGGATAAAGTGGTCGGTCATCACAACATGAACAGCATCCTCGGTCCTGCGCTTCCCCATATGGCACCCTAGGCAATCGGAGTCGCGAGTCACTGTTGTTGCGGCGAGCCGGGGATGTTCGGACTGGTGGCATCCCTGACAGACGGCGCGATATTGCGCGGCGCCAACCTCTCCGCGCTGGGGCCGATGAGGATTGTGACAGGTGATGCAGGTCATGTCGCTCTTCAGATAGCACTTCGACTTCTGCAGCCGGTATGCCTGATGAGCGACTTCGAACCGGTCTTTTAACTCAGAGCCCGGCGCGTGATCGAAGGTGATCTCAAAGTTCTGAAGCGGCTCCCCGGGCTTGTAGGAGTACGCGGTGCGGTCATAGCGGCGGACCGAATTCGGGAGCGGAAGACTCGTTGTCTCCAGATGGCACTGACGGCAGACGTCCATCTGGCGCTCACGCGGCAGATGTGCCGGATTCACAACAGTGGCGCGGACTCTTTCTTTGTCAGGGAACCAGGCGTTGGCTGCCTTGACGTGTGCTGCTCCGGGGCCATGACAGCGCTGGCAGTCGATCCCCTCGGGAAGGTTCTCGGCAAAGATGGCTCCATCGGAAAGGCTTGCAGCGCCGGGGTCTGACGATGGATAACCATTGTGGCAGAACATGCAGTCTTTACCGATGGCTCGATGGACATCCATCTGCGAGGCCTGATCATAACCGGGACTCATCGCCCAGTATCCGCCCATTTCCGTATACCAACTCACTGGCAACTCAATGAGCTTGCCATCGTTCGTCCGATGGAGATAGGTGCGGGCATGGTTTCCGGAGCCGATCGCGTAATCCATGCTTTGCGCATAGCTCTCGATCTCCTGACCTGGATCCTGATTCAGCACGCTTCTTCGCAGATAGAAAGCGCCATCCTGCTGCACCATCTCGTAGCGCTTTCCGGAAGGCTGGTGTGTGACGGTATTGCGGTCCTTGAAGTCGGCGGTTTCAGTCTGCGGAGAGACCCGATGGAATGACCGTCCCATGCCGGTCTGCTTGTATGTCTCGGCAATCTTTGCGTGGCAGCGGTTGCAGCTTTGTGGAGGTGCATAGCCGTTGGCATACTGCTGCGTGTCACGGCCGCGGTAGAGCAGGATTCCGGCAGCTCCCGCCAGGCAGGCGAGCATGGCAGCGGCCATTCGCCAACGTAACCGCTCAAACCGGAACAAGGACCGCGGATTCACCAGATTCACCGTATTGCGTATTATGCATTGTCGTTTGACTATTCTGCATGGAAATTTGTATGGTGGCTGCACACGTCAAAGGGGTATGCTTTCCCCGACGAATCGAGGTTCAGCAATGGCATCCACAGCGATCGCACCCGATCATACAGCCGTCCCCGCGGGGCTGCGCGAGATAACACATTGGATTGGCGGAGCAGAGCGGGCAGGCACATCCGGCCGTTTCGGCGACGTGTATAACCCGGCCACAGGCCACGTGCAGGCCAAGGTTCCGCTGGCCAATCGGCAGGAGCTGGAGGCAGCCGTTGCTGCGGCGCGGGAGGCCTTCCCCGGCTGGTCGGCACAGCCCCCGCTGCGACGCGCACGTGTCCTCTTCCGCTTCCGCGAGCTCTTCGAGAAGAACATGGACCGGTTTGCCGAGATCATCACCTCGGAGCATGGAAAGGTGCTTTCGGATGCCAAGGGAGAAGCGACCCGCGGCATGGAAGTGATCGAATTCGCCACCGGCATCCCACACCTGATCAAAGGCGAGTTCTCCGAAATGGTGGGCTCCGATGTGGATAGCTGGTCGATGCGGCAGCCGCTTGGCGTTGTCGCCGGCATTACACCCTTCAACTTTCCCGCGATGGTTCCGATGTGGATGTTTCCCATCGCGTTGGCGTGCGGCAACACCTTTGTGCTGAAGCCCAGCGAGCGCGATCCCAGCGCTTCTATCCTGATTGCCGAACTCCTGAAGGAAGCCGGCCTTCCGGACGGTGTCTTCAACGTACTGCACGGGGATAAGGAATCCGTCGATGGATTGTTGGAGCATCCTGACATTAAGGCGATCAGCTTTGTAGGATCCACGCCAATCGCGCAGTACGTCTACGCCAAAGGCACGTCACACGGAAAGCGGGTGCAGGCTCTTGGCGGAGCGAAGAATCACATGATCGTGATGCCCGACGCCGATATGGATCAGGCGGCCGATGCCCTGGTAGGTGCAGCCTATGGATCCGCCGGTGAGCGCTGCATGGCCATCTCGATTGCCGTAACCGTAGGTCATGAGACTGCCGACGTTTTGCGGGACAAAATCATCGAGCGCATCGAAAAGCTCAAGATCCTTCCCGGTACAGACCGTGATGCCGACATGGGACCGCTCGTCACTAAAGCTCATCTTGAGCGCGTCAGCGGATATCTGGATACGGGGACAAAGGAAGGCGCCGAGCTGGTCGTGGATGGGCGGAAGAGCGCGCTCCCCAAGGGAGACGGCTTCTTCATGGGCGCTACCATCTTCGACCACGTGAAGCCGGAGATGAACATTTATAAGGATGAGATCTTTGGACCGGTGCTTGGACTGGTCCGCGCCAGCAACTTCAAGACAGCGCTGGAGCTGATCAACGAACACGAGTTCGGCAACGGAACCTCCATCTTCACACGGGATGGCGACACGGCTCGCGAGTTTGCGCGTTCGGTGCAGGCCGGCATGGTGGGAATCAATATTCCGATCCCGGTGCCGATGGCGTTCCACAGCTTCGGTGGATGGAAGCGGTCTCTGTTCGGCGACCACTCAATTTATGGCATGGAAGGCGTCCGCTTCTATACCCGATTGAAGACCGTTACGGCACGGTGGCCAACCGGCATTCGTGCGGGTGTGGATACGAAGATGCCGACGTTGGGTTAGAGAATGGTGGGAGGCTGCAGGCTTTTATTAATAGCCGCTGAGGTCGATCTTATCCCTGCCGATGCATGTGATAGATCCCCCTCAGCGGCAAAAAAGGCGGTCGTGCGTAGCGCGATATCCCACCACTTTCGCCCTCGGCGAAAGAATGTGGTAACGGGTGTTTTTGCCTTGTCCCAGCTACGAACACACCAGTAACCGCTGCGGTTCGAAGCGGAACATATCGGGGAAGCTACAAAACTCTGGGATACCCAGCTCCAGTACCGGCACAGCTTCGGCAATACGCTTGACATAGACCTTCATCAGGTCGCGGTAAGCATTCCGCTCCTCCGCAGTAAATGGAGCGATCTGGTACGACATGGTCATATGGAACTGATATTGCGCGTGATCGTTCAATCGAAAGCCAAAAGTCTCGGCGAGTTGATCGCGCAACGACCGCAGCTTCCTGTCCTCCTCTGCATCCGCTCCCACCAGGCGAAGGCTGCATGCCATGGGGTAATTGACGGTGTACTCCTGATCAACTCGAACACGCAGCGGTAGCTGGCATGCGAAGTGTTTCTTCGCGATGCGCTCGCCGACCATACGGGTGCAGACTTCAATCGGAGCATCGGAAGGGACATACGACGGCCACCCGTAGGCAGAACGGTCCAGATCGTTCGCTCCGGGAAAGACGGTCATGTGGTAGCTGTCGGTCGAAGTAAGTCCCAGCTTGGTGTGATAACTCGAGCGCTTCAGCTCCTGATGGAGCATCACCATGGCATCGCGCATTGCAGACTGCACCGGGAGATGGCAGATCACCGTATTGCCTGCAAACGGACGCGGCGTACCGTCTGGATTGAACTTGAGCGTGGTGTCGCGGTTGGGAATCCTGGGTGCCTCTGCTGCGGCGAACAATGAAGACGGAAGCAGCGATGCGGCTAGGGCAACAGAGGACTCGATAAGAAACTGACGACGGGTGTGAGTGGTCAATGAAAGATCCTTTCCTGAGAGCGTTTTGAAAAAAGAAAGGCCGGCAGAACCGAGCTCTGCCGGCCTGGGATGCTGAGGTTCAGTTAGAGCATTTTCCCTGTAGGTATAGCGCAGGGCGTCTGCATCTATCGGCGTTTTCCGCAATGAAAACGCCGCTGTACTCCTCTTCCGGGATACCCAGTAACAGGGAAAATGCTCTAGAAAGAAATACGCAGTACAAGCTGCACCTGGCGAGACGGATAGACGCTGGTGCTGCCGGTGAAGCTGCCGAAGCTGCTGCTATAGGTCGGTGCTCCTGAGGTAGCATTCACCGAGCCAACGCTGGCAGAGGGGCTGATGTAGTTGGTTGCATTGAAGACGTTGAAGGCCTCAATCCGGAACTCGGCGTTGTACCGTTCGTTAGGCAGCGTAAACCGCTTATGCGCCGAAAGATCGAACTGTCCGAATGCCGGGCCGCGCAGGATATTGCGGCCTGCATTGCCGAAGAGCTGGGTGCCGGCAGGAATCGATACACCCGGAGGCGGTGTCGTTCCTGAGCCTGCGATCAGGTAGCCGCTCAGCGAACTCGCCGTCTTGACCAGCGTCTTGCCATAGACGGCCGACGGAGATCCGGTCAGGTTGGGCCGGATGGCATATGACTGACTTGTGGTTGAGACCACCTGGTTGCTGCTCGGCGAGTAGGTCAGGTTGATAGGCACGCCGCTGGTCACCACGTTGATGCCGGTCAACTGCCAGCCGCCCAGGATCTGCTGCTGCCATGCGGGAGCCGACGAGCCGAAGCGGCGTCCCTTGCCGAAGGGAAGATCGACAATCGCCGAGGTGGTGTTGTTCAGCGGCTGGTTGTAGCCCGAAGGTCCACGATCACCCGCGGGGTTCGCCTTGTTGATGAGAGCACTGTCGCCGTTCTGCGTCTCCAGATCAGCCGAGTTCAGATCGATGCCGCGCGACCAGGTGAACGAGTTGATGAGGAAGACACCGCCGCGGAATCGCCGCTGCAGCTTGGTTTGCAGCGAGTGATAGATCAGAGATCCCGCGTTGCTCTCCGTCAGAATGTCGGAGAAGTTGGCGATCGGTCTGCGGTTAAGTACAGAGGTCGTGCACTGGCCCTGCGCTGCCGCCGGAACTTCACTCGGCAGACACAGGCGCGCCTGGTTGAAGTCCAGAAGCGATGGAATATGCACCGTGTGATTGCCGACGTATGCCACCTCAAGTGTGGTGTCATACGGCAGCTCCTGCTGGACTGACAGATGGAAGGCCTGCACATATGCCGGCTTGAAGTCCTTCGGCGTATATCGCGTCTGCGCCTTGGTGGTGGAGAAGTTCACCGGTCCGGCAAAGTTGGTCTGATAGCCGTCCTGCGTTCTGCGGAAACAGGTCGTCGGATCCTGGGTCAGCGAGGTGCACAGTCCCTGGCTCGGTGTCTGATTCGAAGGCAGCGTCGCCGCGTAGTTGTTCGGACCGTTGTAGGCAAGCAGGCCCTCTCCGCCGAAGCGGAAGAGATAGGCATAGCTGATGCCATAGCCGCCGCGGATGACCGTCTTCGGCATCGTCTGGTAGGCAAAGCCAACACGTGGACCGAAGTTCTTATAGTTGGGATCGACCAGGCCACGATCGGCCAGCGAGTTTCCGCCGACATAGTGAAGGTTATAGACGTGTCCCGGCACAGTACTGTTCACATCGGTTCCACTGCCGGCAGCCAGCAGACGGTTATTCACCGGGTCGAAGTTGTAGAGCTTATTGTTCTCTTCATAGTTCGGCGTCATGAACTCGTAGCGGAGACCGAGATTCACCGTAAGCGATGGCAGCGGCTTCCAATCATCCTGTAGATAGCCCATATGCCAGTAGCGCAGATAGTTCACCTCATTGGGAGCGTTCAACTGGTAGTTGCTGCGCGCGCCGAAAAGAAAGTCCGTAAGGTTCGCTGCCTGCGCCGTGGTTGTGCTGCCGGCAGAGCTGAACGAGCCGGCATAGGTATCCGAACCGAACTTCGGATGAAAGTCGGAGATCGCCTGCGACATCCAGCCGAACTCATAGCCGACCTTCAGACTGTGACGTCCACGAATCCAGGTGTAGTTGACCTTGGGATTCGCTTGCGTCGGATTATTGAACTGCGGATTGGTTCCCTGCTCACCGAACTGCGTGAAGCCGGAGACGGACTGAGGGCTCAGGCCGCCCGTATAAGCGGGATCCTGCGGGACGTTAGGGACGCCTGCTAGAAGGTTAGGAGCACCGAGGAAGATGGGGAACTTGCCGCTCTCGGTCCAGGTCTCGCCAAAGCGCATCTCCAGGATCGAGGTCGGCGTCAGTGTCCAGTTATACCCGGCAGCGAGCTGCCGCGTTCTGGCATAGAGGGTTCCGTTGCTGTTACCGCCCGCCGCGCCAGGGAACGGTGGCGGCTGGAAGTAGGTGACGGCGCGCTGGCTGTAGCGGAAGAAGCCATTCTGGCGATCGTTGCGGACGAAATCGATACGGCCGTCGCCCTTGTCGTCGACCGTGGGCGCGGCGGGGAGATATTGATAGTTCGCCGCAGTCAGCGCGGCGCCGGGGATATTGGGCCGCGGCAGCAGACTGAAGACCTTCAGCGCGACAGGATTGATATTCGGATCGCCCAGCGGAACCCGGCCATTGCTGTAAACCACGCCGGTATAAGGATTCTTGATCGGGATCGGCGTGCCCGTGGCTGTACCGTCTGTTGTAAAGATGCCGTTCAGCTCGGCATCGGTGGGCAGAGTTGCGGTGGTGAGAGAGTGCGAGACGGCGCGCAGACCTTCATAGTCCACGAAGAAGAAGAGCTTGTCACGCAGGACGGGACCACCGAAGGTGCCGCCAAACTGGTTCTGCACCAGCGTGGGCTTGATGCCGGTTCCGTAGAAGGGTCCGAAGGCATTCAGTAATGTGTTGCGGAAGTACTCATACGCTCCGCCATGGAAGGCATTGGTTCCGCTGCGGGTGGTGGCGTTGACGATCGCGCCGCCGGCGCGGCCATACTCTGCCGAATAGTTATCGGTCTGTACCTTGAACTCCTGCAGCGAGTCCGGCGATGGAATCACGGCCTGGTTCGAATATCCCTGGTTGGCTTCCTGGTAGGCGTTGTTGTCGATGCCGTCGAGGACGAAGTTGTTGTCCATCGAGGTAAGACCGTTGACGTTGTAGGAAGCATCGCGAGGCGGGTTGGAAGCCACGGTGGCAATCAACGAGCGGCGAACGCCCGGCACCAGTTGCGCCAGGTCAGCATACGAGCGGCCATTCAATGGCAGGGTCACCGCTTCGGTTCCTTGGATCGTCTGTCCGCGATCGCTGGTCTCTGTCTCCAACTGCTCTGCGACGCCCGTCACCGTCACGCTGTCGCCGGTCTGGCCGACGCTGAGGGTGAGGTCGACACGCTGACGTGCTCCGACGTTTACGCGAAAGGTATCCGTCTTCAGATTCTGGAAGCCGGATGAGGTCACCGTCACCACATAGTCGCCGGGCTGCACGCTGTCGAACTCATAGCTCCCGCTCGCGTCTGTCTGCCGGGTGCTCTTGACGCCCTTGGCGACATTGGTCAGCTCGACCGATGCGCCGTTGATCGTCGCTCCCGAAGGATCCTTGATCGTGCCCAGCACCGCGCCCGAATCGAACTGGGCATAGACCTTGTCTCCGGCCGCCAGCATTACGAGCAGGGCCAGGCGAAGGGCAACCCAAGACCATCGGGCAGATTGTTTCTTCTTGATGTTCGGCGTCATTGCATTCGCTCCATAAGTAAGTGGTTCCAACGGAAAGCCCGCGCATGTTTGTCTCTGGTCAGCGTCAGGAAAGGGGGCCGTTGGGGAGAGGAATAGCAGCGAGGCCTTCAGCGAAGAAGCGAATTCACGGCGACAACTTCGATACACGCGTGAACTGCTGTGGAATAAATGATTTACCGAACCGTCATGTATCCGATACAGTGAATGCCGTGTGAATGGTTCATGGCGCATTCACACGATCTGCGTAGACTGGCGGCACCTGATGCTAACGGCGAAGCAAGATCGCTCCCTAGACTCCCCTGGATCTGCACGCATAGCGGCGACAGACTGGTCTGAGAGCCCCGATCGCGAGTTGATACGCCGTATCCTCGCCTCTCCGACCTTTGCCCGAAGCGAGCGGCTCTGTTCTCTGCTGACCTATGTCTGCGACGTAACCTTTCAGGGGCGTGAAGCGGAGCTGAACGAACAGAAGATCGGACAGGCTGTCTTCGGCAGATCGCCGGATTATGACTCGTCTGTCGACGGCATCGTCCGCACCCAGGCAAGCCGCCTGCGCCAGCGGCTGGAGATGTACTTCGAGCAGGAAGGCGCTGAAGAAGTTTTGCGCGTCATCATTCCGAAGGGCAGCTATATACCTGTCTTCACTCCGCGTCACACTGCAGAGCCGGCCGCACCCGTATCCCCAGTCCGTGACATACCAGTTCTTGCTGCGGAAGTAGCATCACCACCGAGCAGGCGCGCTTTGGTCCCGTGGCTGCTGTGTGCCGTGCTGGCAGTCGCCCTGGCGGCGGTGTTGATCCGGAATCATGTGGCAGCAACAGCAGCTCCTTCTGCTCCTCCGCCACATCCGCTGTGGAGCCAGATCTTCCTGCCACAACAGTCAACGCTGGAGGTTCCGGGAGATTCAGGCCTGGTGCTCTCGCACACCTTCGATCAGCGCAACATCTCGCTGAACGAATATCTGCTCGGTGACTACCGGACTTCGACCTTCAATGCGGCGACGAATCCCCTGCCCTCGGATATGCGTTCACTGCGTGTTGAGATGGCGAACCGGCGCTATACCTCGATCGTCGATCTCGATGCCGCGGTCCGGCTGGCGCAGATCGCGCAGTCGCTGCATAGCAATCTGCAGGTGCGCTACTCCCGCGACCTGCGGCCTAACGATCTGAAGACGGGTAACGTCATCCTGGTCGGAGCCTTCGAGGCCAACCCCTGGGTTGAGCTTCTGGAACGCAACATGAACTTCCTGTTGCAGAACAACTACAAGGCGAAGGTCTTCTCCGTCATCAATAAGACTCCGCGTGAGGGAGAACCGGCACACTGGGACTCCCGGCTCGATGATCCGCAACGTCGTGTTTATGGCGTAGTCGCCTTTGCTCCGAATCTTTCGGGGAATGGCAATGCGCTTCTGATCGAAGGAACTTCGATGGCGGGCACAGAATCCGCATGGGACTTTGTCTCGGATGATTCGGAGCTGCTGCCTTTCCTCAAACGCATACAGCGGCCCGATGGAAGGATTCCCTATTTCGAGCTGCTGCTCGAAACGCAGAATATGAGCTCCAGCGCGGTGCACAGCAACATCCTCGCGTGGCGGGTTACGAATTAAGAGAGCTTATACATTGGGTGTCCCATGTCCCCTCTTTGGGACGTGGGTATTCGAGCGAAGCTCGAACCGGGTGGGAGCCGTGGGCTTCAGCCCACGGTCTATCGGTTCAATATAGAAATGGGCTTTTAAGCCCTGGGCCTTTTCTGTGCGTCAGGGAAAAAGCCCAGGGCTAAAGCCCATTTTCCTTTATGCCTTTTACCAGCGGGCTGAAGCCCGCTGCTCCCACCCATTACACCCAAAACTCTCTTGCATGGGGCATTTCGAATTCGTCGATGCGTCCGAAAAGAACCCACAACTTCAGCCTGCCTTAATGGACACGACGCAGACTGGTGAAGCTGTGCGGAGCTTCCGCGCGTAGCAATATCCAATTCAAAACGAGGAGGGTCCCATGCCACGAGTGACGCGCATTGGAGCCATCGCACTTACTCTTCTGCTTGCATGCTCTCTGCCGTCGCTGGCGCAGAACAAATGGGCGGAGAAGCAAACCTTTCCGATCGGAGGACAAGGTGGGTGGGATTACCTGACAGTCGATCCTGCGACTCACCGGCTGTTTGTTCCACGCGGCACGCATACGCTGGTGATCGATGCCGATTCCGGTAAAACACTGGGTGACATTCCCGGCCAGAAGATCGCGCATGGTGTGGCGATCGCTCCGGAAGCCGGACGAGGGTTCATCAGCGATGGAGGCGGAGAGGGCGCCATTGTGATCTTCGACCTCAAGACTTTCGCCGTTTTGGGAAAAATCACCGCGCAGCCTGATGCGGACGGAATCATCTACGATCCTTCTCTCAAGCGGGTGCTGGTCGTCTCAGGAGACAAAGGGGTTCTGATGACGTTCAACCCGAACATCGATCCCGCGACAGGCAAGATCGACGCGCCTATCGATCTGGGAGGGTCGCCTGAGTTTCTCGCATCGGATGGCGCCGGAAAGATCTATGTCAACTTGATGGACAAGAACGAAGTTGCCGTCGTGGAGATGAAGACCCGTAAGGTGGTTGCTCGCTGGCCTGTCGCTCCGGGAGGTGCTCCGGTCGGCATGTCGATCGATACGAAGAAGAAGCAGCTCTACATCGGCTGCCGCAAACCTCAGAAGCTGATCGTCATGAGCCTGACCGATGGCAAGGTGCTGTCGGCGTTGCCCATCGGCGACGGAGTCGATGCAACCAAAGCAGATGGTGGAGAGATCTTCGCAAGCTGCCGTGACGGTTCCCTCGCAGTCGCGCAGGAGACCTCGCCGGGTAAGTTCGAAATCGTCCAGATGGTAAAGACGCGAACAGGCGCAAGGACGATGGGGATTGATACGGCGACACATCGCATCTATCTGCCGACAGCGGAGTATGAGACCGGCTCAACCGGTAAACCAGTGACAAAGCCAAACAGCTTCATGATTATTGTTGTCGCGCGGGAGTAGCGTTGTGAGTCGGGCGGGAGCCGCGGGCTGAAGCCCGCTGCTCCCACCCAATTGCAGACCACCTACTGCACATCCACCGTCAGGTCCAGCTTATGGCTGGAATCAACACTGATCGTGATCGTCGATGCTCCAATTGGCGTTGCAGTCTGGGGCGGTGCACTGCTTCCGCAGCCGGACAGTCCCAGGGCAAGGAACATCAGCGTAAAGACGGTGATTCTCAACCTCTTCTTATCCCCCGGAACCACAAGCACCAAAGGAACGCAGAGGGCCATCGCGGTTAGAAGCTTCAGGAATGGCGTGCGCTTTTCCGCCAACGGTACGGTCGACGCAGCGGTGGTTGTCATCGTTCTTGGAGCCGTGGTCGTGATCGAGAGTTGCATCGTCAGCGGTGTATTGCTGCCATCCGCCGTAACGCTCGCGGGCGAGAAGGAACAGGCCACGCCCACCGGCAGATTCGTGCACGACAGCGTGATCGTTCCCTTATAGCCGTTCGTTGGCGTAACGGTAACGGTGGCCGTCCCGCTCTGCCCCTGCTTGATATTCACCGTCGATGGATTCGCGGTCAGTGTGTAGTCGCCTGCAACGACCCGTATCAGGCTCGAGGTCGACCCGTTGAAGTTCGTGTCTCCGGCATAGACGGCCGTAAGCGGATGCACACCACCGTTCAGGGTATTCAGCGTCAGCGTCGCCACGCCCGAAGACAGCGTGGACGAACCCAGTTGTGTCTGGCCATCCAGGAAGGTGACGGTTCCTGTCGGCATTCCCGTGGTGACCGGTGATACGGTCGCCGTGAGCGTCACACCGGAGCCTGCATTGACCTGCGAGGTTGAGCTGGTAAGCGCTGTTGCCGTGTCCGCCTTCGTGACAGCGAGCACGCCTGGAGTGATCTGCAGTGTGTAGTTGGCGGCGGCAGCGCCACCCACCGTGGCGGTGATGGGATACGTTCCTATGGGCGAGGACGGTGTCGCAGTGGTGGTGTAGGTGACAGTGACCTGATCGCCGTTGCGAAGGCCGCTGACCTCTCCTGTAAAGGTTGGATTGGCCGCTCCATACGGACGCTGCGCACCTGTGACCCGCACCGACAAGGTCGCCGATGTGATGGTCAGAGATCCATTCACAAAGGTGAAGACATAATTCGAGGCAGCGAGTGTTCCCTGTGCAGGGATGATGGGATACGTGCCCGGTCCGCTTGAAGTTATAGCGGTTGTACTGATGGCGGGCGTACCGGACACCACGGTTGCGGTGTCGCTATAGACATATCCGCTAATCGTTGCGGTGAAGCTGGGGAGGGCTTGTCCGTAACTGCTGCTTGCGTTTTGCGCTGTGACCGTCAACGTTGCCGGAGCAACATTGAACGATTGGGAGACGGGAGAAGCGGCGCTGTAACTACCATTACCGGCCTGCGTGGCCTGGACGACAACCGTTCCCACACCTGTCAGCGAGACCGTGTTTCCATTGAGCGTCGCGGGACCCGAGAGGATTGAGAAGCTTACCGGCAGATTGGAGCTCGCAGTCGCACTCAACGCGAACGATGCATCGCCGTAGGTCCGATCGGGCAGGGGTTGGAAGTTGATAGTCTGACGCGCTTGGCCGATGACGTACGAGCCATTTACGAAATTGAAGCTGTAGTTCGTCGCCACCAGCGTGCCTGCCAAGATGGTGATGGGATAGGTGCCCGACGGCGACGAAGATGTCGCTGTCGTAGAGATCGCTGCTGATCCTGAAACAACACTCTGCGTATCGCTATAGACAAAGCCGGAGATGGAATACGTGAGCGGGACAATCGCCTGTCCGGCATTGCCCGACTGATTGTCCGCCTTCACCGTGAGCGTTGCCGGAGCGATGGTAAAGCTTTGCGTTACCTGCGAAGCAGCCGGCCATGTCGAGTCGCCTGCCTGGTTCGCTGCAATCGTGACCGGTCCAACGCCTGTAATCGTCACCATCGATCCGTTGACGATCGCATTGCCTGATACAACACTGAAGGTTACCGGAAGCCCCGACGTAGCTGTAGCCGTCAAGCCGAAGGTTGCATCACCGTAGGTGTGGTTAGCGATCGGCGAGAAGGTGATGGTCTGCGACGTCGGAGCGGTTCCGGTACCGGAGAGCGCCACATACTGCGGCGCGGTTACGCCGTCATTGAAGAAACCGAAGATGCCGGTACGAGGACCGGACGCAGTCGGCGTAAACGTGAGATTGACGGAGCAGCTCGCACCGACGGCCAGCGGGGCGCTGAAGTTGCAGTTGCCACCCGTGGTGACAGCGAAATCACCGGTAATGCCCGTGGGAAACTGGCTATCGAAGTTCAAGGGCATATTCCCGACGTTCTGCATCGTCACGGTTCTGGCGGTGCTGGTGGTGTTGACCTGCACTCCACCAAAGTCGAGCATGCCGTTCGGTGTAAGCTCGCGCACGACCTGATTGCTTTGGTCATTGATAAAGAGATACCCGGACGGGCTGACCGCGACGCCAGCCGGGAATGCAAGAGCAGTTGCTGTCGCTGGGAGATCGTCACCGTTGTATCCGTCGTAGATGAAGTTGTTGCCAGCGACGGTAGTGATGATGCCCGACGGATCGATCTTGCGGATAACCATGTTGTAGTAGTCGGCGACGAAGACATTCCCGGCCGCATCCACCGCAATGCCTTCCGGGTAGTTGAGCTTGGCGCTTGTGGCCAGTCCGCCATCTCCACCATAACCGGTAATACCAGGCTGTCCCGCAACCGTCGTAATAATGTTTGTGGTGTGGTCGATCTTGCGAATGACGTGATTATTGTGATCGGAGATAAAGATATCGCCGGCCGTATTGACCGCCACGCCCATGGGCGTATTGAAGTGGGCAGAGAGCGCAGGGCCGCCGTCGCCACTGTAGCTGCCCCCTCCCTGAACACCGGCAATGGTAGTAATGATGCCGGCGGTATCGATCTTGCGGATGACGTTATTGCCGCCGTCCGCGAAGTACATGTTGCCCAACGTGTCGAAAGCAATGCCGGAGGGCCCACAGATCGCGGCCTGCGTCGCCGGATGGCCATCACCGCTGTAACCGCACGAGGTATTCGCTCCGAGAGAGATCCCGACGCCGGCGACCGTGTTGATCGTGCCATCGGTCAATGAGATCTTGCGAATGCGGGAGTCAAAGCCATCGGAGATATAGAGATTGTTATGTGCATCGATGGCCATCGGCCCTGGACTCTGCAGAATTGCGCTCGTCGCCGGCCCCCCGTCACCGGAGATGCCGTAGTTGTCGCACTGTGCGGGGTTTGCGCCCGCAATGGTTGTAATGATGCCGGTGTTGCCATCCACCTTGCGAACCTGGCAGTAGGGATACTCCGCGAGATAGAGGTTCCCGGAGCTGTCTACGGCGATTCCGTTTACGCCGTTAAGCGATGCCTGCAATGCCGGCCCATTGTCTCCGCGATTCCCCGGGGTTCCGCCATGTTTGCCGGCGACGATGAACATCTGGCCCGACGAGAGCGCCAGCGCAGAACCAAGACCTGTACTGGTCAGCGTCTTTGAGATCGTCGAGGGCGTATCGCTGGTGTGAAGCGTCACGTCGAAGCTGCGGATACCCTCTGCCGTCGGCGTAAAGACAATATCCATCGTGCAGAAGCCGTTGAAGCCGCTATACACCGGCATCGTGGTGCGGCATGGGTATGCCTGCGCGCTGTAGGTCGGCGCCAGCGCAAAGTCGCCGGTGAAGCTGATCGAGGTGAGATTGATGTCGGTGTTGCCGTAGTTCTCCAGGATCAGGCGCTGGGGTTGTGATGTATTCCCCACACGGGTCATTGGGAATTTCTCGGGATGCAGCACCACCTGGTAGGCGAAGTTCCATGAGGAGACCGTGAAGTAGAGATAGTTGCCGGCCGGGTCGACCGCGAGACCACGGGGGGAGTCGATCATTGCTGCATCGGCCGGCAAGCCATCCAGTGGGTAGGGCGAGGCCACGCCAGTACCCACAACCGTAGAGATAATTCCGCTGGAGTTCACCATGCGGATCCTTCGTCCGCCGGCGTCTGCAATGTAGACATTTCCGGCGTTATCCGCAGCCAGACCTGCGGGAGAGATCAGTTGTGCCGATGTTGCCGGCCCGTTATCGCCCGAGCTGCCATAGACTCCTGTCCCCGCAAACGAGGAGATGGTGCCCTGCGGCGTGACCATGCGAACGTTATGGGCGGTTGAGTCGGAGATGTAGAGGTTCCCCAGCTTGTCCAGGGCAATGGCGGTGGGCGTGAACTTCGCTGAGGTGGCGGGGCCTCCATCGCCGTTGCCGCTGGCCGGGTTTCCGCCACCGGCATAGAGACTAATGATGTTGGTCGTCGTGTTCACCACGCGCACCGTGTTGGAGGAGGTGTCGGCGATGTAGACGTTGCCGGAGTTATCGACGGCAACATAGGCCGGAATCATCTTCGCCGCTGTCGCCGCTCCTCCGTTGCCGCTGGAGCCTGTACCATTGCCGCCGGCAAAGGTTGATATATTACCCGACGTGTCCACCTTGCGGACCACGAAGTTCGAGGTGTCGGCGATGTAAACATTCCCCGCCAGATCCACGGCAACGGCGTTCGGCGAGGTCATCTTCGCCGCGATCGCCGCACCGCCGTCACCGGTATTTCCCGATTGTCCGCTGGTTCCGGCAAAGATCGTCGCAGTCTCTGTCGGATCTACCTTACGAACGATACGATTGCCGCTATCCGCGATATAGAGATTGCCGGCGAAATCGACAGCAATTCCCTGCGGATTGGATAGAACCGTGTTCGCAACCGCATTTGTATTCACGGCTCCTACCCCGTACATCGGGGCGGCGAATCGAAGGTTCTGTCCATCCATCGGGGTGATTCCACCCAGAGAGAACAGCGTAAGCATGAGAACAACAAGGCGAGTAAGGACAAAACGCAAATACGACATGGCTGCTCCGGGGGAGGGCGATGGAGCATTCTCCTAAAGGAGTAGAGCGGAGTGTCGCGGTCCCGGGCGAACGAAGTTCGCTGGGGTGCCGTTCTGGCAGTTTGCGCCGTTTTCCTTCGAAGAAAACGGCATTCACAGATTTATCCAACGCTACAGTATTAGGAGAATTGCTCTAATGCCTCAATTGAGTGGAACTATCTTGCTCGTGGGCAGCCGAACGCAGATTATTACCACCCGTCACAAAAATTTCTTCACCTCCGGACAGCGGGCACTTGCCGATTGACAAAGCCTTTTTCCTGTAAGTGTCGCGTAGGGTTTCCGCATGGATGGGCGTTTTCCGCAATGAAAACGCCGCGGCACTCCTCTTCCGGGATACCCAGCAACAGGAAAAATGCTCTAGGATGGAACCGTTCCATACTTAGTCGAAACCGGGCGGGCCAATGCACAGCAGACTTCTGCGAACGATGTGTGTACTCGGATGTATGTTTCCGTGCGCTGAAGCAATGTATGCCCAGGGCGTCGTTCCTTCAGTCGAAGAGAAGTCGCTTGCCGAAGCCCTTGCAGCTCTGCCGCTGGATCAGGCGCTTCGTCAGATCCATGAGGCTCCGGTGTCGCAGATGACTCCAGGGGCGGCCATCGCTCTTCGAGATCTTGGCAACACCTATATCGATACGAAGCCGCCTCTTTCCCTGCCTCTCTATGTGGAAGCGCAGGCCATCGCAGTGCGCTCGGGAGACGATGCTGTCCGCGCGCCGATCGACTACAACGTGGGCACCGCGAATCGGCTTGCCGGAAACCTCGATGCAGCCAGAGCAGCCTTCGACGAGGCGCTGGAACTCTATACCAAGCTGCATCCGAAGCTTCCGGATGTCGCCAAGATCCACAGCGCCCGCTCGGTGGTACGCATGTATCTGGGCGATACCGAGGGAGCCATCGCCGACGGCGAGACCGCTTACAAGGAGAATCAGCAGGCAGGCGACGAGGTCGGCATGGCGCGCGCCCTGAACAGCCTGGGCAACACCGAGATGGTGTTGGGACGCTTCGGGCGGGCCCGCCAGCGCTTTGAAGAAGGCCTCATTCTTGCGCGCAAACACAATCAACGCCAAGGCGAAGCGTATCTGCTGAACAACATCGCCGACAGCTATCTGCAGGAAGATAACGCCGAGCTTGCGCTTCCCTATGCTCTGCAGGCGATCAAGATCAAAGAAGAGCTCGGCAATCGCGAGGACCTCTACAGCTCTTTGGTCAACCTCGCCCGCGTCTATGATTCCAGCGGCCGCAACAAGGAAGCGATTGAGACCATCACCCGCGCCTACGCTGTCGCCAAAGAGGTAAACAAGCCGGACGCCATGGCCCGATCGCTCGCTGAGTGGGGCGCGATCGAGGAGCACAACGGCCATTATGATGCTGCGCTGAAGTTATTGCAGGAGGGCATAGCATTCACGCTCCCGATCAGCGATCACCTTCATGAAAACGAGATGCTGGTGCAGATCGCGGAGGCGGAGTTCGATCTCGGCCGGTACGATGACGCTGCTCGCGATGGGCAGCAGGTTCTCGATTTTGCACGGCGCGCCAGCCTTCCGAAGATGATCGAGGCAGCGGCGCTGGTCATCGCCCGTGCACAGATGAATGCCGGCAACTACGACGGCGCCCACACCTCTCTGCAAACCGCGATCGCCGCCGTCGAACAGATGCGCGACGACACCGCCGGCGGCACATTGGCTGCATCAGAGTTCTTCTCTCATCACGCCGAGGACTACCAGGCGATGGTCGAAGTCGATGTCAAACAACAGCGCTGGCAGGAGGCTTTTCTTACCTCGGAACAGGAAAAAGGCCGTGCCCTGCTCGACCTGCTCTCTCAGGGACGTATCTCCTTCGGCAGCGTTCTTACTGCGGAGGAGCGCAAGGAAGAGGCTGCACTTCGCAGAAAACTGACGCAGCTTGGGGGCCAACGTACCAGCGCCGCCCTCGCCGCCAAACCGGACGCCCACAGGATTGCGGAGCTGGACACACAGCTGCAGGCGACGCGCACTGCCATGACAAGCTTCCGTGAACGCATGTTTGCCGCGCATCCTCAACTGGAGCGCAGGCAGGGCCGCGCCTCTCTTATCTCCATGGAACAGGCTGCGGAGCTGATGCCATCCGCTTCGACCGCGGTGATCGAGTTTGAGATGACGCCGCATGCGACGTATCTCTTCACGCTGACTCGCGGCAAATCGGGAGCGGAGCTGCACACCTACGTCATCGACATCACGTTGTCGGCACTGACCGCGCGCATCCGTCGGTTCGCAACCTCGCTGCAGACACGCGATCCTGGCTTTGCTGCCTCTTCCCGTTCGCTGTATCAGTTGCTGCTGGCTCCTGCGGCACATGATCTCGCTGGCAAGAGCAGCCTTGTCATTGTTCCCAGCGGCGATCTCTGGCGACTTCCCTTCCAGGCATTGCAGCGGAACGATGGAAAGTTTCTGGTCGAGACAGCATCCGTCTCCTACGCGCCTTCGCTCTCGGTCCTGCGCGCTTACGGAAAAACAAGCCGACGGCTCTCGTCGCTGGTTGCCTTCGGTGATCCTGCGGAAGATCTTCCCGAAGCCGCCCAGGAAGTGAAGGCGGTAAGCCGCATCTATGGCAAGACACATGCTTCATCCTTCCTGCGCAAAGAGGCTTCGCTGGAGAACTTCCGTACCGCGGCTTTGACTGAAGACGATCACGAGGTGTTGCTCGCCACCCACGGCGTCTACGACGATCGCACTCCGATGAGTTCGTACCTGCTGCTCGCCTCTGGAGATACGTCTGCACGAACTGTTCCACTTGAAGCCTCGCAGATTGCGGACATGCAGTTGAAGTCGCCGCTGGTGGTGCTCTCAGCGTGTGAGACAGCGAAGGGAAAATATCAGGCAGGTGAGGGATTGATCGGTCTGGGGTGGTCATTCCTCGCCGCCGGCAGTCAGTCAGCGGTCGCAAGTCTGTGGCGGGTTGATTCTGCCAGCACTACGGAGCTGATGATTGCGTTTCACCGCGCACTCAGGCAGGGCTCGTCTCCTGCAGTTGCGTTGCAGCATGCGGGGCGCATGTTGGTACGGGACCCGAAGTATCACCATCCGTTTTACTGGGCGGGGTTTGTGGTGCTGGGGAATAACTGAGACGAGTGCCCGGTAGGAATTTCCTTTGTTTGTCATTTCGTAGCGAATGAAAAGCGGCGAAGAATCTGCTCTAACCCTGCCTGTTCTGCAACTCCCAGGAGAAGTCGTAGAACACGCGCAGTTGAATTGCCATCGAGATCCGCAACTCTGAACTCGCGTAGATTCCACGGCTTGTCTTCCGGTTCGGCCAGGATCTTCGCTTCGGCATCCCTCCAGCGATGATAGAGCTCGTCGACCTCCTGCCGGCTTTCCAGGTTCAGCCAGACAACGACCTTCTCTCCATTGCCATAATGTTCTCGGAATGGCGCGTTCGTCAGGAACATGCGGCAGGCCCCCTGAGAAATGCCGCCGATGCCACCGTGATCGTTTCCCCAATCAAACTGGAACCCCAGCACGTTGACGTAGTACGCAGCAGCCGCGTCGACATTACTGACCGGGATCTCAGGAACCGCCATCGGAAAGTGCGTGAGCATAGTGCCAACCAGCTTACGCCTACTCGCCTCCGGTTAGGACATAGCTTGCGCCGGCGCGCGGAACGAAGGTGATGGCATGACCATCCGTTCGCGTCGCGACAGCAGTGCCGGAGTTCGTCACCTTCACCGTCGCGATCGAGCGGATTGCGGGCACCTTAACCGTGATGACCTGCGCGCTCTCGGGTAACGTGAGCTGTACCGTCGAAGCTTTCCCGATAGGGTAGACACAGATGCGCGTCTCGCCGTTGACCTTTTCCAGGGTGACTCCCGATCCTCCGATAAAGACCGGCGTCTTGCTTACCGGCATGGCAAAGTCCTTAAGAATCTGCTTCCCTTCATAGATTTTTCCGGTGTCGTAGTCCATCCAGCGGCCTTCCGGCAGATAGACGTCGCGGGTTGTAGCCGAGAGATAGTCATCGCCATAGAGAGGGACGGCCAGCATCGCGTCACCGATCAGCCACTCATACCCTCTCGTTGTGGAGTTCTCACGACCATGCACATTGGCGTCATCCGGGAAGGCGATGGGCAGCGGTGTCATTGTCCATGGGTAGCCATCCGCATTTGCCTTACGGGCGTTGCTGTAGAGATAAGGCGCGATTCTGGCGTGGAACTGTGCCGAGGCCAGCATCACATCCGACACTTCCTTGCGGAAGCTCCATGGCGGCTCGCCCATCCCCATGGAGGCGTGCAGCGAGGCCCAGCGCGCATTGCGCATCATGTAGGTCTCCATCTTCGGTGTGCGATTGGTACTGAAGTGGTTTTCGCCAAAGGTGCCGCCAACGATATCGGGATAGACATACGGGAAGCCGCTATACGCGAAGGCCAGCGCGTTGACAGGTCCACGGTCCTGTTGCTGGTTATAGTTGAAGTCGTTGATGCGGTGCAGGTCGCCATTGGATGAGAGATACCCATTGCGCTCGATGATTAACTGCTTCTGCGCGAACAGACGGTCATTGGTCGGATCGACCTTGTCGTCGCGTAGCTCGTAACCACCGTAACCGTAGAAATCCTCTTTCCATCCGTTGATACCGTAGTCCTGCCACTTCTTCACCAGGCTGATGTACCAATCCAGCGCTGCCGGGTTATGCGCGTCGAGCAGATAGTACGGCAGCTTCGGCCAGCCGCCCTTGTAGACCTTTGCTTGTCCATTCTCGGTAAGGAAGTAGCCATGCTTGACTCCTTCGTCGGAGTAAGGTCCACCAACGATGAAGGTGATACGCAGACCGAGCATGACGGCCAGCCCCTCATCACGAAAGTGCTGGATCAGCGACTTCGGATCGGGATACTTTGTCTTGTCCCAGTAGCCGAAGCTCGTGGTCTCGTGCATGGTATCTGGCTCAGCAGGCCAGAAGCCTGAACCGATCACCATCCAGGTCAGCGGGTAGCCGTCCTTCAGATAACGATCTACGCTGTCGCGGACAGTGTTCGTGTTGGTCTCCCAACCCAGAGCGCCAAAGGCTTCCCAGCCTACGCCGAAGGCCTGGTACTTCGGCATTTCTACCTTGTATCCGGCTGCTCTGCGGATGCGCAGGTACTCCGCATAGATGGCATGGGGATCGCCGAAGAAGTAGTAGAGGTGCACCTTCGCCGGTGCGTGCTTTACCCCCTGAACGATCTGCTGTGCCGAGGTATGGACAATCTTTGTCGTTGGATCGATCAGCAGCTCGGCGAATTGCTGCTTCGGATAGATCACAAAATTACTGACCAGCCGCGAGATTCCCTGTCCGGAGAGAAATGCGTCGTCCGAGAATCCAGTCACGTCTGTGGTGAACGACTGGCCACCGGCGTTCTCATACTTCGCTCGATACACGGCATGGTCCGCCAATCCATAGGCTGGACTGGCGCCGGCGGTTTGGAAGCGCAGCTCGGCGCCCGGCTCTGCCACATTGGCTTCAAGATCTGCACAGTGAGTGGAGAGCGTCACCTTCAGGGACATGCGCATCCCTGATGCAGTGCTTCCCTCGAGCGATACGGCGCTGGACGTAGCGCTGACCCGCTTGAACCGAACGGGCTCTCCGCCAAGCAGGACACCGGCGCTGGTGTCCGGAGTTACGATATCGCCGGCGCCCGAGGCAAAGCCGTAGCGGCCTGACGCCTCGTCGAGATGAAAGGTCAGGCCCTGATGCTGCAGACGGGTCTCCGCATAAAGGCACGACGCACACGAGATCGCGGAGACACAAAGAAGACCGGCCAGGCGTTGCATAACTCTCCCTGAAGCAAGACATTGCAGAGGCCCGGTCGAGCGGCCGGGTCTCTGCGGATTAGAAGTGGAACTTCGCACCCAACTGTAGCGTACGGGCCGCCAGCGATGTGGTGATGACACCCATATTGTTATTCGTGTTTACGCTGGTACCGGAGTAGGAGGTGTTCGGCGCGCCGAGGTTGACATGATTGAGGGCGTTATAAGCCTCAAGACGCAGCTCCAGCGAGGTTCCCTCGGTGATGCGGGTCGTCTTGAAGACCGACATATCGAAGTTCACGACGCCAGGCGCACGTAACTTCGAGTAGAAACGAGGCGCGTTGCCGTAGGTGTAGGCCGCCGGATTGGTGAAGGCAAGATAGTTGAAGCGACGATATTTGCCCAGCGTATAGCCGGTGGGATTCTGCATCAGCAGCGACTCATTCAGGTCCGGGCGCGTCGCCGCGGAGTTATTTGCGCCGCTGAAGTTCAACGGACGTCCTGATTCCAGCGTCATGGTCGTATTGAATTGCAGACCGCCTACCAGGCGATCCATCCATCCGCCTTTATTCAGATAACGGCGGTTGCGGCCAAAGGGAAGATCGTAGAGCACGGCCACGATACCGCGGTGGGTGACGTCGATGGCATCGACGCTGTAGTCGCCGTCCAGGTTCCGTGGATTCTGAATACCGTTACCGGTCTGGGTGATACCGGAGGTGGTTGCGATGTCCGTATAGATTGGCAAGCTCATCAGCTTGCCATATGTGTATGATCCCTGGAACTGTAGCCCCTCAGCCGCACGCCGTTGCAGGGTGACGTACATGAAGTTGCCGTCAAAGTGCGCCGCGCGCGGAAAGCTTTGCAGCACGGATGACATATACGGATACGGGCGCAGAAGGTTTGCACGAGAGATGGTGGCGCCGTTTAGAGCGGAGTTCTCAGGAATCTTCCCGGCGTAGGGATTTGGCACAAGGGCATTGAGGTACGCCGCACCTTGCGAGGCATAGCTGGGATCGAGCGTATTGATGTTCAGGGTTCCCAGGTTGAAGTAACGGCCATGGTTGCCCAGGTACGAGACATCCATCACCATCTTGAACGGCAACTGGCGCGACAAGGTCAGGGTGTACTGCATGCTCTGCGGTGTCCGTGCACGGGGCACGATGTAATAACCGGTCTGGCCGCGGAAGGAGATCTGTCCAAGGGATGCCCCCAGCGGTTGTAGTGGGGGCGAAGGGATACCGTTGTGGAACATGAAGGCCGTTCCGTAGGTCGTAGCAGCACTGTAGCTGGTAGTAATGCGGCCGAAACCATTCGAGCTGCCGGCAGCTTCGTCATACGATGCCTGAGCCGTGGTCGGATAGTACATTGCATAACCGCCACGCAGGACTGTCTTGTTGTCGTTTGTCAGTACAAGAGCAAAACCGAGACGCGGCCCCCAATCGTTCCAGTTCTGGTGCACGAAGTTGCGGCCTTCGCCGTTCAGTCCGGCGAACCGGACTGCGCCAAGATATCCCGTCACAGGATTAACCTGGGTGATGTCGAAGTCACCCATGCCGTTCTTCTTCTCGTATGGTTGCTGCTGGAAGTCCCAGCGAAGTCCGAGATTGAGCGTGAGGCGCTGGTTAGCGTGCCAATCGTCCTGCACATATCCGGCGATCTGGAACTGACGGAAGGCGATGCCGCGCGCCAATTGCGTGCTGGCCGAAGACACGTTGCCGGCAAGAAAGGTGGCGAAGCTGCTGCCCACGTTGCCATTGGTTGTGACCAGAACCGAATCGGATCCCTCTGCCGTATTGTTCGCGCTGAAGCCGTAGGAACCGGATGCATTGCCGGACTGAAGATTGAAGCCTTCAACCCAACGGCCGTCAAAGCCGAAGTGCATGGTGTGAGCGCCGAGGGTCTTTGTCAGATCGTCCAGCACTTCAAAGGTTGTGGAGGCGCGAAAACCGATGGTTCCATTCAGGGATGGAACACCGGAGACGCTCAGGATCGGCGCAACATCGGGACCGACACCAGGGAGGCCGATCTTCTGGGCGTAGTTCTGGTTCGCAGTTGCCGCCTGAAACGGGAAATCAGAACGCAGACCGGAGATACGGAGATCGTTCACCAGTGTCGGCGAGAAGATGTGAGTCTCCGCCAGCATCGCCGTATAGTTCGAGAGCGTGTCATTACGGTAGTACAGCGGACCGAAGCCCTGTGAACCATTGTTCGTGTAGTTCTGGTAGTACGCATACCGGGCGATGAGGCTATCTCTGTCGCTGAGCCGGTAATCCGCGCGCCCGAGGATGGTACGCTCCGTCGAGACCAGCTTCGGATTTGCCAGATAGTTGTTCGCATTGGTGCAGCTATCGTAGGACCCTATCGAGTTGTTTGGCGCGGGAATAAACAGATTCATCGCCGCGATGGAAACCTGGTCCTGACGCGACGCCGGAATCTGGTTATTCGCAAAGGCTTGGCGCTGCGTCGTCGCGGAACCAGTGTTGGGGTCGAAGATCTTGAAAGCTGTGCAGTTGCCACTCACAACACGCCGCAGATCGCTGAAATCTCCTCCACGCTCCCGTACTGTCGGGACCGAATAGTAGATCGCCGAACCGGTGACATACCGGTACTCTTCGTAGTTGCCGAAGAAGAAGGCCTTATCCCTGATGATGGGGCCACCAAAAGTGCCGCCATAGTTGTTGAAACGAAGCTCCGGCTTGGTGGTCTTGGGCAGCGCGAGAGTGGCGTCGAGATAGTCGTTCCGGAAGAACTCATAGATGGAACCGTGAAACTGATTCGCACCCGAACGGGTGACGACATTGATCACACCGCCCGAGGTGTATCCAAACTGAGCAGGGATAACACCCGTCATGATGCGGAACTCCTGCACTGAGTCAGCCTTGATGTTGATGGCTACCTCGCCCAGGTAGTTCTGCAGATTGCTTGTGCCGTCGAGCAGATTGTTATTGCCGCCCGGAACACCGCCCGAGATGCGGATCGCCGAAGCCTGTGTGCCGCGGTTGGTGAAGCCCTGGTTGGTCGCGCCTGCCGCCGACACCACACCGGGGCTCAGTGAGGCCAGAGCGAGCACACTGCGTCCGTTCACCGGAAGCTCCTGTACGGCGCGGGTATCAATCGTGTTGCTGATCTGGGCATCGACCGTGTTCAGCGCCGGCGGTGTTGACTCCACCACGATGCTGCTATCAACGGTGCCGACCTGGAGCTGCGCATTGGTCGTAACGTGCGCCGCAGCATCCACCACAACATTGCGTGTCGTCGTGGTGGAGAATCCGGCCAGGACAATGGTGACACTATATGTTCCCGGCGGCAGCGGCTGCGACTGGTAGAAGCCGTTCTCGTTGGTGGTGGCCTCGTACTTCAAGCCGGTGGCGTCGTTGGTGAGGGTGACTTTTGCATTCGGAACAACGCTTCCGGTCGGGTCGACCACCGTTCCTCCGATGGTTCCAACGTCCTGCTGTGCGCGGCTTGTCATGGGCAGCGCCATGAGGAGCAGGAAGGTTATCGCAATCCAGAAGCGCCTTGTAATTGTTCTCTGGCGGCGCGGGGAGAGTCGTATTTGTCTGGTCATATTGGTCAGGCCTCGTCACATCAAACGTTTAACTTCAAAGGTTCAGCGAATACCTGGGGAAGAGCTTTCGTCGGAACGCCAGAATCCTAAGTTCGTCAGAGAAATCTTGTCAACCGTTTAATCTTCAGGCAAGATTCATTTTGTTCGATTGAGAGGAGTCCCGTTCGTGCACCGTCTTTCCCTGCTTTGCCTGTTTCTGGGCATAACGTGCATCGCGCAAACCACCCCAGCCCCGGCGCCGTCGAACTCGGCCGAAGCAGACTTTGCGCAGGCAGCCCGCTATCGCCGGGCCAATGAGAACCTGTCGGCCGAGGTGGTCTTTCTTGGCGATTCCATCCTGGACTACTGGGGATCTCGCGAAGGAACCTGGTTCACCTATCCCGGCTGGATTAATCGTGGCATTGGTGGCCAGACAACCCAACAGATGCTGCTGCGCGAGCGGCACGATGCGCTGGACCTGCATCCCAAGGCAATCGTGCTCGAAGGCGGCGGGAACGATATGCGCCTTGGTTTTTCTCCGGTTGAGATCCGGGATAACTTCCTGACGATGGGGGAGTTAGCAGCGTCGCACGGCATCCGCGTCTACGTTGCGGAGATGACGCCTGTCTGCGACTGCGTACGCCCGCTGACCGGACCGCGGACGGTCGCACGGATCCGGGAGTTGAACGATCTGCTGGCCGCCATGTGCAAGGAAAAGCATTGGGAGCTGCTTCGTTTCAACGCGCCGCTGGCTGATGCCAATGGCCTGATGCGGGCGGAGCTGACAGTAGATGGCGTACATCCGAAGTCCGCCGGCTATGCGCTGCTGGCGCCCATTGTGGAACGGGCCCTGGCCGGCTACCGCAAGAGCCGCTAGAGCATTTTCCCTGTGGGCGTAGTGTGGGCTTCTGCATCTATGGGCGTTTTCCGCAATGAAAACGCCGCTCCACTCCTCTTTCGGGATACCCAGCAACAGGGAAAATGCGACTAGACAACTTAAACGATTAACCTATAGTGTTTCTCAGGCAAAGATTCATTCCGATGAGGGCAGGGTGAAGTGGTGAGAAGTCTTACGCACGTGGAAGAACGTGGCGATCTGGTCGTTGTTGGCGGCGGCCTCTCCGGCGTCTGCTGCGCTGTTACCGCGGCGCGCAAAGGAATCAATGTCCTGCTGGTGCAGGATCGCCCTGTTCTGGGCGGCAATGCCTCAAGCGAAGTGCGGCTGTGGGTGCTGGGCGCGACCTCACACATGGGCAACAACAATCGCTGGGCTCGCGAGGGCGGCGTCATTGACGAACTGCTCGTAGAGAACATGTGGCGCAACCCAGAGGGAAACCCGATCCTCTTCGACTCCATCCTGCTGGAGACGGTGCGGCGCGAACCGAAGATCACCCTGCTTTTGAACACGGCTATCCATGAGCTCGATATGGATGGCGGGTCCATTGCACGGGTGCGCGGTTATAACAGCCAGAACCAAACGGCGTACACGCTGGAGGCGCCACTCTTCGTCGATGCTTCCGGCGATGGCATTCTGGGCTTTCTTGCAGGGGCCGAGTTCCGCATGGGCGCCGAAGCCCGCTCGGAGTTCAACGAAGGCATGGCTCCGGAGACCGAAGAGCACACGCTGCTTGGGCACTCACTCTACTTCTACAGCCGCGATACCGGGCAGCCGGTAAAGTATGTGCCGCCGGCCTTTGCACTGCAGGACATCACGCGTATTCCACGTTTCCGCGATATCCGTGTCTCCGATAGCGGCTGCCGTCTGTGGTGGCTGGAATACGGCGGAGCTTTGGACACAGTCGGCCAGACCGAAGAGATCAAGTGGGAGCTGTGGGCTGTAGCGTACGGTGTGTGGAACTACATCAAGAACTCCGGCGAGTTTCCGGACGCCGAGAATCTCACGTTGGAGTGGATGGGAACCATCCCCGGCAAACGCGAGAGCCGGCGCTTTATCGGCGATGTCATCCTGACGCAAAACGATCTCGTGCAGCAGAGGAGCTTTCCCGATGCGGTCTCGTTCGGTGGGTGGGCAATCGATCTGCATCCTTCGGACGGCGTCTTCAGTTCGAAGCCCGGATGCACGCAATATCACGCGAAGGGTGTTTACCAGATTCCGTTCCGCAGCATGTACAGCCGCAATGTCCCGAACCTGCTGCTGACAGGCCGGCTGATCAGCACAACACATATTGCGTTCGGTTCTACGCGGGTGATGGCGACCTGCGCCAGCAACGGCCAGGCTGCCGGCATGGCTGCCGTCCTCTGCGCAGAAGAGGGCTTACGGCCACGTGACCTGCTTGAACCTGCACGTATGCATCGGCTGCAGCAGAATCTGCTCGCGGCAGGACAGCATATTCCCGGCGTTGCGTTCCAGGCGGAAGGTGACCTCTCTCGCCAAGCGACAGTCTCCGCCTCCAGTGAACTTCTGTTGCAGGAACTGCCGTCCTGCGGTGAGCTTGCGGAGGAGCGCTCCTATGCTCTTCTGATTCCATTCCAGGATGGTCCCAGCCCAGCGCTGTCACTCTATGCTGACGTAGCTCATCCCGGGACCTTGCGCGCAGAGTTGTGGACATCAGCGCATTGCGGAAATACCACGCCGGACGTCCTTGTAGCTACGCTCAACCTTTCGCTAGATGCCGGGAATGGGGTGGAGATTCCGGTCGACTTCAAGACACATCTGTCATCCGCGGCGCATTACTTCGTCATGGTTCCGGCGCAGCCTGGTGTTCGCCTTCATCTCAGCACGGCGCAGATGCCGGGAGTCGTTACTGTCTCGCAGAAGATGAATGCTGCTGTCGCGAAGAACCTGGTCCAGACTCCGCCTGAGGGCTCCGGCATCGATACCTTTGCCTTCTGGTTACCGGAACGGCGGCCGAAGGCACGCAACCTGGCGGTGAAGTTCCATCAGCCTCTTGCTCTCTATCATCCGGCCAATGTGATTAATGGCCTCAACCGGCCATGGTGTGGAACCAATGCATGGGCTCCTGCTGCGGACGACAATGCACCGGCACTCACGCTGCACTGGGAAGAGCCTGTCGAAGTACAGAAGGTATCCATCACCTTCGATACCGACTTCGACCATCCCATGGAGTCTGTGCTGATGACGCATCCGGAGCGGGTCATGCCGGGATGTATTCGCGCCTTCCGCGTTTCTACCGCCGAGGGTGTAAGGTTGGCAGAGGTAACCGAGAATCACCAGACACAGTGGGCTCTGGATCTGCCGGAGCCAGTGACCACGACCGGCCTGCGCATCGATGTTCTGGAACATGGAGAGGCTCCGCCGGCAATCTTCAACGTGTCCTGCTTCTGAGAGCGATATGACCAAACGTGCGAATCCGTGGAGTATCGTTGCCCTGCTCTTCGTGGTAGCGGTGCTGAACTACTTTGACCGCCAGAGCCTTTCGGTTGTCGCTCCACGCATGCAGGCGGAGCTGCACCTTTCCGACGTCGGCTACGGACATGTTGTCAGCCTGTTTCTTCTGGCCTCGGCGTTTGCCTACGCGCTCTCAGGGTTTGTTTGCGATGCACTCGGCACGCGCCGCTCGATGGCGTTGTTTGTCGCCTTCTGGTCTGCGGCGGAAGCCGCGACGGCATTTGCCTCTTCTGTTCTTCTACTCGGAATCGCACGCTTCTGCCTGGGGCTCGGAGAACCTGGCCTGTGGGTGGCTGCGCCCAAAGCCGTGGGCGAGGTTCTGGATAAGGCCCGGCGCAGTCTTGCGGTAGGCATCTATACCGCCGGCGCGACGATGGGCGCGATTGTTGCCATCCCGGTCATCCTGGCCATCACAACTCATCTTCCCTGGCGCAGCATCTTTCTGATCGACGGCGCCATGGGGCTGCTGTGGGTTCCTGTCTGGTTGTGGATCTATCGTGAGCAACCGCGCAGCGAGGCTGCAACTCCAGTCGCGACGAATGTCTTTCGCGATGTGATTGCGCAGCCGCATATGTGGCAGCTTTTGATCGCTCGCGGCATGACCGATCCGGTCTGGTACTTCTACCTCTTCTGGTTTCCTAAGTACCTGCTGAGCGACCGTCATCTCTCCTCAAGCCAGATGGCTCACTTCGGATGGATGGTCTATCTCGCAGGCGGCATCGGCACCATCGTTGGCGGCTCGCTGTCCGGTGCGTTCATCCGCCGTGGCCTCGATCCAGGCATTGCCTATCGCCGCACCATGCTCTTCTCCGCGTTCGCTGTACTGGTGAGCCCACTTGCTTATCTGAGCCCCGGCATTGGTATGACGATGCTGTTCGCCTCTGTCGTCGCGATGGCGCATATGTCATGGCTCACGAACCTTACCTCAACGCTGCTGGAGGTCTTCTCACCGCAGCAGTTGGGCCGTGCCGCGGGATTGATCGCCGCCGGCAGCGCCTTTGGCGGCATGCTTTCGAGTGAGATCATCGCTTACTGCCTGACGCATGGCGGATATCGCCCGGTGTTTATTGCAATGGGGCTGATGCATCCGATTGCGATTGTGCTGTTGTGGACGGCGTTTCGCGCTAAGCCTCGAGGTGAGGCGCAGGTGATGACTGCGGAAGCATTGACGGCAAACACTTCAAGCTAAGAACGGGTGGGAGCAGCGAGCTTCAGCCCGCTGTGGTAGACACAAGAAGAAAGGGCTTACAGGCTGTCGGTCGCATCAGAATGCCCTATAAGCGATCGGTGGAGCTTCGCTCGAATGCCAGATGCTAAGGAACACCACTCACGCAGTATTTCGCTTCCAAAACTCCGGGAGTATGTCGACTTTACCCAGAACGTGCGTCAGTCTCCGAAGTTCTCATACAGCTGAAGGGTTCTCTTGTCTGAGCTGAGAACGCCCAATACATATCCGTACACTCCGTGGCCTTGGCCCTCGTAATAAGACCAACACGCCGTACAGGCTTTGATGTCAGGACTTGGAATCTTCGGCAGCGATATATGGGGATCATAGCCTTGCCGAAATGGGTGTTGTCGAAGTAGAGCATCGCCTTGACTGGATGGGATCTCTACTTCCACATACCAGTCATACTCCGAATGCCTTTTCGCTACAGTTCGATGTTCCCGGGTTCCCATAAAGGCTGTGACAGCATGCTCTGGATAGAACACGAAAAGATAGTGCCAGTAGAGCGCAAGTCCGATACAGAACCCTACGACTGCGACCGCGACAACTATCTTCATCTTTCGAGTACGTAGTCCAAGCATGGGATCACGATATCAGGACAAGCAGGTAACAAATGCCGGGCCCATGTCCCTAAAAGGACATGGCCCCCCGGTGCATGGGCTCTCTTACGGCAGTTCTGTCTCAAAGAGCTTTTGAACCACCTTCCAGCTATCGCGGCGCTCACGCTCGGTATTCACTACACCCCAGCGGCGAATGCCGTCAGCCGGTGTTCCACGGATGAACGAACGATAGTCGTTCCAGGTCCACAGCGAGGCGCCAATCATGTAGGGCCTCTGCTTCACTGCCGTCATCGCCTCAGTGATATCCGCAATGCGCTGCGGGTCGTGGATACCTGGTTCGCCCATCTTGCCGAACTCTGTCACGAAAATGGGTTTGTCCGGAAAGAGCTGATGGACGCGATCGAAGCGCCTGGCATAGTCGCCATAGACATTGATAGAGACAAAGTCGCAGTACTGGCTTGCTTCATCGACGCCTGTCTTCACTGCAGCGTCTCCGGTGTAGCGTGAGGCGAAGGTGATCAAACGTGTTGCATCCAGACCGAGCGTGAAGGCGCGCATGTCGCGGGTCCAGTCACGGCCTTCCTGCGTATACGACTCGTACTCGTTACCGACGCTCCAGGCGATGACCGAGGGATGGTTCCAGTCCTGCTCCATCATTTCCTGCATCTGCTGCTTCCAGCGCGCACGGATTCCAGGATCGGCCATCTGCCATGCGCTGAAGTTCCAGTTTCCTGCCTCGGGGATCAATAACATGCCGTGCCGGTCGGCAAAGTCGAGTACGGCCTGCGCCTGCGGATAGTGAGCGATGCGCATCATGCGCATGTTGTCCGCCAGCATATCGCTCAGGTCACGCTCCACAATCGCATCCGATTCGCGCAGACCTTCCTTCATGTCCTCCGAGACGCGATTGGCGCCGTTCAGATGCACCTCTTTTCCATTCAGCAGCAGACGCGTGCCGCTGACCTGGATCTTGCGGACGCCAACATGCGCAGTGAACTCATCATCGGCTACCTGCAGCTTCGCGTCATACAGGAATGGATCGCGCACGCTCCACAGATGAGCGCTGTTGAGCGTACCTTTCCAGCTAACGCTGGCATCGCTATTCGCCGGGACATTCACGGCGCGAAGAGTCACGGTCAGGCCGGCAATCTCTCCCTTGACGGTTGCGGAGGCGGCCCGCTCTCCGGCATTGTGCAAGATTGCCCGAACCGTGACGGTCGCCACACCGGTCTTCAGATCAGGATCGCCATCGATCTTCACATTGCGGAAGTACACCGGATCGCCGATCTCGATGTGAACCGGACGAACGATACCGCCATACGGCAGCCAGCCCACGATCGTTGCCTTACCTACACCGTCCGGCGTGAACTTGTCTGTCGACGGATGACCGGTTGCCAACGCCGGAATAGAAGTAAACGTAGGCGTGTTGTCGACGTCGACAACGACGTAATTGTTACCGGGATGCACCAGACGCGTGATGTCGAGGTCGAAGGCGGTGTACCCACCCTCGTGCGTGCCCGCGAGCTTGCCGTTCACCCAGACCTGGGCGACATCGTAGACCGCATCGAAGTGCAGCCGCGCGATCTTTCCTGCAGGCATCACCGGCATCTCGAAGTCACGGTGATACAGGGCATGGCCAATGTACTTCTCGTGCCCCTCATCGACCAGCCAGGAGTGCGGCACACTCACCGGCTTCCATTGCTCCTCCAGGGTGGTGCGAAAGCTCCAGCCGGCGCCATCCAAATCGATCTTCGTTGTGGCATGTACAAGACGGCAGGAAAGGAACAGGGTCAAGGCAAGCAGGGCGATACGCTTCACGAAAAACCTCCCAATGAATAAGGTTAACCGTTTAATTTCTGGAAGGAACGATTGTCAAGCGTCTTTATTTCCCTCGCTCGGGTGGGTTAAGGAATACCTGGGAATCTATACGGATGTGCTTCCTTTCCCACCCTTAACGTTGTAAGGGTGAGACCCTGCCAGGTAAACGACGTATCCGTTCTACCTCAGGCGGTGCTGCCAGGGATGAGCTCGTAGGGAAGAAAGACCCGCTGTGGCAACACCCCAGCGTTTTCGATCGTGTCAATCAGCAGATCTGCTGCCAGTTCGCCCATGCGGAAGGTGGGAATGGTGAAGGTCGTCGGCCGCGGGCGGAGATGGTCGCTCGAGCCGGTGTTGCCGCGGTTCAGCACCGCGATATCACCGGGGATCGAGATGCCGCGCATCTCGGCGTAGTCATAGAAGTCCAGCAGAAGCTGATCATCGGCGGTAAAGATCGCCGTCGGGCGTTTGCGCTTGTTGGCGAACCACCGGTCCAGAATCCGGATCCCCTCGGCCCGTTCATAACCGGTGCAGCCGATCCTATCCTGCGGCAGGTCCAGACCGTAGCCTGCAAGTCCCTTGCGCAGTCCGGCGACCAGCCGTTGATGCCCGGGCAGCGTCGACGACCCACTGAAGAACGCAACCTGCTTGTGTCCATGTTCCGCGAGATATTCAGCAGCCGCCTGGCCAATGGCAGCATCATCCACACCGACATAGTTGATGGGCGCCTTGCCGTAATAGGAGTTGATCATCGAGAACTTGATCTGGGCACGTTGCAGCTCATCGATGGTCTTGTTCACGTCCTGAGACGTACAAGAACGGGTGTTGATAAAGATAATGCCGTCGGTAAAGCGGCTCTCCAGCATCTGGTCGCGGGTCTCGCGCCCCGGTTTGCCGGTCGGCGAAAAGATCAGCAGATTATACCCCCGGCGCATGAGAGCGCTCTGAATGCCGGAGAGCGCCTGCGCGATGAACTGGTTAAAGAAGATGGGGTCGCGCATGGGCACAACCAGCCCAAGCAGCCTGGTTCGCTTTTCCGCAAGCGCCCGAGCCAGCTCATTGGGCTTATAGCCCATCTCACGAGCGATCTGAATGATACGCTCACGCAATTGGGCACTTACGCGGGGTGAGCCGGTCTTATTGAGCGCGATGGAAACAGCAGCAATAGAGACACCTGCAGCCTTGGCAATATCTGCAAGCTTTGGGGCCGACGATCTCATTCAGAAATTGTATGGTCTGCTTTCTGTTTTAGGCCAGAAAGAGTTAGAGCATTTTCCCTGTAGGCGTAGAGTAGGGCTTCCGCATCTATGGGCGTTTCCGCAATGAAGACGCCGCTGCACTTATTTCCGGGATACCCAGCAACAGGGAAAATGCTCTAAGGGCGCCAGATACGTATGGTGCGGGAATCACCCTCCGGTACTGCCGCCTGTTTTATGTTTCGTCAGGACGCTGCGTTCTGGCGTTTTGGATGGCAGGGCGGAAAAACAGGTTCTCTTCCCAGCGCTCGCCAACTCTTCGGCTGGGCCAGATACGTGCGAAATAGGCCGAGACACGCGCCACAGAGAAGCTGACGCCAACAAGATTCAACTCTCGAGAAGCATCGGGAATTTCACGAGGGTAGGGTTGTGCGCCGAAGACAATCTTGCCGCTCACCTGCTTCACCGTACATGCAGCATCGCCGCAGGTGGTGTCGGAGACCACACCGATAACGCCCGGCAGAGAGCCCGGCAGCAGCAGCTTCTCCTCCATCGCGTATGGCGCTACCAGCACCGCGCCGGCAGCGGCGATGTGCGCAGCGGCTTTCTCGAAAGATTCCTGGTAACTTTCATCGGTTGTGCCAAGACTCAGGTTGACGATCTGGATCGAGTTGGCCGCACACCATTCCAGAGCACGCACCAGCGATGGCAGAGTGGTCGAGAGGGTTTTATCGAAGATACGCACCGGCACAATTGTTGCTTCGGGAGCCAGTGCGTGGATCAGCGCCGCTACGGCTGTTCCATATCCAAGGCGATCGAGCGTGTCCTCACCTCTGCCTTCAGCAGTGACGCACACACCTGCCGCAAGGCGACCAACGTGAGGATGTAATGGGTTGACACCGCTATCAAGAACTGCGATCCGGAGACTGCTCATACCATCAACGCCTCATCGGCGGGTGTGAGCACGGGTTCGGTTTGCCGACCTTGCATGTGCACGACGCACGTTGCACCAGGTCGTCAGGCGTTCCCTACTCGACGATTCGACCGCCTGCATCACAATAACCCCATCTTCTCGTTTCAGCAATGCCTGGCGCCGCGTATTCACGTACTAATCAAAGACAAAGCCGGACTGTGAGCATTTCTCTCACTGTCCGGCCTTGCCTTAGAGCATTCCCTGTTGCTGGGTATCCCGGAAGAGGAGTGCAGCTGCGTTTTCATTGCGGAAAACGCCCATAGACGCGCAAGCCTTACACGAGATCTACAGGGAAATGCTCGCTAAGACGGCAAAGAGGTGTTTCAATTCCGCTGCAGCACAAATACCGCTGTGGCGTGCGGCTCGAGCTTTACATCGATCTTTGAGGCTCCGCGTTCTTCGGTTCCCTCCCAGGCGTTGCGCAGATGGAACTTGCCTGCGGGTAGCTGCAGTCCGGTTAGCTCTCGCTGGAAGGTTGTGGCTGAATCACCGACGTTGAAGATGCCGACTGCGTACTGTCTGCCCGGAAGGTCTGCAGTCCATACGATTGTGTCGCCTTCATGCAGCACCTGCCTGCTTGCCGTCGCCATCTGATCGATGCGGAGGATCTCCTTGTTCGTCAGGAGACTCACCGTCGCATCATCGAGCAGTGTGAGGTTTGCACCGACGATGAGCGGACTGCGGGCAAAGGCCCAGAGACTCAGCTGTGTTCTCTGCTCAGCTGGAGTGAGGCGCGTGTGACGTGGACCGGGGCCGACATCCGGAGACGGACGCAGCTCTCCCACCGGCAACATATCGGCATCGGGCCAGTGACCCGGCCCGGCGAACCTGCTCCACTGAGCCGCAACAGCGAACTGACTTTTGACTGTTCGGGGAAACTTTGCATTTGTCTCCCATACATCCCAAATGTCATCCGAAATGCGCCACATCTGCGAGAGCGAGATCACCTCTTCGGCGTGCTCCAGCGCTGTAGGTCCTGGCGAAAGGCTCAGCACGATGGGACGCCCGCTGCGTTGGATCGCGAGCTTGATCTGCTTGATCTCGCTGACCTTGTAGGGATGATCGGAGATGCAGTCGACCTTGAGAAAATCGACGCCCCATGAGGCGTATTGCTTCAGCAACGCGTCATACCATGCCTGACCGGCAGGTGTATCTTTCACGCCCCAGTTGGTTGGATCCCAGGGGCAGGCATCTGTCTGGTCGGCAGCGTCGGTTACTGTAAACTTCGAGCCCTCGATGGGAAGGTTCTGTTTCACGCTCTCGCGCGGAATGCCACGGACGATGTGGATGCCGAACTTCAGACCCTGGCTATGAACCCACTGGCCCACGGGCGTGAAGCCAACGTTCTTTCCGTTGACCAGCGCGGAGGGAAAGCGCGCCGGCACCGGGATATAGCGGCCGTTGGCGTCCAGTTCATACTGCAGCAGCTCAGGGTGCGGGCGCGATTCCGGATTCTTCAGGAACCAGCCTTCGTCGATGACGGCGTAGTTGTATCCGGCAGGTTTGAGCTTGCTGACCAGCGAGGAAACGTTTTCTCGAAACTGCTGCTCATTGACACGCAGACCGTAGGAGTCCCAACTGTTCCAACCCATCGGCGGACGCGGCGCAAGCTTTGGCGCTGGGGCCGCATGCTGGGCCTGCGACAACGGCGCCAGAGCGAGGCTGACGCCAAACACAATCATCTTTGTGAGTTTCAAAATCAACTTCCTCCAGAGAACGTTTACAACGGACACAACCAGCTTACGGCAAAGCAAAGGCAATGTATGCCGCACCCTGTGGACCCGATTTGTCACGGACACCGCTTGCCGCGATCACCACATACTGCTTGCCATTCACCGAGTAGGTTGCCGGAGTCGCGGCGCCGGCGTATGGCAGATCCGCGGACCAGAGAAGCTTACCGGTTTTCGCATCGAAGGCCCGGAACTTGCGGTCGTAGAGCGTCGCCCCGATAAAGACAACACCCCCGGCCGTGACTACCGGCCCGCCATATCCTTCCGATCCTGTATTCGGCATGCCCTGCTTCACCAGTTCGGGATACTCGCCGAGCGGCACCCGCCAGAGATACATCCCCGTATTCAAATCGATGGCATTCAGGGTTCCCCATGGCGGCTGTACCGCCGGATAGCCGTCCTTATCCTGGAACTTTCGGTAGCCGGTGAACTGGTATGGTGCGTCGTCCACGCCTTTGCTTGCCAACTCTCGCCCGCCTCCAGGAGATTTCGTATCCTCCGTTCCGGTCAGGTAACCGAGCAGTGCATGGAGCTTCTCTCCAGTCAGCCCAGGGAATGATGGCATGCGTCCGGAGCCGCCATGAATCCGCTGCTCGATCTCGGGCACCGACATGCGGCTGCCAATATCGACCAGCGATGGAAACTCCGGCGGATTTCCCTTCCGTTCTTTACCGTGACAGAACGCGCACTGCCCCTGATAGACCGCCTCGCCCGGGCTCGCGTTGGCTTTGGCCTTGGTCAGGCCTCCCGTCCAGGGGATATCGTTGGCGTTCAGAATGAGCACACCCGCCGGAGTCACCGCCGAACCGCCCCACTCCGCGCCGCCATCGAAGCCGGGAAACACGATCGTCTGCTTGTCCAAACTCATCGGAACAAAGAGGCTGCCACCCTTCATGGCACGGAACTCTTTCAACACCTGCTCGTGTACTTCGGGGGTGCGCGTGCTGAGTATCGACTCCGTCAGCTCCTGGCGGGCATAGGGCGCAGGCATCGTCGGTACAGGCTGCGTTGGCGAAGTGGTCTCCCCCTCAATGTCAGAGGCTGGAAAACGACGCTCTTCCACAGGGAAGAGCGGCTTGCCGGTAACGCGGTCCAGTACGAATAGAAAGCCTTGCTTCGTCGGCTGGGCGATAGCGTCGATCTTCTTTCCCCCCTGAGCGACGGTCAGCAGCGTGGGTGGCGACGGGAAATCACGATCCCAGATGTCGTGATGTACTCCCTGGAAGTGCCACAGTAGTTTGCCGGTCCCCGCATCCAGCGCGAGCAACGTATTCGCGTACAGGTTATTGCCGGTACGATCAGCTCCGTAGAAGTCCGACGCGGCGGATCCGGTAGGCACATAAACGATGCCCCGCTTCTCATCGAGAGCCATGCCGCTCCAGTTATTCGCCGCTCCTGCTTTCTGCCATGCTCCCACGGGCCAAGTGTCGTAACCGGGCTCTCCGGAATGAGGAATCGTGTGGAAGCTCCATTGCAGCTTTCCTGTCCTCACGTCATAGGCACGGATATCGCCACGCGCCGCAGGCTTTGTCTCAGCAGTACGGAAGCCGACGATCAACAGATCGTGGAAGATCACTCCAGGGGTCGTTGCCGCTACCGGCAATCCCTGAAAATCATCCGCTCCTAGTTCTTTGCGCAGATCGATTCTTCCATGCTCTCCGAAAGAAGAGATCGGCTTCCCGTCCTCCGGATTCAGTGCATACACATAACTCATGATGAAGGCATAGAGACGCTTCTCGCGGCCATCGCTCCACCAGGAAAAACCCCGGCTCGGCTGCCCCGCCGTAATGCCGGAATCGAAGCTCCATTGCTTCTCTCCTGTGGCAGCATTCAAAGCTACCACCTGAAGCGTGGGTGTGTAGGCATACAACGTGCCGTCCACTACTAAGGGGTTTGTCTGTAGCCCACCGCTGGTACCAACATCGAAGCGCCACACCTGCTTCAATTGCGAAACGTTCTCCGGCGTAATCTGTGTCAGGGGAGAGTAGTGTGCATTGTCTTTTCCGCCGTTGTAGGCAAGCCAGCCAACCTGTTTTTGCGGCGTCCCGGCTGCTGAAACCGTATGGAGCTCAGGGACCCGTAATAAGAGGAAGCCTGCGCCTGCCACAGCGAACAGGACACCCAGCCGGCTGGTTCGTTGCACGATACTTCACCCCCAATAAATTGACACAGAGATTGTCTACTGGGCCTGGCTCTTTTGGGAATGGAGAAGTCTTCCTTGTCATCGGTGGGAACGAACACCGAGACTCGCCTTTCACTGAAGAACTATAGAGCCTTATACCTGGGGCGTTGCCCCAGGCTGGTATAGAGCGCGACTTTAGCGCTTATTCTCATCCGGCCCGGGTGCCCCACCCTCGGGGTCCCTAACGAACTTTGCTCGTTGGGGTGAATGCTCGCATCGCTAGGGTGGGTTAGGAATACCTAAATTGCTAACAAGCCACAGAACATGACGCTCACTCCGCTTATGCTTATCCTGCTGTCTTAATCCCCATCCGACACCCCTTGTGGAGCTTTGATGAATCGCAACGCCCTTCTCTCCTTTGCGCTGTTCTCGATCGGCAGCCTCTCTGCGGCTGCGGAAGTTCGCCTTCCCAACGTGCTCTCTGACCATGCTGTGCTGCAACGCAGCCGACCGATCCACGTCTGGGGAACGAGCGCCGCGCAGGAGACCGTCACCGTCACCTTTCATGCACAGACGGCAACTGCGACAGCAAACGGCGATGGAGACTGGGAACTTTGGCTGCGTCCTGAGGAAGCAGGAGGCCCTTATGAGCTGACAGTAACCGGTTCACAGAGCAGCGCTCCGTTGAAGAGAAGTGACCTGCTGGTCGGCGACGTTTGGTTCGCCTCCGGTCAGTCCAATATGGAGTTCCCGCTGAAGGGCTTTACCGGCGCTCCACTCCTGAATGGCGATCAGGAGATCGCCGCATCCACGCAGCCGAAGATCCGTCTTCTGCGCGAGAGGCACCGCACCTCTCCTGTCGTTCAGAGCGATGCGCAGGATACATGGACCTTGTGCACACCGGAGACAGCAAAAGACTTTTCGGCCGTGGGTTATTTCTTCAGCCGCGAGCTCATGCAGGAAGAACACATCCCCATCGGCGTGATCGATTCCACCTGGGGCGGCACGCCGGCACATGCCTGGATCAGCGGCGAAGGAATCGCCTATGCAGACCTGCCATCGGTCGCTAAGGACGCGGCGCGGATCGCAATCGATCAGGGACGTGCCGATGCATTGAAGGCGCGATACGCCCTCGACGATGCGGCTCTCAAGGAAGCAGGCAAGGAGGTCCCTACGCATGGCCGCATCTCGTATGACCACTACGGCAGCTGGACTCCGTCCACTCTATACAACGGTATGGTCGCACCGTTCACGAAGTTCGGGATCAAAGGCGTGATCTGGTACCAGGGCGAAACAGATACCGCGCCGGAACGTGCACCGTACTATGCGCGTGTCTTCCCAGCCCTTATCCAGGACTGGCGTCGCCAGTGGGGCCAGGGAATCTTCCCATTTCTCTATGTCCAGATCTCGAACTTTGGCCATGTTAACGATGGATGGGGACTGGTGCGGGATGCACAACGGAGGACGTTGGAGTTGGGACAGACCGGCATGGCCGTCACACTCGATGTCGGCAATCACAACAACGTACATCCATCCGACAAACAGACCGTGGCACACCGCCTGGCGCTGGTCGCTCGAGAGTCGGTCTATGGCGAGAAGGTGCAGGGTGAGTCTCCCACCTTCATGCAGGCGACGCAGGAAGGCGAAGCGATGCGGGTATGGCTCACCCATGCAACCGGCCTTCACAGCGACATGAATCCCATGACCGAATTCGAAGTTGCAGGAGACGATCACAAGTTCTCTCCTGCGGAAGCGACGATTGATGGCGAAACCATCGTGGTGAGGGCGGTAGCGGTAAAGATGCCCCGCTACGTTCGATATGCCTGGAATGGCGGCGTAGATTGCTACGTCTACAACGGAAAGGGATTGCCACTGGGGACATTTACTTCGGAACGATGAGGCATATCGACATTTCGTAGTCCTGGTTACGAGGGCGTGTTTCACACGTTCCTACTTGGATTGGGTGGGAGCAGCGGGCTTCAGCCCGCTGATAACAAGCCACAAAACATGATGGGCTTTAGCCCTGGGCTTGTGTCTAAATAACCGAAAAGCCCAGGGCTAAAGCCCATTCCTTAACAATACTGGTGACCGTGGGCTGAAGCCCACGGCTCCCACCGTTTCGAGCTATGCTCGAATGGTTCACCCCGGATTTGTGGCTGAATAAAAGCGGGTTCTTCGCTCGTGCTCAGGATGACAAACCTGGATATCCATCGTCACGATCATCGTCCGCTCGCGACTGGCCACTGGATCCGATGCAAGATCCGCTTCGGCAGATTGGCATCCATGTCCTGGATGAAAGCCTTACGTTGTACATCCGAGGCGAAGTCCTCGCCGCTGGCCATCGGTCCGCAATCGATGCCCATGTGTCGGACAGCTTCGCGTACCGCGGGAAAGAATGGATAACGGAAGAGGATGTCGAGCACCGCGTTCGCGTCATATTGCAGGCTGCGTGCCGTCTCCCAGTCCCCTTGTTGTACAGCCTGGTAAATATCGAGATAAACCGGCCCCAGCAGGTTGTAGGTGGTTCCGATACCTCCCTGAGCGCCCATCAGCAAGCCTGCCGCCAGAGCTTCGTCATAACCGTTGAAGACCAGTTTGCCCCGTTTCGCCAGCGAGTTCAGCAGGTACATATTGAAGTCCGTGAACTTGACGCCGAGCACATTCGGAAGATCGCAGATCTCCAGCAGCTCCTGCGGCTTCTGAAATGCGAGCGGAGCAGCCTTAGGGAAGTAGTAGACAAGCAGTGGCAGTGGAGAGTGCTGTGCCAGCTCTTTATAAAAGGCCATCACCTGCTGAGAATCCAGCGCGGGGGGCAGACTGCTGATGGCATCCGCTCCCTTGGCGGCGGCATGCTCCGCGAGCTTGATGGCGTCGCGCACATCGGGAGTGCCCACATGCACAAAGATCCGCTTCCCTGCCGGTAGAACCTCCAGCACTGCCTCCACCAGCGATTTGCGGATCTCCATTGAGAGACGCATGCCCTCGCCGGTGGTTCCCGCAACATAAGCTCCATCCAATCCCTGCGAAGTGAGTTCGAGTAGAAGCTTCTGCGCAGCGGGAGCGTTCAGCTGTCCATCGGGAGTCAATGGCGTGAGCAATGCGGCGTAGATACCGGCGAACGGATGTAGGGACAAAGGGAGCCTCCGGGATATTAGCGATTATTGATAATGTATCACTCGGAGAGCCCGAAAGCGGGTCCCTCGCTCCGCTCAGGACGACATGAGAGTTCACCCAGTAAGCCAAGATATGGGCTCCAGAATCTTTCGATATGCCCTAGTTATTCGAGCGAAGCTCGAACCGGGTGGGAGCCGTGGGCTTTTAGCCCACGGTCCCTCGGCCAATATAGAAATGGGCTTCAGCCCTGGGCTTTTCCCTGAAAAGACAAAGAAGGCCCAGGGCTCAAGCCCATCTACTTTTACGCCTTTGTCAGCGGGCTGAAGCCCGCTGCTCCCACCAGGCTAGTCCGTGACTGAATCTGGAATCGTAGTGGACACGATATGTTCCCGCACGCCCGCGGTAATGCGCTTCTCATCAAGAGAGAGCAAATCTTCCAGCAGCTTGCGGTGTGACTTCACCGTCGATTTCAGGGTTTCCCCCGCTGCCGCGCGCTTCAAGCTGACGAAGGCATAGGCCGCGGCGCAGAGGCGCTCAAGAGTCTGCTCCAGCACTTCATTGCCGGAGGCGTGCCACACGGTACGGTGAAAGGCGAAATCCTCCTCAGCCACAGCGACGTGATCCCCGTCAGCAACCATATCCTGCATGCGGCGGAGATGCCGCTTCAGTTCGAGAACGACATCATCGGTCAGGTGCTTCGCTGCCAGGTGGAAAGCCATCACCTCCAGGTGACAGCGAACTTCCATCATCTGCAGAATTTCATGCCGCGTGAGTTTGGTGACGGTGGTGCCACGATCCTGAACCCGAACCACAAGCCCCAGGTGCTCAAGCTGCAGGAGAGCCTCACGCACTGGAACCTGACTGACATGGAGTTGCTTCGCGATATGTGCTTCGCGTAAAGGCGTTCCCGGAGCCAGGTCGCCGGAGCAGATTGCCTGCCTCAACTCCTCAAACACTCCGCGTGATTTGCTGAGCGTCCGGATTGGCTTCAGTTGCTTGGTAGGCACAGCGATGATGCTACTAGATGCTGAAGCAGCGCCGCAATTTGAGGTACGGCTCATTCCGGCGCGCTCCACGGCTTGGGTTGTGGCCCCTGCATCAACCATGACTTTGTCACCCGGGCTACAGAAATATGAGCCGGCTTCGCTTGGGAGCCCTGGAGCGAGCCGCTCTCATAGATGACATAGAGCTCCTCTTTTCCCGAGGCAATATCGCTGTATCCAGCCACGCCGGGATCGAGGACGCGTTCATGCGACCATGTCCGTCCGTCGTCCTCGCTCACCTTGAGGGTCAGGTTCTCCCGAGCGCGCCACTTACGGTCTTTTACCCCGGACACGTCGCGAGAGTCGGGGTTCGAGAAGTACACAAGCTTCTCCGCCGCATCGACCACCAGACCTGCATCGCATGTCGGGTCGAAGAGCTGTGGATCGAAGTGCGGCTTCGACCATCCGGAGATACCGTCCTTACTCGTTGCAACAGCGCGGAGATGTTCTGCGCCTCCGGTGCGGATGTTCACCATGACTCTGCCATCCGGAAGCTGGGCAGCCACTGTCTCATTCGGGCTGACGATCTCGGCGGAATCTCGCGCCACCAGTGCGCCGCGCTTCCATGTGCGGCCGCGGTCGTCGCTATAGATGGTGCCGACTGCCGCAGGAGCGTGCGCTCGCGTCCCGTCAGGATTCAGCTTGCCGTTCGCAATCCAGATGGATGCCAGCAGCCGTCCATTTCGCAGTTGAATGCCGTGCCCAACTCCCGGCGTGACCACGTTCCAGTCGTAGTCGGGCTTGAACTGATCGAAGACATCCGTGATCTCGCGCTCCTGCGAGAAGGTTTTACCGTCGTCACTGCTATTCCGGATGAAGACCTTCGCATAGTTCTTCTGGTAGAGAAGGTGCACCTCGCCTGTTTTGCCCTCAGCAATCATCACCGCGTTGTCGGTGAGGTCCTGCCCATTGCCCGCGATCAGCCGCGATGGCTCCCAAGTATGGCCACCATCGATACTGCGGCGTAACAGGATGTCGGTCGGCGACCAGTCTCCTTTTGACAGATCCTTGCGGCCCCCACAATAAGCAAGCAACGTTCCCCGCCTGGTCTTCACGATGCCGGGTACACGATACGTCGCATAGCCGCCGATGCCCGCGTTCCACAGGTTGACGCTTTCCACCTGTGCCCAAGCCATGGCTGCGGCAAAGGCGAAGATCAAAGCAATGCAAAATCGAAGTCTCTGCTGCATTCCTCCTCCTGTTATAGAGCGCGCCTCCAGTAACCCTGCCGGGGTGCCCCACCCCCTCGGGGTCCCCAACGAACTTTGTTCGTTGGGGTGAACGTTCGCAACGCTAGGGTGGTAAGGGAAAGCCCAAATTCCTGACAAAACAAGAAATCAATTTGTCGATCCCCTTTAAACCCTTGCCACATTCACGGCACTTAGAGAGCGCATACGAATCCGCGCCGTAATCGCTGCCGCAACCAGCATCAGCATGCCGCAGCCAAGAAATGTTCCATTCAGCCCAATCGATGCCTTCAGAATGCCGGCGGCGAGCGCCACCGCTCCGCCCAGGATGGTGCCCGCAAAGTTCAGGAAGCCGAACGCAGTGGCCCGCATCCCGGCAGGTATGCCCTCACACAGGACCGGCATCGTGTTGCCGTCGTACATTCCCTTTCCTAACCCGAACAACAGCATGGCGACGCACAACAGAGTTACCTGGCCGGTCACGCTGCTAACGATCAGGCACGGCGCCGCCAGGCCCAGACCTACGGTCTGCGTCCAGACGCGGCCACGTGGAGAGCTGCGAGCCCAGCGATCTGCGAGCAGGCCACCACAGAGCAGGCCGAGGAAGCCGCCCGCGCGAATCCAGAAGGTCGCAGTGAAGCCTGCGGCCGCGAGCGAGAAGTGGAAGCGCTCATATAGGTACAGCGGAAACCACGTGTAGATCGCCCAGTCGCAGATGGATGCAATGCCGAAGACACTCAACAATGACTTGTAACCCGGCGTGCGCAGAATCACCGAGGCTGATTCATTCAATCCCGTTCCTCGTGCCGGAGGCTCTTCCGCATATGTCTCCGCGGAAGGATTCCGCAGCAGACTCATCAGCACAAGGGCGTAGAGCACGCCCACCCCGCCAAGGATGTTGAAGACGCTGCGCCATCCCTGATGCGAACCGATCCAGCCGCCCAGCGTTCCTCCCAGTACGGTGCCCAGATAGGTTCCGCTGTAGTGCAGGCTCACAGCCCGCGACCGTGTCCGTGTACCGTGGTACGCTGCGATCATGGCCAGGCCCGCCGGCAGATAACAGGCCTCACTGATGCCCATCAGCGATCGCATCGCGACCAGTTGTCTGTATCCCCGTATATGGCCGGTCAGCAGTGTGATCAGCGACCATACCAGCAGGCTGAGACAGATCATCCGCTTGCTGCCGAAACGATCAGCAAGATGCCCTGCCAACGGACTGCTGAAGGCATACACCCACAGGAACGAGGTCCCCAGCAACCCGAGCTGCACCGTGGAGATATGAAGTTCTGCCTGCAATAACGGAAAGATGGAGAAGATGACCTGCCGGTCCAGATAGTTGAGCATCCAGACAAACAGCAGCAGGACAACGACGAGCCACGGGTATGCGGTCTTCCAAACCTTCACGGGAACCTTTCGCCCCGTCAGATTATTGATAATCAATCAGAACGGTCAAGCCGAGAGTACGGTCACGGAAGGTACACGAAGTCCCGCCGGTTTCCGGCAGGACCTTCTCTTTTAAGCCTTGCGGTACTGTTCGTCCGTGACATGTTCGAACCAATCCACAACTTTATCGCCCTGGCGCTCGTGAACAGCGATATGGGTCATGGCGGTTGTCGGGGACGCTCCGTGCCAGTGCTTCTCGCCCGGTTCAATCCAGACCACATCCCCTGGATAAATCTCCTGCACAGGCCCGCCGTCGCGCTGTACCCATCCACAGCCTGCGGTTACGATCAACGTCTGGCCCAGCGGATGACTATGCCAGGCGGTCCGCGCTCCGGGCTCGAAGGTGACACTCGCACCATTCACACGCGCCGGCTCCGGAGCCTGAAAGAGTGGATCGATACGGACGGTGCCGGTAAACCACTCTGCTGGTCCCTTCGTCGATGACTGCGTCCCTACTTTCTTGATCTCCATCTCTGCTTTGCTCCTTTGATTCAGCTACGGTATCGACATCTATCTTCGCTAGTCTACCGGGGAACGATCTTTATCGTTGCCGAGCGCGCACGATCGCCGATCATCGGCTTCAGATAAGGGCTGGTGGCGTACTTCTTCTTGTATGCTTCATCAATTTGCTCCTGAATCGGCCCCTCTACCGGCTCGAACATAACCTCCTTCGTGATGCCTGCCGCTCGAATACGCCCTGCTTTCTGGCGCACAGCAGCCTGATACCACGTGGACGCCGGGCCGTTGTATCCACGAACATACAGTCCCTGATCGACGACGACTGACCAGATCCATGTTGGCGTGCCGTACGTGACTCCGTCCTCGCGGAACGGCGAGATATGCAGATCGTCGGTTGCGGCAATACTATCCAGTTCGCTCTTCAGCCATTGGCTCATGCCTTAACCTCTCTACTCCATCGTGTATTCGGGCTTTTTATAGAGCTGATCCCACTTCTGCTCAATCTCGGGGCGATAGACCTTGCCCGCCCAGTCGCGCGGCGCGATCTCTTCGACAGCAACCGAGACCGACTCTGCTCCGTAGTCGAGCACAGACATAACACTATCGGTGATCTCCATTGCCAAGTGCTCTTTCTGTTTTTCGGACTTACCGGGCCATAGCTTCACGACAACATGCGGCATAGAAGTTTCCTTTCCGATGCTTTTGGTACGCGAGTTTTAAGAGCATTTTCCCTGTTGCTGGGTATCCCGGAAGATGGAGTGCAGCGGCGTTTTCATTGCGGAAAACGCCCATAGATGCCGAAGCCCTACTCTACACCTGCAGGGAAAATGCTCCAGGTGGACTGAGAGTCGTGCACCGGCAAACAGATCATGCCTCGTGGGCAACGGCGGTCATGCGCAGAGCGTATGCAACGACCTCATCGTCAAGACTACGCGGAGAGGCTTCCTCCGCGTTCTCCTATTCCTGCGGACTCTTTGCCTGATTGTGTCTACTTTCCGATTTGTGACCGATTCCGTTGCCGCAAAGGGGGCCTCCCGTCAGAGAACAGCGCTCACGCCGCCATCGACATAGAATACTTGCCCATTCACGAAAGATGATGCCTCGGAAGCAAGGAACAAAGTAGCTCCAATCAATTCCTCTGGCCGGCCCCAGCGACGAGATGGTGTTCGTTGCAATAGCCAGTTGTTGAATACTTCGTCATCTTTGAGCGCCTGCGTCATCTCGGTGAGAAAGTAGCCCGGCGCGATCCCATTAATCTGGATATCGAATCGTGCCCAGTCGGCGCACATGGCCTGTGTGAGCATCTTCAGGCCTCCCTTGGAGGCGGTATAGGGGCCTGTCGTCGGGCGGCCAAAACCACTCATCAGCGAACAAATGTTGATGATCTTTCCACCACGCCCACGCGACAACATACTCTGGACGACCTCGCGGGCGACCAGAAAAGCACTCGTCAGATTAGTGTGGAGGACGTCGTTCCACAATTCCAGAGGTGTCTCGTGCAAGGCAGCACGGCGCTGAATGCCTGCGTTGTTGATGAGCACATCGATGGATTGAATCTTGTCGATAGCCTTCTGGACCGCGCTCTCATCCAACACGTCAAACGCTGCAATCTCGGGATGGAATCCGGAATGGATGAACTCCTGCTGCACTTTACGCAGGGAGGATTCCGAACGGCCATTCAGAATCACGACCGCGCCCGCCCGCAGAAAGCCCTCGGCTAATGTCTTGCCGATGCCTCGGCTGGAGCCGGTAATCAAAATGCGTTTTCCGGCGACGTTGAATAGATCCATCTTGTTCATGGAACCAGACTCACCTTAATCGCACGTCTGCGATCAGACGCCAGGTTGAATGCTTCAATGGAGCGCTCAAGCGGAACTTCGGCAGTAAGAATGGGCGATAGATCGATGCTGCGCGATTCGAGTAGCGCAACAGCCATTCGATACTCCTCGTAGAACCGGAAGCTTCCGACAAGTTCAATCTCCCGCGTAACAAGTGTCGGCAACCGAAGCGACTCCGTCGTGGTTAACGGCAAAGATCCGAGTTGGACCACCCGGCCGCCGGGACGGACATGCTGCAAGCATGTTGTGAGAGCGGCAATAGCTCCGGCAGCTTCGATCGCAACATCAAAACCATCCTCCACCAACCGCTCCCGGGTGATGTTGACGACTCTGGAGGCGCCGAACAGTTGTGCCTTCGAGAGAGGCTCGTCCAATTGATCGGTAACGGTCACCTCAAACGCGCCGGCAAGCTTTGCGCATAGGATTGTCAATAAACCGATCGGACCAGACCCCGTGATCAGGACCCGCTTGCCGAGCAGATTGCCCGCACGGCGAACAGCATGAAGCGCAACCGCGAGTGGTTCCGCGCAGGCCGCTACAGAGAATGGGAGTTGGTCACTGATCGCCACGCACTGTGATTCTTCGGCAATAAAGACCTCAGAGAATGCTCCATCCACATGGGGGAAACGAGCGGCACTTCCATAAAATCTGACATCGGTACATAGATTCGCCCGGCCGGAAAGACATTCACGACATGCGAGACAAGGACGTGCCGGGTTCACGGCTACGCGCGTCCCTGCTTGCAGCTCCGTCACGCTTTCGCCAACAGCAACGACAGTTCCTGCGACTTCGTGGCCTAACACCATCGGCTGCCGAACCTCGAAGCTGCCGACTCTGCCGTCGTGGAAATAGTGAAGATCCGAACCGCAGATGCCGCCTGCTCCCAGCCGCACGGCCACCTGCGCCTTCCCTACCTCTGGAACTGCTCGTTCCTCAACTCTCAAGTCGAGCGGACCGTGTATCACGCAAGCACGCATCACTCACCTCTCCTATACACTCTTGTTCCCAGACCACCGGCCCGCGATCGTCGATACCGAACCAATATGCCGCTGCCCCGATCAAAAGCACTGTGCTGGCAATCAGAAAAGCGGCGGAAAAACTCGAGGTGCGCGACAGGACAACACCGGTAATCCAGGCCGCCAGCGTGGCTGAAGCGTTCGCAAAAAGATTCTGCAGACTCGTCCACTTTGCGGCTGCCTCTTCGCCAGAGAGAGCCTGCGCCAGGGCCCAGTTATTTGACGAAAACAGACCCAGGCAAAAGCTGGCTCCGAGAACAAGCACAAGCCGCAGAACAATGGAAGACACCTGAGAAGCAGCCAATAAACAGGCAGCGCAACCGATCGATCCAATGCATACCGTCGCTTTTCTTACACGGATCGGCAGCGACCCCAGGCGTATGAGGCGATCTGAAAGGTACCCGCTTCCAACAGATGCGACGGTGAGAAGCCAGAATGGCATGGAACTCATCCACACCAGTCGCTTACCTGAGAAGCCCGCATGTTCAACGTAATATGGCAGCCACACGACGAAAAGACTCCATGCGTAGTTGCCGCCGATATGGCCAACCGTAGCTCCCCAGAATGAACCCTGAGATGCGATCTGCCGATACCCCAGGGAGCGGGAAAAGGTGCTCGGAGCAACAACAACATCAAGCGAACGCGTACTCATAAGCCAGACAGGAAGCCATAGCAGGCTCAGCAATCCGAGCCATAAGAACATCCCTCTCCAGCCGATTACCAATAGGACTGTCGTGCCGAGCATGATGCCGAGCGCCGGTCCGATCTTTGATCCCGCGTCAATCAGGCTGTTCGCCGTACCCCGCAGCCCTTCCGGGAATAGACCTGTAATCAAAACCGCCGTCGCAGGATATGAGATTGACTCGCCGCAGCCGAGTAAAAGCCTGAGGCCGAACAGGACATAGAAGCTGCTGATCGATACCCCGAAGACATGAACGTCACGCGTGAAACCAGTAAACGCAGTCGCACAAGACCACACCAGGAATGCTGCCGCATAGAGAGTGATGGCGTTCATACGTGCCAGCAGCTTGCCGGCAACGAGCTGCATGACCGTATAGGTCATGAAAAAAGCCGAACCAAGAACCCCCAACTGGGACTCGTCCAGATGCAGTTCGCGTTTGATGCTCACCAGTGCGATCGATAATGTGCCTCGATCGACAAAGCTGATCCCCATTGCGAACGTCAGCAGGTACAGAACCCGCCAACAGGTTTTCGAGGGTGCGCTCATTGCAGGAATAATTGGTTCATCCAATTGTCCCGAAGTCTATCCACGCATTTGCAGCAGTGTCAAATGATTTTATTTCCGTGGCGCCCGGCTGCGCCGCTTGCGAAGCGACACGTACCGGGCGTTTGCGTCCTCAAGATGCTCGCGCATAATCCTGCGCGCTGCCTCCGGGTCGTGCGCACGAATCGCGCTCGCAATTCGTTCATGAAAATGGAGAGGACGCTCAAGCTCGATGCCGGAGAGGCTCATCATGGAATCCATGGTGACCCGATGCAGGCGCTTGAAGAGGATCTGACAGATCCTGTCGCCACTTGCTCTGTAAACCGCATCGTGAAAACTGAGGTCCGCCAGGACTCGCTCCGTGGAGGAGGTACTGGAGCGTAGATCTTCGATGGCCCGCGCCAGAGCTCCGATATCTCCGGAATCCGCACGCTCCGCGGCACGAGCCGCAAGCTCCGGCTCCATCAGGATCCGGGTCTGGAAGAGCTCCTCGCCGCGAATATCCTCCAGCAGCAAGAGGAACTCTATTGGTTCATCCAATATGTTTTCAGCGGTCAGACTCAAGTACGTACCATCGCCAACACGCTGGGTAAGGACACCCATCGTTTCGAGAACCTTCAATACCTGTCGTACCGAAGCGCGATTGACCCCGAACTCCTCGGCCAGCTCCCGTTCGGTTGCGAGCCGTTCCCCGGGACGTAATCTCCCATCGGCGATCCGTGACTTGAGATCGGTAATGATTCTTGAAGTCACGCGATCGTCTTTTACCGCGGGCCCCGGCTTATCTCTCATGTCAAGCAGTATGACCGATGGATCAGCCGCTTTCCAAGCCGAGGTCTCTGCCGGTACCTGCGCGGATCAGGCTTCCAGTATGCCCCGCTTCAGCGCAATCAGAACTGCATGAGTACGGTCGTTGGCCTGCAGCTTCGCGAGCACATTTTTCATGTGGCCCTTCACCGTATCTTCTGAAATGCTGAGGCGGTCGGCGACGATCTTGTTCGAGCAGCCCGAGGCAACCGCCTGCAGCACCTGGAGCTCGCGCGTGGAGAGCGACTCCGAGCCGAGATGCTCTGCCATGCCATGAGCGATCTCATCCGAGATGCGCTTGCGTCCCTGATGCGCCGCACGGATGGTATCAATCAGCTCGGTACCGAGCATGCTCTTCAGGATGAAGCCCATCGCTCCGGCCTGCAGCGCGCGGGTTGCGTGCACATCGCCGGAGTAGGTCGTCAGCACGACGATGCGCGCTTTGGGAAACTCTTCCCGGATCGCCTGAATCGCTTCGATACCGTTCATGACGGGCATCTGCAGATCCATCAGCGTGACATCCGGACGGTACTTGCGGTACGCGGTTACAGCCTCGGCTCCGTTCGTCGCTTCAGCCACAAGCTCCATGTCTGGCGCCTTCTGCATGATGAAAGCAATGCCATCCCTCATCAAAGGATGGTCGTCGACAGTGAGTACACGGATCGGGGAGTTCATAAGCAGCCCTCCCTGGGGGGATATAGCAGTAGAGAAACAATATCACCCGCTGCAATGCAGTGCACCACACCCGAAAGGGTTGGTGAAGCGGGAAAATGTGCGGCGACCAGGCATAGCTACGCCAGAGGCTTGAGCTCCTGCAGGATGGTGGGGAGCAGTTCCGCGACCGTAGGATGAATATGCACCGCCGTGGCGACAAGATCGTAGGTCTGCCGCGAGTACATGCAGGTCAACAGGGAGTGAATTGCCTCATCGCCGCCGACGCCGAGAATCGTCGCTCCCAGAATGCGGCGCGATTCGGCGTCAACCAGCACCTTCATGAAGCCGGAGGACTCACCCTTTTCCACCGCGCGTCCTACACGCGACATCGGGCGATTGCCGATCAGTGCGGGTTTCCCGCTCTGCCGCACCTCGCTTTCGGTCATTCCAATATGCGCCAGCGGAGGATCGCTGAAGAGCGCATAGGCCGGAATACGATCCGCCGCAGATCGAGTGCCGCCGTCGAGCAGGTTATCGGCGACAATCTCGTAGTCGTTCCAGGACGTATGGGTGAACGCGCCGCGTCCGTTACAGTCTCCCATTGCCCACACGGTTGGGCTGGTGGTGCGGAGATGCTCATCGGTGACTACAAAGCCGTGAGCGTCCATCTGCACGCCTGCCGCCCGCAGATTGAGATCGTCCGTATTGGGCTTGCGTCCAGTGGCCAGCAGGACGTGCGATGCCTCCACCTCCGGCTCTCCCTGCTCGCAGTCGAGCGAGACCCTGATGCCGCGCTCGCTGTTGTGTAACTGAATGCAGTTGGCGTGTGTCCGGAACTTCACACCCTCCGCCTCCATAATGGCCTGAAGCTCGGAGCTGGCATCCTCATCCTGGCGGGAGATGATGCGCGGATTCCGTTCGACAACCGTCACCTCGCTGCCGAAGCGGCGGAACATCTGCGCGAATTCCAGGCCGATAAAGCTGCCGCCGACAACCGCCAGATGCTGAGGGAGCTCGCGCAGCTGCAGGATGGTCGTGCTGGTCAGCGCGGGTACGCCTTCATGGCCCTCTACGGTGGACATGGGCCGTGCCCCTACATTCAGAAAGATGCGGGCTCCCTCCAGGAGACGATCCCCCACCCGGACGGTCGTCGGTGATTCAAAGGCCGCCTGCCCCTGGATCAGGGTGCAGTGCTCCATGCTACCGATCCAGGAAAGGAGTCCCTTGCGCGAGGCTTCGACGATACCGTTTTTCCTGGCCATTACGGCTTCCAGATCAACACACACTGTGCCTTTGAGTCTGACGCCATAGTCGTTCCCGCGGCGGGCGATATGGGCTGCGTGAGCCGAGGCCACCATCGCCTTGGTGGGCGTACAGCCTACGTTGACGCAGGTTCCGCCTACGAGCTTGCGCTCGACCAGCGCCACGGTTTGTCCCGCGGCGTTCAGACGTGCCGCGAGAGCCGGGCCGGCCTGGCCGGCCCCGATGATAATGGCGTCATAGCGTTCGGTCATGCAGCCCCCCGGATTGCGGTAATCACCAGCACAATAGCCAAAGCGTCTTCCAGCAGCGCCGCACCGATCGCAGACTTCGTCGCCTCGGTCAGCTTTGCCCGCAGCCAGGCGCCGCCATAGGTTCCGGAAACAGCTCCAAGGATACCCAGAACCACACCGTAACCGAGCACACTGTGTGCCGCACCGGCGGTTCCTCCGGCCAGCGCGCCCATCAGGATACGGGCAATGAACTGCGGCGGCACCTTGCGGCTCGGCGTCTTCGGCAGCTTATCGTTAATCAACTCGCCGATGGCAAGCACCGTGAAAATCAACGCAGTCCATTTCGATCCCATGAAGGCAAGCGATGTTCCGGTTACGGTAAGCATCCCAAGATGCGCCGCCCAGCTTGCACCTGCCGGAGACGTCAAAGCACGCAGGCCAGCGACAAAACCAAATAAAAAAAGGACGAAGACGATCAGCATCGGCACACCCTCCAGATTCGTTCAATTTCACGATGAGAGACAAGGAGCCCAGCGCCTTCCAAGCTACTGCGGCGGAAGGGCTCCGGGAAAGCCCCTTTAGGACAGGAAGGAATGCCACACTTTCGAGTCGGCGGGATACGTACCGTTCATTGGTTAATGGCGATTCAGCAGAGAAGGCTCCGCTTAAAAGACAAAAGCGGCGAGTTCCTCTCCGAAGTCACCGCTTCCCGGAACCCGCCGTGTTCCCAAGAACAACTACTGTAGGTTAATGACGCCAACATTCCTGCAAGCTGATAAGGGTAATTGGCTAATCCTGAAGCAGCGGAGACTTTCTACAGGCTTATGTAAATGCGCGCTACTGACTAGGTGCCTTCATTTCAAAGTTTACAGTGTTTGTCCGCAGCCAGTGCCCAGATCCGTCCTGTGGTCCGGCAGGATCATATATCTCCAGGTAAATACTGTAGTCTCCAGGCTGACTAACATCGTAAAAGTAAGTTAAATCATATTTTTGCGTAGCCACCGTGCCCGGCGCGATGGGCCGAGCAATAGTGTCTGACCTAAGGTCTGGTCCATCGCCAGGTCGAAAGTCCCCGAGCATGTGGCGATATACTTCGTTCTTTGGCGCCTCACTATCTTTGCGTCTGACGTGAATCCGACGATGATATGAAGCGTTCGAAAACCATACCTCCTTCGAACTTATGTTTTTGATGGTCATCACAGCGATTGGCGTTTCACCAATGACATAGCTACTTTTTTCGAGGGAGAGATGAATTGAGACCGAATCTGGCTGCTTGGCTTGAGCAGATTGAGCTCCAGACGGAATTGGGCTTTCGAGCGTCGCTATTGTCGCTACAAACATCACAAGAATACGAAATCTCTGCATATCGATTCCTCAATCCAGGTTTATTGACAGTTTGCGTGGTCGGATGTGGCACAGCCCCCTGGCCCGGTACCGCTTAACCATTGAGGATAACCGCTACCGGCGCCAGCGGTATTTCCACTCCCCGTTCCACACTGCAAGAACCAGGATGGCGTAGTCCCGCCCCCAGGAGCCGGAGCTAACGCATTGATAGCGCATGCAGACCAACTCCACTGCACCGATCCGAGCGGAATCGGGATAGAGGTACACCCTTGACTAGCATGGGGCTTGTACGGGTCGATAGTCGTATCGACCCAGGCTGGAATGCAACCTGCTGGCAGTGCGGGGTCCCAAAGTACATACATCGTGGCCCTAAATGGCTCCGCTGCCTCTCCCCAAGAATGCAGCAGCCCCCTGCCCGGAGAATCCCAGGTAGCATTCGAGGAATATGTACCATTGGGATTTATACCACTAGCATAAGGATACGTCCCGTCAAGTTGATTGGAGGCGTTGTTTGGATCAAATGGCTCTCCTACCGGGATAATCTGTGATCTGATAACTGAATTAAGAATCTGAACCCAGATAAACTGCCCACAGCCCGCCGCTGGCGCCGCACCTGGGTGTGCCGGACACTGTGTCCCATCGGAGACGGGCTGAGCATTATCGTTTATGAAGACACCCACCCCGGGCTTCGCTGGAGAATTAGCCATTGCCATGGTTGCGACTTGAGCCTGGGGATTCGCTAGTGATGTGCCTGTGATATTGCTCTGAGCAAAGGCGTTGGGCAAAAGATTACCGGTTGGACCGGATATATTGAACGTTGCAGTAGCGTTAGCTGACTGCCCATTGTCCAGCGTATAAGTATAAGTGACGGTTTCTCCGTTGTCTCCTGGATTAACCCAGTAGAAGGTCAAAGCATTCTGATTAAGCGGCGGATCGGCAGCTTCCTGACCGCCTCCACTCGCCGAGGGCTGGTCGCTGCCAGCTTGGTTTGTGAAGCCCCCGGTAATCGCTGATTGGTTGGAGAACGACCACGACTGGCTCTGGATGTTGTATCCATTTGGGGTAGGAACGGACAACGCGATCTTCTGGCCGGCCCAGACCGCCTGGGTAGTCCCAGATATGTTTGCGCCGTTGAACGTAATCTGCGGTATGGGTGTCGCAGCCTCGACAGAAACGGCGCTTGAGCCGGTCCCTGAGCCCCCATTGCAATTACCGCAAATATAGTTGCTGCCGGAGTAACCCGGAACAACAATTATCTGAACCGGTTCATTTGGTGCATTCGGGGCCACATGCACGTGAAAGTAAGTTGTAGTTCCGTCCGGTGAGGAATTATGGGCTACGCCAGAGGAGACTCCCGAAGCAACTGCGGACACGGTAGGATTTGTGCCGAAGCCCGTTCCTGTCACAGTCACATCGTAGTCATTGCCTGCAACCCAGACATTGGGACTTACGCCTGTGACGACGGCTGGTGGATAGCCAACCGTCAGATTGGCCGGCTCGCTTTCTCCCCAGGTATTCGACACCGTGAATTGATGTGTGCCCACAGAAGCGGTTCCTGAAACGCTGTAGTTGAGTGATGCAGATGCTGCATCCCCACTCGCCACGCTGACTGACAGGTCACCGTCACGGGACGAGGCGGTTAGCCTTCCAAGATCGTCTCGAAGGTTCTGCCCCTGAACCTGAATTGTTCCAGAGGTTCCCCGCACAACCGAGGATGGATTGATGCTCGAGATCGACGGCGGCGCGGTACCAAACTGAAAATATGTGTACCCAAGATAAATGATCTCCTGGTCGACATATACCTGGCCGCCTCCAGAGTCGTAGCCAGTTCCAGTGGGATCTCCGCCGCCGGGTGATGTGAAAGATGCCCCTGGTGGATATTGGTAAGGATTGTAGTAGTCCCCCTCTTCGTAATCGAAGTAGGTTTCCAGGTAGTGCTCGCTGTAGATGGTGTAGACACTTCCCTGGTGCACTGGCGATGTGGTTTCTACGCCAGCCCATACGATCGGAGGATCGACAGAATTATCCACATAGTCCGTATCGGAAGCTTTAACATCCTGCTGTGCCTGATCCTGGTAGAGATAACCGATCACGGCCGCGTTGTAATAGTACGCGGTTTCGTAATCTATATCAGTTTCGGACCAACCATCTATTTCGTTAGCATTTGTGGATTCCAGTACTCCAGAGATACCGGTAACTTGCTGAGCGACAATAGTCTTTGCAAAGAAAAAACAAAAGCAAATTGCAATCAGAGAAGCTCGCCGTATCGATGTCATCATTTCCCCCTCCGGGACAGCATGGAAGGTTGGGATATGTGATCAGGTAAAGTACCTACCGTTACGGCGGATGCTAAATCCTTTTTCAAAAACGTCTCAAGCTTCTCCACATCGTCAGGGGTGAGATTTTTGTGAAGGGTCTCGATTTCTGAGCTGATTGCAGCATCGCGTTCAGCCTGAAGTTCCTTTAAGCGAGGCGGTGGAGGTGGTATTACAAAACCTTTCGGCAGAGGCCTTTTGGGAATGGCTGCATGGGCGTCTTTGATAATCTTCCGCGCTTCAGCATCTTTGTCCTGGAGAGCCTTTTCGAGATGCAAAGCAGATGTGTGAATTTTCGTGAATTCTCCATTTGAGAAACCCAATCGTTTTTGGAAGTGGGTCCGCAAATCTTCACCATCCTTGCCAGCCTGCTTAAGTGCATCGGCTCTTCTCTCAAGATGCAATTGATAAGCGAGGAAATGACGGTAAAGAACTGGTAGAGTCGGTGGCGTCTTTGTTGGCTGAACCTTTACTACGCCAGGGTCCTGGCTAAATAACGAGCCGCCAGTCATGGTTAGCATTACCAACATGATGCTCGTGATTGGATTTTTGCAACGCATTGAAACCTTCCTGAAAAACACGCCCTAAGCAGTTTGGATGACTACTACTATTTCTTGAATGACTTCAATTGCATGCAAATGGATTGTCTACTTGAAACTTGGCTCCGCCATTGATCGCCCATGTTGCGGTCGTGACCCCAACGTCATAAAGGCCAACGGCCAGACCATTTGGCACCTGTACGGTAATAGAGTTTGGGCTCCAGCTTAAAATTGTGACTGGGATACCACCAATCGTCACTCTTCCCGCCGCAGCGCCGAAATCTCCACCAGTAATAGTGACTCCCATCTGCGGCGGCCCCTCCGGCAGCGAGAGACTAATCTGTGCAAGCAACCACGCACCACCTCCACCGACCTGGAAGGAATTACTAGGAAAGAGCGACGGATTATTGGACACACTCGTGATGCTCGCGGAAGTCATCGTGTTCCCTCCCTTCTGATAGAAGGTGAGCGTGGTTCCGTTCGCCTGAGCATAGATCGGCATGTTGCAATTGTTAGTAATCAGCGCCCCAAGTGCCGATGCTATGCCCGCCGGCGTCGTGAACTGGCCGTAGGTCAAGGACACTGAGATACCATTGATGGTCGCCGTCACGGTACCGGTATCGTAAGTGCTTCCTGAGGACTGTTCCCCTCCGCCGATGGTGACCGAGCCGAGAGCCGTAGCGGCGACGCCGCGGCCGACTAAGCAGGCGAAAACCGAGAGCAGCAGAATTATCCTGCGAGGCTTACGTGACATTTTCGTTCCCTCAGAGTTCTGCTTTGTTATTGCAAGGTAATAAGCACCATGATGGTTCCGGTGCCGGAGTCGAGCGAGCCGAGAGCCTTGCCGATCACCGCACCGACCAAACGGCTGCGATCCGTGCCTTTCATGGCATAGCCCATGGTGGATGAGGTCACGAGTAGATCACCCACTTGAATGGGGCCGTTCTCCGCCGTTACCTTGGTAGGGACGCGGCCGAGCATCGCCATCGGGATCTCGTCTGCGCTGGCGGGATCGCTGGCCTCATGGAATCTGCCCACGAAGCCCGGCTTCGTCGAATAGACACCGGATGCCATGGTTGAATACGCTTCATTCGACTTGAGGAACTTTCCCGGAGCCTTCGGATCGATCACAAGCACATCGCCCGGTTCATACTTGGTGCGGTCTCCGGTCACATCGACAGACTCTGCGTAATCCGCACCGCAGCCTGCATACGGAGCACTCTGGCCTTGCGCAATGCCGCCGAAGAAGAGTTGCCCATCGATCTCCACGTCGCCCGCGATATGAAGCTTCTTTTGAGGGTTCGTCGTGCCGATACCCACGTTGCCGTTGCTTACAATTCGCACTCTCTCTGTACCACCGCCACCAGTACCAGTTAAGAACTGGATATCCGTCGGAATGCTTCCAGTCGAAACGGCACCATTCGATACAAATCGAATTCGGGCAGCATTAATGTACTGGGTACCGTCGAATGCCTGCGTGGCTAAGCTTCCTAAATTGTCGCCATTCTGGATAGCAGCGCCAGATCGAGACTTAAGAAGGTTGAAGAACCCGCCATTACTATCATTACTGGTTTGGCCGCTGAGGATTCCGCGGATACCTGCAGTTGATGGTGTCTCTACGTCCAAGAGAGCACTCGGATTCGTTGTGCCGATACCAACGTTGCCGTTTGTGTAGTAGGTATTGGAACCGTACAATCCCCAGGGACTCGCGCCTGCTGGGCCTGTGGCACCCGCAGGGCCTTGTGGACCAACCAGACCTGTCGAAGGGCCGACCCAAACGCCGCTGGGGCTGATTACCTGGTTTCCGCCGACCGATAATCCGCCGGTAGTCGAGATCGCACCGGCTGAGTTTACCTGGAACTGAGAAGTTGAGCCGACTGAAAGCAACGCACTTGGAGAGGTAGTGCCGATACCAACATTACCCGCGAAGTAGTTCCGGTTTAAGCTGTTTTCCTGATAAATCCCGTATCGATTTGTGATCCCAGTTGTGGACGGATCCGCGAGATAGAGCCCGTAGTAAGTTCCGATCGTTCCGCTGGCTGTAAGGCCAGTCGTGGCATAGAATCCGTACCCCGTTCCCACATTTGAGTTATTCGAACCGATCCAGGAATATACGCCATACGCATTTGTTGTGGTTGCATTTGCGGAAGTATTGAAGGATTGCCCGTACACTCCATAGGAGTTTGAGATCGTGCCGCTGTAGTTGTATGCACTACCCTGGACACCAAAAACCGACGTTGTTGTCGGCATAGCAGTAGATGTCGTATCCGAGTGGCCGGCGTTAAAATTGCCGCCTACGAGCCCGCTCATCGTAGAAAGATCGTTCAAGTTGAACCGATAGGCGGCGCCTTTAACAGCGTTGATCTTCAGGAAGCCAGAAGTAGAAGAATTCAGAATAGATGGCATAAATAGAGCGCCAGTCACTGTTCTATTTGCGTTGTCGGAGAACGTGAGATTGGGGGACAGATTGAACACACCCGTGCTAGTGAGAGGGCCACCAGGCACCGACGGAATGTTAGCGCTGGGATTTGTAAGGGAAGGAGAAACATCAAGAGCTGCAGCTGGTGTTGTCGTGCCAACCCCAACGTTTCCACTGGCAGGAAATGTGTTTTGCGCGTGCGCACTTACCGCGAACAATGTCACCAGAGCGGCGAACCACAGCCTATTCCTTTGCATATCCTGTCATCCTCTTCCTGTGTCGCTTTCAATTCCGTGATGCTTTAGGCGCACGACCGCTTCGCCCGCGTGAAGCGGTGTCCTTCGCCACCACATAACTTCAATAGCCTTCTGAACCACTCCCAACAACATCAAAGGGGAGTTAGATAGAAGAAGGCTGACAGTTCACCTAATGAACGGCGTTGCGTGTGGGTTGGGTTGGTTGTAATAGAGAGGAACTGCTGTAACCAAGATTGTTACGATTCAGCAAGGCCAGAACAAACATCGATCCCCTTCCGTTAGTGGGGACCTGAAATATTTTCAGGTCAATCAAATCTCTAAGCTGTGATTGCAGAAGCAAACGTACGTGGTGCCACAAGCCCCGTCAAGAATTATTTTATTAATTCTGCAACGCGATCATAACTGGTATCCGAGCGGCCTACGGAGTGCCGACATATTCATGATGACCTACGCACTAGATGCCCAGGATTCTCAACGAGTGATCTCCTTGCGGGCATCGGCTAGACGGACTCCTTCAGCTACTTTCGCATCAGAGTTATGGAGCGGGCCTTCAGCCCTTTAAACATTCTTGGATACCGAAACCTGGGGCGTTACCCCAGGCTGGTATAGAGCGCGCCTTCAGCGCTTGTAGTGCCAGTATCCGCTTTGTTAGTTGATGAACGTTCATAACGCTAGATTCGCAAAGGAATACAGGTGCGACGATCATCATCCGAAGACAACGAGCTGCGGCAATCAAAAGCCCCGGGGTTCATTGTCCCGGAGCTTCGAGTTCACCTCATAAATAAATCCGTATTGCTGTGCCTCCGGGCTTCAGCTACGTGGTGCGGGTGGTAGCCAGTGACGCAGCTCGATCATTGCACCGTAGTGCAGACCCGGATGAGCTCGGGCGATCTCACTGGCGGTCTCATCGTCGGCGGCTTCGAATGATACGACCGCAGTAAGAGCGGGCTCGCTCGCTCCAACATCGGAGGTCACTGCTCCGTTCTTCTGCACGTAGCTCCCCACCACCTGGTCCAGGATTCGCGGGTCAAGGCTGATTCCCTTCTGACGAACCATTGCGACCCACTCCTGAATCGCAACACCTCTCTGCTCTAACTCTGATTTAGTTAATGCTCTGGTTCCGCGAAACAACATCATGTAACGGTTCATTGCATCCCTCGCCGGCGTAACAGCCGTATGTCCTCAAGCTATCGGGCGGGATGGACTGCTTACTTGTAAAAAACCGGCAGGTTTCGTGGCTGACCGCTGCTGAAGAGGCGGCGAGGGCTCGCTCCCGTCAGATCGCGGAAATCGCGCACCATGTGCGGCTGGTCCGCGTATCCGGCGTGCTGTGCCACATCCGTCAGAGAATGCCCGCGATCCCACAGCTCGCAGACATGCTCCAGCCGTGCCAGCCGGCTCAGCATTTTGGGCCTGACTCCGACCTCACGCAGGAACGTGCGCTCCAGAGCACGCTCACTCATACCGACTGCGCGAGCCAGATGGTCGCTTCGCAGCTTCCCACCATGCCGCCGGATCATCGCCGTGGCTGCTGCAATCGGCGGCGATATCTGCGCGGCCATGCGGAGATGGTCCGCGAGATGACGCTCTACGGTGTCGAGATACTCCGCCGAAGTAGCATGACTTTCCGGAAGATTCTGAAAGCGAGATTGCGTTTTCTTCGGCAGTACATCGAGAAGATCAATGGTTTGATTGGAGAACTGCCCTGCGTTCTCGCGCAGAAATGCGGCGGCGCCGGCTTCGGTAAAGCGCACGATGATTGTCTCAGTCCCGCGTGCATGAGTAAGACTTCGGGCGTGGCCCTGTATCCCAGAAATCACCATGCCGGGCAGACATTCCGTCCCTCGCGTGACGGCTCCTGCAACACGTAATGCCAGCGTCATGCCTGATTCCGGCAGAAGAGTCTGCACACGGTCTTCCTCGGACCGGACCCAGAGCATCTCCCTTATGTAGGGACGCAGCGGCTCAGAGGGTCTACGAACAGCATGACGCGTGGCACTCATCAAAGGATGGGATGATGCTGTTGGCAGTGCCGATGCAAAGGAAATGATACTTGAATCTAAAATTCGCGATTTAAATCCTAAGAAGTATCTCCGCCCGGAACATCGAAAAGCAGGTCCTTCACTACGTTCAGGATGACAACACTTTTGATAGAGTCTTCAGACACACCGGCTAAAGCAATTCGCCGCGCAGCATTGTGCCTCGCCGTTCTCCCTGCGTCCCGTAGAGATTGAAGTCGGCCCAGGCTCCCGGAATGAGTTCCTCAGGCAGCCCCAGCATTCGCGCGGGGTTGCTTGCTGCCAGGCGCGCAGCCACCGGCAGCGGAGCGCCGGTCATTCGCAGGAAGTTCTCCACCGCTCGATCCAGAGTAATGATGCTTCCCGCCAGCGTGCCCTCATCCGTGACGCAGGCCGAGCCCTTGATGCGCACCACTGTACCGCCTGCCTTATAGGTTCCATCCGGCATACCTGCCGCCGCCAGACAGTCGGTAATCAGAATGGCGCGGTCCGGCCCTTTGGCCTTGAGCCATAGCCGCACCATCTCCGGCGCGACATGCATGCCATCGCAGATCAGCTCCGCATAGAGATCGTCGCGATCGAGAACCACGCCCAGGATGCCCGGCTCGCGATGGTCCAGGGGACGCATGGCATTGAAGGTGTGGGTCGCTGTCACCGCTCCTGCCTCTATGCCCGCCAGCGTCTCGGACTTTGTCGCCATGGAGTGTCCTACGGAGCAACGAATTCCCAGACTGACGGCATAGCGGATCGTCTCCAGTGCGCCCGGAAGCTCCGGCGCGATGGTCATCAGCCCGAGGTTTCCGCGTGATGCCTCCCACAGGCGCTTCAATAGCTCTGGAGAAGGCGGCAGCAGAAATTCGGCTGGATGCATGCCTCGCTTGCCATGCGAAAGAAATGGGCCTTCGATATGGATGCCCGCGGCCTGCGCTCCTCCATCAAGCATTCCGGCCTCAATGAAGGTGGCCATATTCTCAAGCGCGGTGAGCGTGTCATCGAGAGCAGCCGTCACCGTTGTGGGCAGAAAGCGGCTGATACCGGCATGGGCAAGGTGACGTGCGACCTCGCCCAGTCCTTCCGTCGAGGCGTTCATCACATCGTGGCCGGCGATGCCGTGAAAGTGAATGTCGAGATATCCAGCCGTCAGCGTGCAATCCGGAAATTCGTAATCGACCGAATCGACCGCTTCCTCGTCGCGGGTCGCGATGCGCACAATCCGGTCGGCATCAATGGTGATGATCGGATCGGACAAAACACCAGAGGAGGTAACAAGCGCCTTTGCACTCAGCCTTTTCATCACACCGATGGTAACAGCGGAGGCAGACTCCATGAATCCCCTGGGGAACACCGTAAAAATCTGCTGACATCTGATCAATTCTTCGTAACGACTCAGTATTCCTAAGGTTGCCTTAAGACAATAGCGCTTCAATCGAGTCATCCAACAGCCGTAGGAAATGAAGAGACAGGTGTTCGTCTGCCTCTGTCTACTATCTGTTCCCACTACACCGGAAGATTCAATGACCAGATCTCACCTCATCGTGAAGGCATCACGAGCCATACATCTGTACATGGGGGTTTTCCTGACACCCGCGATCCTCTTCTTTGCCGTGACCGGCGCGTGGCAGACGTTCTCTCTGCAGTCGGCATCAAAAGATGGGTCCTATGTACCCTCACGTTGGGTTCAGCAGTTCTCGCAGCTGCATAAGAACCAAACGTTTACGGTGCCGCCGCCGAAGAAGAAATCCGTCGAGAGCAGCGAAAACAAACGTGCGGAAGACGGACGCGATAAGACAGCAAAAAAGATGGAGACGATACGGTCCCCATTACCGATGAAGATCTTCTTCATGCTGGTCTCGATTGGTCTATTGATCTCGACACTGACGGGGTTATACATGTCGTATCGGTACGCAAGAAACAAGGTGGTCGTAAGTGGAGCGCTCGTGGCGGGAGTTGTAGTTCCCCTGCTGTTGGAGCTGCTCTAAATCTTTCCCCATCCATCCTGCATCGGTGGAAGCAGGATGGATGGAGTACCGACTTGAATGGGAAAATCTACTCGCGGCTTGGAACAGGCCCAACAGCCTGGCTGCAGATTCGCTTTGCAGTGCAGGCACGCACACCAAAAAATACATTGTCTTTCGAAACAGGAAGACGCACGCTATTCGCGTCCTTGCCTGGGAACTGCTTGGCGTCCACGGCATATTGCCAATCATTCGCCGCGGTCTCACGCCAAACGACCTGGTAGGTCACCGGCTGTGTGTAGCTCTGCGGAGCATCCCACTTCAGAATCGTGTCATTGTCGAGGTTCGACGTAGTGACGCGAACGTTCTGCGGAATGCCCGGCGAATTGGCCAACGTTGCCAGCGTTGCGATATTCAACCTTGCCACCCTGGCGATGTAGTCGAAGTCGTCATACTTCAGCAGGTCGCCATACTGTTTGCCGTTCTCCACACGGACATGCTGATGCTGGTGGTCGAAGTTTTCGCGCCACTCGGTAAAGCGAACTGACGCAAAACCTGCCTCACTGAACGACCGGTGATCGCCGCCGCGCAGGAAGCGGTCCAGGCGGAGCTCCATCACTGGATGAAAGCTTCCAGGGAAGTACGTTCTTCCCACGGCAAGCACCTGGCGTGCAAGCTGACGCGAGGGCGTCTCGTTTTCTGCTCCAATGTTCAGTGTCTGGCGGATCTGCTCGATTGGAGCCGAGGGCAGAATGCCCTGCGAGAAGACGCGGATGCGCTGCTTGGACTGCAGCTTGTCTCCAGGCGTGGTGTCGCCGCCGACGATGTCGTTGTTCAATACACCTTCGAGCTCCCAGCCTTCTTTGCGGGCACGCTCTGCGAGATGATGCGATCCGTTAAGTCCCTGTTCTTCACCGGCAACCGTGACGAAGACGAGTGTCGCCGGAAACTTGAGCTTGCTGAGCACGCGCGCTGCCTCCATCGAAACCGCTGTACCGCTGGAGTCGTCATTGGCTCCCGGAGCGAAGTCATGCGTGTTCATCACGTCGGTCTCGCGTGTGTCATAGTGGCCGGTCACCAGATACATGCGCTTTGACGCGACCGGATCGGTTCCCTTCAGCACAGCGACGACGTTACGCAGCGGCGTGGGCTTGATGATGCGAGGGCGGCTGTTATTGAAACCGGCCTGCGGCTGCTCGATGGACTCATCGAAAGAGACCTCGAGGCATCCGCCGCACTCTTTGCTATAGCTCTCGAACTGCGACTTGATCCAGTCGGCAGCCGCCAGCACGCCGGTGCCGGGCTTCAGATCGGTTTCAGTGGAGGAGATCGTCGAGCGGTTGTTGAACTCCACCAGACGGGTGATGTTGGCTTTGATGCGCTCGGCAGAGACCTGCTTCAGCGCCGCCACAATCTGGGCATCGACAGGGTCAGCCTTGATGGGCGCACCTACGGCCTCAAAGTCCAGCTTCACAGCGGCTGCGAGATGCGGCTTCTGTTGTGCAACGAGCAGGCAAGGCAGAGAGAACACCGTCACCGCCGCAAAGATACTGCGAACCTTCATCATCGAAACGCTCCGTCAAAGAAAATTGAATTGGCGTGAAAAGCGGCGCCTCGCACCAGGCGAAGCGCCGCACCTGGAAAGAAGCGGGAATTAGAAGATGATCTTACCGACGATCTGCAACTGGCGCGAAGAGCCTAGGTCGCCGACCGGGAAACGTGTGGACGAGATAATGCCGAAGGTTGAGGAGTTCGCCGAAGTCGTCGGATTTCCGAAGCTCGGGTGGTTGAAGATATCGAACGCGTCGACACGAAGCTGGAACTTCAGTGCCTCGTAGATCGCCGTGTTCTTCTCGATGGAGAAGTCGGTATCCGCAAACCCAGGTCCGCGGAGTGCATTGCGAGCAAGGTTACCGAATCCGGTGGAAGGAATCTGGAAGATGCAACCCGCTGTCGCCGTGGTGCATGTTGCCGGGTTGAACCACTGCACGGTTGTCTGACTGGGGCGAGTGAGACCGTACTGCACCGGAGCCAGCAGGTTGGGATGCAGGACGTTTGCCGTCCCAGTGAAGGTTGAGGTCGTAGTGACATTCAGCGGATTGCCCGTCTGCCACTGCGAGATGCCCGAAAGCTGCCAGCCCTCGACAAGACGATTGCCCTTGAACGGTAATGCGTAGATGGCGTTCATGGAGATGCGGTGCGCCGTGTCATAGTCCGACGGACCATAGTTCAGGTAAGGCCGCGTTGCATCCTGCAGCACCGTTCCGCTCAGAGATCCCGTATCCAGAGACTTCGAGTAGTTGTAATTGAAGTTAAAGTTCAGGCCGTTGCGGAAGTTCTTTCGCATGGTCAACCACATGGCGTTGTAGTTCGACATTCCGATCGATGACACCTGGGTGATGTTCACACCGCTGATATTTGCATTTCCGGAGATCGGACTGTTTGCCGAGACCGTCTGAAATGGGCGTACACCCGAGGCATTCGGCTGGTTCACATTCAGCGGAGTGCGCAGATGCTTGCCCACGGAGCCGTAGTAGCCGATCGATCCGACCAGTCCCCATGGAAGTTCCTGCTGCACATTCAAGTTGAAGGTTTCAGTATAAGCGTTGCGCAAGTTGCGCTGTACACCGTTAATGCCGATACCGGCCGCGCCCGCGGAGGCGTACAGACTCGACAGAGGAATCGTGGTGGTTGCGTTACTGTAGGTCACACGTTTGGCGAACGGTGGATTTCCGTTCAGTCCGCTTACGACATTGGTCTCCGGCTGGTCAGCCATGTAACCATAGGCCGCGCGCAGCACAGTCTTGTTGTTGCCGAAGACGTCATACGAGAAACCAAGACGGGGCTCATAGTTGTAATTCTGGGTGTAGGGGCTGTTGCCGATGCCATTGGTGCCCACCTGGTAAAGCGAGGCGCTTGGCAGATCGAAGAGCACCAGCCGGTTAGCGCCGTCCACGGGTGAGCCATTCCATTCAAACCGCAGGCCGAGCTCAGCCGTAAGGGTAGGTGTGATCTTCCACGAGTCCTGAAGGAACCCACCGACCGCATTGACGTAGATACGGCTTGTAGTCTGCGTCGGTGTAATGGTGAAGCTGTTTGCACGGCCGGCCTGGAAGTTCGCCACAGTATTGAAGCCGATGGTGCCCGTGTCTCCGGAGAAGTTTGCATTGAGGAAGCGGCGGAACTCGCCACCGAACTTAAGCGAATGTTTGCCAACGGTATACGTCGCCGTGTCGGAAATGATACCCAGGGTGTCAAAGCGTCCCTGCGGGAATCCGGATGGTCCACCAAAGTTGAGGTTCGGGCCAGTGATCGTGATCTGCGGAATTCCAATCGGACCGCTGGTGCCGGTCCCCAGCCCCAGCGTTGTTGGGTCCGTTGTCACATTCGGATTGAACGAGATCGAGATGCGGTTGAAGCCCAGACGGAACTCATTCACCAGCCTCGGGCTGAAGATGTGCGTCTCATTGAGTGTGAGAATCTGACGTGTAGCTGCGCGGTTGTCACCGAAGCCCGAGATTGTGTTGTTCTGCAGGGTGGGCTCGGTACGCTTGTCCTTCTGAATGGCATAGAACCCGTGCAAGGTATCGGTGGCGCTGAAGATCTGGTTGATATCCAACGTCCCTTGGTCAGTTGTGACAGGTCCGGCGGCGATACCGAGATAACGGCTGCCGGTGCTGTCATTCGCCCTCGGGATCAGAGCCAGCAGCTTCTGCGCCACGGGATCAGTGACACCGGCGCGCTGTGAATCGGTCAGCACACCGCTGTTGATGGTCAAACCCTGTGCCTGGCGCAGGCCCTCGTAGCTGGCGAAGAAGAAGGTGTGCTCTTTCCAGATGGGGCCGCCCAAGGCGCCGCCGAAGTTGTGGCGCTTGAGAGGAGCGATCCGTTGTCCCTTCGGATTGAAATAATTGCGTGCATCCAGCGCTTCATTGCGCAGATACTCGAAGACTTCGCCATGGAACTGATTCGTTCCCGAACGCGTGCTGACGTTGACGACGGAGCCGGACGAGCGGCCGTACTCCGCCGAAAAGGTCTGGTTATTGATCTTGAACTCTGAGGTCGTGTTGATCGACGGCTGGAAGGTGATCTGGTTCTGCACCATGTCGTTCAGATTGACGCCATTGATCTGGAAGTTGACCGAATCTTCGCGATTGCCGGCGGTGACGAACGAGTTGGCACCCAAGCCGCGGCTCGGCGCTGTAAGGCTGCCGGCCGCCGGAGCGGTTACGCCACCAGGCGTTAGCACCGTCAGATCGAGGAAGTGACGGCCATTGAGCGGCACCTCCTGCACTGTCTGGCGATCGATGACCTGGCCGACCGTGATCGATTCCGAGTCGATGAGTGGAGCGCTGGAGTCCACCTGCACGCTCTCGCCGGTCGATGCCACCGACATGGGCACATCGATATTGGTCTTCGCATCGACCTGCAGTGTCAGCTTCTCAACCGTGTAGGAGCCAAAGCCGCTTGCCGTTACCTTGACGGTGTAGTCCCCTGGAGGCAAGGAAGGAACAACAAACTGGCCTGCGCTGTCAGAGGCGATGCTGCGCTCGGCGCCCGTGCCAAGATTACGAACGGAGATCTGTGCTCCCTGCAGTACGGCGCCGGACGAGTCCTTCACCGTACCTGAAAGTGTTGCGGTGGATTGCGCCCTTGCGGCAGTCACCGCCAGCATAACGGCGATGACCATGGTCAATAGCTTTCTCATGAACGACCTCCAAACGAACTACCTGGACCTCCGGCAGATAGGGCTATGCATTGCAGCCTTTCTTTCCAGAGACCGTGCCTCCGGGATTCGCGCCTCTGGCAAGGCGTCCTCTCCGGGTCATAAATTTTGGGTAAATAATGGGACCGCTTAGCGACGTAATATATCAGATACCAAACGAAATCCCATAGCTTAAGGACGATATGCGCCTTCGATTCTTGTCATTTGTTTGTCTCCTCGGCGGTACGGCGGCGATCTCTGCACAAAATGCGGTGCCAGTCGGCACCCTCAAGTCACTGACGGATACCGTCGCTGTTAGCGGCTATGAGACAGAGCTCTCCCGCCAAATCGAACAGCGCCTTGCCGCGTTTCGTCCGCAGCGGGACAACATGGGGAATGTGCTCGTCACGTTTGGCTCCGGAGCTCCACGTCGGCTTTTGGTTGCTCCGCTGGACGAGCCGGGATATGTTGTCAGCCACATTGAAGACGACGGCTATCTGCGAGTCACTCGCCTTCCTCAGACAGGGCTTCCGCCGCACTACAACGAGATGCACAACGCACAGCCGATGGTCATCACCACGCGCAAGGGCGAGCAGCGTCCGGCCATCGTCGCCGGACTCTCCATCCACCTCACGCCCGGACGCGCCTCTGTTCCTGACCCGGACGATATCGACAACTTCTACGTCGATCTGGGTGCTAGCTCTCGCACAGAAGTCCTGGCCCGTGGAGTCGATCTGCTAAGTCCGATCGCTGCCGAGCGCTCGCTTGCAGTCGTAGGAACTCATCTCTACTCCGGCACGGCGGTTGGCGATCGCTTCGGCGCTTCCTTATTGCTGGCTGCGGCCGAAGCACTGGGCCATGGCGCTCCCAGCGGCACCGTCACCATTGCCTTCGTGACGCAACAGTGGACCGGCTCGCGTGGCCTGGCTCGCGTCCTGCAACAGACTCACCCGGACGAATTGCTCTATCTCGGCCGTACACTACGGCCGGTGCGTACCGCCGCAGAGCGAAACGAGCCTCTGCCTCCGTCTCCGAAACCAGGCACCGGAGCAGTGCTAACACTCTCCGGCTCCTCGAGATCAGCCGACTGGCTTAACGGCGCATCGCTGCAGCAGGCACAGAGTGCTCCCTTTGTCACACGCGGCTATGGCCCTGCTCCCACGCTACCGGAGAAGACCGCCCACCTGAGTGTGCCGATCCTTTATCCGCTCACTGCGGGCGAGATGATCGATGCCCATGATCTCGATGCTCTCGGCACAGTGGTCGGGAAGTATCTTGGCGTTTCCATGCCGACGTTCGTTCCTGCCCCGCCGCCGCCCGCTGCCTATGCCGCGATCTCGCGGCCAAATGCGGCGCCCGCAAACGATGCGCTGCTCAAGACGCTCACGCTGGCTTACGGGGTCAGCGAGGTCGAGACGATGCCGCGTGAGGCCGTCGAAAAGCTGCTGCCCGCCTGGGCGCATCCCATCACGGATGCCGCCGGCAATCTCGTGCTGCATCTCGGTCCCACCACCGGACCCAATACCGTCTTTATGGCGCACACCGATGAGCTTGGTTTCCGCATCCGCGCCATCGACGCGGACGGCACGATCCAGCTCGACAACAAAGGCGGCGGCACTACCTCTTTCTACTGGGGACATCCTGCAGTAGTGCATACCTCCGCGGGTATGCGCTCCGCCGTTGTCGGTCTGCCTCAAAACTTCGACACCGCCCAGTTCCACTTCCCGACCGACTTCCGGTCGCCGGCCACGCTGAACGTCGGCGCGGGTTCGGCGGAGGAAGCCGCTGCCCTGGGCATCAAGGTTGGGGATTCCGTCACCATTCCCAAAACCTTCCATACGCTGCTGAACCGCAGGGTCTCCATCCGCAGCCTGGATGACCGTGTCGGCTGCGCTGCCCTGGTCCGCGCTGTGTGGGACCTAGGCGAAAAGCCGGCTCGCAATCTGACCTTCGTCTGGTCGACCAGAGAAGAGCTCGGCCTGTTAGGTGCGGTGGCATACGCAGAATCGTCGGCCAAAACCGGAACCACGCCGGCGACGGTCTTCGCGATCGATACCTTTGTCTCGTCCGATTCGCCACTCGAATCCAAGCGCTATGCCGACGGTGTTCTCGGGCAGGGTTTCCTGGTTCGTGCTATCGATAACTCGAATATTGTTCCTTGGGCCGATGTGCAGCAGGTGCAGGCCATCGCCACAGCACACCATATTCCGGTACAGTACGGCGTAACCGGAGGAGGCAACGATGGTGCTGCCTTCCAGCGGTATGGCTCGACCGATGTTGCACTGAGCTGGCCGCTGCGGAACTCTCACTCCCCGGGTGAAGTGATGGACCTGCGCGATCTGGACGCGCTGGCCTCCATCGTCACCGCTCTGGCAAGGGAGTGGAATCCCGCCTCCGGACGATAAACTAAGACCGTGCGCCCCTGGCGCGAAAGGCTTCTGACACATGCCGGTAATGGAACGGATTGCACCACTCGAAACACTGACAGATCAGGCTCACCGCAGCATCAAGCAGTACATCCTGGGCGGCAGCTTTTCAATCGACGAACGGCTGACGGAAAGCTTCTTTGCCGAACACCTGGGCATCAGCAAATCTCCAGTGCGTGAAGCGTTGAATGCCTTGCAAAACGAGGGTCTGCTGCGGATTGAACCGCGTAAAGGCATCTATCTTCGCCGCTTCACCGCCAAGGAGATCTCAGACCTGTATGAGCTGCGAGAGGCTCTGGAGGTCTATGCCACGCAGATCGTGCCCATCACCGCCGAGTTTATCGAGGCCCTGGAGCAGAGCCTGGAGCGAACCACGGAGTTGCTGGCGCGGGACAACAAGACCGCGTATATCGAAGAAGACATCGCCTTTCACCGGTTGATTGTGGTTTCTACCGGTAACGAACAGCTCTCCAATACGCACAGCAATATCCAGGACAAGCTCTGGCTCTGCCGCTGCCAGACCTACCAGCTCACGTCACCGGACACTCCCGCAGCCCACCATGCCATCGCCCGGGCGCTGCAGGCCGGCGACCGTGAGGCCGCCGCCACTGCAACACGGGATCATATCCGTTTTGTACGCGATGCCCTGCTGCGCAGCCAGAACGAGCTGGATCAGGAATCGCGGAACAGCTAAGGTTCTGTCCCTGAAGTTCACGGCATACCTGATGAGTGTGTTTGCCATCCGAAGCGTTGAAGAAGCAGGTCCTTCACTTGTGCTCAGCCGTTGCGCGGCGCGCAACCGTTTCGCACCGAAGGGTGCGAATGCGTTGCTTAAGGGGACGGCTTCAGCCGTCCCGTACGGAACCCACACAGATGGCGGCTTTAGCCGCTGAGGGCAAGTTCCGATACATCGACCTCAGCGGCTAAAGCCGCATCTTTCTCCGCGCTATACCGGCACGGCTGAAGCCGTGCCCTTAAGCAAGACGTTCGAGCTTCGCTCGAATGTCCCCAACAGCCGACCCTCCACTTATATCGGCAACCGCTAATGTCCTGCCTCTAAAGTTCGCGTCATAAATATTGAAAAGCTGTTGCCGTCCAAAGCTGAAAAGCAGGTCTTTCACTTCGTTTAGGATGACAAAATTTTTCTGAGGACTTCAGATTCACTGCCCTAAGGATTGACTTGATACACCAGAAGACCTGCATCATCGATAGAGGTCTTTGGATGTACGACAAAGAGCTGCTTCGTCTGTGGCACGAACAATCCTGTCTTTCCGCCGTTGGTGGGAAGGTTGGTCAAAAGGGTGTAGTGATCGGCTGACTCCTGGTGCAACACGCTCATCCCCTGGGAAGCGAAGATGTAAATACGCCTGGAGACCGGGTCCCAGGCCATACCGTCGGCGATATTCATGCATGGCTGCTGCTCCACAACCCTACCCGTCGCGGTATCGAAGGCATAGAAGATCCCGGGCTTGCGGCCCACGACAAAGAGGCGGTGGTTCACAGTGTCGATCGCCATGGATGTATTCAGGTTCAAATCAGGCGTTGTCCAGGTATCGACCAACTTCATCGCCTTCAGGTCGACGACACCAATCTTCTTCTGGTCTCTGATGTTGACATAGAGCCGGTCTGCTTTTTCATCCACCGCGATGGCTTCAAGATTGGCGCCTTCTACGCGAACGCGGCCGGTGATCTTATGGCTCTCGACATCGATCGCCGTGATCTCGGAATAAGAAAGGTTTGCGGACTTGCCGCCGTTGCCGATGTAGAAGGTGTGCCGGGGAGCGTCATAGTATCCAACATCGGGCGAGTCAGTCTTGCCGGTCACTGAGCCGTCGATGAGCGGCACCCGGTCGACCAGACGAAAGTCTGCCGCGGAAAAGAACAGCGTCGACGAGTCGCCACCATCTGCAACGAGAATCTCGTCCTTCTCCGGGACATATGCCAGCGTGTGCGGTGTCTTCACTCCGGGAACGCTTTGCAGATGAGCTCCCGTGGCTGCATCAAAGACCTCGAGCGTGTGGTGCTCTTCCGCCGCGATAATCACATGATTGCGCTTGCTATCGAGAACGAGAAAATCGAAATCACCCTCGATGCCCGGAAGCGGTGTCCACGCGACAAGGGTGACTGGGGAGGTGTGATGCGATGCCTGCGCAAATGTTGGGAACGACAGGACAACTGAGGCACACAGTGCCAGAGTGGGGGTGAGCTTCACGAAGTTTCCTTTCGAAAGCGCGCCGATCAAGGGCGCGATACGCTCGATTGTGAGCAGGAAACCTGAGTCGAATCTTAGAGAAGCGGCCAGGTTACGGAAGATTTACAGAACCAGCTGCGGATCTACAGGGGAAACGAAGATCGACACCCCACCGGGAGAAAACAGGGCCGAAACCGCGCGAATTTTTCGTTAAAAAATTACTCTATATATCGTAGAGTGACCTTCGTATCCAGGGCATAGAAAAAAGGGTTCCTTCCATGGCCGAGCAGTATTGTGTGAACCATAACCAATTCAGTCTTTCTTGCCGCATCTGCGCGGGCAGTTTGAGCATACGAGCTTGTTCATGAGATCCGACGTTCCATCCAGTCGATGGCGGTTCGCGATCTTCTGCTTTCTGCCACTTCTTCTGCCATTGATCTCCCATGGCCAGCAGCCATGTACCGACGGCGGCATACAGGTCGACGGCCGTGTCGTCGATCGAACGGGAGCGGCCATCGTCGGTGCCGTCCTGACGCTCGATCAGTTGGCGTCCACTCGTTCGGATCAGCGCGGCGAGTTCCTCTATAACTGCGTTACCTCACAACAGCACATCTTGCAGGTCGCGGCCAATGGGTTCGCGGAACGCACTCTCACCATCTCGCCTTCACACGCAGGACATCTGCGTGTTGTGCTGCAGATCGAGTCCGTTCAGGAGGAGATCAGCGTCTCCTCGGCCCAGGTCAATACCGCCACCGGCGAACGCACGCTGGCGGGCAGTGAGGTTACCGACCTGGCTGACGATCCGGATGATCTGCAGCGGCAGCTGCAGTCTTTCACTGCGGCTGCCGGCGGTCTGGGCGGTGTCCCCCTCATCACGGTGGATGGCTTTCGCCTGGAAAGCCGCATGCCACCCAAGAACGCGATTGCATTCATCCGCATCAATCCCGATCTCTTCTCGGCTGAGTTTACAGAGGCGCCCTACGACGGTGGACGCATCGAGATCTACACCAAGCCTGGCCAGAGCCGGCTGCACGGTGACCTGTTCTTCAATGACAGCGAGGCCGGGTTCAATGCGAAAGACCCGCTCTCTACCAGGCGCGCGGCGCTGACACGGCGGCGTACCGGCTTCGACCTCAGCGGTCCTCTCTTCCATCACGACCGCGACTTCTCACTCAGCCTGGAGCGCCGCGAAATTAACGACTTTGCAGTCGTGAACGCCACCGTGCTCGACGCCGCCGGAAACCGTACCACGCTGGTGCAGAATGTGCCGACACCGCAGCATCTATGGGAGGCCAACGCGCGGGTGAGCTTTCTTACCAGCCCAAGGAACATGCTCATCGCCGGTTATACCGCCAACGTGAATCAGTTCGAGAACGTAAGCGCCGGCGGTATCACGCTGCAAGAGGCAGCTTATGGCCGTTATCAGGCGGAACATACACTGCGCCTGAGCGACGTCACGACGGTTTCGCCTCGCCTGATGCAGGAGTTTCGCATCAGCCTGCGCTATCGCGACGAACAGGACACGCCCAACTCCACCGCGACGCAAGCGCAGGTCGCCGGAGCGTTCACCTCGGGAGGAGCTGACATTCAGGCTTCACGGAACCACGAGGCTGTGATCCAGGCGATGGATGATGTCGTTCTTACCAGGAAGCAACATTCGCTGAAGCTCGGTGTGCAGGTCGAAGATTACTTTGAGCGGATCAGGACCTTCCAGGGCTTCAACGGTACCTATCTCTTCGGCGGTGGAACCGGACCGGAGCTGGATGCCCGGGGAAATCCCATCGCCGGCACCAGCATCGTCTTCGACGGACTGGAGCAGTATCGGCGAGCACAGCGCAATCTGGCAGGCGGCGCCGCGACGACCTTCTCCAACGTCGCCGGCCAGCCGGGCAATAACTTCAACCAGTTCCGCGCATCGCTCTATGTCCAGGACCAGTGGAAGCTCTCCGATCGGCTGCAGGTCACGGGAGGTCTGCGCTATGCCGTCCAGACGGAACCGCTTTCTGTCAGCAACATCACGCCACGGCTGGGAGCCTCCTGGGTGCCAGACAAGAAGAGGAAATGGTCACTCAGCGGCCGTGTAGGACTGTTTCTGACGCCGGTTGCTACCACTACCATCGCAGAGGCGCAGCGGCTGGATGGAACGCAGCGCACAGGACAAACGATCTACACACCGATCTACGTCTCCGGTGTGCCTGCCGGCACCATTATCAAGACCATCCGCAGCAACGCGCCTTCCCTCACCCAATCGCCTTCGATCCAGAGCCAGTTGGCCGCCGGCTATAGCTGGGCTAAGGGATGGAACATCAGCGCGAGCTGGGTCCATGTCCGGCAGTGGAGCGGCCTGCGCACACGCAATATCAACTCGCCGCTGGACAACGATCCCCTGGGCCTGCGCCCAGGTCCGCGCTATGAAAACATTCTTCAGTTCCAGCAGACGGGCTCCGTCATTGGAGACCTGGAGACGGTTTCGTTCGCCAGCTCCGCCTCGAAGCGCATTCAGTTCTACGCCCTCTATGTCTATGTCGACCTGCAGGGCACCATCGATAAAGAACCAACTTTCTCGCCGCAGTCTTCCAATACCGACGCGGGCGAATGGGCGCAGATCAGCGGCCGCAGCCGCCATAATATCGTCACCTCCGGCCAGGCGCAGCTTCCCTTCGGATTGACCATCGCGCATGTCTTCCGCGTGCTCGGTGGAACGCCTTACAACCTGGTGACAGGAATCGACCGTAATGGCGACGGCAACTTCAACGACCGCCCCGAACTGGCTACGTTATCGACACCTGGGGCCATCGACACACGCTACGGATGGCTGGTCAGCGAGGGCGGCAACGGAACGACCGCGCGCAACGCTGGCCTGATGCCCTGGAATATCTACCTCGACACGAATCTCACCAGGCGATTTGTACTGAACCCCAAAGCCGCTAACGATCGTAGACAGACACTGAGTCTGAACTTGCGGTCAGCCAATCTGTTGAATCACACCAACGTCACGACGATGGGGAGTATTCTCGGCTCGCCGTCTTTCGATCGCGCGGTGCTTGCCGATCCGGGACGGCGGCTTGAGTTTGGTGTACGGTATGCGTTTTAGCGAGTCTTTATTTGTTGGTTTCTGGTTGGAAATTTAGGGGAATCCTGCCCACCCTAGCGTTCCGAGCGTTCACCCCAACGAACAAAGTTCGTTGGGGATCCCGGGGGTGGGGCACCCGGGCGATACAAGCGCTGAAGGGCCAGGGTCCGCGGCGAAATTGTTCGCCGGGTGGAGCTCTATATCAGCCTGGGGCAACACCCAAAATCATCTGCGAGCAACAGAAACGTGGTTTGATACCTTCTACGTGACCGGCTGCCTATCATCGGCAAGGCGGTTACACCAATTCGAAAGGCGCCCTCCTTGATGAAGCCTTCTTTTGTTCTGGCCGCTCTCGTCCTCGCCTCCACATCTGCTCTGGCTGCAACGAAACCAGTTCCGACGTCGTGCACGCCGGAGGTGAATAGAACGCTGCTCCAGTTCCTGCATGACAATAGCGGAGACTCGCATGCCCAGCTCGACAACGTCATGGTTTGCGGCACAGCGATCACCGACTCCTTCGAGCAGGGCACCAGCTCGACTGGTACCGGCGCACATCAGGTGATTCTTCTGAACGTCCCCACCCGCGACGGATCGAAGGTCACCGTTGAGATCGTCTCGAACGACAGCCTTGACGGCGTGGTGACCGCATCCAAAGGCGACACTGTCTATGCCTATGGACAGGGATACATCACATCCTCTCGTGACATCCGCAAACGCATTCATCCGGTAGCCGGTGTGCACGATACACACTGTGCGACCAACTCGCACATGGACGATGGATGGGTGGTCGTCAACGGCACGCATTACCCGGCGCAGGCGTGCAAAGCATCAAGCAGGCGCAGACGGCGTTCGCATTAGGCATCTTCCCGGTAGGTGTAACGTAGGGTTTCCGCATCTATGGGCGTTTTCCGAAATGAAAACGCCGCTGCACTCCTCTTACGGGATACCCAGCAACAGAGAAAATGCTCTAGTGTCCTGTCCCTGAAGTTCTTGTACAAAATCTAGCAACGGCAGCCAGTATCTGATCGGCGGTTTTAGTCCAGACGAAGGGTTTTGGATCGCGGTTGTGAATTGGATGTAGTTGCGGATGGCATTTTCCAGTTCAGCGGTGGAGCGATGGGTGCTGCGGCGAAGTTGTTTTTCGGTCAGCAGCGCAAACCATCGCTCGACCAGGTTGAGCCAGGAAGCGGAGGTGGGA
>NZ_JAGTAS010000026.1 GCF_025685425.1 Terriglobus albidus
ACGCACTGTCAAACGGGCATGATGGTGATAGTCCATCTGGCCTCCGAAGATTTTGGATTGCTCTCACAATCAGCTTCTTCGTTCTCGGTCAGATGGACAATAACCTATTGAAACTTCACATTTAGCCGCTGAGGGCTCTGCCTGGGAGAAGCAGATTTCTCCGCTCCCTTCGGTCGCTGCGAAATGACAAACAAAAAATGCTTGAACCGTCGTGTGCACCCATGGTTGGCTTCTCCGAAGCAGGCGACTACCATAGCGCCATGAAGAGAGCGCTGCTGCCTGCGGTCTTATTGCTGCCGTCCTTCGTTCACGCACAGAACGGTATTCCCGCCGCGGAACGCAAGGGATTCGATCGCATCACGCAGAGCGATTTGCGCAGAGACCTGGCGTATATCGCGAGCGATGCATTGCGCGGCCGGTTGAGCCTGCAGCCGGGTGACGATCAGGCCGCTGAGTGGGTCGCGAAGCAATTCGCCGCCGCGGGACTGAAGCCGATTACGAAAGAACCGGGAACGCGCGGTTACTTCCAGCCATTTCAGTTGGTCGAGTATGCTCCGGACCGCGCAGCAAGTTCGGTTACGCTCATGCGCGCAGGCAAAGAGACCATCTTCCATGCGCCGGAGGTGACGGGAGCGTTCAAGCGCGCGGTCGATCTCACTGCTCCGGTGATCTTTGCGGGCTTCGGCATTACCGCGCCGGAGCTCGGATATGACGACTACAAAGGCATCGACGCGCAGGGGAAGATTGTCCTGGTCTTTGACCATGAGCCGCAGGAAGACGATGCTCATTCGGTCTTCAACGGCACCGGCAATACACGTTATGCGACCACGCGCGTGAAGCTGAAGAACGCGCAGGCTCATGGCGCTGTGGCGCTGCTGGTTGTTGCCGAGCCGAATCGCAAACATCTCACCAACGCGGAACGTTCCGCCCGCATCGGTGGCAGCGTGACACGTACGCAGCCGCTTCCATTGCAGGCGATTCAGGATGACGAGGTTGATATCCCGTCGATCCTGATTCGCGATGAGGTGCTGCAGCAGTTGCTGGCTACAGCAGGGGCCACGGGCAGTGAGCTGCAGATGGCGATCGATCGCGATCTGAAGCCGCAGAGCCGATTGCTGCCAGATACGCAGGTCACGCTACATCTGCGCAACACCAGGGAGCACGTGGGGACGACGTTGAATGTCGCCGGTCTGCTGCAGGGCTCCGATCCGAAGCTGGCGGCGGAGACCATCCTGATCACGGCGCATCATGATCACGACGGAGCAACTCCCTGCGCCGCAGGTAAGGGCGATCTGGATGAACAGGGAAAGCCGACGCCCGCGGGTCCGGAGTGTCTACAGGTCTGGCATGGAGCGGACGACAACGGCTCCGGCACGGTAGGTGTGGTGGAGCTGGCGCGTGCGTTTGCGGCGAATCCGTCGCGGCCGAAGCGGTCAATTCTGTTTGTAGTGTTTGCCGCGGAGGAGCGCGGTCTACTGGGAGCGTACTGGATGGCGGCTCACCCGGTGCGTCCGCTGGCGACAACCCGCGCACAGATCAACTTCGACATGATCGGGCGCGATGAGAAACCTAGTCCGCAAACCGATGGGTTGATCGAGATTCCGGCGGATACATCGAACCGCCTGAACCTGATCGGCGCGCTCTACTCTCCGGAGTACAAACGCGTGGTGGTGGAAGAGAACAAACAGGTTGGGCTGGTGTTGGATGATCGTTTCGATCATGAGTCAGCGTTGAACGTCTTCTTCCGCTCCGACCAGTTTCCCTTCGTGCTGCACAACATTCCGGCGTTCTGGTGGTTCACCGGTTTTCATCCGGACTATCACCACACGTCGGATACGGCAGAGAAGATCGACTACGTGAAGATGGAGAAGATCCTCAAGCTTGCGTATCTCTCGGCGTGGAGGTTCGGCAGCGATGTGAAGACGCCGGAGTTCATCGCGTCGCCGAAACCGTAAAAGCGCGGGATCAAAATAAGAGAAGCGGTGTCTCTTAGAGAGACACCGCTTTATGCTCCGACGAGAGTTTCTAGGTTCGTTTGCTGCGTCTCTTGTGGCTCCGGTTCTTCCCTTGAGCCGAGGCGAGAAACTTGCACAGGCGGCGCGGGCGCAGATCGGCGTGACGATCAGCTATGACCCCAGCTATGTGCGGCTGGTGTATCCCAACGGTGACGTGCCACGCTCGACCGGCATCTGCGCCGATGTGGTGGTGAGGGCATGTCGTGATGCGATCGGCCTCGACCTGCAACAGTTGGTGCATGAGGATATGGTCCGCGACTTTGCGGCGTATCCATCGCGACAGACATGGGGGAATAAGAAGGCGGACTCCAATATTGATCATCGCCGCGTGCTGAATCTTGAGGTCTTCTGGCGGCGTGCCGGAGGGCTTCTGTGGGCTCCGGCGGAAAAGAGTGCCGGCGACGCATTCCCCAAACCCTTGCTGCCCGGCGACCTTGTGACCTGGATGCTGAACGGTCACCTGCCCCATGTCGGAGTGATCAGTACCGCAAAGCCCGGGTTGGAGACGGTGGTGCATAACATCGGACGAGGTGCGGAGGAGACGCCTCTGGTCGCATTCGCACCTCACCCGGCGCACGGTCACTTTCGCTGGCCTTCGTAAGGGATTTTGGAGTTGCACAATGCATGGTGCAACCTGATTTCACGCCTGATCCCCCATTTGCACCGGGCCCTAAAGTGGGGTAAACTTTCTAAGTTTGGCGATGCGGCCGTTTGTCCTGGGGCTGGAGTCCTGAAGAGTGGACCTGGTGAAGGATAGAAGGCGGCTTGGAAGCAGGCCTGTTTCGCCCCTTGCAATACCAATGAGATTCCGGGCAGCGTGCCATAGGGTGCGACTGTCTGTGGAGGGTTTGACATGTACGCAGTGATCCGCACCGGCGGTAAGCAGTACCGCGTTGCTCCCGGCGAGACCGTGAAGATTGAGAAGCTGGCCGCCGACGGCGCAGTTGAGTTTTCTGACGTTCTGGCTGTTAGCCCGGAAGAGGGCAAGTTCGAGAAGCTGGACGGCGCCAAGGTGCTGGCCGAGGTTGTCAGCGAAGGTCGCGGCGACAAGATTCTGGTCTTCCACTACAAGCGGAAGAAGCAGTACAAGAAGCTGCAGGGTCACCGTCAGAGCTTCGTTGAGGTCAAAATCAACGAGATCCAGGTGAACGGCAAGAGCTTCAAGGCTTAAGATTTGATTTCGGCCGGAAACGCCCGGCCCACGAACGAGGTTCAAGGCAATGGCACATAAAAAAGGTGGCGGTAGTTCTTCTAACGGACGCGATTCAAACGCACAGCGGCTTGGCGTCAAGGCATTTGCCGGCCAGGTTGTGACCGGCGGCAGCATCATCGTGCGTCAGCGCGGTACACCGCTGAAGGCCGGTCTGAACGTCGGCCGCGGCAGCGACGACACGTTGTTTGCCAAGATCGGCGGCCGCGTGAAGTTCACCGACCGTGGCCGCCTGGGACGCTTCGTCTCGATTGAGGCTGTCTCGGCCTAAGCAGGTTCGCAGTTAAGCAAAGCCCCGCTCTGCGGGGCTTTTGCTGTTTAGGGATTTTTCGCTTCGGCCACCTTCTCCGCCACATCCAGCGGGGGAGAGGTATGGCGGTTCCTGAGCCATTCCACGGTGACGCCCTTGGCGGAGCGCTTCTCCGGCGGCAGATTCTTGAGGTTCGGCATGTAGATCTCCACACCGGCCTTCTCGGTCATGCGGGTGGTTCCATAGACAAGTTGAGCCTGATAGTTCGCCAAGTCGAGCTCGAACCAGGGATCATCGGTGGCATCGATCATGGTGAGGTCGGCCTGCCGCATGCTGAGCTTGCCGAAGTCGAGCGAGCCGCCCACCAGCCGCAGAAAGTTATGCCACTGAGCCAGCTTCTGCTCGTCCGTGTCTGCATTGCCATAGATCACCTTCAGTTCATCACCAGAAGGCGACACGCTGCTGATCTGCCCATGAATGTGGGGCGGTGGAAGGAAGCGTTGCGTATCCAGGTAAAGATCGTTCTCAGAGACCTGGACACCGGCTACACCGGTGCTGGGGACGAGATCTTCGGCGTTGACATGGAAGATGCGGAGCAGGCCCTTCATCGGGATCTTCAAGACGCTGATCTTGGTCAGATGAAACTTCAGGCGCCCGTCAGGAAGAGGGGATGGAACGCCCTGGAGCTGTACCGGAAGCGGCATCAGCTTGTGCAGCGTTCCGTGGACATGGAGTTCTCCGTCTTTGTTCTCAATGGAGATGCCGGTCAGCGGCGACTTTCCCGTCTCTCCAGAGTTGAGGTAGTCGGCGATATCCGCGAGTTTGACGTTGATGACACCTTTCTCGATCTCCAGGAGGAATGACTCCGGCAGATCGAAGGAGGGGTTCTGGTCCTTGCGGGTAGAGCGCATTTGCCCACGAATCCAGCGCACGTAGACACGGAAATGCGGGCCCTTGCGAAGGATGAGGTTGTGCGCGTAGAGGCGCGTAGGCTCGTGACTGTCCATAGCGGGCAGTGTGCCGGAGGGAACTGCGGCATCCGGGTGCAGAACGTATGCCCGGCTTTGCCGTCCCAGCCAGAAGACGATGGCGAACGCTACCAGAGCGATCAGGCCCCACGCGATGGGGCGCGGAGGAGGGCGCAGAATCATCCGAAGATAGATGCGGAGATGGAGTTTTCTTTTGGTTTCGCCCACATGAAAAAAGCGACTCGAACAATAAACGATGCAGTGTTGTGTCGGCTGGTGGTCATTGCCGCGGTCGCTCCTGTACCCTGCTGGGCATGGCCATAAAGACGTTTGTGGCGGCGCTGGCCGCCCTACTCCCCCTGTCTGCGGCGGTGTACGCCCAGAATGAACGGAACCCGGCAACTCCTCTCATTGCGTTTGATCCTTACTTCAGCGTCTGGTCGATGGCTGACCATCTTACGGACCAGAACACAAAGCATTGGACCGGGACGGAGATGCCGATGCGTGGCTATCTCCGCGTCGATGGCACCTCCTATCGCTGGATGGGACGGAGCCCGGGATCGATCGCGGCGATGGAGCAGAAGGCTCTGCATGTAACACCGACGCAGACGGAGTACACCTTTGAGGGTGGTGGAGTCCGGCTGCGGGCGATCTTTCTTTCCCCAAGTCTGCCGACAGATCTGGACGTGCTGGCGCGTCCGGTAACCTATCTGACCTGGCAGGTTTCTGCCGTGGACGGCAAGCCGCACGCGGTTGAGCTTTATCTTGGCGTCGATACGCGTATTGCGGTGGACACCTCCGATCAGCAGGTAACGTGGCAACGCGCCCGCGTGGGCGGGATGGATATATTGACCACCGGTTCCGTGGAGCAAAGAGCTCTGGCGCGTGCGGGCGATAACCTGCGCGCCGATTGGGGTTATTTCCATCTTGCTGTGCCTGCGGAGGCGCAGGTGGTGACCTCGCTCGGAGCCGACAGTGCGGCGCAGTTCCTGAAATCGGGCAGCCTGCCGCAGGATGATGATCTGGATCAGCCGCGTGCCGCCGGGCGAGCGCCGCAGCTTGCGGTGGAGATGAAGCTCCAGGTCTCCGCATCGCAGGTAGCCGAGCGCCACGTTGGCCTCGCCTTTACGCAGCCCCTCGCAATCGAGTACCTGAACCGTCGTCTCAAGCCCTATTGGGCACGTGACGGTAAGACGCCGCAGGCAATGTTGACCCAGGCGATGCAGGAGTACGCGTCGGTGATGGCACGTTCAAACGACTTCGACGAGAAGCTGACTGCGAAGCTCGTGAAGGATGGCGGTCCGGTGTATGCGCGTCTGGCCACGCTGGCCTTCCGGCAGACGCTGGCCGCCAATGGGCTGGCTGCGGATCTGGATGGTTCGCCGCTGCAGTTCCCGAAGGAGAACTTCTCCAACGGCTGCATTGCAACGGTGGATGTGCTGTATCCATCCTCGCCGTTCTTCCTGTACTTCAATCCGGCTTTGCTGGAGGCGCAGCTCAAGCCGGTGATGGAGTATGCCGCGCTGTCGCGATGGAAGTTTCCATTTGCGCCGCACGATCTGGGAACGTATCCGCTTGCCAATGGACAGGTCTATGGCGGCGGAGAGCGCACCGAAGACGATCAGATGCCGGTGGAGGAGAGCGGCAACATGCTGCTGATGATCGCCGCGATGGGCCGCGCGCAGGGCGACTGGCACTTCGCCAAACGGTACTGGCCCCTGCTGGTGAAGTGGGCGGCGTATCTCAAAGACAAAGGCCTGGATCCGGAGAACCAACTCTCAACCGATGACTTCGCCGGCCACCTGGCGCATAACGCCAATCTGTCCATCAAGGCGATCGATGCTCTGGGGGCGTTTGCGGAGATGGCCAAAGGCGTGGGCGACGACAAGCTGGCAAAGGAGTATGCCGGAGTTGCGGCGGAGATGGCGAAGAAATGGAACGACCTTGCCCGCGAAGGCGACCACTACAAGCTGGCTTTTGATGCGGCCAATACGTGGAGTCAGAAGTACAACCTGGTGTGGGACGACCTGCTGGGACTGAAGCTCTTCCCGGCGTCGGTGAAGAATGCCGAACTGGCGTTTTATAAGACGAAGCTGAATCAGTATGGACTTCCCCTCGACAGCCGCAGAGACTACACCAAGCTGGACTGGGAGCTGTGGACAGCCACGCTGGCCGATGACGACGCGACCTTCCACACGCTTGTCGATCCACTGGGGAAGTGGCTCGATGAGACTCCAACCCGCGTTCCGCTAACCGACTGGTACGACACGAAGACCGGCAAGCAGGAGGGCTTCCAGGCCCGGTCGGTCGTGGGCGGAATCTTCATCAAGTCCCTTCGCGAGAGCGGGTTAGGACATAAGTAGGCGGTTTGTTGCGAGCATGACAAAGCCCCGCTCGACGCGGGGCTTTGTCATGTTTCGAAGAAAACTCATTCTGTAAGGAATTTGGGTATAACCTGCCCGCCCTAGCGTTGCGAGCGTTCACCCCAACGAACAAGTTCGTCGGGAACCCCGAGGGTGGGCGCCCGGGACAATAAAAACTCCAGCCGGAATCAGGCTAGTTGACCTTCAGATTGATCTGGAAGGCGTTTTTGCTGTCGAAGGAGCTGACCGTCTTGGTGTTGCTCTTCTTGCCGTCGTGTACGGCCCAGAGCTCGTAATCGGTGTTCTGCGAGAGCTGGCCGAAGCGGTAGGCTCCGTCTTCGCTGGTGATAAAACTCTTTACGGACTGGGTGCGGGTGTCCTTGAGATAGACCACGGCCCCCTTCAGGGCGCCGTCAGAGCCGTCGATGACCTTGCCCTCGACGGTGCGCTGCTTTTGCTGCGCCACAGCAGCGGTAGGCGTTGCGATCGGCAGAGCAGCCGCGGCGGTGAGGCCGGCGGCGACGACAAGGCGAATTAAGTGCAGACGACGCATATCACTGAGTATAAACACCCGGTAAAGCGGGAAGATGCGGTGAATCGTACCGGATAGCCGGCCGGCAGAAGAGCTCCGGGGAAGGCCGGGACGGGGGCCGGGCCGCTGTGATGAAATGGAGTGCATGCGCAGCACCGGACCCATCACGCTGAACCTGCCCCACTTTTCCGGCGCGACCCGCAAGCTGATCCTCGTCCACCTGGCGTCCTTCTTCGGCTTCCTTGTGCTGGGATGGGCAGCCCGGGATATCGCACACCTGCTAACCGCATATACGGTGCTGGTGCCGCAGGCTGTCTTCCACGGCTACATCTGGCAACTGCTGACCTACATCTTCCTCCCGATTGGCTTGCTGGGGATGATCTTCGCGTTGCTCTCGCTGTGGTTCCTGGGCGTATGGATGGAGGGAACCTTCGGCAGTCGTCGCCTTGTGGAGCTCTATCTGTTCACTGCTGCCGGCGCCGGCCTGCTGGCTTCAGCGATCTGCTACACGCATATCTTTGGGTTGCGTCAGGATCTTGCCACTCTGGGGCCATGGCCCGCGGTTATGGGGCTGATGACGGCATTTGCGTCGCTGATGGGCGACAGCGAGATGTATGTCTTCTTCGTCATCAAGATGAAGGCCAAGTATGCGGTCGCGATCTTTATCCTGTTGCAACTGGCAACGGTGATCCAGGGTGGCGATCGCCTTGGTGCGCTGGCGGAGCTCTGCGGAGCTTTGTGCGGTTGGCTCTACTTCAAGTTCGCGCCGACGCGTGGATTTGTCTTTGGCGCCAGCGAGCGTTACTTCGGTCTGCGCAATGGCTACTATCGCTGGAAGCGCCGCCGGGCCGCGCGTAAGTTTGAGGTCTACATGCGCAAACAGAATCGCGTGGTGAAGTTCGATGAAGAGGGCCGTTACATTGCGCCTGATGACGAGCGCCGCGATCCTCGCGACAGAAAGTGGATGAACTAGGAGAACGTTGGGATGGAGAAGAAGCAGCTCGGCCGCTCAGGCCTGATGGTTTCACCGATCTGCCTGGGTGGCAATGTTTTCGGTTGGACAATCGATGAACAGAAGTCCTTCACCATCCTGGATGCATTTGTCGATCGCGGCTTCAACTTCATCGATACCGCCGATGTTTACTCGCGCTGGGTTCCGGGCAACAAGGGTGGCGAGAGTGAGACGATCCTCGGCAACTGGTTTGCCCGCACCGGCAAACGCGACAAAGTCGTTCTGGCTACCAAGGTCGGCATGGAAGTCGCCGAAGGGAAGGGCCTGCGTAAGGCGCACATCATGACGGCCGTCGAGAAGTCGCTGCAGCGGTTGCAGACCAGCTATATCGATCTCTACCAGGCACACAGCGACGATGTAGAGACACCATTGGAAGAGACACTGGGAGCCTTCGCTGCGCTGGTGCAGGCAGGGAAGGTGCGTGCGATCGGAGCCTCAAACTACACCGGCAAGCGTCTTGCCGTTGCTCTGGATATCGCGAAACAAAATGGTTTTCCGAGATACGAGTCGATCCAGCCGCACTACAACCTGGTTGTTCGTCAGGAGTACGAAGAGGGCGTAGAGCCGGTGGTGGACAAACACAACATTGGTGTGATTCCTTACTTCTCACTGGCTGCCGGATTTCTTACCGGAAAATACAAGTCGAAGGCAGATGCAGAAGGCGCGGCGCGTGCCGGTTATGTGACCAAGTACTTCGATGAGCGCGGAGAGCGCATTCTAAAGGCGCTTGCGGAAGTGTCGGCATCGACCGGAGCAAAGCAGGCAACGGTCGCGCTGGCATGGCTGCTGAGCCGCCGTACTGTCACTGCTCCCATTGCGAGTGCGACGAGTCTTGAACAGTTGAATGAAGTGCTGGCTGCGGCGGAGTTGAAGCTGCATCGCGATGACACGGTGAAGCTGTGTAAGGCGAGCGCTCTGTAGAGCCGTTGCTGGTTGCTAGTTCCTGGATGCTAGTTGGTAGATTCGGCACCATACACTGGGTGCCCCATTCACCGGGTCTCCAACGAACGTGGCGTTGACTTACGATCTCATTCGGCCTATGCATCGTTTAACGATGCATCGGTAAACGATATGCCGAGACGAAAACTTGATCCGCTGCCGACGGTTGCGTTCCATATCCTCCTCGCCCTGGCGAATGACGAACTCCATGGCTATGCCATCATGCGCGGAGTCGAAGAGCAGACCGAGGGGCGGATGCGTCTGGGGCCCGGGACTTTGTACGGATCACTCAAGACGATGCTTGAGGCGGGTCTCATCGAAGAACTCGACGAGCGTCCCGACGAAGAAAACAGCACGGAGCGTCGTCGCTACTACCGGCTGACCGCCGCCGGGCGAAAACGAGCACAGTTAGAAGCTGAGAAGCTGGTCGATCTGGTTCGTCTTGCCCGCACTAAGCGCATTCTGAGGGGGCTGCATGTCTGAGAAGATCTACGCCTGGCTCCTAAAGCTCTATCCGCGTCCCTTTCGCAAGGAGTATGCCGCTGCCGCTCTGCAATTGTTCCGGGATCGGAATCGAGTGGAGCGAGGCCCATTAGCGCGCGTTCGCTTGTGGGTGGATATCTTGATGGATCTCGCCCTGTCACTTCCCAGAGAACACTGGCGGCGAGATTCCGATTGGACGGAAGTGGAAGGAGCTTTCCATCTCTCCGAAGAAGCCGTCTGCAGGCTAGCCAAACGGGACCTTGTACACTCACTCCTTATTAGTCTTTTCATTGCGCTCGGCATGACTGCGGGCTGGCTTGGAAACGCGAACCGTGTGTGGCTCTTCAGTGTGTATCTTTCATTCGCGATGATTGCGATCTGGAGACTCGTCTGGATCCCGCGGAATGAGCGGCGGTGGCGGGCCTATCGACTCATTGTTGGCACCGATCGGCTTCAGCAAATGCAGCATGGCAATGACGTCACCATTTTCAAAAACCAGATCATCAAGATTAACGAGGACCAGTACGGCTTGCGCATTTTCGGCCTTCGCGAAGGCAGCCAAACTGCGATTACCTTCCCACTTGATCATCACCGCATTCGGCAGACTGCTTCGTCGATCTGGATCCCCGTTGGGTTGGCAGGTTACGAACAAGCCAGAGCTAAGATTTTCGGGTGGACCAATCGAATTGGCACGTTGAGGGCGCCGGGGTTTCAGGATATGAAGCCCGTCTTCTTCTGCGCTGCAAGCTTGCTGCCTGCAGTCCTGCTCGTGCATCTCACCTCATGGCTCCTAGTAATTGTGGCGGCTTACTACGGGCTTGTGCTGTTTGCGGTGGGAGCCGATTTCAGCAGACCTCTTCGACGGCCCTCCGCCCACGAGCAGCGACATCTCCTCCGGTCCTGTTGTAACCTCCCATTTCTCGTTCTTCTGATCTTGCCGATGATTCGGATATTTCTACCGCTGTAGAAGTCAGGGAGAATCAATTGCCAGGTTCATTGCCCCGGCGGGCATTACCCGAGCTGCGCGTTTGATGAAAGGAGTTCAGATGCTTGAAACCTCTTCGGAATTGCGGCGCTTCTTGATGGCGTAGTTCATCACCGCGCCAAAGACGGACATCTCAAAGCGGATGGCGCTCCTCCTCGCGGTAGACCGACGCACTTTGCTGGCGGCGCGGATCGTAGCTCTGACTCCGATCCCGTAGGGATCTGCTTTTATGTTTTGGGGTCAGTAAGAAGCATCGGTAGAGAAGCAGATTTCTCGCTCCGCTACGAAATGACAAACAAAAAGACGATCCGAGCTTCGCTCGAACGTCCCAGCCATCGCGTTATCACCCCAACGAACAAGTTCGTCGGGGACCCCATGCGATGGATGGGGCACCCAGTTCCGTGATTGAAATGAACTTGCACGATTTTCCCAGAAATGCATAATAGACAACTAAGCAGTACAACGGAGCAGATGTTTTGAAGACCTATCTTCACAACAAGGCGATGAGTGCAGACCGGAACACAATGTTCCTGGTGTCCGCACGCGTTTTGCCCGTTGCGCCCACGTTCTGTGGTTGTTGCCTCCCACGATAGCTTTCCCGATCGACGGGAGTGTGAGCGCGTGTCTACGCATGCTTCATGCCGTTGATCACCCTCTGACAATCTGAAGCGATTTGTCGCGGAGTCTGTCTTCCGCCATGTCGCATCGTCTTCCGGTGTTGTGTGCGCCAGTGTGCGCGTGCAGCCCAGAAAAGGTCATGGACCAGATGGCACGGTTGCGTCTGCCTGTTGTGGTGTCGTTGTTGTCGGTTGCGTTGTTCGCCGTAAGCGTTGGAGCATGGAGCGCGCGCGGACAGATCGCTGTGAAGCGTCAGGGATATATCCCCTATACGGATGCGCCGATCCATTATCTGCAGGATGAATTGCATGATCCCGTAGCGGAGCTCGAGAAGAAGCTCGAAGCGGGAACGGTGAAGCTAACGTATGACGATCGCCTGGGCTATCTGCCTTCGGTGCTGAAGGCGCTGCACATTCCGCAGGACTCGCAGACGCTTGTCTTCTCCAAGACCAGCTTCCAGTACAAGAAGATCTCGCCGGAGCATCCGCGGGCGCTCTACTTCAACGACGACGTGTATGTCGGTTTTGTCCATGAGGGCAAGGCGCTGGAGATCGTCTCGTTCGATCCGAACCAAGGTGCTGCTTTCTATCTGCTGGACGCCAACAAGGCGGACCATCCGAAGTTCGAGCGCGCCGAGCTGGACTGCACGCAGTGCCATATCGCACCTGGTACACGCAACGTTCCCGGTGTGCTGGTGCGTTCGATCTATCCTTCCCCGACGGGCACGTTGGCGAACTCGACAGAATCGTTTGTCACCGGTCAGGAGACACCGATCGCAAAGCGCTGGGGCGGATGGTATGTCACCGGCTCAGCCGGCAGCGAACGAACGATGGGCAACGCGATCATGCCGGCGGGATACGGCACCGCCAATGGACCGCACGGCGATCCCGATCAAAGCCTGCAGCCGCTGGAACAGAAATTTCTCAATGCGGAGTATCTGAATCCGCAGAGCGATATTGTGGCGCACCTGGTGCTGGCGCATCAGACGCAGATGCACAACCTGATTACGCTGACGAACTACAAGACGCGCATTGCGTTCTTTGAGCATGCGAAGAAGAACAATGGTGTGGAAAGTCCGCTCACGCCCGAGGAGCGCGCCACGTTTGAGAAGCCTGCGGAAGAGCTGCTGCGGTATCTGCTGTTTGCCAACGAAGCTCCATTGCCAGGGCCGGTGGCAGGAAATAACAGTTTCGCGCGGACCTTTGCCGCGGCGGGTTTGCGTGACAACAAAGGGCGTTCGTTGCGCGACTTCGATCTGAAGACACGGGTCTTCCGCTATCCCGTCAGCTATCTCATCTACTCGGATCAGTTTGACCAATTACCGCAGGAGGCGAAGACCTATGTCTATCACCGCCTCTATGAGGTGCTGAGCGGAGCGGACCAATCCCTCGCATTCCAGAAGATCTCCGCGGCCGATCGTACCGCCGCGTACCAGATTCTGCTCGCGACCAAGCCACGTCTACCGGAGGAGTGGCGACAGTCGGCTGCTGCAGCAGCACGGGCAGAAAGGCTATCCCGCCGAAGGGCGGGATAGCCAAACCCTTACTCATCGCCCGTATGGCTGCAGTTTGCAACGACAACCTTTCGCAACAGAAATTCAGGAGAAGCTTCGCCATGACATTCCGCAATCGAACCATCGCACTTGCTGCCGTGGTCCTCAGCAGTTCTGCCGTCTTCGCACAAAACTCACTCGCAGGCCGTTGGGACGCGGCCTTTACGCTCAATGGAACGGAGATTCCGTTCCGTCTCGACATCTCCCAGGATGGCCAGCAGATCAAAGGCACGCTCTTCAACGGAGACAAGGAGACCGAAACCACAACCAGCGCAAAGCGCAACAACAATGAAGTCGTACTCGACTTCGAGCACTATCTGACAACGATCTCTGCCAATGTGAATGGCGACACGCTTACGGGTAAGTTGCGCGGCCGCTTTGAGCGCGAGAAGTACATCGCCGATTATCCCTTCCACGCAACTCGTCACACCGATGCCACAGCAGCGGCCTCTGCGCAGGCGCCGAACATCGCGGGCAACTGGGAGATTCCGCATGAGACCGCAAAGGGCGAGAAGGCGTGGCGCTTCATCGTGAAGCAGAACGGCGCGGAAGCGCAGGCGTCGATTTTACGTGTCGATGGCGATACCGGAGCGTTGACCGGTACGTACAAGAACGGAAGCTGGTTGCTGAGTCATTTCGATGGAGCTCGTCCTCTGCTGGTGCGGGTGACGCCGAAAGAGGACGGTACGCTGGAGGTGAAGACCGAAGGCGCATACACACCGACGGAGGCGTTGATTGCGTATCGGCCGGAGGTGGCGCGCAGCAAAGGTTTCGCGGAGCCGGAGGACTACAGCAAGCACACCACCGTACGGGATGCGAACGAGCGGTTCAGTTTCAAGTTTCCGGATGTGAATGGCAAGCTGGTTTCCAGCGACGATGCCCGGTTCAAGAACAAAGTAGTTCTCGCAATCGTGACTGGAACCTGGTGCCCGAACTGCCATGACGAAGCACGCTACCTGGTCGAGCTCGACAAGAAGTATCGCGATAAGGGGCTGGAGATCGTTGCCCTGAACTTCGAAGAGCCCGAGCAGCAGGACTCTCTCGCTCGCGAGAAGGCTTTCATTCAGCACTATGGCGTGAAGTACACCTATCTGCTGGCCGGCGCTCCGGCAGAGATGTGGGAGAAGGTGCCGCAGGCGGTGAACCTGAACACCTGGCCGGCAACGTTGTTTGTTGGCAAGGACGGCCGCGTGCGGTTGGTGCACTCCGGCTTCGCTTCGCCTTCGAGCGGAGCCTTCAACGATCAGCTCAAACAGGAATTCACTGCGGAGATAGAAGCGCTCCTCGCAGAGAAGGACGTCAAGAACCTCGCGGACAACGGGACTGCACCGTTGTCTCCGCACACGACGGCGTCGACAAACCATAACGCTTCTTATTAGACCCCTCACGCAGGCAGCGGAGGCCGCGACACCTCCGCTGCCGATTTTTATGGGGGATTGAAGAATTGAATGATTGAAGGAGTGAATAAGAAAGGCACCAGCTCCGCTGCGGCGGGGCTTTGTTATTTGCCGTAGGATGAGGTCGTGCAGAAGTCGGTGCTGGTGATCGGAAGTCTCAACCTGGATCTTGTTGTGCATGCGGAGCGCATTCCGCTTGCCGGGGAGACCGTTCGTGGCAGTGGATATGATTCCCTGCTGGGTGGTAAAGGCGCCAACCAGGCCGTGGCAGCCGCGAAATTGGGAGCACAGGTGCGTATGGCAGGTCGTGTCGGCAGCGATAGTTATGGCGCAGCACTCCTGGAGGGGCTGGATGAGGTTGAGGTGGATGTGGCCGGTGTGCAGGTGACTGAAGGGCCGTCAGGCCTGGCGGTAATTACTCACTCCTCCGACGGGCAGAATGCAATTGTCGTGCAGTCAGGCGCGAACGGTCTGGTAACAGCGGCGGATGTCAGTGCGCTGGAGTTCGCGAATGCAGGTGTGGTGTTGCTGCAGCTGGAGATTCCGATGGATGCAGTGGTGGCCGCGGCGCAGGCATCGCACAAGGCCGGGGCAGTGGTGATCCTCGATCCTGCTCCGGTTGCTGCGTTGCCGGAGGAGTTGTTGCGTGCGGTGACTTGGCTGACTCCGAATGAGACGGAGGCAGCGCAGCTTGTTGCAGGCTCGATGGAGCCGCGGCAGACAGCCGAACGCCTGTTGGCGATGGGATGCCGGAATGTGGCGCTGAAGTTGGGCGAGCGCGGAGCGTTTCTGATGGGAGCTGATTGTGAGCCGACGCCAGTGCCTGCGTTGCCGGTTAAAGCAGTTGATACTACGGCCGCAGGGGATTGTTTCAACGGAGCGTTTGCGACGCGGTTGCTGGCAGGGGATTCGCCGGAGGTAGCGGCGCGGTATGCGAATGCTGCCGCGGCCATCTCGGTGACGCGGCTGGGTGCACAGGTGTCGATGCCTTCGCGGAACGAGGTTGAGGGGTTGTTGGGGCGTAGTCCGCAAATACCTTTGGTGTGAAGAATGAGACAGTCCCAGAGCTGGGTGGAGCAGCGGGCTTCAGCCCGCTGATAAAGGCATAGAAATGAATGGGCTTTAGCCCTGGGACTCTTCTGTCAGTCAGGAAAAAGTCCAGGGCTAAAGCCCATTTCTACATTGAACCAATAGACCGTGGGCTAAAAGCCCACGGCTCCCACCTATTGCTACGCAATGGATAGGGCACCCAGTTTTGTGGCTCATGAAGAAACCCGCCCTCATGGGGCGGGTTCTTGTTGTTTGCGGTTCGATTTACGTGCGCACGGTGGGACGCAGATGAAGTTCCTTCAACTGCATGTCCGTGGCGTGGCTGGGAGCGTCGACCATCAGGTCGATGGCCTTCGCTGTCTTTGGGAATGCGATGACTTCGCGCAGGCTCTGGGCGCCGGCCAGCAGCATGACGATGCGGTCGATGCCGAGGGCAATGCCGCCGTGCGGAGGTGTGCCGTATTCCAGCGCATCGAGGAAGAAGCCGAAGCGCTCCTTGGCCTCCTCATCGCTCATGCCCAGCGAACGGAAGATCTCTGCCTGCACGTCCTTGCGATGGATACGGATAGAGCCCGAACCGAGCTCGAGACCGTTGAGCACCACATCGTAGGCCGAGGCCCGGACCGCTCCCTTGTCGTTGAAGAGAGCGCCGGAGATGATGTCCTCTTCATGCGGCGAGGTGAAGGGATGGTGCGCTGCATCCCAGGTCTTCTTCTCCTCGTTCCACTCGTACATGGGGAAGTCGGTGACCCAGAGGAACTTGTAGTCCTCGGGCGTGCCCTTCTTTTCGAAGAGACCGTGCTTGTCGGCGTACTTCTTCGCCAGTTCCAGGCGGAGTTGGCCGACACGCTTCCAGATCCACTGGCGGTCGAAGTTCCACATCTCCGGCGTTTCCAGCTTGGGCGTGACGACGACAGCGAGATCGTTGGTCGTGAGGCTCGACCCATTGAAGGCTGCGAGCTCCGCATTCAGCTTCTCGGAGATGGCATCGGCGAGCGGAACAAACTGCTCGGCGGTGCGCAGGCGGACGAGGTCGAGCAGGTCGAGGCCGCTGTCTCCGAACGAGGCCCGAACCTCGCTGAGCAGCGACTTGCGGGCGGTGCCGGAGAGCTCGCCGACGGACGGGATCACAAAGCCAAGTACGGGCAGCTTCTGCTCGATCTTGAGAGTGGTGCGAAGCTCAGGCGTCAGCACCTCGGTCAGATCGGCCATCGCCGGCAGACGCATGTCGGGCTTGTCGATACCGTACTTGCGAATGGCTTCGTCGTAGCTCATGCGCAGGAAAGGGGTATTAATGGTCTCACCCACTGCCGCAAAGGAGGCGGTGAGGAAGCGCTCGACGACGGCAAAGACCTGGTCCTGCGTGGGGAAGGTCATCTCCAGGTCGATCTGCGTGAACTCCGGCTGGCGGTCGGCACGGAGGTCTTCGTCGCGGAAGCAGCGGGCGATCTGGAAGTAGCGATCGAAGCCGGAGATCATCAGGATCTGTTTGAAGATCTGCGGCGACTGCGGCAACGCGTAGAAGGTGCCCGGGTGGACGCGAGAGGGAACCAGGTAGTCACGTGCACCCTCCGGGGTGGAGCGCGTCATGAACGGTGTCTCAATCTCGAGAAAGCCTTCATCGGAGAGGGTCTGGCGAATGGCCTGGTTGACCTTATGGCGCACGAGGAAGTTCTGTTGCATCTCGGCGCGGCGCAGGTCGATGTAGCGGTACTTCAGCCGCATCTCTTCGTTCTGAATGGCGTCATCGGCCGGCGAGAAGGGCGGCGTTTTGGCGTCGTTCAAAATCAACAGTTCGGTGGCCAGCACCTCGATCGCGCCTGTCGGCATCTTGGGGTTGACCAGCGACTCATCGCGCAGGCGAACCTTGCCGATGGCGGCGATAACGTACTCAGGGCGTGAGGCCTCGGCCTTGGCCAGAGCGTCGTGGCCGGAGAGCGACTTGTCGAGCACCACCTGGGTGATGCCGGTACGGTCGCGCAGGTCCAGGAAGATCAGGTCGCCATGGTCGCGGCGGCGATTGATCCAGCCCATCAGGACTACGGGTTTGCCGGCATCTGCGGCGCGAAGCTCTCCGCACCGGTGTGTGCGGGTAGTAGAACCTAGAAAATCCAGTGTCACGATAGGGTCTATTGTACGAATTCGGAGGAGTTAAATCGAAATGGCCCGCAGATTCGCGGGCCATTTCAGGCTAATGGACAGAATTACTTCGGTTCTTTCTCGAACTCCAGCGATGCGGAGTTGATGCAGTAGCGAAGACCGGTGGGGCGGGGACCGTCGGGGAAGACGTGGCCAAGGTGGCCGCCACAGCGGGCACAGGTCACCTCGATCCGGCGCATGCCGTAGCTGCTGTCCTCATGCGCCTCAATCACATCTGCCGAGATGGGCAACCAGAAGCTGGGCCAGCCGGAACCCGAATCGAACTTCTTGTCTGAAGTAAACAGCTCCGCGCCGCACCCTGCACAGCGATAGATGCCATCTTCGTGGTTCTGATACAGGGCGCCGGAAAATGCCGGCTCTGTGCCCTTCCGGCGCAGAATATGGAACTGCTCCGGTGTGAGCAGCTTGCTCCACTCTTCTTCGGTCTTATGGATCTTGCCGCCGGTCGTCTGCACGTCGAGCATAGGGGTTTCGGCCATCGGAATCTCCTTTTACGTATTAGACGCCCACCGTGCTTAAGCGGATTCCTTGGCAATCACCTCGATCTCAACCAGCGCGTCTTTCGGCAATGCTGCCACCTGGATCGTGGAGCGGGCCGGAGCCACAGTGCCGGCGGGAGCGAGATACGTGGCGTAGATCTCGTTCATCGCGGCGAAATCCTTCATGTCCTTGAGGAAAACGGTGGTTTTGACCACGTGCACCATATCCAGGCCGGCGGCAGCGAGAACAGCTTTCAGGTTTTCCAGCACTCGGACGGTCTGCTCTTTGATGCCACCTGGGATCAGGTTGCCGGTGGCGGGGTCGAGGGCGACCTGGCCGGAGGTGAACAGAGTGTCACCCACGCGGATAGCCTGCGAATAGGGGCCGATAGCGGTAGGAGCTTCTTTGGTGGAGACGGCGGTCTTATTGGTGTCGCTCATGTTGTCGAGTTTACTGTGCCCCGTTTGGTCCGGCCCAGTAACTCTGGCGGGCGCGGAGTTTGGCGTCGGGGTAGTCGGGGATGGAGATGGTGATACGGTGCAGCCCGGGTTCCACGTTCGCGGGCGGCTGGAAGCTGAGCAGATAGTAGTCGTGGATGTGGTTCGAAAGCCGCAACATGCCGTTGTCGAAGCCCTTTTGCGTGGTGAAGTTGATGTATTCACCGCCTGAGAGTTCGGATAGCGTCTTGGGGACGTTTTTCTTCAGGGCATTGACCGCCATGACCAGGAGACCGAGTGGCCCGGAGCCCATCTGGCCGTGAAAGAGGCTGTTCACGATCTCGGTTTTGCCGGGGTTGAAGCTCACGGAGTCGACGACGACGTTAGAGCGGCCGAGTTCTTCGATCACAGCTTCGGGTTTGATCTTGCTGCCATGGTCGCGTGTCTCTCCGACGAGCAGAATGGCGCGCCGGTAGCGGCTGGGGCGCTGGCCCAGAGCCTCCGCGGCATATTTCACCGCATCAAGCGTGTTGGCGCCGCTATCCTCGCAGGGCTTGAGGGCATTCAGCGTCATCGTGGTCTTTTCCATGTTGCCGGTGAAATCCTGCAGCAGTTCCGGGCCGGAGGCGTAGCGGGCCACAGCGATGAGTTTGGGGGCGCCACCGATGATGCTTTCCACCATGGTTGCCAGTCCGCTGATGTTGCCGAACTGCATCATGGATTCGCGGCCGCACTCTACCAGGACAAACAGAGCGATGCCCTGCTGATCGGCGTCTTCATCGAGACGGATCTTTTGCTCGACGCCATTATCCTGCACCACAAACTGTTCAGGCCTCAGGCCATAGAGCCGCTCGCCCTTGTAATCGACTGAGACCGGCACCTGCACCAGGTTGGTGTTGACGCGGATGGTCGGGGTTTCCTGCGCATGGGAGAAGGTGACGGCGAGGAGAAGCGCGGCGAGGAGGCTCTTCTTCATGGATGTTCAGAATAACCTGTTTCGCATTTTGCCGTTGTTTTCGTGGCATAATGTTGGTATGAATACCGCATTAGTCCAGATCGGCGATTGGCTTGGTCTCGGTGCTCCGGTGACCGAGGCGGCTGTCCTGAAGATCGTTGAAGCGCGGCTCGCGCCGACGGTGGTTGGGCGCCTATCGGAGCTTGGACTGGAGCGGGCGGAGATCGATGAAGTTGTGATCCCGTCGCGCACCCTGCAGCATCGCAAAGCGAAGCGGGAGAAGCTGACGCTGGAGGAGAGTGACCGGGTGCTGCGGGTGATCCGGGTGCTCTCGGCGGCGGAAGCAACCTACGGCTCGCGCGAGCGTGCGTTGGCGTGGCTGCGCCGGCCGCACACGCGTCTGGATGGGCGAGCTCCCTTGTCCCTGCTGAAGACGGACACCGGCAGCCGGATTGTGGAAGAGATGCTGGTACAGATCGACGAAGGCTTCTTCGTCTAAACAAGTGATTCTCTGGCGCATCAGCCGTTTCAAAGACCTGAGGGGTGTCGGCGGACAGCGTGCTCCCGGGCGCTGGCATTTCGCCGGCCAACCGGTCGTCTATCTGGCGGAGCACCCAGCGGCTGCCCTGTTGGAGGTTTGTGCGCATACGGCGGCCAATGATGTCCCGCCGGAGTTCACGCTGTTGCGCATTGTGGGTCCGACGGTGAAGCTGGATGAGGTTCGCGCATCACAGCTTGGCACGGGATGGCAGCATGATCTCGAACGCACACAACGTCTGGGAACCGAGTGGCTGCGCAAGGCGGAGACGGTGCTGCTGAAGGTGCCGAGCGCGATCGTGCCGGAGACGGCGAACTATCTTTTCAATCCACTGCATCGCTCAGCGAAGCGATTCCGGATCGCAGAGAGTTATGCGTATCCATTTGATGAGCGGTTGAAGCGATAGTGAATTCTCTTAGCCGGGGGCCCCACCTTCACAACGTGAGGGTGGGCAAGGAAGCCACAAAAGCTAAAGCGGATCGAGCTCCGCTCGATATCCCACATCTCGGCTGCGCCGAGATACGGGGCACCCAGTGCATGGGCTGCTACAAAGCAGGTCCTTCCCTAGATCTTGTTCACGCGCTGGACGTCGCGGACACCGTGGACACGGCGGAGATCGTTCACCAGTTTGTTCAGGTGTTTTAGGTCGACGGTCTCGACGACGAACTCTACGGTGGCGGTGCCATCGTCGTTCGAGCGTGACTCCACACTACGGATGTTGGTGTCGTCGTCGGAGATGATGGCAGTGAACTCCTTCAACATGCCGGTGCGGTCGTCGCAAGTGAGGATGAGTTTCACCGGATAAGTGGTTTGGCGGGCGTTTGCCGATGGAGTTGCCGACCACTCCACATTAATGCGCCGGTCGCTCTCGTAGAGCAGGTTCTGCACGTTCGGACAGCTTCGTGCGTGTACAGCCACGCCTTTACCGCGGGTGACATAGCCCACGATCTCTTCGCCGCGAATGGGATTACAACATCGTGCGCGGTAGACAAGCAGGTCGTCCTGGCCCTCCACCTGCAACGAGTCCGATCCTTTGCCGAAGAAGACGCGCTTCACTGTCTCGGACATCTGCCCGGGCGTGGGAAGGGTTGGTCCCGTCTCGGTTTCAACCGGCATGGTGCTACCCGGCTCCAGCTTGTTAAGCACCTGGCGTGCTGAGAGCTTGCCGAAGCCGAGGCCGGCGTAGAGGTCTTCTCCATTGCCGAGACCGTACTCATTGGCAACGCGAGTGAAGTCGGCATCGGTCAGCTTGGTGATGGCCACCTTGAACTTGCGGCCTTCGCGGTCGAGGAGCTTGCGTCCGATCTCGACGGCGCGCTCGCGCTGGTGCACGTTGATCCAGTGCTTGATCTTGTTGCGAGCGCGGGAGCTCTTGACGAAGCTCAGCCAGTCACGGCTGGGTGTGTGGCCGGTTTGGGTGGAGATCTCGACGATGTCGCCGTTGTGCAGTTTGGTGCGGAGAGGAACGATACGGCCGTTCACCCGGGCGGCGACGGCGGTGTTGCCGACGTCGGTGTGAATGGTATACGCGAAGTCGATCGGTGTGGCGTCCTTCGGGAGCACCACCACTTTGCCCTTGGGGGTAAAGGTGTAGACCTCCTCGGGGTACAGGTCGATCTTGAGCGTCGACATGAACTCGTTGGGGTCTGTCATCTCGCGCTGCCACTCCATGATCTGGCGCACCCAGGCGAGACGCTGTTCGTCCTTATCGGTGACGGACTCGTTGGCCTTGTACTTCCAGTGCGCCGCGATGCCTTCTTCGGCGATGCGGTGCATCTCCTCGGTCCGGATCTGCACCTCGAACTGGTGCCCGCCCTCGGCGATGAGGGTGGTATGCAGCGACTGGTACATATTCGGCCGCGGCATAGCGATGAAGTCCTTGATCCGGCCTGGGACAGGACGCCAGGTGGAGTGCAGCAGGCCGAGCATGGCGTAACACTCACCAACGGTTTGGGTGATGACCCGAACGGCCAGCAGGTCATAGACCTGGTTCAGCGGGAGCGTCCCATCCTGCAGCTTCTGCTGGATGGAGTAGAGACGCTTGATGCGGTACTCGACACGGCCGTGGATGTGGTGTGAGGCGAGCTTTTCTTCCAGGATCTTAGCGATTCCCTGCAGGAAACGTTCGCCCTCGTCGCGGACCTGGTCGACCTCTTTCTCGACGTTCTGATAGGCGACGGGATCGACGTAGCGGAAGGCAAGGTCTTCGAGCTCGCCGCGAAGTTTACCCATGCCCAGGCGGTGGGCGAGGGGGGCGTAGACGTCGAGAGTCTCTCGGGCGATCTTCTGCTGTTTCTCGGGCCTCAGGTGCTCCAGCGTCCGCATGTTGTGCAGGCGATCGGCCAGCTTGATGAGCACGACGCGAACGTCGGTGACCATGGCGAGAAGCATCTTGCGGATGTTTTCGGCCTGGTGGTCTTCGCGATTGGCGAACTTGATCTTGTCGAGCTTGGTGACGCCCTCGACGATGTGGGCGACCTGATCGCTGAAGCGGGTCGAGATCTCGTCGGCGGTAACGTCGGTATCTTCCACGGCATCGTGGAGCAGGCCGGCGGCGATGGCCGTGGCGTCCAGCTTCATCTCCGCCAGCAACTGGGCGACCTCGAGCGGATGGATGACGTAGGGCTCGCCGGAGGCACGTTTCTGGTCGGCGTGGTTCTCCAGGCAGAAGATCCACGCCTTGCGGATGACCTCCAGGTCATCACCGGGGCGGTATGTCCGAACGGTTTCCAGCAGGTGAGCGAACTTTACATCAATGCGCTGAGCCGAGGCGCTATCCAGCCAGGTCAGGTAGGGTGTGACGGACGTCGGTTTGATGGCCGGAGCTGAGGGTTTTTCCGCCAGAATGCCGCTGGGAGAAGCCAGAGAATCATGGACCGACGAATCTTCCGGAGCTTTAGGCACAGAGATTGACTGCTCCAGATCAACGCCGTTGGCGGCGGAGACTGCGCTGGAGGTGATCTCGGGAGGCGTCAATCCGGACCCAGCCTGCGTGGAAGCAGGCCGCGCGATAGCCATATCTGATTCTAGAGCGTTTTCCCTGTTGCGGGGTATCCCGGAATGGACGTGCGTGGCGTTTTCATCGCGGAAAACGCCCACCGATGCGGGAACCCTGGTCTATACCTGCAGGAAAACGCTCTATCCCCTTAAAGAAAAGAGCGGAGAGCCGTTTCCGGCTCTCCGCAAGGTTGGTTACTCGTGCTTCGGTTAGAGCATTTTCCCTGTTTCTGGGTACCCCGAAAAAGGCGTGCAGCGGCGTTTTCATTGCGGAAAACGCCCATAGATGTGGATGCTCTGGACTACACCTACAGGGAAAATGCTCTACTGTCGTGGAGACAGGCCGATGGTGAAGGAGACCATATAGCTGCGTCCGGGCAGGAGGCCCAGGGTGTCTCCTGAGGCTGGCGCGAAAGCGTAGCCGGTACGGTTGAGCGGAACCGAACCCGACGGGTTCACGCTGGTGATGTTGTGCTGGTCGAAGAGGTTGTTGACGCTGAAGCGGAGTTTGGTCTGATCAAAGATGGAGCCGCGGCGCACGGTGAAGTTCACGTACATGTTGGTGACGTTGAACGGATCGATCGGCACTGCCTGGTTGGCATTGGTGCCCAGGACCGGGTTCAGTTGCGGACCGGTCGTTGAAGTCGGAGCGGCGTATTTGCCGTCATTCCACATCGGGCCGATACGCTTGTTGAAGATACCGAGGTTCAGGTACTTGTCCTGGAAGGTCATACCCAGGCTCTCGGTATTGGACGGCGTACTGGCGACCCAGAGGTCATAGTTGGGATTCGGCTTGCCGCCAACCGTATCACTGACGTACTTCGCGGAACCTGCCGTTCCGTTGGCAAAAAAGCTGATGCCTTTGCCGAAGTAGAGATTGGTCTCTCCCTCGAAGCCCTTCGTGACCGAGTCGCCCTGCGAGGTGTAGTTCACAAAATTCGGATCGCTGGGGGCCGAGTAGGCGTTGCCAAAGCGGACATAGTAGACATCGGCATTGAGCGTAACCCGGTGCAGCTTAAGGACCGAACCGGTCTGGTAGCTTTTGGCGTAGCTGGGATCGGGCAGCGTCTTGAGCACGGCGGCGGCGGAAGTGCTGGTCGAGGTCTGGTTGATGTCAAAGACGCTGCTCGGCGGAATCACGCTGCCGGTGGCGAACTGCCCATAAACCGACCAGTTGGGACGGATACGGTAGTTGGCGTCCACCGAGGGAAGCACGGAGTTATAGCTGGCGTTGTTCCGCACGTACGGAGCGCCGTTCAGATTGCCGACCGTGTTTCCGTTATCAGCGTATTGCTTCAGATCCATGGTGTAGTGCGCGAACTTCAGGCCGCCGGTGAGTGTGAGCTTACTGGTGGCGTGATACTCGTATTCGGCATAGGGCTGGTAGGAGTTGGTCCAGAACTGCTCGTGGAAGTTAGGCAGCGGGCTGTCCGCCTGGGTAATGGGATCCTGTGGGATCTGGTAACGGTCGGTCGTTGCCCACTCGTACCACATACCTACCCGGAAGATGCCGAAGCGCGAGACCTGGCTCAGGCTGGTGATTTCACCGTATTTACGATAGCTGTTCAGCTTATCAGTGCCGCAGGGCAGAGCTCCGCTGACAGGTGTGGAGCAGTTCGGTTCGCTGACCGTGCCCTTCTTCGGTGTAGCCGCGTAGTTCTGCTTGTTGTTGTAGCTGTAGGTATACGGTTTGGTATCGAGCGACCAGCCATGACCGAGCTGCTGCTTGTAGCCGACGTACTCGAAATCCGTAGGCACATGGTAGAAGTTGTACTTGTAGTAGTTGGCCTGCGTCGGGTCAGTGTTCTGCAGCAGGAAGTTATCGCCGTACTGGGCTACCTGCGCGCGTGTGGGGCCCTTGATGTTGGGTGTGTTGGAGTCCAGCCAGAGTACGCTGGCAAAGCCCGTCAGAATCTTGTTCTCAGAGAACTTGAACTGGTACTTCAGAGCGCCGGCATTGCGTGTCTGGTAGTTGAAGGTCTGGTAGCCATCGGAGTCCATGTGGTGGACATCGATAAAGACGTTGTTCCGCTTCGATGCGCCGCCGAAGTTACCCGAGTCATAGTTCACGTCGATCAGCTTGGTATTGAACGAACCGTAGCTGATGCCGCCGCGGATGTTCTGGACGTCGGGCATCTCCTTGGAGAGCAGGTTGATCGAGCCGCCGAAGGGGGTGGGTCCGACGGTCGAGGCCGAACCCGGAGAGCGATCGAAATCTACGCCGCCGAGAAACTGCGATGGGAAGAAGGCCCAGGAGTGGTGCGAGGGCGAGTTGGTGTCGTTCCACGGAATGCCGTCGAAGGTGATGTCATAGTTGCCGTCCGAGAAGCCGCGGAAGAACATCTTCGCATCACCCAGACCTACGCCATTCGCATTCAGGCTGTAGGTACCGGGTGCATTCTGCAGAACTTCGGTGTAATCGGCAGTCGGTGCGACGTAGTTCTGGATATAGGTGGAGTTGACCTCGGTGCGGGCACTGCGGGCATCAAGCACGCCATCCATCACGGCGTAGGCGGCAGCGATGGAATTAGCGTTGGCGGCATCCACGGTGATCTGCTCGTTGGCGCCGCCGACCTTCAGGGTCAGTGTGACGTCCTGCGTGTTGCTGGCGGTGAGCTGTACGCCCTGGCGCGTGGTGAGGGCAAAGCCTGGTGCGGATGCTTCTACGGTATACGTTCCCGCGGGCAGGCCGCTGGCGTTGAAGTGGCCTTCCGCATCGCCGCGTATATTGCGGACAACCTTCGTCGTTTCATTGCGCAGCACGATGGTTGCGTTCGGAATGGACGCACCAATGGCGTCTTTCAGGTTTCCAGAGAGAGTTCCAGTCTGCTGCGCGATGGCAGGCAAACCAAGGGAAACGGCGACAAGCGCCACAGCAAAGGCAGCGCGCGTACTGGCTAAGAGAGAATGTCGAAGCACGAGAGTATCTCCTGATTTTTTGTTGTTACTTGGGCCGGAAGGTGCAGGTGGAACATTAGTGCGTGTTGCCTGAGGCGAGGCGCAGCTCCTCGCGTGCGGCGGCGAGGTCTGTCTGAAACTTCGGATTGGCAAGCATGTTGCCGAAGGCGACATAAGCGATACGGCGGCTGGCTTCGGTATCGGCGCGATAGTGAACGCCGCATACCAGTCGGTTGTGCGCATACTCATCAGCGCGCGCCAGAATGGCATCGCGCTTTTCGGGAACCAGCTCCGCGAGAGTGAGCGCCAGCATGTAGCCAGAGAGGGAATGGCCGCTCGGATAAGAGTTATGCACCTCGGTCAGTTTGCAGACCGGATGCAGCGTCTTATCGGACTGATAAGGACGCGGGCGCTGGAACAGCGTCTTCAGCTCTCCGCCCAGAAAAGATTGGTCGCCTTTGACGTGGGTTGAAAGCTCCGCGATGAGCGGCAGCTTTGCCGCCGTGAACGACGGACCCATAACAGTGCGGAAGACGAAGATGTCCTCTTCCTCATCGTCCGCTTTGGCGGCTGCGGCCTGTGCCGGCGTCCGAGATGTTTCGATGCGATGGACTTCAGCGAGTTCGGCGCGAGTCTGTGGATCGTTATCCGACGGCGGCGCCGGAATCAGATCGGCAATGTGCAGCATCTGCGTGTTGACGTAGTAGGGGGTATGTTTCGCCGGTGCGGGTGCCGATTGCGCACCTCCGCCTGCCTCCAAAGACAGCAGAATTGCCAGAGAAGAGACCACTATTCTGTTGTTCACAATGGGCTGAAAGTAGCCAAGAAATGTGAATAGCAGGTGTGCCGTTTATGAATGGAAGGTTGATTTGCCCTGCTTTGGCTTGATTTCTGTGGAACTTAAGTCTGGCTTAAGTTTGGCTGACAGAATCGGATGACAAATCTTAGAGCATTTTCCCTGTTGCCAGGTATTCCGGAGAGGAGTGCAGCGGCGTTTTCATTGCGGAAAACGCCCATAGATGCGGAACCCCTACACGACACCTACAGGGAAAATGTTCTAACGCAGCAGACCTGCCTGAGGGATCTTTTTCTGGTGGACCCACAGCAATAACTGATCGAAGGCGCGGCCGACTTCATCGGCATTCATGGTGCAGTGGCCCTCGCGATGAACGTAAGTTTGCACGTAGTTGTTGCCGAAGCCTGCCTCTTCCACCATGCGGCCGTACAGCGTCATGGGAGTTGCCGGTACAAGAGGATCAAAGACAGTGTGGAGCGCCAGCATGGGACGGGTGAGCTTTCCGGTTGGGGTATACCAGGTGGCGACCCATTTGCGCGCCTTGTCGTCGGCGGCGTAGCGGCGGACGCCGTCGTTGAGGGCGTAATCGGTGTGAGGGTCTTCGCTGGAGCGGGTATAGATATAGTTGCGGTTCTCGAAAGGGTTGCCGCCGGCCTTCCTCTGGAAATCAGCCATCTGCCAGGTGATGTACATCATCAGATTGGCCACCTGCAGATCGGTGTGTTCGTAGGTGATGTCGCGCATACTTGCGGCGGCCGCGGGATTTGCCTTCAGGGCGGTGAGGATCTTCTGGCGAAGGCCGTCATTCTCAGTGAAGTTCTGCGGTGTCGGCACCAGCGGAGGGAAGATGCCGGGGAAGTAGTAGTCGAAAGCGGCGCGCCAGGCAAATCGCCGCGAGGCCCACTCGTAGGTAGGTTCCACGGCTCCGCAGAGATCGAGACCTGCGACGTACGGCTTGGGATTCAGCTCCAGAGTCATCATGGTGAGAGCTCCTCCCATGGAGCCGCCGGCGACGAAGGTCTCTTTCGGCTGACCGTACTTCTTGGTGAAGTACTTCCGCAGACGTTCGGTCTCAGGGTAGGCGGCCTGCAGGGCCCAGCCCGTCTGGGAGTAGCCACTCTGGATCACGGCGAAGCCACGTTGGAACATGGGTCTGGCCTGATCGTGCAGCTGCGCGTCAGAGCGGTAGTGAAATGACCGCTCGCTGTAGCCGTGGTAGAAGACGACCAGCGAGTGGTTCCAGTTTGCCGGAACATCGATGCGATAGGCTGCATTGCCCATGGAACCGGTCTCAACGGTGCCGGCCGGGGTCTTCAGGATGTTCGGTGGCGTGCTCGGACCCTCTTCGGCCTCAGGGGGGCGCTGGGCAAATCCCGTGGTTATCAGCCAGAGGCTGGAGATGAGAAGCAAAGCAACTGGGCGCATGGGTGAAGCCATTGTAAGTCGAAGAGACGTCGCGCGCTGCGCCAGGGTTAGAGCATTTTCCCTGTTTTGGGTATCCCGGAAGAGGAGTGTAGCGGCGTTTTCATTGCGGAAAACGCCCATAGATGCAGAAGCCCTATGTTACACCTACAGGGAAAATGCTCTATCCCTTTTCCTGATGGTCCAGCAGGAAACCGGTCAGTTCCGGCAGGAACATCGGCCTGGCCAGCAGAAAGCCCTGGGCGGCATCGCAGCGCAGATGGCGCAGCAGGTCGAGCTGCTCGGGCAGTTCTACGCCCTCCGCTACGACCTTCAGGCCGAGTTGATGGGCCATGCGCAGGATCGACTCTGCCAGCGCCGCGCTATCTTTATCCACCTGGATATCGGTGACGAAAGCGCGATCCATCTTGAGTTTGTCAATAGGGAAGCGTCGCAGATAGCTGAGGGAGGAATACCCGGTGCCGAAGTCATCGATGGCAGTGGCGATACCGTGCTGGCGCAGCAGACGGAGAGAGTATGCTGCTTTCTCCGGATCATCCATCAGGGAGCTTTCCGTGATCTCCAGCTCCAGGTTGCCGGGAGTGACCTGATACTTCTCCAGGGTGGAGACGATCATCTCCACGAGATTGTCCTGCTGAAACTGGCGGGGAGAGAGGTTGACGGCAAAACGTGGACTGTACTCGAGGGTGGAGCGCAGGTCGCTGAGCTCTCGACATGCCGTTTCCAGAACCCATTGGCTGAGAGGGACAATGACGCCCGTCTCCTCAGCGACAGGAATGAACTTCGCCGGAGAGATAAACTCACCGGTCGGCTTACGCCAGCGCAGAAGAGCTTCCATGCTGACGACCTCGCCGGTCTGCAGGTCGAACTCAGGCTGGTAAGCCAGCAGGAACTCGTTACGCCCGAGTGCATGGCGCAGATCGTTTTCAAGCGCCAGCCGCTCCAGCAGGGCTTTGTCGACCTCGGGATTGAAGATGCGGAAGTCCCCTCGTCCCGCGGCTTTGGCGCGATCCAATGCGGTGTCGACCTTGCGGAGCAGCGTGGATACGTCGGTGCCATCGTCCGGATAGACGGCTACACCGATGCTGGAGGTGATGTGGATCTTATGGCTGCCGACGGTGAGCGGCTCCGAGACTGTGTGCAGGATCTTCCGGCAGATCGCGGAAAGAGCGCCTTCCTGCTCGATCTTCGGCAATACGGCCAGAAATTCATCGCTGCTGATGCGGGCGAGGGTTTCGCGTGGACCGATGGCGGTACGCAGGCGCTGCGCTGTCTGTCGCAGGATCAGGTCACCCACCTCATGTCCGAGCGTATCGTTGACACCTTTGAAGCGATCCAGATCGACCAGAGCTATGGCAAACCTTCCATCCGGGCCACAGCGACGGATGCTATTGCGGATGCTGATCTCCAGTTGTGACCGTGTCTGCAGGCCGGTCAGGGCATCGATGCCGCTGGCAGACTTCCTGCTGGCTTGCTTATCCAGCAGCAGAGCGACATTGCCCACGGCGAGTCCGCAGCCTAACATGGCGACGATCAGCGAAACCGCCAACATGATGTTCGGGTGCCGTACGCCGATACTGCCGGCGGGAGAGAAGGATGTCAGATGGTAGAGAGACCATATGGCGCAGGCAAGCAGGGCGCCGCCGATTGCAGCCAGAATCTGACGTCTCCGCGGAGTCAGATCGGCGCGCCGGGCGCTCACGCGTAGCAGCCAGCATGCGAACAGCAGCGGGGCGAGCACCAGACCAGCCCAAAGCAACATGATTGCTGTCGATCGGCTTTCAGGCATTCGGGCTCATCCCGTTTTTGATCTCCACATCAAAACTGCATTGGCACATTTGGACCACGCGGCTAAGGCTCTGCAGGATACGGAAAGGCGACTGCCCACCAGATTAGACCGCCTTCCGGAAGATACTATCGGGCCGGCGGCTCTCATCATATGTTATTCCCGGATCAAGAGAACCTTGAGAACCAAAATGGGTTTCCCTGAAGCGGATTACCAAACTGGTACTGGAGTGAAGGACGCGTGCATTGCTACAATCTCGCTGTCCGCGATCCGCGTCCTCACCACCAGGCTAGTTTCTCTGAGTGTGGCCGCTCCTGCCATGAATACGTACAATCTCCTGCTGATCAACGCGCTTACCATGCTGGTTTATGCCGCGGGGCTCTGCTCGCTGCACATCAGCTACCGGCGCGCGCGGGGCATCTGGTGGTTCATGATGTCGTGCGTGGCCGCGGGCGCCTCCAGCGCTTTGATTGCGGGACATGGTCTTTTTTCGAGGAATATCCATCTCGGTCTCAGCATGCTGCTGCTGCCGGTAAGCCTCTGGCTGCGCCATACGGGCTTTGCCGAGTTCCTGCATGTCAAAGCCCGTCATCTCTGGGCGAACGCCGCTCTGGTCGCGGTCTATGCAGGTTTTCTGACGTGGTTTGCCGTTCTGCGGAATGACCCGGCACATGGCTTTGAGTTGCTTTCGGTGGTTCTGGCCATTCAGACCGCTCTGAGTGTCGAAGTGCTGCTGCGGTTCGGTATCGAAGAAAATCGTCTGCTGCGCATCATTGCCAGCATTGTGATCACGTTGGTAGCTGTCTTTCGGCTGCTGTGGCAGGTGGTTGAGATTCGTTCGAATGTCCTGGGAATCTCCGGCGAGTCCATCGCTCATGCGCAGTGGCCGGTCAATATGCTCTTCAATGCGGCGACGCTCTTCTGCTTCGTCGGTATCTTCGTTAGTCAGATGGGGCTGGATCTGCGGGAGATTGCCAGCACCGATGCGCTGACCGGAGCCCTGAACCGCCGTGCCCTGGAATCCCAGGCTGCACGAGAGATGGCCCGCTGCCGCCGCTACGGCTTCCCGCTGTCGGTCATCGTCATGGACCTGGATCACTTCAAGCTGCTGAACGATACTCACGGCCATAACGCCGGGGATGCGGCGCTGTGCCTGGTGGTGCGAGACCTGCAATCGGCGCTTCGCGGAACAGACCTGTTATGCCGCTCCGGCGGCGAAGAGTTCCTGATTCTGCTGCCGCATACGGACCATGCGACTGCGTTGCACCTGGCCGAACGCCTGCGTAAGCGCATCTCGCAGATTGTGGTGCCGGTGGAAAGCAAGAAGGTCGGCGTTACCGCCAGCCTGGGCGTGGCTAGCTGGAATGGAGCTGCGGAAAGCTGGACGACGATGGTCAAGCGCGCCGATGCCGCTCTCTATCTGGCGAAGAACGCCGGACGGAACCGGGTTGTCACAGGGGAAGAGCAGTCTTCGTCTGCTGAGACCAGCACCCAGTTGGCATAGAGCATTTTCCCTGTAGGTGTAGTCCAGAGCATCCACATCTATGGGCGTTTTCCGCAATGAAAACGCCGCTGTACGCCCCTTCCGGGGTACCCAGCAACAGGGAAACCAGCAACAGGGAAAACGCTCTACGTCATACATCCGTTTCTGGACCTGCCTCATCCATGATTTTGGGGGACTCCTGAGAGATGAGGCGGCAAGCTGTGGCGTCCGAAGGCATCGCCTCGATCGGCTATGACGAGAGCCGGAACGAGCTGGAGATTGAGTTCCGTCAGGGCGGATCGGTATATCGATACTTTGAGGTACCGCCCGAGGAACACTTCGAATTCATGGCAGCCGAATCGAAGGGGACCTATCTCAACCAGGTATTCAAGCTCAGGGAGCACCCGTATCTTGTGGTGCGAGATGGCCGCCGAACGTAGCAGCAGCACTTCTTTGATATTTTGCATCGCGTAGCCAAAATGGCTACGCTCATGTTTAGAGGAACAGTTCCTATGCGACAGGTATCCTTACGGGAATTCCGCACGCGAGGCTCAAAAGCGCTCAAAGAGGTGCCGAACGGGGAGACGATCCTCCTGGCGGGGCAGGATGGTCCTGTCTACTTTCTCGTACCTGTGCTTGATGATGTGATCGCGGAAGATCGCGAGCTCCGTAGGGCGTTGGCCAAGGCGAGCCTGCGTAAGAATTGGCGACTCGCTGAAAAGCCCGGCGCTTTAAGACTGAGCGAGGAGGAAATTGAGCAGGAGATCAAGACTGTTCGTTCTCGCCGTATTCAGCGAAAGAGCAAATGAGGCTGATCGTCCTCGATACGAATCTCGTAATCTCCGCCGGCATTAACACGGGTGCAGCCCCTGCACTGGTGATGGATTGGGTGCTGGAGGGACTGGTTCAGACTGTGACTAGTCCGTGGACGGTAGCCAAATATCGAGAAGTCGCCCAGCGAGAGAAGTTTCGTCGTTACGGCTTTCCGCCATTCTGGCTGGAGTTCCTGATTGCTGAAAGTCTGCATCTGCCCGACCCACCGGCTTGGCCCCTTCCCATGCCAGATCCAAAGGATGCTCCATTTCTTTCACTTGCCCATGCAGCAGGCGCTTGGCTTATTGCCGGTAACTTGAAAGATTTTCCCATTTCAGCCCGGCGCAGCGTTACAGTGCTTTCTCCGGCAGATTATCTGAGCCAGTTAACCGAGGGTTAGAGAGAAATTCCGTTTAGCGGAATTATTGGTGCAAGTTATTTGCATCGCTGTGCCGTGGCCAGGGTTCATCATTGATATCAAGTTGTGGTGATATATTTCTGCAGAATCCGATATGAGACTCAGTTGATGAACAGCGGTATTTCCGCCGAACTATGCGCGGAACCAACTGTGAGACCGCTGTTTGCTTCGGACAAGGGCCAAAAACAAATATCCCGTTATCTTGCGGGATGCAACAGGTGAAGAGGGATTTAGATGGAATTCGCAAGGCATAGGCAAGTTGGCGTTCTGGTTGTTTGTTTACTCCTAGGCTCGGCGTTTTCCTTTGGTCAAACGGCCCATCCACAGACGGGCAGTTCAGATTTCAACACGGCTCCGCCAAAGGATGAGGCGGTTACGGCCGGAAAGGTTACGGGTTCGGGAAACGGGGCAAGGTCACAATCAGGCAGTCCGGATCGGACCGTGGGCCTGCAGAAGGATGGCTCGATTGTCGCATCGGACAACCAGACGTTGACCCCGGCAGGCAGGATTGTTGAACTCGGCTCGCCTGTACGTGCCAAGGCGATTGCGCTCAATCCGAATCGAGCGACTCACAGCGCGGCTGTGCTGCTTATGGGGTCACCGCAGCCAATCATCGTGTTCAACACCGCAACCGGGAAAGTTCTGCAGCGGTTCATTCCGGCGGATGCGGCAGCGTCTCAAAAAGACCTGACAGTGGGGTCGTTCACGGGTGTCACGTACTCGGCCGACGGCACGAAGCTACTTTTCAGCCAGGACAACAATTATGTCGTCATCGCGAAGGTAAATCGGCAGACAGGCTTGCTGAGCAACGCGCAGAGAGTCGGGCTGCCTGCGCCCCCTGCCGACGGCCGTCCTTATCACAACGCGAAGTCGATCAATCCTGGCGGCATCGCCTTTTCTGAAGACAATAAACACGCCTATGTGGCGTTGAACGTTACGAACACGCTCGGCGTGATCGACCTGACGACATCTCCCGCCAGGCTTATCGGCCAGATCCCTGTCGGCAATGTTCCCAATAGCGTGGTGGTTCGGGGGAACTACGCCTATGTCAGCAACGAGGGTGGTCGACCAGCAACTAGTGCCGACTTCACAAACTACTCTGACGGCACGCCAATCGTTGTCGACCGCAAAGATTCCTTCACGCTCACCGGTACGGTCTCCGTCGTAAATCTCACGCAGGGAAAAGAAGAGAAAACGATCTCCGTTGGTCTTCATCCGGCCGGCATGACGATCTTCGGCTCCAACCTGTACGTCGCCAATGCCTATAGTGACAGCTTGTCGGTGATTGATCTCAAGACCAACCAGGTCGTCCGCACGATTGATCTCAGTGTTCCGATCGCGGGCGGCGTATTCGGCTCTGGGCCTAATGGTGTTGCCGTAACCACCGATGGGAAAGCATATGTGACGCTGGGCCAGGCGAATGCCTTGGCTGTCATTAATCTACAGACCCGTGATGCGCATCCAGTCATCGGTTATATTCCGACGGCCTATTTCCCAACTTCCATCACGTACGACGCAGCGCAGAAGCAACTTGTGGTGGCAGACGACAAGGGTCTTGGAGCGCGGGAAATCGCGAACATGAACGATGGGATCCCGCATTACAACACCCATGCCGACATGGGTGTTGTGAATCTGATTCCCGAGCCGAATGCCGGCGAGTTGGCGAAGCTCAGCAAGCAGGTCTTTGAGAACAATCACTGGAATCTGACGACGAATATCGAAGTCGGAAAAGAATACATCGATCCTCATGCTGTAGCAGTGGCGGTTCCCAAACATATCGGGGAGCCTTCACTGATCAAGCACGTCTTTCTCATCATTAAAGAGAACCGTACTTACGACCAGATCCTGGGTGATGTCGCATGGGGCAACGGCGCTCCCGCGCTTGCGGTTTTCGCCTCTGCGGTGCCGAATCAGCATGCCTTCGTGAAACGCTTCCCGCTGCTCGACAACGTCTACGCGCCAAGTCGCCAGTCCGCGGACGGCCATCCGTGGATCGGGATGTCAGGATCGTTCTATTCCAATGACATCCTGTCTCCCGATTGGATCCGTTCTTATCCAGGTGGTGGGGCGGAGGACCCTCTCACCTACACGCCAAAAGGCTTCTTATGGACAGCGGCGGAAGCGAAGGGACTTACTTCGAAGCTGTATGGCGAGTGGAGCAGCGGCACTACCATTGCCCGTAAAGCGGATGGTTCTGCCTACACCTGGACCGATTTCTACAACACCTCGCTGTGCAAAGAAGGTAAGGCGCCGGCGGAGAGCTGCATCGTTCCGGATGACGCCGTCAAAGTAACTTCCTCGATCCCCTCGGCGGCGAAGATCATGGATCCACACTATCCGCCGTTCAATCTCGACATTCCAGACCAGTACCGCGTTGACTACTGGATCAAGGATTTCCAGCGGCTGGATGCAGCCGGTCAGGTTCCCAATCTGACGATTCTTTGGCTTCCCGATGATCACACCGCGGGCACCTCGCAAGGCCATCCTTATCCCATCAACTACCAGGCTGATAACGATCTGGCTCTCGGCCGCATGGTTGAAGCCATCAGTCATAGCAAGGTTTGGGGCGAGTCGGCCATTTTTGTCGAAGAGGACGACTCGCAGGGCGGCGCCGACCATGTCGATGGTCACCGCCAGCCGGTCTATGTGATCAGCCCCTACGCTGCGGCTCCAAAGGAGCCTGGGCAGGGCAAGACGATTCACACGACCTACACGGCTGAGAACATCAACCGCACGATCGAAAATATTCTTGGTACGCAACCTCTCACGCAGTTCGATCTGGTGGCTTCGCCGATGTTTGACGCGTTCCAGAACACGCCGGACCTGACGCCTTACGATGTCCAGCCCGCGGTGATTGCTCTGGACGAGGGACCCGGTTTGAAGGCCGGCCGGGACGCTTCGGAGACTCCGATGCAGAAAGCCTGGTTGAAGGCCACTGCTGAGGTGATGAAAGGCAAGTACGACAAGGCAGATTCGGTCGATCCGAACTTCCTCAATCACGTGACCTGGTATGCGACAACAGGATGGGATCGTCCTTATCCCGGTGACGAGAGGGTATTGATGCCAGGCCCCTTCGTCAAAGCCGCGAAAAAATATCACGACAACGACGACTAGCGGAAATGGAGACATCGTTACGACGGGAATCCGGGAACGGATAAGAAAGGCTCTGTTCCCGGCTCCGCTTTGTGCTGAACAAAGATTATTGACAGCTTGTGCTGATCATCTTGAGGCTTGTCACCTGTACGTCCGCAGTTTCGCCGCCGCCCGCTTCCTCTTTTTCTCCTTTCTCGGCTTTGGTCATTCTGCCCATCACGGTTACCTTGTGACCCAGGTGGTCGGACAATTTAACTGTTGTGCTCCTCAGTCCATATTTCTTCCCATCTTGAGTGATGGCGAATTCATCCGCTTCATCGCCCTTCTCGAGGCAACCGGTTATCGTCATCATCTTCCGGTCTTTCTCTTGTGACTCTTTCGATTGACTCTGTGACTCTCTTGATTGATTCCAGGCCTGAGAGCTAATCGGTGCCAGACTGAGAATTGCCAGCAACACCAGCAGATGCCGAGTTCTATTTTCGTTCAGGTTCATGATGTACCTCCGTTGAGTGACGATCAATCGATCATTCACTTGGTAGTTGTGCGGCAAATGCCGCACAAACCCTTGAGCATTTCCCGGTAGGTGCAGCCCCAGAGCATCCACATCCGGTGGGCGTTTTCCGCAATGAAAACGCCGCCCCACGTCGCTTCCGACATATTCAGCCAGAGGGAAAATGCCCTAATCCTCGCTGAAAGCGAAACCCGTCTCAGTTTCCCGGGGGACAACCTCCTGCGAGTCCACAGACAGGCCATCCGATCTGCGTTGACCTGAACGATTGAATGGGGAAGATCTGCCGCATCTTCATCTTCTATGAATAGGCGTTCGCAACGGGTCGCATCTAGAACGCGTGTTCATCTGCCTGATTAACAGCGATCGGCGGTCCATCCATTCGAGAACTTGCGACGCGGAAATTGGATTCGCAAATACTCTCAGGCGTTGCATCCATTGCGGATAAGAGCAGGAACCTTCATTGCTCAACGAAATAAAACATGGTCGCTCGTCTGGGAATCAGCATTCCTTCACCTCTGCCAAAAGTGTGCAATTGCTTGCACACTTGACAACGGACAGGTTTGTCCCCAATATCTTGAGGCTTTCCGGCGGCCAATTTCATGCCTCCCCCGCGAAAGCAGAAGTAAGTTCTCAGATGAATGTCCGCATGCGTGCACCGCGCAGGGGCGAGATCGGCGATGCCGGGAACGGCCCTGTACAAGAACGGATTTCATCGCTGTTGATGGATCCGAGATTCCGGAGCAGAAACATGAGAACAAAATGGATCGCTGCATCTCTTCTGTTCTGCATCGTCGAGGTGGTTGCCACTTTGCAGGCGTCTGCGTTTGCACAGGCTACGCAATCGTCCAGTGATTACACTGCTGCTTTGCCTTCCGTCGAGAAGGTCAAAGCACAACTCAAAGGCACGGATCCTACCGATACCGTTGCGCGCCGGGTCGCCGTCTTCACTTATCTGCAGACCTATATCACGCGCATCGTATACGCACGCCACTACGGCGGTCCCTTCACAGCCGGCGAGCAGAAACTCATGGGCGACTATGCCCAGGCCGCCTATCAGCTCTCGCAGGATTTCACCAGGACCCATACCCCTGCTGAGGTCAAGAGCTTCCAGCAGGTGGAAGGTACATACGAAGTCATGAATGCGTTGGACTGGATCAAGCAGCTTCAAGGTCAGCAGGCTGCCGACACCTATAAAGGAACTGAGGCCTCTCTCGCGCAGAGCTACAAGCAACACGAGGAACGTCTGCAGCAGCAGATGAAACAGGATCAGGGCGGTGGCCGCTCCTCCATTGCAGGTGATCCCGTACTGGACCCTACGGGAATGTTTGCACGAGCGGAGGCGAACAGGGTAAACGATCCGGAACTGCGGCGTTGTCTGGAACTTGGCGCGAGCCTGGAGGCGTGCGAGGGTGTCGGCGCCATTCAGGGTATGGCAAGCATTCTGGTGCCGTTCGCAGAGAAGCCCAACGCGAACGAGCCTCCACCGGCCGCAGGGGTTGTCTTTGTTGGCGACTATCAGGGCAGATCGGGGCTTGCCAGCATCAACTTCGGCTCAGATTTGGGTGGCGCTCCGGTTGCGATCGTACGAGATTGCGGATCGCTCGTTACCACTGTGTTTGATGGACACGAATACACTCTGCGCAAGTCGGGCGGCACGGTGCAGCTCGTACTCGCCAACGAACCCAATCCCATCGTTATCACCCTGCAACCCGATGGCTCTATCTCCGGTCCTGGATCTGTTCTCGTCAAAGGTCGCATCGTCACCGGCTACACTACGACCACGAAAACTGTAATGGTGGATGGCGCACCAGCCGGTCCGCAGGGATATTACTGTAATGGTCCATGCAGCACCAGCTCTTCCATTCCAAACTACGCTCCGAAGATCGAGCGGTGCACGCTTGGCTCCATGGCCTTCACCGCTTCGAAGCCGGCTGCTGTGCCCAAGACAGGCATCGGCTTTGTCGACGCAACGACCACGAGCGCGCCGATTGTGACCGGCTTCCGGATGGTGGGTCGTTATCTTGACAATGCCGGATTGACGCTCGAGTTTCAGAATGATGGTGTCATCCTCGATTGCGGCAAAGCTCATGCAAAATCGCCTTACGTCGTAGAGAATGGTCCGGCCGGCTTTGTCGTTCGTGTACAGAACGGTGGTGGCGCTTTCCTTCTTAACGTCGCGCCTGACAACACGCTCCGCGGCTCCGGGACAACGAGTGTGAACGGCAAACTCGTCGCTTCAATCCGCGGCGACATGGTCAACTTCACCCCGCACTCTGAGAGCTGCAATGTCGGCACGTTCGTTGCCAGAAGCAAACGGAACACGATGCGCGCCTCAAGCGGTCCAATTCCGGCGGCGCCGCCGGACAATTCATCGACGGCTGCTTCGGCCGTAACACCGATGGCGCAGCCTGCTTCGAGCGCAGCCTCCGTGGAAGCCGCCGATCGGGCTGGTGATAGAACTTCAGACCAGCGCACTGCGTTTCGTGTCCTGCTCGATTCCTCCTTCTCAGGAGCCAACCCGCTTGCGGGACAAACAGTATTCGTGATGCGTAAATCCATCGGTAGCGTACTCCGCGAACTCGGAGTTGCAGTTCCCGCCAATGCCGGTCCCGGCGAGGCCATGAAGTCGCTTCAAACTTTGTGCCATTCGCCGCAGGGATGCACGTCGGCCGTTCAGGGCATGAGCCGCTACTACGTTACGGCCACAAAACTGGATGCGTCAGGCAGGGCGATGCTCTCCGCACATACTGAGACGGGCACTTACTTCTTCTTCGCGATCGTCCCCAGCTCGGGTGGTTCGCTTGTGTGGGACATCGCCGCAAATCTTGCAGCAGGCGATAACAATGTCGTGTTCAGTACGGAGAATGCGCAGCAGATCCACTGATGCTGGGTATACGGCAGCGAGAGCAAATAGCCTTGCCGCCGTAAAGAAAAGCATGTGCATTAAGAAGCCCGCACCTTGGACTCAGGTGAAAGAGAGGTTGATTGTATGCAATATATGATCACGTGGAACGAACGCTCGCAGGGCTCGCCCATCGAGTACGAGAATGCACAAAAGCGAATCCTTGAAGTCTTCAGCCCATGGAAGGCGCCAGCCAATTTCAAGATCCATTCGTTCGTCCTTCGTGTGGGGGACTGGGGCGGGTATATGTTGATGGAATGCGATGACCCGCTCGAAGTGCATAAGTTCTGTTCGATGCTGCCTGCTTTTGCATTTGAGGCTCGCCCTGTTGTTCCCGTGGTTGATGCGATTCGTGTGGAACTCGAAGCGATGGCCTACCGTGATGGACTGAAAAAGTAGGGAAGCCAGCCTCGCTCGAATGCCCACCCATCGAATCACGATGATGGGCACCCAGTGTATGGGCGGTCGCGCGAATCGCCTTTTTGTTTGTCATTTCGAAGCGTAAGTGGAGAAATCTGCTTCTCTGCCGCTGCTTCCTATTAGCCCAAACATAAAGCAGATTTCTGCGAGATGAAAAAATGTCATCCGAGCTGATTGTTCATCAGAAGCGGATGACACGGCGATAATCGTCAACGGCGGCTGGCCCAAGCCAGCCCGTCGGGCTCACCTCCAGCGTCAATATGCCCCACCACCTGCCACATGGTGAGATCGACGACGGCCACATAGTTGTCTGGTCCACAGGAAACGAAGGCGCGCTTGCCGCCCGGCTCGACAAGAATGCCAGCAGCGCCGTGACCGATCGGCACACGCTTGAACTCCTTGCGCGCGGCCACATCGTAGACTACCAGATCGCCGCGACCCAGCAGGGAAATCAAGGCGTACTTGCCGTCAAGCGTAAACTTGAGCCGGTTTGCGCTCTTCACGTCGGCCTGCAAGGTTGCCACATTCTTCTTTGCAGCTATATCAATCACCGAGATCGTGCCGTCCTGCGCGTTCGCGGTCCACAACTCGCGCCCATCGGGAGTTACATCAAAACCCTCATCTCCCGGACCGACGGGAATCAGAGTCTGTTCCCACATCGTACGCGGCCGGCCCATTCCTGGAGGCGATCCTGAGGGTGCTCCCGGAGGTGGCCCTCCAGCATTGCCTGCAGGCATTGGCGGAGGGCGAAACGCCATCGGTTTCTCTTCCAACGCGCTCACCGTGGCTGAGGACACATTGGTTGTATAAATCTGCTTCTGATCCGGAGTGACAAAGATCATGTGCGTGCGATCCTGCCCCGTGCCCATGATCCAATCGATCTTCTCGGTCGTAGGATCAAGCCGCGCAATCGCCTTCGCACCCTCTGCGGTAAACCAGAGCTTGCCGCCTATATAAGTCAGCCCGTGCGGGCCGTTCAGCGCGCCTGTGTCTATATCCTTGAGCGGTTTTCCGCTCACGAGGTCAATCACATTGAGCACATGGTAGGCGCCTCCGCCATAGATGGAGACGTATGCTCTTCTGCCATCGTCAGAGGCAATCACCTCATGAGGATCGGCGCCTACCGGAGCGCTGGCCAGTACCTTCAGAGACGTCGGATCAATGATCGAGAGAGTGTGGTCTCGTTTCGAAAGCACCAGCAGCGACTGCTGTGGCATCTGTGCAGTAGCTGTCCAGGCTGCAGTGGCAAGAACGATACCGGCTACCAGAGATCTAGAGTAAAGCGGGAGACGCCGCATTGTGACCCCTCCTGGAGATGGGCAGATTTTAGAGCATTTTCCCTGTTGCCGGGTATTCCGGAAACTGCGTGCAGCGGCATTTTTATCGGGGAAAACGCCCATAGATGCGGAAGCTCTACACTACACCTATAGGGAAAATGCTCTAGGAGCGATCGGTTATTTCGTCGTGAAGCGCCTCTCGATAGCCCGGGATCTCAGTCCGTTGCAAGCTGACCTGCTCGCAGTTGTGGCATGTGTCATCGCTTTGCCGCTTGCCTGGGAGCTGGATGCGCCTTCCTCCTGCCTGCTGCTTGCGGTTATGGTCAGCAGCCTCTATGGCGGCCGCCGTTCCGGATATATTTCGGTCGTGCTTGGGGCTGCGCTCTTTTATGTTTTCTTTCTTACGCCGCAGTTCAGTCTGTTTCACCAGCGGGGAGAGTTTCTGCGCCTGCTTGTATTCATCGTGGCCATGGTGCTGGCAACAGAGCTGATTGCGGCGAGGCATCGTGCTGAGGAGTCGCTTCGTCAGACTCAGACCAAACTCGCACAGGCGACACAGACGGCCACGATAGCCGAGTTCTCCGCCTCAGTGGTTCATGAAATCAGCCAGCCGCTCAGCGCGGTCGTGGCACATGGGCAAGCCAGCTTGCGGTGGCTGCAGGCCGATCCTCCGGATTTCGTAAACGCTCAGGCTTCAGTCGAACGCATCGTTCGAGACAGTAAAGACGCCGTCGGTATCATTAAGGGCCTGCGGACGCTCTTCCGCAGATCGCCGCTGCAGAAGATCCCTATCGATCTGCGGCCCGTCGTCAGCGAGGTCATCTCGCTGGTGCGTAGCCGTGCGGAGAAAGACGGAATCCTTGTCGAGGTACAGCTCGCGAAAGATCTGCCATTGATCTTTGCCGATCGTATTCAACTGCAGCAGGTGCTCATGAACCTGGTATTGAATGGCATCGAATCCATGCGGGATGTCACCAGGCGGCCAAAGTCATTGACGATCCATTCGCGAGAGCAGGATGGCATGCTGTTGGTGGAGGTTCGGGATCAAGGGATCGGCGTCCAGAACTTCGACAAGGTCTTTGAGACCTTCTTCACCACGAAAGAAAACGGAATGGGGATGGGTCTCTCCGTCTGCCGCTCGATCATTGAGGCTCACGACGGTCGTCTGTGGGGAACGCCGGGACCAATTGTCGGAACGGTCTTCAGCTTTACCATTCCGGTTTTTCGGGAGCAGGTTGGATGAGCAAAAGCGCGCCAATCGTCTATGTTGTCGATGACGACTACAGAGTCCGGGAGGCTCTGCATGCGCTGCTCGCATCGGCGGGCTACGAGGTTGCCGTCTTTGACTCAGCCGCGTCCTATCTGAACTTCAAGCGTCCGGACAGGGCCGCATGTCTCATCCTCGATCTCGATCTTCCCGGCATGAATGGCCTGGAACTGCAACGAGAGATCGCCGGAGAAAATACGCCTCCCATTGTTTTTCTTACAGCGCACGGAGATATTCCCTCTACGGTCAAGGCGATGAAGGCAGGCGCAACCGAATTTCTTTCAAAGCCCTTTGATCAAGATGAGTTGCTGCGAGCGATTGATGCCGGCATTCAACTCGATGAAACGACACGAGCCAGACTGGCTGAGCTTGATGCCATTCGGAAGCGGTACGCTTTGCTGACTCCGCGCGAGCGCGAGGTACTTCCCTTCGTAATCGCGGGACTTCTAAATAAGCAGACCGCATGGGAACTGGGCACCAGCGAGATTACGATTCGCATCCATAGAGGCCAGATTATGAAGAAGATGGAAGCAGAGTCCCTCGCAGACCTCGTTCGGCTCGCCGCCAGGCTTGGAATAGAACCCGCGTCATCTAATACAAAACGATAATTGTTGGCCGCCACCGGATTTCCTACGATGAAACTCGATCGCAGGAGATTGCATGGCCGCAGGAAAACCATCCCGTATCGTTGCGGTCGTCGATGACGACTATCGCGTGCGCGAATCGCTGGAGCAACTCTTTCATTCTGCAGGCTTAGAGCATGTCCTCTTCTCCTCAGCGGAGGAGGCGCTTTCCTATGAGGAGGCGCAACAGATCGGTTGCCTGGTCACCGATGTTCGCATGCCGGGCATGGACGGCTGCGAGCTGCAGCGGCGGATTGGAGAGAAGCTGCCGGACCTGGCCGTTATCTTCCTCACGGCTCATCAGGATGATGCCGTGTACCGTCACGCCCGGCAACATGGAGCTTTTGCCCTGCTCTACAAACCATTTGATGGTGAAGAACTTCTCCGCCTTATAACACTGGCCCTGAGGTGGAACCGCACACAGGAGGCTTTCGATGTGGATTGTTAGGCTGGCGCTTTCGCGCCCGTACACCTTTGTCGTTCTCGCACTTCTACTCTTCCTTATCAGTCCGGTAATGCTGATGCGGACACCGGTCGATATCTTCCCTTCGATCAATATTCCGGTCGTAAGCATTATCTGGACCTATAACGGCCTGGTGCCTGCCGAGATGGAATCGCGCATCACTTCCATCTACGAGCGCGCTCTAACCACGACGGTGGGCAACATCGATCACATCGAGTCGCAATCGCTCAACGGAGTCTCTGTTATCAAGGTCTTCCTGCAGCCGCAGGCGAATGTGGATGGAGCGATTGCGCAGGTCACGGCCGAGGCACAGGCTACGCTGAAGCAGCTTCCCTCCGGCATCACCCCGCCACTCGTGATTCAGTACAGCGCCTCCACGGTGCCTATTCTGCAACTCGGCCTGAGCGGAAAAGGGCTTTCAGAACAACAATTGAATGATTTTGGGGCGAACTTCATCCGTCCACAGCTTGCCACCGTTCCCGGCGCCGCGGTTCCCCTGCCGTTCGGCGGCAAGGTTCGCCAGATCATGGTGGACATCGATTCGGCGCAGCTCACCTCCAAGGGGCTCTCTCCGGTCGATGTGGTCAACGCCATCAATGCACAGAATGTGATTCTGCCCTCGGGCTCAGCCAAGATAGGCAAAACTGAATACACTGTGGGCCTGAACGGCACACCGGTCACGGTCGACCAGCTCAATGCGCTTCCAGTAAAGACCATCAATGGCGGATCCATCTTCATGCGCGATGTCGCCAACGTCCGCGACGGGTTTGCAGTGCAACAGAACATCGTTCGCCAGGACGGCCAGCGTGGCGCCCTGCTTACGATTGAAAAGGCGGGCAGCGCCTCGACCCTTGCCATCGTCGCCGGTGTCCGATCGGTATTACCTCGTATCGCGTCAACGCTTCCACCGGAGTTGGTGATGCGTCCGCTCGCCGATCAGTCCGTCTTCGTCAGAGCGTCGCTGAACGGAGTTTTACGCGAAGGCATGATCGCTGCCTGCCTCACCTCGATCATGATCCTGGCCTTTCTTGGGAGCTGGCGCAGCACGCTGATTATCTGCATCTCAATTCCGCTCTCGATCCTTACCTCGCTCCTCATTCTCAGCGCGCTTGGCGAAAGCATCAACATCATGACACTCGGCGGCCTGGCGCTTGCAGTCGGTGTGCTGGTCGACGATGCGACCGTGGAGATCGAAAACATGCAGCGCAACGTGGCCATGGGGAAAGATCTTCGCCAGGCCATTCTCGACGCCGCGCAGGAGATAGCCGTACCCGCCTTTGTCTCGACCATCTGCATCTGCATCGTCTTCGTGCCGATGTTCTTCCTCACTGGCGTTGCGCGCTATCTGTTCGTTCCTCTCGCGGAAGCCGTTGTCTTTGCACTATTGGCCTCTTACTTCTTCTCACGCACTATCATTCCCACGCTGGTGATGTTCCTGCTCCCCAAAGAGGTGGAGGAACACCGGCATCCCGCGTCAGACGCCAGGCCTGGCCGCTTCGCCCGGCTCCATCAGCAGTTTGAAGCTGCCTTCGACCGGCTGCGCGATCGTTATACTCACCTTCTCTCGCAATGCCTGGAACATCGCATCATCTTCGCGGCGTGCTTCGTTACCTTCTGCCTCGGGAGTGTGTTGCTTATTCCCTTGCTGGGGCGCGACTTTTTCCCCTATGTCGATGCCGGACAGATCCGTCTGCACGTCCGGGCAAAAACCGGTACTCGCATCGAAGAGACCGCGCGTCTGGTCGACGAGGTTGACCGATATGTAAGGACCCAGATCCCCACAGAGGAGATGGATGGAATTCTGGATAACATCGGTCTGCCGACCAGCGGCATCAACCTTTCGTACGGCAACGGCGGCACCATTGGAAATGCAGATGCCGAGGTGCTGATCTCACTCAATCAGAAGCACCATCCGACGGCAGAGTACGTGGCACACCTGCGCGAAGAACTGCCGAAGCGGTTTCCAGGAACATTGTTCTTCTTCGAGCCTGCCGATATCGTCAGCCAGACGCTGAACTTCGGTGTTCCTGCTCCAATCGATATCCAGATCGCCGGCAAGGACTTCGAGAGCAATTTCGCTCTTGCCTCTCAAATCGCAAACAAGATGCGATCGGTTCCCGGAGCGGTGGACGTTCATATCCAGCAGCAGATCGATCAGCCGCGACTGCAATACGACATTGACCGTACTCGTATTCAGCAGGTGGGACTGACGGAGCGTGACGTCGCCGGGAACGTGCTCGTCTCCCTCAGCTCCAGCTTCCAGACGACGCCAAACTTCTGGCTCAACCCCAAGAACGGCGTCTCCTACAACATCGCCGTACAGACGCCGCAGTACAAACTCAGTTCCATCGACGCCATCGGAAATATTCCCATCAACTCACCCAGCGCGCCCACGCCGCAGCTCTTCGAGAACCTGGCCACGATGAGCCGGACCTCTGAACCCGCGGTAGTGAGCCACTACGATGTGCAGCGCGTCATCGACATCTATGGCAGCGTGCAGGGGCGCGACCTCGGCGGGGTTGCCAACGATGTACAGAAGATCGTGGATGACGCATCGCATCATCTTGTTCGCGGCAGCCGCATCATCACCCGCGGACAGGTAGCGACGATGCAGGCATCCTTTACAGGACTCTTCGCCGGTCTGGCATTCGCCATCGCGCTGGTCTATCTGCTGCTGGTCGTGAACTTCCAGTCATGGACTGAAGCCGTCATCATCATCACGGCGCTGCCCGGCGCCCTGGCCGGTATCTGCTGGTTCCTCTTCCTGACGCATACCTCGCTCAGCGTCCCGGCACTGATGGGAACCATCATGAGTATCGGAGTCGCTACGTCGAACAGCGTACTGATCATCACCTTCGCCAACGAACACTTCCAGGAGAACAAAGATGCTATGAAGGCGGCCATAGAAGCGGGGGCGACCCGTCTGCGGCCGGTCATCATGACGGCGATGGCCATGATCATCGGCATGATTCCGATGGCGCTCGGCTTAGGCGACGGAGGCGAACAGAATGCGCCTCTCGGACGGGCAGTAATCGGTGGCCTTCTCTTCGCGACCGTTGCAACGCTGTTCTTTGTCCCCACGGTCTTCGCGCTGATTCGTAATAAGCGCAGCACAAATTACGCCCTCACGTCGGGCAATGCATAGGGAGATCAACCATGACTGCACACACCCCATCTATTCCAGTTTCACCTTCTTCCAAAGGCAGACGGCTGCTGTTCTTCCTTCTGGTTCCAGCGGTGCTCTGCATTGCCGGAGTTCTGACACTCAGCCTGCGAGGGCGACAGACGAGAGCCCTCGCAGCAACCACACGCGCCTTGGAATCGGAGCCGGTCTCTGTCATCCACGCCAAAGCGGGCGCCCCTAACAGCGACCTCACGCTGCCCGGAACCTTACAGGCCTACTCCGATTCGCCGATCTATGCCCGGACCAGCGGCTACGTCTCGCACTGGTACGCCGACATCGGTGCCCATGTGCGCCAGGGGCAACTCCTCGCCGAGATTGACTCGCCTGAGATCGACCAGGAGCTGAATCAGGCGCGTGCGACCGTAAACCAGGTACAGGCGAACCTTACCCTGGCGAGTGTCACGGCGAAACGCTACCAGGAACTGATCCGGACGAACGCGGTTTCGCAGCAGGAGGTGGATCAGAACAACCAGAACCTCGAGGCGCAGAAGGCGAACCTGCAGGCAGCCGCCGCGAATGTGAACCGGTTGCAGCAGATGCAGAGCTTCGAGCGTGTCGTGGCGCCCTTCGATGGCGTCATCACACAACGCCGGACGGATATCGGCGACCTCGTCAATGCCGGTAACGGAGGCGCGGCCTTTGAACTCTTCCGTATCTCGAAGATCGACACTGTCCGCATCTTCGTTCCGGTGCCAGAAGCTTACAGCCAGCAGATCACTGACGGGCTGAAGGCAACTCTGGAGCTCACAGCGATTCCGGAAAGACAATGGATCGGCAGCGTCACCCGTAACAATCACGCAATCGACGCCGCTTCACATACGCTGCTTACAGAGATCGATGTACCGAACCCGAAGAGTGAGCTTATGCCCGGCGCCTATGCCACGGTGCGTCTCCGCGTCTCGCAACCGGTCTCGTCTCTGATCATCCCGTCCGGATCTGTTCTCTACCAGGCAACCGGACCGCAAGTCGCCACCGTGACCGCGCAGAACACCATCCTGCTCAAGAAGATCACTGTGGGACGTGACTTCGGCGACTCCGTGGAGATCACAAGCGGCATCTCGGCCAACGATGCAGTCGTATCCAGTCCGCCGGACTACCTGATCGATGGCATGCACGCAGACATTCAGAACCAGACGGCAGGCCAAAACTAAGAGGGGACTATGCAGATCAAGCAGCGTTTCACTTCAGCCGGTCTCGCCAGCGCCTTCACCGTAGTGTTAGCGGGTTGCATGGTTGGCCCGAACTATAAGAAGCCTGTCGTCCCGGTACCGCCAACGTTCGCCGGTGCAACCGCGTCCGCCGACAATTCCCAAAGCCCTATTGCATATACCAATTGGTGGAAGGTCTTCAACGACCCTGTACTTAGCGACCTGGAGACCCAGGCCGATCAGGCGAATCGCGATATCAAAATCGCTGTCGCTCATGTCGATCAGGCATCCGCCTTTACCCAGGGCGTGCGCTCGCAGTTGTATCCGACCATTGGCATCGGCGCATCCGGGCTTCGCGCACGTGAAGCGCAGAACCGTCCCAACAACGGCAATACGGCAGGACATGCAGCCACGTATAACGATACGCAGCTATCTCTGGCGGCCAGCTATGAGTTCGATGCCTGGGGACGCATCCGGCGTTCGATCGAATCTGCCCGGGCAACACAGGAAGCGTCGCACGCGGACCTTCGCTTTGTAACGCTTTCTGTCGAGTCCGATGTTGCGGTGACGTACTACAACCTCCGGCAGACAGACCAGGAGCTGCAGATTCTTAGCAACACCATCGATACACTCCGTCAGAGCCTGGACCTGACGACGAGCTTATTCCAGAAGGGCTTGAGCAGTGAGTTGGAGGTAAAGCAGGCACAGACGCTGCTCGATCAAACCACAGCGCAACAACATGCCGCCGAGTTGCAGCGAGCGCAGATGGAGCATGGCCTGGCGGTACTGCTGGGACGCACGGTGGAAAGCTTCTCCTTACCTGCTGCGCCGCTGCAGTCCCTTCCTCCACAGATCCCCATCGGCCTCCCGGCCAACCTGCTCGAGCGACGCCCTGACATCGTGGAGGCCGATCGCTCCGTCGCTGCTGCCACAGCACAGATCGGCGTTGCAAAGGCTGCCTACTTTCCGCAACTGTCGCTTACGGGCCTGGCTGGATATGAGAGCAGCAATGCAGCCCATCTGCTCAACTGGCAGAACAGTATCGCCTCCCTTGGAACTTCTGTGGCCGCGCCTCTCTTTACCGGCGGCAGACTGAAGGCCGGTGTGGAACAGGCGCAGGCTGTGTACAGACAGTCATTGGCGCAGTACGAGAAGACCGTCCTTGGCGCCTACCGCGAGACCGAAGACCAGCTATCCGCGCTTCATTTCCTGGAACAGGAGGCCGACGCACAAGGCAGGGCGGTGCAGGAAGCACAGCAGGCACAGGCCATTGCAACAGCAAGATACAAGAGCGGCCTTGTAAGTTATCTCGATGTCGTCGTCGCGGAGCAGACGGTGCTGGCGAACGAGCGTAGCGCCGCCCAGATCGCCGGAGAACGCATGGTCGCCTCAGTCGTGCTGATCAAGACCCTGGGCGGAGGATGGAATGGGACGGCAACTCCATAGAACAAAAAACCTGCAACTCGGTGCATCTATCCAATAGCGGAATGAAATTGACATGGAAGGTCCGGAGGGGAAGACCAGTTAGTGTGCGTGACGAAGCAAATAATTGCAAAGTAGAATGCTATATAGGGTACACTTTCCAGGTGATCGTGGGCCCTTCTCAAAGGTTCGCTCTATTCAGATGCCGGGCCAAAGAGGAAGCTCAACCGGGGCCGTGATGGAAGGTAAATAGCTGACGAGCCTCGATCCGGAGAAAGGTGCTTATGATGGAGCGTCGTTTGATCCTTTCCTTGTTCATGCTGGTTGGTTTTCAATCGGCAGCTAACGCGCAGGTTCTGACTGCCCAGTACGATAATTCCCGAACCAGCGCAAACCTTCACGAGACGATTCTGAAACCATCGAATGTCAACTCTCGTGATTTCGGGAAACTATTTTCCCGGACCGTAGATGGGGATGTCTATGCCCAGCCTCTGTACATGCCCGCGGTTGCGATTCCTGGAAAGGGAACCCGCGATGTGGTCTTTGCCGCGACGGCGCACGATAGCGTGTATGCGTTCGATGTGAACGGTACGAGAGATGCTCCCTTGTGGAAGACCACTTTTATTGACCCTCGACGTGGCATTACGACCCTGAGCGAAGGCGATGCATCCTGCCCGTTCATCACCCCCGAGGTGGGAATCACTCCGACCCCTGTCATCGATGCAAGAAGCAAGACAATGTACGTACTCGCGCGGACCAAGGAGCATGGCGCATTTGTACAAAAGCTGCACGCGCTCGACATCACCAACGGAAAGGAACGCGCGGGCAGCCCGGTCGTGATCTCGGCGACAGTGCCGGGCTCGGGCGTTGGAGCTGTGAATGGCAGCGTTAGCTTCGATCCCCTCATAGAGAATCCCCGTGCCGCGCTGCTGCTCGTCGGTGGCAAAGTATATATAACCTGGGCTTCATCCTGTGACGTCGGCCCTTATCACGGCTGGATGATGGCATACGATGTCCGCACGCTGCGACAGCGCGCCGTGCTGAATACATCTCCGGATGGTGCGAAGGCTGGAATCTGGCAGTCCCATGCGGGTCCCGCGGCGGATGAAGAAGGCAACATCTATGTTGCCACTGGCAATGGTGACTTCAACGCGGCGAAGGCGAATGGCCGGAATTTCGCCGATAGTCTATTGAAGCTGCGTCTGGAGGGTCCGAACCTTGTGGTGCGGGACTACTTCACACCCTTCAATGAGAGGATTCTGGATTCCAAAGATCAGGACCTTGGAAGCCAGGGGCCTGTCTTACTTCCGGTGCAAATGGGAGCTCATCCGCATCTGCTCGTAATCGCCGGGAAGGAGGGCAAACTCTACATGCTCGATCGTGACAAGCTCGGAAAGTTTCACGAGGGGTCTGATACCGACGTTGTGCAGACAGTCAACGTAAAAGGCGCGTATGGAGCTGCGGCATATTGGAACGGCCATATCTTTTTTACAGATCGAAGCTATGTAACCCACGACTTCGCGCTCCAGGGAGGCCATCTCCTTCTGAAGGGCGTGACAGCCAAAATGCCGTTCCTGGCAGCAACACCTACCGTCTCGGCTGATGGAACGAAGGATGCAATTTTATGGGTCGTTTCCACAAAGGAGTGGAACGAAGCACACATGGACCGGCCAGCGGTCCTGCATGCATATGATGCGAACGATATTTCGCATGAGCTCTACAACAGCGAACAAAATAGTAAGCGCGACCGTGCCGATATGACCGTTCGCTTCTCAATACCTACGGTTGCGGATGGCCACGTATTTATCGGTGCACGCGGCCGGTTAGATGTCTATGGATTGCTCAACAAAAGTACTCCTCCTGAGAAGTAAGCTCCGAGGTCGTGATTTCTCAGGCTCTTGATATGCGTACGCTCTCCGATTCGGACACTTCGGGTGAATCGATCCTTCAATGTTGTGACGGATCGACTCGCCGGGCCCCAGCTGAACCTGCAGGGGTGTCCGGTGTTTCAAAAATTCCGATGCGCGATGTCGCATCCGTACTATTGCCGGGCGAGTACGGTGGTTACTGTCTCTCCTATGACAGACAAAACTCTCAACCGCCGTACCTTTCTCTCCGCCGCTGCTGCCGCGACGGCCATGCACGTCAATCCTCTTCTTGCCCTCTCACCCGGTGTACAGGAAGGCGCTGAAGCCTTTCTTAAAAGCTGGGTCACCGCCTGGAACCGTCATGATGCTCGTGCTCTTGCGTCGCTGCACACAGAGGATGCCATGACTATCAATCGATACGGCACCCTGATCCGGGGACGCGCCAGCGCGGAGGAAGCGCTGTCGTTTCTGCTCGGGCCGCAGGGACCGTTCGGCGACACAGTGTTTCCTCCCATGAAGATCGTTGCATTGCGTGAGATAGCTCCCGGCGTGGCTATCGTTCAGTCGAGCTGGGGCGCCCCGGTGCTGGGGGCAAACGGAAAAACAGTTCCCGGGCAGTTCAATGAGATGATTCTGACCTACACTCTGGTAAAGCGCGGAGCCGACTGGAAGACGACTCAGATTGACGGCCATAACGTAGAGAAGATGGATCTTCCATACTCCAGCCCCGATCAGAAGAAGCAGTCCTAGCCCGAAAAGTAGACTCGATCCACGGAGAGCAGGATGCTGACCGTTCACAATGCGCCTCCCGACCGCCGGCTTCGACCGTTCATCCGTTCCTACGTGCAGCGCGAGTCGCACCTGAAAGGAACCGAGCTGGTCGAACCGGTGGTGGCTCGGCTGGGGGCGGTACTTGAGTTTCAGTTCGCCGATCCCTATGAAGTTCCGATCTACGGAATCGACAAACCGAATCCTTCAGCTCCCATCACCCTCATTGGCCCGATCACCTGGCGCAGAGCCCGAATCCTCATTCGCGGTCATGTGGAAGCGTTGGCTGTCCTCTTTCAACCGCTTGGCTTCCATGCCCTCTTTGGAGTGCCTGTCTCTCCCCTGGCGGATGAGGGCACGGAAGGACAGGGCCTGATTGGGCCATCCATATCAGCATTAAACGAACGCCTGGGAAATACAGCCAACTTTCAGGAGCGCACGCAGCTTCTCGATATCTTCTTTCTGAATAGATTGACGCAGGTTCGACCGCTCGGTTCCGTCGGCATGGCGCTCGAGCGGCTGATTGCTCCTGGCCGGCAGGTCGCAGTCTCCGACCTTGCCCGGCAGGCCGGTATCAGTCCACGACAGTTGGAACGGATCTCTCTCCAGTACGCCGGGATGCCCCCGCAAACGATGATGAGGATCGCCCGCTTTCAACGAGCGCTACGTTTGAAGGTTGAAGATAAGCTCTCGTGGACGGAGGTCGCACACGCCACCGACTATCACGACCAGATGCACATGATCCGCGACTTTCGCGCCTTTGCAGGCAACTCGCCGGTTCGTGCATTCGAGCAATTCAAACCAGACCATCTCAGCAGATTGGCGCTATGATGTTCTCGCCTTTTCGATGAGTGCTGTTGCCTGCTCATCTTTGGATTTGGGAGTCCATAGCAAAATGTTGTCATCCTGAACGTAGTGAAGGACCTGTTTTTTCAACGCTCGGATAGCAAAAGCACTTCATGATTTATGGCATGAACTAATGACTCAGGACACTAGAGCAGGGTTTGTTTTTTGTTTGTCATTTCGCAGCTATCGGGGTCCCCGGCCAGCTCTGCTGGCTGGGGTAAAAGATAGCGGAGAAATCTGCTTCTCTACCGACACTCTTCCGGTTAGTGAAAAAGATGGATCGCGCGTAGCGGCATAAGCGCGTTCATCGGTAAAAGCCGTCCTGATGGGATGGTTCCTTGCTACTTCGCAGTGTACTGCGGGGAAGACAGTTGCTGGAGGGCTCGATGAGCTGCCAATGAACTGGGTGGGAGATCTCGCGAAGCAAGATTGCTTTTCTCGTCTTGGATTCACGAAAGTATGGGTGGAGAAGCAGATTTCTCCGCTCCCTTCGGTCGCTACGAAATGACAAACAAAAAAACCGTCGCGCATAGCGCTGCTCTGCTCTTGTATTGCCATCGAATGATGAGGATCACCACATTTGGGAGGTCTATCATGGCGAGCATCAATATATATCTTCATTGCTTGATCTCTTGAGGACAAGAACTCTCTTCACAAGGCGGGTGTTCCAAATCAATCTATAAATAAGTTATTGACAAGGGCATTGAGCCATGTGAGACTGCCTCCCGCACTCAACGAACCCAAATAGACGGTCGCCTAATTCGAGCCACAGTCCTTTCTGGATTTCGATGATTTTCCGGTGTGCTGGTACACAGTGTTGAGGTGGGATATGCCTGCATTTTTGTGTGTTACCGGGCCCTTGCTGGTTAGATTCAAATATCTGGGGAAGAGAGTGGTCTATGTTGTTCTCTCGCTCATAGCCGTTTTTTGGGCTACTTTTGCGGCCAGAGCTCAATCCATAGCGATACCCACGTTCTCTCCCGCGCCGGGAATCTATACCACGTTGCAACTCGTAAGCATTAGTGACGTAACAGCCGGCACTACGATTTACTACACGACTGACGGCACATCACCGACAAGCGCGTCGAACCGGTACACCGGACCGATCACAGTAGCCACGACCGAGACGCTAAATGCCATGGCTATCGCGCCAGATTCGTCAAGTTCGAACATCGCCAGTCAGGCCGCGAGTGCCAAGCGCCCTCTTCCTTTTTCAGCTCCAGGCCGTCTTGACGTGATCGCGCCTCAGCATAGCCTTAGACTTGCCGAGGAAAATGAGATTACACTCCGCCCCCGTGTGGCGGGTTTGACGGAGGTGGAGACCCTGCAGGTTCAATACATACCGGACCGCATGGCATCCCAGCCACGGGCCGTCTTTCCCAAAGAGGGATGGGCAATACTGCCCCTCTTGTACCACTCAGACGGAAGCGCGTCGATCAGGGTGATCCCACGATCGCTTGGGCGGCTCGCACTTCGGATCACCGCGAGATTTCCGGATGGCGGTGAAACAGAATCAGAAATCGCGTTCGATGTCCGCCTAACAGAACAATCCCCAGAGAAGATCGTTGTTGGAAGTTGGTTCGACCCAACTAGAGAGGCTAGTTGGGAGTTCACCTACCTTGATCCAAAGGAACTTACTCGCGGACTCGCCATAAGCGCTTCCTATAAGGATGTAAAAGGAGAGTTCAACATCGACCCGTCCTTCGCATCCTTTCATGTGAGACCTGAAAATAATGCCAGGCCGGCGATTGATATCGATGGTACAAAAGGCGCGATTAAGCCGCTACATGTTGGAGAAGCATTGGTCGAAACGAGTTTTGGTGGGTGGACAAGCCTGACCTGCGTAATCGTCAAAGATCACAATGACTCTAATTTCCGAAACCAAGGCTGTAAATCGTTGCTTCGTCCTGGTGAAGAAATTGGACGGTCAATCCGAAAGTGACGGAAGTTTCCCGGCAGAAGATGGGGATTGAGGGGAGATGATAACGTGTTGAATTCAAGTGTCATCAATGCTGCAGTGCTGTACGCATTACTAACAAGCGGCAGCGAACCCAATTGCGTCAAGCCCCTTCCAGAAAATCCCATGCAGCCGCAGATTCAACAGCAACAAGTACAGAGCCAGGCACTCGCCAGCCAGGTCGCGACTCCCAAGCGCCCTATCCCCTTTTCAGCTCCCGGTCGTCTGGATGTAGCCGCGCCAGCGCATAACCTCAAACTCGCTGAGGAAAATGAGATTACGTTTCGGCCCCGCGTGGCCGGCCTGACGGAAGTGGAGACGGAGCAGTTACGATACGTAACGGAACGCAACTCGTCGGTAACGCTGCCTTTCCGTCCTGAAGGGGGATGGGCAAAGGTGCCTCTTTTGTATCATCCGGACGGAAGTGCCTCGATCAAAGTAACACCACGATTGCTTGGACGGCTTGCACTTCGGATCGTTGCGAGGTTCCCGGATGGTGGGGTAACGAATTCAGAGATCATGTTGAACGTAGAACCACCAAACCGATCACCTGAGAAACTCACCGTCGGCGATTCTCCGTGGGTAAGAACATTTCTAGGTCCTAAGGAGCCCGTTCGCTTTCTCCCCATATCTGCCATTTATAAAAATGTGAAAGAGGAAGTCACAATCAATCCTGCGTTCGCGTCCTTTCACGTGAGGTCCGAAAATAACGCCTCCCCTGCAATCGCTATAGATCCCGCGAGGGGAATGATCAAGCCACTAGGCGCTGGAGAGGCATTGGTCGAAACCAGTTTTGGTGGATGGACAAACCTGACCTGCGTAATCGTGAAAGAGAACAGGGAGTCTAGTTTCCGGAACGAAGGCTGCAAATTGATGCTTCGTCCTGGAGAAACAGTAGGCATGTCAATTCGAAAGTGATCGCTGTTTTCGTTGGGGGAAGTCCGAAGCGATATTATTAGTGCCCTCTACTCCGGAGGATGATACGTGTTGGATTCGAATGTCATAAATGCTGCGGTGCTATGCGCACTGCTAACAAGCAGTAGCGAGCCGTATTGCGTCAAGCCCCTTCCAGTAGATCCGGTGCAGCCGCAGATTCGGCAAGCGCGAGTTTTAGCGCCTGCGAATCAGGCTGCTCCATCAAAGAAACCTCTCCCGTTTTTCGCTCCTGGTCGTGTCGACATACTTACACCATCGCATAGCATCAGGCTGGCTGAAGAGAACAAAGTTTTGCTTCAAACGCATGCGCCTGGATTGACGGCGGTCATAATTGAGCAGGTGAAATACGACCCCGATGACATGGTGACGCGGACACGCCCTCGCTTTCTAAAAGGAGGATCCGCATCGGTTCCTGTTCTTCATCAACAAAATGGGCGTGCTTCGATCATGGTGACTCCCCGGGCGCTTGGGCAAGTTGTACTTCAGATCCACGCACAATTCGCCGATGGCGGTTTCACAAATTCAGAGATGGTTTTGAACGTCCAGCCATCAGGGGAGATCCCTGAGAGGCTGGTTGTTGGAGCGTGGGGAGCTCCATCGAGCCAGGCACGATGGGTAACTGTATTTTTGGACCCCAAGAAGCCAGCTCGTGGACTAACCATAAATGCCTTTTATAAGAACGTCGAGGACGACGTAGAAATCGATCCAACCTTTGCGTCCTTTGAAGTAAGAACTGCGAATTCGTTGCCGGTCATATCGATGGACAAGGCGACAGGGGCGATCAAGCCGCTCCGTGAGGGAGATGCTTTGGTTGAAACGATCTTCGGTGGATGGACAAATCTAACTTGCATCGTGGTGAGAGATCACTTTGATCCTAATCCCCGAAACACATTTGACTGCAAATCCTTACTCCGTCCAGGTGAACAGATAGGCAGGTCAATCCGAAAGTGACCGCTGTTTTCCTTTGGCGGGGAGCCGAAGCGATATCATTAGTGCCCTCGACTCCGGAGGATGATACATGTTGGATTCAAATGCCATAAATGCTGCGGTGCTATTCGCGTTACTAACAAGCGGTGGCGATGCCCTCTGTGTTTCTCATATGGCTCCAGTACAGTCGCAGATCCAGCAAGCACGGGGCATAGCACTTCCGAGTCAGGCCGCTCCATCAAAAAAACCTCCTCTTTTTTCAGCTCCAGGGCGCCTTGACATGGCCGCGCCATCGCATGACTTCAAACTTGCTGAGGAGAGTGAAATTACGCTCCGGCCCCATGCTCCAGGACTGACTGCGGTGGAAACCCAACAGATTCAATACCAGCCGGATGATGTTGCGTCACGTCAACGGCCTCATTTTCCTGAAGGGGGAGCGGTAACGATACCCATCTCTTATCATCCGGATGGAAGTGCCACCATCAAGATCGTTCCACGATTGCTCGGACATATCGTATTGCGAATTAATGCGATATTCCCTGACGGCGGAACAACGACGTCAGAAATAACGTTGAACATCCGACCATCAGATCAATCCCCTGAGAAACTCATTGTTAGCGATTTTCCGTGGATAAGGACCTTTCTGGATCCGAAGGAGCCAGTTCGCAGCCTGACCGTACGTGCCATCTATAAGAACCTGAAGGAAGAAGTCACGATCGATCCATCCTTTGCATCTTTCCACGTAAGGAATGCAAATAATTCCGCTCCTGTCATTTCGATGGATGCGACAAAGGGATTGATCAAACCGCTGCGAATTGGGGACGCCTTAGTCGAAACCAGTTTCGGTGGATGGACAAATCTGACCTGTATCACAGTGAACGATCACTATGATCCCAATCTCCGAGACCCATTTGACTGCAAATCCCTGCTACGTCCTGGAGAAAAAGCAGCCATGTCAATCCGAAAGTGACGGAAGTGCCAGGCAGAGTAAGGCAAATCTATCACGTGGCAGGACGTCCGCAATCGAAGACGATGCTCTATTGCCGCAGAGTTGGTTGCGTTAGGACAAAAACACTGTAGTACTGGTTCTGATGCATAAGTTTTGGATCCCGTCCGATACGTTCCAGATCGGGTATAAGAGTCGGGAAGAAAGGCTCGTGGATGATGAGATAGCGACTTCCGGTCTCCTCCGCAAGTTGAGAGATGGTGTTATTTAGGAGCTTGCCTGCGCTCGGGAAGGTGAGTTTTCGATTGAGAGGGACCGCGGCAGGTGTCTTGAGGCCGACCATATCGACAAGCCGGAAGTGAGTGCGATATGCAATATATCCGGCGTCATGGATGAGAAGGGTGGAGTTCGCAGGGACGTTGTGTTCGCACCAGGCGGCTATATCTTCTTCGGCGTTTTGCATCGATTGACAGTCGTCCGCGTATAGGTGAACGGCAAAGACAGCGAAGAGTGCTGAATAAAGCAGCGAAATAAGGAGAGCGGGACGAGCCTTTCTCTCCGATGCGAATGCCCAGATCAGAACCGGCACAAGAATGATGGGATAGCGGAATCGGTTGGTGACGATTGCGCCGGGCCAGTCGAAGAAGAGGGCCGCAAGAAATATTCCTGTGAACAGCAGGCAGACTCTTCCGAGCCATGACCGAAAAAGATATGGAATCGCGATGCAGATAGGACCGACGGTGAAAGCGAAGCTGATGAGACCCAGCGCCTCGACTGATAAGGCTCTTTTAGACAGGTAATCGGGATCGGCGAAGAAGTAGTGCTTTGCAACGCCGGTCTGCGGAAATGGAGTTCCGATTGAGCGGTAGTACCAGAGAGCAGTTAACACTAGTGGTATCCAAGCGATGACGCAAAGAAGAATGGCGCGCTGGTATTGTTTCTGCCGCCAGCACTTAATGACCAACAGAAGCATGACGAAAAAGGCCAGGGGCATCAGGTCAGGCCGAATGCTGCCGGCAAGTCCGGCTGCGACGGCAGCCCACGCCCATTTCTCCCGGTTTCCTGATGCAAGTGCGAGCAACCATATGACGGAAGCGAGCGCCCACGAGGTCTCAAGACCGTTCAGCAGCTGATATGGAACAAAAGAACAAAGAAGCCCGAGAGCTATCACAGCGATTCTCGTTGTTCTCGGGAGCCCCAGCACTCGTGTCATGAAATGCAATCCGAGTGTGTATGCGAGCACGCCGAGCCAGCAGGCGATGTCGAGCGCCGCTAATGGTTTCAGGAAAAACAGAAGGAGATAGACGAGCCCTAAAAACGGCGCACATGTAATTCCGTAGAGGGGGTGCATGCCGGGAAAATTCGGATCGAAGCCAGAGTGCAGCACCTGCGCCGAATGCAGAGTGATGAAAGCGTCGTCCAGAGGGAAGGTTGGCGTCGGGCGAACCATTCTAATGACCGCGACCGCGAGGAAGACAATGCCTGCAATCGCTGCCGACTCGGATCCAAATATTTCAGGAGTGATTCGCTCTGCCGGCTTGGCCCAGCCGGACTCGGGAGTCTCTACGGTGCCGGGGACAGGACCGCTCATCAGGTGACTATCCTCCAAGGCTTACTTCGGGGTCTCCCACTCTATCACGGCATGCTGGAGGGCCCTCGTGAATTTGACGTTTTGCTCGAGCCCGGAATGCCGTCGTCACCCACGAGCTCAGGCTCGCTGGCGATCGAACGCAGTGCGATGAAGAATGCGTCCACAAACTCTTCCGGGGATACTAGCAACAGGGAAATGCTCTAAAGCGGGGCGACGGATCGTTGGTCAATTCAGATTGCAATTCACTTCAGGCCGATGGCTAGCGGGTGCTTTGGCTGGTACAGACCAACTGAGCCGCCACCGGGAAGCCATATCCTAGTAATGGAACCCCATCTTGCTTCTTGCACTTCGGAACACTTGACATCTCTTTTCGCAAGGGAAGCCATCTCGGATTTCAGGTCTTCGCAAATGAAATAGAGTTCGTGGGCGCCATTCTCATCGGATGGGTGAAATGCGGCCTCTCCTGGCGGTAAGGCAAAGATCAACCAGCCATGCCCCGCATCCACGGATTCGAACCCGAGAACGTCGCGGAAGAATGCGCGGTCCGCCTCGGCGTTTTTGGTGTGAACAACTATATGGGCGGCGGAAATCATTTTGTGCCTCCTAAGATGCCACCGCGTTCAGCGGTCGAAGCATTTCGGATGGTAAAAACTCGTCATGATTGATGTCACGAACTTTAGATTCAGGACACCAGATTGGCCATCCCTCGCTTCCAAGTGGCGGCAGATAAGCTCTGGACATCTTTCGCGTGGGGCATTCAGTGCGGAGCGCCTGGATAGGGTCGATGCTTGCTGCTCTCCGCGCTGGGATCATCGCAGCGACCAGCGTTGCTAATCCAAGGAGGACAGTCGCAGTTGCTAAGAGCAGCGGATTCCAGGGCGCGACTCCGAAAAGCTGGCTGGCCATGAGATATCCCAATCCAATGGCTGCCGGAATCCCGATTCCCAATCCTATGCCGACCTGCCAGAATGCTCCGCGCAGCACCATCGCGACCACTGAGCTGCGATCGGCCCCAACCGCCATGCGTACGCCAATCTCGCTTGTACGTTGTTCTACGCCGTATGCGGTGACGCCGTAGAGCCCAATCGCCGCCAGCACCAGGCCAACCGCACCAAAGAGCCAGGCAAGGCTGACGATCATATTCTGCTGGTCGAAGGTTCCCTGAATGACTCTCGAATACGGCTGAATGTCATAGATCACTATATTCGGATCGACTTCTGCCAGCGCCGTCTTCACTTGCATGAAAATGTTGGCGGGATGCCTCGGCGCCCAGATCACGATGTTGCCGAGGTTCTGCGACCAGAGCTCGTCACTCTGGATATCCGGCTGATCGAACTGTACCATCTGCGCTTCGGGGATGTAGTACATAGCCCGGGCCGGATCTCCGAAGCCCCACCTCACGTAATGAATGTTCTGGACGACACCGACAATCTCATACGTTCCCGCATTTTTTATAGGACCAGGACCGAATCGCCGGCCGATGGGATTCTGGTTCCCAAAAAATTTCTTCGCAAAAGCTTCGTTGATCACAGCCACATGCCGCGTATTTCCGTTGTCATCTTCGTCGATGGCGCGGCCCGCCAGCATTTGGGCGCCGATCGTATCGAAGAACCCCGGTGTGATGCGAGTCCAGTCGGCGGACACATCATCCTTCGGGCCGGGCTCCGGTTGGCCCTGAATGCGAATGTCATTGCCCATCTGGTTGCCGGACATCGGCGCATACGTTGCGGAACTGACGCCACGTACCCCGGGAATAGTGCTGAGCCGATCTTGAATCTCACGAAAGAGTGGAAGCAGTTGCTCCTGTTTATATTTCGACACCAGCGAGCTATTGATGGAAACTAGGTAGCGATCATCCGGATTGAACCCGAAGTCCTGGTGCCCCAGATTTCGTAGGCTGCCGCCCAGCATCGCGGCCGCGCTGAGCAGCACAACTGATACCGCAGCCTGAGCGATGACCAGCGCTTTCTGCGCCCAATGGCGGCCACCCCCCACCGCACGGTGGGCGCCCCGCATCGCCTCCACCGGCTCGGCGTGCGAGGTCATCCACGCGGGCGCGATGCTGAAGATCACTCCGGTGAGCACAGAGACTCCAAGGGCGAAAAGCAGAACCAGTGTTGAGGGCGTGGCATGCACTGGAATCCAGGTGCTTTGCTCCAGGGTATGAAAAGCGAGATACAGAATCAGCCGCGCGCCCGACCAGGCCACAGCCACGCCGGCCGCGCCGCCGATCAGAGACAGTGTGACGCATTCAATCAGCGCATTTCTGACCAGGCGTCCGCGCGATGCGCCCAACGCTACACGTACCGCTGTTTGTTGCCGGTTTCTGAGAGCGCGCGCCAGCAGCAGGTTGGCGATGTTGGCGTAGGCAACCAATAGTACGCAACAAGCCGTGATCATCAGAAGCCGCAGACCCTCGCCGTAATCCTTCTCCAATCTGGAAAAGCCTGTGCCACCAGGCGTCAAGCGGAGCGTCTGCTTCTGCCACACAGCTCTTTCCTGCGGACTCATATCCGCCAGGTGGCTGGCCAGCCAGCCATACAGTTCGCTCTGGAGCTGCGCTTCGAGCGCTTTCGTGTTGGTTCCGGAGCGCACTCGTCCGATCAGGTCAAGCCAATCGACCCGCGTGTCTTTAATCCGCGACGTTGTTCCCAACATCAACGGCTCGGTTGTGAGCGGCAACCAGATATCCGGCATGCCCCAGTCCACGATTGTCGCCCCAACAAAACCTGCCGGGGCAACGCCGATGATGGTGAACGCACGGCCGTTGATCTGATAGGTGGATCCCACCACCGCAGGATCGGAGCCGTACTTCTCCTGCCAGGCATGGAAGCTCATCACCGCGACTGGAGGCGCGCCCTCCTGGTCGTCGGCATCGACAAACATCCTTCCACGCCACGCGGAGACACCAAGGGTCTGAAAAAAGTTGCCGGAGACAAACTCGCCGTTCGCGGTCTCCGGTGGTCCCGCTGAGCCGGCGCATCGCACTGCCAGCGCCTGGTTACCCGCCTGGAGCGCTGCCAGATCCTGGAACCCCGTCGTGTTTGCGCGAAATAGCTTGTATGCCTCCCACGGAAAGAGATTCCAATCGCCCGGCTGACCGTCGTTGTCCTGGCTGTATCCAGTCCAGTTGCAACAATGGGGGCGGTCGCCGATGCGCCAAAGCTGATCCGGCCTGGTGACCGGCAGCGATTGCAGCATCACCTGCTGCACCAGCGTGAAGATCGCAGTGGTGGCGCCGATGCCCAGCGCCAGTGTCAACACGGCCGTCAACGTGAAGCCAGGTGATTTCCGCAACTGGCGCAACGCGTACCTGACGTCTTGCACAAGCGATTCGAACCACATGGTTCCGCGGCTCTCCCGGCAATCTTCTTTGATCTGCTCCATGCCGCCGAACTCAAGGCGGGTGAGCCGGCGGGCTTCCGCTTCCGCAATCCCGGTCCGCATTTTGTCGGCGACCTGCGATTCGAAGTGGAAGCGCAGCTCTTTCTCCAGATCGCCCTCCATCTTCTTGCGAAAGATAAGCCTGCTTAGCCAGCTCATGAGGCGCCCTCCAGCGTTCCCTTGAGGATGAGACCCACCAACTCCGTGAGGCGTTTCCAGTTCTCTGTCTCGGCCTCGAGCTGTGTCCGTCCCTTAGCGGTGAGCTCGTAAAACTTGGCTTCACGCCCGGTTTCCGAAGATTTCCAGGTGGCGGCAAGCAGCTTTTTGTATTCGAGACGGTGGAGAGCGGGATAAAGCGAACCTTGCTGGACCTGCAAAGCGTCGCGCGACATCTGCTGGATTCTCTGTGCGATGGCGTAGCCATGAATGGGGCCAAGCGCAACAACCCTCATGATGAGGAGATCGAGCGTGCCTTGCGGGAGATCGAATCGGTTTTCAGCCTTCATACATACCTTTGGCTTCTACATATAGTCCTCAACGTGTAGAAGGTCAAGGTGTATGTCGGCCTCGGTTCAGCGTGGAGTGTTGGCTGTCCGCGCCGATTTCCTTCGAAGAAAAACGGCATTCTCAGATTTATCCAAAGCTACACATTCGGCCGCAGATCGGTGTTGACATCCGACCCGAGTGCAGGAATACTTGGGTCGGATGCCTACCTAAGTAATGGCGGTGGCGCGTGTCTTGAGTCCTTGTATCTTGCGCTGCAGAGACTGGAAGAGGGCAGGCTAATTACGGCGAAGTGGAGTGTCTCTGAAAGGACCGTAAGGCCCTGGTTTATACGCTGACAAGGAAGGGCGCGAACAACTCTCGATGAAACAGAGTAGTGGAAGCGGCTGACGCGGGCGATGGCGCTGGTCCTTGGCGCGGATTCAGGTATTTACGGTCGGGAGGTCTAAATGTTCGCGCGACGGATGTTTTGGCAACGGCGTAAGATGAATGATTTTGCGAAAGAGATTTGCAGTGATCCGGAACTGGAATCGGCGGAGCTCGAGACCGAGGGCAAGATAAAAGAGCAGGCGAAGCGCATTGCGCGGATCCGGCTCGGGAATGTCGCCGCAGTGGCGCTAATGGCTGCTTCAACAATGGTGTTGGGCGAACAAAAAATGATCTCCGTCGGAGATCGCCGTATTTCCATCTACTGCGATGGCAAAGCCGGTACTCTTCCCACCGTTATTTTGGTGCCGGCCGGCGGAAGAACCGCCAAGGATTGGTCGAAAGTACAGCCGGCTGTAGCCAGCTTCACCCGTGTTTGCAGTTACGACCACGCCAATTTTGGTGCAAGTGACAAGGCTCCTGTTCCGCTGCAATCCGTCGAAGACGTTGTCGACGATTTACATGCGTGGCTGCAGGCATCAGGCGAACAGGGGCCATTTGTACTGGTAAGCCATTCCAATTCAGGCATCTATGTTCGGCGATTCGAGACGCGCTACCGGCAGGATGTAGCAGGCCTCGTTTTTTTGGATTCCGCTCACGAGGAGCAGGCGCTACGTTTGCACGAACTCGACCCGCTGGACCCGTCCCAGATGAACTTATGGCCAGAGTCGGATGGTACGTGAAACCAGGACAACGCCTTGACTGGCACACGCAAGTTCCCTTGATTGTGATCGGTCGTGGTACACCCTATGAGCGCACCGCGCGTGATGGAAGTAACTCACAGACGAACCGTATGACAGAAGCTCAGTTTGAGGCCTGGGACCGCATCTGGACAGAGTTTCAAAAGGATCTCGCGAAGCGTTCTCCGCGAGGCCAATACCGCGTCGCACAAAAGAGTAGTCACTGGATTCAAATCGATCAGCCAGAGCTTGTCATTCAGGCAATCCGGGATGTTTGTCGTATGGTTCGTCCTTCCTGAATAGACTGACTTCTGGGATCGCGATGCTTTGGCGGTCGCATTCGATACCATAGCCAGCCGCCGCCGAACCATGCATCGTGTACACCGAAAGCTGCAGTTCCTGTCGAGCCGATCGCCGCGATCGTGGACGCGTTCCAGTCGCATGCCATCGTTGCGCTAGTAACGTGTAGTTCCGGAAAAATTTGACTCCTGTTGACATCCGACCCAAGAGGGCGCATTCTTGGGTCGGATGTCTTCCCGAAGCAGATCCGACGACCGCATCGCCCTCTTACAGGGCACGCTCGACTTACTTATTCTGAAGACTCTTGTGCTCGGTCCATGCCACGGACAGGGCATAGGGCGCTCCATACTACGCCGGTCGGAAGAGGTCCTTTTTGTCGATCACGGGTCGCTTTATCTTGCTCTCCAGCGATTGGAAGACAAGAAATGGATCAGTGCCAAATGGGGTGTCAGTGCAAACAACCGCAAGGCGCGGTTCTATTCGTTGACTCCTAAGGGACGCCAGCAGCTCACAGAAAAATTCAGCGAATGGCAGCGGCTCGTCCGGGCGATGGGGCTGATTCTGGAAGGCGGCATGTTGGATGGAGGAACGGACAACCAGGAGGTCTAGTCATGTTCAGACGCAGACGAAGCGAGGATGATTTCGCCGAGGAGATCAGATCGCATCTTGAACTCGAAGCCGATGAGCTACGACGTGAAGGCTTCAGCGAAGAGGAAGCGCATCGCAGAGCGAAGGTTGAGTTTGGGAACGCACAGACGGCCCGGGAGCGCTTCTATCTCAGAGGCAGAGTCATCTGGTTCGACAATCTAGTTCGCGATATTCAGTTCGCCATTCGTCAGCTCACACGAAATCCCGGCTTTGCCGTGGTTGCATTTCTCGTGCTTGCTCTTGGTGTCGGCGCCAGTGTCGCGATCTTCGCATTCGTCGATGCGGCCCTCTTGGAGCCATTGCCCTACGCGAGCCCGGACCGGCTCATGTCGGTCAGTGAAAGTGATACCTCGCTGCCGGGTTGGCCACTTTCGTATCCCGACTTTCTCGATTGGAAGGCGGAGAACAAGTCTTTCAGCTCGCTCGATATTTACACCGGCAGCGGTTATCTTCTGCGCACCCGTTCAGGTGCGGAGCCTGTGCACGGAGAACGGGTAAGCGGCGGTTTTTTCCAGACATTAGGAGTGCGTCCTCTCCTCGGACGAGACTTCAATCCAGGAGAGAATCAGCCAGGCGGCCCCAATGTAACGCTCCTGAGCTACGGTGCATGGGTCCGCCGCTTTGGCGCGCGGCCCGAGATCGTTGGACAGACTATTGACCTCGACAATGAGGCCTACACGATTATTGGTGTGCTGCCGCAATCGTTTTCGTTCGCACCAAGCGGCAACGCCGAGTTCTGGGTTCCCATCAACAAACTAAGCCTCCATGAGCATTCACGGACCTTCTATAACTTTGCTGGTATTGGACGGTTGCGGGATGGAGTCACGGTAGCATCGGCGCAGTCCGAGGTACGTGCGATCTCTAATCAGATTCAACAGCAATACGCCATTACAGGACATGACCTGAACGCCGGCGTCACTCCTCTCTCGGAGGTGATGGTCGGTGACGTGCGACCCATTTTGCTCACCCTGCTCTGTGGAGCCGGACTGTTATTGCTGATTGCATGTGTCAACGTCAGCAGCCTCGTTCTCGTTCGCGCAGAAAACCGCAGGCGCGAAATCGCAGTACGTGGCGCGTTGGGTGCAACTCCGGCCCGATTAGTAAAGCAGTTCGTTACCGAAGCAGTCGTACTGGCAGCATGTGGCAGCAGTGCGGGAATCATCCTTGCCGCAACTCTCATTCCGGTTCTCGCTCGATTGGTTCCTGTCCGTATGGCCTCAGGAATGCCGTTCCTCGACCGTGTTGGCTTGAATGTGCACACAGCGGGAGTTGCCACGGCGACCGCATTGCTGACCACCTTGCTGCTTGCTATCACACCAATATTGCGGCTTCCGTTTCGGCAAGTACACGCAGATCTCGCTGATGGAGGGCGCGGTGCAGCCAGCGAGTTTTGGAGCAGGCTTGGAGCCAATCTGGTTGTCTTTGAACTTGCAATTGCGGTCGTACTGCTTGCCGGGGCCGGATTGCTGGGGCGAAGCCTTTACCACCTGCTGCATGTGCACCTGGGGTTTGATTCCGGCCATCTTGCAACCGTAGAGATCGCGCTACCCAGCACCTTGCACCAGAACAGTGAGCAGATCAAGGTATTCAATAACGAAGTGCTTCAGCGCGCAACGAGCCTGCCAGGAGTCGAATCGGCCGGGCTGACCAGCAGACTCCCAGTCCAATGCAATTGCAGCACCGATGGAATCAGGATCGTAGGAAGGCCATATCATGGTGAGCATAATGAAGTGAATGAGCGCCATGTAAGTCCTGGTTATCTACCTGCGCTCAAAGCTGGCCTGATTCGGGGGCGTTTCTTCACCGAAGAAGACGATGCATCGAGGCCAGGAGTAGCTGTCATCAATCAGACGCTTGCTCGGAGGTATTTCCCTGACCAGGATCCGATTGGTCAAAGCATCGCGAACGATGAAGGAGGACGGCCTTCCACTTGGCAGATCGTCGGTGTCATCGACGATGTTCGCGAGGGTCCGCTCGATGCTGAGATCGCACCTACGGAATATTTCCCCGTCAACCAGACGGGCGATCGCTCGTTCACTCTAGCCGTCCGATCGTCGCGTGATGCCGGAGCTCTCCTGCCTGAAATGGTGAGCTCCTTGCATGAGGTCAATCCGAATTTAGGTGTATCCAATGAAGCGACCATGGTGGACAAGATCGACACTACCCAAGCCGCTCTACTGCACCGCTTTGCGGCATTGCTGGTAGGCGGTTTTGCGGTGATGGCATTAGTGCTCGGTGTCGTTGGGCTCTATGGCGTAGTCTCATATTCCGTAGGCCAGAGAAAACGCGAGATCGGTGTGCGCATGGCACTTGGGGCACAGAGAAGCTCTGTCTACCGCCTCATTATCCGCCAGGCGGCATGGCTGGTCTTAGTAGGTCTGACGGTAGGGCTGCTCTGCTCCTTAGGAACATCTATACTCATGCGCCGCCTGTTGTTCGGCGTTCACGCATGGGATGCAGTTACTTTAGTTGGCGTGTCTGTACTTCTAGGTCTGTCATCACTGGCTGCAAGTTTTTTGCCTGCGCGTCGCGCGGCGTCGGTAGATCCGGTGGAAGCTCTTCGTGCTGAATAGTTGACACTCCGGCTCCGCTTCTACTTCTTCATCGCGCCGGAGCGATCCGGGGGAACCTGGGGACAGGAGCGTCATAGGAAAAACGCCGCTGCACTCCTCTTCCGGAACACCCAGCAACAGGGAAAATGCTCTAAGAGGTTATTGAAAGGATGGTAGGCACGAGCGGATTCGAACCGCTGACCTCTACCGTGTCAAATCTAAGGTTCACGCATTTTCAATGACTTACACGAAATAAATCAGCCACTTAAACCACGCAAAGGAACATCAAGGAACGCTTATTGTTCCCAAATTGTTCCTTGATTGTTCCCAGATTTAAGCGGGCGGATTGGCGCTCTATCCCTCAGCAATATGCTGATGCACTCATCTTTTCAGCCTGCCTGATCGATTATGGCCGTCACAAAAATGGAGAAGACCGTCTCCGGGTCGGAAATACTGACATATTTCAGTGGAGTATTTATTGCCGTCGTCGTCGAGGTAGGTCTCAAGCCGCCCAACGTAGATGCGCTTACCTGATTGTTGGACGTCGATCATATCTTTGTCCGACAGTGGGCCGAGGTAGGTTGGCATAAACACACTGTTCTTTTCACCCGGTGGCTGGTCTGCGACGGGCTGATCTTTGTCCTTCGATCTGGCATAGAGATATTCAAACAGCTTGTCCTCTGTACGATCCTCGCGCCCTCCAATAGCCCAATAGGTAGCACCCCTACTTTGCCGCGCTACCGAAGAACCGTTGTTCACACCATCGACGTGCAGGTTGTAAACCCTTCCACCTGGTTCCACGGAATCGAGCATGAATTCAGATAGATCAATACGCGGCTCCGCAGCCCGTTCTTTTTTGGCGCTTGGGTAGATGTTGGTGATCTGCTGCACTATCGGCGGAGGCTTGCCTTCGGAGATAGCGGCTCGATTCTCGGATGGAGTGGTGGTCCCGCCCCTTTTCTTGTTGACAGAGACTCCCATCTTGAAGAGCCCGCTGCACGCTATCACCAGCGTGACCATATAAATGCCAAACTTCCTCGCCGGACTCAGGCCTTCTAACGATTTTGCTCTGAAGACGGCATATGGGACCACTGGCCCAAGGAGTACAAAATAACGACCATCGAGGAAAGTTCCGGCAATTCCCCCGAGCCACCCCAGCGTCGTCTGGAATGAGCTATTGTCGATCACGCGCCAGATCCGCTCACCAATGCTCATCTTCTCTTGAATCGGGTGTTGGGGGGCGGCGGTGGTCCCGGTGTTCTCTTTCATCGCATCCTTCAACAGCCTTTGGATAACTCTCCTCTGGTGGGAATTGGACATAACAAACTTTCTCGTTCGGCCAGGGATTGCGTCAATATGTTTCTCCTAGATCGCCTCTCTACTTCGGCTTGACGCTAAGCCGCTTGATGACGCGCAGATAGACGTGCCAAGGGATACGGATGCTTCGATATCCCTGTTTGTGCATCCGCTCCGGACGCTTAAGAACGATGACATCAGGCTCGTTCTCGAATAGCTTTTGCGTCGTCTCGTAGCTGAAGCCGAGCAAGCGGGCCGCTTCCCGGACGGTGTAGACCTCTTTGTTGATTGGGGTGCTACGGCATTTCCGCATACGCGGCCGGCCTAACGTCTTTGTGCAGACTGGACACACCCGCCAACGCCGGTTGTCCCTCCAGGTCGTTAAGCAAGGATCACAATCCATCGAAAATTCTATGGTGTAGTCGCGGGGCTGTACTTTTATTTGCATGTCCGCAATCCTGCCATTTACTGTAATTACTATCAAGTTAAATTATTGATTTTAAAGGATTAAAGTCCATCATTGGCATCCATTTTTGACGTTCTCCGGGAGTCGTGCAAAATTTATTGCGGGTTTTAGTGAAATGCGCTTGACATAACCCCACTGCGGGTTCACTGTAAACCTGCATGGCACCACTAAACGAACACGCTCGGAAGCTCGGTCAAAAGGCAATGGAAAAGACGCTCACGTCTGCGGGGCGGGTCCAGCGCAAGGTTAAATCCGGTCGGCCTCCGAGCGGGACGATCCGATTATCCATTTACCACGCGCTAGCTCGGCTCACAGACGAAGCGGATAGAGTTCGCTCACTGATGCAGGAAGAAGGGCTTAGCCCCGACGACGCGCAACTCATTCTCGTTTTCATTTTGGAGCGAGATGAAGTCGTCGCCGTAAAGCCCCTTCCTAGGCCGGGAGAGACCGCGAAGTTTTTCGCTTATTTCGACGGCTTGAAAGACGAAGCAGTACATTTTCTCGGCGTTTTGGGGTTATTGAAAGACCGAGAGGCGGAGAAGATTCTGTCTTTCATATTGCCTTTCACTTCGGAAGCAAGGGATAACAAAATTTTGGAGGCAGCAGTACGAGAAGCTGCGCTTAAGTCTGGAAAACCACAGCTCAACTAAGACGAAGGCCCCAAAGTGCGCTAACACTCTGAGGCCGGCTAGACCAAACAAATACGGGATAACGCATCGTTCGGGCTCTCTCCATTGTAGGTGAGGCGCGAACGCAATGGAGAACTTATGCAATTACGAAAGATCACGCCTGCCTTGGTACGTCGGGACTTGCGCAATCTAGCGCATGGACGTCCGACGAGCACAACGCCTTCCATGCTCGCGCATTATGCGTTGATGTTCTTACCTGCGGACCCGAAGCTCCCGCGGAATGACTTCAAGTCTTTCGCTACGAAGCTGTGGGCACTGCCTGATACACGGAGCGTACAGAAAGAGGGCCACGCATGAAACCTCTTCTGGATGAGTTTGAGCAAATCGCCTGCTGTGCGAAATACCCCGTTGCGATCTTAGCCAACACGCTAAAGCGTGACATCGAGCTAATCGACCTCGCGAACGCGCCATCCGTACCAGAACTGTACACGCTCGCTGAAGGCCGCGGACTCTGCTTTCTTGCGGCAGTCGGTCTAGTCGATGGCGTCCCGATGTCGGCGTTAGCCGCACCACTGGACGACGATATGACAAAGCTCATGACGTCCGCTTACCTGGAGTACGTCCACGAGAAGCAGCGACAGCGGGTCATGGACTTGATACCGCCAGATGCGGCACAGGATTATCTCTGCCGGCTTTGGTCTCTCTCGGACCCGCGTCATAACCGCACCGACGCTTAGCCACATAGCCAAGTTTCAGGGCTGCTCGGCTAAATAGGGCCGAGTCGTAGGCGATAGCCCCCGCAATACGCGGATGGTAGGCGCTGCTGTGCCCCCGTGCGTCCAGGGGAGGGACACGCGGGTATCTCATTACGGAGTTTTTTGCAATGCAGCTAATGGATATGAAACAGGAGCATAAAGCCGCTTTTGATCGTGCCGAAGTGATTATCACCAAGGCAGAGCACGAGAATCGCCCTCTCACCACGTCGGAGAAGGCAGAGTACGGCGAGAACATGGCCAAGTCGAATCCTTGAGTCGTCGAATCAAGGAAGTTGAGTCAAAAAACACAATCAGAAACAAGATGACCAACGGGACGCTCATCATGGATAACGGGCGTCGGTACAACGCGACGCCTCAGCAGAAGTTCCTTTCCAACCAATATGCCGAGGCGTTCTTCGATTACGTCGCATCGGGCGGCTCGCGCGTCGATGCGGCGTTATACGAGGGTGCAGACAACGCAGGCGGTTACACCGTACCTCTGACCGTGGAGTCCAACGTCATTCCGCTCGCTCCGCCAGATCAGGGTGTGCGGCAGGTTGCAACCGTCATTCCCACCGTGATGGACATCAAGCTGCCACGTAAAGGTGCGTTCGGTGTAGCAGGCGCGAAGCCGGAATCGGGGGCTAGCTCCAACAGCTTCCCCGAAACTGACCCCGTGCTTGAGCAAGTCACGTTATCCGCATTTATGGCCGGCATTCGAGAAACCATCAGTTGGGAACTCGCGCAGGACGTGCCGACCTTCCAGGCGTTCGCAGTGGATGACATGCTGACGGCGCAACAGATTTACGAGGGCAACAAATACATCAACGGCGGCGGTACCGGAGAGCCTCAAGGCTTGCTCGGCAACGTGGGCGCGGGTGTAACCGGAGCGGTGGCAGATGCGCAGGGTAATCTCTTGAGCATTGATGCAACCTTCGATGTCCTCGGCAAGCTGAAGACGCCATACCACCAGAACGCCGGATGGCTCATGCAGCGATCAACGGCTGTTGCAATCCGCAAGGCGCAGAAGCAGGCAAACCTCTTCGAGCCCGTGTTCGTTCGCGTGGGTGACCGTGACTATCTGCACGGCTATCCCGTGACGTACGACAGCAACATGCCCTCTACCGCAGCCGGCGCTACCCCTGTTCTGTTCGGCGACTTCAAAGCCGGATATGTCATTGGTGACCGCGGCGGTTCCGGTATCAACGTGAAGGTGCTCGATCAGGTCCAGGCAATGTATTCAAATTTTCTATTTGTCGACAAATCGTTGACATTAAATCTATGATGCCCACATGGCAAAATTGGTAACGGGCGTTTATGCGGCAGTACTTACGCCGCGCGATGCCGTGGGAAAGATCGACGCAGAACGGCTTCGGGGATGGATCGAGTTCCTTCTGCGCAAAGGTGTCCAGGGTTTTGCCATCAATGGAGCAACCGGCGAGTTTCCTATGGTGACCGAGGCAGAGTTCTCGGAGCTGATGGAGATCGTGGCCGGTACCGTCGCGGGGCGGGGGAGCTTCCTTGCTGGTGTGGGGGCTGCTGGAAGCTCTGCTGCCATTTGCCTGGGAAAGATTGCGTATGAGGCGGGCGCGCAGGCTTTGCTGTTACCGATGCCGTACTTCTTCCCATACAGCCAGGGAGATTTGACGGCTTTCTGCCGCGAGGTGGCCGAGAGTGTGGAGACACCGGTGCTGCTCTACAATCTGCCGCAGTTTACCTCCGGTCTGCAACCGGAGGCGTCGCTGGCGTTGATCGAACAGTGCAGCAACATCATCGGCATCAAGGACTCGAGCGGTTCGCTGGATACGGTATCGCTGCTGAGCAAGCGCGCGCCGGAGGCATGCCGCATCATTGGGAATGACAGTGCTCTGGCGCCGGCCTTGAAGAGCAAGGTGGCCGATGGTGTGGTCTCGGGCGTATCGTGCGTGTTGCCGGAGCTGATTACAGCGATCTTCTCCTCCGGTGTGGAGGAGACCCGCGGCGTGGATCTGGATGCGCTCAACGGCAGGCTGCACATGTTTATCCAGCAGCTTGACCGGATGCCGACGCCGTGGGGGCTGAAGGTCTTCGGCGAGGCGCGCGGTCTGGCGCATGCGACCTTCCCCTTTGCTCTCAGCGATGAGCGCAGGCAACAGATGCATGAGATGCTGGCGTGGTTTGCGGAGAACCGCGCAGCCATGATGGTTCAGGAGTAATGGCGATGGTGAAGGAAGTTGTTCTGGTAACAAGCGGCGATCTGCGGCTTTCGGCAAACCAGGCCTGCTGGCCGGCACAGAAGGAGCTGGAAGAAAAGCTAACCTCGGTGCTTGCGTCGATGGGTGTTACGTTGCGGCGTGCCTTTCCTGTCAATGAGAAGACAGGACACGGCTTTCTCTCCAGTCAGCGCATGGGAATGGATGTCTTCGCCACGATCTCCAAGGATATGCCGCTGATCTTTGCGACCGCAGCGTGGCAGTACACGCATCATGTGCTGCCGGGCATGCGCTTCCACAAGGGACCGATTCTGACGCTTGCGAACTGGTCGGGTCAGTGGCCGGGCCTGGTGGGTCTGTTGAACCTGAACGGATCGCTGGTCAAAGCGGGCGTAAAATTCTCCACCCTGTGGAGCCGCGGCTTTGACGATGCCTTCTTCCTGCATGGCCTGAAGCAGTGGCTGGAGACAGGGACGGTTACGCATGATCTTTCGCATGTGACGCCGCTGAAGATCGACAGGCTTCCGGAAGCGGCAAAGACCGCGGGCCGCGAGGTGGCCATTGCGCTTCGCGATCACAAGGCGATCTTCGGTATCTTCGATGAAGGCTGTATGGGAATGTACAACGCCATCATCGATGACGAGCTGCTGAATCCCTGTGGGTTCTTCAAAGAACGGCTGAGCCAGAGCGCGCTCGCCGCGCGCATGAACACAATCAGCGACGAAGAGGCTGCGAAGGTACGCGCGTGGCTCGATGCACGCGGTCTGCGCTTCGTCACCGGCACAGATGAGGCAACAGAGTTGACCGATCGCCAGATCCTGCTGCAGGCGAAGATGTATATCGCCGCTGTACGCATCGCGGCGGAGTTCGGTTGCGATGCTATCGGCATTCAGTATCAGCAGGGACTGAAGGATACGACGCCGGCCTCGGATCTGGTGGAAGGCCTGTTGAATAATCCTGAGCGTCCGCCGGTCTTTGATGAGAATGGTGTAGAGCTCTTCGAGGGTAAGGCGCTGCCGCATTTCAATGAGGTGGACGAGGGCGCCGGTGTCGATGCGCTGGTGACCAATCGCTGCTGGACGAAACTCGGGCTTGATCCTTCGACGACGCTGCATGACGTGCGTTGGGGCGAAGAGCTCGAGGTCGATGGGGAGAAGCAGTTTGTGTGGGTGTTGCAGATTTCGGGAGCTGCTCCGGCCAGCCATTTCGTCGGCGGCTATGCAGGTTCGGTCAGTGAGCGGCAGCCGGCGATGTACTTCCCGCTTGGTGGCGGATCATTGAAGGGTGTCGGCAAACCCGGCGAGATTGTATGGAGCCGTGTCTTTGTCGAAGGCGGCGCGTTGCACGTTGATCTCGGCCGTGGAACGGTTGTTGCGCTGCCCGAGCAGGAGACGGAGCGTCGCTGGCGCGAGACCACCTATCAGTGGCCCATCGTCAATACGGTGCTGCACGGCGTTACGCGTGACAGCTTCATGGCGCGCCATCGCGCCAACCACATCAGCATTGCCTATGCGAATGATGCCGCTGGTGCCGATCACGCACTGGCGGTAAAGGCCGCGGCGTTTGCGGAGCTTGGTGTTAACGTTCATCTATGCGGAGTCAATGCATAGCGTGACGGCCACCGAGTCGCGTACCGGCACGCCCTATCCCTGGCTGCTGGTGGGCATGCTGTGGTTTGTCTGCCTGTTCAACTATGCGGATCGTCAGGCAATCTTTTCGGTCTTTCCGTTGCTGCGGAAGGAGCTTTCGCTTACGCCGATTCAGCTCGGCATCGTGGGATCGAGCTTCATGTGGATGTATGCGCTTGCCGGACCGCTGGCAGGGTGGGTGAGCGATCGTATCTCTCCACGCAAGGTGATTATCGGCGCGTTGGCCTTCTGGTCGGTGGTAACGGCAGGAACGGCGCTCTGCCATAGCTACGGCATCCTCGTCTTCTTCCGCACGCTGGGTGGGTTGGGTGAGGCTTTTTACTTTCCCGCGGCCATGGCGCTGATCGGGGCGTATCACGGTGCGGCGACACGGTCCCGGGCAATGGCCCTGCATCAGTCGAGTGTCTACGCAGGCACCATCACGGGTGGAGCGATGTCCGCGTTCATCGCTGAGCGGCACGGCTGGCGGTCGAGCTTTACCATCTTCGGCGTGCTGGGTGTTGTGCTGGCGGTGGTGCTGCTCTTCTGCCTGCGGCAGCCTCCGCGTGTTGCCGGCGATGAGCGACAGGAGAACCCGCTGCTGCACTTTGTACGTGGAGTGCGTGAGGTGCTGCGTAACGGCCGCATTGTCCTGATGATTGCGGTCTTCATGGGAGCGAACTTCGTCGCCGTGGTCTTCCTGACATGGCTGCCGACCTTTCTGCTGGAGAAGTTCCACATGAGCCTGAGCAATGCCGGCTTCAGCTCGACGGCGTATCTGCAGGCTGCTTCGGTGTTGGGTGTGCTGCTGGGGGGCTGGCTTGCTGACCGGTTCGCAGCAAAGCGGGCAGGCGGACGTCAGCTGACGCAGGCGATCGGCCTGCTGTGCGGTGTGCCATTTTTGTTTCTTACCGGATGGTCGATCACCGTGTTGGGACTGATCGTCAGCATGACCGGCTTTGGTTTTTTCAAAGGCATCTACGACGCAAATATCTGGGCATCGTTGTATGACGTAGTGCCGGTGGAGAAGCGCGGTGTTGCCGCCGGTGTGATGAATAGTCTGGGATGGCTGGGTGGAGGCTTTGCTCCGGTGCTGATTGCTGCGGCAGCACAGAGGTTTGGGCTTTCAGCGTGTATCAGTGCGACGTCCGTGATCTATCTGTGTCTTTCGGTCGTGATGATGGGACTGGCGGCGAGGCTCGCGAAGCGAGCCTCGGTTAAAAGTTGAAAGTTAAAAGTTGAAGCGTTAATGCATGGGTGAGATTGGGCGTATGGTCTGCCCATGCACCGTTGCCCCATTCTTTCGCGTGGCGAAAGGGTGGGGTATCGCGCTGTGCGCGACCGCTTTTCGTTCTCTGGGTAATGAAAGCCAGAGCGGTCTCGCTTCGCTCGATACCCCACGCTAATACCCCAGCGAACAAGTTCGCCGGGGACCCCACCCTTCGCGATGAAGCCGCGAAGAATGGGGCAACGAGTGTATTGCTTGTCGAGAAATGTGTGGCTTCCGCTCACCCTAGCGTTGCGAGCGTTCACCCCCAAAACGAACAAGTCCATTGGGGACCCCGAGGGTGGGGTGCCCGGGCGGGATGTTTCTCTTGCTAGAGTGACGCCAGAAAAGCGCGGTCTTCGTCGGAGAGATCTGCTTTGGCTAACAGGTCGGGGCGGTTGCGGGCGGTCTTCAGGAGCTGTTGTTGCCGTCTCCATTTGCGTACCTGGGCGTGGTCGCCGTTGGCCAGCACTTCAGGGATGGTGTGACCGAGGAACTCTGCGGGGCGGGTGTAGTGCGGGTAGTCGAGCAGGCCTCCGCTGCCGTGGGTGGCTTGCGGACTTTCGAGGGTGTGTTCGATCTCCTCGTCGCTGTGGCCGAAGGATTCGAAGCGGGCGGAGTCGGCGTTGCCCAGCACGCCGGGCAGCAGTCGCGTAACCGCGTCGAGGATGATGGCCGCGCCCAGCTCGCCGCCTGAGAGAACGTAATCTCCGACGGAGAGTTCGCGGTCGCAGAGCAGGGTGTTGACGCGTTCGTCCACGCCTTCGTAGCGTCCGCAGATCATGGTGATGCGTTCCAGCCTGGAGAGTTCGTGAGCAATGCTCTGGGTAAACGGCTTGCCGCCCGCTGCCAGCAAGATGACGGATTCGTGTGTCAGATCGCGTTCGGCCAATGGAGTGATGCCGATCGATGCGGCGCACTCGAAGATGGGCTGGGCTTTCAGCACCATGCCTTCGCCTCCACCGAAGGGCCGGTCGTCGACAGTGCGATGGCGGTCGTGCGTAAAGGCACGGAGGTCGTGGGTGTTGGCAGAGACCACGCCTTTACGAATGGCGCGGGAGACCACGCCGTAGTCGAGGGGGCCGGCGAAGAAGCCGGGAAAGATGGTGATGATCTCGAACCGCATCCTGAGAGTTCAGTGTACGTCTCCTGCGAACAGGGAAGAGGGGGTGTACTTCGCCGGGGCTGGTTCGGTATAGTCCATACCGAGCCGTGTGGGACCCCGTTTTGCGTTCCTGGGAGGTTTTTCCGGGACAAATCCGGCCGGTTGAGATAACGTTTTCTTAAATCCGTTCGAGGAAGATACATGCAAATGAAGTGGATGGCAGTTGGCCTCAGCGCGCTGGCGCTGGGGGTTGCGGCGGCGCAGCAGCCGGCGAAGCTGAGCGTGGACACCACGCAGAAGACGGCTGATGTGAGCCCTACGCTCTATGGCCTGATGACAGAAGAGATCAACTTCAGCTACGACGGTGGCCTGTATGCGGAGATGATCCGCAACCGCACCTTCACCAACCGCTGGCCGCGGTTTGAGTGGTGGCGTGTGGTGACCCAGGGCGACTCCTCCGCTGTCGTGGAGAACGGCGACAGCGGCCCCAGCGAGGCGTTGCCCAAGAGCATGAAGCTCGTGGTGCGCGAGGCATCGAAGGGCAACGAGGCGGGTGTTACTAACGATGGCTACTGGGGCATGCCGGTGCGGCCTTCCTCGACTTACAGCGGATCGTTCTATGCCAAGCCTGCGGGTGTGGGGACGGCGCATATCCGCCTGATTGCGAACCAGACCGCTGCGACGCTGGCGGAGACGACCGTACCGCTGACCGATGGCGACTGGAAGAAGTATGACTACACCCTGAAGACGGGCGCAGGCGTGGTTCCGGGCAAAGACAATCATTGGGAGATGACGTTTACCCAGAAGGGCAGCATCGAGCTGCAGATGGTCAGCCTGTTCCAGCCCACGTTCAACAACCGCGAGCATGGCAATCGTCCCGACCTGATGAAGATGCTGGCGGCCATGCATCCGAACTTCCTGCGCTTCCCCGGCGGTAACTACGTCGAGGGCAACACGCTGGCCGAGCATTTCGATTGGAAGAAGACCATCGGGCCGCTGGTCGATCGTCCGACGAAGCGGACCTCATGGGGCTATACCTCGAGCGACGGCATGGGCCTGCTCGAGTTCCTGGAGTGGTGTGAGGACCTCAAGATGGAGCCGGTGCTGGCCATCTTCGCCGGTTACACGCTGAACGGAGAACATGCCGAGGGCGACGCGCTGAATCCCTATATTGCCGACGCCCTGGATGAGATCGAATACGTGATTGGTGACACGAGCACCAAGTGGGGCGCGGTCCGTGCTCGCGACGGACATCCGGAGCCGTTCAAGCTGCGCTTTATCGAAGTCGGCAACGAAGATAACCTCGACCGCTCGGGTAGCTACATCAAGCGCTATCCGCCATTTGAGAAGGCCCTCCGCGCGAAGTATCCGCAACTGAAGCTGATTGCGACTGCATGGCAGCATGGCGGCTCGCCCGACCTGGTGGACGATCACTACTATCAGACTCCGCATGAGTTCTTTGACCTGGTGCACAAATACGACAACGGCGACCGCAACGGCCCGAAGATCTTCGTGGGTGAGTGGGCGACGCGTACCGGCTCGCCGACGCCCGACTTCGGCGCTGCGCTGGGTGATGCTGCCTGGATGACCTCGATGGAGCGCAACTCCGACCTGGTGGTCATGGCTGCGTATGCTCCGCTGTTTACGAACGTGAATCCGGGCGGCATGCAATGGTCGAGCGATCTGATCGGCTATGACGCGCTGCATTCGTATGGCTCTCCCAGCTACTGGGCGCAGGTGCTCTTCAACGAGCATCTGGGAACGCAGGTGGCGAAGAGCCAGGCCGAAGGAGTGGGCAGCCGGTTCTTCTGGTCGGCGACGGTTTCGCCGGCGAAGAAGGTGCTCTACCTGAAGCTGGTGAACGCGAGCGATCGTCCCGAGGCGCTGACGCTGGACGTCACGGGAGCCAAGGCGGGAGCCGCGGTTACCAACACCATGCATGCAGCGACCTGGTATGTGACCAACGCAATCGATCATCCGGAGACCATCAAGCCGGTGAAGGGAACCACCATCGTAACGGCGGGCAGCTGGAAGCACGTGGTGGGACCGAACACCATTGAGGTGATCGACATTCCTCTGAAATAAAAGTCCCTCCCCGGAAAGCACGCAGGCGGAGCGCGTAACAGGCGCTCCGCCTGCTTTTTTTTGCGCGCAAAGCACACTTTCTTCTAAGGCTTAGAGCAGTTCTCCATCAGCTATAGAGCTGCAAAAGGGAGTCTGAAGCAAGCACTTGGTCATTGGGTGTGATGGAAGGAGCATTGGGTCCTTGCAATGAAACAAGCTCTATACCCCAAAGAGAACACTCTAAAGCACTGAAGGCCTTTCCACCCCAACGAACGTGTTCGTTGGGGGCAGACGCGTTCTATACCAGCCTACTGCTACGCCCAGGTTTTCGCGCTATATCGAAGTTCGTTCCTGTTTTGCTTAAGGGCACGGCTTCAGCCGTGCCGTATAAAGTTGGCAAGAAACGCGGCTTTAGCCGCTGAGGTCATGGTTTGGTACCTCAGCGGCTAAAAGCCGCATATCTTCTGGGCTCAGTACGGGACGGCTGAAGCCGTCCCCTTAAGCAAGGCATTCGCGCCGCAGGCGCGAACCAGAGCTGTTCTCCATCAGCCATAGAGCTGCAAAAGGGAGTCTGAACCAAGCAGTTGGTCGTTTGGTGTGATGGGAGAGAGCATCCGGGTCCTCGCAAAGAATCAAGCTCTATACCCCAATAAAAGAACAGCTCTAGTAGAAACGTTTGCGACCCCGAATCATCAGCCTCCAGTGACATTTCAGGCGAAATTCCCCCGATTTTTCCGATTTAATTCCTCTGCTGAAACTTCTTCCCTATTGACAATGAAACGTTTCACGAAATAGCGTTCCGATGGACATCCAACGACAAGATTTGGAGTCGCAGGAGGAAGTATGGCAACAACCCTTTTGGAGCCGTGTGAGCGCATTGTGTCTTCCAGGTGGAGCCGTCTGCTGGGTATGCTGGCCCTTCTCGCCGTTGTCTTGATGCCGGGCGTGTTGCCGGCGCAGACCGGTGGTGAAGGCGGTCTGCAGGGCTCCGTGACAGACAGCACCGGAGCCGCAGTTCCGGACGCAACCATCATCATCACCAACCAGGGAACCGGCACGCAGACCACTCGTCAGAGCACGGGCGCCGGCCTGTACTCCATCACCCCGCTACCGCCGGGCATCTACACCGTTGACGTGAAGCACGAGGGCTTCCAGGAGTTCATCCAGAAGAACCTGACCGTCAACGCGATGACGGTTACCGGCTTCGATGTGACGCTGACCGTCGGTGCAGCCTCGGATGTGGTGACCGTCAATGAAGCTCCGCCACAACTGGAGACGACGAACGCATCGCTTGGTCTGACGATCGAGAACGAGGCATATTCCAATCTTCCGCTGGTGACGAACAACGCCCAGCGCGATGCAACCGCATTTGGGGCGCTGGCGCCTGGCGCACAAGGCGGCGCACGGCTGCCGATCGTTGGCGGTACGGGAAATTATCTTGGGCAGCTCTATGTAGATGGTCTGCCCGCGCAGACGGTCAGCCAGCAGGGTGATAACCGCCTGGTCTCGCAGGCATTCTCGATCGAATCCATTGACCAGACGCAGGTTCTCACCAGCACGCCACCCGTGGAGTACTCCGGTGCGGGTGCGCAGAACTTCACCATCAAGTCAGGCACGTTGAGCTATCACGGCCAGGTCTCGGACTACATCCGCAACACAGCGCTGGATGCGTGGCCGCTGCTGACCAAAGCGCAGACTGTTTCCGATGGCAAGGGCGGGCAGGTTCCTGCGCCGAAGCCTGTCGATCACCAGAATGAGTTGTCCGCCAGCGTCGGAGGACACGTACCAGGCACGAAGCGTGTTTTCTTCTTCGCCGCATATGATCGCTACCACAACCGCACGGTGCGTGGTCCCGTGGCCTACACGATCCCAACGCTTCTCGAGCGCCAGGGGGACTTCACCGAACTGCTCGGTACCTCCAGCCCGGCGCTGTTCGATCCCACAACAACGAGCTGCTCCGGTGGAACCTGCACCCGTAAGCCATTTCAGGGAAGCAAGAACGGAGTTCCGACTTACAACGTAATTCCGAGCAGCTATCTTTCTCCGTTCGCGAAGGCGGCTCAGAATTATCTGCCCCAGCCTTCCAACTCCGGTACGACGAACAACTATCTCGGCAGTGTTCCGTACGGATTTGATAACTACACTGTCGATTACCGCGTAGACTTCCAGATCACACCGAACCACCGCATCTCAACCGTAGGTGCGATCGGTAAGGTCGGTTATCTGAACAACTACAGCGCACCTTTCCTGCCGCAGCCCTACACCGGCGGAAATCTCGCGACCATCTATCCGAAGATCTTCGACGTTCAGGATGTCTACACCATCAACAACAATCTGGTGAACCAGTTGAAGTTTGGTTTTGTACGCTTCTTCCAGGACATCAAGAACGCCACCCAGAATGTTCCGGGTTATCAGATCGGTGATCTCGGCGCGACCAACCTGCCTGCGGGGCAGGCGGGCCAGACCTTCCCGGGTATGACGTTTACAGCCGGAGGTGCCAGCTCGGTCGCGTTGCAGACGTGGACCGGCGCCAGCGATGCCGTCTCAACGCAGAAGACGACGCCGAACAACTACACCATCCTCGATAACGTGCTGTGGACCAAGGGCAAGCATTCTGTCACCGCCGGTATCCAGGTGCAGTGGCAGCAGATCAACAACGCCAATCCCGATACCTACACTGGTCTGCTGCAGATGGTTTTCAACAACTTCTCAACCGCGAACTTCGGAGCAAACTCGCAAACGCTTTCCAGCTCTTCCGGCTACTCCTATGCCAGCTTCCTGCTGGGAGCGATCGGCGGCACTCCGAGCCTGCAGCTTCGTCCTGTCAGCGAGGTCGGTGGCCGCTATCGCCCGATTGCTCCCTATGTCTCTGATACATGGAGAATCACGGAGAAGCTGACGCTGGATGCGGGACTTCGCTGGGACTATCTCCCGCCTTATCACGAGGTGAAGGATCGCTGGAGCTTCCTCAACCCAAACCTCACCAATCCATACACCGGAACACCAGGCGCGATTCAGTTCGCGGGTAACTATGGTGGAGCAGCGGCGAGCTGCCAGTGCCGTACGCCAGTACAAACCTATTGGAAGAACTGGGGACCGCGCGTCGGTCTCACCTATGCGCTGGATGATAAGACCGTGCTTCGTCTCGGTATTGGACGTGTCTTCTCGCAGGGCGGTGGTGTAGGCGGCCGAGGTGGAGCATTCAACGGAACCGGCCAGTTGGGCTTCAACACCAGTATTGCGTCACCGGCGGAAGTAACCACGGGCGCGGGTGCGGGTCCGTCGTATTACCTCAACAACAGCAGCGCATTCCAGGCGTTGGGGATGGCCAATACGGCTCTCTTTGGTGGCCAGGCATATCCGACGGCTCCGACCCCTGGGCCTGCGACGCTTGGGCTGAACACCGGCTTCTACCTGAACAACGGAAGAATGGTGACTGGGCAGGGAGTGAGCTATGCTGACCCGTATTTCTCCAGCCGCGCTCCGAACTTCACGTTCTACAACGTGGGCATCCAGCGTTCGTTGACCAAGGACATGGTGCTTGCCATCAACTACGTCGGCAACCAGAGCCATCACCTTATCAACTCAACCTCGAACGCCGCGAATGCCCGTGGCTACTGGTCGAATCAGCTCAACCCGATCTATCTGGCGGGGCTCGGGAGTGTTGTCGCGACGGACGGCAAGACGCCAATCCTGATCGCGCCGGCAACTGCGGCGAACGTTGCCAAAGCACAGGCAGCCATGCCGGGTGTCAATATTCCACAGTTCTTCCAGAACGCGGCGGCGGCCGGCAACGGAGGGGCGGCGACGATTGCTCAAGGTTTGACGGCGTTTCCGCAGTACTCCGGTGTTTCGGACACCTGGGGTAACGTGGGCAACTTTAGCTACAACTCTCTTCAGGTGACCGTTCAGCAGCGCATGTCGCGTGGACTTACCTTCAACTTCAATTACACGTGGTCGAAGAACGTCGGCGACGACGGAACCTTCCGTAGTGGCTTCGCGATTCCGCAGGCCGCGATCTCGGGTGGTACGCAGAGCTGGGCGCAGGATCGTATCGATCGTGGTGTCACTACGATCTCATCGCCCCATACGTTCCATGCCTATGGTGTCTGGAAGATGCCGTTTGGCAAGAACGGATTCGGCGGTGGCCATCTGGCGACTCGTACGCTCTTCAGCGATTGGCAGCTTTCGAACATCTTCACTTACAGCACGGGAACACCGGTAGCTGTGGTCTGGAACACGGACGCAAGCTGCAATACGCTTTCGACGGCGACGGGTTCCAATCCTCTTCAGGGGCGCTGCATGCCCGACTTGAATCCGTCGTATGTCGGATCTGGCCGGACCGGCAGCAACTACGGTAAGGGTGGCACCAGCATCGCCTGTAACCTTGGTGGCGCGGGATGCTCCGCGACCAAGTACCTTGACTCGACTGCCTTCCAGGCGCCGAGGAGCATTTCCACTGGAAGCACGCCTCTGTACCTGTTGGGGAACGCGCCTCGCACTCAGCCACTTGGCCTGAAGAATCCTGCGGCTCTTACGCTGGATGCCGCGCTTCGTCGCACCATTCCAATCCGCGAATCCATCAACTTCCAGTTTGAAGTGACGGCTTCGAATGTACTGAACCATCCCATCCTGGGCAATCCGAATGCACAGTGGGGTACGACAGCGTTCGGAACCATCACCAGCATCAACAGTGCCAGCACGCCGCGCAGCTTCCAGCTCGCGGGCCACCTCAACTTCTAACGTAGGTAGCAGCCAGCTCGTGGGCCCTGCATGACCACGTCATGTGGGGCTCAATTTCTTACCGACAACAATCTGCACCGCAGGAGTATGTTGTATGCGCTTCAAGGTAGCTGCATTCTTCCCCCTTGCCGCCGGCGTATTGCTCTGTCCGGCCCTGTCTGCCGCTCAGGACTTCAACGTCCCCAACGATCGCCGTCCCGCTGACAAGCGGCCCACGCCGGAGGAGGTCGCGCATCCCCCCAAGAGCTGGATCGATAAAGACACCGGCCACCGCGTCATTCGTCTGACGGATGAGCCGGGCTCGGCCAGCTTCTACTTCAACGTCAATGCCTACACTCCCGACGGCAAAGAGATGGTTTACACCACGCCGGAAGGCATCTCGGTGTTGGACCTGCACACGCTCAAGTCGCGCAGCGTGGTGAAGGGTAAGGTGCGCACGCTGGAGGTAGGCCACAAGACGCAGAGTATCTTCTATGTGAAGAACGACGAGCGTGCGGTCTACAAAACCAACGTCGATACCGGCGAGACCACCATGCTGGCCAAGCTGCCTCCGCGCGGCAACATTGTCTCGGTGAATGCAGACGAGACGCTGGCCGCGGGAACATACGACGAAGAAGATCGCCCGAACGAACAGTATGGCCGCAACGGACGCACCTCAACCGGACAGCCGGCCGGTGTTTCGCAGACCAGCCCTCTGGATCAGCCGGTCAATAAAGGCGAGATGATGGAGCGGCGTCTGGCGGCGAAGATTCCGCTGGTGCTCTACACGCTGGACCTGCGTAACGGCAAAGTCACCCCACTGCTGCATTCGACCGACTGGGTGAACCATCTGCTCTTCTCACCCAGCGATCCGAAGCTGCTGATGTATTGCCATGAGGGCCCGTGGCAGAAGGTCGACCGCATCTGGACCATCTGGACCGACGGCACGCACAATCAACTCATGCACAAGCGCACTATGGCGATGGAGATCGCGGGGCACGAGTTCTGGGGACAGGATGGAAAGACCGTCTACTACGATCTGCAAACACCGAAGGGCGAGGACTTCTGGTTGGCGTCTCTGAATCTCGAGACAGGGAAGCGCAACTGGTATCACATGGATCGCAATGAGTGGTCGATTCACTTCAACGTGAATGAGAAGGCTGGCTTGTTCACAGGTGACGGCGGCGATCCGCATCAGGTAGCTCGCGCTCCTGATGGCGAGTGGATCTATCTCTTCCATGCGAAAAAAATCCAGAGTGAGGGCATGATGGATGGCCCTGAGTTTGTTCAGCCGTGGGTCTTCCAGTCGGAGAAGCTGGTGAATATGAGCAAGCACAACTATACGCTGGAGCCGAATGTAAGCTTTACGCCGGATATGAAGATGGTGATCTTCCGGTCGAATATGTTCGGACCGACGTACGTGTTTGGCGTGGAGATTGAGAAGGCGAAGTAGCTGTTGATGAAAAAGAGGCACCCCGAAGGGTGCCTCTTTTGTTTTGGTTTGAATTGAGTGGCGACTTTAGAAATGACCTCAGCGGCTAAAGCCGCGCTTGGTGGAAGTCTTGTACGGGACGGCTGAAGCCGTCCCCTTAAGCACGGCATTCGCGCCTTCAGCGCGAAACCGTTGCGCGACGCGCAATGGTTTATAAGTCTTTCTATAAGTAATGTTGTTGCGAAAACGCCGTCTTTGTCGGGCTGCAATTTCTTATCAACGTCGCAGGATGGTCTTGCTTAAGGGCACGGCTTCAGCCGTGCCGAACTAATGCAGAACGAAGATGCGGCTTTAGCCGCTGAGGGCAATGTGTTGGAGAAACAGATTTCTTCGCTGCGCTACGAAATGACAAACAAAAAGCTCGAGCTTCGCTCGAATGTCCCACCCATCGCGATATCACCCCAGCGAACAAGTTCGTTGGGGACCTCGATGTGCGATGGATGGGGCAACCGGTGCATGGTCTACTTCTTCTTCGTCATCCGTTTCAGTTCGCTGCCGGCCATCAGGAAGCCGCCTACGCCGTAGGTGTAGCTGGCGCTGGGGCGGTAGTAGGCGGGCTCGGCGCCGGTCTGCTGGATGTTGCCCAGGCGGCCGTCGGCGTAGATGTTGGTGAGCAGCCCGGCCCATGCCTTCTTGATCACCGGCATGTACTTCGCCTTGTCGAGGATGCCTTCATTCACGCCATAAGCCATGCCGTAGACGAAGAGAGACGCGCCTGAGGTCTCGGCCGCAGGGAAGTGTTCCGCATCGAGCAGGCTTGCGTGCCACTGTCCATCTTTGTCCTGCAGCTCGGCGATGCGTGCGGCCATGTCCTTGAGTTGTTGCACATAGAAGGGACGCCGTGGGTCGTCCTTGGGAAGGAACTGCAGTGTACGGGCGAGACCGGCCATCACCCAGCCTTCGCCACGCGACCAGAAGATCTTTTTGCCGTTCGGGCCGCGCTTGGGGATGTAGCTCGCGTCACGCGCATAAAGACGCTCATCCTTGTCCCACAGCAGATCATAGGTGCGTTGCCACTGCGCGTTCATGTAGTCGATGTACTTGTGATCGCCGGTTGCGGCGTACATGCGGACATACACAGGTGGGGCCATGAACAGGGCATCACACCACCACCAGGGAATGCGCGGGTCGCCGGGACGCAGCGTCTCCAGCGGCATGACGGTATCAAGGGTGTGGATGGTGGGAGCGATGATCTTCGCATCCTTCTTACCGCCGGCGAGATAGAGCTCGGCATAGGTCTGCGCGATGCTGATGTCATCGGCATTCGGCAGCTTGTCAGGATTGCGCGGCTGGTACTCGAACTTCTCGGCCATTTCGGCCATGGCATTGCGATACTTCGGATCGCCCAGTGAGTCAGAGGCAGCCATGAAGCCGCTGTAGAGCACGCTCCAGGTCCAGATCCTGTCGAAATAAGGCTGCGACTCCTTGAGCTGCCGGTCGGCGACCTTGCGCATCACCTTGTCGATCGCGGCAGGCGACAGCGCGGGAGAGATGTCTTTCGCGAGCGGACCGGCATCTTCCGGCGAGGTGCCGAAGTGACGGCCGTTGTCCTTATCGATGATGGCCTGCATCTCCGGTGTGGGCTTCGGACTCTGCTGCGCGTGCGCAGAGATGGAGACCGCGGCGAGAGCAAGCGATGCAACTCCCGCGCGGAAGAGAGACGATGTCTTCATGCGTGCGTTATTCCTCGTATTTATGCGGGGTTTGAGCGTTGGCATCGCTCTTCTTTGAAGTCTGCGTAAGGCCCTTGATGTTCTCTGTGTCATCCAGCGCGACGGAACTGCCGTCGGCGATCTGCAGCTTCAGGTCGTGCAGGTTCCAGTCGCGCGCGGCGCTGATGTGTCCGGCGGTGCCGGCCTGTACATCCAGGTGATCGATCTCAAAGTGCTCGACCGGCTTCTTCGGATTGCCGGCGACGTCGAAGACCATTTTGGCACCGGTCGCTTTGATGTTCCAGATGTGCACATCGTGGAAGTAGGCAATGCCCTTCTCTTCAGGGACAGGGGTTGTAAGGACCTTGTAGTAGTCCGGATAGTTGGTCAGGCCATCGGGGATTTTGGTGTAGCTGTAGTTCGGATTCCAGTTCATGGTCATGCGCAGCACAGTTGGTGTGTCTTCCATCACCAGGTCGTGAATGCGTATGTTCTCGCCGAAGCCGCCGCGCGTGCGGGCTGATTTGAAGAGGATGCCTGACGGAACTCCCTTGAGTGTGCGCAGGTTGTAGATCTCGATGTTGCGGAATCCGCCCGAGGTCTCGCTGCCGAAGGTTACGCCTGCCGCTCCGACACGGATCAGCGAGTCGCGGATGATGATGTCTTGCGTGGGGCGATTGACGCGCAGCCCATCGGCATCGCGCCCGGCCTTCAGGCAGATGGCGTCATCGTTGTTCTCGATGTCGGCGTGGGCGACGGTAACTTTGCGGGAGGAGTCGATATCGACGCCGTCTGTCGAAGGGCCATGTCCGCCTTCATTGGCGCGGACGATCACTCCGTCTACCAACACATCGTGCGAGTAGACCACCTGTACGGTCCAGAAGCCGGGGCGTTTCAACAGCAGGCCACCACCAAGCTTCACATCGTGTGAGTCATAGATAACGATCAGGCGCGGGCGTTTGGCGTCGTAGTCCGCGGCCCAGCGCAGGCCTTTGGGATCGTCCTCTTTGCGCAGTGCCCAGTAGCCGTCCCACCAGACCTTGCCGTCGCCGTCGACGGTGCCTTCGCCGGTGATGGCGGCGTTGTGCTCCTGGTAGACGTTGATCAGAGCCGCGGGCCAGGTCATCTCAATACCGGCAACGCGCGTGGGACGCATGGGATAGTCTTCGAGCTTCTGCGATCCCTGAATGGTGACGCCTTTGTCGATCTGCAGCGTCACGCCCGACTTCACGAAGATGGCGCCGGTCAGATAGGTGCCCGCGGGGAAGGTGACGGTGCCGCCGTGTTTTGCAGCGGCATCGATGGCGCTCTGAATGGCTTTGGTGTTCAGTGTGACGCCATCGCCCTTGGCTCCGTATCTGGCGACAGAGAAGGTTGCGGCCGCAGCAGAGACGGTGGTGCAGGCAAGAGCAAGGAGGGAAAGAAGTGTCTTCTTCATGCGCGTTTCCTGTTATTGCTGCGCTTCAAATACAAGTTCAATGTTGCCGAGAATGCCTGATGGGACGGGCTTGACCTTATCGAGGTCCTGCATCTGGAAGCGGTCGCCGTACTTTTCAATCAGTGGCTCGTAGTCATGCGGAGGCAGTGCTGACCAGGCGTTGAGCGCGGTGTTGTAGACATAGATCTCGATCTTGTTCTCACCAGACTTCAGCAGCCCGGCGATGTCCAGGCGATAGGGCGGATGCCACAGCGCTCCCGCCGGCTTGCCATTTACGACGAGCAGGGCGCCTTCGCGCACAGGCGGGTTGTACCAGGCGCGGGTGCCAGGCCCTGTGCGGGTGACCAGGGGATTGGGAATGCCCTCACGCTTCTCAGCGCTTGGCGGAGCATCGGGAGCTCCAGGCTCCGCGCTGCCGCCGCTGATGGTGAGATACACACCTGAGGTCGGAGCCCTCTCGATACGGAAGCCGCGCGAGTAGACCGCCTCACCGGAGTAATGCAGCGTGGCTTCGTTGGAGGTCCAGTCAGCAAGCGTGTGCTGTGTTTCTGTCTTGCCCGTGCCGGTGAAGCTGACACTCCAGTCGTGGCTCAGATCGATGGGAGTGGTCGACGCTGTCGTTGTGGCTTTGCTTGCGGCAGCGGTCACTCCATTGCCGAAGAGATACGTTCTTGACTCATAGGGAGCCAGTGTCAGCACGATCTTCTTCGGTGCGAACGTGCCGGGTAGTGCGTGGCCAGTCTCCGGATCGAGCGCCACGCCTGATGCGTAGCTGGTGGCGAAGCTGACAGTCGCTTTGATCTCGCGATTGCTGGTGTTGGTCAGGAAGTAGATATCGCCGGTTGAAAGCTTGCGGCGGATGAAGCCGATTGCGTTGCGGTCGAAGTCTGCGGTATCGAACGAAAGATCGGGAACTGCTGCTTGGTGTAAGGCCGTGGTCAGTTCAACGGTGGTGTTGGCTGCTGCAGGAAACAGATTCGAAGCGAGCTCCGTGAGCTCGGCGGAAGGCCGGCCCTCGGGAGTGAGTGTGGGCAAGTGGCCGTAGGCAACGACCTTGCCTCCGGCTGCCTTGAAGGCAGCGATCTTCTTCAGCGTGGAGACAGGGATGCGTGTTGTTGGCGGCAGCAGCAGAATGCTGTGCTGCACGCCCAGGCGATCGATCGCTTCCGCATCGGTGAAGTCGAAGTTGTAGCCGGCGGAGAGGATCGCGCCCAGCATCTCCTTAGGAAGGAGGTCCTGCATCGCTCCGGTGACGGTGACCTTGGTCGGCCTGAAGGCTGCCCATGCATCGTCGGTCGGCAACAGAACTGCGACCTGGTTTGCGGGCTTGCCTTGTCGCATCAGGTAGCTCAGACGGGCGATGTAGTTTGTCACCGCAGGCATGACCGGATGCCACGGGTTGTGATCATTGAAGACGGCGGCGGCGTAGAGCGACCAACCGGGCTCTCCTACCTGTGGCGCCGAGTAGGGCCAGCCGTGGAAGATGAGCTGGTTCTCGCCCATGATGAAATCGATGTCGGCTTCGGCCTTCATATCGAGCGGTGTCGCACGGAAGACGGGCGAGTGCAGCCAGGTAAAGGTCTCGCCGGAGGTGACGTTATTGCCAAAGAGGTGATTGCCGGAGCTGGCCCAGCGCAGTGTCGAAAAGGCCCGCCACTGCGGTCCTTCACCTTCGGGTAGAGCGACAAGCTTCTGGCTCGAGAGTGAGACGGCGGGCTCGCCATAGGTCTGCGAACGGAACTTCGTGCCGTGCTGTTTGGCCCAGTCATTGATCTGCACCAGGTAGGCTTCGTTGACCAGCTCGGTCAGCGTCTTGCCCCAGTCGTGGCGAATGTTCGCGGAGTTCGGAGCGTCGCCCGCCACCAGTTCGGGCAGGTGTGGAAGCAGATCGTAGCCGCGACGTTTGCGGAACTCTTCGGGAAGCGTTGGCGTCCAGTCGGCTCCATAGGCTTCGAGGGAGTCGGAGAAGATGGCGTAGGGAGGCGTATTGCCGAAGGCTTTGACGAGAGGCTCGCCCACGGTCTTCAGATGAGTGGCGACTGCTTCCTTGCTGAAAGGATCGAGCACCCAGCCTTCAGCACCGACTGCGGCGCGTTTCACCATCTGGCCGGTGTGGCTCTGAACGAAGAAAAGGATCGCGCGCGGCACGTCTGCTGCAGTGACTTTTGCGGACGCAGAGTCCAGTGTTGCTGGCGATGAGGTGGAGGCATCCCACTTCGACTGCGTTCCGTTCACGGCTGCGGCGTAGATGAGGCTCTCGCCCTCTTTCAATGCGGGCAGTGGAGTGCTGGCGGCTCCCGCAGGCAGTGCCGCGACGATGGTGCGCAGGCGCGTTGCTGCATTGTGCAGCGTGACGGTGGGGCCGCCGTAGGGCCAGCCGCTGCCGAGGGTGACATCGATGCGCAGACCGAGCTTGCGGCCCTCTGCCTGGGCGTACTGCACGGCATCAAGCATCTCGGGCGAGAGGAAGGAGAAGTTCTTCAGGCCGCTTGCGGGATCATCGAGGACCTGGGGATAGACGAAGGCGAGCTCTGCTCCGCCGATGCCATCGGCCTTCATCTGCTGCAGCTCGCGCAGAATCTCGGGCTTCTCCACTGCGGGGCCGAACCACCACCAGCGCACCATGGGTTTGGCCTCGTTGGGCGGACTCAGAAATCCCTGTTGGATGGCTTGCAGAGACGGTGCGGCTTGCGCGTATGCAGAGACGTGGCAGCAGGCAAAGGCCAAGGCAGCCGCCGGCAGCAGCAGCTGTTTGCAGGGTAGAGATTTCATGCAGGCGAGCTTACTCCCTCAGGTGCGAACTCTAGTGAAGCTGATATGCCAGTGTCAATAGGTAAACAGTTTCTGGAAATTCAGGGTCAGATCGTGTTGCTTGCATACCGTCGCAGTGACGGCCGCGTCCGCCGCTCCGAGGCAATCCAGGGTATTACCCTCCACAGCTAACAGCTAATCGATATCCGCTAGGGTTGAGGAGCGGACGATAGAAGCGGACAAGCTCAACAGGGGCCTGCTTACCTCATCTCCCTTGTCCGCCTTTTCTCCACACCCGCTTTGTTTGTGATTGGACCCCCGAGCAAAGCGGGTGCTTTTCGAAAGGAATCCTGTCATGCATAGCACGACGATTACGGGCCGGTTGCGGCCCGCAAAGAAGTACTCTTTAATGCTGCTGTTCGCTGTAATCGGTATCGGTATCGGTACGGCGCGTGCGCAGTACACGACTGTGACAGCATCATCACTACGGACCGGAAATGCTCCCATCAGCGTAGGCACCGTATCATTTCAACCCCGGGACGCCAAACAGTTTAAACAAGCGATATCGTTGGCTGGTGGTGGTCTATTGTCTCCCGATCCTATCGTTTGCCATGTCAGCAATGGCGTAATCGACGGAGCGGTCCAGCCCGACGGAACGGTCTCTGGGCCTGCCAAGTTGCCGATCAAGCGTTGAGCAGTCCCCCATTTGCCTATGACATTACCATCGCGAATACATCAACAGGCCTCTCTACAAGCGGCAAGAGCTTCAACCTATGGGGCGTTATGGGAATAACTGGGGCAACATGGGCGCTCGACCACTACTCCCCGGTACAGGCTGCGGGCTCTATCCTTGGTCCGCAGGTCATCACCTATAAAGGTGACTATTCGCCCACTACCGGCTATGGCGTGGGAGACTTGGTCACTTATGCGGGTGGAACATGGGTCTCCCTTGTCAGTTCGAACACCAATCACACTCCCGGCAGCTCGCCGTCGCAGTGGTCAGGGGCTACTCCAGCCGCGAGGTATCCAGACACAACAGGGCCGGTCTGCAATACCTCAACAACCTCAGCCACGACGTGCGCCAGTAGCGATCTCACCAGCGTAATCAGATCTGGGGTATACGATGCCTCCGGAGCGGCGGCGGCTCAATCCGCCAGTCTGCAAAAGAGCGCGAATCTATCTGACGTCGCGAATGCGGGAGCGGCTCGTACCAACTTGGGATTGGGGACCGCTGCAACGCAGCCGACAGGCACCTTCGCGCAAGTAGCGAACAATCTTTCTGATCTCGCCAGCGCGACCACAGCACGCACAAATCTCGGTCTCGGAACGATCGTCACCCAGAACGCGAATTCCGTGAACGTCACGGGTGGGACAATCTCCGGTACCACTGTTGACGGAGTGTCTCCGACGGTCATGGGCTACCTGGACCCGACGAGCTCGGTACAAACTCAGCTCAACGGGAAAGCAGCTTTCCCGAGTTCTGGCGCTCCCTGCGTCATTACAGCCACCAGCGGCACTGCTAGCCAGTGCACTACTGTCAACGGGGTCACAACTGGCAACGTGAACGGATGGAGCCTCAATCTTTCAGGGCAGACATACTATTTCAGCGGGTCCAGCTATGAGGCCGCCGCCCACTCTGGCGGCTCTCACGTAAGTTCGGTCGTCAATACTGCTACGGCAATTGGCGGAAATACCTCCGCTTTTCCCTACGTCTTTTTGGAATTTAGCGTGGGCGCAGGGCCAGGGACGGTATTACAACAACTCGGTGGACGGAAAGAACGCCGCCCAGCAGTTTACGGACTACACCACGGACGTTACATATCAGGGCGTTACAATCCCCAATGCCCACAATCTTTCGCCAGCCGTCACCTGTGCAGCATTCGGGAGTAATCCGGCATCATGTCCACGACAGATATTCTTCGCATCGCTAAGCTGTGTGTTCAACAGCTTAGCTGCCAGTGTTCCTTACAGCACCGCTATTGCAAGTTTTCAGTCAATGCTTACAGCGGCCAAGACTGACGGATATTTTGTCGTCGTACTAACGATGCCAGATAGTAACAGTCAAAGTCCGACAATGGGCTTACTTGTTCAGCAAGCGAACCAAGCGGCAATAGAAGGTACTCTCACAGGCATCGACCTCGTTTTCGATATGTCAACGGTTCTTCCTGATCAGAATAACGCGAAATTTTACGATATTCCGACCGACCACCTGCACAACACCGTAGCTGGCGCAAATGCCATTGCGCAGGCACTAAATACTTTCATGATCTCGGATGGTGGTGCGCCTTACCCTAAGACTCCTGGGTTCTTCAATCGCATTCTCCAGCCCATCTACGGTATCAACTTCGGTACCTTGGGATTCAATGCAGCAACCCAACAGACTCCGGCGCTCGATCTCTACAACGATGGTACGAGCCAGCGCACGGGATTTGTGATCGACACCGGGTTCCAGTGGCGTGCATATACGACCAGCTCGTCGGGGATTTTCACGTTTGGCCAGTACAATTACGCGCTCAGCTCTTTCACCGAGTGGGGAAGATTCGATTCCACGGGGGCGAAGACGTCGCGATATAACACGACGGCCAACTGTAGTTCGGCTGCATCTCCAGCAGTATGCGCGGCAGCCTCCTCCGGTTCGGTAGTCATCGCTGCTGGCGCAACCTCGGTTCAGGTCAACACTACCGCCGTTACGGCTAACTCACAAATCCTTCTCAACAATGATTCCTCGCTTGGCACAAAGCTAGGTGTCACTTGTAATACCGGATTCCTCGCATCTCCTCCGCAGGTGACGGCCAGGACGGCGGCAACCAATTTCACGTTCTCCGTTTCGGCCGCTCCATCCACTAACCCGCAGTGCTTCAGCTACACCATCATCGGCGGTCGATTGTTGACCAAGTCGCGGGCAACACCAAGACGGTTGGGTCTAGACGGCCTCTTCCCATGACTGAAACCGTCTGGTCGGTGCTGTCAAAATGGCATTCAGTGACGGAATACAGCCGTCCCGAGGATTGGGTCTTCGCCAGTCCACGGGCGGAAGGGAAGTTGCCTTACTGGCCGCATACGCTACTAGGGCGGCAGATCAGGCCCGCCGCAGATCGAGCGGGCATTGAGAAGCAAATCGGGTGGCATACGTTCCGCAGGACGTTCGCAACGCTGCTCGAATCGGCCGGAGTTGGCCTCAAGGTGACGCAGGAACTCATGCGGCATTCAACGCCAACGATGACCTTGTCGAAATACGCCCAGGCCGTAACACCGGCGAAGCGTGAGGCTCAAACGCTACTCGCCGCGCAGTTGGGCGTCTAACGTTCCCATCTGTTCCCACACTTTTTGCTGTGTTCCCAGATTTGAACCGGAAGTGATTGAAAGGATGGTAGGCACGAGCGGATTCGAACCGCTGACCTCTACCGTGTCAAGGTAGCGCTCTAACCAACTGAGCTACGCGCCTGCAAGGTCGGATAGGCATCTTGGGGGACGCCCACCCCACAATTGTACCAAAGTATGTCCCGATTGAGTCCCGAAGCAGGCGGCGGGTGTAGGATGTGCCATGCTTTCCGAGGTGCATGAGGTCGCTTCAGCTAAGATTCAGCTAAGTACTTTGAACGTCCTGGCACAGTTTCGTACGGCTCCCAATCTGCTCACGCTGTTGCGGCTCTTTCTGGTGCCGTTTCTGGTGATCGAAATCTTCGACGGCAACTGGTCGGGCGCCTTTGTTCTTTTTGTGGCCGCCGGCATCTCCGACGGGCTCGATGGCATGCTGGCGCGGAAGCTGGGGCAGCGCACCACCCTGGGGCAGTACCTCGATCCCATCGCGGATAAGCTGCTGCTCTCCACGTTGTTTCTAGTGGTGACGCATGAAGGACTGGTGCCGCGTTATGTGACGGTGCTGGTCTTCAGCCGCGATCTCGGTATCCTGCTGGTCTGCACTCTGCTGTATGTCACCAACACTCTTCGCGACTTTCCCCCGAGCATGCTGGGCAAGGTAAATACGGCAGTCCAGATCGTCACGGTCATCCTGATCCTGGTGCATCAGGTTTGGGGGTGGCTTCCGTTTCAGACTCCGATCGATCTGCTGCTGCGTGCGATTTCAATGATTGCGCCCTGTTCCGCCGTGCAGTACGCCTGGGTGGTCGCACGGCGCGTCCAGGAAAGAGCATCGGCTAACGGCGCTGCCTGAAGCAAGCGTTTCAAAGAGTGAATGGAGTGGAGGATGAAGACGTTGGCCGTCAGCCCTATTTTGTCGTGCAGCTCGTGACAAGCTGAATGGCGCGTATCAGGTCTTCGCGACGGAATGGTTTCTGCAGCAGGAAGACCTTCTCGTCTTTCAGTGCGCTTTGATTTAATTCATTGCGTGTATAGCCGGACATGTAGATCACTGGGAGCCCCGGTTGTTTTTCCGTGATCTGTGCGCCGATCTCGACGCCGCTCATTCCGTTCGGAAGGACGACATCGGAGATGAGCATATCGATCTCTCCAAGCCGCTCATAGAGCGCCATGGCGCTCGGGCCATCCTCTGCGGCGAAGGCCTCATACCCGAGATGGTTCAGCAGGCGTTCGAGCATCTTGCGAATCGACGCGTCGTCTTCCACCAGGAGAACCGTTTTTCTGGGGCCAGAGTGAATCGGTTCTGAAGCAGGCGGCTCTACGATAGCCGTCTCGATCTGTTCGTGGACTCGCGGCAGATAGAGGCTGACGACGGTTCCGCTGCCCAACTCGCTGGTGATGCCTAATTGGCCGCCTGACTGCTTCGCGAATCCGTAGACCATGCTGAGGCCCAGGCCCGTGCCCTTGTTCACCGGTTTGGTGGTGAAGAACGGTTCCAGAACATGCTCCAGATCTTCGCGTGAGATACCTGTACCTGTGTCCTTCACGTCCAGCACGATGTAATCGCCGGCGGGCAGCTCATGCATAAGTGCCTCCGTTGCATCCATCGTGTGATTTCTACCGGAGATGATGATCGTTCCACCATGTGGCATGGCGTCTCGCGCGTTGACCACCAGATTCAGAATGGCGCTTTCCAATTGGCTCGGATCGACGCGCGTCTTCCAGAGATCCTCCGGCAATCGCTGTTCCACCTGGATCTCCTCTCCCAGGCTGCGAGCCAACAGATCTGCCATCTCGCTTACCTGCGAGCGGAGGTCCACGATCTTCGCTTCAAGAGACTGCTGCCGGGCATAAGCAAGCATGCGCCGCGTCAAACCGGCTCCCCGGGCGACAGAGGAGAGAGCATCGTCCACCATCTCCCGAATGCGTTGGTTGTCCGCGGCTTCGTCCGCGATGCCTTCCAGATTTCCCAGGATGATCATCAACAGGTTGTTGAAGTCATGGGCGATGCCGCCGGTCAGTTGGCCAATGGCGTCCATCTTCTGCGAGCGCCGCAACTGCGCCTCGGTCGTGTTGCGTTCTGTTACATCCAGCGCCACGACCATGCGCGCCGGTGTCCCTTCATAGATGACCGCATGGCTGAAGATATCAACCTCGATCAGCTTGCCATCCTTCGCCCGGTGCCGCCAGTTCCTGCTTCGCTGGTAACCGTCACGATCAGTGGATCCAAGGTTCTTCCGTAGACGTTCCAGCTCTCCGTCGGGGCGGATGTCCTGAATCGTCATCGACAGAAACTCGTCGCGGGTGTAACCGTAGCGACTCAGCGCTGCAGCGTTCACTTCGAGAAAGCGTAGCGTCTCCTGCGAGTAGAGCCACATCGGCAACGGATTGCGTTCGAAGAGATAACGGAATTTCTCTCGATTGTTCCGTAGATGTTCCTCGGCCTGGCTCAGCTTTACGGACTTTTCAGCCAGCATGTCCCGCAGCCGCTCCATTTCAAGCCGGCTGTGTTTCAACGAGGTCTCCAATTCTTTACGTTCGGAGAGATCCGTAATGGAGGCCAGCATCGGATCGCCGGAAGCGCCGTCCATCACCCCAAGCCGCACCTCAACTGGAATTACCGTACCGTTTCTGGAGATGGCGGAGAACTCCGCATGGTTGGCCGAGTGACTATCGGCAGCTTCAGTGCGCCCGCGTCTGCTGAATCCGGGAAGAAGTGTTTCGATCTGTCTCCCGATCAGTTCCTCCGGAGAATAGTCAAAAAAAGCCTCTCCTCCACCGCTGGCTGCGAGGATCAGACCATTTCGATCGAACAGCAGGAGCACACCGGGTAGCGCCCTGACCATGGCTCGGAGCGAAAAATCCGCCCTCCATGATAATTCGCTGACAGGAGGCATCGGCACCATGGCACCATTGTCAGGAACAACAGAGGGTCCCGGGAGGGGACGCACTGTGTTGATTGTGATGCATTCCCGTTTTGGACCAGTACTCGGCTGCGAGTCACCTCGAAGCCGGCAATTTCTGATTCCTTAAGTAACGTGTTTGCACGAAACGAAAGGACTTACTTCAATCCTTTTTATCGCTTGCCAGAGCTAGTGGTTTGCCTTCGCTGACGTAGTTACGATTCCAGCTCGGAATCTCCACGGTGTAACTTCCAGGCTTCGTAATGATGGCCTGGCAGCCCAGGCGGGAGTTCAGCTGAGGCCCAGCAGCCTGATCGATGCGGTCCAGTTCATCATCTTCTGGTTCGGAGAGGCCCTCAGCTCCTTCCTTCACATAGACATGGCATGTGGTGCAGGCGCAGGAGCCGCCACAGGCGTGGTCGAGAAAGATGTGATAGTTCTCGGCCACATCCAGAAAGCTCATCGGCTTGCCGTGATGATCGTAGGGCATCGTGCCGAACTTGAACTCCACTGTCTTGCCTTCAGGCAAAAAGGTCACGCGCACCATGTCAGCAGCGGGAGGCTTGCTGAGGTCAACCTCGGGAAGATTTGTGGTATCTGACATATCTCTTAATCCTTCTTTTCTTCAGGTTTCGCTTCGCTGATCTGTGCGGGTGCGAAAGGGTGCGGCGCCGTAGGGCCCTCTCCCATCTTCTCACCCGCGGCAGCCATAGTTTGTCCGGTCAGTGCTCCGGCAACAGCGGAGTCCATCATCAGTTCCGCGAAACGCCGTGTAGCTTTATCCAGGCTGTCGATTGCCGTGCGGATGATCCTGTAATCGCCACCCTTCACTGAGGCTTCGAGTTCGACCTCGGCGATCTTGATGGCGGCGAGCTCATCGGCAGTTAACTGCTGCCAGGCGGGATGCTTCTTACCTTTTTCGACCGCATCCGTGATCGTAGCGGCTTCGTTCTTTGCTTCGATCAACTGGCGTTCGGCCAGGTCGGCTTCGGCATTGTCGAAGCTCGAGAGAATCATCTCTTCCACCTGTTCGTCGGTGAGACCGTAGGTCGGCTTAACCTCGATCTCTGCCTCTTTACCACTGCGCTGTTCGCGGGCACTGACGTGCAAAATGCCGTTGGCGTCGATGAGGAACTTTACTTCGATACGCGGCATGCCGGCGGTCATAGGAGGAATTCCCTTGAGGTCGAAGCGAGCCAGCGAGCGGCAGTCTTTCGCCAGCTCGCGCTCGCCCTGCACGACATGGATGGCGACGTTCGTCTGTCCATCGACGCCGGTGGTGAAGTGCTCGGTGGCACTTGCCGGGATGGTGGAGTTGCGCTGAATGATTTTGGCGACGACACCACCGAGCGCTTCAATGCCGAGCGAGAGCGGAGTGACGTCAAGCAGCAGCAGGTCTTCGGTAGCGGACGATCCACCGGCGAGGATGTCAGCCTGCACAGCTGCCCCGAGAGCCACGACCTCGTCAGGATTGAGCTCGGTGTGAGCCTTCCTGCCGCGGGCACTCAGACCGAAGAGTGTATCGACAAGAGCGCGTACTGCAGGAATGCGAGTGGAACCACCAACGAGCACGACCTCGTCGATCTGCTCAGGCTGCAGGCCGGCATCTTTCAGCGCCTGCTTTACCGGACCAGCAGTGCGGGCGATGACATCGACGATCAGGCTTTCGAACTGTTCGCGTGTGATCGTGCGCTGGTATTTGCGGCCTCCTGGGAGGGCAGCATCAATCCGAGTCTCCTGTTCGGAGGAGAGAGCGATCTTGGCGTCGATGACGGCTTTGCGCACCGCCTGCACGGTATGCGGATTGGCGGCGAGTGTGGGGTCGATCTCGTTAGCGATCTCATCGAGCGCGATCGCCAGCAGCAGGTGATCGATGTCGTCCCCGCCGAGATGCGTGTCGCCGTTGGTAGAGATGACTTCGAAGATGCCCTCGTGCAGCTTCAGGATCGAGACGTCGAAGGTTCCGCCGCCGAGATCGTAGACGGCGACGATGCCTTCTTTTGCGCGGTCGAGGCCATAGGCCAGGGCTGCTGCTGTGGGTTCGTTGACAAGGCGCAGCACTTCAAGGCCGGCGATGCGACCGGCATCTTTGGTCGCCTGCCGCTGTGCGTCATTGAAGTACGCGGGAACGGTGATGACGGCCTTGGTGACGGGCTGGCCGAAGAATCGTTCGGCATTCCTCTTCAACTGGCCGAGAACCAGAGCGGAGATCTCCGGTGGCGTCATCTCACGGTCAGCGACTTTCAGGCGCAATACCTCGCCGGCTTTGGACGCGATATGGAAGGGAAAGAGCTTGATCTCCTCCTGCACGTCTTCCAAACCGCGGCCCATCAGGCGTTTGGCGGAGTAGACCGCGCTGCCGGGATGGCTCAGCAGGGTAGTGCGCGCCGGATTGCCTACGACTGCACCGTCGCCGGTCAATGCGACCACCGAGGGGACGAGGTTCAATCCATCTTCGCCCGGAATGACCACCGGCTTCTCGCCTTCCATGAAGGCAACGAGCGAGTTCGTTGTGCCGAGGTCAATGCCGACCACGCGGCCCGCGGGCTGAATGCTTTCAATCTGTAAAAGATCTGCCATAAACAAGAGTCCACTGGCGGCTGACAGCCGCAGAGGCGCAACATACTATTGTCGCATTCTTCTGATGACGGCACAGCAAAGGGCGATGCGTGGTCTATCTCGAATACAAGCCGAAGGCGCCGCTAGAGGCATGGGTGAAGATGTTCTGGTACGCCTGCACACCTGGCATTGCGAGCACCTTACAGCGCGTTCTGCCGAATGGCGACACTCAGATCGTCATTAACCTGGCTCATGCCAACTGTCACGGCGTTCTTCGCTCGGGAGAGCGATTCCTGCAGGCTCCCTCGCTCCTGGTTGGGCTGCAGCATGGATACCAGACCATCGACCTTGCAGACACCGAAGAGATGGTCGGTGTGGTTTTTGCTCCCGGCGGTCAGCGGCGTTTCTTGGCAGAGCCGGCAACAGAACTCTGCGGCGTAGAGACAGATCTGGAATTGCTGCTTGGGAGAGAGGCGGAAACGCTTCGTGAGCGCCTGATGGAGGTCTCCGGACCGGAGTCAAAGTTTGCTTTGCTCGAATTGTTCCTCCGTGGCAGGCTGGGAGCCGCTCCTCTGCATCCGGCGGTATGCGCCATGTTGCTGGAGATCCGGCGGCGCGCGACGGTATGTTCGCTGGCAGAGGCGAGCAAGGCGACTGGCCTGAGTGACCGCAGGGTGCGCGATCTGTTCCGTGAGGAGATTGGCGTGTCCCCGAAGTCGTTTCTGAGGATCCTGCGGTTCCAGCGGGCTGTGCAGCAATTACATCAAGGGACGGAGTTGCCATGGGCCGAGTTGGCGCTGGAGTGCGGGTACTATGATCAATCGCACTTTGCGAACGAGTTTCATGAGTTCTCCGGGATCAGTCCGACGGCCTATTCGCGTCTCGAACGGCCTTGGGCAAACCATCTTGTGCTGTAAGATGATTTCCGTTTTTTCCAAGAAGTCTGTTGGTAGAGAGGTGAGGATAGGCGAATGAAGACTCCGGCAGCGAATGTTCCCTCAACGGTGATTCCCGGCATGCGATATCGCGACTGCGTGGCGGCAATCGAATGGCTTTGTAACGCACTCGGCTTCGAGAAGCAGGCGGTGTATATGAACGCGGATGGTGTGCGTGTCGACCACGCACAGCTTACCTTCGGCAACGGCATGATCATGCTGGGATCTGCACAAAACGAAACTCCATATACGCCGTATGCCGCCACTCCGCAGGAGATCGGCGGCCGCGAGACGAGGAGTGTTGCGCTGGTCGTCAGCGATTGCGATGCCGTGTATGCGCTGGCAAAGGCTGCCGGGGCAGAGATGGTCTTCGATCTTGAAGAGAAGTTTTACGGTGGGAAGGGATTTACCTGCCGTGATCCCGAGGGATATCTATGGCATGTGGGGACGTATAACCCGTGGATTCAGTCGTAACGTAATTGGTTATGCATAGTGAAGCGTGGGAGCCGTGGGCTTCAGCCCTGGACTTTCTTTGATAGACAGAAATGCCCAGGGCTAAAGCCCATTGATCGGTCGCTCTGAATCAGCGGGCTAAAAGCCCGCTGCTCCCACCCAAGAACCTCCCGGGCGTTTATTCCAGTGCCGCGTTGACGTCGCGTACGAGATTGCGGATGTAGCTGCGGCGGTTGAGCAGAGCTACCATACCGTCGCGGGCTTTGGTCTTTGCGGTGTCGTCACTCGCATCGACGGCCGCATCCCATCTGGACCACAACGATTCGAGCTCGATCTGCGCGGTGGCGAGCATCCCTTCGAAGTTCGCCTTTGCAACTTCGAGGTCTTTGCGCAATTGGGGATCGTCGTCGCCCATCTGCTTGTTCATCTTCATCTCTTCAAGCTGCATGTTGAGCTCGAAGGCCTCCTCGAGAAGCTCCGGCGGAGCTACCTGTTTCTTCTCGGTACCGGCGGCTCTGGCGGCGTCGGTTGCGGCCCGTGACTGCTCTTCGAGCTGCACGCCTTCCAACGTCAGCAGATATTCGGTACGGGCAATGGGTTCCTTCAGTGTGCGATAGGCATCGTTCAGCAGCGAGGATTGGCGCAGCGCTTCTTCCTGCTCGGCGAGAGGCTTTGCAGCGAAGCGATCCGGATGCAATTTGCGGCTCAGCGTGTAGAACTGCTTCTCCAGTGCTGCGGTGTCGAGTTGCAGGTGACGGGGAAGGCCGAAGAATGCGAAGTAGTCGGTCATCAGAGATCAGTGTATCGAGGATAGTGACGACGAAAAACGGATCGAGCTGGCGCTCGATGATCCCACATCTCGGCAGAGCCGAGACACCACCCCAACAAACAAGTTTGTTGGGGACCCCATATATGAGACACCCATGGTGGGGTCATGCAGTGAACGATGAGCCGCAGCCGCAGGATTTCTGCGAGTTGGGATTGATGAAGTTGAAGCCCTGGCGCATGAGAGTCTCTTCGAAGTCGAGGATCATGCCGTTCAGATAGATGAAGCTCTTCGGGTCGACGAAGATGCGGACCCGTTCGCCATCCTGCTCAAACTCCCACACGCGGTCGCGTTCACGCGGCTTGGTATCGAAGCGGATGGAGTAGCTCAGGCCGGAGCAGCCGCCGCCGGTCACTCCCAGCCGCAGACCTCCGTCGGTGCCCGAGATGCCTTCCTTGTGCATGGCGGCGCGGATGCGGCGGATCGCCTTTTCCGTCACGGAGACGCCGGTAGCCTTTGCATTCGACTCGGGCGCAGCCACCGCCGTCGCCAGCGGCGAGGAGAGCTTCTGTTCCTCGGGCGCCGGGGCGCTCATGGCGTGGCTGGTGGTCGGGCTGATGGACACAGTAGACATAGATGTTTAGATGCGACAAGGCACTCATTCGCATCATTTCCAGTATATCGCTCCAGCACAGCGGAGCTGCCCTCGGCTATGCCGAAGGAAGAGCCAAAACTGCTAATTCTGGCCCAAGGCTAAAGCCATTCGTATTAGGCCGGTAAACCGAGGGCTAGAAGCCCTCGGCTCCCACCTGGTTCGAGCTACGCTCGAATAGTTCACCGCCGCGAACCGAGTGCATCGGTGGATCTTAAAACATAAAGGCGCAGACCGAAGTCTGCGCCTTTTCGTTATGAATGCCGAAGGAGATTAGTGGGCAGCGGCGGCCGGAGCTGCCGCTTCGGTCTCAACGCCGTTCTTCTTCTTCCAGTCGCCGATTGCGGCGCGGATGACGTCTTCCGCCAGAACCGAGCAGTGGATCTTGACCGGAGGAAGCGCGAGCTCCTTCACGATGTCGGTGTTCGAGATGGCGAGAGCCTCGTCGATGGTCTTGCCCTTCACCCACTCGGTGGCGAGCGAGGAAGAAGCGATGGCCGAGCCACAGCCGAAGGTCTTGAACTTGGCGTCTTCGATGACCTGCGTCTCGGGGTTCACCTTGATCTGCAGGCGCATCACGTCGCCGCACTCAGGTGCGCCGACCAGGCCCGTGCCAACATCCTCGGAGCTCTTGTCCAGGGTGCCGACGTTACGGGGGTTGTTGTAGTGGTCTACGACCTTATCGCTATATGCCATATTTCGTTTCCTCCCTCACGGGTTCCTTGAGTCTTAGATTAGCTTTCACGGACGAAGGTTCGTCCAAATTCCGTTGCTTAGTGAGCCGCCCACTCGATCTTGCTGAGGTCGATGCCTTCTTTCACCATCTCGTAGAGCGGGCTGAGTTCGCGCAGCTTTTGCACCACGTCGATCAGCTTGTCGGCGACGTAGTCTACTTCTTCGATCGTGTTGAAGCGGCCGAGGCCGAAGCGAATGGAGCTGTGCGCGACGTCATCGCCCAGGCCCAGAGCTTTGAGGACATAGCTCGGCTCCAGGGTGGCCGAGGTGCAGGCCGAACCGGAGGAGACGGCGATCTCGTTGATGCCCATCAGCAGGCTCTCGCCTTCCACGTACACGAAGCTCATGTTCAGGTTGCCGGGCAGGTGGTGCTCCATGTTGCCGTTGACGTGAACATAGTCCAACGCCGACTCAAGCTTCTGCTTGAGGTGATCGCGCAGCGAGGTGAGCCGCTTCGACTCTTCTTCCATCTCCTGGCCGGCGATCTCACAGGCCTTACCGAGACCGACGATGCCGGGAACATTCAGCGTGCCCGAACGCATGCCGCGCTCGTGACCGCCGCCATTGATCTGTTCGGAGATCTGCACGCGAGGGTTGCGGCGGCGAACGTACAGTGCCCCTACGCCCTTGGGTCCGTAGATCTTGTGGCCGGAGAGTGAGAGGACGTCGATGTTGTCCTTGATGACGTTGACCGGGATCTTGCCCACAGCCTGCACACCGTCGCTATGGAAGAGCACGCCCTTCTCATGGCAGAGCTTGCCAATCTCTTCAATGGGCTGAATGACGCCGATCTCGTTGTTGGCGTACATGATTGAGACAAGGATGGTCTTGTCATCGATGGCGCGCTTCAGGTCTTCGATGTCGATGAGGCCATCGGCCTTTACGGGCAGGTAGGTGACGCGGTAGCCCTGCTTCTCGAGCTTCTTACAGGTGTCGAGGGTGGCCTTATGCTCGGTAACCTGAGTGATGATGTGGTTGCCGCGCTCGCGATACATCTCGGCGATGCCCTTGATGGCGAGGTTATTGGATTCAGTCGCGCCTGAGGTGAAGATGATCTCCTTGGCAGAGGCGCCGATCAGCTTCGCGACCTGCTCACGGGCGTTCTCGACAGCCTGTTCAGCCTCCCAGCCGAAGCTGTGATTGCGGCTGGCGGCGTTTCCGAAGACGGTGGTGAAGTATGGCATCATCGCCTCCAACACGCGCGGATCCAGCGGCGTGGTGGCGTGGTTGTCCATATAGATGGGAAGCTTCACACCCTTCGGCGCGGCAACGGTAGCGGCAACAGTGCTCATAATCCTTGATCTTCTCCTTACAATCTTTCCCGTCCGTAATCGGACTTTTATTTGCCTATAGCGCAATCGCTTACAGCGCATCCGCTTTAGCGCATCGCTTACAGCGCAATCGTTACCAGGCCACTGCCCAGCGCAGTTCCGGTTTCTGCCGGTTCAGCCAGGTCTGCGACTGTGATGCCGCTCAGCAGTTCCTTGATGCTGTCATTGACCTTGCGCAGTGGTTCTTTGATGGTGCAGGTACTCGTCAGGTCGCAGGCGCCGTGAATGGTAATGCAACTGGTAATAAACAGCGGTCCATCAATCGTGCGGATAACCTCGAAGGCGCTGATCTGGTTTGCAGGCCGCGCCAGCGCATAGCCACCGTGTGTACCTGCGGTGGAGACCAGCAGGCCGCCCTTGGCGAGCGTCTGCAGAATCTTGGCAAGCAACTGTGCGGGGATATGGTATGCCTCAGCAATGTCCTTGGCGCTCTGGGCGCCGTTGTCCACGTGCTCGGCCAGATACTTGAGGGCCATCAGCCCGTAGTCCGCTTTTTTGGTCAGCCTGAGCATGCCGTTTCGCCTGGAGATCGTACAGACCTGGAGGTCTCACGATATAGGACAAGTCTAGTCCACCTCCAGGGTGAAAGCAACACCTATCAGACGATAATTATTATCAAAGTTGGCGAATGGCGTTGACATAAAGGTCATTGCGGGTAAAAATCCGAGTCATCCGGGGACCGGCGGAATGCACGTCTTCCGGATCAACTCGTCACATGAATCTTGACTGCAAGCACCCTCAGGTCCGCGTTGTTTCCCGCGATGAAGATGCGGAGTTCGTTGAATGTCTCCAGTGCGGAGAGGTTTTTGACTCCGAAGAGTTCCATGACATGCAGATCGAAGAAGAAGTCCTGAACGACGAAGAAGAGTAGGCGGACAGCCGCGTCCTAATTCACTGGCGATCTCTGGTATTGTCGCTGCATGCGTCTTCTCCATGCGGTAGTTCTCTCCAGCGGCATTGCTGTGTCTGCGGCCGCCCTCGCCCAGGTTGCGCCGGTCTCGGAGCGGATCGCCGCTCAGAACAAGCTCTTTGAAGAAGAGTTCCAGGAGAGCCTGCGACAGTCGCCACAGCGTGCGACGGCTTATGGCGACTATCGCTATAACGACCAGCTCGACGATGTCTCGCTGGCAACGATCGCCCGTCAGAACGAGCACCGCAAGGCGTATCTGGCGAAGCTGGATGCAATTTCGACCGCGGGATTTCCGGAGCAGGATCTGCTTTCACATCAACTCGCAGTCCGCAGTCTGAAACAGGCACTCGATAACTACGAGCTGAAGGACTATGAGATGCCTGTCGACCAGATGGGTGGGCCGCACACCAGCCTGGCAGATCTTCCGAACGCTGTTCCTCTGGATTCGGTGAAGCATTATGAGGACTACATCGCGCGGCTGCACCAGATTCCGCGCGTCTTCCAGCAGACGATGGAAGCGATGAAGGCCGGCGAGAATGATCACCTGATGCCGGTGCGGTTTCTTCTGGAGAAGGTTCCAGGTCAGTGCGAGGGTGTGATCCGCGCCAATCCATTTCTGCGGCCAACCCAGAAGTTCCCTGCGAGCTTCTCTGAGGCGGACAAAAAACGGCTGACCGATCAGATCACCGAGACAGTGGAAAAAGAAGTATTCCCGGCCTATCGGCAGTTTGCGGCGTATGTCCGGGACGAGTATGCTCCGCACGGCCGGACGCAGCTTTCGATTACCTCGTTGCCCAATGGCAAGCGCCGTTACCAGGCAGCGATCTACAGCCGCACCACTACGAATCTGCCTCCGGCAAAGATCCACCAGATTGGTCTGGATGAGATTAAGCGGATCGAGGCTGAGATGACTGCGGTGGCCAAACGCGCCGGGTATCCGGATCTGGCCAGCTTCCGGGCATCCATTGTGGGGAATCCGAAATACATTCCTACTTCGGAAGAGCAGATCCTCGACAACTTCCGCAAGGCGATTGCGCAGATGGAGCCCAAGCTGCCGCAGCTCTTCACCCTGTTGCCTAAGTCGCCGGTCACCGTCGAGGCGATCCCTGCCTTCCAGGCGGCCATGGCGACCCATTACCAGACTGGAACCCCCGACGGAAAGCGGCCGGGCCGCGTATCGGTTGCGGTTTCGGACTTCCAGCACCGGGACACGATCAAGGATGAGGCAGTTGCGTACCACGAGGGGATTCCCGGGCATCACATGCAGCTTTCGATCCAGCAGCAACTCACCGGCCTGCCCAGCTTCCGGCTGCATGGGGGGAACTCTGCTTATGTTGAGGGATGGGCGCTTTACGCCGAGCAACTGGGTAAAGAGGTCGGTTTCTACCAGGATCCGGTCTCCGATTATGGGCGGCTCTCCTCAGAACTCTTCCGGGCGGTTCGCCTGGTGGTCGATACGGGAATTCATGATCTTGGCTGGTCACGCGATCAGGTCGTCGAGTTTATGAGAAATTCACATGCCGTCGACGAGCCTACCATTCAGTCGGAGACGGACCGCTATATCGCATGGCCGGCGCAGGCGCTCTCCTACAAGCTGGGCCAGTTGAAGTTTGTGGAACTGCGGGAGCGGGCAAAGAAGGAACTGGGGCCGAAGTTCGACATCCGGACTTTCCATGACGAGATGCTGGACGGAGGGGCGCTCCCGCTGGATGTGCTGGATGCCCGTACTGATCGCTGGATCGCCGCGCAGAAGATGGCGCATTAAGGCGTGTCATCCGTTTGTGAGGAAATCTGGTACGATAAATCAACATCGTAGAATCCGATCTTGTAATCCCTGCATGTTCCCCCAAAGATGAACACGCAGAATTCCAAACATCAGAATTCAGCGGTACATCACAGGTAAAGAGGAACAACAATGGAACAGGGAACAGTGAAGTGGTTTAACGACGCTAAGGGATTCGGCTTTCTGAGCCGCGATAACGGTGAGGATGTTTTCGTGCACCACACCGCCATCAATGCCAACGGCTTCCGCTCGCTCGCCGAGGGACAGCGCGTTCAGTTCAACGTCGTGAAGGGCCCGAAGGGCTTCCAGGCTGAGAACGTTACGGCCGTCTAAGTTCACTCACGGATAGAGTGCCGAAGGGGACAGCGTTCGCGCTGTCCCCTTCGTGTTTTGGCGGGACGCAACTGCCGGGCGGGCATTCTGCATCTATCTTTCCATCCGGTTTATGGGCGGTCGAGAGCCGATAGCCCCTCCTTCCGGAAGGGTCTCTTATCCTTCCAGGGCATTGCGCTCCGCACGTCTTTCGCCCCAACCAAAGCACGACAACGTCTGTAGCCACATCGGCTTTGGAGAGATGACATCCATGCGTCATGTTGTTCATGACAAGTATTTTCTGAAGGATCTGCTCCGTGAGATTGACTTGTATGACCGCAAAATCGAGCATCTTCGGCATCACGCGCAGTTCGAGTCTGAACCCGAGCGCGAACGCGCTCTTCGTACCGCTACAACCCGTCGCGACAATCTGACGGTGACCGCTCGTAAGCTTATGGCTGAGGGAATTGCACACGATCCCATGGGGTTACCTGCTTCCATGATGACCCCGGAACAGTTTGCTGAGCGCCGCCAACATATCCAGCAGGAGCACGACCCGGCAGCGGCGATTCCGCATGAGGTTCACGTGATGGCGGCGCCGTCGTCAGAGCCCTCAAATGAGGACAGCACAGAACCGCAGACACCATTTGGAGAGGCGATCGAACGCCTGCAGCAACAGGCGAAACATGCAGGCATGCCTCAGGTGAACTGGAAAGAGGAACTATTGGACTATAAGCGTAAACGGAACAAGATTCCGGCTTAGGGCATTGCGAGCGCAAATTCGTGAACCCGTACTCTGGATGCCCCATCGATTGCAAATTCGGCGAGCCCCAGCGAACTTGTTCGTTGGTTCCGGGAACTAGGTTCGCTGGATGAACTATTCGAGCGGAGCTCGAGTAGGCGGGAGCCGTGGGCTTTTAGCCCATGGTTTACCAGGTTCTATAAAAAATGGGCTTTAAGCCGTGGGCCTTCTTTATCTGCTAGGAAAAGGCCCGAGGCTTAAAGCCCATTTACTTTTACACTTTTAGCAGCGGGCTGAAGCCCGCTGAACACCCCATCCAGCAAGGCTGGATGGGGACCCCGCTGCTCCCACCTGTTCCAGCCATCCTCCTGGCTATCTCAGATCAGCAGAGTTTGTCGATACACACTAGTGCAGAAACGCCTGGGGATCGGGGGTCGGAGCGCCCATCTCAAGGCAGACCGCAAGCAGCCCGTTTTCCTGGCCTTCGGGACGGACGCCGCGCATCTCCACTAAGCGGGTGACGCCTTCCGGCAGGATCATGTGGAACTGCAGGTCGATCTGGCCACTGGACAGAGCCGTGTGTATGGCAGCTTCGACACGCGCGCGGTCCTGTCGCGCGATCTGTCGCAGCCAGTCGGCATAGGTGCGCGTGATGGTTACGTGGGGAAAAGCGGGCGAACTGAGTTCTACGCTTTCGCCGCCGGTGTCATATCGCCACCAGTATCCCCCGGTGACGGCAACAGGAGAGACCCTGCGCCAGGCACGGATAAGGTAGTGAGAGCGGAACAGGAACGAGATCAGCAGCGCATTCATGAAGAAGGCGCCCAGGCCGACCCACTCGCTTGTGCCTTCCACTCTCCAACTCCCCTGCGGATAGCGAAGCAGCATCTGCCCGGCAAAGCAGAGTGCGGTCGCCAGTAGACCGGGTCCCAGGCCGCCGAACCAGGCGGCGAGGGTGACGGCAGCAAGCATCCATGCGGACTCCAGCCGGATATCCATCCGAAGCAGCACAGTGCTGAGAAGAATGGACAAGGTCGCAACACCGATGGCGGCGCCATAACGTACCGGCGAAGGGTAAGGATTGGGGAGCTGCATCTTTTGCATACTTAGAGTCCGCTATGCCTCGCTGCACTTTGGGAGCCGCCGAATGGGAGATCTGGAGCCGGGCGGCATAATTTGCGCAATTCGGTCTCGATCTGATGCATGAGATTCTCAGTGGAAGCCACGGCCGTGTACCTCTGCCGATAGGTTGCCCGGGCGTTTTGGCCCATGGTTGCCCTGGCGTGATTGTCCAGCGCGTCCCAGCGCTCCAGCAGGCATACCGTCCCTTCCAGCGTGTCCGGCTCCGCCATGCCCGCGTCCTCGCGAATTACATCGCGATAGATCTGCACTTTGTCGCTCAGTAGCACCGGTGTGCCGCAGCACATGGCTTCGGCGGCAGCGATGGCGAAGTTCTCCTGGTGTGAGGGAAGAACAAAGGCATCGGCCTCCTGCAGCATGGCCCATTTCTCTTCTCCCTGCACCATACCCGTCCAGAGAATGCGGTCCTCGATGCCCAGTTCCTTTGCCAGCTCCCGCAGATACCGTCCATACGAGCGGTCCGCGGGACCGGCGAAAACCAGTATCCGCTCGCTGTCGGCCTCGACACGGGCGAATGCCCTTAGTAGCAGATCGCAGCCCTTTTTAGGATGGAGTCTGCCAAAGAACAGGAGGTACTCTCTCTGTTCCAGTTGGGGCCATCTCTGGTACAGGCCGGACGGATCGATAGGATGTTGAGGCCCCTCAACTCCTAGAGCCGCAACCATCGCCCGCCACCTGTATGGGAAGAATGCTGATGTGGAGCGGCGAAGCTCCTCGTCTGTCGTGAAGATGACAGAAGCAGCCCCATCAAGGGCGCGACGCCCGATCGTGTGCCAGTAGAGAAGCTTCTTCACGTGCTTGAACCGAAAACTCTGGTTGAACCAGGGATCCAGCATGCCGTGGACGAAGACAAAGTAGGGAACATGACCGCGCAGCAAGGTGTAGGCGGCCTGATGCGGATACTGCCACAAGCCATGCACGATCACGGCATCGAATCGTGACCGGTTTTTCTTCAGCCATTCGGATAAACGCTTGGAATAGCCGTACCCGACGCCAGGACCGAGCCGATGTACGGGAAATTCAAACGCGGATACGTCCGTAGATTCGTCATCCGCACTCGCTGCCTCGACGTTATAACCCATAGCGGCTTGCGTCTTGCCCAGAAGACGAACCACCTCCGCCGGGCCTCCTCCACGGAGATCCAGGGATGTAATCAAATGAAGGATACGCACAGACAAAGTCCTTGGGAGCCGGGTGAAGTGCAGCTCAGCAGCCGGGCGAGAAAAATTATTACCTTCATCCTTATGATGCTTTTTATCGTGCAACATGTGGCATCGGGAGACTCGAATCGTTGAGGTCCCAGGCGCCTATCTTTTGTTTGATAGCCAATTCGGGATCGAGCTCGTGGGATATCTGCTAACAGGGTTGCACGAACCCTGCAATTTAGATAGGGAAAAGCGCAACTTTTCATGAAGAGTAATGTCTTAAGCCCGACACTCGGGCAAGGGATCGACGCTACGGTGCTGGTTTCACTTAGCCAGTTATAACTCTCGTAACTGACGTGTGATTACCATCTGCTGTTCCGTTAGCTTGCCGACCATAGCGGTGTCGCCGCGCCGATTCGCTTCTGCCATCAGAACGCGAATCTCGCGTTGCTGTCTCTCCAGGCTGCTGCGCTGGAGCGTGTGAAGAGCTCCCTGAAGATCTTTCTCCAGGCTTTCATCGGAGCTATGGATTTCAGAGAGGACTTTGGCCAGGATCTCGGCGAACTGGGGTTCGGAAGCCGCTTCGAGTGGGTTTGCCGGCACCGGGGCGTTCGCGAACTGTTCCAGCAATGGTGCGGTAGCCAGACCGGCATACCACTGGGGGTTGAGCATCAGGTATTCACTCGCGGTACGCCGTGGAGCGGTGCCCTCAGCCTGAAGCAGGGCACGCAGCAGGATGCGTTCTGTCTCGGAGACGGGAGTTGCGACGCTCCTGCGGACAGAGTCGAGCCGGTTGGCGGCGGCCTGTCTGATCTCCTGGCGAAGAAGAGAGCCGTCGATGCCTAGTTTCTGGGCCGCATCAGAAATGAATTCGTCGCGTCGAATCGCGGATGGCACCCGACGGATGTGCGGTAACAGATAGTTCACCGCCTTCACCTTAGCCTCGGGGGAGCGGAGAGGGAAAAGCATCTGGGCGCGCTCGATGAGGTAGTCGGAGTGTCGCTTTGCCTTTCTTAGAGCTGCTCCGTATGCCTGGATGCCCTGTTCGCGGACGAAGCGATCGGGGTCAAGACCGCCTTCAAGAGTCACGACCTTGACCTCGAAATCCTCTTCCGTAAGCAGCGCGATGGACTTCTCCGCGGCGGTGGCTCCAGCGGTATCAGGATCGAAGTTGACGACAACGCGTTTGGTGAAGCGGGAGAGCAGGCGTACCTGTGCCTCAGTGAAGGCGGTGCCGCTGGTGGCCAGGACAGGCTGAATGCCGGCCATGAAGACGGAGATACAGTCCATCTGGCCTTCCACCAGAAGGGCGTAATCCTGTGCGCGGACAGCAGCCTTCGCTTTGTCCAGATTGAAGAGGACCTGCCCTTTGGTATAGAGAGCAGTCTCCGGCGAATTGAGATATTTGGGTGTTTTTTCGTCGGGAAGCAGAGCACGTGCCGTAAACGCGATGACCTTGCCCTGCTCGTTGCAGATGGGAAACGTGACCCGGTTGCGGAAGCGGGCATAAAGATTGCCGGTTGGCAGTCCCTGCTGATCCTGCTCTTTGCTGGTGAAAAGACCGCTGGCGCGCAGCACCTCTTCGCTGAAGTGTTTTCGCAGCTCGTCCCGCATGTGATTGAAGTCATCCGGAGCAAAGCCGATGCGGAAGCGCTGCACGGTCTCGGGTGTAATGCCGCGGCCGCTCATATACTCGCGGGCACGGGCTGCCATGGGAGAGTTCAAGGCCGCCTGGAAGTACTGTGTGGCGGCCTCGTGGACATCGATAAGCTGCCGCCGCAAGCCTGCTTCGCGGGCATCTTCGGGAGACGAGAAGTCGCGCTTGGGCAGCGGGATACCGGCCTTCTGGGCGACGATGCGCAGCGCCTCGGGGAAGCCGACATTCTCCAGCTTCATCACAAAGGTAAAGACATCGCCCTTCTCATGGCAGCCGAAGCAGTAGAAGTAGCCATGGACGGCGTTGACCGAGAAGGAGGGAGATTTCTCTTTGTGGAAGGGGCAAAGGCCGGAGTAGTTCTGGGCCCCGCTCTTGCGGAGGCGGACATATTCCTCGACGATCTTGACGATGTCGGCCTGCCGCTTGACGAGCTGTGCGAAGTCATCCGCCACTGCTTCTAGTGTAGGTGAGCCGATGTATGCCTAGAGCAGAAAGCTCGGCAGCACCTCGGTGGCGGCGCCCAGGAAGATGGTGTCGAACGCCTCTGCATTCAGCGGTTCTTCCGGGCCGACATAGATCGTTTTCAGTCCACCCTGATTGGCGATCTGGACAAAACCCGCAGCCGGATAGACCGAGCCGGAGGTTCCCACGACCAGAAGATGTGTTGATGCAGCAAGACGGCTGTAGATCTCATCCATCTTCAGCGGAATCTCGCCAAACCAGACGATATGCGGCCGCACTGCGGCACCGCAGGTAGTGCATACCGGCAACGCAGCAGCATTCTCATAGAAGGCACGGTCCGCGAAGGGTTTTTCGCAACGCACGCAGCGCGACTGGAAAAGGGAACCATGCATGTGGTGCACGCGTTGGGAGCCGCCACGCTCGTGGAGGTCATCGACGTTCTGCGTACAGAGATACAGGCGATCGCCAAGCTTCTGTTCCAGGGTGGCCAGGGCTCGGTGAGCGAGGTTCGGTTCGGCGGCCATGGCATCGCGTCTCCGCATGGAGTAGAAGCGCCACACCAGCTCCGGATCAGTCTCCCAGGCCTCGGGGGTAGCAACCTCCTGGACGCGATAGCCGTTCCACAGACCGCCGCTTCCACGGAAGGTGGCCAGGCCACTCTCGGCGGAGATGCCGGCGCCGGTCAGGATGAAGAGACGCTCGTTCTCGCCCAACCCAAGTTCGCTCATGCTGCCTAGAATAGTCCCTGTGCTGACACCTGAGCAGAAAGAGAATCTGGTGGTTGTGCTGACCGGCGCGCGCAACCCGTTGAACATCGGCGCGGCGGCTCGTGCAATGAGTAATTTCGGCTTTCGCACTCTCCGGATCGTGACCGAGTTCCCGCTGCCGGTGACAGAGGCGAAGAGTGCCGTGGATGCCGCCGAGGTGATGCAACAGGCGGCGGTTCATACCAGCTTCGCCGAGGCTGTCGCTGACTGCAGCCTGATCTATGGCACGACGGCGGTCGGGAACCGGAGACTGGAGCATCCGGTTGAGCCATTACCGCAGGCGGCCGCGCATGTGAGAAATGCGCTGGCAGGGCAGCAGCGCGTGGCGATCGTCTTCGGCAGTGAAAAAACGGGTATGACTAACGAGCAGATGAGTTACTGTTCCGGCCTGCTGACCATTCCGATGGAGGTGCATGGGACCTCCATGAACCTGGGACAGTCAGTCGCGGTTTGTTTGTGGGAGCTCGCACGCGACGGAGCAAGTCCCTGTGAGGTGGCCGGGGATCAGGGCCTTGCCGACAGCGCGGCGGTAGACCGTTTTGAAGCGGTGCTTCGTGAAGGCCTGACAGCGACCGGCTATGAGGCGAAGTTTCCGGCTAACTGCGGTGAAGAGATGACACGCCGCCTGGTGCGACGGCTCCGGTTGAACCGGAAGGACGCTGAGATCTGGACAGGCATCTGGCGGCAGGTGCTTTGGAAGCTGCGGCAGTAGCACGATGTATGCTCAATGCATCCATTTGGAGGCAGTCTCTGATGCGTCTTTCCGTGCACTCTGGTGCGTTTCTGTGCGTTTTGACCACAGTCGCTCTGGCCCAGCCGGGCCGGGTCTATACCGATGCAGATTATGCCGCCGCTGAGCAGCGGCTTAGCTACAACGTCAATCCGCTGGTCTATCACCAGGTCAACCGCGTGGAGTGGATGAAGGATGGCCGCTTCTGGTACCGCGATGTTGGCCCAGAGGGAGCGCAGTTCTTCGTTGTCGATGCGAAGGGAGCCAAGTCTCCCGCGTTCGATGCAAAGAAGGTTGCGGCTTCTCTCAGTGGATTACTGAAGCGCCCTGTGGATGCCGCGCGGTTGCAGGTCAGCTCGCTGGAAGAGGGGAGCGACGGCAAGTCCCTTGAGATTGGTCTGCAGGGCGGGAGGTTCCTCTGCCAGAAGGCGGACTGGAGCTGCACCACGATTACGGCGCCGTCCAGTGGAACAGCAGGCCGCCGTTCTCCGGAGGCGCTGAGTCCCGATGGTTCGCAGGCCGCCTTTATCCGTGACTGGAACCTGTGGGTACGCGATGTGAAGTCCGGCGGAGAGAAACAGCTCACGACCGATGGCGTGAAGGATTATGGCTACGCCACTGACAACGCCGGCTGGACACACTCCGACAGCCCGATCCTGGTCTGGTCGCCCGACGGTAAGAAGATTGCCACCTTCCAGCAGGATCAGCGCAAGACCGGTGACATGTACCTGGTCAATACACAGATGGGACATCCGAAGCTGGAACAGTGGAAGTATCCACTGCCCGGCGATAAGGATGTGACGATGATTGAGCGCGTCATCATCGACGTGCCTGCAGCAAAGGTCCTGCGCCTGAAGATGGAGCCTGACCAGCACCGGTCAACCAACTGCGACGACGTAAGCTGCCGCGGTGGCTCCGGATGGGACGATGTGCAGTGGGCCGAGGACTGCAAGACTCTGGGCTTTGTCTCCACCTCGCGCGATCACAAGTCCGCGATCTTCCGCATTGCCGACGTCGAAACCGGTGAGATCCGCACCGTGATGAATGAGACGGTGAAGACTTACTTTGAAAGTGGCCATGCTGCGGTGGACTGGAAGTATCTGCCGAAGTCGAATGAGCTGCTCTGGTTTTCGCAGCGCAGTGACTGGGGACATCTGTATCTCTACGATCTGAAGACCGGTTCTTTGAAGAGCCAGATCACCAGCGGGGAGTGGAATGTCTATACCGTGCCGAAGGTGGATGAAGAGAAGCGGGAGATCTACTTCACGGGCATGGGCCGCGAAAAGGGCGACCCCTACTTCCATTACTTCTACAAGATCGGTTTTGACGGCAAAGGCCTGAAGCTGCTGACGCCGGAGACGGCCGATCACAACATTGTGCTCTCGAAGGACGGCAAGCTCTTCGTCGATGCATTCTCCACCGCCGATACGCCGACTATGACTGTATTGCGTGACAGTGACGGCAAACAGGTGGCGGAGATTGCGAAGACGGATGTTTCGAAGCTGACCGGATGGATTGCACCTACACCGATTACGGTGAAGGCGCGTGACGGCAAGACGGATCTCTACGGCTATCTCTACAAACCAGTGAACCTCGATCCGTCGAAGAAGTATCCGGTGATTGACTACATCTATCCGGGGCCGCAGACGGGTTCCTGTGGCAGCCGCAGCTTCGCGGCGGCGCGCGGCGACAACCAGGCCCTGGCGCAGCTTGGGTTCGTGGTGGTGTGTATCGACGGCATGGGAACACCATGGCGCTCGAAGACCTTCCAGGACACCTGGTACGGGAAGATGGGCGACAACACATTGCCAGATCAGGTGGCCGGGATCAAGGAGCTGGCGGCGAAGAATCCGTGGATGGACCTGAATCGCGTCGGCATGTGGGGACACTCGGGCGGAGGCAATGCAACGGCGGATGCGATGTTTGCTTATCCGGATTTCTTCAAGGTGGGTATCTCAGAGAGCGGTAACCATGACAACCGTTTGTATGAAGATGACTGGGGCGAACGCTACCAGGGCTTGCTGGAAGTGGGCCCGGATGGCAAGACCAGCAACTATGACAACCAGTCCAATATCACGCTGGCAAAGAACCTGAAGGGCAAGCTGCTGCTGGCGCATGGAACGATGGACGATAATGTTCCGCCGTACGAGACGTTGATGGTGGTGGATGCGCTGATCAAGGCGAATAAGAACTTCGATCTGCTGCTGATTCCGAACGCGCATCACGGCTATGGCGATGCTTCGCGTTACATGATGCGGCGGCGGTGGGATTACTTCGTGACCAACCTGATGGGGGCGACGCCTCCGGCGGAGTACAAGATGAGCACGAAGCCGGATGTGTTCTAGCAGTTGATGTGAATGACGGAAGAGGCATGGCCATAGGCCATGCCTCTTCCGTTTTTGGCTGCCCATACACCGGGTGCCCCGGGTCCCTAAAGGGACCTGGGCATTCGAGCGAAGCTCGAATGTTTTGTTTGTCATCCCGAAGGGATCTGCTTCTCTACCACGGTGCGAATCCTTGGTAGAGAAGCAGATTTGTCCGCTCCCTTTGGTCGCTGCGAAATGACAAACAAAAAGAAGACATTCGCGTTGAATCGCTACTTTGCGAAGCTCTCGATGAGTTGTTGGGGCGAAATGCCCTGTGCTTGAAGGGTTCTCAACGCAAGTGCATCGTGGCGTTTGGCGAGCCGTTCGCCGTGATCATCCAGCATAAGCTCGGTATGGAAGTAAGCCGGCGTGGGAAGTCCGAGTGCCTGTTGCAGCAGGATCTGCCGCGCGGTGGACTTCAGCAGATCGCGGCCGCGTACAACCTCGGTGATCCGCATGGCCGCATCATCCACAACACAGGCGAGCTGATAACTCGGCAGGCCGTCTTTGCGCCAGATGAGGAAGTCGCCGAAGTCTTTGCCGGCAACGAACTGTTGTGAACCCAGATTAGCGTCGGTGAATGGAATGACCTCTCTGTCCGGTACACGAAAGCGATAGTTGACGCCGGCAGCGAACGGCTGCGATGTGATCCCGTCGGGACGGCAATGATTGTCATAGACCGGTTCGTTATCGTCTTCGGCATGGGGAGCGGCGATCCGCGCCAGGTCTTTGCGGGAGCAGGTGCAGGCGTAGGCCCGCCCCATTGCGAGCAGGCGCCGCAACGCATCTTCATAGAGAGGCAGCCGATCTGATTGGGTATAGGGAGCAAAGGGGCCGCCGACATCGGGACCTTCCTGCCAGTCGAGCCCAAGCCACCGCAGGTCTTCCAACATGGCGGCGGTGAATTCCGGTCTGCATCGCTGGCGGTCCAGATCTTCATTACGCAGCACCAGTACTCCGCTGGCAGCACGCTGCTGCGCGATCCAGAAAGTACGCGCATGCCCCAGGTGCATATAGCCGGTCGGAGTAGGAGCAATGCGGCCCCGGTAGAGGATGGACATATGTCCATCCTAGTTGCTGGTTGCTGGTTGCTGGTTGCTAGTTCCTGGTTGCTAGTTCCTGGTTGCTAGTTGGAGCTCGTTTGCATCTGCTGTCCAGCCCCTCCGGAAGCCGATTCGGAAGCGATACCTCGTATACAAGCAAGGATTCAACTAGCAACCAGGAACCAGCAACTAGCAACCAGATATACTTTCGGCCATGCGGAAACTCCTCCTGAGCTCTCTTTTTGTTGTCACGTGTGTACCGGTATGGTCGCAGAAGGCGCCTACAGCTGCGGATGCGAAAGCCTTTGTCGATAAGGCCAATGCGGAGCTGCTAAAGCTTTCCACCGATGCCTCGCACGCGGAGTGGATTGCGGAAACGTACATCACCGATGACACGGAATCGAATACGGCGCTGCAGAATGAGCGCGTCGCTGCTCGTTCGCTGGAGTTGACGGCAGAGAGCCATAAGTTCGACAAGGTTAAGCTGCCGGACGATCTCCGCCGTCAGATCCTGCTGCTGCAGCTTGGTGCGCCCGCCGCGCCCAAGGATCCGAAGTTGCTGGCGGAGGAGACGCAGCTTGCAGCGCAGTTGACCGGCATGTACGGCAAGGGCAAGTTCTGTGTGGAACCACAGAAGTGCGAGGGAATCGATCCCTTGTCACAGATCATGGCCAAGTCCCGTGATCCTGAGGAGCTCAAGAAGATCTGGGTGGGATGGCACGACGTCGGTGCCCCCATGCGCCAAAAGTACAGGCGCTTCATCGAGCTGCAGAATATCGGTGCGAAGGAGCTGGGGTACAAGGACACAGGAGAGTTGTGGCGCGCGGGATATGACATGACTCCGGCGGAATTTTCTGCGGAGCTGGAGCGTGCCTGGACCCAGTTGCAGCCGCTTTACGATGAGCTATTTACCTATGTCCGCACACGGCTGATCACGAAGTATGGCAAAGCGGCAGAGCGCGCTGATGGAAAGATTCCCGCGCACTTACTCGGCAACATGTGGGCACAGGAGTGGGGCAATATCTATGACATCGTCGCCCCCACAGATCCGCAACTGGCACAGTACAAGCCGGTCAACCTGGAAGAGGCATTGAAGAAGCAGATCGCGGCGAAAGATCCGGCAGCGGCGCCCGCATTTGCGTCTGGGACGGACCTAACAAGCGATGCCGGTCAGGCAGCGAAGCTGGCAGCAGGCAAAGCGATGGTGCGCTATGGTGAAAGCTTCTTTACCTCTCTCGGCTTTCCAGCTCTGCCCGCCACCTTCTGGGAACGTTCGCAGTTCGTGCATCCGCGGGACCGTGACGTTGTGTGCCACGCTTCCGCCTGGGATCTGGATTCGGTTGATGACCTCCGGGTAAAGATGTGTATCGAGGTGAACGACGACTACTTCACCACCGTGCACCATGAGCTTGGGCACAACTTTTACCAGCGCGCCTATAACAAGCAGCCATTCCTCTTCCGTGGCGGAGCGAATGACGGATTCCATGAGGCGATCGGAGATGCCGTCGCGCTGTCGATTACACCTTCCTATTTGAAGGCGCTGGGACTGAGCGGATCGGAGCCTCCTGCTGAAGCCGATATTCCGCTGCAGCTCCGCACGGCGCTGGATAAGATCGCGTTCCTTCCCTTTGCTCTGGCGCTCGATAAGTGGCGGTGGGGTGTGTTCTCCGGAGAGATCAAGCCTGCGGATTACAACAAAGCCTGGTGGGAGCTGCGGGGCAAGTATCAGAAGGTCGCGCCTCCGGTGGATCGCTCCGAGGCCGACTTCGATGCGGGAGCAAAGATGCATGTGCCCAGCAACGTGCCCTATGCCCGCTACTACCTGGCGCGCATCTACCAGTTCCAGTTCTATAAGGCCATGTGCGATGCCAGCGGGTATCGAGGACCATTGAATCGTTGCAGCTTCTTCGGGTCGAAAGCCGCGGGAAATAAGTTGGCAAAGATGCTGGAGGCAGGGCAATCACAACCCTGGCAACAGACTCTCAAAGAGATGACCGGCAGCGATCATCTCGATGCACAGGCGATGGCGGAGTACTTCGCTCCCTTATACGCCTGGCTTAAAGTGCAGAACGCAAAAAAATAAAGCTAACCGGCAGCACTTCCTCCGGTCTAAGTCACAAGCCGGGCCAATTGCTTTAAACGGGAATGATTGACATACAAATCATTTCGTTGCAGTATTACGAAGTAATTCGTACATCGATTCTATTTTCCCGGATGCTGAGTAGGGGAGGGGTTCCGCTCGATGAGAACCGTGCTGCGTTTTTTTGCCTTGTCTGTTTGCCTTTGGGCCGCTGCGCTGATTGCGCAGGCTGTGCCGCATGTATCGCAGGTTTCGTTGACGGTGCTCGATACCTCCGGTGCCGCAATTCCGGGGGCGACGGTGCACGTCTCTCCGCAGCTTGGAGAGGATCGACAGACCGATGGTCAGGGAAATGTGGCGATACCCTTGCCGGCCGGAAGCTATGACATCACCGTCAAGGCAGAGAACTTTCGTGAACGCACGATGAAAAAAGTGCTCGTCCTCGACAGCAGAACTACGCCGTTGTCAGTGGTGCTGGTTGTCGCGGGTGAAGACGAGGTCGTCGAGGTCTCTGGCGAGGAGCAGGTCTCGAACGACAGCAGCTCGAATAAAAGCGCCCTGGTCTTCAAAGGTGACAAGCTCGATACGCTCTCGGACGATCCGGAGATGATGCAGCAGCAGCTTACGTCGCTGGCCGGTGGCGATCCCACCAATCCTCCGCAGCTTTATGTGGATGGCTTTGCTCACGGAGAGCTTCCTCCGAAGGAGAGCATCCGCGAGATACGCGTCAATCAGAATCCGTTCTCGCCTTACTACGATCAGTTCGGCGGCGGCCGCATTGAGGTCTTTACCAAACCGGGAGCCAATAAGCTGCACGGCAACGTTGCCACCAACTTCGGAGCGCAGGCGCTCAACGCCAACAATCCGTATGCGGCTTCGGTGCTGCCGTATACGAACTACTATCTCGATGGCGGCGTGAATGGTCCTCTGGGCAAGAACAGCTCCTTCTATTTCACCTGGCAGCAGCGAGGCGTCTCGGCCAATCAGATCATCAATGCAACCGTGCTGGACTCGAGCCTGAATCCCGTCAATGTGCAGCAGACCATCGCCAACAAGCGGTCTGTCCAGAATGACTCCGTCCGGCTCGATCATCAGTTCGGCAAGAAGAACACATTGATCGGGCGCTACAGCTACAGTAGCGTTCTGGTGCCGGCCTCAGGGGCGGGACAACTCGTGCTTGCATCGCAGGCCTATCGGAACAGCGTCCGGACAGATACTTTCCAACTCACCGATACTCACATCTTCAGTCCAAAGGTGGTGCTGGACTCCGCGGTGCAGTATCTGCGCAGCAAGACGAGCAGCGATGCCACATCGAATACACCCTCGCTGATCGTGCAGGGTTCCTTCAGCAGCGGAGCCAACACCATCCAGCAGGAGCACGATCACCAGGACCGTATCGAGCTGCGCGAAGAGGCATCGATCTCTTCGGGAAATCACTATCTTAGGACCGGCTTCCGCTATCGCTGGTATCACGATTCGAATCTCTCGCGAGCCGGCTACAACGGCCAGTTCATCTTTCCTTCGCTGGCCGCCTATCGCATCACGCTCGATGGCATTCAGCGCGGCCTTACTCCCGCGGCAATCCGCGCGGCCGGTGGAGGAGCGACGCAGTTCTCGTTGACGGCAGGTACTCCCACGGCGGCTGTGAGCGTCGGAGATCTGGGCGTGTACTTCGATGACGAATGGAAGCTGAACCGGAACTTCACATTGAACCTGGGTATCCGCTTCGAATCGCAGACGGGAATTCCTGATCACTTCGATCCCGCACCGCGTGTGGGCTTTGCCTGGTCTGTCCTGCATCATGGGAAAGCCAAGGAGCCTTTCTTTGTGATTCGCGGCGGCTTTGGCATCTTTTATCAGCGGTTCGATGCCGGCAATATCCTTCGCACCTATCGCCAGAATGGCGTGACGCAACAGGCATTCATCGTTCAGAATCCCGACTTCTATCCCAATATTCCGCCACCCTCTTCGTTGCCGCAGTATCTGAATACCATCTACCGGCTTGATCCCAATCTGCGGTCGCCGATGCAAATGCAAGGAATGGTCTCGGTCGATCACAGCCTGGGCAAGTACGGCTCTATCTCGGTGCAGTACTACCAGCGCAAATCCACGCACCAGTGGACGTCGCTGAATATTAATGCGCCGCTACCAGGTACGTATGATCCCAGCAATCCCAGCAGCGGAGTGCGGCCGCTGGGAGGAAACAGCAATCTGTATCAGTTCTCCTCCAACGGTCTGTCAGAGGGCCGCACCCTGGGTATCAATGGCAATTTCAACGTGACGAAGTCTCTCAACCTGTGGTCATTCGTTGGCTTTGCGCATCAGGAAGGCAACGTCAACTTCAGTACCAGCAGCTCTTCGGGTTTCTTCCCGTCGAACTCGTACAACCTCAATGCCGACTACGGCCGTCTCGCGGGGTTCTCTCCGATACGCTACTTCGGCGGAGCGAACTTCAAACCAGGCTGGGGCACGGCCTTCAACGTTTTCATGTCCGCATGGTCGCAGTCGAACTTCAACATCACGACCGGTACCGATTTGAATGGAGACGCGCAGTACAACGACCGGCCGGCATTTGCGACCGATCTGACGCGTTCCTCGGTGGTGCGGACGGCTTGGGGTAATTTCGATACCAAGCCAATGGCCGGGCAGACGATCATTCCGATCAACTACGGCACTGCGCCGGGGCTTTTCTACATGGAGCTGTATTTCAACAAGAACTTCTACTTCGGCAAGCGGCCGGAGTCGGCCAAAGATACGGCGAAAGAGAAGCTGCCGCAGAAACCATATCGCTTTCAGATCGGTGTCGGCGCAGACAACCTGCTGAATACGAATAATCCTGGAGCGCCTGTTGGGGTGTTGAGCTCTCCGTACTTTGGCAAATCCATTTCGCTGAACACGCCGTTTACGAATAACAGCGCGGCGAATCGTGCGTTGTTGATGCGGGGGGCGTTTTTCTTCTAAGGGTGAGCATGATCGTATTTTCGTTTGTCATTTCGTAGCGACCGAAGGGAGCGGAGAAATCTGGTTCTCTACCTATAGCGATTGGGGTGTTCCTAAAGCGGGTCCTTCGCTAATCACCCCAGCGAACAAGTTCGCTGGGGACCCCGAACGCTCAGGATGACAGCCAAATAGCCGTTGTATGAGCGCTGAAGGCGCGTTCTATACCAGCCTGGGGCAACGCCCCAGGTACGGTGCCACAAAGTTATTAAAGGGCTGAAGGCCCGCTCTATATAACGATCTTCAATCCCAGACCTATCATTTATCGAAATGCAATTCCATGCATCGCGAGAAAGACGCGGAAACAGCGGATGAGAGAGATTGTGCAATTGCGGGACTATAGATCGGGCCTTCAGCCCTCAGGCCTCTTTACTATCCGCAAACCTGGGGCGTTGCCCCAGGCTGGTATAGGTCGCGCCTTCAGCGCTCTTCTCGCGTCTCTGGTAACTTCATCGCGAGCAGCGCTGCAGGATTCAAATTCTCACCACCCCAGCGAAGCGACACGTGCAGGTGTGGTCCTGTGACGCGTCCTGTCGCTCCGGAGAGGCCGAGTAGCTGGCCTTTCTTCACCATCTCGCCTGCCTTCACCTGTAAGCGCGAGAAGTGCATGTAGATGCTGAAGAGCTGATTGCCATGATCGATGATGACGCAGTTGCCTTCAAGAAACATGCGCCGCGCCAGCACGACCCGGCCCGAGTTCAGCGCATGGACAGCAGTTCCGGGACGTGCGGGAAAGTCTGATCCGCGATGGATGCTGACCTTCTTCCCGTTGAAGATCCGGTTGTCGCCGAAGTTGTCGAAGACCCTGGAGGCAACCGGCGCCGCAAAACTGCCGGACCATAATGGCTGCGAGACAGAGCTTGCAAAGGCGCGCTTCTTCGCGGCTGCATCGCGCTCCATCTGCCGCTGCGCCGCAGGGCTGGGGGCGATGAAGGCCTTCGCCACAGAGAGCGTGCTGGAGTGAAAGTTCGCCGCGGTTATCTGTATCTCCTGCGTTGTGTTCAACGGTGCACCACCTGCATAGATTCCGCCGATCGATATGGGATAGGACGTTGGCTCCTGTTCGACATCGGCTCCGGCGAGGGCGTACCAGATGCGTCTGTCGTTTGCGGGAAAGAAGCCAACCTCTTTACCAAGCCATGTCGCCGTGATATGCGTTGCGGGGCGATCGAGTGTGAGCGTGAATAGTACCGGCGATCCCTGTTCGATATGCTGCGGCTGCCAGGTAAGTGTCTGCGCATGGAGAGCCGAGGCAGCAAACAGAAGCAGAACGACGAGCAGCGGAAATCTAAGCATGCCTCTACTGTGCAACGAGAGGATAACCTACATCCACTCGCTTCCGTATTGCACCGGAATCTGCGTAAAGGCGATGCGCGTCGGCGCGGAGTCGCGGGCCGACATCATGCCGGCAAGATGCACGGTGGTATGGCCATGTTTGAGGTTGATCTGATCGATAGCCGAGGAGAGCTGCGAGCGGCGGTCCTGATCGGCAAAAAGTCCCGGGTTATGGTGAGACTCCGGCAGCAGGCGTCCGAGCGTGACGCCAACGAAGAATGGTTTTTCAAAGTCAGGCCCCTGCGGCCGCTTCTGCCAGAGCTTTTGCAGGACTTCCAGCAGCGTGAGCGTATCCTGCGCATCCGGGAAGCGGGCTTCCATTCCCCAGCCGGTATGCTTCAGGCCGGAGAAGTGTTGTTTTGACCGCAGTCGCTCTGCCTGTTCGCGATTCAACGCGAAGCGGATGTGCAGCGCCATGGAGCCGGCATAGAACTTCTCCATCCGCAGCCGCATGGCGGCTTTATGCAGAAGCTTGTGGGCCACCGCCCAGGAGCCGGGGATGGTGCGATGCTCGGGAGCAAGAACGTGAGAGTGGCCGAGAGACTTCTGGATCTCACTTGGCACGGGAGCGCCGTCGTCGCCGGTGACATGACCGCGCAGCCAGTGATAAAGGCGGTCTCCCCACACAGAGTCCCAGAGCTTATGCATCCCTGGGCGATCCAGCGCCAGGAGTTGCGGCATGGTTTGGATTCCCTGGGCCTTCAGGCGAGCCTCAGTGCGGGCACCCACGCCGGGAAGGTCACGCAGCTCCAGGTGTGCGATGGCGCGCGGCAACTGCGAGGGAAGCAGGCCTATCAGGCCATCGGGCTTTTGCATGTCGCTGGCGATCTTCGCCAGGTAGCGGTTCGGCGCCATGCCGATGGAGCAGCGCAGCATCTCGCCGACGTCTTGATAGATCGCCTGCTTGATGTTGTGGGCGATGCGGCGCGCATTTTCCGGCAACTGTTCGCGTCCCATCAACTGGCAGACCATCTCATCAATGGAAGGCGTATGTGAGACAGGACATACGCGTTCGACCGCTTCTGCGATGGCATGGGAGAACCTCGCGTACTCGGTATGACTGCCTTCGACGAGGATGATGCCAGGGCACTTCTGCTTGGCCTCGCCAACGATGGTGCCTGTCTTGACGCCAAACTCTTTGGCTTCATAGCTGGCGGCGATGCAGGCAGTGGTATCGGAGTTGGTGGGAACAACGGCCAGCGGGCGGTTGCGGTACTCCGGATGAAGCTGCTGCTCGACCGAGGCGAAGAAGGAGTTGAGGTCGATGTGCAGAAAGACGAACCGGTCCTCCGGTATGCGGAACTCGCTGGATGGGGGCGCGGCCGTCATGGCAAACTGATTATATTCTCCTTTTCTTCGCTGGAATTGTGGATGCTTAAACATCAGACTCAAGGGTCTGTCATCCAATTCCCGCCGTCAGCGCCGGCAGCAGATTTTTTTGAGATCGAGGAGCGAGGAGAGAACTGTAGCTGATCTACTGGAACGACGAGGGACAACGAGATCGAGAAAATCTGCGCCGGCCCTTCGGGTTGCGGCGCAAATTCCCGTACTTCGTTGTCGGCCTCGGCAGTGGGAACGCCACAGCCTTCGGCCTCCGTCTCGTATGAACAAATTTGCGCTCGCAACGCTGACGACAGGAATTGGATGACAGACCCTAAGTCTATGAACGATTTTGGAACCGACCCGGCAAAGGTCATCAGCCGCCAAAGCGCGGAGCACTATCTCTGGGGCAAGCAGTGCGACGGCTGGCATCTTGTAAAGCAGGATGGCCTGAGTGTGATTGAAGAGCGCATGCCTCCGGCCACGAGCGAGGTGCGGCATCATCATGTGCGCTCGCGCCAGTTTGCTTACGTGCTGGAGGGTGAGTTGACGATGGAGGTCGAGCACCACGACTTCACGGTCCGCGCCGGAGAGGGGATTGAGATCCATCCCGGGCAGAGCCATCAGGCGATGAATCGCAGCGGAGGGGATGTGCGCTTTCTGATGATCAGCCAGCCGCCCAGTCACGGTGATCGGATCGATGAGGTTTAGTTTTGCCGGCTCTTTTATCGCACTTTAGGTAAACAAGCGGACACAGGTGGGAAGTCCAACTCAAGGTGCGTCATCTTCTGGTGGAGGGTCGTGCGAAGATCGAGGGTACTGAACTGTCTCCAGACATCCCTTACAACCCCGTCATAAGGATGTCTGGAGACAGTTCGGTGTCCCAATAGGTTTTTGTCTTGCTTAAGGGCATGGCTTCAGCCATGCCGTTCGAAATTCCTGGAACGACGCGGCTTAAAGCCGCTTTCTTTTGGAGGCTGTTGTCGCACGGCTAAAAGCCGTGCGCTTAAGCAAGACATTCGCACCTGCGGTGCGAAATGGCTTCGCGGTAATGGGAGCGCTGGACTAAAGCGCCGAGTTTTCGCTGACAAGCGTAAGGGTGTTTGGAGACAGCTTTGTCATGCAATATACAAAGCCCTCGCCGAAGCGAGGGCTTGTTGTAGTGTGTCGATTTTAGTGGGCCAGGTGGCTGTCGCTGGCGGCTTCGTGGGCTGCTGTCAGCTGGCGGACCAGGGCCGGCAGGCCGAAGAGCACACCGGCGATCAGGCCGGTCGCGATGAGGTCATTGCGGTAGAAGGGAATCGCTGCAACGTAGCAGGCGGCGAGTCCGCTCACGCTCTTGGCGTATAGGTTTGACCATGCCCAGACAAAGAAATTCGAGATCACAAAGAAGCTCGTGGCCGAGGCCAGCACCGCACCGGTGACGCGCAGGAAGCTCTGCTTTGCCAGAGTCACGTTCGCCATCAGGCAGACGCCGGCGTACCAGGCCCAGGTGGGCAGGTAATGCGAAGCGTGGAAGGCGTAGCCGTAGGCATAGACGGTCAGGTAGTAATCGGTCGCCATCAAGGCAAGCGTTGCAACGATGGCGTGCCACCGGTTGCGCTTTGCGCCGAAGTAGAGCAAACCGCCGCCGACGGCAGTAAAGCCAATCCCTGCGGAGTGGGTCAGGTGCGGCAGAAGGCGGCTGAAGACCGCGACGAGAAGTACCAGATACGCTGTCATAGTGAGGTGTCCCTAACGTTTTTATTCTGTGCTTATCGCAGAGGGCGGTCAAGCGAAAGGGTCGTCCGAAGACGACCCTTTTACATTTCCAACTGGAATGAAGCTTAGTTGAGGGCAGCGACCGGAACTGTCTTCTCAGCGGCGCGGCGCATGATCTCAAGCTCAGCGGGCGCAAAAAGATCGGGCGAGCTGCTGCCTACGACGACATAACCAGGGTCATGCCCCAAAGCCAGCGAAACCTGGTTCCACTTGAGGAAGGGAGAGGTCGTCGGCAGCACAATCATGCGGCGCTGCGGCTCGGGGATGAAGAAGTAGGCTGCCCAGATTCCGAACGCAATGCTGATGGCCACTCCGCGAACGATGCTGAGAGTGGAATAGACACTGGTCTGGTTCGTGAGGAATGCGGAGTAAACGAGCTCGACCGTCGACAGGATGCCCAGGCCGAGACTGATGCCGAAGATGCGGCTGCGGTGAGAGAGGCCCATCGGGCGGATGGCGAAGCAGACGAAGAGCAGCAGACACAAGGTCAGGATGCTCTGGGTGCGCTGCAACTGGTTGGCCGCATTGATGATGAACTTGGTGCTGGTCATGTGGGGGCCGAAGGCCATGCCAATGGCGACAGCGATCGAGATGGCTGCGGCCCAGCGGAAGACCAGGAGGCCCAGCGACTGCAGGCCTTTCAATGGTTCCATCGCCAGCTTGAAAATGCTGTAGATCACCAGGATGGAGAGGATCGCTTCAAGGGCGTAGGCGGTCCAGTAGGTATAGAAATAGATCGGGTAGACGGTGTGCTTGTCGACGCCTCTGGCCAACAGGCCGAGGATCAGCAATGCAATGCTGTCAGCCGCCACTTTGGTGGAGAGCAGGAGAAACAAGCTAAAGAACGCCCGCACCTGCCTGGCGCGAAACAGTGCGCCGATCGTGATCAGGCAGAGAAGTGGATCAACGTATTCCAGAAGCTCAATAACCGATTTTGCGTTCATGAACAGGCTCCTGCAGCTATCGGGACTTTAACTCTATCCCACGGGAGGAGCCGATTCAACGAATTTCCGCTGCAACTTTCGTATTAGAGACCGCAGGCGTTCGGGTCGTCGGGCGGGCAGGCCGGAACGGGGACGATGCTGGCGGCGCGGGTCGGCTTCACATCAGCGGTGCGGGTGTGCGCAGAAGCAACGGCTCCGGTGAGAGCAAGGGCAACAGCGAGAGTGCGAATGGCGATCTTCATGGTGTTCTTCCTCCTAGGAAATCCTGGGGTGATCTTTGGTTTTCACTGCATCAAAACGAATTGCATTAGAGGCCGCAGGCATTCGGATCATCGGGCGGGCAGGCCGGAACGGGGATGATGCTTGTGGTGCGGGTCGGCTTCACATCGGCAGTACGGGTGTGGGCGGAAGCAACAGCTCCGGTCAGGGCAAGGGCGACGGCGAGGGTGCGGATAGCGATCTTCATATTTGTGAACTCCTGGGAAGTAATAAATTACAGAAAACAAAAGATTTGCGGTCAGTATGACTAGAGGCCGCAGGCGTTCGGATCATCGGGCGGGCAGGCTGGAACGGGCACAATGCTGGTCGCGCGAGCAGGCTTTACGTCGGCGGTACGGGTGTGCGCAGAGGCAACGGCTCCGGTCAGAGCGAGGGCGACGGCGAGAGTGCGGATGGCGATCTTCATTGTGTTGAGAACCTCAATTCGGGCTAAAAATTTTTCTGGACTAGCCAGATGTCGAGAGAGTATCGTGGTGAATATCCATAAGTCCAATAGAATCAATTACATATAAAAATATTAATCATTTTTGATTACCGAGGTAACTTTCCCTCGATGCTGGCCTCCCCTGCCGCAAGTCCTAGAAAACAGTCAGGGTTCCGGCAAAAACGCGCAATTCTGGCGATTCCGTTTCGCCGCGATGCAGGTTTAAAAACGACAAAGCCGGCATCTCTGCCGGCTTTGCTGGCTTTTGCGTGACTCTTAGTCCACGACCTGCCATCCTGCCCCGGTCTGGGCCAGGGGAGTGGTTGCAGTCGCCTCACCGCTGAGGTCTTTGGCTAGTTGCGGGAAGGCTGCTTTCAGATCGTCAGACTTTGCCCATCCCGGAACATCTTTCATCTGGTAGCGATACGTAACACCTGTCTGCCGGAAGCCATCCTTTACTGCCGGAGGAGTATTGCTGAGCACCGCTGTCGCCTCGCGGTAGCCGTAGCAGTAGCGCGGAGCCCCGGTTTTGCCGTAGTCGGTCGGCTCGTAATAGGCAAGCTTCTCCTCCTTTGTGCGTTTGAGCAGCAGGACTTTTACCAGGGCATCGAGCTGTTGCTGCTCCTTGGGATTGCTGGTCGTGTAGGGGAAGCGCCAGCCGGCAGGGAACAGGCAGTCGCGGCGATGTTCTGGCCAGTATCGATTCAGTCCGGATAAGAAGTTCTCCGGCGTCTCGGCGGTTTTGCTGTTACAGCCGGCGATCAGGGAGACAGCGAGCAGGAGAGCAATACGTGCAGGGACTTTCATGTTTCGTATGATGCAAATGGAATGATTGAGGGAACTCCATCCCGAACCGCTCTCCGCGTTGCCATGCGGCGGGCTGCGCATCAGGTCTTTGATCGCCCGCTGGTGCTGGAGGATCCGGTCGCTTTGCAGATTCTTCCTCCGGAACAGCGGGACGAGGTCAAGCGCACGCCCGATGGTCTGCGTAAGCCCTTCTCGGCCGCAATCCGCGCCTTCATGGTGGTCCGCAGCCGGTATGCGGAAGACCTGCTTGGCGCCGCTGTCGCGCGCGGGTTGTCGCAGTACGTGCTGCTGGGAGCGGGGCTGGATACCTTTGCCTACCGCAATCCGTTCTCCGAGGTGCGGGTCTTTGAGGTGGACTTCCCTGCAACGCAGGTCTGGAAGCAGAGCCTGTTGGCAGAGGCTGGTGTTACGGTTCCGGGAAATGCTCGCTTTGCTCCCGTGGACTTTGAGGAGCATTCGCTTGCAGAGGGACTCGCCGAGGCGGGATTCGATTTTTCGCAGCCTGCCTTCTTTGCCTGGCTGGGCGTGGTGCCGTACCTCAGCGAAAGGGGATTTTCGGAGACGCTGCGTTTCATCGCGGAGCGGCCCGCAGGATCAGGTGTGGTCTTCGACTACTCGCAGCCGCGCGAGGTGCTGCCGCCGGTGGAGCAGATGATGCTGGACTCGATGTCCGCGCGCGTGGCGCAGGCAGGCGAGCCTTTCCAGCTCTTCTTCCGCAAAGAGGAACTGATTGACCGGCTCACGGAGGGCGGATTCGGGAAGATTGAGGATCTGGGTGGACCGGATCTCTCAGCGCGTTACCTTGCCGGGCGGGATGATGGGCTGGCGCTGCGGGGTAGTGGAGGCCGGATCATCTCGGCCTGGAGAGGGTAGCGGCCCGTCGACATAAGGATGTTCGAGCGAAGCTCGAACATCCACCCATCGGGTTGCGATGGATGGGGCACCAGTGGATGGGGCATCTTGAATTTGCCGATGGTCTTTAGCGGTTACGTTCCGAACTCGCCGCGCAGCAGCAGCTTTCTACGTGCTTCGGGGAAGCGTTCAATGGCATAACGAAGCGTTGTGCGCGGCAGGCGGGCGTAGTGCTTTTCCAGGAATTCCAGCAGCTCTGCGGGTGATTGTTTGCCTGCTTCGCGCAGCATCCAGCCGACTGCCTTGTGGATGAGGTCGTGGTGGTCATGCAGCAGCCTGCGGGCGATGCGGAACGTCGGTGCGAGCTCTCCTTTGCGAATGGAGGCGTAGGTGGAGACAATGGCGATCCGACGCTCCCACAGCGAATCGGATTCTGCGAGACGGTCGAGCAGAGCGTACTGTGCCGGCACAATGTGTTCTCCCACCATGGTTCTTGCCGAGGCATCGACCAGATCCCAGTTGTTCACCCAGGCAGTGTGTTGCAGGTAGAACTGATGCAGCTCTTCGCGCTGTTCGCTGTCTCCGTATGCGCGTTCGTAGCGGCCACAGAGCAGGATCAGGGCGATCAGCCGGTGTTCGTGGAACTTTGAGCGGAGCAGCTTCTCGATCTCCGGCAGGGGAAGGTCGCGGAAGTGCTTTGCGATGGTGCGCTGCTGCGGAACGGTAAGGCCGAGCAGGAGATCGCCTTCGGCGTACTCGCCTTTACCGGTACGGAAGAATCGCTGGAGGAATGTGGCGCGTGCCGGATCTGCGAGCCGGGCTACTTCTGTTTTGACCGCTGCGGCGGTGATCTTCATGGGTGAAGCCGATTAAACACGATGGCGGACTTGGTTTTCATCTGGGGGCGATACTTGTTGCCCCATTCTTCGCGAAGCGAAGGGTAGGGTATCGCGCTACGCGCGACCGTCTTGCCCTTGACCGTAGAGACGGGGGAACAGGGTGACAATTCGTTTTGAGTTTACTCGGAGTTTAGTGGTATTCCTCGCCCACCCTAGCGTTGCGAGGGTGGGGCACCCGGGTAGGGAAAACAATAGGAAAAGCAGATTTCTCCGCTTCGCTGCGAAATGACAAAAAAGCTGGCACCCTTAGCGCTTCACTGCAGGTCTATTTGGGCAAAAGACAATACTTTTAAACACCAAAGACCGCGTCCAGGTTCGGACCGCGGTCCTTGTTTGCCGCACGCGAGGTGCGTGATCTTTGGATTTAGAGGTTCTCTTCGGCGTTGGCATCACCGGAGCGGGCGGCGGTGATACAAGGTGCGAGAACCATGGCAACGAAAACAAGAGCGATGATGATGTCATGCATACTGTGTGCCTCTTTCTGCAGAGCGTTTTCTCGCTCCTGGCAGAGTCAGAATCTCCCGAACGTGCTTTGAGGAACATTCCACTTCGGCATCCAGGGGCGAACAGTCGTGGTAGCCCGCATTCCACCTTCGTGGTACCCGGTTCACTAAAATAGAATGGGAGTCCTCCATGTCCTACCAGCTTGCCGTCGAACAGCTTTACGCCCGTGGCCACGAGCTTGCGCCGCCACAGCCGGGTGTGCCCCGCCGCAAGTTCGACCTAGCTCATATGCGCCGGTTGATGGCAGAGCTGGGCGATCCGCAGACTACCTTCCCGTCGGTGCTGATTGCGGGTACGAATGGGAAAGGATCGACGGCGTCGACTCTGGCAAGTGTGCTGACCGCTTCCGGCTATCGTGCCGGTCTCTACACCTCGCCGCATCTGGAGCGCATCAATGAGCGCATCCGCATTGGCAGCGAGCTGATCGGCGATGAGGCCTTCGCACAGCTCTACTTCCGTGTGGATGACACGTCGAACCGCCTGGTCGCTGCAGGGGAGCTGCCGCATCCTCCCAGCTTCTTCGAGGTGATGACGGCGATTGCCTTCCTCTACTTCGCGGAGCAGAAGGTTGAGATCGCGGTGCTGGAGGTTGGTCTGGGTGGACGTCTGGATGCGACGAATATTGTGGAGCCTATCGTCTCGGTGATTACCGATCTCGGCCTCGATCATATGGACTACCTGGGACCGACGCTGACCCATATCGCGAAAGAGAAGGCCGGCATTCTGCGCAGGAACGGCGTGATGGTCACGCTGCCGCAGCATCCTGAGGCTAACTTCGCTCTGGGAGAAGTAGCGGTGCCGCTGGAGGTGCGTGGCGTCAATGCGGCTGCGTATATCCCTGACCGCGGGCTGGCACAGACGAGTCCCTTCCGCAATGTGTATCCCCTGCGCGTGCTGGGGGAAGACATCACCATCGATGCACCGCTGGGCGGTGCACATCAGCAGCGCAATCTCGCGCTTGCGATTGCTACTGCAGTGGAGCTTCGCGAGCATCGTGGCTTTGCGAAGATCACGGCCGGCAGTATTGCCGCTGGGATTCACCAGATCGAATGGCCGGGGCGCCTGGAGTTGCTGACCAGCGGCGGTGTGGAGTTCCTGTTGGATGTGGCGCACAACCCTGACGGCGCATGGACGCTGCGCTCCGCGCTGGGACAGCTTCCGGAGTCGCGGCCGCGCACGCTGCTTTTTTCCTGTCTGCGAGACAAAGCCGTGGATGCCATTGCGCAGGTGTTGTTCCCGCTCTTCGATGCAAGTGCCGACCGTGTACAGGATCACATCGTGTTGGCTCCGATGATGAATCCTCGAGCCGCATCGATCGACGATCTGAAGCAGGCCGCCGCTCGTCTGGAGATTCCTGCGATAGAGGCCTCAGATGTTGCCGCCGCGGTTGAGCAGGCGCGTGCTGTTACACCCGCCGGTGGACTAGTCGTTGTGACCGGTTCGGTTTATTTGATCGGCGATGTGCGTCACATTCTGAAGAAAGAGATATAACCGACTACGATGGCGAAACCGACCACCGCACAGAAGCTTCTGACGTACATTTTGCTGGCGCCGCTGATTGTGGCGTCCACGGCGTTCTTCGGCATCATCTCTCTGATTACGTCGTTGTGGGACAAGAGCGGACGACAGCAGCATGCGATTGCGCAGGTGTGGGCGAAGTCACTGCTGCTGCTCTCGTTCTCGCCCATGAAGGTGATTGGTCGCGAGAAGCTGGGCCGTGTTGCGGTATACGCGTCGAATCACATTAGCTACATGGATACGCCGGCTCTGTTTGGGAATCTGCCGTTCCAGTTCCGCATCCTGGCAAATCACTATCTCTTCAAGATCCCATTTATCGGCTGGCATCTCACCCGCTCCGGCCAGGTGCCGATCGACCAGTCGAACCTGCGTTCGCAGATCGCCGGATTGAATAAGGGCACAGGAACGCTCAAGTCCGGCATGCCGATTCTGTTGTTCCCGGAAGCAGGCCGCAGCCAGGATGGCCATATCCGCTCGATGCTGTCGGGTGCTGCATTTATGGCGATCAAGGCCCAGGTGCCCATTGTTCCGTTGGCTCTGGTGGGAACACATGAATTGATGCCGATGCACGTGTATGCTCTGGCTCCACGGCTGTTGAAGCTGGTCGTAGGTGATCCGATCGATACTGCCGGGCTTACCACGAAAGATGCCGAGGCGGTAACGAAGAAGCTGCACGATGCGATCGCGGAGATGTATTACGCGCATAGCGATGTGCAACGGCCGGCGAAGGAAGAGCCTGCGGTGTCGGCGGAGCTGGCCTGAAGGCAGTTGCTGGTTGCTAGTTCCTGGTTGCTAGTTGAAGAAACAAATTTCAGGAGAGCCCCCAGTTTGGGTGCCCCACATACGCGAAGCTTATGTGGGTGTATCGAGCGGAGCTCGATACGCTTTTCCTTGTCATTTCGCAGCGACCGTAGGGAGCGGAGAAATTCTGCTTCTCTACCCATGCTGCTTGACGTATGGAAAAGCGGTCGCGCTACGCGCGATGCCCATGTCCCCGAGGGACATGGGGCACCCAGTTCTGTGGCTTGTCGTTAATCCCCGATGGGCTTGAAGAACATGTGTTTAATGCCGCGCAGTGCCTGGCGGGTACGTTCTTCGTTCTCGATCAGTGAGAAGCGAACGTACTCATCGCCATACTCGCCGAAGCCGATGCCGGGGCTTACCGCGACCTTGGCTTGTTCCAGCATCAGCTTTGAGAACTCGAGCGATTTCAGGTGACGGTACTGCTCGGGAATGCGAGCCCAGGCGAACATCGTTGCCTTCGGCAGATCCACCGGCCAGCCTAGCTTGTTCAGGCCGTGGACGAGGACATCGCGGCGTGAGCGGTAGTTGTCGCAGATGGCTTTGACGCAGTCCTGTGGACCTTCCAGAGCGAGGATGCTGGCGACCTGGATCGGTGTGAAGGTGCCGTAGTCGAAGTAGCTCTTGATGCGGGCCAGGGCGCCGACAAGCTTCTGATTGCCGACCATGAAGCCGACGCGCCAGCCGGGCATGTTGTAGCTCTTCGAGAGGGTGAAGAACTCAACGGCGATCTCCTTCGCTCCGGGAACCTGCATCACGCTGGGCGGCGTGTAGCCGTCGAAGGCGATGTCGGCGTAGGCGAGATCGTGCACCAGCCACACACCGTACTCCTTGCAGATAGCGACCAGCTTCTCGAAGAAGGGAAGCTCCACGCACTGTGCAGTAGGATTGGCAGGGAAGTTGACGATCAGCACCTTGGGCCGCGGTGTCATGCGCGGAATCACATCCTCAACCCGCGCCAGGAACTCATCGGTTGAGTCTGTGATGGGAATGCTGAGCACGTCTGCGCCGGCGATGACCGGGCCATAGATGTGAATCGGGTAACTGGGATTGGGCACCAGCACGGTATCGCCCTTGTCGAGCACGGCCAGGCAGAAGTGGGCGATGCCCTCCTTCGAACCGATGGTCATGATGGCCTCGGTCGCGGGATCGAACTCCACGTTATAGCGCTGCGCGTACCAGTTGCAGATGGCCTTGCGCAGGCGGGGAATTCCCTTTGAAAGCGAATAGCGATGCGTGCGCGTCTTATGCGCCGCCTCGATCATCTTGTCGACAATATGCTGCGGCGTCGCGCCGTCAGGATTACCCATGCCGAAGTCGATGATGTCTTCGCCGCGCTTACGCGCCGCCGCCTTCAGCTCGCCGGTTATGTTGAAGACATAGGGCGGAAGGCGTTTGATTCTAGGAAATTCGTCGCTCACAATGTTTCTATTTTCCCACGTGGGTTAGAAGCGGTGTTGTTGATTCCGGTTCCCAGCCTGCTCGATTCCGTTTTCTTTTGTCCGTTCGCAGCGACCGAAGGGAGCGGAGAAATCTGCTTCTCTCCCCATGCTGTTAGTGCGAAAAGCGGTTCGCGCGTAGCGCGAATACCCAGGTCCCCGAGGGACCTGGGGCACCCAGTTTGGTGGTTACTCGGGTGCTTTGGCGCCGTTAGCGGGAGAAGAAAACGGCAGTCGCAGATTTATCCAGAGGCACCGTATCAGGAGAATTGCTCTAGACGTTGAACTTGAAGAAGAGGATGTCGCCGTCCTTGACGACGTACTCCTTGCCTTCCGAGCGATAGAGGCCTTTCTCCTTTACCGCCTGTTCGCTGCCGAGGGCGAAGAGATCGTCGCAGTGGTAAGCCTCGGCGCGGATGAAGCCCTTTTCGAAGTCGGAGTGGATCACGCCCGCGGCTCCCGGAGCCTTGGTGCCGCGCTTGATGGTCCAGGCGCGAACTTCGGTGACACCGGCGGTGAAGTAGGTGATCAGATGCAGCAGCTTGTAGGCAGCGCGGATCAGGCGGTTGAGGCCAGGTTCTTCCATGCCTATGGCGGAGAGGAACTCCTTGCGCTCTTCCGGATCGAGCAGAGCGATTTCGCTCTCCATCGCGCCGCAGATGCGCACAACCTCGCTGCCTTCTTCGGCGGCGCGCTTCTCCACCTGGGCCGTCCACTCATTGCCCTCGGTCAGACCGGCTTCGTCGACATTGGCGACGTAGAGCATCGGCTTCTGGGTGATGAGAAAAAGCTCGCGGCTGGCGATCAGCTCGTCTTCGGTGAGGTCGGCAACGCGCGCGGGCTTGCCTTCGCCGAGCACGGCCTGCAGCTTCTTCAGAGCGGAGAGTTCGCTCTTCACCTTGGCGTCCTGCGAGTTCTTGGCAACCTTCTCGGTCTTGACCAGCCGCTTCTCGACGGATTCAAGATCGGCGAGCAGAAGCTCGGTGTTGATGACATCGATGTCGCTTAGCGGATTTACGCCGCCGGCAACGTGCACCACATTGTCATCGGCGAAGCAGCGGACGACGTGCGCAATGGCATCCGTCGAGCGGATGTGGCCCAGGAACTGGTTGCCGAGGCCTTCGCCTTTGCTGGCGCCGGCGACGAGGCCGGCGATATCGACGAACTCCATAGTCGTGGGCACGGTCTTGGCCGGCTTGACGAACTGGGTGATCTTGTCGAGCCGGGGATCGGGAACGACCACGACGCCCACGTTGGGCTCGATGGTGCAGAAAGGATAGTTGGCGGCCATCGCCTTGGCCGAGGTCAGCGCGTTGAAGATCGTGCTCTTGCCGACGTTCGGCAGGCCGACGATGCCACAATTCAAAGCCATTGCTGGGGTGGGCCCTCTACTCTCAAAAAAGCTGTCTCTTTGATTGTAGTGGGCGTGAAGAAAATGGGTCTCGCGGGAATGTGGCATCCACGAGGCCCATTTGTTACTAGGCTGTTTCGTAAAGCGCTTCGGACTTGCGGAAAAGATCCCAGAAGGGCTCCAGCGGCTTCTCTTCCAGAACGCCTTCCAGCACTTCCAGATGCGTATGCCAACCTTTGGTAAAGCCATCCGCCTGGGTCGCGTCGGAGACGCGGCGGTGTGTCAGGACGAAGCGGACTTTCTTGCCCTCGGGCGTGAGCTCGAAGAGGACTTCAGAGGGCTCCTCGCCCTCTCCCCAGCTCATACCGAAGCGACGGGGAGGCTCCCACACGGTTACCTTGTGCGTGCTGGTAAGGCCGTTTTCGTACTGTTTGAATCGGTCAGGAATCGCGCCCGGCTCAGGTGTCAGCTCCGCGTGTTTGAAGCGCATCTGGAACTCTTCGCCGACCGAGGTTCCGGCGTCGCCCTTGGCGAGCCACTTGCCACGCTTCTCGCCGTCCACAAGGTATTCCCATACCCGTTCGATGGGGCCGGGAAACAGGCGTTCGAAGCGGAATGTGTCTGCATTGACGCGCACTGCGCGCTTGTCGATGATTGTTGCCTGCTTCACTATTTCTCTCCTTTCGATTTCGCATCCGCTGCCGCGTCCTGTTCCAGCAGCATCTCCAGACGATCCAGGCTGTCGCTCCAGAAGCGTTCATAAAAGCGCAACCACTCGTCCGCCTTCTTCAGTTGCCGTGCCTCAAGACGGCACAGGTGCACACGGCCCACAATGCGCCTCCGCACCAGACCTGCGTTCTCCAGCACCTTCACATGCTTGGCGCCTGCTGCGAACGACATCTCGAAGCCTGCGGCCAGTTCACCGACCGAGCGCTCTCCACCCGCCAGCCGGCGTAGCATCCTGCGGCGTGTGCCGTCAGAGAGTGCATGAAAGACTCGATCGAGTTTCGCTTCACGTTCAACCATGTGGTTGAGTATTGCCTGGATCGGAGGGAATTGTCAACCGAATGGTTTAATGAAATCGAATGATGGATTATTGAATGATTGAATGACGTGGCGCGCAGGTTCTTATTCAATTCTTCAATCATTGGGTTATTCAAAAAAAGAGCGGACGCCGGGGGACGTCCGCTAAGGGAGGCTAGCTGTCTGTCTGTGCTACTGCGGTGAGGCCGTGTTGTTGTTTGCCGGGGGGACGACGCTGAGGTCGTCGGCCAGGCGGAAGCGGACAAGCGACTCGGCAGGTAAGTCGATGTCCTTGTTGCCGGTCAGACCGGCAACAGCTGTGCCTGCACCAGCGCCGGAGAGGCCGCCGACCAGAAGGCCGACGCCGCCGGTGGCCAGGCCGCCGATCAGCATGCCCGCGCCGGTACCGCCGCCGATCCAGGCGGCGCTACGCTTGCCCTTACCCTTCTTCGTGCGGGTATAGGAGCCGGTTTCCAGCGGATACTCGGTGCCGTTCAGGGTCATGCTGGTGAGGCGAAGTTGCAGAATGGATGCGCCCTTGAAGTGGCCGCGCTTGTGCGACTCCTCGACGACGCCGCCCACCGGTGTGCCACGCGGCACGATCACACGATCATTCACTGCGATCGGCTCGGCGATCTCGCCGGTAAAGCGGGAGCCCGCGGGCGTAGTCTTCACGCTGATGTGTTGATTGATGCGAATGGCCATATTGGTTCCGGCGGGAATCCGTACATCCGCCGGCTTCACAACCGGCTTATTCGGTTCCGGTACAGTAGCGCCCGCTGGGGCCGGGCTCGCGCCCGGTACAGTGCCAGGAGCCACCATGGGAGATGCTGCCGTCGTGGTCGTTCCGGGGACGCTGCCCGCCGGAGCTGGCGCAGTGGTTTGTGTGACCGTCTGCTGATGGGTCTGGGGATCGGGCGGTTGCACGGTCGTCGTAACGATATTGCCTTTGCCGTCGTTGGTTACGACCTGCTGCGGTTGGCCAGTAGCAGCAGCTTGTTGTTTTGCTTGTTCCAACGCTTTTTCATCTGCAGACTTGCAACCCGCAAGCGCACAGCACAACAGCAGAGCCGCCGCGGTAGATGAAATTGTCTTCCAGGGGAGAAACATCGATCGTCCTCGTTTCTGATCGCGCCAGTGGGTGGGGGAGGCGCGAGTTGGTTCGATTGATTTGATGCGCGCGATGTATGGGGAAGTTGTAAGTAGTGGAAAGTCGTTGAATAGTTGAATGGTTGAATTGTTGAATAGTATTTGCGTGGGATGATGCTGGGCGGTTCTTGAATTAGCAAATATTCAAAAGTAAAAGCCCGGCATTCACCGGGCTTTTACCATTCAACCATTCCACCATTCAACTAAGCCTTATAAACAATTCTTCCTTCCGAGATCGTCATCTTCACCACGCCCGGCAATGTCTGTCCATCAAAGGGCGTGTTGCGTGATTTTGAGGGAGAGTTGCGGGCATTGAAGGTCCAGGTCGACTTCGGATCGAAGAGGACGACATCGGCGAAGGCATCAGGCGCCAGGGTTCCGCGCCCGCGCAGGCCCATGATGTGTGCGGGTGCGGTGCTCATCAGGTGAACCAGGCGCAGCAGCGGCATGCGGTGTTGGTGATGCAGCATCTTGATCGAAAGTGACAGCGCTGTCTCCAGACCGGTGATGCCGTTCGGAGCCTTCTCGAACTCCTGCTCCTTCTCATGCACCGCGTGCGGAGCGTGATCGGTCGCGATGCAGTCGGCAGTACCGTCCAGCAGTGCTGTCACCATCGCTGCGCGGTCGGCCTCGCTGCGCAGCGGGGGATTCATTTTCGCGTGCGTGTTGTAGCCTTCGACTGCTTCATCAGTCAGCATGAAGTGGTGCGGCGCAACCTCGCAGGTTACGTGCAGGCCCGCGCGCTTGGCGTGACGGATGGCTTCCATCGCCTTTGCAGTCGAGACATGCTGTACATGCAGATGTGGCCGCGGACCTTTGCCTGATGTGGTGAGCTCGCGCACCAGGCGAATGTCGCGTTCCACAATGCCGGACTCTGCTTCGACAGACATGCCGCGCAGGCCCAGGCGGAAGGCGCGTGCGCCGGCGTTCATGCTGGCGCCCACCGTGATCTTGGTGTTCTCCGCATGCTGGATCATCGGCAGACCGGCGCGCGCAGCAGCGATCAGCGCCTGGTGCATGACGGCGTCTTGCAGGACAGGTTTGCCGTCGTCGGAGACGCCGACGGCGCCGGCAGCCTTCAGCGAGCCGTATTCCGTGATGGTTTCGCCCATGCTGCCGCGGGTTGCGGCGGCGACTGGAAAGACGCGGATGACAGCGTTGCGCTCCGGTGAAAGCGTCCAGCGGGTGATCTCCGGCGAGTCGTTCACAGGGGAGGTGTTGGGCATGCAGCAGAGCGCGGTGAATCCGCCCATGGCTCCGGCCCTCGTGCCGGACTCGATGGTTTCCTTGTGAGCCTGTCCGGGTTCGCGCAGGTGAACATGGATATCGACTAATCCAGGTGCGACCACCAAGCCGGTGGCATCAATGACCTCGGCGCCTTCTTTTTTGGCAGTAGGGTTGAGCTTGCCCGGATCGCCGACCTCCACGATACGGTTGTCATGGATCAGCAGGTCGCGCGGACGATCGGTGCGCGATGGCGGATCAATCAGATGGCCGCCTTTGATCAGAATCGATTTCATGCGGCGCCTCCGTTCAACGCGCGTACCAGAAGCGCCATGCGGATGGCGAGACCGTTACGTACTTGCTCTTCAATAGCGGAGTTTGGACCGTCGGCGATATCAGCGGTGATTTCGAGCCCACGGATCATCGGTCCGGGATGCATCACCAACGCGTCAGGTGCATGTTTGAAGTAGCGATCTTCGTTGAGCTGGAACTGTTTCTGGTAGTCGGCCAGGTCGATCTGCATGCCTGCGAGCCGCTCCTTCTGGATGCGAAGCATCATGGCAACCTGCGACTGCTGCAGCGCCTTATCGAAGTCGCGTTCCAGCGTGATACCGGGATACAGGTCTTCAGCTTCCGGAGGAAGCAACTGCTGTGGACCGCACAGGATGACCTTTGCTCCCAGACGCGGCAGCAACAGTGCATTCGAACGGGCTACGCGTGAGTGCAGAATGTCGCCGGTGATGCAGACTGTAATGCCGTCGAGTGCCTTGTCCGTTACGGCTTGCATCTTCCCCAGGCGGCTGAGGATGGTGCGAAGATCCAGCAGCGCCTGCGAAGGATGCTCGTGCATACCGTCGCCTGCGTTCAGTACGGGCAGACCGGTATGCTTTGCCAGCAGGTAAGGTGAGCCGGAGGCATTGTGGCGCAGGATGATGCACTCCGCGCCAAGGGCGCGCAGGGTCAGTCCGGTATCTTTCAGGCTCTCGCCCTTCTCGATCGAGGAGGATTTGTCGCTGACCAGTGTGGTCATGGCGCCGAGGGACTTCGCTGCGAGCTCAAAGCTGGTACGCGTGCGGGTGCTGCTCTCATAGAACAGCAGTGCCAGCTTGCGGTTTTCCAGCAGGGTCGCGTGCTTGCTTGATGGTTCGCCGGCCAGGCGCTCGGCGAGCGCAAGAATATTGCTGACCTCGTCGAGCGAGAGCTGCGTGATGGAGAGCAGGCTGCCAGGGTGAATGCCGTCGGCTGGTGGTGTGGTAGCCTTCGGCTGCGGCGCCTCAGTGGCAGTCTTTTTAGGCACAGACTTAGGCGCAGATTTAGAGGCGGACTTGGTGGCAGGTGACATCAGGGTGTGAGACGGGGAACCTGGGTTAGTCGACTCGCTCCACGAGCAGAACCTGCTCCTGCTGGTCGACTTCGTTGAACTTCACTTCAATAATTTCACGATCAGTTGTTTGAACCTTGCGGCCGATGAACTGCGCTTCGATGGGCAGTTCGCGCCACCCGCGGTCAATCAGCACCAGAAGTTGTACCGAGCGAGGACGCCCGTGGTCAAACAGGGCATCGAGCGCGGCGCGGATGGTACGGCCGGTATAGAGCACGTCGTCCATCAGAATGATGTCGCGGTCGTTGACGTCAAAACCGATCGCGCCGGGAGTCACCGTCGGCCGCAGTCCAGAGGTTGAGAGGTCGTCGCGGTAGAAGCTGATGTCGAGAACGCCGGTATCAACCGTGGTCTTCTCAATCGCTCCGATCAGCTTTGCCAGACGCTCCGCCAGGGGAACACCGCGGCGCTTGATGCCGACCAGACCCAGGTTGGCCGCGCCATTGTTCTTTTCGACAATCTCGTGTGCCAGGCGCACCAGGGTGCGCTCAATCTCTGAGGCAGACATCAGTCTGCCCTTCTCGCGGAGGGTAGGTTTCGGCTTCGACTCGCTCATTCTGCCCTCGAATGATACGTGGCCCACAGTCTGCAGGCAACCGGGGGACGCTGGATGGAAGTCGATGGGTTTCCAGAGACAGCGTTGGCTGTAGATGGCGTCGCTTGCCGACAGGTGTGTGAATTTTCTGTGTATTCGGATATCGGTCACGCCGGGTTCGTCGGGGCAGTTTGGGAGTTCGAGGGGAGCTCCAATTGTTTTTGTCATCCCGCAGGGATCTGCTTTTGAGGTTTGGAGCCGGGAGAACCATCGGTAGAGAAGCAGATTTCTCCGCTACGCTTTGAATGAGAACATGCCAACCATCGCGTTCTCACCCCAACGAACAAGTTCGTCGGGACCCCGATATGCGATGGATGGCACCCGGTGCATGGGTTTCGCACGTAGGTCGATCAGCTAATTTGCTTGTTTTTCCTTGTCTTTATTGTCGTCGCCGAAGCTGATCTTGCCTGGCAAATCGAGCGCTACCAGACCAAAGCGGGTGATGTCACCCTTCTTCTCGATACCGACGATGTGCTGATGCTGCTTCGAACCGGCCCGCAGATCCAGATCGCCTTTTACAGAGTCCGCACCCTTGCCGTTGACGTTCACGTGGCCATCCTTCTCCTCGCAGGTGAGGCCTTGGCCTGTATGGGTAGGAGTCCCGATCGGTTGGTTATCCTTGCAGGCAATCACGTCTCCATAGGCGGCCAGCGCCTTGCGGTAGTAGGCCTCAACCTTGTCGGCTGAATCGGGTGTCGTGTAGGTCACTGCCTTCACGTGAATGCGGAAATCGCCGAAGCCCATATTGAAGTCGGCCGCATCGGGTTCTTCCTTGCCATCTTTCTGTTTCAGCTCGAGGGAGGCGCCGGGATAGATGGGCAGGCCGAGACCGCTGACCACCTTCTCCGGGTCGGTCTTTACCTGCAGTCCTCCAAATGGAGTGGCGACACGAACATCCTTGTTGCCGGACTCGCCGCTGGAGGTAACGCGGCAGCCGGTGGCGAGCAGCGCAGTCGCAGATACGAGAGTGAGCAGGCAGACGGAGGTTTTCATAGTGATGGAAGGATACGGCGAGTTGCGCAGATTCGTTCCAGCGAGGCGAAAATTTGCTTGACTTATCCGTATCGACAACACAATATGTTGTACGGTCCCATTGTTCGGGGCAATTAGGCTGGCTAACGATGCAGATTCCGGGCCCTTAGGGAGAGTCCGGCGGAGGCAAGTATGGTTAGCAGGTCCAAATGTCAGAAGAACAACCAGGCACCGACAATCCTTGAGCGAGGCCCCACCGCTGTGGGGCCTATTTTTTGCCTGTAACCTGTTGCAAGAATGGAATCCCCGTCCCCCATTCCCCAGGTGTCAACATCACGATGAAGAAGCTTGTTTTTCTGGTTTTTGTAGCTGTTTCCTGTTTTGCGCAACAGAAGGAAGAGCCGCCGAAGGTTCCCGCCCCTGCCCCTGCGGCCGCCATGCCCGCAGCCCCGAAGCCTGATTCAGAGACCGAAGGTTCGGTCATCGCCAACGGCCAGCGTGTCGACTACCGGGCGGTTGCCGGAACGCTGACGGTTGCAGCCGACGATGCGCATGATGCGCAGATCTCACTCGACGGAAGCTGGCTGCCTGAGGCCCACATCAATCTGGAAAAGCCGGAGGAGGCTCCGGCGACGGCCCGCATGTTCTACACGGCCTACTTCAAGAAGGGCGCCAAGGCCGAGGAGCGGCCGGTAACCTTCCTCTACAACGGTGGCCCAGGCAGCTCGACCATGTGGCTGCATATGGGCTCGTTCGGACCAAAGCGTGTGATCACGAACGACACACATCATGATCCGGCAGCGCCGTACAAGATCACGGAAAATGCCTATTCGCTGCTCGACGTCTCCGACGTGGTCTTCATCGATATGCCGGGAGCCGGCTTCAGCCGTATCTTCGGCAAGGACAAGGAAAAGTCCTTCTGGGGCATCGATCAGGACGCGCATGCGTTCGATCGGTTTGTCCGGCGTTTTCTGACCAAATATTCGCGCTGGAACTCACCGAAGTATCTCTTCGGCGAGAGTTATGGCACGACACGCTCGGCGGTGCTCTCGAATCTGCTGCAGAACAACGGTGTTGATCTCAACGGTGTCATCCTGCTCAGCCAGATTCTCAATTTTGCCGACTCGGCTGATGGATCTCGCTCCAACCCGGGTGTCGATATGGCATATGTGCTGTCGCTGCCCAGCATGGCGGCTACAGCGTTCTATCATCACAAACTGCCCAGCCAGCCGGCCGCCCTCGAGCCGTTCCTGAGCGAGGTAGAGCACTTTGCCATGACGGACTATCTGCTGGCGCTGGCGAAGGGAGCCGATCTCAGCGATGCTGATGAAAGGGCGATCGCCGACAAGCTGCATGGCTACACCGGTCTTCCCGTCGATTATCTGCTACGTGCCAATCTACGCGTCAACGGCGGCGGATTTTCCAAGATGCTGCAGCTGGGCGATGGTCTGACAACGGGCCGTTTGGACTCTCGCTACGAGGCGCCGGATATCGATCCGCTGGCATCGGAGGCAGAGTACGACCCACAGGGACAGGCAATTACTTCGGCCTATACCGCGGCTATCAACAGCTACACCCGCGAGATCCTGAAGTACGGCGATCAGTTGACCTATAAACAAAGCGTTTACGGGGATCCCGGGTTTGATTGGGATATGCGCAAGACCTTCGGCCGTGGCGCCAATGTCATGACCGACCTGGCGAACTGCATGAAGGGCAATCCCAGGATGAAGGTCATGCTGCTGGGCGGCTATTTCGATCTCGGAACGCTCTACTTCGGAGCAGAGTACGAGATGAAGCATCTGCAGATTCCGTCATCGCTCGAAAAGAACATCAGCTACCACTTCTACGAGTCCGGGCACATGGTCTACCTGAACGAGGCGGTGACGAAGCGCTTCCACGATGACACCGCCGAGTTCATCCGGTCCACGCAGAACGGAAAGTAATGGTTTCATACATCGCAAGACGTATAAACCCCGCTTCAGGGCGGGGTTTATACCTTTCGGGTGTGCTTTTGCGCACTTGGATGGACATCTATGAGTGCCCATCCTCGTTGACCAACAAGCTTGGCCATTGGAACCCCAAAAAACGGGGGTCGGCAGAAAGAGCGCTGAAGGCGCGCCCTATACCAGCCTGGGGCAACGCTCCAGGTATCCGGCGCCATTGAGAAATCAAAGGGCTGAAGGCCCCCTCTATAACTCCGCAGTGAAATCGAGTTTGTCGATGAGCTCAGGAACAATATTTCGGACTAGCTGAATATCGCGTACCAGGGAGAGGAAAAGCCGGGCCCATGTCCCTAAGGGGATATGGGGCACCCCGCGCATCGGTTATCGCCAATACGTCGATATGCCCGAGCTTCCGATTCACCGCATTCCACCTCCAGAGAAAATGCTCTAATGGCAGCATGATCTTGAACCTCGCGCGGCGAGCGCATAACCATAACTGGGCACTGGACCCGATCGTCCGCTCGCTGCTGGATACGGACTTTTACAAGCTGCTGATGCTGCAGTACATCTGGAAACATTTTCGTGACGTCCAGGTGACCTTCTCCGTCGTGAACCGCAAGTCTGTTGTGCGGCTGGCAGAGCAGATCGATGTCGAGCAGTTGCGGGCGCAACTGGATCACGTACGTAGCCTCACCTTCAAGAAGAGCGAACTGGTGTGGCTCGCCGGCAATACCTTCTACGGCGTACGCGGTATCTTCGAGCCCGCCTTTCTTGAATGGCTGGAGCATGACTTCCGTCTTCCGGACTATCTGCTCGATGTTATCGATGGACAGGTGCGGCTTGAGTTCGCAGGCGAGTGGACGCAGGTGACGATGTGGGAGATCTATGCGCTCTCCATCCTGAGTGAGATGAAGACGCGGTACGGTCTGCGTGGCCTGAATGAGCTGGAGCTCGACATTCTGTATGCGCGGGCGAAGACAAGGCTCTGGGAGAAGATCGAACGGATGCGCGCGGTCGATGGTCTACGCATCGCGGACTTCGGCACTCGCCGCCGTCACAGTTTTCTGTGGCAGGAGTACGTTGTCGATGCGATGCAGTCCACGCTTGGCGATCGCTTTACGGGAACATCCAATACATATCTCGCCTACAAGCACGATATGGAAGCCATCGGCACCAATGCGCACGAGCTACCTATGGCTCTGGCCGCCATGGCGAACAACGATGAAGAGCTATTGCAATCGCAGTACAAGGTGCTGGAGCTCTGGCAGCAGACCTATGGCGGAGCGCTGCTGATGCTGCTTCCCGACACGTATGGCAGTACGCAGTTCTTTCGCAACGCGCCGGACTGGGTCGCAGCATGGACCGGTCTGCGCATCGACAGCAAAGATCCTCTTATCGCGGGCGAGGAATATATTGCGTGGCTCAAAGAGCGTGGTCAGGATCCCTGCCGCAGACGCCTGATCGCGAGTGATGCGCTCGATGTGGATGAGATTCTCAACCTGCATCATCGCTTCCATGGACGTATCCGCTTCAGCGCAGGCTGGGGAACTCTGCTGACAAATGATTTTCGCGATTGCCACCCGCGTGGAGAACACGAGCTGGAGCCGCTTGGCCTGATCTGCAAATTGCAGACAGTGAATGGAAGGCCCGCGGTCAAGCTAAGTGACAACTACCAGAAAGCCACCGGGCCCTCTGATGAGGTGGCAAGATATCGGAAGGTATTTGGGAGCGAAGGTGTGGAGAATGTTCCAGTCCTTGTTTAGGAGTTAAAAGTTGAAAGTTAAAAGTTAAAGCGTTAATACCTGGGTGGTACATGCTTCGAAGCCTCATCAAGCTGAAGGCTTCTCTGTCTTCTTTGGCGAGAGGTAGGCCCAAAGATTATGCAGCATGCGGCTAACTTCCAGGGTTTGCATTTGTAATTCTTCTCCCGCTTTGCTCGCTAACAAGCCGATTCTTTGCGCGAGTTCGATCTGCGTTTGCAGTTCATTGGCAGAGCCTCGCGCGATCGTAACGAACTGTCGATAGTCTTTGCGGGTTCCGCGATTTGACCCCTCAGCGAGGTTGCTTGGAATGGATACCGCCGCCCTGCGCATTTGAGCAGCGAGACCGTATATCTCTCGAGGGGGAAAGCCGTCGGTGTTACGGTACACCGATTCGGCTAATTGCATCGATTTCTGCCAGACAAGGAGCTCGCGGAACGATTTGGCCATGTCGCTGCAGTGTAGCGGGCCTTCATTGCAATAGCCAAGGCAAACTCAAAGAGCGAAGAAAAGCACAGCCCGATGTGGCAAACTGCAACGTGCTCCCATGCATTAACGTTTTAACTTGCAACTTTTAACTCTTCTTAGCTCTTCAAAGGCAGCGCAATTCGCATCGTGGTCCCACAATGCCTGGGGTCGGTGCTGGTACGCAGGAAGAGTGTTCCGCCGGCTTCGGCGACGATACCTCGCGTGACCCACAGGCCGAGGCCTGTGCCGCGTTCGCCTTTGGTGGTGAAAAAGGGTTCGAAGATCTGTGAGATGTGCGCCTGTGCGATTCCCGGGCCAGTGTCAGCGATGGTAACGATGGCGCATTCGGGAGTCTCGCGGGAGCGGATGGTGAGGGTGCCGCCTATGCCTGACATAGCTTCGATGGCATTGCCGATCAGGTTGGCAAAGACCTGCCGCAATGAAAGCGGGAAGGTCTTTCCTGAAGGAGAAGGACGAAGATCCGTGATGATCTGTATCTGCGCTCCCTCGGCGCGGGAAGCGAAGAGCTGTACGACTTCATCAATAAGCTTATTCAGCAGATGTCCGGCGCCGGAGTTGCCGCGATAGAAGCTCAGTGTCGTGCGGGTGATATGGCCGACGCGGTCCAGCTCGCGTGCGCCCATGTTGACCAGCTCCTGCAGATCGAGTGGAAGCTCTGGATGTGTCTGCAGCAGATACAACACGTTGGTCAGAGCTTCGAGCGGATTATTGATCTCATGTGCGAGCGTGTTGGCCATGCGTCCCGCGGAAGCCAGGCGCTCGGAGTTGATCAGGCGTTTCACCAGCTCGGCACGTTCGCGCGCATCGGCCTTGCGCGCGGAGATATCTTCGATCACCAGTGAGAGCGATTCGGTCTCGCTGAGGTCCGGCTGCAGGACAGAGATGGTGAGTTGTACATCGACGGCATGGCCGTCTTTGTGGCGTAGGCACTTCTCGACACGCATGCTGGGGACTCTGCGTGAGAGCAGATCTTCGAACACGATCTCCTTGTCTTGATCGCGATCGGAGGAAGGTAACAACAGGTCGTAGAAGCTGACCGCCTCCAGCTCATCCGAGGTCAAACCGAGTATGTCGCGCAGGCGCTGATTGGCCAGAATCCATCGTCCGTCGAGCGAGATGTGCGCCATGCCGACAGCGGCCTGGTTGAAGGTCGCGGAGAAGCGCGTTTCCAGAGTTTTGAGCGCGGCTGCGGTGCGTAACTTTTCGTGACGGGCTTCGGCGTCAGCGAGCTCTCGTTCGATCGCGGGTACCAGGCGCTCCAGATTGTCTTTCAATACATAGTCATGTGCTCCGGCACGCATGGCAGAGACGGCGGTCTCTTCGCTGATGGTTCCTGAGACGATGATGAAGGGTAGGTCCATTCCACTGGCCTGCAGCAGGGCCAGTGCGTCGCGTGCTCCAAAACCGGGCAACGTGTAGTCGGCGATGACCAGGTCCCAGTTGCGTGAACGCAGGGCCTCATGCATCTGCGCGCGGGTTTCGATGCGACGCATCTCGATCTCGTATCCGGCCCGGTGAAGATGACGCCTCAGCAACAGCGCATCAGGCTCGTAGTCTTCGACGATAAGTACACGAAGCCGCCTGCGTTGTTCCGCGGGGAGAGTGATGTTGGGCTGCGGCAGGGTCACGCGCATGTCTCACGAGATAGGTGGCGCCTGGTTCAGCAGAAGCCAGTACATTCCGAGCTGCTTGGTAGCTTCAGCAAAATCTGTAAAGTTGACTGGTTTGCGAATGTAGCTGTTTACGCCCAGACGATACGAGCTGACGATATCGCGCTCTTCGTCCGACGAGGTGAGTACAACAACGGGCAACAGAGAGGCCCTTTCCTTGGAACGAATTGCCTTCAACACCTCCAGACCCTGCACCTTGGGAAGCTTCAGGTCCAGAAGAACGAGCTGCGGCATGGGAAGCTCGCCTGCCTCGTACCTGTCGACCAGTTCAAGAGCTTCGGCGCCGTCGCGGGCGACACTGATCTCGTTCGCGACATTAGCCTTGCGCAAAGCGCGGATGGCGAGTGCTTCGTGATCCGGGTCGTCTTCGACCAGCAGAATCAAATTCGTGTTGATGGTCATTCGTAGGAACCTTCCCCCCAAGATTATGATCCAAGTGTGAAGTAGAAGGTCGCGCCTTGATCCTCCTTACCCTCGGCCCAGATGCGGCCCTGGTGCCTGCGGACGATGCGAAGCGTGGTTGCAAGGCCGATGCCGGACCCTTTGAAGTCGCGGTCTCCATGCAGGCGCTGGAAGGCAGTAAAGAGGCGGTCAACATACCGCATGTCAAATCCGGCTCCATTATCGCGGACAAAGTAGACGTTCGAGCCGTCTCCCGGATAGGAGCCGAACCTGATGACAGCGTTTGGTATTTTTGCGGTGAACTTGAAGGCATTTCCCAGCAGGTTTTCAAGGGCAATGCGCAGCAGGCGGGGATCAGCCTGGGCAAGGACGGGAGTGCCGGGAATCTCGAAACGGACGTTGCGCTCGGGGTCCGACGCTTTGAGATCGGCGGCAACGGATCGGGCAAGCTCCGCCAGATCCGTTGTCTCGCGGATAAGGTCGGTACGAGTTACGCGGGACAACTGCAGCAGGGCATCGATCAGCTGACCCATGCGCTGCACACCGCTGCGGACGCGATGAATGTAGTCGCGCCCCTGATCGTCCAGTTTGTCGCCGTAGTCTTCATACAGGGCCAGCGAAAAACCGTCGATGGTGCGCAACGGTGCGCGAAGATCGTGCGATACGGAATAGGAGAAGGCTTCGAGCTCATGGTTCGAAGTTTCGAGCGCGTGCGTGCGTTCCCTCACGCGCTTTTCTAGATCGGTAGCCAGGGTGCGAATCTCCTCGGCTTGTGCAGCAATCTGGTCGCGGGCAGTAATCTCTTTTCCCAGGAAATGGAAGGCGAGAATCAGGAACAGCAGATTCAACCCGGTCGCAACGCCGAAGGTGGTGTAGGCCGAGCGCCGGGCGGTTGTGACCTGATCGTCCCGCCATTTGAGCAGACGGCGTTCCTCTCCTTCGATCTGGGCAACGGCGTAAGCGGCTGTGAAGTTGCCATACCGGTACTGGTCGGTCATCATGATCGAAAGCTGATCCGGCGTGAGCGCGGCAGCAGGTTGAGCCTTGCGAAGTTGAACGCCGATCTCAATCGAGGTCAGCCGTGCCTGAATCCGCTCGCGGACCTTGGGTAAGCGAGCCTGCTGGCTGGGGCTATCCTCTGTGAGCTTGCCTACGTACTCGAAGGTATCCCAGACCTGGTTGACGGCATCGTTGTACTGCTTTTCCAGGATCGGATCCGCCTGCAGGACATAGCCCCGGGCCGCGCTCTCGGCCGTCCGGATCTCTGCCACAAGCTGTTCACAGGCAGTAACGGTCTCCAGCGTGTGAGATTGCCACCGCTGACTCGCCGCGAAAATACGGAGAGCGCGATAAGCCAGCCAGCTATTAAGCAACACAATCAGGACGGCGCCGATGTAGGCGAGCCGGTAGCCAAAGGCACGCATCGAGACGATCAATGGGACTCCCATGCGATGCAAAGCTTTTGTTGAGGAGTTGCCTGAACGGGTATGTCATCATTCAGCACGGAGACCTTCCATGGTTCGGATCGTTGTCGGCGCTGTTCTCGGTTACCTGTTCTCACTCGGCAGCTCGGTTGTGTGGTTTATGAAAACACATCATGATCCGACACAGCGAGTCTCGACGCGCTACCTGCTCGCAAGTATCGTGGTCGGCTTCTTCTGCTCGGTGACGACCGGATTTCTGGCTGCGGTCATCGGCGGGTCGCGCCGCTCAGCCTGGGGGACGGCGATCATTCTGTTCGCTACAGGCGGGCTTGGTGTGGCGGAGTCTCTTCTGGTCAGCAAGTCGGGCTCGCTGGAGTTGACCTGGGTATCGATCGTCGTCATGGTTCCGGCGACGGTTTTCGGCGGTGAGTGGGCCGAGCGCCGCTTGGAACACGTGAAAAAGTAATTTATTTTCAACTGCTTACGAGAACGTGAGAGTCTTTTCTAAAAAGTTGAGTGTAATTGCATCACATTTTATGAATCGATTGTGCTATGGTATGCGTCAGATGATGTGAAGGCCGGAGATCCCGGCCCACAGTTCAGGAGGAAATGCATCATGACGATCACACGTTGGACCCCGTTCTCGGATCTGGCTGTCCTGCAGAACCGTTTGAACTCGATCTTCAATGATTTCGGTGCGCCTGAAGGGCGTAGTGAGTCGTTGGCGTCAGGGAATTTCACCCCCGCCGTGGACGTTTATGAGGATGCGCAGAAAATCGTGCTGAAACTCGACGTTCCGGGGATCAGGCAGGAAGATATCGACGTTCGTCTGGAGAACCAGACCCTGACGGTCAAGGGCGAACGCAAGTTTGAAAAGGAAGAGAAGGAAGAGAACTTCCACCGGATTGAGCGCCGATACGGCAGCTTCATTCGTATGTTCACTCTTCCGCAAACGGCGGATATGGAGAAGGTGAGCGCCGACTATAAAGATGGTGTGCTTCAGGTTGAGATCGCTAAGAAGTCTGAGGCTCAACCCAAGCAGATCAAGATCGGCGTTGCCGGTACCGGTCCGAAGCAGGTTGAGGCAAAGACCGCGGCGTAAGCTTCATGGTGCACTGACGGGCACCGAAACGATGGGAGACCTGCCGTTGAAGGGAGGGCTCCCATTCTTTTGTGATGCGTATGCAGCCCTGAGATGTATCTAAGGATTAGGTGAGGTAGGGAAACGATGGCAATTCGTTGGGACAAATTTACGGTGAAGTCGCAGGAGGCGGTGCAGGCGGCGCTGGGCCATGCCTCTGACTCGGGAAACCCCGAGGTACTGCCGCTGCATCTGGCCGCTGCTCTGCTGGAAGACCGTGAGGGCATCGTCATTCCGGTGCTGGAGAAGATCGGTGTCCCTGTGCAGCAGCTTCTTAGCCAGGTGAATGCGGCCATTGCGAAACTGCCGAAGGTACAGGGGGCAAGCCAGCAGCCCGGTGTGGGTGCTGCCCTGCAGAAAGTATTGGATCGCGCCTTCAAAGAGGCAGAGAACTTCAAGGACGAGTACGTCTCGACCGAGCATCTTCTGCTGGCCTTAAGCGAAGAGAAGAACGGCGTCGTCCAGGCCGCGCTGGCGACCTTCGGCGCAACCCATGATGCGATTCTGAAGGCGCTGACCTCGGTGCGCGGCACACAGCGCGTGACCGATCAGAATCCCGAAGGGAAGTTCCAGGCGCTGGAGAAGTACGCCAAGGATCTGACCGAGCAAGCGCGCAAAGGTAAGCTCGATCCGGTGATCGGCCGTGACGAGGAGATTCGCCGCGTCATTCAGGTACTGTCGCGCCGCAGTAAGAACAACCCGGTACTGATCGGTGAACCCGGCGTGGGTAAGACGGCGATTGTCGAAGGCCTGGCTCGCCGCATCGTCTCCGGCGATGTGCCGGAGATTCTGAAGGAGAAGCGGGTTATCTCGCTGGACCTGGGATCGATGCTTGCCGGAGCGAAGTTCCGCGGTGAGTTCGAAGACCGTCTGAAGGCTGTGCTGAAGGAGATTGAAGAGTCGAACGGACAGATCATCCTGTTCATCGATGAGCTGCACACGCTGGTGGGCGCTGGAGCTGCAGAAGGCGCGATTGACGCCAGCAATATGCTCAAGCCGGCGCTGGCGCGCGGCGAGCTACGGGCGATCGGCGCAACCACGCTGAACGAGTACCGCAAATACATCGAGAAGGATGCCGCACTGGAGCGCCGCTTCCAGATTGTGTATGTCGGCGAGCCCAATGTCGACGATACGATCGCGATTCTGCGCGGCCTGAAAGAGCGGTACGAGTCGCACCACAAGGTACGCATCAAGGACTCGGCGATTGTGTCGGCGGCCGTGCTCTCACATCGCTATATCAGCGACCGCTTCCTTCCGGACAAGGCGATTGATCTTGTGGACGAAGCGGCAGCATCGCTGGCCATCCAGATTGGCAGTGTTCCGGTAGAGATCGATGCGCTGGAGCGTCGGGCGACCTCGCTCGAGATTGAGCGTGAGGCCCTGAAGCGGGAGAAGGATCCGAACTCGCAGGACCGGTTGCAGGAAGTTGAGAAGGAGCTGGCCGACATCAAGGAGCAGGCCAGTGGCCTGCGGGCGCGGTGGCAGAAGGAGAAAGATGCTATTAGCCGCATCAGCGAGTTGAAGCAGGCGATTGAGAATCTGCGCTTCCAGATCGAAGAGCAGACCCGCAAGGGCGATCTCGGAAGGGCAGCGCAGATTCAGTACAGTGATCTGCCCAAGGCGGAGGCGGAGCTGAAGGAGCTCGAGAAGCTGCAGGATGGTAGCGACACTGCGCAACGCATGTTGAAGGAAGAGGTGGACGAGGAAGATATCGCCAAGATCGTCTCCAAGTGGACCGGAATTCCGGTGGCGAAGATGCTCGAAGGCGAAGTACAGAAGCTGGTCCATATGGAGCAGCGTCTGCGCGAGCGTGTCATCGGACAGGATGAAGCTTTGACGGCGGTGGCGAATGCAATTCGCCGCTCCCGTGCGGGCTTGTCCGATCCCAAGCGCCCCATCGGTAGTTTCATCTTCCTCGGACCCACGGGCGTAGGTAAGACGGAGACGGCGCGTGCTCTGGCGGAGTTCCTCTTCGACGACGAGCAGGCGATGGTGCGCATTGATATGTCGGAGTACATGGAGAAGCACGCCGTGGCACGCCTGATCGGCGCTCCTCCGGGATACGTGGGCTTCGACGAAGGTGGACAGTTGACGGAGGCGATCCGCCGGCGCCCGTATGCCGTAGTGCTCTTCGATGAGATCGAGAAAGCGCATCCGGATGTCTTCAACGTGCTGTTGCAGGTACTGGATGATGGCCGCCTGACCGATTCGAAGGGACGTACGGTCGATTTCAAAAACACCGTGCTGATCATGACGTCTAATATCGGTGCAAGCGCGTTGTCGACGGCCTGGGCCGACAGTGAAGATGGCTTCGAAGATGCCAAGAGCCGTGTGATCGACTCGCTGAAGCAGCACTTCCGCCCGGAGTTCCTGAACCGTGTGGATGACATCGTGGTCTTCCATCCGCTGGGCGAGGAGCAGTTGACGCATATCGTCGACCTGCGACTTGCCGACCTGCAGAAGCTTCTGGACGCACGGAAGATTCATCTGGAGCTGACACCGGCGGCGCACAAGAAACTCTTTGCCGCGGGTTACGATCGCGCCTACGGAGCTCGTCCGCTGAAGCGTGCGATCCAGCGACTGGTGCAGGACCCGCTCGCCATCAAGATTCTGGACGGCGAAGTGCGGCACGGCGACAAGGTGCGCGTCGATGCTGGTAAAGACGCTCTCACCTTCGAGGTCGTCGAATCGGAAGCGGTTCCGGCGTAAGAATAGGAAGAAAGGGCCGGGCATATTGCCCGGCCCTTTTCTTGTATGGACGGGTAATGCACCGTTGCCCCATTCTTTCGCGAAGCGTTGAGTTCCCTGACATCCTTTACAGAGTGTCTCCAGAGATCCTTACAGGTCTAGCAGGAAGCGAGGCCCTCGGCCGCGAATTTTTTATCCGCATAGCGCATCCCGTTTCGCACCGCAGGTGCGAATGCCATGCTTAAGGGGACGGCTTCAGCCGTCCCGTACGAAGTCCTCGCCCAGGCGGCGGCTTTTAGCCGCTGAGGTCAGATTTCTTCACGGCGAAGTGTAGCCTTGAGGCCACACTTTTGTCATTTCGTAGCGGAAGCGGAGAAATCTGCTTCTCCACCACGGAGCCCTCAGCGGCTAAAGCCGCTACTCCTGGCAGCTCAGTATGGGACGGCTGAAGCCGTCCCCTTAACAAGACATTCGCGCCCGTGGCGCGAAATAGTTGCGCCGCGCGCAACGGACTCAGGTGCTTGTCTGCTTATTATTCGCTCGATACCCCACGCTAAACCCCAGCGAACAAGTTCGCCGGGGACCCCATTCTTCGCGTTCCGCGAAGAATGGGGCAACGAGTGTCGGCGCGTCTCAATGATTGCTATCGAATGTCTTGAATCGGAAGTTCCAGGTCATCCTCATGCGGCTGATTCGCTTCACTGTGAAATGGAATGATTGTAGCCACGTGTCCATATCCACTGGCCGGCGAGCGGTCTCCTGAAGCTTCATAGAACTTCGGTACGCCGTGCATGAGCGGCGTAAATCCTCCAATTGCGCCCGCGCGTGTATTGATTGGCATCTCATCTACGGGATAACGGTGTTCGCGCAGGTCCTGCACCATCCAGTTCTTGTCGTGGCCAAGGATGATGAAGTGCCCTGTCTGTTGCAGGAAGCCGGCCAGCGGAACAATGGGGACGTGATAGTAGCTGTTCCGTCCGGTCCAGAGGTTGCGGTCGGGTGAGTCTTCTCCGCGGAACCGGCGGATTGCGTCGAAGTCGACGGGGAAGACAATGCGCGAGGCAAGTGACGGTGGTGCATAGCGTTGGAACGTAAGCACCATGAGCGGATCGGGAATCGCGATCGGTTGGTTGCCGGCGATGGTCGAAAGGTGGCTCACGACCTTATAAAAGCTCTGCTTCTGCTCTGTATACCAGTAGCCAATGATGGACTCACGGGTCGTTACCCATGTCACAAAGAGGATAAGGAAGATGATGGCGGCGTAGCGCGTATGTCCGAAGAGCCGATGCGCCGCCGCAACGCCGGCAATGGCAAAACCGAAACATACCGGAATCACAAAACGCGGAGAGAGCATGCCGCCTTTGATCGAAGCGACCGCATAACCGAGGAATGGATACAGCATGAGGAAGAACGCCGCGATCAGCTCATGGGTTGGAAACGCTTGCCTCCCATGTCGCATGCGGTACTCGGTTGCGAGTTGGCCCAGAGCTCTGGGCCGGATGGAAGCGCGGCAGTTTGTACAGAAGCGAGAAAGGACGCGGACGATGCCGACCAGCAGAAACAGCGCGAGCAGCGGATACAGCACTGCCTCCACCATCTCCGTGTAGGAGTCGAAGACCTGATCGAGAGAAACCTTGTTCCATGCATGCGGAGCATAGGTAGAAATTCCTGCGCGGATCAGGCCTCGGTAGCAGACGAGAGGAGCAGCAGCCAGCATCATTCCCAGCCAGATTCGGGGACGAATGATAGAGTGAAGCTCCGCCATGCGCCATCGCTCGGTATGCAGTCGTTGCAACGTGAAAGCCACCTCACCCGCTGCCACGGGAAGAAACGCGAGCACCGCGAAGTAATTGGTGGAGATGCCGAGCGCCAGTGCGATCACCATGCCGGTCAGAGTAAGGGCTTCATGGCTGCGCGTCTTCGGTTCGATGGTTCGAGACCAGCACAGTAGGGCCAGCATCGCGAAACCATAAAAGATGCCGTAGCTGCGGCTTTCATAGGAGTATTCGAAGGCGCCGGTTGCCATCGACAGGAAGGTTCCCGCGAGTGCCCATGTGGGGGAGATTCTCCGCCGCAGGAAGAGGTAGAGCGATAACAACCCCAACCAGTAGCCGGCGATTGCCGGCAGGCGCAGTGCGAGCTCGTGATTGCCAAACAGGCGCATCGCACTCAGAACCGCGAGATGCGACAGAGGCGGATTCGGATCGGCGCCCAGGCTGAGGGCGTGCCAGATCGCGTGGGCTGAACCCAGATTCGCAAGGTGATACGTGATCAGCTCATCGAGCCACAGCAGCTTCATGGAAGAGAGCAGCGTGGTAATGACAGCGTAGAAGGCGCTAAGCGTTGTAAAGGCCAGGGCAGGATGTGTATTGATCCATGTCTGCGCTCGATCCGCGGTGCCTCGCAGGCCTGAAGGCGCAAGAATGGCAGGTCTTGTTGTCGCCAAAGTGCCCACGTGCGGCTTCCCTCCAGTGGCCCAGATTCATTGCAGAAAGTCGTGCAGGCGTTCTGTTAGGGACGTGGGATGGAGCGTTGTTGGAAGAGGTTGTATTGCGGGCGTTTAACTGAGCCACTTTAACAGCCGAATAATACCCATACTCGCCGGTTTGCGGTGTGCGGAGACATCAGTACGTGCCGCGATCTCCTTGCGATTCTGTGAGTAATAGCTATAGGCACGCAGCAGCATCTCTTCATTGGTGAGTGTTGGCCGCCAGCCGAGCTCGCGCTTGATGCGTGTGGTGTCAAACAGAAAGCTCTCAGCGATCATCTTGTAGTGATACGGTCCAAGCGGCGAGAGTTTAAGTTTGTGCGCCGCAATCATAGCGGCAATCGTCGGTCCCTGCGGCAGCGAGCGCACCTTGCTGCGCGATCCGGCCGCGGTGATGACGGACTCATAGACTTCGCGCATCGACTTCACATTGTCTGAGCCGACATTGAAGGTATTGCTGCCGCTGTAGCCGGCTGCCTGGATGCAGGCTGTAGCCAGATCGTCAGCGTAGATGAATTGATAGGTATTGTTGCCCGGGCCGACGACCCAGACGGTTTTGTGATCGTCGATGAACTCGTACAGGATGGCGAGAAGGCCCAGACGGCCGGAATCCATGATGGTGGGACAGCGCAGTGTCACCACATTCAGACGATCGGTATAGTTCGAGAGAATCTTCTCCGCTTCCCATTTGGAGCGGCCATAGATCTCCACCGGAGCAGGGGCGTCTTCTTCTGTGATGGGGCGCCCCATATTGGCGGCCCACAGGCAGTTCGTGGAGGTAAAGACGAACGGTTTTACGCCATGCTCGACGGCCAGGTTCGCAAGAAGCCGGGTGGTATCGACGTTCGAGGTCCATAGGAGATGCTCGTCGATCCGGGCGCCATGCGCCAACTGTGCCGCGACATGGAAGATGGCGTCGAAACGATGTTCGGCGAAGACACGTTGCATCAACGCCCTATCGCGAAGATCTCCCTGGATGGAGATCAGTCCAGGCAGAGTGTCCTCGTCGCGTTCCAGGTCGATGTTGACCACGGTATGGCCTTCACGAAGGAGTCTGCGCTTGAGAACGCCGCCAAAGAATCCGGAGGCGCCGGTGACCAGGGTGTGCATGTCTAAGTCCATTCTAGACGTCCTCCCTGCGCAGTTTCGGATTACGGCGGAGGCATCCTTTTCTGCGGATGGGGCCTCACAGTTACAACCAAAATCGACAGAGTTCCGGAATCCTCCGTAGGATAGGAGAGGAATGAGAAAGCGAGCCGTGATCCTGGGCGCAGGCCCTGCTGGTCTGACTGCTGCCCTGGAACTGGTGCGGCAGTCGGATATCCAACCCATTGTTCTCGAAGCCGGGGACTGCGTTGGCGGTATCTCGCGGACGGTACGCTATAACGGCAACCGGATGGACATCGGCGGTCACCGCTTCTTTTCAAAGAGCGACAAAGTCATGCGCTGGTGGCTCGAACTGATGCCGGTGGAGCACGAGGCAGAGGCCGAAGCGGCGATCAGCTACCAGAACAAGACGCGGCATCTGCCCATACACGAACGCCGCGAGGGCGAGGACAAGGATCTCGTCATGCTGGTGCGCCCGCGCAAGAGTGAAATCTACTTTATGCGGAAGTTCTTTGACTATCCGCTGAGTCTGAGTGGACCGACACTTCGCAAGCTGGGTCCAGTCCGTCTGGTGCGCATCGGTTTCAGCTATCTGTCATCGCGTTTGTTTCCTATTAAGCAGGAGAAGAGCCTGCGCGACTTCCTCGTGAACCGCTTTGGCAACGAGCTTTACCTGACCTTCTTCAAGAGCTACACCGAAAAAGTATGGGGTGTGCCGTGTGAAGAGATCAGCGCGGAGTGGGGAGCGCAGCGCATCAAGGGCCTGAGCCTGACAGCCGCGGTAAAGCACTTCCTGAAGAAGACCTTCGGCAGGACCGAAGGCAACATCGAGCAGAAGAAGACTGAGACCTCGTTAATCGAGCAGTTCCTCTATCCAAAGTTTGGCCCAGGCCAACTCTGGGAGCACGTAGCCGGCCTGGTGCAGCAAGGCGGCGGAGAGCTGCATATGGGTTGGCGTGCTGTGAAGGTCAACACCGAAGGCGATCGCGTCGTCAGTGTGGAGGCGGTGAACCGCGCAGGCGAGAGGCGGACTATTGCCGGAGACTACTTCTTCTCCACCGTCCCTGTGCGGGAGCTGGTGCATTCACTGGAGGTGGAGCCTCCGGCGAACGTGGTCGAAGTGGCTGATGGCCTGCAATACCGTGACTTCATCACGGTGGGCCTGTTGGTGGACAAGCTGCAGCAGACTGAGCCGGACGGCAGCCTGCTGAAAGATACGTGGATCTATATCCAGGAGCCGGATGTCCAGATTGGCCGGCTACAGATCTTCAATAACTGGAGTCCCTATCTGGTCGCTGATCCCTCGAAGGTATGGCTGGGGCTGGAGTACTTCTGTTACGACACCGATCCGCTGTGGAAGATGTCGGACGAGGAACTCAAGGCCTTCGGCGCCATGGAACTGGAGAAGATCGGCATGATCCGCCGGGAGCATGTTCGTGACGGTCATGTCGTGCGGGTTCCGAAGACCTATCCTGCATACTTCGGCAGCTATGGCCGTTTCGATGAGATTCGCCGGTACATGGATCGCTACGAAAACCTCTTCCTGGTGGGCCGCAATGGCATGCACAAGTACAACAACCAGGACCATTCCATGCTGACCGCGATGGCTGCCGTGGACGCCATTCTGGCCGGTGAGACCAGCAAAAGCTCCCTTTGGGATGTAAATACCGAGCAGGAATATCACGAAGAAAAATAATCTGCCGAAGATATCCTTGTCGGTATGAACGTCCCTTTAAGCCTGCGCTGGATGGTGGAATCGTACGTCCTGCTGCTGGGCATGCTGATGCTTGGGCTGGGCCTGGCTGCCCGTTCCATGCCTCGTTTACGTGGTGTTCTCCGGCTGTGCTTCAGTATGTTGTTCATCGCTCTGGCGATGATGATTCTGTTCTATCGCAATCAGATCCCGACGGTGGCGTTCATCTTTTCGGACGGCCTGATCATCACTGGTTTCGCCTTGATGGACGAGACGATGACCCGCTTCCTGGAGCTTCGTTATACCGAACGATGGATCGATGTCCTGCTTTTTGTGGGGACGGTCGGTTTTTCCATCTATTCCCAGGTCATGCATATGCCGATGAGGACCAGGGCGGAGCTTCTGGTCTTGGCTCTGGCGCTGCAGACGGCCCGTAGCGGCATTACCTTGCTGCGTCGTGCGCCGAAATCGCTGCAGTTGCCGGCACGGTTTCTGGCAGGCAGCTTCTTTCTCTTCTCATCCTTTTGCCTTGTGCGGATGGTGTTGCCCATCCTTCGCGGCCAACTGCTGAACCTTCCGGCCGATGACCAGGCCTTCATGGTTGATGGCGCTTCGCGGCTTTCAAAGGTCGTTCTTTTATGCGCCAGTATCGCCATCGGTTATCTCTGGATGGCCGCACTGCAGTTGAGCAATGAGCTAGACGCCCTGTCGCTGACCGATCCATTGACGTCAGCATTGAATCGCCGTGGTCTGGAAGTTCGCCTCAGCCGTGAGCTGAAGCGTGCGTCGATGAATGGCGGGAGTATCGGTCTGATTTGTCTGGACGTAGATCACTTCAAGCTGATCAACGACCGCTATGGTCATCCGGCAGGAGATTCGGTCTTATCCACGTTCGCGAAGGCGCTGTCTGAGATGCTACGGCCTGCCGATGCGCTGGGCCGCTTTGGTGGAGAAGAGTTCGTCGCTGTTCTGCCGAACACGGATGAGGAAGGAGCCCGCCTGGTGGCAGAGCGCCTGCGCGAAAGGCTGCGCAGCCTGCGATTTGAGTTCGACTCACAACTGCGGCTGACGGCAAGTTTCGGAGTTACCGCTTGCGAACGCGGCGAAGATGATCAGGCGGCGCTGCGGCGATGCGATCAGGCGCTCTATGCAGCAAAGCAATCAGGGCGGAACCGTGTGGTGGCTTTTACGTCGTTGGAACTCCAGGGCGTGTCATCCAGCTAGCTATCTTGAGGCGTGGTGGGGTGGAGCAGCGGGCTTCAGCCCGCTGATTAGAAGGCTCTCTCGAGATGGGCTTCAGCCCTGGGCTTTCCTACATGTCAGAAGAAACCCAGGGCTGAAGCCCATTTACTTGGAAGGCTGATAGACCGTGGGCTAAAAGCCCACGGCTCCCACCATTCGAGCTGCGCTCGAATATCCCATGGAATCAGAGCTAGCTTGCCGGCAGGCTCACGCCTTATATAGCAAATTGATGGCCGCTTAGCGGCGCTTCGCCAGGATGGTGCGGGGAATTCCCTGCAGGTCGTTGAGGATGGTCACTTCATTCCACTCTGAGAGCAGAGATCGCAGGGCTGCATCCTGTCCATAACCGATCTCCAGTGCCAGCAGGCCGCCTGGGTGCAGTGCCGCGTATGCCTGGGGAATCAGGCGGCGATAGATCTCCAGTCCATCTTCTCCTGCATAGAGAGCAGTGTCCGGTTCGAAGTCACGGACCTGCGGCGCAAGGGTGGAACGATCACTGAGGGGGACATAGGGAGGGTTGGAGACGATGACGTCGAAGGCCAGCCCCGCGACACTGGTCAGCAGGTCAGAGTGCAGCGGCGTGACTCGCCTCTTTACATGGTTAATGGCAGCATTCTCCCGCGCCACGCTGAGGGCGGCATCGGAGAGATCGAGCGCGGTCACATGCGCGTATGGCAGATGCACGGCAAGTGCAATGGCAATGCATCCGGTGCCGGTGCCAACGTCGGCAATGCGAACCGCATGATGCTGCGGGATCTGCGCCAGAACCGACTCCACCAGTAGTTCGGTCTCAGGCCGTGGGATCAGCGTTGCAGGGGTGACACGGAAGGGAAGACCATAGAACTCCTGCACGCCGGTGATGTACTGCACGGGTTCATGGGCAGCGCGGCGGGCAAGCAATGCCTGGTAAGCGGCGAGCTCCGCGGAGGCTAGCTCGCGCGTGGGATCGATCAGCAGTTGCGCTTTGGTGATGCCGAGGGTGTGTAGCAGCAACAGCTCGGCATCGCGCGCCGGAGACTCCGTGTGCGCAAGCTGGGTACGGGCTTCGAGCTGGGCCTCACGAAGGTTCATCGGGGGAGATGCAGCGCCCGCGTCGTGCGAGGTACGCACGCGGCCGTCCTTTCGTTAGGCTGCTGTGGCTTCGGCCTTGAGGCGTTCTGCGGTATCGTGCTCGATCAGGGCATCGATGACCGGCTGCAGCTTACCTTCCATGATCAGGTCAAGCTGGTGCAGGGTCAGGCCGATGCGGTGATCGGTCAGGCGATTCTGCGGGAAGTTGTAGGTGCGAATCTTCTCGGACCGGTCGCCGGAGCCAACCTGTTGCTTGCGGGCACTGGCCTGAGCCGCATGCTGCTTCTCCATCTCCACCTCATAGAGGCGGGCACGAAGAACACGCATGGCCTTTTCACGGTTCTTGATCTGCGACTTCTCGTCCTGGCAACTCACGACTGTGTTGGTCGGGATGTGCGTGATACGGACAGCCGAGTAGGTGGTGTTCACGCTCTGTCCGCCCGGGCCGGAGGAGCAGAAGGTATCAACGCGCAGATCCTTGGCCTCGACCTTGATGTCGACTTCCTCGGCTTCCGGCAGAACGGCGACTGTGACAGCGGAGGTGTGAACGCGGCCCTGGGTCTCCGTTGCCGGGACACGCTGCACGCGGTGCACGCCGGACTCGTACTTCATCTGCGAGTAGACGCGGTCGCCTTCGAAGATAGCGACGACTTCCTTCATGCCGCCGACGGTGGACTCGCTCTCGGAGAGAATTTCCACCTTCCAGCGGTGCTGTTCCGCAAAGCGCAGGTACAGGCGGAAGAGCTCGGCCGCAAAGAGCGAGGCTTCATCGCCGCCGGTGCCGGCACGGATTTCGATGATGACGTTCTTCTCGTCATTCGGATCCTTGGGCAGCAGCATGACCTTCAGCTCGTCTTCAATAGCGGGAAGACGGGTCTCCAGGGTGGAAAGCTCTTCCTCGGCCATGGCGCGGATGTCGGCATCGCTCTCATTGAGCATGAGTTTGGCATCAGCAATGCCCTGGTTTACCTGCTTGTACTCACGGAACTTGTCGATGGTGGGTTCCATGTCGCGGTGCTGCTTGGCGGTCTTCTGGTAGCGCTGCTGATCGGTGACGATGCCGGGGTCGGCGAGATCGCGCGAGAGCTCGTTGTAGCGGTCTTCGAGTTGTTGCAGACGGTCAAACATAAGTATGCCCTTAGGGGTAACGCTTTCTGATTGGATGAGGAGGCGCGGTAGATTGGCGCAGCAGGCTGCAGACTTGGCGCAGCTAGGCGAAGTCGTGGCGGGCCGGGTTGGAACGGTGGCTGCGCATATGCCTGTCTCTAGGATACTCCGGTTTGTTCGTGCATCCTAGGGCGTATCATCCAACTGCTGGCCAGCAGCGCCGGGAGCGGATTTTTCCGAGATCGAGGAGTGAGGAGTGAACTGTATCTGGCCTACTGGAACGACGAGGGACGAAGAGACCGGGGAAATCCGCCCCGGCCCGGTGGGTTGCGATGAAAAATTGGCCCATACTTCGTTGTCGGTCTCGACTGTGGGCCCGCCACAGCCTTCGGCCTCCGCCTCGTCTGAGACCAATTTTCACTCGCAACGCTGCTGGCGAGCAGCTGGATGACACGCCCTTGGATGGCTCTGTTTGCCGAACTCGCGTCACTGGCGGAGGAACTGGCCGGAACCTCCAGCCGCCTGAAAAAGCGGGCGGCGATTGCTGCAGCTATCGCCAAAGTCCAGGCTGAGAGCAGTCGGCAGGCCGGGCTGTTTGCGCAGTATCTGGCCGGGTTGCCGTTTGCCGAAGCCGATAACCGCAAGCTGAACGCCGGCGGAGCGATGCTGAGCGGCATCGTGAAGGAGATCAGCGGGGCGGCCGATATCACCATGTCGGCGGCCTACCGCAAGCATGGCGACCTGGGCGCAGCCGCCGCTGAACTGTGGCCCCGTCTTGCGGATCCCGGGATCGTGCTGGACGAGCTGGAAGCGGCTTTTGCCGCCTCCTCGTCGGCGAAGTCGATGGCCGCCCGGAAGCATGTCCTGACGGAGCTGTTGCGGCGGGCGACGCCGCTGGAGGCGAAGTATCTGCTCAAGCTGATGCTCGGCGATATGCGCATCGGCGTGAAGCAAAGCCTGGTGGAGGAGGCGATCGCCGAGGCTTCGGGCACCGAGGTGCGGTCGGTACGGAATGCCGTCATGCTGGAGGCGGACCTTGCCGGGGCAGTCGAGCGAGCCTTTGCCGGAACCCTGGCTGAGGCGCGGATGCGGTTATTTCACCCCCTGGGCTTCATGCTGGCCTCGCCGGTAGAGACGCCGGAGGAGGCGGTGGAGCGATTTGCCTCGACGAAGGAGTCGGCCGAAGCGGCGGACGTCGAGCTCCGAGCCGAAGAGCCCGACCCGGATGTACCGATGGCCGAGCACCTGCCTGTGGAAGCGCTGCGTATCGAGGCCCTGGTGGAGGACAAGTACGACGGCATGCGGGCGCAGGTGCACTGCGGCGTCGACAGGCGGGTGGCGATCTACTCCCGCAACCGCGACGACATCACCGAGAGTTATCCCGAACTGGTCGAGGCCTTCGAGAAGGTGAGTGAGCCGCTCATTCTGGATGGCGAGATTCTTGGCTGGGATCTTGCCGCGCAACGGGCGCTACCATTTGCCGTGCTGGGCACTCGGATCGGGCGCAAGAAGGTGAACGATGCCATGCGCGCCCAGGTTCCGGTTGTCTTCATGGTCTTCGACCTGATGTACGCCGGCGGCGAACTGAAGCTTGATCTTCCCCTGCGTGCCCGCCGTAATGAGCTGGAGGCGGTGGTGGAGCGCATCTCGGCGATGACGCGATCTCCTGTAGAGAAGGGAGTCGGGGAACTGTTTGCTGGCGGGGCGCCCAATGTGGAGCGGTTGATCCTGTCTCCGTCGTTTGTGGTGGAGAGCGCCGACGATATCGATCGCACCTATCGCGAGGCCCGTGAGCGTGGCAATGAGGGCGTCATGCTGAAGGCGATGGACTCGACCTATCAGCCCGGCCGCCGCGGCCTGATGTGGATGAAGCTCAAGCGCGAGTTGGCAACGCTGGATGTGGTTGTCACCGGTTGCGAGTTTGGCCACGGGAAGCGGGCGGGCCTACTGAGTGACTACACCTTTGCGGTGCGCGGTGAAGGCGGGGAATTGTTGAATGTGGGTAAAGCTTACTCTGGCCTGACCGATGCGGAGATTCTCGAACTTACGCAGTGGATGAAGGAGCATACGATCGAAGACTTCGGCCACTTCCGCACGGTGGAGCCGAAGAAGATTCTGGAAGTGGCCTTCAATAACGTGATGCGCAGCGACCGCCACAACAGCGGATTCGCGCTGCGCTTCCCGCGCATTCTGCGGATTCGCGATGACAAACCGGTCGAGGAGATCGATACGGTGGAACGTGTTGAAGAGATCTATCAGTCACAGCCGGATAAAGCCGGCTGAGGCTCGCTCCGCTTGAAGCTCCATCCAAAGGTCATGCCCGCAACCGCCAGAAAGATGATGCCGGCTCCGGCAATCTGTATCAGATACAGCCGTCGCCCAAGCGCGATGAGATCTACCAGAATCGCGACCGCCGGATAGATAAATGACAGAGCTGCTGTCAGATGGGTGGGCAGCTTCTGAATCGCCCCATAGAGCAGGATGTAGACCAGTCCTGTATGCACGATGCCGATGGTGGCGACCATCCCCCAGCCTTTGGTGGTAGAGGGTGCGGCGTGTGCGATCGGTCCCATCAGAACAATGCCGACGACGACCTGGATCAGCGCGATGATGTGGGGTGGTGTTCCGCTCAGCTTCTTGATCAGAACGGTGCAGACGGCGTAACAAAAGGCAGCACCCAGCGCCATGGCGACGCCGGAGAGATACTGCGATCCAAAACCGCCAACCTTCGTGTCTGCCATCACGATAAGCAGTACGCCCGCGAATGCGGCGATCAGCCAGAGCAGCTTGCTTGCCGTCATCTTCTCCGCAAAGAAGATCGCGCCCAGCACAAACAGCATGAAGGGATAAGTGTTGTAGATTGCTGTCGCGATGGAGATGGAGCTGCGCGAGTAGGCGCTGAAGAGCAGCAGCCAGTTGATGACAATCGTTACGCCACCAAGCGATCCCAGCAGAAGAACGCGCTTGTTTCGCAGATGATGCAGCAGCCCCATGGCGGCACAGGCCAGGAAGAGCGTCAGGGCGCCGAAGATGCAGCGCCAAAGCACCACGCGAAGAACGCTCTCTCCCGAGCTTAGGACAAACCATCCGATGGTGCCGGAGGCTGTCATGGCGACGGACATCTCCAGAGTTCCAAGCCGCTGTGTATCCATCTCTTGATTCTGTCAGGTTGAGGTCGCGAAATACATGACATTCCGTAAGATTCCCGCCATTATGGACAGCTTTCGAAAGCGATAGACTTGTTTCTCCTTCGATTCTGAGGGTGGTGAGGAGTGCATGGATCAGACTGACCTGGAATTGCTGCGGCTGCTCGCTGTCGATGCGCGAATGTCGCTGAAGAGTCTTGCCGACGAGGTGGGTATGTCTTCGCCCGCTGTAGCCGAGCGTTTGCAGAAGTTGAAGGAGAACGATGTCATTCGGGCGTTTACCCTTGATCTGAATGCGGAAGCGATGGGCTATCCCATGGTGGCCATCGTTCGCATCCGTCCCTTGCCAGGAAAGCTGTTGGCGGTGGAGCGGCTACTGCAGGAAATCCCGGAGGTTGCAGAGTGTGACCGTGTCACGGGTGACGATTGTTTCGTCGCGCGTGTCTACCTGCGGTCGATCCAGCACCTGGATGAGGTTCTCAACCGGATCATCGATAAGGCGCAGACGAGTACGTCGATCGTGAAGTCGCAGGTTGTTAAGCGGAGGCCCGCACCGTTTGCCTTGGAGTAGCAGGTATTTGATTAACCCATGCACCCGGTGCATGGGGGGCTCTAACAGCGGTGGGCTAGCGCGCGGGCGATCTTGCGATCGGTCTTGTACTGCGAAAGAGCGTAGACGGCCCAGATCGTTGCTGGTATCCAGCCGAGGATCGTGATCTGCAGCAGCAGGCACAGCAGCCCGGTAAACGGCCGTCCGATCAGGAAGAACGTGAGCCAAGGAAACAGAAATGCAATCAACAGGCGCATGATAAAACAATACGCTGCGGGGCTTCGCGCAGTTCCGTGACTGGTTTCAAGTTCCGTGGCGTCAGAAGAGGGTGGGCAGCGTCTCCGGTGCCGGCTGGCCGGGTTTGCCGTCCTGGCAGCGCGGGCATTTGCGTTTGTGGATATCGATGCCGTCGGCTCCGTACTCGAAGCCGCAGCCTTGCCACTCGCAGCGTAGCTTATAAGTGTTCTGGTTCGGTGCATTGGAGTCGACCCAGGCAGCTTTGCCGATCACTCTCTGTTTGTTACGGTTCAGATAGCCGGGACGCGTCGTGGGAGATTCAGAACGGGACATGACTCGGTCGAGGATAATGGAAAACCTGGGCGCGTCCGATGGCGTCCTTGGTGCATCCCTTGTGCATGGAGCATTTTCCCTGTAGGTGTAGAGTCGGGCTTCCGTATCTATGGGCGTTTTCCGCAATGAAAACGCCGCGGCAGTGCCCTACCGGGATACCCAGGAACAGGGAAAATGCTTTAAAGGAGGAGTGAATCTGCATGGAATACAGGCTGCTGGGCAACTCTGGTCTGCGTGTCTCCGAGCTTTGTTTCGGAGCAGGAACCTTCGGCCGTGACAGCGAGTTCTTTAAGGAATGGGGTCTGATGGAGGGGGACGCTGCGAAACGCATCGTCGACCTCTGTGTCGATGCCGGAATCAATTTCTTCGATACGGCGGATGTGTACTCCGACGGCGAGAGCGAAAAGGTACTTGGTGAGTCGATCCGCCATCTTGATCGTTCGCAGCTCGTAATCGGCACCAAGGCGACCTTCCGTCTTGGCACGGGGATCAATGATGCCGGCCAATCGCGGCATCATCTCATTCGTTCGATTGAAGGCAGTCTCAAGCGATTAGGGACGGACTACATCGATGTGTATTACATGCACGAAGTCGATGCCCTGACACCCATGGAGGAGACGCTGTACACCCTGAACAGAGCCGTCGAGGAAGGTAAGATCCGCTACATCGGCTGCTCGAACTTCTCCGGCTGGCAGTTGATGAAGTCTCTTTCTATCAGTGAGCGCTACGGCTGGGCGAGGTATGTTGTGCAGCAGAGCTACTACTCCCTGATCGGCCGTGACTTCGAGTGGGAGCTGATGCCGCTGGGCCGGAGCGAGAAGGTCGGCACGGCGGTGTGGTCTCCGCTTGGATGGGCGCGTCTGACCGGGAAGTACAGCCGTAATAAGCCAAAGCCTACGACCAGCCGCCTGAACGACGAGAAGATGATCGCCGCAGGTCCGAAGGTTTCGGACGAACATCTCTACAACGTCGTCGATGCGATTGAAGCGATTGCGCAGGAGACTGGAAAGTCTGTCCCGGAGATTTCATTGAATTGGCTATTACATCGGCCAACCGTATCGACCATCATCATCGGCGGACGCAGCGAAGAGCAGTTGAAGCAGAACTTCAAAGCTGTCGGCTGGAAGCTTACGCCGGAGCAGATGACGAAGTTGGATGAAGCCAGCAAGGTAATAGCAGCGTATCCGTATTGGCATCAACGCCAGTTTCCGGAACGCAATCCTGATCTGCTCTAATAGCCGGCAGTTCGAAACGAAAGAGGCGGCCTGTGTGGCCGCCTCTTTTTTGCTTATGAAGAACGTTGATCAATAGGTGGGAGCAGCGGGCCTTACAGCCCGCTGATAAGGCATGAAAAGTGAATGGGCTTTAGCCTGGGCTTTTGTTTCGTTAGACAGTAGAGGCTCAAGGCTAAAGCCCATCTTTTGTGGCTCTGTAAACCGTGGGCTTTAGCCTAATGTCACTTACTTTTTGATTTTGGGAGAGGACCGAAGTGATGTTTTGAGGGGAAGGATTTTCCTTTTCCCCAGATTTCGCGAGGGTAAGATCGATGTTTGGTTCGTTGTGGAAGCTTGGCT
>NZ_JAGTAS010000024.1 GCF_025685425.1 Terriglobus albidus
AAACTTCCTCCCGGAAATCTGTAGGCTAAACACCTCCAACCCATCAACTCAGACAATAAAGACACAACCACCATAACTAAAGTGATTCCCCCTCAACCGCTCATACAAACACCTTGAAACGGCTGGCTTTAAGCCCTGGGCTTTTTCCCCCACTGACAGAGGAGGCCCAGGGCTAAAAGCCCGTCTACCTTTAAGCTTTTATCAGCGGGCTGAAGCCCGCTGCTCCCACCAGTTTCAGTCATGCTTGTCAGATCAACTGAATTTGTCGATACGCCTTAGCTAAAAAGCCCTTCAACAAACGCTGCCGAGTCAAACTGCAGCAGGTCTTCCATCTTCTCTCCGATACCGCAGAAGACAACGGGCAGCTTCAACTCGTGCGCGATGGCAACGACGATACCGCCTTTGGCTGTGCCATCCAGCTTGGTGAGAACAATACCGGTGACGCCGGCACTCTCTGTGAACAGACGAGCCTGCTGCAGGCCGTTTTGCCCGGTAGTGGCGTCGATGACCAGAAATACCTGGTGCGGAGCGCCTGCAACGAACTTCTGGGCGATACGGCGCATCTTGTCGAGTTCAGCCATCAGACCTGCCTTGGTGTGCAGGCGTCCGGCGGTATCGACCAGTACCACCTGAGTCTCACGCTTCTTTGCGGCATCGAGAGCATCGAAGAGCGCTGCTGAAGGATCGCCGCCCTGGCGTGTCTTGACGATCGGAACTCCCGAGCGCTGTGACCAGACCTCGAGCTGTTCAATGGCGGCGGCGCGGAAGGTATCGGCGGCACACAGCAGGGTGGAACGGTTTTGGGATTGGAAGAAGGCTGCGAGTTTGCCGGAGGTAGTCGTCTTGCCGGTGCCGTTGACGCCCACCATCAGGATGACCTCCGGCGGCGTTGCTGGCGGGCGTACGACGCGCTGCACATCATCCAGGATGGATTTGATCTCCTGCTTGAGCAGATCTTTCAGCGCCGCGCCGGATTCGATACCTTCGCGTTTGGCTCGCTCGCGAAGACGATCGATGATCTCAGTAGTGGTGGAAAGGCCGATATCTGCCGTCAGCAGAATCGCTTCCAGGTCTTCGAGGTCGCTCTCATCGACTGTCCGGGTAAACGAGAGGGCCTGGTCAAGCTGCGCGCTCAGGTTCTCGCGCGTGCGGGTGACCGCCTGCTTCATGCGGCTGAAAAAGCCGCGCGATGTTTCGAGTGCTTCCTCTTCCTGTTCCGGTTTACGGGGTTCGTCGTCCTTCAGCGAACCGAAGAGTGTCTGAATAGCCATCCCTCTTAGTGTATCGCTCCCACAGGGGACCGACGGGCAACCCGGGCAGGCCTTTACTCAGCCCGCAGAGACCGGGTCATCAGCTCGCGGATCGCCTCCATGGGGGCCTTGCCCTCATGCAGAATTGCCTCCATCTGCTGGGTGATCGGCATTTCCACGTCATGCTTGCGCGCCAGACCCAGTGCCGCGGAGGTGGAGAGGACGCCCTCGGCGACTTTGCCGTTGAGCGAGGCGATGATCTCCGGCAGTTTACGGCCCTTGCCGAGCTCGATGCCGACGGTGCGGTTCCGTGAGAGCGAGCCGGTACAGGTCAGCACCAGGTCGCCTACGCCAGAAAGGCCGGCCAGCGTCTCAGGACGTCCGCCACAGGCGACGGCAAGGCGGGTGATCTCAGCGATACCGCGTGTCATCAGGGCGGCGGCGACGTTGTGTCCGAGTTCAAGACCGGCAACGACTCCGGCAGCCAGAGCGATGACATTCTTCAACGCACCGCCGAGCTCGACACCGACGACATCATCATTGGCATAGGTGCGGAAGGTCGAAGAAGAAAAGTCTGACTGTAACCGTTGTGCCAGGTCGCGGTCCTTCGATGCCATGGTGACCACGGTCGGCATCCCCTGGGCAACCTCCTGTGCGAAGGACGGACCAGAAAGTACAGCTAGCTTCGCCGGCGTCAACTCTTCGATCACCTGGCTCATACGCAGGTACGTGCCCTGTTCGATGCCCTTGGTCGCTGAGATCACTGCATGGTCAGGTGTCAGGAGCGAGGCGGCGTCGACAAAGGTGGCGCGCAGGTGCTCAGAAGGAACAACGCACAGCACAATCTCGGAAGAGGGAATCGCCTCCGTCAACGAGGTCGTGATCTTGAGGTCCTCAGGCAACGCAAAGCCGGGGAGAAATCTGCGGTTCTCCTGACGGGCGAGCATCTCTGTCGCGTCCTGTTCCGTATGCGCCCACAGTGTCAGCTCATGGCCGCCACGGCGTGCCAGCGACAACATGAGGGCAGTGCCCCATGCTCCTGCTCCCAGTACAGCGATGCGGCTCATCCTACGCTTCCTTCTTTTTGCCGAAGCGGTTTTCCGTTCCCCTGAGCAGCCGCTGAATATTCGAGTGGTGCTTGAAGATGATGACTGCGGGAATCAAAACGAAACTTGCCGCGACGATGGGGCTTACGTTGCCACGCGAGAACAGGAAGGCGAAGACTGGAAAGACCGCCGCTGCCACAATGCTGGCCAGAGAGACATACTTCCACAGCTGAAAGATCACGATAAAGACAGCCAGGCAGCACAACGTCGTCAGCGGTGAAATGGCGAGAAATACACCCAGGCCGGTGGCCACGCCCTTACCGCCGCGAAAGCCGAGCCACACAGGAAAGATATGGCCGAGTATCGCCATCGCCGCAGCGGCTGCCGCCATGTCCTCTGTATTCATGCCGTAGGCCGCAGCGATATGTCGGGCAATGATCACCGCGGCGACTCCCTTCAACAGGTCCAGCAGCAGGGTGGCAATCGCCAGCCCCTTTTTACCGGAGCGCGCCACGTTGGTGGCGCCGGTGTTGCCGCTGCCGGTCTTACGAATGTCCTGCTTGAGAAAGAGACGGACGAGGATATAACCGAAGGGAATCGATCCCAACAGATAGGCGAGGACGAGAGTGAGAAGCCAGGGGTTCATTGCGTCAGTTGAAAGTGTAGCAATCAACTTCAACTAAGTAATTCTTCTTCCAAAGGGGTAATCTCGGCACCCTCGTAAAGCAAGGCCTGCCTCGATCGCCACGACGGATCAAATCCATCCTCCCATGGGAAGACATTGCTAAGGTCAGGACAGATGCACTGGTAGGCCGGAAAACGGAAATCTCTTCCGTAGAACCATGCGCAAGAGAGCATCGTGGGTTTAACGAATCGTGAGAGCATGGGACGGAAGACAACGTCTGCACCGCCTCCCAGAAAATCCGCATATCGGATATCAGACTGCGGTATGAAGCCATCCGCGTAACGTTTCGCCAGGTGATTGAGGATTGAATGCGCAAGTTCTACTGGGAATCCGGATAGTAAGGCTTCAGGCTGACCAAAGGTGTCGTAGAGACCAATGGAATAGCTGTAGTTCAAGCCTTCTTCATTCTCACGAGGACAGACATGAACAATTGAAAGTCCATAACGGTCGATATTTGTAAGGATATTGGTGAAGTAGGCTCCACTCTTGTCTTCTGATGTGGTTTCGGACTTTAGAGAAGCGAGCCTGTCTGTGAATCGTTGTGCCATTACATCAGCTTTCTGCGCAGCATATCCAGAGCATTCTGCGTGGCCCACCAGCGAATACGCTCACGGTCTCCGCTCAGGTTCAGCTTCTTCACATCGGTGTCCTGTCCATCGGCAAGCGCTACGAAGACCAGACCGACTGGTTTTTCGTCTGTGCCTCCGCCGGGGCCGGCGATGCCGGTAATGCCGATACCAATCTCCGCCCCGGTCCTGGTGCGAATACCTTCCGCCATGGCACGCGCAACGGCACCACTGACCGCACCGAAGGCATCGATGACTGATGCGGGGACATCCGTAAAGCTGCTCTTCAGGTCGTTGGAGTAGGCAACGACTCCCCCGAGAAAGGTACGCGATGCATTGGGAAGCGAGGTCAAACGCTGCGCCAGCCAACCGCCGGTGCAACTTTCAGCGGTGGCCACGCGCACACCTTTCAGACCCAGCAGCAGTTGCACCACCTCTTCCAGAGATTCTCCGTGCGAGGAGAAGACATCATCCCCCATCTCCTGCTCGCACCGGCTGGCCACTTCATCGACGCGGGCCTGCGCCTGGTTCAGAGATACGCCGGCGTACTGAAAGTGCAACTGGATTTCGCCGTTGTGCGCCAGGATCGTGGTCTCCACATCGCTGTAGCCCTTGTAGATCGGGGCGACCCGTGCATCGACGGTCGATTCTGGCACCAGTGCAATCCGCAGCATGCGCTTGGTAATGAACCGTGGCGGCAGAATGGAATGCAGGCGGGGACGGACCTCAGCGTCGTAGAGCGCTTTCAACTCCTTCGGCGGTCCGGGTAGAAGGATGATGAGCTTGCGATGTTTGCCAAAGACGGTGTCCAGAAACTGTCCCGGAGCAGATCCGGTCGCATTGGGCAACACCACTGCGCCGTCGATGACGTCAGCCTGTTTGGCGTTGTTATCCGACATGGCGATGCCGCGTTTGGCAAAGCGTGCATGCAGACCGGCGAGCAGATCGTTATTGCGTTTGAGATTGAGTTTGAGAACCGAGGCGACTGCCTCGCGCGTCAGGTCGTCCTCGGTTGGCCCCAGACCACCGGAGAGCAGCAGGATGTCAACACGCGACAATGCTGTCACAATAGCACCGGTGAGATGGGTGAAGTTATCGCCCACAATCGTTTTGAAGTCGACCGTAACTCCGAGGGAGTTAAGACGGTCAGTGAGAAAGAGCGAGTTGGTGTCCTGGCGATGCGGCGTCAGCATTTCAGAGCCGATCGCGATAATCTCTGCGTTCATGAATTTGTAGATGGAAGAAGCTGTCCTTCGATACCGAGTTCGACGTGATAGAGCGCGTTGTTGGTAGCGATGGCGGCACAGCCGTCTTCCAGGAAACAAAACCCGACAATCGAGTTACCGGAGACAAGCAGTGATGCCTCTCGCCTGGGTGTGATGCGCACAATGCCGCGCTGTCCGTTCAGTGATGCTGCGACATAGAAGTTGCCGTCGATATCAAAGGCAGAACCCTGGGGCCGTCCCAGGCCGGCGTAGAAGGTGTCCACCTCTCCGTTCCGGTTGATGGTGTACACGTGGTCACGGCTGGAGGTCGTCGGCGCCGTCACGAAGAGTGTGCCGGTCGTGTCAAAGGTAAGGTGATAGGCAGCGACGCTGGGTTCCAGCGTGGCATAGACAAAGATCTGGCGCTCGCGATCAATCTTGAAGATGGTTCCGCTGCGGTCGCCTACAAAGAGATTGCCGTCGTTATCGAAAGCGATCCCCGTGGCGACACCCATGCCTTCGGCGTAAACAGCCATCGCTCCAGACGGAGAGATTCGATAGACGATCCCTTCCGCACGAGAGCTGGCGTAGAGGTAGCCTTCGGCGTCGAAGGCAAGGCCGGTGGGGTTCATGAGGTCGCGCACAAAGGGGCGCACCTGGAAGTCGCGATCGATGCGGAAGATCGAGACTGGTGTCTTTTGATTGCGCGGTCCAGAGAGTGTGGCATAGACATTGCCCTGCGCGTCGACTGCCGGATTGGCGACAGGATGCAAGTTGTCCGCCATGGGGACAGCGACCCGCACAGGCAGGGGATTGCTGGTTGTGCCGTGAGAACGGACGACCAGGTCACCGGTGATGGAGCCTTCCGGGACTCGTACCGACAGACGGGAACTCCGCGAGAGAGCAAGCCTTGCAGGCACATCGCCGATGGTAACCGTCGGCAGATGTCCTTCATACACGCCCAGAGCTTTGCCCTGTACCTGGAACTCGCCATTCGGCAGGGCCGCCAGCGGTGTTACCGAGTCGAGGTGAGGAGCTTCGACATTTGACCCAAAACGAAAGGCTGGTGTCATGGATTAAGCCTAACGCAGGTGGGAGCCTTCGCGCCTGCGACAGGTATTCAAGAGGTTTTAGTGGCCCACCCAAACTCTGGGTGCTCCATCCATTGCATATCGGGGTTCCCGACGAACTTTGTTCGTTGGGGACCCCGGTATGTGGGGCATCCAGTTCCGGCGCCTAGAAATTAGGGAAGGTGTAATGTGCAATCAATACAAAGCAGATCAACGCGTATGCACCGGCCATCAGGTCATCGGCCATAATGCCTGCCCCTTTCGGCAGATGCTCCAACTGGCGCACCGGGGGCGGCTTGAGGATGTCAAACAGCCGGAAAAGCACCAGGGCCAGCACGTAGTGTTTCCAGATCGGGGCGGCGAAGAGTAGCGCGATCCACTGGCCGGCGACTTCATCGATCACCACGATCTGCGGGTCTTTCTGGCCGCTTTCGCGCGCAACGCGAGTTGCCGCCGGAATACCGGCCAGTGTCGCCAGAATCGCGAACACAAGGGTCAGGACCGTCAACTGGGGGCGGGTAAGGTCGAGAACATAAGCCGACAGACGCCAGATGAGCACTGCCGCTACCGATCCATAAGTTCCCGGGCCGGGCTTGAGCAGTCCCGCACCGAAGAATGTGCCAAGAATCCAAGCCCAGGGAGTTTTGCGTGTGTTTGCTCTGGCGTTAGTCGTCATCGTTGTCCCGCTGCGGACGCCGGGCATGTTCCGCAAGTCCTTCCAGTACCTCAGGATCCAGGATCGGGGAAGAAATACGGTAGTCTCCCGACGCCCATTTGCCGAGGTCGATACGGCGGCAGCGATCGCTGCAAAACGGGTAATCGGGGTTCTTTTCCAGCACCAGGGTGCGGCAAGTGGGACAGCGGAGTGCCTTCTTCGAAGCCATCGAGTTTCCTTTCTCCAAGGTACACCCTTGCAGGTTCGACCGCCGACCGTGAAAAAACGGCAAAAGAGCAGAAAAATAGCAGCGCCGACGCATTTGGCAACGTCTGTATCCCGGGCGTAGCATTTCACGCCGGAAGTAAAGCAGTGCGCAGTACGTCGTTGTTAGAACTAGAAAGGTAACACCGAATGAAGAAAACAACCCGTTTTATCACGCCGCTCGCAGTAGCGGCTATCCTTGCCAGCTCCTCGGTTATGACGCTGGCCCAGCAGACCCAGTCTCCCGCCACCGCGCAGTACAACGGCTCGTTCGCAGGCTCTCCGGAACAGGAGCAGGCCTACAAGGACGGCATGGAGGCGGCCAAACTGGATACGCTGGCCAAGCGTAAGATCGACGCCACAACCTCGCATCTGTACAAGAACCCGCCTGCCCGCGTGAAGAAGGATCAGCGTGACGCATATCGCACTGCCTTCACCGCCGGCTACAACAAGGCGATCAACGATGCAAAGGCAAACGGCGGTTTTTAAAGCAGGGAACGCAGGTAAAGGAAAAAGGCCCCATTAGGGGCCTTTTTCATATGCTTTGGTGATGTTGTTAGGAGCGCGTGGGAAGTAAGCCGGTGGGAGCAGCGGGCTTCAGCCCGCTGATAATGGACTTCCAAAAAGTTGGGCTTTCAGCCCTGGGCTCTCTCTGAGAACTGGAACAACGGTCCAGGGCTAAAGCCCATTTCCTTGAGGACGATAGACCGTGGGCTGAAGCCCACGGCTCCCACCGGTTCGAGCCGCGCGCTCGAACATTACATTTTGGGTATCGCCAGTTCCCACGTCTTACTCGAGAATGCGGGCGACTACATCGTAGTCATGTGACTCGGTGATCTCGGCGCGATAGAAGGTGCCGGGAACCAGGGTTTCGTGTGGGCCAAAGTCATTGATCAGCACCTTGCCGTCGATCTCAGGAGCGTGCAGCATGGTGCGTGCGTCCCATAGCAGCGGTGTCTCTTCGTTCGGACCCTCGACCAGGACCTCGACTTCACGACCAACCCATGCCTTCTTTGCCTTGGTGCTGAGCTTCTGTTGCAGGCGCATCAGCTTGCGGCGGCGTGATTCGATGGTGCGCGAAGGCACCTTCTCATCCAGATCGAAAGCCTTGGCGCCCTCTTCATCCGAGTAGGAGAAGACACCCAGCCAATCGATCTGAGCCTTCTGGATAAAGTCCATCAGCTCCTCGAACTCGGCATCGGTCTCACCGGGGAAGCCGACGATGAAGCTGGTCCGCAGTACGATGCCAGGCACCGTCGCGCGGGCACGTTCAATCATCTTGAGGAAGATCTCGCCGGAGCCGCCGCGCTTCATACGCTTCAAGGCAGAGGGCGAGGCGTGCTGCAGCGGAACATCGAGGTACTTGGAGATGTTGTCGTGCTTCGCGATGGTCTCGAGGAGAAGCGGTGTGACCTTGTTGGGGTATGCGTAGAGGAACCGCAGCCACTTGATGCCGCCTATGCGGGGCACGTTGATCTGCGCCAGGGCATCGAGCAGTTGCGCCAGGCCATCCTTCAGGCCGAGATCCTCGCCGTAACAGGTGGTTTCCTGGCCGATCAGCGTAATCTCGCGTACCCCCTGTTTCACCAGTGACTCGGCTTCAGTGATGATCGATGACATTCTGCGCGAGCGGAACTTGCCGCGAAGCTGCGGAATGATGCAGAAGGTGCAGGGGTGATCGCAGCCTTCTGCAATCTTGATATACGCCGAGGCCTTCGGCGTGGTGAGAATGCGCGGCGTCTCGTCAGAGTAGAGATACTCGGGCAAGGATGGCGATGCGCCATCCCATGCATCGCGGCTGAAGCGGCCCTGCTCTTCGCGCAGATCGCCCTCGGGGCGAGAGTGTTTCTTGACCGCCGAGGGAGCACGGTCGATCAGCTCAGACCCAACCGACGGCGATGCATTGATGATGTTGAAGGGAGAAGGCTCTTGTTTGATTGGAGCCATGCCTGCGGCTGCGAGTACAGCTTCCAGCTCACCGGTGCCGATGACGGCGTCGACCTCGGGGATGTTCTTGCGGATCTCGTCGCGATAGCGCTCGACCAGGCAGCCGGCAACGATGAGCTTCTGCGCGCGGCCCGAGGTCTTGTGCTGGGCCATCTCAAGGATCGCGTTGACTGACTCCTGCTTGGCAGAGTCGATGAAGCTGCACGTGTTCACGACAATGACTTCGGCTTGTTCTGCATGCGGTGTCAGCTCGGCGCCTGCGTGATGCAGCAGGCCCATCATGACTTCAGAGTCGACAAGGTTCTTCGGGCAGCCGAGAGAGACAAATCCGATGCGTGTTTTTTGCGTTGCGGCGTCGCGGTCGAGCACAGCTTCAGACGCGAAATCGCCAGATTTTACAGGGGTAGACACTTTAATATTCTACCCTGATTTCCACTGCTTCCCGGAGCTCTCAGGTGTGTCATCAGCAGGGTTTGCGAAACACTGCTAAACTAAACAAGTGCCGGGACCTACGCGACGTAATCCCGCGAACCCCGCCAGGTCCGGAAGGAAGCAACGGTAACGGGCCAGTACGTGCGCAGTAGGCTCCCCGGTACTTTTCAAAGCACTCTTCAATTGTCTTCCCCACTCTACAATCCATCGCTGGTCCGATATCCTTCCTATTGGAAGTGTGAGGTGACCGTTTGTCTCTTGAGTTGAAGCCACACGTCAGCGTGCGGGCGAAGATCAGTTCTCTTGGAACCTATGTCCCCCCTCGGCTGTTGACCAACGCCGATCTGGAGAAGATGGTCGAAACCAGCGACCAATGGATCGTGGAGCGCACTGGAATTCGTGAGCGCCACATTGTTGACAAGGGCGTAGCAACCAGCGATCTGGCGGCAGAGGCAGCAAAGAGGTGCCTGGAGGCGCGTGGAGTCTCTCCTGATGAGGTCGACGCCATCATCGTCGCCACCGTGACTCCGGACATGATGTTCCCCTCCACCGCTTGCCTCGTACAGAACAAGCTGGGCGCTCGCGGTGCATGGGGCTTCGATCTCTCTGCAGCCTGCTCCGGTTTTCCATATGCCCTGCAGGTGGGAGCCAAACTGGTAGAAAGCGGTGCTCACAAAAAAGTGTTGGTCATCGGCGCCGACACGATGTCCTCCATCATCGACTACACGGATCGTACGACTTGTATCCTCTTCGGTGACGGCGCCGGTGCGGTCCTGATCGAGCCCTGTGAGGGCGATGAAGTCGGGCTGGTGGACTTCTGGCATGAGGTCGACGGCGCCGGCGGAGTTTCGCTCAATATGCCCGGCGGCGGCAGCCTGCATCCTTCCAGCCACGAGACCATCGACCAGAAGATGCACTATGTGCATCAGGATGGACAAGCGGTCTATAAGTTTGCCGTACGGAAGATGGCAGAGGCCGCTGAGGCGGTACTCACGCGGAATGGCGTGAAGGGCGACGAGCTTGGCTGCTTTATTCCGCATCAGGCGAACAAGCGCATTATCCTGTCGACGGCGGATCGTCTCGGGATGCCCGAAGACCGCGTCATCATCAATATCGATCGCTACGGCAACACCACCGCCGGAACCATTCCTCTTGCCATGGGGACGGCCGTCGAGGAAAAACGGCTGAAGAAAGGCGACCTGGTGCTGTTGGCCTCCGTCGGGGCAGGGTTTACCGTCGCTTCTACGCTTCTACGCTGGGAGATCTAATCGCATTTTCCCTGTTGCTGGGTATCCCGGAAGAGAAGTGCAGCGGCGTTTTCATTGCGGAAAACGCCCATAGATCCGGAGGCCCTACTTTACACCTACAGGGAGATGCCCCAGCAGGGAGACAAATGACACCGGCGCCTCTTCTGGGGCGCCGGCGCGTTTTTAAGTGCTAACTCTGAAAGCACGCCAGACGATTGACAGCGTCGTCGATGTCATTGAATCAAGGTAGTCTGTTGTCATTCATGCGCCGATTCTGGGCTCATCTGCGGCTGGCTGCGCGCAACGGCTTCTACCACGATGTCTTTGGCACCGCCAAAGGCTGTGCCTATTCCGCTGTCTTTGCGTTGTTCCCGGCGCTCATCGTCACTGCTGCGGTGATTGCGCGACTACCGGATAGCTCTCTCTTCCGGCAGCAGTTTTCTCTGATCTTTGTACGGGTGCTGCCGCCCCAGGTATTGGGGTTGCTGGCATCGTACTTTCGGCATACCAGTGAGACGAGTGCAGGCTTGCCTGTAGGCGCTTCCATTGTGAGTTTGACCGGCGCCTCGGGTGTCCTGCTGACTCTAATGGAGGGCTTTCGTCGCGCCTACGATGTCCCGCAGGGGACATGGGGATTCTGGAGACGTCGCATCACCTCGTTTCTGCTGGTGCCGATTTCCATACTGCCGCTCGGCCTGGCCAGCGTGCTGGTCGTCTTCGGCCATTACATCGCTCTCTGGTTTTACGTTCTTGCTCCGTATCATTCACGCGACATCATCTATTTCGTGGCAACTGCCGCACGTTGGGTGATCGCACTTACAGGCACGGTGAGTGTGCTGTCGTTCATCTACCACTTCGGCACGGCGAGTTCAGTCTCATGGCGGAGGACTCTCCCAGGAGCTTTGTTCGCGACGCTGCTCTGGTTTGCATCGACGCTTGGGTTCGGATGGTATGTCACGCACTTTGCCAACTATTCGCGGGTCTACGGATCGCTGGGCGCAGGTATTGCGCTGCTGGTCTGGCTATATCTGGCAAGCATCAGCGTGCTGCTTGGAGCAGAGCTCAATGCCGTGCGTCAGGCTCATCACGTTCTGGTGCATCGAACGGCCAGCAGTCCACTTCAGGGCCGATAAAATATGGTGGTCGAACCAGTCACAAGGGCAAAGCAGGTAGAATGGCTGCGGACTACTGCTGTATTGCCGCATATAGGGGACTGAATCGCACATGTTGAATGGTTTGAGCCTGGGAGAGAGCGGCCAGCGCCGCGCAAAGATCGTCGCAACGCTGGGACCCACGTCGAGTGATGAGCTCATCTTCGGGCAACTCGTCCGCGCCGGGCTTGATGTTGCCCGCCTGAATTTTTCACATGGCACCCATGCCCAGAAAGCCGAACTGATCCGGATGGTCCGCCGCGTCTCCCAGCAGGAGAAGAAGGCCATCTGTATCCTGGCTGACCTGCAGGGGCCGAAGATCCGTACCGGCAAGCTGAAGGGCGGCAAGCCCGTCCTGCTGGAGCAGGGAAAGCTGCTCACGATCTCTCCCAAGATCAAGGAGGGTACGGCGGACGCTGTCGGAACCACCTTCACCACGCTGGCCGAGAACCTCGAGCCTGGCGCCCGCATTCTGTTGAGCGACGGCCTGATCGAGCTGATCGTCCGCGAAGTCAAGGGTGAAGATGTCGTCTGCGACATCCTCAATGGCGGCATGCTCGGCGAGAACAAGGGCATTAACCTCCCGGGCATTCCGGTGAAGGTTCCCTCGCTGACCGAGAAGGACGAGGAAGACCTCGAATTTGCGATTGGCGAAGGCGTCGATACCGTCGCGGTCTCATTTGTTCGGACGGCAGATGATGTGCGTCACGTGAAGACCCGCCTGGCGGCGCTGAAGAGCGATGCCTGGATCATCGCCAAGCTGGAAAAGCCGCAGGCGATCGAGCACCTGGATTCGATTCTGGAGGTTGCTGACGGCATCATGGTGGCCCGCGGCGATCTGGGTGTCGAGGTCCCACCGGAGAAGGTCCCCGCGATCCAGAAGCACATCATCGCCAAGGCGAATGAGGCGCGTAAACCGGTCATTACGGCAACCCAGATGCTGGAGTCGATGATCGAGAATCCGCGTCCGACCCGCGCCGAAGCCAGCGACGTGGCCAATGCCATCTACGATGGCACCGACGCTGTAATGCTCTCGGCTGAGACGGCAAACGGTAAGTATCCGGTCAATGCCGTTGCGATGATGGCCAAGATTGTTGCCGAGACGGAGCTGCAGATCCGCAACAATCCTGCACCTAAGGTTCGTTCTTCGCGTCGTGGAGCGTTATCGGTTACCGAGACCATCTGCGAGTGCATGGCCCTGGCCGCCCAGGATCTTGATCTGACCGCGATTGCAATCTTTACCGAGAGCGGTTACTCGGGCCGTCTGTTGTCGAAGTATCGTCCTGAGACTCCGATCTACGTTCTCTCGCCGGACCAGGCAGTCATCAATCGCTCGATGCTGCTGTGGGGCACAACGCCGGTGCTCTGCGCCCGCTTCCATGACACTGACGTTCTGGTCAGTATGGCCGACGACATTCTGCGCGATCTTGGTTATGTGCAGGATCGTCAGATTCTCGGTATTGTTGCCGGCACCCGCACCAAGTCCGGCGGCACTAACTTCATGCGCCTGCATATGGTCGGTGACCAGGAGTCGACTCTTAAGACTCTTTCTCTTAAGACTCTCTCGAAGAAGAAGTCCAAAAAGGACAAAACAAAGGACAAGTCCAAAGGGAAGTCGAAGTCCAAGAAGAAGTAAAACAAGAAGAAGTAAAATAGGGCGTGTCATCCAGTGGAAGACACGCATGGCCTTCGCAGGCAGCAGGCCATCCATGTAGGATGGCAGAAGGAGATTATTACCGCGATGTCGCACGCAAACGAATCGTTCCTCGAACGCTACTGGCAGGTATTCCTTATTCTCTTCGGTGCTTTCTTCGCCTTCTTCTGCGGTACCTTCAAGTAGAGTTGATGACCGCGTCCGCATCCGATGCTCCGGATGCGGGCGTTTGTATTTAAGCCTGTCTTTCCTCAAACCTGGGGTGTGTCATCCAATTCCTGCCAGTCAGCGCCGGGAGCAGATTTTTCTGAGATTGAGGAACGAGGAGAGAACTGTAGCTGGTCTACTGGAACGACGAGTGATAACGAGATCGGGCCATCGGGGTCCCCAGCTAGCTTCTGCTGGCTGGGGTGAAGAAAATCTGCCCGGCCCTTGGGTTTCGGCGCAAATTGGTCCATACGTCGTTGTCAATCTCGACTGTGGACCCGCCACAGCCTTCGGCCTCCGCCTCGTCTGGACCAATTTGTGCCGAAACGCTGACGGCAGGAATTGGATGGCACACCCCGACCCCATAAAATATCCGGATGGGCCGTATCCGTGTGCTGTCAGACCAGGTAGCGAATCAGATTGCTGCCGGTGAGGTGGTAGAGCGTCCAGCGTCCGTCGTTAAGGAGCTGCTGGAGAACGCCCTCGATGCTGGCGCTGCGCGGATCCGGATCGAGGTCGAAGCAGGCGGGCGCAAGCTTATTCGTATCGCCGACGACGGACACGGCATGGGGCGCGATGACTCTCTGCTTGCTTTCGAGCGGCACGCGACCTCTAAGCTGCGCAGCTCCGATGACTTGCTGCAAATTGCTACACTCGGCTTCCGCGGCGAGGCGCTGCCTTCTATCGCTTCGGTCTCCCGGTTGACGATGGAGACGCGCGCACCGGAGGACGAAGCCGGCACGCTGCTGGAGATCGCAGGCGGCAAACTCCTCCGGGTAGAGGATCTCGGGCGCCCGGCGGGCACGACCCTGACGATCCGGGACCTGTTCTTCAATACTCCAGCGCGCCGGAAGTTTCTGCGCAGCGAATCGACTGAGCTGCAGCATGTCGCTGCTCTGGTGACGCACTATGCCCTGGCGAATCCGACCAAGCACTTTGAGCTGCACTCGGCCACACACGCGCTGTTGGTGGCTCCTGCGGTGACCTCCGCGGCGGACCGCATGTTCCAGATCTTTGGCCGCGAGACCGTGGACCAGATGATCCCGGTGGCCGCCGAGACTGACTTTGCCCGCGTCGGAATTCCGGAGCCACCGCCATGGAAGCGGGACGAGAACTACGAACCGCCCGAGCCGGGCGTGATGCGCATAAGTGGTTTTGTATCAAAGCCAGAGCTGCAGAAGCTCAACCGAAACTCGATCTATGTTTTCGTGAATGGGCGGCTGATTCGTGACCGGTTGGTGCTGCATGCCCTCTCAGAGGCTTATCGCAACGTCATCCCGCCGACCAGCTTTCCGGTAGTGCTGCTGTTTCTCGAAATCCCACCTGCCGAGGTGGACGTGAATGTGCATCCGGCGAAGACGGAGGTGCGCTTCCGGCAGCAGTCCATCGTGCATGACTTTTTGCGCGATTCGGTCCGGACGGCGTTGATGGCCGCAAGGCCGGTGATGAGTTTTGCGATGGCGCTTACGGATTCTCCGTTAGCAGCCGAGGCGCTGCGTATCGACGTCAGCCCCATGCCAGGGGCGCCCGATCTTCCGCCAGCCTCCGAAGGAGATCCGCAAGCGGGCGATGCCTCGGCATTTTCGCTGCAGCCTGATCCGTTTCTGGCTACCGAGCAGCGTATTGTCTTCCCCCCGCAGGCGGCGGCCTCTGTCGATGAGCCGCCATTTTTACGCGAGCCGGAACAGCGGGTGTCAGGGCGGCACTCCTGTTCTTCGGCAACGCCGGAGGAAGGAGACGAGCGTTCGGAGACCCTGCATTCGCTGGCGACCTTGCGGCCGGTGGGACAGTTACGCAATTCCTTCATCCTGGCGGTGAATGAAGACGGTCTTTGGATCATTGACCAGCACGTGGCTCACGAGCGGGTTCTGTTTGAGAAGATCCTGCGTGAGCGCCGTACGGAGTCGGTGCAAAGGCAAAGACTGCTGATGCCGCTGCTGGTCGATCTGCAGCCGGCGCAGATGCTTGCCTTTGCGGACTTGGCCGACGAACTGGATCGCAACGGTTTTGAAGCCGAGCCCTTTGGTCCGCGGACTCTGGCTGTCAAAGCAGCTCCTGTCGGTCTGGAGGGCAAGGAACTGGAGCATCTGCTGGACGAGGTGCTGGCGGATGATCGTACGGGGCAGGTTGAGAACGCCGAGGCACGTCGCAGGCGGATTGCGGCTTCGATCGCCTGCCATGCGGCCATCAAGATCAATATGCCGCTCGATCCGGCAAAGATTGAGTGGCTGTTGGCGGAGCTGGCGAAGACGCAGCATCCAACCAGCTGTCCGCATGGACGGCCGATTGCGTTGCGCTACTCGCTCAAAGAGATTCAGCGGGCCTTCAACCGCATTTAGAGCATTTTTCCTGTTGCTGGGTATCCCGGAAGAGGAGTGCAGCGGCGTTTTCATTGCGGAAAACGCCCATAAATGCGGAATCCCTACGCTACACCTACAGGAAAAATGCTCTAGTTGCTTTGTATTGCGGGATAAAGGCCATGCTGGCGGCACTGGACAGCAATTGCCGATAGACTTAAAAGGTTATGACTCGTGAGCAATTGGATCTTGCGCGGCGTCGTGCCTTCGGGCTGGACAGCAATGCGCTTTTAATTTTGGAAGACGCCCGTGCGTGGGTTGACCGCATGGGACTCGTTCTGTGGACGCCGAAGACGCAGCTTGCTGCCCCCGCCCCCGTCTTCGTTTCGGCGGTAAGTGGAGTTGCGGAACCTGGAGTGGCCGAGGCAGAGGCTGCAAAACAGATGCTGGGCCGTCTGGTCCGTGAGGGAGCGGCCGTACCGCTGCTCCTGCTGGGAGGCGCCGCCCCCGGCGATATTCCGGATTTCGTCGTGAGCGCAGCCGCGTTGCCTTATCTCTACACACTGCGCGGCGACAAGAGCTGGAAGGCAGCCCCGGCGGCATCGTCGCTCTCCCCGCTCGCACTGAAGGTCTGGGGCGTGTTGAAGTCCAAGGGACCGCAGACCGTCTCCAACCTGCTTCCCGAGCTTGGCCGCGAGCTGACGCATGCCGCCGTGCTACGGGCGCTTAGCGAGTTGTGGGCGATGCTGCGCGTAATTCCGGTGTACCAGGATGGCGAAGAAGAGACCCAGTGGGAGCTGCTCACTGCTCGGTTTACCAAGCAGATCAAGGCCGGCGGCAATGCCGGTGTGCCGACCGCTCTCTCCGCCATGATCTCGCTGTATCTGACTGCGGTGTTGGTTGCGGAGCTCGATGAGATTGAGGCGTTCCTCTCGCCGCTGGTGGCGCGTTCGAAGGTACGGGACGCCGTTAGCGGCTTGAACGCCGCCCGCCAGCTCGACGAAGTGGTGCTCGAAGGCAAGACGTTGCTGCACATTCGCGGCGAGCTGCCGGAGATGCCTGAGATCGTTCCTGTTGAGGTGAGTGCAGAGGGCGCAAGCGAAGAAGGCGACACCATCGACGTGGGCGATGTCGGCGAAGCTGAGCCCGATCGTGAAAATCTGCTGGAGCGCGCTCGTCAGCGTACCGAGAAGACCTTTACAGAAGACCGTCGCCGCGTAGAACGCCGGCCGGCGGCCCGAGAAGGCGAGCGTCCAGCACGGAGAAGCTCCCGCGCCGAGGAAGGTACTGAAGGCGCAGAGCGTAAGCCGTTCCGCCCACGCAAGGAGTTTGGCGATCGCAAGCCCTTTGATGGGGAGCGGAGACCGTTCCGTCCTCGCGAAGCCGGTGAAGGCAGTGAACGCCCAGCGCGTCGTAGCTTTGGCGGAGATCGTGACCGCAAGCCGTTCCAGCGCAAACCGTTCGATGGAGAGCGCAAGCCCTTCCGTCCTCGCGAAGAAGGTGAGGGCAGTGAGCGTCCGGCGCGCCGCAGCTTCGGCGGCGACCGTGACCGTAAGCCTTTCCAGCGCAAGCCATTTGATGGAGAGCGTAAGCCGTTCCGTCCGCGCGAAGAAGGTGAAGGTAGTGAGCGTCCGGCACGCCGCAGCTTCGGCGGCGACCGTGATCGGAAGCCGTTCCAGCGCAAGCCATTCGATGGCGAGCGTAAGCCATTCCGTCCCCGCGAAGAGGGTGAGGGTAGCGAGCGTCCGGCCCGTCGCAGCTTTGGCGGGGACCGCGACCGGAAGCCCTTCCAGCGTAAGCCGTTTGATGGCGAGCGTAAGCCGTTCCGCAAGCGGGAAGAGGGTGAGGGTGGTGAGCGTCCTTCACGTCGTAGCTTTGGCGGCGACCGCGAGCGTAAGCCGTTCCAGCGCAAGCCATTCGACGGTGAGCGCAAGCCGTTCCGCAAGCGTGAAGAGGGTGAGGGAAGTGAGCGTCCTGCACGCCGCAGCTTTGGCGGCGATCGTGATCGCAAACCCTTCGACGGAGAGCGTAAGCCTTTCCGTAAGCGTGAAGAGGGAGGAGAGGGTGGCGAACGTCCGGCACGCCGCAGCTTCGGCGGCGACCGTGATCGTAAGCCGTTCCAGCGCAAACCGTTTGATGGGGAGCGCAAGCCGTTCCGCAAGCGCGAAGAAGGAGCAGGGGAAGATCGTCCGCGCCGTACCTTCAAGGCTGACGGAGGTAAGCCATCCTTCGGCGGCAAGAAGTTCGGTGGAGCTCCTAAGAAGTTTGGCGGGGCGCCCAAGAAGTTTGGGTCGAAGCCGGGCGGAAGATCCGGAGCTCCGAAGAAGTTCGGCAAGCCCGGCGCCGCGAAGCCGTTCCGCAAAAAGCGGGAGAGTGATGAGTAATGGCGGATCGCAAGCCCGTCGTTGCCATTGACGGACCATCCGGCGCCGGTAAAAGCACGATCGCCACCTTTCTCGCAAAGCGCTTCGGCCTGTTGAACCTGGAGAGCGGTGCGATGTACCGCGCTGTCGCGTTGAAGGCTCTCCGTCTGGGGCTTCCCCTTGACGATGAGCCGGCGCTCGCGTCGATGGCCGAGACCATGGTCATCGAGCTGCAGCCGACCGAGAACGGAAACCGGGTGCTTCTGGATGGAGAGGACGTGACCGCGCAGTTGCGGGAGAAGGATGTGACGCAGGCCGCCTCAAAGGTCAGCGTTCATCCGAAGGTCCGCGCCCTGATGGTCGCCGCGCAGCAGCGGATGGGAGCCCAGGGTGGCGTGGTTATGGAAGGCCGCGATATCGGTACGGTCGTCTTCCCGCATGCTGAGGTGAAGATCTTTCTCGATGCCTCGGCCGATGCACGCGGGCACCGCCGTTTTGTGCAGACCGGTCCCAGTGAAGGCCAACCGACAGAAGATGCCGTCAAGAAAGAGTTGCGGGAACGCGATGAGCGCGACCGTAATCGCACCGAATCACCGCTGCGGCCTGCCGAAGATGCTGTACTGGTGGACTCCACCGCGCTGACGCTGGATGAGGTTAAGGCCCGGGCGGAGGCGATTGTGCTGGAGAAGTGGCCGCGATAGAGACCGTTTCAGCGAACTGCCGATCAGATGGAGAAGGTACGCGATTTCCTTGCGCCATCATTCGAATCAATACGACTAGACCAAGAAGGCCGTACAGCACAAACACGGCGTCCACCACGCTCTGTTTGCTCAGCAACGAGAGCGGCGCGTTGACGCTGGCGTGGGCCACGGCGAGCACGAAAATATTCCCGTTCACGCGCTCCCACAGTGCCGTGAAGAGAAATGACAAGCCGAATACGCCGAACAGAAACGCAGACGCTGTTCGTAAGCCGCTGAGAAGAATGAAAACGTGCCAGCAGCCCCATATCGCCGCTACGATCATGGTCGCAACAATGGCCCGGTGACGAGTCATCAGTTGCGGAAGCAGCCATCCGCGCCATCCCAATTCCTCCCCGCATCCGGCGAACACAAACTGCAGCAGTGCGTGCGCCGCAAACAAGGGCCACGCATGAGCGGTGCGGGCGAGGTCTCCCGGTTTTACTCCAACTACGAGCGACGCCACGACTATGCACACCACGCCCGCGGTCAGTAGCACGGGCACCCAGAGCCATTGCCCACGCGGATTGAGTTTCCGCAGCAAGCTGCCGGCGCCCTCTCTTCCGGTGACCAGCAGGGCAGCTATCGCCGGCGCGTAGACGACGCCGGTCCTTGGAAGGTATTGCCGAGCCAGACCCGAGGCCGGGGGCCAAAGCCACAGCAGACCGTACCCCACCGTATACGCGATCAGGAACGTTAGCAGAACAAATTTCAGTGTGGGGTCTATGCGCCGAAGCCGTTCGATTGGATTTGCCTCTTCGCCTGATACCTGCCCGCCAGGCAGGCACGCTGAATAATCTCGATAGCCCGCAACGATAAAGCCCGCCTGGAGCATTTTCCCTGTAGGTGTAGAGTAGGGCTTCCGCACCTAGGGGCGTTTTCCGCATGAAACGCCGCTTCACGCCATTCCGGAACACCCAGCAACAGGGAAAATGCTCTACATGGCGGGCGGGTGGTGGATATCGATCTCCTCGGGCTCAGAGGATTCCTTCGGGTTAACGAGGTCGCGCAATTCCTTGGCCGGCTTGAAGTACGGCACCCGCTTTGCGGGGACGTCGACTTTGGCGCCGGTCTTCGGATTGCGGCCGATGCGTGGTTTTCTCTGGCGCGTGCGGAACGATCCGAAGCCGCGAATCTCGATCTTGTCGCCGGTTTTCAGGGCGCCGATCACGGAGTCAAAGAGGGTATCGACAATAATCTCTCCGTCGCGGCGGGTCAGGTCTCCGAGAGCAGTGACTTTTTCAACGAGGTCGGCCTTGGTCATCGGCATCCTTTCGGGGCTTGCGTGTACGGGGGATCCGAAATCACGCGTAAATGCGAGACAGCTTTAGCTTTACACGTTTTTGACGAACAACGGCAAAAGGTGGTTTCAACATTTTTTGCCGGGTTACTTCCACATGAAATAGAAACCGGGTGCCTCATTCAGCAGTTTGCTCGGGTTTGGGAAGATATCGTCCGGATCGGAGTCCATCAGTGCCGAGAGCAGGCCCGTCTTCTCCTTCCTGGGGCGAACGATGCCAGGCTCGCCCGAAATTCCAACCTCTTTCGCGGTTTCCATCAGAGCGTCGCGATAGCCGCCCTGGCGGTCGATCAGGCCGAGCGGAAGAGCCTGTTCGCCGGTCCAAACCTGTCCCGTAGCCAGGGGTTTGATCTTGTCATCGGCAACATGACGCCCCGTGGCGACATCGTGAATGAACTGGACGTGCATGTTGTCCACCAGCGTCTGGAAGTAAGCCTGTTCCTGGGGTGTGAGATCGCGGGCGGGGTTTCCGGCGTCTTTCAACTCGCCGGCCTTGAGAACGACGTTCTTCAGCTTGGCCCAGCGCAACAGGTCGCCGTAGTTCATCCACTCCATGATGACGCCGATGGAGCCGACGACCGAGGCCTGGTTGGCGTAGATACGGTCGCAGCCCGAAGCGATGTAGTAGGCGCCCGACGCACCGACAGACTCGATGCTGGCAATGATCTTCTTGTGCTTGGCCTGCTTGACGCGCAGGACTTCGTGGTAGATCTCCTGCGAGGCCGCAGCTCCGCCGCCGGGTGAGTTGATGCGCAGGATGATGGCTTTGACGTCGTCATTGTCCGCCATCTTGCGAAGCTGCTCATTGAACTTGTCTGACGAAAGAATGACGCCGTTGACTTCAATGACACCGATCTTGCCGCCGGAACCGAAGCTGCCCGCCGTGGACTCCGTGTCAACGCCGCCGGCCTTGATGATGGCATAGACAAAGAGCGAGAAGAGGCAGACCAGGACGATTGCGGCTCCGCCGAGGATGCCGATCCAGAACCACGGAGAGCGCGGCCGCCGCGGCGGGCGAGCGGCATAGTAGCCATAGGGCTGCTGTGGAGGCGGTGGAGGAGGAGGCGGAGCGTAGGTATAGGCCTGCTGTGCGGCCGGGGCAGGTTGAGACTGCGGCGGAGGTGGATCCTGTGGCGGCGGGCTCTGGAACTCGTCCTGCATAGATGTCGTTGAGTGTACACCGCAAAACTGCGTCTGAGGGTATGTCGCTCACGTCTAAAAGGAAGAGTATGATAAGCGGCGACAAACCCTTATCATTGCGAAAGCCGGCTATGCAGCACCCGAAGATCAGTATCGTCATCCCCGCGTTCAACGAACAGGCGCGTATTGAAAGAACCCTGGACCGCGTTCTGACGTGTGTGAACGATCGTGGATGGGATGCTGAGGTACTGGTCGTCGATGACGGCTCTACCGATCAGACACCCGCCATCATTAAGCGGTGGATGGAGCACCATCCGGGTCTCAAACTCATCCATAATCGCGGCAACCGGGGGAAGGGTTACAGCGTCCGAAATGGACTATTACAGGCCGCGGGCGAAGTCGTGATGTTTACGGATGCCGACCTGTCGGCCCCGATGGAGGAGGCGGAACGGCTGTTCGCCGCTCTGAATGCCGGCGCCGATGTCGCCATCGGTTCGCGCTGGCTGGAACGCCAGCGGCAGACGATCCATCAGCCGTTCTACCGGCGTTTCTTCGGACGCTGCTTCAATGCCATGACACGGCTGGTGATGGGGCTTCCGTACAAGGACACCCAGTGCGGTTTTAAGGCTTTTCGCCGCAGCGCCGCGCAGGTCATCTTCCGGCTGCAGCGCATCGAGCGCTGGGGATTCGACCCCGAGATCCTTTTCATCGCCCGCAAGCTGCGTTACGTCGTCCGCGAGGTTCCAGTAACCTGGGGCCACGACGAGCGGTCACAGATGAGCTACCTGAAAGACGGCGCCAAGATGCTGGAAGAGCTGGCCATCATCCGCTGGAACTCGCTGGTCGGCCGTTACGACAAGGACATTGCCGCCATGAAAGACACCAGCGGCATGGTGACACCGCAGGTTGAGCGTCCAGTGCCGGTCGAGGCGGCAAGACGGTAAGTTTTCCTTTCAAAAGAGGGAAGTCGATGGGTTCGGTGTGACCGGACATCCGTTCACGACTTCATCGCGAAGGGTGGGGTATCGAGCGAAGCGAGACCGTCTTTCGCTTGAGAGACCGAGTAATCATCCCGTTGAAATTCATCTGAAATGAAGAACCATCGCGCGGAGCGCGATACCCACCTTTGCTGCGCAAAGAATGGGGCAATGAGAGTACGGGCTGCCCGACTTGTCTACGAAGCGAAACGACAGCAACTGATCCAGCATGTTGTCGGCTGGGTGAGCAGCCCTTTATCGCTGAACCGCTGAAAAAAGTCTTCCAAGGCATTCACAAACGCCGCATGACGCGGGTCGCCGGGGAGAGGAGCCATGGAGTATGACATCGCTTGGCCCCGCAGGGCATCCAATGTCAGCTTCTGCTCGCCCGCGATCGCCGTCTGGCGAATCTCTCCTCCAGGAAAGAGTGATTCCAGCTTGTCATGCACACGATAACCGTCACGGACGTAGCGGTAGTCGGTTCCATAGGTGGTGAGCAGCGACTCAAACGCCTGCGAGAGGGGTGAATCGTCCTTTGACCGCCCGATACTGACCAGAGCTACCCAGTGCCGGGGCTTGAGGATGCGCTGAAACTCCGGAATTGCCCGTGCATGATCGAACCAGTGAAAGGCTCTGCCTGCTGCGATCAGATCGGCGGAGTGATCGGGCAGCGTTGTCGCTTCGGCAGTGGCGTCGATCAGGGTAAGCGCCGGATACCCGCCGTTCTGCGTCGCACAGGCTGCTCGCATCTCAGCATTTGGCTCGATGGCGATGGTGGGGTTGCCGTTATCGAGGAAGAGCTCGGTCAGCATGCCGGTGCCGGCGCCGATATCGGCAACCGTATCGCTCGATGTCAGGCCAGTCCACTCACGCAGCGTGCGTATGATGTCGGCTGCGGGATAACCAAGCCGGTATTGCTGATAGGCACCGGCGCGGCCTGTGAAACGATCCGTGTGGCCCATGGCAGTTGGACGCTAGCGCGACTTCCGCCAGCGATTCAGGGCGAAGAGGAAGTAAGCCGCCTGGGCGCCGATCACAAATGCATAGATGAGTACGAGATGCCTGTGCGCCACTAGAGAACAACCTCCAACTCGGCCTGACGTTCGCGCCGTGCGCTGATGTAACGCAGCCCCATTACGAAACATCCCCAAAGGAACCAGGCAGTCAGATTCCAGAGGAAAGCGGGGTACATGGACTTGTCCATACCTGAACCATCGCCCCCACCAAAAACGGGAGCCGGATGCTGGGTACGGAACCAGCGGATCGAGAAGTAAACAATCGGAATATCTACCGCAGCAAAGACCGAGAGCACAGAAGCAAGAGTGGAGGTCTGTCCCGGCGGGCTGAACCTGCGCAGCAGAAGATAGCTGACATAGAGCAGCCAGAGCAGCAGCGTCGTGGTCAAGCGCTCATCCCATGTCCACCAGATGCCCCAGGCGACACGTCCCCAGAGAGAACCGGTCACGAGGCAGACGGTGCAATACACGACGGTCACTTCCGCACCTGCAATGGCGAGCGCATCCCATGCTGCTGCTTTGAGCGGGTCGCGGCTCCTGAAATACAGAACCCCCAGGGCTCCGATCAGGTTGACGTAGCCAAAGCAGAGAGCCCAGATCGCGTTCGGAACGTGATAGTAGATAGCGCGGTAAATCTCGCCCTGCTGTGCATCAACGGGGGCAACCATCGCCTTTTGGAAACCAATGACGAGGACGACTAACGTTGCCACAAAAAAGGCAAATACGAGAGCTTTTTTCAGGCCTTGCACGGTGTCATCAGTGTATCAACGCAACGCTGCGGTATTCAGGGGACGGCCCACATTGTGTGCGCTAAGCGGACAGCGCGGAAGGCGCAGAGCTATATAAATTCGAGGTCATCTCCGCCCAGCCTAACGTTGTGAGGGAGGGGCATCCGGCAGGATAAGCGCAGATGCTGACCTCATTCCGCCGAAAGGATGGTCTCAAACAGCAGCAGGGAGACGGTGGTGTAGACCGTGTCATAGATGCCCAGGATGCGCAGTCCTGATTGTGGCTCGGTCTCTCCCGTCAAGATTCCCGTAGCCGCCGAGATCATCGCCAGCAGGGCAGGCAGGGCAATCGGAAAGAGGATAAGAGGCAACAGCAGCTCCCGGCTGCGTGCGCGGAGGCCAAGTGCGGCAAAGAAGGTGCCGTTAACCACGATGGCCCAGGTGCCCAGGGGGAGCAACGCGAGAAGCATGCTGGCTTGCCCTAAGATGTGCAAATTGAAAAAGATAAAGAAGATTGGTGCAAGTACTACTTCTACGATTGTGACGAACAGGAAATTCGCCAGCGCCTTGCCGAGGAAGAGTGCAGACGGCGGTGAAGGCGACATCCGCTGGGCATCGAGTACGCCGTTTCGCATCTCGCGCGACCAGGACTGATTCAGTGCCGTCGTGGAGGCAAAGAGCAGGCCGACCCAGAGCAGGCCGCCGGCGATCTGCCGGGCGAGCGTGGGCTGCGAGGTGGGGTCGAAGGCCAGTGAGAACACGACCACGACGAGCAGGGTAAAGAAGAGCATGCCCATCAGGGCATCGCGCGAGCGGAACTCGAGGCGAAGCTCCTTTTCCAGGTGCAGCCAGACCGTGCGGAGATAGTTCATGCCTGCTGCACCGGGGCTTTCGTGAGGTCGACGACTTCAGCTCCGGAGGCGCGCAGGTAATCTGCGGGGGACATCAGGAGCTGCATACCGCGCTGACCGGCGGAGACGGAGATGCGATCCCAGAGCTCAAGTGTCTCGTCAGCGAAGGCGCGGAAGGCTTTCTTTGCGCCCATCACAGTTACCCCGCCGCGGATATAACCGGTGAGCGGCTCTACATCTTTGAGCGAAGCCAGTTCGGCCTTCTTTTCGCCGGCGGCGGCTGCGAGCTTTTTCAGGTCAAGCTCGGCATCACCGGGCACAACGGCAAAGACGTATTCGCCTGAGTGCAGACGGGAGAGCAGTGTCTTGTAGACCTGCTCGATCGGCATCTCGATCTTCTTCGCGACGGAGATGGCGGTGAGGTCGTTGGGGTCGACCTCGTAGGTACGAATCTCGTAGGAGATGCCAAGCTGGTCGAGGATACGGGCAGCGTTTGTTTTGGAGACGTGTGGAGAGCTCATGCTGTCTGGGTAGCCTCCATCGAGACAAACTCCCCGGCCTGAATACGCAGGACATGATCAGCCAGAGGCATGGCCAGCTCTGCCTGGTGGGTCGTGAGAACGATGGTGCGGGGGTGACCGTTGGCCAGCGGCCAGGTGCGGAAGTCTTTCAATAGGTCGAGCATCTGGGCAACGGAGTGGACATCCAGGTTGGAGAAGGGCTCGTCGAGTAAGAGCATTTCGGGATCTGCGGAGAGGACACGCGCCAGCGAGACCCGTTGCCGCATTCCCTGCGAATACTGGCTGACTGGTTTGTTGAGGTGCGGATCAAGACCAACCGCGCGCAAGGCCATCTCGGGAGATCCCATGCATGCGCAATCTCCTGCGCTCTTGCGGAGTTTGGTGTAGTAGGTCAGATTCTCCATGGCGGTCAGCTCGTCATAGAGCATGGTTGCGTGGCTCATGTAGGCGACGCGCCGCTGTTGCCTGTTGGCAGGCCCATCAAGAACGGTAAGCGTGCCGCGGGTCGGCAGTGAGAGCCCCGCGAGCAACCGCAGCAGCGTGGATTTGCCGGCTCCATTCTCGCCCAGGACAAGGTAGACGGCGCCTGCCTCCAGCGTGACCGAAAAGCTCTTCAGGGCGGCGAAGCGGCCATAGAGTTTCGTGACGTTGGTGAGGACGGCAGCTTGCATGCGCTAGAGAAAGTATAGGTGCTTCGATGGCAGGGTGTCTGATGAGTAGGATGGTGCCTGAGGGAAATGCACGATGAAGACAGCGGCGGGAATAGTGCTGGGGGTAGTTTGTACGATTGGCGTTTCTGCGCAATCCACCGGTGTTAGCGCCGGAAGTAGTGAAGTGGCCGAAGCGAGGGCGATCTTTAAGCAACTGATCGAGATCAATACGACTGACTCCGTCGGCAGTGTTACGAAGGCAGCAGAGGCTATGCGGCAGAGACTGCTGCATGGGGGCTTTCCTGCCGAGGACCTGAAGCTGCTCGGCCCCAATGACCGCAAGATGAACCTGGTGGCGCGTTATCGCGGCAAGGCGGGATCGACGCTGAAGCCCATGCTGGTGATCTGCCATCTGGATGTGGTGGAAGCGAATCGCTCCGACTGGACGACCGATCCATTTGTCTTTACGGAGAAGGATGGCTACTTCTATGGCCGCGGAGCCTATGACGTCAAAGACGGAGACGCCGCAGCCATCGAGGCCTTCCTGCGCATGAAGCGTGAGGGCTTTGTGCCCAGCCGTGACATCATTCTGGCGCTCACCGCAGATGAAGAAGGCGGCGCCTCGAATGGTGTGGGTTGGTTAATGAAGAATCATCCGGAGGAGATGCAGGCCGAGTTCGTCATCAATCCGGATGGCGGCGGAATGACCACCGTGAACGGCAAGCCGTACTCTCTCAATGTTGAAGCGACTGAAAAGACCTATGCCGATTACGTGCTGATTGCTACCTCGCCCGGAGGCCACTCCTCAGAACCGATGCCTGGGAATGCGATCTATCGTCTGGTGGCGGCCCTCGCAAAGGTAGAGAAGTATCAGTTTCCGTTCGAACAGAATGAGGTCACGCGGGCACAGTTTGCTGCGCTGGCAAAGTTGGATGGCGGACGTGCTGGTGCAGATCGAATGGCTGTCCTGAAGACTCCTCCGGACCCGGGGGCGTTGAAGCGGCTCAACGAGAATCCCGAGATCTATCCCGCACTGCACACCACCTGCGTGGCGACGATGATCCAGGGAGGACATGCTCCCAATGCCTTGCCGAATAAAGTACAGGCGAATGTGAACTGCCGCATCCTTCCAGGGCATACGCAGGAGGAGGTCCGTCAGGAGCTGGCCCGTGTGATTGGGGATAACGAGGTGAAGGTGGCTTATAAGAGCGACGGAGGCCAGGTGAGCGATACCGCGCCCAATCGCACCAGTGCGCCGCCTCCTCCTCCGCTACCGGCGGTCTTCGATCCGCTCAAGCAGGTAGTCGGGCAGATGTGGCCGGGGCTGGTGATTGTGCCGTCGATGGAGTTCGGCGCGACCGATTCCATCTACACCATGGCTGCAGGTATTCCGAGCTATGGTATTTCCGGCATGGGAATGGATCGCGACGAGAACCGTGCGCACGGGAAGGATGAACGGATCAAGGTCTCGGATTTCGATGCGGGCTGTGAATTCTTTTATCGCTACCTGAAGGCGGTTGCGAAGTAACCCGGGTACCCTCGGGGTCCATTTTTTTCTTCGCCGTGTGCCCCCTCGCAACGCTGAGGTGGGTTCGGAACCGATGCGTTTTTCACTGCAAGCTTGGGCTGCGGTCATTGACCGCAGCCCAAAGCAATTTGGATCGTGTATGAACTGGAAAATCGGGCCTTAGATTCCTGCGCCGCCACCGACCTTGATGATCTCGCCGGTGATCCAGCGCGCATCGTCAGAGACAAGGAAGGCAGTCGGAAGGGCAATGTCCTCCGGCTGACCGGCACGTCCAAGCGGGGTAATCGAGATGAAGAACTCTTCCTGTGGGGAACCGGTGACCCCGACCTTTTCGGTGCCTTCCGTGACGACATAGCCGGGATTGATGGCATTGACACGGATCTTCTTCGGCGCAAGCTCCTTCGCGAGCACCTTGGTGATGGTGTCGACCGCACCCTTGGTTCCGCTGTAGATGCTGGTCGTGGGGGGCGCGAAGGTGCTGGCAATCGAGCTGATGTTTACCACGCTGCCGCCCTCCGCAGGGAAGTGCTTCACTGCTTCGCGCGTGGCCTGCAGAAGGCCAAGAACGTTGGTGTTGTACTGGCGGGCGTACTCTTCGGCAGTGATCTCCTCAAGCGGTACGAACGCGTAAACACCGGCGTTGTTGATGAGGATATCGATCTTGCCGTAAGTCTTTTTGGCCTCTTCAAAGAGTTTTACGGTCTGGCCGTTGTCTGCGACCGAGCCGCCGATGGCAACGGCGTTTCCGCCCGCAGCCTTAATCTCGGCGACGACCTTGTCCGCGCCTTGTTTCGACGATGCATAGTTAACGACGACGCTGGCTCCATCCTTTGCAAGCTGTTTTGCAATCGCTGCGCCAATTCCTTTGCTCGCTCCTGTGACGACGGCAACCTTATTCGATAGCTTTCCCATGAAATCCTCCGTGTCGAATGTTGTGAAAGTATTTCGACAGTCATCTAATTGATGTCATGCGAAGAATGAGGATTCATAAAGTGCGGTGACCAGGCGTATGCGGAAAATTTTGCTGATCCGTAGAGTGCTGGGAGGCATAGCACTGGCAATGGTTTTGTCGCGAGTGCTGAGGTCTTTCCTTTTGAGGTACAGCCTGGCGATCCTGCGACCGTAGCCTACTTAGTTCAAGGCTGGAATCACAGTCTCGAAATATCGCACGTGATCGAGATCTGAAATGAGGCCAGGCTGTCTCGGGCGCCATCCCAACAATTTCTGAGTGGCCTTGCTGGAAGCCGGCATATCGAGATTCAGGAGGCGACCGAGAAAGCCGAAATGTTCAATTGCTTCGCCTGCCGATTTGCCGACGATGGGCAATCGCAGCCGCCGGCCGATCACCTCCGCAATCTCACGTATCGGCACTCCTTCGTCTGCGATTCCGTTATACGTGGTTCCCGCTGTTCCTTTCTCCAGTGCCAGCCGGAAGAGGCGAGCGGCATCGAGCCGATGCACCGCAGGCCAGCGATTGAAACCGTCGCCTACATATGCTGAAACGCCGCGCTTTCGAGCTATGGCGACCATCTCCGGGATGAATCCGTTATCGCCTTCACCGTGGACGGTTGGAGGAAGGCGAACCACAGAAGCTGGTACCCCCTGTGCTGTCAGGGCTTGCACGGCCTCTTCTGACGCTGTGCGGGGAATCCCGGTGGAGATGGATTGCGGATCGTCTTCAGTTGCGAGCTGGCCCGCGACGCGTGCAACTCCAGTGCCAGAGGCAGCTACCAGAGGGCGATTGCTGCCGGCGAGTCCGGAGCCAAGGGCCTCGATTGCCTGGCGATCGATCTCGCAGCTCATCTTCCAGTTTGTGAAGTCGTGGACGAAGGCTGTGTGGATCACACCATCGCACATCGATGCTCCAAGACGGAGGCGTTCCGGATCTTCCAGATCCCCCAGATGTACCTCGGCGCCGGCGGCGATCAACGATTTTGTGCCGGCAGCAGAGCGGGTAAGGCCTAATACCTGATGCCCTGCATGGACGAATTCCCTAACGATTGCGGAACCGATAAAACCCGTCGCTCCTGTGACGAAAACGCGCACAAGCCCATCCCACCCTCATTGTATGAGCTGCAACGCTGATTCTCTTACTATCGGGTTTCAGGTTTTGAGTCAGCGATACACAGGGAGTCCGCGGTTCATTTCGATGCTGCTTACTCCATGCGGAGTGCTTCAACCGGGTTGACGGATGCGGCGCGCCTGGCGGGCAGAAAGGCAGCGGTGAATCCTCCGATAGCCAGCAGGAGAGCGACCGCGATCAGGGTTACGGTGTCGTGTGCGCGAACTCCATAAAGATAGCTGGAGAGAAAGCGGCTGCTGAACCAGGCCAGGGTAAGACCAGTGCAGGCGCCGGCAAGAATCATGCCTCCTGCTTGACGGAGGACGAGCCAGACGACCTGGCTGCGGCTGGCTCCGAGGGCAACGCGGACGCCGATCTCGCGGGTGCGCTGGGTGACGAGTTGAGCAAGCAGCCCGTAGAGTCCGGAGAGACAGAGGAGCAGCGCGGAGCCTCCGAAGACGATGAGAAGCCGGGAGATGAGCTGCTGGCTGCCATAGGAGTCCTCGACGATCTGGGTCATGGTGCTGAACTCCGTGTTGGCGAACTCGGGGCTCGCCTGGGTCATGATGGAGCGCAACTCCGGAACGATGGAATCGGTGCTGCGGCTGGTACGGAGTGCAAGCGACATGGCGATGCCGCCGGATACCTTGTAGGTGCCCGAGTCAGGCGTGAGCTGCGGGAAGTAGACCTGGATCTCAGGCGCAGGTTGTTCGGTCACAGAGACCTGGCGCGAGTCATCGAGGACACCAATGACGATCGCGCGACGCTCTTTTCCAAAGTTCATAATGTTCTGGCCGATGATCTTGTCGGGATCATTCGACTGGGAGAACTCCTTGACGAACTCATGGTTCACGACGACGACTGCCTGCGAGCCGGCGGTGTCGTCCTGGTTGAAGTAGCGCCCACGAAGCATGGTGAAACCGAAGACACGCTGAGCGTCAGAGTTGACCGCGCGGAAGTTGGCGCGAATGTCACGCCGGCGAATAGCGTCGGCGGAGTTCCCTTCCGCGGAAAAGCTGAACATCATACGGAAGCTGTGGCCGAGGGGAACCTCGGTCATGAGGGTGGCTGCCTCAACTCCGGGCAGAGCGCGGACTCTTTTAAGGATTGGCGCATAGAGGGTAGCGTTGAGGTCGTGATTGACGAACCGGTATGAGGGGATGGCCATGCTGCCGACGAGGATGTTGTCGGTACGGAAGCCAAGCGGAACCTGGCGAAGAGCGTAGATAGTGCGTAGCAGAAGACCGCAGGAGAACAGAAGTACGAGTGCGAGCGAAATCTGGCTGACGACGAGAAGCGAACGGGTACGGTGCTGGCTCGGGCTGATGCCGGACTGCCGTGCTCCCTGACGAAGGGCAGGCTCGATAGAGGCGCGGGCACTGGTGAGGGCAGGCCAGAGAGCAGAAACGAGCGCGCTGCATACCGTAAGAGCGAGAAGTACAGCGATGGACTTCCAGCCAGGAGAGGCATCATGGAGGTTCAGCTGCAGGGAGAGGCCATGCGCAAAGAGGCGTAGAAGACCGAAAGCGATCACAAGGCCGAGAAGCGAACCGCCGATGCTGAGCGAGAGGCCTTCGAGAATGAGCTGTTGGACAATGCGAATACGGCTTGCGCCAAGGGCTCCGCGAACTGCAATTTCGCATTGGCGGGTGACGCGGCGGGCAAACAGCAGGCCACCGACGTTAATGCAGGCGATGATCCATAGAAGAGCGGAAGCGGCGAATAGTGCGAGCACGGCGCGCCGAACCTCGGGCTCCACCAACGAAGCGGCGTAACTGCTGACAGAGGCAGAGGAGACCAGCTCTCGCAGGTACATGTCAGTGTATTGTGCGGCGACCGAGGGCTGGATCGCCTTTATCTCTGCGTCGGCAGATTGGATGCTGGCTCCGGCACGAAGCCGTGCAACAACCATGTATGTGGGCGTTTCACTGGTGTGAGTCTTGCTGGCTTCCGTAAATGGCGCGGGAGTCCAGACCTCGGCCGTTGTGGTGGAGAGAGGAAGGGCAAAGCCACGGGGCATTACCCCGACGACGGTGTAGGATTTCCCATTGATCCTGGCGATACGGCCGATGATATCGGGGCGAGCGCCAAAGAATTGGCGCCACGCCGTGTCGCTGAGGATGACCGTACTCTCTTCGCCAGTATTTGCGAAAGTGTCCGTAGTGCCGCTGAAGCCGGAGCCCAGCGCGGGGCTGACGCCAAGGACGTGAAAGAGGTTGGTGCTGACGAGTTGATTCCTGATCTGTTGCGCCCCGCCGTCACCCTCAAGAAAGAAGCGGCCATTTGCGGGTGTGTGAAAGCCGAGGGACTCGAAGGAGCGGGCTTTGAGCCGCCACTGCTGGATGTCGAGCCAACAGATGTTAGGAGAGTCACCGCGACGGCCCGACTCCTGAACTTTGACCAGCCGTTGAGGTGAAGCGTAAGGGAGTACCTGGAGAAGGACGCGCTCGACAACGGTGAACATGGCAAGCGTTGCACCAACGCCGAGCGCGAGGGTGGCAATGACTGTAATGCTGAAGGCGGGGGAGCGGCGCATCTGACGCCACGCGTATCGAATATCCTGCAGGACGTGTTCTAGCCACTCGCCGGGCCACATGCGCTGAGTCGTCTCGCGGACGAGCAGTGGGTTACCAAACTCGCGATGCGCAGCCCGGCGAGCCTCTTCAGGAGACGCGCCCTGGGCGACGCGGTCGGCAATGGACATGGCGATATGGCTGGCGATCTCTTCGTCAACCTCGTTGGCTCGGCGGCGCCAGAATCTCATGGTGTGCTGCTCCTATCCTGCGTGGCGTCAAGACTGTCTCCTCCGGTTCCCCCGGGGAAGATGTAGACACTCTACATGGAGAGAGGTAGGACGTCTACATCTGTCCTTAGCGCGCGGATAAACCTTATCCAGCACAAGGACCTGGAACGAACCCGAGTCCCTACGAAAGAAATTGTGCTGACATACACACTCATTGTGAGTCTCTCAGCGAGCTACTCTCAATCTCGATACGATGAGCAAGTGGACGTGGCTTACTCCATTCGCGATGATCGGCCTGTACTTCGACTTGTTCGGCCCTTTATGCGCTTTGCACAGGTCGAGTCGAGTAGCAGTATTGTGCTGCTACTCGCGACATGCATCGCCCTATACCTCGCAAATTCCCGGTTCGCTCCGCTATATCAGGACATCCTGAGACTTCCGCTCAAAGCCGGTGTGGGTGGGACGGCATTTATCTGGCCTGTTGAGCTTTGGATCAATGATGTCCTGATGGCGGTCTTCTTCCTTATGGTTGGACTCGAGGTTAAGCGAGAGATCCTGATTGGCGAACTAGCGTCGTTCCGTCGTGCCATCCTGCCGGGGTTCGCGGCTCTGGGCGGTATGGTCGTGCCTGCCGGAATCTACCTTGCTCTGAATCACTCCACGTCCACTGCGCAGGGCTGGGGAGTTCCGGTTGCGACAGATATTGCATTCTCGCTGGCTGTTCTAGGTGCGTTCGGCAAGCGCATTCCGCTGGCGCTGCGAGTATTCGTTGCGTCCCTTGCGATTGCTGACGATATCGGGGGAGTGTTCGTCATTGCTGTTGCATATACGCGAGAGTTGCACCTGGCGTGGATAGCGGCCGGTGCGGGCATCTTTATGATCTGTCTTCTGCTGAACCGACTCGGCGTTGCTGACCTGCCGGCATATCTGATCCTCGGTGCACTGCTCTGGGGATGCCTACAGCAGTCCGGGGTCCACCCTACGCTGGCAGGAGTCCTGCTTGCCTCGACCATTCCATCCAGGAGCTTCCTTCCGGCTGACCATTTTGTTGAAGGCGGGCAGGTTCGGCTTAGGGAGTTCAAGAGAGCCAGGGACGTTGCGGGTCACAGCCGTGGCGCCCGTGAATCGTTACAGGGACTTGCACATTACCTTCGGCTGGTGGAGTCGCCGCTCGACCGGCTGCAGGCAAAGTTGCAGCCGTGGGTCAGTTATGGGATCCTGCCTCTTTTCGCCCTGGCGAATGCCGGAATCTCGTTTCATATCTTCCAGCCCACGCTGTTGAAGCAGCCTGCATTCACTGGGGTGGCATTAGGTCTGCTACTCGGAAAACCAATCGGAATCATGTTGTTCTCATCGCTCGCGGTACGGCTCCATATCGCCGATCTGTCGCATTCCATGACCTGGAAGCAACTACACGCAGTCAGTTGGATTGCGGGTATCGGCTTCACCGTCTCAATCTTTATAGCGGGATTGGCCTTCGGAGATGGGCCGGAATACATGCAGAGCCGGATGGCGATTCTGTTCGCTTCTATCTGCGCCGCAATGATCGGGGCCATCCTGCTTCGGTTTGCTCCGAGTGCAGTATCGCCCCAGTGTGAGGCTCACAGCATTGACAGCGCATTGGCATGACCAATACAGTTGGGCTTCAACTGTTCAGTCACGGCTGCTGTGCCCTTTTTGTTCCTCGGGATTCAACCTTAAATGTATACGTGTACATATGTTGCCGCGGTCGCGGCTCTTCTTGTCTCTTCTCACCTTGGCGCGCAGGTAAGCGTCCTTACCCAGCACAACGACCTGGAACGAACCGGTGTGAATGCGAAAGAGACGGTGCTTACGCCGGCCAATGTCAACACCAGCCACTTTGGTTTGCTCTTCAAGCGTCCGGTTGACGATCAGGTTTATACGCAACCGCTGCTGGCGACGGGAGTCCAGATCAATGGTGGAACGCACGATCTGGTCTATGTCACCACGGTCAATAACAGTGTCTATGCCTTCGATGCGAACGATCCGGAAGCTTCAACACCGATCTGGCATGTGAACTTCGGTACACCTGCTGGGCTGCATGACGCGGAGTTCGGCTGTCTCGACATCAATGGCAAGATGGGCATTCTCGGAACGCCCGTGATTGATGTGGCTGAGCACGCCCTCTATGTGGTCGTTTTGACCAAGGCGGGCGACGGCTTCATGCAACGCTTGCACGCACTCGATCTGGCAACGGGAGCCGATCTTCCGAACAGTCCGGTGACGATCTCAGCTCCCGGTTTTGATCCGTTATTGCAGGCCCAGCGGCCTGGGCTGGTGCTCGCGAATCAGACTATCTATATTGGCTACTCCTCGCACTGTGACAAGGGACCGTACCACGGCTTTCTGCTCGCCTACGACCAGAAGACGCTTCGTCAGACAGCGGTTTTCAATGCGACTCCCACCGGGCAGGCAGCGAGTATCTGGCAGTCCGGCCAGGCGCCGTCAGTCGATGCGCAGGGAAATATCTATATCGTTACAGGGAATGGCTCCTGGGACGGGGAGCAGAACTTCAGCGAGAGCTTTCTCAAGCTGAGCCCAGATCTAAAGGTGCTTGACTGGTTTACGCCCACAAATCATTTCGACCTAGACAAGCGGGATATAGATCTCAACTCTTCGGGCGCCACGCTGGTTCCGGGGACGAATCTGGTGCTCGGCGGCGGGAAAGAGGGTGTGCTGTATCTGCTCGACCGTGGCAGTTTTGGCCATCTGGGAGATGAGCATGCACTGCAGCACTTTCCAGCGACCGGTTCACATCTGCATAGCCTGGTCTTCTGGAACAGCGCACAGCGTGGATCGCTACTTTATATATGGGGACAGCGGGATCGCCCTCGTGTCTATCGGTTGCAGGGCGACAGGATCGATTCCACACCGGTGATGAGCCGGCCGGAGGTCAATGACGGACATCCGGGCGCGATGCTTTCGCTCTCGTCGAACGGTGGACGGGATGGCATTCTGTGGGCTGCGATTCATGCGAGCGGAGATTCGTGGCATGAATCTCGCCCTGGGATACTGCACGCCTATGACGCGAATGACATTGGTCACGAGCTTTGGAACTCGCTTGAGAACCGGTCGCGCGATGACTGTGGCAACTACGCCAAGATGGCTCCTCCGACTATTGCCAATGGGAAGGTCTATCTAGCGAGCTTTGGAACGAAAAATATCGGCACAGGGCAGTTCTGTGTCTACGGTTTGCTTCCCGACGGAGCTCCTCCGGCTCGTCCGCTGAAGGTGAGCGCAGCAAAGCAGCCTTCCGGAGTAGCGCTTAGCTGGGATGCTGCCGCGGCAGGCTCCATAGGTCATGTGACCTATCGTGTGAGCAAGGCGGAAGGTAACGGCGCCTTCAGGAATATCGCGCTGGGGCTCACAATGCCGGCCTATTTCGACAATTCCGTATCTACAGGCCACAGCTATCGTTATGTGGTTACGGCTCAGGATGCAAATGGCGTCGGCGCCCGCTCTGACGAGGCCGCGATCGCTATTCCGAAACAGAGGGAGGCAGCCAATCACGTGGCACATTGAGATGGTCAAACAAACGGTTGTTGATGAGCGGTCTGGCGTTTGCGTTCGTCTAAGAAGCATTCGTCGAAACCGAAGCGGGCCCTCAGGCATCAGGTTGTTGGAGAGTGTTATAAAAAGTCGACGGTAATCCCGGCCTGTCTGGTGGAAGCAGGGCTTGCTGGCGCCTGGTTAATCCATACCAATCGAGGAAGACGTGATGAAACAGTTAGTGTTCGCGGGAGTTTCTCTCGCGCTGGCGGCGTCCCATGCCATGGGGCAGATCAATGCGGGTGACCAGAAGCCTGAGGCGAGCGTGCCGTTCAATATGGTTCAAGTGACAACGCTCGATCTTCCCTGGCGAATTGCGTTCCTCCCTGATGGGCGGATGTTGATTACGGAGAAGACCGGAGCTCTGTGGCTGGTAACACAGCAGGGCGCCAAGATGCAGGTGTCGAATGTTCCTGCTGTTCTTTATGGAGGACAGGGCGGCATGCTGGGCGTCTTTACCTCACCGCACTACGCCAAAGACCATAGCGTCTATCTCACCTATTCCGAGCCCGGCGAGGGTGGATCGAGCCTGGCGCTTGCGCGTGCACAACTGAAGTGCAGCCAGGACGCGGCGAGTCTGGAAGATCTGAAGGTGATCTGGCGTGATGGCGAGCGTGGCAAGGGCGGCCAGTTCGGTGCGCAGATTGCGTTCTCTCCGGATAAGAAATATCTCTACCTGACCATTGGCGACCGGCAACGCATGACACCGGCCCAGGATCCGAATCAGCCGTTGGGCAAGATTCTCCGTCTGACGCTTGATGGTAAGCCTGCGCCTGGCAATCCGATGGCAGGCAAGACGGGCGCGGCGAGTGTGCCTGTGATTGATCCGCCCGAGGATACCGAGGCTGCGAAGGTCGCTCCTGTAGTGAGGACCTACACCTTCCCCGGCCCAAACCTGACGCCATCGGAGACCTGGAGCATTGGACATCGCACTCCTTATGGACTTGCCTTTGCGCCTGACGGCAAGCTGTGGGAGGTGGAACATGGTCCGCGCGGCGGCGACGAGCTGAATCTGATTCAGTCGGGTAAGAACTATGGCTGGCCGTTGGTCTCGTATGCAGTCAACTACAACGGTGTGCCGATTCCCAGTCCGGATACGCGGTCTGATCTGACCAAGCCTGTCATCTACTGGACGCCGATCATCGCACCGGGAAACCTGATGTTCTATACCGGCTCAATGTTCCCGCAGTGGAAGGGATCCGCTCTGATCAGTGCACTGGCAGGGAAGTCGTTGATCCGGATTACCTTTGACGGTAAGGGCGGAGCCAAGCCGGCTGAGCGCTGGGATGTTGGGCACCGCATCCGCGACGTGGAGCAGGCGCCCGATGGCGCATTGTGGCTGCTGGAGGATGCCAGAGGGGGCGGCGTCTATCGTGTGACGCCGAAGTAGTTCGAGCTATTTGGAAAAGGAAACGGGTGACGAGAATTCGTCGCCCGTTTTGTTTTGTACCTGGTGTATCTCAGAAGTGTTCTTGTTATAAATTTTGTCGTCCTGAATGTTCGGGGTCCCCGGCGAACTTGTTCGCTGGGGTGATTAGTGAAGGACCTGCTTGTTGAAGCTTCGCGCCTGTGCCCTTAAGCAAAACAGGAGCGGGCTTCGGTATAGCACGAGAATCTGGCTTGCCGCAGGCTCGTATCCGCCTAACGAACGTGTTCGTTGGGGACAGCCAAGGGATTTAGCGAGCGGGAATAACTGCGGCAGCCGCTTTTGGAGTAGAGACTGCGGGCTGCTGACCTGGCTGCTGCTGTCCGGGTTGGGCCGGAGCGTACTTGCTGGCGCACTTGGCCTGGATCTGAGTGGCGTGGAAGACGCCGTCGCGGCCGTAGGTTCCCATGGCGAGCGCCTGGGCATCGTCCTTGAAGGTGTCGGGAAGCGGCTCCATGCCCTGGTAGCTGACGCGAACCGTCTTATCCAGTTCCACGAGCGTGAAGTCGGCGTGAGTTCCGCTGCGAACGACGGAGCCGGGCTGTACGTTGCCGGCAACGCGCAGGTGACGCGTATAGGCCTTGTTGCCCATCTTCTGCAGCTCACTGATCGTGACGTAGTAGCTCTTCGAGTCGCCGATACCGGAGAGGGCAAGGTACACCACTGCGGCGATGACGACGGCACAGGCAAGACCGATTCGGGTAGTGCTGTTCATAAGGCTCCCGGAATCATTTTACCGTTTCCTGGCCGCCGTGGGGGCAATGCTTCGCAGGCTGTGCGGGCGTATACTCAGAGTTTCATACCCAGTCATCGGGAGAGGTAGATAAGACAATGAGCGCAAACGGAAACGGCCACACTGTACACGCCAACGGCAACGACTATGTCGTGCCGAAGCCGCGGGCGGAATGGATCGTGAACCGCAGGAAAGAGGCCGAGCGCACGGGCGACTGGAACATGAGCCAGATGCACTTTGCGCGTAAGGGCCTGGTGACAGAGGAGATGAGCTTCGTCGCCCATAAGGAGAAGCTGGCGCCGGAGTTTATCCGCGATGAGATCGCCGCCGGCCGCATGATCATTCCAGCCAATATCAATCATCCCGAGCTGGAGCCGATGGCGATCGGCGTCGGATCGCTCTGCAAGATCAACGCCAATATCGGAAACTCGGCGATCACGTCGAACGTCGACGAAGAGCTGCGCAAGCTGCACACCGCCGTCCACTATGGCGCCGACACCGTGATGGACCTGTCCACCGGCGGCGATATTCCGATGATCCGCGAAGCCATTCTGCGCCATTCGCCCGTGCCAATCGGCACGGTGCCGTTGTATGAGGCTCTGAGCCGGGTGAAGAAGGTCGAAGATCTGAGTATCGATCTGTACCTGGAGGTCATCGAGGAGCAGGCATTACAAGGTGTGGATTACTTCACGATCCATGCCGGTGTTCTGATCCAGTATGTACCGATGGTCTCCAAGCGCATTACCGGCATTGTGAGCCGCGGGGGCGCCATCATGGCGCAGTGGATGACTTCACATCACAAGCAGAACTTTCTTTACGAGAACTTCGACCGCATCACGAAGTTGATGGCGAAGTACGACGTCAGCTACTCGCTGGGCGACGGCCTGCGTCCTGGTTGCGTGGCCGATGCCAGCGACGAGGCGCAGTTTGCCGAGCTGAAGACCCTGGGTGAGCTGACACAGCAGGCGTGGAAAGACGATGTGCAGGTCATGATCGAAGGCCCTGGCCACGTTCCGATGGACAAGATCAAGGAGCAGGTCGACAAGGAGGTCGAGCTCTGCCACGGAGCTCCTTTCTACGTTCTCGGTCCCCTGGTTACGGACATCGCTCCCGGCTACGACCACATCACCTCGGCCATCGGTGCTGCGATGATCGGTTGGCACGGCGCTGCGATGCTCTGCTACGTCACCCCGAAGGAGCACCTCGGCCTGCCGAACGAGAAGGACGTGAAGGACGGCATCATTGCCTATAAGATTGCCGCACACGCGGCCGATATCGCACGGCACCGTCCTGGCGCCCGCGATCGCGATGACGCCATCAGCCATGCCCGCTATACCTTCGATTGGGACAAGCAGTTCGCGCTCTCGCTCGATCCGGATACGGCTCGTTCCATGCACGACGAGACGCTTCCAGATGACTATTACAAGGAAGCTGCTTTCTGCTCCATGTGTGGTCCGAAGTTCTGCTCGATGAACTGGTCCAGTAAGGTGGACAAGTACAACGAAGAGGTTCACGGCCTGAAGAAGAGCGACCTGACTCAGATCGTGACCGAGCAGATGGCTCTGCGCGGATAGCCTCTCGCAAACATAAAAGAAGGGCCGCTTCCGATTCGGGGCGGCCCTTTCTACTGCAATGGTTTTCTTTGTTTAAAGTTCATTTTCCGGAGCAGCCTCGGACCTGACGACTAAAACTGGTACCCAGATCAGGGCTAAAATCACAACGCCGAAGATGAGGGTATGAGGCATGCCGGTTTTCCTTACAAGAATCATCCGCCTTTTTCCTGTGGATCGTTATCCCTGAACCGGGCTATCGGGATACACCGAAAGTTGCAAAGTTGGAGTATTTTCCCTGTGGGCGTAGTCCAGAGCATCCGCATGTATAGGCGTTTTCCGCAATGAAAACGCCACTGCACGCTCTCCGGGATACGCAGCAACAGGGAAAAATGGTCTAATGCATCGTGGCGCGGGCCAGGAAGGTTTTTGGCTGCTCCTCTTCCGTTGACCAGGCGACATAGACCGAGCCATCCTGACCGAGGGACGTAGCGGGATACCGTCCTCCCAAAACGACAGAAGGCAGCGCCGAGGCACGCGAGACGGCGCCTTCGGCGGAGACGCCATAGACATACGGCACCAGTGGAGACCACTCGCCAGTCTGGCCTGCAGCGCGTCCTGAGAAGGAGACGGCGATGGAGCCGTCTTCCCGTTGCGCCAAATAGGGATGATTGGCCGAGAGACTTCCGTCACTTACCGGTCTCGCCGCTTGGAAGGTCTTTCCCCTGTCGGAGGAAACTGCCAGGCGGATGCCCGGTTTCTGCTCTGACGCGGTGTACCAGCTCACGATCGGGTTGTTCTTCTGAATGGCGATCACCGGGCCGGATTCAGGACAGCCGAAGAGCTTCCAGCGGTCGGTCGAGACGCGAATCGGGGAGCTCCAATGTTGTCCACCATCGTGCGAGCTGACCATGGCGATATCCCGCTCATTGTCATCGTAGACATGTCGGTAGACCACATACACCGTGCCGTCCGGTGCAACCGCAGCCGCCGGACGGCAGCAGGGGCAGGAGAGATCTGCCACACGGACGTTGGGCTGGAAGGTCATGCCTTTATCGGTCGATCGCGCCAGGTAGACAGAGAAGGTTCCAGCGGCCGAAGCCGGCGCGCGGCCGTCGAGCCAGACTGCATAGATATCGCCGTTTGGGGCGACCGTGAAGCTGGCAAAGCCTGTGTAGCTCGTATCGCCGGCGGGTTTGTCCACCGGCGAGACGACATGCGGTGGCATGTGCGCCATGCCGGGCGAGGTGCGGGCAAACTGCAGCGTCGTTGAACCTGCCTCATCGTGCTGCTGCCACAGCGCATAGGCATACATGCCGCGTGCCGCTATCTGCGGTGCGTTTTCCGCTGCGGTGGAGACCATGGTTCCGGCGGCGTTGAGCACCGCTGGTTGGCCCCAGTGATCGCCCGCGTCGTTGCTGATTGCTAGTGCGAGCTTCGACCCGCCCTGGGAGCGGTCAACGCCCAGCAGATAGAGGTCTCCGTTGACCGCCGAGGCCACGACCGGCCTCATCAACGCGAACGGCAGCTGATGCGGCTGTGGCTCGAAGCGGAAGCCTGATTCGGCTGTCGCCGCACTCTGCCCATGCCGGCATGCAGTTGCCAGCATGGACAACAGCAGCGCAGCCGTGGGTGCGAGGCAACGAGCCATCATCAGTGGGCAACGCCTTCCAGAATCTGTGCGGCCTGGTTGAGCGCTTCGGTCAGGACTCCAAGCTGCGCCTGGGCAAGAGCCGCATCCGGCTTGTTGTTGATGCCGCCTTCCATGGCCTCATTCACTCCTGGAATCACCACCGCGGCATAGCCGGTGTACTCACCCGGGGCGTAGATGACGTGCTTGTACCAGGGGCGATTGGGCAGGCCCTGTGAAGAGATGAAAGCGCCTTCGACAGCTCGCAGGCTGTCATTCAGCGCCTTCAGGTTGCCGCTGAAGCTGTTCTGCCGTGTGCGGACTGCCGAACCGGCAGCCTCAAACCGCTTGGCCGCGGCGGCTGCGGCGTCGAAGTTCAGTGTCAAACCATCGGTCGATGCCTTCTTCTTCGCGGTGGAGATGTACTCCTCTACCGCCTTTCCATACGCCTGATAGTCATACGGCAGCACGTCGGCATCGGCCATGTGCAGAATCTCCAGCCCGAAGACGCGGGCCTGCTGCTGCTCGTAGACGAAGGTCGGGTCAGCGTTCTTGACGAACCATGCGTAGTTATCGAACACCGAATGATAGACGCCGTAGCGGCCGCTGGAGCCGATATCCGTCGCCGGCACGCCGATATGCTGAATAAACGGGGTGTAGTCGGAGCCGGAGCCAAGAGCGTCGACCTTTACGTCATTATCGACGGAGGTCACGACGTTGCTGGCGCTGGTGGAGGTTCCACGTCCGCGACCCTCTTCCTGTGACTTCTTCCATTGGTCGTAGACGCTGCCGCCCTTGGGGCTGGGGACAGACTTGGTAACTTCGCGAACAAACTGCTGCAGGGAGGGGACAGAAGAGGCTCCGAAATCCGGACCGCTGACACCCACGTCCGTATTGAAGTAGGCGACGGCATGCTGGAGCTCGGCAGCGTGTTCCTCGGCCCACTCGGTCGACCCGACCAGACCCTCTTCTTCCGCGTCCCAGCTTCCGATGATGACGGTGCGCTTCGGCTTCCAACCCTGTTTGAGCAGCTCGCCCAGACCGTGAACCGTCTCCAGCATGGCGGCTGTTCCGCTGTTCGGGTCAACTGCTCCGTAGACCCAGGCATCGCGGTGATTGCCGGCGATCACCCATTCATCCGGAGCGTCCGTGCCAGGGATCTTGCCGATGACGTTCCAGATCGTACGTACGGCGTAATCCTGCTCCAGATGCATGTGTGCGGTAACGCCTTTGCCGCCGAGATGGTAGGTGAAGGGAAGTGCGCCCTGCCACGGGCGGGGTGACTCCGGCCCGCCGAGAGCACGCAGAATTGGCTGGGCATCCTGGTAGCTCAGGGGATTGGCCGGGATGCTGGGCTGGTCGTCCTGCAGCTTGTTCTCGGGCAGGCGGGCGGAGTCCGGCAGCTTCTCGGTGGAGGCGACTCCGGGCGTCTCGGGATCGCCGGTGTATTTGGCGATGAACTGCACGCTGCCACGTTGGACGGCGTTGTCCGGACGGAAGGCGCCTTGCGGATACTTGTCACCTTTGACCCAGCCATCGTCGGCCGGATCGGAGTAGATCAGCACACCGGAGGCCCCCATCTGCTGGGCGATATAGACCTTTACGCCGCGGAAGTTCTGGCCGTAGCGCACAAGGGCAATCTTGCCGTGCATATCGATGCCGAGTTCCTTGATCTTTCGGAAATCGGCAAGCGTGCCGTAGTTGCAGTAGATGACCTCGCCGGTGACATCACCCGAAGGGGAGGAGCCGTTGAAGGCCGGCAGAACGCGCGGATCGTCCTGGAAGGGGTCGCCGTCGACATGCTCTTTGGTCGGGCCGGACATCAACTTTTTGCCCTTGCTGTCGAAGGCCTCGATGCTGATCTTCTTTGGTTTGTTCAGAAGCACGCGATAGGGGACGATCTCGGTTTGCAGACCGGCTTCTTTGAACTTAGCCGCGACGTACTGTGCTGTCTTCAGGTCTTCGGGGGAACTGGCCCAGTGGGGCTCGGCCGTAAGAGTCTTGAGGTGCTGGCCGGCGAGTTTGGGGTCGGGCACGGCAAGAAAGGTCGTATCCCACTTCTGCTGCTGGGTGAAGTCACGATACCCGAAGACGGACGGCGACTGCGCTACGGCGGCGAGGCTGACAAAGGCAAGAGAGATGGCAACAGCCTGGGTGCGATGCACTCGTGAAGATCCTTCCTATCGTGAATCTTGTATGAAGGACAGAGTACAGCACCCAGGCCACGCTTGCCGACCGCGACGCGAGCTAGGCGGCAGTTACTGGCTGCGTGCAGTACCTGCAGCGTGTGGCGTCCTTGGGAATGTCGCTTTTGCACTCCGGGCAGGCGCGGGTATCGGCCGGAGGAGGAGGATTGAATCGCCTGAGCAGGTACTGCATGGGCAGCACCATAAAGAAGTAGACGACGGCGGCATTCAGCAGGAAGGTGATGATGGCATTTAGAAAGTTGCCGTATTTCACGACACCGCTACCGACGTGCAGCTCCAGGTAACCGAAGTTCGGTTTGCCCACCGTAGCGGCGATCAGCGGGGTAACGACATCACCAACCAGGGAAGTGGTAATTGCGCCAAATGCCGCACCGATGATGACGGCGACGGCAAGGTCAACGACGTTGCCACGAAGAATAAAGTCGCGAAAGCCTTTCAGCATGCCAGGTCTCCTTACGCGTATTCAACGCGTGCCGACGATAGCCATCAGCGCGCGTTAGTAAGCCAATGCGCATAAGGATACAGAAGAAAGAAGAGCAATAGGGTGATAACCAGCAGATCGGCGTATATCAGCAAAAGTACGCCTCCGTGATACCAGGACCATTGGCGGCGCATGCAGCGGAGGCAGTCGACGGTTCCGAGGAAGGAGGCCAGCGTTGGCAATATGAGCCACAGCGTTGCCCGGCTATTGGGGAAGTCGGAGAGCCAGATGCCGATGGCAAATGATCCAAAGACCAGCAGACCCCCACGTAACAGCGACTTGTGACGAAGGTCGAGCAAGGCCGGTACTGCCATCTTTCCATGGTACTGCTCTCGCGAGGAAGGCGCTTGCTGCTACCAGGCTGCACAGGGCAACCAGTGAGCATAGGGATACAGCAGAAAGAGGAGCACCATCATCAGCACCATCAGAGCGGTGTAGATACGCAGCAGCACGCTTTCGCGATAGCAGCCGGAAAGAAGAAACCCTGCGCAAAGCTCAGCATGGACAGCAGCGAGCCTCGCAGCAGGGATTTCAGATGGGGTTGAAACAGGGCAAAGAGGGCTTCGCTCTGGGGATAACTAATCGGCCGACACCGCAGACTCCGCATCAAGCATCTCCTTCATCGACATCTCGTAAGGTGCCTGAAGGACGCCGCGCTCCGTTATGATCGCCGTCACATACTTCGCGGGAGTGACGTCAAATGCGGGGTTTTCGATGCCCACACCGTGCGGGGTCATCTGCTTGCCGTTCGAGTGCGTGACCTCAACCGGAGAACGCTGCTCGATCGGGATCTGGTCACCGTGCTCTGTCGCCAGATCGATGGTCGACCATGGGGCGGCTACGTAGAACGGAATGCCGTGTTCCTTGGCCAGAACTGCGACGGAGTACGTGCCGACCTTGTTGGCGACGTCGCCGTTGGCGGCGATGCGGTCCGCGCCGACAATCACGGCCTGAATGCGGCCCTGACGCATCAGGGTGCCGGCCATGTTGTCGCACAGAACGGTGGTGGGGATGTTGTCCTGCATCAGCTCCCAGGCGGTGAGACGCGCGCCCTGGAGATAGGGTCGCGTCTCGTCGGCGAGAACGTCGATCTTGTGGCCACGTTCTACGGCGGCGCGGATAACACCGAGCGCGGTTCCATAGCCGCAGGTGGCCAGAGCGCCGGCGTTGCAGTGGGTCAGTACGGTGCCTTTCCGCGGAAGCAGGGCAGCGCCGTGAGCCCCCATCTCCCTGCAGGCTTCGATATCGGCGTCGTACATGGCCTGTGCCTCTGCGATGAGCGCGGCCTTGATCTTCGGAATGGTGATGCCGGGCTTTGCGAGCAGCTCCTTGTACTTCTCATTCATGCGATCGATCGCCCAGAAAAGATTCACCGCGGTGGGACGGGTAGCCGCGAGCACCTTGCTCATCTCTTCGACTTCAGCGCTGAGCTGGTCAAGCGTGGCGGCGGAGCTGCGGTCGACACCGAGGGCGATGCCCATGGCGGCGGAGACGCCGATGGCAGGAGCGCCGCGCACGATCATGTCGCGGATGATGGTGGCAACGTCCTGATAGCTGGTCGCGGTGACGTAGATTTCATCAAGCGGCAGCTTCGTCTGGTCGATAAAGCGGACGCCTTCGGGTGTCCATTCGAGGGTAGGAATCATGTCTATTACAGTTTACCGCTCAGGAAGCCGGGTCGGGGCGGGATGGAGATGCAGGGAATGTGCGGAGGAAGGCTTCTATTTCAGAACGGGTTATGGCCCATTCGGAGATTTTGTCTCCACTGTCTTCGGAGATCGTTCGACGATTGTGGAGGAGAGCGAACGGAGCATCCAGAGAAAACGGCTCCCGAAACCGATCATGCCAGGGCATCTGGTTTTGAAAATAGACGATATCTCCGTCGGGATACATCGGCCACCATTCCATATTCGAAGAGTGCTCGGGGCTAACGTAGTACACGATAAGAGCCGCCTTTTGGCCGGAAAGAACCGTCTCCAGTGCGAGCTTCCAGAGTGCTTCGTAGTCAGCCCTGCTCAGTTCAAACACATTGGCGTAGAGCTCCTCATGAAATGTTCCAATAACGAGATCGCCATGGGCTAAACGCAGCTCTTCGTCAATCACATCTGGTTCACCGCGGAAGCTGATCGAGAAGGACATATCTAAAGGCCGGGCCCATGTCCCCGAGGGACATGGGGCACCCAGAGCATGGTCAGATCTTAGGGTATCGGCGAACCTTACCTATTGCTACTTTTGAGTTGGAAGCGCGATATGCGCGGCACGCACGTCATTTGCGGTGAAGGTGCTAATGAACGGCGCACCCGCTGCAGCAGCCTCGATGTTGGCTCGGCCGCCTTGCTCGCGGTCTACAAGGCAGAGAATGCCGATAACGTCCATGCCTGCCGCCTTTACGGCATCGATGGCGGTGATGGTGCTGCCGCCGGTGGTGCAGACGTCATCCACAACCACGACCTTGGCTCCGTGCTTCAGGAAGCCTTCGATCTGGCGTCCCGCGCCGTGTCCTTTGGGCTGCTTGCGGACGAGGAAGCCATTGAGCAGCGGTGTGCCTGGATGCTCCTTGGCGTACCAGGCAGAGGCGCTGGCGGTGTTGGAGACGACCGGGTCCGCACCCATGGTCAGGCCGCCTACCGCTTCAGCCTGAGGAAAGTGTTGCCGGATCAGATCGTAGAGCACCAGGCCGGTCAGACGGCCGCCTTCAGCGTGCAGCGTGGTGATACGGCAGTCGATGTAGTAGTCCGACTTGGCGCCGGAGGAGAGCGTGAAATCGCCCAGACGGAAGGAGAGTGTGGCGATGAGGTTCAGAAGGGCTTCGCGGTCGTTCATCTCAATGGAGATTGTAGAACCTGGAGTATGCCCTAGTGCTGCAGCTTCTCCAGATGCTGGTAACCGCCGGTAGCAATGAAGGTCACCATAAAGAGCGTGGCATTGTACGAAGCGTGCAGCAGCGTGGAGGCCGCCAGAGAGTTCAACCGCACGCGGACGCTGGTAAGCACGCAACTGACACAGAAGAGAAGAAACACCGCACCCCAGGTGTTGGCCAACTGAGAGGCATGCAGCGCGGCAAATCCAATGCTGGTAAAGATGCCCGAGAAGATCACCGCCTGCAGGCTGACGGTACTGCTCGATTCCCAGTGAGCGCGAGCGGCATCCGAGCGTTCAAGCCGCAGCCAGTCAAAGGCGATGGCCACGCCAGGAAGAAAATAGCCGCGAAACATCATCTCTTCGAAGAAGGGCGCGACGGTGGAACCGAAGATTGTGATCAGCCATAGATCGGCACGATCTTTGAAGAAAGCATTCATCGGTGCGGTGTCCGGTACAGAGACAAAGCGCTCGGCAATTCCCGCTGCAACGGATAGGCCCACTCCGCCCGTGAGCAGCAAAGGCCAGTAACGGCGTACTGCTGCGAAGTTCCACTGCAGCACATCGAAGTAGGGCCGCTTCCAGAAGTGAGGGTAAAGAAAGAAGCTCCAGACCAAGGTGCCTAGATAGCCGATCCCCATGGCATAGACGGACATGCGAGGCAGACTCGCAATTCTCTCCAGACTATCCTTCTGTACCTTGCCGTCGTGGCTTCCGATGACAAAGGACAGGACGAGGGTTGCGACGACCAACAACAGGAAGGCGGAAGCAGCAAAGGCGACTCCGTAGCCGAGATGCGGCTGGCGGACTACCGGAGCTCGGGACTGAAGAGCCTCCTCCAGGCGCCGGAAGTTCTCTTCTGCCCGTTCCTTGTCGATGTCGTTCACTTCCTGGCCTTCTTTCCGGACTTCACCGCCGGTGCGAAGTAGCGCATCAGGAATCCAGCCGTATGCGATGTCTTCACCTTTGCCACCTCAGACGGCGTGCCGGCCGCTACCACGGTACCGCCGCCTGTACCTCCTTCGGGGCCCATATCGATGATCCAATCGGCGTTGCGGATGACATCGAGATTGTGCTCGATGATCAGGACTGTATTGCCAAGGTCAGCGAGGCGGTGCAGCACCTCCAGCAGCTTGCGAACATCGTCAAAGTGCAGACCAGTCGTCGGCTCGTCGAGCATATACATCGTACGTCCGGTTTGCCGTTTGGACAGTTCGCGGGCCAGTTTCATACGCTGCGCTTCGCCGCCGGACAGCGTCGTGGCGGATTGGCCCAGATGGATGTAGCCAAGGCCAACGTCAACCAGCGTCTGCAGCTTGGTTTTAACGTTAGGAATGTCTTCCAGGATGGGCAGTGCGTCTTCGATCGCCAGGTCGAGGAGGTCGGCGATGGAGTAGCCCTTGAACTTCACCGCCAGCGTCTCCTGGTTGTAGCGGCGGCCGTTGCAGACCTCGCACTGCACATAGACGTCGGGCAGGAAGTTCATCTCGATGCGGCGCTGGCCATCGCCCTGGCACGCCTCGCAGCGGCCGCCCTGCACGTTGAAGCTGAAACGTCCCGGCTTATAACCACGCTCGCGCGACTCCGGCAGCATGGCGAAGAGATCACGGATGGCGGTAAAGACACCCGTGTACGTCGCCGGATTGGACCGGGGAGAACGCCCGATAGGGGACTGGTCGATCTGAATGACCTTGTCGAACTCATCGAAGCCTTTGATCGACTTATATGATTCCGGCTCCTCACGGCTGCCGTAGAGCTTCTGTGCCAAGGCACGGTAGAGCGTGTCGTTGATCAGGGTCGACTTGCCCGAGCCGGAGACGCCGGTCACTACGGTCATAATGCCAACCGGCACCTTCACGGTGACATCCTTCAGGTTGTGCCCGCGAGCGCCTTCCACCGTAACCCACTTGCCGGTCAGGGGACGGGGTTCGGTACGCGCTGAGATTGCAATTTGATTCGACAGATAAAGGCCGGTCAGCGAATGAGGGTCTTCCATCATCTGCTGCGGTGTGCCTTGCAGCAGGAGATGTCCGCCGTTCTTGCCGGCGCCCGGGCCGATGTCGATCACATAGTCGGCTTTGCGGATGGTGTCTTCGTCATGCTCGACGACCAGTACGGTGTTGCCGATATCCCGCAGGCTCTCAAGTGCGGAGATCAGGCGCTGGTTGTCGCGCTGGTGCAGACCGATGGAAGGCTCGTCCAGCACATAGAGCACGCCTCTCAGGCGCGAGCCGATCTGGGTTGCCAGACGAATGCGCTGGCCCTCGCCGCCGGAGAGAGTCGCGGCAGAGCGATCCAGAGAGAGATAGCTGAGACCGACGGCGTTCAGGAACTCCAGGCGCTCGATGACCTCACGCTGCAGGCGGTCGGCGATGATGCGCTCGCGTCCGGTGAAGTTGAGTGTTCTGGCGGTATCGAGAGCACGGTCCAGAGAGAGCGCCGTGAATTCGGCGATCGATCGTCCATCGACCCGGACAGCCAGCGACTCGGGCCGCAGACGGGCCCCCTTACAAACAGGGCACATGCTCGCCGACATGTACTGCATCATGTACTCGCGATAGCCCTCGGACCTGGTCTCTTCCAGGGAATCGCGCAGGTAGGCAAGGATGCCGTGGAAGCCGGTGCGCCCGGTCTCTCCCTTCGGAGGCCCATAGAGGAGCAGCTTCTGATGAGCATCCGGCAGCGATTCGAAGGGCTTCTTCAGGTCGATCTTGTACTTCTCGGCAGCCAGCTTGATGAGCTTCAGCAGGTACTGCGAGGCCGATCCTGGTCCCATGGCGCCGTCGAGTAGTGGTTTGGACCAGTCGGTGATGGTTTTGGCCGGATCGAAGTCGTAGATGGAGCCCAGGCCGTGGCACTCAGGGCAGGCGCCGTAGGTGGAGTTGAAGCTGAAGCTGCGGGGCTCGAGCTTCGGTACATTGATGCCGCACTCCGGGCAGGCCATGGAGGACGAGTACAGGGTCTCGTCCATGCCGGCTATCCCGATCAAAACAAGGCCGTTGGCCATCTGCAGGGCTTTTGCGACAGAAGCTTCCAGTCGCCGGGTATCCGGTTTTCCATCGGGACCAAGCTTGAGGATGACGCGATCGACGATGGCTTCGACCGTGTGGTTTTTGCGCTTTTCCAGGCGCATGCCCTCGGTGATTTCGGTGATCTCGCCGTCGATGCGGGCGCGGAAGCCCTGCTGGTCCAAAGCCTCCAACTCTTCGCGGAATTCTCCCTTGCGGCCGCGCACGATGGGGGCGAAGACGGTGATGCGTTCACCCGGCGAGAGGGCGACGATGCGCTCGACGATCTGGTCGGCAGACTGCCGGCTGATCGGACGGCCGCACTGCGGGCAATGGGGCTGGCCGACCGAGGCGTAGAGCAGGCGCAGATAGTCGTAGATCTCGGTAATGGTCCCGACGGTAGAGCGGGGCGAGCGGGAGGTGGTCTTCTGCTCGATGGAGATGGCAGGGGACAGCCCCTCGATGGCGTCCACATCGGGGCGCTCCATCTGGTCGAGGAACTGGCGGGCGTAGGCCGAAAGAGTCTCAACGTAGCGGCGCTGGCCCTCGGCGTAGATGGTGTCGAAGGCGAGAGAAGACTTTCCCGAGCCGGAAAGGCCGGTTACGACCGTCAGGGTGTTTCGGGGAATAGAGACAGAGATGTTCTTCAGGTTGTGCTGACGAGCACCGCGGACCGTAATGTGAGTGATGCTCATAGGCGCCGATTTGCGGTCAGGCCGCAAAACTCTAGAGTACATCCTCCGGAAACCGGAGGTATTCATCGGCAGGCAATGCTATTTCGGGAAAGTCGTATCTGAAGCGGCAATAGTATGGGGTAATGTCGTACTTGCTTAACACACATGTGTTGAAATAATAGGGACGCTGACCACACAGGTGCGTGTTCAGCAGGGAGTGGTCGTGGTGACATCAGTCATGATTCTGTGTGCGGTTCTGGCATCACTGGCAGCAGGTGTTTTGCTGGCTTACGGCATTTGCCAGGCGTTGTTCGCCATCTTCCGTGTGCATGCGCGTTCGGTTGCGGCGACACGTGTCTCCGCGGCGCCGGCACGGACGATTGCCGGATAGAGAGATTCGAAAGTATTCAACAGAAAAGGGAGCCCCTGGGCTCCCTTCTTTCGTTTTTTGTTTGTCATTTCGTAACGATAGCGGAGAAATCTGCTCTCTACCGACAAACAGGCTTCGCTTCATCAACCCAGACAGCAAGCTGTCTGGGGACCCCTTTCGTTCAGCAGATGACAACATTTCTGACAAGAACTTCTGAGACAACGCCCTAGCTATTTCGGAGTTTGCTGTTGGCGCATCTGCATGAGCTGCTGCAGGAGCTGCTCCGGCGTCTTCACACCGTTCGGCGTTTGTTGCTGTTGGGGTTGCTGCTGAGGATTCGAGTCGGGTGTTGACGAGTCAGATGGTGTTGGCAGGGGCTGCTGGGCGCCATCCTGCTGTTGGGCGGGCTGCGGCTGTCCGCCGGGTCCATACCCGAGGGGACCGGGTTGGGGCTGCCCCGGGCGTACGGCGTCGGACCGGGGAATGACCGGCTCATCCTCATTGCCGGCGCGCTCGGCTGCCGCTGAAAAGACATTAGGCGGCGTTGCTGTACCCTGGCGCGCGGTAAGCGTCAGGTGCGCCGGAGAGGCCGCCGTGGCCTCCTGGTACAGCATGTTGCTCTTTGTGCCGTCGAGCAACTGGCGCAGGACCTCGCCGGCAGGCGCCGGCCCGTAGGTGCCGAAGACCCGCTCTTCGCTGACGCCTCCGGTGATGCTCATCCCGGTTTTGCGGGAGATCTCACGAAGAATCTGGTTCAGGCTGGAATTCTGGGTCTTTACCGTCAGAGTGCCGTTGTCAAACGTAATGGACGCTGGCTCCGCCGGCGGAACTGGTGTGGCCTGAGGGACGGGTGCGGGAGCCGGTGCAAGGGCCGTCGGCGCCGTTGGCGGAAGCGTGGCAGATGGTTTCTGCTGCGCTGATTTCTGCTGCGCCTGGGCAAAGGTGACGAGCACAGGCGAGGCCAGCAGAACGAGAAAAACGCCGGAAACAGTAGGATTGCGCGGCATATATAGGGATTAGACGCTGATCGGGCGCGAAATAGGCGCATTTCGCGTCTATTCCAATAGACTATCAATGCTGCGGGCTGGCCGGAGGCAATGGCCGAAACATCCGCAGGCGGGGTTCCGAAATGAAGCGTTTGTCTGCGCTGTTTGCTGTTCTGTTAGCCGCCGGTCCGTTGATGGCGGAGACGTGCACGACCCAGTCTCAGATGCAGGCGGCCGAGCGCGACGGCATTGCCACAGTTGCCCGTACGGTAGCCGCCGCGTTGCAGGCAAACGATGCGACTTCCATCAAGGCGCAGAGCAGTGCCCAGCTCGCGGGCAACTTCGCTGCAGTAGCGTCATTGACCGGGGATACGGCTCCTAAATTGAAGGGCGCGGCGCTGGCCGTGGAGAGTGTGTGGCTTCTTGACGCTACTTCCTTGAAGCCCAATGCGGATGGGTCTCCTGCAACGGGGCAGTTTTTCTGCACGCTGAACCAGAGCTCGGCGGAGACGGATTTCACGATCGCCGGGTTGCCGGCGGGCAAATATGCCTTCGCCATTGTCAATGCATCCGGTACGAATCCATGGCGAATCAGCATGCTGCTACGCGACGAGAGTGGATGGAAGCTTGCCGGCCTGTATCCCAAGGCGTCGACCTCGGCAGGGAAGGATGGCCTGTACTACTGGACGACGGCCCGCACGATGGCCAAGCAGAACCAGCCATGGAATGCGTGGCTGTACTATCAGCAGGCTGCGGCGCTACTGCAGCCGGTAGGGTTTATAAGCAGCACACATCTGGAAAAGCTGCAGACAGAGGCGTCCACCGCTGCGCCGCCGGTACTACAGAAAGGTGTCTCCGTGGACCAGCCGCTGGTACTGCGTGCGACCGATGGGACAGAGTACCGGATTACGGGCTTTGGTTTCGACGATAGCTCCAGCAAAGAGAAGGTGGACTTGGTCGTACATCTCAAGGTAGATACGGCCGGTGATGCCGCGGCCACCCGAAAACGAAACTCTGAGGCTGCGCGAACGCTCGTCCTCGCGTATCCTGAGCTTCGTTCAGCGTTTCATGGAGTATGGGTATCATCGGAGACGCCGGGGGCAAGCCCATTTGCCACCGAAGAGCCGATGGAGAACCTGCGTTGAGCAGTACGGGCCACGGCCACGTTTTTGAGGGAGTAGAAGAACAGGAACGCATGAGCCGCGCCGAGATCAAATCACTCGCCCAGGCGATTCGTGACCGCCGTGCAAGCCAAAGCTTTGACGGCGAACCGATGCCGCAGGACGATCTGCGGAAGATTCTGGAAGCGGGGTTGCAGGCCCCCAGCAGCTATAACCTGCAGCCCTGGCGTTTCATCGTGGTGCAGCAGCCGGAGCAGAAGCGCCGCCTGCGTGGAGCCTGTTTCAACCAGGCCAAGGTGGAAGAGGCCAGTGCAGTGATTGTCGCCTGTGGTGATGCCGACGCCTGGCGTAAGGATCTGGATGAAGTGATCACGTCCGGGCTCCGCGGTGGCATGTCCGAGAGCCTGGCAGCGGCATCGCGAGAGAGCATTCCCCACTACTTCGCCGAGTTCAACTCCGACCAGATGCATGGCTGGCTGAATAAGCAGGTCATGGTGGCCTTTACGCACATGCTGTTGATGGCCGAGGTCTTGGGCTACGACACGGCTCCGATGGAAGGCTTCGAGCAGGATAAGGTGCATGAAGTACTGCGCCTGCCCATGAGCTACTGGGTTGTCGCCGTACTGGCGCTCGGACGGATGCAGGGACCTGACAAATTCAATGGTGGCCGTTTCCCGTTCTCGCACACGGTCTTCTGCGAAGAGTTCGGCAAACCGCTGAAATGAGCGACACACGCGAGTATCCCAGCGTTCCTGTTGTTGGGGTAGGGGCTATCGTCTTTCGGGACCGCAAGGTCCTGCTGGTGCGGCGCGGACGAGAACCGCTCAAGGGCGAGTGGTCGTTACCTGGCGGCCGTCTGGAACTAGGAGAACACCTGGAAGCCGCAGTGATCCGCGAGGTCAGGGAAGAGACCGGGCTGGACGTCCGGGTGGTACGCCACGCCGAGACCCTGGAACGGATCTTCCGCGAAGAAGATCGTGTTCGATACCACTACGTCCTGGTGGATTTTCTCTGTGAAGTCACAGGAGGTGAGCTGCTTTGCGGAGATGATGCCGCAGATGCGGCCTGGTTTCCGCTGGACGCTGTCTTGCGCGGCGAGATCGCGGTTGCGCAGTTCACCCTTGAAGTTCTGGAGAGGGTGGCAGCTGGAACATTTTCCGTGTAGGTGTAGAGTAGGAATTCCGCATCTATGGGCGTTTTCCGCAATGAAAACGCCGCCGCACGCCTCTTCCGGGATACCCAGCAACAGGGAAAATGCTCTACTCGATCGCTTTGACCGTAATGGCGGTCAGATTCCGCACCCAGCGCGCGGGCCGCTTCTCTTCCGTGGAGACCAGCTTGAAGGCTCCGTCGGCGGCGAGGCGCTTCCCGTCGATCTGGTCTGCAACCAGGACATCGCCGGTATGGTTGGCGGAATCCACTTCGGCAAGGGAATAGAGCACGCGATAGTGGTCTGTGCCCTCGGCGATGACTCCCAATAGATAGAGTTTGCCGCGGAGCTTCTCTCCGGTAGGTGCATCGACTTGCTTCAGCAAGTCAGTCAGAGGCACACCCGTGTAGGTTTCCTTTACCTTTCTGTGTTCGTTGAAGAGCTCCACAGACTTGTGCGGCATGGCTTTCAGATCGTCCGGGGACAGCTTCAGAACCTTGCCGGTTGGGCCGGTTACCGTCAACGAGGTAGAAGGAGTGGCTGGTTCGTGCGCATGGGCCATCGCCGGCTGCTGACCGGCCTGGGCGAAGACGGGCAAGCCGATGAAAATGCAGGCGAGAGCAAGGATGGTTGGGCGCATGGCGAATACCAGCGTAACCCCGGTGTGGCATATACTCAAACTATGTCTATCGTCAGCAACGTCGCCGCGATTGCCAAAGGCATGAGCATCACCTTCAAGGAAATGCTGCAGCCCACCGAGGTAGAAAATTACCCCGACGGTCCTGGACCGATGCGCGGCGCTCAGTTCCAGGAGCGCTTCCGCGGTAAGCACCAGTTACAGCGTGACGAGAACGGCCTGGAGAAGTGCGTGGCATGTTTCCTGTGCGCTGCCGCTTGCCCTTCCAACTGCATCTTTATCGAAGCGGCGGACAACACGGAGCAGAAGCGCATTAGCTCTTCGGAGCGGTACGCCAAGGTCTACAACATCGACTACAACCGCTGCATCTTCTGCGGTTATTGCGTTGAGGCTTGCCCGACGGACGCGATCACGCATGGCCACGGCTTTGAGCTGGCCAGCCTGAACGCTACCTCCCTGGTGATGCGTAAGGAAGACCTGCTGGTGCCGATGCAGGCTCTGCCGGCGCATACCGGTTCCGCGGAAGAGAAGTCCGAAGTCCTGGCCTAAGGGTCTTTGGTGAGCCCTTCTTTGCTGAAAGAAATAGCATTCGTTCCCCCAACCAGGCAAGCACCTCCCTTATGGATTCACCCCATCGGAAAGCTATTCTTCATGTCTGTAAGCGAGACATGCTGCGCCCCCTGCGCGATCAGATCCTGCGCCTCTCAGGCTATGAAGTGGATTCGGTCATGAGTGTGGACGAAGGACGTTCGAGCTTCTGGCAGAAGCACTACGATCTCGTGTTGATGGATGTAGAAGGCGACCCGGGTATCGCCGAGGCGGAAGCGTTCTGCAGCGAGCTTAAGACAGTGCAGCCCGATCAGCTTGTGGCCTTTGTATGCAACTGGCGCGTGGCCCTGATGACGGATTGCCCCGACGACATTCTCCGCATGGAGTTCGATCCAGCCAGCTTCGTTGAAGGTGTAAAAGAGATGGTCAAGCTGGATTAGAGCATTTTCCCTGTCGCTGTATCCCGGAAGAGGAGTGCAGTGGCGTTTTCATTGCGGAAACGACCATAGATGCGGAAGCCCTACACTACACCTACAGGGAAATGCGCTCGCTGGGCGTTGATCCTTCAGGGTGTCATTTTGTAGGGAAGCGGAGAAATCTGCTTAGGATCAGATCCAAATACACTTCCTCCTAGCCTCAGCGGCTAAAGCCGGTTCTTTCAGTCCCTGATACGGGACAGCTGAAGCCGTCCCCTTAAGCAATGCATTCGCGCTACGCGCGAATCGGGTGGAATGACCCGGGAGCCACCAATTAGGTGATTAGCCCGCGATAGTGCGATATCACTCCATTCCATAGAAGGCGCCGAAGAATTTATAGATGGACCAGTGGTCTACCTTTGAGCTCATCTCGTAAGTCGCATGCATGCTGAGCAGCGGAATACCGACGTCCAGCACTTCCATGTTCCGCGCCGAGAGGAAGCCTCCAATCGTGCCTCCTCCACCAACTTCGACACGCGGCGTCTGCGTCTGCCATGCGATGTTGTTCTTGTCGAGCAGAGCGATGATGCGGGCGGTGAACTCTGCGTTCGGATCAAAGCCTGCGCCATAGCGTTTGATGGTCACACCATAGCCGACGACCGCCGCATTCGATGCTTCTGAGTTACCGGGGAAGAGCGGGTTTACGCCGTCATTGCAATCGGCCGAGAGCACGGCGGCGTTGCGTAGCGCATGACGGACATCGAGTGCCGAAGCCCCTTTCTTTTGCGCGTCCATCAGTTCCGTAAAGACCGTGTCGAGGAATTGCGAGTTGGCGCCAGTGTTGTTGATGGAGCCGACTTCTTCGAAATTGGTAGCGTAGACCATCGCGGTCTTCTTCGGCGTGCCTTTCAGATCGAAGATGCCGCGTGAGGCTGCATAGCTGAGCGCCTTGTCATCCTGACCCCAGCTTCCGGTCAGTCCGCTGTCGATACCGACGTCGGCGGGTTGTGTTGCCGGCACAAGTTCCAGCTCAGCGGCAACAAGATCCTCGTCCTTGATGTTGAACTTCGCACGCAGGGCGGCCATCACCTGGTCGGCGACAGAGCTCTTCTCGCTGGGAATCGAACCGGCGACCGGATTCATTTCCTCGCCCGCGAGGACGGTGGTGTAGGTGCGGGTGCGTAACAGCGAGTCGGAGTGAGGCGCGGCATCGGCAATGACGAAGACAGGATCTCCGGGAGCGAAGCCGATATTTACCTGCAGGTGCCGGCCGTCGGTGGTATCGATGCGACCGACCAATGCCAGCGGAAGATTCGACCACTGGTACTTCTTGATGCCGCCGTAGAGGGTGGTCTTCAGCAGAGCAACGGAGCCCGGAGCGCCGACAACCGGGCGCGACTTCAGGTTCAGATGGGGTGAGTCCTGGTGGGTGGCGACGATGCGTGTGCCCGTCTCTACGGGATCAGCACCGATGATGGCAAAGACTAGAGCGCGGTCACGATTGTCGAAGATGAGCTTGGCGCCCGGCTTGATCTGCGAGGGAGAGGTGAATTCGCTGAACCCAGCAGCTTTGGCCAGTCGGAGGAACTCCGCAGTGGAAAGGCCGGCGCTCTTGGCGTGCCGCAGGTAGTCCTTATAGGGCTCGGCGAAGGCGAAGACGTCCGACTTCTGCTGAGCCGTAAGCGTGAGCCATGCGGACCTGGCTGCGACCTTGCCGTCCGGGTTTAGTGAGGCCTCTTGTGCGGCGAGGGGAAGCGCAGCCAGGGGCGCGAATATAACGGCGAGAGCCGCCAGGACGGCGGTACGGACCAGGAATCTCGGCATGGCGGAAGGATAAACCGAAAAGAGCGGTTTTCCTGCATTTCGCTGCACTTAGCCGCCATTGGCTGCGGCTATGGCTTGTCTGGAGGCGCATAGCGTGATACAAACAGTACATTCAAGCAAGCCCGCAAGGGTAAGCGCGAATTTCATGAAGAGTGGTTGAGGGACGAGCCCTGTGACACCACGACAACCGGACAGAACAAAGGCGTACCGGTGTCAACTCTCTCCTGGCGACAGGGAACATGAGATTCGGAGTAGGAAAGTTGCAAGTTCCCACCCCGCGCTCCTCGTTCCTGAGTTAAGAGCGCCACTTCCAGAGAGACAGTCACACGCAGAACCCTCCTCCACATGGAGAGCAAGGCCCTATGTCTTCTGGTGCGTGTGCGCCCTACGATCTGAAGTGTAAAGAGTGCGGCAAGAGCTACGGCAAGCAGCCGCTTTCAATCTGCGATGAGTGCTTTTCGCCGCTTGAAGTCTTTTACGACCTCGATGCGGTGAAGGGTAGCGTGACCCGGGAGTCCATTGCTGCCGGGCCTGCAAGCATCTGGCGCTATCGTGCGCTGCTTCCCATTCCTGAGGGCTTCCAGCCCGATCTTCCGGTTGGCTTCACACCGTTGGTCAAGGCCAACAACCTGGGCAAGCGTCTCGGCGCTTCCGATATCTACGTAAAGAACGATGCTGTTTGTTTCCCGACACTGAGCTTCAAAGATCGTGTCGTCGCCGTGGCCCTGGCCAATGCCCGCTCCTTCGGCTTCGACACTGTCGGCGCCAGCTCGACGGGCAACCTGGCAAACTCGGTGGCTGCGCAGGCCGCCCGGCTGGGGCTGAAGAGCTGCATCCTGATTCCGGCTGACCTCGAGCCGGCAAAGATTCTGAATACACTGATCTACGGTGCGCGCCTGGTGCGCATCGACGGCAACTACGACCACGTCAACCGTCTCTGCTCGTTGATCGCCGACCAGTACAACTGGGGCTTCGTCAATGTGAATCTGCGGCCTTACTATGCCGAGGGCTCGAAGACGATGGGTTATGAGATCGCCGAGCAGCTCGGCTGGCGTCTGCCCGACAACGTCGTGGTGCCGATGGCCGGCGGATCGCTGATCCGCAAGATCAAGAAGGCCTTCGACGAGCTGGTGTATCTCGGTATCGTCGAGGCGAAACACGTGAAGTTCTTCGGGGCGCAGGCTACGGGCTGCTCGCCCATTACACACGCGGTGAAGAACAACCTCGACCGCCATGAGCCGCAGAAGCCAAACACCATCGCCCGCTCGCTGGCGATTGGTAATCCGGCCGACGGCCCATATGCGGCCCGTCTGATCCGCGATACCGGCGGCTGGGGTGAGGATGTCTCCGACGTCGAAGTCGTCTCCGGCATTCAGGAGCTGGCGGAGACCGAAGGTATCTTCACGGAGACGGCAGGCGGCGTAACCACGGCTGTGACCGCGAAGCTCTTCGCACAGGGCCGCATTGGTAAGGACGAGACCACAGTGGTCTGCATTACCGGCAACGGCCTGAAGACCACCGATGTGCTGCAGGGCCGCTACGACATCGGACGCGCGGTGAAGCCGCGGCTGGCCGAGTTTGACGCTTATCTGTGCGAGCTGGACGGTCTGCCCGCTGCGGAAGAGGCCGAGCTGGTAGCTCAGTAGACGAGAAACAGAAAGAGCAGGGAAGATTCAATGTCAATCAAAGTACTTTTGCCTACCGCCTTTATCCGCCACACCGATGGTGTGAAGAAGGTTGACTCCGTCGCTACCAATCTTCCGGGCCTGGTCGATGACCTGGGTGTGAAGTTCCCGGCGCTTGGTGCGCATATCAAGGACGAGCAGGGCAAGCTGCGCCCGTTCATCAATGTCTACGTGAACGATGAGGACATCCGCTTCCTCGGTGGCGAGTCGCATACCTTCGAAGATGGAGACGAGATCATGTTGATTCCGTCGATCGCCGGTGGGTGTGTGTAAGGCTTCGTTCCGCTTGAAGTAAGAAAGCCCGCCAGATGGCGGGCTTTTGCTTTGGGGTCAAACAGAACCTTCGTATGCTTGAGCACTGGACGGCTGCTTTTTCTCCTACTTGTGCTTCTGCGAGAGGGCAGGGAAATGCTCATCACGGATAGCATCGAGCCGTTTATCGAGGGTCTCAGGTGAGGACAAATCATCCCAGCGATGGAGTGAGAGGTCGCAGCTTCCTTTCGAGTGCCAGTAGGCTGCGGATCGTATCGATGCATTGAATCGCGACAAAGGTGAAGAAGCGATAACGATCGTTACTTGCATGTTCCCTGGATGCAATGGTCAGGAAGTAGACAAATCCGAGCAAGACCATAACGGCATCGATAATCTTCAGCCAGAGGGGCACCCATAACGGATAACGAGACCAGAAAGACTTTTTCGGTGGGAAACCTTCTGTGATGCTCACCAGCATTGCGAGCGGAAATATGATCCAGACAGCTGTTCTGGCGAATGGAAGAAGCACTTCAACGAAGCTGGCCATCAGTACAAGAAAGCCACTGACACAAAGTGTGACAGAGACATTCTTCATTACCTTTGAGGTCAGCTTCATTGATGTGGGCTTTAGAGTGATCTCAATCGTCTGCAGGCTTCGTCCAGAGCGTCATCCTTCTTTGCATAGCAGAAACGCAAGAGATTTTCCCCTTTACCCGCACGGAAGAACGCTGACCCCGCCACGGCAGCCACACCGACCTGCTTGAGCAGGTTACGTGCCTTCTCCTTGGAGGTGGAGCCTTCAACCCGCGAGACATCGGCAAGGATGTAATACGCACCTTGTGGAATGGTGGGTGTAAGGCCGGCGTCAGATAGCGCTGCGACGGTCTTGTCACGCTTGGCGACGTACTCGGTCCGCATCTCGGTGTAGAAGCTGTCAGGGAGGTCGCACAGGCCCGCGGCAACACCATGCTGCAACGGCGCTGGAGCCGAGATGAACAGCAGATCGTGAAAGTAGGCAATTGACGGCGTCCAGCGCTTGCTGGCGTGCAGGTAGCCAAGGCGCCATCCGGTGACGGAGAAGGTTTTGGAGAAGCCGGCAATGGTAATCGTCCGTTCCGCCATGCCGGGCAGTGTCGCCGGAGAGATATGCTCGTGACCGTCGTACAGGAAGTACTCGTAGATCTCGTCGGTGATGACAAAGAGATCGGCATCGATTGCGATGGCCGCCAGCGCCTCCAGCTCCGTACGCGTGAAGACCTTGCCTGACGGGTTGCCGGGTGTATTGACGAGAATGGCGCGTGTCTTCGGCGTGATGGCGTTGGCCAGAGCTTCGGGATCGAAGTCCCAGCGGGGCGCTGTCAACGGAACGATGACGGGCTTCAGGTTCAGCCCCAACAGCATATTGACGTGGTAGCCGTAGAAGGGCTCGAAGACGATGACTTCATCACCTGGGTCAAACAGAGCCATGCAGGTCGCCAGCATGGCTCCGGTGGTCCCGGTTGTGACCAGGATTTCGCCATCGGGATCGGCCGTAATGGCGTTATAGTGTGCGAACTTACGCGCGATGGCATGACGCAGAGAATCGATGCCGTCCATGCGCGCATAGATATTGAAGCCATTGCGCATGGCATTGACGGCGCCTTCAATCACCGGATGAGGCGGATCCGTATCGCAGACGCCCTGGGACATATTGATGCCATCGATCGCGTTGCATGCGATGGTCATGGCGCGGATCTCAGACTGGACAATGGAGGGAGCCAGCTTGCTGAGTCGCAGGGCGGAGGTAGTGGAAGCAATCGGCATCGAAGACACTCCTGGGATGTGCCTTCGATGATAGCAATTGTCCGGCGGTTAGAGGACACCCCCTAAGTCCCGCGTGTGAGCAATAGCACCAGCACAATCAGCACGATCAGGCCGAGACCGCCACTCGGGTAATAGCCCCAGCCGCGGCTGTAAGGCCAGGCGGGAAATGCGCCAAACATCAGGACAAGCAGAACGATCAAAAGGATCAGCATAAAAAACCTCCAGAAAGATCAATCAGATAGATGCCGAACATACTCCTTTGGGCTGCCCATTCGGTGCATCCCGCTAAATACAGGTAGCTAAAGCAACAAAAAAGCTTCTATGGGACTCTTACTTCCCGCATGCCGCGCGATGTTGCGGATTTGACGATAAAAGGGAGGGCACAACAATGTTCCTAGTTCTGGCAATCATTCTGGTTCTTGCGTGGCTTGGAGGATTCACGCTGATGCATGTCTCAGGTTTTCTGATCCACCTGTTGCTCATCTTCGCGGTGATTTCACTGATCATGCACTTCATCGGCGGGTCGCGTAAGTCCGTATAGAAACGCAGCCAGCAAAAAAAGAAGGCCGGGCAACCGCCCGGCCTTCTTTCCTATATTTGCTTACTGATGAGTGACGACAGGCTGGACGCTCTCAGTGAGCGGGACCCCCAGCGCATCCGGTGTTTCTTCCTTCAAATCCGGTAGCTTGCCTTCCAGGGCGATCTGCAGCACCTCATCCATGTTCTCGACGAAATGCATCTTCATGCTGCTTTTCACCAGGTCAGGAAGGTCGGCAAGGTCCTTCCGGTTATCCGCCGGCAGGATCGCTTCAAAGATGCCGGCGCGGTGTGCGGCCAGTAGCTTCTCTTTCAGGCCACCGATGGCCAGTACCTTGCCGCGCAGCGTGACCTCTCCCGTCATGGCGACATCCCGGCGCACCGGGATCTTCGTCAGGGCAGAGGAGAGCGCAGTTGCCAGCGTAATGCCGGCCGACGGGCCATCCTTGGGAATGGCGCCCTCGGGCACGTGTACGTGGATATCGATGTTGCGATAGAAGTCCTTGCTGAGGCCCAGGTGATGCGCCCGTGAACGGACGTAGCTGAGGGCTGCCTGCGCCGATTCCTGCATCACGTCGCCAAGCTGGCCGGTGGTGGTCAGCTTACCCTTGCCGTCCAGGACCTGTACTTCGGTCTGCAGAATGCTGCCGCCGACCTCGGTCCAGGCAAGACCGGTAACCAGGCCAACCTCGCTCTTCTCCTGTACCTGCGACTCGCGGAAGCGGGGTACGCCCAGGAAGTCGGAGAGGTTATCCTTCGTCACCTCTTCCTTGTGCTTTGGCCCGTTCTTTACGACGCGGCGAGCCACCTTGCGGCAGACGTTGCCGATCTCGCGTTCCAGGTTACGAACACCGGCTTCGCGTGTGTAGGACCGGATAATGTCCTGCAGAGCATCGTCGGAGAAGACGACCTGCTTCTCGGTCAGACCCGTCCCCTCGCGCTGTTTCTTGAGCAGGTACTGCTTGGCGATCTCGAGCTTCTCGATGTCGGTGTAGCCCGACAGCCGCAGAATCTCCATACGGTCCTGCAGGGGGCCGGGAATGGTATGCAGTACGTTGGCTGTTGCTACGAAGAGCACCTGCGAGAGATCGTATTCGACGTCGAGGTAGTGATCCTGGAAGCTGTTGTTCTGCTCCGGATCGAGGACTTCGAGCATGGCCGAAGCAGGATCGCCGCGGAAGTCAGACGCCATCTTGTCGATTTCATCGAGCATGATGACCGGGTTCTTCGTTCCGGCCTTCTTCATCGACTGAATAATCTGGCCGGGAAGGGCGCCGATGTAGGTACGGCGATGACCGCGAATCTCAGCTTCATCGCGTACGCCGCCCAGAGACATACGGACGAACTTACGTCCGGTGGCCTTCGCGATCGACATACCGAGAGATGTCTTACCGACACCCGGAGGTCCGACGAAGCAAAGGATCGAGCCCTTTGGATTCTTCACCAGCTGACGCACAGCCAGGAACTCGAGAATGCGGTCCTTGATCTTATCCAGTCCGTAGTGATCCTGGTTCAGGACCTTCTCTGCATGCTCAATGGAGCGGATCTCCTTGGACTTCTTCTTCCATGGCACCGCCAGCAGCCAGTCAAGATAGTTGCGCGAGACGGTCGACTCGGCGGACATCGGCGGCATGGCTTCAAGCTTCTTGAGCTCCTGCATCGCCTTATCGAAGGCTTCTTTGGGCATGCCGGCGGCTTCGATCTTTTTCTTCAGATCGTCGAACTCGCTCTTCTCACCGCGGCCCAGCTCCTTCTGAATCGCCTTGATCTTCTCGTTGAGGTAGTACTCTTTCTGGGCGCGCTCCATCTGGCGCTTTACGCGCGACTGGATGGTGCGGTCCATGTTCAGCTTTTCGATCGCGGTCTCGAGCGTATCGGCAACACGCGACAGACGCAACTCAGGAGCGAAGACCTCCAGCAGCTCCTGCTTCTCATCAATGCGAAGCTGCAGGTTGGCCGCGATCATATCGGCCAGCTTGGCGGGCTCATCCAGACGAACGCTGGCGGCCATCGTCTCGTAGTTCAATGACTGCTGCAGCTTGACGTACTGTTCGAAGAGCGAGTGCACCTTCTGCACCAGGCCTTCTACCTGTGGAGTCATTTCAAGCTGGGTGCGGCCGGTACGCAGTGTCGCAACGAAGAAGCCATCTTCGTCATTGAGTTCGGTTGCACGGGCGCGTTCAATGCCTTCTACCAGCACCTTGATGTTGCCATCAGGCATTTTGACGCTTTGCACAATATTGCCGATCGTACCTACCTGGTAGATATCGTCGGCGCTGGGATCGTCTACCGTGGCGTCATGCTGTGTCGCCAGGAAGATGCGGCGGTCACCGTTCAACGCCTCTTCCAGTGCGCGTACGCTGGACTCGCGGCCGACGACGAAGGGAGTCATCATGTGGGGGAAGATGACCATATCGCGTATGGGCATCATTGGCAGCTTTTGAACCTCGCTGCTCAGGACTTCTTTCGAGCTCATATCTGTCATTCCTCCCATTAGACGCGTCGGCACACAGCTAAGATGCGGGGGCAGTTCCGCGGCGTTCCGATGATTGTAATTCGCTTTGCCTTAACATGCCGGGCAACTCGCTTTGTGGACGTAAAAGAAAATCGCCGTGACTCTTTCGGGCCACGGCGATGGGTACGAAAGTGTTGAAGAACCTTCTATTTAGCCGGCTTTTTCCAGAGGGAGAGAGGTCGTCATGTCGCGGTTTTTCACCATCTCCGCGGTAATCTCCAGCTCCTTGATCTTTTTGTTGCCCGGTACGTTGTACATCAGGTCGAGCATCAGCTCTTCCAGAATCATGCGCAGGCCGCGGGCGCCGACCTTGCGGGCCAGGGCTTCACGCGCGATGGACTGTGCTGCCTCGGCATTGAAGGTCACCTTGACGCCCTCGTACTCAAACAGCTTGGAGTACTGCTTCAGGATGGCGTTGCGCGGCTTGGTAAGAATCTCGATCAACGCTGCCTCGTCGAGCTCGTCAAGAATGCCGAGCACCGGCAGACGTCCGATGAACTCGGGAATCAGGCCGTACTTCAGCAGATCCTGCGGTTCAGCCTGGCGCAGCAGCTCTGTATCGCGCTGTGCGCGGATCGGGGTGACATCGCTGGCAGGCGTCTCGGGCTCCGTCAACGTCTTGAAGCCAAGGGCCTTCTTGCCGACACGGCGTGCGATGACACGCTCCAGGCCGACAAAGGCTCCGCCGCAGATGAACAGGATATTCGTGGTGTCGACCGCCGTGAACTCCTGATGGGGATGCTTACGTCCGCCCTGCGGAGGAACGTTGGCAACGGTGCCTTCCAGGATCTTGAGCAGTGCCTGCTGGACGCCCTCGCCGGAAACATCGCGGGTGATGGACGGGTTTTCGTCCTTGCGGCCGATCTTGTCGATCTCATCAATGTAGATAATGCCGCTTTGAGCGCGCGCTACATCACCGTCAGCTGCCTGCAGCAGCTTCAGAATGATGTTCTCGACATCTTCACCGACGTAGCCGGCCTCGGTCAGCGTAGTCGCATCCACGATCGCGAAGGGAACATCCAGCATCTTCGCCAGGGTCTGCGCCAGCAACGTCTTGCCGGAACCTGTAGGACCTACGAGCAGGATGTTGGACTTCTGCAGCTCGACATCGTTGCCGCGCGTCCGGTTCATCTGAATGCGCTTGTAGTGGTTGTAGACAGCGACTGCAAGCTTCTTCTTGGTGAGGTCCTGGCCGATGACGTACTCATCGAGAAAGGCCTTCACTTCGTGTGGCTTGGGCAAATGCGCTGGAGCTGCGCCTTGCTGCTTTTCACCACGGTCGTCCTCGAGGATGGAGTTGCAGACGGCAACACACTCATCGCAGATGTACGCGCGAGGATAGTCAGAAGGAGAAGAGATCAGCTTGGCGACTGCGTCCTGCGACTTGTGACAGAACGAGCAACGGAGGGATTCATCTGAGCCCCGTGATGTTTTCATCGGTAAGGCGACTCCTGGTTACAACGGGACGTGCTGGGGAACTTGTTGTCAGTTTACACCCGTTTCGCATGTCCCTTCGGAAACGGGTATCGACCTTATTTCCCACATCCAAAATGGGAAAAACGCCCGGGAGTTCTCCCCGGGCGTCTCACTTTACGCCGATTGGATTCGCATTTCAAATCAACCGCGCGTGCGGTCAATAATATCGTCGATCAGACCATAATCCTTGGCCTGCTGGGCGCTCATGGTGAAGTCACGGTCAGTATCGCGCTCGATCTGTTCGAACGTCTGACCGGTGTGGCTCGCCATGATGGTATTCATGCGCTCACGCAGACGAAGAATCTCACGGGCATGAATGTCGATCTCAGTCGCCTGCCCCTGAATACCGTGGCCCATGATGAGAGGCTGATGGATCAGGATGCGGGAGTTGGGGAGAGCGAAACGCTTGCCCTTAGTGCCCGCCATCAGAAGAAATGCACCCATGCTGGCTGCCATGCCAATGCATAGAGTCTGCACATCGTTCTTGATGTACTGCATCGTGTCATAGATCGCCATGCCGGCGCTGACCGAGCCGCCGGGCGAGTTGATGTACAGCATGATGTCCTTCTCCGGGTCTTCACCGGAGAGGAACAGCAGCTGCGCAATGATGACATTCGCGATCTGATCGTCGATCGGCGTCCCCAGGAAGATGATGTTGTCGCGGAGCAGACGGCTGTAAATATCGTAGGCGCGTTCGCCACGACTCGTCTGCTCAATCACCATGGGTACAAGTCCCATACTTCTCCTCTTCTCTACCTGTAGTGGCGCCAGGGGCGCGGGTTGATTGTCTACGAAGCCAGCTTGTCGTAGAGCACGTTCCCAGTCTTTTCGCGACGAAGTTGTTCCCGGATTCTATTGAGGCCGCCATCGGACGTCAAACGCTGCTTCAACTGCTCCAGCGGTTCACGCGACTGGATGGAGAGAATCAGCAACTCACGATCCACATCCTCATCGCTGACTTCAACATTCTCGGTTGCGGCAATCTTGTCCAGAATGAGCGAGGCCTTCACTTCGCTGACAGCCTGGTCGCGCTGTGCGGCGCGCAGACGAGAGAAGTCCAGCTTGCGCATGTCCTCAGCCTTCATACCCTGAGCTGCCAGAGCGCGCAGGCCGCGATCCAGGCGGGCATCGATCTGCTGCTGCACGAACGACTCCGGAACAGGGAACTCAAACTTTGCGATCAGATCCTCGACCAGTTTCTCTTTGGCCTCGTTCTCGAGCGCGTGCTTCTTGCGGTCGGCAGCATGCTCGCGGAGCTTGCTGGTGAACTCATCCCAGGTCTCGTAGTCGCCGAGCTGCTTGGCCAGATCATCGTTCTGCTCCGGCAGCGTCTTTTTCTTAATGGCCTTGACTTTGACGTCGTAGCTTACAGTCTTACCGGCGAGGCGGGGCTCACCGAATTCGGCCGGATACTCGACCTCAAGGGTCAGCTCATCACCAGGCTTCTTGCCCTGCAGCGCATCGCTGAAAGCGGGAAGCGTGTTCTTGCCGCCCAGCTCTACCGGTACATCTTCACCAGTGATGGGCTCTGATGGAGTTGCATTCTCCAGACCCTCTTCGCCAACGGTCTGCGCCAGCGGCTTGATCTCGCCGGTGAAGCTGATCTCGGCCAGGTCACCGGTTGTCAGGGGACGATCTTCCGTAACAGGCTCGATGGTTGCCTGGGAATCCAGAGCGCGATCGAGCTCCGACTGATACTCCTCTTCGGTCAGCTCAACGGATGGCTTCGTTACCGTGACGGAGTCGTAGCCGGTGATGTCGATCTCAGGAAGCACTTCAAAGGCAGCCTTGAACTTCAGCGGCTGGCCCTCGAACAGAGTCAGTTCAACAATCTGCGGCTGCGAGACGGGGTTTACGTTCTGCTCTTCCAGAGCGAGGCGGAAGCGCTCGCTGACAAGCTGCTCCATGACTTCCTGGCGGACATCCTGGGCAAACTTGCGCTTGATGACACTGGCCGGAACCTTGCCCGGACGGAAGCCCGGAATGCGAGCCTGCTTCTGGAACTTGCGAACAACTTTATCGAAGGCAGCGTCCACGGCTTCTACCGGGGCTTCTACCGAGATCTCGCGCGTCAGATCGGGGTTTAGCACCGGACCATGATGATGGTGCGCATGGTCGTGATCGTGATCATGGTCGTGGGTATGATCGTGCGCTGCAGCTTCGGTGGTCGGGGTCTCGCTCTGAGGCGTCTCCGCCGCGTTCAACTCGTTGGTCTCAGTAGGGGTCAAAACAGTGCCTTCCAGGGTTTGAAAATCTCACGTCGCGACGCCGGGTCAGAGGACCACTCGGCGAACAGAAACGACTCTCTCTATCCTAGAGCATTTTCTTTGTTGCTGGGTATTCCGGAGGAGGAGTGCGGCGGCGTTTTCATTGCGGAAAACGCCCATAGAGGCGGAAGCCCTACTCTACACCTACAGAGAAAATGCTAGGGCCGCGCCGGAATGGGGTCAAACGTGGAACTGCCGTTGGCTGCCTTCACCTGTGTTGATGGGATGAACAACTCCAGGCGTACCCTCCATTGCAGCGTTTTTCCTGGAGCCAGCATCAGATCATCCGCATTTTCCCCATCCAGCGGCTTGCCGGACGAATCGGTCGGATTGGCGATCGGAGAAACCACAATCCAGTTCTTTCCGGAAGGGGCAAACACCCGTATGCCATTGATGGAAGCGGACATACCCACCACACGTAAGCCATAGTCGATCGCCGGATCACGGAGCTCCACGGTCGGCCCATTGTCGAAAAGGGCGGGCTTGGGATTGACGAGAGTGACTTCCAGATCCTGTGCTCCGAGGGCTTTGCCCTGGCGAGCATTAAAGCCGTCGGAGGAACTGCTGATGTTGCCTGCGATTGACGTTTTAGGGAGACGCACGGTGGCCTGTGCGCGATTGCCGCTCGGAATAGCAAGCCGGGGATACCACCCGGTGCTTACAGGGACAGGTTCGGAGCCGGTATTGGTCGAGGAGACGAGCAGATCGATCGCTCTACCGCTTAGCAGGGCCGATACGGTTACCTGTAGTTTGCCGGGCCAGTGGCCGCCGAAGTTGCCTGTCTCGTAGGTAGCCCTTCCTTCACTTCCATCCGGCATGGTGTTGACTTGCGGAATCGAAGTGCTCATGAGGCTCAATAGGCCGAATCGGGCCATCGGAGGCGCGGCCGGGTGATCTGGATCGGCCACAACAGGCAGGGAGACGCTTCTCCCATGTACGTTCGCGGAGAGACTCTTCCCATCGGCACTTACGGCGCCGGCAAGCGGGTTGGCAAAGGGAACAAGAAATGCTCCTCCGATGCCTACATTGGCTTCTCCGTGACTATCCGAACCTGTTCCTGTCATCAGAGCGGCGATCTGGCTGAGAGAGGGGGCGCTAAGAAGTTCCGTTTCGCCACGGCCGGGCAGGTATGCCTTGATCGAGGCGATGTCCATGCCGCGCCCGGGAAGTACGGTGATCGCGGTAAACTCCGGCACCTCTCCGGTGTAAGTCTGAAGGCGTTTCAAGGTCAAAGCTTCCTGCCCGCCGAATTTTGGGGCAGCGGGTGCAGCCGGTACAGCGTCGTCGGTGCTGGCCAGACGCTTCAAGGCCGCAGCACCGTCACCCCGCTTGCAACCGAGACCCGGAAACAGCAATGAGCTTGAGAGGGTAAAGGCAATAAGGCTATATCGCAGCCCATTCCGCCGAGGAGTCTGGAAACGAAAAACCTGAGAACCAGTGCTGCGGGGGGCAGGGAAGATTTCGGACAAACAGTTGCTCTCCTCGTACATAACTTCCGGCTAGTATACGCAGCCCGGTCTCGGGTCTATCTCCAATTACACTCACCGGTTGCACTATTCTGAAAGTGGATCTGTCTTATGTCTTCCCGTTTATCATTGCCCGTGCTGGATCAGGTGGTTCAGTCAATTGTTGCCTGCGAACGGTGTGACCGGCTTCGTACCTACTGCAAGGGAATTGGAGAGACAAAGCGGCGCGCCTATCTGGACCAGACCTATTGGGCCAAGCCTGTGCCCGGATTCGGAGACCCCAGGGCGCGGATCCTTATTCTCGGGCTGGCGCCGGGAGCCCATGGAGCCAACCGTACAGGGCGTCCTTTTACCGGGGACGGTTCTGGAGACTTTATGTACCCGGTACTGCATGCCATGGGACTGGCCTCCAAACCGATGGCAACGCATCGTAACGACGGTCTGAAGCTGAAGCATAGCTACATCGCGTCCGTGGTGCGGTGTGCGCCGCCGGGCGACAAGCCTACACCGCAGGAGATCCGGAACTGCTCACCCCACCTCACCGCTGAAATTGCTTCGCTCAAACGGGTAAAGGTTGTCGTTTGCCTGGGAAAAATTGCCTTCGACGGATATCTGGCTCACCTGGTTAATACCGGTGAGCTTGCCAGCAAGCGAGGTTTCACCTTCGGCCACGGCGCGGAGTACGTTCTGCCCAGCGGCGTGCATCTGATTACGAGCTACCACCCTTCGCTGCGAAACACACTCACTGGGAAGCTGAACACAACGATGTTTTCAAAGATTTTTATCCGCGCAAGGGAACTGGCCGGACTGGATTAGAGCAATTCTCCTAATCCTGTAACCACACCCACAGGGAAAATACTCTCGATCTGCGTGTCAGGAGCTTGACGACACACTACCGCCGCATCGCGGTTACAGCGTGACGGGTAAGAGGCTTCTTCCGGTTGACGCGCCGGGGCGTCAGGGTCATGCTCTCCAAACTCGGAAGTTCAGCGGTGGATGCCGATTTTGCAACCTTCTCGCGCCCGCCGCGAAATGCGAGCACTACCGGTAGCCCAATGAGTACAAGGTATAGTCCAACCTGAAAAACGTCTTGCATGGCTGCACTCTACGTCCATTCCGACAACGGGACTATACCGTTCTGAAAAGGAGCACTCGCCTGGATATTGGCGAGCCTGATGCCAGCGTTAGAGCAATTCTCCGAAGACCGTGGTGTTGGATAGATCTGCGAATGCCGTTTTCTTCGAAGGAAAACGGCGCAAACTGCCGAAACTTCGCTCTGCACCTTTTTAGGAGAACTGCTTTATTGCGAGTCAGTCTTTCCGCCTGCTCGGGCGGCAACAATAGCAGGGCCGATGAGCATAGCAACGAAGACTGCGCCGAGAATGAGGTCGTGCGTCATAATGGTGGTCCTTTCGGGGCGGCGCTGTGCTGCTCTGAGAGCCCGGGAGAGAATGATGAGAACAATCTAAGGATGTACCGTCATGGTTATGCACAGCCATTCCACCTTTTGGGGAGCGATGCCACGAAAGTGGATGCCACAAAAGTGGATGGCGCAAAAGTGCTATTCAATAGCAGACGTTGAGAGCCGACCCTCTTTTTCAAGAACCAACCTCTCTGAAATTTCGTCCATCACAGTAACCAGGGATATGACGTTCCCGCACAGTGCAAGAAAGGGAAAATACTATGAGCGCTAGAGGAATCTGGATCGCATTTGGAATCGGCGTTGTTGCCGGCGCGACGGTGGCGCTGCTGTATGCTCCGCAGTCCGGCGAACGTACCCGCCGTCAACTGAGGAAAGGCATCGACGATGCCGGAGACTATATTGAGGATGCCGCGGACTATTTGAAGGAGCGCGCCGATAAGGTAGCGAAAGAGTCGCAGCGGCTCTACAAGAAGACTCGTTCGCAGGTGGAAGATGCCATCGATACGGCGGGCGATGCGGTCAATGCGGCGGTCAAGTCTGTCCAGACGCTAATGTAAAAAACTACTCTGATGGCAGGACCCCGGGTCTTCACCGGGGTTTTGTTATTCCGGCGGGCCGACGGTCACTACAAAATAGGAGACTCGAGTCTCGCCTGCGTTCGCCACGTACGACGATCTCCGGTGACGCAGAGCCCTGCATCACCGGGACCACCCATCGCGATGCGATGGATGGAGTACCCGATTTTGTCCGCCTCTAAATTGGGTGCCCGTGCTCTATCAGAAAGCAAAAAGCCCCGGATGATTCCGGGGCTTTTGTGATTGGAATGCAGGTTACAGGATTGAGAGAGCCGCGCCGGCAAGCTTCTCTTCGCCTTCCGAGGAAACCGGACGATAGAAGAGCTTCTCGCCTTCGAGGTAAACCTCGAGGAATGCGGGCCGCATGACGATGTTGCCTGCGATCAGCGCCTCGGAGAGCGGGTCCTCGATATAGCGCTGCAGCGCGCGGCGCAGAGGACGCGCACCGTAGGTGCGGTCGGTCAGCGTCTTGTCGAGAATCCACTTCTTCGCTTCGTCGTTGACCGAGATCGTGATCGCCTTGTGTACCAGATTGGCGTTCAACTGCTGCACCAGGAGCTCCAGGATCTGCATCAGGTCGCTGTCGCTGAGCGCCGTGAAGACGATGATCTCGTCCAGACGATTGAGGAACTCGGGGTTGAAGGTCCGCTTCACCTCGCCCTTCACCAGCTCTTCCATCTTTTCGAGCACGATATCTTCCTTGCTCGACTGGAAGCCAAGTCCCTCGCGCTTCATCAGGTGCTTGGCGCCGATGTTCGACGTCATGATGAGGATCGTGTTCTTGAAGTCGACCGTATTGCCGAGACCGTCGGTCAACTGGCCGTCTTCAAAGACCTGCAGCAGCAGATTGAAGACGTCCGGATGAGCCTTTTCGATTTCGTCGAGAAGGACGACAGAGTAAGGCGAACGCTTCACCCGCTCGGTGAGTTGGCCGCCCTCCTCGTATCCCACGTATCCCGGAGGCGAACCGATCAGCTTTGATACCGAGTGCTTCTCCATGAACTCCGACATATCGAACCGGATCAACGACTTCTCGCTGCCGAAGAGGAACTGCGCCAGAGTGCGCGCCATTTCGGTCTTGCCGACACCGGTTGGTCCCAGGAAGAGGAAGCTTCCGATAGGCCGTCCCGGGTTCTTCAAACCGGCACGCGAGCGGCGGATCGCGCGGGCGAGGGCGCTGATGGCCTTCTCCTGCGAGATAACCCGCTTGTGCAGTTCCTGCTCGACACGCAGCAGCTTCTGCGTCTCTTCTTCCTTGATGGCCGTGATCGGTACCCCGGTCCAGCGGCTGACGACATCCTCGATATCTTCGCGGGTGACGATGCCCGAGGACGAATCATCAAGGTGGTACTTGTCGCGCAGCGTGCGGAGGTTCTCACGCTCCTTGCGTTCTTCGTCGGAGTAGAAGCGCGCCTTCTCGAACTCGTGGTTCGCGATCGCATTCTCCATCCGGTGCACGATGAACTTGATTCGCTTCTGCACCTCCGTAATCTCATCGGGCAGGGAGGTCTGCTTCAGCTTCACGCGTGCGCCGGCTTCGTCGATCAGGTCGATGGCCTTATCGGGAAGGAAGCGATCGGGAATATAGCGGTTCGAGTGTGAGACGGAGAAGGAGATCGCGTCGTCGGTGTAGCTGACGGCGTGGAACTTCTCGTAGCGCTCCTTGATGCCCATGATGATCTTTATGGCATCTTCCTCGTTCGGTGGCGGAACCTTAACGGCCTGGAAACGGCGCTCGAGTGAACGGTCCTTTTCGATCGACTTGCGATACTCAGCGGGCGTGGTGGCGCCGATGCACTGAATCTCGCCACGGGAGAGCGCCGGCTTCAGGATGTTGGCGGCGTCGAGCGAGCCCTCGGCCGATCCGGCGCCTACCAGCGTGTGCAACTCATCGATGAACACGATTGAGTTCTGATTCTCCATCAACTCCTTCATGATGGTCTTCAGGCGCTCTTCAAACTGGCCACGGTACTTGGTGCCGGCGACGATGAGTGAGAGATCAAGAGACAGGACGCGTTTGTCCGCCAGGAAGCTGGGCACGTCGCCGTCGGCGATCTTCTGGGCCAGGCCCTCAACGATGGCGGTCTTACCGACACCGGGTTCACCGATCAGGACCGGGTTGTTCTTGGTGCGGCGGCAGAGGATCTGGATGACGCGGTCGACCTCGGCGTCACGGCCGACCAGCGGATCGAGCTGGGCATCCATGGCGGCCTGGGTCAGGTCGCGGGAAAACTCGGCGAGCATGGATTGCTCGCGCTGCTGCTGCTGACGCTGCTGAGGCTTCTCCTGGGTGGTGCGCTGCAGTTCCTCGCGGATAGCGGGCAGGCGCAAGCCGCGCTCCTGCAGAATCTCCGCGGCGAAGCACTTCTCTTCGCGGAGCAGGCCCAGTAACAGGTGCTCCGTGCCGATGTGCTTGTGGCTCAGACGCTCTGCCTCTTCGGCAGCGTAGGCCAGAACCCGCTTGCATTCATTGGAAAGGGGCAGGTCGACCGAGGTCGAGACCTTCTCCCGAATCGTCGTATGTCCTTCAATCTGTTTGCGAATCGATTCAACTGAGGCGTGCGACCGCAGAAAACGGTTCGTCAGCGCCTTATCTTCGCGGAGCAAACCCAGCAACAGGTGCTCCGTTTCAATATAAGGTGACCCAAACTGACTGGCCTCGTACCGGGCGAAGAAGATCACCCGCCGTGCTTTCTCCGTATACCGTTCGAACATGTTCCCCCTGCAGCCCACCGGACATCCCGGCAGTTGATCCGCCGGAGATTCGCGGTGCCTTCGGTACTTCAGACCGTCACCGAATCAAGTATTTGATGCGGTGACACTCAGGTTGGGTGCCGCTCAAACGCCGGAACACCGCCCATATCTACTACTCCCAGTAGTGTAGCCGCTTGCCTAAAACCCTACTGGATGGCAACTTACCGCCCACCATACCAGTAAACGGCTGCACCATCTACTGTGAAAATCCGGGTATCTAACCCAAAGTTCCGACACATTCCCAACTCAGGAAAACTCCGCGGATATAGATATGGACGCAGATTTCACCCCGAACGTGATGAATGGCAGGTTTGACTTTTGATTTGACAGAAAATTCATGGCGATGGCAACATCTCGACATACCGCAAACAAAAGGGTTCCTGAGAAAGTGCATTTCGCTTTTCTGGTGAGGTGTCTTCCACGGGCGCTACGAGCTGTTGCCGGGGTATAACCCGGACTGTTGTGACGCTGTACCGAAGTGAGCCCGTACTCCGTGAGGAGCAGGGTGAAGTCGATCGTCAGTCCCAGGCAGTGTAAGCAGTTCCTCGTTTTATCAGTACAACCGAAGTCTTTTGTGTGAGGGCTCGCACCTTCTTCCCGTGGTGTCTCTGGCCGCCGCGGTCGAGAAGAAGCCGGTTTTCACGCTTTCGCTGAAGTGCGTCTGAACGTCCTGTCCTGCCGTTTTGGGCGGTCACGGGCGCGAGCAGACGTGTCTCTACCGCTCTTCCAGGAGGATTCCGTGATTGCTCATCTGTTTCGACTCCGTGCCCTCGTTGCGATCTTCGTCTTGTTGCTCCACGTCTCCGCGTTGCGCGCGCAGACCAACTATGGCGGTGTCCGCGGTCTGGCGACCGATCCCACGGGAGCCGTCATCTCTGGTGCGATCGTAAACCTCACCGATGAGGGAACCCGAATCTCGCGTACTGCCGTAACCACCAGCGCCGGCGAATACACCTTTACAGCCGTGGATCCCGGTAGCTACGCGGTGACGATCGTGGCTCCGGGATTTACCAAACTGACACAGACACACGTCAGCGTCACCATCGGCGTAACGACTACCGTCGACATGGCAATGAAGGCCGGCTCCGCTGACCAGATGGTGGAAGTCACCGCCGATATTCCCATGATCGACACGGCGTCCGCCTCGAATGGGCAGACCTTCGATCAGCAGAAGCTGCAGACGCTACCGAACATGGGACGTAACCCATTCCTGTTTGCCAAGCTCGATAACAATGTGACCTTTACCGGGGACCCTCGATTTGTCCGCTTCCAGGACCAGTCCGGGTCCTCTCAGTTATCGATCGCCGGCGGACCGACGGGGACCAATAACTATCTGCTGGATGGCATTCCGATCACGGATTCGACCAACCGGGCTGTCATCATCCCGTCACTGGAAGCGACCGGAGAGATGAAGATCCAGGCGAATACCTTTGACGCCGAGATGGGGCGGACCGGCGGTGGTGTCTTCAACACTTCACTGCGTTCCGGCACGAATGCTCTGCATGGCACGCTGCAGGGGCTGACGCGACAGACCAACTGGACCGCCAATAGCTGGCAGTACAACCGCACCCCGTACGTTGTGAATGGCGTAAACCTGTCGCCGCAAACTCCCAGGGGCGCCTCCGAGTGGTACAGCTACGTCGGGGCGATCGGAGGTCCGGTTCGTATCCCCTGGCTCTATAACGGGAAAGACAGAACCTTTTTCTGGATCGCGGAAGAAGGCTACCGTCAGCGGTCTCCGCTCACCTCGGGCAACTCCGGAGGCAAGTTTCCGACCGCATTGGAGCGTATGGGTGATTTCAGCCAAAGCGGCATCACGCTCTACGATCCGTATGCTGCGCCGACCGGAGCGAATCGCACGGTCGTCATTCCCAATGCGAAAATTCCGAGCTCCTATTTATCGCCTGCAGGTCTGAAGATCGCCGCCGCCATGCCGCTGCCGACAACGACGCCCGCGATCTTTGGCGGCAACAATACCTTTGGTACCGATACCCTGGGGGATCGCGCGGACGAGTTCAGTGCAAAACTTGATCACCAGGTGACCAGGTGGTGGTCGGCAGCCGTGTCATACCTGCACTATGGTTCGAAGGAGCCTTCCGGAAACGCTTACCAGATTCCGTACTCCACATCGACCTTGCTTTATCGCAAGGTGGACGCAATCAATGTCAACAGTACCTTGCAGCTAAGCCCCACGATGATCGGGACGATCGGATGGGGATTCAACCGCTTTCCGAACCAGACCAACCGCATCCACACCGGCTATGACCAGACGCAGCTCTTTCCGGCGGCTTATGTCGGCTTGTTAACCTCGAAGACTTTCCCGACGATCACGACTTCCGGAGGGACCACCGCGGTGCTGGGCGGTAGTGACTCTGGGCCTTCGAATTACTTCTCCCGTAGCGTTGTGGCTGGTATCTCGAAGGCGTATGGAAAACATAACTTCAAGACCGGCTACGTCTTCCGTTCGATCTCGAACAGCATCTGGAGCACAGGCTCCGGCGGCGGTTCATTCACGTTTACCGGAGGCTATACCAATTCGACGAACACACCGACGACGGCAACCGGAAGAGCAGGATCGGATATCGCCGACCTGCTGATGGGCCTGCCAAACGCGGCGAGCCTGACTGTCAGTCCTGGCAAATTTCAGTTCAACACGCACTATCATGCGCTTTACTTCCAGGATGACTTCCGCGTGAGTCAGCGGCTGACACTGAACATGGGCCTTCGCTATGAGATCGAGCAAGGCTTCCATGAGGTGGCGAACAAGCTGACGGTCGGACTTGATCCGCTGGCGACGTATAACTACGGTTCTCTTACCAATCTGCGCGGCGGTGTCTCATACGCCGGTGTCAGCGGTTACAAGAGCTATACGGGCAACTACAGCCCGGCCAAACTGGCGCCGCGCGTGGGCTTTGCCTATGGTGTGCTGCCGAAGATGACGCTCCGCGCCGGATTCGGTGTCTTCTACGCTCCCTCCAGTTTCAGCCCTTCCACGACCTACTCACCGGGATTCGCCGCGACCGGATCGTACAGCGGCCCCTCGGGAGTGGCGGCGCTTCCTGCCGGATCGCATCCGCTGGATGCACCTCAGAATCTTTATAGCGCCGGCGCTCTGACTCCGTCCGGTAGTTCTCTTGGATACTCTGCCGGAATTGGTGGTTCCCTGAGCTTCATCGACCCATTGCGTCGTTCACCGCTGGTCTATCAGTACTCGACCGATCTGCAGTACGAACTTCCGATGGGCTTTGCGCTGAAGGTTGGCTATGTGGGAGCTCACGGACGAAACCTGAGCAACAGCTTTAATTACAACCAACTCTCCAGCGCTGCGCGTGCGGCGGCTGGTTTTCCATATGTAGCTGGGCCATCTACCGGAGTCGCGACCAGTCCGGTTGCTCCTTCGAGCGCCAATGCCGTGGGAACCGCCGGCTCCTACAACGCTGCATGCACCAACTGCCTGGCGGCGACCGTCACCAATCCCTATTACTCTGCGGGGGGTAACGGCATTTTGAATCGTACGACGATTACTCGTGCACAAGCCTTGCGGCCGTTCGCTCAGTTCACGGACATCACCTATGCTTCTTCTCTCGGCGGTACGATCTACAACTCGCTGGCTCTGAAGCTGCAGAAGAGCTTCAACAAAGGGTTGACGATGATGGCGACCTACACCTGGGCCTCGAGCTGGGACAATCTGTGGGCAGCAAGCAGCTCGTTGACCAGCAGCGGCGCCGGTCCGCAGGACACGGGAAATCTTGCCATGGAGTGGGCACGGTCCACCACGGGGACACCGCGCCGCGCGACTATCAATGGCACCTATGAGCTGCCCTTCGGCCGTGGCCGGCAGTACCTGTCAAATACGAATCGTATCCTCGATGCGTTGATCGGCGGCTGGAACTACAACCATGTGATGATTCTGCAGTCCGGCTCGCCGCTGGCGGTTACCCAGACCAGTTCCAGCACCGATGCAGGCTACGGTGCGCAACGTCCGTCGTTCGCTCCGGGCGCGACGGTGCAAAGCGTCTGCAGCGGGGGCACGCTGCTGCAGCGCCTGCACGCCAGCGACTTCATGACGACCGGTGCTTATGCCTACGGCAATGTTCCTCGCACTCTGCCTTGTCTCGGTCCGGGATACTTCAACAACGACATCTCGGTGAATAAGAAGTTCCATGTCTCCGAGCGTGTCACCGCCGAATTCCGCGCCGAGGCGCTGAACGCCTTCAATACCGTGCAACTTGCAGCTCCTGCATCAAGCAGTATCACCAGCGGCAGCTTTGGAACCATTACTTCGCAGATAGGCTTCAACCGCCTGGTGCAGATGGGAGGAAGAATTCAGTTCTGACGGTGGTCAGCCGCGTTACCCGGAACGGTCCTGCTTCGGCGGGACCGTTCTTCTGTCTGCCGGTCCTGCTTTGTGTAAAGATGGTTCCACCATGGGCCTTCTGCTGAAGAACGGTGAGATCGTTACGGCGACTGAACGCTATGTCGCCGACGTCTATGTCGAAGGTGAAACCATCGCCCGCATCGGGCAGAAGCTGGATGTTCCTGCCGGTACGGAGGTGATCGACTGTACGGGAAAGTTTGTCTTTCCCGGCTTCATCGATCCTCATGTCCATATCTATCTGCCCTTCATGGGGACCTTCGCGCGGGATACTTACAGGACCGCCTCTGTCGCCGCTTTGACGGGAGGGACGACGACACTGATTGAGATGTGCTGTCCCTCGCGCGGTGAGGATGCGCTGGAAGGATACAAGCTCTGGAAGTCGAAGGCCGAAGGTCAGTCGGCGTGTGACTATGCGTTTCATATGGCGGTTAGCCGCTTTGACGGGGGAACCGAGGCACAGCTTCGGGAGATTGTTGCCGACGGAACCACGAGCTTCAAGATCTTCCTGTCCTATAAGAACTTCTTCGGCGTAACCGACGACGAGATGTACCAGACACTCAAGCTGGCGCACGATCTAGGCGTGATTGTCACCGCCCATTGCGAGAACGCGGAGCTGGTGGGGCGTTTGCAACAGAAGCTCCTCTCCGAAGGAAAAACCGGACCGGAGTGGCACGAGCCCAGCCGCCCTGAGGTCGTAGAGATGGAAGGGACGACACGCTTCTGCACCTTCCTGGAGACGACCGGAGCCCGCGGATATGTTGTCCATCTCTCATGTGTGCCTGCGTTGAAAGCGGCAACGGATGCAAAGAAGCGCGGCGTCAAGGTTTCCATCGAGTCGGTGCTGCCGCATTTTCTGCTCGATAAGACCATGGCGGAGCGCCCGGGCGTCGAGGGCATGAAACATGTCATGTCACCTCCGCTGCGGCAAAAACACAACCAGCAGGCGTTGTGGGAAGCTTTGGCGGCAGGTGAGGTCGATACGGTTGGAACCGACCACTGTCCGTTCACGACGGAACAGAAGCTGATGGGGAAGGATGCGTTCACCGCGATTCCCAATGGCATTCCGGGCGTGGAGGAGCGGGTGCCGCTGATCTATACCTATGGCGTAAGCCGGGGGAGTCTCGGTTTGAACAGGTTTGTGGACGCCCTGAGCACGAGGCCCGCAAAGCTCTTCGGGCTGTATCCGAAGAAGGGAACCATTGCCCTGGGGAGCGATGCTGACCTGGTCGTCTACGACCCTGCCTATCGCGGTACGGTTTCAGCCCGGACACACAAGACCAACACGGACTACAGCGGTTTTGAAGGGTTCGAGGTCGATGGCCGGCCCTCCCTGGTGATGGTGCGCGGCCAGGTGCAGGTCCGCGACGGGGAGTTTGTCGGGACAACCGGCCGAGGTCAGTTTCTGCGCCGGAAACCGGAGCCGCCGCGTGCCGATTAATCCGCAGCGTATGCTTGCCGACCTGCGAGAGTTGCGCTCGCTGACCTCAGACGAGGACGGAGCTCAACGCGTGGCCTGGACACCGACATGGTTGAAGGCGCGAACATGGTTTTACGAGAAGCTGAAGGCGCTTCCCGTAACGCAGCATCTGGATGCCGCCGGCAATAATTGGGTGACGCTTCCAGGGAAGAGTGAGAAGACGCTGGTCCTTGGCAGCCATCTGGACTCCGTTCCAAACGGTGGATGGCTCGACGGCGCGCTCGGAGTGTTGTGCGGCCTGGAGATCCTGCGGGGTATCAACGAAGACTACGATGGCAAGCCGCCGTTTACCGTTCGTCTGGTCGATTGGGCAGACGAAGAAGGCGCGCGTTTTGGCCGCAGTCTGTTTGGTTCTTCCGCCTTTGCCGGAACACAGACGATCGGCGCCGATCGGGTTCGTCGGGATCGTGACGGCGTTACATTGGAAGATGCGTTGCAGCAGTGTGGCGTGGATGTCGAAAAGATCGGTGACGCCTCGGTCGAGCGCGGAGACATCGCCGCATATCTCGAGCTGCATATCGAACAAGGACCGGTGCTGGAGCGCCTTGGGCTGCCTCTTGGTGTCGTGCTGGGGACGAAAGGTGTCGAGCGGCATGCGATCACCTTCCATGGGCAGGAGGCGCATTCGGGATCAACGCCGATGGGTGATCGTCGCGATGCTCTGGCCGCTGCGGCCAAACTGGCGTTGGAGATTCGCTCCATTGCGGGCAGGCATGCGGATGCGGTGTGCACTATGGGCAGCGTGAAGACTTTTCCGGGCATCGTGACGGCGGTTGTGGGCCGGTGTGAAGCGACGCTGGATCAGCGCGATCTCAATGCCGATGTCCTTGCAGGAATGTATGCCGATGCCAAGGCCGCCAGCGAACGGTTTGCGGCGGAGGAGCGCTGCACCGTGGAATGGTCGAAGATCTGGAACATCGAACCGATTCCGTTTCATCCTGAGCTGATCGCCCTATGTGATGAGGCGGTTCGGGAGGTCTCAGGAACATCGCACCATATGCCTTCTGGCCCGCTGCACGACGCAGCGGAGGTCTGCCGTGCCGGCATCCCAACCGTGATGATGTTCGTCCAATCGCTGCGTGGCATCAGCCACAACAAGATCGAAGACACCCGACCTGAACATCTGGAGATGGCGGCTCTTGCGTTTGACCGGCTGGCGCGTAAGACGCTGGGATGGATGGCGAACGCGTGAGATTTGAGCTTTTTATTGCTGCGCGGTACCTGCGGGCCAAGCGGAGGCAGGCTGTCATCGGCATCATTACGGGGATCTCTGTCGCCGGTGTCGCCGCTGGTGTGATGTCGCTGATCATTGCTCTGGCTATTACGAACGGCATGCAACGCGACCTGCAGGATCGCTTGCTCAGCTCTACGGCGCACGTGGACCTGATGCGCATCGCCTCCGATGGCATCTCAGACTGGCAGACGCTGCTCGCGCGCTTGAAAAAACTGCCGCATGTCACTGCGGCGGCTCCCGGACTGTATGGGCAGGTGCTGGTCTCCCGCGGTGCGAAATCGGGAGGCGCCCTTATTAAAGGAGTGATCCCTGCGGATGAGCGCACCGTCAGCGGTCTGTTGCAGCAGGTGAATCAAGGCTCGGCTTCGGCGCTGGAGAAGCAGGGACCGATAGCCGTCCCGCCGATTGTTATCGGCAAAGACCTGGCGGAGACCATCGGCGCTGCTGTCGGGGACACGGTGCTTGTCACCAGCCCGCAGGGAGGTCTGACGCCGATCGGGATCGTACCGAAGTATCAGCGGTACTCGGTTGTCGGCATCTTCCACTCCGGCTTCTACCAGTACGACTCCACCTATACCTTTATGCGGCTTGCTGATGCGCAGAGACTGTTCTCCGAGCCCGATCTGATCTCGGTCATCAGCTTCAAAGTGGATGACCTCTATAAAGCTAACGAGATCGGCCGCCAGATCGAGGCAGCCGCCGGGCCAGGCTTCCAGACGACCAACTGGATGGAGCAGAACCGTGAGCTCTTCCGCGCGTTGAAGCTGGAACAGATTGTGACGTTCATCGTCCTCGGGCTTATCGTGTGTGTCGCCGCGCTCAATATTCTGATCGCTCTGACCATGATGGTGATGGAAAAGACCAAAGATATCGCTGTGCTGATGAGCTTCGGTGTCCGTGCCGATCAGGTACGCCGAATCTTCCTCTTCCAGGGGCTGTTGATCAGCGTACTGGGGACCGCCATCGGCCTGGTGCTTGGGTACGGACTCTCCGTCTTCGGTGGCCACTATCGGTTCCCCCTCGACGCATCGGTTTACTCGATTGATCATCTGCCGTTTGCGCCCAGCATCACGGATGGCCTTCTCGTCTCAGCCGTATCGCTGGGGGTTTCGCTGCTGGCGACACTCTATCCTTCCACCTCAGCAGCCCGGGTGCTGCCGGCGGAGGCGTTGCGATATGAGTAAAGCCCTACTTGATGTTCGTGGGCTTTCGAAGTCCTATGCCACGGGCCGGGGCCGTCTGGAGCTCTTCCGCGAGCTCTCCTTCGAGGTAGCGGAAGGCGAGATGGTCGCTATTGTGGGCGAATCGGGGGCGGGGAAGTCGTCGCTGCTGCACCTGTTGGCGGCGTTGGACAAACCAGATGCCGGCGAGGTGTACCTCGATGCAATCCGCGTCGACCAGCTTAGCCTGCGCGAACAGGCGGAGTTCCGCAACCGGCAGATCGGGTACGTGTGGCAGTTCCACTACCTGCTGCCGGAGTTCACTGCGGAAGAGAATGTTGCCATGCCGTTACTGGCGCGCGGGACAGCACGGCCGGAGGCGATTTCGGCGGCTCGGCGCTGGCTCTCCGAGGTGGAATTGGGAGATCGCTTCAGCCATCGCACAGGTGAGCTCTCGGGCGGTGAGCAGCAGCGGGTCTCGCTGGCCAGGGCACTGGTGACACAGCCTCGGCTGCTGTTTGCCGACGAGCCGACGGGCGATCTGGATAACAGAACTGGAGACGTGGTATTCAGCCTGATTCAGCGGCTGCACAAGGCGCATGGTCTGACTTCGGTTTTAGTGACACACAACCTGGAGTTTGCGGGACGGTGCGACCGCATTCTGCGGTTGAGGAACGGTGGACTGAGACCGGCGAACTGATCGAGTTATCGGCAAATTCGTTTAGAGAGCTTGTCAGGAATGATGGCCTAGCGTTGCGAGGGGACACCCCGGCGCCGGAATTGTGTAAAGAACGGCTTGCATGGTTAATAGATCGGTGGCGTAATTCGGCAGCGCGCCGAGGTGTCGGGGTATGTTGACTGAGGACCTAACGGAGGGGACATGCTCCTGCTGCAAGTGTTTGGGATTGGAATCGTTGCCGGCATGCGCACCATAATGCCGCTGCTAATGCTGAGTTGGGCGGCGCGGCTTGGCGTGCTGCATCTGGAGCACACCAGCCTGGCGTTTCTCGGGGCGGCGTGGGCGCCTTGGGTTTGTTCGGCCGCAGGAATTGCCGAGCTGGTTGTGGATAAGCTTCCCTTTACCCCCAGCCGCAAGACAGCGCCGCAATTTGGCGCGCGGATCGTCACCGGGACCTTCGGCGGTATGGTGCTGGGAGTGGCGGGAGGTTCTCTCGCCCTGGGAATCTGCGGGGGAGTCGCGGGCGCAATTGTCGGTACGCTCTTCTGGGCATGGGCTCGAGGAAAAATGGCCGAGGTCTACGGCAAGGATATGCCGGCTGCGCTGACCGAAGACGTGGCGGCAATTGTTCTGGGGCTGGTAACCACCGGCCTGTTGTACTGAAATGGGCTGCTCCGGAAGGGCGTCTTTTCCTGATTTATACTTGTAGCTTGCCCTGCCAAATGCCGACTGACGGCGCGTAGCAAATTCCGGGCAATGCGCCTCAGACGAGAGGCCGCGTGTGAAGTGAAGGTTTAGTCGCCAAGCATGATCCGCATTCTTCAAAAAGACAATCGCCTCACGAAAGCTCTCTTCGCCGTTATCATCGGCGCTGCCGTTGTCACCATGGTCATTACGCTGGTCCCTGGCATCTTTGACAACGATGCGACTACCAGCGGGATCTATGCCAGTGTCCGTCGGCCGGGAGTCCTTGGCCGCTTTGGCCAGGCGGAAGACATCCCCACCACCCAAGTGAACGCGATCGCGGAGCGTCAGCTTCAGGCGCAGCGCCTGCCGGATTTCGCTCTGCCGTTCATGGCGCAGCGTGTTGCTCAGGGCCTGATTCAGCGTGCGGTTCTGAAGCAGGAAGCGGCCCGGCTGCATCTGGAAGTAACCGAGGCCGATGTCCGCAACGAGCTTCGCACCCGCTATGCCCAGATCTTCTTCCCGGGCGGCAACTTTATCGGGGAAGAGAAGTACAAGCAGCTCATCACGTCGCAGGGCATCTCCGTCCAGGACTTCGAGAAGGATGTGCGCGACAGTCTGCTGCTGGATCGCCTGCAGTCGACGATCACCGGCGGCGTGACCGTAAGCGACAATGCGGTTCGTGAGGCATATCGCAAGCAGGGTCTGAAGGTGAAGTTCGACTACGCGTTGATCAGCGCCGACGATATTAAGAAGAGCCTGAACCCTACCGATGCGGAGCTTGAGGCCTTCTTCAAGACCAACGCCGCTCGCTATGCCACTGCCGTTCCTGAGGCTCGCAAGCTGAGCTATGTCGCGTTCGACGTGTCGAACCTTCCGGGCGGACGTCCGGAGATCTCCGACGCCGATATCCAGAACTACTACAACCAGCACCTGGCCGAGTACAAGGTTGAGCCGCAGGTGAAGGTACGTCACATTCTTATCTCGGTTCCTCCTGGCGCCGATGCCAAGACCGATGCCGCTGCCAAGGCCAAGGCCGAGAGCCTGCAGAAGCAGGTGAAGGCCGGCGCTGACTTTGCCAAGCTGGCGAAGGAAAACTCTGACGATCCGGGCAGCAAGGAACGCGGCGGCGACCTGGGCATGGTTCGCAAGGGACAGATGGTGCCCGAGTTCGAGAAGCAGTCGTTCTCTACGCCCGTCGGCCAGACCTCGGATGTCTTCAAGACGCAGTTCGGCTATCACTTCCTGCAGGTGACTGAGAAGCAGGACGAGCGCACCAAGCCGCTGGCCGAGGTAAAGGACACCATTCGTCCAATCCTGGAGCAGCAGAAGGTGGGCGGCGCCATGCAGAACTTTGCCAACCAGCTTGCGGCGGAAGCTGCCAAGCAGGGACTGGCTGGTGCTGCTGCGGCACATGGTCTCAAAGTTCAAACGACCGATTACCTGACGGCCGACGGTGTGATCGCCGGAGTTCCGGATGGTTCGTCGATGCTGAGCAAGGCCTTTTCTACCAACAAGGGCGCTGCTCCTGTTTCCGTGGCGACCGGCGAAGGTTTCGCCGTCTTCCAGGTTGACGATATCCGTGCGGCACATGCACCCACGTTCGCCGACTGGAAGTCGCACGTCGCCGATGACTACAAGGCAGATAAGGTTCCGCAGTTACTGAACGCGAAGCTGAAGGCTCTGGCCGATCGCGCCAAGCTGCTGAACGATCTGAAGAAGGCCGCGGCGGAGGAGAAGGTCACGGTCAAGACCAGCGATCTGGTGGATGCGACCGGGAGCGTTCCGGACGTCGGTAGCATGAGCGGACCCGCTTCGGCGGCATTCGATCTGCCAAAGGGCGGCATCTCCGGCCCTATCAACACCGGCGCCAACGGCATTGTGCTGGCTGTGGTTGAGAAGCAGGAGCCCACGGCGGAGGAGATTGCCAAGAACTTCTCCCGCACCCGCGACGCCATGCTGAACCAGCAGCGCCAAGAGGTCTTCTCGGTCTACGTCACCAAGCTGGTGGAAGACTATGAGAAGGCCGGCGCCATCAAGCTGAATAAACAGGCGGCTCAGACCGGACTTCAGTAAACCAATCGCAATCTTTAACTATCCGAATGGCCGGGAATTCCCCGGCCATTCGCTTTTGTTTGGGATTTCATCCGATAAGGCGTCATCATGAAAAGGGGGAGCATCTGATTGAGCGTGGATAGGTCTCGTAGAGTTTCAGGAATTCTTCTTCATCTCACGTCGCTTCCGTCGCTGGGTGGTATCGGTGACATGGGCCCTGCTGCCTTTGCCTTCGTTGATTTTCTGCACAGTGCGAAGCAGCGGTTATGGCAGGTGTTGCCGCTCAGCCCGGTTGGCTATGGCAATTCTCCCTATGCGGCCCTGTCTGCCTTCGCGGGAAATCCGCTGCTGATCAGCCTGGAGAAGCTGGCTGACGGCGGCTGGTTACCGCACGAGCGGCTGCAGGGATTACCCCCCGCGCAGGGACCAGTGAACTTCGCCGCGGCCTCAGAAAAGTTTGCCTTGCTGGTGGAAGCCGCGCAGAACTTTCTGGACGCTCCCAAAGGGGATGAGTGGCAACGTTTTGAGTATTTTTGCGAAGAGCATCGGAGCTGGCTCAATGACTGGGTGATGTATGCCGTTCTGCGCCGCCGGTTTGGCTATGCCTGCTGGTGTGACTGGCCCAGGGAGTTTGCGACCCGGCAGCCGGAGGCTCTTGAAAGCCTGCTTCGTGAGAGCAGGCGAGAACTGGCAATCGAGCAGGTTATCCAGTTTTTCTTTGCGGTGCAGTGGGGAGAACTGCTCGCCTACTGCCATGCACGCGATGTGAAGGTGATGGGAGATGTCGCCATCTTCGTGAACTACGACAGCGCCGATGTCTGGACCCACCCCGATCAGTTCTCCCTCGACGCCGACCTCAGACCGGTGGAGGTGGCCGGTGTTCCTCCGGACTATTTCTCTGAGACGGGGCAGAAGTGGGGCAATCCGCTCTACAACTGGGAGGCGATGCGGCAGGATGGTTTCTCCTGGTGGGTCGCCCGGGTGCGTCGTTCCATGCAGCTCTATGACCTGATCCGGCTGGACCATTTCCGCGGATTCGAGGCCTACTGGGCGGTTCCTGCAGCAGATGAAACGGCAATCAACGGGCAGTGGGTCAAGGCTCCCGGCGAGGCATTGTTTGCCACATTGCGCCATGAGTTGGGCATGCTTCCGTTCGTTGCGGAGGACCTCGGGTTGATTACCCCGGAGGTTGAGGCGCTGCGCATGAAGTTCGAGATGCCGGGAATGAAGATTCTGCAGTTCGGCTTCGGTGATCGCGGAGCCCATAGCTACCTGCCCCACCTGTACGAAGAGAATGCGGTCGTCTATACGGGGACGCACGACAACAATACGACGCTGGGTTGGTGGGTTGAAAACACGAGCGAAGCAGAGCGCCGCAACGTGCAAACCTATTTTGGAACCTTTACGCATGAGGCCCAGGTGGTGTGGGCCATGATTCGGGCGGCAGAGGCATCCGTGGCGCGCGTCTGCATCCTTCCCCTGCAGGATGTATTGCACCTGGGCAGCAGTGCCAGGATGAACACACCGGCCCTGCCGGACGGCAACTGGAGCTGGCGGTATGAGCCCGATGCACTGCATCCAGACTTTGCCTCTCAACTTGCCGCGCTGATGGAGATGACGGATCGCGACGGCTGGGTCGATCCAGCTCTTGAAGCTCTTGGTCCACCGGAAGAGCAAGGCACCGAGGATTGACGTATTCTGGTGGAGAAAGATTCACCAGGAGAAGTGACCTTATGCCGCTGTCCGGCGAAGCCATCCGCACGATGAACTATGTCGACGATATTGCTGTTACCTTGCGCCGGATTCTGGCTGTGCTGCCGACGCTGAACGCCGAAGAACGGCAGCGTCTGCTGGACCACGTCGCCAAGTCGGAGCCGAGCTTCGAATCCGTTCTGGCCGCCATCAAGGCAAAGTAAGTGCAGCCATTGCGCGTTGCCGTCATCGGTGCCGGCCGGCTGGGCCCCAGCTTTGCCCTGGAGTGTGCCCGGGCCGGTTTTTCCACGGTGCTTGAAGACGTAATGCCTCACAAGCTGCGCCGCGCCGGGGAGCAGATCGAGCAGGCAGGTCTTGATGTCGAGCTGGCCAACACGGTTGAGGCGGCGGTGCGCGAGGCCGATATTGCCATCGATTTTGTCCCCGACGAGTTGGAGTCGAAGCTCGAGATCTTCTCGCTGATCGACCGCATGGCTCCCCCGAAAACCATCATCTGTACGCCCACTGACGCGCTCAGCATCACCGATCTGGCAAGCTGCACCTACCGTTCCGAACGCTGTGCCGCACTTCGTGGCCTGGCGGAGAAAGACGTTACTCTCGTTCGAGGAGAAGCTTCGTCTAATGAAACGGTTGCGGTTGTAATCCGCCTTCTGGAGAGCCTTGGCCGGTCGGTTTGCGTCGAAGCGGACACCATGGCCCCCATGCTGACGAAGAATCTGTAACTTGCGGTCTAAAGCTACGGAACTCTGGGACCCGTCTTTGCGTAGATCAGGATATTCGTCCTTCGTATGGGTTTCTTCGGTGATATCGTCGGTCAAGTCTTCCGTGCCATCTGGGCGCATAAGCTGCGCTCATTCCTGACGATGTTCGGTATCGCCTGGGGCGTGGCGTCCCTGCTGCTGCTTATCGGCATGGGCGAGGGATTCCGGTCCGGACAGCAGCGGCAACTGAGGAGCCTGGGAGAGAACATCATCATGATGTGGGGAGGCACCATGCTCTCCAATCAGGGCACTCTCCGTCCCTACCAGTTGACTGTCGCCGATGAGGCGGAGATTCGCACCCAGGCGCCGGATGTTGCCAATGTTACCGGGTTTATTCAGCGCGGTGATCTGAAACAGCAGAGCCAGTATCAGAGCGCCGGCGGCGCCGTGATGGGTATTGAAGCCAACTATCACACCGTGCGCAACCTGCCGCTCGGCAAAGGCCGCTACCTGAATGATCAGGACATCAAAGAGCGTCGCATGGTCGCCATCATCGGCAAAAAGAGTGAGACGCTCCTCTTTCCGAACGGCGGCAATGGCCTGGGAGAGTTCATCACCATCAATGGATACCGCTTTCAGGTGATCGGTGTAGCGCAGTGGATCGGCCGCGGCAATCGCGACTTCGACAATCAGAAGGTCTATATCCCGCTGAGCGTGATGCAGGACATCTTCCCCATCAAGGGCAATAACATCGCCCAGGGCGCGCTCACCTCCATTCAGTATCAGCCGATCGATCCCACACATAACGCGCTGGCGAAGGATGAAGTCCACAAGATCGTCGCCGAGAACCATAACTTCGACCCCGGTGATCTGGAGTCGATCGAAGAGTGGGACACCATCAAGAGTCAGCAGACGGTTGGAAAGATCTTTACCGCGATGGATGTCTTTCTCGGTGGCGTGGGCATCGTGACGCTTGCGCTCGGCGCTGTCGGCATCGTGAACATCATGCTGGTGACGGTCTCGGAACGTACACGTGAGATCGGTCTGCTGAAAGCACTGGGAGCCACTCGAACCAGCATCCTGGGACAGATCATGTTGGAGGGGCTGGTGCTGACCGGCGTCAGCGGTTTCGTGGGGATATCCGCGGCTGCGATCTTCATGGCCGTACTGCATGCACTGATGGGCAACAACCAGATCGGCTTTGATCCGCCCAGAATCGTGCCGTGGTCGGCTGCTCTTGCGATGGGAACACTGACGCTCTGCGGTCTGCTCGCCTGCTTTTATCCTGCGCGTCAGGCGGCGATGCTGGAGCCGGTGGAAGCCCTGAGAAAGGATTAGCCATGTTGAAGGACATCTTCGGACAGGCCATTGAAGCCATGCGCCACAACCTGCGGCGCACGATGATTACTATCATCGGCATGGCATGGGGTATCGCCACCGTTGTTCTGCTGCTGGCCTACGGCAATGGCTTCGGTAAGGCGATTGAGGCGATCTTCTCGCAGTGGGGAACGAATCTGCTGGGAGCCTTTCCCGGAAAGACCAGCGAACAGGTAGGCGGCTCCAAGGCGGGCGTCATTATCAAGTTCACCCTGGATGACGTTGAGCACATCATGGAGACGGTTCCGGGGATTCAGCACGCGACGCCGGTTCTATGGAAGCAGGTGCCAGTGAAGAATGATCTTCATATCTTCACCTGGGAGACTGACGGCGTGATGCCGGAGATCGCTGATGTGCAGAAGTGGTCGATCGGTCAGGGCCGCTTCATCTCCGCCGAAGACGTGAACTCGCGAGCGCATGTGGCTGTGATCGGTCCTGAGGCGAAAGATAAGCTCTTTGGCGGAGCAGATGCACTGGGTCAGACCATCCGCGTGAACGGTATTGCGTTTCAGGTCGTGGGTATTCTGAAGCCGAAGATGCAGGAGGGCGACGACAACGTCAACCGCATCATTAATATTCCGTACTCGACGATGTCCGATATCAAGGACATCAAGTATCCAGACGGCATCTGGATGAGCTACCAGGGCAACCATACCCAGATCGCGCAGGCAGTCCGCAAGGCGCTGGCACAGACTCACCACTTCAAACCGACGGACAAGACCGCTGTCTTTACCGCCGACATCATGGAGCAACTCGCGCAGTTCCGGATCATTACGATTGCGCTGCAGGTGCTGCTTATGTTCATTGGTGCATTGACGCTCGGTATCGCCGGCATCGGCCTGATGAACATCATGCTGGTGAGCGTGCAGCAGCGGACGAAAGAGATCGGTGTCGAGAAGGCTCTTGGCGCGCGGCGTAAAGACATTCTCTTCCAGTTCCTCTCTGAGGCAATGGTCATCACGGGGATCGGCGGTCTGGGTGGAATGCTGCTGGCCTGGCTGGTAAGCGTCTTCGCCGGACGCATCACCTTCTACAGCGCGATTGCCAAGGGCGGGGAAGCGGCGGATATTCGCCTGATCCTCTCGCCTACGATTGTGATTGTCTCGACCACGATCCTCATCGTGGTGGGTCTGGTCAGCGGAATGGTGCCGGCGCTGAAGGCTTCACGATTGAATCCGATCGATGCTCTGAGGTACGAGTAGGCTTGACAGACGATATGTACTTGGGATTCCGTCGACTATCCCATCACATTTGAATCCTTGTCTTTGTTACCAGTGTGCACGAAAGTAGGGCACACAGTTGACAATCCACAGGCAGAGACGAGAGCCTAACGCCACAACATAAAAATAGAACCAAGTGTTTTCTTTTTTCCCAGGTCCTGCTCGTCTGGAGGACTGTTCTTGATCTGCCTAAATCTTCGTCTTCTCATCGGACGCTTAGTTCCGATGCGTCTATGTGCTACTTTTGCTCTCGGACTTGTGTCGGCGACGGTTCCCGCGCGCGGTCGGTCGCTCTTTCTTCAAAGCTCGACCACAATTCAACCTTCTGGAATAGCGTCATTGGGTGAGAGCTATGGTTGCTCTGTGAATGCTGTGTCGTCACTTCAAAGAGTTGGCTGGATTGGTTCAAGGAAAAACGCCCTTCATTTGACCGGATCGTTGATCCATGCTCCCGGAAGTCAAGGAGAGACCCAAAGCAAAATCGAAGTCTGGGCCGATGGTGGCGGCGGCTATCGAAGTGAAGTTCGAAGTGGTGGAGAGGCTCGGCTTACACTCGCATCCAATGGCCGCGGTCTGAAGAAGAATTCTTCTACTGACAAGTCGACGAAAGTCAGTCCGCAGACGGCTCAGTCAGCGCAGCAGTGGATTGCTCCGTGGCTATTGCTGGAAGGGCAGCTATCGAATCATCGCTGTGTACAAGCAAAGAGCGAGGGAGCAGCGAGCCTGGGTCTCCTTGGATATCGTTTCGAGCCGGATACGTCTCAGGAGAAAACGAGACCACTCTACGATACGACGTTTACTCTCTGGATCAAGAGTTCGTCAGGTCTGCCAGATCACATCGAGTTTTTCCTCCCAGCGTCTGACAATCCGTCCGCCGGGAGTCGACTGCATGGAACGGCACTACCTGCGGCGGCGACTACGCCGAATCGGTCGATGTGACCGGTGATCGCAAGCGATATGAAGCCGGAGACGTCCTGGTCATCGACGCGGACTCGCCAGACAAGTTCCTCCAGTCCAACGAACCTTACTCCAGATTCGTCGCGGGGAATCTACTCCACCCGGCGAGGCCTGACCGGCAGAAGAGAGGGAAGAGCCAAGACCGGCGAAGAGGTTCCGATGGCCATGCTCGGCATCGTGCCTACGAAGGTAAGCGCAGAGAACGGAGCGATCCGCCCAGGAGACCTTCTGGTCTCCTCCGCTACTGAAGGCTACGCCATGAAGGGGACCGACGCCACCAGAATGATGGGCGCAGTGATCGGAAAAGCAATGGGACGTTTAGACAAGGGAACCGGGACGATTGAGGTCTTGGTGTCGCTGCAATAGCGGGGAGATCGCGGATGAAAGTGCAGATTAGGGCGGATCGAAATCAAAGATTTACTAATGCGGAGCGTCTGAACGTGAAAAGTTTTACAGGTATCCAACAGTTGGGGAAGACTATTGTCTTCGCAATTCTGTTCGTGTCTCTTTGCATATTGCCTTCGTGTGTAGAGGCACAAAGCACACCGCAGACACCTTTTGTCTTACCTCCCGCAAGTACTACGGGCATTCCCGAAGGAAGTTCCTTTGAGGGGATCAACGAAACGATTAGCATGAGCAATGGCAACGTTTCCGTTGTTGTTCCTCTACTGTCTCTTCCTGGAGTTGCCGGGCTTGATTTCAAGCTGAATTTGCTGATCGACAGCAAGGTCTACACGTTCACTGGTGATCACCCGCCCAAGTACGATAACTCTACCGGCACGACCGTTTACTCTCCGCCAGGCTTCTATCCCTCGAACAGCCTACCTCAGGTCCCGTTTGCTGGAGGTAGGCTTTCGTTGCCTGGGCTTTCATATGGCAGGAGCGACTACTCCTATTATGAAGATGACCCGCTCCATTCTGGCTCAGGCTCGTACAGTTCGGTAAGTTGCAGGGATAGCTTCACTTTTTCCGATCAAAACGGAACGATGCACGGCTTCAATAATCGCACGGTGTGTGATCCATTCACAACTCCGCAGTACCCTCCCGTCGATGTCGACGACACGTACGATGGCTCGTTCATGCGGTTGAATACGGCAAACCTGAATGATGTCATCGTGTATGACAAGAGTGGTATTCAGTATCACTTTGATATTCACCCTGGAGGTCAGGATTCAGGAAGTCCGGTTGTTCCTTATAAGATCAACGATCCAAACGGAAATGCAATATCGATTACGCGTAGTGGTTCTTGGCCCGGATATATCTATACGGTTACAGATACCGTTGGGCGGACGATAACTATTGCCCCAACATCCATTTCGTTCAAGGACTCGGACGGTCAATCACGTCAGATCACTGCTTCGAATGTCACGGATGGCACGAATCAGATTTCAATGCTCTTCACTTCAATGAACAGCTCTGATCGGATTTTTCTGTGGGGAAACGATCAACCTGCTCTTAAGGGAGGACCCGATACTCATTCGACGCTTACATTTCCAACCGGCGAGATGTATACCTTCTATTATGATGCACTCAACGAATTGACGAAAGTTCAGTATCCGTCGGGTGGCTACACCCGATATGTGTATCAGAATGTGCCCGGTCTCTATTATGACTCTAATTTTTCAGTCTTTGGCGATGTGCGAGAGATTCAGCAAAGAGCTATATGCGATAACATGGCGAGCAATGGATCCTGTGTTAACAGTGAAGCGATAACCACCTATGAGGCGACCACAACGAATAGTGGAGGCTATGTCTCAGCTTCCAATCTCGCCATGGATGTGCGGGACGCCTTTGGAAATAGGACGCATTATGATTTCAGCTTCGCAGGCGAATTTGAAATGCCGATGGGGACTGCGTCAAAAGAGCTATGGCGTTATTACTACAAAGGGGAAAATAGTCTCCTCCGCACTGTTCAGACTGAATATTATGTTGAGAATGTTGCACCCGCCTATCAGATACGAGGTTGTTCGCAGCCTAAAAAGGTGACCACAACATATAACGATACGACACCAACACTACAAAGCTATGTCGAATATCAGTACGATTCAGTTACCTTGACGGGACCGTTTGGCGGGCAGTGCGGCTCTACCGCGACCCTGTCTGGCAATGTAATCAGTAAAAAAGAGCACGCTTATAACGGAGATTTGGTGAGGACCACCAATACCAGTTGGCTCAATTCTGATCCAAGCACGAGCGGCAATCATATCTTGGATAGGATGACAGGCCAAAGTGTGACTGATGCCGCGGCATTTACGGCGACTCGGAGTTGGGGATATGACGGTGCAGGAAACCTCACAAGCCAGACCGTCGGTGGTACCGCGATGAGTGATGCGACGACGAGTTTCGTGCGGGATTCGTATGGAAGAATGACTTCTTCTACAGATCCGAATAATCACACAACGACATATAAATACGACGCGCCGTGGCAAGACTCTGCCTGTGGAACCTCAAGTAGCCTTTCTCCATCGCCTTCCTCGGTGAAGAATGCTCTTAATCAGGTTGTCTCTTCGCTCTACAACATATGCACCGGTACAGTCTATTCAACGACTGATGCGAACAACCAGGAGACGAGGTTCCAATATGATGCTCTGAACCGCCAGACTCATATCACGTATCCGGCTGGAGGGGGAGAGGTTAAGAAGACTTATGATCCCTCCACGGGAACTGCGATTACAACTCAGACTGCCCTCGACGCAAATCGATGGATCACCCTGAAGGAGATCCATGATGGGGTGGGACGTACTATCCAGCAACAGAACGGCACTTTGGATTCGGGAATCATTACCGTGACGACTACGTATGATTTGAGGGGACAGATCCGCTCCGTAAGCAATCCCTCTCAATCGATTGTAGGTTCGAGCAATGGGTTGACTGAGTATGCATACGATCCACTGGGGCGTGTGCAATATACGTGCTTTATCCAAAGCACGGTACCGGCAACATGTAATAGTTCTCAACCGAGCTATAAAGAAAACGCTTATAGCGGTCCCTATGTGGAAATTTACGACGAGTCCCGTAAACATACCAAGCAGTTGGCTGACGCACTTGGTCGTACGATCAGGGTGTGGGAGGTAGACGATGCGGATTCGTTTGCTCTTGAGACAGACTACGACTACAACGCCCTGAATTTGTTGACGTCAGTTAGTCAAATAGGCAGGAGCGGCAATGTCCCAAGAAACAGAGCATTCAGCTACAATGGTCGGGGCCAGCTGCTTACGAGCAATAATCCGGAGACGGGCATTGTTTGCTATGGTGAATGGGATGGGACGGGTCGCTGCACCAATGGATATGATGACAATGGCAACCTTAACCATAAAACGGATGCCCGGGGTGTTAAGACCAACTACTTCTACGACGCGTTGAACCGTCTGATCCGGAGAGAGTACACGGACGGAACGCCATGGGCATACTTCTATTACGATCAGAGCTCAACCTGGGCGGGAGCTCCTTCGAATGGCATCGGTCGCCTAACCGAGACGCAGATCGGAGCCATTCACCAGATCGACCGGGTTTTTTCCTACGACGCGATGGGCCGCGTAACGGATGTTGGAGAAGAACTCCCATCCGATCTGAACCAACCTGGACATGGCATTCATTACCGCTATGATCTTGCAGGCGATCCGATAACGATCGGCTATCCCAGCGGCCGCGTTGTCTCCCAGAGCTTCGATGTGGTAGGCAGGTTGAAGTCGGCGACGATGACGGGCTGGGCTGCAAACGCGGTCAACTTCAACTCCTTCTCACCCACGAATGTGGCCTTCCCCTACACCTATGTTCAGGGAGACTGCTCCAGCGGCACCTCGATCTGTTATACGCCCGCAGGCTCGGTCAGCTCCTGGAAGGTTGGCAACGCCGGTCAAAGCTTCACCTATAACAACCGGCTGCAGACAACACGTATCCAGGCCTCCGGTTTCAGCCAGAACCTCATGGACCGGCAGTACAGCTTCGCTCCGGCGACGACGGGCACCTGTATGACAGCCGGGAATAACGGCAACATCTGGTCGATTGTGGATGGCCTTAACTCTTACCACACGCAGACCTTCCAATATGACTGTCTCAACCGGCTGACCTACGCCAGCCGCTCCGATGGCGCATTTACGACGAACTTCTCCATCGATAGTTTCGGCAACAGCTCTCCTTCGGTGAACGGAACACCGACGATGACCTTTGGCAGCGACAACCGGGCCAACAATCTTCCCTGCGCTTCCACGCAGACAGCCTTCGATGCTGCCGGCAATCAACTGTGCGACGGGTTAGCCGCCTGGGGCACGTTGCATCAGTACAGCTATGATGCCGAGAGCCGGGTCTCGCAGATCAACTCCGGCAGCACCTCTCTGGCAGCGTATCAGTACGATACGGAAGGGAATCGCGTTCACAAGGATGCCGGCGGTGATTGGATCGAGTATGTCTATATGAACGGGCAGCCGCTGTCGGAGAAGCGCAGTGATGGCTCCTGGTCGGACTACATCTATGCCAACGGCAAGAAGGTAGCCAAGGCGGATACCTTCGAGAACGAGATCCAGGTGGGTGGAGACTTCGATCCCCATGGCGTTTCCTGGATCGGTATGACGCTTCCGATCTCGATTCCTGGAGGAACTAACCCTAACACCGGGCAGCCGTACGCCGTTATCCGTACCGGCGACCGTTTGGTCTGGCAGCAGGAACAGTTCAATGCCCGCGGCGGGATGTGCCTCTTCGATTCCAATGGAAATTCCACGAGTTGGGCCTTGCATGCACAGGATGGCGACCTGACCAATAGCTGGCACGATACCTCGGGCGCCTGGCTTACCCGTGTTGTCCCGCTCGATTCCTGGGCTGGGCACACTCTTACGGGAGCCTGCGTGGTGGTAGACGGAGAGACGAATTCCATAACCAATGGAAGCCGATCGATCGTCCTGGTCAACAATGCGGCCATCTTGCGGGCAGATGGAAGTGTGTTGCCGATCTACCAGAGTGGCCAAGGGCAGCCGGGCTGGCAGATTTGGCAGGGTGTGCAGTCGGGAAATGCAATTACCAATAACTTTTGGAATATCCGACACTTGCAGGGCTTCAACACGGCGACCTATCCAAGCGTCTCGACCACGCACTACCTGGCCGATCATCTTGGGTCAACCAGCATGGCGCTGACCGTGGAAGGCTGGCCAACGCAGACGTCGGAATTTCAACCCTATGGGCAGGAGATCAACCCGGTAGCGTCGGCCAATCACTACAAGTTCACCGGCAAAGAAAGAGATACTGAAAGCGGCTTAGACTACTTCGGGGCTCGGTACTACAGCTCGACGATGGGACGGTGGCTGAGCCCGGATTGGGCGGAGAAGCCGGAGGCTGTACCGTACTCCTCACTTGATAATCCTCAGAGCCTCAATCTCTACGGCTATGTCGGCAATAATCCACTCGGCAAGGCTGATGCAGATGGGCATTGCTGGCCAGCATGCGTTGAACAGGTACTCGAATATGTAGCTGAGTCGCCAGTGGGACAAGAAGCAGGTGCATTAGCGACTGCTGGTTATGTTGCAGTGTCAGGAGCCTTGGGGGCGGCAGTAGGTTATATGGCCACACATGGCGTAAGCGGACCTGTTGCGGGAATACCGAACTCTGTTAATGGACAATACACGCCGGCGACAATCTACAATGCGAATGGAAATTCTTCGTCTAGCGCATCGACAGGCGAGAAAACAGGAAACTCTACTGGACCTAGCCAAGCTGGCAATCTTCCCAAACCACCAACAGGCAAGGGATCCGTTCCACCAGACCAACGTGATCCGAAGCGTACTTGGACGAAGGCGGAAAATAATAAGAAGCTGGCTGAACAAGGCGGCAAATGTGCGCAATGCCAGAACGACATAAAACCTGGGGAAGGTGTGGGGCATCATGTCGAAAGACATGCGGACGGCCATCCGACTGACGACGCAAATCATGCCGTGGTCTGCATCGGGTGCCATAAAGAACTGCATGGAAGCGGAGGAAGCAGCCAATGAAGGATCAAGACGCGCGAATAATTGCAATAAAGCGAATTGAGGAAAACATCGCTAGGCATGGGCATCATACCTATCTTGTCGCAGGGGCTCCTCTTCCGCATTTTGCGTATACAATCGGGCTCAGTCCTAAGTTTGGCGCTGAACTAATTTTCGCCGGGGGATATTTCTATCCAGCTGAAGCTGGACCCCGCATCTTGGATGCGATGGTGGTTAATATCTCCGCTAATGGCTTAGAGCCGGGAGTTGATACGCACCTGCCGCCATATGGTTCGTTCTCACTGCGAGCGGTGCATTCTACGTGGTCAGAAATGATGATCTTAGGTGCACTGGACTATTATCGGGTAGCAAGCTTACCTGCGTTTCAAGTTGTTCCGGATGCAGAGCACCGGACGGTCGATGTACCAAACATGAGGGAGCCATGGAATCCGAGGATGGCCCTTGCTTGGCGTTGGTTGAAGGAGTCCTGGGACAAGCCAATACCTGCCAAATCCGTTGCGCTCACAAATATTGAGGCCCTACGCGGACAACGTATTACGGAGGCAGCGCGTTGGGAAGAGGACGAATGGGAACTCTTTGCCGGTGCAGGGCCCGACGTGCAAGAGCAAGATCGACGTGTAGTGCCAATCGGGATATTGTTAGAGTCTGACCCAACCCTCGCTCCAGTTGTTGATCTTTCTGTTTCTAAGGCGCTTTGGCGCGATACAGAATCGGATTGGCATCCGTGGGGATGATGTTTGCTAACGGTTGTAGACCGTTCTATGTCTACGACGTATGCTCCAGGAACGACCATTGAGAACGTCATAGAAGACCTTCATCGCTCCATCTCGTTGAAATAATTCAGACGAATGATCTTTGAACGATGCCTATGAAGGTACGACAGGCTTGAGTGCAAGTTCACCGGCAAAGAAAAAGAGATGCGGAGAGCGGCTTGGACTATTTCGGGGCCAGATACTATGGTTCCTCAATGGGCCGCTTTATGTCGCCCGATCCAAAGGCTGCAAGTGCTCATCCTGAGAACCCTCAAACCTGGAATCGCTATTCGTACGCATGGAATAACCCTCTAAACAAAGTTGATCCTGATGGCAAAGAACCCGTAACCATCGTGTTTAGGGCTTTCATTCCGCAACAAAATGTCGGTGGCTTCCGTGGAGATAACCGGAGCTTTAGTTCGAATGCGAATGCAAGCTCACGTGTGTCCGTTACCATCCATATCGAGACTGATCCAGCGAAGAATCACGGTAATCCAATGGTTGGAAGCCCAGAGATAAAAGTGCAAGCGACCCACAACAACCTTACGGGGGGCGAGAAGACGTCCACAGGGCCAATGACGCCACAAGTGACGGCTACCCAAGGTAAAGACGGAACTGTCTCTGTGAACGTTCAGGAAAACATGCGAAATCCGTACCAGCCTGTAGGTCAAGGGATAACCTCAAACGTGAATATCAATGTCAATGAAAGCGCGACAACTGGTTCAGTACAAGGGACGATCTCCGGCTCGCCTTCGTTCGAGACAAACTTCACGACCGGGAATGGGACCACAACCAATCTTCCTTTGCAGACGGCTCCGCAGAGCACCGTCGGCTTCATCGTAGGCTTAGAACAAACACACAATGTGGATAAGAAGACCGATCTGAAAAAGGACCCCCAATGAAAAGTCTGTCGATCTATCTGCTGCTTCTGGGTATCATCTGGGCGCTACTTGTTGGCTGGATGTATTTAGCGCTGAGCGGCATCGCGGAGCCAATCTCAATGATGAGAGTAGTCCTCTACTTTGGGGGAATGCTCATCGGCCCTCTTGTTCTGATCGTGGGATCGGTTCTTGTGTTGTGTGGAACGTATGCAAAACCGGGAGCACTGCTGGCGTTGCTTGGCTGCGTGGTGCTGACGATCTTCGTGGTATATCAGAGCCTTCAGGCTCTCCATGTGGAACCACTACAAGTGCAGCCGCCCTATCTCCTCTATGTGATAGCGGTGGTCGTGGCGTTGCTGTCAGATGCGGGAGCGTTCCGGCTCTATCAACTCGTTACGAAACGATGACTTGCGGCTATGACACAAGCTCATACAGTTATGACGCACTCATCGGCAAGTTCACCGGCAAAGAACTTAGCGCACCGGAGAGGTAAGGAAGCACGAAAAGGCTATGACTATAGCCATAGTGACCTTCAGGATAAGGACTTACACGACACGCAACATCGTCTCGAAAAACAACAATAGAACCGATATGTACAAGCTCAACGATAAGCATTTACGGGGTGTCCTTGAGATGGCTGGCCCAGAACGTTATAGCTATTTCATCAAGAGGGTAGCTGACTGGCAATTTATCTATGCTCTCGAATCGCCTTCGGGCTGGGCTCTCGCAGGTGATGAAACTAGTTTCAGTATTTTGCCTGTTTGGCCACATAAGCGATTCGCCGAAATCTGCATCAAGGGTGATTGGTCTGATTGCGTTGTAACTCAGATACCCTTGTCCGAATGGATGCCGAAGATGACTCAGATGCTTGAAGCAAAGCAGATCAAGGTCGCTGTCTTTCCGCTACCTGATGGGCGCGGTGTGGTAGTCGAGTCTGGGCGTCTCTCTGCAGACATCAGTGAAGAGTTAGCAAAGGTAGAAGACGGCTAGTTGGTGTCCACTGAGCTAGCTGAGCCGCCGCAAGGCATCGCATCTTCCATAGAGATCATCGCTGCTCCAAGGGCCGTGCTTAGCGCAACGGGGTGTAGTTCCGACACTCCACTCACGGGAGGGAACTGCGAAACCTGGGGGAAACCTGGGAACCTGGGGACAGACGGAACGTAAACCCATCTCACTGGCGGCAGTACTTCACTACCGTTTACGTTCCGTCTGTCCACAGATTCCAATTCAGCGCGAGAACGGCATGCTCGAGTGAGTTTGATCGCTGAGAGGCTAGGGTGAGCCTGCACATCTCCTTATAGAGCGGGTTTTGACACAAGAATCACCGCGGACCTGGAACTGGCGAAGTAGCTCGGTGTTGTGATCGCTACCTCTGTCCCTGGTGCCGCGCTCGTATTGGGTGACGGCAGAACAGTGTCGGCGAAGCGGAACCACTGTCTTCCCGAAAGCTGCGGCAGTTGGAAGGGAAGTGCCGCGAACTCCATGCTGAAGATTTGCGTGGATATGCTCCACACCCGTACGGGAAACCTGGGGACAGACGGGACGTAACCAGGTAACTTGTAGCGATGGGACGACTTGCACGAGTAATTGCAGTAGGAGAGCCGCATCACGTAACGCAGCGTGGCAACGCGAGACGGTACATTCTGGAGCGCGACGAAGATCGGGCCGTGTACCTGGTATTGCTGCAGGAAAACATGCAGCAATACCAAGTGTCTCTCCTTGGATATTGTCTGATGTCCAATCATGTCCATCTTGTGATGGTTCCCTGCGAGGCAGATAGCCTGGCATTTACGTTGAAGCACACGCACGGCCGGTATGCCGGATATTGGAATGCTAAGCACGGATCGAGCGGGCATGTATGGCAGGGGAGGTACTACTCCTGTCCGTTGGACCGGCCGCATCTGTGGAAGGCATTGCGCTACACAGAGCTGAACCCACTGCGGGCGGGTTTGACCGCAAAAGCAGAGGATTGGCCCTGGTCCAGTGCCGGCGTGCACTGTGGGGTGACGGCAGGTGACCAATCGCTATCCATGGAACTCTGGACTGCAAATTGGAATAGATCGAGTTGGAAAGAGTATCTCGCAGAGAAAGAAACGGAAGAAGAGCTTCGCGCCAATCGGCAGTCGACTCATAGTGGGAGGCCCTTGGGTGACGAGAGCTTTGTTCGTGACCTGGAGGAAGCGACCGAACGATCGTTATCTCCACAAAGAGGAGGCCGTCCTGCAAAAGCAACCGGAAATTCTGAGCAGGCTCAGCTGACTTTCGAAATCTAACTGGAACGCTATCTGCTTGGGAACGTCCCGTCTGTCCCCAGGTTTCTATTGGGTTAGATCAATATGTCCCCCGAATTCACCCAACCCGGAGAAGTTGCCGTCAAAGGAGCACGTGGGGCGCATGCTGAGGTAAACGTTCTGAATGCTGCAAAGAAGAATGGCCAGACCCGTAACTCAATAGCTCCTAGCAGGCCAGCGTGCCCATCCTGCACGACGACAATGAAGCAACACAATGTTAGGATTGTTGACCCAAAATGAATATCGAAATTGTAAAAACTGAAGGTAACAAAAACATCCCATTTATTCAATGGCTAGAACGTCTCGGAGATTTGCTGTCCACGCTGGATAGAAGCAAGAATATTCTTTTTTTGAGATCGTGTTGTGAGCGTCTCTATGGGAAACTATCTTGAGTTCCAATCCGAAACAGGATGGGGCAGTGCAGATACTTGTGTAGAGCTATCGGATATCTGATTCCGCAATCGCCGGTAGAAGAGAATTTGATTTATGAACTACAAGCCGCCGTAACTAGCATAACGCCTAATTCGGAGGATTTTGATTCTTCTTACACTTCGGCAGCTCTCGATGCCGCAAATGCAGTAGAGGAAGCGTTGGCATATTGCCTTGATGGGAATGTCTCGCATTGCCTGCAGGTAGCCTGTTTATGTCGTGATTCCATATACATGTTTGTGCAACAGAGGGATGATTTGGACTACACAGATGAGGATGAGCGTCGAATTTACTCAGACAGTCTGATGTCTCGAGAGCTAGCTCATGATGTCAGATCACTTCAGACCTCGGGCCAAGAAATACCGGACCGGTTTCTGCATCTTTTTGCAGACTGCTGTAATCCAGCTAATGCTAGTCTCCGAACCTGAACTGTAACAGGTCCCCCGAGGCCCGCCTTTGAACCTCGGATAATTGTCTGGAACCCTGCATTGAGCCGTGGAAACCCGGGGACAGACGGGACGTAACCCGATAATTTGTAGCGATGGGACAATTTGCACAACGAGGCAACGCCAGACGATACATACTGAACGATGACGCCGACCGAGCTGTGTATCTGAAGCTGTTGTCAGAGAATATGCAGCAATACGGAACGTCTTTGCTGGGATATTGCCTGATGTCCAATCACGTTCACCTGGTAATGGTTCCTGACGAAGCGAGAAGTTTGGCGATTATTTTGAAGCATACACGTGGCCGGTACGCGTCATACTGGAACGCGAACATGGTTCGAGCGGCCATGCCTAGTGCATTGGGGTAGGTGGCGGTCCCTAAGAGGACGCCGTCTTCAGTAGGATGGCCGATATGGCTCGGCCTATGAGAGCTTTCGGGATCGATACATCACCCGGCTCTTGAGCGCTTAAAGCTTGGGAACTTCATGTCTGTTTCGTTCGTATTCTTTCGCTGGTTGTTATCCCAATAAGAGAAGATCGATGATTCGGAAGACCATTGCCTCATGCATTGCGGCACTTATTTTCAGCCAGGTACTTGGATGTGGGGGACGGGGATCGCAGAATACGCCCGTTCCTGCTATCTCTGTGACACTTTCTCCTGCGAGCGCAACTCTCTTTCTGCGCGGAACGCAGACATTCACCGCAAGCGTTACAGGTGCGAGCGATCAACGAGTTGTCTTTGAAGTGACTGGAGGAGGAAGTACGACAACGAGCGGTGTCTATACCGCTCCTGATCGTCCGGGTGATTACAAAATTCGTGCATGGAGCGTCGCTGATGAAACCAAGTACGCACAGGCCTCTATTCATGTTGAGGGTTATCGCGAGCGCATCTCGGACATCGGAACTACCAATGATGGCTATGACCGGCATACGGCGAATCTGGTGCCCGATGGCAGGGTGTTGATAGCAGGCGGTTATGGGTCGCGCGGACTTCATACAAGAGCAGACATCTATGTGCCTGGGCAGGTAGGAGTCATAGCCGGGCCAGACCTTGTGGTTCCCCGGCAAGCTCATGCGTCCGTGGATTTATCCGATGGCAGGATTTTGTTGACCGGTGGATTTGCTGTATCCACATCGGCAAACTTCTATGACCCGGTCTTTAAGAGCTCGGAGATCTATGATCCGGTCAGCAATCGCTTTATCGCCGGACCGGAGATGCAATGGGCGCGGCGCGAGCATACGATGACTCGCCTTACCGACGGCCGTGTTCTTGTCGTAGGTGGCATCAGTCTTCATGGCCATGGATTCTCTGCGAATCCGCAAGCAGAGATTTACTCGCCATCGACAAACCGGTTTGAGCTCGCGGGACGGAACATTGATCCTCGATGGATGCACACGGCAACCCGCTTACCAGATGGCAGAGTATTGGTGGCCGGCGGGCGTCCGAACAATTGCATCGTCGTGTGTTCTGTCGATGGATTGAAAAGTGCCGAAATCTTCGATCCTTCAACAGGACAATGGAGTGCGACCGGATCCATGAATATCAGCCGATATGGTCATTCCGCAGCATTGATGGCGGATGGAAGGGTGCTGATTCTCGGCGGTGAGACCACGGAAACAGTTGGAGCAGGCGATCAGGTGCTGGACGTAGAAATCTACGACCCGGCAACGGGAAAGTTCACGCTTGCAGGCCGACTGATTGATGGCCGCAGCTTTCATGCTTTGACGGAACTACATGATGGGCGCTATCTGCTGGCGGGCGGCAATAAACTTTCCAACACCCCTCTCTATACAACAGAAATTTATGACCCGGAGAAGGGCAAAAGTACTCCTGGACCAGAGATGAGAGATTTTCGTGTCAGGGCACGTTCCGTGAAGCTGGTAAGCGGGAAGGTACTGGTGATTGGCGGGCATAACTCAGGCCAACCCGTCGCTCCGCTGGATCTGTTCGAGTGAAGTATCGATCCCGTAGGAAGAAGGTGCTTTCGCCAATGCGGACGCACCTCCTTAATTCGGTTGGTTAACGTTCGCGGACTTAGTCATATCGCCCATTCTTCGCGGCGCAGACGCGAAGGGGAGTCCCCGCGTATGGAAGAGTATCGGTAGAGAAGCAGATTTCTCCGCTATCGGTTCACCCAGCCAGCGAAGCTGGCCGGGACCCCGAACGCTGCGAAATGACAAAAGGGCAATGCAGAACCTGAAAGGTTGCGTTTCCCAGCTCTAGCTCTATGTCAACGCGGCCCAAGCTAAGCTACTCGTCCGTCTTCTCTCGCTTGTAGGGCGAAGCCATCCGTGCGCGAGCTTCATTGATGGCGCCCTGGGTATTGTCGTTGGTCTGGATGGCGAGGCGGTACTCGTTGACGGCGCGGTCGCGCTGACCGGTGACGTCGAAGATGTTGCCCAGCTTGATGTGGCTCCAGACCTCGGTCCATTTGGGATCACCGTCTCCGCGCAATGCGTCGCGGAAGGCGTTTGCCGCCGACTGATAATTCTTCTGCAGGAAGAAGATCTCGGCGATGCGGTAGTTGGCGAGGGAGGAGTTCTTGTTCGCGTCCAGCGCCTTCTGATACTCGTTCAGCGCGGCGATCAGGTCACCCTGGGCAGCCTGCTGCTGACCACGCAGAACAGCGACGCGGACTGCAAGGTCAGGCGTAGACTTCAACACCCAGTTGTCCGGATCGATGGTGACGCGGCGCGGACGGCCGAAGGTCTCGACTGTGTACTGCGATTCGGAGCCGGAGACGTCGATGCGGCGAATCTCTGTCTTACCGTCGGTCTCGATGCGCAGCTCTACGGGCATGCGGAAGAGATCGAGGTCCTGGGTGATCTGGCCGATCGTGCGGAAGCCTTTCGAGCTGCCAAGACGGAAGACGGTGTACTTGTTCTGGAAGGCAGGCGCGCCGGTGCCGTCGATCCACTGCGCGAAGAAGGCTTCCAGCGTGGTGGCCTGCGGGTTCATCTTTTCAGCCAGGCTTTGCAGATCGCTCGACCGGACACTCTTGTCGGTATAGACCGAGAGCAGGTTGCGCAGAAACTTGATGAAGTTGTCGTTGCCGATCTCCCAGCGCAACATGTGATAGACCATGGCGCCCTTCTCGAGCGACATGGACTGGAACTGGGGCGAGAAGGGGTCCAGGCGGCCGATGGACGAGATGGGCACCGTGTCATAGGCCAGCGCGCCGGCGGAGATATCGGGGATAGCGCTCTGCAGCGAGTTCTTACCGTTCGCGTCCTCCATATACATCAGCTCCGCATACCGGGACATACCATTGGTGACCCAGGCATCGTTCAGCGTCGCGGGGGAGATCTCGGATCCCCACCACTGGCGTGCCAGGGTATTGGCGAGCAGCCGATAGCTATTGCGGTCGGGCCAGCGGCTTCCGGCGACGGCGGCGATCTCCGGTCCCCAGGTGGAGCTGACAGCATCGTCGGGAAGTTCCACCAGGTTCACGCGAGTCGACTCGGGCTGGCCAAAGGTGGAGCTCATGAACTCGAACTCCTTGGCGGCCGTTTCGCCATAGCCGGCAGCATCTCCAGTGTGCTTTTCCGTGGTGTAGGTGCGGATGTTGCCGACGGTCTTTTCGGTGAACTTGCCGGCGATCACGGTTCCAGGAAGGCCGGGCTTGGTCCAGTTGAAGTCAAACTGGGTCTTGCCGCCGGCAATGTCCTTATGACCGCCGGCTCCACTGGCGATTACGGTCTCGCCCTTAGGGACGACGACGTGCATCTCGGCGGTAAAGCGATCGGTATAGAGGCCGCTCATGGGGAACCAGCGGCCGGGATAGAGCAGGATCGAGACGGGGTCCGCGACCGCGGCCATCTTAATCCCTTCTACCGGGCTTGTATCGGCGTCCTTCAGGACACCTGCGTACTCGAACGTGTAGGTCGCGGTCTCGCCCTTGGCCAACGGCTTGGCGGGGGTGATATGGACGGTCGAGTCGGTCGCGACGCGGTCGGCCGAGAGGGTCGCTCCGGCGCCGTCGGTCAGCTTGGTGATCTTGAGGCCGTTATTCAGCTCCAGCGTGACGCTGGAGAGGTCCTCCAGGGCAGTAAAGGTGACCTTCGCCGTCGCCGTTAACTCGTTCTTTGAAGGATCGAGATCGGCAGTGATGACGTACCCGGTGACATCGACCGTGGGACGGAGGGGAGCAGCATAAGCGCTGACGGAAATCGCAGCAAGAGCAAGCAGATAGCGGACGCGGCCGGACATTCTCTTCGATATCCTCTGGGGAGATGGTACTCCCATCAGTCGGTTAGACGCAGGTTTCTCCAAGTAGTTGGAGTACCGCTGTCTTTACCCGGGTGATGGCGGTTTCTCCCGGTTTCCCGGGTTCAAGTTGGAGCCGCAGAGCATGCAGGTCCTGACGGACTGCGGCGAGTTTTGCCGGATCGGCCAGCCAGCTTCGCAGGAGATCGGCGAGCTTTTCCGGGGTGAAGTTCTCCTGCAGCAGCTCTGGAACGATTCTGCGGCCGGCGATCAGGTTGGCCATGGCGATCGGCAGATTGCCATGCTCGTCCATAGGGGCGGGAATCTCGGGCGGATACGAGACCAGCCTCTTGGCCAGCCGGAAGGTCAAGGGAGAGACCTTATAGACCACGACAAATGGATTGCCGATTACGGCTGCCTGTACGGTTGCGGTGCCGCTGGCAACGACGCCGACCGTGGCATGGTACAAGGCTTCGCGCGCGTCGGAGACCAAGACAGGACGGACGGTGGGCTGAGGCAGGGAGGAGATGGTTTCGCGGATGACCTCTGGATTCAGGGTCGATGCGACCGGAAGCAGGAACTCGTAGCATGAGCGGCCCAGCATCCCTTTAGAAGAGGTGACATGGAAGGTCGCCATCACGACAGATTCTCTCCGCGGTTCCAGCATCTCGGGAGGAACGGCAGGATTCAGGGAAAGCTGTTTGGCGGCCTCCAGCATGGTGGGTAAGTTTGCCTGGATCTCTTTCCGGCGGCTGCCGGGCAGGAGGGCGATCCAGATCTTGTTGGGGTTCAGGCCGTATCGTGCAGCGAACTCCTCGCGTCTGGAGGAGGGACGTGGAAGCTCAGCGAGCGGATGCCCGACGAACTCCGCATCGACGCCACGCGCCTGATAGAAGGGCTGCTCGAAGGGGAAGATGACCATCATCTTCGAGACCCGTTCCTGCACCCAGCGCAGGCGACGCTTCTTCCAGGCCCAGAGCTGCGGGCTGACAAAGTAGACGACCGGTACACCCTGACGATGGAGTTCCTTGGCAAGGCGGAAGTTGACGTCCGGGAAGTCGATCAGCACGGCTACGTCCGGCTTCCGTTCGCGGATGGCCCGGATCAACCGGCGGTAGCTGGCATAGATCTTCGGGATATGCCGCAGGATCTCGGTAATGCCCATATGGGCGACATCTTCGGCACGTACCACGCGCTGTTGTCCGGCGGCCTCCATCTCCAGGCCGCCCAGGCCGAGGAATGTGGCCTGGGGCAATTCAGCCTTGAGGGCTGTAATGAGCTGCGCGCCGTAATGGTCTCCGCTGGCTTCTCCGGCAGAGACAAAGATCGTCGGGTTGGAGTTGTCAGGGATGGGACTTGGCACCGATGCTTCCAGCGTACTAGGGTAAAGCGTTGGCGGCCAGCAAGTGCAACGCTGCATTAATCCATGGCCTGCATAGTGAATACATGATGAAGCGTACGATTGCCTGTATGACGTTGTTGAGCAGCTTTGCTATGGCGCAGAGCAGCGATCCTTACCTGGCTCTGATGAAGAAGGCGGGCGAGCATGCCCGTGCGAAGGGTGCAAAGCATACGCCGGTGTTGTCGCCGGTAGATTCCAGCGTCATTGGGCCCAATGCGAAGGTGCGCGTAGATACACTCCATGCCGCCGGCGTTAAGGTCGTTCCCTGGACAACAAATGACGCGGCCAAGATGAAGGCGCTGATCGATCTGGGCGTTGACGGCATCATCACTGACCGCCCGGACATCCTGCATAAGGTCGTTGAAGATCTTCGTGCCGCAGGAAAGCCCCTGAAGGGCTTCGATATTACCGCGCACCGCGGCGGACGCGGCCTGCGCCCGGAGAACACCCTGCCCTCGTTTGAGAACGGTATGGATCAGGGAGCCACGACGCTGGAAACGGATACCGGCGTCACGACCGATGGCGTCTCCCTGATCTGGCACGACCAGTTCCTCAACCCGGAGAGCTGCCGCCGCGCCGACGGAGCAGCATACACCATGGAAAACCGTGTCTATATCAACACCATCTCCATGCCAGAGGCGCAGAAGACCTTCATCTGCGACAAGCTACACTTCGGGCCGGACCAGAAGAACGACCTGGCGCTTTCGCCGGTCGCTGTCGCCTTTGCGAAGCTGGAGAAGATGCCCAGCCCGTATGCTCCCACGAATGCGGCGCAGCTCTTCCGTTTTGTGAAGTTTTATACCGAATACTACAAGAGCGGGGCGGGGAAGAACTCGCCTCATGCCGCCGAACGCGCTGCCACGGGAGCGACGGTGCGGTTCAATCTCGAGACCAAGATCATGCCGGATCGGTTGCCACCGGAGGTGGCGGGAGCACAGAATACCAATGCTTCGGCGGACCTCTATAAGAACCACACGGTCGGACCGCAGCAGTTTGTGGACGCGCTTTGCGGAGCGATCACGAAGGAGAAGATGATCGGCCGCGCCGAGGTGCAAAGCTTCGATTTTCGGACTCTGCAATTAGTGGAAGAACAATTTCCCGAGATTCCAACGTATTACCTGACCAATAGTGCGAAATTGCTTAGCAGCGAATTCGTTCCCGAGACACTTCGTCTCTCGCCGGAAGAGACAAAGTAATGGCATCCGTCCCGCGCTTATAACTTCCTGGCGCGGGACGGATTTTCCTGCGAAAACACAGGGGTTGAAACCTTATATTCACCGTCTCGTCACCGGCTAGCAACAAGGATTCCCTACGGTGCAAACATGCGAACCATAGCGAGATTTCTCTTTGCGGTATACGTCTGTTTTGCGTGTACCTTGATCTCCCATGCGCAGTACGAGAACGGAAGCATTCTCGGAACGGTGCGCGATCCTTCAGGAGCTGTTATTCCCAACGCGACGGTGACAGTCACCAACACCGCAACTGGCGTTGTATCGACACGCACATCAAACGAGACAGGTGACTACGAGGTTCCGGCTCTGCGTGTCGGCACCTACAAGGTAGAAGTTACCCGCGAGGGATTCTCTTCTACGACCGTTCCCAGCGTATCGGTGAGCATCGCCGCACGTCAGCGTGTGGACGTTACCCTTAACGTAGGCGGAGCATCGCAGGTGGTTGAAGTAACGGCTGCCGCGGCTCTTCTGGAGACGGACACCAGCCAGCGCGGCCAGATCGTAACCAACTATCAGACGGCAGCTCTGCCGCTTGTCAGCCGTAACTACTCTGACCTGATTGGACTTTCTACCGGCGTGCGCGCGGCGGCCAACAGCCTTTCGTCGACATCGAATACCGGCCTGGTTCGTGAAGGCTCCTTCAACGTCAACGGCCAGCGCTCCATCTTCAACAACTTTCTGCTGGACGGTATGGATAACAATGCCTATGGCGAATCCAATCAGGGTTTCTCGAACCAGATCATTCAGCCTCCGCCGGACTCGATTGCGCAGTTTCAGGTAGTAACAAACAACGAAACTGCAGAATATGGCCGTGCCTCGGGTGCAGTGATCAATGCGGCATTTGCGCAGGGTACGAATCAGTTCCACGGCAGGGTGTATGAGTTTGTGCGCAACACCGTCTTGAATGCCACTGGTTTCTTCCGTCCACCGGGTGGCCAGAAGCCGCAGTTCAATCGGAACCAGTTCGGTGGAAACTTCAGCGGTCCGATCATGAAGGACAAGCTGTTCTTCTTCGTGGACTACGAAGGATTCCGGCAGGCACGTAAGCAGGTTGCCTCTGCGACTCTGCCTCAAATCAGCCAGTTGAACGGTGTCTTCAGCCGCCCGGTTGTTAACCCCTATAACCCCACCCTGCGATATCTACCCGGTACTTCGATCCTGAATGACCCGAATATCTCTCCTGCGGCGAAGACAATTGCCGGCATGATCAAAGGCTTGAACCCCGGTACTGCGACGAGCAACAACTTCACGACGCTGCAGCGTTCGCAGAACTTCTCCGACAAAGGCGATCTGCGCCTCGACTTTACGCCCAATCAGAAGAACTCTTTCTTCCTTCGCATCAGCGATCTGAAGCAGAACGCGACGGATTTCCCGATCTTCGGTCTGCCGCTGGATGGTAATTCCAACGGTAAGCAGCGGATTCTGGATCAGCAGGTAGCGCTCGGTTATACGCGCGTTATTGCAGCAAACCAACTGCTCGATGCCCGTCTTGGTCTTTCGCGTACCAAGGCTGGAAAGTACTCTCTCTCGATCGGCACGAACCCGGGCTTTAGCTTCCCTGGGCTTCCTTCAGATCCTCTTGTCGCTGGGGGTATTCCTTCGATCACAATCACTGGCTTTACAGCTTTGGGACGGCAGGCAACCAATCCGCAGTTCCAGAACCCTGCTCTCCTCGACCCGAAGGTGAACTACTCGTGGGGCGTCGGGAAGCATTCGCTCAAGTTCGGCTATGAGTACCAGAAGATCTGGATGGCGGTACAGGATACGAACCCGTTGTATGGCGGCTTCACGTACGCAGGCGCCTTCAGTCGTGATAGCTCGACTCCGGCAGCAAACTCGGATAACTATGTTGCCGACTTCCTGTGGGGTTCGACCAGCATCTATACGCTTTCGTCCTACTTTGTTGCCCACCTGCGCAACCAGTCGAACTTCGCGTATGTGCAGGATGACTGGAAGGTATCTCCTAAGCTGACACTGAATATTGGTGTTCGCTATGAGTACACGACGCCTTACTACGAGCAGAAGAACCAGCAGGCGAACTTTGACCCGACGACGCTCTCGATGGTTACTGCGACACAGAGTGGCAATCGCTATGCGATGCAGCCGGACAAGAACGACTTTGCTCCGCGCTTCGGCTTCTCGTATGCCCTTGGCACGAACACTGTTCTCCGCGGAGGCTATGGCATCAGCTTCTCGCACTACGATCGTGCCGGTTCCGGCAACATCCTGGCAATCAATCCTCCCAACGCTCTGTTTGTGACGGTGTCACAGGCTCCGCGGCCAGGTGGCGTGCCGAATGCCAACTACGTGAAGATGGATCAGGGCTTCCCGGCCAGCACCCTGAACTTCAACCCGATCACCGCCAATGTGGCGTACATCGATTCGAACCGGTACCGTGACAGCTATGTGCACAACTATTACGTGGATGTTCAGCACGTACTTCCGCACGGCGCCCTGGTGGATGTTGCCTATGTCGGCAATCACGGCCTGAAGCTGCTGCAACTGGCGAACTATAACCAGAAGAACCCAAACCTTAACTACGCGCGCCCGATTCCGACATGGGGTGATATCACCATTGCCATGCACACGGCGTACTCGCACTATGACTCGTTGCAGGCGCGCTATGAGCAGCACCTGATCGGCGGGCTTACTCTCCTGAACTCGTTCACCTGGTCGCATGCTCTGGACAATGCAGGTGCTTCGCTAGAGGCGAATACGCCGTCGCCGCAGGACTTTTACAACCTGCGCGGAGATTATGGTCAGTCGGAATACAATCAGCCGCTCTACAACATCACTTCGCTGGTGTACGAGCTTCCGTTTGGCAAGGGGCGGCAGTGGATGAACACCGGGGGGGTATTGAACGAGGTCCTGGGTCAGTGGCAGATTTCGGCGATCAATACGGCTGCCAGTGGCTTCCCGTACCAGATCAACTACACTCCGGCAGCGGCGACACAGGTTTCCGGTATCGCGGCGAGCTATCGCGGAGCCAATCTGTACCGTCCGAACCGGGTTACTGGCGTCCCGCTGAATATTCTGGATAAGTCGAAATCCACCGGAACCTCGTTGCAGTACATCAACCTGGCGGCAGTCTCGTTGCCGGCAGCCGGCGGCAATCCATTCGGAAACATGGCTCGTGATCCGGGCCGTGGGCCGACCTTCAACACGCTGAATCTGGCGATCAACAAGCGTTTCCAGACACCGCTTGAGTCGGTCAAGATCGAATTCCGTGGAGAGATGTACAACGCCTTCAACCATACCAACTTCACCACTCCGGGCGGCGGCATCAGCGCCGGCACCAGCGGTCTGACAGGTGGCACTATCACCAGCACGTTCGATCCGCGCATTGTGCAGTTTGGAGCGAAGGTCCTGTTCTAGAGGGTGAATCGCAGTTTATTCAGGCGGCAGACGTGACAATCGTCTGCCGCTTTTGTTTCTATGTATGCTTTCTACGAGAGGAAAATCCTAGGATGCGTTTGTTGGGGAAGGCTGTAGCGGCCGCTGCCATAGCGGCGGCATGTGTCTCGGCGGTGGCCGATGAGTATCACGCAAAACCGAAGCTGGTAGTCATTGTGGTTCTGGACCAGATGCGCGGCGATTATCTTGACCGGTATCGCGACGACTTCAAGACCGCGAACGGCTTCAACCTGTTCCTGAAGAAGGGCGCGCACTTTACCGATTGCTATTACGACTATGCCAATACCCACACTGCTCCCGGCCACTCGACTATCGGCACCGGCGCCTATACCGATGGGCATGGCATTCAGGCCAATCAGTGGTGGGATTTCTCGCGTTCCACCGAGCATGTCTACTCTTCGGTGGATGACGACGACTACAAGGTGGTTGGAGCGCCTGCTGGTGCGACCATCACCCCGGGTCAGTCGCCGCGGAATCTGATGGCGTCGACCCTCGGCGATGAGATCGTGTTGGCGACGCATGGTGAGGCGAAGGTCTTTGGCATCTCGCTGAAGGACCGTGCTGCGATTCTTACGTCCGGCCACGCCACACAGGGGGCCTATTGGATCGATCAAAAGTCTGGCCACTTCATCACCTCGACCTACTGGATGAATGATTTGCCGGCTTATGTGGCGAAGTTCAACGCCAGCGGGAAAGCTGAGGCCGCAGCCAAAGAAGTCGGCGGCAAGGGGCAGAACTTCTATAACGAGGTAGGCTCAACACCGGCAGGCATCCGCTACGAGCTCGAGTTCGCAGAAAATGTGATTGATGCCGAGCAGCTCGGCAAGCATGCAGTCACCGACATGGTGACGATCAGTCTGTCGTCGACGGATATTCTCGGCCACGCCGTCGGGCCGAATGATCCCAAGCAGCGGGCTCTACTCGATGGCGCCGATGTAGAGCTGGACAAATTCTTCACCTGGCTGAACACGCATGTCGATGGCGGCATGGCGAATGTCTGGGTGGCGATGTCGGGCGATCACGGTGTTGCTCCGGCGGTCGGTGAGACGCAGAAGCTGGGGATGCCTGCGAATACATTTTCGTATGCCGGTCTGATCGACGCCATGAACGAGGAGCTGACAAAGAAGCTCTCTCCGGGCAATCCGCAGAAGTTCCTGTTGCAGGGCGGGGAATATGCCTACTTCCCGCTCGATCAGCGCGTCTGGGAGAAGCTGCATATCTCTGAAGCCGATGCCGAAAACATGGTGGCTGCCATGCTGCCTGAGGTGATGGCGAAGACACAGCCTGGCCTGTCTGGATCGAAGCCTTCCTCGAAGCCGTTGATTCGCCGCGTGTTTACGAAGGTACAGATGGCCTCGGGAGATCTGCCGAATAACGATCTCGGCCGGTTGCTGCAGCACAGCTACTCACCGAATGGTGGATGGCAGGTCTTTGCCATCTTCGGCGAATACCAGCTTCCGGGGGCGGCAACGGGCACGACGCACTATTCACCTTATTCGTATGACCGCCATGTGCCGCTGGACTTCTACGGTTCGGCATTCATTCCTGGCACGTATCACGACCGCGTCGCTCCAGTAGATATTGCCGCGACCTTTGCTTCGTTGCTGCGCATCAATCAACCCTCCGCCGCGGTGGGCCATGTGCTGACGAACATCATTAAGCCCGAGCTTGAGACGGTGGCTCCAAAGGGTAAGTAAGGCTGCGGTTTATCTGGAGGGCTGAAGGCTTTTAGATGGGGCCTTCAGCCTTCTGTTTTTTGGGAGGAAGGCTGGTATAGGGTGCACTTTCGGTACTTAGCTAATACTTCGTGTTTCTCACTTCACATTTTCCTCCACCCGGGTGCCCCACCCTCGCAACGCTAGGGTGGGCAAGGAAGACCACCGAAAAGCAGATTTCTCCGCTCCCTTCGGTCACTGCGAAATGACAAAAAAGGGAAAGGGTATGGGGATTTCTGACGTTGTCGATACGCCCCAGTTGGCTATGCCTGTCTCACGAAGTGAGATGAGGATCTGCTCCCGGTTTTCGAAAAGATGAGATGTCGATGCTGTCGCTGGCCCTAGGACAAAGTGAGGATGCGCGGACAGGGAGACTCTTGATAAAGTTCTAGCCGTGATCACACGGCGTAGCTTTATTGGTTCTCTGTCCGCGGTCTCCGCTGGTCTGGCGGTAGCCGACGCTCTCCCCCTTACTGCTTTTGCGAAGTCATCCGCCTCCGGCGATGTGACCAAATATGTGAAGATCGCCATCGGTACCGGCGGTCACGGACATACCTATCCGGGCGCGACTGTGCCGTGGGGAGCTGTACAGCTGAGCCCCGATACCGGCGTAAAGGGCTGGGATCATTGCTCCGGATATCACTGGGATGACAAAACCATCCTCGGCTTCAGCCATACCCATCTCAGCGGTACCGGCGCCGCCGACCTGCTCGACTTCCTGGTCGTGCCGCGGGTTGGAGCGGTCAAGCTGTCGCCATCGGAGTATCAGCAGAGCTTCTCGCACGACGAAGAGGTCTCGCGTCCGGGATATTACAGCGTGAAGCTGAAGGACTCCGGTATTCTCGCGGAGCTTACCGCGACAGAGCGTTGCGGGGTTCACCGCTACACCTTCCCGGAGTCGAAGTCCGCGACGATCATGCTCGACATGACGCATCTGATCGAAGGCAATCCGCAGAAGATCAACTGGGCCAAAGTGAAGGTAGAAGGCCATCGGATGCTGACCGGCGGGCGCAGCACCCAGCTTTGGGCGCCAGGGCGCGAGATCTACTTTGCGATGGAGTTCTCCCGTCCCGCGGAAGCAATCCAGATCTTTGCCGATGACAAGCCGGTGCAGGGAGAGAGCTCCAACGAGCCGCGCTTGAAGGTCGTGGCCCACTTCAACACGACGGCAGGAGAGAAGATCCTGGTGAAGACGGGCATCTCCGGTATCAGTACGGAAGGCGCGTTGGCGAACCTGAAGGCTGAGGTTCCCCACTGGGACTTCGATGCGGTGCAGCATAAGGCGCACCAGGCATGGCAGGAGGCGCTCGGGGCCATTCAGGTAGAGACGGAGAATACCCGCCACAAGGAGATCTTCTACACCGGCCTGTATCACACCATGCTGGCGCCCACGCTCTTTGATGACGTGACTGGTAAGTACGCGGGCATGGATGGCAAGGTGCACGATCTGCCTGCGGGACTGCATAACTACTCCACCTTCTCGCTGTGGGATACCTACCGCGCGTTGCATCCGCTTTACACGCTGATCGCTCCAGAGAAGGTGCCTGACCTGGTCAACTGCCTGATCCGGGAAGCAGAGCAGAGCCCGGGTGGCGTGCCCATTTGGCCGCTGCAGCAGAAGGAGACCTTCTGCATGGTTGGCTATCACTCCGCGCCGGTCGTCGCGGAGGCGTTGGTGAAGGGCTTCCAGGGTATCGACGCCAAGGCCGCCTACAAGGTCTTCCGCAAGCGCGCCATGGTCGATGACTATCGCGGTCTGGGAGCGTATCGCAAGTACGGCTACATCCCCTGCGATATCGAGGAAGAGAACGCCTCGAAGACGATGGACTACGCCTACGACGACTCTGCTGTTGCGGCGATTGCCAAAGCGGCGGGCGAGCAGCAGGAGGCGGAGCTGCTGAAGAAGCGCTCGAAGAACTACCGCAATCTCTATGACAAGGAGAGCGGTTTCATCCGCCCGAGGTATGCGGATGGTAACTGGGCCGGCCCATTTGCTCCGAATGCCATCAATGTCTCACGTAAGTGGCGCGACTATACGGAGTCGAACGCGTGGGTGACAACCTTCAGCGTGCAGCACGATCCCAATGGCCTGGCAGAGCTGATGGGCGGTAAGCAGGCTTTGGAGAAGAAGCTGGATGACCTGTTCTCAGCCGATCCAACGCAGCCATCAGATATGCCACCGGATGTGGCCGGACTTGTCGGCCAGTATGCGCACGGCAACGAGCCGAGCCATCACATCGCGTATCTCTACAACTACGCCGGCGCTCCGGAGAAGGCACAGAAGCGTCTCCGCAGTCTGATGGAGACGATGTACGATAACAAGCCTGATGGCATGCAGGGCAACGAGGACTGCGGCCAGATGTCGGCCTGGTATGTGCTGAGCGCTCTGGGGATCTATCCAGTCGATCCTGTCAGCGCCAGGTGGGATGTCGGTACACCGCTTTTCGATCGGGCGACGCTTGAGGTCGGCAACGGCAAGACGCTGACCATTGAGACCAAGCGCAGCTCCGCCGACGCGGCGATTGTGAAGAGCATCATCTTCAATGGTGAGAAGCATGAAGGACTGACCTTCGAGCACGCCGCTCTGGCCAAGGGCGGGAAGATCGTCTTTGAGATGGTGTAGTAGCGATCATTTGACGCTCGACTCACAGCGTGTTGCGATGGAGATGTGAACGTTTCAAAACAACTTCCGGTCGATCTCATTCTGCCGGAGGTTGTCCAGCATCTCCTCGCAACGCCTTCTCTTGTGATTGAAGCGGCTCCCGGCGCGGGTAAGACGACCCGCGTTCCTCCGGCGCTGCTCAAGATTCTCTCAGGCGAAGTCATCGTTCTGGAACCGCGGCGCATTGCCGCGCGTATGGCCGCACGTCGCGTCGCCCAGGAAATGGGCGAACAGCTTGGTGAGACGGTCGGCTACCAGGTGCGCTTCGAAGAGGTCTCGGGCCCGCGGACGCGGCTGCGGTTTGTCACTGAAGGCGTGTTGACGCGCCGCCTGCTCTCGGACACGCAACTTAAGGGTGTCAGCGCCGTTGTGCTGGATGAGTTCCATGAGCGGCATCTTGATGGCGATCTTGCGCTAGGGCTGTTGCGCAGGCTGCAGGCGACGACGCGTCCGGACCTGAAGATCATCGTCATGTCGGCCACGCTCGATGCCGCGCCGATCGCCCACTATCTGAATAACTGTCCGATTGTGCGGAGTGAGGGCCGCGTCTTTCCGCTGCAGCTTGATTACGCGGGCTACTCCGCAGCTCCGTTAGAGCAGCAGGTGGCTCGCGCTGTGGAGACGCTTCTTGCTGAAGGCGAGACCGGTGACACGCTGGTCTTTCTGCCAGGTGTTGCTGAGATCCGCCGCGCTATACGTGAACTCGAGCCCATCGCCCGCCGGAGAGACATCCTGCTGGCTCCACTCTATGGCGAGCTTTCTCCTGCCGAGCAGGATATGGCGGTGCAGAAGGCGGCAAAGCAGAAGATCATCGTCTCTACGAACGTTGCTGAGAGCTCGGTGACAGTGGAAGGTGTAACTGCCGTTGTCGACAGCGGTCTGGCTCGTATCGCCGGTCACTCGCACTGGACGGGGCTTCCGATTCTTGAAGTGCAGCGCGTCAGTCAGGCCAGCGCGAAGCAGCGTGCGGGACGTGCCGGTCGTACCGCGCCCGGCCGTGTGATTCGGCTGTATGCCGAAGAGGACTTCCGCCGCCGCCCCGAGGTCGATCGTCCCGAGATCGTGCGCGAAGATCTCAGCGGCCTGGTTCTCGGCCTTCGTGCGATGGGACTTGATATTGATCAGATTCCGTGGCTTGATGCTCCGCCCGTCGAGGCCGTTGCTGCTGCCAATGGGCTGCTGGACCGGCTGGGCGCGACGGGAGAGTCAGCGAAACAGCTTGCAAGACTTCCGATAGAGCCGCGTCTTGCGCGCGTGGTGCAGGAGTCTATGCGCCGCGGCGTTGGTGAAAGCGGGTGCAGGCTGGCAGGTCTGCTGGCTTCAGGCGTACGCATTGAGAAGGGCGACATTCTCGAAGCTCTCGACCAGCCGATGGACGATCGTGTCCGTCGCCAGGTGGATCAGTTGAAGCGTGCTGCCCGTCCGGCGAAACAAACGAAGCACGATGATGATGCCTTGCTGATCAGCGTTCTGGCGGGCTTCCCGGATCGTGTGGCTCGGCGGCGTTCCGGAAATACTGTGATGCTTGCGGGCGGCATGGGGGCTGAGGTCTTTGGGCATCCGCGTCCGTATGAGTTTCTTCTGGCTCTCGATGCGGAGGAGCGTAAAGAACGCGGAGCTCCACTGATCCGCCTGACGGCGCGCATGGAGCCTGAGTGGCTGATAGATCTCTTTCCCGAGCGTGTTATCGAGAAACGCGAGGTTGTCTGGAACCGCCGGGGCGAACATGCAGAGGCAATCAGCTCGTTGGAGTACGACGGATTGGTCCTGGAAGAATCGCGCGGTCCTGCAAGCGAAGAAGAAGCTGCTGCGGTGCTCGCGCATGAGGCGGTCACACTGGGTGTCGAACGCTTTGTCGATCCTGAAGCCCTGGCAGAGTTGCAGGCGCGCATTTCCTTTGCCGGTGTCGAGAGCGTCGATATCGAGGACGCGCTGCGGGAGCTTTGCTATGGGCTAAAGCGCTTTTCGGAGCTACGTAAGGTCGCATCGACAGATCTGCTGCCGTTGCTGGAGCAGCGCGCCGGCCGTCTGGATGAGATCGCTCCGGCGAAGCTGAAGCTGGGCGGCGGGCGCTGGGTGAAGGTGCACTACGATCTCGGAAAACCACCATGGATCGAATCGCGGCTGCAGGACTTCTTCGGGATGAAGGAGACGCCGCGAATTGGCCGTGATCGCACGCCGGTGGTGGTTCATCTGCTGGCGCCGAACCATCGCGCGGTGCAGACCACGACCGATCTCGCAGGCTTCTGGCAGCGGTTGTATCCGGAGGTCCGTCGAGAGCTGATGCGTCGTTATCCGCGGCATCAATGGCCGGAGAAGCCGGTATAGGCCCATGCACCTGGTGCCCCATGCTCGGGGTCCCCAACGAACTGTTCGTTGGGATGGTGTCCCTTGGGGACATGGGTGTTCGCGCGAAGCGCGAATTGTTTTCTGTGTAGGATCTGTATGGGATGAGAGGCGGATTTCTCCGCTCCCTTCGGTCGCTGCGAAATGACAAAAAAATGAAGCCAACTACGGTGTAGCGGGGGAAACCACAGACTCAGGCTCGTGTTCCCACGTCACTTGTCCGCGTGCGTTGATCACGAACCAGTAGAAGACTGTTCCGGTCAGCAGAAACGCGCTGGCAATCGAGAAGGCCGCTCCAAAGCTGTGTGTTGCCGCCAATGTCACTCCAGTAAGCCATGCAGAGAGTGTGGCTGACAGATTCGCAAAGAGGTTTTGCAGGCTCGTCCACTTGGCAGCCGCTCGTGGACCGGCCAGCGATTGGGTGAGCGCCCAATTATTCGAGGTGAACAGGCCGAGTCCAAAGCTGGCAATCATCATGGCTCCCATGCTGACCAGTTGCCGATTCGACGCCACCACTACGAACAGAGAGATTGCTGCCACAATGCAGCCGATGCACACCGTAGCCTTGCGGACCATCACTGCATTGCGACCCTGCCGCACCAGGCGATCTGAGACTACACCGGCAACGCCGCACGCCACCGAAAGGCACCAGAAGGGCAGAGAACTGACAACCACCAGTTGTTTGGCACTGTAGTGATAGCGCTGCTCGAAATAGTAGGGAAGCCAGCTCACGAACATGCTCCACGCATAGTTGCTTCCGATGTGCCCGATGGCTGCTCCCCAGAACTGCCGCTGCGCCGCCACCTGCAGATAGGTGGGAGACCACGCACGTTCGCCTCCGTGTGAGACACGAATCGAGCGTGTAGCCACGAACCATAGCGGGATCCATAGCATGCTGCCCAGCCCGAGGACGAGGAACATCATGCGCCATCCGGATGCGGCAACAATGGCTGTGCCGGCCATGATGCCAAGCGCCGGGCCGATCTTGGTGCCGACATCGATCAAGCTGTTGGCGGTGCCGCGCAACTCTTCCGGGAAAAGCCTGGTAATGAGCGCCGAGGTCGCCGGAAAGCTTACCGACTCACCGCAGCCCAGAATCAGGCGCAACGTGAAGAGCACGGCAAAGCCGCTGAGGGTAATGCCGAAGAGATGCAGATCGCGGCTGAGACCAGTGGCTGCGGTTGCCAGCGACCAGACGACAAAGGCCAGACCAAAGACTTTGGCTGCGTCAAACCGCTCCAGCAATTTGCCGACGGCGAGTTGCATCAACGTGTAGGAGAGAAAGAACGCAGAGCTCAGCAGGCCAAGCTGCTTCTCGTCCAGCGAGAGGTCGCGCTTCAGGCTGGTGAGCGCAATCGACAGGCTGCCGCGGTCGATGAAGCAGATGCCCATCGCCAGCACCAGCAGCAGAAGTATCTGCCATTCTTTCGATCGCTTCGGCGCAATCTCAGGCACAGTCTTAGGGTCTGCCTTTCGCAGCCAATTGCAGCATGACCTCAGCCACACGGTCATAGTCGTGCCGCAGCACGGCTCCTTCGTAGACGAAGTTGCCGGTTATAGGCTCGACGCCAAGCGTGCGTACGGCATCGAGGTCAGCCACGATAGGCGCCTGTCCCTCGCGAGCGTACTGTGCCAGCGATGCCGCGCTGATGGGGGCGGTGTTGATCAGGGCGTAGTCGAAGAGGCGATGGTGGCCGGCGTGGTCCATGATCTTCTGAATATGCTGTGAGGCGGTCAGGCCCAGCGATTCGTTCGCCTGGGTCATCAGGTTGCAGACGTAGATGCGGGTCGCCTTTGCTGCGGCGATCGCTTCAGGAATGCCGCGAACCAGCAGATTGGTAATCAACGAGGTGTAAAGTGAGCCTGGTCCTACGCTGATGAGATCTGCCTGCCGGATCGCCTCCAATGTCTCCGGGACGGGATGCGCCTCGGCGGGTTCGAGGTACAGCTCGCGAATCCGCTGCCTGCTTGCGGTGATGCTGGTCTCTCCGTGAACGTGGCTGCCATCATCCATCAGGGCAGCGAGGGAGACATTGTCCGTGGTCGCCGGGTAGATGCGTCCACGCGTGGCGAGAATCTGGGAGGAGTGCTGTACTGCCTGCGCGAAGTCTCCACAGAGATCGTCCAGAGCCGCCAGGAAGAGGTTTCCCAGCGAGTGGCCTTGCAGCTCTCCCTGTCCAAAGCGGTACTGGAAGAGCCGGGAGAGAAGGTGTTCATCCTCGGATAGCGCCACCAGGCAGTTACGCACATCTCCCGGCGGCAGCATGTTGAAGTCTTCTCGCAGGCGGCCCGAGGAGCCTCCGTCGTCAGTTACCGTTACGATTGCCGCCAGATCGGCGAGCAGGCAGGAACCGTCAGGACAGGCAGATGTACCTGTTCCAGCAAGAGCAACGTATCGCTTCAGGCCCCGGAGCAGAGTGGAAAGGCCGGTACCGCCTCCGATAGCGACGGCACGTAGAGCAGTTGGGGGAACGGACCGCATTCCCGCCAGTGTACGGGAAAAGCTTGAGGACACAGAGCCATCCCTCAGAAGGACCTGGGCATCGTACAAGGGGTATCCGTCCGAGGTAACATTTCGAAAATGTTACTTGAGTTACTTGAGTTTGTCTGAGATGATGACTTTTGATGTCGTACGATTGCCCCGGCCGACATAAATGGCGTCAGACCAGAATGGCCGCAGGGCAGGACATGGAGTGTTGCTATGCACGACTTGATTGTTGTAATCGCTTGCCTCGGCGTGGTTCTTATTCCAGCCGCCGTCCTCGCATTTCGTAGTGAGGAAGCCCAGGAAGAGTAACCACGCACTGTGGTAGCATCGGGCCACCGTGAAGAATCCGAATAGCGCCCACCAGCGTCTGACGCCGTCGCAGAGGAATGCATTCATCGCATGTTTTCTCGGCTGGTCGCTGGATGCCTTTGATTTCTTTATCTTTAACTTCTGCATTACGGCGATTGCCGCTGACTTTCACGTCAAACGCGCCGTTGTGGTTGAGGGCACGTTCTGGACGCTGGCCATGCGGCCGCTGGGAGCGCTGATCTTCGGAGCCTTGGCCGAGCGCTGGGGCCGTCGCCGCACCCTGATGCTCAACGTCATCAGTTTTTCGATCTTCGAGCTCGCCAGCGCCTTCGCGCCCACGTTGACATTCCTGATGATTACCCGCGCGCTCTTCGGCATCGCCATGGGTGGCGAATGGGGTGTTGGCGCTGCACTGGCCTTCGAAACGCTGCCGAAGGAGAGGCGAGGCTTCTTTTCCGGTCTGTTACAGGAGGGCTACGTCACCGGCAACCTGATTGCCGGCCTGGTCTACGCCCTGGTCTTCCCACATCTGCATATTGGCGGCGCTTGGGCGCCCTGGCGGACGATGTTCATCATCGGCGCTGCGCCCACGCTGCTTGTTTTCTATATCCGCAGCAAGGTGGAAGAGAGCCCCGCCTGGGTTGCAGGGCGTGGTGAGACAGCGAAGGCCCCAACCAGAGGACTCTCGCTGCACGACATCAAAACGTACCTTCCGTCGTTCGTCTTCCTCGTGCTGTTGATGACCGCTTTCACCTCCTTCAGTCATGGATCGCAGGACCTGTATCCGACCTTCCTGCAGGCCGATCGCGGGACCAACGACTTCTGGAAGGGGATGATCTCAAATGTCTCCAGCGTTGGCGCTCTGGCGGGCGGTATCACCTTCGGCACCCTGTCGGAGAGGATCGGCCGACGACGGGCTATCATCCTGGCCTCTCTGCTTGCCATCCCGATGATTCCGCTCTGGGCCTGGACACATCACTTTGTTCTGATCGCGCTGGGCGGCTTCCTGATGCAGTTTGCCATTCAGGGAGCATGGGGAGTGGTGCCGGCCTATCTAAACGAGATGGCTCCGTCGGCCGTGCGCGCGACCTTTCCGGGCGTGGCCTACCAGCTCGGCAATCTGCTCTCGTCACGTAACGACGTCTTTCAGGAAAAGATCGCCGAACATCATTTCGGCGGCGACTTGACCGTGGTTCTCAGTGCGACAGTAGCCATTGTGGCCGTTATTCTGGCGATCATGACTGCCCTGGCTAAGGAGCGGAAAGGCCTGGATATGTCACAAGCGCTTGGACAAAATTTAATGATGGAAGAATTGAATCGCTAGAGCATTTTTACTGTAGGTGTAGAGTAGGGCTTCCGCATCTATGGGCGTTTTCCGGAATGAAAACGCCGCTGCACTCCTCTTCCGGGATACCCAGCAACAGGGAAAATGCTCTGAAGAACGAAGGGCGCGGCTTATAGCCGCGCCCTTTCCGATTCAACCATTCAACTAACCAACTACTCAACTAGTCTTTAGGTTTGAAGCTCCGGATCACCTTCAGGAGCTGATCGAGTTGCTCATCGGTGAAGGTGCCTTTGAAGGCTGGCATGCTGCCGTTGCCGTTCTTGATGACGTCCTTGATCTTGTCGTCGGTCATGTCCTGAATCTCTTTGGAGCGCAGGTCTTTGACCTTCAGCATCTTGCCCATGTCGGAGCCGGCGCCGTCTTCGCCGTGGCACATGACACAGTTCTTTTTGAAGAGATCTTTGCCCTCTGCCGGCGGATCCTGTGCCAGGGCAGCGGTGGAGAAGGTTGCGACAACAGCGACGAGGGGAAGGGTACAGCGAAGAAGGGACACGATGGCAACTCCGTCGAAAAGAGAATTAGCTTGCTGATCGATTCCATCCACTCGGCTACGCGATGGATAAAAGGAACGATACACGGTTTGAAGTAGGGTTCGCCAGCGGGACGCAGCGCCAGCCGCGCATGTAAGCTGCCCGCATGGCTATTCGTGTGCAATTCTGGGGCGCAGCCCGTACGGTTACCGGATCTTCTCATCACCTGGAGTGCGCCGGACGTAACATTCTGCTGGACTGCGGCTTGTATCAGGGCCGCCGGCGTGAAGCCCGCGAGATCAATACGAACTTTGCTCTCCCCCCGGAAGAGGTAAGCGCGATCGTCCTGTCTCATGCACACATTGACCACTCGGGAAACCTGCCGGGGTTTGTCCGCGAGGGCTACCGCGGCCCTGTCTATGCCACGCCGCCCACTATCGATTTGTGCGATCCCATGTTGAAGGACTCGGCCCATGTACAGGAGATGGATGTTGAGTTTATCCGCAAACGTGCGCGGCGCAAGTTATCTATCGGGCGCGACGGGGCCATCGAGCAGCCGGTCGATCCTCTGTACTCGATGGAAGATGCGGCGGCCACGGTCGGACTCTTCCGGCCGATGCATCTGCATGAGCGCCAGACGCTCAACGGCTCTTCTTCGACCGAGGGATTTGCAGTCACGCCGTATGGCGCCGGCCATATGTTGGGCTCGACCTGCGTTCTGATGGAAGGTACCGAGAACGGAAAGACGACGCGCGTGCTCTTCTCGGGAGACGTCGGCCGTGTCAGTCTTCCCATCATCAAGGATCCCGAGTCCGCGCCGGGGGCAGACTACCTGATCATGGAGAGCACCTATGGCAACCGCCTGCATCAACCTATCGGACCGGTGAAGAACAAGCTGGCTGCTCTCATCAAGCGAACGGTACAACGCGGCGGACATATCGTGATGCCTGCTTTTGCGGTGGGGCGTTCCCAGCAGGTGGTGATGATGCTGCACGAACTGGTGCGTGAGAAGAAGATTCCCGAAATTCCTATTTATCTCGATAGCCCCCTGGCTACGACTGTCACCCAGGTCTTTGAAAAGCACACGGAGGAGTGGGATGCGGACCTGACGACCTTCGCCGAGTTGACCACACCTTTTGCGTGGAAGCAGATGACCTACACCCAGACCGTGCAGGAGAGTAAGGCATTGAATCAGATGCACGTGCCGTTCATTGTGATCTCGGCTTCAGGGATGTGCGAGGCCGGCCGAGTGCTGCATCACCTGCGCAACTCCATCGAAGATCCCCGCAACCTGATCCTGTTAACCGGCTACCAGGCAGAAAACACCCTGGGTCGCCGGCTTCAGAATAGGGAACCTGAGGTGCGCGTCTTCGGCGAATGGATGCGTCTGCGTGCCGAGGTCGACTCGATCGGCGAACTGAGCGGCCATGCTGACCAGAAGGAGCTTCTTGACTGGATGGAACCGGTCACCAAGACGCTGAAGAAGGTCTTTCTGGTCCACGGCGAGCCTGAGGCGCAGCAGGCGCTTAAGGCGGAGATTGAAAAACGTTACCGGCTGCCGGTGGAGATCCCAGCACGTGGCGATCAATACGTGCTTGAATAGGGAGGCGTCGTTCGGTTCAATAGAAAGCAGAGGTCGCCCGCTTGCCGCGCATCCACTTCCACCAACAACTCGCTGCGCTGAAGGATAAGCTGCTCGCCATGGCAGCACTGGCGCATCAGGTGCTGGAGTACTCGGTGACCGCCTACGCCAACGGCGATATGTCGCTCTGTGATCACGTCCTTGAGATAGAGGCCGCAATCAATGCAGCTGAGCGGGAGGTGGACGAGATGGCGTACGAACTGCTCAGCCGCGAGCAGCCGATGGCAATCGATCTCCGCTTCATTCTTTCAGTGATCAAGATCAATGGCGACCTGGAGCGTATCGGAGACCAGAGCGTCAATATCGCCCAGCGTGCGCGTTCGCTCGAGAAGCTACCGCGAGTCGCTCTGCCGGTAGACATCGTGCGGATGGGAGAACACGCCGGGAAGATGACTCAATTGGCAATCCAGGCACTGGTGGAGGGCGATGTCGCCATTGCCGACCAGGTGCTGGCCATGGACGACGAGATGGACCTCATGAATCGCGAGGTTCAGGACGTGATGGTCGAGCTCATGCAGCAGAAGCCTGAGATCACCGATTACGCTCTGAATGCCATCATCATTGCCCGGAACCTCGAACGGAGTGGAGACCACGCGACCAATATCGCCGAGGACGTCATTTTCTGGGTTCGGGGCTCAGACGTACGGCATAAGTTCGCCCTCGCCGACGCCGACTAGCTCTAGCTTGACTACGCGTCGCTACCCCGATACCCTTTAACCATATGCAGACAGCGAAAAATACGTGTTGTTGTTCGGCTGCCTGCTGCTGCGTGTGACGTCACCGTCTTTGAGCATCCCTCCGCAGCCAGCGCCCGCGTTCTAATCGCGGGCTTTGTTGTTGAACTTCACAATTTTCGCCCAACCCCAAGATTCGAGGAAGCTTAGCAACGCCATGATGTCGCCTGATGCAGTGCAAACCGCGCCCGTGAAAGAGACCAAGGCCCAGAAGACTGAGCGCCTGAAACTTGCCAAGAACCCGTGGGATGCTTGGTCGGATGTGGAGGCGTTTGCGAAGGCCGGTCATGGATCGGTCGCTGCAGAATGGGCAAATCTCTACTTTAAGTGGTGGGGCATTTACACCCAGGGCGACGGCATTGGAGCTGTAGGCGGTGTAGGCGGCGAGGGGAAGGCCACCGAATACTTCATGATGCGTATTGCGGTGCCCGCCGGCTTCCTGACCAGCAAGCAGGCCCGCGTGGTTGCCGACCTGACAAAGAAGTATGCCCGCAACCTCGCTGACGTTACGACCCGGCAGGCGATCCAGTTGCACTGGCTGACGATTGAGTCGCTGCCCATCATTGTGCAGGAGCTCGAAAAGGTTGGACTTTCCTCCAAGAGCGCCTGCGGCGACGTCGTCCGCAACGTGACCGGCTGCCCGTTGGCGGGAATCGATGCTGAGGAGATTACCGACTCCTCCGAGCTGGCGAAAGAGGTTGCCGCGGAGATGAACGGCAATCCCGAGTTCTACAACCTGCCCCGTAAGTTCAAGATCTCGGTGAGCGGTTGCCCCGTATGGTGCTGCTATCCCGAGATCAACGATCTCGCTCTTACCGCCATCAAGCGTGGCGATGAGATCGGTTACAGCCTGCGCGTCGGCGGTGGTCTCTCCAAGGAGCCGCACATGGCGGTCCGCCTGCCGGTCTTCCTCAAGCCCGAACAGTGCGTCGAGGCCGTGCGTGGCGTTCTGCGGATCTTCCGGGATCAGGAAGCTCTACGGAAGGACCGTGCCAAGGCCCGCATCAAGTACATGTTTATGGAACACGGCTGGACGGCAGAAACCTTCACGGAAGAGCTGCAGAAGCGGGTTAGCTTTACCCTCGAGCCGGCGGTCGAGGAAGTGTTGCCTGAGGATGTGTTTCGCGATCACTGCGGCATCCGTAAGCAGAAACAGAACGGACTCAGCACGGTTGGCATGAGTGTTCTTCGCGGCCGCCTGAGCGGTGAGCAGCTCGAGAAGGTGGCGAACCTGGCCGATGAGTTCGGCAACGGAGAGCTGCGTACCACCATCATGCAGAACCTGCTCATCCCCAATGTTCCGACGGAGAAGGCGCAGGCGCTGGCAGCGGAGCTGGGCAAACTGGAACTGCGCGTCGAGGGCTCGCCCTTCTGGCGTGGAACCGTGGCCTGCACCGGAACCGAGTTCTGCAAGCTGGCGATCAGCGAGACCAAGGGCTTCTCGCGGTGGCTGGTGGATGAGATCGAGGAGCGCCTGCCGCAGTTCGATCAGCAGATCCGTATCAATGTGACCGGTTGCCCGAACGGCTGCGGACAGCACTGGATCGGCGATATCGGTCTGGAAGGCAAGAAGGTGAAGGTCGACGGCAAGATGGTTGACGCCTTCAATTTCGCCGTGGGCGGAGCAGTTGGCAAGTATCAACGCCCTGCGCGTCCGATCGGCTACCGCGCGGCCGCAACTGAGGTACCCGAGGCTATCGAGCGTCTGCTGCGTGGCTACCTGGCCAAGCGTGAGCAGGGCGAGAACCTGCGTTCCTACTTTGCCCGCACTACGGATGAGGAGCTTCGCAACCAGCTCGCAGGAGCAGGTCCGGCGACGATTGGTGAGTAACGGGCCATGAGCAGTCTCTTCCCCATGTTCCTGAAGCTCGACGGCCGTAGATGCCTCGTCGTAGGCGCCGGCCGGATTGCCGATGGAAAGGCGGAGGGGCTGCTGCGGGCCGGCGCCGACGTCACGGTAATCGCGCCGGAGGCGAACGAGTCAGTCCGCGCCCTGGCTGCGGCCGGAAGCGTGAGCTGGCACGAGCGCGAGGTGCGGGCCGGAGATACGGCCGGCTTCTTCCTTGTGGTTGCAGGAACCAACATCGCCGCCGTGAATCGCGCTGTTGTCGATGAAGCACGCGCCGCGAACATTCTTGTCAATGCTGTCGACGATCCGCCGTACTGCGACTTCTACTATGGCTCCATCGTCGAGCGTGGCGATCTGCAGATCGCGATCTCGACCGCGGGTGAATCTCCCGCGCTGGCACAGCGCTTGCGCAAGGAGATCGATGCGCAGCTTCCGCCCGATACAGGAGAGTGGCTGGCCGAAGTAGGTAAGTTGCGCCGCGAGGTGATCGAGATGGAACCGGTCGCCAATGACGAGCGGAAGTGGATTTTGCACCAGCTCGCCCAGCGTGAAACCTGTCGCAAAGATGACTGCCCGTCGCGTACGATGGCCCGCGAACATGCCGCTGAGGTGACGCGGAAATGACGACGGCACGCAAAGGCGTTGTCTATCTCGTAGGTGCAGGGCCCGGCGATCCTGAGCTTCTGACGGTGCGCGCCGTGCGCCTTCTTGAGACCGCAGACCTGGTGCTGCACGATGATCTTGTGCCAGGCGCGGTGCTTGCGCTGATTCACTCTGGAGCTGCGGTTGAGTCCGTTGGCAAGCGCTGCGGCCGCGCCCGTATTACGCAGCAGGCAATCAATGCCATGTTGGTCGAGGAAGCCCGCAAGGGACTTTCGGTCGTTCGCTTGAAGTCGGGTGATCCCATGGTTTTTGGCCGTGCTGCTGAGGAACTGGATGCGCTGCGCGAAGCGGGCATTCCCGCTGTTGTTGTCCCTGGCGTCTCAGCTGTCTTCGCCGCTGCAGCCACGTTACAGACGCCATTGACTGACCGCCGGTCCGCCTCACGGCTCATCCTGGCGACAGGCTCTCATGCCGAAGGCAAGCAGGCTCCGCCGCTCTGGCAGGGAATGCTGCCGGACGAAGCAACATTGGCCGTCTACATGCCCGGACGGGACTTCGCCGCTACCGGCGCCGAGTTACTGGCCAACGGTATGGATGCGACAACGCCTGTCGTTGCGGTTTCTCGGGCAGGTCAGCCGGAACAGTCTGTGGTGATGGGACGTGTCGGCACCATGCATACGCTCGAGCCGGGTCACGCGCCTGTGCTTCTGCTCATTGGCCGAGCATTGGAAGACGTGGTCTCAGGGAAGATAGCCGTAGATCAGGGCCTTCGACCGCTTCTCGCGGAACTCAGTTAATCCCGGCTCCCACATTGCCACGATATCGTGCGGATCTTTGTCCGCCTTGATCGCGTCGATTGTGGCCTGGTTTACCAGCAACCGATTCGCTCGATCCAGATCAAGCTGCTGCGGATATAGGTGATGCAGCGCCGCCAGGATCTCCAGGCCCAGAGCGGGCCCGTCGAGCCGTGTACGATCCGTCACCACAATGCGCACGCCCGGGACTGACTGTCCATGGAAGGGATATTTGTGCTCATCTTCGGCGACCTTCAGTGTGGTGGCTTCGAAGCGCACCTGCGTGATCTTGCGGCTGTTCAGGTAGGCCACAAGCTCATCTGCTTTGATCCACGGAGCTCCGAACTGTTCAAAGGGAAAGTCGGTGCCACGGCCGATGGAGGCATTGGAGGTCTCTACCAGGCCCAAGGCCGCATAGATGGTCACCGAGGCCATGGTACGCAGGTTCGGGCTCGGATTCTGCCACGGCAGCCCTGTCTGATCGAACCACAGCCCGCGGATGTAGTTCTGGGTGCGAATGACAGTGAGCGGCGCATCCAGAGGGTTACCGTTTGGTCCGAGCTTGTTCTGGTTGAAGTAGCGGGCTACCTCACCGAGGGTCATGCCGTTCTGCGAAGGCAGACCAGCCATATAGTTGGTGTAGGCGTCGTGGCCTGCATCGGAGAGCGGTCCACCGACGGTGGTTCCCGCCGGCATCGCCGGACGATCGAGAATCACGATGTCGAGGCGGTGATGGTACTGCTGCTCTTCCTGGGCGGCAGCCTCGAGGAAGTAACCGACCTGTGCTTCATAGGTGTAGTAGCGGAAGCCCGCATCCTGCAGGTCGACAAAGACGGCATCGAGGTTGGCGAGGTCCTCGTGCTTCGGATGACGGGCGGCGACCGATGCATAGAGCGAGATGACGGGAAGACCAGAAGCTTTGTCCTTGCTGGACTCGATCCCCTCGCGATCCTCGGCGCCCAGAATGCCATGCTCCGGTGAGAAGAGCGTCGTGAGCTTCAGCCCAGGAAGGCTGGCGTGTGCGAGGATATCGATGGTGCGCTTACCGCTGCGATCAAGACCGGTGTTATTGGTCAGCAGGCCGATGTTCAGGTGGTTGTCATGGTGCGCGAGTAGTGGCTTGAGCTGGGCAAAGTTCTGCGCTTCGAGAGCGTCGATGCCTGGAAGAATCTCTCCTCCGGTCGCGGTCTTTGATCCGGGAGTGTAGAGATTGAGTGCCTGCGCGGTTGCGGTCGCGATCTTGCCGCGTAAGGGAGTGATCGGCGGGCGGCCCTTGGGGTGAATGGCATTGGCCAGCAGAATGACGTACGTATTGCTGCGCGGATCCATCCACAGGCTGGTGCCGGTGAAGCCGGTGTGTCCGAAGCTGCCGATCGGGAAGAGATCGCCGCGCGGCCTGGAATAGGGCGAGTCGATATCCCAGCCATAGCCACGCAGATACTTTGCTCCGCTCGGCTGTTCGGGCTGCGCCATCAGCTTCAGCGTCTCGGTCTTGAGGGGGAAGGCCGATGGGCGTCCCGCAAGCCTATCGAGCAGAGCCTGCGCATAGATGGCGACATCCTGCGCGGTGGAGAAGACGCCGGCATGGCCGGCGACTGAACCCATGCGTCGTGTTGTCGGGTCGTGAACCGATCCTCGAATGAGCTGGTCAAAGTGCGGATTTACCTGAGCATTGAGTTCATCGTCATGTGCCGTCGGAGCGATGTTGGGAATCAGCGTGCCGGGCCATGTGCCCTCGGCGCATTTGTACATCGCTTTGCTGTCCTCATAGACCAGAGCCGCGCCGACCTTCTTCGCATGTCCGCATACCTTGTCGAACGGAAGGTAGCGGGTGTGCGTCATCTTCAATGGTTCGAAGATATGTTTCAGCGCATAGACGTCGAGTGGTTCCCCCGAGAGCTTTTCGACCAGGGCTCCGGCGGTGATGAAGTTGATGTCGGAATAGACGAACTTCGCTCCCGGCGGATTAATCGGCGTGGACTCCATCGCACGCTTGATGCCTTCAGCCTTGTCCGGAGCGGCCAGCCCCCACGGATCTTTCAGAGAGACATCAGGAGCCAGACCGGAGTAGTGCGTCAGGACCTGACGGATGGTGATCTTTTCTTTGCCGTACGCGGCGAAGGCCGGCAGGTACTTGGCGACCGGATCGTCGAACTGGAACTTGCCCTGCTCATAGAGCTGCATCATCGCCGTTGCGGTTGCAATGCACTTGGTTAGCGAGGCCATGTCGAAGATGGTCTCTTCGGTCATCGGCTCGGCTGCGGTCGAACCATCGGGACCGATCTCGCCGGCTGCCTTGCGGTCCCCGTAAGCCTTGTGAAAGACCACCTTCTCATCGTGCCCAATCACAACAACACCGCCGGGAAGTTGCCCGGCCTTCAGAGCATCGGCCATGAGCGTATCGATAGAAGAGAAGCCCTGCGGTTGGGAAGAGAAGTCCTGTGCGTGCGACAGAGTGCTGACAGCAAACAGAAAAGCGGCGGCGAAGACTTTGCGCATAGCGGTCATTTTGGGGATAGCTTCCAGTGATTGGGGATTACCGTTAGTTGTCTGTTGGTTTGTCGGCTTTGTCGACCACGAGGGTAGAGACCGGGCCGTGAGTTGCGGTTATCTTCAGACCGAGCTGTTCCTGCAATGCGACGAAGAGCGGCGGGCTGGGCGCGTCGTTGGATGCCCGAGGCACCTCGCCTCCGAACTGCGTCTCGTCCGGAGCCCACTCCAGGTCGAAGTCATAGCGCCCGGTCAACCCTGTCTTATCCACCACGGGACGGTCAAGCATCGCGCGCTGCATCATGGCGGCCAGTTCACCGACGGTTGCGTTGCGTGCCGGCAGCACGATCTTCGAAGGGGGGTACACGGTGGCAATCAGCGCCGGCGGATCATCCGGCTTCATCGTGCTCGGCTTCAGCTTTGGTCCGTGAGGCGCCACGGTGAGCTCATAGATGGAGAACTCTTTCTGCTCACGATGGAAGGCAAGATGGAACCGCTCGGTGAGCAGGCCCCGCAGCATGGCCATCTGTTCGGTGCGGACTGGTTTGGTATCTCCCGGTGTCAGGGCATCGATGTTGTAGTGCTCTGAATCGAGCCAGGCAGGCCCGCCGGAGATGGTTCGCGGGTTCAGATCATAGGCTGCAGCGATGAGCAGTTTGAGGGTGTAATCGCGGACGACGAAGCGATTGTTGCTCTCCATGCGGAAGTAGCGGCCGCCTTCCGGATTGTGCTCGATCGGTTTGACGGTTGCGACTTCGAACCCATCGAACTTTGGCCGGGCTGTCGATGTTTGCTGCGCGGAGAGCACCGCGGTTGCGGCGAGAACCGCGGTCGAGGCTGCCAGAGCTGTGATCAAAAAAGGCCGGATCATACAAGACCTCACGCAGGATCTTTGGATTGGACGAGGCTGATGCCCGCTCCGACGGCAACCGTAACTGCCGAGCCGAGCAGCACGTACCAAGTGTAGGCAATCGGCGGCAAACCTGGAATGGATGGGATGATGTGGATGCTGCTCAGCCAGAGCACCAGATTAACGGTGAAGCCCGCCACCATACCCGCAATCGCGCCTGTCTGGGTTGCAAACTTTGTGAGCGTCCCTAAGAGGAAGACCCCGAGCAGTGAGCCGTACGCGACCGAAGCGATGGAGAGGCCCGTTTCGACAACATGGCCCTTGCCTCCCGCAAAGACCGAGTAGACGGCGATCGCAAAGAGGATCAGCGCCCAGACGCCAGTCGCGATACGCGACAGGCTGGTGCGTTCGCTCTCCGTGGCCTCGGGGCGGATCCGCATGTAGAAATCGACGACTGTAGTCGATGAGAGCGAGTTTAATGCCGCGCTCAGATTCGACATGGCCGCCGCAAGAATGGCGGCGATCAGCAGACCGGCGATGCCGGTCGGCATCTCACGCACGATGAAGGCGGGGAAGATACGGTCCGCGCTGCTGAAGCCCGGTGTGCCGCTCGATGGCTGTCCGTAGAAGACCCAAAGGCCGGCTCCGATGATGAGGAACAGGAGGAACTGCAAAAAGACAACGCCACCCGATGCCAGCAGGGCCAGGCGCGACTCCTTGAGATTCGTGGCAGCTAGCAGTCGTTGCACCATCAACTGATCGGTGCCATGGGAGGCCATGGTGAGGAAGGTGCCGCCCAAAATGCCGGCCCAGAAGGTGTAGGTCTTCACCAGAGAGAAGCTAAAGTCGAGCCAGTGTAGTTTGCCCACCGCCGAGGCAGCTTCATGGATGTGCGGCCAGCCGCCGGGCACATGGCTGCCGAGCGTAATCAGCGCAACAAAAGTGCCGGCGATGTAGAGCGTCATCTGCACCACGTCGGTCCAGATCACCGCGGTCATACCGCCCTCGAAGGTGTAGAGCAGGGTCAACGCAGAGATGATGGCGATCGACAGGACGTCGTTGGTTCCTATAGCCAGTCCCACCACGATGGAGATGGCGAAGACGCGAACTCCTTCAGCAGCCGCTCTGGTGATCAGGAACAGACCTGCGGTCACGGTGTGCAGCGTTGGTCCGAAACGGCGGCGAATGAGTTGATACGCCGTAAACAACTCGCCATGAAAGTAGCGCGGAAGGAAGAGGACGCAGATGACCAGGCGCCCGATCATGTAACCCAGGACGAGCTGCAGAAAACCGAAGTTCGAGGTGAAGGCGACGCCTGGGACCGAGATGATGGTCAGCGTACTGGTCTCCGCCGAAACGATGGAGAGGGCTATGGCCCACCACGGAATCGTCTTGCCGCCCAGAAAGTAGGAGCTCAGCGATTTGTCCTGCGATCGGAAGCGCAGACCGAAGAGTGTGATGCCAACAAGATAGGCGGCCACGATGGCCAGATCGAGCGGGTGCAGGCGAGTCATCTACGTGTGAGTGTACGGGCACGGTATGATCACTGGCTATGGCGTTTTATCTGGGAATGGATGCCGGAGGCTCCCGCACTCGCGTGGCTGTCAGTGAGGATGGCCGGGAGCTGGCCCGTGCGGAAGGTGAGAGTATCAAGACGCTGCGGATCGCAGAGGGCGATGCCGAAGCTCGTCTCGGAGCCGAAGTGCGTTTTGGAGCATTGATAGAGGAGCTTGGTTCCAAAGCGGGCGTTGATCTGCGATACGTCGAGCGGAGCAGTGTCGGCCTTAGTGGGGCGAGTGTGCCCGCGGTTCGGGAGTTTGTGGATCTCGTACTTAGCCGCCGCGTGGGCGGGACGATTGAGATTGTTGGCGATCAGGTGATTGCTCTAGACGCAGCATTTCCTGGTGGCGACGGAATCTTGGTAATTGCAGGCACAGGATCCAATGTCGGTGGACGTTTCGGAGACACCTTGTTTGGCGCCGGCGGCTGGGGACCAATGCTCGGAGATGAAGGTTCGGGCTACTGGATTGGGCATGAGGCCCTGCGGTCCGCCACCAAGGCGCGTGATCGGGGAGAAGCGCCGCTAGTGCTTACGGAGGCAATGCGGGTCTGGAATGTCGAAAGTATTGGGGATCTGATCGCAGTGGCTCATCGGCCGGGCACTTCGTTTGCCGCATTGTCGCAAGTTGTGGTGGCCTGTGCAGATCGTGGAGATGCCGTGGCGATTGACGTCTTGCGGCGTGCGGGTGAGGAACTGGCGGCGCAGGTCGTGACGGTCTATCGCAAGATGCAGGCGGCAGGCTTTGCTGCTTCTGAGTGCGGTGTGGCGTATACGGGCAGTGTTCTCGGGAAGATCGATCGCGTCAGAGAGAGCTTCAACGCCGCGGTGCTTAGACAGATCCCCGGCGCACGATTTGTCGAGGGAGAAATAGATGCCGTGGTCGGAGCTCTTTGGAGAGCAGCTCATCCTCGCAAATGAGCCACAAACTGGTGGATGTTCGAGCGAAGCTCGAACATGGGTGGAAGCCGTGGGCTTTTAGCCCACGGTTTACCGGACTCAAAATATCGGGCTTTTGTTTCGATATGCAGAAAAGGCCCAGGGCTAAAGTCCGACATTTATGCTTGCCAACCAGCGGGCTGAAGTCCGCCGCTCCCACCGAGCCAAAGGGTTCTCAGGTTTTCTACGCGAGAAATGTACCGGCCAGGCAGGTGGCCAACAGCTTGCCTTCTTCCGTAAACAAATTGAGGTTTGCAGGCTGTCCTTCCGCAATCACCGGAGCATCCAAACCAAGCATCGTTGCCGGATTCGTGCTTGCCAGTCCTACTGCTGTTGCCAGAGATGTCCCTGTGAAGGCACGAACATTCTCAATCGCCTTGTCGAGCGTGAGAACACTTCCTGCCAGAACGCCGCGTGCGGTGGCGCGTCCATTGGCGACCGTCACCTCGAAGTCGCCCAGCACGTAGGTGCCTTCCGGCATGCCGGTGGCTGAGATGCCGTCGGTGACCAGGATGCCGCGATGCGGTCCTTTAGCTTTGAGCCAGAGACGTACCAGCTCCGGCGCGACATGGACGCCGTCACAAATCAGTTCGGCAAACAGAACATCGCGGTCGAGGACCGCACCTAGGACGCCGGGTTCGCGGTGGTCGAGCGCTCGCATCGCGTTGAAGGTGTGTGTGGCAGAAACTGCGCCGGCAGCGATGGCCGCGTCTGTTTCCGCGAGAGTGGCATTGGAGTGTCCAATCGAGACACGAACGCCTTTCTCTACCGCACGGCGAATCACATCCATTGCTCCTGGTTCTTCGGGCGCGATAGTCAACAGGCGAATGTGACCACGTGATGCTTCATAGAAGCGATCAAAGAGATTCACACTTGGCGCCTGAATCAAATTTGCAGCATGAACGCCGCGCTTGCTGTGGGAGACGAAAGGGCCTTCCAGATGGATTCCAACTGGGCGAGCCTGGCCCGGCTGTGCCGGAGCTTCGATGATATCGGCAAGGCCATCCAGAGCCTGCAACGTGGCATCGATGGGCGCTGTCACCGTGGTGGGCAGAAACTGGCCCACGCCGCGTGTTGCCAGAAAGCTTGCAACCGCAGATAAAGCCGTCGGGTTCCCCTCCATCACATCGTGATTCGCCGCTCCGTGCAGGTGGACATCGAAGAGCGCGGGAGTGATGGTGGCGTTGGGGAAGTGCTTTGCGCCGGCCCGCGTTTCACTGCTCTCGCGAGTGGAGATGTGTGCAATGCGGCCGTCCTCAAGGGTGAGGATGGGGTTTTCGACAATGCCCTGCGATGTAAGGGCCCGTGCGGCTGTAAGAATCGTAGACACTACTCGGTTATGTTACCTGTTCTGGAAGCTGGTTAAAGCATTTCTCCTGTTGCTGGGTGTCCCGTGAAGAGCGTGCGGCGTTTTCATTGGGGAAAACGCCCATAGATGCATACGCCCTGCGCTACGCCCGACAGGAGAAATGCTTTATCGTGCGGTGGCCGGCGGTGCGGGAATCCCCAGGTCGCTGGCGGGTGGCAGTGTGTGGTCGTTTGTCCATTGACGTTGCGCTGTACGAATCTTATCGATGCGCGAGAGCCAGAGCTGAATGGTGAAGTCGTAGCGCTCCAGGTTATTGCGCAGGAAGTAGGGGCGGTTCGACTTGAGCCATGCGGCTTCATACAGATCACGCAGCAGCGAATAGTTGTTGCGCAGGTCCTGCAGCTTGCCGTTCACGGCATTGATCACATTGAGCTCGCGGCTGACCTCAAGACGGTCGTCGCGGTTCTTTGAGCCCTGCAGACTGTAGGCGTGCTGATAGCCGGTCGCCATCTCGTCCGCGAGTTGGAACTTCAGGCCGATCAGGTCGAAGCGGCGTGCGCCGAGCTCCAATGCATCCAGTGCGTCGGTCTCACGCAGATTGGGGTTTGTCACGCGGGCTTTGGCAATCAGCGTCAGCGCTGCCTCGGCATGCAAACGAATCTCGCGCAGCACCGGACGAAGCTGCGCCCCCTGCTTCTGTCCGTCTGAGGACCAGGGATCGATCCAGAAGAGAAGGTCTCCGCCGTCCGCCTTGTAATCAGAGTCCTTCAGCACCTGATGGCAAAGCATCAGCTCCTTCTGTGCCTGGTCGATGGAGCCGGTCATATCACCGTGGAAGCTACGTCCATAGCTGGACTGGAAGGCCGGAATCGAAGCCTGTCCCTGATGCCATGCAGCCTCTGCGCCGAACAGGATGCCATACCAGTCGTTGTTGGCGAGGGCCTCGCCATCGTCGCGCCAGATGGTGTTGAGCTGCCCGGTGGCTCCCAGGCGCTCTCCGTCGGCGGTGAAGTTCTGAATATTGGAGAGTGCGTAGTTGTTGTTGGGGTAGACGCGTGACCAGTTATTCACTCCCGGCGCCACCCAGGTCTCGAAGCCTGCATTCGTGAAGGGCGTTATGTAGCTGTCGAAACTGGCATGCGGGTTATACTCCCATGCCACCGCAAGCGTATCCCGCTTGAACTGCGCGGGCATGGCTTTGAGGAGCGCCGGCTCTTTGTAGGCGATATCACCCCAGAAGAGCAGACGACGGTTCAGCGGCTTCAGATCTGCGACGATTCGCTGCATGAAGTCGAGGTATACCGGGCCAAGCCCGCGCGCATCGACGTCGGGTTTCGTGGCGCCTTTACCAAGATCCACTGTTTCATCTGCGCCAATATGCAGGAACGGTCCGGGAAAGATGTTCGAGAGCTCCGTGAACATATCGCGGATCAGCTTGGTGGAACCAGTAGCACCGGGCGCCAGTACGTGGCCATGTGGTGTCTCTGCCAGCGGTGTGTACTGCTCCCAGTTGAGCAGGTAGTGGAGATGTCCGAAGGCCTCCTGTTCGGGAATGATGGTGATGTGCAGTTTGGCTGCGTAGGTGGCCAGCTCACGTGCTTCAGCCTGTGTCAGATGACCTCCGGGGGGCTGCATCAGCGGATGACCGGTGTACTGCATGGTGTGCTCGAAGTACGGCGAGTAGATGTTGACCTTGTAGGCTGCCAGCACCCGAAGCTGCTTCTTCATGAACTCCAGGGTGGGGAAGGGGCCTCGTGAAAGATCGTCGTGCAGGCCGCGATACTTCAACGCTGGCCAGTCGCGAATTGTGGCCGTATGCAGCACAGCCTGTGTTCCATTGCCCTCGATAAGCTGTTTGGCGGTCTGCAGGGCATAGAAGACCCCGCTTGCGGTAAAGCCTGTTAGAGCGATGCCTTGCTTGTCGGGGATAATCGCATATCCCTCTGGCTTGATTTCGTCGCCGGGCTCCTGGGGTGCACCCTTCGGCAATGCGTCAACGTAGATCGACTTCGCATTGGCGCTGCCATAGCGAGTGACGAAGACGTGGATTGGAGCTCCGGCGGACGGCGTGGAGATGGACCGGGACGCCAGAAACGTCTTGAAGTCGTCTAATGCGAAGGCATCTTCGGGATCGCATGGAGAGGCACACGTTACCTCGATGCCCTGGGTAAGGGGAAAGGTCTCACCTGCTGCTACCTCGCGAGGAACAGGGATCAACGCAAGCTTCGGCGGAGTTGTATTGGCAGAGGATTGGCCAAACAGGGAAGCAGTGCAGCCGAGGAGGATGGCTGCGGTCAAACGATGTGCCATGCAAACCACCGTACATCAGCATTGTGGAAATGGAAACGTCGGGAATGCGACCATGAAGTGATCGATCAATTTTTATGACCGGGAAGGATGTTTAATGCAGTTTTGGCGTATTTGGCTGGTAGGACTTGCATTGCTGATCGGCGGCGGTGCAGCAGACTCAGAGGCTCAGGAGGTACGGAGCGAAAGTGAGGAGACGAAGGCGCTGCGGGCAGAGATGGCCGCTATGCGGAAGGAACTGCAGGCGCAGATCGATCTGCTGAAGGCGCAGTTGGCCATAAGCCGTGCTGCACAACCGGCTTCTGCCGCAGCTCCTGCGTTGGCTGCAGGCGCGGCTTCAACGGCATCCGTTTCAACGGCATCCGTGCCGGTTGTTACTCCTATAGCAGCTCCCGTTACAGTGGCTGAATCATCCAGTGCAGCCACGCCAACACCTGTCCCGGTTAAGCCGGCTGAAGCGATTGTTGCCGCCGTCAAGCCTCCGGCAGCGGCTGATGGCCCATCGAGCTTCCGTTTCAAGGGCGTTTCTTTGACTCCTGGAGGCTTCCTCAGCCTGGACACGATCTATCGCTCGAAGTCGATGGCCAATGAGGTGAATACTATCTTCAGCCAGTTGCCGTATGCCGGCTCGGGTCTGGCGCATGTGAGTGAGTGGTATGGCAGCGGACGTCAGTCGCGCTTCAGTCTTCTTGCCGAAGGGAAGACCGGCTTCGGAAAACTCACGGGCTACTTTGAAACCGACTTCATTGGCGCCGGAGCGACTTCCAATAACAACCAGTCCAACAGCTATGTACTGCGGCAACGCCAGCTCTGGGGACAAGCTGCCTTCAACTCCGGCTGGACCTTTACCGCAGGCCAGATGTGGACCTTGGCGACAGAGAACCGGCGTGGCGCCGAGCCACGCACGGAGAGCCTGCCTACCGTGCTCGATGCTACCCAGCACGTCGGTTACACCTGGGGGCGGCAGGGATCAGTGCGGGTGACAAAGAAGCTTGGAGAGTCAGTGCAGGCGGCGTTCTCGCTGGAGCAATCGCAGGCCTTGTTCAGTGCAACCAACGCGCCCAGCAACTTCTTCCTCGGGGCGCCGGGTAATGCGCTTGGAGCCTTTAATCCGGGCTTCAACTACACCGAAAACCCTGCTCCGGATGTGCTGGCGAAGGTCGCCTACGATCCGGCCAAGCGAGGCGTTTGGCGGGGCCATTACGAGCTTGGCGTAATGGGCCGTCTCTTCCGGGACCGCTACTATCCAACGGGATCGGCGACGCCGCAGAACGACACCAAGGCAGGCGGATCGTTCTTTGTCAGCGGCCGTGTTCCCGTGGGACAGCGGTTTGAGATCGGTGCGAAGGTGCTCGCCGGCCGCGGTGTAGGCCGCTACGGTGCAGCTACTCTGCCGGATGTCACCGTACATCCGGATGGAACGTTGGCGCCGCTGCGTGGGGCTCAGGCCTTCTTCCGCGCAGAGTTCAAAGCGACCAAGAAGCTGGATCTGTTTACCTACGACGGCCTGGAGTATACGCAGCGGCTCTACTACCGCGACGGCAATGGAACTCTGGTTGGTTATGCTCCGCCGTCCATGATGAATACCGGCTGCGCGGTCGAGGCTGCTCCCACAGGGAATACCGGGTTCGTTCCCGGCACGCCTGCGAACTGCGTTGGTGCGACGCGTATGTTGACGGCGCGGTCGGTCGGCTATGTCTATCGCTTGTATGACGGTCCGGCGGGACGTTTTCAGTTCTCGACGGTCTACAGCTACCTGACCCGCGATGGCTGGGCCGGTGTCGGCGGAGCTCCGCGTGCGACAAACCACTTTGTCTACACCGGAGTTCGCTACTTCCTGCCGTAATCGTGGAGAGAAGAACCAAACTGAAAGGGCCGGCAGATGCCGGCCCTGCTGATTTGTTGCTGGAACGCGATGATTAGGCGTATCGATAAATTCAGTTGATCTGACACAGGATGACTGAAACTGGTGGGAGCAGCGGGCTTCAGCCCGCTGATAAAGGCGTAAAAGTAGACGGGCTTTAGCTCTGGGCTCTTTCTATCCAATAGAAGAAAACCCAGGGCTAAAAGCCCATTTCATATTGAGCCGATACACCGTGGGCTGAAAGCCCACGGCTCCCACCGATTCGAGCTTCGCTCGAACATCCCACCCATCGCGCTGCGATGGATGGGGCACCCAGAGTATGGGCTATCTCGAATTTGTCGATACACCCTAGCTCTGCTTCTGGCCTTCGAAGTAGCACCGTTCGGTCATCGCACAGAAGACGTGCTCGAGGGCCAGATGGCACTCCTGGATATGGGCGGTGATGGAGGAGGGAATCGTTACGGTAAAGTCGCACAGCCCGGTCATGCGGCCCCCATCTTTGCCGGTGAAGCCGATGGTGAGCATGCCGCGCTTCTTCGCTTCGTCAATCGCCGAAAGGATGTTCGGGGAATTACCAGAGGTCGAGATTCCAAAGAAGACGTCACCTTCGGCTCCAAGGGCTTCGATTTGACGAGAGAACAGGCGATCGAAACCAAGATCGTTGCCGATTGCCGTCAGATTGGAGCTGTCGACAGTCAGGGCCACAGCGCGCATCGCGGCGCGGTCATGGACAAGCCGGCAGACGAACTCGGCTACCAGATGCTGTGCATCGGCGGCGGAGCCTCCGTTGCCCGCGACCAGGAGCTTGCCCCCTTTTAGCATGGAGGCGGCTGTCGCTTCTGCTGCCGCGGCGACTGTCGATAAGATGGCTTCGTCGGCCAGAACCTTCTGGATGGTGGCGGCGGTTCCGTTGAGATGTTCTCGGACGAGGGATGTCATGTCCCTAGTTTCTAGGGCATGCGTATGAGGCGCAAGTTAATCCTCCTGATGGGAGTCCCTGGACGACGGAGCTGTATGGACTTGATAGGCTGTTTGTTGTGAGGATGAACAAATGCTGAATGAAGCACGTTTGTTCCCGGCGGAGCCGGGTGTACGAAAGATCGCAGAGAAGCTCTATGAGACGGTGCGGGACCTGCCCATCATCTCTCCGCATGGCCATACTGATCCGCGCTGGTTTGCCGAGGATCCGGCGTTTCCTGATCCGGCAGCGTTGCTGATTCAGCCGGATCACTACGTCTTTCGCATGCTGTACTCGCAGGGCGTCAAGCTGGAGAGCCTGGGTGTGCCGCAGGTCGACGGCAAGCACAAGGCGGACTCACGTGAGGTGTGGCGGATCTTCGCGAGGCACTACTACCTCTTCCGCGGCACGCCGACGCGTATGTGGTTGGACTACACTCTCGAAAAGCAGTTCGGCCTCACCGAGCTGCTGACCGAGAAGAACGCCGATGCGTTCTATGACACGATTGCGGCGAAGCTACAGACACCTGAGTTCCGGCCACGTGCCCTCTTCGAGAAGTTCAACATTGAGACGCTGGCCACGACAGATTCTCCGCTCGATAGCCTCGAATATCACAAAGCCATCCGCGAATCCGGATGGAAGGGCCGTGTGGTCCCGACCTTCCGACCCGATGCGGTGGTTGACGCCGAGTATGCCGACTTCCAGGGCAATCTGAAGAAGCTGGGTGAGCTGACGGGCGAGGACACCTCGAACTACAAGGGATATCTGGCTGCGCTGCGTGCCCGCCGCCGTTTCTTCATCGAGATGGGCGCTACCGCGACCGACCACGGCCACCTGACAGCGATGACGGCCGATCTGGGCGAGGCCGCGGCGAGCGCTCTGTATGCGAAGATCCATGCGGGGACGGCCAATGCGAAGGAGATCGAGCTCTTCCAGGCGCAGATGCTGACCGAACTGGCCGGCATGAGTGTGGAAGATGGTCTGGTGATGCAGCTGCATCCAGGCTCTGTGCGTAATCACAATCTCGGTATCTACAAGAAATTCGGCCGCGACAAGGGCGCAGATATTCCGTCGCCGACGGAGTATGTCCGCAACCTGCGTCCCCTGCTGGATAAGTACGGCAATGAGCCCGGGTTCACGTTCATTCTGTTCACGCTCGACGAGACGACCTACAGCCGTGAGTTGGCTCCGCTCGCAGGACACTATCCGTGCCTGCGGCTGGGCCCGGCGTGGTGGTTCCACGACTCGCCGGAAGGCATGACCCGCTTCCGCGAGCAGGTGACAGAGACTGCCGGCTTCTACAACACGGTTGGTTTCAATGACGATACGCGCGCCTTCCTTTCGATTCCGTCACGTCACGACGTAGCGCGGCGCATCGACTGCGCTTTCCTGGCGAGGCTGGTAGCCGAGCATCGTCTTGAAGAGCAGGAAGCCTTCGAAGTCGCCCAGGATCTGACGGTGAACCTGGTCCGCAAGGCGTACAAGCTGTAAGGGAGCCTCGACAGGAGGAGGGCCGGCATTCGGCCGGCCTTTTCTCGTGGTCGTTTTCGGCAATAACGTTCCGGAATACGGTATTTGAAGTGGTTTTACCTCTTCGAAAGCGTTTTCTTGGCTCTATGTGGAATACGAGTTTCCTCACCCTAATCACGGGGCCGCTTTTCGTTTGATATGCTTGGTGTCGTAAAATTGGTTCGACCAGTTAGGGAAATGAGGGAATTAGTTCGATGAGTGACGTATTGCGGCTTCCACAGTTTTCGATCGGTACCGGCGATCGGTTCGCCCACCAGGCAAAGGCGCAGCTTCAGGCCTGCGTGAATGCAGCTAAGGCCGGTGTGGAGGTGGTGCCGGTATGGAACAAATCGAACCGTGAGCACACCATCATCGGCAGTGAGCCTTCGCAGACGCGTGCCGCCGCCGATGCCGCCGTAAAGGCGCTGGGCTGGGATAAGCCCTACTTCCTCGACGCGGATCATATCAATCTGAAGACGATGGGCCGCTTTGTGGCTCCCTGTGACTTTTTCACCATCGACGTTGCGGACGATATCGGCAAGCCTGCGGCTGCTGCTGATGTCGATGCATTTGTGGCGCGTCATCCGGAGCTGGTGGGAACGGTGAACATTCCCGGTATCGCTGAGCCGTTCCGTACCGATGAGGCCTTTGTCCGTGGTGTCGCCAATAAGTTTCTCGGCGCCGTGCAGGAGGCCGGAAAGATCTATCGCGCCATCCTGGAGGCGAAAGGCGAGGGCAAGTTCGTCCCTGAGATCTCGATGGATGAGACTGACCTGCCGCAGACTCCGGTGGAGCTGTTGATCATCCTGGCTGCCATTGCAGACGAGAAGGTTCCGATCCAGACCATCGCTCCGAAGTTTACCGGCCGCTTCAACAAGGGCGTCGAATACGTGGGCGATGTTGCGCAGTTCAGCCGCGAGTTTGAAGAAGACTTGGCCGCGATCGCCTTCGCTGTGAAGAACTACGGCCTGCCGGAGAACCTGAAGCTGAGTGTTCACTCTGGTTCGGATAAGTTCTCGATCTATGCCGCGATTCACAACGCGGTGACCAAGACCGGCGCGGGTGTTCATCTCAAGACGGCCGGCACCACCTGGCTGGAAGAGGTAATTGGTCTAGCCGAGGCCGGCGGTTCGGGCCTGGCGATTGCCAAGGAAGTGTATGCCGAGGCCTTCTCACATGCCGATGAGCTGATGGCGCCATATGCCACCGTCATCGATATCAAGAAGGAAAAGCTTCCTTCAGTGGAAGAGGTGAATGGCTGGACGAGCGAGCAGTTCGTTGGTGCGCTGCGTCACGTGCAGAGCAATCCTCTGTACAACGCGAACTTCCGTCAGTTGATTCACGTTGGCTTCAAGGTGGCGGCGAAGATGGGGCCGCGTTACCTGGAGGCGCTGGAGGCGAACGAGGAGATCGTCGCCAAGAACGTGACCGAGAACCTGTGGGAGCGGCACATCCGTCCGGTGTTCCTGGGCGCTTAAAAAGAAGAAAATACAAAGAGCGCGGCAGAACAGATGCCGCGTTTTTTGTTGAGGCGAAGATGATTCTGGTTTTGATGGGAGTTTCGGGAGCAGGCAAGTCGACAATCGGTCATACGCTGGCCGAACGGTTGCATTGCCCGTTCGCCGATGCGGATGACTATCATCCGCCTGCGAACAAGGCAAAGATGGCGTCGGGTCAGCCGCTGAATGACGACGATCGCCAACCCTGGCTGGAGCGGTTGAATGAACTGATGCGTGAGTGGCACGAGCAGGAAAGCAGCGGCATATTGGCGTGCTCCGCTCTGAAGGACAAGTACCGCGTCACCCTGAGCCAGGGTATGCCGGAAGGGACGGTACAGTTTGTGTTACTGGATCTTCCGAAGGAGACGCTTACGGAGCGCTTGGCGGCGCGTAAGCATGAGTACATGAATCCGAAGCTGCTGGACAGTCAGTTGGCTACGCTGGAGCGCCCGTCCGATGCTGTTATCGTGACGAATGACAGGCCCGTAGATCAGGTCGTAGACGAGATTTTGAGCAAGGTGAAGTAGGAGGGAAAGATGGGGCACAAGCTGTTTGATCTCACGGGTAAGACTGCCGTGGTGGTGGGAGGAACGTCGGGCATTGGCCTGGCAATGTCGCTGGGCCTGGCTGAGGCCGGCGCGGATGTAGTGGCGAGCTCGCGGCGCCAGGAGCAGGTAGACGAGGTTGCCGCGAAGATTGAGGCGCTGGGCCGCCGTTCTCTGCGTGTTCCGACGGACGTAAATGATCGTGCGACGCTGCAGACGCTCGCCGACAAGACTCTGGCGGAGTTCGGCAAGGTGGACATCCTGATCAACTGCGCCGGCAAGATCAAGCGCGAGCCCACGCTGACGGTTCCCGAAGAGACCTGGGACGACATTATGAGCACCAATGTGACCGGCACCCTACGCGCCTGCCAGATCTTCGGCAAGCACATGCTGGAGCGCGGTTACGGTCGCATCGTCAACATCGCCTCGCTGAACACCTTTGTCAGCCTGAAGGAAGTCTCCGCCTATGCGGCCAGCAAGGCTGCGGTGGGCGCGCTGACTCGTTCGCTGGCGGTGGAGTGGTCGTCGCTGGGCGTTACCGTGAATGCGATTGCTCCGGGTGTCTTCCGCACAGACCTGAATGCGAAGCTGCTTGATGAGTCCCCGCGTGGACAGGAGCTTAAGATGCGTACGCCGATGGGCCGCTTCGGTAAGACCGAAGAGCTGGTTGGTGCGGCGATCTTCCTGGCAAGCGATGCTGCTTCGTTTATCACCGGCGAGATTGTAGTGGTCGACGGCGGCTTCCTGGCCAGCGGCGTGAATCAGTAAGGTTCTGTGATGCAGTAGAAAAGGAGCGCCAATGGCGCTCCTTTTTTCATAGAGGGGAATGTTTCCTTAACGTGCGAGCCATCCGCCATCGACATTCAGTACGGTGCCGGTGATGTAGTTGGCGGCAGGGCTGGAGAGGAAGACCGCGGTAGCGGCGATGTCTTCCGGATCACCCCAGCGGCCGGTCGGGATGCGCTCGAGGATCTGGCGGTTACGGGTCTCGTCATTACGCAGAGGCAGTGTATTGTCGGTCGCGATATAGCCGGGAGCGATTGCGTTGACCTGGATCCCGCGCGGCGCCCATTCGTTTGCCAGGGCCTTGGTGAGCTGTGCCACGGCGCCTTTGCTGGCGGCGTACGCAGGCACGCGGATGCCGCCCTGGAAGGAAAGCAGCGAAGCGATGTTCACGATCTTGCCTGGAGCTTTGCGTTCGATGAGCGCACGGCCGACTAGCTGCGAGAGCTGAAAGACAGAGTTCAAATTGATCTGGATGACGCGCTGCCAGTCTTCAAAGGGATAGTCGACAGCTTCGTGCCGGATAATGGTGCCGGCGTTATTGATCAGAATGTCGATGTGGCCAAACTTTGCCGTGACCTGATCGAAGAGTTGTTGCGCACCTTCGGTTGAAGAGAGATCGGCCTGGAAGGCGGCAGCGCTGCCGCCAATGGAGGCGGCGGTGGCTTCTGCCGGGCGCGAGTTGCCATGGCAGGCGACTGTGGCTCCGGCCTCAGCAAGCGCCTGGGCGACAGAGGCGCCGATTCCTGCAGAGGCGCCGGTGACAAGAGCTACTTTGTTGTCGAGACGAAAATGATCAAGTACTGGCATGGGTCTGGCAATAGATTACGGGAAATCGGGAAGTGGTAGAGCATTTTCCCTGTTGCTGGGTATTCCGGAAGAAGAGTGCAGCGGCGTTTTCATTGCGGAAAACGCCCATAGGTGCGGAAGCCCTACACTACACCGGCAGGGAAAATGCTCTGGCGCCAGTTCTGATAAGGTGGGTGGGTAAAAATAGGATTCCGTATATGAAAATTGTGGCAATGACGGCGGCGGCGCTGTTGATGGCGCTGCCTGTGAGTGCACAGGAGTTCGGTCCAGCAACGGTAGACGCGGCAGGAGCCCTGGCTTCGCGAGGAAGAGAATTCCTGGCTAAGGCCAGAACCGCCGAGACCGGTGCCTATAGTGAGACGTTAAAAGACTACGGAAATCACAAGACGATGCTTGCGGCGCGCGCTAAGACCGGCACACCGGAGTATCACGAGGAGTGGAGCGATTTTTTCGTTGTCCTCGATGGCGAATTCACCATGTTGGTGGGTGGAAAGCTGAAAGATCAGCACCCAATCGACGGCAAACCTGGCGAGCTGAGCGGTTCGGGGATTGAGGGCGGAACGAAAATCGCACTGAAGAAAGGGGACGTTTTCCACCTTCAACCGAAGACTCCGCACCAGGCCGTGCTGACTCCGGGTAAGACGCTGCTCTACTATGTCATCAAGGTGAAAGAGTAATGAAGCTGCTGCAGGTTGCGGATGCTGTGCGCTATGAGCGCATGACGACGAATGAGATACGGGAGTCGTTTCTCGCGGATGAGCTGGCCATACCGGGCTCGCTGGAACTGAGATATATAGATCTGGATCGTACCGTGGTTGGATTTGCGGTTCCTGCCAGCGGCGCATTGGAACTGCCCTGCCCGGCGGAGCTGCGGGCGGAGTTCTTCTGCCAGCGGCGCGAGCTGGGCATCCTGAATGTTGGCGGCCCGGGTGTAGTGACGATTGACGGTACTGAGTTCGCGCTGGACAAGCTGGATTGCCTCTACGCCGGCCGTGGATCGAAGCAGGTGACATTTGCCAGTAAGAGTGCTGATACTCCGGCGGCCTTTTATCTGCTGAGCTATCCGGCTCATGCGGAGTGGCCGACGGCGATGGTGAAGTTCGCCGACCTGAAGCCGGTAGAGCTGGGCGCGCTTGAGACCTGTAATCATCGCAAGATCTACAAGGCCATTCATCTTGAAGGCATTCGTAGCTGCCAGCTCGTGATGGGCTTTACTCTGCTGGAGCCGGGCTCGAACTGGAACACCATGCCGCCGCATACGCACATGCGCCGCAGCGAGGTGTACATGTACTTCGATGTGGACGCGGGACATCGCGTGCTGCATCTGATGGGACCGGCAACGTCGACCAAGCACCTGGTGGTTGCAAATCACGAAGTGGCGATCTCGCCCGGCTGGTCAATTCATGCCGGAGTCGGCACCAAGAGCTACGGTTTCTGCTGGGGTATGGGCGGTGAGAACCAGCGTTATGACGATATGGATGCACTCACGATTGCGGACCTGCGATAAATGATTGTCTCGATCAAGCCGGTGACTGAGACCGGACATGACCTGGTGTCTCTCGGTGAAGTGATGGTGCGTTTCGATCCAGGCGAGACGCGGATTGCGCGAACCCGCAACTTTACGGTCTGGGAAGGCGGAGGCGAGTATAACGTCGCCCGCGGCCTGCGCCGCTGCTTCGGGATGAAGACGGCGATCGTGACCGCACTCGTCGATAATCCTGTTGGGCGCTTGGTGGAAGACCTGATGCTGCAGGGTGGCGTCGATCTGCGGTACGTCCTCTGGTCGAAGTTCGACAGCATTGGCCGCGAGTCGCGCAACGGCATCTACTTTCTGGAACGTGGCTTCGGCCGTCGCGGCGCGGTCGGCATGATGGATCGTGGACATACCGCTATTTCCCAGGTAAAGCCCGGTGAGATCGATTGGGATGCGATCTTCACATATGCCCGCTGGTTCCACACTGGCGGCGTGATGGCTGCTCTGAGTGAACACTCGACCGCGGTGGTGCTGGAAGCGATGCTCGCCGCCAAGCGTCACGGAGTCGTGGTTTCCTTCGACGCCAACTATCGGCCTTCGCTATGGAAGGAGCGTGGTGGGCGGCGCGCTGCGGTGGAAGTAAACCGCATGCTCGCCGAGCATGTCGATGTCTTCTTCGGGCACGACGGAGACTTGAGCGCGGAGCTCGGGAAATCGTCGCAGGGACCGGCCTGGCATACGATCGAGAGCTTCGGTGAGATGGCGCAGAACGTGATTCGCCACTTCCCGGGATTAAAGGTCCTGGCGACGACGATGCGCCGTGTGCACTCAGCCAGCTGCAATGACTGGGGCGCTTTCGGCTATGCCAACGGCAAAGTCGCCGAGGGAATACGGTACAACAACCTCGAGATCTTTGACCGCGTGGGAGGTGGCGACTCATTTGCCTCCGGCCTGATCTACGGCTTGTTGATGGGACGCGATCTGAAGTGGTCGCTTGATTGTGGTGTGGCGCATGGGGCGCTGGCCATGTTGACGCCGGGCGACAGCTCGATGGCGACACTGGCCGAGGTAGAAGGTCTAATGGCCGGTGACGGCGCAGGAGTGAAGCGATAAATGGCTGCAAAGCAGGAGATTCTTAACAGGATTCGTGAGGCTTGTCTGGTGCCGGTGCTGCGCGCCAGCAGTCCGGAGAAAGCCGTGCGCATGGCACGGGCCGCAGCCGAGGGCGGTGTGATCGTCATGGAGGTCACGATGACGGTGCCGGATGCTGTGAGCGTGATCCGCACCCTCGTCAAGGAAGACCCGCAGATGCTTATCGGTGCAGGCACGGTGCTCGATCCGGAGACGGCGAAGATGTGCATTGCAGAGGGCGCGCAGTTCGTTGTGAGCCCCGCGTTGAATCTGCGTACGGTGCAGTACTGCCGCGAGATGGATATTGCGGTATTTCCCGGTGCGCTGACGCCGACCGAGATCGTGACTGCGTGGCAGGCCGGTGCTGACGTGGTTAAGGTCTTTCCAGCGGGAGCAATGGGGGGAGCGAAGTATCTGCGCAGCCTGAAGGCTCCGCTGCCGCAGATCGAGATGATTCCGACCGGTGGCGTTACGGTCGATACGGCACAGGACTTTCTCTCAGCCGGTGCGTTTGGCCTGGGAGTTGGCGCTGACCTGATGGACGAGCGCGGCCTTGAAAATGGCGGTGTGACCACCAAGGCGCGCGAGTATATGCAGGTCGTGAAGAGCTTCCGCGAACGGTAGATGGGCTGAGTGTTGAAAACGGAGCGCTACGAGCGCTCCGTTTTATTTAAACGGAACGATAAATTCGGTTTTCATCGCTGTTAGAAATGATGGGTAGCTTAACCCACCCTAGCGTTGCGAGGGTGGGGCACCCGGGTGGAAACGCTGAAGACCGGGGTCCCCGTTCGATCGAGCTTAAACGCCGGGGACGCGGCGGGACCACAGCAACGGCTGCCGCGCAGGATAGAGCCGCAGCAGCGCAAGATTGTCGAGATCGGCTGGATCCGGGGGCAGAGCCTTCCAGATCGCCGTGTATTCCGGCCTCTGGTAGGCGCGTCCGGCCAGATAAAGCGAGAGAGGACGGAGCGGGAGGTCGCGAAAGTTCTGCGCGTCAGCGGGATAGCGCCACTGCTGCTTGCTCTCGAGCGACGGAGCCAGAAATGCGACGGCGGAACGCAAACTTTTTCCATCGCTGGTCTGGAAGGTCCACTGCGATTCGAAGGGTGTGGAGAGTACCTCGCAGGCCAGCGCAAGGCACTCCAGGTGAAAGATGGAGTTGGCGTAAGGGGCGGGGCTTGCCAGCGCTGCCGGGAAGTTGCCATCCAGTGAGATCAACGTCAGCAGGACCTCGCGGAAGCGGCGCAGGCAGTATCCGGAGATGGTGGCGATATTGGCGAAGCGAGAGTATTCGCCGGCCTGTGCAACCCAGCAGATGCCGTGGATGGAACGCGTATCCCGCTCTCCCTGACCGAGGGTGGAATCGTACATCCAGTGTGCGTAGTCCGCGAACCAGGAGCGAAGTCCCTTGAGATCCGTCTCCGGAAAATCTTCCGCGGTCGCCAGAAAGCTGATGGCCCGGACAACCTCGACGAGATATGTAGTTTCGAGGATCCCGGTAGCCCGTCCCTCGGCCACGCCTTGAATCGCCTGCCCATGGTTCAGCGACGGATTCATACGGGTCTCCGGAGTCAGAAACCACGCCCGCAGATGGAGAAGGGCAGCGCTGATATACTTCGCGTCTTTGGTGATCAGCCACGCTGCGGCAAATGCCGGAATCACCTGTGCCATGCGCAGCAGGGCATCTCCGTGAGCATGAAATGCATTCGGATTGCGCTCGCCCTGATGTCGTACCCAGGGCTTCTCCGGATCGACGTCGGGAAACCACTCGGGATCTTCGGAGTAGAAGTCGTTCGGCGTTCCCTGAGATCGTTCCGCCGGAAAAGCTGTGATGGTCGAGGGCTTGTGTTGAAGATAGATCCCCGCCAGACGGAGGATGCGGTCATGATCGAGAGCTGCAACGTCAGGCCGGGTGGTTCCCGCAGGCAGACCAGGCACCTGTGCGTGCATTCTGAGGCCGAAGGCGCCGGCGATGGCAAGAAAGTGGCGGCGATCCATGGCTGGAAGCATACCGGATATTTCGACTGTAGGACTAAGAAGCTCCGCGCCCCTTGAGCACCGCCGGTAGGGTCATCAGGAGAATGCGCAAGTCGAGCATCAGCGTCCATGTGTCGATGTAACGGAGATCCAGGGCGATCCAGCCGTCGAAGTCGAGGTTCGATCGTCCTGAGACCTGCCACAGACCTGTCACTCCCGGCTTTACGGAGAACCGGCGCATCAGGCTCAGGTCAGAGAACCGGCTGACATCTCGTGTGGGCAGGGGGCGCGGGCCAACCAGAGACATATCGCCGAGTAAGACATTGAACAACTGGGGCAGCTCGTCGATCGAAGTCTTGCGAAGCAACGCTCCAAGTGGCGTAATGCGTGGATCGCGCTTGATCTTGAAGACGGGACCGGAGGTTTCATTCAGGTGTTCGAGCTTCGACTGCTGGCTCTCAGCATCCACCACCATGCTGCGGAACTTGTACATGGAGAATGGATTCTTGTTGAGACCATAACGCGTCTGCTTGAAAATGATCGGCCCTTTGCTGGTGAGCTTGACCGCAATGGCGACCAGCAGAAAAAGAGGAGAGAGGATAATGATCCCCAGCAGCGAGGCTACAACATCGAATGCCCGCTTGAGGAACCGCCGGCTGTCGTGGTGCACCATCTGCATCACGACGCGGTCCTGATCGCGGCGGAGTTTCTTGGTGATGGAGGTCGTAAAGATGTTTGTGAGGTATTGCGACTGCACTCCCGCAGCCTCACATAAATCGATCACGCGCTGGATCTCTTCGTAATGCGATTTGAGAGGAAGGGCAATGAAGACCTCTTCTACAGGAAGACGCATCAGCACATCGTGCAATGCCGCAACTTTACCGAGATAGGGAGCATGGATGCGCTTTTCCGAGTCCGGCTGCGGTTTTGAATCGACAAAGCCGATGACCCGGTAGTCCCATTGAGGATGATGCGGAAGATCCTGCAGCAGCTTCCGCGCCAACGGGCCGCTGCCGATGACCAGCGCAGTCCGTGGAGCACGTGTGTAGCTGTGAACGTAACCGGCTGAAATCCTCAGCAAGCCACGGGTGGCATAGATAGAACCGGTTGCCAGCAGAAAGAACATCGCACTCGGGCGAATGATGTTGCCGCCTGTCGAGCGTTCGATGAGTGCAAAGATAGCAACGGGCGTGCAGCCCAGACCAGCCAGCAGAATGCGGCTGGAGAGATGCCGGAACGATGCCGCGCGATAGAGGCCTGCAATCCAGAGGACGAGTCTCCATGCGGCCAGACAGATGAGAAACAGGAGCAGGTTTCGCATGGAGATGCGAAGGCCGAGGAACGTCTTGAGGTGTGATGGATCGATTGAAGTGCGATAGTTTGCCAGTGTCGTAACGGCGAGGCTGAAGGAGAGAAGCAGCAGATCGAACCAGGCGACAGCGGAGTTGGAGTAAAGACGGACAGCCGCCTTACTCTCGGTCATGCCGAATCCCGAAACCGCGCGAGACGGATCCCGTCCAAGGGAGACGTGACCATCGGAGATCATTCCTGGTGTCGTTGCCATACAAGCGATTCCTCTTGGCTTCCGTAAAATAGCGCAGCTCAGGACAGCCATCCAAACACATAGAACGAGCAGGGGAACGACTCTGCACGTTACAACCTGAAGTGAGATTAACACCGTAAATCGCTGATTTGAACGGGCTATGTTGCAACTTTCGTGTCATCTGATATTCACTAAGGGGTTATCGTGCTCATTGAAGTGACCATCGGTATCGAGTGCGCTCTCGAATAGTTACTTTGGGGACAAGCCTTGCCCGTTTTTCCCATAAGTAATGCGGCCCGCCTTTGGCGAGCCGCTGATTACGGGGCAATTGGCATGCTCGAGCGTTAGACCATGTGTTGCGGAACCTCATGCCGAACGGTTGCATGTTTCCGGAGCCTGGCCAGCAGGCTGCTCATGAAGACATACAGCACGGGGATGAAGACCAGGTTCAGCACGGTCGAGAGCAGCATGCCTCCTACGATGGCAGTGCCGACGGAGTGACGTCCCAACTTACCTGCACCTTCCGCGAAGACCAGCGGAAGTACGCCGAGGATGAAGGCAAAGCTGGTCATGAGGATGGGGCGCAGGCGAAGCTCTGCAGCTTCGATGGCGGCATCGACAATTGAGCGGCCCTGTTCGCGGAGCTGTTCTGCGAACTCGACGATCAGGATGGCGTTCTTCGCAGAGAGCCCGATCAGCATGACCAGACCGATCTGCACATAGACGTCATCCACAAGTCCGCGAGCCGCAATCAGTCCAAGTGCGCCGAGCACGGCCATCGGTACAGCCAGAAGGATGATGAACGGGAGGGCCCAGGACTCATACTGTGCAGCCAGCGTGAGGTACACCACCAGCAGGCCGAGGCCGAAGATGACGATGGCCTTGCCCGAGGATTCAATCTCTTCCAGCGCCAGACCCGACCATGAGTAAGTCATGCCCTGGATCTTGTTCTTCTCGAAGAGTTTCTGCATGTTCTCGAGGCCCTGGCCGGAGGAGAGCCCAGGCGCGGCGGAACCGAGAATCTCAGCCGAGCGGAAGAGGTTGTAGTGCGAAATGATCTGCGGACCCGAATCTTCCCGGATACTGACCAGGTTATCCAGCGAGATCATCTGCCCTGTGCTTGACCGCACGTAGTATTGGCGGATGTCCTTAGCATTCTTGCGGAAGCTGGCATCGGCCTGGATGTAGACGCGGTACGAGCGGTTGTTGAAGTCGAAGTCGTTCACATAGGTTGAACCCATGAAGACTCCGAGCGCATTGTTGATCTCAGAGAAGGGAACGCCGATGGCCTTTGCCTTCTCACGGTCGATGACCACTGTGATCTGCGGGTCATTCGCCGTGAATGAGGTATAGAGGCCTGTCAGGCCGGACTTTGGATCGCGGCCCGCGCCTACGATCTGATGTGCCACGCGATCGAGATCGGCAGGCGTGTTGCGGCCCTCATCCTGAAGCTCGAACTGGAATCCGCCGAAGCTGCCGATACCTTGAATCGGCGGTGGCTCGAAGGCAGCGATAATGCCGCCGGGAATCTGCATCAGCTTGGGAGCAACGCGCGCCACGATGGCTGAGGCTTGATGTTCGTCGCCCTTACGTTCTGCCTGCGGTTTCAGAGGGGCGAAGATCAGGCCCTGATTGGAGGCATTGCCGCTGAAGCCGAAGCCCATGACGGCAAAGGTGCCTACGATCTCGGGCTCCTTGGACAGCAGTACCTCTGCCTGGTCGGCAAGGTTTTGCGTGTAGGCCAAAGATGCCCCCTGAGGAGCCAGCACCTGCATGATGAAGTAGTTCTGGTCTTCGCTCGGAACGAAGGCTGTCGGCACACTGCGATAGACAACAGCCGTTGCAACCAGACCGCCGATGAACAACAGCAGCATGACCCAGCGGATGCGGAGCACGAAATGGATCAACCTCGCATACTGACGTCCCAGCCAGAGGATGAAGTCATCGATGCCGTGAGCGAACCCGCTGTAGCCCTTCGCCAGGAAGGGAATGCGTGTCCAGTCCAGCATGTGGTACTTGGCCTCTTCGCCGCGCAGCAGAATCGCCGACAGCGCCGGAGAGAGCGTCAAGGCGTTGAAGGCGGAGATGGCGATGGAGAAGGCAATGGTGAGCGAGAACTGTTTGTACAGAATGCCCGTGGTTCCCGGGAAGAAGCTAACCGGGATAAACACCGAGATCAGCACGAGAGAGGTAGCAATGACGGCGCTTGTTACCTCCGACATGGCGACCGAGGTCGCTTCGTGCGGATCCTTGATCTTTCCATGGGAAAGGTGACGCTGTACGTTCTCGATGACGACGATGGCATCGTCCACTACAAGGCCGGTAGCCAGGGTGATACCGAACATCGTCAGCGAGTTGATGGAGAAGTTGAAGATCTTGATGAAAGCGAAGGTGCCGATCAGCGAGACCGGGATGGTGACCGCCGGAATAATGGTCGCGCGCCAATCCAAAAGGAAGAGGAAGATGACGATAACGACGATGATGATGGCTTCAATGAGGGTATGAACCACCTCATTGATCGACTCGCCAACAACCGTGGTTGTATCGAACGCAATCACATACTTCAGTCCAGGAGGGAAGTTCTTCGACAGGCGGGCCAGTTCGGCTTTCGCGGCTTTATCGACGGCAAGAGCGTTGGCGTTTGAAAGCTGCTGAACACCGACACCCACACCCGGAATGCCGCTGTACTTCAGCGTGCTGCCGTAGGTCTCAGCGCCGACTTCGGCACGGCCAACATCTTTCAGGCGCACAATGCCCGCCGAAGTGTTCTTAAGGATGATGTCCTCGAACTCCGAGGGCTGCGTCAGACGGCCTACAGCCCGGACTGCAATCTGATAGCTCTGGTTGGGATCGGCGGTCGGTGGTGCGCCTACGGCGCCGGCGGCGACTTCGACGTTCTGCTCCTGCAGTGCGCTGACAACATCTGTAGCGGTCAGGTTACGAGCGGCGAGCTTAGTCGGGTCGATCCAGAGGCGCATGGCGTACTTACGTGCGCCGAAGATGACCACGTCACCCACGCCGGTAATACGCTTCAGAGGATCCTTGACGTAGAGGTCGACGTAGTTGGAGATGAACTCCGGCGAGTAGCGGTTGTTTTCCGCGTAGAAACCACTGGCAAAGACGAAGTTCGGGTTCGCCTTGGTGATGGTGACGCCGGTATTTTTGACCGCCTGGGGCAGAACGCCCTGTGCCGACTGAACCCTGTTCTGCACGTCGACGGCAGCAATGTTGAGGTCGTAGCCCGTCTGGAAGGTAATGGTGATGCTGCTGGTGCCATCGTTACCGGAAGACGAGGTCATATACCGCATACCCTCGACACCGTTGATGGCGGTCTCTAACTGGGTGGTAACGTCGTGCTCTACTGTCTGTGCGTTGGCGCCGATGTAGACACTGGTTACGGTCACCTGAGGAGGTGCCAGCTGCGGATAGAGTGAGATGGGCAATTGCGGAATGCAGACTGCGCCCGCAAGGATGATCAGCAGGGCGCAGACGCTCGCAAAAATGGGGCGCCGAATAAAAAATTCAACCACAGAAGTAATCCTCGATAAGGGAGAGGCAGTTAGCTGAGCGGTTTAACCGGCATGCCTTCGGCCAGAAACTGCAGGCCGGAGGTGATGACCTTGTCACCCGGTTTAAGTCCTTCGAGCACGGGATAGGTGTTGCCAATGGCGTCGCCGACTTTGACCGCGACCTGATGTGCGATGTAGCCGTTGCCCTGAGGCGCGGCGACCGTCACGAACGGCTGTCCGTTGATACGGGTGATCGCGAGCACTGGAACAGTAGGCTTGGGGCTGACATCCCAGGTGACACGGGCCTTGACGATCTGGAAATTACGTACCGGAGCCGAGCTGGGAATTGGAGCTTTGGCCAGAACGCTCTGCATCCCGTTCTCCACCTGGGGAGAGAGGAAGTAGATATTCGACTTCACGAGGGACTTGCCTGTATCGTCCAGAATCTCAACGGGCAGGCCGTTTCGTACCTGGGCGCCGCGTTCCGTCGGGATGTAGATGTAGGCTTCGAGCTGTGAGTTCTCGTCCACCGTGGTGAGTACGGTGCTGGAGGTGACGTAGTCGCCCTGGTGAACCGGGATATCGCCCACAACGCCGTCGAATGGAGCCCGGATCTGGTAGTACGCCAACTGTTGGCGCTGTGCCGCCGTACTCTCCTGCGAGGCACTGTAGTCACCCTCGGCGTTCTGGAAGTTCTGCAGAGCGATCTCGTAAGCCTGCTTGGAGACGACACCGGCCTCGTAAAGGCCCTTCTGACGCTCCAGCTCCGCCTTGGAGTACTGTAGAACGGCCTTCTTCTGATTTTCCGTCCCTGCGGTCGAGGCCACCGTGGCCTGCTGTTTCAGTGGATCGATGGTCATCAGCAACTGGCCGGCGCGCACATGGTCGCCGCTCTTTACCAGAATGCGGGTCAAATTGCCGTCTACCTGCGGCTGCAGAGTGGCGGAGCGCCGGCTCTTGATCGTGGACACATAGGTATCGCCATTGGGTACAGGGTTCAGCGATACCGCAGCCACCTGCACCGGCATGACCTGCATCTGCTGGGGCTGCTGCTGCGCCGGAGCGCTCTGGCGGCACCCTGTCGTGGCGACGGTGGCAATGGAGACGAGTGTTGCGGCTACTGCAAGGGGGATGCGCATACAAGGCTTCCTCTAAAACGAACCTGATAATTTCTGGAACACCCAATTGGATGTGCAGTTTGGGTCGCGGATGCACGAAGAAAAGAAGAAAGTGCACGCGATTATTTCGATCTAGAAGCGTCCTCCATTTTAGCCGTCATCTTCTTCTGTTCAAAGGGCAGTGGCCGAGTGCCGGGTCTCGCTGAGCGATGGTATCGTGATGAATGAAATACCCCGGAAAGTAAAGCGGGATCGGGTGGCCTATGTGGGACAAAATGGGCCATTCAGATTTCCCTGGAGTGACGGCATTCGATGCGAGTAGTCCGCTGGCTGATCGTCCTTGTGGCCCTGTTTTTGGCGTTCCAGTTCATCAGCCTGTATCTGAGCTGGCAAAAGCAGGCCATTCTCGGCGCCGTACTGGTGGTTACGGCCATTGTCATGAACCGTATTTCCACCTCCAAGGTGGTGACCATCAGCTTGATGCTGCTCTCGGTCGTCATTACCAGCCGGTATGGCTGGTGGCGCATCGGGCAGTTGATCGATTACTTCTCGGACGAGGCCAATAATCCTTACAAAATCGATTCGGTCCTGATGCTGATCCTCCTGTCGGCGGAGATCTACACCATCCTGATTATGGTGCTGGGCTATATGCAGACGGTATGGCCGCTCCAGCGCCGTCCCGTGCCTCTGCCGGCGGATGAAGAGCTTTGGCCGCACGTCGACCTGCTGATTCCCACCTATAACGAACCGCTTTCCCTGGTCCGGTATACCGCTCTGGCAGCCTTAAACATCGACTATCCGCCGGAAAAGCTGCATGTTTACATCCTTGATGACGGTGTCCGGGACGAATACCGGCTGTTCTGCGAAGAGGCGGGAATCGGATACAAGGTCCGGGAAAAGCATACGCATGCCAAGGCGGGCAACATCAATACGGCTCTCGAGACGATGGACTCACCATTGGTGTCGATCTTCGACTGCGACCACGTGCCGACCCGTAGCTTCCTGCAGATGACCGTCGGCTGGTTTCTCAAAGACGAGAAGCTGGCCATGCTGCAGACGCCGCACCACTTCTACTCGGCGGACCCGTTTGAGCGTAATCTGCGCCAGTACCACAGCATTCCGAATGAGGGCGAGCTCTTCTACGGCATCATTCAGGACGGCAACGACCTCTGGAATGCGACGTTTTTCTGCGGATCCTGTGCTGTCATCCGGCGCAGCGCCCTGGATGAAGTGGGGGGCATTGCGACCGAAACGGTGACCGAAGATGCCCACACCTCACTTCGGCTTCAGAAGCTGGGGTACAACACGGCCTACATCAACATCGCAATGGCGGCCGGACTGGCGACCGAGACCCTGGCAGCGCACGTAGGACAGCGCATTCGCTGGGCCCGCGGCATGATCCAGATCCTGCGTACCGATAACCCGCTGCTGGCCCGCGGCATGAAGCTGACCCAGCGCCTGTGCTACTTCAATGCCATGGCGCACTTTATGTACGCGGTTCCGCGCCTGGTTTTCCTGTGTGCTCCGCTGGTCTATATGCTCTTCAGCCGGACGATCATTCCCGGTTACTGGGTGGCCATTCTCGCGTATGCTCTGCCGCACCTCATCATCTCCAGCCTGACCAACTCGCGCGTGCAGGGGACGCACCGGCACTCTTTCTGGAATGAGATCTACGAGACAGTGCTGGCGCCCTACATCCTGATGCCGACCACGCTGGCTCTGCTGAACCCCAGGCTTGGCAAGTTCAATGTGACGGATAAGGGAAGCACGCTGATGGAGACGCGATTTGATCGGTCCATCGCTGCGCCGACGACATGGCTCCTGCTGTTGAACCTTTTCGGACTGGCATTAGCGCCCTATCGCTATTTTGTGACGGATCCAGGACACCCGGGGACGGTGTTGAGTAATACGGCATGGATCGTGTTCAACGTCATCATTCTGGGAGTTGCCGCGGCATGTGCGCACGAGCAGAAGCAGCGCCGGAAGGCGGTTCGCATCGAAGCGCGGATTGGCATACGGGCGCGCCTGGCCGATGGACGCGAGGTCGCTGGATCGACCTTTGACATCTCGGTCGGCGGGGCCTCCATCGTGCTGGATGAGAATGTACATCTGGAGAAGGGAGACATCCTCGAGATGTCCTTCCCCATGCAGACGAAATCCCGCACGGTAAAAGCCAAAGTGCTGGCGATTCTCGCTGGGGAAATCCGCATCGCTTTCTATCACCCGACCGTGGTCGAACAGGAGACCCTGGCGCGCGTACTGTACTCTCGCGCCGATTCCTGGGTCAGCATCGAACGTGAGGTTGAGGTGGATCGCCCTCTGGTCAGTTTCGCACGAGTGGCCAGGCTGTCCCTTACCGGGCTATATCAGGTGACGCGCGGCCTGTTTGCTTCGAAGGGTGTCATCCTCTTCGCTCTTTTGCTGCTGGGAGGCATGGGGTTCGCCCAAACGATACCGCAACAATTCACTCCGCCGCAGGTTCAGTTACCTCCGCAGACCTTCCACCCACCGGCTGTTGGAAATGGGCCGGCGCCGGCTCCTGCTCCAGCGAAGAAAGCTGTAACCCCAAAACGCCAACCAGTGCCGGTCGCTCCAGCTCCTAAGCCGGAACCGGTGAAACAGACTCCGGTTCAGCCATTGGCGCCCGCTCCTGCGCCCACCCCTGTTGTTCCTCTGCCAACAACACAGGCGCAGACGCCGCCTGTGGCTCAGAGTGCGCAGGTTACCGGTACCGCAAAGCCCATCCGGATCACGCTGAAAGACATGGGGATGGATAGCGGTATTGAACTTCGGGGGCCTCATAGCTACTATCCCGTGGGGTTTTCGCTACCGTATACCTTCGTCTCCCGTCATGCGGTGCTGAAGGTCAGCTATAAGCTGGCTCCGGGTGTCACGCCTCATCCAGGGATGCTGCGCGTATCGCTCAATAACAGCAATGTTGGTGAGGTTCCGGTGGTGAACACCGGTGGTTTTGCCTATGCCGAGATCGACCTTCCGGCCGATACGCTCATCCGCAGCAATGGTCTGACATTCGAGTTCACCAGCAACGGCATCTTTCAGACTGAAGCGCAGGCGAAGGCACAGGTGCAAGGATGGATCGGCGCAACATCTGCGGTTGAGATCACCGGAGACAGCTTGCCTTTCCGTAATGATATCGGTCTGCTACCGATGCCTTTTCTTGATCGGGATCTGCAGACGACCACTACCATCCCGTTTGTTTTTCTGTCGCAACCTGGCTTGAAGACATTGCAGGCTGCCGGCGTGGTTGCGTCGTGGTTCGGCATGCAGGTCGGTCCGAAGCCCATTCGCTATACAGCGTCTCTGGAGCAATTCAGCGGTGGAAACGTCGTTGTCTTTGCCGACAGCGCTGCGAAGCTACCCGAAACCCTTAGACCCGCGCAGCCGGAGCCCGGACCGTACGTTGCGGTACGGACAAATCCTTACGATGCAAACGGAACCGTGTTGATCATCGCCGGGAACGACGAGGACCAATTGCTCGCTGCTGCACGTGGGCTGGCGCAAAGAAAGGGCGCACCCACAAGCAGGATGGCAGAGCCGTCGCAGCCCGAGGGAGAAACGCTGCGTATCAACGACGCGTCTCTGCCGCCACAGCGTGAGATTGACGATGCGCCTCGCTGGATGCCGACGAATCGGTTGGTAAGCCTTGCCGATTACTCCAGCAAAGACCTTCTCAAGACGGATGGCTCGCATCCGGTCCCGATCTACTTCCACGTACCGCCGGATCTCTTCTACGGAGAGGTGCAGAACCTTCGCATGCTGGTGAGCTACCGCTATAACGCGGCGACCATTCGGCCGGGTTCGGCGTTGCGGACCTATGTGAACGGAACGCTGGTCAATGAGGCGCCGCTGGCGGTGGGAAGTGGAACGGTCGATCGGCAACGGCAGATCGTCGTGCCGGTGGCTGCGATGCGTCCCTTTGGTAATACGCTGCAGTTCAGCTTTGACTTCATCCCGACTAAGGTAGGCGCCGCAACCGAGGGAGAAATTCTGAGCAACTCGGCGCTGGATATCCGGAACCTGCCGCACTACGCGGGACTGCCTGACCTGGAACTCTTTGCCAATGCGGCATTTCCATTCACACGCCGAGCGGATCTCTCAGAGACAACCGTGATTATGCCGGCGAATCCCACGGCGAACGAGATCTCTTTGTACCTGCATCTGATGAGTCACAGCGGCTCCCAGACCGGATATCCGGTGTTACGCGTTGAGGTCGCCGGGCCGGATGCTGTCCTCGGTAAAGATCGTGACTACGTGATTCTGGGCAGCGTACAAAGCCAGCCAGTCTTCAGCTCGCTGGATACATCATTGCCGGTTACTTTCGTTGGAGATGCCATTCATGTGAAGCAGGGACAAGGAGTGCTGGCCCGGTTGAAGGAGCTGTGGCAACGGCTTGAGGGGCGCTTCGTCACGCGCGAGCTTCCTTCCAACGATGGGGGCCGTATCGATGCCATCATCGAAGGAATCGAATCGCCGGCATCGCCGGGACGCTCCCTGGTCCTCATCGCATTGCGTGACGACGGTGCAGCGAAACTCTTCGAGGATGTCTTTGTGGAACGCTCCCAGGCGAGCGATATCGGCAGCTCAGTCAGCCTTCTGCGAAATGGAAAGTTCCAATCCTATGGTATGAATGACCGCGTCTACTACGTGGGGAATCAGTCACCCTATCGGCTGATGCGTATCTGGATGGCGCAGTACTTCATCACACTGGTGGTCGCGATGGTGGTCTTCAGCCTGTTGCTGGCTGTGTGGATCCGTCAGTACCTGGCAGAGCGGGCCCAGGCTCGCCTTGCAATCGGCTATGAAGCGGTGAAGAGCTAGTACGAGGGGAAGCCCCAGCTCTGCTGGAGGCAGTAGAAGTTTGACCGTTCCAGCAGCGTGCAGTTAAGACACATGGTTCCGGTTGTTACGGCGCTGCTCGGAGAGTCGTGGTTTTGACTTTGAATCGCGGATAAGGCCTCTTTGAGGGGCCCCGCGACCCGTAAAGCCTCCGGCTCTGCTTAATTCGCGCTTGTGGCGCGAATGCCTTGCTTAAGGGGACGGCTTCAGCCGTCCCGTTCCGAGCTCAGAAGAGATGCGGCTTTAGCTGTGGTGTCTCAACAGGTTGTTGTCTTTGAGGCCGGATCTGCTGATGGGTGGAGCTTGATTGAGGCTAGCATGAGGTCGGTGCCAGTTGTACTGATGGATCCATGGTCTGAGGTGTTGTGCTCGCTG
>NZ_JAGTAS010000022.1 GCF_025685425.1 Terriglobus albidus
CTCGATCCTCAGTCGTCAACGTCAACGACGGCAAACTGCGTCCTCGTCTCATGGCTTGCTCCATGCCATGTTAGATGGACCCAATCTAAAAATAGTTGAACGAATTAATGACTCAGGACACTAGGGTAAATCTGAAGTCGTTAGGGCCTATCGAGATGTTCAGTTGATCTGAGACAGCATGACTGAGAATGGTGGGAGCAGCGGGCTTGAGCCCGCTGATAAAGGCGTAAAAGCAGACGGGCTATTGAGCCGATACACCGTGGGCTGAAAGCACACGGCTCCCACCCATTCGAGCTTCGCTCGAACATCCCACCCATCGCGTTGCGATGGATGGGGCACCCGGAGTATAGGCTATCCGGAATTTGTCGATACGCCGTAGCAATTTTGTCATCCTGAACGAACCAGGCGCTACATCTTGTAACGGCCCATCTCGTCATCGTTCAGGCCTTCCAACCATTGGCGCATCTGTTCCGCAGTCACATTCTGTGCATCGGAGGTCGACAGGCGGGCATTCTTCAACACCTCACGGTGAACATAGATCGGAGCATCCGCGCGTAACGCCAACGCCAGAGCATCCGATGGCCGGGCATCGATGGTCACAACCTCGCCCTCCTGATGCATCCAGATGACCGCGTAAAAGGTATCGTCCTTCAGCTCCTGCACCACGATCTTGTCCACCTGGGCGTTCAGACCGCGGATCGTATCCCGCAGAAGATCATGAGTCATCGGCCGCGGAGTTGCTGTCTTCTCAATCTCCAGAGCAATGGCATTTGCTTCGAAGATACCAACCCATATCGGCAGTACCATATCGCCCGCGACGTCCTTCAGCACGACGATCGGCATGTTGGTGACAGGGTCCATCATCAGGCCGCGGATCTTCATTTCAATCTCCTGCGGCGTGTCATCGTGTTGAAGTCCAGGAAAGTTCATTGCAGCACCACCAGACCGACAGGCTGGGCCTGCTTCAGCACCGCTGCCGGAACCTCTGCGTCGCCGGCCTGTTCGCCCACCAGGCTATTCGGCAACGACTTCGTCACTCTTACGGGAACATAACTGCCAATCTGCGGCAGTACCGGCTGTGCAGTGGTGAAGTTCAATGTCTTGTTCTGCGAGGTGCGTCCGATGATCTGGCCGCGTTGCTGATTAAAGCCCTCGACCATCACCTCAATCACTTTGCCCTCGTGCCGGCTGTAGAGGTCACGTTGAATCTCTCGCTGACGATCAAGCAGAACCTGCAGCCGCTGACTCTTCACCTCTTCGGATACCGTCTCAGGCATAGAGACCGCAGGCGTATTGGGACGCGGAGAATACTTGAAGGCAAAGACACCGTCGTAGCCCACCTCGCCGCAGAGAGTCACCGTTTCTTCGAAATCGGCATCAGTCTCTCCTGGAAAACCTACGATGATGTCTGTGGTCATGGAGATGTCCCGTTTCGCGGACTTGATCCAGGAGATACGCTCCAGATACCACTCACGCGTGTATTCGCGTTGCATCGCCCTCAATACGGCCGACGATCCGCTCTGCACCGGGAGATGGATATGGTCGCACAACGCAGGCACGGCATCGATCGCGTCGACGATTTGTTTCGTGAAGTGCCGCGGATGCGACGTCGTAAACCGCACGCGGCGGATTCCTGAGATCTCACCAACCGCAGCCAGAATCTCGGCGAAATTCATTTTACCGAGGGGATCACAGTAGGAGTTCACATTCTGGCCGAGCAACTGAATATCGGTAAAGCCGGCATCTGCCATGCGGCGCGCTTCCGTCAGTACCGACTCCGAGGTACGGCTGCGCTCCTTGCCACGGGTATACGGCACAACGCAGTAAGAGCAAAACTTGTCGCAGCCCTCGGTGATAGTGATGTAGCCGCGGTGCGGATTAGACCGCGCGGTGAACTCGGTATCAAACGTCTCATCCGTCTGGCGATCATCGAGACCGGTAATGCGGTGCTCCCCTGCTTCCAGGCGGCGAAGCATCTCCGGCAGGTTACGGTAGGAGGCCGAACCGCTCACCAGCGAGACGAATGGAGCCTTCTCGAAGATCTTCTCGCCTTCCTGCTGCGCCACACAGCCCAGCACACCAAAGCGTTTCCCCTCGCCCTGCAGGCGCTTGTACTCGTTCAAGCGATGAAAGACCTTCTGCTCGGCCTTATCGCGGATCGAGCAGGTGTTGTACAGGACCAGATCGGCAGAGTCTTCGTCCGTCACCTGGGTATAGCCCTCGTGCTGCAGCGTGCCGATGACTTTTTCCGAGTCATGGGCATTCATCTGGCAGCCGAAGGTTTCGATATAAAAGGTCTTAGCCACGCTTGAAAGTATACCGCCGGGCACACATCGGCCTGGCTCCTTGAAATTATTTGACTGTCGGGCTTTGGTAGCGCCAACGGGGATCGAACCCGTACTCTTCGCCTTGAGAGGGCGACGTGTTAACCAATTACACCATGGCGCCGCTAGGGGCAGGGCGGTGATGACTCACGCCCACTCGATTCAGTATAGCAGTGAAGAAGCTGTTTTGTTGGATCAGATACCGAGTTTCTTCACTTCGTCGTTGTAGTACTTGCGGTATAGGATGTCCCACTCCTGGGTGCCTTCCAGGATGATCTTCCGCTGCGAGGTGATCTTTTGCCGCGCTGCCTGGTCGATCTTGGTCTCTTCGAGCAGCAGCTTCTCCAGCGCCTTACGAGCCTCCTGGCGGATCGTGTTCCGGTCCTCCAGAAACTCTGCCTCGTCGGTCTCCGCCAGAGTATCGGCCACTACGTGAGCCAGTTTGTTGAGCTTGTCGCGCGAGATTCTCACAGCACCGCCTTGTATTTGCGCACAAGCTCGTTCTTGACCTTCTTGAACATCTCCGGATAGCTTGCGCCTGTCTTGCGCATGTCGTCCTGAAAGGTTTCCAGAATGACGCGGACCTCGTCGTTGATCCGGTCTTCGAGCGAGAGCTCGTCGAGCAGACCTTGATTCACACGCTCATTCAGAACACCCGGCTTATCGGTACGGACCATCTTCGCCTCGATAAGGTGCTGCACCGTCTGCTTGGCCAGGTAAGTGACGTAGTCCTTGGAAAAAATCATCTCTCTTCGAAGTCATTTATATCACGCGGTTAACGCCGATTTCTCGCCCCACAAAAGATATCCGTGACGGCGTCTCCCTGGTTATGGCCGATGCGGGCAGTTCGGGGTATTCAGGCAGCTCTCGGCCAGCCGCAAACGCTCCACCGGCCGTCCATGCACCAGGTGCTCGTTGACGATCTCCTGGATGTCCTCCAATTTCACAAAGCCGTACCAGACTGCCTCCGGATAGACGACCATCACCGGGCCATGCTCGCACTGATCCAGACAGCCGGCCTCGTTGGCCCTGACCGTGTTCTTCAAGCCGGCTGCCTTTACGGTGTCTTTCAGGGCATCTTTCAACTGGCGGCCCCCGTGGGGACGGCAGCTTGGACGGGCAGCGCCCTCCAGGCGCTCATTACCGCAAACGAAAACGTGACGCTCAAACTTTGCCATAAACGTGGGATGTGTCCTCAAACTCCTAGAGTATTCCTGTGCTTCCCTCCGCGCTTTTTGAGACAATACCGTTTGTTGCAATGCAGACGGATAACCTGATCTCCCTGAAAGACGACATGATTGCCTTCATCGCGGGCCACGGTATGCACCGTATGAATGCTTATGTCCATGAAGACATTCCTACCGTTGTCTTCGAAGAAGAGCACGCCGATTCCTGGAAAGACTTTGTCGAACATGCCAAAGCCGCCGGGGTCAGCTTCCTGACCATGAGCGAAGTCACGCTGGAAAAGCGTGATATCGAGATCCTCATTGAGCAGCTTCACGTCCGCGAATTTCCGGACTCTGATGACACACCGGATATCGACGACGCGCAGTACCTGGTGAACTATGTCGGCAAGACCGGCTACCTGCAGCTCGGCTTCGCCTACAACGGCATCATGTTCATCTATGAGACCTCGACCGAGTGGTATGACCGCTTTCAGCAGTTAATGGAGAGTGTCTCGGACTTCGACTCGATCATCGTGGACGATCCCGACGCAGACGAATAGTGCAATTTTCCTAATGGTGTAAAGCGGAGTATCGGGTCCCCAGCGAACTTGTTCGCTGGGTGAAGTCTTGGCTATTTGCGCCGTTTTCCTATGAAGAAAACGGCATTCGCAGATTTATCCAACACCACAGTATTAGGAGAATTGCTCTAGTGCCCGCCGAACCGCTCTATCGCTGGACAAGCCCGGAGGTCTCCTTCGAAGAAGCCGAGGCCTTCGCCCGTGAACTGCGCCTTCCGCAGGTCATAGCCGAACTTTTGCTCAGCCGCGGCTTCGACACCCCGGAAAAGGTTGACCTTTTCCTCAATCCCGAGATCGGCCACCTGCACCCCCCTTCCGCCATGCTGGGTATGGCAGCCGCAGTGGAACGCATTCGCCAGGCCATCGCGCGCCGTGAGCCCGTTCTGATCTACGGAGACTACGATGTCGACGGCACCGTGGCTACTGTGCTGCTTAAGACAGCCATTGACCGTATCGCCGGCGGCGAATCCATCGTCCGCTACCATATTCCGCACCGCATTCGCGAGGGCTATGGGATGCAAGCGGGAGTGCTGGCGAACGCAGCTGCGATGGGTGTCCGCCTGGTCATCTCAGTCGACACAGGGATTCGCGCCTTCGCTGCCGCCGAAGAAGCACAGGCTCTCGGGCTGGATCTGATCGTCACGGATCATCATCTTCCAGACGAGATCGGCGGCCTGCCTCCTGCGCTTGCCGTCATCAACCCCAACCAGCCCAACTGCCCTTATCCGAACAAAGATCTCTGCGGCGCGGGTGTCGCTTTCAAACTAGCCCAGGCCCTCCTGGAGAGCTCCGATATTCCCGCCGAAACGGTAGGAACCAAGCTGCTGCCCAGCTTCCTGAAGTTGTTAGCGATTGCGACCGTTGCAGACGCGGTGGCCCTCACCGGCGAGAACCGCGTCATTGTCGCCATCGGCCTACGCGAGCTGTCCAAACCTGTCCAACCGGGTCTCCGCTCCCTGATGGAGCTTGCTCAACTCAATGTCCGGCAGCCGCTGACAGCGACCTCGGTCGCCTTCCGTCTGGCGCCTCGCATCAATGCCGCCGGAAGGATGGATATTGCCTCGGATGTCGTCGAGATGTTCCTGACGCGCTCTCCCGAGCGGGGCCGCGAAATAGCTGAGAAACTACACCGGCTGAACGAAGATCGCCGCGCGACCGAGCAGGCTGCTCTCGATGAAATCGAGGCAGTGCTCGCCGCCGATGCATCTCTTGCGGAAACGGGGGCAGTCGTCCTCGATGGACACGGCTGGCACCGCGGCGTGATCGGTATTCTGGCCTCTCGCGTGGTCGAGCGTACCCACCGTCCGGCCCTTGTGTTGGCCCACGAGGAAGGTGAGGCATACGGCTCCGGTCGTTCCATCCCTGGCTTTCACTTGCTGGATGCGTTGACCGCAGTTCATTCCATCGCCCCGATCTTCACCCGGTTTGGCGGACATGCGCATGCCGTCGGGTTTTCTCTTCCCTCTGACAGGGTGCCTGAACTGCGAATGAGCCTCGGGCTCTATGCACGCTCCGCGATGTCTACGGAGACCCTGCTCCCAGAGCTGCACTGTGACGCTTCCCTGCCGCTGGAGCGCATTACGCCCGCCTTTGTGGAACAGCTCCATCGTTTTGAACCCTTTGGGCACTCCAATCCAGAACCGGTCTTCTGTTCCGGCCCCCTCCGCATTCTGGAAATACGTGTTCTCAAGGACAAACACCTTCGTTTGCGGCTGGAGCAAGGCAACGCCGCCATCGCCTGTCTGGCATGGTCGCGGCGGGTCCACTGGCCCTCGCGCTTGCAGGAACTCGGCGTAACGCAGGGTGCGATGATCGACGCGGCCTTTCGCATTCGCGAAAATGCAAACCCGGACTTCGGAAATGCAATTGAACTGGAGTTGTGCGATCTACGCCCAGCTCATACGGCAGGATAACTTTTTGTGCCGCAAACCCTTCCACCTGCGTCAGATATACTGACGCTTCGTCGCCCTATGGCTCAGAAAGCTACTAGTCCTGCTCGCACTTTCGTTTTCGCTTTGCTCGGCCTGGCCGCTCTTGTTGCGGTCGGCTTTGGTTTGCGTTCCCTGTTTCGTAGCAATGTCGATGTCCACGCTGCCTCCGTTACTTATGAAAATCTGACCAGTACAACCCCAACGAACGGCAAAGTTCAGCCCGTGGAGCCCTTTGACGCGCACGCTCCGATGGCGGGAACGGTCGATCGGATTTATGTCGGAGCCGGCGAAAAGGTAAAAGCCGGTCAGCTGCTCATTCATATGAATGATGCTGAGGCGCGGGGACGGCTGGCCACCGCACAGTCCGCATTGGCCGGAGCCGAGGCCGCCATCCACGATATGGAGAGCGGCGGCTCGACTGATGAGCGTATCGGCATGACCTCCGACCTGGAGAAAGCTCGTCTGCAGGAGCAGCAGGCCCAACGTGACCTCGCAGCGCTACAGCAACTCCAGCAGAAAGGAGCTGCTTCTGGAAGCGAGGTTCTCGCCGCCCAACAACGGCTTGAAAATGCGAAATCCTCCCGCATCGCGCTGGAGCAGCGCTCTTCCCCAGCCTCACGTTACAGCGCTCAGGACCGCGCCCGCGCTAAGGCGCAGGTAGCCGATGCCTCGGCTTATGTGGCTTCCGCACGCAAACTCTACGATCAGCTGAACGTCCGGGCTCCGTTCGATGGAACGATCTATTCGCTTCCGATACAGGAGTCGGATTTTGTTCCCGCTGGAGAGACCCTTCTCTCGATGGCGAACCTTGACCGTATCCAGATTACGGCCTATTTTGACGAGCCTGACGTAGGTAAGCTGGCTGTCAATCAGGCTGTAAGCATCGTCTGGGAAGCCAAGCCGGGCAAGGTGTGGCACGGACATGTTGAGACGGTACCGACGACCATCATCAACTATGGCACCCGCAACGTGGGTGAGTGCATTATCAGTGTCGATGATGCGCATGGTGACCTACTGCCGAATACCAATGTCACGGTCACCGTCACCATCCTGCAACACCCACATGTTCTGGCGGTTCCCCGAGAGGCTCTGCACACCCAGGGATCGCAGAGCTATGTCTTCCGCATTGTGAACGGCAAGCTGGTACGAACACCGGTTCAAGTCGGCGCCGCCGTAACCCCGACACGTATCGAAATTGCCGGCGGTCTTTCCGTTAATGACAAGGTTGCCGTCAATTCCGTTGACAACAGCGAATTGACAGATGGCCTGCCGGTCGATGTCGTTCAATAAGGCAGTTGATTATGCAGCACCTGAAGCCGTTTTTGTTCGCCACCGTCCTGTTCACGTCGCTTTCCATGCGAGCCATGGATGTGCACGAAGCACGATCTGCTCTTATGGCAGGCCGCGTCGACGATGTGGCTGCCGCGCTCGAGCCGGCGGTTAAGTCCAACCCGAAAGATGCTCTGTCACACCATTTACTGTGCCGTGCGTACTATGCCCAGGAGCTTCCGGATCGCGCTGTTCCCCACTGCGAGGCGGCTGTGGCCAACGACTCCGGCAATGCGATCTACTATCTCTGGCTGGGGCGCGCGTATGGATTGAAAGCTGACAAGTCAGGCCCGTTTACTGGCTTCAGCATGGCAAAGCGCAGCGTCGCATCGTTCGAGCGTGCGTTTCAGCTCGCGCCTACCAGCCTGGATGCAATCAATGATCTGGGCGAGTTCTATGCGCGGGCGCCATCCATCGTTGGTGGAGGCACCGACAAAGCACGGCAACTCGCCGAGCGTATTCAGCCGCTCTCCGCAGCGAAATATCACCGCATCCTCTCTCTGGTCGCCGAAAAAGAGAAAGACTACGGTGCGGCCGAGCAAGAGCTGAAAAAAGAGATTGAGGTCAAACATACCGCGGAAAATCTGATGGATCTGGTGGCCTTTTACGACCGCCGGAAACGCGTTGATGATGCCATCTCCGTGATCCGCGACGTGATCAATACCGATCGTCCCCGTTCCGCCCCAAGCTTCGACGCCGCGTCATTCCTGACCGAACAGCACCGCGATCCTGCATTGGCAGAAAGGTTGCTTAAGGAGTACCTTGCTTCCCCGTCAAAGTCCGACCAGGCTCCGGTTTTTCGTGCACACGTATTGCTCGGAAAGATCCTTACGGACCGGGGAGATAAAGAAGGCGCAAAGGCCGAATACCAGGCTGCACTGGCATTAGCAAAGGACTACCCTGTTGCCCGCCACGCACTTGGAATGTGACGAAACACCTGACGCAGCTCACAATCGACCCGAGTCGCCGCAGAGCTAGAATAAAAGTCGTGGCTTCTACCGCACTCCATCCCGCGTCAGCCCGGCTTACTACCACTCATGTAAAGCGTCTTGCGTGGTTCACGTTGGCGTGGAATATTCTTGTCGTGCTTTGGGGTGCGATCGTACGTGCCACCGGCTCCGGAGCGGGCTGTGGGAATCACTGGCCCCTTTGCAATGGAGAGGTCATCCCGCATACGCCCCGTGTCGATACGATCATCGAGTTTACCCATCGCATGATGTCTGGAGGCGCGGGCGTGCTCACGCTCGCACTGCTGCTCGCCATCATCGCAACATTGCAGCGACCATATTCCGCCCTTAAGGCCATACTGGCGGCGACCGTCTTGCTGATCAATGAAGCTATTCTGGGTGCTCTGCTGGTGAAACTGGGTTACGTCACCGGCAACCGTTCTATCGGTCGAGTCATCGTCCTTTCGATCCATTTGTCGAATACCCTTCTGCTACTGGGCGCATACACCTTGACGGTTTACTTCCTTGAGCGTCCCTGGCGTTTCACCATCTCTCGCCGCAATCTCTGGCTTAGCGCCATCGGCCTGGTCAGCACACTCGTTGTCGGCGTAAGCGGATCACTGGCAGCCCTCGGCGATACACTCTTTCCAGCGACGTCGCTGCGTGCAGCCTTTGTCCAGGACTTCGCCAGCAACTCTCCCATGTTGCTGCGGCTGCGCAGCGTGCACCCGCTCAGCGCCTTCCTGGCAACCGTATTTGTCATCTGGCTACTGAAACGCTCCTGGGGATCGCCGCTGGCAAACTTCGTGCTCGGCCTGCTCGCCTTCCAGATTGCACTCGGCTTTGCCGACCTGCTGCTGTTAGCCCCAACCTGGATGCAAGTGCTGCACCTGCTCGGGGCCGATCTTTACTGGGTGGCCCTCCTCTGGCTTTCCGCGCAACAAACATTCCCACTCACAAAGGAACTTCATGCGTAAGCTGCTGCTCTTCCTGCTGCTGTGTGTCACAGCCGCTGTGTCTGCACAATCTGTCCCCATGGACGGCCTGGCTCATGTCGCCATACGCGTCAAAGATGTCCCAGCCTCCCGCGCCTTCTATGAGAAGATCGGTTTTCTTGAGGCCTTTACGATCGATAACAAGGGAGTCCTGGATCGTTCCTTCATCAAGATCAACGACGACCAGTTCATCGAGCTCTATCCGCAGACGGAGAAACAGCCCCAGATCGGGTTCCTGCACCTCTGCTTCTATGGCAGCGATCTCGAATCGCTGCATAAGCAGTATGAGCGTGAGGACCTGAAGCCGCATGACCTCAAGAAAGCGGGCGCCGGCAATCTGTTGTTCACCATGGAAGGCCCGGAGAAGCAGAATATCGAGTACACCCAGTACATGCCTGGCTCTCTCCACTCAAACGACCATGGCAAACACCTGGGGAATCCCGTCGGCCCGAAGCTGATCAGCGTCTCTCTTGCGATGAAGGATGTTCCGGCCGCTCGCGCTTACTACTCCGAGAAGCTGCACTTCCCGATTACAAAGTCAGGCAGCTTCGCCATCCCCGGCACCTCGGGAGAGACCGTCGTGATTGAGGACGATCAGATCGGAGCCCGCATGCGGGTTGCCTTCCAGGTGAAGAGTCTCAAGGAAGCGGCGGCAGAGCTGACGAAGCGTGGTGTTCCCTTCACGCGTGCGAAAAACGCGCTCTCCACGACAGACCCGGACGGGAATATCGTGGAGTTCCGCGAACACGGCAGCTAGAGCATTTTCACTGTAGGTGTAATACAGGGCATCTGCATCTATGGGCGTTTTCCGCAATGAAAACGCCGCTGCACGCCTTTTCCGGGATACCCAGCAACAGTGAAAATGCTACTAGAGCAATCTGGACTATTTGGTATTCGGATCGCCGTCAACTTTGTTGACGGCTTTCTTTGTCCCAGATTTGGTCTTCTGGTAAGCCTTTTTGGTGCCCCTCTTGGTGGCGTCCGCTCCCTCTTCTGTCTTTTCACCGACCGTGTGGGCTGTCTTCTTGGTTCCTTTCTTAATGCCGCTGCCGGTGTCTTTGGCAGCCTGTTTGGTCTCATGACCTGCATCTTTCATATCCTGTTTCGCAGTCTGAGCCCCCAGGAAAGCGCCAGGTAATGTCGCAACGAGACATGCTGCCAGAAAACGGGTTGTACGATTCATAGGAAACTCTCCTGTTTAGAAAGAGATGAGAGTTTCTTATCTTTGGTTAGCTATGTGATACGGGAGACCTCAGATTTATCATGCCGTATCAAAGCTGCTGATAGGCTGATATTTTCTATGCCACGTAGAACGAATCCGGCACCCGCACCTCACCGTTTCTTCAACCGCGATGAAAGCTGGCTCCGCTTTAACTGGCGGGTGCTGGAAGAGGCGCAGGACGACCGCAATCCGTTGCTGGAGCGCGTCAAGTTCCTCGCCATTACAGCAAGCAATCTCGACGAGTTTGTCGAAATTCGAGTCGCCGGCGTACTGCAGCGTCTGGAAGATGGTTACGTCACCCCTCAGGCCGAAGCGGATGACGGGATGAGCGAACAACAGCGCCTTGAAGAGCTCAACCGCCTGATGCACGCCTTTGTCTGCGACCAGTACCGTTGTTGGAATGACCAGCTCCTGCCCGCCTTGTTGAACGCAGGCATCCGGGTTCTGGAGTGGAGCGAACTGGACGATGCAGCCCGGGAATATGCCGAACAGTACTACAACGATGAGGTCGATCCTCTTCTGACCCCGGTCACCATCGACCCAGCACATCCCTTCCCGCGAGTCCTGAACAAGGCACTCTGCATCGCGCTGCTGCTTCGGCGTAAGCGTAAGGGAGCTGCTGCCGCTGCACCAATTCTCGGCGTGATTACAGTTCCCCGGTCGTTGCCCCGCTTCGTCAAGCTGCCGTGCACCAGCGGATGCAACGAGTTCATCTTTCTTCATGACCTGATCGAAGCGCAGGCGGAACGTCTCTTCCGCGGCTACGAGGTTCTGGCAAAGACCGCATTTCGGGTTACTCGCAATTCGAACCTTTATCTCCAGGAAGAAGAGACACGCTCCCTGCTGGAGAGTGTCCGCAGCGAACTGCACAACCGTCGCAAAGGCGATGCGGTCCGCCTGGAAGTGAGCGAAGGCGCTGACCCCGAGATCGTCGAACGCCTGCGCGCCAACTTCGAACTGGATGAATGGCAGGTCTTCAAAACCGAAGGGCCGGTAAACCTCTCCCGGCTGATGAATCTCTACTCGGGTGTCGATAAGGATGCGCTGAAGTATCCTCCCTTCCATGGCCGTGAGTACCGTCTCGACCGAAAGTCGACAGATTTGTGGGATGAGCTGCGTACGCGGGACATCATGCTGCATCACCCTTTCGACAGCTATAGCGTCGTCGAGGAATTCATTGAAGCCGCGGCAGCGGATCCTGCGGTGGTGAGCATGAAGCAGACGCTTTATCGCACCAGTGCAGACTCACCGATGTTTGCCGCACTGGTCGATGCGGCGCAGCAGAAAGACGTTACCGTCGTCGTAGAGCTGATGGCCCGGTTTGACGAGGCCTCTAACATTCGCTGGGCTCGCACCCTGGAAGATGCAGGCGTACAAGTCTTCCACGGCATCTTCGGCCTGAAGACCCACTGCAAGCTCGCACTGATGGTTCGCCGTGATCTAGACGGCGTTGTGCGCCGCTATGCCCATCTGGGTACGGGCAACTACAATCCGGTCACGGCGCTTTTCTATACCGACATCAGCCTGCTGACCGCGAATCCCGAGATCACGCATGCCGTCCATGCAGTTTTCAATTATCTGACCGCCGAAGCGGAAGGCGAGCTCTATCGCCCACTGATGGTGGCTCCGCTGACACTTGTGGACGACCTTGAAAAGCTGATCGACCGCGAGATCGAGCACGCCAAAGCAGGCAGGCCGGCTCATCTCATTGCCAAGATGAACGGCCTTATCGATCGCCGCCTGATTGAGGCTATGTATCGCGCCAGCCAGGCGGGAGTGGAGATCGACCTCATTATCCGTGGCATGTGCGCCCTACGCCCCGGTGTACCGGGTCTCAGTGACCATATCCGCGTACGCTCGATCGTGGGCCGCTTCCTCGAACATAGCCGTATCTTCTGGTTCCTGAACGATGGCAAGGATGAAGCGTACTGCGGCAGCGCCGACTGGATGCCCCGTAATCTCTACGACCGCTGCGAAGCCGTCTTCCCCATCTACGACCAGCAGTTATTGCTTCGCTTACGGGAAGACATTCTCGGCAGCTATCTGCGCGACGATGCAAAGGCGAGATTGCTCACCCCCGATGGACATTACGTACGTCCAGCGCAGGTAGCCAAGCCGTTCGATGTACAGGCATACCTCATGCAACAGTCCGAAGGTGTTGCGGTGCAAATACCGCAGGCTGAGGCAACCGCACCTCAGCCTGCCAAAACGCCGAGTCGCCGGACAAAGAAGAATTAGTTCACGGTCAAGGAAACTGAGGTCGTCTGCGTAGTTGATCCGCTGGTTCCCGTCACCGTCACGGTGTAAGTTCCAGCCGGTGTTCCGGGTGTGCTCGAAGAACCACTACCACTACCGCAGCCACTGACAACTCCGGCTATCCCAAGCAGCAATAACACTCCAAGCAGTGGAACAAAACGACGACGGCGTGGAACCATAACCAGCAGCAGCCCGGCAACTGTCACACCACCGATTGAGATTGGTCTCCACTCGGAAAAAACACCGCTTTGCGCGGAACCACGAGCAGTGGTGATTGTCAGCGTCGAAGTCGCTCCCGGCGCCACGGAAGACGGCGAAAGCGTGCAGCCGGCGCCGCTCGGTGAACCGGAGATGCTGCAGGACAAGGCCACCGAAGAACTGAACCCATTTACTGCCGTTACGGAGATAGTTGATGTCCCAGAACTTCCACGCGATACAGTGAGGCTCGCGGGCGATGCACTCAGGCTAAAGCTGGAGGCTGTTGTAAGTGTTATGGTTGTGGCTGTTGAAGTCGAACTCTGGTAGTTGCCATCACCGCTATATTGCACGCTGATCGAGTTTGCACCGCTGTTCAACTGGTTGGCATTCAGCGTGTACGTTGCCGTGGCATTGTTCAACCCCGCTGAGGATACAGCGCCTTTGACACTCACGGTTCCCAGAACGTTGCTGCCGTTCAGAATACTGACCGTTCCCGTCTGATAGTCGCCATAGCTCTGGGTAGGCACGCTGATGCTAAGCGTTGCCGCCTGACCGGAGCCGAGGGTGGTCGCAGATGATGAGAACGTCGTTGTCGTAGCAGCTTTTGTTACCGTGAAAGCACTGGAGCTGGAAGTCGTACTTTTGTTGAAACTGGCATCGCCACTGTAGCTTCCGCTAAAGCTGTAGCTTCCCGGCGCGAGTTCCGTTGTCTGGATCTCAGCATCACCATCGCTATTGAGGCTAACGTTTCCATACGCCGTTCCGTTGTTCTGCGCGGCCACAGTGCCAGTCGGTACGCCGTCACAAGGAGTGCTCGACGGACAAGTGGCTCCAGCTACAGTGAATTTGATCAGCGCCAGATACTGTCCGTAAAACATGCCTGTCTGCGATGTAATAGCCCTAGTACTTGGGTTGTAGAACTGTGTCTGCACTGTAGTCTTACTGTTCTCAGGGGTAACGGTCAGTGGGACGGCATTCGAGTCCGAGGCAGCATGCGTCGCATCGCCGCCGTAATGTGCCGTCACTGAATATGTCCCGCCCGGGAAGTTATTGAACGTTCCGGAATAGCTTCCTCCGCTCAGCGTGCCGCGGCCCACTGATCCGTTCGTTGTAGAGGCGTTGATGGTGACGTCGCCAGTTGGCGTGCCAGTTCCCGAGGTAACGGTTACACTGGCCGTCACAGGTGTTCCATGGGTGATACTCGCCGAAGATAACGACAGCGTCGTGGTGGTCGAGTTATAAGTCACAGTCGACCAGTTATTCGCAAGATTGGCGGCGTTTACCGATCCCAGGCCGGTCGTGAGGTCGTAGCCTGTGTTAGAGCTGAAACCGGAAAGTATGCCATAGCTATCCGCACTATTATTGACCGTACAGTTTGGCGATCCTTTCACACACGGCACACTGTTCGTGCCGGCGATGATGTCGTTGAAGGTGCAGGCCGCGTTGGGAGTTCCACTCGCGCTGCAGGCCGTGCCCGCTGTGGTCTGTTTATTGAACAGAGCGTACAGATTGTAGTTGGCATTGCCGAGACGGCCACCGCCATTCTTCTGCGCAACCAGGGCCATAATGCCGGCCATCGCAGGAGAGCCAACGGACGTTCCGCCCACGCCGATCAGATCGTTATAAGGCGAGGAGATATTGCATCCCTTACCATCCGAGAGCTGATCGGCCTGGCAAACGATATAGAAGGCTCTCGAGAAGCCATTCGACGCGAACAGAGACACATCCGGGATATCGCGGACACCGTCTGCGGGCACACCAGTCCCCGTCTGCCAGGATGGCTTAGGGTATCCGCCCTGGCAGGTGGAGAGCGTCGACCCCGTAGCAGAGATACAGTTGCTTCGTCCGCCACCGCCACCGGTGGTAGTCAGCAGTCCTTTGGATTGCGCTGTCGAGTTATTGCAGACAGCTTCCGGAGACAACCCCCCATAGGTCGTTGAAAGTGAGAGCTGTTCGTTCGTGCAGGTGTTGTTCCAGGTCGTCTCGGGAATATAAGCCAAAACAGAAGCTTTGGTCGTCGAGTTGTTGCTGCTGCCGAATTTGCCGTTATCCCCGTAGAGGGTCTGGAAGTCTGTGCCGCCGATCGCGGTATTGTATGGAGTGGACGCTATCGCGTTAACGGTCAGGCCATAGCTTGCATAGCTCTTGTTCTGATCGCAGGTTCCCGAGCCGGCGTCACCGGCGGCAACCAGAACCGTAATTCCCTGCGCCGCTGCCTGTTGCCAGAGCGAACGATAAAAGCTGTTTCCACTGGTACCGGCAGCGAACTCGCAAACGCCCCAGCTCTCGCTAATGATGGGGTCCAGATTGTTATCGATGATGTACTGGGCCGACAGATCGATACCTGCAGTGGTCTCTGTCCCCATGGATGAGACATAGTCGATTGTCGCGCCAGGCGCCGCAGCACCAGACCACTGCACATCAATGTTGCCTTCGATCTCATCATCCTGGTATCCGGGATCCGGACCGTTGTTAATGATGTTCAGATACTGGGTCCCGGTGGGTCCCGAAGTATTCCCGACCGGAAGGCCAAACAAATTGCGGAAGTTTACAAAATCCTGCGGATTCAGTTTGGACTCGCCGACGATCGCAATCCTCTGCCCGGCGCCATTCACCGATGAATTCCAAAGAGGATTCAGATTGTAGAGCGTTGCAAAGTCATAAGGCGTTACGCCAAGGTAGGCGGAACCGTTCGATGAAATAACGTATTGGGGAGCGCCTCCCACCTGTTGCAGTTTTCCTGTCTGCGAATCGCGCCGATAGATACCGTACTTCTCGGCGAAGGTTTTGCGCGGAAAGTTGTTCAGCGAGCTGAACCCGGAGACCAGCGGAGCAAGAGCGGCAGGGATTAGCGGATCCGTAATATTTGCCGCCCGCGGCTTTCCAAGGTACGAGAACCGATGCATCGAGACGCCAAAAGCTTGCCGCATCGCTCCGGCGGAACCGGAGAACTCCACGGTCGTTCTGCCTTTATTCACCGAAACGTTGTTGAACCCGTGCGCTACCAGCCAGTTCGTCAATGTAGCGATGTCCGTATCGGAAGGGCCAAACCTTGCCCCGAACTCCTCCGGCGTAAGCCACTGATGATAGTTGGGTGAATTCTTATCCTGCTGTTGATCAATCAACTGCTTCAATGCAGTCTCTTGCTCGTCACTGCGCCGTAATGTCATCAGAATGCGATTCAACGCCAGGTCATCAGCCAGTGCCCCTTGATCGTTAGCAACACGAACCAGCGGGTGGACCATGCCACGCAATTCGACGCGGCGGTTGTCGTTCACCGGCTGGGTCACCAGCGGTTTGGCTTGATTTGTGAGTTGAGCAGAGACAGAAGCGGAAACAAGGGCCAGAATAGCTGCTGCAAAACGGCGGAGGTTCAACATAAGAGCCTTTGTGGCCGGGTACAGTACAGGCATGCACCAGGGGGATTCTGAAGATGCCATGATTCTCCGGCGGCCCGGTCGCGATGTCAAATTCCCCTCGCGATTACAAGTGAGTCATTTAAAAGACACAGGGGTGGCCGAAGCCACCCCCTCATGTGATATCCAACGTCACTAATTCACAACAAAGGTTACCGTCGACGTATGGGATGTAACCGTGGAACTGGTCGAGCTGCTGGTGGCCGTCACCGTAATGGTATAGGTACCGGTTGCTGTTTTAGTAACACTGCTGCTCGAGCCGGAGGAGCCGCTGCCGCAACCGGATAGCCCTGTCATCAATACGCCGCTAAAGCTGATGAGCAGCAGAGCAGATAGGCGCCGCCTGCGCGGCATAAGAATACAGAGCAGACCTGCAAGAACAAGTGCTCCGCCTGCAGCTCCTTTCTCCCCTCGACGCAACACCGCCTGTTGAGCCGCCAGTTGCGTCATGCCGTGGCCCACCTTGGCGCTCGACTGGTACGCATACAGAGTCAAAGCAGTCGTTGCCGTACCTCCGCTCGTCAGCGTAACCGGCGAGACGGAGAAGCTATACTGCGCTGCCAGAGTTGAGGTACTGGCTGCGCTGAAGCTGATCGATCCCGTAAAACCATTCACCGAAGCGACGGTAAATGTAATTGGCGATGCTGTACCTCCAGAGCTTACCGTAGCTGTTGCAGTCGCGGGCGAGAGTGTGAAGTCAGCGGTGCTGGCCGCTACGACATCGACGGTCGCCGATCCCAGTGAGCTTCCGTAGGTCGTATCACCCGAATAGGACGCTGTAATCGTGTGATTGCCGGAGCTCAAAGACGCTGTGGAGACAGTTCCGGTTGCTGTACCGGAGCTCAACGACAACGTGGAGCCTGTCGCCGTTCCATCCACCAGCAACTGCACCGTGCCTGTCGGAGTTGTCGTTACGCCCGATGTGCCCGATGCCACAGTTACGGTGACAGAAACGGAGTTGCCGGCTGTCACACTGGTCGGCGAAGCCGTAACGGTCGTCGTAGAGACCGCCGAGCCGCCGGAGGAGAGAGGGGTCACCGCTGACCAGTCGTTAACAAAGTTGGCGACATCTAGCGAACCCCATCCAGTTGCCAGATCGTATCCCGTAGTAGCGCTGTAGCCAATGCTGGTTGTACCTGAGGGGCAGTCGGTGGTTCCACTCGTGCAAGGCTGCTTGTTATCACCGACTGTCACATCATGGAACACAGTGCCGTAGTAGGTGCTGTTGGCCAATGCATAGATCGTTGGATTGGCATTGCCGATGCGCGAGCCGGTTTTCTGCTCAACCAGGGCAAGGACTCCCGCGAAGATTGGTGTTGAGGCAGAGGTGCCGCCCACAACTGCAAGAGTGTCGTCGGAGGCGCGATAGCCGTTCGTGCAGTACGTGGTCATGCAGATGAGATATCCGTCGTGACCGGAAGCCGCGTTGAAAGCAATATCCGGAACATCGCGGACATAATCCGTAGGCACACCAGTGCCTGTCTGCCAGGCCGGCTTAGCGAAGTAGTCGCTCTTTCCACCTCCACTACCAGCTAATGCGCTCCCGGATGTGGTCTCGTTCCATACCGCCTCCGGAATATAACTAAGAGCCGATCCTTGATTGCTTCCATTGGAACCGCTCCAATATGTCGTAGCTCCGGTCGCGCTTCCTTCGTTGAACATCGTTCCACCCAGAGCGGTTACATAAGGCGAAGAAGCCGGAAAATCGACGGCTAGTCCGTACTGAGCCGATGTCACCGTGCTAGAGCCGCTGCTGTAGTCGCAATCGGTGGCGCCGGAATCGCCGGTCGGCCCCACGATGGTCTGGCCTTGCGCGTTTGCCTGGCGGAAGAGTGCGTTATAAGTGTTCAGATTGCTCTGACCCCATCCCGACTCGCACAGGCCATAACTGATCGAAATGATAGGAGCGAGGTTGTTATTAATCGCCTGGGTCAGCGACGTGTCCACAACGTCCTTCGAATACACATACAGGATCGACGCCGACGGAGCAGCCGCGCCGGACCACTCCACATCCAGCATTGCTTCAGCTAGATCGTTATTCACCGTTCCGGGCGTCGTGCCATAGAGCTTCACTGTGGGCGCATTCGCAGAAAGCCCTGAGACACTACGAAAGGTCGCTACTTGGGAAAGGCTGATCTCTGTCTGACCCATCACTGCAATCGTTACACCCGAGCCGTTCGTACCACCGGAAACCAGCGAACCCATGTCATAGATCGTGTAAAGGTCGCCCGGCGCAAGAAAGTGGCTTCCCGACTTATCTGAGGTGAAGCGAGGTCGCACATGCGGCTTTAGCTTGAAATTATTGAGGCCGGTGATTCCTGTGACAACCGGCTGCAACGCCGCTGGAAGAACCGGCTCCGAGATATTCGCAAAGTTTGTTTCGCCCCCGGACTGGAGAGAATGAATCGAAGTCTGGAAGGCCTTCTCTACTGCCGAGACCGGACCGCTGAAGGTAATAAAGTTTTTGCTTCGCGCTACCTCCGTCACCGTCAGACCTTTGCTGGTAAGCCATGCTGTTGCCTGGTCCAGATCCGCCTGCGCCATGCCGAACTGTGCCCCATACTCCTCCGGAGTGAGCCACTGGTGATAACGAGAAGAGTTCGGATTCTGCTGATCCTGCAACAGCTGCGTCAGCGCTGCCTCCTGTGCAGCGCTCATGCTGAAACGAAGTGTAAGTTGCTCCAGCTGCTGACTTCCCGGCAGTTCGCCAAGGTCAGACGCTCCACGAACGCGCGGCGACACATTGCCTGACATCGGGGCGCGCTGGGCGTCGTCAATCGCATTAATACGGCGGGATGGTTGTACTGCAAACAAGGTCGATGCCTGCAACACGACCAGCATTGCGATGCAAAGAGCCAAAGCACGTACGGGGAGGATACGAAGTCGTCGCATACAAAGGTCCAGTCAACCCCCTTTTACGGCCACGACAGACGTAGCGAGAACGCACGGTACCTGCGACCGGAGAACAACGAGGGTCGCACGTACAGACGAGAACTTTCCGAAAAGGTTTCGGAGAGCCGACGAAATCCTCTTTACATCTAGAGCATTTTCCCTGTTGCTGGGTATCCAGGAAATGCTCTACTGCACGGTTACCTGATAGCTGTAGTTGTGACGAACCGGGTTTCCACCGTCGGTTCCTGCGACAGTGATGGTCAACAACTGGGTTCCGAATGGGGTACCGTTGTTGGCAGATCCGCCACTGCTACTGTTGGTACCGTTCTGCTCGATTCCAGACGCGCAGCCTCCTGCCGTTATCGTGATCAAAACCGCAAGTATCGCGACCAGCAGGCTGATACGGCGGCGTGTAGGCACGATGAACCACATGATCGCCGCAAGCACCGTTCCGCCGGCAGGAAGATGCCATGGAATGTCATGCCTCTCTAAAGAGGCCGTATTCGCAGTCGTTGTAATTGTGAGCGTGCTGGCGCCACTGCTGCCAAGCGATGCCGGAGAAAAGGCGCAGGTCATCAGCGCCGCAGCTGGAGGCGTGCAGCCCAACGTAATCGTCCCGGCGAACCCGCCTGAGCTTGTCACCGTTGCAGCAACCTGCGCCGACTTGCCCTGCGTAATATTCAGGGATGTCGGATTCAGGCTGACGGTAAAATCGCTGATTGTAACTGCCAAGGTGTTGGACGTAGCACTCTTGTAGTTGGTATCACCGGCATAGATGGCATAAAGACTATGCGAGCCAGGCAGAAGACCAGTGCTCGATACGCTCGCTATCGACTGCGTCGTTCCATTCGGAGCCAGCGTGGCCGTCCCCAGAGTCACGACGGTGGAACCCACCGTATCGTAGAACGTCACTGTCCCAGTTGGAGGAGACAGCGTAGTCGAACCGCCACTGGCGGTCGCCGTAAACACGATGTTCGTTCCACTCACGGCCGTCATCGTACTGGCGGACAACACCAGAGTGGGGGTCACCTTCGACGTGACGACGGCAATTGCGGTTGAGGTGCTTCCGTTCCAGTTCGTATCCCCGGAGTACACCGCGGTGATGGAGTGCGTTCCGGCGCCGGTCAATGTCACCGTCGCCGTAGCTGAACCAGCAACAAGCGGAGCAGTACCGACAGTCTTCGTCCCGTCCAGGAACGTCACGTTGCCCGTGTAGATATATGTTCCCGTTGCATTACCCGCATTCGAGACAGTAGCCGTCAGGGTAACAGAATCGCCCGTAGTCGCTGCGTTGTTGCTCGACGTAACCGTCGTGGTGGTATTTCCCTTCGTCGCCGTATACGACAACGTCACAGGAGAGTTTGTACACACAAAGGTATTGGCCGATGGACAGGAGATCACGATCGAATACTTTCCGGGCGGAGGAATCGTAATCGTAATGTTTCCTGTTCCTGATGCCACAGTTCCGGTATAGGTCTGCCCATTTACAACAGCCTGAACCGTTCCATTGGCGGTTCCTGTAGTGACCGCGACGGTCGCCGTAATGGTGGCGGTATTCCCATACGCGCCCGGTGACGGAGAGACCGATGCCGACAGCGTGCCCGTCGAAGGCGAGATGGTAACGGTGATCGGGCTACTGCTGGACGCCGCGAACGTAGAGTCTCCGCTGTAGATGGCGGTAATCGTATGTGGACCGATCACTAACGTAGAAATCGAGATATTGACCGTTCCGTCCGAGCCGATTGTCCCCGAACCGATCACGCCATCTTGAGGAGAGGTCAGCGTCACAGTTCCAGTCGGTACAGTAGTGGAATTCGTCGATGACTTAACCGCCGACGTGAAGGTGATGTTCGTACCACCGTTAACGGAATAGCTGGACGCAAGGAGTGAGGTTGTTGTGACCGTCGTCCCAAGAGGCCAGCGCTTAATGATCTCAGCCGGGTTAATAGCCCCAAGCCCTGCCTGTGGAGTCCAGGCTCCTGTAACGACACCCTCAGGCTGCGTATAGACACCAGGAATCACAGCCATTTGATAGAGCGTGGCATTGATGTTGCCAAGCCTTCCATCGCTGCGAGCGATCAACTCATTGACCGTTGCGCTGAAATCTTCCGTCGAAATGAAATCCGGAACAGCGCGAAGTCCATCGGTAGGCAGACCGTCTGCGACCTGCCACGCTGGTCGCGCTCCCGTTCCGGTCATGGCACTGTTCAGCGCCTTGGGAGCAATGACCGTCATTGATTCGTAACCGCCCGATGCGTTCCCTAATACTGTTATGCCCTGGGCATTCGCCTGCTTCAGCAGAAGATCCCAATCCGTCTCACCAGCGGGAATGTCGCCCAGCACCAGTACGCCTGAGGCGTTTGCATCCACCGCCGCCTCCGCGGACGCCAAAGGGGAGCTATCAAGATCATCCAGTCCCGTTACCGCGCGAATGATCTGTGGAGCATCTCCCGGCAGGGAAAGCTCGCCACGCTGGACAACATGCAAAGTTCCGGCAAGCTCAACCTGACCCAGACTGGCGTGGAAGACGCCCTCCGCAGTCGCTACCGTCGAGGCTGCCTGCAACAACGTATGGGCGGCGTTGGTTGCTGTGACATGCAGGCCCTGGGCCTCAAGCCATGTCGTCGCCGTACCTATCTCCGCGTCGGTGGCGCCGAAACGAGCGGCAAACTCCTGCGGAGTCAGCCAATGATGGTAGTTCGAGGAACCTTTGGTCGTAAGGTCCGTCAAATATTGTGCCAACGCACTCTGCCGGCTATCGTCTACCTTCAGTGCAATGGAGATGTGTTGCAACGGCCAGGAAGCTGGAGCCGCGTCCAGAACAACTGCCCCTGCCGGCAGCGATGTAGTGACGGATGGCAATGCCCGGCGGTTTTGCTGTGCCATGGCAGCCGACAAAAAAGTACATACCAGCGCGCAGACGACCGCATACCGGCGCAAAAAAGCCTGAATTTTCACCACCATAGGGATTGCATTGATTCTCGCCGCTGCCGACGGGAAAGGCAATAACACTTCCAGGCCAACGAAAGTTACCTGCCGATAACTAAAGTTGCAGGGCGTGGTACGCTGTCGGCGTGTCGCGTTATTTGGAAGAATCGCTCGCCCAACTGAAGAGATTTGAAAACGCTATCCCTTGGATGTACCTGGACACCGTAGGCAAAGTCACGGTTGGCGCAGGTCTGATGCTGCCAACAGCACAAAGTGCAACCGCACTTCCCTTTCAATATGATGGCCGCCCTGCCGATACCCAGGAGATCATCGTCGATTTCCGCCGCGTCTCCTCCATGGTGAAAGGAAAAGCTGCCGGTTTTTACCGTAGTCCCATGTCCGTGCTGCTCACCTCGGCAGAGATTGATGTCCAGCTCCGTGCATCTGTCACCCATCTCGATCAGGATCTGAGAAAAGGGATTCCCACCTGGGACGCACTTCCTGCCCCCGCCAAACTGGCCCTGCTCGATATGGCGTATAACCTCGGAATGACCGGCCTGCTACAGGGTTATCCAAAGCTGCTGCATGCCATCGTAGCCGGCGACTGGAAGACAGCCGCAGCCGAGTGCCTGCGCAACGGCCCTTCCCCCGCGCGCAATGAATGGACGCGGCAACAATTTCTTGCTTGTACGACCGCTCCTTCCATTACTGCCGAAGCCGAATTGAGAAGGGATGCCAGGCCGGCCGCGATCGTTCCGATTGAACCTCTTGCCCCCTCCGTCAAAACTCGGCCTAAGACTACCGTGGTTTCTGACAAAAGCGGCCCAACCAGGAACAAGAAACCGGCTGTCTCGGGTGCGAAACTCGCCACCGGAAAACCCGCTGCAAGAAAACCTGCAAAGAAGGCCGCGAAATCCTCCGCCATGAAGAAGGCGCTCGTCACAGCCAAAAAGACAGCGCGAAAATCCCCTTCTCGCAGCGACTAACTTTCTGATCCGCTGTCCGTCCCACGCCCATATCCATTCGAGCGTTTTCCCCATCAGGGAATATCCCGGTTGAGTGTACAAAGGCGTTTTCATTGCGGAAAGCGCCTACAGGATGCGGAGCCCTACACTACACCCATGGGGAAATGCTCTAGAGCGTTTTCCTCGTTGTTGGGTATCCCGAAGGAGCGTACAACAGCGTTTTCATTACGGAAAACGCCTATAGGATGCGGAAACCCTACACTACATCCACGAGGAAAATGCTCTATCGTTGCAATACCAAGAGTTTGTTGGAGGTTCCATGTTTCATCGCATGAAGGCCGCGCTTGTGGCCGCTGTTCTTCTGGCTGGCTTTGCCCAGGCGCAGGACCTGGCCAGTTTTGAGAAGCGCACTACGGTCAAAGTGCTTCCCAATGGGCTGACCCTGATCGTCTGTGAGCGTCCTGAGGCGCCCGTTTTCAGCTTCTACACGTTAGTGGACGCTGGTTCGGCCAACGATCCTGACGGCGCCTCCGGCCTGGCTCATATGTTCGAGCACATGGCCTTCAAAGGCACCAACGAGATCGGCACGACCAATTACACCGCAGAAAAAGCGGCTCTCGAAAAGGTCGAGCAGGCGTATGCCGCCTACAACCTGGAACAGCGCAAGCTGGTCGGACAGGATCCCGCGAAACTCTCCCAGCTTAAGGCGGCCTTCGACGCAGCGGTCAAGGACGCTCAGCAGTACGTCATTCCGAACCAGTTCTCTGAGATCGCGGAAAAGAGCGGCGCCGTCGGTTTGAACGCTTCTACCTCGGAGGACAAGACTGACTACTTCTGGTCGATGCCCTCCAACCGGCTGGAGCTTTGGGCCTACCTCGAGAGCAGCCGGATCGCTGAACCTGTCCTGCGCGAGTTCTACAAGGAACGCGATGTCGTCCAGGAAGAGCGCCGCATGCGCATTGATTCCGCCCCGATCGGACGCATGGTGGAGCAGTTCCTTGCCGCCGCGTATACTGCCCACCCCTACGGCCGTAGCGGCGTTGGCTGGGAGAGCGAGATCAGCCAAGTGACGGCTACCGAGGCAGAGGACTTCCACAAGAAGTACTACGTCCCGGCAAACATCGTTGTAGCCGTCGTCGGCGATGTGAAAGCCTCTGACACCATGCCTGTACTTGAAAAGTACTTCGGCCGTATTCCCGCCGGTCCTAAACCGCCGGAGATGACCACGATCGAACCGAAGCAGTTTGCGGAACGCACCGTAACCATTCGTGAGGCCACCCAGCCGTTCTATCTTGAGGGCTATCACCGCCCCGACTACCGAGACAAAGACGATGCCGTGTATGACGCCGTCACGGACCTGTTCTCCAACGGCCGTACCGCCCGTCTGTATCGTTCACTGGTGCGCGACCAGAAGATCGCTGCCGCGGCCGCAGGGTTCAGCGGCTTCCCCGGCGAAAAATATCCCGGGCTCTTCGCTGTCTATGCCGTTCCGATACCAGGAAAGACTCCAGCCCAGCTCCGCGATGCGATTCATAAGGAACTCGATCGCCTGAAGAACGAAGATGTCTCGGACGCTGAACTCGCCATGTTCAAGACACGCGCCCGTGCCGACCTGCTGCGCGGCCTGGCAAGCAACCAGGGGCTGGCACAGCAGCTCGCCGATTATCAGACACGTTACGGCGACTGGCGCCAACTATTCCGCCAGCTTGAGGCTTATGACAAAGTGACCAAAGCTGATATCCGCCGTGTTGCTAACCAGCTTTTCGTCGAGTCAAACCGTACCAGCGCGACCATCGAGTTTGCCCGCCCTACACCTGCAGCGGCTTCCAAGGGAGGTGCCCAGTGAAAAAGAACCTTGTCTGCCTCGCCCTTGCCTCCGCTCTTGTTGTTCCGGCATTACATGCACAAATGACGGAACCGTGGACGAAGATCCCGACGCCGCCGCTGCATGACTTCAAACCGGTCCAGCCCAAGCGGATCGACCTGAAGAACGGTGTTGTGATCTTCCTTCAGGAAGACCATGAGCTGCCGTTCATTGACGGCACTATCAACATCCGCGGCGGCTCACGCGAAGAGCCGGCAAACAAAGCCGGCATGCTCGATATGTACGGTGATGTGTGGCGTACCAGCGGCACCGCCGCCATGGATGGCGACGCCATGGATGATGCGCTGGAAGCTAAGGCTGCCAAGATCGAGACCAGCGCCGACATCGATTCCACGGCGCTTACATGGAACAGCCTGAAGACGGACTTCGATACGGTCTTTACCCAGGCAGTCGATCTCCTTCTGCATCCGTCCTTCAAGCCGGAGAAGCTCGAGCTCGCACAGCAGCAGATGGCTACGGGTATCGCTCGCCGTAACGACGACGCCGGGGGTATTCTTGCCCGCGAAGTCGGCAAGGTTGTCTATGGTGCTGCCAGCCCCTACGCCCGTCAGCCTGAGTTCTCCACCGTCCTTGGCGTTACCGTCGACGACATCAAACAGTGGCACGATAAGACGGTGGTCGGCAGCAATCTGCTCGTCTCCGTCGTCGGCGACTTCGATTCTGCCGCAATGGAGAAGAAGCTGCGTGACACCTTCGAGAAGCTTCCAAAGGGAGAACCGTTCAAGTCACTTAAGGCAGACTTCCCTGGCCCGAAACCAGGCGTTTACTTCGTCAACAAAGACGACATCAACCAGTCCAACATCTCCATTGCCGGTCTGGGGACCACCCGAAATAATCCCGATCTCTATGCCCTGAGTGTCATGAATGAGATCTTCTCCGGAGGGTTCGGATCGCGTCTGACTCAGTCTGTCCGTACGAAACTGGGCCTGGCCTACGCGGTCGGCGGAGGTTATGGAGCGAGCTATGACCATCCGGGTATCTTCCGCGTGCAGGCGGGCACCAAGAGCGCCAGCACGGTTGCTGCAACCAAGGCGATGCTGGAGGAGATCAACCGGCTCAAATCCGTTCCACCGACGGAAACGGAACTGCGCAACGCTAAGGAGCAACTCCTGAACTCGTTCATCTTCCGCTACGACTCGCGCGCAAAGGTACTCAACGAGCAGGTGATGCTGGCTTTCTATGGGTACCCGGCAGATTTTCTGGAGAAGTACAAGGCCGGCATTGAAAAAGTGACCGCAGCCGATGTCTCACGGGTCGCTGCAAAGTACATCGATACGTCGAAGCTGGCGATCGTTGTGGTAGGCAACGGCGGTGACCTTGGCGCCTCGCTCAAGGATCTGGGGCCGGTGACGGATGTAGACATCACCATCCCGCCTCCTCCAGCCGGAATGAGCAACTAGAACACCAAACCCCTCGAAACCCCGCTGGCTGATGCAGGCGGGGTTTCGAGCATTTACCAGACCCGGTAGTATTCCCCCATGAGCTCTCCGACATTCGCGGTCGCCATTATGGCCGCCGGTAAAGGCACGCGCCTCAAGTCCAAACGTCCCAAGGTTCTGCATGAGATTGGCGGCAAGGCCCTGCTGCTGCATGTCATCGCCGCCGCGAAGCAGGTTGTCGAGGCTGATGACATCTATGTCATCGTCGGTCACGAAGCAGATCGCGTGAAGGCAGCCGTTGCCGCGGAAGCGACCCACTTTGTATTACAGGCCGAGCAGCGCGGCACCGGCCATGCGCTGCAGCAGGTAAAGGCGTTCTTTGCTGCCTCCGGCATCACTCCGCCCGACCATCTTCTCGTGCTTTCCGGTGACGTTCCCCTCATCCGTCCGGAGACCATCGCCGCCATCCGCGACTTCCATCTGAGCGAAGGCGCCTCGATGACCATCCTCACGGCGATCCCCTCCGATCCAACAGGCTATGGCCGCATCTTCCGCAAATCGCCGGAGTCCTCAGAGGTGATCGCGATCATCGAACAGAAAGATCTCAAACCGGAGCAACGCTCCATACGCGAGATCAACTCAGGTATCTATGCCTTCCGTACAGCCTCTCTCTTTGAGCAGCTTGAGTCCCTCACTGCGAATAACGCTCAGGGCGAGCTCTACCTTACGGACGTTGCCAAACTTCTGGTGAAGGCTGGTGAGAAAGTCGTTGCGATTGAAGCGAGCGGCGGGGTCGATGAAGTTCTTGGAGCCAATACCATCGCCGAGATCATGCATCTGGATGCCGCCATGCGCCTGGACACAGTGCGCAGATTGATGGCCCAGGGAGTCACGATCTTTCGTCCGGAGACCTGTATTATCGACGCCGAGGTTATGGTGGCGGCGGACACGGTGATCGAACCCTTCGTGCAATTGCTTGGCAAGACGGCTGTCGGTGGTGACTGCCGCATACGCTCCTACTCTGTCATTCAGGACTCGACCATCGGCGAAGGCGTGACCATTCGCAACGGCTGCATCCTCGACCACGCCCACGTTGCGGACGGAGCTATCCTTGGTCCTTACGCGCATCTGCGCCCTGAGAGCTATATCGGCGAGTGTGCGCACGTGGGCAACTTTGTCGAAACGAAGAAGGTGCGTCTCGGCAAAGGCTCCAAAGCCAACCATCTCACGTACCTTGGCGATGCTGTTATCGGAACCGGAACCAACATCGGCGCAGGAGTCATCACCTGCAACTACGATGGTGTCAATAAACATCAGACCACGATTGGAGATAACGTCTTTGTCGGCTCAGACTCCGCGCTGGTCGCCCCGATTGTTCTTGGCAACGGTTCTCTGGTTGCAGCAGGGTCTGTGGTTACGCAAGACGTTCCGGAAGACGCTTTGGCCATCGCACGCGGGCGTCAGGAGACCAAGCCAGGGTGGGCGTCTTCACGGAGAGAACGGCTCCAGAAAAGCTAAAGCGTGTCGACAAATTCGGTTGCGCCACTGCGCTCGTTGCCCCATTCTTCGCGGATATGCGAAGGGTGGGGTATCGTGCTTCGCGCGACGGTATTTGTCTTTTAAAGAAACCCACCCACACAATGGCAGACCAAGCTCAATTCTGTTCGAGCCCTATTCCCATCTGAAGACGGTCTCGCTTCGCTCGATACCCCACCCTTTCGCCGGGGGCGAAAGAATGGGGCAGCGAGTGCAGTGGCTCGACCAAATGGGCGCCTCATTTCAAGGCGCTTACAGTATTTGTTCGCTGGCCTTTGCCGTAAATCGCCCGATACATCTCGCGATTCCGCAGAATGGCCTGCACGTATTCGCGGGTCTCGGTATACGGGATCGATTCCACAAACTCCGCCATATCGCGATAGTCGTTAGTCGACATCCATTGACGCACCGGAGTATCGCCGGCGTTATACGCCGCCAGCGCGTACTCCACCTGTCCGCCGAAGCGATCGATCGTCTGCCGTAGATAGGTCGTGCCAAGCCGCAGACTAATTGCCGGCTGCAACAGGTCATTCGTAGAGAACCTGCCGATACCGTCTTTCTTGGCCAGCGATTTACCTACGGAGGGCAGCATCTGCATCAGGCCGTATGCGTTCGCGCGGGATACCGCACCGGGGTTGAACTCCGACTCCTGACGAATCAGCGATGCAACCAGATAAGGATCAAGGCTGTTACGCGAAGCATTCGCCGTCAGCTCGTTCCAGTACGGAGTCGGGAACAGCAGCTTCCAATACATTTCCGGAACATCGTCGACACTGTACGCGAAATAAGAGGCGCCGCTCCGCTTCATCGCCTGCAGCGCGCGCACATATTCACCGTAGGAGGTATAGATCTCCGCCTGCGCCAAGGTTCCCCACGTTGAGCTGGTCGGGCTTGCCTGAATCTCGGGCGCGATGTACTCGTTCAATCCGGCATTGGCCAGCAGACGAGCCTTGATGAGATGGGTATCGTTCTCCGGCAGTGTATCGATCAGTTCCGGAACATCTGGCGCACGCACCGAGGCCAAAGGTGCAGCGGGCGCTACGGCCGGCTGCTTCCCCAGGACGTCCAGCCGCTGGCGCGCCAGCAGGGCGTAGTAGTAGTTGGGGAAGCTGTCAGAAAGCGTCCGGTAGTAGTTCGCCGCCTGAGCAAGGTTGTGCTCCTGCTCTTCATAGATGCGGCCTCGCCAGTAGAGAGCCGACGGCGTTTCGATTCCTGTCGAATAGCGCTGAATCTGCTCGTCCATTAAGCGAGCAGCCTCGGAGTAGTTCCGCGTGCGATAGCTCAACCAACCGGCGCGCCAGTGAGACGAGGGACCGTAAGTACTACGGGGAAACATACTGACAAGCTGGCTATAGTAGCCTGCCGCTGTACCGTACTCATGTTTGAGCAGGTACATGTTCCCTGCCGAATAAAGCGCCTCTTCCGTCCATCGGCTGCGCGGATAACGCTGAGTCAACTGCGTCACCAGATTGCCATGCTGTCCCCGATCATCGGAGCTACGCGCCAGCTCGGCAAGAAGATACAGTTTCAATGCAGCCGAATCATCGTCCGTCTGCGGCAGGCTCTCTGCCTCACGCTTTGAAAGCCGTTTCAGCTTCAGGTCACACACGGCCGCATAGATATCGAGAGCGTCACGGTCGCCCGGGCTGAGCGTCGCATCATGCTGAATGCTGTGATACTCGTCCGCTGCTTCGGCATACCGCTTGGCGTTGTACAACTGGTCAGCGTGTACCTTGTGCTCGGTCGCCGTCAGCGGGGTTCCCATCGCCTGCAACTGGACTCGAGCCTGTGTAGCCTCATAGCTGAGAGGAAGCAGCGTATAGATGCTGCGATACATCGCCGCGGCCTGATTGGTATTCCCGGCGAGCTGCCACGCTCTCGCCTGGGCGAAACGGAAGTCCGCATGTGATGCCTGCGGTGTACCTGCCAGTGTACTCAGCACGCGCAGAGCTCCCTGCGGGTCGTTCTGCTGCAGATATCCATTGGCCAGCGCGACCGGAGCATTCGCCACAAAGATTGATCCCGGGTGACGCTGGGCAAAGTTCTCCAACAAAGCGTAGGCATCGGTTCCCCGCCCCCCCTGGAGGGCTGCCTGAGCACCAAGGTAGTCAGCGTAGTCATCCAGGGCCTCTCCGCGCTGTGCTGCCTGGCGGAAGGCGTTGTAGGCGTCAGCAAAACGCTTATCCAGCATGTAGGCGTGGCCCATCGCCAGCCATGCCGCAGCAGAAGCCTCTCCACTGTGGCTGTTCGCATATGCCAATACACCGGCATATGCCGCCGGCGACCGGGTTGCTGTCAATTGCTGTGCCATCGGGCGGAGCTGCGACGACGCCACGAATGCGCTGGTCAGTTTGCGTGATCGCGCCGTTGGAGGAGAGCTGATGACCTTCTTCCTTCGTCCCCTGGCCGTCTTTCCGGAGCCAGCCCGCTTTGTGCCCTTACCAGCGCCGGCTTTGACAGGCGCCTTTGCGGCAGGCTTCTTCGGTGCTGCTTTCGTCGTCTGGGCGTAGACCGTCCCAGAGAGCAGCAGCAGGAAACAAAACGGCAGAAAATCAGCTATACGGCGGAACTTCATCGTCTCTTTGCAGAGTATGATGCGTCACGGTGAGGAATTTCCTCATCGGGTAATTTTCCGCATCTTCGGCGATACCTCTTTCTGTAGGACAGGTCCACGAGCCCGTTGGTTTAGTATGGGTCTATCAGATATTTGCCCGGACTGAAGAACGCCCGGCAACTCACTGTTTTTGAGAAAGCTTGCACCGGAATGCCGACCCCGACCATCCAATCCCCAGCAGTGGAAGAAGAACATCCGGACGTTGCGCTGGTTGCGCGCGCCCGGGAAGGAGATACGGCAGCTTTTGAGCAGTTGGTCCGGCAGTATGACCGGCAGATCTTCCGGGTAGCGCAGCACATTACCCAAAACCGCGAGGATGCGGAAGACATTGTGCAGGACGTCTTCCTCAAGGCCTACGAAAAGCTCGACCAGTTTCAGGGAAATTCGAAGTTTTCCACCTGGCTGGTGCGTATCGCGGTGAATGAGAGCCTGATGCGGCTCCGCAAGCGGAAGACCAGCAGAACAGTCTCCATGGACGAAGATGTCCAGACGGAAGAGGGCGCAATTCCCCGCGACTTTGCCGACTGGAGCCCAAATCCCGAGCAGATTTACGGGCAGTCCGAATTAGGAGATATCCTGCGCAAGACAATTCAGGGCCTGCCGCCCGGATTCAGAACAGTGTTTACATTGCGCGATATCGAAAATCTTTCGACGGAAGAGACGGCTGAAGCTCTGGGACTCAGTGTTCCGGCAGTCAAAAGCCGGCTTCTGCGCGCACGGCTGCAGCTACGTGAGCGTCTAAGCCGGTATCTGAAACAGCCGGAAGGAGTTAAGCCGTGACCTGCACAGAGTTTCTGGCCAAAATGACCGACTACTTTGATGGCACCATCGCCAAAGAGCTGGAAGCTGAAGTTCGACAGCACATGTGCGAGTGCAGCCACTGCGAGGTCGTCGTCAATACAACCCGCCAGACGATCAAGATCTATCGCGATACTGACGTATACGAGCTTTCTACTGACACGCGGGAACGTTTGATTGCGAACATTATGAGCAAGTGCCGCGGCAAGGGCTGCGCGTAAGTACCGAACAAGACACACCTTCCCACCTTTTGGTCATTTACTTCCGGCCTCCCACGGCCTATCCTCGACGGGTACTTCTCTCATCACTTTCCCTCCAGGGGATTTATCTGCCATGAGTTCACCCAATCGCAGGGTCAATGACCCTACTTTGACGCGCCAGCGCGGCATTCTCAGCCATCCTGGAACCCTTCTGGTTGCCGGCATGGCAATCCTGTTTACGGCTTATATCTTCAATGTCGGCGGCCTGCAAAACTGGGCCAACTCCGCATTCGACAATTTCAACCAGGGTGCACAGTCTCATAACGACTCCGTCGTGAGTATGACCGTGACCTTCGCTCCGATTGCTGCAGGTCTAGTCCTCCTTCTCATCGCCTACTGGATTCTTCGCAGCCTGGGCCGAGGTGTCCGCAAGATGGCGAAGGAGAACCGGCTTTCTTCCCGTGGCTCGCAGACGATCAACGACTTCTGCGAACTGGCGGCCAAAGCCTCCATCAGCCGGAAAGTGGCTTCCCACACTTATCGTTTTTTGGCTCCCTATTATCACGACGACGTCCGTTCCCGGCTCGAAGACCGGCTGCGCGATGATCTGCACATGACCGAAACCAAGGTTCGGGATGCTGTCGCCAACCTGCTTCATCGCTGCGATCGCAAGAAGAACCTCGACGCTCCCGTTGATACGGTAGTTACGGTTCTCGATCTGATGCGCTATGTCGAGAAGGCGCCGGCACACTTCCTCACTCATTCGGCGGTCAAGCGTCTCCGCGGAGAACAGAAGGGGCCTGATGTGGTTCGCACTGCGGCCGTAGGTGAGACCAGAATAGTCAAGCCGCTGCACAAGCGCTCCGGAATGCTGGCTGCCGTCAAAAGCATCTCCGGCATGCGTAAAGCCGCCGCGGTACAGAAGCCGGTCGAACCTCGTGATCCCGTCGCTCGTCCTGTGAATCCGCCGGCCGAGATCGCCGCCGGGCGTCAGGTAAAGCGCGACATTAGGGTTCCGCGCGACAACTAGGGTGTATCGACAAATTCAGTCATCTGACACAGGATGACTAAAATGGTGGGAGCAGCGGGCTTCAGCCCGCTGATAAAGGCGTAAAAATAGACGGGCTTCAGCCCTGGGCCTCCTCTGTACGCGAGGAAAAAGTCCAGGGCTAATAAAGCCCCTTTCATCTTGAGCCGATACACCGCGGGCTGAAAGCCCACGCCTTTACCCCAGCAGCAACGCTGGCCGGGGACCCCGATGCTCCCACCGATTCGAGCTTCGCTCGAACATCCCACCCATCGCGCTGCGATAGATGGGACACCCAGAGTTTGGGCTATCTGGAATTTGTCGATACACCTTAGAGCAACATCCAATAAAAAGAGGGCAGCCTGAGGCTGCCCTCTTTTCTATGTCATCTTCCGGCTTAGAGCCTTTTCCTGTTGCTCGGTATCCGGAAGGGGTGTGCTGCGGCGTTTTCACTACGGAAAACGCCCATAGATGGATGCGCCGGACTACACCCTGCAGGGAAATGCTTTATCGTACGACCTGCTGAAACAGGGACGAAGACAATAGACTTGCGAACTGGCTGTCCGAAGACGCGTAAGCGACCGTGATGGTTCCGCTGTTGGAGCTGATCGTTGTGTGATCGAGCGCCTGCTTCTCGTCGGTTGAGCCCGAGGTCTGCTTGTACATGGAGACCGCCTTCATCAGGGAAGCAATCGTCGCGGCCGTTACCGTGTCGGAGGTCACCACCGACATATCGAACTTCACACCGTTGGAGAAGTCCATGGTGTAACGCGAGCTCTTCATGCGGTTGCGTACCGTGTCGTAGTCAGCCAATTGCGAGGCATCGCCCATGACGCTCTTCATCATCGTCTGGGTCCCCTTCTGGTCCAGAAGACTCCAAACCGCCTTGTCATCGACGTTGGGCATCTCGGAGGCAAGATCGCCATTCAGGAAGTTAGGAATATTGCCATCGCGCGCTTCCAGCGATGTGCGCACAGCATTCTTATCGCCGAAGACCATTGTCGTCTGGTTTAGCCAGACGACGCTCATGCCCTGAGCGCCCATGGGATAGATCGCGTTATTGCGCAGCATGGTTGGCTTGATCTTGTTTTTAGCGAAATAGGCCAGAATATCCCGGGTGCGGAACTGGCCCTGAGCGATGCCGATAATGTTGGTCGTACTTCCTTCGCCGGTCCTGTAGGCCACAAAAGCGAGATTGTCGGCATCCTGATCGACCTTCAGGCCGGAGCTCTTCAGCGCCGATTCCAGCCGCTTTAACTCCGGAGGGAGAACCCTGTCCTTGAGCGCCATGGCGGCCGAGGAGTTCTGCATCGCGCGGTAGTCCACGGTAATAATCTGCTGCACGTCACGCGGGATTGCGGACTTGGCATCCGACGACAACTGCGCGGCCGGAGCAGTTGCGGCTGCAGCAGCCAGCAGCATTGCCATGAGGGTCTGTTTCATTGTTCTGTGGTTCCTTCTATCTTGGGGGTTGTCTGCCGCCAGAGCACTGGCTACAGTGATTCTCTCTCATCTTCAGACGGATGCAACCCGGCCTCGGTTACCTTTACGGCCATTTGAGGGGATGCTTTAGCCGGCGTTCCAGTACTTTCATCTCCGGATCAAACCCCGGAACCTGACTCACCCAGGCCGCAGACGGATCATACGCCTGCTCTGGAATCAGACCAATCAGTTCCCCATCAGCGATGCTCGATCCGTGACGGGCCGCAAGCTGGCGGGCGCGCTCATGCACCTCCGCAACCGGCGTGCGCTGAAAATCTGTGATATTGATACTCACCTGCGCCCTGCCCTGCGCCAGCACGCCCATCGCCTTGATACCGTACATGCCGCCGCCGGAGGCGCGAATCTCTTTGGCGATGGCACGGGCAATCGCGACATCCGGATCATGCAGGTAGATGTTGTATGCAATCAGGAATCTACGCGCGCCCACCGCGGAGGCGCCGGCGGTGGCGTGCAGATCCGGCCCACCGATGTCCGGCCGGCGAGCCGCATCCTTGCGGACCGCATCGCGCAATCCTTCGAACTGGCCGCGCCGTACGTCTTCGAGGTTTACACGATCCGGACGAGCCGCAGCAGCCTCGTAGAAGTACACAGGAATCCCATACCGCAGCCAGATCTGCTGACCGGCCTGGCGGGCTAGCATGGCGCACTGAGGGAGCGCGTAGTTCGCCACCGGAACGAACGGGATTACGTCAGCGGCGCCGATGCGTGGATGGACGCCCTCCTGACGGGTAAGGTCAATCAGTTCCGCTGCCTTCCCCGCTGCACGGATGGCCGCCTCCGCCACCGCCTCGGGGGCGCCGGCAATGGTCACCACGGAGCGGTTATGGTCGTTGTCCAGCGAATAGTCCAGCAGACTCACGCCTTCTACCTTCATGGCGGAGACAATCGCGCGTACTTTCTCCGGGCTCACACCCTCTGAGAAGTTCGGAACGCATTCAATGATGGGACTTCCTACTTCCACCATGTGTATCCCACGTTGAATTGCAACGACACATTCACTCCAGGATTCCGATCGCCCATTGAGGCGTTGGAGATATGGATCGCGTTGGCGCCAAAATCGATAGAACGTCTCGGCTTCACAAAATAGTGCATACCCACACCAGCCTGGGGCGTGAAATTCCAAACCGAAGTCTCAGAGTTTGGTCCCGTATTCGCCAGGTTGATAACCGTTGCCGAACCATACGGGGGATACTTATGGTTCGTCCAGATCAAACCGCCTGCGCCCTGAACCCATGGCATCACCCTCCGATGGTTCGTCAGATTCCAGCGCAGAATAACCGGCGTCAACGACATACCGTGATATGTCCCACCCACGGTATATGGCGACGAACACACCGTCAGCGACGAGTTGCACTTCACGCGTTGAAACGTCGGCACATTCGACTGCCAGTACGGAAACAGCTCTGCTGCAAACTCGAATTGTCCTTTGAAAAAACCGGAGCCGAGTTCCGGCGTCAGCACCTTACCTACATGAACGCCGGCCATGATGAACTTGTAGCCGCTGCGATTGTCTGTAACACCTACGCCTCCCTGAACCAGAGGACCATACTCCCAGCCGGGATGACTAGCAACTTCACGTACGGGAGACTGTATGGTGGTCTGCGCCAACGCCGGCATCGCCAGAGCAGCACTCATCAATGAACTCACGATCCACTTCTTCACTTACGCTTCCCTCTCCATACAGAAGAAAGCCGCCGAATCTGCCGGCGGCTCTCCACTCATATTCCTTCAGTGTGAATCAGCCGGCCACCTCGGCCATTTCCATATCGAAGTTGGAGTACACATTCTGCGTATCGTCCAGGTCTTCGAGCGTCTCCAGCAGACGATTCATCGCCGCCGCTTGCGGGCCTTCGAGTTTCTGATAGGTCGAAGGAATCATTGTCACCTCAGCAACTTCGGGAGTAATGCCCGCGCCTTTCACTGCCGCAAGAACAGCGTCGAAATCTTTGGGAGCGGTCAGCACTTCCCAGCTATCGCTGTCTCCGGACAGGTCATCCGCCCCGGCATCAAGAACGATCTCGGTCAGCTTATCCTCGCTCACCGCGTCCTTCGCCACCACGATCAGGCCTTTCTTTGAGAACATGTAACCCACTGAGCCAGACTCGCCAAGGTTGCCGTTGTTCTTCGAAAAGGCATGGCGGATTTCACTCACCGCGCGGTTACGGTTATCGGTCAGCACTTCGACGATGACCGCGACACCACCGGGGCCGTAACCCTCGAAGGTGATCTCTTCGTAGGTCGCGCCTTCAAGCTCACCAGTGCCGCGCTGAATGGCGCGCTTGATGTTATCCGCCGGCATATTCTCAGCCTTAGCCGCGGCAACCGCTGTACGCAGCCGGGGATTGCCGTCTACATCACCGCCGCCCTGTTTCGCAGCGATCTGGATTTCCTTGATCAGGCGCGTAAAGATCTTCCCGCGCTTGGCATCCAGAGCGCCCTTCTTATGCTTAATTGTTGCCCATTTTGAGTGGCCGGACATTGCGGTTCCCTACCAGTTCCGTGTGAAATCTTTGCCTTCAGGCACCCATCGATTCTACCACTTGGAGCGCCATTCCTCCGCAATCCGCCAGCCTATACCTCCGGTTCACTGAGAAGGCTTTCCAGATTCAATGGGCGTGTATACATCTGTAACTCGCCGGACTCAGTCCTCGGCCACAGCTCCCGTGGACGATCCCAGTAAAGCTCCACTCCATTCTGATCCGGATCGCGCAGATAAAGCGCCTCGGAGACACCGTGATCGGCAACACCCTCCAGTGAAATCTTCGCTGCGATCAGCCTTCGTAAAGCATCTGCAAGATGCGCGCGCGTCGGATACAGGATCGCGGTGTGATACAGCCCCGTCGTTCCAGCAGCGGGCGGTTTTCCTCCACGGCTCTCCCACGTATTCAGGCCGATGTGATGGTGGTACCCACCGGCCGAGAGAAAGGCCGCCTGGTCCCCCAGCCGGGCAGTAATGTCAAAACCGAGCACTCCGTGATAAAAGGCGAGTGCCCGGTCCAGATCGGATACCTTCAGATGCACGTGCCCGATTCGGGCTCCTGCAGTGATCGCTGAAGTCTGTGGCATACGGGTCTTTGATGACGTTGAACCTAACTACGGTTCATAATCGTCCGCTCGTAGACCTTCACATACTCCTTCGCCGGACCATCCCAACTGAAGTCCTGCTGCATTCCCCGCTGCATCATCGCGGTCCAGGTAGGCTTATCCTGGAAAGCCTTGAGAGCACGCTTGATGGTGTCGAGCATTGCCCAGGCAGAGTAACCCCAGAATTTAAAGCCATTCCCGCTGCCATCCGCCTGCTCATCAATGGTGTCCTGCAAGCCTCCGGTCGCACGCACGACCGGAATGGTACCGTACTTCAAGGAATAGATCTGGTTCAGGCCGCAGGGCTCGTAACGGGAAGGCATCAGGAAAATATCGGCTCCCGCCTCAATCTTGTGCGCCAGTACATTGTTGTAAGCAACACGTACCCGCATCTTTTGTGGAAAGCGCTCTGCAAGGCCGGTGAGCAGATGCTCGTAGTAAGCCTCTCCCGTGCCCAGAGCTACGAGAGCGACGTTTTCTTTCATCAGATCTTCCGCAGCCTGGGCGATCAAATCGAATCCTTTCTGCGTTGCAAAGCGCGACACAATTCCGATGACAGCGGTATCGTCATGTACGCCATCGAAACCGAAGGCGTGCAGCAGATCGCGCCGGCACTCCTTTTTGCCTGCCAGATCCTCGGGCGTGTAGTGATCGGCGATCAAAGGATCAGTCGCAGGATCCCACTGCTCATAATCGACACCATTCAGGATTCCCACCAGATCACCAGAGCGGCGTCGTAACGTGTCTTCCAGACCGCTTCCGAATTCGGCAGTCTGAATCTCCTGAGCATACGTGGGACTCACGGTGGTAATCGCGTCAGCGTAGACAATGCCACCTTTCAGGAAGTTCACGTTGTCGTATTGCTCCAGCTTGTCCATCGTGAACATGTCCCAGGGAAGCAACAGGTGCTGCATCGTCTGCGGCGGAAACCAGCCCTGATAGCCGGCATTGTGGATGGTGAGAACCGTCGGCACCTTGCGGAAGACCGGATCAAAGAAATAGGTCGAGCGCAGGTAGACAGTCATCATCGCGGCCTGCCAGTCATGGACATGGAAGACATCAGGCACGCCTAACACCTTTGCAGCTTCAATCACCGCACGGCTGAAGAGTCCGAAGCGCTCGGCATTGTCTGGATAATCGCCGGTCGGTGTTGCATAGAGGCTTTCGCGGTCAAACAACTCCGGGCAGTCAATAAAGTAATACTGCACGCCTTCCGTCTTGCCGCCGTCGAGCACTCGTACAAAGCGGTTGTAGTACTCAAACGGGATTGTGATGCTTGGCACTACCACGCCAGCATGTGGCGCCAGTTTGGCAACCTGTCGATAGTACGGCAGAAAAACTTCAACCTTATGCTCAAAGCGGGCCAGAGCCTGCGGCAGAGCACCTACAACATCAGCCAAACCGCCTGTTTTCGCCCATGGTGTGCACTCTGAAGCCGCAAAGACAATATGCATCGTTCGTTCTTCTCTCCCGAAGCAGCTAGTCTATATCTCACGGCCGCTTCTCCCTAACTGAGATGCACGTACAACATCGCCGGACGCTTCGAACTCACCATGCCGAAACACAAACCGAAACTTGGGCAGAACTTTCTTGTGGATGACAGCGCCCGCCATCGCATCGCAGATGCCCTTGGCGACATCCGCCAACGCACCGTACTTGAGATCGGTCCGGGCAAAGGTGCGATTACCGATATCCTTGCCGGACGCGCAGGCAGACTGATCGCAATCGAGCTCGACAATGAGCTCGCTCCAGTGCTCGCCGCCCGCTACGCAGACAGAGAGCACGTCCAGGTCATCCATCAGGATATTCTGGAGACCGATCTCACCTCGCTCATCCCGGCCGGAGAAAAGGCAGATGTGATCGGCAACCTTCCCTACTACATCACATCGGATATCCTGCTTCATCTCTTCGCCACATCAGCCCATTTGGATCGGGCTGTGGTGATGATGCAACGAGAGGTCGCCGAACGTATTGCAGCCACTCCCGGCAATCGCGACTATGGTCTGCTTTCGGCGACCTCCCAGCTCTACTGTCGCGTCGAAAATCTCTTCACCTTGCCTCCTGGTGCTTTCTCTCCTCCGCCCGAAGTCCATTCGACCGTGCTTCGCTTTACCTTTGCGCCACGGTTCGATGCACTTGGCATTAACGATGCTTCTGGCTTCGACCGGTTCTTGAAGCAGTCGTTTGCTCAGAAGCGCAAGACACTCAGCAACAACCTGCGAAGCGCGGGCTACGAGGCGCAGCAACTCCGGGAAGCGTGGCCTGCATCGATTCCGCCGCAGGCACGGGCAGAGGCTCTCTCCCTGGAACAGATGGCCGAGTTCTATCGCGCACTGCTCGAATCTATTTAGGAGAATGCGAGGGCTGCGACGCCGGAGGCGACGAAGGAGCAGGCCGGGACGGAGCCGGTGAAGGCGCTGGAGGCGGCGCGCTCTGCCGAGGCTGCGGAGCAGGCTGAGGCTGTCGCCAGCTCGCCGGTGGCTCAGGACGCTGCACCGGTTGCGGACGCGGTTGCTGCTGCACCGGAGGCTGGTTGATGTGTCCCGGCGCGGGACGGCTCTCCACCGGGCGCTCCGGATTTCCGACATTGGTTCCCGGAGCGGGACGTGTCACCGGTTGCGCGGGTTGCTGCGGTGTCTGACCTCGTGATCCCTGATTGACTGTCGGGCTTACAGTTCTCCATCCACCCGGCATGACCGGTGGCACCGGCTGCGCCTGAATCGGAGTCGGCGATGCTTGGTTGTCCTGGAGACCCGACGGACGTGTTGGCCGTCCGCTGTCGTCTCTCGGAGCGCGCACGACCCCCATCACTGGCTGCCGGTTGCGCATTGGGAAGTCCTTCTGCAGCGACGAACCTACCGCAGAGCCGCCACGCGGTGTATACGGACCACCCACTGGACGCAGCGGTTCAATCTGTTTTCCTGCAAACATCACCGGCCGCGGATCGCGCCGTCCGATCGGATGCACCTGAATCGGTCCACGCCGCACCGGAACAATTGGGTGTACACCGCCCGGTCCAATCGGACCAGGAATCGGCCGACGGATCGGCTTCCACACGCGCGGCGGATTGATGACATTGACCGTCCACACTACACCCGGACCATAGCCCCAGCCCCAACGGCGGCAACCGCCTGCCGGAAGCCAGCCCCAGCCAAATCCGTCCCAGTACGACCACGAACCGCAATAGAATGGGGTCCATCCCCAACCGTAGCCTGACACCCAAACGTATCCGTATCCCGGATACCACACCCAGTTTCCGTACCCATAGGGATCCCAACTCATATCGACAGCCATGGGAGGCTGCCAGACACGGCCGTATCCGGGCAAGTCGTACCAGTTGCCGTTCGTATCGAGATCGCTCCAGCCATAGCCGCTATCCTGGGCGTAATCGTTTCGGGCTTCGGTACGTTGCGCCGCTTCGGCTGCAGCTGCCTGGTCGCGCTCCTCATTCCAGTTGTCCCAACTGTCCTGGCGCACGGACTTCGACAGGAAATACCGTCCACTGTCGGCGGCATCCGGCTCAAACTGCTCCCCCGCACGGACATTCGCGCTGTAGCCGCCCTCGCGCTCCACATGCAGGCTGCCCTGCATCACCACTACTTCCAGGGGAGCCTGATCCAGACTGACACGGAAAGAGCTGTTTTCTACAGGAGTCAGTGAAGCGGCGCCAGCCTTGAGGAAGTACCCATTCTGATCGGCAATCCGCAGCTCGAAATACGCCATCCCCTGGTCTAGCGACAGCTGCGTCAGAAATCTACCCTGGTCGGTATTCATCCGGACCAGAGTCAGAGCGCTCTGGGGTGTCAGGCGAACGATGCTGCCATCTTCAAACTCAATCTCAGCCTGCCCATCGTCGGCCGTGACAATGCGCTGACCTTCAATCAACGGCAGGTTCGCCTGGGCCTCGCCAATCTGGGTGTTGTCGCCGTACAGCACCTGCACTTTGCCTTGCACAAAGCTCAGACGGGCGGCGCGCATTCCGGGAGCGGGAGCCGATTGCTGACCGGCAAGCCCGATGACTCCACAAACGACCACGAATAGCGCCACCAGAATTCCGCGTACTACTCCGAACCGGCTCATAGGGGACCCCAATTCTCTCACTTGTATTAACGCATGTGTAGAAGAAAGGTTCTTCCCTAGTTCCAGCCCTGCGGCCCCCAAAAGGCATCTAGCGAAATAGCGTTCGCGGAGGGAGCTACTTGCCGTTATTCAGCAGCGCCTCAGCCTTCGCGCGCACCCGTTCCATCAACGACACATCCTCGACAATCTTCCGCAATGTCGGCTCAATATTCTGGATCTCGAGCGCCCATCCGGTCTTTACCGAATTGCCAAGCGAGGTGATCTCGGCATCCAGGCCGAGACGATCGAAGCGGTGCAGATATGCGAGGCGCTGGCCGAGCTCCATCGTGAGGGCGATCCCCTGAAAGATGGAAGTCACCTTCTGAATCTCTTTGTCATCGGAGTAGTTATAGCTGCAGCTCCCGCTGTCAGAAGATCCTGTCCAGGTAAGGACTTTCTTGCCCGTCTGCGCCATATTCTTGAGGTGTGTCTCGCATTGCACCTTGCGGAAACCGTCGGTCGCCTTCGCCTCCGCCCAGATGTGCTCAAGATTCTGCGGGCTTACAGCGATTGGCGCTTCCGTGTCGATTCCCTGCTGATTACGCGCGCGATAGACCCCTTTTCCATCTTCTCCGAGGATGATCTCGTAGTGGGTGGTTTGTACCTGCGGCCGGTCAAACGTAAAGGTGACGGTCGGTGGCGTCGGGGTTGCCAGTGCTGCCGGCGTAACCTGGAAAACGAAAGAAAGTAGGAAGAGCGTAGTAACGTGCGTCATCGTACTCCTGCCAGCGAGATCGCCGACTCTGTCTGCAAAGTATGAATATGAGTGATAGCAATCGCCAGTGCATCTGCGGCGTCGGCCGTTTCGAACTGGTTCTCAATCTCCAGAAGCCGGGCCACCATGAACTGTACCTGTTCCTTCTTGGCGAGGCCATATCCAACCACTGAGCTTTTAATCTTCAGGGGCGCATATTCGGCAACCTGCAGATTACAGGCAGCAGCGGCCAGCAGCGCCACACCCCGCACCTGTCCAAGCTTCAGGGCCGACTTCGCGTTCGCGGAGAAAAACACGTCTTCGATCGCCACAACATCCGGAGCATAGGCCGTCAACAATCCGGCCAGCTCTGTATAAACCTGATGAAGCCTGATTGGGGTGCGATCCTTTTTGTTCAGTTTGATCGAACCCGCTGCCACCGGAACCAGTCGGGGAGTACGCGCCCTCTCATCGGCCTCAACGACTCCCCAGCCGGTGAACTCGGTGCCGCAATCGATTCCGAAGACACGCATGGTGGCAGTCTACCTTCGGAAGGTGCGCCGGGATAGTACCAAACCGCAGTCCCAGGGTGTGTTCACAACGACTTCCGCAAACACCTTTACCAGCGCTTCCATCTAAAGCATTTTCACTGTTGCTGGGTATCCCGGAAGAGGAGTGCAGCGGCGTTTCGTTACGGAAAACGCCCATAGATGCCGAAGCCCTGCACTACACACCTACAGCGAAAATGCTCTAGCGGGAGATACCTTCCAGAGGTGAGCTGGCGGTAGCGTAAAGCTTGCGTGGCATACGCCCCGCCAGATAAGCCTGACGGCCGGCAAGCACAGCGTGCTGCATGGCCTCCGCCATCAGAATTGGGTCACTTGCCTGGGCGATCGCTGTATTCATCAGCACGGCATCAAAGCCCATCTCCATGGCGATTGCCGCATCTGAGGCGGTACCGACGCCGGCATCCACGATCAGGGGAACTTCAGTGATCATCTCGCGCAGGATGCGCAGGTTAGCGACGTTCTGAAGCCCCAGACCGGAACCGATCGGTGCCCCCAGGGGCATCACCGCAGCCGCACCAGCATCGATGAGGCGCTTGGCAAATACAATGTCGTCAGAGGTATACGGGAGAACTGTAAAGCCTTCCTTGACGAGAACCTGAGTTGCTAACAGCGTTCCTTGTACGTCCGGGTAGAGGGTTCTCTGGTCGCCGATGACCTCAATCTTCACCCAGTCGGAGAGCCCCACCTCACGTCCCAGGCGAGCCGCTCGGATCGCCTCTTCGCCGGTATAGCAGCCGGCGGTATTGGGGAGCAGAAAATAGCGCTGCGGATCGATAAAGTCGAGCAGGCTCTCCTTGGACCGGTCGAGGTTCACGCGGCGTACCGCCACCGTCACCATCTCAGCTCCCGAAGCTTCAATGGCACGCTGGGTCTCAGGGCCGTCTTTGTACTTCCCCGTACCAACAATGAGTCGCGACTGAAAGGCCTTTCCGGCGATAACAAGGGGTTCCATAGGGCTATTTTAGGACCTTTCAGAATAAAGCACGGTCGATAGCGTTTCGTATGTGGGCTTAAACGCGCATGGCCTGCGGCGTGCCGACAGGCCATGTATAGCGCGGCGAACTGTTGAGATTGACCTGAGGCGTACCCACCCATCGGGCGCCTCGGCAGGAGCTACGAGTCTTGCCAGGTCTAAGGCGGGTCGCCTTAAGCCTCAGTCACCTCACGTGCATTGATACAACTGTGTGAGTCACATTTCATAGGCTGGATCATCCTCCTTTCCCGTGTACCTCTAACCTATTCCGCCACCCGCATAGAGTCAAATCCGTACATCCTGTGAAATCAAAACCTGCATCGGAAACTTTTGAACCTGTGAAGGAGAGATGATGAAGGCAGCGACGGTGGTCGGTATCCTCTTGATTCTTATCGGAGTTGCAGGCTTTGCCATGGGCGGTTTCAGCTTCAGGGAACACAAAAAAGATGTCGATCTGGGGCCGGTCCAGGTCAGCCACGAAGAGAAACACGGCTTCGCCATCCCGCCCGTCCTGAGCGGCATCGCGTTGATAGGAGGCATCGGTCTGGTCGTCGTAGGGGCGAAGAGTAAGGCCTAGGAGGCGCCTGACTACTTCAGATACGAGCGCAGCAGGTCAATCAGGTCTTCGGCCAGTTCAGGCGAGATCGGCTGCTGCCCCTCTCCCCCTTCGGCGAGGTGGTGGCGAATGTGTTCTTCCATCACCTCAGCCATCAGACCATTCACACCACCGCGTACCGCCGCCAGCAACATCAAGACGTCGGCACAGTCCTCTTTGTGACTCAGGGCACGCTCCACCGCATCGAGTTGGCCACGCAGGCGGCGAACGCGATTGAGCAACTTCAGAGCTTCTCGATCCGTGGTCGACATTTAATGTGTTCTTTATACCCTACTGGGGTATCCTATCTCAAGCATGACGCCTAGGAAACATCAGAAGAAAGGAGGATACGCCTCATGACGCAAAAGACTCGCATGTTGTTGCAGCAGAAGACCGCGCAGCTTCGAAAACCGATTGTACAGCGCTGGATTGAGACCGCCGATGAACGGTGCCCGCTTGCAGGAATGTGGACAGCGCTGGCCGTCGATCAGCAGGAAACCCCGATCGAAGACGACTTACCCTGGCGCATCCCCCTGATGATTCTTCGGAGATGCGCCACATCCCTACCCTGTATCGCTTAGCAGGGCCACAACGATCTCTCAGGAACGAAAATCATGTGCAAGACCACTCTTCACTTTTTGCTTGCGTGCGCCTCTGTGTGCACCCCGCTCCGTGCCCAGAGCACGCCGGACGATATGTCCAGGACTCTGTTTCCCCACAGCAATGCTTCGCCTCTGTATGCCGCCGGACAGGCCAACATCATCTTTCAGGCGCATCCGCCCTTTCATTCCCCCTACGACGGCCCCAACAGCATGCAGGCCCGTGGAGAGTACAAGACATCGCTGGTGGGGACGCTGTTTCTCGGCGCCCAGCCTCATCACAAGACTCGCTACAACACCGATCTGATTCTCGATATCGAGTCAGCGGGCGGACGCGGTATCTCCCAGGCGCTGGGTCTGGCAGGATTCACCAACCTCGACGTCGTTCGCAATCCGAACCTTGGCAGCAAGCCATACATTGCTCGTGTCCAGGTACATCAGACGATCGGCTTTACCAGTGAGATGGTTGAGGCAGAACGGACGCCCTTTTCCATGGCAACCCAGGTTCCAGCACGCCGCCTGGAGTTTCGACTAGGGAAAATGAGTCTTCCCGACCTCTTCGATCAGAATGCTGTCGGCAGCGACTCTCACTTTCAGTTCACCAACTGGACCGTCGACAACAACGGCGCCTGGGACTATGCCGCGGACACCCGTGGATATACCTACGCCTTCGTCGCCGAATACCAGTCCCCGGCCTGGGGAGCCCGTTATGCGACAGCCCTGATGCCGACCGTGGCGAATGGCATCAACCTGGACTGGGCGCTGCGCCGCGCAAATGGACAGAATGCTGAGGTAGAGTGGCATCGCGGTCTGGCGTCGCTGTGGCTTCCCAAGGAGCGCAAAGGTATGGTGCGTATGCTCAGCTTTGTGAACCATGCCGACATGGGGCGTTATCGTGAGGCGGTACAGGCCTACCTGACAGGACAAGATGCCACCCCTAACATCGATGCGCATCGCCGCCAAAGCTCAGTGAAATACGGCTTCGGCATCAACACCGAACAGGAGATCACCGCAGATCTTCGCGCATTTGCGCGGTGGGGATGGAACGAAGGCCAGCATGAAAGCTGGGCCTACACGGAGGTGGATTCCACCATCGCCGCAGGTGCCGATCTGCAGGGCGCACATTGGTCGCGTCCACGGGACAAAGTGGGAGTTGCCTTTGTCACCAACGGCATCAAGCGAGACCACCAGAACTACCTGAAATACGGCGGTCTTGGATTCCTGCTGGGAGATGGAAATCTCACCTACGGGCGAGAGAACATTCTGGAGGCATACTACCAGGCAAACGTGGCTCGCGGTCTTTCGATGACGTTAGGCATGCAGTACATAGGGCATCCCGGCTATAACCGCGACCGCGGACCGGTTCTGGTGCCCAGCGTCAGGACGCACGTCGAGTTCTAGCCTTCTGGCTTTCGGGTTCACGACGAGTCAGGTACAACCCAACGTAGGTCATCAACACCCCGATGCCGGAAAAGACTAAGGCGAGAAACCACCGAGGCGTTCCGGCTTCAATGTATGCATGGGTGGGATCGTCAGGACGATACGCAATCGTCACGGTCTGGCCCCGGTGAAAACCGGGCAGTGCTCTCGCGGAGGTGATCTCGTACTGGCGGCTCTGTTTGGTGCTGAAGAGAAAACGGGGATGGTCGTTTTCGACCGTCAGGATGACGGCCTTCGTATGCTCCGCGTGCAGCAGAAACCAGCCTTCCGCGAGCCCTAACCCTACTCCGATCAGCGTAAGAATCGATCCCAGGGTCAAGGCGGTCACACGGAACATACGTTGCATGTCTGTAGTGTATGGCTCGCGCGCAGTGTATGAGCTTTCGCACGGGCCTCTAGGCAGTCGACCTATACTGCGGGGGTGGAACTCTCGTCGCTGGTGCTGATCGGTTCGTTTGTACTAGGGCTGCTGCTGGGTAGCTTTCTGAATGTATGTATCTCCCGGCTGCCGTTGGGTGAATCGGTCATTGGTGGACGATCCATGTGCCGCAGCTGCGGCAAGACAGTCCGCTGGTACGACAACATTCCGCTGTTGAGTTGGGTGATTCTGCGGGCGCGATGCCGCGATTGCAAGGCGGCCATCTCCTGGCGGTATCCGGCGGTCGAGTTCGCCACGGCGCTCTGGTTCCTCCGCTCCGGCTCGATCCTGTGGCGCGACTGGAACTTTACCTGCGACTTCTGCAACCAGTACCAGATCCAGACGAACCGCGTCATTCTGGACCTCGCCGTACTCGCGGCCGGATATCTTTTGATCGGCCTGATGGTCATGGACTGGCAGACACATACGCTGCCGGACAGCTTCACCCTCACCGGAATGATCTTCGGCTTCGCCCTGACCTGCGTGCATGCCATGTATCTGGCTCCGGGTGAGGGAGAGATTCATCTACACCGCCAAGTGAAGCTGAATTCGGCGGGCGCCGGACGGAGCACGGGAGACCTGTTCATTACCGGCCCGGAGGCAGTGGTGCTTGGGCGGGTAGCGGCTATCGCCGGAGCGATGCTGTTGCTGCTGATCTTTCACTGGAGCTACAAAGCGCTGCGAAAACGCGAAGGCATGGGCATGGGCGATGTGAAATTGCTGGGAATGATTGCCGCCTTTTTCGGTTGGTGGCCTGCGGTCCTGGCGCTGTTTGTCGGAACAATCGCAGCGACCGCTTTTGCTGTCATTCAAATGGCTCGCGGGCGAGCCGACCGTCTGACCGAACTGCCCTATGGCAGCTTCCTGGCGATCGGCGGCCTGATCGCAGCCATGGCAGGGCCGATACTGATCGAGTGGTACGCGGGCTTGCTGCGCTAAAGCGCATCGCAATTACGAATTCGGACGCGTGCGGTCTTAATTCAATTATGTTGCATCTGCGTTACGGTATCGGTCCGTTTCCTTGACACTGGCTTCCAGCGGAACTTAACCTTGAGGGGACAGCCGACAGACGAACGATGCAAATTCCTTATATTTGGAACTATCTTCCGCTGGCCCTTCAAATCCTTGCAGCCCTTGCACTTGCGGGCGGCATGGTGACAGCCAGCTACATCCTTGGGAAGCATCGCCGTACCAAGGTCAAGCTCTCAACCTATGAATGCGGTATGGAACCCGTCGGCGATGCGCGTGGCCGGTTTACCGTTCGCTTCTACATGGTGGCCATGTTGTTCATCCTCTTCGACGTGGAAGCGGTCTTCATGCTGCCTTGGGCCGTGATCTACAAACAGCTCCCAGGCATTACGCACTCCCGTTTCTTCGGCTTCAACGAGATGCTTGTCTATATCGGCTTCGTTGCCGTGGGTCTGTTCTACGTCTGGAAGAAGGGCATCCTCAACTGGGCTGCCGATAAGGGAGACCTCTAGTGCCTGCAACAACCCTGGAAAAGGCAGAAGTGCTGGAGCAGATGGCGGCCAACCCGGCCGTCGCCGCGCTCTCTTCCCTGCTGATCGATGCCCGCTTCGCGTTGAACGAGCTGACGATCACGGTTCCGAAGGATCAGATCGTTGCTGCCGTCAAAGCGGTTCAGGCAGCCGGCTACAACTTTATGGAAGACGTGACCTGCGTGGACTGGTACCCCAGCGAGCCCCGCTTCCACGTTACGTATCACATCCTTTCGCACTCGCTGAAAGAGCGTGTCCGCCTGATCGCCCCGGTGGGATCGGAAGATCTGTCGATCGATTCCATCACCAGCGTGTGGCCTGCGGCGAACTTTTACGAGCGCGAGGTCTTTGATCTCTTCGGCGTACATTTTGGCGGACATCCGAACCTGCGCCGCATCATGATGCCGGATGACTGGGCGGGGCACCCGCTGCGTAAGGACTATCCGGTGGAGGGCTACCGCTAATGCCGACCTCAGTTGAAGACCTCATCAATCCGGGCGTAGATGACGTAATCGCAGACTCCAAGCTGCACGGCAATATCGATCCAGCGCAGGACCAGACGATGGTTCTGAATATGGGTCCGCAGCACCCTTCCACTCACGGCGTGCTGCGCGTGGTGCTGGAAGTCGATGGTGAGAGTGTTGTCGCACTGGCGCCAGATATCGGCTATCTGCATACCGGCATCGAGAAGACCTGCGAGGCGAAGTTCTATCAGCAGGTTGTCCCGCTGACCGACCGCATAGACTATCTCTGCCCGATGACCAACAATCTGACCTACTGTCTGGCGGTTGAGAAGCTGCTGCAGTTAGAGATTCCGGAGCGGGCACAGTATCTGCGTGTATTGCTGAACGAGCTGACGCGTCTGAACAGCCACCTGGTCTGGCTGGGAACCCACGCCATGGATATCGGCGCGCTGACAGTCTTCCTGTACTGCTTCCGCGAGCGCGAAGAGATTCTGCGTATCTTCGAGATGGTGGCCGGTCAGCGCATGATGACCAGCTACTTCCGTATTGGCGGTCTCAGCATGGAACCGCCAATCGACTTCTACGATCGCGTGCGGAACTTCCTGAAGATCATGCCGGAGAAGATTGCCGAGTACGAGAACCTTCTCACCGGCAATCCGATCTGGATGGGGCGACTGAAGGATGTAGGCCATCTCTCGGCGGCCGATGCTATCGCTCTCGGGGTTACGGGACCGCCGCTGCGCGCCTCAGGTGTGGATTGGGATCTGCGCCGCGATATGCCCTACTCGGGCTACGAGAAGTTCAAGTTCGACGTTCCTGTCTCGCAGGTCGGCGACGTGTGGGCCCGCTATGAGGTCCGCATGAAGGAGATGTACGAGTCGGTGAAGATTGCCACTCAGGCACTTGAGGGCTTGCCGGATGGCCGCATCACCGCCGACGCGCCGAAGATCATCCTTCCGGATCGCGAGCAGATGAAGACCCAGATGGAGAGTCTGATCCATCACTTCAAGATCGTGACCGAAGGCTTTGCGGTACCTGCAGGTCAGGTTTATCAGGGCGTTGAGTCACCGCGTGGCGAGATGGGCTACTTCGTGGTGTCGGACGGAACGGCAAAGCCCTTCCGTGTGCACATGCGCAATCCTTCGTTCGCCACGCTGCAGGCGCTGGAGACGATGTGTAAGGGAAGACTGCTGGCCGATGTTGTCGCCGTGATTGGATCGATCGACATCGTGCTTGGAGAGATTGACAGGTAGGCGGTACGCGATGGATGCGCGGCTCCATACCGAACTTTGGACCTCATGGGCGTCGTTGTTGCGCACGTATTGCGCCGCTCATGGACTGAACAGCAGGCATCACGCCGTGGTTGAAGTTGGCCCGGAGGTGATTCTGGTACGCGTCAATGACCGCTGGCTTCGCTTCACTGCCAATGACATGGAACGCGACGATTGCGGCAAGCTTCACTTTGCTTTGCAGGAAGACGGCACGGTGCAGTACGCCGATGTAACGGAAGAGATGGACCACGCAGCGGAACGGCTGGCGCGGGAGATGTTCGCGGTATCCTAGGGTTTGCCCTGAAGTGGTAGAACTCAAGCGGTTTTTCGCCGCAGACGTTGACGGCATGGCCGAAGCCCTGCCCTGACGATAAGACGTGACCGGCAGATTGCCGTGATCACAAAGACTGAATTTCTGCTGGTTCCTGGAGTTTATGAGCGCTGTCACCAACACGATCTTTTCGCCTGAGCTGGCCGCCCGCTTTGACAAGCTGGTGACGCTGTATCCGGTCAAGCGCTCGGCGCTGATTCCCATGCTGTTGTACGCACAAGACGAGGTCGGTTATGTCTCCGATGCCGTCGTGCATGAGATCGCCCAGCGCCTGGATCTGTTCGAGCTGGATGTGCGCAATGTTCTCAGCTACTACTCCATGCTGCGCACCAAGCCGGCCGGCAAGTACAACGTACAGGTCTGTACCAACATCAGCTGCATGCTGCGTGGCGGTTACGAGATTCTGGATCACTGCAAGGCCAAACTGGGCATCGGCCACAAGGAAGTCACTGCCGACAAGCTCTTCTCCCTGGAAGAGGTTGAGTGCATCGGAGCCTGCTGCTGGGCTCCCGCCATGCAGGTGAACTATGACTTCCACGAAGATCTGACTCCCGCAAAGGTCGACCAGATTCTGGATGATTACGCTGCCGGTCGTGGAAAGGACGTGAAGTAATGCCTACCCTTGTCTCCCACCCGGATGAAGTCAAGATCATCTCCCGCCGTTTCGGCGCAGGCGCCGCGGACATCGAGAAGTATCTGGAGCTGGACGGCTACAAAGCAGTTCAGATGGCGATTGAAAAAGGCGCCGAATGGGTCATCAACGAGATGAAGATCAGCGGCCTTCGCGGCCGCGGCGGCGCGGGCTTCCCCACCGGCCTGAAGTGGAGCTTCGTGCCGAAGCAGAGCGAGAAGCCGAAGTACGTTCTGGTAAACGGCGACGAGTCTGAGCCAGGAACCTGCAAGGACCACGTCATCTTCCTGCACGATCCACACTCCGTCATTGAAGGCACCATGATCGCGGGTCTCGCCATCGGCGCGAAGATGGGCTTCATCTATCTGCGCGGCGAGTATCGCTACCTGCTGAAGGTCGTGGAGAAGGCTGTCGCCGATGCTTACGCCAAAGGCTTCCTCGGTAAGAACATCTTCGGTAAAGAGGGCGTGGACTTTGACATCGTTACGCAGACAGGCGCCGGCGCCTATGAGGTCGGTGAAGAGTCCGCCCTGATGGAGTCGCTCGAAGGCAAGCGTGGCGTGCCGCGCATCAAGCCTCCATTCCCTGCCGTGGTGGGTCTGTACGGCGGACCGACTGTGATCAACAACGCCGAGACCATCGCAAGCGCGCCGCATATTCTCCTTATGGGTGGCGAGGCTTACGCCAAGGTCGGTTCTGAGCGTAATGGCGGAACGCGTTTGTTCGGTATCAGCGGCCACGTCGAGCGCCCCGGTGTCTACGAACTTCCAATGGGCTACAACCTGAAGAAGGCCATCTACGAGGTCGCGGGTGGAGTCAAAGGTGGACGCAAGCTGAAGGCTGTAGTTCCTGGTGGCTCGAGCTGCCCGGTGCTGAAGGCGGATGAACTCGATGTGGGTCTTGACTTCGACCAGATGGGTAAGGCCGGCACCATGCTTGGTTCGGGCGGCATTGTCGTTCTGGACGAGACGGTTTCGATCGTTGAGTTTGCTCTGCGGACCATCAAGTTCTACCAGCATGAAAGCTGCGGCTGGTGCATTCCCTGCCGTGAGGGGACGGACTGGCTGAAGAAGACGCTGACGCGCTTCTACAACGGCTACGGTAACAAGAAGGACATCGCAAACATTCAGTATCTGGCGGAGAACATGATGGGCCGCACCTTCTGCCCGCTGGGCGATGCGGCCGCCATGCCGACGCTCGGATTCATCAAGAAATTCCGCGAAGAGTTTGAAGAATATCTCGAGGGTCATCGCACCGAGAAGGCCCTTATCACCACCGAAGAAATGATCGGCGCAGCGCACTAGAGGACTGAAGGAATGCCAGACGTAAATTTCATTGTCGACGGCAAACAGTTGACCGCTCCGGCGGGAACGCTGCTGATCGACGCCTGCAAGGCCGCGGGTATCGAGATTCCTGCCTTCTGCTACTACCCGGGTCTCTCGCTGCAGGCTGCCTGCCGCATGTGCGTGGTCCGCATCGAAAAGATGCCGAAGCTGCAGACGGCGTGCACTACTCCGGTAGCCGAAGGCATGGTGGTGCAGACCGAAACTCCTGAGATCGCTCAGGCCCGTAAGGCGACTATCCAGCTTCTGCTTGGCAATCACCCGCTCGACTGCCCGGTATGCGACGCCGGCGGCGAGTGCGAGTTGCAGGACATGACCTTCAAGTACGGTGCAGCGGAGAGCTTCTACACCGAGCCGAAGAACCACCGCGAAGAGCAGAAGTGGTCGCCGGCCGTGTACTTCGATCGCCCGCGGTGCATTCTCTGCTACCGCTGCGTACGTATGTGCGGCGAGGGCATGGATGTCTTCGCTTTGGGTATCCAGAACCGCGGCTCCTCTGCGGTGATCGCTCCTAACATTCCAGCAAGCGAATCCCCAACGGGGATGCAGCAGCTCGACTGCGAAGAATGCGGCATGTGTATCGATGCGTGCCCGGTCGGCGCGCTGACCTCGGATTCCTATCGCTACAAGACTCGCCCGTGGGAGATGAACCACGTCGGGACCGTCTGCACGCACTGCGGCGACGGCTGCAAGACGACACTCGGTGTTCGCCGCTCGGCGGATGGTATGGAGATCGTTCGCGGCGATAACCGTGACCGCTCGGGTATCAACAACGACTTCCTCTGCGCGAAGGGCCGCTTCGCCTTCGACTTTGCCAACCATGAAGAGCGCCTGACACAGCCGCTGGTTCGCCAGGCTGATGGCAAGTTGAAGCCTGTCTCCTGGGAAGAGGCGCTGACGGTCGTCGGCAAGAAGTTCAAGGAAGTCCGTGACAGCAGGGGCGGCCATGGACTAGGTGTGATCGGCTCAAACCGTATCACCAACGAAGAGGCGTACCTGCTGCAGAAGTTTGCTCGCAGCGTGCTTGGCACCGCCAACATCGATCATCACCGCACCGCCGACTACACCACCTTTGCCCGTGCGCTGAATGGCACCAGCGGCAAGACGGCATCGCAGCGTGACACCGCCACAGCCAAGGCAGTGCTGCTGATCGGCGGCGATCCCACGAATCAGAATCCGCTGACAGCTTGGAATCTGCGTACTGATGTTCGCCTGAATAAGGCCCGGATCTACGTTGCGAACCACGCTCCGATCAAGCTTCGCCGTCAGGCCAAGGCCTTCCTTCAGGTAACTGATCTCGGCTACGGTTCTCTTGCTGCGTACCTCGGCGGCGACGATGCGGCGGCACAGGCAGCGGCGGTCGACGTCAATGCACTCGCTGCCTTCCGCGATGCGGTGAAGGGCGAAGAGAACCTCCTGGTCCTGATCGGCAACGAGCTGCGCGGGACGGATCTCGAGAAACTGGTTCAGTTTGCTCTCTCGCTGCCGAACGCGAAGGTCGCTCTGCTCTCGGACTATGTCAACTCGCGCGGCGCCGCTGACATGGGTCTTCTGCCTGATCTTCTGCCGGGCTACACCCCCTGGATGCAGCCGAAGGAGTTCGCCACTGAATATGGCGATCACTTCCCTGCAGCCAAAGGCCTGGACCTGCTGCAGCAGTTCGATGCAGCAGCGTCCGGTGAACTCGGAGCGCTTTACGTCGTTGGAGCAAACCCTGTCGCCCGCTACTCGATCGATCCGGCAACGCTGAAGAATACGTTCCTGGTAGTACAAGACATGTACCTCACCGAGACGGCCGTTCTTGCCGACGTGGTTCTGCCGGCAGCAAACCTGTATGAGAAGTCTGGCTCAGTGACCAATAGCTACGGTGACCTGCAGCTCGTTCGCAAGGCCGCTGACAAAGCCGGTGTTCGTTCTGACTTCGAGATCATCGTGCGCATCGCTGACAAGATGGACCACAAGGTCCAGTCGCTGGTGCCGTTCGGCAACGGCCTGCGCGCCGACTTCGGACAGACCCGCGGAGCGCAGTCGGGCGAGGCGGATCGTCATGCGGTCTGGCTAGCAGCCAACAACATGGAGCCGAAGCTTTCGCCGTTCGATCCATTCGCCATCCTGGATGAGATTCATCGTCTGGTGCCGGGTTATGGCAGCCTGCTTCGCCTGCAGCTGCTCAGCGGCAATGACCAGCACGTCGAACCGGTCGTCAACAAGAATGAGCTGGTGCAGATTGATGGCGACACCAATCGTCGTGACCTGGTGCTTCCGGCCAACGACACCCTGTTTACCTCCGGCACGCTCGGCCGTTATTCGGAGAAACTCACCCAGCTTCACGGCAAGTACAGCCAGGAAGCTACACCCACGGCTGCGGACTAAGAGAGACGAAACCAAGTGCACTTGTCAGACTTTCAACTCTTCGTACTGATCACGATCATCAAGATCGCCGTGGTGCTGGTGATCACGCTGACGGCGGTGGCCTATACCGTGCTGCTGGAGCGCAAGGTGATCGGCCGCATTCAGAATCGCTGGGGACCATCCCGCGTAGGCCCGTTCGGCCTGCTGCAGCCGCTGGCTGACGGCATCAAGCTCTTCCTGAAGGAAGACCTGATGCCGATGTCGGTGGAGCGCCCGCTCTTCGTTGCCGCTCCTGTCATCGCGCTGGCCTGCGCTCTGGTCTCGGTTGCGGTAGTTCCCTTCGGCCAAACCTTCAAGATCCGCGGCGTCGATATCTTCGAGGTTTCGAATGTCAACATCGGACTGCTCGTGATTCTGGGGATCACCTCGATCGGTGTATACGGTATCGCTCTGTCGGGCTGGTCGTCGAACAATAAGTACTCGCTGATGGGTTCGCTGCGCGCATCGTCCCAGGTCATCAGCTATGAGTTGGCCCTGGGCCTGTCTCTGGTGGGTGTGGTGCTGCGTGCAGGCTCGCTGAACCTGCGCGATATCGTGAACTCACAGATCGGGCACGGTTTCCTGTCCTGGAACTTTTTCGGCGGTCTGCAGTTCGTCGGCTTCTTCATCTACATCATGGCGGCATACGCTGAGACCAACCGCGCTCCGTTCGATCTTCCTGAAGCCGAATCAGAGCTGGTCGCCGGCTATCACACGGAGTATTCGTCGATGAAGTTCGCGATGTTCTTCATGGCCGAGTACGCCAACATGCTGACCGTCTCCTGCGTCGCGACACTGCTGTTCTTCGGTGGCGCCTCGAGCCCCTTCGAAGGCTGGATACCGGCCTTCGGTCCGACCTGGCTGCAGGCGATCCTGCCGATCTTCTGGTTTGTCGCCAAGGTTTTCAGCTTCCTGTTCCTGTACATCTGGGTGCGTGCGACGCTGCCGCGCTTCCGCTATGACCAGTTGATGAGCTTCGGCTGGAAGTTTCTGCTTCCCCTGGCGATGGCCAACATTCTGGCCACCAGCCTGGTGATGGCTCTGAGGAGCTAGATTCGTTATCCGCGGTTGGTATGAGCCGGTAACCCGCGCGGCTCGTGAGAATGAGTTAGTCGATACGATCATGCATCTTGCACTCTTCTTTATCTTCGGCGGACTGGCGGTACTGGCCGCGCTGAACCTTCTGCTGCAGCGTCACCCGATCAATTCGGCGCTGTCGCTGGTGGTGGTGATGATGTCGCTGGCGGTGCTGTACTGGTCGCTGGGAGCGGAGTTCCTGGCCGCGGCGCAGATCATCGTTTACTCCGGCGCAGTCATGGTGCTGTTTGTCTTCGTCATTATGCTTCTCAATGCCGGAGAAGAAGAACGAACGCGAGGCTCGAAGATCGCCTCCATCGCCGGCTTTCCCGGAGCCGCCGCGATCTTCTGCCTGCTGAGCTTTGTCTTCCTGAGCGAGGGTCATAAGCTTGGCCTCTCGCACCTCGGTGGTTCCCTGGATGAAGCATCCTCCAACATCTCTCAGATCAGTTCGCTGCTCTTCACCGACCTGCTGCTTCCCTTCGAGGTGACCTCGGTGCTGATCCTGGTTGCGATTCTGGGAGCTGTCGTGCTCGCAAAGAAGGAGCGGTAATGGTACCGATCAGTTACTATCTCGTGCTTGCGGCCATCCTGTTCTCGCTGGGCATCGCCGCCTATCTGGTCAAGCGCAATGTCATCACGATCTTTATCTCGATCGAACTGATGCTCAATGCGGTCAACCTGACCTTTATCGCATTTGCCCATCAGTGGAACAAACTGAACGGTCAGATCTTCGTCTTCTTCGTGATGGTAGTCGCCGCGGCTGAAGCCGCGGTTGGACTCGCCATTATCATCGCCCTCTTCCGGTCGCGGCAGACGCTGAACGTCGACCAGGTCAACCTACTGAAAGGCTAACGGACCAGAACATGGAATTTAGCTATCTCTGGTGGATCCCGCTACTGCCCTTCGCCGGCTTCCTGATCAATGGCCTGGTGGGCCGGAAGTTTCCGCGCACTGTCGTAGCGGCGATTGCCCTGCTGTTTACTGCTGTACCTTTTGGCCTGGTGCTGAAGCTGGCATCTACGATGTTTGCCAGCGGTGGACCGGAGCAGATCTCTCTGGCCGGTGCGCCCTGGATCTCCGTCTCGGGCTTCACGGTCAACTTCGCCTTCAACGTCGACCACCTCACGCTGCTGATGCTGCTGATCGTCACAGGCGTCGGCTTCCTGATCCATCTCTACGCCACTGGGTACATGGCACATGAAGAAGGCTACTGGCGGTTCTTTGCCTACCTGAATCTCTTCATGTTCTTCATGCTGGTTCTGGTGCTGGCAGCCAACTTCCTGCTGCTCTTCGTCGGATGGGAAGGCGTAGGTCTGGCTTCGTATCTGCTGATCGGCTTCTACTTCAAGAAGGACTCGGCAGCGAATGCAGGCAAGAAAGCATTCATCGTCAACCGCATCGGCGACTTCGGCTTCCTGCTGGCGATGTTCCTGATCATCGCGCAGTTCCATACGCTGAACTTCACTGAGGTCTTCGCGCAGATCGCAGCGCATCCAGAGTGGCAGGGCGGCATGATGACGGCCATCGCTCTGCTGCTGGTGCTCGGTGCGACCGGTAAGTCGGCGCAGATTCCGCTGTATGTCTGGCTGCCGGACGCCATGGAAGGCCCGACACCGGTCTCCGCTCTCATCCACGCGGCGACGATGGTGACCGCCGGCATCTACATGGTGGCCCGGTCGCACGTACTCTTTGCCCACTCGCCCACTGCGCTCTCTGTCGTCGCAGTCATCGGCGCTCTGACGGCAATCTTCGCCGCCTCAATCGGCTTGGTGCAGAACGATATCAAGCGCGTTCTGGCTTACTCGACCGTTTCGCAGCTCGGCTACATGTTCCTGGCCTGCGGCGTTGCTGCGTACACCGGCGCGATCTTTCATCTGATGACGCACGCCTTCTTCAAGGCGCTGCTCTTCCTCGCGGCCGGATCAGTGATCCACGCCATCGGCGGCGAGCAGGACATGCGCGCCATGGGCGGCCTCCGGAAGAAGATCCCCGTTACCTTCTGGACGATGACGGTGGGTGTGATCGCCATCGCAGGCGCTCCTCCGCTGGCCGGTTTCTTCTCCAAAGACGAGATCCTGTACCAGACTTTTGCCTCCGGCCACGTAGTTCTGTGGGCCATTGGTCTGGTGACAGCGGGTATGACCTCGTTCTACATGTTCCGCCTGTGGTTCAAAACCTTCTTCGGTGAGTTCCAGGAGCCGGCACACGATACCCACCACGGTGACGATCATAGTCACGCACATGGAGTGCATGAATCTCCTGCGATCATGACGATTCCGCTGGCGATCCTCGCGGTGCTCTCCATCGTCGGTGGATGGGTCGGTATTCCGAAGGCCTTTGGTGGAAGCATGGAGATCGAGCACTTCCTCTCTCCGGTCTTCGGTGAGCCGGCCGCGGTTGCGGCGACCGCAAGCCATCCCTCCGAATTCGGACTGGCGGCCGTCTCTGTTCTGGTTGCGGCGATCGGATTCATCTTCGCCTACGTCTTCTACTACAAGAAGCCGGGAACGCTAGGCGCCCTCGCTGAGAAGAACCGCGGCCTCTACAACGTTCTTGCCAACAAGTTCTACATCGACGAGATCTACAACGGCCTGATCGTTGTTCCGACGCTCATGTTTACCCGGCTGTTCCTTGCAGGATTCATCGATAAGGGCGTCGTGGACGGCACGGGAGCGACTCTAGGTCTTACCGCCAAGGGTGGTGGTTACCTGGCACGTAAGATCCAATCGGGCAACATTCGTTCCTATGCAGGCTGGCTGGCCTTAGGCGCCGCCGTTCTGTTGATTGCCATGACCTTCGGTCTCAAAGCCTTTGGAGCAACGCACTAATGACTATCGACAGCTCCATCCTTTCGCTGATCGTCTTCTTCCCTACCGTTGGGGCGATTCTGCTTGCGCTGCTCCCGGCCAATCCCACACTGCAGAAGTGGGGAGCGCTGGTGGTCACGCTGCTGACTTTCCTGTTCACGCTGCATCTGCCGGCGCACTATCAGTACGGCCTCACCGGCTATCAGTTTGAAGTGAATGTCCCGTGGATTGCCTCGCCGGCGATCCGCTATCACCTGGGCGTCGACGGCCTGTCCATGTGGCTGGTTGTGCTTTCCGGCTTCCTGGCTCCTCTGGGTGTCCTGATCAGCTGGCGCGCCATCGACCGGCGCGAGAAGCTGTTCTACACGCTCTTCCTGCTGCAGCAGACGGCTATGATCGGTGTCTTCGTCGCACTCGATCTCTTCCTCTACTACGGCTTCTGGGAGTGGTCGCTGGTGCCGATGGCGATTCTCATCGCTACCTTCGGACGCACCGATAAGCGCGCCAAAGCTGCCCTCAAGTACTTTCTCTATGCCTTCATTCCTTCGGCGATTTTGCTGGTGGGCATGCTGTGGGTCTATGCGCAGACCGGAACCTTCGATTTGCCGATGCTGCAGCAGATGGGGGCATCGCACAGCATCTCCTCGAACCATGCAGCCCTGTGGCTGGCCTCGCTGGCCTTCCTGGTCGCCTTTGCCGTCAAGGTCCCGGTCTTCCCGCTGCACGGATGGCTTTCGGACGCGATCTTTGAAGCTCCAACCGCAGCCGTGATGGTGCTGGCCGGAAAGCTCGGTCTCTACTCGATTCTACGCTTCAGCTTCGGTATCTTCCCGGAGCAGTCACGTCAGATCGCTCCACTGATGATCGCGCTGGGCGCAATCGGTATTGCCTACGGCGCGCTGGTCGCCCTGGTTCAGACCGACCTGAAGCGGCTGGCGGCTTACTCGACGCTCGGCCACCTGAGCTTCATCACTCTGGGCATCTTCAGCTTCACGGTTGCCGGTATCGATGGTGGCGTCTACCAGATCATCAACCACGGTATCTCCGGCGGCGCGCTCTTCATGCTGTTGGGTGCGCTGTATGAGCGCTATGGCACCTACGATATGCGCGAGCTCGGTGGTGTGGCACAGAAGCTGCCATGGATGGTCACGCTCTTCGTTATCACTGCTCTCTCGAATATTGGCCTGCCGGGCCTGAATGGTTTCGTCGGTGAGTTCCTGACGTTGTCAGGCTCGCTGCAGACCATCTATGTCGCCCATCCAATGCTCTGGACCACGATTGCAACCACCGGCGTCATCTTCGGTGCGGGCTATATGCTCTGGGCGATTCAGCGGGTCTTCTACGGTGGTATGGGCCGTCGTCCCGACGAGGTCTCCGGATGGGATCTGGATGCGCGTGAACAGGTCGCTCTCTGGCCGATGGCAGTCCTCTTCGTCGTGATGGGTGTTGCCTCTCCGTACTGGATGCGGGCAATCGATAGCTTCGGCGCGGGAGCCGCAGGCAGGACTGCCGTTACGGATGTCCACGTCTATCCGAATCCGACCAAAAACCTTGCATTGCCGGAAACACCGGTAAGCAGCACCGAGGGAGGTGCGCACTAATGTCTTCTGCCCTGCTTTCGATCCTCCCTGAAGTGGTTCTCACTGTAACCGGCGTGCTGATCATGCTGGCCGATCCCTTCTTCGCGCCCAAGGCGTCCAAGAAAGCTCTCGGCTGGCTGGCGGTACTGGGAACCCTGGGCGCTGCCGGTGCGACGCTGCTGCAGCTGCGGACTCACCAGATTCTGCTGACCTTCTCCGGCTCGATCCAGATGGACACCTTCTCCGTTTTCTTCCATCTGCTGATTGCGTCGATCGTTCTGCTGACGCTTCTGGTCTCGCTCGATTACTTCAAGCCCGGCGCCACCTCGCACTCGGGCGAGTACTTTGCCCTTGTGCTCTTCGGCGCGGTCGGCATGATGCTGATGACCTGCTCGGTGGAGTTGCTGATGGTCTTCATTGGACTCGAGATCTCGTCGATCTCGACCTACATCCTTGCCGGCTACCGAAAAGGACAGGCCACGGCCTCCGAGTCCTCACTCAAGTACTTCCTTCTGGGCTCCTTCGCGACGGCCTTCTTCCTGTACGGCATTGCTTTGGCCTTCGGCGCGACCGGTACGACTTCGCTGAACGGTATTGCCTCTGGCCTTAGTGTTACCGCGTTCCCGACGATGGCATTCCTGGCTCTGGCCATGATGCTGGTCGGCCTGGGCTTCAAGGTCTCGGCAGCGCCCTTCCATGTATGGACTCCGGATGTCTACCAGGGTGCTCCTGCTCCGGTTGTCGGCCTGATGTCGACCGCACCGAAGGCAGCCGTGTTCGCGGTCCTGCTGCGCATCACCGCTACCACCTATAGCTCGGAGCTGTTGCATGCTCGCTGGGTATGGCTCATCGGCATCATCGCAGTACTTTCGATGACCATCGGCAATCTCGGCGCGCTACTGCAGAAGGACGCCAAGCGCATGCTTGCCTACTCGTCGATCGCTCATGCCGGTTATCTGATGGTGGCGTACACAGCGCTTCCGGCGGACAGCATTGCAGCAGCGGCCTTCTACACCGCAGGCTATGCGGCGATGAACGTCGGAGCCTTTGCTGTGATCAGCCAGCTTGGCGGCTATGACGAGCCTCTGCGCACCATCGACGACTATCGTGGCCTGGCGCAAAAGCATCCAGTACTGGCCGCGGCGCTTGCGTTCTTCCTGCTCTCGCTGATCGGCATTCCCTTCACCGGTGGCTTCTTCGGCAAGTTCTACGTCTTCAACGCCGCCATCGGCGCCGGACATGTATGGCTGGCTGTACTTGGCCTGCTGAACTCGGGTGTCGCCTGCTTCTACTACCTCCGCCTGCTGACGGCGCTGTACAGCCGCAAGCTCGGCGAGGAGGGCGGCGAGTTCGAGGGCAGCTCTCCGGCGGCCGCAATTGCTATCGCCGGCGCGGTGCTCGCGACTCTACTCCTGGGCGTCCTGCCCGGCAAGGTCCTGGGACTGGCGCAACGCGGAGCAACGGTGCAGGTATCGCGTAACCGCTAATACCCCTTACAAAACAAATGCCGGCGACCATTGATCGCCGGCATTTGTTTTGTGGGACGCACCCTGGGTGCCCCCATATCTCGGCTCTGCCGAGATGTGGGATCATCGCGCTCTACGCGATCCGTCTTCGACCTTTCTCAGCGATATATGGGTATTCCTTTGCCCACCCTAGCCTTGCGAGGGAGGGGCACCCGGACGAGGTAATGGAATAAACAGATTCCTCCTCTACGCTCCGAAATGCCCCAACAAAAGCGGTTCTAGCCCCTATATCTACAGAAGAAAACCCTCGCCGAAGCGAGGGCTTTCTACGTTCATGTACTGCGAATCGCTTACTGAACCTTCAGGAAGATGATAACGAAGGTGAACAGAGCCAGGGACTCGATGAAGGCCAGGCCGAGGATCAGGAAGGTGAAGATGCCGGGGCGAGCGCCAGGGTTGCGGGCCAGCGCTTCGGCGGCAGAGGCAGTGGCCTTGCCCTGAGCCAGACCGCAGAGGCCAGCGGCGAGGGCCATGCCCAGACCGGCAGCGATGTAGTAAAGACCGGACCTGCCGGCGTCGGCGGTTTGAGCGAACGCGGCAGGCGCCAACAGAAGAGCGGCGGCCGTCATGAACAGATACTGAAGCTTACGCATTGGAGTTACTCCGGGCTTCCGGAATTCCGTCATCAGTGGGTGGTTGAGGTTCACCGTGCTGACCCCCTCACGCTCATGGCGGTGTTGCTCCGCATGCGGTGGAAGCCGGTACCGCATGCGTCAAACTTGTCGTTCAGCCGGAGCCTAGTGCTCGTGCGAAACCGCGAGGCTGACATAAATCGTAGCCAGCAGCATGAAGACGTATGCCTGAATCACAGCAACGCCAAGGTGCAGGCCGAGGAAGACCAGCGGGATACCGATGGGCACCAGCGAGAAGAAGGCCAGTGTCAGCAGATCACCGGCGAACATGTTCGCGTACAAACGGACGGTGAGCGAGAGCACGCGAGCGAGGTGTGAGATCACCTCGATGAGGAACATCAGAGGCGCCAGCCACCAGACGGGGCCCAGGAACTGCTTGATGTATCCGAAACCGTTGGCCTTGATGCCGTACCAGTGGTAGTAGAAGAAGGTCAGAATCGCCAGACCCAGGGGTACAACCTTGTCAGCGGTCGGCGACTCGAGCCCAGGGATCAGCCCCATCAGGTTCGAGAGCAAGATGTACAGGAAGATGGCAGTCAGGTAGCCGGTGAACTTCTCATAGCCGTGACCGATGATGCTCTCACCCTGGCCCGAGACGAACTCGTGGGTCATCTCCGCCAGGTGCTGCGCGCCGCCGGGATTCTCGACGCTGAGCGTCAGGCGAATCACAACGAAGTAAGCCAACAGGAACAACGCCACCAGAATCTCCATCGCAAACGAATTGGAGATCGGCGCAGCGGGATATTTCGGCGTGTAACCCACAGAATGCAGGATTCCGTTCGTCAGACCGCCAAAATGGTTATTCAGAAACTCGGTAAACAGCAACTGGTGAGGCATATCTTGGGGCTAATAACCTGTCTGAGGACTTCCTAGACGGTCCAGACGCGGGCCAACTTCGCCCCCTCGAACGCCAAGGCAAAAACGCCCAGACCGAGGCCGGCCGCCAGCGCGTAAACCGAACCATCCAGAAACTTAAGGCTAACATACAGGGCCACTAAAGTGAGTCCCAGGCGCAGGAAAAAGCCCGCCAGAACCAAACCAAGGGACCGCCCTTTTTTCACCGTAGCGTCAGCGTTGGCGTCCATGCGAACCATAATGGCCGTCATGAGCCGGAGCCATTCCCAAAGGCCGCTGGTGCTGATCAAGGCGCCAACCAGCAGAAGAACGGCGGACCGCCATCCCCACTTGAGCCAGACGCCCGCGGCGCCCACCAACGCCAGAATGGTGGCAAGTTTCATGGCGCGCAGGATCAAGCGGCGGAAGTCGTCGTCGGTGTAACTGGCAGAGTCCGGCAGGTTCAATCGTCCCTCTTCATGTAGCGCGAGGCGACGGTGTAGATCTGGATGAATCCGCCGGCCGCACCCACCAGGATGCCCACGACCCCAATCCAGTGCGTCCCCAGCTTGGTGTCGATCCAATGCCCAAGCAGCCAGCCCACCAGGCACCCGATCGGCAGCGCAAACGCCAGCTGAATAAACGACTCTGCCTTAACCAGGTCGCCAAGGACGCCTTTCGGCTTGCCGGGAGTGCGATTTTCCTCGCTCATTGCGTGTCCTATTACACCACCGCGGAAATAATTTCGCACGGAAGCGCAACTTTCCCTTTGGTTGTCGGTCTGTGGGGACATTGGCAGCACGGATCTGGCACGTTCTGCCAATGTTTCTAACCAGCAGTCCTCCCCCAGGGGGACCGCATCCTCGCATGCGGTTCCCTTTGCTGTGTAACGGCCACATTTTCCTCGAAAAATTGGCGGATATACTTGAGTTTTCAAGTCCTTTTGAGAAGCGAGTATTCCTTTTGTTCGAATCAGAGTTTGAAGAAAAGCTGTATGGCGAGCGCATCGAGACGCTGAAGAAGATCAGCGAGCTCGGCCAGCCCCTGTACCCAAACACCTATCCGGTGACGATGACCATTCCGGAGGCACGGGCGAAGTTCGGTGCGCTCTCCGCCGAGGATCTGGAGGCACAGAAGCCGCCGGTCGCCATCGCGGGACGCATCATGGCCATCCGCCTACAGGGAAAGACCGGCTTTGCGACGTTGCAGCAGAACGGCGAGCGCCTGCAGATCTACGTTCGCAAGGACGCTGTCAGCGAAGAACAGTTCGCGCTCTATAAGCTTCTCGATCTGGGCGATCACATCGGCGTACAGGGCTACATCTTCCGCACCCGCACCGGCGAGCTCACCATTCACGTCGAGTCTCTCAGCTTTCTGACCAAGGCGCTGCTGCCTCTCCCTGACAAGTTCTCCGGCCTTGCCGATATCGAGACCCGCTATCGCCGCCGCTACCTCGACCTCTTCACCGATACGGGAGACTTTGAGGAACTGGCTCCTGCCGAAGAAGGAGGAGCTCCACAGCAGGGTCAGCGCCTGCGCGCTCCTTCACGCGAGGTCTTTGTGAAGCGCGCCAAGGTGCTGCGCGCCATTCGCAACTACTTCGACTCGCGTGGATACATCGAGGTGGAAACCCCGATGATGCAGTCCATCGCAGGCGGAGCAGCGGCACGCCCATTCCAGACGCATCACAATGCGCTCGATCTGGATCTCTACCTTCGCATCGCTCCGGAGCTCTATCTCAAGCGCCTTGTCGTTGGCGGCGTCGATCGTGTTTACGAGATCAATCGCAACTTCCGCAACGAGGGCATCAGCACCCAACACAACCCAGAGTTTACGATGCTCGAGTTCTACCAGGCCTACGCGAACTACTGGGACCTGATGCAGATCACGGAAGAGCTGATCACCTATGTCGCCAACGAGGTGAACGGAACCACCATCGCCCGCTTCCCGCTGCCGAAGGGCAAGCGTGCAGGCCAGATGGTGGAGATCGACCTCGCCAAGTGGCGGCGTCTCTCGATGCGTGAGGCGATCATCACCTTCTGGCCTGAAGCTGCGGGTGCGAAGCCGGGGATGGACTCGTTTGCCTCGCGCGATGCGGTCGCCAGTTTTGTGCAGCAGCTCCGCTCAGCCGGCATTGATCTACCCTACGATGCGAAGGAGCCGCTCGGCAGAACGATCGCAACCATCTTCGAGACCATCGCCGAAGAACATCTGGTCGAGCCCACAATCATCTACGACTTCCCTCTCGCGGTATCGCCGCTCAGCAAGGTCAAGCCGGATGAGCCGGAGTGGGTAGAGCGGTTCGAGTTCTATATCGGCGGCTTCGAAGTGGGCAACGCCTTCAGCGAGCTGAACGATCCCGAAGATCAGCGCCGCCGCTTTGAGATGCAACTTGAAGAGAAGGCCCGCGGCGACGAAGAGGCCCACGCCATGGACGAAGATTACGTCCGTGCCCTGGCATACGGTCTGCCTCCGACCGGTGGTGAAGGTATCGGCATCGATCGCCTGACCATGCTTCTGACCGGGTCGCGTTCGATCCGCGATGTCATCCTGTTCCCGCTGCTTCGTCCGCAGCAGAAGCACGGGGAGAAGCAGGAGCATGGGGAGTCTGCGGAATAACAGTCATTCCTGATTCGCATTGAGCCCGGTTCCGACCGGGCTCAATGCTTTTATGAGCGATTCGATGATTTTTTCTGTCAGTCGTTGGCCAACAGCCCTTCGTTCCACTAGAGCATTTTCCCTGTTACTGGGCATCCCGGAAGGGTCGCGCAGTGGCGTTTTCATTGCGGAAAACGCCCGTAGATGCGGAAGCCCTGCACTGCACTTACAGGGAAATGCTCTATCCTTAAACGTGTGAATATTCTTTTTGTCGGCGACATCTTCGGCTCGGCCGGTCGCCGTATTGTTACCGAACATCTGCCCCACGTCCTTGAGACACACACTGTCGACCTTCTGATCGTGAACGGTGAAAACGCCGCCGGAGGCTTCGGCATTACTCCCGCGCTGGCCGAAGAGATCTTCGATATGGGCGCTCATGTCATCACGACCGGGAACCACTTCTGGGACAAGAAAGAGATCCTCGAGTACGTCTCGTCGGTCCCATCCTACTCACACGACCGCGCCCGCCGGGTCATCCGTCCCGCGAACTTCTCGCCGGCAACACCGGGTTTTGGCGTCTACGAAGGCGAGCTTCCCGACGGCCAGACGTATGCCGTCATCAACCTGCAGGGGCGGGTCTTCATGCAGCAGAACGACGACCCTTTTCGCAAGGCCGATATGCTGCTCCGCGATATTAAGGCGAAGGTCATCTTTGTTGATTTCCACGCCGAAGCGACCAGTGAGAAGGTCGCCATGGGATGGTATCTGGACGGCAGAGTGACCGCCGTTCTGGGCACACATACGCATATCCCGACAGCCGATGAGCGCGTCCTTCCCGGCGGTACGGCCTACCAGACGGACGTAGGCATGTCCGGACCGTACGATTCGGTCATTGGGGTCGTGACAGAACTTGTCCTGAACCGGTTTCTGACTGGCGCCCCAGGCAAGTTCGAAGCGGCTAAGGGCAACCCGAAGATGTGCGCCACCCTGATTCGTTGCGATGGTGCGACGGGCAGGGCTAACGGCATCCAACGCATCATGCTGGGGGAGTAGGAGCATTTTCCCTGTGGAGGTACTACAGGGCTTCCGCATATGGTTTTCCGCAATGAAGACGCCGCTGCAGTCCTTTTTCGGCCACCCAGCAACAGGGAAAATGCTCTAAACAACTCGCATCGCACCGGCATCAGAAACAATCTAAACGGTTGCGCTCACCTGTACGATGGATTACAGGTCACATAAGGGTTCTGAAGGATTCTCCGATTTGAGGCTTGTACGCTCTCTCATTTGCTTTCCTGTTGTTCTGGCTGTCGCCCTGGCGGCTCCGGCGGCGCACGCCCAGATCTCATTTAGCTCCGCCATCGACCTTGCCCTTCGCAACAGCCCTAAGGTCAAGATGGCCGAGGCCGATGTCGCCAAGTCAACGGCGGTGCTCGCCGAATCGAGGGATGTCTTTATTCCGTCGCTCAGCGCCGGCTCGGGTCTCGGCTACTCCTACGGCTTCCCTGTCGGTCAGCCGACCCTCTACAGCTTCACGGTGCAGTCCCTGGTCTTCGATCAGTCGCAGAAGAACTACATCCGCGCTGCCCGGATGGGACTTGAGGCGGCCAACTACGCCCTCGCTGACGCACGTCAGGCAGTCGCGGAAGACACGGCACTGACCTATCTCGCTCTTGATCACGATCTGCAACGCCTCGACGCACTGCAGCAGCAACTGGCTTTTGCTTCGAAACTGACGGAGATTACCCAGGCCAGGCTCGATGCAAACCAGGACAGCAGGATCGACTTCACCAAGTCCCGCCTTACCGCGGCCCAGGTAAAACTCGCCCGTCTGCATACTGAGAGCGATACCAATTTCCAGCGGCAGCATCTGGCGAATCTAACCGGACTTCCCGCGGAGGGTCTGAGCACGATTCACGACACCATTCCGCAGCCGCCCGCCCCGGTTGAAGGGCCGCCGGCAACCAACATCCCCGCGATTCAGGCTGCCTATGCCAGTGCGCAGTCGAAGTTCCAGGTTGCCTTTGGAGACTCGCGGAAGCTCTATCGTCCGCAGATTGCCTTCGCTGCCCAGTACAACCGTTATGCGGAGTTCAACAACTATCAGGACTACTACCGGAACTTCCAGAGAAATAACTTCTCTTTCGGTATCCAGTTGAACTGGCCCATCTTCAACGCCAATCTCCGCGCCAAAGCGAGAGAGTCTATCGCAGACGCTGTCCGAGCGCAGTACGACGCAGACCGCATCAAGAAAGAGTTTCTCGAAGGCCGGGCGAAGGCCGTGAATGCCCTGCCGGAACTTGCTGTCCGCACCGAGATCGCCACGTTGGACCGGGATCTGGCGCAAGAGCAACTCGAAGCAGTGCAGATCCAGCTCAACCAAGGCGCGGGAAATCCGAATGCTCCCCCGCCGACGCCGAAGGATGAGCAGAACGCACGTATTCAGGAGCGACAGAAGTTTCTGGACATGTTGGACGCCGATCTCGCGCTTCGTCAGACCCAGATCAGCGCCTTGCGCGTTACCGGTCAGTTGGAGCAGTGGTTGAAGAGCTCTGTCCGGCTCGACAATACTTTGCCGCAAGCACCATCAGCGGCAACCTCGAAGCCCTGATTCGTACTCTTAGCAGAAATATGCGTAATGTATTTCTGGTCATCATCCTCCTCCTAATAGGAGTGGTGATCTACGGGGTGTACCACGACCGCCGGCTGGACGCTCGTCTGAACCAGGTCTTCCCACAGGAGCCGGAATCCGTCGTCAAAGCAGCCATGGGCACTCCGAGCAGTGTCAGCAGCCCCTGTTCTGCCTACGGAACGACCATTACCCTTGGAGACTGCGATCACGTCCTGGTCTATCGATCCTTCTTCTATTCCCTGCATCCGAAGTTCTGGCTCGTATTTGTGGACGCTAAGGGTCTGACCACGGCCACCTCCCGGCAGAACCTCCCTTAGATAGAAATCAAATCGCCCCTGCGCGTACCTGTATAGGTTCCATTCGGAGCTCATGAGACCTCCTGACCGGAAACCTTGGGGAGTTCCATAGCCCCCGAATGGTAAAATCAGGGGTATTACCATGCCGCTGAAAACGCTGTTTCTTAACCCGCCCTCGTTTGAGAATTTTGACGGCGGAGCCAGCTCTCGTTGGCCCGCTACCCGTGAAATCGAGTCGTACTGGTATCCCGTGTGGCTTGCGTATCCGGCTGGAATGCTCGAGGGTTCGCGCCTGCTCGACGCTCCTCCGCACCATATTTCCGCAGAAGAGACGATCGAGATTGCCAAGGGTTACGAGTTCCTGGTGCTGTTCACCTCGACCGTAGGCTGGGCCGGTGACCACGCATTGGCGCAGGCCATCAAGAAAGCTAACCCCAGCATCAGGATTGCTTTTGTCGGACCGCCCGTCACTACTGACCCGGACCGCGCCCTGAACGAGTGCTCGGCGATCGATTTCGTCTGCCGCCGTGAGTTCGACTTCTCTGTCGTCGAGTTTGCGCAGGGCAAGCCGCTGAACGAGATTCTCGGCATCAGCTATCGCAATGCCGACGGCACCATTCAGCACAATGCTGATCGTCCGCAGGTCGAAGACCTCGACCAGATGCCCTGGGCAACCAAGATCTACAAGCGCGATATGGACGTGACGAAGTACAACGTCCCCTTCCTGCTGCATCCCTACATCGCGCTCTACTCTACGCGTGGCTGCCCGGCACAGTGCACCTACTGCCTCTGGCCGCAGACTCTCTCCGGCCATGCGTGGCGTAAGCGCTCGACCGACGATGTCGCCGCCGAGATGAAGTGGGCCAAGGAGAACTTCCCCGACGTCAAGGAGTTCTTCTTCGACGATGACACTTTCAACATTCAGAAGGCACGTACCATCGAGCTGTGCGCCAAACTGAAGCCCCTGGGCATCACCTGGTCCTGCACCTCGCGCGTCACCACTGACCGCGAGACACTGAAGGCCATGAAGGAAGCGGGCTGCCGCCTGCTGATTGTGGGCTTCGAGTCCGGCGATCCGCAGATCCTGAAGAACATCAAGAAAGGCGCCACGGTTGAGCGTGCGCGCGACTTCGTGAAGGACTGCCACGATCTCGGCCTGGTCATCCATGCCGACTTCATCCTGGGCCTACCGGGCGAGACCAAGGAGTCGATCCGCAACACGATCAACTTCGCCAAAACGCTGGACTGCGAAACCATCCAGGTCTCCATCGCGCACGCCTACCCTGGTACCGAGTTCTACGACTACGCCAAGAAGAACGGCTTCATTACGAACGAGGTCATGTCGGATGATAGCGGCCACCAGATGGCACATATCGAGTACCCCGGCCTGCCGACCGAATACGTTCTCGAGATGGTGCACCGCTTCTACGACGAGTACTACTTCCGTCCGAAGGCGGCCTTCCGCGTAATCTGGAAGGCAATCGTCAACCGCGACGTTCCTCGCCTATATCAAGAGGCCAAGGCCTTCCTGAAGCTGCGTTCGCAGCGTAACAAGGTGGTCAAGCAGAAGAAGGCGGAGAATGCGATGAAGCAGCAGGAATCCGTCAGCATGAATGCTTAGCACTCATACAGGCTGTACAACGTGAGGCGGGGCTTTGGCCCCGCCTCACGCTTGCCGAAGGCAGAAAGTTGAACGGATGAGCTCCACGCATCACACACTGACTCCGCAACGCTGGCTGATCCTGATATGCGTCATGGTCGGAGCGGCAGTCGGCGACTTCCTGCTGGCAAGGGGCATGCAGCAGGTCGGGGTCGTCGATGTGCATCATCTTGGAACCCTGTTTACCGCAATCGGCAATCCCTGGGTGATCGGCGGAATCCTGGTTCTGCTGGGCTTCATGGCATGCAATATCACGGCGCTCAGCTGGGCTGATGTCAGCTTCGTTTATCCGGCGACCGCCTTCGGCAATGTAATCACTGCTCTGCTCTCAAAGTTTTTTCTGCACGAAGATATCTCCAAGTCTCGCTGGCTTGGGATCTCTCTGATCGTTGTCGGTGTCGGATTCGTGGCGCAGGGCCCCTCAAGGACAGAACATGCCGAGGAGACACCATGATCGCTTCCGGATCAGGCAACGTCTCTGAAGGACTTCACCCCAGTGAACAAGTTCGTTGGGGAGCCCGAAAGGGTCTGCGGATGCTCTTCCTGATGCTGCTCGTCGCCGTCGTTCTGATGAGACTCGGCGGAGCTTCTGGACGCCTCGGCGTCCTCAAGCAGAACGGAGCTCGGTTTGCTGAACAACACGCACAACTGCTGTAAGGTAAGAAATGGAGTGACCATCGCGCCCTCACCTCTTCAGCGGCCTCATTAGGCTGCTGACATAGCCTCTGACGATCCAGGAGTGTCCTCTGGTTTTCTCGCTGCTTTCAATTCCTTCCATCTCGGCCGGATCCCACTATCTTCGCCAGCATGTGACGGAACACCTTTCGGCGGTCTCACTGCACGCTTGGGTGACGATCTGGACGGTAGTGATCTTCGCTACGGCAGGAGACATCCTGATCGCCGCAGCGATGCGCCGGCTGGGAGACCTCGATGATATCCGCACGAAGTCCGGCCTGGGGGGAGCGATCAAAGCCGTCGTCAGCAGTCCCTTTCTGGGGGCCGGCATCGGCTGTATGGCCATCAGCTTCTTTGCCCTGCTGTATGCGCTTTCGGCTGCGGACCTCTCATTGATTGCCCCCGCGACCGCCTCCCTGACCTACATTGCAACCTCGGCAGGCGCGCGACTCTTCCTGAAGGAACGCGTCGACAAGCGGCGATGGATTGCCGCGCTCTTCGTCTGCGCCGGCGTTGCTTTGCTGACGCAGTAGTTCTGTCCTGCGCCTCTACGCTTCGACCGGTTCCTCGCGCTCCATCACGTGTCCACTGACCTCCGCTCCAGCAGTGTGAGGAAGCGTGCGGATATCCAGCAGGCTTAGAAATGCAAGCGCCGCTACGACGTAGAAGGCATATCTGAAATCGACAACCTGCGGAGTTCCACCGTGCCGGCCATGCAGGACAGCTGAGCCACGAAGCAAAAGCACGCCGAAAGCGACTCCCCCGCCGACGGTCATCTGTTGCATGGTGCTGGCAAACGCAGAGGCCGTACTCAACTTCTCCTTCGGCAGATCCGCATAACCCATCGTCGTCAATGAGGTGAGCTGCATGCTGCGGCCCAGTCCGCTCAGGAAGAGCACAATAAGCACCAGCCAGTGCGGCGTCCACGGCTGCAGCAGGCCGCACCACAGCAACGTTCCCGCGGTAAGTACGCCGTTCCAGAGCAGCACTGTACGAAAGCCGAAGCGGCGAAGCAGTGGTGTGGTCACCGGCTTCATGGCCAGGTTTCCAGCAAAGACAGCCAATGTAAGAGAGCCGGACTGAAAGGCATTGAGACCGAAGCCGAGCTGGAACATCAGTGGCAGCAGAAATGGAGCCATGAAGATGGCGACGCGGAAAGCCGACCCTCCCCACATGACGGCGGAGAAGGTTCGGATTCTCATGACCTCAAGATCGAAGAGCGGATTCGTGACACGACGAAGATGCCAGTATGAGAGAACAGCGCATGTCACCGATCCCGCAAAGAGGATGCATCCGAGTGTCCAGTTTGCGGGCTCGCGCCCGATAAGCTCCATCGCATAGACGAGCGAGAAGCACGTGCCTCCGACAAGCAGAAATCCCAGAAAGTCGAATGTAGGAGGACGTTCTTCGTGGGTGTTTTTGACCAGGATCCAGTTCGCGATCAGGCAGACGATCCCGATCGGTACATTCAGCAAAAAGATCCAGCGCCATGACCAGTGGTCGACGATGAAACCGCCCAGCGGAGGGCCAAGGATGGGCGCGACCAGCGCAGGCCATATCGTCCAGGCAATGGCCATCATGATCTGGTCCTTCGGGGTAACGCGGACAACCATCAACCGCCCGACCGGTACCATCATGGCGCCGCCAATCCCCTGCAGGACACGGGCCAGCGTGAACTCCCACAGATTCTGGCTCATACCGCAAAACACCGAAGCCAGCGTAAAGACAACGATGGCGGAACCGAAGATAGTACGCGCGCCCCAGCGGTCCGCCACCCATCCGCTGATGGGAATAAAGACGGCCACAGCCAACAGATAAGCGGTCATACCGACGTTCACATCGACAGCCGCAACGTGGAATGCCTGACCGATCTTTGGCAGACCAGTGGCGATAATTGTGCCGTCCAGGTTTTCCATGAACAACGCACCGGCCACGAGCAGCGCCACCATCAGCGAGCGCTGCGAGCCGGTCGAAAATTCTTCCATATGTCCCTATTCTCGCAGGGACAGCGCTGTACGGATTGAGAAGCCGCGGTATCGTCTTGATGGCCACTTCGTTAAGCTGGTTCTATGCTGCGCATTCCGTATGACGAACTTGTCCGCACTCTCGTTCTGGCCCTTCGCAACCTCGGTTTTACGCCGGGGCGTGCCCAGGAGTGCGCCAATCTCTTTGCAGAAACCACGCGTGATGGCGTCTACACTCACGGAATCGCCCGTTTCCCTCGCTTTGCGAAGCTGATTCATAACGGCGCTGTTCACCCTGAGGCGTCGCCGACACCGGTCTCGGCCTTCGGTGCACTGGAACGCTGGGATGGCAACTACGGCCCCGGCAACCTGAATGCATGGCACACCATGGGACGCGCGATTGCACTTGCCCAACAGCATGGAATCGGATGTGTGGCGATCCGCCACACCAATCACTGGATGCGCGCCGGCACCTACGGTCTGCAGGCTGCCGAAAGCGGCATGATCGGCATTTGTTTCACCAACACCATGCCGAACATGGCGCCCTGGGGAGGCAGCAAATCCGTGCTCGGAAACAATCCCCTGGTGATTGCAGTTCCCCGGGCGAATGGAGCACATTTCTTGATCGACTTCGCGATGTCACAGTTCTCTTATGGCGCTCTGGACGGCTATGCCGCGCGCGGCGAACAGCTCCCGGTTCCCGGAGGCTTCGATAAGGAAGGCAAGCTCACCAGCGATCCCCAGGCAATCATTGATTCGAACCATCCCCTGCCCATCGGCTACTGGAAGGGCTCGGCGTTTTCGATGATGCTCGACGTGGTCGCGGCGACGCTCGCGTTCGGACAGGCCACGCATCAGGTGTCCCCCGATCCGCTACGCGAGGCAGGTGTCTCCCAGGTCTTTCTCGCGATCAATCCTGCGGCTCTCGGCCCCGTTTCTACCATTGGCGACGAGATCATCGCTTCGCTGCATATCGAGCCAGACGCCAAGGTTCGCTATCCCGGCGAGCGATTGCCGGCCACCCGGACCGAAAACATGGAGAAAGGCATTCCGGTCGACGAAGACATCTGGGAGGAAACCCGTAAACTCGCAGGTCTGGCTTAGGACCCATGGAAAGGCCGTCCCGAGAGTTGCCTACAGGCTTGAGTTGCCTTTTTCGATTTGTCATTTCGGAATGACCGCAGGCAGCGGACAAGTCTGCTTTCTGCCTCTGACCTTGGAGCGTCGAGTATTCGCTTTTCTTTCTCCTGCTATTCTTAGAGGATGGACTTTCAGCTCTCCACCACCTACAAGCCACAGGGAGACCAGCCGCGTGCCATCTCCGAGCTCGTAAACGGTCTGAACGACGGCGAAAAGCATCAGGTGTTGCTGGGCGTGACTGGATCAGGCAAGACCTTCACGATGGCGAAGGTCATCGAGCAGTCTGATCGTCCCGCGCTTGTGCTGGCGCATAACAAGACATTGGCTGCACAGCTCTTTCATGAGTTCAAGCAGTTCTTCCCGAACAACGCGGTAGAGTACTTTGTCAGCTACTACGACTACTATCAACCCGAGGCCTACATTCCCTCGGGCGACCTCTACATCGAAAAAGAAGCCACCATCAATGAGGAGCTCGACAAGTTGCGGCTTTCCGCAACGCGGTCCCTCTTTGAGCGCCGCGACTGCATCATCGTCTCGTCCGTGAGCTGCATCTACGGCCTGGGCTCACCGGAAGCGTATTACGGCATGTTGCTGCTGCTTGAAAAAGGTCAGCAGATCCGCCGCGAAGATATCACCAGGCGTCTGGTCGAGATTCTGTACGAGCGCAATGATCACGACTTCCGTCGCGGCACCTTCCGTGTCCGCGGAGACGTGATTGAGGTCTATCCAACGTACGACGAGAACGCCTATCGGATTGAGCTCTTCGGCGATGAGGTCGAATCTCTTTCACAGATCGACCCTCTCTTTGGGACAGTGAAACAGCGGTATTCTCGCCTGCCCATCTATCCGAAGTCGCACTACGTAGTGCAGCCGGAGCGGAAAAAGTCGGCAATGGACTCGATCCTCGAAGAGCTCGCAGAGTGGGAGGCTCAGCTTGAAAAAGAGGGTCGCATGGTGGAGGCGCAACGTATTCATCAACGCACCCGCTTCGACCTGGAGATGATTAAGTCCGTTGGCTACTGTCATGGCATTGAGAACTACTCGCGCCACTTCTCCGGACGCCTTCCAGGAGAGCCTCCGCCGACGCTGCTGGACTACTTCCCGAAGGATTTTCTGATCTTCATCGATGAGTCGCATGTCACCGTGCCACAGTTGCACGGCATGTGGCACGGCGACCGCTCCCGCAAACAGAACCTCGTGGACTACGGTTTCCGTCTACCTTCAGCACGCGACAATCGTCCGTTGCGCTTCGAGGAGTTCGAGGAGCGCACCGGGCAGATCATCTATGTTTCGGCAACGCCAGGACCGTACGAGCTGACAAAGGCGGAAGGTGTGGTCGTAGAACAGATCATCCGCCCCACCGGCCTCATCGATCCGGAGGTCGAGATCCGACCGGTGAAAGGACAGATTGACGACCTGTTGGGTGAGATTCGAGATCGCGCTGCGAGGAATCAGCGTGTCCTGGTGACGACCCTGACCAAACGTATGGCCGAAGATCTCGCCGGTTATTACACCGAGGTGGGTGTCCGTTGCCGTTACATGCACTCGGAGATCGAGACGCTGGAACGCGTAAAGCTGCTGCGCGATCTGCGTAAAGGCGAGTACGACGTGCTGATCGGCATTAACCTTCTACGCGAAGGCCTGGACCTGCCGGAGGTTTCTCTGGTGGCGATTCTGGACGCCGACAAGGAAGGATTCCTGCGTTCACAGGGCTCCCTTATCCAGACCATCGGACGTGCGGCCCGCCACCTGGAAGGCCGGGCAATCCTGTACGCCGACCAGATGACGGATTCCATGAAGCGAGCCATCGACGAGACCAGCCGGCGCCGTGAAGCACAGATGGCTTACAACGAAGAACACGGCATTACGCCGAGGACTGTTGTTCGCGCCATTGAGGATTCGCTTGCCGTGGTTCTAGAAGCGGATTATGCGGACCTGACGGCAGAAGCAGAAGGTATGCCGGAGTTCGCGACGCAGCAGGAGTTGGACACCTATATCGCGAAGCTCGAAACCGAGATGCGCGAAGCAGCCAAACAGTTCGAGTTCGAGAAGGCGGCGAAGCTGCGCGACACAATCAAAGAGCTGCGGACGAAGGAGTTTCTGTTCAGCTAAGGACGAATCGAAAAATCCCAAATCAGTAGACATTCGTCGCCCATTCTTCGCAGTTTTATCGCGAAGGGTGGGGTCCCCCGGGGAACTTTGTTCGCCGGGGTTTAGTGTGTGGTATCGCGCTTCGCGGGACCGTATTTCTATAACCCTCAGGTTAACCAGAAAAGCCTGGCACGAGCGCTCCGTAAAGAGAAGGCCGGGCCCATGTCCCAAGGGACATGGGCACCCAGTGCATGGGTGATACGAGATCTTATCCCGTCACGGTCAGACCTGTACCAAAGCTCATGGGCATGACGAGACGCTACCGGATCGCATCTACCCTGTTGCACCTTTATTCTGAAGAGAGCGTGTCCCCCAATCTCCAGGTCGGTACCGTTGCACTCATCCATGCTCTTCCAGGGGCATCCAGTTATCTATTCCGTAATCCGGTCGAAACTCTCACGGCCTCTACGGTCGAGGAATTGGAAGAGTTGTTGGGGCGCATCGATAGCGCCGTAGCAAAGGGCCTCTACGCTGCTGGATATATCGCCTACGAAGCGGGCTATGTGCTCGAACCCTCGCTACGCCGCCTGCTATCCCCCCAGCCATTGGCATGGTTCGGTTTCTACAACGATATGGAGAGCTTCACGTACCAAACGGAACCATCGCAAATCGCGATCGAGGATCCCGCCATCACCATGTCTGCATCCACCTTTGCGGACAAGGTCGCGCGCATCAAGCAACACATCGAGCAAGGCGATACATATCAGCTCAATCTGACAACGAAGCTCCAATGGAGCTACACAGATTCCCCTGAAGCGTTACTGCATCACATCCTTGCCGTACAACCCGTTGAGTTTGGCGCCATCCTCAATCTCGGCTCGACGCAGATCCTCTCCGTTTCGCCGGAGTTGTTCTTCCGCCGCAATGGAAACCGCATCACGACGCGTCCGATGAAAGGCACCGTGCAGCGCGGCCGTACTCTTGAAGAAGATCGCGAGAAGATGGCTTGGCTGGCCAACGACGAAAAGAATCGCGCGGAAAATCTGATGATCGTCGACCTGCTGCGCAACGATCTCGGGCGTATCTGTACGACAGGCTCTGTTCATGTCGACAAGCTCTTTGAAGTGGAACGCTATTCGACGCTGCATCAAATGACTTCAACTATCCATGGTGACCTGCGTCCCGGCATAGGCTATGCCGAAATCTTCCGGGCTCTCTTCCCTTCTGGCTCGATCGTTGGCGCTCCGAAGATCAAGACCATGGAGCTGATTCACTCCCTGGAAGAAGAACGGCGCGGAGTCTACACAGGATGTATCGGTTTTATTGCTCCGGGCGGTGAGGCATGCTTCTCTGTTGCGATCCGCACCATCACGCTGAAAGGCGGCCAAGCGGAGATGGGAGTCGGAGCTGGCATTACGTATGACTCCGATCCTGCAGCGGAATATGAAGAGACACGCCTCAAAGGAGCCTTCCTGCAGCAGGATGCAGAGCCGTTTCAGTTGATCGAGACCATGCTATGGGATGGCAACCTTCTTCACTTTCTCGATGAGCATCTAGCCCGCCTGCAGCAATCGGCCGCCTACTTTGATTTTGTCTGCGATGCCGATGCGTTAAGGCATGCTCTCCAACAGAAGGTCCGGACTCTGGCAGGCATGCATCGCATCCGGTTGCTCAGTGACCGCTCCGGTGCTTTCACGATTGAATCTGCCCCAATCCAGCTTGAAGATCGCCCGCTGCGGGTGATGCTCTCCAACATCCGGACACGCTCAGGAGATCTCTTTCTCCAACACAAGACCACCCGCCGCAAGCTCTACGACGAGCAACTTCGTCTCGCGCGCGAACGTGGCTTTGATGAAGTTCTTTTTCTTAACGAAGCAGGCAATGTCACCGAAGGAGCCATCACAAACTTCTTTATCGAACGGGACGGGAAGCTGCTAACGCCTCCGTTGAAAGATGGAGTTCTGCCAGGCGTGTTACGCTCCCATCTCCACCCTGAAGAGCGGTCTCTGAAGTTGGAAGATCTGTTACCGACAGATCGCCTATACCTTGGAAATTCTGTCCGCGGGATGCTCCCCATCGGGTACCTGGAACGGTAACCCTGCACTGTTTACAGGGTTTTCACGAAAGCTTCACCTCCCCGCAGTGGAATGCAACACATGCTTGAGCATGGACGTCGTGTGCTCGCCATCCGAACTGACCATCGTAATCCCTGCCAAGAATGAAGCCGCCTACCTGCCGCGCCTGCTGGATTGTCTGTCCAGACAGGATCTGCCGGAAATGCGCTCCGTACCGATCTTTGTTGCGGACGCCGGCTCGACGGACGGAACCGTTGAATTGGCGATGAGCTTTGCCAACCGGCTCAATGTAACGGTCATTGCCGGCGGACTTCCCTCCGTTGGTCGAAATGCCGGCGCCCGTGTGGCCTCGACCCCATATCTCCTCTTTCTCGACGCAGATATTGAGCTGGACGACACAACTCTGATCCGTCGCGCCGTCCGTCTGCTGCGCCGACGGAGACTGCACTGCCTGACCACCTCGATCCGCTGCATGAGCCGCAATCCCTTCGATCACGCGCTCTACCTGGCAAACAACCTGATGCAGCGCATCGGATCGTTCACCAAGCCGTTCGGGACCGGGATGTTTCTGCTGTTCGATGCTTCGGCGTTCAATCGCCTGGGAGGCTTCGATGAGTCGGCGCTCTTTGCCGAGGACTATCACCTCACCCGGCAGATCTCTCCGCGTCGGTTCGGCATTCTACGTGGACATATCCTGACATCAAACCGGCGCTTCCTCCGCACCGGCCGGCTGCGCATGGTCTTCCTCTTCTTCCGCACCATGCTGAACACCTGGAATGACTCCTACTTCGCAAACGATCATCGCTACTGGGAGACGCCTAGCGAGGCTGAGCAACAATAAACTTTTTGCAGTTCCTATTGCTAATTCCTTGTTGCTAGTTGGATCGAGTCCAAAGCGATTATGCGCCAGATCCCGCCATTCTGAGCGTATGCGGAGGACCTGCCGTGCAGCGGCGTTTTCATTGCGGAAACACCCATACATGCGGATGCTCTGAACTACAACTACAGGGAAATGCTCTAAAAGCAGGTCCTTCACTTCGTTCAGGATGACAACGCAGGGCAAAGAAGAAGGGCGGCCGAATGGCCGCCCTTCTTCTTTGTTGTGATTCGGTTAGAAGATGACCTTGGCTGCCAGTTGGAGCTGACGGGCCGGGAGATTAGTGGTGATTGAACCAAAGTTTGAGCTGTTTACGGCAAACGTGCTGTTCGGCTGTAGGTAATTCACCTTGTTGAGGACGTTGAATGCCTCCGCACGGAAGTCAAATTTGGAAGATTCGCTCCAGAGATCGAAAGCCTTATGCAAACCGATATCAGCCTGATAGAACGCCGGGCTGCGCTCGGAGTTACGGGAGACATTCCCCCACGGAGCACTGGTCGGAATGGCGAGATTCGCTCCAGTCAGATAACCGTTCAGGGCGGTTGCAGTCTTTACCCAGTTTGTCTTCGGCGCCTTGATAGGCCCGCCACCCGCAGCATGGCTCGGACGGTATGTGACCAGATCGGTTACATACAACGGTGAAGACGACGAGAGTGAGTAGTTGACGTTGACCGGCAGACCGCTGGTCATGGTGTTGATAAGAGTGATCTGCCAACCGCCGAGTGCGGCATTGGTCAGATAACCGGTCTTGTTACCCCAGTGGCGTCCGTGACCGAAGGGAAGGTCATAGACTACCGACAGCGTGTCGGCCAACGGCTGATCATAACCGCCAGGACCGTAGTCCTGACGGGGATTCGCGTAGTTCACACGAGAGTTGTCCCCCCCCGAGGTCTCAAGGTGTCCCGACGAGATGTCAAAGATACGTCCCCATGTGAACGAGTTCAGCAAGTAGAGGCCGTTTTGCGCACGCTTCTCAAGCTTGAACTGCATCGAGTTGTAGTTGGCAGACCCGGCGCCATAGGCGATTTCGATGCTGCCGAAGGTCGTTACCGGGCGGCGAGCAGCAAGGCTTCCGCAGGTACCGGACGTGCAGGGTGTCGCCTGGTTGTAATCAGCCAGTACCTGCAGATGCGTGGCCTTGCTGCCGACATAAGCCAGATCAGCAACGATGCCGTAGGGTAACTGCCGCTGAATGCCAGCCTGGTAGCTCTGCACATACCCTGTCTTGAAGTTCTTCGGAATATAGCGAGAGGTTACGTTTGAAGGGTTGAAGTACGCAGGAGTGGTCAGCGTAGGAGCGTAGCCCTGCTGCGTCTGGCGGAAGCAGGTGGACTGAACCTGCGTGTCATTGCAAAGGTTGGATGATGATGGGAACGTGGATGCCGAAGTACCCTGCGTGATGCTGGCGTTGACGACATTCGGACCGTTGTAGGTCAGATTGTTTTCGCCGCCGGCGCGGTTCCACTGACTGAACCCGATGCCGTAACCAACACGAAGCACCGTCTTATCGGTTGCCGAGTATGCCAGACCGAAGCGAGGTCCGATGTTCGTCATCGGCGTATTCACCAGAGCACGGTCGGCGATGCTGCCGTCCTTTGCCGCAATCAGGGTGTTGGTGGAAGGATCGAAGTTGGAGAGCTTGTTATTTGCCTCAAACTGAGGCGTAACAATCTCGTAGCGCACGCCTGCATTGACTGTGAGCTTCGGAGAGAGCTTCATGTCGTCCTGGATGTACATGAAGTTGTAACGCTGGCGAAGTTGAACAATAGCGTAAGTCGTCAATGAGTAGGCTGAACGGTTGCCGAACATGAAGTCGGCAAGGTTACGGGCCTGCTGTACCTGAGTTACCTGGGAAGTACCAGCTCCGAACGAGCCACGCGAGAACTGACCGCCGTACGTATCCGAACCATAGCTCGGATTGAAATCATTTACCTGCGTGTGAACAGCCTGGAACTCATAGCCGATCTTCAGCGAGTGCACGCCACGAATCCAGGTATAGTTCACCTTCGGGTTGTAGATGGTTGGGTTCTGGAACTGTGGATTGGAGCTCTGAGCACCGAACTGCGAATAGCCTGTAACACTCTGGGCATTCAGCGAACGAACCACGAGCGGGTCAGTCGGCAGACCGGTCGTGATGCCGTTCTCGACCAGCAACGAAGTCTGTCCCTGACCGATGGGGAACTTCCCACCCTTGTTCTGCGACCAGCCGAAACGAACATCGAGCAACTTATTGCTGGAGATGGTCCAGGTTGCACCACCTGCGATATTACGGTTTTGAATGCTCACGTTGCCGTTGGAGTTACCACCGGCGCGACCCGGGATTCCTGGAGGATCGAAGAGGTAACCGCGGTGTTCGCTGTAACGGCCGAAGATGCTCCAACGAGAGTTGAAGGTGTGGTCAACGCGACCATCACCCTTGTCGTCATTGATGATGCCTCGCGGAGAGATGACGTAGTTATTGGAGTAAGCAAGGGGATTGTTATCGGCATATCCGGTGTTCGGAAGCGGAAGTGCCCCCAGTACGGCACGCGCAAACGGAGTCATGGCGGACGACGGAACTGTACCGTTGTAGGTCACGCCCGTGACTGGATTTGTTACCGAGATCGGCTTTGTGGGATCACCATCCGTATAGAATTGCCCGGCGCGCTGTGAGGCAGTCGGCAGAATGGAGTTAGCGGTTGCCGCATTGAAAATCTGACGGACGCCTTCATAGTCGCCGAAGAAGAAGGTGTGATCCTTCCAGATCGGGAAACCTACGGTGCCACCGAACTGATTGCGGATGAACTTCGGCTTGGTCGCGCCAGGAGCAAGGAAAGGTCCGATGGCGTTGAACGATGTGTTACGAACGTAGTCCCAGGCGCGTCCGTGAACCTGATTCGTACCGCGACGAATAGCAGCATTGATCACGGCGCCGGTCGTACGGCCGTATTCTGCGGAATAATTGCTGGTCTCTACACGGAACTCGCTCAGAGCATCCGGCGAAGGAGGAATATTCTCGTTGGCAAAGCCTTGGTTGGACGTGCCGTAGTTGTTGTTGTCGAGACCGTCGAGCAGATAGTTGTTGAAGGCCGACCGCTGACCATTGATATTGAACGAACCTTCGCGGCTCGAAGTACCGTTATTTTCCAGTAGTGACTTACGAGCACCAGGAACGAGCAATACGAGGTCCGCGTAGCTGCGGCCGTTCAAAGGAAGTTCCTGAAGCTGCTTGGTCTGAATGACCGTCGAGCGGGAGCTGGTTTCAGTATCCAGCAATTGCGCCGCGGCGGAGACCTCGACGGTCTCATTCACTGATCCCGGCGCTACTTCGACGTCAACACGCTGACGTGCGTTGACCAGAAGTTGGAAGGGAGCTGTTTTGGTGTTCTGGAAGCCACCGGCTTCAGCAGAAACAACATAGGTTCCGATATTGACCGAGTTGAACTCGAACTTGCCTTCTCCGTCGGTCTTGGATGCCTGGGAAACGTTGGTACCTGTGTTGGTCAACGTAACGGTTGCACCGGCGATGGCAGCGCCCGATTTGTCACGGACATAACCGATCACAGATGCGTTTTCAAATTGCGCCCAACCAACAACTGGACTGAGCATCACGAGGCCAACAACAAGAAGCAAGTAGAAGCACATCAACCGCGCGGATTGGATCCGTCTGCGCATGGGAAAACACTCCTTTTTGTGTTTCTATTAGCGTCACCGTTTACGGTTTCAGTTCGGTTGCTGACATATGAACGCCACGTGAAAACCCTAAAAGTCCCCAAGAATCCACGGCATAATTCCGTCGGCTGGAAGGTCAGGTTCAAGATTTACGCGCTCCGTAATCGATGACGCAGCCAACAACCCGCTGCGGACAGCGCCCTCCATGGTAGAGGGCCAACCTGTCCTCGTCCAGTCCCCTGCAAGAAATATTCCTGGCCGACCGCTCTCTTCCTGGGAGGGACGATAGCGGTCCAGTCCCGGCAAAACCGAGAACGTCGCACGAGCCTCTTTCAGCACCCCGGTCTTGAGCAACCGGGTCGTTCTTGCCTTCGGAAAAAAAAGAGCTAACTCATTGATTGCGCTTTGGATAATCTCGTCCCGCTCTTGCTTGAGTTGGGCGTGGGATGCACTGATCACCAACTCCGTATAACTGCTGCGCGAGGGGTTATATCCCCGGATTCGGGACTTATGGAAGATCCATTCGATCGTGGTATCGAGCAGGACGGCATGATCCAGATCCGTAATCTCTTTTTCCCACCAGAGATGGACCGTTGTAATGGGCGCATGAACAAAGCGCGTAATCGTTGACGTAAGCTCGGGAAGCAGCTTAACGGCCTGCTCGAAGGGGAGAGCGACAATCACTTGCCTGGCCTGAAAGACCCCGGCCGTAGTTTGCAGTGTGAACCCGGTAGTAGCGTCTCCGGAGATGCTCTCAACACTTGCCCGCAACACAAACTCAGCTCCCTGCTCTTCCGCCGCCCGGGCGACCTCGCCGTAAAACTCGCTTAGCGGAAGCATGGGAATGCCAAGCCGTCCCCCCGTGGAGGACTTCAGGAAGGACTCATGAAAGACTTGTCCGGCGTACTTCAACGAACAATTCTCAAAACGGTCGTTCAGTGCACCGATGATGACAGGCGCCCAGAAGTGTTTGATAGCCCGCTCCGTTTGCCCGGTACGTTTCAGCCAGCTCGCGAAGCTCTCTGTGTCGTCTTTTGGATACCCGCGAAAAAATTGGAGGAGTCCCCGTACGATGGCTGCCTTGTCGGCAAAGCTGAGCATGGGAGCCTTCAGAAAGCTCAGGGTATTGTGCCCCGGCGCCGGCAGACCGCTGGGACCGATGCGGCTGGCGCGCCCGCCTGGTTCGAGGAAGGTCAGGTCGTCATACCAGCGGATCCTGTCTCCCAGGCCTGCCGCCTTGCACAGAGCGACAAGATTCGTACAGCAACCGAGCATGACATGCTGACAGTCAATGACCTCGTTCAGCGCGGGATGCTCGTAGGAGTAAGCTCGTCCGCCGATGTAAGGGCGACGCTCCAGCACCTGCACCGCAATTCCCTGCTTCGCAAGTGCATGCGCAGCCGTCAGGCCGGCCAAGCCACCGCCGACGATGATGACGTCTTTCATCGCGCAGCCACCCGATTCCACAGGGTCATCGCCATACCCTGTCCCAGTACCCGAAGTTTTGTAGCAGTCGGCACGGAGACACGTTCGGAGAAGACATCGAAGTCCATCCGCTCGATACGTTCCAGCAGCATGCGATAGATCTTAGCCAGCACCCACATTGCCGCCCTGCTGTCACGATCAAGCATCGGGGTCAGACGATCCGACGCCAGATACATTGCCTTTGCCTTCGCGGCAAGACTCAACATCACGGGACGCAGCAGCACCGGATCTCCCTGAAGGACATCCGCCGGCGTGAGTCCCGCTGCCTGTAACTCATCCAGAGGGAGATAGACGCGTCCACGTTCGCTGTCTTCTTTCACGTCGCGCAGAATATTCGTGACCTGGAAAGCGAGGCCGGTCTCTTCCGCGAGCTTCACAGCCTCCGTTCCGTGATAGCCAAAGATGCGGATGCATACCAGACCGACAACGCTGGCGACGAGGTAGCAGTAGTCGTATAGCGCCGAGATCGACTCATAGACCTCATACGGCCTGCCATCGATCTCAAGTATGCGGACGCCGGGCTTTGTCTCCTGGATGTCCAGCGTGGTGCCCTGCACCAGCTTCTCCAGGAGATCGTCGGGAATTTGAAAGCGGCGCTGCGCATCCTTCAAAGCGACAAAAACAGCATCATCAGTGGGTGCTCCGGCCCGGGCACGACGCCAGTCCTCAAGCCAGACGGCCATCCGCTGGCGGCGTTCCGGAATACTCAGGCTCTCATCGTCCGCCAGATCGTCTGCCTTGCGCATGAAGGCGTACACCGCGCACATGGCATTGGATTTGTGCGGCGGCAGCGCGACGAAGGAATAGTAGAAGTTCTTCGCTTCACGCTTTGCGATGGCCCGGCACTGCGCATAGGCCTGCTCTACAGAGATACTCACGCGACCATCTTCTCCACAAATGCGCGTCCCAGCAGTTTTACCTTGGCCGCCTTGGTCACGACGGGACGCCGTGTGAGCGTGTCGTATCCCTGAGCTTCAATCGCATTCAGGATGCTCTCTCCACCGCGGCGGAAGAGGCGCAGGGTCACCGCAAGTTGCTTCTCCACACCACGCTCGAGAGCTGCTCCCTCGGTAAACATCGACCGTGTCTCGGCGACAAGGCCACGCATCATCTCCCGGAACTGCGGTGTGATGCGGCGAGCTGCGATCTGCTCTTCCGTGATACCGAAACGTGCCATCCAGTCCTGCGGCAGGTAGACACGTCCACGGTCCCAGTCTTCGCCTACATCCTGCCAGAAGTTCGCCAACTGCAGCGCGGTGCAGATCTTGTCCGAGAGCAGATTCAGCACCTCATCGTGATAACCACAGGTGTGCAGGATCATGCGGCCGACGGGATTGGCCGAATAGACCGAGTACTCCTCCAGTTCGGCGATTGAGGCATGCCGGGTCTTAATCTGATCTGCCTTGAAAGCCGCCAGCAGATCCAGGAACGGCTGCATGGGGATTTGCCGCTCGCGAATGGTCTCGGTCAACGCAACAAAGATGGGATGCTTCGTCTGTTCGGGCGCCTCGTAGCACTCGCGCAGCAGTACACCCCACTCTTCGAGCAGGCGCATACCGATCTCCGGTGTAGCAACCTCATCTCCAAGGTCGTCCGAGGCACGGCAGTAAGAGTACAGGGCCTCGAAGTCAGTCTTGAACTCCTTCGGCAGCAACCAGGTCACGACGTGAAAGTTCTCGTAGTGGCTGGTCGCCAGATTATGGCACCAAGCGCGCGCCTCCTCCACCGTCAGCCGCACTGCGGGCATAAGGTACTGCGCTGGAGCGCCTTCTAACATGACACCCCTTCTGGAAAGACGGCCGTCTTGATGTCTTTCACTCCCTCGGCCGAACGCACCATCATCTTGCGGAAGATCTCCGGAATATCTGCCAGACCGGCACGGCCTGTGATGTACTCCGCACACTTGAAGCGCCCGCTTTTAATCAGCTCGAAGGCAGTCCTCGAGGTAGAGGGAGTGTGATGAAAACTCGCCTTCAGGGTGATGTTGCCATAGTGCAGACGATTGGTGTCGAGCTGCACCTTGGTTCCGCTGGGAGGACCTCCAAAGAAGTTGACGGTGCCGCCCTTACGGACCATATCGACAGCCCACTCCCAGGTCGCCGGTGTCGCTACCGCTTCAATGGCAATATCCACGCCACGGCTTCCGGGTGTCAGCTTGCGGACCTCAGCGATCGCATCGACCCCGTCAGCGATTTGCACCACATGCCGCGCGCCAAAGATCTTCGCGGTCTCGATCTGATCATCGCGTTTAACGACGGCAATCACCTCAACGCCGGCGATCTCTGCGGCATGCATAAACATCAGACCGATGGGACCGGCGCCGATCACCACCATGGAGTCGCCCAGCTTTGCATTCGACTCCTCAAGCCCACGGATCACACAGGCTAAAGGCTCGGTCAATGCAGCATATTCAAACGGCAGACTCTCTGGAACCGGAAGGGTATTCTTCGCAACGATGCGGGCCGGAATGCGGATGTATTCCGCGTAAGCTCCGTTGTTGAAGAGGAGGTCTTCACAGAGGTTCTGCTGCCCTTCCATGCACCAATAACACTGGTCGCACGGCGCCGAGTTCAGAGCCACGACTCGGTCGCCAATCTTGAATTTCGCACCCTCTCCAGCCTCTACTACGGTTCCGGCAAGTTCGTGCCCGAAGGGAATGGGCGGCTTCAGCATCATGGCGTGGTAGCCGCGGCGATAGACTTTGAGATCCGTGCCGCAGGTTAAGGCAGCTCCTACACGAACAACAATCTCTCCAGGGCCAGCCGTAGGGCGGTCTACCGTTTCGAGACGCAAATCTTCCTTGCCGTACAGTACGGCAGCCTGCATGGTGTCAGCCATCTCCTTATTTTCTCATCCTGCACCGAAGGAGACACGTCCGGTACACAATCCCTTAAGCCAAATCGCATCCATCCGCATCTAAACGACAGCAGCAGTACGAGATAATTCCAGCAAGAGCATGCCAATTCCGCTACCGTCTCCCACTGCGTGGGTCAAATCCAAACTCCTGGCTCTCCAGGAGTACTCTCTGCTAGCCGGACGTGCCTTCCGCTCGCTGCTGACGCCGCCCATCTACTGGGGAGACCTCTTTCAGCAGATGGACCTGATCGGTGTTGGCTCCTTGCCGATCGTCGTCTTGACAGGCTTCTTCACGGGTTGCGTGCTGGCGCTGCAGGCGGCGACAGCGTTGCAGCAGTTTGGCGCGGTCAGTAAGACCGGCAACCTCGTCGCTCTTTCCATGGTGAAGGAGCTCGGCCCTGTGCTGACCGGATTGATGGTCTCTGGCCGTAATGCCTCCGGCATGGCATCCGAACTTGGCTCGATGCGTGTGACGGAACAGATCGACGCCATGCGCGCGCTGGGTGTAGACCCGGTACGCAAGCTGGTTGCTCCGCGGATCCTGGCGACGGTCTTCATGCTCTTCTGGCTTTCTATTCTGTCCATGTGCATGGGTATCCTGGGCGGCGGCCTGGTAGCAGTCTTTCTTCTCGGCCTGGATGGACACGCTTACTTCACCTCGACCTACTCAGCCCTGGTATGGGCCGACCTATGGCAGGGGCTCACCAAACCGGTCTTCTTCGGTTTCATCATCTCCTCCATCGGCTGCTACTTCGGCATGCAGACCAAGGGCGGCACACAAGGTGTGGGCCGCGCCACCACTGAGGCGGTGGTAGCCTCCTCCATTCTGATCATCGTTTCGGATTTTATCCTGACCCGGTTCTTGATCGGGATCCTGGGACGCTAGAGCATTCTCCTAAAGGTGTAGAGCGGAGTTTCGACAGTTTTGCGCCGTTTTCCTTCGAAGAAAACGGCATTCACAGATTTATCCAACGCTACAGTATTAGGAGAATTGCTCTAGATGCCATCCATCCAAGAGACCGCGCTCAAGCACGGATTGTCACCTGACGCTCCGGTTGTTGCCTTCGAAGGTGTCTCCATCGGCTTCGAAGGCAACGAGGTATTGCGCAACGTCTCCTTTACCGTCATGCCTGGTGAAACCCGCATTCTGCTGGGTCCGGCAGGCGGCGGTAAATCTGTTCTGCTGAAGCTGGTTGACGGCCTTCTCAAGCCGGACTCCGGCCGGATCTTTGTCTTTGGAGAAGAGGTCACGGCGATGCCGGAGCGGGAGCTCTTTAAGCTGCGACGGCGCATCGGTATGGTCTTCCAGGAATCGGCGCTGTTCGACTCCATCAATGTCGAGGACAACGTTGCCTACCGCCTCAACGAAGAGGGAGTTGCTCCGGAAGAGGCTCATCGCCGTGTCGTGGAGGCGCTGGAGTTCGTGGAGCTGGGCCACGCCATCGAGAAGTTTCCCTCTGAACTCTCCGGTGGCATGCGCCGCCGCGTCTCGATTGCCCGCGCCATCATTACCGGTCCCGACCTGATTCTCTACGACTCGCCTACTGGCGGACTCGACCCCATCACATCGACGACCATCATTGCCCTGGTCGCGAAACAGCGCGATGTCTCTCAGACAACATCGTTGCTCATCACACATCGACTGCAGGACGCATTCACCCTGGCCACGCACTATTACAACCAGAAGGAACAGCAGTTGGAGCCATTGCCCAAAGGAACGCTCGAGGAGAATACAAAATTCCTTGTCCTGAATGAGGGACGGGTCGTCTTCGACGGCACCACGCTTGAACTCACACACACGGAAGATCCATGGATCAGGGAGTATCTCGCTTAGGCAAGGTCGTTCTCCTCGGTGGCTCCGGCCAGATCGGCCAGACCCTGGCCCACCACTTCCATGGCCGAGGCGTAGACGTCATCAGCGTATCGCGTACTCCACATTCTGCGCCCTGGACCACTGTGACCTGGGACGGTAAGACCGTCGGGCGATGGGCCAAATGCCTTGAAGGGGCAGACGCAATCATCAATCTTTCCGGGTCAAGCATCAATACCCGCTTCACCCGCAAACATCGCGCCCTGATCCTCCACAGCCGCCTCGATGCCACCAAGGCAACAGCGGCGGCCATTCGTTCCCGAAGACGCCCACCACGTGTGTGGCTTAATGCCTCCGCTGTCGATATCTACCCGCACTCTCTCACCCCCACCCCCGAGACCACCGTGAGCGGATATAGGGATACGGGAGCGATCGATAGCACCACGCCCGAATCATGGCGGTTCCTTTCAGAAGTCGTGTGGCGGTGGGAAGAAACATTTCGAACAGAACAGGTCCCAGGCACCCGCAAGGTGGCATTGCGCACCACGCTGATGCTCTCTCCGGACCAGGGTGGCATCTTTCGGCTGCTGTCGACACTGGCACGATTCGGTCTCGGTGGGCCACAGGGATCGGGAGAGCAATTCGTATCGTGGATACACCACGTTGATTACGCGCGGGCGGTGGAGTTCCTGATCGAACGAGAGGAGATTGCGGGACCCGTGAATATCACCAGTCCACAGCCGTTACCGAATCGTGAGTTCATGCGCCTGCTGCGGCAAGCACTTCGCATGCCCATCGGCCTGCCTGCACCTGCTTTTGGGATTCAGCTCAGTTCTCTCCTGCTACGGACGGAACCTGTATTGGTATTGAAGTCACGATGCAGCATCCCGACGGTTTTGCAGAAACACGGATTTACATGGAATTTTCCGGACTGGCCAGGAGCTGTGCAGGATCTGGTCGTGGGGCATTGAATGATTGAAAAAGTGAATGATTGAATAACGTTCGAGCGAAGCTCGAATCGGGGGAGGCCGTTCTCGGACCATGAATGTCTCGCTGCTCTAACCGCCAACCGCCAGCCTGCGATGGAAAAGCTCAAGCGCCATCCCGTAACCCCAGCGTGCCAAAGCGGGATCATAACGAGGTCCCTCGTCGCGAAGAAAGGCATGCGCCGCATTCACTTCGTGCCAGGTAAAGTTCAGATTCAGCTCGTCTAGACGTGCGAGAATCTTTCTCCGGCCTTCGAGCGGCACATGCGGATCCTGCCGTCCCCAAATCATCATCAGTTCGCCTTTGATGTCTGAGGCACGAGCCAGCGAATCGTCTCCGCTCACGCTCAGCGATCCCTTATGGATATCGGTTCCGTAGAAACATGCCGTCGCCTGCACATCCGGATACATTGCCGCACGAAATGCCAGGTGACCACCAATGCAGATACCCATGACCCCCAGCCGTCCGGTGCAGTCCGGCCGCTGCTTCAGGTGGTCGAGCACCGCCCGCGCATCTCCGTCGTAGCCCGCCAGCGTCTTCGTGGTCTTGAGTGCATTGCCTCGATCGCTTCCGGCCTGGTCATAACCGAGCACCGTTCCTGCAGTCTCGAACTCGTGATAGATCTCCGGAATGGCCACGATATACCCATGCCCCGCAATCATGGCTGCGGTACGGCGGATAGGGCCTGTTACCTGGAAGATCTCCGTATAGAAGAGAACGCCAGGATACTTGCCCTCTCCGGCCGGACGGAAGATGTGTACCCGCATCGGACCGGTGGGCGTGGAGAGCTCTACGTGCTCGTTTTCCAGAATCGTCATGCACTCCACTATAGAAGAGAAAAAGTTCAACTCGATCCTGAGAGCCGCCTCCGCTACACTGATGGTGCAATGGCTGCGAGCATGTATATCGTCGTGGAAGGAGAGGACCCCGGCTACGACATCTTTGTGAATGGACGGGCTCTGGCTCGCCACGAGGATGCCATCGAGAAGCTGGCGCTTCGCTTGAATGTAAAGCCCCTGATCGAGTTCTTCTCCGCCGATGAGAACTCCATGGCGCTGCTGATTGAAGAGGGCGCGGGCAATCCGGATCTTTTGAGACGTATGCCGCCACCCCAATGGTATGCACCGGCGGATGGCCTGTTGACTGTACAGACGCTGCTTGATGACCTGCGCAAAGAACCGCAGCTCCTTGGGTCTGAGACATCGATCGTGATCGCCGAATTGGAAGAGTACGAGACCGTACTGCTGAAAGCGGCCGCACGTGGTCACCGGTGGCATCTTGCTGTCAGTTGGCGCTGATGCGGCAGATCGCGGCGCTTCTATTGCTGTGCTTCCTCTGGGGCATGGAGTGGTTGCGCGAGCTTCTGATATTACCCGCAACGCCTTCTACGTTACGCGCAGCAATCACGTGTACGTTTGCCGCACTTCTGTATGCTCTTTTTCCGAGAGAACGCTGCAGCAGTTGGAGAGGCATCGCCTCGGCATTGGGACTTTTTGTATTTCCCATATTGCTGCAACAGGCGGCCCACCTCTCCGGTTACACCAGTGCCGCACTCTGGGCTCTGACCCCGGTCCTGATCGTAGTCGTATGCGGAGCACAAGCTGCCGGCCTGCGGCAGGAGATGTTAATTGCCGCCCTGGCCGGCGTCGCCGGAACATTGCTTATCCTTCCATTTCAATTCCCTGCATCTGTGACCGATGGGCTCCACTGGCTGATTCTTCTTGCCGGCATTGTGAGCGCAGCAGTTGCCTCCGTGATCGCGCCGGAAGCAGCAGGATTCAGGACAAGCGGCTTATTGAGCGGAGCCGCCGTTCTTTGGATTGCAACTCTCGCACGCAGACCGATCTCTCTATCGCTGCCTGAGTTGCTTTGGATCGCATGTATCGACCTGCCGGCGATGCTCCTGCTTCTCTGGCTGTTGCCGCAGATGCGGCCGGAGGCGCTAAGTACGCGTTATCTTTTGCCCATGGCCATCACCACCCTGACGAGTTGGATCGCTCTTCATCAACAGATGACGGTCCGCTTCGCCAGTGGCACTATTCTGCTGATCGCCTCGTCCATGAGTCTCATACTCCTCGCGCGGCGCACGGCTTAGAGCATTTTCACTGTAGGTGTACCGCAGGGCTTCCACATCTATGGGCGTTTTCCGCAATGAAAACGCCGCTGCACGCCTTTTCCGGGATACCCAGCAACAGGGAAAATGCTCTAAAAGCAAACCGGACTGCCGAAGCAGTCCGGTTCGAGTTTCGTTATGCCTTAGGCAGGGCGGTTGCCGCCACCCTGCTGTCCGCCACCCTGTCCACCGGGACGGCGTCCGCCGCGGCGGCGACGACGACCACGGCCACCATCACGCTTCTGCTGCCCCTGACCGGCACCCTGAACGAAGCCTCCGGGAACGTCGGCGCGGTTGAAGTTCTCATCACCGCCTTCGCTGCCCTCACCTTCGAAGTCGTCATCGCCTTCCTCGTCTTCGTCGAAGTCGTCGCCACCCTCAATTGTGATGGTGGGCTCATTCGACGGCTGACGCTCGGGGCGCGGAGCACGAGGTCCACGATCGCCTCTGCCACCTTCCTGCGCGCTCTTGCCGCCTTCCTGCGGCGCAGCAACCGGTGGAAGACCCAGCTTCTCACGCTGTTCGCGAAGAACAGCCTTGCGGGAGAGCTTGATACGGTTGCCTTCAATGGCCAGGACCTTCACCAGGACCTGATCGCCCTCACGCAGTTCGTCCTTCACATCCTTGACTCGATGTTCTGCGATCTCGGAGACGTGCAGCAGACCGTCGGTGCCGGGGAAGATCTCCACAAAGGCGCCGAACTCCGCCAGACGAACGACCTTGCCCAGATAGGTCTTGCCAACCTCGGGCACGGCCGTGAGGTCGCTGATCATCTGGATGGCGCGATCCAGTCCATCGGAGTCCGAGGAGGCGACATTGACGCGGCCGGAATCGTCGACGTCGATCTTCACTCCCGTGGCATCGATGATGCCGCGGATCACCTTGCCTCCCGGTCCGATAAGATCGCGGATCTTGTCGGTCGGAATCTGCATGGTGTGGATACGCGGAGCGTAAGCCGAAGGCTTCTCGCTCGGAGAAGCAATGACGGCGTCCATCTTGTCCAGGAGGAAGAGACGGGCAATGCGTGCCTGCTCCAGGGCTTCACGCATGATCTGCGCGGTGATGCCCATGATCTTGATGTCCATCTGGAGAGCGGTAATACCGTTGCGGGTACCGGCTACCTTGAAGTCCATATCGCCGTAGTGGTCTTCCGCACCGGCGATATCGGTCAGGATGGCGTACTTATCGCCTTCCTTCACCAGGCCCATCGCGATACCCGCGACAGCGGCCTTTAGCTTGATGCCGGCGTGCATCAACGCGAGTGACGCACCGCAGACCGTTGCCATGGAAGACGAGCCGTTCGACTCAAGGATGTCCGAAACGACACGCAGCACATAGGGCGACTCCGCCTCGGAGGGCAGAACAGCCTCGATAGCGCGCGACGCCAGGGCTCCGTGGCCGATCTCGCGGCGGCCAACGCCGGACATACGGCCAACTTCACCGACCGAGAACGGCGGGAAGTTGTAGTGCAGCATGAAGGCCTTCTTCTGCTCACCGGTGTAAGTCTCGATACGCTGAGCATCGTCACCGGTGCCGAGCGTGGCGGTCACAAGTGCCTGTGTCTCGCCGCGGGTAAACAGGGCCGAACCGTGCGTGCGCGGAAGAACACCGACCTCGATGTCGATCTTGCGGATCTGGTCGAAGGCGCGGCGATCAGGACGGATGCGCTCGTCGAGCACCTGCTCGCGGAAGGTGTTCTCGCGCAGCAGCTCGTAATATTTCGAGAGCTTCTTCGGAGCATCGGGATCGTCAGCCGGAAGAGCAGCCTTGAGCTCGTCCTTGATCTCCTTGACCTTGGCATAGCTGTCGATCTTCGTGTACTTCTGTGTGTCCAGCGCATCCTTCAGGCGGTCGCCCACCTTAGACTTCAGCTCGTTGTAATAAGCCTCGTCCTTCTCGACGGCGGCAACGGCGCGCTTGGGCTTGCCGGCCTTCTCCACCAGTTCGTTGATCGCAGCAACGATCTTCTTGAGCTCGCTGTGGCCGAACTCGATCGCGTCGACGACCTTATCCTCGGCGACCTCCTTGGCTCCGGACTCGATCATCACGATGCCATCCTTGGTGCCGACAACCATGATGTTGAGGAGGCTCTTTTCCTTCTCCTCGTAGGTCGGATTGACCACAAATTGATCGTCGACCAGGCCGACACGGACCGCACCAACAGGGCCGGCGAACGGGATGTCCGACAGCGCCAGAGCGCAGGAAGCGGCATTGATGGCGACGACGTCAGGATCGTTTTCCTTGTCCGCGGAATAAACAAAGCCGACAACCTGTGTCTCGTTGCGGAAACCTTCCGGGAACAGAGGACGGATCGGGCGATCGATCTGGCGTGCGGTGAGGATCTCCTTCTCCGAAGGACGGCCTTCACGCTTGATAAAGCCACCGGGGATGCGTCCACCGGCATAGGTAAACTCGCGATACTCAACGGTGAGCGGGAAGAAATCGATGCCTTCCTTCGGCTCCGGGCTGGCAACAGCCGTGCCAAGGACTACGGTATCGCCGCTGGTCGTCAGCGCAGCGCCAGAAGCCTGCTTCGCGATCCGTCCCGTCTCAAATGTGATTCGCTTGCCACCGGCAAGCTCAACAGTCACTTCCTGTTTCATCTAGTGTTCTCTCTTTCTTTCTCTTCTGTCTTCGTCTCGAAACCTGGTGTTGTGTGTCAGACACACGAATGCAAAGACATGGCGGCCCACAGGCACAGGCCATGCAATGCGACAAACTTGAGTTGGGGGTGCCCTGACAGAGGCGCGCCTGGCTGTTCAGCTACCATCGCGCCCGTCATTATCGCGCGCTCCAGAGGGGCGGAAAAGCATAAACGGCTGCTGAAGCCCGCATAGCGGACCCCGCAGCCGTATATGGAAACTTCGTGCGCGTGGGCATAGTTACTCGTGCCGCGTAAAGCTCAACCGGAAGCAGATGTTGAATCCGCTTACTTACGGATGCCCAGCTTACCGATCACTTCGCGGTAGCGGTCAGAGTCGTTCTTCTTGAGGTAGTCCAGCAGGCGACGGCGCTTGCTGACCAGCATCAGCAGGCCGCGACGGGAGCCATGGTCCTTCTTATGGGTCTTGAAGTGCTCCGTCAGCTCGCCGATCCGCTCGCTCAGAATCGCAATCTGGACCTCGGGGCTACCAGTATCCGAATCATGCGTGCGGAATTTGCTGATAATTTCTGTCTTCTTGGCAGGTGCTAACACGGGATTACGTTGCTCCTCTACTTCTCTTCTCTTAAATTCACTCGTCTAGTGTCTTGTGTAGGATACCATTGTTAGCTTTGCCGGGCAATTTACCAGACCGGCCTACAATCAAGGCTTTGGCGGCATCGAACGCGCTTCCATAGCCGCCCTCGCCGCATAAAACGCCTCTTTCGGGCGAAGATCTCGATCAAAAAGCAGCGGACGCGTCTGGTCGTCACGTCCATTTTCATACCGCAGCCAACTGTGGCCGTCATCGACCCCCCAGAACAAAACCGCCGTCACAGCCCGCTCTGCGAGCGCCATCGCCAGAAAACGGTTATAGGTCTGGGCGACCTCCGCATCCTGTCTTTCTGGTGTCCTGTCCGCATTCCGGTCGTTGACGTCCATCTCACTCAAGAAGATCTGGAGTCCCATCTCCCGCACCTGCTCCGTAAATCTCTGCAAGCCGGGGCCGTAGCTGTACATGGGCCGGGCCGAAATATGGCACTGAATGCCAACCGCATCGAGCGGCACACGTCTGGCCTTCAGCCGCCGTAATAAGAGCAACACAGCGCTTCGCTTCTGCTCTGCGTCGTAGGTCTCGCTTTCCAGACCATAGTCGTTGTAACTCAGAAGCGCTGCAGGGTCCGCGGCTCGGGCAGCGTGAAACGCCGCTTCGATATAGTCCGGTCCTACAAGCCGAAGCCAGAACGAGTTCCGCAGACCGTCCGGGCGATTGTCCTTTACCTCTACGGCCTCATTCACTACATCCCAGGAGTGCATTCTCCCCGCATAGCGGCCCGCCACTGTCTGGATATGTTCCGTCAGTTGCCGGTGGGCCTCCTGCGCGGAATCGATCGCCTCGACCCAGGATGGCAGCGATCGGTGCCAGCACAGCGTATGTCCGCGCAGACGAATCCGGTTCTGCTCCGCAAAAGTAAGTAATATATCGGCTTGCTCGAACGAATACTGTCCGGGTGCGGGCCGTAATGCGCCCCACTTCATCGCATTTTCGGGGACAATCAGGCTGGCCTGCTCACGCACCACGGCGGCATAGTGTGGGTCCTGCAGCAGTTTGGGATCCACCGCGAACCCTGTCAAAAGACGATGCTCCGCGGCGACAGCGCGCAGGGACCACTGTCCTGTAATTTCGCGGGTAGGAGCCTGTTTCGGAGCCGGAGCAGACGCCTTCTTCCCGCAGCCGATCACTGAAGCAAGACCGGCATTCGCAGCGGAGAGAAAACCATACCGTAACAGGTCGCGGCGAGGCAGCTTCATTCCCCGCCCCGCTTCCCTGCCAGATCGCGGATCTCCCCGGTCCAGCGTAGAAAGCGCATCAATTGCCCACGTTCCCGCCAGGCAAACCGGAAGAAATCCGATGCTGTGATCTGCTCTGCCTTCAACCCGGAATAGGTTTCAAGACGCCAGCGAAGATAAGGAGAGTTCCACGGTCGCAACCTATGGCCCTTCGTCGCATTCCAAAGAAACAGCAGCCCACCAAACATTCCCCTGTCAGTATAGGGCTAGGACAGAGTTATGAAAGAAAGTCGAAGAGGTTGGACTTGCCCAGAGAGGCAATCACACTCAGCAATGCCTTCTGCTGAGTCTGGGTGTTGCTCAGATCGGTGGCAACCTGGGCGGGGTCCGCGCTCAACAGCTCTGTCTGCGCAATCGTAATCTCGGACTTGCGCTGGCTGGCTGTGTCGCTGGCGCTCTGCACGGCAGAGAGCGAGTTTTCAAAGGCTGCTCGCTGCGCGGTTACTGTATTCAACGCTGTTCCTAGCTTGCCCGTCGCCGTCGTATCTCCGGAGGTTGCTCCCGCGATGGCGTCGTCAAGAGCACTAAGAGCCTGGGAAAAGATATTCGATCCCGGCACATTCGTTGCGATCTTCTGCCCGGTCGGAGTGGTTACGTACTGGATCGAGCTATCTCCGGAATAAGTCCCATTCGACGCGAACGCAGGCGAGTCCGTAGCGCTGCCGGCAAAGAGGTATTGCCCCTGAAAGGAGCTGTTCGCCATGGAAAGAACCGTGGACTTGATGTTCTGCAGTTGCTGCGCCACTGTTGCTTTCGCGTCAGCATTCAGCGTTCCGTTATTCGCCTGCGTTGATAACGAAATCGCTTGAGTCAACTGCTGCACCACCGTGCTCAGAGCGCTGTCGGCTGTCTGCATGCGGCCGGTCAGACCGGTTGCAGTATTGATAAAAGTGTCGTTGAGGGAAAGCTCTGACTGCATACGGGCCGCGCTGCTGACCGCGACAGAGTCGTCTGACAACTGATTCACACGCGATCCGCTCGAGAGCTGCTGCGTCAAACGCTGTTCTGTCGCTGAAATCGCGTTCAGCGAGCCGGTAAGGCCAGTGATGAAATTGGGATCGATACGCATGTCATGCCGTCCTTAGGAGACCGTCGTGTCCTGTCCGAGGTTGATCGCTTCCGCCATCAATTTGTCCGCGACCGCGAAGATGCGCGCGTTGGCCTGATAGGCCCTCTGGTACATGGTCAGGTTGGCTGCCTCTTCATCCAGCGATACACCGGAGACTGCGTTACGTTGCGACTGGATCTGCGTCAGCGTTGCGTTTTGAGCCGTATTGTCCGTGGAGGCCGCACTTGCCTGCGCACCGATCTCGGACAGCATTGCGGCGAGAAAGTCTCCGCCGGTCTCTCCGCTGGTGTTCTTTGCATCCTTCAGGGCGGCCAAAGCAGAGGCGTTTCCACTCCCGCCCGAGCCCTCTCCGGAGGCTGCTGCCGCAATGCCTGAAGGACTGGTCATCACGACCTTGATATTTGCCGCAAATCCCGTCGCGCTGGAGGGCGACGAAAAGATCGCTCCGCCGCTGCTTCCGTTGGCATCCACGCCGGCGGCATTCTGCGTATTAACGGCATTCGCCACAGTCGTGGCGAGCTGGTCCAGTGCGGTGCGGGCGCTTGTCAAAGCCCCATCGCGTGCAGCCACCAGGCCGCCGATCTGTCCACCGGTAAGACCAGAGGTCGAGGTCATATCGAATGCGTACGAAGATGCACCGCTGACAAGGACTGCACCGTTGCTCGCGGTCACGGTCACAGCAGCATTATCTGTATTGGGGGTAACGGTAACACCCAGATAATTGGACAGTTGGGTAATAACCTGCTGCCGCTGCTCGCTAATAGAGCCGTCAGTATCTCTGCCTTCAAGGATCTGCTGGTTGAGGCCGGCGATCGTCTTGCTCAGGCTGTCGACGTTGGTAGCAATGCCACCGATCTGTGTGTTGATTCCAGAGATCTGCTGGTCCAGTTGACTCGCCGCCGAATTCATTGCCGAAGCGAACGATCCGGCCGAGGACAACACCGCCTGGCGTGTCGCAACATCCGAAGGATTGGCCTCAAGGCTGGCAAACGAGGTCCATAAGCCGTCGAGGGCGCTTCCGAGAGCCGTGCTCCCGCTGCTGTTGACCGGAAAGACGTTTTGGAGATCATTCAGTGCTGACAGCTTGGAACTGGCCGCCTGCGCCACCTGCGTCTGGTTCGCCAGGCGCTGCTCCACGGCGGGGTCGCGCTGCTGGGTCACGCTAATGTTCACAGCGGAGACCGACACGGAATCCTGGAAGGCCACTACGCGTCGTGTATAACCAGCGGTGTTCTGGTTAGCCACGTTCTGCGCGGTTACATTGAGCGCCTTCTGCGTTGAATCCAACGCCGAGCCGGCTAGCGACATCAATGAAGCCAGGCTTCCGATAGACATGTGTCTCCTATTTGAGCATCGACGAGATCAGCTTGTCAGCTACCGCGGTCGATGGCACGTTATAGCTGCCGTCGGCAATCGCCTTCTGCAGCGCGGCGACTTTCTCCATGCGCGTATCGTCGCCATTGACAGCCTGGGCGAGTGCTCCCGCCGCGGGGCTAAGGGTTGTCTGATCCTGCTGGATGCTCTTGGCTTCTGTTGCGGACGCGGCCTTGGTCGTGCGTGCCACGCCACCCGTCTTCTCAATACCGAGACCATTTACCAGGCTGCCGAGATTTCCAATGCCACTCGTTTCGTTTGCCATACAACACTCCTTGACGAGCTTATCGGCCTATTGGGACCAGACTTGAGCTCGTAACAGAATCTTTTTCGCGTTGTTCGACAGCCGCTACCATTCTTGAACCAAATCCCAGGCCACCCCGGCTTGCCATCGCTGTTGCCAGCGCCTCAGTCCCATAGGACTTCAGGGCATCGCCAAACTGGCCCTCTCCGTCTTCTTCGTTCCGCAGCGGCTTCAACAACTCGTTCATCAGCATACCTTCAAACTGCTTCGCTGCGTTTTCGAGCTTTTGTTGCCGTATTGCGGTTGCATCGCCCAGGGACGGACCTACAGAGGTCACCATCATCACAGCACCTCAATCTCCGCTTCTAATGCTCCTGCCGCCTTCATTGCCTGCAGAATCGAGATCACGTCACGAGCTGTAGCCCCGATCGCCTGCAGATCCTTCACCAGTTCTTCCACCGTCGCGCCCTGCTTGAGCTCGATGCGGTTGACCGGCTTATCCTTTGCATCCACCTTGGTTTGCTGCACCACCTGCGTTGTACCCTGCGCGAAGGCGTTTGGCTGGCTGACCTCGAACTCCGAGACCACGTTGACACTTAGACCGCCGTGCAGGATCGAAACCGGCTGCAGCACCACTTGACCGCCAATTACGACTGTCCCAGTACGTTCATTCACAATGACGCGGGCGCTTGGGGCCAGAGAGACTTCCACCGCCTCCACGCGAGCCAGAAGTTGAGGAATATCCTCGCCGGGGGCAACCTGAAGCTCGACCCGACGGCTATCCATCGCACGCGCTGCTGTGCGTCCAAGTGCTTTGTTCACCGCGGTTGCGGTAGATTCTGCGCTGCGAAAATCGGCGTCATTCAATAGCAGAGAGAATGTCTGGCGGCCGGCAAGCTCGAGCGGCACTCCGCGTTCCACCATCGCTCCGGTCGGAATTCTGGCAGTCGTCGGATGGTTAGTCTGCTTCGTATTGCCGTTCGCGCTTACCGAGTATCCGCCAATTGCCAGCGATCCCTGTGCCTGCGCATAGATGCGGCCATCGGCGCCGTATAGCGGTGTCATCAGCAACATACCGCCCTCAAGACTCTTGGCATCACCTGCGGCCGCGACGGTCACGTCGATACGGGTTCCGGGCCGGGAGAAAGGCGGCAATGACGCCGAGACGAAAACCGCGGCCAGGTTCTGCACGCGGATGCCATTCGACGGGACGCTCACCCCCATACGGGAGAGCGTTGCGGTCAAGGTCTGCATCGGGAAACCCGTTTGTTGGCTGTCTCCAGTTCCCTGGAGCCCTACGACGATGCCATACCCAACAAGCTGGTTTTCGCGAATTCCCTCGATGGTCGCAATATCCTTCACATGCGCCAGGCGGGCGTCGGCACCGAACATGACGCCGGAGATCAGCAAAAGCAGCAGGACGACAAAAGCGCGCATTAGAAGATCACCGCTTTCTGCAACAACCGGACCAGCACATTAGGACGGCGGGTGTAGTCAGTCACAATGCCCTTCCCACGTACCTGCAACTCAAGGCTGGAGATAGCGGTCGAGAGTACCTGGTTCTGCTGCGAGATATCTTCGGGACGAACCAGGCCGCGCAACACGATGGTCTGCGCCTGCTGGCTGAACTCCACCTGGCGGGCTGCCTCAATGACCAACATGCCGTTTGGAAGCACCTCGACGACCTGCCCCCCGAATGTTGTTAGCAAGCTGGAGTTGTTGGCACTGCTTCCCTGAGCATTTAAGCCCGCGGACGAATTCTGCCCGATAAGATTTTGTGCCGCGGAACTTGCACTCAGTTTGCTGAACAGTGACGTAATCTGCGAGCTCGCATTCGAGGTCCGCGATCCTTTCACGGACCCATCGGTGCTTGCGACTACGCTCTCCTGAACCACCACCTGGATCAGATCATGGGGAAACCGCGCGCGCATATCGCTACCCATCCGCGCCATCCGGCCGTTTTCAGTCCAGATAGACCCAGGCGAGGTCTGCGAGCCGGCGTCCTCAGCATGAACGCGGGCCAGATAAGAATCAAGCGAACTGGCCGCGACATCCTGCTTCTTGGACTTCCCCTGTGCCATGGAGATCTCCACTCCCAGCAACAGAAGCACCAGCATCACCAGCGCGATATATTTCCAATCGTTCTTCATCGCAGTTCCACCTCGCCCTTTCCTTTAATCACTGCCTGGACCCAACGTTCGGAACCTTCACTGCCAAATACAGCCATCGAAACCGGAATGACATCTCCGACCATGCCGCTGCGATTGGCAATGCCCGCCATCTGCATACGGCTTGAGGTGGAGTTTGACCTCACAAAAACCCGCTCCCCTGCGCGGACTGCCAGATCCATTGACGCAACTTTGGTAACAGGCGCCTGCGCTTTTACTTCCACTGGTGCGGGCAACATATAGGCCGGCCATTCTGGGTGCGCACAAGAACGCACGACAGCCCAGCTTCCTCGCCCAACCAGATCGTGCTTCACCGTCTCTACGCGGTAACCGCCGCTTTCCCCCAGCTCTCCCGGAGCAGCAGCCGTTCCTACGACCGCAAGCTCCGGCGTGCGTGCGCATGTTGCCTGCCCGAGTACTGTTCCAGTTGCCAGACCTATTACCAGAAGAATCCGCATCAGCGCACCAGGTTATTGATTTGGCCGTACATATCGTCGGCGGTCTTGACCACCTTGGAGTTGCTCTCATAGGCCCGCTGGGCCATGATCATCTGCACAAACTCTTCAACCGCATCCACATTCGAGTTCTCGAGATAGCCCTGCTGCAGCGTGCCCACACCGGTCGTTCCGCCGGGAGTATCTGTAATCGCGGTTCCCGAAGAGGTGCTGGGCAGAAACAGGTTGCCGCCGATTGAGTTCAGCCCGCCCGGATTCGCAAAGGTAGCAAGCTGAAGCGTGCCTAGCTGCGAGCTCTGTGTCTGTCCTGGAATCGTCGCTGTCACGACACCGTACTGCGAGATCTGTACGTTCGACGCATTTGAAGGAATCGTGATCTGCGGCGTAAGAAGATCGCCGTTCGCCGTAACGATCTGCCCCTGATTGTTCAGGTGGAAGCTGCCGGCACGCGTGTAAGCGATAGCGCCGTCGGGGCGAGTGACCTGAAAAAAGCCCTGTCCCTGGATAGCAAGGTCGAGATTATTGCCAGTCTGGTTAAAGTCGCCCTGCGTCATGATGACTTCGGTCGCCACCGGCTTGGTACCGAGGCCGATCTGCAGGCCGGCCTGAGTCGTCTGGGTGCTCTGCGCGCTGCCAGGAGTAACGACGTTCTGATAGATCATGTCTTCGAACTGAAGACGCCGGCGGCGGAATCCTGCCGTCGCTGAGTTAGCCAGATTGTTGGCAACCGTATCCAGATTCATCTGCTGCGCGCTCATGCCGCTGGCTGCCGTGTATAACGCCCGTATCATCGCTTTACTCCTATATCCGTCCCAGGTCTTCGCCTGCCGTCTTGTCGAAGCTGTTGAAAATGCTCAAAGCCTTTTGCATCATTTCTGTTTGCCGCTGCACCAGAATGAGTTCCATGGTGCCGTGAATGGCGTCTTCGTTCGAACCTTCGAGAGCACCCTGGCGGACGACCGCCGCTCCGGTCTTGGGTGTGACCCCTTCGGCGGCAGCAAAGAGATTGGTTCCCTGATTGGTAAGCTCCCCTGGGCCAAAGTCAAAGACACCTACCTGGCCGACGATGGCGCTGCCTTGGGGTCCGCTCACCGAAATCATGCCGTTCTCTGCAACATGAATCTGCCCGCTGGGCAGGGTGATCGGCGCTCCGCTCTGGTTCAGAACAGCGTCACCATGTTGCGTGACGAGAGTTCCGTTTTCGCTGCGCTGAAATCCACCATCGCGGGTATAGCGAATACCCTGCGCGGTTTTGATACCAAAGTAGCCGTTCCCCTGTAGCGCCAGGTCCAGCGGGTTGCCCGTGGTTTCAATCTGTCCCTGTGTCGTATCCAGGCGATTCCCGCCCAGCAGGTTGTAGTTGTTCACAGCCCGGCCTACCTGAGAGGCTTCCGGCTGCCCCTGGGTATCTGCAGCATCCATCAGCGCGCGGAAGTAATCCCGCTGCGCCCGGAATCCATGTGCTCCCACATTCGCGAGATTATTCGCCGCCGTATCCAGGGCCTGGGTACGCGATTGAAGCGCCGAATAGATGGCATAGATCCCGCTGCTCATGCTCTCAAGATGTGCACGCAGCGTGCCGATAAAAACAAATCGGGCTTAGAAAGCACTAAGTACGCTTTCTAAGCCCGCTCTTATCTTTTGTTCGGCCTGTCTACTTTTATTAAGGATGGATTCTCCAGACACAATCGAGAACATCCTCAGACGACTCGCCGGGAATGCAGGAAACAGCGTGTCCTTCGAGCCACAGACGCATCCAGTACAACCGTCCTACACGCACCAGCCGTGATGCGACCGGCTGTTCCTTCTCAATGACGGAAACCATCGCCTTGACGAGGCTATCCTGATCCTCGACCGTGTCTTCGTTGGTGGCGATCCCCTTACACTCCGCCAGCCGCTTTCGTGCAGTCTGATACTGCGACGACGGCAACAGGCCGCTGTGAACCTGAAGATCCGTCATCTGTTCCACCGCCAGAGCAGCCGCCGGATTCAGTTCCGCGTCGAAGGCAAGGTAAAGAGCCTTGCCGCCTGCCACGCGTACCGGCAACATACCGCTCTCTTCCAGAACTGCCTGCGGTGCAAGGCGCGCCATCCGCTCCGGAGAGAAGCCTTCCAGGGTAAGCATGGGGCAATTCCACTGTGCGCCCATCGCACGCGTGATCTGTCCTTCACTCAGATTTGCGGCTTCCATCAGGCAGTCGCCGATGCGGCCATGTCCACGCTGTCGCTGGTGCTGCAGTGCCTGCTGCAGCTGTACAGGCGTAATGATTCCTTGAGCCATCAGTACCAGGCCCAACGGAATACGGTGGTTGTGTGGGCTGAATTCATCGCCTGCGATGCTTGACCCAACTTCGCGGCGGACTGACTGGGTTACCAGTTGAGAAAGGCAGTTGCGGCTGCACGCCCACTGACCTTCAAAGTAGGGGCGGGTGCGATTTTTCCAGCGCTGCAACCACCCGCCGGCACACTGCAGGTTCCCGCAGAGCACGGTCTCAGTGACATTCGAGGGGATAGACTTACCGCCGAGAGACGGCGTTTGCAACACGACACTATCTTTTACTGAATCGATGTAGGCCATTCCACGCTCTCCTTGCGTGTTTGTTCCGGAGCGACCTCCGTAACCTCGAAGGCGTAATTACCGTTCACGATCACAATCTCGCCCCGTGCCACAACGCGCCCGCTCACAACCAGCTCGACCATTTCGTCGATCTGGCGGTCGAGCCTTAGTCCAGCACCCGATTGCAGGCGAACGGCATCGCCAAGTGTCAATTCCCGCGATCCAAGCCGGAGTACAGCATCGAATCTCAACCCATCGAGCAACTCAGGCGCCATTATTTCGCCCTCGCGCTGCGACGCTTCGACTCGTCTCCGTTCTTGGCATTAGCCAGATCCGCCAGTTTGGCGCGTAGCTTCAGCACCGCCGAGGAATGAATCTGAGAGACACGCGATTCGACAACACCCAGCGTCAAGCCGATCTCTTTCATCGTCAGTTCCTCGTGGTAGTACAGCGTCAACACCAGACGTTCTTTCTCAGGAAGATCTTCAATTGCATCCGCCAAACGCTGCCGCAGTTCACCTTTCAGCGCCCGGAACAGAGGTCCGTCTTCGTCAGGGCTGGCGACATAGGCCAGCTCCTCATCTCCGGACTCTTCGTTCTTCTCAACATGGAGGCTGCCGATCTCAAGCCCCTTCAGCTCACCAAGCAGCATCTGGTAGTCATTGAGACTGATGCCCAGCTCTGCGGCGATCTCCTGCTCCGCCGGCGAGCGGCCGAGCTGCTGTGTCAACTTGCGGATCGCCTCTTCAACGCTGCGGCCTTTGCGGCGCAGCTCGCGAGGGCTCCAGTCCAGAGTCCGCAGTGAGTCAAGAATCGCGCCGCGAATGCGGAACTGCGCATAGCTCTTGAACTGCACCCGTTTGCCATGATCGAACTTATCGTAGGCATCCATCAAGCCGATCACGCCGGCCGATACCAAATCTTCCAAATCCACATGCTGCGGCAGCCGTTCATGGATGCGCCGCGCGATGTAGCGAACCGTAGGCAGGTGATCGAGAAGTACCTGCTCACGGGTCGGTATCAGTTGGCTGCCATCCATGCTGGCAACCAGGGCGCGCGCAGCTTTACTGGCGTCCTCAGCAAGCAGTGCCGACCCCAGCCCTACTTCGCTTCCGTAATCCTTCATTCCAAGCCTCGCCATTTCTGCTCCTTACCCTATTTGACCCACGCTCTGCACCCTTACTTCCGCCGGTATTTCGACTGGTGAAAGTACCGTCACCCTCGGAAGTATCGGTTCAAGCCAGCGACGTACGTGGTAACGTGCCGGCGATGGACATAAGAGCACGGGAAGTGCCGAAGTTGACCCTGTTGCTGTTAATCGCTTCACAGACTCCACCAGCTTCCTGAGGAAATCTCCCTGCCCAACTACCATCTGACCCTCACTGCTGCGCGCCCTAGGATCGAAGGTTCCAATGATTTCGTCCTCAAGCGAACGCTCCAGTGTTAAAACCTTCAAAGCTCCGTCCGTATCGAGCAACGGATGCACCAGGCCACGGCCCAGCGCCTGACGCACACTCTCCACCAGATGAACGGTGTTCTTAGAATGCGCAGCAGCCTCTACCAGAACCTCCAGAATGCTGCCCAGATCGCGAACGGAGACCTGTTCACGCAGCAGTTGCTGCAGCACCTTTTGAACTTCGCCAAGAGTCATTAATTTCGGCACAAGTTCTTCCACCAGCTTGGGGTGGCTTTCGGTCAAACCATCCATCAGGCGCTTCACTTCGCCGCGGCTCAGCAGCTCATGTGCATGACGACGAATTAGCTCGCCGAGATGCGTTCCGATGACCGTTGTCTGATCCACAACCGAGCAGCCAGCAGCCAGAGCGCGCTCCTGCAGTGAAGGATCGATCCACTTCGCATTGACACCGAAGGCTGGTTCCTTGGTCTCAATTCCCGGCAGCGCCTTGGCGCGTCCCTCGCGATCAGGCCCGGCGGTGACGGCCAACAGGCAGTTCCCTTCCGTCTGCCAGCGGCCAATCTCAATGCCGCGCAGGCTGATGACGTATTCGCGTGGACGTAGCCGGAGGTTGTCGGTGATATGGACGGAAGGCACAACAAAGCCAAGCTCGGTCGCCAGGTGCCGCCGCAATGCGCGGACACGGTTCAGCATCTGGCCTCCATTCGACGCATCGACGAACGGAATCAACTGGAAGCCGATCTCTAGCGTAAGCTCATCGACCTTCAACAGCGATGCCAGATCGTCCTGTTGCGACGCCGCAGCTGCACCTGCCTTCTGTTCGACCAGCTCTTCGATAACTTCCGGAGCATCCGCTGGCAGGCTTTTCGCCACCATGCCGACGGCGATCGCCATGAAGATAAAGGCAAGCTTTGGCAGGCCGGGAATCAGAGCCATTGCCGCCAGGACACCGCAGGCAATCCAGAGGGTCTTCCTCTTGGTGAACAACTGTGATCCCAGCTCTGCATCCAGAGCTCCGGACGAAGAGGCGCGCGTCAGCACCATGCCACCGGCGACACTGACCAGCAGCGATGGGATCATAGTGACCAGGCCATCGCCCACCGTCAGGATGGTGTAGGTCTTGACGGCCGTCATCAGATCCACGCCCTGCTGCAGCGTTCCGATCAACAGACCGGCAATGATATTGATCGCCGTAATGAGAATGGTGGCCATGGAGTCGCGCTGATTAAAGCGCGCGGCGCCGTCCATCGCACCGTAGAACTCGGCTTCGCGAGCGATGGCCTCTCTACGTTTGCGGGCTCCCTGCTCATCGATCAGGCCGGCATTCATGTCGGCATCGATCGCCATCTGTTTACCCGGCAAGGCATCGAGGGTGAAACGGGCTGTAACCTCAGCCGTACGAACTGCGCCGTGGCTCACTACCAGAAACTGAATCGCGATCAAGGCCAAAAACAGCACGAAACCAACGATGTAGTTGCCGCCAACGACGAACTGGCCAAATGCCTCGATAACATTTCCGGCGGCCCCAGTACCTTCGTGGCCATGCAGCAGAATCCGGCGGCTGGAGGCCAGATTCAGCGATAGGCGGAACAGAGTCAGCAATAGCAGCAACGTGGGAAAAACGGAGAAGTCCACTGCGCGCCGCACCTGCACGGCCGTCAGGAACACGATGATGCTGGCCGTAATCGAGACCGCCAGCAACAGATCCAGCAACAAGCCGGGAAGCGGCACCAGCATGACGAAGATCATGCTGATAGCACCTAGCGGCAGCAATACACCATTCCACTTTTTCAGGTTCACATTCCACCTCCGGCCAGGCCGCCGGCTTCACGCATACGCTTCTCTCGTGCCTGTTGCTCAAGTTTTGTGCGATACAGATATGCCAGGATGCCCGCTACTGCCGAATACAACTCAAACGGAATCGACTGCCCAACTTCGACCATCTTGTACAAACTCCGTGCCAATGGTTTGTTCTCCATAATCGGAACCCCTGCCCAGCGCGCCTGTTCACGGATCTCAAGCGCATGCAGGTTCTTACCCTTCGCCAGAACTTTAGGTGCGGACATCGTCTCAAAGCTGAACTCGAGCGCTACGGCATAGTGAGTCGGGTTGGTGATCACCACGCTGGCTCGGCTGATATCCGCTTTCTCTCTGCGCTTGCGCATCTGCCGCTGGAGCTGACGGATCTTCCCCTTAATTTGGGGATTACCCATCGCCTCTTTCACTTCCTCGCGGACTTCCTGTTTGCTCATCTTGAGGCGCTTATTCCACTGCACCCACTCCATGGCATAGTCCACGCCGGCCCACATCACCATGACCAGTGCGGTGATCATCGCCAGGTGATAGGCAGAAGCGAGTGTTTCCGTCAGGCGGTTGAGGCTCATCACCGGCATACCTGCAATCAGGCTGCGGATAGTCCCGACTGCAATGCCAATTACGATGGCCGCAGGAATCAGGCTCTTGGCCAGACGCAAGATGGAGCGGGTACCGAAAAGCTGCTTAACGTTTTCTGCCGGATTCAAGCGGGTCCACTTAGGTTCCAGGGCTTCCACACGAATCTGCGTGCCACCGCCCTGCAGAATGCCTCCCGTCAGAGTACCCATGAGAGCGCAGCTCATCACCACGACCGCGGGCCACAGTACTGGAAGCGCAACATGCCAGATAGCATGTCGAAACATTGCTTCATCCCAGTGCTCGCTTGTCATCGAGAGCACGTCGGAATATGCCCCGCGCCAGCTCTGCAGCACCTTCGGAGCAACCGCTCCTATCGCAGCCAAGCCGGCGAGCATGGCAAGAGAACTCAGCAACTCGCGCGAACGGACGACATCGCCTTTTTCGCGCGCCTTCCGCTTGCGTTGCGGTGTTGCCTGTTCTGTTTTCTGTTCGCTCACCCGCGCACCAGCCTCTCAGCGGCGTTCAACAGGTTGGTGAAATTGTGTTCGATCCAGAGCGGCCAGATTCCGAGCGAGGCAATCAGTACACCGTAGCTCACCAGTGTTTTCACGGGGACATTCACCGCCATGACCGGAAGCTGCGGAGAGATACGAGCGATGAGGCCTACGACGACCTCGACCATCAAGGCTGCACACATGACAGGTGCCGCCAACTGAAGACCACCCAGCAGAACCCCTGCGGTCATGTGTGCCAGCTCGATGCCGCTATTGGCATGCATCACTGCCTGACCTACGGGAATAGCGGCAAACGTCCGCATAAAGGCAGCGAGCATCGTGCGTTCAAGACCACAGGCCAGGAGTACGAGGATTCCAATCCATCCCAGAAACTGGCCAAGAACCGGGGTTTCAATCTGAGAGTTTGGATCCATCAGATTGACGAGCGAGAAACTGAAATCGATCCCCAGCAACTGACCGGCGAAGGACAGAGCTTCGTTCATCAACGACAGCGCAAATCCGAAGACCAAGCCTACGGAAAGTTCACCCAACACAGAAGAAGCATTGATTGCCGGCGGCGGTCCCAGTTCCATGACCACAGGAGTAAGCAGGAACGCGATCGCGAACACAAAACCGGCCTTGATGCGCATGGGAATTGCTTTCGACGAGAACACCGGCGCAAAGAGCATCAGGCTGCTGACACGGATCGACACCAGCAGTCCGGTCGCCAGCAGACGTTCCCAGGTCGGCGGCAGATTTGCGAAATCGATCGGCATGTTTCTTTATCCAAGAAAGCGGTGAAAGTCGCGCCACAACACCGTCGTGAAGGTCATCACGCGGTGTAGAAACCAGGGCAGCGTCACCATGGCCGCTCCCAGGACGACAAACAGGCGAGGCACCGTCGTCAGTGTCTGTTCCTGCAGGCTGGTAAGAGTCTGCAGCAGACTCAGACCGACAGAGATCAAACATCCGCAGATCAGCAGCGGAGCGCTGAGAATCAGCGCCTCACGCAGCAGCATTCGTCCGAGTTCAGCAACAACGTTGGGTTCCACGATTGTTCCTCACGAAAAACTTTTCAGCAGCGAACCAGTCAGCAGGTTCCAGCCGTCGACCATCACAAAAAGCAGGATCTTCAAAGGGGTTGAAATCACGACGGGCGGAAGCTGCATCATGCCGATAGAGGTCGTCACACTTGCTACCACCAGGTCGATTAGCAGGAATGGCAGAAAGAGAATGGCGCCAATCTGAAAGCCGGCCTTGAGCTCGCTAAGGATGTATGCCGGGACAACAACCTGCATCGGAAGCTGTGCGCGTGTCTGAGGGCGCTCCGCCATGCCGGCCGAGGCAAACAGCGCCAGATCTTTCTCGCGGGCGTATTTCAGCATGAAGACCTTGACTGGCTCCGAGCCCTTGGCGATGGCTTCTTCACCGCTGATCTGTCCGGCCCGAAAGGGAGCTACCGCCTGCTGATCCACCTGAACCAGAACCGGCTGCATCAGGAACCAGGTCATCATGAGACCGAGTCCCATCAATACCTGATTCGATGGAGCTGTCTGGGTTCCGAGCGCCTGGCGCAGGAAGTGGAAGACAACCAACAGCCGCACCAATGGCGTCATCGACAGCAAAATCGCCGGCAGCAGGCTCAGCAGAGTCAGTCCGATGACGATCGACCAGGAGGTGCTGGGCTCGTTCTCCATGCGGTGGTTGATGGAATCTTCGCGTTTGCCCGTATTCTGGTTGGACTTCGACGGAGCCGTCGGCGCGGTAGGAGCGGTTGCGCCCGCAGCTCGCCGTGCCGCTTCCGTGGCAAAGGCCAGCGCCATCCGCTGTTCCGCGACAGCGGGACTCTCGGCCACCGCCGGCGACGGCTGTACATGGGCCGCGCTCCGTTTTTCAGCCTGCATGGAAACGCCGGACAGCAGTACGGCGACCAGCAGGACAGGACGAACCAGCATCTACTCAGCCTTCCTTACCGGCATCATGGCCTGAACGCCGTGCTCTCCACTGCCGACCAGGAACTGCTGACCGTCGCACTCCACCAGCGCGAGTTGCTGTTTATTGCCAAGCGAAACCTGTTCGAGGACGCGAAGGCGCTTCTGCTCCCGGGGCCGTGTAGCACGTCCCTTCCAGGAACGGAGGATCCAGGAGGCCAGCCCTGCCGGTTCCGGACGACGCATTTCAGCCAGGGGAACGATCGTTCTCTGTACGATCGCCAGTTCCGGCTTTACTACTTCAGCTTTGACCATGGCTACGCTGCGACGCATCTCTGTCTCCTTACCGCTGGACCAGGAATTCTGTGAAGAAGATGTCGACCACCTTCATGCTGGGCTCACGCACCGTAAGTACGGCCTTGATCTCTTTCTTGACCTGCTCTTTGCCTTCAGGCTGCAGCAGTTCATCCGAGCTCTTGCGGCCCAGAACGTCGATCAGGGCATCCCGCACCGCGACATCTTGCTGGCCGCCGGCTTTGGGCTTCTTCTCCCCGCCCTCTTCCTTCTTCGCCTCGCCGGACTTTTCCTCATCGGCAAGGCGCAGGGTAATCGCGGCGCGCAAATAGGCGCGGCCGCCTACGTCGGTGAGGTTCACTACCATCGGCTCCAGCACCTCGTCCTTGGTCTTTTGGGGTTCGCTTTTGACAACCTCGACAATCTTTGTGCCGCCGCCGCCCAGCTTCCCGGTCTTCCCCATCCACCAGACCAGGCCGCCGGCCGCTCCTACGGATCCTATAACCGCAACGAAGGCGACGAGCGCCAGTTGCACGATGCCCACTTTTGCCACCGGCGCCGCGGGCGTAAGCTCTGCTGTCTCTGCTTTAGCCATATGTCCCACTTAAATGCACCTGCCGTGCCATTCAGGCACGGCAGGCATTAGTGAGGACTCAGGAAGACTTCAGACCCTACAACTAACGGATCATATTGATTGCAGATTGGGTTAGCGTGTCGTACGCCGTAACCGTCTTGGAATTGGCCTCGAAGGCGCGCTGGGCGACAATGAGACGCGAAAACTCGCCGGCGATATCAACATTGGACTGTTCCAATGAATTTCCCAGCACCGTGCCACGGCCGCCCGCACCGGCGACGCCAATGGACGGCAGACCGGATGCCTGGCTGGAGATAAAGGCGTTGTTACCAACGCGAGTCAGGCCCTGGGTGTCGCTGACCGTGGCGATAGCCAACTGGCCAACCACACTGCTGCGGCCGTTGCTGTACTTGGCCGAGATGATTCCATTGGAATCAATAGAGAAGTTCTGGTAGGTGCCGCTGGCATATCCATCCTGGCTGGTAGACGCGGTAGCGGAGGCGGAGCTGGAGCTCGAGATCACCCCGTTGCCGGCGGTGTCATAGAGTGACCAGTTGAAGCTGAGGTCAGCGGCGCTATTGGTAAGTCCCGGGAAGGTAATGCCAGAGATATTGCTGCTCGGGCCGACCAGCTTGCCAGCGGAATCGAAGGTCAACGTGCCGGTATTGTTCGAAGGAGTACCCGAGATATCGCCGGAAGGAAGCTCGATGTCGTAGTTCCAGGTCGTATTGCTGGTCTTCGTGAATTTGACACTCGCCAAATGGGTGTTTCCGAGGGAGTCATACACACTCACAGAGCTGGCGAAGGTCGTGCCAGTCGCCGCCGAAGAGTCCAGATTAGCCTTCAGAGTGACATTTTTCGTCGTGCTGGCCGCCTGGTTGGAGCCGATCGGTAGCTGGATCGGAGCCAGAGCGCCGCCAGTACCGACTGTAACGCCGTCCGTGCTCTGGAAACCCATCACGCTCGCGCCGTCCAGGGTGGTCAAAAAACCATCTTTGGCAAGCTGGAAGTCGCCGGCGCGCGTAATCTGCTGCTGACCGTGGTCCTGAATCACAAAGAACCCATCGCCATTGAGCGCCATATCGGTCGCATTATTCGTCGTTGTCAGACCACCCTGCGAGAAGTCACCAACGGTTCCGGAAACGCGGGTACCGAGTCCAGACTGCAATGCATTACCCGAGCCAGACTCGCCGAGCTGTTGGTAGAAGAGGTCTTCGAACTCGGTCGTAGCACCCTTGAAGGCAACCGTGTTCAGGTTTGCAAGATTGTTTCCGATCGTATTGAGCGCTACGGCGTTCGCCTTCAGGCCCGTCAACGCAATTGAAAATGCACCCATCGTAATTCTCCTTGTCCTTAATCCGTTACTGCTGGAAATTCTTATCCGTTGCTGCTGGAACTTGTTGAGCTGGTACCTGACGTCAGCGAAGTAATGCCTTGATTGATCGAGATCAACTGCTGAAGACTGTTCACACTCACCAGCTGCTGCAGGTATGCGCTAGGATCGGTCGGCTGCGTAGGATCCTGGTTCTTCATCTCTGCCACCAACAGCGTCATGAAGTCGCTTGCGGTGATGTTGCTACCGCTATTGCTGCTACTGCTGCTCGTTGTATTGCTCGTACCCGATGTCGAGGCCATCGGATTTGCCGCATTTGCATTTACCTGCATTCCCGTCTCTCCTTAATCCGGCTTACGCTCGGACACTCAACAGCCCTACACCGCGTGATGTGGTCGACAAGGAAGGAGAAGCTCCTACCTGCCGCCATACCAGCTTTTTCTGCTCTGCCCCCGCATCGGTGCCGGAAGACTGCTGCCCACGTTCCTGTTGCGCTCTCCCGCCCAAGTCCATGTTCATCGCAGCGCTATCCTGCATCCGCACCACCTGGACTCTGTCCACCGGCACCGTCTGCTGGCTCAGAAAACTCGTTATATGTGGCGCCTCAGCCTTCAGCACCTCGTGCGAAAACTCGCTGCTCGCCATCACCACGGCCTGCACGGTGTTGTCGCTGCCCTTCTCGGCGCGCACATGCATCACACCATGTGTTTCATCTGCAATCGCAACTTCAATCTGGCGATGTCCGGCGGCGATCCACTGTGCGCCATTCTCCTGCGCATTCGCCCCTGCAGCGGCGTCCAGGCGGGCAAATGGATCGCGAGTCCCTGACTGGGCCGGCTTTGAAGCATCCGCTAGATCCTGGAGGCTGTTCACTCCCGTGTCTACCTTCAAGGCAGATACAGCGTGCAGCCTGTTATCCACCGTATGGGCGGCTGGAGAGTGCGCTACCTGCGGAACAGCAGTTTCATTGCCCGCAGAAGTATTTTTCTCCGCAGGAGTGGAGACATCCTGCCAGGTCTTCGTGACACCTGTCTCACTCTTTGCTGCCTTCTCATCCTTGGTGTTGGCAGCTTTTTGTCTTCCCATCACCTGAGCAGAGCGCCCAAACTTACCCGCAGCCGCTTTTGGTGTCACCGTTTTGGCCGCAACAACCGTCTGAAGCGAACCCTCGACGCTATCTTCCTGCGCTTGTTTCTGCACAGTTGGAGCTGCGGAGTTCATCGGTATGGCATTGACTGCTACCGCATCGCTCTGGATGCTCTGCTGCTGGGGTACGACATTGTTTCCAGTTTCCCCGGAAGAGATCTTTCCAGAAACAGAACCTTTGCTGCTATGTACGGAGGTCTGGGATGCAGAAGAATAGAGCGTCCCTTTGCCAATCTTGGTGGGCTCGTTGCCGGCCAACTGCGCCGGCAACACAGGAACCGTAACGCCGGCGACAAGATTTACATCCTGGCCATTATCCTGAGCATCATTCTTTTCTTCAGAGAACGATGACGCCTGAGGTACATCTTCTTTCGTATCTATTGAAGCTGGGCTCTTCGGGTTGTCCGTCTTCATCGGAGCATCAGTCTGCAGCACATCGGTACCAGTGCCCACCCCGATAGCGCGAACAATGGCCTGGTAGGCGTCATGTTGACGGCTACCAGGCATGACGACCGGAAGCGCTTGCGTACCTGTCTTCGCATCTGGTGTCTGTGCCGGAGCTTGCGCCTGCGGTAGTGTTTGCTCTGTTGAAGTAGGCTTCTGATTCGGAGTGGCCTGTACTGCTGATTCTGCCTGCGCGGGTATCTCCGGTTGCGCAGGTGCATCCTGAGCGAAGGGCTCTGGCTGCACAGTAGCCGGCAGTGGTAAAACACCGGACTTCACACCCACAGCAACAGCAGGCTTTGAGTCAGAAGTATCTACTTTATTGCCGTCTATTAAGGTCGAGATATTTTCTGGTTGTGAAGCAGCCTCAGCGTCTGATTCGTGCGGAGTTTGCGGCAACGGCTTACTGTCCACGGGTTGAAGCTTATCCTGAGCCACTGGGGCTGGTAATTCCTGTGCAGCAATCGTCCCCACCGTATTTTTCGAATCAACTTGTGGCGCTTCAACATTTGATGTGCCCCCCATCCGCCCCGGTGCAGCATCACTCGTCGCATTACCTGCTTGTGGTGTTGTAACGGTCTGCGGAGCAGGAATGGACTGTAAAGCAGGAACGGTCTGGGAGTCTGTCAGCGTTGATGCCGCTATAGCCGGCATGGGTGCTGCTGTAGTCTCACTTGGCAGCGACACGGGTGCCGTCGCGGAAAGAGATATCTGTTGCAGAGATCCGCGAGAAAGATCAGGCGCTTTGTCGAACGTTCCAACGAACGAGCCCTGTGTCGCAGAAGGCTGACTCTTGGCGTCAGCCAAAACTGGCGTATCCGTCGCAGTCTGTGTACCGGTTCCAGCCGCGGCCTCAAACATACCGGCAAACAGCGAGTCTCCTGCACCCAACAGGTTGTCGTTATTCCCCGCGGAGTGCATGTCGGACGATTTTGCCGCACCCGGCACAAGCTGGGATCCGATCGTCGCTGCTGCCATTTCCATCATGATCTGGATATGTGCAGTTCACGTTCCAAAATGACAGGGTTTTACATTAGTGAGTCTTTAGCGATCCTTTTCTTTGCTGCATGCTGCTTGATGAGAAAGAATTCATCCGCGGCCTTCTGTGCGCGCAGGTCTTCCTCGGCTGCACGAACTCTCATCGCATCGCTATAAAGCGACTTCATCTGTTCAAGCTTCTGCTGTTGCATCAGCATGACCTGCTGCGCTGCGCGAACGCGCTCGTCGGCGCGCACAAGATTTTCGCCAAGCTGTCTCTCTTTTTGCTCGATGACCGCTGATTCTGACGACGACAAAATCCATTGCTCTGAATCACCAGTACGCAATGCATCCTGCGCGTTCGCTTTTAATGTCTGTTGCCGTGCCCCGATCGCACTAATATTCTGTTCAATCTGCTGCCGGCTCATGAAGGCCTGCTGCAATATGCCTTGTGCCTTTTCTGCCTCGGTTTCCGCAACACGCACCAGCAGAGCAGCCCGCGCCAGTTCCATAGCCTAGTTTCCCAAACCGAGAGAGAATAGCGCACGCAACACAGAGTCGCGGTCGACCTGTTCGCTCGCCGTCTGCTGCAGGAACCGCTGCAGCACCGGCCGCATCCGGACCGCCTCATCGAGTTCGGCATCATTACCAGTCTGATAAGCACCGATGCGGATCAGGTCCTCTGACTTCGCATACGCTGACAATAGTCGTCGCACGTGGTTGGCGATACGCAGGTGCTCAGGTGTTGTTACTGCCGGCATCAAACGGCTAACCGAATCCACAATGTTCACCGGCGGATACCATCCTGCTCCGGCCATCTGTCGTGAAAGCACGATATGTCCATCGACGATGGAGCGGACAGAATCCACGATCGGATCCTGCTGATCGTCGCCTTCCATCAGAACGGTATAAAACGCTGTAATACTGCCTGTCTGGAAGTTGCCGGCACGTTCTAACAGCCGCGCTGTCTTGGCAAATACCGAGGGTGTGTAGCCCTTGCTAGCAGGCGGCTCGCCGGCAGCGAGTCCAATCTCGCGCGCCGCCATGGCGAAACGGGTCACCGAATCGAGCACCAGTAACACATTCTTACCCTGAGCCGCGAAATACTCCGCCACCGATGTTGCAGACATCGCCACACGCATGCGCATGAGGGGAGACTGGTCACTCGTCGCCACCATGACAACACTGCGCTTGCGCCCTTCCTCGCCAATGGCATCTTCAAGAAACTCGCCAACCTCTCGTCCGCGCTCGCCGACGAGACCGACCACCGTCAGATCCGCGGATGTATTGCGGGTCATCATGCCGATCAGCGTGCTCTTACCCACACCCGACCCGCCAAAGATACCGATACGTTGTCCGCGACCCACTGCGAGGACTCCATCGATGACGCGCAGTCCTGTTCCAAGAGGCTCACGAATCGGCTTTCGTTCCATCGGCCCCGGAGGATTCACATCCAATGGCCACCGTTCGATCACATCGAGCGGTGGGCCGCCATCGATGGGTTGGCCACCTGCGTCGAAGACGCGGCCAAGCATCTGTTCGCTTACCGAAAGCGAGGGCCTGCGGCGCATGGCAAACACTTTGGCACCGAAACGAACGCCGGCGACCGCATCTACCGGGCTCAGCAGCGTGCGGCTGCCCCGAATCCCTACGACTTCGGCCTCAAGCCGGTTGCCGTCAGCGACAATTTCGCAACACTCTCCTACAGAACAAGGAGGTCCGTCTGCCTCGATCAATTGCCCTTCTGCTTCAGCAACACGTCCACTCCATCGCCACGAAGGCGTGGAAGATAGTCGTGCATGAAAGCGTTGCAACCTCACGATGGACGCTTTCCGAGCAGCTCGCAGAAGCTGGTCTCGATCTCAGAAAGCTGCGCTTCCACTCCCAGGTCTACAGAGCCGCACTTCGTATAGAGCTCACAGCCCCCTGGTTGAAGCCCGGCGTCCCCTTCCACCTGAACATCCTGGCCCTGCAGGATCTCTGTCCACGCTGCAACGTCGGCACGAGGCACGCGAAGGCGGACTTCATCCTCGCTGGTCATCTGCTCTACCGCCACACGCACGACGCCACGCAACATAAGAGGATCAAGCTTCGCTTCACGATTCAGAATGCGCCGCGCTAAAGCGAGGGCAAGTTTTACCACCTCCGCTTCAGCATCGGCAAAATAGCGTTTACGATCCGCTTCAAATGCGTCTACCGCATCGCTTATCTCGCGGCGAAGTTCGGCACGCTGCTCCTCTGCTTCTTCTTCCATGACTGCACGCGTCTGCTTTGCGCCCTGCTCGCGCGCCAGAGAAACCTCTGCGATACGTTGCTGCTCTGCCTGAAAAAGAGCCGCACGAAGTCGCTCCACTTCAGCGGTAAGATCCTCTTCTGCTTCGGCGGCCTGTATCTCACGGCCAAGACGGCCATGCGACCGGAACCGCAGCGGGCCGACAGCGTTATCACGCCCAGTGGACTCAAGCGGAAAGGTCATTATCGGTCTCCATTCTCAGCATCAGTTTTCCTTCTGCTTCAAGCCGCCGCGCCAGCGCCAATAGCTCCTGCTGGGCCTGAGCTACATCGCGTGAGCGGACGGGTCCCATCACTTCCATATCCTCGCGAAGCATTTCGGCAGCGCGCGTGCTCATCGCCTGGAACAGGTGCGCACGTAGAGATTCTTTGGCGCCCTTCATTGCCGTCGAAAGAATCTTCTTGTCCGCTGCACCGACGATCTCGCGAATACCGGCCTGCGGCACGGTCAGCAAATCGTCGAAGGTAAACATCAGGTTGCGGATGCCAAGCGCGATCTCGGGCTGGTTCTGCTCGATATCTTCCAGGATCTTCTTGCTCAGCATCTGATCAACCCGATTCAACATCTCGGCCACTGCCTTGAAACCGGCATAAGAATGCTTCTTGTTCTGCCCGATCGACTCCGACCGGCGATACAACTGCAAGGCAACCTTCTGCGCCATCTCCGGAGAGAACTGACGCATTTCGGCAAGACGCTTCACCACCTCTGTCCGTAGCGTTTCGCTCAGTGCGATCAGTACCGACGCGGCGCGGCCAGCTTCCAGGTGAGCCAGCACCAGTGCGACCGTCTGCGGGTGCTCGCCCTCGAGGAACTTCGCCAGCTGCCGTGGCTCAATCTTCTGCAGCATGGTCAGATCGCTCATGGAGCGCTCGCGCAGCCGCCACACTTCATTCAGCAGCTCTTCTGCGCGGTTCTCTCCAAAAGCCTTTTGCAACAGCCGGCGAGCATAATCAACACCGCCACGGGTAGCGAACTTCTGTGTCTCCTGCAGGGCATAGTACTCACCGACCACGTTAGCCAGTTCGTCCCTTGGAACCGTGCCGAGACGCATGATCTCTTCGGTCACGCGCTGCACGTCTGTTTCAGACAGATACTGAAACATCTCTTTTGCAAGGTCATCACCTATCGCGACCATGAAGACTGCCGCCTTGCGCAAGCCTGCGGCTCGGGTCATTGGCGAATTGTTCTGGGTAGCCATCTTTTTTCGTCACCAACAAAGGTTTGCTATTCGTCCATGTCCGTACCGATCCAATGCTCAAGCAGGCGCGTGCTCTGCTTGGGCTCCGTACGGATCTGTCTCTTAACCTGTTCGAAGATCATCTGTTCTTCACTGCCCTGCTCTGTCTTCAGACCTATCGAGGAACCCAGCACCGGCGTATCCGGAGATCCCTCTGTCAATAGGGATGCCGACTCCGTGATCGGCAGAGCACTTGCGGCAGCACCTGTAGCAGCAAGCACAGGAGTCTGATGCGCCATCAATGCCGGCGGCTCCGGTTCCTGCATCAGTGCGGCAGTCTGTTTCACCATCGGACGCAGTACGAACATCACCAGCAGCAAACCCATCGCCATCAGGCCCACTGTGCGAAGCACACCCGGGGTCCTGATAAGCTCCTGGGTTTGCTCTGTCACGCGCTGCAGCGGAGTCAATGGTACTTCCGCGCTGTTCGTCTGGAAGCTGATGTTCTCCAGAACAAGCTGATCTCCACGCTTGGAATCAAAACCCGTTGATGCCTGTGCGAGCTGTTCCAGACGACGCATCTCCTCACTGCTGCGGGCATGCCAGACGGTGTGCATGTCCTTACCTGCACCTTCCAGTTGCGGGCGATCGTTTACCAGGACGGCTACGGTAAGCCGTTTCAGACGGCCCGGGCCTTCCTGCATGTGGCTCAGATGCCGGGTTACGGCATAATTAGCACTTTCTTCACGAGCATTATTGCTTGCACCGCTGCCGCTCTGTGGATACACGGGCAGGTTGCCGTTCTGCATCAGAGGAGGAACGTTACCTTGACCATTGGCCTGCTGGTTAGCGGTGCCATTGGCTCCAGCAGCCGCTGGTCCACCCGCCGCATTGCTCTGCGTTCCCGGAACTCCCGCTGCCGCGCGCGGGGAACTCTGCACCTGCTCGGTACGTTGCATGCTGACCGTTGCCGAGAGTGCCGGATCATAGACCTCGTCGGTTTTTTCTTCCGTGCCCTGCTCGTACTCCGCATGAACCGTCGCGCGGACATTATCCCGTCCGGCTACCGGTTCCAGTATGGAAATGAGCTGCTGCTCCATCTGGTGAACGGCATCAGTCTGCTGCGCGGACTGAGTCGGCGCACTCATATTGACATGACCATCCGCATCCACCAGGTTCACCTGGTCCGGCTGCAGGTTCTCTACCGCACCGGCTACCAGGTTACGAATGGACTCGGCCTCACCCTGCGCCATGGTCGAACGCCGTAATTTAAGCACTACCGTTGCCTTCGCCGGGTGATCCTCAGCACTGAATAGACCCTGCTTGGCCATGGCCAGGTGAACACGCGCGGAACGCACGGAGCCAAGGGTGCCAATCGTATGTTCAAGCTCACCTTCGAGAGCACGCTGATAGTTGACCTTCTCATCGAACTCCGAACCAACCCAGTTCGGCTTATCGAAGATCTCAAAGCCCATGCGTCCGCTCTGCGGCATGCCTTTGCTGGCGACTTCCATACGTGCCTTATCCAGCAACTCTTCGGGAACAAGCACTTCGCTGCCGTCAGACGAGATCTTGGCATTGATTCCTGCCGCACTCAGTTCTTGGCTGACAGCCTGCACATCCTTCGGATCAAGCCCGCTGAAAAGAGTCTTCCATTCCGTACGGGAGCCATACCAGCTCAGTGCAGCAATCACCGCAAGCACGATTCCCGACGCCAGCATCAGACGCGAGCGTTGCGCTTTCGGCAAAGCATTCCAGCGGCTACCGGCATTACTTACCAGGCGTTGCCAGGGAGCAGCGCCTTCACCGAGACCGGGGGTAGAACCTGTTTTCTGTAGTTCAGTCTTCTGATCTGGCATTGTTATGTCTTAGAACTGCATCTGCATCATCTGCTGGTATGCCGCTACGGCTTTGTTCCGTACTTGCAGCGCTAACTCGAAGGCCATGTCCGCTTTCTGGGTTGCAATCATGGCCTCGTGAATTTCGACACCGCTACCGTCCATCAAACCCTTCACAGCCGTCTGCGCCTGCTTCTCCAGTGCAGTGGCATCATGCAGCGCACCTGCCAGAACATCGGCAAATGGAGATGCCGCCTGCTCGGTCGAGGGCGCCGGTGACGGAGCCACACTGCCAATTCCGGGAATTGTTCCTGTAAGCCGAATCGCATCCATATCTGTTCTCTTACTTCAAGATGTCCAGCGAGCTGGTGATCATGCTTTTCTCTGCCTGTACCGCCGATGCATTCATGCCATAGCTGCGCTGCGCGCTCATCAGTTCCACCATCTCGGTCAGTGGATCGATATCGGGATATGCAACATATCCGTTTGCATCGGCATCCGGATGTCCGGGATCGAAGCGCATAATCGGCGCTTTGGCGTCATTCTGCACGCCGACAACTTCCACGCCTCCGGTCGCATTCGAGCTAAGAGAGCCATGCATTCCCAGGTGCGACATAAAGGCAGCGCCGAACGCGCCATCCTGGCCGGCGGTCTGGAAGACCACCTGCTGTCTGCGGTACGGTCCTCCATCGGCGGTGCGGGTCGTCTCCGCATTCGCCATATTGCTGGCCGTTACTTCGGCACGAACTCTCTCAGCCTGCAGCGCGGATGCGCTGACATCCATCACACCAAACAGGTTCATGCCTTACCGTCCGCTTTGATCGCGTCCATGACGCGTGAATATTCCCGCTTCAACAACTCCACGCCGGTACGGAAGGCGAGCTGCGATTTTGCCAACTGCATACCTTCGCGCTCTAAGGAGACATTGTTGCCGTCAGGCCGGGTTACCAGGCCATCAACATCACGCGTGGCCGGAGTAAATGTACCGCTTGCGGTGCCCTCCATGGCGTGCCGCATCTCATCTTCGAAACTGAAACCCTGTGTCCGGTAGCCGGGAGTATCAGCATTGGCCATATTGCTGGCCGTCAGCTTCATCTGGGCGCTGGCCAGGTCCAAATACCGCGTCAACGCGTCACTGATCGCACTCGTCTGCATCAGACACCCTCTTCCTCAAGCGATTGAACTTATCGCCGATAGAGAGTGCAGGTTTGGCTCCATTCCTCAGGCAGACATCTAAGAAGGCTCTCAGCCTCAATCATTAGAGCGAAACAAGAAACCGGGCTTTTCGAAAATTTTCCCTGTCGCTGGGTATCCCGGAAGGGGCGTGCACCGGCATTTTCATTGCGGAAAACGCCCATAGATGCAATTGCTCTGGACTACATCTATAGAGATGCTTTCGCCTGGTCTTAGAAGCAATTTGCGCTCGTGGTATGACGCCTGGAGCGGATGACATGCGCTACGCCCGTTTGCGGCGGAGTACAACCTCGGTCATTCCAATCTCCGGACGGTCTTCCGCCAGAATAGCCGCCCGCTCCAAAACATGTCCTAATTCACGGACATTTCCAGGCCAGTCGTATCCCTGGAAGATCTCCAGAGCTGCCGGAGAGAGGCGTTTCTGCGGCATTGTTTCGCCAAGCTTATTGAGGATATGCGTCGCCAGCAGCGGGATGTCCTCCGCCCGCTCGCGCAATGCAGGAATGACCACAGGGAAAACTGCCAGCCGATGGTAGAGGTCCAGCCGGAAAGCCCGTTCCTGGCTCAGCCGCTCGAGATCGCGGTGGGTTGCCGCGATCACGCGCACATCGACCCGAACGGTCTCGTTGTCACCAACCCGTTGCAGTTCCCCATTCTCCAGAAAACGCAACATCTTGGCCTGCAACGGTAGCGGCATCTCCCCAATTTCATCCAGAAACAGGGTGCCGCCATTCGCCGCCTCGATGCGGCCGGTGCGTGACTGTACTGCACCGGTAAAAGCGCCGCGGGTGTGCCCGAAGAGTTCCGCTTCCAGCAGAGCCTCCGGAATGGCGGCGCAGTTCAAGGTCACAAATGGCTTCTGGGCGCGAGGACTGAGCCGGTGGATTGCCCTTGAAACCACCTCTTTACCCGTCCCCGTCTCTCCTTCAATCAGGACGGTCGTATCGCGTGGAGCGACCAGGCGAACCATGCGAGCAAGCTCGCGCATGCCCGCGCTATTGCCGATCATTCCCGGTAACAAGGCTGCATCCACGGGAAGCTCGGCGGGAACAATCACGGGGACGGAAACCGTAGGCTCCCGCTCGATGCTCGAATGCGCTGGCTCCGGCGTGACCACAATATCTTCTTCTGCGGTACGCAGGACATGCAACAACTCGTGCCGCCTCGGGCTTCGCGGTCCGTCTCCAACCGGTACACCATCGGCGCGCAGAATATCGACCGATGGAAATGCCTGGCGCACCCAGGCAATAAATCCATCCACTTCCAGATCCGGCAGCCAGTTGTCGACAATAAGCGCTTCCGGAATACGCTGTTCCATGCTCGCCATGGCCTCAGCGCCGCCGGAAGCGGCCTCTACCTGCCAACGCAGGCCCTCAAGCGATGTAATCCATCGAAAACGCCGGTCTCCGTCCGCACTGACGACAACGGCGTGACGAACGGATACTGGTCCGTTCGTCACCCTGGTTTCAAATGGCATTATTTTAGGTCCCCTGGTCCGTCTTGCATCGCTTCTCGAAGCTGCTGTCGCATCCGCATGGCGATGCCATTCAACCGTTCGCATTCCGTCAGACTGTCGGCTATCGCGCGACGCATGCCTTCCTCGTCGCCTTCCATCTCTGCCAACTCCAAACGGCACTGCAATGCCGTCAGCGGTTGGCACAGGTCATGCAGCATCACGCTCAGTTCCTGTACCTGTTCACGATCCATAGTTGTCACGCGTGTCGCAATATCCGTGTTGTACTACCCGCGGCTACGCTCTGTGAACCCGATTTTTCCGGGAGGCCACCCGGAAACGACATGCTCCGCAACCGGTAGCCCTCGCCCCGAACCGTTTCAATCAACGCGGCGCCATCTGACACACCCTGTACAGTCAGCTTTCGGCGCAGATAGTTGATATATACGTCTACGACATTTGTGCCAGTATGCGACGTTGTCCGCCATACACCATTCAAAAGTTGCGCACGGGAAACGGCTTTCCCCTTGTGAAGCAACAGGTACTCGAGCAGCGCATATTCCTTCGAGGTCAGCTCTACTTCCACGTCGGCTACACGCACCTGACGGAGCATACGGTTCACTTCCAGGACGCCGTACTTCAGAAGCTGATCCGGTACGTGCTTCTTACGGCGCATCACAGCACGACAGCGTGCTGTTAGTTCATGGAAGCTAAATGGTTTAAGTAGATAATCGTCGGCTCCGAGATCCAGACAGCGGACCCGCTCTTCAACCTGAGTCCGCCCCGTCAGTACGAGTACGGAGGTATGGGGCATCCTGCGGTGTACTTCTTCAAGCAGTTGAGCTCCATCCATTTTGGGCAAACTCAGATCCAGAACGACAAGTTCCGGATTTTCTTCCATCGCGTGATGGAGTGCGGCTTCTCCATCCTGTAACCACTCGACTTGATGACCTTCTTTTTCGAGTCCCTTCTTCAAGAGCATTCCAAGGGCTTTATCGTCTTCCACCAGCAGAATTCCCATTTGTTTCTCCAATTCACTGACTAACCTTGCGAAGCGAAAAATTGAAAGTTCCGACTCTTGCGTTCGTTCACGTCTTTTCGAGTAAGACTTATGTACATACCTTGATTCGTGCACATAGGTAACCGCAAGCCTGCGTTACCAGGACTTTTTTACCGCAGCCCCAAAACGGGAATCTAAAGGGAACTTAGCAAGTTACCTCCCTAACGTCTTCCCTCTTGCGATTCGCCTTTTATTCGCTAAAATGTCAGACATGGCGATCACCCGGCGGCAAAAGGACGTTCTCGACTTCCTCACCTCATTCACGCAGCGTTGCGGATATTCCCCTTCGTATGAGGAGATCGCCAGCGGTCTCGGCGTCAATTCGCTTGCCACCGTGCACAAGCACATCACGAACCTGCAGAACAAAGGTTTGTTGCAGCGTGCGCATAATCGCAGCCGTTCGATCGATGTTCTGCCGGCACGCTCCAAGAAGGGTACCGACCGCCTGCCACTGCTTGGCCGCATTGCCGCTGGGCGGCCGGTGGAAGCCGTTGAAACAGCTGAAACGATCTCTCTCAGCGATATTCTTGGCAACCGGGAGGTCTTCGCCCTTGAGGTCCGTGGCGATTCCATGCGGGACGAACATATCGTCTCCGGCGACTATGTTTTGGTTGAGCGTACCCGCACTGCCCGGGAGGGCGAAATTGTCGTTGCTTTAGTTGACGGCACAGATGCCACACTCAAGCGGTTTTACCGGGAAGGCAGCATGATTCGCCTGCAGCCCTCAAACTCCGAGATGGCGCCAATCTTCGCCCCGGCAGCCGCGGTAACGATCCAGGGAAAGGTTCTGGGAGTGTTGCGGAAGTACTAGGCCTGCCATCAACTCCTGCGAGGCAGCCTGAGGTCGCCTGACTTTCAGGGAACCAACCTCCTCCATCGTGCGTACTCTCCTCCGTAACCACCCACCGGAGGATCAGGAGTACCATGGCCACACCCCGCAAATCCAAGCGCAAACTGTATATCTGGGGCGGCATTGCCGTCGTCGTCCTGGCCGCCGGCCTTACGTTTGCCATCAAGGCCTCCGGCTCCAGCTCGAAGATTGATGCTTCCCAGTTGTCGAAGGTGGAACGCGGCGACATCGCTCGCTCCGTAGTTGCCACTGGTAAGGTTCAGCCCATCCTCAAAGTCGAGGTCAAATCAAAGGCTTCCGGCATCGTCACAAAGCTTTTTGCCGATATCAATCAACCGGTTAAGGTCGGCCAGCCTCTTGCCCAGCTTGACCAACAGGAACTGCTCGATCAGGTTGCCGCCCAGAAGGCGCAACTGACCGCTGCGGAGTCCAATGCCAGAGCCGCCGCCGCCGCAATTGAGTTGGATAAGGTGAACGCCCAGGCCCCCGACCTGCCCAACTTCAAAAACACCTATGAACGCGCGCTTGCGATGTCCAAGCAAGGAGTCGTCAGCCAGCAGGCGCTGGATGACGCGCAGCAAAAATACGCCGCCGCCGCCAATGCGCGGGATAAGGCTCTCGCCCAGATCGCCGTTGACACCGCCAAATTGCATCAGGCGGAGGCACAGGTAGCTCAGGCGCAGGCATCACTCAAACAGCTTGAAGAACAGCTTAGCTACACCAACATCGTCTCCCCGATCGATGGCATCATCCTCTCCCGGGACGTAGAGCTGGGCAATGCCGTCAGCTCCATTCTTGTGATGGGATCCACCGCAACCCTGGTCATGACTCTGGGAGACACCACCCAGGTCTACGTGCAAGGCAAGGTCGATGAGAGCGATATCGGCAAGGTCTACCTTGGCCAGCCCGCCCGCATCCGCGTGGAGAGCTTCAAGGACAAGGTCTTCAACGGCAAGGTCACCAAGATCGCTCCTCTGGGTGTCGAGAAGGACAATGTTACGACCTTCGAAGTACGAGTATCGATCGATAATCCCGGCGGTGAATTGAAGGCCAATATGACCGCGAACGCTGAGGTCATCCTCGAAGAACACAAGAATGTGCTCACTGTACCGGAGCAGGCTGTTATCTACGACAAGCAGCGTAACGCCAGCATTGAGATTCCGGATTCCAAGGCAGAGAAGGGCCGCCGGAAAATCCCGGTAAAAGTAGGCATTTCCAATGGCACAAGGACCGAGCTTCTGAGCGGTCTTAACCAGAACGACCAGGTCATTCTGCAGCAGTAAATGCGTTTTATCGTGAAACCATAGAGGGAACAACCATGAAGATCCTTCGTACTCTACTTACCGCAACCGCACTCGCAGCCGTCGCCGTGCTCGCTACGGCCGAGGACTTTTCCCGCACACTCTCTGTCTCTGGGTCGACTAATGTCAGCGTCTCCACTGGTTCCGGATACGTCAAGGTTGTTCCCGGATCGAATTCGGAGGTCCGTATCGTCGGTCACGTTCGCGCCGGTTCCGGAGGGTGGTTTGCCAGTAATGCCGACGAACGCATCCGCCAGATCGTTGCCAACCCGCCCATTGTTCAGTCCGGTTCAAGCATCACGATCGGTCAGACCCAGGGTAATAACGACCTTTACCGCAATATCGTCATCGACTACGACATCAATGTTCCAGCCGCGACAACTCTACGGGCCAACTCTGGCTCCGGTTCCGTCATGATCGGCGGAATCATGGGGGCAGTTACCGCCAACACCGGCTCCGGTGACGTTCAGGTCTCAAATATTGGTTCAGACGCCAAGCTGGAGACCGGTTCAGGATCGATCCGGGCGGACGGCATTCACGGTTCAGCAACGCTTCAAACGGGCTCTGGCGACATTGAGCTTCGCCAGTCGGCCGCCGGTGACGTGCGCGCGCAGACGGGTTCCGGCTCCCTCCGAATCCACGGTTTCAATGGTGGTCTGCGGGCTGGAACCGGGTCCGGAGATATCGAGATTGACGGCACGCCGTCTTCAGACTGGAAGCTTGAGACGGGATCGGGCTCTGTTCGGCTTAACGTGGGGAACGCCAAGTTTTCCCTGAACGCTTCCACCGGATCTGGAACGGTGCGCGTGGCACAGCCCATCATGATGCAGGGCACGCTCAATCGCCATCATGTTCTGGGCGCCGTCAACGGCGGCGGACCTGTGATCAAAGCTGAAACCGGATCAGGAGACATCGAAATCCGCTAGAGCATTTTCCCTGTAGGTGTAGTCCAGAGCATCCGCATCCGTGGGCGTTTTCCGCAATGAAAACGCCACTGCGCTCCTCTTCCCGGATACCCAGCAACAGGGAAACACTCTAACAGATCTCAATTTCCTTACCGCGGCGGAGAGTGCAGACTCCGCCGCTTTTTTTGTGCCAGACCAGCCGGCTCCTGAGCTTGCGCTCAACCGCCGACGCCTTGCACTCTAGAAGAAATGGCCCTACCACCTTCCTCAGACCTTCGTCTCCTTGTCTTCGATCTTGACGGAACCCTCATCGACTCTCGGCAGGACCTCACCAATTCCGTCAACGCAATGCTGCGTTATGTGGGGAAGCCGGCTCTGCCGGACGCTGTGATTACCACCTATATCGGCGACGGCGCATCCATGCTGGTACGCCGCGCGCTCGGCGACCCGGAAGGTGATCTACATGACGAAGAGTATGTGCAGCGGGCGCTGACCTTCTTCCTGGATTACTATCGCGTACACAAGCTCGATTTCACCCGCGTCTATGACGGTGTACTTCAATCACTTGAAGCCATTCGTATGGCTCATCCTCATTTAAAGATGGCCATCCTTACGAATAAACCTGTCAATCCGTCCCGTGAAATAAGCCGGGCGTTGGGTCTGGAGCCGTTTTTCTTCGAAAACTACGGAGGCAACAGCTTTCATACCAAGAAACCCGACCCATTGGGGCTCGAGACACTCATGCGTGAAGCCGCCGCCACGCCCACGCAAACCGTGATGATCGGGGACTCCGCCGTAGACGTCCTCACTGCCCAGAATGCCGGAGCCTGGTCGATTGGATGCGCGTTTGGACTGTCAGCCGACACACTGAAAACGGTAGAGCCCTCCTGCCTCTGCGATTCGCCGGATCAGTGGGTATCCGTCTTGGGACGAAGGTAAAAATCTCTGTTCTTCGCGAAAACTTCCATATAACCTAAATGAGACAATAGACGTTTATTTGTGATGCAGCTTATCGATACCCCTCTCAAAGACGTCAAGCGCGTCCTTCCCAAAGTTTTCGAAGACACACGGGGCTGGTTCGCAGAAACATACTCACAGCGGACCTTCGCTCACGCGGGGTTGCCAAACAAGTTTGTCCAGGACAACCAGTCTTTTTCCCGGAAAGGTGTGCTACGCGGTCTCCACTACCAGGTCGGCAAACCGCAAGGAAAGCTGGTGCGCGCTCTCACGGGCCACATTTGGGATGTAGCCGTCGACCTTCGCCGCGACTCCCCGGATTTTGGTAAATGGGCCAGCTTCCACCTGAGCGAAGACCGGGTGGAATACCTCTGGATTCCCGAAGGCTTTGCGCACGGTTTCCTCGTGCTTTCAGAAAGCGCCCACGTCCTCTACAAAACGACCGATTTTTATCATCCCGCAGGAGAACGTTGCATCCGCTGGGATGACTCGACGCTGGCGATTAATTGGCCTCTTGACGAAGTCCCCAATGTCTTGGTCTCGCCAAAAGATGGACATGGCATGAGCTTTGCGGAGGCTGAGCTGCCGCCTGTAGGGGAGACTGTACCTCACTAAAAATCTAAAACAATCGCGGAAGATGGGTTCTTGTCTCAGGAATCCATCCTCCGCGACGTTTAGTCTAGGTTTCCAGCATGGCTGCTCGCAGCGAGTCCTGCCAGGCCGGCATCGTGAATCCCAACGTACGCTGCAACAATTCGCAATTTAATCGAGAGTTCGTTGGTCTTCTCGCGGGTGTTGGATATTCCTCGGTTCCGATCGGCGTAAGTTTTGCCCAGGGTTGCTCTGGCTCCTTCTCCTGTGCCAGCGCCAGGAAGGCCCGGGCAAAATCAAACCAAGTGGTCTCTCCACCGTCACTGGCGTGGTAGATACCACCTAAGCGTCGGGCTTCGGCGAGGCAATCTCCCGCTGTTTCACAGCGACGAATGGTGTGCAGGGTAAGATGGGCAAGATCGCGCGCCCATGTGGGAGCCCCGTGCTGGTCAGCCACAATACGCAATTCTTCCCTCTCCCGAGCAAACCGCAGAATAGTACGGACAAAGTTTGTCCCGGTGGAGTTGTAGACCCAACTCGTCCGGAAGATGAAATGCGCAGCTCCAGTTGCCGCAAGTGCACCTTCACCTGCAAGCTTGCTAGCTCCGTAAACGCTCAACGGGCCGGTTGGGTCCGTCTCAACGTACGCCCGATTACCTACTCCGGCGAAAACGTAGTCCGTCGAAAAATGGACCACAACGGCACCGATGGCTGCAGCCTCTTCTCCAAGAACCTGGGGTACTTCAGCATTGAGCCGAAAGGCCATCTCCGGCTCCCGTTCCGCTTTGTCTACCGCTGTATAGGCGGCCGGGTTGATTATCCAGCGAGGCCGCAGAAGGCGAATGTATCGTCTTACGGCTTCCAGATCACTCAAATCGAGCTCTGCCCGCCTTGGTGCGGCCACCCTTCCAAGCTCATTCAGTACTGGCTCAAGTTCACCCCCGACCTGCCCACTTGCTCCGGTCAAAAGAAACGGCCCCATCAGAAGATCCGCTCTTTTAGTATCCGATGAAGGTAATTGGCATAACTGCTCTTACCGATCTTCTTCGCCAATGCGTCAAGCTCTTCGCTGGAGATCCATCTCTTGCGGAATGCGATCTCTTCAGGGCACGCTACCTTCAGGCCCTGCCGATGCTCGATGGCGTGAATAAATGTACCCGCCTCAAGCAAGGAATCATGCGTCCCCGTATCAAGCCAGGCTGTCCCACGACCTAGGTTCTGCACTGCAAGCTCTCCATGTTCCAAATACCACCGATTTACATCGGTGATTTCCAGTTCACCGCGTTCCGAAGGCTTAATGGATTCGGCAACCTGAACGATCTGGGAGTCGTAAAAATAGACCCCGGTCACTGCGTACGAAGACTTCGGTTGCTGGGGTTTCTCTTCGAGGGAGATCGCATTTCCGGCGGCGTCAAACTCCACCACGCCATAGCGCTCCGGATCAGAAACCCTGTATGCAAATACAGTTGCGCCACTCGTTTTCTGCGCGGCTGCCTGTAGTTTCTTTGGCAACTCGTGGCCAAAAAAGATGTTGTCACCGAGCACCAGGCAACATCCTTCACCGGCCAGAAAATCCCGGCCAATCAGAAAGGCCTGCGCCAGACCATCAGGATTCTCCTGGATAGCATATTGAAAAGACAGTCCCCATTGACTGCCGTCTCCGAGTAACTGCTCAAATCGCGGCGTATCCTGCGGCGTCGAAATGATAAGAATCTGTCGGATATCAGACAACATCAGCACGGATAAGGGATAGTAAATCATTGGCTTGTCGTACACAGGCAACAATTGTTTCGATACCGCCTGCGTCACCGGATACAGCCGCGTTCCAGAACCTCCGGCCAGAATGATTCCTTTCATCTACAACTCCGCCTTCCGAAATCCATAGTTCTTCTCAATCCACTGCTTGTAGACACCACTCGTGACGTTTTCGGTCCAAGTTTTGTTAGCCAGGTACCATTCAACCGTCTTCCGGAGACCAGTCTCGAAGCTCTCCGCCGGTTTCCATCCCAGTTCCCGCTCGACTTTCCTGGCATCAATGGCATACCGTCTATCGTGCCCTGGGCGATCCGTCACAAAACGGATAAGCTGCCGATGCGGCCGGAAGGCGGATTCGGGAACCAGTTCGTCCAACAATTCGCATAGGAACGTCACAACTTCCAGATTCGTTCGCTGGTTGCAACCCCCGATGTTGTACGTCTCGCCTACCCGTCCTTTTGCCAGGACCGCCCGGATTGCAGAGCAATGGTCTTTTACGTACAGCCAATCCCGAACCTGCAAGCCATCACCATACACCGGCAAGGACTTGCCCTCCAATGCATGGGTAATCATCAGCGGAATCAGCTTTTCAGGAAAGTGATACGGCCCGTAGTTATTCGAACAGTTGGTCATCAACGTCGGGAGGCCATAGGTGTGGTGCCACGCCCTGACGAGGTGGTCACTGGCGGCCTTGCTCGCTGCATAAGGGGAGTTAGGCGCATATGGCGTTTTCTCATGGAAAGCCGGATCGTCCGCGTTCAGTGTCCCGAACACTTCATCGGTGGAGACATGATGGAATCGGAAGTTCTCTTTCTCTTCCCCCTCAAGGGCTTGGTAGAAGGCCAGAGCACCTCGTAACAGTTGGAAGGTCCCGTCGATATTGGTCTTTAGAAAAGCCTCTGGCCCAAGGATAGAACGGTCAACGTGGCTCTCAGCGGCGAAATGGACAATTGCCCGCGGGCGGTGACGCTCCAGCAGATCAGCCACCAACTTCCCGTCGCAGATATCTCCGTGAACGAAGGTATAGCGGGGATTATTTTCCAGGGACGCCAGGGTCAGTGGGTTTCCGGCATACGTCAGCTTATCGAGATTGATGACAGGTGACGACTCTTTCTCAATCCAGTCCAGTACAAAATTGCTTCCTATGAAACCGGCCCCGCCGGTCACCAGAATCGGTTTGGTTTCCGTCATGTGTAGCGCTTTTGGCCCTCTTCCTTAGCTGCCCGCCCGGCAAGCCACTTCCTCAATAACCTTCGGATTATCTCCAATATTCTACCTTCCGGGGAGGGGCGCATCACTTCCGTAACGGCCATCCACAACACACATCTGTCGCATCCAAGCAACTTAGGACTAGAATGGTTCCGCCTGTATCGATACCCTTATGCCAGCGCTCATGACCGAACCCTTAGCAGCTCCCGCCGCCAAATCCACAGAACGTGAGCAGTTCGACCTACAGGCACTCGTCACGGAGCGGCCGAACGAAGCGTCTGAAGGCTTTGACACCAAAAGTGCGCTTGAGATTGCCCGGATCATCAATCATGAGGACGCAAAGGTCCATCTGGCTGTCAAAAAGGCACTTCCTGAGATCGCTCTGGTCATCGATCAGGTCGCCCGCGCTCTGCGCGATGGTGGGCGCCTGATCTATGTCGGCGCCGGCTCCTCGGGACGTATCGCCTCGCTGGACTCCCAGGAGTGCCCCGCCACGTTCTCGACCCAGCCCCAGCAGATCCAGTACCTGATGTGCGGCGGCCCAAAAGCTCTTGCCTCTGCGGCTGACGTTAACGAGGATTCCCCAGAAATGGGCCAGCGCGACATCGCCAAGCGCCGCCCTACCAGAAAAGACATCGTGATCGGTGTCTCCGCTTCCGGCCACACGCCTTATGTGGTCGGCGCCGTGGACTATGCCCGGCAGCGGGGGGCGCGAACCGCCGCCGTTGTGTGCAATCCAAACAGCCGCCTCGCCGAGGTCTCCGATATATGTATCGTGGCCGACGTAGGTCCTGAGGTTATCTCCGGGTCGACCCGCATGAAGGCGGGTACGGCCCAGAAGATGATCCTGAACATGATCACGACAGGCGCAATGACCCGCCTGGGCTACGTGTACGAGAATCTGATGGTCAACGTGCACATGAAGAACGCCAAGCTCGTCGAGCGCGGCATCAACGTGCTGCAGCGGGTCACAGGTGTGGACCGTGAGACAGCCATCCGCGCCATCAAGTCCGCCGGTAAATCAATTCCGATCGCTGTCGTCATGTTGAAAGCCGGAGTTGACAAGATGGAAGCGGTCCGCCGCCTCTCCAAATCGGATGGCAATGTCCGCCTGGCGATCGAAGACTCTCGTCTCGAACTCTAAGGCTTTTGGGAAGCGCTAGACTCAGCGAAATGAAGCGTCCTTCACTTCGTACCCAGTGGCTCCGTCTTACACACTCTCTCACTGCCACGCTGGGAGCAGCTATCATCTGCCTTCTGGAGCACCATTTCATCCTTTCGCCGCTCCATCCGGAGACCCAGTCGGCGATGCTCCCCCAACAAATGCGGCAAGCTGTTTCTCCTTTGCCTTTCCTGGTTCAGCATTGAGTTATTCCGTATCGCAAGGGCGTTTTCTATCAGAGCCTTCCATCAGGCCGAGATCTAAGGCCGAACCAGCCGAAACACTCCCTTCCACAACGTAAGTCCGTAGAATCAAAGAGGCGTTTACTGATTCGTTAAGGTACCTCGTTGGCTCATGGACAAGTTCGTTATTCGCGGCGGTAATCCGCTCCTCGGCACCATCAAAGTCTCCGGAGCCAAGAACTCCGCTCTCCCCTGCATGGCCGCCGCCATCTTAACCGAGGACGAGATCATCCTCGAAAACATCCCACAGGTTCGCGACATCGAAACCGAGCGTAAGCTGCTGGAGTCCATGGGCGCCAGTGTAGAGCTCGGGTATGGCCGGGCTCAGCACCGCACCAGCATTCAGTGCGCCAACCTTTCTGATCCAGTCGCCAAGTACGAGATCGTAAAGACCATGCGCGCCAGTTCGCTGGTACTCGGTCCACTGATCGCCCGGACTGGTATGGCGCGTGTCGCTATGCCCGGAGGATGCGCGATTGGCGGTCGCCCCATCGATCTTCATCTGGCTGCTCTGGAAAAGATGGGCGCTACCATCACCTACGACCACGGCTACATTGAGGCCCGCACGCGGCGTCTGAAGGGCGCACATATTGTCTTCGACAAAATCACGGTTACGGGGACCGAGGACATCCTGATGGCCGCTGTAATGGCTGAAGGCGAAACCGTGCTGGAGAACTGTGCCCGCGAGCCGGAAGTCACCGACCTGGCGGCACTGCTCACGGCCATGGGCGCGCAGATCGAAGGAGCGGGGAGCTCCACGATCAAAGTAAAGGGAGTCGACAAGCTTCACGGCGCCCGACACCGGATCAATCCCGACCGCATTGAAGCCGGGACCTTCTTGATTGCCGGCGCCATCACCGGCGGCGACCTGAACGTCGACTCATGCAACCCGGATCATCTGGGTGCTGTCATCGGCAAGCTGGAGTCAGCTGGAGCACGCATTGATGTCGGCCGCGAGAGTGTTCGTGTGCGCAGCGAAGGCCACCTGAAGCCGGTCGACATCTCGACCGAAGAGTACCCGGGATTCCCGACCGATATGCAGGCGCAATACATGGCCCTTGCAACGCAGTGCGATGGCACAAGCATCGTGACTGAAAACATTTTTGAAAACCGCTTCATGCACGTCCAGGAATTGAATCGCATGGGCGCCAATATCCGTACCGAAGGACGTGTGGCCACCATCGTCGGCAAGACGCCGCTGCAGGCCGCTGCCGTCATGTGCTCTGACCTGCGTGCGTCAGCCTCCCTTGTACTTGCTGCTCTGGTTGCCGATGGCGAAACCATTCTGGACCGTGTGTATCACATGGACCGCGGCTACGAACGCATCGAGGAGAAACTCCGCGGTGTCGGAGCGCAGATTCGCCGCATGGGCGATGTCTTCGGCAAACGCTGACATCGGGCACGTGCGTACCTGCTGAATTAACCACAGAGATAGGTGCCCCACCCATTGCATCGCAATGGGTGGGATATTCGTACAATCTGGTTAGAGCATTTTCCCTGTTGTTGGGTATCCCGGAAGGGATGTGGAGCGGCGTTTTCATTGCGGAAAACGCCCAGAGATGCGGAAGCACTACATTACACCTACAGGGCAAATGCTCTATCCGCCGGCGATTGCTCCGATCACCAGCAGGGGCTGTTTGCCGCTCACGATCGCTGGCGGCAACACGGCATCCATGCCGATATGAGACCAGTCTTCCTCGCAGACAAAGAAGCGAAGCCACGCTCTCCTTTGCTTCGTCTCGTGTTCACGGATAGTGCCTTCCAGCGCAGGGTAATCGTGCTCCAGCACCTCCAGAACGGCGGCGATCGTCACTGGAGAAGCGTCTACCGCTACTGTCACTTCATGGCCGACACCTGCTAGTCTGCAGAGATGAGCCGGCAGCTCCACTCGCACCATTGCACTCACGGCAGCGTCTGGACCTCCACGGAGAGCACTGCGGGCAGATCCCGCACAATTGCCTGCCAATTCTCGCCTCCATCAGGCGACGCGTATACCTGCCCTCCGGTTGTGCCGAAGTAAATGCCGCATTCATCCATGCGGTCGACAGACATGGCATCGCGCAGGACGTTTACGTAGCAGTCCTTCTGCGGAAGCCCCCGGCTCAACGGCTCCCACTCATTTCCTCCCGTTTTGCTGCGGAAGACTTTCAACTGTCCTTCCATCGGGAAATGCTCGGAGTCGCTCTTAATGGGCACCACAAAGATGGTCTCGGGCTCGTGCGCATGTACATCGATGACAAATCCGAAGTCCGTCGGCAGGTTGCCGCTTACCTTTGACCAATTCTCTCCGGCATCATCGGTCCGCATCACATCCCAGTGCTTCTGCATGAAGAGAGTCTTTGGCTTGGATGGATGCATGGCGATGTGATGCACACAATGGCCAACTTCAGCCGTCGGATTAGGGATGTATTTCGAGTGAAGTCCCTTGTTGATCGGCTTCCAGGTGCCGCCGCCATCATCGGTACGAAACGCACCAGCTGCCGAGATGGCGATGAACATCCGCTGTTCGTCGGTGGGATCGATCACGATCGAATGCAGGCACATGCCGCCGGCGCCGGGCTGCCAGTCTTTGCCGGTGCCATGTTTACGGAGTCCCGGCAATTCATTCCAGGTCGTACCGCCATCAGTGGTCTTGAACATGGCCGCATCTTCGACACCCGCGTACACCGTGTCCGCGCAACTCAGAGAAGGCTCCAGGTGCCAGACACGTTTGAACTCCCATGGATGCGGCGTTCCGTCGTACCACTGGTGCGTCCCTGCTTCTCCCTCATAGAGAAACTTATTGCCGGCAACATTCCAGGTCTTCCCGCCGTCATCGGAACGCTGCAGCACCTGCCCCGACCAACCGGAGCTCTGCGACGCCCAGATACGGTCAGGGTCTACCGGCGAGCCCTTCATGTGATAGATCTCCCACCCGGCGAAGAAAGGGCCTTCCACCTTCCAGTCCTGACGCTTCCCGTCTGAAGTCAGCACAAATCCGCCTTTTCGGGTTCCGACCAGTAGACGTACTGAGCTCATGCGCTAAATCCTCCGGCAGGAGGGTATCAGGCCTAGGCGTTCTGCGAAAACAAGCTTCATTGTCTATGCTGAAAATCTCAAGCAAAAAAGAGATTCGCAGAAACGAAAAGCGCGCCCGAAGGCGCGCTTTCATTGTTTCAAGTCCTATTGCTTAGGCAGCGTTCTCGCCACCCTCGGCCTGCTGCTGCTCCTCAAGCTGCTTCTGCAGCTCTTCGCGCTTCTTGGCCTTGGCAGCTTCGCGCTTCTCACGCTTCTCGCCGAGCTCAGCCTCAGCACCGAGCAGCTCGATGAACGCCTTCTCACCGCCGTCTCCCTTACGGAAGCCGGTCTTGATGATGCGGAGATAGCCGCCATTGCGATCGCCGTAGCGCGGAGCCACGGTAGCAAACAGGCGGTCCACAGCCTCCGGCGTCTGCAGAAACGAGGCGGCCTGGCGGCGGGCATGCACGTCACCGCGCTTGCCCAGCGTGATCATCTTCTCAACGAGGGGGCGGACAGCCTTGGCCTTGATGGCCGTGGTCTCTACGCGATCCTCAAGAATCACGGACGTCGTCAGGTTCCGCAGCAGGGCGCGGCGGTGGCTGGTGTTGCGTCCGAGTTTGAATCCTCCATTACGGTGGCGCATATCAATTCTCTCTCTTCGAAGTTGTCAGTTCTCAGTTGCCGATGCTCTGACAACCTCGGAAATCTGGGTGTTACCGGACGCTTTCCGCCAGTTGCCCGTGTAAAAGAGCAACTGGCGGGTAACCGTCTTAGAAGTTCTCAGTCTCGCTGCCCGGCAGCGAGAAGTCGTCGTCGTCCTCATCGTCAAACGAGCCATAGCTCGCAGCCAGAGTGGCAGCCGGAAGCACGGAGGTCGGTCCGGGAACGGGGTTGCCGTTCTCGTCGATCTTCATACCCAGCGAGAGGCCCATCTGAGCGAGGATCTCCTTGATCTCGTTCAGCGACTTGCGGCCGAAGTTCTTGGTCTTCAGCATCTCGGCTTCCGTCTTCTGGATCAGCTCGCCGATGGTCTGGATACCCGCATTCTTCAGGCAGTTGTAGCTGCGGACGGAGAGCTCAAGCTCTTCGACCGAGCGGTTCAGGTTCTCGTTGCGGATAGCAGGGCCGTCCGCGCTGCCGTCCAGACCCGTCTCCAGCTCTTCCTCAAAGTTGATGAAGATGGTCAGGTGGTCCTTCAGCAGCTTGGCTGCCAGGCCTACGGCGTCAGCCGGAAGCACGGTTCCATTGGTCCAGACCTCGAGGGTCAGGCGATCGTAGTCGGTGATCTGGCCCAGACGAGCCGCATCCACCGCGTAGTTCACCTTGCGGACGGGGGAGTGGATCGAGTCAACCGGGATAAAACCAAGACCGAGGTCGGAGTCGAAGTTCTTGTCAGCCGAGACATAGCCACGGCCGCGCTTCAGACGCATCTCCATGTCGAGCTTTCCGCCCTCGGAGACCGTCGCGATGTAAACATCCTTGTCCAGGATCTCGACGTCGCCGTCCGCTTCGATCATGCCGGAGGTAACAACGCCCGGCTGGTCCACATGCAGGTACAGAGCCTTCGGACCGTCGCCGTTCAGCTTGAACGGGATCTGCTTCAGGTTCAGGATGATGTCCGTCGCGTCCTCAACCACGCCAGTGATCGACTGGAACTCGTGCAGTACGCCCTCAATGCGAACAGCGGTCACAGCCGCGCCCTCGATCGATGAGAGCAGCGTGCGGCGCAGTGCATTACCGATGGTCGTACCGAAGCCGCGCTCAAAGGGCTGCGCGCTGAACTTTCCGTACTTCTCTGTCAGTGTCTCGCTGTCAACAGCAAGACGCTTAGGCTTTTGGAAACCTCTCCAAAGCATGTATCTATCCTTTCTTCCGGCTACCGTCCGCGAAGCATTCTGCGGTCCAGGCGGGTGTTACACGGTTGAGTATTTAGTTGTTGGGTCAGTCAAAGGGCTACGCGGCCAGGCCGCGCAGCCCTTCAACCATTACTTCGAGTAAAGTTCGACGATCAGCTGTTCGTTGACCGGGATCTGGATATCTTCGCGCTTCGGCAGAGCAATCACCTTGCCCGAGAAGTTGTCGCGGTTGATCTCCAGCCACGCGGCCTGAGTCTGACCGGAAGCAAAGTCCTTGGCAGTCTCGAGCAGGGTCAGCTTCTTGGCGTTCTCGCGGATCTCGACCACATCGCCCACCTTCACCTGGTAGGAAGGAATGTTGACCTTGCGGCCGTTGACGGTCACATGACCGTGGCGAACAACCTGGCGGGCCTGACGGCGGGAGATCGCAAAGCCGAGGCGGTAGGCCACGTTGTCCAGACGGGTCTCGAGCTGCTGCAACAGCAGGTCGCCGGTAACGCCGGTCCGGCGGCTGGCCTTCTCGTAGTACTCGCGGAACTGGCCTTCGAGCGTGAAGTAGATACGCTTTGCCTTCTGCTTTTCGCGGAGCTGGAGACCATAGCCGACGATCTTGGCCTTACGGTCACGGCCGTGCTGGCCGGGGGCAAAGTTGCGCTTCTCGATCGGGCACTTGTCGGAGAAGCATTTGGGTCCCTTGAGGAAGAGTTTCATTCCGTCGCGGCGGCAAAGGCGGCAGACGGGTCCAGTGTAACGAGCCATTTCTATCAGTCTCCTAAGACTTCAGGTGTCGATCGCTTTACACGCTGCTCGAGCGCTTCAGTCGCGATCCATAAACAGGGTTGTACGGTGCCGGATCTTCTGGATCCGGCACCGCAGAAGTTATACGCGGCGGCGCTTCGGCGGACGGCAGCCGTTGTGCGGAATCGGCGTGACGTCACGGATGCTGCGGACCTCAAGGCCAGCGGCAGCCAGTGCACGAACAGCCGACTCACGGCCCGAACCGGGGCCGGCGACGCGGACATCGACCGAGCGGAGACCATGATCGCGAGCCATATTGGCCGCGTTCACAGCGGCCTGCTGTGCAGCAAACGGGGTTCCCTTACGCGAACCACGGAAGCCCAGCGAGCCCGAGCTCTTCCAGCTAAGCGTGTTGCCCTGCTGGTCGGTGATGGTGACGATGGTGTTGTTGAACGAAGCCTGAATGTGGACCAGACCATACGGCACATTCTTGCGTTCGCGCTTCTTGAACTTCTTATTCTTACCGGCCTTGCCGGCTGCGCTCTGCTGTTTTGCCATGGCTTACTTGGTCGCTTTCTTCTTGCCGGCAACCGTGCCCTTGCGGGGGCCCTTACGGGTGCGAGCGTTGGTGTGGGTACGCTGACCGCGAACCGGGAGGTTGCGACGGTGGCGGATACCACGGTAGGACTGGATTTCCATCAGACGCTTGATGTTCAGCGAAACTTCCTTGCGGAGATCGCCTTCCACCGGGGAGCCCTGCTCAATGGTCTGACGGATGCGGTTCAGCTCGTCTTCGCTCAGATCCTTCAGCTTGCGGAACGGATCGATGTCCGCAGCCTTCAGGATGGTCAGCGCGCGAGAGTCACCGATGCCGAAGATGTAGGTAAGCGAGATCCGCACCTGTTTGTTCGGTGGAAGATCTACGCCAGCAATACGTGCCATCTGGTTTCCTTCTCTTGATTGCTTCCGGACGACTTCGTCCTCGGAAGCGGCTAGGGCAGCTTGTTCCCGGGGTTCATCGCACGCCTTGACTTCGGCGAACTCGCCCCATACATGGGAGTGCTACAGGTTGATTGCCTTGCGGCAGACGCTCTGGGCTTAGCCCTGGCGCTGCTTGTGCTTGGCGTTTTCGCAGATCACGCGCACCACACCACGGCGGTGAACGATCTTGCACTTATCGCAAATCTTCTTAACTGATGCACGAACCTTCATTACTTCCCTCAGTTCTGTTTCTCAGCCACCGTTCCCGGCGACTGTCTTCTGCTACTTGTACCGGTAAACAATGCGCCCACGGGTCAGATCGTACGGGCTCAGTTCCACCGCTACGCGGTCGCCTGGGAGAATGCGGATGAAGTTCTTGCGCATGCGACCCGAGACATGGGCCAGCACCTGGTGCTTATTCTCCAGCTCGACCTTGAACATGGCATTTGGCAGCGTCTCGAGGACCACTGCCATGACTTCAATCGCGTCTTCCTTCGACAAACCGTCTCCTTTGCAACTACTGTCAGGCCTGGCCTGACCTGCCTGGGCTCTACCAGCCCCAAAAACTTTTACCGCGTCAGCACCAGGGGGCCATTCTCTGTGATGGCCACCGTGTGCTCAAAATGCGCGCTCAGGCTGCCGTCGACGGTTACTGCGGTCCAACCGTCCTTCAGCACCTTCACTTCATGGGTCCCGGCGTTGATCATCGGCTCAATCGCCAGAACCATTCCGGCCCGCAGCCTGGTTCCCTTGCCGCGCTTACCGTAGTTTGGAACCTGCGGCTCTTCGTGCATGTTTCTGCCGATGCCGTGTCCCACAAAATCCCGTACGACGCCGTATCCCGACGCCTCGCACATCTCCTGCACGGCAGCGCCGATATCACCCAGCGTTGCCCCGACCTGAGCTTCCTGGATCGCCTGCTCCAGCGAAGCCTTAGTCACATCCAACAGCTTCCGGGCGGCCGGCGAAAGCTTCCCTACCGGGTAGGTCTCAGCCGCATCGGAGTAATACCCTTCGAGGATCACGCCGCAGTCGACGCTGACGATATCGCCATCCTTCAGGACCGTCTTTGCAGACGGCATTCCGTGCACAACTTCCTCGTTCACCGACGTGCACAGGCACCATGGATAATCGTGGTACCCCTTGAAGGCCGGCTTAGCGCCGAGCTCGGCGATCTTCGCTTCCGCCACACGCTCCAGATCCATCGTGGTAGCGCCCGGCTTTACCGCTTGACGGATCGCTTCATGTACCTGGCGAAGGATAATCCCCGCCTGCCGCATCTTTTCGATCTCCTGCGGCGTTTTGATCATGATGGCCATTGTCCGTCGCTTACTGCCCTTCGTTTCCTCTTAGCCGCATCAGCGCAGCCACAATCTTTTCAGTAACCACCTCAACTGGATGATCACCGTCTACTGCTTCAAATCGTCCGAGAGCGCGGTAGTGCTCGATCACCGGCGCCGTCTGCGCGTCGAACACTCGCATGCGTTCGGCGAACTTCTCTTCCGTGTCGTCTGCCCGCTGTTCGAGAGCCGCACCTTCCTTATCGCACTTCCCCTCCACCTTCGGTGGATTGAAATGAACGTTATAGATGGTTTGACATACGGGGCAAGTCCTTCTACCCGTAATGCGGCCCAGTAGTTGAGTATACCCAACTTCGATACTCACGGCAACGACAGGGAGCCCTGTTGGGTTCTTCGCCAAGTGGCCATCCAGCCATTGCGCCTGGGGCAGGGTCCGGGGGAAACCGTCCAGCAGATATCCCCGAGCGGTGTCCGGCTGTTGCAGCCGTTCGGCCACCATCTGGTTCACCAGATCGTCCGGCACCAGATGTCCGGCGGAGACGAGTTTCTGGAACTCCTTCCCCATCTCCGAACCGCCCTTAATATTGGCCCGGATAATATCGCCGGTTGAAATCTGGGGGACGCCCCAGGCCTGCATCAGAATCTGGGCCTGGGTTCCCTTTCCGACTCCTGGCGCACCTAACAGCAGAACCGGCCCGGAGATGAACTCCGGCTGTCCCGGAGAGGTTACGCATTCCATCCCGCTACCAGCTCCGGCGTCCGCGGATACGGCCACTCTTCGGCGTAAAGCCATCGTAGTGACGCATGATCAGTTGCGACTCGATCTGATTTACCGTGTCCATCGCCACACCCACCACGATCAGCAGCGAGGTTCCACCGAAGTAGAACTGTACGCCCATACCGTTGGTGACCCAGGTTGGCAGCTTATCGAACAGGCTGCCCACCAGCCACAGGTGATTCAGGTGGATACCCGAGATCAGGAATTGCGGAATGATCGTGATGATGATCAGGTACAGAGCACCGACCAGCGTAATGCGGGTCAGGATGTCGTTCAGATAATCGCTGGTGCGACGGCCCGGACGGATACCGGGGATAAAGCCACCGTACTTCCGCATGTTGTCAGCGATGTCATCCGGACGGAAGACGATCGAGATGTAGAAGTAGGCAAAGAAGATAATCGCCGCGAAGAACAGGATCTCGTACCACGGCTCGCCTGGCTTCAGACCTTCGGTCAGAATGCGCAGGAACTTGGTGTTCTGCACCCACGCCGCATTCGCGAAGAGCAGCGGAGCCGAGAGGATCGAGCTGGCGAAAATAACCGGCATTACGCCGCCGGAGTTTACCTTCAGCGGCAGGTGGGTTGACTGCCCGCCCATCAGGCGGCGGCCCACGATACGCTTCGCATACTGCACAGGGATGCGGCGCTCAGAGCGCTCAACCCAGACAATAAACGCGACCACCGCGATCATACCTGCGACAAGGATCAGCAGTGCAATCGGAGTAAAGGCGCCCCATGCACGGGTCGTAGCCTTCTCCCAAAGATCCTGAATACCGCGCGGCAAGCCGACGACGATACCCGTAAAGATCAGCAGCGACATACCGTTGCCGATGCCGCGATCGGTAATCTGCTCACCCAGCCACATGATGAAAGCAGTACCAGTAGTCAGCGTCAACACCGCCATCGCAATAAAGGACCACTTGCCGATGGTCACCATCGGAGCTCCGGTCTGCGTGCTGGTCAGTGTCAGGCCGATGAAGAACGACTGGACGATGGCAAGAAGCACCGTGAGATAGCGGGTCCACTGCGTGATCTTGCGGCGGCCGATCTCGCCTTCCTTCTGCAGCTTAGCCAGCGGCTCATAGATCACCGTCAGCAGCTGGAAGATGATGGAAGCGGTGATATACGGCATGATGCCCAGCGCGAAGATCGTCAGCTTGCGCAGGTTGCCGCCGGAAAACAGGTCAACCAGACCCAGCGCGGAGCCAGAATTCTGCTGGAAATACTGCTGCAGTAGATCGGCATTGATGCCCGGCGTCGGGATATGTGCACCCAGGCGATAGACCGCCAACAGGCCGAGCGTGAACAGAACACGCTTGCGCAGGTCGGGGATACGGAAGATGTTGAGGAACTTATCCAGCATCTGAGAGTGAGGCCTCGAGAACTTCGGGTGAAACGAAGAGAACAAGGCGCGGCGCCATGGCCGGGCCCCTAACCATTAGCCGAGAACGACAGCCTTACCGCCGGCCTTCTCAATCTTCTCCTGAGCAGCCTTGGAGAACTTATGAGCATGCACGGTAACGGCAGTGGTGATCTCGCCATTTGCCAGCACCTTCACCAGAGCGTTCTTCTTCGCCACGCCCAGAGCCTGCAGCTTCTCGATCGTCAGTTCGCTCTCATTCAGAGAAGCGATCGTATCCAGACCCAGAACCGTGTACTCGGTACGGAAGATGTTGGTGAAGCCGCGCTTCGGAAGACGGCGGTGCAGCGGCATCTGGCCGCCCTCAAAGCCGCGCATCGTGCGCGAGCCGGAGCGCGAACCCTGGCCTTTGTGACCACGGGTTGACGTCTTACCCATACCCGAGCCCATACCGCGGCCGATACGCTTCTTGTTGCTGTTGGCGCCCTTCGGCGCACGGAGATTCGAAAGATTCTTTGCCATTATTTCCTCGCTCAACGCCGGTGAAGCGTATTCCCTCTTCCCGACTCGCATATGTTTGTGGGCGATGCATTGATTCTACATCGCCCATGGTTTGCGCGTGAACCGCGCCTTAGCCTGAATTACTCTTCGACGATACGGACCAGGTGCGGAATCGCCTTCACCATGCCGCGGATCGAAGGGGTATCCTCACGCTCCACAATCTGGTTCAGGCGCGTAAAGCCCAGGCCCTTGACCACCAGCTTGTGCTTCACAGGCGTGGCGATCTTGGAACGGTAATACTGGATCTTGATGGTCTTTGCCATGATTTAGAGCTCCTCAACAGCCTTGCCACGAAGGGCGGCTACTTCCTGCTTGTCACGCAGCTGCGTCAAGGCAGCAAACGTCGCCTTGATCACGTTGTGCGGATTGGCGGTACCCAGCGACTTGGTCAGAACATTCTGCACGCCAGCCGAGGTCATCACCGCGCGCACCGCTCCACCGGCGATAACACCCGTACCTTCGGGAGCCGGCTTCAGCAGCACCTGGCCCGAACCGAAACGGCCCAGCACCTGGTGCGGAATCGTCGTGTCGGTGAGGTTCACCTTTACCAGGTTCTTCTTGGCCGACTCGATTCCCTTACGGATCGCCTGCGGAACTTCCTTTGCCTTACCGGAACCGTAGCCAACCACGCCCTCGGCGGGATCGCCTACAACCACCAGCGCGGCGAAGGACATGTTCTTACCACCCTTGACGACCTTGGTCACGCGGTTGATCGCGACGACCTGGTCCTTCAGGTTCAGCTTATTGGCATCAATCTTCTTCTTCAGAGTTGCCATTGTTTCCCTTCAATTCCTTCCGGGCACATGAGCCCTAAATCGTTTAGAACTCGAGTCCCGCTTCACGAGCGGCATCGGCAAGGGCCTTGATGCGTCCGTGATAGAGGTAACCGCCACGGTCGAAGACCACCTTCTTGACGCCCTTTTCCTGGGCACGCTCGGCAATCAGCTTGCCGACAGCCTTGGCCGCGTCGATATTGCCGCCGCTCTTCTTCGACTCGCCCTTCTTAGCTACAGTCGATGCCGAAGCAATCGTCACACCCTGTGAATCGTCAATGAGCTGGGTGTAAATGTGGTCCAGCGAACGGTACACGTTCAGGCGCGGACGCTCGGTCGTACCCGAGAGCTTCTCACGGATACGGGTGTGAACCCGCTTGCGGATTACATTGCGCTGTCTCTGTTGAATCATCGTCTCTCTCCTAATGGCGGAGGCGCCCTGCGCCCCCGTTCGGTTTACTTAGCGCCGGTCTTACCGACCTTCTTCTTCAGCTTCTCGTCCGAGTAACGGACGCCCTTGTTCTTGTACGGATCCGGCTTACGCAGAGCGCGCATATCCGCCGCAACCTGGCCGACCTTCTGGCGGTCGATGCCGGTGATGGTCAGGTGCGTCTGCTTCGGATCGATGGTCACGTCGATGCCCGTAGGCAGCGGGAACTCGATCGGATGCGAGTAACCGAGAGTGAACACCACCACGCCCTTGCCCTTCATCTCGGCACGGTAACCGATACCGACGATGTCCAGCTCCTTGGTCCAGCCCTTGGTCACGCCCTCAACGGCGTTGAATACCAGAGCGCGCGCCAGACCGTGAATCGCAGCCTGGGAATCATTCTCGCGCTCAGCCAGAAGATGGCCGTCCTTCTCCACCAGCTTGATGCCGGTCGGGAGAAGCGCATTGACCGTTCCCTTAGGGCCGGTTACTTCAACAATATTGCCGTTCACCTTGTACTTCACGCTCGAAGCGAGAGCGATCGGCTTCTTTCCAATACGTGACATTGACTCAATCCTTTATCGGCTTGCGAGTCCCGAGTGACTCAACAACCACTCGTTCCACTGCAGCCCGGCAGCTCATCACTGCCAATTCCCTTACCTCCGGTGCAACGCACCGGCCCAAATCTCTTACCCGAGCACAGCCGGCGCAAAGCGCCCTCCCGCCATGCGCGCAGCATTACCAGACGTTGCAGAGGAGCTCGCCGCCGACGCCTTCCTTGCGCGCCTGGCGACCGGTCATCAGACCCTTGGGGGTGGTGATGATCGAGATACCCAGACCGCCCTGAACGCGGCGGATCTCGTCGCGGCCGACATACACGCGGCACCCGGGACGGGAAACGCGCTCCAGGTTCTGGATGGCAGCCTCATTGTTCACGCCGTACTTCAGATACACACGCAGAACAGTTCTGCCCTCTTCCTCAGAGGTCTTGTAGTTGGCGATGTAGCCTTCTTCCTTCAGAATGCGGGCAATCTCTGCCTTCAGCTTCGAAGCGGGAACATCCAGCTTCTGGTGGCGAGCGCGGATCGCATTGCGGATACGTGTCAGGAAGTCTGCTACCGGATCAGTCAGGTTCATCGTTTCTCCTTCATCCCCCGTTCGCTCCCGGCCTTCATACCGGGAGAACCAGCGGAGATGTTATGGCGGCTGCGGCTGTGACACCGGCCGCCGAATTTCGTTGTGCGCCTAAAAGAAGCGCATGCCGGGATGCCGGCTCTACCAGCTCGACTTGACGACGCCTGGGATCTCGCCCTTCAGCGCCAGAGCACGGAAGCACAGACGGCAGATGCCGAACTTGCGCAGGAACGCACGGGGGCGTCCGCACAGCTTGCAGCGGTTGTGCTTGCGGCACTTGAACTTGGGCTTACGAGCGTCTTTTACAGCCTTTGCAGTCGTTGACATAGTCTTTTCCTAATCCCTTCCCTTAGTTGCCCTGACGGAAGGGCATGCCGAAGTGCTTGAGCAGCGTACGCGCGCCGTTGTCATCCTGGGCGGTGGTCACGATGGTGACGTTCATACCCTTCAGACGCTCCACCTTGGAGTAGTCAATCTCCGGGAAGATCAACTGGTCGCGCAGGCCAAGCGTGTAGTTGCCACGGCCGTCAAAGCTCTTCGGCGAAACACCCTTGAAGTCACGAACACGGGGCAGAGCGATGGTGATCAGACGATCCAGGAACTCATACATTGCATCGCCACGCAGGGTAACCATTGCGCCGATTGCCTGCCCTTCGCGGACCTTGAAGGCCGCGATCGACTTCTTCGCCTTGGTCAGTACCGGCTTCTGACCGGTGATCTGCGCCAGATCAGAGACCAGAGGATCCATGATCTTCGAGTTCTGAGTAGCCTCACCCAGACCCATGTTGATGACAATCTTCTCGAGCTTCGGCACGGCCATCACATTCGTGATCCCGAGGTCCTTCTGAACCGCCGACTTCAGCTCTTTCGTGTACTTCTCTTTCAGGCGTGCTGCCATTGTGCTCTTCTCTTTCTCACGGTCCCGGAGTGGACTCTTTTCAGTGTCCGTATACCGTTGCGTGGGGTGATCCTAAAAATCAGTTATCGCTCTTATTTCTTCTTCCCAGGCAGCGTCTCGCCGGTCGTCTTGGCGAAGCGCTCGCGCTTACCATCAACCACGCGGAAACCAACGCGAGTCGGGTTGCCCTGGCCATCCAGCAGCATCACGTTGCTGATGTGGATGGGAGCTTCCTGCTCTGCGATACCGCCCTTGATGTTGCGCTGCGGATTGGGCCGAACGTGCTTCTTCACCAGGCCCACGCCCTCAACCAGAACGCGGTTGTTCTCGGAGATGACACGCAGAACGCGGCCCTTCTTGCCCTTGCTCTTACCGGCGATCACGATCACCGTATCGTTGCGCTGAATATTCGGCATTGCTTGCTCCTTATCCCTCATGCGCATATCGCGCATGACAGGCCTCGGCGATGTACTGCGCCGGTCAGTCTTATTGAAAGTTTGTTTTGACGGGAAACGTCGGGCGGCTTACCTGCCCCAAGTTTTTCCGAAAGCCCCGGTCGCATCTGGGTTCCCTTACGGGGCCAGTGGTCACCAGAACCAAACCTAAGAAGAATACCTTAAACCAACGTAAAAGTCATCGGCTGGTTCAGAAGCGCTGTGCTCCGAACCAGCCGGGATATCGCTTAGATGACCTCTGGGGCCAGCGAGACGATCTTCAGGAACTTCTTCTCGCGCAGCTCACGAGCGACGGGACCGAAGACACGGGTCCCCACTGGCTCGCCGGCATCGTTGATCACAACGGCCGCATTCTGGTCAAAGCGGATGTAGGTGCCATCCTTGCGGCGCGACTCCTTGCGCATCCGCACGATCACGCACTTTACAACCTTGCCCTTCTTCACGGTGCCATCCGGAGCGGCTTCCTTCACCGCGGCGGTGACCACGTCGCCAAGGCCGGCCTTCTTCCCCAGACCGCCGCCCAGCGGCAGAATCATCTGCAGCCGGCGTGCGCCGGAGTTGTCGGCCACATCAAGAATCGTTCTCATTTGAACGGACATCTTCGTTCTCCTCAGTCAGTCTGCCGGCTGTTCCGCCGCAGGCTCTCGTCGTTCGGGCCGGAATTACTCAGCCGCAGCTTCCTTGACATCCGGCAACTGGGCCAGGGCCGAGCGGCGGACGATCTCTTCCAGCGCCCAGCGCTTCAGCTTGCTGGTGGGACGGGTCTCGCGGATGCGGACCACATCGCCCACGCGGGCCGAGTTCTGTTCGTCGTGCGCGTAGAACTTCTTGTTGGACTTCACAACGCGCTTGTACTTCGGGTGAGCCTTACGCATCTCGACCGAAACCACGATGGTCTTCTGCATCTTGGTCGAAACTACCTGGCCGACCTTCTCATTGCGGCGCGTCGCCTGCTCGTTCTGCTGTACTTGGGTCTCTGCCATGGGTTAGTCCTTCTTCGCTGCTTTCTTGGTTGCCTTCTTGGCCGCCTTCTTCGCCTTCACCGGCTCGGCCGAAACCTCGACGGCGGCGGCTCCGCGGACGCCCAACTGGCGCTCACGCGAAACCGTCTTCAGGCGGGCGACATCCTTCTTCAGCCCGCGCAGCTTCTTTACGCCCTCGTTGTTACCCAGCGAGCGCTGAAACTTCAGGCGGAACAGCTGTTCGGAGGCCTTGTCAGCCTCGGTCTTCAGCTCCGTATCGCTCAGATTCCGAATCTTGTTCAGTTCCATAACTCTTCTCTCTTATCCCGTCGCCTGCCCGTGTTACTTGGCGGCAACAACCTTCACGTCGTGGCGCTGCACAAACGTCGTCTTCAGCGGCAGCTTGTTGGACGCCAGGCGCATCGCCTCTTTCGCGATCTCGGGCGCAACACCCTCCATCTCGAACAGGATCTTGCCCGGACGGACAACTGCAACCCAGTGATCCAGAGCACCCTTACCGGAACCCATACGGACTTCGGCAGGCTTCTTGGTGATCGGCTTATCTGGGAACAGACGCAGCCACACTTTGCCGCCGCGCTTGATGAAGCGCGTCATCGCGATACGGCTGGCTTCGATCTGGCGGTCGGTAATGTAACCGCACTCCATCACCTTCAAGCCGTAATCTCCGAAGCTCAGCGTCGAGCCGCGCCACGCCTTGCCGCGCATCTTGCCCTTCTGCTGTTTCCGGAACTTAACTTTCTTTGGCATCAACATAGTGAAACCCTCTTCGCTCTTAGCTGCCGGCTACTTCGCCTTTCACCGGCAATACTTGATTCGTCAAATCATCCAACTGGCGGCCAGTATCCGTCAGCGGATACTGGCAACCCATAACTCTGCTTTAGAACACGCCCGAGGTCGTGACCTGATCGCGGCGCTTCTTCTGCTCGTAGATATCGCCACGGTAGATCCACGTCTTCACGCCGATCACACCGTACGTCGTACGAGCTTCGGCAAAGCCGTAGTCGATATCGGCACGCAGTGTGTGCAACGGCAGACGGCCCTGCAGATACCACTCGGAACGCGCGATTTCGTTACCGTTCAGACGGCCGGAAACACGCACCTTGATTCCCTTGCAGCCGAAGCGCAGCGCCGAGTCGACGCTCTTACGCATCGCGCGGCGGAAGCTGACGCGCTTCTCGAGCTGCAGAGCGATGTTCTCAGCAACCAGCTGGGCATCCAGCTCAGGCTTGTTGACCTCGAGGATGTCGATGAACACCTCGCGGTTGGTGCGCTTCTGGATATCGGCCTTCAGCTTGTCGATCTCCGCGCCCTTGCGTCCGATGATGATGCCCGGACGTGCCGTGCGGATGATCAGCCGCAGCTTGTTACCGGGGCGCTCCACTTCCACTGAGCTCACGCCGGCGGCCTTCAGCTTCTCGCGGAGCTCCGCCTTCAGCTTGACGTCCTCGACCAGCAGCTTGTCATAATCGCGCTCCACGAACCAGCGCGACTTCCACGGCTTGTTTACGCCGAGGCGAAATCCGTAAGGATGGACTTTCTGTCCCATAAGCTATCCCTTCACTCCATCCGCGCCGGTCCATCTATTCGGCCGGTCGCGTTCAAATCTAACTAAACCTGCGTTACTTGGCAGCCTTCTTCGCTGCCGCCTTCTTCGCCGGAGCCTTCTTGGCTGCCGTCTTCTTTGCAGTCTTCTTCGGAGCCGCCGCCTTCACCTCAGCCGCGCCAGAGCTGGCAGCCGCACCGGCCTGCTGCTTCTCTGCAACGGTGATGATGATGTGCGCAAGCCTGCGCTGGTAGCGATACGCGCGGCCCATCGGAGCCGGACGGATACGCTTCATACGCGGACCTTCGTTCGCGACAGCCTGCTTCACATACAGGTTGTCCACATCCAGGTCGAGGCCCTGCTCCTGTGCCAGGTAATTTGCGTTCTGCACTGCCGAACGCAACACCTTCTCCACCAGCGGAGCGATGCGCTTCTTGGTGAACATCACGGTGGTCAACGCCGCCTCAACACGCTTGCCCTTGATCAGATCCAGCACCAGCTTGGCCTTCTGCGGGCTGGTCCGCTGGAACTTCGCTTCTGCGCGAAACTCACGGGTCTGTTCTGCTGCCTGTGCCATAACTCTTCTCTCTTATCTCTCAGGAGCGCCAGGCGCCCCCCGACTTTTCGATTTACTTCTTAGCCGCAGACTCGGTCTTCGCCGCGTGTCCCTTGAAGGTGCGCGTCGCTGCAAACTCACCCAGCTTGTGGCCGACCATGTTCTCGGTCACGTAGACCGGGATGAACTTCTTGCCGTTGTGGACAGCAAGGGTGTGGCCGATAAACTCGGGGTAGATCGTTGAGCGGCGCGACCAGGTGCGGACAACCTTCTTGTCGTTCGCCTGGTTCATCGCTTCAACCTTCGTCATCAGGTGGGCGTCGATAAACGGGCCCTTCTTCATCGAACGTGCCATATCTCTTATCCCTCGCCTTTACTTGGTCCGGCGGTTCACGATGAAGGCATCGGTCCGCTTGTTGTTACGGGTCTTGTAGCCACGGGTCGGCTGGCCCCACGGGGTCACAGGGTGACGTCCACCGGAGGTCTTACCCTCACCACCACCGTGCGGGTGATCGACAGGGTTCATCGAGACGCCACGGTTGGTGGGACGGATACCGCGCCAGCGGTTCGCACCGGCCTTACCGATGGAGATGTTCTCGTGGTCGGTGTTGCCGACCTGGCCAACGGTGGCCATGCACTCAACCAGCACCTTGCGGGTCTCGCCGGAAGGCAGCTTCAGCAGAGCGTAGTCGCCTTCCTTGGCGACGAGCTGTGCGCTCGATCCGGCAGAACGCACCATCTGCGCGCCCTTGCCAGGACGAAGCTCGACGTTGTGCACCGTGGTACCGGCAGGAATGTTCTTGAGAGGAAGAGCGTTGCCGATCAGGATGTCGGCCTCGGGACCGCTCATCACCTTCTGGCCAACCTTCAGGCCAAGCGGCTGAATGATGTAGCGCTTCTCACCGTCAGCGTAGCTGATCAGGGCGATGCGGGAGCTACGGTTCGGATCGTACTCGACGGTCGCCACGGTGCCCGGAATACCGAACTTGTCGCGCTTGAAATCGATGACACGAATCTTCTTCTTGTGACCGCCGCCGATATGGCGCACGCTCAGCATGCCCGTGTTGTTACGGCCGCCGGTGCGCTTCTTCGTCGAAAGAAGCGGTTTGTGCGGCTCGTTGGTCGTGATGTCGTCGTTCACCAGCTTCGTCTGGAAGCGCAGTGTCGGCGTAATCGGTCGAAATGTCTTGATCGGCATTGTCTCTGTTTCCTTGCCTGAGGCCAGCCGCATATTGTTTTCGCGGCTGGCGTCTTGAATCGTTCGGTTGACTCTTCCCTGTCGGGCTTACAGCCTTACAGGTTGTCGATATAATCCGGCATCTTCTCGCCGGCCTTCAGCTTCACGTACGCCTTCTTCCAGTCAGGGCGATAGCCGACAAAACGTCCGCGGCGGCGCTCCTTACCTGTGACATTGCTCGTACGTACAGTAGCAACCTTCACCTTGAACAGAGCCTCAACAGCCTGCTTCACCTCGGTCTTGGTTGCCTCGGGAGCCACTTCAAACACCAGCGTTCCCTCGGTCTCCTTCACGCCCATGCCCTTCTCGGTAATCAGAGGGCGGCGAATCGTCGTATACAGGGTCGGCATTTATGCGACCTCCTTCACAGCGGGCTTGCGCTTGGATACGGACTTCTTCAGCGTCTCCTGCAGCGCCTCCAGGGCGTCCTTGGAGAAGACTGCATGCTCGTAGCGCAGCAGATCATAGGGATGAACCTCAGAGCTGAGCACCAGCTCGACGCCATCCAGATTGCGGGAACCGAGGAACAGGTTGTCCGACAGCTTCTTGCCCGACTCGACCAGCAGAGCGGTCTTCTTGGCATCCAGCTTGTCCAGAGCCTGGCGATAGAGCTTGGTCTTGGGCTCCTTCACCTCAAGGGTGTCAACCACCGTCAGCTTGCCATCGGCCAGCTTGGCGGCGAGAGCCGAACGCAGAGCGCCCATGAGCTTCTTCTTCGGGAACTGGTACTCATAGCTGCGCGGCTGGGGTCCGTGAACCGTACCGCCATGACGCCAGATCGGGGAACGAACCGAACCCACACGGGCGCGGCCGGTACCCTTCTGCTTCCACAGCTTCTTGCCCGAGCCCGAAACGAGCTTCTTGTTCTTCGTTGCAGCCGTACCCTGACGCAGCGCCGCACGGTAGTGCTTCACTGCTTCCCACAGGAGGGCCTCGTTCACCTCTGCGCCGAAGACTTCGTCAGCAAGCTGAAACTCGCCAACCTGATCTCCGCTCAGATTCACAACCTTGATGTTTGCCATCTTCTTTTCCTTTTGGCTCCGTTCCATTGCGGAGGCCGTAACTTACTGTCTGTTTTCATCCCGCAGTCAGGCCTATAGCCCCGCAGCCGATGGATCTACCGTCCAGACGAAGCACACGAGGTGCATCGCCTGGACGGTCAAGCCTTACTTCTTCTTACCAGCCGAAGCCTTCTTCGAAGCCTTCAGCGGGTCAACCGTACCCGAACCACCAAAGCCACGACGCTCACGCGGCGGATGCTTGGCCTTCGAGATCAGCACATAACCATCACGCGGTCCCGGAACGGCACCCTCAACCATCAGAAGATTCTCTTCGATGTCGATGCCGCGGATACGCAGGTTACGAACAGTGACCTGATCCACACCGTAGTGACCCGGCATACGCTGACCCGGGAAGACACGGCTGGGGAACGACGATGCGCCGATCGAACCCTGGATCTGGAACATGTGACCATGCGACTTGGGGCCGCCGCCGAAACGGTGACGACGAACAACGCCGGCAAAACCGCGGCCCTTCGACGTACCGACCACGTCCACAAACTTCTCGTCGGCGAAGATGTCGACCATGATGCGGTCGCCGGCCTTCACGCCGTTTGTTTCCTCACCCTCAGCTGCGGGAGCGGAGGACTCGAGGCCAACCTCCTTCACGAACTTCACGGGAGGAACATTGCTCTTGGCAAAGTGGCCGGTCATCGGCTTGTTCACCTTGCTCGCCTTTACGAACTCAACCAGGCCGATCTGGGCGGCTTCGTAGCCGTCCTTCGCCAGGCTCTTGAGCTGCGTGATTACACAGGGGCCGGCCTTCAGCACGGTGATCGGGTGAACCTCACCCTTATCGTCGAACACCTGCGTCATGCCAATCTTCTTGCCCAGAATTCCAGTTACTGCCATCTTCTTCTCTCCTCATCATGCGCCGGCTATCTTCCCGGAGCACTGTAGGTTTTTCACTACAAAACGTTAGGTTTTCACTACAAAACTTTTACTTGGTAACAGTCTTGATCTCGACGTCCACACCGGCCGGGAGATCAAGCTTCATCAGCGCGTCCACCGTCTGCTGCGTCGGTTCCAGAATGTCGATCAGGCGCTTGTGCGTACGGATCTCGAAGGCTTCGCGCGACTTCTTGTCGACGTGGGGCGAACGCAGAACGCAGTACTTGTTCTTCAGCGTCGGTAGGGGAATCGGTCCCGCAACCTGTGCGCCGGTACGCTTTGCCGTCTCAACGATTTCGCCCGTCGACGTGTCAAGCACGCGGTAGTCATAAGCCTTCAGACGAATCCGGATTCTCTGTTGTCCTGCCATCTTCTTCTCTTTTCCTGCTGCAAAGATCTGGTTGAGGTGTGGCTGGCGCTGATTCCACCAGCCACCCTAATTTGGTTGTTGTCGCGGACAGCTTCCGCCGTCCGCTTTAGACTTACTTGACGATCTCAGCGATGGCGCCTGCACCGACGGTGCGGCCGCCCTCGCGGATGGCGAAGCGGAGACCCTTCTCCATCGCTACCGGTGTGTGCAGCGTTACTTCCAGGCTGACATTGTCGCCAGGCATCACCATCTCGCGGCCCTCAGGCAGCTTGACCGTGCCCGTAACGTCGGTCGTACGGAAGTAGAACTGAGGACGATAGTTGGAGAAGAACGGCGTGTGACGGCCACCCTCTTCCTTCGACAGAACGTACACCTCGCCCTTGAACACCGTGTGCGGAGTGATCGACGCCGTCTTGGCCAGCACCATGCCGCGCTCCACGTCTTCCTTCGCGACACCGCGCAGCAGCAGACCGGCGTTATCGCCTGCCAGACCCTCGTCCAGCTGCTTCTTGAACATCTCCACGCCGGTGACAACGGTCTTGCGGGTGTCGCGGAAACCAACGATCTCCACTTCCTCGCCAACCTTCACCTTGCCACGCTCGATACGGCCCGTAACCACCGTTCCACGGCCGGAGATCGAGAAGATATCTTCGATCGGCATCAGGAACGACAGGTCGACCAGACGGTCAGGCTGCGGAACGTTGTCGTCCACCGCCTGCATCAGCTCGTCGATCTTGGCCTCCCACTGAGCTTCGCCATTCAGCGCGCCCAGAGCCGAGCCACGGATCACAGGAACGTCATCGCCCGGGAACTCGTACTTCGACAGAAGCTCACGCACTTCCATCTCCACCAGGTCGATCAGCTCAGGATCCTCAACCGCATCGC
>NZ_JAGTAS010000020.1 GCF_025685425.1 Terriglobus albidus
AGCGTCGGTCGCTGTGACCGCAGGATGAACGGGTGCCGTCCGCCCGCGGGGGAGACGATGCCTCGTCTCCCCCACCACAACAGTCTCTTACAAACTGCCGCTACCTCAGAGATACAAGGATGACACCCCTAGATAACAAAGAAGAAGGGCCGGTTTCTACCGGCCCTTCTTCGATTCGATGCTTGACTTGAGGGAGGCTGACGCTCAGATGTGACAGGCGACCATGCCGCGCTTTTCGAGATATTTCTGGTGATACTCCTCAGCTTTCCAGAAAGTCTGCGCCGGCTCAACGGATGTCACGATGGGGCGTGGGTAGGTTCCCGAGGCGGACAGGTCGGCGATCTTCGCCTGCGCTGCTTGGGCCTGTTGCTCGGAGTGGGTGAAGATGACAGAACGGTACTGGGTTCCCCAGTCCGGTCCCTGACGGTTCAACTGCGTTGGGTCGTGCAAGGAGAAAAAGGCATCGAGCAGGCGATCATAGCTGATGCGGCTTGGGTCAAAGGTGACCTGAACCACTTCGGCATGGCCTGTCCGGTCCGTGCAGACCTCTTTATACGTTGGATGTTCAAGGGCGCCGCCCTCATAGCCGACTGCTGTTTCTAACACACCGGAGAGCTCATCGAAGCGTGTTTGCACGCCCCAGAAGCACCCGGCACCAAATGTTGCTTTTTCAATTGGCACTGCGGTGTTCCTTTCTACAACTACGAACACGAATAAGATGCCAGCCGAGTATGGTTTGTCATCAACAATCTGATGAAAAATCGAAAGATAGTAACCGGTAGTTCCAGTGTTAACAACAGGTTGCGAGTTGTATGCACACGGGTGTACCCTGCCAGTCATCTGGGCTGCGCCGGACGTTGAAGACGTCCCGCTCTAGAACAATCGTCCGAATTTGAAGACGCTTTAGCCCGAAAGTTTGGTCACATCGAAAAGGCAAAAAACAAGCGAATCCGGGCAAATTCGTTTTTATGAATGATTCGGAATTCGAGGTTATGCCCGCCCACCCTAACTTCGTGAGGGTGGGGCACCCGGGCGGGGAAAGTACGTTAGTTGGGCTCCCGGGCAGGGAAATACATTCGTGGGGCGCCAGGGTAGGGAAAGTACCTCATTAAGCCGCTGGTTTTAGCGCGAGCGGCGTCTGGGGCCTGCCGGCTTGAAGCTGGATCTTGCGCCAGGCTTGCGCTTTGGCTTGGCCGGTTCCTTCAGCTTGGCGGCCTCCGGAAGCACTTTCTTGCGTTCCACCTTGCGGCCCTGGCTGGCACGGCCCAGAGCAGTCACCTCGCCTGGTGTCAGCTCCCGAAACTCCCCTGGCTCGACGTCCAGGACCAGGCCGCCGTAGGCGATACGGCGAATCTTTTCGACGTGGTGGCCTATCTCTTCAAACATCTTGCGGAGCTGGCGGTTGCGTCCTTCGGTCAAGGTGACCGAATACCAGGGATTCTCGCCGCCGCGGGTCAGCGTGATCTCTGCCGGCTGCGTCAGCACACGGTTGCGGCGGTCGCCCTCCTGCAGGCGGCCGCGCTCGATCATGATGCCGCCGCGAAGCTGGTTCAGCGCCTGCTCACTGGGCTGGCCGGAGATCTTCACCAGATATGTCTTCGCCACACCGCTGGAGGCCTTGGAGAGCGCATTGGCCAGCTCACCATCGTTGGTAAGGATCAGCAGGCCCTCGGAGAGGTAATCAAGACGACCGACCGGATATAAACGCTCGCGTGGAGCCTTTGGCGATTTGGCCAGAAGCTCCATGATGGTCGGCCGGCCCTCAGGATCGGAGAGCGTGGTGACGTAGCCGCGGGGCTTGTTCAGGACAAAGTACCGGTGGCGCTCCGGACCGTGCAGCAGCTTACCGTCGACTCGGATGTGGTCGCGTTCGGGGTCGGCCTTGGTGCCGAGTTCGGTGACGATTTCGCCGTTCAGGGTGACACGGCCGGTGAGAATCAATTCTTCCGCGGCGCGCCGCGAGGCGAGCCCAGCCTGGGCAATGATCTTCTGGAGACGTACGGGCTCGCTCATATCCTCCCCATTATCGCCTGTCAGAGCACAAAGAAAGGAATAACCAATTCCATCGGGTTACGCGGTCTCGATGCCGGCAGCGCTCGCCTTCTCCTCAGCCTCGACATCCTCAGGTTCCGCGGCAGAAGCCGGAGCTTCTTCAGCTACCGCAGCTTCCTGAGCCTCCTCTATCTCGGCGGATATTGCGCCTTCGGAGGCTTCCTTCGATTCGGCCTCTGAAGACTCGGGGCTCTTCGGGTCCTCGGCTGTTTCTTCCGCGACGGTCTCTTCCATCGCAGCTTCAGATCCAGGGGCTTCCTGGGATTCGGCCGTCTCTGAAATTTCCGAGACTTCGGAGCCTTCCACGGACTCACCGCTGCCATCGGCCTGCGGCTCGGGGGCGGGAGTTTCCGGCGTTTCCTCGCCTGCACCCTGCGGCTCAACGTCGGGGTTCGGCGTGCCTTCCGGGTTGGGATTCGTGTCCATCGGCAGATCCTCCTGCTCGGCGAGTTCGCCGGCCATCTTCTCGAACTCTTCGATGCTGGGAAGCTCGGAGGTGTCTTTCAGGCCAAAGCGGAGCAGGAACTCCTTCGTGGTCTTGTAGAGGATGGGGCGGCCGATCACCTGCTTGCGGCCGGCCGTGGTGATGAGCTTGCGGGTCATCAGGCCGCCGAGCACGCCGGCGGAGTCAACTCCTCTGATTTCAGAGACTTCCGCGGCCGTCACAGGCTGTTTGTAGGCGATCACCGCCAGCGTCTCAAGCGCGGGAAGAGAGAGCTTCAGCGCCGGCTTCAGGCTCTTGGCGAAGTCGCGGATGAGGTCGTGATACTCGGGCCGGGTGGACATACGGAAGCCGGAGGCAACCTCCGTAATGTAGACGCCACGGTCTTCATAGTTCTCCATCAGGGCGGCGATTTCGGCCTTCAGGAAGTCGCGCAGGCGGCGCTCGCGCTGCTGGGCAAGCTTCTTTTCATCGACCAGCAGAGGCTCGCTCTCGGAGGCAGCGGGCTCGGCCGGAGTCACCGATGCGATCTCCGCAGCTACCTCAGCTTTGCCTTCTTCCTGAGCCTGAGGTGCTTCACTCTCCTCTGCCGCTGCCGGGGCAATCGAAACGCTCTCGGCGTCCTGCGGGGCAACAGCTTCGACAGCCTCCGGAAAGGTCTCGATAGCAGCCTCCCCCGCAGCCGGCGCAGCCGCCTCCTCAGCGATGGGGAGCTCGGGCTGCGCTGCGGCGGCGTCCTGCTCCGCCAGCGCCTGTTCGAGGTCGGGACCGAGAAGAGTGATCAACTGGGCGAGCGTAACCGGCTCTTCCGCAGCGTAGATGATGGCTTCGATCTTGGCTTTAAGGCTCATTTCCTGTCCGTGACAGTGTAAATGGCGGGATTGAGTGGATTTCTTGGTCTTTTATTTGTTCACTACCTACATCGAGGCTGAAAGCGGTGGGAGCAGCGGGCTTCAGCCGCTGGACACCAAGAGTGTAGGTTCTCGAATTCGTCGAAATACCCGTTAGAGGCTTTGCTCGAGGGCAGCGATCAGGTCGTCCGCATCTTCGATCCCGAGGGACAGGCGGAGCAGGTCGTCCGGGATCGAGCGGTCGTGTTCGGCGGGGACGCTGGCGTGCGACATTGCCGCCGGAATGCTGATGGTGGAGTTTACCGAGCCGAAGCTGACAGCGATCTTGAGCAGGTCCGTCTGCTCGGCGATGCGCTTTGCCGCGGCGCGCGAGCCGGCGCGGAAGGTCAGCAACGAACCTGGACCATTCGCCTGGCGGCGCTGCAGCTCGTAGCCGGGATGCGACGGCAGTCCCGGATAGTTCACCTCGGCCACACGTGGGTGCGCTGCAAGAAATTCCGCCACCTTGCGCGCATTCGCCTGCTGCGCGTCGATCCGCAGCTTCAATGTCTTGAGCCCTCGCAACACCAGGTAGCAGTCGAACGGACCCAAGGCCGTTCCCTCAGCGTTCTGCAGAAAGTAGATCTCCTGCGCCAGCTTGTCGTCTTTTACGACGATGACACCGCCGGTGACATCCGAGTGTCCGCAGAGAAACTTTGTCGCCGAGTGCAACACGATATCGGCGCCCAGTGTGAGCGGATTCTGCAGATACGGCGACATCACGGAGCTGTCGACGCAGACCAGAGCTCCATGGCGATGGGCCACCTCAGCAACGGCAGCCAGATCCAGAATGCGCAGCAATGGATTGGTGGGCGTCTCGAGATAGACGAGCTTTGTCCTGGGGGTGATGGCACGGTCCAATGCCGCGAGGTCCTGCGCATCGACAAACTTCACGCTCAGGCCGGCCCGGCCAATCACCTTACCGAAGAGGCGTGACGCTCCGCCGTAGAGATCGTAATCAGCGACGACCTCATCGCCGGCGGAGAGCAGATGCGTCACCGTGGCGATAGCGGCCATGCCGCTGGCAAATGCGAAACCGCGCGTTCCCTGCTCGAGCGCCGCTATCTGGTCTTCCAAGACCTTGCGTGTGGGATTACCGGAGCGGGAGTAATCAAACTTCCCGAAGGCATCCGCCTCCTCCTGCGCAAAGGTCGCCGTCTGGTAGATCGGTGTGGCGGAAGGGCGCAGCGGATCGCCGGGAGCAGCGTCAAACTGAACCAGCTTTGTTCCGAACTTCACTCCTTGCTCCCAAAGACGGCGGCGAAGGCCTGCTCGAAGTCAGCGATGAGATCCTTTGGCGCCTCAAGACCGACCGAGAGGCGGATCAGGCGGTCGGAGATGCCCAATGCCTCGCGGGCTTCGCGCGTAAGATCGCAGTGCGATGCCGTGGCCGGATTGGTTGCAAGCGTCTCCACCGAGCCGAGGCTCTCCGCGCAGGTGCAGAGTTTGAGTGCGTTCATGAAACGCAGTGAATCTTCCGTGCTGGCGTCGAGCTCAAAACTCAGCATGCCGCCGAAGTCCTTCTGCTGCGAGGCTGCCAGTGCCTTCTGCGCGAAGGAGTCGAGACCCGGATAGTTCACCCTGGCAACACGCGGATGCGCTTCTAGCCATGCCGCAATCTGCTTGGCGTGATTGCAGTGCACGGCCAAGCGAGCCGGCAGGGTCTTAATGCCCTGTAACGCCAGCCACGAGTCGAAGGGCGTCTGGATAGAACCGATGGTCTTGCGGACGAGGCGCAGGCGCTCCACCAGCTTTTCATCGTTGGTCGCCAGCGATCCGCCAATGGTGGCATTGTGGCCGTCGATGTATTTCGTCGTCGAGAGCATGGAGACATCCGCGCCCAGCGCGAGGCAGTCCTGCAGCAGCGGCGTGAGGAAGGTATTGTCCACGGCGACGAGGATGTTCTCGTGCTTGTGCGCAACCTCGGAGACACCGCGGATATCGGAGATCTTCAGCGTCGGGTTCGCCGGCGACTCCAGAAAGATGAGCCTTGTGTTCGGTTTGATGGCGGCTTCTACTGGCGCGGCGCTGGAGGTATCGACATAGCTGTACTCGATACCGAAGTTGCCCAGCACCTGGTGGAAGAGGCGCATGGTGCCGCCGTAGATCACATCCGAGAGGATGACGTGATCGCCTGCTTTCAGAATCGCCATACACAGGGTGTGAATGGCTGACATGCCAGACCGGAAACAGAGTGCAGTAGCCGTGTTCTCAATCGCGGCGATGGCCTGCTCCAACGCATTCACCGTAGGGTTCGCGCCACGTGAGTAGCCGTATCCCTTGGTGACGCCGACACTCTCATGGATATAAGTCGCCGTCTGGTGAATGGGAAAAAGGATGGAGTTGGACTGCATCTCGTAGGAGCGATTGGAGTGAATAACGAGTGTAGATGGATCGAAGTCTGGGCGTTCTGACACGGTATGCTCCCTATGTTGATTGAAGCACAAGACGCTTGAATGGGGGTGTAGCGCGGGTTGGATGGGGAAAGACGGGGGTTGAAAGGAAGCAGTTGCCGGTTAACAGTTGCCGGTTGCCAGTTGGGACTGGGCGGACATAGCTGTTGGGGCTAACATGCCAGATCTCGGCGTGACTGAGTGATGGGCGGCCAGCTTGTCTGGGCACCCTCGGCACAGACCGCAGCGGCTGAAGCCGCTTTCTCTTTCCGGTTCGGTACTGCATGGCTGAAGCCATGCCCTTAAGCAAAACGGATCGCGGGCAGCGCGATAGCACTCCTTTCGCAAACAAAAGGAGTGGGTGAGAAGCAGGTCATTCGCTTTGCTCGGGATGACAAGTTCGTGGGCACGCCCTCCCACATCTCGGCCTAGCCGAGATATGGGGCACCCAAATTTGTGGCACTCAGATTGTGGCTCAACGGAAAGGCCGGCGGTTCGCCGGCCTTTCCAACTAGCAGCCAGGAACGAGCAACCAGCAACTATTTCGCTGGGCACATAGTTGCTCCTGTGGTCAGCTTCTCGAAGGGAGCTGCAATCTCCGCCACTGAACGCAGATGTCCGTTGGTCATGACGCACTGCACGTTGGTGACGTCGTTGATATTGGTCAGCGGGTTGCCGTCGACGATGATGAGGTCCGCGAGCTTGCCCTTTTCCAGCGTGCCCAGATCCTTGTCCAGCAAGGCAGCCTTGGCGGCGATGCTGGTCACCGTCTCCAGCGCCTGCCAGGGTTGCAGGCCGTACTTCACCTGGCTGCGCAGATTGAGATGCAATGAGGTGGAGGGCAGGTCCAGCGGTGAGTCGGTTCCACCTATGTACAGGCCCTTGCGATCGAGCACGCCCTTCACCGTGGACTCCTCGCGCATGACGCGGTCTTCGCTAGCCGTTGAAGGATTCTTCACCGCAGCGTTGCGCGCATTGACGAGGCGGTTCTTTTCCCAAGGCGGAGCGATGTTGTAACGGCTGTCATCGGCCATCGCAGGCCAGTTGCCGATGATGGACTGGTTCAGCAGCGTAGAGATAGTCCACATGCCGGACTCGGCCTCGAGCTGCTGCACATCCGAGTAGCTGAAGCCCGTCAGAGAACGGGAGTATGCCCAGCCAGTGCGAGCCGTCGCCGAGACGTGGCTCATGCCGTCGTTGCCGATCGCCACCGCAGGCAGCAGATAGTGCGAGGCCGTCTGCACTCCCATGACGTTATGCGCGAACTCATCGCCTTTCTTCATCCAGCTATAGGGCAGGCGCACATAGAGCTTGAGGAAGTCGAAGTCCAGGGCGTGCAGGCGCTGAAACTCGCGCTGCAACTGCGCTTCGCTGGTGGTTGCGATCATCATCGGGTAGTAGACGCGTTCGCCATCGACGGCCTCACCCGTAGCGAAGAGACGCGGGCCAACGGCAGCGCCGGAGACGAAGGCCTCTTTCTCTTCCACAGCGCGATAGGCATTGTCTGCCATGTCACGGAGCGTGGTGATACCGTAGGCCATCCACAGGCGGCCCATGCGATCGCCGTAGTAGATGGAGTTATCGGAGTTCGGGTGCGCATGGTTCTCCCAGAGGCCGGGCAGCACCGTCGAGTTCGGCGCGTCGATCGCCTTCGCGCCAGCAGGCACGGGCTTTGCGCCATGCGGTGTGACGGAGACCACGCGGTTGCCGGTCACCAGCACGTCAACGTCCGTCCGGACGTCCGGACCGCTTCCCTTCCAGAACCTGGCGGCATGAATCACGGTCGAGCCGGTGGGCTGCTCCGGCGTGTACTTCAGATTGACAGCCACAGGTGTAATGGCTTTGGTCTTGCGATCGATCAGCTTCAGCTTGCCGTTGTTCAGATAGAGAAGCTTTGATCCATCGCCGCTATAGGTTGGCGCATCGGTCACCTCGTTGTTCAGCGGCTCAGCTTTACCTGTCGGGACGCCGTTCTCATCCACCGGCATGGTGTAGAGCACGTCGCTCATGACGAAGGCCATCTCCTTGCCGGTAGGCGAGTAGATAGGCCCATCTTCCGTACGCGTCGTCACCGACTCAAACGGAGCCGGCTTATGCCAGGTCTGCTTCTTGGTCGCGATGTCGACCAGCAGGATATCGCTGGTGCCTTCGCGGAAACGCTTGGTATACGGATGAATCGTCGCAATGGCCAGGGTCTTGCCGTTGGTGGTGAAGCTGGCGCGGCCCGGGAAGAAGGTCGCCGGTGCAACGATCGAGTCCTTGCCGGTGGCGATCTCCGTCAGGTGTGTCGCTCCGGTCTGGTCCTGCGAGGTAAACCACTTGCAATCGGGCGAGAGCGCTGGGAAGATCTGCGCCGTGGTCTTCGAGGGAGACGGGTGCTTCTCTTCACCGGTCTTCGGATCGAGCAGGTAGACGTTCTCCACTCCATCTTTGTCTGAGACGTAAGCGATCCATTTCCCATCAGCCGACCACATCGGCCCCTGCTTGTAGAAGCTATCGCCGGTCAGCGCCTTGGGAACCGGATTGCCAATCGTTAGCAGATAGAGCTGATTCAGCGCAACGAACGCAACCTGCTTGCCATCCGGAGAAAGCGCCGGACCGTAGAGACCGAGCGCCTGGCGCGGCAGCTTTGAGTCGAAGCGGTAGTCCTTCGATTTGAAGATGGGACGGATGGACTTGATGTCAGCGGTAAATGGGATCTCCGTCTCTGTCTTTGCGGAGAGGTCGGTTTTCACCAGCTTGCCGTTGGTGGTGTAGAGCAGCGACGTTGGCGAGATCCACGCTGCCTCAAAGGGAAACGCGTCATCGTATTTGCTGGAAACGGGCTTGCCATCAACGATGAGCTTTGAAGGAAAGAGCGTCTGTCCTGAACCGGAGAAGTAGATATACGCCAGCTTGCCGTCAGGCGAGACCGAAGGTGAATCGATGCGGCCGGACTTTACCTCGACCAGGGTCTTCTTTTCGAGGGTCGAAGGATCAACCTGGATCACCTGGCGGCCGGTCGCAACCCGCAGGCCCGGAATTATCTCTTCATCGACGGCGGAGACATAAACGATCTTGCCATCAGGCGTCCATCCAGGTTCGTACTCGTCGTTCGTTCCGCTGGTGATCTGCTTGGGTTCTCCGCCGTCGATGCCGACGGTCCAGATGTCATAGGAGCCTTTGAAGTCGCGATCAGAGGCAAACGCGATCGTCTTGCCGTCAGGAGAGATGCGCGGCTCGCGGTCGTCGCCGTGGCCGGAGGTCACCTGTTTCAGTCCGGTCCCGTCCGCATTCATCTTCCAGACATGGAAGGTGCCGCCGGCGTACGACTGAAAGACAACGGTCTTGCCGTCGGGCGCAAAGCCCGGATAGGCCGCTTCATCCGTAGGCTGCGTAAGCTGCTTCGCTTTGCCGCCCTCGATGCCCAGAGAAAAGAGCATGCCCTGCAGATCGAGGATGACGGTCTTGCCATCGGGCGAGACCGTCGAGGCCATGTTGGTGCCTTCATGGATGGTGATAGTCCGGTTTTTGGGAGCGGAGGCGGGCTTTGCGGTGGCAGGTTTCGCGGGCTGGGAGAATGCCGGTACCGAGAGAAGCAGAGCAGCGGAGGCGAGAGCAGAGAGACGCATGAACCTTGAAAGCTCCTTCAACGGAAGAACGCAGTGCGTCCCCTTGGGAACGCACTGCGTGGATTTATGTGAGGCGGAAACAGTTTAGAAGCTAATGCGGCCGATGAATTGAAGCTGACGCGGAGCGAACTCCAGGTATCCGCTGCCGCCGGCCGCTGTTGGCGTGCCGTAGGCGGCGGAGTTGGCGTTGGTGTTGTAGCTGTAGGGATTGAAATGATTGAAAAGGTTGAAGACCTCGACAGCGACGATCCCCTTAATCTTTTCGCCTATAGGGAAGGTCTCCTGCAGACGGCTGTCGATGCGCTCGTAGGCGCGGCCGCGGAAGGCGTTGCGGGACATCACCCAGTAGCCGTAGCTCGTGTCGTAGTAGAACTTCGACATCGGAGCATAGACAGAGAGGCAGGGCGCGACGGCGCAGGTGCTGCCTGCCTGGATCGGTGTCGTACCGGCAGCGACTGTGCGGTTGTAGGTCGGAGTGCCGCCGTTTGGTGAAGCTGTACCCGTTGCCGTTGCGAAGGCCATGCCCGAACCGAAGCGGAAGAGTGAGGAGAGCGAGAGACCGTACTTCCACTTGTACTCACCGTTCAGGGTGAGCGAGTGGCGCTGATCGTCGGTGCCGTTGGCCCACTCATCCTTGATGCCTGAGGCAAAGGGCTTGTTCGGATAGTAGAACGGACCTTCCGTCGAGTTCTTGGTCCGTGCCCACGTATAGGCAAGAGCTCCGGTGAATCCTGCGGTCGTGGAGTGCTTGAGGCCGACCTGCAGGCCATCGTAGATGGAACCCGCTCCGCCCGGCGTGAAGAACTGCGAGACCGAGGTGAAGGACTGGTTGCAGACCTGGCGGGTGGTGCTGCTATAGCTGGAGATGGTGTCCACAGCCACCGAGCCGTTACCACAGACGCGGGCAGTGGTGGATGCGAGCGTCGTGTTTGGGTTCAGGTTGCGTTGCGCATTGGTTGGATCGACCAGGAAGTTGCCGTTGAGGCGGATCCAATCGTCGTATGCGCGAGTATGGACGAAATCCACGTTGAGGACGTTCTTCCAGGGCAATTCACGCTGCACACCGAAGGAGAGCTGCAGCGCATAAGGCACCTTGGCATCCTTGGCCAGCGGCTGTACTGCCTGCGAGTACGCTGAGGGATTGGCCGCCGGGTTGCCGCCCTTGAACGGATCGGAGAAGTTGATCGGGCTCGCCGCCGTACCGCTGACTGAAGCCTGAATGGTGGAGACACCGTTGAAGATCTGCTGGTCGATGATCTGGTTTGCGGAGATATCGGCAAAGTAGAGACCTGCGCCGCCACGGATGTTGGTCTTGCCGTCGCCCATCGGATCCCAGGCAAAGCCAACGCGCGGCGCGAAGTTGTTATTGTCGTTCCCCTGTGGCACCAGCAGGCCATTGCTGAGCTTCGGTCCACCGGTGAAGGCGCCGAAGTCGTTGTCGTAACGAATACCGAGGTTCACGGTCAGGCGTGGAAGGATCTTCCAATCATCCTGGAACCAGAAACCGTAGATGGAACGAGGCACGTCGACGGTGAAGTTACCGAAGCCCTTGATGAAGGTTGAAGCACCGCCGCAGACCGAGTTGATCGCCGTGTAGTTCCAGCTCGACGCGTCCGCAGCGCCGTTGGGGAACATGGCGTTGTACTGGGCTGCCGTGATGGAGGCGCTGCAGGGGTTGATGCGCCCGCGCACGTTCTGCTGGAAGTAGCCGCCGTGACCGGTGTAGATGTACTCAGCGCCGAACTTGACCGCGTGCTTGCCCTTCAGCCAGAAGAGATCGTCACGGTAGTCCTGGTTATTCTGGGCGAAGATTTGCGGATAGTTATAGGGGCCGCCGACCGTGATGTTGGAGAAGATGATCTCCATCGACTGGGTGTAGGGCAGGTTCTGCCAACCGAAGTGGTGATAGCCGCCGTGGAGATCGTTCACCAGATTGGGCGTGAGATTCGAGTTCCAGTCGGCGACGAAGCCGTAGCTGGTACGGGTTCCCTGATAGGCGCGCGATGGATCGGCGTTGCCGCTTACGCCCAGGTAGTCGCTCTTGTAGGTAAAGCCATCGCCACGCACGAAGATTCGGTTGGTCGCGTTGATCTGGTAATCGCCACGGCCCAGGTACTCGTTCACACGCAGTGTGTTCGGATGCGAGAACGCGGCGTTCGTGACCAGGTTGGTCGTGGTGGCGGTATCAGGCTTGCGCTCGCCTTCATAGGAGCCGAAGAACCAGAGCTTGTCTTTCTTGATCGGGCCGCCCATGCTGCCGCCGAACTGCTGGTCGCTGAAGGGCAGCACCTTCTTGGCCACAGGGTCCGGAGCATTCAGGGAGTCGTTGCGGAAGTAGCCGAATGCGCCGCCATGGTAGGAGTTCGATCCTGACTTCGACTGCGAGTTCACATAGACACCGGCGGAGCGGCCCAGCGTGGCGTCGAAGCGGTTGGTAATGATCTGGAACTGTGAGATCGCATCCTGGGAGAAGCGGGGCTGACCAAAAGCGGCGCCGGCGGTGTCCTGCGAGACCTGCAGACCGTCCATGGTGATCATGAACTTGCCCGACTCCGATGCGGAGCCGACGGGAACATCCGAGGTGACGGCGTTGATCTTGATGCCTGGTACCAGTGTGGCCAGCGACATGTAGTTGCGGCCGTTGATCGGTACACCCTGAACCTCCTGCGGGGTTACGTTTCCAGCTACGACCGACGAGGTCGTATCGATGGCAACCGATTCGGCCTCGACGACGATTGAGGTCGTTGTGGAGGCGACGGGAAGCTGCAGATCGAGGGTCACGAGCTGACCGACGAGCAGCGTGACCGGTTTCTTAACCGGTGTAAAGCCGGAAGCGGAGGCGGTGATCTCGTAGTCGGCCGCGACCAGCGAGGGAATCAGGTAGATGCCCTCCGCGTTCGTGGTGGCGCGAAACGCAGCACCGCCGACGCGAAGGGCCTCGACGGTGACGCCTGGGATCGCAGCGCCTTGCGTATCCGTGACCTTTCCGGTGAAGCCGGTTTGCTGGGCGCGGCCGACCATGGTGACCACGGAGAGTGCAACAAGGAGAAGCAGGGAGCGAAGGAACATCTTCATGCCAAGTGACCTCACAAAAACAAATTCAGAGAGGACCTCCGCCCCGCGATATCGATAACGGGATATCGCGGAAATGGGCCCTTGTATGTGGTTTCTTTGTGTGCCTGTACTGCTGGGTGGCGGTGACTCAGGGAGCTGATCCGCCGAATGCTGCAAAGGGGCGGAAGGAAGACCATCCCCGGAAACAGCACATTTTCGATCGTGTGTGAGAGCAGCGTAAAAGCGGAGCGGCAGGATGTCTAATCGAAAAATTTTCAGACGTGATTGATAAAAGGAGAATTCATCTTTTATTGACAAGCGGGAAATACGAGGCAACACTAAGACTCAACCGCAACCACAAGCACGACAACCAAAGCAGAAATCTGGACTGGGAGAAGAGGGTTTTGGACTTTCGTATCCGGCAGTTGCAGTGTTTTCTCACCCTGGCCGAAGTGTTGAACTACGGTAAAACCGCACGTTCGCTCTACATCAGCCAGCCGACGCTGACCTTCCAGATCAAGGGTCTGGAGCACGCACTCGGCGTGAAGTTGTTCGAGCGGACACGGCAGCACGTGCGTCTGACCGAGGCCGGTGCGGCTTTCCGTGAATACGCCAAATCTATTCTGGACACGGTTGACTCTGCCCGTGACTGTCTGCAATCGCTGGACTCTCGTCTGCGACTGACCATCGCCTGCGGCCCGGTTGGGCAGTTTGTCCTGTTGCCGAATGTGATCCGCATGCTCGCGGACGAATATCCGACCTTTGAGCTGGAAGTCGTCGAGATGACGACTGAGCAGCAGATGGCGGCGCTACCGGAAGGCAAGGTCGACGCTCTGCTGATGATGCCTGCGCTGCCGATCGAGGGCATCCATTTCGATCCCCTGCGGCAGGAGAAGATGATGGCCGTGGTCAGCGCTGAGAGTCAGTTGGCACGGCAGAGCGCGATCAGCGTGCAGGTCTTCCGCTCGACACCGATCATTGCCTCGCGATTAAAGGATTGCCGCTTCCATCAGCCTGCGCTGCATAGCATGCTGGCGCCCTTCGGCATTACACCGAAGTTCACAGAGAGCCCGCAGTCCTGCTCGGTGCAGTTCGCGTATGCATCCGCAGGCGAAGGAATTGCCATCACGACCGAAGGTATCCGTACCTGCGTGGTGCCTGGAGTGACGATGCTTCCGATGGAAGAAGAACTTCCTCCGGTGACACTCGGACTAGCGTTTCTGGAGAGCAATCTGTCGCCGGCGATGAAGATCTTCCGTAAGGTAGTGCTGGTGGCCAGCCGCAGACTGGCCGCCACGGCGCGCACGTCACGCCTGGCTCCGGTGGTGGTGAAGGAGTTCGCTTCGCGGCGCGAGATGGCTGTTTAGGGGTAAGTCGACGTATTCAGTTTGAGGCTTGTTTGAACCTGAGATAACCCTAGCCCAGCCTAGCGTTGCGAGCGTTCACCCCAACGAACAAGTTCGTTGGGGACCCCGAGGGTGGGGCACCCCGGTAGAGAAAAAGGCAAGCATCGTCGCAAAAGAATTGGCAGGGATGTAATCGCGTTTTGCGGTGTGTCGTCTCTCACCTGCGGGGGGATTTTCGGGGATCTCTGAAGACCTCCTGAGTGGGTGGTGTGTGGCCGTTCGTGGGGGACGAGCGGCCCCCCGCCATACAGCGTTACGGCAGCTTCCCTGTCGCTTCCCTATCCATCCAACAACCTCATTGTGGTTGTCCCATCGCGGCAAATTCCTGCCAGTCATTAATAGCGATTCGACCTACCCGGGAACGTATACCGTGACGGTGAGGGCCATCGATGGCGGCGCCTTGACGAGGCCGGCCTCCTACACCATGACCGTAACCGCTAAGTGGCTGTCAATACGAGCTTTGTGAGCAGACGGGGTGGCCTGGCGTGCCGGTTGCCCCGTCCTTTTTTGCTAGAATAAAGACGTGATGCGCCGCGTCCTTACCGACCGCTGTTGTTGTCTCCTCTAGCGCCCTCTTCCTTCGCGCTCGCGCATCGTTCTCTTGTCCCACATCATCTTTTCTGGAAGTACCGGAGTCTATGAGTACCCTTCTTCCCACTGACGCTACATCGTCCGTCGCCGAGCTTCTGACGCCGCGCAAGATGGACCACCTGCGCGCGTTGGAGGCCGAAAGCATCTTCATCCTGCGTGAGGCCGTCGCCGAGTTCGCACGGCCGGTCATGCTGTATTCCATCGGCAAAGACTCGAGCGTCATGCTGCGGCTGGCGCAAAAGGCCTTTTACCCCGGCAAGATTCCCTTCCCTCTGCTGCACATCGATACGAGTTACAAGTTCCCGGAGATGATCTCCTTCCGCGATAACTACGCGAAGGAGATCGGCGCCGACCTGATCGTGCACCGCAATGAGAAGGCCATTGCCGACGGAGCGAATCCGCACGACCTGGGAACACAGAACTGCTGCGGCCTGCTGAAGACACGTGCTCTGCTGGACGGCCTGGAGGCGGGCGGCTTCGATGCAGCCTTCGGTGGAGCGCGCCGCGATGAAGAGAAGAGCCGCGCCAAGGAACGGGTTTACAGCTTCCGCGATGGCAACGGACAGTGGGATCCGAAGAACCAGCGGCCTGAGCTCTGGCAGATCTACAACTCACGTCTGAGAAAAGGCGAGAGCATTCGCGTCTTCCCGCTCTCGAACTGGACCGAGCTCGACATCTGGCTCTATCTCTACACCGAGCAGATTCCCATCGTGCCGCTCTACTTCGCGCGCGAGCGTGAAGCCGTCATTCGCGCCGGACAGATCACACTCACCTATCCGGAGACGCGCCTGCTGCCTGGAGAAAAGATTGAGACAGTCATGTGCCGCATGCGCTCGCTGGGCTGCATGCCCTGCACCGGAGCAATCCGCAGCGAAGCGGACACCCTTGAAAAGATCATCGCGGAGCTGATCAGCTTCCGCCGCTCGGAGCGCGAGAACCGCGCCATCGATCACGACGAAGAGGGTTCCATGGAGACCAAGAAGCGGGAGGGCTACTTCTAATGGCCACCGCATCCGCAGTTACTGACTTCCGCGCATTTCTGGACTCGCATCTCGACCGCGAGCTGCTGCGCTTTACCACGGCAGGTTCCGTTGATGACGGCAAGAGCACACTCATCGGCCGTCTGCTGCACGATACCAAGAGCGTCTACGAAGACCAGCTCGCCTCTGTCGCCAAGAGCCGCGTTAACCGCGCCGGCAGTGGACGCGTCGATCTTTCGCTGCTGACCGACGGCCTGCGCGCGGAACGTGAACAGGGCATCACCATCGATGTGGCCTACCGCTACTTCGCCACCGCGAAACGCAAGTTCATCATTGCGGACACGCCCGGCCACGAGCAGTACACGCGCAACATGGCTACGGGGGCATCGACGGCTGACGTTGCGATTGTGCTCGTGGATGGAAGCAAGGGAATTCTTCCGCAGTCTCGCCGCCACAGTTTTATCGCGTCACTGCTAGGCATTCCGCACGTCGTCGCCGCAGTGAACAAGATGGATCTTGTGGGCTATGACGAGGCGAAGTTCCGCGCCATCGAAGCCGACTTCCGCACACTGGCAAAACGGCTGGGTCTGCGCAGCGTGCAGATCATCCCCGTCTCGGCTCTGGAGGGCGACAATGTCGTCACCGCGTCGGCCAACATGCCGTGGTACACCGGACCGACGCTGCTCGATTATCTGGAGACTGTGCCGCTGCGCGAGCATGTCGCCGACCAGCCGCTTCGTTTCCCGGTACAGCTCGTCGTTCGCCCTGACCGCACCTTCCGCGGCTTTGCAGGACAGGTGGCCAGCGGTATTGTCCGCGCCGGCCAGCACGTCGTTGCGCTGCCCAGCGGCCGCCGCACCCAGGTGAAGCGCATCGTGACCTGGGATGGCGACCTGAAGGCCGCCGGCCCGGGTGAGAGTGTCACGCTGGAGCTGGCGGACGAGATCGATCTCAGCCGCGGCGAGATGCTGATCTCGCCCGACGCGCACTCCAACTCCGTTCCGACGGTGAGCACTGCCTTCGGGGCGAAGGTAGTGTGGATGCACGAGGAGCCGCTCGAGGTGGGCAAGACCTACCTTCTGAAGCAGACCTCGCGCGTCGTCCGTGCCGAGGTGAAACGCATTTCCTATCGTGTCGATGTCAACTCGCTGGAGCATCTGGACGCCACTGAGTTGAAGATGAACGACATCGCGGAAGTAGAGTTTGAGACCAATCTGCCCCTCTTCTTCGATGCCTATCGCGAGAACCGCGTAACAGGTGCGGCGATCCTGATCGATCCGCTCTCAAACGCGACCGTCGGCGCGCTGATGATCGACCGTGCCGTAAGCACGGCAACGCGCAGCGATCTGCCTGCGCTGCTCGCCGCCGCTCACATCGATCTGGCCGAGCGCCTGCGGGAGATGCTGGCCGCTGCCGGGCATCGTGCGGTGGTGCTGCATGGCTTCTCTCCGGAGGAAGTTCCGGTCGCCGTGCGTGCCCTGCAGCTTGCGGGTGTATTGGCAATCGTCGCCGGAGCAGTCGAAGGCGCCACTGTCCTCAATGCCTCGGACGATGCCGGACTGATTGCCGCCCTGGCGGAGATGGGAGTAACCGTATGAGCGTCGCCCTTCCGGTGGACTACGAATCGTTGAACGCAGAGCAGTTGGCGGAACAGGTCTTCGCTGAGTTTGACGGCGTGCCTGCCTGCTTTACCTGCAGCTTCCAGATCGAGGATATGGTCGTGCTGGATATCCTGCGGAAGATTCAGCCGGAGATCGCGGTCATCTTCCTGGAGACCGGCTATCACTTCTCGGAGACCTATGCCTACCGCGACCAGATGGTGGCGGCCTGGAATCTGAACCTCATCAACGCGCTGCCGGACGAGACTCGCGCAGAGCACGAGGCAAAACGCGGCCTGCTACACATCGTGAATCCGACCGAGTGCTGCAATCTGCGCAAGGTGGGACCTTTGATGAAGTCTCTGGAGCCTTACGGTGTGTGGTTCACCGGCCTGCGCCGCGAGCAGTCGCCGACGCGCGCCAACCTCAAGAAGGTTGAGGATCACCGTACTCCCAATGGCCACCAGTTGAAGAAGATCTCGCTGCTGGCGGACTGGAACTGGGAGCAGGTCACCGCGTACGCCAAGGCCCACGAGATCCCTGAGCTGCCGTTGTACGCCAAGGGATATACCTCCATCGGATGCGAGCCGTGCACCGCAATCTCGAGTGACCCCAACAACGCCCGTGCGGGGCGCTGGGGTGGAAAGAAGCTGGAGTGCGGCATTCACACCTTCAGCGAGAAACAATAGCGCAGGCGCTACACGTTCTCGCACGACTGCGCTAGCATCTCACTACACATGAAAGAGCGCCGAGACATTGTCGCGCTTTCCGGCCAGGCGGGCGGTGGAGTTCTGGTCACGCTGGTGCGCGTGCATGGGTCCAGCTATCGCCGCCCCGGAGCCCGTCTGCTGATTCTGCCGGACGGACGCACCGCGGGCACCATCAGCGGTGGCTGCCTGGAGGCGGAGATCCTGCGCAAAGCGCTCTGGAAGGTGCGTGATGGCGCCGTGATCGAACGCTTCTCCACTGCCTTCGACGACACCGCCGAGATTCCCTATGGCCTGGGTTGTGGCGGCATCGTGGACCTGCTGCTGGAGCCTGTGGACTCCGAGGCCTGTAAGGCTCTTCTAGGCGCAATGGCAGCAGCGCTGCACGGATATCCCTGCGAGGTCGTGACCTGGCTCCCACGTCCCGGCGGCGCCGGACTGAAGCGGTTGATCCGCTCAGCGCGTGGTGAAGAGCTCTTTGCGGACACCAACTTTTCCGGCTGCGACGAAGCTGATCCCGAACACTGTTTTGAAGAGACCCTCGCCGCACCGCAGCGGCTGGTCGTACTGGGAGCCGGGGAAGACGCCCGTCCTGTGGTGCGCATGGCCAACGAACTCGGTTGGAGCGTGATGGTCGCCGATGGCCGGCCTCAGCTCGCGAAACGGGAACGCTTCCCCGGCGCGGAGGCTGTCGAAGTCGCCGAGACACTCGCTGACGTGAAGGTGAGTCGCAACGATGCGGTGATCCTGATGACGCACAGCTACGAGCAGGATCGCCACTGGTTGACGGAACTTCTGCCGCTGGCGCCGAAGTATCTCGGTCTGCTGGGTGCGAGGCATCGTTCAAGCCTGTTGATCGAAGAGGCGGCGCAACGCGCAGGGCTCACTCTGCAGCAGGCCTGTGACCGTGTGCATGCACCGATCGGTCTCGACCTTGGCGGCGATGGTCCGGAAGCAGTCGCGCTCGCCATTCTTGCTGAAGTGCAGGCGGTGTTGCATGAACGTCCCGCCGGCTTACGCCAGCTCACCGCCGAGAAGGTGAGGACCATCATCGACGAAGGTCCGGCGGTCCGCTATGAAGATGTGGTGTGCGCTCTGGATGTGCAGCCATGAAAACCGCGGCTTTGATTCTGGCGGCAGGGGCATCGACACGTCTGGGTCAGCCGAAGCAGCTGGTGCGCCTCGGTGAGGAGACACTGCTCCAACGATCGATCCGCGTCGCCAACGAGGCAGGATGCGAGCCCATCGTTGTCGTCCTGGGAGCCAATAAGGAAGAGATTGAAGCCGTGGTTTCGCTTGGCTCCATCCATGTGGTGCATAACCAGGAGTGGCAGGAAGGCATGGCCTCCTCCATCCGCGCGGGCCTGCGCGACCTTGCTATTGGAATGGCGGAAGGTGTGCTGGTGATGGCCTGTGACCAACCCGGCGTCACGGTAGAACATCTGCGAGCACTGCTCGGCGTGAATGGTCTTGCCTCCAGTGGATACGCGGGACGGCGTGGCGTTCCGGCAGTATTTCCACGTGATTTGTTCTCAGAGCTGATGCATCTGCAGGGAGATGCGGGAGCCAGAGATATTCTGCAGCGCGAGACAGTGACGGTGATTGAGCTTCCAGGTGGCGAGGTGGATATCGATACGCCTGCGGATTTGGAGAAGCTTAACTAGTTTTCTTCTGTTCGTGTCACCTAAGGTGCCCCACCCGGACGGGGATGCTCTATCGCTCCGATGATCTGCCGAATAAACGATGATCCCAATGCACGGGCTCCGGTACTGAAGCAGTAATTCGCGGAAAATCCGGATGGAGAGGATTGATCAGGATGTTGCTCTCTCGGCCTTCCGTCACGACACTCGGCACCCGAAGTACTGCGGTCCGCATTGCGTTGAGCCAGCGATCGCCGGCCGCTCGAGCTTCGGTCAGATCTTCTGCGTCCCAGTACTGTAATTGCGAGGGCAAAATCGTCTGGACACGGAGGGAATCTGGAATCGTAATACGAACTACTCGGTGGTGCTTTGGTGGAATCGAGAGATTCGCATGCACAAGCACCTCGAGCATCGCGCCCGCGTAGCTCTCGGCGGCGTAGATCACGCGCTGTCCTACAGAATTCCAACGGCCGCCATGCAACATAGCACCCGTTCCGTCGTAGATCGGGTGTCTGGAGTCAGCGATTCGATAGGCAAACATCGCTAAACAGGAAGACCGTAAAAAAGCTTATCGAGCAAATCCTCCACACGCCGGGCTCCGAGTTCAGTACGTGCCACTTCAAGTGGAGTCATATCACCGAGCTCCCGGTGAGGTTTATTCATCCACTCGCGAGCCTGTTCACGATCGTCCCACACATACTCTGCCTGTGCCAGGACACGTGCGAGACGCTCAGTGCGCTCGCTTTCATCCACGGAGAGGCGTCGTACACGTCGCTTCCAGGTTGCCGCCGGAACCACCTTGAATTTGTAGGCACTGGCAACGCGCGGATCTTCATAAAGCCGCGCTGAGAGCCTCTCCAAGGACCGCTTTGGGAGCCCTGCCGAAACAGCAGACTCCAGCTCACGGACCGTTCGGATGGACGCGCTGAGACCGAGAATCTCAGCGATCGATTGCGGCTCAACCATACCGGGCACCTCAGGCTCAGTATAGCCCTAAAAAAGGCTCAGATGGAGTACCCATCCAGCAGGGCAGGCGGGGTAAGCGGGTCCTTCGCTTACGCTCAGGATGACAGCTTTATTTAGATAGCCGTAGCGACGATCACAGCGATAGCAAGAACTCATCCAGCAGATTGCATGCGACCGCAATGCGGTACTTTGCTGTCGAGCGAATGTCATCGATCGGCTTGATCTCCGACGCCAACACGGCAGCAGCCTGTGTCCTCAGCTCCGGTGTTATGGCCTTGCCAAGTAATAGTGCTTCGGTCGCATGCAGGCGGACGGGGCGGTCGATCAGGCTTGCTCCCGCGAGGCGAATCTCGCGAACCATCGCTTCATCGATCAACGCGGTCGCCGCAAGCGCAATCTTCGCGATGGCCTGTGCGTTGCGTGTGCCAACCTTGCGGACATACTGGCGGTGTTGCGCGAAACGGCGCGGCAGATGAATCGCGTAGATCAGCTCGCCCGGCTGCAAGACAGTCTTCTTGTAGCCAAGATGGAACTCGTCGTACGGCAGCGTGCGGCGGCCGGTTGCGCTTACCAGCTCGATCGATGCGTCATAGGCGAGAAGCGCCGGCGGATTGTCCGCCGCGGGGGACGCATTTGCGATATTGCCGCCGAGTGTTCCGCGGTTCTGATTGGCGATCGAGCCGGTCCATGATGCAGTCTGCGCAAGCAGGGGAAACTCGCGTGCGATGGCCGCATTGCGGCGGATATCGGTGAAGGTCGCTCCGGCGCCGAGTATGAGCGTTTCAGGCCTCTCTTCGATAAAGCGCAGTTCTTTGAGGCCATCGAGCGAGATGAGCTCGTGCCGTCCAAGCCGGCCAACGCCGAGCGCTACCATCAACTCGGTTCCGCCGGCGATAGGCGTAAGGCGGGGATTCGCCGCGAGTGCCGAGAGCACGGCGTCAAGCGAACCCGGAGCAGTGAGCGTGTAATCGCGAACGTCAGATCGCATGGCTTACTTCCCTGCCTCCGCCAGCTTCGCCGTCTGCTGCACGGCTTCGAAGATACGCATGTAACCGGTGCAGCGACAGAGATTGCCCGAGAGGCCTTCCCGAATCTCATCCAGTGTCGGAGCAGGATGCTTCTCCAGCAGATGGTGCGTCGCCAGGATCATGCCCGGAGTACAGATACCGCACTGCGCTCCTCCCTCTTCCAGAAAGCACTGCTGAATGGGATGAAGATGCGTATGCTCGCCGAGACCTTCGATGGTGGTGACGGTTGCTCCCTGAACCTGCAGCGTGGGTACCAGGCAGGAGTTGACGAGCTCGCCATTCAGTAACACGGAACAGGAGCCGCACTCGCCTTCGCCGCAGCCCTCCTTGGTTCCGGTAAGGTGCAGATGCTCGCGCAGCAGGTCGAGCAGGCGCGTCATCGGAGGCGCATCGACGGTGACCTGGCTGTTGTTGAGAGTGAAGGTGATGGTGCTCATGTGTGATTCCAATTCTGGGAAGCAGATCTCTCCGCTGGGCTATGGTGCTGTATCGCCGAAGGCTAGGGTGTTGTACCGCTAAAGACCGGACCAGCAACCGCAGGCTGCAACTGGGAACTATCGGCGGATATCAATGTCGGATTCGCCAGCTTGTCGAAGATGTCTTCGGGCAAGAGCGGGCAATGGTTGAAGCGAACACCTGTCGCTTCTTCAATCGCATTCAGAATCGCCGGAGCAGGGCCATCCATCGGAAGCTCACCGATGCCCTTCGCTCCAAAGGGTCCGTGAATGCTGGGGACCTCTTCGAAGAGCACATGGATCGGCGGAAGATCGGCGCTGGTGGGCATGATGTAGTTGGTCATCTGGTTGTTGGCCATTACGCCGTCTTTCCAGACGCACTTCTCATAGATGGCATAACCGATGCCCTGCGCGACGCCGCCCTCGACCTGGCCTTTGGCGAGCACGGGGTTCAGCACCTTGCCGACCTCCTGCAGCGCCCAGAAGTTCTTCACCTCGGCCATGTAGGTGCGGGTATCCACCGCGACCTCGGCGACATACACCGCCCAGGCATACGCCGGGTAGGCGTCGCCGTGATACTTATCGTCATCCCAGAAGATATCGTCTGGCGCCTGATACCGTGCGGTGGCGCGCAGCTCGCCATGTTGCTGTTTGTAGGCAAGCGCGGCATGGCAGAACTGTTCCGGCGTGTACGTCTCTTCCAGAAGACCGCTTGCACGCATGCAGGTCAGCAGGTTGTGCGATGCATCCTCCACCAGCTTGCCGACGATCATTGCGGTACGCGACGCGACCGTGGGTCCGCTGTTGGGTACGCGATCTGTATCGGGCTGGGCGATGCGGACATCTTTATAGGAAATGTGCAGCGTCTGCGCCGCTACCTGGCAGAGGATCGTATTCGTGCCCTGTCCGAACTCGGTGGACGAAACCAGAATCTCCGGTTTGCCTTCGTCGTCGACTTCAATCGCCACCAGCGAGTTTAACCGCCGCTCGCCGCTGCCGGTAAATCCGGCGCCATGCATGAAGGTTGCAAAGCCGATGCCGCGCTTGATGGGTGAGGTTGGATTCGTCTTGGCGAACTCTGCGCGCTTGGCGTGATATCCGCTCTCCTCCAGCGCACGTGTCAGCATGCCGTTAAGGTCGATGGGATCTTTGATCAACTGCCCTGTCGCTGTCGTGCCGCCAGGCTGAAGGAAGTTGCGGCGGCGAAGTTCTTCGGGCGTGATGCCCACGGTCTTCGCGATCAGGTCCATGTGGCGTTCGAGACCGAAGATCGACTGCGGCGCGCCGAAGCCGCGGAAGGCTCCATGGGGAGGACAGTTCGTTGCCACCGCCTTGGCGCGGATACGCAGATGCGGCCAGTTGTACGGTCCGGCAGCATGAATGGTGCCGCGCGAGAGCACGACGGGCGACAGCGTTACGTACGCTCCACCATCGATGGCAAACTCAATTTCGCCGCCCAGTAGTTTGCCGTCCTTTGAGACAGCGGTGCGGTGGCGCGTGCGCGAGGGATGGCGCTTGGTGGTCGCCGCCATATCCTCCATGCGGTCGTAGACCATCTTCACCGGCCTGCCGCTCTTCATTGCAAGCAATGCCGCATGGCAGCCGATCACCGAGGGATAGTCTTCCTTGCCGCCGAAGGCTCCGCCGGTCTCCACCTGGATGACACGGCACTTCTGTTCCGGCAGGCCAAACGCGAGCTGCAGCGCGTGATGCAGGTAATACGGACACTGCATCGATCCCCATACCGTGACACCCTGTTCGCTGTACTCCGCGATGACGCCGTTGTTCTCGATGTAGAACTGTTCCTGCGCTCCCGTGGAGTACTCGCCTTCGATGATGTAATCGGCAGTCGCCCACACATCCTCGACGTGGCCTTTCTCCATCAGGTAGGTCTTGAAGACATTGGGCGAGTCACCGGCTTCGCTATTCCAGATCACCGGCGCGTCGGGAGCTTCTGATTCTTCGATGGTAAAGACAGCGGGCAGCGGCTCATACTCGATGGTCACCGCATCGACGGCCTTGCGCAGCAGCGCTTTATCCGGATGTGCCAGGAGTACGATCGGCTCCTCCGGATGGTTCACGATCTCCTGCACCAGGCAAGGATGGTCCTTGAGCAGATGAACGATGGTGTTCTCGCCGGGGATGTCCTTCCAGGTAACGATGGTGAACTCGTCCCATGGAATGCCTTCGCCATAGCGGATGGCGGTAATACGCCCACGTGGAAATTTAGAGCGCACGGTGGCGCCGTGGATCATCTGCGGGAAGTGAAGATCGTCAATGTACTTGGCGTATCCAAGCACTTTGGCTTCGCCTTCATAGCGAAGCGCCGGTGAGCCGACAATGGATTCCTTGGCTGCCATGGTGCAAAAAGTATTCGCATAGCATACGTCGCCCCAGACGATTGCGGAAGTAGGGATTCCGTTAGAGCATTTTCCCTGTTGCTGCGGAAAATGCCCTAGCGCAGCAGCGCGGCGTACGCTTGCTCTGCCTCGTCGCTAAAGGCGACGAAGAGGATGCGATCGAGCAGCGGTGTATGGGCGTGCGCGCGTACGGTAGGCACGGCGATCTCCGCCGCCCGTTCTAATGGGAAACGATAGACCCCGGTCGAGATCGCTGGGAAGGCGATGCTTTGGGCGCCATGCTCCCTCGCCAGGTCGAGGCAACGGTTGTAACAACTTGCAAGCAGGTCGTCTTCGCCGCTGCCGCCTCCGTTCCATACCGGACCAACCGTATGGAAGACCCACTTCGCCGGGAGACGGAAGCCTGATGTTGGCTTGGCGTCACCGGTTTTGCAGCCGCCCAGCAGACGGCAGGCATGCAGCAGATCGGGCCCGGCCGCGCGGTGGATGGCTCCATCGACTCCTCCACCGCCCAGCAGCGAGGAGTTGGCGGCGTTCACAATGGCGTCGACCGCCAGTTTGGTGATGTCTCCGCGGTGGATCTCAAGCGATGCCATACGTCTTCAGATGCTATTCTCGCCGTAACCAGGAGCTATTTTCATGTTGCCGTACCTTCGTCGCGCCGCCGTCTGTCTGCTTTCCTTTGCTGCCCCCATGCTCTGTGCCCAATCGACTCAGAAGCCGTGGCCTATCAAGGCTGTGATTGTTACCACGTTTGAGATCGGTAAGGACGAGGGCGATGTTCCCGGTGAGTTCCAGCTCTGGGTGGAGCGCGAACATCTGACCGAAACGCTCGACTTTCCGGGCGGCATCCATCCCATCCGCACCAACCCGGAGCACACCGTTCTGGGCATCCTGAGCGGTACTACGCTGGTGAACGCCACCACTTCGCTGATGGCGCTGGGCACAGACCCGCGGTTCGACCTCACGCACGCCTATTGGCTGGTGAACGGCATTGCCGGCGTCGATCCGGCAGATGCCGGAATCGGCTCCGCCGCTTGGGCGAACTACGTTGTCAACGACATCTCGCGTTACATCGATCCACGAGAGATGCCGAAGGACTGGCCGACCGGCTACTTCGCTATCGGCGCCCACGAGCCGAATAAGCTGCCGCCCTCCGGCGGCGTGATCCGCGACCGCGTCAATGCCTACAAGCTCAACACCAGGCTGACCGCCTGGGCCTACAACCTCACCAAGGACACGCAGCTTCTGGACTCGCCCGAGGTTGCCGAGTTCCGTAAGGGCTTCACCGGCTATCCCAATGCCCAGAAGCCGCCCATGGTGATGATCGGCGACACCTTCGCCTCTGACAGCTACTGGCACGGCAAGCTGATGACCGACTTTGCCAATGACTGGGTAAAGCTTTTCACTGACGGCCAGGGCAACTTCGTCATGACCGAGATGGAGGATTCCGGCTTCACCGAGGCGATGAAGCGTCTGGATCGCATGAAGCGTGTCGACTACCAGCGGTTGATGGTGCTGCGCACGGGATCGAACTTTTCCATGCCCCGCCCGGGTCATACTGCGATTGAGAGCGTGAACTCGCCCTACATCGGCACCCGGCCGGCGGTTGAGAACGCATGGCGCGTCGGCAGCAGGGTGCTGCATGAGCTGACCTCCAAGTGGGAGACCTACGCGACTCACATCCCCGGGGAATAAGCTGGAGGATGTGAGTCTTACGCATCCGTTCCCCGCAGACTGGCGGGCCCAGGTTCTCGGCGGGCCGCCACTCATCGCTCCAGCGCGGCAATTCATCTATCCCCGTGCGGTTCCGGGCGAAGAAGAGGCGCTTGCGCGTGGCGCCATGTATGTCCTGGTGAAGCCCTCATCCGGTGGCGAGTTCCTGGCGACCTGCGCTCGGGGATTTGCTGATCCCGGCTTACCGTCCGGCATCTGGAGCTGCCCCCGCCCGCAGGAGCTATGCCTGATCGCCGGTGGCTACGCCTGCATTGTGGACACGCTGGCTCCCGAACGGGCCGCTCTGGTACCGCAACGTCCTGTTATCGAAGTAGTGCCTGCCATCGAGGCCGGTCTGCTGCTCTTCGCTGGTTTCCACACCGTGATTGCCTGGGGAGCGAATGGCCTGGCCTGGGAGACCGGAAAGCTAACCTGGGAGGGTCTGACTCTGGGCGCAGTCGACGGGAACATCCTGAACGGGATGGGGTGGGACATGATGGCCGACAAAGAGGTGCCGTTTGAGGTGGACCTTAGGACGGGGAAGCATACGGGTGGTGGGTTTCGCGGGTAGGATTTGCGAAAAGTCAAGCGCTGAAGGCGCGTTCTATACCAGCCTGGGGCAACGCCCCAGGTTTTGGCGCCCCAAAAGATGGTTAAAGGGCTGAAAGCCCGCCCTATATAACAGCCTTCAATCCGAGCTTATCGTTTGTGACGATTGGGAATTATAGATCGGGCTTTCAGCCCTCTTACGTTTCCTTAGCTCCGTACCTGGGGCGTTGCCCCAGGCTGGTATAGGTCGCGCCTTCAGCGCTCAACAAAGAAGGGCTGAAGCCCGCTGCTCCCACCCAATTCCTCAAAAAGGGATCGAGCTTGGTCTTCTTGGCTCGGCTGTCTTTAGGTCGTCGGCTGCAGTTTGCGCCGCTCGGTTTCGAGATAGGTGAACCGGATGCGGTGGATGACCGTGATGGTCGAGAGCACCGCCAGCACCCATAGAGCGGGAGCCATTGTTCCCCAGTGGTTGAACAGGGCGCCAAGGATGATGAGCACGATGCGCTCCGGCCGTTCCATGAAGCCGACCTTGCACTGGCCGATCAGGGCTTCAGCGCGGGCGCGGGTGTAACTGACCATCAGGCTGGCCGTCATGACGAAAGCCGCCAGGAAGACATAGAAGAACCGGTTACCGCGGGCGTAAAAGACCAGCAGCCCGAAGAAGAGCGCCACGTCGGAGTAGCGGTCGATCACGGAGTCGAAGAAGGCTCCGAAGACCGAGACCTGATTGGTCTGCCGGGCGACACGGCCGTCGACCATATCGAAGAGACCTGCACCGATGATCACCAGGCCGGCATAGAGAAACATGCGATCGGCATTGGCCCGGCGCGCGTACCCAAAGAAGAAGGCAGCGACGATGTTGATGATCAAACCGATGAAGGTTAGGGTGTTCGGGGAGATACGGGAGAGCGCCAGACCGTTCACGATCTTCTGCAGCAACCAGCCGCAGGCTCGTCCAAATGCACTTGTCCAGGTCATTGTGGTACCGCTCTCTAGTCTAAATGCCCGCGGGAACTGAGCCAAAATCGGGCCCAGCCGGAACGCGGCTCTCCCACTGGAGAACCGCAGGCAGGTCCGGTTTCTGCTATTCCGACGCTTCGTGAATGGTGGTGAGCTTCAGGATTTCCAGCTCCCGCTTGCCGCTAGGGGTAACCACGGTGGCGATATCGCCGACTTCCTTACCTACCAGAGAGCGGCCGATCGGCGAGGTCGTTGAGATCAGCCCCTTGGCCACGTCCGACTCCTCGCTGGTGACCAGCTTGTAGGTCAGCTCTTCGTCCTTACTGGAATCAAAAACGACTACGGTCGAGCCGAAACCGACCTTGTCGTTGGGAATATTCGCCAGGTTGACCAGCGACAGCTCGGCCATGCGCTTCTTCAATTGGCCGAGGCGGGCGTTTACGAACTCCTGCCGCTGCTTGGCCATGTGATATTCAGCGTTTTCGCTCAGGTCGCCAAGGGCAACCGCCTTCTTGATTTCAGCCGGTAGCTCGGTCGTCAGCTCGTACTCCAACTGCTTGATCTCTTCTTCGAGCCTCTTTTTGATGTGTTCGGGCATTCGCTTCGGGCCTTTGAAATGAAATAAGCGCTTCCCCTCGCGCTGTTGGAACCACGCGAGGGCAGCGCCCGCATGCGGCTAGTCCTTGGAAACCTGATTATACGACGGGTGGCGTTTCGCGGGCGGCCCGGTAAACCTTCTCGGCAAGGTAGCTTTCGAGCAGCACAACAGCCGCCACCTGGTCCAGCACCTCTTTGCGGTTCTGTGTCCCGTAGCCTGCCTGGTTCAGGCGTTCATGTGCCTCGCGCGTCGTCAACCGTTCATCGAAATACACCACGGCGATCCCGGCAGCCTGGGCAACAGCCTCGGCGAACTCCCGTGACGCGAGAGCGCGTTTGCCTTCGGTCCCGTCCATGTTGAGCGGCAGCCCGGCAACGATCTCGGTGACTTCATGCTTGCGGACAAGACGAGCGATGTTCTTTGCGTCGTCTTTCAGCCGGGTGCGGCGCAACGTGAACAGAGGCTCGATCGTCACTCCCAACCGGTCCGTCATAGCCAGGCCGACAAAGGTGTCTCCGATATCGATTGCGAGTGTGCGAGAAAACTGCTGAGTCACTTCTGCCACTCTAATCCTCCAAACGTGTCATTTCGTTCCGCCCGCCGGGGAAAATCTGACGCGTATCTCTCTAAATTTTTCGTGCCGGCTGCCGATAACAAAGTTGAAATCACGTGAAATCAGAGGTTTGCGCTTTGGCCCATTACATGCACCACTATCCCCAAATCCGGCGAAGGAGAATGTTTAGCTGCATGATGCGCAATCCGGCAACGGCCATTTGCCCGAACTGCCGCCAAGGCCATTTCAACCGCCGGGGTACGGAAACGGCCCTGCAACGGTATTTTTGCCAGATCTTCCGGCTGTTTCCGTGGGCGTGTTCTCAGTGTGAGTACACCGTCTACAGCCGGGATCGTGGCCATGTGCGGTATACCCCCAAGGTGGACGGTCTGACCCCAGCGGCAGTCAATGATCGCGTACTGCGACGTGAGCGATCCGACTCCTGGGCGTAATTCCCACCCTTTCAAAACAGATTCGTGTCAGCGCCCTCTGGAAGGATCAGGGGAGTTGCTGACATTTAAATCGAGGTGCACCCCTGGCATCTCCGGAACATAACACTCCCCGTCGCTGGCGTACGTCTTCGCGCAGCTCGCCGTGATGTCCTTCCGTTGTGGCGACTGGGCAAACTGCCACACCGTTGCATTCGGGGTTCCGCTGTCGCTAAGCTTCGGTGCATTCAACACGCATCCAGGCGCGGGCCCGACCGGAGCACAAGCATCCTGCGCCACCCACAGTACGACGTCGTGCAGCTTGAGCTTCTTCACCCAGGTGGAGATATCTTCCGCGGTCGTAATGTGCACGCCTCCGCCCTCATCCACCGGGCGCCCGCTGCAGTATGCGCCGGGTGTATATCCAGCGGCTGCCACCGCCTCAGTCCATCCCAGTGTGTAGGCGCGCTGTTCTTCGAGCAGGCGTCCGCCCTCTTCGAGGTCGAGAAAGATCACCGCACCTGCGGGGAAACCTTCACGCTTCGCGGCTGCAACCGCCGCAATGCCTTCCCGTTTGCCCAGCATCTCAGGCTTAACACCGCGTTTCGCGGCAGCCTTGATCTGCGGATCCAGCTTTCCGTTCCAGAGGATCAGGAAACCGTAGCCCATGCCGCGGATGATCGCGCGCTTGCCCACCCATGTGTTGCCGGTCTCGCCGGGAGGATTGTTAAGCCAGTAGCCGGTGAAGGCGAACCGCGATTTTCCGGCTCGCATGGCGGCGTCTCCGGGATAGTCGTTGCGATCGAAGCCGAGCTTTCCCTGAGCGTGCGCCAGTGTGGAAGCACCCATCGTCAGCGCCAATAGAAACCATCGAAACTTCCGCGAAATCACCTGCATATGCTCATGCTACCGTGAGCGCATGACTACAGCCGTTGCCGATCCGCGTTATCCCATCGGGAAGTTTTCACGTCCCGAAACCATCACGCCCGCGCACCGCAAGGAAGCGATCGCCGAGATTGCCGCACTTCCGGAGAAACTCTCCGCTGCCCTGGCCAAACTGCGCCAAGCACAGCTTGACACGCCTTATCGCGAAGGCGGATGGACAGTACGTCAGCTCGTGCACCACATCGCAGACTCGCACCTGAACGCCATCACCCGGCTGAAGCTGGCACTAACAGAAGAGACGCCCGTGATTCGTCCTTACGACGAAAAGTCCTGGGCGGAGTTGCCGGATAACAGCCTCGATGTCGAGGTCAGCGTCAATCTCCTGAAAGCTCTTCACACCCGCTGGGCCACGGTTCTCGAATCACTCAATGACGCGCAGTGGCAGCGGCTGCTGCAGCATCCGGAACAAACAACGCCATGGACTGTGGAGCACCTGACGTTGATCTACGCATGGCACTCGAAGCACCATGTAGCCCACGTCGAGTTGCTAGTTGCTGGTTCCTAGTTGCTAGTTGTTGCTTGGTTGCTTGGAGCTTCTAACTAGCAACCAGCAACTAGAATCCAGCAACTGCCTTTATTCAATTGGTTTCCGTATCCCCAGCGTCGCCTTCTTCCGTTCCTGCGGCTTAATCGCTTCGCGGTTTTCGGGGGCGTTGGGGTGAACGCCGAAGTCCCACACGCCGAGGTTGATCTCTTTCTCGCTGAGGATTTCCATCAGGGCGTACTCGCCGAAGTCGAGCTGCTCCTTTGGTGTGAGCTTCATCCAGTGACCGCCGGGTAGCATCTCGGCAGTAGTGGGGATCACATCTTCCTGCCGTTTGGTCGTCCCGATCATTGAGATGTTGAAGCTGGAGACGATGCGTACATCACGCCGCACGTCACAACGGACGATGACGTAGGTGCTCTTATCCGATCCACCGGTCGGGGCCTGCTGTTGTTTGGAGCCGTGCGTGTTGACCTCGAAGGCGTTTGAGGGCACGTCGGTGTCATCGTCTCCGACACGGATATACAGTGGGCCGTCCGGTACATGCAGTTGGATGGGCGAGCGTGAGCCCTTCAGCTCCACAACCTGATGTGAGGTGGAGAGCGGGTTGATCACTGCCTTCAGGATGTTGTGCGCCGTCTGCTTATTCAGCTCTCCGGAGGACTGAGCCAGCGGCACCAGCTCAGGCGTGCCATGGAAGGTATCCAAAGCAAGAACCGAAGTGTCTTCGGGCAGACGCAGGTTGGGCGCGACCTCGGGAGTGCGGGCCCGCAGGTCAGCCTCCTCCTTCTGGAGCTCGGGGTCGAGTTGCACCTTATTTTGTGCAGCCTGAGCTGCGCCGGGGGCGTGATCTTTCTGATATCTCTCGGTCGCGTCCCAATCAATCAGGTTGGCGGGGATCTCTTCCTTGACTCCGCCGCGCTCAGCCGAGGTGTAGACCACGTTGCTGCCGGAGATGCGGTAGCTGGTCACTACCTGGTAACTGCCGTCTTTCAGGATGAGACGGGTGCGCTGGGGTCCGTTATAGGGCTGCTGCGCGACAGCAAAATCGGTAAAGCAAGCCAAACCACCGCTCAAGCAGAAGATAAGCGCCAGGGCGCGCGACATTTTCGTACGTAGAAGCGTCTTGAACATAGGCAGCCACACGATTAGACGTATTCGTGTGTGCTTTCGCAACTGTGATACGGTCAGTGCTATGAGCATGCTACGACAGATCAATGCTGGTGAGCGGCGCACGTGGATGCGCTGGGTCGCCGTGTTGTGCATGCTTTTGATTATGGTGGCCAGCACGGTTGAGCTGTGCCATACGCACCCGGATTCGGTGCAGCAGACACGCGATCAGCGCCAGTCTGGGCCCACCGACCATTGCCCGCTGTGCGTGGCCATGCACTCGGCGCTGCCCACTTCCCTGCATGTGACTCCCGAACCTGTAATGCAGGTGGGAACGGTACAGGGACCCGCGATCGATACGCGCCGTCGTCTGTTGTGGGCGCATGGACTCGCCAGCCGTCCTCCTCCCTCCGTGACAACGATCGCTCTGTAGGCGAGGGCTGCCATCGCTCATCTGCGAAGGCTCCCTTACATGGCGTGTTTTTCATCAGAAGACAGGAGTTCCCATGAAGAAGCTTTTTCTGCTCGTCCTGAGCGGAATTGTTCTGCTTTCCGCTCGCGTATACGCCCAGGGTACGGCGGGCAGTGTCAGTGGCGTTGTTACCGATTCCACCGGAGCCGTAATCCCCGGCGCGGTGGTCACCATTACCAACCCGGTGAGCGGTCACGCTCAGACCGCAACGACGGGCAGTGACGGCCGCTACATCGTCAGCAATCTTCCCTTTGGCCGCTACCACACCAGTGCCGCCGCACAGGGATTTCAGCCGCAGGCCTCGGACGTGCAACTGCGCTCGGCAGCGATTGTCTCGCTGGACTTCCATCTGACTGTCTTTGCCGGAAATACGGTTGTGACCGTGGAAGCCGATGCCGAAGACCTGATCAACCGCGATCCGGTTGCCAGCACCGCGATCGACCGCAGCCTCTATGAGAAGCTGCCGACCGAGAGCACGGCCGCTCCGCTCAGCTCGCTGGTCACACTCAGCACACCGGGCATTGCTTCGGACTCGAACGGACTCTTCCATCCGATGGGCGAGCACGCTGACACTACTTACTCCATCGATGGTCAGCCGGTCAGCGACCAGCAGAGCCGCGTCTTCGGCAACCAGCTCAGCCTGAACGCCATTCAGTCCGTCAACGTGATTGATGGTATCCCTCCGGCAGAGTACGGCGATAAGGCGAGCCTGGTGGTACAGACCACGACCCGTTCCGGACTGGACTCCAAGCATCCGACAGGGACCATCTCGGCCAGCTACGGCAGCTTCGGATCGGCAACGCTCTCTGGCTCGGTCGGTATCGGCAGCCAGCACTTCGGCAACTTCGTCAGCCTGGACGGTGTGAACAGCGGCCGTTATCTGGATACGCCGGAGTTCCGTCCGCTGCATGCGCACGGCAACAACCAGAACTTCTTCGACCGCTTTGATTTCAAACCGGACGACCGCGATACCTTCCAGCTCAATCTCTCAGCCTCGCGCTCGTGGTTCCAGACACCGAACCAGTACGACCAGGAGGCCGCCGGACAGGATCAGCGCGCCAAGATCCTGAGCTACAACCTCTCGCCGAGCTGGACTCATGTGCTGAATCCCAGCGCACTATTCAGCGTGAATCCGTACCTGCGTCAGGACAACTTCCACTACTATCCGTCGAATAACGTCTTCAACGATCTGCCGGCAACGCTGTCGCAGTCGCGCCGCCTGCAGAACGCCGGCATCAAGACCGACTTCTCCTGGACCAAAGGCATCAACACGCTGAAGGCAGGCGCCAACTTCTACCATACCTTCCTGCATGAGGGCTTCTCGCTGGGCATCACGGATCCCAGTTATAACGACCCCAGCAGCGACAGCTATAACCCCAATCTGGCTCCCTACGACCTGACCCGGGGTGGATCGTTCTATCGCTTCAATGGCCGTACCGACATCAAGCAGGAGGCCCTCTATGTGCAGGACTCGCTGTTGTGGCGCGGTATCGAGCTGCAGCTTGGAGTCCGCGCGGACAACTATAGCGGCCTGAGCAGCCGGTCGATGGTGCAGCCACGGCTTGGTCTCAGTTACCAGGTCAAGCAGACCAACACGGTGCTGCGCGCCGGTTACGGCAAGCTGTTCCTGACTCCGTATAACGAGAACCTCATCGCCTCCAGCTCGACTGGCGTCGGCGGCCTTTCCAATGGTGTCTTCGCCGCCGAAGCATTGAAGCCCGCCGGCCGCGACCAGTACAACGTCGGCTTCGAGCAGGGCTTTGGCAAGCACCTTGTCGTAAGCGGAGAGTACTTCTGGAAGTACACCGACCGCGACTTCGACTTCAGCGTGCTGTTCAACACACCGCTGGCGTTCCCGATCCAGTGGAAGAAGTCGAAGATCGACGGCTTCGGTATCAAGGTCAACGTCCCGAACGTGAAGGGCTTCTCGGCTTACTCTGTCCTGGGTCACACCCGTTCCCGCTTCTTTGGGCCGGAGGTTGGCGGCATCCTGTTCAACGATCCCAGCGTGACCGATGCTACCGTCTTCCGCATCGATCACGATCAGGCCTTCCAGCAGACCACGCATCTGCAGTGGCAACCGAAGAAGGAAGGCGGATGGGCAGGCCTGACGTGGCGGTATGAGAGCGGCCTGGTCGCCGGCAATGCTCCCTTCGCCACGGACACAACATCGCCGGTGGATCTGACCTTCCTGACCGCCGATCAGCAGCAGCAGATCGCGCTGGCCTGCAACGGCGTACGCGCAACCCTGAATGCGCCGCTCTCGAGCTGTGCGCCCAACTTGCTCTCTTCTCCCCTGGTCTCAATCCCGGCGCCAGGGACAGAGGACGATGACCGCAACCCGCCCCGCATCGCTCCGCGCACCATGTTCGATGCCGGCCTGGGATGGGACAACCTTTTCCATAAAGACCGAATCAAAACGAACATAAGCCTGACAGTTGTGAATTTGACAAACAAGTACGCGTTGTACAACTTTTTGTCGACGTTCAGCGGAACCCATTTTGTTTCGCCACGCACAATCAACGGGCAGGTGTCGTTCAACTTCTAACAGCCCTCCCCCGGTTTCGTTCGAGTTGCCCTCCCCCGGCACCTCAACAACGGTTGGATGACACCACAGCGGCTCCGGAGCGAACCTCCGGAGCCGTTTTTGTGCTCCCGGAAAACAGCTATAATGGATCGTGCACCCCTGTGGAGCCAATCCTGAACAACTGAATATGTGGAGGCGGAGATGTCGGCAAAATACATCTTTGTAACGGGCGGAGTTGTGTCTTCCCTGGGTAAGGGGCTTTCTGCTGCCTCAATCGGCAGCCTGCTGGAGGCGCGTGGTCTTCGGGTCAACCTGATGAAGTTTGACCCCTACCTGAACGTCGACCCCGGCACCATGTCTCCTTTCCAGCACGGCGAGGTCTTTGTGACCGACGACGGAGCCGAGACCGACCTTGACCTGGGCCACTATGAGCGCTTCACCCATGCCCGTCTGTCGCGCGATAACAACCTGACCAGCGGCCGTATCTATGAACAGGTCATCACCAAGGAGCGCCGCGGCGACTACCTGGGCAAGACCGTGCAGGTGATTCCTCACGTCACCAATGAGATCAAAAGCGCCATGCGCAAGGTCGCAGCCGACTGTGACGTCGCCATCGTCGAGATCGGCGGTACGGTCGGCGATATCGAATCGCTGCCCTTCCTCGAAGCCATCCGCCAGATGCGCCAGGATCTTGGCCGCGATAATACCTGCTTCGTCCACGTGACCCTGGTTCCCTGGATTGCCGCCGCACAGGAGCTGAAGACCAAGCCCACGCAGCACTCGGTCAAGGAGATGCTCTCCATCGGTATCCAGCCAGATGTACTGCTCTGCCGCAGCGAACGCAACCTGCCCCGCGACATGAGGTCGAAAATCGCTCTCTTCTGCAATGTGGAGGAAGCTGCGGTCATCGCCGCCCGCGATGTCGAGACCATCTATGAGCTGCCCCTCGCCTTCGCTGCGGAAAAGGCCGATGAACTGATCCTGAAGTATCTGCGCATCGACGCCAAGCCGGCGGACATCTCCAAATGGCAGGACCTGGTACATCGCGCCCACAATCCCAAGGACGAGGTCCACATCGGCATCGTGGGCAAGTACGTGGAGTACGAGGACAGCTACAAGTCACTGAAGGAAGCCCTGATCCATGGAGCCCTGCACCACAACCTGAAGCTGCGCGTGACCTGGATCGAAGCCGAAGGCCTGGAGACCGAAGACGACAGCTACCGTGCGCAGTTGCGGGACTTCGACGGCATCCTGGTGCCCGGCGGCTTCGGCAAGCGCGGCATCGAGGGCATGCTCAATGCCATTCGCTATGCGCGTGAAGAGAAGGTTCCCTACTTCGGTATCTGCCTTGGCATGCAGACCGCTTGCATCGAATATGCTCGCAATGTCTGCGGTCTGGCCGGCGCCAACTCCGGCGAGTTCGATCCTGCGACGCCGCACCGCATCATCTATAAGCTGCGCGAGTTGATCGGCGTGGAAGAGATGGGCGGTACTATGCGCCTGGGCGCGTGGACCTGCGTCATGGAACCGGATTCGCTGGCTGCCAAAGCCTACGGAGCAACAGAGATCAGTGAGCGCCATCGTCATCGTTACGAATTCAATCGTGAGTACGAAGCAGTGCTCACCGGCGGCGGCCTGCGGTTGACTGGAACCACGCCGGATGCGACGTATGTGGAGATCGTTGAGATTCCCACGCATCCATTCTTTATCGGCGTGCAGTTCCATCCTGAGTTCAAATCGAAGCCGCTGGAGCCGCATCCGATCTTCCGCGACTTCGTTGCAGCCAGCTACAAGAACCGCGGGCACAAAGAAGCTCCGCTGACTGCAGGACAGCCCATAGCACTGGCTGAATAGCGAATAAGCAATTCACACAATAGAAAACCATCGTGATGAGCGGTGGTTCTTTATTGCACCCTGTAAACCACGGTGGGAGCAGCGGGCTTCAGCCCGCTGATTTAAGCAGTAAAGAAATTGGGCTTCAGCCCTGGGCTCTTCAATGTCATTCAAAGGCCCAGGGCTAAAAGCCCGATCTGGTTGTTATTTCTAAACCGTGGTCTGAAAGCCCACGGCTCCCACCGCGCTCTTCTCGAGAATTCCGGCCTATTCCCGATACAACAAGGACACGCTCCTAGCGGCCGGTAAAAGCTCCGACCAGATCCACCACATCGGCGATCACGCGGGTGGTCGGGTCATAGGCCACTACATAACCCTCGTAGTAGCCATACCGGTATCCCGGCGGAGGCGGCTGCAGGCCGCTGTAGTAGGCGGGAGGTACAGCCTCCACCACATAAGTGCGGGGAATCGTGTAACCGGCGTAAAAGTTCGGACGACGGCGGTTCTGCCACCGGCGAGCATCGTTTTCGTAGTAGCCACGGAAGTGCTCACGCTCGTCACCACGGAAACGCCAGTCCATCTTTTTAGCCTGGCCCGGTGGGATATTGCCGTCCATCTTCTTGGCTTGACCTGGTGGGATTCCGCCATGCCCCGGCGGAGGCTGACCATGACCTGGCTGAGCAAACGCGGTAGCGGTCGCCGCCGCAAATAAAAGTGCTGCACGGAGAGACTTCAAGGGGGAATACATTTTCTTACCTTCCTTCTTACTATTTTCATTAGATGCAAATTTCTGTTCAAACACCAAGAAAACGAGCATCCAACTTCTTGCCATGGTCGATGAGCGGAAGCGAAGTGGAGGAGCAGGTCGCGTTGTCATAGCGCTGGTCATTGTCTTTCTCATGGGGACGATAGCGACAGTCCTCTATCTGCGGCACGCGGTTACGGGCGTTTCCGGGCGCATCGCCACTCTACTGCTCGGCCGACCGGTGAGCTATGACACTTCAGTACCCGTGGTCATCGAGAAGATCCAGTCGCTGCGGCGGTTGGAAACGGTCTCCTACTCCATGGACACCATCGTCGAAGGGAAACGCAGCAACGATGTGTTGCCCGATCTGCTCTTTGGTGACCGCTTGCTGCTGGTCGTGCACGGGCAGGCAATCGCCGGTGTCGATCTTGCCAAGCTGAAACCTGAAGATGTGAGAGTCGCTAACGGCGCTATTCACGTAGAGTTGCCGGCCTCTGAACTCTTCTCCGCCAATATCGACAACCAGAAGACACGCGTCTATCTGAGAACGACAGGTCTCTTCGTGCCGGCAGATCAGAACCTTGAGACAGAGACCCGCGCCAAAGCCGAGGACCAGTTGAAGCAAGCGGCATTGAAAGACGGCATCCTCGATAATGCCAAGCGCAATGCGCAGGCGACCGTGACCACGATGTTGAATGGGTTAGGATTTACGCGGGTTGATGTAAAGTAGCGATTCGATTCGTCGGAGGCTCCGCAAGAACCCGGAGTATGACCTGATTCGAGCTGCGCTCGAATAGTTCACTCCAGCGAACCAAGTTCGCCGGGGGCCCCGAATATCCCACATCTGCTTGCACCCCAACGAACAAAGTTCGTTGAGGACCCCGCGGCGCAGATATGGGGCACCCAGGCGGAGAAGATGCAGCAACGGTCCCAGGTTTCGGAGCCGTTGAAGATCAGACGGCTGAAGACCCGCTCTATAACTCCCCATGACAACGACATGTTGCATCTGCTGAGAAAGTAAAGGCCGGGCCCAGGTCCCTAAGGGGAGCCGGGGCACCCGGTGCATGGGTTATCGGGAATATGTCGATACGCCACTAGCTTTCATGACTATTCTTCTTGACGAAATCATAACCATTTGGCTATGGTTTTGATGTGAAAGCGGCCCATGCCAATCACGTCTTTCGGGCTCTCGCGGATCCGACTCGCAGGTCGATTTTTGAGGAGCTGAGCCTGCGGGGAGAACAGACCGTTCACGCATTGACTCGCTATGCGGGCGTATCGCAGCCTGCTGTCTCCAAACACCTGACGGTGTTGAAGCGGGCGAAGCTGGTACGGCATCGTCGCGAAGGACGTGAGACGCATTATCGTGCGCAGCCTGATGCGCTGGCGCCGATGGTGGACTGGCTGCACCACTACGGCACCTTCTGGAGCGACAAGTTCGATCGCCTGGAAGCCCTTCTAGAAAGGATGGAACCATGAGCACTTCCACAGAGAATACGCGCACCCTTGTGATCGAGAGAGTCTTTCCCCACACACCGGAGAAGCTGTGGCGGGCGCTCACCGAAAGCCCGCTCGTCGCACAGTGGCTGTTGAAGAACGATTTCGCGCCAACCATTGGACATAAGTTCCAGTTCCGTTCCGAACCGATGCCGCAGTGGGATGGCGTGATCGATTGCGAAGTGCTGGTAGTCGATCCGTTGAAACAGCTCTCGTATAGCTGGAATGCTCTTGGGCTTGAAAGTGTGGTGCTCTTCACCCTCGCGCCAACACAGGGAGGCACGCATCTTCGCATGGAGCACTCCGGCTTCCGTGCCGATCAGCAGACGGCATATAACGGAGCGAACTACGGATGGCAGAAGTTTCTTGGCGGTTTGGAGCGCGTGCTCGCAGGAGAGATGCAATGAAAGCCTCGAAAGCATTCGTCATAGGCTTCTGGATCTCCACGGTGATCTTCGCGTTGCAGATGGGCTTCACCGCGTACGCTCAATTGAAGCTGCCTCAGGTTGCAGAGACCTTCACTCATCTCGGCTTTCCTGGCTACTTCCGGGTCGAGCTCTCATGGGCCAAGTTCGCAGGTTTGGCTGCATTGCTCATCCCGATGGTTCCGGCGCGGCTCAAGGAGTGGGCCTACGCCGGATTCGCCATCACGCTCGTCTCGGCATTGATCGCTCATCTCGCCGTCGGCGATGGAGCCGCAGCATGGAGCTGGTCGGTAGGAACCGGTGTACTGTGGGCTGTGTCCTACTTTTTCTTTCGCCGGCTGCAGCGCGACGCCGTCCTTTCTGCGGTAAGAGGTGTGTAAGATACACCTGCGATGACGAAAGCTGTTCTTCTGCTCGAATGCCCTGACCGCAAGGGCCTGGTTGCGGCCATCATGAACTTTCTCGTGTCGGAATACGACGCGAATATTCTTCATGCCGGCCAGCACCAGGATGCGGAGCTCGCGCGTTTCTTCATGCGCATCGAGTTCGAGTGCGCCAGCGAGCTGATTCACGAACGCGTTTTCGCCGAGCGCTTCCGCAAGATCGCGGATGAATACAACATGCGGTGGCAGCTTGCTGAAAGTGATGTCAAACTGCGCGTCTGTCTCTTCGTCTCGCAGCACCTGCACTGCCTTGCCGACCTGTTGCAGCGCTACCAGGCCGGCGAGCTCGAGTGTGAGATCGCACTGATCATCGGCAATCACCCCGACGGCGGAAAGCTGGCGAGCTTCTATGGCGTGCCCTTCGTTCATCTGCCAATCGATCGCGAAAATAAGTCGCAGGTGGAGCAGGAGCAGCAACGCCTGCTTGCAGAACATCGCATCGATCTGGTGGTGCTGGCGCGCTACATGCAGATCCTGTCACCGGAGTTTGTCGCAAAATGGCCGGCGCGCATCATCAACGTGCATCATTCGTTCCTGCCCGCCTTTATCGGAGCGAAGCCTTATCACGCAGCCTTCAATCGCGGAGTGAAGCTGATCGGCGCAACGAGCCACTATGTCACCAGCGATCTGGATGAAGGACCCATCATCGAACAGGATGTCGTCCGAGTCACCCAGGGAGATACCATCCCTGACCTCGTCCGCAAGGGCCGCGATCTGGAACGTATTGTTCTCTCCCGCGCCGTCCGCTGGCATCTGGAGCACAGGATTCTCTACTACGGGAACAAGACTGTGATCTTTGATTAGATTCGAGCGTAGCTCGAATGGAGGTGGGAGCCGAGTGCTTTGGCGCGCGGTTTTACTGGATAAAGAGAGGTCGGGCTTTAGCCCTGGGTCCTTTCCTAACGGACTAGAGGAGGCCCAGGGCTAAAGCCCGATTATTTTTATGTCTTTATCAGCGGGCTGAAGCCCGCCGAACACCCCAGCCAGCAAGCTGGCCGGGGACCCCGCTGCTCCCACCCAGCACGACCGCTGTCGTTCGGCGAAAACTGTTCTAATGTTTTTGCCGAGGAACCATGAAGTTGCCGGATCAATTACAACTTCGTTTGCCTTCGAGGAGATCGCATCGGGGGCGAAGATCATGGCTTTGCCTCATGGTCTTGTTTCTCTGTATCCCGCTATACGGGATCGATCGTGACCGCACGGTCGCGCAGCTTCATCACACAGGCTGGACTTACATCGAAGGAGCGCCGGGCCAGGTGCGCGCGTTGGCCCAGACTACCGATGGTTATCTGTGGCTGGGAACCGCAACCGGCCTTTTCCGTTACGACGGCATTCAATTCGAAGCCTACAAGCCGCCATCCGGTCAGGCCTTTCCGCAACGCAATGTGGTCTCTCTTCTCGCCACTCCAGATGGCGGATTATGGGTGGGTTATTGGTATGGAGGAGTCAGCTTCATCAAGAACGGAAGCGTCACCGACTATGGAAAGCCTGACGGACTTCCTGCGAATCAGGTGCTGGCGTTTACACGCGACCGGCAAGGTGTGATCTGGCTTGCGGCGGGGAAGGATGGACTTGCCCGGCTGGAAGGTTCGCGCTGGAAAAAGGTCGGAATGGATATGGGGTTCTCCGGCCCTGCTAATACCGTTTTTACAAGTCGCGACGGTACCGTTTGGGTGGGAACACCGACCAGCGTCGCTTATCTCGTCGAGGGAGCAAGCCAGTTCCAACTCGCCGCGCAGGGCTTGTTTCGTGTCAGAAACTTTGCTGAAGCCTCTGACGGCACATTGTGGATGGCAGAAACGGGCTATGGCGTGCGGCCTGTTCCGTTGCCCGGAAAGAACAGCGGCAAGCGGGGACCGGCCGTCCTTGTAGGATCACAGGCAATTACATTTGACCATCAGGGAAGCCTTTGGATTACCAGTCTGGGCAATGGAATCCGCCGCGTTCCGTACCCGGATCACCTTCGTCGGCCTAAGGTCGAAGGGCCATCTGCATGGCAGTTCCACGATCCTGATGTGGAGGAGTTCACCCCGCAGGACGGCCTGACAAGCGATTACGTGTCTTGCGTGTTGGAAGACCGCGAGGGCGACCTTTGGGTTGGCACCAGTGGGGGCCTGGATCGCTTCCGGCAGAGCCCCGTTGTCTCAATCACGGTTCAGCCCGTTGCGAATCAAGGTGCTCTTCCGATTCCATCGTTGCAATCGTTCACAACCAGCGCGGTGGCTGCGGGAGATAAGGGTGCGCTTTGGGCTGCAGGGATCGGGCCGCAGGTTCTGGTGAAGATTCAGGATGGCAAGATCGTCACACAGCTCCGCGACCGGTACATTGATTCCATCTATCGCGCTCCAAACGGCGCTGTGTGGCTGGCAACTCCGTGGTCGATCTTCCGCCTCTCCAGGGAACATGCAGCTGATCCGATGCAGGGAGCCGTAGCGTACAGCTATGACGCCACCGTGCCTGTGGGACAAGGACAGGCACTGCATCGGCTTCATCTGCCAACTACAGACGGTATCGGTGTGAACCTGCAATCGCGCGTCAAGGCGATGACCCAGGACCGGTCGGGTCGGCTGTGGGTATCGATGGAGTCAGGGACCTTTCGACTGGAGAGGTCTGGATGGACCAGTCTTGAAAATCTTGGAGGCCCGCGCGGTACCGCGACCGCTGAGTTCACTGATTCCCAGGGGCGTATCTGGTTCGGATTCGCTAACACCATCGCGATGCTGGATCGAGATGGGGTAAGAACCTATTCCAGAAAAGACGGTATCCAGGTGGGCACTATCACGTCGATCCAGGGCAAAGGATCGACGATCTGGATCGGCGGCGAGTTCGGTCTGGAGTTCTGGGAGGGCAACCGGTTTCAACCTGTAAGTCCAGCAGACGGAAGCACCTTCGGCGGTGTCTCTGGAATCCTCACCGATTCTGATGACGGGCTATGGTTCGCCGAGCAACGGGGAGTAATTCACATTCGCGAAGCTCAGTTGCGACAACCGAAATCCGGCAAAGTGGAGTTCGAGAGTTTTGGTTTGCTGGATGGCTTCACTGCTGCACTGAGGGGATCCCTTGCCTCACCATCCGCCGCGCAAACAACCGATGGCCACCTTTGGTTCGCGACCACAAAGGGCCTGGCCTGGATCGACCCCAGGCGCGTTGTTCGGAATACAGTGCCTCCGCCGGTATTGATTGAGTCCGTTCTTGCGAATGGCAGGAGATACGAGAGCTCCGCATCTTTCAAGCTGCCACCCCGGACGAGAAATTTGCAGATCGTCTATACGGCTACAAGTCTCACCATTCCCGAACGCGTTCGCTTTCGCTACAAGCTCGAAGGCCAGGATAAGGATTGGCAAGACGTAGGAACTCGCCGGGAGGCGTTCTACACCAACCTCGATCCGGGCACCTATCGATTCCGCGTGATTGCATGCAACAACGATGGAGTCTGGAATGAAGCCGGATCGACGCTGGACTTTGCTGTAACGCCGGCATTCGATCAGACGTTATGGTTCAGACTTCTATGCGTCATCGTTCTGGCTGGATGCCTGTGGTTGCTCTACCTGCGACGGCTGAGGCAAGCAACAGCCCATGTCCGGGAGCGGCTTGGGGCACGACTGGAAGAGCGAGTGCGCATCGCACGTGAGCTGCACGACACCCTGCTGCAGGGCTTTCAGGGTCTCTTATTGCGGTTTGATGCCGTGAAGAAGGCAATCCCTCAAGACCACCCTGCACGCAGCCAGATGGAGAGCGTGCTCGACCGCGCCGACGAAGTTCTGCATGAAGGGCGAGAACGTGTCCGCGATCTTCGCCATGATGAGATCTCGGCGAATGAGCTGCCTGACAAGTTGGCGGCAGCCGGAGAGGAGTTTAGAAAAGGCCATGCAATCGGATTCAGCTTGAGCGTGATCGGAACGCAACAGCCGCTTGATGCCACAGTCGGTGACGAAGTGGTGAGGATAGGACAGGAGGCATTGGCGAATGCGTTCCGGCATTCCAAAGCATCAAAGATCGAAGTTGAAATCACATATGATCCCAGCCGGGTAAGGCTGAGGGTTCGCGATGACGGCATGGGGATCAGTCAGGATGTCCTGCTTCGTGGCCGGGACGGCCATTGGGGACTGATTGGAATGCGCGAGCGAACCCAGAAGATCGGCGGACAACTGAAGATCTGGAGCCAGGAAAGTGCAGGCACAGAGATTGAGCTCACGATTCCGGCGGCGATTGCATATCCACTTTCGCACAAGACGGTACGTTGGCACTGGGTTAAGCGTCTTCTCAGTCCGGGGGGCTAGAGCATTTTCTCTGTAGGTGTAGCGCAGGGATTCTCATCTATGGGCGTTTTTCCGCAAAGAAAACGCCGCTGCACTCCTCTTCCGGGATGCCCAGCAACAGGGGAAATGCTCTAAGACAATCGACATATTCGCCTTAGAGCATTTTCCTGTAGGTGTAGAGTAGTGCATCCTCGCTGCAAGGTTCTGGCTATCATGTCTCTTCATCCTCTGCGTTCCGGCATTCTTTTACTCTGTCTGACATCTGCCATGCAGGCACAGTTTGGCTCCGCACCGGCCGGCGGCACTCAGACGCCCGATGCAGCCGGCGGATCTATTCGTGACTCCCGCCAGCATCCTGCTGAACCTTCCCGCGACAACGCATTCTCCATGACGATTAATCGTTACGGCATCGCGGCCACATTACAGACACTTGCGTCGCAGGCCAGCGCCACGATCCTTGCCCGAGGAGGTAATGCCGTCGATGCGGCGATCGCAGCGAATGCGGCGGTGGGTGTGATTGAGCCGATGATGAACGGCATCGGAGGAGATCTCTTCGCCATCGTCTGGGATCCGAAGGAAAAGAAGATGTACGCCCTGAACGCGAGCGGCTGGTCTGCCAAGGACGAGACCATCGATGCCATGAAGGCGCGTGGCGTGACCACGATGGACGGCACCAGCATCTATGCCGTCACCGTTCCCGGCGCCGTAGCCGGATGGGCGGCGCTGCATGCGAAGTTCGGCAAGCTGCCGCTTGCGGTAGATCTCGCACCTGCTATTGCTCTGGCTGAGAACGGCTTTCCCGTCACCGAGACCGACTCCGCCACGTGGGCGCAGTACGGCATGCCCTTCAAGGACCGCGCAGCCTTTGCCTCCATCTATCTTCCCAAGGGAACCTATCCGCGCGAGGGAGAGATCTTCCGCAATCCGGATCTGGCCAACAGTCTTCGTCTGATTGCGAAGAATGGGGCCGATGCCTTCTACCGCGGCCCTATTGCTGATGCGATTGTGAAACTCTCCGACCAGAACAACGGCTTTCTCACCAAAGCTGATTTCGCGGAATACAAAGCGGAATGGGTCGAGCCTATCTCGACGACCTATCACGGCTGGCGTGTCTACGAAACTCCGCCGAATACCCAGGGCGTCGCCGCTCTCTCGATGCTCAACGTCATGGAGCTCTATCCACTGCGCGATTGGGGGCATGACTCGGCGAAGACCCTGCACATAGAAATGGAAGCCAAGGCGCTTGCCTATGCCGACATGCTTCACTACGTTGGCGATCCGAATACGGATGACATTCCTACGAAGAAGCTCATCTCGAAGGAACTTGCCAAAGAACGCGCCCAGGGCATCACCGATAAAGCCAACTGCAAGGTGCTTCCGTCGGACCGCAAGGCGCAGCTCGACAAGCTGCAATCGGACACGACTTACCTCGCCACCGTCGATCGCGATGGCATGGTGGTCTCATTCATTCAATCGGATGCCGGCAGCTTCGGCTCGGGCCTGGTCGCGGAGCATACCGGCTTTGTGCTGCATAACCGTGCCGGCGGCTTCTACATGCAGCCCGGTCAGCCCAACTCACTGGCCGGGCACAAACGCCCGCTGCACACCATCATTCCAGCCATGATGCAGAAGGACGGTAAGACCATCGGCTTCGGCATCATGTCAGGCTTTAACCAAGCCCAGGCTCATGCGCAGTTCGTTGCCAATGTGGTGGACTTCGGCATGAACATCCAGGCGGCGATGGATGCTGCCCGCTTCAACAAAGGCAACTCCGGCTGCACTGTAAGCATTGAGGATGGTTATCCGCATGAGGTGCTGGAGCAGCTCGCCTCGCAGGGACACCAGATTATCCTGGTGCCGCGCTACTCGCAGGTGATGGGACGCGGCAATGCCGTGATGCGCGACGCGACACGCGACGTAAACTTCGGCGCGACCGATCCGCGGGCAGATGGGCAGGCCACTCCGGAGCAGCCGCCCTTCTAGAGCATTTTCACTGTTGCTGGGTATCCCGGAAAAGGCGTGCAGCGGCGTTTTCATTGCGGAAAACGCCCATAGATGCGGATCCTCTGGGTACACCTGCAGTGAAAATGCTCTAATTCCCGGTTAGGTGTGCGATCGACATGATCGATGACAGGGAACTTTGACTCCCGAGATGGTCTTTGCTTGACACCCCTAAACATCTAGGCTAACTTTGATGCCAAGTTGTTTAGGGGTACATCGTGGCGAAAAACGATTTACAGGGAACACTGGATCTGCTGGTCTTGAAGACTCTCTCGCAGAAAGGCGAGTGCCATGGCTACGGCATTGTGCTTCATATTCAACAGGCGTCTGACGATCTGCTGCGTGTGGAAGAGGGCTCTTTGTATCCTGCACTGCACCGGATGGAACAGCGTGGATGGATCTCTTCGGACTGGGCGCTTACAGAGACGAAACGGAAAGCAAAGTATTACAAGCTGACCTCTGCCGGCAGAAAGAAACTCGTGGAAGTCGAGAAGGATTTCGAGCACCTGGTAAAAGGTGTTCGCGCAATTTTGCGTTATGCCTAGGAGGAGAGATGTCGATGTTCCGTCGCATTTTCAACCTTTTCTCTCGATCGCACATGGAGCGCGAGATCGATGCTGAACTTCGTTCGCATATCGAGATGCGCATCGAAGACAACATCGCTTCCGGAATGTCGCCCGACGAGGCTCGCCGCGATGCTCATCTACGCTTTGGCAATCTGATCAGCACGAAAGAACACGTAACTCATGCAGATGCGACTCTAACGCTCTACAGCATCTGGCTCGATATACGATTTGGGCGCCGTCAGTTGCGCAAAAATTTCGGCTTCTCCTGCACGGCCATCCTCGTATTGTCGCTGGGTATGTGCGCAAGTGTCGCCCTTTTTGCTTTCGTTGACGCCGTACTGATCAGACCGTTGCCCTACCAGAGTTCATCACGGCTGGTTGCTTTATTTGAGAGCACTCCCCTTGGATCGCGCTTCCATCTCTCGTATCTGGACTATCTGGACTGGAAGAAGCAGAACAAAGTCTTTGAGTCGCTGGAGGCATATGACAAAGTCTATTTTGCTCTGAATACCGCCACGGAAACGCAGCTTGTCGATGGCGCCACCGTAAGTGCAGGCTTCTTTCGAACGTTAGGTGTCACCCCAGTGATTGGGCGTGATTTCCGTGAAGGCGAAGATACTCCGAGCGTGCCGCGCACAGTGATGCTGAGCTATGCCGCATGGCAGAGCCGGTATGGGGGACGGCAGGATGTGTTGGAGCGCACGCTGACGATAGAGGGAGTTCCATATGTTGTCATCGGCGTGCTGCCGCGTGAGTTTCACTTTGCACCTGCGGGGCCGGCCGAGTTCTGGACATCGCTTCACGAATCCTCTAATCCGAACAATCGCGGAAATCATGGACTCCTGGCGATTGCTCGTCTGAAGAACAACGTGTCGGTCGAGTCAGCGGCCTCGGACATGACCTCGATTACTCAGCAGCTTGCAAAACAGTACCCAGACTCCGATGAGGGACGCGGCGCAACCGTGCTGCCGCTGACCGAAGTCATTGTGGGCAGGCTTCGGCCGGTACTATGGCTGCTTTTGTGCGGGGCAACCTTGCTGCTCCTGATTGCATGCGTGAATGTCTCAGGCCTGATTCTGGTCCGTTCCGAAAATCGCCGTCATGAGACAGCGGTTCGCGCCGCGCTGGGTGCGTCACGCATGCGGCTCATACGTCAGTTTGCGACGGAAGGGGTCATCCTCGCCGCGGCCGGCAGCCTGCTCGGCATATCGGCGACATATGGAGCCATTAGTCTGCTGTTGCAACTCGTACCGGTTAACATGCTGCGGGAGATGCCCTATCTACAGCATCTTGGGCTGACTCCCCACGTGCTTCTGTTCGCGGCACTCGTTGGCCTGGTGATGGCAACCCTATTCTCGCTCACCCCCATTCTTTGTCTATCGTTGTCAGACATGCGGGCCGGTTTGGTGGAGAGCGGCCGCTCCGGTGCAAAGACAGCCTGGAAGCATCTTGGAGCAAATCTTGTGGTGCTGGAGCTCTGCACCGCAATGGTGCTGCTGGCAGGAGCGGGTTTGCTAGGCAAAAGCTTCTATCGGCTGCTGCACGCTGATATCGGCATAGAGCCGGATCATCTGGCAATGATGCGGCTCAGAGCGCCACACTCCCGCTATCCAAAGGATGAACAGATCGTTGCCCTGGCGCAGCGCTTCATGGATGAAGCCGGCCGCTTACCCGGCGTACAGTCGGTTGCCGTTGCCCATCAGATCCCTGCGGCCGACATCGCTGGAGGGAATACGACCTTCGAGATCATCGGAAGGCCGCAGCATGGCAGCACCAATGAATCGAGCGGCCGCCAGGTAAGCGCGAACTACTTCAACACGATGCAAGCGCGGCTGGCACGTGGACGCTACTTTGCTCAGACAGACGATGCTTCGAAGTCTCGTGTCATGATTGTGAACCAGGCCTTCGCGCGGAAATTCTTCCCTGGAGAGGACGCGATTGGAAAGCACATCCGCTACGATGCATCGACGCCACCAATCGAGATCGTCGGCATCGTTAACGACATCAAAGAGGGTCCGCTGGATACAGAGGTACAGCCTGTACTCTACACGCCGTTCAGCCAGGAACCGGACAATGCCTTCTACGTCATCCTCAGAACTGCTCATGCTCCTCAGGAGCTGTTGCAGCCGCTGGAAAGAACAGCTCACAGCATCGATCCCAATATTCTGACCTTTGGCCCGGAAACCATGGACGACCGGATCAGCCACTTACAGTCGACCTATCTGCATCGCTCCTCCGCCTGCCTCATAGGCGGCTTCGCCGGGGCGGCGCTGCTGCTGGGTGTAGTGGGCTTATATGGAGTGATCGCGTATTCAGTGAGCCAGCGGACCAAAGAGATTGGAGTACGCATGGCGCTCGGAGCGCAGCGTCATGCTGTCTACCGGCTGATTCTGAAAGAGGCTGGACGGCTCGCGGCTATTGGTATCAGCACGGGAATTCTCTGCTCGGTAGCAACTGCAAGCCTGATACGTAATCTCCTGTTCGGCACGCAGCCGTGGGATGCGGCTACTCTTGCCGGAGTGTCAATTCTGCTGGCAACCGCAGCGCTTCTTGCCAGCTACATTCCCGCACGACGTGCGGCCTCAGTAAACCCAGTGGAGGCTTTACGCGCAGAATAGAACATTTTCCCTGTAGGTTGGTCCAGAGCATCCGCATCTATGGGCGTTTTCCGCAAAGAAAACGCCACTGCACTCCTCTTCCGGGATACCCAGCAACAGGGAAAATGCTCTAGAACTGTGCACACAAGCATCCCGCGGCACACCATACCTTCTAGTTCTCGGTCGGTGTGCGATCGACGCGATCGATGACGAGAAACTCGACAGGTACGTTTTGCGGTTCCAGCTTCAGGCCCAGTGTCTTCTGAATCGCGGTGAAGATAGAAGGAAGGCCGTCGTCGGCTGATGATATGTTCGACGCAAAATCGAGCTTGATGTCGTAGCCGCCGCTGAGTCCCGTTTTATCGATGACAGGGCGCCCAGCAGGATGTTGCAGCATACCTGCGAGGTACGGCATGGACCAGTCGAGTCCATTCAGTTGCTTGTCCGTAACGCTTATACGATATCCAGGAAATTTCGCCCCCTTGGTCGGCTCAAGTCTGGGGCCGTCTTTCGCAACCACGAGCGCATAGCCGGGCATCTGCCTGGTCTCAGTGTGAGTGACAAGATGAAACCGCTCCTGCAGTAGAGACTGAAGCAGGGGTCTGAGCTCTTCGCGGCTGAGAGCAATGTTGCCGGAGGGCCGGGCGTCTACATCGAAGTGCGTTGCCCCTAGCCACGATGGCTTGTTGGCGATCTGATTCGCGTCGATGCCGTAGGCCAGAACTATTAACCATTGCAGAGATAAGTTGTGCGCCGTGAACTTGCCCGTACCGGGCGGGCTCCACGAGCCATCAAGCTCGCTTCCCGTTGATTCCCGAATGGATGCAACATCAAACGAAGGATGCGATTGAGCGGAACAGACAGTTCCCACAACAAGGGCGAGCAAGAGAACGGTCAGTGCCTTGGCAGACATATAAAGTTGATTGGGCCTATGATGCTTCCTGATAGCAGGACTATGTCAAGAGATAACGGTGAAGCATGATGAAATTCCCCTACTCGCTGTTCGCCGGGATAATTTTCCTGCTGCCACTGCCCTGCGGGGCACAGATGGCGCCGCTTGATCCCGTACCAACCGGTGAGATGGTCGACCTTGGCGGGCGGCGGATCCATTTGAACTGTGTCGGAACAGGTTCGCCCACGATAGTGATCGAAAGTGGCGGCGGCAGCTTCGCGGTCGAGTGGACGCTGGTGCAGAGAGCAGTAGCAACGCGTTACCGCATCTGCGCATATGACCGGGCTGGGTATGCATGGAGCGAAGGAGGAGCTGTCGATGAAGGCATCGAGCAGACGGTGGACGACCTTCATCTGCTTTTGCAGAAAGGCCGCATCAGGACACCGGTCGTTGTCGTTTGCCAATCGCTCGGATGTATCTACGCTCGTGCCTATCAACGACGATTCCCCGAACAGGTTGCCGGATTTGTCTTTGTCGATGGCTCCCATGACGAGGGCATTTCGCTTGTGCTGCACGGTACAAGAACGCCCATCAGTCTTCTATCACACGAAGATCTGCCGCAGGCCTATGAGGAATACCGGAGATCGCTGCCGCCATTGAAAGCCGGCGGAGCCTCGGCTGCTCCCTTCGACCGTCTTCCGCCGGACATTCAAACAACCAGGCACTGGGCGTTTATGAAGATGTTGGATGAGATCGGGTGGCTTCCTAATAGCGCTGTAGCCGCTGAGTCCTGGAGAGAAGAGTTTGCTGCCTTGAGGTCGCAACGACTCAGCGAACCCCATCCGCTTGGAGACCTTCCATTGGTTGTGTTGGAGCGGTCAAAGAACCCTGATCCAGTCTGGCATACCCAGCAGGTGCAGCTTGCCGCTCTCTCCTCCAGGGGACAATTGATTCGCGCGGAAAACAGCGGACACATGATCCATCTGGAAAGACCGGACCTGGTGGCCGAAGCTATCCACCGTGTCGTCTCCCAGCTCCGAGAAAAGCATTGATTTGCCAGGCCTGTGGTCACGCTTCTCACGAAATCCAGCTTCTCCTTCCGTATACTGGGTCGGCCATTCGACTATGGCTTCTGTTCCTTCTGATACCGTCGGGTAGCTTCTTTATCCCATGTGATTGCTATAGAGCGCCACAGGCCTGAAATATATGTCACACCTCCGCATCGTCCTGCTGATCTTCTTCACCACGACCCTCTGTGCTGCCCAAAGCACACCTCTGATCGACTATCACCAGCACTTGCTCAGTCCTGATGTGGCAAAGCTGATTGGAGAATCCAGGACCTTTGCCGCAAGCGATCTCATCGCAGAGATGGATCGTGCGGGTCTGCGGAAGGCCGTCGTTCTCTCACTCGCATATCAGTTCGGAAATCCGAATCGCCCTCCCGTACAGGATGAGTATGCCAGGGTGAAAGCGGAGAATGACTGGACCGCAGAGCAGGTCAAGCAATACCCGCAGAGGCTCGTGGGTGTCTGCGGCGTTGATCCGCTCCGTGAATATGCGATGGCTGAAATCGAGCGATGCGCCGCGGACCCTTATCTCAGAACTGGGATAAAGCTTCACTTTGGAAACTCCGATGTCGATCTCGACAATCCGGCTCACGTCGCTATGCTCCGCAAGGCCTTCCAGACGGCCGACCGGCATCGCATGGCGATCATTGTTCACATGCATGCGAACGTGACGCATCATCGGCCCTACGGGAAGAAAGAAGCTGAGGCCTTTCTAAACCAACTGCTGCCGGCAGCGCCACACAGCGTGGTGCAGATTGCTCATCTTGCTGGGAGCGGAGGATGGGACGATCCTGCGAGCGATGAGGCGCTTTCAGTCTTTCTTCTTGCAATGGCGCAGCACGATCGACGCGTCGCGCACATCTACTTCGATATCTCTGGTGTAGCCGGCCTGGGCGATGCATGGGAAGGGAACAAGGAAGAGATCGCGTTGAGAATCCGGCAGGTTGGCGTGCGTCGCGTTCTGTTTGGAAGCGATGGCGCATGGACAGGCTTTACTCCGGTAAAGGCTATTGCTGCATATCGTCAGCTCCCGCTGACGAAGGATGAGATGTCCGTGATCGACAACAACCTTGCTCCTTACATGAAAGCGAGCAAGGGCCATTGAAGTTCTAATGGATTACCGGCCAGCCATCGACCCAGCTCACCTCTTTGATCCAAAGCGTGGCGCGGCCGCCTTCAGTGATCTTCTGCCCATGGAAGACGATCATCGTCTTACCGGTCCCAGGATCGTCATAGACCGTTCCACCGCCCACACCGACCCATTGCCCGCTTCCCTCCAGGATCACGGTAGAACCGCCGTCCATCATGAGTGTGCCATCTTTGGCGAGGAAGGGGCCGTTGGGGCTCTTTGATCGTCCGACAGCCATCTTGTAGTTGTTGGTGGTGATGTCGGCGTTGCAGCAGCGATCGATGGAGACAAACAGATAGTACCAACCGTCATGCCAAAGCTGTGAGGAGCCTTCGATGGGATGCACCGCAACCCATGGACGTGCCGCCATCTCATGAACCTGGCCGGGCTTCAACATGCCGGTGGCGGGATCGATCTCACGCTGGCGGATGCCGTCCCAGTAACTGCCGTAACTAAGCCAGACACGGTCACCATCGACAAGGACGTTTGGATCGAGATCGTTGATCTCTGCCCCGGCAAAGGACTCCGTGACCATGCCGCGGTCGACCCAGTGATAGCGAGGGTCCTGCGCATCGAGTGTAACGTTCGTTGCCAGCCCAATGACCGTGCGGGTCGTATTCACGATGGAGGCAGAGTAGTAGACGTGATATTCGCCGTTGAAGTAGGAGATATCCGGAGCCCAGATCTCGGTGAGTCCTGGAAGCTTTGCATGCAGCCACTCGGGCACCGCGGGAAAGACACTGCCGCAGTAACGCCAGACAGCTCGATCGCTGGAGCATAGAAACGGGAGCGAACCATTCCATGCGCCGGCGGCGTCGGTAACAAAAAGGTAGTAGGTTCCGCCGGCATAGATCACGCTGGGATCGCGTACCGGAGCGATATCACCGCTCACCGAGGTCTGGCCGGAGGCAATCGCCGGCTGGTCGCCATACGAAAGCGGATTCGTCGCGATGCCGGAGGCACGGACACCTGAGCCGCAGCTTGCAAGCAAGGCAGAAAACACACTGAGGGCGCAAAGGGCCAGGACCCTTCGGAGGGGAGACATAACAACACCTGCAAAAAACGCTGTACTCCGATTATCACTGATCACAGGACGCACATGTGCGTCAAAACTGTGACTCAGCCTGGTATGCGGTTCCAGGATGGGAAAAACGCAAAAAGCGAAAGGACTTGACATCTTCCGGCCATAGGCATAGATAATCTATGCCTATGGAATCTATCTCTAAACAGTCGATGCCTTCCGGCGCTCTCGCAATGTTGATCCTGCGTGTACTGAGGGCGGGGCCGCTCCACGGATATGCCATCGCCCAGAAGATTCATGTGCTCTCCAACGAAGTGCTGGAGGTGGAGGAGGGCTCTCTCTATCCGGCGCTGCAGAAGATCCTGCTCAAGGGTTGGGTGAGCGCGGAGTGGGGCATCTCGGAGACGAGCCGGAAGGTGCGTTTCTACAAGCTGACGGCGGCGGGCCGCAAACAGTTGGAAGCAGAGCTTCGGGACTATGACCGGGTCACCGAGGCGATCAAGGCGATTCTGCGGACGGCATAGGGGACGAGTATGGGCGAGCTTTGGCGGAGACTCTGGTACCTGCTGCATCGCAGGCAGATGCAGCGCGAGCTGCAGGACGAGATGGCCTTTCATCGCGAGATGCTGGAACGCGGCGGCACGCCGCGCAGACGCTTCGGCAATGAAACCCGGCTGCAGGAACAGGCCCATGAAACCTGGGGATGGACGTGGATCGAAAGGCTGGCACAGGACCTGCGCTACGGCATGCGAACGCTGATGCGGTCGCCGGCGTTTTCCATCGCCGCAGTGCTGGTGCTTGCCGTAGGTATCGGTGTCAACGTCGCCGCCTTCGGCCTGTTCAATATGTTTGTCCTGAAGCCGCTGCCGGTCCGCGATCCTGATACGCTGGTCCGGCTGCAGCGAAGCGCTCCCGGCACTTTTTCTTCCTCGGTTCCCTATCCCTCGATTGCGTTCTATCGCGATCACGCGAAGACGCTGCATGCGGTGATCGCCAGCACGGACCGCGATGTGATCCTTGAGCGGGAAAACCTACCGGCTCGTACGCGGTTTGTGACGAGCAATTTATTTCACGAATTGGGAGCGGAGACCGGACTGGGGCGCGTATTCGATCCTGCGCTCGACGACCGCAAAGATGCTCCTCCTGTCGTAATGCTGAGCCACACCTTCTGGGAACAGCGCTATGACAGTGATCCTACTGTCGTAGGCCGTGTCGTGCATCTGAACCACAAACCGGCGACGGTGATAGGCGTAGCTCCGCGTAACTTCAGCGGTCTGGGACTGCCACATGAGCCTGCATTCTGGGCGCCGCTCGTGCAGCAACCCTACTTCGTGGAGGGCAGCACTGTCCTAACCGATACCTCTCTTGGCGGACTGGTCGATATGTGGGCTCGGCTGGAAAAGGGAGTCTCACCGAAGATGGCCGAGCAGGAGCTGCTTGCGCTAACCAATGAGCTCCGCAGGCAATCGCCGAACTCTGTGTGGGACAACGAGAGGCTGGTCAGCGAACCCGGAGGATATCTGCAGGCGGTGCGGAAGGATGATGTACCGATGCTGATGCTGGTCGCGACACTGGTGCTGCTTATCCTTACTGTCGCGTGCAGTAATCTTGGCGGCTTGATGCTGGCGCGCGGTGTAACCCGCTCGCACGAGATATCCATTCGCTTTGCTCTGGGTGCAAGCCGGCGGCGCATTGTGCGGCAACTCCTGACAGAAAGTCTACTGCTGGCAGCTATGGCAGCACTGGCTGGACTCGGTATGGGATACGTGTGCCTGCGCGTCTTCCTCTCGCGAGTGAATGCTCCGCCGTGGCTCAATCCTGCTCCGGATTGGAGAGTCGTGCTCTTCGCCGGAGGTGTGGGACTCATTGCCGCTGTGGTCTTCGGTCTGGCTCCGGCGCTGCAACTCACGGCGAAACGCAGAAGGGGAACGCGATCGAGACAGATCCTGGTAACGGCGCAGATTGCGGCAAGCTGTGTGCTGCTGATCGTTGCCGGTCTTCTGGTGCGTGCCCTGCATTTCGCAGTCTCGAGCGACGCCGGGTATGACCATGAACACATTCTGGTCGTGGATCCTGACCTCGCGGCCCACGGATATTCAGCGACGACGGCGAGAAGCTATCTGGACACAGCACAGACAAGAGTGCGGCAACTGCCTGGAGTGATCTCTGTTGGCCTGACGTCCATGGCCCCGCTGGGCCATAAGAATGTGACCTCGCTTGGGGGATACCCCTTCGGAATCTATGTCAGCCGCGTGGAGCCTGGCTTCTTCAGCACCATGGGCATCGCACGCCTCAGCGGACGCGACGTGCAGCGGGAGGACAAGAACGAGATCGTTGTCAGCGAGTCGCTGGCCCGGCGCATGTGGCCGGGACAGAGCCCTCTCGGCAAGCAGTTCCTTCTCGACCCGTCGAATGCACTCTCAGAGAAGCTCACCGTGGTAGGCGTTGTGGCCAATGCCCGCACGATGTCGATGCATGATCCCGATGCGACAGAGCTCTATCAGATGAGTGACGACGCATCACTGCCGCACATGGTGCTGCTGGTACGTACTCAGGGAAAGCCTGAGGATCTTGCAACCGCGGTGCGGACGGTAACCTCCAGCATCGATAGCGGTCTCTTCCCTACAGTCCGTCGCTTGAGCGAGTCATTCCAGGACGAGGTCGGGACAGTCGAGAAGGGCGCCTTGATCGCGAGCCTGATGGGAGCCTCTGCCGTGTTGCTGGCCGCCGTAGGCCTGCTTGGGCTGGTCGCGTATGCCGTCTCCCAAAAGACGCGGGAGATTGCGGTTCGCCTGGCGCTCGGAGCGAAGAGGACCCATGTGATCAGAGCCATGCTGCGGCAGTTTGTGGGGCCTGTAGCGGTTGGCCTGGTCGGCGGCGCAGGACTGGCCGCCGCTGCTTCGCAACTGCTGCGACGCATTCTGTATGGGGTGAGCGGCCTCGATCCCGCGGCCTATCTTGGTGCAATCGGATTGCTGACCATCATCATCGCATTTGCAGCATGGCTGCCGGCACGCAGGGCTCTTGCAGTTGATGCGATGCGGGTCTTGCGACACGAATAGGATGGTCCACCGGCGAATGCGGGGAGAGGTGCTCACCCCACAATAGCAACGTGACCAAGAACACCTTCTGCCAGCGTCTCATCGCCGTCGATTGCGATCTGCGACTTGGCCACATCGCGATCGATCCCCTTGGTGAAGAGCATCCATGCGATCTCCTCCGGTACCGTAATGCTGCACGCGATCTGCGAAGGCATCTCCCGAAGAAAATGCCAGCGATGCTCCTCTCGCGAGAGCACCCAGCGTCCGCCACACTCTCCTGAGATCTCAAGCAGGAGATTGGTTCCAGGAGACGCATCCACATGCCGATAGGCGAATGGAAGCCCGCGAATGAAGCAATCCAGCACAGGATGATAGAGCTCTCGCGTTAGAATTCCCGGCCTGCCCGTTGCCAGACGGATCTGCTGCTGGTGGTGCCAACGCTCCGTCAACTCTCGTGCCGTATCGAACCAGTTCGCTGAGATTTCTTCTCCGGCCCAACTGACATTGAAGGTCGCCTGGGCAAACGGGTCGAGCGACTCATGAAAGTCCGCCGACTGCTCGCAGGCGGTCTCCATCAACTCAATCAATATTGACGGACTGAGCCTCCGAAAGACGGATACGCCCTCATCGTTCAGCCGATTGACCAGAGAGACGACCTCCCGCGGCGTCTGCGGAATCTGCTTCTCCACAAACCATGTGTCGCGCACCATGGAGAGTTTCCGCAAGGCGGTATCCAGAAGATGAGCGGCAACATCACGCACCTCCCACCGCGGCGATACGGTGCGGTATCCCCATTCTTCTGCGGTGAGAGAGCTCAACAGACGCAGCAGTTCGCGATCGACCTTTCGCAGAAGGGGAGCGCAAAGGATCGGTTCGTACCCTTCCAAGCGGCGGTGCGTTTCCATCGCGTCATACTACCAAAAGATCTTCAGGCCGATTGTTGCTCCGAATCGCGGCCGCGTTTTCTACGTTGATAGGCCGCAACTTTGATCTTGTTGCCGCAGATATTCATGCTGCACCAGCGGCGTGATCCCTTCTTGCTGGTATCGAAGAAGTGAACGATGCACGATTCGCATTGACGGATACGCGAGGTCTCAGTCTCGGCCAGAAGATCAGCGGCTCCATCAATGATAGGCGCCCATAGATCCCCAGGTTCGGCAGGGTCAAAGAAAGTCTCGCGCACGACACCACCATCACGCCTGCGAAGCGCGGTGTGAAGAGGATATTGCAGCAGCCGCGCATTGACGTCTTTCAGGAAGTCGTCGGACGGAGCCGAGCCGGCTTCCATGCGTACGACCGCATCTCTTAGGCGCTCGCGGAAGGCGATGAGATCTTTCCGGAAGGCTTCCGCTTCTGAGGATTGCCGCCAGCTACGCAGAAGCGACTTTGTCTTCGGAGAAGTCACGGTACCGGACGCAATAAGCCACCGCTCCAGGGCATACACGTCCGGCAGAAGCTCGGTCGGGCCGTTTGCCAGGATCGGTTTCGTGTTGAGGAAGTCCAGGATGGGCCGGTTGGCGACGAACAAAAAGCCATCGACCCATTCGCCGGCATCTGGAGAAACAGTACGCATGGCTCTCCCTTCCAAAATATCGCAATAATTTATAACACCGTTATTGACAGTTTTATCGGTGTTAAATAATCTGAGTTCGTTCCGCTGGAAAGCGGGCCAAAAGGAGGAAACATTATGACCACGTTTCAACACGCCGATGTCCGCGGCCTGAAGGTCTTCTACCGGGAGGCTGGCTCTGCCTCTTCCCCAACCATCGTGTTGCTGCATGGCTTTCCCAGCTCGTCGCATATGTTTCGCGACCTGATCCCGAAGCTCGCGGAGAAGTTCCATGTCATCGCTCCGGATTACATCGGCTTCGGCTACAGCGATATGCCCTCGGTGAAAGAGTTCGAGTACACCTTCGACCGGCTTGCTGACTACACTGAGGAGCTTCTCTTCGGCGTTCTGGGATTGAAGAAGTTCAGCATTTACGTGCAGGACTATGGTGCGCCGGTTGGCTATCGCATCGCTTATAGACACCTCGAAGCCATTGAAGGCATCGTTGTGCAGAACGGCAATGCCTATATTGAGGGCATCGGACCGGGCTTCGACGCAATGAAGCCGTTCTGGGCAGACCGCAATGCGGAGACGGAGAAGCCGGTCCGCGGACTGCTTACCAAAGAAATGACCGTCTTCCAGTACACACACGGCGTGAAGGATCTCTCCCGCATCAATCCCGACTCCTACACCGTTGATCAGTTCTTCCTCGATCGTCCCGGCAATGACGCTATCCAGCTAAGCCTGTTTCACAACTATCAGTCGAACCTGACCCACTACGACGAATGGCATGAGTTCTTCCGCGGCCGGCAGCCAAAGATGCTGATCGTGTGGGGCAAAAACGATCCGTTCTTCACCGTCGAAGGCGCAAAGGCTTATCTGCGCGACATCCCAGCAGCCCAACTGCACCTTCTCGATACCGGCCACTTCGCGCTGGAAGATTCGGTTGACTTCATCGCGCAAGAGATCACAAAGGTTCTCGGCTGAGCTAAACCCGACCTGACTTCACTCGTCGTTACAAGACAAAAGGAAAGAGGAGATACACCATGTCGTACACAAAAGATGCCACCATCGTTCTGGTTCACGGTGCGTGGGCCGACGGATCAAGCTGGGAGCTCGTTATTCGCAAACTGCAGCAGCAGGGTTGGAATGTTGTCACCGCGCCCTTACCCCTTACCTCACTCAGTGATGATGCCGCTGCCCTTCGCCGCACTATCGAGCGAACCGAAGGCCCCATCATTCTTGCAGGACACGCCTATGCGGGAGCTGTCATTGGAACCGCGCATGAAGAACGCGTCAAAGCGCTGGTCTACATTGCTGCGTTGGCGCCCGACGAAGGAGAGACCGTTGCCCAGGTCTTCTATCGCGATGAACCTCATCCTGACGCGCCGAAGCTCGCGCCCGATGCCGACGGCTTCATCTGGATGCCGGATACCGGCTTTGAACAGGCCTTTGCGCAGAACGCCACCGACGAACAGATCGCCGTTACCCGGGCTGTACAACGCCCGATTGAACTGAAGAGCATTCAGGAACCGGTGGCCGCTCCCGCATGGAAGTCCAAACCGTCGTGGTATCTCATCGCGGAAGACGACCGCATGATCAACCGCAAGACACAACGTTTCATGGCGGAACGCATGAATGCCATGATGGAGTCCTTCGCTGTGGATCACACGCCGCTGCTGACCGCACCAGAGAAGGTCGTGGACATCATTCTGGAAGCCGCACAGTCGACGCTGGCTTGAGGAGGTTCCCATGCTGGACAGGAAGACGACATCGGAACGTCTGGCAACATTTTCTGACGGAGTCTTCGCCGTCATCATCACCATCATGGTGCTGGATCTGAAACCACCGGAGGAGCCGACGCTGCATGCGCTGGCTCCTCTCTGGCCGCTGCTGCTGAGTTATGCGGTCAGCTATCTGTTCATCGCGATCATCTGGGTCAACCATCATCACCTTTTCCGCTTTGCCCGCATCGCAACGCCGGAGCTGATCTGGTGGAACTTCGCACACTCTTCATGATCTCGCTGGTGCCTGTTACCACCCGATGGATGGCCGGCTCCCGCTTAGCGGCAGCTCCGGTCTTTATCTATGCACTGGTCTTCGTGTTGGTCGAGATCGCCTACATCGCCTTCGAGCGGACAGCATTCTCGCAGGCGACCGAGATGGATATTCCTCCGCGGATGCGGCGCGTCGCGAAGATTCGCTCGTATATCGCGCTCTGCATCTTCGCTACGGCGGCAGCCATCTCTTTCTCGTCGCCGGTCTGGGGATTGAGCCTGGTGTGCTGTGTCCTGCTGATCTATCTAAGCCCTCGGACGCCGGAACTGTTTCATAGATTCCTGCATCGCTAAGAACAGTGTCGCGGTTGTTATGAGCGAGGCTTAGGGTTATGGTTTTTTGTTTGTCATTTCGGAGCGCTCGGGTCCCCGGCCAGCGTTGCTGGCTGGGGTGAAGAGTAGCGGAGAAATCTGCTTTTCTACCGATGCTTCTACCCGCGCAAAGGCGGAAAAGCAGATCCCTACCCGCCCCAATCAGCAGAGCTGGTCGGGGACCCCATTTCGGATGACAAAAAACTATCGCGCGAATCGCGATAACCTACGCTAAGCCCCAGCGAACAAGTTCGCCGGGGGTCCCACCCTTCGCTGTGCGAAGAATGGGGCAACGGGTGTATTGGCTCAGTAGATTTGTCGATACATGTAGCAACCACGGCGTATCGACAAATTCCAGTTGATCTGACAGAGGATGACTGAAACTGGTGGGAGCAGCGGGGTCCCCATCCAGCCTTGCTGGATGGGGTGTTCAGCGGGCTTCAGCCCTGGGCCTCCTCTGTACGCGAAGAAAAAGCCCATTTCATATCGAGCCGATATACCGTGGGCTGAAAGTCCACGCCTTTACCCCAGCCAGCAACGCTGGCCGGGGACCCCGATGCTCCCACCGAATCGAGCTTCGCTCGAACATTCCACCCTTCGCTATGCGAAGAATGGGGCAACGGATGTATTGGCTCGCCGGATTCGTCGATACATCTAGCCTTTCGTTTTATGTTGTTCAAGGATCTCCAGCACCTCCGGAGTAGCTTCGAGCGGCCGTTCCGGTTTAGGAACCTGCGCACCCGCGGCGAGCAGCGCCCGTGTTACCTCGGGATAGTCTCCCTTTTCGCGGTGCCAGCTATTCAAGGAGCCGTGGAGTGCCCAGGCAAGCGGGCTGCCGCCGTGTTCGGTCTCAAAGATATTCACCACGGCATGGTGGCGTAACAATGCATTGACCATCTCGAGATTCCCATGCCATGCGGCGTAGTGCAGGGCGGTCTGGTTGTTCTCAAGGGTAGCGGTTGCCGGCCATCCGCCGGCAACCAATAGCTCGATGGCACGTGCATTGTTACGCAATGCTGTTCCCACGATGCGGCGGGCGGCGTTGGGAGAGAGTTTCTGAAACAGGTTGGGATGCTCGGAAAGGATGCTCTGAACGCGAGCTCCTTCTCCGATCTCGGCTGCATTGATGAGGCGAAGCCACGCGGGGCTGCGCTGCATAAGCAGCTCGAAGACCTCGGTGTGTCCGAACTCATGCGCGATCATGTGCGGTGACTTCGTCATCCCGAAGCCGTAGAAATAGATCGATCCCCCGGAGTGCAGATTCTGCTTGGGAAAATAACGTTCACTGACCGTGGTGCGGATAGTTTCAGGGTCATGATTGAGAATGCGCTCCACCAGCGACAGATCCCCGATGGCCGATGCCATAAGGATGTCGGTCTTTGCTCCGAATTCGATCAGGAAACGGACGATATCGTGCCGATAGGGTTCGCGCCATTCCAACATCTGGCGCGTGCAGGCCATGTACTGGGCCGCGGTGGACTCATGATCGATGTCGCGTGCATCGATCTCCGCGCCACGATGAACCAGAAGCGAGGCGATCTCATAGGTCGCCGCAAAGTGCAGCGGAAGTTGTCCGTCCCCTCCACGGGCATGAACCAGCTTCGGATCAACAGCCAGCAGCTCGCGGACGCGATCGATCATGCCCAGCCTCGCGGCGGCGTGGATGTCCACCGTCGCTCCGCGTGAGATGAGATACGTGGCAAGCTCACTGTTGGCGAGGTCAAGCACACCGAAGCTGCCCGCCCACCAGCGTGTTCGCGCATTGACATCGGCTCCGGCATCGAGCAGCGCATCGATCATCTCGCGATTGTTGCGCTGCACCGCAGCAACGATTGCAGGGGTATCGAAGCTGTAGTCCGGCAAAGGCTCGTTGATCGTCGACCTGAGCGAAGGATGACGCGTTACAACTTCGCGTACGAGTGCTGCCTGATCGGACTTGATGGCGGCTGAGAGCGCCTTCATGGGGTCTTCCGAGCTGAGTTCGACGTGGAGCTTTAGTGCAGGCCAGGTATCGAAGCCGTACTCGCGGGCGATGACATGGAGCGCGTCGGCGAGCTTTGGTTTCGGTGAGGTAACGCCCCAGGCAGTGAAACGAGCGGTCGCGGATGAGTCCGCGGCCTGCGATTGCTGCAGCAGCATACGTGCCTGGTTCTTGAGGTGTTCGAGGTTAGGGCGCGCGGGAAGTTCGCGGATAGACATAACTCACTCCTTCTTATAGGCCCGCGATCCGCTTCGTCGGGCGAGAAGAGAGTGGGTTGTGAGATCACGCAAAAGCAAAGGTGGGATAATCCCTTTCCGCGGACGGGGTGCACCCTTGGTGTGCGTTACGAGTGTAGCAGTATTTGGGTGATCCAAGGCCGACCGAAAGTGCACAGGGCCGCCAGGGATTTAAGCCGAAGAATAGATTGGGTGGGAGCAGCGGGCTTCAGCCCGCTGATTGAAACCATAAGACGACGCCTCTAAGCCCTGGGCCTTCTCCTGGAATCGAAATAAAGGCCCAGGGCTAAAAGCCCAGCTTTTCTTGTATCCAGTAAACCGCGGGCTGAAAGCCCGCGGCTCCCACCGGTCCCTTGCTTCGCCCAGGATGACGCACATGATTGATGCGGGCGGACTATATGATGATCAGGCACTTGATAACATGAGGTTTCCCGTGGCATTGCCGATCTCCGCAAAGCTTCTGTCTCGCATCACCTGCCTGTCCGCTCTTTTCATTGCGGCTGTTTCGGTGCAGGCACAGGTGGAGTATGTCGATCCGACCATCGGTAATGTCGGCATCTTGCTTGTACCGACTCGGCCTGCCGTCTACTTGCCCAACAGCATGGTGCGTATGTATCCGTTACGGTCGGATGCAATGGATGACCGTATTCATTCCTTTCCGCTGACGATCAGCTCGCATCGCATCAGCGAGCTATTCAGCATCATGCCCGGCGATGGTTCTGCTGCTGCCTACGACCAGGAGACGACTACACCGTATTACTATTCCGCCCGATTCCGGACATCGGGTATCGTCACGGAGTTCACGGCGACTGAGCGCTGCGGCTACTTCCGCTTTACCTTCCCTTCCGGTAAAGCCGGCTTAATACTGGCTAACCGCATTGCAGGGACACTCGCCGTCCACGGCGGCAACCTGGTCGAGGGCGAGGAGCGCTTCGATGGGATGAAGGCGTATGTGTATGGCGAGTTCAGTAAGCCGGTGACCGCGACCTCTTATGAGGTGAGCAGCAAACAGAGCCTCGCTATTGCAGCCAAGGCCGGCACGCTCGAGTTCCGCTACGGCATCTCGTTCATCAGCGTGGAGCAAGCGAAGAAGAACCTGCAGCATGAGATTCCGTCGGCGAACTTCGAAGGCATCAAGTCTGCCGGCAAAGCTCACTGGAATCAAACACTGGGACGTATCGCAGTCGAGGGCGGGACTGAGGCACAAAAGAAGGTGTTCTATACCGCGCTCTATCGCAGTTCAGAGCGAATGATCAATATCACCGAAGACGGCCAATATTACAGCGGCTTTGATCACAAGGTTCATACCGACAACCGTCCGTTCTACGTCGATAACTGGCTGTGGGATACCTTCCGCGCGCTGGAGCCGTTGCAGACCATCCTGAATCCGGAGATGGAAGCGGACAAGCTGCAGTCCTATGTGCGGATGTATCAACAGAGCGGCATCATGCCGACCTTCGCTATCCTTACCGGTCCGTATGCGTGCATGAATGGCAACCACTCCGCTCCGTGGTTTGCAGATGCATGGTTCAAAGGTGTGCGCAACTTCGATTTGCCGACCGCCTATGAAGGCATTCGCAAACGATCGCTGGAGACCACGCTGCTTCCCTGGCGGCTGGGACCGAAGACATCGCTCGACGACTTTTATGCAGAGCACGGCTATATGCCGGCGCTGCGGCCTGGCGAAACTGAAACTGTCGCACAGGTGCATCCCTTCGAGAAACGTCAGCCGGTGCCGGTCACATTAGGTAACAGCTTCGATGACTGGGCTATCGCACAGCTTGCGCGTGAGTTGAAGAAGCCGCAGGACGAAGCGCTCTTTCTAAAGCGCGCGGTAAACTACCGGAACCTCTTCCGCGCCGACAAGTCGCTGATGTGGCCAAAAGATGATGCCGGAAACTGGATTGAGCCGATGGATCCAAAATTCGGCGGCGGTATGGGTGGACGTGATTTCTATGACGAGAACAACGCTTACACCTATACCTGGGATGTTGCTCATGACTATGCCGGCCTGATCTCTCTGATGGGAGGCATGCAGAAGGCTGAAGCAAATCTCGACCAGCTATTCCGCGAACCGCTGGGACGATCGAAGTACGAGTTTCAGGCAAAGTTCCCTGACTCCACCTCGATGGTGGGACAGTTCTCTATGGGCAACGAACCCAGCTTCGCGATTCCCTATATCTACGATCGTCTGGGAGCTCCGTGGAAGACGCAGGAGAGGGTGCGCATGCTGCTCGATGCCTTCTTTACCGATACATTGCAAGGCATTCCGGGCGATGAGGATGGTGGTGGCATGAGCGCTTTTGTCGTCTTCTCGATGCTGGGCTTTTATCCGGTCACGCCCACGGTGCCCACCTACGACATCGCCAGTCCGGTCTTTGAGAAGACGACGATTCATCTGCAGAACGGCAAGGACTTCGTAATCGTTGCGAAGGGCGCGTCGAAGCGGAACAAGTATGTGCAGGCGATCAAGCTGAATGGAAAGCCGCTGGATCATGTCTGGTTTCGCCACACCGATCTGACGCAAGGAGGCACGCTGGAGCTGACGATGGGAGATACGCCAAACACGCAGCTTGGTGCGAAGCCGGAGACATTTCCTCCGAATTCGATGGATGTGCGCCCGGAGATGTACCGGTAGAGCCTTATTCAGGTGGGAGCAGCGGGCTTCACAGGCTGCGGAAAAACTCCGTATGAGGGTTTATTCGGGTCAAATTGGGGGATAGAAAATCATCACCCAATGTCCACCGATCGCGTATAGGCATTCTGATGCGATCGACTTTTCGCGCTTCTTTGACGAATTGAAATTTCCGCAGCATGTGAAGCCACGCGGACGCTTCCAGTTCGCGCATAGCGCGAATGTATTGCTTAAGGGGACGGCTTCAGCCGTCCCGTATCGGAATCCGAAAGTGGGCGGCTTTAGCCGCTGAGGGCAAGATTCGTGTATCGACAAATCTGTCTTTGCTGCAGAGCTATCGGGCGAGCCTTCAGCCATTTTCGTCGTTCAACGTAGCAAGAGACTTATGGTCAATATGCTCTAATCTTGACCTCAGCGGCTAAAGCCGCGCCTCTTTTTGGGCTTTGGGACGGCATGGCTGAAGCCATGCCCTTAAGCAAGACATTCGCGCTGATGCGCGAACGGGTGGGAGCCGTGGACCTTAGTCTACGGTTTACCGTCTCCAAAGAGCTGGCCTCAAGCCCACGCCTTTACCCAGCCAGCAAAGCTGGCCGGGGACCCCGATAAATCACCCTGACGAACTTTGTTCGTTGGGGCGAGTAGCGATGGATGGGCACCCAATTTAATTTTTCTTTAGATCCGTTCGCACAAGCGAGCGGCCTGTGTCTGTAGATACTGCTGCTCCGGCAGGCTGGTCGTGCGCGTAGCCGCCAGGCGGTAATGAGCGATAGCGGTTTTGTAGTCTCCGGCCATCTCAAACAAGTGAGCGCGTGCGGCATCGAGGCGATGATGCCTGGCGATGCGTTCGTCGGCATCGAAAGCTCGCAGTAGCTCCAGACCTTTCGTCGGCCCGTAGACCATGGCGGCAGCGATGGCATGATTCAACGCGACCATTGGATTATCGGAGATACGTTTCATCAGCTCATAGAGCGCCAGGATCTGCGGCCAGTCCGTATCTTCCGCTCGCGAGGCTTCGTCATGCAGCGCGGCGATGGCCGCCTGAAGCTGATAGGCGCCGACTGCACCTCGAGAGATCGCCGTTTGCAGCAGTGTGGTCCCTTCGGCGATCTCGGCCTGTTTCCATAGCCGCCGGTCCTGACGATCGAGGGGGATCAGTTCTCCACCTGCTCCGGTTCGTGCATCGCGGCGCGCATGCGTCAACAGCATCAGAGCGAGCAGGCCTTCCACTTCAGGGTTCTCCGGCATCAGAGCATGGAGTGATCGTATAAGGCGGATCGCCTCCTGCGAGAGCTCAATGCGCTGCGCCGACGGGCCGGTGCTGGCGACGTAGCCCTCATTGAAGACGAGATAGAGGATCTGCAGTACCGCGGCAAGCCGTTCGCGCTGCTCCGTGCCTTCCGGCATGTGGAAACGCGAGCCTGCAGCCTTGATGGCCGCCTTGGCCCGGCTGATGCGTTGCGCCATCGTCGCCTCGGGCACGAGGAAAGCATGGGCTATCTGCGCTGTCGTCAGGCCACCAACTGCCCTGAGCGTTAACGCAATGGCCGATGCCGGTGTCAATGATGGATGGCAGCAGAGAAAGAAGAGTGCGAGGGTATCGTCAGGATCCGCATCCGTAACATCCTGACGGAGCGCTTCGAGGGCGACCTCCTGTTCACGCTCTCTGCGCGCGATCTCGCTGCGGATGACATCGAGCATGCGTCGCGAGGCCACGCGGATAAGCCACCCGCGCGGGTTCTCCGGAACACCCGTCTGCGGCCATTGCAGTGCCGCGGCGATCAAGGCCTCCTGCACGGCGTCTTCCGCGGCAGCAAAGTCGCGGTAGCGGCGAGCGATAATGCTCAGCACCTGCGGCGCAAGATCGCGCAACAGGTGCTGAGAACGCTCGTCAAGCTCTGAGCTGGCGCCGGGACTCACAGGTCGCCGGCCTTACGGGTCATGATCTGCCGTACCTCGATAGGCATAGCGGTTGCTCCGCCCCCCGGGGCCGGTCCGGCGGAGAGCTTCGCAGCAATCTCATAGGCTCGCTCCGGGCTTTCAACATCGACGATCCAGTAGCCGAGCAGAAACTCTTTGGATTCGGGAAAGACACCATCCGTAACCGGCATCCCATCTTTGCCGGCTGTCACGATGAGCGCCTGCTCAGGGCCTGCAAGAGCCTCCGTCGCGACAAACTCTCCGCTTTCGGTGAGCTCCTGGTTCAGGCGATGCAGGAAGGCGAAGTGTTTCTCCACATCGGCCCTGGGCCACTGACGATACGAATTCACCCCTGCCTTGTTGCTGGTCATCAACAAAATGTAGTTCATGTACGTTGCTCCTCAAGTCTCTTTTTTGTTGTGAGATATGTTGCTACTTGCCGGTGACAAACATCCAGCGGACACCGAATCGGTCATTAAGAGCTCCGTAGGCGCCGTAGAACTGCTGTTGCAGTGGATCGGTGATCTCGGCTCCATCAGAGAGTTTGTGGAAGAGGGCCGTCAGGGCCTCCAACGTTCCGCCGCTGACATAAAGACAGGTCATATTGCCGCGCGCCATCTTCCTGTCGGGATGCAGCCAGTCCGAAGCTGAGATTTCAAGCAGGTCACTTCGCAGGTTGGCGTTGAGAACCTTTTCCTGGTGTGCAGCGGGCATATGGTCCTTCACTGGCGAGTCCTTCACCTTGAGGACTTTCAGTTCGCCGCCCAGGCAGGAACGGTAGAACTCCATTGCCTGCAGGCAGTTGCCGTCGAAGAGAAGATATGGGGTCAAGGTGGTTCGCTGTGTATCGTAGGTGCGCATGGTTGAACTTACCTCCGACTGAGATGGAGCCGCGACCAGGGCGGCGGCAGAGGCCGCGGTGGCGACGAAGCGGCGGCGTGTGACTGAGTTGGTGCGAGACATGGCTGACTTTCTCCTTTCACGCGATAGTCGGAGCCAGGGGCCGCTTTTCGACATCGCTGTGAAAAATTTTTACGGCCAGACAGACACCACCGGTCTTAATCAAAACCTGTGAGAATACAGGCATGACAACGCATCCCCATGCGCCCGCACCCGCCCCCACAACACGGCGGAGTGTTTTCGGACGCACAAAACTGGTGCTGCTTCTGGCTTTAGTGGCACTGCTGGTCTTCTTCCTGGTCGTCTCCTGGACGACCCGCGATTCCATGGCGCATCTTCCGTTCCTGAAAGGCCACGGCAAGGCACGGGTGCTGGCTGACCAGGACACGCTTGTGGACACGCGGCCGTGGCAGACGGCACAAGCCCTGGCGCCGCTGGCAGTGACCGCGGAAGAGGTGGAATATGCGCGCCAGGCGGAGAAGCTGGCTGACCATGAGGTTGACCAGGCCTTTGCCTCCGCGTTGCGGCTGGCCAGTGCGCAGGCGCAGCATCGTTCTCTTTCCGGGGAGGCGCTGGAGCTTTCGCAAAAGGTAAAAGAGCTGCAGGCGCTGGTGAAGCAGGACCAGGCAGCGGTGCAGGCGTTGACGCCTTCGGGCTCGCCGGCTGCCACCGGAGCGGCACAGGCCGCTGCAAACTCTGACGACCTGGAGATCGCCAAGGCGCAGCTCGGACTCGATACGGATCAGCTTGCCGATGCGCAGCAGGACCTGGCGCGTGCGGTGGGCGATCAACGCAGCCGGATCCAGGAAGAGCTCACCGAGCGCGAAGCAGCGGTAAAAAAGTTTGAGAGCGAATCGCACACTAACACCCAGACAGCGGTTCTCTCCGCGGGACAATATGGCACCCTCGCTGGACGCATCCGTGCATGGCTGAGTCAGCGCAGCCGCTATCAGTTGATTCAGGAGGCTTTGCAACAGGCGAATGCCGATATCGCCGCGCTGACAGCCCAACACAATGCGTTGGAGGCAAAGGCAAACGCAGCCAGTAACGGCGCTGGCGGCGGCGATCATGCCTCGCGGCTCGCCAGCCTGAAGGAGCGCGCCGCCGAGCGGCAGATCCTGAGCATCTTTGACGATCGCATCCAGACACAGCAGCAGCTCGCCGATGTCTACCGTAAGTGGAGCGATCAGGTATTGCTGCAGCATCGGATCGTGCTGCATCTTCTGCTGCAATCGCTGGCAGTGATTGTGGCGCTCATGGTCTGCGTGATCCTGATGGATACGCTGATTCTGAAGTTGCTGGAGCGCCCCGGACTGGATCGCAGGCGCAAGCAGACGCTGCAGACGATTCTGCAATTGGGCGTCCAGGTTATGGGTATTCTGCTGGTCCTGCTGGTGGTCTTTGGAACTCCTCGGCAGATGTCCACCATTCTTGGCCTGGTGACCGCAGGACTTACTGTCGTACTGCAGGACTTCATCCTCGCCTTCTTCGGCTGGTTTGTGCTGATGGGTAGAAACGGCATCCGCGTCGGCGACTGGGTAGAGATCAATGGAGTCGGCGGTGAGGTGATCGAGATCAACCTTTTCCGCACGACGATGCTCGAAACCGGCAACTGGACGGCGAAGGGCCATCCCACCGGTCGCCGCGTGACCTTCATCAACAGCTTCGCTATTCGCGGCCAGTACTTCAACTTCTCCACTACGGGACAGTGGATGTGGGATGAGATCTCCGTGAGCATTCCTGCATCGGACGACACCTACGCCGTGGTGGAGGAGATTCACAACGTCATCCTGCAGGAGACGGAGAAGAGCGCCCGGCTGGCTGAAGAAGAGTGGAGACGCAGCACACGGCAGTATGGCTTGAGCCAGTTCAGTGCCGACCCAGCGATCAATCTGCGCCCCTCGGGTGCAGGGATCGATCTGGTGATCCGCTATATTACGCGGGCCTCAGAACGCTTCGAGACGCGAAATCGCCTGTACCAACGGGTGATCGATGTGATGCATAAGCCGGCTGCATTGGCGGCGCATACGGAGAAGCGGAGGTAGACGAGTTACCTGTTTGTTTTGTCATCCTAAGCCAAGCCCCGGCCAGCTTTACTGGCTAGGCGGCAAAGTACGCTTTTCCTTTTTTGTCATTTCGCAGCGACCGGAGGAAGCGGAGAAATCTGCTTCTCTACCCAAGAACCTTTCGAAGGAAAAAGAAAAGCAGATCCCTGCGGGATGACAACAAAAACAGGTTCGAGCTCCGCTCGAATGCCCACATAAGCTTCGCGTATGTGGGGCACCCGGTATGTGTGACGCAGGAGATTGTCGGTACCCGATACATCATTCAATGATTCAATCCTTCACTTATTCAGTTACTCCGGCGTTGATCCACTTCTTCGTCGCTTCGTACTGCTGCGGACGTCCGAGGAAGTTCTTCACCAACGTGTTCGCGCTTGCTGTTCCACCGGGTTCCAATATTGTTTTGCGGTAGCGCATCGCTGCCGGGCCATCGAGCAGGTTCTTGGGATCGAACTGTCCGAAGAAGTCCAGTGCGATGACTTTGCTGAGCTGGTAGGTGTAGTAGTTCGAAGAGTAGCTGATCAGGTGTGTGAACGTGGCATACATGCGCACATCGGGTGAACCGGCATAGGGCGAGTATTTCGCCTGTGCGGTGTACCAGAGCTTGTCGACGTCGACATCTTTGGCCGGCAGGTGGAACATCTCCAGCGCATAGGTACAGAACTGTAGCTGGCGCTCGACGGCCGTACCGCGACCGAACTGGTCGGCGCGGATCATGCCGTCGAAGAGCTGTTGCGGCATCAGCTCGCCGGTCTTGTAGTGCCTGGCAAAGGTATCGAGGACGGCCTTGGAAGCAAAGAACTCTTCCAGCATCTGCGAGGGCGCTTCGACGAAGTCCCATTCAATCGAAAAGGCGCCGGTGCCTGCCCACTGCTGCCGGTTGCCGAAGATGCCGTGCAGCATGTGGCCGAACTCGTGGAAGAAGGTCACCACATCGGCATACTGCATCAGTCCGGGATCGGTCGCGGTCGGCTCCGGAAAGTTCGCATTCAGGCGAGCCTCAGGAAGAGCGATTCCCTTCTTACCCTGTACGACGGTGCCGGCGTTGAACCACTTGTTCTTACCGGCACGCGGATGCATATCCAGATAGATGATGCCGATCTTCTGACGATCGGGAGTGGAGCGGTCAAAGACGTCGAAGGCCTTAACCGACGGATGCCAGAGTGCAGCGTCCTTTACCTGCACGAACTCGATATGGAACATGCGGACGGCGGTATCGAGCACACCCCTCTCTACCGCTTCATAGGGGAAGTAGGCGCGCACAGCCTGCGAGTCGAAGTTGAAGTTTGCGCGGCGGAAGAGCTCACCGAAGTAGGAGGCGGAGTAGTCGGGGATCTGGGTAAGGCCAGGTTCCTGCTTTTGTGCAAAGGCGAGAAGCTGGGCGTACTCCTTGTCCATGGCGGGACGGGCGGCCTTATCGAGCTCGTCGATCAACGACTGAATGTTGGCGGGTGTGCCGATCATCTTGTCGGCGCTGGCTAATTGCGCCCAGCTCTTCATGCCGATCCACTGAGCGATCTCTTCGCGCAGGGCGATGACCTGCAGCAGAAGATCCTTGTTGGCCGGATAGCAGCGGCCCATGTAAGTGAGGTAGAGCTGCTTCCGCAGAGCGGCTGATTTGGCGTAAGTGATGACCGGCCGGTAGTCGGGCTCGTCGGTGGTGATCGTAACCATGCCATGCTCGTCAGGCTGATGACGGGCGATGTAGTCGGCAGGCAGACCATCGAGCTCGTCTGCTTTGACTTTGATGCTGGCGGTACCTTCGGCGATATTGCGGTTGAACTGGAGGGCCGCGGCGGTGAGCTTGTCACGCAGGTCACGAATCTTCGCGCGGGTTGCTTCATCCTTATCGACACCAGCAAGGCGATACCCCTGCAGCTCGCGTTCGAGATAGTGCTTCGTCTCGGCATCGAGGCCGTCAGCCTTGATGGCTACGAGCGCGTCGTAGAGCTTGCGGTTGAGAGAGATCTCCGCACTGACGGCAGAGACACGCCGCAGCTCGGTCTGCGCGACATCGCGCAGCTCCTTTACCGGGGAGGCGTTGTTCAACAGCGACGGCCCCATGCTCGCTGTGGAGAGCGCGCGGCCCATCTCATCAAAAGGCGCCAGGGTGTTCTCGATCGTACGCGCTCCCTGGACTTCGACGATCTGTTTTTCCAGCCGCGCCACATCATCGAGATGACGCTGCACCCAGGCCGTGACACCGGCGGGATCAGGATTGCCGATCCAGACATGCAGCGGATCGTTGGCGGGTGTTTCGGCGATGACGGGGGCGGCGGTAAGTGTACTCATCAGCAATCCTGCAACGAGAAGTTTGCGCACAAGGGATGTGCTCCAATTCGATCTGGATTGGGATGAGGATAACGCACTGAGAGACGGTGGGAGCAGCGGGCTGAATGCGCCCATTCTTTATTGAGCAAGAAAGATGTTTTGAGCGCTGAAAGCGCGCTCTATATCAGCCTGGGGCAACGCCCCAGGTATGGAGGTAGCGAAACGATAAGAGGGCTGAAAGCCCGATCTATAACCCCCAATCGTCACAAGCGAAACGGTTCCTGAAACCGTTGTATGCCTACCAAAACGATAAGGTCTGATTGAAGGCTCTTATATAGGGCGGGTCTTCAGCCCTTTAACATCTTGTGGGTACCAAAACCTGGGGCGTTGCCCCAGGCTGGTATAGGTCGTGCCTTCAGCGCTCATCGCAGACGCGATGGATGGGACACCCAGAGTTTGGGCTCCGAAACTTGGACATCCCCCGGGGACTAGTTCAGACTTCGACATACCTCATCTTCTTCAGATCTTCGATCAGGCTTGGCCCAATCGGCTTCCATCCCAACGCCTGTTGTGTCCATGCACTCGAGGCCGGCATATCCAATCCGGCGAAGATGGCGAGCCAACCAAAGTGTTCTGCGGCCTGCTCCTGTGAGATGGAGATCACCGGGACGTTCAGGCCCTGGCCGACGACCTCGGCGATCTCGCGCATGGAGACACCCTCTTCCGCAACAGCGTTGTAGCGTTTGCCTGCTTCGCCCTTCTCCAGCACCAGGCGGTACAACTCCGCTGCGGCAAACCGGGGCACGGCGGGCCAGCGATTACGTCCCTCGCCGATGTAAGGGGAGACGCCCTTCTCGCGTGCGATCTGGATGGCGTAGCTTACGAGGCCCTGCTTCTCGGTGTCGTGCACCTGGGGCAGACGAACGATCATGGTACGGACACCGCGTTCCCCCGCCGCTGCTACGGCCTCTTCGGTGGCGCCACGGGGAATGATCTTCGAGCTCACCGGAGGATCGGTCTCCAGGCCAATGTCGCCGTTTCCGCCATGGCCCGCTACGCCGGTGCCGGAGGTGACGATCAGCGGGCGGTCGGAGCCGGCGAGCACCTCGCCCAGCGTCTGGATGACCTGACGGTCGTTTTCGCAGTTCGCCGCGAACCGGGAGAAGTCGTGGTTGAAGGCGGTGTGAATGACAGCGTCCGCATTGGCTGCTCCCTGGCGCAGGCTGTCCAGGTCTTCGAGGTCGCCGCGATGCACCTCTGCGCCTGCCTGGCGGAGCTGTTCTGCGCCAACCTCAGAACGTGTAAGACCGAGAACCTGATGGCCTGCCCGAATAAGCTCTGGAACGATCGCCGAACCGATGAATCCTGTTGCACCCGTAAGGAAAACCCGCATCGATACTCACCTCTACGAAGACGATAGGAGATGTGCGACATACGATCTATGCTTGAGAATCCGTAATACCTTCGCAAGCGTCCAATACAGCTATGGATCCCCTCTCGGCCGTGTTGTCGTTGCTGAAGCCGCGCAGCTATACCTCCGGCGGCATGGATATGGGCGGCGACTGGTCGATCCAGTTTGGACCCCATGACGGCATCAAGTGCTACGCCGTGGTCTCCGGCGAGTGCTGGCTTGCGGTGGATGGCGTTCCTGACCCGGTGCGTGTCTTCGCCGGCGACTGTTACCTGCTGCCCTCAGGCCGTCGCTTCCGGATGGCGAGCGATCTCTCGCTGCCGCCGGTTGAGGCGCAGACCATCTTTCGTTTTCCGCTGAACGGCGCCATTGCAACCTACAACGGTGGAGGCGCATGCTTCGGGCTGGGCGGCCACTTTGCCCTTTCGGGCGATAGCAGCATGCTGCTGAAGGTGCTGCCGCCGATTGTGCATCTGTCCAGAGAATCAGATCGCGCGGCGATGCGATGGTGCCTGGAACGAATGATGCAGGAGTTACGCGATCCGCAGCCGGGTGGATATCTGATCGCGCAGCAGCTCACATACATGATGCTGGTGCAGGCGCTGCGCCTGCATCTGGCGGAACAGGCAAACGGCAATGTCGGCTGGCTGTTTGCGCTGGCGGATAAACAGATCAGTGCGGCGATGAGCTGCATTCATAACGAGCCTGCGCGGCGATGGACGCTGCAGATGCTGGCCGAAGAGGCGGGCATGTCGCGGTCGAGCTTTGCCGTGAAGTTCAAGGAGACGGTTGGTTCTTCTCCGATGGAGTACGTGACACGGTGGCGCATGCTCTTGGCTGCCGATAAGCTTTCGAACTCTTCGGATTCCATCTCTGCGATTGCGTTGTCGCTGGGGTATGAGTCTGAGAGCGCGTTTAGTACGGCATTCAAGCGGGAGAAGGGGTGTTCGCCGCGACAGTATGTGCGTGAGTGTGATGTGACTCGGCTTTCGGAAACGAAAAACGGTTCGAGCGTAGCTCGAATGCCCATGTCCCCTGGGGACATGGGGCACCCGGTGCATGGGTGATCAAGAGACGACCGCTTGCGGTTGCACCTCTTCCTGGCTGATCTTTGCCCAGTCCTGCTTCAGGAACAGCGCAATGGCAGCAGCGAGGAGAAAGGCCGCAGATGTAATCGAAAGGCCGAAACCAAACCCGCGTTGCTGTGCGACACGGCCCACGGTGAAGGGTGCAACAGCACTTGCGATGCGGCCGAGGTTGTAGGCGAAGCCCATCGCGCGTCCGCGTAGCGCCGTGGGAAAGGCTTCGCTGGAGATGACGGAGAAGCCGCTGAAGAAGCCCGTGCCCCAGAAGCCGACGACGGGGCCAAGCAGCAACAGGGCCGTCGGTGTCTGCACCACTGCATAGAGCGGCACAATCAGCGCAGCCATCAGCAGAAAAGTGACGTAGACCGGCTTGCGGCCGAAGCGGTCTGCCAGCGGGCCGAAGCTGACGTAGCCGAGAAACGTGCCGAGCTGCATCACGATGGTGAACGTAGACGTATGCAACACATCGAGACCGTGACCGCCTTTGCTTACCGGCGCAGAGAGAAACGATGGAGCCCAGGAGAAGAGCCCCCACCAGGCGAAGAGGCTCGCGGCGTTCATACCGGTGATGACCAAGGTGCGTGGAGCGAGCTTCCCGCGGAAGAGTGCCCCGGCAGATACGTTGGTCGCAGGCGTCCAGTGTTCCGGCTCCTTCACCTTACGGCGGATCCAGATCGTGATCAACGCGGGAAACAGGCCTGCGAGAAAGACGGCACGCCAGCCGAAGTGCGGCATGATGAGCGCGACAACTCCAGCGGCCAGGGCGTAGCCGATGGCCCATGCGCTCTGGACCAACGCCAGGGCCTTGGCCCGGTGCTGCTGCGGCCAGGTCTCTGCAACCAGGGCGGCGCCCGCAGCCCACTCGCCGCCCATACCGATGCCGAGTAAAAACCGGCAGAGCGCGAGTTGCGGAATTGTATGCACAAAGGCGCAGAGCCCGGTGCAGACGGTATAGATCAGAATCGACAGCGAGAGAGCACGCGTGCGACCCAGGCGATCAGCAACGAAACCGAAGCCGATTCCCCCAGCTGCGGCAGAAAGCAGCGTGAAGCTCATAATCAGTCCGGCGGTGGCGGAGCTCATACCAAGGTCTTTCTGCGCCGCGGGAATGACCATTGAGTAGAGCATGACGTCCATGCTGTCGAGCATCCAGCCAAGGGCCGCAGCCAACAGGGCGTTACGCCGCGCCGGTTGCCTGGCCAGGGACCAGAAGGCTGGGTTGTCGACCAAGCTGTCCATCACGTGCGCCCCTGTGTGTGGGTGAGCATGATCGTATGCGAGAGCAGCGCTGTCGGCAAGATGTAACCGTCCGTGCCGTCAGCCGCTGGTATTGCAGAGACGGCACGCATATGATTCCTTCCAAATGGAGCACTTTCTTTGCGCATAGCGATCGACAGCGGCGGCACCTTTACCGATTGTGTGTATCTTGCCGGCGGTGAGGTGCGGGTTCTGAAGTTGTTTTCGACTCCGGCCGATCCCAGCCGTGCCGTGCTGGATGCGGTGAAGCAGGTGACGACGAGCCCCGTGGTTCCAGAGGTGCGTCACGGCACTACCGTCGGAACCAACGCCATGCTGGAACGCAAAGGCGCGCGAGTTGCATTTGTCACCACCGCTGGTTTTGAAGACACCATTGCGATCGGCCGCCAGGCGCGCACCAGCCTCTACGACTGGTTCCGCTCTCCACTGCCTTCCGTGGTTCCGAAAGAGCTTCGTTTCGGTGTGGATGAACGCGTCACTGCCGAAGGTCTTGTATTGCGTGCGCCCTCGGAAGATTCGCTGCGGCAGCTTGCAATGGCAATTCAGAACAGCGGGGCGGAAGCGATTGCGATCTCATTGCTCTTCTCATTTGCCAATCCTGTAAACGAGACCCGGGTGGCCGAAGCACTGAAGCCTTTGGGGCTCCCCATCTCGATCTCGCACCGGATTCTGCCGGAGTTCCGCGAATATGAGCGCGGAAGCACCATCGTGACCAACGCCTATCTGTCCCCGAAAGTAAGCACCTATCTTCATCGTCTGGAGACTGAGATCGACGCAGCAATCTCCGGCGGCAGCGTACAGGTGATGCAGTCTTCGGGCGGCATTATCACGGCTGCGATCGCCGCCGAGGAGCCGGTGCGCACAGTACTCTCCGGACCGGCGGGTGGCGTCATGGGGGCGTACCGGCTGGCGCGCTTGGCCGGCTTCGATAAGATCATCGCCTTCGACATGGGTGGAACCTCCACGGATGTCTCGCTGATCGATGCCGCCGAAGGAGGGCCACGCACCACCAGCGATGCCGTGATCTCTGAGATGCCGGTAAGCGTTCCGATGCTCGACATTCATACGGTAGGCGCAGGCGGTGGGTCCATCGCACGCTTCGATGCCGGTGGAGCGTTGCATGTCGGGCCGGAGTCCGCGGGTGCTGTTCCAGGGCCAATCTGCTACGGACGCGGAACCCTGCCGACCGTCACCGATGCCAACCTGGCGCTGGGGCGGCTTGATCCTGATCTCTTTCTCGGTGGCAAGGTGCGGCTGGATGACACGCGTGCGCTGCAGTGGATGGAAGAGGCACGCGGCGGGCTTGCCAGCGTGGAACAGTTTACTGCTGGCATCGTCCTGCTGGCAGAGACGGCGATGGAGAAAGCGATTCGTGTGATCTCGATTGAGCGTGGCTATGATCCGCGCGAGTTTACGCTGGTGAGCTTTGGCGGGGCCGGTCCGCTGCACGCCTGTTCGATGGCGCGTTCACTGCAGATTCCGCGCGTGCTGGTGCCGCGCCTACCCGGGGCGTTGTCTGCACTGGGGATTCTTCTTGCAGACACGGTCCGCGACTACAGCCGCACCGTGATGCTGCCGGCAGCTAATGAGGAGATGCTTACAATCCAACTGCAGGAGCTCGAAGCACAAGCGACTGAAGAGTTGCAGCGGCAGGGGCTTCCCCGCGAAGCGGAATACTCCGCCGAACGGTCTATCGATCTACGCTATGTTGGCCAGGGCTATGAGCTGAACGTTCCCTACGGCGCGAACCACCTCGCGGAGTTTCATTCTCTCCATCGCAAACGCTATGGCTATGCCAGTGCTGAGACTCCGGTGCAGGCAGTGAATGTGCGCGTCCGTGTCACGATCTGCGCCGCTCCAGTGGATCTACCGAAGTCAAACATGATTCCCGGCAATGGATCGCAGGCCGTACTGAAGACACGCCCGATCTATTTTAACGGAACGTGGAGAGAGAGCAATGTCTACCAGCGGGAGCAGCTCAAGCCGGGCGATCGATTCGCAGGCCCTGCCCTAATCGCGGAGTACAGCGCCACCACCGTGGTGCCGCCCGGATGCATCGTCGAGGTCGACGCCTTCGGCAACTTAGTGATCGAGGTATACCCCGCATGAGCGCGATGCAAGCTTCACAACCGCAGACAGCGGCAGCCATCGATCCGATTGAGCTGGCGGTTTTTAAAAGCGCGACGCATTCCATCGCCGAAGAGATGGGCGCGGCGTTGCGGCGAACCTCCTTCTCGCCGAACATCAAGGAGCGGCGCGACTACTCCTGCGCGGTCTTCGACAGCATGGGCCAGGTCATCGCCATGGGTGACCACATGCCGGTGCATCTGGGATCGATGCCCATGTCCGTCAAAGCGGTGATAGAGAGCATGACACTGCGTCCCGGCGATATCGCCATGCTGAACGATCCGTATGCCGGCGGAACCCATCTTCCGGATATCACCCTCGTGCTGGCCGTCTTCGCGGCCATCGATGCAGAAGCTCCGTTGATGTATATCGCCGTGCGCGCGCATCATGCGGATGTGGGCGGACTGTATCCCGGATCGATGGGTCTGTGCCGTGAGATCTACCAGGAGGGTCTGCGTATTCCTCCGGTGCTGATCGTCGACGGCGGCGAGATCAATCACGCGATCCTGCAGCTTGTGTTACACAACGTGCGTACTCCCGAGGAGCGCAAAGGTGATCTCCTTTCACAGATCGGCGCCTGCCGCGTGGGCGAGCTGCGCCTGCTGGAACTGATCGCGAAGCACGGAGCCGAACGCGTATGCCGGCTTTCGGCAGCACTGCTCGACTACTCCGAGCGCCTGATGCGGGCGCAGTTCGCACAGTGCGCCAGTGGAAGCTATACGGCCGAAGACTTTATGGATAGTGATGGCTTCGACGAGACGCCGCTGCCCATACGCGTCACCATCACGCTCGACAACGAAACACAGACAGCGAAGGTCAGCTTCAAAGGCTGTCATCCGCAGGTGAGGAGCAGCATCAACGCGGTCTATGCCGTCACTTATTCGGCTGTGTACTACGTGCTGCGCTGCCTGCTGCCGGAAGATGCTCCGGCGACCGCCGGCCTGATGCGGCCGGTCATCGTCGAAACAGAACGCGGCAGCATCGTCGACGCGGTACTTCCCGCCCCTGTTGCAGGCGGCAACGTGGAGACCTCGCAGCGCATTGTGGATGTGCTGCTGCGGGCTCTGGCAAAGGCGATGCCTGATCGCATTCCGGCCGCCAGCTCCGGGACGATGAACAACCTTACTATCGGTGGCGTCGATCACCGCACAGGCAAGCCCTTCGCGTACTACGAGACCATCGCCGGAGGCATGGGCGCGCGACCCACGGCAGACGGCATCTCCGGCATTCACACCCACATGACCAACTCGCTGAACACGCCGGTCGAGGCGCTGGAGTATGCCTATCCCTTCCGCGTCATCCACTACGGCTACCGGGCTCATTCCGGCGGCGAAGGACAGTATCGCGGCGGCGATGGCATTGTGCGTGAGATTGAGCTGCTCGCACCGAGCACCATTACGCTGCTTACCGAGCGCCGTAAGTTTGCACCCTATGGGTTGCAGGGAGGTGCAGATGGAAAACGAGGAGTTTCCTATCTTCGTAGTGGAGAGACTGAAGAAGAGCTGCCGGCCAAATGCAGCATCCAGGCAAAGGCCGGTGACCGCATTCGCGTGGAGACGCCGGGTGGAGGCGGATGGGGTAAGCGATATTAAAAATTCACTATCAAAGCGATCCGTTCCAAAGGGTGGGAGCAGCGGGCTTCAGCCCGCTGAGTTAGGCCTAATAACACGTTGGGCTTTAGCCCTGGGCTTTCTGCTCAACAGAGCAAAAGGCCCAAGGCTAAAGCCCGTTCTTTCTAGAGCGAATAACGGTGGGCTGAAGCCCACCTCTCCCACCCATTCACTCGCTCCAATGTTCCATTCACGCTATCCGAGAATCGGTAACAAAACTGAATAACCCGGCCAACACTCCGCTAGACTAGCGAACACCATGAAGAAAGACGCAACCCGCGCAGTCCAACGCGGAGCACGGCACCGCAAATCCGTTGCCCGTACCGAACTCGGTCACTGGGACGCCGCACAGCGCACCTCTGATCCCCACAAACTGCTGGCCAAGGCGATGCGTGGACGCATCGTCACATTGCTTCCGCTCAAGAACGAGCGCATGGCTGGTTCTGCGTTCGCCTTCTTCCGAGGCGCTGCACCCATCATGGCGTACGATCTCTCACTTGGACCGCGCACCTCCATCGTGTCTCAGCTCTGCGGCGATGCTCACCTGCAGAACCTCGGCGCCTATGAAGGTGACGATGGACGCCTCATCTTCGATATCAACGACTTCGACGAGACCATTCACGGGCCCTTCGAATGGGACATCAAACGCATGACCACCAGTATTCTGCTCGCGGGAGACGATGCCGGGGTCCACAAAACAGGATGCCATAGCGCCGCCGATGTCTTTCTGGCCAGCTACTGCGGGCTGATGGAACATCTTGCCCGTCTGCCGGTGTTGGACGCCGCACGCTTCCAGGTACATCGGCTGCAAGCGGTATCGTCCATCTCTGAGATCCTGCGCAAGGCCGAACGCGCCACGCCTCTGCATACGCGCGAGCATCTTACGGAAGAGACAACAGACGGTCGGGCCTTTCGAAACCTGCCGCCGGCGCTGCATCGCGTCAAAGGAGAGCGGAAGCGGGCTGTACTCGCCTCTCTGCGCCGCTATCGCGAATCACTGCAGCCGGAGCGCCAGCACTTCCTTGCCCGTTATAAGCCGGTCGATGTTGCCTTCAAGGTTGTCGGCACCGGCTCGGTCGGCATGCGTGATTATGTGATCTATATGGAAGGCAATGGCGCCGACGATCCTCTTTTCCTGCAGATCAAGGAAGAGACCGGCTCTGTGTATGCGCCGTATCTTCCTGCCAAAACCGTCACCGCGACAAACCAGGGACAGCGTGTAGTCAATGGACACCGCGCCATGCAACTGCAGAGCGACCCGATGCTGGGGTATACCCGATTCGAAGGCCGAGATTACCTTGTCCGCCAGCTCAACGATCACAAGGCCACACTCGATGTCACACATCTGGATGGAACCGCCTTACAGCAGTATGCGGAGGTCTGTGGCGAGCTGTTGGCCCGCGGTCATGCGCGTTCAGGAGATCCGGGACTGATCCAGGGATACATCGGCAAAGGCAAGCGCTTCCGTGAAGCCATGCTGGAGTTCGCGCATGCCTACGCGGCGCAGAGCAGAGATGACTGGCAGAAGTTCAAAGCAGGTTTGGCGTAACCGATTGCATCGCAGTACCATGCTGTCGCAATCATGGAGGAGCCCATGGGAAGCTTTGACGATCTGCTGGAAGCAGCGAAGCGCGGAGATGAGGACGAGGTCAGAACGATCGTGAGTCACCATCCGGAGCTCCTGCATCAACGAGACGAACGCGGAGCGACCGTCCTGCATCACGCCGCATTCGGCGGTCATCACGCGATCGCGGAGTTTCTAGTTCATCAGGGAGCAGAGATCAACGCCCGCGACGCCGAGTTCGGAGCCACACCCGCTGGCTGGGCCATTGAGTATCTTCGCGAAATGGGCGGCTTTCTCGCCATCGAGCTGGACGATCTCGCCTTCGCCATCGAGAGACGAGACGCGATATGGGTTGCGCGCCTTATCAGGAGATTCCCGGCACTTCGTCGGGCCAATAACTCTGAGGGAACGCCACTCTCGCAGTTGGCGGAACAAACAGGAGATCCGCGGATAACCCGATTGTTTCAGCGGACAGAACACACAGATGAGTGAATCCGGGATTCCGCATGACTGGATCCGCAAGCTTGGCCATCTTGCTGCCTTTGAACGGCTGCTCTTGGCAGTCCTATTTGCGAAATATTTGTCAAGGCACATCGATAAATTCTCGCTGCGGAACCATAGAGCGGGCCTTCAGCCCTTTGATCATCCATGGGATTCGTGACCTGGGGCGTTGCCCCAGGCTGGTATGGGGCGCACCTTGGTGCTTTGACAGCGGGCGCTATGATGCTGACAGTGGCTCCCACGTCAGACATACAGCCCAGGCTGCGGACTAGCAGACCTTCTGTCCTGCGTCTTCTTCGCTGGTTTGGTCTCGCCATCGTACTTCTCTGGCTGCTTGCAGCGTTATCGCTGGCAGCGCTGCGATGGATCGATCCACCGACCACCATGGTCCAGATGCAGCGAAGGGTACAGTCATGGACAAGTAGCGCGCCGTATAACAAGCGTTACAAGTTCGTTCCGCTCAGCCAGATCTCGCCCGACCTGCAACATGCCGTGGTTGCAGCCGAGGATGCACGCTTCTATCAGCATCATGGCTTCGATTGGCATGAGATCCAGACCGCAGCCAAAGAAGACATCGAGGGCGAACGCACGCGGGGCGCTTCCACCATTACACAGCAATTGGTGAAGAACCTGTTCTTTGGAACAGGGCGCTCTGTGATCCGCAAGATGGCAGAGGCGACGCTGGTACCGGTGGCTGAACTGGCGCTAGGCAAGCAGCGCATTCTGGAGCTTTATCTCAACGTGGTGGAATGGGGTCCGGGAATCTACGGCGCAGATGCGGTCTGCCGCACAGACTACAGGACCTCGGCTCGCGGCATCAGCCGTGCGCAGGCGGCGCGGCTGGCCGCGCTTCTTCCCGCGCCACTGAAACGAAAGCCCGAGCGTATGAACAGCTACAGTGGAATCATCCTGAGACGAATGGTGCAGATGGGCTGGTAGCTGAGAGCTCAGATCTGCGTGGCTTTATGCGTGGAGAGGAAGATCCGGAAACAGGTGGCCGTTCCCTTTTCTCCGAAGTGGCTTCGGAAGGTAAGTGTGCCATCATGCTTTTCGACGATGCCGCGGCTGATCCACAGGCCAAGACCAGTGCCCTTGGTTGACTTGGTAGTGTAGAAGGGCTCGAAAAGGCGCCGTGCATCTTCGGGCCGTATGCCGCAGCCGCTATCCGTAATGCTGACCACGATGCCCGGCAGGTATTCGCCACGGCGGATGGCATTCCTGACCCGGATGCGGAGACGCCCTCCCTGAGGCATGGCCTGAATCGCATTGGCAATCAGGTTCATGAAGACCTGTTTCAGCTCGCCCGGGAAGCCGTGCACTTCGCCCGTTACCTTGTACTGCGTCTCCAGCCGGATGTTATTCGCGACCAGGTTGGCATGCTGCAACTCAAGGACGTCTTTCACGAGATCGCTGAGATGTAGCGGCACGGCGATCTGCGACTCGCGATAGAAGCTGAGTGTCTGCTTCGTGATGTGGGACACACGCGCCAGTTCCTGCTCAGCGAGCTGGGCGTAGTAACGTGCCTCCTGATCAAGCGAAGGATGGTTCTGCAGCAGGAAGAAAGCGTTGGTAATGGCCGCGAGGGGATTATTGATCTCGTGAGCGACAATGCCCGCGAGCTTACCCATGGCGGCCAGGCGGTCGTTACGGCGCAGAGCCTCTTCCGCCTGGAGTTGCGCAGTGATATCACGATTGATCTCGAGCACCATTCCACCGCTCACCGTGAGTGCCTGGCGGCTGGCGACGACGACTTCGCGTCCATCCTTGCAGCGGTGCACCAGATCTCCATCCCAGCGTCTGGCTGTCCTGAGCGTCTCCCGCATATGCTCAAGGCTGACGGGCCATCTGGTCGCAAGGAAGGTATGAGCGTTCTGCCCGACGGCCTCCTCACGGCTCCAGCCGTAGAGCGCTTCGGCGCCTGCATTCCAGAATCGGATGACACCCAGCCAATCCCGCACCATGATGGCTTCAGAGGCAAGCTCCAGCAACTCGGCGCGCTCACGGAGGATCTCTTCCATGCGTTTCTGTTCGGTGATATCGAAGAACGCGCCCACCGCACCACGAACTTCCCCGGCCTCATCGAAGACAGGAGAGGCGCTCGCCAGCATGGATTTCACAGAGCTGCCGTTGCGATGCAGCTCCAGCTCAGTGAGCCCCGTGGGCTGCATGGTGCGCAACGAGGTCCGCACCGGCATCTCCTCCGGATCCAGTTGCCTGCCGTGCTGATAGGCGGTGTAACCGGCGGTTGCGAAGGCCTGATCGATCGGCTTGTCCACTCCCCCAAGACTCAAAATCTCACGCAGAGCGGCGTTGGTTGTGATCTCGTTGCCCTCGGGGGTATGGGCTACGGCGACGCCGACCGGCAGTACCTTCATGATGGACTCCAGCTCGGCGACCCGCTCCTGGAGCTGCGCATTGAGCAACCGCAGCGCCTGACTGCGTTCGGCGACGCGTGCCTCCAGCTCGCGGTTCAACTGCTGCAGTTGGCGCGTAGTACGGTGCAACTCGGCAAAGACGCTAACCTTTGCCCGCAGGACGTCGGGAACCACCGGCACCGAGATGTAGTCCACGGCACCGCTCTGGTACGCACGGATGCGATCGACATCGGTAAGGTGAACGGCGGAGACGAAGATGATGGGCGTCTTCTGGAAACGCGGATGCTGCCGCATCATATCGGCGAGTTCGAAGCCGTCCATCTCCGGCATGCTCACGTCCAGAAGAACCACGGCAACGTCGAGCTTCAAAAGGCAGTCCAGGGCTTCGCGCGCAGACGTCGCTTTGACCAGAGTCTCCCCCAGGTCGCGCAGAATGACCTCATAGCTGAGCAGCTTTCCGGGCTGGTCGTCCACCATAAGAATGGTGACCGGCGTCTTTGCTGTCTGCGGCTGAGCCTGCACTGGAACCTCTGCCGGAAGTGACACCTCCGGGATGGTTTTTGGAGCATCGATTTGAGCGGCAACGTTCATATCAGCGATGAAGCCACGTTCTTAGTCCGGAAAGCAGTTGGTCCGTGTTGACCGGCTTCGCCATGTAATCGGAAGCTCCGGCTTCGAGACATTTCTCACGATCTCCCTTCATCGCCTTGGCGGTCAGAGCAATGATCGGCAGCCGATGGAACTCAGGATTCTGCCGGATCACCTGCATGGTCTCGTAACCATCCATCTCCGGCATCATGATATCCATCAGAACGATGGATATGTCAGGTGTTTTTGCAAGTGTTTCAATGGCTTCGCGCCCGGTTCCGGCGGTAAGCACCACCATACCCCGCCGCTCAAGCACACTGCTGAGCGCGAAGATATTCCGGACGTCGTCATCCACCACCAGAACCTTGGTCCCGACCAGCGCCTCATCGGACTGATGCAGGCGGTCGAGCATACGCTGCTTCTCCACCGGCAAGTCGCTGACGACACGATGCAGGAAGAGGGCGGTCTCGTCGAGCAGGCGCTCGGGGGACTCGACGTCTTTGACGACAACGCTGCGGGCGAGCGTATGCAGACGTACATCCTCTTCCGGAGAAAGGTCCTTTCCGGTGAAGACCACGACAGGAAGCTCGTGCAGTCTCTCGTCCTCATGAATCTTCTCGAGGACCTCGAAACCGGTCATATCCGGAAGGCGAAGGTCAAGAACAACGCAATCGAAGTTGTCCCGTTCGAGAGCGGCAAGGGCGGAGGCTCCGCTGTCGGTAATCTCCACATCAATGTCGTCGTGCCCCAGCAGTGCACAGATGCTGGTCTGCTCAGCCGGGTTGTCTTCGACGATCAGCAGCTTCTTCCTGCGGGGCGTTGAAAATTCCTTGATACGTGAGATGGCGTGGGCCAAGCCTTCGGCGGTGGTGGGCTTGGTGACATAGGAAAATGCACCACGCGACAGGCCATGATGCCAGTCCTCGTCTTGGGTAAGCATCTGTACCGGAATGTGGCGGGTAAGAGGGTCCTGCTTCAGATGGTTCAGGACTGCCCAACCCAACATGTCCGGAAGGAAGACATCAAGGGAGACGGCGGTGGGACGAAATTCGCGAGCGAAGGCCAGCGCCTCTGACCCGCGCATCGCAACCAACACCTTGAAGCCCTTGTCGCGCGCCATATCGCACAGAATGCGCGCAAAGTGGGGATCGTCCTCCACAATAAGCAGCGTGGGATCGCCAGGCTCGACATTCCCGCGATCATCTTCCACGCGATCGACAATCTGCTCCGCTGCCGTAGCAGGAAGTGTGAGATTGACCGAATAGTGGGTAGCCTGCGAGCGTTCAGGATACGAGATAACAGTGGCTGTCGGACCGACATAGGTCTGCGGGATATAGAGGGTGAAGGTGCTGCCTTCGCGGGGGACGCTGCGAAGCTGAATCTCGCCGCCAAGCAGGCTTGCGAGCTCACGGCTGATGGCCAGGCCGAGTCCGGTGCCGCCGTACTTACGGCTGGTGCCGGCATCCGCCTGCTGGAAGGCTTCAAAGATGATGCGTTGCTTCTCCTGCGGAATGCCGATACCGGTGTCCGTTACCTCAAAGGCAATGACATTGCCGGCGCCGTTGAGGATAGGGTGCCCGTCGCTCCATCCGGAGGTAACCGGGAAGACCTTGAGCTTCACGCTTCCCTTCTCCGTGAACTTGAACGCATTGGAGAGCAGGTTCTTCAACACCTGCTGCAGACGTTTGGAGTCTGTAACCAGGCTGCGCGGCAGACGGGAATCAGCATCGATGTCGAAGCTGAGCCGACGATTCTCTGCCTCATGGCGGAAGGGCCGCGCCAGCGATTCGAGCAGCGTGCCAAAGAAGAGCTCTTCGGCTTCGACGGAGACCGTTCCGGACTCGATCTTCGAGAGATCGAGGATATCGCTGATCAGATTCAGCAGATCCGTTCCCGCTCCGTGAATCGTGCGTGCAAACTCCACTTGCTTCGGTGTGAGATTGCCATCGGGGTTGTCGGTTAACTGTTGACCAAGCACGAGAATGCTGTTCAGCGGCGTGCGCAGCTCGTGCGACATGTTCGCCAGGAACTCTGACTTGTACTTCGAGGTCAGCGCCAACTCCTTGGCCTTGTCTTCCAGAGCGCGGCGAGCCTGCTCGATCTCCTGGTTCTTGCGTTCCACTTCCGCGTTCTGTTCGGCAAGCTGCTGCGCCTTCTGCGCAAGCTGCTCGTTGGTGGTCTGCAGCTCGGTCTGCTGGGTCTGCAGCTCGGTTGCAAGCTGCTGCGACTGTTTCAGCAGGCCTTCCGTCTGCATCGTCGCCTCAATACTGTTCAGCACGATGCCGATGCTCGATGTGAGCTGTTCGAGGAAGGCCATGTGCGAGGCAGTGAAGTAGTGCAGCGTGCCCAGCTCGATGACCGCCTTCACGCGGCCTTCGAAGAGCACCGGCAGAACGATCACGTTACGCGGCACGGCTTCAAACAGACCGGAGCGGATTGGCAACGTTCCTGGCGGAAGGTCTTGGACCAGTAGACGGCGCTTCTCAAGCGCGCACTGACCGATAAGTCCCTCACCAAGAAAAATGCGTTCCTGATGGGCTTCCGGCGTACTGGAGTACGCCGAGAGAAGCACCAGCGTACGCGTGTTTTCTTCATCCATCTGATAGATGAGCCCCTGCTGCGCGGCCACCAGCGGAACCAGCTCAGAGAGCAGCAAGCGGCCTACGGTTGCAAGATCACGCTGGCCCTGCAGCATGCCGGTAAAGCGGGCCAGGTTCGTCTTCAGCCAGTCCTGCTCGTTGTTCCGGTCGGTGGTGAGACGAAGGTTATCAATCATCGTATTGATGTTGTCCTTCAGCTCGGCCACCTCACCACGTGCTTCCACCTGGATCGACCGGGTGAGGTCACCCTTGGTCACGGCGGTGGCTACCTCTGCGATGGCACGCACCTGGTTAGTAAGGTTGTCGGCCAACAGGTTCACGTTACCGGTGAGATCTTTCCATGTTCCGGCAGCACCAGGCACGTTGGCCTGGCCACCGAGACGGCCTTCTACACCAACCTCACGCGCGACTGTGGTGACCTGATCGGCAAAGATGGCAAGTGTGCCGGTCATGTTGTTGATGGTCTCGGCCAGCGCGGCCACTTCGCCCTTGGCGTTTACCGTCAGCTTCTGCGTCAGGTCACCGTTGGCGACGGCCGTTACCACCTTCACAATGCCGCGCACCTGTTCGGTGAGGTTGTAGGCCATAACGTTGACGTTATCGGTAAGATCCTTCCACGTACCGGCAACGCCCTGCACCTCGGCCTGGCCGCCCAGCTTACCGTCCGTACCCACTTCGCGGGCGACGCGCGTGACTTCGCCGGCGAAGGCGTTGAGCTGATCCACCATGGTGTTGATGGTGTTCTTCAGCTCGAGAATTTCGCCCTTCACGTCTACCGTGATCTTGCGCGAGAGGTCGCCGCGGGCAACGGCCGTCGTCACTTCGGCGATGTTACGCACCTGACCGGTGAGGTTGCCGGCCATGGCGTTTACTGAATCCGTAAGATCCTTCCAGGTACCGGCAACACCTGGCACGTTCGCTTGACCGCCCAGACGGCCTTCGGTGCCGACCTCACGCGCCACACGTGTTACTTCGGCGGCGAACGAGCGGAGCTGCTCGACCATGGTGTTCAGGGTCTCTTTGAGCTGCAGAATCTCACCGCGTACGTCCACGGTGATCTTCTTCGAGAGATCGCCCGTTGCGATGGCCGTTGCGACTTCGGCGATATTACGCACCTGGCCCGTCAGGTTCGAAGCCATGAAGTTGACGTTGTCGGTAAGATCCTTCCACGTGCCGGCAACACCCGGCACCTCGGCCTGACCGCCCAGCTTGCCGTCCGTACCGACTTCACGGGCAACGCGCGTCACTTCGGCGGCGAAGGCGTTGAGCTGGTCCACCATCGTGTTGATGGTGTTCTTCAGCTCCAGGATTTCGCCCTTCACGTCTACGGTGATCTTGCGGGAGAGGTCGCCACGGGCAACCGCCGTCGTCACTTCGGCGATGTTACGTACCTGGCCGGTGAGATTACCGGCCATCGAGTTCACCGAATCGGTAAGATCCTTCCAGGTGCCGGCAACACCGGGCACATTGGCCTGGCCACCAAGACGGCCTTCCGTACCGACCTCACGCGCCACGCGGGTGACTTCGCCGGCGAAGGCGTTGAGCTGGTCCACCATCGTGTTGATGGTCTCTTTCAGCAGCAGGATCTCGCCGCGCACGTCCACCGTAATCTTCTTCGACAAGTCGCCGTTCGCGATAGCTGTCGAAACCTCAGCGATGTTACGCACCTGGCCCGTGAGGTTCGAGGCCATGGAGTTTACCGAGTCGGTAAGATCCTTCCACGTGCCGGCCACACCAGGCACCTCAGCCTGACCGCCCAGCTTGCCGTCCGTACCCACTTCGCGGGCGACGCGCGTCACCTCGGAAGCGAAGGAGCGGAGCTGGTCCACCATGGTGTTCAGCGTCTCTTTCAACTGCAGGATCTCGCCGCGTACATCCACGGTGATCTTGCGGGAGAGATCGCCGCGAGCCACAGCGGTTGCGACTTCGGCGATGTTACGCACCTGGCCCGTGAGATTTGAGGCCATGAAGTTGACGTTATCGGTAAGATCCTTCCAGGTGCCGGCAACACCGGGCACAGCGGCCTGTCCACCAAGCTTGCCTTCCGTACCCACTTCGCGGGCGACACGCGTTACTTCGCCGGCGAAAGCGTTGAGCTGATCCACCATCGTGTTGATGGTGTTCTTCAGCTCGAGAATCTCGCCCTTCACGTCTACCGTGATCTTGCGGGAGAGGTCGCCGCCGGCCACAGCCGTTGTGACTTCAGCGATATTACGCACCTGAGCCGTCAGGTTACCGGCCATGGAGTTTACTGAGTCGGTAAGGTCCTTCCAGGTTCCGGCCACACCCGGCACTTCGGCCTGGCCGCCCAGCTTACCGTCGGTGCCGACTTCGCGGGCGACGCGCGTCACTTCGCCGGCAAACCGGTTGAGCTGGTCGACCATCGTGTTGAGGGTCTCTTTCAGCTGCAGGATCTCGCCGCGCACGTCGACCGTGATCTTGCGGGAGAGGTCACCGTTCGCGATCGCCGTAGCAACCTCGGCGATGTTACGGACCTGGCCCGTGAGGTTCGAGGCCATGAAGTTGACGTTATCGGTGAGATCTTTCCAGGTTCCGCCGACACCGGGCACCTGCGCCTGGCCGCCCAGCTTGCCTTCGGTACCGACTTCGCGCGCAACACGCGTTACTTCGCCGGCGAAGGCGTTGAGCTGGTCCACCATGGTGTTGATGGTGTCTTTGAGCTCGAGGATCTCGCCCTTCACGTCTACCGTGATCTTGCGCGAGAGGTCGCCACGGGCAACGGCTGTCGTTACCTCTGCGATATTACGGACCTGGGCCGTCAGGTTGCCGGCCATGGCGTTCACTGAGTCGGTAAGGTCCTTCCAGGTTCCGGCCACGCCAGGCACCACTGCCTGACCGCCCAGCTTACCGTCTGTACCGACTTCACGAGCGACGCGCGTCACTTCAGAGGCGAAGGAGCGCAACTGATCGACCATCGTGTTGATGGCCTCTTTCAACTGCAGAATCTCACCACGTACGTCGACCGTAATCTTGCGGGAGAGATCACCGCTGGCTACAGCCGTTGCCACCTCGGCAATGTTACGGACCTGGCCGGTCAGGTTACTGGCCATGGAGTTTACCGAATCGGTAAGGTCCTTCCAGGTTCCGGCCACGCCGGGCACCTGTGCCTGGCCGCCCAGCTTTCCGTCTGTACCGACCTCGCGGGCGACACGTGTCACCTCGGAGGTAAAGACGCTGAGCTGCTGAATCATCGTATTGACGATGTTGGCCGAGCGCAGGAACTCGCCCTCGAGAGGACGGCCGTCCACGTCAAGCCGTACGGTCTGCGTCAGGTTGCCCTGGGCCACAGCGCCGATCGCCCGGGTGACCTCTACGGTAGGACGCAGCAGATCTTCGACCAGCGTATTAACGCTGGCCTCCATCTCTCCCCAGGAACCGCGACGTTCCTGAAAGCGCGTCCGTTCGCGGGTTCGTCCCTCTTTACCGACAGCCTGGCCGACACGTTTCAACTCACCCGCCATCTGCTGGTTGGCGGCGACAATGTCGTTGAAGGAATCTGCGACCTTACCTTCAATTCCTGTCCAGTGGTTGGGAAGGCGCACCGAGAAGTCGCCATCGCGCATACGGCGCAAGGCGTCCAGAACGATCGCAATGTCAAACTGGGATCGATCCGCGGCAGAGAGTTCAACAGTTGCTACAGAAGATGCAAGATCAGTCTTGGCTGACTTGCTGACAACTCGTTTCACGCATCACCCTCACTCAGGTGGTTGAGCGCTTGTTGCTCACTACCAGAATTAATTAAATGAAACTAGGCAAACGGTCAGATGCACGATGCGTCAGGAGTGGTTGCTTCGTAATAGGGCACCGTCTCAGACCGTGTTTATACACATACTACGAGCGAGCCCCGACCTCCACCATTACTTTTGGTAATGGGCGAGCGTATTGTGCAGAATACAGCGGTGCACGCTGCCATTGACTCCGGCGGTATGCTCCGGGGTAAGTTCCGAGGGGGTATGAACAACAATCCGGACCTCGCTCAGCCGAGCCGGAGAGGTCAGCTTCTCGAAGGAGATCTCCACCTCCGTACCCTTGTGGGGCAGCCCCTTCCCCGTCATAGAGGCCACCGCAGAAGGCTGCGCGCGTGCCGGGTAGAGGCCCGGGGGGGGCGAACTCCGAGGGGAACGCACATCCCAAGCCGTAACGGCGTACCTTGTGCCATCCACGCTTCCAGAACCGCCGGGATCGAGCATTTTTCCTGTAGGTGTGGAGTAGGGCTTCCGCATTTATGGGCGTTTTCCGCAATAAAGACGCCGCTGAACTCCGCTTCCGGGATACCCAGGCGACGGGGAAAATTCTCTAATCTCTTCCCTCTGTTACATCTCCTTCACATACAGGAAGAGCAATGACCGGTTGAAAAGGATTCATTTTGCCTCTGGGATATTCCCCTACCGCACAAATAGATCTTCCACCGGAGCGATAAAAAAAATCGCTAAAGATTCTGACAGCGCCTCCCTTTCCTGCAGTGGCCTACTAAGGTTCGGTTCTTCAACAAAGGGAGTTGTCCTTCATGCATCGTCGAGATTTCCTTCGCCTCAGCAGCGCCGCCGCAGCGTATGTAGCCACATGCCCAATCTCTTTCGGCCAGAGCTCTAAACCTTTTGCAGAACTCAGTGCGGCTGACTTCCATGCCACACGCCGGTTCGTCACCACATCGCAGGGCCGTATTGCCCACCTCGACCTCGGGAAGGGGCCTGCCGCCCTTTTTCTGCATGGCTTTCCACTGAACAGCTATCAATGGCGCGGCGTCCTTCCGCAGCTCGCGAAGACACATCGTTGCATCGCTCCAGACTTCCTCGGGCTCGGCTACACCGAAGTTGCCGAAGGCCAGGAGGTCACACCCCAGGCCCAGGTCGCGATGCTTGCCGAGTTACTGGATACGCTCTCCATTGCAGATGTTGATATTGTCGCCAACGACAGCGGAGGCGCGGTCGCCCAGCTCTTTTCCGTTCGCTATCCGCGGCGGGTCAAGAGTCTTTTGTTGACCAATTGCGATGCCGAGCCTGACAGTCCACCTCAGGCCGTTGCTCCCGTCATTGAGCTTGGCCGTAAGGGAAGGTTTGCCGACGAGTGGCTGGCGCCGTGGGTGGTGGACAAGCCGCTTGCCCGTTCTGAAGCCGGGCTTGGAGGCATGTGCTATGCCAACCCTCAACATCCGGGTGATGAAGCTATCGATATCTATCTCGCACCGCTCGTCAAGTCCGAGAAGCGGAAGAAGTTGACCAATGCCTACGCCGCCGCGCTCGCGCCCAACCCGCTGGCGGGTATCAGCGCCAAACTCAAAGCATCTTCCGTCGCGACGCGAGTCCTGTGGGGCACAGGCGACACTATCTTCTCGCAGAAGAGTCCTCAGTACTTCCATGCCACCGTTGGCAACTCGCTTGGATACCGTCTTGTGCCTGGAGCAAAGCTCTTCTTCCCCGAAGAGATGCCCTCCCTCATCGTTGAAGAAGCCGAGTTCGTATGGAGCCTGTGATGAACTTCTGCAGATATACGGCCTCTTGCCTTCTGCTTGCGGTTGCAATGGCAGGTCTCTTCTCCGTTGCAACCGCGCTCGCCTCCGATCATCTGGATACACCGACCGTCATCAAAGACCCCGCGGCGGATATCGGCGATCTCTATGCCTGGATGTCTCCCGACGGCAGGCGATTGAATCTGGTGATGGACATCGTTGCCCACAAATTTTCCGACAGGCTGCAATACGTCTTTCACATCGACAGCGGAAGCCGCTTTGGAGCCACTTCTGCAAGCGCCGTCGTCGTCTGTTCGTTCGATGTTGCCAATAACATCGAATGCTGGACGGACAGGGCGGATCATGTTCAGGGAAACGCGGATGTCGAAACCGGCATTGAAAGCGAAGCCCATAGCTTCACGGTCTTTGCGGGCCTGCGGGACGATCCGTTCTTCAACAACGTCAAGGGGACACGGGCCGCATACGATGTGGCAAAGGCGGCCCTGCAACACGGAACCTCCGTGGACGGTGCGGGCTGTCCTCGTTTCGACGCATCCACTTCACAGGCCATTCTCGGTACGTGGCGCCGCACCGGAGGTGGTCCGGCATCAAACTTCCTCGCCGGCTGGAAGACTTCGGCACTGGTTGTCTCCATCGATGTCGATACCGTTGCGCGCGGAGGCAAGCTGCTGGCCGTATGGGGATCCGTACACCGGATCCCACATTCTGGAAAGAGCAGACGTGCGGGTGTGCCAACACTTGGCGAACAGATCGAGCGCACCGCCCGTCCTCTGATCAAGAACGCTCTCGTCGGCAGTCCGCTGGCGCCGGAAACAATCAGCGACCGCCGGAAAGAGGCCTATAACCGCGTCTCACGCTCAGGATGGCCGCGGTTCACGCGGGACATCGCGGCGACGCTTGGCCTCTACGACAGCTTCGATGGAGAGTGCGGGAACCAGTGGCTGGCGAATGCTCACGCGGCGCCTGCGCAGCGCTATAAGCCCCTCGCGGCCTTGCTTGCGGACGATCGCATCTGGGTCAACAGCGCATCCGGTGTATGCACACAGTTTCTTGCTGTCGAATTCAACGCCCTTCATCGTTCTGACGCTTTGCCGAACGACTGCGGCGGCAGAACGCCCAACTATGACGCGAACAATGTCTTTCGCTCGCTCCTGACGCTTGGCCGTATCAGCGGTGTCGATGATGGCGTGCTGCACGATGACAAGCAACACTCCACCAGTACCTTCCCCTTTCTGGCGAAACCATGAATAGACTCGGATTTTCTCTTATCAGCATTGTGATCGGCCTCGCTCTGCAAGTATCCGCCGCAGGTGAAAACCGCGCGGATACTGCACGGGAAACCACTGCCGGTGTTATTGCCATCGCGAACCTTGACGCGCAGATCGCGCAGGTTGGGAACTCATTGGGTGCAGAAGATCTGCTGCTTGCCAGGGCGCGTTTTCTAGCGGATTACGATGCGCTGGAGCGTGCTTCCGCTCTCACGGAGCTCCAGCAACCCGTTACCGCACAAGCGCTGTTGCAGCGAGCACGCACGCGGGCTGCGCTACACCGGTTCAGCGATGCACTTCACGATGTCGAGTCCGCGGAGGCGGAAGGAGCCGATCGTGGCCAGACAGTACCGCTGCGAGCTTCCATCCTGATCGCAACCGGCAGCGCAGACAAAGTAAGCCTGTCGCTCGAAGCCGAGGCCAGACAGCATCCCGGGCTTGCCTCGCGCACCATGCTCGCTACGGCATATGCGATGCTTGGCCGAGTGCGTGAAGCCGATCAGCTCTATGCCGCAGCTCTGGCCGATCTGCATACCACGCTTCCGTTTCCCTATGCGTGGATCTGTTTTGCACGCGCATTGATGTGGGCGGATCAGGGTCAGGATCTACGGCGGGCGGAGGCGTTCTATCGGCAGGCGCTCGGCTACCTTCCCGAATTTGCAGCAGCCAACATCAATCTTGCAGAGATCGAAGCAACTCGCGGCGAGACACAGTCTGCCATCGAGCGGCTAGAGGGCGTTATCAAAGTCAGCGATGAACCGGAAGCTTATGCTTTACTGGGTTCGCTGCATCTGCGAGCCGCCCATCCGGAACAAGGCCGGCGAGAGATTGAGCATGCCCGACAGCGCTTCGAGCTGTTGCTAGGTCATGCGCCGCTGGCATTTGCCGATCATGCCGCCGAATTCTATCTCGGCGCCGGGCATGACGCGGAACGCGCCTGGGAGCTTGCTTTGCAGAACCTTCACAATCGCGAGACTGATCGTTCCGTTGCCCTCGCCGTCAAGGCAGCTCTGGTCTGCGGCAGGCAGAAAGAAGCCGAGACACTGCTCTGGACACATGGGCCTTCTGTGGGGATCTATCTTCAGAGCCTCGACCGTACTCTGCCCCGCTGATAACCCGCGCTCGCGGCTCGCACATCGAAGAAAAACGCGCATCTGCCGGTGGTATGCTTCATGGTGCCAGACTCCAGAGCCGTGCCACCCAAGAGCCACGACAAATCGGAAACACCGGAACTTTCGGTCGATCTTCTGCTGCACTCCCCCAGTATTTCGGTGCGCGACATCTATTGCGCCGGTACCTGCAAGGGACACAGCCCGGAAGAGCACGCGACCGCAACCGAGCTTGTTTTTCCGTATCGCGGCACTTACGTTCGTCACGTCGGACGGGATCAGTCCGTTGCCGAAGCGAATCAGGTACTGCTCTTCAACCGTGGCGAGGGCTATCGCGTCAGTCACCCCGTCGAAGGTGGAGACGCCAGCCTGTCTTTGTTTCTCTCTCCATCGTTATTAGCAGAGCTTTCACCGGTGTCGCTTCTGGTGGACCGCTCCGAGCCGACGTATAAGACGCAACGGCTTCGTGTCGATACCCGCACTCAATCTCTGCTCGCGACGTTGCGGCACCGGCTGCGCCAGGGAGTTGCCGCCCCGATGGAAGCCGAGACGCTCGCTCTGGCGCTCGTGGAACATACTCTTGGGCCTCGTGTGGCCCACACCGCTGGCGGCAGTTCAGGCCGCCAGCGTCTGGTTGACCGCGCCAAGCTGGCTATAGCAAGCGACCTTGGACGGCGCTGGACACTTGCGGATGCTGCCGCTGAAGTTCGTTGTTCGCCAGTCTATCTTACGCAGGTCTTTCAACAGGTGGAGGGCATTCCGCTCTATCGCTATCAGCTACGGCTGCGGCTCGCGCGTGCGCTCGACCTTCTGGAAAAGTATGAGGATCTCACCCAGCTCAGCCTGGATCTTGGCTTCTCCAGTCACAGCCACTTCAGCGCCGCCTTCCGCGAGACCTACGGCAAATCTCCATCTGCCTTCAAACAATCGGCTCTGGGCCGCTGACCGACCGCTTCCGTCATTGGCGGCACCGAATTCCGCCGATACTTGTGTTCCAATCCTAAGAAGTATGAGTTCCTTTGATCTCTCTGGAGTTCGAGTGGGCGGCGGCAAGCTCTTTCTGATCGCAGGCCCCTGTGTGATCGAGAGCGAGACCCACGTCCGCAAGATGGCGGATGCGATTCAACGCATTACCTCCGATCTCGGCGTTCCCTATATCTTCAAGGCCAGCTACGACAAGGCCAACCGCACCTCTATCAAGAGCTTTCGCGGACCCGGCCTGGCGGAGGGCTGCCGCATCCTGAAGGCTGTGCGCGAAGCCCATGGTCTGCCCGTGCTGACGGACGTGCATACGCCACAGGACTGTGCTCCGGTGGCAGAAGCTGTCGATGTGCTGCAGATTCCCGCCTTTCTCTGCCGCCAGACCGATCTGCTGATCGCCGCAGCCGAGACTGGACGGGCTATCAATGTGAAGAAGGGCCAGTTCGTCGCTCCGCAGGACATGCGCCACGCCGCGGAGAAGATCCGCGAGAGCGGCAATGAGCGCGTTTTCCTGACCGAACGCGGCGCCAGCTTCGGTTACAACAACCTCGTTGTCGATATGCGCTCTTTGCCCATCATGCGCGGTTTTGCGCCGGTAGTCTTCGACGGAACTCACTCGGTGCAGACGCCCTCGGCTGCTAATGGCGTCAGCGGCGGTCAGCCGGAATTCATCCCCGTGCTCGCCCGTGCGGCGGTCGCCGCAGGTATCGACGGCATCTTCCTGGAGGTCCACGACGACCCGCCGAACGCCAAGAGCGACGGCGCCAATGCATTGCATCTGAATCATTTGAAGCGGGTACTGGAACAGTTGCTGGCGGTGCATCAGGCAGTGCAGATGTAGGACTGGCAATAACTTCGTTGTCCGGAACAGGCCCAGAGAATGGGTTAAAACTGGTGGGAACAGCGGGGTCCCCGGCCAGCTTGCTGGCTGGGGTGGTCAGCGGGCTTCAGCTCGCTGGTAAAAGTTAAAAAGTAATCGGGTAAGCCCTGGGTTTCTCCCGGATCAGAAAGGCCCGAATTTCCCACCATCGCTCCGCGATGGATGGGGCACCCAGCGCGTGGGCTCTGTCGGATTTTCGATATCTCCACATTCTGTTATCAGGAAACAAAAGAGCGGATCCCTGCGGGATGACAAACAAAAACATCTCGATGCTAGAATTAGGCTAGCCTAAATTAGGCACACCTAAGAATCCGTGATTGAAACCCAGGCCAAATCGCAGACGCCAGCTACCGAAGCGACCTCGCACGGCCGCTTCCGCCTGCTGCCGGAGCTGAAGCGCAGCGAGCTGTGGACGTACTTTGGTCCAGCGTTCGTGGCATCGGTCGCCTACATCGATCCCGGCAACTTCGCCACCAACATCGATGGCGGAACCCGCTACGGCTATCGTCTGCTCTGGGTCCTGCTGTGGTCGAATGCCATGGCCATCCTGATCCAGTACCTGTCGGCCAAGCTGGGCATCGTTACCGGACTTACCCTCCCCCAGAACTGCCGCAAGGTCTACGCGCGCGGCACCAACATCTTCCTGTGGGTCGCGGCGGAGATCGCCGCTTTGGCGACTGACCTGGCAGAGTTTCTGGGCGCGGCCCTGGGTTTCTATCTGCTCTTCGGACCGGCGCTGCTGGAACATGGCTGGTCGCGCACCGGCGTGATGTTTGCCGCAGCGATGCTCACCACGATCTGTGTCTTCCTGATCCTTGCGCTCGACCTTGCCGGCTTCCGCTTCCTGGAATGGGGCATCATGGCGTTCGTCGGTGTGATCGGCATCTGCTACGCCATCGAGATCTTTCTGGTGCATCCGGACTGGAAGCTTGCTGCCTTCCACGCGCTTATCCCATCGTTTGATCGCACAGATCTGCATGGCAGCATCTACGTCGCGGTGGGCATGCTGGGTGCTACCGTGATGCCACATGTGGTTTATCTGCATTCCGCCCTGGTGCAGCCCCGCATCAAGCAGGCGACCCATCGCTCAGGCCTTCCCGGAAGACACTTCCGGTCGCGCTATCTGCGTTTCGAGCTGGTCGACGTCTTCGTCGCCATGAACGGCGCCTGGCTGATCAACTCGGCCATGATCATCATGGCTGCGGGAGCCTTTGCCAGCTTCGCCGCGCGTGGCCTGGCGCCGGTAGCCAGCATCGAAGATGCGCACCATACGCTTGGTCCGCTGCTCGGCGGTATCTCAGCGACGGTCTTCGCCGTGGCCCTGCTTTGCTCCGGCCTTTCTTCGTCGACGGTCGGAGTCATGGCAGGTCAGGTGGTGCTGGAAGGCTTCCTCAACGTCAAGTTCTCCATCTTCCTGCGCCGCTTTCTTACCATTATTCCGGCGCTGGTGGTCATCGGTCTCGGCCTCGATCCGCTGAAGATCCTGATCCTCTCTCAGGTAGTACTGAGCTTCGCTCTTCCCTTTGCTCTGATTCCGCTGCTTCTACTCACCAGCCGCCGCGATGTGATGGATAGCTTTGCCAACAGTAAACGGACGAAGTACACCGGCTGGCTGATCGTAACGATCATCGTCAGTCTGAACGTGCTGCTGTTGTGGCAGACATTTGTTCGCTAGAGCATTTGTCCTGTGGGTGTAGCGTAGGGTTTCCGCATCTATGGGCGTTTTCCGCAATGAAAACGCCGTTGCACTCCTCTTCCGCGATACCCGGCAACAGGAAAAATGCTCTAAACATAAGGCACTGCCGCTAAGCTGGAGTCATGCTGGAAACGCGTGTCACGTTTGCAAACGGCCGCAGCCACACCCTCGTCGGCGACCTCGTCATTGCCAGTTCCACCCACGCCGTTATCCTCTCGCATGGCTTCGCGAGTGACCGCAACGGACGCGGACGTCTACCTGCGCTGGCTGATGCACTGAATGCCGCGGGCATTTCCACGCTGCGTTATGACTTTGCCGGATGCGGAGAGTCGGACGATGACACACTCACACCCGAAGGCCTGCGCGACGATCTCCGCTCCGCAATCCGTTTTCTACAGCAGCAGGGATTCACACACATCGGACTCTATGGGCACTCGCTTGGTGGAACCATCTCACTGTGGTCGTTCACGCCGGAGATCAAGGCGCTTGCCGCTACCGGAGCAGCAACCGGGCCGGTGCATTACAACTTCGACGAGTTCTTCCCGCAGACTGCGGTCAACAAGCTGCGCCGCACCGGCATCATGCCTGTGCCGTCAAGGTCAGAGCTCAGACCTGTCGTGCTCGCCTCACATGTACTGATGGATAGCTTCAGCACGTTCTCTTCGGAAGAGCTCTTGAGTCCCATCACGGTTCCGGTTCTGCTGATTCACGGTGGAGGAGACGATGAGGAACGCATGCTTGCGGCCACTTCACACGAGGGGATTCATCGTCTTCCAGAGGGATCGGTACTGGAGGTGTTTCCTGAGGCTCCACATGACATGCATGCTATTTGGCCTGACGTCACCGAGAAGCTGGTGAGTTGGTTTCGAGAGCATCTTGGCTAGTACTTCATTGTCACCGGAAGCTGAAGTCATCCCTTTAAATAAAGCACGGCATTCTTGACTTGCCGTGCTACCAAAGAGTATCGACAGATTGCGCTGGAGCTCTATAGAACGGGCCTTCAGCCCTTCCTCGTTCAATGTCCCCGAGACCTAGGGCTTCGCCCTAGGCTGGTATAGAACGCGCCTTCAGCGCTTTTAGCGATGGCATCTTTGTTTGTCATCTCTCAGAGTGGCGGAGAGATCTGCTTCTTCCGTGCCCGGGTGCCCCACCCTCGCAACGCTAGGGTGGGTTCGGATAACCCATAATTCCTAACAAATTTTATCGATATGCATCGCACGGTTATTTTCGCAATAACAAAACGAAAGGGGAGGCTTTGGCCTCCCCTTTTCTAGGGTGTATTCACTACCGTCCGTGGCCGTGTTCGCCACCACGCGGCTGGTCAGGACGTCCACCTCCCTGTGGCGGGCGTGGGACCTCCATTCGCTGCTGCGGTTGTTGCTGGCGCTGCTGCATCTGCTGCTGACGCTGTTGATCCATCTGCTGACGCTGCTGCTGTTGCATCTGTTGTTGGCGTTGCTGCTCCTGCATACGCTGTTGCTGCTGCATTTGCTGTTGCTGCATCTGCCGCTGCTGGTCAGCCTGGCGTTGCTGCATCATTTGCTGCTGACGCTCCTGCATCTGCTGCGAACGCTGCTGGTTCTGCATCTCCTGCTGACGTTGCTGTTGCATTTGTTGTTGGCGCTGCTGATCCATCTGCTGTCGTTGTTGCATCTGGCGTTGCTGATCAGCCTGACGCTGCTGCTGTTCCTGCATCTGTTGTTGCTGGCGCTGCTGCATCTGCTCCTGTTGACGCTGTTGCATCATCTGCTGCTGGCGCTGCTGCTCCTGCATCCGTTGATCTTGCATCCGCTGCTGGTCGAAACCGCCGCGGTTGATATTCTGCGGGTTCTGGGGAGCGCTCTGGCCAGGAGGCACCAGACCAGGATCCCGTCCGAAACCGCCGCGCACTGCCTGATTCTGCGGTTGTTGATTGGGTTGCTGCTGTTGCGTCTGTTGACGCTGTTGCATCATCTGCTGCTGGCGCTGCTGCTCCTGCATACGTTGATCTTGCATCCGCTGCTGGTCAAAACCGCCACGATTAATGTTCTGCGGAGCCTGGTTAGCACCCTGTCCCGGAGCTACCAGGCCGGGGTTCCGTCCGAAGCCGCCGCGCACCGCCTGACTCTGCGGCTGCTGGTTCGGCTGCTGCTGATGCGGTTGCATCTGTTGCTGCTGTTGCTGACGCTGTTGCACCATCTGCTGGCGTGCCGCCCACTGCGGATTCACCGCATTCGGAGCCAGACGCTGGAAGCCGCGATCCGCCTGCAGCGGACGATTCACCGCGGCAACCTGTGGGCGTCCATGATTGGCCGCGAAGAACGCGTTGCGGTTCTGCATCGCCTCACGCTGCACCACGAGCTGCTGAGTCATCGGGCGGACGTGCTGCTCGCGGAAGGCGAAGCGTTCCTGCGGAGCTGGGGGACGATTAATACCACCACGCCCACCGTAGTACGCCACGCGTGTGTTGTTGATGTAGGTATTGTTGATGACCGTGATGTTGCGCTGATAGACGTACGTCACGTGCGGAGGAACACGGTTGCACACGCGGTTGTAGTAAAAGTGCGGTCCGTTCCAGTAACCGCCCTGATAACCGAAACCGATGTAGCCGAAGCCATAGTTAATACCGCCGTAGAAACCAATGTGCGGTCCCCAGTAGCCACGGTGATAGCGATAGTGGCCGCCATACCAGCCCCAGTAGCCGGGGGTCCAGAGCGCGCCTACATACGGCGGATACACCCACGCACCCGGCACCCAGTAGTAGCCCGTATCGGCGTAGTACCAATAACCAGGAGTCCAGATGTAGTCAGGTCCGGGCGCTTCAGGCTGCTCATACTCCGGTAGCGGAGGTGGCGGGTTGTCGGCGACGACTTCGTCGAGCGCATCCGCGCCCTGCTGATAGGTGTCCTCGTCATACTGCCCCTGATTGGGATCCTGATATTGGCCGTTCGGATCCTGATTTGCATATTGTGTATTGGAATCCTGATAGGCCGGCTGCGCCTGCGTCTGGGCAGGCTGATAGGTCTGCGCGGTAGGCTGACCACCCTGGTAGGTCTGTGCCTGAGTTACAGCCTCATTCTGCTGGCTATTTCCCTGGATGGGCACCTGGGCCAGGTTGGAGTCGGCAGGATTTCCCGCTCCCGGCTCCTGCAGCGCCGCCTGTACGCTGCTACCCCTGCAGCCGGCCAGCGGCAATGCCAAAAACGCCGCCATCACACTGATTCTGAGAGCATTTCCATTCCCACCCATAGGTCACCTCTTCACACCGGATCTTTCTCTCCGCCCGGCTGATACCTATAGATAGACACGCCCCCGCTCGCACGCGTTGCCGCATCTTTTTGTTGCAAACGGGGTTGCAGAGGTTTACTTCACGAAGAGACGGAGCGCGTAGTAGATACCGCCCGCAATACACGCTGCGGCAGGCAGCGTGAAGAGCCAGGCCAGCAGAATGTTGCGGATGGTCTGCATGCGCAGGCCGCTTCCGTTCGCCAGCATGGTTCCGGCCACGCCTGAGCTCAGCACGTGGGTTGTACTCACCGGCAGATGGAAGCGGTCCGCGGCGATGATGGTAGCCGCCGCAACAATCTCCGCCGAGGCGCCCTGCGCGTAGGTGAGATGCTCCTTACCGATGCGCTCACCCACCGTGATGACGATACGCCGCCAGCCGACCATGGTTCCCAGGCCGAGCGCGAGAGCCACCGCCACCTTGACCCACACCGGAATGAACTTGGTCGCGTGATCGAGATGATCTTCGTAGTTCTTCAGAGTGTCTTTGTCGGCCGCGGTGAAGGGCGGAACACCCTTTTCGACATTCGATTTGGCGAGCAGGCGCAGGGTCTCGCTCTCAATATACATATCGTTGCGAACATTGCGCTGCTGATCGTCCGGAACATCAGAGAGCTGATGATGCGGGGCGACCTGATGGGTGATCTCATCGGCCATACGCCGCGCCGCCGGAATGACGTCGGGCACCAGCTCCTTGGAGCGGATGTATGCCGTCAGCACTGTCCTGGCGTCGTTCACCTCGATGCCCTGCGGAGCGTAATGCTGGAAGACACGCGCGGCCGATTCGCTGACCGCGACGAAGTCCTGAGTTTGCGAGAAGCCGAGAGCGTGGTTTAGCGCATAGGCCGTGGGAACCGTGCCGATCAGGATCAGCATGATGAGTCCCATGCCCTTCTGACCGTCGTTCGATCCGTGCCCGAAGCTGACGCCGGTGCAGGTAAGGATGAGCAGGACGCGAATCCAGAACGGAGGGGGCTCATTGCCGACCGGCGCCTCGTAGAGCTGCTGGTCCTTCACCACCTGCTTCAGGATGATGAGCATCAGCGCCGCGAACGAGAAACCGGCGATGGGAGAGATAAAGAGCGCGCGGAAGACATTGCCCACCTGGCCCCAATCCACGCCGCTGGCGCCGTTGGCGCCATTCATCAACTGGTTGGCGATACCAACGCCAATCATCGATCCGATCAGAGTGTGCGAACTGGACGCCGGGAGTCCCAACGCCCAGGTGCCCAGGTTCCAGGCAATGGCCGCAAGCAGCAGAGCGAAGACCGCGGCAAATCCCGCTCCGGAACCGGCTTTAAGAATGATTTCGATGGGAAGCAGCGAGAGAACCGCGAAAGCGACGCCGCCCGAGGAGGTAAGCACTCCGATCAGGTTCCAGATGCCGGACCAGATCACGGCAACATGCGGATCGAGCGAATGCGTATAGATGACAGTGGCTACGGCATTGGCCGTGTCGTGAAAGCCGTTGACGAACTCAAAGCCAAGGGCGATCAGGAGAGCGAGGCCGAGCAGAATATACGGCCATCCGCTGAGATTGTGAACCCGGCTCAGGTCGTTGGCGACATGAACCCCGGCATACACAATTCCCGCCAAAATAATGGCGCCGAAGACACCGAAGCTCTTCTTGCCTGGGGTGCGTTTGAGTTTGGCCTGTAAAGCAGCGGATTGACTAACGCCTTCTTTGACGGCTACCGTCACACATACACTCCGGCGCGCTCGCCTTGGACAAGCCGCCTCATGGGATAGTACCAATCCCGGCACTGCCGAAGGCTACGTGATTGTTACAGAGATGTTAAAAACGGGAGTGGTTGCACCATTCCTAGTGAAATCCAAAAAATTCCTCTCATCTTTTCCTCATACCCTGTCGATCTGTCTTCGGCCTGTTCGATTAACCCGCAGACAGGCAAATGGAGGCCTGGAACCCATGCAATATCTACTGCTAATCTACGACAACGAAGCCAAGCTCAACGCTCTGCCCCCGGCGCAACTTGTTGATATGTATGCCGAATACGGCGCCCTGACACAGTCGCTGAAGAACTCCGGCCACTTTCTGGCGGGCCGGCAGCTCCATCCCGTGGCGCAGGCAACCACGGTCCGGGTTAAGGATGGTAAGCAGTCGGTCACCGACGGCCCGTTTGCGGAGACAAAGGAACAGCTCGGCGGCTTTTATATGGTGGAAGCGGCCGATCTGGATGAGGCCGTCGCCATCGCAGCGCGCATCCCCTCGGCCCGTACCGGATCGATCGAGGTCCGTCCTATCGTCGAACGTAAGGACCAAAACTAAGCCATTATGCCGTTACCAACGGAAACCGGGCAGGCCAGCTTCGAGACCATCTATCGCGAAGAGGCCGCCCGGGTCCTGGCTACCCTGATTCGCCTGCTCGGCAGCTTCGATCTGGCCGAAGAGGTGACCCAGGAGGCCTTCACCATCGCCCTCCAGCAGTGGCCAATCGAGGGACTGCCGGCCAATCCGCGAGCCTGGCTCATCTCGACCGCGCGGCACAAGGCGCTTGACCTGATCCGCCGCCGTGCAAACTTTGCAGACAAACAAACCGAGCTGGTCCACTTCCTGCAGTCTTGCGAGCATGAGCCGCCTGCCCAGGAGACGGCGATGCTTGAAGCAGAGCAGCCGATCGAAGACGATCTGCTGCGTCTGATCTTCACCTGCTGCCACCCAGCGCTCCCGCAGGAAGCTCAGGTTGCCCTGACTCTGCGGACGCTCTGCTCCTTAGGTACGGAACAGATCGCCCGCGCCTTTCTGGTACCGGTCGCCACCATGCAGCAGCGCATCGTCCGCGCCAAACAGAAGATCCGCGACGCCGGTATTCCCTACCGTGTCCCCTCACGTGAGGATCTGCCGCAGCGGATCGCGGCTGTCGCTCTGACCATCTACCTGGTCTTCAATGAGGGCTACACCCACAACAACCGGGAGTTTGCCGCAGAGGCCATCCGCCTTGCCCGGCTGCTGCACCGGCTTATGCCCTCCGAGGCCGAGCTCACCGGCTTGCTGGCCCTGATCCTGCTGCAGGACTCACGTGCGGCCGCCCGCCTGTCAGCCGAAGGGGACATCATCCTTCTGGAGGAGCAGGACCGCAGCCTGTGGAACCGAACACAGATCGAGGAGGGTCTGATGCTGGTAGAAGAAGCGCTCCGACAAGGACTACCCGGCCCCTATGCGCTGCAATCGGCTATCGCTGCGCTCCACGCACAGGCGCAAACTGCCTCAGCCACCGACTGGCCGCAGATTGCAGCGCTCTATACCCTGCTCTATCGCCAGCAGCCCACACCCATCATCGAACTCAATCGTGCAGCCGCCATTGCCATGGCCTATGGAGAAGAGGCAGGGCTCAAGCTGTTGGCTGAGATCGAACAACGCGGTGACCTGAAGTGTTATGGCCACTTCTATGCGGCGAAGGGTGAACTGTTGCGGCGGCTCAACCGAAGCGACGAAGCGATTGCCGCATATGAACGCGCACTCGGCCTGGCGTGCTCAAACCAGGAACAACGGTTTCTGAGGAAACGCATCGCCAGCTTGAGATAAGCATCGAGATAACCAGAAGCCTCTATCTTCTATGGTTCGCACGCATTCGTTGCCCCACCCTTCGCGGTAAACCGCGAAGAATGAGGCAACAGTTCTTCGGCTCCACTGAATTCCGCATCCCCGGGTCATTCCCTTCTGAAAGTTGGCGGAGCTACAATAATCGCCATGCGCAGCCCCTTCATCCTGAAGCGGTTTCGCCGCGGTAAACACGACCGCGGCCGCATCCTCCTGTAACCCTCCTTTTCTTGTAGATTTGTTACGCTTCCTACGCCTGCAGATCGTCCCCCTTGGACCGTGCGATCTGCGGAAAACCGCGCCCTTTCGAGGCGCACCTTGAGGACCCGATACCATGAGCACCGTCAATAGCTTTGGCGCAAAAGCCACACTGACCGCAGGCGGCAAGAGCTACACCTACTACCGCCTTGACGCACTGCACACCGTCCAGCTCACTCGACTTCCGTTCTCGCTGAAGATCCTGCTTGAGAACCTGCTCCGCCGCGAAGATGGCGTCTCCGTCACCGCCGACGATATTAACTTCCTGGTCAACTGGGACTGCTCTGCTGAGCCCAGCCGCGAAATCGCTTACATGCCCGCCCGCGTCCTGATGCAGGATTTCACCGGCGTGCCCGCCGTCGTCGATCTGGCCGCGATGCGCGACGCCATGAAGGCCCTCGGCGGAGATCCGCAGAAGATCAACCCGCTGCAGCCGGCGGAGCTGGTGATCGATCACTCCGTCCAGGTGGACGAATACGGCACGGCCAACGCCTATGAGCTGAACTCGCTGCTCGAGTTCCAGCGCAACCGCGAGCGCTATGCCTTTCTGAAGTGGGGCCAGACCGCCTTCCGCAACTTCTCCGCCGTGCCTCCGGGCATGGGTATCTGCCACCAGGTGAATCTGGAGTACCTGGCTCGCGTCGTCTTCACCACGGACGACAACGTCGCCTATCCCGACACGCTGGTCGGCACTGACTCACACACCACCATGGTGAACGGTCTGGGCGTTCTGGGCTGGGGCGTAGGCGGTATTGAAGCTGAGGCTGCCATGCTGGGCCAGCCTGTCTCCATGCTGGTGCCCCAGGTTGTCGGCTTCCGCCTGACCGGCAAGCTGAAGCAGGGCGCCACTGCCACCGACCTGGTTCTGACCGTCACCGAGATGCTGCGCAAGCACGGCGTCGTCGGCAAGTTCGTCGAGTTCTACGGACCCGGCATCAGCGCTCTGCCGCTGGCTGACCGCGCCACCATCGCCAACATGGCGCCTGAGTACGGCGCGACGTGCGGCATCTTCCCGGTCGACGCCGAGACCCTGAATTATCTGCGCCTGACCGGCCGCAGCCAGGAGCAGATCGCTCTGGTCGAGGCCTACTACAAGGCGCAGGGCATGTTCCACACCGCCAATGCCAAGGAAGCCACGTACTCCTCCACGCTGCACCTCGATCTCGGTACGGTAGAACCCTCCGTCGCCGGACCGAAGCGTCCTCAGGATCGTGTGTCGCTCTCCCGCACCGCCGAGAGCTTCAAGTCGCAGCTCCCGTCGCTCTTCGGTCCCAATGGCCACAAGGGCAACGATCGCCAGATCGTTCGCTGGCAGGGTGAGGGCGGCCATCCTTCAGTCGATGACTCTGACGAGAGCAAGGCCACGCCCGAACCGGGCAAGGCTGAGCCGATCGCAAGCATCAAGGATCGCCTGGGTGTGGATGTCGACAAATATCTCCACCACGGGTCTATTGTCATTGCGGCGATCACCTCGTGCACCAACACCTCGAACCCCAGCGTGATGCTGGCGGCAGGCCTGCTGGCGAAGAAGGCGGTTGAGAAGGGACTTTCCACGCCGCCGTGGGTGAAGACCTCGCTCGCTCCCGGATCGCGCGTCGTCACCGATTACTACGAGAAGGCCGGCCTGACTCCGTATCTGGACAAGCTGCGCTTCAACACCGTCGGCTATGGCTGCACCACCTGCATCGGCAACTCGGGCGCGCTGCCCACCGATGTCACCAAAGCGATTGAAGATCACGGCCTGGTCGCGGTCTCTGTGCTCTCCGGAAACCGTAACTTCGAAGGCCGTATCAACTCCGATGTGCGCGCCAACTACCTGATGTCGCCGCCGCTGGTTGTTGCTTATGCACTGGCTGGCCGCATCGACTTCGACTTCGACAACGAGCCGCTGGGTAAAGGCAAAGATGGTCTGCCGATCTATCTGACTGACATCTGGCCGTCACAGGAAGAAGTGGCTGCGACCGTTGCAAGCTCCATCGACAGCAGTATGTTCCACAAGGAGTACTCGACGGTCTCCAAAGGTGACGTCAACTGGCAGAACCTGAAGTTCCCCTCGGGCGACACCTACGGGTGGGAGGCTGACTCCACCTACATCCGCCAGGCGCCATACTTCGACAACATGCCGGCAACGCCGGAACCGGTCACCGACATCGCTGGAGCTCGCGTTCTTGCTGTGCTTGGCGACTCCATTACCACGGACCACATCTCACCTGCAGGCTCCATCAAGCTGAACAGCCCTGCCGGAAAGTACCTCACCAGCAACGGTGTGAAACCGGCCGACTTCAACAGCTATGGCTCACGCCGCGGTAATCACGAGGTGATGGTGCGCGGCACCTTCGCCAACGTTCGCCTGAAGAACAAGCTGGCTCCCGGAACGGAAGGCGGCGTGACTCGTCTTCTGCCCGAGGGCGAACAGATGTCGATCTACGATGCCTCGGTCACCTATGCGGAGCGCGGTACGCCATTGGCCATCCTCGCGGGCAAGGAGTACGGCTCCGGCTCCTCGCGTGATTGGGCTGCCAAGGGCACGCGTCTGCTGGGCGTACGCTTCGTACTCGCTGAGAGCTACGAGCGTATCCACCGTTCGAACCTGGTGGGTATGGGCATTCTTCCGTTGCAGTTCCTGCAAGGACAGTGCGTCGAGTCGCTCGGCCTGACTGGCGAGGAGGTCTATGACATCCCCGGCCTGAAAACAATGCTCGACTCGAAGTTCGCCGACGGCAAGGTGATAACGGTGCATGCCAAGGCCGCGGATGGCTCCGTCAAGAACATCCAGGCGCAGGTTCGCATCGATACACCGCAGGAGATCCTCTACTACCAGCACGGCGGCATTCTGCAATACGTGCTGCGCCAGCTTGCAGGTAAGGCATAACAAACCAAGACATAACAAGCAAAGAGGCCCGGAATCGTCCGGGCCTTTTTGCTTTTTACGACCATCGACAAATTCATTTTGTAAGGAATTCCGGGGTATTCCCTGCCACCGTAGGGCATCGACAAATTCAGTTGATCTGATACAGAATGACTGAAAGTGGTGGGAGCAGCGGGCTTGAGCCCGCTGATAAAGGCGTAAAAGTAGACGGGCTTTTAGCCCTGGGACTTCTCTGTCTGTGAGGAAAAGCCCAGGGCTTAAAGCCCATTTCTATATTGAGCCGATAGACCGTGGGCTGAAAGCCCACGGCTCCCACCGGTTCGAGCTTCGCTCGAACATCCACCATCGCGTATCGGGGTCCCCGACGAACTTCGTTCGTTGCGGCCATTTGCGATGGATGGGTCACCCAGAGTATGCCTATCTGGAATTTGTCGATACGCCCTAGCGTTGCAAGGGTGGGCACCCAGCCTGGGAGACTCATTTAAAAGCAGATTTCTCCGCTACAAACAGAGTGTGTGATGGTTCTAAGCGCTGAAGGCGCGCTCTATACCAGCCTGGGGCAACGCCCCAGGTCTCGGTCACATTGAACGACAAAGGGCTGAAGGCCCGCTCTATATTCGGATCGTCTGTTCAAGATTTCAGACCATCTGTTGAAGCTGCTCGGTGTTGTGTGAAAGCACTCACAAACAGAGACACGCAGAAATCCTTTGCTGCAACGATGCATCCTCAAACTCTCGCGATCCAAATATTTTGAGAACGTACCCGCACTTCAACCCATCTTTCTCTCAGCAACTCTCCACTCTAACATGGGTATTCACAAGTGCCCGCGATGTACATCGGGTGGAGGAAAAGAAGATGATTATCAAACGCTTTGCAGGACTTACTCTCGCGGCTGTGATGATGACGGCTACCTTTGCCGCTCCAGCCATTGCACAAGGCCCGCCGCCTCCACCTCCGGGATATGGATCTGGATATGGACTTGCATATGGATGGGATGCGCCTCCTCGTGAGTTTCAGGAGATGCAACGTCAGGGATTTCATGACGGCATCTATGGGGCGCAGAAAGATTTTGAGAATCACCGCCGGCCGACTCCGAACAATCGGGACGAATATCGTCGTCCTCCGGTGAGCTGGCGTGATCGCAACGCATATCGCATGGGCTTTGAACGCGGCTATCGCGTTGGCTGGGATCACATTATGAATCGCGGCGGTGGTTACGGCTTCTTTGGCCGCTAACCGGACCAGCACATCACGCGTTATTGCGAACCAGATAGAATGGCCTGCATCGCTCAATAAAGCATGCAGGCCGTTCTGTTTTAACCGCTCCTGGAGTGACTTCGCGTGACCTCTCTTCGCAGACTTCTTCCAATCCTCGTTCTCTCTGCATCCGCACTGGCACAGAACCAGCGCGTTGCCGACCAGCGTGTCGGCGAAGCTCCGGTAGATGGCTTTGATCGCCGTGGCACGAATTCTGTTGCGTTGGCGATTCCCGGTCTGCGGCCCGGGCCTACAGCAATCGATATCAAGGATCTCGTCCTGCATGACTTTACTTTTGAAGGTTCTCCTGTTGCAGCATCGAAGCTTCATCTGAAGCAGTTGAGTGAAGGTGTTTATGAGATCACCTCTACGGCATACGCAGTCGGTGACTGGGAGTTTCAGGTTCATGATGGCGCTGCCGGATACTACGGTCTCGGTGAGCACTACAACACGCTGAATCACACGCACGAAGTCATTCGCAATCTGTCGCAGGACAATGCATACAGCAAAGGCGCAGGCACCTATAAGCCGATTCCCTTCTATCTCTCAACCACCGGTTACGGCCTGTGGGTCGACACCACTGCCGAAGCTGTCTTCGATATGAACGCTGCAGACCGCTATGAGGTGAACGTCTCTGTTCCCGCCGAGAGGCTGCGCATCGTGTTGTTCACCGGTCCGGAGTTTCCAAAGATCCTCGATCGCTTCACCGCACTTGTGGGGCGCACCATTGTTCCGCCGTACTGGGCCTTTGCTCCCTGGGTCGGACGTGACTACCACCGTAACGACGCCGATGTGCGCGAAGATGTGGACAAGACACGCGCTCTCGGCCTGCCTGCCAGCGTCGAGCTGATCGATTCGCCGTGGTCCACCGGATATAACAGCTACGAGTTCAATCCGAAGCAGTTCTCTGACATCAGCGGCACGATCAAGTACGTCCATGACAATGGCTTCAAGCTGGTGCTGTGGCACACACCATGGATCAACAACAAGACGAAGACGCCGGGCGAAGCCGGCTTTGCTGACAAGCTCGATATCGAGAGCTCCAACTATAAAGAGGCCGCCGCAGGCGGCTACTTCGTCAAGAACGAAGACGGCACCCCGTATGTGGGGACGTGGTGGAAGGGCGAAGGCTCCATCATCGACTTCACCAGCCCGGCAGCGAAGGAGTGGTGGCAGAACCAGGTCCGCAAGGTCATCAAGCTTGGGGCTGACGGCTTCAAGGATGACGATGCCGAGGGCAACTTCATCGGTCCCGTGAAGTTCGCCGATGGTACCGATCAGCGGCTGATGCGCAATCGCTTCGCCGTGCTCTACAACAACGCGATGGAAGAGTTGATCCAGAAGGACCTGAAGGGCAACGGGGTTCTCTTCGCGCGCAGCGCGACTGTCGGCAACCACAATATCGCCATGCTCTGGGGCGGTGATAACGAGGGCAACTTCTCCGAAGAGGACGGGCTGCCGACCATCGTGACCGCTGGGTTGGGCGCCGGACTAAGCGGCATGGCGATGTGGACCGCTGACCTTGGGGGCTATTTCGGCGGCGCCGAACCCGATCCGGTGAACTTCATGCGCTGGACGCAGGTCGCTGCCTTCTCTCCCGCGATGGAGGTCCTGAACACCAGGAATCGCGGACCCTGGAGCTATGGCGACGAGGCGCTGAAGAACTACCGTAAGTACGCCGTGCTGCACATGAGCCTCTTCCCCTACCGCTACGCCGCCGCGCAGCAGGCCAACAAAACCGGCATGCCGCTGATGCGCGCCCTGGTGCTGAACTACCAGGACGACAAACAGGCCCGCGAGACCAGGGACGAGTACCTCTTCGGAGACGATTTCCTCGTGGCTCCGGTTCTCCACGAGGGAACGCAGCGGCCGGTTTACCTGCCTGCGGGCGACTGGGTGAACTACTGGACCGGAGCACAGGCCACCGGCGGCAAGACGCTCGTCGCCGATGCGCCGATGGACGTGCTACCCCTCTATGTCCGCGCTGGAGCGGTCATCGCGAAGATCCCAGAAGACGTCATGACGCTGGTGCCCTCGGAAGAGTCGGACAATAAGACCGTAAAGACCCTGGACGATCGCCGTATTTATGAGTTGATTCAGCCATTTACGGGATCGGCAACCAAAACCATGGAGGACTTTGAGGGTCGCACTCTCACCCGCGATGCCGCCTCGCTGAAGATCAAGGGGAGGGCTGCCAAGGTGACCGTCCGCTGGAAGTTCGGCCGGGTACGTTCCGTCACCGTAAACGGATCGCCGGTAAAACTCCTGACCGACTCTGCCGGACCCTACGTGGAGCTGAGCCACAGGGACCAATCCACCATTGAATGGAAATAATACCCATATTTTCCTCAGCTTCCAGGGGCGACACTTCTTCGCCCTGCGGCATCCCTGTGTAGAGCCGAGACCGGGGGACGGAAATGAGTCCTGAGAGCGCTTTAGAGCGTCTAAAGAATGTGGTATCCTGTGGTTCGCTGGGATTCTGCGCCCATACTATGCCCTCGCCCACTGCGGAATAGAGGAGCTGTGGCCCAGGCGGTCTAAACCGCTACTCCGTTTTCCAGCCCCAGTAACAACCCCGGGATACGTGTCGACGATGAACGCCGAACACGAAAATATTTTCACCCCACGATTCAACGTGGGAAGGGATGCATTGTGGCTAACGAGGAAATGGATAATTTCGGAGAGACAGCGATAGACCAGGACAGCCTGGACAAGCTGATCGATGCCGGTAAAGAGAAGGGCTACCTCACCTACGGCGAGGCGAACGACCTGATTCCTGGCGACATGACCAATCCAGATGATCTGGATGACCTGCTGACGACCATCAATACGCAGGGTATCGATGTTCTGTCGCCTGATGCAAAGTTCGACAAGCGCGACGCCTACGACCTGGACTCCGAGGATGAGGACGTTGAGCTTGACCTGACCCCGGGACAGCTTGAGAAGACCAACGACCCTGTGCGCATGTACCTGCGCGAGATGGGTACGGTTCCGTTGCTCACCCGTGAGGGCGAGGTTGAGATCGCCAAGCGCATTGAACGTGGCCAGTTGCGCGTCATGAAGGCCATCTCGCGCTCGCCGATCGTCATTCGCGAGATTCTTGCTCTGGGCGACGATCTGAAGCGCGGCGTGCGCAACATCAAGGAAGTTGTCACCTTCGACGAAGAAGAGCTGACCGAAGAGATTCTGATGTCGCGCGTCAAGGCGACCGTCAAGAAGATCGACGCTATCTCGAATCACCAGAAGAAGGCCGAGGAGTACACGGCCAAGCTGGCCGACGGCAAACTGAAGTCGGCGAAGGACCAGCGCAAGCACCGCTGGCTGGTCGGCCGCGAGCGTGTGAAGGCGACGCGCATCGTGCGCGAGCTCAAGTACACCAACTCCGAGAAGAAGCGCCTGCTCGACAAGGTCAACAAGACCGTCGACTCCATGCGCACGCTTGAGCGCCAGATCAAGTCGCTGGACCAGAAGTTCGATGCCTCGCGCTCGGAAGAGCTGAAGAAGGAGTACCGCCGCCAGCAGAAGAACTGCCGCGTGGATCTGGAGCGCCTGGAGAACGAAGCCGGCCTTACCATCGATGAGCTGAAGCGCACGCAGCGCGAGATGATCCAGGGCGACATGGACGCGGAGAAGGCAAAGCGCGAGCTGATCGAAGCCAACCTTCGTCTCGTGGTCTCCATCGCGAAGAAGTACACCAATCGCGGTCTGCAGTTCCTCGATCTGATTCAGGAAGGCAACATCGGCCTGATGAAGGCCGTCGATAAGTTCGAGTACCGCCGCGGTTACAAGTTCTCGACCTACGCCACCTGGTGGATTCGTCAGGCCATCACCCGCGCCATCGCGGACCAGGCCCGCACCATCCGTATCCCGGTGCACATGATCGAGACCATCAACAAGCTGATCCGCACCAGCCGTCAGCTTGTGCAGGAGCTCGGCCGCGAACCCAGCTCGGAAGAGATCGCGAAGCGTATGGATATCCCGGTCGCGAAGGTCCGTAAGGTCCTGAAGATCGCGCAGGAGCCCATCTCGCTGGAGACACCGATCGGTGAAGAGGAAGATTCGCACCTTGGCGACTTCATCGAAGACCGCATGGCAGTCTCGCCGTCCGACGCCGTGATCTCGGTGAACCTGAAGGAGTACACCTCGCAGGTACTGCGCACGCTGACTCCGCGCGAAGAGCGTGTGATCAAGATGCGCTTCGGCCTCGAAGACGGCTCCGAGCATACGCTCGAAGAAGTGGGCCAGAGCTTCCAGGTCACCCGCGAGCGCATCCGCCAGATCGAAGCCAAGGCCCTGCGCAAGCTGCGTCATCCCAGCCGCAGCCGCAAGCTGCGCGCCTTCGTCGATGGCGTGAAAGAAATCTAACTCGCTGCGAGTTAGCATAGAAACAAAGGCCGCGATTTGCTCGCGGCCTTTGTACTGCTCAAATGTCCTCTCTGTTCGAACCCACACCGCCGGATATCCTGCCCGAGCTTCATCAGCGGCTGCTTGCTTTCTACGGCAAGCCGGCTCCGCGCGATGTGTGGGATCCGCTGACACAGTTGATCTACTCGCTGCTCTCTGCCCGTACCAAGACCGAAGTGTCGCTGCAGATCATCCGCGATCTGCGCAACCGCTTCGACGGCTGGCAAGGTGACTGGACACGTTTGCGCGATGCCTCCATCGCAGAGATCGAGGAGGTCATTCGACCGGTAACGCACTATGAGAAGAAGTCGCACCAGTTGAAGGAAACACTTCGGCAGATCAGCGACCGTATCGGCGTGCTGCGGCTGGAGCCGTTGGGACGGTATCGCACCGAAAAGATCCGCGCCTGGATCGAGCAGCTCCCGGGTGTCGGCGTGAAGACCTCCGCGGCTGTGGTCAACTTCACCACACTGCGACGCCGCGCTCTATGCATCGACGGCCACCATCAACGGATTGCGCAGCGGCTGGGCCTGAGCTCGCCTAAAGCCGATGCGCGCCAGGTGGAAGCGGACCTGATGGCACTGGTACCCGAGGACTGGACGCCTGAGATGCTGGACGAAGATCACTCGCTCTTCAAACTGCATGGACAGACGCTGTGCACAAAGAATGAGCTGCGCTGCGGCAGGTGTCCGCTGCTCGACGTATGCCCAACGGGCAAGCAAAGGGCCACGCCGAAGCGTGGCCTTTATCCACTCGATTAACATTAGTGCTCCGAGTCATTAATTCTTCAAATAAAGGGTTGATCTACAGAGCCTAGAGCATAACTGAACCAGGTGGGAGCAGCGGGCTTCAGCCCGCTGATAAAGATGCAAAAGTAAATGGGCTTTAGCCCTGGGCTTTTTCCTAATTGACAAAAGAGGCCAGGGCTAAAGCCCGTTTTTTTATAGAGCCAACGAACGCGGGCTGAAGCCCGCGTCTCCCACCCGATTCGAGCTTTGCTCGAATCGTCCACCCCCGACGAACCAAGTTCGTCGGGCTCGGATACGAAATGGATGGGCTAACCCTCAGGACGCTAGAGCATTTTCCTGTTGCTGGGTATCCCAGAAGGAGCGTGCATCTATGGCGTTTGCACTGCGGAAACGCCATAGATGCAGAAGCCCTACTGTACACCTACAAGAAAAATGACACTACTGTTTCGGTGTTGCGTCGACCGTCCACTCTTCGATCGGCGCGAGCTTCAGATCCTTCAGGCCTGCTTCAATCTTAGATTTGTCGCCGACGGCAACCAGAATCATCTGGTCCGGATGGATGTAGGTTGTCGCTGCATCCGCCGCCTGTTTCGACGTGACTGCATCAACCTTCGCAGGCAATGTACGGTAATACGTCAGCGGCAGACCATAGGTGAAGATATTGCCCATGGCCCCAACTACTCCGGCGTTGGTCTCGAAATCACCAGGCAGTGAACGGGCATAGCTGTCGCGCGCCATCTTCAGCTCGCTATCGCTCAGCGGCTCCGTCCGGATGCGTGTGAGCTCATGCATCAGCTCCCTGGCAGCCGGCGCAGTGACATCCGTCCGAACCGACGCACCTGCAAGGAACGGCCCATTGCCACGGCGGAAGGTGAAGCGCGAGCTGGCTCCGTAGGTGTAGCCGTGCTCTTCGCGCAGGTTCATGTTGATGCGGCTGGAGAACAGGTCGCCAAGCATGGTGTTCATCACCACCACCGGAACATAGTCCGGAGTGGAACGTGGCAAGCCAAGCTGGAAAGCATAGATTGCGGTCTGGGGAGCGCCTGGCTTGTCCACCAGAATCACGCGCTTGGTCGCTGTCGGCGGAGCAGTTGGAGGCGTAGGCACAGAGGCCGTCCCTGTCCATCCGCCAAAGTACTTGGTCGCCAGAGCACGTGCCTTCGCGAGGGTGATGTCGCCGGACAACACTAGAGCCGAGTTTTTTGGACCGACGCTCTTCGTATAGAAGCCTGACAGATCGGCGGAAGAGATCTCCTTCACCGAATCCGGCTTGCCGAGAGAATTGTGTCCATAAGCGCTGGTGGGACCGAACAGAGCGGCAATACCGACCTGCTGTGCGACAATCGGTGGCTGGTCGCGCTGCTGCAGCAACTGCGTCAGACGACGCTTGCGGACACGCTCCACCTCACTGCCATCGAAGGCCGGATGCAATGCAACATCCGCAAAGAGATCGACGGCATTGTCCAGTTTCGTTGTCAGCCCGCCTACAGAGACGCTCATCGCGTCAGAGGTAGCAGTTCCGTTGAGCGAGAGTGCGAGGTCTCCCGTCTGGTCTGCAATCATAGTCGCCGAGCGGGTCTTCGTCCCCTCGGTCAGCATCGCTGCGGCAAAACCGGCAACACCTGGCTTATCCGCCGGATCCTGCGAGGCTCCGCTGAGTGAGACCAGATTCGCCGCGAAGAGCGGCAGCTTATGGTTTTCTGCTACATACACCTTCAAACCATTCGCAAGAGTAAAGGTCTGCGGTACCGGCAGCGCGAAGGACGGCATTGGCCCCGGCTTCGGCGCGGACTTGCGCCATGCCTGTGCCGCATCGAACTCGGCAGTGTATTCCTTTTCGATCTTCACGTCCGCGTCCGTATTCTCCGGACTGCGCGGTACGTCGTGAATCACCTTCTCGCCGGGCACGCCGTAGACAACGACACGATGGTTGCTCGCCAGCAGATCCTGCGCATACTTCATCACGGAAGCGCCATCCGCATTCTGATAGCGGGCGATATCTTTCGGAAGATATCCGGGATCGCCGGTGAAATGGTTGTAGTAGTTCAACTTGTCAGCGACAGAACCGATGCGCTCCAGCGGACGAATCAAGCCGGCGATGGATTTAGTGCGGGCACGCTCAAGCTCTTCCGGTGTCGCACCGTTCTTCAGAAACTCATCGATCACCGCGTTTGCGGCCTTTTCCAGATCGGCGGCCTTGGTGCCGGGACGTGCCGTGATCTCGCAATTGAAGATCGAGGCCACCTGCGCGGACTCGTTGTAGCACTGTGCTGCCTGTGCGATCTGCTGTTCGTAGACCAGCTTCTTGTAAAGGCGGCTGGAACGTCCGCCACCCAGCACGTCGGCTGTGATGTCCATCTCGGCATCACCCGGAGCAAACGCCTTGGGCGAAAGCCATGCAAGATAGACCTTCTCCAGTTGCACGGTATCGGTCACGGTGAGCCGCTTCTCAGCGGTGATCGACGGCGTCACGACATCGACCTTCGGCACAGCGTCGCCCTTCTGCAACGGACCGAAATACTTCTCAACCAGAGCCTTCGCCTGAGCTTTATCGAAGCTGCCGGCGACGACCAGTGTGGCATTGTTCGGCGCATAGTATGTCTTGAAGAAGTCGCGGACGTCCACCAGGCGTGCGGCCTCGATATCCTTGTGCGAGCCGATTACAACGCCGTGATAGGGATGCGGCTCCGGGAACAGATTGCCGTAGACCTCTTCTTCCACAACACCGTAAGGCTGGTTCTCACGCGACTGACGGCGCTCGTTCCGCACAACGTCACGCTGATTGGTCAGCTTGGCGCGATCCAGCGTATCGAGCAGGAAGCCCATGCGATCGCTCTCCAGCCACAAGGCGAGCTCGAGCTGATTGGAAGGCACCGTCTCGAAGTAGTTCGTACGATCGAAGTTGGTGCTGCCGTTGATGTCCGATGCACCGGCGGCCTCGAGATACTTGAAGTGGTTTTTCTCGCCCACGTTCTTCGAACCTTCGAACATCATGTGCTCGAAGAGATGCGCAAAGCCCGTGCGGCCCGGACGCTCATTCACCGCGCCAACGTGATACCAGACGTTCACGCTGACCAGAGGCAGAGACTTGTCTTCGGTGAGAAGGACCTGCAGGCCGTTGGGCAAGCGGTACTCCTCGTAGGCGATGACGGGCGCTTTAATCGCTGATGTCTGCGCTAGCGAAGAGATAGTAAGGACAAGAGCAGAGAAAATAGCTGCGAGGCGCAGTTTCATAGGGGACCTACTCCGGGGAGGCAGAATTAGTTGGCACGCCCTAGCGTATCTCCGCCCAGCCCAAAACGAAAGAGGCTGCGCACTGCGCAGCCTCTTCGGTGAATTGTGAGTTGAGGGGAGAGTAATAGCATTTTCCCTGTTGCCGGGTACGCCGGAAGAGGCGTGCAGCGGCGTTTTCATTGCGGCAACGCCCATAGATGCGGAAGCCCCTACACGACACCCACAGGAAAAATGTTCTAAGCTGCCGCCGCCGGACTAAATCCGTCGCAACCGCTGATCGGGGTGACCTTCAGGTGCAGGCTGGCATGCTTTGGATGACCGCATTCGTCCACTACGGTTGCTTCCGCCTGGTGGCTGGTGACAATGGAGATAAGGTTGTTGTCTCTATGCGTCTCACCGAAGTGAGAACAAAGACCGCATTGACCATTCGAAATCTGCATAAGAACCTCCACACGATTCGATTAGAGATTGCGGCAACGCCCTCACGTTGCCTTGCCAAGCATCATGCGCCTCTTTCCAGAAGCTGTAAATTGCGACAAAACAGGGCCGACTTCCAACGAAAATATGACATTATCGGACGGACGCCGGCGAGAACACATGCGGATGGAACCGTCCATCCCAGAGATGCGTATCTGGATTACGTAACTGGAGACGGGACAGAAAGAGGTATCTGATGACAGGGGATCCTTATACAGCAGGCATGACGGAAGCGCAGCGCGCGTACTTCTACTCTGAGTACCAGAATCAACGCAAAGATGAGGTCGCGGGTATTCTGTTCGCTTTCTTCCTGGGAGGCTTCGGCGCACATCACTTCTATCTGAAACGCAATGGCATGGGTGTGCTGTATCTCTGTTTCTGCTGGACTATCATTCCGGCTGTTGTCGCGTTCTTCGAATGCTTCTTCATGCCGGGACGTGTGCGGGAGTACAACGCTCTGCTCGCTGTACAGCTACAGCAGACGATTCTCAACGGCGGGGCAACGACGACGCCTGTCCCGCCCGCTAACAACCATAATCCCTATCTCGCCAATGGCCGGGTCTGCAGTCAGTGCGGTGCACCTGTGGAGCATGATGCTCAGTTCTGCCCGAAGTGTGGCGCGCGGGTTGCGTAAGGTATATCGATAAAAGAACAAAAGCGCGGGCTCTTTAGCCCGCGCTTTGTATTTCAACTCCGTCTCCGCTTACGACAGCGAATGCAGATAGTCGAAGTCAGCCTTTGCCGCCTCAAGAGGAGGCAGCGTGTACGGTGCTTCCTGCTCAACGAAGATATGCTCGATACCGGTGCTCTTCACGCTGGCGAAGATCGCCTTATAGTCCACCTTGCCCTTGCCGATCTCCGTACCTTTCGCACTCTCGCCGGTCTTACCGCTCTCCCAGCTCGAAAAGTCCTTGATGTGCAGCATCTTCACGCGGCCGGGAAACTTCTTCACATAGTCACCCGGCTTGTAGCCGGCGACGGTAATCCAGCCGCAGTCGATTTCAAACTTCACGTTCGCGGGGTTAGTGTTCTTGAGCAGGTAGTCGTAACCAGGAACGCCGTCGACCAGGGCAAACTCCATGGTGTGGTTATGCGCGGCGAAGAGCAGGCCATTCTTCCTGGCCTCTTCACCGACCTTGTTCATGACCTCGGCCAGCTTCTTGAAGTCATCGCCCGTCAGCGGAGCGACCATCTTCGCGCGCCATGCCGCGCGTTCGGCGTCTGACATTTCAGCGGGCGACTTGGTCGCCTTCTCCTGAATCAGTTGCTTGGGAACAGACGCGGTTGCGTATTTGCAACCCAGCGCCTTCGCGTCATCGAACGACTTCTGCAGGTTGTTGATGTCCCACTGCAGGTGAGCGCTGGGGCACTTCAGGCCGGCATCATCCAGCACCTTGCGGAACTCGGCAGCCGTTTTAATGGTGCCGTAACCGGCCGTCTCCACTTCCTTGTAGCCCATCCCGGCAATCTGTTTCACGGTACCCACGGTGTCTTTCATCATGGGGTCACGCACGGTGTAAAGCTGGATTCCGATAGGCAGACCAAGCGGATCAGCCCATGCCATCCGTCCCATCACACCTGCTGCCGCAACCGCCGCTGCGCCACCCATAAACTGCCGCCGATTCATCCGCATCTGTCTTTTCTCCTTCGGGAACCTTCGATTGCGAGTCTCTGCGCTTTTCTGGTGGCTTGTCAATCTTGGTCATGTATATTGGCTGCACCCATCCCCTCAGGAGACGATCGATGAAACGCTTCGCCACGCTTGTGCTCTCGCTGACGGTTACCAGCTTTGCCGCCACCGCAACCACCCCTGTCGCAGGCAATTGGAAGATCTATGGCGATGTCAGCGGCTATCCGGTCAATGAGAGCTGCACGTTCTCGATCGACAAAGACAACAAGATCACCGGAACCTGCTCGCTCGGTAACAAGTCGTACGACGTGACCGGGACGCTGGAGGACACAAAGCTTACCTTCAAGCACGGCGGAGAGTATGAGGGCCAGGCGCTTATCCTTACCTGGGTCGGTACTCTCGCGGAAGACGGCTCACTGGCTGGCACCATCGACGTACAGCCTCTCGGCTATCCCGGCACCTTCACGGCGAAGAAGGCAGAAGACGAGAAGCCCAAGGCTGACGACAAGCCCGCGGCTGCGCAGCAGTAGACCATTTCCCGCATCTATGGGGCGATTTCCGCAATGAAAACGCCGCTGCACTCCTCTTCAGGGATACCCAGCAACAAGGAAAATGCTCTAAACATCTCACTCCGGAGGCTTCGCATGTTGAAGCTGATTGCAGCTGTCGTTGTTCTCGCCGTAGTTATCATTCTGATTCTGGCCGCTACCAAGCCGGCCACCTTCCACGTCGAGCGTTCCGCCGCCATTGCAGCCCCGCCGGAAAAGATCGCTACCTTTGTCACCGACTTCCATCACTGGGACGCGTGGTCTCCATGGGCGAGGCTCGATCCCGCGATGCAGGTAACCTACTCCGGGCCGGACTCGGGAACGGGCGCCATCTATCACTGGAAGGGCAACAGCAAGGTCGGCGAAGGCGAGATGGAGATCCTCTCCGCAACACCGGAGAAGACGAATATCCGCCTCGATTTCATCAAACCCTTCGCAGGCAAGAACACAGCGACCTTCTACTACTCCGGTTCGCCCGCAGGCCCCACGAGCGTCCGCTGGACCATGGACGGCCCCTCCAGCTTCATGACGAAGGTCATGATGGTCTTTACCAGCATGGATAAGATGATTGGTCCGGACTTTGAGCGTGGACTGACTAATCTGAAGTCAGCCGCTGAACATCCCTAACAGGCATGTGCCCTGCGAAGACCACGCGGTTCCGTCCCGTCCGCTTGGCCTGGTAGAGGGCGTCGTCAGAGAGCTGACGCAGCGTGTCCAGATCATGAGCGTCGGCTGGGTAGATAGCGACGCCGATGCTGATGGTGATGGGGATGATCAGGCCATTGATATGCAACGGCCGGTCAAACAGCCGCAGTAGGCTTTCTGCCAAGCTCCTGGCGCCATCCTCTGACGAGATGTGGTGGACGATCAGGGTGAACTCCTCGCCGCCGGTTCGCGCCAGCGTGTCACTCTGCCGAATACGCGACTGCATCCGCGCGGCTGCCTGTTTCAGGCACTCGTCGCCAACCAGATGACCGTACGTATCGTTGATGAGTTTGAACCGGTCGAGATCGAGTGTCATCAACGCCGCCGGCTTGTCGCTGCGCTGCGCAATTGAGAGCCACTGGCTCAGGCGGTCTTCCAGCAGCGTCCTGTTCGGCAGACCCGTCAGGTGATCGTGTTGTGCCTGGCGGACCAGCTCACGGTTGAGCTCCACGTGCTCCGTCGTATCGACGACCAGCAGGAATCTCGCCCACTGGCTCTGAAAGGTGACCGGATACATCGTCATCTCCGCGTGAAAGCTGCTTCCGTCCTTGCGCCGGGTGAGCGTCTGATACCTTTCAAACCTACGCTCATACCGCAACATCTCCGCACGAGTTGCCGCATCCTCCGGCGGAAAGATCTCCGGTACCGATAACTCAAGGAACTCTTCCATGGCATAGCCATAAGCACGAAGCGCGGCCTCGTTGGCCGAGAGGAACCTTCCGTCTTCGGGAGAAAAGACGAGCATCGGATGAGGATTTCCCTCGTAGAGCAGACGGTACTCCTCGGTAAGCGTGCGAACGCGCTCCTGGTCCTCCTCCATGACGCGCAGAATCATGCCGAAGGCAACAAGATACTTGGGCAGATACCACAGGCTAATGAGTGTCGTGAAAGAGGATTCCCAACCGGGCCTGTCTCCCATCCACCAGTACAGCGGATATTGCAGCGCCCAGAAGAAGAAGCCCTGCGATGCAATCCACTGGCCGGCGAGGTTGCGCGACGGCAGCGTGAGGAACATCAGACCGCAAGCGATGAAGATCTCCGCCAGAACGACGGCATACATCACCCGCATCTGATTGGTGGCTACCAGCCAAAGCATGGCCGCACCGGAGACCACCGCCAGGATATCGAGCACCAGCAGTCGCGTCTTCGATTGCAAACCATAACTGCGCCGCAGCGCCCAGTCCGCCAGCACCTCTCCGCCGACGATCAGGACAACGATCATCCACTTGTCTGGCGTACCGGTATTGACCAGAAGAATTCCAAGGCAAGCCGGAAGACTCAGCATCAGGCCAAAGCTGCACAACTGGCGAAGCGTAAGGTCCTTCTGTCCGAAGGAGAGCAGGAAAGCGATGCCGGCGAACACGATGGCCCATATCCGTGCCGTCTCAAGGGCGGGAGTGCTGGTACGGGAGATCTGCTCCCACTCCCGGATGGCCATGCTGGTAAGCTCCAGCAGCCAACCGGCGAGCCAGAGCCGGTAACGACGCTGTGGCCTTCCCTTTTGCAGCGCAGCAAAAAAGAAGGTCAGCAGCGGGACCATGATCAGATCGAATAATTCTTGCCGCATCAGGCTCCCGGCTCACATACCTGCGACATACCACTCAGCAGAGATTTCCAAGACATCAATTACTGTTACTATCCCATCCGAAACGCCGCATTGCAGCAGAAGTTTTTCTGCAAATCCGCGACGGTAATGTTTTAGGTAATGTTGAAAGGTGATTGGAGCACATACCCATGCGTAAAGTCCTGGTGATCGACGTCGGCGGAACTCATATCAAGGTGCTGGCCACCGGGAAGAAGACCGCCATCAAGATCGCTTCCGGGCCGGACGCGACTGCCGCCTACATGGCAGAAGAGGTACTGGCAGCTACTGAATCCTGGCAGTACGACTGCGTCTCCATCGGCTTTCCTGGCCCGGTCATCGGGAATCGCCCGGCGGATGAGCCGCATAATCTCGGCTCCGGCTGGGTAGACTTCGACTACGAAAATGCCTTTGGGAAGCCGGTCCGCATTTTGAACGATGCCGCCATGCAAGCCCTGGGTAGCTACAAGGGCGGCCGCATGCTCTTTCTCGGCCTGGGTACCGGCCTGGGATCGGCGATGATTCTGGACGGCACCATCGCTCCCATGGAGCTCGCACACCTGCCTTATCGCAAGGGCAAAACCTACGAAGAGTATGTCGGCAAAGACGGGCTGGAACGCCGCGGCCGCAAGCGCTGGCAACGATCAGTCCACGATGTTATCGAGCGCCTGCGCACCGCCCTGCTCTGCGAATACGTGGTTCTCGGCGGAGGGAACGCCAAACTGCTGGACGAGCTGCCCGAGGGCGTTCTGCTGGGCGAAAACGTCAATGCCTTCGCCGGCGGCTTCCGCCTCTGGGACCCTCCGGAGAAAGAGACCCCGCCGCATGCCGCCATCGATGCCGGCCGGGCACATGTACGCCTGTCAGCGGCACGAAAACATCAGCAGGCACACCCGCGGAAAAGCTAGTTGCTGGTTGCTAGTTCCTGGTTGCTAGTTGGCTTTCGATATCGTACTGAGCAAGACGTCTTTGCTTCTCACTAGCAACTAGGAACCAGCAACTAGCAACTGCGTCAGCCGAAGAGCTGACGCTGCACGGGCTCCCTCACAGCCGCCGACGGGATCTTCTGTGCAGTTTCCTGCGAGAGCAGCGAGTCCATGGCCCGTTTATTCAAACCGTGCTTGCGGCAGATGGCCGATACCATCGCACTGAGGCGTGTTGCGTAGGCTTTGTCGGCAAAGTCCCGATCCTGGAACCGGCGGGCGTATTCCGGCTCCAGGTCGGGGAAGTGTTCATGAACGAAGCTCAGGTAGGTAGGACGCGAACACGGTTTCAGGAACAACGGGTTGGCGGCGAAGAAACAGGCGCCGTGGTCGGCGGACAGCTTCGCAATCCGGTCAATGGCCGTCATGGTGTCGGTAATGCCGGGTAGCAGCGGTGAATTCAGGACGCCGACGATGATGCCTGCCTGACGCAGCTTCTGCAAGGTCGCCAGCCGCAGGTCCGGACGTGGAGCACGCGGCTCCAGCTTCCGCGCCAGCTCCACATCCGGCGTAGTGATGGTTAGATGCACCACCAGAACGCTCTTGCGGGCGATCTCCTGCAGCAGATCGAGATCGCGAAGGATGAGCGTAGACTTCGTCACAATCCCGAGACGGATTCCGCTGCGGCGCGCCAGAACCTCCAGCAGGCTCCGCGTTACCTTCTGCCGCCGCTCGATCGGCTGCCATGGATCGGTTGCCGTACCGAGCGCGATCTCGTCGGTGATGTGCCCCTGTCGCTCCAGCCGGCGCAGCTCCTGTTCCAGCAGCCAGGCCGCGTTCTCCTTGACGAAGATCTTCCGTTCGAAGATCTCCGGATCGTGGAAGTCCGGCTGCCCCTCCGCCGGCCCATCCTTCGGCGCCAGGAACTCATGCGTGTACCGCGCATAGCAGTAACGGCAACCGAACTCGCATCCGCGGTAAGGGTTGATGCTCCACGCCATCCAGTGCATTCGCTTGGAGACGGAGCGGTTGAGAATGCCGCTCACCTTCATGCCGCAGAACTCGACATCGTGGCCGTCGTCCACATGTTCGGCCTGCGCGGCCATACGGACCATGCCGGTAGCACTCGGCAAAATGGGGAAGAGTGTTTTCGCTTTTTCTTCGCCATTCATGAACCGAGCTTAGGCCCGTTCCGGCAGGTCCGTCAAGCGTGGATTCTGTGGAAGGATTTAGGAGAATTTTCCCTGTTGCTGGGTATCCCGGAAGAGGAGTGCAGCGGCGTTTTCATTGCGGAAAACGCCCATAGATGCCGAAGCCCTGCGCGATACCTACAGGGAAAATGCTCTAGTCGCATTTTCCCTGTTGCTGGGTATCCCGGGAGGAGTGCAGCGGCGTTTTCATTGCGGAAAACGCCCATAGATGCCGAAGCCCTACGCGATACCTACAGGGAAATGCTCTAGCCGCGGTGATAGTGGCGTCGGGCCGGCTTATGGCGACGGTGCGCACGTACGTTGGTACGGTGAGGACGAGCCATCATGGCGTCGGCGAGAGGGGCAAAGCAGAACAGCATCAGGAGGGTAAGGACAATCGAGCGCTTGTACATAGTGCCGCGATCATGACACGGTTCAGGGCCGATGGGAAGGAATCTTCTACGCCACCTCACGGCAAATCAACCTCGGCACTGGGTGCCCCATCCATTGCAGCGCGATGGGTGGGAATCGCTGGGTGTGTCGACAAATACAGAAGCAGCAGATGCTCGTTGCCCCATTCTTCGCGGTTTTATCGCGAAGAATGGGGCCAACGAGCGCATTCGTTCACATAGTTCGTCGAAACGCCCTAACTGCCTGCAATCGTCATTCCTTCAATCCGGATCGTCGGGCTCGCGCTCGAGGAACGGAAGGTTAGATCATTCCCGATCGCCACAATGTTGCGGTACATATCCTTCAGATTGCCCGCGATCGTTATCTCTTCCACCGGATAGGCCAGCTCGCCATTCTCGATCCACAACCCGCTGGCGCCCTGTGAATAATCACCCGTCACCAGGTTTACACCGAAACCCATCGTCTCCGTCACGTACAGGCCGCTCTTCACATCACCGATCAACTGCTGCGGCGTGATACTGCCGGGCTGCAGAAAGAAGTTCCCTGCACCGATGCCGGGCGTCCCCGCCAGGCCGCGCGACGCATTGCCTGTCGATCGCAAACCGAGCTTGCGGCCGGTGTAGCTGTTGAGCACGTAGCTCTTCAGCACTCCGTTCTCGACAATGACCGTGCGGCGGGTGGGCAAGCCCTCGCCATCGAAGGGTGAGGTACCAAATCCCGCAACGCCATTGAAGACCAGCGTGCCGTCATCGACGATGGTGACATTCTCTCCGGCAACCTGCTCGCCTAGCTGGCCGGCAAAGAAGCTGGCGTGGCGATAGATTGCATCTCCGTTGGCGGCGTCGAAGATATTCGACATCAGGCTGCGCGCGATCTCCGGCGAGAAGACCACTGGAGCCTTCTGCGTGGGCACGCGGCGCGCTCCCAGACGGCGCAGGGCGCGGCGGGCAGCTTCCTTGCCGACCTCTTCCGGCGACTCCAGACCGCCAATATGCCGGGCCGAAGAGTACCAGTAGTCGCGCTGCATGGTTCCCGTCATATCCTGCGCGATGGGAGAGACCGAGAAGCCACAGTAACTGCGGCGATACTCGCCGCTGAAGCCACGCGAATTGACGACGATCTTGCGCGAGGTAGCCGCGTCGAAATCAGCTCCCGAGGAGTTCTGGATGCGCGTATCCGCAGCCATTGCCGCAGCCTCGCACCGACGTGCTATCTCGATGCGCTGCTCCACCGGAAGCGAGTAAACATCATCGAAGTACAGCCCCAGATCTCCCGACAGCGAACCAAACTCATCCGTCTCCGGTAGGCCAGCAAAGGGGTCTTCACTGGTGATCTTCGCCAGTCCGACTGCGCCATCGATCAGGCGACGGATCGATGATTCCGACAGATCGGACGAAGACGTGTTCGCCGTGCGCTGCCCGATGAAGACGCGCAGACCAATGGCACGCGAGCCCGACTCCTGCAGCGTCTCGACCTGGCCCAGGCGAACGCGCGTGGAGAACTCATCGCCCTCGTAGACCACAGCTTCGGCGTCCGTAGCGCCGGCCTGCAGGGCGCGTTCCACCACCTGCTGCGCGAGAGAGTTCAGATCCAGTTGCTGCGAGAGTTCATCCGTCGTCATCATTCTGCCTTTAAGGATATCTGCTGAAGCTCTGAAGCGCAGGCAAGGAGTGGAGATACGCCCCTGATGTGCGAGACTTCTCCTCAACAGAGGAGAAGGAATGGAGCACACCTCGCAATTTGCGACTTACCGTAGCCTGCGTGACCGCGCCGTGCTGGTCAGCGGCGGAGCCACCGGCATCGGCGAGGCCATCGTGGAAGCCTTCGCCCGGCAGGGCGCACGCGTCGCCTTCCTGGATCTGCAGCAGGAAGCTGGCGAGGCCCTTGCATCGCGGCTGCAACAGGATGGCCTTCCAACTCCTCTCTTCGTGCGCTGTGACCTGACCGACACCACCGCGGCCCAACAGGCGCTTCGTGCGATTGAAGCCCAATGGGGAGCGCTCGACATACTGATCAACAATGCAGGCAACGATGTTCGTCACAATCTGGAAGACGTCACGCCGGAGCGCTGGGATCAGTTGATGGCAGTAAACCTGAAGCACCAGTTCTTCCTGTCGCAGGCCGCGCTGCCCGGCATGCGGCAGAAGCAGCGCGGATCAATCGTCAACATGGGATCGATCTCATGGGTCATCCCGTCGACCGACCTGCCCGTCTACACCACCGCCAAAGCTGCGATTGTGGGCCTGACGAAGACATTGGCTCATCTCGCCGGCAAAGACAACATCCGCGTGAACTGCGTAATGCCGGGCGCCATTCTGACCGAAAAACAACAACGCCTATGGTTAACCCCGGAATACACCGCGACGGTCCTGGGAGCGCAGGCCATCAAACGCATGATTCTTCCCGAAGAAGTCGCACGCTTGGTGCTCTTTCTCGCATCGGATGACAGCGCAGCCATCACCAATCAATGCCATGTAATCGACGGCGGCTGGATCTAGGGAAGTAGTTGAATAGTGGAATAGTTGAATTGTTGAATGGTTCTGAAAATATCCCTACCCGGGTGCCCCACCCTCACAATGTTAGGGTGGGTTTGGAAGCCACGAACTTATAAGCGGCACCGATCCAAGCGCTGAAGACCCGCTCTATAGGCCTGAAAGACTCGGATTAAGATTCATGGGCATTCCCCGCCCACCCTAACGTTGTGAGGGTGGGGCACCCAGGTGATTCAAAATTCCAAAACGCTTAAATCCAAAAACACTTAATTCGTTCCGCCCACCGTCATCTTGTCGAGCTTCACCGTCGGCATACCCACACCCACCGGAACACTCTGCCCGCTCTTACCGCAGGTACCAATGCCCTCGTCTAAAGCAAGATCATTCCCCACCATCGAGACATACTTCAACGCCTCCGGCCCATTGCCGATCAACGTTGCTCCCTTCACCGGAGCCGTCACCTTGCCGTCCTCGATCAGATACGCCTCGCTCGCCGAGAAGACGAACTTGCCGTTCGTGATATCCACCTGCCCGCCGCCGAAGTTCACGGCATAGAGACCGCGCTTGACGCTCTTGATGATGTCCTCAGGCATGTCTTCACCATTGAGCATGTAGGTGTTGGTCATGCGCGGCATAGTGATGTGCTGGTAGCTCTCACGGCGTCCGCTGCCGGTCGATGGAATCCCCATCAGTCGCGCCGAAAGCTTGTCAGAGAGATAGCCCTTCAGGATGCCATTCTCGATCAACACATTCTCACGTGTCGGAGTGCCCTCGTCATCTACATTCAGCGATCCGCGACGGTTAGGAATGATGCCGTTGTCGACCACCGTCACCTTCGAGCTGGCAACCTGCTGCCCGATAAGCCCCGCAAAGGCCGAGGTCTTTTTGCGGTTGAAATCAGCCTCAAGGCCATGACCTACGGCCTCATGCAGCAGCACGCCCGGCCAGCCGGGACCGAGCACCACCGGCATCTCGCCCGCGGGAGCGGCAATGGCTCCAAGCTGCAGGATGGCGGTACGCGCTGCCTCCTGGGCGAAGTGTTCGGGTGTCTTTACCGTCTCGAAGTAGTCAATCGTGATGCGTCCACCACCACCGCTGCTGCCGCGCGCTGTATTGGTTCCATCCTTCGCGATAACAAAGACATTGAACCGAGCCAGCGGCTGGGTATCGCTCGCGAAAGTACCGTCGCTGGCAGCGACCAGGATACGGCGCAACTCATCGTTGTAACCGGCACGCACCTGCGTAATCCGTGAGTCGTAGGCGCGGGCGGCACGATCAGCCCGCAGAATCAGTTCCAGCTTGCCCGCAATCTCAGCATCGGTGCTGGCGCCCGCCAACGGATAGAGTTCCGGCGTTGTCGGCGAAGTGAATCCCTGCACCTGCTGCTTCGCTGGTCCACTGGCAATCAGTGCCGCGGTACGCGCAGCGCGCAGCAAACGCTCCGGCGAGAGATCGTCGGTATAGGCAAACCCGGTCCGCTCACCGCTCAAAACCCGGATGCCGCAGCCAACGCTGATCCCCTGGCTGGCCGACTTCACCAGCGACTCATCGACACCGATGGAAGTCGACGTCACTGACTCAAAGTAAAGATCGGCATAGTCACCACCGGCGGAAAGCGCCTCGCCCAGACAGCGCTCCATCAGCCGCTCCGAGACGCCGAGAGTATCGATGAAGTAGCGCTTGTGGTCGGCAGCGGGAGGAATCGTCATAGATGAAATTTTACGCTTTCAGCAATTTGTCCTGACAAAACAGAAAAGCCCTGCGACCGGAAGTCGCAGGGCTTTCCAGAATCTTTGCTTACATATTCGCCTTGCCAGCGCGCATATCCTCGTTGAACTGGGGCTTGGTGAAGTTCAGCGAGTCCTGCATCTCTTTCTCGTACTCGGCGCGGTGGTGCATCAGGCCCTCGGTCGGCGTCGCGTACTCTGCTCCGGCGGTGAGCTGGATGACGCCATCGGAAGCCAGGGCGGTCGCCACCTTCTTCAGGTCTTCGACCGTGGTGTTCAGATACTGCGCATCGCGTGGGTCGAGCACCCATACCGGCTGGCCGCCGCCCAGAACGCCCGAAAGCCAGAAGACCTTCTTCGCGATGAAGTCAAGGCGCTGCTGCTCAACGGTGTCGTTGAAGACGAAGGCCTTGCGCCAGCGCGAGTAGTAGCGGGTCGTAACCGGTACCGGCTGACGGTTGCCGGACTTCACAAACTCCAACTGCCCCTGGTCCATGGTCTTGCGGACTGCGTTGTAGATGAAGCTCTCGGCAAAGGGCTGCTCCATCGCCGGAACGATCTCGGCGAAGGTCAGCGTCATGGATGCCGAAAGCTTGGCGTGCAGCACCGGCTGCGCTCCGTCTTCCAGCCAGGCCTCACCGTGGACGATGTATGTGTCCGCGCCCGAGGTGGAGGTGTGGAAGGGCCAGGCAAACTTCGAGAAGCTGATCGGCAGGCCGTGCAGCGTGACGTAGGTGTCAGGACGCGGGTTCTTCAGGCGCTTGGCGGCTTCGGCAAAGTAGGTCTTCAGCTCGGCCTGGATCTCCGGGCGGCCGAAGTCGAAGTCGGCGCTGAACTCCAGCGTCTCAGACTTGCCCTCGGGGTTGACGAGGGTGAACTTCGTGGTGGGCTTGCCGGTGAAATCGGCGCCGGAGGTGGTGTTGCTGACCGTAAGGCCCGCGATGCGGGCGGCCTCTTCGACCTGCTGCTGCAGGCTGAGCTGGGTTGCTGCTGCCATGGTTCGTGTTTTCTCCAAGAATCTCTACCATTTTAGGCCATTCGCGGGCCTATTTCAGGTCAATCGCCTTGCCGTCGGCTGTCGGAAGCTGGGCTCCCAGCACTCCCGCCAGGGTAGGTGCAATCTGCCGCATGTCGATGAGCCCTAAGTCTTTACCCGGCTTCAGGCCCGGTCCTGTGATGAAAAACGCCGAACGCAACGCCGGGTCGCTGGCCAGATATCCGTGCGCTCCCAGGTTTCCTACTCCGGTCGCCACCTCCGCCTTCAGCTCCGCAATCGCCTGCCAACCCGGCCGCATGGCCACCAGGAAGGCCGCCTCAGGATAGCCGCCCATCGCCACCGTCTCCTCGTGGGTGTAGATGTGCCCGATGCCATTGGCCGGATCGATGGCCAGCTTGCGCAGCAGCGCTAATACCGCGTGTTTCGTCTCCGAATCGTTGGGATCGTTCAGCATGATTGCCGCCGTACCGCCCGAGACCCAGGGCATCGCCTTCCAGGAGGTGACGTTGCCCTTCGCGTCCACGGCGATCAGACCGGCATCGACAAACGCCCTCTTGAGCGAGACGTAGTAGTTCACCGGCTCGAATCCGTGATCGCTCAGCACACAGAAGATAACGTTCTTGTCCTGCGCGTAGGCCGCGTCGTAGATCTCCTTGAGCAGCTTGTCTTCCTCCTGCACGGCGGCATTGGCCGCATCCGAGAAGGGACCGTGATCGTGCTGCGCCGTATCCAGACCGGCGAGATGCACCGCCAACAGGCCTGGGTGGTACTGCTTCAGGATGGCGATGGAGAAGGCGACCCGCTTGTGGTCGTTCGCGACATCCACCACCTTGCTGGGATAGCGGCCCAGGGTCTTCTCAAGATCCTTCAGCATGCCTGCGGGCGTCGAGGCATTTTCGAGGGTGCTGCCGTCATCCTGGGGCGAAGGGTTCCAGAACTCGGGGATGTTGTAGTCGATGGGTGCGCCCTGCGTCACCGGCCAGTTCACCGCTGCAGTCTTCACGCCGGCATCGTGCGCGGCCTGCCATAGCGTCGGCACCTTGATGGTGGAGAAGCTCCACCACCACGCCGAGGGATCTTTCCCCAGAGGATCGAAGGGGCGGTTGTTCAGCACGCCATGCTTCGCCGGCCAGACGCCGGTCACCAGCGTGGTGTGCGAGGGATAGGTGTAGGTGGGCAGCACGCCGATCACGCCGTGCGCATAGACACCGTTGTGCATCATGCCCAGCAGGAAGGGCAGCTCCAGCTTGTGTTCTTCGGCGTAGGTTACGTAGTCGGGCCGCATGCCATCGATTGAGACCACAACCACCAGAGGCTTCTTCGCCTGCGCCATGCAGGCGACGGCTGCCGCAAAGAGAACAACAAGAAAACGGAACTTCCGCATGACACCCCTTTTTGCCCTGAAGCAGCCCGGCTCTGACGCAGAACGGCTCTGACGCAGAACTGACAACTCCATGGGCGCAACTAGATAATTGTCTCGTGCCGATCGATTCTGTCCAACTCGCCAGCATCCCTACCGAGAGCCGCAACCCCCGCACCACCACTATCGATTCGCTTCCGACGGAGGAGATGCTGCGGCTGATCAACCGCGAAGATGCGGCCGTGATCACCGCGGTGGAAGCCGAGGTGCCGCACATCGCCGCTGTGTTGGACGCTCTGGTACCCCGCATCGTGGGCGGCGGGCGGCTGTTTTATATCGGCGCCGGAACCTCTGGCCGCCTGGGTGTGCTCGACGCCTCGGAGTGCCCGCCGACCTTCTCGGTTCCGCCAACATTGGTCCAGGGCCTGATCGCAGGCGGCGATTCGGCGCTGCGTAAGTCGAGCGAAAAATCAGAAGACTCCCGAGAGCAGGGAGCAGCGGACTTAAAATCCGCCGGCTTCACCGACCGCGACACTCTGGTTGGCATCGCTGCCAGCGGACGTACTCCGTATGTTCTGGGAGCCATCGCCTGGGCCCGCGAGATCGGGGCACTGACCGTAGGCCTGTCATGCGTCCCCGGCTCGCCACTGGCGCAGGAAGCCGAGATGGAGATCACCCCTCTGACCGGCCCGGAGATCCTGACCGGCAGCACCCGCATGAAGGCCGGCACCGCAACCAAGCTGGTGCTGAACATGTTGTCGACCGGGCTGATGATCCGCACCGGCCTGACCTACGGCAACCTGATGGTGAATGTGCAGCCAACCAATGAAAAGCTGGTCGACCGCGCCGCCCGCATCATCATGGAGATCACCGGAGTGGACCACACAACAGCCGCCGAGCTACTGAATGAAGCCGGCAGCGTAAAGGTCGCCGTCGTGATGCAGAAGCTGTGCCTCTCCAGCGACGCGGCCGTCGCCAAGCTGCAACAAGCCGGCGGACGGTTGAGGGAAGCGCTAGAGAGCTAGAAGAGCCTCGACACCGTGCGTCAACCCAACACCGGGTGCCCCATATCTCGGCTACGCCGAGATGTGGGTTTGCAGGATGTTGACAGTGGTTTCATTCCCACATCTGGCGATACAACCGCCAGATATGGGGCACCCAGTGATGTGGGCAGCCAGTTGTACAGACGTGAGCTATCGCTCTGCGCGCAGCGCTACAACACGGGGTAGCGGCGTCGGAGCCCAGTTCTTTTCCATGCAGACGGCGACGCAATTCCGGCCGGCGCGCTTCGCGCGGTAAAGCGCCACATCGGCGCGGCGGTGCATTAACGGCCAGGCGTCTCCGTCGCCCAGGTACATCGTGATTCCGATGCTGATTGTCAGGTGCACGACTGCCGCCTCGGTCACAATATCCAGTGTGGCGATGCTGGCGCGGAGACGCTCCGCGATCTCCTGGGCTGCGGTCAGGCCGGTCTCCGGCAGCAGGATCGTAAACTCCTCGCCACCGGTGCGCGCGAGGACATCGCCGCCGCGGATCAACGACAGCATCTGCTCGGCAACTCTCTTCAGGGTAATATCGCCAACGGCGTGTCCATAGGTGTCGTTGACTGTCTTGAAGAAGTCAATGTCAATCGCCAGCACGCTCAGTGCGGTGCGCTTGCGAGCGGCACGCAGCACCTCACGCTCGGCCTCATCTTCCATGGCACGTACATTCAGCAGACCGGTACGGGCATCAGTCCGCACCTGCAGGCGAAGCGCACGGTTCATCTCCCGCTCGAAGAACCAGAGATAGACGACAAAGAAGCAGGCCGAGATGAACATCATGGCGGCCAGCGTAGCCAGCCAGAAGGGATCCTGCCGTGCGGGGCGGAAGTGGCCGCTGGTATTGACGTCGTATCGGAAGAGCACCATCGGTGTGCGGATGGCAATTAAGGTTAGGTGCGCGATCAGAACTGTAATACCCGCCCGCACCACCGTCCGCATATCGGGGTCCTGGCTGCGCCGCAGCATCTGGATGGAGAGAACGCAAAGGGCGAAGATGGGAGTAATGCTGAAGGCGAAGGTGTGCGAGAAGCCGGAGAGAAAGAGCGTCGAAAAAACGGCCAGCTCGATGGCAAGGAATATCGGCCAAAACCAGCTTTGCAGCGGCCGGCGCACAATCACCCACCGGAACCCCATGTAGATACAGAAAAAGCTGACGATATTGCAGAGAGAGGGGAACAGAATGCTGAGCACCAGGGGAAACGTGCCAAGCGTCCCCAGAAGCGCGTTCCGCAGCAAGCCAAGCAGCACCGCCGCCGTAAACCACCGATGAGCTCGCAACTGCGGATGATGCAGCGCAAGAATGCTCATAGCGCCGGCATAAACGACACCTGTGGCCACATCGCAGATGAAAAGAGTCTGGTAGTTGAGCATAGGCAGGACTCAACAGCGTTTCCAAGAGACTAACGGAGCAGTCTCTTTACGTTACGACACTTCTCTTTAGAAAAGAGACAGCCTTCCCGGCATGGGAATTCCCAGATGGTCGTATGCCAACCGCGTCGCGACGCGGCCCCGGGGGGTGCGGTTCAGGAATCCGATCTGGATCAGAAAAGGCTCATAAACCTCTTCCAGAGCATCTTCTTCCTCGGCCAGCGCCGCAGCCAGCGTATTCAAACCCACCGGTCCGCCATCGTATTTTTCGATGATGGTGCGCAGCAGACGGCGGTCGAGCTCGTCGAAGCCGTGGGAGTCGACCTCCAACATCTCCAGTGCCTTGGTGGCGGTGGGCCGGTCGATGACCCCATTGCCGCGCACTTGCGCATAGTCACGTACCCGACGCAAGAGGCGGTTGGCGATACGCGGTGTTCCACGGCAGCGCATCGCGATCTCGGCTGCTCCGTCCTCGTCGCACGCAATGCCCAGCACCTCGGCAGAACGACGCACGATGAAGCGCAATTCGTCGTCGGTGTAGAACTCCAGCCGCAGCAGGATGCCGAATCGCGACCGCAACGGCGAACTCAGCAGACCCGGCCGGGTCGTGGCGGCGACAAAGGTAAACGGCCGTAGCTCCATGACATGCGTCCGCGCCGCAGGTCCCTGCCCGATCATGATGTCGAGCTTGTAATCCTCAAGCGCTGTATAAAGCTTTTCTTCCAGCACCGGCTGCAGCCGATGAATTTCATCGAGGAAGAGCACCTGCTTCTCGCGCAGGTTGGTCAGGATTGCCGTCAGGTCGCCGGCGATCTGCAGCGCAGGGCCGCTGGTCTGCTGGAAACCGACCTCCAGTTCATTCGCGATGATGGTCGCCAGCGTTGTCTTACCCAGACCCGGAGGCCCAAAGAGCAGAACGTGGTCCAGTGCCTCGCCGCGGGATTTCGCCGCCTCCAGCGCGATAGCTAACTGTTCCTTGGCTTTCGCCTGCCCGATGAACTCGCTGAGTTTTTTGGGACGGAGCTTCAGCTCGAAGGCGGAATCCTCATCCGTCGCCCCGGCAGAGACCAGCCGCTCGGCCTCATCTTTGGCGCGGCGGCTCAGATCGATTTTTTTGTTGATGAAGCTCGGTTTCGAAAAGTCCACGCAAGAAGCCTGCTAAAGGCGATGGTACGGCGAAAGTCGGCCAACCGCAAACTAGCAACCACGGCGTATCGACAAATTCCAGTTGATCTGACAGAGGATGACTGAAACTGGTGGGAGCAGCGGGCTTGAGCCTAATGTCACTTACTTTGTACGTGAGAGGAGAAAAAGTGAGTTGAGGAGAGGGAGCTAGGGTTGAATCAGAAGTAGCTCTGTGAGGAACCGCTGCGTCTGTTATGGAGAAGAAGGCGGAAGCTG
>NZ_JAGTAS010000021.1 GCF_025685425.1 Terriglobus albidus
TCAGGCCAAGACTTGCACTCCACTCCATCATCCAGCAATGGAATCAAATCGCTCACGCCCTTAGCGAACCAGCCCGAAAGCGAACACTTCAGCTTCGATTGCTAGGTTAGTTAGCGCTTATGGGGCAACGCCCCAGGTAACCTGCGTAATAGAGATAAAGGGCTGAAGGCCCGCTCTATATTTCTGGCGATATCGGTGCGATACATTTCTCTTTTATGGATGTCTGCCGAAGTGCGTCGATCACGCCGGCTCATCGACACCCAATGCCTTGAAGGTGCACGGGTTCTCGTCTCTGCAGAAATATAGATCGGGCCTTCAGCCCTCAGCCTCTCGTTGGCCGAAAACCTGGGGCGTTGCCCCAAGCTGGTATAGAACGCGCCTTCAGCGCTTTATTCTCTCCTCCTCTTGACGAACTAGAGGAAAGGTGTATCTTTATCCTCTAGACGAACTAGAGGAGAGAGCTTCATGTCCGTACTGAAACCGGAGCCAGATGAGCTTGTCCAGGGAACACTCGAGATGCTGATTCTGAAGACACTCGCGCTTGAGCCCATGCATGGCTACGGTGTTGGGTTACGCATTGAGCAGATGAGTGACGGTGTTTTCCGTGTGAATGCAGGCTCTCTGCTGCCTGCTCTGAGCCGTATGGAACGTAGCGGCTATGTGAAGACCCAGTGGCGCCATACGGAGAACAACCGGCGCGCGAAGTTCTACGAGATCACGGCGAAGGGCCGGAAGGCGCTGCAGCAGGAGAAAGAGCAGTGGGGACGCAGGATCTCCGCCATTGCACGCATTCTTGAGGCGTAGTGGGTGAACGTAATTCCATTCAAAGGACTCTCTATGAGTTGGCTGACGAATCTCGGGATGGGAATCAGGGCTCTGTTGCAACGGAGTCGCGTGGAACGCGAGCTGGACGATGAGTTGCAGGCTTATGTCGAGGCCGCGATCCAGGACAAACTGCGCAAGGGAATGAGTGTGGATACGGCACGACGTGCGGCGATGGCGGAGCTGGGCAGCAGCAACGCCGTGAAGCACAAGGTCTGGTCGTCGCGGTGGGAGTCATCTCTCGACAATCTCTTTCAGGATCTGCGTCTCGGTCTGCGCTCCTTGATGCGGAGGCCGGGGTTTACTGCTGTAGCTGTTGTGTCACTTGCTCTCGGCATTGGAGCCAACAGCGCGATCTTTACGCTGATCGATCAGGTTCTTCTCAAGAAGCTGCCGGTAAAGGATCCGCAGCAATTGGTCGCATTCGGCAACTCGATATACGGCGGAGTCGCGGGAGGCATCGATCTTGGGGCCTTCGGAGGCTTCTTCCCGTGGGATTTCTCTCGGCATTTGGAGATGAATCCCGGGCCATTCCAGGGAATTGCGGCCTATGGAAGTTTTTCGAACAAGACGAGTGTTCGTCTTTCAGGTACAGCGAATTCTGGTGCTCCTGCCACCCTTGCCCAGGCGACGCTCGTATCCGGCAACTACTTTCAGGTGCTTGGCGCGCAGCCGCTGCTTGGACGGGCGATTCTTCCCGTGGACGATGCCGTTCCAGGCAGCGGCGCAGTTGTGGTTGTCAGTCATCATTTCTGGCAAAGCGTACTATCATCCGACCCCGCCGCTATTGGCAGGACGCTCACCCTGAATGGCACGCCGTTTGAAGTCGTTGGCGTGATGCCTAAGGCCTTTCACGGATTCCGGCAGGAGCTGGAACCAACCGACCTATGGACCCCGATCAGCATGCAGGTGGTGGTGGTGCAGCATCCATCGATGCTGGCGCCGCAGTCAGGTCTGTACTTCCTACACCTCTTCGGGCGATTGAACGAACGAGCAGCGGCAAGTAAAGCCGGAGTTCTCGAAAGCCAGAACTGGCTGAATCAGCAGGTCCGCCTCGGTATTCTCGCCAGGGAGGGAGGCGTCATTACTCCGGAGCGCCGCAAGGAAATCGAGCAGACCAATGTGCCCCTGGTGCCGTCGGCGACTGGAGTCTCGCCGGTTCGAAGCCGGTATGGCGACTCTCTTAAGATCCTGATGGCCGTGGTCGTCGTTGTGCTTCTGATTGCGTGTGCGAATCTGGCTAACTTTCTGCTCGCGCGCGGAGCTGCGCGGCAGCGTGAGGTTGCAACCCGGCTGGCCCTGGGATCCAGCAGGGCACGCATCGTCAGGCAGAGTCTCCTGGAGGCGATGCTGTTGTCCATGATCGGTGGCGCCATGGGACTTGGCCTGTCGTTCGCGGCAACGCGCGCGCTGATCGCGTTTGTAAGCCAGGGGAGCGGAACAACTGCCATGTGCGCGACGCCAAATATGGCTGTGCTTGGGTTCACCTTCGGCATCTCAATGGCTACGGCACTGTTATTTGGGCTCGCGCCTTCCATCGTTGCGGCGCGCCTTGGGGAGACGGGTTCCCTCAACACGGCGGTACGGACCGTTCAAGGCAGCGGGGGGAGAGCTTCACGATTCTGGCCCAAGATGCTGATTACCGCGCAGGTGATGTTGTCGCTGATTCTCCTTGTGGGGGCCGGGCTGCTGGTCCGTACGTTGCGCAATCTGCAGCAACAGGATTATGGGTTTGAGCGAACGCATCTATTGCTCGCAACCATCGACCCAAAGGTTGCCGGATATCAACCTCATCAGGTACCAGCGCTGCATCAACGTCTTCTCGAGCGGCTCTCCGCAATCCCCGGTGTTCGTTCCGCTGCGTTATCGGCGACACCGCCGATCAGTGAAGATACGTGGAGCTCGAATATCTCGCCGGCGGGCTACACGCCTGCTCCCAAGGAGAATATGGTTTCGGTGCTGAACCGAGTTTCAGGCAGATACTTCGAGACCGCCGGAATTGCGACCATCGCTGGAAGGCCGATTACACCGGAGGATACCGCCGGCGGCCTTAAGGTTGCGGTGATCAGCGAATCGATTGCAAAACGCTACTTTCCGAAGGGCGAGGCGATTGGCCGCACGCTGACCTTGGGGATTGATAGCGTCCGCGGCCCATGGCAGATCGTCGGCATCGTGCGTGATACGAAGTCAGGAAATCCGCGAGAGACCGAACCGGTACGCATGACCTACATCCCGTTGGCGCAGATCGATCCGTATGCGCCTGTCCTATCTGGCGGAACAACAGCTACAGACGCGAGCACTCCCGCTCGGGAGGAGAACCAGGACCGCTACGCCTATACCATCCTGCTTCGAACGACCGCCGATCCGGCAAAGACAATTGCCGATCTCAGAGGCGCGGTTGCATCCATCGATTCCAAACTGCCGCTGGTGAGAGTTACAACGATGGAAGAGCAGGTATCGAGCCTGATGGCGAACGATCAGTTGATCTCAATGCTTACGGGCGCTTTTTCCATTCTTGCGTTGCTGCTGGCTGCGATTGGCCTGTATGGCGTGATGAGTTATCACGTTGTTCAACGCACGACAGAGATTGGCGTTCGCATTGCGCTCGGTGCACAGCTTAAGGCGGTGTTGTGGATGATCCTGCGAGAATCGCTCAGCTTACTGGCGGTAGGCGTGTGTCTCGGATTGCCGCTCACGTTGCTGGCGACCAGAAGCATCCGCAGCCAACTCTTTGGTCTGAGTGCGCTCGACCCACTCACGTTCGCGATCTCGATTGCGGTCGTTACCGGAATGACCGTGTTTGCAACCTGGTTTCCGGCGAGGCGGGCAGCCAGAATCGATCCCTTGACGGCTCTTCGATATGAATAGGGAAGATACCGCCGGGTAACGCGCGTAGTAGAGATAAGCCGAATTGAATAAATGATTGAATAAATTCCTTGCCCCATTCTTGTCTAAGACAAAGTGTGGGGTCTCCAGCGAACTGCGTTCGCTCCATCGCGCTATGCGCGACTGCGTTGATCATGCGTTTCCCTGGGACCCGGGCTTCAGCGCTTCATTCGCGGTTTGATGCAAGGTTGCGGTTGTGGCATGCTTGCTGCGGCCGCTGAAGCGAAAACTCTGGCTGCTGTGCGGGGTTGAACGTGGAGTGCGGAGTTGCGAAGGCTTTTTGTATACCGGTGTATGACACGCAGGTGAATCACTCGTCTTATGCTGGTGTATGGTAGCGGCGGCAGACGAATGGATGCCTTCGAGGTGCTGGTATATCAAACAGATAGCTATGCATTTTCCCCGAAAAATAAGGTAACCTGAAAATCCTTCCGATGAAATGAGTTGTACCAGCGGAACCTTTCATCCACCGCAGCACATAGGCAGAGCAAACATAGACTCCCCTTATTTCGATAGGAACGACATGGTCAAACTTTTGAAGATGATGCGCGAAAATCAGGAGCGACTCCTGACGGACTGGTTAAACGGACTCAAGGCGATCGCACAGCGGCGTGATCTGATAAGCGATGTGGAGGTCAGGGAGCAGGCGAGAAAGATTTTGACCCTGATTTCAAATCCCCCTCCGGACACTGTGCTGGAAGATTTCTCCTCCGAAGGCTGGCAGACGGTGCGAGATCAGTTGATGGCGATCTCCATCTCGCGCGTAGCCCATGGCTCCTCACCTTCTGAGACGGCGCAGTTCCTGTTTTCGCTGAAGCCGCCGATGTTCAAGCTCATCCGTGAGCAACTGACCACGACGCCGGACGAGCTTTTTCGCGAGATTGATGTCACCAATAATTTTATTGACGCCATGGCACTCCATATTGCGGAGAGCTACATCGAGAGCCGGGACAAGGTGATCGCGCGCCAGCAGGAGGAGATGCTTGAGCTATCGACGCCGGTTGTGACGTTATGGGACGGCATTTTGGCCTTGCCTGTTATCGGTACGCTGGACAGTACGCGGGCACAGATGGTGATGGAGTCGCTTTTGCAGGCAATTGTGCAGACAAATTCGCGTTTTGCCATTCTCGACATCACCGGCGTGCCGACCGTGGATACGCTGGTGGCGCAGCATCTGCTGAAGACGATTACGGCCGCCCGGCTGATGGGCGCTGAGTGTATTCTGAGCGGCATCCGTCCGCAGATTGCGCAGACGATCGTGCACCTGGGCATCAACCTGAACGATATAGTTACGCGTTCCAAGCTGGCGGATGCCTTCCGTCTGGCGCTGGACCGTAGCGGACGCACGGTGACGCAAAAGCCCGGCAACCACACGCCGGTTACCGCTCCCGCCGCAGGGGTGTCGTAATGGAACGCATTCCGATTCTTCGTATCGGCACTCTGCTGCTGGTGACGATCCAGGTCGACCTTTATGACGACCTGGCGCTGCGGTTGCAGGACGACCTTTCGAATCGCATTGCGGAACTGGAGGCGACGGGGGTGTTAATCGATATCTCTGGGCTGGAGATTGTCGATTCCTTCATCGGGCGAACGCTTGCTAATATTGCTGCAATTGCGCGCGTTCTGGATGCGGAGACGGTTGTCGTCGGCATGCAGCCTGCGGTCGCAATTACGCTTGTGGAGCTGGGGATGTCATTGCCTGGCATTCGCACAGCCTTGAACGTCGACCTGGGAATGGAGTATCTGCGGCAGGCGGCGACGGGTGAGAACGGTGTCGGAACAGATCATTACGCGGAGTGAGGTCCTGCCGATCAGGACTCAGATCGATCTGGTTCACGTGCGGCAGCGGGTGCGAACCTGGCTGTCGGAAGAGCGTTTTACTCTGATCGATCAGACCAAGATCGTGACGGCCGCCAGCGAGCTGGCGCGGAATGCACTGGAGCATGGCGGGGGCGGTGAGATGGAGATGTCGCTGCTCGCCGTCGGTGCGCGGAAGGGGATACGGCTTAAGTTCTCCGACCATGGGCCCGGAATCGCGGATATCTCCAAGGCCATGAAGGATGGTTACACCACGGCAGGGGGGATGGGGCTCGGCCTGAGCGGCAGCAGGCGGTTGATGAGCGAGTTCGAGATCCAGTCGTCCCCTGAGTCTGGGACGGTCGTGACTGTCACCCGATGGAAATAAGCTATGTCCGTGTTACACCGACGGATTCCGATTCTGATCAATGACCAGAGTTGCATCGGGCACGCACGGCGACAGGCGGCGGCGATCGCGGAGTCGCTCGCCTTCAGTGAAACCGCCGCCGGGAATCTGGGAATTATCGTTACCGAAGCTGCCCGTAACATTGCACTGCACGCCGGCAGTGGGGAGATCGTCCTGGCCCCATGGACGATGGACGGGCATGTAGGGGTGGATGTGCTGGCTCTGGACCGAGGCCCTGGAATCGCCGATATCGCGAGGGCCCTGGAAGATGGTTTCTCCACCGCGGGTACTGCCGGAACGGGACTGGGGGCGATGCGGCGGCTAGCGCAGGAGTTCCAGGTCTACTCCATACTTCGAGCGGGAACGGTTGTCTTTGCTCGCGTCTTTGCCAGACAGAATACGAATATAGCTGCGGTCCGCGGCATCAGCCGTGTAGGTGTCGTGAACCTCGCAATGCAGGGAGAGGAGCATTGCGGCGACGCCTGGAAGGTTGTCCACTCGGGCGGGAGAAGCCTTTACATGGTCGCCGACGGCCTGGGACACGGGAAAGACGCTGCCCTGGCTTCGAGCCGTGCGTGCGAGGTGCTGGAGCAGAATCCGAGCCTTTTTCCGGAACAGCTTCTGGATGAGATGCATCGGGCATTGCGAAAGACACGAGGAGCAGCGATCTCGATTGCGACGCTCAATGTCGGTCAGCGCACCCTGCACTACGCCGGTGCTGGCAATATTGCGGGAGTGCTCCATGCCGGCAGGTTGCACCATAATCTGGTCTCGATGAATGGAACGGTCGGACATGTGGTAGGCCGTGTGCGAGAGTTCCTGTATACATGGGAAGGAGAGGCAATTCTCATTCTGTCTTCCGACGGTCTTAGCTCCCGCTGGACCCCAGAGCAATATCCAGGTCTGCTCGGAAAACACCCTGCCCTGATTGCCGCGGTGCTCTATCGCGATCATTGCAGGGGCCGTGATGATGTCACGGTCCTCGTTGTACGTATTTGACCTGCATGGAAAAAAGTCAGCGGCTACCTATTTATGCCATCCACCTGCGCTATGACCGCAACGTAATGCACGCGCGGCAGTATGCCCGCGATGTTGCAGCACTGCTGGGGTTCAGCTACCAGGAGCAGGTGCGGTTGGCGACTGCAACCTCCGAGCTGTCGCGAAACGCCTTTCGCTATGCCGGGGGAGGGACGGTCACGTTTCTGCTGACCCGGCGGCAGCCACAGATCCTGATGGTGGTGGTGGAAGACAATGGGCCGGGAATTCCGAACCTGGATGAGATTCTGGATGGCCGCTACCAGTCAATGACCGGCCTGGGCAAGGGGATTACAGGGACGAAAAACCTGATGGACCACTTCCGGATCACCTCATCGCGCTCCGGCACCGTGGCGGAGGCCGGCAAGCTGCTGCCTGGACTACAGCCCCTCTATGACGAGGCCGCAGTGCTGAAGATTGCGGGCGAACTGATCCGTAAAAGTATTGCTGACCCGTTCCAGGAGCTGGAACAGAGAAACCAGGAGCTGTTGCGAGCACTTGCAGAACTCCGTGAGAAGCAGACGCAGTTTGTCGAGTTGAACCGCAAGCTGGAAGAGCTTTCGCTACAGGACCCATTGACCGGTGTCGCCAACCGGCGTTCCTTCGACCGCGGACTCGATCGCGAGTGGAGCGGCGCCATGCGTACGCAGCAACCGCTCGCGCTGTTGATGATCGATGTCGATTTCTTCAAGTTATTGAACGATCGGCACGGCCATCGTTATGGAGATGAAGCCCTGATGCTGCTGGCGGAGGCATTGCAAAAGGGTCTGCCGCGCAGCAGCGATCTGGTTGCCCGCTATGGCGGTGAGGAGTTTGCTGCAGTGTTGCCCTTCACCAGCGCCAGCGAGGCTGCCGAAGTGGCTGCCAGAATGCACGCAGCGGTTGCAGCGCAGAAGATCGCACACGAAACTCTAATCGGACCCTTCGTGACCATCAGCATTGGAGCCGCGGTCTGTGAGCCGCCGTATGACGAATCGATTGCGCGGCTGGGATACGGCGTACTGGTAGAGGCTGCTGACCGGGCACTTTATCTGGCGAAGGAGAGAGGCCGTAACCGGACTGAGTTCGGTGAGGTTGTCGCTCCCGCCTGAGGCGGTGTGCACGAGTCCTTCCAGACGGGCTCCAATGTCTCTCAGTCACAAGATGACGCATCATGAAACAGTAGATCGCCTGCATCTAATGCCAGCGTGACGGAGCAGCAGCAAAGGTCAGATCGTCAGCATACTGTTATCAGATCGCTCGGGCTTGGGCTGATTACAGGGGCGGCTGATGACGACTGTTCCGCCATCGGGACTTATGCCCAGGCAGGAGCGCAACTGGGCTACAAAGCCTTGTGGACTGCACCGGTTACCTTCCCCATGATGGTGGCGGTGGTCTACCTTTCGGGCAAGCTGGGACAGGTCACCGGGCAAGGACTCTTTAATGTTCTGCGAACTCATTACTCGCACCGGTTTGTCTACGTGGTGCTTGCAGGGGTAGTGGCAGGGAACACGATTGAAGCCGGGGCTGATATCGGCGGCATGGCTGCAGCGATGGGAATCCTTCTGCATTGGCCTCAGTGGGTTCTGGTTCTTTGTATTACTGCGGCAACGCTCGTTCTTCAGATATGGGGTTCTTATCGGGTCATCCGCAATATCTTCCGCGTGATCGCCCTATCGTTGACCGCCTACATCTTCTCGGCATTTCTGGCTCACCCGCAGGTTGGCGAAGCGGTGCGCGGGACTCTGGTGCCATCGCTTCGCTTCAACAAAGAGACGCTTTCCATTCTCGTCGCCATTGTTGGGACATCGCTCTCTGCCTATCTGTACACCTGGCAGTCGAACCAGGAGGTCGAAGAAAAAGAAGAAGCCGGAAAGCACACCGTTCGCGAGCGCCGGGGCGCATCAGAGGGTGAACTTCGAAGCGGCCTATGGGACGTTGTGTTTGGAATGCTGTTTTCGAATGTCGTTATGTACTTCATCATTCTGGCGACGGCCGCGACACTGTATGCCTCAGGGAAGCACGACATCACAACGGCGGCGGAGGCGGCGCAGTCCCTGACGCCATTGGCGGGACGTGCCGCTGGTCTGTTGTTTACGCTTGGAATTATCGGTGTCGGATTTCTGGCTATCCCGGTGATGACGACCGGAGCCGCGTACGACATCTGCCAGTCGCTTGGCTGGAAGAATGGCCTCGCCTATCCGCCTTCCAAAGCAAAGGGATTCTATGGTGTCATTACGGCGCTGACCCTGGTGGCCATGTCTTTGAACTTCCTCGGGATCAATCCAATGCGGGCGCTGGTCATCTCGGGCATTGTGCAGGGCTTCTCAACGCCTCCCCTGATGATGTTGATCATGATCATGACCAACAAGCCTTCCATCATGGGAGAGCAGGTGAATGGGCGAGTGGCGAATATCTTTGGGTGGGCAACGACACTTGCAATCTTCTCTGCCAGCGCGGGACTCGTTGTCACCTGGTTTCTGCAATAGAGATTTCTCCGCTCCGCTACGAAATGACAAAACGAAAGATTCGCCCTTTTGCGCGAATCCAAAAAGCGTGTCCTTCGCGTTGTCAACAACCAGCAAAGCTGGCTGCGACCGTTCGCTCAGGATGTTTTGTTGCCCGGTGCGACAAGCAGATCCTCGATGCGAACAGGCAGATTTCTGACGCGAATGCCCGTGGCGTGGTGGACGGCGTTGGTGATGGCGGCAGCGATACCGGCGAGACCGATCTCACCGACGCCACGGGCGCCGAGCGGGTTGAGGTTGAAGTCTGGGTAATCGAGGAAGGTTACGTCGATGTTGGGGCAGTCGGCGTTAACGGCGACGATGTAGTCCGCAAGGCTGGCGTTGATGGGGCCGCCGGAGCGGTGATCGTACTCCGTGGCCTCCAGCATGGCCATGCCCACGCCCATCACCACGGCGCCTTCGATCTGGTTGCGTGCGGCACGCGGATTGATCATGCGTCCGGCATCGATGACCGTGACGACACGGCTGACATGCAGGCGAGCGATTTCCGGCTGCCAGGTGACCTCGGCGAACTGCGCGCCGAAGCTATGGAAGGAGAACTTCTGGTTGGGGTCACCGAAAAGGCCTGTGGATTTTCCTGTACCGCTGACGGATCGGACATTGGCCGTTTTGAGAATCTCGGCGAAGGGAACTCCGCCTGAGCTTTGGCCCTTGATGCGGACCACTCCGTCAACGAACTCAAGCTCATCAACGCTCTTGTCTTTGAAGGGGCAGCCATCCGTTTTGGTAGAGAGCGAGAGCAATTGCTTGCGCGCCTGCTGCGCGGCCTGCAAAGCGGCCGGCACAACGGAAGCGGTTGCCCAGGATCCACCGCTGATGGGTCCGGGCGGAAGCCCGGAGTCGCCGATCACGACATCGATCCGTTGCAGGGGCAGCCCGGTTTCGTGAGCAACCATCTGTGCAACGGCGGTGTAGGTGCCGGTGCCGATGTCCTGCGTACCGCAGGCGACGCGTGCGGCGCCATCCTGGCGAAGTTCGACGTTCACTTCAGCGTCGGTGCGGGTAGCGATCCAGGTGCATGCCGCAACGCCCCAACCCAGGGTTCTGCCTTCCGCATCTTTCATGGAGCCAACAGCCGGGTTGCGTTTCGCCCAGCCGAATTTCTCCGCGCCGACGGTGAGGCACTCCTTCAGGTGACGCGAGGAGAAGGGCTGGCCGGTGCTCTCGTCCTTCTCCGGCTCATTAAGAAGGCGAAGCTGTACGGGATCGATGTTGAGCTTGGTGGCGAGCTCGTCCATGGCGGACTCAAGCGCATAGAGGCCGGGCACCGCGCCGGGACCGCGCATGGAAGTAGGCGTACCGACGTTACGGCGGACCAGGCCGGAGGTGGCAAGGACATTCGGGCAGGAATACATGAAGCCCGTGGATTCGGCGCAGCCCTCGTCGTAGTCGTCCAGCATGGAGGTGTGGTTGACGTAGTCGTGCTGGATCGCGAGCAGCTTGCCTGACTTGTCCGCGGCGAGCTGGACGCGCTGGTCGATGGCGGGTCGATGGCCGACGCTCTGGAACATCATCGAGCGGCCGACGACAAGCTTGACCGGGCGATTGAGGTTGCGGGCACTTGCTGCGGCAAGCAGGGCATGCGGCCACGGCCACAGCTTTCCGCCGAAACCGGAGCCGAGGAAGCGAGTGATCACCTGCACATTTTCCGGAGGAACGCCAAGCATGGCGGCCATAACATCGCGATGATTCACGACCGCCTGCGAGGTCTCGTAAAGGGTGAACTTGCCATCCTTGTAGACCGCTACCGATGCGTGCAGCTCGATCGGGTTATGCGTCTCGGTTGGAGTGGAGTAGACGGCATCATGCTTATAAGCCGCGCCGGCCAGAGCCGCGGCGGTGTCGCCGCGCTTGGTCACTTCCTTTAGTTTGCCCGCGATCGTCGGAGTGTCGAGAAGCTTATCGCTGGTATCGTGCGGTGTCTTGTTATAAGTGACCTTTACCGCCTCCGCTGCGGCGCGCGCCTGTTCCACCGTGTGTGCGATGGCGACGGCGACGTACTGACCGTAGTAACGGACGATCTCATCTTCGAGCGGAGGGCGCCGCTCGTCCAGAATCATGCTGAACCCTGCCGACGGTGGTGTGCGATAGAGAGGGCCAATGTTCTTGTGGGTGTAGATGGCCAGAACGCCGGGCATCTTTTCCGCGGAAGATGAGTCGATGCCGCTGATGGTTCCGCTGGCGATTGTTGCAGTGACCGGCCACGCGTAAACCAGACCGGGGAAGTGATGGTCAGAGGAGTACATGGCCGTGCCGGTGGTCTTCAGCGGTCCATCGATGCGCGGCGTGGGTACACCGACGATCTTGCTCTCAGTAATGGGTTGCGGCGTCTGCTGTTCCATCGGGTTCCTCCTTATGCCTGGCGGGTAACTTCGGCGAGTGCGTGGGTGAGGCAGCGTTTTGCAAGCTCTACCTTGAACCCGTTCTGCGACTGTGGGCGAGCCCCGTGCAATGCAGCTTCAGCCGCCGTGCGGAAGTTGGCCGGTGTTGCCACTTTGCCCTGTAGTGCTTTCTCCGCTTCATGGCTACGCCACGGTACGGTACCGACACCGCCCATGGCGACACGGACGAAGTCGATGCGGCCGCCGCTCTGTTTGATCACGACGGCAGCGGAGGCGAGGGCGAACTCGTAGGAGGTGCGATCACGAAGCTTGAGATAGTAGCTCTTCGCGCCCGAGGGCAAAGCTGGAATGGTGATGTGAGTGACGAGGTCGCCGGGCTCGAGAACCGTCTCTCGTTCAGGAGTATTGCCGGGCAGCAGATAGAACTGCGCGATGGGAATGGTGTGCTCGCCCTTTGCTCCGGTGACGTGGATGGTGGCGTCCAGCGCGGCCAGGGCGACGTTCTGATCAGAGGGGTTGGAGGCGATGCATTTATCGCTGGTTCCGAGGATCGCCATTATGCGGTTATGACCGCCAATGGCAGAGCAACCGGTGCCGGGTTGGCGTTTGTTACAGCCGTAGGCGGTGTCGCGATAGTAGACGCAGCGTGTCTTCTGCAGCAGGTTGCCGGCGGTAGTGGCCATGTTGCGAAGCTGGGTGGAGGCTCCGCTGAGAATGGCGAGGGAGAGCACCGGGAACTGGGTCTTTACTGTGTCGTGATAGGCAACGTCAGTGTTGCGGGCGAGCGCGCCGATCTTCAGGCCGCCGTTCGCGGCGGGCTCGATGGCGGTGAGATTGAGTCCGTTGATGTCGACGAGCTTCGCCGGGGTCTCGACATTCAGCTTCATGTAGTCGATGAGGTTAGTGCCGCCGGCGATGTAACGGACAGACGCGCCCTGTTGCGCGGTGGGGGAAGAGGACTGAGCTTTGACCGCGTCCTGAATGCTATCGACAGAGATGAGATCGAAGGGATGCATGCCTGGTTCCTCCTTATGCGTGGCGCCGGACGGACTGTACGGCCGCGACGATGTTGGGGTAAGCGCCGCAGCGGCAGATGTTGCCGCTGAGTGCCTCCTTCACGTCGGTGTCGGCATCGCCCCAGGGTTCGTGCAACATGGCCACGGCGGACATGATCTGTCCGCTGGTGCAGTAGCCGCATTGATAGCCATCGTGCTCGACGAAAGCAGCCTGCATGGGGTGCATCTTCTCCGGTGTGCCCAAGCCCTCGATCGTAGTGATCTCAGCTTTCTGGTGCATGGCGGCAAGCAGAAGACAGCTATTCGCGCGGCGGCCGTCGACGTGGACCGTGCATGCACCACACTGGCCGTGGTCGCAGCCCTTCTTGGTGCCAGTCAGATGCAGTGTCTCGCGCAGGGTGTCGAGCACGGTGGCGCGGGGATCGATTCGGAGTTGATGGGTTTCTCCGTTCACCTTGAGGGTGATGGGAATGGTTCCTGGAATCTCGGGCATGGCGGCTGGGTCGCCCGACGGCTGAGGCCGCTCGGGTTCCGCAGATGCAACCACGGGAGCGACGGTTGCCGCAGCAGTGGCAACGCCCATGGCGCCCGCGCGCGAGAGGAAAGAACGCCGGCTGAGTTTTTCAAGTGAGGTAAGGGGTTTGGATGCGTCATCGGTGTGCTCTGCCATCGTGTGCCTCCTTGGGTGTAATCGTACGGATGGATTCCGCGAACGTATGCTGGACGCCGAGGGAACAGCAGCGACGGCGAGAGCCTCTGCGACGGAAGCCCTTCCTGAACACCGACGACGTACGCGGAGGAACTTTGAGCTGCACCCAGATAGATGCCGTTAAAGTCTCCCAGGGATCGAGGCTATGCCAGAAAAAGCGAAGAGTGTTATCCCGATTCTGCCGTTTCTTTGCCTATTTCTCCGAGGCAGAGCCGTGACCAAGAGCAGTGCTCCTACTCGTAACGCAGAGCCTCCATGGGACTGATGCGGGCTGCGCGGCGGGCGGGTAACCAGGCCGCGGGCAGGGCGATGGCAAGCAGGGCAACAATGGCCAGCAACAGGCTTAGCGGTTCGGTCGGCTTCAGGCCGTAGAGCAGGCTCTGCACAAGCTGATTCGTGGCGAGTGTGAGTGCACCTCCCAAGGCGATGCCGGAGACAACGAGCAGGACGATCTCGCGCATGATCATCCAGCCGACGCTGGAGCGCGCGGCGCCCAGAGCCATGCGGATACCGATCTCGTTGGTGCGGCGGCTGACGAGATAGCTCATCAGGCCGTAGATACCGATGGCGGAGAGAAAGACGGCCAGAAGAGCGAAGAAGGTTGAGAGCTGGGCAACAAGGGTCTGGTTGGTGATGCTGCGTTCGATCACGCGGTCGAGCGTGGTGACGCGATTGATGGGAATGTTGCGGTTGATGGAGTGAATCGTGTTCTGGACATCTTTGGAGACGGCGCCGAACTCACCGGTGTAACGCACGGCGAGTGTGCCGTAGCCCCACGGGTGTTGAGGATTGGGGATGTAATCGATGTATTGATGGTGCTCCTGCAAATTGCCGAATTTCACATCTTTTACTACGCCGATCACTTCGTGATCGTTTCTGGGGCCGGGATCTTTCCCGATGTAGATGTGACGGCCGATGGGATTGACGCCCGGGGGGAAGAGATCGCGGACCATGCTCTCACTCAGGATGATGACCTTGTGCGAGGTCGCGGTGTCCTGCGGGCCGAAGCTGCGGCCTGCGAGCACCCGGATCTGCATGGTATTGAAGTAACCGTTGCTGATTACATTGTGCTTGATGTTGACCGCGTCGTTGTAAGCGGTTCCCGGGATATTGATTGAGGTGTTCCAACTGCCCTGATGAAACGTGAAGGAGGCAAAGCCGGCGCCGTGTACTCCGGGCAAAGCGGCGACGCGCTCCTCAATCTCAGAGAACATCGCGACCATCCGCGGGTCTTCGCCCTTGAGGCCGAGGACCGAGGAATCCATGTTGATCAGCATCACACCGTTGCGGGGGAAGCCGGTATCGACGTGTGTGAGATTGACGAGGCTGCGAAGAAAGAGCACAGAGGCGATGGCAAGCACGAAAGAGATAGCGACCTGCGTGACGATGAGGACCTTACCAAGGACGTTGCGCGTGGCAACGTTGGCGTTGCTGCGACCATCTTTGAGCGCTCCGGTCACTTCGGCATGCGACGCGCGCAGTGCAGGCACGATGCCGAAGAGCACTGCTGTACCGACGGTGACGGCCAGCGAGAAGCCAAGCAAGGGCAGATTGAGCGAGACATCGATGGGGATAAGGTCCGCGTCAGGACCGCCGGAGATCATACGCAGCAACATGCGGTCGGCCACCACGGCAAAGGCGATGCTGAGCAGGCCGCCTGCAAGTGCGAGGATGAGGCTTTCGGTAAGGAGCTGACGAACCAGGCGCAGACGCTGCGCTCCGAGAGCCTGACGTACCGCGAACTCGCGGGCACGTGCGGTGGAACGCGCGAGAAGAAGATTGGCGATATTGGCGCATGCGATCAGCAGCACCAGCGCGGTGACGCCCATCAGGAGCTTCAACGGGTCGGAGAACTGGTGACGAAGCCCGGAGATACCAGTGGCGATCGGTGTGATCGCAACATGGGCCTGCTGTAGGTGTGACAGATTGTAGTCATTGAGTCTGGCGTCTGGAAAGCCGCGAGTGATCTGCTGATAGAGGACGTTGATCTCGGCTTCAGCCCGCGCGTGTGTGACTCCGGGTTTTAAACGGCCGAAGATGAGGTTTGATTGATAGAAGTTGTCTTTGTAGCCGTTGTAATGAGCGGGCAACGACTTCATCATTGCCATCGGTATCCACATATCGGGCGCATGGCCGACGGTGATGCCGAAGAAGCCGGGAGGAGCGACGCCGATGATGGTGAAGGTTGTATCGGCAAATTTGACGGTGTGGTTGAGGACGTCGGGCGATCCGGCAAGGGCGGTCTGCCAGAAGGCGTAGCTGATGACGGTGACGGGATGTGCGCCTTCGGTGTTGTCGTCGTCGGCGGTGAAGAGCCGGCCAACGACGGGTTCTACACCGAGAGTGGAGAAGAAACTGCCGGAGACAAGGTCGGGAGAGAGGTTCTCCATCTGATCGCGGTGATCGATGGTGCCGTGAGCTTCGCCGTTGAAGCTGAGGACAGTGGCGATCTCACAGAAGACGGTATTCTTGGCGCGGAGCTGGGAGAAGAAGGGATAGGAGTAGAGAGTCGTGGACCCGTACCGGTCGGTAACTCCGTCTTCGTCACCATCTCCCAGAATGAAAAGCTGCGAAGGAGCTTTGACGGGCAGCGAGCGCAGCACGATGGCGTCGAGAAAGCTGAAGATCGCGGTATTGGCGCCGATACCGAGAGCCAGCGAGAGCAGGGCGACGCAGGTCAGACCAGGAGAGCGCAGCAGGGAGCGCAGGCCGTAGAGCGTGTCCTGCACGAAGGATTCGAGCCAACCCCATCCCCAGGCGGCGAAGCTTCGTTCGCGCAGATTAGTGTTGTTTCCAAAGCGCCGGCGGGCTTCGCGATGTGCCTGCTCGGGGGCAAGACCTGTGGCGACCTGCTGCTGCTCACGCAGCTCAAGGTGGAGACGCATCTCCTCTTCGAGGTCGGCGTTAAAGCGGGAGCGATGGAAGAGCATGCTGAGGCGGCGGAGAAGCTGGCGCATGGTGGTCTCCTTGCGAGGAAGAGGCACAATCAGGCCGGTTGCAGCACGGCAGTAATTGCACCGTAGATGCGGTGAAAGTGCGAGAGCTCAGCGGTGAGCTGTTTGCGGCCCGCGGCAGTGAGCCGGTAGTAGCGTGCGCGACGATTGCCGGCGGTCGTACCCCACTCGGCGGAGACCCATCCCTGAACCAGAAGCCGCTGCAGTGCGGGATACAGGGAGCCTTCTTCCACCTGCAGCACATCGCCGGAGGCATGCAGGATCGACTCGGCGATCTCATAGCCATGCAATTCGCCGTGGCGCGAAAGTGTGTTGAGGATCAGGAGGGAAAGAGATCCGGGGGGAATGTCGTTGGGCTTCACGAAATGCTCCTTGTTGCCATAGACAAGCTATGGCAGTAAGGATGAATGACATAGGCTGTCTATGTCAACCCCAGTTCCAGGCAAAACATTCGAGCGAAGCTCCAATCGGTGGGAGCCGTGGGCTTCAGCCGACTCCTTAAGACATTCGGACCTTCGATGCGAAATGGTTGCGCGTATGCGCAACGGATGATTCAGCAATCCACAGAACCTTCCATCGCTGTTAGGTCGTATTTCTTACCAATTTCACGGATGGTATTGCTTAAGGGTACGGCTTCAGCCGTGCCGTAAAAAGCCCCGCAATATGCCGGCTTTAGCCGCTGAGGGCAAATTTTATTGGAACCTGACCTCAGCGGCTGAAGCCGCCGTCTTTATGGCCTCTATATGGGACGGCTGAAGCCGTCCCCTTAAGCAAGGCATTCGCACCTCCGGTGCGAAACGGTTGCGCGTACGCGTGACGGATGATTCAGCAATCTCCAGAACCTCTCCATCGCTGTTAGGTCGTACTTCTTATCAATTTCACGGATGGTTTTGCTCAAGGCACGGCTGAAGCCCGCTTCTCCCACCCATTTCGCAATCGGTGGCGGTTACGTCAGAACTGGTGCGCCCGTCTGCTCTGCGCTTACGCTGCGGAAGTCCTCGACCAGTGACTCGAGGCAATCGAGTGCGGTATCCCAGGCAAACATGAAGCGTGCGCCGCCGCCGATGAAGGTGTAGAACTTCCAGTCACGGGCGCGCAATGCTTCGGCGACAGTCGGAGGCATCTTCACAAAGACCCCGTTCGCCTCGACCGGGAACATAAGTTCGATGTTGGGCAGGCCGGCGATCTTCTCCGCAAATGTTCTGGCGCAGGTGTTGGCGTGGGCTGCGCGGTGCAGCCAGGCTCCGGTTTCGAGCATGCGCACCCAGGGAGCAGCGAGGAAGCGCATCTTGGACGCGAGCTGGCCTGCCTGTTTGCAGCGATAATCGAAATCCTGCGAGAGGGCGCGGTCGAAGAAGATTACGGCTTCACCGACAGCCATGCCGTTTTTGGTTCCACCGAAGCAGAGAACATCGACTCCGGCCTCCCAGGTCATGGCCGCGGGGGTACAGCCGAGCGTCGCACAGGCATTGGCAAAGCGCGCTCCATCCATGTGAAGGCGAAGGCCGAGCTCGCGGCAGGCGGCCGCGATGGCGCGGATCTCTTCGAGGGTATAGACCAGGCCGGTCTCTGTCGGCTGGGTGATGGTGACGACGCGCGGCTTGGGATAATGGATATCGGTACGTCGAGATGCGATCAGGCGGATGGCTTCGGGAGTGAGCTTGCCATTTGACGAAGGGGCGACGAGAAGCTTGGCGCCATTGGAGAAGAATTCAGGAGCACCGCACTCGTCGGTCTCGACGTGCGCCAGCTCTGAACAGATGACGCTGTGATAGCTCTGGCTCAGAGCAGCAAGCGCGAGAGAGTTGGCCGCTGTTCCATTGAAGGCGAAGAAGACATCGCAGTCAGTGTTGAAGAGCGTACGAAAGGCGTCGGCCGCCTGGGCCGTCCATGAGTCCGCACCATAGGCGCTTTCATGTCCGATGTTGGCTTCGGCCATGGCGGCCCATGCCTCAGGACAGATTCCGGCGTAGTTATCACTGGCGAACTGCTGTTTTGGTGCACACATGCGTCTCGAACCCTTTCTTACTGGTCCATCAAGAAATCACGGATGTGCGGCTTTTCCCGAAGTTGCCGGACAGGCCACATCTCCCAGACGGGACGCCACCTTGCTCGGGGCAGGTTGGCGTTGAGCAGTGAGCTCAACTCTTGATGTCGCTTTTGATCATAAATGCTGCGGGGGCTGGGAGCAATTCGATGTACCAGGTTCTAGTTCTCTGACGGCTTCTCAGCGCGATCGATCACTAGCACATCGACCGGGGTCTTCTCCGACGAGAGCTTCAAGCCCAACTGCTCACGAAGTGCGGTGATGAGCGAAGGACCCGCGTTCTCGCCGGCCTCCCATTGCAGCGTGAAGTCGTAGTAGCCATTGAGGCCAGTCTTGTTCAGAACCATGCTGCCGCGAAAGGCTTGTTGTTGTGCGATCCGATAGGCAAGAGCGGGCATGTCGACGCCGGAGCCAGTCATGGTTGCCGTGCCAGTGGTACCGCGCTGATTGGTTCCGCTCATGGATTTCTCTGGTGTGCCGGAGGTCTCGTGCAGCTTTGGGCCGCCCTTGTCAACGACGAGAACATAAGCCTTCATCTCGCGGCTCTCATGATGGACCGTGAGATGGAAGCGGTCAGCGAGAAGGCGTTGCAGCATGAGTGGTAGATCCGCAGGCGCGATGGGTTCCCCGTTCTCCGTCGTCGCCTGCAGATCGAACCGGGCGGTCGAAAGCCAGTTTGGGCCGCCGGTCACTTGGAAATCGAGAACACCATAGGCCTGAAGGATGAGCGTGCGCAGCGAGAGGTTCGTGGCGCTGATGCGTGAACCGGAGAGATTCACGCCGCTATCACGATCAAGGCCGCTGAGGTTCTCACGGACGGAGGTGATCTCAAAGGTCTTCTCAGCATGTTGTGCGAAGCCGGGCATCGCGGCGAAGAACACCGCCGTAGTACCTAAGAACAGACAAAGCTGCTTGATGGACATAGCTTTCTCTCCTGGTGAAGCGCTGCATTGGCCAGAATCAGGAATAACTACGCAGAGGAGGAGGTGTTGGTTCTCTGATTCAGCGATTCTTCGCTTCAGCCGATTAGGCGTTGAAACCAGAGAGCGAACGTTCTTGCCTTCGTGCTTGTCAGCCGTCCCGAGGGATACACGATCCAGAGGTCGATCTGCGGCAGCTCCCACTCAGTGAGAATGGGGACGACTTCGCCCGAGGCGATCTCGGGTTGGAACATCCAACGAGAGGCGACGGTGAAGCCCTGGCCGGCGATGACAGCGGCACGCACCCCCTCGGCAGCAGTGAGCGCGAGACGTCCCTGGATGCGTACGCGATGGCTGGAGGAGTGTCGCGTAAACAGCCACTCCTCGCCGCCGGTGCCATGGTTGTAGATCACGGCTTCATGTCTGCGCAAATCGAACGGACGAGAGGGGATACCTCTGCGGCGCAGGTAATCAGGGCTGGCCAGCACCAGGCGATCACCGCTGGCAATCTTCTTGGCCTTGAGTGCGGAGTCGGCGAGCGCACCCATACGAATGGCTACATCGATATTCTCTGCCAGGAGATCGATCGACCGGTCATCCATCACGACTTCGAGATCGAGTTTGGGATGAGCTCCGAGAAATTCGTGGAGCCTGGGAACAAGGTGCAGCCGGGCGAAGGTCACCGGCGCGTACAGGCGAAGCCTTCCGCTTAGTCCTTTGCCCGCGCTCTGTGCCGCAGCCTCTGCTTCATTGGCTTCAGCGAGAGCGCGAAAGGCACGCTCATAAAAGGCCTTGCCCGCTTCGGTCGGCGTAAGCCGGCGGGTGGATCGCGCCAGAAGGCGGATGCCAAGCCGCGTTTCGAGCGAGGTGATGCTCTTTGAGATTGCGGGTTGGCCAACCTTGAAATCGCGTGCGGCGGCGGAGAACGACCCCGTCTCCACGACGCGCACAAATACTTCCATCTCCCGCAGGCGGCTCATATTTATTCCATTCCGGAATAGATGATATTGCCTGAAGCGGTCTATTCGCGAGAGGAACGGCTCCACTAGATTCATCCGTGGACCCCATTTCCCTAAGGAATCAAAGAGCTATGAGCAGCCCTTCCTCGCAACAGCCTGAAGCGTACGACCTGGTGATCATTGGAAGCGGCGCTGGAACAAAGCTATCCGCGTGGACGTTTGCCGGCCGCGGACAACGCGTTGCCGTGATTGAGCGGAAGTACGTCGGCGGGGCGTGCCCGAACATTGCGTGTCTTCCCAGCAAGAACATCATCCACACCGCACAAGTGGTTGCGTATGCGCGAAGAGGCGAAGAGTTCGGCATTCGCATGCGCGGAATGGAAGTCGACATGCCGGCGGTGCGAGAGCGCAAGCGCAGCATGGTCGCGGGCCTTGTGGAGACACATCTCGACTTATACCGGCAGAGCGGCGCTGAGTTAATCATGGGCAACGCCAGTTTTATCGGGCCAAAGACGGTCGAGGTAACTCTGCAGGACGGACGCAAGCGGGTGCTGGTGGGAAAGAACGTCATCATCGGCACCGGGACGCATGCCGCGGTCGATCGTACTCCAGGGCTTGCGGAAGCACAGCCACTCACCCATGTCGAAGCGCTGGAGCTGGATTATGTGCCGGAGCGGCTGATCATCCTTGGCGGCGGATACGTAGGTCTGGAGTTTGCGCAGGCTATGCGCCGGTTTGGCAGCAAGGTGACGGTGATCGACCGCAACAGCCGGGTGCTCCATCGTGAGGATGAGGATGTGACTGAGGCGATCCACGGTATTCTTCGCGATGAGGGAATCGAGTTTGCTCTCGGGACGCCGATTCAAAAAGTGACGGGAGTCTCGGGACAAACGGTAAAGGTCTTTCTCCATCGGCCGGATGGGGAAGCGGTCGTGGAAGGCACACATCTGCTGGTGGCCACGGGAAGAGTTCCTAATACGCAGGGGCTCGGGCTTGAAGCAACCGGTGTGCAGCTTACAAAGAGCGGCTACATCCAGGTGAATGAACGGCTGGAGACAACGGCTCCCGGCGTATGGGCTGTGGGTGAGATCGCCGGAAGTCCGCAGTTTACTCACGTCAGCGAAGACGATTTCCGGGTAGTGAAAGATAATCTCGATGGCCGCAACCGTGTCACCACGGGAAGGCTGGTTCCATTCTGCCTCTTTACCGACCCCGAGTTCGCACGCGTTGGCTTGAGCGAGACCCAGGCGAAGGCGAGCGGTATACGCTACCGCCTCTTCCGGGCGCCGATGGCAGCGGTACTGCGTGCAAGAGCGCTGATGGAGACACAGGGATTCATGAAGGCTCTGGTCGGGGATGACGATCGCATCCTGGGTTTCTCTGGATTAGGGACAGGCGCAGGAGAGGTGATGTCGGCGGTTCAGATCGCGATGCTGGCAGGTCTACCCTATACCGCGCTTCGTGATGCGATGCTGGCGCACCCCACCCTTGTCGAGGGAGTGCACATGCTCTTCGAGTCAGAGCCCACTACTCAAACGCGCTGATCATGCGTTGTTCCCCGTAATGGATCCGCAACGGTTGCCACGTTTTCGGGTTACGGCGTTGCCGCCTGGCGCATCGATCGCGGAGGCGTGGAGGACTCACTGGCGGGAATATCTGATGGAGGCAGCGCAGACCGGGGCACTGCTGTTCTGCATTGGGTTGCTTGCAGCGCTGCTCTATAGCGGAGCGGCATTCCAGCTGCCACAGGCTATACGGCCGTTTGCGATGGGTGCAGGCGTCTCGGCCGCGACCGTTCTGCTGATCCGTTCCCGCTTTGGCCGGCGAACAGGTGCGCATCTCAATCCGGCGGTGACCCTGGCGTACTACTATCTGGGCCGGGTACATCGCTGGGATGCCGTCTTCTATGTGACATTCCAGTTCCTTGGTGCAGTGTCAGGGATGTGGCTCGCGCGCGGTGTGCTGGGCGGTCGGCTTGCGCGCCCTCCTGTCTGTTATGCGGTGACAACGCCGGGAAGTGGAGGCGAGGTCCTTGCCTTTCTTGCGGAGTGGAGCTTATCGGCACTGCTGATGGGTATCGTTCTCTTTACAGCGAACCATAAGACTTTGATTCGGTACGCTCCATTCGCTGTGGGGGTATTGACGATCTTTTACTACGGGTTCTGCGCATCGCTCTCAGGGTTCAGCGTGAACCCGGCACGATCGTTTGCGTCTGCCCTGTTCGCCTGGATATGGAATGGACTATGGATCTACTTTGTCGCTCCGGTGGGTGGTGCGGTAAGTGCCGCGGCGTTGTATGCCGGATGGACAGGAAGGGACCATATCTACTGCGCCAAGGTCTTTCATGACACCCGGTCGACGTGTCCGTTCCGCTGTAATTTTCTGGAGTTGCTACGGAGTGAAGACAACGGGAGCGGAAGATGACACGGAGCTAATGGTAGATTGGGTTGCGAGCAAAGGTGGCTCTTTCTAATGAATTGGAGAATGGCTGGAGCGGGTTTATTGCTCGCACTCCCCTGCATGCTGCACGCACAGACGGTAACGCCGCAAACGGATCGCGGCCTGAAAGATCCACCGCCCGCGAAGCCCCTGTCGGGTGACCGCCCGCAGGCGATCGCCGATGGACGGCAGCTTGAGACACCGAACGCCGGAGATGTAGTAGCGGTGCTGGATGCGCTGCCGGAGCACGCCATTGTGCCGCCGAAGAAACCGCGGCGCATTCTCGTCTACGCCTATGCCGACGGTTGGGTGCATTCGTCGATTCCGCTGGCGGCCCGCATGGTAGAGGAGATGGGAAAGAAGACCGGCGCATGGAGCACCACCATCACCTATAACCCGGTCGACATCACTCCTGAGAACCTGGCGTACTTCGACGGCATCTTCCTGGACCAGACGACTGGCGCTTTTCTCGATGACAAGAATGATCCTGCAGTGACGGAAGCCCGCCGCAAGGCGCTGTTGGAATTTGTGCGCAGCGGAAAGGGAATTGTTGGCGTGCATGCCGCATCGGACTCGTATCACGGCCATGCAGCCGGCGATGGCGGCGCCCCAGCGAAGCTGATCGGCACATGGCCTGAGTGGAATAAGACAATCGGTGGATTCTTCAAGTTCCACTGGCTGTATCCGCAGATGGTGACGGTGAAGATTGACGACCCGAAGAGTCCGTTGACAGCGATGTTTCACGGGAAAGAGTTCACTATCCACGACGAGATCTATACCTACGCGCAGGACTCGTTTTCGCGGAAGAACGTGCATGTACTGACCAGCATCGACTACGCCAAAATGAGCGATGCGGACAAGGCGAAGGAGCCGGCGGCGACGAAGCGCACAGACGGGGACTATGCGCTGAGCTGGATTCGACGCGAGGGCAAAGGCCGCGTGTTCTATGAGGCCCTTGGTCACAACGAACATGTCTACGCCATGCCGGTGTACCTGCAGCACATGTTGGCCGGCATCCAGTATGCGCTGGGAGATCTTGAAGCTGATGACCGGCCGAGTGTAGCGAAGTAAGGGAGCTCTGGGGGAACTCGTTAAAAGTTGAAAGTTAAAAGTTGAGAGGTACTGCATGGGTGAGGTGATCGTTATGCCTCACCCATGCTTATGTCGGGTTTCGCTTTGTCGTACGTTCCTTCCCCTGCTATGCCCGTTACAATTTCCTCCATGGCTTCCGATTGCCTCTTCTGCAAGATCGCCGCCGGCGAGATTCCCGCAAAGAAGGTTTACGAAGATGCGAACCTTCTCGCCTTCCACGACATCGACCCTAAAGCGCCTACTCATGTTCTGCTGATTCCGCGCCGCCATATCAGCTCGCTCGCTGCCGTTTGCGGTGAAGACGCCGGAATTTTAGCCGAGCTGCTCTGTACCGCGCCCACGATCGCCGCGCAGCTTGGACTCGCCAATGGCTTCCGCACCGTAATCAATACAGGCCCCGATGGCGGCCAGACCGTTGGCCATCTCCATCTGCATATCCTCGGCGGCCGTTCGATGCACTGGCCCCCAGGCTAAGGATTATCGATCGCGCCAAGCGCGACGCTATACAGCACAGGTGAGGCACGGACAACGACCCCTCACCGTCGTATCTCTTTAACTTTCAACTTTTAACTTTTAACGAGCAGAACGATCGCTCGGGTGGGGCATGAAGCTCACAAAACAAAAGCCCGGCCATTTGGCCGGGCTTTGTCGTGATCCGATTTACTTCGATTCGTTCTTGAAGACCTGTTCGGCGAAGTAGTTTCTTACCTTGGCTTCGTCGCGCAGCATTTCGAAGTACGCATTCTTCAGGAGCTGGGAGCGGCCGTCTTTCAACTGCTGGCGGATGGCCTGCTGGACAGCGGGGTCGTTCACGTTGCGTTGCCCGGCGGGCTCACGGGAGACCAGTTTGAAGATGGCGTAGCCAATGATCCGCTTCGATCCCTGGCCCTCCGGGACCGGGATGATGTCGGTCATGTGACCCGGCGTCAGCTTCGAGATAGCGTTGAAGAGCTCAGGGTCGGACCTGAGTTGCGATTCGGAGAAGAAGCCCATGTCGCCGCCGTTCGGTGCAGTCTGCGGGCTCTCAGAGAAGTTCATCGCCAGTGTTCCGAAGTCCTCGCCGGAGTCGAGCCGGTTCTTCAGCGCCTGGATCTTCTTCTTGGCCTCAGTGTCGTTAGCGGCCTTGCTGGCCTGCAGGTTCGAGACCTGCTGCGGCTGCTGGGCGGGCTGCGAGGTTACGATGATCTGTGCCAGGTGGTAGTTGGTCTCCACCAGGTTAAATTCGGCCTTGTGCTGGTTGTAGTAGCTGGAGACATCGCTGTCGGAGACGTTAATGCGGGAGTTGATCTCCTTGTTCAGCAGCTTCTCAGAGGTGAGGGAGCGGCGGACATCGCGCTTCAGGTCATCCAGCGTCAGGCCGGAGTCCTTGAGGTGCTGATTGAACTGCTCTTCGCTGACCGGCGCTTTCATCTCGGCCACCTTCGCATCCACCTCTTCATTGGTGGCGGTCAGGTTCATCTTGGCCGCGCGCTGCTGAAAGATCTCCTCGTCAATCAGGCCGCGGAGCACGTTCAGGCGCATGGAGTCGGCCTGTTCCTGTGACGGCGTCTGCTGCGAGTCGCCGAGCTGGCCCTTGTAATATTTCTCCAGTTCAGACTTGGCGATCGGTTTGCCGTTGACGGTGGCGACGACATCGGCCGCCGGCTGACGGTTGCAGCCAACAGCGACGAACGTGAGCAGAAGCATTCCGGCGAGCGTATGTTGCGTGGTAAGACGTGGCACGTTAGACCTTGATCTCCAGCTTAGTTGCCGGCCGGCTTCTGCGCGGCAGGCGGATCGGCAGGCGCCGGAGGCGGAGTGATTCCCGCAGCCAGCAACGCGCCATCGATCATTTTATAGACATATTTGAGAGGAAGCGCGCCGGCAAGACGTTCTCCGTTGATGAATAGTTGCGGTGTCGCGTCGACTCCGAGGGAGTCTCCCTCCTTAACAGAAGCGGTCACGGCAGAGTCGTCCTGTTTTGCGATGCAGGCATTCAGCTTCTCGAGGTTGACCTTCTGCTTCACCGCTTCGTCACGGGTCCACTTGTCGAGGAGTTCAGTTGCAGGCTTCACAGCATCTGCCGCTTTGGCGTCCTTGTCGGCAGAGGGCTTGAGCGGTGGGACGTCGGCGTAGTGCGCATGGACGTTATCAACCAGTGACCAGTAGCCAGGCGTGGACTGCTCGGCCAGGCAGTTGGCGTCAACGGCGGCATGTACGGCCCAGGGATGCTGGCCCAGAGGGAAGTCTTTATAGACGATGTGCACCTTGTCGCCGTAGCGCTCCAGGATGGCGGGGAAGAGTTGCGCATGCATGCGGGCGCAGAAGGGGCACTGCAGATCGTCGTAGATCACGATGTGAACCGGGGCCGATGCCGGGCCGCCGCGCGAGGGCCGATTGCCGTCGCTGATTCCGGCGCCTGGATCTTGCGGGATGTCATAGCGGTTGAGCTGCGCAAACGTCTTGCCATCCTGCGAGATCAGGAAGTCGAAGTTCTTGGTTGCGGCCGCATTCTGTTCCGCCTCGAGATTCGTGAAGGTGACCGTTACCGTATCGAAACCCGGCATCTCCGACTTCCTGCGCTCCCCGATGGTGACGTCGTAATAAGGGGGGACGTTGAACTTGTTGCGGATCAGCACCTCGACGCGCCGGGCGTCGGCAGGCGAGAGCTTCTGCGCGTGACAGCCGAGAGCACCGGCCAGCAGAACGAAGGTGGAGAGGAGACGGAGACGGTTCATAAACGTAGGTATCAGTGTATTGGACGCACGAAGGGTGCGCTTGCGAGTCACGAAGAATCGGTTGAGCCCAGAAGTCAGGGGCAAGCCAGTTAAAAGTTGAAAGTTAAAAGTTGAAGACGTACCGCATGGGAGCGATTGGGTATCGTGCCCCATCCATGTGATGGGTGTCCCGGTTCGGAGGGGTTCCTCCTATATAGGTTGGTCCCTTCAGGGTCGGGAGGATGACTGTTTTTGCCTCCCCATTTCGCCCCTCCATTTCCCCGTTCGCTGCACGATTCTGCCATTCGGGGCAGAAACCTATGCTTCCGGTTCCACAGGTCGTAGCCTGATCGTGCTGTAAACCGCTCAGTGGAAAGGGCCTTGGCCCGGAGCGGAACCAGCTGACGCACTCGCGCGGGATGCGCATTGCGTCTAGACTCAAGGAATTCGCGTCTGGAGAGAGGAAACGCCTCATCCAACGCAGTTTTACCAAGACCAAACCGACCCAATCCGAGAGGGAGCGAAATGGCAAGAGCCACGAAACTGGCAGAAAAGACAATCACTTACGCCGCCAAAGGCGCGTGGGCGATCTTTGAGAAGCTGAACAGCATCAGCCCCAACCCGTCGTTTACACCGAAGTGGAGCGACAAGCCGCTGCTGAAGAGCTACCAGAAGGAGAAGCCCCCCCTAGGCTGGCCTCGTACGACCGATTCTCTCTGCCCGAAGTGCGTTCCTGAGATCCGCCAGCAGATCCTGGACGGCAAGCTGCCCCACGAGATCCTGCTGAACGAGAAGGTGGGCGAGATCAAGGCCCAGATCATCGAGCGCGACGGCAAGATCCTGATGGTGAAGGACTGCCCGAAGCACGGCCACTTTGAAGACGTCATGTCCATTGACCCGGCCATGATGAAGCACCTTGAGGACGTCTTCCCGGGCCGTGACATCCGCGCCCACAATGACGCCAAGCTGCACAATCACGGTACCTCGACCGTGACGCACGGCCGCGGTTCGGTTCTGACCATCGACCTGACAAACCGCTGCAACATGATGTGCGACCCCTGCTTCATGGACGCCAACCAGGTGGGCTTCGTTCACGAACTGACGTGGGACGAGATCAAGACCATGCTGGACAACGCCATCACCATCAAGCCGCGCCGCCAGATGTCGGTGCAGTTCTCCGGTGGTGAGCCGACGCTGTCGCCCTACTTCCTCGACGCGGTCGCCTATGCCCGTAAGGTTGGCTACAACTCGGTGCAGGCCGCGACCAACGGCATCGAGTTCGCCAAGTCCAAGGAGTTCGCCAAGGCTGCCGCCGAGGCCGGTCTGCGTTATGCCTACCTGCAGTTCGACGGTATCGGCAACGCTGCCAACTCGCACCGCAAGGTGGGCAACGCGTTCGACGTAAAGCTCCAGGCCATTCATAACCTGCACGAGGCCGGCGTGGACATCGTTCCCGTAACGACCATTGTCAACGGCATCAACAACGAGCAGGTTGGCCGCATCATCCAGTTCGCCCTGGATAACCCGAAGAAGATCAACTTCCTCTCCTTCCAGCCGGTTTCGTTCACCGGCCGTGACGAAGAGGTCTCCGATGAGCGTCGTCACGCGCAGCGTTATACGCTGAGCCACCTGGCGCACGACATCCGCAACCAGACCGGTCTGGGTGAGAGCACCCGCGACTGGTTCCCGATCAGCTTCATGTCGACCTTCTCGGACTGGGCCGACCTGGTGCACGGACCGGAGCATGAGTGGGGCCAGCTCTCCTGCGGCTGCCACCCGAACTGCGGTATCGGTATGGCGCTGATGATCGACAAGGAAACGAAGGAAGCCGTTCCGGTGACCTCGTTCCTCGATGCGGTTCAGCTCGCTAAGGACGTTGCGAAGGTGAACGACGCCGCACGCGGCAAGTTCCTCTCGATCGTGGGTGTGTCGCTTGCGCTGCTGCGCAACTACGACCCGACTAAGTCGCCCACGCACTTCCGCATCCTTGACCTGCTGCAAAAGTTCGACAAGTGCTTCGGCGCTACCGGCCGCAACTATGGCAAGGTGACCGGCGACCGCACCATGGCCGACATCGAGAAGCGCCGCGCCGACCGCTGGAACTTCCTGTTCATCGCCGGCATGTGGTTCCAGGATCTGTTCAACTACGACTTCCGCCGCACCGAGCAGTGCATCATCCCGTACGCCACCCAGGAAGGCGAGATCTCCTTCTGCGCGTACAACACGGGTATCGGCTGGCGCAACATCATCGAGAAGATGCACATGACCTCCACCCTCACCAAGTGGTACGAGGAGCATGGCCGTCACGAGATCTTCGCCGGTGGTAAGAAGGTCGGTCTGGAGCGTCAGGACAAGTACGATCTGGTCCTGAACCAGGCTCACGTTGACTCTGCCGCGAACGACACCTTCGACAAGCTGGGCATCGCCAAGAACGCCCGCGAAGAGAAGATCCGCGCTCGCGACGCCAAGCTGAAGCAGGATGCGCACAACGCGCAGATGGCTAAGCTCTACCGCAAGGAGATCCTCAAGGAGCAGGAACAGCCCGGCTTCATCTCCCTGGGTGAGATCAAGCCCGCCGCTCCGGTAAAGGTGCAGGACGAAGAAACCGTCGCCGGGGACTAGGACTAGCCGTCCAGGCGTAGGCGCCTTCGGCGCAAAAGTAAAGGCCGCTCGTGAGAGCGGCCTTTGTTCTTCCGGTTACTCCTCGTTCAATGGATGAGTTGTAACCGGAACGGTCGATGCGCCGTCCCATTACTACGTCTGAGGGACAAGTGTGTCGGGTGTGAGGAGTTTTTGGGGGAGCACCAGATATGGTGCAGCTACATTTGTTCTCTGCTTCTGAAACAGGTTCCGCTCTCTTCAGAAGGGAGCGCCCGTCCCATATAATGAAACTTTCCCCTACATGCATTTGGGGAGGTATTTTCCGAGCAGTGAGGACGCGCGTATCTTTTCCGCTAAGTTTCTGAATCAAGCTTTCTCGGATGTGCGTTCGCACTCTGGCCGGAACCGCGCGATTGCTTTTGGCAACCGTGTTCGCGCGGGTATGTTGCTGTTGAGCCTGGGCGCTGTTGCCGCCGGCTCGGCTGCTGCACAAAATGCTGGTTCGACCTTTACCACCGGGCCGGTAGCACAAGGCAATCCAAGGGCGCTTTGCTCGATCCAGGTGATCGGCAACCGTCGCATTCCGAAAGAATCCGTTCTGGCCCGCCTGTTCTCGCATGAGGGCGATATCTACGACGAGTCGATGATCGAGCGCGACTATAACTCGTTGTGGAACACGGGCTACTTTGAAGATCTCCGTGCCGAGAAGCAGGACAAGCCGAACTGCACCCAGATCATCTGGTACGTGCGCGAAAAGCCCACGGTCAACGACATCAACTACAAGGGTGTGAACGCGGTCACCACTTCAGACATCCTGGAGCGTTTCAAGAAGGCCAAGGTTGGCCTGACGGTGGAGAGCCAGTATGACCCCACCAAGGTGAAGCGCGCCGAGGTTGTGCTGAAGGAGTTGCTGGCCGAGCATGGCCACCAGTTCGCCACTATCCGCACGGTAGTGAAGAACCTGCCTCCGGCACGCGTCTCCCTCACCTTCGAGGTGAAGGAAGGCCCAACGGTGAAGGTGGGTCATATCGATTTTGTCGGCAACGACAACGTGAGCTCGCGTACGCTGCGCCAGGCGATGCGCAACCTGCGGCCGATCGGTATTCCGAAGTCGATCATCCTGGAGAACATCTTTGCCCGCACCTTCGACGCATCCAAGCTCGACGAGGATGCGCAGCGCGTTCAGATGGCCTACCGTGACCGCGGCTACTTCAAGGCACTCACCTCGGAGCCCAAGACCCGCGTACGCGACGCCGGCGGCATCAATATCTTCACGCTGCGCCCGTCGAAGGGTAAGCGCATCGACATCCTGATGCCGGTGGAAGAGGGCAAGCGTTACCGTCTGGGCGGCATCACCTTTACCGGCAATAAAGCCATCACCAATATGAAGGCTCTGCGTGCGCAGTTTGCGCAGAAGGATGGCGAGTGGTTTTCGGCGACCCTCTTCGGCAAGGGCCTCGAGAATCTGCGTAAGGCGTACGGCGGGCTTGGCTACATCAACTTCGTCGGATCGCCGACACCGCGCTTTGACGAAGCGAAGAACCTCATCTTCCTGGACATCGATATCGACGAGGGCAAGCAGTTCAAGGTCTCGCGTATCGAGTTTTCCGGCAACAGCATTACCCGCGACCGCGTGATCCGCCGTGAGCTGATGCTGGAAGAAGGCGCGGTGTACAACGCTCAGGCATGGGAGCTGTCACTGCTCCGCCTAAACCAGTTGAACTACTTCGAGGCGCTGAAGGTCGAGCAGGACTCTGAGACCCGCACCAATAACGATGCCGGCACTGTGGATCTGCTCCTGAAGCTGAAGGAGAAGGGCAAGAACTCCATCGGTCTGAACGGCGGTATCTCGGGCGCTTCTGGAAGCTTTATCGGTCTGAACTACGAGACCAACAACTTCCTCGGTCTGGGTGAGACGCTTTCGGTACAGGCGAACGCGGGCGATCTGTCGCGCAATCTGAGTTTCGGCTTTACGGAACCTTACTTCCGCAACAAGCCGCTGTCGCTTGGTTTGCAGGTCTTCCAATCCAAGTTCGACTACAACCCGTCCAAGGCGTACGGCGCTGCCGGCGGTTCGATCTCGCAGAACCTTTCGCAGGCGCAACAGTCGCTTCTGACCAACTACAACCAGGCATCGACAGGTCTGTCGATCTCGGCCAGCTATCCGCTGCGTAAGCTCTTCAACCGCTCGGGTGTGACGCGCGTGGGTATCTCGTACTCGCTGCAGCGGTCGACGATTTCAACCTTCAACGACAACACCCGCAACCTATTCCAGTCGCTGGCTTTCCGTTCCGGTATCCAGGGATCGAACCAGCTTTCGGGCATCATCAGTTCGGTCGTCACCCCGAGCTTCACCTTTTCGTCGATCGACCGTGCAGTCGGACCGCATTCCGGTAAGGACTTCAACGTCGCAATCCAGGTTGCCGGCGCGGGTGGCAACGTGAAGTACTTCTCGCCGGTCGCTACCTGGCGTCAGTTCTTCCCGATGAAGGGCCTGCACATCGACCGCGACGGTCACAATGTGCTCGGCTATCGTATCCAGGTCTCGCACGTTGAGGGCTTCGGCGGCCAGGTGGCGCCGCCCTTCAACCGTGTCTATGGCGGCGGTGAGTCTGACGTTCGCGGCTTCGACATTCGTTCGTCTTCGCCCTATACCTACATTCCGACGAAGGTGGAGTTCAATCTCACCAATCCGGATGGAACGACGGTGCCGCGCGATCCCACAAACCAGGATCTGGGAGCCATCAAGGTTCCACTGCCGGTCTATCGTCTGGTCTCGGTGGGCGCCGATACTGGAGTTACCGCAAACGTGGAGTACCGTATCCCGATCATCAATCAGGTGGTCTTCGCGTTCTTCACGGACTTCGGCTACAACGGCAACGTCCGCGAGTCTCAGCTCCGCCAGTCGGTGCTGGGACAGGCGACCTTCAACAGCACGCTCTATGGTTGCCCCACGATCATCAACGGCTCCTGCTTCGGCGGACAGAAGGTTACCTTCCCGCAGATCCTGAAGGCAGTGCCGGGCACGAACTTCGTACCACGCATGTCGAATGGTGCGGAACTGCAGGTGATTCTGCCGATCGTGAACGCTCCACTGCGTCTCTACTACGCCTATAACCCGCTGCGCCTGTACAAGGACCTGCCGCAGGAACTGGCCGTAGACCAGGCGACCTACCGCAGTATGTTCCCGAACAATGGCGCCGGTTTGTACAGCTATGCGCAGGCAATCCAGTTCTACGGAGCTGCCTATCAGCTTCGGGAACCGAGAAAGACCTTCCGCTTGAGCGTATCGACAACCTTCTAGAAAAAGCCCGGCGAAAGCCGGGCTTTTTCAGTTGCTGGTTGCTAGTTCCTAGTTGCTGGTTTTTGTTCCGAAAAACAAAGCCCCCCAGCTCAAAAGCATGGATGGGGCTTTTGCTTTTCAACTAGGAACGAGGAACTAGCAACCAGCAACTAGTAGGCGCGCATGTACATGCGGGAGATGCGGTCGTGCCAGCCCATGCGATCTTCGTCAAAGAGAGCCCAAAGGTAACCCAGGCCTAACGGAGCCATTGAGAGCGCCATGGCCAGCAGACGGCGGCGCATCTGGCGGCGTGAGGGGTTCTCGTCGGAGAAGGTGCATAGGCCGATGCGGGCGTAGCGCATGCCCGGTGTCTGATCGCTCAGAGAGAAGAAGAGCAGGCGGTAGCCAATGAAGAGCGTCAGCAGCACGCCGATGGCCCAGAGCGCCAGTCCACGGTCGAGAACGACGGTCTTTGCCGTGAGTGCAAAGACGATGGTGAAGATCGCGAAGCTGCCAAGGACAGCCATGGAGTCCACCATACCTGCCATCACGCGCAGCTGCAGCGGCGCAACCTGGGGCGGCAGCGCGAAGCTGATCTCAGAGGCCGGAATGGACTCAAGGAGCGGTGCGGCTACCGGAGCAGCGTCGAGACGGATGTCACTCCACTCCGGCGTGACATGTGGCGGCTCGGGAGTGGTGGCGATCTGCTCGGCGGTTACCTCGAAGATACGAAGCTGAGGAGGCTCGGGAGCATCCTCGCGCAGCGGGCCTTCGGCCAACCGGGGACGAGCCTTTTTCGACGCGACAAGCTGCCGTGGAAACTCGATCAGGTTAGCGCTGAGCGGAGCGATGGGTTCGCTTGACGGCTCCGGGACATACTCGACCACCATCGGCTCGAGCTCAGGCTCAGGCTCGACAACCACTGGCGGGTGGGCGACCGGGGGGTGTTTGACCAGTGGGGCTCTGGTGACATGCTCTGTGACCAACGGTTCGAGCGTAAACGGCTCCAGAACCGGAATCTCCACGATCTCTGCTGAGGCTTCTGCCGAAACGGTTTTGCCGGTGGCCTCCTCGGGCGCGTCCCACTGCTCGAGTTCCTCGAGCAACTGCTGCTGCGCCTGCGCGATCGCCGCGGCATTACGTGCGGCAATCTCGGCTTCGGCGCGAGCCTTCTGCATCGCGGCCTCTGCTTCCGCCTGCAGGTAGTCGCGATAGCTCTGCTGTTGCGCGAACCGGCTGGCGACTGCTTCGGCGACACGACGCTGCTGCCGGGGTCTGGGTTCAGGAAGACCTTCCATCGGCAGGGTCTGCTGCTGGTCCGCTCGTTGTTTCTTCTGCCGATGGGCCGCAAGCCGGGCAGCCACCTGGTCTTTCCAGGCGTCATCGTCGCGGACGGATTCAAGGGGCAGGGGAGAGGTGGTGCTCACAATTCACTTCCGTTTCTCATCGGGCCGTTCTTTCGACAGCCTTCCAGGCAAAAGGGTCCATGGAAACAAACGTCTCGCTTTCCCGTCTGCATACAATGAAGAGGCGAGGGGGCGCGGAGCCGGATTCCGCATAGCAGTTGCAACCATCGAACGAGTACGGACCTACCAGAGCCATGCAGCACAAACGGAGCCGGACATTCCTGCTGCGAAGTGCCTGCGTCTTCTTAAGTACCACGCTGACGGGGGGAATTTATCCGCAGTTGCATGCACAGCAGGTTCCTACTTCGGCACCTCTGCCCGAAAGCCCCACACCTCAGCTCATTTACCCCATCGCTCAGCCGGTGACGCAGCCTGAAGATGCCTCGCACAAACTAACGGTCGAGGCCGACCAGATGACCCGGAACGGCGATGAGTACACGCTGACGGGCAATGTGGAGGTCCACTACAACGGGTATACGGTTACCGCCGAAAAACTGTCGTTTAACCAGGAGACAGGGGATGCGGTCTCGGACGGCCATATCCGGATCACCGGTGGGCCGGACGACGAGTACATTGCCGCGTCGCATGGGCAGGCCAACCTGAAGCAGCAGACAGGGAAGTTCTATGACGTGACGGGTTCCATCGGCGTGCATACGACGGCGAAGGGAACCACGTACACGACCAGCAATCCCTTTCTGTTCACTGGGCGACAGGTGATTCAGCGGGGACCGCACAACTACGAGATCCTGAACGGCACGGTCACGAGCTGCCAGCTTCCGAACCCGGACTGGAGGCTTGCCGCCAAACGCTTTGTGGTGGAAGACGGTCAGGCGCATGGCTATAACAGTGTCTTCCGTCTGCTGAATATGCCGGTACTGTTTCTGCCGTACGTGACGCATCCAACGTCGCCGGAGGAGCGCCAGAGCGGCTTTTTGATCCCCAGCTTCAGCAAAGCAGGCAGCCGCAAGGGATACATCATCGGCGAACAGGTGTATGTGCGTCTGTCGCGGTCGTCAGACATTACGGTTGGTTCAGAGTATTTCTCGGTGCGCGGTTTTTCGCAGCTTGTGACCTTCCGTTACAAAGGCAACGGCCTTAACTTCCTGACGGCACACTACACCGGACTTCTGGACCGCGGATACCACGACAGCAATGGTGTGTATGTCAACCAGGGAGGCCAGGACTTCCTGCTCTCTGCCCGCAACGATCTGGATGAGCATGCGCGCATCGTGGCCAATGTGGAGTACCTGAGCTCTTATGTCTACCGCGAGGCATTCAATGACACCTTCAATCAGGCGGTCTCGACGGATGTCGTCTCGCACGCATTCGCCGCATACCAGAAGAGCGGTCTCTCGGCATCGTTGTTCGGTGACCGCTACCAGGGTCTAAAGAACGTTGTAACTGGGCAACAGGTGCGCATTATCCGGGCTCCGTCTCTGGACCTGGACCTGATTGAGCGCCGGCTGGGGACCTCGCCGCTGGTATGGTCCTTCGATGCCTCGGCCACCGGCCTGAAGCGGGCACAGCAGAACTTCACCACCGACGGTGTGATTGAGCGGCTGGACTTGCATCCGCGGATCTCGGCGCCGGTACACTTCGCCGGGTGGATGGTAAGACCGTCGTTCGGTCTCCGCGATACGTTCTATTCGCGCAGCAGGGTTTCCTCGGTCATTCCCGGTCCAGTACCGGTGCAGGTGAATGCGACGTTGAACCGCACCGCGATGGAGACGGGCTTCGAATTCAAGCCGCCGGTACTGGAGCGTACCTTTGCCGCGAAGGACTTCATCTTCGGCCGTGAGATGAAGCACACCATCGAATCGTTCCTCAACTACCGCTATGTCACCGGTGTGGATGACTATAACCGGACGCTGCGCTTCGACCCGGTTGATGTGGTGACCAATACCAATGAGCTCGAGTACGGTGTGACCCAGCGTCTCTTCTTCCACAAGAAAGATGCGCCGGTGTGCGATGAAGAGTTGGCCGGCAATACCCGTCTGACCTCAGGCTGCGGAGGCATGGGCGAATCGGTGCGCTGGCGGCTGGCACAGAAGCACTTCTTCGACCCGAGCTTCAATGGGTCTATCTCCCAGGGGCGGCGCAATATCTTCGAGAGCACGCTGGACTTCTCCGGCATTGCCTTTATCACGCAGCCGCGCGAGATCTCGCCGCTCATTTCGGAGCTCCGGGTACGCATCTCCGACAAGACCGACGTGGAGTGGGACGTGAACTATGACCTCGGTCAGCACCGGTTCACGGCCTCGAATGTCTTTATCGATGAACACATCGGCCAGTACTTCGGTGGACTCTCGTTTGCGCGATTGAATGCGCCCGGCCGTTTCCTCACCTCGCCGATCTCGGACTTTACGCAGCTTCGTGTGCTGCTGGGTTATGGCGCGCCGAACAAGAAAGGGTTCTCCGCCGCGCTGAACAGCGGTATCGACCTGAATGCAGGCCAGACCCAGTACGGAGCCTTCCAGGTGAGCTACTTCTGGGACTGCTGCGGCTTCTCGGCGGAGTACCGGAAGTTCGAGCTGGGCACCGTGCGTAATGACAACATCTACCGGTTCAACTTCTCGCTGGCGAATATCGGATCTGCTGGGAATCTTAGAAGAGCCGAACGACTCTTCTAAGAGTTGAAAGTTAAAAGTTGAAAGTTGAAGAGGTACTGCATGGGTGAGACAGTTGCCAGTTAACAGTTGCCAGTTGATGAGGTACGTTATGGGCGGCACAAGCACGCCCAACACACCAGATCCAGCCAACCCACTGCAGCATTGTTAGTCAAACTGGCAACTGGCAACCGGGAACTAGAGCCGTACCATCTCAGGTTCCCCCGGCAATTCTGCATTGCCGTGTGACATAAGCCTTTTCTCTAATGAGAGAAGGGAGAGCTACGCCATGGCGAACGACTGGAACGACCGCATTCATGAAGCTGTTGAGCGCATGGAGGCCGAACTCCGCAAAGCCATCGACTACGTCAACGACGAGGTCGTTCCGGAGGCGCGGATGCAGGGCGCTGAGGCGCTGCGCAAGGCGGCGGAGAAGCTTCGGCAGGTGGCGCAGAAGCTGGACGAGAGGACACCTCGCCGTTGATCCGTAGCCGCTCCATTGTCGCAGGCATTACGGTCTTGCTTGCCTTGGTCTTGACCGGATGCCACCACAAGAAGGTGCGTGTGGCGCGCCGTACGCCGCCTCCACCCGTTACTCGCGATCCGCGCAATACGGCAGGGAATTATCCGCCGGTCCGGCCGGTACCGGGGCTGGGCACAGGGCAGCCGCAGGAGCCGCAGCCGGACTACGGCGGGAAGGTGTATTCGACCGAGATAGGTATGTCGAGCTGGTACGGTCCCCCGTATCACAACCGCAATGCTGCCAATGGTCTGCCCTATGACCAGAACGCCATGACGGCCGCGCACCGCACGCTGCCCATGGGCACTGTGGTTCGTGTGACCAATCTGCAAACGAATCAGTCTGCGGTGGTGAAGATTACCGATCGTGGTCCCTTTGTGCCAGGACGCGTGCTGGATCTTTCGATGGCTGCGGCCAAAGCTACGGGTGTCTATCGCGCAGGTGTGGCGAAGGTAAGGATCGATGTGCTGCAGCAGACCGCGAACGCAGCGGTCTCCGGCAAATGGTGTGTGCAGGTCGGCGCATTTACCGAGGAAAAGAACTCGTTGAAGTTGAAAGACCAGATGCAGCGCCGCTATCACACGGCCAAGGTCATCGAGTTCCCCGGACCGACAGGACACTGGGTGCGGATCAATCCCGCAGTGATGGACAAAGCGCACGCGACCGAAGTCGCGGAGAGCATTCATCCCAATGAGCCGAATGCACAGGCGTATCTGGTGAGACTGGACTGAAGAAATTGAATGATTAAATCATTGAATAATGGAATGAAACCGGCTCATTCAATTATTCAATTCTCCATTATTCAATTCTCTGATGGCTTCTCTACCTTATCGACAGCCAACACATCCACTTCTTCTTTGCTGGGTACCAGGCGCATGCCGAGTTGTTCCTGAATGGCGGTATAGAGGTCTGGTTTAGCGGGCTGTCTTGGAGGAAGACTGGCCCAGAGCCCGTCATACTGTGAGGCATCGGGCTGGAAGTCGAGGGTGAAATCGCTTCGTTCGGAGAGTTGTACCTTATCGACGACGGGCCGATCGAGGAGACGCTCCTGCAGGACATTCGCCAGTTCGCGTGAGGTCGCGTTGCGGGCGACCAGAACACCCGGTTGTGTAAAACCAATGGCGGGAACGGGTCTTTCGATGGTGCTCTTTGTAAGTTTGAGTGGGCCTTTACCGCGTTCGAGAACGTAGACCGGGAGCGCCTTCTTCTCGCTATGAGTGGTGAGATGGAAGCGCTCCACGATGAGAAGCTGCATCATGCCCTGGGCCTGAGCTTTGTTGGGCATGCCGGGCAGGTTGGGCGTTGCTTCCACATCCCACTTCTGCGTGCGCGCCCATTCGGGAAGACTTTGAATCTGGCTGGTCTGTACGCCATAGGCCCACTTCATCATGTCGAGCAGTGTGGTGTTGAAGGCCTGAACGCGTCCTCCACCAAGGCGAAACCCGTAGCCGTGTGCGTTGGGATCGCTCATCTTGATGGTGGCCACATCAGCGATGGGATGGGCCTCCGCAGCCATTTGCGGAGGCCCCTGTGTCTGTGCGGAAGTGAAAGAGAGCGAGGCGCCAAGGATGAGAACCGGGGTTAGCTTCATCATGAAAACTCTCGTTCTACCGATGGCATTGAGTGCGATTGAGCATATCGACAATTCAATTTCATTGCGGAGTTGATTTCACCTGCAGAGCTATGGAGCGGGCCTTCAGCCCTTTAACGTCTTGTGGGCACCGAACCTGGGGCGTTGCCCCAGGCTGGTATAGAGCGCGCCTTCAGCGCTCAGAGCTAGGCCCTTTGTTCGCCATTCGGAATGCAACGGAGAAATCTGTTTTCCCCGGTAGCGTGCCCCACCCTCGCAACGCGAGGGTGGGTTCGGAGTACACCAAAATTCCTAACAAACATACAAAACGCGTTAGTTTTCCGAGGGCTTTTCTACTTTCTCGAAGACCATCACCTTGGCTGGGGCTTTTGTGGGTGTCGCTTTCAGGCCGAGCTGCTCCTGCAGAGCGGTGTAGAGATCGGGGCGGGGCGGGTCGAAGACGGGAGCGTTGGCGAAGCGTCCGCCGAACTGCGTTGCGTCAGGTTGCCAGGTCAGTCTGAAGTCATAGCGATTGTCGCTGAGCTCGGTCTTATCCAGCACGGGACGATCGAGCAGCGTCTCCTGCAGCAATCCACAGAAGTCGAGCATGGTCGCATTGCGGGCGACAAAGACGCCCGCTCCCTGGAAGTTGAGCCCCTTCGGTCCATCGGCTGGGGCTTCGCTCTTGAAGAGTTTGGGTCCGCCCTTCGCCTGTTCCAGAAGGTAGACCGGCATCTCACGATCTTCACTATGGAACTTGAGCTGGAAGCGTTCCACCAGCAGCTTTCTGAGGGCGGATTTCCATTGGTCGCCGCTCGGCTGGCCTTCACCATCGGGCCGTGCGTCAATATCCCACTTGATCTCATTCGCCCATGCCGGCATGCCGACGAGTTGCTTGTCCTGCACGCCGTAGGCGAATTTCATGATGTCGATAAGCGTGGTGTTGATGGTGCGGAAGCGGCGCTGCCCGAGTCCGAAGCCGATGCCAGGCTGGTCGGGATTACTGGGCTTGATGGTCGCGATCTCCAGGACCGGGTCGTAGTCCTTTGCCATTGGCTTGATAGGCGCGGGCGGCTTGGGAATCTCCCATGCTGCTTCGGGATTGACCTTGGCGAGGTTCAGCGCCGTAGACCGCTCGGCCTGTGTGAAGGTGCCGGTCATGCTCTTGCCATCAGCGGCGATTTTTCCTTCATACTTCGCGCCGATGCCGGCGATTTCAAAGGTAAACGTATCACCTTTTACCGAGGCTGTATTCGCAGTCATCGGCGCCCCGCCCTGGTCGATGGAATATCCGATAACCTTCAGAACCGCGTCATCCTTGCCGATCTTCAGCAAAATCCGCATCTCGCGGGGAGCGCCCTGAGGCTGCATCGTTCCCTGCCATGTCCCGGTTACATCGACAGGCGCCTGTGCCTGCATGCTCAGCATTCCAGCCAGTACCACGCACAGCCAAAGCCAAAGCCTCTTCATGAACCGCTCTCCTTTTACTCGTAGAAGCAGATACGCAGCCCGTGGTACGAAGTTCGGGTTTGTTTACAACACGACCTTCTTGCCCGTCCTTAGCTCCATCTCCTGACGGAAGGCCTCGGACGCCGAATGATTGGGGGAATGCAGAATCGTGACGCGGTTGGAGCCCATGACGCGGGTGACGCGTCCTGCCTGTGAGACGCTAATGGCCATCACTTCGGTATAGGGAATCTGTTTGTCTTTGAAGAACCAGAAGCGCTGCACCACGGCTGTGGGTGTCAGCACGATGGTTCCGGGCATGCGCAGCACGACCAGAACGCAGACCAGGATCAGCACTATCATGACCCATACCGGTGGAATCTTGCTGACGTGCATGACCGACAGCGCAATGACAAGAGCGACATAGGCCGCCAGCAGGATCCAGCGGGAGAGCGCGAAGAGAGGCTTGATGGGAAAGGCCAGCCCCTCGGGCGTCTGTTTTACAGAGCCCTTGCTCATACGGCTGGACAACACGAGAAAGATAAAGAGTGAGAGAGCAATGGCGCGCAGCAGTTGCGGATCAAGGTGCATGGTGGTCTCTTAGACTCTAGAGCATTTTCCCTGTTACTGGGTATCCCGGAAGAGAAGTGCAGCGGCGTTTTCATTGCGGAAAACGCCCATAGATGCGGATGCTCTGGACTACACCTACAGGGAAAATGCTCTACTGCGGCGGAGGGTAATAAGGCAGCTTCTGCTGCTCATTCTGTGCGCGTTTCACGGCGATGTCACCAAACAGCAGCGATGGCGCGATGGTGGTCTGTGGCAGCGGTGCGAGCGAGTTCTGGATGTACGGATCGTCGCCGGCTGCGATGATGTCGGAGCGCAGGCTGCGCTGGTCGAGCTCATCGAAGACGGCGCCGCGCACCAGCTCGCGTTTGCCGTCAGGGGTGACCCGATAGAGCAGGCGTGGGGTCAGCTCGCCGCCCATCGTCTCCGCAATGTAGACAAAGGGGCGGTTCTGCTCCTTCGCCATGGCCAGGATCTTCTTCTCCATCTCGGCGGCGGGTGTGACCTTCGTGGGAGTGAAGATCATTACGCCGGCGTGCGATTCGGCGCGCCGGCCGAGAGCGGCGCGACCGTGACCGTTGGACTCAGGGAAGTCCTTCACCGGCTCGCGGTCGATGAGGTAGTTCTGCAGGATACCCTTTGAGACCACTTGCACCGTCTGTGCCGGTACGCCTTCATCGTCGATATCGTAGGAGCCGATGAGCGATTTACCGTGGAAGGTCTTCATCCCTGGGTCGTCTTTGACGTCGAGGAAGTCAGGAAGAACGCGCTGCTTCCAGCTCGATGAGAAAGCTCCCTGGGTGCGTGCCAGAGTTCCGGGATCGGGCTTGTCCGCTTCGATGTTGGGAACAAAGAGGCGGTTGAGAACGTCGGTGGAGGCATCGCCGCTGAAGAGCACAGGGCCGTGGTAGTCCTCCGCCATGACAACAGGGGCCTTCTGCAGACCACGCAGGCTCAGGAGATCGTCAATGACGCGCTGCTTGAAGACGGCTGCCGATTCAAGATCTTTTGCCTGCGCGGCCACAGGGCCGTTGTCCCGCGAGAGACGTGTGCCGTCAGGCGCCTGAGTGCCGACACTGATGCCGGCGGAGTAGGCCGTATATCCGCGGCGTACGGCGGTACCGTCTGTATTGACCAGGTAACGGTTGACCGCAAGACCGCGAACACTTGAGTTGGAGTACTGAATCTGCTCTGCGAACCCTTTCACACGGGGGTCGATTGCATAGAGTCCGCTGGCTTCGACGACACGCTGTTTCCAGTCCTCACGATCGAGGTCGAGCTTCACCAGTGGTTCAATTTTCGTCACTGGCTTGGCAGGAGAGAAGTCATCGGCGGTCGGCGTAGTCTCGAAGCGCTTGAGGTCGGCCTGCTTGCGGGAATAGGCATTGAGCGCCGCTTTGTAGGCCTCGTCCGTAGCGAACCAGAGAGCATAGCGCAGAGCTTCGGGATTCTGGTCCATGGGCGCGACCTGCACGGTGCCTTCGCCGCGCGTGCTGGAGTTGTCTGACTTGTAGCTTCCGACCCGGACCTGTACCCGCACAAAGCGCTGGTGGTTCTCCGTTTCGTTGGTCAGGGCGCCGAAGCTTGCATCCGCCTGGTACTCGGTGACGTCTTCGAGGCGGTACTCCATGAAATAGGGACGCAGCATGCCGGGCAGCACCAGTTTCTGGCGGCTACGCTCCATCTCCTGCTGCATGGCAACCAGCATGGGATCGGTCTGTTGTTGCGTAATAGCAGCGACAGGAACTTGTTGCTCTACAGCGGCGACAGGAACTTGTTGCGCCACGGCCGCGACAGGAAGCACGGCAAGACCAATGACGGCGAGTGAGGAGAAGATGCGGCGTGTATTCATTTACTTACCCTCCTCATCCATGCCTGGGGGCGGAAGAATTGGGGGCCGGGCAGTGCCCTGTTGCTGCCGTTGGGTTTCGATCTCGCTCACCAGCATGGCCGGCGCGACGGCAGAGACGGGAATAGAGCCGGACTCTGCGCCGCACTCGCCGTTGAAGATCTCCTGACGGTCGCCCGTAGCGAGGATGCGGTTCAGCGCTGCCTGTGGTGTGCCGACGATGGAAACACCTCGGACCAGCTCGTCCGGACGGCCGTCGACGTAGATGCGATAGACCACCAGCGGAATGACCTGGAAGGCCTGCGGCGAGCGGCGTGTGGTGACGGCAAAGCCGGAAGAGATGTCCTCAAAAAAAAGGCCATAAGGCTTGCCTTGCTTCTTTGCTTCCTCAATCAACATCTTGCGCAGCTCAGCATCGTTGACGGATTTGCTGGAGCTGACGATGAGATTGCCCTGGCGGCCGGCGGGCATGCGGCCTGTCTGCGCGCGTCCGTGACCGTTAGAGGTGGATACGGAGGCGATCGGTAGCCGCGACATCAGAAAGGTCTTCAGAACTCCGTCCCGGATAAGTTCAACGCGCTGAGCGGGCTGGCCTTCGTCGTCATAGCTGTAGTGCCCGTTCAGTGGAACACCGTGAAGCGCCGCGATGGTGGGGTCGTCGACGACGGAGAGGAAGTCGGGAAGGATTGGTTTGCCGAGCGATTTGGTGAAGGTCTGTCCTTCTTCGTCGCCACGCTGCCGCTGGCCTTCCAGACGGTGGCCTAGCACCTCATGGAAGAAGACCGCAGAGGCGCGGCCGGAGAGGATCGCCGGTCCGTTGAAGGGCTGCGTAACGGGAGCGGTGCGTAGAGCCTCGAGGTTCTTCGCGAGCGCCGTCAGCTTCTCAAGGACCGCCTTCTGGTCCGGCAGGTGGTCCAGCGTATCCGCCTCGAAGGTCTCGACACGGAAGAGGTCCATACCGTCGTCGGCACGGGCACGGGCGACCACGACCAGGCGAGCCGTGGTGTAGGGATTGGCGATGCGTGTGCCTTCGCTCGAGGTGAAGTAGTCAGTCTCGTTAGAGGCAGTGAGGGCGGCGTAGTTGAAGAAGATGTTCTTGTAGGGCTTGAAGCTGGCTGAGATCTCGCGAAGCCGCGACTTCCATGCCTCCATGTCGGCAGCGAGCGGAGCCACCGCTTTCGCCTCGGAGTCGGCGGGCTTCTCCACGGAGAAGTCCGGGGAGCCGTCTTCTTCCTTGGCGCGGACCTGTGTCTCCGTTTTCACCTTCAGGTAGCCGTCCAGGGCTTTGCCGTAGCCGCGGTTGGTAGCAAACCAGAGGGAACGGGCGATGGCCTCTCTGTCATCCGTCAAAGGAAGATTGATGGTGGTGAGCGCCGAGGTGCGATGGTCGCCGTGCGTGTTGTCGAGAGCGGGCGAACCGATGCGGACCTGCACATCGGCGACACGGCGATGACCCTGCGATGCAGTGACAATAGCGCCGTACTGCGCGACAAGATTCAATGTGGAGGCATCTGCCACCTCATAGGAGATGAAGTAGGGGGCGGGCTGTTGGTCGCCCTTGGCAAGCGAGTGCATGGCACGGTCGAGCTCGGTGTGCATGGTGTCGAGCAACACAGACGGCGGCGTAGAGGTCGCGCCGGAGGCAGAGACGACAGCAGGTGCAACCGCGGCTGCGATTGCCAGAAGCGTGCAAATTGACTTCAAGGACATAAGAGGCCGTGTGAGAAGCGAGTGTATCGGAATTTGTGCGGCTGCGCTTGCGCCTGAGGCGCGGCGATGCAACAATCGCAGCACTCTGACGGAGATACGCCAACACCCGATGACTTTTCGACGCCTGAGCTGGCTCTTTGTTGTTCTGTTTGCAACAGTTTTCCCCTGCGCCCGGGCAGAGACGCCAGCCGTCGTGGCCGCAGAACAGGCGGCGCGCTCCGGTCCGATGCTTTACAGCCTGCCCCCAGGGAAGATGCAGCAGGCCGTGGCACTGCATCGCCAGCGGACGATGCTCTCCTGGCTCTCTCCGGCGGCCGATATCGCGATCCTTCTGGTGCTGCTGAGTGCGGGCTACTTCCGGCGAGTGCGGGTGTGGATTGAAGGACATGCCTCGCGACGGTGGGTGCAGGGTGTGTTTTTTCTCGGCGTCATGATGGTGACAGTGTCGGTGCTGAAGCTGCCGCTGGCGATGTACGGGCATCGATTGGCGGTGCGCTACGGACTCTCGGTGCAGCACTGGGGAAGCTGGTTTGCCGACTGGAGCAAAGGGCTTGCGCTGCGGACCGGCCTCGTTGTTCTTGTCGGTCTCGGCGTCTATGCGCTGATTCGCCGGTTTCCGCGCACCTGGTGGTGGTGGCTGTGGGCGGCGATGCTTCCCTGCATCGTTTTTATGGTCTTTATTGCGCCGGTGTTCATCGATCCGCTCTTCAACAAGTTCGAGCCGCTTGCGCAGTCGAATCCGGCTTTGGTGGCGCAGCTTGAGAAGGTCGTTGAGCGCAGTGGTGTGGCCATTCCTCCGCATCGCATGTTCCTGATGAAGGCCAGCGAGAAGGTGACCGCGTTGAATGCGTATGTCACCGGTGTCGGTGCGTCGAAGCGTGTGGTGGTGTGGGATACAACGATTGCCCGCGCAACCCCGGATGAGATCGCGTTTGTCTTCGGTCATGAGGCAGGCCACTACGTGATGCAGCATCTCTGGCTGGGCATGGGTGCTACGGCATTGCTGATTCTGGTGCTGTTGCCGTTAGGGGTGTGGGCCGAGCGCACGGTAATCCGGCGTTTTGGCGCCCGCTGGAAAATCTCCAGTGAGGCCGAATGGGCTTCAGCACCGGTGCTGTTGCTGGTGAGCGTGCTGTTGATCCAGCTCTCCGATCCCATCGGAAACACCATCAGCCGCACGCTGGAGCACAACGCCGACATCTATGGGCAGGAAGTGATTCACGGCATCGTCGCCGACCCACAAAAAGCGGCAGTGCACGGTTTCGAGGTGCTGGGCGAGACCTCGCTCAACGATCCACGGCGGCATCCATTCGAGGAGTTCTGGTCAGAAGGGCATCCGCCGATCTGGTTCCGCACCAACTTCGCGAATGCGTACGATCCCTGGAGAGTCGGTAGTGAGCCGAAGTACTTCCCGAAAGTTGAAGACGTACGGTAGTGGTTGATCGGACTTCTGGGCTGGGGTTCAGCTCCAGTGGCGGGCCTTATAAGTTGAAAGTTGAAAACGTACGGCATGGAAAGGGATAAAGCTTAGTCAACCGACGAAGCACGTTTTCAACTTTCAACTTTCGGATATTGCCACAAACGCTCGAAGTAGCCCCAGACCGCAAACCTAAGCAATGCGGTGCATCTCCAACCTGGCGTCACTGACGAGTGAGGCGGGCGATGAGTTCCCCATGCTGCGGAAACTGCCGCAGCAGCATCTCGCGGTTGCCCATTTCGAAATCGGCGAAGTCGAAGCCGGGGGCGACGGTGCAGCCGACCAGAGCGTAGGTGCCGGGCCATTTCAGACGGGCTCCGAACCATGCGCCTGCTGGGACCCAGCCTTGCAGGGTTTCGCCTGCGGGTAGGCTTTGGCCGAGCAGAAGGTCTTCGTGGCGGCCGTCAGGATGAATCACGCTTACGACCAGTGTGTCACCGGCGTAGAAGTGCCACACTTCGTCGGACTGGATGCGGTGCAGCGCAGAGAACTCATTGCCGCTGAGCAGAAAGTAGATTGCGCTGGAAGCAGCCCGCTCGCCGCGAGCGGTTTGTACCTTCTTCGCGGCGAGGTAGGTCTGGCGGTACCATCCGCCTTCGGGATGACGTTCGAGCCCGAGATGGACGATGAGCTCTTCTGCAGTCACTGTGTCTTCTCGATCTGCGCTTCCGGGTGCTGGGCGTATTCGCACCAGGAGCCATCGTAGAGACTGACGTGTTTTGCGCCGATCATCTCCAGACCAAAGGCGAGTACCGCGGCTGTTACGCCGGAGCCACAACTGGTGATGATGGGCTTTTTCCTGTCCACACCCTTCGCCTCGAACAACGCCTTCAGATCGCGCACCGACTTGAAGCGGCCGTTCTCGGTGAGCTCCAGAAAAGGAATGTTGATGGAGCCCGGCATATGGCCGGAAGGGATGGGACGTGGTTCGGGGGCAGTGCCGTCAAAGCGCCCCTTCGCGCGCGCGTCCAGAATGATCTCTCCCGCGGCAATGGCCTGTTGCAGCTCGTCGAAGCTGATGACTGCCTCAGCGTCGAAGCGCGGTGTGAATCTCGCCGGCTTACAGGTGACGAAGCCGGAGTGCGTAGGATACCCCGCTTCCTCCCATGCTTTGAGTCCGCCGTCGAGGATAACGACGTCCTCCGCGCCGAAGGTCTTCAGCATCCACCAAGCACGCGGAGCAGAGAAGACGCCCTCCTGTTCGTAGATGACCACGGTCATATCGGAGCCGACGCCAAGGAAGGAGACAGACTTTGCAAACTCACGCTCATTGGGCAGCATGTGCGGCAGCGGCGTGGTGTGATCGGAAAGCTCGTCGATGTCGAAGAACGCAGCACCGGGAATGTGCTTTGCCAGATAGCGAGCGCGGGTGTCTACAGGAGGTGTAACGCCGACGGGCGGAAGGGTAGCGTCCAGCACAATAGTGCCGGGGTCTTTCAGGCGCGAGTTCAACTGCTGCGGCGTAATCAGAAGGCTCATAGCGAATTCCATCTTAGATGCTTGTAGGGTGCCGGGGGACTCTGAGGTGATTGCGATCTGACAAAGCGGCGCTGGCTGACGTTAAAAGTTGCAAGTTAAAAGTTAAAGCGTTAAGGCCTTGGTGACCGGAACTCCTGGGATGTCACGCATGTGCTCGGGAGCAATCATGTTTCACCCATGCATTAACGCTTTAACTTTCAACTTTTAACTTTTAACGCAGCATCCGGCGCGCAGCCGGATGCTGCTAGGGTTTTCCGACGCCTTCTTCTACAACCAGCTCATCGACAGCGATGCCGAGTGCGATGCCGAGCCGGCGGTAGCCATCTCGCCATGCCTCGTTCAGGCGTGGATCGTTGCGCACCTGGTCGAGGAGATAGTTCCAGAGATTCTGGCTGTCCCAGAACCGTACCTCGAAGGGGAGCTCGCGGAAACACTCGGCCATGGTGGTTGCGAGTTGCAAAATCTCCAGCGAAGGAAACTCCGCCAGAAGCGTATCCCGCAGCTGTTGCATCACTGCGTGCATGCGCTTACCGGCGGAGTAGCCGATGATCTGGCCATCGAGCTGAATCTCGTCCGTCATGGCTTGTTGCAGCAGGCTGGAGAGTGCCGGAGCATCGAAAGGATCAGCCTCGACCGCATTGCGGATGGCTGCGTTGAGCGCAAAGTTAGCGGTGAGGGCCAGGGCAGGCGGCGTTGGCATGTTGCTCTGCCGGATGAAGTGCAGCAGTGAGGCATGGTCCTGGTAGATGCGGCGCAGGCTCTCTTCCACTTCGGAGAGGGTGCTGGTCAGGATGGTCTGCAGGATGCGATGTTGCTCGTCGGAGAAGAGCGAGCGCAGGGAGTAGCTGGTCTGTGAGCGGTCGTGATGGAAGAAGCCATCGATGCTGCGGATGATGTCGGGAAGATTGGCCTGCGCCATGGCTCCGGAGACAGCGGTCACAAAGTTGTTGAAGGCTTCCTGCTCTTCGGGAGAGTAGGAACGTACTGCCGCGGAGAGGTTCTGGTCTCCGCCGAGGTGAAGTACGGCGAAGGCGACCATCTCGCACTCCCCGGTAATTCGTGAGCGGACCGTGGCGGTACCCAGCGCCACGCGTCCACGGCCGGAGGAGAAGACCTTGTATTCGTGCCGGCGGATGTCGTAGCAGAAGATGTAGCCATCTTCCGGATAGGCGCGGAAGATCGAGGAGATGGCATAGTGCGCGCCCACCTGCTCCAGGCCGACACGCATGCCCAGCACCCAGCGGCGATAGACCTGAGCGCCATCGCTCATCTCAGCGATGTTGGATTTTGCGTTCTTGAGAATATCGAGGAACTTTCCTTCGAGCTCTTTGCCCTTTTCCCCGAAGAGCTGATAGGCAAGCTGCAGCACGCGGCCCGCGTAGGCGATGATCTGCACGGTCTCAATACCGGAGATCTCATCGAAGAACCAGCCGCAGGAGGTGTACATCAGCTGTGTATGCCGCTGCAGTTCCAGCAGCTCGAGCAGGCGGATTCGTTCTTGAGCGGTCAGCTGGCGTGTGGCGTGCTCAGCGAAGAACGCCTGAATATTTTCAGGATTGCGATTCAGAATGACGTGGACATACGCATCGCGCGCAGCCCACAGGTCCTTGAGGAAGGGTTTCGCAAATTCTTCCGAGAGCGGAGTGACGTTGTCGCGGACATAGTCGAGAGCTTCACGAAGCGGTGCGCGCCACTCCTGGTTCCAGCCTGCGCGTCCGGTGTTGCAGCCGCAGTTGGAGCGCCAGCGCTCCACCCCGTGCACGCAGCTCCAGGAGGTATTGTCGAAGATCTCGGCTTCCCAGGAAGATGGAAACTTCTCCAGGAATTCACCATAGTTCGTCAGCTTCGCCAGACCCTGCTGCTCGATGAAATGAAAGGCGTAAGTCAGCGCCATTTCACCGTGACGATGATGATGTCCATAGCTCTCGCCATCGGTCGCAATGTGTGCCAGTTGGGGGGCAGGTCCATCGTTCTCGCGTGGAGAGAGAGAACCGACGATGCGGTTGGCGAGATATTCGCCGGAGTTCAGCAGACCTTCGAAAGCGACAGCACGCGAAACCGGACCATCGTAAAAGAAAACAGTGATGGTGCGACCTTCATCGAGTTTCACAAGATAGGGCCGTGAAGGATCAACCTTCGAGTCGCTGGTGTCAATCCACTCGCCGGGCGCCTGGCCTTCTTTGGGAAGAGGGCGGATGCGGGCGCACTGTGCGGGAGCAAGGATGGTGAACTTGATGCCTTCCTTGGCCAGCAGATCGAGCACGCGACGGCTGGCTGCAGTCTCGGCAAGCCACATACCTTCCGGGTCGCGGCCAAAACGGAAGCGGAAGTCTGCCTTACCCCAGCGGATTTGCGTCAGGCAATCGCGGTCATTGGCCAGGGGCATGATGATGTGGTTGTAGACCTGCGCCATGGCGGAGCCATGACCGCTGAATCGTTGTGCCGAGATGCGATCGGCATCGAGGATGGTGCGATACGTGACGGGTGCGAATTCAGCAAGCCAGCTTAACAGCGTGGGGCCGAAGTTGAAGCTCATGCGCGAATAGTTGTTGGAGATGCGCACGATCTGATTGGCGGAGTTAACAATCCTCGAGGCTCCGTTGGTGGAGTAACACTCGGCAGTGATGCGCTCATTCCAGTCGTGATATGGATGCGCGGACTCCTGTACCTCCACGGTCTCAAGCCATGGGTTCTCGCGCGGAGGCTGATAGAAGTGGCCATGTACGCAGACGTAGCGCTTATGCTGCTCCGGCGAAGGGGAGACGGGACCGCTGGGCTCAGGCATGATCGCGATTTTTTTCGTCTTAGACATTGCTCTCCGTATTTCTGCTGTGCCCCATTAGCCGGGCAGGTGACTCGTGACGAGGGGGTGCGGCACCATTTCTAGTGTGCCTCAGCATTGGATGCGCCGGGACGGAAGAGCGTGTCTGCCCAGGCTGTACATGCAATGGCCAGAAGATATGCGGCGATATTTTTTACAGAGAAAAAACGGCCAAGCAGAAATCTTCCGGCAAGCGTAAGGCGAAAAGCATCAATATGCGGCTCCGGAAAAATCCGGGAGAGTTCAACCAGGGTCGCGGCAATGCCGGAGATGCAGAAGAGCGCGAGCGATCGCAGCCGCGGTAACAAGGCTGCAATAAACCAGTAAAGCGCAACCGCCCAGAGGGCAGAGCCGAGATATTTCGCCCAGAACCATGAGAGATGCAGTGGAGCAAAACGAGCCGCCAGGCCGACAGGAATAGTGGCCAGCAGTAAAAGAAGGCAGGCGATGGAGCGAGGCATGGTGCACCCACTTTATCGCACAACTTTCCCAGGATCTGTCTCGCACGAGCGGCTGACGTCCTGTGCTTCCCTGGTGGGAGCCGTGGGCTTCAGCCAACGGTCTATTGGCTCTCCAAGGAATGGGCTTTTATTTTGACATGCAGAAAAGCCCAGGGCTAAAGCCAGTCTCTTTAGAGCCCGCTGCTCCCACCGGCACCTCAGAGAGTCTTCTGCCGCCAACTGGCTCGTATGATGACAGGCGCCAGTCTCTCGTAGCGGGAACTGCAGGTCGTCATGCACCGTATCCAAGCAGCAATGTGCTGGACGGAGGAATGCGATGCAGGCGGTAAGCTCGACTAAATCTCAATGGAGTGACCGGACGTTACCGGTGCGCGAAGAGTTCTGGTTCCCAGGGCGCTGGCTGGGTGGCGTGTCGTTGATGGCCGGACCACTCCTTTTTCTGACAGGAATTCTTCTCCGTCTTCCATTTCGTTTCTTCTTTCCCTACCAGTTGGCGGCCTTCGATCAGCATCCGGTGCTGATGACGATGTCTTACAACTGCTTCTGGGCGGGAAATATTCTGCTCTGGCCGGCGGTATTGACGATCACACAGAAGATCGGCAGATCCAAACCGCTCTGGGCTGCTTGGGGAGGGGCATTCGTCCTCTTCGGCCTGTTCGCACGTACCTTTCACGCTGGAGCGGATCATCTCGCCTTCCAGCTTGTCCGCATCGAAGGCGTGGATCGCGCGACAAAGACGATCGCAGCCTCCTACGGTGCTTTTCATATCGTCAGCGCGCTTTCGGCCACGATCATGATCGGCTGGATTTTGTTGGCAATCGGAGCGTATCTCTCCGGCACCTTCGGTCTGTTGAGAGCTGTTGGATTGGGATTGATGTCAGCTCTGATGCTTGGGATTCTGAAAGGCAGTTCGATCACGTCAGTGGTTGCAGCCACAGGACTTTGTTTGGCGATGTTGCCTCTCGGGATCCACGTGTTGCTGGCGCCGCCGAGGCCTGGCCTCCGTTCTGTCTTTACGACGATCGCAATTGGAACTGTCCTTCTGGTTCTTTTGTTTGTCTCAGGACGGCTCGGTTGACCTGTGGAGGGAACCAGGCCGCATCGACGAAATCGACCTCGGAGTTATAGAGCGGGCCTTCAGCTCTTTAGGATCTTGTGGGCGCCGAAACCTGGGGCGTTGCCCCAGGCTGGCATAGAACGCGCCTTTCCACCCCAATGAACAAGTTCATTTGGGGATCCCGGCCTTCAGCGCTTAGAACGGGGCACCTTTCGTTTGTCATCCTGAGCACAGCGAAGGACCTGCTTTTTACTACAGCTTCCTAACCTCGGGTGCCCCATCCTCACGGAGTCAGGGTGGGTAAGGAAATCCAACCTCCCTGACCGAAACCGCGAAACGAATCCCTTTAGTTTCCGTTAGGGAACCGCTACTTCGGTGTCCCCGTCGATGGATCGATGATGGTTGAGATCTCGGTGATCTTGGTTGCCGGGAATCCGCTGATTTCTGCGTGACGGCGAATCACTGCTTCGTCCTTGGCCAGATAGATGCAAAAGGTCTTGTCAGCGGTGACGTAGGAGTGTACCCATTGAATGTCCGGACCGAGCTGCGCCAGCGCGGCGTTGGAGGTAGCCGCCGCATCGCAGAGCTGCCCGGAATTCAGGGAACCGACCTTGGGAATATCGCGTTCTATCAGATAGCGCTTCATGTTTTTGTTGCTCCTATTGTTGATTGGTTCTTGTCCGAATCCAATCCTAGGCAATGGAGTACGGCGTATGAAGTGGCAGATAGGCCAATGTGCGGCGGTGAAACAGCCAATGATTGACGTCACTATCTACTTTCCGCAAGGGATGTTTTCTTCCACGGCGATTGGGCCGATGGAGGTGTTTCGCCATAGCGGAAGTCTGTGGAACCTGTGTAGCGGTACAGCCGTAGAGACTCGGTTCCAGGTAACGACGGTATCGATGGATGGCCGGGCAGTGGAGTGTGATGGCCCGCTGCGCATTGAGCCGATGGGATCGATCCACGATGTCTCGAAGGCCGATGTGATTCTGATTCCATCCACCGGACTTGGTTTGGAAGATGTTGTCGAACGTAACCGTGATGTGGTGCCATGGCTGCACCGTTGGCGCGAGCGCGGTGCTGCGATTGCCAGCGTGTGTTCCGGCGTGGGGCTGGTGGCGGCGACAGGTCTGCTGGATGGAAGGCGGGCGACTACGCACTGGGGGCTGGCGGCGAAGCTCCGCACCCTGTATCCCCGCGTGTTGTGGATGCCGGAGTATATGGTCACGGAAGATGACAACCTCTTCTGCGGTGGAGGCGTGCATGCCTCTCTGGATCTGAGCCTGTACCTGGTGGAGCGTTTCTGCGGGCACGAGATTGCGCTGCAGAGCGCACGGGCAATGTCGATTGAGACCAGACGTGCATGGCAGGCCGGTTTTGCCATCGCTCCTCTCAAACTGGAGCATGGGGATGCCGGTGTGCAGCGGGCGCAGGAATGGATGCACAGCCACTTCCACCATGGATCGACGGTGGAGGCGGCGCATCACGCAGGCATGAGCGAACGCAACTTTGCCAGGCGCTTCAAGCAGGCGACGGGTGACTCTCCGCTCGAGTATCAGCAGAAGCTGCGCGTGGCTGCGGCCAAGCGATTGCTCGAGAATCCTTCGCAGACGATCGAGGAGGTCAGCCAGGCGGTGGGTTATGGCGATGTCGCTTTCTTCCGGACGGTCTTCCAGCGACACGCGGGATGCTCGCCTGCGGCGTATCGTCGGCGATTCGATATCGCGTCGTGAGCGATTCGAGCTTCGCTCGAACGTCCCAACCATCGCTGGTGCGATGGATGGGGCACCCGGCGTAGGGGCGCTCAGAATTCAGAGCGAGATCTGGATGAGTTGCTGCAGCACGGGCATGGCGGCGACGTCGGCCAGCGTGTACTGGTCGAGCTCGCGGAAGAAAGCCTCATACGCGCGGTCCAGCGCTTCTTTCAGCGTGCATGCGGAGCGTAGCGGGCAGGCCTGCGTAAAGCAGTCGATGACGTCGTGCGAGGGCTCGGTGGTGCGCAGAATCTCGCCAATGCGGACGTCTTCGGGGCGCCGTGAGAGGCGAAGTCCGCCTCCCTTGCCCTTGGTGGTAGTTAGCCAGCCCTTGCGGCCGAGCTGGTGCGTGACCTTCACCATGTGGGTGTAGGGCACGTTGAAGAGTTCGGAGACGGCGCGGACGGTTGCCGTCGTCTCCATCGGTTTGTCATGGCCGGCAAGGTAGAGCAGCAGACGTAGTGCGAGATCGGAAAATCGGGTCAGTTGCATCGAGTTCGACTCTCGTCATAAAGAATTTTCCCTGTAGGGGTAGAGTAGGGCTTCCGCATCTATGGGCGTTTTCCGCTATTAAACGCCGCTGCACGCCCTCTCCGGGATACCTGGTAACAGGGAAAATGCTCTAGTACTGCTGCTCCTGGGCTTGCCTGAAGTTAGACAGCAGCGACTTCTTCTTCTTGTTCCTGTTCTTCTTCCTGCTCTGCGTAGATGGCTGCTTCGTGCCCGATCATGATCTGCGCCAGCTCGTTGTAGGCCACGCTCCAGGCTTCCAGAATCTCCGGTGTAGCGGCGTCACCGAGAACTTCCTGGATGGCTACGAGCAGATACTTTCCGACGATGGGATAGTGCTCCGGGCGGACCTTGGTCGCGACGTGACGGTGCTCGATCCTGGAGACTGCGGGACCAAGCAGGTCGAGCCGGTCAAGGTTGCCGGCGTAGGCAAGAATCGCGCCTGCCAGACGCTTGTGCTGGGCTCCGTTCTTCTGATCGTCCTGGTTGAACATGGGAGCGACCTCGGGATGCGCGGCGAACATGCGCTGGTAGAAGACGCGGGTGATCTCTTCGCCGTGTTTCGTGAGTGCCGGAATGGTGGACTGGACAAGCAGCTTCTGGTGATCGAGCAAAGTCATCTCTCCTATGAATTTAATATAACTTTCAAATCTATATTCAGGTCGAGAAAAGCTCGATGCGGCAAAATTTCGCGTTCCGAATGGGGACGAGGACGTCTCGTCTAATGAGCCTCTGGGATAACCGGAAAGATCGGCTTGACCAGGGTTTCTATGGTCGCTGCCACTTCTTCGGCAGGCGGGCGATTCGGTGTCTGGATCCACTGTTTGGCGGCGCCGAAGATAGCCCAGGCGACGGTCGCGGCGATCAGAGTTGTTGGCGTCTCCGGTGGGACCGGGTGCTCCTGAAACCCGTGAAGGATCATGCCTTCGACGACTGGGATGATCGAGGTCTCAAGCGGCATGGAGGCCAGTTGCTCGGGGCACCCGCCGGTCTGGGAGAGAAAGTCGCAGACACCCAGCGCAAGAGAGCGGAAAACACCTTCGCAGGAGAAAACGACGCCACGGCGATCAAGCAACTCTCGGAAGCGGGACTCGGTCATGGCCTGTAGCAGGGCATGCTTATCCGTGTAGTGGAGATAGAACGTGGCCCGGTTCACACCTGCCTGCGCCGCGATATCGCTGATGGAGATGTCGTTGAAGTGCTTTCTAGTCAGCAGGTTGACGAGAGCTCCCTGCAGCATCTGGCGGGTGCGGCGGATGCGCGGATCAGTCGGTTGGTTCGAGCAAGGCGCGGCTTGGGTGGCCGGTTCCATCTGAATTGAGGATAACTCCTTTCTCCTCGCCCGTTGCTTTTGCGACAGATGTCGATTATTTAAGAGTCAACAAGTGTTGCTTAATCATCATTTGTCGTAAAGGAGATTCCTGGCTATGCCTACCCTCTTGCGTGTCGACTCCAGCCCCCTGTACGGAGCATCTGTTTCACGCCAACTGACTGAAACCTTTGAAGCGACCTGGAAGGCGACCCATCCGGGGGGCCAGGTGATCGTGCGCGACCTGACTGCGACGGTAATGTGGCCCATCACGGCAGAGTGGGTCGGCGCCGCATTTACGCCCGAGGACCAGCGCAACGCTGAGCAGGTGGAGCTGCTGAAGCTCTCCGACTCGTTGATCGCTGAGCTGGAGAAGGCCGACGAGTTTGTCTTTGGCGTGCCGATGCACAACTTCGGGGTGCCTGCCTCGTTGAAGCTCTGGATCGATCAGGTTGTGCGCGTCGGCAAGACCTTTTCGTATGGAGAAGGCGGACCTAAGGGCCTGCTTGCCGGAAAGAAGGCGACCTTTCTGATCGCGACGGGCGGTGTTTATGATGCCGGAACGGCGATGGCTTCGCTAAACTTCGTTGAGCCGTATCTACGTTCCGTCTTCGGTTTTATCGGTGTGACCGATACGACCTTCCTCACCGCCGGCGGCACCGCTGCGCTGCGGTACGGTAAGGACCGGGCAACATTCCTGCAGCCACACCTGGAAGCCGTGCAGCTTCATGCCCAGAGCGCCTGAGCATTTTTCACTGTAGGTGTAGTGCAGGGCTTCCACATTTATGGGCGTTTTCCGCAATGAAAACGCCGCTGCACGTCTTTTCCGGGATACCCAGCAACAGTGAAAATGCTCTAAGGAGAGAAGAGATCGATGAAGATTGTATCCACCATTGCACGTTATCTGCTTGGCCTGATGTTCACCGTCTTTGGCCTGAACGGTTTCCTTAACTTCATCCCAGCGCCGCCTCCGGCAAATCCGCTGGCGCTGCAATTCTTCGGCGCTGTGAGCATGTCACATTTCGCTGCCTTCTTCTTCGCGGTGCAGCTGATCGGAGGGCTGTTGTTGTTGTCTGGTTTCTTTGTGCCTCTGGCGCTCACGCTGCTGGCGGCGGAGCTGTATAACATCCTGGCCTTCCATCTGACGCTCTCGCCCGGCATCGCTCCGGCCCTGGTTGCGGTGGTGTTATGGATCCTGGTCTTCCTGCAATACCGTGAAAGCTTCCGCGGCATTCTTGCAGCGAAGCCTGCGCAAAGCTAAATTCGCGGTTGCCCCATTCTTCGCGGTGATGTCGCGAAAGATGGGGTAATCGCGCGGAGTAGAGTTCGCCTGTCTCCAGGATCGTATCGAGAATTCGAGCTTCGCTCGAACGTCCCATGTCCCTAAGGGACATGGAGCATCCAGTGTATGGGCTTACTCCGCCGGCAACTTGCCGGCCGCCAGATCGCAGGCGCGCCACATGTACCAGCTTGCAACCGAGCACCATGGGCGCCACTTCTTTGCGCGGCGCAACATCTGCTCTTTGGTGGCGAGCAGGTCCGGTGTGACCTTCTGCGTTGGCTTCAGGCCGAGAAAGGTAAGCGCGAAGCCTTTACGTACGCCGTAATCATCCAGCGGCAAAACATCAGGACGGCCGAGACGGAAGATCAAGAGCATCTCGGCGGTCCATTTGCCGATGCCGCGCACCTGGATGAGATGTTCGATAATTTCCTCATCCGGCATCTTCTTAATCTTTGCCAGTGTGGGAACGGTGCCGTCGATGGTTTTTGCTGCCAGGTCACGCAGCGCGAGTGTCTTGTTATGCGATAGGCCGGCTTTGCGGAGCTGATCGTTTGGGCAGTCGAGGATGTGCTCGGGTGAAGGATGATTGCCAATGCCGCAGACGTGATGAAAGCTCTCGATCATTCGGCTGTGAATAGCGCGCGCGGCGTTGGCATGCACCTGCTGGTAGATGATGCTTTCGGCCAGTGCTTCAAAGGGCGACTGGCTCGCTGGCAGACGCATGGTGAAGGGGCCCCAGCGCTCAATCAGCCGGCCGAGCTTCGGGTCAGCGGCAGAGAGTTCGGCGATGGCGCGTGCAGCATCATACGGGGGCTTGTGAGTGCGGCCGGAGCGGGAGCTGGGCATGCTGGAGAGTGTATCGAAAAGCATGGCCTGTCTTGGAGCATTCTGCCTGTTGCTTGGCTGCTGATTCTTCCTGATGCCTGCTCCACCGCATGCCGATCTTCATAGCTTCATGGCGCACGACAGTTGAAACAGTAGCGGGCAGAGGCGCCGACCGGTTTCGAGTGCGAACCGAGGCGCGAAAGCATAGGCTTGCGCCGACCGCTGGCCGGTTTATGCGGCAAACAGAAGAGCGAAAGACCTTCTAAGCGGGAGGCTACGGTTTAGGGGTCAGGCAAAGCCCGAAGTTACGTCATCGGTAAATCTCGTTCGGATATCGACAAATTGTGGCCGAATATCAAACTAAGACCATTTAAGTACGCATTTCAGAGGTTAATCGATGACCGGGGAGTCAGATGTTGTGTCTTTTCTGCCGCTTTACCCACAGGCTGCACGAGATGTTGTGCAGTGGGGGTGGATGGAATGTTGTCGATTATCGAAGTTATAGATAGAAATGAGGGTTGCCGTGATGGGGGTCACTTGAAGGGGTCCTGACCCGCTGCTTATACTCAAACTTTCCGAGGCAGGTTTTTCCTGGACAGCACGCTACCCCAAGTCCTGGATGGTCTTCTTCAAAACATCAGCAACGACTTCTCTTTGACGCAGAGGAAACAGGAACGCACTCATGGCGCAAGTTTTTGACCGCAGTTCGAACGCGCTGGCCCGGGCAAGTCTGGTTATTACGGGTCTGATCGTGATCGCACTGGGCGTTGCGCTGAACCAGTTGCAGCGCTCTCCGTGGGTAACACGGCAGGGCCAGCGACCGGATCAGCCCGTCCCGTTCAGTCACAGGCATCACGTTGAGGGTCTTGGCGTGCAGTGCCAGTACTGCCACACCAGTGTGGAGAAGTCGATGTACGCCGGCATTCCGCCGACCAAGACGTGTATGAACTGCCATGCGCAGATCTGGACGAACGCCGAGATGCTCGAGCCCGTTCGCCAGAGTTGGGCAACCGGCGAGTCCATCAAGTGGACCCGTGTACATGACCTTCCGGACTATGTGTACTTCAACCACGAGATCCACGTGAACAAGGGTATCGGCTGCGCAAGCTGCCATGGCCGTGTGGATGAGATGCCGTTGATGTACCAGGAGAACACCCTCCAGATGGAGTGGTGCTTGAACTGCCACCGCAATCCTGGCAAGAACCTCCGCCCGACTAGCGAGATTTACAACATGGCCTGGGCTGGCCCCTCTGCCGACAAGCCGGTCTACTGCGCCGACACCGGCGTCAGCGGCCCGACCTCGCAGGGTGTGGTCTGCACCACCGAGAAGCCAAACGGTGTGAATGTCGCCATGCTGCAGGCTGCGGTTCCGAGTGAGAAGAACTCCTCGGCCGGCTACGGCCAGAGTGGAACACAGCTTCAGCCGCGAGCGCTGAGCGGCGTGGGCGAGACGATGACCTCGACCCCTGTGATCAAGCTTCCGCTCAACTATGTGAAGTTCACCAGCCAGGAAGATCTTGGCAAGTTCCTGACGGACAAGTACCACATCCGCACTCCGAATGAGCTCTCAAGCTGCGAGGTGTGCCACAGATGAGTACGGAGATGAATCAACCGATGCAGCCCGAGGTAGTAAGCACCATTGCTCCGGCCAAGCCGAAGCGTATGACGCTGGCAGAGGTGCAGGCCAAGCTGGCCAATAAGACCGGCCGCCGCTTCTGGACCAGCCTGGATGAATTGGCTGAGCAGCCTGGATTCGACGAGATGCTCCGTGAGGAGTTTCCGCGCCAGGCCAGCGAGATGACCTCCGGTGTCTCGCGCCGCGGCTTCATGAAGGTGATGGGCGCCAGCTTCGCGCTCGCCGGTCTTAGCGGTTGCACCAAGCAGCCCGATGAACCGATCTATCCCTATGTGAAGGCTCCTGAGGACCTGGTTCTCGGTAAGCCGATGTACTTCGCGACGGCGCATCCTTTCCCGACCGGTTCAGTGCCGGTACTGGTGAAGTCCGATGCCTTCCGTCCGATCAAGGTCGACGGCAATCCGGAGCACCCGGTAACGAAGGGTAGGAGCGATGCCTTTACGCAGGCGTCGGTACTCGATCTGTACGATCCGGACCGCTCGCAGCACGTTCTTTTTGAAGGCAACAACAAGAGCTGGGGAGATTTTCAGGATGCCCTCGCAAAGGGATTGGATGGTCTCCGCCAGGGCGCCGGACTGTACATCCTGAGCGAGACGGTGACCTCGCCGACTCTCGCTGCGCAGTGGAAAGCCGCGCAGGCGAAGTATCCGGCCGCCAAGCTGATCCAGTGGGAGCCGGTAAACCGCGACGCCGCCCGCGCCGGATCGATGGCTGCGTTCGGCGAGTACGTCGATGCGCAGTACAAGCTGGAAGAAGCCGATGTAATTCTGTCGCTCGACGCTGACTTCCTTGGCGGAGCTCACTTCCCCGGCTTCCTGCCGCTGGCGGCCGGTTATGCTGAGCGCCATCGCTTCGAAAAGGATAAAGAGCAGAACCGCCTGTACGTCGTCGAGTCGATGCCGTCGGTAACCGGTTTCAAGGCGGAGCATCGTCTCTCCCTGAAGCCCTCGGATGTAGAGAAGTTCGCTCTGGCGCTGGCTGGACAGGGAGCTGCTCCGGCTGAAGCCGCGAAGTTCCTGGAGGCGGTCAAGAAGGATCTGACCAAGGCCGGCGGTAAGGCTGTCGTGATTCCGGGCGAGGCCACCTCGCCGGCGGTACACGCCGCCGCTGCCCTGATCAACGCGCAGATCGGCGCCGTGGGCAAGACGGTGGTCTACACCGAGACCGTGAACCCGATTCCGAGCCAGCAGAATGCTGACCTGAAGGCATTGGTCGCTGACCTGAACGCCGGTAAGGTGTCATGGCTGGTGATCCTGGGTGTGAACCCGGTCTACTCGGCTCCGGCTGACCTTAACTTTGCTGATGCAGTCAAGAAGGCTAAGGTAATCGTCCATTTCGGTTCCCATGTCGACGAGACGGCGCTGATCGCTCACTGGCACATCAATAAGGCTCACTATCTGGAGAGCTGGTCGGATGCGCGTGCGTACGACGGCACGATCTCGATCATCCAACCGATGATCGATCCGCTGTATGGCGGAAAGACGGCGCATGATCTTCTGGCGCAGTTCACTGACAATCCGCAGAGCTCGGGTTACGACGCTGTGTTGGCCAACGCGAAGACCGTGATCAAGGGGAACTTTGAGGCGGGCTGGCGCAAGGCGCTGCACGATGGCTGGGTGGCGGACACTGCCTTCTCGCCCAAGTCGGTTTCGGCGAAGGCCGGAAGCATCACGCCAAGCTCTGTACCCTCGGGGGAGTATGAGATCTCGTTCAAGCCGGACGCTTCCCTGTATGACGGACGCTATGCCAACAATGGCTGGCTGCAGGAGCTTCCCAAGCAGGTCACGCACCTGAGCTGGGACAACGCGGCGCTGATGTCGATGGAGACCATGAAGAAGCTCGGTGTGGAAGAGACCGAGATGGTCGAGCTCACCGTAGGCGGCAGCAAGGTCAAGGCTCCGGTCCTGATGGTTCCGGGTCATCCTCAGGGTTCCATTACGGTGCACCTCGGTTTCGGCCGCACTGTGGGCCGTGTGGCGACAGGCGTGGGGTTCAACGCCTATGCCGTGAACACCTCTTCGGCAGCTTCCTGGACCGGTGGATCGGCCAAGAAGACTGACGGAACCTACGACATCTGCGTCACCACCGTGCACTCGCTCGACAACCGCGGAAGCTTCGCGCAGTCGACGGTTGCCAGCGTTGGTATGGCGAAGGACTTCTCCAAGACGCACTCGCTGGCCGGTAATGAAGCCATGACCCGCGGCATCATTCGTTATGCCACGGCGGAAGAGGCGAAGAAGAATCCTGGTTTTGCGCACGAAGGCCCGGGTCTGAAGGAGACCCCGGAGAAGGACATGAGCTTCTTCCCGGATGATTGGCGCTATGACCATATCGATAAGTCGAGCGGCAAGATCCAGAACGCCTGGGGCATGTCGATCGATCTGAACTCCTGTGTCGGTTGCAACGCCTGCGTCGTGAGCTGCTATGCGGAGAACAACATTCCGGTGGTTGGCCGTGAGCAGGTGAAGGTCGGCCGCAACATGCAGTGGCTCCGCATCGATACCTACTTCGAAGGCGACCTGCATGCTCCCAAGGCGCACTTCCAGCCGATGCTGTGCCAGCACTGCGAGAACGCGGGCTGCGAACAGGTCTGCCCGGTAGGTGCGACGCTGCACACGCCCGAGGGCCTGAACACGATGGTGTACAACCGTTGCGTCGGCACTCGCTACTGCTCGAACAACTGCCCGTACAAGGTCCGCCGCTTCAACTTCCTGCTGTACTCAGACTATGAGACCGAGAGCCTGAAGCTGGGCCGTAATCCGGATGTTTCGGTTCGCTCGCGCGGCGTGATGGAGAAGTGCTCCTACTGCGTGCAGCGTATCCAGTCGGCGAAGATTCAGGCCGACAAGGAAAACCGCGAAATTCGCGACGGCGATATCGTGACGGCTTGCCAGCAGGCCTGCCCGACCGACGCCATCGTCTTCGGCAATATCAACGACAAGGCGAGCAAGGTGGCCAAGCGCAAAGCGGAAGAGCGCGAATACGCTGTACTCGCCGACCTGAACTACCGTCCGCGTACGACCTACACGGCCGGTGTCATCAACCCGAATCCTGAGCTGGAGCTGGCATAAATGGCGACCAAGGGACAAATCAGCGATCCGATGATCGACCCGAAGACTGGCGAATTCGCCGTCATCGCGCCGGGCCATAATTTCAAATCGGTAACCGAGAAGATTGCCGGCGTCGTGCTGACGTCGAACACACCGCTGGGCTGGTTCTTTGGCCTGATCGTAGCGTCTGGTGTGGCAACCTTCCTGGTGATTGCCGTTACCTGGCTCTTCCTGAAGGGCGTTGGTATCTGGGGTGTAACGATCCCGGGCGCCTGGGGTTTCGCCATCATCAACTTCGTCTGGTGGATCGGTATCGGTCACGCCGGAACGTTGATCTCGGCGATCCTTCTGCTCTTCAAGCAGACCTGGCGTAACTCGATCAATCGCTTCGCGGAAGCGATGACGATCTTCGCCGTATGCTGCGCCGGTCTGTTCCCGGTCCTGCACGTCGGCCGTCCGTGGCTCGGTTACTGGCTGTTCCCGTACCCGAACACGATGAACATCTGGCCGCAGTTCCGGTCGCCGCTGTGCTGGGACGTGTTCGCCGTATCGACATACGCGACCATCTCGGTGGTGTTCTGGTATATCGGCATGGTTCCCGACTTTGGAACCCTGCGCGATAAGGCGCAGTCTCCGCTGGCCAAGTTCGTTTATGGTCTGCTCTCGCTGGGCTGGCGCGGATCGACCCGCCACTGGATGCGGTATGAGACGGCTTCGCTGCTTCTGGCCGGTCTTTCAACGCCGCTGGTGCTCTCGGTACACACGGTCATCAGCTTCGACTTCGCGGTCGCGGCTCTGCCTGGCTGGCATACGACGATCTTCCCGCCGTACTTCGTCGCCGGCGCCATCTACTCCGGTTTCGCCATGGTGCTCACGCTGGCGATTCCGATCCGCAAGTTCTACCACATGGAAGATCTGGTCACGCTGCGCCACCTGGACAACATGGCCAAGGTCATGCTCGGTACCGGTCTGATTGTGGCCTACGGCTATGGCATGGAAGTCTTCATGGCCTGGTACTCGGCCAGCCACTGGGAGTTCTTCATGATGTGGAACCGTATGTTCGGGCCGATGGGCTGGGGCTACTGGATCCTGATCGCGACGAACATCGCCATCCCGCTGACCACTCTGTGGTCCCGCAAGCTGCGGGTGAACGTAACGTATCTGTTCATCCTGTCGCTGATCGTGAACACGGGTATGTGGTTCGAGCGTTTCGTCATCGTCGTCACTTCGCTCTACCGTGACTTTCTGCCCTCGAGCTGGGGTACGTACAAGGCGACCAAGTGGGACTACATGCTCTACGTTGGAACGCTCGGCATGTTCTCGTTCCTGTTCCTGCTCTTCGTCCGTCTGGCTCCGATGATCCCGATGAACGAAATCAAGATGATGCTGCCTCAGACCAAGATCAAGGGTCTGGACGCTGAAACCACCATAGAGGAGACCGCCTGATGCCGGTAAAAGAAGGAATCTACGGACTTCTTGCGGAGTTCGACACTCCGGGGGCCCTGGTGGATGCCACCGAGGCCGCACGGGATGCCGGTTACCGCCGCATGGAATGCTACACACCGTATCCGGTGGAAGAGGCTGCGGAGGCTCTGGGCGCGGTGCGTAACCGCGTTCCGCTGCTGACCCTGATGGGCGGCATCATGGGTCTGACGACGGCGTTTCTGATGCAGACCTGGATCTCGCGTTGGGGTTACCCGATGAACTTTGCCGGACGTCCGCTGTTCTCGTGGCCGGCGTTCATTATCCCGACCTATGAGTGGACGATTCTGTTCAGCGGTCTGTCGGCTGCCTTCGGCATGCTGGCGCTGAACGGTCTGCCGCAGCCGTATCACCCGCTGTTCAACGCTCCCAACTTCCGTCAGGGAGCGACCGACCACAAGTTCTTCCTGTGCCTGGAAGCGATCGATCCTAAGTTCGATGTGAACGAGACGCGCGCCTTCCTCGAGCAGTTCCATGCGGTAAGCGTGGTGGAGGTGGATCTCTAATGCAGGGCGCAAGCTTCAAGGTTCAAGGCGCACGCCTCATCCTGTCAGCCACCCTGGCCAGCGTTGCTGTGCTGACAGGTTGCCGTCAGGATATGCACGACCAGCCGAAGATGTTTCCGCAGCGTTCGACGACGATCTTCGCCGACGGCCGCTCCGCACGTCCGCAGGTGATCAATACCGTAGCTCGTGGCCAGTTGCACGAGGACAGCTACTTCTACACCGGTCTGGTGGACGGCAAGGAAGCTGACGGCATGCCTTTCCCGGCAACGCTTGATGTACTGAAGCGCGGCCAGGAACGGTTCAACGTGTACTGCACGCCGTGTCACTCGCGTGTGGGCAATGGCGCCGGCGAGATCGTCGAGCGCGGCTACCGTCTGGCGGGCAACTTCCATACCGAGCGTCTGCGCAGCGCGCCGCTGGGACACTTCTTCAGCGTGATGACCAACGGTTATGGCGCGATGCCTGATTACTCGGCGCAGATTACGCCGGCTGACCGCTGGGCGATTGCCGCGTATATCCGCGCACTTGAGCTGAGCCAGAACGCTAAGCCGAGCGATGTCCCGGCAGGTGTTGAGGTAAAGCCGCTGTCGAAGCTGGCGGAAGAGCAGGGCATGCCGCCGGGTTTCGCGGCTGACTGGTCGGTGCCGAATACCGCGGCTCCTTCAGCTCCTGAAGTGGCGAAGCCGGTTGAGTCTGCCACGCCGACGCCCACCACGACGCCAGGCGTAGCTCCGGCGACCACGGAGAATCAGAAGGCGACTACTCCCGCGGTGACCAAGGAGCCAGTCCCGGGGACCGCCAAGACCGCTGCCCTCGCTAAGCCCAAGCCCGAGGACATCGCTGCGGGGAAGGCTACGTATATGGCGAACTGCAGTGTCTGCCATCAGGCGGCGCGCACCGGACTTCCGCCGAACATTCCCTCGCTGGTGGGCATCGTGGGACGGGTTGGTCCGGATCGTATCCGGCAGGTCGTCACGCAGGGTATTCCGACGGGAAAGATTCAGATGCCGTCATTTTCCGCGAAGCTCTCTTCCACGGATATCGATCACCTGATCGCATATCTGGGTACCGAATGATTTTTCGAGATCTGAAGAAGGATTAGGCCGTAACGAATGGCACACGGACACGAACAACACGGACACGGAGCTCTCACCGAGCCGAAGACGCTGCCGGCATCGCTGCAGGCGCCTGAGGTTGTTGCCGCATGGCGTACGCGGGCTCTGATTGTGGCGGCGGTCGCGGCGATCGCCTCGCTGCTCTTCCTTTTCGCCGGCGGCGCAGACCATGTCATGCGCGGTTACCTGCTGGGCTGGATGATGACCTTCTCTCTCTGCGGCGGCGGCCTCTGCCTGCTGATGCTGCAGTATGTTTCGGGCGGCAAGTGGGGTCTTCTGCTGCGCCGTCCGCTGGAGGCGATGACCCGTACGCTTCCTCTGGTCATCATTCTGTTGATCCCGATCCTGGTCTTCGCCAAAAAGCTGTATCTCTGGGCTGCTTTTCCGACCTTTGAGTCGGTAGAAGAAGGTCTGAAGTCCAAGCTGCTCACCGAAGCCCAGGCACATGCCCTGAATTTCAAGCGGCCGATGCTCTCGCCGGTCAGTGTGATCGTGCAGATGGTTGTGGTTTTTGCCATCATGGGCGCCTTTACTTACTTCCTGAACAAGTGGTCGCTCGAGCGCGAGGCCGATCCTGAGAGAGGTTCGCAGGGCAGCTACGATCGCTGGCGTATCAAGTTCGAGAACCTGTCGGGTATCGGTGTTCTGATCTATTGCGGTCTGCTGACGATCGTAGCCATCGACTTCATCATGGCGCTCGACGTGACCTGGTACTCGTCGGTGTGGGGCCTGCTCTTCCTGGTGGGTCAGGGTTATGTTGTGCTGGCGGCTGCAGTCCATTCGTCGATCCGGCTCGCGAAGTATGAGCCGATGGCGACGATCCTGCGCAAGACTGAGCAGTACGACCTCGGTAAGTTCATGCTTGGCTTTGTCATGCTGAACATCTACCTGGCGTTTGCCCAGTTCCTGATCATCTGGTCGGGCAACGTGCCGGAAGAGCTTCCCTGGTACCTGAACCGTATCCGCGGCGGATGGTGGGTGATCTGTACCTGCGACTTTATCTTCCACTGGGTGATTCCGTTCGTTCTGCTGCTGTCGCGTGATCTGAAGCGTTCGAGGTCGAAGATGCTGGCACTGACCGGCTGGATGATCTTCGCTCGCGGCTTCGACCTGTTCTGGCTGATCGAGCCGAACTTCCCGGATGCAGCCCGCAATCTGCATCTGAGCGGCAACCTCAGCATCCTGGCCTACATCACGGTACCGGTAGCGATCCTTGGCATCTGGATGGCGTTCTACCTGACGACACTGATGTCGCGTCCGCTGGTTGTTGTGAACGACCCGCACACCGAAGAGATTCTGGAGCCCGAGCATGCACATTAAGCCCAATCAGAACGATGGGGATACCCTGAATCCGAATCCGCATCCTCAGGTGAACGATCCTGAGCATCCGGGTTATGAAGTTACCGACGTCAACGTTAGCGGCGTTCTGGTCTTCGTCGGCGGTCTGGCCGGCTTCGTAGCGGTGTTCTTCGTGGTCTGCTTCTTCATCGGCCGTCTGGTGAACAGCCAGATCGCGAAGGATGATGGTCCGCTGGATAAGTGGCATCAGCAGTACGCGCCTGCGAAGACGGGTGACGGTCTGACTTCGAACCCGGTCTTCGAGCAGCGTTCGGCGTCACAGATCGTGAAGACCTTCCCCGGACCGCGTCTCGATCCGGACGACGGCAACCAGAGCTCGAGCGATCTGCACGCCAGGGAAGACCTGCTGCTGGAGAACTACTCGCAGGTGCAGGGCATGCCGAACTCCGTTCGCATTCCGATCGATCGTGCGATTGAACTGATTGCCGAGCGCGGACTTCCGCTGGCTGCCGATGCCAAGGCTGCAACGGCCGCGACGAAGATGGTCGGCGCGGATACTCCGGTTGTGACGGCTCCGCTGACCAACGGATTTGCCCGCAGCGGCTTCGAGCAGGATCGCATTGCAGAGCGTGAGCAGAAGCTCGAGTTTGCCAAGGAAGCAAGTAAGGAAGAGAAGAAGTAACCATGACGACGATGCACCCAATCCGGAAGACCCGCCTCGCCGCCCTGTTGGGATGCGCGCTGGTGTGCGCCTCCGCAATGGGGCAGGTCAGCGGTTATGGTGACAAACAGACTGGCGAAGTCAGCGGCGGGCAACTGCCGACCGTGCTGCAGCGCGTAGGCGTGGAGCAGCACCTGAATACGCCGTTGCCGTTGCATGTTCCGTTCACGGACGAGACCGGAAAGGCCGTTACGCTGAACGACTACTTCGACGGCAAGAAGCCCGGGCTCTTTGCTCTGGTGTACTACCGTTGCCCGATGCTTTGCTCTGAGGAGATGGATGGTATGGCCTCCGCTCTTCAGATGGTGAAGCTGAAGCCGGGCAGCGACTTCAACATCGTGATGGTCTCGATCGATCCGCGGGAGACTCCGCAGGACGCGGCCGAGAAGAAGGCGATGTATGTGAAGCGGTATGGACATCCGGAGACAGCGAACGGCTGGCATTTCCTGGTTGGACCGAAGACCTCGATCGATGCGGTCTCTCAGGCCACCGGATATGGCTATGTCGAGGTGAAGAGCCCGGATGGGCAGACCTCACAGTTCGCGCATGCCTCGGCGCTGGAAGTAGTGACACCTGAGGGACGGCTGGCGCAGTACTACATGGGCGTGGAGTACTCGCCCAAGGATCTGCTGCTCGGCCTGATCGAAGCTTCCGGCAATAAGATCGGTTCGCCGGTCGCCAACATTTTGACGTACTGCTACCACTACGACCCGCAGCAGAATAAGCACAGCCTGATCGTGTCGCGTGTGGTGCAACTGGGCGGCATGGTTACCGTGGCCGGCCTGGGTGGGTTCATGTTCTTGATGTTCCGGCGGGATATAAAGCTGGGACGTGATCATTCTTTGACGAAGCGACAGAACGGATAAAGGGAAACGATGGGAATCAGTCCGGTACTTTGGCAATTTCTAAACAAGTGGCTCACCTCTTCGGCGTTGTTTCCGAAGGAGGCGTCGACCATTGCTCCCTATGCCGACGCTCTTTACTTCTTCCTGCTGATGATGACGCTTGTCGGCGTCGTTATCGTCGGCCTGCTGGTCTTCGGTTTCTCGATCCGCTACCGCAAGGAGCGCAACCCCGAGGCGACGCAGATCGAGGGCTCCACGCTGCTGGAAGCGACCTGGACCATCATTCCGCTGGTCATCTTCCTTGTGGCCTTCGTCTGGGGCGCTCTGCTGTACTTCCGCATCTACAACCCGCCTGCCAACTCGATGAACATCTATATCGTCGGCAAGCAGTGGATGTGGAAGGCCGAGCATCCAGGCGGCCAGCACGAGATCAACACGCTGCATGTGCCCACGGGACGTCCGGTGCAGTTGACCATGATCTCGCAGGATGTCTTCCACTCCTACTCGATCCCCGAGTTCCGCGTGAAGCGTGAGGTGATCCCCGGCCGTTACTCGACGGTGTGGTTCAATGCCACCGAGCCGGGTGTCTACCATCTGTTCTGCACCCAGTACTGCGGTACGCTGCACTCGGGAATGATCGGCACGGTGACGGCTCTGTCGCCGGACGATTACCAGAAGTGGACCGAAGCCTCGAATAGCGGCATGAGCCTGGCGCAGAACGGTGAGCGCCTGTTTGCCAGCCTGGGCTGCAATCAGTGCCATACCGGTCAGGCGGGCGCCCGCGGACCTAATCTCGCCGGTCTGTACGGCACCAGAGTTCAGATGGAAGACGGATCGACGCAGCTTGCCAACGAAGCATTTCTGCGCGACACGATCCTGAATCCGTCATCGCATGTTCCGGCCGGCTATAAGCCGATTATGCCGACCTATCAGGGCCAGATCAGCGAAGAAGGCCTGATTGATCTGGTGGAATACCTCAAGTCTCTGAAGACCAACTATCGTGTGCAGCAAACGCTGACCACAGCAACGTCCACAGAAGCGGCGCCGACCACGCCGGGGATGGTGAAGCCATGAGCACTATCGTTAGCCTTCCGGATCAGAGCACTGCTGCTCTGCCGAAGCGGAATTACCTGAATGCCGAGCACGGCCTGCTGAGCTGGCTCCTGACCGGAGACCACAAGCGGATCGCCATGCTGTACCTGATCTCGATCACCGGCTTCTTCTTCCTGGGTGGAGCATTTGCCGGCCTGGTGCGTCTGGAACTGCTGACGCCAGCAGGTGATCTGCTGGCCGCCGACACCTACAACAAGATGTTCACGATGCACGGCATCGTAATGGTCTTCCTGTTCCTGGTGCCCTCGGTTCCGGCAACACTCGGCAACTTCCTGATCCCGATCATGATCGGAGCAAAAGATCTTGCCTTCCCGAAGATCAACCTGCTGAGCTGGTACCTGTACCTGGTCGGCGGCACTTTCACGCTGACCGCGCTGGTTCTGGGTGGTGTGGATACGGGCTGGACCTTCACGACGCCGCTGTCGACGCACTATCTGAACACGCACGTGATTACGACCGGTCTGGCGATCTTCGTCGCCGGCTTCAGCTCGATCTTCACGGGTCTGAACTTCATCGTGACGATTCACCGTATGCGTGCACCGGGCATGACCTGGTTCCGTATGCCGCTGTTCGTGTGGTCGAACTACGCTGCCTCCATCCTGATGGTGTTGGGAACGCCGGTTCTGGCTATCGCGATCGTCCTGGTGGTTCTGGAGCGCACGATCGGCCTGGGAGTTTTCGACCCGGCCAAGGGTGGCGATCCGCTGCTCTTCCAGCACCTGTTCTGGTTCTACTCGCACCCCGCCGTGTACATCATGATTCTGCCGGGCATGGGTGTAATCTCCGAGGTCATTGCGAACTTCAGCCGTAAGCGGGTCTTCGGTTATACGGCCGTCGCCTTCTCTTCGGTGGCCATCGCGGTCTTCGGCTTCTTCGTATGGGCGCACCACATGTTCATCATGGGTGTTTCCAACTACTCGGCTCTGGTCTTCTCGCTGCTGACCATGCTGGTTGCCGTGCCTTCGGCCATCAAGATCTTCAACTGGTCGGCGACGCTGTATAAGGGTTCGATCACCTTCGAGACCCCGATGCTGTATGCCTTCGGCTTCATCGGCCTGTTCACCATCGGCGGTCTGACGGGCGTCTTCCTTGGTTCGCTGGGTATGGACATCCACCTGACCGAGACCTACTTCATCGTGGCGCACTTCCACTTCGTGATGGTGGGCGGCATGCTGATGGCCTTCCTCGCCGGTATCCACTTCTGGTGGCCGAAGATGACGGGCCGCATGTACCCCGAATCTCTCTCGAAGCTGGCTGCGGTGACGACCTTTATCGGGTTCATCCTGACCTTCTTCCCGCAGTTCATCCTTGGTTATCTCGGCATGCCGCGCCGCTACCATGCATATCCGGCTGACTACCAGGTGCTGAATGTGCTGTCGACCGCGGGCGCAACGGTTCTGGGCGTCGGCTATCTGCTGCCGATCCTGTACCTGGCGTGGTCGCTGAAGTACGGTGAGATCGCCGGTCCCAATCCCTGGCAGGCCACCGGTCTGGAGTGGCAGTTGCAGTCGCCGCCGGTGACCGAGAACTTCACGGAGATCCCGTATGTCGATTACGAGGCGTACGATTTTGAGTGGCTGGCCCACAAGCAGAAACAAGAGGTGACGACCGTTGGATAACACGATGGTAGCAACGCAACCCTCCGACCTGCACGAAGAGCACGAGCACGAACACGTGCATCTGCCGCAGCACCGGCATCATTTCGAGACGGAGGAGCAGCAGCGCGAGGCAGCCAGCTTCGGCATGTGGCTCTTCCTCCTGACCGAAATCATGTTCTTCGGCGGTCTGTTCATGGCCTACCTGTTGTATCGCAACTGGTACAACCCAGCCTTTGTCGCGGCGAGCCATACACTTTCCATCAAGCTGGGTGCACTGAATACGGCCATCCTGATTACGTCGGGCTTCTGCATGGCGCTGGCGGTGTGGGCGGCGGAGACGCGCAGACGCAAGGCGCTGGTCAACCTTCTGGGCCTGACTAACCTGTTCGGTATCGCGTTCCTTGTGGTGAAGTACTTTGAGTACGCCGAGAAATGGCAAGATAGCCACGTTCCGGGCCTCAAGTTCTCTATTGCCGACTTCGGCAAGCTCGGCGTGGACATGGCGCAGAAGACGCAGGTCTACTACTCGCTCTACTTCGCCATGACCGGCATGCACGCCCTGCACATGATCATCGGTATCGTGCTGATCTTCTGGTACATGGTGCGCGCTAACCGCGGCGAGTTCACCGAGGGCTATGTTGCGCCGATCGAGAACTTCGGACTGTACTGGCACTTCGTCGATATCGTCTGGATCTTCCTCTTCCCGCTGCTGTACCTCATCGACCTGGGAGCCAAGTAATGTCGGATCATCTCCATCACGACCCTGCAAACGTCACGAATCCCGAGCATCATGACCATCACATCGTCGGGCCCTCGACCTACCTGGTGATCTACGGCACCCTGCTGGCGCTTACCGGCATCACGGTGGCCGCCGCTTATGTGGAGATGGGTGCTCTAAACCCGATCGTGGCTGTCCTCATCGCTGTCATCAAAGCGACGGTGGTGGTCCTCTGGTTCATGCACATGAAGTACCAGTCCAAGCTGCTGAAGTTGACCATCGGCGCCGGCGTCTTCACCTTCCTCATCCTGATTGCGATGACGCTAAGTGACTATATGAGCCGTGCCTGGGGACTTTGGTAGGACAAAGCTAACTGAAATTGCAGCACACGAATGCGGCCTGCGGGCCGCATTCCTTTTGGTGTAACTGGTTTGCAGGGTCTCGATCCCCTCAGATGAGGTAGAAAATTCGGACCGGGGCTACTCATGACCGAGTCCAAACGGCAATAATTGCGTCTAAGGGTTTATCGGTCATTATGGCGAAGTATCTGGTTACAGGAGCAGCCGGCTTTATCGGATCGCATCTGACGGAAGCGTTAGTTGCCCGCGGAGAGCAGGTCCGGGCGCTCGACAATTTTGCTACGGGACGTCGCGAGAATCTCGCGGCGGTGATGGATGGGATCGACCTGGTCGAAGCCGATCTTTGTGATGTGGATGCCGTGATGAAGGCGTGCGAGGGCGTCGACTACATCTTTCACGAGGGAGCTTTGCCTTCGGTGCCGCGTTCGGTCAAGAAGCCGCGGCCAAGCCACGAAACCAATATCAACGGCACCTTCAATGTGTTGGAAGCGGCACGTGCGAACGGAGTGAAGCGGGTGGTTTATGCCGCCTCGTCCTCCGCGTATGGCAATCAGCCCGGATTCCCGCGGGTTGAGACCATGAAGCCGCAGCCGATTGCACCGTATCCGGTGCAAAAACTGGCAGGTGAGCTCTACATGCAGAGCTACTGGCAGGTCTATGGCCTCGAGACGGTGTGCCTGCGTTACTTCAACATCTTCGGTCCGCGTCAGGTGCCGGACTCGCCGTACTCCGGTGTGATGGCGAAGTTTACGCTGCAAATGATGCAGGGCGAGCGTCCGGTGATCTTTGGTGATGGCGAGCAGGGCCGTGACTTTACCTATATTGATAACGCCGTCCATGCCAATCTACTGGCAATGTCGGCGCCGGCGGAGCATGTAGCTGGCCGTGTTTTCAACGTGGCATGTGGAGAACGGCACACTCTCAATGAGACTTATGCCGTGATCGCGCATCTATTGAACTATGCTGAGCCCCCTCAGTACGGGCCGGAGCGCACCGGTGATGTCCGTGACTCATTGGCAGATATCACCGCTGCCCATGAAGCTTTTGGCTACACCCCGATCATCGGGTTTGAAGAGGGACTGCGACGCACCGTTGCCTGGTACTTGAGCAGTGCATACTCCTCAAATACAGAGGAACTGGTAAGAGGTTAGAGGAGATTCTGGTAGTGACTCCACTTCACATCATCCGCAAGGCGGTCGCACCCGAAGCTGCGACACTCGATGCATGGAAAGATCGTATTGCCAGCCGCGAAGCGAAGATAGGAATTGTAGGTCTTGGCTATGTTGGTCTGCCGCTGGCCCTGCTGTTCAGTGAGGAACGTTTTGCCGTTACGGGGTTCGATGTCGATCCGCTGAAGGTCGACTTTCTCAACAAGGGCAAATCGTACATTCACCGTATTGAGGTGGAGAGCATTCAGGCCGCACAGAAGAGCGGCTTTGTCGCGACTGCCGATTTCTCTGAAGCGCGTTACCTCGACGCAATTCTGATCTGCGTTCCGACACCGATTGACGATCACAGTGCTCCGGACATGAGCTACGTGGTCAATACCATTGAGGCATTGGCGCCGCATCTGCGCGCCGGTCAGCTGGTGGTGCTGGAAAGCACAACCTATCCGGGAACGACAGAGGAGATTATCGCGACCACCATCGACCGGATCGGTGAGGAGACCGGTGTTCAGGTTCTGCGCGACCGGCACTCGCAAGAGGCGGAGACTCCGCAGGAGTTGGATGGCGTAATGGTTGCTTTCTCGCCTGAGCGCGAGGATCCAGGCAATACCGATGTGGCGCGGCACGATATCCCCAAGGTGATCGGCGGTATCGATCGCCGTGCCTCTGAAGCAGCCGAGGTTCTCTATGCCAGCATCTTCCGCCGAACGGTGCGCGTTTCTACGCCGGCAACGGCCGAGATGACCAAACTGCTCGAGAATATCTACCGTTGCGTGAACATCGCCATGGTGAACGAGCTTAAGCAGCTTTGCATGCGCATGGGCATCGACATCTGGGAGGTGATCGATGCGGCGGCCACCAAGCCCTTCGGCTTCCAGGCCTTCTATCCCGGACCTGGTATCGGCGGTCATTGCATTCCTGTCGATCCGTTCTACCTTTCGTGGAAGGCGAAGGAGTATCACTTCGCCACGCGCTTTATCGAGCTTGCCGGTGAGGTAAACCGAAGCATGCCGGAGCATGTGATCCGCAGCGTGGTGAATGCGCTGAACGATCAGGGCAAGTCCATCAAGGGCGCAAAGGTGCTGATGCTCGGCCTGGCATATAAGAGAGACATCGACGACCTGCGGGAGTCGCCATCGCTGCCCATCTACGAGATGCTCGAGAAGAAGGGCGCCGAGGTACGGTATAACGACCCCTACTTCCCACGTGTTGGGTCAGGTCGTAAGTACTGGCTGCACACCGAGAGCGCTCCACTGGAGAATCTCGGCCAGTATGATTGCGTGGTGATCGTGACAGATCACTCCGCTTACGACTTCGAGAAGATCGTCGCTGAGTCCCGGTTGGTGGTGGATACACGCAATGCAACACGCGGCATCCGCTCCCCGAAGATCTATCACTGCTAGTACGCAGCAAGTTGAAATACGAGATGCGACGGCGAAGGCCGTCGCGTTTTCTTGCATCGGCCTGCTCAGGGTGATGTGTATCTCCGGCGAGGCAAAGCCAAGCCTCGCGATCACATCCCCGGCATGTCGATAGGAGTTTCGTATCTGTTACCACCGGGGGAAGCGCTGAAGGCGCGTTCTATATCAGCCTGGGGCCAACGCCCCAGGTTTTGTCGCCCAAAAGATGTTAAAGGGCTGAAGGCCCGTCCTATATAAGAGTCTTCAATCAGACCGTATCGTTTCGATAGAGCATTTTCCCTGTAGGTGTAGAGTAGGGTTTTCCGCATCTATGGGTGTTTTCCGCAGATAAAAACGCCACTCCTCTTGCAGGATACCCAGCAACAGGAAAGATGCCGTAGGCATACAACGGTTTCAGGAACCGTTTCGTTTGTGACGATTGGGGATTATAGATCGGGCCTTCAGCCCTCATGCCTGTTAGCTATCCGTAACCTGGGGCGTTGCCCCAGGCTGGTATAGGTCGCGCCTTCAGCGCTCAAAACATCTTTCTTGCCCAATCAAGAATGGGCTGAAGCCTTGCCCTTAAGCAAAACAGAGCAGACTTCGGCATAACACATTCAATCTGCTCCTTATGGTCGTCACATGTTGACAATCATGATGTACGGGCCTAGAGTTCTGATCTATGACCGATGTGAATACCGATGTGATTCAGGGCACGCTGGACATGCTGATCCTGAAGACTCTGAGCCTTCAGCCTCTACATGGATTTGGGATTGCGCGCCGAGTCGAGCAGATCTCGGATGGAGTCTTCAAGGTAAATCCAGGGTCGTTGCTTACGGCATTGCAGCGGCTGGAGCGGGCTGGATGGCTGGATTCAGAGTGGCGTCAGACGGAAAACTCGCGGCGGGCTAAGTTTTATCGGCTGACAACGGCTGGTAAAAAGCAGCTCAAGGCCGAGACCGCGGACTGGCGACGTAGAGCCGGCGCGATTGCGCGGCTGCTGGAGATGGAGGCCTAAGCCATGTCATTGCTGCGGCAGATCATGTATGGAGTGCGAGCGCTGTTGCAGCGGGGACGCCGCGAGCGAGACGTGGCCGATGAGGTCGCACAGTTTTTCGAAGATGCCGAGGCAGAGTGGCGAGAGCGCGGGCTATCACGCGAAGAGGCGCGACGCGCTGCGCGACAGCAGGCTGGAGATATGGCGGTCGCACGGGAACGAGTGAGCGAATACGGATGGGAGAACAGCGTGAAGATACTGATCGATGATCTCCGGTTCGCGTTGCGTCAGCTTTGGAAACATCCCGCGTTTACCGCAACGGCTGTGCTAACTCTCGCGCTTGGCATCGGAGCGAACACGGCAATCTTCACTGTGGTGGAGCGGGTACTGCTTACACCGCTTCCCTATAACAATGCAGATCGGCTGGCACTGTTGAAGACGTACCGCAGCCAGTCGGGGAGAGCCATTCCACGGGTCACGGGGCCGGACGGCGCAGACATTCGGGAACAGGCAAAGAGCCTGGAAGCCGTGAGCCTGTACAGTGGTGGCAATCTCGGAGTGCAGCTGGCGGACCATGCAGCGTTTGCGATGGTGACGATGGCCGATGCGGAGTTCAGCCGGGTCTTCGGCCTGAAGCCGGTGGCAGGGCGGGTGTATGGCGATAGTGAGGCAAAGCGTTCCGCAATGGTGAGCGAGCGTTTCGCCGCTGACAACTTCGGCACGGTGCAGAGGGCGGTGGGTAAGATTCTGCGCGTAGAGGGCGAGCCGGCAGAGATTGTGGGAGTTCTTCCTGCCGGATTTGATTACCCAAACGGAACACAGGTTTGGGTGGCATCGTCACTGAATCCAGAGTCAAAGTCGCGGACCGCCTTCAATTACAGGGCTGTGGCGCTGCTGCACGAAGGAACCGGACTGCGCCAGGTGCAGGCAGAGCTGCAGGGGATCAGCAAACAGTTGGAAGCGGCCTACCCGAAAGAGAACAAGGGGAAGGTGCTGACGGTGCTTCCGCTGAAGGAGGCGTTGACCGGCGATGCGAAGACGACACTGATCTTTCTGTGGGGCGCTGCGGGATTGATCCTGCTGATCGCATGTGTCAACGTGATGCACCTGGAGCTTGTGCGAGGAATGGAACGGCAGAGAGAGTTGGCCATACGTCGCGCCCTTGGCTCTTCGCGGTGGCGTGTGATGCGACCCGTCTTCCTGGAAAGTCTTCTGGTGGCATTGATGGGTGGCGCGGCGGGTGTGGCATTGACGTTTCCGGCGTTGAGAGTGCTGATCGCTCTCGCTCCAAAGGATCTGCCGCGCGCAGCAGAGATTGCACCGGATGGATGGGTGCTGGGCTTCGCCCTGGTGCTGTCAGCAGGGACAGCGCTGGCTTCGGCCATGCTGCCTGCGCTGCGTGCAGCCAAAGTGGATCCCGCCGAGGCGCTGAAGTGTGACACATCACGAGGAATGACACGCAAGAGCGCAGGCCGGTTGCGGGATGGTCTGGTCGTGGCAGAAGTAGCAGCAACGTTCGTGCTGGCAGTAGGAGCAAGCCTGCTGCTGCGGACGGTGATGACTCTCAATGCACGTGACATGGGATATGAAACCCGCCAGATACTGGTTGTGGATGCGGACGCTCCGGCAAAAAGCGAACAGGATCACCTACGAGCCGCCGCCATGTTTGAACAGCTCTTCGGAGAGTTGCGTCAATTACCGGGAGTGCAGCGAGTGGCAGGAGTCATGGGCTTGCCTACGGGGGCTTATGGGTCGAATGGATACTACGAAACCACCGGGGGATTGCCGGTCGATAAGGAGCATCAGCCCTGGGCGAACTTTAGTGTGGTGAGTCCGGGATACTTCGACGCGATGGGAGTTTCTCTCAAACGAGGTCGGGAGTTCAGGCAGGAGGATACGCATGAGAGTGGCATGGTTGCAGTGATCAGCGAAGCCATCGCAAAGCAGAGCTTTGGAGATGCCGATCCCATCGGTAAACAGATCCGCTGCGGACTGGACTCCGACAAGTGGATGACCGTGGTTGGAGTGGTGGGAGACGTCAGGCAAGAGTCCCCGGCAGAGCGTCCAGGACCGGCACTCTATATGCCGCTGACACAGCATCCGTCGCGTGCGAACACGATTCATATCGTGCTGCGAACCGGTGTGAAGCCACTGTCGCTGATGAATGCCGTGGACGCAAAGATCGCACAGGCGAATCCATTGATTGCTCGTCGTTACACGACGATGGACTCCATGCTGGATCAGTCGATGGCGACGGAGACCTTTCGGGCAGTATTGCTTAGTACCTTTGCGGGCGTAGGACTGCTTCTGGCAATGCTGGGGATCTATGGCACCGTGGCCTACTCCGTAGCGCAGCGACGGTTTGAGTTCGGCGTCAGAATGGCATTCGGTGCTGAACGCGGAACGATCTTATGGTCGGTGTTGAAGCATGCATCCCGCATGGCGTCTATCGGCATTGTGCTGGGTGGTGTGCTGAGTGTGGTGTCGGCGCGGCTGGTAGAGAGCATGCTGGTGGGTGTGCGGCCAACAGACTCGGTGAGCCTGATAGCAGTCTCTGTGCTGCTCTTGATGACAGCATTGGCAGCAGCTCTGGCGCCGGGATGGAGTGCTACCCGCGTAAGTCCGGTTGAGGCGTTGCGAGCGGAATAGGGATATAAACTACGATACGGTAGGCACCCAGGCGTATCCACAAATTCGATTTGTGCCTAGTTTGGAATTTGAGGTATTCCTAACTCCGTTAGGGTGGGGCACCCGGCTCTATAGATTTCAGGGAAAATCGAATTTCTCGACACGCCCAGGTTGCTGTCTGAGGAGTTCTTGCCATAAATGTTGTCATCCTGAGCGAACGGGGTCCCCAGCCAGCTTTGCTGGCTGGGGTGGTGAAGCGAAGGACCTGCTTTTTCAACGCCTCGGATGGCAAGGCTCTTCATGATTTATGGCGCGAACTTAGATACGACACACTAGTTATCGAGGCTTTCGAATGGGCGATTCAGGATTGGATATTGCTTCCAGTCCTTGTAATCGAAGTGCCACCATTCCGTCGGATTCACCTGGAATCCCTGCTTCTCCATGGCGTTCCGTAGGATGCTTCGCCGGTCGCGTTCCTCCTCGGTTCCTCCGGTGTAGTTGGCATAGGCGCGTTGGGTCATCTCGTCATAGCCGCTGGGCATGGCGACCTCGGTTCCGGTCTTGAGATCGTAGAGCGAGAGGTCGACGGCGCAGCCGCGATTATGCTTTGAGCCGGCTTTGGGATCGGCGACAAAGATCTTCAGGTTATCCGGCGTGGCGTCCCAGAAGATGCGGGTGATGTACCAGGGGCGGTAGGCATCGTGGATGATGAGGCCATAACCAAGCGGTCGCAACTCCTGGTTTGCCCGCACTAAGGCCTCCGCAGCGGGTTTCTGAAGGAAGGCGCGCGCCTGCGTGTAAACGGGTGTGCCCAGAAAGTTATTCGCGGTGGCATAGCGAATGTCGAGCTTGATTGTCGGGTCGAGCCTAACTAATTCGGCAAGGTCCGGCTGCAGGAAGGCGCCTTCCTCGTGGGGAGGTTGGGCCGCCAATGCCTCCTTGCGTAATTCCTCGACTGGATGCAGAGGCGTGATCTTGAAGACAGGCGATTGTGCCAGCACCGAGGTGAACGTCAGTGCACAACAGGCAGCCCACCAAAGAGAGCGTTTCATGATTCATGATGGTGTCATGGCGTAAGCATGAGAGCAATACCGGTTCAAGCCTTTGCGAGGAAACGGCGGCTAAGCCAACGGCGGGCCGGTTCATCATAGAACTTTAAGCAGGCGTACGCGATGGAGACCGCAGCGATCAAGAGCACTACGCCCCAAATTGCACCACGGGCGGGCGGGATTCTCTCCTGCACCACCCATGCGGTGTAGATGTAGATCAACGGATAGTGCGTGATGTAGAGCGGGTAGGAGAGATCCCCGAAAAAGCGGGCGATGCGGATGGAGGTGCCATCGACGCGCTTTTCTCCGGCCCCAATCGCGACGATGATGGGGAACAGGACGATGACGCACAGGAGGTCATAGATCCCGTTGATCCAGAGATGTTGTGCTCCGCCGAATCGCGGTAAGGCAAGCGCCGCTACCAGAAGCAGCGTGCAGATACCGAAGGGAGCGCGAGTATGAATGCGCTTGCCGATTCGCATCAGCAGCATGCCGGCCAGGAATGGAAATAGTAGACGCGCGAAGCCGATGTGAAGCTGTGCGGCATTGATGGACCAACCTCCGATCAGATCGCCGCGCGGTCCGAAGATTGCGAGCTGCCCAAGAAAGATTCCAGCGAGCAATACCAACACCCACAGAACTCGATTCGAAAGCCTGCGAAGACCGACCGCATACAAGATGTTTGCGATGTACTCGAAGAAGAGTGACCATGCCGGACCATCGAGCGGGTGCATCTCACTCCAGCCGCGAATATCCAAAGACACCGGCAACGGTAGCAGCGTGCAGCCAAGCAGCATGACGAGCAGCATCTTGGAGACCGGCGTTGCGGCCACGAGTGGAAACATGCTGCCTTTCTGGAAGTAGAAGAGCGCAGCGCCGATCAGGCTACCCATCACAACCATCGGCTGCAACCGGATCAGGCGCCGCTTATAGAACTCGCACTTGGACATGCGGCTCCAGCGATCGTCGTAGGCATAGGCGATGACGAAGCCGGAGAGCAGGAAGAAGAAGTCGACCGCCAGATAGCCATGATTGATGATCTGCTTGATCGGATTCCCGTCGGCGTACGCCTCGAAGGTGTGGAAGATCACGACCATCAGGGACGCGACACCGCGTAGGCCGTCAAGGACGACGTAATGGCTCTTCGCAGGTGCGATGGTAGCTGTGGAAGTTGCGGTTAAAGTGGTGTTCATTCGGCGCGTCCATCGTTACACAAGCAGCCAGGCTTCGGCTAGAACAAGCACGAGGCTCCTCTTCAAGCGAGGCAATTATTTGCGATGAATCGAGAGATTTGTGGCGGGACTTCATCGTTGTTAACCGCAAAGCTGGAGATGATGGACGGCTCCCATGAAGACTATGATTCGCTGAGAGTGGTTGACACCCTCGGCGATGCAGCGAAGCTTGACTTGTCATTTCGCAGCGAAGCAGAGAATCTGCTTTTGAGATCGAATTTACAAAGCATGTCCTGCCGCTGCGCCTGAGGCCCAGGCCCATTGGAAGTTATAGCCGCCGAGCCAGCCTGTCACATCAACAACCTCACCCACGAAGAACAGGCCGCGCACGTTGCGTGCCTGCATGGTCTTTGCATCGAGATCGTCGGTGTCGATACCCCCTGCTGTGACTTCGGCCTTCTCGTAGCCTTCAGTGCCGGCGGGCACAATCTCCCACTGATGCAGTGCCTGCTCACTTGCTTCCAGAGCGGCGTTGCTCCACTTCTGCTGCGGATGCGTTGTTATCCACCGATCTGCCAAGCGCTGTGGAAGAGCGGCATAGAGTGCCTGACGCAGTGCAGTAACATCGCGTCCGCTTGGCGAGGCCTGCAATGCATTGAATACTTTCTTGCCTGGGGCAATGTCGAAGCGCAACACACCGCCAGGTTGCCAGTATGAACTGATCTGTAACACTGCCGGCCCGCTGATGCCGCGATGCGTGATCAATAGCTTCTCGCGGAAGCTGCGTTTGCCGGCATAGGCGATTACTTCGGTGGAGAGGCCGGTAAGATCGCACCAACGCTTCGTATCGTCCGGGTTGAAGACCAGCGGTACAAGGCCGGGACGGAGATCGCGCACACGTAGGCCGAACTGACGAGCAATGTCGTAGCCGAAGCCGGTGGCGCCGATCTTCGGAATGGAAAGGCCACCGGTGGCGATGACCAAGGCGGATGCGTGGAACTCTCCCCGGTTGGTACGCAGCGTAAAGGAATCGCTGTGCTGTACCTCCCGCACCGCCGTATCGGCCTGTATGGTGACTCCGGCATCTGCGGCTTCGCGTTCCAGCAAGGTAACGATCTGCTGTGCGGAGCCATCGCAGAAGAGCTGACCCAGCGTCTTCTCGTGATAAGCGATGCGATGCTTCTCTACCAGCGCGATGAAGTCACGCGGTGTATAACGCGCAAGGACAGATTTGGCGAAGTGTGGGTTCGCCGAGAGATAGTTCTCCGCACGTGCGCCGATGTTGGTGAAGTTGCAGCGCCCGCCGCCGGAGATCAGAATCTTGCGGCCGATGCGTTGCGAGTGGTCGAGTACAAGTACACGTCGCCCCCGTTTTCCGGCTTCGATGGCCGCCATCATACCGGCGGCTCCGGCGCCGACGACGATGGCATCCCAGGCGGCTATTTGCGCCTCCGGTAAGGCACATAGAGGGGTTCCCAGACCTGTTCGCGCAGCGCTTTCTCGAAGGCATCGCCTTTGACGGCTGCCAGACCTTCCTGGCTGGCCTGCATACCGACAGCATGGGCGATGGTGGTAGAGACCTCACGGATGCGGCTCATCTCGGGCAGCAGGCAAGCACTCTGATCGCTGCAGGAGGGAGTTACGGAGGCCAATGCTTTCGCAGAGGCCATGATCATGCCGTCGCTCACTTGTTTGGCGCGCGACATGATGATGCCAAGCGCGAGGCCGGGGAAGATGTACGAGTTGTTGGTCTGCGCAACGCGATACGGGCCTCCGTTGTACTCCACCGTGCCCCATGGGCTGCCGGTGCCGATGATGGCGCGTCCCTCCGTCCAATGCAGCAGGTCGAGAGGCGTGGCTTCCGCGCGTGAGGTCGGGTTCGAGAGCGGAAAGATCGCGGGCCGCGCGACATGCCTCGCCATCTCACGCACGATGGTCTCGTTGAACGCGCCGAACTGGCCCGAGACGCCGATCAAAACCGTGGGCTTCGCATTGCGGACGACATCTTCCAGGCTGATAAAGCCGGAATCGTTGAGCTGCCAGCCGGCGAGAGCGGAGCGCGATTGTGCGAAGACCTTCTGGTCATCACGCAGGCTGGGTGTGTCTTCCAGGACGAGGCCGCCGATATCGACCGGGAAGAAGCGGCTGCGTGCCTCGGCTTGCGAGAGACCCTGATCCTGCATGGCCTTCGCCAGCAGTTGTGCAATACCGGTGCCTGCGGAGCCGAAGCCGAAGATGGCGACTCGCTGATCGCGCAATGGAATGCCGGTGAGCGAGGAGCTGGCAAGGATGGTGGCCGTGGAAACAGCCGCGGTGCCCTGGATATCGTCGTTGAAGCTGCAGACCGTGGTGCGATAGCGCTCGAGCAGACGACTGGCGTTGGCTCCGGCAAAGTCTTCCCACTGCAGCAGAACATGCGGCCAGCGGCGCCGCACGGCACGTACAAACTCTTCGACGAATTCGTCGTACTCCTTCCCGCGAATGCGACGGTTCTTCCATCCGATGTAAAGCGGGTTATCGAGGCGGTCCTGGTTATCGGTACCCACGTCGAGAAAGACAGGCAGACACCACATGGGATGGATGCCGGCGAGTGCGGTGTAAAGCGCCAGCTTACCGATAGGGATGCCCATGCCGCCCGCTCCCTGGTCTCCCAGGCCGAGGATGCGCTCACCATCGGAGACGACGATGCAACGGATGTGATCGTAGCGCGGGTGAGAGAGGATCTGGGCGATGCGATGCTTGTTGGGATAGCTGAGATAGACCCCGCGCGGCGTGTGATAGTGCTCCGAAAAGCGCTGGCAACCCTCGCCTACGGTCGGGGTATAGACGATGGGAAGCATCTCCTCGATATGGCGAGAGACCAGAGCGTAGAAGATGGTTTCGCTATGGTCCTGCAGGTCGCGCATGAAGACGTACTTCTCGAGGTTGCTGCCCAAGGCACGAAAGGCTTTGATGCGGCGCTCGACCTGCTGGTCCAGGGTCCCGATTTGAGGCGGCAAAAGGCCATGAAGAAAGAACTCGTCACGCTCGGCCTCAGTAAAAGCGGTGCCTTTGTTCAACAGCGGGCTGTTCAGCAAACCGAAGCCGGTGAGGGAGGTGTAGATCGTTTTGTCCTGCGCCATAGGTGCTGGGCTTGATTTTAGAGTGTTTCCCTGTTGCCGGGTATCCCGCAACGGGCGTGAAGCGGCGTATTCATTGCGGAAATGCCTACAGACGCGGAAGCCCTACATTGCACCCGCAGGGAGCTCCATGCCTGTGTGCGACGATTAAGGAGTGAAGCAGCAGTCGTTTATCGCTATCTCCCGCCGCGCCGCCGATCGCATTCGCGAAGGCCACGTGTGGGTCTACAGCTCTGATCTACAGTCTGTGCCTGAGGGCATCGCGCCCGGTGCTGTGGTCGCCGTGGCCGATAATCGCGGTATCCCGCTCGGATCGGCCATCTACAGTGCTGCCTCGCAGATTGCGTTGCGCATGGTCTCTACCGATCCGGCACTGGACCGCGCCGGATACCTAGTGCTGGTGCGTGAACGTGTGCGTGCCTCGATTGAGCGCCGCGGGAACCAGGCTGCTTGCCGGTTGATCTTCAGTGAGGCAGATGAGCTGCCCGGCATTGTGCTCGACCGCTACAACGATCTTGCGGTGTTGCAATTGCTGACGCAGGGAACGGCACAGGCGGATGTGCGTGATGCTGTGGTGGAAGTGTTGCGTGAGGTCGAGGGTATTGAGACGCTCGTTGAGCGCCCTGATCCGCGCGTGCGTGAGCTGGAGAAACTCGCGCCGGCTCCGGCAGAGGCGATCTTCAGCCGCGGCGAAGCGAAGCTGGCGACAGTGTTTGATCTGAATGGACTGAAGTTTCACTACGATGCAAATGCCGGGCAGAAGACCGGGGCCTTTCTCGATCAGCGTTTGAACTATGCGGCAGCGGCAAGCTATGCGCGCGGCCGCGCGCTGGACGTCTGTACCTATCAGGGCGGGTTTGCCTTGCATCTGGCGCGGGTGTGCGATGAGGTGACGGCTGTGGATCAAAGCCGCGCAGCTCTGGAGGTTGCCGACCGCAATCTGGAGTTGAATGCATCGCAGATAAAGAAGCCTGTCGAATGGATCGAAGGGGACGCCTTTGCGCTGTTGCGCGAGTACGATGCCGGGAACGAGCGTTTTGACACTATCGTGCTCGATCCGCCGGCGTTTGCGAAGACGCGGCGTGCGGCCGAGGGAGCGATGCGCGGTTACAAGGAGCTGAATCTGCGGGCACTGCGGATGTTGAAACCTGGTGGAGTGCTGGTGACATGTTCGTGCTCGCACCATGTCCATCTGGAGGACTTTGTAGCTACGGTCGCGGCAGCTTCTGCTGACGCAAAACGGAGGGTACGGCTGCTGGAGACGCGGGCCGCGGCTCCGGATCATCCGGAGGTGTTGACGCTGCCGGAGACGCGGTATTTGAAGTGTTTGATTACGCGGGTCGACTAGGAAACAGCCTCGTTAAAAGTTAAAAGGTGAAAGTTAAAGCGTTAAGGCATGGGTGAAATAACCGTGTTCTCCCACGCCCGAAAGACGCTTCGAGCTTCGCTCGAATACCCAGGTCCCCGAGGGACCTGGGGCACCCGGTGCATGGATATCCTTGGACTGCACCATTTCTCGTGCAGAAATTTCGTACGAAGTTTTTCGTTGACATATACGAACGAGTTCGTATAACGTTCCTCCCATGATGAAGAACAGGGAGACACCCAAACCGACCGAAGGCGAGCTTGAATTGCTGACGATTCTCTGGGATCGTGGTCAGGCTACGGTCCGCGACATCTTTGAGGCCGTGAACGCACAGCGTCCTGTGGTCTACACTGGCGTGCTGAAGCTGATGCAGATCATGACCGAGAAGGGTCTGGTCACACGGGACGAGAGCGAGCGCGCTCACGTCTATCGCGCAGCGATTAAGCGGGAGGATGCGCAGCGCCGTTTTATGCGGGAGCTGAGCGAGCGCTTCTTCGCCGGAAGCGCAGCTCAGCTCGCACTGCACGCACTGGAGATGGAACAGGCCAGTGAAGAAGAGCTGGATGAGATTCGCAAACTTCTGAAGCGCCGTAAAAAGTAGCGCAGAGCAACGGCAGGAGGGCGACCGATGAGATTGATCGACAACGGAACCATGGTGGCGTTGGGCTGGACTCTGCTGCACTTCTGCTGGCAGGGAACAGCAATTGCAATGTTCTACAGCATTGCCGACCGCCTGACGCATAAGGCTGGAGCAAATACGCGTTATCTGATTGCACTTGTTGCGACGCTGCTGATGCCGCTGGCCGCCATCGCAACCTATGTCGACCAGTCACGGCTGGTGGTGCACATCTCGCACGACGGACAGACTGTGGCCGCGTCGCAGCTTGGAGCGTTTCACGAAGCGATTGTGAAAGAGATTCCAGTCGCTGCACCGGTCGTACAGGAGAGCGAGCTGTGGATCGCCTGGAATGCCGATCGCATCCTGCCTTGGGTCGATGGCATCTGGATCGGTGGTGTGCTGCTGCTCGCATTGCGTGCCGCGGGTGGATGGTGGCAGTTGGAGCGGGTTCGGCGGCGTGCCATCGGGGTGGTCCCGGCGGAGCTGGAGCGTATGTTCCAGCGTATCAACCGGCAGCTTCGCACCGGGCGGAACGTCGCCCTGCGTTTCTCCGATGAGGTGCTGTCGCCGCTGGCAATGGGCGTGTGGCGTACGGCAGTGATTCTGCCGGCGAGCATTCTGACTCAGCTTGAGCCGGAGGAGCTTGAGTCGGTACTGGCGCATGAATTGGCGCATATCCGCCGGTGGGACTACGCTGCAAACCTGCTGCAGACGGCGATCGAGAGCCTGCTCTTCTTCCATCCGGCGGTGTGGTGGATCAACCGCCGCGCGCGCGATCTGCGCGAGGTATGCTGCGATGCCGTAGCGGCGCAGACCTGTGCCGATCCGGTGGTTTACGCGCAGGCGTTGCTGCGCCTGGAAGAACAGCGTACGGAGCGGCTGCGGCTGGCCGTGGCGCTCAATAACGGACACACGCCGCTGCTCGGCAGGGTGAAACAGATTTTAGGAGAGGGTCGACAGATGGAGACAGGAATGAAGAGTGGCGTACAGGCTGCAGTAGCCGGGGCGGTAGTTGTAGGACTCATGCTGGCGCCGAAGATGGCGCAGGGATTGAAGCAGCATGCGAAGATCGTGCCAATTCCAGCTCCGCTGATGGCCGAAAACATCGCGGCTCCGCAGGCTGCGCCCGCACCAGCCCTGGCTCCCGTGGCTGTTGAGCAGCAGCGCCCCGCACCACTGGCGCAGCCACAACCTGAGCCGGCAGCAACGCCGTTGGCGAACCCGGAACCCGAAGCAATGACCAACATCGCTCCGCAAGTTAACTCTTCGATTCAGGTTGCAGTGGCTCCGGCCGTCAATGTCGCGGTTGCAGCGAATGTGGCTCCGGTCATCTCCGCGTCTCGTAGGGCCATGTTTCAGGATGCCGCCAAAGGCAGTGGCGCTGCATACCTGCAGCAGATGAAGGATGCGGGCTATCCCCTGGATCTGGATAAGGACCTCGATCAGATCATTGCGATGCGCTCGGTTGGAGTCACGCCGGATTACGCCAAGAAGATGGCGGAAGCCGGCTACGGCACTCCTTCGCTGCATGATCTGGTAAGCATGAAGTCGGTTGGCGTGACGCCGGAGTACGCAAAGTTAGTGGCTGAGGCCGGTTATGGCAAACCCACGCTGCACGATCTGGTCGGCATGAAATCCGTGGGTGTGACACCGGAGTACGCAAAGTCCATCTCTCAACTTGGAATCGGCACACCGAATCTGCATGACCTGGTTGCCCTGAAGTCGATGGGCGTCACACCGGAGTATGTGGCTGAGCTGAAGAACTCCGGTATTGCCCCTGCATCGCTGCACGACGTGATATCGGAGAAGAGTCTGGGCATTACCGGCGATTATGCCAAGCAGATCGCCGGCATGGGTTATGGCTCGCCTTCAGTGCATGACCTCGTCAGTTTGAAGTCCATGGGGATTACTCCTGAGTACGCAGCAGGCCTGAAGAGCTCGGGGATTCCGGTGCAGAACCTGCATGACCTGGTCAGTATCAAGTCCGTCGGAGTAACGCCGGAGTATGCGAAGAGCATGGCTGCGGCAGGTTTCACCGATCTGGATGCGCACCAACTGGTCTCACTCAAAGCCCAGGGCGTGACGCCGGAGTACACGCGCTGGGTGAAACAAACCTTCCCCAACGCGGATATGAAGACGATTCGCGAGGCCGCAACCTTCCATATCGATGACGCCTTTATTGCCAAGGCCAAGTCGCACGGCTTCAATAACACCTCGCTGGACAAGCTGGTGAAGCTGAAGATCAGCGGCCTGTTGGAAGACTAAGGGAGTTTTCCCTGACGGAGTAGTCCAGAGCTTCTACATCTATGGGCGTTCCTCAATGAAAATGCCCCAGTACGCCCTTTTTCTGGGATACCCACGAATAGGGAAAACTCTAAGGAGAAACCATGAAGACGCTTACATTCACGCTCCTCGTTCTGGGGCTGACGGCGGCGCACGCCCAAACACGGACTGGTGTGTGCATGCTTTCACCTTCAGAGAAGCATCCCGAGCAGGTTTCCCTGCTAATCAACCGGACCGATTGCGATGGCGACGGCGGCTGCGGTACTTCGAACTCGAACATGGGCTGGGAACGTTGGGGGATCACACGTGATCTGCTGACGAAGGAAGGTACGCAGGTGGATGCGCGATTGCATGCGGATGCCGGAGAGATGCGGTGCAACGGTGTCGTGCATGATGGCATGTTGACGGGCCGCTACTCCTTCACTCCCAACATGGATTATGCGCGCCAGGTGCGCTCCCTTGGTCTGGAAGGGGAGATCCCCGACAAGCGCCTGGAAGGCTTTGCCATGCTGGATGTATCGATCGCGTGGATCAAGCAGATGCAGGCTACCGGCGTTAAGGATCTTACTGCCAACCACCTGATGGGCCTGCGCGCCTTGCACGTCGATCCTGAGTACATCCGCGCCATTGCGGCCGAGGGCTATCCCGAGCTTCGTGCTAACAAGCTGACGGAGATGAAGGCTGTGGGTGTCACACCCGAGCGTATCCGCGAGATCAAGTCGATGGGGTTGAATCCCAATGACAGGGAATTGATCGAGATGTGTGTCTTCCATATCGATAAGGCATTTATCGAAAAGATGAAGGCGAGAGGATTGAAAGATCTGACGGTTGCCAAGCTGGTGAAGATCAAGACGTTCAAGCTGGATGAGTAAGGTGGGAGCCGTGGCCTTCAGGCCACGGTTAAACAGCTGCAGAGAGCTGGGCTTTTAGCCCTGGGTCTCTACTGTCTGATAGGAGAAGGCCCAGGGCTAAAGCCCAGCTCTTTTTGGGGTCATCAGTCATCGGGCTGAAGCCCGCTGCTCCCACCTGATTCGCGCTGCGCTCGAATACAAAAATAGGGCTCCAGCTTTGCGCTGAAGCCCCTCAGGAAGGTTCGAGTAGAGGAGCAGTCATTCCCCTCTACTCTCAACCCCGGCGAACAAGTTCACCGGGATGCCGGTCACCTTGTGTCATTCCTGCCAAATTCTGATTAGAAGACGAGCTCCATGTGCACGTCCGCGCGCGCATAGGGTGATGTCTTCACGCGTTCCGGGGGAAGATGGCGGAAGCCAACCGCTTCATACAGATGCACAGCGTTCTCCAGCTTCGCGTTGCTCTCGAGAAAGAGCTTCTTTGCTTTCAGCACATCGCGCGCATATCCCACGGTTGCGGTGAGCAGTCTGCGCCCCATGCCGCGTCCCTGCCAGCAGTCATCGATCGCCATCTTTGCCAGCTCGTAGGTGCGCGCCTCCTGCATAGGTATAAGAGCTACGCAGCCGAAGACCGCCCCATCCTCTTCCACGCATAGAATCTGTCCGCCTGGTTTCAGGATGTGCGTGTGTGGATCGTCCAGCGTCTCGTAGTCGTGTTCTTCCATCGTGAAGTGTTTGCTGATCCAGTTCTCGTTCAGAGAGCGGAAGGCAGCTTCGTCTCCAGGTTGGAAGGTACGGATGGTTACTCGCCCGCTTTCGACGGGGAGATCGGCCAGCAGCAAAGCGCCCTGCATGGGTCACCTCCAGTACGTCTGAGTCTTTCGTCCTCCGGGCGATATGTCCAATATCCTGTTTATCCACATTAGGATGTTAAAGATATGGATATCGAGCTGCGTCATCTGCGCTACTTCGTTGCCGTCGCGGACGAGCTCCACTTCGGACGCGCTGCGCGACGCCTTCATCTCGCCCAGCCACCGCTCTCACAACAGATTCGCAAGCTGGAAGAGATCCTCGGTTGCCAGCTCTTTCTACGAACATCCCGAGCCGTGCGTCTGACCGCTGCCGGCGAGGCTTTTCTGGAACGAGCTCGCCGCACGCTAAGCAACGTGCAGGATGACATGCAGGAGGCCCGCAGTATCGGCCGTGGCGAACAGGGCCTGCTGCGTGTGGGTTTTATCAGCTCCGCCATGCTGACGGTTGTGCCTCGGACTTTTGGTACCTATCGCCGCCGGTTTCCTAAAGTGCAGCTTCAGCTCTTCGAGAGCTATACGTCATCGGTGATGCGCTCTCTCATGAACGGAGAGGTTGACGTAGGCATTCTGCGCGATGGTGGTCCCGCCAATGGTCTGCATGTAGAGCCATTGCTCAGCGAGCCTTATGTTGCCGTGCTTCCGAAGCGGCATCCGCTTGCCGCCAGCAGCAGTATCTCAGCTGCGGCGCTGCGTGATGAGCCATTTGTCTTTCATGCTGTTTCAGCCGGAACACGGGCGTACGAAAAGCCGATGTCCATCTTTGAGGAGCATGGCTTTCGGCCGCAGATTGTGCAGGAGGCTCCGCAATGGCTGACGCTGCTGAGGCTGGTTGGGGCAGGGCTTGGGGTTACGGTGGCGCCCGCGTGTGTCGAGAAGATCGTGCTGAACGATGTGGTGTGCGTACGTCTGCGGGGAGTTAAAGTACGCAGCGACCTGGAGTTGGCGTATCGCGAGGGAGAACATCGAGCCATTGTTAAAGGGTTTGCGGAGATTCTGAGAAGTGGAGTCGGAAGAGTTAAAAGTTAAAGCGTTAAGGCATGGGCAGCCTCGGGTCTGGGTGCCCCATCCATTGCAAAGCAATGGGTGGGATGTTCGAGCGGAGCTCGAATCCGGTTGATTCAAGAGCTCGCGAGAGTATGGGCGTGCCCGAAGAGGTCGACATGCCTAGCTCTGTTTCGTCTCGAGCTCGGCGAGGCGGGCTTCGAGAGCGGCGATGCGGGCTTCCAGCTCTTCTATGCGGCTGGGTGAAGATGTTTTGGCAGGAGCAGCCGCTTCACTGATCTCTGGCATCCCACACAGCAGATGTGCGTAACGGGCCTCCCTTGCTCCCGGCTGGCGGGGCAGCAGGGCAACGAGAGGCGTCTCTCGTTCCATCATGCGTGTCAGCGTGCTTTGTACAGCCGCCGGGTCATCGAAGGTGTACATGCGGTCAGCGCGTGTACGCAGCTCTCCCGGAGTCTGGGGCCCGCGCAGCAGCAGTAGACACAAAACAGCGGTCTCGTCGCGACGCAGGTTCAGCACCGTGCGGACGCGGTGTTCAAACTTCAGCACGCGGCTGTCGTGCACCGTGGAGGTGTAATTGATGTCTTCCAGATGGCGAAGTGCGGCACGCACCTCTTCTTCACTGAGCTCCATGACAGGTTCGCGCGATGATTTCTGGTTACACGCGGCAATCAATGCATTCAGAGACAGGGGATAGTACTCCGGGGTGTTGATCTCTTTCTCGATCAACGCCCCGAGTACGCGCGCTTCCATGGCAGAGAGTTCCATATGCATCAGCATAGTCCGCTGTGACAAAAAGCCTGGGGAAGATACCTCGGGGCATGATATTTTTCCCTTTGGACGAGGAGTCGTGACGCGGCGGTCTTGGGTGAAAGCGGAGCAGTGGATTCTCCGTCCGGCGCTATGGTTCCTGGCGCTGGCCGGGCTTTTTTATTGTGGAGGGAACGCCGGCGCACAGGGTGGTCCGGCCTCCGGGTTGGATGGGGATAAGCTCCAGGCTATCTCCGAGATGAACTTTGATGTGATGACCATGAAACAGGGTCTGCCCCATGACTCCGTTTATGGTTTCGCGCAGGACACCACCGGCTATGTCTGGATCGCGAGCTTCGGCGGGCTCTCCCGGTTCGACGGCTACCAGATGTACAACTACACGCACGACGCTCATGATCCGGGCTCTCTGCCGGATAACAATGTGCGGGTGTTGTTGTCGCGGGCCGATGGCGGGCTTTATGTCGGCACAGGAAGCGCCGGTCTTGTCATCTATCAGCCGGCGACGGACAGCTTTGTCACTCCGGTAAAAACCCCCGCAGTGTTGCGAAAGGCGCGTGTCTTCTGTATGGCCGACGATGGAGAGGGCGGTGTCTGGATTGGGACACAGAACGGATTCGCCCACTATCACGACAAGACCGGTGAGTTCGATCTCTACGGTGGACTTACGGGCAAGCCGGTTACCGGGAGAACGCCATCCGGCGGCATCTTCGCGTTGCTGCAGGATAAGGATCACGATCTTTGGGTTGGATCCGGTACCGGACTCTACATGTTGGCGAAGGGCGCCAAAGAGTTTGAGTTCTTCGCCGGCGACGACAAGCTGGGACTGAGGCCAGCAGTCTGGTCGATCTTCCAAGACCATGTCGGAGAAATCTGGGTAGGAACAGACACTACCGGGATAGGGACGGTTGACCAAAGGTCCGGGACGATACACGGATATCCCGGGCTTGCCGGAGAGGGATCGTTGATCGGGCCTCATACAGTACGTGTCTTTCTGGAGATGCAGCCCGGCCAGCTGTGGTTTGCGACCTATGGAGCCGGTTTGTTCTCGGTCGATACGACGACAGGGCAAACGCTGCACTGGGCTAAAGATCCAACCGCATCGGCGCCGCTGAGCAATGACTTCATTCGCGGTATGCTGCGTGACCGCTCCGGGGTGGTGTGGCTTGGGACCGACAGTGGCCTTTCTTCCATCACGGTGAATGGGCGCGGCATTTTCAACATTCGCAGCTCGCCACTGAGGCCGGACCGTCTCTTTGGCTCGGAGGTGCGAAGCGTCTGTGCCGGGTATGGCCGGGTATGGGTTGGCTTCGACCAAGGCGGGTTTGCAGAGATTGACCGGGATGGAAGCATCCATCGCATTAAGCCCGCACCGGGAGTGAACGGAGACCAGATCTCCCATCGCGAGGTGCTGGCGATGAAGCCGGTGGACGAGAAGACTGTGGTTGCCGGAGGCATCGGCCTGTACCTGATCGATGTCGCAACGCGGACCTATCGTCCTATTGAAGATGCCTTCCTTCGCAAGCAGATTGTGAACACGGTGCTGGTCGACGGCGACGATCTGTGGGCGGGAAGCTACAACGGTCTGGCGCGCTATAACCGCCGGACCCGGCAACTCAAGGTCTTCGCTCACGATCAGAATAATGCCGCCAGCATCTCAGACGACTATGTCCGCGACATGGTGAAGGATTCTCACGGACGGTTGTGGGTGACAACTCGGCTGGGGCTGGATCTCTTCGATCCCGCGACCGAAGGCTTCCGTCATGTACGTCATGACAAGAACAACCCGGCTTCGATTGCGACCGACAATATCCAGCCGATTGCGGAAGATGCCCAGGGCCGGATCTGGATCGGTTCCATCGGCTCAGGCATTCAGGTGATGGAAGAGTTGAAGCCGGATGGAACGGCACGATTCCGTACGATCGATCACGACCATAATGGCCTGCCCGATGACATCATCCTCGTCATCCGTCGCGGACTTGATGGAACGATGTGGATCAATACACCCCGGGGACTCGCAGCCGTGGACCCGAAGAGCTTTGCCGTCCGGCGGTACGGAGTTCCGGATGGATTGCAGGCGACGGCGCAGAACCTGTTCAGCTCCGCCATGCTGGATGATGGAACCGTTCTCTTTCCGGGGAACTCCTCGGTGGTCATCGTCCGGCCGCAGAAGCTGCACCCGTGGACCTTTGCTGCGCCGCTGGTAGCGACCGAGGTGACGGTGCAGGGAATGGCACAGTCGCCGGTGCTGCTGGCCCGCCAGGCAGGAGCAGGGCAACTGAGCTTTCCGTCCCATCGCGGTTTTGAGGTGAACTTCGCCCTGCTGGATTACACCTCCCCCGACGACACGCTCTACTCCTATCAACTGGAAGGCTTCGACGATGGCTGGAGCGTGCCAAGCGCCAGCCGCCGTTCCGCGACCTACACCAACCTCCCTGGAGGTCAGTATGTCTTCCATATCCGTGCCGTCAGCCGCAACGGCGCGGGACCATCGCAGGAGATCAGCTTTCCTATTCACATTCGCAATGGTGTGACAGAGACCCTGTGGTTCCAGATTCTGCTGATCCTGCTGACGATTGGTGTCGTACTGTTGCTGGTCCGCATTCGGCTTGCCTATATGGCGCGCCGCCAGCGGGAGCTGGAGGCCGTGATCGCCACGCGAACCAGTGAGCTGGAGTCGAGCCGTCAGGAGTTGATACGCGTCAATGAGCGGCTGGCGCGGATCGCCCTCCATGATGAGCTGACCGGAACACTGAACCGCCGCGGTTTCTTTGATCGTGCTTCTTTGGAGGTCTCGCGCTCCCTCAGGTCAGGCCGCGGCTATAGCCTGTTGCTGGCCGATCTCGATAACTTCAAGCAGACCAACGACACCATGGGCCATAGTGCCGGCGATGCTACGCTGCGCGCCATCGCCACGATGTTTGCCTCCTCTATCCGTACCTCGGACATCCTGAGCCGTTACGGAGGCGAGGAGTTCATCCTTCTGCTGCCGGAGACCGACGAGGCCCAGGCCTTCCAAATGGCAGAGCGGCTTCGCCAGATGGTGGAGTCAGCTCCCATCGAATACGCTGGAATCGTCTTTTACACGACGACCAGCATCGGTCTGGCGACCTCGATGGGAGAAGAGGAGTCGCTCGAGGCTCTCATCTCGCGCGCGGATCAGGCGCTTTACCAGGCCAAACGCTCCGGAAAGAACTGTGTCCAGATTGCTTCCGGACAGACGGCGTAGGCCGGTTGCAAGATTGGGGTATTCCCCGCCCACCCTAACGTTGTGAGGGTGGGGCACCCAAGTGGGAGAAATTTCCCCTGTCGGGTGCCCCACTCTCGCGGAGCTAGGGTGGGCAAGGATGCCACAGATCTCTTACGAGAGTTGGAAATCCATAACAGAACTCTCGTTGAATCTATTTCGATATCGAAACATCTGATGTAGTAGAAAGGAGCAGGACAGGCATGAGCGAGCAGAAAGCACTCTCGGCAACCCGCCTCTGGTTGGTAATGATGAAGGCCTACGACGCTGTCCGGACCTTTGCCGAAGATTCGATCGTCGGTACGGGCCTGGGGCTGAGTGACTTCATTGTGCTGGAGATGCTGCTGCACAAAGGCCCTCTCTCGATGACGCAGATTGCTGAAAAGGCAAGGCTTGCGAACGCCTCCACGACGGCCGCAATTGACCGGCTGGAGCGCCGCAACTTGGTTCGCCGCGGGTTTCACGCGACCGACCGGCGGGTGCGGGTCGTCGAGTTGACGGACGAGGGAGAGAAGCTCATCCGCTGCACCTTCTCGGCGCACAGCCGCGATCTGGAGGAGATGATGCGACCGCTTTCGGCCGCTGACCGCCAGGCGCTGCATGACGGCCTGAAGAAGCTGGGCCAGACCGCCGCCGCCAGTAACAAGGCAAAGTCCCAGCGGCAGGAAGGGGAAAAAGCATGATTACCGTACGCAAGAGCAAAGAGCGTGGACACGCCAACCATGGCTGGCTGGATACGTACCATACGTTTTCGTTCGCCAACTACTATGACGCCCGCCATATGGGCTTCGGTCCGCTGCGGGTGATCAATGAGGATGTGGTCGCTGCCGGCCGTGGCTTCGGCTCGCACCCGCACCGCGATATGGAGATTCTGACCTACGTCATCTCCGGCAAGCTGGCGCATAAGGACAGCATGGGTCATACGGAAGAGCTTGGGCCCAATGAGATCCAGCGTATGTCCGCGGGGTCGGGTGTCGTACACAGCGAATTCAACGGATCGAATACAGAGCCGGTACACCTCTTCCAGATCTGGATCGAGCCGCGTACGCGCGGCGAGAAGCCCAGCTATGAACAACTGGCCTTCGATCCGGCGGAGAAGAAGAACCGTTTCCGCGTGCTCGCCTCCTCGACGCGGGTCGCCGGCGCGGCGACTATCAACCAGGACGCGGCGGTTGCCGTGGCGGAACTGGAGCCGGGTAAGGAACTGGACTATGAACTCACCGAGGGGCGGTCGGCATGGGTGCACGTGGTAAAGGGTGACGTTCAGGTGAATGGAACGTCCCTTCAAGCAGGTGATGCCGCTGCTCTGCGGCAGGAATCAAAGATTCATTTGCAGTCGGGAAGCACAGGCAACAGCGAGGTGCTGGTTTTTGAGCTCGTAGCCTGAGCCGATATGGTCGCGCGGACCAGTCGCAGTCCGTGCGCTTCCTGCCACCATCAACATTAACCCGAGCGCCTGGGGCGCTCCCCAACCAGGATCTTTTGGAGACACAAATGAAAGTCACTCGTACGTTCGTTGCATCACTTCTTGGAGGCCTGCTTCTGGTTGGATCGCAGGCATTTGCTCAGACCTCGACATGGAAGATCGACCCGAACCACTCGGAGGCCGGCTTCCAGGTGAAGCACCTCTCGGTGTCCAATGTCCGCGGCTCGCTTGGCGCCGTGAACGGCACCGTGACCTGGGATGAGAAGGATCCCACCAAGTCGACCGTGACCGCTGTGGTTGAGACCAAGGGTCTCGACACCCGCGTACAGAAGCGTAACGACCACCTGAAGTCAGCTGACTTCTTCGACGTGGAGAAGTATCCGACGCTGACCTTCAAGTCGACGGAGGTGAAGCGCTCTGGTGAAGGCTTCCTGGTGACCGGTGATCTGACACTGAACGGTGTAACTAAGCCTGTGACCCTGACGGTGGATGGACCGACGCCCCCGCAGAAGAATCAGCAAGGCAAGCTGGTGACCGGCTTCTCGGCAACCGGCAGCATCAAGCGTTCTGACTTCAATTTCGGCGGCAAGTTCCCGGATGCCGTTGTCAGCGACCTGGTGAAGATCACCATCGACGTTGAGGCGGACAAGGACTAATCCAAAGCGGTAAAGAAACAGGAAAGGGCCTCCCAAACGGAGGCCCTTTCCTGTTGAAGCGAACTTGAATCTATTCCTCTGGCGCGCTTTCCTCTTTGCCCTGCATGCGCCACACGCGTGCGGCCAGAAAAAGCAGGGTAACCACGACAGAGACGACAAGAGCGGAGACTAAGTTGATCTCTACGACTTCGCCAAGGGGATTGCCTCCCTTATGGAAGCCGCCAAACTTCAGAGCAAGAAAACACAGGGCAGCGACAATGCCGCATTCAAGTGCAAGCCGCTGAGGTGTAGGTCCAGTGCTGATCTCTTCTTCGGTTGCATATTGCAGGTTTGGAGCCATCGTACTTTTCTCCACAATAAAGATGCCTGGTACCGCAAATAACGCGGCAAATAGAAAGTATGCACGTTTTCAAACATGCACGCACGGGTGTCTCTTCCGAAGGCACCACAGTATGAACGAACATTTGTAATGTTGAACAAAGTTTATGGGGACGGATTAGGACCGGCAATAACACAATGGTTTGCCGGCCAGGTTACTGGGACCTGTCATCAAACTCCTGCTTGGCGGCGCCGGGAGCTCGACGAGACGCCCAGCGTTACTGGACGCGCTGGTGACGGAAACCCCGCTCGGTCAGCGCTGCCAGCAGCTCCGCCACATGCTCCGGCCCGCGGGCTTCCATGGTGATGTCGATGGCAGTGTCGCCAAGGTTCACATCGTAGTAAGCCCGGTTGTAGAGGGTGTCCACGATGTTGATGCGGTGGGCCGCGATCAGCTCGGTGAGCTCGGCGAGTGCGCCGGGTTTGTCCAGCAGATGAATGCGCAAGCGGATCAGACGGCCATCCTTGACCAGACCGCGTTCGATGATGCGCGAGAGCAGGGTGACGTCGATATTGCCGCCACTGACCAGAACTGCAGTCCTGGTGCCGGGCGGAAGACCGGTCTTATGCTGCATCACGGCGGCGAGGGCAGTCGCGCCTGCGCCTTCAGCCAGGGTCTTCTCTCGTTCAAGTAGAACCAGGATGGCGGATGCGATCTCGTCTTCTTCTACGGTGACGATGCGATCGACATACTGTTCCGCGATCGGCAGGGTGACGTCGCCGGCGCGGCGTACGGCGATGCCGTCAGCGATCGTCGTGGCGGCATCGAGCGTTACATGATGGCCCGCTTCCACGGCTGCCTTCATGCTGGCCAGCCGGGCTGTTTGCACACCGACGACCTGGATCTTCGGGTTGGTCTCTTTCAACGCAACGGCAATGCCGCTGGTCAGTCCTCCGCCGCCGATCGGGATGACGACTGCTTCCAGACCAGGGACCTGGTCCAGCATCTCCAGGCCGATGACACCCTGTCCGGCGATAACAGCGGGATCGTCAAACGGATGCACAAAGGTCATGCCCTTCAGCTCACACAGCCGCTTGGCCTCCGCATAGGCTTCGTCGTAGTTGGCACCATGCAGTACAACTTCGGCGCCGAAGTTGCGAGTCGCGGTGACTTTCACCAGAGGGGTCTGCACCGGCATGACGATGGTGGCGGGAATGCCGCGCTTGGTGGCGTGATAGGCGACTCCTTGCGCGTGATTGCCTGCGCTGGCGGCAATGACGCCGCGGCTGGCCTGCTCCGGTGTGAGTGTGGCGATCTTGTTCAGAGCGCCGCGCTCTTTGAAGCTGCCGGTCATCTGCAGGTTTTCGAGCTTGAGATAGATCTCGAGTCCGGTGGTTTTGGACAGCCTCTCCGAACGGGAACACGGAGATTCGTAGACACTGCCGCGCATCCGCTCGCGGGCGGCTCGCACATCCGCAAGGGAAACGCTCGGGGTCGCTGTCTCGGTCGCCATATGACACTAGGGTAAATGAGGTGGACCCCGGAGACTCTAACCGAGCTAAGGACGGGTGCCCCATATATGCGAAGCATATGTGGGACATTCGAGCGAAGCTCGAACCGCTCTTCAGTCTTTCCTGCTCCTGCTTCCTGATTCTCGATTCTATGGAGTTGAAGGCAGATCGAGCTCGCGCTCGATACACCCACATATGCTTGCACCCCAACGAACGAAGTTCGTCGGGGACCCCGCGGCGCATATATGGGCACCCAGGTTATCGGGAGTATTGAGTGCTACAGCCGCTCGGCGGCCATCTCCAGCAGGTCGTTCATGGCTTTCAGGTCTGAGCGTTTTACGCCTTCCCACAGGTCCATCTCGATCTTCTGTACAACCACATCGGTCTCCTGGAGCAACTTTTCACCGGCTGCCGTGAGGCTGGCAATGCGCCTGCGTTCGTTGGTGGCATCCTGCTGACGGACGATCCAGCCATTCTTCTCTGCACGCAAAATCAGGCCATGTGCGGTCTGCGGAGTAATGCTGCACTCCCGCGCCACCTGAGCGCCGCTGGCTGTGGCCTCGGACTTGATGGCGTGCAGCACCCGGATCTGTGCCAGCGTGATCCCCAGCGGCCGCAGATCTTCGTCCAGCCGCGCGCGGAAACCCAATGTCAGCCGCTTCAGCAGCTTGAGGGTCCTACGAGCCTCCGATTGTTTCCGGGAGGTTTTTTCTGCGTTCCTGTCGCTTTCGATCATCAGCTAGCTGATATTCTATCGCAGCTAGCTGATATTCCATCATGTCGTACGACCACAACTGGAAGCCCCGGCACAATCCCTGGGCCATTGCTCTTACGGTCACGCTGGCCACCTTTATGGAGGTGCTCGATACCTCCATCGCAAATGTCGCTCTTCCGCATATCGCCGGTTCGCTTGGCGCCAGCCAGGAAGAGGCGACATGGGTGCTGACCAGCTATCTGGTCGCCTCGGCCATCATTCTGCCTATCTCGGGCTGGCTTTCCAACCGCTTCGGCCGCAAGCGCTTCTACATGGCCTGCGTCATTCTGTTCACGGCGTGCTCCTTCCTCTGCGGCATCGCGCCGTCGATGCCGATCCTGATCCTTGCGCGCGTTCTGCAGGGACTTGGAGGAGGTGGCCTGGCGCCGTCGGAACAGGCGATTCTGGCCGATACCTTTCCGGTCGAGAAGCGCGGGCAGGCCTTCGCGGTGTATGGCATGGCCGTGGTAGTCGCGCCAGCCATCGGACCTACGCTTGGCGGTTGGATTACGGATAACTACAACTGGCACTGGATCTTCTTCATCAACATCCCCGTCGGCCTGCTCTCGCTCTGGCTATCAAACCAGATGGTGGAAGACCCGCCTTATCTGAAGGCGCGCGCGGAAGAGGCGCACCGTCAGCCGGTGGACTTCATGGGACTCGGCCTGGTGGCAGTGGGCGTTGGCCTGCTGGAGTTCACACTCGATAAGGGCCAGGAGAAGGACTGGTTCTCCGATCCGATGATCCGTGCGGCCGGAATCACCGCAGCCGCATTGCTGCTGTTCTTCGCCTGGTGGGAGTGGCGGCACCCTGACCCGATCGTCGATCTGAAGCTTTTGAAGAACCGCAACTTCGGTACCGCTGTGTTTCTGCAGCTTGTACTGGGCATGGTGCTCTTCGGATCTACCGTGCTGATTCCGCAATACCTGCAGGTGCTGCTGGGATATACGGCAGAGCGTGCGGGGTTGGTGCTATCGCCGGCGGGCTTCGTCATGATGGTGGGTATGGCAGTTGCGGGCCGGTCGCTGGGCAAGATCGATCCGCGCGCCCTTGTCGTTATGGGGTATGTGGCGACAGCGGCAGGGATCTACAATCTCACCCGTTTGGACCTGAATGCGGCTTACGGGACAGTGACGTTATGGCGCATGGCGCAGGTCATCGGTCTGCCGTTCATCTTCATTCCCATCTCCACGCTGAACTATGTGGGTGTACCGCAGGCAAAGATGAACCAGATCTCGTCACTCTCAAATTTTGCCCGCAATCTGGGCGGAAGTGCGGGCACTGCACTGCTGACCACGTTTCTTGCACGTACCGCCCAGACACACCAGGCGCAGCTTGCCATGAATACCGTGCCCGGTTCACCCGGATATGAGAACTACATCACCAGGGTCGCTACCATCCTGCGCGATCATGGCACGAGTGCGGCTCAGGCGGCGCAGATGTCAATGGGTCGCGCCTATCAGGAGATGTTGCGGCAGGCACAGATGCTTAGCTACAAGAACGCCTTCTTTGTACTGGCTGTTGTGATTCTGATGCTGTCGCCGTTGCCGCTGATGATGCGCTTGCCGCCGAAGAAACAGAAGCCGGCGCCAGAGGCGATGGGACATTAGGGAGCGCCTTTGGCGCTCGTTAAAAGTTGAAAGTTAAAAGTTGAAGAGGTACGACTTCGGCGACCGGAACGAGTTGCCACCTTCCATAGCCCTGCAACGAGAAAGGACGCCGCGAGGGGCGTCCTTTCGTGTCGTCTAAGAAGAGAACTTCTACGCGCGGCGGCCGGCTTGAGTGCCGCGGACGTGCGGCGTCCGATCTTTTACACGCGGAGTATGATCACGAACCTTCGATGCCGAAGTGCGGGCATGGGCCACGCCCAGAGCAAGGAAGGCAACTACAGCAGCGAGAACTGTCTTTCGCAGCATAATCACCAGCTTTCTGCATATCTAGATGCAGTAAGCGCGGCGACGGGTTCAAAAACCCGCCGCCCTCAAGCCAGCTAGTACGCCACAAAAGACGGTACGTTTCAAGGGAATTTTAGTGCCGTTACCGGCGGCATTAATGCTGTTACCTTGGGTTGCTCTGGTTGTACTCCTTCTCGCGTTTCTCCGTGCCTTTCTTCTTGCGGATCTTGTCGGCAATATAGCCGCCACCGGCGCCTACGCCGGCTCCCAGCACGGCTCCTTTACCGCCTCCCATCGCTCCGCCCAACACCGCACCGCCGGCTGTGGAACCGCCTACGACTTTGGCCGTGGTGTGGTGACGTTTATCTTTGGCATCCTGCGCGGCTTTGGCGCGATCATGGTTCTGTTGCTCCTCATAGGTGCGGTCTCGCGTGGAGTCCTGGGAGACTGCCGTAAATGGAGTCGACAGTAACCCCGCCAAGATGAAAGCGGAACTGAATCTGCTGAAATTTCTGACGTTCTTCTGAATCATGACGTCCTCCTCTGCGCCACCGGGCGCATGCATGGAGGTCTTAGAGAGGCAGGAAAGGAAAGTGTTTGCCAGGGGAGAAAAAGAAAAATCCGGCATTTCGGCCAATTGGTTGCCTGAACCGGCGAAATCCGTGTATGGTCAAAAGTGCAATGACGCATTCCCGCCAGTTTTTCAGCTTTACCTTCCGCTACTGGTACACAGTAGCGGCTCCGGCGGTTTAGCGTCGAACGACCAGTAGTATCAGCAGCACACGACGAGATTCCAACCGAAGCCGCGAACCCTAAGGGTCGCGGCTTTTGTTTTTTGCACCAGAAAAGGACTCTACCGATGGAACACAGCATCATCGACCCTGTCCGTACCCTCGGCAATGGCCGCTTCGGCGCTTACGGCGGCCGTTACGTGCCGGAGACGCTGATGGCCGCCCTGCAGGAGCTGGAGCGCGCCTATGCCGCAGTCCGCGAAGACCAGGCCTTTCAGGGCGAGCTTGCGGCGCTGCTGAAGGACTATGTCGGCCGCCCGACACCGCTCTACTTCGCCAAACGCCTCTCGGAAAGCCTGGGGGGAGCAAAGATCTACCTCAAGCGCGAAGACCTGCTGCACACCGGAGCGCACAAGATCAACAACGCTCTCGGTCAGGCGCTGTTGGCGAAGCGCATGGGCAAGCAGCGCATCATCGCTGAGACCGGCGCCGGGCAGCATGGTGTCGCGACGGCGACGGTCTGCGCCCTCTTCGGCATGGAGTGCGTGATCTACATGGGCGAAGAAGATATGCGCCGCCAGGAGCTGAACGTTTACCGCATGCGCCTTTTGGGCGCGGAGGTACGCGGCGTCGGCTCAGGCTCGGCCACACTGAAGGACGCCATCAATGAGGCGATGCGTGACTGGGTCACGAACGTGCGCACGACCTTCTACATCCTCGGCTCGGCGCTCGGAGCCCACCCGTATCCCACGATGGTGCGTGACTTCCACCGCGTGATCTCGCGTGAGGCGAAGCAGCAGATTCTGGAGCACGAGGGCAAGCTGCCCAATGCGGTGATCGCCTGTGTCGGCGGAGGCTCGAACGCCATCGGCGCGTTCTATGAGTTCATCCCTGAGGCGAATGTACGGCTGATCGGCGTCGAGGCCGGCGGCCGTGGCACGGCACTGGGTGAGCATGCCGCGCGCTTCTCCGGCGGTCTGCCGGGTGTGCTGCAGGGAACGTACAGCTATGTCCTGCAGAATGACGCAGGACAGGTCGCGACGACGCATTCCGTTTCGGCGGGTCTGGATTATGCGTCGGTAGGTCCGGAGCACGCCATGCTGCACGATCAGGGCCGCGCCACCTATACGTCGGCAACGGATGCTGAGGCTCTGGACGCGGTAAAGGTGCTGTCACGGACCGAAGGCATTCTGCCGGCGCTGGAGTCGGCGCATGCCGTGGCCGAGGCAACCAAACAGGCGCCGAAGCTGGCGAAGAGCGACGTGATCCTCGTCAATGTGAGCGGACGTGGCGACAAGGATATGGGCATCCTGGCCCGTGAGATGGAGCTGAAGGGAGCCGGAGCATAATGCCGATTCAATTTCCCAAGAAACCCGGTCTGGTGATCTACCTCACCGCAGGCGATCCCGATCTGGCGACGACCAAGCAGATTGCCATCGCAGCCATTGATGCCGGCGCAGATGTTCTCGAGCTCGGTGTTCCCTTCAGCGATCCTTTGGCCGATGGGCCAGTGATCCAGCGTGCGATGGAGCGTGCCGTAGGACGCGGTGTTCGCCTGACGGATGTGCTCACTGTTTGCAGGGAGATTCGCAACGAGCGTCCACAGGCGGGGCTGATCCTGTTCAGCTATCTGAATCCTGTTCTCCGCATGGGGTTGGAGCCCTTCTGTGCGGCGGCAAAGTCCGCGGGTGCGGACGGCGTGTTGTTGACCGACATGATCGTGGAAGAGGCTGCCGACTATATGGCTGCCATGAAGAACCACGGTCTCGCGCCGGTCTTCCTGGCCGCGCCGACCTCACCGGATGAGCGTTTGAAGGCCATCGCGGAGCACACCGGGGGCTTCCTCTATGCCATCTCGCGTACCGGCATTACCGGTGTCTCGTCGACGCTCTCAGATGACGCCTCAAAGCTGGTGCAACGGATCCGTCAATTCACCGACAAACCGATTGCGCTGGGCTTTGGCGTCTCGAACGCAGAGCATGTGCGGACCGTCGGCGAGTACGCCGATGCGGCAGTGATCGGGTCGGCGATTGTAGCCATCATCGAGAAGTCCGCGCCGCAGGAAGCTCCGGCGGCGGTGGCAGAGTTTGTTCGAGGACTGCGCAAGTAAAGCGCCAAATACCATGAAAGGAAACGACAAGGAGAGGCAGCAACGATGGAAATAGCAGACTGGCGCAAGCGCATTGACGAGCTCGACGAGCAGATTGTCCGCCTTATCAGCCAGAGGGCGGAAGCAGCAGAAGCCATCGGGCGGTTGAAGGCGCAGCAGGCCATGCCGGTGTACGAACCAGGCCGTGAACAACAGGTATTTGACCACGTGAAGCGTTGTAATCCCGGTCCGTTGCCGGACACGGAGATTCAGAAGATTTACGAGCGCATTGTGGACGTGATGCGAGCGCTCCAGAAGAAAGACAACTAGCCCATAAGGCAGGACCGAAAAGGAAAACAGCAATGATCGTCGCAATGCAGGATGCAGCAACCGAAGAACATATCCAGTCAGTCATCGAACGCATGGTGGAGCTCGGTTTCGCCGTCCACCGTACCACCGGGGCGGCGCAGACCATTCTTGCCGGTGTAGGCACTCCCCAGGCCTTTGATGTGGCTGAGTTCACCGTGTTGCCGGGCGTTCAGGACGCCTACCGCATCTCCTCACCGTACAAACTTGCCGGCCGCAACTTCCGCCCTGAGGGAACGAAGATCAAGTTCGCCAATGGCGTGGTTGTCGGCGGCGAGCAGGTTGTGCTGATGGCTGGCCCGTGCTCGGTGGAATCGAAGGAGCAGATCAATCTGTCAGCAAAGCAGGTGGCGGAGTCCGGTTGCAAGTTCCTGCGTGGCGGCGCCTTCAAGCCCCGCAGCTCGCCGTACAGCTTCCAGGGCATGGGTATCGAGGGGCTGAAGATCATGCGCGAGGCCGCGGACAAGAATGGCCTCCTGGTAATTACCGAGGTGATGGAGATCTCGCAGATCGAGCCCATGCTGCCGTACATCGACGTCTTCCAGATCGGCGCGCGCAACATGCAGAACTTCAACCTGCTGCGCGAACTTGGCCACGTGCGTAAGCCATGCCTGCTGAAGCGCGGCATCGCGGCCACGATTGAAGAGGTGTTGCTCTCTGCCGAGTACATCCTGTCAGGCGGCAACTATGACCTGATGTTATGCGAACGCGGTATCCGCACCTTCGAGACCTATACCCGCAATACCATGGACGTTTCGGCAATTCCGGTGCTGAAGAAGCTGACCCACCTGCCGGTCTTTGGTGATCCCTCTCATGGCGTGGGCAAGCGTGATTTGGTACCGGCCCTGGCGTTGGCGTCGGTCGCCGCCGGAGCCGACGGTCTGCTGATGGAGATGCATCCGAATCCGGACAAGGCGATGAGTGACGGTGCGCAGTCGTTGTTTCCGGAGCAGCTGAATAAGCTGAATGCCCAGCTCAAGCAGTTGGCGCCAATCGTTGGCCGCACGCTGTAGCTGTCATCCCAATAAGTCAACTGATAACCGGAGATTGCATCGCCTATCGGCTTCCAGTCCAACCGCGTTTGGAGAGTTATTGCTTGTAGTCTTTCCCATGTGTAAAGGGTGGGAGAAGCGGGCTTCACCGCCCGCTGATAAGTCAGGAAAGTTAATGGGATTTACCCTGGCTGTTTCCGAGAATCGGAACAAAAATACCCAAGGCTATAAAGCCCAACTTTTTTGGATTCGGTAAACCGTGGGCTAAAACCCACGGCTCCCACCCGGTTCGAGCTGCGCTCGAACACCATGCCCCTGAGGGATATGGGATACCCAGAATCAGAAATTGCGCTAAGCTCACAACGTCATCGAGTAGTTGGGCAGGTAACTCCAGATTCAGGTCGTTCCAATTCAATTGCCAACGGATAGCAATTGAGTGACACCCTCAGGACAAAATCCGGTACAAAGGTAACTAAAGCACTTTCCCTGTTGCTGGGTATCCCGGAAGAGCAATGGAGCGGCGTTTTCATTGCGGAAAACGCCCATAGATCCGGAATCCCTACTCTGCACCTACAGGGAAATGCTCTCGGGCCGCATTTGCGGCCCTTTAGTCTTCGCTTTGATGGTGGTCGATGTACTCTCCTCCGGCAGAATCCCGTCCAAACGGGTATGTCAGCTACAGCCAGCACCGCGATACTCTCATTTGCCGCCCGGCAGGAGGCCCGCACGCACGAGCTTGAGGACATTGACGGTCTCGTACGGCTCTATCGCGCCAAGGTCTACCGCTACGTTGCTTACTCCATCAACGACGCCGACCTCGCTGAGTCCATCACCCAGGACTGCTTCGTTAAGGCCTATGCCAACCGGGCCAGCTTCCGGGGCGACTGCTCTGTCTCGACGTGGCTGATGTCGATTGCCACCAATCTGGTGCGCGACCATGTCCGCACGCAGAAGTTCAAGTTCTGGCGCAACTTCCGTGCGACCGCCGCTGATGTCACCGACATGTCGCACCAGATCAGTTCGCGCGCCAGCTCGCCGGAGATCGCGTTGATCGCCCGGGAACGCGTCCAGGGAGTGCATGCCGCCCTGGCAACTCTCTCTGAACGTCAGCGTTCAGTCTTCGTCATGCGGTTTCTGGAAGAGATGGACCTGGCGGAGATTGCCCAGGCAACCGGTATGCCGGTCAACACCGTCAAGACTCACCTGCACCGGGCCGTCACTGCCATTCGCGCACAGCTGGGTCCAAACGCGTCTACACTGGGAGGTACACGATGAACCGGCACCTCACCGACGAACAGTTCACCGATCTTCTGCTGGGACTGGATGACGGCACTGCCACAGCCCATCTGAACGCATGTGAACACTGTCGCCAGGAGATGGCTCGGGTAGAAGAGACGATGGGCATGCTGCGCGAGGCATCCATGGACTGGAGCCGCCAGCGTGTGGCCGAAATGCCGACGCCTCAGCCCGGCTTCTTCGAGCGTCTGGGACTTTCTTTCCGTCCGGCCGCGGGGATGGCTATGGCCGCGGTGCTTGCGCTTGCAGTCGCCGTGCCGTTTCTGATTCGCGATACCGATGCGCCGGAGCGGGCGTCGGTACAGCACATGTCACCGGTGCCTACGGCGGAACAGATTGCCGCAGACAATGAACTGATGTCCGCTATCAACCAGGAAATTGCGCAGCCCGCTGCCCAGCACGAGGCGGCCTTTGCCGGCGAGTCCGGTAAAGCCAGGACAACGAAGCGCTAATCTCCTTTATTATTCTTTTTTCTTTGCCAAATGACGTACCGATTCAAACTCGCCTTGGCCTTGCTTGCCCTCCTCCTTGGTGGCTCGGCCGCTCTTGCGCAAGGCCCCGGAGGTCACGGTGGCGGTAGCATGGGCGGCGGCCGGCCCCCGATGGGCAATGGCGGCGGCTTTGGCGGTGGTTTTCCCGACCGGCGTAATTCGCCTCCTCCGTATAGCGGTGGCATGCCCGGCACGGTAAGTACGATGCACGGCGGTTTGCAGGTAGGTCCTCCAGGACGCTGGTGGGATGATAAGAAGTTCGCCGAGTCCATCGGAATCCAGAAGGAACAGCGGGCACGTATGGACGCGATTATGGACGCCAATCGCGGCACACTGGCTACCCTCTACCGGTCGCTGCGGAAGGAAGAAGACGCCTTGGGACCTTTGGTCTCGGCGGAGCAGCCCGATGAGAGCCGGATCCTGGCGCAAATCGATCGTGTCGCTCAGGCCCGCGCCGAGCTGGAAAAAGCAAATGCCAGGATGTTGTTAGGAATCCGGCGCGAACTCACGCTGGATCAGTGGCATAAGCTGGAGACCCACCGCGATCAGCAACCGCCCATCGAATAACTTCATTTCAGATTTACCGCAGGCTCGCCGAACAAAGGCGGGCCTTGCTGTTTCTCTGGAAAACACAGGCCGGGTTGCGACTTTTGGAGCTCCGTTTCCGTCTCACTTGCGCTGCATTGTTTGGCGGGTTGCAGGTAAGGAAACATGCGTTTGAGACGTTGACAACGGTGTTTTCGATGTGGTCTAACGTCATCGGCTTAAGACGTCTCAAATTCGTGTCATTGAATCCGTCTGACGCCACAATTTCACGGTTCATTCGTATTGTTATCGCTGCAGCAAATGTCCAGCACGCTCTGGATTCTGGAGGGGAGGTCTTCCACATGCGTAGGAAATTTCTTTGGTCGGCATGCATCGCTGTCACGGCGTGCGCCAGTCTTTGGGCCGCGGACTGGCCAAGCGTCGGCGGTAATCCGCAGCGCGACGGCTGGGCCCGTAACGACAAGTACCTGAGCAAGGAGAACATCACCAGGGACCAGGTGAAGCTCCTGTACAAGTTCAAGTTCCCGAATACGGCTGTAGGCTTGGATGCGCTTTCGACACCCATCGATCTGACAAACCTTATCGGCTGGGCCGGATTCAAGGAGCTGCTCTTTGTCGGCGGAAGCAGCAATGCTCTCTACGCGATCGACTCGGACCTGGGTGAAAAGTACTTCGAGACGAAGTTCGATGTGAAGCCTAGCGGAACACCGACAGCGTTGTGCTCGGGTGGTCAGACGGCCTCGGTCGTAATGCCGGGCAACAGCAGTGGACGGCGCGGCTTTGGCGGTGGCGGCTTCCAGCGCCCGCAGCCCTATGTGTGGGCGGTCTCGAGCGACGGGATGCTTCGCGCTGCGCGTCAGCAGGATGGTGATGCGAAGTACATCGCTCCGGTGCAGTTTGTTCCTGCCGGATCGAAGGTCAGCGGCCTGAATACCAACAGCAATGTCATCTACGCCTCAACGGTCGATGGTTGTGCCGGGCCGAATGGCCTGTATGCTGCGACGCTGACGCCGCCGGTGCTTCCGGATATGCCGGACAAGCCACTGGTGAAGCCGGCCGAATATGCGGTGACCTCGTTCATGACCAATGGCAGTGGATTCTCCGGCCCGGGTGGGGTCACCATTGGCTCCAAGGGAATGGTCTACGGCATGATCGCCGCAGGCAAAGGTGATGTTGCGGGTGAGTACAACGACACGGTCGTAGCGCTCGACCCGAAGACACTTGAAGTGAAGGACTACTTCACGCCGTCCTCGAAGGCGCCTGCGCTGAAGAAGGGCATTGCTGCTCCCGGCGTGACCCCCGCGCTCTTCCAGTGGAAGGGGAAGGACGTCCTGTTGGCCGGCGGCCGCGACGGCAAGCTTTATCTGCTGGATGGTGACTCACTCGGCGGATCGGATCACAAGACGCCGCTGGCGGTTTCAGACGTTATCGTCGCGCCGGACACGGACTTTGGCGGGAACGGCATCTACGGTACCTTCTCGACCTGGGAAGATGAAGCGAACGGCAATGCTCGCTGGGTCTATGCCTCCATCCGTGGAGCGGCTGCTGCAAAGACCGGAGCCAACGGTCCGGCTCCGACCGGCTCAATCGTCGCCTTCAAGATCGAAGAGAAAAACGGTAAACCCACGTTTGTGCAGCAGTGGGTCTCGCGTGACATGGTTTCGCCTGCCGGGCCGGTGACCTCGAATGGTCTGGTGCTCGCGCTCTCGACCGGTGAGACTCCGCGGCTGGCGAAGAAGGATGGCTCGCCTTATTCGGTGGCGGAAGTGGAGAAAGCGTCCAAGCCCGCGACGCTGTACATTCTCGACGCCGCCACCGGCAAGGAGCTTTGGTCCAGCGGAACGCAGATCACCAGCTTCTCGCATGTCGAGCTTGGCTACGCCAATGGCCGAGCCTATGTTTCGACCCATGACAACAGCGTGTACGCCTTTGGCGTGCCGACCGAGCGGTAATGCGCTCTTTGAGGAGATAAGAGTATGAAGAAGCTCATCACACTCGCTGCCGTCGCACTCGCTGCCGTCGCCTTGAGTTGCGGCGCCGCTCTTGCGCAGAACTGGACGATGGACGGTGGTGACAACGCCCGCTCCGGTTGGGCCAAGGACGAAACCGTCCTGAACAAGGACAATGTGAAAGACCTTACGCTGCTGTGGTCGATCCAGACCGATGTGAAGCCGCATGCGCTGCACGCTCTGATGACACCACTCGCGATTCACGGATTGAAGACGGCCTCGGGTGACAAGAACATGATCTATGTTCTGGGCGTCTCCGATGTGATCTACGCCTTCGACGCGGATACCGGCGCGGAGGTGTGGCGCAAGACCTTCGAACCTGCTCCACCGCAGCAGCAGGGACCTCCGGGAATGCAGCGGAGCGGACCGTCGGATCCGCGGCACCTGAACTTCCTCGGGCCCGGCGGTACGACTGGCGTTCCCGCGATCTCTGATGCTGACGCTTCCGGCAAGCGCACACTGTACATGGTCGATGGGAAAGGCAACGTCGTCGGTCTGGATGCAGCGACGGGTGAGGTGGTTTTTGGTCCGGTGGCAACCGGTGTCATCAATAAGTTTGGTGTGCAGCTCTACAAGGACCAGGTGATCTTCGCCGACTATCGCGGACGCGGCGGCATTATCTCCGTCGATCTGAAGACCAAGGCTGTGCACAAGACAGTCGGTTTCGCAGGTGGCGGCGGTCTGTGGGGACGTCGTGGCCCGGTGATTACCGATGACGGCACAGTGTGGACCACGACCGGTGACGGCATTTACGACGTGACCACCGATCCGAAGAATCCTCTGATAGGCAATTCGGTAGTTGGTTTCGAGCTGCAGGCTGACGGCAACTGGCACGTGAAAGACTGGTTCACGCCGCCGAACTGGGACTGGTTGCGCAAGCGTGACCTCGATCCAAATAACACGCCGACGGTCTTCCACTACAAGGGCCGGGAGCTGATGGCGGCTTCGGGCAAGGAGTGCAAGGTCTATCTACTCGACCCGAAGAATCTGGGTGGAACGCCGGATCACCACACACCGCTCTATCGCACGGAGCTGTTCTGCAACTTTGCCGCCGACTTCCAGAATGCCGGAAGCTGGGGTGCGGTCTCCTCATGGGAAGACAAGGCAGGTACGCGCTGGGTCGTGGTTCCGTTCTGGGGCCCTGCGGCGCCGGAACAGACCAAGTTCCCCATCACACAGACGCCCGCAGCCAAAGAGGGGGGCGTGGCTTCCTTCAAGCTGGTGGACAAGGCCGGCAAGCTCTCACTGGAGCCCGCATGGATCTCGCGTGACATGTTCCGCGGCGATCCTCCGGTGATTGCCAACGGCCTGGTCATCACGCATGGCAGCGGCGACAACACGCAGCAGGCGTGGCCTGACATCGGTTTGAACTTCGACTCTACGATTCGTGCGGCGAAGTCCAACCATGCGACCGTCTATGTACTGGATGGCGAGACCGGCAAGGAGTTGTGGTCGAGCGGCGACACGATCACCGGCTTCAATCACTTCACCGATGTGACCATCTCGAACGGAAAGCTCTACATCGGAACCTACGACGGCAAGCTCTACTGCTTCGGCCTGAAGAAGTAGTTGCGGATCAGGCAAGGGCCACCCGGGAGGGTGGCCTTTATCCTTTAACTCTCAATGTTTCGTACGACCGCTCACGAAGTTCTTTTGAGAGCTCCACTGCAATTTAGAGCAATTCTCCTAACACTGTAGTGTCGGACAAATCTGTGAGTGCCGTTTTCTTGGAGGAAAACGGCGCAAACTGCCAAAACTTCACCCCCAGCGAACTCGTTTGCTGGGAACCCCGATGCTCGCACTACTCCCCTTACGAGAACTGTTCTAGAGCATTTTCCCTGTTGCTGGGTATTCCGGAAGGGCGTGCACCGGCGTTTTCATTGCGGAAAACGTCCATTGATGCGGATGCTCTGGACTACACCTACAGGAAAAATGGCTCTATCGCGCAAACTTTCCGAGAATCTGTCCTGGCAGGCGAGAGCCAGTTGCCTTCAGGACAACGAGTACGATACCAAGCCATACGGCGCTGGCTCCAGCGATTGCAGAGAGATTTTGAGTGTGGCCGTGCAGCGTGGGCAGCGAGCGTAAACCGGCAGTAATAGCGCCCCAGCCGATGATAGAAGCCAAGAGGGCTCGTCCCAGTTCGCCAAACTCGAGGCCTGAGATGGGGGTGAGTCGATTGCGTTGCAGCAGCACGACCAGCGCAGTGGTATGCAGCAGAATGCCGGCATTTGACGCCCACGCCAGGCCTTCGACACCCAGACGGTGAAAGAGCAGCCAGTACACTGGTATGGAGACCGCCGTGACGATCGTGCCGGCAAGCATAGGCGTGAACGTATTACCGGCAGCAAAAAATGCGCGGGCATACAGGTTCTGCGAGGTCCACAGAAAGAGCGAGAGGCAGAAGATGGTGAAGAACCACGCCGTCATCTGTGCACTGGCCTCATCCATGTGTCCGCCGCGCAGGGTGACGTCTACCAGAGGGCCGGCCAGGGCGATCATCCATCCGGCGGCCAGCAGAGAGGCGGCCATCAGGCGAGTCACGGCGCGATTGACTGCCTGACCGAACTCATCGAGTTTTCCCTTGCTGTAGAGCGATGCAAAGAAGGGAAGGGAAGCCGCACCGGCCGCTGGTCCAAGGATGTTCATCGGCGAGTTGAAGAGCTGTTTCGCAAACGCCAGACGCGTAATGTCGCCGACTCCCTGAGAGGCGAAGTAGGTGCGGATCCACTGGTCCCAGGTTGTAAGGGACTGGCCGATCATGAGCGGCGCGGCAAGCTTGAGCCACTGCAGCAGAGCCGGGTGGCGGAAATCGAGTACCGGCTGCCAGCGCATGCCCTCCCGCCACGCTCCGAAGATATTGAGTAGAAACATGCCACAAAAGGCGCCCGTGAGCGCGCCAACCGCCAGCGAGTACACCCCGATGCGGCTGTGCAGCACGAGAACTCCACCGATAATGCCCAGGTTGTAGATGCTGGGTGTCAGCGCCTGGAAGAGAAAGACCTTCCGCACCATCAGCCTCGAACCAAAGACACCGCCCGCAAAGAAGAAGAGCTGTGCCGGTAGAAGGATGCGGGTCAGGCTGACGCATAAGGCAGCCGTGGGAGCATCGAAGTGCGGAAACTTGACCGAGACATACCAGGGTGCAAAGAACTCGGCGGCAAGAATGGCAGCGCCCAGCGCCAGGATCATGGTGTTCAGAATCACAGACAAGGCGCGATCGCCTTCGGCCTCTTCGCCGCGTTCTCTGTATCCGCTGAGCAGGCTGACGAAGGTAGAAGAGGCAACGCCCCCGATCAGGAAGTAGTACACCATGTCAGGGAGCTCGAAGGCGCCGATGTACGCATCGGTGGCATTGGTGGCGCCGAAGAGATGAGCGATGAGCTTCTGCCGAATCAGAGCAAGAACGCCGCTGCTCATTATGCTGCCGGCCATGAGCAGCAGTGACGCGGAGAAAGCTGAGTGCGTGGCGCCCGGTCTCAGCCACTGCAGCCACCGGAGCAGCTTGGGCTGGTTGTGGCGGCTCTGCTCCGGCTGTTCCTGACTGTTTTGCATGCGTACGCTTGTGATGATTTTATGGGCGCGCCGTGTCGAGCCCGTCCTCGTAAGACGGATTCTATTTATCCACAGAGAGCAATAACGGAGTGGAAACGGTGGAAAACAAAGCCGCGATCTACCAGATAGCGTCGTCTTCTTCGGGGCGTTTCTGTGTTTTAACGGCAGCTGCGTTCTTGGGGGCTTTCCCCTGAGCGACCTTCACTGTCGTGTAGGGGGCGTACGACGGCGTCTTCGCCTTCTGTTCCGCAGGATCGTCCGCCGATCCGTTGGTCCAGCTCTTCCAGGTCTCTTTTGGCCCGGGCGTGCGGGAGTGACGGACACTAGCGGGGACAGAGAGGCCGGCAACGGGAATACTGGCGAACTGTCGTTGGCTGCAGGTCAGGCAGCGCACGGGATAGCGCAGGAAAAGAATATGCAGCAGATCGTTGGTGCGCAGTTTGGAACGGCGAAACGATGTTCCAGGACAGAAGAGGCAGCGAACGCCGTGTTCATCTTCGCGGACACGTCGAATGCTGGTCGCAGCCGCGGCCTGACGGCGAATTTCGCGACGCTCGTCTTGCGATAGCTTGTGATGGGATTCGTGCATCTTCTCTCAGAATAAACGTTCCGTTGTGTCGGGTTTCTCAGAATCCTCAGGATTCTTCGAGGCTTTACGTCCGGGAGCACGGCGTTTGGTGGTCGTTGGAGGGGCTCCCGGGGGCTGTGAGAGCATCTCCACCAGGGAGCGGACCTCGCGCCGGATACCGTCCATCTTGTTTCGGTCGGTGTTCTCTTCCATGCGGAACAGCGTTGCCGGAGCATCCTTCTGGCGCTGCTCAGTCTTGAAGGCCTGCCGGGCGCCGGCGATGGTGTAGCCCTCATCGTAGAGGAGCTGCTTAATGCGCAGCGCCATCTCAACATCGCGGCGGCGGTAGAGGCGCTGGCCGGTGCCGCCCTTATTGGGCTTCAGGTTAGGGAACTCGCTCTCCCAGAAACGCAGGACATAGGCCGGCACGCCACACAGGCGCGCAACCTCGCCGATGCGGAAGTACAGCTTGTCCGGAATCTTGTCCGGCTTTCCCGGCATCGTCTTCTTTCGCGCTTCACCCAGGGCCATGGCTGCGTCTTCCCCGTATCGGACTGATTATAGGCCCGGAAAAGTTGCAAGTTAAAAGTTGAAAACTTTATGTAGAGACGCCGAGGGGCAGAAGGGGTTGCCCGGTCCACCGGACGGAGCCGGATACACTAGGGGCATGTCAATGATGCTTATTCATTGCCATGCCCTAGCTACTGGAGAGTGATGCATGCCTCGCGAAATTGAATGGTCTGACGCAGAAGAGATCGGTATCCAGCTTCAGGAGAAGTTTCCCGACCTGGACCCCCTCACCGTCCGCTTCACGGACCTGCACAAGTTTGTCACGGAGCTGCCGGACTTTGTGGGCGATCCGATGAAGTCGACCGAGGGCCTGCTGGAGGCGATCCAGATGGCCTGGTACGAGGAGTACAAGGACGCCCAGTAAGTGAACTCCCTGCTCATTGTCGGTACCGGCTTGATCGGCGCATCCACGGGGTTGGCGCTGAAGGCTGCGGGATTTTCCGGACGTATCACCGGCTTCGATCTCAGTCCTGCGGAGCTTCTCATCGCTCACGAGACCGGTGCGATCGACGAGGTCGTCTCCACCAGAGAGGCCGCGCTGGAGGCTGCACGGAAGAGCGATGTGGTGCTGCTGGCCGTGCCGGTGCTCGCCATTCTGGACTGGATGACGACTTTGGCTCCCGTGCTGAGGCCGGGCCAGCTTTTAACTGACACAGGAAGCACGAAGGTACAGATCGCTGATGTCGCTCAGAGGCTGTATCCCAGCTCTGCTGGGCCGCGCTTCCTGCCCGGGCATCCGATGGCAGGCAAGGAGTCCGGCGGAGCTGCGATTGCGGAGGCAGGACTCTTTCAGGGGGCGGTGTGGATCTTTACGCCGGCCGATGCGGAGTCGACGGCGGAGGAGACGGAGTGGCGCGAGTGGATGTCGGCGATCGGAAGCAAGGTGATGGACCTGGAACCGGCGCGGCACGATCAGTTGCTGGCATGGGTCTCGCATCTGCCCCAGATGGTGTCGACCGCGCTGTCGGCGCTGCTGGAGGATACCTTCGGTGACGATCCGGATCTGCGGGCTATCGGCGGCCGTGCGCTTCGCGAGATGACGCGGCTGGGAAGTTCGCCGTACAGCATGTGGCGCGATGTGGCCATGACCAATACGGCCCCGCTGGCGAACTCGCTATTGGCGCTGGAGCAGCGGCTGCAGCATCTGAGGGAGCATCTGCGGACCCCGGAGCTGCGGGAAGAGTTCCAGCGAGCGAACAAGTTTCGCGAGCCGCGATAAAGGGTCGATCAGTACCTGCTCCAGGTTGTGTAGCGTTTCGCCCAGGCGGAATTCGGGTAGCGGCTGTGCAGTAGTTGGAAGACCTGATACTCCAGATAGTCTTCGTCTTTTGGCGTCGGCTTGCTGGGGTCCCGCCAGGGCGGGAGGGTGGTGCAACCGTTTCGTAGCATGCGGAAGGTGAAGCCAAGCAAGTTCTCTCCACGAGGATCGGAAGGATGAGCCTTCACCCATGCAATTGCTTCGGTCGCAAGGCGATCGCTTCCTGAATTGGGCGTGTCTATAGCATGCAGTTGTGCGTTTGCGTGTTCGATTTCCGCAGTAGTCAGGAACGCAGGAAACGGAACCAGCCTGTTTTTATTGTCGTAATTGGATCCTGAGAAATTGCGGCCGATGGTCTTTCCGTGGAAGGCCCAGTATCCCTCTTCGACATTTCCTGGCTCGCACCACCAGTTGTCGCGATAGTAGCTATAGCCTGCGAAACCATCGTCTCGTCCGCCACCTGTGTTTACATAAGGTCGCGTGGAGGGGTAACGCATGATCGCCATCAGACCGGCTAGAGTACGGTCATCTTCTGTCTTCGCATTGTTGTAGGCCTCGAGCCACGGTTTCCAGTGCGGTTCGCCAATAACGAGAATGGGTGTCAATTTCGCAGCAATGGAAGGTTGATGCAGTAGTACGGCTCGAGTCCACGTTGCCTGCGCCAGTTCGAAGCGTAATTGATGTGGAAGGCCTCCCCGCAGTACTGCTTCTACCAGCTCTGTAAGAGGCAATCCCTGATTGAGAACAAGTGCACTCTGCAGATCGAACCTTGGTGCGTTCTTTCCATTTACCCGTTCGCCCGCCATGAGCGACTTTCCGAATACGTCAGGTGACGGCGGAGTCCATTCTTCAAAGTCAGTAGCGTCGTAGATATAGAGCGCAGGTACCGTGAAGGATATTTGCAGGAACTCATGCAGCGTGGAGGCGTTGGTACGCTGTATCTGTTGCAGATGGTTGATAGCTGACTGTGACGTGCGATTTTTGAATTGGAGGATGATACGGTCTGCCTCTCCATAAGCCTCTTTGGGGCTCCGGGTGAGTCGCAGACGATGCAGCGCGAGCGTGAGATAGGCTGGGGAGCTTTCCGGTACAGCCTGTGCTGCGGCGTACAGGTCTTTGTCCGCTGAGGTATCCGCGAGGCTCATGGCGGCAACCAGCCATGGAGTGCTGTGGCTGCCGCGCCAGCGTTCCAGTGCATGCTGGTACGCGTCGGCGTGATGCGCGGTCTCCTCCATGGTGAAGAGCCAGTCGACCATGTCACTGCGGCGAACATCTGCTTCTACTTCCGGCTCCAGATCGATCTGCATGATGTAGTTCAGATCGATCCAGTCCTGCCCCGCGCGGCTGTCGATACGGGAAAGGCGATCTCCCAGCATGGCGCCGGCCTTACCTGGATCGAGTTGGATTAAGACCATCGTCAGCAGGGCCTCGGCATCTCCTGCATAAGGTCCGCCTCCATGTGCGATCGGTTCCAGTAGATCCCTCGCCTGTGAAAGAGTTTCGTCCTTGTGCTGACTTGACGAGGTCTCCCGAATGAGGGTACGTGCTACCAGGTAGGGTGCAATTGCCTTCCATGGCGAATCGGAGTCAGCAGCGATCGCGCGGAAACCGTCGCCGGCAGCGTCCAATTCCATCCGGTAAAAGTGTGCCGCCGCGACCTGATAGGCGCGATCCTGCTTCAACCACAGAGGAGCAGTGTCGGGCAGGACGGAAGGCATGGCTCCCGTCTTGTCGCAGTTGGAAAAAACCGCATCCTGACCCTTCACCCACTCGGCGAGTTCAGGATGCGCTGTGGGATAGCTTTGCTGGCGTGCGCGCAGGGTCCGGACAGCATTGTAAAAGGCACCGTCATAACAGTTTCGATAGACCTGCCATCCTCGCTCATCCGCGATGCGGGAGTAGTTCATATCCTCGAACTTCGTAGTAATCCCGGCAGCGGCACGAGCCTTTGCCCACTCAAGTTTTGGTTCCTGTGATGGAGCCTCTTCGTATTTGCGGGTGTTCGCAGCAATTAAGGCCTTCTGCTCTTCTGCCGTTAACGGCTGCCCGGAGAGCTGCCGATACGCAGGCACCAGGTAGCGCTTCCAGTAGGTGTTCTCGACGATGCCCGTCTGCCCGGAGACATACTTCTCGAAGTTCTCCGGCATATGCGGCATGACGAAGATGGCCTCAGGAAAGAACGGCCCGCACGGCATGCCTGGAATGGCCGCAAAGGCGAGGAGGGCGAGGCCGGCAACGAGACTGCGGCGGGAGCGCATAGTTACTCTGCTTTCGGTAGAAGGTTCTGGTTGATCTGGCCGAGCTCAGTCCCGGTCCAGGGCTTGGGAGAGAAGAGATAGATCTGCCGCGGGCGTGTCGAGGGATACGCCTGCGGCTCATCGGTAGAGAGGCCCACGGAGGCAGAGCATAGCGGCTCGCGGGTAGCGAAGTAGCCGACGTGAGCTCCCAGCCTGAAGTGCATAGGGATGGCCTGATCGATCGGCAGCGTATGCAACCAGCCGTCACTCTCAGCGCACCAGCTTACGAGCGCGGTTATGGTCAGGGACAAGTTCGGAGACATCGCAGCGCGGACACGTTGCAGGACGTCGGTGTAAAAGGCGCGCTGTGCCGGTGTGGCGTCGAAGTCGATCTGCAGGCCGTTAATATGCGCCAGTGTGGCGGTCTGAACGATGGCCGCGGCGGTCTCCGCACGCATGGCTTCGGTATCACGGAAGCCCGGACGTATCTCGATCCGTGTAACGGCGATGGCATAGATAGTTTCCGGAACACGGATGGGCTGATGGCGGAGGATGGCGTGGACGCCATCGTTAAGAAAGACGCGCTGCGCGAGGAAGGCTACACCTGCTCGCTCTGTGGAGAGGGTGCGCAGGTCCTCCGGTTTCTCCCACGCCCATAGCATGATGGCCGGGGCATGAGAGGGCGTAGTAGGCGCATGGCGCGCCGGAAGGCTGTCGCCTTTGAGTACAAGTGCGAGAAGAGTAGGGAAGAGCAGCGCAGCGCGTCGCATGAGGAGCACCGATCGAAGGGTGCCGGTGGATGGACTATAGCGCAGATTTCTGTGTATGCAAGACCGGAGTATCCGGACTATAAAAAAGTTCTTCAAACTTTCCTAACCGCACCCCTATCCCCCTGTCTAAGGAGGCGAAATGGAGAAGGCAGAAAAAGAGACGATCCGGCGAGTAGTTGCCGGCGACCGGGACGCGTACCGCGTTCTGATGGACCGTCACTACGCTGCCGTCTTCCGGATCTCGTTCCGCATTACCGGCAATGAAGCCGATGCGGAAGAGGCCGCGCAGGAGAGTTTTCTGCGCGCCTACAACAAACTTCCGGAGTTCCGGCAGGATGCCGCCTTTGGAACCTGGGTGACGAGGATAGCGATGAATACGGCCATGAATCTGGTAGAGCGCAGAAATCGGGACCTTTCGGTCTATGCGCCACGTGTCTCCGATGACGTGGGTGAGGGCACCGTGCAGGTCGCCAGTCACCGCGCCGGTCCGGAACGCGTCCTGCTGGATATGGAGACGGCGACGCTGCGGCAGACCGCCATGGCTTCTCTTACCCCGATGGAGCGCACTGCCTTCACTCTGCGCCACATGGAAGAGGTTGGCATGGCGGAGATCGCCGAGGCGCTTGGTGTCCCCGTCAATTCGGCCAAACAGGCTGTCTTTCGCGCCGTCGCCAAGCTTCGGCGTGCCCTGGAACCCGTCGCAGGAGGTATGCGATGAAGCACTATAGCGAAGAAGATCTGATTGCGTACCAGATGAGCGAGAGCCCCGAGGCCCGTTCGATTGGCGAGCATCTCGAGCAGTGCGCGGAGTGTGCCACGCTGGCAGAGTCCATTGCAGAGACGCTGCGCGTCTTCTCGGCCGAGCCGGTGCCAATGCGGACTCCGGTCGATATGGACCTGAGCTGGCAGCGGTTGCGCGGCAATCTGGCCGTGCTGGAGGCTGCGCCGAAAAAGCGGTGGTTCTCCCTCTGGATGTGGCCTGCTGCGGGAGCCCTTACCGCCGCGATTGTGGTGATGGTCGTGCTAGGTCTGCGCATTCGTCATGCGGAGCAGCCAGCCGGAGGGCAGGAGACCGCGAATCAACGCGCCTCTGTCACCGATGCGTTGAAGAGTCTCGTAGGCCGGCATCAGCAGGCACATCCCGTCAATGGACATGGTCCGTTGACCGATGCTCCGTCTGACGATCCGCAGATCTCCGCGCATCTTGATTCCGCCGAACGTTTGCTCACCACGGTGAACCATGAAGAGGGCCCGCTGGATGAGGCGACACGCGTCCAGGCACACGATCTGTTGCTGAAGAACGCTGTCTATACACAGACGGCGCGCGACCGCGGCGATCTCGCAGAGGCGGCGGTGCTCGACAACCTGGGACGAGTCCTCATCGGTCTGGACCATGCGGCGGAGACGCCGAGGAGCACGTGGCAGTTGCGGCTGGAGATGAATACCGACGGACTTTTGCTGGACCTGCGTGTGCTGCGCCAGAACGATGAGCGCCGCTCTTCGAGGTAGCCGCAAGCAGTAGCAAGAAACAAGTTTTTGGTCATAAAGGAGATGTACTTATGAAGCACTGGATTTTACTTGCAGGTCTGGCATCCGCTGGTTGCGCGCACGTTGCGCTTGCGGCTGGCCCCTTACAGCCCGCAATCCTTATCACTGAGCCCGGCGCCGCTGCCGCGGAAGATGACTATACCGCCGGCGCCAAGGCGATGAATGAGCAACGCTGGCAGGACTCCATCACTTCGTTCGATAAGGTGATTGCCGCCAAGGGAGCGAAGGCTGACGCGGCGCTTTATTGGAAAGCGTATGCGCTCACTAAGCTTGGCCGGCGTGAGGATTCGGCATCGACCTGCGCTGCACTCCGGAGCGAATATCCAAAGTCCACCTGGAATAAGGATTGCGCTGCTCTTGGTATTCGCACCGGAACCGTGCGTGTCGTTGTGGGCAAGAATGGCAGGACGAGCACGTCTACCTCCAGTTCTTCATCCTCATCGTCATCGTCCAGCGACAACGACGAGGACACCTACGCGATCGGTCCCGTCCCGCCGGTTCCCCCGGTACCGCCGATTCCAGCAGGGGAGGGCTCGTTTACTTATAAGCGCGATCGCAGAGGCACGGGAGATCCCGATGCCGACCTCAAGATCCTCGCTCTGAACGCACTGGCGAACCAGGATGCCAGCCGGGCCGTCCCGGTGATTCGCGACCTGCTGAAGGGGAATCAGCTGGAAGCGGTGAAGCGGCAAGCACTCTTTGTCCTTGGTCAGAACAAGTCGCCTGAGTGCCAGAACCTGCTGCGGGAGATCGCACTTGGAAAGCAAAACCCTGAGCTGCAGCGTCAGGCGATGCAGATGCTGGCCATCACCCAGGGGAAGAAGGCGAACGATACGCTGGCGGAGGCCTATCGCCAGTCCACCGATCCGAAGACAAAGCGGGCTGCTGTCTCCGCGATGTTCATCTCGGGCGATGCCCAGAAGCTGGTTGAACTTGCACGCGGAGAAAAAGACCTGGAGATGAAACGTCAGATTGTCTCGCAGCTTGCGTTGATGAACGACAAGGTTGCGCAGGATTACATGCTCGAGCTGTTGCGCTAACTAATAACTCGCCTGCATCGGCTGTCCGGAAATGGACGATGCAGGCGATTCTCCTCCCGTCAATCCAGACGCCTGGATCGATTTTCCGGATTTTTCCCGAACTCTAAGAACTTTTTACGAAAACTCTCGTATCAGGAGACAAAGGCCATGAGAATCGCCTTCCGCATCCTCGTCGTTTCACTTGGGCTGGTTGCACCGCTAGCGGCCCAACAACCGGCTGTCACCGGCGTGCAGGTCGACGCGCACGCTGCTCATGGTCTGCCCGCGGAGCTCAACGCCGCGTCAAAAGACGGTATTGCGTGGGTGGGTTACTCCATCCCCGTAATCGGACACTTCTCGGACAACGATGGCCAGACACTCTACCTGGAAGGCTCCCATGACGGAGGCTCCTGGGATAGCGACAAAGAACAGTTCGATCATGTGAATGTCCTGTTGCGTATGGAGAAGGGCGCGGTCACGAAGGTCCGCGTGGCAACTCCGAACCGCAAGCTGGATACCGGCGGCGTGAAGTTTGTATGGCTTGAGGGTGTCTCTCAGGATGAGAGCATTCGTGAGTTTGCATCACTGGCCAACAATGCTTCGCAGGAGCGCAAAGTGCGCGATGCCTCGGTGATGGTGATCGCTCAGCATGAGTCGTCTGCCGCGACCAGCACTCTAATCTCTATGGCGAGCACTGGCGATTCGTTTGTGCGAGAGAAGGCTGCCTTCTGGCTGGGCGCCCATCGCGGGCAGGATGGCGTCAAAGCGCTGTTGCAACTTACACGTACGGAACAGGATGAGCATCTCCGTGGCAAGCTCGCCTTCGATCTGACACTCGGTAAAGAAAATCCCGCAGCCATCGATGAGTTGATCTGGATGGCAAAGAACGATGCTTCGCCCCACGTCCGCAAGGAGGCTCAGTTCTGGATGGCCCAGAAGGCCGGCAAACGAGCCGCTGGGGAGCTTCGTCAAATTGTTCAGAGTGACCCGGACCGAAGCATTCGCCGGTCCGCGGTTTTCGCGATCTCGCGGCTGCCGGAAGGAGAGGCGGCTGCTCAACTGATCCAGGTAGCAGAAACCAACAAGGATCCTGATGTACGCAAGCAGGCGATCTTCTGGCTCGGCCAGTCGAAGGATCCGAAGGCGTTGGACTACCTGACCAAGCTCCTCAGGTAACTGAGGACCCTCGAAACACTCGCAGCCTGCAGCGGTTTCGCATCCCGCTGCAGGCTTTTTTCTTTCCGAGCAGCGCTATACCGAAGTCGGGCTTACCAGCGTGTCTTCCGTGATCGGCACAACATGATTGGCCGGTTGCATGGTGGCGCGTTCCAGACGGTACGACCGGCAGATGTACTGGTCGACCATGCGTTGCGTATTGAAGAATGCGCCATTGAGGCCGATGGCGTGCTGCATGATCTTTGCCCACTTTTGTTTATCGGCAAAGGCAGGGCCTACAGCCTTCTCCAGCTTTTCGTAGAGCGAGGCAGCCTCTTCTTCATCGTTTGCGCCGTCTTCGATTGCCCATCCGGTCGAGCCTTCGGCGCAACCCTCGATCCACCATCCGTCCAGGATGCTGAGGTTGGGTACGCCGTTGAGCGTGGCCTTCATGCCGCTGGTGCCGCTGGCTTCATAGGGACGCCGCGGTGTATTCAGCCAGATGTCCACGCCGGAGGTGAGCACTGCGCCCAGGTTCATGTCGTAATTTTCGAGATAGACGACGTGAATGAGGCTCTGCTTCAGCCCGTGAGCCGCGCTGATCACCTCATGAATCAATGCCTTGCCGGGAGCATCAGCAGGATGCGCTTTGCCGGCGTAGACGATCTGCAGGCCGCCCATCGCTTCCGCGATATGCAGCAGGCGCTGCGTATCTTCAAAGAGAAGGGTTGCGCGCTTGTAGGTAGCGGCACGGCGGGCAAAGCCCAGGGTCAGCACATTTTCATGCAGGATCACGCCGGTGCGTTCTTTCACTGTCTCGATCAGCCGCTGCTTGTTTAAAGCATGTGCGGCTGCAATCTCCTGCGGCTCGACTCCATAGATGCCGCGCAGCGCATAGTTATCGGCGCGCCATCCATCCAGCTTCCTGTCGAAGAGATCTGCCATGGCCGGCGAGACCCAGGTTCCCGCATGTACGCCATTGGTGATGTAGTGGATCGGCGTATCCGGAAACATCTGCTGCGAAACCTTGCCGTGCTGCATTGCGACACCGTTTACGTAACGGGAGAAGCGAAGGGCCACGTAAGTCATGTTCAGCAACCCGTCGTGGATACCACCGAAACGGCTATAGAGGCCGGAACGCTCCTGTCCAAGAATGGCGAGCATCTGGTCGTAGCCAAAGCGGTCGTGACCCGCAGGCACGGGCGTGTGCGTTGTAAAGACGCATTGTTGCTTGACTGCCTCAACATCCTCATCAGTAGCCGTATGCAACGGACGTCCGTTCAGCCGGGCTTCGAGCAGAGCAGTGGTCAACAGGGCCGCATGGCCCTCATTCATATGGAAGACCTCTGGCTGAACGCCGAGAGCATGCAGCATGGCGATGCCGCCCAGGCCAAGCACGGCTTCCTGGCAGAGACGATAGTAGTTGTCTCCGCCGTAAAGGGTGTCGGTAAAGGTGCGATCCCACGAATCGTTCGGTTCGACATCGGTATCGAGCATCAGCACCGGAATCACATGTCCGGTTACGCCAACGATGTCGTAGCGCCACGCACGAACCAGGAGCTCGCGGTTCTGGACGGTAATGGCCGTAACCGCGCCCGCCGGGGGCAGACGATCTTCAGGGGACCACGGCATCGGAGCCTCAGTCTGCCGGCCGCCGCTGTCGAGCATCTGACGGAAGTAACCCTTGCGATGGGCCAAGGTCACGGCAACCATTGGAACGCCCATGTCCGCAGCAGAGCGTAACGTATCTCCCGCCAGAACACCCAAACCGCCCGAGTAGGTGGGCAACCCTACCTCCAATGCGATCTCCATGGAAAAGTAGGCAACACGACTATTTCTCAACGCTTCAGCGGCAACATCCTGCAGAGTCATGCCAGATAAAACCTCGCACTTCGGAGTCCGGGGAATCTGCAGGCATCGTGCCGTCCTGCTTTATATCCCGTTATTGTTCGGGCCCCTTACATAACAACTTCACAGCACCAACCAGAGGAAATCAATGCAAATCTGCTTCCATTCCTGCGGAAAAAAGGCATATTACTTTCGTGTATACGAAAAAAATCCGGCTGGGTTAACAGCCGGATCGTTGAGGTTTGCTGCTATGTCTTTTACAGCAGGGAATTTAGAAGTGGTAGAGACCTACTTCCGTGGATTTAAGTCCGAGGTGTGACAAAAGGTCAAGTACGACAACGATTACGAAGCAGAGGGTCGGCCGGAGCCAGGCATTGCGGTTGCGGCGTATGCCGAATTCGATCGCCAGAAGGACGAGCCATGTCACGGCGGCGGTGATGAGCCAGTCAAAGACCATCACACGCACTACGCCGTTTTCGGTGCGGAGAACCTTCTCCGCGTTGAAGGGATGCATGACGAAACCGGCGAGTGCCGCAGCGAAGAACAGCAGAAGCTCCCCGATGGCGATGAGCGCGGACTTCATTGCACACCTGCCTCGAAGGCCCGGAAGCGGCGTTCCAGCTCCCACTGCTGTGTGGCCTTCTCACTGGATTTCAGGAACTCTGCGCACTTTGCCGTGGGTTTGTCAGCGCCCAGCGGTTGGGCGGCGCAGGCGGCCACCGGCTTGCCCCAGGCATCAGGGGCAGACCATAAGTCGTCGCCGGGCAGGAAGCTATGTTCAATGCCGGTCCGGGCCATGTTCTTGAGATCGATGTAGGTAAGGCTGTGCTCCATGGCGGCTCGTTCATATTCATGGGTAAGATCGCTGCGCGAGACACCTTCGTCATCCGTCGAGAGCGAGACCGGGACTTTGGCCTCACGGTAGTTGGCAAGCGGATGGTGGTTGCCGGTGATGCCGAGAATGCCGTCGTTGCTGGTGAGATTGATCTCCACCATCACGTGTTTTGTGGCCATCTCTTTTAGAAGGGAGTGCGGATCGGTCTCGTACATCACGTCGACACCATGGCCGATGCGTTCGGCTCCGGCGACCTCAACAGCTTCGCGGATGTGGAACTTCAGGCCGTCGGGCGGGACGATGCCCGGAGCGAGCTCTCCGGCGTGCAGTGAGAGGTGGACCTTCGGGTATTTGGTCTTGAGGAACTGCAGGAACTTCATCTGCCGGTCGTACTCGCTCATCGACATATAGGAGTCTTCAGGCTGGACGAAGTTGATGCCGACGACGCGCGGATCCGCGGAGGCGAGCTCAAAGCCAAGCAGGGTCTGTGCGTAGACCTGTTGCGGCGGGAAGGCGCGCAGCACCTGGAAGATGAAGCGCACGGTCATGCCACAGGCGGGTGTAGCGGAAGGTGTACCGCAGTGTTCGATCTCGTTGCGGCGTGCCTCGATGCTATCTATCTCCGCAATGTCGCGTTTGACGTTGTCGCGGACGGCGCCGTCGAGCAGCTTCTGGCGGAGGTCCTCGAGGTCGTCGCTCCAACCAAGCTTGTAGCCCAGCGCAGCGCTGGCGCTGAAGTCGGGCGTATGCATGATCTCGAGGTACTGCTCGTTCTGCGAGGCGGCGCGAAAGGCGACCTCGTCCAGCCATTCGCCAACGTGTTTGCGGTCGAGACCGCCAAAGCGGCTAAAGGTGGCGAAGAACTGATCGTGCCCGCTGTAGCCGGCGTAGGGCACGAACGAGCGCATGGAGAAGGCATTGACCAGGTTGTCATAGAGCGTCTGGTCTTTGAGTACGTTCTCTGCGGGTATCAGGCCATCGGCGCAGGTGCCGGTGGGGTTTTTGGCGAAGGCTTTGGCCTTCGGGTCGATGCAAATATGGTCTTCGACGGCGTCCTTAATGAAGGTCTCGGCATAAACCGCGCCGGAGAGGTGGACGTGCAGGTCGCTTCCTTTGGGCATTTTGGCCAGGAAGGCATGGGCAGAGAGAGGGCCTTGTTTCACGGCAGAGGCCAGGACGCGGCCCGCCTTTAATTCACCAGGGGTCTGGGTTGCGGTCTGGGCCGCCGCAGTGATCGCAAGACATGACAAGGCCAACAGTACTCGTGTGGATCTCATCGGAGGGAAAAATTCCTTTCGTGGAAACAGGCCCAGCATACCCTAGGTCCATAACCCGCAGGTTTGTCCCATCCGGCTCCGGATTGCTATACTAAGGACACTCCACGAAGGGCCAGGTAGCTCAGTGGTAGAGCGCGGCCCTGAAAAGGCCGGCGTCGGCGGTTCGATCCCGTCCCTGGCCACCATCCCGATGAAAATACAGCAATTTCGGCCGCGCTCTTGGAGCGTAGCGACGTATATCCGTACGCGGCCATGAATAAGGCCGGCGTCGGCGGTTCGATCCCGTCCCTGGCCACCATCCCGATGAAAATACAGCAATTTCGGCCGCGCTCTTGGAGCGTAGCGACGTATATCCGTACGCGGCCATGAATAAGGCCCAGGCGTCGGCGGTTCGATCCCGTCCCTACCCGGCGAGATGCCGGCTGAGCAGTATCACTAGAAGTGCGAAAGATACTTTTTCCGGGTGCACTGGCAGCGGAATCACGCTCCGGGAGGTTGCCGTTCCACGGCCCAAGGGAAGACCACTGTAGAACCAGGATCGTGTGATCGCTGACGCGAGGCTGCGGCGGCGCTGGAAGAAGTGCGGCATCGAGCTGATCGCTTCTTTCCGACCCAATAAACGCAAGAGGGCCACCACGACGTTCCACGTTCCGCTGCTACAAGCGGCGCTGGATCTGGATATTGGAGCAGATCGCATGATGGATCATTTTCGACGACTAGTGGTGACGACTAGTGGTATGGTGCATAATGATCCGGCTCGAAAGGTTTGATACTGCAATCCTAAGAGAATTTACTCTTGGAAAGCCCCTTCGTTTAATCGATGCTGGTCGCAATCTCAAATAGGAGCTAATGTTGCGTTTTGTCTTCCTTTGTAGCAATCCGGATTGGGGTGGAAGCGAAGAGCTATGGGCGGGAGCGGCGGCATTATTGGTCCAGGACGGGCATTCTGTCAGTATCTTCAAACACCTTGCTGATCCAATGCACCCGCGGATCTGTCGGCTGCTCGAGCTGGGGTGTCGTATTTACGACTTGTGGCACTTTTTCTTGCCCGGCAGAGTACGCTTGCCCAAGCCGCTCTACCGAGTAACCGGGTTGCTGACTCGAGCGGCCGGCAAAACTGCTGCACTGAGAGCGATTGGACCTATACTGCGTGTTCTTCTAACAAGTCTTAATCCCGATTTGGTAGTGGTTTCCCAAGGCGCAAACTTCGACGGAGTCATTTTGGGCGATCTTTGCCGTATTGTCGGCTGCCCGTACGTCATCATTTCACATAGAGCGACAGAGTATCATTGGCCGCCGGACAAGCACCGCGTCGTGATGCGTTCTGCATTTCAGACTGCTTTGCGCTGTTATTTTGTCTCCCAGCACAATGTCCGGCTCACGGAATTTCAAATAGGTGAAACACTCGCGAATGCGGAAGTCGTGCGTAATCCCTTTATGGTGTCCGGATCTCCGCTACCTTGGCCTGACACTCAGGACCATTCGATCAAATTGGCCTGCGTTGCACGCCTGGATACAGGCGAGAAGGGGCAGGACATTCTTTTGCAGGTGTTGGCGCGACGGCACTGGAGAACCCGTAATTTGTCAGTTTCGTTTTTCGGCTCAGGCGCAAACCGCGAAGCTCTGCGCGGGCTTGCAGAACATCTAGGCCTTAAGAATGTCGATTTTCCGGGTTTTACAAGCGACGTGGATTCCATCTGGAAGACTCATCACGCGCTGGTTCTGGCGTCACGCACCGAGGGGTTGCCACTGGCGCTTATCGAAGCGATGATGTGCGGTCGGTTTGGAATTGTCACAAATGAGGGCGGAACTTCGGAAGTTGTAGAGGATAGTCGCACCGGATTCGTAGCCGACTCTGCGAAAGTAGACGAATTTGACAAAGCCATGGAGCGAGCATGGGCTATGCGAGAGCAATGGAAATCGATCGGTCAAGCTGCTGGAATTGCGATTAGAACCATGGTGCCTCTCGATCCGGCTGCTTGTTTCACTTCCAAGCTGTTGGGAGTTGTGAATTCACTGCAAACCGGATCGATCGATTTGTCAGCCCCCTCAAGTCTCTTACGGCCTGGCATAGCCAAAAAGTTGCAGAATTAATCCAGTGGCCGACAACGCGCATATCGGCGAGAAACGGTTGGTTGAGCGACTCTCACTTGTCTCTCTGTGGCGAATTATTCGCGCCTCCGAATGGTGGGAGTACAAAGTCATCCCAGTCCTCGCGGCGTTCTACGCAACGGCCCTGATACTCGACGTGCCGGTGAGCGCGATCTGGCGGGAGGCGCTCATGGCATTCGCCGCAATCGTTCCGGCCGCGGTCTACGCCAGTGTGGTCAACGATCTGACCGATCTCGAAGACGATCTTGCCGCCGGGAAACCAAACCGTTTCGCAGGCCGTTCGCGACTTCTCGGCCTGATATTCATAATTCTCAGCGCGGAAGCCCTCGCGGTAATCTCCTGCCGCTGGCGACACGACGCGGTCCTTCTATCGCTGTACCTCGCAGTGTGGCTGGCCTTTTCGCTTTACTCTCTGCCACCGTTCCGTCTGAAAAAACGCGGCTTCCTGGGAATCCTTGCCTGCGCGAGCGGCGAACATCTATTTCCGACGCTAGTGGCCGCGATCCTCGCGTTTCGCGGAGCGCAACGGCCCTACAATTTCATCTGGCTCATGATAGTGGGAACCTGGGCGCTCGCGAACGGCATACGTGCGATCCTGTGGCATCAGCTCACCGATATTGACGCTGATCGCGCCGTTGGCGCACAGACGTTCGCCGCACGGCATTCGCGATCCGCGATGCTCATAGGAACGTGGATTGCGTTTCCGACCGAACTGCTTGCGTGCACTACAATGCTCGTTGAGATGCGGAGTAGGTGGCCACTCGCGGCGGTTGGCGCGTACGTCCCTCTGGTTGCGCTTCGCATCCGATGGTGGCATATCCGCCCCGTGATCGTTACACCGAAACCTGACTTTTTATTTCTGACGACTGAGCTCAACATTGTGTTGCTGCCGATCGCGATCCTCGTGGCATCGGCTCTACGACATCGCGGTGATTGGGTCGTCCTCGGGGTTCATTTCTTGATCTTTCCCGCCAATGTGTCACGCACCTTGCGTGCGACGTTGAACTTTGCGCGAACGGCTCTGAAAGCATCCTTGAAGCTCGCACGGGTGTCATGATCTGTCCCGGGTCTTCGACGCAAAACGCGCGGCCGAATTCGAAAGCGCGAGTTTGAGACCATCAGCCATGAAGCACGGCATCATATCGCGATCGGAGCAGTCACTCTTCGACGAGCAATCGGCGTGTCAACGCTTCTACCGCGAGCACCGTGGTCAATGCCTCGGAGCCCCACCAGGGCGGCGTCGGTTGGGAATCAATTCGCCTACGGCCATGGTGATAGAAGGCGGCCCGCGGCCAGGCTCCGGACGGGAACTGTGCCTCAATCAGGGGACCGACGTCAGGTACGCGATTCCACAGCAGCATCGTTGATGATGCCAGCGCAAGCTCGAGCGCATTGATCGGCGCCGTCGCTTCGATGCGTGGCACAATCATCTCGCCTGCCTCCGGCGCGATCTCGCGTAGAGCGTGCGAAAAGAAATACCAGACGGTGAAGCGGCTCACGTACCACTTGGTGGACACCTCTTCGCCATTAGCACGCAGGACTGCGAGCATGTGCTCAATCGCCGGCCGAGTCTCTTTGCAATCGCCGAGGTAGGCGACGATATTTGCGTTGATCGCGGCGTCGACGTCGCGTACTTCCGCTGGGCTGTACCGGAAGAAGCGATAGTACCTGCGTGGATGACGCCACCACCGCGGCATCCAAGTTCGAAAGAGACCATTGCGCTCGCGTTGAGCCAGCAGAATGGCGCGATTGTTCGGGATCCGTTTTCCGGCGGCCGTAAGCGCCGCAGAGGCGATTGCCGTGTCGTCGGTATCGAGTGGAACGTAGCCATGGTCCGGGCCTGCGCTCGACGGGTAACACCACAGACCGTCGGGCTCCATTTCTCGCAGGAGGAAATCGATGGCGCGAGAGTGGACGCGCTCGGCCGATGGTGTAGCCGATAACGCGCGAGCGGCGAGAGCTGCTGGAAAGACCGCCGCATCAGGAACGCAGTTGCCGCTCAACTCACAAGTGGGCCATTTGTCGATCGGGATCTGACCACTGGGAAGCTGAACCGATTCGAGGTATGCAACACCCTTTTCAATGGCGCGACGAATTTCTGACGTTTCGCTCATCGGATAGCGTCAGTAATACTATCGATCTCTTCATGTATTGGACACACGACGCGCGGCTCCTTGCCTCAATGCCAGAATGGGCGAAAGTCTATGCTCCTGCAATCAGTCTACGCTGGATGGCTTAAGCATCGACCATGTAAGAGTATGGTTTCCTTCGGCATTAAGCTTGCTTCGCGAAAGGGTTCATGGCCGCAATCCTGTGAACACGTTAGGTGCGAGGCGTCCAAGATGCTTTCGAAGGTCGCGCGATTGCTACTGGAGTATGGAGGAACCAGCTAGTGTCCTGAGTCATTAATTCGTTCAACTATTTTTAGATTGGGTCCATCTAACATGGCATGGAGCAAGCCATGAGACGAGGACGCAGTTTGCCGTCGTTGACGTTGACGACTGAGGATCGAGAGA
>NZ_JAGTAS010000019.1 GCF_025685425.1 Terriglobus albidus
CGCCTTCTTCTCCATAACAGACGCAGCGGTTCCTCACAGAGCTACTTCTGATTCAACCCTAGCTCCCTCTCCTCAACTCACTTTTTCTCCTCTCACGTACAAAGTAAGTGACATTAGGCTCAAGCCCTGGGTCTTTTTGTGCTGACAACCACAAAGGCCCAGGGCTAAAGCCCATTCATACTTAGACCGAAATCCGAGGGCTGAAGCCCTCGGATTTCACCCGATTCGAGCTGCGCTCGAATGTTCTAATCACCGCTATCAGCAACAGCTGGTAGAGAAGCAGATCCCTGCGGGATGACAACCCAAGGCAAGCCCATATCCGCCTTACAGAGGCAGCATCATCTCTGTCGTTCCGCTGAAGCCCATCTTTTCGTAGATGGGCTTTCCCATCCGTGAGGCGTGGAGTGAGAGCACGCGGCAGCCGCGGTTCCGGGCGGCTTCGATGGCGAGCTCGACCAGCTTCCGCGCCAGGCCGTGGCCCCGATGCGCCGGGTCCACGAAAACATTGAGCAGGTAAGGCCGCAGCGGTACCGGGTCGAGGAAGTGCGGTGGCCACGGCATCCACCAGATTCCCGCGCCCGCGATGGGCTGTCCATGGAGCTCAACAATCCATCCGGTGTATTCGCCAGACTCGAGCCTCGGCCTTACCCACGGCTCGAAGTTCACGCGCACGGTGGCGCGGACGGCTTCGTCTCCCTGGCCGGAGTCGGCGAACATGCGCTGGCGATGTTCGGCGATGAGGGCGGCGTCGGCTGGCGTGGCGGGTCGTGTATGGAACATAAGGTATTGATAATGGAACGATGGCTGAAGCTTCACTGAATTTGAACGTCAGTCTTTTGCGAGTGGGCGACCGCGTCGCCGTCGGTGTCTCCGGCGGGGCAGACTCAGTGGCGCTGCTGCTTGCCCTTGCTGATCGGAGGGCTGAATTGGGAATCGGCCTCAGCGCGGTGCACGTGGAGCATGGCATCCGCGGCCCGGAGGGAGACGCCGACGCCGCCTTTGTGCAGCAACTCTGCGGACGCCTCGATATTCCGTTGACGGTGGAGCGGGTCGACGTACCGGCACGGGTGGAGCGGGAAAAGGAGTCGGTCGAAGAGGCTGCCCGGACTCTGCGGTACCAGGTCTTCGCACGTGTGGACGCCGATGCCGTCGCTACGGCCCACACCCAGGACGATCAGGCGGAGACGGTGCTGATGAAGCTGCTGCGCGGCGCCTGGACGGAGGGCCTGGGCGCCATTTCGCCGGTACTCGCCGGCAGGCCAAGGATTGTCCGCCCCATGCTTGCCGTCTCGCGGGCCGAGGTGGAGGCGTTTTTGCGGACGCGCGGTCAGGACTGGAGGGATGATTCGACTAACCGGTCCCTCGATCTGACCCGGAACCGTGTCCGGCACGAGCTGATGCCACTGCTGCGGCAGTTCAACCCGCAGGTCACGCCGGCTCTGTCCCAGGTGGCCGATCTCGCTCGTGCCGAGGAAGAGTTCTGGGCTGCGGAGTTGGCCAGGCTGCTGCCGGGGCTGGTGCTGCCCGGGACGCCGGTCCGGGGCGGAGGGCGCAGCTCGGAGACGGCCCCCGGGACGAGGGCAATCGCCATGGAGATTGAGCGGCTGCGGCCGCTCTCGCTGGCGGCGCGGCGGCGGCTGTTGCGGGGCGCGGCTGCCGGTCTGGGATGCCGGCTCAGCTTCACGGAGACGGCAAAGCTGTTGGCGATGTGCGGTTTGGCGGGGGAGGGCTGGACCCCGGACCCCACCGTCTCGGCGAAGCCCGGGGCACAGCTTCACCTACAGGGTGGTTTACGGGCCCGGAGGACCGCCCGGGAGCTGCAACTGTCCCGGATCTGAACACCGTTACCTCCGACCGAAGTTGCAGAAACTTCCCCTGAAAGGGGCGGCCGAATCGTTAATGCTGGGAGTAGAATCAAAAACACCAGCGCGAACGCTTTTCCCGGGGCACCTTCCGCTCCTGGGTGGCGTCTAAACCATTGCAGGAGCGTTTCTGCGAAACGTGTCCGGCTGGTTTAGCTTCCAGGCGAAGCAGCCGGAAAGAGGAACCGGATTTGAATTCAACTGTTAAAACCGTCCTGATCTGGGTATTCATGATCACCTGCCTCGTGATTCTTTGGCAGTTCGTGGTCAAGGGAACAGGCATCGGGCATGACACAACCATCTCCCTGAGTCAGTTGTTGAACGATGCCGAACAAGGCAAGATCTCGGACGTAGTCGTCAACGGCACGGAAGTGACCGGACATTACCGAGACAACAAGGACCAGTTCCATACCACCATTCCGGCCAACTATCCGGACATGTACAAGTCGCTGCGTGATCACGGTGTCGCCATCACGGTGAAGGATCAGCAGTCGAATGCATGGCTTGGCTTGTTGATCCAGATCGCTCCCTTCGCGCTGATTCTGAGCTTGTGGTTCTTCCTTCTGCGCCAGATGCAGTCCGGCGGCAACAAAGCTCTCAGCTTCGGCAAGAGCCGCGCCCGTCTGCTGAGCATGCAGCAGAAGAAGGTGACCTTCAAGGATGTCGCCGGTGTGGATGAGGCCAAGGAAGAGCTGAAGGAGATCATCGAATTCCTGCGCGAGGCGCAGAAGTTCCAGCGCCTCGGCGGCCGTATCCCCAAGGGCGTGCTCCTCGTCGGACCTCCGGGAACCGGTAAGACCCTGCTGGCGCGCGCAGTCGCCGGTGAGGCGAATGTTCCGTTCTTCTCGATCTCCGGTTCTGACTTTGTCGAGATGTTCGTCGGTGTGGGCGCCAGCCGCGTTCGTGACCTCTTCGAACAGGGTAAGAAGAATGCTCCCTGCATCATCTTCATCGACGAAATCGATGCTGTCGGCCGTCACCGTGGCGCAGGCCTGGGCGGCGGACACGATGAGCGTGAGCAGACGCTGAACCAGCTTCTCGTCGAGATGGACGGCTTTGAGTCCAACGACGGCGTGATCCTGGTGGCTGCCACCAACCGTCCCGATGTCCTTGACCCGGCGCTGCTGCGTCCCGGCCGTTTCGACCGCCGCGTGATCGTGGGCCGTCCGGATGTCCGTGGCCGCGAGGAAGTGCTTCGCGTTCACTCCAAGAAGGTTCCTCTCGCTGAGGACGTTGATCTCAACGTGCTGGCTCGTGGAACACCGGGCTTCTCCGGCGCCGACCTGGCCAACATGGTCAATGAGGCTGCTCTGATCGCTGCCCGCAACAACCGCAAGGCCGTACACATGTACGACTTTGAAGTTGCCAAGGATAAGGTCCTGATGGGCGCCGAGCGCAAGTCGATGCTGCTGACCGACGAAGAGAAGAAGGTCACGGCCTATCACGAAGCCGGCCACGCTCTGGTCGCCGCCATGCGCGAGCATGCTGACCCGCTGCACAAGGTCACCATCATCCCGCGCGGTATGGCTCTGGGTGTGACCATGCAGATCCCTGAGGAAGACAAGCACACCGTCACCAAGGATTACCTGGAGACGCAGCTTGCCATCCTGATGGGCGGCCGCTGCGCCGAGGAGATCTTCCTCAAGAAGATGACCACCGGCGCCGGTAACGACATCGAGCGCTCCTCTGATCTGGCTCGCCGCATGGTCTGCGAGTACGGTATGTCGAATCTCGGTCCGCTGACCTTCGGCAAAAAGGAAGAGCAGATCTTCCTCGGCCGCGAGATCGCGCAGCACCGCGATTTCTCTGACGATACCGCCAAGCAGATCGACGCTGAGGTTCGGGCGTTTGTGGATGCGGGTTACAAGTCGGCGTACTCGATCCTGGAGAACAACCAGGACATCATGCACCGCATGGCGCAGGCCCTGCTAGAGCGTGAGACGATCGATGCGCAGGAGATCCGCCTCATCATCGAAGGCAAGGATCTGCCTCCGTCGAAGTCGGCCCTGGCCCACGCGGATTCGAACACGGCGGATACGCAGAAGGTTCTGAAGCCCGAGAGCGGCCGCGCTCCCGGCTTCGGCGATAGCCGTCCGAGCCCCGCATAAATTCCTCGTAACCGAAGATCGAAAGGCCACCCTCCCGGGTGGCCTTTTCGTTTAGGTTGGAGGCATGCTGACGCGTCCACGAGTTCTGTTGCATCTTGAAGGTGCGGCCGTTTTGGCGGTTGCCTTGTTCTGTTATCAACAGGTTCATGCAAGCTGGCTGCTTTTTGGTCTGCTCTTCCTGGTGCCGGATCTCTCGATGATCGGTTTTGCAGCGGGTCCGCGTGCTGGTGCGGCGGCGTACAACCTGGCGCATACAGAGGTGCTGCCTGTGTTGCTTGGTATCGCGGCGGCCTGGGCACATCATTCGCGTGCCCTGTCGATTGCGCTGATCTGGGTCAGCCACATTGGCTTTGACCGGCTGCTGGGCTATGGGTTGAAGTATCCGACGCACTTCAAAGACACGCATCTGCAGCGGCTGTAGACGGATAAGCGCTCCGAAGTGGCAAGTAAAAACGTGGGTCATCTTTGATTCTGCGTACACTGAACATGCGATGAAGCGGTTCGTTCTTCTCTCTGTACTTCTGGCGGCAACTGGTTGTGGCTATCACCGTGCGGGGCAGGCTACGCATATCCCAGCGGGTGTTCGTACCCTTGCGGTTCCGGTCTTCAAGAACAATACGCAGAGCTATCACACCGAGGTGGCCTTTACGCAGGCCGTGGTGCACGCGCTCAACAACCGCACCCGCTATGTGGTCACCTCCGATGAGAGGCCGGAGAACAGCGACGCTCTGCTGACCGGCACCATTGTTTCGCAGACCGTTGCACCGTTGACGTATGACTCCACCACCGGGCAGACCTCCAGCTACCTGATCACGATTGTGGCCAAGGTGGTGCTGACGGCGCCGGATGGACGGGTTCTGTATAAGAACAACGGTTTCAGCTTCCGCGAACAGTATCAGTCAACGCAGGATCTGAGCGCCTTCATCCAGGAAGACAGCCCCGCGGTGCAACGGTTGGCACGGAACTTTGCCCAGGCGCTGGTCAGCGACATGGTGGAGAGTTTCTAAAAGAAGTTGAATGTTTGAATTGTTGAATAGTTGAATGGTGTGAGGCATTGAGAGTTGTGGGTTCGCCGTTCAGTGGTGGAGGATTGAACTTCGAATAGAAACGAAGAATTTCACTGGATTGCTCAGGCAGTCGTTGCGCGTGGCGCAACCGCTTCGCACCGTAGGTGCGAATGCCTTGCTCCGGGGCCCCCGGCCAGCTCTGCTGGCTGGGGTGGTTAAGGGGACGGCTTTCAGCCGTCCCATACAGAAGCCCACAGGGACGGCGGCTTAAGCCGCTGAGGGCAAAATCTACTCAGTCGGAATTTTCAAGGTTGCCTTCAGCGGCTGGGCCACCCTTGAGCTGCCGGGTTATCCGAAGGGCCTGTGGATTGCACAGACTTTGGTGCAGGGTGCGTCAGTCAAGGCTCAAAGTATGTTCTTCTTTGGATTCGTCCCTTGTTTTCCACTCCCGTTAACACACCGCAGCCGTTGAAAATCAAGGCAATGGCAGCTTTGCGCAGCTTTGCATCTGTGGACCGGTTTCAGGCGGAGATCGCTTCCCCGAACCCGAAGCCCGGATATGTTCTCGTCGGCGACGAACTGTTCCTGCTGGAGCGGGCCCGCAAGGCCGTGCTGGCGCAGTTTGTGCCCGGCGACCTGCGCGACTTCTGCCTGCACGATCTGGACCTGGCGGAGACCTCGATCTTCGATGCTCTGGATATTGCGCGTACGCCTTCGCTGATGGCGCCCTTTCAGGTCATCTTCATCCGTAACCTGAAGAACCTCTATACCCGCGGCGCAAAGAAGGACGAGTTTGCCGCGATTGATGCCTACTTCCGCGCTCCCAATCCGCAGGCGCTGATCCTCTTTGTTGCGGACCACCTTCGTATTCCGGCCGATCTGCGGCGTATGGACTATCAGGAGAAGGAGCGGTTCGATCGCATCCGCGAGACGCTGGGTGACTGGTGCGGTGTGGTGGAGATGGGCCGCGTTGAGGAAGGGGACGCCGTGCGCTGGGTGATCGAGTATGCTGCCCAGCAGCAGACAAGCTTTGAGCAGGATGCCGCCCGCGAGCTGGTGGATGCGCTTGGGGCTGACATGATGCTGATCGCCTCCGAGGTAGAAAAGCTGTTGCTCTACACCCTGGGCAAGGGCCGCATCACGCTGGGCGATGTAGAAACCCAGGTGCTTGCCGCAAAGCAGAGGTCACTGTACGAGCTGACCGATGCGATCTCGCGCCATGACCGCGCCGGAGCGCTGGCGTTGTTGCATGGCCTGCTGAATGCGTCTGATGGTGGAGAAGACTCGGCCATCGGGCACCTCTACATGCTGGCGCGCACCTTCCGTCAGATGCTCATCATCCTGGAGAAGAATGTGCGCGACTCGCGCGCCATCTGGCAGGCGTTGTGGCAGGGCTTCCGTATGCCTCCGTTTGCGGCGGATGATCTTATCCGGCAGGCACGCCGCTATAAGACTCGCCGCGAGCTGACACGTGCGCTGCGCCTTATCGCCAAAGCCGATCTGGAGCTTCGTTCGAGTCCTCCGGATAAGCGGTTGGTGCTCGAACGGCTGATCCTCGACCTGGCGGCGGAGCCAAAGCCAATGCCTCCGGGCTTTGTCTCCGGACAGTATGCGATGGAGATCTAGGGCGCGCCCGAATAGATTCGATCGGTCTGAGAGAGCCTAGAGCATAGCTCGCATAGATGGGAGCAGCGGGCTTCAGCCCGCTGATAAACGCATAAAAGTAGATGGGCTTTTAGCCCTGGGTCTTCTTCATTCGTTAGGAGAAAGCCCAGGGCTATAAAGCCCATGTCGATATTGAGCCGATAGACCGTGGGCTGAAAGCCCATGGCTCCCACCCGGTTCGAGCTTCGCTCGAATGTTCCCCAACCAGCAGAGCTGGTCGGGGTTCCGGCCGCTGCGAAATGACAAACAAACAAATCCGACACGCTCTAGCCTCTTCGCGGTAGATGCCAGGTCACACCAAAGGTAATGAAAACCCCACTAACGGGTCATGGGCTTGCCGCCGATATAGCTCTACGGTGGAAAGTACCGTGGTACGGAATACCGCCAACGCGCAGGAGTTGCTGCTTGACCGGCAGATCGCCCGCCTCAAGGCCGGACGTTTTGTGCCCCTGTGCTTTTCGGCGGAACTGGAGGAGCGGTTCGAGCGTGCCGTAGGAGCTCTGCGTGCGCTTCGGATGAGCCGGGACGGCCTGCTCATCATCCTGATCTACAACCTTTTCCTGATCAGCGACTATCAGGCGATGCCGCAGCGCATCTGGCTGGCTGTTTTCCTGCGCACCTGTGTCTTTACCCCGATCGCCTTTGCGATTCATGCGGTGCTCCGCCGGGAGCCTTCCGCTCGCGTTCGGGAAGGCTCTATCGTGGTGCTTGCCGGCGTGGCCGCTACCTGTGCCGTGATCCTTTATTGGCACGTCAGCAGTCAGATTTCGACGCATGCATCCGTCAGCCTGATGCTGATCCTGTTGGTGACCAATATCGTGATGCGTCCGCGTTTCAACTACGCCATGGCATCCATGCTCTTTTGCAATCTCACGTCGGTCGCTTTCCTGGTGAAAGATCCCTTTCTGCAGCCGATCGAAAAGATGCACATGGGCGGCCTGGTCTTCTGGGGCGGTGTGTTCATCCTGATTGCGAACTACAGCCTGGAGCGTGAAGAACGCCTCTCCTATTTGCTGCTGCGGAGCAATGAGTTGAAGCGCGTGGAGCTCAGCGAAGCCAATCGTGAGCTCGAATTGATTTCTACACACGATCCCATGACGCAGCTTGCGAACCGTTCCGCCTTCGAGAAGGAGTTTGAGGTGCTGTGGAGCCATGCGGCACAGACACACCAGCCTATCTCTGCGGTCATGATCGATATCGATCACTTCAAGATCGTGAACGATACGCAAGGACATCTGTATGGCGATGAAGTGATCAAGCGTGTTGCTTTATTGATTCAGCAGGCGCTACGCGGCAAACATGACTTTGCAGCCCGCTACGGAGGCGAGGAGTTTGTTCTTTTGCTTCCAGGGGTGAGCCTTGAGTCTGCGATGAAAGTGGCCGAACGCATACGGCAGCTGATCAAGATGGCCGGTTCTCCGGCGCCGTCTCAACCTGTGCCACAACCCGAGATCGGGTTATGGACGACCGTAAGCTGCGGGGTGGCTTCTGCTGAGGCGGTAGAGGGGATTGACCGCCGGAGATTATTACTTGCCGCGGACACGGCACTCTATACGGCTAAGGCGGAGGGTCGGAACCGCGTATGCGCCGCGCCGCTGTTGGAACCGGTCAACTGGCAGCACAAGGGTTATGAGTAAGGACAGTTCAGAAGCAGTAAACACTTGTTGCCCCATCCTTTGCGCAGCAAAGGGTGGGGTATCGCGCTCTGCGCGACCGTTTTTATGAGGAAGTATGGGTAGAGAAGCAGATTTCTCCGCTCCCTTCGGTCGCTACGAAATGACAAACAAAAAAGGCGGTTCGCGCGTAGCGCGAATACCCAGGTCCCTTTGGGGACCTGGGGCACCCGGTGTATGGGTTCTAAACCGCGAAAGGTTCTTCAATTGATTTGCTGGTCGGGGTGAACATCTCGCCGCCATTTTCGGTCATTACCCAGTCATCTTCCAGACGTACGCCGAACTCACCGCGGATGTAGACTCCCGGCTCATCGGAGAAGGTATTTCCGACGGCCAGTGGCTGTTTATTGCCGCGTACAAGGTACGGCCACTCGTGGCCGTCCATGCCGATTCCATGACCCAGGCGGTGGGTGAAGAACTTATAGTCGGGGCCGTAACCGGCATCCGTGATGACCTTGCGTGCGGCGATGTCGACGGCTTCACAGGGCACGCCGGGCTTTGCTGCCGCGAGCGCGGCAGCCTGGGATTTACGTACGATCTCGAAGACCTGCTTCTGCTTGTCGGTTGCCTTGCCGCCGAGCACGAAGGTGCGGGTGATATCCGATTGATAGCCTTCCACCGTGCAACCATCATCGATCATCACGATGGAGCCTTCCTTCAGCGTCTGCGGCTTGATAGAGCCGTGCGGCAGAGCGGAGAACTCATCCACCTCCACCGAGGCATATCCGGAGACACCGCATTTCATATAAGCGGCGGAGATCAGTGCTGACGCGTCGCGTGTGGTCATACCAGGGGTGAGTGATTTCCATGCGGCTTCGTAGACATGCCAGGTAATGTCATTGGCCAGCTTCATCAGTTCAAGCTCATGAGCTGACTTCACGCCGCGGCATCCTGCCGTCACCGGCGTTGCGGAGACGATCTTTGCCGCAGGCAGTGCGTGAGCAAAACCGTCTGAGAAGGCGAACTTCGTCTGCTCTTCCACGCCGATGCTTCCAGTCGCCAGGCCCGCGTCTTTCAAGCCTTTACCAAGCAGTGCATAGGGATTTTCGTGTTCGTCCCAGGTATAAAAACGGATCTTGTCGCCTCCGGCCATGTTGCCGGTCAGCTCACGCATGCGCTCTTCTTCGAAGACCGGGCAGATGATAAAGGCAGGACCTTTGACGGGAAGTACCCAGGCAAAGAGGCGCTCCGAATTGCCGCCGCGCATGCCTGTGAAGTAGAGCATGGACGTACCCGTCGTGATGACGATGGCGTCAATCTTGTTCTTCGCCATCAACGTTTGCGCACGGTTACAGCGTTCTTCGCGCTCTGTAAGAGTGATAGGCTTCACGTCTGATACACGATTGGTCAGCGCAGCAATCGCAGGCGGCAGCGGGCGGCTGGGCATGGGCGCACTACCATGTCCCTGTGCGAATAACGGCGCTTCAACAAGACCAGTGGCCGCAACTCCAGCCGTGGAGAGAAGGAAGTGTCTGCGATTCATGATGACTGAGATTGTAGCCCCAGGCTTTAGCATGGGAGAAAGGGATAAACACAAACATGGCTCAGCAGCAGTCGATGATCACCACAGTCCAGCAGCACATTCTGCAGCAGCAGAAGAACTTTCCTGACGCGACGGGCACCTTCTCCTGGCTGCTCTCCGGCGTCACGCTTGCGGCGAAGATGATCGAAGCCAAGATCCGCTCCGCCGGGTTGAGCGACATCCTCGGGGCGTACGGGCAGATGAACGTGCAGGGCGAGCAGCAGCAGAAGCTCGATGTCTACGCCAACCGCGCTATGGAGCATTGCCTCGGCCTGCGTGACAGCGTGGCTGCACTGGTCAGCGAAGAAGACGATGAGCCCGTGGTCTTCAATCGCGACAACGAGACAGGAAAGTACATCATCGTCTTCGATCCGCTCGATGGCTCGTCGAACATCGACGTCAATGTAAACGTCGGTACTATCTTCTCGGTCTTCCGCCGCCCGCAGTGGGGCGATGTAAATACCTCGGTGCTGCAGCAGGGCATCAAGCAGGTAGCGGCCGGCTATGTGTTGTATGGTCCATCGACGATCCTGGTCTACACCACGGGACATGGCGTACACGGTTTCACGCTCGACCAGACCATCGGTGCATTCCTCCTGAGCTGGGAGAACATGCGGATGCCGGATTCCGGACCGTATTACTCGGTCAACGAAGCGAATCTCGAAGAATCGGCGCCTGAGTACACCCAGTTCGTGCATGACATGCGTGCCGGCAAAATTGGCGAGAAGCATGGCTCGCGCTACATCGGCTCGTTGGTGGCAGACTTCCATCGCACGCTGCTTAAGGGTGGTATCTTCTTCTACCCTCCGACAACCAAAACTCCTCACGGCAAACTGCGGCTGATGTATGAAGCGAATCCGCTGGCCTTCATCGCAGAGCAGGCAGGCGGCATGGCGACCAATGGCGTCGATCGCATCCTGGATATTAAGCCCGAGGCGATCCATCAACGCACGCCACTGGCGATTGGCAGCAAGGTGGAAGTGGAGGCGCTCCGTAGCGCGTTGACGAAGTAATGTTCGAAGCTGAAGTGACAGATATCCGCGAGGCCTCGCGACAGCAAGGCCGTTCGGTGTGGCAGATCTCGCTTAGCCAGACGGAGTTCACGCCGGGAGCCACAGGAGTATTGGAAGCTACGGCGCGCAGCGGAACGAAGCTGGAAGTTCCGGTGCTGGAAGTTGTGCGGGACGAGGATGGCGTGATGTGGCACGTGACCATGAAGCCGTTGCTTGAAGGAACGGTGGTTGTGGGGCGGGTAAAAACAGTTGCCAGTTAACAGTGGCCAGTTGATGTTTACAGAGGGATGGCATGGTTGCCATCCCTTTTGTCTTAGGGGAGATGGTCCGCGCGGAGCGCGAATGTCTTGCTTAAGGGGACGGCTTTCAGCCGTCCCGTATCCCGCACGGGAGATATGCGGCTTCAGCGCTGAGGTACCGAAAACCAGCTGCGGAGACTTATATTCGAGCTACGACTCACCCCAGCGAACAAGTTCGCCGGGGACCCCGACGCTCGAACGTCCCATGTCCCTAAGGGACATGGGGAACCCCATGTATGGGCTCTCTTAAAACTTCGTTTCCGGTGTGTATTCGGTGACGGTGTCTTCGCCGGCGACCAGGACCAGGTCTGCCATGTCGAGAAATAGTCCGTGTTCGACGACGCCTACCATCGTGTCCAACTGGGCTGCCAGGGCTGCGGGATCGTCAATCTGGGTTGGGTCGCAGTCGAGGATGAGGTTGCCTTCGTCGGTGATGTAGTTGCCGCTGCCGTCCTTGGCCTGACGGATGCTGCTGGGATAGCCGAGCCCCTTCAGACGCTCAGAGACCAGAGGCTCGGCCATGGGGATCACCTCGATGGGCAGTTTGAACTTGCCCAGCTTCTTCACGACCTTCGACGAGTCGGCCACGATGATGAACTTCTTTGAAGCCGAGGCGACGATCTTCTCACGCAGCAGCTTGCCGCCCCCGCCTTTGATCAACGCCAGGCCGGGAGCAACCTCGTCGGCGCCGTCTACGGTGACGTCGGTCTCGGTTGCTTCGGTGAAGTCAATCACGGGAATACCAAGAGATGCTCCGAGTTTCGCGGAGTCTTCTGAGGATGCGATGCCGCGGATCTTCAGTCCTTGCTGCACCTTTTCGCCCAGCAGCTTGATGAACAGGGTAGCGGTCGAGCCGGAGCCCAGGCCAACGACCATGCCGGGTTGAATGAAGTCGAGTGCGCGTTTTGCAGCGAGAAGCTTGAGCTCGTCCTGAGTAGGCATGGAACTAGGGTATATCGGCGGGCGGGCGCTTATGCCACCCGGGTGCCCCATCCTCGCAACGCTAGGATGGGGTAAGGAAGCCGCGCGCTTCCCGGACGTATCCCCGAACTCGTGTCTGTGTTTTGTTTGGGATTTGGGTGTTCCCGAACCCACTCCGTGAGGGTGGGCACCCATGTGGAGGGACGAAGTCCTCTACTCCAGGTTCAGGTCTTTGGCTTCCATCTTGCCGTTTTGCTGTTTCATCAGGACCTGCAGCTTGCCTTCGGCAGCCTCCAGGTCCTGTTTGCATGCGGCAGAGAGGGCCATGCCCTGCTCAAAGAGCTTGACGGAGTCTTCCAGCGGCAGGTCGCCCCGTTCCAACTGCTCTACGACCGTTTCCAGCGCTTTCAGATTCTCTTCAAAGGTCGGCATCGTCTCTTCCTTGTTCTAGCTCAGCAGCTCCAGCACCTGTGCGGCAGCGGTGTATTTGCCAAAGGGAGCGGAGACCTGTACGCCCTCGACCTGGGGCCGGGTGTGGGCCAGCATCTCCTGCGCGATTTTGATGCCTTCGGCGCGTGCATGGTCAGCGGAGGCCTCGCCTGCCTTGTGCATGCGGAACATGATCTCGTCCGGAACGGCGACGCGCAGATCGTTCTTCATGAACTCGGCGTTGCGCAATGAAGTCAGCGGCCAGATACCGGCGATGACCGGGATGCGGAACTCCTCGATGCGGCGCAGGAAGGTTTCCAGCAGACGCATGTCGAAGACCGGCTGCGTTATGGCGTATTCCGCGCCTGCTTCCACCTTGAGGGCAAAGCGACGGACTTCGTTGTCGACGTCCGGAACGCCCGGGTTGGCCGCGACGCCGATCGCAAAGGCCGCGGACTCGCCGATACGGTTTTTGCCGAGATCCAGGCCGTGGTTCAGATCGCGGATGATGTTCACCAGGCCGATGGCATCCACGTCGAAGACGGCGGTTGCATCCGGATAGTTCCCCAGCTTGGGCGGGTCGCCGGTCAGGCAGAGCACGTTCTTCAGTCCAATGGAGGAGGCGCCGAGCATGTCTGACTGGAGCGCCAGCAGGTTGCGGTCACGGCAGGTGACGTGGATCAGGGTCTCGATGCCGATCTTGTGCTGGATCTGCACGCAGAGCGACTGAGCGGACATGCGCGCGGATGCGCGGGGAGAGTCGGGCACATTGATGACGTGCACACCCAGGTCGGCGAGCTTCTTTGCGCCGTCCAGCTCCTTCTGGCAGTTGACGCCGAGCGGCGGCACGATCTCTACCATGGAGACGAACTGACGATTGGCAAGCAGGCCGGCGAGCCTGGAGCGTTCGCGGAAGGCCGGCGGTTGAACGGCCGCCTTTGTCTCGTCGGTGACTTCGGCTTTGGCGGTCACCTGGGCATCGATCGCGCGCAGGGCGGAGCGCATCGCCTTGATGTGACTTGGCGTGGTGCCGCAGCATCCGCCGATGAAGTTCGCGCCCGCCTTGGCGAACTTGCGGGCGAAGCTGGCCATGTATTCGGGCGAGGTCAGGTAGATGTTGCGGCCGTCGACGGCGCGCGGCAGGCCGGCATTGGGCATCGCCGCCAGCGGAAGGTGGGTGACGGCGCGCATGCGCTCAATGACGTCCAGAACGGCATGCGGTCCGGAGCTGCAGTTGCAGCCCACGGCGTTGGCGCCGGCAATGGTCAGACGGGTCGCCGTCTCTTCGGCGGTGGTGCCATCGAGGGTGTTGCCGTTGTCGTCGACCGTCACCATCACGAAGATCGGCAGGTGGGGAGCGATGTCGCGGGCGGCGCGCACGACAATCTCCGCCTCGGCGACGGAGGGGAAGGTTTCGGCGATCAGAAGATCGGCGCCGGCCGCAGCCAGGGCTGCGATCTGCTCGGCAAAGGTATCGTGCGCCTGCTGTGCCGTGATGGTGCCTGCGGGCGCCAGGCGGGCTCCCAGGGGGCCGATGGCGCCCGCAACGTAGGCATGGGCGGCCGTCTTCTCCTCGGAGTGCTGAGCCGCTTTGCGGGCCAGTGTGACGCCGGCATGGTTGATGGCGGAGACCTTGTCGGCCAGACCATACCGCGCCAGACGGATAGCGTTCGCGCCAAAGGTATTGGTTTCGATCATCTCCGCGCCGGCGTGGAGGTACTCCTCATGAATGGAGCGGATCATGTCGGGCTGGGAGAGGTTCAACTCGTCGTAGCAGCGGTTGATAAAGACTCCGCGAGCGTACAACATGGTGCCCATCGCACCGTCACACAATACAGTGCGTCCGGGGGCGAGCAGGGTCTCAAGTACGGATTCTGAGGTCTCGACCATGGCGGATATGCTATTCCCAGTGTAGCGGGAATAGGGCAGCCGGGTGGGCGCGTGCTTTATACTTGAGGCAAAAGTTCAGGCGGTTTTTACACCGCAGTTTGCTACCGCCGGGCGGTGGGCTGGAGTCCGTTACTTTGATGAAGCGTAAGTTGTATGTTTTTGCAGCCCTGACCGCTGTGGCTCTGGTGCTGAGCGCCTGCGGTGTCCGCTACTACAAGTTTCCGCAATACACCTACGCCGGACGCCCGATTCCTCCCAGCAAGTTCGCATATCGCGTGCTCGCCTCCTACACCAGTACGCTGAGTGGCGGTCTCCAGATTCTGGACGCGCAACGTGACCTGCGCAACAACGTCTTTGACGCAAACTCGTCCTACAGCATCTCGGGCTACTCGGGGAATTCGCCAAGCCCGATCCTGAACTTCCCGGAGCAGGTCGCCGGTTATGCCTACGCACAGGGCGACGGCTCGCTGGCGGCTATTGACTACGGTGGCGAGAAGAGCAGCGGAGCGGCTGCGACACTCGCAGCCAAGTCTGCCGTTCCGGATGGAATCAAGGTCTCTACCGACCAGACCATGGTCTATTCGGCTCAGGAGACCGCCGGCCAGCTCCAGGTGGTGATCCGCGGCGGAACCCAGGCCAGCTATGCGCTCAACCTGCCGAACGTGAACCGGGTCTTCGTGAACCAGGGCAACACGGTCGTTCTGGCCATGCAGCGAAATGGCAACAACATCTACCGCCTGGTGAAGCTGAACAGCAACCAGGCGACTCCTCCGGGCGCGGTGGATTGCCAGCCCTATCAGTTGCCGGTGTACTGCCTGGTGAAGGTGACAGGCTCCTTCGATCGTCCGGTCGGCGCCTATTTCTCAAACGACGGCAGCCAGGCCTATATCCTCAACTGCGGCCCGGAGTGCGGCGGCACGACGGCGAGTGTCGGCTTCCTGAACCTCAGCAATCTGACCATCTACAACATCCCGACGGTCTCGCCCGAGCCCAATTATGTGGCGCAGACCGTACCTGTGCCGGGTGGTGTGACGGCGGCGCTCACGGATGGCTCGACGCTCTATCTCAGCGGGCAGCAATTCCTGCCTGACGGTTACTGGTCAGGAAATCTCTCTACGCTGAATCTCGCCACGAAGACGGTGACCGGCAAGTACTCGATCTCTGATGGCTATCACACCAAGATGCTCTTCGGTGATGACAACACGCTCTGGATCGGATCGCAGAGTTGCGCGAACGGCGAGCGTGCACACCAGGCGGATCTGGGCGTCACCTCCCAGGCGGCGAACTACAACTGCCTGACCCGCTTTGACCGCTCCGCCAGCTCGGTGCAGATTGTGCCCTCGGTGAACCGCAATGCGAACACCACGGTGAAATATCCCAACCAGGATTACAACCTCTACTACTATGGCGACCTGACGGGCCTGTGCTGGGTGCAGAGCCTGCACAAGATGTACACGGCGTACGGCGGCCAGATCCACGCCTTCAATACCGCGGATGGGTCGGAGATCAACAACAGCCAGATCACCATTCAGGGAACGGTTCTGGATGTTGCGTTCATGGATGCGTTGACGAACTTCGATAACTAAGTGAGTCTTTGATAAAAGCGCTGCCTGCGGGCAGCGCTTTTGTTTTTGGGATAGAGAATTGGGTGCCCCATTCACGCACAGAGTGGGAGGGAGGCTTGAACGTGGCGAGCAAACGAGGAAAAGCGCTGAAGGCGCGCTCTATATCAGCCTGGGGCAACGCCCCAGGTCCTCGAGCACATTGAATGTCAAAGGGCTGAAGGCCCGCTCTATAGTTCCCAATCTAAAGTGAGTTTCGTCGACACAACGCAGGAGTCATATTCGTGTCAACTTTCAGGATTCTGTATGGAGAGAGGCAGGATTGGGCGCATTGAAAAGGAAGGTCTTTCACGATGTTCTGGATTCCCCTTACTGCAGAACTATAGGGCGGGCCTTCAGCCCTTTAAGATCTTGTCGATACCTAAACCTGGGGCGTTGCCCCAGGCTGATATAGAGCGCGCCTTCAGCGCTTAGAGCTATGGGCTCTTTGTTTGTCATTTCGCAGCGACCAAGGGAGCTTAGAATCTGCTTTTTTATCTAACCCGGGTGACCCACCTCGGGGTCCCCGACGAACTTGTTCGTTGGGGTGAACCCTCACAACGTTAGGGTAGGTAGGGAATGCCCCAGCTTCTCCGCCAACCAGGTCTGCAACTCAGGCGAGAAGGACTCTCCTGCTGTGAATGCAAACTGCGGTTTTCCCGCCAGAAGCTTTAGCGAAATGCCCTGCCACGCGGGAGCATCTGCTTTCGCCGTGAGCAGGTAAGCGTCGGCGCGGTCCAGGACATACTGCGCTGAGGGTTTGAAGTCGGCTGTCTCCGGCGACAGCACGGCCAGGTAGAGATCGGGCCGCAGGAAGCGCATCACCGAGTTCGATTCCAGGATGTTGTTCGTAGACCTGGCCAGCTCGGCGCGCAGGCGGGGCATTGCCTCAGCCAGTTGTCCCTGGCGGGTGCGCAGCCACAGGGAGCGGGCAGCACCGGCCGCGAGATACCGGCTGGTGTCCGTGCCCGAGGTCGGATCGCGTTCCTCGCTCAAGGCGATAGTGTGGTCGGCTGTCTGGCAATCGCATGGCTCGCCGTTGGCAGAGCAGACGTTGTGGCCGTACTGCGTGATCTTGACGGCAGTCCAATGTAGAGCAGGGAAGGCGCGTATCAGCTCGCAGACGGCAGAGGTCTTGCCGATGTTGCGTGTGTGTCCGCCGATGACGACTACCATCTCCTAGTCCTTCCGCAGTCTGGCCAGGTCTCGCAGATACTGCTTCAGCGGCTGGGCTGGACGGCCCCAGAAGACCTGGTTGGCTCCGTAGAGCTTCTTATTCGAGAGTACGCCGGCGCCGCCACCCAGAATGACTCCTGGACCAACGGTGGCTTTTTCGCCGATGCCGACCTGGCCTCCGAGGATCGCTCCGTCTTCCACGACGGAGCTTCCGGAGATACCTGTCTGCGCCGCGATGACCACATGTTTTCCGATGCGGCAGTTGTGCCCGATGTGCACCAGGTTATCGATCTTTGTGCCCTGACCGATGCGCGTCTCTTCCAGCGCGCCGCGGTCGATGGTGGAGTTTGCGCCGACCTCGACATCGTCTTCCAGGATCAGCGTTCCCTGCTGCGGAAACAGGGTGTAGGCGCCTGAAGCCGAGCGCGCATAGCCGAAGCCAAACGAGCCGAGAACGGCACCGCTTTGAATGACGCAGCGTTCACCAAGAATCGTGTCTGCAAGAATGGTTACGCGGGGTCCGATCACACAACCATCGCCGATGCTGACTCGTGCCTCGATCACGGCGTAGGGGCCAATGCTTACGTCTTTCCCGATGACGGCGGTTTCATCCACGGCGGCAGAGGAATGGATCTCCGTCCGTGCCGGAGCCAGAAGATGCTGCGCCGCCAGGGAAAAGGCAAGCCGCGGGTCTTTGGTGAGCACGATGCGAGGGTCGGAGATATCGGCAGCGAGTGCAGGTTTGGTCAGAATTGCGCCGGCAGCCGAGAGCAGAGCCGCCTCCAGTGTCTTCTCATCACTGGCGAAGACAACAGCATCCGGAGTCGCTTTGCTGATGGCAGAGACACGCGCAATCTCGCCCGGCCCCTCGTCGGCGGAGGCAAAGGTGGGACAGCCGGAGGCCGTAATCTTTGCTGCTAGCTGCGAAAGGTCAAACATGAGGTGTGCCTCCGTACTTTGCTTCCTGCTGGGGCCTTGTGGAGTCCTTCGATGGAATCTTGTCGAATCCAGCTTTCGTCCAGCGCGTGCTTTGTTGAGAATTTTGAGGTAATCCTTACCCACCCTAGCGTTGCGAGCGTTCACCCCAACGAACAGGACCCCGGGGTGGGGCACCCGGGCAGGAAACATTGAACGTGCGTTCTATGCCCGCCGGGGTGCCCCACCCTCACGGAGTTAGGGTGGGTAAGGAATCCCCCGAACCCTAACTAAGCCACAAAATCAATTTCAACACGCCTAATCCTAATAGAGCTTCGCTTCTCCCTCCGGCCGGGTCTTCCAGCGGCGGTGCACCCATAGCCACTGGTCAGGATACTCGCGCACATAGCGTTCGATCTCTGCGGTGAAACGAGCCGTATTGGTGACCGCGTCCATCTCGTGGTCGCCGGTGCGGGTCAGCTCGATCTCCGGACCGAAGTGAAGAACATAGCGTTTCTCTGCTTCATTCCACAACAGAAAGCCTGCGAGGACGGCGGCATTGGTCTTGAGGGCGACGCGTGCCAGGCCCGCGCCCGTGCATGCCTGGGTTCCGAAGTAGGGAACAAAGACACCCTGGGGCGGCGTCATATTGGTGTCCATCAGGATGCCTACGGTCTCTCCGTGATGCATGGCGCGCAGCAGACCGCGGGCGGAGTCATCTTTATGCAGGACACGATTGCCGTGCATGCAGCGGATTCCGTTGACGAACCGGTCGACCAGAGGATTATCCAACCGCCGGATCACCATTGCCATCGGGTAGCCGCGCAGGGAATGGAAGAAGCTGGAGAGCTCCCACGCTCCCAGGTGGCCGGTGATGATCAGAACACCGCGGCCTTTGTCCCGAGCCTTCAGGTAGTTGTCCAGACCCTCGTAGCGAATGAACTGACTGGCACGTTCGGCGGTGTAACCCGCCATCAGGCAGAACTCCGCAAGCTGCCATCCGAGGTGCCGGTAGAGCGAGCGCAGAATGCCTTCGCGCTCTTCGGCGGCCATCGCCGGGAAGGCGATCTCCAGATTCCGAATGCCTGTTTTTCGAAGCCGGGAGAGCAGATGAAATGCCGCTCTGCCGATCGCGGCGCCGACAGTCCGCGCCAGGGAGCGGGGCAGGATGCGCAGAGCGCCAACAAGAAGCCACAGCGGAATGAATTCAAGCCAGTGGCGAAGGGTCGCGGATTTGTTCGTGCTTGTTGCCAAAACAACAGTCTAGAGCGTTTTTCCTGTTGCAGGGAAAATGCTCTAGTCGCTTTGTAGCTCGTGAGATGTGTGAACGGGCAGAAAGATCTCCAGGGTCGTTCCGTGATTCTCTGGGGCGGTACTGCTCTCCACGCGAATAGAGCCTCCATGGCCTTCCACAAACTGTTTCGCGACAAACAGGCCAATCCCGGTGCCGATGGTGCGGCGGGTGGTGAAAAATGCCTCGAAGATACGGTCCAGATTCTCCTTCGAAATGCCCACGCCCGTGTCCTGAACGCGCAGCAGAAGACCCTCCGAGGGGGAAGAGACGTCCTCGACTGAAACCGTGAGTGTACCGCCCTGCGGCATGGCATAGAGGGAGTTGGTGATGAGGTTCGAGATCACCTGCAGCATTTCGCCCTGGCGCAACACAATCTTCCGGTCCGACTCCACATGCCGCTCCAGGGCAATACGGTAAGCCCTGCAGCGTGGCTCATAGACCTTCAGAGCCTGCTCTACGAGTCCGGAGATGGAGGTAGGCTTTGCCGAAGAGTGTTCGCGGTAGTAGCCCAGGGTCTGTTTGGCGATGTGAGAGACCCGCGTCAGTTCGTTCTCCGCCGTTTCCAGGTAGGTCATGCCCTGTGGATCAATCACCATGGGCCGCATCAGATAGAGCAGATTCACCACGGCTTCCAGGGGATTATTGATCTCATGCGCGATGGTGGCGGCCATTCGTCCCGTGGCCGCGATCTTCTCGGCCTGCAGCAGTGACTCTTCCATCCGTTTGCGATTGGAGATATCGTGCAAAATCTTCGAGGCGCCTACGATTCTGCCGGTTTCATCCTTGACTGGCGAGACCGTCAGCGCGACTGGAATCCGCTCTCCACTCTTGGTGAGGCGGGTGGTCTCAAAGTGATCGATCCGTTCTCCAGCGCGGATCTTGCTCAGAATCAGCTCTTCGTCAGCGTGCAGCTCCGGCGGAATCAGTTTGAGGATGGACTGCCCGATCATCTCTTCACGCGTGTACCCCAGTACACGAGTGGCCGCATCGTTCCAACTCGTAATGATGCCGTTCAGGTCCTTACTCAGGATGGGGTCGTCGGAGGACGTGACGATGGCTGCCAATTCACTCTGGCGCCTGGCATGCTCCTTTTGTTTGTCGGCGTGCAGGGAAAGCTGTTTTCGTAAACGGATGGTTTCGAGGGAGGCTGCAGTCTGCGACGCCAGCACGCTAACCGAGAGCTCGTCCTCCCTTGAAAAAGCAGCGGTTCGACCGCTGATGTACAGGAAGGCTCCCGCTCCCGCGCCGGCGGAGATTGGCAGAGGAACCGCCAGCAGGCTGCGAAGCGCTCTGCGGGAGATCTGCTCCGGCAGAGCGGGCGTACCGAATCGAGTACTGATGTTATCGATGCGAATGACCGTATCGGGTATGGGAAAGGTGGCGGCAAGCGGGGTCACAGATGCGCCCGGCTCCGCAGACCACACCGATCCGGTGTCAGACGGGCGATACAGCAGAACCCCCGTCTCCGCGCCACACAGCGCACGTCCGGTATCGGCGGCAAAGCGCAATGCCTGCGTGCTCTCGGTTGCACGAAACAGCCCGAGGCCTGCTTCCACGAGCAGGCGCGAGGCATCGATCTGTTCCCTCAAGATCGTCATGTGTGCGGCGGCAGACATTATAGTCAGAAGAGACGTGAGGCCGCCGAAGAGGCGGCCTCAGTTGTTGAGATGCGGGAGAGGTTACCGAGATGCCTTGGCGGTAACGAAGTATTTCGCCACCGTGCTGACAAATGGGTGAGCCGACGGAGGAGTGGGGGTATTTCCCTTCAGAATGGTCTCAAACGGAATCGCCGATCCATAGAAGTCACGGGTATCGTCTGCATTCTGCTCGAACCATGCACCCTCCAGATCGATGCCGGCAAACAGTCCCTTGGAACGGGAGTAGGTCAGCAGTTCGGCGTTGAGCTTCCAGTCCGTTCCGGCCTGGGCGTTGCGGCCAACCGGGCCGGCCGACGCCGCGGCATCGCCACCGATCTTGAACTTGTTCTTCAGCATGTCCTGCATGCCTTTCTGGTTCATCGCAATGATCACCAGATCGGTCGCCTGACCGCCGATCTGAAAACCTACGCTGCCGCCGGTCAGCTTCACGAAGACAGGCGCAGACCACCCGTGGCCGGTGCGGCAGGTCGTAACACCCTGGCCGTACTGACCACCCACGACAAAGGCAGCCTTCTTATACGAAGGAATCACCGTGACACAGTAGGCGCCGGAAAGAATGCTCTGTGGAATCGCCTTATCCGGAGTTGCCATGATCTCGTTGATTACACCTTCGGCTGCCTGCAGGCGCTCCTGCTCTTTGGAGCTATCGGCTGCGTGAACCAGTGGAGCCAGGGTCAACAGCGTGCCACACAGTGCTGCTGCAAACTTTTTCATGTTGTTCTTCCTTTCGGGCGCAAGCGCCTCGTCCTATTGGAATGGATGGACAGGCAATTCGAGAAGTTGTCCCGAAGGAACAAGTGAAGAAGACGGAGATATGACGTTATGAAGTAGTTATGTGTGATCTGGAAGAGTAAGGAGAAGTAGAGGGGTAAAAAAATGGGGGCTGCGTTCCCGGTGGGTCCCGTATCCGTCAGCCCCGCTTCTCCCAGGTCTGTGTTGCTGTGATTACTCTGAGTGGTTACGAGAGAGTACGCAACGGTACGGAGGTCTATCGACGTAAGTGCTAAAGAAGTTTACTACTTTGCAAATAGAGAAAAGTTACCGGTTTTTCCTTCCGGAGATCGGGAACAGGTGCTGCATCGCGAACATTGTCAATGAGATACGGTTCGCTACCCCAACCTTCCGCATGAGCCGGCCGACGTGTGCTTTGACGGTAGATTCGTCAATGTCGAGGGACAGACCAATCTCGCGATTTGAGCGGCCTGCGGTGAGTAACTCCAAAACCTGAAGCTCGCGGGGCGTGAATTCCGGAGGTTCGGGGGCGGTTCGGCTGTTGGCTGGGGCCTGACTGATGAGTTTGGCCAGTACCTTTCGCGGCGCCCAGATAGAACCTTCGCGCATGGCGTCGATAGCCATCTGGAAATCTCTCTCGGAAGCTGAGTAGGTCAGATAACCGCGCGCTCCCGCGGCGATGACTTTTTCGATGTATTCCTGATCCGTGCGATCACCCAGCACCATGGTGAGCAGCGAGGGATGCGTCCGTGCGAGGGACGCCAGCAGGACGAACGGGTGCTCCGTCGCCTGAGAGTCAATGATGAGGACGGAGATCTCGTCCTCTCGAAAACCGCCTGGAATAGCGATCTGGACGACTTCAATGCTCGAGGATTCAAAGATTGCCTCGAGGCCGGCAAGGCGCACGAGGTCCGTCGTCATCAGACCCAAACGGAAAGGGTGATTCTTGGACGCTAGTGTCATATTTCCGCAGTGATTTCTGCTCAACAAGGGCTGCGGGCTCAACACGAGGAACTCGTGCTTTGCCTGGGAACGACAACAGAGACCAGTGGATGAAGAGGAACTTTAGAGTTTCGGTAGAACGATCCCCTGTTGGTTCTGGTATTTTCCGCCGCGATCGGCATAACTGACCTCGCAGCGTTCATCCGACTGGAAGAAGAGAATCTGGCAAAGGCCCTCATTGGCGTAGACACGCGCCGGCAGAGGGGTTGTATTTGAGATCTCAAGGGTCACAAAACCCTCCCATTCAGGCTCGAACGGCGTCACGTTGACGATGATGCCGCATCGAGCGTACGTAGACTTTCCAACGCAGATAGTCAGTACGTCACGGGGGATTTTGAAGTACTCAATCGATCGTGCCAGAGCAAAGGAATTCGGCGGAACAATCACGGATTCCGCCTGTACCGTCACAAACGAACGCTCATCGAACTGCTTTGGATCGATGATGGCCGAGTTGACGTTGGTAAAGATCTTGAACTCATCGGAGACCCTGAGATCGTAGCCGTACGACGACAGTCCGTAGGAAATGACGCCTTCCCGTACCTGCTTCTCGCTGAACGGGCGAATCATTCCGTGTTCGATGGCCTGCTGCCGAATCCAGCGGTCGCTCTTGATGGACATGTCTGGGGTGAATCTCCTTGGATAACAAATTCCGGCCCCTTTTAAAAAGGGAGCCGGAAAAGGCAATCTTACGGGACGGGCTGCGCGTTGACAATCTTTTCAACGCTTTCTACCATCAGCACATGCATCTGGCGTCTGTCTGACGGCTGTGCAGAATTTCATGGCGGCGAGGGCAATCCTTCTTGATCAAGCAAGATCTCATTCAGCGGATTGTGGATCGTACCGGCCTTCCACGGACAAAAGCCGAGGCGGCCGTCGATACCATCTTCGATGCCATGAAGCAGACGCTGGCAGCCGGAGACAGGATTGAACTGCGCGGCTTCGGTGTTTTCAACGTGCGCCCGCGCAAGACCGGCATCGGCCGCAATCCCAGGACCGGCGCCGAAGTCAGCATTACTCCAGGAAAAGCTGTACGCTTCAAGCCCGGCAAGGACCTTCAGGTCATTGGCTGAGCTTGCGGGTTCCAGGCGCTACTACCGACTGAGCTGCAGGAAGCTGGTTGCTCTAGAGCATTTTCCCTGTTGCCGGGTATTCCGGAAGAAGAGTGCAGCGGCGTTTTCATTGCGGAAAACGCCCATAAATGCGGAAGCCCTGCTTTACACCTACAGGGAACATGCTCCATGAGCGCCGGGCTGCTGGATCAGGCCGGTGCAGATCACGTGCATGCAGATCACGTCGATACACCTGTCCTTAAAGCTCCGTCAGCAAATGTTGCGCGACGTCCGGCATCCTCACCCATCTGGGTGCATCTACTGTTGTTTCTCTTGACTCTGTTCACGACCACAGCGCTCGGTATGCGTTACATGGTCAACTTCAACCAGGGTAAGCCGCCGCTAACGAGCAACGAAGATATCGTTCCGCACCTGTGGATCGCAGGACATCTGAATCTTCTGCCGCTGGGTTTGCCGTTCTCCCTGACGCTTCTGGCTATCCTTCTGGCGCACGAGTTCGCGCACTATGCGGCCTGCCGTTATGTGGGTGTGCGTGCCTCGCTGCCGTATCTACTGCCCGCGCCGACGCTGAGCGGCACGGTGGGCGCCGTGATCCGGTTGCGCTCGCGCATGCGCTCCCGCAAGGCGCTGCTGTTGATTGGAGCTTCGGGTCCGATAGCCGGCTTTCTGGTTGCGATCGTCACGACCTGGATTGGCCTGGCAAACTCCAGGCCGGAGCCGGCGGTACCGACTCCTTCGATCGTCCAGTTCAATCCACCCTTGCTGCTGCAGATCTTTCATGTGCTGGTGCAGGGGACGAATCACTCGCTGCCGGATATCTATAACATCGTTCCGCACCCGATGGTGGTGGCGAGCTGGGTTGGCGTACTGATCACGGCCGTCAATCTCATTCCTGCCGGACAGCTCGATGGCGGCCATATTCTTTATGCCATCTCTCCCAAAGCGCACCAGATCGGCACGCAGATCACCATTGGTGTGCTTGCGCTGCTGGGAACCGTTTATTGGATCGGTTGGCTGTTGTGGGCGATGCTGCTGATGCTGCCCGCGATGAAGCATCCCAATGTTCCGCTGGATGACGAGATGAAGCCCTGGCAGGTTGGCGTGATTGCCGTCTGCGGCATGATCTTCCTGCTCTGTTTCTCGCTGCAGCCCTTTGCCAACGCAAGCCTGGTGGCGGAGTTCTCGCGTATTACGTGGGGACGATAGGGCGTCAACTACTCGCTCCACCCGGACGTCGCGAGGGTGGAGCACCCCACAAAAGTTGCCAGATCTGAGCGCTGAAGGCGCGTTCCATACCAGCCTAGGGCAACGCCCTAGGTCTTAAGTCAAAAGAGGAACAAAAGGGCTGAAGGCCCGCTCCATACTTCTCAAGCGAATTTGTTGAAGAATTTGCGAAAGATTATCCCTCCGCACTCAGGCGGTGATAATTGCCGACGATCCCGCGCGTGAATAGGGAGAACGCGCTCTCTACCGTGTACGGATGTAATAGCCACGGCGGCAATGACAAATCATATCTAGAACTATAGAGCGGGCCTTCAGCCCTTTAACATCTTGTGGACACCGAAACCTGGGGCGATGCCCCAGGCTGGTATAGAACGCGCCTTCAGCGCTCTATTGCCTGCTCGAACAAAGTATGGGCTACGTCGAACTCGCCGCTAGTGCCGATCACATCAGATGAACCGCATCCACATCGGCGATCAATGCCGCGCGCGGGATCTGTTGTTCGGCTGCGTGCGCCAGCATGGCGCGCAGGGCCTCGGACAACGCTGCACGGCTCTCTGACTTCAGCACGAAGTGGAAACGATAGATCCGCTTGATGCGCGAGAGCGGAGCTGTCGCCGGACCGATGATGCGGACCTTCGGCAGAGAGATCTTTTCCAGGAAGCGTCCGAGCGTGGCTGCCCATCCCGCTGCCTGCTCCAGATGGTCGGATTGAATGACCAGGTTTGCGAGCGCCGTAAATGGGGGATAGTGCATCCATCGCCGGTACTGCAGCTCTTTCTGAACGAAGGCGTGAAAGTCGTGCTGCTGTGCGAACTTCATGGCGTAGTGCTCAGGATGGTAGCTCTGCACCACGACGCGTCCTGGTTTGTCACCGCGTCCGGCGCGGCCGCTGACCTGGGTAAGCAGTTGAAAGACGCGTTCCGCGGCGCGGAAGTCCGGCAGCCCGAGAGCAAAGTCCGCACCGACAACCCCGACCAGCGTCACACCGTGGATGTCATGGCCCTTGGCGATCATCTGCGTGCCTACCAGGAGGTTGATCTCGCCCGAGTGAAGCCGCGTAAGCAGGCGTTCCATGTCCGCGCGGCCGCGCACGGTGTCGCGGTCCATGCGGCCGATGCGTGCGTTGTGAAAGATTTCTGCCAGCCTCTCCTCTCCCTGCTGCGAGCCTGCGCCCAGGTAGTAGAGGTGTTCTGACTGGCAGTGAGGGCAGACCTGCGGTACGGTGCGACGGAAGCCGCAGTAGTGGCATTCCAGCCGTTGCCCGGCGCGTGCGTGGTCGTCCATCTCATCCACGCGGCCATGCTTGTGATACGTCATGGCGATAGCGCAGTTCTGGCACTCGATCTTTTCACCGCACGAACGGCACATCACCACGAAGCTGTAGCCGCGGCGATTGAGCAGGATGATGGCCTGCTCGCCGCGCTCCAATGTGGCGCGGGTCTCTTCAATCAGCGTACGCGAGAAGATCTGGTCGGCGCCGGTCTGCTGGAACTCCGCTCGCATGTCGATGAGTTCGACCTCAGGCAGTGGGCGGTTAGAGACACGGTCCGGCATCTCGACGCGCGCATACTTGCCACGCTGGGCGTTGTGCCAGCTCTCAAGGGATGGAGTTGCGGAGCCAAGGGCGATGGCAGCGCCGTTCAGTTTGGCGCGAATGATCGCCGTATCGCGTGCGTGGTAACGCGGTGTCTCCTCCTGCTTGTAGCTGCCGTCGTGTTCTTCATCCACGAGGATGAGCCCAAGGTTCTGCGCCGGAGCGAAGATGGCGGAGCGTGTGCCGACGACGATAGGAGCTTCGCCGCGGCGAATGCGATGCCATTGCTCGGCGCGTTCATCGGGTGAGAGCTGCGAGTGCAGCAGAGCCACCTGCGATCCGAAGGCCGCGTACAGTTGAGCGGCCATCGCTGGCGTGAGGCCGATTTCAGGAACGAGAAGAATAGCTGCCTTGCCGCGATCGAGCGCGGCCTGCATGGCGGCGAAGTAGACTGCTGTCTTGCCGCTGCCGGTTACGCCATAGAGCAGGATGGGCTGGAACTGTTCCGCAGGGGAGTCGAGCGCGGCAACGATGGCGTCGGCGGCGGCCTGCTGCTGCGGGTTCAGCGTGTGCTCATGGGCGTGTTTCTTGCCGGGTGCGTGCACTGCTCCCAGATGGAAGTTCTCCGGAACCTCTTCGATGGTGACCATGCCACGCCGGACCAGCGTGCCGAGCGTTGTCTGCGGCACCGGAAGCCCGCGCAGGTCAGCGAGCCTCATCCTTCCGTTGACGGCGGCTAACTCCGACAGCAGACGCATCTGGTTGGCGTTCAGCTTGGGCAAGCGTGCGTCGGGAACCAACACGGCCACGCGCTCCATACGGCGGGCATCGCGCTGTTCGGCGACGGTCTCGCGGACCAGCCACTTTTTGCGCACCATGCCTTCCAGCAGAGCCTTGTTGGCTCCAGTGCTGGAGCGGATGCGGCCCGGCCGCAGGGCATCGCCCGCTTCCAGCAGATTCAGCACGGCGTATTCGCGGTTCTGATCCTCGGGCGAGAGCTTGCTCCGGCGGGAGGAGCCGAGCTCGGCTCCCTGGTAGAGGATGGTACGTCCGGTCTCGCTGATGCGATAGGTGATGTCGCGGCGGACTTCCGCCATCAGCGGCAGCATGCCGCGCAGCACCTCGCCCAAAGGAGCCAGATAGTAGGTTGCGATCCAGCCGGCAAGCTCCATCAGCTCTGGGGAGATCACGGCTTCGATGTCGAGCACCTGCTGAATCGGCCTGGTCTCGATTTCGGGAGGAGGCGGCGTGTCATGGACTTTGACGACAATGCCCATCAGCTTCTGCCCAGAGAAGGGAACCAGAACGCGGGCTCCGACAGCCGGCACGACGCCATTCACCGCGTAGGTAAACGGTCGGTCCAGGGGGACGGGCAGAGCGATGTCGGCAAAGCGGGACACTGGTTCTAGGGTACGAGGATTGAGTGCGGATATGTGGTCTGGATTTGCCCTCAGCGGATAAAGCCGCCGTCTGTGGAACGTTTGTACGGGACGGCTGAAGCCGTCCCCTTAAGCAAGACATTCGCACCGTAGGTGCGAACTAGTTGCGCGGTGCGCAACGGTTTTGCTTAAGGGCATGGCTTCAGCCATGCCGGAGTTGAGCTGCGAAGGAAGCGGCTTTAGCCGCTGAGGGAAATGTGTTGGAGAGCGGATTTCTCCGCCACGCTACGAAATGACAAAACAAAAAAGCGGTTTACTTACCGGTCGCGGTCGACGACGTAGCCGGGCACCCAAAGCAGGGCGCGCTTGGCGTCGGTGTCGGGGAGGTCGGCGATCGAGAGCCGTGCTGCCTCGGCGTAGGCGCAGGCGGTGTCGTGCGCGTACTCGAGCGAGCCGTGCCGTTCCAGGATCTCCAGAATCTGCGAATGAGCGACGCGCTGGAAGCTGCGGTCGGCGAGTACCGTGCGGATGGCCTCGCGGTCGGCGCCGGTGCCGCGCTCCAGGGCGTGGATCACGGCCAGGGTCGCCTTGCCTTCGCGAAGATCGCTGGCGACCGGCTTGCCCAGGGTGGACTCGGTCGCGGTGAGGTCCAGTACATCGTCGATGATCTGGAAGGCCAGGCCGAGGTTGCGGCCGTATTCGCCGAGCTGTGCCTCAATCGCCTCCGGGGCGCCGGCGACGGTTGCGCCGAGCTGCATTGAGACTTTGAAGAGGCAGGCGGTCTTGCGGAAGATCAGGTCGAAGTACTCTTCCTCGTTGATCAGGTGGCCAAGCTTCTGCATCTGCAGCAGCTCGCCTTCGACCATCTGCTGGGTTAGTGAGATCAGCAGGTCGAGAATGTGGAAGTTCTGCTCCTGCAGCGCCGCGTTGAAGGCCTGCATATAGAGCCAGTCGCCGGCCAGGACGCATTTGGAGTTGCCCCAGGTGGTGTTGGAGCTGGGACGGCCGCGGCGGGTGTCCGCCTCGTCGATGATGTCGTCGTGTACCAGGGTGGCGGTGTGCAGCATCTCGACGACTGATCCCAGCCGGATGCGCGATTCGCCCTCGAATCCCAGAGCCTTGGCGCTGAGCAGCAACAACAGCGGGCGAATGCGCTTGCCGCCGCCGGCGATGAGATAGCTGCCGATCTCGGTGATGACTTCCACCTGGGAGTGCGACTGTGAGACGAACTCCCGCTCGATGGCGGCAAGATCGTCGCGCAGCAGGTCGAAGACCTCTTTCGCCGTCGCTATCTGCAAATCACTCACTCTTTTGAATGTACCAGTTACTTGAGCGAAGGTGCGGGTTGAGAGACGCTGCGTTGCCGGAGCCGGACGATTACCGCGCTGAGACCGAACAGCAGCAGCAGGTCCAGCGTGAGTCCTGTCCAGATCCACCCTCCAGGCCCCGCAAAGCCGGGGTCGATGTAGTAGTGGAAGGGCCATCCATGGGGAGTAACGCAAGTTGGGCAGGGCGGGCGAAGGTGCCGCGTAGCTCCGTCGATGAACTCAGCGAGAACACCAAGAACCACGGCAGTCTGGATATATTGGACGACTACCGCGGTTCTGGTCATAGGCTCGGGCGTTTCCCTGTCGGTGTAGTGTAGAGCTTCCGTATCCTATCGACCGGGTGTTTTCCGCAATGAAAAACGCGTTGCCCGAACCCTTTTGGGAAACCCAGCAACAGGGAAACGCTCTAGTTCGAGCGATAGTTGGTGAACTGCAGGTCGATGCCCAGGTCTTTGCCGCGCAGCAGAGCGATGATGTCCTGTAACACGTCGCGGTCCTTGGAGGCGATGCGGACGGTATCGCCCTGGATGGAGGCCTGAGCCTTCTTCTTGGAGTCCTTGATCAGGGCAACAATCTGTTTGGCTTTCTCGGAGGGGATGCCCTGCTGCAGCTTGATCTTCTGCCGGGCCGATCCGTGCGAGCCTTGCTCGATCTTTTCAAAGTTCAGGTTCTTGAGGGAGATGCCGCGCTTCACCAGCTTCTGCTGCAGGATCTCGCTGACCGCCTTCAGCTTGTACTCGTCCGCGGCGGCGGTCTGGACCACGTCCTGACCTTCAAGGGCGATCTCACCCTTCGCGTCCTTCAGATCGAAGCGGGCCTTTACTTCTTTCAACGCCTGTTCAATGGCGTTCCGTACTTCCTGGATATCTACTTTGCTGACAACATCAAACGAGTTCTCGCCTGCCATGTTTTTCTCCGTGGTCTAGGGTGTGTCATCAAACTCCTGCCGCCAGCGCCGGGAGCAGATTTTTCTGAGCTCTAGGAGTGAGGAGAGAACTGTAGCTGGCCTACTGGAACGACGAGTGACGAAGAGATCGGGAAAATCTGCCCCGGCCCTGCGGGTTGCGGCGCAAATTCTCCCATACTTCGTTGTCGTCCTCGACTGTGGACCCGCCACAGCCTTCGGCCTCCGCCTCGTCTGGATCAATTTGCGCTCGCAACGCTGGCGACAGGAGTTTGATGACACACCCTAGCTTACGCCAAAGATGCGCCGGAAGTTGGCGGTCGTCGCCTGGGCAAAATCCTCCGGCGTCAGCCCGCGAGCGGCGGCGATGGCGGCGGCGGTGTACGCCGTGTAGGCGGGTTCGTTGCGCTGGCCGCGGTGGGGAATCGGAGCCAGATAAGGGGCATCGGTCTCCACCAGAATGCGGTCCAACGGAGTCGAGATAGCCACAGCCATCAGGTCCTTGGATTTCGGGAAGGTCGTGTGTCCTGCGAAAGAGAGGACGAAGTTGTTTTTAAGGCTTCGGTCGGCGTGCTGCTGTGTTCCGCTGAAGCAGTGCATGACGCCGGTGATGTCGTGCGGTGTCCAGTGCTCTTCGATCAGGGCGAAGAGATCATTCCACACATCCAGACCAGGGAAGTTCGGGGTGCCGTCGTTGGGGCGGCAGTGGATCAGGATAGGCTTGCGCGCCGCCACGGCAATCTGCATCTGCCGTACGAAGCATGCCGCCTGAATCTCCGGTGCGGGTGACTCGGCGTGGTAGTAGTCCAGGCCAATCTCGCCGACGGCGATGCAGTTCGGATCCTGGACAAGCTGCTCCAGACGCGCATAGTCGGCCTGGGTGGCCTCATGTGCATTGCCGGGGTAGATGCCGGCGCTGGCGTAGACAGCGGGCGTCGACGCGGTGGCAGGGCGAGCCAGCGCCAGGCCGTTGCCCATATACGCCGGGCCTTCGCCGATCCCGATGGTCAGGATGGTCCGGACGCCGGCGGCATGGGAGCGCGCCAGCACGGCGTCCAGATCCTCGGCAAAGCGAGGATTGTCCAGATGACAGTGCGAATCGACCAGATGCATGAGAGTAATTCTCCTAAAAGTGTAGAGCGGAGTTTTGGCTGTTTGCGCCGTTTTCCGCGAAGAAAACGGCATTCGCGGATTTATCCAACTCCACAGTATTAGGAGAATTGCTCTACTTCAGGCGTGCTCCCAGCGGCAGACTTTCGAGGAAGGTGGCCAGGTAGGGATGCCCGTGGTCGCCGATGCTGGCGGCCACAATCATGCCGTTCGACTCCAGACCACGCATCTTGCGGGGAGCGAGGTTCGCAACAATGACAACCGTCCGGCCGATGAGCTGTTCGGGCTCATAGAACTCGGCAATGCCGGAGAGGATCTGCCGTTGCTCGAAGCCCAGGTCTACCTGCAGCTTCAGCAGCTTGTCCGCCTTGGGAATGCGCTCCGCCGCGAGCACCTTGGCGACGCGCAGGTCGACCTTGGCGAAGTCGTCGATGGTGATGGTCTCGGCGATAGCGGGAATGCCGTTGGCATTCTCTGCGGGAGCAGCGGCCTGTGCAGGTGCAGAGACTTCGGCGACTGCTGTGGCGGCTTCGGTGGCAACGGGCTTCTGTTCGGTGTCAGTCATCTTCTGAATCAGTTCCTTGGGTGCGCGCGGGAAGATAGGAGCAAGCGTGCCCAGCTTCGTGCCCGGCTGTAGTCCGCCCCATTCGAGGTTTTTGAGTTCACCACTGTTGGCAGCCTCAGTCATTTGGCCGAGTCCGAGTTGCGCCCAGACCTTGCAGGTGGTGTAAGGGAGATAGGGATAGAGCGCCGCAGTCAGATGACGGATCGCTTCCGTCGCGCTGTACAGCACCTCGGCAAGCTGTTCCTTCTTGGTCTCGTCAGCCGCGAGCTTCCACGGTGCATTGGCCGTGATGTAGCCGTCGGTGACGGCGATCAGATTCCAGATCCGCTGCAGATGCGCGCCGAAGTCGTAATCGGTCGGGACATCGCCCAAGAGGGCTTCGCGGGGATGAGAACCCATCGTCTCAGTGTTCGAGATGTTCGGGACAATGCCCCCGAAGTACTTCTCAATCATTGCCAGGGTGCGGCTGACCAGGTTGCCGTAACCGTTGGCGAGGTCGGAGTTATAGCGCTGCACCAGCGCATCGAAGCTGAAGCTGCCATCCTGGCCGAAGGGAATCTCGCGCATCAGGAAGTAACGCAACACGTCGGTTCCGAAGAGGTCTTGCTCTTCCGGCGTAGCTTCGGGCTTCAGGCTGCCGAAGGCGTCCAGAATGGTCTCGGCGCGCACGATATTGCCGCGCGACTTGCTCATCTTGCTCTCTTCGAAGAGCAGCCACCCATGCGCCTGCACCATCTTCGGCAGCGGCAGACCGGCCGCCAGAAGGAAGGCCGGCCAGTAGATGCAGTGGAAGCGGATGATCTCTTTGCCGACGAGGTGGAGATCGGCGGGCCAGAACTTGTCGTAGTTCTCGCAACCTTCCTGCGCAAAGCCGAGAGCAGTCATGTAGTTTGCCAGGGCATCCAGCCAGACGTAGATGACGTGCTTCTGCTTGCTCTCGGAGGCGGCGGGCTCAGGGACGGGAATGCCCCAGTCGAAACTGGAGCGGGAGATGGAAAGGTCCTTCAGCGCTCCGGGAATATAGGCTGTGCCGGCGGCGGAGAGCTCTAGCGACTCGGCGGGTGCGGCGGCGACATTGCCGCGCAGGAAGCTCAGCACCTCGTTGCGGCGAGCTTCCGGCTCGACAGCGAAGCGGCCCGACTCAATGAGATCGATCAGCTGAAGCTGAAAGCCCGAGAGGCGGAAGTAGAAGTTCTCTTCGGTGACGGTCTCCAGCGGACGTCCGCAGTCAGGGCAGGGCGTTCCCGGGGGGAGATCGACAAAGGCCTCGTCGGAGACGCAGTAGCTGCCGGTATAGCTGTCCAGATAGATGTGTCCGCCCTCGTAGAGACGGTTGAACAGCGCCTGCACGCCCTTAGCGTGGCGTTTCTCGGTGGTGCGGATGTAGTCGTTGTAGGTGATACCCATCCGGTCCCACAGGGCACGGAAGTTGGCCGAGACCTCGTCGGTAAACTGCTGCGGCGTAATGCCGGCGGCTGCGGCGGAGCGCTGGACCTTCTGGCCGTGCTCATCGGTGCCGGTAAGGAGGTAGACGTTGTCGTTGCCGCGCAACAGGCGCTGGCGGCGCGCAATCGTATCGGCCGCGAGCGTGGTGTAGGCATGGCCGATGTGCGGACGCGCATTGACGTAGTAGATCGGCGTGGTCAGGTAGAAGGTGCCGGGCTTGTGCTGGTCAGACATGGTCAGTTGTTAAGGATAACCGGGTGGGAGGCAGAGACCGGGTCAGACAAACGTGTTTATCGGGGTGGAAGCGCTGAAGGCGCGTTCTATACCAGCCTGGGGCAACGCCCCAGGTACTTGGTTCACAGAAACACGAAGGGCTGAAAGCCCGCTCTATATTTCTGGAGACATGGATCCGATACATCCTTAAGAATGGATTGACTGGCTGTACTGACAAACTATAGATCGGGCCTTCAGCCCTCGCCCCTCATTGGAACGAAAACCTGGGGCGTTGCCCCAGGCTGGTATGGAGCGCGCCTTCAGCGCTTGGAATCATCAGGTACCCGCCCTAGTTCGATCCCTGCTTAGCGGCAGCCTCATTATTCGTGGGCACTTCCATATCCTGCGAGGCGCGGGCCCGATAGAGGTGTTCCCGCATGGCATCGCGCGCTCCCTCGGGATTGCGCGCCCGGATCGCCCGATAGATCGCACGGTGCATCTCCGCCGACTCCTTGCGGTCGGTCGACTGCGCCACTGTCTTGGAACGGACGTCATACAGGGCCGCCGTGATGGTTTCCATCAGTGTCGCCAGGATGGGATTCCCCGCAGCTACAGCGATGGTGCGGTGAAACCGGACGTCGTGGATCAGGTACTCCTGCGGTTGCTCCAGCGAGGCGTACATCTCGGCAACCTCTTCGGCGAGGGCAGCGATATGTTCGTCGGTGGCGCGTTCGGCGGCAAGTGCGGCGAGATCCGCTTCCAGCACAAGGCGCGCCTCAAACATCTGCCATGGCAGGAAGCCGTGCAGTGCTCCCAGAACATTCAGTGAGTTGCGGTCCAGTGCCGGCGGGCCGTCGGAGACGAAGGTGCCCGCGCCGTGCCGCGACTTCAGCACGCCCATGGCCGAGAGAAATCCGATGCCGGCACGAAGCGAAGAGCGGGAGATGTCGAGCTTCTTCGCGAGTTCGCGCTCAGGCGGCAGACGATCGCCGGGGCGCAGCTCGCCGCGGGCGATCAGAGAACGGACGTGCTCCACCACCTGCATGGTGAGCTGAGAGTGTGGTTTCCCGGTGGTGCGATTGTTGGCTGTCTTCGTCGGCATGGCTCGTAATCAAATCCTTGCGGTCGCTGGAAGCATACCACTTTGGTCCGGAGAATGGCCGAACTGGTTCAACCTATTCGACGGCTTCGCGCGGACGTCCCATGCGTGGCACCAGCAGATGCATGATCAACAGCGCCAGCAGGTACACCGAACCGGCGAGCGTAAAGATCAACGCGGGATGCAGCGAGAGGTTCTTCTTCACTACTGCGGTAAAGACCGCGCCGCCCAGCGCTCCCATCGCTCCCCCGAAACCAACGACCGTGGAGACCGCGCTCGACGGGAACATGTCACCGGTAGTGGAGAAGAGGTTGGCAGACCAGCCCTGATGCGCGGCAGCGGCCAGGGCGAAGAGGGCAGTCGCCGGCCACGGATTGTTGGCGAACAGCGAGCCGACATGCGGCACAAAGATGATGGGGATCACACAGATGGCCATGGAGAGCATGGCGATCTTGCGGCCTGCGTTGATGGAGAGTCCGCGCTTCATCAGGATGCCTGAGAGTGCCCCGCCAAAGATGGAGCCAACCGACGAGAAGAGGTACACCGTGACCAGGAACCAGTACTGCGCGCGCAACTCAAGACCGTAGTTCCGGTTGAGGAATTGGGGCAGATAGAAGAGATAGAACCACCACACGCCATCGGTGAGCCCCTTACCAAGCGCAAAGGCCCAGGCGCGGCGCGTCAGCAGGATCGAGAGGAAGCTCTGCTTCTCGGCAGGCAGGGCAACATACTGTTGCGTCAGGGTGTCCTGCGAGGGACGCAGTCGAGCATAAGGGAAGAGCAACCACAGCACCAGCCAACCCACGCCCATGGAGCCCGTGGCGACGAAGGCATAACGCCAGCCGAAGTGGATGGTGACGGCGGAGACCAATAGTGGCGCGATCAGGGCGGAGAAGTTCGCGCCGGAGTTGAACAGACCAGTTGCCAGGCCACGCTCTTCCGAAGGGAACCACTCAGACGTAGCCTTGATGGCCGCGGGGAAGTTACCGGCTTCGCCCAGACCGAGGCAGACCCGTGCAATGTAGAAACCTACGACGGACGTTACGAGGGAGTGGCTCATGGAGGCCAGACCCCACACTGCGATCGCAAGCGCGTATCCTGCCTTCGTTCCAAGACGGTCGACGACGCGGCCGGAGATCAGCAGGCCAACGCCATACGCGATCTGAAAGAAGATAACGACATTGCCGAAGTTGTTATCGAAGGTCGGCTGGTGGAACTTGTCGGCTGCGGGGTTCCAACCCATGAAGGAGACACCGTGCAGGACGGGCTCAATCAACGAGAAGACCGAACGGTCCATGTAGTTGATTGTGGTCGCAAGGAAGAGAAGGAAGCAGACAACCCAACGAAGGTTCGATGAGTTCGCTGGGTCAGCGACTGCACGAAGGTTGGGCGAGTTCGATGGGCGAGTTACTGCAGCCATGCGATGGTCTCCAAGGGGATTTTTGGTCAGACCAGTATGGCCCTCCGGACAGAGCATAGTTGACGGGGATAAGGGGTGGCAAGGAATTTGGAGGCATTCGATGGAAATCGTTCGTAGTTGCAACCAAAGCATCAGTGGAAGTCGCTGGAAACAGACCGGATTTCCTGAAGTTCGGCGGCGGGAGGTAGAGTCAAGGATGTTCGCGTAAATCGAATCGCAGAGGGATGAGGTTAAGGATGGGTGGAGAGGTTGTGGTGAGCAAGGCCGTCTTCGGCGCGTTGCCGGACGGGTCAGAGGTAGAGATCTTCACACTGAAGAGCGAGCAGGTAGAGGCTCGCGTCATGAACTGGGGCGGCCGCCTGGTCAGCGTGAAGACGAAAGACCGTAACGGCGAGATGGCTCATATCTCATTGGGCTACGACACTCTGGAAGAGTGGCTGCGCGATACCGCGTTCTTCGGCGCCACGGTTGGACGCGTCGCGAACCGCATCGCCGGCGGCAAGTTTGAGCTGGACGGACAGACCTTCCAGATTCCGCAGAACAACGGGCAGAACGCACTGCATGGTGGACCGCAGGGCTTCGACAAGAAGCTCTGGACTGCGAGGGAAGTGCCAAATGGCGTGTCGCTGTCGCTGGTCTCGCCGGATGGTGACATGGGCTTTCCCGGGACAATGACGGTCACGGTGACCTATACGCTGAAAGGCGGCGATCTGCATATTCACTATCGCGCGACCAGTGATAAGACGACGGTGGTCAATCTCACCAATCACGCCTACTGGAATCTGCGCGGCGACGACCGGGGCGACATTACCAATACGCGCATCGTCATCAACGCGGATGCCTTCGTGCCCACCGATGCAACCTCTATCCCGACGGGCGAGCTGGCTGCTGTCGAGGGAACGCCGATGGACTTCCGCACAGAGCATGCCATTGCGGATCGCGCCGATGCAGACTTCGAACAGTTGACGTTCGCCAAAGGCTACGACCATACCTGGGTGCTGAACGGTGCTGCGGGAACGATGCGTGTCGCGGCACAGGCGTATGAGCCGGAGAGCGGACGCACTCTGACGGTGACGACAGACCAGCCTGGGATGCAGTTTTACTCCGGCAACAATCTAAAGGGTGTACTGGTCGGCCGCTTCGGCAAGGTCTATACAGCCCGCACCGGTTTCTGCTTCGAGACACAGCACTTTCCCGATTCTCCAAACCACGCCAACTTCCCCCCGATTGTGCTTCGCCCGGGAGAGGTCTTCGAGTCAGAGACGGTGTATGGCTTTGGCTTGAAGAGTTAAAAGTTGAAAGTTAAAAGTTAAAGCGTTAAGACTGTGCCTGGTCGAGAACGCGTAGCTCTCTTCGTTGTCATACTTAACGAAGTGAAGGATCCGCTTTATTGTTTCTTCTTCGCAGCGAAAGCCGCGAAGAAGAAGTATCGCGCTACGCGATTGTCTTGCTTAAGCGCACGGCTTCAGCCGTGCGAATTTGATGCTGCGAAAGTAAGCGGCTTTAGCCGCTGAGGGCTAATCTAGTCGCATCGCAATACTCCATCTGACCGCATTTTTGTTTGTCATCTCACAGCGAAGCGGAGAGATCTGCTTCTCCAAAACATTGACCTCAGCGGCTAAAGCCGCATCAGTATGAAGACTTTCTACGGGACGGCTGAAGCCGTCCCCTTAAGCAAGACATTCGCACCGGCAGTGCGAAATGACAGCGCTTCGCGCAATAGATAAACAATGCAGCAAAGCTGCCGCACTAAATCGGCAACTGCTGTTTGATCTTCCCCATCTCTTTCCACGGATCACGCTTAAGCCGCGGCTTCCATGTCTCAAAGTCGACAACCGTAAAGACAGGCCGCTCAGGAAGTTTGAGATCAGTCCATGGAAGCGGGAGTGAAACATGCGCCCCTTCGCGAGCACGTGGGCTGAAGGGAGCCACTGCCGTAGCTCCACGTTCATTGCGAAGATAGTCGAGAAAGATGTGGTTTGCGCGTGCGGCCTTGCTCATCTTGGTGAGATACAGCCGCGGATTGTCCCGCTCCATCTGCAGGACCAGCTCATGCGCCCACTCTTTCACCGCTGGATACTCATGCTTCGGCGTGATGGGAATGACGACGTGCAGTCCCTTGCCTCCGGTGGTCTTCAAGAAAGAAGTAAGCCCGAGCTTCTTCAGGCGAGCACGTACGTCCGCAGCCGCCTCGCAGAGTGTGTTCCAGGGGATAGCTGTATCGGGATCGAGATCGATGACAACGCGATCGGGCCTTTCGAGATCGTCGTTCTTCGATCCCCAGGGATGAACCTCGAGTACTCCCATCTGCGCCAGGCCCGCCAGGGCCTCCGGTGTGGAGAGAGTGATGTACTGTTCGATCTCCCGGGTCTTTTTGTCGGGCACCGGGGTTCCCGTGATGCCTGGTGGCAGCATGTGATTTACATGTTTCTGGAAGAAGCATTGCTTGCCGGCGCCATCAGGGCATCGCACCAGTGACAGCGGACGATTGGCAATATGCGGCAACATATACGGCGCAACCGCCCAGTAATACTCCGCGAGCTGCCGCTTGGTGAGCTGACTGGCGGTATCGAGAATCTTGTCGGGGTGCGTCAGGCGGACAGGCGCGGCCTTCTCTGTCGCCTTCTTTTTCGTCGCGACGCTTGCTGCAGAGGATTTTTGCTCCGTCACCTTCAGAGACGCTTGCGGCATCGGCATCCGTCCTCTCTCGTGCTTGGCGGAAGGAGCGACTGTTGGCTCTTCGCGGCGAACTTCTTCCGCAGGCTTGTCTTCGCGAAGCCCCTGGAAGGCGGCTTGCCGTACAAGGTTGTCAGCCGTCCACGTTGTAAAGGTGACCTGCGCAACGAGCTCAGGTTTCACCCAGATGGCTCCAGTGCGCCCATCTGGCGGCACCGCGTAAAACGCGGGTTTGCTCTGTCGCAGGGTCTCGAGCTTGTCGCGGAGCATCTTATGAATCTTGGCATTGAAGCCGGTGCCGGTTCGCCCGGCATAGATGAGCTGCTTCTGTTCGTTGTAGTAGCCAAGCAACAGCGCGCCGACGCCGCGGATGGCATTAGAGGGAAGGGTAAAGCCTCCGACGACGAACTCCTGCTCGCGAATGCACTTAAGCTTCAGCCACTCTGGCGAACGTGTTGCGCGATAGGGAGCGTCACCGCGCTTGCAAATGATGCCCTCCGCATGCAGGCTGCAGGCGTTCTGAAAGATCGCCTTGGCGTCGCCCTGCAGATGCTGCGAGAACTGGATTTGTGGATGGTCAAGCTGTGTGAGCAGCGGCTCCACCATGGCTTTGCGTTTCAACAGCGGCAGATCGCGCGGGTTATGCCCATCAAGATGCAGCAGATCGAAGACGAAGTAGGTAAGGGGCCGCCGCTCGCCGTGCTCGAAGGATGCCTGCAGGTCGGCAAAGCTGGTGGTGCCATCGGGACGTACAGCGCAGAGCTCTCCATCAAGGATGGCTGTCGTCGCGGGAAACTTCGCCAGAGCCGCAGCGACTGGGCGCATGCGATGCGTCCAGTCCAGGCCGCGCCGGGTGAACAGCTTTACCTTCTCGTGGTCGATGTGGGCCTGGATGCGATAGCCGTCGAGTTTGAGCTCATGAATCCAGTTGGAGCCGGTTGGCGGGTTAATGGCTTCCACGGCAAGCTGCGGTTTCAGAAATTCGGGAAGCTTCTCTTTAGGAAGCTTCCCGAGTGATGCTGATTTTTTTGCTGCTTTGCCGGGTGGTTTCGGGCTGCGAGGAGCCTCTTCAGCCGTCTTCGACGGTTGCTTGTACCAGGGCTGGCCGCTGCTGCTGGTCTCCTTGCTGTTCCAGACGTGATCTTCGGCGGCTGCAATCTGTTCTATGGAACGGCCGGTGACGACGGAATCGGGTTCCGCCTCAGTTACCGGCGGCTCGTCCGGGCCGCGCTCGAAGTCATCATGCTCCTTGATCAGCAGCCAGTTGGGTTTGGCTCCAGGTTTTGTGTCGCCGGCGAAGCGCCCACCCTTCATGCGGATCAAGGCCCATTTGCCTTTCAGTTTTTCGCCATGGAGGATGAACTTCAGCGATCCGCTCTTCAGGCCTTCATCGACGTCGTGCCCGGGCTGCGGCTCCCATGTGCCGTGATCCCAAACCATGACGGTGCCGCCGCCGTACTGCCCCTTGGGGATGATGCCTTCGAAGCCGCCATACTCCATGGGGTGATCTTCTACTTCAACCGCAAGGCGCTTGTCGGCGACGACATAGCTCGGCCCCTTGGCGACGGCCCAACTCTTCAGCACACCATTCCAGCCGAGCCGGAAATCATAGTGCAGCCGTGTGGCGGCGTGCTTCTGGATGACAAACGGCAGCTCACTGAGTTTGGCTGTCTTATGTCCACCTGCAGGCTCGTCGGTGATACCGAAGTCGCGCATGGAACGATATTTCGCAAGCTGCTGGTCGACCGCCGAAGAGGCCGTCGGTGTGCGCTTCGCCGTGGCCTTGGTAGGGGCTTTGCGTGTTCCGGATTTCTTCGCTGCTTTTTTCGTGGCCATGTTCGATTCAGATGCTGCGGTGGGGATGAGGGTATTACAAAGATCTGTATTTCGTGGCCCTGCTTTTAAGAAAAGAGTTGGGGCTGCAATCCAAAGGGCAACCGAGTGGATGTGGAGAAGAAGTAAACACGGTCTTTCCACGCCTCTGGGCATGGAGGATTCGCGCGATGAGCGCGAATTGCCTCGCTTAAGCGCACGGCTTCAGCCGTGCGATAACAAGCTGCAAATGAGTGCGGCTTTAGCCGCTGAGGGCAATGTGTTGGGTACCTCAGCGGCTAAAGCCGCGTTTCTTTCGGGCCTGATATGGGACGGCTGAAGCCCGTCCCCTTAAGCAAGGCATTCGCACCTGCGGTGCGAAATGGTTGTGCTATGCGCAAGGTGTTGCCTGATGCAGCAAAACGCACCGTCTCGCCCAGATCGTATGGTTTATCGAATGGTCTTGTTAAACGCAAAGAAGCAGCTCGCTCGGGTCACGTTCTCTACGGCACAACACACTTCGATTGCGCAGTGCAGACCACCGGCAACTGACATAGCTTGCCGGTGAAGTGCTCCAGCCGGTTGAGCTTCATCGCTGCCTGAAGAAAGCCGGTGTTGTTGCAGGCGGCTCCCGCAGCCACATCACGGCACGCGCGGGTCGTGTACTTGTCGACCAGCGCCATGTCCTGTGCCGGGAGTTGAGTTTCGTAGTCTTCGATCGAGTTCAACAGCTCCGCAGGCGCCATCAACTCAAGATGTTTCGCAGGACACTGCTGCTGCAACAGCTCGTGAAAGCTCTTCCACGCCTGCCTCGGCGTCGCATCGGGCGCAGCAAGGGCAGACACGGTGAGCAGAAGTGGAAGTAGCTTTTTCATTACCAGGGAAAGTTGATTTGCTCGAATGCGGTGCTGAGCTCAATGCTCGCGGAGTCAACTAGCAACCAGGAACTAGCAACCAGCAACTGGGGCTCACGCTGACTTCTTCTTCGCACCCTTCTTCGCCGCGGCTTTCGTCTCTTTCACGATCTCCATGCCGTGCTTCGCATCGGATGCGGTAGCCTTCGCTGCGGGCTTCTTCCGGCCTGTGGCTGCAGCGGCTTCTTCCTGCTTGTTGCCGTGTACCGAGGCGCGTAGCGCGTCCATCAGGTTGATGACCTTGGCCATCGGTCGGTGTTCCTCTTCGACCGGCAGCGGTTGATGGTCAACCTTCGCCTGCACCAGCGCGCGAACGGCGGCTTCATATTCGTCGTGCCATTTGGAGGGATCGAACTTCTGCGCCTTGCGTTTGATCAGCTCCTGGGCGAGATCGAGCTGGTCTTTCTCGACAGTGACGTCCTTGATCTCGCTGAAGTACTCCTTCGCATCCCGCAGCTCTTCCTGGTAGCGCATGGTGTAGGCCATCAAGCCCTTGAGCTCTTTATCGGCGGGCGCCGCGATGGCGACAAGGTGCTCGCGGCCTCCGAAGGCGATCTTGCCGATGCCTGCCTTCTTCATGCCACGCAAGGCTTCGCGGATGGTGACGAAGGCTTCCGTCTGCGCTGCGTTCTCCGGCGTGACGAAGTAGGGCTTTTCAAAGAAGGCGGGGTCCAGCTCTTCGAGCGCAATGAACTGTTCCAGGGCGATCGTGTTGCGAGAAGGAATGCGGAGATTGGCGATCTCTTCCGGCTCGATCTGGATGTACTCACCTTTGCGGAACTCGTAGCCCTTAACGATGTCAGACTTCTCGATGGTGGAGGCAGGCGTCGATTCGTTCGCTTCTGAGGCGCTGACCTTCTGGTACTTCACCCGTTCGCCGGTGGAGCGGCTGATCTGATGAAAACGGATCTCGGACTTGGATTCCGTAGCGACAAAGAGTTTGACCGCGAACGAGACCAGGGAGATTTGAATGTGACCGGACCAGTAAGGACGAGCAGCCATGACGAGCCTTCCTCCAACAACGGCGTGAGAAGCCATTGTAGGCAGGAATGGATGCTTTTTTGCGGTTTTTCTCGGGTTTTCGGCGAAATTCAGCGAAGTTTCGCCAAGCCTTCGCCGCAAAGATTACTACTTGGTTCATAGTGTTGGGGAGTAGTTAACCCTTCTAAAAACGAGTCCCTCGACATATGAGTTCCTCCGCAGATGGGTCCCTCCAAACAGATGGGTTTGCAGGGTGTTGGTGATGACTCTAAACCCACATCTGGCGATAAAGCCGCCAGATATGGGGCACCCAGTCCTACGCACCCAATCCTATGAGACTAAGCAAACAGAAGAGGCGGCCATCAGGCCGCCTCTTTTTTGCTTGCATCAGAAGGGTTCTAGACCGAAGTTTCTTCGTTGGCCTTGACGTTCACCGGCGTAAGCCAGTTATAGCGATCGGGCTGCAGACCGTTGACCAGGGCGAAGAATTCATCGTGGATGGCGGTGGTGATGGGGCCCATCTTGCCGTCAGCGATCATGATCTGGTCGACCGAGCGCAGGTGGGTAACTTCGGCGGCGGTGCCGGTGAAGAAGGCTTCGTCCGCGATATAGATCAGTTCGCGGGGCAGCGACTGTTCCACCACTGGAATGCCGAGGTGCTTGGCAATCGTAATGATGGAGTCGCGTGTGATGCCCGACAGTACCGAGTTTGCCAGCGGCGACGTGTAGATGACGCCGTTGCGGATGAGGAAGAGATTCTCGCCCGAGCCCTCGGACAGATAGCCGTTGCGGTCCAGCGCAATGCCTTCCACGTAGCCGTTGGCCTTGGCCTCCATGTTGATGAGCTGCGAGTTCATGTAGTTGGCGCCCGCCTTGGCCAGCGACGGCATGGTGTTCGGCGCCAGGCGCGACCAGGAGGAGATACAGACATCGGCGCCTTCACTGGCGGTGATGTACTTACCCCAGGGGAAGTTGGCGATGTAGACCTCAACAGGAGACTTGGTGGGGTTGACGCCAATCTCACCGTAGCCACGGAAGGCGATGGGCCGGATATAGCACGGAGCAACACCGTTCGCTTCAACGACATCTACCACTGCGGCGCATAGCTGATCGACGGTGTACGGCAGCGGCATGCGATAGATCTTGGCCGAGTCGATCAGGCGTTGCATGTGCTCCGGCAGGCGGAAGACGCCGGCGGAGCTGCCCTGGGTGTAGGCACGGATCCCCTCGAACACGGAAGAGCCATAGTGCACCACGTGGGACATGACGTGGATGGTGGCTTTCTCCCAGGGGATGAGCTGTCCGTTGTGCCAGATGTTCTGGGTGGGCGTGATTGGCATGGTACGTCGCTCCAAGCCTCGCGGTAGCGAGGTAAGGGTTAGATTATAGCCCGCAAAAGGGCCATTTTCCGCGTGTTTTCCCGTTTCCTGTGGGATTCACTACAATCGCGGCACGGCCCGGCAGGGAGTGGAGACGGTGATGAAGAAGCAACTGACACGATGGCTGGTAGTGGTAGTGATGGCGGCGGCAGTCCGGTGCGAGGCGACGCAGATCCAACTTCCGGTATGCAAGAACGCCTTCACGGAGCCGGATGAGCAGAAGCAGGGCGAGCAGGTGGCGGCGAAGGTCTACGACGCGATGCCGGTTCTGAAGGATTCCGACCCGGTCGCCGTCTACGTGCGCCAGTTGGGAGAGAAGCTGGTGAACTACGCTCCCGGATATGCATGGAGGTACAACTTCCACGTCGTCGCCAGCGATGAGATCAACGCGTTCGCCCTGCCGGGAGGATCGGTGTTTGTGAATCTGGCGACGATCCAGGCAGCCGAGAGCGAGGCGCAACTGGCTGGCGTGATGGGCCATGAGCTCTCCCACGTGGTGATGCGTCACGCGACCTGCAACATCACCAAGCAGCAGACTCGGAGCATCTGGTACGGCCTGGGGCAAATTGCGGCGCAGGCAACCATTGGCGGCAGGCTCGGAGATATTGCTGCCCAGGGTATCGGGACGGCCGCGGGGTTGGACTTCCTGCGGATGGGGCGCGATGCCGAAAAACAGGCAGACCTGATGGGCACCCACATCCTGTACGACGCCGGATATGACCCGCGCGGCATGCCGCAGTTCTTTGAGATTATCCAGGCGAAGTATGGCGCGGGCGGGGCACAGTTTTTGAGCGATCACCCCAATCCCGGCAACCGGACCCAGTATGTGAGCGCGGAGATTGCGACCCTCCCTCCCCGGGATAAACAGGTGCGCACGACGGATGCCTTCCGCAGGGTGCACGACATCGCTATGAAGGAGAAGGCCTTGACGGCAGAAGAGGTGAAGGCCGGCGCCTGGAAAAAATCAGGGGAATACCAGAAGGCGCCCAAACTGGACTAGGGAGCGAATTGATAGGGGCGCGAATTTCGTTGTTCGTGTTTCCAGCAAACCAAGGTTGCACCGTCTGCGGTGCAACCTTAACTTTTATAAGTTATTGAATGCAAATAGGTAATGGTTGGTTTTCAACATTGAGATGCAATTTTCAACAGTGTTAAGCTTGCTTTCCGTTCATCAACGGGTTACATTCAAAAACGTTGCAGCGAACAGCAAGCAACGCTGAGGTTGAAGCGCGAGCCTGAAGGCGAGGCCGCCCTGGTGAAAACTGGGAGAATCTAGAAAGATCAGGTTCTTCAACCCGCAGTCCAAGCGTTTGTATTTGGGACAGAGCGATAGGGTAAATGCCCCGCCCCCAATCAAACCCAAGCCACTGCAAAGTTGAAATCGAAAAGGGCCCTAGAGGCCGCAGTCGCGCGTCGGCTGAAGTGATGTTTGAGTTTCTGTGCTGTGATGACGCCACTCAAGGTGGATACGTCAAACTCTAAGTAGGACGAGCTGCTTCTTTAGCTTGCAGGATCTGCGCCCGCGGGGCTTGATCGGCCATAAGGACCGACGGCAGATAAGGCAAGAAAAGAAAACAGCGAAAGAGGTTGACAAGCGAACGAAAGTTCGATACCTTAGAAAAGTTGGCGCAAGTCGAAAGCGACGACGAAGCGAACCGGCGGTTGAGATTGTAGATCGAAGCCAAGCGGGTAAGCGGAAGTCGTACCACCCAGACAAAACAGCGCATCAAGTTCGAGGACACATGGCAGCGTTACGCGCCTGAGTCCTTGATCCAAACGGCCCGCCAAGGCGGTTGTCCGTTACGGATCTTTGACAACATAGTTGAACGTGCCAGTCGTGAGATGATGCAAGCTTTGGCTTGGTCAAATCTCACAAGGTAATGACCCGCCAGGTTTTCGAGCCTTGGCGGGCAGGCAGGACCCACGGACCTCCGTCCTGTGGGCTGCCAACAGGTTTCAAACGAGAGTTTGATCCTGGCTCAGAATCAACGCTGGCGGCGTGCCTAACACATGCAAGTCGCACGAGAAAGGGTAGCAATACCTGAGTAAAGTGGCGCACGGGTGAGTAACACGTGACTAACCTACCTCCGAGTGGGGAATAACTTCGGGAAACCGAGGCTAATACCGCATAACACTTACGAGTCAAAGCAGCAATGCGCTTGGAGAGGGGGTCGCGGCAGATTAGCTAGTTGGCGGGGTAATGGCCCACCAAGGCGATGATCTGTATCCGGCCTGAGAGGGCGCACGGACACACTGGAACTGAAACACGGTCCAGACTCCTACGGGAGGCAGCAGTGGGGAATTTTGCGCAATGGGGGAAACCCTGACGCAGCAACGCCGCGTGGAGGATGAAGTCTCTTGGGACGTAAACTCCTTTCGATCGGGACGATTATGACGGTACCGGAAGAAGAAGCCCCGGCTAACTTCGTGCCAGCAGCCGCGGTAATACGAGGGGGGCAAGCGTTGTTCGGAATTATTGGGCGTAAAGGGCGCGTAGGCGGTTTGGCAAGTCTAGTGTGAAATCTTCGGGCTCAACTCGAAGTCTGCACTGGAAACTGCCGGGCTTGAGTATGGGAGAGGTGAGTGGAATTTCCGGTGTAGCGGTGAAATGCGTAGATATCGGAAGGAACACCTGTGGCGAAAGCGGCTCACTGGACCATAACTGACGCTGAGGCGCGAAAGCTAGGGGAGCAAACAGGATTAGATACCCTGGTAGTCCTAGCCCTAAACGATGATTGCTTGGTGTGTCGGGTACCCAATCCCGTCGTGCCGAAGCTAACGCGATAAGCAATCCGCCTGGGGAGTACGGTCGCAAGGCTGAAACTCAAAGGAATTGACGGGGGCCCGCACAAGCGGTGGAGCATGTGGTTTAATTCGACGCAACGCGAAGAACCTTACCTGGGCTCGAAATGTAGAGGAATTCGGTAGAAATATCGGCGCCTAGCAATAGGCCTCTATATAGGTGCTGCATGGCTGTCGTCAGCTCGTGTCGTGAGATGTTGGGTTAAGTCCCGCAACGAGCGCAACCCTTATCTCCAGTTGCTACCATTTAGTTGAGCACTCTGGCGAAACCGCCTCGGATAACGGGGAGGAAGGTGGGGATGACGTCAAGTCCTCATGGCCTTTATGTCCAGGGCTACACACGTGCTACAATGGCCGGTACAAACCGTCGCGAACCCGTGAGGGGGAGCCAATCGGAAAAAGCCGGCCTCAGTTCGGATTGAAGTCTGCAACTCGACTTCATGAAGCTGGAATCGCTAGTAATCGCAGATCAGAACGCTGCGGTGAATACGTTCCCGGGCCTTGTACACACCGCCCGTCACATCACGAAAGTGGGTTGCACTAGAAGTCGGTGAGCTAACCGCAAGGGAGCAGCCGCCCAAGGTGTAATTCATGATTGGGGTGAAGTCGTAACAAGGTAGCCGTAGGAGAACCTGCGGCTGGATCACCTCCTTTCTAAAAGAGAAACGTCATGGCACATAAACGCGCTCCGCGGAATGCGGACAGTCTTCGGACTGAGCGGTTATGGTGACCATGTCAACCATCGCCTGACTTACCTGCAGGAGTGATGGAATTCTGAATCAAGCCTTCTTTTGGCTTGCTTGTCATCGATATCGATGGTCAGGATTGGCTTAGCTGGTCCGCACGTTCAACTGTGTCCTCGAAAAACTTTTCGAGAGAGCTTCTGGAAGCTCTACCAAAGGGCCTGTAGCTCAGTTGGCTAGAGCGCACCCCTGATAAGGGTGAGGTCGGTAGTTCGAATCTACCCAGGCCCACCATTTCGCAGGTAGAAGGCAGCCAGGCTCGGCAATATGGTTTGTCCATGGGGCTGTAGCTCAGCTGGGAGAGCACCTGCTTTGCAAGCAGGGGGTCAGCGGTTCGATCCCGCTCAGCTCCACCAATCCTCTCGATGTGGTTTGACGATCCCGCTAAGTGCGGTATACTGAAAAACGTTGCCTCTAACTGAGGTTGAGGTCCTGACTGATAAGTCAGAGCTTGAACCTTGAGTAGCAGTCAACACTCAAGCCGGCCAAGGCCGGTGAGCAGCGATAAGGTTGCTCGAGTGATGTTTGACAACTGAATAGATTGGGTAAATTAAATAACTACAAGGCTGAGCTGTCAGCGGTAAGGGTTGTTTCCTTATGCGGCTGGCAATAATCAGTGTTGAGTGTCTTTAGAATAATTCGGCTAGACGATAGCGACCGGGTAGTTACTGGTTGTGAGTCGTGCTAGCGAAGGCGGACAACAACATAGAGTTGGACGCTCATACATTCTGTGTGTGAGTAAATTCTATGGTCAAGCTACTAAGGGCGCACGGTGGATGCCTTGGCAGAAACAGGCGATGAAGGACGTGGCAAGCTGCGATAAGCTTCGGGGAGCCGCACACAGGCGTTATATCCGGAGATTTCCGAATGGGGAAACCCAGCTGGGCAAAACCCAGTTATATCCCGCTGAATTCATAGGCGGAGATAAGCGAACGGAGGGAAGTGAACCATCTCAGTACCTCCAGGAGAAGAAAGAAACCTCGATTCCGAAAGTAGTGGCGAGCGAAATCGGAACAGCCCAAACCCGTCGCATTACGGTGCAACGGGGGTTGTAGGGCCTGCAACAGTAGAGTTACCAATCTGGCTTATAGTCGAATCCTTTGGAAAATGGATCCATAGAGCGTGACAGGCGCGTAGACGAAATGAGTCCAGACTCGAAGCAGGTACCTGAGTAAGGCGGGGCACGTGAAACCCTGCTTGAATCCACGGAGACCATTCCGTAAGGCTAAATACTCGTTTCTGACCGATAGTGAACCAGTACCGTGAGGGAAAGGCGAAAAGCACCCCAGTGAGGGGAGTGAAAAGTACCTGAAACCGTGTGCCTACAAGCAGTGGGAGGACTATGCCCGTAAGGGAATGTCTGACCGCGTGCCTATTGCATAATGAGCCGGCTAGTTATTCTTGTCAGCAAGGTTAAGCGTGAGCGAGCCGCAGCGAAAGCGAGTCTGAATAGGGCGATTAAGTTGGCAGGAATAGACGCGAAGCGGGATGATCTACCCTTGGCCAGGTTGAAGATGGGGTAACACCCATTGGAGGACCGAACCGGTGTTTGTTGAAAAAAGCTCGGATGAGCTGAGGGTAGGGGTGAAAGGCTAATCAAATTCCGTGATAGCTCGTTCTCTCCGAAATAGCTTTAGGGCTAGCCTCGGATGATTTGCGTTGGTGGTAGAGACATGATTGGACTAGGGGGCTTTCCGGCTTACCGAATCCAGCCAAACTTCGAATGCCAATGACAACCAGTCCGGGAGTCAGACTGTGGGGGCTAAGCTTCACAGTCGAGAGGAAAACAGTCCAGACCGCCTGCTAAGGTCCCCAAATTACAGTTAAGTGGGAAAGGAAGTCGGAACGCTCAGACAGCCAGGAGGTTGGCTTAGAAGCAGCCATCCTTTAAAGAAAGCGTAATAGCTCACTGGTCAAGCGGTCCGGTGCCGACAATACAACGGGGCTAAAACTGTATACCGAAGCAGCGGATGCACACATTGTGTGCGTGGTAGGAGAGCATTCTCACAGCGATGAAGTCAGACTGAGAAGACTGATGGAGCGTTGAGAAGAGACCCTGCCGGCATAAGTAGCGATAATCAACGTGAGAACCGTTGACGCCGAAAGTCTAAGGTTTCCTGAGGAAGGTTAATCCGCTCAGGGTTAGGCGGTCCCTAAGCTGAGGCCGAGAGGCGTAAGCGATGGACATCCGGTTAATATTCCGGACCTCCCAATATCTCGTTATCACGATGGGGTGACGCAGAAGGATAAGCAGGTCGTCATATGGCTATGGCGGTCGATGCGCGTAAGCTGGATCTGATAGGCAAATCCGTCAGGTCTTAACAGTGAGGCGCAAAGCAAGCCCGTATGGGTGTAAGCTGCTGATTCCACGCTGCCAAGAAAAACCTCTAAGGAGAGAGATTGGGAACCGTACCCCAAACCGACACAGGTAGACGAGGAGAATATCCAAAGGCGCTCGAGTGAAGGCTTGTTAAGGAACTCGGCAAATTAGACCCGTAACTTCGGGAGAAGGGTCGCCCACCTCTGGTGGGCCGCAGTGAAGCGCGTACGGCGACTGTTTAACAAAAACACAGGTCTCTGCAAAGTCTAAAACGACGTATAGGGGCTGACTCCTGCCCGGTGCTGGAAGGTTAAAGGGAGAGGTTAGAGGTAACTCGAAGCTTTGAACTGAAGCCCCAGTGAACGGCGGCCGTAACTATAACGGTCCTAAGGTAGCGAAATTCCTTGTCGGGTAAGTTCCGACCTGCACGAATGGAGTAACGATCGTACGACTGTCTTAACGAGTTGCTCGGCGAACTTGTAGTACCGGTGAAGATGCCGGTTACCCGCAGCTAGACGAAAAGACCCCGTGCACCTTTACTATACTTTTACAGTGGGTTACGGCAATTGCTGCGCAGGATAGGTGGGAGGCTTTGATCCCGGGATTTCGGTCTCGGAGGAGCCAACGGTGAGATACCACCCTGCGATTGTTGTGATCCTAACCTACTCCCGTGATCCGGGAGAGGGACATTGTAAGACGGGTAGTTTGACTGGGGCGGTCGCCTCCTAAATTGTAACGGAGGCGCGCGAAGCTACACTCAGGTCGTTTGGAAATCGACCGTCGAGTGCAAAGGCATAAGTGTGGTTAACTGCGAGACCTACAAGTCGAGCAGATGCGAAAGCAGGCCTTAGTGATCCGGTGGTTCTGTATGGAAGGGCCATCGCTCAACGGATAAAAGGTACGCCGGGGATAACAGGCTGATCATTGCCAAGAGTTCATATCGACGCAATGGTTTGGCACCTCGATGTCGGCTCATCGCATCCTGGAGCTGTAGAAGGTTCCAAGGGTTAGGCTGTTCGCCTATTAAAGCGGTACGTGAGCTGGGTTCAGAACGTCGCGAGACAGTTCGGTCTCTATCTGCTGTGGGCGTAGGAGATTTGAGGGGGCCTGTCCTTAGTACGAGAGGACCGGGATGGACGAACCTCTTGTGTTCCAGTTGTCTTGCCAAAGGCACGGCTGGGTAGCGAAGTTCGGTTATGATAACCGCTGAATGCATATAAGCGGGAAGCATGCCTCAAGATGAGATCTCCCAACCCAAAAGGGAAATGAAGGGCCCAGGAAGACCACCTGGTTGATAGGCTGGAGGTTGAAGCACAGTAATGTGTGTAGCTTACCAGTACTAATCGCCCGTTCGGCTTGTCCATAGAATTTACTCTGCACAGAGTTATTGTTGTCAGAGACATTCAACACAAGCCCTGTAGTTATCAAAAGCAGCAAACTCAATCTATTCAGTTGTGAAGTATCGCGCGAGCGACTTCGACAATTTGCCGGTGAGCATATCGCAAGGGTCACACCCGTTCCCATCCCGAACACGGAAGTTAAGCCTTGTCGAGCCGATGGTACTGCACGGGAAACTGTGTGGGAGATTAGGTTATCGCCGGCATATTCTTGAAAATGCCCACTCTTCGGAGTGGGCATTTTGCTTTTAACCTCAATTCCATCCTTTAACACGACGGTGATTACTTTCGTGTCGGCCCCCATGCCGGTTTCCGCTATGATTGGGTTAGCGCGCGTACATCCGCAGCAAAGATTGCTAACCTTTCCAACCAAGGGGACAGAATGTCACAGAAGAGAGTGCTTGTCGGCGGCGCCGGCGGGTTTATCGGCGGCCACCTGGTTCGCAGACTGAAGTCGGAAGGCTTTTGGGTTCGGGGCGTGGATATTAAGAAGCACGAGTTCACCGAGTCCGCAGCAGATGAGTTCATCCAGGCCGACCTGCGCGATCCGCAGGTGGTCAAGGCTGTGGTCGACGGTATCGATGATGTGTATCAGCTTGCGGCCGACATGGGCGGCGCCGGCTACATCTTTACCGGCGAGCACGATGCCAATGTGATGCATAACTCAGCGACCATCAACCTGAACGTGGTTGAGTACGGCCGCGAGGCCGGCGTTAAGCGTTTCTTCTACTCCTCCTCCGCTTGTATCTACCCTGCCTACAATCAGGAAGATCCAGACAATCCGAAGTGCTCGGAAGACTCCGCCTACCCCGCGGCTCCTGACTCGGAGTATGGATGGGAGAAGCTCTTCTCGGAGCGTCTGTACCTCTCCTACATGCGGAACTACGGCCTGCACGTCCGTGTCGCCCGCTTCCACAACATCTTTGGCCCGGAAGGCACCTGGCGCGGTGGCCGCGAGAAGTCGCCTGCCGCAATGTGCCGTAAAGTGGCTACGACCCCCGAGGGCGGCTCGATCGAAGTATGGGGCGATGGCAAACAGACCCGCTCGTTCCTCTATGTCGATGAGTGCGTTGAGGCAATTCGCCGCATGATGGATGGTCCCTTCGAGGGACCGCTGAACATCGGCTCGGAAGAGATGGTCAGCATCAACCAGCTCGCGAAGCTGGTGATGGATATCGCGGGTAAACCGCTGACGATCAAGAACGTCCCTGGCCCCCTCGGGGTCCGCGGACGTAACTCCGACAATCGCCTGATTCGCGAGAAGCTGCAGTGGGAACCGAGCCAGCCACTGCGCAAGGGGCTGGAGAAGACCTATGCCTGGATCGCAGATCAGGTCAAGAAAGTAGAAGCCGAAGAGGGCGAGCTCGCCGCTAAGGCGTAAGCTGAATTTCAATCCAAAGAAAACGCCACGGATTTTCCGTGGCGTTTCTTATTGATAGAACAAGCTGAACAGGTCCACACCTTTTAGAGTAGTTCTTTGAGGAACAGCTTTAGTTCGCTCCTGTGGCGCAAATGTAGAAGCGATCTCGCAGTGATCTATCGCGAAATGCGCGACCGTCTTGCTTAGCCTAAAGGAACGGCCTCAGCCCATTCTTTATTGCCAGAAAGATGTGTTGAGCGCTGAAGGCGCGACCTATACCAGCCTGGGCAACGCCCCAGGTACGGAGCCAGGAAACGGTAAGAGGGCTGAAGGCCCGATCTATAATCCCCAATCGTCAATCCACAATCGTCACAAAACGAAAGCGGTTCGTGAAATCGTTGTATGCCTAGAGCATTTTCCCTTGTCGCTGGATATGGGGGACCCTATTCTACGCCGACAGGGAAATGCTCTATCGAAATGATACGGTCGGATAGAAGGCCCTCATATAGGGCGGGCCTTCAGCCCTTTAACATCTTGTGGGCGCCAAAACCTGGGGCGTTGCCCCAGGCTGGTATAGAACGCGCCTTCAGCGCTTCACTTCTCCGTACTAACTTCCCCGGATCCCTTATAGGGCATTCTGACGCGATCGTTTTCAGGGAAAATGCTCTCATGGCGTGTCGCAAAGCTCACAATCGAACGGGTGCAGCCTCCGCTGATCGTTAAGGCATCTGAACCGGACGATGTCGAAGAAGCAGACCGCTACCGTCCCGACGCAACCAACTCACCAACCGCATCGTCATGCGCAGGAGCGAGCCATTCCATGGGCTGGGCTGCATCTTGAGGCGAAGCAGCGTTTCGGTATCACCCGCTTTCGATCCGGCCAAAGAGAGACTCTGGAAGCGATCTTTCAGGGAAAGAATGTTCTGGCGGTCATGCCGACCGGGGCTGGGAAGTCCCTGTGTTATCAGTTACCGGCTCTCTTTCTTGGCAGGGCGGTGATTGTCGTCTCCCCGCTGATTGCACTTATGCAGGATCAGCAGGAGAAAGCAGAGCAGGCGGAGATTGCCGTCGAGAAGGTCGATTCCACACTGAGTTGTACGGAGCAGCGGACCGTGACTCAGCTTATCGCCGAGGGAATTCCGCAGCTTATCTACGTCACGCCCGAGCGGTTGGAGCAGCGCGAATTTCTGGCCTCACTCAAAGAGAGCGGCGTCGGCCTTTTCGTCGTGGATGAGGCCCACTGTCTCTCGCAATGGGGCCATGATTTCCGTCCGGCCTACCTGGGCTTGCGGTATGCACGGGCGGCGTTAGGATATCCGCCGGTGCTGGCGCTGACGGCGACTGCGACCGAACAGGTAGCCCGCGAGATTCTGGAGCAACTGGAAGCTCCGGATGCTGTCGTCGTTCAGGCCGGTGTGGAGCGGCCGAACTTATCTTTCAGTGTCGTCCCCGCAGTCAACAATGATGCGAAGCTGCATCGCCTAACCCAGATGCTTCTCGCCGAGCAGGGCTCCGGCATTGTCTATACGGCGAGTGTGCGCTCTGCGAATGAGCTGTACGAACGCCTGCAGGCGGAAGGGATTGCAACCGGGCGCTACCACGGGCGGATGTCTGCCCGCGAGCGGGAACGGGTGCAGCAGGAGTTTATGGCAGATCGTTATCGAGTGATGATCGCCACCAAGGCCTTTGGCCTGGGAATCGACAAGCCGGACATCCGCTTTGTCTATCACTACGAGTTTCCAGATTCTCTCGAGAGCTACTACCAGGAAGCAGGACGCGCCGGCAGAGATGGTTTACCTGCCCGGGCAGTCCTCCTCTATCGGCTGGAAGACCGGCGGATCCAGAATTTCTTTCTTCGAGGCCGTTATCCAAAGCTGGAGGAGCTACGGTCCGTCGTGGACGCGCTCACGAACGAACCTCAAAGTGCTTTACAGATTGCTGAACGGGCCGGGACTCAGCGCCGCCGCACGCAGGTGATGCTCTATCTGTTGCGGGAAGCTGGTTTTCTACGCCGGATAAGAGCCGGATACATTCGTCACGGAGCCAAGGAAGCCACAGATGAGTACCTGCAGCAGATGCTCGCTATCTATGTCGAACGCGCACAGCAGGACAAGGCTCGTCTGGATGAGATGATGCACTACGCTGAAAGCCTGGATTGCAGAAAGCAGATCCTGCGCCAGTACTTTGGAGAAGAAGCGGGAGAACCCTGTGGAAGCTGCGATAACTGTCTCCGGCCGTCGGAGCAGCTCAGGCCTGCCGCTGGTAAGACCGAGGTGGTACGTGTCGATACCGGCATCGGCCCGGTATACACAACAGCGCCGGAGACGCTGCCTCAGCCGGAGCTTGAAGCCGGCTTCAACGTCGGCGATCACATCCGGCACAGGAGCTTCGGGAGTGGCAGGGTGTTGGATTACCACGGCGATACGGTCCTGGTCCGATTCGATAAAGGAGGTAGCAAGCGGGTGAAGGCGGGCTTCCTCCAGAAGATAGGCCGGGCGGCCTGACTCTGCTCTAAGGCCTTCGATATGCGATACTCGGGAGAGCATGTTCAAGCGCGTTCTCCTCAAGTTGAGTGGAGAAGCCCTGGCCGCAGGCCGCGGCTTCGGAATTGACGCCATTTTCATCCACAAAGTAGCCGAAGAGATCGCCCAGGTGGCGCGGACCGGCGCACAAGTGGCGATTGTGGTGGGCGGCGGTAATTTCTTTCGCGGCGTGGCCGAGCAGGCCATCGATATGGATCGCGTTGCCGCAGACCACATGGGAATGCTGTCGACGGTAATCAACGCCATTGCGCTGCAGGATGCGATTGAAAAGCAGGGAATTGCGACCCGCGTGATGTCTGCGATCGCGATGCACGAGGTTGCCGAGCCATACATCCGCCGCCGCGCCATCCGTCACCTGGAGAAGGGACGCGTCGTGATCTTTGGCGCCGGTACCGGCAATCCATACTTCTCTACGGACACGGCAGCGGCGCTGCGCGCCATGGAGATCAAGGCGGATGTCCTGCTGAAGGCAACCTCCGTGGACGGCATCTATACCGCCGACCCCAAGAAGGTTCCCGATGCGGTGAAGTTCCAGACCATTACCTACATGGAGATCCTGAAGCTGGGTTTGAAGGTGATGGATACGACCGCCGTGTCGCTGTGCAAAGACAACAGTATGCCGATGATCATCTTCTCCATGCGTGAGGAAGGCAACATCATGCGCGTGGTGAAGGGTGAGACCATCGGATCGATGGTGACAGCTTAGAGTTATGCCTCCAGCGCTACGTAGCGTGATGAGCGTGATGGTCGGCTTTCTGGCGCTCAACATCGCACTGTCCCTGGAAAGCAGTCTGGTGCGGCTCGTATTTGCCGGAAAGGCAGAGACTTCCAGCTATCTGATCACAAGTATCGCCGTCCGATTGATCGCGGCGATGGTGGGTGGGTTTATCGCAGGCATCATCGCTCCGTATAAACCGGTTCTCCATGCTGGTGTGATCGCCGCGATTCTGTTTGGATTCAGCGTCAATGCCTTTTTCAAGCTGCAGGGCGGGCCGCAACCGGTCTGGTATCTGCTGACGCTTACCCTCGCCACGCCGGCGGCCGTAATTGTCGGCGCTGCCCTTGATTTCCCGGAACTCAGGCGGCAGAAGTAACGTCTTAACGAACATTGGCTGTGACTGAAACCATCTCTACCCCCGCCGCCGAGGCAACTCCGGCTGCTCCGCGTACCACCCGCAAACCTGCGCTTCCCGCGTTGACGGGAGTACGTACGTTCCTGGCGGCGAATATCATGCTCTTCCACTTCACTCCGCCGCACATTGAGTGGATTACCCCGGTTGTGGGGCATGGCTTTGTCTTCGTCGGATTCTTCCTGCTGATCTCCGGATTCATTCTGAGCTACAACTACGGCGACCGCATCCGCACTCTCAAGCTGAAGGACTTTTATCTTGCCCGCGTGGCGCGGCTGTACCCGGTCTATCTGGTCTCTCTGCTGATCTCGATTCCAGTCCTGATGGAAGAGTTCCACGTCCGCACCCGCGGGGAGTTTGTTCGGGGCGCCATCATGACCCCGCTCCTGCTGCAGGGGTGGAGTCCATGGCTGGCCACATTCTGGAACACTGTGGCCTGGACGCTCTCTACCGAGGCATTTCTCTACGTCATCTTTCCGTTTGTCATGCGGTGGCGCTGGCCAGAGAGGGGAAGAAACCTGGCCGCTCTTGGTCTTGCCATCTGGATTCTCGGTCTTATACCGCACGGTATTTACATGCTGACGAATCCGGATGGTCTGCCCCATCTGGACCGCTACTCCTACGGCTACTACCTGCGCGGGCTGAAGTTTACGCCACTGCCGTATGTGTGTACCTTTCTCGTTGGGATCGTCCTGGGCCGGCTGCACGGCGTGCGCGAGATGAGCGAGAGGGTGCGTGCTGTGCTGGCATTTGCAGCCGTAGCCGGTATTGTTGGCTTTCTGTATCTTGCCGCCGATCACACCTCCTACATCCTGATGCACGGTGGTCTGCTGACACCGCTGTTCGCGATGCTGATCCTGGGTGTGACCGGAAGAAATCCAATTGCTTTGTTCTTTGGGTGGAAGCCGTTTGTGATGGTTGGTGAGGCAACGCTCTGCATCTACCTGCTGCACTTCAACGGCCTGCAGATGATGCGTGACTACCACCTGGCGGAGAAGCTGCATTACACCGCGTTCGACCCTTGGGCGTCGTATGTGCTGCTGTGGGGCTTCGCGTATCTGTTGTATGTCTTCTATGAGAATCCGGCGCGTAAGTGGGTGTTGGCGACGTTTGGGACGAAGAAGGCCGCGGCGTAAGCAGGATTGGGCGATGCGTGTGCGCGTTATCATCACCCGGAGTCCATAAATAAAGCGCTGAAGGCGCGTTCTATACCAGCCAGGGGCAACGCCCCAGGGTAGGAACGCACAAGATGTTAAGGGCTGAAGGCCCGCTCTATATAAAAGCCTTCAATCCCATGTGTATCGTCCATTGAATGCAATGCCATGTCTGGTGAGAAGGGCGCGGAATTCATTCTGAAGCGATATTTTTCGATTGGCATACAACGGTTTAACGAACCGTTTCGTTTGTGACGATTGGGGATTATAGGTCGGGCCTTCAGCCCTCTAACCGTTTAACTATCCTCAAACCTGGGGCGTTGCCCCAGGCTGGTATAGAGCGCGCCTTCAGCGCTCTTTCATCGACGGCTTGTATCTATACCGCCTGCGGCAATAGCTATTGGTTGGTGCAACCTCTAACACTTGGGTGATGCCTGCTGCTATATATCTCCCTCAATCTCCTTACCCACCAAAAGCAAACGCCCCGCACTTGGCGGGGCGTTTGTGCATGACGTATTCGTTCTTACGGGTTCACTGTCTGCGTGGCATGTGCGCCGTTGGCGACAGCAACCGCTGCGCTCGGGCGGCTGGAGGTTGCAAACGGAGTGTTCTGAATGCTCTTCAGGCTTCCGTTATGCGAGTCCAGTTGCAGACCGCTGGTGGTGTTGTCGAGGAAGTTCGCCGTGAACATGTACTTGCCCAGAGCTGGCTCGATGGTGATGCTCTGGGGGCCGGTGCCAACCGAGGTGGAACTGGAGGCTGCCGATCCGGTCAGGGCGCCGGTCGCCTGGTCAATGACAAAGGCCGAGACGTTATTGGCGCTATAGTTGGCGACGTACAGATAGTAGCCACGAGGATCGACCGTCGCCGCCAGAGGACGAAGACCGGTGGACCAGGGGCTGGAGGAGATCAGAGCCGGCACGCCGGTGGAGCCCAGCGTATAGCCGATCACCTGGCTGGAGTCGCGATCCGTTACGTACAGGAAGCGGGAACGCGGATCTTCTACGATGGCGCTTGCAGTCACACCGGAGTAGTAGCCGGAGGTAAAGGTCGTCGAGTTGTTACCCAGTGTCGTACCGGGGAGTGTTGTAAGTGCTCCGTTTGCGTCGTGCGAGAAGCCAAGCAGGTTCTTGCTGTTCGCATTGCCGTCCTGCTCTACGACGTAGACGAAGTTGTTATACGTGCTGGTCACGACACCGACCGGGTTGTTGCCGATCTTGACAGTCAGCGAAGGCTGCGCCGTGAGCGAGCCGTCCGTATCGGAAGTGATCTTGAAGACCGAGATGCTGCCCGGGCCAACGCTGGCCGGCGAGTAGCCGCTCTGATAGGTATTCAGAACATAGACGAACTTGTTGTCGGGCGTAACGCTCAACGCAACCGGGTAGGTTCCGCCGATGGCATCGTAGGAGTTCTGACCGTAGAGCTTGCCGTCCGTGCCAACCGCGTACTCCACGATCTTGGAGTCGTCACGATGCACAACGTAGACAAACTTGCCGTTTGAAGTGGCGGCAATGGCGACCGGGTTGCGGAAGCCGGTGTCGACCGGCGAGGTCGGCATCTGCACCAGAGCGCCGACCTGATAGTCGACCTCATAGGCGTTGATCAGTCCAGTGCTCGATCCGGAAGAGGCGACGTAGAGAAACGCGACGACGTAGTCGCGGCTGCAGGCGGTGATGCCCAGGCCCATGCCAAGAGATACGACAGTGGCCAGCGCGTTGCGGCCGAACTTACTCCACTTCATGCGTTTTCCCATCTTCCGGGAGCCGTTGGAGCTCCCGTCCTGCCCTTCCTGAAATTGCGTGCTGTAAGAAGAAATATTCTGCATGGCCAGATCGATTACCTCACGTTGCCGCTAGCGACGAGGCAGGTCGGATTACCAACGGTCGGGAACGTCGAACCACGGGTAAGACCTGACAACTGGCCTGTGTTCTGGTTGATGATAAAGCCCGAAACCGTGGAGTCGTTACGGTTCGAGGTGTACACATACTGGTTCGACGGATCCTGCAGCATGCAGACCGGGCCGGAGCCGACCGGATACGGATTGCTGGTATCAGCCAGGCGGGCCAGACGGCCCTGCGTATCGATCGTGAAAGCCGAGATGGTGCTGGAGACGTTCTGCACGTTCGAGGTGCCCTGGTTCAGGACGTAGAGGAACTTGCCCTTGCTATCAACCAGCGTCCAGACCGGCGTGGTTGCCGGCGACAGGTTGGCGAAAGGGCTGCCGGTGACCGGCTGCAATGCTCCGCTGCTGACCGTATAGGCATAGATCTGATTGTTGGTGACGTCGGTCAGGTAGACGTAGGTGCCGTTGCTGGTAATGGAGGAGATATTGGTACCTGGAGCGGCAAGCTGCGTCGTGCTGTTTGCAACCAGGGTGAGCTGACCGTTGGTGCTGTTCTGCTGGTAGGTCGTGATGCTGGGACCAATGGACGTCGAGTCGCCGCCGTTCAGCGTGAAGAGATAACCCGAGGAGAAGAACTTCATCATCGTCGGATTCTTGCCGACCGGGAAATAGGTAAGCTGCTGGCCGTTGCAGGCGTTTGTCGTGCACTTCGTCTGCTGGTTCTGCACCAGGGTAAGACGGCCGGTGTCGGCGGCGATGCTAAACACAGTAATGGCGCCTACCGGGTTCGGATTCGCCGCGGTGACCACATACTGGCTGCTGTCATTCTGGTTCGAGAGAGCATCGAGAACGTAAAGGTAGTTTCCGGACGAATCCATCTGTGCCCAGATGGGATTCGTTCCCTGGCTCGACTGGCTGAGCTGATAGCTCAGTACGCCGTCTCCACCAACGGAGTAGATCGAAATCGTACCGGCTGTCCCGGTGTTGGCAACCGGCGCGCCATTCTTGTCGTAGGTCGGGGCAATGCCCTTATTCACGACGTAGACCCAGCGGCCACCGGGACGAACCACGATCGAAACCGGGTTGGTACCGCCGGAGCTGAACGGTGCGTGCACGACCTTCGTCAGGTTTCCGGTGAAGTTGTCGATCTTGAAACCGTCAACCTGGTTATACTGCGTGCCCAGAACCCACATAAAACCTACGGTGCCACCGCCGCAGGCGGTCATACCGCTGATCAGTGCCAGTGACACTACACAAGCCAGCATCAGCCGGCCAGACAGACTCAACTTCATGCGCTTCCTTTTACCTCAAGAGCCCGTCCGGCGAAGCTTGCTGCCGTTCAGGCCGTCCAATCTGTGGGTTCTTTTCCTCGCTCCATTGTAAAAGGGCGGGGTACTTTGTGCCACCGGGAGTGGCTCGTTTGACGGAAAGAAAAAGCCCGGCGTTAGCCGGGCTTTTGGTGATTTCAGCAGCGAACTACCAGACGCGGCAGGCATTGACCGGCATCATGGGCTGACCCTTCCTGCACCCGAATGCCTTCCCGAACTCCTCGAAGTTCTGCACACTGCCGTTGACGCGCCACTGGCCGCTGGAATGCGGATCAGTCTTCGCCCGCAGGCGGGCGGTCGCTTCGCGGGTGTTTTCGCACCATACCTGAGCAAAACCGATGAAGTAGCGCTGCTGGGGCGTGTAGCCGTCCACCTGCTTTGACGCCGCATCGCCGCCCTGCTGCGCCAGAACGCTCATCAGCGCCGCATATGCAATCCGCAGGCCGCCGTTGTCTGCCGTGTTCTCACCCAGCGTCAGCTTGCCGTTCAGGTTCTGTCCGGGAGCGACCTCGAAGCCGTCATACTCCTTTACCTCGCAGTCGGTGCGGGCCTCGAATTTCTTGCGATCTTCATCGGTCCACCAGGAGCGCACATCGCCCTGTGCATCGAACTGGCTGCCTTCGTCGTCGAAGCCGTGCGTCATCTCGTGCCCGATCACAACGCCGATGCCGCCGAAGTTCACGGCAGGATCGATCTTCGCGTCGAAGAACGGCGGCTGCAGGATGCCGGCAGGGAAGTTGATGTCATTCTGTGCCGGGTTGTAGTAGGCGTTGACGGTGGGCGGCGTCATCAGCCACTCACGCTCATCGACAGGCTTGCCAATCTTGTCCAGATCGCGGCGATCGGTAAACGCCGCCGAACGGGCGAGGTTGCCGACCAGATCGTTCCGCTTCGTCTCCAGCTTCGAGTAGTCGCGCCAGTTCTCCGGATAGCCGATCTTGCGGCGGAAGGCATCGAGCTTCTTCTGCGCCTCTGCCTTGGTGGCCTCGCTCATCCAGTCCAGACCCTTGATGTCTTCTCCGAGAGACTTCTCCAGGGCGTCGACCAGCTTCTCCATGCTGTCCTTGGAGGAGGGCGGGAAGTACTGCTTCACCCAATCCTGTCCGACGGCCTCTCCAAGCGCGCGGTCTGTCATCGAGGTACAACGCTTCCAGCGCGGTGTCTGCTCTTTCTGGCCGGTAAGGGTTGCGCCGAAGAAGTTGAAGTTCTCCGCGGCGATGGGCTCGTTGAGATTGGCTGCATAACGGTGCAGCACATGCCAACGCATATAGCTCTTCAGCGCGGCGAGATTCTCGGCGGAGAGCTGCTGGTTCATGGACTTGAAGAAGTCCGGCGTCGCCACATTCAGGGTCGGAAGATCGCCCTCTTTCTTCGCCGCCAGGTAGACCTTCCAGTCGAAGCCCGGTGTCAGATCCTGGAGCTGCGCGATAGTCATGATGTGGTAGACATTGTTGGGATTGCGGCGGTCTACACGTGACATGGAGCCCTGCGCCAGCGCGGTCTCCACCGCGAGCACGGCTTTTGCTTCGGTAGCGGCCTGCTCGGGTGTATCGCCAACGAGTGCGAACATCTTCTTCACATGCTCCAGGTACTGCTCCCGGATCTTGGTCATGCGCTCATCGTTCTGCAGATAGTAGTCGCGGTCCGGCAGCGCGAGACCGGCCTGATCAACCTCGCCGATGACCTTTGAGGCGTCTTTCTGATCCTGATCGGAGCCGAAACCGAAGAAGAAGCCCTGCGCGTACTTGTCTTCCATCATGCCCATAAAGGAGGCGAACTTTTTCGGATCGTTGAAGGCGGCAATGGCCTTGAACTGGGCGTCGAGAGGGGTATAGCCGAGCTTATCGGCCAGCGGCTTGTCCATACAGGCCGCGAAGAAGTCGCCATATTTCTTTGCGAGTGGCGTCTTGGGCGAGTCGGCGGCAGCCTTCAGCTGCTGATAGAGCAGATAGTTATTGCGCTCTGCCAGCTCGTTGAAACGGCCCCAACGGCTCTGGTCGGCTGGGATCGGATTGTTCTTCTTCCAGTTGCCGCAAGCGTACTGATAGAAGTCCGTGCAAGGATCGGCGGTCTTGTCGATTCCCGAAAGATCGAAGCTGACAGGTTGTTTGGGCTCAGCAGTGGGGGCAGAAACCTGCGCAATAGCCGGAAGGCTGCCAAGCAGCAGCGCCGGCGCCAGAAAGGAAAGACGCATGGGGACTCCTCTAGGAAAACTGATTCCTAGAGAATACGCCTCAGTTGCGGTGCGGGTTCCCGAAAAGCGGGTCCTTCGTTTTGCTCAGCGATGACAGTGTGAGCAAGAAAGATGTATTGAGCGCTGAAGGCGCGTTCCATACCAGCCTGGGGCAACGCCCCAGGTTTTGGCGCCCACAAGAAGTTAAAGGGCTGAAGGCCCGCCCTATATTAACGGTCTTCAATCCGACCGTATTGTTCGATAGGCTACGTCGCATTCACGAACCATTTCGCTTGTGACGATTGGGGATTATAGATCGGGCCTTTCAGCCCTCTGACCGTTTTCCTATCTCCCTACCTGGGGCGTTGCCCCAGGCTGGTATGGAACGCGCCTTCAGCGCTTGATTCTTCGCATCTAGAAGACCCGCAAGTGGATCGTCAGGTACTTCTTCGGGTCGCTGCGGATGGTGTTGATCAAGCTGTTGGAGCTGGTCAACAGCGTATTCAGGTTGTTATAAGCGGCATCATCTTTCACGAGCTTGCCTGCCGTTCCCTTACCCTCATCGATGCCGGTGATCAGGTCATCCAGGCGAGTGACGGTATTGTTCAGCTTCTGCGCAAAGGCGGGATCTTTCAGCAGGAGGCCCAGGCCGCCCTTACCCGCATCCGCGTCTCCGAGAATGGAGTTCGCGTGCGCCAGGGTGGAGTTCAGGTTGTTATAGAGCGCATCGTCTTTCAGCAGCTTGCCTGCGCTGCCCTTGCCCGCGTCGAGCTCTGATGTGATGTGGTCGAGCTTGGCGACAGTGGTGTTGAGGTGGTTGTATATTTCATCGTCCTTCAACAGCTTGCCCATGGAGCCCTTTCCATTGTTCAGGTTCTCCGACAGACGCTGCAGCTCCGCAACGGTATTGTTCGCCCGGACATAGAGTGAGTCGTCATAGATCAGCTGGCCGATAGCGCCCTTGCCGCTGGCGATGGTGTCGACGATGCGGTCAAGCTTGGCAAGGATTACGTTCAGGCTCTCGATCGTTCCCTGGCTGGATTTGACGACATCCTGCAGGTTGGGCGTATCGAGGGTTTTCAAGACATCTCCGTCCTGCAACTGCGGTCCGGTCGCAACCTGGCTGTTGAGATCGATGACCGTGTCGCCAAGAACACCGACAGTGGAGAGTGCAGCCGTGGTGTCCTTATGCAACAGGGACTGATACTTGGCATCGAGCCTCAGGCTGGCTTCCACAGGCATGAGCTTGCGCGTGGGATCGTCCACGACCCGCACACCGGTCACATTTCCGATGGTGACGCCCTGCAGGGTGACCGGCGCTCCCACCTTCAGGCCGGCGGAGTTATCGAAGTAGACGCGTGCTGTGAGCTTTTTGGAGAAGATGCTGGCGCCCTGCGCACTGGTGAGCAGGAAGATGAGGGCGATCAACAGCGTGAGCGAGATCAGAACAATCACGCCGACTTTCAACTGCGACCAACGCACTTCCTGCTGGCTGGGCATATCTCTCCTTGAATTAGATGACCGCTCGTCTTTCGTGTTCTATACGGAGAATTAGACCATGCGGGGATCAGGTTTCCTTTTATGCGATGCCCTTCATCTGCTAAAGGTTTCAAAATCAGCAACCTGGACCCTCCACGATCACCGTGGCAAGGGCCATCCCGCGGGTATGCGTTAACGAGAGATGAGCTGCGGCGACTCCCATGGCTGTCGCCCGCTCGGCGGCCCGGCCGGTGAAATGAATCGTCGGCCGTTCGCCCGGTTGCCGGCGGACCTCGATCTCCTGCCAACTGATGCCGCGACTGATTCCGGTGCCCAGAGCCTTTGCTGCCGCTTCCTTCGCCGCAAAGCGGGCGGCAAAGCTCTCTTCCGAGGCTTTTTTGCGGAGACAGTAGGCGATTTCGCCAGGAGTGAAGATCCGGTGAAGGAAGCGATCGCCAAAACGGGCGATGCTGTCCCGTATCCGGTCAATCTCTGCCATGTCCGTGCCGATACCCAGAATCACCTTTCCATTCTGACACCCAGGGCGTGCCTTCGTAACCAAGAGTAACTATTCGACTGACCGGTGGTCTGATGACTTCGCGATGCAAGCCGATGAACCGGCAAGAGGTAATTGCTTTCCATGCGAGCGATTCATAGCTACACATACGAAGACCAGGGGCGTTTGGTGGTGAACCTGGCGCGCGCAATTCGAAAGAGCGGCGGCCAACTGTTGCGGGAAGAACCGTTGAGCGAACATGCCTTTGGCATGGAGCTGGAACTGCCGTTGAATTGCATCATCGACCTGTACGGTGAACTGGTGCGTTCCGGCCTGGAGTTTTCACGCTCAGGACAGTCAGCGCTCGCCGAGCTGTGCACCGTGCAGCGCCATGTCCGTCCCCGGCAGGCTCGTGACCTGGTGCACCTCCGCCTCGAAGTGAGCCTGCTGCAAGGCATCAGTCTGGAGTCGCTGCTTGCAACCAGCGGCCCTGCTGCCTGACATCACAGGCTCAGGAGTTGGATGGCGCACCCTGGAGCCTGTACACTGACCGAGGTGCCGCCCATCATTCAAGCGCAGAACCTCGGCAAGACGTACCGCTCTGGCAAACTGGAAGTCCCGGCTCTTCGGAATGTGAACTTCTCGGTAGAGCGTGGTGAGTTCGTTGCCATCGTGGGTCCTTCCGGATCTGGAAAAAGCACGTTGTTCTATCTGCTGGGCGGGTTGACGCAGGCGACGCATGGCTCCATCAAGATCGATGGAGTCGACTTCGCTCACCTTTCCGACTCCGAACGTACGAAGCTTCGGCGGTGCCACATCGGGTTTATCTTTCAGCGGTTCAACCTGCTGCCGACGCTCTCCGCGCTCGGTAACATTGAACTGGCCTACGATATCGCTGGACTGAAAGCCCCGATGGATCGTCATCTGCTGGATCATCTTTCGGAGATGCTGAACATCAAGGGACGCCTTGAGCATCGTCCGAATGAACTATCAGGTGGCGAGCAGCAGCGCGTTGCCATCGCTCGCGCTCTGATCACGCGGCCCTCCATCGTGTTGGCCGATGAGCCGACCGGCAATCTGGATACGAAGAACTCCGATGCTGTACTGGCCATGCTGCGCCAGTCCTCGAAGGAGATGAACCAGACCGTGATGATGATTACCCACAACCCCGAAGCCGCCCAGATCGCCGACCGGGTGATCACGGTGCGCGATGGCGAAGTGGTGGCGATCGATGCCGGCCGCAGTGCCACAGAGATCGTGCATAACGCCTATTAGTTGATTGGTTGAATTGTTGAATGGTTGAATAGTGCCTTTGGCGATGTACGCCGACGAATCTTCCTCGGCACACCATTCAACTATTCAACCGCTTTACCAAAGCACCCCATCGATCGGCCGTTCCAGGGCCGGGATCTCTTTTTCGGCCAGCATCTGGCGGAGATTTACTTCGATGGTGCGGCAGATAGCCGTGAGCGGGATATCGAAGATGCTGTTGCTGAAGGGGTCTTCGAGATCGGTTCCGATCTGGTTCAACGCCAGGAAGATGAGGCCCACGCCGGTTGAGCCAAAGGGCGTCCACCAGCCCAGGTTCGCGACCATGGCGATCGGCAGCAGCAGGCAGTAGAGATGCACGAAGATCCGCGGGAAGTAGTCGTACTGGCGCGGCATGGGCGTGTTCTTAATGCGCTCTGATCCGCCCTGGGCATCGCACAGGCGGCTGAGCGTGTCGTCCATGTTGGCCCACTGGCGCTCGTTGATCCAGCCATTCTCATAGGCCTCTGTGACCAGCAGGCCGATGCGCTTCTGAATCTCGAGTGCGACATTCTTTTCATGCTTGAGCAGCAGAATCTCTTCCTGAGGGAGAATGTCTTTCAGCTCCCACCACGGTTCGAGACCACGCAGCTGCTGACGCAGACAGTTGACCCACGCGATCTGTAGCAACACAATGCGTCGCTGCAGATACTGCACGTTCTGTACATCCTCTTCGGTAACGGGGCGTATGGCGGTAACGGCCTGCCGCGCGAGCGTGCGGGAGTTGTTCACAATCGAGCCCCAGAGCGTCCGCGCCTCCCACCAGCGTCCATAGGAGGAGTTGTTGCGGAAGCCGACGATCACGCCGATGGCTGAACCGAGCAGGCTAAGGGGGATCGCTGGTTGCGCGATCCACCGCAGATGCATGACCTTGAAGGCCACCACCACAATCACATCGAAGCCGAAGAGCAGCGCCAGAGGCAGACCGACGTACTTTGCCATCTGGCGCAGCGGTGGATGATTGATCGTGATCAAACGGCCACTCCAACCGTGGATTCGAACTTGTTCTTCTGGTCGTCGTAGATGCGTACATCGCCCCGGGCAATGTCATAGACCCAGCCGCCGACCGTAAGCTCGCCACGCGCCATGGCGCCGGCTACCGAGGGATGGGTCTTCGCATGGGTCATCTGCATGAGCACGTTCTGTTCCGTCAGGTCGAAGAGCATGTCGGGTCCCGCAGCAATCTCGCGGGTTACGCTTAGCGCCGCTTCGGCATTGCGCAGCCAACGGCGCACGGTGGGCATCTTCTCGGTCGACTCCGGCTTCAGCAGAGCCTTCATCGCGCCGCAGTCGGAGTGTCCGCAGATCACAAGGTGCTTTACCTTCAGGGCCGAGACCGCGTACTCAATCACAGACGAGACGCCGCCGATCATTTCGCCATAGGGGGGCACAAGATTACCGATATTGCGTGTGACAAAGATCTCGCCGGGCCCTGACTGCGTGATCAGCTCGGGATCGATACGCGAGTCAGCGCAGGTGATGATGAGCGTGTGCGGCTCCTGCGGTTTGCTGACGGCCTCCAGATAGGCTTCGCGACGCTCAGGGTAAATCTCGGTTTGAAAACGGTGAATGCCTTGCCTCAGATGCTCGCGGACGTCCATGAATACTCCTTTGGATATAGGGACAGTTTGGGCTTCCCCATCTTAACTGATGGATATTTCAAGAACTTAGAGAATTGCGGAAATGGTTTCAGGAACTACGCGAGGATGCCACAGGCCGGGTGCCCATATCTGCGAAGCAGATGTGGGAGTATCGGGCGAACTTGTTCGGTGGGGTGATTTATCGGGGTCCCCAGCGAACTTGTTCTCTGGGGTGATTTATCGAGCGAAGCTCGATCTGGTGGGAGCCGAGGGCTTCAAGCCCTCGGTCTATCGGCTCAACATGGAAATGGGCTTTAGCCCTGGGCCTTTTTCCGTTAAACAAAGAAGGCCCAGGGCTAAAAACCCATCTACTTTTACGCCTTTATCAGCGGGCTGAACACCCCATCCAGCAAAGCTGGTTGGGGACTCCGCTGCTCCCACCGGTCTCAACGAAGAGCGAGGGAAAGCAAATCCCCTATGGAGTGCGCTTACGGTAGTAGGTGCCTGCGGCGAAGAAGGTGACTGAAAGCAGAAGGCTTACGAGGGCATGCAGCCGCGAGCGGCTGTAGATCGCCAGCCAGGCGTTCCCCAGCCATACTGCGCAACCGATATACCAGATGCTCACCATCCATGGCCGCATAGTAGTGAGACGCACACGCCGTCCGCCGCGTTTTCGGACCTTGTTTTACACTGGACCTGGACTATTTCCAAGAAAAATCGCACATTTGCGAGGGAGCCTGAGCAGTTCATGTCACAGCGCACGTTCAGCATCATCAAGCCCGACGCCGTCCGTAAGGGATACGCCGGCGCCATCCTGGCCGAGATCGAGAAGGCCGGTTTCAAGATTGTTTCCATCAAGAAGATCTCGATCTCGAAGACACAGGCCGAGGGCTTCTACTACGTCCATAAGGAGCGCCCATTCTTCGGTTCTCTGACGGACTTCATGAGCTCGGGTTCCATCATCCCGATGGTGCTGGAGAAGGACAACGCGATCGCCGACCTGCGCAAGCTGATGGGAGCCACCAACCCGGCAAATGCCGAAGAGGGCACCATCCGCAAGAAGTTCGCAGGTTCGATCGAAGAGAACGCGATCCATGGATCCGACGGGGAAGAGACGGCCGCCTTTGAGATCGGCTACTTCTTCGCCGGCCTCGAGCTGGCCTAAATAGATTTTTAGAATCCGCTGAAAAAGGGCGCTTCCCTCGAGGTAGGCGCCCTTTTGGCTCTGCGCAAAGCTTTTCGGATTCGGAGAAGCCCATTTTTTATTGAGCAAGAAAGATCTGTTTAGCGCTGAAGGCGCGTTCTATACCGGCCTGGGGCAACGCCCCAGGTACCGAGATAGGGAAACAGCAAGAGGGCTGAAGGCCCGATCTATAATCCCCAATCGTCATAAGCGGAAATGGTTCGTGAAACCGTTGTACATCATGGGATGATACGGTCGGATTGAAGGCTGTTATATAGAGCGGGCCTTCAGCCCTTTAACATCATGTCGGTATAAAACCTGGGGCGTTGCCCCAGGCTGGTATAGAGCGCGCCTTCAGCGCTTTTTCAGTGGACTTAATTTCACGTTTATGCCCCCAAAAAGATTGGGCTTTTCCGATTGCGCTAAGGCACTACTGAAACATCCGCAAATCAATACCATCAGCCATCATCTGATATCCCTCATCCCCGGGATGCAGATGGTCGCCACTATCAGCCTTCTTCAAAAACTTCGACGGCGCCGCCGGATCGCGGACGATCTTATCGAAATCAATAACACCGTCGAAGACCTTACTGTTGCGGATCCATTCGTTGACGGTCTGGCGATCCTTCTCGCCTTCGGCATTGAAATAGGCTGCACCCTCGTAAGGAGTCAACGTAGCTCCGTAGACCTTGATCTGTTTTGCGTGGGCACGATCGACCAGCGTCTTCAAGCCATCAATGATCTGCTGTGCCGTGACCGCCTCTTCGCCGGGCTGCGTGCCGGGGCGCGCGAAGTAGGTGCGGCCGATATCGTTGATGCTCTCCAGGATCACGAGGTACTTCACGCCCGGAGCGGAGAGAACGTCGCGCTCGAAGCGGTCGAGCGCCTTCGGACCTGCGGCGTCGTGCAGAATGCGATTGCCGCTGATGCCCTCATTGAGGATGCTGAGATATTTGGTTTTCTTGTTCGTCGTCAACCGCGCTGCCAGAAGATCGGGCCAGCGGTGATTGCTGTTGAGCGACATGCGCGCGCCGTCGGTGATGGAGTCGCCGAAGGTGACAATCGCGGCGGACCGCTTATCCGTTGCGGGCACCAGAATGTTCTTCAGGAAGATCCAGTTGCGAATCTCCTTCGGCTCCGGAAGATCGACGACCATGGTGTGGTCGCCTGGAACCACATATGCGCTCTGGTTTGCCAGCGGATGCTCGGTCAGGGTCGTAATCGTCTGGGCCGGCACCTCCAGGCTGATGGAGAGATCCGAGAAGATGGGCAGCTTGAGCCTGATGTCGTCGCTGGTGGCAAACTGGCCCGGTGCAATAGTGACGCTGGGCGAGCCGGAAAAAGTGACCGGCTGCGCCGTGCCGTCGACGATCGTATCGCCGCTTGAAAAGAAGGCCACCGATGCCGCGGAGATGGTCAACGGCTCCGTGCCAAACTCGTTGGTCAACGAGAGACGAAATGTTTCACCGCCCTGGCTGATGTGAACCGTCTGGCGGATTGTCATCGGAGCGGAGCCCAGTGCGGTTTCATTCTTCACCGAGACGGGGGATGCGGCCCAGGTGCCGATCCAGCGGTCTTCCGCTTGTGCCACACCCGCGGTGCACCCAAACGCCAAAGCAAACAGCCAGAGGAGCGTGATCTTTTTCTGTATGAAACGCATTGGCTAAACTATAACGAGTTCGCGTGAATCCTATGCCTTCCCTGAATCCATTCCGCTTGAAACCGTCGCTTGTGGCCCGCATCTGGGGGCGTACTGACCTCACACCGTGGTACACCGATCGGCCCGCCGAAAAGATTGGCGAGTCATGGTTGACTGGTGAACAGTGCGCGGTGGAGGGTGGTACCCATGCAGGTCAAACCCTGCGTGAGCTCAGTGCCGCATACCCGCAGGAGCTTCTGGGCGAGAGCAAAGCTCTCGGCGAGTTTCCGCTGCTGCTGAAGCTGCTGTTTCCGGATGACAAGCTCAGCGTGCAGGTGCATCCGAACGACGAGCAGGCCGCGAAGAGGAACAGCCAGGGAAAGACCGAGTGCTGGTACGTCCTTGCCGCCGAGCCGGGAGCGACCGTCGCTCTGGGCTTCAAGGATCCCAAGGTCTCCATCGAACAGGTGCGGGAGGCGATTGAGCAGGAAAGGCTCGAAGACCTGTTGCACTTTGAGCCGGTGAGCGTAGGCGATCTGGTGTACGTGGACGCCAACACCGTTCACGCTATTGGGCCGGGAGTCACCTTGCTGGAGGTCCAGCAGACCTCCGACATCACCTATCGTCTGTATGACTACGGCCGTCCGCGTGAGCTTCATCTTGAAGAAGGACTGGCGGTGATGAAGGCTGCGACGGCAGCGGGGAAGCGTGCTCCGGTTCAAAAAGACGGCTTCACACGATTGGTCGAAGAGCGCTACTTCAGCGTCGATCGCGTAGAACTTGCCGCCGGAGCAACGCTGGATGTGGCGGCGCCCGGAAAGCCACAGTGCCTGGTACTGCTGTCGGGAGAAGCTACGTTGACCTCTGCAGGTGACGATGCGCTTGAGCTGACGCCGGCTGCGGCAGTCGTGATTCCCGCTGCCGCGAAGCAGGCAGTACTCAAAGCAGGCAGCGATTGCGTGGTTGTGCGCGCGATCGTCTAGCACGACAACAAGCGCTGAAGGCGCGCCCTATACCAGCCTGGGGCAACGCCCCAGGTATCGGTGCCCGCAAGATGTTAAAGGGCTGAAGGCCCGCTCAATAATTCTGCAGTGAAGGCAGATTTGCGCTGGTGCGTGAACGGGGTCAGCCATGACCTTTGGCTACGGCTGACCGTCTCGAAAAGAGGTTTGCTTTCCTTTACTCGATGGAACTCTTCCGCTATTTGGCATGAGGATTATAGATCGGGCTTTCAGCCCTCTTCTGCTTTGGCTATCTGATACCTGGGGCGTTGCCCCAGGCTGATATAGAACGCGCCTTCAGCGCTTCTTATCCCCGCTGCTCCCACCAATTTCGACCTGCTCTGGATCGCCGCGGATCCATCGAATTTATCCATACGCCTGGGTAACGTTGCCCGGCCCTTCCGACAATGCCGATTGACACGTGGGTTTTTTCGCGCGTAGGATGCGTCCGGTTTCCGGGTATCGGCTGCATGGTTATCGTTCTGGCTTGACGGCCAGAGGGAGTTCTGGAACCCACATTTCAGGGCCAATCTTGGCTCGCAGAGTGTTTCCCGGCGCCTCCATAACAGGTGACCTGTTGCGTGTTACGAGGAACCGGGAAACTGAATGGTAAACCCCAAGGTGCGCCGACAACGTTCGGCGCACCTCCTTTTTCACACTCCACGGAAATGCGGTCTTGACACCCGATTTGTGGCATGCGTAGGATGCCGTTCGCCTTCAAAAAAGGAGGCAAACGGTCGCGAATTGATTCGTCTCAATACGATTCGCTCCGCTGGAATGGTTTTACGCGGCTAAGGCCGCATTACGGCTAAGGCCGCATTACGGCTACGGCCGCATTACGGAAGATGGGGGTGCCATGCAGCTATCAGGTAAATCGGCTTCGCGGAGTTACCGGCGAGGTCTGTTCTCGTGGTGAGCGGCAGGCAGCCTTAAAACGCAGCAAAAAGTAAAAGAAAAACCCTTCACAACGATTTTTTGGTTGTGATATAAGCCCGCAGTCAAAACGAACCGAGATTTTTCTGTAGCGAAGGCATAGGCCTTGCAAGCAAGGCCGGAAGAAGAGTTCTCGATTCGGGGCGACGTCAATGAGGAAGTAGGCGCTAAATTTGAGGCGTCTCAATTAGTAGCAGTCAGGGTCTTCAGGCCCTACGTAAGAAATGATTTTGGAGGCTAACCATGATCAAACACAGCAAGCCAACAGCTTCTGCTGGCAGCGGAACGAACGCTGTTTTGCGGAAGCCGTTCTTATCTTCCAGGGGTATTACCAGCGCCACCAGGCGATCGCTGCTCGGTGTAATGCTCGCCGCAGCTCCTCTCTTCGTCCTCAACATCGCTTCGCCGGCGGCTTTCGGTCAGGCCAGCTCCAGCTCCGATGCAGCCGGTAAGGTGACGGATGCCACTGGCGCCGCCATTCCGGGAGCGACGATCCACCTGATCAACAACGGTACGGGAGTTGAACGTACAACGACCTCGAATAACGAGGGCGATTGGTCCATCCCCAACGTTCCGCCCGCCAACTACAAGATTCGCGTTGAGAAACAGGGTTTCAAGGCCGCACAGATTCCCTCGCTCGACATCGAAATCGGCAAGACTGCAAATGGTTCGGTCGTTCTGAGCGTGGGTGAAGTCACAGATACGGTCGAAGTCAGCACGCTGCCTCCGCAACTGCAGACCCAGGAAGCGACCGTCGGCCAGGTGATCGATCAGAAGCAGATCAACGATCTCCCGCTGAATGGCCGTAACGTGCTGCAGCTCGCAACCTTGGCTCCGGGCGTTTCGCCGCCGCAGAGCGGCCAGACGGGCCAGCCTGCACAGACAGGTACCCAGACGAGCAGCCGTCAACTCTACATTGCCGTCGACGGCGGACGTGCTTCGTCGACAAACTATGTGCTGGACGGCACCTATGTGCGTTCGGTGCGTTTCAACAACATGTCGATCCTGCCAAACACAGATACTATTCAGGAGTTCAACCTGCTGCGCTCGACTTTCTCGACCGAGTACGGCCAGGGACAGGCAGTGGTCTCGATGGTGACGAAGTCGGGTACGAACACTCTGCACGGTTCGGCATATGAGTTTGCGCGCAACGCCATCTTTGACGCGCGTAACTACTTCACGCCGACTTACAACACCGTGAACGGTCAGCAGGTATTCAATCCGAAGCCGGACTTCTACCGTCACCAGTTCGGTGCGACGGCTGGTTTCCCAATCATCAAGGACAAGGTATTCGTCTTTGGCGGTTACGAGGGCCTGCGTTCGCAGAGAGACAATTTCCTGGCGGCGCGCTTCCCGACTCAGAATGGGCTGAATGGAACCTGGGATTCGGTGGACGCACTCCCGGGCAATGTTACGGTCGCTGGTACGAGCTACGGCTACAGCAGGTCGAATCCCAACGGTTTCACCGTGACCAACAAGACTGCGTTGGCATTGAATCCCACATATCCATCGCTGACGAGCGACGCTCTATCGATCCTCGGCACTTCGAACTACGCGCTGACGAAGGCGTTCCAGGAGAACTACGACGAGTACACCGTACGTGGCGACGTTGTACTTACGCAGAAGAATTCTCTCTTCGGCCGCTATGTTAACTTCGACTCGTCACAGATCACACCGCTGGTAAATGGCAGCTCAACATCAAACCCGCTGCTGGGCCGCAATGCTGTGCTGGGCGATACGCACCTGTTCTCCTCGAACATCGTGAATGAAGCCCGCGTCGGCTGGAACGAGTTCTACAACATTACGCTTGGAGTCCTGCAGGACCCCAATACGCAGTGGGCGGCGAAGGAAGGGCTCACCAACATCACGGCGCTCAACTCTACTCGGCAGAACGGTCGCGCCGGCTTCACGATCCAGGGCTACAGCAGCGTGGGAGATGGCGCGGGTGATCAGGGCGGTCACGAGAACGTCCTCAGCGCCGGTGATTCGCTCTCGATCGTGCATGGGAAGCATACCTTCAAGACGGGCTTCCAGTACCAGAACCGTCGTCTCTGGCAGATTGCGGATAACAATGCCCGTGGCGCCGCTACCTTCGACAACTGCACGCCGGCAACCTACAAACCCGGCTATACGCCCACCGGTCCAGACGACACGAACAACGTCGCGAGCGCCGGCAACTGCGCCCCTGGTCAGAAGACCTACACCCTCAACGGAACCACGTACTTCTACAACAAATTCCAGAATTATGCCCGCGGCATGTGCACCTCAAGTTGTAACGGTAACGCCGGTACAACTCTCGGCCACTATCGTGACAACACGTATGGTGCGTTCTTCAACGACACGTGGCAGTTTGGCCATGGCCTGACCTTCACTCTCGGCTTCCGCTGGGAGTACAACAGCCCATTCGTCGAGCAGAACGGATTGGAAGGCACGCTTGACCCGGATACAGGTCTGGTTACATTCAGCAAGATCCCAACCAATATTCCCCAGGCCTACCAGGCTTTGGCCGTCAAGCTTGGCGGACCGGGATACGCCGATACGAATCGTACCTACCGTCCCGGCATTCTGCAGCCGAACAAGAAGGGTTTCATGCCGCGCATTGGTCTTGCGTGGGAGGCTCGTCCTGGCACGGTCCTTCGCGCCGGCTATGGCATCTACCTCGACAACCTGAACACGAATGAACTGCAGTTCACTCGTTACGCTGCTCCTCTGTACTTCCAGCAGGCATTTGCAAACGTCTTCACGAATTCACTCTGGCCCGATCCGGTGCAGGCTGCATCGCAGCTCACGCAGCTTCCTTCGCCGTTTTCGATCTTTCCCAAAAACAGCCGTCCCTATACGCAGGAATGGAATATGAGCCTGCAGCAGGACCTCGGCCATGGCCTGATGATGGAGCTGGCCTACACCGGCAGCGCAACGCACAAGTCCTGGAAACGTTACGACCAGAACATGTTCATTCAGTACCCGTTCGACCTGTCGTATACGACCGCGACGCTTGTTCGTCCGTATCCGTGGTTCGGTAACGGCATCCTGACCAGCAGCACGAAAGGTGATGCGAACTTCCATGGCGGATCGGTGAAGATCGAGAAGCGTGCGAAGGGCGGTCTCTATTACCTGGGCAGCTATCAATACTCGAAGAATATTGATAACTTCTCGGGCGAGGCGGCAGCGAACGACTCATCTTACGCAACCACCATGCGGTTCGACCGTTCGTACTCCAACTTTGATAACCGCCACAAGGCCGTTATCTCAGGAGGTTATGAGCTTCCGTTCGGAAAGGGTAAGAAGTGGCTGCAGACGGGCGTCGGCAACGCGATTGCCGGTGGCTGGTCATTCCAGCCGGCGGTTCAGCTCCGCTCGGGCTACCCATTCAACATCGCCGGTTCAGGCTGCACCTTTGCTTCCTACAACGGCTGCCGCGTCTGGCTGGCTCCAGGCAAGCAGTTGAAGGATGCCTTCTACTCCAACCCCTCACCTTTCAACTGGTTCGATGCGACAGCGTTCTCGTCGGATCCGACCAAGGCAACTGTAACCCGCTCAGGTGGTACCTACGCTTCCGCGGGCCGTACCTACCCGAATCTGCAGGGTTGGGTAACTCGTAACTCTCTCCGTGGACCCGGCACCGCGAACGTGGACTTCTCGGCGATCAAGAACTTCCAGATCTATGAGCGGTTCCGTGCTCAGTTCCGTGCTGAGGCCTACAACATCCTGAACCGCGCCATCTTCTCCAATCCGGCAGCCAACATCAATACGACGGGCTCTTTGGGCAAGGTGTCCAGCACATCGATGGATAACCGCAGCATCCAGCTTGCAATCAAGGTGCTCTGGTAAACCGTCGCAAAACCAGGGAGGGGCGAGCCGGATGGCTCGCCCCTTCTTTATTTAATCGAGAAGAGTTGCATAGACCACTTGGCAACCATGCTTGCCGGGGAGCAGTATTTCCCGTGAAAAAAGGAAGCTTCCGCCCTTACCCGGAAGCAGGAAAGGAAGGAAAACACTGTGGCTACTTCACCAGCCGTTCAGCTCGATCCAATGCATTACGGACACCCCGTTCCGTTCCGCAAACGCTATGGCAACTATATCGGCGGAGAATGGGTAGAACCCGTCTCCGGACAGTACTTTGAAAACATCACCCCGGTCACCGGCAAGGTGTTATGCGAGGTCCCGCGGTCTGGCGCTGCCGATGTGGAAAAGGCGCTGGACGCCGCCCACAAGGCCAAAAAAGCATGGGGCCGCACTTCGACCACGGAACGTTCCAACATCCTTATTAAGATCGCCGAACGAATTGAAGAAAATGTAGACCTGTTGGCCGCCGCCGAGACCTGGGATAATGGCAAACCCATTCGCGAGACCACGGCGGCCGATGTTCCACTGAGCGCTGACCACTTCCGCTATTTTGCCGGCGCCATTCGCGCACAGCAGGGCGGCATCTCCGAGATCGATCACGACACCATCGCCTATCACTACCACGAGCCGCTCGGCGTCGTCGGTCAGATCATTCCGTGGAACTTCCCGCTGCTGATGGCGGCATGGAAGCTTGCTCCGGCGCTCGCTACCGGCAACTGCGTAGTCCTGAAACCTGCCGAACAGACGCCGGTATCGATCCTGATGTTGCTGGAACTGATCGGTGATCTTCTGCCCGCCGGCGTTTTGAACGTCGTCAATGGCTTCGGCCGTGAGGTCGGTAAAGAACTCGCTTCCAATCCGCGCATCAATAAGGTGGCCTTTACCGGTTCCACCGTGACCGGACGCATGATCATGCAGTACGCGTCAGAGAACATCATTCCCCTGACCCTGGAGCTCGGCGGCAAGTCCCCGAACATCTTCTTCAGCGATGTCATGAGCGAAGACGATGACTTTGTCGACAAGGCGCTCGAGGGTCTGGCTCTCTTTGCTTTCAATCAGGGCGAGGTTTGCACCTGCCCGTCACGCGCTCTGATTCATGAGTCCATTTATGACCGCTTTATGGAACGCGCGCTGGAGCGCGTGAAAGCCATCAAGCAGGCGAATCCACTGGATGCCGACACGATGGTCGGCGCGCAGGCTTCAAAACAGCAGTTCGAGAAGATCATGTCGTATCTCGATCTCGGCCGAAAGGAAGGCGCGGAGATCCTGATCGGCGGCGATGCCGCAAAGCTGGATGGCGAACTAGCCGGCGGCTTCTATATCCAACCAACCATTTTTAAAGGCAACAATAAGATGCGCATCTTCCAGGAGGAGATCTTCGGTCCGGTACTCTCGGTGACCACCTTCAAGAATGATGATGAAGCTCTGGAGATCGCCAACGACACGCTCTACGGTCTGGGCGCGGGCGTGTGGACGCGTGATCTGAATCGCGCCTATCGCTTCGGCCGCGAGATCGAAGCAGGACGCGTGTGGACCAACTGCTATCACCTCTATCCGGCGCACGCAGCCTTCGGCGGATACAAGCAAAGCGGTATCGGGCGCGAAAACCACCTCATGATGCTGGAGCACTACCAGCAGACCAAGAACCAGCTCGTGAGCTACAGCACGAAGAAACTCGGGTTGTTCTAGATGGCAGATCTGCCAGAACAGGTAACGGCTACCCCGGCGGCCTTGCGCTTGATCGACGAGCTCAAGGCCGCGCACGGGCCGCTGATGTTTTACCAGTCGGGCGGCTGCTGTGAGGGCAGCGCGCCGATGTGTTTCCCCGAAGGCGAGTTCCGCATCGGCAGCCGCGACGTAAAGGTCGGGGAGATCGGTGGATCGCCGTTCTATATCTCACCGCAGCAGTTTGAGTACTGGAAGCACACGCAGATCATCATCGATGTGGTTCCAGGCTTCGGCGCAGCCTTCTCCCTGGAAGGTCCGGGAGGCTTGCAGTTCCTCACTCGATCACGTGTCTTTACCGATGACGAGATTAATGCCCTCCGTGAAGCTGGGCGCATCTAAAACATATTGCGAGTCGCCCATGCACCGGGTGCTCCATGTCCCGAGGGGACATGGGTATTCGAGCGAAGCTCGAATCTTTGTCATTTCGCAACGACCGGGGTCCCTGGCCAGTTTGCTGGCTGGGGTAAAGCGAAGTGGAGAAATCTGTCTCTACCAGTGACGTTCAGTATGGCAACCTTCGGGATCCCCACCGAACCTGTTCGGTTGATTCGTGAAAGACTTTTCGCCACCGAAGCGTTGAAAAAGCGGGTCCTTCACTAATCACCCCAGCGAACAAGTTCGCTGTGGACCCGAATGTTCACGAGGACAACATTTACGGCAACACCTCTGAGACACCACACTAAGATAAGCGCTGAAGGCGCGTTCTATACCAGCCTGGGGCAACGCCCCAGGTTTGGCGTCCACAAGATGTCAGAGGGCTGAAGGCCCGCCCTATATTCCCGCAATGTCACAACCTCGATCGGTGTTGCGTCGGGGCCTTCACACAAATGCGGAATTACATCCAATGAACGATACGTCTAGGACTGAAAGAGCGACTATAGAGCGGGCCTTCAGCCCTTCAACGCTGGGTGGGCACGAAACCTGGGGCGTTGCCCCAGGCTGGTATAGAACGCGCCTTCAGCGCTTACTGCCAATGGCAGGGTGCCCCACCCTCACGGAGTTAGGGTGGGAAAGGAAACCACAAAATTCAAAACTAACTCCCAGGCGCCGTTAACGGAGTCGGATTCGGCATAAGGCTCGCGATGCTCGCCGGCGTAATGGGTGTCCCCGAGGCAGCGGCATACGCTGCCAGCGCTTTGGTGACCAACGTCGCCAGTATGGCCAGGATACTTTCGGCGATTGCGGCTTCGTCCATTACCTGTGGATAGCTGGTCTTGATGATCTCCAGTACAACTGCGGCGTCACGCTGGATCTCTTCGGTCGTACTGATGATTGTTGCAACTGTCGTCTGATTGCTCATCTACTGTTCTCCGAGATAAATGTGTTTGACGCCTGCCACCGCAGGTCCCAGGCTGAAGAGTGCGCTATTCAATGCCGCCACCTGCACCGTCAGATCGGTGTTCTGATTCACGCTCAGCTTTGCTGCTTCGTACGTTTGGAAGGCCCGGACCGCTGCGGTTTGCGCGTCCTTGGCTTTGTTAATCGCGTCGTAGGAAGTTTGCGTGTGAGGGATCGTGCCTGTCTCATAGTCGATCTGGGCCTGATCGATAAGGGCTTTGGAAGCGGACAGTGTTTGAAATGTCTTGCGCTCAAAGTCGTTACAGCCGGCCAATCCGAACGAGCCCAGAAGCAGGGAGGCGACAAGGAGCGCTGCAAGTTTCGAGCCTGCCGTTCGGCTGTCCTCGACAGGCGGAAGTGGGCTTTGCTTCAGATATCCGGCGGCACTGACGATACCGGCAACCATGGCGACAAACGCAAGGTGCTGTAGTCCCAGAAGCGTGTCGATATTGAACTTTTCAGAGTCCACGAGGACCGTGGCGAGAGAAGTGGCAGCACCGCCGATAAAGGCCGCACCGAGGCCGTGCAGCCAAAGCCGCATGTTTCTTGACATAGGTTCTCCTTGATTTGCTGAGGAAGGTAAAGGGGATGGTGGCGGTTACTTACAGAAGTGACTGGCGAGGCTCGAATCGGTGGGAGCCGTGGGCTTTCAGCCCGCTGCTCCCATCCCATCCATCGCGTATCGGGGTCCCCGACGAGGTTGTTCGTTTGGGTGATTTGCGATGGATGGGCACCCAGAGTATTCGGGGTTCCCAGCGAACTTGGTCGCTGGGGTGATTAGTGAAGGACCTGCTTTTTCGACGCTTCGGATGGCAAATGCATTTCACCGTTCATTGCACGAATGAATGACTCAGGAATCTGCATGCGCGGGAGACCAGGATGTGCCGGAATGGGCTCAGTTCGGGCTCAACGAACAGTGAGCTCCGAGGAACTGGCGACCTTTGAGGCGGGTATGAAAGCTGACCGAAGCCTTCGTCGCATAACCTTCTTCAGGTCATCCATCGGCTTCGAAGCCCATATCAGGAGCGCGCAGATGCCGGTGGCCACCGCGATGTTCCGTCCCGGCACATCGCGGGAAAAAGTCCCTGAGACGATGGCGAGCGCGAACAGAGGATAGTGCAACAGATAAATACTGAATGTCCCGTCTGCAATCCTCCTTACCCGAAGCATGAGCCAGTGCTCTCGGGGAATGTGTACCCAATCAGAGAGCAGCAGCCCCAAAAACATCAGCACACCGGAGACTACTCCCACCGCAAGGAAACGCGTGTTTATGTTGCCGGTCAGTAGATGTAGTGCGCCGCCCAGTTCGATGGTTCGCGCTGCGCCCACCAAGGAGAAAGGAAACCACAGAACCCCGGGCCTGCCTGCAACCCACAGGGCTCCCCCCACCGCCGCCCAGAGTAGCGCGGCAATACGCAAGATATTCGCGGAGAAACGACCGCGAATCCAAATATAAAAATCGTAAATCCAACAGCCAAGCCACCAAATGGATAACAGAGTCGCAACCTGCGGCCCAAGCAGTAGCAGCCAGATAACGACCGCAACTACGCGGCGAACGCCGCGCAGATAGAAGACCAGACCATAAATAATGTAGTAGGGGATTTCATACCCTAACGACCAGAACGGGCTGTCGATGAGGAGCGTAAATCCATGGCCCCAAGCTTGGCTGAGAAACAGCAGATTGACCAGCACCCGTATCGGCACGTGATTACTGACGTCCCCCCAGATCGAGTTGTACAACTCTCGATTGATCGCCAGGCACAGGAGGTAACAGACCAATGTCAGAACAACAGCGGGAATCGTAACGGAATAAATTCTCGACGCTCGGTCGATCAGATATTCCTTAAGGCTATGTTCACGGCTCAGGGTGACAAATCGGATTACAAATCCGGAAAGAACAAAGAACACAGGCACGGCGTACTCGCCGGCTGCACCCCAAGATCGAACTCCAGTCTGCGAAATCGGCTGTGCGAAGTGATAGCAAAAGACCACTATCGCAGCAGAAAAGCGCACAATGTCCAGCAATAGAGATGCAGAATCGTTCAGCTTGTACTTGCTTGCACCGTATGGAGTCATGAGAGGTTAGGGACCATGCCCTCGCGAAGAAGTAGACACTCCCTGGAAGGTGGTCCCTCGATTCTAAACTAGCCCGAGAAAATGTCTCTCGCATTTCCGCGTCAAGTGTTACAGAAATCTGAAAATCAGATGTCCCGAGTGCGACGCGGAGGCCTTCTGTGACGAGGTACATCCAGGGGATACGGTCCCTTGGTGGCCCCGGTCAGTTCTATCCCTGTCATTTCTAGTAGTGATTGGCGAGTATCACTGCAGCGGTGCCGAGTGCACCGATCATCCACCAGGCACCCTTTGCGCTCTGCAGATGGTCCCAGAGGATGCCGACCTTCCGTCCAAGTTCGTCGAGCATCGCCTGGCTGGTCGCCTGTGCAGCGTTTTCGCGCGGAATGATGACCGTCTGGTCGTATTTCTGAATTGCGGCGGCGGTGCGAGCTTCGATCATATCTCCAAGTACCTCCCGATCTATCTCCATTTGGTCCCTCTGATTAGCAGTAAAAAGGCCCCTGCCATGGCCAAGATAGAACTAGTTGCGGCAAGTTATTTCCAACATGCGTAATTAAGTTATTGCACGAATGCATCGATGCGGTCTGTGCCGCTAGTAGCCACTGTGGCCGCGGACGTCGAAGTCGGAGTCCATTGTGGATAGATAATTACGCCGTCATTGTTTCCGTTCTGATGGATGATGCACGTGTAATTTGGTGTCCGCGAATGCGGTCCCAAAATTGATCTGGAAGAGGTTTCCACTCCCTCCTCCTGTCCCGCTGTATGCCAGCGTGATACGTCCTTTGGTTCCATTGCAACTTGTAGTGCATATCGCGGTCCCTGTTGAACCTAGGCCTGCTAGCTCGGTGAAGGTCACGGTTCCACCATTGACAGGTGCTCCTCCAGATGCGGGAGATCCCGCATCAATGAAATTTGCCATTGCCGTCAGTTGTGACGGCATTTCCCGCGGTAAAGGTTCCCGTCGATCGACGCCAATCGGCTCCCGTTCCCGGAGCTCCAGTAATGAGATTCGCTGTATTGTTGAATACTTCAATACCTGAAGCCTTCACGCCCCACTTGCGGGTCCCATTGAAGTCGAATAGTCCGAGATAACCTGCAAATGCTCCGTCAGAACTAACAAACAGAGCACATCCTCCTAATGCGCATGTTCCGGCGCTTCCACTTGGCCTGATTCTGAATTGAGAAACGGTTCCGGTCATCAGTGTATTTTGCGGAGCGATGTCAATATTTGGCAGTGTCGTAGTTGATGTTTGAATCGAAATGGGATTGAGGAAATTGGCGACTGCGTTTACATAGGTGCCAGCGCATCCGAAGGCCATACCGTATGTGGTACTCACTCCCACAGAAAAGCGGCAGAAATTATTGAAGTTCCCCACCGAGCGCGTCGCGACGCCGAAACCCCCAGATTGACCCGCATTGCCTCCTTCCCCAAATTGGAGATCGTACAGACCGTCCGCCGTCCGGACTGACGCCCATCCGTTATAGTCAACGGGCGGAGCGGCTCCATTTATGCGCAAATAGCCGGAAGGATTCCACTGAAATGCGGTATAGGTAGAGCCAGTCTGACCAGTGTCATTCATGCAGGAGGTGTAGCGGCATTGGTGTACAAACTGGTGTCATAAACGACGCTTGGACAGCTATAGCCTAATGTCACTTACTTTCCCAACCAAGAGTGGAACAACGGACTTCTTGGAGCAAATGGAGAGAAATTAGGTTGCCAAACCCTACGGCAGGAACCAAGGCGGGTACCGCTTTCTCAGTGAAAACTAAACTCACATTCATTTCAGCTCACCCCCTAAGAGTTCCGTAGTGCAATCGGAACGCATTGGACACCTCAACTCCTATGGAAACTGAAAAGTAAGTGACATTATGCTATAGCCTGCGGTCCGAATTAGCGCATATCTAATGGCGCCCAGAATTGGGCAGTTCAAACATACTTGTACATAGTTGGTCGTGCTTAGGGTCGTAGGTCCTGTTGTAATGTTGACTTGCGGTGTGCATCCGATGGGCTGCAGATTGTAGCCGGAGCCTCCGCAAATCATGTATGTCGCCGACGTTGATCCAGTGATCGGGATAATAGATGGTTGGATTCGAATAGGTGCCGAAAGTGCTAGCAATCGGACGCTCGCCGACGATGCCTCCGGTGCCATGAGTTGGCGAAAACCGGTACTGAAATAGATGCCTGCCCCTCCTGAGCGGACAAATGATAAAGGAAGGGAACTTGCAGAACCTTGCCCAACATGCACCGCCGTAAACTTTACTCGCGTAGAGATCCTGCGGTGGGAGTCCTCCTGTCTGCGAGTGATCGAGTTCTGCAGGGATCGCCCTCCCCCCGTCATGTGGGTGGTATCAGTTTGCGAGAACATCAGACGCCGGAACTCATCTTGCCCATTGATTCCCGAATAGCTGTCATCGACATAGATTGCATTCCCTCCGGTCCGGGTTGATCTGATTGACTTGAGCCATCACTATGAAGTCGGCGGTTCGATCCCCCGAACCATTAACCGTTGTGGTGTTGCCGAGCGGATAAGCGCTGATCCAAACCACATCTGGGGTATAGGGGCGGCACTGTGTATCCCATCCATAGCCTGCGGCGTTACATGCCGACAATGTCCCGAAGCTTGCGGATTTTACCGCATGTTGCGCAGAGGTTCGGTCATAGTCCTTTTGGAACCATGTTCCCAGAATTGCGGGCTTCGATTGTGTTATCGAGATATTTGATGTAAACCGTATCGGGCACCGGCATGGAGAGTTTGACACTATCTTTCAGATGAACGCAACCCTCTGTTATCAGGTTGTTCATGCGGGAAATGGTTTAGCCGCTGCGGATCTGCTCGCACAACTAGAGCCATCGGACGGCAGTCATCTGATGGAGCACCCTCCCGGTTTAGCTCCGCACCTGCAGCGGCAAATGATGGAGCGCATGCTCAGCTTCCGGGAACCTCACTCTGGAATGGGCCAGTCGTGTAACGCAAGCCGGCAAAGAAGCTCTGGCGGGAACATTGACTCCGCAGCAGATTCAATCAATGGAAGATCTCGCCCGCACCTGGTCTCTGGTCAACACACCAGGAAAGAACGAAAACGTACTCTTGAAAAATAGCGATCCCGTCGCCTCCGGATTGGATGGCAAAACAATCGTGGATGGTCTCGGCTCAGGAGATCACATGAAGGTAGCCCGCGGAGCTCTGATGGCAGGTATGCCTATCGCCAGAAAAGCGATTGCAAAAACGGTCACAAATCCAAATTTGTCGGAAGAGTGATGCAGGCGCTTCTGAAAGGCGAAGCGGCGTGGATTGAAAATGGCGCTAAAGCACTAGCGGACGCGATGTCTTCGACACCTGAGGGCCAGCGCGTCCTCATCAATGCCGGTGATCTCATACCGGGCACACGGGCTATGCAATCGCTGGTAACACGGATCGGCAGCAAGTCCGGGCGGTAACTTCTGCTCGCGCTGCCAAATGGCTGGAGCGCTTATACGGTTTCGTTCTCTGCCGCGATAGGCCAATTGCCGTAACTCATCTTGTCATAGCCAAGAGGTTCAATCACGACAGAAACGTATGGATTGCTGATTTCCTTGCCCGAGATCTTCATTCCGGCGTCTTTTGCCAGCTTACGGAAACGCTCTCTCTTCGTAAGCACTTTGCGATAGTACTTCTCCGTCGCGCAGATGGGAACCATGGCAAAGGTGAGTTCCACATGGTGCTCTGTCTCCTGGATGTGCATTACATCCTTGCTCACCGCCGGATTGTCTTTGCATACATTCCATTGGGACGGTTGTATTTGCAGACCAATGTGATAGTAGTCATCGTGAGGTCTGATGAAGAACCATGGATACGGCCTGGCTTCGTAATCCAGACCTTGCAGCGGGAAGATATCGATGGGAACCTCGAGCGAAAGATCGTTCGTGTAGATACCTTTCTGCGGCCAATGCACAACCTGTTCCCCGGAGGGATGGAAGGCCATGAAGTATCCACTGACACCGTCGCGCATCACCGTCTTACAGGAAAACGGCGCCTTGCTTTGCTCCAGCCTTCTTTCGATCTCATCTTCCTGCTCAGGAGGAATCATTCCGACTGCAACCAGCATCGGCCAGAGGTGTGCTCTCACCTGCACCCGGTAAGGCCGAAAATTACTTGTGGATCGAATCGCAGGCGGAAGCACCGCCCAGGCAGAGATAAGAATGGAGACCCACCATGCGGAATGCCCAACATAATGAATAAACAGAAGGGTAGCCACTGCCTTCAGCAGCAAGGAAATCACATCTCGCATATGCGCCGCAGTTTATCATCCAACGACTGAGCCACTCTCTTCACGCGTTCGATGCTCTGTAGCCCTCCGAATAATCCCCGAAAGGACAATTCATGTTTCGAAGCACAGCCTTGAGGCTGGCGCTCCTGCTTTTCGCGGGATGGCCGGCCTGCGCGCAGACCATCTATCCGCCCATCAACATGCCTGTCTTTCGCGCGCTCGATGCCAACGGCAAACCACTCTCCGGCGGCAAGCTCTACACCTACATCGCCGGATCAAGCACACCGCAGAACACCTATGCCGATTCCGGTGGTACAAGCCCTAACACCAATCCTGTGATCCTTAACTCCACCGGTGCGGCAAAGATCTTCCTCGCTTCGCAGAACTATAAGTTTGTTCTTCAGGATTCGAACGGTGTACAGCAGTGGACGGTGGACAACATCACCGGAGCTCCGCCGCAGTCCGATGTCACCAGCGTCTTCGGCCGCAAAGGAAATGTAGTTGCCGTCGCTGGAGACTACACCTGCTCCCAGATCACTGGTGCAATCTGTTCCATCCCTACGTCTATTACCAGACGATCCGCGAGTGAGCAGATGTGGACGAGGCTCTGGCCTTCCATCAGGAGAGCGCAGATGGTCTCGGCCAGCTCGTCACTGTACTTGGACGGGGGCTTTGCCATGCGAGGTGCTCCTATTGGCGCTGGAGGGAAGAAGACCGGCCTGTTGCATCTCGGCCGTGACACGGTCAGAGAAGGTGGGCGGTGGTGCGGGTGTGTGAGCGACGTATGGCCGTACGGTGCGGTTCTGGCAGCGATGCATCTGCGCAGCCTCTTCGGCGAAGCGTGCATTCAGTTCCGGGTCGACGGCCACGGGGCGGGGAATCTCAATCACCTGCCGGCAGCGTTTGCAGCGCAGTGCCTGCAGGGTGTCCATGCGTTCCAGCATTTGATGGGCTAGCTCCAATCGGTGTGGGTTGCCAGGCCTCCACCAGAGCTGCGTGATAACGGGAGCCGGCGGCGTTGAGGAAGGTCACGCTGGGTCCCATCACGGAGGAGAGGTCGTGCAGTTTGGCCTTCTCCGGTTCCACCAGCAGAAGGATGCTCTTATAGCGGTTGTTCACCCAGCGCGCAGCGCCGCAGTCGACCATCCACCTGGCTTGCTCGCGGGGAATGTGAGTGGAGGGAAGCGAGTTGGTTCTTTGGCCACGACGGAATACAGCCACGTCGCACGAGGGCGATGAAGAGACAGAGGTATTCATAAGAGTGTTGGTCGTCAAACCGAAGACTGGCGGTGACTTCCAGGTAGCCGGTGCGGTGAATCGCTCTCGGCTACTTCTTCAACATAGGCCGGTTATGGGGTGGGGACAAGCGGTATTTGGTGGGTTACTAACGGTGGTAGTAGGTGTGGTTTTTGGGTGTGAAGTTGTGGGGTTTTATTGAAGTTTTTTGACGTGGGTGGGAGCGTGTGCTTCAGCACACGGTCATCCGTCCCTAGAAGGAACGGGCTTTAGCCCTGGGAGTTTTCGCTGAGTCATAGGAAAAGCCCAAGGCTAAAGCCCAATCTTACGTAACCACAAATCAGCGGGCTGGAAGCCCACGGCTCCCACCGGATCGCGCGTTAGCGCGATATACCCACATCTGGCGATAAAGTCGCCAGATATGGGGCACCCGGCGTTCGTAGCTTGGTGCGAGTTGTTGCGCTATACGCAACGGTTGTTGATTAGTAGGGAACCTTTTTCTCTCCGGTAACGTAGCTATTACTTGTCTACGTCATGGTGCTCTCTCTGGCCGCAACGAGATGACGAAAGCGATTTTAGAAGCACTTGACAGATGTACGAATTATTTCGTATTAAAAACACATAAGTTCATAGTTCTCCACTGGACGGCTATCTGATGCGATGCAGCAGCGCAAAGGAGGGCAACGTGTCCATTCGCTTGAGTTCTATCTACTTGATAATCCTTGTCTGTTTGGGCGGAGTTGTGGTGTCATCGCTCCCTGCTCAGCAGTCGTGTCCGGGCACTGAGCTCAAAGACTCCGGCAAGGCGTTGGAGCGATCGGGAGATCGTCAGGGAGCGATCCGTCTTTATCAGCAGGCAGTGCAGGCTTACGAACGATGTGGGCAGCGTGCTGAGGCGGTGAGGCTGGCGAATGATCTCGCCGATATCTACATGGCCGCGGGAGAGATGAAGAAGTCCTACCAGGAGAAGCTGATTGCGTTGAAGGGCTTCCAGCAGGCAAAGGATGCCGCCAATGTCTTCCGCGCCTCGGTTGCGATTGCAACGATCTTCTTCACGCAGAAGAAGAAGGACGAAGCATCGCATTATCTCGACATGGCGCGAGTGGCGGCACAACAGACAACGGAACTGGGTAATGACGATCGGGCGATGCTGCTATCACTGGAGGGGGCGGAGATGCAACTCTCCGGGGCTCATGAGGCGGCGTTGCAGTGCTTCCGCGATGCGCTGCGGCTTTGGATCGTGGTGAATGGCCCCAGTCATCCGAATGTTGGATGGGCGCGTCTGCTGCTGGGGCGGGAGTTGGCCATCACGGGAAAGCCGGAAGCAGCGTTGCAGGAGCTGCAGACAGCGATTTCGATCCTGCATGCGACACAGCCGCGGAACGATCCGCATTATGTTTTCGCCGTGAAGGAATGCGCCCATGTGCTGGAGATGGTCGGAAAGAAGAGGGAGGCGAAGGGAATGATGGCTGCGGCGTTTCAGTGAGACATACCTGCACTCCACGTGATATATAGCTTGGGTTGGAAATTGCTCCGTGTACGGTCGATTCGGTTGGCCGATAGGGCGAAAGATAGCCGCAAAGGGAGAGGGTATGTTCGAGAACACGTCCCGCCGTGCGTTTCTGAAACAGGGTGCTGTGGTGGGGACAGCGATGTTGCTGCAGGATAGCCTGTCCCCAGCGATGGCGCAGAAGCCAGAGCCGGCCTGGAGAGATCAGATCGGGCTGGAGCTTTATACGGTCCGCGATGTAATGGCCAACGACTTTGAAGGCGTGTTGGCAAAGGTGGCGCAGATTGGTTACAAGGAGATTGAGCCGGCCACCGGCTTCAACAACATGGATGCGAAGGCGTTTCGGGCGCTTCTGGATCGTTATGGCTTGGGTATGCCGAGTACGCATACGGGCTATCCGTCGGCGGATGATCCCGGGATTGAGCGGAAACTCGAAGCGCTGCAGGTCATGGGCGTCAGATATACGGAGATCCGGCCCGCAGGTGTTGCGCCGGCCGCACAGGCGCAGAGGAGACAACTGGAGCCGGGAGCCTATTACGACCAGGGGACTGGCATTACGCATAACGCTTTCAAGGAGGCCGGAGCCTTCGGGCCGTATCAGCCGAAGGTGAAGCTGGATGCTGTGAAGAAGCGCGCGGCCGAGCTGAATGCAAATGGGAAGGTCGCGCACAGGTTCGGGATGAAGTTGTTTGTTCATAATCACACGGGTGAGTTTGAGAAGCTGCTGGACAGCGATCAGACGATGTATGACGTGTTGCTGGCAGAGACCGATCCGGAGCTGGTGACGATGCAGCTTGATATTGGCTGGGCGTGTATTGCGGGGATGGATCCGGTAGAGATATTCCGGAAGAATCCGGGCCGTTATGAGTTGTGGCACATCAAAGATGTCTTTGGGCTGAAGACAGTCAACAAGTCACTCTCACCCAATGAGAGGGTGAGCAGTATGTCGCTGGTGCCGGTGGGTACGGGGCAGATCGATTACAAGCCGATCTTTGCGCAGGCGAAGCTGGCGGGGTTGAAGCACTTTGTGGTGGAGCAGGATAATGCCGCGGCATATGGGGATTCCGTGGCGGCGGCGAGGGTTTCGCACCAGAATCTGAGGGCGATGTTGTAGGGGATAGTTGTCTTGTGGTGGGAGCAGCGGGCTTCCTCAACCACAGATCAGTGCTACGGAGAATCAAGCGCTGAAGGCGCGTTCTATATCAGCCTGGGGCAACGCCCCAGGTTTTGGTACCCACAAGATGTTAAAGGGCTGAAGGCCCGCCCTATATAACAGCCTTCAATCCGACCGTATCGTTTCGACAGGCATACAACGGTTTCACGAATCGTTTCGTTTGTGACGATTGGGGATTATGGATCGGGCCTTCAGCCCTCTTACCGTCTCACTGTCTCCGTACCTGGGGCGTTGCCCCAGGCTGATATAGAACGCGCCTTCAGCGCTCAACACATCTTTCTGGCTCAATAAGGAATGGGCTGAAGCCCACGGCTCCCACCCGATTCGAGCTTCGCTCGAATGGTCCACCCCAGAGAAGCAAGGTCGCCGGGGACCCCGAACATCCCACATCTGGCGATGAAGCCGCCAGATATGGGGCACCCAGTCATGGGTTGGTTACAGTTGGGTGCCCCATATCTCGGCGTAGCCGAGATGTGGGTTTGCAGCTTCGCTCAGGATGACATGCCTATTGTTCTGTGCTATCAATGCAAGTTCTGCTGAGGGATGATCTGTCGCAAGCGGCATGGATACGGAGAACTCGCTTCCGTGGCCTGGGGTTGAGGTGGCGGTGATGGTGGCGCTGTGGACTCCGGCGACCCATTGTGCAATGGCGAGACCGAGGCCGCTGCTGCCTTCTTCCTGGGTTCTGGAGGGATCGACGCGGTAGAAGCGGTCGAAGATGCGTGGCAGAGCCTCCGGCGCTATGCCGATGCCGTTGTCCTGAACCTTCAGATGGATGTGGTGCAGGTCTGAAGTGAGAGAGACTGCGATGGCGCCGTGTTCGGGCGTGTACTTGATGGCGTTATCGAGCAGAATACCGACCATGCGTCGCAGCAGCGATGGATCGCCCATAGTCCAGGCATCGGGAGCGATGCTGGTATGCAGTGTCTGCTGTTTGAGGCCAGCCTTGGCGCGAAGGTTATCTGTGACCTCGCTGACCAGTTCGGACAACGGAACGAGCTGCATGTCGATGTGCTGCTGCACCATGTCGGCTCGGGTGACGGCGAGCAGATCCTGCAACAGGCGGGATGTAGCTTCGCACTCGGTGGTGATGGTGCGAAGCGCCGCGCGATACTCTTCGGCGGTACGTTTGCGATGCAGCGCGAGAGAGGCCGTGGTGAGCATGACGGTGATGGTGGTTCCCAGGTCATGCGAGATATCTTCGGTGAACTGCGTCAGGCGGCTGACGGCGATGTGGAGGCGTTCGAGCAGTTCGTTCCAGGTTTCTGCCAGCACCTGCAGCTCATCGGACGTGTTAGGTACGGGAAGCCGTCGTTGCAGATCGTGAATGCCGATGCTGCGGGCTTCGGCGGTCATCTGCCGAACCGGGCGAAGCGCGCGGTCGCTGAGAAGGAAGCCGCCGGCGGCGGAGGCGATGAGCAACAACGGACAGAAGAGCAGATAGGAGTTGCGGACGTTCTCCATCATCTCGGCGTGCTCATCGATCTTGCCGGAGAGTGAGAGCCGCAGCTTACGCCCGTCCATCGTGACGACGTGGTTGAGGGTGCGTATGGAGTGTCCGTACTGCTTTACCAGACCGAAGCAGCGTTGGATACAGGGTTGATTGGGCCACGGCACCTTGAACTCGGCCGCGCCGGGCGAGGAATAGATGGGAGTGCCGTCGAGCTCGTAGACCTGGATGATGTCGGTTGCGGCGATAGCGATGCTCAAGCGATCGAGCTTTTCGGTGAGCGAGAGAGTCTGGTCCTTCGCCGGCCAGGTCTCGATAAAGCGAACGAAACGTTCCTCGCGGGCCCGCATGGTGACCTGCCTCGACGTCTCGAGGGCATAGTTCATGTAGACGTACGAGAAGCAGCCGAGGCCGACCATAGAGATCAACGCGAAGACGGTGTAGAGCACCGCCAGCTTGAGACGCAGCGATCTCAGCGTGAGCCTCATCGGGAAGATGTCAGCATGTAGCCGAGCGAGCGCGCCGTGCGGATCATGCTCTCCTCTCCCTTGATGTCGATCTTTGAGCGCAGGCTGTGGATGTAGAAATCGACGCTGCCGTCGCTGACATCGGCATCGAAGGACCAGCCTGCTTCGCGAAGCTGATTGCGGGTGACGACTTTGTTGGCTCGCCGCATGAGCAACTCCAAGAGAGCATATTCCTTGCGGGTGAGTGTTATTTCGCAGTCGCCACGGCGAACGGTGTGGCTATCGCTGTCGAGATGCAGGTCGCCGACTGAGATGACGTTCGACTGCAACTCGGGGTGGCGCCTGCCTATGGCGCGGACGCGCGCGAGAAAAACGGGGATTTGAAAGGGCTTGGTCAGGTAGTCGTCAGCGCCGAGGTTGAGGCCATGCACGATGTCGGGCATGGAATCCTTTGCCGTCAACATCAGGATGGGGACAACACATTTGGACGAGCGCGCTTCTTTCAGTACTGAAAAGCCATCGAGACCCGGAAGCATGACGTCGAGCACGGCGACATGAAATGACACACCGAGCAGCAGGTCGCGGCCTTCATCACCGCGTTCTGCAACCGTGACCTGATGGCCGTCTTCCGCCAGGCTTTGCCGCAGCACACCGCACAGACGCCGATTGTCTTCCACTACCAGGACATTCATCGCTGTTTCTTGATTACACCTTCCGCCTGTGTGAAGGCCGCACGAATGTGTGAATTCCCTGTAACAGAGCAGGGTTTCTAAGGCTGATCTAAGAACAAGCCGCTTGAATCGGGTCTATCGGCTGACAGGAGAAGAGCTTTGCATGGAGCGGAAGTACGCGCTCTGTCTGTCAGCCGACAGGACTATTCCTTTTCATGCCTATTCAGGAGAGCAGAATGCAAACGTTTGTTCGTAAGGCAGTTGTCGCTATCGCTTTGGCCGCGGGAGTCTCGTCCGTGTCTGTCTTTGCCCAGTCGCAGGATCCCAGCACCTACATGCATGTGCATGCGCCGTTTGCGCAGTCGCTGGTGATGAAGGTAAAGGCAGCGCACGATGCCGATCTCGTGAAGCTCGGGCTGCATGCCACGCCTCCGGGAGAGACCGATAACGTCATCATCGCCAACATCACCGCGGCGAAGGTTGGCAAGAAGTCATCGGCTGCCGACATGGAAAAGCTTGCGAAACAGCAACCGATTGCGGTGCGCCTGGACAAGGACAAGACCTTCGATCTGTTGATACCGATTACGGATGCCAAGGGGCGTGATCTGAGCGGCGGCTTTTTGGTGATGGAAGTTCCGTATACCAAGGCGGCGAGTGAAGAAGAGGCGATCAAGATCGGTCTTGCCGTTCGCGACGATATGCAGCGCCAGATTCCCAGCAAAGAAGCTCTCTACAAGTAAAGCGGGCGATTACCCGCGGAAGGATGAAACGCGATGAAGAGAATGCTGACGTTGTTGCTCCTGTTGCTCCCGGTACTGCATCTTCAGGCTCAAACTGACCGGGCGACGTTGACCGGTGCGATTACGGACGCTTCGGGTGCGCGAATCGCCGGTGCAAAGATTGTGCTCACATCGATCAATACCGAGACGCGGCGTGAGACGGTGACAAACAAAGCCGGTGTATACACCGTGACCTCAATCTCCACCGGAACGTACACGGTGGAGGTTGAGGCGCGCGGATTCGCGAAGTATCAGGTAGAGGATCTGACACTCGATGTAGGCCAGACGCGCACGCTTGATATGAAGCTTGCCGTTGCCGGCGAGTCGACGCAGATTGACGTGAGCCCTGATTCGGGGCTCTCAAAGTCTTCCGCGGAGATCGGCGGCGTGGTTCATGGCAAGCAGGCGACGGATGTGCCGCTGAATGGCCGCAACTACATTGGCCTGGTCTCGCTGGCGCCGGGTGTGATTGATGGCGGCACGGGAACGCAGCAGGATATGCGGTTTGCAGGTCTGTCGGATGAAGACAATACCTGGCATCTGGATGGCGTGGATAACTCCGGCATCAATCACCAGTATCAGAAGGTGGATCTTCATCTGCAGGTGTCGACGGAGGCGATTGCGGAGTTTCGCGCAAACGGCGTTGTCTACAGCGCCGATCAGGGAGGAACGGCCGGCGGTCAGGTTGAGGTGGTGTCGAAGACCGGCGGCGATCAGTTTCACGGAGCGTTGTGGGAGTATCTGCGCAACGATGTTTTTGACGCTGCGCCATGGGGAGCGAACGGTCTGCTGCCTCCGCTTCGTTTGAATAACTTTGGTGCGAACCTGGGTGGACCCATTCTTCGCAAGAAGCTGTTCTTCTTTGCAAATTACGATGCTCTCCGTCAGGTCATTGATCAGACGTTGACTGGTACGGTGCCGAGCCGCAGCTATCGTGCGCAGGTGGCCACACAGCAGCCGGGACTGGCCGCGCTGATCAATGCGTTTCCGCTCGGGCAGAAGAGCATCAGCGCTGTCAGCGATACGTGGTTCGGCAGCGGACGCCAGGTGACGCATGAGGATGCGGGCATTCTGCGTGTGGACTATCACGTCAATGACCGGATGAATGCGTTCGTTCGCATCAACACCGATCACTACACGCAGATTGCTCCGAACGGACTTGCTCCGTCGACGGGGTTCAATAACCTGAACACGCCGAATGCAACTATCGGTTCGCAGAACACCTTCACGCCGCGTTTCTATAACGACTTCCGTTATGGATTCAATCGTGCCGAATTCCTGCAGGGGCAGACGACTCCGTTTCCGTTTGCGCTGTCGATCAGCACGTTTACCAATATTGGTAACCCCGCCGGATCGATCCGTAACGACAACTCGTTTACGGCACTTGACGATGCGACTTTTCTGTATGGAAGGCATACGTTGAAGGCCGGTATCACGGTGCGCCGGGTGCAGGAGAACAAGGCTTCGCCGAATAGTCCGGACGAGACGATTGCCTACGTGGATTACACGACCTTCCTGCAGAACAAGATCGACTCTGACACGTATAACGGCAAGGTGCCGGTAACGGGCCAGCGTATGACCTCGTACTTCGGGTATGTGATGGATCAGTTCAAGCTGAGCCCGACCATCAATCTGAACCTGGGACTTCGCTATGAATACTTCGGTGTGAATCATGAGGTGCTGGGCCGCGGACAGCTTGTCGATCCGCTGCACTGTGCTGCTGTGATCTGCCCTGCGGGGACGGCATGGTATGACCCGAACCTTGCCGATTTTTCGCCCCGTATCAGCGGCACATGGTCGCCGGCGGCGGTGCGTGGCAAGTTTGTGGTGCGTGCAGGCTTCGGTATCTACTACGGCTTCGGTCAGTTCGGCGGACTGAGCGCGCCGATCTCGAATCTCGCAACCAAGTACACGCTGAATCAAAAGCAGGTGCCTGGTCTTAGCTATCCGATCGCTCCGGGGCTGGGGGTGGCGACGGGAAGCGCCAGTCCGTCGGCCTCGTCGATCAAGCGCAGAGACACTGCTGTGAACGAATGGACGCTGTCGGTCCAGCAGGAGATTGCGAAACAGACCATCTTCCAGGTTGCTTACTTCGGAACCAGCGCGGCGCATACCTTCTCGGACACGACACTGAACGGCATCAATCCGGCGACGGGCGCGCGGCCGTATGCGAACTTCTCCACCATCGACTATCGCGCTACGGACGCACATGCGAGCACGAATGCATTGCAGACAAGCCTGCAGCGCAACATCAACAGCAGCCTGTTGGTGTCGGCCAACTATCAGTACTCTCATCAGATTGACAATGGCGGTATTGGCGGCGGCGAATCGGATGCTCCGCAGAATGTCGCCTGCCGTGTGTGTGAACGGGCTTCGGGCGACCAGGACCTGCGGCACTACTTTGCGGCGAGCGCCGTATGGCAGTTGCCCTTTGGTCGTGGCCGCGCGTATCTCAACAGTGTCTCGCGCCTTGGAGATTTCTTTCTTGGCGGCTGGCAGATGAGCGGCATCGCCTCGGCACGCAGCGGCCAGCCGTTGAATATCACTGTCAGCCGCAGTGCAACCACACTGCCGGATCAGTTGAACAAGGGGCAGCGCCCGAATCGCGTGCCGGGTATCTCGATGTATGCGAATCCCCGTACGCCGGCGCTATGGCTCAATCCGAATGCGTTCTCCATGCCTGCCAACGGCACATGGGGCAACCTGGGACGCAATGCGGCGCGTGGACCTTCGCATTGGCAGATCGATCCGGCGCTGCGCAAGCGCTTCCCGATTACCGAGCGTATCGGTCTGGACTTCAAGGCAGAGGCGTTCAACATCTTCAACGTGGCTCAGTATGGCAAACCCGTTACAACGTGGTCGCAGCCTGCGGGTTCGGGTACATCGACTCCGACGAACTTTGGTGTCATTACCAGTTCGTACAACAACAACCCAACCGGAAGGGGAACACCGCGCGAGCTGCAATTCAGTCTCAAGCTGGCGTTCTAGTTGTTGGGTAGTATGTGGCCCCGTTCACCGAGGCGGGGCCACATTTTTTTGTCGATGAGGGGATTGCTTTGTGTTGTGTGATTCAGCTTCTGCGCCTTGTGAGGCTTACTGCGGTTGCGTTCGCGCAGCAGAACGTCCGCGGAAGTGTAGTCGACTCCGGCGCGGCAATGCGGTACAAGTTTTAGACTAAAGCGCTGAAGGCCGGGTCCCCAACGAACGTGTTCGTTGGCGGGGAGACACGTTCTATACCAGTCTGCGGCAACGCCCAGATTTGCGTGCTATATCGAAGTCCGCTCCTGTTTTGCTTAAGGGCACGGCTTCAGCCGTGCCGTATAAAGTTGGTAAGACACGCGGCTTTAGCCGCTGAGGTCATGATTTGGTACCTCAGCGGCTAAAGCCGCATATTTTTCGGGGCTCGGTATGGGACGGCTGAAGCCGTCCCCTTAAGCAAGGCATTCGCGCCGCAGGCGCGAACTAGAACTGTTCTCCATGAACTATAGAGCTGAAAAAGGGACTCTGCACCAAGCAGTTGCGTCGTTTAGTGTGATGGAAGGGAACATCCGGGTCCTCGCAAAGAATCGAGCTCTATACCTCAAATAGGACAGCTCTAAAACAAGAGAAGGGCTTCCTGTCCGGAAGCCCCTTTGGGTTGCGGTTACTTCGCCTTGATCTCGAAGGTGTCTTTCACCTCCCAGGTAACCTTTTCGGCTGCGGGATCGGCGAGGCGGTACATCTTGCCTGTGAGGGTGTCTCCCTTCAGGGTGAACTCGACGAAGTGATAGTTGGGGAACTCGTCATTCTGGTACAGGTCTTCCGGCTTGCGCTCGACGCGGACAGGAGATGCTGCACCGCCGCCGGAGACGAGATAGGTGACTCCATTGCGGGAGAAGCGTTCGTAGTTGTGGATGTGGCCGGCGCTGAGGACGATCTTTGCCTTCAGTTGCGGGGCGACGTTTTCAAGATAATCGCGCAGCTCAATCTCATTCGGACGCGGATTGTGGCTGACGTTGATGTGTGTCTGAAAATCGGCGACCGGCGGATGATGCAGGCTGATGAAGACAAAGCGCACCGACGCAGGCAGATTTGTGAGCTGATTGCTCAGCCATTTCCTCTGGTTACTGCCGGCCATGAGTGAGGTATCGCTATCCAGTGCGATGGTGTAGAGCGACTTGCCAAGCTGGACGGAGTACCAGCGGCGATTGCGGAGATAGGGAAAGGCACTCCACCAGTGCTCCAGGGCCTCCTGCGGATCACCATGAAACTCATGGTTTCCGAGTGAGGGATAGATGCGCAGTTTTTCATCGCGCCAGATCTTCGTCTCGTCATGAAAAACCTGGTAGTCATTGATGACGTCGCCGCTGTAGGGAACGTCGCCGTTCATCAATACAGCGTCGGGATGCTTTTCGGCGATCTTGCGGACCAGAAGGCGGCGGGCCTGCGGGTTGGTGACCCTGATGTTGGTGGGATCGGTAAACCGCTGGTCGCCGTAGACGATGATTCTTGGCGATCGGCTGACCTCGCTGTCGGAGATGGTGAAGCTCGGTCCGGGCTGGCTGATGAGGGAATCGGTCGACAGGCTTTCAGGAGGCGGGAACTTCCGCTTGCTCTCTTCTTCTTGAGCATGAAGGGCGAGCGTGAAGATCAGGCAGCACGAAAGCGCTGAGAGTGCGTGTCGCATGAAGATGTGCCTTTCCATATGGATGGTGCATTTCTAAGCGATTGAGCTTAGGGAAGCCTTAGTCGGCACGATCTGTCACCGAACTTTCATTTGATTGAGCGCCGATAGAACGCTTTGTATTGAAGAACTATAGAGTGGGCCTTTCTTCTCTTGAGCAGAAGCGCCAACGGCGGTTTGTTTTGCAAGGGTGCGGCTTTCTCATGCCGGCCACAGATCGGCCCTACGAAGAGTCAAGCGCTGAAAGCGCGTTCTATACCAGCCTGGGGCAACGCCCCAGGTAACAGTCCGCACAAGAAGTCAAAGGGCTGAAGGCCCGCGGTTTCACCCACTGTTTCGTTTGTGACGATCGGGGACTATAGATCGGGCCTTCAGCCCTCTTACGGTCTCGATATCTCCGGTACCTGGGGCGTTGCCCCAGGCTGGTATAGAACGCGCCTTCAGCGCTCAACACATATTTCTTGCTCAATATGAATGGGCTTTAAACCCGCCGCCATGATAGCGGTCTGGAACGGCATGGCTAAAGCCATGCCCTTAAGCAAGGCATTCGCACCTGCGGTGCGAAGAGAAGGATGCAATCTACGAAGAGCGCTCGATGAAATACATGGGAAGTGTCGGCCCCCGGCCTTCAGCGCTTAGAGCTATGAGCAGCCCAAGTGTAACGAACCTGTGACAAATCATTACAAAACAGCAGGGTAGTAACACAGGGTCTTCGTGACACACTGCATTCACTCAAAACCAATCGAGCAGTGATGGAAGTGGCTCAGTCCGCTTCCGGGTAGATCCCTATCCGGGGATGCGGCGGACGTGTCTCTTCATGCCGGGTTCCAGACGTACACAACGGATTTCAACTTTGTGAGGCATTTGTTATGCGTCATCTTCTCCTTGCAGTCTTCGTGTCTCTTCTCGCTAGTGTCGGTGTGGCTCAAAGTACCTTTCGCGGAGGCATCTCCGGTATTGTCACGGACACGTCCGGAGCTGTAATTCCGGGCGCCACGGTCTCCGTAAAAAACGAAGCGACCGCGCAGACCTATGGCACCGTTTCTTCCAGCGCCGGCACCTATTCCATTCAGGATCTTCCACTCGGTGACTACACCGTGACCATTGCCTTTCCCGGCTTCGCCAGCATGAAGATCGATAAAGTGCGTGTCTCTGCCGGATCGATCTTCGACCTGCCGGCGAAGATGACGGTTGCACAGAACACAACCGTGGTGGAGGTGGACGCCGCAGCACTGACGCTCGATACCACCACGCAGGTGCAGACCTACACCATCCCGAAAGAGGAAGTGCAAAACATTCCTTTGAATGGGCGCAGCTTTACGGCGATGGTGAATCTGCTGCCGGGAGCGACGGGCACCAGCAGCGTGAACGGGCGCGCGGGCATCAACTACATGATCGAAGGCGTGGATAACAACGACCCCGCAAACAACGGATCGGCGGCGAACCAGGGCGGCGTCGGCGGCATTCCCGGAACCCTGATTCCGATCGATGCAGTGGAAGAGTTTTCGGCACAGACGCAGGGCGGTGCAGAGACCGGAAAATTTGCCGGAGCCTCAGTGAACCTCGTCATCAAGTCGGGCACCAATCAGCTTCATGGAAGCCTGTATTACTACGACCGCAACGAGTTCTTTGCGGCGATGAATCCATTCCTGCGGGCGACGAATGTATCGCGTGTGAACTCCGGTCTGGCGCCGTATGGCAAGTCGAAGGTTCGCTTTCACGAGTTCGGTGGATCGCTCGGTGGCCCCATCTTCAAGGACAAGACCTTCTACTTTTTGACGTATGAGCGGCAGGGCTACATCCTGTCGCAATCGACCAATACCTTCACTGAGCCTTCGACGGCGTATGTGGCAAAGGCGACGGCGTTGCTGGCAACCAAGAATATCGCGCCCAGTCCGATTGCGCTGGGGCTGATCAATACACTGTGGCAGCCCTCGATGCTGACGGGGCCTGCAAGTGCAAACAATTATCTGCCGACCAACGCAGCGCAGCATGGTTACAGCAACAACCTGATGCTCAAGCTCGACCAGAGCATCAATGCCAAGAACAAGCTTTCGGCACGCTGGTACTGGGGACAGGGCAGCCAGACAGCGCCGAAGGGCAGCCAGAACCCCTGGTACTACCAGGTGGCTGGTATGCACGTGCACAACATTGCGGTGATTCTCAACTCCCAGGTCAACGCAAAGATTACCAACCAGATTGTTGCCGGTGTGGACTACTTCAACCAACCGTTCAGCGATGCAAATCCAAACGTGGATGCATCGAAGGCCGGCTTCATCGTTGGTCTTGGGCCCGGAAATGTTCAGGGTGCACCTACGCTGAGCATCTCCGGGTTTGATTCCACGGGACAGAGCCCGTTCTCGTCTCGTCATGACTTCAGCGGACATCTCTCGGATCTCGTGTCGATGTCCTTCGGTAAACATCAGATCCGTACCGGCGGAGAGTATCGCCGCACACAGATCTACGAGGTTGGTAACGGAGCCGGCGGTAACGGCGGTACGCGCGGCAACTTCAGCTTCAGCGGCAATCGCGGATTCGCGGCTGCCAATGGAGCGAACGTCGGCACCGCGTATCCCTCGATGTTTACCTATAACGGTGTTTCCACTGCGGTGGACAGCAGTCTCCGCGCGCTGGCGGACTTTCTGCAGCTTGAATCGAATACCTCAACGCTGGTCAACGGTGTGATGGACCGTATCGCCAGCGTCAACAACTTCAACCTGTATGTGCAGGACGGTTATCAGGTGACAAGCAGCTTGAACCTGACCTTCGGTCTGCGCTGGGATTATCTTTCACCGATCGGCGATGACCAGAAGGACCTGACGGTCTTCCGGCCTAACATCGCGGCGAATGCGCTCGCTCCGACCGGCGGGCTTGCCGTAGTAGGACAGGATGTCTCAGAGCCGTACAAGGCCTCGTCGTTGCAACTTGCTCCGCGCGTGGGCTTCTCCTGGCAGGTGCCGGGCCTGACGGATACGCTGGTGCGCGGCAGCTTTGGTTTGTACTACGACACTCCATCGACGAATACCTGGCTTTCAAGCACGGGTCTGCTCGGCAATCCAGCTGGAACCAAGCCGCTGTACAACCAGTCGCTGACGAATCCGAACCTTGGCGAACTGATTGCGTCTTCACAGGGATCGATCTTCCCGACGAGCCCGAAGCTTCCCGGCGCATGCACGGGCTCGACGGCTGCGACGTGTCCGGTGGCAAGCATCGCGGCGGTTGATCCGAACTTTACGACCGCGAACACGGCGAACTATTCGCTCAATGTGGAGAAGGCGATCGGCAAGAATATGGTGGCGCAGGTGGGTTATGTGGGAACTCAGGGTAAGCATCTGTTGAATGCCTACGACCTCAACCAGACTCAGCTGGGCGCGGGCCTGAGCACCACGCCGATCGTGAATGGGTTCCTGCCGATTCAGCAGAAGCGGCCCTACATTAGCAAGTTTCCGAACTTCGGACAGATCCGGCAGATCACCAGTGCCGGCGGTGAGAACTTCAACAGCCTGCAGGCATTAATCAAGGCGCGCAACTGGCATGGGCTGATCTCGGAGTACTCCTACACGTGGTCGCATAACCTTGGCAGCAATACGGCGCTGCCGACGGATAACACCAATCCGAATCTCGATTACGGCAATCTGGCGAATGATATCCGTCACCAGTTCAAGGGCTTCTTCACCTATGACATTCCGGGCATGAAGCGCGGGCCGAAGTGGCTGACGCATGACTGGCAGGCGACCAGCGTGCTATGGCTCCATGGCGGCAAGCCGATTACAGCAAGCAGCTCGGCGAACAACTCCGGCCTGGGACTGGGCGAGGGCGCTGACCGTGCCAGCCTGAGCGGCAATCCGCTGACCTGCGATTCGGGTTCGACGTGCGTCAGCGGCGGCACGAGCAAGTCGATCAACTATGCGCTCAGCAAGGGCGTGCCCTACATCCAGTGGTTCAACCCGCTGGCGATTGTCTCGCCGGCAGCGTTGACTGTTGGAACGACGCGGGTAGGCCAGTTCTATGGACCGGGATATGCTTCGGTGGATCTCTCGATCTTCAAGAACGTTCCGCTGCGCGAGGGCATACGGGCGCAGTTCCGTGGTGAGATGTTCAATGTCTTCAACCGCTACAACTACTCCAATCCGACATTCGCGGCCAACTCCCTGACCTCGAATACGCAGACAACAGGACAGGTCACGGCAACTGCCGGCGGTTCCAGCGCTCCCGGCATCGGAGCGGGCGAACCGTTCAACGTGCAGCTTGCTTTGAAGATCCTGTTTTAGCAACTAAGGTGCGGCCGTTGCAGAGGCTGGTGGCGGCCGCACCATTTTTCGGAGTGTGATGATGAAGTGCTATCGCAACGTACGATTCCTGCTGATTCTGACTGTCCTGGTTCTCTCTCGTTATTGCAGCGCGCTTGATCTTTCAGGTGAGTGGGTGGGGAAGATCAGTGGTCCCTTCGACTCGCAGTATACGGCCCAGTATGCGCATGTAACGCTGGCTACCGACGGAACGAAGCTGACCGGAGCCTGGGGAAGTTTTACGGTGCAGGGAACCGTGAACAGCGGCAAGGTCGAGCTTACATTTCTGGATGCGGGTGGAAAGGCTGCCGGCAACCTGAAGGGTGCGGTCAGCGGAGAGACATTGGCTGGTGATGGCAATGTGACGCCGGCCCGACGTCCAGGTGGACCGGTGCAGCCGCCGATGGATGTGACGTGGTCTCTTGCGCGGCCAGTGAAGGCTCCTGCGGCGGCCAAGACATACGACTACGAGCCGAAGGTCTTCTATTCGATTTACTCTGCGGCTGAGCCGCCGGTGCTGCACATCTTTCCCGGCGATACGGTGAACACGCGCACGATGGATACGGCCGGCCGCGATGCGAATGCAACACGGCATGGAACCGGTGGCGATCCGAATGTAGGACCCTTCTATGTTGAGGGAGCGCTGCCCGGCGATACGCTGGTGGTGAAGTTCAGCAAGATCCGCGTCAATAAGCCGATCGGCCGCCAGGGAAGCCGGTTCAATCAACATGCGGTGACGCAGGCGTATGCCGTAGCGGCGAAGTATGATGCGAACTTCAATGGCAACTGGAAGCAGGATCCGGAGAAAGGTACCGCGACGCTTCCTGCGACGCCGGGGCTGCCACATCTGACGATTCCGTTGAAGCCGATGCTGGGATGCATTTCGGTTGCGCCTCCGGGAGAAGAGGCGTATCGCGGCACGGACCTTGGTGTCTTCGGCGGCAACCTGGACTACAACGACAACGTCGAGGGCGTGACGATGTACATGCCCGTCTTTCATCCCGGTGCGCTGCTTGGCTTTGGCGATGCGCATGGAGCGATGGGAGACGGCGAGGTGGTTGGCACCGGGCTTGAGACATCGGTGGATGTGACCTTCACGGTGGATGTGATTAAGGGCTACCAGACGCCGCAGGTCCGCGCGGAGACGAAGGATTATCTGGTCTCGTTTGGCGTGTCGGGTTCGGTGCCGGAGTCGATCCAACTGGCCACGACGCAACTGGCGGAGTGGATGAAGAAGGACTACAAGCTTACGGATAGCGAGATCGCGTTGTTCTTTGGCGATGTGCTGAAGTACGACATTACTGAACTTGTAGATCCGCACTTCAATGTCGCGGCGAAGGTGCCAAAGAGCGAGGTCGCCTTGCTGAATAAGTAACGCCCATTGACGGCAACAAAAGGAAAGAGGAGTTCGTGATGGTGAAGCAGTGGATGCGGATTGCAGCGGTTGCCGGTGCGGTGCTGTGCGGACGTCTGGCCATGGCCGCGGATGTCTCCGGTGAGTGGGTTGCGAAGGTGGCAACACCGGGCGAGCCACAGTACGCGCACGTCTCGCTGCAGGTGCAGGGTGAGAAGGTGAGTGGAAGCTGGGGCTCGTCGAAGGTGGAGGGGACGCTGGCCGGCGACAAACTGGAGCTGGCTTTGACCGATGAGGATGGCAAGGCGGCGGGCAAGCTGAGCGCGACACTGAATGGAGCAAGCTTCGCGGGTAACGGAACGATAGCGATGCGGAATCGCTTCGGCACCGGTAACGGCTTTGGCAACAGCAGAGGAGCAGCCGAGGCCACGGTGAGCTGGACGATGGATCGCGCAGCGACACCGCCCGCGGCCCCGCGTTCGATCAAGTTCGAACCGAAGGATCTGTATGCGACTTACTCGGGATCGGTGACGCCCGCGCTGCATATCTTCCCCGGCGATGTTGTTCACACGTGGACTGCAGACGCGGGCGGTGTGGATGCCAAGGGCATTCGTCATCGCGGCGGTGATTCAAACATCGGTCCCTTTTATGTGGAGGGAGCGTTGCCCGGAGATACGCTGGCGCTGCATCTGCTGAAGGTGCGCACCAATCGTGCGACAGCGCGGCAGGGAACCAGGATCAATGCGCATGCGGTAACCGCCGCGTATCTGGTGGGGGCGAAGTACGATCCTGATTTCAGCGGCGAGTGGACGCTGCTGCCGGAGAAGGGAATCGCGGTTCCGGCGCATCCTTCGGAGCATATGAAGAACTACAGTGTGCCGTTGAAGCCGATGCTGGGCTGTATCTCGGTCGCTCCTCCAGGAGACGAGCAGTATCGCGGCGGCGATCTGGGCCCGTTCGGTGGCAACCTGGATTACAACGACAACGTGGAGGGCACAACCGTCTATCTTCCCGTCTTTCACGCAGGCGCGCTGCTGGGCATGGGCGATGGCCATGCTGCCATGGGAGACGGTGAGCTGACGGGAAGCGCCTTGGAGACATCGCTCGATGTGGACTTCTCGGTCGAGGTGATCAAAGGCGATTCAAGCGGACAAGTGCGCGCTGAGACGAAGGATTATCTGATTGCGTTCGGCGTCACGGGGTCTGTCCCCGAATCGATCCAGGTGGCTACTTCGCAGCTTGCCACATGGATCAAGAAGCAGTACGGCCTGAACGACAGTGAGGTCGCGATCCTGTTTGCCTCCACACTGAAGTACGACATCACGGAACTGGTGGACGCGAAGTACAACGTCGCGGCGAAGGTACCGAAGAGCATTCTTTCCACAATGAAGTAGAAAAACAGGTGCGGATTCATTCGTTTCGGGATACATTAACCACAATCTCGTTCCCGGAATAGAAAAAGTCTTCGAAAACTCCGGGGATACGTGTATCGCACGCCCAGGGCTGATGAGCCGGATTCGCCTTTTTTGATCCAGCAGGGTCGTTGAAGCTTTCTCTGCGCGTTGTAATCGCTTTTGTTGTTTCGCCCATAACGGTTCTTACGAACCGCACGGTGGGCTCTGTCCGCAAACATAGAGCATTTTCCCTGTAGGTGTAGAGTAGGGCTTTCGCATCCATGGGCGTTTTCCGCAATGAAAACGCCGCTGCACACCGCTTCCGGGATACCCAACAACAGGGAAAATGCTCTAAATCGGTTCATCCGTTTTCAGGAGCGTCTGCTTATGAGACCGGTGTTGATTATTGATGACGACGTGGAGCTGTGTTCCATGCTCCGCGACTATCTAGCGATGCATGGCTTTGATCTGTGCATGGCGCATACGGGCCGTGATGGGCTGGATGCGATTCGCCGCGGCAATCATGATGTCGTGCTGCTGGATATCATGCTGCCCGATATGAACGGATACAAGGTGCTCTCTGCCTTGCGCGAGTTTTCGACGGTGGGCGTGCTGCTTCTGACCACCCTGAAGGAAGAAGCGGACCGTGTTGCCGGGCTGGAGTGCGGGGCGGATGACTTTGTTCCCAAGCCGTTCAGCACACGTGAGCTGGTGGCGCGCATCCGTGCGATGGTGCGGCGCCAGGAGAGACTGTCGGCGGTGACCATTCCTATTCAGGGTAACGAAGGTCTTTCGCTCAACCTGTACAAACGGGTGGTCTCGTATCGCGAGAGCCAGCTTGCCTTGACGGATGTTGAATTCGCTTTGTTGAAGGCGCTCTTTGAGGCTCCCGGCGCAGTGCTAAGCCGGGAGGACCTTACCAATCGTGTTCTGGACCGGCCCTTCCATCCCTTTGACCGCAGCGTGGATATGCATATCTCGCGTTTGAGGAAGAAGCTTGAGAGCCTGCATGCTTTGCCGTACACCATCAAGACGGTGCGAAGCTCCGGATACGTGCTGGTCTCAGAGGCCGCAAGCCACTAAGCAAGCCACTTCCCGATCATGAGGGCCCAGGATGAGAAGTCTCATTATCAAAATTTTTCTTGCGTACTGGCTGGCGGCCGGTGTGGTCATCATCATCTCGGACTTCGAGCCGCATCGCCATATCCATAACCCCGAGCTGATCGATGCCTTGAATGCCTCGCTGCAGATGAACGGCCGCGAGATGATTGCGCTGCACGAGAAGAATGCCTGCGCGGCGCGTGCGAGTGCTCTGAATAACTCTGACGACAGAATGTCTTTGGCGACCGCCGATGGGGCGATTGTCTGCGGCAGCAAGGACGTTGAAGGCGCCAGGCAGCTTGTTGCTGAAACCTTGAAGAGCGGCAGGCGAATGACGGCCAATAACGCCGTCTATCAAGTGATTGCGATGCCGGTGCACTCTGACAGCGGTGCGCCGTATGTGCTTCTCTTTGAGAACCGCTATAAGACGGCGCTGCAGCTCTATGGCCTGCTGCCTGGCTATACGACCATCTGCATCTCCGGTGTGGTGACGCTGTTTCTTGCGGTCCTGGTGGTGCTGCCCATCCGGCGGCTGCGGCAGGCAAGCACGCAGATCGCTGAAGGAGCCTTGGACACGCGAGTCAGTCAGGGCCGCATCACACGCAAACTGGTGAGCGTCTTTCATCTGACGGACGATCTTGATGGGCTGATGGTGGACTTCAACAGCATGGCTGACCGTATTCAGTCGCTTGTGGTCGCGCAGCGGATGTTGCTTCGTGATATCTCGCATGAGCTACGGTCGCCGTTGGCGCGGCTGAACCTCGCGCTGGGGCTGGCGCGTGAGGGACGGAAAGAAAGTATTGATCAGCATCTCGGCCGGATCGAGCTGGAGTCGTCCCGCCTGAATACTTTGATCGGGCAGATCCTCTCGCTTGCCTATGTCGAGAACCTCGACAACCTGTCGCCGCGTGAAGTGTTTTCTCTCGGCGGGTTGGTGGAGGAGCTGCTGCCGGATGTCTGCTATGAAGCTGAGGGAATGGGTCGAGGGGTAGAGCTTTTGGTGGAGCAGGATTCGATGGTGACGGGCGATACCGTGCTGCTGCGCCAGGCGCTGGAGAATGTCGTGCGGAATGCGATCCGCTATTCGCCGCCGGGAAGGATGGTACAGATTGAACTTACCCGGCAGGAGAGCGCAGCAGGAGCGATGGCTGTGTTGGGCGTGACGGATAGTGGACCGGGAATTCCGGAGGACCAGTTGGAGACGGTCTTCAAGCCGTTCTATCGAGTCGGCAACCAACGGCACAACACGCAGGACGGTTACGGGATTGGGCTTGCGATCGCAAACCGCGCGATGGCATTGCATGCTGGTACGATCTCAGCGAGAAATCTGGCGGAGAGACCCGGCCTGTGTGTGACCTTGACGTTGCCTATCGCAGAAAGCCGCGACCCGGCGACGAAACAGCGAGGTTTCGAGTATCTGAAGCAAGCTTCGGCGTTGGGAGATTGACGGGAGTTCGGAGCAACGAAGGCGTATCGACAGATCGGGAAGCAGTAGACACTCGTTACCCCATTCTTCTTGGTTTCATTGGAAGCAGATTCTTCTACGCTCCCTAACGACGAACAAACACGGACCTCAGCGGCTAAAGCCGCGTGCCGTTCAGCCTTAGTACGGCATGGCTGAAGCCATGCCCTTAAGCAAGGCATTCGCACCTACGGTGCGAACTGGTTGCGCCGTGCGCAACGGCTGTTGAGCGTACGGCGTGACCTCTCACTGCGAGGTCATATTCCTTGTCCCTGTCATGGGATGGTTTTGATTAAGGGCACGGCTTCAGCCGTGCCGTTCATGCGTCGAACTGGATGCGGCTTTAGCCGCTGAGGGCTGTGTATTAGAGCATTTTTCCTGTTGCTGTGTCTCCCGGAAGAGGAGTGCAGCGGCGTTTTCATTGCGGAAAACGCCCATAGATGCGGAATCCCTACACTATACCTACAGGAAAATTGCTCTAGCGAAGCGAATTTCTCATTTGGTATCTCCTTCTCCTCGACAAAGCCCAAGCGTCCACGTCAAAGAGCTATGATTGGGCGCGGAGGAGATCATGGCCAAAGACATCGACGTACTTCTGCGAGAGTTTGCCGATGGGCGCACAGACCTGGTATTTGAGTTGATCGAAGCAGGCGTTGCTGCAGATCGACAGGACGATGGTGGTATCTCTCTTCTGAGTTGGTGCGTGTACTACGGTGATGTCAGTGCAATCAGATTCCTTCTGTCGAAGGGCGTTCCCTTAGCTTCTCTTGGAACTAACTTCGGTCTGAATGGAGTCTGCTTTCATGGTCATTGGCGATTGTGCAGGTTCCTGATCGAGCAGGGAGCGGATGTCAATGCGGCTGATCCCGAGACAGGTGAGACGCCTCTCCACAGTGCACTCTGCACCACAGATCGCGTTTCATACGACCGAGTGCTTGAGGTGTTACTTTCGGCGGGAGCGAATCCAAACATAGCTACGACGAGTGGCGCTGAAACTGGAGGCTTCATGCGGGACGCTCGGACCAGAGGTGAAACCCCGCTTCACCGCGCCGCTGCGTTTGGAGGAGAAGCTACGATCGAGTTGCTTTTGAAGCATGGGGCGAAACTTGATGCTCGCGATGATCGTGGAGATTCTCCGCTAAGTTGGGCGAGCTGGCATCTCCGTCCTGATTCGATTTTGCGTTTGCTTTGCTATGGCAATTTCAGAATCCGACCGGAGCGGCAATCGATGCGGGCGAATCTGGTAGGAAGGCCATAGGGTCAACGATTCATCGTGCCCAGAGCACAGTTTAGTGAATAGAGCTGGGTGGGAGCAGCGGGCTTCAGCCCGCTGACATAAACCTCATCAATCGATGGGCTTCAGCCCTGGGCCTTTTGCTTCGGTTCATAAAGAGCCCAGGGCTAAAAGCCCGACATCTTTGTAGCCCAATGTCAGCGGGCTGGAAGCCCGCTGCTCCCACCGGTTCGCGCGCAGCGCGAATGTCCTGTTGCCTTGCGATGGGTGCCTGCTGCCTCCCTGGCTGTGTCACGCATCAGACGCAGGGAGAACGCCTCCTAATATAAGGATGCGCTCTAAAAAAATGCCCTGAATAGTGACCTATCCAGGGCCCAATGGAAGCTTGTCGATCGGACAAGAAGTCTTGCCCGAGATTGGAGAACGCGGCAGAATGGCCGATCGGACGCGCCGTGAGCCAAGAGGGGTGGCCGGCAACCGCGATCGAACAGGAACGAGTAACGCAGCCCACCAGCCAGCTACACCCTAGCTGCCGGGCTGCGAGACTTCCAGACAATTCACCGAAACAGAAAATTCTCCTTGTCTTTTCAGAGAGATGTGCGATGTTAAATCACCCGATTTGGAAACTGGCGCAGACGTGAAACCGTTTATTTAACGGGTCGGCGTAGGATTAAAGGTGTCGCCGAACAGTTATCGCCTAGACAGGATTTGCTAGACGAGGGAAGGGCCGATTGCCTGGTGCAAGATTACGAAGCAGTACCGCCGCTTGCGAAGCGTGAATTGGTCCACCGGATTATTGCTTCGAAGTACTTCCATCGATCCGAGCGGCTCTCAAGTTTTTTGCAGCACATCTGCGAGCTTGAGATCCAGGGCAGGGTCTCGGAGATTAACGAGAAGGACATTGGGCGGACAGTCTTTCAGTTGCCGACCGACTACGACCCGAGCATTGACGGCATTGTGCGATCGCATGCGAGCCGTCTACGCCGCAAGCTGGAGATGTATTACCTGCACGAAGGCCGTGAGGAGAAGATCCGGCTTGTGATTCCGCGGGGCGCCTATCAGCCTCGCTTTGAGTTGTGCGTTCCAGAATGCCTCGGAGACGGTGCAAAACCCGTTTCCGGAGAAACAGGGCTCCCCTCGGAGGCGCGCGAGATCGAGGACGTATCGGCCGACGACGCCTGGGAGAAAGCCGCGGCTCCCGGCCGGAGAATGCTCTGGATCGGTGGCGCGGCCATTGCCCTGTTTTTGGTGCTATCGCTTGCCGGTGTCTGGTTCTACCGCGCCCACCGTGGAAATCTCGCAATGGAGCGCGAGTTCTGGCCGCAGATCTTCAACCGGCAGCGCCCGACGATCCTGGTGCCGAGTGATAGCAGTCTCTCCGTCTGGCAGGAGTTCAAGCATACGAACCTCACTCTGGCGGACTATCTGACCTTTGCTTATGGGAAAGACGAGGGACCTTCCAGCCCGGAGCAGCGCCTGGCGACGACCGTGCTCTCCCGGCGTTACACCTCCGTAGTGGATCTGGAGATCATCCAGAAGCTTTCGCATATTGCGCGGGCACTCAATGTTGAACCGTCGGTGCGTTTTGCACGCGATGTCAGGCCAAACGATCTGAAGCAGAATAACGTCGTGCTGATCGGCAGCAGTGAAACCAATCCATGGGGCCTGATGTTCCAGAGCGGCATGAACTTCATCCTGAAGAAAGACCAGGAGAAGGGGATCTACACGATCGAGAACCGGAAGCCACTGCCGGGCGAGGCCGCGGAATGGATCTCAGATCCCAACGAGCGAACACGTACGGTCTACTGCAAGGTCTCGTATCTGGCCAATCCAAGTGGGGCGGGCAACATCCTGATTCTGGAAGGAACCTCGATGGCGGCGACAGAGTGTGCCTGGGAGTTTGTCTCGAATCAGCAGCACCTCAGGCAGTTCTGGCATCAGGCGAAGTTGACGAGTGGTGGAACGTCTCATTTTGAGGTTCTGCTGAAGACGAATAATCTTGCGGGCGATGCGGCCGCGAGCTCCATTGTCGCCTGGCGTGTAATTCCTTAGGGTGGCCGGCGGGAGCAGCGGGCTTCAGCGCTTGATTCTCCGTACCATGTCACGGATCGCTTACAGGGCATTCTGACGCAATCGTTTTTTTTGCTTTTGAAAATCGACTTTTCCGCAGCCTCTTTTTAGCCGCTGAGGCATCAGTTCTTATGGGTGGTAATCAGCCCGCTGCTCCCGCCCGGTACGAGCTTCGCTCGAATAGTTCACCACAACGAAACCAAGTTCGCCCGGCCCCAATATGCCACCCATTCTTAGTTACTTCAGCAAACAAATTCGTCGATGATTGCGCAGATTAGAAAAGCTCATGTATCCGGATTCATGCATCGGGGCGAAATGCTTCAAAAACCGTGCAATGAGGAACTTCACGTGAGATGTAAGAGCTTTCATTCGAGCGGCTTGCGACGAGTTCACGGTGAAACTTCGCTATCACAGTGAAATACTTTGCCAATCCATTTTTTACTGCCGATACTCCCTAACACCTCGCCCGCAGAGCATCACGGCAAACCGGAGGTTGTACATGAACGGGAAGGCAAATCTAATCAGGCGGGTTCTCGAGCGCATGGCCCTCAATCCGCTGAGTCTGGCATTTCTGAGCGGAAAGCATCTGCTGTCGCACGATATGACCGCAGCGTTTGCTGCAAGCCTGACAGGTCCCAGTGGTGTAAGTGTTACCGATGCGACTGTGACCATGACGCGGACTGGAACCAAAATTGCAGGCGACCGGCACCACCGTCACGGTCTATGGATACACGACTTTCATCGCGCTGCCGAACGGGAAGTCATTGCTTCCACGCATTTCGTTGCGAAGGATAGTCACTGTTTCCTTCGAGCTGCACTCCACACAGCGTTCGACATGCAATCGCCACAGCTCAAAGGCGTTACGTTGCTGATGGGCCAGGCGCGGGAGTTCGTCACTTTTCCCGTTCGCAATACGATCGAGGTTACGCCGGCTATTAAGTAACAGCTTGCGAACCTCCGCTCCTGCACGGCAAGACATAAGTGCACTATAGAGCAATTCTCCTAATACGGTAGCGTTGGAAAATCTGCGAATGCCTTTTTCCTGGCAGGGAACGGCGCAAACAGCCAAAACTCCGCTCTACGCCTTTAGGAGAAATGCTCCAGCGGATACACATAAACATTTTTCTCATTGTTTCAATCTGGAAGCGGCCCTATGACTCGAAAGAATAGAATTCGCAATAAAGCTGCCGATTGGTACGCCAACGGCAACTCCTCGAAACTAACCAAGGTAATGACGAGACTCCATGTCTTGCACGATTACGAGCTGCAGATCTTCCATAACGATCGAGTCTTTGCTCACGAAGGCCCGGATGACTGCACTGCATGGATCGTAGAGACATTGCCGGATGCGATCGCTTGCAAGGCAATCGCCAGTTTCGAGGCCATCCTTAACACCCTGGAACATAAGCTCGGAATCCCAGACTCCTCACTCGTGCGGGTGATGGATGACTATGTGAGATTTGGATGTTCCAGCCTGCGACTCAAGACCACGCCAGCCAAGCTGCACGATGCGGGGCTTCTCGTCATACATTGATGGTGAGCGCCGGGGTATCCAGGGTGTGTCGAGATATTCGGAAGCAGTAGACACTCCTTGCACCATTCTTCGCGGTTGTATGGCGAAGGATAGGGCACGAATGCCGTAGGCGGAGAGAATGATTCGTCTACGGTGCGGGGTTCTATAGATCGAGCACGTAAAGCCCATTTACTTTGTGATCTTCTCAGCGGGGTGATGCCCGCTGAGAACCCGGCCAGCAAAGCTGGCCAGGGACCCCGCTATTCCCACCGGATTCGTGTTGTGCTCGAGATATGGATGACTACTCCCCCGGTTTGACCGTAGCCGTCGGCGTCGGGGTCGGAGCAGGAGCAACCGGAGCCGTAATCATCATCGCCATCCGCGGAAACGTAAACGTCCCGCCCGCATCGTCAATCACATTCACCTGGCAGATATAACTTCCCGGAGCAAGCTGCGCCAGCGGTACATCGAACTGGAAGCCAACCGCATTGCGATCCGGAATGTTGACTGCATTCGCCTCTATCAGAGGCGTCTCAAAAACCTTGCTTCCCGCCGCGTTCAAAAACTCAATCGACGTCAACACATGCGCCGCAGGATCGGGTCTGCGCTGCAGACCCGCAGGAGTCGGCGGAGGGGTCGCAGCCGCACCACTCGCAGGCTTGGCCGGGTCATAGACCTCGTACAGGAAATAAAGATGCTGATCCTGCCGGAAGACATGCGGAATATTCGGTACATACTGCTGCCCATCCCGTACCAGCAAACTCTGGTTCCGCAGATTGTTATTGGGTGTCCGCTGATTCGACACCAGCACCGACGAAAGCTTCAGCGGAACCTTCTTCATGTCAGGAACGTTGATGTCGGTCTCGAACGATCCCATGTTGCCGGTCTGATTCTCACGCACCACGAACTTCAGGTGATACCGTCCCGGAGCCAGCGAGAATCCGGTGGAGTACTGAATGTTCTTCCGCTGCACCTGCTGATTCGCATCGAGCTGTAGCTTCACTGTCTCTCGCGCCGAACCGACCACGATCTGCTGCGCGTTCTTCACGTTGCCGATAATGTCGATCGTCGCCTTGGACTGATCTTTTACCTGGGTGAACGGGATCTGCGAGCCCGGCACAATCAGCGATACCGGAACGAAGAAGCGGTTGTCGTTCTGCCGGAAGTACAGCGCCTGCAGATAAACAGCGACATCCACTGCCGGAGCATCCGAACGGAGCTGCTCATTCAGGGCCAGCTCGCGGTCTTCATTCTTCTGGTGCTGGAAGTCGGCAGGCGCGTAATAGCCCGGACGATATTCCAGCTTGATATCCGGACGGTTGATCTTAACCTGCAGCTTGCGGAAGCTGCCGTCGCGCCGCTGATCCGTCGAGCGGAAACCGATGATGTAGTAAGCCTCAGTATCGTGTTGGATCGCCTGGAACGCCGGACCGAAGTCATTCGAATCGAAGAAGGCCTTACCGCCCGTATCCGAGGACAAGGAAGCCAGAGTCTCCTGCGAGCTGAAGTTCGAATCCAGCCGCGACTGCATCGCCGCTCCGTTATAAGCCGACGTACCGCGGGTCGATCCGGTAGAAGCATCGCCCACCGGCGGCAGAGCTTGCAGCCCACGCGTATCAACCGAGTAGATACTCATATTGGCTTTCGTCGCCGCATTGGTCGCTGCCCGCAACGACGCCTGGTTCTCAATACCATTGCGCGTTAAACCGCCGGAGAAGTACAGCAGCGACTTGCGCTGATCCACACGTTCCAACGATTTCGCGACCTGCAGAATCGCATACAACGAACGGTCCGTATTCAGTGAGTTGTACTCAGAGTCGTCCGCGACAAAGGACGAAGCATCATCCGCCGTGCCTTCGGAATCGCCATTACCCCCGTTGGCAAAGCCTTGTCCTTCGGTGCCGTTGAAGCTGCCCACTGCACGCAGCAGTGACTGCCTATCGGAAGTGAAGTCCTGCACAAGCTTCAGAGAAGTATCCAGCGAGACCACGGCAACCAGGTCCGCCGGAGCCATCTTCTTGTCGATGTACTCCTTCGCCGAGTCCACACCTCGATCGATGTCAGACTGCTGCATCGATGAGAGATCGAAGAAGATCACGATCAGCCGGTGATCGCGAAGCGCCTGTTTGTCTTCGCCGATCGAGCGCTCCAGCATCTTGGCGATGCTCGTGGTTCCGGCAACCGTCGTCTGTTCTTTCAAAGCAGCAGCGAGATCGACATTCTGAAAGTCGAAGGAAGAGATCTTCTGCGGCTTCCCGTTCTCGAAGACAGTGAAGTCGCTGGACTTCAGGTCCTTCACCACGTTGCCTTGCTTGTCGCGAGCCACGACATTCGTCAGCACGATCTCTGAACGTACTGAGATGGTAAAGACCGGCGCCTGTCCCGGCTGCTGATTGGGAACCTGGCTAGCCGTCTGCGCCACCGTGCTCGCGCCCAACAGCATGGGCAGCATGAGTGCCGCCGTAAGCTTCATCGATCCGGAGTGTCTCTTCATCGTCTCTGTCTTCATCCGCGACTTCTCGCCCTAGAACCGGTACCGTGCCATGAAGGTGATGCGCCGCATCGCGGCCACGCTGGTCACCTGCCCGAAGGTAGGTGAGTTCACCGTGCTGTTAATGCCGGAGTACTGCACGGTGTTGAAGATATTCGTCGCCGAGAACCTCGTCTCCAGACCGCGGGTATCTCCGAAGCTGAAGTTGCGCGCCAGCGCCATATCGTTGGAAACCGTCCCAGGACCACGGATTGAGTTTCGGGAAGAGTTGCCGAAGTGGGTCGGGTTCGATTCAGCGATAAACGCGGCCGTATTGAACCAGCGCGATACGGTTCCCGGACCGGCAATCGACTGCGCGAAGTCACGGTCAGGGCGCAGCGTATAGTTGCCGCCCGTTGCCGTCTGCGCCGTGGTGCCTACATATTGCGGCGTGAAATAACCGCCGGTAGCGAAGGTGAAGTTCCCCGAGATATTCCAGTTATTCAGAATGTGCGACCACGTTCCGCCGCTCGCCAGGAAGGCGCGGTTCGGTCCAAAGGGAAGCTCGAAGACATAGTTGCCCGTTACCTTATGCCGTACGTCGAAGCTCGAGTTGCCTTCTTCCAGATCAAGCCGCTGATCGTTCTGCGCAACGGTCGCCGAGCTGCCGCCAATCGAGCTGGCGTTGTCGATCGAGTGGCCATACTGATACGTCGCTCCCAGACTGATGCCTTTCTGCATGCGCTTGCGCAGGTTCACACTCAGCGCATTGAAGCGCGAGTAACCCGAGGAGTCTTCATATGTAAACGCCTGCGCCCCGGTTGTTGTCAGGCCCGTCACCGTGCGGTTCGGCGCGCGCCGCATATCCAGGTCGCCTGCCGAAGCTCCGTTGTAGCCGACATTCATTACGATTCCCAGACCGAAGGTGTGCTGAATGTCGAGGTTCCAGATATTCACCCGCGCCAGCCGGTAGTCGCGGTTGACGGCGAAGTTGTTTTGCACGGTCGCAGTCGAGCAGTTGAAGGCGTTCGCCAGTTGCAACACACCGCATCCCTGCTGGTTGGCGATATTCGTTTGCGTTACAGCGAAAGGCTGCTGGTTCGACAGCGAGTTGGCGAAGCTGCCATACTGCGTCGTGTTGTAGTTCATGCCGTATCCGGTGCGGACTACGGTCTGCTTAAGGAACTTCGGTCGCCAGGCCAGGCCGACGCGCGGAGCAAACATGCCGCGATACGGATTCACCAGAGACCGTGGAAAGCTGCCCGTGTACGGCCCGCTGGCGCCGGGCTGGACAACCGAGACCGCCGTGAAGTCGGAGTTATGGTCAAGGTTTACAAGATGGTTGTACTTCTCCACATAGGGAGAGAAGTACTCATAGCGCAAGCCAAAGTTCAGGGTCAGGCCTGAGGCGACGCGGTAGTCATCCTGCACATACCAGTCATAGACCCACTCGCGCAGATAGTTCTTGTACAGTCCTGCCTGGACGCGTGACTGTTGCGGTAAGCCGAGCAGGAAGTCCGCAAAGCCCGCTCCCGATCCCCTGGTGTTGCCGGGCGTTTGTGTCGCATAGCCCGAGAAAGTAAATGCGCCGACAGTGTTGTTGCCGCCGGTCGAATCGCTGTGCACGCGCCGCAGGTCGAAGCCGAAGCGGAAGTTGTGCTTGCCATGATTCCATCCCACGAAGTCTGAAAACGAAACTGTCTGGCCGATCCGGTTCGATGGAGAGGTGCTGGAAAAGCCGGTGAAGTTCGTAATCGAGAGCGACGGCAGCCCATAGTAGAAGGGGTTCGCCTGGGTCGCTGCTGTTCCTACCTGGATGCCGGCAGCCAGGGCCGGGTTCGACTGGTTGGTATACAGATTCGTCGTGATCGAGTCGCTACGGTTCCAGTTCAGCGAGGCGTTATTGTTCAGTCGTCCCTTACCGATGGTGTAGCCAAGATTGAAACCGTAGCCGGTAGAGGTTCCCGAGGTATTCAGGGCAGAGAAGATATTCGGCGTTGCCGAATCAGAGTTCGAGTAGTTGAAACCGACATTGATGTTCTGCCGCAACGCCTGCTGCTGTTGCCGCCGGCTGGCTGCATTGCCGCCGCTCTGACGTCCCCCTCCACCGCCGCCGCCAAACCGTCCACCGAAGGGACCGCTCGCCTGCCCGAAGTTACGGATGAAGCGAGTGTTGATGCTCCACTGGTTGCTCTGCGAAGTAGCGATCGTCTGGTAGTTATATCCCTGCGCGTTTGTCGTCGACATGTTCGGCGCGGGATAGTAGTTCAGCAAGGCCGCGGCTTGCGACGTGATGCGGTTTGCGCAGATCACATTCGCCTGGCCGTTGCAGGTGAACTGCGCTCCTGTCCGCGGGTCATAGATCGGTACCACAGCAGTCGATCTGGCAGGACGGTACTGTGAGAAGTCCCCGGCACGCTGCGCTAATGTCGGCACCGTACCGTAGAGGTTCGTCGGTGTCGTGCTCAGTGTGCCCTGTGCGTTCAGAAAGAAGAACTGCTTCGTATTCGGCTTGAACAGGCCAGGAATATACGGTGAGCCGGTCAACGAGAGACCGAAGGTACTGTTGGAGTAGTCCGGCTTATTTGGATTGCCGGTCAGCGAATAGCTGGTGGCGTCTAACGCTCCATTGCCTCCGCGGAAGTACAGCGCTCCATGGAACTGCGTCGGGTTGAAGTTGCGGAAACCTCCCCGCCCCATTCCGCCGCCGGCGATCATAAAGCCGCCGCCACCCCCTCCGGGGCCGCCGACGCCTCCACCACCGCCGAGCCCTCCACTACCCGGCCCTGCACCAGGACCACCACCCGGCCCTCCGCCCATCAGCATGCCGCCGATCATATTCACCACAGCATTGATCTGGTCGCCTTGTCCGCCACCCTGCAGGCGCGCCTGCGCCATCGCATCTTCAATGCGGTTACGAATCTCTTCTTCGTTGAAGCCTGCCAGACCATTCGTCTGTCCCATCTGCCCGGTCACAGCCACGGACTCAGTGGCAGCGTTATCCCCCATGCCGCTCACAGTTGGCATGCTCACACCTGTATTGGCCGTTCCGGTGGAGGCATCGCTTGTATTCGCATCCCCCAGGCCCGCCATCGCAAGCGACTGCATACCGTTCTGGATGCGGGAGGCTATAGTCGTCTGCTGTTGCTCAGCGGCGGCCACGCGGCTGGCAAGTTGCAGTCCGAAGGACGCGGTCGCTTCTCGCGGAGATGTTGCGTTGAACAGCACCTCTTTGGTGTCCAGGGCGAACGCCGCCAGCTCCGCCTTGACCACATAACGGCCGTTCTTCGGAATCGCCATCTGAAAGGCGCCGGTAATGTCCGTGCTGGTTGTGTACTTCTTGCCGGTCAGCGTATTGGTGGCTGTAATCGCAACGCCCGGAAGCGGCGTATTGCCGGTCTTCACTGTGCCGCGAATCGTTCCGCCCTGTACCTCTGCAGTTGCCGCGGGGGCACCGGGAGTTTCTTGCGGAGTGCTTTGGGGCGCAGTCTGGGGCGCGCGCGCCGCAGGGCTAGTTTCCTGGCCGATTGCCGGGGAAAGCAGCGCCAGAGACACCATGGCAATGTATGCCGTTTGCACGATATCGATCTCCCAAACGTCGAATGCTGCTGCTTTAGAAACACTTCGTCGGCCCGCGGTTAGCAGCCGGCAGTTACGAAAGGCGTAAGTGGCTGGGGTTGTTACTGCTGCGGCTGCTGGCTCTGTTCTCCGCCGGATCGTGGTCCACGCTGGCCACGCTGCGGCATCACATTCAGTGTCTTGGGAACGAACGTATTACCCTTCAAGGCTCCCTCTGCTCTGATGTTGTCGCCCACCTTAATGTCGGCCAAGGTAATGGCCTCTCCCTCGGGCTGCGGACCCTGTTGCTGGCCTTGCCCGTCCTGATTGCGGCGCATACCCATGCCACCTCCCATACCTCCGCCAGGTCCCATGCCCAGATTGCCCATCATGGCTCCGCGGCCTCCGCGATGCATTGAGGTGTTCTCATCCACCTCAATCACCTGCGAGACCTTGTCGGGCCGTTCGATGGTCAGCTTGGTCTCATCCATCGCCGTGATCTTTCCCATGATCCAGGTCTTACCCAGGCTGGCCTGCAGCTCGGCGGCGCGCGCCTTCATTTCGGCGGCCTGCTCCGCGGACATCACTCCCACCATGACGGCGTGGACTTCCTTGGTGGCCTCGTCCGCCTGTCCCACCGCGACAACGTATTCACCGGGTTTGATATCCGCAGCCTTGATCGGCTCGCGCTGCTGCATGATGCGGGTATTTACCGTCATCACGACCTTGTAGCTGGCGCCATCGTCGCCTTTGATCGCAATGCTATCCGCGCTGGCAGAGGTAACCGTGCCTCGAACCGCCTGTCCGCCTCGGGGGCCCATCGGACCGCCACTCATCATCTGAGCCGTTACCGGAGCGGCAGGGACGGTGAGAATTCCAAGGAGCGATACGAATCCGAGTGCCAGACGTGTCATGGTGGTCATACCTCTTACGGGGATGTCTATTGCAAGAGACGGCTTCTCTAAAGGAAAGACGCGTTGTGCAGGAGGAAATTTTGTCATGAGGGTACACTCCAGAGAATGAATCCCGCTGCGCACGATGAGCGGCACTTTCTGTCCGGGGACACGGTCCGCGACGTCGTCATTGGGCTCTCCGACGGACTCACCGTCCCCTTCGCCCTGGCGGCCGGTCTCAGTGGCGCCGTCTCCAACACTCACCTTGTGGTGCTCGCCGGCCTGGCCGAGATCGCCGCCGGTTCTCTGGCCATGGGGCTGGGCGGTTATCTCGCTGCCCGCGGCGACGCCGAACACTATACCTCCGAGCTCAAGCGTGAGCAAAGCGAGATCATCACCCATACCCGCGACGAGGAAGAGGAGATCTACGAGATCTTCCGGCAGTACGGCGTCACCAGACAGGAGAGCGAACCCGTACTCCTGGCACTGAAGCGCGACCCCAAAGCGTGGGTCGATTTCATGATGCGTTTCGAGCTCGGTCTGGACGAGCCCGACCCTCGCCGGGCCGTCATCAGCGCCGCCACCATCGCCTTTTCGTACGTCGCCGGCGGTCTCGTTCCCCTTATGCCTTATATCGTGCTCTCGTATGCCACGGAAGCGTTGCAACTCTCGGTACTCATCACACTGCTGGCTCTGGCGGTATTTGGCGGGGTGAAGGGCCGGCTGCTGGGGACACACTGGCTACGCAGCGCCGCACAGACGGTCCTTGTCGGCGGTCTGGCAGCTGCCGCGGCCTACGGCCTGGCAAAACTCTTCAGCACCGTGTAACAAAGATCGTGGCAAACTAGGTCCCGGGCAAAAAAAGGCTCCGCACGTTGTTTCTGTTCGGGTGTCCACCCTTCGGTGGCTTGGCTGCTCCTAAAGCGCCAGAGGGGCTACATTTTGCTGCAGGAGTTGTTCCACTCGGGCAAACTCTTCGCGCATCGCGGGAATAGTCTTGCTTAAGGGCATGGCTTTAGCCATCCCGTATTCGGGTCAGAAAGTAAGCGGCTTTAGCCGCTGAGGGTAAAGTCATGTCTCACCCCCGTCGAATGGGAATTTATCCGCAATGAATCAACGGGCTAAAAAGAGCAACAACCCCGCACTCTGTGGCATCTGATCCCATACGCGAGGAACAACGAATGCCGATTGAAGATGCCGCAGGACAGCACACCAATGCGGGCCTGATGCGTGTACGCTTCCGCGAGGTGCGCAGTGCGACGGAGGAGCTCTGTCGTAGCCTGACCGCCGAAGACATGATGGTGCAGTCCTGCCCGGAGGCCAGTCCCACCAAATGGCACCTGGCTCACACGAGTTGGTTCTTTGAGACGTTTATTCTGCGCGAGTTCGTGCCGGGCTACCGTCCGTTCGACGATCGCTTCCTCTGGCTCTTCAACAGCTATTACAAGTCGCTCGGCGAGATGCCGGAGAAGAAACTCCGCGCCTCGTTCTCCCGTCCCGGTCTCGATGAGATTCTCGCCTTCCGCCGTCACGTCAACGAGGCCATGGATCGTCTCTTTGAGACCGGTGCCCCGGAAGCCGCGGTCAACCGCGTTCTTCTCGGGCTGCATCATGAGCAGCAGCACCTGGAACTCATCGCAACCGACATCAAGCATGCCTTCTTTACCAATCCACTACACCCCGCCTTTGTCGCAGGCGCTCTGCCGGTTGCCGAGATCCCCGCACCTCCCATCAGGTGGATCGGCTATGAGGGAGGTCTGGTGGAGATTGGCGACGCGGGCAGCGAGTTCAGTTTCGATAACGAGACTCCTCGTCATCGCGTCTTCCTCGAAACCTATCGGCTTGCCTCCCGCCTGACGACATGTGCCGAATACCTCGCCTTCATGGAAGACGCAGGCTATCAGCGCCCTGAGCTCTGGCTCAGTGAAGGTTGGGATACGGTCGAGCGCGAGGGCTGGCAAGCGCCGCTCTACTGGCGCCGCGATGAGACCGGAAGGTGGCAGATCTTTACCTTGCGTGGCTGGCAGCGGCTGGAAGATCTCTCAGAGACCCCCGTCTGTCACATCAGCTTCTTCGAAGCCGATGCGTTTGCCCGCTGGGCCGGCAAGCGTCTTGCCACAGAGTTCGAGTGGGAGCATGCCGCCGCGCAACTTCCCGTTGCCGGCAATCTCTTCGAGAGCGGCCTGCTTCATCCGTCGGCGGCGCTGATGACTCCTGGCCTCAATCAGATCTTCGGGGATGTATGGGAGTGGACCGCCAGCGCCTACACCGGCTATCCCGGCTATAAACCGTTGCCCGGAGCTCTCGGGGAGTACAACGGTAAGTTCATGTCCTCGCAGATGGTGCTGCGCGGCGGCTCCTGCGTTACACCGGTCAGCCATCTTCGCGCCAGTTATCGCAACTTCTTCCAGCCGGCCACGCGCTGGCAGTTCTCCGGTATCCGACTCGCCGATGGAGCCAATGCATGAGCGCCGCAGTTCCGATGCTTCCAGCCTGTATCTCGCCCGAACTGCAGCACGCCATCTCCTGCGAGGTCCGCAACGGACTCTTCTGCGAAGGTCAGAAGACGCTCTCGCCGTGGCTCTTCTATGACGAGGACGGCTCGGCGCTCTTTGAGCGCATCACCGAGCTGCCGGAGTACTATCCCACGCGCACCGAACGCGCTCTCTTTGAGCGATATGGCGCGGCCATCATCGCCGCCGCAGCAGGAAAACAGCGTCTGTCAGTCCTTGAACTGGGAGCAGGTACTGCGACCAAGACCGGCATCCTTCTCGAAGATGTCGTCCGGCGGCAGGGAAGCGTTCGCTATATCCCGGTCGATGTCTCACCGACTGCGCTCGATGAAGCCCGCATCTCGCTCGAACGCCGCCTGCCTGGTGTGCATGTCCATCCGATGGTCCGCAACTATGTGCTCGATCCTTTGGAGCGCCCGATGGTAGAGGGCCGTCTGCTGGCGCTCTATATCGGCTCCTCGATCGGCAACTTCTCGCCCGAAGAAGCACGCTCGATCCTGCGCAACTTAGCTTCGATCCTTCGTCCCGGTGATGCGCTTCTGCTGGGGACCGACATGATCAAAGACGAGGAGACGTTGCTGGCCGCCTACAATGACGCCGCCGGCGTCACCGCCGAGTTCAACCGCAATGTACTTCGTCGCCTGAACCGCGAGCTCGGCGCAGACTTCGACCTCACAGCCTTCCGCCACATCGCCACCTGGAATGCGCACGAGAGCCGCATTGAGATGCACCTGCAGGCTCTGCGGCGGCAGGCGATCCACTTTCCTTCCTTGGGAACCATCGAATGCGAAGCCGGTGAGACACTCCACACGGAGAACAGTTACAAGTTCACCAGGCAGAGCCTGCGCGATCTCTTTGCCGACACTGGCTTCCGCGCAGAAAAACAATGGCGCGACGACCAGGACTGGTTCTCGGTCACCCTCGCCCGCCTGCTACCTGACTAATCCAGACACTCGGTCTTCGATGTAACCCATACACCGGGTGCCCCATCCTCACGGAGTTAGGGTGGGCGGGGAAGGCGGGGCAATTCTGCGCTACATCGAACTGGGTGGTTCACATTCGAGGTCCATCGACCTTGTTCGTTTTGGGTGAAGATACGCGAAGCTTATTGGGGAGTATCGAGCGGAGCTTGATCCGCTTCTCGTCGCCTCGACGAACTTCGTTCGTAAAGCGCCAAAGGCGCTCTGTTTTGCCTAAGGGCATGGCTTTAGCCATGCCCTTAGGCACAGCGCAAGAAAGCCAAGCGGCTTTAGCCGCTGAGGGCGATAGCTTTGTGTACCTCAGCGGCTAAATGTGGTGTCTCAACAGGTTGTTGTCTTTGAGGCCGGATCTGCTGATGGGTGGAGCTTGATTGAGGCTAGCATGAGGTCGGTGCCAGTTGTACTGATGGATCCATGGTCTGAGGTGTTGTGCTCGCT
>NZ_JAGTAS010000018.1 GCF_025685425.1 Terriglobus albidus
TTCGATGAGTGTGATCGCGCGTTGACGTTTCCGCTCCAGCTCCTCCGCACTGCCGACTGGACGCATCATGCCTCCTCGACTGCTCGGATAATAGTATAGGACATTATTTAAGCAGGAATCAATAGCCACTTGAAATGTAAGCGCTTATCTATGGCTCAATGACGATGGAGAAGTTGAAGGACTGCGTCGATCCTCCATTAGCGGTTGTCTGAGCATTGATCGTAACGGTCTGCTGCCCTGTCGCTGCTGAGTTCGAGGTAGTCTTTGGGCTACCACCACATCCGCTTGTTGGCAATAAGAGCATTGCGGCGAACAGCACCAGCAATCCGCGCTGTAGCATGCGGCGTCGACGTAAGCCGAAGGCGAGCAACGGCAACGCGAGGATCGCAGCCAGGGGCACGTTCGAAGCGCTCGTAAGAGCGGCGGAGCTCGTGCGTGTACTCACCGTAATGGTTGTGGTTTGCGGTTGGTTGTCGCCGTTGAAGGTCAGTGTTGCCGGCGCGAAGCTGCAGGAGACGCTGGCGGGCAGGTTGCCGCAGGAGAAGGTTAACGTGCCGGTGTAGTTGCCGGTCGGTGTCGCGGTGATCGTCGCTGTACCACTCTGTCCCTGTTTGATAGTCAACGTGGTCGGATTGGCTGCAAGGCCGATTCCGAAGAGCACGACGGTCTCATTGAACGCAGCGGAGATGACAGTGTTGAAGTTCGCGTCGCCGGTGTAAAGTGCGGCGATGGTATGAACTCCGGTGGTGGAGAAGGTGGTTGTGACGCTGCCCATTCCGCTGATTAGAGGCGCACTGCCCAGTAGAGTGGTGCCTTCATAGAAGCCCACGGTGCCCGTTGGCGTTCCGTAGGATGCGGCAAGGGCGGCACGGAAGGTCGTTGCTACTCCGGTTCCAACACCGATCGTAATCGGTGAAGTCTGGGTCACGGTGATCGAGGGTGTCGCCTTGTTGACGACCAGCGTTGTCGAGGCTGTGGCGCTGTTGTAGTCTACGGCGTCGGTCGGAGTGAAAGTGGTCGAGAGCGTCTGTGACCCAACTCCCAGGACTGCACCTGCTGCAGGTGAGTAGGCAAAGGCGCCGGCCACTGAGCTGGTTGCATTCAACTGCGTTGTCGACAGTGCTGTTCCATAGGTGATGGCTGCCGGAGCCGCCCAGGTGACCGAAGGCGTTGCTTTGTTCACCACCAAAGTCGTTGTGGCTGTGGTGCTGTTGTACGTCGTCGTGTCGGTAGGAGTAAAGGTTGCAGAGAGCGTCTGGGAGCCAACCCCCAGGACGGTACCTGCGGCGGGCGAATAGACAAAGGTTCCTGCCACCGAGCTCGTTGCATTCAACTGGGTTGCCGACAGCGCCACCCCGTAGGTGATAGCCGCGGGCGTCGTCCAGGTAATCAAAGGGGTAGTCTTTGACACTACTTCATTGTAGGGAGCCAATGTGACAGTGTTGAAGTTGTTGTCTCCGCTATAAATTGCGGTAATGACGTGCGAGCCTTCAGACGAGAAGGTTGTAGTCAGGGTTGCCGCTATACCACTAACCGGTGCTGATCCAATCGCAGTCGAGCCATCGTAGAAGGTCACAGTTCCAGTGGGCGTTCCATAGATGGCCGAGAGGGTAATACGTAGTGTTGTGGCCGTTCCAACATGTGTGCCTGTTGTCGCAGGTGAGGTTTGCGCGATGGAGATGAAAGGCGTTGCCTTATCGACAACCAGTGTCGTGGTTACGGTCGCATTGTCGTACCACAACCTATTGGTTGGCGTGAAGGTTGTCGATAACGTCTGCGACCCAGCGTTCAGTACAGTTCCCGCTGCGGGTGAGTAGGCAAGGCTGCCTGCAACTGTCGTGCTTGCATTCAACTGTGCTGAAGAAAGAGCCGTGCCGTACGTAATCGCCGCAGGTGTGGTCCAGCTAATGTTTACAGGGAGATAGTTGATATGCACGGAGATCGGTGCGCTGGTGGCAGGTGTGAACTCTGAGTCTCCGGCGAACTTCGCCGTGATGCTATGCGACCCGGCAGAGAGAAAGAACAATAAGCTCGGGATGTCCACTGATCCAACGCCCAAAGGGGCGGAGGCCAAGAAAGTTGATCCCTCATAGAGGTCGATGTTCTCACCATGCGTGTTGTGATTACTGTCGCTGGACGGAGACAATGTCGCTGTAAACATTACCGATTGACCAGCGTTTGCCGAACTAGGGTTGACGGCAAGTGTCAATGTGGTTGGAGTTCGCGCAAGCACGCTGACAGTATTCGAAGTCGCGTCCGGGTAATTAACATCTCCCGGATACTGCGCTTGAATGGAATTATTTGTTGGTGGTGCAAGCAGCGTAACGCCCGTCACTTCGGCGGTATACACCGTTGGCGTAGTAAATACTGAAAGCCAGTTGCTTGCATCGAATCGTTGACTGTACACGGCGATATCAGAGGCAGCATCTCCGTTGAAGTCTGGCAGATATGACGGAATAGTCTCCAGTATGGGTGTAATCGTGATGTAACCAGTCTTGGTGGGGAACGCGCCTGTACCGTCGCCGAAGGCAACCGCAACCTCGAAGGAGCTCCCATTATAGGTGGGAGAGCTTGAATACGTCGCTAACAGGCCGACGTCGGCTTTTCCATCTCCATTGAAGTCTCCGGTAAAGTACTTGACGTCGGACAGTGTCCCGTTCTCAAATCCCAACGTCATGTCAACCGTTATCGCTGTTTGGAAGCTACCATCTCCATTGCCCAGCAGGAGCGTCTTGTCTGCCGTAAAGACATCCAGCTTTCCGTCGTGATTGAAGTCGGAGACGAGGACCCCCTTGGAATAGGCGGATGCGGCAGGAACAGCGACGAACGTTCCATTCGCCTGCCCCAGATATACGCCACCCGTAGTGAACAGATCTGTTCGTCCATCCTGGTTAAAGTCACCAGCCAGTTGTGCAGTGATCGTGGTGGCAGTCGCGCTCTGGAAGGTGCCATCGCCATTCCCGAAGAAGATGTTCTTCGTGGTGATGTTGTAGATGTCCTGTTTCCCATCGCCATTGAAATCACCCGCGAGAGGAACGGCCGCCAGGGTGCCGTCGGGGATAGTGGCCAGAGACGTGAAGGTACCATCTCCATTGCCTCGTTGCAGATACATGCCGCCGGAAGAAGAGTGGGGCTGGACAACATCCAGCTTACCGTCATTATTGAAGTCTGCGACGGCAGCCGGTCCGCCTCCGCTGGTAGTCTCAGTTCCCGAGAATGTTCCGTCGCCGTTTCCGTGGAGAAAGGCTATCCCGGGCCCACTTTCCGGATAGATAAGGTCAGCCTTTCCGTCATTGTCGAAGTCAGCGGCATAGAGGGAGGTCGTGTTGTAGGCCTCCGCAATGGCTGTCTGATCATAATTCAAGACGGGAACAGGAGAACCGAATGTGGCGGTTGCGAGAGTGTTGTTATTCGCTGTGAGATTGACGAATGAGACATTGCCCGTCGGAGCGGCGGCAAGAACCGCAGAGGTAAATTTTGCAGTTAGTGTATGCGCGTCCTGTGACTCCGGAGTTTCGGTAAGTTTGAGCGTGTATCGCCCGGCGGTCTGGGCCGAGAGACCTACAGAAAACGCAAGGCATACTGCGGTGCAACCAACGGCAGCGAAGCGGTTCATAAATTGTCCTGAGAAAAAGAGAATCGTGCAATTCCAAGTAAAGCGTGACTTTACCGGCTAGTCAACCGTTTGGGTGTTATCGCTCAGTTAACGTGGGATGGTAAACATGCGGCTCCAGCGGGCCAGTCCATGGATACCCCGCTGCTGTTCCTCCGGTGCTGGCACTGAGAAATACACCAGCATCGGCATGCCCTCGGCGAACTCCCGCGGCATGAATCCCCAGTAACGGCTGTCGCGGCTGTTGTTACGGTTGTCGCCCATCATGAAGTAATTGCCTGCGGGAAGAATAAGATCGCCGTTGTCGATCAGCGTGCGCATCTGCATCCACCACTGTGCATCGATCTCCGGGTCGGCATCGTGCAGCGTCGGGAAGTTATCGCGGAAGTGGTCAGGCCGTGACGGGATGTAGATCGCGTATGGCTCTTCGATCGGTTGGCTGTTGATCAACACACGTCCGCCCCGCAAACGAATGCGTTCTCCTGGTTGCGCAATGGTTCGTTTCACCAGGTGATCGTTCGCATCCAGCGGATTATGGAAGACAATGATGTCGCCCCGCCGAGGATCGCGATAGGGCATCAGCCAACGCCAGGCACCACCGGGCGCGTAGATCTGCTTATTGACCAACAGAAAGTCGCCGACCAGCAGCGTGTTTTCCATCGAGCCGGAAGGAATACGATATGGCTGCGCTAGAAAGGTGATGATAAAGATCGCTACCGTAATAATCGGCAGCAGGCTGGTGAAGACCTCAAGTGGACCATTCGCCGGCAGCTCTCGCCGGGTGACGACGAACGTCTTCCGCACAACTGTCTCGCCCGGCGTCTGTACGACGACGACTTCGGCAGCGGCTTCGACGATCTCATCCTTCTGGTCAGACATCAGCGGCTAGTAATCTTTCATAGGCTACGCGTGCGGCAGCCTGCTGTGCTTCCTTTTTCGTGCGTCCTTCAGCCTCGGCAGCGGCTTCGACCTGTTCCCGCAGCTGCACCTGTACACGGAAACGCTTTTTATGATCGGGGCCGCTCTCTTCTACAACCGTGTACTTTGGCTGGCCCTTACCTCGCGCCTGCAGAAACTCCTGTAAGGCGCTCTTGTAATCTCCAATCGCTCCGCCGAACCGCGCACCCTCGGTGACGGCGAGACTCAGCTCTTCGATCTTCGGAGCAATGACATGTTGCTCGACGAATGTTCGCGCCGGTGACAATCCACCATCCAGATACATCGCGGCAATCACTGCTTCAAGCGCATTTGAGAGCAGCGCACGTTTCTGGCGGCCGCCGCTCTGCTCTTCTCCTCGTCCCAGGCGAAGATAATTGCCGAGAGTCAAGGCTTCGGCCACTTCCCCTAGATGCGAACGGCTTACCAGCAGAGCACGCATGCGCGTCAGCTCGCCTTCTGTCAGCTTGGGAAAACGCGTATAGAGAGCTTCGGCGACCAGCAGACCCAGTACAGCGTCTCCCACAAACTCAAGCTGCTCATTGTCCTTACCGACGGTTGCACCGTTGGCGCTTTCGGCGGCAAGAGAGCTGTGTGTCAGCGCAGTCTCCAGCAGGTCCGGACGATGGAACTTATAGCCAAGCGCCAATAGCAGGGAATCGAGCTCCATCGGGCCGTTTTGTTTTTTCGCTCGCATTCAAGGACCTAATCTCGTTCGCCGCCAGTCTCGTTCGCTAGTGGTATCCGCCGCTATTGCTTGGGCCGGTAGGCCTCTTTTTCCTTCCTGCCGGTAGGATCAATCGGTTCGTTATCTTCATCGTCGCTGGTGGCGTGCTCCCGCTTCGGCGCCGTGAATGGTTTCTTTAGTCCAGCTTCGGCAGCAAGCTTCGTGTCCGGGCGAGCATCACGCACCGCAAGTGCGGCCTTGTATTCATTGATAGCGCGAGCGCGATCCGGTTCGCGCTGCGTGTCATACATCCGTCCCAGGTAGATATGGGTCCATGCAAGCGTACGTGGATCCTTCGAGAGTTTCAGCACCTGGTTGAACTCGTCGAGGGCATCATCCGGATTGCCGTCAAGCACTGCGATGCGTGCCTTCAGATAGTGCGCCTGCGGGTCGTTCGGATTCACTGCCAGCGCTTTCTGCGCCATCTCGTCGGCGCCTGCGCGATCACCTTTCATGAGCTTGATCTCTGCGAGATCGAGACCCTTCGGCTGACGCACCGGAGTACGGCCTACAAACTCACGCGTGCCTTCGGGAAAGAACTGAATGTTCTTGGCCACACTCACCTGGTGCTGCACGTCCATGCCGTAGACGATCTCGCCAATGCTGTCCTTCAGAGCTTCGTTCGTGTGCTCCAGTTGAGCCAGCTTGCCGTATAGATAATCGGTCAACACGTAGCCGAGACGCATATCGCGATCTACCAGGCGTTGGCGCACGATCTCTGCGCGGCGCTCATAGTCGGCAAGGTCTGCTTCGTACTTTTCCATCTCGCTGCGCTGCTTGACCTGCGATGGCTTCTTCGGCTTCGGGAAGCCGACATCCATCACACGCGCCTCAATGGCCTTGATCATGCACTCGGTGGTGAGCGCCACCATGTCGTTCTTATAGATGAACTCCAGGGGAGCGTCCTGCACCGTCTTCAGCAGCGGAGTCAGCCGATCGATTGACTGCGGCCGGGCATAGATCATCGGCTCTACCAGGTAGTGCAGGTACATGTGGCGGACATCATCCAGCCGTACCTCCGCGCCCTGCGTGGGAGAGAACGCCACAACATAATCGAGGCCATAGACGCGCGCATTCACTGCTGCCGGAGCGAACATCGGCTCCATGAAGACCAGGAAGCGACGGCCGTCGTAGCTCGAGACCGGTTGGTGCAGATAGATGTTTGAATCCAAGATAGCTTTGGTCAGCGGATCGTGGATGCGGGCAATCAGTTCTTCGTACTCCGGACGGTGGCGCACCCAGATCAAGTGGAGTTGCGTCGTCTCGGCAAAGGTGCGCAGCAGGGGCAGGATTTCGACCACCTGCGCGGCGTCCGGCGGCAGCTCGGTCAGATCAGTGATCGGTGTCAAAGCCGGCGGCGGATTGAGGTAGATGCCAAGTGACACAAACTGCGAGAGATTTCGCGTCGAATCGCCCAGGTCGTGGGCAGCGATGTAGGCGCAGACTTTGTCTCGGGCATCGCGCGCTTCGGCGCTGTCCTGCAGGACGGAATTAAGGTCGTCGCGGACCTTCTGGCGTACTGGGGAAGAGTTCGCGAGGTCCGCGTCATAGCCGCAGGCGTTCATCGCCGCTCCAATATCGAAGAGCGACTCGCTCGGTTCCAGTTGGATGCCGGAGCCGGCTCTTTCCACGCCGCCCAGCCGCAAAGGGCCGGGCTGGGCCGGTTGCGAGGTGGAATCCGGCGGAGCCTGAGACGAAGACGAGCTGGAAGACGACTGTTGTGCGGCTGCCGTCAGGGGCAGGGCGAAGAGCAATCCAAGCGAAATGATGCGGTTTAAATACACGGCTGATCAGTCTGACGTACCGGAATAGTCTACGTCAGCCGACCATGCACTGAAGAGAGGGGGTAGGAGAGGCCTAGCCCCGAACCGAAATACCTGAGAAGGTAAGGATGATGCGGCTCCGTACCGGGGTTCCGAAGACCTTGGCCGGTTCGTAGACGCTCACCAGCAGCCGCTGCTCCAGGTTATGGCGGGCGTCGGCCGAAAGCGTTCCGGAGACGATGTTGTAGTCGTAGATCTGCCCACGGGCGTTCAACAGGGCCTCGACCACGACAGGATTGTCTGCATCGACCACAACGCCATCCATATTTGCCGCCGAATATTTGTAATGCGGCTGGCTGTAGGCGCCCAGATCGTCATCGGCCATGACCGACTGAGCCGTCGGTGTCACCGCAGTCAGCATGCCCAGCATGCCGCCCACGATGATGGTGGCAGAGGCGAGCCCGGCAGCCGTGCGCAGCGCAAACGGGCGCAGGGTATTGGCCCAGGCCAGCTCCAGACGATCCTTCCAGGTCGTATTGCTCTTAACTTTTTCGTGCGAGATGGCCAGCCGCAGCTTCAAGCCAAGATTCTCCGGCGCTTTTGCCGTGCCGATCATTGCCAGGCTGTGCTGCATGGTGCGCCAGCCGGCGAACTCCGCCTTGCAGGCTTTGCAGCTTTCCAGATGCGAGCTTACGTCCATCATCTCGTGGCCGGTAAGAGCCCCGTCGAGATAGTCCGAGAAGAGGGCGCGCACATGTTCACAGTTTGTATTCATCGTGCAGCCTCCAGCCACTTCTCCGTTGCTCGTTTGGATGCGGCGGCTCTCTGTTCGGATTCGAGAGCTTCGCGCACTTCCAGTGCCTGCCGCATTGCTGCGCGTCCGCGCATCAAACGGCTCTTTACCGTGCCCATGTTGATATCGAGAATCTCTGCGATCTCGTCATAGGCGAATCCTTCAATCTCGCGCAGGATCAGCACCGTCCGGAACGACTCCGGCACCTCATGCAGTGCTGCCTCCACCCGGGCGCGCATCTCGCTGCGGATGGCCATATCGAAGGGCGACCCATCCTGCGATGCCAGCGTGTCCCGCAGGTAAAAACTCTCTCCGGGCTCGTCCGATTCGAACTCCCCGTCGATGGTGATCTCCTGCTTCTTATGTCGCTTCCACCAGCGGCGCTGATTGCTTGCTTCATGCAGCGCAATCCGGTAGATCCAGGTTCTCAGCGAAGAGTCTCCATGAAAGCTTCCAATATTGCGGAAGACTTTAATAAAGACGTCCTGGGTGATGTCGGCGGCGTCAGCCGGATCCTGCAGGCTGCGGGCAATCAGAGAATAGATGGGCTGTGAATACTGCCCAATCAGCTGCGCGAAGGCTTCTTCCGAGCCAGCCTTCAGCTCAGCCACCAAAGCGGCATCCTCCGCACGAATTCCGATCGCACTTACCAGGTTTCCCATAGCCGTTCCAGCCTGCATCGGGGGTGTCCTCTAAGGTACGACGTCCGGGATTTCCAAAGCAAATCGCCCCATCCCGGAGAATGAGCAAAAACTGCGCCGCCGGCGGCCGAGTGCTCGCTCACTCTAGAGAGATAGACACCAGAGGTTGCCTGAAATGTTCCCGTAACTGCAACTATTTTTGTGCTTGCCGTGCCACTTATTAGGCGTATCAGCGAATTTGGGTGAGTCGATGCCCACGACTTTTCCCCGAAACCGCCATTTAAACCCTTATCGGGCCATACAAGAGCCCGGAGGAGATATCGATGAACAAAAAACTTATCCTCGCAATCCTTGGTGCCGCTCTCGCCGTGTCGGCGGCCGCGGCAGAGGCGCAGGTCTATGTCCGCATTGGACCTCCCCCTCCTGTGCGTGAGGTCGTTCCCGTCCGGCCCGTCGGCCATCCGAACTGGGTCTGGCAGCCTGGCTATCATCGCTGGGACGGAGCCCGCTACGTCTGGGTTCCAGGAGCGTATGTCGCTCCGCCACGGCCTTATGCACGCTGGGTTCCAGGCCATTGGGTCCGTCGCCGTGACGGCTGGTTTTGGATCGACGGTCACTGGAGATAAGGTCACCGCGAGCTGAAGGGCGTTCCTCGCCCTTCAGCTCGTTTGCCTTACCGTGCCCGGGTTTGACTTGCCCCGCAAAGCAGGAGAAAATAAAGAAGTCCTTCCCGAGAGTGGGCCTGTGGCGCAGCTGGGAGCGCGCTTCCATGGCATGGAAGAGGTCATCGGTTCGATCCCGATCAGGTCCACCAAATAACCCTTTACAAATCAAATAGATGCCGGAAGCTGAGCGCTTCTCCCTTCCGCGACTTTGTCGCAAGTTTGTCGCAAACTCCACGACCTCTTCCATAAAGCGACGACTGCTTCCATATTTCCGCCAGCTCATTGGTTTCCCTCGTCGGCTTCGGAGTCCCAGCGCACCCCCAGACCGCGAAGAAGAATATCGTCCGCCGCACTGAATTGCGGCGTCTCTTTTTCCGTCTGCCCCGATGGCCGGTTCGGCTCCGGCTGTACGCCGGATGGCCTCGCCGCTTCGGGACCCGAGGGGCGATTGCCCTGAAGCTCGTCGAAGATCAGGTTGACCGCCATGCGTACCTCCGGCTCCAAAGACTGCATATAGATATCGGTCGTCGTCGAGGCCTTCGAGTGGCGCATGATGCCCTGAATGTCTTTGACGTGGCCCTTGGACTTGCCCAAGGTTGCGATGGTCCGCCGAATTACTTGAAAGTTCAGCTTCGGCAGCTCCAACTCCCGTGCGAGTTTGTGCAGCACCCGCTTGCGGTAATTGCTTGGGTCCATCGGTCCTCCGAAGCGCCCGGGAAACATGAAGGCGCCTGGAGAAACATCCTCGCCGCTCTTGCGGCACTCCTCCCGATACTGCGTGATCTCATCCCCGAGTACGTCGGCGATCGGAACCCGCGTGATGCTTCCTTTGGTTTTGCCGTAAGGCCGGATCTTCCCCTTGTAGAGAGTCTCTTGGATGTCCAGGACGTTGGTCTCTTCAAGGAAGCAGCGCCACCGCAGAGGAAACAGCTCGCTCGGACGAAGTGCGTTGGACATGTCGAGCTTCATCAGAATCCAGTCACGCAATCCGAGTTCACCGAGCTTCGCCAGAGCTGCGCGAAGCTGATCCCACGTCAAGGTCGTTCGATCAACTTCACGTAGGTTCGCCGGCACCTTAACCATGCGCGCAGGATCTTTTTGAAGGAAGTCCTGATCGACTGCCTCGGCAAAGATAGCTCGCACGTAAGAACGGATCTGCAAGACCGTGTCCTTGGAGCGGGTTTTGGCCAGCTGATTAAGGTGGTTCTGAAGAACGAACTTGTCGAAGTTCTCCAGCCGGATCTCTTCGAACTCGTCCAAGAGAAAGGCCTGAATCAAATACTTCTTGGTCTTGGCCGTCTCTTCTCGCCAGTCCGCCTCTTTCAGTGGCAGATAACGGTTGCGGACAAACCAGCCGAAGGTGACGGTTCCGTTTTTGACCGTTCCATCTTCGATGGTCTGCCCAGTAAGCCGGACGATCTCGCGCTCCAACTTCTCCCGCGCTTCTCTCTTAGTCATCTCTGACTTCAGACCGAGCAGGATCGGAGTCGAGGCCATCCTGGGTTGGTCGGTCTCCGGATCGAGAATGGTGCGGCGGAAGTAGCCGTACCATTTCTTGCCTCGCTCCGAAACCCAACCCCTCTGGTGCGACTTGCCCATGTGTTCCTCAGTTCTGTGGGGGAAGACAAGCGGGCCTCTCCATTTTAACGTTGTTTTCTGCGTAAAACGGAGGCGCGTTCGCGCTCGTTGACGAACTCTTCGATCTCACGCGGGCGATAGCGCAGGGCGCCGTCGCTCAGACGAATGACAGGAAGGTAGGGCTTCTTGCGCGACGAGTGATCCCACACCCAATCGAGGCTCACGTTGAGAAGCCCGGCGACATCTTCTGCAGTGAGAAGGGGCTCCATTGCAGGCATCTGCGGAACGATAGCGGCCAAGGACATACGGTTATCTCCAAAGCGGGATGCTTCCGCGTCGCAAGCTACGACACGTCTTCAGGCTGTCGCGCGATGGAGCCTCTGTCCAATACGTTTCATTTATCGGGTGATAAATCGTAGCTATCGGCCACGCACTGAATCGTTGATTCAGAGCGAGATTCGGTGCTGAGAGTAAATTTGGCCAACTGCACCCTTTCTGTTGCTCATCGGTGTCTTACTAGGCAGGATATCCACAGGGAGCGGCGCGGAATAGCACCCCGTTCGGCTCCGCCTATCGCATCGAACGCTCTTTCTTCGTCGAGTAGGGAGCTATGTACGATTGGGCTGAACTTCGCCACTTCCGGTATCTCCTCGTCATCCTGGAAAAGCAGGGATTACGGGCGGCAGCCGACGAACTGCATACGTCGCAGCCTAATCTGAGCGTGCAGGCCCGGCAGTTTCAAGAGAACGCTTCCGTCCGCCTCTTTCGCCGAATGAAGAACGGTCGTATCCGGCCCACAGAGACGGGCATCGCATTCATTGCGCTGGCACGGCTATTGCTGGAGACCCGCGATGAAGTCATCAATGCTCTGATGGCGATCGAGAAGGGCGAGATCGCCTCCGTACGTTTCGGATGCACACCGCTGGTGGATCAAGCGCTGTTCCGCAATTTCTGCTCTGCTCACAAAGAGCTATTGCCGACTTGTTCGATTCGTCCTACCCACGGTGATACCGCTCAGCTTGCCGAAGAGGTGCTGGCAGGCAGTGTCGATAGCGCGATCGTTACGTTGCCACTGGAGCATCCGGATCTATGCATCGAAGAGATACGTAAAGATCGGCTCGTAGTCTGCCTCAGAAAAGACAATCCATTAGCGATAAAACTGGCCTTGCTGCCGAGTGATCTGCAGCACAATCTCGCCGTTCTTTATCACCCGCAAAGGCATCCCCATGCTCACGTGAGGCTGCTCGAACTCTTAGCCGAAGCTGGCGTCAGAGTGGAGGAGTATTCCCACGCTTCCCATCCGACAGAAATGCAGATGCTGGTGAAGGAGGGGCATGGCCTGGCCCTCATCCGGGAAGGAACGTTGCTGGATGAAGACCTCACAACACGTCCCATCATGGGAGTGAATTGGACGGTCGACACCGCGATTATCTACCACAAGCGGCACTATCCGAAGACCGTCCCCCTCCTCATAAAAAAGCTAAGAAGACAGATGAATGGCGACGGCCACGACCTCCGAACGAATCATGTTTCTGTTGCATCGTGCAGCTTGAGGCCTATCTCGAAGCGTCCGCCCCAGAGTGCGACGAATCGACCAATGCAGTTGGTGTTGCTTCAGGAAAATTCCCGTGATTCCAGGTGAGACCAATGCGCGTGATACTCCGGAATTATCACCCGATAAATAGAACGTATTAGACGGGACCGAAGTTTCGCTCAATCATGACGCATATTCGCGGCTGAGACCCGCCGATGGAGGTGCCGATGTATTGCAGAAGCCGTATCGTCCTGCCGACTGAGATCGAATGCACCAAGCGATCATCTCGACTCGGAGTCATAAGAACGCTGACCTTCCTAACCCGCTCGCTTTTACCTGCAGTCATCGCGCTTCTCCCAGCGGCTGTTGCCCATGCTCAGGGAACGATGGATTTCTCCGGGGCAACGACACTGATGTCAACCTTCAAAACTTTCGCGATCTATGCAGGTGCTGTCATCTGTTTCGGCGGCCTGATCTTCGCCGGCATCCGCATGATGTCGGGAAGGTTTCAGGACGCTATTCCTGGCCTTTTCGGCGCGTTGTTTGGCGCCGGAGTTCTCGGTTGGGGAGCCGGATGGATAGGAACTTCCTGCCGACCAGCAGGAGCAGGCGCTCTCGGCTTGTTTCAAAGAAGATTGGAGCGCGGGCGGGCAGAAGTCTCGACGCATTCTTCTGCCCGTCCGCAATCTTCAGTTCTGGATTGAGACGAACGTCCTGCTCTTCCTCAAAGACGCTCCCTTCGACAAGCGCGAGGCTCATCTCGTCGCCATTGCCGGAAGCTGCGTTGATTGCCCGAAGCGGACAGGCCACAACAAACTCCTCTTCTCCGACCTCGGCAAACAGGACGCCTGCACCGACCCAAACTGCTTCCAAGCCAAAGTCTCAGCGCATATTGCCAAGCAGATTGAAGCCAAGCCGCAGTTGGTGCAGATCAGCACCGCCTACGGCAAGCAGCCGGAAGGAAGTAAAGTACTACCGCGCAACCAGTACACGGCAATTCGGGATGAGAAGCCGAAGTCCAAGGAAGAGGCGAAACGTCCCGAGTTCAAGGTCTGCAAGTTCGCCACCGATGCCATCATCACGGAAGGCAACGATGTCGGCACCGTCCACAAGGTGTGTTCCAATCCTTCCTGCCCGGTACATCATCCGAAGCAGCAAGCCAGCCGCGAGGATGAGAAGTGGAAAGCCGAACAGGAGAAGCAGCGGCGGGAGCAAGCCATCGCCAATGCCACCGGCTTGCGCATTCTTGCGGCTATTGGTGCTGCGGTTCCGGTACGGCTAATGAAGCGCGACCTCCTGTTCATCCTTGAGCGGCTAGTTAGCCTTACGGATGAACGGCGTCTGGAGATGCTGGCGCGGCAACATGGCCTCCGCCAGAAGCGGGACAATGGGGGCATTGGCAAGACCTTTGTCGCCTTCATTCGTCGTGCAGATGAAAGCACGTTGTCCAAACTGCTTGTGGCGAGCACCATCCTGATCGCCGCTTCTCGCACCAATCCGGCGACCGTCCTTCGCGATGCCGCAACTCTCTATAAGGTGGATACCGATGCCATCACGCAGAAGGTGAAAGCTGAGTTCGCTGCCAAGATGAAAGCGAAGAAGGAAGCTAAGGCCAATTCAAAAGTTGTCAAAGCGGCATGAGGAAGAAGGGCGGCGAACCTGCCGCCCTTCTTCTTTCATGTCCATGGCGCAGGGAGAACCCCTGCTGGTTTCTCCCTGCAACCCTCATCCGGCTGACAGTCGGCGGTCGCCGCCCGGGCCGCAGGAGTCAAGTTCCTCCTCCTGCACCTTTCCCTAACAGAGGAGCATTTGGGTTGTCGCAAACCCGCCAGGGTTGGGGACATTGGGCGGTTCAGTCGTCACTATCCGCAGTCGGGGCGTTCTCTCCGCGCTGCCCGGTCGGCCGGGGAGATCGATCCTGTTGAGCTCAAATGAATAATTGGTCTCATCTCTTTGGCGCCCGATGCCCCTTATGAACGCATTCACTGTCGGGAAGAGCGCGATCGAACAACGAACAATTTACATTTTGGTGACAAGTCTGGCCTTGACGGCGCGAGGGGCCAACCGGCACGATTGCAGACCTAACGGAGATAGCTTCACAAGAACTACCGATTGAATTTCTTGGCGCAAGCCCTTGATAGAGGCAACTGTTTTATCGCCATTGAGAACGGTTCGATTCGAACGCCATTGAACTGAGCAACCTCCCCTAAACCCACATCGACTTAGTCGAGCGGAAAATAGCTCTCGTTCGTTCTGCAGATCGCATTTCACAAATGTCGTATTAGTTCGTGCCTTGGAGAGTTTCATGAAGCGTGCGACACCGTTGTTTATTTGCCCTCCCCTGCCTTTTCTCTTCTGTTCTCGAAAGATTACGAGCTGGATCCTGGCTATATTAATTTGCACCCCGGTCTCGAGCGTGGCTGGTCAGGCGACATCGACCTCCTCCTCCGCGTCGCATCTTTCAGACGACAGCAAATTCGCAGGTCCACCAGCTGATCTGCGCGCGCTTGGCGCGGCATTTTCGTTGAATACATCCTTCAAGGTCATTGAATTGTCTGGAGAAGTCAGCCGGCCGTTCAACCTGGACACAAGTCCAGCACCCTTTGTCATCACTGTCCAAAGCGACGGGACGACAGAGATGCGAATAAAGACCAACGCGGGAGACTATTGGGAGCGATATTCGACTGTCGGATCGTTGGGCAGCTGTTCAAGTTCCATGGATAGACAGGATCAATCGACACGATCAGCATTTCGATGCTCATCGCCGGTCTCATGGGTCCTACCAGAAGCAACTCTGCAGTCGAGCGATCGGACCGTGCACCTCAAGTCCGCTAGGCAAATAGGCACAGACGACAAGAAACCATCGTTGATGATCACTCTTTGGATTGGCAATTCATCGGACAAATCAATATCGAATGACCCACTGAAGCGCTACACGGCACGTCAGCTAACGATAGATCGAGTCTCCCAGTTGCCGTCATCGCTTCGTTATGAGCTAGCGCCCGTCGGCCCTGTCGCGGCTACCTATTCGCCACCGAGCGTCGAGATCAGATATAGCGACTATCGTAATGTCTCCGGTTACAACATTCCTTTCCGGATCGACAAACTGCTACAGGATCAAGTCCAGAGCAGCTTCACAGTTGAAAACGTATCTGTTCGCTAATGTGAGAGGGCGAAACCATGAATGTCTTGAAAACGTTGAGACTGCATTCGCGGATCTGCGCAAATTTGCTGTTGTTAGGTCTCTTCAACGCGTTATTGACCACTCATTGTGTCGCGCAGCCCGGTGTTGGTCTTCCGAAGTTTGCGCCTATCCAGCAGCAACAAATTGATAACGTTGATCTCGCCACTCTAAATATTCACCTTGATCTTCCGATCTTTCGCAAAAATCAGCGCGGGACGGTGGCTGAGGTAGGCTGGCATTTGACGTATGACAGCAATGCGTATCCCACTCCTGGCCTAGGGTCCTGGAACCAACCCGGGTGGCATCTACAGCAGCAAAATCAGAGAAGCCCAGGTACTCTTCTGTACTCATCGAGCGCCGATCCTTGTCCGTATCCCTATGAGGGATACTCCTTCACCTACTCGGATTATATTCTTATCGATACCAACAACACATATCATTCCTTCAATAACCTTACGACGACGGACTCTCGTGACTGCGGTGGTACCGCCACTTCGGCGACGGGAAGCTCGCCGGATGGGGCCTACACGATAACAGTTGCGCAAGGTCTTCTCGTATCGTCAGTTGACCCATCGGGGATGACCACTTTGAACGGAGGTCCTCCTATCGATACAAACGGAAACATCCTATCGTTTGCTCCGGTCGCCCCATCCTCCAGTACCGATAACACGGGAGCAGTCCTGACCTACCAGGCCAGCTACTTTCCGAATGCTTCCACTTCATCTGAAACATTCGGCTACACAGATTCAAATGGGAACTCGCAGTCGGTCCAGACCACGTACCAGCAGGTCACGATCCTGGCATACAATCCGACTACTCATAATGGCGGCAATCCAATCGCCGGGCCTTGGGCAACGAGTGTTCCGGTTAAGATTACATATCCGGACGGGACCTACTACGCATTCACGTATGAGCCTACTCCCAATCACCCAGGATATGTGACAGGCCGGCTAGCATCGGTCAGACTTCCCACTGGCGGGCTGATCTCATATACCTACTTTGGTGGCGCGGGGAACTATGGCTACATCGACGATGCGCTTGGCACACAGACGACGGCTGGATTGATTAGAACCACGAGCGATGGGGCAACTACTTATACACGTACGGCGTTTAGCGGCAGCCCGTGGCAGGCACCGAATCCCTATACTGTCGCGAGCACCTTGATACACGACCAGCAAGGAAATGAAACGATCGTTGACTCCAACTTTGGTTTCACCCAGTATTACGAAACAAGGCGACGAGTATATTCAGGGGCAGCCACTGGAACTCCGCTCTCGACAATTAACCGATGCTATAACGGCACAACCGGTGACTGTACCGCAGTATCGACAATAAGCATGCCCATCACGAGCATCGACTTGCAGACATCCCTCAATGGAGGAAGCCCGTCGCGCACTATACAGACATACAACGCAAATGGTTTGCCTACAGATTTAGTTGAATATGATTACGGTGCATCAAATCCGACAAGGCATACGATCATCAATTACGCCGCCCTTGGCAACAATATTCTGGACAGGCAATCAAGCGTGACGGTGCAGGACGGCGCTGGTAGTCAGATCAGTCAAACAACTTATGAATATGACCGCTATTCCTTAGCTTCGACAAGCCCTGGACTGCTAGGCCGTCAAGCTGTCAGCGGAGATCGAGGAAACCGGACCACGGTACATCGTTGGGTGAATACAACAGGCACTACGATTGATACGTACTACCACTACGATGATGCCGGTCAGGTCGTTTCATCCACGGACGGACGTGGCAATACCACGAATTTTTCCTATGATCCCGGCACAGATAGTTGCCTGAACAGCACCACTCTGCCAACGCCCTCAAGCGGGGTTCCCCAATCCTTTACTCAAGGATGTGATGCCAATACAAACCTTGTTACATCGAGCACCGATCCCAACGGGACTATCACAACGTATGGGTATGATTCAATGTTGCGTCTTAGATCTACCACCGCTAAGAGTGGTGGGAACACGGTTGCGAGCACGACCGTAGATCTAAGTGGTGGTACGTTGCCGGAGACAATCACAACAACGGTGAAAGCAACCCCGAACCCTGATCAGATATCGATCACTACCCTTGATCCGTATGGCCGAACGTCTTCCGCCGTAAGCAAAGACGGTGCCACGGTTCTGACGACCTATGACTCCCTCGGTCGGGTCAGCTCGGTAACGAATCCGTATTTCAGCCTAAGCGATCCCAGCTATGGCGTCACCGGCTATTCGTATGACGCATTGAACCGAATGACCATGCAATGTCAGCCTGACAACGGAAGTGGAACCATTGTTCCGTGCGTGGCAGGCAATTCCTATAAGCAGTGGTCATATTCAAGCAACACGGTGACCGAGCGGGACGAACAAAATAATTCTTGGCAGCGCACGATGGATGCCTTCGGGCATGTCGCGGGCGTTGTCGAGCCCGGAAATCTTCAGACCAGCTATTCCTACAGTGGCCTGGGGGATCTTACCAATGTGACGCAATATGGTGTGACTGGCGAAGCAGCACGGACTCGATCGTTCGTATACGATTCGCTATCGCGCTTGATTACTGGTACGAATGCAGAGACAGGAACTACTTGTTACGGCACGTGGTCTGGAGGTAACTGCGTCAACGGATATGACGGAAACGGGAACCTGCTTGCCTTGACCGACGGAACAGGCTTCACGGTTAACTATCAATACGATGCGCTCAATCGCAAGACATTCGAATCCGTCAACGACCCGTTCACGACGCATTCTTATGCTCACTCGTTTGTCTATGATCTGGCGTCAATCCCGGGTGTCGCAACCTCGATCAACCCAAAGGGGCGCTTGGTCTACGTCGGAACGTTCTGGCAGGGACCTCCCTTGATCAACAGCTACGGAGTCTTTTACTGGAATCACGATGCTCTTGGAAGAGTGCTCGCGACAAAAACATGCACCCCCCTGACCTGCAGCAGTACGAACAATGCGAGCAGTGGGTGGTACGATCAGACCTACTCCTATGACCTCGCAGGTGACCTCACTAGTTACAGTGATGGCTTCGGAACCACCATCACGCAAAATTACGACAGTGGAGGACGGATATCTTCTGTCACGAGCAGTCTAGTCAATGCGACTCATCCATCCACTCTGTGGACGGCTAACAGTTACAGCCCCATCGGAATCACGCAAGCTACGCTCGGCAATGGCATCGTCACGTCCCGGCAGTATACAAATCGAACATGGCTTCAATCAAACACGGCAGCAAATCAGTCAAACCAGTCTCTCTACAGCGAAGGGCTGAGCTATTATCACAACGGAAATCCTCAGACGGCGAGTGACTCCATCAACGGTAATTGGACCTATCAGTACGACAATCTGAACCGCCTTTCTACTGCGGTAGCGTCGAACATTGGCGTCGGGTGTCAGTTCGGATATGACTCTTTCGGCAATCGAAAACAAGAAGCGCCCTATCAAGGGAGTTGCTTCTCGCCCACCTTTAGCTTCTCTGCTGGCAACAACCAAATCGACGGATATTGTTACGACGGCGCCGGTCGGTTGCTGGACACGATGGGATGCCCGCCGGCCGGATCTCACCATCAATTTATCTACGATGGGTACGGCAACCTCCTGTCCGGAAACTATAATTCCACCAATTCGACGAGCTATACGGTCGACGCCTATGGACGCCGTGTCGCCAAGTATTACGGAGGCCAACTCCAACGCATTTACCTGTACGACATCGATGGCAACCCCGTCTCCGAAATGGACGGGTCGGGCAACTGGCTGCAAATGAATGTACGGGTCAATGGGCAATTCCTCGCGGAGTACAAGGGGAACGACACATATTTCATTCATGTTGATCACTTGGGCTCTGTCAGAGCGCAGAGCAGTTCCAACGGCACTCAAACCGAGAGTTGCTCCAACTTCCCCTTCGGGGATGGACTAACCTGCTCCGCGAGTTCCGCCGGCTACCACTTCACCGGCAAGGAACGGGACCCGGAATCAGGACTCGACTACTTTGGCGCTCGCTATTTTGGGAGTACCATGGGCCGCTTTATATCCCCGGATTGGGCTAGCCGTCCGGAAGCGGTGCCGTACTCCTCACTGGCCAACCCGCAGACCCTAAATCTTTATGCTTACCTCGGAAATAACCCACTTACGGGGGTCGATCCTGACGGTCATACGCCGTTGGATTGCACTGGCGACAATGTGAATGGAATTGGATGCCAGATGATGGCTCAGTGGAACATTCAACACGAAGTCTCATCCGGTGCTTGGGCCGCGAGCGGGTTCGGCAGTGTCACGGTAAGCTACGAGAATGGAATCTATACCGCCCAGCAGCAAGTCACGACAACGAGTGGAACGAGCGGGCGGGATCTAACTCACTTTGCTAGCGTTTCATTCTGGCCAACGGGAGCCGGAGGTTTCGGGCACATCGGAATACAAGTAGATAGCGATGACACGCAAGGCTTCTCAACCCAGGACCCGACACTTCACTGGTGGCAGCGCTTGTTTGGAGCTCCGGCGGCGAGAACAGAGGACGATATTGCCCAACATACCAAGAATGGCGATGTCGCACCGCATTCCTATCTCCACATCCCAATTTCGGCAGACCAGGCCGCGGCAATGCAAGCGGCTATGGCTGCAAGAACAGCCGATCCGGGCCATTACAATCTGTTTTTCAATAACTGCGCTCAATTCGTCGAAAGCGTTCTCCACGCCGGAGGAGTGAGGGGTATACCTCACGGTGAGATTTTTGGCCCTCCGATCTTGTTCGGCGCGCTGTGGTACGCGAACAGTTGGCGATGATCCGATGACCCTAAACTATGACTGTGGGCGAAGCAAGAAGGCGAAGGTGACGCATGGATAGGATGTTTAGAAGGAAGCGGTTTGGGACCATCGCCTGGACTCTCGGAATGTTTCTCATGGCGCCGCCTGTTTCAGCTCGGACCCATAAGGATTTTCCTGAGAAATACGCCGACGTCTATATACCTGTATCACTCGCTGCCGGTACGGTTCGAACACCGGAGTTTCCTGTCGTCGTTGAAGCCTATGACATCCTCATCCAGGTGCAAAGGACTCTTCCGATTGGTCAGATGATATGCATGATGGGCGCTACCTCAAATCCGTTCGAATCAAAGAATTGCACGAGCGCTGACCCCTTGCTTCAAACGGAGTGGACTGTATCGAATGAAGGACGTGTGGTTGCTCACGGATCGAACGCGCCTTCCGGTGGCAGCTCAATCGCGAAAGATCGGATATGGAAGTTAGTTGGCAGCTTTGCGGGTGAAGCCGGGAAGAAATATGTGGTCGAAGTAAAATTCACCAAAGACGGAACGCCGCTGAATGGCGCAGAACCTCGCTTGGTCGTTATAAAACACAAAAAATTTTGGTAATGTTACCGGCCGTTACGGCGAGGGCGGTCAACTTCGTTCCCAGAACCCGCTTCAGAAGCGACTGCGTAAGCGAAAGCCTGATCTGCGGAAAGATCAGCAGCAGTAGGCTGCGATCCAACTTGAATCGTTGCCGAAACAAGACCATACTGCAGGTTGATAATTGAGACGTTCCCAGATTCTGTGTTCAACACCAGGGCATGTCCCGTGCCTTTGGTGAGGTTGTCATAGTAGTTGTTGCAGCACAGTCTCCTTTAAATGCCCTTATCGTTTTGGAGTACATCATGAAACGAACTGTCCTTATTCTGTTTTTCGTCATTACTGTTGTCGCTAAAGCTCACTCTTCGATGCAGGGAAAAAACTCAGCAGAGGAGACGTTGGCACGCGGGTATTGGATTGATCCTGCTACCGGGCTCACGTGGACCGCAAAGGACAACGGCAACGACATAACGTGGGGCAATGCAGTGAAATACTGCCAGGACCTGAGATTGGCCGGGTACTCCGACTGGAGGCTACCGACGATTGAAGAGTTGGAGAAAATTTACGATGGCAGCGGTTTTACCGCGCCGCACTCGAAGGGCTCAACGCTGGCACTTGCGGGGAAGGCAAAGGGAGGCCTGCTTCTGACAGGCGCTCGGGAGTGGAGCAACTCTCGGGTGCTCGATGATCGCGGCCACCGTACAGGGATCGCTTGGCAATACGACTTTGCCCACGGGGAGCGCTGGCGCTTAGATCCCATCGGTTATAGAGGCAGCTTGCGTGCACTATGTGTCCGTCATCCCTGAGAGTGCTGCCTTCGGCATCGGATACGGGTCGACACATCTCTTCGCAGAATCTATGCTTTCGCTGGGGTCAAACGTTGTTATGAAATTTCTTTTTGCTGTGAGTGTGGCGCTTCTGTTGGCAGGCCAAGCAAAGGAGAGGAGAGAGATAGACCTCACCAAGCCCGTTGTCGGGCACAGCAGTCTTGGCGTTCCGGGGGGGACCATGGGATCGTCTACTCCGTCCACCGACTACAAACTGCCATTCGAAGTCATCAACAAGTCGTGCAGGGTGCAAGCCGGAGGCGATGCAATTGTCGAGTTGTCATTGGTCAACCATAGCGATAGAGCCTATGGCTTTCCGATCTCAGTAGACCAGAGAACGACTCATCGAGTTGGAACTCACAACCGCAGAATGATGGACGTTGAGGCGCGATTCGTTGACCCAAAGGGAGAAATCAGAAGCTCTAGGGGGATTATTGCACTCTATTCGTCGGCCGAAGAGCTCAACTCGGCAACCGAAATCGGCGCAGGAGAAGAGATAGACCTACGACTGAGGCTCAATAATGCCAGTTCATTGTTATCGGACGGCAATGGAGTTCGGATCACCTTCGGTGAAACGCAGCTCAAGGATGCGTCTTTCTATATCGCTAGAAGGTCACAAACCGTTCAATCTACAACTGCAGCCTGCCCGATATCAGGCTGATTGAGCCCTGGCAAGACGAGGGGTGCAGCGGACAGGCGGAAATGCGATACACCACTGCTCGTGAGGCAAGTGCGTTCGTTTTCTAGGAGGGTCTACGCTACGATCACGGGAAGTAGGGGCCTGTTTAGGTTGGTGCCGCTTTCGGTGCCACTTTGTTCGGGAATTTTACGCACTTTTCGAGATTTCATTGGATTCTGCAACTGGTCCCGCGTTTTTCGCATCCGTTTTGCCACCTGCACCTGAATCATCCGAGGGGCGGCCCCGTGCAGATTACGGCCTTCGAGATTGAGGGAGAGGTCGTTCGGGCATTGAATGTAGTTCGCACAATCCGGACAACTTACGGCGCTTGGCCGTGGCCCGACATGGGAGGAACTCCGGCTGAACGAATTCTAGTTATTCCAGTTCCCGCTGCCCGACGTGGAAGCGATGTCGGATAGGTAGGACTATGAAGCCGAACAAACCAAATCTGGAGCTCAACTATGACTTCAATACATCATGAAGAAAAGCAACAATCGGAATCATCTAATCCTAAAGAACAATTGGTAGTCGGGTTTTGGGGAGTGCGCTATCAGGTCAAGGACGTTCAACGGGCTCTCACGTTTTACACGCAGACGCTTGGCTTTAACTTAGATATGCAGCACCTGCCTGCATTCGGCCAGGTTTCCATTGACGGACTCAAGTTGATCCTAAGCGGTCCCGGGGCCTCTGGGTCCCGAGCAATGCCCGATGGGCGTCAACAAGAGCCGGGCGGATGGAACCGTGTCCTTCTTCAGGTGCAGGACTTGCCTGCGCGAATTGCTGAACTGAAACAGGCAGGCCTGCATTTCAGAAATGAATTGGAAGCTGGGCCGGGTGGGAGGCAGATTCAAATTGAAGATCCGGATGGCAATCCAATTGAACTGTTCGAACCAATTCGGGGATGATGGACGCGATAAACCCGAATTGGAGCCGTGCAAGTTGTTCGTCGAGCCAGCGTCGTGAGCAAGACATCATCTCGAACGCTTGAGACCCATCACGAGAAATGGCACCGCGAAGTCCCATGGAGGCAGTCGTCAGCTCTCAACTCTATTTTGGAAGTATCTCCATTCCTCCGGGCGTAGCCAAATGGAAGGAGATGCTCTGGGAGGCCAACGTGCACACCGCGTTGGTGCTTCGGGAATATGCTGTTCGATCGGCTGAATCCTGCTCCGAACCTTGGACAGAATATGTTCATGCGGCCGAATCAATTCTGTTCCAGCGGGGCATTGAGTTCTGACCGCAGGTTGAGCGGACAGGCGGGAATCCGTTAAGAGCCGCCTTTCGGCGTCACCACTCTTCGATCACATTCCAGGCACGAGCTGGTTCTCCTGTCGCCAAGCTGAAATCGGTGGCCGCCACCGAACTGCAATCTCATCGGTGCCGTTTGGCATGATCGCAGTCAGCGCTGGTGCAATGTTCCCCGAACAATGGGAAGATCACGGTTCCGTTCCTTCGAGCTCTAACCCACTATCTCATGGCTGTGATGCCACCTGCGATGAGGACAACGATCCACGGTGGAGTGCGCCACTGCACCAGTAGCGCACACGCACACAAAGCCAAAAAGAAATCGTAGGAGGAGTGAATCCCACTTGTCCAGATTGGGCTGTAGAGCGCTGCGATCAGAATTCCGACCACCGCCGCATTCACGCCCTGCAGAGATTTGCGAAATCGATCATCTGCACGCAGTGACCTCCAGAATGGCAGGACACCCGTCATCAACAATAGTCCGGGCAGAAAAATCGCCAGGACAGCTATGCAGCCAAACAAAATAGGGTGCGCTGTTGGCTGGACGGAAGCTCCGAGATAGGCGCTGTACGCGAAGAGCGGCCCTGGCAGCGCTTGGGCCGCCCCGTATCCGGCCAAGAAGCGTTCCTGTGAAATCCAACCACGAGCTACGGTCACGTTTTCCAGTAAGGGCAACACGACGTGCCCGCCCCCGAACACCAATGAGCCAGAACGAAAGAAGCCTACGAACAGTGAGCGGGCTGTGAGGAGTGGCGAATTGATCAGGAGGCTGCCAGTAAGGAGCAGCACAACAAGAGCAAGGGACAGGTATCCGGCAGACTTCGAAACCGAATGAGATAGCAGGCCCCCGTCCAGGAATTCATCGAGTCTCTTGCGATGAAGCAGTTGTCCCGCGACAGCCCCGAAGACGATTGCGAGCAACGTGGCTCCTCCCGACGGAAGGAAGAAAAGAATCGCTACGGCGACCAGGGCAATCCCAAATCTCGCGCGATCCGGTGCGAGGTTGCGTTGCATTGTGAGGACAGCCTGTGCAACGACTGCAACAGCGACGAGTTGCAGGCCGTGTAAGAAGCCTGAACCTATCTTGCCGGTGAAGATTGAATGTCCGAAAGCAAACAGGAACATCAGAAGCATCGAAGGAAGCGTGAAGCCGAGCCACGCGGCAATGCCGCCGGGAATTCCAGCGCGCAGTAAGCCGATACTGTACCCGATCTGGCTGCTGGCCGGTCCCGGTAGCATCTGTGCGATCGCTACCAGTTCACTGAAGCTATCAGCGCTGAGCCAGCGCCTTCGCTGCACAAACTCTTCCTGAAAATATCCGAGATGCGCGATGGGCCCGCCGAAAGACGTGCAGCCAAGCCGCAGAAAGACGAGGAATACTTCAGCTACAGAGTGAACGGTCAGGGCAGCTGGTTTCTCGTCCATTCAGTCCTTGGATTTGAGAACACGGGCATCCAGAGAAATATCCCCTGCTCCCAGGGCGAGAATGGCGAGCAACCCAAGCAGCATACAGAAATCAGTCCGGCCGTCGTGCATGGTCGCCCAGAATCCCTGCTTGCTTAGCGTGGGAATTTTGGTCGTCGCAATCGCAACGCCGATGTCAATCAATAGCGGCACTACCGACAAGCGGGTCAGAAGGCCAACAATCAGCAGCGTTCCGCACACGATCTCCACTACGCCAACAAATGGTCCAAAGAATCCGGGCAAGGGGATGCCAATCTTCACGAAGCGTCCGGCGCCCAGCGTGGCAGGATATAGGAACTTCTGGATACCTTCTGAAAGGAAGACCCAGCCGACCATGCATCGTAGAAGTAAGATACCGGTTGCTTCTCGTCTCATATATGCTCCTCACACGTGGACCTTCAACTGCCGATATTAGCGGAGAGGTTGACCTTCGTGCACCTCGTCCGTGGCTCTCTTCACGACCAACTGTCCCGCGTGGAGCTCTCCTCGCACAGAAATCTGCTCTCCAGAGGTAGGGCCCTTCTTTACGTCGACCCAATGGGCGTGGCCGTTCAGAGACGTAATGACAAAAGTTCGCTCTGTCGTCGTGACAACGCTGGTCGTCGGAACGAAGAGAAGATCGCCTCCAGAGGCGACCGGCCAATCCACGGTTGGATACATGCCCGGAGCAAGAGCTCCGTCAGGATTTGATACGTCCAGCTCCACCATCATGCTGCGACTTTGCGGATCGAGTGCTTGGGGAATGCGCGCGATGATACCCGTAAAGCTCTTACCGGGGCGGGCCGGGACGTGAAAAGTCACAGGCTTTCCGCGAGAGACTGACCCAACATAGCTTTCTGGAACAGGTACGACAAGGCGAAGATGAGAAACCTGCTGGAGCTTCAACAGCGGCGATTGACCACCGGCACTCACCATTGTTCCGGGGTGAACCAGTCGATCCGTGACGATGCCGTCAAAGGGTGCTACGACGCGCAAATAGCCCTGCATTTCGCCGGTTGCTTTCAGGCGGTCTTCCGCAGTCTTTACCGCAGCCTTGCGGCTTGCGACAAGCGCGTCTGCGGCTTCCTTCTGTTTCTGCGCCTGGATTAGCTCGTTACCTGCCACGGCTCCCGGAGTCTTTGCGGCTTCGACCAGTTTGTCGTATGTGCTCGCAGTCGCTGCAGCCTGAGCCTGCGCCTGGCTCAAATCACCTTCTGCCTGATGAAGGGTGGCTTCGGCCGCGCTCGTCTGTGACCCCATTTCAGGAGCGCTGAGCTGCACCAGCAGTTGTCCACGGCGGACGACGCTGCCACGGTCCACCAGCACCCGCTCCACGTAACCCGGAACACGGGCTTCTATATCCGTTTGAAGAAACGGGGCCAATTCTGCGGTGAGCGGCACGGTGCGGGCCATGGCGCGGCTTTCCACCTTGGCCATTTCGACATGCAATGCGGCCTGTCCGTGGACAAACGGAACGATGGATAGAGACAGGAGAACAACACAATACTTAGGAATTTGCATAGTATCGGCTCGAAGGATCTTCCGGATTCAAAGAATTGGACTTGGTGGAGGCACCGCCCTGCAGGCTGGTGTAGATGCTAGGCAGAACACTGAGCGTCGTGAGTGTGGAGAAGATGAGACCACCGACGACCGCTCGACCGAGCGGTGCAGCCTGCGCGCCGCTTTCACCGAAGCCGATGGCCATCGGAATCATTCCGCAGATCATCGCGCTGGCAGTCATCAAGATGGCCCGTAAGCGGCTTGTCGCACCGTAATGCGAGGCACGGAGCACATCGTTCGATTCGTGGCGCGCATGCTCCGCAAAGCTGACCAGCAGGATTGAGTTTGCGACCGAGATGCCCACAGCCATAATGGCGCCCATAAACGACTGGATATTGAGCGTTGTCCCTGTCAGCAGAAGCATCAGGACCACACCGACGAGCACACCAGGAATGGTTGAGAGAATTGCCAGTGGCAATCTCACCGACTGGAAGTTGGCCATGAGCAGTAAGAAGATCGCCGCTATCGCCAGCAGAAGACCAATCCGCAGGCCGGAGATCGTTTCCTGGAGTGCCGGTATCTGTCCTCGAACAACGACGGTGCTTCCTTTCGGTGGCGCCCCGATTTTCTTGAGGACTTCGTTGATCTTCGATTGGGCATCCCCAAGTGCCATGCCATGAATGTTCGCCGTGACACTGACGATGCGCTGACCACTAAAGCGTTCAATTGTCTCTGGCATAGTCCCGCTACGGAGGGTGGCTACCTGGTCGAGTTGCGGTTGCGTCTGGCCATTGTTGCCAAGAGGCAGCGATGACAACGCGCCAAAGCCCTGTGCCCGATTGGAAGGGATCTGCACCTGTATTTGAAAGGCATTTCCCGTCCTCGGATCGCGCCAGTAGTTCGGTGCGATGAAGCGGGAAGACCCTGTAGCTGGGACGAGTGAGTTTGTGACATCCGCCATCGTCAGGCCAAACTGTCCGGCGTAGTCGCGATTGATGTTGATTTCGGCCGTCGGATACTGCTGTGTCTGCGCGATCGATACATCTCTCAGGAAGTCGAGTTTACGTAACTCGCTCTCCACCTTTGCAATGTAGGCATAGTCTTGATCGAGATCGACACCCTGTACGTCCACCTGTACTGGGGTGGGGGCGCCGAAGCTCATCACCTGCGAGACAATATCGCCGGCTTCAAAGGAGACCCTCAGATCGGGCATCTGCTTCTGGAACGCCGCTCGCAGTGACTCACGGAGTGATTCGTCGTTTGGATGGCCCGGCTTGAGTTGCACCTGAACGATTGCTTCTTCCGGGCCGCTAGTGAACAGATGGATCAGGTTCACCGGGTAGCTGGAGGGCTGGACGCCCATGTAGTCGGAGGTGATCTCAACTTTATCGGCCCCGATTGTCTTTTTGATCAGGTCGAGTGCTTGTAGCACCTTGGGTTCCGACTCTTCAATACGTGTTCCGACGGGGGCCTTTACCCGAAGCCGTAAAACTGGACCGTTCACGTCTGGGAAGATTTCAGTCCCCAGGCGTGGAGCTAGGATCATAAGGGCCAGGATGGTGACAGCGAAGTAGCCGATGATGACCGCTTTTCGTCTCTGGAGTACGCGATCCACATACCCCTCGTACCACTTATGCAATCGCCCAAATCGTCCTTCGCTCTCCTCCCCGCGGTGAGTCTCTTTCATAAACCATGTTGAGAAGACGGGCACGAGACTGCTCGACAAGAAGTAGGAGGCGATCATCGCAAAGCCCACGGCGAGCGAGAGCGGCACGAAGAGTTGTCGACCGACACCATTCATAAAGAATGACGGAACAAACACGGCCAGAACGCACAGCATAGAGAGGAGACGGGCGATGACGGTGCGCTTGCAAGCCTCGAGAACCGCTTTGGCGCGAGAGACGCCCGGCAGCATTTGTGTGTGAATGTTCTCGATTTCGACGGTTGCCTCGTCCACCAGAACACCCACGGCTAGTGCCAGACCCCCAAGCGTCATAACATTGATCGTCTGCCCGGTCGCCCACAGGAAAAGAACTGCCGTGAACAGGGCGAAAGGGATATTGGCAACAACGATCAACGCGCCGCGCCAGTCGCGCAGGAAGAGAAGAACGACAAGTCCGGTGAGTACAGCTCCGAGGGCTGCTTCGCGAACAAGCCCACTGATTGCATTTGAGACATAACCAGACTGATCGAACGCAAGCTGTACAGCAACGTCATCGGGGATGACCTTTTTGAAGCCGGGTATGGCTTCTTTCACGGCTTTGATGACTGCAAGCGTTGACGCATCAGATCGCTTAGTGACTGGAATGTAAACAGTACGGCGGCCATCCACATGTGCGTAGGCTGTAACGATGTCCGTACCGTTCTCAATGCTACCGATGTCGCGGAGGTAGATATTAGATCCGGACTTCGGATGAATCGGGGTGTCCATCAGCTCCGCAAGATCGGGCCCGAGTGTTGCGTTGGTACGAACGAGGCGATTGAGATTGCCATCATAGAGATTGCCTGCCGGGGCTACGACACTACCGGTACTGACGGCCGAGATCGCCTGCTCCGGCGAGACGCCATACTGTTTCAGCTTGTCGGGATCGAGATTGACCACGATCGTCCTCTGATTGCCGCCGAACGGCGGTGGCGCGGACACGCCCGGCAAGGTGGCGAACAAGGGGCGCACTTGATTCAGTGCAATGTTCTGAAGCTCGCCCTGAGTGTGGTTCTCACTGCTGAAGAGCAGAAGACCGACAGCAACGCTGCCAGGGTCGAATCGCGTAATGAATGGCGGCACTGTACCGGGAGGCATGAATGCGCGAGCGCGGTTCACATATCCTACTGTTTCGCCCATCGCCTGCTGCATATCCGTTCCTTCACGGAATGTCAGCTTCATCAGAGCGGCACCTTGCACGCTCTTGCTGTCAACAGACTGAATGCCCGTGATGTAGAGGAAGTGGTACTCGTAGTAGTAGGTAAGGAAACCTTCCATCTGCGCCGGATTCATGCCGCCATACGGTTGGGCGACATAGATCACGGGATTGCCAACTTGAGGGAAGATATCCATCCTCATCCGGTTGATCGCCATGAAGAAGCCAGCCATGATCGCGATCAAAGCTACGATCACGGTGAGAGGGCGGCTGAGAGCTGCGAGTACGAGACGCATTCTGATCGAATCCTTTGCTAACGTCCAGCCTGATCCAGGAAAGGCTGCAGATCACCACGAACAAATTGAAGGCGCAGAAAAGCCCGCCAGACGTTAAGACGAGCAACCGAATCGTCAATCTGGGCCTGCACGAGCAACCTCTGGGCTTGCGCCACATCGTCAATCGGCGCCAAACCAGCCTTGTAACGGGCGGTCGCCTGGTCGAGAGCGGTTTGAGCAGACTTCACTTCGATGGGAGTGTTTTCTGCGATGGTCTTCGCTGCCTTCACTCCCGCAAGCGCCTGTGAGAACTGCTCCTGCAATGTCCGAACGGCCAGGTCCTCTGTGGCCTTCGCTGCGCGAAGGTTCGCAGCCTGTTCCGACTCGCGAGCATGAATACTGACGAAATCGAGAAAAGGAAAGCTGATATTTACGCCCGCTACATAGTTGCCGACATTAGGGGCGAGGCCATTCGTTCCTGTGAGCCGTTGACCATTCGTCTCCGCTCCGGTGCCGCGAGCATATCCGGCGGCTTCCAGATTGAACTGTGGAACCCAACTGCGCTCGATGGCATGGAACTGTGCGGCATTCTGTTTCACCGTCGCTTCCTGCTCGGCAACTACAGGGTTCTGCGAAGGAGCAAAGGAAGCATCCGCAGCGGAAAGGTCTGGCAGCTCTGCCTGCAATCGTCCCGGGGTTGGGGTGTTAATGCCCGACTGAGGAGCGAACTTGAGCATCGTTGCCCGGCTCGTTTCGATGGCTTCTTCCGCGAGCGCCAGTTGAGTGACCGCAGCTGCACGTTCGGCATCAACACGTGACTCATCAGCTCCTGGGCGAAGCTGCGCAGCCACGAGAGCGTGAATGCTGGTTTTCAGGGTCTCCCAGTTTTGAACTGCCGCTGACGCGGCGGTTTTGGTGCTCATGGATGCGAGCTCAGTCAGGTACGCGTCTGCCGAACCCGCTGCAACCTCCAGCACCGTTCGCTGTCCTGTGGCGCGCGCTTTATCCCGCGCTGCGGTCGCAGCGGTCACGTTCGCGTGCCGCAGGCCGAAATCGAAGGGCTGCCAGTTTACGAGCAGTCCGGTAGCACTGCCCCAAACAGAGCCACCATTATTAGTGCCGATCACCGGGCCTGACATTGAGGGCAGCACCGCTTGCGGCAGCAGCTGCCCAAATACGTTGTTCCGGGTTCCACGATTGAACTGTGCCAGACCATCCAGTCGAGGCAGATAGGCTGTCCGCGCAAGACTCAGACGCGCGGCGGAGGCATTGAGGTCTTCCTGGCTTACCCGTATGGAGGGATAGTTTTTCTCAGCCTCGCTTACGACTATCGAAAGTGTTGTGCCGCCATTCGCGGAGTTCTGTGCTGTTGCAATCGCCGCGTAAAGAATCAGAGGCGTGCAGGAGAGAGTGAGTAAGCGGCGTCGATGGTGCAAGCGAGCGTCCTTAGAACCCTTTGTGTGCGGAGGTTGTGCGCCTCAAGCGATGTAATCGAAGAGAGCCATGAAACCGAAATCCATGTGGAGTTGCTGGTGGCAATGAAAGAGAGTGAGGCCCGGATTGTTGGCCACGAAGTCGACTTCCATTTCCTGATAGCCGCCGACCATCACCACATCCTTCATCACTCCGGATGTCGTCTGGCCGGCAACGCGAGTCAATTCAAAGCTGTGGCGATGAAGGTGAATCGGGTGAATATCGTCGCTGGCGTTTCTCATGCGAAGCCGATAGCGTTTGCCTCGCTTCAGGTGGAACATGGGAGACGCCATCATCTGCTCTTCCGGATAAGAGGTGCCATTGATCTTCCAGCGATTGAATCCCTGAAGCGCGGCGTTGTCTTTTTCAAAAAGAAGATCGAAAATCTCGTCAGGTTCCGGGACTTGGCCGGTTAAACGGCCAAAATGGGCATAGTTCCAGCGGTACGGCTTGGGGGCAATCCACTGCGGCTTACCCTTCATGCCCGCATATTCGATAACGATACCCATACCGTGACGGCGGTCATCGTCCATCAGGTCGCCCATGACCCACACACCAGGGTGAACCATCTCGACCAGAGCCGAAATTCGCTCAGCCGTACCAAGCCACAGAACCGGCACCGTCACAGGGGACGGCAGCGGATTGCCGTCCATCGCGATAATAGTGAACTGGTGCCCCGGCAAAGCAAGGCTGCGAATCTCACCAGCACTGCCATTGATGACATGGAACAGCACACGCTCCCCGCGCTTCACTCGAATGGGTTCTCCGTGTCCGAGCTGCTTTCCATTAATCGTGAAGGCGTCATATCCCACTTCAAAACCCTTAGGACTTCCTTTTGCGATGGAAGCCTTCATCGCTGCCTCACCTTGCTGCTTTAGCGATGCCACAGGAGCGGATGGAGCGAGGAAATGCATATCCATATCCCCACCTTGGCTGAATGTCGGCGCGAATTCCTTCAGCGTGAGGAAGACCTCGCGGTCGTACGCGCCTGGATTATGACGGGGCTCGATGTAGACAGGTCCAACCAGGCCGCTATATTGACCAAGCGCCAGATTTGCTCCGGCACGTACATGCGTGTGATAGAAGCGCAAGCCACTAGGACCAGGTATGAACTCAATCCTACGACTCGAGTGGGGCGGGATGAAGGGGGTTCCCTCTTCCGCAGCACCATCCACTTCAGAAGGGATCATCTGCCCGTGCCAGTGAACTACCTCGGGAACGTCGGTCTCGTTGTGCACATCGACCACTGTGCGCTCGCCCTCTTTGAATCGCAGAAGTGGTCCGGGAAACTGCCCGTTATAAGTCGTGAGGGAGAGAAATTTGCCATGAGCAACTTCTATAGGCGCCACACCGATTCGCAGGGTGTAATCAGCCTTTGGACTGTCGAATGAAGCAGAAAGCGCGGCGTGCTCACCCTTGATTTGGGCAAGCAATGAAGGCTGCCCAACAAACGAGGCTGCCGCCAGTATTCCCGATTTGTGCAAGAAGCTTCGCCGAGATGTAGCCATCGCCGAGTAACTCCCCATTCAAATTTCGTTTTTAGGGCGATTCTTCCCAAAAGCTATGAAAACATCCTTCTGCCTTAAGGGATTCTGAAGTTTTTCCGAGGATCAGCGCCAATCGATGGCTCGCTATATACCCGGCACGCTAGAGTTTAAGCAGTGGAATCCGAAAGTTCATCCCGTTCTACCGAGTCGATCCACATTCTCGTGATCGAGGACGAGCGAAAGCTTGCGAGTGCAATCTCCGAGGGGCTCTGCCAGGGAGGCTATCGAGTCACCGTCGCTTTTACGGGAGAGGGCGCTCTCAAGGTTCTTTCAGAAAAGCACGTGGATGTCGTTCTCCTTGACGTTATGCTGCCGAAAATGAGTGGCCTCGAAACCCTTAGGGAGATGCGGAAGAGGGGCTTCAAAATGCCTGTGCTCATGTTGACGTCGAAGGGACTCGTTGACGACCGCGTGAGAGGACTTGATGCCGGAGCCGACGATTATCTCGTCAAGCCGTTTGCGTTTCCGGAACTTCTCGCACGTATCCGCGCACTACATCGTCGAGTTATACCTTCCGCTCCGACCCGCATTTCACTCGATGACTTAAGCGTTGATCTGAGCGGCCGCATGGTCGAGCGAGGCGGGCGAATTCTCGAGTTAACAGAACGCGAGTTCGACCTGCTGGAGTACCTGATGCTCAATAAGGGGACGGTTGTCTCCCGAGAGATGGTCGCGAGAGATGTGTGGAAGAGTGAGGTTCGCTATACATCCTTGGATAATGTCTTCGACGTACACATTGCTCGGATTCGCCGTAAGCTAGATGATTCGTTCGAGAGAAAGCTCCTCCACACCGTACGCGGTGTTGGATTTGTCATGCGATCAGGAGAGGAATAGCGTGTCTGCGTGGATCTCAAAGATACGGAACCGGCTCACGCTATGGTACGTTGGCATCTTCGGCCTGATTCTGTTTGGCTTCGTCTGTGTTGCCTCTGCGTTGCACTACCTGCATCTTCAGGACCAGCTTTACCATGCAGAAATCCAAGACATGGAAACGGTCGAAGGTCTTCTTTATTTTGAACCCGATGGTCGTCTGTCCTTGCGGCAAGACTATTTCATCAGGGAGGAACACAGGTTGCTCCTGGACCGGCTATTAGAGGTCCTGAGCATGGATGGGAATGTCCTTTTTCGAAATTCCAAGCTGGGGAATGACAGCCTGGGAGGGGCGCGCACGGCTAGCGAAGGAAGCGCCGACTTCTTTCGCCACAGTCTCCGGCTGGCCAGCGGCACACATGTTCTCGTGCTCTCTCATATTCGACCTGTTGAAGGCAGAACAGTCCTCATTCGGGTCGGCTACAGCACCGAACCCATTCGAAAGCAATCGATCCAGCTCTTCGGGCTTCTCATACTCGTAATGCCATTTGCCTTGCTCGCCGCCGGCTTTGCTGGCTCAAAGGTGGCGAACAAAGCACTCGACCCTTTGAGCCAGATGGCACAACTAACACAGCACATCACTGCTCACAGGCTGAACGAACGCATCCCTGTCAGCAATGCAGATGACGAACTGGGGCACATGGCGCTCGTTCTCAACGATCTTTTGGAACGGCTTGAAAAATCTTTTCAGCAACTACGGGATTTCACGTCGGACGTATCCCACGAGCTTCGAACGCCGCTTGCATCGATTCGCAGCATCGGCGAAGTGGGCGCGCAGGCCGACTATGAAGCAAAAAAGTATCGCGACATCATTGGAAGCATGCTGGAAGAGGTGTCCCGACTCACCGGTATGATCGATACCCTTCTCACGATCGCCCACGCCGAATCAGGCGTACTCGCACTCAATCGATCTGAGTTTTCCGTTAACGAATTGGTGCAGGAGGCGGTCTCCATTGTGCGCGTGCTTGCCGAAGACAAAGGTCAAGCCATCTTGCTTTCGGTCAAAGATGAGGTTGACCTAAGCGCCGACCGCCCGTTCATGCGCATGGCGCTCGTTAATCTGATCGACAACGCAGTGAAATATTCCCCGGAGAAAAGCGAGATCCGGATTCTGGTAGAGATTGTGCAAGCCAGTGCTGTCGGTGATAGCTCCATGGTAAGGATTTCAGTTGCCGATCAGGGACCGGGCATCCCGGAAGACGCTAGGGAGCGTGTCTTCAATCGCTTTTATCGACTCGACGAGTCGCGCAATAGCGAAGTTCAGGGGGTCGGTTTGGGACTCGCAATCACAAACTGGGCGGTGGAGGCGCATGGAGGTATTGTGAGCGTAAGTTCGCCCGCGAACGGCGGATCCCTGTTCTCAATGGTTCTGCCTGTGACTCCGGTCAATATGATTGCGAATACCTGACCTCGTCCTTAGATCGTTCCAGCGCTAACTCGCTTTTTGCCATGCAGGTTCGTTTCTGTTCTCGAAGTCCTCGCACGCCTTTCGAAGTCCGAGAAGCACCTCCGCGACAACCTCGAATAGGGCCTGAGCTTTCGGGTCTTGGACCTTCCCGATATCTGACCGAGCATGCTGGGCAATTTCGGTCAACATGCTTTTCAATTTTTCCGTGTGATGCCGAGGATCATCTTCGCTGTATTGCATGCGGTCCGCCATATTCATCTCCAGACACCGTTGGATGGATTCTCGGTGCGCAGAGGTGCCCATGTAGCCACAAAAATGCGCATGCTTGGTCTCAGGCGATGGCGAGGTTGTTCGTGCGTATATTCCGAAGGGTAGATCAGGGCTCGCTCCCGAAATTCCTCCTGTGCCGCGCGGGTGCTAAATGGAGTAATTTGTTTGGATTGCGCACCACGTACAGCGCTCGTATGACGCCCTCCTCAATCTCGAACGCTGCCGTCTGCACTGGTCCCTCGCGTGAATCCACGACGATGCCAGGCAGGCCGTTAATCAGCGCAAAGCGAATCGTGAAATCTTCACGCCACCATGCGTCTGGGCGTTTACGGGTGACGTCCACCAAGAACTGAGCCACGCGATCTGCACCCTCAACTGCGTTCAATGCGGAGCGTACTTTTCCGCCACCATCGGTTACAACCCGCACGTCGCTCGCGAGTAGTTGTGTTATCGCATTGAGGTCTCCCGACTCGGTCGCCGCTGAGAATGCGGACAAGAGTTGCGCATGTTTCGCATCGACTCCGCCCGAAGAATTTGGTGACGCGGTCACACCGCGTGGGCGGGCTGCGCATACATTTGCCCGTGCCCGGGCGGCGAGCTTGCGACATGCCACCTCGCTCCGCCCCAACGCTGTAGCCACTTCGCTGAACGAGAAATCGAAGATGTCGTGCAGCAGAAAGGCCGCGCGCTCAAGCGGCGACAACCGATCGAGCGTTAAGAGCAGCGCGATGGAGAGATCCTCAGCCAGTTCCGTGCGGGTATCGGGTGCCAGTGCTGCTGTGTCGAGAATTGGTTCGGGCAGCCACGATCCGACGTATTCTTCACGCCGAGCACGTGCCGAGGTCAACATATCGAGACAAATCCGCGTCGTCGTAGTCATGAGAAATGCCCTCGGCTCTAATACTCTGTCGCGTTCGGTCGAATGCCATCGCAAGTACGTCTCTTGCACCGCATCCTCAGCGTCAGCCATCGAGCCGAGCATGCGGTACGCAAGACCGAGCAGGCGCCGGCGGTAAAGCTCGAAGTCGTCGGATGGATTCGGCATCGCGGTCGTGGAACTCACGTCGTTTGTCCTGACGGTAGAACAGTACGGCGGCTACGGGACAGGACCAACGCGCCCAAGGTCGTGCCAGTCAGTCCAAGTACGAATGCAGCCGCGCCACCAACTACTCCATTGCCAGTTCCAGGTCCGCCAGTCGCAATAGCCAAATTTAGGACGCCATTGACCATGGCAATGACCCCGGCCATCAAAGCCAAGGTTGCACCGTTTCTCCCACGATTTCCAATTTGGCGAGCTGAGCGAACCAGGGCCATCGAACCTATGATGACCCCTGCAAGTCCCAGTGCAACCGGCGTGGTGGCCCAGAGACGCCGGGGAGTTATACCTGAGACAGTGGTAGTAGCTGTATTGGGAATATGCGCGACGATCAGCACGGCATGCACAAGCACTGCGAACAGTGCCACTGCAACCAGGCTCCCAATGATAATAGCTAAGGTCCGTTTCATAAATTTCCCCACCCCTTGTCTTCAAAAGTGGGACGGAATAGAAGATCGAAATGTGACATAGCTCCAGCGATCAATATTTCCTTATGTTCTCGACCACAAAAGCGTGACCCGGCGGTCCACGTGATCTGCTCGCAGCTAACTATCCCTGCACCTATAGTTCGTTCCAGGTGGGGACACTCGTTGACATGGCGGGTGTAGGCGATCCAAAAAGAATCTGCCGAAGTGAACCCGTCTACCTCATCTGCCCACGCCAGCCGCTGGATATTCGACCTCCGTCATTCAGGCACATCCTCATCGTTCGGTATGTACCAGGGCACATTCTTGTGCTGAAACAAACCCGGATACCTCTGAATAGCCTGGGTGAGGATCATGTGGGCGATTTGGACCGAACTCTCAACGTCCTTATCCCAATTGGAACTTGAGCATTGTGCGTCGGGAACGGCCTTCTTGGCTGTTCGGATGGCGAGCACCAAACTGGCAGCAATAACCAGAGAAGGGCCGAGTCGCTCGAAATCGACTTGCCGGTTGTGGCCGCCCACCTTCATGAGGAGAGTATAGGCGAATAAAAGGCGAATTTAATCCACACCTCCAAGTTCTTTGGTTACCGTTTGGAACAGTACAGAACGCCACCCTAGCCACTGGAGAGCTTGTGCTGTCTCTCTAGATCTAGCTCCTTTGGAATGTTTGATATCCCACCTCTACCAACCGTCTCTTCGACTCCGGCGGTCCAAATTTTTATCTGGCGAAGGAGTGGCTTCCTTTCCGTTCATATTGGCGATACTGACCGGTAACAGCCGGACTACTCGGCGAGTTCCGGATAGGCGTCCGCCAGAGGCGGTGGAACCGGATTATTCTTGATTCCCAAAAGCCTTTTGAGATCAATCGCGTTTACGGCTGCTTGGCCTTTGTAGTGGTTGTTGGTCGCCGCCAGGATTTTCTTTCTCTGCCTGCGGCTTGGCTCTTTTTCAACCTTCCTAGCCATACTCTTCAGTGACTTGGCAATCGGTTCCAGTTCTTCCGGCGTATAGAGATAGTCATACCGCTCGTCCCGGCTTTCCGAGTTGAACCACTTCTTGTAGTTCCGACCGTGGAGCCTGAGGTATGCGATCGGCGCGGTCACATAATCCGTCCCGTGCAATGAGGCGCCGAGCCTCGGCTCGTCGATGTTGACCCAGGCTGTCTCATGCTCCCGCAGCGCGCTCAGGACCCACGGATCGTCCCAGCTTTCATGCCGAAATTCGATTGCCTTCGGATATTCCTTCAGAGCATTGAGAACATCAGCCACATGATCCCAGTTGCCCTCCAGGCGTACGGGTTCACCCTGCTTGTCCTTCGTCGTGAACTTGAAGGAGACCGGAAACTGGAACAGGACAACCAGCAGACGGTTCCGTTGGGCCATGACATCAAGGAAACGACGCGTCTCATCCAGATCGGTCTGCGTGTACTTCAAACTCTCCACCGAGGTAGGCGCTTTGCGCTCGCTCGGCTTTGTCCCGGCAGCATGGGTGAAGACCTGGTTCGCTTTGATGGCGAACTCGAAGTCGGGACTTTCAATTGCGTCGCACCATTTCGTTGCTATCGCCGGCTCAAAATTCCGGTAGAACGTCGCGTTGATCTCGCAGGTGTTGAAATAACGCGAGACGTAGGTCAGTTCTGGTGTCCGCGAAGCGCCCACCTCCCGTTTCACCGATTTCGGATAAACCACGCCTTTCCAGTCCGGATACGAATAGCCGGAGGTCCCGATAAACATCTGAACATGGTCATCTGTCCGATTCGCCATGAGCATAGGATGCGCTAAGGCATACAAAACTATGGCTCGATGCCTGCCAGCATGAGTCGTCCTTTGAGGGCCGCGAGTCGTTGATCGAAATCGAGTTTTTCGATAGCCGTGAGCTGGAGCCTTGGCAGGTAATGCGCGACTTCGCGGTATGCCATTTGCGCATCGTGATGGCTCTGGATTCGTTGCTCGGGCCGCCTGGTCGTCTCCGCGACATTCAAAAACGTGTTTGCCAGGCCCATCTCGGTTTTTAGGAACTCGATACCGGCTGCGTTTGTGGCATTGAATGCCGCAGGGAAGTCCATCGGATTCTCCGATCTGCCCGACTCTGCAGTTATATCCCAGTCGAAGCAACCTTTGCCGACCCTCCGCATCTCACTTAGCCCCGACAGGGGAACTGACGGAGGTTGTTCTCAGTCGGTTCGGCGCAGCCGTTTCTTCTACCAAGGTGATCTAGATACTTCGGGTTATGCCATATCCTCGTTGTCCACAATTGGACCTTCTTTCAAATCGGCTAATCGACACGTATCGACTATCGAGCGGCGGCGATTTCATGTCGATCGAGGGCGTAGCTGCAGCGCTTAATCCTGCCGTGGTCGCTCTGAAAGAGGCGATTCGAGAGCATAAGCGGTCATGCATCCTTTGTCAGAAAATCGCGGCCGAACTTTCGGGTCGATCGATCACTGGGAAAGTTGCTTGATCAATTGAGAGACATGCTCTCCAACTCGAGCTCTTAGCGAATCCATCCGCACATCGCCAGGAGGTTTCCCCTCCGGATCTGCGTTGTCCAAGGTGAATTGACGTGGCGATCCTTCTCACCTCTCCTGCAAGATCAGGACTCGCGAGCTGCCAGAATGGTGGAGATCGGCAAAACAAAGCAGCAGCTTCAGTCAGAATGCTGCATCAAAGCCATTTAGCACTTCCCCTAACATTTGCCAAAGATGGTCTGTGGCCAACTCTCGAAGCGAGCCATCCATCCCACAAGATAGAGGTGCTTTATGCCTGACAATCTGAAAGACCGTGGCCCCCAGGACCGTACTCGCATCAATGTTAATGAGGAGTGGGAACTCCGCTATTGGACCAAGGAACTTGGCGTTTCCGAGCAACGTCTGCGGGAACTCGTCAAGCAGCATGGTGTGTCTGCGGACTCTATCCGGAGGGCGCTCGGGAAAAAGGTTGCGTGAGAATTGTCCACGCGACGGATATGTCCTCCACAATCAGCAGACTACCTGTTACGGCGCAGTTCCGGCGATGTTCGGTCTGCTCAGACGTTGGACTAGAAGCTCCATTAGAAAATAAGCGCCCCGGCGCGACACTCTCGGGCGCCCTGGATTCCAAACACTCTAAAAGACGTGACCCAATATTCGCGGAGAACTACGGTAACGTTCTAAGCTCACTTGTTCGAGTGACTAAAGATCAACTCAAGCCGATTTTCTGGGATGGGATCGAGGGGCTATAGTCGTTTCGACATCTTGATACGGAATCCAGTCTCTCTTACCTAAGCGGCGACTGCATAAAGATCGCGCTGCTCAAAGTACACACAGACACTCTGGCCGCCCGGTAGGTAACGTGGCCATGGCGAAATCTCAGAAGAATCCGGAACCCAAACCACAGCCCAAGTTTCAGCGCGGCGATCGCGTTCATAGAGACGGCACCAAGGGCGTATATTGCATCGATTGGATCTCCGAAGATGGTCGCTTCGCAAACCTTTCGATGGAAGACACTAACCTTACCTGGTTCCACTTCCCGACGGAACGTCTCACCCCAGCGAAATGATAGTTTCGCGAGCGTGATGCGGCAGGCCCCAGAACACTGGGAACGTATGGGTGTAATCGCGGTGGCCGTGATTCCATACGCCCTGCCGCCATCGGCCATGGCGTGCATGGAAGCAGTCGAAAGTTGTGAGAGGCCAGTGTGCATTTGGCCGATGGTCTTTCGAGAATGTGCGGTTCGGCCCATCGAATATCACTCGGCGCCTTCGACCGAATTCGTCTCAAGCCCGCGTCATTCTCCATAGCGCCTTCACCTCCGCGCGAGCATCCATCAAAGGCTGCAAACGCATCGGATGTCACAGAAAGAAGTGGACATTCATGCCGCAACTCGGAGCTATGAAGGCTGGATGCGCCGTTGTGGTCCGGTTATAGAAAGCCATCTTCAACATAAACACGAGAAGATGAGGCAGGATCCGTTTCAGTTTTTCAGAGGCTCGTATTACCGGTGGGCGCAAATCTGGTTCGAGGTATGTGCGGAGTGCGCCAATGCGCCGCGAGTCCTCAGCGTTGGTGATCTTCACGTCGACAGTTTCGGAACTTGGCGCGATACCGAGGGGCGATTATGCTGGGGCGTCGACGACTTTGATGAGGCTTTCCCATTGCCGTATACGAACGATCTCGTCCGTTTGGCTGCGAGTGTCAAAGTCGCCCGTTCATTAGGTTTGCTCAACATAAAAACGAAGGATGCTTGCGAGATCGTCCTCGATGCTTATATCCAAACTCTCAGGAACGGCGGTTGTCCGCTGGTCCTGGCAGAATCGGAAACGGCGCTCGAAAAACTGGGAATTGAGGCACTCAAGACGCCAAAAGATTTCTGGAGAAAACTCAATGAGCATCCATCCGTCGGTCGATCACTTCCTGATGGTGTTCGCCAATGCTTGGCAAGAGCCTTGCCGGCGAAAGATCTGGCCTTCCGGATCGTTCGGAGAGAAGCTGGCTTGGGAAGTCTCGGCCAGCAACGCTTTGTGGCGATTGCATACTGCAGCGGCGGCTATATCGCACGGGAAGCCAAACGAGTCGTGCCGTCAGCCAGCGTTTGGCTGACCGGTCGTACCGGCAATCATCAGCCCCACTATGAGGATGCGATTCGCACAGCCGTGCGTTCGCCCGATCCATTTCAAAAAGTCCGAAATGGTTGGCTGATTCGACGGCTTTCTCCGGATTCGAATCCGATCAGTATGGAGGAGTTGTCCTGCATGCGCGATGAAACCATTCTTCTTCACGCTATGGGCAACGAGGTGGCGAATGTTCACCTCGGGAAAAAACGTCAGCCCGATATCCTGTTGAAAGATCTCAAGAAAAGAAAAGCGAAGTGGCTTCCAGAGGCCGGTCGTCGCATGGCTCGTCAGATTACTACCGATTGGAAACAGTACCGCGCTTGAGCCAGAGTTTTCTCCCCGGTCACGGACGATGACCGAAGTCTCTCCTCAGACCCTCTTCTTCTATGGGGGCTCGTCAATCTGTAGTGATCCTCAGCCTCCTGCTCGTCGCATAGCGCCAAATACTGGAGCTTACGCGGCACTATCGGACTGAGAATTGCCCGACTCAGCCTTTGCTGGCCCCTAGGGGAGGACGAGATCCTTTGATTGCGCGACTTCGAGTAAGGCGACCGTCCGCACGACCGAGCGTCTGAGTTGAAGCAGGGCAGGATCGTCAGATGCTAAACCTGCATGGTCCTCGACTCGAGCCAGTGCAGCGCGCAACATTGTGACCATCTTCGGCAAGAGAGGGGCCATCTGGGGAGAGAGGGTTGCCCGGTCTCTAGAGCCTTCATCGATCGACGCCTATATGCCGCTGAATGCCTGGGCCGCGTAGCCTAGTCACAAATTACCGTCTATTGGGTCGGGAGTTATCCTCGCTCATTCGTTCAGCTTCGAGAACAATCTGACTCAGTCGAACGCCGAGCAGGGTTGCGAGATCTTGCATCGTACGTAAGGTGGGGCTCTTAGTGCCGCGCTCAATATCGCCAATATATCGGAGACTGTATCCGGAAGTGACAGCCAGATCCATTTGCGAGAATCCCCGTTTCTTGCGTCGCGCCGCGAGGATAGCGCCGAATGCAGAAGCAAGCGATTGCGTACTGTGTTCCGAGCTCTTCACCTAGGCAATGGTGTCGGAGCTAGAAATCCGTGAAAGGCACTAAAGTGCCTCATTCCTTCACGGGTTGTCGTCACCTTCACGTTCGTACCGCAGAAGCTGCTTTGCACGTGCAATAAGGTCTTCCAGCGGGACCCCGTAAAACGACGCGAAGTTTTCCATCGTTCTCAACGTTGGGCTCTTTTCGCCACGTTCAATAATGCCGACCGTGCGCTCGACATATCCTGTTCCGACGGATACGTCGATTTGTTTCAAGCCCTTGTTTTCTCGAAGATCCGCGAGCACGCGACCAAACGCCTTTTCAAGCGTGAGCCGATCACGTTTGGGAGACGAGGTCACATCTCAATGGTTGAGATTGACGAGCATTTATGAAGGCACTATAGTGCCTTTGTATATGGCACTATAGTGCATGCATCTCGGCATCAGATGACAACCGAAGAGGAAGCATGTGAGCTCTGAATTCACAGCATATCTTGATGATGCCCATCCCATCGCTTCGGCAAAGGGAACCCGAAGTCATGAGCAAGAAAGCACACAGAGCTGGTTATCTAATCAACTAGAAGAAGAATCTGCTACATCCACGGAAGAGAGCTTGCTCAAGGACGTTGCAGATGGAAGCAGAGATGCGCTTGCGACATTGCTGCGTCGACACGGTCGAGCTGTCTATAACGTCGCGTTTCGTATTCTAAAAGACGAGTCCGAGGCCGAGGACTTGCGTCAGGATCTATTTCTTTACATCTTTCAGAAAGCCTCACGGTTCGACCCTAGCAAGGGAACTGCGGCGTCTTGGATCATTCAGATGGCATACCATCGTGCCATCGACAGGCGCCGTTACTTGCAATCGCGCCAACACTACGATCACCAGGCATTCATCGAAGACCGCTCCGCTGCCATACACGGCACGAACCTTGGCGAAGCCATTGATGGCCGTAGTTTGTTGGGCAGACTTCGCGATGAATTGACTGCCGAACAGGTACGCGTGATCGAACTGCATTTCTTCGAAGGCTATTCGTTGCAAGAAATTGCGGAGAAGACTGGCCAAAATTACGGCAACGTGAGGAATCATTACTACCGCGGAATTCAGCGGTTTAGGAATCACGTATTTCAAGGAAACCCACCTGCAAAGTGAGAGAATGATGCACAATAGCCCCATCGGAGAGCTGAGCTGGTGAATGCTCATTGGCATGACGAGTTTGTTACACTCTGCGCCCTCTATCCATCCGGTGAACTGACCGAGGAAGAGTGGGCTCTCTTGCAGGTGCACCTCGTCTATTGCGAATCCTGCCAGAGATTGTTTGCTGAATACCAGCAGATTGCTAATGAGATTATTCCGGGCATGGCGGCTGCGAATGCAGAAGAGGATGAACCTCCCTCTGAATCCCTCGATCTAGCGGAAGAAAGGCTAATGGCAGCCCTGGACCGGGCTTCCTCCTCTACGAATGAGAACACCCTCCCGCGTTCGAATAAGGTATTAGCAGTTCTGGCTGTTGCCGCAGGTCTGATTGGCATTGGATGGTTTGGACTCCATTTACGGACTCCGAAGGAGCCAGCATGGTCCGCACAAACTATTGCTCTGCAGCCTCGGAACCTCCCATCCACGCCGGCGGCGAAGAACGAAGCGAATCTTGAAAGTGAGTTGCGATCGGCTCGCGGAGAGATCATCGATCTGCGGACCCAACTCGACCGCGTTAGGGAAGAACGGAATCAAGCGGATGTCCGCCTGATTGCGCTTCGCGAGCAATTTGCAAAGGAGCAGAAGGAACGTGAAGATGTCGCCAAAGAGAAAGACATCCTGACCAGCCAACTCGCCCTCACTCGTGGGGAACTGCAATACTTGCAAGAGAAAACAGCTTTAACGGCAGACACTTCCAAGCAGTACCTCGTCCGCATTGCCGCGCTTGAGTCTCGCGTTCGGGATCTCTCGGGAACAGTCGAAGATAAGGATCGATCCTTAACGCTCGATAAGGAACTGCTCGCACACGATCGCGATATACGGGAGCTGATTGCCGCGCGTGATCTTTACATCGCGGATATCCAGGACGTTGCACAGAACGGCAAGACGTCAAAATCTTTCGGGCGCATCTTCTATACCAAGGACAAGTCATTGGTTTTTTATGGATATGACTTGGACAAACAACCTGGCCTCAAACAATCCGTCGCCTTTCAGGCGTGGGGTAGCGACGGTGATCAGCGGAACATCAGCCTCGGTCTGTTTTACCAGGATGATTCCAAAAAACGGTGGGTGTTACGGTTCAATGACACAAAGACCTTGGCCCATCTGAACAAAGTGTTTGTGACGGCGGAGCCTCAGGGGGGAAGTCCGAGGCCGACAGGCAAGCCCCTTCTGATGGCTTATCTGCAGATGCAACCCAACCACCCGTAAAGTTTTTGCGGAGCTGATACAAAAATCGGCGCTCAACCGTAGACAGGATGAAGCCAAATCATCCTACTGTTCCCGGAGCACCGTCGTATGAAGTGTATCTTTTGCATCCTGGCTGTTCTGCTGTGTCTTGGGTCGTTGCCCCTCTTGTCGCAATCCATGAACGCATCCCTGAGCGGTGGCGTGACGGACTCGTCGGGACGGTACATCGCAGGGGCAGAGGTCACGATCGCAAATGACGCTACAGGCGTTCTGTATGCAACGCGGACAAACGAATCGGGAATTTATTTCGCCCCGCCTCTCCCGCCTGGCAGATATCGCGTTCAAGTTGCCAAACAAGGATTCAAGACGATCATCAAGCCTGATGTCATTCTGAACGTGCAGAGTGCACTTGCTTTGAATTTCGCTTTGCCGCTTGGTTCAACGGCCGAGAGTGTCACGGTAGAGGGCACATCCTCTCTGATGAATACGACCAACGGCTCTGTTAGCACGGTCGTGGACAGAAAATTTGTGGAATCCATACCTCTGAACGGCAGGAGTTTCCAGGATCTCATCTCCATGACTCCCGGTGTGGTTAGCCAGAGTCCACAGACCTCGCAAACCCCGGGTTTCAACGGAGATGTGAGCGTCAACGGCCAGCGTACCGAGAGCAACTACTACACCGTCGATGGTGTGAGTGGAAACGTTGGGGCAGGAGCCCCAAACGGTGGTCCGCAGGCCGCTACGAGCGGATCGCTTGGGGCGAGTACGGCTTTGGGTACCACGCAGAGCCTGGTTTCCGTCGATGCGTTGCAGGAGTTCCGTGTTTCCAGCTCCAGCTATTCCGCGGAGTATGGTCGTAGTCCAGGTGGCCAATTCTCGCTTGTTACCCGCTCCGGAACTAAGGTGATTCACGGAAGCGTCTTCGACTATCTCCGAAACGACTTCTTCGACGCCAACAACTGGTTCAACAACCACTACGGCCGCGCCATTACGCCCCTGCGGCAGAACGACTTCGGTGGCACAGTTGGCGGACCGGTTCCTCTCAGTGGCTCCCATCCCGGGTATTTCTTCGTGTCGTATGAAGGGCTCCGTCTGACACAACCTCAAGCCGCGTCCATTCAGTTTGTCCCGAGCTTGGCGCTGCGGCAATCGGCGCCGGTCTCCCTACGACCTATTTTGAATGCCTTCCCAGTCCCGAACGGCAGTACGTATGCTTCCGGATTATCGCAATTCATCGAGCCCTACTCGTTGCCGAGTAGCGTCGACGCGACGAGTGTTCGTATCGATCAGATCGTCTCGTCTCATCTTGCTCTGTTTTTCCGAGTGAGTGATAGTCCCAGCGCCACAAATGCTCGAAACCTTTCTGTACGAACAGCTCGGAAATTTTCCACTCAGACCTATACATTTGGGGCGACAAGCCAGATTTCGACCAGCCTAACCAATGAGCTGCGACTCGGCTATGCGCGTAGCAACGCATCTACGCGGATTTCGCTCGATTCATTTGGGGGCGCAGCTCCCATCGACCTTGCCCAGGCAATGGGCAACGATCTCTCGACAACTTCCGGCACTGCCTTCCAACTGCCATTTACGGGAACAGGCGAAGCTGATTTGCAGCAGAGCGCCAATATCAATCAAGGTAGGCAATGGAATCTTGTGGACACCCTGAGTGTGAGTCGAGGAAGGCACCAGTGGAAATTCGGAGCCGACTATCGTCGCATCAAGTCTCCGTTACATCCCCAATCACCTTATGTGTCGGGCATTTACTCCAACCAGGCATCCGTTCTCAACAACACGGCCGATACGGCAATCCTCTCGAAGGTGCTTCCGGCGACACCGATCTTCCAGGAGACGGCGCTCTTCGCACAAGACGAGTGGCGGCTTTCATCGAAGCTGTCTTTGTCCGCCGGGCTTCGTTGGGAGGTGAATCCACCACCTAGAGAGCAGCATGGGAACGATGCGTTTACACTGGCCGGAAGTCTTGCGGATCCCAGCTCACTTTCTGTCGCTCCGCGAGGGACGCCTCTCTGGAGGACAAGCTGGTACAACTTTGCGCCTCGCCTTGGCGTCGCGTGGACGCTCAATAGCCGTTCAAACTGGGAGACGGTCTTGCGTACCGGAGGCGGAGTTTTCTTCGACACAGGCAACCAGGTTGCAGCCACCGGATATCAATATCTTGGCTTTTCGGCCATCCAGGTGAAGTCTAAGCTGGCTTTTCCGATCACCCCGGCACAGTTAGCCTTTGCTCCCTCGACCGCGGCTCCATATACCTCTACGACAGTGATTGCTTTTCCGTCTCATCTGCAACTTCCGTACACGTTGCAGTGGAACGTCAGTGTTCAGCAGGCATTGGGGAAGATGCAGACCATCACGATGTCGTATATCGGTTCGGAGGGGCGGCGGTTATTGCGTATGCAGCAATTCTCGCTGGGGTCAGTGAATCCGAACTTCGCGAATGTGAATGTGGTCACCACCGGAACCACCTCGAACTACCAGGCATTGCAACTGCAGTTCCAGCGGTCTGTCTCCCATGGCCTGCAGGCGCTCGCTTCCTACACCTGGTCCCATGCTCTCGACCTCGGTTCCAACAATTCGGCGCTGCCGGCGATCCGAGGCAATGCCGACTTTGACGTGAGAAACAACCTGCAGGCCGGCGTTTCTTGGGACCTTCCTGGCGGAGGGCGTACGGGGATTCTCAACTATATGCGGAGTGGATGGGCGCTCGATGGGCGTCTCGTTGCCCGAACGGCGTTTCCCATTACCCTCCGCGGCAGTCTTCAGAGCAACAAGTCGACCGGTGAGACCTACTACGGAAACGTCAGTATCGTTTCTGGTCAGCCGTTCTACCTCTATGGAAGCCAGTATCCGGGAGGCCGTCTGGTTAACCGAGCTGCCTTCCGGTTACCTGTTGCGGGGGATCCTGGGAACGCTCCCCGTAATTTCATCCGTGGCTTCGATGCGAATCAGATAAATCTTGCAGTCCGAAGATCCTTTGATCTTCGTCAGGAGATGAGATTGGTCTTTCGAGCGGAAGCCTTCAATCTCTTGAACCATCCGGTGTTCGGTCTCGTGGATCCCACCCTGAGCGATGCTCTCTTTGGCCAGGCGACGCAAACGCTCAATCAAAGCTTGGCTACCATGAGTAGCCAGTATCAGCAGGGTGGTCCTAGGTCGCTTCAATTCGCACTCAAGTTGCAGTTTTAGGGGGCGAAGATGAAGATTCGTTGGGATTATTGCGTCTGCATCATTCTGTACCTTGTCATCTTAGCCCCTCTCTGGAGTGGCGATTGCCTCCGCGCTGAGGCCAAACGTGCAATCAGTCCTTCCGACTGTGTTACCGTCCGCCGCTTAGTAAGCGACAGTTTTCGTTCAGGTTTGCAGATTGACCCAAGCGGTCAGCGTGTCGCTTATCTTGTGAACTCGCCCAATCTCGCTACCAACAATAACGACGTCGAGCTCTACGTTGCTGCCATGGACGGAACACATGCGCCCAAGCGTCTCCTCGTAGCGCGGAGGATGTCCGGTCTTCACTGGCTTGCAAACGGTCAAACTCTTTCCATGCTGGCAGACCGGCAGGGACGTGTCGAGTTGCTTGAAATCGATCTCCGAACCAGTCGCGTTAGCACTCTCTTTGGGCTGGCGCAGAATATTGCCGAATACAGCATGGACGGGCTAGGAAAGACGTTGGTGTACGCAATTGAACGACATACGTACCACCGTCCGGGTAGCCAGGCGAGTGATGCCGAGACTGCTGCAGGATACCGGATTCCGTTTCAGGAGCCGACGAAGCCAAACTTCTACACGCGGGATCTGTTCTTCGTCCGAAAACGCGGTTCAGGCTGGACGAAGCCAAAGAGGCTTGCGGTACGGCTTCCGGGAGTGCGAAGCGCGACCGATTCGTTTCCGTACAACCTAAGCCTGATGCTGAGTGTTTCGCCGGATGGCAAATACCTGGCGTTCAACTATCTTGCTTCTGCCGCTATGCTTCCACCGGATTGGCTTCATAGCCCTGTCGTGGGGGGAATGATGAACAACGGTATTGGCGTCGGGATGGTGACAGCTGTACTACGGCTGCAGGATGAAGCTACGCTTCTGCCATTTCCGTCTCCATGGTCCCAGAGCATTCCGCTTTGGTCTCCTGACAGCCAGTCTTTTGCCGCAGTAGCAGAATCACCGGTCAATAGCTCATGGGAACGAGATGACGTGCAAAAGCACGGGCCTCTGCCGGATAACTTCCATCTCTTTGAGGTGCATGTTCCAACAGGGAAAGTACGCCTCATTCGAGAGGATCTCCATGGGATGTTACGAGGTCCGCTTAAGTGGGAATCATCCGGAGAGCTGCTGGTCCAGGATCAGCCAGATTCCATTGTTTCCATGCGGGAAGACAGCGACGTTTGGAAAGAGGTGTCGTCGCGACGGGTACCGTTGCGAGGCTCGGTGAATCAGTTGGCAGCTTCTCAAGACGCGATGATCGCCGACGCTGAGTCGCCCGATGTTCCCCCTAGCCTCTTTCTCTTTCGTATCGGTTGGAGAGGACCTCGTCTCCTTGCAAATCTCGATCCTCAATTTGACCATCTGACCCTGGCGCCCACTCGGGAGGTCTCGTGGACAACCGCCCAGGGATTTGAAGCCAAAGGTCTCTTATTCTTTCCACCGAATTATGACCCAAGCCGGCGATACCCCCTGGTGATTCATACCTATGCCGCAACACCGGGGTTCTTCTGCGATAGCGGCGCAAGTCACTATCCCGCCTTTGCACCTCAACCTATTGCGAATGCTGGGATGCTCTATCTGATACGTATTCACAGCGGAAGCCGAAAGACCGATGCCGAGCAGTCGCACTATCCTCCTGGTTTTCCTGGGAATCTTGGGGAGGCGGCGTTCCAGACGGATATATGGGACAAAGCTGTGGAAGCCCTCACGGCGAGAGGTCTCGTTGATCCGGCAAAAGTCGGGATCATAGGATTCAGCCGTTCGGGCTGGTATACGGAATTCGCACTCACGCATGGTCGCACCCGCTATGCTGCAGCGACGGTCGTGGACAACGTCGAATACAGCATGGGCGAGTACTGGCTGAGTCATACCCCGCAGTTGCAGCGCGGCTGGGATGCGATGTATGGAGGATCTCCATACAGTGAGGCCGCCAACAATTGGCGAGGGCATTCAATCTCGTTCAACCTCCCGAAGATTCATACGCCGCTTCTTATGGAGGTGATGGGATATGGGACACGTTACACGGACGGAAGTGCGCCGCCTCTCAGTTTGGCATTGAAATGGGAGGTATTCTCTGGACTGAGCCGTTTGCATAAGCCAACCGAGCTCTACTATTACCCCCTCGAGATGCATCAGCCGGATCATCCGTTGGCGCGTCTGGGCTCTCTCGAACGCAATCTTGCTTGGTATCTCTTTTGGCTGAAAGGGGAGGAGCGAACTGACCCGACTGATCCGGATCGTTATTCTCGCTGGCGCGCGATGCAAGCTGGCGAAGACCCCGCCACTCATGGGGTGGGAACAAATGTAACGGCGCGGTAAGACTCGAATCGGGGGCGCGGTCTTCCGGCCCCGATTCGTTCTGTTGGAGGGATGGGCTACTCGTCCGCCTCATAGGCTGCGGCGGTCGAGAGGAAAGAAGGATCGCCACCGCTGCTGTCGGGACGAGCAATGGATTTGTCCATCCCCATGATGGCTTCGCTGGCGGTAACAACGGAGAGAATTGCTGGTTTGATGTAACGCATAGTGGTGCTCCTTGTTGGATTTTCCGGATGGTGGGCCACACGGAACTTATTGCCCGGTACTGCAAGGCGATCTTTGGTCATGCAGAGATAGGTGAGACGACGCCCGAACGGAGCCAAAGCTCGAAGAGGCAAGTCTTCATCAGAGCCGTTCGCCATTCGGATCTGCCTCGAACTGCGGCGTTTTCCAAGGCGAGCTCGAACTCCTCTCGATTTACAAATCCGATTTCAAGAAGAAGGGAAGAGCGGATGAGACTGCGCATCCGTTCGTAAGAATCCATCAGCAAAGCAGCGGGTGCTCGCTCGATGTAGGCTTTCCGACGACGTTCAAGCACTTTGGACGGAACGATGCTTTTCAATGCCCGGCGCATCATATAACGCCGTCGGCCCGGCTGAACCAATTGCTCATTCGGCAGGGAAAGAGCAAACTCGACCACTTGGCGATCCAGGAAAGGGAAGCGATGCTCCATTCGTTGCAGCGCAAAGTTATGGGGATTAGGTAGGGTCGCAAGCAGGGTTAACCAGCTTCTCGCGGATAGGACACTGCTTGGAGCACGGTCTCGACACACAAAAGGTGAAGCGCCTCCAAAAGAGGGTGTGTGCCGTCGCAACAGATTCTTTGTAATCCATGGCGGGACCTCCATCTTCGTCTGGTGAACATTGCTCGCGACCTGGAATGCCTGACGGAGAAGGTGCCAGATCGGTGTATGCAGTGTCGTACTCCAGGCAAATGCTCTTCTCAAGAGGTGCACTGGCTGACCTGTAACCAGCAAATCAGCTAGCTCCGGCATCGGGGAGGGTACACCACCTAGCAACTCATCTCCCCCGAGGCCGGAGAGGATGACGTCGTAGCCGTGCGTAGAGATCGCCTGCTGAAATCTCAACTCGTGCTCTAGCGAGCCCGAGTCATAACCCGGCAAAACGAAGGTCCCGGCGGGAATTGACGCAGGCAGGAAGGTGTGACCGGATTGCGATACGTCAAAGCTAAGCGTGGGTTTTCCCCGAGCCTCAGCGACTTCCTGGAAATAAGGTCTCTCATTCCAATTTGGTTCGGCATCATCGAAGAACGAGACGGTATCGAGCAGGGCCGGGGGCCTATTGGTCCTCCGCCGGATGCGATCAGAGACGCAAACTATCGAGCTGGAGTCGACTCCACCGCTCAGGTGGGCTAGGATTCTGTCCTTCAGCGGTGTGCGGCGGGCGATGGAGTGTTCGAACACATGCAGAAAGTGCTCGTCAAATTCGTCATGTGACCGATAATTGAGTTTCTGCCGGACAAACGGTTCCCAATGGCGAGTTCTCTCGAATCCGTTTTTCTTGATACAGACAAACTCTCCCGGTGCGACGGCATTGATGCCTTCAATCGGTGTGCGATGGAAGTCCAAGCTACCTATCAAATAAGACACGGCATAGTCGCAGTCCAAACTCCGACTAGTGCCGGCGGCAACGCCCCAGCTCTCTAGGTAGGTTGACCAGCGTGCGCAATCATTTACGAATTCGAAGTAGAGCGTCCGCGTACCCGCGTGATCGCGCGCAAGGTAGATGGCGTCGTCACCTGGTACCCACAGTGCTAACGCCCAATCGCCGACCAGACGAGAAAACATGGTGCTACCCCACAACTCAAAGGCAGCAAGGATGATTCGTTCATCTGGGCATTCCGGTTCGGCGATATGGAGTTCGGAGAGCAGTTCCGTGCGGTTGTCCAGTCGGCCATCGAACACTATTAGATTGCCTCGGCTGCTCGCAAGCGGCGGCTTTTGCCTTTCTGGATGTGCGTTTCTGTCTTCCGCCTGGAATCCCATGGCGAGGTGTCCCGATACGCTGAGGCATTCGGGACCTTTACTCCATCGCCGTGTAGCCTCGGCGAAGCGCGAGAATTCAATCCGGTCAACCGGGCGTCTCGCGAAATCGACAATTCCGAAGAAGATGTTCATCGCAGGTCTCAGGTTTAGCAACGTTCGAGCTCTTGATAGATCTCATGCATATACGGTTTGTCGTTGACCACTTCGCCGGAAAGCTCAACCCAAGCGTGCGACTTAGACGGTTGGATCTGAACTCCGATCACCATCTCGGCTGGCAAGCCGTAGCGGCGCATCAAGAGAGTCGCCGCAGCAGAGCGCTGGAGGCAAAGCACGGGTTTGAAGTAGAGTGCGCAGGCCAAATCCACCGCATCGCTGAGAACTCGGTGACCGAGTCGCGGCTCCTTTTGCTTCGAAGGAGTCTTTCTGCGAACCCTCGTATAAATTTCGAAGAACGCGCTGCGCTCCATCGCGGGTTCTAAAGACAGCAAGAGGAAGAAAGCTTGCAGCACAGGCCAAACTGTGGGGGAGTCCTTGCCTTCTTCCGGTTTCTGCGCCTCTTTTGGGATCGATGGACTCATCTACCAGCCCTCTTGAGTTGCTGTGCCGCGCGATCCATGTGCCGCGCTATCGGGCGAACGAAAGAGTAGAAGGAATCAATCGTGCCTCCTGCTTCCTTAGCGGGAACACCTCGTCCATAGATCGTAGAAAAGGCGGCAACGAGATCTGCGTAAGCAAGACTCTTCCTCAGGTTGTCGATATCGCATACGCCACGCCAGACATCGAGGTACGCCTCGGTGGTCTCTCGCTCAATGCTTGCTCTCAAAGGCTCATCCTGAAGCTTGTTCAACAACAGGAGATGACGCAACGAAACGATGCAAGGGCCAATGTAAGCTTCACTCCAATCAATGAATCTGATAATTCGGTCGCCTTCTGACAGTATGTTCCCTGCATTCAGGTCACCGTGGAGGATGGTTGTCGGTACCCCAAGTTGACTGATTTGCTCCAGTACTCTTGCGATTGTTTCGGAAAGAACCGTCAAACGCGTTTGGGATATGCGTGGCACTTTGGTTGATCTTTGGCGATCCATCGCCTCGCAAAGCATCTCCAGGATCTCGGGGAGTGCCCGCCTGGTCGATTCCGGCCGCTGATCGACACCACCTCCAGCCAGCAATTCTTGTTCATATCCCATGGTTGCAACTTGCAGACGCGCGAGTGCGGTTGCCGCATGGATGAGCCAGGTCCCAGAGCCAGAGGCCCCGTCTTCACACGCGGGCGATCCGTCTCCCGATTGCAGCCACGCATTCCAATCTTCTCGAACTGCCGTCACCGTCGGGATGGGACAGGCGCCCGGGCAAGAACCTCGCGCTAGTTCATAGAGTCGTCGCGTGATCGAGCACTCATGCGCATTCGGAGCGCCCGTTGCCTTCAGCCAATACTTCTTCCCTCTAATGGTTCTAAAGCTCAGCAATACGAAGTGGTCGCTCACATTTAGTTGCCGTATTTCAGCCTTCTGCGCGAGAAGCTCCTTGATTGAAGTTTCGGCCCAATTGATGGCGTCGTTGATCCATCCCAAACGCGAGAAGGGCGAACGGGTCCATCCGTTAATGATCAGCCGTAGACGTGCCGCAAATGAGGCCGAATATGAGCCATCCACGGCAGCACTGGGCGATACGAGTTGATAGCTATAGCCGACGGACACCGTAAGGAGCTCACAGATTGCAAACCAAATGCCCGATGAATCCCGGTAGAGATCGAGAGCTAAGACTGACAAGGAGGTCTTTCGGTAAGTCTCCGATTGGATTTCGGCAGCATGGCGGCTATAAAGCCGAACATCGATGTTCAATAGCACGATGTCGGATTGTCCTGCTCGGCTCACCAGCCTTTGGCTCCCCGGATCGATCAAGACGATGCGGTAAGTCCGAGTCTCAACTTGTGCGTTCCGGATCATTGCTCTTTGTGCTCCGTTTGTATCGACAATCCAAGTGCTTTTAGATCTGCCAGAAGTTGCCGCATGTCGTCTTCAATTGCGTGTACGGGCATTCCCGTCTCTTCGGCCAGTTGCGAGGCGATCTCTTCTGTGGGTTGTCCCCGCTGAATCGCCTGCCAGATACGGGCCGCCGTTTGATTGAGCGTGATGAGATGTCCCCCATGGGCATCGAGGATCACTGCTCCATCTGAATTCGCCACTGTTGGATAGGGTCTATGGTTCTGCATGATCAATGACTCTGCGAATGCAGCCAATCGCAAAGTGAGCGTAACGTGCAATTGATCCCGCGGATGAAAAAAGGCTCTGTGCGGCCAAAGTTATTGGCATGCCGTCATACAGGGACTGCCACTCCGATCACGCGGTGTAGATATTGCGTGTCAGTGCCAGAGATGCGGATTGTCTCGGTTCTCTCCGGCGCTGCTGCTGCCAAGGTACGTTCGTCGCCGCTTCCTTCAAGTGGGCCGCAGGCAAACTCAGCGCCTCTCTGAAGGAGATAAAGGGGGCGCCACCAACCGTGCTTAGCGCTATTGTCCTCGGGGTTCGGCAGTCTTTCCACCTTCTCGACAGCTACAAACGAACCTGGGCGGATGGAAGGCTCAAGACCGGCTATCGAGACTCCTCGAGCCAGACGCACTACCTTGCCGCCAATGGAACTCAGATTTGGGAATTTGAGTGATAAAAGGGACGGCCACTCTCCGTACTCACGCCGATGTTCCTCCCATTGTTCTGCCGGGTCCGGAGGAGGAGCGTAAGCTTCCTGGCCTTTGAGGTCTGAAAGATGCTCGGCTTCCAGGAGAGTCTGGAGAGAATATCGATTGCGGTCCGATCGAAGCGTTCCGTTCGCCCGAAGTGCGTCGGTGTAGCGAGCCACATGGGTTAGAGAGAGCTGTATGAGAGTGTCCACGTGGGGCAGGGAGCCTGATGGATACCGATACCGGCGTTCTGTTCGTGACGAGAAATCATTTCCGAAGATTGCACGAAGAAACTCGCGAGTACGAGAGCGCTCCTCGTAATTACGCTGGAAACGTGCATGCTCCGCTGCAAATAGAGTGTTTAAAGAGCCATGTTCCCAAGGCAGGATCAGCGGCGCGTGCCGATTGGGACGCCGAAGGTCGCGGATGAAAGGGCGGCCCGCGAGCGGGAGGCCCACGGCGAACATCCGTACGCGTCCAACGACGCGCGCTTGGGTGGGAAAGGCAAAGTCTTTAGGGCCGTCGGATCTTTTTCCGGCGCTAAGCAGAATGAGTCTGTTGTTCGTAACAACGCACCGGCTGCAGCGATACCCGTTCCCAAACTGCAGGAAGTAGATCACGCCTGGATTAGGCCGCTTGCGCTCGCCATCGGGAATCGGCTCAACGAGTGCAATCGCGCCGGGAGGCAGACTTGAGCCAAGACTATCTTCGGTTCCGACCTGAATATAGAAAGCACCCTTCTGCTTCCACGCGGGGCCTTCAAGAGAGGCGATCGGAACCGCACTTCTCCAGTCCTCAATGAGGTCCTTCACGAAGGCATCCTGCTTGAGTTCGTCGGTTCGGATTCGAGCGGGAATCTCGACCTGGCTGTTACGTTCGAACGGATAAGATTCGATGATGCGAGTATAGGAGCCGTTGAGTTCGTAGTCGAGGTCCCGGATCTGAGTGGTTCTATATCCGAAGAGTTGATGTACCCCGTCAAGAGTCAGAGAGAATGCATCCGAAAGCTCAAGCAGCGTATTGAGGGTCGGATGCTTCTGCGTGCGTGATAGATTCGAGAGGAAATTTCGTACTAAGAGCTCTCGCCGTTCTTGTGCGCGTACGGCTCTCTCATCCTCCGGACGCTGCTGCCGGAATAGGTTTCTGAGATGGTGGACCGCATCAGCAATCTGATGACGAGGCACTGGATGGTACACGGCAGAGCCCTCTCCTCGAATATTCTCAATATAGGAGCAGCAAACGAGCGCAACTGACCTTGTCGCATCGCTGAGGTGCTTAGAGCTTCTCAGAGATGCTCGGCGTATGTGCAATTGGCTTGAAACAGGTTCATCAACGTACGTTCTTGATGCGAGAGTACAACCGAATCGCCCAGTTGAGAAGACCGTCAGATATTCATTGGGCGCGGAAATGCGTTTACAACCGGCTCAATCGCGCCGAGCCTGTTCATCTCATTGGAGTTAAGAATGTGGCCACAACGTCTACGTGAATTTGGCCATGGTTCAGCGTTGTTTAGAAGACAACGCGCTTGGTGAAAGTTTGTAGCAAAAAAGCTTGTCGCATTCTTGTCGCAAATATCGCCAATTTGGCCGATTTTGCCGGTTTTGCCGACTTGTAACTCCTTTTCCGACCAATAACTTAGTATTTTGGCTGCTCCATAGCTGGGTGACTATCTCCGGAATCGGCCAACAATACCTAGGCCATGCCAATTACCGATGCCGCTGGCAATAATAGGATGATGAAAGGGTATCTCGATACCAGCAACACTTCCATAAGAAGCGTTACGGTCTCTGGCCTTCCATCCTCCTATACGGTTTACGTGTATTGCGATGACGACAGCAATACCGCGAAGAGAACTGGAAGGTATACACTTGGCGGCACCACGGTTACGGCAACCGATTCTGCGAATACAAATTTCTCTGGGACGTTTGTCCAGGCAAACAACTCGGCGGGGAACTACATCATCTTTCCGAACCAGACCGCAAGTAGCTTTACCGTCTCCCGATACCACTCCGCGAGCACCGATTAATGGAATTCAGATCGTGCCGTAGATTGAGATTGCCAATCGGACCGCGGACCGGGGAGCAATCGCTTTTAGCGAGGCCCGAGCAACTGACGTTCGACACGAGCTGGCCATTAGAAGCAGGATCTTGGACAGTAAAAGTGAAAACACTTTTTAGACTAATGTTATGGCGAGCAATCCGCGTACGCTACTATGCGGATTGTCGCCGTTCGCCGGCCTATAACGGCTATTTGGCCTTTTTCGCAGCGGCCCACCGCTTCTTCTGAGCCTCTGCAATCCTCGCACGCGCCTCTGCGCTCAGCACGCGACCTTTCTTCGTTTTTCGGAGTGTCCCTTTGGGCCGTCCTACACTGCGTTTGCCAGCCGACGTCTCCACTTCGGTAAGCATGGCACGTGCCTGTTGAAGTTTACGGATCTGGTCATCAATGGCAGAAAGAATTAGTTCGAGATTCATTTCAAAAGCGTACTCGAAAGTAGCTCCTTAGGTGAAGGTTTTATTATGGCTGTATCTGAATGATGGACGCCCTACCCTAAGCTAGGGGGCCATGCAGCCCACCGCTTCTTGCTATCTCAAAGTGCAGGTATATCGATTCGGGGCCCTCGATCGGTTCAAAGTGGAAGATCCTGAATGGTGACTGATCTTCAACAAAGATAGACATCCTTTGGATAAACTTGCGATGTCCACGATCGAGATCTGCCTGGTAACGCACTTTTATCGCTTACGGGCTCTTAATTGAGAGCGCTCGCCAATGCTCCACTCATGTATAAAACAGTCAGGGCGGATGTATGTTTTCAAGGAATTTCTTTATACGAATCCAAGGTCCATTCGCATGTTTCACTCGTCCAGAGTTCTCTGCCGAAAGGGTCACCTACGATCTTATTACGCCCTCGGCGGCTCGGGGAATTCTCGAGGCTGTGCTTTGGAAGCCCGCCATTTGTTGGGAGATACAGCGAATTTCTCTGTTGCGGCCTATCCGATATATTCGTATCTGTCGGAATGAGGTGAGTTCACGTCTTTCCACTGCGAAAGCGCTCTCTGCCGCTGTTGGCGATAAAGCAATGCCTGATTTTTATGCAGATGAAGACCGTACTCAACGAAATACGGTAGCGTTGCGAGATGTGGCATATGGCATAGCGGCGCGTTTTCGGATGACTCGGAGAGCTGGGCCTCGCGACAACATTCGAAAGTTCGAAGAGATGTTTGAGAGGAGATTGCAAAAGGGGCAACAATGCTATCAACCCTATCTTGGTTGCCGTGAGTTTCCTGCCAGCGTAGAGCCATGGGACGGCGGTGGCGTACTCGAAAGCGAGTCTCGCATGCTTGGTTGGATGTTGCACGATCTCGTTTTTGGTGTGGACGGCAAAACGGAACCTGTAAATCAACCACGCTTTTTTGTTGCCGAACTGCGCTGCGGAGTCCTGGAAGTTCCGGCGTGGGAAGAAGTTAAACCGACGATCCCGGAGACCAGCCATCAGTGATCCTTCAGTCGCTTTGTGAATTGGCCGAACGAGAACAATTGGTGGGTGATCCGGCCTTCGAAAAAAAAGCCGTGCGTTGGATTGTGGTGCTGGATGCCTCTGGTAGGTTTGTAGACGTGCGCGATACCAGCGCGCCAGAGAGCTTGCCATCTACGAATAGAACGAAGTGGCGCTGGCATCCTGAGCTCACGCTTATCCCTCGGCGGCAAGAAAGATCATCGGGGATACGGGCCAATTTTCTCGTCGATAATGGGAAATATGCCTTGGGCTTTTCTGCCACCCCGGAAGAGAAGGACGATCCACGCCACCGACTGTGTCACGCCGCTTTTGTTAGTCTGTTGCGCGAAGCGCCACAGGACGTTCCTCAACTACAGTCATTATTAGCCTTTCTTGCGAACGAGGAGGAACTCAATGCGTGTGCCGTCTGCTTGGCGAGCAAGGGCTCCTTTGCGAATAAGGATCTTTTTGGTTTCGAAGTAGATGGTATTGCTTTATCCGATCTGGATAGATTGAGGAACTGGTGGGGATCGCATGCCGATCAAGCAAAAGAGGAACTCGAACCGATACAGTGCCTTGTTTGTGGCAAATATCGGCAGCCCGCGCGTCTGCACAATAGCATTCAGATTCGAGGGGCATCCGCTAGTGGTGCGCCACTTATAAGCTTCAATGTCGCCTCTTTTGAGAAGTATGGTTTGAGAGGCAACGAAAATGCTCCTGTTTGTAGGGTTTGCATGACTGCCTACACAGAGGCATTGCGCCGTCTGACACGCCCGCAATATGAAACTGCGTCCGGGAAGAAGCTGCAGGCGCAAAGGATTCTACTGAACGGAAACACTACAGTAGTTTATTGGTGTGAATGCCAAAGCGCTTTGCCTCAACTTTTGACCGCAATGGATAGTGACCCCAAAAGTGTGAAGGATGCGGTTAATGGCTCCTTTGATGAGAGTTCGTCACGTTTCTACTGTCTAATCCTCTCCGGCGCGCAAGGTAGGGCATCTATCCGCTACTTCCGCATTGGCACAGTAGGAGAAGTTATAGCGAACCTGCGTCGGTATTTTTGTACGATCGATATTGACCGGAGGGACCGAAACGTTCCTCTCACCTTCTTCCGGCTCTTGACAAGAATGGCACCGAATGGAGAACGCGATCGCCTCCCGTCGGAGATCGGCATCGAACTTTGGGTCCATACCGTCTTTGGAGATAAGTTGCCTTATGGGTTCTTGAATGCGCTGGTGGCGCGCAATCAGGCGGAACATACAGTTCCAGAGGAGCGCGCGGCTTTGCTTCATTTGTACTTTGCCAGTGGTGATGCTAAATCAACAGATGTCGGAATTTCTGATCTACATTCCTGCACGGAGAAGCATTCCATGAGTCTCGATTGCGAATCGACGGATCTGCCATATCTATTCGGCCGCCTTCTGGCGATCATGGAAAACCTGCAGAGTGCTGCACAGGGTACAAATCTCGGGCGCATTCTTGTGGCCCGTACATTTCGACTAGCTTCTACACGGCCTGGACAAGTTTTCCCCAGTTTGCTTCAGGCGTCCCAGCAGCAGCTAGCTAGAGCAAGCCGCAAGGTACCAGCCCGTGCTGCGAACCTGAATAGGTTGATAGGGGAAGTGCTCAATGGAATCCCTGCAAATGGGCTTTCGCCTGTCTTCAACCTTGAACAACAGGGCCGTTTTGCCCTTGGGTACTATCACCAACGACAAGTGTTTTTTGACCGGAACGGAGATATGGGAAAAGCTTCTATAGAAACTGCAAATGATTCCTCCGGGGAGACTATGGCATGAGCCGCCCTAATTTTTCGAAGCCCACAGTTCTCGATAAACGTTATGAGATGCTTCTGCTCTTCGATGTTCATCACGGTAATCCGAATGGAGATCCAGATGCCGAGAATGCTCCAAGAATCGATCCGGAAACAGGAGTTGGACTCGTAACTGACGTTGCCATCAAACGCAAGATCCGCAATTATGTGGGCTTGACGCGAGGGTTTGAACCGCCGAACAACATCTATGTGAAAGAACGTGGCATCCTTGCCAATGAACAACGATCCGCGTATAGGGCTCTTGGCATTGAACCGGATGGGAAATCCGTGGATATTGCCCGGGCTTGGATGTGCAAACATTATTTCGATATCCGCACTTTTGGCGCCGTAATGACCACCGGCAAGGCAGAGATGGAAAGCGATGCCGCGATCAACAGTGGGAAAAAGACTAGAGGCCAGACAAAGCTTTGGAACTGTGGACAAGTCCGTGGTCCAGTCCAGTTCGGTTTCGCCACCTCAATCGATCCCATCACCAGCATCGCACATACGATAACTCGTGTAGCATTGACAAACCCTGGTGATGCAGGAGGCGAGATTGTCGTAGACGAGCATGGAGAAGAGAAGGCTGCAAGCGGACAGATGGGACGGAAATTCGGCGTTGCCTATGCTCTATACCGCATGCATGGTTTCGTGTCTCCCTTTTTGGCCAAAGAGACCTTATTTACGCGGCGGGACATGGCGACTCTACTGAACGCGTTGACTAATTTGTTTGACCACGACCGCTCCGCGAACCGTGGAGAAATGTCTGTTCAACGGCTATGGCTCTTTGAGCATAAAGACGAATTGGGAAATGCTCCAGCGCACAGGGTGCTAGAAACTGTCCGAGTCCCTTCCGTTCCTGGAGCACGGAGCTTTGCTGAGTACGAAACAGGTATCGTGGAGCCTCAAGACGGAACAGAAGTTTTTCCAGGTGTGACCGCTTGGCGTTATGTATAGCGGATTTGAGCGAGTGTCAAGGATTCTCGTCTTGGAGTTTCCGATATACTTCGGAGATGGCATATGAGATTTGTCTTCTCGCGTGCTTTCGCTCTTCGCGAGCGTGGATTGAAACAATGTTCGTTCAGCGGCTCTTTGAGTATTGGATTTAGCTCTTTGAGAACCAAAAACTAACTGGACAATGCTCCAGCACACAAGGTGTTGAGTATGAAATGGCCCACTTGGTGGTTCAAGATGTGCGCGATTATGTTGCCCAGCTTGGCCAGCCAGTGTGGGTGAAACCTGTCTACGCGAGATAGATAGGAAAGGTTCGCTACCCCTTAGATAGCGTGGATTGAAACATGGACTTTGATAAGTACTTGCATGTTGGTATCGTAGTGCTACCGCATGCCGGCAGCTAAGCCGGATGTTGTCGCTGCTTGCAACCGGCGAAAACATCGATAACGGGTGGGGTTCTAAATGAATTGTGGCGGTATATTCCAACAAGCCAAGTGAATCGATAGAGTTTTTTAAGGGATACCGCAGTCTACAAACCGTTAAGTGTACCCGGTGATTGGAGAGCGTCTAACCGGCTTGCCTACCTTTTATTGAGGAGGTGCTAGTAGGATTCGCTTCGCCCTTATTGAGAACAACAAGGATCCAACTAATATTAAGAGATCTGCAAAATAAAAAACCGAAGTGACCTCCGGGATTTCTCCGGTTGTTCCCATAGATCACTGGAATAGAGATACACTGGCAATTCCTAAACCGGCTCCCAAAATTGCAACTGCAATACTTGCGCAAAATTTCAATTTATCGCTCATGCGGACTCGCCATTTCAAACCAAAGATAGCTTTCTGTTAGCACTTTTTCACCTAGAAGCACTAGCATAAGAATGGGAACGCCTCATTCTTTGAAAGCTGAAGCTATTCAATCAAATGTCTGTTGGTATTGCGATTACTACTTCGGCCTGTACCGTTACTTTTGTGCAGCACTCGCTGCCCGTGTCACCACGGCGTATGCAGCCGCTAGTCGCTCCATCTACCTAAGCCGCAGGTAGCTTACGAGCTAGCAGTGGTTCGACATCCCTGATAACGGACCTCCACACGTCGCGGTCGGCTTCGTGGAGACCGATGAGTAGCTCTGTATTTTGTTCGTTCAATCCCAATTTGTGGCAGATTTCTTCGAGCCGAGCGATCTCTTGATTTAGAGCCTCGACCTTTGCTTGCCAGCCAGCCACAATTTGATGAAGTTCCCTGAGAGAAGTCATGCTGTCGTTCACTTTTTTGCTCCATCTTGTACTTTTTCGGGCACAAGCAGCAGTGGCACCCGCCCGAGGGAATCCGTGCGAGACAGATGCAGAGAGCTTGAGCCGATGTGAGCTCTACCACTCAACCATGCAATTCCTCTTCCATATGCCAAATGGGTGCATTATCGTTCTGGCTGGCTCGGTGGATGTTCAAAGCGACATTCACCCCATTCTCCTTTTCAAGTGAATGATGCATGGTGATGGCTCTGATTAACGTTAGACACGAATTCTCGGGGATATGGTTGTAAGCTCAGACGTTTTTTGGTTCTTGGTTGCACACAATGTGCAAACGCGAACATTGGACCGCTCTTCGATGAACGGAGATGTTCCAAACCTCAAGATATAAGAATGGATTTGGCTTGCGTGGAACAATTGTCGCCTACCGAACAAATCGGAATGGCGTGCGATGCGCGTTCCTCGATAGAAACACTGCCGAGGCTTGCGGAGACCAAGCGGTGACCTTTACCTGGAATTGGCCATGGCGACCGGAGCAGTTTTATGTAGCGGGTATATGGAAGTGGTGCCTGGGAAAGAGAATTTGCTAGCTGTAGTCGCAAATCTCGGGAAGGCTTGGTGAGGCCAGAATGCAAGCCGCTTGATGGAGAACAAGATGGCTTGCTCTGGACAGATGCTTGGCGCCAATGCATCGGTGCGTTTCTGGCATCAACGTTAGCTCCTAGCCACTAAGGATCTTGTATTCGAATCCGAGTGCGACGCCGCTCTGCTTTGACACCTTGTTCCTATTGATCGTTCATTCATCTCAGTCCCACTCCAATCAACGGAATACTCCCATTTTCTTTTGGGACTCGAAGGAGCCTGCGATGTCGTTGACCTCGGTGTCTCTTTACGAAAGTTAGTCCGATTAAGGCTCGATCTGGACTTGATGATTCGGATCAGTTTGAGCTTTAATGAACTCTTCCGTCAGAGATTTGCTGTCCGTTTTGTATTCGACAACCAATCCATTGGCGAACTCGATTTTGGAATGATTTCCATGGGGGAGAATCCTAAAAATTACGTCGCTATTGAGGCCGCTTCCATCACTGAGCTTCACAAGTGGCATACGCTACTCCTTCGGATAGTTTAATTAGGGAGTTATGATACGGGACTCAAGTTGCTAAGAATGTCGAGAGCGGAATTCTTTCTGCATGGATTCGTATGCGTCAAAACAGATCTTTGTAAATAATATCTTATCGGGCTCTGCGGACGAACGATTGGGGACCTATATCTATTCTCGAACCTGGCTCTTGAGGAAGTAGAGTAATGCGATCGTCCGAAGATCACGGATAGCGCCGGCTTGAATTAACCCGATGGCGTCGTTTAGGGGATACTCTAAGATCTCAACTTTTTCGCCTTCTTCGGCGACTCCTCCGCCTCTCGAAATCTTTCCAGTAGTATCGTACTCGGCAATATAGCAGTAGATCTTCTCCGTTACGCTTCCAGGGCTTGGATAGCCACTGAAAACAAATTCCAGATTAGAAAGTCTGTACCCTAATTCTTCTTCTGCTTCTCTTTGTGCCGCTATCTCGGGTTCATGTGAAGCGAGCATTCCACCGCAGACCTCAATCATCGACGCATCTGTCGGTCGATTCATGAAGACTGGGAGCCTAAACTGTTTCGTGAGCAGAACTTTCGTGGGCGCTGCAGTGTAAGCCAATACCGCGGCGGCATCGTCACGTCGAATAAACTCCCGTCCATGCTCGAGTCGAGTGCCGTCTTTATAGTGAACAATACAGTCTGTCCGATGATAGGTTGACCACGCACTTCGCAAAGTATCGTCCGAGATGATCTCTACGGCGACGTGCATGTCTTGAACGTTCGTGCTCATACCCCTCGCTATGTCTTGTAGAATAAAGACTTGTGAATAAATCGGAGGTAAACCTTCCGAGAGTCCGTGGCACCTCAGCGCATAATCCTGCTTGCGGGCAGTATGGTAGGATGCATAAAGTGGCGCTTTCGATACCTTCCCCCATCTGCAGCGGGTGTCCGTCGCCTCTAGCTTATCCTGTGCGCTATTTCAATTCAATGGTTGAATAGGGGTTGACATGTCCCAATCAATGACGCGATTTTTGGCTGTCGCAGCTATTTTTTGGCTAGGCAGTGTTTTCTGCCAGTCGCAAGCTCTTTCAACAGTAGAGAAAAAAGCTCAAGTAGATGTCTTTGGGGCGTATACGGTCACAGCGCCGGACTATGGTGAGCCCAAATTAAATGGTTTCACCGCAGGGGGAGGATACTTCCTGAACTTCCGACGGCTGGGAAGCCCAGGGCTTTCAGCTCGTTATGCGTATGGGGCCGGGCCAGTTGTCAACCAGAGTTTTTTTGGCGGCGGAGTGGAATGGCGGTTTCCATTTCGCCGCATTCGGCCATACGTCACGGCGGGATACGGGTTGGGGAAAATGACAATTAAGTCCTACAGCGATTCCGGCCCAGGCTCAATGATTGGTGGAGGAATCGATGTGACCGTTAGGCCAAAATTTGCACTGCGCGGGGAGTTTATGCAGCAGTGGATCGCTTTTTCCGGATCTCCCCAGCTATCGTATTCACCGGTATCTGGAAGCATCGGACTTGTATACACGATCCGATAACCTTTAAGTATCAAATTCTGGACCCAACATCATGATTGAAACGCGATCTCCTTTTCAGGAGCCATACTCAGAGGCACGCGGATGTTTATTATGTCGGCCTGCGAACTCAACCGCGAGCCCGGCTGGGAAAAAAGCATCGAGGCCCCTATCTATCTTTTCCAGATTTCGAAAATGGCGCCGGCCTCTGATCACTACGCTTCTGTTTCTAGGAGTGGCCGGCCTCTGTGCCGAAAAGGCTTTTTCGCAATCCGCGCGAGACAATTACATTCCGCTAGACAGTTGGCTCTATCCGGCCATTCAGCGCCTATCGTCTCTAGGATATGTGCATGGTCTTGCTTGGGACCAACGCCCTTGGACCTACGATGTAGTGAAGACCTCTCTAGAGGAAGACACGGATGCCATAAAGAACGCTTCAGATGATGAGGTAGTGAGCCTCTACACGGCAGTCATGGATGGCGTACAAGTGGGGGCCACCTATGACAAGAAAATCTCCCAAACAGCGGCGGGCTCGATAGATTCCTTATATGTACGCGGCCAGCAGATCGCAGGGCCGCCATTGGTCCAAGATTTCTATTACGGCGAAACCATAGTAAACGACTACGGGCGTCCGATCGGTCGCGGATTTCAAGGGATTCTAGGTGCAAGCACACACGGACAGCTCGGTATTTTGTTTATCAATTTCAGAGGAGAATACCAGCATTTGCCGGGCCAGGGGAGTTTATCGGATTCCGTGGCAAATTACGAGCGCACCATAAACATGCTGCCGACATTGCCAAAAATAAGAAATTCTTCAGACGATAGATTTGTAATCCTGAATGCTTCAGTATCAGTAATTCTAAAAAATTCGCACATTGGTGTCGGAAAGTTTGATCGGTGGTGGGGGCCTGGAACAGGTGGCGCAATGCTCTGGTCGAACAATGCAGAGCCCATTTACGAATTCAGGATCAAGCGGGACAGCCCTCTCAGGATACCGATCCTGTCATCCGTATTGGGACCGGTTCAATGGGATCTATTCCTGGGAGACTTGAAAGGGCACACAACGCCTAACAAGCCATGGGTCCAAGGACAAAAGTTCACTTTTCATCCGACAAAGCGCTTGGAGGTTGGTTTCGCCCGTACGGTCGTATTCGGCGGAAAAGGGAACGGCGGATTGACATTTCATTCTTTCTGGAAAGCTTTCGCTAGCATTGACGACCAGATCCGTTCTGGAAAAACACAGTTTGATCCGGGAGATCGTCGGGCCGCTTTCGATTTTCGCTACGCGTTTCCTCATATTACGGCTTACGCCGACGGTTTTTCGGATGATGATCCGCTGCCTCTCGCGAATCTGAAAAGATCGGCTTGGCGGCCCGGGCTATATGTCCCAGTATTGCCTTATGCCAAACAGTTTGATTTTAGGTTCGAAGCACCGTATACGAACATGGCAGAGAACCAAACGTACCCTACACCTGGCATGAACTATCGCAACCTCAACTATAGAGATGGATATACAAACAAGCAGCGCCTTCTGGGAGATTGGATCGGTCCAGATAGCACTGGTTATCAAGCATGGTTGGGATTTTGGAAAAACCCACGGGACAAGGTGACCTTGGACTGGCGCATGTCAAAGTTAGATACTGCCTATTTCCCGGGAGGTGGGACTCAGCATACGTGGGGAATGTCCTTGGCGAAAGTCTCGAACGCCTCTCATGGCGTATTGGATGTGCGTCTTCAGGTCGAGCAGTATAAGATTCCGGCGATTACAGCGGATACGAAAAGAAATGTGGCGCTCTCTCTCCAGTGGACACAAAAGAATATTGGTGGGCAATAATATTTCTGCCTTCCTGAATGATCAATACGCACAGTCCCATCTAAATGGGACTGTGCGTGGCTCGGGCGCAATGCAGTGACGGTGCAACGGCTGGCACGCTTGATTGTCTACGTAGCCCGCAATACGAACTGTGTACATTTGGTTTCTCGACGTTCTAGCGGAGCCAATGAGATACCTCGAACAATTGAACGAATTACGGGTGGGTAACGACGCCGGGAATGGTGTGCGTGTCAGTCCGCGATACTTGAAGCAAAGGACGGCAACGCAATAACCTGTCATAGCACTCCCGCAGTCTCCGGTAGGTTGAGCAGTATGCGACCTGACCATCTGATCGGGATCTGAAGTCCCCTCTCCGTAAGCCATCTGGCAACGAAGTGTAGCGCCATATCTGCCGTGACATTTCCCCTTTCGAAAGTGTTGAAAAAAAGAGGCCACGATGGGGTATTATGGGCACCAGAGTGCGGTAAAGTCGGGTTGAAGACATAGAGGGCCATATTCGTAGCGCCAACAAATCGCGGTATTGGCTTGGTCACTCTACTGGCAGGGCTCGCTCAACTAGACGTTTACGATTGTCAACCTCTATACGCCTTTGCCCGTCCATCTTCGATATGGTTTTAGGCGAAACTGAGATGTTCAATTACGCGTCTCTATATTTGGCACGTCCTGAACGTAAATTATTGAAGATATTTGTCTGTTCAACTAACGGAAGATCGAGTACCGCCCGATCCCCCCGATCGAAGCCTTGAGTGAACTATGAGAACTCCGGAATCATATGAGCGCCAGAGCGTGGCTCTTCTTGTGAACGTCATTGCACCGTATCGACTTCCCGTCTACGAGTCGATATCGTCCGCTTTTAACTTGACGATCCTGCATGGCGGGACCGAACGCAATCGATCATGGCAAATGTCGTTGCCGGCAAGCATGAAAGTTCAAAAAGTAATGACATGGCAACTCGAGAAGAAAAGGAAGCTCGGGGTTAAGGGCATTCAAGATGGCAGCTATGTGCACTTGAATTTAGGTCTGTTGTTCTGGATCCCGAAACTTAAGCCAGACATCATCATTTCTAACGAAATGGGCATGCGCAGTTGGATTGCCATTCTCTTTGGCTTGGCGATGAATCGTCCGGTATGGATATGGTCCGGAGCTACGATGCATTCAGAACGAAATATCGGCCCACTGAAACGTGTTACACGAAAGTTATTGGCTAAGCTTGCTCCGCGGTGGATTTCGTATGGAACGGAGGCTACGGAATATCTGCGACACCTTGGTGTAAGTCGCGAGAAAGTTTTGCAGATTCAAAACTGCGTCCCAGAAGGAAGTTTCAAGTTCGAACCGATCGAGAATGAATGGTTTAAAGATAAAGCTGGACCTGTATTACTTACGGTTGGCCAGCTCACTACCCGAAAGGGCCTAAATAACCTTATCGAGTCGGCCGCGCGAGTTCAAAAGGAAGGTTATGAGTTTAGCCTCGTAATTGTAGGGGACGGCCCCCAAAAAGCGGAGCTTGAGCAGCTAGCACTGCGGCACTCGCTGAAGAACTTTGAGATCATCCCAAATAAGTCGCAAGCGACATTGAGAATGATCTATTATGCTGCCGATGTTTTTGTTTTTCCGACGTTAGAAGACATTTGGGGACTTGTGGTCAATGAGGCAATTTTATGCCGCCTTCCTGTTGTTTGTTCAGCGAATGCAGGTTGCGCAACTGAATTGATCGATCCGGAGAATGTTTTTGATCCACTCGATCCTCTGAGCATTGATAATGCGGTCCGCCGCGCTGTCCTTGGACAGGTGACGCCCTCTGATCCACGTAGGCTTCGAACCTGTGATGAGGTTGGTGCTGCTATTGTGGCTTCTCTAGAGGCTGGAAGACCTGTTCCGCTAAAACCGATCTAGAGAGACAAGGTTAGGCACGATAGAGGTCAATTCGACGTACTCATGGGTGCCTAGACTATCCAGCTTCGAAGAAGCGATGCGCCAGCTTCGCGTTTTGATCCAAGTCTTGTCGGTTTACGCGAACCCTCCTCGATCCATTGGTAACACTTTCGCCTGTCCGGGTGGTTACCGATGTGTCGAGCAATCCGGGTTATGTTTCTTGGGCGACAGAAACATCTTCGTTGTGGCGGAAATATCTTTCATAAATTCCTATCTTTCGGTCACCGTCGCCCTCTCTTTCCAAAAAAACATATGCAGGTACTGGTTGCCACGGTATCGTGTATACGATGCTTGTTTAAGGTACCTATAAATTCCCCATTGCGGTCGCTGCATAGTGAATCACCGCGTGCCATGACGGGGTAAGATCGCATCTAAAGATCCAGAAATCTTTGATCACCTATGCTCCCAAAGTTCAAATATACAAAGATCAATTCTAAGCCGATCCCGCGGGTAGCGTTGATGACGAATATACTTCCGAACTATCGCGTCGCCTTGCTGAAGCACCTTAATAAGCTAGTACCTGAGCTCCGCATCTTCCTTTCGGCCCGAAACGAATCCAATAGAAAAGGGCCAATCGATTGGGGGGGGCTGGATGTCTACGTGCATCGTTCGATCTCATGGAGATCGCGCTCGACTATTCATGGATATAAAGATGAGAGTTATATTCATCTTCCGCTCGGGGCATATTGGCAATTGTCGCTATATCGGCCGCAGGTGATTATTACTAGCGAGTTCGGCCTTCGCAGTATATCGGCGGTGCTTTATCGTCTATTTCATCCAGAGAGCAAGGTAATTCTTTGGGCGACGCTTTCTCAGCGTACCGAAGCGGCTCGTAATTTCGTACGGAGGTTTGTTCGACGTTTTATATTGCAAAATGTTGATCGAGTCTTTGTTAATGGAAGAGACGGCGAAGAATATATCCGCAGTATGGGATTTTTGGGGACGGTCGACCATATCCCATATGTAGTCGATACTAGAGCCTTTTCGTCGGTTAGAGAATTAAAAGCGGATTCCGATGTCATTGCGCTGTTTCATGTCGGTCAACTCATCGAGCGAAAAGGGATCTTAGAATTCTGTGAGATTTTGCAGGTTTGGTGTGCAGCCCACCCTGGCATGCGACTGCGAGTACGATTGGCTGGATCCGGACCGCTACTTTCTAGGTTGCAAGAACTTGGACGGTCGAGCTTGGTGCCAATTGATTTTCTTGGTCATCTGACGTTAGACAGCTTAGTGCAGGAGTATTGTCAGGCTTCGATCCTTGTTTTCCCGACCTATGCAGATGAGTGGGGCGTCGTAGTGAACGAGGCACTTAGTGCCGGAGTACCTGTGATGGGGAGCAAATACAGCCAGGCCGTCATGGAGCTGATAGACGAAGGAAAAAACGGATGGACTTTCGACCCAACTGAGAGAGAGAGCGTTTTGGATGCGCTCGATCGGGCGCTGACCAAGTCCCCCGCAGACATCAAGGCGATGGCAGAATTTTGTCAGAGAAGCGTACAAGAGCTTACTCCAGAGAATGTGGCAAAGCGCATCTACGACTCGATTATGGAGACGAGCAGTTGATTGTTGGGCCATAGCAAACTCCGGTTCTAAGCTAGGCCAATGACATATAGGATCGCGCGGTTCTTCTCGTCGGGCGTAATGCGAAGGAAGTCGGGCTACGCTGAGCTAAACAATTCGATCGCTCGTTTGTTGCTGGGGGAAGGAGTTCAGCGAAGTGTTGTTGCGAGGGAGAAGCTCGCTGTATACGCCGAGTAGTTGCGTGTAATTCTCTGCCTCGCTGAAGTGGGTTTCGAAACGCTGTCGAGCTGCGCGCCTTAGCGGCGCAAGTTCAGTATCAGCAGCGGTGAATCGATGCAGTGCAATTGCCAGTGCAGATGGATCTCCTGGAGTGAAGAAGAGTTCCCCGTGCTCTTCGCCAACGAGCTCTGGCAGACCGCCCAGTCGAGAACAGATAACTGGTAATCCAGAAGCCAGGGCTTCAATTATGACCATAGGACAAGGCTCGTACCACAACGATGGAACAATGAGTACTCGGGCATCGCGCATTAGCTGTTGCAATGCCTCACGCTGAACGGGCCCTAGTACTTGCAAGCGACTCCCAGGCCGTGCGGAGGCTTGGCGCATATCCGATAGTAGCGGACCATCGCCAGCAACCTTCACCGTCAGAGGGAGGAGTCCCGCGTTATCAGCTTCGAGTAGGGTGGCGATCCCTTTTTCAGGAGAGAGGCGTCCAGCAAATAAGGCAAAGTCGCCGCGTCCATCCCCGATTGGGGTGTCCGCAACAAAATTCGGCTTAATGCGAATCCGATCTTTGGGGATGCAGGAAGAAGCCATCTTATCAGCAGTGAATCGGGTTAGCGCGATATATCGATCGACACGGGAATCCCAAGTCCCCAGGAAACGGTGTAGCGCGACGTTTCCGCCAATCACTGCACTACCAAGATGGCTGTCGCGATAGCAAGCATGCTGCACCGCCGGCAAGAATGACCCCGTCTCGCTACACTCTTCACAAAGCTTACCGTCGCGAAAGAGAAGAGCATTCGCGCAGATCATCCGGTAATTGTGCAATGTTTGCACCACTGGGAGCTGTCTCCGTTCAGCAAGGAAGAACACTGACGGAGAGAGATTGGGCATGAAATTGTGTACGTGCAGAACGTCGGGGCGAAAGGATCGGACTATCTTGTCAAGTTGGCGGGCCGAGCGTGAGGAATAGAACGATCTGAGGCCCGCAAACAACTGATCAACGGGGCTCTGAATATTATCGTTATCTTGAAGGAAAAATTCGACCTGATGCCCATGCCTCGAAAGCATGGCGCCCTCTTCTTCGACGACGCGGTCTTCGCCGCCTCTTTCCTGATACCGGTTATGTGCTAACAGGATCTTCATATGTGCCGCCAGAGAATTAATCGCCTATCCAGATACATTTAGATAGGCGAGTGAGGAGCAATGGATTCAGGAGGTTTGTCTCAACTCATGGAATCGGCAACATTACAGATGCCCAAGATACCGTCAGAAGAGCGAGCGAACTTCATTCCACGTACGTCGGATACCGTCCTCGAGTTCTATTTCATGGTGCCACCCTAGTTGGTGGATTTTGCTGGAGTCCATCAACTTGCGCGGAGTACCATCAGGTTTAGAGGTGTCAAAAACTAACCTGCCCTCAAAGCCTACGGTGCGAGCGACCATTTCGGCGAGTTCCTTTATCGTGACGTCGACCCCTGTCCCGATATTGATCAGTGGTGCAACGTCCTCCGTGAACAAAGTGCTAAATATCTCATCTGGAAGATTCATGAGGAATAAGCAACCTTTAGCGAGATCATCGGAGTGAAGCAGTTCGCGGCGAGGTGTGCCTGACCCCCAAACTTCCATTTCCGCATCCCCGTTCTTCTTGGCGTGTGCGGCCTTTCGAAGCAAAGCAGGCAGTACATGTGAATTCTGTAGGTCGTAGTTGTCCCCTGGACCATACATATTTGTTGGCATAGCTGCCAAGAACCGAGTACCAAACTGCCGATTATAAGACCAGCACATCTCTATACCGGCTATTTTGGCTAGTGCATACGGTCTGTTGGTCGGTTCAAGTGGCCCCGTAAGCAGTGATTCTTCACGGATAGGTTGTGGGGCGAACTTTGGGTAGATGCACGAGCTCCCAAGAAAGAGAAGACGTTTTACCTTGCTTGCATGCGCGGCGCCAATGACGTTGCTTTGAATCGCAAGATTGTCACGAATGAAGTCGGCGGGGTAGCTGTTGTTTGCCAGGATGCCGCCGACTTTGGCGGCAGCTAGGAAGACATACTCGGGGTTAGATTTCTCAAAAAAATCACGGACGGCATCGCCATCTGTGAGATCTAATTCGGCATGTGTTTTCGTAAGGACGTTACGGAAACCCGATTTCGCAAGTTCACGACAAATGGCTGAACCAACCAAACCTCGGTGGCCAGCGACGTAGATCCGAGCGTCAGTGTTCATGGGGTCAGCTCTCCCGGACACTGTAAGGGGTATAGCCATGCTTGCTGACCAATGCATCGCGTTCGGCAGCCTCAAGATCAGCGTCAACCATTTCAGCAACCAGCTGGTCGAAGCTAGTGGTCGGCACCCAGCCCAACACTTGTTTAGCCTTCGTTGCATCGCCGAGGAGCGTCTCAACTTCAGTAGGACGGAAATACCGCGGGTCGACAGCTACGACGATGTCCCCCTTTTCGTTGATTCCGACTTCATCAACACCCTCGCCCTGAAACGTAAGGTCCATTCCAAGTCTTTCAGCGCAACGCTTGATAAATTCGCGTACCGAATACTGAACGCCTGTGGCTATCACGAAATCCTGCGGACGATCTTGCTGGAGCATCCGCCACTGCATTTCTACGTAGTCACGTGCATGGCCCCAGTCGCGCTGAGCGCTAAGATTACCCATAAAGAGTTTGTCCTGTAGGCCCATTTTGATCCGGGCCAAACCGCGAGAGATCTTACGAGTGACGAACGTTTCGCCCCTCAGAGGACTCTCGTGGTTGAACAAGATGCCATTGCAGGCGTAAATGCCATAAGCTTCACGGTAGTTCACCACAATCCAGTAACCATACATCTTCGCTACTGCATACGGGGAGCGCGGATAGAAAGGAGTTGTTTCCCGTTGAGGTATCTCTTGGACGAGACCATAGAGTTCTGATGTTGAAGCTTGATAAAAGCGCGTCTTGTTCTCAAGGCGGAGTGTGCGAATTGCCTCGAGCAGGCGTAAAACGCCAATTGCATCGGCGTTAGCGGTGTACTCCGGCTCTTCGAAACTTACTTGCACATGCGATTGGGCCGCAAGGTTGTAAATCTCATCCGGCTGAACCTTTTCCACGATATGTATTAGACTTGAGGAATCCGTCATATCTCCGTAATGAAGAATTAAACGGGGATGATTACTGTGCGGATCTTCATAGAGGTGATCGATTCGAGCCGTATTGAATAGTGATGACCTTCGCTTAATTCCATGTACTTCATAGCCTTTGGACAGAAGCAGTTCGGCCAAATACGCGCCGTCCTGACCAGTGATGCCAGTGATCAATGCCTTCTTCACGAAAACCTCGTGTCAATTTTGGGGATGGTATGGAGCGCCTATGTCGGCATTATAGCAAATTCATTGCAGTGTACCCTCAAGGGATTTCAAGTTCATCGTTGCTCGCTTCGTTGTCGGTCCTCGCTAGAGCTCCATCTGTGCCGATTACTGCTTCAGTGCTATCGCTAAATTCTTCAGTCGGCGGAAGGGCGCGTTCGCGCTTTGAATCATTGGGATTCATTCACGGAAGCTGCGCGCTCGTTATCGGGTGTTCGTGGGTCGCAGAAGGAGCTATTGGCTATGAGGTTGTAGGTGTCGCTACTGCAATATCTGCTCGCTAGACTCTTGAATCGCGCCGAGCTGCGAGAGCGTAGGGAGGTGAGGTCCCAAAGCCTGCGGTGAATTCGGTGGTGCATTTTTACGAAATGTTTCAGGGGCTGTGGTGCATTTTTACGAAATGTTTCAGAGGCGATGGAGGCGGGCCAATGATATGACCCAGTGTCTTGACCCGATGTTTTCTGACGCGGTTAGAGAGCAGCTTTTGGCTGGGACGGTGATAGCATGGGACGAGAACCTTCGCTTACATATCCTGAGCGTCGAGTTTAAGTTGGTCCCCCATTTCAGGAGGCGTAGTTTATCAAATGTCCTGCGGATTGAAAGCGGCTCCGATTCCTCCATTTGTTGCAAAGCGGCGCGGTATGAAGATCTCTGCAGGGATCGTGACATTGGCGTGTTCGCTATTTTTTTGTGAGCGAGGCCATGCTCAAGCAAGCATCAACGTGCCTGCGAGCGTAGACCAGACATCGTCGATTACCTCTCGCGGTTCTTTCGGCTCCAGAGGGCCTGCAGCCGGGCCAGTGGCTCTGCCGGAGGACTTCTCGCAGTTGCGCCTTGGGCCGGGTTTCAAATTGCAAATGTCGGTTTTTTCTGTGCCAGAAATGTCCCAAGACCTTAGCGTCGATGACGGGGGGGCGGTTTCAATTCCCTTAATCGGGGATGTCCGTGTGGTGGGTCTCACCCTTCACCAAGCTGAGAAAAAGATAGAAGCTGAGCTCGATTCCCAGCAAATGCTCGTCAAGCCACATGTTTCTCTCGTGATCAGTGCGTTTCCGCAGCAACCTGTTTTGGTCGCAGGTGAGGTCCAAACGCCTGGCAAGGTGCAGATTTTGGCGCCCCGCCCGGTTTTGGATTTAATTGCATCGGCGGGAGGCGTGACGACGGCGGCTGGCGGAGAAATTGAGATACACCATCTAAAAGATGGTTTCCCCGCCGAGGTCCGCCGGCTGCCATATGCAAACGGAAGGGATCCAGATGAGGCTCGTACGGCCTTGGTGTATCCCGGGGACACTGTATTTGTGAGGCGTGCCGGCGTTATCTATGTCTTGGGAGCGGTTGCAAAGCCCGGCGGGTATCTCATGGTGAACGGAGGCAAACTAGCTCTTTCTGAAGTAGTTAGTCTTGCTGGCGGGACTACCGTGGTAGCTTCAACGAAGCACGCTATCGTGGTGCGGAAAGAAGGAGAAAGTATCCGTCGTATCGACGTACCCCTGAAGGATATGGAGCGCGGACGCGAAGCGCCGTTTGCGTTGGCTGAGGGGGATATGGTCTTCATTCCCAGCAGTAAGATCAAATCCGCTCTTGTGAACTCTTCAACCATATTGAGTTCTGCGGTTTCAGCGACGATTTATACCGTACGATAGGGCCGCCTCCGGGACGCTTGTTTAGATTCTGGCATTTCAGGTTGAGGTCGTTACACGGAACCATCAATCCACGGTCGTGGCATCAGCTTTGATGAAAAGGTGCCGAAGGTAATCGCGAGATATTGGTACTGTAGGGGTATTCTGACGTGGCTGAAGAGTCGCTTCGGGTATACTACGATCAGTTTCCAGCGGCACATGCTGACAACCCCAATTCCTGCAGGAAAGTCTCTAAATGCTTACAAGTGAAACGAGCGGCTCGAAGAGCAGCCCCCATGTACTTCGTCAACAGCAGACTCACGATTTGCAGTTATTGGATGTATGGAAATTTCTTGTCCGCCAGCGCACCGTCATTGCGATATGTGCCCTGCTTGGAGTGGTTGCCGGGTGTATCGCGTATGTCCGCGCACCCCGGCAATACACTTCATCTGCAACCGTTGAGATGAATCGCGATGCGACTTCAGGGTTGGGTCTGCAGGATCTCTCAGGCGCGGGGTCTGCCTTAGGCATCGGCCAAGACTTCATGACCGATATGCTTACACAGCAGGCGGTTTTAATGAGTGACAATACCGCTTTATCGGTCATCGACCGCTTACATTTGGACGAGACCGAGCCTTTCCGTACTGTTAAGATCGCCGATAAGGGATCGAACAAAAACTACGTTGAGAACGCAAGCATCCGTGAAAAGATGGTTTCCATCTTTAAAACGAGATTGCAGGCTGTGCCGGTAAAAAATACAAGATTGATACGAGTATTCTATACAGACACAGACCCAGATAGGGCGGCCAAGGTTGCTAATACGGTTGTGGAGGCGTATCTCGCTAACCACACCCGCACCCGATACGAAGCCACCTCAAAGGCGTCTGAATGGCTTACAAAGCAGCTTGAAGATCTAAAGATTCAAGCGGAGAAGTCCCACGAGCAAGTAGCAAAGCTCGAGCAGGAGAGCGGCATACTGACGCTTTCTTCGCCAACCTCCGGCAACAGCCAAGGTGGTCAAGGAGAATCCGTCGCACTCAATCCTGACTATCAGCAATTACTTGTGCTAAGTCAGGAACTGAGCCAGGCCGAGTTGTTACGCATTCAGCAAGAAACGGCCTATCGTTTAGCTCAAACGAGCGAAGCGGATGCGCTGTTGGAGGATACTGGAGCTCGCGGTATTTTGGGCAAAGAGAACCCTCTCGCGCTCGATAGCGAAAATATGCAGCTTATACGTTCTTTGCGGGCGCAGCAGCTTTCGCTGGAGACAAAGATTTCAGCCGAACAGGTTAGGTATGGCGCTCGAAATCCAGTCATCATCGAATTGCAAAAGCAGCTGCAGTCGATCAAAGAGCAACTAGCAGCAGAGATAGGGCGGGTGAAAGAAAGTGCTAAACGTAGCTATGAATTAGCCCTCCGTAATGAACATGCGCTTCAGCAGGAAGTTGATAAGCAGCGTCAGCATGTATCGGCAATCGGAAATCAAATGGCGGCCTTGGCCTTCCTGCGGGAAGAAGAATTAACTAGCCGTCGTCTCTATCAAGACCTCTACACTCGTCTAGAAGAAGCTAATATTGCTGCCGGAGTTAGATCGTCAGGCATGGCGGTCGTTGATCCGGCAAGGCCGTCAAGTCGGAAGTCATCTCCGATCTTAAAGAGCGATATCGGGGCTGGCTTGGCTGCTGGCCTTATGTGTGGAATATTCATTGCAGCCTTCCGGCAAGTCAGGGACAATACGCTTAATATCCCTGAGGACTTTGAAGAGCGCTCTCCTTTTCCAATGTTGGGAGTTATACCTGGTTTTGAATCGGGTGGTAGTACCCCGTATGACGATGGGAAAGAATCTGATAAACCTATCATTGATGATAAGGCTTGGATCCTTCGCTTACCGAAATCGCAGGTATCGGAAGCCTATCGCCAAATTCGGACCTCCCTCCTTTTGGCGTCGATCGATAGCCCTCCGAAGGTGATTCAGTTTACGAGCCCGCTGAGTGGCGATGGAAAATCCACGACAGCATACAACCTTTCGGTTGCTTTTGCGGCGCAATCATCGAGAGTCCTTATTATCGACGCAGATATGCGCCGTCCCAGCATTCGGAAGATCAGTCAGATCGAGGAGCCACGCGGATTGAGCGAGGTACTTTCAGGGGCGAGCACCTTTGCGCAAGTAGTTCAACAGCATCCACATCTTCCTTCCCTTCACATTCTTTTGGCCGGTGCCACGCCACCTGATCCTGCTGAGCTGCTCGGTTCCAAGCGTTTTGCTAGCCTCATTGAAGACCTCAAGGGGCAGTACGATTACATCATGGTCGATGTCCCGCCAGTCCTCCTCGTCACCGATCCGGTCGTGACATCCACAATCGTAGACGCTGTTGTAATTGTGGTCCGAGCAGGAAAGACTACCAAGCCGGCGCTGCGTCGCTTGTGGAGCTCACTCGACAATCCCACGATCAAGGTGCTCGGTTTCGTTGTGAACGATTTCAACCGCCGTTTACAGAGTTTTGCCTACGGATATGAGGGATATAAGGCATCTAACTACTATTACTACAGCCGTGATTCCAAATAAGGGTTGGAGCAATTCGGTCGGGAGGCCGCCATCACTAATTAGTGGCAGCGGTCTCGGGGCGGTATCCTCTGATCCTAAAGAGAGAATTTTGAAATCCTGGCAGGCCGTATCTGTAGGTGTGGCGGGGATGCCGTCATTTGCGGGAGGTTTCGCTCTGTAGTATAGCGTCGCGATTAAAGCCAGGACTGTATAGCTTATGTAAAATAGCTATGCAGGCAGCGCTGTTGACGACGGATTCCTCCATGTTCGTAGAGTCGGTCCGGTTGAGAAAATCAGCATCTAGTGCCCCAACCTTAGAGGTGGAAGAGTTGCTTCCGATGGGCTGCCACCAAGTGTAATCAAGCAATCGCACGTGCTAAAATCGAAGCATGTAGTTTCGCTAAGGGCATTCCACCTAAAGTTTTCGGTTATACACAGATTTAAACATCCCGCAGTCTCTTGATGAGGCTCCGCCTTCTTCCTCTTGGGGGCGTGGAGTATACGTATGATTATTGCTATCTGTGCCCCTGTGGATATTCATGCGCTTGCTCGTTTCAAAGGGGTTGATTTCACCGATATCCCAAGGGGAATGGGCAGCACCGCTACGACGCCGCTTGTCATTGAATTCCTTCGTCGAGGACATGAGGTTGTGATATACACCCTCAGCTATGCCCTAGAGAAGCCGATCGATGTCTCTTGGGGCAATCTTCGTCTCGTAGTCGGATCCTCTCGTCAATTTGGCGCGGCCCGGAGTTTTTACTGGCCTGAGATCAAATTTCTTCAAAAAGCCATTTCTGCGGATTCTCCTGCGTTTGTGCACGCACACTGGACATATGAGTTCGCATTAGGGGCGCTGCTTTCGGGGGTGCCCACTTTCATCACGATTCATGATCTTCCCTGGAATGTACTTCGGTACTTTCGGGATCGGTGTCGGACTGTGCGGCTACTAATGGCGTACGCCGTGAGTTTGAAGGGGAGAAGCTACTCTGCGGTCTCACGGGATGCCGCTCGTCATTTCTCTCGTTACCTGCGTCCTGGTGCAGAAGTCGAGGTTATTCCAAACTTCTTGTCAGACTTGGTTGTTGGCAAAAGTAAAGGACCGCGACTTCACCCGGACAGGGCACTCGTATTTGCTTGTGTGATACAGGGGTGGACCGCGCGGAAGAACGCCGGAGCTGCACTTCGAGCTTTTGCAAAGTTTAATCGTGCCTACCCCGAAAGTCGCCTATTAATGATCGGTCACGATTACCAAGAGGGAGGGGGCGCGTGTCTTTGGGCTCAAAAACAAAATCTCACCCGCGGGGTGAATTTTGTAGGACCTCTGGAATACCCAGCGATGCTAGATCGCGTTGTAGCGGATGTCGATGTACTGCTGATGCCCTCGCTAGATGAGGCGTTCTCGATGACCGTGCTAGAGAACATGGCACTCGCTAATCCAATTATCGCAGGAAACACTACACCCGGGATTCGTGAGCAACTCGCCGACGGCCAAGCTGGTCTCATTGTTAACGTTAGGAGCCCTGATGCAATTTTCTCCGCAATGGTGAGGCTTCAAACTGACAAGGAATTGTTCCAACAGATTTCTGCAAGCGCGCACCGAAGAGCCCTTACGGAATTCACCGCCGAGCAGGTCGTTCCCAAGTATGAGCAATGGTATTCAAATAGCATTCGGCATAGAAGTCTCCCGCCAGCGAGGGGGGAGCAATGTTAAATGCTTTGCTGGCGATTGTCGGTATTGCCATCGCCATATTTTATATAAATCAGCTTGTCAATAATGTCGCCTTTGGATGGGCGAGTCTCCTCCTGACCGAATGGATAGACTTTACATTCGGAACGAGTCAATCCGCCGTTGGAGGTCTCAATCTATCTCTTCCCGATGTCGTATCAATGTGCCTCTTGCTTGCGGGCGCAGTGCGTACGTTACCGCGACTTAAGGAAAATAACGGAGCAAGACTAATCGCATTTGGATACTTGTCGATCTTCTTCTTCAACTATTTCCGAGGGGTAATGATCTATGGTTTTCCCGCTGCTTCAAACGAGGCCCGTGGCTATGTGGCTTCACTCGCGGGATTTCTCTATTTCTTGACAATTCCGACTGATGGAGAAACGCTAAAAAAGTTTGTTCGCTTTTTTCTGGTCTACGTTGCTGGCCTATTTGTGACATCTGTAGCCGCCTTCGCAGGTCTGCCGGTTGGGTCGGTGGCTTGGGCGCACGGACAGAGTGAAGAAGCGATCAACGGACGCTTGCTGCCGTCAGGCGCCGCCGGCGGTGTGGCATGCGGATTTATTTTCGGTGTCGCACCCTCGAGATGGAATAAAGGAACGGTCTCCAAATTCGCACCTGCGATCATGTTTGGTCTTGCGATTTTTCTCCGACACCGCACCGTATGGGTAATGCTGATCGCAGCTTTAGTTACCATGGTTGTAGTGGACAGGAAGATGATCCGAAGGGTGATACCTTCGCTGATTGTTCTGGGCTTTCTAGGTGGACTTGCTAGCTATTTTGCCCCATCTGACGTATCTCAAGAGCAGTCGGAACGGATTACGGATGCGACACAGGACGAAGGTACATTCTTGTGGCGGCTAAGAAGCTGGGAGGAACTCGTCTCTGATGATAGTGAGGGCATCGTGCCAATTCTGATCGGTAAGCCGGTCGGCAGCGGATACTGGAGATTTTCTCCAGAGACCGGGACCTATACAACCCTTCCACCTCACAGTGAATACGTACAGGAATATCTTAGAGTGGGTGCCATCGGTTCGATGTTTTTGCTTTTAATGTTCTTGCGCCCTCTCTTTCATCTTTGGAACTACTCAAGAAGGATCCGCAATGATGGCGACTCTTCCCCGGCGATATGGTGCGTAATTGTGGTCGCGATATTCGCATATGGTATTACCTACGCTATTGGACCCGATCTATATGCCCTACTGGCAATCGGGAATGCAGTTGCAGTAGGCTGGCGTCACGCAGATTACTCATTTTTAGAAGAGCATGGGCAGCTAGTTTTGAGCTCCTAGCTCCATCCTTAGTGAAAGCTAAAACCGTCTCGGGAGGAGATGTGATCCAGCGTATCGCCGCACTCGCCACCTGCTATAACCGGAGAGAGTTGACCCTGGAATCGCTTCAGTCGCTTCTCAGCCAACAAGTCGCGCGCGCTGTAACCTTAGATGTCTATTTGGTTGATGACGGAAGCTCGGATGGCACAGCCGAGGCTGTGGGCCTGAGATTTCCAAGCGTCCGCGTCCTTTCAGGCGATGGAACGCTCTACTGGAATGGCGGCATGCGGAAGGCTTTTCGGGCGGCAATGGATGGTGATTACGATGCGTACATTTGGTTTAACGACGATTCTCGTCTGCTTCCCGGTGCCCTTCAGAAAATCATCGAATGCGCGGAAGAAGTAATTGTCAATCGGCCCGGCGTCATTGTAGCCGGTAGCATGAGGCGACCCGGTAGCGTTGAGCTAACCTATGGTGGCTTGATAAAGCGGGCAAAGGGGCTTCGGCTTGATTTCTATTCGGTCGAACCTCACCCACACCATTCATTACCTTGCGATACGATGAATGGGAACTTCACTTTGATTTCTCGCAGTGTTGCGCAAACCGTCGGAAACTTGGATGCCCGCTTCAAGCATCAACTTGGTGATTTTGACTATGGTCTTCGCGCAAAGAAACTCGGCTTCGACATTGTTGCGATGCCAGGTTTTGCAGGAGAGTGCGAGGGGAATAGCAGCGCGAATACTTGGCGGGATCCACGCCTACCACTCCGCGCCCGGTGGCGTCAACTGATGTCGCCTAAAGGTGCGCCTCCCAAAGAATGGGTTTTGTACACGGCGCGTCATTTCGGCTGGCGTTTCCCGCTATACGCGATATCGCCTTATGTGAAGACCCTCCTTGGATTGCGTTAAGTGGGGCAATAGTTGTTGCTCCAAATAGGATTTGATTTAGGCGGTCTCGCCCCAAGGGGTATCGCGAGGCGGCCCATGCAAACCGACCGAACTGTTCCATGAATTCTTCATCAGACGTTAGGCTTAGTCGTCGTTGCCATAGTTGTCACCAGTTCTAATCTAAGATCGAGGAGGAAAATATGAGATTTGTCGTTGCTCGACGGACTGGGCGGCGTGGTGAAGGACTTGGCAATGAGATCATGGCGTGGAGTAAAGGCTATATAGCGAGTCAAGTGCTAGGTGCGAAGTTGATTGGACCCGGTTGGGGCATCAATGCTCGACGCTACTACCGGAACTTTCAGACATCCCGGTTCGACTTTGTACTAGAAGACCTCTTATATCGACTCGCCACGTATCGGTTTGAGGAGGCTGATTATAGAGCCAGTGGCGAACTAAATTTTGGAGCAGCGATAGAAAAGTGGTCTCAAGAAAAACACCTCGACCATCGTAGTTCCTTCATCGTCTCCGTTGGGGGGATGTATGGCGGGTATTTGGCGATCCGGGATGCACGTCCTTTCATTTGGCAGAAGCTATTAGGCAGCAAGAATGCCCTATCTAATATCTATAGGGTGACGTCTCGGTTAGATCCAGGCAAGTTATTTGTCGCCGTGCATATGCGAGTGGGGAATGACTTTCAGGACCCAGGAGCGACATCAGAATTCCGAGGACGTTTCAATATGAAGCTTCCCTTGGAGTGGTATCTAAACATCTGCGAATCACTTAGTCATACATTTAAGGATAAAGTTCAATTTCATTTCTTCACGGACCGACAAGGCCCCGAGTTTCAGGAAGCAGTCGCCAGATTCAACCCCGGCCAGGAGGGGCGACCTGAGCTATCTGAGACCAGCGATCTGGCTCTCATGGCGATGGCTGATTTTCGAATATGTTCGGTTTCGTCTTATAGCTTGGTAGCGAGTTTTCTTTCAGGGGGGCTTTATGCGTGGTATGAACCACAGCTGTCGCTTCTACACGAAGCATATACATTATGGGGACACGAGACTTCACAGCAAATGGATAACTCGCCGACACGGCTTGCCTATCAAGAAGCGTGTAGAGCCATTTGGGAGAAGGAAGGCTCTGGAATAATCCAGGGTTGGCCAATCAGCCTCGCGGGAAAATTGCCGCCAGGATTGGTACATGCTTTGGAGCATAAGCTGGCGTCTGCCAACCAAGCCTTCAACTTGTTGTCCTATGGCGTTGTTCCCAAAAAGTTCACCGTGTCAATAGGTAATTAGCGGATTTTTGATATGTCAGGCCAAGAGAATCTCACAAAGAAGACTGCCCGAGCATTGAAATGGAATTACGTGGGCATTATTACCAAGATTGGCTTATCCTTCGGCGTTAACACTCTGTTGGTTCGCCTTTTGGGACCACGGCCATTTGGAGAGCTGGCTGTTGCCATGATTGTCTTTGGTCTCGGTAATCTCCTGTCAAGTATAGGTCTTGCATCTGCTTTGATCCAGAAAGATAACCTGGAGGAAGCGGATGTTAGATTCTGCTTCACGTGTCAGATGATCGTCGGAAGTTTGCTTATGCTCGGACTGATAGCATCTGCACCATTATGGGCTGTTTTTTTTCACGACCCCAAGATCACCCTCCTTCTCAGAGTATTTTCTATTCTATTCGTGCTGCAGGCGTTTGGCGCAACGTCGACAGCATTACTAAATCGGAAGCAAGACGCGCACGTAATCCAAGCGAACACGATCATTTCATATGTTATCGCTTATGTCGGAATCGGCATTCCCATGGCGCTATTGCATTGTGACATTTGGAGCCTTGTAGTAGCGTGGCTGTCTCAGGCACTTATAAACAGCATTCTTACTTATGTCAGGTCTCGTCATTCGTTACGCCCACTTTTCGAGTTTTCGCGACTGCACCTCTTGACCTTTGGCTTTCGTGTGTTAGCGGCAAATCTATGCAGTTGGGGAATCGTCAACCTGGATAACACAGTCGTTGGCAGAACCTCGGGTCCTGTTCTACTGGGTTTCTATAGTAGAGCCTTTACCTTGGCAAGCATGGCCGACAATATAACGTTTGGGTTATTGCAGGTGTTGTTACCCGCGTTTTCGCGTGTGCAACAGGAAGAAACGAAGCTCCGATCATTGTATGCCTCAATATTTGGCCTTCTCTTATTTGCTCTCTTGCCGATACTAGCCGCGGTATCGGTATCCGCCGACGTTGTCGTAATAGGTCTTTACGGAAAGAAATGGGCACCTGCCATCGGTTATGTCCGCCCCATCGCTCTTGCCATGGCCCTCAACGCCGTTATGGCCATTTCAGGACCGCTCCTCGCCGCACGAGGACGCCCGGGGAGGGAATTTCGCTCACAATTCGTTGCGGTAGTCATAGCGGTGATCGCCTATGTGTCGAGCGCTCGGATTTCCGTGCTTGCGCTTAGTTGGACGGTGCTTCTGGTTTATGCAATAAGGCTATTCCTGTTAGTCTCAGCGGTAAACCGAGAGATCGGAAGTCGCTGGAGAGACTTGCTAGAGTGTTCGTATTCCGCGGTTGTGATGTCGGTCGTTACGGCAGGAACCGCAAAGTTGCTCCTGCTTGTATTAAATATTGAAAATCAATTTGTGAAATTAGTGCTGGTTCTATTGGGCGTTGGCGTCGTCATGATGACGGCCTTAATGCTTTTCGGCTCGTTCTTTCTCGGGCCTAGTTTGAGAAAATCGCCGCAACTGATGGCCCTCATTCCCAAAAGATTTCAGAGAATTATCTTTCGGGCCCAGTTTGGGGGTATGCTCAGCAGAACGTGAGAGGGAAGCGTTAAGACGATTTTGCCGTCCGCAGGGGCTCTACTTCTGATGCATCTTCCCCTTTGAGTCCTCGAGATGCATGGTTCTTTCCTGCTCGCGCTGCGTTTCTTCCCCATGCGATAAATGAGGCCTCATAATATGTGTACGACAGCCAACTCGCAATCATGACAAGTATTGCCTGCAATGGCATTAGAAGTCTTAGATGCTTCACCCCGTGACGAACGCCGATCCACACAAGACCGTCAATTATAAGTGGATGGTAAAGATAAATCCCATAACTAATGAGGCCAATGAACGCGAGAGGGCGGGTGGCCAAGATGTGCGTAAGCTGGGAGGTAGGCCGCAAAATAACATATGCTATCAGACTCGTCGCCATCCACAAGATGATCGAGTACCCCAGCGAGTTGAACAAAATCGAGTTTGCCGCGCGCTGAAAGCTTGGTAAAAATGCGGAGAGCGCTATATAAATGGCGATGCTTAAGAGCAGTGATAAGTTACACCAACGGCGCAGAATATGGGAGATGCGGTCGCTCTCTAAAAGCAACGCCAATAGGGCTCCCACCGCGAGGCCATCTAGTTGAAATGGAGTAAGAAAGAAGATGGGCCAAAAAGTGTGAACCAGGGGGGTCGCGATAGCCCGTATAATTGGTTCAAAAATGATCAGAGTTCCGAGGATTGCGATTAGCCGCCCTCGCTTTAGATAGCGAACAGCGAATGGCCAGATAAAATAAAAGTGTTCTTCAACCGCGAGAGACCAAAGAACACTCAGCCCCTTTGACTGACCGCGGTGCAGGGTCTCAGCGACATTTGCTAAAAAGAATAGATCATATATTCCAATGCTGTGCCATGGAATATGGTAAAAGAGTGCCGCTGCGGCAACTGCCACGAGAAGAGGGGGAAGAATCCTGGTAGCACGCTTCACATAAAACGGCGCCCAAAATGCTTCGTCATTACGTGCTCGTCTCAGAATTCCCGTAATGAGGAAACCAGAAAGCACGAAGAAGATTTGTACTCCAATCCATCCCCAACTGAGAAAATAGGTATGCACCGCGAAAACAAGAATGATCGCGATCCCGCGAATGCCATCTAGCTGCTGGAGCCGTCCATTGGAAGAGGTATTGATCATTATGCTAACGCTATTCGTCGACTTCTGTTTTCGTCGGGCCAGGCGGTAACGGTTTCGTCCTGGAGAGTTCGATCGGTGGTCCTATTGCGAAAGCTAAAACTGTTATATGCGATTGTAGAGTCCCACAACAACGCTCTTCACGCCGTTCTGAATGGAAAAAGTTGTACGAATACGGTTGCTATCCTCAAGCGCCTTCGAGAGTCGCTCAGCTTTGGCCATTGTGGCAATCTTTTGTATACCTTGTGCGAGAAAAACAGGTTCCGGAGTGACAAGCAAGATATTTTTAGCATAAGAAGCAACTTCCCTAAGTCCTGCTACATTGGCCAGTACCGAGGGTACTCCCGCTGCAATCGCTTCAATTGCCGAGATTGGCATCCCCTCCCATAGTGAGGGCATTACGAAGATATCTGCAGCTCTGAAGAAGAACAGGGGGTCCTTTTGCGTCCCCATAAATTGAACCCGGTCTATTATCCCCAGCGATACGGCCAAGCCGCGCTCAGGGTTTTCGGCCGGTTCTTTGCCGAGATGAAAATAGACGATTGGGATATCTGCCGGCAGCAAAGGAATAGCCCGCAATAGCGCTTCGTGATTTTTTGCGTTATTGCAGTTACCGACAGAAACGATGACGACAGTTTCCTCCGAGATTTGCAAAAGCTCTCGAGCCTTTGACCTGTCAATCTCAGCACCTGGAATGAAGTGATTCGAGTTATACCAGTTTACAGTTCTCGTTCCTCTGTTGTTATAGAGCTCTTCTTCACACTTGGACACATCTTCACTGATCATGCCGTAGTGAGCACCTAACCGACGAAGAAACGCCCGTTCCATATACTTTCGAAGACGAAGAACGCCCGCAAAGCGAAACGTATTATGCGGTGTAATAGCGAGTTGGCCAACTCCTGCCAGCTTTGCGATGAGGGCGAAGAGTGGTGTCGCGGCTTCCGTATGGATGTGCACGATATCGTATCCAGAACGGCAGAGCCTCCAATATCCGAGCATAAAATTTACACTTGGTAAATATCTCAATCTGCCTCGAAACGGCAGATGATGAATGGAGTAGCCGGCAGATTGAAGGTCGTCGGCCAAGATGCCGCGATCAGATGCGGTTGCCAAAATATCGCACTTGTAGCCATTTTCAATCCACTCTGGGTAGCTGCAAAGTAGCATCATCTCCATGCCGGAGCGTTGTAGGCTGCTGAGGATGTGCAGAACTTTTTTCATATGAATGAGTGCGGACAGAGCCAGTGTATCGTATGGCGCTGCTTCCTCGACTTGGTGGCCGTCCGTCTGCGCAAGCACAACGGTGCGGGGCTCGAGGTGCCCAACCGGGTGGACTGTTAAATTGCTCAAGGTGTATCCACGTGCAACCTGGCGTGAGCGGTAGCGGCGAACAGACTTGTATTTTGCAGTATCTTGTAGTGAATCGTCTGAACTTGAGCCTATCACGCATCGTTCGATAGGTTTCCGAGCATGTAAAGGCTTGATCGCAGTTCTTTGTAGCCCTCCGTTGGAGGGGGATAACGGCTGTGGTTCCATAGCTTTGAGGAGGACGGCTGCCATAGCCTTACCTGCGATGACGATTTGTGCTTTCGTTGCTCCAGCAGTACAAGTGACTGCGTGCGTCCGCCGCCTTGGCCTCAGAGAGGGAATTCCAGCGGCAGCTCATCTTCGCCGGTCAGCGGATGAGGTTTTTGTCGTCAGCCCTCAGCCTTGTCCGTAAAGTCCGGTCTTGTCTTGTACTGCTCGTGGGCGCCTTGTACTTGCCATTCCGTTCCGGAAGAACCGTCCGACACATCCCCAATCGAGTCACCTGTAGAACTCCGTTCACACGTCGACGTTTATCTTCCTGGGTTGACTTACCAACCCGGCTCGGCGAGGCAGCATTGGCTTTTTATCGGACACATTGCGCCTCGTCAAGCGAAAATGCCTCCACAAAAAAATCAACAAATGAATATCTCGCTGGCCCGTTCTTTATAGAAAGCGATTCTCTATGATCGGAGAGCAGGTCATCGACGGGCGATCAAAGAAATGGACTTCGCCTCGAATCAATGACCTCAAGGTTTCTTGCAGGGTCGCGCAGCGGAGTGGGCCCGATCGTTCTCTTAACCCGTCTCTCCGCAGACGTGAGAATGAAGCTGCGAAACGAACCAACCGCCAAATTTTCCAGTGCGACAGTTAGGAAGCTGAGCCTGGCATGAGGAGGCGAGAAATGGCCGGGTCAACCCAGCGATTCTCGCGAAGAGCAGACACGAGTCCTGTCGCATCATTATCAAGGCCTCCGCCTTCTACAAGGTGCAGCAGGCGGGTCGGCAGCATAAGGCCGGAAATGGCGACAGGATCGGTCGGAGATAACCCCAGCCAGAGCGAAGCATGCGCCGGGTGGCATAGAAGGAATCGGACGGCAAAGAAACGACTCCTCTATGCCTCTGCATGATCGGCGTCCTCAATACACGCGCCTCCGAGCGTGATAAAGACTCGCCCATCTAAGCCGGGGGAGCGACAAAACGCACCAGAAAAGCTCCAGTTCCGGGGGCGTGTGCACATGGAAGCCCGCTAGAGCGACGCCCATCCCAATCTGTAGGAGCGGCAAAGGAATACGCGAAGCCGCTTGGCAGACTTCGAAACGGAGACCGCAAAAAGAACAATGAGTACGGTAGCAAATTTGCTCCAAAGGCAAGTCCAAACGTTTCAACTAAGTCTGCGCCTCCCGACGTTCAGAAGCCATCCGCTCTTTCGATAGATGCAGCCAATCTGTGGTCCGCGTTCATCTTTACTGAATTTCACTTTGTTGGGCCATTCGACTGTTTCTAGAAGTTCGTGGGCTGTTGGGCAACGGGTGTAAAACGTCATATCCGTGCTTCCAGCAATCGATCAATCATGATCGTATGGTCGGCTGATCCGCAGTGTGCAATCAAGCACATACTTTCTCCAGAGTAAGTGACGGAAGTAGCACACACATAACCAATTCAACTGTAACAGTGAGTGGACAACCGTATACGGATGTTTACCCATGAATAGGCGGAGCGATAGTTCGGTTCGATTACATCTTTTCATTATTGACGTCCAGATCGCCTATTTTGAGACCCTTTTAGGGTCTTCGCGAACATCAATGTGTGAGTGCGGAAATGGCTGATTTCTTAGCCAAAGCCGGCACCTCAGAAGATTCCGCAGCGGTCTCCTGTCTGTTGCCAGGATCTTGCGTTTAGATGCCTACCAATGTGGAAAGGCCGCCTTGCGATCTTGATCTGGCTACATCTGGTGTTCGGATTGCTTCCGTCAGGAGCCACCAGCGTTATGTGATCCACGCTGGCCAGGATCTCTGTGATGAAAGCACGCTCCTCTGCTCGATTGCAATCTTTTCCGCCGATGGCTTTGTCCGATTTCCGGACAAGGGAGAAGGCGGATTCATGGGCGTCCGATGAAGTTTCCATGGCGACGCTGCGATACTCTTTCCATATGCTCTTGTTGACGATCCTTCTGGGACTCCCATCTTCCATTTGTATATCTGGGTGCGGCTCTGGTGTGACTTCAGCATATTTGGCATCGGCCGCTTCTGCGACAACAACATCCACTTCGAGTGGGGGCGGTTCTACGAGCGGCGGTGGCGCTGGCTCAAGTGGCCTAAGCTATCTCGAACTGTCACCCGTCACAGCCACCTCTTCGGTAGATGCGACCGTTAGTTTCATTCCCGTCAAAGTCAATCCGAGCACTGGTGCAAACGACTCCTTGAGCCCAAGTTCATGTGATTGGGCATCAAACGATGACTCAGTCCTCAAGGGAGGAAGCTCGGGTAGTTTCAGCGGTGTGACGCCAGGATCCGCAACGGTAACTGCTGTTTGTGCAAAGATGGAAGCTATCGCGACAGCTACTGTCACCGCACCCAAGAATCCACGCGCCATCCGAATAACTCACGGCGGTGTGTATTCAGGTGACTGGAGTAGCAATGATCCAGATACTCCTGCCGTCACGATTGTTACGGACGAAGCGGTAACGATTACCAACTCGACTGTAACTGGCCGCGGTACCTTAATCAAGGTTTTTGGGGGTACAAAGGGAGCAAATTTGACTCTCACGAGCACGACCGGAACGGCATTGGAGCCTGGCATAAGTGGAAAGGCAAAAGGTAAGTTTCTCGATGCTGAAGCAATGAATAGTGTAGTTGTGAGGAACTGTACTATGCGCTCCGCGAGCTTCGGGATCTATATCGCAGGCTCGAAGCTTACAAACCTTACGATTTCGCGCAACATCGCCATCGACATGGATGATCGAGTTAGCGATGGCAAAGGCGGATATCTAAAAGACAAGCGCGTTCTTGGACATTTTATTATGCTAAACGGCGATGCCGCCATAAATGGTGGCGAGATATCCTGGAATCAGATCATAAACTCTGTTGGGAATTCATCAATCGAGGATGTAATAAGCTTTTACCAGAGTCATGGTGCGGATTCGTCTCATTTGATTTCCGTTCATGATAACTATATCGAAGGTGCCTTGGCTCCTGGGCTTTCCACTTGGTACACGGGGGGCGGCATCCAGTTCGATGGGGACACCAATGATCCATCTCTAGCCAATGGATTCATCGATGTCGCAAAGAATGTCGTCGTACGGAGCGCAGGTTTCGGTATCTCTGTCGCGGCCGGTCATGATATAACCGTGCACAATAATAGAGTGGTTTCATGCGGCCAGGATGGGCAGGGTAACTGGTTGAATTTTATGGGGGCAGCGTATGGAATGTGGAATTACTATAAAACGCACCAATATTATAATAATAAAATAACGGCGAACACCGGCGGCCTAATCGTGGCGAAGGGTGGGACGCCAGTAGATTCTGACTTCAACATCCCGAGTGTATCCGACGAGCTAGCTAATTCCGTGAGTGGTAACTCTCTGGATCACCCGTGCTGGGTTAACGGAGCACTAAGCCAATCCGCCGAAGCGGTGGAACGTAACGCTTGGCAGCAGCGTGTTCTTGACGCCGGAGTTTCTCTGGGAGATCGGCACTAGATACGCAAAATAGAGCCGCTTCAAATAGAAAATCCGGCTGGTATAGTGTCGATATTTCCCGTTTGACCGCCTTATCCAAAAAGACGCCTCTCAATTTAAATGAGAGGCGTTGCGGAGTTCGAAACTAATGTACTACCCAGTTTCATTCTCAAGTACATCTGCGGTGCTGTCTATATATTTTTGAGAAAAAGCTCATTTAATCAGGCGTTAATCAAGGAGATGAATCACTACGCCTTTAATGATGCCCTGAAACAGGTAGTGGGCTGCCCTAGGTAGCTGAATGCGATAAAAAAGGGCCGACTGGCATATCGCCAGTCGGCCCTTAGCCTTTATAGGTTCGTTTTACTTCTTCTTGGCAGCGTGCTTGCGAACAGGCTTCGCAGGCTTGACCGGCGCAGTCACTTCCGTGAGGCCGCTGGTGCTGAAGGTAGCGCCAGCAGGGATCAGCGTGGTGGTGACGGTCTTGCCCTCGGTGGTGGAGGTGTAGGTGGCAACGCGGGAAGCGTCGATACCCTTATCCTTCACCAGGTACTCCTTGGCGTTCAGAGCACGCTCGGAAGCTACCGTGTCACCGTGCTTCTCCTTTGCGTCGGCGGAGCCGGCCAGAGCAACCTTGGCATCGGACGAGCGCTGCAGGTTCAGAGCAACGTCATCGAGGCAAGCCTTGCCCTCGTTATCAACACGGGTCGGACGCTTCTTATCGCGCTCGAAGTTGACCGTGCAGAGGCTCGAGGTCTTCGGAGCCGGCGGCGGCGGCGGAGCAACAACGCTGACCGAGGTCGTAGCCGAAGCGGTCTGGCCCTTATCGTCAACCACGTTGCAGGTGACGGTAAGGGTGCCAGGCGCAGCGCCGGCGGTGCTCAGGGTCGCGGAGGTTCCGTTGCCGGAAACCGAACCGGAGGTCGAGCTGTAGCTATAGGTCAGAGGACGGTTCTGCGGGCTGACGCCATTCGCAGTGATCGTCGCAGACTCACCCGGACGAACGCTGGACGGGCTGGCCGAGCAGCTGATGGTCGGCGGCTCGAAGGCCTTGACCGTGAACGGAGCCGAGCAGTCAGCAAACTGGCCAACCTTCTTGCCCTCTTCCACGTGCCCCTTGACGGTGTAGCTGCCAGGGTTCAGCGACTTGGTGTCAACGTTCGCGGTGCTGGAAGTACCGGAAACATTGCCAGCATCAGAGGTCCAGCTATACGTCGCGGTCTTCTTGGGGTTCAGGTTTGCGGCGGTACCAGTCACCGTAACGGGATCCCCCGGGAAAACGGTCGCAGGCGACGCAACGCAGGAGTAGGTCACCGGCGGCGGAGGAACGATGCTGCCAATGTGCCAGAGGAGACCGCTGCTCAACTGGGCAGCGCTGATATTAGCGCGCCCACCCACTGGGGCTCCGTTGGTACCGTTACCTCCAGGACCAAAGTTGTCATGGATGTACTGATAATCCGCCTGGAAGAGGCGAATTCCCAGTTTGTGGTTGAACAGAGGGGTGTCGTAATCCATGCCGCCGCCCGCTGTCAGAGCCGTACCCCACTTGTAGTCATTCCAATACAGTGGCGAATGGCTGTTGGGACCACCGAGCTTCGCTCCACCAACCAGGCCATGCGCGAACACCGTAAAGTTCTGCGCGGGATAACGGAAGATCGGACCCGCAGAAATGGTATACAGGCCGTCATTTTTGCCATCTGGATGGGCGGCGAAAACGACCTCGCCGCCAACATACTTATTGAAGTAGTAGGCGCCGCTACCAATCGCACCAAGGTCGATGGAGCTGTACTGGATGTTGGCAGGCTTGATCGGGCTATGCGTACCGAAGTACGAGTATCCCAGGAAAATATCAGCGCGCGACGGGTTGGGTTCCGACGGAGCCGCCGGAGCCGTCTGCGCTTGCAGCCCGGTGACCCCAAGGCTGACAGCGCAGGCAGCGAGCAGAAGTCTACCGATCCTGCGAACTTCGCATTCGAACATTTATTCCTCCATTAAGATCTCTAGGTTTGTGTCCTGAGCTCGATACGTGCATTCTCAGTGTCCTACGAAAACCACAATAAGTGTATCGTTTTGAATCATCATCGTCACCTACAGCACCCAGCAAAAACACTCTTCGTACCGGGCCGGACTCCTATAAGTGCCTAGACCTTGAAGCCGCCAGGCGATGGGAGCCTGGTGGCTCGTTCAATAGGACGCCGTGATTACGTCAGGGCAACGAAAAATGTGCAAAATTTTCTAGAGATCCCGCCTTCGCCAGCAATCCCTGATCGGAGTGCAGTACTACCTAGAACGTTCCATACTGGTTAAACCACGACGCGCTTATCTCGTATAAATTGCAATCGGAGGGCCGCAGAAAAGGATTTCGCGAATTCTTGATGGGAAGTGGGGCTTAACTATTCAGTTAACTGGTAAAGGGACGTGATGCATCTATCGTTTGGAGTACGCGTAGCTCTCTTGGCTGTCATCAATCTCGTCTCAGCTCTTTGGCTTCATTTTAGCGCGATGCGGGAATCTCGATATCGGCCTAAATTGGGCGAAGTTTTGGTTTATTTTTTTGCGGGTCTGTTCATAGGGTTGCCCATGCTTTTGTTGACTCTAGTGAGATATTTCCTTAGGTGGATTGCTGGGGACAGAGAACGATAGCAGTCACTACTATGTCAAGCATCTGTCATCGCTGAATTTTGGATTGCAGATCCTTAAATTGAAGACGAGCCTGTAGGCACGTCAGAATTGTTGCGCCATGCATTATATATATGAATTCAACAACATTTTTGGACACCTGCTAATTCCCTTCTTCGAAGGAAGCTCCGTTAGCATTCTGGATACGGATAGCCAATGGATTTCCAGAATGTTATTCTGTAGATAAAATAGCCATTTTAAAAAATTTAGCTTGCGAATTACTACAAGCATTCTGCCAACTCAGACCGCTCTGGTATGGGGGGATTCCTTCCATGAGGTTCTTTGCATTGCGTTGTCCGCGGTGTAGCAGTGGTGTCGATACTTGCGAGTCACAGTTTTGAGGGCATCGATGTACGATGCCATTCCTCGCTTAATTGGATTATGTGCATTTCGCCGCCCGGGCTGTCGAATAAGGTTTTACGCTTTTGGGAGAATCGAAAAAGGCCTTAATACTCACTGAAAATGCGTCTAGAATGCGTTCCTGCTCAATTTGACGGATGTCTTTCGGCGGGCGTCGCGGCGATAGAGTTCCAGATCGATGCTGTTCATTTTGACCGAACCGGTGAGGGAATAGAGGTAGCGGCGCGCTCTCCACCGGCATCTGACTGTGATCTCAACAAGAAACAACTAGATTCAGACATTCTTGATCATCTGTGTTGATCGGAACGAAACGCATTGTCGATCGCGCGTAACAGCTTCGGTGATCGCCTCGGCATCCATGAAGTCGTTCTTGTTCGTCTTGGCGAACGGCTCCACATAATGGAGTGCCTTCCTGTTGAAGTGTCCGACCCAGAAATGCCCCTCCGCGCAGGCCACCATGCCTATCACTTCGACACGCAGGTTCGCGGTGAAGCGCAAGAGTTGGGGTGTGCGACATTTTTTTCCGCACCGCTACGCAGCCATGAAGATCAAGTCCGACCACGTGAAAACTCGTCTTGCCAAGCTCGATGCCGAGCGTCTGCAGTTCCATGGGATAGCTCCTCCGTTCACCCTTATACCTCATGGGTTGTGAGGTAAGGCGGCGTTGGATAGCGAGAAGCGTCGGGATAGTTGAGCAGACCTTCGAGCCAAGCGACAGCGTGGTGAGGGTTGCATTGAGCAACCGGGCTCACTCCGTGCGTTTCAAATGCGATCGCCCTGCGAAACACATTCTTCGTTATGTCCGGTGGACCTAATTATGTATACTCTTCTGCAAAACATCAGAATTATGGCGAGCACACTCGGAAAACCACGGTTCGAAACTCTGCAAGCAGGTCGCGGAATTGCGGCAGTGCTCGTAGTAATTCATCACGCTGGAGACTATGTCGGGGCCGATGCTCGATTTTGGCACATCCCAATCTATAAGGATCTCTTTTTTTTCGGTGCGCTTGGGGTTCAGTTCTTTTTCGTTCTTTCAGGGGCAGTGATCCTTTTGGCTCACTGGAAAGATATCGGGAAGCCAAGAACGGCCTTGACTTATGTGCGCAAGCGCTTCAACCGCATCTATCCCATCTACTGGATCGTATTGCTGGGAATTCTTCCCGGCGTATTGACACACCCTACGAGGACGAGCCACGGTGACCCCTGGACGATCGTTTCGTCCTTCTTGCTTGTCCATATATGCAGTCCCGAAACAGTTCTGAATGTTGGTTGGACGCTCTTCCATGAAGTTCTTTTCTACGCGGTGTTCTCGTTTCTGCTACTGAGTCGCCGGCTTGGGTCCCTCGTCATGGGTGCTTGGTTATTACTCTCCTTAGTCCAAGCGATTCAACCGTTCGGTGGAGCAATTGCACAGGCAAATCTCTCCTACCTGCACCTTCTCTTTGCAATGGGAATGGTCGCCGCATTTGCCCTTAAGCACGGGATCCGATATGGCTATCTTGCAGCTTGCATCATCGGGATAAGTTCTACACTCTATAGTTTTTTTCACGATGTTCACGGGCCTTTGGCGAGTTGCATTTCCGGCGTCGGCTTTGCATTGTTGATTTATGGTCTGGCAACCCTTGAGCAAGACGGCAAGATCAAAGTGGCACCATGGCTAAGATTCTTAGGAGACGCTTCCTATTCGATCTACCTCCTACATTTTCCTTTGCTTTCGATCACCATGCGAGCATGCTTCTCGCTGGATAAGCACGTTCACCTACCCATCCCGGTATGGTTTGTGGCGCAAATAGTTCTGGTCGGCATAGTTGGGTGCCTCTTTCACGTTTTTGTCGAGAGGCGCCTTTTGGAAAGGCTAGCGATGCGGAAACCGCACGATCAGCTCGACACTCAAAACACAAGCCTTGCGGCCCAATAGTACTGCGCTATAAAAAGTCCACAAGTACCGCTCAAGCACAATCCCCTTGGATCTCGGCCGTATCCATCTTGCGCTGAGGATGGCCCGCGACTGTGCCCCGAGTGGTTGCCGGTCGAGCACGTCCTCAACCTTGAAGCTGAGACCCTCATATCGGTCACGCTCACCCACGATCCAGATCGTCGTTCTCGCGCGTAGCCATCACATCTGCCTTGCGCGCGATCGCTCGGCCGGGAAGTTCGATGGGGGTTGAATCGGAAGTACCGTCAAAAGTCCCCACGCGGTGTGGGATGTGAAGTACCACTTGATTTTGGGTGACGAAGTATTCCTACAAAGTACTCCGCGGGTGGTGGTGGAGCGCATTCGAGATCTTCGGCGTCAGATCTGCCAAGGTCGTGATGTGATAGTGCGGGCGCTAACTGCGGTGGCACGCTCACCAGCATGTGCATGTGGTCTGCGTTCACTGCTCCCTGCGCCAAACTGGTGCAGTATATGAAGGGAAGATCGAGCCGGATAGTCGTGTAGTTGGGTTATGGGCATCTCATTGCAGAGACTGTCAAATGAGGTTTGATACGAGAAAGCGTAATACTCACCGAAATGAAACTAATACGCCTAGAGCGTGCTCTGGCTCAATTTGAACCAAGATCACCAAATGGATTCCGCAGTGTGTCCCTAAGAACCCAGGCTAGGAAAAGAGCATTGGTGAAGGTATAACGTTTCCATAACCGGCCCGTTCCTGCACGAGCCGAAATAACCATTCAATCTGAGAATCGGCTTCTCGAAGGTATACCATGAGATAGTTGCAATAAGCAGTGTGAGCGAGACAGCTATTGGGAATGAAAATTATATATCAAAGCAAGATGAACGAGATAAGTGCAATAGCTGATCTTACCTAAGAAGGTCATTACAGGGTTCCGCAAGATAGTGCTTTTGGGGTGCGTGCGCTTCCAACCTGAATCCTCCAAAATGTTCTAGCTTGATCCTAGATGTTGCTACCCGATAATTTCAATTGAAAACTATTGCATCGTGATGAATGAATTCGAACTCAACCAGAAGGTACCCGAAGTCTTTTGCATTTCATGCTAGCGCTGCTTTCGTATTGTGGTTGCTTGTGATACCGTCGAGAAAAATACAGAATTTTTTCTGCAGCTACAGCAGAATGCTGCAACTTAGACCGCTCTGGTATGGGGGATTCCTTCATGTGGTTCTTTGTATTGCGTTGTCCGCGATGTGGTCGCGGTGCGGATATTCGTAAATCAACCTTTCGAGCATACGACGTCATCCCGCGCTTGATTGGGCTATATGCATTTCGCTGTAGAGACTGCCAAATGAGGTTCTACTCTTTGGGGAGAGTGGGGAAAAGACGTACGGTTCGCCGAAAATGATTTCCCGGCGCGCTCAAATCGAACGCGCCCGTAATTCAATTTGAACCAAGATCGGCAAATGGATTCCGCAGCATGTCCCTAAGAACCCAGGCTAGGAAAAGAGCATTGGTGAAGGTATAGCGTTTCCAGAGTCGCCCCGGTTCCTGCATCAGCCGGAATAACCATTCGAAACCCATTAAGCCGAGAGCGCGGGGGGCGCGAGTACGGGCGCCGGCCATCACATCCACCGCTAAACCGACAGCAAAAATACCTCTCACGTTCAATTTGCTCTTGTGATCAAACATCCATTTTTCTTGCTTCGGACATCCGAGGCAAACCCACACAAAATCTGTGCTGCTGTCGTTGATCATTTCGCACACTTCACGATCTTCTTCTTCGGTCAGAGGACGGAACGGGGGAGAATAATAGCCGGAAATTTGAAGACCCGGAAAATGAGTCTGCAGGTTTTGCGCAGCTTGCTCCGCTATTCCTGGTCCTCCTCCATAAATGAAGTGACGGTAGCCGAGTTGGACACCCTGAGCACAAAATGCGGGCATAAAGTCAGGGCCGCTCGTGCGTGACAGCCCGCCTTTTGCTTGGCGGTTACCAATCCAGGCAACTGGGGCACCATCCGGGCAGTTCATGTCTGTTTCAGCAAGAATCGCCCGAAGATGTTCATCTTTTCGCGCCTCGACCACCATGTGCACTGTCGTGAAAGCGGCCATATGCGCGTTTCCGGGACGCACATCCCAAGTATTGGCGAAGTCGATCGCGTCCTGCATCGATAGAACGGCGATTGGAACATCCAATACGTCCACTTTTTCCGGCGCACTCTTCCTCGAACTCAAGTTGTTCTCCAACGAGGTAACCATAGGCTAGTAGGAATAATGGCAAGTCAAATAAGCACGCGCAAGCGAGCGAATACAGAAACCTGCATTTCAATCTTGTCGTGCGGCTAAATTTGCCATTTTCATCCTACAACGATATGGATGGCAAGTTCAAGTGAAATGCCGGTGAAAACCTCTAAATCGCAATGCTCCAACGGCCCATTACCTGTAAGGACTAAAGCTGTTCCGACGCCCATCTCTCTATCGCAGTGACACCGCGATAGCGCAATAGGAATAAGAGCAATGGGCGTCGAGCTCGCTCGATTTGTTGATTGCTTGCTTCCGTAACGACAGGTGATGCCGCTCAAGATAGCCCGAGAGCTCCGATGATAGCGGGAAGTTCCGGGACGGAAACAGGACACGAGCCGCGAGGGACGGAGGGCGTTGTTCGACTCAGGGACGCAACAATCGCCGCGAGGTGAGCTTCGTCGCACCAGACACGGTTCGACTCTCTCCCGTCCGGATATATCAGATTTGCGTGGAAATAACCCTTTTGCGCTTTGCTCCAATTCAAATGTGCGCCGACAGGAGCTTCATGCGTGAAAAGTTTTGTCTCTGGGGATAGGCTCAACTCTTTGACTCCCTCTAAAGTGATTATTTAGCTTGCAAGGGCCCTTATGTCACAGCATTCTCGAAACAAATGAATGATCTGCAATCCGCTCGTACAAGACGATAACGTCTGGTTCGCTTGGGTCTCTGACGACGCCTACGCAATGCGAGACATGTAAAATCCGAACTTGTCTTTTTGATGGAGGTAGCCGCCAAAGACATCCTGCCCGAGGAAGAGCATCGATACGGTACAGGTACAATTCGCCGTCGAGATCGATGTATCCTGGTGGATCGGTAATATCGCGAAACTGAACAGAAAACATCTCAGCGAGCTGGTGTGATGTCATGATTGGCTCACGATTGCAAGTGTGAGAAGGTTGTCGTACTTGCGGCCAAGCGTTTATGTCAAGAGATGCTAGCACGCTTTACGACCGTGAGCAAGAGACCAATTCAGCACCGTAGGGCCTATCGAAAATAACAGAAAACAAGCAGCCCGAGCATTCCAGCAAGGAATGAGTACCACCAAGGGATACGAGATGCCTCTTCTGCTTCGCAATAGCCGCAAAATCGATCGTAGAAGTTTGCAGGATAGCCACACTCCGTGCAGGTCCACATCAAACCAAATTCCCCCAAATGGATTTTCGACTATGGTGAGTCTAAAAGAAATCAATGCAACGTGCTGATCGTTCGTGAAAATTTGACAAAGGCATTGAGTTTGTTTACCTACCATGACATGGGGTGCTATTGAAACAGCATCAAGCGGACGTGAGATGCGGGCATGTGCATGCAGTGCACGTCTTCTAAGTTGGTGATACGCACTTAGCTAATGCACTATTCCACCGAGTAGCGCAATAATCTATGATGCTGACTTCAATTATTTAAGGTTCTCATACAGGCAAGGGATGATGATCAAGCTACGCGACGCGCTCAACTACTCTCCAATAGAACTGAAATTCGGCACAAGCGGACGAAGGGGAAAAGTTTTAGACCTCACTCAGCTTGAGATCTATGTCAATGTGCGAGGTGAGCTAGAATTCCTTAAGACACTCGGCTTAGTCGATGGTGGCATACGCTCCGGAGATCATGTCTTCGTGGGGTACGACCTTCGCCCTAGCTCATGTTTCGTGATGCCTAAATATGATGGCCGCGGAGGGATCGTACAGGCTGTCGTTGCTGCTATAGAGGATTCCGGCTTGCATCCTACGAATCTCGGCGTGCTTCCGACGCCCGCTTTGGCTCTAACGGGCTGGAAAAACCGATCAGCAAGCATCATGGTGACTGGAAGTCATATTCCTTTCGATTGGAATGGCTACAAGCTCAATACGTCAACGGGCGAGTTGTTGAAGGAGCATGAGGCGCCGATCTCTGAGCACGTGAACCGGATCCGCTCAGCTTGTTATGAGAGTTCTCTGAACTCAAGCATCTTTGACGATCGCGGTATGCTGCGCTCCCTCAGGCAGATTGATTCGGAAACGCGGGGATTTCCGAATCTCTATCGTGATCGTTTTGTTGATGCCTTTGGAGGCTTGCTTTTGAAGGGGACCAAGATCCTCTTTTACGAACACTCTTCAGCCGGTCGGGATCTCTATCCGGCGATACTGGAAGAACTTGGAGCGCATGTACTCAGGACCGGGAGGACCGAAGAGTTTTTGCCGGTTGATACAGAGAATCTTCAACAGGAAATGCTGTCGTCATTGCAGAATCTCGCAGACGAAGCTGCAAAGAATGGGTTTTATGCAGATGTCGTCGTCTCGGCCGACGGAGATGCGGATAGACCAGTTCTGCTGAGCTGTGAAAATGGTCGACTGCGTTTCATCCCGGGAGACATTCTTGGCGTCCTTGCCGCGAGCTACCTGGATCCTGACGCGATTGCCGTACCGATCAGTTGTAACGATGCTATCGATCAAAGTAGTCTCGCTGGAGCTCTCTTGCCTAAAACCAAGATTGGATCTCCATACGTAATCAGTGCAATTGAACGAGCGAAAGCTGCCGGCCGTAGCCGGGTCTGCGGCTGGGAGCCCAACGGAGGATTCATTGTTGGCACGGAATTCCCGCTTGATTCTGGTACTTTAGCTCCCCTGCCGACGCGGGATGCACTTCTGCCTATCGTTGCGACCCTGCTGCTGGCGAAAAGAGAAAACGCCTCAGTTGGGACTTTGGCCGACCGGTTACCTCCCCGCTTTGGCTGTGCGGGATTAGTTAAAGAGATTCCTCGTTCCGTCGGAGCTTCCTTGCTCCGCGAGATCTCGATGGAACTAGAATCAAAGCAGGTGGGCGTAGACGAATGTGGCTCCCTACTATTTGTCGTGCCCGATATATTTGAAAGCCTCATAGGAACCGATCTGACAGATGGTGTACGCCTGACGTCCGGCAAGGGAGAGATCTTGCATTTGCGACCATCTGGAAATGCAGATGAATTTCGCGTCTATGCAGTGGCCGATACTCCTAACCGCGCCCAGGAGATTCTCAAGATTGCGTTGCAGGGCGTTGGCATTTTTAAACGAAGCGCTTCTGCAGGTGTCTAAGTTTCGCCTTCTATAGCTAAATTGAGTGGGACAATGTGCGGGGTTCCCGGTAGGAGGGCGCATATTGATCCCACCTGCAAGCATCACTGTTCGAATGCCTTGCTGGTTTACGATATCCAAGGTTTATTAATAGCCCGCCTCAATGGCAGAAATTACCATATCGGTACTATGGCAATGTTCGAATACGAGCAATACCACCGCAAAAGGATTGCTTGGGATAAAAATCTTGACCTAAGGAGCGAGTAACAGGTAACTAAGACTCATTTCGCTAGAGGGGAGTGATATCGAGGGTAAAAACACGCCCTGCCTTCAGACCTATGCTGCCAACGAGCGTTCGGAGCGCACGTGCATTTCTCCCATCTTTGCCAATGATTGCCCCAGCGTCTCGCTTCGTCGCACGCACTTCGATAAGAGTGTGCCTATTGGGCTGAGGAATCGCATCGATTACCAACTGATTCTTATCCTCGATAAGGCAAATGATGATTGATCGAAGAGCGTGAAGTATTTCCGACGTAGTATCCATGATTCGTCTCCATAATAAATAATGAGACCGTATTAGCTACAAAATACATAGGACCCAGCCTCAGAATCTGGACCCGAGGCATCTATCTACCTGATTCGGCGAACACGGGAACTGATACCGATTGCTTCAGATCATTTCTCTTCTTCCTCGCTCTTGCAGCGCCTTTACTACTTTGCCGACATCCTGTGAGCATTCCAGTGTGGTGACCAGGAGAGCGTCATCAGTCTGCACAATGACCAATCCGTCGACTCCGACAAGTGCGACAGTGAGATCCTTGGCGTATACATAGTTTCCTCTAGCGTTTAGCGAAACCAGGCCTGACCCGTCAACCACGTTGCCATGGAGGTCGCAGCCAGGTGCTGCAATAGATCGTCTGTGTTCGTGTAGTGCCGCCCAAGAGCCAAGATCATTCCATCCGAACTCCGCGGGGATGCAGAAGATGCCGGAAGCTCGTTCGCCTTTGCCGGAACGAGGCTCGAGCACTGCATAGTCGATAGAGATGTTTTCACATTCCGGGTACAGCCGCGCAAATACTTCCTCGAAATGAGGAGATCCGAAAGCGCTTGCGATTTCAGTAAGTTTCGCCGCGATCTGTGGTGCATGCTCGCGGAGTGAATTCACCAGCGTCCGTGCAGTCCAAAGAAAGATCCCACTATTCCAGGCATAGCGTCCGGTAGCTACAAATTCGGAAGCTGTTCGCTTGTCCGGCTTTTCGGTGAAACGTTGTACCTGCCGCACTGGCAAAGGCAGACCATAAGTCGGCAGGGCAACATCGCCTTGCTCGATGTAGCCATACCCAGTCTCCGGCCGAGTAGGCGGGACGCCCATAACAACAATGTTGTCTCCTGCCCAAGCGACGGCGATACCTGCTTGCAAGGCAGCAGCAAAACGATCCGCATCTCTTACGACGTGATCAGCTGGGAAGATCCCTATTACCGTTTCGGGGTCCTCGCGCTCAATTAGGAACGCGGCAAGGCCACAAGCTGGCGCCGTATTGCGAGCCGCCGGCTCAGAGATAATATGCTGTGTCGGGACATCCGGTAGTTGCGTGCGGATCTGTTCTGCAAGCATCGGGTTAGTAATGACATGGATGTTTTTGCGCTCCGTGATGAGTGCGAGCCTATCCACGGTCTGTTGAATCATCGTTCGTTCGCCATCGAGTGCTAAGACCTGTTTGGCTCTCGACTTTCTGCTCCGAGGCCAAAATCGAGTACCGCTGCCGCCCGCGAGAATTACCGGAATAAAATTCGCAATATTAGAAGACATTGCTTTCCCTATGCATTCAGTGCAGAATAAGATTCGTTGATACCTGCGGTAGGGAAGTGCCTATCACAAGTAGCCAAAATTTGCTCCTGTAGTAGAAGCATCGCCAGTATCGTTCATGCTACGATGCAGCGTGATATCAGAGAAGTGAATAATCGCAAATCTGTGTTCGAAGTACCGGACCAGGTGACGATATTTTTGTTTACCGCTCCCGAGTAATGCCTAGGAAAGCGAATACTGCCCCGATATAGGTGAGCGCCCCGTCCAGGGGGCGCTCAAAGGTCGCTCAATGAGCGGAGCCTTACGACGAAAGCTTACTGGGAATAGCCGGGCAATCGCCGCTCAAGTACACTTCCAATAGACTACTTTTTCAGGAAAGTTTGCGTCAAGGATAATTCGTATGACTGCATCTTGCGTCCCGACGCAGAAATACGTCCTCGGTTTAGACCTAGGTTGCGCATCCCTCGGTTGGGCTTTGACAGGGATGAATGAGACTAGCCAGCCCACGCATTTGATCCGCACGGGAGTACGGATATTTCAGCCTGGTATCGAAGGGACCTTATCCGATATTGCTGTTGGCAAGGATCTGCCGAAAGCTGTTCCCCGCCGTTTAGCGCGCCTTCGTCGGCGGCAATATCGTCGCCGAACTGCACGTCAACGTGATCTTTTTAGACTCCTTCAGCGTCATGGATTGCTTCCAGTGCTCGAAGGCGAGAATCGAGGTCTCTCACCTTCAGAGATACGTCATAAACTCTTCAATCTCCTTGATAAGGAAATAGAAGAGAGATGGTCAACCGAATCCGATGATCCGGAATTCCTTGAGCTTCCTCTTTACCATCTACGTCAAGTCGCACTCGATCAAAAGCTCAGACCTTTTGAGGTAGGCCGAGTGATCTATCATCTTGGCCAGCGGCGGGGCTTTCGATCAAGCCGCCGTGAAGTGGCTCAAAATGCAGAGCAAGAAAAACTGCAAAGTAAAGCGAGGGCAGATATTGCCCGGCTTGAGGCTGCAATCGAGAAGAGTGGTGCGAGAACTCTGGGAGAATACTTTGCCCGCCTCAATCCACATGAACCGGGTCAAAATGTACGCCGCCGGTGGACAAGTCGCAGAATGTATGAAGACGAGTTCGCACTGATCTGGCGAACGCAGGCAGGTTACCATCCAGATCTTTTGGCGGAGGAACTTCACGACGAAGTCCGCGCATTACTATTTTTCCAACGACCCACTGCAGCACAGAAGCATCTGATTGGCCGATGCGAATTGGAACCCCAGGAGCGTCGCGTGGCTTGGGCAACCCTCGATGCCCAGAGGTTCAGAGTTCTACAGGAACTTAATGGTCTCGAGGTTGTCTCTCCCGGCATGTCGAATAGGAAATTGGCTATGTGGGAGCATCAGATAGTATTCGATCTCCTAGAGCGTGGGGGAGATCAGACCTTTGCCAATTTGAGAAAGCAGCTTCGACTTGCCAAAGGCTGCTTCTTCAATTTGGAGCAAGAAGGACGGCGAACGCTACCTGGCAATCATACGGCATCTGCGATGTGGGCTGCCTTTGGCGAGCGGTGGATGGCTTTTCAGGATAAAGAACGCCTAGGGATCGTTGAAGAGTGGCGCAATAGGGTGTCGGACGAATGGCTGCTAAAACGCGGCATAGATCGGTGGGGATTGAGTTCAGAAGCTGCTTCTAGGTGGAGCTCAAGCCATCCTGAACGAGGATACTGCTCCTTTTCGCGCAAAGCTCTCCTCAAATTGTTGCCCCTCATGTTCGAGGGTAAAACTTTCAGCGACGCAGTGGGGGAAGCATATGGCAGTCGTTTAGTGGGAGAACGCCAGCAAGATCGACTACCGATTGTTAGTCAGTACCTACCCGCATTGCGAAATCCAGCTCTCGAGAGAGCCTTGACGGAGATGCGTAAAGTTGTAAACGCCATAATACGTGAATATGGCAGGCCTGATGCTGTTCACATTGAGCTCGCACGCGAACTCAAACAGCCACGGCAAGAGAGAATGAGAATGGCGGCACTCAGCCGCAAACGCCGGAATGAACGATACAGAATTAAAGCTCGTATCCTCTCTGAATGTGGTATCCCGATAGAAAAGCAGACACGTGAAGATATCGAAAAGGCACTGTTATACGTCGAATGCAATGGAATCTGTCCTTACACTGGCCGCGTGATTCCTTTTTCAAGCCTTTTCAGGGATTGTCAATTTGATGCAGTGCATATCATCCCGCGATGTTTATATCCTGATGATTCCTTCCAAAATAGGACCCTTTGTTATATCCCTACTCATAATAAGCGAAATAAGACGCCTTTCGAGGCCTATGGCTCGGATGAGCTAGGGTGGGCGTCAATATTAGAACGGGTCCGTAGTTTCGGCAACTTTCGGAAGTTAGAGAGGTTTCTGCTCCAGACGGTAGATGATGTAGCTAAATTCGCCGAAAAACGGTTAACCGATACCCACCATTCCAGCGTGCTCGCCGGTAGGCTTTTAAACACTTTGTATGGCACCGATATCCATGGAAACAATGATCGAAGCCAGCAAAAAGTGTTTGTCTCCAGCGGAGCTGTAACGGCAACGCTTCGTCGATCATGGGGCTTGGATGAGATGTTTAGCAAAATAGCCAATCCTATAAAGGATAATGAAAAAGCTAAATCCCGCTATGATCATCGGCACCATGCTATTGATGCCATTGTTGTTGCGCTGACGTGGCAAGGCGTAGTTGGGAAGATTACTCACACCACCTCCAGCGGCTTGGGGCATCCGCCCAACAAGGGACTAACAGGAACCGATTTGCCGTGGAATGATTTCTTGAATTCCGTGCGGCCTCACATCACCCACATTTTTGTGTCTCATCGTCCTGAGCACAAGATGTCAGGTGCTTTACATGAGAGCACCATATATAGTCCGCCATATCTGTCAGATAACAAAAAATATGTTCATGTTCGAAAGCCGATATCGAGTCTCACGCTCAAAGAAATTGATTCTATTGTCGATCCGGCTGTTCGCTCTGCTGTTACGGACAAGGCTCATTCCGTCGGTGACCTGTCCAAGTGTGAAGGAGCGTCAGACTGGCCTGTGCTAATTGCTCGGGGTGGTCGAGAGATTCCAATCAAGCGCGTGCGAATCCGCAAAGCCTTGGACGTGACCACAATAGGCACAGACGAACGGCAGAGGAACGTAGCGCTCTCCAATAACCATCACTGCGCTATCTTTGCTCAGATCGAAAATGATTGTGAAGTTCGTTGGGAAGGAATTACGGTGTCGCTGTATGAAGCGATGCAGCGTTGCCGGAACGGGATGCCGGTTGTTGAGACAAAACATACGGGGGGAGAGCAGTGGATTTTCAAATTCTCTCTCATGAATCGGGATGCCCTCGAGATCCACCGCTCCTGTGATCATCCCGAAGGTAAATGTGTCCCGGAAATATTTTGTGTTCGCTCGATAGCAAGCAATGGTCAACTCGGTCTCGTAGGGCTTGCAGATGGCCGGTTAATACATGAGATAAAATCATCGAGACAATTCTGGTCTCCGCGAGCAGAGACCCTCCGGAAACTAGGTGCAGCGAAGGTGGTAGTTGATCCTTTGTGTAGGAAACACGAGATCAGACGTCCATCCTGAGTGCAACGGCATAGCTTTATTTGCGCTCATGATCCGGCAACTTCTATCTCGAGGATTTAGTAGACGAGGCCAATTATGCCGGATCGGGCGGGTAGTGGTGTTCAACCTCCTTATAGGATCTGAAAACTGACGTAGTCGCTATTGTTTCAATGGCGGCTACGTCAATCCTGCGTGTACTTGAGCGGAGATTTCCGACCATCCCCAGCACGTGATGCACTTAATCGATACGGAAAGTGTACAACAAGGCTCCGCAGGGATTCCCGATACCGGCCAGTTATGGCTGGGATAGAACTGAGCTTTCGAGGGGGCCTCCACGGGGGCAAGGATGATGTATCGCATGTCGGTGGGACCTAAACGCTAAGATTGCTCGAATCTGCGAAAATGAGATGACCTCAATTATGGAGAGCCTGGTGTTCGGAAAGTACAGAAGAAAATTGGAGCGGATGCTGATTTGGTTTTACCAGGTCTTTGTGGCGCCCATATGCCCAGCTTGTCAGAAGCCCTTTGGGTATAACCCTCGATGCGGGATTTGCGATCAAGAGTATTGGCAGAAAAAAGGCTGGTAAGGCCTACGGTATCCAACGAGAATGTGTCGTTGAAGCTCTTCGTGGAGCATCCGGTGCCCTACGATGTTCTCCTAGTTCTCCAAGGCAATCACTGTAAAAGTGCCCGCGGGACGAAACCCTCTCCTGTAAGGCCGCTCTGGATCGGGACATACGGGAATTCTTCCGAAATTCACAGACGAGATGTAATCCGACAACGATTCGGACCGTCTTGCGGCTCAAGATGACAACCTTACACCCCACTTGGTCAGGCTGTCGGGCCGCGTTCCATTGGTCAAGCCGCCAGCACTTCTGGCAGCGTGCGTTGAAATGGCTCGGGTACCTTCCGTGGCGTTGAGACTCACGTAAGCGTCACACATATCTGCGACAGCATAGATGAGAGAATAGGCAAAAGGCAGAGGTTCGTCGCAGCTAGAATCCGCCGCTTTCTACCAATGTTGTTTCCAGATTCGACTTGCGAGTCTCCCTATCGCGCGATCCGCAGTTGCGGAACTGCGGTGTGCCGAATCGGACGAGCTTCGGTACGCTTCAGGCGCGCGAGGCAGAAGATCACTACACCAAATGTGATGGGCAGACCAAAGAGCAGAAACAGTACAAAGTACCCAAGCAGCTCCGGAGCGCTGCGGCGTTCAAAGGTGGACCTCGAGACGTGTGTGCCGAGAGCAAGTACCGCGTTCAGAGCAAAATAGATGGCAGTAAAGGTGATCATGGTAGCGTCCTTGATCTGCTCATCGGCTACGATCCGGGGAACTTGATAGCAATTTAAAAGTAGGTAACGTTACTATCTATGCGGCGATGGATACCTGAAGGGAGCTGCTGTCTCTTATGTAGGAGGCGGCTTTGGGTCAATGTGAGAGCCCCTGAGCGGGAGAAAATGGCACGCACGGGAGGCAGCCCGGATGCGCCATGTGCTTTGAAGGAGCACTTTGGTTGTACTTACGGTTTCGGCGGGAAGTGGTTAGCCTTTAGCGTTGAGCCGAAAAATCTCGAAGGTCAGACCAAGCAAATGGATGTCTTTGAGGCTGCGTCGTAAGATATGCAGATCCAATTATGAGGGCTCTCTCCGTGCAGCGGAGCGAAAGAATCCTGGAATACACCATCTGCGCGCGATGGTGGAACCGATTAGAATTATTGGAAAGCTCTATGGAAATTCCTATTGACGTGAAGGTAGAAGTCTCGATTCTGCCGTGCATTTTCGTGGGTGCGTGGATTTACAGTGTGGCGTTTCCCTCATTCAAAAAGCCTGATCGGGCGCCACGATCGGTGGCTGAGCTCCGGATGCTGTTATTGATGTGTGAATATCATCTCGCCGATCCAAAGACCCCATTTTTTAAGAGGTACAAATTTAGACGCCTGGGTCTCGCGGTATATCCGATCTTCGCCGGCTATCTGGAACAGATGGAATACGAAGGGCGTGGTGCAGAGGTCAATGAGGAATGGCGAAAGATTTGGGCTGAGAGTTTCGTAACGTTTGCCAATCGTGAGGCCGGTGACATTGCTTCTGAACTGGAGCCATGGAGTGTTCCACCTCCAAAGGAGGAGAAAGAACGAATTGAACGCGAGAAGATCAATGATCTAATCGCATCGACGAAAGCCTTTGTTAAGGTAAGCCCGCCCGGTGGATCTATGTCTGCGATTCGGAAACTAGATAAAATAACAGAAATGCATCAACAGGCTCTGAGGCGAAGGCAGCTTCTCTATAACAGGAAATGAGCGACATCACGCCGATTCCTATTCCTTTGATTTGGAATTTTATTTACGGCAAAAGCGGTTAGCATTGTCTCTCCGAGGGCCGATAGTCATAGTGCAAACGGCCATCATTTGACCTAAGGTGGATCTCGAAATAAGGCGTTAGCTCGCCGCAAGAACGGCCAGAGACGCATCCACCAGCCATGCGCTCCAATGGTTACGGAACTGAAGTTTCGGGCTTATACAGCGACATGGATCTTTATAAGAATTATTAGAAATAACGGGCTCGTAGCTCATTGCCGCGCTTCAGTCGAATTAGGAAGATATAACGAGATGCGCCTGTAACAGGGCGCATTTTCTTTTGCTCGCTGTACCGGAAGTCTCTGTGATTCTTATGAGATAGGAGATTTGATTGCGGAAAAGTTGAGCGAAACGAGTCACCTCTAAAGTCTCTTTGCCCCGCGCCGAAGAGTTAAGTGACGGGAAGAAGATGCTGCAAAGAATCCCCCCTTACCGGCTATTTCGTTGCGAGCCCGACGGTGCCGCCAAGTAGGGGAAAGTCTGCAAAGGATTGCACGTTACCTCCGGTTGCGTGAGGAATTTCGGTTCCTGCGCCTCTTCAGAGTGCAGTTTCGTGGCATAGCGATTGCTTTGTTACGGCCATAGCAGCTTTGTGCATTGTCTGCCCGCTTCTTTGAAGGAGAGGACGAGATGACTACGTACAAATTAAAAAATCATGCTGTAGCTGTGCTGGTTGTAATGCTTCCGTTGTCTTTTGTCGGACAGACTTCTAAACACAAGACGCCCTCTCCGCTGGAGATCGCGAAGAACGCAATGCCACCGCGCCCTACCGGTGAGACAGCCTCGCTGGCGATGAAAACCAAAACAGCAGCAATCGCTGCAACCGCATCTTCTGCCACATCTGCATCAACCTCCGCAATCGCATCAACTGCCGCAAGCGCATCGAGCGGAACGAAAGCTGCACCCGCAGCCGCCATCATCCCCACAGCGATTGCTTCCATCACGGTGGAAGGCCACTCCGCAGACGAGATTCTGCAGACCGACACCGCTATCACATTGCAGGCAACAAGCGCCGAGATGCAGGCAGCACCTGGCACCTATAACGACATCCCTCGCTTCCTGATGACGGAACCTGGCGTCACCTTCGATACTGACTCCAGAAACACCTACATGGTGAATGGTGGTAACCCGATCGAGAATCTGTATGTTGTCGACGGCGTTGAAATTGCGAACATCAACCACCTCAGCACGAGCAATTCCTCGGGTGGCTTTGTGTCGATGCTGGATACCGACGCGGTCTCGTCGGTCAGCCTGCATAAGGCGCTCTACAGCACAAAGTACAGTGGCGCTCTGTCCTCCGTTCTCAGTGTGAACACCGCTGCGCCGGCTGCGCAGAAACGGCATCTGCAGATGGATATGGGCTATGCCGGCATGGGTGCGATCTTCAGCCATCCGCTGGGGAAGAAAGCTGCATTCCTCACGCAGTATCGCCGCAGCGTGATCAACTACTTTACGGACGACATCGGCATTGGCGGTGCGCCGGTCTACTCCGGAGCACTGGCACGTGTCGATACGCATCCGACTGGAAAGGACACGGTCTTCGGTCTGTATATCGGTGGCAACGACAAGATCGCCCTGCACCCGAATCTGTTGGACAACCAGGATCCCGGTTACGTCAGCACGACGTACACAGGGAATCGCGGGATCTATGCCGCGACGTGGAACCACATTGTCTCCGGCAACACGCTGCTGA
>NZ_JAGTAS010000058.1 GCF_025685425.1 Terriglobus albidus
CAGCGAGCACAACACCTCAGACCATGGATCCATCAGTACAACTGGCACCGACCTCATGCTAGCCTCAATCAAGCTCCACCCATCAGCAGATCCGGCCTCAAAGACAACAACCTGTTGAGACACCACATCTAGTGCGGGTATTGCGGCCGCTCCCACGGCCGCGGATTCACCGGATCGTTCTTCCAGCTCTGACGCTTGCCCAGGTACCACATCACGGCGCCGAACAGGAACATGATGATTCCCCACTGCAGGTTCAGATTGTCGCCCAGCGACTTCTGATAGATGGCTGAGCCACGGGTGAAGAATCCATAGACGGTCATCAAGCCACCGGTCACAAGAAACATCAGGCCTAGCGGAAAACGGATATCGAGTCCCATGCGTTCCTCCTTATGCGAATACCAGGTTGAGAATCACCAGCAAGACCAGCACAGCGATCGCGAGCGATGCCGGCTTCTGCCACCAGGAGAGGTGCTCCTCCACCGGCTTGGGTGTGAGCGAATAGACCAGACCGACGAGTTCGGGTTCAGGCCGCGGCTTCGTCATCAGGCTGATGGCAACAGTCACCAGCAGATTGACGGAGAAGGCCACAATTGCGGTCCAGAAGTTCTGCGCCATGTCGCTCGGATAAGTGTGGACGAGCTTGATCCAGGCACCATGGAGGCCGGGAGCCGCATCCTGCGGCAGTGTCAGACCATGATGCAGCAGAGCTGCACCGGTACCCAGAATCAGACCGCTGAAGGCGCCGTGTCCGGTAGTCCGCTTCCAGAACATGCCCAGAAGGAAGGTGGCGAAGAGCGGCGCGTTCACAAAGCTGAAGACCAGTTGCAGCGCATCCATGATGTTGTTGAAGCTAGTCGCTGCGTACGCCGCACCGATGGAGAGCAGAATGCCGCCGACAGTCGCTATGCGTCCCATCATCAGATAGTGAGCATCGGTAGCGCGTTTGTTGATGTAGCTCTGATAAATGTCGTAGGTCCACACCGTATTGAAGGCAGTGACGTTGCCGGCCATACCTGACATGAAGCTTGCCAGCAGAGCGGTGAGTCCCAGGCCGAGGATACCGGACGGGAAATAATGGAGCAGCAGGGCCGGAATGGCAAGGTCGTAGTTATAGACCGGCTGCCCCTTATCGTCGAGCATCGGAGCTCCGCTGACCGGGTTTACCTTCTGCGGAATAATCCCGAGACTCGTTCCCGCAGTGCTGGCGCCGACGAGATGGTTTTGCGCGGCATGCTGCACCGCAGGAACGCTGACCGCGATCAGGCCGGGCAGGATAACCAGGAAGGGAAAGAACATCTTCGGGATGGCTGCGATCAGAGGAACGCGGCGGGCGCTCTCCTCAGAGTTAGCCGCCATGGCGCGCTGGACAACGAGGAAGTCCGTGCACCAGTAGCCGAAGCTGAGCACAAAGCCGAGTCCCATAACCAGGCCGAACCATTCCACGCCGAGCGGGTTGGTATTGGCATGGGTCATACCCTGCCAGGAATGCGTCATCGGACCAGGCAGACGCTGCTGAATTCCATGCCATCCGCCGACATTCTTCAAGCCCACCCAGACCAGCGGCGCAAAGCCGGCCACGATCAGGAAGAACTGAAGCACTTCGTTATAGATGGCCGACGTGAGTCCGCCCAGGAAGATATAGGCCAGCACGATGACGGCGCTGAGAAGGATCGAGACATGGAAGATGTACTGGTCGGGAATAATGCCGTGGAACAGACCCAACGTCTGAATCAGCAACGCCATGGCATACATGGAGATGCCTGAGCTGAAGACGGTCATGATGGCGAAGCTAAAGGCATTGACCGCCCGGGTCTTCTCATCGAAGCGCAGCCGCAGGTACTCCGGCACGGAACGAGCCTTTGAACCGTAGTAGAAGGGCATCATAAAGATGCCGACAAAGACCATGGCAGGGACCGCGCCGATCCAGTAGAAGTGGCTGGTGGCGATGCCGTATTTAGCGCCTGAGGCGCCCATGCCGATGACTTCCTGAGCTCCCAGGTTGGCAGAAATGAAGGCCAGACCGCAGATCCAGGCCGGAATGGAGCGACCGGCAAGGAAGAAATCGTTGCTGGTCCGCATGTAACGCTTCAGCGTAAATCCAATGCCGAGCACGAAAACGAAATAGACCAGCATAATCAGCCAGTCGATGAAGGTCAGGGTCACGTATGCAATCCAGTCCTGACGATTTTGGGCAACATCGTCATCGCGCTCATTCTAACCGGATTAGTGATATCTCACGGAAGCCCTTTCCTGCGGGTGTCGGCAACCTTACCAAGGGGAGGTGCATCGTACGTCGTTAACCAGGAGAGTTCGGCTGCGTCGCGTGCCACTCGGGCGCGGGATGACGGTCAGGCTAATATGAAGCTCGGAGTCTCCCAGCGATCAGGGGCCCACGAAAGATTGCAGTACTTATGCTTCATTTCCTGCCGAACAAACGTATGCAACCGACGGTTCTCTTGATTGACGACAACGCGGTCCAGGCAGCCACGCGGCAGACGATTCTGAAGCGTGCCGGCTACTTCGTCATCCCCGCCCTGAATCCGCAACGCGCATTGGAGCAGTTTCGAGCCAATGAGTTTCCCGCAGTCATCGACTTGGTGATTACGGATCACATCATGCCCGGCATGACCGGGGCGGAGTTTGTGCGCGAGCTTCGCACCTTTGCCCCGACCCTGCCTGTGCTGGTTATTAGCGGCATGGAAGAGGCGGAGGATGAATATGTGGACCTGAACGTGAACTTTCGTCTGAAACCACTTTTGCCGGATAACCTTCTGGCCAGCGTCCACCAACTCATCCATCCAGGTAATGGCGGCGAAAAACGCGATATCGCCTAGCTGGAACCGGTCGGGACCTGATCGTGACATGGCGGCCGACGCGCGATCTTCGGCCGATCAGTCCGCTAACCGCGCAACCTCATTGCCCGGCATGCCTCTGGCCTGAGAAAATGAGCGGTGGAGCCCTTCATGCCGCACCCCATGCCTACCTTTGGCAGTTTCTCCCTGCTGCTGGCCCTCGTGCTTGCTGTCTATTCCCTGGCTATGGGAGGGGCATCGCTCTGGCAGATGGCAACCGGCCGCGCCGGTCGCATCGCCCCTGAGCGCCTTTCAGAGACTGCCCGCCGCGCCGGCATCATGACCTTCGCCGCAGTCTCCTGCGCGGCCTTCGCCCTGGTATGGGCGGCATTCACCAATGACTATTCGGTGGCCTATATCCTCCACCACACCAACCGCGACCTGCATCCGGCGTACAAATTTTCTGCATTGTGGTCCGGGCAGGAGGGTTCGCTACTGCTGTGGAGCTGGCTGCTGGCTGCCTACGGTTTTGTCCTGCGCCTCCGCCATAAGGTCGACGTACGGCTGACTGCGCACGCCTCTACGATCCTGTCCGGTGTTCAGGTCTTTTTCCTGCTCCTGCTGGTCTTCGCCGCGCCGCCGTTCTCCATCCAGCCGGGCGAGATTCCCCCGGACGGCTTCGGTCTCAATCCCCTGCTGCAGTATCCGGAGATGGTGATCCATCCCCCGATGCTTTACCTGGGTTATGTGGGCTTCACCGTTCCGTTCGCCTTCGCCCTCGGCGCGCTGATCATGCGCTACCCCGGTGAGAAGTGGATTCACATCACCCGTCGCTGGACAATGGTGACCTGGCTCTTCCTGACCGTCGGCATCTTCCTGGGCGCGCACTGGGCGTACTCGGTGCTCGGATGGGGAGGCTACTGGGGATGGGACCCGGTTGAGAACGCCAGCCTGATGCCATGGCTAACCGGTACGGCGTTCCTGCACTCCGTGATGATGCAGGAGAAGCGCGGCATGATGAAGAGCTGGAATGTCTGGCTCATCTTCTCCACCTTCATGCTTACAGTGCTGGGAACGCTGCTGACGCGCTCCGGCCTGGTGAGCTCCGTCCACGCGTTCGCGCAATCCAGCATTGGAAACTGGTTTTACGGCTTCCTCGTTCTCGTCTTCTGCGTCTGCCTCTTCGTCTTTGTACGGCAGCGCGATCACCTGAAGACAGAGAACAAGCTCGAATCGATCGTCTCCCGCGAGTCCAGCTTTCTTTTCAATAACCTCATCCTGCTGGTCGCCTGCTTCACAGTGCTATGGGGCACGCTCTTCCCGGTCCTGAGCGAGTATGTGCAGGGCTCCAAGGCTACAGTCGGAGCGCCGTTTTATAACCGCGTCGCTCTGCCGATCGGTCTCTTCCTTCTGTTCCTTACGGGTGTAGGACCATTGCTGGCCTGGCGCAGCACCACCCTGCGGACGATCCGCCGGAACTTTGTACTACCGTCGATTGCGACTGTCGCCACTGCTATCGGCCTGATGTTTGCGCATATCCGCCCTTGGGAAGATCAGTCTGAGCTCTACTCTCTCATGGCTTTCTCTCTCGGCGCCGGCGTCATCACCGCGATCCTTTCGGAGTTTCTGCGCGGCGCCAACGTCGTTCGGACGCAGACCGGTAAGAACCTCTTCGCCGCTTCGCTACAACTGATCCAGCGCAACACGCGTCGCTATGGCGGCTACATCGTTCACTTCGGCGTAGTCGTCATCATTGTCGGTATTGCGGGAGGAGCTTTCAATCAGTCGACCGAACAGGAGGTTGGTTTCGGCGACAAGATCAATATCGGTGGGTATGAACTGCGTTGCCAGTCCTACACGCAAGACTCGAACGCCAACTACGACACCGAGTACGCCCTGCTGGATGTTTATCGTCATGGCAACTACGTGACGCAGCTTGCGCCTGAACACCGTTTCTACAGCGCCAGTCAGACGAACTCTACCATCGTGGCGAATCGTTCAACCCTGCAGCACGACTTGTACGTCATCTATGAGGGCAAGAATCCGGAGACAGGCAAGCCAATTATCAAGGCGTTCCTGAATCCGTTGATCGCCTGGATCTGGATCGGGGTATTGATCATCATCCTGGGAACCTTCGTTGCACTCGCACCGGCCATCAAACCGGCGCTGGCAGCTTCTCGTGTAATGCATACAGAAGCCGTTGCGGTTGGGAGTGGTGACTAATGCAGATTTCTTCTTTCATGCATCGCCTTTTCGCACGCACGCTTCGGCATCGCATGGTGCAACTCGGCGCGGTTTTATTTGGAGCCGTTCTTCTGATGGCTGCTGCGGATGACAGCGGTACGCGCTTCAACAAGATTGGCCACGCCATGATGTGCGCTTGCGGTTGCGGCCAGATTCTGCTGGAGTGCAACCATGTGGGCTGCCCGGACTCTGACCGGATGATCGGCGAGCTACGGACACAAGTTGCGAGCGGCGGCGACGATACTTCGATCTTCAACTGGTTTGCCGCGAAATACGGTCCAACGATTCTTGCCGCGCCGATCCGCGGCGGCTTCGATACCGTGGCCTGGATTACTCCCGTAGCCGTCTTTCTGCTGGCAACGATCGGCACTGCTTTTCTGGTACGCACCTGGGTACGCCGCCGTAGAAATACTGTGACTACACCCGAGGGTATTCCGGTTCAGTTGCCGGAGAACGACGCGATGCGTGAGCGCATTCGCCGGGAGACGGAATACTGATGGGACTGGTTGCCGCTGCTGTTTTGACTCTTGCCTCGCTGACCTACATCTTCTGGCCGGCCGAGAACCCTTTTTCGCAGCGCGCTAAGTCGCGCCTCGACTATCTCCGCGAGCGCAAGGACGCCGTGTACGAGAACCTGCGCGACCTGAACTTCGAGTACAAGGCCGGAAAATATCCGGAAGAGGATTACGTCACCCAGCGGTCTCTGCTGGAGAATGAAGCGGCAGAGATCATGGGCGAAATGGAGCGCCTGGAACGCGCATAAGGCATTTTTTCCGCATCAGCAGTATTAGGGTGGTGTATCAGAATTTTTTGACAAAACGTTGTCATCCTGAACGAAGTGAAGGACCTGCTTTTCAACCCTTCGGAGGCAAAAGCTAAGGACCTGGGGACGTTGCCCCAGGTGATATAGAACGCGCCTTCAGCGCTTAGAGCCAGGGAACCTTTTGTTTCATTATTCTCATGTCTGCCGGGTGCCCACCCTTCGCGGTTCCCAACGAACTTGTTGTTGGAGTGAACGCTCGCAATGCTAGGGTGGGGTAGGGAATACCCCAATCTTCTGAAGAAACCGCACAAACAAATTGTCCGCCCCCGGGCGAAGGACTCCGGTTTTGACTATCCACTTCCCACCTCTCCCGCGCTACGATAGTGGCACCGCGGAGGGGATATGACCCAGTCGATCTTCCCGATGATCCATGTGCCGGACGTTCGAGCGACAGTGGAGTGGTACGTCTCCGTCCTCGGCTTCACCAAAACAGGCGAAAACATTGAATGCGGCGAGATGAACTGGGCGCGCGTGCGTTACGGCGCCAGCGAGATCATGCTGAACATTGGAGGCCACCCCAGTGAGGCCTTCCGGCGCGAATTCGATCTCTACCTCTACGCCTCAGACGTGGACGCACTATACGAGCGTCTTCATAAACGGGTCGACATCGTTGAGCCACCGCATGACACCGAGTACGGCATGCGTGAGTTCATCCTGCGGGATTGCAACCGCTTTTGGATCACCTTCGGACAGCCGATTGGGAATTGAAGAATTGAATGATTGAAAAATTGAATAAGGGCTAAGCCTTCGCTTGGGTACTTATACCGTACGTCTTCAACTTTCAACTTTTAACTTTCAACGTCCAGCAACGGGCTCTGCCAGAGCCATATTCACCTGATCGGCCACTGCCCCTCGATGTTACATTCCTTTTAAAGCCGCACAATCCATCCAGGAGTCCTGCTGTGAGTCTGCGCCGCACTGCTTTACTGGTTGTGTCTTCGCTTCTCTCCTCTCCGCTGCTGGCGGCCGGCCATGAGCCGCCAAAGTACACCCCACAGAAGGGCACTGAGATTCTGTGGGATACGTGGGGTGTTCCGCACATCTACGCGAAGTCCGTTGAAGATATGTTCTACGCCTATGGATGGGCACAGACAGCAGCTCATGGAAACCTGTTGCTCACCGTCTACGGCAATGCGCGCGGCAGAGCCGCAGAGTACTGGGGACTGAAAGGAAATCCCATCAGCCCAGCGGCGAATAATCTCAACAACGACACCTGGGTGTGGACCAACGGAATTCCGCAGCGCGGCGAGGAGTGGCTGGCGGCGCAGACGCCGGAGTTCCGTAAATATCTCGATGCCTTTGCTGCCGGCATTAATGCCTATGCCGCGGCCCACGGCGACACGTTGAGCGCGGAGGCAAAGCGTGTCCTGCCCGTAACGACGCTGGACATCATCACGCATGAAGAGAAGTTCGTGAACTTCACCTTCGTGGCAGGACCGCGCCTCATGTTTCCGGCGCGCAATGCGGGTACCTCCGAAGCCGCGTTAGAGCCTCGCATGGCTCCCTTTGTAGACGACGATCCCGCTGCTCCAAATATGGACATGGAAGACGGCTCCAACGGTTGGGCTATCGGTCCCTCGCACTCGGCCAGCGGTAAAGCCATGCTACTGATGAATCCGCACCTGGCCTGGGCCGGCGAACAGAGCTACTTTCAGGTGCAGCTCACGGCGCCGGGCATCGACCTCTCCGGCGCCACGCAGATTGGCCTTCCAGTCCTACGCTTCAGCTTCTCGCCTTATAATGCCATTACCAACACGGTGAATACCAACGATGGAGCCGACCTCTACAAGATCGTTCTCAAAGACGATGGGTATCTCTTCGATGGCAAGGTGCTTCCCTTCAAAGTAGAGACGCACACCCTCAAGATCCTGCAGCCGGATGGCAGCACCGAAGAGCAGGCACTCACGATCAAGTCTACGGTTCACGGCCCCATTATTCGAACCGACAACGGCTCACCCATCTCCCTCCGTGTCGCCGGACTCGATAAGCCGCAGATGTTGGATCAGTACTGGCACATGGACACGGCCCATACCTTTGCCGAGTACGAGGCACAACTCAAACGCCTGCAACTGCCCATGTACAACGTGATGTACGCCGACCGTGATGGACACATCATGTACTTCTTCGCCTCCACCCTACCCAAGCGTAGCGAGGGTGACTATGCCTTCTGGGGCGGCGTGGTTCCAGGTGACGATTCGAAGTATCTGTGGAACGAATATCTCCCTTACGAGCGGCTGCCGAAGCTGATCGATCCACCGTCAGGCTATGTACAGAACTCCAACGAACCGCCGTGGGATGCGGGCTGGCCGACGATGTTAGATCCGGCGGAGTATCCCCCCTACGTCGCTCCGAAGTTTCCGCACTTTCGCTCCGATCGCGGCCTGCGCATGCTTTCAGAGGACAAGAAGATCAGCTTCGATGCACTGACGGCCAGAAAGCTCTCGACTCATATGGAGCTTGCCGACCGCATGTTGCCTGAGCTTCTTGAAGCTGTGAACCAGTACGGCAGCGACAGGACGAAGAAGGCTGCCGATCTACTAAAGAGCTGGGACCGCAACGCCGAAGCCAGTTCCCGGGGAGCCCTGCTCTTCTATGTCTGGTCGCAGAAGTTCACCAATGCGCAGTTGACCATCTCCACCGCCTCCGGCTCACGAAACTTTGCTGTTCCTTACAAGGTGGAGGAACCGTTGACCACTCCACGTGGCTTGAAGGACCCGAAGTACGCTGTGCAGTTGCTCGATGAAGCGATCGACGAGACCATCAAAACCTATGGCGCGCTCGATCGCCCCTGGGGTGACGTGATGCGCTTCCAGATCAATGGCCAGTCGGACGGCAACACTACCGCGGAACGTGGCGCCCCCATTGACGGGGTGGACCTGCCAGGCAACGGAGGCTACGGCAATCTGGGCATCTTTCGCGTCGTCACCTTCGGGCCGATTGCGAACGGAATCAAAACACCGGTACACGGCGACACCATCACCATGGCGGTGGAGTTCAGCAAAGTACCGCATGCCAAGGTGCTGGTCAGCTATGGCAACTGCTCGCAGCCGGGCTGCAAACACCACACCGACCAGCTCCCGCTGATGCGCGACAAACAGTGGCGCGACCTGTGGCTGAGCCGCAAGGACGTGGAAGGGAACCTCGAAAAGCGCGACCCGCTGAAGTAAGGTATATCGGCAAATTCGTTTTGTAGTTTGTTAGTGATCCGGGGTATTCTTTGCCCCTAGCGTTGCGAGGGTGGGGCACCCGGCCAAGGAAAGTAACCGACGGCCCCGACTGTACGAATACCGTGCAGCCGGGGCCGTCCGTTTTATCCTGAAGAGGTGACTTCCTCTAAGTTTCAGCGCCTGTGCGCTTCCCTTCTCTTCGCGATTCCTGCCATTGCCGCCGCGCAGGGCACCATCACCGGCACCGTCATGAACTCGACGCGCAACAAGCCTTCCGCCGGCGACGAGGTAACGCTGATCCGCCTGCAGCAGGGCATGCAGGAGTCCACCAAGACTACTACCGACGCCAAAGGCAAATTCACGCTTCAGGTACCGGATGCCGGCATTCACCTGGTGCGCGTCACGCATGACAAAACGCCGTACTTCCGTCCCGCTCCTCCGGGAACAGAGTCCGTTGAGGTTGAGGTCTTCGACAGCGCTCCCAAGGTAAACGGCATCGAGTGGGAGGCAGACGTGATGCGTCTGCAGACCGACGAGAGCGGAAAGCGGATGCGCGTGGTTGAGAACTTCTTCGTAAAGAACGACTCCAACCCGAAGAAGACGCAGTACTCTGACCGGCCCTTTGACTTCTGGCTGCCGGCCGACGCGACTATATCCGGTTCTGCAGCACTTGGACCGGGCGGTATGCCGGTGCAGTCTTCGCCGATACCTCTGGAAGAAAAGGGCCACTACGCGTTTGTCTTTCCCATCCGTCCCGGCGAGACACGCTTCCAGGTCTCTTATGAGCTGCCCTATAACGGAACGCTGACGCTCGGACCCCGCCCGACGATGAAGACCGGCACTATCGCTCTGATGATGCCGAAGACCTTCAAATTCCAGGCAGCCGCAGGAGCGCAGTACAACCTTGTCGAAGAACTGAATGCACAGACGTATGTCGCGCGTGACATCGCTCCCGGCGCCAAGCTTGGATTTACCGTCTCCGGTACCGGCCAACTGCCGCGCGATGCAGCACAGACCAGCGCTGATGGCCAGCCCGCGGCGGCTGGCGGCGATAGCCAGGCAGCAGCGACAGGCGGATCGGCAGCGACTGATACCAAGCCGGGCGGTGGACTGGGAACGCCGATCGATACACCCGATCCATTAACCAAGTACAAGTGGTGGATTCTCAGCGGCTTGGCGTTGCTGCTCGCAGTTGCAGCAGGGTTCTTCCTCAGTGGCAAGCCCGTACAGCCCGCTGCCGCAACGGCTGGAGCTGCGCCAACCGCTCCCGCTGCACCGTCCGCTCCTCCCCTGTTGCAGACGCTTAAGGACGAGCTCTTCGCTCTCGAAACAGATCGTGCAACCGGAAAGTTGAGCGAGGCGGAATACACGGAACAGAAGGCCGCATTAGAGGTTGTACTCAAACGCGCGATCAACCGGTCGTAAATAACTTGAGGCTGCCCGCGGGCAGCCTTAAGTGTTTGGCAGTTTTACCGCGAAGGGTGGGGCCCCGGCGAACTTGTTCGCCGGGGCTTAGCGTTGGGGCATCGCGCTTCGCGCGACCTTTTTTGTCATCCCGAAGGGATCCTTTTTCTCTTACCCTGGTAGGAAACCTCGGTAGAAAAGCAGATTTCTCCGCTAACGCTCCGAAATGACAAATCAAAAGCGGGGACAATACGCCCTAGCTCAGAACCGTGAGCTTGCCTTCCGGCGTCTTCTCGATGGCGTGTAGCAAACGACCGTCTCCATCCAGATGCTGCAGCATCAGCTTCTTCGGTGTCACCGAGAGGTGACTGAAACCGTAGACCTTGTGTGCATACGGCCCGCGTACCGTGGGATCGACCTTGAGGTCATACAGGTCCGCACCGCCACCTCCTGACAGAAAGTAGGTCGTCGGATGCCCTTCGAACTCCAGATGCTGCAGATCGTGATCATGTCCCGCCAGATAGGCATGCACACCGTACTTGCGGAAGAGCGGGTCCCAGTCGCGGATCAGGATCTGATGGTCACCGTGCGGCCCGTCGGAGAAGACGGGATGGTGCGCGATCACGACCGTAAACGGAGTCTTGCGTGGCTTCTGGAGCTCAGCTTCAAGCCATGCGAGCTGTGCGACGCGCTCCTCTTCTGTCAGAGTGAAATCGATCGTCGGCTTGCCGTCCTTCCGCGGAGCGATCGGATGCGGCATGTTGCTGTCGAGCGCGATGAAGGTGATCAGCGGATTCTTCTTCGGGAACTCGAAGGTGTACCACTTCGCCGGCATGGTCCAGCGGCTGTGGCCGCGGCGAGCGTACTCCAGCTCTGCTTCGACCTTGCTCTTCGGAAAATACTGGTAGTCATGGTTGCCCAGCACAGCATATGCGGTGCAGTCGAAGACACTCTTCGGGTACATCTCTTCGAAACCGGTCTTCCAGCGCTCGGAGTCCACACCGCCCTCCAGTGCTTCGTACCAGTTATCACCCAGCATCAGCAGCGCCTGCGGTTTCAGTTTCTCGCGAAGCGTATAGTCGGCCATTCCTTTGGCGACAACCTGCTGTGCGGCGGGATTCAGATATCCCCAGTCACCCAGCATCAGCAACTCGGCTGCTGCCGGATCCTTCGGCATCACCTTGGCCAGGCCATGGCGCGAAGCCCACAGCGCCGTCGCGCTGAAAGCAAAACTCTGCCGCAGAAAGCGGCGACGATCGAGGTGGAGGTTTTCCATACGCCTGGTATATCACTGACGTATGAACGGCGGGTGACTGCCCAGCATCGTCGGCCGACCCCGCCACGTCTAATAGGCAGAAGGACGAAAACGCCTATGAATACGTTGAAAACCGCCATGTTGCTGACATCCCTGACCCTGCTGATGATGTTCGTGGGAGAGTACTTCGGCGGGCAAAACGGCATGGTACTGGCGTTTCTGCTGGCTGCCGTCATGAACTTCGTCAGCTATTTCTTCTCGGACAAGATCGCCCTGGCGATGTATCGCGCGCAGCCGGCGACCCGCGAACAGCTCCCGCGGGTGTATTCCATCGTGGAGCAGCTTGCCTACAAGCAAGGCCTGCCTATGCCGAAGATCTATCTCTTGCCTACAGAGTCTCCCAATGCCTTTGCGACCGGGCGCAATCCGAAGCATGCCTCCGTCGCCGTGACCGCGGGCATTCTGGATCTGTTGGATGACGAGGAACTGGAGGGTGTGCTCGCTCATGAGCTTGGACACGTACGCAATCGCGACATCCTGACCAGCTCCATTGCAGCGACGATCGCGGGAGCCATTACCTTGCTGGCGCAGATGGGCCGCTTTGCCATGATCTTTGGCGGCTATGGAGACCGGGACGGTCGTGAGCGCGGCGGCGGCAGCATCGGCGCGCTTCTGATGCTGATTCTTGCGCCCGTCGCAGCTATGCTGATCCAGCTTGCTGTCTCGCGCTCGCGGGAGTATGCCGCTGATGCCTCCGGAGCAGAGCTGACCGGAAACCCGTATGCCCTGGCGCGCGCACTACAGAAGATTGATGCATACTCACGCCGTCTGCCAATGGATGCAACGCCATCGACGGCACACCTGTTCATCTCTGCGCCACGCCTGCGCGCCAGCGATCTGGCGGGACTTTTCAGCACACATCCTCCGATGGAAAAACGCGTGCAGCGCCTCATCGGTCGTGATCGGATTTAGCAAATTCACCCTCACTGCAGAGTTATAGAGCGGGCCTTTCAGCCCTTTAACATCTTGTGGGCATCGAAACCTGGGGCGTTGCCCCAGGCTGGTATAGAGCGCGCCTTCAGCGCTTACCTACCCGGGTGCCCCACCCTCGCAACGCTAGGGTGGGCTCGAACGCCCCTAAATTCCTGACAAAGAATCAAATCGAATCTATCGACCATCGTGGCTAACTTGCCCCAAGCCCCTTGCTGCGACGACACTTGAAGCATGGTTGCCTTTCTTCGTTCCCTCCGGCTGCTCTCGCTTATCGCCTGGATGGGCGGCATCGTCTTCTTCGGCGCCATCGCCGCACCCGCGATCTTCTCTCCTCAGGTGCTGGAGATGACACAAGGCAACACACGGATCCCCGGCATTATCGTCGGACTATGCCTTACCCGGCTGCACTGGGTAGGTCTTGGCTGCGGCATTGTTCTTGCGTTGACCACGGTCCTGCTTTATCAGCGCAGCCATCGTAACCGGCTGCAGATGCTGGCCATCGTCAGCCTCACCGCGCTGATGCTGTGCCTGACGATGTATATCGGCTTCCACATCATGCCGCTGATGGAACATGATCGCCAGCTGGTGGGTGGTGATTTCACGAACCTCCCGCTCACTAATCCGGAAAGAGCCGACTTTGACCGCCTGCACCAGGTTTCCACGCGTCTGGAGCAGATTGTCCTCCTCTGCGCACTGGGAGTCACACTTGCCATGGCGAGCGAAGATTTGCCGCAAGACCGGACCGTGTAGCTGCTGCAACGTTTCCGCCCCGGCCCCATCCAATGAGAGACTATTGATTGGAAAGAATTTAACTGAACTCTCCTGATGTCTGCCTTTGCCCTAAGCCTTGCTCTCGGTACTGTCGCCGGTCTCGCCGACTTCTTCGGCGGCCTGCTGCTCGTACGCCGCTCGCCAACGACGCGCTCGCTGCGTTATTTCGTCGCCCTGGGTTCGGGCTTTATGCTGGCTGCCGCCGTTCTGGAGATGCTTCCCGAAAGCCTGAAACTGGCGCCGACCTGGGCTCCGCTGCTGGTACTGGTGGGCTACTGCGGCGTCCATCTGATCGAGCACACCATCACACCCCACTTTCACTTCGGTGAAGAGACCCATCATGACGAGTTCATCGCCCGCTACAAATCGTACTCAGTACTCCTGGGTCTGGGGGTCCATACGCTCTTCGACGGCGTGGCGATCGCCTCAGGCTTCCTGATCTCGAACTGGCTGGGCTACATCGTCTTTCTGGCGGTCTTCCTGCACAAGCTCCCCGAGGGATTCACGGTAGCTTCAGTCATGCTGGCCAGTGGACAGTCCCGAAAGACGGCCCTGAATGCTGCCCTTTCGCTGGGTCTGGCTACCCTCGCCGGGGTCTTTCTTATCAATATCTTCCCTTCATGGGTGCATATCGGCCTGCCGGTCTCTGCGGGTGTCACCATCTATGTAGCCGCCACAGACCTTGTCCCAGAGGTGAACCGTGAGCCCGGCATTCGCATGGCGCTTGTCTTCTTTGCCGGCGTCGCGATCTTCTTTTTACTTCGTCTCATCGCTGGTTAAGGGCTTTCTTAAGCGACGTTTCCCGCAAAATTCGGTAGGCTTAACCAAGTGTTTGTCCGTGTCCTAAGTCTCTGTCTGCTCAGCGCTACCGCCTTCGCTGCCGAGCACATCACACTGCGTACAGGCTTTACGCTGGACTGTGTCCGCCGTGAAGCAGCGGCTGAGCCTGGCCGGGTCCGGCTTTACACCAGCGAGCAGAGCTATCTGGAGGTTCCACAGGAAGCCATCGCTCAGGCTGAGTTCTTCGAGCTCCCGTCGCCGTCTATTCGAACGGAGCTGAAAGAGACGGTGACGAAAGACGAGACATCTTTAGAGCGTGCAGCGGCGTTTTCATTGCGGAAAACGCCCATAGATGCGGAAGCCCTACACGACACCCGCAGGGAAAATGCTCTAACCGCCTCTGAGCTGCACCAGTTGCTTGCCTCGGCTGGGGCAGCACATCGCGTTGACGCTGACCTTCTGGCCGCGGTAGTTCGTGCCGAAAGCAACAACCAGCCCGCTGCCGTATCCCGCGCTGGAGCGCAGGGACTGATGCAGCTTATGCCCGGTACAGCCCGCGAGCTCGGCGTACACAACAGCTTCCATCCCGGGGAAAACGTCAATGGCGGCTCAGCCTACCTGGACGCGCTGCTGACCCGTTATCACGACAATATGGCCATGGCGCTGGCGGCCTACAACGCCGGACCTGGAGCGGTGGATCGCTATCATGGCATTCCTCCCTATCGGGAGACCCGTGCCTACGTAGCCCGCGTCATCCGCGAATTCAACCGGCGTAAACTCGAGGCGGAGACCCGCAACGCAACGGCACAGGCCCAAGCTCAATGAAGGACAAGAAAACTCCGGCCTCCCTGGCAGCACTCGCAGTTCTTGCCATCCTGATCTATCTTTTTCGCTCGAAGATCCACTTCGATTTCGGCCTCTTCGTGCGCCAGCTTCGCTTAATCGACTACAGACATGTCGCTGCCGGCGTTGGCCTGATCTGGGGCACCTATCTTTTCCGTTCCTGGCGGTGGACCATTCTGCTGGGGAAACTCCGCAAGGTTTCGCCGCTCTCGCTGACGGGCTCGCACTTTATCGGCTTTACCGCGGTGGCCATCTTCGGGCGCCTGGCTGACCTGTCGCGGCCCTACATCATTGCGAGGCGCACCAAGACCTCGATCGCGCCTCAGATCGCGATCTATACCCTGGAGCGCATGTTTGACCTGGGATCGGCAGCCCTGGTCTTTTCGACCGCACTGCTCTTTCTGCCAAAGAACATGCCACACCACGAGACTTTTGTCCGGGTAGGTGCTTTCTCGCTTGCGGCGACCATGGCAATCGCCATCTTTGCGATTGCCATCCGGATCGCCGGTTCTGCACTGGCAGCCATGGCCAAAGCAATTCTTGGCAGGCTCTCTGAGGGGCTCGGTGAAACCGTGGCGGAAAAGATTCTTGGCTTTCGTGAAGGATTAGGTGCAATTCCCAGCGTTGGTTCACTCGTGGTCACCATCATTCTTTCCATCGTCATGTGGGCGATGATCGCCGGAGCGTACCTGGAGACGGGACATGCCTTTGTCCATACGCCGCAGCTGGGAACACTCACCTTTGCCAGTGTCATGCTGCTGATGGCTGCATCGCTCGGCGGATCGCTGCTGCAGCTTCCTGTCATTGGCTGGTTTACTCAGATTGCCGCCACAGCCGCCTCCATGCAGGCGTTTTATGGCGTGCCGATCGAGGCTGCCACAGCCTGTGGAGCGCTGCTTCTGATTGTGACCTCGCTCAGCATTATTCCCGTCGGCCTGGTCTTCTCCCGGATCGAAAGCGTCTCTATCGGTAAAGTTGCCGAGGCCAGTGAGCACGCAGCCGAGACATCCGCTTGATAAAATCAAATTATCCCGATGAAGTGTCCCTACTGCGGATTTACGCAAGACAAGGTCGTTGACTCCCGCGAAAGCAAAGAAGCCGACTCCATACGTCGACGGCGCGAATGTGAGCGCTGCAACAAGCGCTTTACCACCTACGAGCGCATCGACGAAATTCCCTACATGGTCGTAAAGAAAGACGGCCGCCGCGAGAAGTTCGACCGGCAGAAGGTCCTTTCCGGCATTCTGCGCGCCTGTGAAAAGCGCCCGGTCTCGGCTGCAAAACTGGAACGCGTCGTCGATGAGACCGAAGCCTATGTTGTGGACTCACCGGAGCGCGAGCGCACCACCTCCGAGGTTGGCGAACTCATCATGTCTCGCCTCAAAGAACTGGATACTGTAGCCTATATCCGTTTTGCCAGCGTCTACCGCGACTTCAAAGACGTGGGAGAGTTCAAAGAAGAGCTGGAACAGCTTCTTCATCGCGAGAAGCGCTCCTTTTGATTTATTTCCGGATACGTGAAGGGGCACGGTGTGGCCGTGCCCCTTCTTCGTTTAGAACTCCGGCGTTACCGGCAATGCGACTGCATTGACACCTTCGGGGTCGTCCAGCAGCTTGACGAAGAGCACGGTTCCGTACGGGCGTGGCACTTCAAGCTGGCTGTCACCGAAACCCGGTGGAACCTCTTTGGCATTGTCGAACTTGCTGGTCGCCGCCACAGATTTCAGCAAGTACAAACTGCTGCCAACCAGGCGGCAAGCCTTCGTGTCGTCCACCGGGCAACGAATCTCTTTCAGCGTCGGCGTTCTCACCAGCGTCGCCAGCGGCTGCCAATCTCCCTGAGAACCATCTGCCCCTACAGCGCGGAACTGCAACTTGCCGAAGGCCGAGGCTCCCAGCGCCTTCGATGGATCAAGGTTCGCAATCGCCGTAGATGCATCCTGCAGCACCAGCGTTCCATCGTCAAAGCTCAGCATCGTCTTCAAGGAGCCATCTTTGGTCGCAACCTCGATCTTCTGGCTGCGAGGAAAGGCGCCATTCGCCTTCAAAAAGAACGTGAGCTTATCCGAAAGAGGAAGATCGTCCTTATTCGATAACCGAATGGAAGGCGCGCCGCCATTGGGCGCTGTAATGTGCCGGTTCACCAGTGTGACGGTTGGACGCGCCTCCAGAATTGAGGCTTGAACATCAACCGTCCTTCCATCTCTCAGATGAGCATGCGCTGTCGTTGTCTCACCCGGCTTGACCTTCAGCGCAGGGGCATCCTTAGGCAGGCTTAGATTCAATATGCTGCCGGGCTCACCGGACGGCGTGAAGGTAGCGCCGTTTAGCTCTACGGACTGCACTTGATCCAGCGAGCTACCTTCCAATACTCCGGATGTGTCACCGGCGTGCAACTTGAACGAGGTAAGTTTCGCCGCTTCGTTGTACGCCTTGGTCTCCACCTCCTGTGGCTGCTGCTCACCGTACTGCTCTACTTCGATACGTAGATCGCCCGGATTCACGTCTTTAAGCATTGCCTTGGCCACAAGTTGCTTCGGCTGATCTCCGGGATGAAAGTCCGCATTGATCTTCTTCGGACCGCTGACGATTTGTACTTTCTCAACGCAACCGATACCCGTGGAAGCAAGCGCGAAGGAGTGTTCGCGCCCGACAATAACGCCATCTTCCGAGACCAGCTTCCAGCCCTTGCCGGGTTCGTCCTGCAGCGGGAGAGTTGGTCCGTCAAAGGAATCGAAGCCCCACTGCCCATGAACCGTGCCGGTCAGCCCCGCCCCTGGCGATGCGGGTTTGGATACCATTGACGTATCATCCGCCATCATGGAACGCCTGCCATCCTCTGCCGTGGAGGTCAGCACCAGCCCGCCCTTGGAGGCATCGGCTACCAGTGGAATATCTCTTCCTTCCGGAGTATTTACATGCAGCACCAGGTCATGCGCGATGCCGGTTGAGAAGACCAGCGGCGCATTCTGCAGGTGCAACACGACCTCCGGCTTGAGCAGGCAGGTCACTTCCTTTGGATTGCCCGGCTGTAGCGGAGGCAACTTCGTTGGCTGGATGCCTGGCAGGGCAATCACAATCACTGACTTCGGATTGTGAAACGAGGGAGCGGCATTGAGACGGAGATTGAAGTGATCCGTATCAGGAAACGCTACCGCAGGAATGTACTGGTATTGAGCGGTATGCATGTTCGTCAGCAGCTTGGTCAGATCGACTACCGCGCCGACATACGCACTATAAGCGCCACCGCCGAATGGAGCGGTCGAAGCCGCGGCGCCGGCCAGGTCGGCGCCACCATTGTTGGCTAGCTCGGTTACGATGCTGGCGCCGTGGCCATCATCGAGCAGGGTCTGGTTCCCGCTCTGCGTCAGACAGACGACCTGCTGATCCGCGGGCTGGTTGAAGCAATCGGAGTTGGGCTTGAGAGCGAGTGTCCGCGCCAACGCCTCTGAGCGGTCCGAGAGCAGCTTGGCATCGTTCGTCGCCGGAATCTGGCGCATCCCAGCCAGGTAACGCTCAATACGGGCCTGCTCGAAGCCAAGCTCCGTCAGGTCCTGCGAGGCGCGTACAAAGATGCCGGGGCGGCCGCGCACAGCCGACTTCAACGTTCCGAAGTCCCCACCCGTCTCAGGAGCGAGAAAGAGCAGCGCCTGCTGCGCCTCTTTCGGCACAGTGACGAAGACGCCCTCTTCTTTAACCTTCTTGTTCCAGCTTTCGATCTTGGTGAACCAGTCATCTGGCGGCGGGTTGGTGGTTCCCCGCAGAAAGGCCGCAATCAGCAGCAGATGCACCGACTGAGATTCCGGCAGCTCGGGACGTAACCAGAGCCGGTCCCCAGGCTGCAGGTTCGCAACCTGCGCAATCGGGAGCGTGCGGCTGCCGCGTGTAACACGGATATCGACTTTGGGTCCCGTGAGATCGAAGCGGGCAGGGTCCGCCTGAACCGCGGTAGCAGCACAGAGTGCGGCAAGAGAGAGGAGTCGAACAAACAGGCTCATCGTTCTAGGTTAGATCGACCAGACCCTCGGATGGTTATCCACATGGAACTTGCACAAAGCAAGTCAGTTAGCTTGCTACCGAACCTTTGTGCCGAACGTCGGCGCCCCGTACCCAGAAAATCACGTCTTCGGCAACATTGGTTGCGTGGTCCCCAACCCGCTCCAGGTTGCGCGAGATGATCAATGCATTCAGGGCCTGCGGTGTCAGTTCTGGCTGACGCTTGATGAGCGCGCTCAACGCGGTGAAGGCCGCGTCGTTCATCGCATCCACCTCGTCGTCCATCGCGAGCACCGAACGCGCCAGTTCAGCATCGCCTTCGATAAAGGCCTGCAGAGCCTTGCGGACCATGGCCGAAGCGAGGGATGCGGCACGCGGAATGTCCACCGGCAGGTCGACATTCGAATAAGCCCCCATCTCTCGGACGCGGACAGCGATGTTCACGGCCTGGTCACCGACACGCTCCAGATCCGCGTTGATACGAATGACAGAAAGAATGAACCGAAGATCAATGGCCATGGGCTGTTCCATCGCCAGCAGATCGAGTGCTGCCTGGTCGATCTCGCGCTCAAGCCGATTGATGGCCGGCTCCGACTTGAAAACCAATTCGCAGATCTCCAAATCACGCGTGCGATATGCCTCGATGGCACGCTGAATCGCCTGCTCAGCCATGCCCGCCATGACCAGCAGCTTTTCTTTTAACTCATCGAGACTCTGATGAAACCGAATACGCATTGGAGCACTTCTCCTAATACTGTAACTTTGGATAAACCTGCGAATGCCGTTTTCTTCGCGGGAAAACGGCGCAGACAGTCATGCCTCCGTTCTGCATCTTTAGGAGAAATGCTCTAGCCGAACCTGCCCGTGATGTAATCTTCGGTCCGTTTGTCGCTCGGGTTTGTGAAGATTTTGTGAGTCGAATCGAACTCGACAAGATGTCCGCTTAAGAAGAACCCTGTTTTCTCTGCCACACGCGCCGCCTGTTGCATATTGTGGGTCACGATGACGATGGTGTACTCGTCTTTCAGTTGAAAGATCAAGTCCTCAATCTTCGCGGTCGAGACCGGATCAAGCGCAGACGCGGGTTCATCCATCAGCAACACTTCAGGATCAACGGCAATCGCCCGAGCAATACAGAGACGCTGCTGCTGACCGCCGGAGAGCGAGGCTCCGCTTTTGGACTTCAGATGATCCTTCACTTCGTCCCACAGCGCCGCCTGTCGCAGCGAACGCTCCACGACCTCATCAAGCACGCGTTTATTGCGGAAGCCATTCAGTTTCAGACCGCTGGCAACGTTGTCGTAAATTGACATCGTCGGGAAAGGATTCGGCCGCTGGAACACCATGCCAATGCGGCGGCGAATCTCAACCGGAGAAGCATCCTTGTAGACATCAACATCGCCGACGCGAACAGTACCTTCTGCTCGAGCGACAGGATTGGTCTCATGCATGCGATTCAGGCAGCGCACAAAGGTGGACTTACCGCAGCCGGACGGCCCGATGAGCGCCGTCGCCGAGTTGGCGGGAATCTTCAGATTGATGCCCTTCAGCGTGTGCGTCTGGCCGTACCACGCATTCAGGTCTTCGACTTCAATACCGACGCCCACTCAGTGCCCTCCCTTGAGCATGCCACGCCCGGCCACCACCCGGACCAGCGTGACGGAGACCATAATCATCACAATCAGCACCAGAGCCCCGGCCCAGGCCAGACGGTGCCACTCGTCATACGGCGAGACGGCATAGACAAAGATCTGGAGCGGCAGTGCTGCAATCGGCTCATTCAGGCTGGTGGGCCAGAACTGGTTGCCGAAGGCAGTAAAGAGCAGAGGCGCCGTCTCGCCGGCAACACGCGCAAACGCAAGCATGCAACCGGTGATGATGCCGGGAGAGGCCGTCTTCAAACTGACCGTGATCACCGTGCGCCACTTGGGGATACCTAGACCCAACGCTGCTTCGCGAACCGCATTGGGCACCGTTGCCAGCATCTCTTCGGTAGTACGCGTTACCGTCGGCACCATCATGATGGCCAGCGCCACGCCCGCGGCAAATGCCGAAAAGTGCTTTTGCGGAACAACAATCAGCGAATACGCCGCGATGCCCATCACGATGGATGGCACGCCATTCAAGACATCGGCGGTAAAGCGGATCGCATTTGCCAGAGTCTTGCCGCCGCCATACTCATGCAGGTAGATACCTGCACCGATACCAACCGGGATCCCAAGAAGACTGGCCAAGCCCAGAATGATGCCCGACCCGACGATCGAGTTGGCCATACCGCCTCCGGGCTCTCCTACAGGCCGCGGCAGATGCGTAAAGAACGCGAGGTTAAGTGAACGTACCCCTTGAAAGAGCAGATACACCAGGATGGCGAACAATGGAGCGATCACCAGCACCGTGCTCAATATCGCCAGAACGGTAAACAGGTGGTTGGCCGCCTGCCGGCGGCCAACATTCGCACGCGATGGACGAAGAGGCACCTTACACCGCCCTCGCAGTGTTGCCGCGCGTCACCATGAAGACGAGCAGGCGGGCAATGGCATTTACGACAATGGTGACGAGAAAGAGCGCCAGGCCGATCTCAATCAGCGCGCTCAGATAAAGGTCGCCTGTCGCCTCAGTAAACTCATTCGCGATAACAGAGGCCAGCGTATAGGCGGGCGCGAAGAGACTTTTTGGAATTGCCGCATGGTTCCCGATCACCATCGTGACCGCCATCGTCTCGCCGAGAGCGCGGCCAAGTCCAAGGATCACGGCCCCGACAATCCCGATGCGCGCATTGCGCAACACACCGATACGCACCATCTCCCAGCGGGTGGCTCCCAGCGCCAGCACACCTTCACGCTGTGTGTTGGGCACCGCCTTCATGACGTCGCGCGCGATGGAGGAGATGACCGGCAACACCATGATCGCCAGAATGATGCTGGCCGTCAGCAGACCGATGCCGAAGTTCGGGCCATGAAAAAGACCTGTCCAGCCGAAAAACTTCTTCAGAAACGGGCCGATACTGCGGCGCATGATTGGCACCAGCACGAAGATGGCCCACAGACCATAGACCACTGAAGGAATCGCAGCCAGGAGCTCCGTAAGAAACGCAATCGGCGTGCGCAGAGCACGGGGGCACATCTCGTTGATAAAGATCGCCACCCCGAGCGCCAGCGGCACTGCGATCAAAAGAGCCAGGAAGGCTGAGGCCAGCGTTCCCCATATAAACGGAACCGCACCGAAGCTGCCACGCACCGGATCCCAGTCTGAACGCAGAAAGAAACTGAAACCGAACTCATGCAGGCTGAGCCTGGAGCGCAGGATCAGAATTCCCAGGATGAGGGCAACGATAGCAAAGATGCTCAACGCACAACCCAACATCAGAGCCGCAAAGGTGCGGTCAGCCACAGCACCACTACCCCGCTGCATCAAAAAGCGGCGTATCTCAGAGGCAGCCCGTGCCTCCTCCATCTCTGAGTGTTGTGTCGTCACCCGGCTCTTCCCGATCCCCTTCCTAGAGTATCTGGAATATGTGTGAACGCGGAATGAACAGCTTGATTAATAAGGCTTTGCGTCTATTACCGGATACTGGCCACAACATTTTTTAAACGCTCTGCTACAGGGCGAGGCAAAGGAGCGTAACCCATAGCAGCGGCCTCCTGCTCTCCCTCCGCGAGCATCCAGAGCAGGAAGTCATGCAGCTGTCTGCCTTTGGCAGGGTCAGCCGACTGCTGTGGAACGAGCAACCAGGTAAATGAGCAGATGGGGTAGCTGGCCGTTCCGCCGGCATTCGCCAGGGAAACCCGGAAATCAGCAGGAATCGTATCCGCCTGGGCCTCAGCGGCGGCTGTAACCGCCGCTGGACTGGCTTTGATCCATTGCCCTGCAGCATTCCGTATCAGGCCGAAGGTCATGTGGTTCTGCAAGGCATAGACAAGTTCCACATAACCGAAGGCGTAAGGCGCCTCACGCACCATGCCGGCAACGCCCTCATTGCCCTTCTGTCCAATGCCGGCCGGCCACTTCACCGAAGTAGAGTTACCCACCTGCTGCGCCCAGGCCGGGCTCACCTTGGCAAGATAATCAGTGAAGATGAAGGTCGTGCCGGAGCCATCGGAACGATACACCGGGAGAATCTCTTCATGCGGAAACTTCACACCGGGATTATCGGCAATGAGCTTCGGGTCGTCCCAGTAGGTAATCGAACCGAGATATATCCCCGCCAGTACCTCCGGAGAAAACCGCACCTCCGCGGAGATGCCAGGCAGGTTGTAGACCGGGACTACTGCTCCGAGCACAGTCGGGATATGCAGCAGTGGATGGGACGATTGCTGCAACTGGGCATCGCTCATAGGACTATCGGACGCGCCGAAATCGATGATGCCCTGAGAGACCTGCCGGATACCACCTCCGGAGCCGATCGGCTGGTAGTTGATACGTACGCCCGGATGCAGCCGGCCGTACTCGGCAAACCACTTTGAGTAGATGGGGTTGGGAAAGCTGGCTCCAGCGCCATTGATCGTCAGCATGCCTGGGTCTGCAGCAGGAGCACCCGTCTGCTGCGGCGATTTGCAGCCAGTCAGCAGGGCAAATGTGAGCAGAATGGGTACAGCGGAGCGCACACCCCTCACCATATCAGCCCTGCACCGCAGGCAGGGTGAACGCAAAGGTGCTTCCCTGGGTGAGGCGGCTCTCCACCCAGATATTTCCGCCATGCTGCATCACGATATGGCGCGCGATGGCGAGCCCGAGACCGGTACCACCCGTCTCGCGGGAACGGGCTTTGTCTACACGGTAGAAGCGCTCGAAGATGCGCTCATGATGCTCTGAAGCGATGCCCGCGCCCCAGTCCCGGATGCGGAACTCCGCATAGCCCCCTTTTTGTTCCACAGAGACCTCAATCCGTGCCGGCTCTCCGGTTGTAGCGCGGCCATACTTCGTTGCGTTCTCGATCAGGTTGGAAAGCACCTGGGTCGTGGCGTCGGCATCCGCCATGACATTGACATCGTCCATGACGCCGAGATCGAGCTTGGCACCGGCATCGCGCACAATCCCGCGGACAGAGGCGACAGCGTCACGAACCATTTTTTCGGCGGAGACCACCGCCGGATGGATGGGATTCTCACCGCTCTCGACCCGGGCCAGGACCAGAAGGTCCTCGGTCAGCCGGGTCATACGAGTGGCGTTTTTCAGAATCGTTTCAAGAAACTCCCTGGACTGAAGAGACAGTGACCGCTCAAAGTCCAGAAGGGTCTCGACGTAACCAGAGATGGAGGTCAGCGGAGTGCGCAGTTCATGAGAGACATTGGCAATGAACTCACGCTGCGTACGCTCCACCTGTTCGATGCGGGTAAGGTCGTGTAATACCGCAACAGCGCCGCCACCGGGGATGGGACCCGCGTTGACTTCAAAGATGCGACCTGGCTTGAGTGAGGTAGATCGGCGCTGTGTCACCAGGCCATCGTCGAGCGCCACCTGAAGGCAGAGCAGCACCTCAGGATCGCGGATAGTATGGACAATCGCCTGTCCGTGGCGGACCGCACCTTCGAGCTCACGGCGCATGGGTTCATTCGCCCACTGGATGCGCCCTGCCGAATCTACAGCGACGACAAGGTCCTGCATAGAGTCCAGGACGGCTGCGAGTTTGGCCCGTTCTTCTTCAACCGCTGCAATCTGGGAACGAATCTTCTGCCGAGCAGCGTCAAACGCAGGCCAGAGATCCTGAAAATCCCCCAGATCAGGCCGATTGGACTGCTGTTCCGGCGTGGACGCCACAATAGCCAGACGAAGGCTGGAGGCATCTCTTCGCAGCGCACCGCTGATAATTGCGATGGCAACCAAAGAGATGCCCAGCATAATGGCAGCGAGCGTGACAAAGCGCAGCCACACAGGCGAGCCGGACAAAGCCCAACCAGCGCCAAATGCGGCCAAAGCCGTAACCACGCACAGCAGCACCGCAATTCCAGTGATGGTCCGCTTCAAGGCGTTCCCTCAGACGGTCTTCGGCATTTCGAAACGATAACCGGCGCCGCGCATGGTTTTAAGGTAACGCGGGTTTTCCGGATCAGCCTCAATCTTCTCGCGAATTCGCCGTACATAGACGTCGACGGAACGCGGGGTGACGAAGCGGGCGTCGCCCCAGACAGCATCAAGCAACTGGTCGCGGGTGAAGACACGACCTGGGTGGCGGGCCAGATAATCCAGCAGACGAAACTCGGTAGCCGTCGTCGTCTGCAGGTGACCGCCTACCTTCAACTGCATGGCAGCCTGGTCAATCTCAATATTGTCGAAGCTGACGATGCTTGGCGCGGTAGGACGTTCAAAGCGACGCAATACGGCCTTCACACGAGCCAGCAGTTCCCGGGTGCCGAAAGGCTTCGTGATGTAGTCATCGGCTCCCAGCTCCAGACCGAGCACACGATCGTTCTCGCTGGCGCGCGCGGTGAGGAAGATGATGGGAATCGTCGACAGCGCGGGGTTGGAACGCAGACGACGGCAGAGGTCCAGACCGTCACCGCCGGGCACCATGATGTCCAGCAGGAAGAGGGCCGGAGGTTGCCGCTCAGCGTCAGAGGCTACGTTGGTAGCCGCGTTGAAAGCCCGGACGATGAAGCCCGCAGCCTCCAGATGGTACTGCACCAGCCGCTGGATATCGAGATCGTCTTCCAGCAGAAAGATGGTCTGGCTCACAGAGCGTTTTTCTCCTGTGTTCGGCCTTAGGCTATCGCAACCGAGGGCCTGGAATGCAAAAATAGTGTGAATCTGCTCAGCTGATCTGTTGATTCGCAACGGATTTACAAGCCATCTACGAAGGCGATGGTGTAGTGTGGGCACACAGGTCCACTTGATGCAGAGCTCGCCTTTAATTCTATGCGTCGATGATGAAGCCGTTGGGCTTCGCATTCGAAGCATGCTGCTGGAACGCGCCGGTTACCGTGTGCTGTGCGCTCCTGACGGCCCCTCCGGTCTATCTCTCCTGGAGGCTTATCCCGTGGATGCTGTGATTCTGGATTACTCGATGCCGGGCATGGATGGAGATGAGGTAGCACGGCAGATGCGGGCTATACGTCCCGACCTTCCTATTTTGCTACTCTCTGCCTATGTTGGTCTGCCGGCAAACGCAACCGCGAATGTCTCGCTTTATATGACCAAAGGAGAAGGCGCGCCAGCATTGCTGGCGAATCTGAAGCGCCTGTTCTCGGAACGCAGTCCGCAATAGGTGCCGCTCATTGGACATTCGTGAATTTCGACGGATCCTTCTCCTGACATTTCTGCTGCCGATTGCTGCATTGTTGATCGTCAGCGGAGTGCTGTCGTGGCAGATCCGTTCGGCCAACCTGGCGGTGAACCAGCTACAACTGATCGACCGAAACCTGCAGCGGTTGGGGCAGGCGCAAAAGCTCATCCTCGACCAGGAGACTGGACTCCGCGGCTACCAGATCACGCATGACGAACGATTTCTCGATCTCTATCGCGGCCACGAGGACGAGATTATCCAGCGCTTGAATGACTTTGAGAAGACCCCCGGTCTCAGTTCGCCTCAGACCACTCGTATCCGCAATCTTCGAAACTCGTATCTGCAATGGAAGCACGGCTTCGCCGATCTCCAGATCGAAGCTATAAGAACCGGTAAGGCTGAAAACCCGATTGAGGTAAATCTGCAAGGTAAAGCGCAGATGGACACCATCCGCAGTCAGTTTTCCGAGACGATGCGGACGACCAGCGTTCTGCGGGAGCAGAGCGTAGAGGTTTGGCAGGAGCGCGCACGCGTCACCAGAATCTACCTGCTTGTTCTTTCGCTTCTGACCGGAACATTGATCGCAATCTACATGAACCATCAGCTCAACCGTGTCTCTCTCAGCTTCCAGACATCGGTGACGTCACTGCAGGAGCGAGCCGATCAGCTCTTTGCATCAGAGCAGCGGCTGCGAACGACATTGGTTTCCATCGGCGACGGCGTAATCGTTACTGACGGACATGGGCTGGTGACCATGCTGAATCCGATTGCATCGGAGCTAACCGGATGGACGATCGATGAAGCTTTCGGCCAACCTATCGAAGAGGTCTTCGACATTGTCAACGAAGAGACCCGGCTACCCCTCGAGAGCCCGATCTCCAGGGTCAAACGCATGGACCGTGTGGTTGGGCTTGCGAACCACACCATCCTGCGACGGCGTGACGGGACCGAGGTTCACATCGACGACTCAGGAGCGCCCATCCGCGATGCAGAGGGATTGATGGTAGGCGTGGTGATTGTCTTCCGCGATATCACCCATGAGAAGCAGACACAGCGGATTCTTATCTCCAATGAACGGCTTGCCGTCACCGGAAGGCTGGCGGCCACCATCGCGCATGAGATTCATAACCCTCTGGACTCAGTGGCAAACATTCTCTATCTGCTGCGCACCGACTCCTATGAGGAAGAGGAACGCCGTCACCTGCTGGAAATGGCTGACCAGGAGCTATCGCGGGTTACACAGATCAGCCGCGCCATGCTCTCTCTCTATCGCGAATCCCGCACGCCAGTGCCCGTAGAGCTACGGGAACTGCTCCAGGATCTCATCACGCTCATCGCATATAAGATTCAGCGAGCCCAGGTGACACTGGAGCAGATATTGCCAGAGACGGCAATGGTAGAGGGATATCCCGCGGAACTGCGCCAGGTCTTCACCAATCTCATCACCAATGCCTACGAAGCCGCAGACCCCGGAGGAACCGTCCGCGTGGAGCTGGTCCCGCTGAGCGATGGGGCGCGGGTCACGCTAATCAACAGCGGACCGGCGATCGACGAACAAACCCAGCGAAATCTCTTTCAACCCTTCTTTTCGACAAAGGGGGAAAGAGGCACAGGTCTTGGTCTATGGGTCAGCCGCGGCATTCTAAGCAAGCATGGAGGACGGATCGAGCTCGAAAGCCCCGCCTTCCCCGACGAGACCGGAGTCAAAGTGACCGTAACCCTGCCGCGGAAGTTCGTCGTCCAGGCACCGGCAGAGACTGCCTAAGCAACGTGGCCTTTATTCTGATTCGAAAGAAAGGCCCAGGGCCAGCGGGCTGAAGCCTGCTGCTCCCACCCAGAAAACAATTCGCGCGCTGCGCGAATCTCCCACTCATCGCGTTGCGATGAATGGGGTGCCCAGTGCAGCAAAGCTCGAATTAGTGGGAGACGTGGGTTTCAGCCCACCGTTATTCGCTCTAGAAGAAATGGGCTTTTAGCCCTGGGTTTTCTAATTTCAAAGCTCTTCCACAATCAACCTTGCCGCAGTCTCACACTGCGCGTGCGAGACATCGTTATGCGTGACCAGCCGCAATGCGTGTGGACCGATGGCGCTGCAACGAACACCCTTCGCTTCCAGGCGGCGAACAAGGGCTGCGGCGTCCCCGTTGCCGGCCAAACGGAAGATCACAATATTGGTCTGCACGCCTGAAAGATCCATCTCCGCGGCTGGAGAGGTTGCAATCGCCTCCGCCAGCAGACGAGCGTTCGCGTGGTCTTCCGCGAGCCGTTTGGACATCTCCTCCAGGGCAATCAAGCCCGCAGCGGCGAGCACGCCGGCCTGACGCATGCCACCACCCAGCATCTTACGGATAACGCGTGCACGGTCGATGGAGGCGCGGCTGCCGACGATCATCGATCCGACAGGCGCACCCAGGCCTTTGGAGAGGCAGAACATGACGGTATCAAAGCCACTGGTCAACCGTGAGACGGAAACGCCAAGCGCGGTAGCAGCATTGAAAACACGGGCTCCATCCAGATGCGTCGGAATGCCGCACTCCTTGGCGCCGGCCCAGATCTCCTCAAAAACATCGAGCGGCGTGACTGTTCCCCCTGCCATGTTATGCGAGTTTTCCAGCTCGATCAGCCCAGTGCGCGCGCGATAGTATGCCGCCGTGTTGAGAACGATCTTCTCGCGGATCTGAGACCAGGTCAGTACGCCGCGGTCTCCAAAGATAGTGCGCGGCACAGTTCCGGCAACGGAAGCCATCGATCCCATCTCCCAGTCGAGAATATGGGCGCGCGATTCGCAGATAACCTCCTGCCCCGGCCGTGTGTGGACCATGATGGAGGTGAGATTGCCCATCGAGCCGGTGGGAACAAAGATGGCAGCTTCTTTACCGAAGACCTGTGCGGCTCGAGCTTCCAGCCGGTTGACCGTTGGGTCTTCCCCATAGACATCGTCGCCGACCTCGGCGGTAGCCATAGCATGGCGCATAGCGGCGGTGGGTTTGGTGAACGTGTCGCTGCGAAGCTCGATCATCTCCATGCCCATATTGTCTCAGGCAGTGGCTCCAAGAAGCTCAGTGAAGACGTCGTTCGAAAGGAGGCGCCCCTTTGGCGTCAGAGCGACCCGGTCTCCCTGAACCTGCATCAGGCCATCCCGAACCAATTGCCGCAGCACATGAGCGATCGGCCCCTCTTCCGGAAGAGCAATCCCCTCATTCAGCCGCAGCCCGAGAAAGAGCTCTTCCTCTGAGGCCTCATGCGGCGAAACGGAGACCGGGTCCGGCGATGCTTTGCCTTCGAGATAAGCGTTCAGATCATCCGTGTTCTGGAAGCGCCAATCGCCCAGCATGGAATGTGCATCCAGCCCCAGACCAAGATATGGAAGACGTTTCCAATACTTAAGGTTGTGGCGGGAGGCGTGGCCAGGGCGGGCGAAGTTCGAGATCTCGTATTGAGGGATGCCATCGTTCCCCAGGAACTCACAGGCTTCCAGATACATCTCCGCCACCAGGCCATCATCGGGCACATGGTGGGCGTGATAACGCACACCGCCGGCGATGAGTTCCCTTCCCAGCCGGGATTCCTCGTCAACCTCCAACATGTAGACGCTGACGTGAGGCACATTTGCCGCGACGGTCTGCTCCAGAGAGATACGCCAGCTCTCGTGGGTCTGGTGCGGCAGGCCCGCGATGAGATCGACATTGATCTCCTGCACCCCGGCGGAGCGTAGACGGGCGATCTCGGCAAGGCAGACATCCCTTGTATGAAACCGGCCGACGGCACGTGACTCCTGGTCAACGAAGGACTGCACCCCGAGGCTGACACGGTTAAGGCCGTGACGAAGCAGCTCCGCGAGGGTCTCGTCCGCAAGCTGCCCCGGAGCGCATTCGAGCGTGAACTCCATCTCACTCTGCAGCGAGAAAACGGTCCGCAAAGCTTCGAAGATGCGCTGAAAGCGCGCCGCAGAGAGCAGGCTCGGCGTCCCTCCGCCGAAATAGACCGAATCTACCTCCCGGGGCAGCGTCGCGCCGATAGCGGAAGCCTTTGCCGGTGCCTGAGCGATCTCCTCGGTAAGGCGGTCCACATAGGCATCCATCCGGGCGGGGCCGAAGGCGTCGGAGGCGAAGTTGCAGTAACTGCACTTAGCACGGCAGAACGGGACCGAAAGGTAGAGACCGACAGGGGGCATCTTCCCTATTCTTTCACCGGAAAGGGTGAACCGGAGACGGGTGGCTCCGCATCTACAATCTATCCAGATGGCGGCTAAGGCAGAAGATAAGAAGAAAAAGTCGGCACATGACGACGACCCGGCAGGTAAAGCATTCGATTCACGCCTGATGCGGCGTTTGCTGACCTATCTGCGGCCATACACGGGCCATGCCCTGATCTCCGCTTTGGCGATCTTGTTGAAGGCTGGAGCAGATGTCGCAGGGCCGTTCCTGGTCAAGGTCGGCGTCGATGCCTACATGTCTCCCGAGCCGGGCCACAAGCCTGCCTGGATCGTCCGTTATCTGAGCCATGACCCCATCACCGGGATCTCGCAGCTCGCGGCGCTGTATCTCATCGCGCTGCTGGTGAGCTACGGTCTGGAGTTCATGCAGACCTACCTGATGCAGTGGACCGGGCAGCGCGTCATGTTCGATATGCGCAGCCAGATCTTCCGGCATCTGCAGCGCATGGACGTCAGTTTTTACGACCACAACCCTGTGGGCCGGCTGGTCACGCGCGTCACCGGCGATGTCGATGCCCTGAACGAGATGTTCACCTCGGGCGTGCTGGCTATCTTCGAGGACGTCTTCGTCCTGCTGTTCATTGTGATCGTGATGGTGCAGATGAATCCCCTGCTGGCGCTGATGACGCTCTCGGTGATCCCGGCCATCATCTACTGTACAAAGCTGTTCCGCGATCACGTCCGGAACAGCTACCGGCGCCAGCGCGGCGCCACCGCGCGCATCAACTCCTTCACGCAGGAGTACGTCTCCGGCATGGCGGTGGTGCAGATGTTCAATCGCGAGAAGCGTGCCTTCCGCGACTTCTCCGCCGTCAACGATGAAAACAAACAGGCATGGACCGACGCGATCTTTGCCTATGCGCTGTATTATCCGGCCGTCGAACTGCTCTCAGCGACAGCCATCGCACTGGTGATCTGGCGCGGCGGAGCCGGCGTACTCTCCGGTTTTGTCACCATCGGCGTACTGATCGCCTTCATGCAGTACGCGCAGCGCTTCTTCCGCCCCATCCAGGACCTCAGCGAAAAGTACAACATCCTGCAAGCCGCCATGGCTGCCGCGGAACGTATCTTCAAGCTGCTGGATACTGCTCCCGCGATCCAGTCGCCTGCACAGCCGATTGCGGGCGACAACTCAGGCGCAGTCGAGTTCCGCAACGTCTGGTTCACCTACCAGCGCCTGACCGAGGCGCAGCAGATCTTCGTCTCCTCCGCGACGGACGAAGAGCTGGCCGCCGACACCCAGATTGAATGGATTCTGAAGGGGGTCTCCTTCATCATCGCTCCTGATGAGACCGCCGCCATCGTGGGCCACACCGGTGCGGGCAAAACGACCATCACCAGTCTGATGATGCGCTTCTATGACGTGCAGCGCGGCGAGGTGCTGGTTGATAGTGTAGACGTGCGGCTACAGGATCTGAATCGCCTGCGCAGACGCTTTGGCGTCGTACTGCAGGACCCATTCCTGTTCACCGGCACGATTGCCCAGAACATCCGCCTGGGCAGCGAGTGGATCACCGACGAACAGCTCCAGCAGGCTGTCGAAGACGTCAATCTCGGAGCCTTCATCCGCAGCCTCTCCAACGGACTCCAGGAACCCGTCGTGGAGCGTGGAGCCACCTTCTCCACCGGCCAGAAGCAACTGATCTCATTTGCCCGGGCGCTGGCTCACCGGCCCGGCATCCTGATCCTGGATGAAGCGACCAGTTCCGTCGATACCGAAACAGAGCTGCTGGTGCGCTCCGCAGTCGACCGTATGATCACGGGACGCACTTCGGTGATGATCGCTCACCGGCTCTCCACCATTCAGAAGGCTGACACCATCCTGGTGATGCACAAAGGCCATCTGCACGAACAGGGCACGCACCAGCAATTGCTGGCGCATCGAGGCCTGTATTGGAAGCTCTACCAGTTGCAGTACAAGGATCAGGAACTGGGGGACACTGCCCCCAGCAGTGTTATCCCAACCCCAGCCGCTGGCTGATGACGTCGGTGTACTTGTTCCCCGAACCGGTATTGAAAAGCACCACCTCATCCTCCGGCTTCAGGAAGCCCGTCTCGATCAGGTAGTCATAAGCCGCCATCGACGAAGCGCCTTCCGGAGAGAGCAGCAGACCTTCATTCTTGCCCCAATCGGAGAGCGCGGCAAAGATCTGATCGTCAGTCCGCGAAACCACAGTACCGCCGCTGGCGCGAACGATGTCGAGAATCAGATAGTCGCCATATGGCTTCGGCACCCGCAGGCCGGAAGCGAAGGTCTGGGCATTGGGATACATCACCGATGATTTTTCGCCGGCTTCATAAGCGACCGTAATCGGCGCACAACCCGCGGCCTGCACCGCAATCATCTTCGGACGAGGCCCGGAGACCCACCCGAGCTCCTCCATCTCCTCAAAAGCCTTCCACATGCCGATGAGCCCTACACCACCACCGGTGGGATAAAAGACAGCTGCGGGATAGCGCCATCCAAGCTGTTCCACCAGCTCGTAGCCCATCGTCTTTTTGCCTTCGATGCGATAGGGCTCTTTGAGCGTGGATAGGTCGAACCAACCCTCGGCGTCTTTGCGTTCTGCGACGATGCGGCCGCAGTCTGAGATCAGACCGTCCACCAGCGTGAGGTGCGCGCCGTGAATGTGGCATTCCACCTGGTTCGACAAGGGAACATCTTTCGGCATGAAGATGTGAGCTTCCAGCCCGGCGGCGGCAGCATAGGCCGCCATGGCTCCGCCGGCATTGCCCGCGGAAGGAGCCGCGACCTTGCGGATGCCCAGATGCTTCGCCATCGAGATAGCCAGCGCCATGCCACGCGCCTTGAAAGTCCCAGTGGGATTGGCGCCTTCTTCCTTCACCCATACCTTGCCATAGCGGCGGCTGGGCAGCATGGGCGTCCAGCCTTCACCGAGGGAAACCGGCGTGACCTCCGGCAAAACCTCGCGATAGCGCCACAAACCGGTGGAACGCGGATAGTCCGCTGTTACACGATTGCGAGCAGCAAGCCCTTTCGCCGCCGAGAGATCGTAACGGACATAGTAGGAGCCTGCACACTGCGGGCAGACGTTCTGTGGAACGGATGCGCTGGCCGTGTGGCCACAGCGCGAACATTCAAGATGCTTGATCGACGGCATACTTCCTTATTTTGGGCGCGGGTTATGTTCACGCCAGACTTTGTAGGCGCCCCACGCGGCGAGAGTGCAGTTGTCCTGAATCTCGTTACGTAGGATCATCTGTTCGAATTCGGCGACGGAGACACGAAAGATCTCGAGGTCATGCTCTTCCGGATCCCGCTCCGTTGCACCCTGCTTCAGTTCCTCCGCGAGATAGAGATAGTGCCGCTGACGCATCACGCCATAGGCAATCCACATCTCGTTGAGAAGAGTCATGCGGCCCGCAATCAGGCCGGTTTCTTCGCTCAGTTCCCCATGTGCCAGCTCCTCGGGAACGATATCTTCGGTCTCCCAGCCACCCTGGGGAAACTCCTTGAACCGCTCGCCGATGGTGTAACGATACTGCTCCACCAGGTAAACGAACTCTCCTTCAGGCGTGCGCTCCAAAGGAATGATGATGCAGGCCGGGTCTTTCTCGATGACGCCATAGACACCCCGCACGCCCCCCGGGCGCTCGATGATGTCTTCCCGTACGCGGGTCCAGGGATTGCGATAGACCTCGCGGGAGGAGATGGTCTTGATCGACATGAAGCTCCTACTCGGCGGGGACCAGCACTTCGAGGTGCGAAGGATGGGCTGCCGAGAAATAGATGCTCTGCGTCTGCGGCTTATACGCATCCGCGGGAGCGGTCATGATGTTTTCCACGAAGGTCTGCGGATTGCGGTCGTAGAGCGGGAACCACGAAGACTGCACCTGCACCATAATGCGGTGGCCTTTCTTGAAGGTGTGGTCCGCTCCATGAAGACTCCACTTGAACTCGGTGACCTGATTTGGGGTGATTGCCTGAGGCTTCTCGAAGCTCTTGTTGTAACGGCCGCGGAAGATCTCATCAACGATCATGAGCTGATAACCGGCCATCGGCGCCGGAGCATCGTCCGGATAGACATCGATCAGCTTCACAACCCAGTCCGCATCGCTGCCGGTCGTGGAAGCGAAAAGGTCAGCGACGATATCACCGGCGATGGTCGTATCTTTATCGAGCACAGGCGACTCGAAGACCGCTGTATCGTTACGGCTGGTTACGAAACGCTGATCTTCCACCAGCCACTGCCGCCACTTCGATCCATTGCCATAGGTGGACTGGATAGGCCGGGCGCGATACGGAACAGGATTCGCGGGATCGGCGACATAGGTGACGACCGAGGACTTGTCATCTCCCTTCGGAGCTGCGAAGCTGACGCTCTTCTGCGGAGCCAGATAGAGCTTCGCCGTCTTGAAGCCGGTCTTCGGCGGCCAGACATCATAACGATGCCACTGATTTTCGCCGGTGCGGAAGCTCGCAGTATCCTTTAGATCGAAGCCGGGTTTGTCCTTCAGATAGAGCTCGAAGAACGGAGCTTCGATGGTCTTACGGTATTGATCGCCAGCGGGTGCTCCAAAATCGACGGCGCCCAGATGGCGTGAAGTGAGACCCCAGCCGCCATGGTTCCACGGCCCGAGAACCATGAAGACAGCATGCTGCTTATCCTTCTTGCTGTCGTGCGGACGAAGCGCAGCATACTCCGCCTGCGTGCCCCACATATCTTCCTGATCCCACCAGCCGCCGACTTCAAGAGTCGGGACTTCGATCTGAGTCAGACGTGCCTGCACGGCCATGTCCCGCCAGAACTTCGTATAGCTCGGCTGAGTCAGAAACGCCTTGGCCGTCGGCAGGTGGTCCATGCCGGCTGCCTTTGCGGCGCCCTCAAAGTTCCGGTTCTTCAGGAACCACTCAAAGAGATCGTCGTTCATGGAGACACGCTGATCGTCTTTGGCGCGTTCCAGCTGCTGTACATAATCGAAGCCGTAGGTCTCGCGGAAGGCTCCGTTGTGGAAGAAGTCGTCTCCCATCCAGACATCCGTCATCGGGGCCTGGGGAGAGATCGCCTTCACCGCCGGATGATGATCGACGCCGGCCATCATGGCGAGGAAGCCCGGATACGAGACACCCAGAACACCGACGCGGCCGTTGTTGTTCGGCAAGTTCTTTACCAGCCATTCCACCGTGTCGTAGGTATCGGAACTCTCATCCACGAGCTTGGGATCGGTGCGATCTCCGTACTTATGGACAACTGGGCGATTCATCACGAACTGGCCCTCGGAGCCATAACGGCCACGGATGTCGGCGTATACGAAGATGTAGCCGCTGGCAGCCAGCTCCGGCTTCGATCCGTTCACCATGTCCGAGCTTCCGCCCGCGCCATAGGGCGTACGCGACATCAGGACAGGCAGCGGCTCCCCGGATTTCTCAGAGCCTTCAGGCCGCAGAATTACCACGTGCAGCTTGACTCCATCGCGTGCGGGAATCATCGCCTCGGTGCGAGTGTATGGACGATAGTGGCTAACCGTGACAGGAGCGTCACCGATCTTGTCGTACGCCACATGCATGTTGCCGCGCGCGACGGTAAGGCCTGTGACCTTTCCATTGGAGTCACGCGTGAATTCGACGGCCTGATTACTGCCCTCAGTGGTGAAACTGCCACCCTCGGGCTTGAGGGCGACACGGCGGGCACGCTCGCCCTCCATGGTGAGGGTGTTGCCGGAGAGGCGAACCGCTACCTGAACATCAGGCTCAGACCGTTCCGCATACTGCCCCACCGCCGCCTTCAACAGCGCCTCGTCGGCGTTCTGAGCGAGTACAGGGGCAGATACGGCAAGCAGAACAAGGCTACGAAGAGCGTACGAACGCAGCACCATCATCGGCAGACTCCGAAAGGAAATTAGGTCAGATTCCCGGCTGGGCTGGCCGCACACTGGAAGCCCACTCGGTTATGCGAACCATCACAGAATGGGCGCTTTTCACTGGCGCCGCAGCGGCACAGCGAGACGGCTGGCTTCCCGGTCAGATCCCACTCTTTGCCATCGGCATCCGTGAGAACGATAGGGCCTTCCACACGCAGGGGGCCGTTGGGGCGAACGGTGATCTTGACGGGCGATACTTCTGACATTCCAGATAGCTCTCCTTGAGGTAGTTGGAAAGCTCAGGATATCAGTTAGCTGGAAGGCTCCGGACGTAGGCGGTCGCGCAACGAGATGGCGAGCTCTGTCAGGTGGCGCAAACGGCGCTCCAGAACCGGTGAAAGCCCGGGTTCGCGGAGGGCGAGTTCGGACTCCAGCAGAATACCGGTCACTGACGACTTCAGCTCAGCCTCAAGCGATGCCGTAACGGCGCGACGTGCGAGCTGTTGCTCCCGTTCGCGGCGTGCCAGACCGGCACGAACCTCACGAAGCAGCACAGAGCAGTCTTCCGCCGGCATACGGAACAAGATCGGCAGGGCAAGGCCGGAGTGCTGCCAGAAGAGATCGGCTCCGTCGGGATACTGCATCGCCAGATCGGCGTCGACCATTACAACCTGGAACTCATTACGCCGCAGCGTCGCCAAAGCCGACCGGCGGTTGGCGACAATCTCAATCGACGCATTGAGGCGTTTTGACAGGAACGACGCGCAGCCTTCCGCCTTTGCCGAAGCACTGACCAGCAGAATCGTTGCTTCCATCGGTCTCTCCCTTAGATGTGCTCGATGCCGTACTCTTTCAACTTGCGATAAAGGGTCGTCTTGCCGATACCGAGCAAGCGCGCTGCCATCAATTTATCGCCGTTGAGTTGTTGAATCGTGTTGAGAATGGCCTGCTTTTCAAGCTCAGCGATGGAGACGATACCCGGCGACTGATGGTTCGCAACAGTTACATGCTCGGCCGGCGGAGCCGCCGCGATCACTGAGCCACCGCGCGCTGTCTGGGCCCGGAACTCCTGTAACTGCGTTGGCAGCTCCGCCATGGTGAGGACAGGTCCGGAAGAGATGGCGCAGGCCCGCTCAATCGCGTGTTCCAGCTCCCGTACATTACCCGGCCAATCGTACTCGTGCATCACACGAAGCGCTTCGTCGGAGACGACATAGTCGACCCCATCTTCGCGGCGCATGCGCTCCAGAAAGTGGGCTGCGAGCAGTGGAATATCGTCGCGGCGCTGACGCAGCGGCGGAACCCGCAGATTGACGACGTTCAGCCGGAAATAGAGATCCTTGCGAAAGGACCCTTGTTCGACCATCGACGCCAGGTCGCGGTTGGTGGCTGCCAGGATACGGGCATGGACGGCCACCGGCTCGGATGCGCCGATCGGACGGACTTCCTTTTCCTGAAGAGCGCGCAGAAGCCGCGTCTGCATATCAAGAGGAAGATCACCGATCTCATCCAGAAAGACCGTGCCATCGCCCGCAGCCACCAGCAGGCCGTCCTTGGCTTTGTCGGCGCCGGTAAAGGCGCCTTTCACATAGCCAAAGAGCTCACTCTCAATAAGGCTCTGCACCAGGGCGCCGCAGTCCACGGCGAGAAAGGGACGGTCAGCGAGAGCGCCCCCCTCATGGACGGCGCGCGCAACCAGTTCCTTGCCGGTTCCGGTTTCTCCCAGTATGAGTACCGGGTGCGACGACTGCGCCACCTTGGTGATCATGCGCGAAAGCTGTTGCATCGCGGGGGTATTGCCGATCAGCAGACTCGACAGTGAACGCGACTCACCGGTCCCCTCGCGCAGACGGCGGGCTTCCAGCTCAAAGGTCCGGCGTCGCCGGGCCCGGTCAAGAACCTGCATCAGTTCTTCCAGAGCAAAAGGCTTGGTCAGATAGTCCGATGCGCCGTTACGCATCGCTTCTACCGCAGAAGCGACGGTGGCAAATGCAGTCATCAGGATGACGACCAGTTCCGGATGCGCCGAACGGGCACGTTCCAGAAGATCGAGACTGCTGCCGCCAGGCACGCGAAGGTCGAGCAGGACAATATCGATCGTCTGTTCATTGAGAATCGCTTCGCTCTCGGCGATGGTTCCTGCGGCAAAGATCTGGAATCCGGCGCTCTTACCGATTTCGCAACAGGCATGACGAACCGCGGAGTCGTCGTCGACGACGAGCAGATTCATGCCATTTGGCGGGGCAACGACAGAGCGGGCGGCGGGCTGGGCAGTTTTCCAGCGGGGGGCGGGAGTTGGCATAGGCGCTTGACTTCTCATCTCAGCCCTCCATGAGAGGAGAAAAGACGGAGGATTTGTATATGGTTGGCGGAACAGCTCAACAAGATCGCCCGCATTGGCAGACACCTCCAGAGAGCTTGCTTATACCACGACAATATGGATATTTTCACATTCCTTGTACCATTTTGGTAAGTGATTCAAAACAAAATAAAAAAGTTTTGCAAATGGGTTCAAATGCCGAGTAAGAGCAGGATCGCCCCCAGGTTTTCCCGGAACATGGTCCAGGCACTCCCAAAATGGTCCAGAATTCGGCTTCTGAACTGAATGAGCCAACGCCTCTTACAATCGCTCCATGGCAACTCCGTTTCTTCGTCCTGGCGATCGTAAGACCGATCAGCTTCGCGTCACCTCCCTTACCCCCGGTTTCGTCGGCATGGCGGAAGGGTCGGTTCTGATTGAGGCCGGCTATACCCGTGTGCTGTGCAACGCCACCATTGAGAACGGCGTTCCTGGGTGGCTGCGCAACTCCGGGCGCGGATGGGTAACGGCTGAATATGGCATGCTGCCGCGGGCGACCCTCACGCGCACCCCGCGCGAGGCAGAGAGAGGCAAGATCGGCGGACGCACGCATGAGATCCAGCGACTGATCGGCCGTTCCCTGCGCTCGGTGGTGGACATGACAGCGCTCGGCGAACGGACTGTGATTCTGGACTGTGACGTTCTGCAGGCTGATGGCGGAACCAGAACGGCAGCAATTACAGGCGCGTGCGCTGCGCTCGCAATTGCCCTGAACAAACTGGTGGAGGCAGGCACGCTGCCGCAGAACCCCATGCGCGAACTGGTCGCCGCCACCAGCGTCGGCATCGTGGAAGGCAATGTACTGCTCGATCTTTGCTACGAAGAGGACTCACAAGCCGAAGTGGATATGAATGTCGTCATGACTGAAAGCGGCGGCCTGGTGGAGACCCAGGCGACGGCGGAACGCCATCCTTATACACGGGAACAGTTGGGCACGATGCTGGACTTTGCCGAGATCGGCATTCGGCATCTTTTTGAGCTGCAGCGACACGCTGTCCGATAATCGCATGTTTCCGCGATTATCGAACGTTTGTTGTACAGTGGTAAGCACGAATTCGACAGGAGTCTTCGGGCTCGTTTAATGTCAACACCGCAGTACGAAGATTCCATTCGAACACCAACCGATCACAAAGGAACAGACAAGCAGGAGAGCTTATGACCAAGCCCACACCCGGCAAATTGGCAGGTTTGAAGGCGGTATCGGATAAGCGCGGCGTCATCGCAGCCGCGGCCATGGATCAGCGTGGATCGCTGCAGAAGTCCATCGCCAAAGAGCGCGGATCGGCCGCCACTGCCCACGACCTGGAGGAGTTCAAGGTTCACGTCACTTCGGTGCTGACGAAACATGCCTCGGCCATCCTTCTGGATCCGGAGTTCGGGCTTCCGGCGGCGAAGCAGCGCAATAACGCCGGTCTTCTGCTGGCCTATGAGAAGACTGGTTACGATGCCAATACTCCGGGCAGATTGCCGGACCTGCTGGACGTTTGGAGCGTCCGCCGCCTGAAGGAGGCCGGAGCCGATTGCATCAAGATCCTGCTCTACTACACCCCTTTCGAGGACAGCACTGTCAACGACCTGAAGCATGCCTGGGTGGAGCGTATCGGCGATGAGTGCCGCTACCACGACATCCCTTTCTTTCTGGAGACGGTGGGGTACGACGAGAACGGCGGCGGAGAAAAGACGCTGGCGTACGCGAAGAAGAAGCCAGAGGTCGTTTCCGGATCCATGGCGGAGTTCGGCAAAGAACGCTATGGCGTTGATGTGCTGAAGGTCGAGGTCCCCGTCGAGATGGCCTTCGTAGAAGGCACACGGGCGTTCAAGGGTGAGAAGGCATACTCCCGCGCGGAAGCGTTGCAGCACTTCCGCGATGCGGAATCGATGACCCACAAGCCTTTCATCTACCTGTCGGCCGGTGTCACCAACCCGGTGTTTATCGAGACGCTGGAACTTTCAGCGGAGTCAGGCACGAAATTCAACGGTGTACTCTGCGGGCGCGCGACCTGGTATGACGGCATCTCCATCTTTGCCAAGCAGGGCTCCAAGGCCTTTGAGGACTGGTTGAACACGACGGGCGTGGAGAACATCAACAACGTCAACAAGGCGCTGCAGGCAGCCACACCCTGGTACGTAAAGTTCGGCGCCAACAGTCTGGAAGAGCTCGGCTAAGAGCCTCAACAAGGAAAAGAAAAAGGGCCCGCCAAGTTGGCGGGCCCTGCTCTTTGCTTTGAATGGCGCCAGTCCTCTGGCAGAACCGGCACACAGCAAAAGAGCAAACTTATGCGACGCTGCGGCTCACCGGCGTGTGGTAGCGGCGATGCAGCATCTCAACCTCTAAATGGACGATACTCCCACGCTCCTGGTGGCGCTCGACCCAGCTTTCGATCACCTCGATGCACGCGTGATCGACATACCGCAGAGAGTGTGTATGGACAACCACAGGTTTGTCTACTGAGACTTGATCGAGTGCTGCTGTAATCTTCGGAATCGCCAGGAAGGTACCCACGCCGGAGAAATGAATCTCTGTCAGCTCGTCTTTCTCCTCGACATGGGTCTCAAGGTGCGTCACCTTCCAGAGTACGCGCAACAGCGAGAGACCGATGCCAACCAGGACGCCGGTCAGCAGATTGGTCGCCACAATGGTCCCCATGGAGAGCAGGTAGATGCCAACCGGAGCCCAGCCGAAGCGGCGAAGATGCAACACGTCCTTCGGCTTCACCAGCTTGATGCCCGTAAGCACCAGCACAGCGGCAAGGCTGGCGGTAGGAATCATGCGTAGAGCGAACGGCATCGCCAGCACAAAGAGCAGCAGCCAGAGGCCGTGCATGATGGTGGACCTGCGGGTCTCAGCACCGGCCTGTACATTGGCGGAGCTGCGCACGATGACACCAGTCATCGGCAGAGCGCCAAGGAAGCCGCAGAGCATGTTACCGACACCCTGGGCGGCAAGTTCCTTGTCATAGTTCGCCCGCACTCGCGTCTGCATCTTGTCCACTGCCGCAGCAGAAAGCAGCGTCTCTGCGGAAGCGATAAAGGCGAGCGCGGCAGCCGTGCCGATCATGCTGAACCAGTTGCCGGATGCCATGGCTGAAGGGCCGGTAAGGCTAACCATATCGCTCAGGTTTGAAGGGACGTTGACGCGATTCACACCGAGATGGAAGACCTGTGCGACGGCGGTTCCGACCGTGATTCCCAAAAGAGCGCCGGGAATCAACTTCAGCTTCGCAGGACGGAAACGTTCCCACAGAAGCATCACGACGAGGGTGATGATGCCAATCAGCGCAGCAGCCTCCTCCTTGCTTCCGTTCAGCGGGAAGAGACCACCGAAGATTGCCTCTCCCATGGCTAGAATGTTTGCAGGACCATTGGATTTCGGAGCACGGTCCAGGACGACATGGAACTGCTGAATCACGATCAGGACGCCAATGCCGGCCAGCATGCCGTGAATCACTTCGGGCGAGATGGCGCGGAACCAGCGGCCCATCTTGAGCAGACCTGCAATGAGCTGCATGGCTCCGGCCAGGATGAGGATCGGTCCAAGAGCGGAGATACCGTGCTCATGGATGAGTTCAAAGACAATAACGGCCAGTCCCGCAGCCGGGCCGCTGACCTGCAGCGGTGAACCGGAGAACAGACCGACGACGATACCGCCGACGATGCCGGTAACAAGACCGCGGGCCGGCGGAACGCCGGATGCCAATGCGATGCCCATGCACAACGGCAGGGCGACGAGAAATACAACCAACGACGCTGAAAGGTCTTTCACCAGAGCGCCGTTTGCCGGCTGCGAGACTGTGTTCTTCATGATGATTTCCTTTATGCGATACGACGGTTTTCGTCAGTGGCGCCCACCGTCAGTGGAAGGAAAGCGCCAGATTCATTGTCGAGAGCGATAATCTCGCCGGTTGCGATGTCATAGACCCATCCATGCAGACGGACTGTGCCGTTCGCCAGGCCTTCGGCTACCGCAGGCTGCTGAGCCAGATGGTTGAGCTGGGTCATGACGTTGGCCTGAATGAGGAGCTCGGTCTGCTTCTCAAGAGAAATCGCGCCTGCCTCTTCAAACAGGCTGCGCAGCCACTTGGCGGAAGGGCCGGCATGACGAAGCCATGCGTGGACGAGAGGCAGATCCTCGACGTGCTTGCGCTCCAGAAACTCCTTCATCGCGCCGCAGCCGGTGTGACCGCAGACCACGATATCGGTCACCTTCAGCGCCTTGACGGCATACTCCACGGTTGCAGTGACACCGCTGTGCGATTCTCCCGGAGGCGGCACCAGGTTGCCCGCATTGCGGATGGGGAAGATCTGGCCGGGCTCGCACTGCAGAATCATCTCCGGCATCACGCGGGAATCGGAGCAGGTGATGAAGCAGACTTCCGGTTTCTGTCCGCGAGCAAGCTGGGCAAAGAGCGAGGAATGATGGGGAAAAACTTCGTTTCGAAAACGGGCATACCCGTCGAGAAGGCGTTGCATCGTTTGCAATCTCCTAAATGGTGCACATCGATAAGCGAGTGCGTCTGCGAAAACGCCCAGCGTGCAGATACACGAAGGCGCTCACAAACACAGGGCTTTGCAAGCGGAGAAATTAAGCGATGGGAGGTGCACGGGAGCCGCCCGGCGCTCGTGGAGCGGAACCGGCGGCAATCTCATTGACCTGAGCCAGAGGCTCGGAGATCATCTCGGGCTGAAGAAGCAGGCCCTGATACGGCAGAGCGACAGCCGGCGTTACGACCACCGGATCGATCGGCTTCAGCTTGGCAACGACGGTAGCCTCGGCCACCTCGGGTGCGTGATTATCGGCGGCTGCGACACGCAGCGTGCGTCCACTGCGACCGGTAGGCCGGTGCGATCCATGTGGCGGAACGTGCGAATAGCTGATGCGCGAACTATGAGGCGCCCGGCGGCCATGCGCGACATCCACGTACGAAAGCAGGTTCATGCCGAGGGCGAGAGCCATCAGCAAGGCCGTTCGTACGAGGTGACGAGTTTTACGCATGGCTTTGGTAAATTGTGCCACAGAATGTACGTACGTCAGCCGGGAAGGTGAGCAACTTTTAAAGCATTTCCCTGTTGCTGGGTTTCCCGGAAGAGGAGTGCAGCGGCGTTTTCGTTGCGGAAAACGCCCATAGATGCTCCAGCCCTACTCTACACCCACAGGGAAATGCTTTATTGCGTCCCATTTCGGGGCGGGATAGCATCGCCGTATCCATGCGCTCACTTATCCGCATAATTGCTTTGCTTTTCGCTGTTTCTGCCGCCGCCAACGCACAGTACACCATCAAGAAAATCGTCTTCGATGGTCAGAATCTTTATTCTCAGACGGAACTCGAAACCGCTTGCGGTCTGAAACCGGGACAGACTCTGAACAACGAGGGCCTGCAGGCTGCGGCGCAGCGACTGGTCGACACGGGAGCCTTCGAGGACATGCAGGCAACCCTGGATGGCCCGATGAAGGCTATTTCGGTGATCTTCAAGGTGAAGCCGGTAGATCCCTCGAAACTCCTGCACATCTCTTATGCCAACTTTGCCTGGTGGTCCCCGGAAGAGCTGAAGACAGAGATCAGCCACCGTGTTCCTCTGGCGGGAGAAACAGTGCCCGAGGCTGGCGGATTGCAGACTTCAGTGCAGATAGCACTGGAGGCGATGCTGCACGAAAAAGGCCTCGCCGGAGCCAAGGTAAGCGAAGAAGTACTGGAGCCCCGGCCTGGAGTTCCCTTCCGTGTCGCTGCCTACCGCATCGTGTCGCTGGAGGTGATGATGGGGAGCGTGCGTGTGGATGGTGTCTCGCCCGCGATGCAGGCCAGTGTGCAAAAGATGACTGCTGCCCTGGCAGGACGACCATACAACGAAGGTCTTGGTGGGCAAGATATCACCGCTGCCCTGCAGGCCATCTTTCGCGATGCTGGCTATCTGACGGCGAAGCTCACACCGCTGCAACGCACCATCAACGGAGCGGGACCGGTGCAGGTCTCGCTATCGACAACGGTGCAGGAGGGAGAGGCGTACAAGCTCGGAACAGTTTCATGGGCTGGGGCACCCTGGATGACGGAACAGCAGTTCCTGACCGGGGTGAAGTTGCAGCAAGGTTCAGTGGCCTCACAGCGCCTACTGCAAAGCGCACTGGCAGTCGTTCAGAACAGCTATCGCCAGCATGGGTATCTTGATGTCACCGTCGATGCACCTCCGGCCCTGGACGATGCAACCCACATAGCGAACTTCACGGTGCAGGTGACTCCGGGTGAGATCTACCACCTGCAGGAGGTCCGCGTTACCGGACTCACACCGGCGCAGAGAAATGTATGGGATCAGGACTGGAAGCTGAAGCCGGGCGATATATATGATGCCGGAGCTCTCGGTGAATTCTTGAAGTGGCATATCGCCAATGGGCCGTTTCAAGGATCGAGCAGCGCGTTCAAGCAGACGGTCGACCCAACGTCGAAGACCGTTGTCCTTGAGGTGAGCTTCAAAAAGATGGGAGCATAACTCCTAACGAACAAGCTCCAGGTCAAGCACGCGAAGAAGCAGATTTCTTCGCTGCGCTACGAAATGACAAACAAAGAAAAACGGATCGAGCTTACACTCGATCCGCCTATATACGCTTCGCGTATCTTCACCCAACGAGCGAAGCCCGTTGAGGGCCTTGATGTCAATTATCAGACTATTCAGTACACCTCTAGCTCGTTGCTACTCCCACTCAATCGTGCCAGGCGGCTTTGAGGTGATGTCGTAGACAACACGGTTGATGCCGCGCACCTCGTTCACGATTCGACTGGAGATAGTCTTCAGCACCTCATACGGCAGCGGAGCCCAGTCCGCGGTCATGCCATCTTCGCTGGTGACTGCGCGAATCGCGCAGGTGTAAGCATAGGTGCGCTGGTCGCCCATTACTCCTACTGTCTTCACCGGGAGCAGTACAGCGAAGCTCTGCCAGAGCTGGCGGTAAAGGCCTGCGGCCTTGATCTCTTCGACGACGACGGCATCTGCTTCCTGCAGGATAGCGACGCGCTCCGGTGTGATCTCGCCCAGGATGCGGACAGCAAGGCCGGGGCCTGGGAAGGGCTGGCGTTCCAGGATCTCTTCCGGCATGCCGAGATCACGGCCGATACGGCGGACTTCGTCTTTGAAGAGATCGCGCAGAGGCTCAATCAGCTTGAGCTTCATGTTCTCCGGCAAGCCGCCAACGTTGTGATGGCTCTTGATGGTCTGCGATGGGCCTTTTACTGAAGACGACTCGATGACGTCGGGATACAGCGTTCCCTGCACCAGCCAGGCGACTTCATTGCCTTCAGCGTCATGTTCGGCGACGCCTTTAGTTTCGAGGTCCTTCAGGATCTTCTCTGCCTCATCGTCGAAGACCGCGATGAACTCGTTGCCGATGATCTTGCGTTTGGCTTCGGGGTCCGTGATCCCGGAGAGGCGCGAGAGGAAGCGCTTGCCTGCATCAACAGCAATGACTTTCAGGCCGAGCTTCTCGCGCATCGTGGCCTGCACCTTGGCAAACTCATCCTTACGCAGGACGCCGTTGTTCACGAAGATACAGGTGAGGCGATCGCCGATGGCCTTGTGGACCAGAACGGCCGCGACCGATGAGTCCACACCACCGGAGAGACCGCAGATGGCGTGCCCTTTGGGACCGACCTGGGCTCGTACACGCTCGACGGTGGACTGGATGAAGTGTTCCGGAGTCCAGTCAGGCTTGGCGCCGCAGATGTCGATGACGAAGTTTCTCAGCAGCTCGCTTCCCTTTTCCGAGTGGTTGACCTCGGGGTGGAACTGCACCGCCCAGATGCGCTTCTCTTCGTTAGCAATGCTCGCCAGCGCGCTGGAGGTCTGCGCGGTCTGGGTGAAGCCCTCGGGAAGGTTAACCGCGGAGTCGCCATGCGACATCCACACATTGATCTCCTGCGGCAGGCCGGCGAAGAGCCGGTTGTGGCTGGCGATCTGTACGCGGGCGTGGCCGTACTCGCGCTTATCCGCCGGATGAACCTTTCCGCCGAGATGATGGGTAATGAACTGCAGGCCGTAGCAGATGCCAAGGATCGGCAGGCCGGTGGCCAGCACCTTCGGATCGGCAGCGGGCGCATCGGCGTCATAGACCGAGCATGGGCCACCCGAAAGAACGATGCCCTTCGGATTCAGGGCAAGCACGTCGCTCAACGGAGCGGTGCAGGGCAACACCACGGAGAAGACATTGAACTCGCGGATGCGGCGAGCAATGAGCTGGGTGTACTGCGATCCGAAGTCGAGAATGACGATGGTGGAAGTCGATGCGGCGTCAGCGGCGATTTGGGAGTCCACGAACCTATTTTACGATGTGGCCCATCGGCGCCCAAGGACGTCGGTCTAGGCTGGATCTTTGTGTCGCGTATTCTTGACGCCCGTCAGCACGCCGGCGCCGGCCAAAACCAGAATCAGCGCAAAGATCCAATGCTGCGGAACGTGCGCCAGATGGGCCGCATAGGCAACACCAGCAATGAAGAGAAGATAGCCAATCAGATACAGGGCAAAGGACATGCTCTTCCTCCGTGCTGCAGCAGTAGGATGCAGCGACAAAGAGCGGCGTTGTGCCCTGCATCACCCGGTAGAGCGCCGATAGAGCTGGAGGTAAGCCACCGTACGCGCTACGTGGAAGAAATCTGAGGCGATCAGATAAGCGACCGTGACACCGGCCCACCACGTGTGCAGGAAGCTCTCTGTCGTTACTTCCTGGAAGGGTAGCGGTGTCGCCGAGAAGACCATCGCGAGCACGATGAGCGCAATTTTGACGATGCCCATCACCAGGTTGATCTCGACCAGCTTCTGCCGGAGTGCGCCCAGACGGAGAGAATCACGGATGGCCTGTGCAGCCGTGAGCTGCCGCACCACAGCAAGCAATGGAGCTATGGAGAAGACCCAGCTCACCACCCCCCACAGAACGAAGACACCCATGGAGAAGATGATGAGCAGCGCACAGTAGCCGACGAGGTTTGGTTCCCTGCCCTGCGCGATGGGATTAGCAATGGTAATGGTGGACGACCAGAGCAGCGAACGCCACCACACAAAGAACGCAAACGCCAAAGCGGTAAGGCGCAGTAACGTGAGCAGCAGAAAGGTAGCCGGGCGCGGCATCAGCTCCGCGTCGATACGATGCAGCACAATGGTGCGGCCGATGGTATGCGCTGCTACCCAGGTGAGCATCAACAGCGGAAGCAGCCACGTGAGTGCTTCCGTGACCGGCGCTGCGAGTACAGCGATGATTGCCCCGGCAACATCGGCTGCATGCATGGGATCGAGCAGCGAGACATGCTGGAGTGCGTTCCAGTCGACGGGATACTGATCGAGGATTCGCTTTGCGGTGCGCGCCGTGAGCCACAGCGCGGGAATGCCCCAGAGCCAGCGCCAAAGGATCTCCAGACCCACCAGGAGAGGATGTTTCCAAACCCACGACATCGTGCCGACAAAGCTTTGGGTACCGCGAATGGTCTTACTGGACTGGCTCTGGTAGGTGGACAAGAGTCTGCTTCGCCTTCCTTGGTTCCAGTTTAAGGCCTGGGTGGGAGCAGCGGCTTCAGCCCGCTGAATGGCAGATCAAAATAATAAAGGCTTTAGCCTTGGGCCTTTCACGTATCCGAGTAGAAAGCCCAGGGCTAAACGCCCAAATTCTTTCTGGCGATAACCGCGGGCTGAAGCCCGCTCCCACCCAACTACTTCACGACGATGTTCAGCAGCTTGTTGGGCACGTAGATGATCTTCGCAACGGTCTTGCCGGCGATACGTGCTGCCACCTTTTCATCGGCGAGTGCCGATTCCTTGATGACATCTTCGCTGGAGCCGGCAGGCACCTTGATCACGTTCGCGAGCTTACCGTTGATCTGGACCGGAATCTCCAGCTCATCTTCTCTGGCGAGCTCTTCATCCGCCTCGGGCCATGCATGACGGAAGACAATTCCGGAGTGCCCCAATACCTCCCACAGCTCCGCTGACAAGAACGGAGCAAACGGAGCGAGCAGCAGCACGAGGGCAGTAAAGACCTCCTTCTGCGTTGCGGTCGAGACTTCGCCGGAATCCATCGCCGGCTCGGCATCGACAATCGCGTTCACCAGCTCCATGACTGCGGCGATGCAGGTGTTGAAGGTCCAGCGGCCGGAGAAGTTCTGCGAGATTTTGGCGATGGTCTGGTGCAGCTTGCGCAACAGCTTCAGGCCCGCAGGCGTGAGTGCCTGGTTCGCACCTGTGTCTTCGATCGTCGCAATTCCAGGAGCGTACTTGGTGGTGAGGCGATAGACACGCGAAAGAAAGCGGCTGATGCCGGCGACGCCTTCCTCCTGCCACTCCAGGTCACGATCCGGAGGCGCAGCGAAGAGAGCATACATACGGGTTGCATCCGCGCCGTACTGCGCGATCATGTCGTCGGGCGAAACAACATTGCCCTTCGACTTGGACATCTTGGCGCCGTTTTTGATGACCATGCCCTGGGTAAACAGGCGAGTCGCCGGCTCATCGTTGTCGATAAGGCCGAGATCGCGCATCACCTTGGTCCAGAAGCGCGAGTAGATCAGGTGCAGGATGGCGTGCTCAACGCCGCCGATGTACTGGTCAATCGGGAACCAGTAGTTTGTAGTGGCAGAGTCAAAGGGAGCACCGTCGTTCTTCGCGTCGGCGTAGCGGTAGAAGTACCAGGACGAGTCCACGAAGGTGTCCATGGTATCGGTCTCGCGCCGTGCCGGGCCGCCACACTTCGGACAGGTAGTATTGACGAACTCCGCGACTTTGCCGAGGGGAGAACCGCCCTGCTGTGTGATCTCGATGTTGTCAGGGAGCAGGACCGGGAGCTGATCATCGGGAACAGCGACGATACCGTCTTTCTGGCAGTAGACAACCGGAATCGGGGTACCCCAGTACCGCTGACGACTGACACCCCAATCTTTCAATCGCCAGGTGACCGTAGCCTTACCGAAGCCGTGTGCCTCCGCGTGCTTTGCCATCTTCTGCTGCGCTTCGAGCGCGGCTTCGCCGGTGAACTCACCAGAGTCGATGAGTACAGCATCATCTTCCACCGTATACGGAAGCTCGGGCTGCTCGGCCATATCGACATTCGGGGCGAGCACTCTGCGGATGGGCAGGCCATACTTGGTCGCGAACTCGAAATCGCGCTCATCGTGCGCCGGAACGCTCATGATGGCGCCGGTGCCGTAGTCGGCCAGGATATAGTTCGCAATCCAGATCGGCACACGCTCACCGTTGTAAGGATTTACGGCGAAGCGGCCGGTTGGATAACCATGCTTCTCGATGTTGCCGATGTCACCGGTCTCGCGCGCCGCCTGCTGCTGAGCGAGCAGCTCCTCGATCTTCTTCGCCAGCTCCGCATCTTCCGCAGCAAATGCCTTGGCAGCCGCGTGTTCCGGTGCGACCTGAACGCTGGTGGCTCCGAAGATGGTGTCCACACGCGTGGTGAAGACGGTGATCGGGCAGTCGTGGCCTTCCACAGCGAAATCGATGAGAGTGCCGTCGCTGCGGCCGATCCAGTTGCGCTGCATGGTGCGCACCTTCTCGGGCCAGCCGGGCATGCTGTCCAGCCCTTCAAGCAACTGGTCAGCATAGCGGGTAATGCGGAAGAACCACTGATCCATCTCGCGCAGTTCCACGATCTGGTCTTCGTGCCGCCAGCAGCGACCGTCAATGACCTGTTCGTTGGCCAGCACGGTGGCGCACTGCGGGCACCAGTTGAGCTTGCTGCTCTTCTTGTAGGCGAGGTCCTTCTCGAACATGCGGAGGAAGAACCACTGGTTCCACTTGTAGTAGTCGGGCAGGCAGGTGGTGACCTCGCGCCGCCAATCGTAGCTGAGCCCCATGCGCTTCATCTGCTTGCGCATCTCGGCGATGTTCGAAAGCGTCCACTCGCGCGGCGGCGTATTGTTCTTCAGCGCGGCGTTCTCGGCAGGAAGCCCGAAAGAGTCCCAGCCCATGGGGTGCAGCACGTTGTACCCGCGCATCCACATGAAGCGCGCCAGGGCGTCGCCAATGGAGTAGTTGCGGACGTGGCCCATGTGCAGTTTGCCGCTGGGGTATGGCAGCATCTCCAGCACGTAATACTTGGGCTTGCCGCTGCCTGCAGGCTCGGCGGCGTAAAGGTTGGGATCCGCGTCCCAGCGCTGCTGCCAGCGCGGTTCAATCTCAGCGGGGTTATAACGCTGCTGCTTTTCTTCCATGGACATACATCATCGATTGTAAAGAAAAGGACAAACCCGGCAGTTTTTGGCGCAATAGAAAGCCCGCCGATGAACTGGCGGGCTTGAGGAGAAACGAGTCGAACCGGCTTATTCACCGGCCGGGGGCTGCTGCCCACCCTGCGGAGGAGCCATCGGTCCCTGCTGACCGCCAGGTCCGCGGCGAGGTCCGAAGTCATGGCCGGCGCCCCTTCCGAAGCGGGGTTGATCCTGCTGGACGGTGTAGCCCTCAGGCGCCTTGAAGAGCGTTGCCGCAGGCTCATTCCGGGACAGGTTCGAGGTCACAAGGGTGTGGTTTCCGGAGAAGGGATTAGTGTCCGTCTCCGAGATCATTACCTTCAGGTCGGGCGAGAACCAGCTCTCGTGGGAAATGACGATCTCTTTGTCGTTGCCCATAACGCCGGGGGCGATCGTCCGGGTGACCTTACGGCCGCTCAGCGACAGGCCGTCCACCGTCTTGTAGCCGAGGTCGGTGGAGGCGAAGCTTACGCCCTCGCGCTCGCGGCCGGGACGGTCAAAGCCCGCCGGACGGGGACCAGCCTCGGGTCCGCCCCGCGGGCCTGCCCCAGCAGGGCCGAAACCAGGACCACGGTGACCACCCTGTGGAAGAGTCATGACATGGGCGATCTTGTTCTCGTTGTTCCAGCGGGTGACCGTCTGGGCGACCGGGTCAAAGACAACGACCTCGGTCTTTTTGGTTGCGGCAGCGCCCTTCGCTCCACGGCGGGGCTCGAAGGTAATCTCTTCGCGCAGGCGGCCCTGGGTGTCACGGGCGACGGTGCGGACGGTGGTGTGGGTCAGAACAGAGCCGTCCTGAAGCTTCTCGGTACGGGTGTCAGTGAAGGTAGCGCTGTACGGAGCGTTGCTGACCACCTCATGGTGCATTCCCATGCCGCGGCCCATCGGTCCATGTCCGGCATGCATTTCCGGTCCCTGCGGACCTGCCTCAGGACCCGGCTGCTGTGCGATCGCGACGCTCGCCAGAGCAAGCGCGCCACTCAATGTGATGTAACGAAGCTTCATGTGATCGTCCCCCGTTTCTTCTACCCCATCTAGACGGGCGAAGTCGCGCAAAGACGACGAACCTGGCAAGTTTTTTAGACTAGAGCATTTTCACTGCAGGTGTACCCAGAGGATCAGCATCTATGGGCGTTTTCCGCAATGAAAACGCGCTGCACGCCTTTTCCGGGATACCCAGCAACAGTGAAAATGCTCTAACCGGCTGCCAGAGTCCAGAGCGCCGAGACATTACGCAGGGTGTCTCCTGGCTCATCCACCGGGGTTTCCGCCAGGAAGGCGCAGTGGGCAAAGCGGGCATCGCGCAACAACCGGCGGAAGGCCGGAGCTCCGATCATTCCTTCGCCAATATGTTCATGGCGGTCGAGTTTCGATCCTCGCGCGGCCTTGGCGTCGTTGCAATGCCAAACCCTTACGGTCTCAAAGCCGACGGTAGTCTCAATCTGCTTCATGGTTTCGGCGTAGCCCTCTTCACTGACGATGTCATATCCGGCGACGTGAACGTGACAGGTATCCAGGCACACGGCAACCGGAGCGCAGGGACGAAGCGTCTCGACAAGTTCCGCGACCTGCTCCAGAGAACCGCCGAGGGAAAACTCGGCTCCGGCGGTATTCTCAATCAGAATCCGGAAGTCGGCGCCCTGCCAGGGCAGACCATCGATGGCCTTCTCAATCGATTGTGCGGCCAGCCGCAGGCCCTCATCGCGGGTCAGGCCCTTCCAGCTTCCCGGGTGCAGGACCAGAAACTCCGCTCCCAGAGCCAGGGCGCGCTCTACCTCGCCACGAAAAGCGGCAATGGAGTTGGCCCGCACACTCTCTGTTTGCGAGCACATGTTGATCAGGTAGCTGGCATGAATCGCCATGGGGCCGATGTCGTGCTGCTTGCGCAGTTCCTTGAGCCTGGCCGCATCGGCCGGCTTCACCGGACCGGCCTTCCACATACGCGGACTGGCGGAGAAGATCTGGAAGGCGTTGGCGCCGCATTCGACGGCGCGGGTAACGGCTGTGTACACACCGCCGGTCGTGGAGAGGTGAATGCCGATACGCTTCTTTGCAATTGCCATCTCTTCAGCATAACGGCGATGGTGTAGTGTGAAAGTCGTCTTCCCTTCCACTATTCCGCTAAGGAGCCTGAACGGCAATGGCTGCACCTCAGACTTATAAGAACCATGGACGGCTAGATGCCCCCTTCCACCTCTTTCTCTTTCCACTGCTGGCTATCCTCTCGATCGTCGCCATTGTGCACGCGTTCCTCTTCCCAAACGATCTGCACATCTTCCTGGCAGTACTGACGCCGCTGCTTGCCTTCCTTGCCATCAAGACACGGCTGTATTCCCTCAAAGTGCAGGACCGCATCATCCGGCTGGAGGAAAAGCTCCGCCTGCTCGCTCTGCTGCCGGAGAGCGAGCGAGAAAACATCGCCAAATTGAACGAACGGCAGCTGATTGCGCTGCGGTTCGCCTCTGATGAGGAGCTGCCGGCGCTAGCTGCACGGACATGGACCGAAAATCTGTCCCCGCAGCAGATCAAGCAGGCGGTTGAGCGGTGGCGGGCAGACCACTTCCGGGTTTAGAAGGCGATCTAAAGCAACAAGGCCCGGAGAGAGATCACCTCTCCGGGCCTTGTTTCGATTAGGACAACTCTAAGCTTATCGGCAAGTTCGAATGATCTGAGACGGTCAGAGTGTGTCTGAAACTGGTGGGAGCAGCGGGCTTCAGCCCGCTGATAAAGGCGTAAGTGAATGGGCTTTAGCCTTGGGCTTTCTCTTTGCATCACGAAAAGGCCCAGAGCTAAAAGCCCATTTCTATATTGACCAATAGAGCGTGGGCTTAAAAGCCCACGGCTCCCACCGGTTCGAGCTTCGCTCGAATAGTCACCCCAGCGCAGCGTCTTAGTAGACGTCGCGCTGATAGCGCTTCTGCTTCTTCATCTCTGCCAGATAGGCATTGGCATCATCGAGGGTGCCGTGCTTGCCCAGGGCGATAGCATCCAGCAAGGCATTCTCGACATCCTTGGCCATACGACTGGCATCGCCGCAGACGTAGAAGTACGCGCCTTCTTCCAGCCACTTGTACAGCTCGGCGGCATGCTCCCTCATGCGGTCCTGCACGTAGACCTTCTGCTTCTGATCGCGGGAGAAGGCCGTGTGGAAGTTATTCAGCAGGCCGTCCTTGTGCCATGCTTCCAGCTCGCTCCGGTACAGGAAGTCCGAAGACTGACGTTGCTCGCCGAAGAAGAGCCAGTTCTTGCCCTTTTGGCCCAGCGCCTGGCGGTGCTGCAGGAAGGCGCGGAAGGGCGCGATTCCGGTGCCGGGGCCGATCATGATGACCGGGGCATTGGAGTCTTCGGGAAGGCGGAAGTTCTTATTCTCGTGCAGAAAGACCGGCATCTTGTGCCCCTCAGGAGCACGCTCGGCAAGGTGTCCACTGCAGAGTCCCTGGCGCTCGCGGCCATGAGTGTCATAGCGAATGACGCGAACGATGGTGTGTACTGCGTTCGGATTCATCTCCTGGCTGGAGGCGATGGAGTACATGCGCGGCGTCAGGCGCTGCAGTACGGTAAAGAGATCCTGCGGATTCTTGATGATGCCGGGAAATTCGGTAATCAGGTCGATAAACTCGCGGCCCCAGACATACTCTTCGGCGAGGGAACGGTTCTCGGGAAGGGTGTACTTGCGGAGCTCGTCCGCCTTGGGATGGCCGTCAGCCATCTTGGCCAGAGCGGTTACACTGCCGCGGGACAGCTTGCCGATGCCGAGGCGGGTGCGTATGGCCTCGTGCAGGGAGATCTCAACCTTGTAGTGGTCCAGAACGCGCTCTTCGCCGGTAAATCCAAGGGCTTCCAGCACGTGGTGCACGGCTTGGGGACGGTTCTCAGGAAGAATGCCGATGGCATCGCCGGGGGTGTAGTGCATGCCGGGCTCAAGCTCCAGCTCGTAGTGCCGTGTCTCCTTCTCGGAGTCGGCAAGCGTCATGCGCTGATTGACGAGGACGCGCGAATGGTAAGGATTATTGCGGGTGTATTTACTGTCTGTGCTCATGGGTCCGTCTTCTATTTTAGAGCGTTCCCCTGTCGCTGGGTATCCCGGAAGGGACCTGCAGCGGCGTTTTCATTACGGAAAACGCCCATAGAATGGGGACGCCCCCACGGCACCCGCAGGGGAAAACACCCTACCGGAGACGGACCCGATGGAGCATTTTCCCGGTTACCGGGTATCCCGGAAAGGGCCTGCAGCGGCGTTTCATCGCGGAAAACCCCATCGATGCGGGAGCCTACATTAGACCTACGGGAAAATGCTCTCGCCCTAAAAACGCAGCGCCAGGCCTGTGCTGAGGTTGACCGGATGGTAGGTGGTCGAACCGGTGGAAAGGTTCTGATACCCGAACTCGATGACGCGCCAGTCGATGTGCGGCAGCAATGTCGTTTCCAGACCGGCGTCGAGCTGGTAGCCAAAGTCGGTGTGATCAACATGGGTGGAAGAGCTGACCGAATAGTTAGTAAACCCAATTTCAGCCTGGCCGTAGATCTTGAACGGAACCACATGCGGAACGAACGAGAGACGTGGACCGATCATGAAGTTCTTGACGCTGGTCGAACCTTTGGAAAGGAACTGACCGCGCGCATCCAGACCGATGTGGGCCGGTAATACGCCACCATGATCGAAGTAGACGCCAACTGTCGGGCCAAAGACCCAGTTGTCACTCGCAGAGTTGCTGATGCGGGATGCTGTTCCTTCGACGTACACCGCCTGCGCGTGCGATGACCTTCCAGAAACGGAAAAAGTTAAAAAAAGAGCTGCAAAAACAAGCAGACGGGGCTTCATCTCGTATCCCATCCTCCGGGGAGGTATTCATACAACTTACGTCCGGTTAGATGCCGAAATAGCGATCCACAGGAGTTGTGTACCGGAACGGTTACCCCTATTGCACCTCGTCAAGCGCGCGCTGGCCCCGCCGATGCTGCCGCATCCGCTCGATCTGCTGCTCTTCCAGTTGGGCGTACTGCTTCTTCTGGTCATCGCTGAGGATGGCGTTGATCTTCTTGTCTTCATCCTCGCGAATCTGTTTTACCTGGTGGAGGCGCTGACCTCTCCGCACTGAGCTGTCGTTGCGCAGGGCGGTCAATCTTTGCTGCCGCTCTTCCAGCAGAGGCTTCATCTGTGCCTGCTGATCCGGGGTGAGATTCAGCTTTTTCGTATAGAGCGCCAGCATACGGTCGGTCGACGGTTCGGGGCCGGGGACCTGTTTATTCATGACCTGCTCTTCCTGCTGTTGAGCAGCCACAGCCATCACGACAGGTGTTACGACCATGATGGCGAAGAGGATGGCGAGATAAACCCGGGTGGTCTTCATGGAAGATGACCTCCTTCAAGAATTCGCGGTCAGGACGCGACGTTCATCTAATCAGAGCCAGCCTGCCCCGGATAGTTGCGGGATCCAGACCATAAATCAACCAATAGCGACCAGTTCCGGCTCCTCCAGCGTCCGCTTGAGCTGCCCGCAGGCAGCGTAGATATCGCGGCCACGGGGACGGCGGGTAAAGGTCGGCATACCGTTATCGACGAGAATGCGATGGAAACGGGTGACATCGGCCGGCTCCGGCTGGCGGTAGGCGATCCCCGGGCCAGGGTTCCAGACGATGAGGTTGACCTTTGCCTGGACGTCTCGCAGCAGCTCCAGCACCTGCAAGGCGTGCTCGGGCTGATCGTTAACTCCTCCAAGAAGGACATACTCCACATTGATCCAGCCGCGCTTGCCGAGCGGGATGGTCTTCACCGCTTCGAGCAGCTCGGCGATCTTCCACTTGCGATTGATGGGCATCACCTGCTCGCGGACGGCGTCGTTCGGAGCATTCAGGCTGAGGGCGAGATTCGGCCGGATGGTTTCGGTTGCAAAACGGCGAATTGCCGGCTCAATGCCGCTGGTGGAGACGGTAATACGCGATGCCGGGATGCCGATTCCCCGCACGATCAGGCCGATCGCCTTCATTACAGCGTCATAGTTCAGGAAGGGCTCGCCCATGCCCATCAGAACAAGGTTGATGCGGTCAACGCCGACACGAATCTGGTGCCGGTTGAGCACGGCCGTCACCTGCCCAGCGATCTCTCCGGCAGTGAGATTGCGTTTCACTCCCAGCTTTGCCGTAAGACAGAACTGGCAATTGACCGCACATCCCACTTGGCTCGAAATGCAGATGGTGGCGCGCTGATATCCCCGGTCAGCAAGACGGCCGCGATTGCGAAAATCGCGTCCATCAAAGTCATCGGCGTCTCCTTCGGGCATCCAGACGGTTTCAATGGTTTCACCGTCCGAAAGGCGCATCAGGTAACGTTCCGTACCGTCGACGGAAATCGCCGTCTGCGCAATGGTGGGTAAGCCCACTTCAGCGCCGCCGGGCAGCAGCGCCCGCAAACGTGTGGCAAGTGGGTCGAGGGTGGCGATGCGGTCGCGGTAGAGCGCCCGCCACAGTTGCCGCGCACGACGGGTGTCACCCCCAACCGTGGAGGTCAACTCATCCAAATTCTGCCCGAAAAGCGGTTCCGCCCGCATACTGCCTTTAAGGATAGCGGGTTAAGCGCCCGAAGAGGACTTCGGATGGCTGTTCCTTTTGGGGTTTGAGGCCGTCTCCTTTTCGGGGCCGGGATCGTCTGGAGCGGTTCCGATGCAGTCCAGGGCGAGATTCCGTAACGCCTCAGCGACAGCCTCCTGGACCTCCTGCCGGACGGCGTCACGGACGGTCTGTACGACCTCGTCCGGCTCGAACGGAGCGTCTTCACGGATATCCATCACCCGGTCCAGTACCTTCTCGACCACCGGTTTGACGGAGATCTTCTTTGCAAGCTCCTTAGCGACCTTCTTCGCCGGAACATCAAAAGCGGCTTCCACCGCATTCTCGGGAATGATCGGCTCGGACTTCTTCCAGTCATGATCGAAGACTTCTTCGATCTGATGAACGACCTTGGCATCCTTGAAGATGACACCGACCTCGCGCCGGGCTTCCAACTCGAGCTTGCGCAGGCTCTGGCTGCCAATAAAGGCCGAGGCCGAATCCCGCAGAATGACTCGTGCATGCAGACGCATCGCAATCTTTCGGACCGGGAGAATATCGCTCTTGGCAGAGGCGCGGGAGAGTACGCGAACCTCCACCCCTTCCGCGATCTTCTTCTGCAACAGGCGAATAAACTCAGCATCACTGATCTTCATCTCATAGATGTAGAGCCGCTTCTTCGCCTTGCGAATAAAGTCAGTCAAGCGCTCACGAGCATTGACGGGACTGATAACCAGTCCTGAGTTCTTTGACTTCGACTTGAATGCCACACGATGAGCATCCGCATCAAAGAGCTCGATCGCCTCTTTCACCGTGGACACCGTCTTAATCGCAACACCGAACGACCGGCTGAGGTCGATATCCATGTGGGTGTAGTTGTAGGCGAAGATATAAAGGTCCTTGTCGTCGACGATCATCATCTTGCCGTGATACCGCACCAGATCGTTAGCGGTACGACTGACCGTGATGCCCCGCTCGAGAAGCTGCATCTCCAGCTTGCGCAGGTTCTTCTCTTCCCCACGATTCGTGTAGGCGATCAGCGCCTGAACGGTGACGCCTCGCTCGACGGCCGCGACCAGAGCCTTCTCGATCTCGAACCGGTCAAAACGAAAGATGAGGATTCGTATGTTTTTCTTTGCCTTGTTGATGGCGGCGAGAAGAGGCTTGATGCCGTCGTCGGGCTGGACAAGGAGCTTCACTGGAGTGCTCACAAAAGACAGATGCTTTTCCTGACTGCTTGGATGTTTTCTATGCATACCATACCAACGGAGGCACCGAATTCTGCTTCCAATAGTTAAAAGGGCAAAACAATCAGTACGGAGATCGTCCATGCCTCGCCTTGCAAGCCTTGTACTCAGCCTTAGCCTGCCGCTTCTCTCTTTTACGGCTCTCTCACAATCAGCGCCATTACCCGGGCCGACCGCGTCTAAATCGTCTCTGTCCAAGCCGGCAGCAGCGAAATCCTCCAGGAACGCTCCGCTGCCTGATTCGGCGATTCACAATCCGACCTTATGGCACAATCCCGGAAAGATTGAGGCACTGGATCTCTTTGGAGGTCAGGGTGGAAGAAGAAAGGCTCCCGTCGAACCATTCACGTTCCTGAATGAGGATACCGACGGCACCAACCCCAAGTTCGACGTGCGCGACGCCCGGGGTAAGAAATGGCGCGTGAAACTAGGCGAGGAAGCTCGGCCGGAGGTGGTTGCATCGCGCCTGCTGTGGGCGGTGGGCTACTACGTCAACGACGATTATGTTCTGGAGGCCGCTGATATCCCCGGCATCAGGCTTTCACGGGGGGGTGATGACACCAAGAAGGGACACATCCGCGAGGCCCGGTTCTCGCGCAAACCGGGCGGACAGGACAAAATCGGTACCTGGAAGTGGGGGGAGAATCCGTTCACGGGCACACGCGAGTTCAACGGCCTGCGGGTCATGATGGCGGTGATGAATAACTGGGACCTTAAAGACGAGAACAACTCGGTTTATTCGGACAAGAAATCCGGCAAACAGATCTTCCTGGTCAACGACGTCGGAGCAACCTTCGGCACCAACGGTCTGAGTTGGACCAAAGCCCGGTCGAAGGGCAACATCGGCAGCTTCCGGGAATCGAAGTTCATCACCCGCGTCAGCGATACCGACGTCGACTTCGCAACGCCGAAACAGCCGAATTTCCTGATCGGCGCCGTCAACCCTAAGCAGTATGCGATGCGCATCGATCTCGACTGGATCGGTAACAAGATTCCCCGGAATGATGCTCGCTGGATGGGAGAGATGCTGGGTAGGCTGAGCCACAAGCAATTGAGGGATGCTTTCCGTGCGGGACACTTCCCCACCGATCAGATCGACGCATACGTGGAGATTGTCGAAAACCGCATCCACGAATTAAAGGAGTTATAAAAATTTAGAGTTTAGGGCCGGCGTTTCTTGGGAAAGACTGGCGCCCTCTGCTTCTTCGGAGAACTGAATGTCGTGCAGCTTGCGGAAGACGCCGTCTTCGCGTGCCATAAGCTCTTCCTGCGTGCCTGATTCAACAATGCGGCCGTCGTCGACCACATAGATGCAGCGCGCCCTGCGGATGGTGGAAAGCCGATGAGCGATCACGATGGCGGTCTTGCCCTCCATCAAACGGTCGAGGGCATCAAAGACCAGATGCTCCGACGCCGCATCAAGACCCGAGGTCGGCTCGTCGAGAATAAGGATGGGCGCATTGCGAATGATTGCACGGGCGATGGCGATGCGCTGACGCTGTCCTCCACTCAGAGTCATGCCGCGTTCGCCGACGAATGTATTGAATTTATTCGGCATCTTCTCAATAAATTCCATGGCGTTGGCGGCTTCGGCGGCACTGACAATCTCGGCCTCGGTTGCATCCGGCCGGCCATAGGCAATGTTGTCCCAGATCGTTCCGCTGAATAAGACCGTATCCTGCAGCACAAAGCTAATCTGGCAACGCAGCGATTTCTGCTTGAACGTACGGATATCGACGCCGTCGATTTTCACGACACCGTGCTCCGGCTCATAGAAACGCGCAATCAGGTTGACGATCGTCGTCTTGCCCGAACCCGTAGGACCAACGAGCGCCACCATCGTCCCGGCCTCCACGTGCATATTCACGCCGCACAGGATCTTCTTCTGGTCGTTATAGGAGAAGTCGACGTTCTCCAGATCGATCTGACCGTGGAACGATGGAGCAACTCGGGCGCCGGGAACATCCAGAATCTCCTCGTGGCTGGTAAGGATCTCCTGGACACGTTCGTATCCGACCTCCGCCTTAGAATAAGCGTCCATGGTCTTGGAGATCTCCTGCATGGGCTTGTACATCTTGCCCAGGTAGAAGATGAAGACGACCATGGAGCCGGCGCTAAGGTCTCCGGTCAGAACCATGCGGGCGCCGAACCACAGGACCGCACACGTCCCAACCGCGGTGATGATGTCCACCATCGGCACAAGTCTCGCCTTCAGGGTTCGAGCGATGAGCGCCGCCTGCACGGTTTCCAGGCTTTCCCCTTCGAAACGCCTGACTTCGTAGTCCTCCCGTGAGAACGCCTTCACCACACGCACCGAGTTCACCACCTCGGAAACGATAGAGATGAGACGGCCTTCCTTTTTGCGGACCTCGCGGGAGGCCTTCTTCACCTTGCGGGTATAGGTATAGACGATGCTGAAAAGCACAGGCACGACCGCCAACGCGATGAGCGTAAACTCCCAGTTGATGTAAAACATCACGCCGATCATGCCCACCAGCGTGGCGACGTTCACGAGGATGCCGAGCAGACCGGAAACGATGAAGGTCTGGATAGCATCGATATCACTGGTGACGCGGCTGATAAGGTCGCCGGTCGGCTGCTGATCGTGATACGAAAGCGAGAGCCGCTGTACCTGGGTGTAGATCATACGGCGCAGGTCGTGCGTTACCCACTGGCCGACGCTGGTGGTGAGGTATTTTTCTGCATAGCTGCAGCCCGCATCCATGACTGCAATGACCAGAACGGCAACGCAGGCAAAGGTGAGCATCCCCTGCATGGACTGACCGGAAGTGAAATGAACAAACCGGTTGAGCCAGCCGCTCATATCCTTGCCTTTGAAGATATTGTCGAGAACGATCTTCAGAGGCCAGGGTTCAAGCAACCCCGCAATACTTTCGCCCGCGATTGCGAGCAGCCCAAGCCAGAGCTGCTTTTTGTAGGGTGAAAGCAACCCAAGGATGGTAAGCTCGCGCGTCTCGGATGCAACGTTCGGCATATGAGTTCGATGCGAGGGTACTCCAGCCCGGTCCCTATTTTCTACTTCTTACGACGAATCATGGCAATAGCATCGGCCATAAATTCACGCAGCTCATTCGTCGCCGCACCAGTGACGAATGAGTCGCCGTAACTACGCAAAGTCGGATTTAAGCCGGTATCGCGCTCAGGATAGTAGAGATTCGTTATGGCGGCCGATCCGGCCATACCGCAGATCCGTGCCCAGTTGATGCTCGGCTGTCCTGCGTCGGTCCGAGTAATAACGATGCGCGACGCGGCATAGACCGCCCGTTTCATGAATGGGTAGCTCTTGCCCTGTCTGTAGTAGCGCGGATCTTCGTGAAACAAACTGGCAAAGACACCGAATACCAGGATTGACTGCGTGCCCTGCTTTAGCGCCGCGGCCCCCAAACGCTCACCAAAAGCTCCACTGTCAGTTCCATAATGCGGACGTCCATCCCTGAGATGACTTAAGCCAGCAGAAAGAACCCAATTTACGGGAGACATCGGCCGGGTCTGGTTTCGGATGGAAAAAATCAGCTTGTCACCGGCCGTAAGAGGCTGCGCTTGCTGGCCTGGCTGAATGATACGGGCATGCTTAGGTGCCAAATTGGTTTTGATAATCGGAGCATCATCTCCCATTTCGAGGGTGTTTGTATGCTCTGGCGGGGTCTTCAAAGCAGCAGAACGGACAAAACCAGGGCTGTCGGGTAGCAGCGACACGGCACTTTCAGCCAGCAAGAACTCAGCAGAAGCGGGCTGGATGGCTGGTTGCGCGACAGACGCAAGCGGCAGCAGGCAAAAAAGAGTGCCTGTCAGAAAAAATCGGCTAATTCCGTTTATTCGCATGAGTGTATGAAGATCGGATGAGGTTGACCAGCAACCAGTTGCTTTTCCTGAGTTTAGATCAAACAGGAGATGACGTGTCCCACCCTTTGGGGTCGGCGCCTGCGGGATTTGCTACGTGGCTAGAGGAATGGTGAAGGTAAAGACGGATCCCTCACCTGGACGGCTGACGACATCGATAGAACCTCCATGCGCCTCTACGATGGACCGGCTGATCGAAAGCCCCATACCCGTACCGGAGATCCGCTGGTTATGAATCGGAGCACGATAGAAGCGGTCGAAGATCAGACTCTGTTCATGCGGATCAATGCCGATCCCTTTATCAGCCACGCTGACTGCCAGCTTGTTTCCTTGCACCTCGGCCGTCAGAACGATAGGGCTGCCTTCTGCGGAGTATTTCGCTGCGTTTTCGAGGAGATTGCCCAGAACCTTCTTTAGAAATTCGAAGTCAGCGCGTACAGGTTCTTTTTGCTGGATCCGTACGTCGATGGGATTTCTTTCCTCCACCCAGCTAACGTCCTTGATAGCGCCGGAGATGACCTCGTCGATATCCACCGGCTCAAAGGTCATATGGACCTGGCGCGCGTCCAGCTGTGCCATCTCCACCGCCTGAGAGACGAGGCGATTGATGCGGTCGCTCTCCTGATCGATGATGGTTAACAGTTCACGTCTGTCTTCGTCTCTCTGGATCTCATCGGAGAGCAGGGCGCTTGCCGCTCCTTTGATCGAGGTAAGTGGTGTACGCAACTCATGGGTGATGGAATCAATCATCAGACTGCGAAGGCGCTCGCTCTCTTTGGTAGCTTCACTGTGAGCCACGTTCTCAAGCGCCTTGGCACGATCGAGCGAAACGGAGATGATGGTGCCGATCGCTTCAAGAGCGCCATCGGAGAGAACGGCTCCCCGCAGCATGAGTATGCCTCGAGGCTTCACGCCAACCTTCAACACAACCCTGAGTTCATCTCCGGTTCGGTTTATTCCATTGCCATCCCGAGCCTCCTGGCGAAGATAGAGCCGCTCGTGTTCAGAGAGCAGTTCCGTACCTGCCTGAAATATAAGGTCCTCATCCAGCAGGTACAGGACAGCGGAACGTGCCTTTGTCGTCGCCACCACGGCACGCGGGATGCCATCGATGAGGGCAGCAACATTATCGGTCGCCAGCATCTCGCGGCTGAGGGCAAAGAGAGTTTCGAGCTCTCTCTGGCGGCAGCGCGCGTCTTCCGCCTCATCCCGGGCTTTCTGAGAGAGCCGGCTGCCGATCAATGCCGTGCTCAGAAAGGAAAAAAGCGCAAGCCAGTTCTGCGGATCCGCAATGGTTAGCGTATTGACCGGTGGAAGGAAATAGAAGTTATAACCCAGCGTGGCCAACACCGAAATAACGATCGCCAGCCGCAGGCTCCAGAGGGAGGCAAGCACAAGGATGTATAACAACAGCGTGAGCGCGACCGTAGTCGGATTGACGTGGAGCCAGCGCCGGTACACAAAGATGATTCCCGCCAATGCGACAATGGAGAACGTCCAACGCGTGATGGCGACGATCCTGCGCGAGTTCATGAGGAGCATTCTAAGCCTTGTCTGACTATCGCAAGTCACCCGAAGAGTGGCTGAAGACCAGCGACACCGAAAAAAAACGTGGGCGCTTCAAGGTCTTTCTTGGCTACGCTCCCGGAGTCGGTAAGACCTACGCCATGCTGAGCGAAGGAGTACGGCGGCGCAGCCGTGGAGAAGACGTCGTCATCGGGGTTGTGGAGACCCACGGGCGTGCCGCTACCCTGGAGATGGCCGGCAAGCTGGAGCAGATTCCCCGCAAAGAGATCGAATACAAGGGCACCCTGTTCACCGAGATGGACGTCGATGCCATCCTGGCGCGTATGCCGCAGGTAGCGCTGGTGGACGAACTGGCCCATACCAATATCGAAGGCAGCCGTACCAAAAAGCGCTATGAAGACGTTCTGCTGCTTCTGGAAAACAAGATTGATGTGCTATCGACCATCAATATCCAGCATGTTGAGAGCCTCAGCATGCGGGTGCAGGCGCTGACCGGAATCAAAGTGCACGAGCAGGTTCCGGACTGGGTACTGGATCAGGCGGATGAGATCGTCATCAGTGATCTGACGCCCGAGGCCCTGATCACGCGCATGCGCCGCGGGGATATCTATCCTTCAGAGCGGGTCGAGCGAGCGCTCTCGAATTTCTTCCGTCAGGGGAATCTGATTGCCCTGCGCGAGATGGCATTGCAGCGGGTAACCCGCGCGGTAGACCGTACGCTTGACGATTATGTCAAACGCAAGCGTTTAGGCCCGCAATGGACCGTAGCGGAGAGGATTGCAGTTTGTATCAGCGCAAATCCCGAGGCTCGCGATCTGATCGGCCGTGGCGCCCGGCTTGCCGAAGCGTTGGATGGAGAGCTTTACGTCCTGCACGTCGACAGCGAGCGAGACAAAGAGCCTGAGCGCAAAAAGACCCTGGAATCTCATATCCAGTTCGCCACGAATCTAGGAGCGACGGTGGTTCATCTCACCGGCAGCAGTGTTGCCTCTGCCACGGCCGCCTTTGTCAAGGAACAACGCATCACGCAGGCTCTGTTCGGACGCTCAGCCCTGCACGGCTTGAAAAAGTATCTGTACTATCTGGCGATTCAGAAGTTCATGTCGGAAGCGCCGCATGTGGACCTGCATATCATCACCCAGGAGTCTCGATGAGCGCCAACATTCTGATCGTGGATGACGATCCCCAGATCCTGCGCATGCTGCGTACCTCTCTCCAGGCCAGCGGATACACCGTTAATACAGCTCTAAGCGGAGGTTCCGCGCTATCAACCATCGCGCAGACAGTACCCGACCTCCTGATTACGGATATCGCCATGCCGGGCATGGATGGCATTGAACTGACAAAGAGGGTTCGCGAGACCCATGCGTTACCAATCATTGTGTTGAGCGTGCGTGACAACGATGAGTCCAAGGTGCGTGCCCTGGACGAGGGAGCGGACGATTACATCACAAAACCCTTCCGTACCCCGGAACTGCTGGCTCGCGTTCGGGCACACCTGCGCCGCAGCCAGCGGGTGGAAGACGCGCCACACCCCGTGCTGCATGTCGGCCACTTTGAGATCGACCAGGACAGCCATACTGTTACGCTGCGCGGTGAACACATTCATCTCTCACCGAAAGAGTTTGACCTGTTGCTGTTGCTCGCGAAATCCCCACAAAAGGTACTTACTCACAAGAACCTGTTGCGAGCGATTTGGGGCGTCGCAGGAGCCAATCAGCCGGAGTACCTGCGCGTATTGGTGGCCCAGCTTCGGAAGAAGATCGAGACGGAAGACTCCAAGTACATCCAGAGCGAGCCCTGGGTCGGCTACCGTTTCAATCCGGAAGGCCGGGATGAGCTCTTATGACTTTTTAACGCTTTTCCTATGAATTTCATACGGACCCTGACCGTTGAATCTATTCAGGGTTCACATGAAGATTCTTGTCAGTACCGTAACGCTCCTCCTCCTCGTAGCAGCCTTTCCGCTGACGGCCCAATCAACACAGGAACCTTCAGCCGCACGACGGGCTGAGATCGCCGAGCTGCGGGCAGAGCTTGCCCGCCTCGCTGCCCGGCTGGATGCCCTGGAAAAGACAGAAGCCACTTCGGCAGCAGAACCTACGGCATCCGCCAACGGAGCTCCGGCCCCGGTTTCGTCGTTGCCCTCCTCTTCGAGTTCGACTACGGCTTCGACAACGGCCCCAGCATCCGCAGCGGCTCCTCCTACCGTGGACGACTTCCTGCACGGCACAACGCTCGGCTTTGGCCTTGACGGCTACTACGGCTACAACTTCAACCAGCCCATCGGACGCGCCAACCTGCTGCGTGTCTACGATGTCACCAGCAATAGCTTCAGCATCAACCAGGCGTCTCTGGTCGCAGAGCGGATTCCCACCACCGACAGCCGCTTCGGGGGACGCCTGGACCTCCAGTTCGGCCAGGCAACAGAGACGCTGCAGGGTTCGTATGCGAACGAGCAGCGGGCGCAGGTATGGCGCAACTTGTTCCAGGCGTACGGCAGCTATCTTGCCCCGGTCGGAAGCGGACTCCAGATCGACTTCGGTAAGTTCGCCAGCGCCCTGGGGGTAGAGGGGAACTACACCAAGGATCAGATCGCCTACTCCCGCTCATTCACCTTCAACTATCTGCCCTATTACCACATGGGCGTCCGCGCAAATTACAACATCACTCCGAAGATCAACGTCACGTATTGGCTGGTGAACGGCGCGCAACAGACGGAAGACTTCAACGGCTTCAAGTCACAGGCATTCATTCTGAACTTCAAGCCTTCTTCTACTGTGTCCTGGAACGTGAACTACTACTTCGGTCAGGAGCAGCGGGACGTCCTGCCGACAGATAATCCGGGAGCGCCGACGTCCCCTACGCAGCCGGGCCTTCCCACCACCAACATCACTCCGGCGCCGAATGGACGGAATCACATCTTCGACACCTACGCGACGTGGAATGTAACACCGAAGCTCACGCTGGTAGGCGAGGCGGATTATGTAATCAGCCGGGTGCAGCAGCAGTCGAACCCCGCGCATACAGCCATCGGGGCAGTTTACTTCCGCTATGCGCTTCCGAAAGACTGGAGTATCGGCAGCCGCTTTGAGTACTTCGACGACCGGGGAGCCCTGTTCAGTGGAGAGACACAGGCGCTGAAGGAGTTCACCTTCGTCGCCGACCGCAAACTGGCTCCAGGCATGCTTGCCAGGGCTGAGTACCGCAGAGATTTTTCCAACCAAAACTTCTTCACCACAGACAGAGCCGGCGTACTCGTCAAGCAGCAACCGACAGCGACGCTCGGCCTCATCTTCTGGTGGGGCAACAAACAGGGCCAGTGGTAACTGGCCTTAGGAGAGACACCGTGCCCGATGTCTTCGCAGGCATTACGCTCATCCTTCTTTTTCCGCTCAGCCTTCTGTATGTCCATGGCTGCGCGCGGCTGAAAGGAAAGAACCAATGATTCTCAACTGCGTTCTTCTCGCCATTGTCATTTCCCTGATGGCGTATCTCGTCTACGCATTGCTTCGCCCGGAGAAGTTCTAAATGTCTCTCAATGGCTGGCTTCAGATTGTCGTCTTCTTTGCCGCAGTCTTGTTATTCACAAAACCTCTCGGCGTCTACATGGCGCGCGTCTTCCAGAAACAACGTACACGGCTCGACATTATCTTCGGCCCATGTGAGCGTTTACTTTACCGTCTGACCGGAGTTAATCCTGACGAGGAGATGAGCTGGGGCGTTTACGCCACGGCCATGCTGGTCTTCAGCGCCGCAACCCTGGTGCTGACTTACCTGGTGGAGCGGCTACAGCATGTTCTGCCGTTGAATCCGCAGCATCTTCCAGGAGTAGCGTCGGACCTCGCACTGAACACCGCGATCTCGTTCACTACGAATACAAACTGGCAGTCGTATGTTCCCGAGTCCACGATGAGCTATCTCACCCAGATGTTGGGTCTGGCCACGCATAACTTCTGGTCCGCAGCAGTCGGCCTTGCACTCGCAATCGCCTTCATTCGCGGCATCGCACGGCGCGAGATGAAGACGCTGGGTAACTTCTGGGTTGATCTGACACGGGGAACCTTGTGGGTGCTGCTTCCGCTATCCGCGCTCTTCGCCATGGTGCTTGTCTCTCAGGGTGTGGTCCAGAATCTAAAGCCCTATGACACGGTCAAACTGGTCGAGCCGCAGGCGGTTACCGGTACAGACGGCAAGCAGACGACTGTCACGACACAGACCATCGCTCAGGGCCCGGTTGCATCGCAGGAAGCGATCAAGATGCTGGGCACCAACGGTGGTGGATTCTTCAACGCGAACAGCGCGCATCCGTTTGAGAATCCGACACCTCTGTCCAATTTCCTGCAGATGCTGGCAATCTTCCTGATTCCCGCGGCGCTGACAGCGACCCTTGGCCAGATGGTGGGCTCTCCGAAACATGGTTGGGCTGTCTTTGCCGCCATGGCACTATTGTGTTTTGTCGCCGTACTTACCTGTTACTGGGCGGAAGCTCACGGCAACCCGCTGTTGCATGGAGTTGATCAGCACGTCTCCGCATTGCACTCCGGTGGCAACATGGAAGGCAAAGAAGTGCGCTTCGGCATCGCCAATAGCGCATTATTTGCCACCGTCACGACAGACGCGAGTTGTGGCGCCGTGAACTCCATGCACGACAGCTTTACGCCGCTTGGCGGCATGGTGCCCATGGTGAATATCCTGCTCGGCGAAGTCGTCTTCGGCGGAGTCGGAGCGGGGATGTACGGCATGCTCGTCTTCGTGATTGTCGCTGTCTTCATCGCGGGCCTGATGGTAGGCCGAACTCCGGAGTATCTCGGAAAAAAGATCGAAGCTTACGATGTACAGCTTTCCATGCTGTATGTCCTGATCTTCCCCCTCCTGATTCTCGGGTTTGCGGCCGTCACGGTGCTGATGCCTCGTCTTGGCCTGAGCGGTCTTGCCAACCATGGCCCTCACGGTCTGTCAGAGATCCTCTACGCCTACACCTCGGCGACCGGCAACAATGGCTCAGCCTTCGCGGGCTTGAATGCCAACACGCACTGGTACAACTACACGCTGGGCATTGCGATGTTCTTCGGGCGTTTCATGATGATTATCCCGATGCTGGCGATTGCGGGCAATCTTGCCGGCAAAAAGATTGTCCCGGCGTCGTCCGGTACATTTCCGGTCACCACACCGCTGTTCACGATTCTGCTGACCGCAGTCATCGTGATCGTCGGCGCACTGACTTTCTTCCCTGCACTTTCACTGAGTCCGATTCTTGAGCACCTGCTGCTCGGCGCCGGACAGACTTTCTAAGGAGACCGGAGATGTCGCACGCAAAACGCCGCTCCATGTTTGATCGCAAAATCGTCCGCCGCGCCTCGGTGGATGCACTGCTGAAGCTTTCACCAAAAGTCATGATGAAGAACCCCGTCATGTTCGTGGTGGAGATCGGCAGCGTACTTACCACAGTGCTGCTCATTCTGAATCTCACCACCAGGCGTGGACACTTCCAGTTCGACCTACAGATCACGCTCTGGCTCTGGTTCACGGTCCTGTTTGCAAACTTCGCTGAAGCCATGGCGGAAGGCCGCGGAAAAGCTCAGGCCGATGCTCTGCGCCAGGCGAAGTCAGAGACGACAGCCTTCCGCGTTGGCAAAAATGGCATCGAGCAGATTGCCAGCTCGCAACTGCGGTCCGGCGACGTCGTACAAGTCAGTGCCGGACAGATGATTCCAGGCGATGGCGAAGTCATTGAAGGCATCGCTTCCGTCGATGAATCGGCCATCACCGGCGAGTCTGCTCCGGTAATCCGCGAAGCAGGCGGTGACCGCTCCGCTGTTACCGGCGGAACACGCGTGCTCAGCGACGTGATCACCATCCGCATCACCTCCAACCCCGGTGAGACCTTCCTCGATCGCATGATCGCTCTGGTGGAAGGCGCGGAACGGCAGAAGACGCCGAACGAGATCGCACTGAATATCCTGCTCGCGGGACTGACCATCATCTTCCTGCTGGCGGTGGTGACGCTGCAACCCTTCGCCATCTACTCGGCCGCACCGCAGACAGTCTTCGTTCTGGTCTCGTTGCTGGTCTGTCTGATTCCGACAACGATCGGGGGCCTGCTGTCCGCTATCGGCATCGCCGGCATGGACCGCCTGGTGCAGCACAATGTGCTGGCAACCTCTGGACGTGCCGTTGAAGCAGCCGGTGACGTCAACACGCTGCTGCTGGACAAGACGGGAACCATCACCATCGGCAACCGTCAGGCATCGGAGTTCGTACCGGCGCCCGGAGTAAAGGCCGAAGTTCTTGCGGACGCTGCTCAGCTCTCATCGCTGGCGGACGAAACTCCGGAAGGACGTTCCATTGTTGTTCTCGCGAAGGAGAAGTACAACCTTCGCGGACGCGAACTGGGTCAGATGCATGCGGAGTTCGTTCCCTTCTCCGCAACCACACGCATGAGCGGCATCGAGGTAGAAGGTAGAAGCATCCGCAAGGGAGCGGTTGACGCCATCGCCCGCTACCTGCAGGAGCACAGCTCACAGATGCCGGCCGAGGTGCGCGAAGCCGTGGAAACGATCGCCCGCAGTGGCGGCACTCCGCTGGTCGTTGCGGAGAATGGCAAGGCTCTCGGCGTCATTCACCTGAAGGACGTGGTCAAAGGTGGCATGCGCGAGCGCTTCGAGCAGCTCCGCGCCATGGGCATTCGCACCGTCATGATCACCGGCGACAATCCGTTGACCGCCGCGGCCATTGCGCGGGAAGCGGGCGTCGATGATTTCCTTGCTGAGGCAAAGCCGAAGGACAAGATGGACCTGATCAAACGCGAGCAGGCGGAGGGCAAGCTGGTGGCCATGACCGGCGACGGCACCAACGATGCTCCCGCACTCGCGCAGGCCGATGTGGGTGTCGCCATGAACAGCGGCACGCAGGCGGCGAAAGAGGCAGGCAACATGGTCGACCTCGACAGTAATCCGACGAAGCTGATCGAGATCGTCGCCATCGGCAAACAACTGCTGATGACCCGAGGCGCTCTGACCACCTTCTCCATCGCTAACGATGTGGCCAAGTACTTCGCCATCATCCCAGCAATGTTCGCTGGGTTCTTCCCGGTGCTGAACGCGTTGAACATCATGCATCTGCATAATGCAGAATCGGCCATCCTTTCGGCCATCATCTTCAACGCGGTCATTATCATCGCCCTAATCCCCCTGGCACTACGCGGAGTCAGCTACCGGCCCATGTCCGCCGCCGCCCTGCTGCAGCGCAACCTGCTGGTGTATGGACTGGGCGGCATCATCGTACCGTTTGCCGGTATCAAGCTGATCGATATCGTCATCGTCGCCATGCATCTTGCATAGAGGAACTCACCATGAAGAAACATCTCATTACCGCAACCCTCTATACCCTGGTTACCGCCGTGCTGCTGGGGATTGTTTATCCGCTGGCGATCACCGCGATCTCACAGCTTGTCTTTCGGGATAAGGCGAATGGGCAGCTTGTGACCCGGAAGGACGAGCTGATCGGTTCAAAACTGATTGGCCAGCCCTTCACCGGGCCCACTTACTTTCACAGCCGGCCTTCAGCGGCCGGCACAGGGTATGACGCATCGGCATCCAGCGGATCAAATCTCGCTCCCACGAACAAGGCGTTCGTCGATCGCGTGGCGGCCAGCGTTGCCGCGGAGAAGGTGAACAACGTGCCGGTGGATCTGGTCACGGCGTCAGGATCGGGTCTTGATCCTGACATCTCGCCCGCCGCCGCTCTGGCCCAGGTATCGCGGGTTGCGGCGGAACGTCATCTGGACGAAGCCAAATTGAAAAGGTTCGTGGAAGCCCACATTATCGATCGTCAGTTTGGTCTGCTGGGAGAACCTCGCGTGAATGTGCTGGCGTTGAATCTGGCGCTGGATGCTGGGATCTAGTGCCCATCGGGAACAGTTCGTCTCTGTTAGAACTTTGGGATTACCCTGCCCACCCTAACGTTGTGAGGTGGGGCACCCGGGCGGGACCGATGACATAAAAACATCCAAAAGTTGCAATGGCCAGACACCCATCGGCGTCTGGCCATTGTTTTAGCTTCGCGATAATTAGTGAGCGACGCCGAAGGTGAAGACCGTTGACGAAGTACGTACTTCGCCGGGATTCAACAGCGTCGTCGGGAAGCCTGGTTTGTTGGGTGAGTCGGGATAGTGCTGTGTCTCCAGGCAGAGGCCCATGCGCTTGGTGTACTTCACACCGCCGCGGCCTGTCAGCGAGCCGTCCAGGAAGTTGCCGGAGTAAAACTGTACGCCCGGCTCGGTAGTGGTTACCGTCAATGTGCGTCCGCTCTTCGGTTCAACCACCTCAGCAGCAAGCTTCATCACGCCGTTCGGCCCGTTCAGAATCCAGTTATGGTCATATCCACCGGCAAAGGTGAGCTGCTCGAAGTTGGCGCCGATACGCTCGCCGATCGCATGAGGGGTACGGAAGTCCATCGGTGTCCCCTCGACGACATCCATATTGCCTGTCGGGATCAACGTCTTTGAGGTGGGCGTGTAATGGTCAGCATTGATACGGATCTGATGTCCGAGGATATCTTCCGTTCCACCCGTGAGATTGAAGTACGTATGGTTCGTGAGATTCACGACGGTGGCTTTATCGGTGGTCATCCTGTAGTCGATGCGGAGGGCATTCCCTTTCAGCGTATAGGTGACCTGCGCGGTCAACTTGCCGGGAAAACCCATATCACCGTCAGGAGAGATGAGCGTCAGCTCCACGCCGTTCGGCACCTGTTTCGCCGTCCACAGCTTCTTATCAAAGCCGACCGGGCCGCCATGCAGCGCGTTGGGACCATCGTTCGTGGGAACCTGATAGGTCTGGCCGTCGATGGTGAACTTACCGAGAGCGATGCGGTTGCCATAGCGGCCGACCACAGCACCGTTGTAGGTCTTATCCTTCAACCACTCGGGAAGCGTATCGAAGCCCAGCATCACGTCGGCGACCTTGCCGGAACGATCAGCCGTCTTGATGCTGATGAGCTTCGCTCCGTAGGTCATCACCTTCGCTTCGACCTGCGGGCTCTTGAGGGTGTAGACGTCTACTCCCTGTCCGTCCGGCATCTTGCCGAAAGCCGCCTTTGTTACCTGGCCCATGGCGTGCAGCGCCATTCCAGTCATCATCACAGCCGTCAACCACCGCTTGAACATCCGTTTCTCCTCGTGTGCTTCAGGCGTTGCCTGTTATGTCCATCGCCAGAGCATTTCTCCTAAAGGTGTAGAGCGAAGCTTTGACTGTTTGCGCCGTTTTCCTGCGAGGAAAACGGCATTCACAGATTTATCCAACACTACAGTATTAGGAGAATTGCTCCAGACTCTCCCGGGCGATCTCGCGAAGCTGGGGCAGAACATCTCCCAGAACCGCCGCCGATGCATCCGGACGTCCAAAAGCAAAGTACACCTTACGGTAGAGCGCGTACAGGCGCTCGTAGACAGCCGCGGCCTTCGCCTCTGGCATGTAGGTCTTGAACGGCAGGCAGAGTGCGGCCTGCGCGGCTTCAATAGAGGGATAAACCCCGGCAGCTACCAGTGCAATGATGCCGGAACCGAGGCTGGTCGGTACGCCATCCGGAACAAGCACCGGCTTGTTCAGCACATTCGCATAGATCTGGTTCAGGGTTGCGTTGTTCTGCGGGATGCCGCCTCCATTGATCACGCGTTCGACGGGTACCCCATACTCTTCCATGCGTTCCAGGATGATGCGCGTGTGGAAGGCTGTGCCTTCAATGGCGGCATGCAGCTCATCCTGTGCAGTATGAATGAGGTTCCAACCGAGCGTGATACCACCCAGCTCCGGGTTTACCAAAACGGTGCGATCTCCGTTGTCCCAGCTCAGGCGCAGCAAACCGGTCTGACCTGCACGATAACTCTCCACGCCTTGGGCCAGTTCTTTCACGTTCTTCCCGGCGCGCCGCGCAATCGCTTCGAAGATATCGCCGACCGCGGAGAGCCCCGCTTCAATACCGGTGAGCTGCGGATCAACGCTGCCTGGAACCACACCGCAGACACCGGGGACAAGCTGCGTCTTCTCCGCCATCGCGATGATGCAGGTCGACGTGCCGACGACATTGACGACATCGCCCTCCTTGCAGCCTGCTCCCAATGCGTCCCAATGCGCATCGAAGGCGCCCACTGGAATAGGAATACCCGCCTTCAGCCCCATGCGCTCGGCCCAGTGTGAATGCAGGCCTCCGTAAATATGATCGGAGGTCAGGTATTCGCCGCCAATCTTCTCCCGTACGCCTGCGAGCAATGGATCAACTTTGACCAGGAACTCCTCCGAAGGCATGCCACCCCACTTCGGATTCCACATCCACTTGTGCCCCATGGCGCAGACGGATCGTTTGATCTTTGCGGGATCACTAACCCCCGTAAGCGTTGCCGCCACCATGTCACAGTTCTCGATTGCGGTTCCGAACCGGCCGCGCTCCTCCGGAGTGGCATGACGCAGCCAGTGCAGCAGCTTCGCCCATCCCCACTCGTGGGAGTAGACGCCTCCACACCATTCGATCGCTTCCAACCCGGTCGCGTGGGCCAGTTCGGTAATCTCACGGGCCTCGCGGTGTGCGCGATGATCGCACCACAGGTAGTAGGGCCCGATAGGCTGCATCGCGCTGTCCACCATCAGCACGCTGGAACCGGTCGTATCCAGCGCCATCGCAGCGACATCCTCGCCACGGGTGCCAGTCTGCTCCAGTACCTGCCGCGTCGCCCGAACCAGAGCTTCCATCTGGTCATCGTGCGACTGCGTGGCATAATCCGGATCTTCGCGGCGGCGGTGCAACGGATACTCGGCGACCGCTGTACCAAGTCTTCCCTTTTCCGAATCCAATAAGGTCACACGAACGCTGAGCGTTCCAAAATCTGCGCCTGCAACAATAGCCATCTTTTCCTTACCTCTGTCCGTAGGTGGCGTTCGCGCCATGTTTGCGGAAGTAATGCCGGTCCAGTAGTGCCTGCGATACGCCGGCAGCGGAATTTAAGAGGACGGTCATAAAAGCCATCTTTGCCACCGCCTCCAGAACAACCGCATTGTGAGCTGCATCCATCGGATCGCGACCCCAGGCAAAAGGCGCATGTCCAGCCACTAGAACCGCGGGAACAGCCAAGGGATCGATGCCCTCGAAACGCTCGGTGATGGCGTAGCCGGTATTCAGCACATAATCGCCGTTGATCTCGTCGTCCGTCAGCTCGCGTGTACACGGGACGGGACCATGGAAGTAGTCGGCGTGCGTGGTTCCAAGCGCCGGAATCTCGCGGCCAGACTGAGCCCAAGCCGTAGCGTTCTCCGAATGGGTGTGCACGACCCCACCGATAGAAGGAAAGGCTCGATACAGCTCCAGGTGCGTCTTCAGATCACTGGAGGGCCGCAGATCGCCCTCCCGGATATTACCGTCGAGATCGCAAACTACCATGTGTTCCGGGCGAAGCGCGTCATAATCCACGCCGCTGGGCTTGATGACCACCAGACCGCTCTCGCGGTCGATACCGCTGGCGTTGCCAAAGGTGTAGAGCACGAGGCCGCGCCGTACGAGGTCAAGGTTGGCTTCGAGCGTTTTCTCTTTCAGTTCCTGAAGCATGTCGCACCTTATGTGGAATGCGGTGAGTATACGTTTTCTGAAGAAGCCGGAACAAGTAGAGACCAGCAGGCAATCTGGGCTCCCTTGCAACTCTTCGGGTAAACGATTACCGTGAAGGGGGCAACCCCGAAAGGAAAACGTATCGATGGCATCGACAGCTTCTCTGGAAATCTGGTTTGTGACCGGCAGCCAGCACCTCTATGGTCCTGAAACCCTGGCAACGGTAGCGGAGAATTCTTCGAAGATTGCCGTCTCGCTCGACAGCAGCGCGGCCATTCCTGCCAAGGTGGTCTGGAAGCCGACACTCACCTCTCCCGAAGCGATTCGAGACCTGTGCCAGGAGGCCAATTCCAGCAAGATCTGCATCGGCCTGGTGCTATGGATGCACACGTTTTCTCCAGCCAAGATGTGGATCGCCGGTCTGTCGCTGCTCCGCAAGCCGATCCTGCAGCTCCATACCCAGTTCAACCGCGAGCTGCCATGGGCGACCATCGACATGGACTTCATGAATCTGAACCAGGCCGCCCATGGCGACCGCGAGTTCGGACACATTACCGCGCGGCTCCGCCTGCCCAGAAAGGTCGTTGTCGGTTACTTCGCCGATCCTGAAACCGTCGCCGAGATTGGCGTCTGGAGCCGTGCTGCGCTCGGCTGGCACGAATCCCAGAACCTGAAGGTCGCCCGCTTTGGCGATAACATGCGCCACGTCGCCGTCACCGAAGGCGACAAGGTCGAGGCCCAGCGCGTCTTTGGATACACCGTCTCCGGGTATGGCATCGGCGATCTTACGGATCGCATGGCACAGTTCAGTGACCAGGAGGTCGCCAGACTGGTCAGCGAATACCGCGAGAGCTACTCGATCGCAAGCCAGCATGACCGGGCCGACTCACTGACGGTAGCCGCCCGCATTGAGCTGGGTCTGCGCGCGTTTCTGACCGAAGGCGGCTTCGGTGCGTTTACCGACACCTTTGAAGACCTGCACGGGATGGGTCAGCTTCCCGGTATTGCCACGCAGCGCCTGATGGCTGATGGCTATGGATTCGGCGGCGAAGGCGACTGGAAGACGGCCGCACTGGTTCGCGTGATGAAGGTGATGGCGCAGGGTCTGACAGGCGGAACGTCGTTCATGGAGGACTATACCTACGACTTCTCCGGCACACCTAAGGTGCTGGGATCGCACATGCTGGAGATTTGCCCCTCCATTGCTGACAGTAAACCCTCGCTTGAGGTTCATCCTCTCGGTATCGGCGGCAAGGCGGATCCCGTCCGTCTGGTCTTCAATACGCCTGCCGGGCCTGCTATCGTTGCCAGTGTTGTCGACATGGGCGACCGTTTCCGTATGATTGTCAACGATGTGGATGTGATTCCTGCGGAGCACGATCTGCCTCGCCTGCCGGTAGCACGGGCCGTCTGGATTCCCCGGCCGAGCCTGAAGACAGCGGCAGCCGCGTGGATCTATGCCGGAGGAGCGCACCACACAGGTTTCAGTCAGGCGCTTACGATGGAGCACATGGAAGACTTTGCAGCGATTGCCGGAATTGAGCTGATCCGCATCGATGCCGAGACCAGGCTGCGCGATATCCGCCAGGCATTAACGCGCGGCTAGAGTCGTCGCCGGGCAGAGACGAGGATCGATCGGTTTGAAAAAACGCAAGCGGTCAGACGCCAGGAGTGCAAAGAGCCGTCTGGATATTCGCACCGTAGCACACGCGGCCGGAGTTTCAGTGGCAACTGTATCGCGTGTCATCAATAAGGTCCCGTCTGTCGATCCGGCCCTGGCCAAGAAGGTCTGGGAGTCCATTCAAAAGCTTGGGTATGTTCCCAATACCCAGGCTCGCGCCCTGGTGTCAGGACGCAGCAAACTACTCGGCGTCATCATCTCCGACATCACCAACCCCTTCTTCCCGGAACTGATTCAGGGCTTCGAGGACAAGGCCGTCGAGGTCGGCTATGAGACCCTCATCGGCTCGACTAACTATGACCTGCAGCGCATGGAGCTGTGCATACAGCGCATGCTGGAGCGCAAGGTCGAGGGCGTTGCCGTGATGACCTTCGGCATCGAAGAGCCTCTTCTGGATCGTCTGGCATCCCAGGGCATTCCCATGGTCTTTATCGACCTGGCCCCCAAAAAGAAGGGGATTTCGACGATCCGGGTGGATTACCAGAAGGGTATCTACGAGGCAGTGCAACATCTGGCCGTGCTCGGACACCGCAGGATTGCGTTCATCTCCGGACCGGAGCGTCTTCACTCTGCGGTGGCCCGGCTGCAGGCCTTTCGCAACGCAGTCGACGACATCGGATTGCGTGTGCCGGAGAGCTACGTCTTCTACGGAGACCATACGGTGGAAGGCGGCGAGCGTGGCGTAGAGCACCTGCTTACCCTCAGCAGACCACCCACCGCCATCATGTGCTCGAATGACATGACCGCCATCGGCGCCATGCATGCGCTCTCGCGGGCCGGATTGTCGATTCCCAGAGATATCTCCCTGATCGGATTCGACGACATCCGTATCAGCGAATATATGCTGCCCCCACTGACCACGATCCGCATGTCCGGGAGAGATATCGCCGCCAGTGCCGTAACGGCGCTGCTCGACTCTTCCACGCCTCCGCGAGATGTGGAAACGAAGCTGGTGGTGCGTCAGACAACGACGGTGCCGGCCGGTACACTCGCCGACCTGCGCAAAAAATCGGGGAAGGCGCAACGCGGCCGTTAAACAGGAAGAAAGTTTTTGCTTTTCATTTCGTGGCGTCGGGGTTCCCAGACAGCTTTGCTGGGTCGGTGAAGGACAGCGGAGAAATCTGCTTCTCTACCGATCTACTCAGACCGCGAAAAGTACCTCCTTAGGCTTCAGGATTCGACACAGGAAGCTTTACCGTGACGATGGCGCCTCCCGCCTGATGATTGTCGATCTCGATGCTTCCGCCGGCACGGTCGCAGATCGCCTTGCAGATCGAGAGGCCGAGACCCGTTCCCCCGCTCTTCCGGCTGCGTGACGGATCGCCGCGATAGAACGGTTCAAACAGGTGAGGACGATCTTCCTCCGCAATTCCTTCGCCATGGTCGCGAATGGTCAACGTTGCCGTCGTTCCATCAGACCGCAGGGCGATCTCGACCATCCCATGATCGGGACTATGCTGCAGGGCGTTCACAATCAGATTCGAGCAAAGAAGCGCCGCATCTCTCGCATCCACGGGAACGAAAACTGGCGTCACGGGAGAGGCTGTCAAAATGACTTTCTTCAGCGAAGCAAACGAGGCGCTCTGGGTAACGTTGTCCTGCAGGACCTGGTGAAGCGCACATCTGGGCGCGAGGGCATCGGCAGGCTGCTCCAGGCGTGCAAGCGTCAGCATTTGCTGTACCGTCTCTTCCAGACGGGTGAAATCTTCAAGGGCGATATCGAGGCCTTTTCCATACTCCTCGACGCTCCGCTCCTTCATGGTGAGTAACTGGAGCGAGGATTTAACGATAGCGAGGTCTGTCTTCAGTTCATGCGCCGCATCGCGAGTGAAACGCTTCTGCTGCTCGAACGAACTCTGGAGCCGGTTGACGGTCCGCTCAATCGCAGATGCGAGCGGCCGCAGCTCCACAAGGTGCATCGCTACCTCCGGAGCGGTAAAACTCCAATGCACGGAGTTCACCTTGTCTGCCTCGGATGCCAGCACATGAATCGGAGCCAGCAATCTGCGAATCATCCAGACGAGCAGAACCGCCGTGACTCCCAACAAGATCGCGGTGGCGACCATGAAAAAGCGCGTCGCCTCCCAGATCTCGTGCCACACACGGCCATCCGGCTGTCCGTAGAGGATGTGTACCTGATGGACTACGGCACTTGGGGTTCCGGGATCGACGACCCGTTCTCCGTCTAGAGCAAAGAAGCGATAGGAGTGACCGTGGATTTTGACGCGCCGAAAAGAATCGGGTTCGATGGTGAGCTGCGGTACAGGCCCTTCGGTACCGAGGATGTGCCCTTCACCGTCGGTCACCTGATAAATTGCGTGCGGCGTCCGCGGAATCCTTCGCAGATCGAGCCCAATGTTGGGGGAAGAGTCTTCCGCTTCCTGGACGGCGCCGAGAAAAGCGTTTGCGGAGGCCCTGAGGTTGGCATCGAAGGCACTGTACTCATCCTGATGCTCGTTGACGATGACAGCGACGATCAACAGAACTGCGGCGAGTCCTTCCAGAAGCAACACAGCGGTAATAAGCCGCCGCGTAATCGAACTGCCTTTGTTCACGACGAAGCTTCCTCGCTCAACCTGTATCCGCGGTGCCGCAGAGTTTCAATCAGAGGCTCTGTTCCTTGAAGGTTCAGCTTGCGGCGGAGATTGGAGATATGAGCCTCAATAACGTTGGAGTGATGCTCCCACTCGAAGTCGTAGAGATGTTCAAGCAGCTCCTGCTTCGAAACGATTGCACGTGGGCGATAGGAGAGGTACTGCAGGATGCGGTATTCCATGGGAGAGAGATCGATCTCCTGCCCGCGCCTCTTTACCGTCTGGCGAACGGTATCAATCTCCATGTCGGCAACCTGGATGATGGTGGACGAAACACCCTTCGCACGGCGGATAAGCGCCTTAACCCGGGCCAGCAGCTCGCCCAGGTCAAACGGCTTAGCCAGATAATCGTCTGCTCCGCTGTTAAGGAGGTCGACGATCGTCTCTTTGCCCTCGAGTGCCGTCAACACCAGAACAGGTGTACGGGACTTCGTCTGGCGAAGCTCGGTCAGTACCCGCTTGCCGCTTTTCCCCGGTAGCATCAGGTCCAGGATGATGGCGTCGAAGATGTCCTGCACCGCCATGTGAGCCCCGGTAATGCCATCGGCCGCATGATCGACCGCAAAACCGGCCTCGCGAAGCGCCTGGGCGATATTCTCCGCGAGCCGTTTTTCATCCTCAATGATGAGAAGACGCACTCTTATACCTCATCCATATTGTCTCTGCCATGGCTTAATACCGGCTGAATAGCACACCGTATCAGATTTTGTGTCGCACGACCTGAATGCGTTCTTCCCGCCTTGCCTCCCAACGGCAACAGGAGTAGCCAAGATAGCGGTAACAGAAGATATATCGGTATATCGCTTGGCAACCAGTCACTTCTTCCGGGATTCCAACTAGGACATTTGACTGATGTTCATCCATAGCCGGGACAAATAAGCTTGCCCGCAAGCAAAAAAACTGAGCTTTTACGCCATAAATGCGCAAAAAGCCTGTAAAAATCCATCTGGTTTGTTTGGCTTCTCCGTTTTCCTAGTTCCCCCGTGGAGTATGGCAGTGAAACTAAGCCAGCACGTAATCGTTCTGTTCTGTTGTCCTGTCGGTTCGGCGACTCATTCCATCGTTGCCCAGAGGGCTGGCGAAGGTCTGTGGGAACGTACGACTGACGTGACAGGATCTGTCGTGGCGAAAGCTGCTATCAAGCAGCGTCCACCACAGCCAACACTGACAGCAGAACCGGGTGCCCTCTTTACCCCACGGCAAAGTTTGGATTCATCGACCGCGCACCTTCACCTGTGGTCGATTCGCCACGATCTCGCCCAAACATACATTCACTTCGATCTTCCGCCGGGCAAGATGCAGTACCGGAAGGTCAGCTACAGGTACTTGCTCACAACAAAGAAGTAGAGAAAAGCAGCACCTTCACGCAGTACCAACACTTTTAGGAGACACCGATGCGGCAACGAATTCGATTCTTTCGATTCATAGTCATGATGCTCCTGGCTGTCTGTAGCAGCTTTGCTATGGCCCAGACAATCACCGGCAGCATCAACGGTACCGTGACCGACGCTTCCGGCGCCGTCATTCCAAACGCCAGTGTCGTCGCAACGAACGTAGATACCGGAGTTGAGACTCCGACCACAACCAACAGTGAAGGCATCTACAGCCTTCGCTTCCTGCAGATCGGCACCTATAAGGTGACGATTACCTCTTCCGGCTTCGCCACCACAACGTATGGCCCTTTCGTCCTGGAAACGGGTCAGAATGCGAAGATTGATGGCAAGCTGGGGGTTGCAAATGAGACCCAGAAGGTCACGGTCGAAGCTGAGGTCGCTCCTCTGCTCAATACGGAGAGTCCAACCCTCGCCACCACGCTGGATACACGCGCTATTGAGAACCTTCCTCTGGTCAGCCGAAATCTCAATGCCCTGACAATGTTCCTTCCCGGCGCGATCAGCACTTCGCCGAACAGCTTCGTCAGCAATGCTTCCATCTCGGGTCCGCTCAGCGGCAACAACCCGGCGAATGCCAGCAGCAACAGTTCCGTCTCCATCAACGGCAACCGTCAACAGACCAACCAGTACCTGCTCGACGGTATGAACATCAATCAGACGTTGGATGATACTCCAGGCTATAACCCCAGTGTCGACGCAATCGGCCAGGTTCAGGTCATCTCCGCCAACGCACCTGCGGAGTACGGGAATGTGCTCGGCGGCGACATCATCTATCAGACAAAGAGCGGCACGAACCAGTTTCACGGCAGCGCCTTCTACTTCCTTGGCAATCACCTGCTGAATGCCAACACCTGGGCCAACAAGCACGGTACGACTCTCGTTCCAAGGGCCACCTTCACTCGCAGCATCTTCGGAGGCACGTTTGGCGGGCCTATCTTCAAGGACAAGCTCTTCTTCTTCGGTGATTACCAGGGGGGCCGTTATCATTCCGGTGGCTCCGCGACCGCAACTGTGCTAACGGACAAGATGCGCAACGGCGACTTCTCTGAACTACTCGATCCCGGCCTCATGTGTTCCGGCGACTTGGGCGGAGTTTGTGTTGGCCCCTCTCGTCTGATTGAGTTGTATGACGCCACGACCGCGGGCAATCCGAGATATGCCAATAACCAGATTCCTATCCTCAATCCCGCGGCGCAGTATCTGCTGGCCCACCCTGAGATTTATCCGCGGGCCAACCGTGCACCGGACCGCAGCAATAGCCCGGCTCGCAACAACTACGTTGGTCCAACCAAAGCTCGTAACTATGGCAATCAGTTCGATGTCAAAGTGGACTGGAAGGCTACGCAAAGGGACAATCTAGCTGTCCGCTTCTCGTATGCGAACCAGGGACAGACAACACAAAACGTCCTTCCTACCAGCTTCGCCAGTGCTCCTACCTTCCCGGTACGCGGCGTGGCTATCAATGAGATCCATAGCTTCAACTCAGCCATGGTCAATGAGTTCCGCGCCGGTTACACTCGCATTCAAAACAACGGTGCAGTGCTTCTTGATCCTACCGGCGTCTTTGGCCTGCGGGGTGATAGCATTCTTGGTATCGGATCCAGCAACCCTGTCAATCAGCAATTCGCGGGCTTCTCCGCACTTGGCTTCACCAACTCCAATAGCCCACAAGGTTTTTCCGTAACAAACGGAAACGAGTACACCACTCTCGGCAACCAGAACACCGGCACAAATTACACCATCAATACCTTCCTGTATGGTGACAACTTCACCTGGCTCAAGGATCGCCACGCCTTCAAATTTGGTGTGCAGTTCCTTCGTCAGCAGCAGAACAACTTCTACCCGGGCAATGACGGCTCACTTGGGGGTTTCTTCTATCTCGGACCTGGAACCGCCAGTGGCACCCCGCTTGCCAACGGGCACAGTACTGGTTATACCGCTGCTGACTTCCTCCTGAACCGCGCTGGCTTCAAGAGCATCGGCGGCGTTGCCGGTCCGGTTGGTATGCGTCAATGGCGCGATGCCTACTTCATCCAGGACGACTGGAAGGTTCTTCCCACCCTTACCCTCAACCTCGGTGTCCGCTACGAATACTCGCAGCCGATCTATGAGGTTAACCACAAGATGTCGACCATCGATCCGGCGAATCCCAGCAGGATCATCATCGACGGCAATAACACCTCGGTTTGCCAACCGTTCGGTCTGCCCTGCATCACTGCCAGTGCTGCAGGATATGGCCGCGGACTGGTTGATCCGTACTATGGCAGCATCATGCCTCGCGTTGGTTTTGCCTTGTCGGTGAATCCTAAGTTCGTCGTTCGTGCCGGGTATGGCCTGCAGAATTATATGGAAGGTACTGGTGCAAACCTCCGTATGACCACAAACCTGCCCTTCCAGTCTGCTTCTCAGCTGAGCGGTAATCAGCCTGGCCCGGGCAACACTGCCGGCTCCTTCTATAACGTACAGGGTGGCTTTGGCAGTGCTTCGGCGTTGTCTAATGTCTATAACGTCTGGAACAAGAAGATCAAGCCGGCATTCATCAGCATCTACAACCTGACTGTCGAGTATCAGTTCAGCAATTCCGCTTCTCTTCAGGTCGGTTATGCCGGCGAATCTGGCCAACATCTGGTTACCGCAAACCAGCGCAACCAACTACATAATCCTTGCGTCATCGGCAGCACGGTGCAAACCGTCAATGTACCCAACCCTCCAGCGGCTTGCCTCACCCTGGCTCCGGCGCCTTTCTATACGACTCCAGGCGTTGGTTATAACGGGGTAATTCGTTATACAGACTCCAATGCCTCGATGAACTATAACTCCCTGCAGGTCAGCTTCCGCCAGCGCGCATGGCATGGTCTGCAGTACACCGCTAACTACACCTACAGCAAAGGCCTCACTAACAGCACTGGTTTCTATGGTGTCCCCAGTGTTACCGTGGCCAGCGCATATGCAGAGAATGTCTACGATCTCCACTCGGAGTGGGGCCCTGTTGGACAGGACATCCGTCACGCTCTCAATTACAACCTGGTATATGACCTGCCAGTCGGCCGCGGCCGGATGCTGGGTAGAAATATGCCGCGAATTCTCGACGAGATTATTGGCGGGTGGAAGACGGGCATGACAGGTATTGCGTATACCGGATTCCCCGTGAACATCAGCGCAAGCAACAACTCGGGAGTCAATGGCAACTCACAACGCGCAAATCACTATCGGCCGTTGAAGATTGTCAACCGTTCCATCAATAACTGGTTCGGCACCGATCTTTCCGCGAAGCCATGCACTGGCGTAGACAATGGTACTTGCGCTTATGGCCAGCCGTTACCTGGAACCTTCGGTACTGCGCGTCCTACTTCGGAACGCGCACCGGGCTTCCAGACCTACGGAGCATCTGTGACCAAGGACTTTACCATCTGGAACGAGCATCAGATCAACTTCCGCGCTGATGCCGATAACGTCTTCAATAGTGCCTATTGGTCTAATCCAACCAGCAGCGTAGCAAGTGCGACCTTCGGCCAGATCACGGCTGTCCGCAACAACCCTCGTAACATGCAGTTGTCAGTCAAATACCACTTCTAAGCGGCTGCAAGATTCCGCTTAGCATCCCAGCAATAGGAAAGGCCCGGCATAAGCCGGGTCTTTCCTATTGACCATACCGTCCGCTGGATGTGATCGGTATCCCACCTTCCACCCGCCCGACGCTCGGGGCCGGATCAACGCATCTGTTCCACTCCACTCGCCCACTGAATCCCATGCCGAATGAGGTTAAGGATCATCGGATCCTCATAGTCTTCCTTATTATGTCCAAGCGCGAGATAAAACTCCCGGCCACCATCGAAGGTGTGATACCAGGCCACCGGCAGCACCTCAGGATAGCTGTTGAGATCCAGCTTCATCTTCTGCGTGTTGATGAGTGTTGACCGCCGAACGCCTAGTAGAGGATGAATGTCAGGATTCATCAGCGTAAAGAAATAGCACTCGTCCTTGTGCTGTAGCTTGGCGGCCATTCCCTTGGTGAAGGGAGTGTTGGGGTCCAACACTTCGACCGTCAATTCCTGCTGCGGTGGATGCTCGACAAATCTGCCTCCAAGCACCGAAGCAAAGTATGGCCAAGAGCGTTCCGAGCCGGAAGCCGAATGAAGTCCGAGGAATCCGCCGCCGTGTTCGATATAGCCCTTGAAGGCGTCTCGCTGCTGGTCCGTGAGGAAGGCTTCGTTGTTGGTATTGGCGAAGACGAGAACAGCGTAACGACTGAGGCGTGCCGGCTCAAAATATTCCGGATCGTCGGTCACATCGACCTCAAGCCCAGCCTCCGTGCCAAGTTTCTTAACGGCGGCTACACTGGCGGCTATATTGTCATGCACGTAGCCCTTTCCATTGCGGGTATAGATCAACATCCCGTGCCGGGCATTCTGGGCGCTCGCCACATTGGGGGTCAACGCGGCGGCAACGAGGGCAACCGCCGCTAGATAAAGGCCGATCTTCTTTTGTTTTTCCATCGTTACCCTCCAACATTCATCACAAACCTACATCCTGAAAGGGGTGCGGTGAGCCTAGATGCTGGCACGCATCAGTTCCCTGCCTCGTTGTTCTCTGCGCACCGTAAGTGCAGCCGCCAGCAGCGCGAAGGTAATGAGCTCAAAGACAGCCAGGGCTCTTGCGTATCCCAACGAATCGCGCAGCGCATACTCCACCATCACGCACGGCGCTCCGAGCAGGACACCAAACTGGTAGACAAGTCCGGGAAAGAGTCCGCGGGCGCCTTCCGGAGCGAGCTCATTGAGATGAGCCGGAATCACACCGAAGGCTCCCTGTACGCCAAACTGCATGAGAAAAGCTCCTGCGGCAAGCCACGCGACCGATCCTCCAAATGCCCATGCTGGTACGGCCATCAAACAAATGAGCAATGCGAGATAGATACTGTTGCGCCTCCCTAACCAGTCCGAGATACGGCCAAAGACGACTGCCCCCAGAACCGCTCCTACGTTATAGAGAATCGCCATATTGGCAGCCGATCGCAGGCTGAATCCATGCACCACTCGGAGGAAATCGGGATAGAGATCCTGGGTCCCGTGAGAGAGACAGGTAATCAGGGTCATCAGACCCGTAAGCAGGACGAAGTTGCCCCAATGGGCGCCGATCGTACGCAGAAGATCAGGACGAGTTTCCGTGGATACCCGGCGATAAGTGTCAGGGGAGAAGAGAATCAGCAGGACAATCCAGACCGCAAGGCATAGCCCGCTCCAGAAAAGCCATTGCCATCCAACCGCTGGAGCGAGTGTGCGCGCCATCACCGCTGCGAGAAGATATCCCAGCGAGTAACCTGCCTGCAGAATTCCAGAGAAGAGACCGCGTAGGGATACAGGGCAGCTCTCCATCACCAGTGCTGCTCCGACGCCCCAGTAACCGCCCATGCCGATGCCATAAAGCGCGCGCAGCACGAGGAAGACGGAGTAACTAGGAGCTAACGGGGTCAGCGCAGTGATAAGGGAGAAATAAAGCACGCAGCAGAGTAGAGGAATACGCCGGCCCCAGCGATCGGCACAGTAGCCGAAGAGGAACGCGCCTAGAGGACGCATGACCAGCGTGGCAGTAATCGTGGCGACAATCCGCCCCTTGCTTACGCCAAAGTGCGCTGCAAGCGCATTCATGACGAAGACGAGGATAAAGAAGTCGTACGCATCAAGCACCCAGCCAAGGATGCCGCTCGCTACCGCAAAGCCCCACCGTCTGTTTCCTGTTGCGATCAATTCACACGCTCCTATAGCCGCGGTACAGTCAGCCCACCATCCAGATGCAGCACAGAGCCGGTTGCATAGGGAATCTCACCCCGCGCCAGCACACTCACGGCCCGCCCAATATCTTCGGGAGTCCCCCAACGTGCCTCAAGCAGAAGACCACCCTGGATGAGGCGGTCGTATTTGTCTTTCACAGCACTGGTCATATCGGTGGCAATAATGCCGGGACGAACCTCGTAGACCGAAATGCCATGCTCCGCCAGGCGCACTGCCCACAGGCGGCTCGCCATCGCGATGCCCGCCTTCGAGACGCAATAGTCGCCGCGGTTGATGCTCGCAACTTCAGCCGAAACGGAGCCCACATGGATAATCGCTCGATGCTCTCTGCTCACGGCCTGCTGGCGGATCATCCATTGTGCGGCGGATTGCGTAAGGAAGTATGGACCCTGCAGGTTGGTGCGGATCAATTCCTCAAAGCTTGCCTCATCGGCTTCAAGGATATCGGCGCGACGGCGCGGCGCCATGCCGGCGTTATTCACCAGAACATCGAGACGGCCGAATGCCTCTTCCGTAGCTTGGAGCAGCGCCTCGCGATCGTCACGAGACGCAACGTCCGCGCGAAGATAGCGGACAGTTGCACCCCCCTGTTCCAGCGACGTCAGGAATGGATCAATCTCTTCCTCACTGCGCCGGCCTGCCAGCATCAGGTCAAAGCCATCCGCAGCCAGGCGTTCCGCTATACCTGCTCCGATGCCTCGTGTTCCCCCGGTAATGAGTGCAACATTCCGTGTTGTCATGGTTACTCGAAGAAGGTGTAGTAGCTTCCGTCTGCAATCCGTGTCATCAGAAGGGCCAACTCAAGCAGGTGATAGTCGCCCCACATACTGGACTCGCCATGTGGCGCCAGACCAGGCACAGGTACGTGATCCCAACCATTGGGGCGGTGATAGATGGTATGCAGCAGTAATCCCTCATGTTCCACGGAGCTGGAGAGATAGCGCGACTCGAAAAGCGTCTGAGCGACGGTCAATCCGGCAGAGGTGTAGTGGGTTCCTGCATCTCCAAGAAGATGCCCGAGACGCAACAAGCCCTGCGCGGCGATTGCACTCGCCGAAGCATCCACCGGCTCAAACCGGTTTTGCGGCTCGGCATCGCGGTCTCTCCACTCCAGAAAGGACGCCAGTCCGGGCGCACCGGTATCCCAATAGCAGATTCCGTCACGTGCCGTCGCACAGCCTATGTAGAAGTCGCAGGTGGCGCGTGCCGCCTTGTGAAGCACCTCCAGTGTTTCCTGATAAGCGCTGTGATTCTGCCGTTGGTCTTCAGACAACGATTCCAGAAACTCGATCTGTTCCGTTGTTCCCAGCATCGCCCAGGCGAGACCGCGGGTCCATGTTGAAAACGGGGAATACCCCTGCTGCGTAGACGGACAACGAAAGGCGCCGCTGGCGGGGTTGAAGATCGCTTCATGCACCGTACGGCCTCGATCTTCGGGAAGGTCATACGAATCGCGGCCTTCGCCGTAGTAGATGTTGTAGTGGGCCGATGTCCGGGCATGCATCATCATGCGATCGAGGAGGTCGATTCGTTTGTCCTGTTCCCCTGACAGAAGATGACCGAGCACATGAGAAAGCCCGCAGATACGCAACGTGCGGAAGGTATCGACAAAGAGCGAATGGTTTCCATTGAAGGAGTAGATATAGCCGGAATCGTTTGAAAGCTGCGTCCAGCGATGGGCCTGCACTGCCCCACTCACCTTTAACGCCATCTCGCAGGCAGCCAGATCGCCGCTGCTGTCCGAGATGCGGCCGGAGCGTATCAGGCGGCGAAGGTTTCCATACGTAGAGACGCAGTTGAAGCCGTGATCGTGGACGCCAGTGTGAGTGAGATGAACCGGCATCTCACGCCGAATATGTTCGCGGGCCAGGTCGACGAGACCTTCGTCTCCACCGATCTCGAAAGCGAGCAACGCGTTTCCGAACAGGAATCCATGGGTCCAGTTCGTCCAACTGCGCGAGGTGTACTTCCCATTGACCGTGATAACCGGCGCACCATCTTCGCTCTTCCAACGACCGAGCAGCGTCCGCGTTTTATTGGCCGCAAGCTCTGCCGCCGTGAGAGCCTTTGCCTTGAGATCAGCCGCGCGAATGGTTGAATGGATCTGCATGTCGTGTCTCTACACCAACTCCAGAAATCGCTGCTTTGTTCGTGTCAGGACGGCATCCGGATCTTCATCCCAGATGGCCTGATTGAAGATCTCCACCTCGATAGGCCCGCTATATCCAGCGGCATCAACCGTGGCGCGCAACGTTCGGAGATCAATGATGCCGTCGCCCATCATGCACCGTCCCAGCAGCGTGTCGGGTAAAGGCACAGGCCAGTCCGAGACATGAAAGCCCATGATCCTGTGCGAAGCTGCAGCGATCTGCTGTAGGACATGGGGATGCCACCAGATATGGAAGACATCGAGCACCACACCGACACGATCTTCGGCGTACGGAGCTGCCAGTTCCAGCGCCTCATCCACAGTGGTTAGCACAGAACGGTCACCGGCAAACATGGGATGCAATGGTTCCAGCCCAAGTTTGACGCCTGCCTGCTCAGCATATGGAACGAGCGCAGCAAAACCATCCCGCACCATTTCTCTTGCTGCGACAATTCCTACCGGAGCCGCGCCACCTACCACAAAGACAAGGACATCGGCATTGAGCGCGGCAGCTTCATCGATAGCACGGAAGTTACCTTCGATTTTTGCTCGGCGCTCGATTGCATCAGGAGCAGGAAACATGCCACCACGGCAGACACTCGATACATGAAGACCGGCATCGCGTACGGCTTGTACGCTTTGCTTCAGGCCAAACTCGCTGATCTTATGCCGCCACAGAGAGATGCCAGGCACGCTATGCCGCACGCAGGCCTCCGCCGCCTCGCCAACGCTCCATGCCGGAGTCGTGATCTGGTTCAGTGACAACCGTGAGAGCTCTGCCACTAGTGCGCCGCCTTTACAGGCACGATCGGCGGCACCTGCATCCACCGTTTCTCTTCCCATGACTGCAACGCCAGCTCCGCCAGTTGCACACCACGCGCGCCGTCCCAGAAGTCATGCGGAAACGGTTTCCCCTCGGCAACAGCTTTCAGATAGAGCTCCCACTGCACCTTGAAGGCATTCCCGTACTCCATGTTGTCGGGCACGTCCGTCCAACTGTCGCGGAAGGGTATGGGGTTCGCAATATCGGGATTCCACACCGGGCGCGGCGTATTGACACGATGCTGCACGCGGCATTCACGCAGACCGGCAATCGCGCTGGCTTCGGTGCCGTCGACCTGCATGGTGAGTAGTTCATCCCGATAGACGCGGGTTGTCCATGAAGAGTTGAACTGCGCAATGATGCCGCCTTTCAGAAGAAACGTCCCGTAGGCGGCGTCGTCCGCAGTACAGTCGTAGGTCTTCCCTGCCTCATCCACACGGGTTGGGATGTGTGTTGCTCCCAGACAAGAGACCGCTTCCACCGGCGCAAAGGTGTGGTCCAGCACGTACCGCCAGTGCGCGAACATGTCGAGGATGATGCCTCCATCTTCTTCTTTGCGGTAATTCCATGAGGGCCGTTGCGCCGGAAGTCCCCAGTCGCCCTCAAAGACCCAGTATCCGAACTCCCCGCGGATGGAAAGAATGCGACCGAAGTAACCCGAAGTAATAAGGCGGCGCAGCTTCCGGACGCCGGGAAGGAAGAGCTTATCCTGCACAACGCCATGACGGACGCCAGCGGCATCCGCGGCCGCAGCGAGACGCGCAGCGCTGTCAGCGGTCGTCGACAGCGGCTTTTCACAATAGATATGTTTTCCGTGCTCGATGGCGCGCATCACGCTTGCCTCGCGCATTCCTGTCAGACCCGAGTCGAAGTAGATCGTGTCCTCCGGATTCGCCAGGCAGGCCTCAAGGTCCGTACTCCAGCGGAGGCCGCCATGCTGTCTGCTGATCGCTTCGAGCTTCTGCGGATTGCGTCCCACGAGAATTGGATCGGGCATGAGCCTCCGCCCGTCAGAAAGCAGAACTCCGCCCTCGGTACGGAGCTGCAGGATTGATCGCACCAGGTGCTGGTTCAATCCCATGCGCCCCGTGACACCGTTCATGATGATCCCAATTCGTTCCGCCATCATCTCCCTACCCGTCTACACTTCGCCGAACGCATGATTCTCCCTTATTGGGAGCGCTAACAATCTAGTTACCGCGTCTTCAGCTTGTCAACGCCGGAAGCATAAAAAGATGCCCGACTTCCCAATCGGCGGCTATGATGGAGGCTCCGTGTCCGTCTCTCGCCCCATGGGTCGCGTGACCCTTGCCGACGTCGCCAAAGCAGCAAGCGTTGCCACCATGACAGTGTCACGTTATCTGCATGGCAATCCGAATATTTCGCCGGCAACCGCACGTAAGGTGAAGGCTGCCATCGATCGCCTTGGCTATCGGCCAAACTACGCGGCCCGCGTGCTGATGGGCCAACCGTCCAAGGTCATCGGGCTGATCCTTCCCAACCTTGCCAACCCATTCTTCTCGCTGATCGCGCATTGCGTGCAACAGACGGCTCACGGGCGAGGCTATCTTGTCTGGATTGCCGCAACCAATGACGATCCCACCAGCGACCTCGAACTGATTGAGCGGATGCGCGATCATCATGTCGACGGCCTACTGCTCGCATCCTCCCAAGGCAGCAACATTCCGCAGGAGAAGATGGGAGGGATTCCGACAGTGGCGATCGACCGGCCATTGAGAGGCGCCGGCGTAGACTTTGTCACCGTCGACGATCGGGCCGCAGCCCGCGAGGCGGTCTCTCATCTGCTGCAACACGGGTACAAGCGGATTGCGATCACCGGGATCGATGCCCAGATCAGACCAATCCAGGAACGGATCCTCGGGTATCAGGATGCTATGCGCGCTGCCGGTCTGCCGCCCCTTCCCTACATCCGCTGCGACGACCACGCCTCCGCATTACAGATCTGTAAAACACTAAGAACCGGTAAACGGCCCGTAGAGGCTCTCTTCCCTCTCAATGGAGATACCTCGGTGCTCTTCCTGGAGGCTTTCGAAGAACTGCGTATCTCGATACCGCGCGACCTGGCATTTTTTTCCTATGGCGACATCCCGCTGTCGCGCGCTATTCGCCCACGTTTAAGCGCCGTGCAACAGCCGATCGAGGCCATGGCTGAACAGGCGACTCTCCGTCTGCTGGAGCAGATCGAGCAGAAGACAAAGCCATCTCGCGCTCGCATCAAGATTCCGGCTTCCCTTGTCATTCGCGAGTCCTGCGGATGCACACGGAGCCGTTCTTCGAGAACGTCATAGGAGGTGTTCAGGAAGGGAGCAACTACTTTGCACTTCCCTTCACTGGCCAGGTTGTTAAGCCCCCTTTGCGATAAGCGAGATTGCCGATATGCCCGGCATTGGCGGCTGCAACTCCGGCCTCGACCGGCGCGTTCGGCTCCTGGCGGCTCACAATGCAATCGAAGAAGTTGCGCATATGGGTAACCGTACCGTCGATAAAGCTGTCTTCCTTCAGCACGGGATTTTCATTTGACTTCACGCTCTCTCGCCACAGGCTCATACCGGACCGCTTGAGCTTCAGGGTCGCCTCCGTCCCTCGGAACTCGAGACCTCCATCATCGATGGAGGAGCTCATCATGCCCTCGTAAACAACATCGAAGCCTGGGTAGCGAAAAGCCGCCTGAATGGTATCGGGGCAGTCCCACTGCTTGAAGACGTATTTGTCACCGAGCATCGTCGCCATGGATGGCTCATTCGCCTTCATCGCCCAATGCACAACATCGATCCAGTGACTGAAGAGATCGGTCATCGCACCTCCGCCAAAGTCCCAGAACCAGCGCCACCGGCTAAACTTTTCCAGATCAAACGGCTGCTCCTTTGCTCCGCCGAGCCATTGCTTCCAATCGAGCTGAGCAACATCGACCGGCTTAGGAACCCAACTCACGTCGTAGTTTTGCCACCAGTAGGTCCGCACCTGTGTCACCCGGCCCAGCGCCCCTCCCTGAATCAGGCTGACAGCATTACGGAAGTGTGACCAGCTCCGCTGCTGAGTGCCGCACTGCAGGATCTGTTTGCAGGAACGAACGGCTTTCAGCAGGACAGCCCCTTCTTCCAGAGTGTGCGTCACCGGCTTTTCAAGATAGACATCCTTTCCGCTGGCTAGCGCCGCCTCCGCGATACGGACATGCCAGTGGTCTGGAGTCGCGACGATAACGGCGTCGATCGTGTGATCATCGAGCAGTGAGTGATAGTCGTGGTGTATGGTAGCGTCCGCCGCTCGCGACCTCTGCTTTACCTCTTCGCACCGAGGCGCGTACACATCGCAAACCGCGGCAATCTCGAAGGGAACTCCGGTTCTCTCGGCCGCATCGAGCAGGCCGCGCATACGGCCACCTGCTCCAATCACCCCAAGCCGCAATGTTTTGTTCGCTCCAAGAACGCGGGTCGCGCTCAAAGCGGTCATTCCTCCGGCGATAAGAAAATTGCGACGGCTGATTCCAGTCTCCACGGACACTCCTTTTCTGGTGCGCAACCGTTTTACCATTCCTTCCGGCGTCAGGGCATCTCCACATGACAAATTCCCCGGAAAGGCGTCCAATATGGTTGGAACAGAAAATATGCCCATGAACGATTACCGTCTGAGCAACAGCTACCCCACCATCATCGACGTCCCGCGCGAGAGCGCCTCTGCGCTGCTGGCTAAGGTGCTCGGAATTACAGCACTTGGCTTTCTGATCACGGCATTCGGCGTGGCCACGGCTCCGGCCGGTGGAAGCTTTATTGGCTTCATCGCCGTCTTCGGTCTTATCTTCGCCATCAACTTTGCCCGCCGCGGCAATCCGGCGCTGGCGCTTGGGTTGTTCCTTTGCCTGGCCTACTTTATGGGCTGGGAGATCGGCCCGCTAATCCATCGCTACATCCGAGCCTTCGGCTCGACGCTGGTCTTCAACGCCGCCGGCACCACCGGCTGCGGCATGGCGGTGATGGGCTGCGTTGCCTACCTATTCAACATCAACTATCGCCGCGTCGCCGGAATCGGCCTCGCGGCCCTCTTGCTCCTGGTGATTGCCGGCATCGCGAGCATGTTCTTCCACTTCATGGCGCCGGATACCTATAGCTGGCTTGCACTCGGCATCTTTTCGCTGCTCACAGTGGCAGACTTCGCACGCATCCGCGCCGGCGGCGACGGAGCCTCGGCTGTCTCGCTTGCGCTCTCTATCTATCTCGACGGCATCAATATCTTTATGGCGGTGCTGCAGTTGATGGGTGGCCGCCGCAGCCGCGACTAATCTCTTACATTCGAACGGAGAAGCCTCTCTTCGCGAGAGGCTTCTCCGTTTAAGGCTGATGCTCCGCGCATGCGCTTGAAGACTGGAAGGCGTAACGTGCTCTGAGTACGAAAAGGTGGCTCTTGCCGGACGCTCAATCCAAAAGACTTATGCTCGTATCGTCGGGCTGAACTGTTCCGAACGTTGCCAAGTTGATCTTCCAGCCACAGACTTTGCGCGTATGTATTTTCGAGGATGCTTCAAGGCGATCCCAAATGTTGTACGGGCCAAGAAACGATGACAGTCATCCAGGACGACGCACTTCTCCTTCTCCGTGTCCAGTCGCATAGCAGGTACCAGCATTGACACGGCGAGAGTTCCACCAGGTCCTGCTCAGCGCAGCGACAACCTTCCTCGGCCCCAGAATAGGCAACGCAAAACAAGGAACGTTCAAAGCGTTCGTCCACCCTGGGATTCTTCATACAACCATCGACTTTGAACGGATGCGGCACGGCATTCGGAACAATGTCGAGCCACTGGTTCAGGGCTTTGAAAAGCTCCGGGAGCATCCGTCCTCCCAGGCCAGCTACAAACCGCATCCATTTGCCGAAGAGATCGGCCGGAATCCATCGGCCAACTTTGCCGAATTCGACTCCGATGCAAATGCCGCCTACCAGTGCGCTCTGATGGCCGCGATCACCGGGGAGAACCGATACGCGGTCCTGGCCGGCGAGATCGTACGCGGGTGGTCAAATTCGATACAAGGCGTCTCCGGGGCAGATGCCGTATTGATGGCCAGCCTCGGTCCTTTCAAGTTTGTAAATGCCGCTGAGATTCTGCGCTGGCTCGGTGAGTTGAGCCCTTCTGACTCGGCGGCATGTAAGGCGATGCTGCGACGAGCTATCCTTCCCGCCATCTTTGATTTTGCACCGTTCGCGAATGGCAACTGGGATACCGCAGCCATCAAGACCATGCTGGCGATCGCTGTTTTTTGCGATGATCCGGTTCTGTTCGAGCGAGCAACCTCTTATTACCTCCATGGCGATGGTGATGGCAGGCTCACTCACTACATCTATGAGAACGGCCAGTGCCAGGAGAGCGGCCGTGACCAGCAACACACGCAGCTCGGCCTGGCGCACATGGGAGATGCCTGCCAAATTGCCTGGAACCAGGGTTGGGATCTTTACGGTGCCCACGACAACCTGCTCCTGCGCGGATTCGAGTACACAGCCTCCTACAATCTCGGGAGAAAGGTGGACTTTCAGCCTGATCTGGACCGCACCGGCAAATACAAACATAAGGCCATTTCAGAACCAAGTTCTCTGCGCCCGATCTACGAACAGATCTTTGCGCACTATCATGTGGTCCGCGGACTTCCAACACCAAATCTCGCCAAAGCTGTGGACCGATTAAGGCCAGAGGGAGCAAGCCAGGGAGCCGACCATACGGGATTTGGCACCCTCCTCTATGCGCGCACGGCACAGGACTCCGATACATCAGCGCCGGATGTCGCTCCAATCTCCCTCCATGCCAAGCACACAGCCCACGGTATTCAGCTCGACTGGCTGACGCCGCGGACGAAGAGGACCTTCGATCTACAACGAGCCGGAATGCGCTGGCCTGTTCCAGGCGGGACAACGCACTACACCGACACGCACGTTGGTGAGGGGCAGCTCTATACTTACCGTTTCTCCGCCCCCGCAAGCGGTGGTTTTTCGCCACTCCCGGCGATGGTCGCAGCCGGGCTTCCTGCCGGGTGGAGAACCCAGCCTCTTGGACCCTCATCAGGTGCGGCGGATACACAGTTCGACGGCAAGGTTTTTACCCTGCTCACCGCAGGCAAAGGCCTGCTGCAACCCATAGACGACGGCTTGTTCGTGGCTGCGCCAGCCTCTGCAACTCACCTTACCGTCCGTTTTATTCCCCAGGTTGCCTCTCAAAACGTTACGTTTGGACTCAGCTGCCGCACTGGTTTCGAGCAAAACGCCCCCTGCGTCGTCTTGCTTCTCGCCCCAGCGTTGGGTGATCCCGAGAGGCACGGCTGGGTATTGCAATGCTCCATGCGTGATTTCTCCGGAGGGATAACATCCATCTCGCGGATGGAATTACCTGCGCCAATCGTTCAATATGGACGGCTGATGAAGCCTGTCTGGCTTCGCATGACCCGTCGAGACTCTTCTGTGATCGCCGCTTACTCGCTCGATGGCCAGGTATGGAAACTGGCGGGCGAAAGCCGAATGATGCTTCGCGGCCGGGTTGGATTGATCGGAGCTTCAGGCCACGCTCAAATCTCAACAGCCCTGCGCTTCGAGCTCGTCGAAGAGCCATCGCACGAATCATTGCAAACTGCTCCTCTTTTAGGATCACGTGAAGATGCTCATGAAAAAGCCAGGAACTCTCGCTCTCTTCTTCGCCATAGCGCTATCGAGCCTCGCAGGATCGCAGGCCGAGGGACAGCTGACTGAAAATGAGAAGAAGGCCGTCGTAGGCGACGCTCCAACCGAGCCTGGAAGACTTGCGTCTGATCTCTCCCCCGCCCTGCGGCATGCGGAGATCCAAAAGGCTATGAGGAAGGTTGCGGACTGGCAGAACGCGCGAATCACGGACTCGCCCAGCCAGGATTGGACCTTCGCCACTCTGTATCTGGGAATGCTTGCCGCATCGAAAACCCTGCATGATCCGAGCTATGAGAACACGGTCCTGAAGGTTGCGGAACACTATCAGTGGACTCTTGGACCTCGCCAGACACATGCGGACGATCAGGCGATCGGCCAGGTTTATCTGCAGCTCTATCGCCAGAGGCCGGATCCCGTCCGGATTGCACCACTGCGCACGCAGTTCGATCGCATCATGCAGATCCCTGACGATCCGGCCAGGCCCGTCTGGTGGTGGTGCGACGCTTTGTTCATGGCGCCGCCGGTCTGGGCCGGCCTGTCATCGACAACCAACGATAGTAAGTACCTTGAGTACATGGATCACGAGTGGCACATCACGGCCGATTTACTCTGGGATCCTCACGAGAAGCTGTTCTCCCGCGACGCCAGCTATCTCACCAAGCGGGAAGCCAATGGGCGGAAGGTCTTCTGGTCGCGCGGCAACGGATGGGTGATGGGCGGACTGGCTGGAGTTCTGCAGGCTCTCCCGGAAGGAGATCGCAGACGCGCATTCTATCTTCAGAAGCTCAAAGATATGTCAGAGTCGGTCGTCACTCTTCAGGGAGATGACGGACTGTGGCGTGCCGGCCTGCTCGATGCCGGCGCTTATAGGCGTCCTGAGATCTCGGGATCGGCCTTCTTTGTTTATGCCATGACATGGGGTGTAAGGAATGGCATCCTTGATCGCAAACGCTATGAACCTGTCATCGCGCGCGCATGGGCTGGAATCCTCAAACACATCTACGCCGATGGCCGGCTGGGTGATATCCAACCCGTCGGCGAGGCGCCCGGAGCCTATACCCCTGGGGCCAGCTATGTGTTTGGAGTAGGCGCATTTCTGCTGGCAGGTTCAGAGCTTGACCAATGGTCCGCGGAGCAGAAGTCCATCGGCAAAACGCCCCAAAGAAGATAAGTGTCTTCTTTACGGAGCCGCCTTAAAAGACAAGCCGCTGAAATGGCCTTCGGTACCAGGACCAATCCAAAGCGCGATGCCCCCGGAAGAGTCACCCAGTTTAAGATCGTTCACAATCAGACACGGCTGGCTGGCCCCGTTCACATAGAGACGCGCCTTCGTACCCTCCACGGTGATGCGGTAATGGATCCATACCCCGGGTTCAATATCCACATAACTCTCATACTTCTCCGGAGCTTGTTTGCGAGATTCGGCGAAGCTGAAATCCGGGTAGGAGCTGTACTGCGTCGTATGGTTGCGACGCACCTGGTCATCGGCACGGCCGTTGGTGGGGCGCAGATAGATGTACTCGAAGTGATCGTTTTGGAGATGGAACGCTATCCCAATAAAGCCACGCGCTCCCTCGAGAGCTCCGGGGGCCGGAGCGCCGGCAAGGTCCACCTCGATGGAACCGTTGTGCAAAGCAGCGTCTTTCACAACAGCGTATGCCTCACCATTAGGGACCTGGCTATCCTCTGTGACTTTGATCGCATGCCTGCCGCGATATTCGACTGACGCCAGCTTCACCCTGTGAGGAACGAGCTGACTGAGCGTTTGTGCGGACGCAAAAGATGTGAAAGCAAACGGTACGGCGACGGAAACCCACAAAACAGCCTTAGAGACACTCATCATCCGTATTTCCTTCATAGCTCCCCCTCCTCTACCTTTTCGACTATGACTGATCCTTACGAAAGAGCGTCCGGGATTGTTCCCACGAGCGGTCCTCCAGTAAGAACCGATCGCAGTGACCTCGATTCCATTGGAGCACGGCGTTCATCGAGTCAGGGAACCTTCTGATTCAAGCCTACCTTAAGGTTCCCTGCATGACATAGCGCAGACCAAAACGTTTCGACTTACTTTCATCTTGACAAATAGAACGTGTACTGAATATATGTGTACTGTCCTTTCCAATGAACGCGGGATTGTCCTGAATGTGTATTCGCAACTCCGGTCCAAACGAAAAAGCCACGGCCGCAATGGCGGTAGAAGCCGTGTTTCTCTCATAGCGCAGAAGAAAGGCGGTAAATATCTCGCACGCGCATGCGGACTCGGGCCCTAGGTGAAACCAGGACCGCAAATATCTGAACTAAATCAGTACGCAGTTACAACCATACAAGATCAGTTATCACCGCACCTCGCATACGTGCGTGCATGCAGGTGTATGCATCTTTGATGCCTTGAGATAGAAATTTACCACTTACCTGAGACCCATATCTCTCATTGGCAATCAAGTCACAGCAGTTACCAGAAACACACACGTAACCCGGTTGAGACGACAAAAAGTAACTATGGTTTACGCGCTGTACCGAATAACTTCGGCAAGAAAAATCGATGAATTATTCATAGACAAATCGAATTACTGCCTGCTATGTTTCGACTCCTCACAAGACAAAACGTGAGGAGACCACACTTTATGAAAGTACCAGCAGATCTTCTGGCTATATTCCGGGGCGTGCAAATGAATCTAAAAAAATCACCAAAACAACTTCTCTACTTGTTTCTTCTAATTGTTGCATCCACATTCACCACTCGTATCACTGCACAAAGTACGAGTACAGCCGACATCCTCGGCAACGTTACGGACCCCATGGGAGCATCTGTCCCAGGCGTAACAGTCACCCTGACGAATCTCGATACACAGGACTCACGTTCGCTGACGACGGACGGCAGTGGATCGTATGTCTTCCCCAACTTGAACCCGGGGCGCTATAAGCTGGTCCTGGCCGGCACGGGCTTCTCATCACTCTCTGTACCGGAGGTCGTAGTGGCTGCGGGTGACCGGCGCCGTCTTGATGAGCAACTGAAGATCGGCGGCTCGACTGAAACCATCGAAGTCAGTTCCGTGGCGCCTGTCCTGCAGACGGACAGCTCCGCCATTGCAAGCACCGTGACAGAAAAAGCGGTACAGGACCTGCCGCTGAACGGCCGCAACTACATCCAGCTCGTGCAAATCACGGCAGGTGCTAACGAAGGTACGAATAACGGATTAGCCAGCGGCAATCGCCCGGACGATCGCCGTCAAAGTTCATCGATCTCGGTGAACGGTCAGTCCGACATCATCAACAATCAAGAGATCGACGGCCTGGACAACAATGAGCGCATCATCGGCTCCATCGGCGTCCGCCCATCCATCGATTCCATTGCCGAAGTCCGCATTCTCACAAATAGCTACACAGCAGATATCGGACGAAGCGCAGGCGCGGTCGTCAACATCATCACCAAGAGCGGTACTAACACCTATCACGGGTCGATCTATGAATATTTCCGCAACGATGAACTAAACGCCTATGCTTTCCAGTTCGGCCAACACTTCCGCAAACCGGAGTTGCGTCAGAACCAATTCGGCGGCAGCCTGGGTGGTCCTATCTTCAAAGACAAGACTTTCTTCTTCGGAGATGTAGAGTTCTTCCGTCTGATCGCCGGCACCAACTTCAGCGTCGCCAATGTTCCGACGGCGTACGAACACAACAATCCAGGCGACTTCTCTGACACGCGTACAAACTTCGCAGGATCCGGAACCTATGCCGCCGGACCGGCCGGCTTTGATGCTTATTGTGCAAGCGCGAATGCATCGTTGACGGGCTATACCGTTGGTTCTGGAACGGTGAACCCCAATATCACCCCCACGGCACAAAAGAACGGTTGCGTCTACGACAGGTACAGCGGCCAGTACATCCCCGGCAACGTTGTACCGGTCTCGCAGCGTGATAAAGCGGGTCTTCTGTATTTCTCTCTCTATCCCTTGCCGAACTCACCCAGCAACGCGGGCCAGTACATTGGCAATCGCAAACGCAATCAGTTCTCTACTGTCTGGGATGTTCGCCTGGATCACAGGTTCTCAGATAGAGACTCCATCTTCGGCCGTTATACCAATAATGATGTGAGCAGCCTCGCTGCCACGTCACCGCTGCCAGTCACAACGGCAGCAGGCATGACGATTGATCCACAAAGCGGTTTCGCCGGGAGCGCACCAGGACTGGCGCGTAACGGGCAGATCAACTATACCCATGCCTTTACGCCACGCCTGCTCCTCAATGCGAGCGTTGGCTATCTCTTCGTCAACCTTGCTTCCTTCCCGCTGAACTATGGTTTGAATCCCAATGCGGCCTTCGGCCAGGCAAATATCAACATTGGTCCGCTAACCTCAGGTCTGGGCCAGGTCAACGTCACCAACTTCACATCGCTGGGCAACGGCGGATTCTTTGTACCGCTCACCAACCACGACTCTACCTACCAGGGCACAGCCTCGATCATCTACTCACGCGGCAATCACTCCTATAAGGTGGGCTCCGCGCTGATCCGCAGGCATGCGGCGTTGACCCAGGACAATGCCGGAGAAGGTCTGTTCGGATTTACCGTAGGGCTTCCCGGTCTGGTCTCCGGCTTCTACTCGTCAGTGACACGCAACAATTCGCTCTTTATTCCTCACTATCGTCTCTGGGAGATCGCGGGATACGTAGCCGATGACTGGCACGCAACTCCGAAGCTCACCCTTAACCTTGGCGTCCGCTATGATGTCTTCACGCCGTTCACTGAAGAGAACAACCATATCTCCAACTTCGATGTGGATACGGCAACCATCGTGCAGGCGGGACTGAACGGCGCCAGTCGCACAGCCAACGTGAAGACCGATTTTCGCAACGTGGCTCCACGTGTCGGCTTTGCCTATTCCCTTACTCCCAAGACAGTCATCCGCGGCGGCTTCGGCCTTGCATTCTTCCCGGAAAACTTTACCTCTTCCTCAAACCTCAAGAACCAGCCCAACAGCGCTCTCTACGGCACCTGCACCTCCGTTACCGCGCAGACGGGAGCTTCGGGCTGTAACCCCAGCTACCGTTTCCTGGGAGACGGACTACCGGTCGCTGTCGCGGCCAGCGCAACAAACCTCGCGGGCAATATCCCAGCCGCGGAGGACTACAACTTCCGCAACAGCTACCTCGAACAGTTCAATCTCGCCGTACAGCGGGACATATTCGGAAACACGGTGACAGCAGCGTACGTCGCCAGCCTTGGACGTTTTCTCTACAACAACGTGGCCGATATCAACCGTGCTCCGCTCGGCTACACCACAGCAGCCGCGGCTACAGTGAACCGTCGTTTCTATTCGAAGATCCCGAACATCACCACGATCAACCAGCTTCAGTCGAATGGTTCTTCGTCGTACAACGCGCTGCAGCTCTCAGCAGAGCGTCGTTTTGCCGGAGGCCTTGGCTATAGCGCAAATTACACACATGCCAAGAATCTCGATAACGTCTCCACGCCCTCCGGCGGTGGAGGCGGAGGCTTGAACCAGGTGCTTGCCACGCATGGCCGCGACGATTGGGGGAATGCCGATCTGCAGCAGGCAAACCGCTATGTTATCTCCCTGAACTACGCGCTGCCTGGAAAGGACTTTACCGGATATAAGGCACTGCTCGCGAAGGAATGGCAGGCAAACCTCATTCAGGTGTGGGGCAACGGTCTTCCCATCAACGGGATTAATAGTAGCAATATCTCCAACACCAGCCCGAATGGCGCGGCAGACCGGCCTAGCCGAAATCCAGGTGTAAGCCTGGCGCCGGTCGGAACAAAAAGCATCACCAACTTCTTTAATCCAAATGCCTACGTAGTACAGGCTGCCGGAACGATGGGCAACGCACATCGTAACGACATCATCGGACCGAACTACCGCCACCTCGACATCTCGGTGTTCAAGGGATTCGATGTCACGGAACGCGTCAAGGCACAATTCCGTGCCGAGATGTTCAACCTTGCCAACCAGGCAAACTTTGCCTCGCCGAATGTCACGATGGGCACCAGCACCATTGGCACCATCACCGCCTTGAGCAACAACTACAACCCACGGCTAACGCAGTTTGCGCTTCGGTTCGATTTCTAGAGCCGTACTGCATGAAAGGTGAGGGAGAGATTGCCGGCAATCTTCCCTCATCCTCACTTTTCGGTCGGCTCCAAACAATGAGCGTGACCAGGCCTCTCGAATATCGAGACGCTTTTTCTTTATAGCTGTGCCCTCCGGCAATTCTCTGGGACTGAAGTGCGTCCTCAGAGATACCACGCGAGCAAGCCCGCCATTTAGGATGCTTTTAAGGAAGCATCCATGGCAACCAGATCAGCGCACACAACAAAGGCAAATGCTCCAGCGGAGCCGGAGTCACTACGATCCAAATGGGCCTCCGTCACCTGGGACGATTTTGAGACTTGGGCTGGAGTGTCGTCGGTAGAACGCGGACGAACCTATCAGCGAGCCGGCCGTGTGCACTCCCTCGCAGTCTCGCCGGATGGCAGGCTGCTGGCGACGGTTGTTGGCCAATACCTATATACAACCAGTGTCTGGTGGGAAGCAGATGCCCTTCAATCGCAATGCAATTGTCCCGTCGGCTCGCGCTGCAAGCACGCAATCGCCGTTGCTGCAGCTTATCTCGCCATGCTATCGAAAAACGCCTCCGTTCCGGTAGCAGACGCGAACGATAGCCGGTGGGAAAAACTCACAGTCAATACCCCTCAAGCCCCACATCTCCAGTCCGAAAACAGTGATGAATCGGCAGACAATTCAACTTCTCGTCAGCGAAGTGGAAAACGTGACATCGAGGACGAAAAGATTCGCAAATACATTGATGCGAAGAGCCGGGAAGAGCTTGTCGAACTGGTTTGGTTACTCACGGAACGGCTGCCGGAGTTACGGGAAGAGCTCCGCGAGCGCATTGCCGTGGACGAAAGTGATGTCGGCCACCTGCTTGCCAATGCACGCAAAGAACTTCGCAAGGTAACCTCAGAACCTGGCTGGATGGATTACTGGGGCGATGACGGCTATACTCCAGATTTCAGCCGCCTGACTCGTTATCTGGACCGCATGATCGACTGCGGCCAGGCAGACGCTGTAGTGAAACTGGGTCAGGAGATTCTTGGGCGGGGCACGGACCTGATTGAGCAATCCAACGATGAGGGTGAAACGGCCCTCGCGTTCGCGAAGTGCCTGCCGTCAATTTTCCGGGCAATTACGGTCTCGACCCTGCCCTCTGTCCAGAAACTGCTCTTCGCAATTAGCGCTGACCTCGTTGACGAATTCGATGTAATCGATGCGGAGATGGTCAATTCCGTCATCGAGGGCAATATAAGCCACTCCGATTGGTCCGCCGCAGCCGAAAACCTGGACGGGCTCTTAAAGTCGTTACCGAGCGGAAGCGAATTTGAACGCGAGCGGGTCTCCAAGTGGCTTATGCAGGCGCTCAAACGCGCTGGACGCGAAGATGAAATCGTGGCTATCCGTGAGCGGGAGGCGCGCATCTCTGGTAACTACATACCATTCATCTCGTTCCTCATTCAGCAAAACCGATATGACGACGCTCAGCGATGGGCGATGGAAGGAATTCAGAAGGCGGTTCGAGAGAGTCCAGGCACGGCGCACCAGCTTGCGAGCGCAATGTGCGAGATAGCGCGGCAACAACGGCAGTGGGACGTAGTCGCCGCACATGTCGCGCGGGAATTCTTCGATCGTCCCAGCCCGGAGAGCTTCAACGCATTGGTAGCCGCCGCCGAGCAAGCGGGATGCCGGGAAGCAGTCGTGCGACTGGCCATGGAATTCCTGGAAACCGGAAATCCGCCTTTCTCGATCGGTGTCCGGAAAGACGGTGTCCACCAGGCCATTTGCCGCACCGACTGGCCCTTGCCACTTCCTGACTATTTAGTCCCCCTATCGCAGACCCTCAATCGTCATCCACACTACGACGTCCTCGTTGATATGTCCATTGCCGCACACCGGCCGGACGATGTGCTGCAGTGGTACGACAAATGGCACGCAGCGCAGGGCGATGTCTGGTACTTCAGAGCCGGACGAGCCGATAAAGTTGCCGCGGCGATTGCGGAGTCGCATCCCGAGCGCGCTTTAGAGATCTATCAAGACCTTGTCAATAAGAACCTGCAGCGGGCAGAGATCCCGGCCTACGAATTGGTAGCAGCGAATCTCAAGAAGATGCGCCCCATTATGAAGTCGCTGGATCAGGGTTGGCGATGGAATGAACTGGTAACCGAGATACGTATCAGATATCGCAACCGACGCAAATTGATGGAAATTCTCGACCGCCTGGAAGCGCGGCCCATCCTTCAAAAGTCAAGCACGCGGAGATGAAGCCGGCTGGACAAGACACTGTGTCCACGATCATTTCGGCGCCCAGAACGGTTCCTCCGAGCGAACAAGCTGAACCGGAACTTCAGGTGTAAATGACTTGATCCACTGGGCCATCTCGAGCATTCCTTGCTCTTCCGAGATATTATGTCCGAGCATAATCCATCCCTTAGGAATGCCCAGGGTGCTAGCATCAAGCACGTACGCCGGACTATCTAGGAAGCCATCGCTCTCCTGCTGTTCCCCACTGACAATCACATCCACATCGGGAGCGTTAATAGCGGGTGTGGCATAGCCCACACCGAGCTGCACACGGCTTACTCTTGCCTTCGGATCTCCCACGACTCTTAACGCTCTATCCCCTAGCTTCTTTTGAAATCCGGCGGCCAGTTCGCCGAGCGTTGTCTCCGGCAAGGTGAAGTGGTGTGATTGCGGAGCTGTTTCATATTTGCTCTCCAGGCCGAGAGCACGTGCGGCACCAACGTAGATAAAGTCGGGCTTCTGCGCATGCATGTGATCGTGCATGCGAAAGACAACGATATCGTGTTCACGCATGAAATCTCTCTTCAACTTGTAAGTCGGATCCCCAGCGACCAGATCAGTCTTATCCGGATCGTTCCAGTACGTATCTTCATGCGGGATGATCATGTTGCATCCCTGCTCGGCTGCGCGACGGATCATGTCATAGGAGCAGAACATCGTCGTGGCGATTCCTTTGACCACCGTCTCCGGTCCGCCGAATTTGAAGGTGTCGCGATAAGTAGTTGTGCGCCACGGGAAGCCAAGATTGGTCTTGATACGGGCAACGACATCGCCTGCGGTCAATGGGCTCATAGCGTCGGCCTCCAGTAGGGATCTCCGGCGGAGATCCATGTTGATGAAACCTCTGGAACAATCGTCTTCAGCCACTGCGCACAGGCCTGCATGCCAGGATCTTCCGAGACAACACGACCGACGAGAATCAGCGATTTCTTTCCACCCAGTGCGACGGTGTCGCGCACATATTCGACGGTCTCCCACTCGCGCACTTCGCCGGCGATGATGGTATCTACCTCCGGCAACGTCTGGATTGCAGCCTGAATCGGTGTCGATCCTGGAAGAAAAGCAACCTTACGAATACGCAGGCTTTGGTTCCCTACGATGCGCATGCCACCGCGGGACTTCAGCGACCTCTTCACGTGTGAGGCGAGGGCATCGAGGGATGTCTCCGGTATGGTGAGATGAGCCGGATCTCCAGAGGTGATGAACTTTGACCACCCAAGGTCAGTCGCGAGACCCTGCGCAAACGGATCGGGTTTGCGCAGGCGCCAATGATCACTCAGCCGCAGCACAACCAGATTGTGCTTCTTCAGGAATTCGGCCTTGGCCGTGAATACAGGATCGGCAGGCGGCGGAGCACTGGAGGCCTCATTCTGAGGCATCCCGGGAATGCGGCGAACCGGTGGAGTCGGTGAATCGGCCTTTGAGAAGAAGGTGGGTTCGCAGGTAACGATCATGTTGGCTCCTGCCTTTACCGCGGCGTTGAGCACATTCAGCGACGCGAGCGCCGTGGTGACGATTCCCGTAACGGCCGTAGCCGCATCTCCTGCCTTGAAGGTGTCGACCGTATCCGGCTTCCATTCGACACCGACATTCTTCCGTATACGATCAAAGATCTCCTGCGCAGTGACACTGCCTTTGATCGTACGCGCCATGGATGCCAGCGGGGCCGATGCAACACTGGTTGCTGTCAGAGCGACAAACTTACGTCTTGAAATAAGGTGCATAGAGTTCATCTCGTGCCCCATCGGGAAAACTCCCATTGTGGCTCTTTTGAGAGGCGAACAACATCATAGCCTTACCCATGCCTCAACCGGGGCACGATCTCCGATCGGAGATATTTGTTACGAAACCTTTTCTAAACGCTTGCAAGAAGTTCATACGTCTGGTGTATTTAATCCAGTTTCAAAATAACGGACGTATCCCCTTTTGGTCTTCTCCCCGATGTTCCAGCTGCACTGACTGATGCGCAAAATCACAACTGAATAGCGAACAAACGATTACTTCCAATACTTGCGGAGGCAGTACTGATGCGACCTTCTAAGTTCTGGCTGGCGGTGGTGTATGTATGCTTGCTCTCGACCCTGGCATGGTCACAGGGAGCAACCACCCAATTGCGAGGAACGGTGCTCGATCCGTCCGGGGCAACCGTAAAAGGTGCGGCCGTGCACCTGGTCAACCAAGCGAACTCACTCGCGTTCGATACGGTGACCAGTGACGCCGGAGAATATACCTTCCTGCAGATTCCGCCTGGAGACTATCAGATCACCTTCTCGGCTGCGGGCTTCGGCCGGCAGGTCATAACAGCGAAGCTCCTGGTAGCGCAGCCTGCTACTGTCAATGCGACACTCGCAGTGAGCTCGGATTCCGTAACGATTGAAGTCGCCAGCACCAGCCAGGTGATCAACACAATCGACGCGACGATCGGCAACTCAATCGCAGCCGAAACGATCACAGCGCTCCCGAGCGAAGGCCGTCACGTGGAAGCCTTGATGAGCCTGCAGCCGGGAGTGAGCTTTATCGCCGATCAATCGGACTCGACAGAAAGCCGCAATGGCACGGTCTCCGGGGCGCGCTCGGACCAGACGAATCTTACGTTGGATGGTGTCGACAATAACGATCAGATCTTCCCGGCGGCATTCTCCGGGGCTCTGCGTACGCCGATCGACTCCGTAGCCGAGTTCCGCGTGGTGACCTCAAACGCTAACGCGGATACTGGACGCAGTTCGGGCGGACAGGCGAACGTGGTTACCAAGTCCGGTGGCAACACACTACACGGCACACTGTATGAGTACAACCGCAGCAGTCTCGGACAAGCCAACGAATGGTTGGTGAAGCAAGCGCAGCTAGGCTCGGGTGAGCCAAACCGGCCGGGTAAACTGATCCGCAACACCTATGGAGCGTCACTTGGTGGTCCACTGAAGAAGGATAAGCTCTTCTACTTCGGCAACTACGAGGGGCAGCGCACCAACGAAGGTGTTCCTGTGACGCGGACCGTTCCCAGTATGACCTTGCGTGCCGGCCAGTTGAAGTATGAGGATGTAAACGGCGGCGTAACGACGCTTTCGGCCAGCCAGATTGCAGGCATGGATAGCTGCACGTCCACCTGCTCCTGGGGTCAGGGTCCGAACCCGAATGTTCTGTCAACCTTTGCGCTTTACCCTGTGCCCAACTCGAACACATCGAGCGATGCCTATAACCTGGGAACACTGACCTTCTCTTCTCCACAGCCAACGATCCTCAACACCTATGTAACGCGTATCGACTTCAATCTGAACGATCACAGTCAGATCTTCGCGCGCGGGACCATGATGAATGACCGCTCCTCCAGCCTGCAGTATTATCCTGGCAAACCGGTCGGCAATTCGACGAACAACTCTAAAGGATTGGCGATCGGTTACACGTGGACCCCGCTGGCATCGGTTGTAAATAATGTTCGATTCGGCTTTACCCGGCAGAGCTATGCCACGATTGGTGTCGGGCAGGGCGCCTACGCAAGGCTTCGCAATATCGATCTTCCTGAGTCGAACTCCCGCTCCACAAAGACGAACGTACCTGCCTTCAACGTCATTGATGACTACAGTTATGCGAAGGGCCGCAACACCATTCAGTTTGGGGCAAACTGGCGGCACTTCAACTACAACAATGTGACCGATGCAAACTCCTGGGATGATTCGCTGGCGAACGCATCCTATCTGACGGGCTCCAGCATTGCGAATACCGGCGGCCCACTTGATCCTGCGGCATATGGATACGCTGCGGTGACTGATGATTTCTCCACCAACTACGACTATGCAGCGACGGCGTTGATGGGCCTGATGTCACAGACGACGAATCGTTATAACTATAAGGTTTCGGCAGATGGAAAGACGGGATCGGCTCTCGGACAAGGCACACCGGTAGCACGAGACTACCGCACGAATGAGTTCGAGTGGTATGTCCAGGACACCTTCAAACCCATTCCCAACCTCACCATCACCGCCGGACTCCGCCACACCATTCTGCAGACTCCCTACGAAGCGAACGGCCAGCAGGTGCAGCCGACCATCGATCTGCATCAGTGGTTCGTCAACCGTGGTGTCGGCGCTCTCACAGGCCAAAGCATTCAACCGGACTTCACCTTTGCCGCTTCCGGAAAAGCGCATAACGGCAAAGCCTTTTACCCGATGAGCTGGAAGAACTTCGCTCCTCGCTTCTCGCTCGCATACTCCCCCGCGACAGAAGAAGGTACGTGGATCCATAAGCTATTGGGTGGCGCGGGCAAGAGTGCGATCCGCGCCGGCTTCGGCATGTACTATGACCACTTCGGCCAGGGGATCGTGTCTAACTTCAGCCGCTACGGCTCGTTCAGCTTGAGCACGGCGCTTACCAATCCGGCAAGCCAGTTTGGGGTCTCCGATTCACCGCGTTACACCGGCCTCCACAGTATTCCCTCCGGAATTAACCCGATCCCCGCTTCAACCTTCAGCTATCCACAAGGGCTTGATCCGGGCAGCTTCGCCATCACGTACGGCCTGGACGATCACCTCAAATCGCCCTACTCAGAGGTGGTGGACTTCTCTCTGCAGCGTGAGCTGAAGGGAGGGTTCACGCTTGAGGCGGCGTATGTCGGCCGCTTCGGCCGGCACATGCTCCAGCAGATGGACCTGGCCCAGCCCCTGAATCTGGTCGATCCCAAATCCGGCATGGATTATTACACCGCTGCCACCCAGTTGGCGATGTACTCCGACCAGAAGCGTGTTTCCGTACCCACCATCGCTTACTGGGAGAATATGTTTCCGGATGCGAAGGGCGTCGGCGCTTATGGCGACGGTGTTCCAGGCGCCAGCGCAACCCAGAACATCTACAACGACTTCTTCACGGACGACGGTGGAACCAATAGCGCCTCGAATCTTTATTTCGGTCCGTTGCAATCCCGAGGCAATGAAACCAACATGCTCTATTTCTTTGATCTCGCGTGCTATCCCGGATGCGGAAATGCGGCTAAACCCCGATTCTGGCCTACGCAGTACTCATCACTGTATGCATGGTCTTCGGTCGGTTCCGCCTCCTACAACGCTGCGCAATTTACGCTGCGCCATCCCATGTCCCATGGCATTGCCGTGGATTTCAGTTACACCATCTCGCGATCGATTGATATGGGCTCGGACTCAGAGAGCAATGCATCTTCGGGTGGATTCAACTACGGCGTGATCTACGATGCCTTCAACCCCAGTAAGAACCGTGCTATCTCTGATTTCGATGCGACCCACATTATGAACGCCGACTGGGTACTCGCATTGCCCTACGGCCGCGGACGCAAATTCGGTAATCAGATCTCCCGTCCCCTGGACCTTGCATTCGGCGGATGGCAGCTCACGGGAATTACCCGCTACTCCAGCGGCCTTCCTTTTACGATCTACGATGGCCAGGGTTGGACGACGAACTGGGAGTGGGAGTCGGCGATGGTGCAAACCGGTCCTATCAAAATGCGGAAGCATATCGATAAGAACGGAAACGTACAGGCCTTCGATAATCCGATAGCCGCTCTAAGCAATATGCGGCTTCCCTATCCTGGCGAAGCCGGTCAGCGAAACAAGTTCCGGGGCGACGGCTTCTGGGGCATGGATGCAGGCTTACACAAAACGTTCCCTGTCACCGAGAAGTCGCGCTTTGAGCTGGCATGGGAGACCTTCAACGTCACGAATTCAGCCCGCTTTGACCCACACAGCATCTCCGCTGAATCAACGGACGGATCCCAGACGGGAGTCTACGGAGCGACCTATTCGCCTCAGCAGGCACGCAAGATGCAGTTCTCTGGCCGATTTTCTTTCTGACGTCCACAATGCAACGAAAAAGGCCCGGCTTATCGCCGGGCCTTTTCGTTGTGCTTGCGTTACCGCGAGGAGCGGTTGGGCGTATTGTTGGAGTGCAGCTTCGCCAAATGTATAGGAATTCCATCCACCTAAGAGGCCGGCATTGAACTTATCGCTCGCAGCCCTCGGCACCTCCGATCCCGCCCTGAACCGTGCGACGTCACGAACGGTAAAACGGCTGGTTCCCTTCCTGATGCTGATGTACGTGGTGTCATTTCTCGACCGCTCGAATGTTGGTTTTGTAAAGCAGGTTCTGGAAACGTCCGAAGGCATCTCCGAGAGTATCTATGCTTTGGGAGCAGGTCTGTTTTTCGTCGGCTATTCGTTATGCGGATTCCCCAGCAACCTGATCCTCCACAAAGTAGGTGCGAAAAAGTGGCTTGCCATCCTGATGGTGGGTTGGGGAGCCGTATCGATGGCGACCATGCTCGTGAGGGGTCCTGCATCGTTTTACTTTTTACGTTTGCTGCTTGGCGTGCTGGAGGCAGGTTTTTTCCCAGGCGCGATTCTCTACCTTACCTATTGGTTCCCTAATGGCATTCGCGGCCGGATTCTTGGGCTGTTCTATCTGGGTGTTCCACTGGCACTCATCTTCGGCGGCCCGCTCTCGGGTTTGCTGCTTGAAATGCCCCCATTCTTCGGGCTTCAAAGCTGGCAGTGGATGTTTCTCGTAGAAGGCTTCATGGCAGTCGTTCTCGGTCTTTTCGCCTTCTGGTATCTGGACGACAGGCCGTCCAAGGCTTCGTGGCTGCCGGCCGAGGAGAAGCAGGCGTTGGCGAATACATTGATGCGTGAGGATGAGGAACGGCGCTCCGCTGGGCCAACGAAACTCCTCCCCATGTTTCGCGATCTTCGGGTCATGCACTTCCTGTTGATCTATGCCCTCATTCAGACCAGTACGTATGGCGCGGTCTTCTATCTCCCTGCCGAAATCTCAGCCCTTATGCATCGACCCGTGGGGATCGAGGTCGGCGTGGTGTCGGCCATACCGTGGATCTGCACGCTAGCTGCCGTCTATTTCCTGCCGCATGTCGCCGATAGGTTCCACAAACATCGACAACTCGCAACGCTGGCCTTAATGATCTCCGGCTGCGCAAGTTTTGCATTTCCTAGTTGCGGAGCGGGGATGGGACTGGTGATGCTCTCGCTTGCAGTGGCCGGCTTTATTGCCGTGCAGCCCCTTTTCTGGACCTTTCCAACCGGATACCTGGCTGACCGCGCTGCAGCCGGTGGAATTGCTGTCATTGGAATGGGAAATCTTGGGGGATTCCTTGCTCCCAATCTGAAAGTCTGGGCCGATACGTACTTCGGTTCGCAACACGCAGGCTTGTATCTTCTGGCGGCGCTTACGGTTTTGAACGCGGGTCTGATCGCACTTGTGAAAAGCCGCCCCGCCCAAAGCACGACCTAGAGCATTTCACTGTAGATGTACCGCAGGGCTACCATATCTATGGACGTTTTCCGCAATGAAAACGCCGCTGCACGCCTCTTCCGGAATACCCAGCAACAGTGAAAATGCTCTAAAACCCCGCTTGATGACAGAATATTTTCGCGGGACTGTGAAGAGGTCAAGCCCGCTGCAGGAGCACTGAAATGTTTGAACTCAAAGGACAGACGGCCATCGTCACGGGTGCAGCCACCGGTATTGGCGAAGCAATTGCAACGCGTCTTGGAAAGGCCGGTGCGACCGTCGTAGTTGCCGATTTGAATCTCGAAGGGGCAACGAGTGTTGCCACACGCATCGATAACGGAGCCTTTGCTCTCAAGGTGGACGTCAGTGATAAGTCTTCGATTCAGGCGTGTGTCGCCGAGGTGGTTAAGCGCGCCGGACAGATCGATATTCTCGTGAACAACGCCGGTATTGCCGGCCCTGCAGGCCCCATCTGGGAACAGACCCCAGAGACCTGGGAGAAGGTCGTCGCCGTCAACTTGAGCAGTATCTTCTACTTCTGCCGTGCCGTGTTGCCACACATGCGCAAGCGCAGGTATGGCCGCATTGTCAATATCGCTTCGATCGCAGGTAAGGAAGGTAATCCTGGAATGGTGCCCTACTCAGCGACGAAGGCTGGTGTTATCGGATTAACGAAGGCGCTCGGCAAAGAGGTTGCAACCGAGGGTATTTGCGTCAATGCGATCAGTCCCGCAGTGGTACAGACGAAGATCCTGGAGCAGCTTACGCCGCAGCAAGTGAGTTATATGACGGACAAGATCCCGATGAAACGTACCGGCAAACCGGAGGAGATCGCTGCTGTAGCGCATTTCCTCGCCAGCCCCGATTGCTCCTTCGTAACCGCACAGTGCTATGACGTAAGCGGTGGGCGCGCTACCTACTAGAGATGTGTCATCGATCTGAAGACAGAGAGGCAAGAATATTGAAGCAGGCAGTACACAAGCTTGAAATCTCAACGCGTGGCCAGGGGCTATACGAATTTACGTCAACCATCAACGAATGGATGGCGCACCAGAAGATGCAGACCGGCCTTCTGACCGTATTTTGCCGGCATACTTCAGCTTCGCTTCTGATCCAGGAGAATGCCGACCCTACGGTGCGCCGGGATATCAAAGCCTATTTCGACCGTCTCGCACCAGAAGATGGCCCGTATGAACACAACTACGAAGGGCTCGACGATATGCCCGCCCATCTGAAAACGGCACTGACTCAAGTGCAGCTATCGATCCCGCTCGTGAATGGCAACCTTGTATTAGGGACCTGGCAAGGCGTCTACCTTTTCGAACACCGGGTACACCCTCATCGACGGCAGATCGTGCTGCATCTGATCGGAGATTAGAGCATTTTCCCTTCACCGTGCTAGAGTGGAGCCCTCCCCGCGACAGCCTGAGGACTGTCAAACGATGGCGAGCACGATTGCTGAAATTTCTCAGCCACCGGCGGCACTGCATTCACGCCTGGCCCGATTTTGCGGATGGATTGTTCTTCTAGGAATAGTCTTTATTTTTGGTCTCGTGCCCAGAGGTCCAGGCAAGTACGCCGTCTTCGGAACCTATTGGGAGAGCGGCCATGCAGCGATTCACGGCCTCAATCCATACGCCACATATCCGGAGACCGGCAGGGTTGACTACTCCTTATATGGCGGTGATACGGCAACACCCGATGTCAATCTCAATCCGCCAGTCCTGCTGCCCTACTTCCAATTCTTGGCGCATCTGACCATCCGCCGGTTCATCGTGCTGCAAATCGTCATTTCGGCGCTATGGTTTGCCGCAGGCACGCTGCTTATCGGTCCTGGTCTGCAAGGCCGGCAAGTGATCTGCCTCCTGGCGTCGGTTCCGGTTATCGGAGCCATTTCTTCAGGTCAGATCTATGGACTACTGTTCTTTCTCTCCGCGTTGGCGTGGTACCTCCATCAAAAAGGTTGGCTGGTCTGGTGTGCCGCATGCATCGGACTGCTCGTGGCAATCAAGCCTACGTTTTTGCTCTGGCCGGTGATTCTGTTCTTTGCCGGCCATCGCAAGCCCGCGCTGCTTTCCGTGACTGCATCGGCGCTGTTCTCGGCTGCGCCCCTGCTGCTCTATGGGCCGGGAGTGTATCGCGACTGGCTTGCAGCCCTTGCCCATGATCCGCACTGGATCGATCGCCAAAATGTCGCACTGGTGCCATTCTTCACCCGGCTCGGACATACCACCATCGGCGTTACTGCAGCCGCGGTCATCGCTGCTGCTCTGTTGGCCTACGCATGGAAGTATCGTCCTGACTTCGACACAGCCAGCGGCATTGGCATTGCTGCTGGAATCCTGTGCGCTCCGCTGGGATGGTACGCCTATGTCCTGATTCTCGCGCCGTTCTTTGTAGCACGCAGGTGGAACTGGTTCGACACCCTTGCAGCCTCGATCTTCTTTGTCCCGCTGTCGCTTGGAGAATCCGCAAATGGCATCGCTTATTTGCTGCCGCTGCTCCTGATTCTCAGCCACTTCTTACGAATTCGTCCTGCGTGACGAGAGCAGTTCTTCTAAAGGTGAAGAGTGAAGTTTTGGCAGTTTGCGCCGTTTTCCTTCGAAGAAAACGGCATTCACTGGTTTATCCAACACTACGGTATTAGGAGAATTGCTCTATTCTCTTCTCGCAGCGAATAGAGCATTTTCCCTGTTGCTGGGTACCCCGGAAGGGGCGTGCAGCGGCGTTTTCTTTGCGGAAAACGCCCATAGATACGGATGCTCCGGACTACACCGACAGGGAAAATGCTCTAATGGATATCCATCATGGTGGTTTCGTATGAATATCGCCGGCACTCTTCCCGTGACCGTTTCACATCTGTCCAGCACGCCCAAAACGGTGGGCGAAGAAAGCATCAAACCCGTTGTCCGGAATGTAGCCGTCGATGCCTACCGCGGGCTGGTCATGTTGCTCATGATGGGCGAGGTTATGCGCTTCGCGGATACCTACGCTGCCCATCCCGGCAATCTGTTCTGGCGTATTCTCGCCTACAACCAAACCCACGTCGAATGGGCCGGCATGAGCCTGCACGACATGATTCAGCCGTCGTTCACGTTCCTCGTCGGCGTTGCACTTCCTTACTCGATTGCTTCGCGTACGCGCAAAGGCCAGACCTTCGGCCGGCAACTAGGTCATGCTCTCTGGCGTTCGTTGTTGCTTGTCTTCCTGGGTATCTTCCTGCGCTCCATCGGCCGCCCTATCACGTACTTCACGTTTGAAGACACACTCTCGCAAATCGGGCTGGGCTATACATTTGCCTTCTTACTGTATTTCTGCCGACCGCGTATTCAGTGGATAGCCTTTGCCTCGATCCTCTTCGTCTATTGGCTTGCCTGGGCTCTCTATCCCGCGCCCGCTTCCAGCTTCGATTACGCCACCGTCGGCGTACCTTCGGACTGGCACCACAATTTCACCGGCTTCGCTTCCCACTGGAATAAGAACTCGAACTTCGGCAACGCCTTCGATGTTTGGTTCCTGAATCTTTTCCCGCGTGAGTCACGCTTCGCCTTTAACCGTGGAGGCTATCTCACCCTCAGCTTTGTTCCTACATTGGGGACGATGCTCCTGGGCCTTATCGCGGGCCGCTGGTATCGCGAATCCCCCGAGCGCGTTCCCCTCAAAAAGTTCTTGTTCGCCGGCGTAGGTCTGGCCGTGCTGGGACTCGTCCTGCACTTCACCGGCATCTGCCCAATCGTGAAGCGCATCTGGACCCCTGCCTGGACGCTCTGGAGCGGCGGCATGTGCTTCTTCTTTCTCGCTGCTTTTGCCTGGGTCATCGACATCAAAGGATTCCGCCGCTGGGCATTCCCTCTCGTCGTCGTGGGCCTGAACTCAATGGCCGCCTATCTTATCGCGCATCTATGCGAAGAGTTCATTCTGAGCTCGCTCCACACCAATCTTGGCGTTGCCCCGTTCCGCATTTTAGGACCTGGCTATGAGCTCTTTCTCATCGGCGTGGCGGTGATGCTCATCTATTGGCTCATGCTGTTCTGGATGTATCGCAACAAGATCTTCGTCCGAATCTAAATCGAAACCAAATCCCTCCGTCAAAGCACGTGCCGGCCATGCTAAATGGCCGGCACGTATCTACGGCAGCTCTATTCTTCCTCTTCTTCGACTGGCCGCCTGGCTGTTGCCACGATCTTCTCCGCCACCGGTTGCGGAACGATATCGTAGTGATCCATCTCCATACGGAAGCTGCCCCGGCCCTGGGTCAGAGAAGTAAGGGTCGTGCCGTAGCTAAGCATCTCCGCCATAGGAACCTCGGCTCGAATCAAGGTGTGTTTTCCGTGGCTCTCCATGCCCTGGACGCGTCCCCTGCGTCCATTCAAGTCGCCCATGAGCGCTCCGGCAAACTCCTCCGGAGCTTCAATCTCTACGTGCATGATTGGTTCCAATAAAGCAGGCTTGGCTTGTTCCATGCATTTGCGGAAGGCTAGTCTTCCCGCCATCTTGAAGGACATTTCGTTGGAATCGACATCGTGGTAACTGCCGTCGTACAGAATCACCTTAAAGTCGACGACCGGATAGCCGGCCAGGTAGCCGCGAGCTGCTGATTCCAGAATGCCTTTCTCCACGGCGGGAACGAATTGCCTTGGGATTGAGCCACCAAAGATGTCGTTCACGAATTCAAATCCGCCTCCACGAACCAGGGGCTCCATTTTGATTTTGCAATCGCCGAATTGGCCGTGACCGCCAGTCTGCTTTTTGTGGCGACCCTGAGCATCCGCCCGTCCGCGAATGGTCTCGCGATAAGGGACCTTGGGAGCCTTCAGCGTGACCTCCGTGTGGTAGCGCCGTTTGAGCTTGGAGACGATGGCCTCGATATGCGGCTGCCCGGAGCCGGCCAACAGAAATTCGTTCGTCTGTGGGTCACGGAAGAAGCGAATCAGCAAATCTTCTTCCATGAGCTTGTGAATAGCCGGAGCCAGCTTATCTTCGTCGGCACGCGTTTTTGGTTCAATGGCATAGGTCATCGCCGGTTCGGGCATGGTGAGGGGTTGGAGGAAGATGTCCTGCCCCTTCGCCCCCAGCGTGTCTCCGGTAAGAGTGACACGCAGCTTAGCAACCGCGCCAATATCTCCGGCATGGAGTTCGCTGACTTCGACGGCCTTTCGGCCCTGCATGATGCTTAGGTGAGCCAGGCGCTCCTGTTCCTTGCGGGAATAGTTTTCAACCGTAGCGTCGTTCTTGACCATTCCGCTGATCACCTTGAAGAAAGAGATTCTGCCCGAAAAGGGATCGGTCATGGTCTTGAAAACGTAGAGTGCCAATGGCTGCTGGTCATCGACATGGCGCACAACCAGCTCATCCGTGGCTTCGCCGCCATTGCTGTTACCGTCGCCGTTGGCGTGAACGGCAACAGCCTGTTTTTTAAGGGAACGTGCCGCCACCGGCTCGCGCTCGATCGGAGCAGGAGCGTAGACCTTCAGAAAGTCGAGCAGATGGTCCGTGGCAACATTGCGGCCTCCACTGGTGTAGAGCACCGGGAAGATCCGGTCTTCGCGAATGGCTTCATGAAGCGCAGTAATCAGGTGCTGCTCCGGGATGGTGCCTTGGCGGAAGAACTCTTCCATGAGTTCGTCTTTGCCTTCCGCGACCAGTTCGACCAAGGCCTCGTGGGCTTCCTTCGCCCGGGTATGCAAGGGGCCGGGAATCTCGCCGATCTTCCCTCGTCCGTCACCATCTGGGGTGTAGTAGAAGGCCTCCATGGTGACCAGATCGACGACTCCGTGAAAACCCGATTCATCGACGATGGGGAGCTGAACGGGAACGAGGTGACGTCCCCAGCGCTCACGCATGTCTTCCAGCATGGCCTCCCGTCCGCTGTAGCTATCGGCTTTGGGATGGTCGACCTGATTGATGACGACAACGCGAGGAAGATCGAACTCCTCCGCGTATTTCCAAACGCGTTCCGTAACGGTTTCTATGCCATTCTGCGCATTGATCACCACGACGGCCGATTCGACCGGCACCATGGCCGCGCGTGCTTCGTGACAGAACATGTGGAACCCGGGAGTATCGAGAAAATTGATCTTGACGCCTTGCCACTCCGCGAAGGCAACGGCATTTTGCATAGTTGTTCGTCTGGCAACTTCTTCTTCGTCGTAGGCGGTAACGGCTGTTCCGTCTTCAACCCGTCCTGGCTTGTCGGTCATTTTGGCGGCATGCAGCAACGCGGAAATCAAGGTTGTCTTTCCACTGTGCGCATGCCCAACTACAGCTACGTTGCGGATCTCACTTCCCTGGTACGTTTTCATGGATGTTCTCCTTTGCATGGATCAAGTTCTTCCACCGCTGTGCATAGCCAGACTGGCCATGCAGTATATGGCGGCTGCGCGACGGTGGGGTGGATTTTGCCGGGGTCAAGACGCGAGGAACGAACTGTACAGAACGTACTAGAGAGACGAGCAACGAAGAGATCGGGAAAATCCGCCCCGTCCCTGCGGGTTGTGGCAAAAATGAGGCCATACTGCACTCCCCAAAGACACCGTCCATCGCGGGCGAACCATGCTTACACAAAAGCCGGTTCATTGGAATATAAGCGTCAAGATTTGGAGCGCCCCACCCGGCTTCCCAAGGGAGACCGACCGAGGCAGATCGCTGATGGCGTGCCAGCTATAACGCTGTATCACTGTGGTGCCCAGAGGCGAGTTGCCTCACAAACCTTTCGGGTCCGCGGATTTCAACTTCGCCAAGTCTGTCGATTACCCTTTATTTTCAGTTATTTACTTTCGAAACATGTAAGAGAAATATGCCCATCCGAACGGACACACGGCCTGCGGAAATGGCCCGAACGAATTGGGTGACTATGGCGGCGAACCGTTGACCGGATTCACGCGATGATTAGACATTCTGAACGTTGTGGCCAGTTCCCGATCGATATTGTCGTTTCTATGTGGACAGGTTTCCGCTTGCGAACACAGCACTCGGTAGCACGCTGCCATCAATCTGAATTCCCTTTTCTGCATGATGGAGGTCACAATTTGAAACCACGAGTCCATCTGTGGCTGCGCCCTCGACCGCAAGAAAGAGGCCGGTTTTGGCGGGCGCCGATGCTCCGGATATCCACGTATCTTTTGTGTTCGTAACCTTGATGAGCGGTTCCGCTCCGACGATCGCAGCGCTTGTGAATCCGGTGATCCGTGCGCCGTTCACCTGGTCAAACATAATAGCCGGTCGAGTTTCTCCTGCAGTTGCCGCGAGCGATATGTCTGCTAATTTGAGCCCACGGACATGACGCGCATAGAGTCCCGAAACCGGTAGCATTCCAAACATCCGCGCCTCCGGATATCCACGTTCCATCTCAGGAACAACATGCCCTATCCACTCCTGTCGAGCCGGCAATACATTTTCTATTCGAATATTTGAGAGCGACACATCCTCAACCATAAGCTCCGGAACCCCAGTGATGGAGCTCGCTAAAACCGTCTCGGATGCCTGAATACCATCGATCATTACCCCGCGCAAACGAGGCCGCACAGACGTACGCGGTTGCGAACGCTCGCCGAGGCGTATAAAGATCGGTGTTCTCGTGCGTTGCATCTGAATCCCTGAAATGGCTACCCCTTCGATCCATCCGCCATCAACAACTTCCAGGGCAATTCCAGAGATCACTCTATTTTTGAGAGCGCCGGGATCGCTATAGACCGCGGAGTTGGAAAAGGTAATGTTTTCAAAACCTCCAATCGATCCGATTCCGATCTTGAAGCCGTTACAACATGTTGTTAGAACGCAATTGGTAACAGTGATATTTCGTGCTAACCGCGGGCCTTCTCCGGTAGGGTCCTCGCTTTTCAAACAGATGGCATCATCTCCGGTTTCGATCGAGCAGTTTGAAATAAATACATTCTGACAACCGTCCATATCCAAACCATCTGTGTTGATACCGGTTATTGGGTTCTTTATTGTTACCCCCTGAATCGACACGTTCTCGCAATTGATCATGCTCACAGTCCAGCCGGGTGAGTTTTCGATGCGAAGGTCCTCGATTTTCAGCCAGCGACATTTGACAAACTGCAGCATCGGACTCGGGCGGCCGGAATCCTTGGGCCTCCACGCAAGCGAAGCCACTTCCGCCCATTCGTTGTCTGCGCTTGCCGGCGGCCTACCGGAAGGCTGCCAGAAATGGGAGCCTTGACCGTCAATCCGCCCCGGGCCGGCGAGGCATACATTGTCAGCTTCTTTGGCGTAGATCAAAGATCTTGGCTTCGTATTTCCAGTGCGAAAGATCTCACCAACCTCATCGTAGTCATTCAGCTCTAAGCTTCCTCGAATCACAGAGCCGGCTTCGAGATACAACGTGACATTGCTTTTGAGATGGAGCGTGCCAGATCTATAGACGCCGGGCCGAAGATAGACGACGCCACCACCGGACCGCGCGCAGGCATCAATCGCAGCATTGATTGCGGATGAGTCGAGGGTCCTACCATCCCCCGTTGCGCCGAAATGCATAGGATCGAAGAGCGAGGGGACTACTCCACTGTGTGGTGTTTCGGACGCAACTGTGTGGCCCTGTACAGTCGATGCGAAAGCACCTGTCAACATGAGCATCTGTCTTCTATTCATCACAATCTTTCAAATGGCGGCAATAGAGCATTTTCCCTGTTGCTGGGTTTTCGGAAGTGTGTGCGGCGGCGTTTTCATTGCGGAAAACACCCATAGATGCGGATGCTCTGGACTACCCTCACAGGGAAAATACTCCAGCCTGCGTGGGATTTGATGCCCCACGCAGGCCATTCTGAAGAAATAGTCGCGAATCTCCTATTTTGTAAAGTAGCTATTCCACTGGACAACGTTGCCGGAACCACCCAGCAGTATGTCGGTTCCCACAACATAGCCATTGGTATCCTTCTGCGTCAGATTGGGGTAATTGATAGCAGCGGAATTGGGCTGAATGCGGTTGTTACCAAAATTATTGCTCCAGGTACCGTTCTGACCAGGCCCGCCTACCGTATAGTTCGCGGTCCCCGACCCTAACTCCACACCATAGTGACCGTTCTGAAAGAAGGCGTTGCCATAGACCGTTCCAGTGTCGATGACTCCGTTGGTGCCGACCTGGGTTGCGATACCATCCCAATCGTTATAGGTAAACAAACAGTTAAGAATGTTCACATTGGTGATGCTGGTGCCGACTGCATATAACTGAATGCCATCGCTTGCATTGCCTCTGAGAACGCAGTTGTCAATCGTGACATTGCTTACATTGTCTGTTCCCTGCGGTTCAATATCGATGCCATCTCCGGGAGCTGTTCCGCTGGTATAGCTGAACTCCGAGTCATAGACGGAGATGGAATCGCCTGCAGTGATACTCAAACCCTGCCGCCGATTCCCCGTAGAAACCACATCGCAGAGAACGACGTCAGACGGGGCAGCACCGCTGTTGCTACCAATACAGATGCCATCCCCGGTGCAATCTGAAACCATTGTTCCTCGGATCGTTACGCCAGTCACTCCGAGAAGCTGGATTCCATGGCACCACTCATCCGTTCCGGTACTAAGACCAGAATAGACATGGGTATAGCGCTCTCCAACAAGCCATCCATTGGCAATCTCAACATCGTGGACTCCAACACCATACATCATGTATGCCCGGTTAGTGATCTTGCTGGGGTCTCGATTGATTGTCATCGCCTGCAACTTCACGCCCGGTTTAAATTGAAGACGTACATTGGAATTCAGCCGAATCCCATAAGAGGTCGAGCCGCTTACGACTACATTCGCCTGCGGATCGATCATGTAGATGCAGCGATTTTTTCCTGCCGTCTTTTGCCAGGGGATGATGACCGTTCCACCGTTCGATCCCAAACTGTCAATCGCAGTCTGGATAGCACCCGAACAATCTAATTGTTCCGTAGTATCGAGACCACTGACGATCACGGACGCCGTTCCAATTGCCCGCGACGGCAGCACTCTGTTGGGGATAGGCTGGCGGACGTCTTGCTCTGATGCTGCTTCCACTTTTGTGGGCGATGCGACTTCTTCTACCGCAACGGGGATTGCCGCCGCCAAAGGTAAGGTCAAAGCCAATGAACCGGATTGGCCGAGGAACTTTCTCCGAGATGTTTCAAGCTTCTTCATTTCTGCGTCTCCTCTTGGATGAAATGCGTATTTGCATGAATCATTCGTGCTATGTACGTGCCGTCTTTGTCAGATCGGAAAAGCATTTGTGATGACATCCGGTGATGCACATTACTTACAAGCAGCCAAAGTGAAACAAGGCCTTCGCCGAGAGGTACAGATTTCGCTTCACGGAAATCCTGTGTCATTGAGCGCGGTGAATTGAGATGGGGTCAGGGTTCGATGCGGACCCGTGAGCCAAGGGCGCGTGTGAGATCTGGAACGTCAAAGTCGCGCAACACACCGGGAACAATCACTTCGGGTGAAATCTTGAAGAGCGGCAATTGGGTCATTGCGAGATAGGACATCGGCTGCTTATCGCACGCTACTGTATGGATGTGCGGTTCAATCGTCGCCGCGAAAAGTCCGACGTTGCAGGCAAAACCCGAAGTGTGTAACGAAATCGCGTTCGGATCGACGTCCGGTCTCGAGCTGAGATAGCGAAACGCGCTCAACACGTCCAGCGTCTGCATGCCTGGAACCGGCTTGCCTACCAGGATCGCGTGCATCGCGAGCTGGTAATCGCTCCGATAACCGGAGATCATTCGGTTGGGCGTCGCGCTTTCGCCCCAACCGCGCGGATCGATTGCCAACACGACATTGCCCTGCTCAACCATTCTCTGAATGGGGCCCTCGGTCACGGTATCCGCCATCATGCCGGAGGGATTGATGTAGAGAATTGCAGGCCTGCGCGCCGCCATCCCTGAAGGCTCGAACAAAAGAGCCGGTACGGTGATGCCAGGCTCTGTGTGGATCTCCAGCTTCTTTCCCGTCAGAGTCCCTTGCGTGTAGGTGCCTGTCGTTTCCACATCCGGCTCCTTCACGAATTCTGGAAGGCCCAAGCGCTGTCGCACCCGTTCAGCAAGCTCTGCCGGGCTCCCTTGAAAAGGCCTTGACCGTAGGTGTTCCGCCAGAGAGGCATTCAGGGATTGCACGGTCTGGGCATCGGGATAACTTGTGAGAACCTGGCCGGTCACAGTGGCATTCAGAGCTGCCGGGCTATCCACCTCCACGTCTGCTTCTTCCGAAGAACCAGGGCTCCCCTTCAGCCAGCGCGAGAGCCATGTGTATGCGGCAATGCGCCGCGGCTTCGACCATCCATGAGGATCATCCGCTTCGAAGAGTGCAAGATTATCCGTCTTACCCAAGAGGTCGAATGTGTGCCGTGCTTCGTCAAACGTTGCGTGCGCCCCTGCGATCGGGAAAAAGTCACGTGTCGCAACTTCCATTTCAACGGGCCGGGGAGCGATGTTCGTCAGAAAATCTGCATAGTCGAGATGGTCAGCTAGAAAATGATCGAATACTTGTTCGGAATCCTGCGGTCCTGGATCCGCCCACATCGCATCCCAGGCACTGAGATAACACGAGATGATGGAAGTGGCGACTCTCTCATCGAGCGTGGAGATATACGCAGACTGCGTGCCGCCTCCGGAGTTCCCTGCGACGCCAATTCGTGTTTTGTCCACATCCTCCCTGGACTGGAGATAGTCGATGCCACGCATGCCATCCCAGATGAAATACCGTGCAATGTTCGTGCCTGTGAGCAGCACAGGCAGGCCGTCAGCCATGTGCTCCGGTGTCCCGCCAATCTGTAGCAACGGCCGGCGGGTTGTTGGATCGAGATGCTCGATGCGCTCGCCCTGTCCGACAGGATCAATGGCCAAAACCAGAAATCCTCTCCTTACAAGGGAGACCCATACCGTCTGATACCCGGCGAAGGATTTACCATCTCCACTGTGCCCCGCGAGTCCCAACACCGCTGGGAATGGCTTCTTCGCGTTCTTTGGAACATAGACACTCCCGGTCACGTAGAAGCCAGGCAGACTTTGATAAACCAGCTTTTGCACCACGTAATCCGGATGTTCGATGGTTCCGGTAACCTGGGCGTGCAGTGGCGTCCTTTCGGGAAGCCCACCAAGTTCCTGAAGCAACATACGCCGGATATAGGCTTGTCGGGCGATTACGCCCTTTCCATCCTTGATGTTGCTCACTTCTTTACGGCGGGCTGCAAGATCCTGCCTGGCGATGTTGGCAAGATAGGCATCGGTTTGCGCGGAATAGTCCGGCGCGGTTTTTGCCGCTGTCTGACCGCACGCCGAGATACCTATCATCACACCAAACAGACAACCTACGAGGGTACGGATCATCACAAAGGTCCTCATCTTAGGTAAGTGGTTTTCGAACCGATCGATCGCAAAGTGCCCATAAGCCATTCGAGCTATGGCCGCCGTTCTTCTCAATTCCCCCTCCGGTGCATGGCAAACAATCTTTCCGCCACGCCCGGAGGGGCATTCGTTCTCGGCTCAGAACTTATACTTCGCCGAAAGCTGTATGTTCCTCGGCGCAGACCGCGTGCTTGTGATTTGGCCGAACGTATTGGCGCCAACCGTTGCCACAGGGTTGCCGTAACTGGGGATGTTGAACACATTGAATGCCTCGATACGGAACGAGAGAGTCTGACCGTGCTCCGTAGCAAAGTCCTTGAAGGCGGCAGCGTCATACTGCTGATAACCGGGGACGCGCTCGGAATAGGGATGCGCCGGGGAGATCGTACCCGGTGCAGGTACGCCGTACGCGCAAGTACCGTTGTCCGCTCCCTGCGTGCTGCAGCCCGTAGCCGAAGGATCATCGCCGAACCAGTTATTGAGCGTCCGGTGATGGATAACGAGGCGCCGATAATGCAGGGCGCGCTGCTGTGGCGAATTCACACCGGCATTATTTGTGTAGCTGATTAACGTAACCGGGAAGCCCGAATAGGCGTACCCGGAGACGGAGACATGCCATCCTCCTGCGACCTCGTCCAGAGCACGGTTCATATTGCCGCCAAAGCGCTGGCTGCGGCCAAACGGCATGAGATACGTGAAATGGAAATTCACGCTGTTTGTGCTATCCGTGGGAGCAGGGCCATATTCCAGGCTCCTGTTGGCAGGGTCTTCCGGGAACGAAGTGTTGTTTTGAATATTAAGGTTGCTGCCAAAGAATCCCGTCGCATTGGTCATCGCTCGGCTGTATGTATAGTTCGCCGTAGCCTGCAGGTTATGAGCAAGACGTTGCCGGAAAGTAGCCTGCAGGGCGTTGTAGTTCATCATGCCTTCAGAATCGGTAATACGTACCAGCCCGCTCTGGCCGACCAACTGATAAAACGGAGCCTTGTTGACCGCAAAACAGTCTGCGCTGTTGTAGGCCAGCAGGGTGGAACCAGAAAAACATGGATGGCTAAGCTGGTTACCGTTGTTTGCGCTGATGAGGTGCACGCCGGTCTCGCCGACATAGCCGATCTGGAATGATGCCGTATTGCTCAGCTGATATTCCGTCGTCAGGCTAAATTCGTTGATCGTGGATGGCCGCAGAGTCTGTGTCCAAACGCGAAATGTCTGGCCGCACGATGGGTTGGTTGCGAACGAACACGCAGCGCTGTTCGATGAAAACGCAGTCTCGGCAGTCGTAAATGCTCCAGTGCTGGTAAGGCTGGCCGGCGCCGCGCCTGTGTAGGTAATGGAAGGCTGGAAGGGTGGATTGATAATGAGGCGAAGATTCGCCCCCGTCCCTTCCATGAAGATGGTGCTGCCGAAGCCGCCGCGCAGAACAAACCGTCGCAGTGGGTTGTACGAGAACCCGATGCGAGGCATGAAATTCGTCCAGACCGAGTTGTAGAGCGCACGGCTATTTCCATTCTGCCCTGCGATCTCCACCTGCCCGGTCTGCAGATTCAGGTTTGACTGCTTGTTATTTACCTCGTAGATTGGCTGATCCCACTCCCATCGCATGCCGAGGTTGAGCGTGAGATTCGGCAGCAGTTTCCAATCATCTTGCGCAAACATTGCATCGCGCCATTGGCGCTGACCAACATAGCCGGCTACGGAGCCTCGGCCCACCGAGTACACACGATCCATATTGAAGTCGGCCAGACCGTAGCCAGTGGCGAGTGGCGTGTTGTTGTTCGAGGGCAGGAACGGATTCGATGAGAAGACACCACTGTAGGTCAGCACGCCTTCCGCTCCACTCACGCCGCTATAGATGATGTTCTGCTGATAACGGAAGAACTGTGCACCGAATTTGAATGTGTGCCTTCCCTTCTGCCATGTCAGGTTGTCTCCATAGGTGAAGTTGTTCATCACGTTATCGGAATAGGTGCCGTTATTTCCCGGGCTCGTGATTCCGCTGACGGCCTGCTGCGCAAACCCAGGCGCCTGATTGCCTCCCAGGATGCCAACCGTTGCATCGCCATGATTTCCAAACACTCCCGTCGTGTCATTTGGAACACCCTGATCCCAGACAATACGGAAGTATCCAACCCGCAATTCGTTCAGGAGATTGGGTGTAAACGTATGGATCGAGTTCACGCTGAAGCCGCGCGTTGGATAGAAGGACGCGCCAAGGAATGTAATCGCCAGAGGACTGGTTCGGGTATCGCCAGCGACGCTCTGACTATAACTACCGAAGAAGCTATCTTTGTCGCTGAGCTTGTAGTCGAGACGAAAATCGAACTGATCGTTATAGGTGCGCGTCTTCGTAGGCCCCATATAGTTATTTGCGATCGGCGTGCCTGGATTCGCTGGATGGTTTGGCAATGGGTAAACCTCGGGATGCGAGTATAAGAATTTCGCCACCGGGTTGGTGAGAGGCACATTTTGATTGTTTACGAAGGGAGCATATCCATTCTGCGAATCGTAGAGCTGTATGTACCGATGAGGGCAGGTCGAAGTCCCAAGGCACATGATGGTGGGATTGAGCAATTCCGAGAAGTCGCCCTGACGCATCAGGGCGTCTGCCACGGTGGCTGTTGCCATCCCGCCGGCGTGATAACGGCTACCTTGATAGTCGGTAAAAAAGAACAGGCGATTCCTTACGATAGGGCCGCCCAGCGTGCCGCCGAAGATGTTGCTCGTGGAGCTTGTCTTCGGAATCCCATTAAAATCATTGGCCCAGGAGTTTGCGGCGAGTCTGTAGTTATTCACGTAGTAGAAGGCACTGCCGTGAAATTCGTTCGTACCATTCTTGAGCAGGGCGATCACATCACCGCCGTTCACGTTGCCGTACTCTGCCTGCGCATTCGCGGAAACAACCCGGACCTGAGAAAGCGCGTCGGGACTCGGGTTATAACCGATGGCATTATTGATCGTTTCGTTGATCTCGACGCCGTCGAGCCTATAGTTGTTCGTTTGTGCTCGATTGCCGTTCACTGAGGTGGACGAGCCCCCAATCGTGTCACGCTCCGTTGCGTTAGCGCCGGTGAAACTCGTCGGGTTGGTCGAAATGGCTCCGGGCGCGAGCAGGGCGAGTGCCGCAAAGTTCCGGTCCGGCAGGGGGATGCTATCGATTGCGGTGGCGTCCAGAATCGTGCCCAGTTCTGCATTTTCCGTATTGAGCAGGGGCACCAGCCCCTGGTTCACAGAGACTGTTGAATTTTCTCCCGTCACGGCAAGCCTGGCATCAAACTTGGCGATCTGACCGGCCTCAAGTGTGAATGGCCCAAGAGTGGCTGAGGTGAAGCCCTGGGCATCAACCTTGACCGTGTAACTGCCCACCGTCAGAAACTGAATGCTATATACGCCCTGCTGGTTGCTCTTCGCAGTGGTGGCTATATTTGTGGCGACATTCACGGCCGTAACCCGTGCGCCGGCGATCACAGCGCCTGACGGATCAGTGATCGTTCCATTCACGCCGCCGGTTATAGTCTGGGCACCGGCTGTCACGCTACAGATGGCAAGAAGTGCTCCAGCCACCCAATCATGTGATTTGAAATTCATCCAGGTCTTGCCTCTCAAAAGAATCCTTCTCCTACTGCATCGAGCTCGATTGAAATTTCGAACTTCTCAGGGTGGTGCTCACAGTAGTGATTGCAGGTATCCGATGAAAGGTGCGTAACGGTAGGCCTCGCGCTTTACTTCGTGCAAGTCATAGATATAATGGAACTTGCAATTTGAGGCACGACAGGTAATTTACCTCTAAGGATGGGCAGGAAAGTCCACTTGACCTCCAATTGCGCAAAGCGGTTTGGCAGCGATATCCTTTGCTCCTTGATGGGACGAGGTTGCAAAGGGGTCGCTCGGCAGACCCTCCGGTGACGAGAAGCCAGAATGGACGACAATGTGATCGCAGCCGTCGATCAGTTAACGGAGCAGGAAATCCGTTCGCAACTGGAACGGATTCTTGTGAGCTCCCCATTCCGAAGCAGCAAGCGTCACCCGAGATTTCTCCGCTTTGTGGTCGATAAGACCCTATCCGGAAACGCGGAAGACATTAAGGAACGCACCATTGGGATCGAAGTCTTCGATCGGGAGATACACTACGATCTCTCCAATGATCCGATCGTCAGGGTAGCGGCCGGCGAGATCCGCAAGCGTCTCGCTCAGTACTACATTCAACCTGGCCACGAGCGTGAACTCCGCATCGAGCTACCGCCGGGTTCCTATGTCCCTACGTTTTACAGGCCACGCGGGGTAGATGACGGGCCGGTCTATGAGATGCCCAAACCGGATCCCGGAATTCAGCTCTCCCCAGTAAGCAATGGCTACACCGCTTCGGAATTCACGGTTCCCGCTTTCGATTCTGCAACGTACGACCTAAAAACGGGGAAACGAAATCACATCTGGATAGCGGTTGCATGCGCAGCGCTTGTTCTCCTCGCGATTTCGGCTGCCTTCCTATGGTCCCATGAACACCGGCGTTCCAACGACCTGGATGTATTCTGGCAGCCGCTATTAAGCAGCGGTTCGGACACCATTCTTTGCATTGGAGATCTCAACTACCTTATCGCTGATCAGTCACCGACTCTGCCTCAAGATGTCAACCGCATGTTGGCCGCTCGCGATCACGTGTCGGGCAAAGATGTCGCGGCACTGGCGCGGATCGTGGGGTACATGGGAGGGAGCGGCCGGTACGGTTCCGTTTTGCTGGCGGACAACGCGACACTCACAGACCTGCGCAGCGAACCCGCCGTCATCATCGGCGCTTTCAATAATCATTGGACGCAAGAGCTGCTCTCGAAGTACCGCTTCCAATTCGTGCGCGATACGGTTAGCCAGGTGGGTTCGATCCGCGACACCCGCAGCCCGACGCAAGCGTCCTGGCGGATTGATCTAAGGTCACCTCCGGCTGAAGTTCATAAAGACTATGCCTTGGTGAGCCGCATAAAAAGTCCTATCACCGAGCAAACGGAGCTCATCATCGCCGGAATCGGACCAAGCGGAACGGTAGCAGCAAGTGAATTCGTTACGAACCCTCGCTACTTCAACGAATTCGTCAAGCTTGCTCCCCCGGGCTGGGAAAAGCATGAGGTCGAAATCGTAATTACGACAGACGTCATCGGTGAGCGCCCCGCTCCGCCACATGTTCTGGCATTTGATGTCCGCTAGAGCAATCGTCGATTTCACTACTTGTGCAAGTCGTCCCATCGCTAGAAATTACCTAGGTTACGTCCCGTCTGTCCCCAAGTTTCGTCCCCAAGTTTCCCTAGTTAGGAGCCTACGCGGCCTCGAGTTCCCAAACGAGACAGGATGCTATCGGCCCGCCCACACCCTCTGGCGCCCACTGAAAGCAGCGCGAGGACGCTTGGCAATCCCATGCCCTCCCATCCTCTGTAACTAACTGGGGTTGCGTGAAGAGGTCTCTTCCATCGGCTGGCCACATTCAAGACAAGTTGGGCGTTGCAATGATCTGTCTCCTGTGAGGCACTTTAGCATTTTCGGACACGCAATCTCGGAGAAACCTTGAAAAGAAAAATGACCGTTCCGGCGCATCCGGGAAACGGCATCGCATCGCCCGACAGCGTTTTATACCCGCGCCCGAGGACGATCAAAGTCGTGCCGGACGACTTTGAGGAGTTTCTCCGACGACTTCACCGGCGACTTACTATCGCATGCCAATATGGCGGATGGTCTTCCTTGATCAAGAGAAAAGCATCTCGGCGCATGCCTGCCCACCAGCACTTCACAGCGTCGCCATAGGGTTTTACTGATTCCTCTACCTTCCGGCTGTCAATTGGAGAGCACTGCGCACCGATGATGACTTCCTTTAGCACTAGGTGCGGACTGAATTCAATCCAGTGAAGCCCATTCGCATCCGGAGGATCGCCGAGGTCGACGAACATCCGAACCTCTTGTTCATAGCTCCAGCTCTCGTGCTTGGTGCGAGGTAGTCGATTCGCGACGTCGAGCACATCCTCCGGGCGACGGATTTGCAGAAGATTCGGCTGGTAGTGGACGTCGGTGTCGTAGTTGCCGTCGGGATCGTCGTCAGAGATGTCGAAACCGAGGCAGATGCCTTTATGAGAATCGCCGTAGTGGCTCCAGAGTAGAAGGTTGTCCCAGTTCCGGCTAAAGCAGAGGATGCCTGTCGTCTTCCAGAAATTCACGGTGACGATATCCACCGCCTCCGAAATCTCCGGATCGGTAGTATCGAGCGGACAAAGGTCAAATGGGTCATTCAGGTCAGCTATCGTTGATAGCTTGAGCCGCTTCTCGTTTAGAGAGCTAATAGCGTGCGTCGCGCGTGTGAATTTGTAAACGCGTTTACTCATGGTCGAGTCCTCTTATAGCACGCCTGACGGCCCGTTCCTTTCCCCACCCTGAAGGCCACTGACGCCACACGGGCCAACGTGGCGCGAATTGGGCAGTCTATGCGACCTCATATCTGGGAGTGATAAAACGATTGGGGGTCCTGCGACGAACTGGAACGGGTGCTCGGGGGAACTCACCAGCCTTCGAATGGCGTCAAAGTTCGATGGTGCGGAGGACATTAGACGATGAACGAACTTTTGCTGGCAGCACCAGGCGTGCTGAAGGAGCTAGCAGTAGAGCTTACGAGACGTGCCGACGAAGAATATCGCAAGGATGAGGAATCACAAGTGTCGGCTTGTTTTTTGTTGGCTCTCAGATCTATTTCCCTACTTTGCGGCATGGGAGGCCTGTTGCAGCCACAAACCCGCGACAGCATGAAGGTGCTCATCCGCGGATTTCTTGAGTCCCGCGATCTCCTGATGACGTTTCGATTTGACGACAAAAGCATCCGGAACAAGATCGCCATTTGGTTTAGAGGGGAACTCGATAGCACGTGGAAAGCCGAGCACAAGCGGAATGAAGCCTATTTTGACAAGATTGGGTTTGCCGGCGCTGAGTTCGCCAAGCGATGGAGCGCGATCACTACGCTCGCTCATCCAACCCGGTATGCGGCGCAGAACTCCGCGGCTTGCATAACCCTGTGGGCCGCTACCCCGCCGCGCCAAGATAACTACGTTTCCATGATGGAGTCCGAAGTTGCCGATTATCTGACGAGCATCGCGTCCTTCATTGTTCTCGCAACCCATGATCTCCCAGGGCTTATATCACTCAATCTCGACCTCAATCGGATGCCGAATATTGACCAATTCAGAGCCACTGTCTATGCCATAGCCGTGCCGATCCTCGACAAGAACAAAGACGGAAGCCTTCCACCGGAGAGCTATCGCGCATAATCAAGGTTTCTTAGCGCCCCGCGGGTCATGATTTCCACGTTTACTTGCCTCGATCATGATCTTCATTGTGGCGTCGAGGATCTTCTCTTCGCAGCTTCGCGCGACGATGACCTCTTTCTCTCCATTTATCAAGCAGGCTCCAGCCAACTGCGGGGGCATTCCTTCCATTCCACTGAGACAAAAATTGAGCCCCCTAGTTTGAAATGTCCAGGTGTATGGCATTTCCATATTCCCTTGGCTCGGCTCATAAAAGACATTTTGAGCATGGTAGTCGGTACAAACATAAAGAAGGATCGCCATTTCCGATGGGAACGGGGCTTCTTCCATGAGGTACTTGCGGATAGGCTCTTCATACATGCCTAGGCGCATTATCGGTTCTTTCTGTTCGGGACGATGCCAAAGATGCACTGCCGCCCGCCAAAAGACACTCATCGCAAAATACGCAAGCTTCCGCCGATCGACTCCGAGTGCTGATGTCTCGTAATAGAACGTGAACCCGCCTGCTGACTTCATATTGGTTGAAGTTTGGAGTGTTTGAAGGAGCTTGAATCCTTCCTTTCGGTTCACTTGCAACATTGTGTATCGTTCACCGTTGCGAGAGAAGCGCTGCTCGCAGTCATGGCAGAAGACGTAATCCTTTATTTGCTTCGAGGTTTGAACCCGACCGCGCAAAGAGATAAGCATGGGATTTGGGTTCGCCGAACCTTCCCAACGAGACATCCGATACAACGCCGCAGGCAGCAGGTGGCTATCTTTGAGTACCCGATTTTGGAGGCACAGCTTGCAGATACTTACCGGCATACATCGTCACCCTTATTTCCCCCAATCCTACCGCAGCTGCAAAAAAAGCTAGACCCAACGATGGTCTTCGCGTTCGTGGACCTGCCGCTTGTCAGCCCGTGATGGACTTCAGGGACACCGCTAACTCCTTCAGGATTGCCAGCTCTTCCGCGTCGGCCCTCGCCGCAACGCAGCCTTCGCAGGAGTCGCCATCGCATTCGGGGCACTCGTCGGTGCAGCTCGCGCAATCGCCAAGCACGCAGTCATCACACTGACAGAAATGCGGCGAATGCAGGGGAATGCGGGGACAGACGGGAATGCGGGGACAGACGGGGCGTTCCCAAAGAAATTCTGGTGCCCGGAGGGGGACTTGAACCCCCACGCCCCGTTAAGAGCTGCGGATTTTAAGTCCGCTGTGTCTGCCGATTCCACCATCCGGGCACGCCTCTTAGATGCTATCGCAACTAGAGCATTTTCCCTGTAGGTCTAGCGTATGGCTTTCGCATCTGCAGATGTTTCCGCAATGAAAACGCCGCTGCAGTCCTCTCCCGGGATACCCAGCAACAGGGAAAATGCTCTATCGCAACTAAGCGATCCAATCCGGATGGTCGTAAACCAGGTGAGCCACCATCTCGCCAAAGAGAGTATTCGCCCAGGCAAACCACGAGCGGGTGAACTTTGCCGGGTCGTTCTTGAAGTAGCTCTCGTGGATAAAGCCGGTCGCACGGGCTGCTGTTTTCAACATTGCCAGCGCACTGACAGCCTCTTCCTTCTTAGTACTGGTCAGTGCATAGATGGTCTGCGACATTGGCCAGATCATGTCATCGCCGATATGCGGTCCGCCGATTCCCTCCCCTGCCGATCCGCGGAAGAACCAGGGATTACGCTCGCTCCACACAAAGGCACGTGTGCGCGCATATATCGCCGCATCCGGAGATGCATTGAGATACGGCAGAGCCAGCAAGCTGGGTACGTTGGCATCATCCATCAACAACTGGCTGCCGAAACCATCCACCTCGAAGGCCCAGATCGTGCCCGTATCGAGCTTCGCCACGGCGTATTGCCGAAGAGCAACTTCAACCTCGGCAGCGAGGCTCTGTGCCTCCTGCGCTGTTGCGCTGTCATGCACGATCGTGTTCATCATCTCGGCGAGCTGGCGTAGTGAAGTCACCGCAAAGAGATTCGACGGCACCAGAAACGGAAAGACACACGCATCATCACTCGGGCGGAAGCCGGAGAAGATGAGCCCCACCGGCTTGATCGGATTACCCTTGCCGGCCCGTGGCAATGTCTCCGTCGAGCGGTCTGACTTACGCAGGAAGGTGTACGGTCCATCGCCGTTCTTGCGCTGCTGTACCCGCATGGTGTGCACGACGGTGCGCATGGCTTCTGCCCAGGCGTTATCGAATGGCTTCGTGTCTCCTGTCGTCTTCCAGTAGCCATAGCTGAGACGGATGGGATAGCACAACGAATCCAATTCATACTTGCGCTCGCCAACACCGCGTTTCATCTCGGTCTGGTCAGAGCGGCCCCACTCCAGCGGCGGATCATCCAGGTTGGCCATAAAGGCATTGGCATACGGATCGATCAGGAGACAGCGAGCCTGGCGACGGATGACGCCTTCGAGCAGAGCGCGTAATTTCTCATCCTGCTTTGCCAATGGAACGTAAGGCCACACCTGAGCGGAGGAGTCCCGCAGCCACATTGCAGGGATATCGCCGGTCAGCACCACCGTATCGGGCTTACCCTCCGCTGTTCCCGGCTGAACAGTCGTATCCAATGTGTTGGGGAAGCAGTTAATGAAAAGCTGACGCAGCTCCGGATCGTTGATTCGCTTCGCGGTCTCGGCGATATATCGCTCTACGGCCTCCGACGTAAACTTCCGGTCTGCCGGCGCCGGCCTGCGATCCAGCACCTCTGCCTGCCGTCCAACGCTCTGCCCTGCCAGTGCAAAAGCCCCCAGCTTCACCACTTCTCTGCGTGTCCAATGCATATCTTAGATTCTGCTCCATCTGGAACTTTCCAGCCATGGACATCGTACCTATCTGGCATGCCGATTCGCGAGATCTTCCTGCAAACGATCGCCGCACTGTGGGCTACTAAGCTTCGCAGCTTTCTCACTATGTTCGGCATCGTGTGGGGCATCACCTCGGTGATTCTGCTGGTTGGATTAGGCATTGGGTTCAGCAAAGACCAGCATGAGCGCATGAAGGGATTAGGTACGGACATCGCCATCATCTGGGGCGGCAAGACCGGAGCGCAGGCCGGTGGCTACGTCGCCGGACGCGATATCCGGCTGGAATATGGTGATGCGGTCGCCATACGAGACCAGGCAGCGCTGGTACAGCATGTCTCTCCGGAGATCAACCGAACCGTCAACGAGGTCTCACAGTACAACGCCGCTAACCGTGCTGTCCGCGGAGTATGGCCGGAGTATCAGGCCTTCCGCTCCATCAAGGTCTCAGAGGGCCGCCTGATGACCGAACGCGATGAGGCTGACGGCGCTCGCGTGGTTCTTCTGGGCGACGACACCAAGCAGCAGCTCTTTCGCTCGAACCAGGCGGTTGGACAAACGATCTCCATCGCGGGCTATCCCTACGTGGTGATCGGCATCCTCCAGAAGAAGAAACAAAACGGGTCGTATGGGTCCGGTCGGGACGGCACACAGCTCTTCGTTCCCTACTCGTCGATGGAACGTGATTTCCCGCCCGCGCGCAAGGGAGTCTTTCCGGGATGGCTGAACGATATCGTCGTCCAACCGGTCTCTCCCGACAAGCATGAGGCCGCAGTCAAAGAGGTCTACCGCATCCTGGGTGAGCGCCACCACTTCAATCCCGATGACAAAGAGGCTCTCTGGGTATGGGACACGCTTGAGGGCGCGAAGTTCGTGGATCGCATCTTTGGCGTGATGACCATCTTTCTGGGAGCCGTAGCCCTGCTTACCCTGGCGCTGGGCGGTATTGGGGTGATGAACATCATGCTGGTGGCTGTGACCGAGCGTACCCGGGAGATTGGTGTCCGCAAGGCTCTGGGCGCCCGCGCCGTCGATATCCACAGGCAGTTCCTGGCAGAGTCGGCCATCATTACCCTGGTCTCCGGTACCATCGGCTTCCTGCTCGGAGCCGGTGTCTGCATTGTGATGCGCTATATCCCGATGCCGGATTTTGTGCCGCATCCGGTTATTTCGCCAATCGCCGTCGTGCTTTCCCTGCTGACACTTACCGGGATAACGCTGTTTGCCGGCACCTATCCCGCGCGGAGAGCCGCAATGCTGAGCCCAATGGAATGCCTCCGAACCGACTAGAGCATTTCTCCTGTTACTGGGTATCCCGGAAGGAGAGTGCAGAGGCGTTTTCATTGAGGAAAACGCCCATAGATGCAAAAGCCCTGCCTTACACCTACAGGAAAAATGCTCTAACGGCGTTTACACTAGAAGGATGGAGAGTACTCGGAAGGTCGACCTGGTTGGTGTTGGCCTGAATGCTACTGACACCGTCCTAACCCTTCCTACCTTCCCCGTATTTGGCTCCAAGGTGGAATATCACCATTCCGTTGTTCTTCCCGGCGGTCAGGTCGCCAGCACCGTAGTTGCATGCCAGAACTGGGGTCTCACCACTCGGTATGTCGGTAAGCTGGGAGACGATCAGGCAGCCGATCTGCACCATCGGGCTTTTGCCGATGCCGGCGTCGAAACCAGGATCGTGACAGTACCCGATTCCCACTCTCCACAATCACTCATCCTGGTCGATCCAAGTGGTGAACGCACGGTGCTCGTCCGTCGCGATGATCGTCTGACGCTGAAGCCGGAGGAGATCCGCCGCGAGTGGATCACCGATGCCCGCGCCCTCCATGTCGATGGGCAGGACACAGCCGCAGCCACCCAAGCAGCACAGTGGGCTCGTGAAGCGAACATTCCTGTCGTTGCGGATCTCGACCTTCAGTTCCCTGGGATTGACGACCTTCTCGTCAACATTGACTACCTGATCGTCAGCCGGGACTTCCCCTCCCGCCTGATGAACGAGCCTGACCTTGAGACGGCTCTCAAGAAGATGCAGCGCCGTTACGGAAACACTCTCGCCGCCGCGACCCTGGGACCAGACGGTGTGCTTGCCTTCGATGGAAAGTGTTTCTGCTACCGCCCTGCCTACCGTGTCCATGCTGTCGACACGACGGGCGCCGGTGACATCTTCCATGCAGGCTTTATCTACGGCATGCTGCAGGACTGGGCTCTGACCCGGCAGCTCGATTTTGCCTGCGCCGCCGCAGCACGTAACTGCACGGCCGTAGGAGCCCGCGGAGCCATCGACTCCCGCGATGCGATTGAAGCTCTGATCACCGCAGATGAACGTTATCCGTCGCTTTCGTTTGATTCCGTAAACGCCTGACTCTCCGTACCACCTTACGAGGGAACTCCTCTCCCCTGATCTGCGTATCCTGCATCACGCGCCATGATGCAGATCAAGGAAACCGTTCAGCAATCGATCCAGTCGCTTCTGCGCAACCGTCTGCGTTCGGGCCTGACCATGCTCGGCATAGCCTGGGGCCTGGTGACCGTCGTCCTGCTCATCAGTTATGGCGCAGCTCTCGGGCAGACGATCCTGATGGGCTTTCTCGGCATCGGCAACAACGTCATCATGGGCTGGGGCGGACAGACCTCCATGCAGGCCGGCGGCGAACGGTCCGGCAAGCGAATCCACCTTACGGCCGAAGACGCCGACGCGGTCCGTGAACAGATGCCGCTAATCCGCGCCTTCTCGGTCGAGAACGACACGTCGTACAGCTTCAAGTGGAACGCCAAGGCGGTGAACATCCAGGTCAAAGCTGTTGAGCTTCCCTACGACGGCATGCGCAAGCTGGTTGTGGAGGAAGGCCGATACTTCGCGCCGGATGACTTCACAGAGCATCGCAAGGTGGCGATCTTCGGACCACATGCCGCACAAAAGCTCTTCAACGGATATCCGCCTGTGGGACAGACCGTCCAGGTGAACGGACAAACCTTTACCGTGATCGGCGTACTAAGGAATAAGATTCAGGACTCCTCCAACAACGGTCCGGATAACGAAAACGTCTTCCTCCCCTTCTTTACACTGCGCGATCTGGAGAACGTCCGCGATCCTTCGTCGCTGGTCTATCAGCCCCTCTCGCCTGAGTTGCACAAGAAGGCAACCAGCGCTGTTCGCGCCATTCTTGCCTCGCGTCACCACTTCAATCCTGCTGACGATAAGGCTTTCTCTACATGGGACACGATTGAAGACTCGGGTGAGATCATGCAGTTCTCTACTGCGCTTGAAGTCCTGCTGGGCATCATTGGAGCGATGACACTCGGCGTTGGCGGCGTGGGTGTGATGAATATCATGCTGGTCTCCGTAACAGAAAGAACACGTGAGATCGGGCTGCAGAAGGCGCTCGGCGCCAGACGGCGCGATATCCTCGCGCAGTTTCTCCTCGAAAGCCTGACCCTGACCTTCCTTGCGGGCATACTAGGAATGCTCGTTGCGATCGCCATCGCCCATATCATCCCGCCCATGCCGCTTTACTCAGATATGTACAAGACGGCGAACAGTGAAGGCGATATTATCCTCCGGCCTAACCTGATGATCGCGCTGATCTCCTTCGGCATCCTGGCGGTTGTGGGTCTGGTCTCTGGCCTTCTGCCAGCCTGGCGCGCCAGCCGCCTCGATCCAGTCGATGCGCTGCGCCATGAGTAGTAGCGTCTGGAGATGAGCCGCGTCTGCTGCTAACGTGGTTCATGCGCTTCTCGCTCGCTCTCGCGCTTCTTACAGCCACAGCCTCCGCCCAGTTCACGCTACAGCAGTCAAACTCTACTGCCAGCTTCCGCGGCATTTACGCAGTAAGCGATAGTCTTGCATGGGCCTCAGGCACAAACGGCACGGTACTGCGCACCGTTGACGCTGGTGAACACTGGTTGGCGTGCGCTGTTCCTCTGGGCGCAGAGAAGCTTGATTTCCGTGGAATTCAAGCCTTTGACGACAAGACAGCCATTGTGATGTCCAGCGGTAAGGGAGACGCTTCACGCATCTACAAGACCGGTGATGGATGTAAACACTGGAAGCTCGCAATCACCAATACCGAACCTGAAGGCTTCTGGGATGCACTCCATAGCGACTCCAGCGATCACGTCTGGGTGATGGGAGATTCGATCAACGGTAAGAGTGTCATGCTGGAGATTCGCGCGCTCGACGATGCTGAACCCGAGCTTGAAATGTCTCTTTCGAATCGCGAAGTGGATCGTGGAATCTCCAGCTTCGCCGCCAGCAATTCAACGTTGCTGATCCTGAAAAATGATGTTCACGAGCCCGGTTGGAAGTACTCGCGTTGGTGGGCCGGCGATACTCCGGAACACGCGTACGTCTATCGCCTCCGCCAAGAGAGCAATGCCATGTGCAGACCATGCCAGGAGTTCACGGACAAGGTTGAGGTTCCGATGGCACAGGGAGTCTCCACCGCAGGTATCTTTTCCCTGGCCTTCCGTCCGGAGAAAACGTTAGTAGCCATCGGCGGCGACTATAAAGCCCCAGAATCGCCGATAAGGACCGCAGCCTGGTCTTCGGACTATGGCAAAACGTGGACCCTGTCGACGAAGCCTCCGCACGGCTACCGCAGTTCGGTCGCATGGTCGAATCGCCTGCAAGCCTTCCTCACCGTCGGCCCAAATGGCACGGACATCTCGTATGACAACGGAAGGACCTGGCAATCGGTTGGCGCCGATCCCGAGAGAAGTAATGACTGGAACGCGCTCTCGCTTCCCTTCGTTGTGGGACCAAAGGGCCGCATCGGAAGACTCAATCCCGCTGACTTTCCCAAGAAGCCGATGCGCTCGGATCGCTAGAGCATTTTCCCTGTTCCTGGGGTATCCCGGAAGAGGCGTGCAGCGGCGTTTTCATTGCGGAAAACGCCCATAGATGCGGAAGCCCCACTCTGCACCTACAGGGAAAATGCTCTGGCGAAGACCTGTCCGTCGCGCATATTTCGCTGCCTTTGCGGCGTGTCACCTGCTACCGTGGGTGCATGCGTTCCCGCGCATTCCTGGCCATCTTCCTTCTGTTGCCCGTTTCCAGGCTGCATGCGCAGGCCCCTGCCGCAAAGTCGCCGCTGGTGCAGTTTTCTGACGATCTTGAGGCACTCTCCTCGCGGGTTATGCCAACCGTTGTGCGTATTACAGCGCACGTCTACGTCGGCGACCACGAAGACAGCACACCGATAAACCCGACAGCAAATAACAGCAATAGCAGCCTGCCCGACACGGGGCTGGTCACGGCCGGCACCGCTCAAGGATCTGGCGTACTGGTCTCGGACGATGGCTACATTCTGACCAACGCTCACGTCATCGCCGGAAGCGCCAATCTGCGTGCTGAGGTTCGCATGGTCTCCGGCAAACTTCGCGTGCTGCCCGCTGCCCGTGTTGGTCTGGATGAAGATACCGACTTGGCAGTCCTGAAGATTAATGTTCCAGAAGGCGAAGAGCTTGCCTTCCTGGACATTACTCACCTTCCCCCGGCGCACCAAGGCCAGATAGCCATTGCCTTCGGAAGCCCCTTCGGGTTTGAACGCTCGGTCACCATGGGCATTGTCTCCGCGGTACGGCGGCAGTCCTCGCCGGATGATCCCAGGTTGTGGATCCAGACGGATGCGGCAGTGAATCCAGGTAACTCCGGCGGCCCTCTTGTGGATGTCCGTGGCCGTCTTCTCGGCATCAATACCCTGATCTACTCCGAAAGCGGCGGCAATGAGGGTATTGCCCTAGCTATCCCTGCCGATACCGCCCGCACCGTTTTCAATGCCATCCGAAAGAATGGCCACGTCACCCGTTCCACGCTTTCGATCACGACCCATTCGCTGTCGCGCGATCTGACCCGTGGGTTGGGATTGACTGGAACTCAGGGTGTATTGGTGGAAGACGTGTGGCCGGCAGGCAGCGGCGAGCGAGCCGGGATTCTTCCCGGCGATATCGTGCAGGAAGTGAACGGCAGGAAGATTACGTCGATCGTGAACTACACCCAGGTGGTCTCCGCACTGGAGCCGAAGAAGCAGGTTCCCATCACAATCGCGCGCGGTGACAAGACTCTGAATCTTATGGTTGAGCCAGACCGTGCCGGTTCGCGGGCCCGCTCCCTGACCTCCGACATTAGTTTTGGGCGTAACCTGATTCCCCGCCTGGAGATCTTCGGCGTGACGGTCGACCCCGATACGCCAAATGAATGGAATCCGATCCGCAGTCCGCAGGGGGTGATGGTTGTAGCGCGATCGAGCGCCCTGCGTGTCGCTGAGAGCAGCCTGCGCCCGCATGACGTGATTCATGCCGTAAACGGAAAGCCGGTTACTTCGGTTGAGACACTACGCCGGGAGCTGGCACAGATTCCAAATCGCGAGTCGCTGGTGCTGCAGATTGAGCGCGATGGAAACCTGTCCTATGTCGTCGTGCCTCCGGGCTAGACTAGTCCGGAGAAATGGCATTGGGGTAAGAGACGTTATTGTGATCGCCTGAAGGCGATGTGGTTGTCCTCGTCCACAAAATACTCGGCCGAGCAGTTATCTCCACCGCAGATCATCGGCTCCAGACCAAAATACTGGCTACGTTTGATAAGGCCCATGCAGCCACAGCGGGGACATGCCAGAACGGCGAAATAAGGGTTTTCCTCTGACCCAAAACGCCCTTCTCCGTCCAGGACAAAGACGGTTCCAGGGGACATCTGCTCAGGGATCCATGCTTCCAGGAATTCCAACTCCGTCACGACCATTGCCTGCCTCTTTCCGTTATTGCAACGTACCTTTGGCTAGCCTCGCTTGCTGCTGCGGGGAAGTGCGGCCGGTGCAGCCACCAAATGCGGGCTGCACCTTGTTTGGTGCAAGAATACAGGCACATCGCTGCCTGTCAAATGAAAGTTGGCTCCTGCAGGGAACCGGCATGGGTTCCGGTTCTATTCCAGGAAATCTGCTTCGCGCTTCTTCGCCCAGATGACAAATGCAATCGATATACCGGTATAAATAACAATCCAAAGCAAGGTTCGAAGACTGGCATTTACGATCAGACCCCATCGCGTCCAGGTGTGAACGGACATATCAATGGTCGCCACCCACCGCTGGTAGGCGGATGCGACCCCGTCGACAACCAACCCGATAAGCCCGGCGTAAAACAATCCCTTCTGCATTTCGTCCGAACGCCGGAGGTTCTGCCAGGTGATGGGGCTTGTAAGAAAAGCTGTGACGAGGGCGATCAGCGCCCAGATGCCGGCAACAACAACAAAATGCTCATTGATATAGTCCCATTTCGTCGCGAATCGAGAGCAGACCGGCCCTAAGGGATTGATAACATAGAAGATATCCGATGCAAGGAACTCGGATACGGCCAGGATCATGGAGAGCGCCAATCGAAAATTCAACTCACTAACCTTCCGAAGCGGGGGGAGGGAGAGCCCGCCTCAGTTTCTATTTTCCATCGCCAGCGAACTTTTCTTTTAGTGTAGACGCAACTTCAGCATTAAATTTGCGTCCTAGCTAATGTAACGCCCACGATGTGCTATTCTCGTTGGGTAAAGGATTTATCCGAACAGATGTTTCGACGTTCGGAAACAAGTTGCGTCACTGGCCTCCCGGCACGAGCAGCGATGTTCGTGCCGTCTTTTTTCCTTGCCTGCCGTCTAACCCCTCAGAGATCGATCTTTCCTATGAAGAAGCGTGTTCTGACCGTAATCGGTATCGCTGTTTTCACCCTGGCTGCCTATGCCCAGTGGTCTAATCCTGCCAGTGACATTCCTGCATACAACGCAGCGCCACCCAAAGGAGCGCTGCCGCCGATCATGGCCGGCAAGCAGCTCACCGGCGAGTACTTCTCGCACCCCTATCAGGTAAAGGCGTATCAGATGGCTGCGAAGGTTTCACCGGTACTGCACCAACTTCCCTGCTATTGCCGTTGCGATCGTTCGATGGGGCATAACAGTTTGCATAGCTGTTTTGAAGGGACCCACGGCGCCGCCTGCTCTACCTGCATGAAGGAAGCCGTCTTTGCCTATCAGCAGACCAAACTTGGCAAAACACCAGCGCAGATAAGGGCTGCCATTGAACGGGGCGAGTGGATGAACCTCGACCTGGAAAAGGCTAGTCTGTAGAGCACCTTTCCTGTTGCTACAGGGAATGCTCCAGGGCGAAGAGAAGTGGTAAAATCAGTAGTTGAGGAGTGATGAGCCAGCCCCTGAACCCTCGGGGCTGGCTTTCGCGTCTCAGGGCAGCTCCCCAGGGAGCACCAGATGGGTCTTTCACAAGATGGGGGCGTCACGGTTTCGACGGGATTGCGTGCGGCTGAGAGGCATGCCGGGGTGTGAACACCCGTAATCGCTCACAAAACTATAAGTGCCAACAACAACCTGGCTCTTGCTGCTTAATTAACTAAGTAGCCGACCGCTTGGGCTTCGCCTATGGGCCCATACCGGTCGTCGCACAGTAGGCTGGCCCAAAGCGTTCCGCCTGGACGCAGAGGGTGAGATCGATCAGGCTGGTTTCGAGCGTATCTTTGTCCGTTCTTAGCGCTCGTTACGAGATTTAGAACAGGAAAAAGCATGAAAGCTCTTCGTCGACAGTAGTTTCGGACGCGGGTTCGACTCCCGCCGCCTCCACCATCCTTACCCTTCAATCGCTTACGACAAAACACCCACGACAATCCATGATTGTGTTCATACCGATATTTTCAATTCACCATCGTGGACGAATCGATCGATACTGGTTTCGGTGTGCGTAAACGATTCTGCGTAGTCCACAATCCCAATGCCGGCACCCGTGGACGCCTGCTGTTTCGAAATACCGTTCGCGAGCTGCAGCGGGCTGGCTGTCACATCTTTATTGTCGATACGACGCAGCATGAACGCGGTGAGCGTATCGCCAAAGACGCAGCGCTAAGTGGACGGTTCGATGCGATCATTGCTGCCGGTGGTGACGGAACGTTGCATGATGTGCTTTGCGGCATTGCCGGCTCAGACATTCCACTTGGCCTGATCCCTTCAGGGACCGCCAACGTCTTCAGCCGGGAGATAGATCTACCAACCACGCCTATTGCCCTCGCGGAAGCCTTGATGCATGGCCCTGCCTTCAATGTCCCCATCAGTACTTGCAATGGACGCCCATTCACGTTCGTCGTGGGTGTAGGCTTTGATGCTGCAGCAGTCCAAATATTCGAAAAATATCGAGCACGCCGCTTCGGAATATTCGGAGTAGTAGCGGCGGCCCTGGCCGCCCTCTTGATACATAACGGACAAGCCATTGCAATTCGGACCGCTGAGGAGGAGTGGATCGCTCACTGGGTCCTCATCACGCGAATACGGCGTTTTGCAGGTCGTCTGAAATTAACGCCGCATGCAGATATAGGGCGATCGGCCTTCCAGATTGTAAGTTTCAAGCAAAAGGGAAAACTTAGCCTCGCCCTTCAACTGACCAGAATGCTGTTTGCCGCGCCTCCTCAGAGCCGCGATATTCGAATCAGCGAATGCCACCAGGTCTTCCTTAAAGGAAGTGGATCAATCCCAGTCCAGATCGACGGGGAACTCATTGAAGGGTTGCCTTTACAGTGTCAATTTCTGACACGTCACGTGCCAATTATTACCGGCAATAAATAAAGCACCTCTCTGCCCAATCTCCGTTGTGCTCCCGGCTGGATCGGCAAGCCGATCTCTCATTTGAGAGCAATCTGGATGATCAGAGAAGCCAGATATTTCCTTAAAGCCCGCCAGGCGCATCCTACTTCATCAACAAGAGGTTAACCATGACGCGGCTTCTCAAATCCGTCGCTATGTTTTTCCTGATAGTGACGTTTCTTACGCCGCTTCTGGAGTGTTTCGATGGTTGGGACCGTCCAGGACTTACCAACGACATCGAGTTCTCAGGCTTCCTCATCGTGGTATTGATCATGCTCGCGTTGCTTGCCGTTGTAGCAACCGCGCGGCGATTCTTGGATGCGCAGTGCTATTTGACAGTAGCCGAACTCCGATGTGTGATGCCTGGGCGCTTCTCCTCTTCAACGAAGAGCATCGTCATTGCTCCTCTCCTCATCCTGCCGTTGCGTACTTGATACCTGGATCGAAGTGTGCCTGCCGCGCTTCATGTGAAGCGCTCAACATGCTGCACCCTGCCCGCGAACTCGCGGAAGGCCCTCTTCTATATCCAGGATCTGAACCGATGCGAATCACAAGTGCTGTGCGTTTTGGCGTCCCGAGTCTTCCGATAGGTGAAGTACTCTCTTCTGTCTCCCTTCCGCAGACCGCAACGAACGGCTTGGCTATCAATGCAACTGCTCTACAGGGCTTGCTCTCATTCGTGATATTTGTTTTGATTTGTGCCGTCCCATCGATCGTCGCACAGGACAATTCATCCACCTCACAATCACAGCAGAACTCGGTTCCGGCCGACCAGAACAAGCCCCCACAGCAGGAAACGCCACAGCCGCAGAAAAATCCAGCTGCCCAAGCCAACCTGCCGAACGCGCCATCTTCGCTTATCACCGCCAAACCGCATGGTCTGGGACAGATTCCGCTCGAAGACGTCCCCCACCCGCCAGTCACGCTCAAGCGAATTCCGCTTAATGTTGTGGGCGATACGTATCGTATCTTTACTTCCCCGATCTACATCCGCAGGACCGATTTCAGGTGGATACTTCCGCTTGCAGCCGCGGCAGCGGTCTCACTCAAGCAGGATAGTCACGTTGCGCGCGATATCGTCAGCCATGATCCGGGATTCAACAACGCTGCCGACAATGTCTCCTACGCTTTGGAGTACGGCTATGTTGCCGGGTCGGCCGCAATGTTTGGGATGGGAATCGCTCGCCATAACGAGCACCTTCAGGAGACAGGTCTACTCTCCGGTGAGGCGGAAGGTGATGCTCAGATCTTTCAGCAGATCGTTAAGTTCGCTTCTTTCCGCGAACGCCCCAATGTCGATAACTATGCTGGCAACTTCTACCAGCTTTCCTCGGGGACGAACTCCTCTTTCATCTCGGGCCACTCCATCACGGCATGGTCCGCCGCCGCGGTGATCGCTGCGGAATATCCGTCACCGTGGAAGCAAGTCGCAGTTTACTCCGGAGCAACCGCCACTTCTCTCACACGTGTTCTTGCCGAAAAACACTTCCCCACGGATGTCCTTCTTGGCTCCGCGGCTGGATGGATGATCGGTCACTATGTCGTCCGAGCCCATCATCACTTTCCGATTTATCGACATCATGGAAACCAGCCGCCAGTCTAGCTTCGACCTCCAAGCCCAAGCTAAACGACCACCGGCTGAAAGCCGGTGGGTTTGATTGCGACTGAAAGTCGCCAGTTTGCGGCTGAAGCCGCCTGAAGGGTGTCCGGCTGAGAGCCGGCTTAAGGCTCGCTCGGCGCTGTGATCTTGAAGTTCTCACCGGGGTCTTCCCACTTCTGAGTTTCGATGTAGCGCTTGACTGTCTCCTCGTCCACCGCGCCTACGCTCGCACAGAAATACCCCCGCGCCCACAGGTGTTGGCCCCAATAACGCTTTTTCAACTGGGGAAATTCCGCCTGCAGCATCCGGCTCGATCTCCCCTTCATGTACTGCACCAGCTTGGCGGGCGCTAACTGCGGTGGCACGCTCACCAGCATGTGCACGTGATCCGGGCTCACTGCTCCCTGCACGATAACCACCTCACGACCTTGGCAGATCTGACGCAGCAGATCTCGTGTACGCTCCGCCACCTCGCCGCTAAGCACCTTGTAGCGGTACTTCGTCACCCAGATCACGTGGTACTTTACATCCCACACCGCGTGCGAGTTTTGTCGATACTCCACCATCCTCGCCATTATCTAGCAAGGAGGCTGGAAGCTATCCGCCTAAAGGCGGAGGGCTTAGACCTGGAGGCGGAAGCTAAAGCATCTGGCGGATCTCTTCTCTCACCTCGACGCTTCAACAAGCAACTCAAGCTTGGGCTGCACGAGCGTACTGGCCAGGAGTAACGCCAAATATCCGCTTGAAGTGGCGCGTGAGATGACTTTGGTCGACAAACCCAAGTGCGCCTGAAGCATCCGATAATGGCACACCCGAGTGTACGAGCGATTTTGCACGTTCCACGCGCAGTTGCAGCAGGTACGCGTGCGGCGTCAGGCCGACAGTCTTTTGGAACACCCGTGTGAAGTGAGATACACCATACGGAGAATGCTGCGAGAGTTCCTCAAGGCTCAGGTTTCGATGACAGTTTGCTTCGAGATATTGCAGCGCGGTATCGACTGCCGTCGCGTCCGCTCTGACATCTAAATCAGTGGGCTTCCTATCCACATATCGATCAGCCAGATCGTGAAAGATAGAGGCAAACGACGATTCGAATTCGAGCCGTTGACCTTTGGACTCCAGAGCAACGTGGAGATGGAATAGTTTGTTGGCCAATTCGCGGTCTTGAACAAAGGCGCGCTTAAAGGTTGCGACATCCGGTCGATTGCCCGGCGAAAGCGCCGTAAGAAACGACGGAGACAGATAGAACATCCTGAAACTCCAGCCCGACTCGCCGGCTGGTGCAGGAGCATGGATTTCGCCGGGATTGAGAAGCAGTACCGTACCCGAACCGAGGACGTGCTCTTCTCGCCGACAGAAGGTTCTCATCGAACCTCGATCGATGACTCCAATCGCAGGAATACGGTGGAAGTGTTTGGCGAACTGGTACTTCCGGTATGAGCCATGAAAAAGTTCTACTTCGCGAAGACTGGTGTGGCGCCAGAGCTTGGCGTGGTCCTCTTTCTGCAGCGGCTCTTCTTCGTGGTCGCGCAGAATCTCGGAAGCAGACGATACGACAGGATGGCTGGATGAGAAGAAAACAGAGGATTTAGCACTACTGTCTGGATCCATATCCATACCTTAATCGTACAGTAGTTTTTCCCGAAAGCTTCAAAAGCGTTTTTGTACAAGACATCGGTGCCGTCCTGTTTCCAAACTGGTTCTGTGCAAAAGTATCGAGCATTTCTGCTGCCATTAGCGTTCCTGTTGACGTCAATTCCGATCGCTTCGGCACAGAAGGCCCCCTCATCCCCAGTTCAGCCATGGCAACCGACCCACAGTCTTTTCGGAAAAGAACCGGTACCTCTCTACCGGCATGAAGCGGAGCTCGACGGCGACACCGTTTACACCCTTGGTCAACTGATCGACTTCGCCGAAGACAACAATCCATCCACCCATGCGGCATGGGCGACAGCACGAGCCGCTGCTTCGTCTCTCGGCATCGCCCGGAGTGAGCTCTATCCGACGGTGATTGCCTTGGCAGGTGGAAGGACTTTCCTCAATCCACCTCTTCTCTATTCATCGTTCTACCTGCAAGACATCGGCGCATTTGAAACCGCATTGAATCTGGATTACACCCTCGTTGATTTTGGGGCCAGGCGCGATGAGATCAATGCGGCGAAGGCTCGGCTCCTGGCTGCGAATCTCAATTTCAATAACGAGCATCTCGTCCTGATCCAGAAAGTATCGGCGGCCTACTACCGGTTGCTCAATGCCATCGGGCTACGTAAAGCAGCAGAAGTCACGCTGAATGACGCCCGGACCGTTGAGAATGCCGTACGTGATCGCAAAGCGAACGGTCTGGCGACATTGCCCGATCTCCTTGAGGCGGAGGCAGCCCGCGCCAAAGCCGAGTACGAGTTGCAGAGCATGATCGGTAATGAAAAAACAGCTTTTGGCGACCTCGCAACGGTTCTCACGGCCTCTCCCGTAAAACCGTTCAAGGTGCAGGAGCTAAGTAATATCTCCATCCCGGATGCATTGGACCATAGCGTAGAAGACGAGATTGAGGCTGCGTATCAAACTCGTCCGGACCTGCTTGCAAATATTGAGCAGGTAAAAGCGTCCGATGCTGAGATCAAGCTTGCGCGCTCTGCATACTTCCCCAAGTTGACCTTCGATGGCTCGAAGGGATGGCTGCGGGCGTGGGGCAAACAGGAAAAGAATAATGGGACCTACGGAAAGACATTTACCTATGACGCCAAGCTGAGCCTGACATGGACCGTCTTTGACGGCTTCAAACGGGAAAATCGTCTGTCCCGAGCTAAGGCCGAACACGACGCGGCGATTGAAGAAGTTCGCGAAAAAGAGGACGCCATTGCCGATCACGTTTGGGCAGACTACGCCAATGCCCAAACGGCGCTCGACCAGAAGAAGGCCGCGGCATCTTTACTTAATGCCTCAAACGAGTCTTACTCGGCGGCCGTTGAATCTTACCGCGATGGCGTTCGCAACATCCTGGACGTTCTTTCCGCAGAACGCGACCTCGCAAATGCAAGAGCTATCGACGTGACTGCTCGCACACAGGTGTTGCAGAGCTTTATGAATCTTGCCTTCAGAACCGGAGCACTTCTGTCTGAACACCCGAAAGGTAACCACCCGTGAATAAGAATCATCCGGAGCGTACGACCGGCACGCCCGTTCCGAAACTGTTGACTGTTTTAACCATCTCGGTTCTCGTGGCCGGGCTGAACGGCTGCTCCTTCTCGCCATCCATAAACGTATTGGGATCGTACTTCCCGGCATGGATCATCTGTTGCGTCGCCGGAATCGCCGTTACGGCGGTAGCGCATTATCTCTTTGCGCGCTGGAAGCTATTGGATGAACTGTGGCCGCTTCCGATCCTTTACCCGTGCCTGATCAGCTTTACAGCCTGCACTCTCTGGCTTGTCTTCTTTCGATAACGAGGACCCACATTGAACGACAAAACGACATCGCACTCTCGTACGCTACGTGGAACCATCATCAGCAGCGTTATCGGAGCGGGGGCCCTCATCACTGCCGCCCTGACGCTCTATACCGTCAACTCATATCCCCGGACCGATGATGCCGAAGTTGTGGCAAACATCATTGGCATGGCTCCTCTTATCGCAGGCCCGGTCGTCGAACTACCTGTACACGATAATGACTTCGTAAAAAAAGGCAGCCTGCTGTACAAGATTGACGACCGCCCCTATCTGTATGCGTTACAGGACGCGCTGGCAGCCCAGGAGCGCCTTGAAGGAGAGATTGAGAATGAAACTCGACGGATCTCCTCTCAGGTCAGTTCGGTGGATGTTGCGAATGCCGGCAAGCAGAATGCGCTTGCCAACGAAACACGCGCGGATGACGAAATCAAGGTAAGCGAAGCCGCGATTGCACAGGCAGACGCTTCGTTGAAGCAATCACAGGCGGATGCGGACTACGCTGTCAGCAATTTGCATCGCATTGAGCCCCTTCTTGCAAAGGAGTTCGTTACCCCGGACGACGTACAGCGTGCAAGATCTTTAGCGGAAGCAAAGACTGCTGCCGTCGAGCAGGCCCGGTCAGCGCTTGCGTTGGCCAAAGGAAAACTTCTCTCCGCGACTGCGCAAAAACAGCAGGCGATCGCACAGCTATCCCAGGCTGATGCTCAGGTCAAACAGTCTTCGCAGGCGGTTCTTGTCCTTGCGCCGCTCATTGCACAGCGCGAAAGCCGGGCAGCCGCTGTTCGTCTTGCACGATACAACTACGAGCAGTGCAGCGTTGTCGCACCGTTCGATGCAATTGTGACCAATCTGACGATCTCAGAAGGGGAATACGCCAAGGTTGGCCAACAGATGTTTACCTTGATCGATACACGTAAATGGTGGGTATTAGCTAACTTCCGTGAGACCCAGATCAAGGACCTTCGTGTAGGAACGCCGGCAAATATCTTTCTGATGGCCGATCTCCATACTCGACTTCAAGGATATGTCGAGAGCGTTGCATATGGCGTTACGCCTGATCCTGATGTCGTTGGCAAGTTGTCTCAAGGGTTGCCCGACGTTCAACGAACGCTTAACTGGGTCCGGCTTGCGTCACGTTACCCCGTGCGCATCAGAATCTCCAATCCGCCGCAACAATCGCTCCGCATTGGAGAAGTTGCTATCGTCGGAATGCGTCCAAAATCATGAACGAGAATGTTGCCGACATTACGCTTTCTGATAGTTTTGAATCGTCTTCCTCGTGGTTCAAATCATTCGGAGAGCTACTTGAGACCGAATTACGGCCGTATCCCGGACGATTGCTCCTGACGTTGCGGATCGCCCTGGCCTGCACCTTCGTCATGTTTTGCATCGTCGTGTTCCGGATACCTGGCGGTGTTCTCGGAGCATATTCTCCTCTACTGATTTCGCGGGATAGCTTCCGGTCCACGAAGCGTTCGGCATCCTGGATCGCGGCGGCATGTACCTTAGGTGCAATCGAAGTGGTGCTCGCGGCAATGTTGTCCGCGGGATCGCCCTTCCTGCACCTGGTGTGGGTCTGGACAAGCCTGCTGGCTGTGTTCTACCTGGTGGCTGTTCTGCGTGTTTATGAAGCATCCCTGGCGCTTGGCCTGTTCATCACGAACACGATCAGTGTCTGGGACCAACCAGCGTCCGCTGATCTCAGGCTGAGACAAACTCTGTTTATGCTTCTTGCCATTCTGATTGGCTGCGGCATTTCGGTACTGATCGAGCTTCTTTTCATCCGTACCCATTCCCGTGATGCTGTGGTCACAGGCATCCAGGAACGGCTTCAACTCGTCCGCCAGACGCTTGAACAGATCTCCTCGGATGAAGGAGTACAACCGAGGTTGGTTAGAGACCTGCGGCGTTATTCCGCTCGGGGAACAGCATCTTTAAGAAACTTTATCTCACACGGCAATCGAACCTTCGAGGAAGAACAGCGCCTCTCCTCGGCAATCGCCTTCACCGGCAGGCTGGTTGACCTGAGCCGTACCGTCGTTACAACAAATTCCTCCCGCAGCCCAGGTGACGAGGCGTTCTGCTCCGCCCTTATCTGCCAGATTGACAACTTAACGCAGCATCTCGCAGATTCCGAACCTTTGGACTGGGTGGAGCTCAACACCATACTTCCCGCAAGCAATCCACTCCTCGTGGAGATAGAACGCACTCTCGAACTCCTGACAGACTGCTTTACTCAAACCGTATGGGAAGCAAACGTCGCCACCGCCCAGCATACTTTGATGGAAAGGTCGGCGGGCCACTTCTTCCATCCTGGATCCCTCAGAAACACGGGGACATTTAAATTCGCGATCCGCGGAGCGCTGAGCGCCGTCCTTTGTTACATGCTGTACATGAGTCTGGGATGGACCGGGCTGAACGCGTCAATTGCAACGTGCATTCTGACGGCACTACCTGAAACAGGCGCCGCCAGGCATAAACAGCTTCTTCGTTTCAGTGGAGTGGTGCTGGGCGCGTGCGTGATCGGGTTCGCCGTACAGATCGTGATTTTGCCGCAGATCGATTCCATCTTTAGCTACATGCTGCTTTTTTCGGCGGTGGTATTGCTTGGCGTATGGATCGCAACCTCTGGCCCACGCATTTCTTACTGTGGCGTCCAGGCTGTGCTGGCATTCGAATTGGTGAATCTTGGAAAATTCTCTCTCAACTCCTCCCTGATACCCGCTCGAGACACAATCCTGGGGATCGCTCTCGGAATCCTGGCCATGTGGCTCATCTTTGACCAACTTTGGGCTACCTCCTCTATCGAATCGATTCGGGAGATGCTGCGCGACACGATCCACCAGGTTGCGGACTTATCAGGCATTGATTCTGCCGAGCCGGCGACACGGGAGGAAAATCTTGAAAGGCATACACGAACAATCTTCGAAAGCTTTGAAAAGATTTGGTCCATGATGGATGTCTCTGCCTTCGAGGCTTTTCCAAAGAAGCAAGCGGACAAGATCGTCTTAGAACGAGCTCGCGTCTACTTACCTCAATTGCGCGCCTTGTTGTTGCTGAAGACAGGTCTGATTCATCACGAAATCGTGTCCGACAAGCCTTCCAGCACAAAGGCTCTTCAAGCTCATGATCGGTGTAAGTGGGCTCTATACAATCTTGCTCATACCGTCAGTGAAAACGAAGGTGCTCTTCGCGAGTCATTCTCAAAACCAGAGTATGCTGGCCACGTGGATCTATGTGATGGTTACGGCCAAGGGACTGTCGATCTAACGGAAAGCCGGCTTATCGTTGGACTCAATGCCCTGATTGACCAAATCGAAGCAGCATAGGCCAAGCCATGTTCGGGGCTGGATTTGATAACGCTGGTCACGTTCTCTTATTCGAGCAGAGAACGCCTTCCACTCCAACAACTTGATCGAAAAGATTCGGTTGCCATTCATGTCTCTTCCTCGGCCGCGTCCATTCCTGCTTGATTTCTTCCATTGTCTTTCCAGTAATACTGTTCGGCTGCTCCAGCAGGATGCACCTGCCTGCCCAGCTTTCGGAAAACTCATCGGCGTGTTTACAAAGCGCCCAGACTGGCCGTGAATCAGCTCTCACGATATTTGTTCTGGTAAGAGTCCAATCGCCTTGTAGCTTCTCTCCGTGCAGCGTGAACCGCAGCCTCCCCTTACGCACACTGGCGCCGACATCCTCACATTCCGGGTAGGCCTCCCAGGTTCCTCGATCCCAGAGCATAATCGTTCCGGATCGATGGACACCTTCGAACTGCAGATATGCCACGCGGTGATCGTCCATCTCCACGGCCTCTCGAAGCACTCCGGCTTGCATGCTAGGTCCCTCACGCAGCGCCCAGCTCAATAACACCCCGTTCCATTCCAGCCTGAGGTCATAGTGGAGGTACGTCGCATCGTGCTTCTTCATGCCGTAAGCACGCTTGCGAAAAGCAGAATGGGTCACCCGCTGCTTTCATCTCGCAGCTCCTCCTCCCTCGGTTGTGTGTCAGGCATCTGAGGACAACTTAGAACATTTTCCCTGTTGCTGGGTATCCCGGAAGACGGTGCAGCGGCGTTTTCATTGCGGAAAGCGCCCATAGAAGCGGATGCTCTGGGCTACACCTAGAGGGAAAATGCTCTAGCGAGATGAACCTGGCCGCAACGACTTCTCAATCTGCGGAACCATTGTCGCGAAGTCTTCATATTGATCGGTTGCAACAAAGTTCACACCCGCGCTAATGGCAGCTTTCCAGCGTGGAAGGACGGCCTCGCGCGATCCGAAGTTGTAGCTCGCACCCCATCCCTGGTTCTTCTGTGGGTCAAAACCATCGAGTGTGTAAAAGCGGATCCAGAAGCCCTTGTTGTGGGCGTGATCCACAATCTCGCGCAGCCGCTTTTCATCCTGTGCGGTCCACTCACCGGCATTGGCTTGTCCCCCCTCTTCCACCACGGCCCAGGAGTTATTCCACCAGCGGCGATAGTTCGTCGGAGTCTCGGTCAGGAGATTCGCGGGTGAGGTTGTGGCTTCCCAATGGGCAAGTTCCGCGCGGGAGAGATTCTCAGGATGGGGAGCACTGTGTGCCGAACCAAAGATCCGCAGCTTTGCGCCCACCGGGACGCGATCAAAGAAAGCTTTCTCCTGTGCGTCATTGTCTTCTGTAATGACCAGAATCGGCTTCTTCTGAATGGGAGAGATCTGATGCGGATCCGAGGTCTTTACCGCCGTCGATAACCATGGCTCATACTCTCCAAGCAGATTCCACACGGCCTCATGCAAGGCGGGCTGATTGTCCTTGAAGTCGAAGTGCAGCACGATCAGAGGCCACTCACTTTGCTTGTTTTCTTTGAGGATCTTCTCGACAACCGGCTTCACCTGTTCAAAGAAGTAAGCCTTGAGCGTCGGCTCCGTTCCGGTTGTCTTGGGAGTGTGCGAAACGACAACGCGCCCTTTGCCCGTCGCCGGATCGGCATACCAGGCCAGGTCCTGCTCGATGGATACCGGGAACCCCGAGTTCAGGGCACGGCTCACGCGGTCCTGCCATTGCCCTTCGTAGGGGTAGCAGTTGTGAGCGTCCAGCATGGAGCGATTGTCATTCAAAAACTTAAGATCGTTTGTCTGCGCGGCGGCAGTTCCCAGAGAGGCGGCAAGCAGCACCTCAACAAAGGCAAGAGCTCTGAACTTCAGCATGATGAATCTTTCTTCCAAGCGCAAAATCTGGTGGAGTTAATATGCCTCAAAAGCTTAACTGAACAGGAGAAGACGTATCCTTCGAGGCCGTTAAAAAATGCGACCGGGCCATCCTGTCTGCGAGACAGACTCGGTCTTCTCTTCCCATTCCGGCAAGCCGGCTGCCTATCTTTCGATAAGTTCGGAAGAAATCCACGCTTTCACTGGAATACTTATAAGAGATCGGTTCTTCCAGTTCGTCCAAGATTTGGAACCGACGGAGACCGCCGCTGCGTCTCATTGCGACGTAGCCCTGAGCTTGCTAATGCCTTTTATTGGTATGGAGACAGGCTTTAGACGTATTTTTCCTAAAAAAGTTTCGGTCAAAAACTTTTTTCGAGCAAAAAGCTGTGACGGTCAGGCATAATGACAGACAACTTTACACGCGCTCCAGTAGTGGGTCTGTGCGATAAGTGACCTTACCTCTTTCTGATGAAGGGTTTGGCCGGACTGTTGTGCATGGCGGGCTGGAGTCGCAGGGGCCTGCCTACTGATGTGTGGAATCGTTGGATACTCTCATGTTCGCAGGCCACTGCCAGAAGGCGTGCTCGCGCGGGGTCTAAGAAGCCTGATACACCGCGGACCAGACAGCCAGCAGGGGTTTGTGACGAGGCACGCATCCGTTGGTGCGACGCGGCTGCGCATTGTAGACGTGGAGCACGGCAATCAGCCGATGCACAATGCCGAGCACCAGTGCACGATCGTCTTCAACGGCGAGGTATACAACCACGGGGAGATTCGTGAGGACCTGGAGCGCCGGGGTTGGGACTTCCGAACGCACTGCGACACCGAGGTAGTGCTGAATGCGTTTCTGGAGTGGGGCCTGGAGAGTTTTGCTCGGTTCCGGGGAATGTTCGCTGTCGGAATCTGGAATGAGCGCGATCGCAGACTGACGCTGGCGCGTGACCGTGCAGGCATAAAACCGCTGTACTACCGGTGCCAGGATGGAGAGATCTTCTTCGGGTCAGAGCTGAAGGCAATTTTTGCGCACCCCGAAGTACCGCGGCGGCTGGATCTGCATGGGCTGAACTGCTACCTGTCGCTGAACTACGTTCCCGGCCCATTCACCCTTGTGGAAGGCATTAAGAAGGTGCCGGCAGGGCATGCGCTCGAGTGGTGCGAAAGCGGGATAGAACTGCGGTCTTATCTCCCGGTTGAGCGGCAGAAGCCAGCGCCCGCGGATCTGGGGGAGGCCTGCGCCGAGTTGGATGGGTTGCTGAGGAGCGCTGTAGGGGAACAGTTGCATAGCGAGGTGCCGTCGGGGATATGGCTGAGCGGCGGTCTGGACTCCTCGACGATCACCCACTACGCCGCACAGATCAGTTCTGAGCCCCTGAGGACCTTTTCAGTGACCTTCCGCGGACGGGAGTTCGACGAAAGCAACTACGTGCGGGCGATGGCCCAACATTATGGAACGAACCACACTGAGTTCGACCTGAATGAAGATGCTGACCTCGCCGACACGATTGCTGAGTTGAGCTTCTACTCGGATGAGCCAAGCGCAGATGCAGGCGCCATTCCGGTCTGGTACTTGGCTAAGATGAGCCGGCAGCAGGTTACAGTCGCCCTGAGCGGCGAAGGTTCGGACGAGCTCTTCGGCGGATATCTGACCTATAAGGCCAACCGGCTGAGGAACTCCATCGCGTGGCTGCCAAGGCCACTTCTGAAGGGAGCTCTGACAGCAGCGCAGCGGCTACCGGCGACGGACCGGAAGATCGGCCTGGATTACAAGCTGAAGCGCTTCCTGGAGGGCTCGCTGCTCTCGGCGGAAGCCGCACACGTATTCTGGAACGGCACGTTCACGGAGCTTGAAAAGCAGCAGGTATCCCAGTTTGCGCGTAAAGGGCCGATGGCGGACCTGCTAAGCACGATGCGGGGCGGAAACGCGATGGAGCGGTTCCTGGACTTCGATCAGCGATACTCATTACAGGACGCGCTGCTGTATAAGGTCGACCGGATGAGCATGGCGCATTCAGTCGAGGTGCGGCCGCCGTTCCTGGATGACCGGATTGTGCAGTTTGCGAACCGGCTCCCGATGAAATGGAAACTGAACGGGCTGGAGACGAAACGCGTTCTTCGGAGGCTGATGCGGGACGCGCTGCCGCAGTCGGTCCTGCAGCGATCGAAAGTAGGGCTCGATATTCCGATTCACGCGTGGTTCCGCGGAGTGTTGCGGCCGCTGCTGGAGGACACGCTGACGGAGGCGTGGCTCCGTGAGTCTGGCGTATTCAACTGGCCGATGGTGCGAACCCTGATGGACCAGCACCAGGAGCGGAAGGCGAATTGGGGGTATCACCTTTGGGGTCTGCTGACGCTAACGATCTGGATGAAGCGGTGGAACGTGGAACTGCCGGCGGCGCTCACATCGGTTCCGTCCGTGGAGGAAGAGCAGGTCGTGGAGGACTCTTCGTCGTCCTGGCAGCCTGTCTCGTGTTCTGTGGAAACGTAATCAGTCCACCGCGGCTGATGGACGATGTAGACGCCGTTCAGGCGCAAATTGCTCGCACCATGCTGGAGTCCGGCGACTGGGTAACGGCCAGGCTGGATGGAGTGGCATACCTGGAAAAATCACCGCTGATCTACTGGATGATGGCGGGCTCGTTCCGTGTATTCGGGGTCCACGACTGGGCCGCGCGCATTCCGCTGGCTCTTTCTGTTGTGCTGCTGTGCTGGGTGACGTACCGGTTCGGCCGCTGGGCAATGGGCGAGCAGGCGGGCGTCTTCTCAGGCGTGGCGCTGGCTACGTCGGTCGGCTTATATCTGTTCACACGAATCCAGATTCCGGACGCCGTCCTGACTCTGACGATCGCGGTGGCGCTGTGGGCCTGGATGCGGCTGCTGGAGCCGGAGGAGGCAAACCCGCGCGCGTGGGCGATGCTGATGGGGTTCGCCCTGGGATGTGGCCTGCTGCTGAAGGGGCTGATTGCCATCGTATTCCCGCTGGGCGCCGGCCTGGTGTATATGGCAGTGACGCGGCAGTTATGGTCCGGCTCGGCGTGGAAAAGGTTGCAGCCATGGCTTGTACTGCTGGTGATGATGGTAGTTGCCGCGCCATGGCACGTGCTGGCAGCGCTTCGCAATCCTCCCTACTTTTCCTTCTCCATGCACAGCGGTCCCGGCGAGTATCGCGGGTTCTTCTGGTTCTACTTTTTCAATGAACACCTGTTGCGGTTTCTGAACCTGAGGTATCCGCGGGACTACAACACGGTGCCCCGAGCTTTATTCTGGGTGCTGAACCTGGCGTGGCTGTTCCCGTGGTCGGCATTTCTGCCGGGTGCCGTGAAGCTGAGCTATAACCGTGAATCGCGGGCTGGACGGCTGCGGCTGATGTTGCTGTGCTGGATCGGCGTGGTGATGGTGTTCTTCACATTCTCGACCACGCAGGAGTACTACTCCATGCCGATCTACCCTGCGCTGGCGCTGCTGGCGGGGGCGGCGATCGCAGAGGGCAGATGGGTCCGCGCAGGACGCTGGTTTACTGTTGCGATCTTTGGCTCACTGGCAGTTGTGCTCGGGACGGTGCTTTTCATGGCGGCAAAGCTGCCGGCGAATGGTGAACTGGCCGACGCACTGGCACAGCATCCGGAGATGTACACGCTTTCACTGGGTCACATGCTCGATCTCACGCTGGGAGCGTTCGCTTACCTGAAGCTGCCGCTGGCGTTGGCGGTTGCAGCATTTGCAATTGTGGCCGTGGGAGTGGCGGTTGCGCGGAGGCGCGCCGGAGCGATGGTTGCCGTGATGGTCGCGGGCATGGTGGTGTTCTTTCAGGCGGCGCGGCTGGCGCTGGTGCGATTCGATCCGTATATGGGGTCGTACCAACTGGCCACAGCGCTGCTGGAAAGCCCGCCGGGCACACTGATCGAGTCAGATGCGTATTACGCGTTCTCATCGGTCTTCTTCTACACAAATCGCAAAGCGCTGCTGCTGAATGGCAGGAGCGCCAACCTGGAATACGGGTCATATGCGCCGAATGCGCCGCAGGTCTTTATTGATGATGCGGAGTTCATCCACAGATGGCAGTCGGGCGAGCGGTATTACCTGCTGACCGATAACGGTGACCTGCCCCATCTTCGCGAGTTGGTAGGCGAAGCGCACCTGCACGTGGTCAAGCAGAGTAGTGGGAAATCCCTGCTGAGCAATATGTAGACACCACGTAATTCGCGCCCGTGCGCCTTACTGGATAATTATCGCGAATATGGTATTAGCCGCTAATTAAGCGGCTCGGCAGCCATCTACATCGTTCGCGGATACGCGCGAGAGAACATCTGCCAGAATCCGATTGAATTGAGTCGTCTGCACCAGTGAAAGGAGATCAAACGCAATCAACCTTCAACATCGCGCTTTGATCATGGAGGCCGAGCCAGCATGCTGATGTTCGGACGATCGCCAGTGCAGGATGCCCTCGTTGCTTAACAAGAATTGGTATTATTTATCGCAAATAGATGCTTATGCGAATGCGACACCACAATAATTTTGATTTACTTCGTCTTGTCTTGTCTTGGATGGTTGTGGGTGCTCATTGCGTTGATCTATCTGGAAGTCAGGCACTTCACTTGATTCGATGGTTTGCGCATTCAAGAGAAGCCGTTGAAGGTTTTTTCGCAATCAGTGGTTGCCTAATTGTCGCCAGTTGGGACCGGTCCAAATCCCTCGCTGATTATTTTCGCAAGCGGGCGCAACGTATCCTGCCTGGCTACTGGTTAGCATTGGGATTCTGTCTCGTTGTCGGAAGTTTTATGACAACCTTGTCTTTGCCTGCCTTTTGGCGTAGCCGGGAAACGTGGCAATACATCTTCTATAACCTGCTTTTCCTTAACTTCAAAAAGCCGGATCTGCCTGGAGTCTTTCAGCACAACTTTCTGACACCGGCAATGAATGGCGCGTTATGGACAATCAAACTCGAAATCGGTTTTTATATTCTTGTCCCGTTGTTGGCATGGTTTGTTCGCAAGATCAATCCTTTCATTGTTATCAGCACAACATTTCTCCTTTCAATTGCATTCAATCTTGTTTTTGAGCATCTGGGAAAGCCTACCTTGGGCAAGCAGCTGCCGGGGCAGTTGTGTTTCTTTATGGTTGGAACTGCCGTCTATTACTACTTCAATCAGTTCCAGGCTCATAAACAATGGATGTGGGCTCTGGCATTGGCCGCAACGATCGCAGGCTCTCTAACTGGCTGGTTATTTCTGGAAGCTGTTGGTATTCCCCTTCTTGTGCTTTGCGTTGCATTCCTGCTGCCGTCATATCGCGGGATCACCCGTTTTGGCGACTTCTCGTATGGCACCTACGTACTTCACTTCCCAATGGTTCAGATGTTGATCGCACTAGGCTTTTTTTCGCGAACCCCCTTTGGCGCGGTCTCCTTGGTCGTATTGATTGTGGCGATTCTTTCCGCACTCTCATGGTTTGGTGTAGAACGAGCATTCTTGCGCCCGACCAGATTGCAACAGCAAGAGTCAGAGGTTCGGAAGCGCAGCACCGATAAAATCGATCAACCAGAACTTTCCAGCCGATAGAGCATTTTCATTGCAGATGCAGTACAGGGATCCCGCATATATGCGAGTTTTCCGCAATGAAAACGTCGCGGCACTCCTCTTCGATGAGGATGAAGATGCCGTCGAGCATCTCTTTGAAGATGGAGTGAGCGCCGAAGAGAAACGCTTAGAGACTTGTTTGCGGTAGATACTCTTCCGGAGTAGTTGCGGCCTACTCGCTCTTGATAGACTGGAAATTACACAAGATAATGCAAATCTCGTGCTACTTTGGGCGGGAGTTGAGGTTGTTTCGCTCCAAGTCATCTAAAGGATAATCAATGAGCATCAAGCAAGCACTCAAGAATACCCTGTCCGCTTCCATCTTTCATTCCGTCAGGGACATTCCATGGATGATCCGGGATTGGAGAACCAAGGCTCCCATCGGGCAAGGGCCCATTCCTCCGTTGCGTCTGATGTTTGATGGGCCGCGAGGCTATGATCTGTTTCTGAAGATGGGTCGCGAGACGCTAGGTTTTTACAAAAACATTGCCGGCATGAAACCCGATGACGTAATCCTTGACATCGGCTGCGGTATAGGCCGAAAGACACTGCCGCTACTGGATTATCTGAACGACAAAGCGCTTTATGTTGGGATGGATCTGGACCGGAGGGGAATTGACTGGCTGCTCCGCAATGTGACGTCGCGCAATCAGCGATTTGTCTTCCTGCATCAGGATATTTACAACAAGTTTTACAATCCAAAAGGATCTCTCATCCCTGGCTTACTGGTGCTTCCTTTCCCGGATGCATCGTTCGACATGGTTGTTCTATGGTCGGTATTTACACATATGTATCCCGGCGATATCGCACACTACCTATCTGAGATCGCTCGTGTGCTCAAACCGGGTGGAACGCTCGCGGCTTCCTTTTTTCTTTATGACGATGAAGTCCTCAGCCGGATGAAACGCGGCGAGACAACAATGGATTTCAAGTATGCATTGAAGGATTGCAGAACGACAAATCCGAATATGCCTGAGGACGCGCTTGCGGTAGGTTCGGAATGGCTAGATTCCGTTCAACATCAAGTCGGCCTTCAGACGCAGCAACGATTAAGCGGAACCTGGACAGGGGCTGCGCCGCATGCGGGACTTGAACTCACGAACTTCCAAGACATCGTGTTGGCAAAGAAGCTCTAGCCTCGTTCCCGGCTAAAACCGCGAATATTTCTCATCGCTGATGACATCTTCATATGATGTCAGCGTTTGCTGCGCGGTCTTACGCCAGGTGAATTTTGCGGCCTGTAGAATCGCTTCTTTGCGCAATCTCTCGTACAGAGAGGAATCGGAGAGAAGACGATCCATCGCCAAACTGATCTGCTCCTTTTGGGTCGGATCGATCAGTAAAGCCGCCTTGCCTGCTACTTCCGGAAGCGAGGAGATGTCGCTTGTGACCGTGGGAATGCCGCAGGCCAAAGACTCCAGAACTGGAATTCCGAAACCCTCATACAAAGAGGGATAAATGAAGATGGTTGAGGCGGCCAGGAGATATGGTTTGTCCTCCTCCGGAATGAATCCCGTGAACTTGACTCGCGACTCCAGACCCGAGTTTGCCACGGCCTCATAGATGCCGTCGTACATCCATCCCTTCATTCCCGCGATCACCAGGGTGAGTTCAGGATGTTTCGCAGCTATCGACACGAAGGCGTCAACGAGTCGAGCCACATTCTTTCGCGGTTCCAGAGTGCCGATGTACAGGGCAAAATTCGTTCCCAGTTCATAGGTTCGCCGAACCCTTTCGATCTGACCCGGTTCAAGATTGGCACGGAAGGCCTCGCTCTTACCGTGATGAATGACCCAACTGCGATTTCGATAATGATTGAAACGGGATCGGAAGTCGCGCTCGGCCGAATGCGAGACGAAGATAAGTCCGTCGGCCAGATGTGCCGAGGCCCAGATAAACAAGCGAAAGTAGAAAACCTTAAATCGATCATGAAATTCAGGCATGTTGTAGAACGTCATGTCGTGAATCGTCACGATTCGGCGTGCCCCGAAGCACATCAGAGGCAACGAATAATGCGGCGAATGAACCACGTCGATACGGTACCAAAGCACCAGGATCGGGAGAATGATCTGCTCCAAAAGAAAGCGGAACGGCAGGATGCGAAAGATTTTCGCGGGCACGCGGATCGTACGCACGTTGGGGCGTCCGCCGAAATCCATCGAGGGGTCGTCATCCTGGACCAGGACAAAGAGTTGAAAGCTGTGCGGCATCGAAGCAAGCTCTCGAAGCAGGTTTGCAACGTAGACACCCACGCCAGCCTTATTCTTCGTCACGCATGTAGCGTCGAACAGAACTTTCATTGCGAAAGCTGCTCCAACGCCACCTTTTTCCCATCGCGCAGTCCCTTTTGTTTTACCTTCCGAGCATGACGGAAACTTTGATGCAGGATCGCGCGTGTTGAATCCTGAAGGATATGGAGCATGATCCAAAATGACGGTACCAGGCCGTGAAAGTGCTTGTGAAGAAAGAGCGCCCGCCCCCGCGCATTGTAGTAAAAGCTGAAGTCGGAGATACCTCCGCCGGTCAATCCACTTACCTTGTGCCAGAGCTTGCTCTGGGGCAGGTGGTACATGACCAGCCCTGCCTGTCTTGCCCTGTACATAAAATCGACATCGTCACCGTAAACGAAATAACGTTCATCCATCAGCCCGATTTTCGCGAAGACTTCCCGTCGAATCAGCACGCAACACGTCGGTGCATAATCGATCTTCTCCGGATGACTGTACTGGCCGCGATCTTGCTCATCGGCCCCCCGGTGGTATATCTGGAACCCGAGCCTCGGCTCGAAGCGACCTCCCGCCGTCCAGATTCTGTCTGGCGGATCCATGTAATAGATCAAAGGCGTGTCCATATCGCAGCCAAGGTCAGCCAGCCCTTGCACTAACTGCGCAAAGAGTTCCGGATTGAATACCACGTCATTGTTAATCAGCAGGACATATTCGCAACCCATTTCAATGGCCGCGCGAATTCCCTGGTTGTTCGCCCCCGCCACACCGACGTTAGTTGGGTTCGCGATGACAAGCTTTTCCACGCCGGAATAGGCGTGGAGCAGGGGAATAGTGCCATCGGTCGAAGCATTGTCTACCGCAATCAGGCAGAACTCACTATGGGTCTGGGCGTTCAACGATGCGAAGAACTCATCCAGCATCGCCGCACTGTTATAAGTCACGGTCACCACCCCGATCTTCCGTTGAACAAAGGCTGAGGGAAGATTGATGGTGGGATCCAGGTAACTAACTCCGCCCATGAAGCAGTCCCTTTTCCGCCATCTCTTTCAAGGACTGTTGGTAAGCGTCCAACTGGGGCTCGTATCGTTCCGCCCATTCCAGGAACTGGCGTAGCCCGTCATCGAAGCGCCATTGGGGTTCATAGTCGAGCAGAGCCTTCGCCTGCCCCAGATCGGCCAGCCCATGGCGAATGTCTCCATCCCGGAACGCGCCGGTGACTTCCAGGGTTGAGGAGCTTTGGTAAAACGACTTGACTTGCTCCGCCACGTGCGCCACCGTAGTGCGCTCGTTGGATCCCACATTGACCACGTGACAACCGTTGGCCGTAACCTCAAGACACCGGGCAGTGGCCCGCACGACGTCGTCGACATAGACGAAGTCGCGGCTTTCCTGGCCATCTTCAAAAATTTCGAGCTTACGTCCAGCCCGAGCCAAATTGCAGAAGATGCCAAGAATCCCGGTGTAAGGATTCTTGAGTGACTGTCCAGGTCCATAGACATTCTGGTAGCGCAATCCGAAGGAAGGAATGCCGAGTACCTGGCCAAACATCATGGCGGTCTGCTCCTGCACCTGCTTCGTCAAACCATAAAAGGACGAGGGCTGCGAAGGCGCCGATTCCGTGGTGGGAACCGTCTCACAGGATCCGCCGCATAGCGGACAAAGAGGATCGAACTTGCCCGCCATCTTATCTTCAACCGATCGCGATGACGGATACACAATGCCATCCTTTTCGCACCGGTAAGCGCCTTCTCCATAGATCGCCCGCGATGAAGCGACTACAATGCGCTCCACCTTATGACGCGGGTTCTTGGCCAGTAACTCATACAGGGTAGCCGTCCCACCGAGGTTCGTCCGCTCGTAACGCATGACCTCATACATCGATTGACCGGTGCCGGTCTCCGCGGCCAGATGAACGACACTGTCCACTCCCTGCAGCGCAACGCTCATCGCGGACTGATCGGCGACGTCTCCGGTAACAAGGCGAACGTGCGGAGCAAGATCAGAAGGCAGGCGCTCTTCTCCGGCATGGACTTGAGAAAGAAAGCTGTCGAGGAGGGTGACTTCTTGGCCCTTTGCCAACAGGAGGCGCGCCAGATGTGTCCCGATGAAGCCCGCGCCGCCGGTGATAAGTGTATTCAAAGATCAACCTTCCGCAGGATGATGTAGGTGTTGAACACCCAGCATATAGTATATAACCTCTGGCATGTGCCGAGGCCGCTGATGAGACGCTTGCAGGAGTTCTTGAATTCTCCCTTTTTTGAAAAATTGACGTTCTTAAAATTCGTTTACCATCACGCTAAGACACGTTTTTTTTACCGCTACGTGGTGGGTTCCATGGGCAAGCGCTGTGTGATCATCCGACCCGCCTCTCTCTATAACGCCCGTTTCGTTCACCTCGGAGATCGGGTGCGCATCAACTACGGAGTGCGTCTCGATGCCATCCTGGACAGGCCATCGCGTGCCCCGGAGTTGCGGATCGGCAGCAATGTGAACATTGAACAGAACGTTCATATCATGTGCCACTCACGCATCTTGATCCGCGATAACGTCAGCATCACGGGTCACTGCGCGATCGTGGACATCACGCATCCTTACACAGACATTCGCGACCCGCGTCCCATCGGACAACGCATCCTTGATAACGATTCCTTCGTAGAGATTGGCGAGGGTTCGTTTCTAGGCTTCGGCACAGTGGTCCTGCCCAATGTCCGTATCGGCAAATACTGTGTCATCGGCGCAAACTCCTGCGTTACGCGGAGTATTCCCGATTACTCGGTCGCAGCCGGCAATCCCGCCGTGGTTATCCGGCAATACGATTTCGCAAGTCACAGCTGGGTGAGTGGAGGGACCTCTCGCGGGATGGAAGTGTCATGATCGCCAACGTAAAAGCCGCATTGAGGAGGCATCTCCACCGGCCTCTTTCCGGGATGCTCGCCGGACAGGATGTCCGTATCGATCGCCCGCACCGCATCTCCGCTCCTCAATGCATCAGCGTGGGCGACCGGTCCTGGATTGGCGCCGACGCGCTCATCACACCGATTGTCGAGTACGCCGGACAGCGCTACTCGCCGCGCATCTCCATTGGCCGCGATGTCTACATCGGTCCGCATGTATATCTTGCTGCGATCCATAGCGTCATCATTGAGGACGAATGTGTTCTGAGCGAACAGGTCTACATCAACGATTGTTCCCATGGCTTACACCCCGATGCCGGACCGATCATGGCCCAGCCTCTGTTGCATGGCGGAGATGTCCGCATCGGCAAAGGCTGTTTCCTGGGCTATCGCGTCGCGATTCTTCCCGGAGTCGAGCTGGGACCACACTGCGTCGTAGGCATCAATTCTGTCGTGACCAAGTCGTTCCCAGCTTATTCCATGCTGGCGGGTTCGCCTGCACGCATCGTCAAGCAGTGGTCCGCCGCGGAGCAGGCGTGGCTGGCACCGGCACAGCCCATGTAGAATTGGGATAAGTCCGCGTCTATTTACGCTGCCTGAATTTATGGCGTTCAAGGTAGAACCTGACCGCTATCGTTACGCTATGGCTGAAGGAGCCTGCAGGGATTCATGATTGATCTTGCTATCGCTTACAGAGTCTACCCGGGTGTTTCCAAAACTCCGGCCGCCTGGAGCGACGACAAGTTAAAACTCTCTGCATACTGCCTCTCCTCGTTCAAGCAATCCCTCGGTTCACTTCGGGTCAAGATTTGGGCACTCCTCGATGGCTGCCCGCCCGCCTACGAAGCGCTTTTCCGGCAATACTTCAGCTCCGACGAGCTGGTCGTGGTCAACCTGGACAAGATCGGCAACCATGCCACCTTTGCCATGCAGATTGACCTGCTTTCTCAACAAACCGAGGCCGAACTGGTCTATTTCGCCGAAGACGATTACGTCTACGCTCCAGGCGCGCTTGTTGACATGGTCGAGTTTGCCCGGGCAAATCCCGATGCTCACTTCGTCACCGCCTATGACCATCTGGGCAACTACGATCTGCCCATCCGCCAGGAACGGCATCTTATCCGGCCATTCGGTTCCCGTCACTGGCGGACCTCCACTGCCACATGCCTGACGTTTCTCGCTACGCGCACAGCCCTCCTGCGAGTTCGCCGTACCTTCGCAACCTACTCACGACACAGCGAAGATGGCAGCATATGGATGTCCATTACCCAGAAGGTGGGCTTATTCAATATTCCTGTATATGGCAGCACTCGTATCATGTTCAAACTTTGGCTAAAGGCCTGGTACTGGGGATGGACTCAGATCTTGTTTGGCGGCAGGCTGCGCCTCTGGGGGCCGATTCCCAGCCTCGCTACTCATCTTGAATCCACGTGCCTGGCGCCAACGATCGACTGGAATAAGGAATTCGACCGCATTGAACAGGAATTTATCGATCGCCACGAATCGCTTTCGTTTACAACCGGGCGTGGACAAGTGTGACCTCCCGTCGCGAAAAGTTCCTCATCGTCAAGAACGCGATTGCCAATCTTGTGCGCGGCGGTGCTTCCGCCCTCGTTGCCGTCCTTCTTCCCTCCTTTCTTACCCGTTCCATGTCTACCGAGGCCTTCGGGGCATGGTCTCTCGTGCTGCAGTTGAGCGCCTACGTCAGCTATCTCGATTTCGGTATTCAGACCGCAATCGCCCGCTTTGTCGCCCATTCTTCTGAACGCGGGGAGGGCGAATATCGCGATCGCATCGTCAGTACGGCCATGGCCTGTCTTGCGTCATCGGCCTGCATTGGTTTGCTCGGTCTGGTACTGCTGTCATTCTTTATCCCTCGCCTCTTCCCTCATCTGCACGGGGAACTCTTGTTGAGCGTCCGGGCTTCCGTCATCCTGGTCGGCGGCTCACTCTGCATCGGCCTGCCTGCATCCGTCTTCACCGGAACCTTTGTAGGGCTTCAGCGCAACGAAGTTCCGGCCGCGATTATCGGAATTTCAAGGCTGCTGAGCGCGGTTCTACTGGTCGTCGTAGTGCGTCACCGTGGAACCATCCCTCATATGGCGTTGGTCATGGCGCTGGTGAATGTGGGATCGTACGCTGTGCAATACGTCGCCTACCGCAGACTCAGCGAGAGTATCGCTCCGCCAATTCGACTCTCTCTTTCCAAGATTTCCAAGGCGGCGGCCACCGAACTCTTCGACTATTGCTTCAGCCTCACGGTGTGGGGATTGGGAATCCTGCTGGTGACGGGTCTCGACCTTACCATCGTCGGCATCTACAGTTTCGGTGAAGTAGCCTACTATTCCATCGCCGCTACCGTGGTTACGTTGCTGGCAGGCTCGTTCGGCGCCATCTTTGGTGCCATGGGATCCACCACTGCCGTAATTCACGCCCGCGGCGATCGAGCCGGCCTGGGCAAAATGGTCCTGGGTGCCACTCGCATGGGAACAGTGATGTTGCTGGCCACCGGATTACCGCTGATCGTCTTCGCGCATCCCCTGCTCCGCGTCTGGGTTGATGCTCAGTACGCTGCCAACGGCGCGATCTTGTTACAGGTGTTGGTTGCCGCGAATATCATCCGCATGACCGTGACGCCTTACGTACTGGCAATGATCGGGAGTGGAGAGCAGCGCCGCGTCATCCTGACTCCGTTGCTGGAAGGCGTGAGTAACCTGCTCTTTAGCGTGCTTCTGGCTCGTTCGTTCGGAGCAATCGGCGTTGCGGCCGGGACGATGGTCGGTTCGCTTGTCGGTCTTGGCGGCAATCTCTTCTACAACATGCGACGGACGACTGAGATCCAGATGAGCATCTCAGAATACTTCTTCTCGTCGCTGCTTCGGCCCAGCCTTTGTTTTCTGCCAATAGGCCTTGCGGCCGCGGTGTGGCGATTCCTTCCCATGGACCTTATCGCGGTTCGTTTTATCTGTGGAGTCCTTGCGACGGCTATCAGCCTGGGAATGCTTTGGCGCTTTGCACTCCAGCCCGAGGAGAGAACCAAATTGGTCGCGACGATTCGCGGAAGACTTGGGCGCGAGATCGCTCCCTCCTGAACCGCTTTCCGTCAGCTCCTCATGCGGAAGGAGTTGCGTAGCTCCCGCAGCCGCTCCGCCGTCTCCGGCGTATCTCCCATTCGCTGAAAGCCCGGGCGCAGCATGACCCACGCTATCCCCAGAATGAATCCCGCAAGCCCTCCACCGGCCACGATCAACCCACGAGGCGGGCCCGAGTTCTTGTCCGGCGGGGTTGCCGGGTCAACTACCTGGACCAGAGGCGATGACTTCCCTTCGTCGATGCGCGCCACTTCATACTGTTTCAGCAGAAGACTGTAGAGCGCATCGTGGTACTTGACCTCGCGCAGCTTTCGCGAATACTCGAGCGTCGCCTGGGCAACCCGTCCCGTCGGCACCCAGATGTCTCCAGGAGACTGCGCTTCCTGACTATTCTCCAATGTCGCCAAGTGGTCCTTCATAGAAGCGATCTCGCGAGAGAGTCTCTGCACATCCGGATTTTGATCGGCGGCGAAGGTCCTCATCGACTGCAATTCGACTTCGCGATACGTGATCTCCGCGCGGAGCTGAGCAATACTGCGAATGATCACTTCCGCCTGACTCGACACCTGAATGAGACCCGTCTTCTGCGCTGTCGCCTTGAGATCGTTCTCTGCTGTCTCGAGCACAGCCTTCTCGTTGGCCACCTCCTGTTCGAAGAACATCCTTCGCTGCGCTGCTTCCGTAATGGCCAGTGTCGAGTTCAGTTTGTGAAGCTCGGCAACGTAGCCATTGGCAAGATCGCTTGCGCGGTGTGCATCGTGGTCAGTCACGGTGATGGAGATCAGTCCATTCTTTTCCGCCTTGAAGACTACATGGTTCTTCAGCGACCCACGGGTGTCCACAAGCGTCTTTGTGTGATAGATCGAACGCAAATTGAAGCGGTCGATCAATCGATCCGCAATCGCATTGCTCTCCAGAATGCCGACGTAGAGTTCTCCCGGATTCTTGAACAGGTTTGCGGCCGCGGCTCCGCCGGTGATTCCGGCAAGTGCGCCGAGTTGTCCCGTTAATGCCGAGGCCGAGGATTGTTGCTGCGCCGGGGGCAAGATCACGGCCTGGCCGGTGAACGTCGTCTTAAGCAGGAAGGCGACCAGGCAACTTGCTAAAAAGAAGACGAGTGCCGTCAGCAGAATCGCCCGCCAGCTCCGAGCCAACACCAGCAAAGCATCCAACAGGTCAACGTTGCGTGGACTGGTCGTGATCGGCGCAGCTCCGGCTAGTAACTCCGAGCGTTCAAAATTTCCAGTGCCCAATGTCATATCCACTTCCCATCGTATCTCAGTCGATCGGTACAGCCTTCGCTGACGTTTCCCCGAAATCGTATTCACTGAGACAATTGCTTGGCCATTGCATCCACCTGGCGTGCGGCCAAGGATTCCGCTTTTATCGCGGTAAAGATTTCCATCATGCGGGCCGCCCAGCTGTCCCAGTTCAACCTCGTCTCATACTCGTTGCGCGAGGAGATGCACATTTCGCGATAACACCCCGGGCGATCCAGAACTTCGCGGATGCGCGCCGCATACTCTGCCGGGCCCGCGCCTGCCGGCAGGAGCAATCCGTTGACTTCATCTCTGACCACACTTGAGATGCCGCCGGTGTCGCGGGTCACGGATGGCAGGCCGCAGGCCGAAGCCTCCCCAAACACAAAGCCCCAGGCTTCCGCCTCGGAAGGCACAATCAGAAATGTCGAGGTTAGTAAGAGATTCCTAAGTTCCAATACTTCCGCCGGATCGTCTTTGCGCAGGAACGGAAGCACCCGCATCGCCGGATGTTCGACACCTGCCGGAGGCTTGCAACCGCAGATCAGCAGCTCCGCCTTGACGCCGCTCGCAAGCAGCATCTTCAAGGTTTCAAGCGCCAGTGGGCCGCCCTTCCGCTCCCAGCTCACACCGAGCAGAAGCAGCCGGCAAACACTCACATCCCGTTGTGCCAGGGCCTCGTCTCGCGTCGGTGGATTGTCCAGATTGGCGCCGTATGAGACCACATGAAGGCGCGAAGGGGGGTATCCGTAGTCAGCTTGGAAAGATTTCGTAACCCAATCGGAAGGAGCAACGATTGCCGTTGCTCGTGCCGTTGCTTTTTTCTCGATCGTCGCTCCCTCGCGGTCGGTGAATGGCAGCAGGTTCGAGAATGAATTGTAATAAGACTTTCCCGAAGCAAACGTCATGTCCGTCAGATAGACGATCGGCAGATTTGTTTCAAGATAGGCGATCTCCGTCGAAGCAAGTGGCGCATAGATAATGTCGTAATCGCCATGCTTCAGACGCCGGGCAAACTCCCGTCCAAATGCCCGGGAAGCCAGCAGATTGTGATGCCAGTCATAAGTCCGGCCCAACATTTTCGAGGCTCCATGTAGGTACCGTGCCGCTCTAAGCCATCGTGACGAGACCGGGCCAAGCTGTGTTACCTCCGCCCCCCGCCTCTCCAAAGCGCGAATCATGAAATGGCTGGCTCCCGAGAGCACTCGGACGTTCCGCGTATCCAGATGATTTACTACGGCCACTTTCATTACTGTTCGCATGATCCTCTCTCAAATATATGGATCGGATGGATCGATTCACTCCGCAGTTCGTCCCGATCGCGCTGGAGTGTCCGGCTTATCGATGTTGTGCTTGCCCGATCGGTCAAGGGATTGTTTCCATTACTTCGCTAAACTCTTCAACTTGGCAAGTCCATACTCTCGATCGCACAAAGAGGCATGATATTGCCGGTAGTTCAGCATGTAGAGCAATACAAAGAAAAATTGTTCGGGATTGGAGTAGCCTCCACCGCGGAGCAGCTTTTGGAAGAAACACGTCAGAATGGCGCTGCTGATGTCGGCGTGACCGCTCTCACCCTTGACGCGGAAGTGAATGATAAACCAGAGGATACCAAGAAAACCCACGATCCCCAACTCGGAGAGCGAGCGCAGGGTGAGGGAGGCGGCGTCACGGGTGTTGAAGCCGGCGTCCCAGCCTGCTGCCTCGACAAGGTCTTCGCCCGGCACATCTTTGACGAATCGGCGGCTGGAGATCACATGGGAACCCAACCCATTGCCGAGGACTGGATGCTCGGCAAGCACGCGACCAGTCACATACATATTCGAAACGAGAGCATATGTGCTTACGTTGGTATCGGATACATCATTATTGGCGATCGCTCCAAATGTGTCATCCACTCGCATGCGAACATTAGGAGAGACTAGGTAAAGCCCCACAAGCAGAACGGCAACGAGTCCAGTCGCCATAACGATTCCGGTAAAGCGTTTGCCGAAGAGAAGCAGCAAACCGACGGCGACGGCGGTATATCCGATGGAAGAGCTTGAGAAAGCAACCGCCAGCGCCATCCAGAGAGTCTCCTTCCGGCATTTGCCGAAGCGAAGCCACTGGCTGGCATACCAGTAGAGGGCAGGCATGGTCAGAAGGCAGAAGGCGGCCGGTTCAGTCGCCATTCCCTGAAGCCGCACCAGGCCATGATGGTAGATGCATTGCGCCGGCCATATCAGGATGCCGATCAAGGCAAACAGATAGGCAGCCTTTATATAGGTCTTCCAAGCGCGATTGACGAGATTGCCTTGGGCATGAAAGAAGTTAGCGAAGTAGAACGCGCTGAGGCTAATCGCCCCAAGTTGTTTGAAGGTTTCTCCGAGAGAGTCCGTGCCCTGGATCGTCCCGACGATACCGGTGACGAGCAGATAGAGAAGAAATCCTACAAGCCAACTAGGCAACACAATAGGCGGTTGAAAGGCCCAGATCAGCAGGAGGTTGCTCAGCATCACGAGGTAAAAAAGAAAAATAGTGGGACCGGCATGCCAGACCAGGAAGCCGCTGAAGATACCCCAGACCGTTGAGAAATAGATGTACCGTTCGATGGAGAGGGGAGCGACTTCTGGTTGATCCCGCATGGCTGCTGTCGACATGATCCCCGTTCCATTTGAGACTTCCGCGGCCGGTTCCGTGGCGCTACTCCTCGGAATCAACCAGCATCTTAAACATTAGCATTTGAATGTAAATGATGAACCGTTCGGATGCCGGAGCTGCCCTCTGCATGACTCCATTCGATATCTCTCCTTGACAGCTTAGTTACTGGCCCTCCACTCCTCCTTATTAAGTAGGAGAGTGTGTGACAACGTAGGTTCAATTGTTTTCGGATTTCTCCCGGCCCTCTGCCGGGGATTTTAAAGGAAATTTGTACAGTCATCCTGCACAGCCGAAATCTAGCCTTCTAGGTCAAATGGAATCAGAAGGTTCTGAATTCTTTCTCACCTACAGGCGACTCGCCCTTCCAAAATTGGACAGTCTACTCCTCGGCACAGTCCTCTGCGGGAATGGGACGGTATTCGATCCCCGTCGCTGGGACGACAACAATCATCGATACAACGGCTTGTGTAGTTACAATCGTGGTATCACCGTAGGGATGAATAGAGATAATGGCCGAAAGTTCATGGAGGATACGGCGAGCTACCCACGTGTGGGCCCGCAACGTCTCTTTCTGGAAATTCTCACTGCTTGGATTGTTCCTCCTGGGTTGCGGAAGCGGATATATGGGTGGGCCGTCGCTCTCAACAGGCGCCAGCTACGGTCTCAAACGGCCTATCGGAACCCTCATGAACTTTGGCGATTCAATTACCTGTGGATACACCTCTTCTCCTGCTGATGGAACCGGTTACATCTATTCCAACGAGGGGTATGCTGGACAGGTTTCAATGGAGATGGAAAAAACTCCCCACAACTTGTGCCGGCCAGGAGATCTGGCGGCGGATATGGCCCGTCTCTGGGTCTACCCAAATACCAATTCGGTCATGGGTAAAAACCAGGTCTACACCGTGATGATCGGCACTAACGACGCGAACTACTGTGGCGACAGCAACGGTTGTATCGACAACTGGGAGCGTAGCGCAGGGGCAGCCATAGCATGGCTTGCGTTACCAGACAAAGACAAGGTCCTTGGCTCGGCGATCACAAACACCAGCGGAAGTTGGAGCAGGGACTCGGATCTCCCGATCGGTTCGTCAACCACCGATGCCAACGCAGCCGTCACATTCACCATTGATGCAGCCTCCGCCGGCAAAATACTCTATCTTGCCTACCGTGTCTTTGACCCCGGTCTCAGGGATACGACTCAGGCCACCGTTTCAATCGATGGAACAGTAGCAGGTCAGCTAAATTCCGCCGTCGATACTGGACATCTGATCGCAACTTGGTGGTCAACCCAGGAAAGTATCTTTCTCGCGAAGTATCCTCTGGTCTCCGCCGGAAAGCATACCGTCACCCTATCGACGGCATCGACCGGAGGCTTTTTCTCATTTCTTTGGGGAGGCATAAGCAGCCAAAACTATAACAATCTTCCGGGCGCACCGAGCGTTCTTCTTGGCTCCGTTCCGCGCGCAAAAGCCGATGACCTGAACTATGAAATTCTGTTGTACAACAAACGATTTCTCGAAATGGCCAATGAATTTCAACAGCAGGGTATGAACGTTACGACTGTGGATACATTTCACGTCTACGACACGAGCGATCTTTCCGATGATCTACATCCGAACCTGGCAGGGCATACGAAACTTGCCGCCGCATTCCAAGCTGCCTTTTAGGTGAAATCTCTTAGAAGGAAACAACGGTAAGGTGAAAGACTCGGAATATCTTCCATGAGGCGACAGGATGGAGGAAGGTGTAACAATACTCGGATCTAATACGCGCCCTTGCCGCGGAAGACCACACTGACCGTCTTGGCCAGAATCTTGAGGTCAAGCGGGAGATTCCAGTGATCAATGTAGTGAAGGTCCAGGCGTATGGTCTGGTCGAAGTCCGTCTCTGAACGACCGGATACCTGCCATAGGCCGGTGATCCCAGGCTTGACGGAGAAACGGCGCATCAGCCACGTTTCGGAGAACAGTGCGACATCGCGATTGGGCAGAGGGCGCGGGCCGACGAGGGACATCTCCCCGCGGAGCACGTTGAAGAGCTGTGGCAGCTCGTCCAGCGACGTACGACGCAGGAATTGGCCCACCTTAGTAACGCGAGGATCGTTCTTCATCTTGAACATCGGGCCGCCGAACTCATTGTGCTTTTCCAACGCAGCCATCCGGGCCTCGGCGTCAACCACCATGGAGCGGAACTTCATCATGCCGAAGGTGCGCTTGTTCTTGCCCCACCGCTCCTGCCGAAACAGGACCGGTCCTTTGCTGGTGAACTTGATCGCCAGAGCGATAACCAAGAAGACCGGCAGCAGCAGGATGATGCCGAACAGCGCAGCGGTACGGTCGAAGATATCTTTCAGAAGCAGGCGATGGTCGCTGTGAACCATCTCCATGCCGCGAACGCCGGTCTCCTCATCGACCGTGGTATTTTTGGCAATCTTCGATTGAAAGAGGTCGACAGAGTACAGGGCCTTTACGCCGGCGTGGCCGCACATGGCAACGGCCTGTTGTACATCGGCAAAGGCGCTCTTGAGCGGCAGAGCGATCAGCACTTCGTCCACGGGGCGGCGCATGAGGATGTTCTCGAGATCATCCAGCGGTCCCAGCACCGGAGCGAGACCTTTGCAGTCGGGCTGCGGGTCAGAGTCCACAAAGCCACAGACCTGATACTCAAACGAAGGATGAGCCAGCAACTGCTGGGTCAACATGAAAGCACGCGGGCCGGTTCCGACCACGACCACGTTCCGCTTCTTACGCAGGGCCGGCTGAACACTGTCGTAGAAGGTGAACAAGACCACGCGGTTCAGTCCCATCAGCAGCAGACCGGTAATCGCGAAAAGCAGGCTGGCGTGCCAAATCTGGCTGAAGGTGTACTTGCCGAAAAACATCGTCAGCGCAACGGGCAGCGCGGACAGGCTGACGGCCAGCGGCGCGCGCAGCAGGAAGCCAAGCTGCGAGGTGCTCTGGCGGGGCTGGTACATGCCGGTCGCCCAGAAAAAGACTCTCCAGACAACGAGCAGGGCCGCGCCCACGATCAGGGTCTGGATGGAAACGCGCACGGCGAGAATCTGCTTGAGAGACTGGCCCGCCGCCAGAGAAGAACCGAATATCGAAACCAGCAGAGAGATGGAAAGGCTTACGGTGTCAGCAATGCGTACCGAGCCCTTGGAAAACCGGCGCATGAGTAGAGTGTCTGCTGCAGGAGCCGTGGGTGTTGCGGTCGCCCTGGTCGACGCAGATTGAGCTACGGGGACCCGGGCGGCTTCGTCAACACCCGATTTGAGAATGTCTTCCTTCATCTGTCACCCTCTGTACTACTCAGTTCCGGGTTCAGATCCCCGGCTGTTCTAGAAGACCAGCAGAGGGTGGGGAGAGTATATGCACCTTTCGGGTAAGACGGTTACCTTGGAGTGGTAGCGATCCGGCGCAGGAAATGCTCTCCGCCAGTACAGTCGGTCTAAAGACCGAAGCAACTCGTATAAAAGCCGAGGTTTCCGCAAGCAAAGAATTGTTACACTCTTGCAGGAAATGCCGCCTCAGCCTTCGCCGAACTATTCGCAGCCGAAGATCCGCCAGATTATTCTGGAGGCCATCTTTCGGCACGAACGGCTCTTCTGGCTGACGATCGCCGGCATCATGCTGCTGGTGGCAGTTGGAACCTACCTTACCCCTAAGAAATACCAGGCCGACGCCAAGCTGATGGTGCAGAACGTGCGGTCGTCTTCGCCGTTGACCACGACGGCCTCAGACCGACTGGTTACCTCCGGCACGGTCCCCACTGAACAGATCTCGACACAGGTGGAACTGCTGCAAAGCTCCGTTGTGGCACTGCGGGCGATTGGGGCCGGACCCGTTGGAAGCGTGAGTCGAGAGAAGAGCCGCGAGGCGGAGAAACTGCAGAAGGCCCTCAGCGTCGAAGCCGTTCACCAGACCAACCTGATTGAGCTGAAGCTGCTAGGCGACTCCCCCGAACAGGCCGCGGACCAGTTACGCCGGGTGATCGACGCCTATTTCACAGAGAGAGCAGGATCAGGCCTGTCCGCCGGCGCCGCGTCGTTCTTCGATGAACAGTTGCGCTTTAAACAGCGGCAGCTCCAGGTGGACCAGGAACTGCTTTCCGACTTCCAGGTAAAACATGGCATCTCCGATCTGGACGAAGAGAAGAAGCTGCAGACCGAGCGGATATCCTCTCTGATCAACCAATCTCTGCTTGCCGAGACACAGCTTGCCGCGCAGCGAAGCAAGGCGGAGACGAACCGCCGGCAGCTTGTCCTCACTCCGGCGAGGTCAAGTACGATCCAGCGCTCCATCACCAACCAGTACTCCCAGGAACATCTGGGTACGGAATTGGTGGACTTGCAGAACCATCTCACGGAGCTGCAGAAGCGCTATCCGGAGACCGACCGGCAGGTCATTGAGACCAAGGAGAAGATTGAGACGGTCAAGAAGGCCGAAGCGGGCGCCCGGTCCACCCCCGCCACCGAAGAGGCTACCGACGTCAATCCCGTTTATCAGCAGCTCAGCGCATCCCTCGCGGCGTCGGCAGGAGAGATGAGTGCCGGGGCGGCCGAGGTGGCAAAGATTAACGAGCAGCTCCAGGACGCCCGGCACAGGCTGGAAGAGCTGAACATGGCCACCTCGCAGTATGACGCCCTGAAGCGCGACGTTGCTGAGGCTCAACGGGACTTCGATGTCTACGCCCAAAAGAGAGACGAAGCACGAGTCTCGGAGGAGCTGGACAAGGCCCGCATGTTTGACGTGTCCGTTGTGCAGCCTCCGATCAGCCAGTCCAACCAGATTCGGCCGCGGCCAAAACTCTATATGGCAGCCGGCCTCGTCTTCGGGTTCCTGCTGGCGACCTTGCTGGCAATCTACGTCGACACCTCGTCCGAGATGGTCTACCTCCCGTCCCAACTGGACGGCCTGACCGGAGTTCGAACGATGGCCACGGTCGCGGAAGACGATCAGGCCAATGCGTCTTCGGCAAATGCGATCGCATATCGCCGGATTCTGCTCGCCATCCGCAATGCGCTTCGCCATCGGGAACAGGAGATCGTTGCGCAGACGAAGGGATTGCTGGGCGCCCCCACGCCAGAGAACGCACCTCCAGGGCAGAATGAGTCGGCAGATCCCATGTCTTATGGACGCTGCGTCGCTTTTGTCTCGCCGCTGCAAGGCGAAGGTGTGACCTATGTCGTGAATCATCTGGCCGAAGAGGCTGCGCGGCAGGCATCGTTCCGCGTCGTTGTTATCGATGCCGCTTTACTGCTGCGCCAGTTCGCGGAAAAGGGAGATGCCGGTTTTGCGCTGAAGAAGGATAAGCGCGCGGGCTACTGGGAGCTTGATACAACCATTGAAGTCCCGGACAGCAAGAACCATATCCCGCGCGGCACCAGCCTGCAGGAGGTCTTCTCCTGGAGGCTGCGTCCGATGATGGCGCAACTCCGGTTGGATTTCGACTATGTGTTGCTCGATTGCCCGAGCCTTGCGGAGTCCACTTTGAGCGGCGAACTGGACCGCGTGGTGGATGGATACGTGGGAATTGTGGGTGCGGGATATTCCCGCAAACAGAATATCCATGGCATGGCCGCGATGTTCGAAGAAGCCAGCGCACCAGTGCTGGGATATGTGCTGACTCGACGCCGGTACCCGGTACCTACCTGGCTACATCGCCTGATTTGACGGTACTTTCCGCGATACAGCTTTGGTAGGCTGATGCCGTGAACATTAGAGCATTTTCCCGGTTGCTGGGTATCCCGGGAGGGGAGTGCAGCGGCGTTTTCATTGCGGAAAACTCCCATAAATGCGAAAGCCCAACACTACACTTAGAGGGAAAATGCTCCATGCCGAGCAATCGTCTGAAGACGAGATGTGTGTTGCCGGCAGCCGCTGCGATCGTGCTGGCGACTCACCCTATGATTTTGCCTGTACATGCCCAGATCAGGGGTGCGGGAGATTCCCCTACAGGACTGACGAGAAAGAACGCCGAGGCTCCTGCCGGAACTGGAGCATACCGCCTTCACTCCGGAGATCAGCTCGTAGTGAACTTCCGGTTTACCCCTGAGTTCAATGATGAGGTTACAGTTCAACCGGACGGCCACGGCCAGTTCAAGTCCGCGGGCGATCTGAAGCTCGAGGGGCTGACCATTCCCGAAGTACGGGCACTCATCCTTGCGGAGTCAACCTCGAAGCTGGTGAACCCGGAGTTCACGGTAACCCTGAAAGATTTTGAACGTCCTCATATCTTCGTCGCCGGCGAGGTCATCACTCCGGGAAGACAGGAGCTGCGCAGACCGATTACGGCTATGCAGGCGGTGCTCGCCGCAGGTGGTCCGAAGGAAGATGCCGCCATGGGACGCGTGGTTCTCTTCCGCAGAATCGACTCTGAGATGTCAGAGGTCCATATCTTGAAGCTGAGCAGCCTTAAGACTGTAACGCGCGCGCAAAACGACATGGTGCTGCAGCCAGACGATCTGCTTCTGGTAGGCCACGATCATCTGCAGACGATCAACCGTTACATCAAGACGGCGAATCTTGGCATCTACCTGCAGCCGCTGAGCTCGAGTCCGGTATTCTAGGCCGGGATGCAACAGCTTCCCACTTGGGAGACGACCGCGCGTGCTGAAAATCCTGCTCATCGCTTATGAGTGCAGTCCATACCGCGGCTCGGAGTGGGCTGTCGGCTGGGGCAGGCTACTTGAGGGATCACGTGTAGCCCAGATGCATGTCCTTACCAGCGAAGACAACTTTGCCGCGCTCAAACGGGCACAGGAAGAAGGTCTCCTCCCTCCGGAGGTGCGGTTTTATACCCCTGAACCGGATGCCAGGCTCCGCGCCGAATCTCCTGCTCATGGAGCCTTTGCGTATAACTACGGCGCATATCATCACTGGCACAAACTCGCTATCGAGCTGGCAAGGAACCTGCACGCACAGGAACACTTCGATCTGGTGCACCAGGCAACCGTGAATACGTTCCGTGAACCCGGCTATGGATACGAGCTTGGTATTCCGTTTCTCTGGGGTCCCATTGGAGGATCGCAGAACTATCCGATGAGCTTTTTGTCGCTGCTACCGGTGAAGGAAGCAGCCAAGGAAGCTGCGAGGGCAATTGCAAACAAATACACGCTCTATCGCGATTCGCGGGTCCGGCTGGCGGCACGCAATGCAGCAAAGATCTATGCATCTAATTCCACCAATCAGCGCGATTATGAGCGTGCCTGGGGCAGAAAGGTCGACCTGCTGTTGGAGACCGGCCTAAAAGAGGTGCCGGAACCGGACCATTCCCGGTTTGAACGCCGGTTGGAGGAGAAGCGACGCGGACACCAGACCGCTCCGCTGGAGCTACTGTGGAGTGGCGAACTGCAGACACGCAAGGCGCTGCCGGTTCTTCTGCGTGCCCTCCGTAAGGCGCGCAAGCAGGCTGAGTTCCGCCTGACCGTGCTTGGTGATGGCCCGATGCGGGAGTTGTGGACTGCGGAGGCCAGGGCGCTCGGCCTGCAGGACATCGTCAGCTTTGCGGGACGGCTTCCCTTCCCTGAAGCTGTTGCGGCGATGCACCATGCCGATCTCTTCTGCTTCACAAGTCTGCGGGACACCAGCGGCAACGTGGTGCTGGAAGCGCTGGCTGCAGGTGTACCGGTCTTATGCTTTGGCCATCAGGGCGCCGAAGATATGGTGGACGCAACCTGCGGAGTCAGACTTCCGGTCGTCTCACCCAAAAGGGCAATTGAAGACTGGTGTCAGGCACTGATTGAATTGGCTGAGAATGCCGAAAAACTACTTGCGATGAGTTGGGCTGCCCCGGTGCGTGCTCGTGAATTTCTGTGGTCACGCAACGGGGACGTGGTGAACGAGGCATATCTGGAACTTGGCCGAACCAACATGGAGAAAGGTTGAAGCTCGATCAGAGCGCGTACGCATGAGCTTTCCAGCATCGAGCATTGGGCCCGGGGAGCCGTTGCCACCGCCAGGAATGCTGCGCGCCATGTGGCGCCGCGGAGTTGCGGTTGCCGGCGGCCGCCTGACCTATGCCCTTGCCGACCAGGTGACCTACAGCTTCGGCAACATGGTGGTCGCTGCCATTCTCAGCAGACATGGCAGCCGCGCAGAGTTTGGCACCTACATCCTTACGCAGCGGGCTATGGATATCTTTATCCAGATCTGCAGCGTCTTCTCCTGGGCACCCTTCATGTTCCGCTTACCTTCAACACCGAAGGGACGGCAGCACATCTTTCTGGGAAGCATTGTCGGGCAGCAGGTCTGTGCCTGCCTTGTATTCGCATTGCTTTTATGGATCGCTGGCTGGTGGACAGCCGGCCATCATTATGATCTCTATGCCAATGTCATGGTTCCGCTGGCTGTGACGTCCATCGCTATTCTGTTCCGCGAGTTCACCCGGCGCATGTACTTCGCGGAGCTCCGCTTCAAAGCTGCTTTCTGGACGGACGTAGCAACCGTCGGTCTACAGATCGCCGGTGTGGAGATGCTCTACCGCATCGGCCGGCTGCATGTACCCGAGACATTACAGGTACTTTCGTTTGGCGCCGGGGTAGTTTCTCTGTACTGGATTCTGACCGAATGGAAGACCTTCGAAATCCGTCTGCGTGACGTATATGAAGACCTGCGACGGGACCTCCGTCTGGGCGGATGGCTGCTGGGCGGCAACATGATCTCGATGGCCAGCGCTCAATGCAACCCGTGGCTTCTAGGGGCTGTCCTGGGGCCGGCTAGTGTGGGCGCTTATGCCATCTGCGAAAGCGTCGTCAACATTCCACGAGTAGCGCTAAATAGTCTGCAGAATGCGATGGCCCCGGTGGTCGCGCGCTCTCTGGCAAAGGACGGGAAACCCGGTCTGCGGCAGGTGATTGCCCGCTACGACCGCGCCCTGCTGCTGGGCTCGGCTGTCTGCGCCGCGGGCGTTGTTGCCCTGGGACCGTGGGTTGCCCGGCTGATCTTCAAAGCCTTTCCCGACAATGGCCGGATGATCCTGATCTTTCTTGCTCTTAACTTCATCGCTGTTGCCGCAACATTGGCCCAGAGCTATGGTCTGACTGCTTTGGACAAGGCAGGTCTTGTCTTCTATGCCAATTTGGCCGGATTTGTTGTGCAGGTGCTCCTGGCGGTTGCCCTGGTTGGCAAATTGAATGTTGCGGGGGTGGCCTTGGCCATGTTGCCCGGCAGTATTGTGGTTGTCATCATCAGGCAGATTTTTTACAGGCGCGAAATCACGAGCCCGCAAGAAACGGCATCATTTGGTCGAAATGCATAGGATGGGGACAGGCAGATTGTGACGGCACCGGGAGCAAATGAGTTCGGCAAAGGCACGAGGCCTCCTCGCGTGCTGATCGCTACGGCTCGCGAGTGGCTCTCCGGCGCCCGTCTTGCCCTTGCCTTACGCAACTTCGGCTGCGAGGTCAGCCTGCTTTCTCCGGCAGATCATCCAGCACGGCTGACCGGGGCTATCTCGCAGTGGACACACTTTTTGCAGATGCGACCCTTTCGCAGCTTCGAGCGTGCTCTGGATACTGCAGCGCCGGACAGCCTTATTCTGGCGGACGAAATCGTACTTCATTACGCATTACTGCTGGCCGGAAAAGACAACGAGTATGGCCTGCGACTGCGACACCTGATTGAATCGACCACGGCAGGATCGACAGCATTGCAACTGGCACGGACGCGGTTCGATCTGCTGCACCAGGCAAGTCAGTTGCAGGTGCCTGTGCCAAAGACAGAGCCTTTACCGACACTGAAAAACCTGCCGCGCGCGATTACTCATCTGGGTTTTCCGCTGGTTCTGAAGTCTGATGGAAGCGCGGGTGGCCAGGGAGTACGTATCGCTCGCTCCATGGAGGAAGCAGAACAGCTCTGGAAGAAACTACATCGCACTCCCAGCCTCCCGCGCGTGTTGAAACGTGGCCTGATCGACGGTGAGTGGATGCATCTTCGTAACTGGACGCGCCGCTTGAAGTCGGCGGTCAGCGCACAGCAGTGGATCGCCGGTCGGGAGGCCACGAGTATGGCGATGGCGCACCAGGGCCGGCTGCTCGCAAGCGTTGAGTTTGAGGTGGTGCAAACCACGGAGAGGCGCGGACCATCCAGTGTGCTTCGCGTTCTGGATGATGCGCGGCTCCGCCACGCCATGGCGCGCATCGTCGCTCATCTTGGAATTAACGGATTCTGCGGCTTCGATTTCATCTGTGAGCCGAATACAGGAAACCCATTGTTGATCGAGATGAATACCCGCCCGACGCAGGTAAGCCATCTGTCGTTCGGCGAGGGGAAAGACCTGGTGGCCGCCTATGTGCGCGAAGTCCTCGGGAAACAAGTAGAAGACCGTCCTGCGGCCACACGCAATCCCTTCATTGCGCTTTTCCCACAGGAGCTGAGGCGAGACGCCGCAAGCACATGGGTTAAGGATGCATGGATGGACGTTCCCTGGGACTCGCCCGCTCTCATCGATTTCGCTCTGGAGACAGGTGGAAAGAAACTGAGCCCTACTCTGCTTCCTGCGCGGGGTGATGCGTGAGCATCGCCCGTCCTACGGCCTTCACACCCTACCGGCTGGCACGAGTCCGCCTCGAGCTGTCGAACATCACCAGGCGGTTGATGCTCGTCAAGATCGTCTGCGGCATCGCGCTTGGTATCTGTTACTGGTACTCCGTTCCTTATGTGTTGCCCTTCATCGTCCATGGGGCCACAGCAGAGTCGGCAGCAGCGGAGTCAGCGGCCTTCCAGGGCAGCGCCAGCCGCCAGTTAGCGATGCCTGTCATCGCGTTCTTCTGCCTTATCCTTCTGCGGGAACTTCCCCGCCGTGGGCGCTTCGCCGGCCACCTGCGGTACTTCGCCGCGGCGTACGTCATCTGGGCAATGATGAGCGTTGCCTGGAGTGACGATCCCTCGCTTACGCTCAAGCGGCTGGTCGTCTTCCTGATCAATATTCTTGCCATCTACACCTTTGCTCGGCGCTTCTCTCTGGTTGAGATATCTGTCCTGGCCTTCTTTGTCACCGGAACGGTGGCCATTCTGGCCCTTTATGGCGATGTGGTCATGCAGCATATCTTCGATCCACGCAATGCGGACTATCGCTTCCAGGGCGTCGCCGAAGCGAATTATCAGGCCATGAGCCTTGTGGTCTGTATCTTCTCTGGACTTACGCTCTTCGATCGCAGGCCGCCATGGCGTAAATTCCTGGCTCCTGCTCTGTTCGTCGCATTTGTTCTGCTCTACCTCACCCGTTCACGCGTCAGCACGATTATCTGCCTGTTGATGGCGGGCATCATGATGTTGCGACTGGCACGGAAGATTCTCAGCGCACCCGCACGCGCCATGCTGGCTGTGGCGTGCCTCGCGGTTGTGCTTCCTGTCCTGGTTTACGTCGTGGGACAAAAGGGGCTGGGAGCAGCACAATCCGCATTCATGATGGGCCGCACCGATACCCAGAACACATCGAATCTCTCCAATCGCGCGCCGCTCTGGGCAGAGCTGTCTGATTATGTGAAGATGCGCCCCCTTCAAGGCTTTGGATATGCCGGGTTCTGGTCTCCAAGCCGCGTGAGTCTGATCTCGGGGCATCAGGGATGGACGGTGCCCCATGCCCACGAAAATTATCTGGACCAGACCCTGTCGCTCGGACTTGTTGGAGCGCTACTCTATGCCTGCGTTCTCTGGGGAGCCATTGCCCTGGCCTGGAAGCGTTACCGCCGGAACCCGCAGGCGACCGATTTAATGGTGGCTGCAATGCTCACATGGCTTGCTTTGGAGGGCCTCGCTGAGTCCGTGCCGATCGATCCCTATCTGCCAACCACGCTGGCGTACGCCTGCATCGTGAAAATGTGCTTTGCTGAAGGTTCAGAGACAGAGCAGGATCGATGGCTTGCATCCGACCAGCTTCTGGGCGGTGTTACACCTGCCTTGCTGGAGAAGTTACCGCCGAACCTGCGCGTTGAGGCGCAGACAGCAATGGAGAGCACTCATGGTTGATACGACCGTGCGCAGCGACTCTGGTCAGTACGAGCCCGGGCTAGTAAGCATCATTATCCCAACGTACAAACGGCCCGATGATCTGAGAAAAGCAGTTGAGAGTGCCGTGGCGCAGACCTACCCTCATATTGAGGTTGTGGTTGTTTCCGATGGGCCCGATTCTGCAGCGCGAGCGGCTGTCGATGGCATCGACCCACGTGTTCACTATGCAGAGCTCCCCTCAAACCGTGGTCCAGCCGCGGCGAGAAATGAAGGTGTAGCTCTAAGCCGCGGCGAGTGGCTCACCTTTCTGGACGATGACGACCTGATCCTTCCAGGGAAGATCGAGAAACAGCTTGCCCTGGCTGATCGCAACTCACCCCAGACAATGATTTCCTGCCGCGCGATCTATCGTGCCCAGGGCAAGGACAACATTCATCCTGAACAGCCCATCGGTCCAACGGAAGATGTGGCTGACTACATCCTTTTGCGGCCATCCTTAACCAGACGCCCTGGTGTTCTTCCGTTGCAGTCACTGCTGTTGCACCGCAGCCTGCTCGAGAAAGTCCCCTTCACCACGCATGCGGACCATGAAGACTGGGCATGGCTGCTGGAGGCATGGCATCTCGCCGGCGCTCGCGTCAAATTCGCGTGGGAACCGCTGGTGGTCTACAACATCGTCGTCGACAGCATCTCCCGATCCAGGCGTACCAACTGGAAAGATTCCCTGGCTTGGGCGCAGCAATACCGCAAATGGATTGGCGACCGCGCCTTCGCCTCGTTTTTAAGCACCAAGGTTGCGCTCAAAGCAAAGCGTAGCCAGGATAAAGGTGCACTCCAGCAGATAAGCCGAGTCGTCATGGCGAGCCGTCCGGGATGGCTGGAGCTCGCATTCCTGGCCGGCATCTGGCTGCTGCCTGGACAGCTCCTACACCATCTATGGAAGAAGTCTCTCGAGAGCTCACACCAGGCTGGGCAGACAGCATCATGAAGCTCATTGCACGTATCGCGTTGCTGCTTGGCGTGGCCATGGCTGGCATGTGGGTATGGCATCGTTGGCATCTGCGAGCCGTGGACGAGAGCATTACCGCAAACTCTGTAAGCGCTGCCACGTCATTACAGAGCTGGGCGAAAGCTCCCCCGGTCAAACGGGCTTTTTACGGCCGCAGGCTTGAACCACGCGATATAGTCCTGCATGGGGCAGGCCAGAGCGATCGTCAGAGTTTCGATGCCTATTCCAAGGCAGTGGCGCCGGCACGGCCGATGCTGATGATGCGCTATGTAGACCTGCACGACGACCTACCGAAGTTCTTTGAACACCTTCGAGCGGACCTCGGCACAGCGCGGGATTATCTGATTCCTCAGATCGGGATATCGCTCAATGAAGGTGGCGGAACACACCACTATGAAGCCGCGACCGCGGCGGGTAAAGACGATGCCGCACTGCAACAGATCTGTTCCGGACTGCAATCTCTTGCCCGTCCAGTCTTTGTCCGTCCCGGGTACGAATTCAACGGGCCGTGGAACGGCTACGCTGCACCAAGTTACGTTGCAGCCTTTCGCCGGATCGCAGACGTCATCCATCGTTGCATGCCGCAGGAGGCAGCGGTGGTATGGGACTGGTCTCCGGATGCCGAACTCGATCAGCAGCGGGCAGGCGCTCCGGCAGCATTTGCGGCCGCGCGTTGGCAGCAGTTTTATCCCGGGGATGCGTATGTCGACTGGTGGGGTGTGAACCTTTTCTCTCCGCCAACTCTATCCTCTGCGGCGACACGTGAATTTCTTGCCGAGGCAGACAAGCATGGCTTTCCCGTCATGATCGCGGAATCAACGTTGCGAGGCGCCTCCGTGCATGACCCACATGCGGCGATCGATCAATGGTTCGCACCCTACTTCGGCCTGCTTCGCGGGACAAAAGGCATCAAGGCTTTCTGCTACATCGACTGGGATTGGCGTATCTATCCGCAGTGGGCAGATTGGGGTGATGCGCGGATAGAGAGCGATGCGACGGTGCTCGAGTTCTACCGATCGCAGGTCCTCAACTCATCAGCCACACAGTGGCTCTCCGGTGGAGCGGACCGTACGACAACGCGCACTGTTCTGCGTCTTGACGGCAAATAGTTTACTGACGTGGCGCCGTATCGGGACGTTCTCCATGCCGACTGCGGAAGTCCATTCGATTGAGAAACTGTGACGAACCGCCGCGTGCCGCGGTCAATCCCCGATACAAGCCGGCTGTGACCGCGAGACTCAGTCGAGCATCCAACACCTTTGCCGGTTGTCGTGTGAGATGCCCTGCCGCCCATTGAGGAATATCCCGCGCGACCGCGAGAAGTAAACGTCCGGTCAGGTTATATAGGAGCCTGGTAGGACTCTTCCTCGCCCCGGCGAGCCGGGCTTCGATCGCGCCGGTGCGCATGGCTGACTGGCTCAAGAAATGCGGATCAAGCCTGCGCGGCGGAATCAGGTGCAGCACCTTCGCCTCGGGAGCCAGCCACATACGGTGCCCTGCCTGGTGCATTCGTTGGAAAAGATCGGTGTCTTCTCCACCCTCGGTAAAGTTGAGATCGAACCCGCCCAGTGATTCGAAGACATCCCGACGGATAAGCACATTGTTGGTCGAGGGAAGCTCGTGAAACTGCATACTCCGCTCTTCCGAGAATAGAATCTCGCCGAGCAGCCGCCGGGCGCGCGGGCCTACCTCACTGAAAGACCACCCGTCAGGGAGTGAGAGCGCGGTCGCTCCTCCCACACATACAGCATGATTCTGCTGGGCGACACGATAGAGAGTCTGCAGCCAGTGAGGCGGCGCGATCTCGTCATCGTCAAAGCTCGCGAGCCAACGACCACGCGCGTGTTGTGCGGCCAGATTCCGGGCAGCAGCAACCCCTTGTTTGGCTCCCCGCAGGATGCGGACAGAAATCGCCGCCTCAACCTGATATTTCGCCAACACCTCAGGCGTGTTGTCGGTTGATTGATCGTCGACAATCACCATCTCAACCGGAACACTCGCGAGAAGCGATTGCCCGAGGAGCGCATCCAAAACTCCCGGCAGGAGATGCGCACGGCTGCACGTCGTCATGACGACGCTGATCTCGGGCTCTGGATCGGAGGGACGAGGTACCACATACGCAGTCTATCTGAGACAAGCGCTCAATTCGCGGAAGCAGAAGACTTCCCTCGCTCCGAAACCACAGAGTTGCCCAATTGAAGATTAGGCGGCAGCACTGCCGAACGTCTTCGTCTCGAAGCGAGCCGCTGCCTGTTCCAGGAAGTGAAACAGGCTTGTGAAATCTTCCGAATAGATCGCGCCAAGCGCGGTTGCACTCAATTTATCAGTCAGACACACGATCGGCACACCGGCTCTTGCCAGAGCGCTGCCCATCAAAATCTGACGGGCGGGCGGCACTGTATGGCAAAGAATCGCGGTTCCATACCCGGGATACAAGGCTTCGTCCAGCCAAACGGAGCTCGGCAACGAAAGCACGTTATAACCGGCACGCATCAGAACCTCTGCCCTGTTATGCAGAAGGCCGGCATCGTCGCCAATCGACAGGACCAGAAAATCGTTATGTGTAGACTGCATCGCAACCTCGGGAGATCCGCCAGAAGGACGGAGAAGTTAAAGCAATACAGGCAGTAATAAAACAGGGCGTGCAGGATTCAGAGGGAAAGGGACCGCAGAGCAGTGTCACCAAAAGCGGACCTATTTTTCGCCTTGCTTCAAAGCATACTGCATTGCCGGATTAATGGGCGAAGGATAAACCGCTTGACCGCCCTCTGTCCGCTACCGTACTAAGGCGGGTCAGGTCATATTACGATGAACGTACGGAACGCGACATTAGAGACAATTAGAGGCGATCTTCATAGGCTGCGATTTGACCCAATGTCTGAGCCTGCATGTCCATGCCTCGCCTCTGCTGCTGGTACCAGAGAGCTGTCCACTCAAGTGCTTCAGCGATACGAAGACGGGGTTGCCAGTCAAGCAGGCGGCGGGCCTTGTCTGCGTCGACTCGTAATACTCCAGACTCATGTTCACTCGGCATCGCGTCGATCTGGGTCGCGTCGATGTGGCAGGAGATGGAGTTGTCGCACAATGCGATCATTGAGCCGACGATCTGTTCCACCGGCCATGTATCTTCGAACTCGGGCCCGAAGTTAAAAGCATCGGAGAACTCTCGCGGAGACGATACCAGCCGTTCGGTAAGCAGCATGTATCCATAGAGTGGTTCAAGAACGTGCTGCCACGGTCGAATCGCCTTTGGATTACGGATGTGCACCGGTTCTCCGGCGCTGATCGCGCGGGCAACATCCGGGATGAGGCGATCCTGGGACCAGTCACCACCTCCAATGACATTGCCTGCCCTGGCCGTAGCCACACCGGCTGCACTGGAGGGCGCCACGGCGAAATACGATGCCCGATAGGCTGCGGTCACAAGCTCAGCACAGGCCTTACTGGAGGAGTAGGGATCGTGGCCGCCAAGTGGGTCTGTCTCAAGATAGGGCTTACCAGTTTCATCATTGCGGTAGCTCTTATCGCTGGTAATACAGAGCATCGCGCGCACACTGGAACATTGACGGGCCGCCTCAAGCAGATTCGCCGTGCCCATTACATTGGTGCCGTATGTTCCAAGGGGATCGCGGTAGGACCGCCGCACAAGAGACTGAGCTGCCAGGTGGAAGACGATCTCCGGCTCATATTCGAGGAGCGCCGATCGAAGCATGGGGAAGTCCCGGATGTCTCCCACACCATGTTCGACGAAATCCTGCACACGAGCCACAGTGAACAGATTGGGTTCGGTATCGGGATCGAGAGAGAAGCCGCGCACATGGGCACCCAACCGTGCGAGCCAAAGCGCCAGCCAACTCCCTTTGAACCCGGTGTGTCCTGTCAGGAATACCCGGCGGCCTGACCAGAAGTTTCCCAGACTTTCCCTCACCAGACCTTCCCCTTCACCAGACTTTCCAAGGAGCCGCCCCGGTTGCCCATAGATCTTCTAGCCTGTGCTTGTCCCGCAAGGTGTCCATGGCCTGCCAGAAACCATGATGAAAATAAGCCTCGACCTGCTGCTTTTCCGTCAGGCGGCGTACGGGCTCCTGTTCAAACATCCAATAGTCGTCGTGAATCTCGTCGATTACCTTTGGAGACAAAACAAAGAAACCACCATTGATCCAGCCGCCTTGCCCCTGGGGCTTTTCCTGGAACTCCGAGACACTTGTGCCTTCAACATTCAGGCTGCCGAAACGGGCTGGAGGCAAGATGGCCGTTACCGTGGCAAGCTTGCCATGCTTGCGGTGAAAGTCGACGGTGGACGTGATATCGATGTCGGCAACACCATCGCCATATGTCAAGCAGAACTCTTTTTCACCCTTGAGGTATTCCGCTACTCTGCGGAGTCGGCCGCCGGTACCGGTATTCTCCCCCGTATTCACTAGGGTGACTTTCCACGGTTCGGCAACGCTCTGATGGACTTCCATGCGGTTTTCCTGCATGTGGAAGGTGACATCGGAAGTGTGCATGAAGTAATTCGCGAAGTACTCCTTGATCAGATAGCCCTTGTATCCACAGCAGATGATGAAATCGTTGATTTGATGTTGTGAATAAATTTTGAGGATGTGCCACAGAATCGGCTTGCCGCCAATTTCGACCATCGGTTTAGGGCGGATGCCGGTTTCTTCACTAATACGGGTTCCCAAACCGCCGGCTAGGATGACTGCTTTCATCGACATGGTTACTTCTTTATCGGCTTGCTTTCTCGTTTCCTCTAATCTTGAGCCAGAATGTGGCCCAAGCGTACACTAACCAGCAAAGATTTTGTTGCTAAAGACCCAAATGGAAACTCGATGACCAACAGAGCAGCGCAGATCAGGGAACAGATCCTTTCACTTTCTGCCGAGTACATTCAGGAGGCATTCCCTGACCGGGAGTTCCGGCCGGGTGAGATCTCTGTGCCGGTCTCAGGTAAGGTCGTCGACGGGAGCGATGTACAGACCGCCGTCGATTCGGTATTGGATTGCTGGTTCACAACCGGGCGCTTTGCCGCGGAGTTCGAACGCAAACTGGCGAGATTTGTTGGCATACGAAGCGCCTCGCTTGTGAACTCCGGATCTTCCGCCAACCTGCTGGCCATTGCTGCCCTTACTTCTCCAAAGTTAGGGGAGCGACAGCTCAAGCCAGGTGACGAGGTCATTACTGTCGCTGCGGGATTTCCAACGACGGTCAATCCAATGTTGCAGCACGGCTTGGTCCCGGTCTTCGTCGATGTAACACTCCCAACCTATGAAGTCGATGTCAACCAGTTCGAAGCGGCCCGCAGCGACAAGACCCGCGCCATCATGCTTGCCCATACGCTGGGAAATGTCTTCGACCTGGACGCAGTGAAAGCCTTTGCCGTGAAACACAATCTCTGGCTGATCGAGGATTGCTGCGATGCTCTCGGGTCAACCTGGAAGGGCCGGCGCGTGGGCAGCTTTGGAGATATTGCGACACTAAGCTTCTATCCCGCGCACCACATCACCACCGGCGAAGGCGGAGCCGTACTCACAGACAGCCCGAGTCTTAAAGTACTGATCGAATCTTTCCGTGACTGGGGACGGGATTGCTGGTGCGATCCGGGCAAAGATAACACCTGCGGAAAGCGCTTCGAATGGCAACTGGGCGAACTGCCCTGCGGATACGACCACAAATACATCTACTCGCATGTTGGCTATAACCTGAAGGCAACCGATATGCAGGCAGCGATTGGGGTGTCGCAACTGGAAAAGCTGCCCGGATTTATCGGCCGCAGGAAAGAGAACTTCCGCTATCTCCACGAGTCTCTAAAACCACTGAGCGACGTGCTTGTGCTGCCAGAGGCTACGCCGGGAGCTGACCCGTCGTGGTTCGGATTCCCTATCGGTGTCCGCGAAAATGCTCCCTTTCGCCGCGATGATCTGACTCGAGCGCTCGAACAGCGAAAGATCGGAACCCGATTGTTATTTGGCGGCAATCTGTTGAAGCAGCCCGCGTATGAAGACAAGCCGCATCGGGTCGTGGGGAACCTGCCCAATACTGACTTTGCCATGAATCGTGTCTTCTGGATCGGTGTCTTCCCCGGCCTGAGCAGAGAGATGCTTGCTTATGTAGTCACCTCTATAAAAGAGTTCGTCGCCGAAGCGAAACGGGGCGATATGCTATCTGATTCTGACCTGGTACAGGTTTTGAACCCAGCAGGAGTGAATCGTAATGACCGCTGATCGCCCGCCGCTGTTCATCTATGAGATGGCGAACAACCATATGGGTGACGTGGAGCACGGAGTCCGCATCGTGCGCGAGCTTAAAACCGCATCGGAAGGATTTCCATTCCGCTTCTGCGTCAAGCTGCAGTATCGCGATGCCGATACCTGGCTGCACCCGGATTATCGCGGCAAGTGCGATCTGAAACCAGTTAAGCGCTTCTCGGAGACGTCGCTGACATGGGATCAGTATCTGACCATCAAGCAGGCGATCACAGATGCCGGATTTCTTTCGATGTGCACACCATGGGACGAAGTCGCGGTCGAGAAGATCGTCGAACATGGCTTCGATTTCATGAAGATCCCGAGCTGCTATGTCACGGACTGGCCGTTGCTGGAAAAGATTGTGCAGTACGATCTGCCCATCGTCGCTTCCACCGCCGGCGAGCCGCTGGAAGAAGTAGACCGGGTTGTAAGCTTTATCCGCCACCGCGATAAAGAGCTCACGCTCATGCATTGCGTCGGCGAGTATCCCGCACCCGATGATCACCTGCACCTCGGTCAGATTCTCCTGCTGCGCAATCGTTACCCTGAGATCCCCGTCGGCTACTCGACCCATGAGCGTCCAGATAACTATGAAGCGGTGAAGATTGCCCTCGCCATGGGATCGGTCGCATTCGAGAAACACGTCGGTGTACCGACGGAGAAGTACTCGATCAACACCTATAGCGCTACGCCCGAGCAGGTGCGCAAATGGCTGCAGTCCGCGGCCGATGCCTTGACGATGATCGGAGATCCGGAGCATCGCTATCCCGCTCCGCCGGAAGAGCAGGTTGCCCTCGGCAATCTCCATCGTGGAGCGTTTGTTCGCCAGCCGGTGCGTGCGGGGGAAATTATTCGTCCCTCGAATGTCTTTTTCGCCATGCCGAACCTTGGTGGACAGTTGGTAGCCCAGGACTTCTCCAAGTACACGGAGTTCACCGCCGGCGAGGATATTCCTGCAAACGGCCCGATCATGCGCGATAAAGTCTCTACCCGGTACACCCGCGAACAGGTGTACCAGATCGTTTCAGCGGTCCGGGGTCTGCTGAAAAAAAGCCGTGTACAAGTGCCTGGACGGTGTGAACTGGAGATCTCTCACCACTACGGCCTGGAGCGGTTTCGCGAGTTTGGTTTGACGGCTGTCACCGTCATCAATCGTGACTACTGCAAACGGCTGATGGTCGTCCTGCCGAAGCAGAAGCATCCGGAGCAGTGGCATAACCAGAAGAACGAGACCTACCACATCCTCTATGGAGATGTTTCAGTTCAACTGGATGGCAAGGAGACCGTTCATAAAGCGAATGATGTGATCACTATTCCCCACGGGATCCGGCACTCGTTCTGGACAAAGAACGGAGCGGTCATTGAAGAGGTATCCAGCAGCTACACCAGCGACGACTCGTTCTACACCGACGAGAGCATTCTCGCCAACAAGAATCGCAAGACGTTTGTCACCTACTGGCTTGAATAGATGCTGACTCTCGTATGGGATGTTGACGATGTTCTGAATGATCTGATGCACCAGTGGTTTCATTGCCAGTGGATGCCGGATCATCCGGAATGCCGGCTTCGCTTCGAAGACCTGAGTTGCAACCCACCGCATGCGGCGCTTGGCGTCTCCCGCGAGGAGTACCTGACATCCATGGATCTCTTCCGGCGGACAAACAGGGCTAAAGAGATGGAGCCGAACCCGGAGGTGGTTGCGTGGTTCTTCCAGTATGGGGCTCGCTTCCGCCACGTCGCGCTAACGGCACGACCGCTGGCTACTGCTCCTGATGTGGCTTCCTGGGTTTTTAAGTATTTCGGTCTATGGATCCGCACATTCGGTGTGGTGCCAAGCCGGCATGATGCCGATACACCGCTATATGACCTTACGAAGGGCGAATACCTGCGCTGGTTGCGCAGCGGAGATGTCCTGATCGACGATTCTTCCGAAAACATTAGCCAGGCCGCCGGGCTGGGGATGCGTGTCTTACAGCCGGCGCAGCCGTGGAACAACAGCGAACTTACCATGCAAGCGCTGCTTCACCAGCTTGCAACGATGCCGGAGAATCGATGATCAAGCTTTCCGACTACATTATGCAGTTCCTCGTGGACCGTGGTGTCCACCGCATCTTCATGCTGACGGGCGGCGGTTGCATGCATCTGGTGGATTCGGTAGGGCGGCAGGCTGGACTCGAATACGTCTGCTGCCTGCATGAACAGGGCGTCGCCTTCGCCGCGCAGGCTCATGCGGAGTACACCGGAACCCTGTCGGCCGCGCTGGTGACCACTGGCCCGGGCGGTACGAATGCAATCACCGGTCTGGCTGCTGCATGGCTAGACTCAACCCCCTGCATCTTTCTCTCCGGCCAGGTTAAGCGCGCGGACCTGCTGACACAGTACGGGGTGCGATCGCTGGGCCCTCAGGAGCTGGACATTATCTCCGTCGTGAAACCGCTCACGAAGTACGCAAAGACGATTGTTGAGCCAAATGACATCCGCTACGAGCTGGAGCGAGCGGTGCATGAGGCAAGGACCGGAAGACGCGGACCGGTATGGCTCGATATCCCACTCGATGTGCAGGCGCAGATGGTAGATGAGAGTTCTCTGCGGGCCTATCTTCCAGAATCAACTTCGGCAGCAGATAATTTGCTGAAACAGCAGGTCTCCGATGCAATCTCGCTGTTGCGACAGGCAGAACGCCCCGTACTCTTTCTCGGTAATGGTGCGCGTCAGGCCTATAACGACGGCCTGGTGACAGAGCTCATCGATCGCTTGAATATTCCGGTGCTTTTGACCTGGAAGGCAATGGATATGCTCCCTGACGACGCCGCTCAGTTTGCCGGCAGGCCTGGTTCCGTAGCTTCACGGTGGTCAAACTTTACCCAGCAGAATGCGGATTTCATTCTGGTGCTCGGCGCACGGTTGGATCGTCCGCAGGTGGCGTTCAGCCATGAGAAGTTCGCTCGCGCCGCCAAAAAGGTTATCGTCGACATCGATCCCGCAGAGCTTGCAAAACTCAACATGCCCATCGACGTGCCAGTCGCGGCGGACGCTGCACAGTTCCTCCGCGAGCTGCTCTCTCAGTTGAAGGCCGTGCAGCTTCCAGATACTTCTTCATGGATGGCAAAGACCAAAGACTGGCGAGAGAAGTATCCCGATATCCTGCCGGAATATTGGCAGGCAAAAGACGTCGTGGATCTCTACGTCCTTGTGGATGTACTTTCTGACCTTTGTACACCGGACGATGTTCTTGCTCCCGGTAGCTCGGGAGCATGCAGCGATGTCTTCCTGCAGAGCTTCCGACTTAAAAAAGGACAACGTGTCGTAAACTCACCGACGCTTGGAGCGATGGGAACCGGTCTACCGGGTTCAATCGGATCCTGCCTTGCATCAGGAGGACGGCGAACAATCGTTATCAATGGAGACGGCGGATTCCAGTTGAATATCCAGGAACTTGAGACGGTACGGCGCCTGAATCTTCCGATCAAGTTCTTCGTTCTCTGTAACGGCACCTATGCTTCCATCATGGGGATGCAGACGCGGCACTTTCAGGGACGGATGGTCGGCAGCGATCCGGAAAGCCATCTCACGCTTCCCGATGTCCGCAACGTGGCGCAGGCCTATGGCATTGCAACTGACGAGATTGCAGATCATGAGGGGATTCGCGAAAAGATACAGGCAATGCTGGATCGCCCGGGACCGCTCGTCTGCGCAGTCACCGTCTCTTCGGAGCAGGTGGTGCAGCCTCGCGCCACGTCCGCGACGCGCGCTGATGGGACCATTGTAAGTCTTCCGATGGAAGATATGGAGCCGCGTCTTCCTCGCGAGGTCTTCCGTGCGGAGATGATTGTTGCCCCCGTGGAGGTGTGATCACGAATGAAACCGCTGCCCTCGGAGGATCTCGCTTCAATACAATCGCTCACCACAGAGTTGTGGGAGGAGGTACGAGGGCGCACGATCTTCATGACGGGAGGAAGCGGATTCTTCGGCTCATGGCTGCATGAGAGCTTCTGCCATATCAATCAAGCACTCCATCTGAACGCCCGGTTGATCATTCTTACGCGCGACCCCGAACGGTTTGCTGCCACATCGCTTCATGTCGCGGACGACCCAGCAGTCTCAGTATGGAAGGGCGACGTCCGCACCTTCGAGTTCCCACAACAGCCGGTTGACTTCATTATTCACGCGGCAGCGGAGACCCGTGCAACGCTGGTAGCGGATCAACCAGCGGAAACCTACTCCACCATCGTGCACGGAACGGAGCGTGTGCTGCAATATGCGCTTCATACCCGCGCGACCAAGCTTCTTTTCACCAGCTCCGGCGCTGTCTATGGGAGCCAACCGCGCGATATACCTCTATTACCTGAAACCTACGAAGGCGCGCCTGATCCACTTGCGCCGGCGAGCATCTATGGTCACGCGAAGCGCACTGCGGAGATGCTGTGCGCCATCTATGGCCGCTCGGGCAATCTCTCATGCAAGATCGCCCGCTGCTGGGCATTTTGTGGACCACGCCTTCCACTGGATGAGCATTTTGCCATCGGCAACTTCATTGCGGATGCGATGGCTCATCGTTCCATCGAAATCAGAGGCGACGGCACGCCATTGCGATCATATCTCTACGCTTCTGACCTCGTGGTCTGGCTATGGACGATCCTGTTCCGTGCCCCTGCGCTGAGGCCGTTTCATGTCGGATCGTCTCGCGGTATCAGCATTCTCGATCTGGCACACCAGGTTGCGGTCGAGCTTTCGCCGGAGAGCGAAATCCGCGTCGGGGAAACACCTCAGCCCTGCGTTGGACCGAGCCGCTACGTGCCTTCGACAGAGCGGGCGCAAAACGAGCTTGGACTCCGCGAAACTGTGGGGCTGAATGAAATGATTCGGCGTACCGCCGCATGGTACGGACATAGCGAATCTGCCTTCTGATAGAAAAAGCGCCGCGATTGATTCAATATTTTTGATTGCAGGATTGCTTGCAATAGGTGAATATCTCATCAAAACACGACTCCGGTTTAAGAAGCTGGAGCTTCCCCGCTGTGCCCTACAGTCGTTCCTCTTCTCTTCCGCCAGGCCCTTGCGGTCCTTGTCACTCAAGTTGAAGCAGTAGTTCGCACATCTTTTCGTACTCGTAATTGAAAAGCAGGCAGGGTTGCGGCCGCATCACGCCGGCACGCCGACCTATAGCTGTATCACGCATGGAGGTAAGGTTCATGACGTTCTGGCAGTCGTGTATTCGTTTTCAAAAAGCGATTTTCCTTCTGGTACTTGCAGCGATATGTGTGCTTTCTTCTTCACTTTCAGCACAGACATTTCGCGGTGGTATCAACGGCGACATCACTGACGTGACGGGAGCTAGCGTCTCTGGGGCGACAGTCACTCTCACCAATGAAGCAACCAAGAGCACGTACACCTCGGTGACATCGAGCGCCGGCAGCTTCCTGTTCAATGACCTGCCGTTGGGAGCTTACACTTTGACGGTCACCAACGCTGGATTCAGCACGGTTAAGGTCGATAAGATTCCGGTCTCCGCCGGTGTGATCTACACACTTCCATCCATCAAGCTGACAGCTTCGGCGACGCAGACAGTTGAGGTACAGGCGTCAGATATCACGCTCGACACAACCACCGTAACGCAGAACATCGTTGTCGAAGCCCAGGCAGTGGCGGATATGCCGCTGAATGGCCGTGATTTCACGCAGATGATCCAGCTCACACCAGGCTTCGCCGGCTATACGGGCGGTGGCTACGGCTCTCTGAATGGAACGCGCGCCAACCAGATGAACTGGCAGATCGATGGGGTCGACAACAACGATCTCTGGCACAACGTACCAGCGGTCAACCAGGGCGGTGTCTCGGGTATCGCCGGTATTATTCTGCCGATTGATGCCGTGGAACAGTTCTCTGCTCAGACGCAATCTGGTCCAGAAGGCGGACGCAATCCGGGTGGAACCATCAATCTGACGCTCAAGTCCGGCACGAATCATCTACACGGTTCTGCATACTACTTCGACCGCAATGAGCTCTTCGGCGCGAAGAGTCCCTTCAGCGATACCAAACAGAAGGTACGCAACTACAATCTGGGATTCTCTATTGGCGCGCCCATCCTGAAGGACAAGCTCTTCGGATTTTTGACCTTTGAGAAGCAGCGCTTTGTGATTGGAGAATCCGGCAGCGCCACCGAGCCCTCTATCGGCTGGCAGAACCAGGCAAAGGCTATTCTGGCCGCAAAGAATATCCCCGTAAACAGCACCATGCAAAAGGTGTTGAATACGCTGTGGGCAGGCGGGAATCTTTCTTCCGATACAGTCGGCAATGTCAATAACTTCCATTCGAACGTTCCCGAGTTTGGCTATAGCTACAACGGCCTTGGCAAGGTGGACTATCACATCACCGACAAGGACAGCCTGAGCGCCCACTGGTTCGTGGGACAGGGTAACCAGGTGGCGCCGGTCGGATCGCAGATCTACGACTACTTCGAAGTGGCGCCGATCCACGTGCAGAACGTCGCTGTCGTCTATAACCGAATGCTCTCGCCCTCCATCTCGAATCAGTTGCTGGTAGGCGTGAACTACTTCAACCAGGTCTTCAATGACGCGAATACCAACTTCAACGTGCAGTCATTGGGTTTCGTAACTGGAGCGCCCTTCGGCAATGCACCGAATATCACGATCACCGGCTTCGATCCGGTAGGCATGACACCACCCGAGGGCCGTAATGACATCACCGGCCATCTGACTGATCAGTTGAGCTGGGTTAAGGGTAAACATCAGATCCGTCTGGGGGGCGAGTTCCGGCAGGCGCAGCTTGACGAGTTCTATAAGCGACACTCCGTCGGGTCATTCACTTTTGATGGCACGCGAGTCGGCGGATCGGGACTTGCCGGCGCACTGGCAGACTTCCTCGCCGGTTATACATCAGCAGCCACAATTGCCATTGGAGATCCGGAGCGCCAGGTCTTCGTCAATACCTGGGAGTTGAATGCGGGAGACTCCTGGCAGCTTACGAGAAAGCTGAGCTTCAACTATGGTGTGCGTTACGACTATGTAGGTCCGCTGCATAACAGCAACAAGGATCTCTCTGTCTTCCGACCGGAGATGACCTCGATCAACGGCATCGCCTTCCAGGGCAACCAGATTAGTTCCCTCTATCAGCAGTACTACAAAAATTTCAGCCCACGTCTGGGTATCACCTATGGTCTGGACGATAAGACCGTGATCCGCGCAGGCTATGGCTTCTACTTCGATACACCGAACCTGAATCCGTTCCTCGACAACCGGCCCGGCAACCAGGCGCCGAACGGCGTCGAAGGCAATCCGGCAGGCCCCAACCCTGTCTACACCATCAGCGCGGCGGGTAAGGCCATCCCGAGCGATCCGACGGTACAACCGGGCAAAACCACGATCGTAGGCGGCCAAGCGATCTTTCCTTCCGCGATCAGTTATCCCTGTTCGTCTTCGAATCCATGCGGCGTCTTTTCCGTGGACCGTAACTTCCGCACACCGTACAACCAGAACTACAGCCTCAATATCGAGCACACGATGGGCGCCAATATCATTACGCAGCTTGGCTATGTGGGTAGCGAAGGCCGCCGCCTGCTGAGCCTGCTGGATCTGAATCAGCTCAACGTCACTGCTGGAGCAACTTCTCTTCCTTATGCCTCAAGCTATCCGCAGTACGGCAATATCAACCAGATCGAGAGCATCGGCACCTCGAACTACAACGCATTGCAGGCACAACTACGGATCATGCACTGGCATGGGTTCATGACTCAGGCCGCCTACACCTGGAGCCACAACCTAGATGAAGTGACGGCCTATCGAGGAAGCCTGCCGCAGGACAATTTCAACTTCAAAGGCGACTATGGCAACAGTGACTTTGACACGCGCAATACGTTCACCGCTCTCATGAGCTATGAGGTTCCGGGATCGGCGTGGGGACCGAAAGAGTTGACGCATGGATGGCAGTTGAATTCCCTGCTCAGCTTCCACGGTGGCCAGCCGTTCACGGTACATGCTTCGGGCGACATTAGTGGTACAAACGAGGGCAATGACCGGGCTGTCCAGATTGGAAATCCGCAGGCGGGATACCAGGGGCAAAAGCCAGGAGCAAGCTGGCTGAATCCTGCAGCATTTATCGACCCGGCCGCCGGTCACTTTGGAACGACGCGCCGCAACGGCTACTACGGTCCCGGGTATTCCGATGTAGATTTTTCAGTCTTCAAGAACACGAAGATCAAGGAGCTGATGACCGTCCAGTTCCGCGCGGAGATGTTCAACCTGTTCAATCGCATCAACTATGCACCGCCAAGCAGTACAGTCGGCGGAAGCTTCAGCCTGTATGACACCATCGGCGACTACAACGGAGCTCCAGGTATCGGTGCTGGTGAACCCTTCAACACGCAGTTCGGCTTGAAGATTCTTTTCTAGCCCCGTCCTCCCCCAAAAGAAAAGCCCGGGCTTCATGCCCGGGCCTTCTTTGTTAGTTGGAAAGCCTGACTCTTCGATTTTCCGTTTCGATCTTCGCCATCCCATGAACTCCAGCCGCTCGCAGCTGGGAGCTGCGAGTCCACCGGAAACTCAAACGCACTCTGCATGCGCTTTGCTAGGTCCGCAGCCAGCGAGTGCCGCCGCTGAGATCTTTCGTGGTCGTATCGAAGCGACTGCGTGAGAGGCCCAAAATCGAAAACACGGTAACGTCCAAAGGCTCAAGCGAGGGCAGCAGCACAGTCTGCGCGATAACCGGCCTGCGGAGCGGGCCAGGTACCCGTCTCACTCCCAACGACGGCTCGGCGTGGATTCCCTGCAGAAATAACGTATACCTTGCCTACTTTCTTCTGCTCCCACATCCGGAAGGCATTCGATGAATGTCCGTTTGTCGACATGTTTCCCGAAGGGATTTTGTCGATTCAAGACGACCAGCTATCCTAGGAAATACACGTATACAGAGGATGGAGACGTCACCCTTGGGAAATCAGGCCCGTTTGTTTCATATTCAATGTCAGCCGTAATGAATTCCTCAACGGGTTGCGAACAAAGCCTCGGCTTTCGTATTTCCGTGAAGGCGTAAGCGAAAAACTACGTCCGCTCTGACACTGACTGCACAAGACTGACACACTTTTAGGCTAGGAAATAGGACAACTGTGCCCATGGACACATTGAACAGGTCATTCGTTATTTTTGGGGGAAATGGGTTTATTGGCACCCACACAGCGTTGACGCTGCTTGCGGCCGATCCCCAGAATACGGTTTATCTGGTGGATATCCGCCCTCCTCGTACGGACTCCTATGCACGTGCTCTTGCGGAGGCGCTCTCTTCCGGCCGCGCTGTCTTTGTTCAGCATGATGTACGGCAGCCTGTGCCGACAGATCTTCTGCCACAGGCTGAGATTGTTTTCAATTTCGCCGCGATCCACCGCGAACCCGGGCATGCCGCCACAGAATACTTTGAAACAAATCTGCTGGGGGCCGAGCATGTGTGCGACTGGGCAACACGAACATCCTCAAGAAAGATCGTCTTTACCAGCAGCATCTCACCCTACGGTCCTTCGGAAAGCCAAAAGGATGAACGATCCATTCCCACTCCGGAAAGCCCATATGGGAGCTCGAAACTAGCCGCTGAAAAAATCCATCTGGCCTGGCTGGCGGGCGACAACGCTCGAAAACTTGTGATCATGCGCCCAGGAGTCGTCTTTGGCCCAGGCGAAGGCGGCAATGTCACCCGTCTGGTTCGCAGCCTTGTGAAGGGCTACTTCGTCTACATGGGGAATCGCAATACGATCAAGGCGGGTGGCTATGTCAAGGAACTCTGCCACGTCATGCTCTTTGCCATGGCCTACCTGCAAGAACATCAACAAAATTTCCTGCTACTCAACTTTTCTTTTAGTCCCACTCCGAGGCTGCAAGATTTCGTCCATGCCATTCAGAAGGCAGCCGGCCTCAAGCGCTCTCCCCTCTCGGTCCCCAGATATCTGCTACTTGGGATCTCCTATCCCGTCGCAATGCTGGCGTCTGTTTTTGGGATCAAGACTCCTGTCAATCCGGTCCGGGTCCGGAAACTCTTTCGATCTACCAATGTCTATCCTCTGCATCTTGAAGAACTCGGATACAGCTTCCGGTTCAGCTTGGAAGAGGCATTTGAAGATTGGAAAAAGGACCTCCCCAGCGATTTTGCATAGAAATCCCGTGGCGCGGTACGTTGTCGGTTTCATCAGCAACAGCGGTCTGTCGGCCAATTTGCAGTTGCTGGGTTTCAAAACCCGCCACCAGCGTATCGCATTTTGTTTTCACCTTGAACAATCTGCATTCCGCCTTGATTGCTTCGGCAATACAACCATTCGAAAGGCTTGGCAGCCTCCGATCGCCGCCGCCGTAACAGCGGCTATACTGCTGCTAAAGTGAGGAGTAGTTTTCGCCCGTGCCCGTTAAAACCCGCCTGACCGCGTTTCTCGTCTGCTTCGGCTACCTTTCGATCTCTGCTTCCTATGGACAGACACAGTCGAATGGCTCAGTATCCACCGTCCCCTACGATCCTTCCGGGGTGAGCGCGACGGGCGACCAGTATTCTAATTACTACTCGCAACAGCAACAGGGCGGTTCCGACATCGGGACTGGAGTACCTCGCGTACCAGGAGCCCTGGGCAGTAATTCTCTGTCTCTCGAAGATCAAACGTCGCTGCAGCAGAATAGCAGTACGTCTCGCACGGACCTGCAAACAATGGCCCTTCGCATGAGACGTATCCCTCGTCTGCCAGTAGCTCCTCCGATACCTCTCCAGCAATCGGCAGCGGCTACATTTGGGACGCTCCCTCCAATTTTTGGACAGAGCTTTTTCAGGGATCCGTTCGACTACATGCCGCTGGCCGAGGCCCAGGTACCCGACGATTACATTCTGGCCCCTGGAGATGAGGTTGTTGTCGGGATATGGGGCTCAATCTCACTGAATCGAAAAGTCACCGTCGACCGCTCAGGAAGTATCTATCTTCCTCGGATCGGTTCCATTACCGTTGCCGGCGTTCCCTTCAAGGATCTTCAGAATACTATTCGCGCTGCAGTCGACCGGGTTTACCGTAACTACAATCTCTCCGTTGAACTTGGCCACCTGCGGACAGTCCAGGTGTTTGTGACCGGTGCGGCTCGACAACCGGGAAGTTATACCGTCAGCGCATTCAGCACAATGATCAATGCCCTGTTCGTATCCGGTGGCCCCTCCAGCACAGGTTCATTCCGTAGAGTACAGCTTCGTCGCGGTGGCGAAACGGTCACCGAATTCGATCTATATCGCTTCTTACGGTTCGGCGATAAATCGAAGGACGTTCGTTTGATGGCAGGAGACGTTCTCTTTATTCCTCCCGTGGGAGAACAGGTCGCGATTGGTGGAAGTGTCAAAGATGCCGCGGTTTATGAGTTACTCGGGGGCGAATCCGTTGAGGCTGCGCTTTCGCTTGCCGGAGGCAAGTCAAATACTGCCGCGCAATCTCCCCTCACGATTGAACGTATTGTTCCCGGAGATAATAGAACGGTTTTACGCATTTCCACCGCCGAGCTGGCAAGCACTCCTATGAGGAATGGGGACATCGTCTTCGTCCCCGAGCTTCCCCCATCGTTCAAGAACGCGGTTACACTCCGTGGAAATGTCGTGCAACCCGGTCGATTCACGTGGCGCCCGGGACTCAAACTGAGTGACATCATGCCTGAGAAGGATGCCCTTCTCACAAAGAACTACTGGACCAACCACAATCGTCTCTCGACTGATCCAGATTTCCAGCCGCTGGTCGCCGCTCGCCGCAACTTGAATATTGGCGATACCGGCATGACGGCTCGTACTCAGTCATCGCAGCAGCCTCAAAATGGATCCAGCGTTGGTGAGGCAGCTGCCGCTACGTCAGTGCTACAGCAACAGGATTTAAATTCCCAGGACCTCGGCACGGGCATTTCTGCCGGCGCCACACCGTCTGAAACTCCAAATGCTGCGAATAACACGCCGAACGGGTCTAATGTTCAGTATCCCTCTCAGAGTTCTGTCACCGGACGAGACCAGGTCAGCAAGGGTACGGCGAAAGCTGTAAAGATCACAATTCCAGCACCGGACATCGATTGGAGTTATGCCGTCATTGAGCGTAAGGATCCAGTTACCCTCAAAAGCACCCTCGTCCCGTTCAATCTAGGCAAGCTTGTGCTGGAACACGATTTGAGCCAGGACAAAGAATTGCAACCGGAAGATGTGGTCACGATTTTCTCCCAAGCGGATGTCACCGTTCCAAGAGACCAGCAGACAAAGTTTGTCCGTGTTGAAGGCGAGGTCACCATGGCCGGGGTCTACGCGGTAGAAAATAACGAGACCTGGATGGATGTTCTAAGGAAGGCGGGGGGGCTCACGGCAAACGCCTATCCGTACGGAGCGGAGTTCACGCGCGAGTCGGCTCGCATTTCGCAACAGCAGCGGCTCGATGATTACGTACAACGCCTTACGGCAGAGGTCCAACACTCGGTCATCAACGTAACACTCAATGGGGGAAGCGCCTCCGCGGCTGCTTCAAGCCTGCCTGCCCTGCAGACAGAGTTGCTCCGTCGTATCCAAAATCAGAAGGCAACGGGCCGTGTCGTTCTGAATACCATGCCGAATTCGACCGATTTAGCAGATTTACCGCATATGGTGCCAGAGGACGGCGACGTACTGATGATTCCGCCTCGTCCAAGCACGGTCAATGTCATTGGAGCTGTGAACAATCAGAGCTCTTATATCTTCACTCACAATGCCAAGACGAAGTATTACGTCGCATTGGCCGGCGGCGCGAATAATGCTGGGGATCAGTCGCATGCCTTTGTGATCCGCGCGAATGGATCGATCGTTTCCAAGGAACAGGGAAAAGCATTTTCCAATCTGCGGATAGCTCCTGGGGATACGATTGTTATTCCTGAAAAGGCCTTCAAGATAAGCAAATTCAGGATGATATTCGACTCCAGCCTGACAAGTCAGTTCACGTTGCTGGCAGCCGTAATCTCCACTTTCCGGTAAGGCTGTTCTCTTGACCTCGCGGACGATTCCCTTCTAAGACCGTCCGCGAGGGTCTCTTATCCTGGCCTTCCAGCCGGAAAACAAAATGATCACCCGCCGAAATCTCCTAAAACATACTGCCAGCACAGCGGCTGTCTGGAGAATTCGCAGATACCCTGAAGATTTGCAGCAAGATGTTATTCTGGGAGGAACACCCCCTCAAGCGACTTTTCAGAATAACCCATTTGAACTACCATGCTACTCTCAGGATGAGTTTGCTGTTATGCCTGTTCCGCTCACGGTAACCAGAGAATCGATTCAATCCGGCGCCAAGCATACGGTCAAGGACGTTGCGATCATTATCCCGACCCTGGATGCTGCCAGCGACTGGCCAGACCTGATTCGAGGGTTGAGATCGCAGCACATCGATCCCTCTCAGGTCTTTGTCGTTGACTCAGCTTCCTCGGATAACACCGCGGCCCTAGCTCGGAATGCAGGGTATACAGTCATCTCGATTCAGAGATGCGAATTCGATCATGGGCGTACCCGGCAGATGGCAGCAGGCAAGATAGAATTTCCGATTCTGCTTTTCATGACGCAGGACGCTGTACTCACAGCACCTGATTCGATATGTAAGCTGGTTGAGGCCTTCGACGACCCCCTTGTGGGATGCGCCTATGGCCGCCAATTGCCCCGCCCGACAGCAGGCCCGATTGAGAAGCATGCCCGGTATTTCAATTACCCCGAACATTCATCGATCGTAACGTTGCGTTCGCGCGAAACCGTAGGGATGAAGGCATTCTTCATCTCTAATAGCTTTGCGGCATACCGCCGTGACGCGCTGCTGGACGTCGGTGGATTCCCGTCGGATATCATCTTTGGCGAAGACGCGTACGTGGCTGCGCGCATGCTGCTTGCAGGTTATAAGAAGGTTTACGTCGCAGATGCCACGGTGGTCCACTCCCATGACCTCTCTCTACGCGAAGAAGCCAAACGATACTTTGATATTGGAGTCTTCCATAGCCGTGAATCCTGGCTTCTCGAAAACTTCGGACATGCAACAGGAGAAGGAAAGAGATTCGTTCTTTCTGAGATCAAGATGCTGCTCCGGACGAAGCCGTATCTGTTGCCTTATTGCCTGCTCCGCACGGCAACGAAACTGGTGAGTTACAAACTTGGCCGGCGAGAAGCCGTGCTAAGCTCGGCATTGAAACGGCGGATCTCCATGAATCGCCCTTACTGGTCTCGCTAGCCCTCCTCCGTCTCTCGCACAGGCCCTAAAGTCTCATGCAGTCGGTTTCAAATGCGTGAATTGTCTCACCGCAATCAGCTTTTGTGGCTCAGGCGCTGATACCTGACATTCCGGGCACCTTAGGCATGTCGAGACCCATTACATAGCCAGCAACAGGGACACTATTTTCCCGGTGGTTTCGCGGTCGACTCGCGCAAAACGATGCTGGCGGAGAGCATCGGTTCGCTCGGCTGCTCGGCGCCATCGATATAAGCATTCAGCATGGAAAGGACACTGCGCGCCAGATCCGCGCGCGGTGTCGCCACAGTCGTCAACGGCGGATGCAGGAAATCGCAGAGGTAGGTATTGTCGAACCCTACGACAGAGACATCCTGCGGAATCGAAAGGCCGGCGGCCTGCAATCCACGGAACGCTCCCAGAGCGACAAGATCATTGATCGCTACAACCGCGGTAAACCGGTAGCGCTCCAGTGCACGCTGAACGGCACGCAGACCGGCAGCGGCGGGTTCGCCGGCTTCGTCGATGATGTGCACGTCCATTTCCTTCGGGTTGTACTGCAATAGAGCCTCTTCGAACCCGATCTGGCGTTCCATGTGGGAGAGCATGGGCGGCTCAGGCGGCTCCGAAAGACTCTGCTGCGAGTTCTTGATCAGAAGGATGCGGCGATGTCCGAGCTCCAGCAGGTGCTGTACGGCAATGAACATGCCGTGGCGTTTATCCACGCGGACCGTGCCGATGTGCGGCCCTGCATGGGGATTATCCAGATATACGGTCGGTGTGCCGCTGCTCTTCAGCAGTGAGAACGCTTCCGGATCGTTCTCCGAAGTCATCATGGCGATACCGGCAACACGCAGGGCGAGCATCTGCCGCACCGCAGCGTACTGCTGCTCCGGATGAAAGCTGGTGGAAGCAAGGAAGGTCTCGTAACCGAGAGCACGGGCCTGCGTATCCAAAGCCTTCGCAATCTCGGCAAAGAAAGGATTTAACAGGTCAGAGACGATAATGCCGATCAGCTTGGTGCGCCGGCGTGCCAGATTGCTTGCAAAAATATTCGGTGTATAGCCTAGCTGCTCAATGACGTCCAGCACACGCTGACGTGTCTCAGGGCGTATGTTGTCTTTCTCGTTGAGCACACCGGAGACGGTGCTCAATGAGACCTGGGCCATCCTGGCCACGTCCTGAATCTTGATCCGGCTGGACCGCTTCGTCTTGTGCGCGTCCGCCTTTGGTGAAACTGCCAACGCAAATCTCCTGGAAAGGATAGGGCCTACAAGCTTACCTGAACGAGAGAACAAGAGGAAACCATAACTGTTATGCGGTTCACTTCATGGTCAGCCAGGCAAGCGCATTTGCCATAAAACGCTGCAGCAAGACGGGATGCATGTCTACGATGCGATGTAACACCACAGGCATACTCCCTATCTTCTCTGTGAGTGTTCCGGCGCCGATATTGCGGCCGTGATCGCGAGCATAGGCACCGGGAAATCTCCACCGATGCACCGTCGACCATCCAGCCGTTGGAGCCTCCACCTTTGACCTGGTAGTGAATGCTCATCGCCTGGTCAGCCGGCATGCCATGAACGACACCATCTATCTGCCTGAGGATGTAAAGCTCGCCTCACTCCCACCAATGCTTCCACTCAGCGTTTCGGTCGAGCCAGAGGCGCCAGCCGTCATCGGGGATCTTGAACTGCGCTTCGCTGTAGCGCAGCTGCGGGCATTTGCCGTGAGCAGAGGCTGCGGATTCTGCTGCCATATGCCGCTTCGAGCTTCAGAGCAGAGGCTATACCCGGAGCGTGCTGTTAAGCAGAAACGAACGACGGTCCATGGGATGATTTCTCCTGATGAAGAAGGTTGTGAGTCTAATTACGGGTAGCGAACAAAATAGCCAAAGAAAAGCCGCCGGCGAACCGGCGGCCTTCTAGAGTTAGAGATTAGAACTCGATGCGGGCAGCGAGCTGCAGCGCACGGTTGATCGGAGACGAAGTGTCGACGACCATCGTTCCATAGCTGGAGCTACCGAACGTGTTCAGCACAGCATTTGATTGGCTGTACACAAAGCGGGTGTGATTGGTTACGTTGAAGTAATCAGCTTCCAGAACAAGCTTCGACGACTCGAATGATCCCACGTGAGGCAGATCGATCGCACGACGCAGACTCATATCCAGCTTGTAGTTACCTGGCTGGAAGAGGCCCGCATACGGCGCTGTGCGTGCCGTCGTGCTGAACTTGTAGTCGTACTGCGGCTGAGTAGTAGTGCTGTAGGCGATAAATGCATTCGGATCCAGGAATTGCTTGCTTCCGATCTCAGCAGAGGTGAGAGGACGCGCACCTGCCGCTTGCAGGCGGCCATTTCCGACATAGCTAGGGTTCATCAACGGATAGCAAACATTAGCATTCTGGGACGGGTTAGTATTGCACGAGTTCATGGTGATCGACAGCGGTGCTCCTGAGTATGCCGTGAAGATTCCGGACAGACGGAAGCCACCGAAGGCCACACGAGACCAGCGCGAGCCGCCGCCCAGTGCTCCTGTACCGAATGGCAGGTTATACGCGCCAGTCGTCACAAATTTATGGCGCTGGTCGCCGAGAGACAAGCTCTGATCCAGAGAACGAGCAGCGTGGAACTGCCCGTCGGAGGACACAGAAGCCGGAATGTCATAGCCGGAGCGGAAAGTACCGTTGTTATCGATCGTACGCGACCACTGGTAGTTGGTCATGAACGTGAGACCGTTGGTCATGCGCTTCGTGATATAGATCTGCAGCGCATGGAAGCTGGTATTACCCACAAAGCCATATGCATCGCTGATGCTGTTGTATTGCGGAAAAGGCCTGAGCAATTGAGCAATTGTCGGGTTGCCTACGCCGCCAAAGCTTGCATACGGCAAGGTGACACCTGCGGAGGCACGAGCGGATGCCGACGAAGCTGCCGAACCGAGTAGCGACCCCAGGGTCAGATACTTTGGATCGAGCTGGTTCGAAGCAATACCGCGGCCATTCAGGCTGTCGGGCTGAAGAAAGTGGCCCTTCGAACCAACGTAACTCATGGTCAGCGTGCTGCTCGGAGTGAGCTCACGTTGAATACCAAAGTTCCAGTTGATGAACTGCGGTGCGCGGCCGCCGTAATACGGATCTGCATACGAAGGCGTCTGAGCAGGGCTGGAAATAAGTGTGGTGTTGTAGGTGCCAATAGCCGGATCAAGATTCGGCGGAGCTGCGTACGACGGGAAGGTTGTATCAAGCTTCCAGTACTGTGAACCGACCTGTCCAGAAGTAGGTTGTGTGAAACTAGTGCTGGGGCTCACGCTATAGCCGAGTAGACCAACACCCTGACGGGAGGTGGCGCTGCCGCCATTCGCATTTCCATGGGTATAGATAACACTGTAGCTTCCACGAATAACCGTCTTCGGATCGAGCTGGTAGGCAAACCCGACACGCGGACTGAAGCCCTTGAAGTAATCATCGACCGGCCGATCGCAGTTGCATTTACCAGAGCCGTAACCACCGAAAGCAACCGCACCCTTGATTCCAACTACCGGGTTAGTTGCGTTCGGATCAAAGTAGGCAAAGCGATTCTTCACTTCACGGTAGCTTGGGAAGTAGTCGAAGCGCACACCCAGATCCAGAGTCAGCTTGGAGGTAATCTTCCAGTTGTCCTGAACATACGGCGAAATCGGACGGAAACGTGCCCCCGTCTCCGGAACGGCAGACAGAGTAAATGTGCCAGTGTTTACTGCACCGATCAGATAGCTGGCATACGCCTGGCCGGTGGATGAATTCACGGAAGTGGTGGGATTACCGTTCGTAACAGTGAAAGCACCAGTGGCTGAGCTGTTGAAGCTCAACTGCAACGGGTTCACACCCGTCGCATTGTTAAGGAAGTTGTACTGCATCCATGCAAGCTGGGCACCGAACGTGAACGTGTGATTACCTTTGGTGTACTGCAGGTTATCCACGAGAACAAAGCCGTTCGCGACCGGACGATTGCTGGAGTAACCAGCCCAACGGTTGATGTTGGTATTGCCAGTGAAGGTCACAGTCGGGAATGAATCCTGAGCCTGTCCGGCCGGCAGACCGGAGATTCCATTCGCAGCAGCGCCCCAGCCGTTGCCCATGTCTTGATTGAAACCAGGACCGTCGTAACGGCCAAAGGCATAGTGAATCTGATTCGTGATGCGCGGCGTAATCGCGTAGGTATGCTCCAAAAGAAATACCTTTGTCTTCGGAGCAAACTGCTGCGATGAGATGTACGGTGGCGGCATACCGTTTGACGAGGATGAAACTGTCACAGCGGCAGGAGCTGTCGTTGACTGACGCCCCCAAGCCAGCACGACCGAAAGCGCCTGCTTGCTATTGATCGTGTAGTCAATTCGGTTCGTCGTGGTCCAGTTGCTCAGACCCGTCTTGTAGTTCACGATGTAGTTGTTATTGATTCCACTGGTCGTCGGAGCCGGAAGGTACGACTGAAGCCGGCGCGCCACGGCGGACTGACGCGAAACAGGAATGATATTTCCGGCAAATCCGGTACGTTTGTAACCGCTGCCTGACACAGTGGTGGTGTCCGGATCATAAAGGCAGCCAGAAGCAGGCGTGCTGGAGGCGGAGCAGTTGGTCGCCAGCTCAGTAAAGTCACCCTGACGCATCTTCAGCGTAGGGATCGTCATGGACTGGAACGGGACCTGACGCGAGAAGCGATACCCTTCATAACCACCGAAGACAAATAGCTTGTCCTTTATGATCGGAAACCCGACAAAGAGTCCATATTCGTGCTGGTGCTCGGTTGGCTTCTGAAGCTGCCCCGTCAGCGGATTGGTGGTCTTCTGGAAACCCCATGTGTCCAGACCGGTGTCACGGAAGTAGTCGTAAGCCGCTCCGTGGATACTGTTCGTACCACGCTTAACCACGTAGTTCTGAACACCCTGACCTTCATAAATTGCCGAATATCCGACCGTCTGCACCTGGAACTGTTCAATCGCGTCAACCGCCATGGAGGTCCAAACGAAGCGCGGGTCGCCTTCACCAGCTACCGAAGTAATCGGAACACCGTTGATGTAGATTGCTGAAACAGCACCGCGGCTACCGCCGCCATTCACGATGCCCGCATTGGTAGTCTGATTGCCATTTGTAACCTGAGCGCTGACACCCGGCAGCAATGACGCAAAATCGGTGGCACGACGCTGACCGCCGCCATCCTGAATCAATGGAAGCGCAGAATACTGTTCTTGCTCAATGGTCACACCCAGAGTTGCATTCGAGGTCTCAAGCGTAGGAGGAGCATCGGATACAGTCACAGACTCAGTCGTCTCTCCGGTAGGAAGCGTCAGGTCCACCGAAAAAGTCTGCAGAGCATTCACATTGACGTTTTCCTGCGTGACAGTCTTGAAGCCCTGACGCGAGACAACGATTGTGTACTTGCCCGGATCCAGAGAAAACGTGTACTCACCGGATGCGTTCGTCTGCATGGTCAGCTTCTTGTTCGTGCCGATGTCAGTGATCGTGACAGACGCATCCGGCACAACAGCACCCGTGCCATCTACGATGCGGCCATTGATCGATCCCTTACCGGCGAGCTGCGCGCTGGCAGAGACCGACAACACTGCAGCCAGAGCCAGAGGTGTCGCATAGCGAGCGACCCCTTTGGTCAGACCAACTGCGAGCGTTAGTCGAGAGATTGAAGAACGAAACGTCATTGGTTACTCCTAAAAGTGAACTCGCTGGCATACGTTGGCCGCGATGATCCGTCGTGCGCCTACCCTCATGCGCCGCTCGGTCTCGAAATTCGAGAGTGTGCGAATGTTACGCTCGTGAAAACACGAGAGTCAAACAAAGTTTTCCGCATTGAAACGGTTCGGTAATCGCGGGCAAGTTACCGGTGAAATATCAGAAATTATCTGCGATTCCAGTGAATCGAAGCGTTTTAATGAATTCCATGAATCTAACCTCGCGATTCGCCTTCGCCAACGTCAGAAGAGGTTACTTTTTCCTCTTTATTTCCATCGACTTCGAGCAGGCAAAAAGTTGCGCTGACGGCCATCTGCGCCTCTCCTCTCGACAGCGCCCAAGCCATTTGAAGAAATAGTTTCAATAGGGATATGGTCAGACCAATACTAGCGAACCAGCTTGCGCAGGCGAGCCACTGCCGCCACCGGATCCCAATGATCTGGAGCACCAAGCAGCCCACTCGGGGTCCACGACTTTTCCTCTTCGGAAGAGAGGGGCGGGTAGCTGACGATGCGATGGCCGTCGTTCACTCCGGGACCATGGGACTTGTACTCACGGTAGTTGCTCGTCTTCAGACGGCCGCTCCACTCTGACCATCCATCGGCGGCAATCTTCTGCTCAACATCCGTGTCGTAGAACAGCACGGTGGAGTAATCCCTCCAGGGGCGCCCCAGAACTACTTTGTCACCGACATCCTCACCGGTAATGCGGCAGTGCAGGAAGTAGTACCCGGAATCTTCTTCCGGGAAGTGCGTGCTCTGCGCCGTCAGCATGACAGTATCGTGGTGACGGGAGTGAAGCTCGCAATGGTCGAAGACGGCCTTGGCATCGCCGAAGATGTAATCCACATGCCCTTCGATATAGCAGTCGTGAAAGTACTGCCGCGAGGCGAGGCAGGCTGTACGTCCCGGAGGAGGAGCACTGCCGTCTTTCGGCAGATTGTCGTGGCAGGTGCGGCTGTTCGCGTAGAGAGTATCCTGCGCGCCGAGAAGGCGCACGCGATCGAGCACCGCCTTATCTGAGCTCATCAGCAACGCCACCGCCTGAGAGCCTTCCTCAAGGCGCTCGTGCTCAAGCTCCCAGGTGTTTTCGATGGTGAGGTTCTCAGCGGCGAAACCGTCGGCATCGACACTCACACTTCCGCTCTTCCCTGTGCCGCCGGCGGATTTTGCAGAATCATTCCAGCTCAGGACGACATCCTGTGGCAGCTTACCGGTACCGATCAGCTCAATATTTGGCGTACCAATGTGAATCTTTTCGCGGTACTTCCCAGGAGCGATGCGGATAACAGCTCCCGCGGTTGGAGCATGATCGACGGCTTCCTGGACGGTACGGAAGTCGGCCTTGCCTTGCTGTGCGACCGTCAGGGTTTTCATGGATCCTGCAGCGAGTGCGGATGATGTACATGCAGCCACGGTCAGCAGATGCGTCGTCAAACGACGAACATTCACGGGAAACTCCTTCGGTAGGTGAGATGGGTTCTAGAGGATTTTCCCTGTTGCTGGGTATCCCCGAAGTGGCTTGCCGTGGCGTTTTCATTGCGGAAACGCCCATAGACGCAGATGCTCTGGATTACACCTACAGGGAAAATACTCTAGTGACCGTCAGTCGGCGCGGCCAGCTGCAGGACCGAGGTTGCACCCTCTGGAAGCCCGTTCACGTTTGGACCAAGTTCTACCTGCGTGCGGATGACGTTGTCCGCAACCATGCGGCCGAAGACCGCTTGGCCCTTCTCGTTGAGGTGAGTACGATCCGGCTTCACGGTGCTACCATTCTCGGCATTGGCATCAGGATGGGTCGTCGCGTTGAACGCATCGGCTTGCTCCTGTGTCTTCGTCGACAGGAAATGCTGCGAGAGGCTGAAGAGATCGACAAATGTGACCTTCTCTTCCGCTGCAACACGGCGAGCTGCGGCCGAGTACTCTTCCAGGCCATCCTTAACCAGCTTGCCATCCTTGTAGTTCCGGCGAGAGAGCGAGCTGACGATGATCGGAATAGCGCCGATCGAGTGGACATCCTGAATAAAGCGGCGGAGGTTCTCGCTGTACAAGCCGTCCGCATCGGCGTGCCGCTTCGGATCGTCTTTCTGGTCGTTGTGGCCGAACTGGATGAAGTAGTAGCTTCCCTTCTCGTCCAGCGCCTTCTTCCACCAGCCTTCGTCAATGTAGCTTTTCGTACTGCGACCGTTCTGAGCCAGGTCAACACAGGTGACGTTCGGTGTGAGAGTCGCACAGAAGCCAGGCCCCCAGCCTCCTTCAAGCGCAACCGTTGAATCGCCGGTCAGCACAACCTTGAAGGGAGCACCTTGAATCACGCGCATGGCCAGCTGCCCCTCAGGCGGAAGTTCCGCCGCATTTGGAAGCACATACGGCTGCAGAGCGGGAACAGCTTTGCCAAGGTCAACGGCGACGATGCGGCCGAAGACATAGCTTCCCTGCCAGTCAAGGTGTGTCTTATCCGGCTGCAGCTTTCCATCCTTGTCTTTCTTGGTGATGCCGAGCTTCAACCCTGCCTGCTCGCCGATACCATCCAGATACGCGATGCTCTCAGCCTGCAGATCGATCAGCGGTACTTGCATCTCCGTGGCAACCTGCTTCATCGTCGCTGCATGGGCCAGCAGATCGCTATGGATCTTGCCACCCTTTTCGAAGTAGCGGCGGGTCAGCGGGGTCACCAGCACAGGTTTGATACCGTGAGCGCGCGCTTCCTCCACGTAGCGGCGGAGGTTCTTCTCGTAGTCCGCCATGGAGACCTGCCGGTCGAGGTGTTCGGCTGTCTCCATATCGTTGTGCCCGAACTGAATCAGCATGTAATCGGGCTTTGTGCTCAGGCTGCGATCCCAGAGGCCAAGCTCGCGATAGGTCTTGGTGCTGGCGCCGCCCTTTGCCATGTTCAGGCAGTCGACCTTCTCCGAAAGATTGGCGCAGAAGCCGCGGCCATAGCCGGCATTGTCGGTCTGCGTGGAATCACCGACGAGATCGATACGCACTGTTGTCCCCGGCAGGCGATGGGCCGGTTGCGAACCGACATAGGCATCTTCGGCGACAGCGCCGGTAACGGCGGCACAGAGGAACAGCGCACCCACACTTCTGGCAGCGATCCGCATCGTCTTCTCCTAATCCTGGTACGGAACAAACTTGTTATCGCAGCTAAAGTCCATCTTCACCTTTGGCGCCGCCGTTGTCGCCGTCACTCCAGATCCGGTAAAGGTGAAGTTCGCTCCTTTCGAGCCAACTGTGATGGAGCTATAACGTGCACGCACCTGCTCCGGCTTTATGCCGCGCACTTCGACACCATCCAGAGTCAATTCCGTCGGATGTTCCGCATTAAGACCCGCGACCTGGACGATACCCGGAGTCAGGCTGATGAAGTTCTCGATCCGGATCCCCTTGTAGTCAGGAGTCAGTGGGCCCTTCATACCGAGATCATCGATGCCGTCCGTCGTCTGTCCGTTATAGAAGGGGCTGATGGAGATCGGTACGGGAACGTCGCGCAGGCAGAGGTTGCGATAGGTCACACTGCGGACAATGCCACCTCGCTGCACGTTGCTCTTGATACGGACTCCGCTGGTGGTGTGATCGAGGGTCAGCGTATCCACCAGGATGTCGGACTCATCGCGGGCCTCGGAGCCCATCGACATGCCGTGACCGCTGTAGAAGTGGTTGTCGATCACGCTCATGTGGCGCACACCGGCCTTGATCGCAATGTTGTCATCGCCATTGTCGATCCAGCTTTTGGTGACGGTGACATTCTCAGAACTGCCGGGATCGATACCGTCGGTATTCCTTGCATCTGTGCCACGTACAGTAGGCGTAAGCAGATGCACGCCCCACGCGGTGAATCCGTTGGTATTGCTCACCGCAACGTGGAAGTTGGGCGAGTTGTGCAGGCGGATGCGATACAGAATAAGGCCGTCGGCGTGGCTCGCAATTAGAAGCCGTGGCGCGGAGTACTTCGTATTCGTCGGCTCCGCCGCGCGCGACTGTTGCCACCAGCTATAGCTCTTGCCGATCAACTGGCTTCCACCACGTCCATCGATAGCTCCGTCGCCCATGATCGCGGCATTCTTGACATCTTTCACGCTGATGAGCGGCCTGCAGGGCGAGCTCTCAGGCCCTGAAGTACCGCATCCACCGGGTTTAGTGTCGTAGAGCTTGGGATCACGTGAACCGTAGAGCGTTACCCCTTTGTCCACCAACAGCGTGACACTCTCGCGCAGTTCCAGCGGGCCACTGAGAAATGCGTTCTGCGCGCCGTCAGCACGCAGTGCTACCGCCTTTCCGCTGCCACAGCTGTCGAGCGCATGCTGAATGCGTTCCGTATCGAGCTTCTGCTCGTCTTCTTCCCGCAGAGCGTTGTTCTCCGCGTGCAGTTTTGCCTTCAGTACGGTACAGGCTGCAGGGATAACGGGCTCGGTAACATGGCGCGTGTCCTGGGCTCCAATGGGAGCTATAGCAACGACACTCAAGGCAGCGAACGAGAGAGCAAGAACAGCAGGACGGATCACGGAACTCCAATTCAAGACGGCAAGGGGATACACCGGGGTGCTCGCCTGAACTATAAGGATCAGGATTTCCTTCCGTCAAATTAAATCAAAACGTTTCAATGAAAAGACGAACTACGTCCCGGGCTGACGGTAGTGGGCTTGAGCCGCCAATTCTCGTTCTTCTACACGAGGATCTGAGACAACCGCTGGCTTATCGTCCCAAGTCAGCGTGAAACGCTTCGATAGATCGTAAACTGGCCAGTGCGGAATCGCCGGGTTGTTCGGATTCCCGGTTTTGGCGTAGGCCAGCAGGGTCTCACTCATGGCATCGGCCAGAGGTTGGGCGTGGCTCACATCTTCTGCAGAAGCCCCAATCATTCCGGGCGCGAGTGCGAGGTTATCGAAGTAAAACGGGATATCAAGCGTATGCGGAGCACCGAACTTTCCACCAGCAACCGGCGACGGCCAGTTCATCTGATAGACCCAGGTGCGGCTTGCGGCAGGGCTTTGCGCACGCCGCTCCGCTTCGATCACCTGCCCCGGCCATGACCGGAAGGCCGTCGCCGCAGCGAAGAACACATCCGAAGGAGAATACTGCGGATACCAGCCCCGATATTTCGCAACAACTTCCTGCGGATCGATGCCGCCCAGGAAGCTGCCCACATTCTTCGTCAGTGCCGCCGGAACCTCATCCCACGTCAATGAAAAAAGGGCAGGCTGAGAGCCGCCGATCAGCCCGCGCGTCTCGTCATGCGTGTTTCCGAGGATCATGGGCACGTTCACTGAGAGCGGAGATGCATCGGGAGCAAACGGATCGCGCGGAAGGGCGCCGCCATCGACGACCGGAAGCCATGCACTGCTGACACGTGCGGCATCTTCCAGTGCCTCGATCGGCAGCGCATCGAGTCTCTGCCTCAAGTGACTGCCAGGCAGTTGATCTAACCCAAGCTTTACCAGAAACGCACGTGTACGTTCGGTAGCGATCTTCTTCGGGGCGGCGGTGACCTGCTGGCCGCTCATGCTCATAACGCGATGAAAGAGGCCATGTGCTGCCGGCATGGCCATGAGCGTGGCGCACTTGGCTCCTCCGCCGGACTGTCCCCAGATTGTGACCCGGTTCGGATCGCCGCCGAAAGCTGCGATGTTGTCGCGGACCCAGCGCAGAGCCAGCACCAGGTCCAGCATGCCCACGTTCCCGGAATCTGCATACGCCGGATCATCGGTCAGCTCGGCGAGATAAAGAAATCCGAAGGCATTCAGACGGTGATTGACGGTCACAACGACCGCATCGCCACGGCGCGCCAATCGCGTTCCATCATAGAGAGCGGCATTGACGGTACCGCTGTTGTAGGCGCCACCGTGAATGTAAAAGAGTACCGGCCGCCGTTCATGACCCGCGCGCGATGGTGACGGAGTCCACACATTCAGATGAAGACAGTCTTCGCTGATCTCGCCTTCGTCGGACGGCAGGTGATAGGTCTCAGTGATCGTGCGTGCTTCTTCGCGGCGGGCGCGTCCTACACCGAGCTGCGGGGAGCGGTCTCCCCACGTTGTGGCATTGCGAATACCTTTCCAGGGACTTACTGGAACAGGAGGCTGAAAGCGGCGGGCCTTGGTATCAGCACCATAGGGAATCCCCAGAAAGTTTGTGATGCCATCGCGCACCGTGCCACGCACATCACCCGCGGTAGTACGCACCACCGGTACCGACTCCGCCGCCGCCCATGCAAAGACTGATCGGGAAGAAAGCAAGGCAGCAGCACCAAGCCCATGTTGCAACAACTCACGACGACGCACTCTGGTCTCCCTCAGAGCCGCCGAAAAGAAAATGCGGCTCGGTTCATTCTTGCCAGACTTGAGGCAAAAGAACAAACGAGCCGCATTCTCGGAACGTTTCTTAGGAGCCCTGCATCACCGAGCGAAGCGTCGCCGCTGCAGACTCCGGTGTGATATCGCGTTGGGGCGACCCCAGCAGCTCAAACCCAACCATGAACTTACGCACCGTGGCCGAGCGCAGCAGCGGCGGATAGAAATGCGCGTGCAGGGTCCATTCCGGATGGGGCTTGCCATCTGACGGAGCCGGGTGAAAGCCCATCGAGTATGGGAACGGTGTATCGAAGACGCGGTTGTACCCCGCCGTCAGCGTATGCAGAATATCCGCAAGCCCATCGCGTTCTTCCGCACTCAAGGCTGTAAACGAGGACACGGGGCAGCGCGGCAACAATAACGTCTCGAAGGGCCATACTGCCCAGAACGGCACGACCGCCACCCAGGTTTCGTTTGAGGCAACCGCGCGTTCCTGCTCGATGAGTTCGGTGCGCAGATAGGCTGAGAGCAGCGGCTCCTGAGACTTCGCGTAGTATTCCTGCTGCGCGGCGAGCTCCATCAGCGGCTCGTTCGGAATATGTTCTGTCGCCCAGACCTGTCCGTGGGGATGCGGATTGCTGGCTCCCATCATCGCTCCGCGATTTTCGAAGATCTGAACGTACTGAATCTCCGGACGAGCTCCAAGTTCTTCGGCCTGCGAGGTCCACATATCCACGACACACCGAATCTTTCCGACCTCCATCGTCGCCAGCGTAAGGTCGTGCCGGGGATCGAAACAGAGTACGCGGCAGATGCCTCGCTCGGTCTCTGCACGCAACAGGCCATAGCCCAGATCAAGCTGTGCCTGCGGAACATCCTGCTTCAACGCAGCAAAATCATTCGGAAAGACGTACGTGCTCTCGTACTGTGGCGTCCGTTCTCCGTTGGCGCGCATGTTGCCAGGGCAGAGATAACACGTGGGATCGTAGGTAATAGGTGCGGGAACAGCCGGTGTCTCCATCTGTCCCTGCCATGGGCGCTGGGTGCGATGTGGCGATACCAGAACCCACTCACGGCGGAGCGGATTCCAGCGGCGATGCGGGGCTTGCAGCCAAAGTGTTTCCATCAGGCACGCTCCTTTGCCGCCAGCTTCACTGCTCCATCGACGGCATCGCAGACGTATACCTCTGGCTGAATGTCGAAGCGTTGCTGATATGCATCCTTGATGGATGCGGTGAACGTATCCACATCTTCTTTGCGAACGAGATTCACGGTGCAGCCGCCAAAACCGCCGCCGGTCAGACGTGCTCCCACGCATCCCTGCAGTGTCATCGCCGTTTCCACCAGGAAGTCGATCTCTTCACAACTACATTCGAAGTCGTCTCTCTGGCTGACGTGCGAGTCCAGCATCAGTTCGCCAAATCGCTTGGCGTCGCCGGCCAGGAGAGCCTCGCGCGCGGCCATGACACGGCCATTTTCCGAGATCACATGACGGCAGCGCTTGTATGCATCTTCCGGCATCTGGTCTGCGCACTGCTCCAATTGTTCGAGCGCGGCATCGCCGAGATCGCGCAGCCCTGGGAAACGCTCCCGCAACACCTGCTGTCCTGTCTCAACACCTTTACGGCGGCTGCCGTAGTCGCCGGCAGCGATGGAATGCTTCACCAGCGAGTTGCAGGCAACAATCCTCAACTCGGCAAGCGCACCGCTGGTCACCGGCACCAGATCATAGGTCAGGTCGCGTGTTTGCAGCAGCAGTGCATGACCCTCCTTGGCGGCGGTAACAACAAACTGATCCATGATGCCGCATGGAGACTGCACAAAGATGTTCTCAGCTCTCTGGCAGAGCAATGCGATCTCTGCATCGGTCATGGTCTTACCGCTGCGATGCAGTATGGCAAGGCAAGAGGCAACCTCGATGGAAGCGGACGAACTCAATCCCGCGCCTAAAGGGACATTGCCGCTGACATCGATGACGAAAGGCGGAGGCGAAATGCCCAGCTTTACCAGCTCATGCAGCACGCCGACCGGATAGTCGCTCCAGGCATGGCGGCGCTCCTGCAGGTCTTTCCAGCCCCCCTCGGCGACACCTGCGAACTGATGGCTACGGAAGAGGTAGTGACGGCTGTCGCCATCGGCGATCTTGACTTCGGTGTAATACGGAATCGCGATCGGAAGCACATAGCCGCCGCTGTAGTCAGTATGTTCACCCAGCAGGTTCACACGCGCGGGAGCACGGAAGACGCTCTCGTGCTGCGTTGAAAACGATGTACTCAAAGGGATGCCACCCATTCCAAAGGAGAATTCAGGACAAGATAACAACGACAGAACAAGCTGCCCCAGTTATTTTCGCACCTTACCCGGTAACGTACACGAAAACGGGTATGCATGAAAGCGCATGGAGAACTTTTCATTCCCTCCGCGTTTTCGCAGATATTATTCATTCTGTGAGTTGGGTGTCCTGATCGAGCCCATCGCCAAAGAGCGAGAGGTTGCTGCGAAGCACCAGATGCGGCGCCAACCTGGTAACCGGTGGAACCGCCTTCAACCCCAGCAGATGAGCATAGAGCAGCTCGATCGCCATACGTCCCTGGGTAAACGGGCGCTGGTGCACGGAACAGAGAATCCGGTCGGTCTCGATAAGAGGAATCAGTTCCGGAAAGATGTCGGTCGTTACAATCTTCAATCGGCCAAGGAGCTTTGCCTCATCGGCGGCGCGCAACACCGGCAGGCTATTCGCCGTTCCCAGATAAATACCGCCGAGATCGCGATGACGCCGGAAGAGCCGGCGCGCTGCCTGATAGCCTTGTTCAGGATCTTCGTGGGACTCGAGCGGTGGCAGCAACCTGAGATGAGGCGCATGAACAGCCAACGATGCAGAGAAGCCTCGCAGCTTTTCGCTATGGTCCTGGATGCGGAGGTCTCCCGCAATCATAGCCACCTTCGCGGCTTCGGGAAGAACACGCCCCAATAGATCTGCAGCGATATTGCCGCTGACCGTGGCATCTACAGAAACGGATGCTATGCGTCCCAGCAAAGGAGCGTCGCTGCCGATAAAGAGAATTGGAGGAGCGTCGTCTCTGCGAAACAGTGCTGATAGTGCCGATGGATTACCGGGAGCCAGCACAACGCCATCGAACTGTCGCCAGCGGGCCCGCTCCATGCACTCTACATCGCCGTCTCCCAGGCGGGGAAAGCTGAAAAAATGCAGCTCCAGAGGAGCTGCGGTCGTGAGACGTTCCGCGGCAAGGCGCATGCCCGCGCGCATGGAATCGAAGAAGACTGCAACGCGTTCCGGGAGAAAGATACCGAAGTGGAGTGTCCGTGAGAGCTTCAAATGCCGTGCGGCGACATTCGGCGAGTAGTTCAGCTTCTTTGCCATACGCAGCACACGTTCCCGTGTCTGCTCGCTGATACCGGACCGGTTGTGAAGAGCACGGTCTACCGTGCCAATGGAGATGCCCAGCGCTGTTGCGATCTCGCGAATCCCGTTAGGTTTGGCTGGACGTCTGGGCACACTTTCATCCTAAGGGCTTATTGACTGGCAGGAGTAGCCGGTCGATAACTGCCGGTACCTCAGCGGCTGAAGCCGCTTCTCTCACTGCCCTGATACGGGACGGCTGAAAGCCGTCCCCTTAAGCGAGGCATTCGCACCTGCGGCGCGAACGGTTGCGCAAAGCGCAACGGCTGGCTCGGGCGATTCGACTCCATTGTTTACAAGACTGAAGGCCTTGCGGCTTCCAAGCTTTGAGCACTTAGCTGCACAGTCATCCCGATAGTTCGGGAACATGTAAAGCAAAGAGAAGAGCGCTAGCCGCAGGGGCTGGTCAGGTACTCTCGATGATCGAGGCGGCTTGTCAGGGAGGTCACGGGACCCAGTACGGCATCCAGCGCGCAGTGGAATGATTCGACGATGTCCTCTTCATCCTGCGCTGTGAGGCAGGATGGAATCACAAGCAACTGGGTGCGTTCAAAGAGATCATCCGATGCCGGGCACGCACCTCGCTCATAGCTGTAGACCGAGTGCTGGTTTTCGGCCAGCGTCCAGGGAAAGCCGTGCTTGCCGGTCCCGATCTTCCGCACCAGCGAGGGGATGTTGTAGTAGATATGCATGCCGTAATTGGCCAGCAGGATATTGCTGGTGTCGGGCGACTTCGTGGTGATGCCGTGCAGCCGCATCAGGCGGTTAGTTTCTCTCGCCGCATCCCCATGCGGGAAGATTGTCAGCAGGAAGCAACTGGTGTCGCCTGCCGGATCGATACGTCGACGAAACGCGATCTGCTGGCGTGGATAGAGAGAATCAAGAATGCGGTTCTTACTGTGCCGCATGCGTTCGATGGTAGTCTCCACCTTCCGTAACTGCACCCGCAAGACCGCAGCACGCAGTTCATCCAGGCGAACGCCGCGTCCCCAGCTATAGGAAGCGGAGTCTTCCATCTGCAGTTCATCGGTATCGCTGCGCGAGTAGCCCGAATCCTGTATGGCTGCGATACGGCGAGAGAGACGTTCGTCGTTGGTCACGACTGCGCCGGCTTCGCCGACCGTCATATTCTTGTTCAACTGAAAGCTGAAGATCGCGACATCGCCGAAGGTGCCTACACGCCGGCCGGCCACTGTGGCACCGACACACTGTGCGCAGTCCTCCAGCAAAAACACACTATGGCGACGGGCAATCGCCACCAGCCGAGGGATGTTCACCGCACATCCGTTCATATGAACCGCGATGATGCCTGCCGTGCGCGGCGTAATCTTACGCTCCACATCGGCGGGGTCCAGGCCGAAGGTTTCGTCGATCTCAGCCAGCACCGGAATCGCTCCGAGATTGACCACCGCTGCAACCACCGAGACCCACATATACGCGGGAATGATGACCTCATCGCCCGGCCCGACCTGCAGCGCGCTCAGCGCAGTATGTAGAGCCGAGGTTCCACTGGTTACCGCGATGGCGTGCCGCACACCGATAAACCGGGCAAATTCCGTCTCAAACGCAGAGACCTCATGCTGCGGGTTTACGCCGTAGTAGCGGTAGAGAGACTTGCTTCGGACGACCCGGACAGCCGCCTCGACCTCGTCCTCATCCATGGAATGGACGCCGGGATACTCATCCGGCAGAGGCCGTGTTCGGATCGGCTTTTCAGGATCGCGGATCATGCGGCGGAAGCTCTCCTGCGCGCTGCTTCGAGTGGCGCAATTAGCGTATACGAAGTTGTAAGCTCCTTTACCAGCTCGCGTCAATTGGATTCCCACAGGCTTATACTTGCCATCGCGAACGGCGATTCCTTCGCTTATGATGGTCACGATATGCCGCGCACCGGGAATGACAAAGAACGCGTCTCGAGCAGAAGACAGACAGAGCTCGCTGTCCTGCAACTGATCCAGCGCGAACCATCCATCTCCCGAGTCGAGCTGGCGCACCGGCTGGGCCTGAGCACCGCCAACATCACCGGCGTTGTGGGTGCTCTCGTTGAGAAAAACTTCCTTGTGGAAGAGATGTCTTCGGCCAAAGTCGTTGGACGCAGGCGCATCTCGCTCACCATGCATCCCGATCTCGGCAACGTCGTCGGCGTCGATATCGGAACCTTCAATCTCCGCATTGCTGTCACAGACCTGAACGGGAAGCTGCTCGGCTACCGGGAAGAGGCGACGGAGATGTGGCGCGGACGAGAAGCTGTGCTGAGCCGCTGCTTTCAGGTCATCGATGAGGCCCTGGCTGCCTCTGGCATTCCAGTCAGCAAAGTTCTTGGTATTGGGGTTGCCTTCTCCGGCGTGATCGATGTCGCCGAAGGCATGGTGCTCTCCTATCCAAGACTTGGGCACGCGGAACAGTGGAAGAATGTGCCGCTGAAGAAACTGGTGGAAGACTACTTCGGCATTCCTTGCCTGCTGGAAGACAGCGCGCGCGCCGTTGCGACAACAGAGCGCTTTCTGGGTGCGGGCCAGAACTTTCAGGACTTTGTCTATGTCGATGCCGGCATGGGCATCGGTGCTTCCATCTTTATCGGCGGCAGCATATATCGCGGCTTCAACGGCAGCGCCGGCGAGTTTGGCCACATGACCGTCGATGAGAACGGACCGCTCTGCCTTTGCGGCAACAACGGCTGCCTGGAGGCGATGGCCTCGTCTGCAACGATCATTGAATCGGTCCGCAGAGCCATCAGCAAAGGCGTCATCTCCAAGACGCTGGAGATGGCTAACAACAAGATGGACGGCATCAGTATCGAGATCATCGCCAGGGCCGCTGAGGAGAATGACAGTCTCGCCTATCGCGTGCTCTCCGAGGCGGCATCGCATATCGGCGCGTCTGCGGCTGACCTGGTGAACCTGTTGAACCCGGAAGCGATTATCTTTGGCGGCGCCCTGTTTCGCGCCGCTCCCGTGTTGCTGCTGGACCAGATTCGCCGTGTCGTCCGTCAGCGGGCCATGGAAAAGTCAGTCAACGATGTTCAGCTGCTCACTTCGCCGCTGGGCACCAATGCCGGAGCAGTCGGTGCGGCGCGCCTGACGGCGGCCGCCATGATCGATACGATTCATCACCGCCGCGGTGCTGAGGCAGCTATACCCACCATGCCTCAACCGGCGGTTCCTGCAGGATGACCCGCGACAAAGTCGCAACGGCAGCTCCCAGCCCTTCGCGGATCGAGGCCAGCGCATCCTCGTGCTCGATACTGATGACGTGATCGTAGCCGGCGAGCCGCAGCGCTGACGCAATCCGCTTCCACTCAAGCTCGTCATGCCCCCAGCCCACGCTGCGGAAGAGCCATGAACGCTCCTGCATACGGGTATAGCTTTTTGCATCCAGAACACCCGTGCGAGCCACATTGGTCGTGTTCAGGGTAACGTCTTTGGCATGCACATGAAAGATGGCCTCTCCCAGATAGGCAATAGCCGCAGGCAGATCAATCCCCTGCCAGTAAAAATGACTCGGGTCCAGGTTGATGCCGATGGATTTCCCTGCTTCGGCACGCAGTTGCATGGCCGTCTCGGGGTTATAGACACAGAAGCCGGGATGGGCCTCGATCGCCACACCAACCCCGTGATCGGCTGCGAATGCGCCGGCGTCTTTCCAGTACGGGACCAGTCGCTGCTCCCACTGCCAGACCAGCATGTCGCTGAACTCCGGCGGCCAGGGAGTGGTGATCCAGTTCGGGCGCTTTTCTTCCGGCCCTCCTCCCGGACAGCCGGAGAAGGTCACTACCGCCCGGACACCTAACTTTTCCGCCAGCCGGACGGTCTTCCGGAAGACTGTGTCGTAATCCTTAGCAATTGACTGATCCGGATGAACGGGATTTCCGTGACACGAGAGCGCGCTGATCATCAATCCGGCATCTTCGATCTTCCGTTTGAAGGATACGGCAGCTTCCGCGGACTGCAGACAGGCATCGAGATCGATGTGGTTGCTTCCGGGCCATCCGCCGGTTCCGAGCTCGATGGCCGTGATCTGGGGATAGCTTTTCAGCTCGGTCAGCATCTCTGCCAGGCTCAGTTTCGCAAAGACGGGATCGAAGACACCAAGTCGCATTCCATTTACCCTCGCGGCAATACTATCGTGTTCAAAATCGCCTATGACGACGTCACATATTTTGATAATTAACAATTGTCAGCGCTGAATCGGGATTCATTTGGCGTATTCGTTTTATCTTTGACAAACCTGTGGACGCCTAGGCAGGATTTATGGCAGTCGTACCGCTGCCGGAACCGAGGAAAGCTACTGATGTCATCACAACTGAAACGCCTCTCCATGGGACTGGTAGGGCCGGGCTTTATCGCACCACACCATATTGATGCAGTTCGCCGCCTGGGGGACGTGGATGTCGTTGCGATCGCCGGCTCCAATGCGGCCTCGGCCCGGAAGAAAGCGGATCTGCTCCACATCGAGACCTCCTATGGTGACTATCGCGAGTTGGTGACGCGGCCGGACATCGATGTGATTCACAACACGACGCCGAACCATCTGCACTTCCCAGTCAGTCTTGCAGCTCTCGAGGCGGGCAAGCACGTTATCTCCGACAAGCCACTGGCGATGACTTCAAAGGAGGCCTCCACGCTGCGGGCCGCAGCCGACGCTGCCGGCGTGGTGAATGCCGTCACCTTTAATTATCGCGGTAATCCCCTGGTACAGCAGGCGCGGCTGATGGTGGAACAGGATAAGCTCGGACGCGTCTTCTTCGTGCACGGCCAATATCTTCAGGACTGGATGACTGACGATCACGTCTATTCATGGCGGTCCGATCCGTCCAAGGGTGGCGTGAGCTCCGCACTTGCCGATATCGGCTCGCACTGGTGCGATCTTGCACAACATGTCTCCGGTGCACGCATCATCGAGGTGCTGGCGGATATGACGACCGTGGTGAAGACCCGCTATACCAGCGGCGCCTCCGCTGAGGCGTTCTCACAAAACCAGACGGGCGAACGCCATCCTGTCACCGTCAACGGCGAAGATCTGGCATCGGTGCTGGTCCGCTTCGATAACGGAGCACGCGGATGCTTTACTGTCGGTCAGGTATTGTCCGGCCATAAAAACGGGCTGCAGCTCGAGGTCAATGGCCGCACTTCGTCCCTCCGCTGGCTGCAGGAAGAACAGAATGAGCTCTGGATCGGTCACTATAACCGTCCGAACGAGATTCTGAAGAAAGATCCCAGCCTGATGCTTCCGGGTGCGGCAAGCTATGCGTCGTTGCCCGGTGGACACCAGGAGGGCTGGCCCGACGCCTTCCGCAACATCATTGCGGATATTTATCAGTGGATCCGAACCGGGGATCGGCCAGCAACCGTCTGTACCTTTGCGGATGCCGAATATCTTAGCCACGTTCTGGACGCTATGCTGGCGAGCCATGAAGCTGGTAGCGTGTGGAAGCAGGTCCAATTGCCTGCGGTTGCGGGCGAGACCAACACGGCGTCCCTGGCCGCACAATAAAACGATTCAAACTGATTCCGGAGAGACGACTTCCCGATGAACATGCAAATGCGGTTCCGGCTGAGCGCCATGATGTTTTTGGAGTTTTTCATCTGGGGTTCCTGGTATGTGACGATAACGACCTGGGTTAGCCAGACGCTCCACTTCAATGGCGTGCAGACGGGAATGGTTGCCGGCACAACGGCAATCGGCGCCGTGCTATCGCCCTTCCTGGCGGGCTGGGTTGCGGACAACCTGATGGCCGCGGAGAAGATGCTGGCTCTGCTGCACCTGATCGGAGCCGGGCTGATGTATGCAGCGTCGCTGCAGACAAGCTTCGCTCCCCTTTACGGCCTGGTGCTTGCGTACTCCATCCTCTACATGCCGACCCTTGGCCTGGTTAACGCGATTTCCTTCCGCCAGATGGACGACCCGAAATCAGAGTTTGCACCGATCCGCGTACTGGGAACCATCGGTTGGATCTGCGCGGGCCTCCTGGTGAGCTTCGGATTCCACGGGGACGCGACGGCGCTTCCGCTCAAGCTGGCGGCAGGCGGTTCGATCCTGCTGGCGGTGTATTCCCTGCTTCTGCCCAACACGCCGCCGAAGGCAAATGAAAGCTTCAAGGTGAGCAATCTGTTTCCGGTCGAAGTACGCCGGATGTTCCGCGATCGCAGCTTCCTGGTGTTCGCCCTGGCATCGTTTTTGATCTGCGTTCCGCTGCAGTTCTACTATGCCTTCACCAATCCCTTCCTGAACCAGATCGGTGTGGCAAACGCAGCAGGCAAGATGACCGGCGGCCAGATGTCGGAACTGTTCTGCATGCTGCTTATCCCCTGGTTCTTTCGCAGGCTTGGTGTGAAGTGGATGCTGGTCGCGGGTATTTCAGCGTGGGTACTGCGGTACGTCTTCTTTGCCTATGGAAATCCGCACGCGGGCGTCTGGATGCTCTGGCTTGGCATCCTGCTGCATGGCATCTGCTATGACTTCTTCTTCGTAACCGGTCAGATCTACACCGACCACAAGGCGCCGGCGGCCTACCGCAGCGCAGCCCAGGGACTGATCACCCTGATTACCTACGGCGTAGGTATGCTGCTCGGCTCGTGGCTCTCAGGCCTGGTGGTCGACAAGTATGCCACTGCTGACGGGGGACATGCATGGACCTCCATCTGGCTGGTTGCGGCATCCATCGCTGCTGTGGTGTTGCTGTTCTTCTTCTTCGCCTTCAACGAGGAGAACGGCGCTTCAGAGGCCGAAGAAAAAGTCGACTTTTCAAAAGGCACGAAAAGACAATTGCGTCAGAATGCCTGAATTCCTGAACGAGGCAATAGAAAGCCCGCGGCAGTTGCCGCGGGCTTTCTTGTTGTTGGCGCTTACTAAGCTAGTGCAGCCTTGGCATACGCCAGGCACTTCCCTACTTCCTTCACCGAGTCCGAATCGGCTGGAATGGGGTATTCCACCTCGATGGTGGCCGGGAACTTGTAGCCTTCTTTCTTCATCAACTGCAGCGCTTCCTTGAGCGGAGTGTCGCCTTCGCCCCAGGGCGTGTTGGCCTCACCATGCTCCTTACTCTTGCGGTCCTTCAGGTGCATGCTGGTGATCCGCTCGTGGTGCTTCTTCACGAATTCAAGCTGATCCTTGTTGCCTGCAGCCGTGTAATGACCGAGATCAAGATTGATGCCGTTGTAGGGTGACTGCGCACAGGCTTCATCCCAGGTTGTGGGCAGCGCCTGCAGGTGCGCGTGATAGCCGATCATCATCTTGTGCTTCGCGCCGAACTCGCCGATGCGCTTGGTGAGCTCGGGCTGGCCGTCGGGCATCTCCATGGTGACCTGGTTCGCTCCGCAGGCCTTAGCCGCGTTGAAGACGTAGTCAAACTCCGCATCGGGCATTCTCATCGTGAGGCCGGCCTTGAAGGCGTAGATCCAAACACCGGCGTCGGCATAGATCTTGCGGAGCTCTTCATACTTTGAGATCGGCATGGTGGTACGCCACTTTGTCAGAGCTTCGTTGTACTCAGTCATCTCCGGCCGAGGACCCACGGGACGAGGTGCGGCTGCGGGACGCTGGAACATTGGGCGCTTAGGAGCTCCAGCCCACTCCTCCTGAATCGTTTCCAGCTCGCAGGCGTTGATGCCGTTCTCAACCATGTACTTCAGGTCATCCAGCACCCCATGCTGCGGCATCTGCCGGTAGCTATAGCTGATGACGCCGATCTGTACGCCATTGAACTTCGAATTAGGCTTTGTGGCTGCAAACAAACGAGCCGGGTTGGCTGCCACAGCCGCTGCTACCGGCAGGCTCGAGATGGCGAGTTTGCCGAATTCACGTCTTGAATACCGCATGCGTCACTCCTTATGGCTAAAGACTTCGTTGAGCAGGGGAAAAGAGCCGCAACGGGAAACGAAGCGGCCCTTTCCGAATTCCAATCGCCTTCTACTGCAGGCGGAAGGCGTAGACAGTGTCGCTGCCGGCAACAAGAACATACTGATGGCCATCAAGCATGTAAGTCTCCGGAGCATTGGTTGTGGAGATGCGAGTGTGCCAAAGCGCTTTTCCACTGGCTGCATCATGCGCGACAAAGTTGCCGTGTGCATCCGAAGCAAAGAGCAGGCCTCCCGCGGTTGCCAGCAAACCGTTGAGTCCCCCGCCGCCACCGGTAACACCGGGATAGCGATGCTTCCAGGCCGGCTTGCCTGTCTTCGGATCCATCGCAACCAGGTAGCTTCCCAGCGAGCCGACGCTCAGTTCGTCTTTGCCCCCGAGTCCCATGGCTCCGCGAGGATCCGTCGTCGCAAGGTAGTACATCGCATAGCTCTCCTGCGCGTGAGCATAGAAGTAGCCCGTCTGCGGACTGTATGCAGGCGGCGGCCAGTTGACGATGCCACCGTTGGCCGGAGAGACCAGGGCTCCACCAAGGTCAAAGTCCTTGGCAGGATCGCGAACAGGAGCGCCGTTCTTGTCGAGAGTGTCCTTCGCCCAGTTTGGAGAATCGACGAGCTTGCTGGTCAGCAGGTGTTCGCCGGTCACGCGATCGAGAACGAAGAAGTAGCCGTTGCGAGCCGCCGTAATAGCCAGCTTGCGCATCTTGCCACCGAACATGGCATCGGTCAGCACCGGTGTCTGTGTGGAGTCGAAGTCATGCGTGTCGTGCGGAGAGGTCTGGTAGTACCAGGCCATCTTGCCGGTTTCGACGTTCAGCGCAACCAGCGAGCAGGTGTAGAGATTCGCACCCGGCCCGCGAAGCTGTGACGTGTACGCTGCAGTCGGATTGCCCGTGCCGAAGATATAGAGATGTGTCTCCGGATCGTACGATCCAGGGACCCACACATTGCCGCCGCCATGCGAGGCCGCGTCCAGGTTCTTCCACGTATCGAGCCCCGGATCGCCTTCCTTCATCGGAACGGCGTACCACTTCCACTCCACGTCTCCTGTCTCCGGGTTGAAGGACTGCAAAAGGCCGGGCTCATCGAGGTCGTTGCCGGTACCGACCAGCAAGTGGTCTCCAACAACAATCGGCGACATGGTGGAGAAGTACTGCAGATCAAAGGAAGCAATCTCCTTGTGCCAGATCTCCTTACCGGTGGTTGCGTTCAGAGCTACGAGGTAGTTATCCGGCGTCTCAAAGAAGAGACGGTCATGCCACATGCCCACACCGCGGTTGCCGATATGCGTTCCGCCGCGGGTCTTCCACAGGAAGTGCCACAGTTCATGACCGTCGTAGGCATCGAGGGCCCACACGTTATCCGGTGTCGTGACATACAACACGCCGTTTACCTGTAGGATGGCGCCCTTGACGCTGCCCATCTGGGCCTCGATCGTACCTACGCCTCCCACCGTCGTTGGAGGCGCCGGAGGACCGAACGAGAACGGGCCGGCACTTGGCGGGGCCGAACCGGCGCTCAACCGCTGCACCCAGGCCAGGGTGAGGCCATGGACGTTCGTGGTGTTGATGTCTTTCAGGGAGCTGAAACGGCGGCCGCTGTAGTCGCCGGAGTAGGTTGGCCAGCTATCGGGTTTTGGGTTCAGGATATCGGCGGGATCCAGCCACGCCTTCTGCGCTGTGGCGGGAGCCACGGTCATGGCCGCCACTGCAATTGCTACAAACGTTCTTAGTACGCGCATCCTTATCCCCTTTATTTCAGCGTCACCAGATAGGCGGTAATGTCGTGGATCTCTTTGTCCTTGATAGTGCGGAACATCGCACGATGGGCAGCAAGAGGATCGTGGATCTCAACCTTCGGAAGATCGTTTTCCCGCAGGAAGCGGTGAGCAACGCCATCTTCGGTGGTGACCTGGACGTAGAAATCATCGATGGCATCGAGCTTGCCGGTGATAGGGGCGCCCTTTGCCGGGGTCACGGTTGCCGTAACCGGCGGCACCTTCAAAGGCACGGAAGGACCGGCAGGGGCTCCCGGGAAACGGCCGGCAGGCATACCGGGCAACAGCCAGGCCTGCTGCATCGCGCGGGGCTCGGAGTACTTCGCCGCGAAACCGGCAAGGTCACCAGTCACGGAATGGCACGATCCGCAGAGGCGGGTGAAGGTATCTTTTCCGGTATTCGCGTCACCCACCACGATGTTGATCTTTTCAGTCATAACGGCACGGCTGCTGACCTTCAGGCTATGCAGCCAGGCGGCAACGTCAGAGATCTGCGCATCGGTAAGATCGATCTTCGGCATGCCGCGGTCGACGCGGGCTCCGTGCACAATAGGACCGATCAGCTCACCATTCTGATCCTGCAGCACAATCTCGGAACGCAACAGGTTCGGACCGACGGACCCACCGCCTGCATCCGACCCATGGCAAAAGGCACAGTTCACGCCGAAGGTGGCCTTACCGCGATCCAGCACCTCCTGCGGCGCCTTTGGCCGGTCTGGATAGGCCACCATGCCACCACGGTTTCTGGCTCCCTGGGCAGGAGCTTCAGCCTGTCCGCCGTGCTCTCCGCTCGGCGCCTGCTGGGCAGATACATGGAGATTGCCGGTACACAGCCAAACCGATAAAGACACTGCCGCGGCAAAACCGCCAACCAGTGCACTTCGGCGAAGTTTCAAGTTGAAGATGGTCATTGGCCAAACCTTGTCGTGATGTAAATAGATCTCCGCCAAGACATCGTTCCGACTGTCCTGCCGCCGATTGAGTTCATTGCAAGAGTGTTCCGAAGACACGTCAAAGAGCGTGATCCGGAGCGCGTTCTTTTATAAATGACCTAATCGACGATTGGGAAGATCCAACTCCCGCCCTATCGACGCGTGGGAGGTCAAAATAGACGCACCAGTTTCTAAAAAGAGTGCGGCCAACGACAGTTTTTTCGAGAAAAGCATCCTGCTCAGCAGAAATAGCGTTGATTAATCTCGTTTTTGAAAATATCTCCAGACAAAACCCTCCTGCGTGGCACCCGAAGCATGCTACGCAGGAGGGTATGAGTCGAACGAACGGTGGAGGAATGAAAGCGTTAGTGCATGTCCCCCATAGGTGTAGAGTAGGCCTCCGCATCTGTGGGTGTTTTCTGCAATGAAAACGCCACGGGAAAATGCTCTAGAACGCTCCGTCGATTGCGCTTCCCTGGGTCGCATCGGCGGGAAAGACCACTGTTACGTTCGACGTCCACGACTGAGAGATCGCTTAGAAGGCTGGACCATTGCCTGCCAGCGTGACGAGGCCGTCGGCCATATCACCAGGTGCTTTGACAGAACTGTACGGGTGGCTGGGATGGAGCGACTGTGCCGCGACGTCAGCATCGTACCCGCCACCATAACCAGGAGAACCCACGCGATGATAAGGAGCACCGACGCGAACAATGCAGCATGTCTTCGGAGAGCGACCTGCATAGCGGACCTCACTGCAGCTATCGGCCCCCAGAAAACCGGCGATAGGTGGAAAACCGGTGAATGAGAGCATTTTCTCTGTTGCTGGGTATCCCGAAAGAGGAGTGCGGCGGCGTTTTCATTGCGGAAAACGCCATGGATCCGGAATCCCTACACGACACCAACAGGGAAAATGCTCTAAGAGCATCGAATCGCTTCAAGATACTGCACGCAATGCCGATGAGGAGTTCTGAGAACGCTGGACGAGCTCAAGTAGTACCAGCGGAACGGAGCCACCCACGTGAACCTGCAACGCTACACCGTCAAACAGAAACTTCTCTTCTCCTACGGAACCATGATGATTCTTCTGGTCCTGCTGGGTGGACTCGCCGTTTACGAGATTAGTGGTCTCGGCGAATTGACGTGGGAGCTCGGCATTAAAGACGCGACCAAGATGTATAACGCCGGCATGGCGAATGGCCACTCGACCGAGATGCTCGCCGCCAGCCGCAGAATTGCGGTCAAAGAGTCGGTCAATGATGCGGAAGGCCTGAGCCGAGCCATCGATGAGTACAACATGTACGAGAAGAAGATGCGCGAGGACATCGCCACCATTCTGAAGCAGGGTGTCTCTGCGGAAGGCCGCCCGACCCTGGAAGCCGCCACTGCCAAGCTGGATAAAGCGGCGCAGGTGTTCCCTCACTACCTTGAGCTGATTCATGCTCACCAGGTCAAAGAGGCCTCGCAGTTTGCAGAGAGCGAACTTGAGCCTGCCCTGCAAGATGTTGATGCTGCCGGCTCGAAGATGCTGGAACGCCAGAAGGTCGTTATGGGCAAGGCGAATAGCAAGGCAGAAGATGCGATCACATTCGCGCGCTGGCTCATCGGCACGCTGCTCACCCTAGGAGCAATCTCCGGAGTTCTGATCGCATTTATCGTCCGCATGCTCGATCGCCAGCTGCGCCAGGCCGTGCGTGAGCTTTCTGTCGGCTCCGATCAGGTCACCGAGGCGTCGGCCCAGGTCGCCATTTCGAGCCAGAATCTGGCGAAAGACACTTCCGAGCAGGCCGCAATGATCGAAGAGACCTCAGCTTCAGCAGAGGAGATCAACTCCATGGCGCGCCGCAATGCCGAGAACTCGGATCACTCTACCACCCTGGTCTCCGAAGCAGTTCGTCATAGTGATGACGCCAATCACGCCGTGGAGCAGTGCGTGGAAGCCATGGATGCACTGAGCGAGTCCAGCGAACAGATCGCCAAGATCATCGGGGTGATCGATAAGATCGCATTCCAGACCAATATTCTGGCGCTGAACGCTGCGGTTGAAGCCGCGCGTGCCGGTCAAGCCGGTATGGGATTTGCCGTCGTCGCCGAAGAGGTTCGCAATCTGGCTCAGCGTTGCGCCCAGGCGGCACAAGAGACTTCGGTTCTGATCAAGCGCTCGGTTGACAATACCGCCGCCGGCCGTGAGCGGATGACCACTCTGGTTGATTCTGGCCGCAAGGTGCATGAAGTCTTTGGCCGCATCAAGATCATGATCGATGAGATACGCATGAGCAGCCAGGAGCAGGGCAAAGGGATTGAACAGATCAGCCGCGCCATCGGCCGCATGGAGAGTGGCACGCAAAAGAACGCAGCCAATGCGGAAGAAAGCGCTGCCGCGGCACAAGAGCTGAATGCCCAGTCCGATGCGCTGCGTGGTGTCGCGATGGGGCTGGCGCGCATGACCGGCGTCTCTGTACGTGCCCATTCGCAAAAGGCGGTTGTGACGCCTGTGCTCAAGCCTGTCAAAGCGCCGGCGGTCCGTCCGGCGATTGCGAAAGTCCCGGTGGTGAACACCTTCGTCCCGCAGCGTCTTGCACCGGCTGCGGCCAGCAATATCGACGCTAACTTTACCGACTTCTAGTTCGACCCGGCGGAGGCTGGCTCATCCCGGGTCCCTTTCCGCCGATACATCAAGTATCTGGATTTATCTCAGGAGCAATACATGGCAATCAAGAACAACAACCAGGCGAAGCAGGTGGCAGATACATCACGCAAACACCTTATCTTCTCGCTCGGCGAGGAGGAATTTGGCATTCAGGTCCTGAACATCAAGGAGATTATCCAGATGCAGGAGATCACGGCCGTTCCCAAGACCGCGGTCTATGTCAAAGGCGTCATCAACCTGCGTGGCCAGGTGATTCCGGTGCTCGATCTGTCGGCTCGTTTCAATCTTCCCCAGCGTCAGTACACGCCTCATACCTGCATCGTCGTAGTCCGGTTAGCCACATCGATGGGCGAGCGCCTGATTGGCGCCGTGGCTGACGGAGTGAGCGAAGTGCTGTCCATCGCGGAAGAGGACATTGAACCCAGCCCGGACTTCGGCAATGGAGCTTCAGTTCCCTATCTGCTTGGCATGGCGAAGGTTCGCGGAAAAGTAAAGCTGCTGCTCGACACCGACAAGGTCTTCTATATCGAAGCCTCGCAGGATATCAACTAAGCACGACACTACAGCCTTTCTTTCAGGTATTAGACGCATGAGTGCCACGAAAAATACTGCACCGGTTGCCGACCAGCTTGCTGCGCGGCTCGACGAGCTGGCAACGCTCTGGATGGTCGATGGACCAGGTTCTCTGACCGAACAGCGCCTTATCCAATTGGCTGCACTCGCACAAAAAGATCCTGCATTTGCAGAGATCGCGAAGCGCGCCAACGCGCTGGCCAATGACCGCTCGAAAGGCAAGATGGTTGCCGAAGAGCCCTTTACCGCGTTTCAGCGTCTGATGCGTGGTGAAGCGGAACCGGTCGTACAGGCGCCTGCACCAGCGCCTGCGGCTCCCGCCGCCGCACAGACCACGGCCGCAGTCGCTATGGAAGAAGAGCCGATGGAAGAGGACGAAGTTGCATTCGATGATGATCCTGAAATGCTGGCCGGGTTTGTCACCGAATCGCAGGAACACCTGGCTGCGATTGAAGAACAGATTCTCGCACTGGAGCGTGATCCGTCCCAGCTGCCTGCAGTCCATGCGGTCTTCCGCGCCTTCCACACCATCAAGGGCCTGGCGGGTTTCCTTGGCCTGAAGGGTGTTCAGGGCGTGGCGCATGAGGTCGAAACGCTGCTGGATCACGCACGCAACAGCCGCGTTCAGATCAGCGTCGAGATCGTCGATCTGGTCCTGGAGAGCTCAGAGTATCTGCAGGCCGAAGTAAACCGTATCAACGGCGCCCTCAATGGAGCTGATCCCGGCAAAGCGAAGAACAACCGCGCTCTGCTGCGCACCATTGCCACGGTTACTCAACGAGCACTTGAGGGAGGCGCCACCTCCGAACCTGCTGCCGTAGAGAAGACTGCACCGGTAGCCGCACCTGCACCCGCTCCAGTGAAGGAAGAGACGCCCGCCGCCCTTACACCGAAGATAGAGGCGCCGGCTGCCCCAGCCCCAGTAGCCAAGGAAGATGAGCCTGTTGCTCCTGCTGTTTCCGCTTCGACTGCTCCCAAGGTGGAAGCCGCCGCGCCAGCCCCTGCGCCAAAAGCAGAGATCTCCGTTCCTGCTGCTCTTGAACTGAAAGCAGAAGCTGCTCCAACCCCAGCGACGGCACAGAAAAAGGTAGAGCCCGAGCCGGCTGCCGCCATCGCGCCTCAGGCGGCCGTCAACAAGAGCGAACCCATCTCCGCCTCAATCCGTATCGATACCGCCAAGCTTGACCAGCTTATGGACATGGTGGGGGAGATGGTGATCGCGCAGTCCATCCTGAGCCACAACCCAATAGTCGCCAATAATCGCGATGCCAGGCTCATCGGCGACCTGGCGCAACTGGCTCGCATTACCGGCGAGGTCCAGCGCCGCGCCATGAACATCCGCATGATGCCGATCGGCCCGCTGTTTCAGAAGAATGCCAAGCTGGTTCGTGATCTCTCGCGCCGACACGGCAAGCAGGTGGAATTACTGCTCGCAGGCGAAGGCACAGAACTCGACAAGACGATCGCGGAAGAGCTCTCCGATCCATTGCTGCACATGATCCGGAATGCGCTCGATCACGGTATCGAGACGCCACAGGAGCGCGCGGCAGCCGGCAAGAATCCGACCGCGACATTGCGTCTCTCAGCGGAACACGAGTCCGGCAAGATCGTCGTCTCGATCTCCGATGACGGACGCGGCCTCAATCCGGACAAGATCTTCCGCAAGGCTCTGGAACGCGGCCTGGTCACCGAAGATACACAACTGACGGAAACCGAGATCTTCCAGCTCATCTTCTCGCCGGGTTTCTCAACGGCGGAAAAGATTACGGACATCTCCGGCCGCGGTGTTGGTATGGATGTCGTCCGCAAACATGTAGAGAATCTGCGAGGCCATATCCAGATCGAATCTGAGCTGGGTAAGGGCACGACCTTTTACATCCACCTTCCGCTCACCCTGGCTATCATCGAAGGCCTTGTAATCGTAGTCGGCGACCACCGCTACATCATTCCGGTCTTCTCCGTTCGCGAGATGCTGCGCCCCACACCGGAGATGCTGGTCCGGGTACAGGGCACGGAAGAGATGATCCTGATGCGCGGCAACCTCTACCCCCTTGTCAGGCTCCATCGGCGCTTCGGCATCAAGCCTCGTTCCGAGGATATCTGCCAGGGCCTCGTCGTAGTATGCGAGGGCGCGGGACGTCAGTTCTGTCTCCATGTGGACGACCTTCTCGGGCGTCAGGAGATTGTGATCAAGAGCCTGGGCGAGACCTTCAGCGATAACACCGGCCTGACTGGATGCGCCATCCTGGGCGATGGCCGCATCGGCCTGATCCTCGATGTTGTCCAGATCTTCAAAATGCCAAACGAAACCGGTGAGGAGGCAGCATGAGCACAGTCACCACCATCAGTAACCTGACACTTTCACAGAAGGACTTTAATCGCTTCAGGAAACTCGCCTACGACTATTGCGGTTTAGCAATTGAGGAGGGTAAGGAAGGTCTGGTTGCCTCTCGCCTGACCAAGATCATGCGCTCGCTGAATATCGGCTCCTTCTCCGAGTACTACGAATACGTGATCAACGATAAGTCGTCCGACGCTCTGGTGACGATGATCGACCACCTGACGACGAACTATACCAATTTCTTCCGCGAACCAAAGCACTTTGAGTTTCTCTCCGGCACCATCTTTCCGGCGCTTGCTGACCGCAGGGAGTACACGATCTGGAGCGCGGCCTGTGCCACCGGAGAGGAGCCGTACTCGCTCGCCTTTGCGGCTCATGAGCACTATGGCAATTCCGGACCTACTGTAAAGCTCCTGGCGACAGATATCTCAACCAAAGTGCTGGCGCGTGCGCAGGATGGGACTTACAACGAGAAGTGCTTCCAGCAGGTTCCGATGGAGGTGCTTCGCAAATACCTGCAGCGTGGCGTTGGACCGGCTGCGGGAAACTATCGCGTCAAGCAGTTCATTCGCGAAGCGATCTCCTTCCGCCGGTTGAACCTCATCAGGCAGTTTGAGAGCTTTGTCGAGAGCTACCCCCTGATCCTTTGCCGGAATGCCATGATCTACTTCGACATTCCGACCCAGCAGGAGCTGGTCAACCGCTTCTATGAGCATCTGGAGCCCGGCGGATACTTCTTCGTCGGCCATGCCGAAAGTCTGAATAACCTGAAGCACAGATTCGAATACGTACAGCCCGCTGTCTACAAGAAGCCTGGTGTGTTGAGATCCCGGTAGGTCACCGATGAAGACATCCTCTCCGATTCGCGTCCTCATCGTGGACGATTCAGCAACCGTGCGCAAGATTCTTTCCGACGCCTTGCGCAATGCCCCTGGGATTGAAGTAGTAGGCACAGCTCCGGATCCATATGTCGCCCGCGAGAAGATCCTCGCATTGAATCCGGACGTTTTGACTCTCGACATTGAGATGCCGAGAATGGACGGCCTTACGTTTCTGAAGAAGCTGATGGATTACAAGCCTATGCCTGTAATCATGATCAGCTCACTGGGGCAGGCCTCCGCTGCGGCAACTATGGAAGCCTTCCGCCTGGGAGCCGTTGAGGTCCTTGCGAAACCGCATGGCCCATACTCCGTCGGCGACCTCGCGAACACACTTGCGGATAAGATCCGCGCCTGTGCACAGGCGAATCCGCGTGCGTTCAAGCCATCGCAGGCGGTCGCGGAGGTATCCGCACCATCGCCGGCGCCAGTCGTTGCGCAACCCGCGATGCAACCGATCACATCGTGGGTCCCGCCAGCGCCTCCCTCCGGAGCTCTTCCCGGTTTTGCCTCGCGCCGGATTATCGCCATCGGCGCCTCCACTGGAGGCCCGCAGACGGTTGCGAAGATCGTGAGCCAGTTCCCCGCGGACATGCCGCCGATCCTGATCACACAGCATATGCCGGCGGGCTTCACTCAACATTTCGCAGAACGGCTGAACAAATCCTGTGCCATGGAAGTCAGAGAGGCTAAAGATGGAGACGATGTCCATCCAGGACTAATCCTGATTGCACCAGGAGACTTTCACATGACGCTGCAGCACACGAGTGCCGGCCTGAAGGTACGTGTCGCCGGAGGGCCCCAGGTGTGCTTCAGCCGTCCGTCGGTCGATGTCCTGTTCGCGTCGGTGGCACAGCTTGTGGGTGGTCCCGCATTGGGTGTACTGCTCACCGGTATGGGAACTGACGGAGCTCGCGGCATGATGCAGATGCGTCAGACCGGGTCGGTCACGATCGCCCAGGATGAAAACACCAGCATCGTCTACGGTATGCCGAAGGAGGCAACCCGTATGGGTGCGGCAGCAATGACATTGCCGCTTGAGAAAATTGCGGGTGAGATCGTGAAACAGATCTCACAGCCTTTCGTCAGAAAAGCTGCCGCCATCAGCCGTTAGTTACCCAGGACGATGCCCTTCACGAAGGGGCATCGTGCTTGTGTGTTTGTAACGCTGCAACCGCATAGGACATTTGCCGTATCGGCAATCGCCATCCGGAAATTTACGACTCCGTTACAAGGTGAAAAAGTGGTGACAGCATCCACGGCTCTAACAGTCTCTCTGTCTCCAGCAACAGCGAAATCCCTTGATTTCCTTGGCGGTAGCGCATTACGAAGCCGTAGGAACCGGCAAAGCCATCATGTTGAAACCACTGAGGTAGTTAAGCGATCGACCGGGTAACCTTGACGGTCATCTTTGTGACAACTAAAGTTCCTCTCATGAAGAGGCGTGATTTTGTAAAGGGACTGGCCGCTGCAACGGCTACCGGGGCAGCGCTCGGCCAGCAGAAGCCATCACAGGCAACGACTCCTGTACCGGCTACCGGCACCGTGGATCAGGGCACGATGGCAGTTTCACCGAATGCAGCATCGAGCACCCCGGCCCAGGCCCGGATGCAGCAGATGGCGGCATTCCGTTCGCCAAACATCCCGGTAACTCCGCCGGATGTAGTCGCCAGCACCGACGCACACTATTTCACCGCCGTGCGTTATGCCACGCTGGTGCACCTGTGCGAGATCCTTATGCCCGGCGGAGATGGATATCCTACCGCCCTGCAGGCCGATACACCCCAATTCCTGGACTTTCACGTCGGCGGCTCGCCGGCGGATCGGCAGACGATGTACAACGATGGCCTGGATCGCTTGAACGCCGATGCGATGAAAAAGTTCAATATTCCCTTTGCCAAGACGGATGCAAAGCAGGCTGACGCCATCATCCGTCCATTTCTGAAAGCGTGGATCAACGACCATCCGCCACGGGAGAAGCACGAGCGCTTTATCGCGCTGGCTCATCGCGACATCCGCACCGTCACCATGAATTCGCCGGCCTGGGCCACGGCCGCGGAGGCCTCCGGTGAGCGTACGCCAGGAGTGGGCCTCTACTGGGCATCTGTCGACCCCGGCGGCCAGAAGTGGGTCAGCCACGGTGCGCCGAAGGCATCTGCGCCACTCACAAAACAGGCACATAGCTAACAGGTTTGTTACCCCGGAAGGCATAGAGAGTTATGGCAGAAAAGAAAGTTGATGTCCTGATTATCGGATCAGGTCATACCGGCGGCATGGCTGCAAAGATCCTCACGGAAAAAGGCATCTCCTGCACCATGCTGGACGCAGGTCCGATGCTTAATTTTGAGCGCGACCGCACCCTGAAGCCTGCAAGTCAGCTCCCGTTCCGCGGTCTGGATGCTCCGGGCCGCCACCCGCATATCTTTCAGGCAACTGAGTTCAGCGCCAACCAGTGGGTTGACGAGAAGGTCATTCCCTACAACTACCCTGCCGGACAGCAGTACAACTGGGTTCGCATCCGCAGCGTCGGTGGACGCTCACCCTTCTGGGGCCGCCAGTCGTTCCGCCTGAGCGATTACGAGTTCAAGTGCAAAGACCACGATGGCTTCGGCGAAAACTGGCCGATCTCCTACAAGGATCTCGAGTCGTACTACTCCCGCGTTGAAGGAATCTTCCGCGTGCAGGGCCACACGGATGGTCTGCCGCAATATCCTGACGGTAACTTCATTGAAGACAACGCTCCCTGGTCGAACGCCATGCAGCGCTTCGTCGATGCCGGCAAGAAGATGGGCGTGCCAGTAACCAAGCCTCGTTCCGCGCTCGGCACCGGCGGCCTGGCAGCATCCATCAACCTGCTGATCCCGGATGCCGTGGCTACTGGAAAGCTGACCACGATTCCCAACTCCATCGTGCGGAAGATCACCGTTGATAAGCACACCGGCCTGGCTGACGGCGTGATTTTTATTGACCGCCATTCCTACCGCGAGATGACCATCAAGGCGCGTGTCGTGATTGTGGCGGCGGGAACGCTGGAAACGACGCGCCTGCTCATGATCTCTGAGATTGCGAACTCCAGCGGAGTGCTCGGCCATTATCTCTGCGACCAGATCTACGGCGCCGGCATCGCAGCCTCTGTGCCGGAGGCGCGTGGCGGTAAAGGCAAACGTGGAGTTATCGGCGGCGGCGCGCTGATTCCACGCTTCCGCAACCTCGAGACGAAGACCCCTGGCTACCTGCGTGGCTACGCGGTTAACGTCTCCAGCAGCAGCGGCCCGATGGACGCCCGATGGTTCATGGAGTATGGCAGCGCCCTGGAGAAGAAGCTGGATGAGTATTATGGCAGCGGCTTCACCACCAACATTATGGGTGAGACCCTGGGTCACTACGAAAACCATGTCTCGTTGAACAAGCAAGTGGTGGATGCATGGGGCATGCCGACGCTCACCATCAGCACCAAGTATGGCGACAATGAGATCAACATGGCGAAGGACATGGTCGACACCACAGCTGCCATGGCCGAAGCCGCCGGCTTCGAAGTACTGGTTCGCAACTATGAGTTCAATCCGCCCGGCTACTCGATTCACGAGCAGGGCACCGCGCGCATGGGGGACAATCCTAAGACCAGCGTAGTGAACAAGTGGAACCAGAGCCATGACATCAAGAACCTGTTCATCACAGATGCGAGTGTCTTTGTCTCCGCGGGCTGGCAGAACCCCACCATCACCATGTGCGCCCTCGCGATGCGCGCCTCCGAGTACCTGGCCGAAGAAATGCGAAAGGGGAACATCTAACATGCGCCGTTTCCTGCTGATCGCAGCTCTTCTGTGTACGGCTTCTGTTGTTCGTGCCCAGGACGTTCCCTCGGGCGCCAGGCCCTCGACCGCCCCCGCGGCGGGAACCGAGGCATCCTCCGGCGCACCGACCATCACGAATCCTGCACCGGCGCCCACGCAGCCTGTCGCTTTCAGCCATAAAAAGCATGCCGGAGACGGCAAGATGGCCTGCGACACCTGTCATGTGCCCGCGCGCAATGGTGTAACCGTGGCCATGCCGCAAGCCTCCAAGTGCATGCTGTGCCATGCATCCATCGCGACCGATAAGCCTGACATCAAACGGATTGCCGAAGCAGCACAGAACAACCAGCTTTTGCAGTGGGTTCGCGTGTACCGGGTGCCGTCGTTCGTCAACTTCAGCCACAACACGCACACCACCGCCGGAGCCCAGTGCGCGGACTGCCATGGTCCAGTAGCCGAACGCGAAGCCATCACCCGCGAGAAGGATCTCTCGATGGGGGGTTGCATCTCGTGCCACACCCAGAAGAGTGCACCGACCGGTTGCGATACCTGCCATCAACTAAATTCGGTGCAACTCCACGCGCCGCTTCCGGCGTCGCATGCGGCTCTGCTTGCCCGTCTTAGCCCTTCCGGCTCCCCGGTGATGGGCCAATCCATCCATCGCTACTTCACGGTGCTTAGCCTTTCTCAGACCTTCACCCCGTGAAACAGGATGGATGCAGCAAAAACAAAAAGCCCTCTCTTTTGAGAGGGCTTTTCCATCTCGTACAAAGATCTAATAGGTCTTCACCCATGCGACCAGCACACCTTCTTCCCAATCGAACTGGGCTCCCTCTTCCTGCGAGACGGGATGCATCACCGTCGGCGAGGTCAGAGCGAAGGCGTGATCGTGATAGCAATGCCCGAGCACGTTGCCGCATACCATGTTAGCCAGCTCATTCATGACTTCTCCAACCTGCTGCTCGCTCAGATCAACGGGATCCTCTCCGAGGAAATCGGAGGCGATACGAACCGCTACCGGCCGCGGCGCGCGGATTCCAAAGCGGCCCTCCTCCGGACCGTGGAAGGTGAGGGTGTGCTCCATCCAGGGCTCGCCCGCGAAGGTTGCCATATCGACCGGTTCTCCCGGCAGAATAAAGCACATCGACTCCAGCACTTCGGTCATCGCTGTTTGAAGAGTTGCCGATATCTGTTCGACTGACATGGTTAAGCCTCCACGAATAGCTCGTTCAACGCCACGCCCAGCGTCTCCGGAGCAAAGGGTTTGGTGACATATCCTTTGGCGCCCAGGGCATTCATGCGCCGCACGCGTTCCTCACTGCGGTCGGTGGAGATCACCATCACCGGCAGTTGCGACAGAATGTCATCCTGCGACATCTGTTCCAATAGCTCTTCCCCAGTCATACGCGGCATGTTGATGTCGGTCAGGACCACGTCCACAGGCTCGATGCGCAGAATATCCAGTGCTTCCACGCCATCGTTGGCCTCGAAGCACTCCTGCGTCTCGAAGTTCGAGAGCATGAGCACTTTCCGAATCACCTTACGCATCGCCGGGGAATCATCGACGATCAATACATTCCGTGTCATACGTTGCGCTTCCTTTCCTCTGTTGCAGGCACCAATTCTCGTTCTTTACCACCATGCGAGATCACAACTCTCCCAGAGCTCGCATCTATGTGGACCGTTCTGGGCTCGTCACCGCCAACCTCTTCGTGGTGAACCATGACGCCGGCCTTCCACAGGATCTTGCGCGCGGCCACATGGTTACGTTTCCCAATCTGAAATACGTCATTCGAACCAAGAACCTGGGCGCCACCGATCAGCGAAACTTTGAGCCGCTGCTTCGATGCTCCAAGCTCATAGGACATGCGGAAGAAAGCGGGAATACCGCTATCCGCAAACATAAATGGCTTACTACGGGCTCGTTCCGGGTCGGTCGAGGAATCCGGAAGCATGAAGTGCAATAGACCCGCTACTCCCGCGACCGGGTCGTGAATAACGACAGCGATGCACGAACCTAAAGCGTGCGTCGCCAGCACACCCTGCGGATCAGCAGTCACGACGCAATCGCTGATACCTACGGTCATGAGAGATCTGCTTATTAATGTCACGATACCGCCCAAAAGTATTTCGAGATCATTCACCCCTCTTATCGGCCCGGCAGGAGGCAACATGAGCCCACCTTTTGGGCGAAAGTTCGCTTGTGTGCCCTCATCTTTCAGAAATGGCCGCCGATAAGCTCACCAGTCGCATCCCGCGACTACAAGCGAGCGAAATATGGACATCCTCTTGGTAGACGACAGCAAGACAATGCGCCAGCTGGTTAAACGAGCGCTACGCCAGGCCGGCTACGAAAATCTGCAGATCGGCGAGGCCGGCAACGGCGCCGAGGCGCTCAGCATGGTGCAGGCTGAACAGCCGAAACTCGTACTTTCGGACTGGAATATGCCGGAAATGCTTGGCATTGATTTATTGAAACGTGTTCGTGGCCAAAACTGCCAGGTGCCCTTCGGCTTTATCACCTCGGAATCGTCGGAAGACATCCGCGAGACCGCGATGAGAGAAGGCGCCAGCTTTTTCATCACCAAACCCTTTACCACAGAAAATATCGACGCGGCGCTTGCGCCGCATATGAGCAAGTAGCTATGTCAGGACCGACTGCATTTGCGCTCTCCCACTTATTCACCGACCTGGTGGACCGCCCCGTCAACTTCTCGGAAGCAAAGACCCTGCCTGCAGCAGATGCAAAAAAGGTCTATGCCGTTTACGAGACGTTACCGGCGGGACGGCCCATCATCGTCCAGGCAGATCTCCCCTTTGTTGCGGCCATTGCCGGGCTCCTGATTGGAATGCCGGCAAATATCGCGCTCGAACGAGCGCAGGTCGAACCCATGGAAGACAGCGTGCGTGACCCCATCTATGAGGCTTTGAATATCTGCTCGACCTGCCTCAGTGGTGATGAGCGGGTGCTGCTTCGCATGATGACCACGAATAAGACAAAGATCCTTCATCCTGCTTCAGAGCTCCTGAAGAAGTCTGGATCAGCCGTCAACTACAAAGTTGTTATCTCTGGAAAGGACTGCGGCCTCGTCTCCGTGCTGGGAGTCTACTAGGCCAAATTTAGGAGGACGTTTTCATGAACGTATCAAACACAATACAGGATGCGCTGAGTGCACTTACGGGCTGTGAGGTACAGATGTCGCAGACTGGCAGCGAGAGCTTTCCGGTAGAGTTACATGCCGTTGTCGATTTCAACGGTACGCCCTCGGGCATGATCCGCCTGGAGTTGAGCCAGGCCACAGCCGATCGCCTGAGCGCGACTATGCTCGGTTTCGACGATCCCAGCGAAGTTGATGACATCGAGATGAGAAATGACGCGATCGGAGAGATCGTGAACATCATCGCCGGCAAGGTAAAAGCCCTGAGGGGCAAGACCGATGCACTGCTATCCATGCCCATCGTCGGCGACATACGGGCCGAACGTCCGGAGCTGGCTCACGACAACTTCAGCGGAATCTTCATGGTTGGAGAAGACATCGTCCGCGTCTCTACAGGTTGGGATCATCCAGCCGAGCGATAAGACGCGCGAAGTTCTACTTCCCTTTTGCGAGTAAATCTATGACCGTATGTCTGTCTCGACTTTTCTTAGCCGCTACTGTTTCTGCAGGGATGATTGTTCAGGCACAGCCTGCGCCCAAAGAGAAAAAGGCACCTGCTAAGAAGACGGCTTCGGCGCCGGTCTATGCCGATTACCCGCAAAAGAAGGGCAAGATTCAACCCATCAAGGTTGATACCCTGCCCAAATGGCTCTCCTTTGATATGGAAGTGCGGGACCGTGGTGAATTTCAAACGGCCTACAACTACACCAAAGGTCAACGTATTTATAGCTTGACGCGTGTACGCGGCGGTATGACGATTCGCCCGACAAGCTTCATGTCGGCGTATATGCAGTTCCATGACACCCACGCGCTTGGGCAGCCGGTCGGTCTGGTTGCCAGCAATATGCGCGACGGATTCGATCTGCGCCAGGGCTATCTTGAACTGCACCATCGTTCTCTTCAGCTCATCGCCGGACGCCAGGAGCTGAGGTTCGGCAGCGAGCGCCTGATCGGTATCAGCGACTGGGCCAACAACAGCCGCACCTTCGATGCCTTCCGCCTGAGCATGGGAGGACGTAAGAACCATCTGGATCTATTCACCAGCTCTGTCGTTGCGGTACATCCCACCTCGATGGACACGCATGGCGCCGGTCTGAACTTCCATGGAGCGTATGCTTCCCTGCGTTCGATCGTTCCCAATACCAATGTGCAGCCCTTTGTCTATATCAAGGCCATGCGCTCCGTAACCAGCCAGCAAAAGATCATCGGCAGTGAGCTGGAGACAACCTTCGGCAGCGAGGTCGAAGGCGTCTTGCCTGCACACTTCAGCTATCAAGCAATGGCAAATCTGCAGCGCGGCAGCTTCTCCAACAACACGATCCATGCGGGCGCAGGCTTTGCGAAGGTTTACTACAGTGCAGCGAAGCTTCCCTTACAGCCGAGGGCGGGTATCGAGTACGACTACGCCACCGGCAACCCTCATCGCAACCTGAATCGCATCAGCACCTACGACCAGCTTTATCCCAGCAACCACAACGCTTTTCACTTGATGGATCTGTTTGGGTTCCAAAACATCAAGCAGCGGCGGTTCAATCTCGATCTGCGTGCGACGACCAACCTTACGCTGTTCTTCCAGGCAGGCCATCAGACGCTGGCCACGAAGATGGACAGCCTCTACAACAGCGCCGGCTCTGTTCTCATCAAGGCGCCAACTGCCGGTTTTAGCAACACCAATGTCGGAAACTCCCTCGACCTCTCGGCGAAGTACGTCTATCGCGAGTCGGTCGTAGCCAATCTGGGAGTAAGCCATCTCTTTCCTGGCCAGTTGCTCAAAGACAACAGCAAGGGACTTCCCGAGACGCTGGTTTACGTCGGACTGACCTACCGCTTCCGCATGGATCACAATCCCCCAGCAGAATAGCTACCGCGAGTTTACCCAACGCCTTCTGTCTGAATTAGGTCGAAGAAAATTGCCATGATTCGAGCTGCGCTCGAATATCCCACCCATCGCGTTATCACCCCAACGAACAAGTTCGCAGGGGACCCCCATATGCGATGGATGGGGCACCCAGAGTATCCGTTACGGAAAATTGACGACGGGCTTAGAGTCTGCAGATAAGCAGTTCGCGTTCGTAGATCATCTCCGGCGGCAGGTGGTCGTGGAGCAGCAGGAAGAGCTCCTCGTGATCCATGACCTCTTTTCTCCACGCGGTGTGATCGACCTGCTGCAGCTCCAGGAACTGCTCTCGCGTGAACTGCAGTCCTTTCCAGTGCATGTCCTCATAACGCGGTGTCCATCCGATCGGCGTCTCGTCGCTGCCGACCTTGCCCGTTGCCCGATCGACAACCCACTTCAGCACCCGCATGTTTTGACTGTAGCCAGGCCACAGGAACTTTCCTTCCCCATCCTTGCGGAACCAGTTCACATGGAAGATACGCGGCGTGCGCTTTAGTTTTCGTTGCATCTTCAGCCAGTGACGGAAGTAGTCACCCATGTGATAACCGCAGAACGGCAGCATCGCCATCGGATCGCGGCGCACCGCACCCAGCTTGCCTGCCGCGGCGGCTGTCATCTCCGAGCCCATCGTCGCCCCGGTATAAACGCCACTGGACCAGTTGAAGGACTGGTAGACCAGAGGCATCGTCGTGGCTCTGCGTCCGCCGAAGATCAGCGCCGAGATCGGCACGCCCTCCGGATCTTCCCATGCCGGGTCGATCGACGGACACTGCGATGCCGGAGCTGTAAAACGGCCGTTCGGATGCGCTGCCGGTGTCGCCGAAGCCGGAGTCCAGGGTCTGCCCTGCCAGTCCATCGCCTCGGCAGGTGGCTCGTCCGTCATGCCTTCCCACCAGATATCGCCGGTCGGAACCCCGTTCTTCGTCACCAGGGCAACGTTCGTGAAGATGCTGTTTTTGGCCAACGTCGCCATCGCGTTCGGGTTGGTCTTGGCGCTGGTGCCGGGAGCCACGCCGAAGAAGCCCGCCTCCGGGTTGATGGCTCGCAGATGGCCAGTCGCATCCGGCCTGATCCAGGCGATGTCATCGCCGACTGTCCACACCTTCCAGCCTTCGAAACCTTTGGGAGGGATCATCATCGCGAAATTGGTCTTGCCGCAGGCTGATGGGAAGGCGGCGGCGACGTAGGTCTTCTCTCCTTTGGGAGATTCCACACCCAGGATGAGCATGTGCTCAGCCATCCAGCCCTCGTCGCGGGCAATGTTGGAGGCGATGCGCAACGCGAAGCACTTCTTGCCCAACAGCGCGTTGCCGCCATAACCGGAGCCGTAGCTCCAGATCTCGCGCGTCTCCGGGAAGTGCACAATGTACTTGGTCTCGTTCTGCGGCCAGGCGACGTCCTTCTCTCCCGGGGCCAGCGGAGCGCCGACCGTGTGCATGCAGGGCACAACACGGCGGGTGTCCTTATCGATCTCGGCGAAGACCGGCTTACCGATCCGCGCCATGATACGCATGTTCACCACCACGTACGGCGAGTCCGTCAATTGCACGCCGATCTGTGAAAACGGAGACCCGATCGGTCCCATCGAGAACGGAAGAACATACATGGTTCTTCCCTTCATCGATCCGCGGAAGAGCGACTTCAGCTTCTTGCGCATCGCGAATGGGTCTTCCCAGTTGTTGGTCGGACCTGCGTTGTCCTTCGACAGAGAGCAGATGAAGGTACGGTCTTCGACGCGCGCCACGTCGCTTGGGCTGGAGCGGGCGTAGAAACAACCAGGCCACAGCTTCGGATCAAGACGCTGGAAGGTTCCGGCGGCCACCAATTGGTCGCACAACCGGTCGTACTCCTCCTGTGAGCCGTCTACCCAGTGAATCGACGATGGCTGGCACAAATCCGCCATTTTCTCTACCCAGCGGATCAGATGGCGGTTCGTCGTCGGAATCTCAGTCGAGTGCTGCTGCTGGTGCATCGTTCCTCGCGATCTGCGTGGCGGCGCTGCTTAGGTGACGGGCCCCGGATTGAAGAGGGCATATTCGTTATGCAGACCCCAACGGTCTGCCCATGTCTGCTGCTCACCGCTCGCGACCTTAAGAATAAGCCGGAAGATCTCCCAACCGATATCCTCAATGGTTGCCTCACCGGTAGCGATCTTTCCAGCATCTACATCGATCAGGTCGAACCAACGCTTTGCAAGCGAGCTACGCGTGGCCACTTTGATGACAGGCGCCATCGCAAGACCGTACGGCGTACCGCGGCCGGTGGTGAAGACATGCATGTTCATCGCGGCGGCAAGCTGCAATGTTCCGCAGATGAAATCGCTCGCGGGTGTAGCGGCAAAGACAAGCCCTTTTGCTGTGACACGCTCACCAGGACCGGTAACAGCGGCAAGCGGACTTGTACCGGCCTTTGCAACGGACCCCAATGCCTTCTCTACAATGTTGGCCAGACCACCCTTCTTGTTCCCGGGCGACGGATTCGCACTACGGTCGACGTTGTCGTGAGCCAGATACTCGTCGTACCAGGCCATCTCGCGCACCAGGTCTCGCGCCACCTGTTCGCTCGCAGCACGGGCTGTCAGCAAGTGGACGGCATCACGCACCTCCGTCACCTCAGAGAACATCACCGTGGCACCGGCCCGGACCAGAAGGTCCGCGGCGAAACCCACGGCAGGATTCGCCGTGACCCCGGAGAAAGCATCGCTTCCGCCACACTGAAGACCGACGACAAGATCAGAGGCCGGACAGGTAACGCGCTTACGCTGATTCAGACGTTCCAGACGTTTTTCGGCCATCTCCATCAAGGCCGAGACCATCTCTTCAAAGCCGTAATGCTCCTCGTCCTGCAGGCGAACTACGTAGGGCTCTTCGCTCAGAACAGGCAGCGTGCTCACAGGTAGCATCTGCGACGGCTGCATCTTCTCGCAGCCAAGGCTGACCACCATTGGGGCTCCACCGAGATTTGGGTTCAGGCTGAGGTTCCGCAGCGTGCGGATAGGAATTTCGGCGCCAGGTGCGTTGATGGCAACACCGCAGCCGTAGTTGTGAGTGATTGCAATGACATCATCGACGTTGGGATACTTCGGCAGGAGCTCCCGCTTGATGCGGCAGACTGCGTAATCGACCGTGCCGGCGACGCACTGTACCGTCGTGCTGATCCCCAGGATGTTGCGGGTTCCTACGGTACCGTCGGCATTCCGGTAGCCCTGGAAGGTATAGCCCTCAAGCGGTGGAAGCGGTGCAGGCGTCTCGGTGGCCAATGGCAAGGCATCGAGAGCCGGAGGCGGTGGCGAGGTCAATGCATCCTCGGCCACCCATCCACCTTGCGGAATCGCACGCGCGGCATAACCGATCACCGAACCATAGCGGACCACGGCATCGCCAGGTTGAAGCGCCACCAGGGCAACCTTATGCGCCTCGGGAACGGCTTCCTGCAGGACAAGCCCGGAGGGAAACTGTGTTCCTGCAGGCAGACCACCGGGATTCACGATGATGGCTACGTTGTCCTGAGGATGAACCTGGATATACCGCGGTTCGTTTTCTGTGCTCATCTCTGTTCTACCTTGCCGTCGCGCAGCCGCCACAGGCCGAGCGAGTTAGCATCGTCCAGCTCCGGCGGCAAAAGTTCTGCCGGGAAGTTCTGATAGCAGACCGGGCGCAGGAAGCGATCGATCGCAGTGGCGCCTACGGAGGTGTAGTGATCGTTGCTGGTCGCCGGGAACGGACCGCCATGCACCATCGCATGGGAGACCTCAACACCGGTGGGGAATCCGTTTACCAGGATGCGGCCAGCCTTCTTCTCGAGGACGGGAACAAGCTCCCGCGCCAGATCGGTATCTGCTGCCGTTATGTGCAGCGTTGCCGTAAGCTGGCCTTCGAGCGATGCGGCAATCGCCAGCATCTCTTCCTTGTTTTCACACGCGATCAAAATAGATGAAGGCCCGAAGACCTCTTCCGAGAGATGGCGGTCCTTCAGAATCTCACCCGCCTTGGTCTGGAAGAGCGCAGGCACGCCGCCCCACGCTGAGCTACCGGCCTGACCACGAGCGACCGTCTGCACGGAGGCATGTGCTTCGACAGCTTTCACGCCCTTTTCATAGGCATCGTGGATTCCCTTGTTCAACATCGACGTCGCCGTCTTGGCGCACATCTTCTCGGCAGCGACCTGGGCAAAACGATCGAACTCCGGTCCCGCCAAAGCCAGGACCAGGCCCGGCTGGGTGCAGAACTGCCCCGTTCCCAGCGTCGCGGAGTCTACAAAGCCCTGAGCGAGAGCTGCCACGTCACCCTGCAGCGCGCCCGGCAGCAGGAAGACCGGATTCACGCTGCTCATCTCGGCATACACAGGAACCGGCACCGGCCGCTTCGCAGCGATTCCTGCGAGCGCAAGACCGCCGGCACGGCTACCGGTAAAGGCAATGGCCGCAACGGCCGGATGCGATGCCAACGCGCCACCAACGCCGTTATCGCGTCCTCCGACCATCGCGAAGACGCCTGCAGGCAGGTTGCTTGCAGCGACGGCCTTTTGAATCGCACGACCTACCAACTCCGACGTGCCAGGATGCGATGGATGCGCTTTGGCAACCACAGGGCAGCCGGCAGCAAAGGCCGATGCTGTATCGCCACCGGCTACGGAAAACGCCAGCGGGAAATTGCTTGCGCCAAAAACCGCCACCGGTCCTATCGGGATCTTGCGCAGCCGCAGGTCCGGCCGGGGAAGGGGCGTACGATCCGGCAATGCTGAATCCAGAATCGGAGAAAGCCACAGTCCCTGACGTACCACTTGCGCGAAGAGACGCAGCTGCCCGACCGTCCGGCCGCGCTCACCTTCAATTCGGGGACGCGGCAGGCCGCTTTCTGCCATCGTGCGCTCGATCAGGTCATCGCCCAGATCGAGGATTGCCTGCGCAATGGCCTCGAGAAACTTCGCGCGCTCCTCCAGCGTGGTGCTGCGGAATGCATCAAAAGCTTCCGCTGCCAACGTGCAGGCTTCGCCCACCTGTTCCGTGGTCGCTCCGTAAAAAGCCGGTTCCAAAGGCTGTCCCGTTGATGGATTCCAGCCCGTGAAGGACTCGCCCTTGCCTGTAACCGCTTTTCCGCCGATCAGAATCTCGCCTGTAATCTGCATTCAGTTCTCCCGTCTCTCTCTATCGTGCCACGCGCGGCAGCATGCAGGGGAGTTTCGGGTCGAAGGTCCAGCCGGGCATCAGGCACTGCATGCCCAGAGCGTCGTCACGTCCGCCCAGTCCCAGGCTGTTATAGGTCTCGTGAGCGGCTTCCACCTTCTCCCAGTCGAGCACAACCCCAAGGCCGGGCGTCGACGGCACTTTTATTTCTCCATTCACAATCCGGAACGGATCCTGCGTCAGCCGTTGGCCATCCTGCCAGATCCAATGGGTATCGATGGCCGTAACCCGGCCGGGGGCCGCTGCGGCTACATGCGTAAACATTGCCAGAGAAACATCGAAGTGGTTGTTCGAGTGCGAACCCCAGGTCAGGTCCCAATCGCGACAGAACTGGGCCACACGTACCGATCCCTGCATCGTCCAGAAGTGCGGATCGGCCAGGGGAATATCCACAGATTTGAGCTGTGCCGCATGCCGAAGCTGGCGCCAGTCAGTGGCGATCATATTCGTGGCGGTCGGCAGTCCGGTGGCAGTGCGAAACTCCGCCATGATCTCGCGGCCAGAGAAGCCCTTCTCAGCGCCGCAAGGATCTTCCGCATACGCCAACACGCCATGCTTCCCGGTGCATAGCCGCACCGCTTCGTCCAGTGACCACGCTCCATTTGGATCGAGCGTGATGCGAGCCATCGGGAAACGCGCTGCTAAGGCCTCGATGGCTTCCATCTCCGCCGCTCCGGAGAGCACACCGCCCTTGAGTTTGAAGTCATTAAACCCATAGCGTTCATGGGCTGCCTCCGCGAGGCGCACGATCGACTCCGGAGTCAGTGCCTGTTCGTTGCGCAGACGGAACCATGCATCGTCGGCGTTTTCTTCGCTCCGGTAACCCGCATTGCTGCGCTTACGATCACTGATGAAAAACAGGTAACCCAGAGCTTCAACTCTGTCTCGCTGCTGGCCTTCGCCGAGCAGCGCCGCTACCGGCAAGCCGACAAACTGGCCCAACAGATCGAGCATGGCGGCTTCAATAGCCGTCACCGCGTGCACAGTGGTGCGGAGATCGAAGGTCTGCAGGCCTCGGCCCTCTTTATCCAGTTCGGCAAATGCCGCTTGCACCTGCTGCAGCACGCTCTGGTAGTGAGCGATGGGGCGCCCGATCACGAGTGGTGCAGCCTGCTCCAGCACAGACAGTATCTTCTCTCCGCCCGGGACCTCACCCACACCGGTCTTGCCGTCGGTGTCTGTAAGGACGAGCAGGTTCCGGGTAAAGTACGGCGCATGCGCTCCGCTCAGGTTCAGCAGCATGCTGTCCTGTCCGGCGACCGGAATAGCACGCATGGTTGCGATCTTCGGACTCGACATTATGCTGCCTGCTCCTTTACCTGCTTACTGCCAAACTCCACACGATGAATTCTGCCCACCAACGGCAGGTAGGCGACGATAGCAGCCAGTGCCGTGACACCGACAAAGACAAGCGCCAGGTTGAACGATCCTGTCCGCTGCACGATCCAGCCGATAATGATCGGTGTCGTAATGCCGGCGATGTTCCCAATCAGATTGAAGAGACCGCCGTTGATACCTATCATGTTCCGCGGTGAAACATCCGAGATCACCGTCCAGCCGAGAGCCCCGAAACCCTTGCCGAAGAAGGCAAGCGACATCAGCAGGATGACTGCCACGTGGCCCGAGACATAGTTGCAACCAATCATCGTCATCGAAAGAGCCATGCCTGCGACGATCGGTACCTTACGCGCCACGGTGAGCGAATTGCCGCTCTTCAGCAGATGATCGGAAACGACACCACCGAAGACGCCGCCGATAGATCCGCAGAGCGCCGGCACCGCGGCCAGCAAGCCGGCCTTCGCAATCGCGATATGCCGAGCCTGATTGAGATACACCGGGAACCACGTCAGGAAGAACCAGGTCAACGTCGTAATGCAGTACTGACCGATATAGATGCCCACCAGCATCCGGTTGCTTAGAAGCATGCGCACAGCCGACCAGGTCAACTGATTCGGATTCGCACCCTTCCTGAGGTTCTGGTCCATATTCGCCAGGCCGCCTCCCTCCTCGATGTAACTGATCTCCGCATCGGAGATATGAGGGTGCGACTTCACGCTATGAATGACACGGAACCAGACAACACTGAGCAGCAGGCCGACAACGCCTCCCAGCCAGAAGCAGGCTTTCCAGCCGTAGTGCTGTACCAGCCAGCCCATCACTGGCCCAAAGATCACCAGGGCAAAATACTGGGATGAATTGAAGATGGCAGAGGCACGTCCGCGTTCCGCGGTTGGAAACCACGCCGCGACAATGCGTCCGTTGCCAGGAAAGACGGGTGACTGCGCCAGACCTGAGAGCAGCCGTACTGCAAACAACAATCCGAATCCCATCGCGGCGGGAAGAAACCCAATGAAACCCGCGATCAGCGCCAGAATCGACCAGGTGACGATGCTCAGGCCGTAGACGCGCTTGGACCCATAACGGTCCAGCAGGCCGCCTGCCGGCAACTGAGCAACAACATAGGCCCAGCTGAAGGCGGAGAAGAGATAGCCGAGCTTCAGTGGATTGAGACCAAGCTGATGCGTGATGTCGACTCCCACAATGGAGAGGACCACGCGATCACCGTAGCTGCAGCAGCTGGCGGTGAAGAGCATCAACACGATGAGAAAGCGGATATGAGACTTTTCTTTCCCTGCCATCCTGCATCAACCTTTGCTTTCTACGAGCGGTTGCCGATGAGTACCTTTAGCTCTTCCAGCTCCTGCGGTGTGAGGTCCAGCAACGGAGTTCGTACTGACCCCGCAGGGCGTCCCACAACCTTCAAGCCGGCCTTCACAATCGAAACCGCATAACCCTTGCGGCGATTGCGAATGGTGCTGTAGGGCAGAACAAATTCTCTCAGGCCCTTGTAAATGGTCTCGTGGTCGCGGCGGCGTACCGCGGAATAGAACTCATTGGCGAAGTTCGGCAGGAAATTAAAGATCGCCGACGAGTACGTGGTGACCCCCATCTCCAGATAAGGCAGCGCAAAGGTCTCCGCCGTCGGCAGGCCGCCCACGTAGGTCAGCCGATCGCCCATACGGGTAAAGATGCGGGTCATCAGTTCGATATCGCCATAGCCGTCCTTGAAACCGATCAGGTTCGGGCAGCGCTTGCACAGGGCTTCGAGGCTGTCTTCGTTAATAACGAAGTTGTCGCGGTTGTAGAGAATGACCCCCAGGCTGGTGGCGCCGCACACCGCTTCAGCATGAGCGATCAGACCAGCCTGCTCCGCTCCGACAAGATACGGAGGCAGGAGAAGCAAGCCATCGGCTCCCGCCGCCTCTGCGGCTTTGGCGAACTCGATGGCCATGGCAGTTCCGTATCCGCAACCGGCAAGTACGGGAACCCGTCCGTCTGTCTCTTCTACCGCGGCGCGTACCACTCGAGAGAACTCCGACAAGGTCAGCGAGAAGAACTCGCCCGTGCCACCGGCGGCAAACAGGCCGGCGGGATTGTGCTCGAGCAGCCAGCCGATATGGGCGCGATAGGCGCTCTCGTCAAAAACATTCTGTGCGGTGAAGTGCGTTACCGGAAACGACAGCAGGCCGCTGCCGATCGTCTTTGCCAGCTCTGCGGGAAGCATCTGGGACATTCTGTCTCTTCTTCTCCAGCCCGCGGCGATCGCGTCGCCGCTCGGCAGGTAAAACTATAGTCCGCCCAACGATGCTTTGTGGAATCATAGTGAGCATCAAATCATGCAGAAAAGGACTTAATGTTCGAGCTCAAACAACTGCATTATTTTCTGATCCTGGCCGACGAACTCCACTTCGGGCGCGCAGCGAAACGGCTGCATATGACGCAGTCGCCGCTCAGCCGGCAGATCCAGATGTTGGAACACACGCTGCATTTTCCGCTCTTCAAGCGCACCAATCGCAGCGTACAACTCACTCCGGCAGGACACGCGTTTCGCGCGGAGGCACGGCAGATTCTTTCGCTCGCCGAAAATGCAGTCGCTGTTGCCAGGCGTCACTCGCAGGGGCAGGCCGGGCGTCTGCGCATGGGCTTCACCGCCGGCTCCAGTTATCGCCATCTTCCCCGCCTTCTGGCGTATTCCAGCCGCGAGCTGAAAGAGCTGGAGATCGTGCTGGAGGAGATGGTGACGGTGCAGCAGGTCGAGGCCCTGCAGGCCAACCAGATTGACCTGGGGTTGGGACGTCAGCAGCCCAACCAGCCCGACCTGGATGGGCTATGCATCGCCCGCGAGCAGTTGCTGCTGGCGGTGCCGGCGGAGCATCTACTCGCTCGTAAAGCCACCATTACCCTGGACGATCTGAGGTCAGAACCCATCATTACCTTCTCGCCCAAGGACGGCTTCTACTTCTATGCCCTGATCGACAGCATCTTTCGCCGCCATAATCTACAGCCCACCTATGTGCAGCACGTCAGCCAAATCCACTCAATGCTGGCACTGGTCAGCGCCGGGCTGGGCGTGGCCCTGGTGCCGGAGACGGCCGAGGCGCTGCACTTTGACGGAGTGGCGCTTCGCCGCATCAAGATGCCCCCGGTCCATGCCGACCTGTACCTGGTGTGGAAGAGGTCCAGCACCAATCCGGCGGTGAAGACCTTCGTGCAACTCATCCGTAAGCGGATCCGTCTGGCCCCGACACGCAACTGATATCCGCAGAGCGAGTCTTTCTTCTACACTTACACTGAATACAAAGGAGATTGGATGGCTGTCCGCCTGAAGGACATTGCTCGCGACCTTGGTGTTTCGACCGTTACGGTTTCCAAGGTGCTCCGCAACCGTAAAGACGTCGGCGAGAAGACCCGCCAACGTGTGTTGAAGCGGATGGAGGAGCTGCAGTACAAGCCCAACCTCATCGCCCGGGCTCTTATTAGCGGACGGACGGCGAACGTCGGCCTGGTGGTGCCGGACCTGCTGCATCCTTACTTCGGTGAGGTCGCCAAGAGCCTGGGTGCGGTGCTGCGTGAACATGATCGGGCGCTGCTGCTGGCTTCCTCCGAGGACGATCCTGAGATCGAACAGCGTGAGATCCGTGCCCTGCTCACCCGCGGAGTCGACATGCTGCTGATTTCTTCCTGCCAGCGCAAGCTGCAGAATATCTTCAAGGTCGGCGAAAAGCAGACCCCCATCCTGCTGGTAGACCGCAACTTCCCTTACCTAAACTCCCACTATGTCGGGTCGGATGACTTCAAAATCGGGGAGATTGCCACCGAACATCTTCTGGAGACCGGACGGAAGTGCATCGCACATATCGGAGCTTCGCATCTGAGCACCGGACATGAGCGTATGCGAGGTTACTCCGAGACGCTTCTTCAGAACCGCGCCATGGTGCCGATGGAATACGTCCTGATGCACGAGCGTTTCGAGGAGACGGGTATTACCGCCGGACAGAAGGCAATGCAGCAGTTGCTGAACCTGAATCCTCGGCCAGACGCTGTCTTCTGCTACAACGACCTTACGGCTATCGGCGCCATCGAGGCTGTTCTGGAGGCCGGTTTACGCGTGCCGGAGGACGTTGCCATCGTCGGCTGCGGTAACTTCCGCTACGCCCAGTACTTACGGGTACCGCTCACCTCGGTCGATCAGTCGACCGACCAGATCGGCCGGACGGCGGGCGAAGAGGTCATCCGCCTGCTGGACGATCCGGAATCCCCGGCTCGTAGCATCCTGATCCCTCCGCATCTGCGTGTCCGCGCGAGTAGCTGGAAGCCGGCGTAACCGATACCGGGACGAATTATAAATTTTCCTTGAATCTCTATTGTCAACGCTAACGCGGCGTGTCTATAGTTTTACGTAATCGATTACGTAGATGGCCTTCTGGCGAACGTCCGGTCATCACGTACGATTCGTACCCCAAGGAGCCACCCCATGTCCGCCACACCCGCCAACGCTACTCCCCTCCACGATCTCGATCAGTGGGAAGACTTTCTGGAAGGCCGTTACAAGGAAGGAAAGTCTGAGACCGAATTCCGTCAGTACGATGCCGAGGCGCAGCCCGGCGTGGCCGAGTTCTATCGCCTGAACCATCAGTTCCAGACCGTTGATTATGTCCTGGGCAAGGAGAAGGAGTACTTCGGTCTGACGCGCGGCAAGAAGACAGTATGGGAAGCGGCCGAGTTCTTGAATACCCTGGTCGATGACAGCGATCCGGATACCGACCTCACCCAAATTGAGCACCTGCTGCAGACTTCCGAAGCCATGCGCCGTGATGGTCAGCCCCGCTGGATGGTTCTGGTGGGCTTCATTCATGATCTGGGCAAGTGCCTCTGCCTCTATGGCGAGCCGCAGTGGGGTGTTGTGGGCGATACCTTCCCCGTAGGCTGCGCCTGGTCCGATCAGATCGTCTTCCCCGAATACTTTGCCGCCAACCCGGATCGCCTGGTGGCCAAGTATCAGACCAAGTACGGCATCTATGAGCCGAACTGTGGTCTTGAGAACGTGCACATGTCCTTCGGTCACGATGGCTACATCGCCGAAGTGATGAAGCCTTACCTGCCCGATGAGGCGCTGTACATGCTGCGCTTCCACTCGTTCTATGCATGGCACCGCCATGGCGCTTACACCCATCTGATGAACAAGAAAGATGAGGCCATGCTGGAGTGGGTGCGGAAGTTCAATCCCTATGACCTCTATTCGAAGGGTCACACCAAGCCGAACATGAAGGAACTGAAGCCCTACTACGACGACCTGTTCGCGGAGTTCCTGCCGGAGAAGCTGGACTGGTAATTTCGCTCGCAGCTTTGTGGAACGTGTTTCATGATAGGCCGCCTTTCGGGCGCGGGTTTCATACGTGCCTGATTCCAGCGAATCGGATTTATGAGACACGTTCCAGGGTTGATCCCTTGGAGCAGTTTCCCTGCAGGTGTAGTGTAGGGCTTTCGCATCTATGGGCGTTTTCCGCAATGAAAACGCCGCTGCAATTCTCTTGCGGGATACCCAGCAACAGGGAAAATGCTCTATGGCTTTGCGGTATACGACATCGACGTTACGTCACCTCTCATGGCTGGTAGCTCTGCTGCCAGCCATGAGTTTTGCCCAAAAGAATTCTGCCCACAGCAATCCTGCCCAGACCTGGACGATTGGGCCATTCAACCGGCCCGTTTCCTCTCCGATCCTCTCCCCCAGGCCAGCATCTTCTTTCACCGATCCCGTTAGCGGGCAGACCGTTCACTGGGAGGCTACCAGCACCTTCAACCCCTCTGCTGTTGTCCGTAACGGCAAGGTCTACGTGCTGTATCGCGCGGAAGATGACTCCGGTGAGATGAAGATTGGCATGCATACTTCGCGTCTGGGCCTGGCCTCCAGTGACGACGGTATTCACTTCACGCGCGAACCTGAACCTGTTTTCTATCCCGCGGACGATACACAGAAAGATCGCGAGTGGCCCGGCGGCACGGAGGATCCTCGGTTGATCGAGGGCGAAGACGGCGCCTATGTTCTGAGCTATACGCAGTGGAACCGGAAGAGCACCAGTATCGGGATTGCGACCTCAAAGGATCTTATCCATTGGACCAAGCACGGCCCCATGTTCCCGGGGAAAGATAACGGCGCCTATCACAGCTATAAATCCGGAGGCATCGTTACCCGGCTTAGTAACGGCCGCCTGATCGCAGCCAAAATCCAAGGGAAATACTGGATGTATTGGGGCGAGGTGGAAATTCACCTTGCAACCTCTCCTGACCTGATTCATTGGACGCCGGTGGAGAATGCCGACGGCTCTCCAATCGCAGTATTGAAGCAACGGGTAGCGCTCTTCGATAGCGCATTCCCTGAGGTCGGCCCTCCGCCGGTGCTGACGGAGCGGGGGATTGTGGTTCTGTATAACGGGAAGAATGGCTCCAGCGATGGAGCTCCCGGTCTTGATCCCGGAGCTTACTCGGTTGGGCAGGCATTATTCTCGGCGACCGAGCCCGCGAAGCTATTGGAGAGGACCACAGTGCCCTTCCTCAAGCCGGAGCTGCCGTTCGAGAAGACGGGACAATACGTCACCGGAACGACCTTTGCGGAAGGTCTGGTGTACTTCAGTAACAAATGGTTCCTTTACTACGGTTGCGCTGACTCGCTGGTGGGAGTCGCGGTGTCGGCTGAACGAAAATAGCTGGATCCAATCTTTGTTTGTCATTTTGCAGTGACCATCGGGAACGGAGAAATCCGCTTCTCGATCTTCTATGAGTAGACGAAAGACGATCGTGCATCCGCGCGATACCGTTCTTCGCGGTGCGAAGAACGAGGAACAAGCAGATTTCTCCGCTTCGCTGCGAAATGACAAAAAAATAGTACTTCTGCGTGGTCTAGGCCTTCCACCTCATCGTCTTTAGCAACTCTTCCGAGGGCTCCCACTCTCCGATGCTCGGGTAGAGCAGCATCGCCTTGCGAAGGTCTCGCTCCGAACCACTAACGGCGGCATCAATCGCCGCGCGTTCATACGCCTTCACTGCCAGCACCAGGCCGCGTACTGCTTCCGGCAAAGGGCCAACGGGAATAGGAGCAAGTTGGGTTCGGCTGATCTGTGTTGCGGCTTCGATGATGTCTCCCGGAGCGATCTCCGGAATCGTGTTGCCGTTGCGGAGATTGACGATCACGTTCTCTGGCGTCTCACTGCTCAAGGCGTTCATCACCTGCAACGCGATGCGATGGTAGCCGCTCGCTGCGCGGAAGGGATCCTCTTGGGGTGCAGCCTCGTCGAATGCCGATTTTCCTTCGCCTTCCAGCTTCATATAAGAACCGGAGCGCAGATTGAGGTAGTCCACATAGGCCTGCAGTGCGGCCGCATCTTCACCAGCCGTCAATAGCTCGACCAAGCGCTGCATCAGAGACTCGTTCATCGCTGCGATCTGCTCTCCTCGCGTTGCTCCCTGCTTGCGCTGATTCTCAAGCGCACGGCGACGCGAGTAGTAGAAGAAGAGATATTCGGTCGGAATCAGGCCGATGGCGCGGATCAACTCATGATCGAACAAAGGAGCGGAGTAGAGCTGCGAAAGAATGGCATCATCCTGCAGGATGCGTGAGGTCACATCTTCACCGCGCAGCGTGACACGGCGTACCCATCCCAGATGATTTAAACCGACATACTCGCAGACAAGATCCTTTGCAGGAGCTTGCAATGCTATCTGGATGCGGTGCAATAACTCCGTCGGCGTATCACAGATACCGATCACCTTTGCTCCGCTGTGATGCGCGATCGCCTGCGTGATAAGGCCGGCTGGATTCGTGAAGTTGATGATCCATGCGGAAGGGGCAAGCCTTTCCACCAGCTTCGCCTGTTCAATCGCAATGGGAATCGTGCGCTGCCCCATGGCTACACCACCGGGACCAGTCGTCTCCTGCCCGGGATAACCACACTGGATCGCCGCTCGCTCATCATGCGCGCGGGTTCCAATACCTCCAACGCGGACACTGTTCAGCACGAAACTCGCCCCATCCACCGCTTCTTCCGGAGACTTTGCAACCGAGATCTTCAGCGAGCCGGACTCACGCCGTACCACCTCGCGTCCCAGGCGCGCGATCATCTCCGCCCGGTGCTGGTCGACGTCATACAACATCAGTTCTGCGGCATCGAGCGTTTGGGCTGACTCATTAATACCGAAGACGACCAACGGCGTGCGAACACCGCCGCCGCCGAGAAACGCAATCTTATGTGGCATAAAACTCCTCAAGCGCAGCCTCTACCTCATTGCGGGTAGGAAGCGCGCGCAGAGCGCCGGCGGCACGAGTCGAAAGCGCTCCGCAGACGCAGCCATGCTGCAGGCACTGCTGCGGGGAAAGCCCTTCCAGCAGAGCGTGGATGAAACCGGCATCGAAGGCATCGCCGGCGCCGGTTGTGTCAACCAGATTTACCAGGGGCGGCGCCGCCCAGTACTCCTTGCCGTTCGACAGCATCATCGCACCCGCAGGCCCAAGCTTCACCAGGGCATGCTCCACGCCGTGCTGACGGCAGAGCTGCAGGTATGCCTCAGGGCTGCCGGCAAGCATCATTGACTCTTTTTCGTTGGGCATGACGTAATCGATCATGCGCATCAGCGTCCAGTTCTCCTGGTTCTGCAACCACTCGACATGATGTCCGACATCGATGGAGACAGTAGCTCCATGGCCTTTCAGCGCCTTCACGATTCTGGCGCCTGGTCCCGCTTCTAACGGAAGCGCGAGATGGACGTGCCTGGCGTGCGCAGCTTCCCTTGTTATCTCAGGATGCTGTTCCAGATACGCCGCCAGATGCTCGTTGACTCCGCGATAGGTAAAGAAGGTACGGTCATATGCGGTGGAGATACTGACAGTCACACCGCTGCGTCCTTTTTCAACGATCAGACTTTCCGCCGAGACGCCAAACTCTTCCAGGCGATCTGCGATGGCCTTATAGTCACCTTCCCCTACGATACCTGCGAGACGCACCTTCGCTCCCAGCAGTGAGAGCGCGCAGGCGGTTGTGACAGCGCCCCCGCCAAGCTCCCAGGTGTACTCGTCGGTAAAGACCTCAGACCCAGGGACAGGCCAGTCCGCAAACCCACTGAAGACATGGTCCAGATAGATCTCACCGATGACTGTGACGTCGTATTTCATGCCTGCTGAAATGGCCACTCCTGCGCCCGGTTTGCCTGAAACAAGAAGACCACCATACCGGCGACGATCAGGCCCGCGCCTACGGCGATGTGTTTTAGCTGGCTGGCGCCAACGATGTAGAGCCATCCCGCCAACGCCACCAGCGCGGGCAGAGGATAGAGCGGCATGCGGAACCTGCCGGGCGCGGGAGGTGACTGCCGCCGCAGCAACATGACCGCAATGCACTGCCCGAGGAACTGCAGCATGGTCTGAATCACAATCAACCCGGCGATCAGATCGGCCAGCGAGAAGAAGCACATCGCCATGGAGGCGATGCCCATGTAGATCAGAGAGACTGTCGGGAAGTGATCCTTGGGATGCACTCTGGCAAAGACCGCGGGGAATTCCCCGCTCGCTGCAGCCGCATAGGGAATTCGCGAGTACCCAAGCAAAATGGCAAAGGCTGATCCCCAGCTTGCGATGAGGATAAGGATAGAGACAGCCTTCGCTGCCCATGCACCATGCACCGCCTGCATGAAGTCGGAGACGATGACCTTCGAGTGCTGTGCCTCGCGCCACGGCAATGTCCCCAGGATCGAGATGTTCATCGCCAGGTACATGGCTGCCACCAGCACAATCGAGAGCAGCACAACGCGCGGGATATTTTTCGTTGGATTTCTGACCTCTCCACCCAGCAGGCAGACGTTGTTATAGCCACCGTAATCGTAGGTCGCGATCAGGGTCGCGGAGCCGAGTCCGAGCCAGAATGTATGGGAGAGATGGAAGGCATGGGGAGGGAAATCGAAGGCGATTGCCGGATGGAAATGTGTAATGCCACTCAGGATGATCCAACAACAAGTTGCCAGTACGACCACGGTCACGATGACCGACAACACTCCAATGGAGCGGATCGAGCGGTAGAGCACCGCCATGTTGACCAGACACAACACCATCGCTATCAGCTTCAACTGAGCAGCCGATAGGGGATGAAAGACGCTTGCGTAGTCCGCAAATCCAACGGCGCCTGAGGCGATGGAGATAGGCCCCACCAGCAGCGATTGCCAGAGGAAGAGAAAAGCCATCAAACGCCCGAGCGTTTTGGGCCCGAAGGCTGTCAGCAGGTAGTGATAGGAACCACCGGAGTGCGGCATCCTGGAACCAAGTTCGGCCCACACCATGCCATCGCACAGCGCCAGTAACGCCCCCAGGATCCAGCCGAGCATCGCCTGCGGGCCGCCCATCGCCGCTAGGGCGAGAGGAATGGTGAGAAAGGGACCTACACCGACCATGTTCAGCACATTGGCCGACAGTGCTCCCCACAGACCGATTCCACGATCAAGATGCCCGAGTTGTTGTCCTGCCTTCGCCATGGAGAGGGTCCCGAACTACTTGATCTCCGGATTCTTTGGCAGACTCAACATATTGGCGAACAAACGGAAGGCTCCTGGAACTCCCAATGGGAGCTGGCGATAAAAAGCATATGCGTTGTAGATGTAGACGCCCTTACCATAGCGCGCGTAAACCAGGCCACCCTTTTGCTCCGGCTGGCCGGCGTCATGCGTCTCGAGAAGCGCAGTGTACTTCGGATCCCAAGACTGCAGGAACTTCGATCCCCGCTCTTCAATCCAGCCATCGAAGTCCTTCTCAGTGATCTTATTCGGCCAGTTGAAGACAGGGTTCTTTGGATCGAGGATCTTTACAACTGACTTCTCGTCCGTCACCTCTTCCGGGTCGTTGCTCATCACGTAAGGGTAAGGTCCAAAGTTATGGTCAAACTCAGGCGTGTTGTATTGCACGATGACAGTGCCGCCCTTCTCAACGTACTGCAACAGACGTGCATTATTGGCAATGAGATCAGGCCGCACTGCATAGGCACGGACACCGAGCACGATTGTGCTGTATTTCTGCAGATCGGCATTCGCCAGGTCCTGCGCCGAGAGATACGACACGTGCACACCGATCTGCTCCAGTGCTGCCGGAACATCATCGCCGCTGCCTTCGACGTAGGCAACCGAAACATCCGGCGCCATCTTCACGTCGGTTCCAGTAGTGACATACTTCGCCTGCGAGTAGAGGAAGTACGGCCGCAGGCCGGTGTAGCCGATCGTCACATAGCCTTCGGAGTAGGACTTGCCATCCAGCTCTGCAACAGCAGTGACGGTGTACGCCTTCCCTTCAGCAACTTTGGGCGTTACGGTGAAGGCTACGGTCTGCTCTTCGCCTTCCTGCGAGAACTTCACCGGAATGGACTTCGGTGCAGCCGTCCAGCCTTCCGGAAGCAACAGGCTTACGGATGGCGTTGCAGCCCCCTTCACGTTGTTATGTACGCGGACGCTCACACTGATCGATTTGCTTCCCAGCGGCACAACTCCTGCGGATGGCGACATCGCGACCGACAATGCCGGACCCACCGGCATCGGATACCGCAGCGTACCTGGCCCATTCACCTTGCTGACGACCTGAACGACACTTGCCAATTCTACGATTGCACCTTCGTACTCCACCTGCGCCACAGCCTGCAGGGGATAGGGAGATAACGGCGTATTCCTGGGCGCGCTGGGTGCAACATCATATGCTGCGTTCTGCAACCCGGCACGGGTGAAGTATGGCCGCGTGTACGGCTCGTCGACAGGAACTTTAACTTTGAAGGTGAGGTCAACTGCCTTTTCTGCAGTCAACGTTGCGGGAGAGGCGGGGCCTGAAATACTCCAGTCTTTGCCGGATGTGCCCACCAGCTTCACGCTCTTTACCGTTAGCGATGAGACTGTTGGTTCATAGAGATGGACCTTTACCGGAAACGCAAGGCCGGGCGTTGCCATCTGGAAGGTCGGCGCCGCGCCACGCATTGCGGCCATCATGCCGTCCTCCTGCCCTGCGGGAATGACATCGGCATTCAGCTTCAACTGCAGAGCCGCTATCAGAGCGTCATTGAACTGGCGCTGCTTGACCCGCAGCTCATGCAGGATGTTGTACTTCGCCTCTGCGGAGAGATCGCTCTTCTCCGTTTCAGCAAGCAGCGACTCAACCTTTAGCTTTCCTTTCGCCAGCGGAGAGGCTATTGCCACAGGCTTTTGTGCGGAGAAGCTCTTCATAGCCTGTTCGATCTGCGATGCGACCTCCTCTAATCCAGGCTTTAGAAAGGCCGGCGGCTTCGATCCTGCGAGATCTGCGATTCCGGTCAACGAGACGTCGATACCGTCGAAGAACGTCTCTTCCTTCGGGGGAGAGTTAAGCATCGATCCGAAGCGGTGGTAGTCGCTCATCTGTGAGCCAGGCAGCGGCACGCTCTGTCCACCGTTCTGGGAACGCTGATATCCGAGGCCCTCGCGGGATATCTGGGAGTAAGTCTCTCCAATGACCGGGTCGAAACTTCCGGCCGGGATACTGACTGTTACGGACGGCCTGCCTTCTTCCCATTTGCCCGTAATGTGATTCGTTACGCCGACGGGGCCCCAGGTGTGGTTCGCATAGTCGTACATTCCTTTCTCCGTAACTCGGAAGAAGGGAGCGCGGGCATAAGTCTTTACCGGGGACCATGGCAACAGGCCTTCTTTGATCTGCTCCGGGAACTTCGCCGGATCTCCGGCAGCCTTGAAGACCTCCTGCGCCATCAGGCCGGCGGTTGCATGCTGGCCATGTCCGTCGGTAGGGCCACCCACAAAGACGGAACACACGACGAGCGGACGAACAGTACGAACCACACGTACCGCCTGCTCCAAAACCTTGTCGTGGCCCCACTGTTCCAACGCTTCATCAAGAGACTTCGAGAAGCCGTAGTCCGTCATCGAGGTGAAGTACTGTGCGTCCAGACCGTAGTAGCGGCCGGCCTGCAACAACTCTTCTGTACGCACCAGACCAAGGGCATCCCAGTAGTCAGAAGACATCACGTTTGCACCGCCTTCGCCGCGGTCCAGTGTCAGCAAGGCGACGCGCGCTCCGACGCCGCGGCTATGATAGGCCAGGGTTGCTCCGTCTTCGTCGTCCGGATGCGCCACAATCATCATCAGGCTGGCGCGTGTCTGGAGGCGCTTCAACGACTGCCAAAGGTCGGCGGCGCCTTCATCGGCGGCAATCGGTCTTGCATCGACCTGCGGTCGCGCCTGAAAAGCATGCGCGGCAGGGATTGGCCCCGCCAGCAACACGGGAGTCAGCGCCAATACGGTGAACCTTCTGACAAACGGCATAGCCACTTGCATCTCCTTGCGGCCGGACCAGGATCCGGTCGCCTTTATTCACTCAGATCAGAAGTAGAACTTGGCAGCCATCTGTACCTGGCGTGCATTGTTCACGACGCTGTTGATTTTTCCAAAGGTATTCGGGATTGCAACACTGGTTGCCGGAGCGGCAAGATTTGGATGGTTGAACGCATTGAAGAACTCAAAACGCAACTCCAGCTTACGCACATCCGTAAATTCGAACTGTTTGAAAAGACTCAGATCTTCGTTATGACGTCCTGGACCCGCATATGGCCGGGGACGGCAAGTACCGAAGGCCCCATTTGCCGGTTGCGAAAAAGCGGTCGGGTTCAGATAGCGCCCATTTGTTGTCAGTACAGCGGCATTTGTAATCGCCATGCGGTCGCGCGAAGCTCCCGCGAAACCATCTGACAGGCAGTTAGCATACATCGCATGGTTTGAACCGGTCTGCGTAAAGTCGGTGGCTGTCACATTGAAGGGATTTCCCGCTTCCATCGTAATGATGGCATTGAGCTGCCAACCACCGACCAGCTTCGATGCCGTTGAGCCATTGTTCAGCACCAGGCCGTTGCGACCGATTGGCAGCTTCCATTGCGCATTGGCAACAAAGCGGTGACGCTGGTCGAAGGGTGACTGCGAGTACTCATGTGCATAGTCGTAGGCGTTTTGCGGGGTGGAACCTGCAGTGAGATTGTCCGCATAGTTGCTGAAGGCATGCGCCCAGGTATAGCTGAACTGGTAGGCCAAGCCATTCTTCATCGGCCGGCGCAGGCTCGCGACCAGGCCGTGATAGTTGGTGTTGCCGTCGTTGGTCGCCTGCTCCAGGAAGGCATGCAGGCTGCCGGAGTTCAGGTTTGCATACGGAAAGACGACGTTCGGTGTCGTACCCGTGAAACCTGTAATCAGGCCTTGATTGGCGTTCCGCAGGCGGTTCATCTTGTGACCGAAGTTCCCTACCCAGATGGTCTCCAGCACCATATTGCTGGGCAACTGAATCTGCGGGCCGAAGCTCATCTGCTGGACATAGCTGGTACGCTGATTCGGGTCCTGCCAGTTTGTCTTCTGGATGTAGAGCGGCGTTGTTGCATTGGCATATGTCGCCCCGGGGAAGCCGTTCCGCAGGAAGAAGACCGGCGAGCTTCCAGAGATTGTTCGGGAGTCGTTCACAAACTTCAAGAACGGCTGGTTCTGGGCCAACTGCGATTCAGAACCGATGCGGTTGACGTATTGGTAGAAGACGCCATATCCACCACGCAGAACGATCTTATCGGTCGCCTGGTAGCTGAAGCCGACGCGCGGGGCGAAGTTGTTCTTATCCGGATTAATAAGAGCACGCTGTGCCCATCCGCCACCGCTTGCCAGCGTCAACGATCCGCCGTTAGCAGTGTTGAAGTTGGAGAGCTGGTTCGTACGGTTCAGCATCGGCGAATACAGCTCATAGCGTGTTCCATAGGTGATGGTCAGGTTCCGCGTTGCGCGCCATGTGTCCTGCCCGAAGAAGGAGTTACCGTACAGGAAGTTGTGGACCACCAGTGCGCTGTTGTAGATAGTTTGGTTCACGTTTCCAAGCAGGAAATCCGCAAAGCCGAAGCCATTGCTGTTGGTGAAAAGGCCCGAGAACCCCATGTAGCCCTGCGGAGCTTGCAGATCCAGGAAGGTTAATGTATTGCGATGATACTCATAGCCGAACATCAGGCTGTGATTTCCCGTCAACTTGGTAAAGGTGTCCAAAAATTGATATACCTGTGCCGCCTGAAACTGCGGACGGTACAGATCCACGCCAATCCTCCGGAAACCGCCGGAGATACTCATGGGTGGCAGGCCCGCAGAATACGAAGAGATGGGAACACCAGAGAGCCCGACATCGCCTGCAGCCGATCCTCCGAGCGTAAGTCCGATCGGGTCGCTATGCGCACTATCGCGGCTCCACCCGAAACGCGCCTGATTTACCGCCGACGAGGAGAAGATCGTGGTCCAACCAAGGGCTAGCCCCTGGTTGCGGATCTTGTAATCTGTAGCGAACCCACCATTCCCGATCGTCGGGTTTGACGTCCATGGTGGATCCTGCCGGTGCTGATCCAAAAAGCTGTAGCGGCCAAAGATCGAGTGGCGCTCACTGATCTTCTGATCGATGCGCGTGTCGAACGAGTTCACCTGTTGCGGAAGCTGATAACTGAACCTGTAATTGCTGGTGCCGTCCCACCTATTGTTTTGGCTCTGAATATTATTCGGATCGGGAAGTAATGCAAGAATGCGGCGTGCCACAGGATCAATGCAATTCGGATTGACTACCTTGAGGACAATGCAACCCGTCTGACCGGGAAGTGTCCCCTTCGGATCGTAAGCCGCGACTTCACTCAAATCACCCGACTTCATTGCCGCTGACGGAACCACCGACTGGACTGTTGTCTGCTGCGTACTACGCAACCCCTGATAGTCGCCGAAAAAGAACAAGCGATCATGGCGAATGGGACCGCCCATTGTTCCTCCGAACTGGTTCTGGCTGAAGTTGCCCTTTGGCTGTTTGGGCGTCGTGTGATTGTTCGTCCAGCTGTTGGCATCGAAGACGCTGTTGCGCGCGTACTCCCATGCGCTGCCATGGAAGGCATTGGTACCGCTCTTGGTGGAGGCATTCACCACTGCTCCGGCAGAAGTGCCGAATTCCACTGAGTATGTGCGGGTCTGCAGGCGGAATTCCTGGATCGCATCGGGCGGAGGCTGCACATTCTGTACAGAACCCTCCTGCAGATTCGTCGATCCGGAGTTGTTGTCTACGCCATCCAGGGCAAAATAGTTTTGCGTCTCCAGGTTGCCATTGGAGCTGAAGCGGTCTGGCGCGCTGTTCGCCACAGAAGGATTCTTGAAGATGCCCGGCTCCAGCAGCGCCAGATCGGCGTAACGGCGGGCGTTCAGAGGAAGATCGTTAATCTGGGTTGTACTGACAATGTTGCCCACATCAGCCGACTGCGTCTGCAGGCCCAGAACCTCGGCGCTGACCTCCACCGTATCGTTCTGACTGCCCGCCTTCAATTCAAAATCAACCTGCGCGCGTGTCTTGACGTGAACCTCGATTCCAGTCTGCTTCGAGGTGCCAAAGCCGGGAGATGCTACTTCAACCTCATACGTGCCTGGAATCAGAGCGAGTGCCTGGTATACACCGTCCTGATTGGTTGTCAGCGTCGTAGTAACACCAGTTGCTACGTTCCGGATAGTCACGGACGCTCCGGCGATGACAGCGCCGCTGACATCGCGCGCGGTGCCGGTAATCGATCCATTGTCGAGTTGAGCATGTGCATGAACGGCTCCTAGAAGAAGACACAGAGGAAGAAGGAGGCGAATCAGAACCGTCCGTTGAAAGATATTGGAGAATGCGGGGACCACAGTGACAAACGAGCTCATCGACTGCCTCCTAAGGAGCGGATCAACCAGAAGCAGACCCTGCAGCAAGGGTGACGGGACCAGGCTCCGGGTTTTCCGATATCGGTATCGTTATCGGTAACGTAAAGCGACTAAACTTTCACTGTCAACAAATTTTTACGGATTTTTTGTCGGCTCTGCGCTCTTATCCCCGCCGGACGGCGGCTCCCCTGCCGGCCTTCCACTGCCCCATATAGTGACGAAACTCCTTTGGATCGGGGAGACCGTGCGCACCTCCGGGATAGGCCGACGACAGGCTTCCGCAGATATTTCCCGCCTTCAGGCAGTCGGCCCAGTCCGATCCATGAAGAAAGGCATGCAGGAAACCGCCATCAAATGCATCCCCAGCACCGGTTGCATCCACGACTGCGATGGGGAGTGCCGGTTCCCGGTAGATCTTGCCATCGGCCATCAGCATGGCGCCGCGGCGACCAAGTTTGACGATAGGCACGCGGACCCACTCCTGCAGCTTCTCCAGTGCCCGCGCCGCATCACTTGCCCCGGTAATTGCCTTTGCTTCGTTTTCGTTGGGAAAGATGAACTCGCAATGACGAACGATGGAGTGGATCTGGGAGGGCGACAGATCGGGATTCCAACCGAAGTCAGCGGAGACCGTAATCCCGGCGTCCCGTAACTGCTTCAGCACTGGAATCCACTGCTTCGGACGACGCAGCGCGCAGGCGAAGTGCACATGCCGAGCGCGATGCAGCTTCTGCTGCACCGCAGGGCTGGATAGGAGATCTTCTAACCGCTGATTGATCGGATCGTGTGTCACCATCATCCGGTTGGAACGGTAGGCCATCGAAACCGTCAAAGCTGTTGCATAGTCCTTGCTGATCTCACAGGCGCTGACATCCAAGCCCTCCGCCATGAGGGCATTCCATGTCGGCAGACTCGCCGCATCTGTTCCAATGCGAGTCACGATTCCAGTTGCTGAACCAAGCCTGCTGGCAGCGATTGCTGCGCGGGCTAAACCGCCGCCAGGAGCTATCAGGAAGCTGTCGGTCTTTATCTCTTCGCCAAAACGCGGCTGATTACGCAACTGATAGAAGATCATGTCGGAAAAGAATTCGCCAAAGATCACCAGGTCAAACTTCTTGGCAGCGCCACTGCGCGCCTTTCTGCTGGTATTGCTCATTTCGTCTTTTTCCTTTCCGTCGCAGCCCAGTCACCGGTTGAGTTCCTTGGCACGATGCGCGGAGACAGAGAGACCGAGCGCTGCGCCGATCCATTTCCCTTTTCTCCAATGCCGCGCAGGGCGATCCTGGCTGCCCTTTTTCCAAGCTCAAGGTATGCAAGATCAATGCTTGAGAGAGTAAGTCCCGTTTCACAAAGGGGCAGCGAATTGCCGCAACCCAGAATGCGTAACTGTCGTGGAATCTCCAGCCCGGCCTCCAGCGCGGCATCTCTTACACCCGTCGCCTGCAGGTCGCTGTAGGTCATCACTCCATCCGGAATCGTCTTTGCCGTCATGAGCCGCTGCATGGCTTCGTAGCCGCTGCGATAACCGTTGTCTCCCGGTTGCGGCTCCAGAATCCACTCCTGTTTCACGGCAAGCTCCGCACTTCGCATCTCTTCCAGGAAGCCGGTGAACCGCATATCTCCAATGGGAGTGCGCGGCCCGCGCAGATAGGCGATGCGCCGACATCGACGCTCCAGCAGGTGCTGTACGGCGATCTGCCCGACCTCTGTCTCGCGGATCGCAACACTGATCCCGTTGAAGCGCGCAGGAGGATACCCGATCAATACAACGGGGACGGTTGCTGTTTCCAGCACCTGGGGCAGATCGGAGGCATCACCCCGCAGGCAGAGCAGCAATGCATCGACCTGCCTGGAAAGGTGCAGCTCGACCTCGCGCTCTTCCCGTTCCGCATCGCCGTCAGCAGAGGTAATCACGACGCTGTAGCCCTGCGGGCGTACCGCTTCGTTCACGCCGGCGACTATCTGTGCCGCGGATGGGTCCAGCAGCGAAGGCAGCGCCAGGCCTACGGTAAAGGTCTGGCCGGTCCGCAGACCTCGCGCCGAGATATTGGGCCGATAGTTGAGCTCCTGCACGCGCTTCAGAACACGTGCCTTGGTCTCTTCGCTGACGTCTGTCTGGCCCCGGAGGACCTTCGAGATCGTCATCTTCGATAATTTCAGATCGTCTGCGATGTCCTGAAGACGGATCGCCATGCACCAGCCCCGGATAAGGAAAGAATTGCCTCCATCCTAGAGCATTTTCCCTGTCGCTGGGTATTCCGGAGAAGCGCGCAGCGGCGTTTTCATTGCGGAAAACGCCCATAAATATGGAAGCCCTACACGGCACCTACAGGGAAAATGCTGTAACTGAGACGCACACAAACGTATGCAGAGAACATCGCTCGGGCGCCGCCGTCACGCAAGGTTCCGGGAAACAGAAACGAGGAATTGTACTGAGACTCGATTCCAAGGCCTCAATAAACGGGGCGGAGCCTCGGCTCCGCCCTTGCTGTTTCCACTCATTCCAATTAAGCGCGGAAGCGGAAAGCATAGACATCAAGATGATCTTGCGGCTTTGCCGGAAGCTTAATGGTCATCGCCTCCGCCTCCTGCCGAAACTCCAGGCGGCCATGCACCCCCAGCATCTCCACCGAACCGATCTTGCGGGGGTACATCGCATTGTTTGCGGCGAGCGATTTAATGCTCACCTTTCCGTCTGCCGGCCATCCCAGGACAAACGCATACAGCACATCCCCTTTGGTAGTGAAACGGATATCGCTGGAGTCGAAAGCCCGCGCTTTCGTCTCGTTGAAATTATGCGATCCGCTCACATCCGGTGCCCCTTCGCCATAGATCTTGAAGGGGCGCGTGCCGTAGATGCCCTCTCCGTGCACTGACATCCAATGTCCGAACTCGGCGAGGAATTTGTGCTCGTCCTCATCGATGCTTCCATCTCCCCGGACAGGAATATTCAACATGAGATTGCCGTTCTTACTGACGATATCCACCAGCGACTTGGCCACCCAGTCCGGAGTCTTGTACTGATGCTGTTCAAAAAGAGAGCGCTTGTAGTGCCAGTCGCCGATACACGTGTCCGTCTGCCACGGAGCTTCCAGGATGCCCTGAGCACGGCCGCGTTCGATGTCCAGCATCGTCGCTCCCGCATGTTCGGGGCTATATTCCTTTGCCGCGACAACGGCCTGCTGCTGGCCTCCGTGCCACGACAGACTGGAATTGTAGTAGTACGCCGTAATATCCAGGCCAGCCTGGCCGAGCGGTAATTCACGATCGTCGAAGTAGAGAAGATCAGGCTTGTACTTGTCGATCAGATCTTTGCAACGGAGATACCAGGTACGGACGAACTCCGGATTTGCCGGCGGTGGAGCCTCATCCCACACACGATCATGTTTTTCGTGCCAGGCGTTGGCCTCGGCGATGGTCTTGATGCCGTCGGGCATGACGATATTCCTGCCGGTATAAAGCTCCTGCGGGTCCAGCCCGTCCCACCAGGTTCCCTTTCCGTCTTTGGCGCTGAGTTGATAGGCGTCATAACGGACTCCTGCCATCGGCCCCTCGGGGTCATACCCGTAAGCCGACTGCAACCAATGCCAGGCATGCGAAGCGTGGTTGGAAACGCCAAAACGCATTCCGTGTGCTCGAGCAATCTTCTCCCAGGTGCCGACGATATCCTTTCCAGGACCTACCCGCGTGGTATTCCACGCATGATGCGCGGAATCGAAGCAATCCAGGTTGTCATGATGGCAGGCAAGCGCCATAAAGTACTTCGCCCCCGCCTTCACATAGAGCTCCATCAACTGTTCCGGCTGCCAGCGCTCGGCCTTCCATAGATGATCAATCTCTTTGAAACCGACTTTTGACGGATGCCCATATGTCTTGACGTGGTAGTCATAGCAGGCATCTCCCTGCAGATACATGCGGCGTGCGTACCAGTCTCCCTGCTCGGGAACGCACTGGGCACTCCAATGCGCCCAGATGCCAAACTTGGCGTCGCGAAACCATTCCGGCATGCGCCACTGCTTGAGGGAATCCCAGGTGGGCGAGTAAGGACCAGGTGTCGTTGTATTCTGCGCCTGCGCAAAGCGGGACAATTTTGCCGATGCGAGTGCGAGAGCACCGCGTTTTAACAGGTTCCTGCGACTAAGACCATCGATACGTTCCATTTGCGTTTGGCTCCTTGTGTCGTATCCATGCTCTCAGACTCCCTCCCTCTTTGGTCAATAGAGCATTTTCCCTGTAGGTGTAGCGTAGGGTTTCTCCGCGGATGGCTCGGCGCTCATCTGTAATGTAAGCGAAGCCCCTTGCAGCATCTCCTGATGCGAGAACGTCCATTCGGAGTATGCCTTGCCATTCAACTGAACTGATTTCACGTAGAGGTTCGAAGCGGAATTATCCTTCGCCTCGATACTGAAGCGCTTCCCATTCGGCAGGTGAATCGCAACATGGGAAAACAAGGGAGAGCCGATGGTATAGCTGGGAGTTCCCGGACACCACGGATAAAAACCCATCGCGCTGAGCACATACCAGGCAGACATCTGACCGGCATCGTCATTCCCGGGAAGCCCATTCGGACCTGGTCCAAAGTCCGTCTTCAGAATCTCGCGCACCCGCTGCTGTGTCTTATATGGCGCACCGATGAAGTTATAGAGATACGCAATTCCGTGACTCGGCTCATTTCCCTGGTTATAAAGCTTTCTGTCGAAGAGGCCATCCAGCTTTGCGATCATCGCTTCGTGTCCCCCCAGAGCCTTGCTCAGGCCCTCGATATCATGAGGGACAAAGAAGGTGTACTGCCAGGGTAGCGCCTCCGTAATATAGGTGGCCGGCTTATCCGGGGCGAATGGAGTTACCCAGCTGCCATCCTCATGTCGTCCACGGACGAATCTGGTTTCGGGGTCAAGAACGTTCTTCCAATTGGCCGAGCGCTTGAACAGACGATCGGCATCTTCTTTATGCCCCAGGGCTGCGGCAAACTGCGCGACGACATAGTCATCATAGGCATACTCCAACGTCCGAGAGACCTGCTCACGTTGATGGAAGGCATCCAGGACTTCATCTTCCAGTGGAATATAACCATACTTCTTATACGAGACCAACGCCCTCCGCCCCTTCCCTTCCACGTAATCAGCATGAGGAGGTGTGATAAACGCATTCTGACGCACCAGGCGATACGCCTCCAACACATCGAAGTTCCGAATCCCCTTGGCATAAGCGTCATAGATCACAGCAACGGTGTGATCCCCGATCATCTCTGAGGTGTAGCTGTTCCACGTAGGAAAGATTGGCAGAAAGCCGCCCTGAGTCCCTTTATCGACGAGGCTCTGCACCATCTCCCCATCGCGTTTGGGGTCGAGAATCGTAAGCAACGGATGTAGCGAACGGAAGCTATCCCACAACGAGAAGTCGTCGTAATAGTCTGTGCCCGGACGTGTGTGGTGCAGCTTCCCTTCCTGACCGAATCCGTTATAGGTTCCGTCGGCATCGCTCACGATACGCGGGGCCAGTGAGGCATGGAACAACGCGGTATAAAACATCTTCCGCTGTTCTGCTGTGCCCCCGGCGATCTCAATGCGTCCGAGATAGTCACGCCATGCGGCCTCTGCCTGTCGGCGGATGGCCTCAAGCTCCCAGCCAGGCTCCTCGGCGTTGAGGTTCTTCTCGGCTTCCTCAAGGCTGCTAAATGAGGTTCCAACCTTTACAACAACGGTCTTCGGTGTGTTGTCAGCAAAAGTTACGAACCCTCCCAGGCGCTCACATCCGGAGCCTTGGGTATGGCCATGCGGAACCACTGTTTTCCCGCACCATGTTCCAAATTCCTGCACCTCTTCGCGGAACTTGATAACGAAATATCCGTTGAAACCCGCGGACTTTCCTGCTCCCTGATACATGCGTACTACCGGGTTGTAGCCGACAATCTCCTTCTTCTCGGGGTGCACCTCAACAAATCCCTGCCCAGGCCTAACGTTCGGCTCGACCAGCAGATTGTGTTTGCCATGTTCCGGATAGGTAATGCGCAGCATTCCTGCCCGCGTCGTTCCGGCAAGCTCAGCTTTCAGATCGTAATCATCCAGATGAACGGAGTAGTACGCCGGAGACATGATCTCCGAGGCATGCTTGTAGGAGGAACCACGCTCTTCCGGGCTTGCCTTAATTGGCCCGACCGTCGGCATCAGGGTTGCGGTCCCATAGTCCTGTGTGCAGCTTCCGCTAAGCCAGTGGCTCCCGCGGAAGCCGGTAATCTTTGCATCCTCGTAATAGTAGGGCGAGACACACTTTGCCTCGGTACTCCGAGTCTCAGGAGTCCATCCGGTCATACCGAAAGGCACGCCCACCACAGGGTAGGTCTGGCCTTCGTTGGATGTACCGATCCTTGGATCTACCAGAGAGAGCGGATCGACCACGGCAAGTGGGCCGATCCGGGATGCCTTCTGCTGCGAAAGGAGTGGCCCCACAGCTACCGCTGTCACCATGCCCGAAAACACGCCCAAAAAACTCAATCTACACAGAACTGAGTTCGCCCGCCGGATGTAGATAGCAATCATTGAAACGTATGACCCTCTCACCACTGTTCTAGAGCATTTTCCCTGTCGTCATTGTGGAAACGCCCATAGATGCAGAAACCCTACTCTACACAGGAAAATACTCTATCGTTTCCATTTACGCACAGGAACAACAAAGGGAGATGGATGCGAGCGATGCGAAATACAAATCGCAACCTCTGCCGCATCCATCTCATCGCACAAAGTGTGTGTGGGTTAAGAGATGTTCTATGAACATCCCGGTTGCGTTTAGAAGGTAAACTCCGCTCCTATACGAATGATGCGGGACATACCGGCGGTCTGAGACTGGTTGAACTGCCCAAAGTTTGCAGCATTCACCGGTGTCACTGTTCCCGTAACGTTAGAGACTGCCGTAGAGCTCAGAAGCGCCCGTCCCACACCGTAGTAGACCGGGTGATTGAAGACATTGCTGAAAGTTGCGTTGACATTGATGGCATAGCGACTTTCGAACTTGATGCCCTTGCTGAAGCGCATATCGAACAATGCTTCACGCGGACTGCGCGCGCCAGCCAGGGTACGAGGTGCATTTCCCAGCCGGGGATTATTGACGGAGCCGGGCACCGCAAATGCCGCCGGATTGAGGTAGGGCGTGAAGTTGGCGTTCAGCGCGTTCTTCTTCCAGTCTTTGTTGATCAATGGAACTCCGGGAACGATGTCCGGCCGCAAAGTATAGCCATAGTTCGCGGGAAGAGCACTTGCAGTGCAGTACTTATTAGAACCGCTCGCAGTGCATCCGTTCGTCCCGGAAGGGGTCACCGAAACGAAGTAGCCTGCATTTCCCGTTCCCAGGATCACCGAGTTTGGCAAGCCGTCCGCATAGGTAGCAATACCAGCTGTCGAGATGTTGCCAATAATGTTATCCAGAAGATGATTATGCGCGCTGAAAAAATGGCCCGAGCCGATTGGAAGATCGTATGTATAGCCGATCTTTAGACGGCTTGCCTGATCGAAGCTTGCAACCGCCCATTCGGCGTATGGATTGGTCGGGTCCTGAGGAGCTACAAATCCGAAGCCTCCACCATTCGCGCCCGTGTTGGTATCGGGAATATTGTCCAGGGTCTTTGACCAGGTATAGTTCGCCAGCGCGGAAAGGCCATGTCCAAAGCGCTGGTTAACACTGAGATATAGCCCGTTATATTCCATCGTCCCGCCGCGCGGGTAGATCTCAGGAAGGGGTTGGTTGAAGAAGTTCTGGTATGGATTGAGGAGCTGAAGATTGCTTTCGTTGACCAGCGCTCCATTCTGCATAATGCCGTACTTATTCGGCGCCGTAGCTCCCAGGTTCTGACGCGTCTGGATTGCGTTGACGAGTGTGTTCAAGCCGGGGACATTGAGTGCGTTCGTGAAGGGACCGATCAGATGCGTCCCTTTCGAGCCGTTGTAGGTAGCCTGCACGACCGTGCGTACCGCCGGTTGATACTGCACCGTGAACGACCAGGTCTGTGTATAAGGAACGGCATTGCTCTGATTCACGAACACTGGCGCTAGCCCCGTGGAGTACAGAATGGGTCCACGATTGCCGGCCAGGGCAGTATAGGCAGAGGTGAGAGGCCCCACTGGGTTGGTGATGTAATTCACCGTTGAGTTCGGCCTCACGCCTCCGCTCTGACCTCCGACCTGCTGTGAAGTTACGTTGAAGTTGGGATCCGGAGTATTTTCGTATCCTGTCAGCGGCAGCCGCTGCAGTGTGTATGCAGCACGTATCGACGTCTTCGGCGTGGGGGCATATACGAAACCGACACGGGGCTCGATTCCCTTGTAATTGATCGGCCAGAGCGACTGGGGGTTTCCGCATGCTCCTGAGAAGCAGAACGCTGAGGTTGTCGGAAGCAGGCCGTTGAGATTTCCTGGACTGGCAAGGTTGATATACGCCTGATTGTTGAACTTCTCCATACGAGGAGTCTCAAGCTCATAGCGGACACCGGCATCGATCGTGAGGTTTGGCGTAATACGCCATTTGTCCTGAATGTAGCCGGCGTAGTAGCGCCAGCGGTAATAGCCGGGCACCGCAACCGGCGTATTGGAAAACGACGCGATACTTCCGAGAATAAAGCTGGCCAGAGGCGCGCCACCGGTCGAACCGTTGTTGGTGCTGTTGGCCGTAAAGGAATACCGTCCTCCCGTGGCCCCGCCCAGATCGTACTGGCTCGACTGCAGCCAGCGGATATCTGCACCGAACTCCACTACATGGCGGCCGTGGGTCCAGGTAATGTCATCTCCCGCGATAAAGTTCTGGTCCACCTGAATTGCCGCATTGGAGAGCCCCATCTGCATGGTGTATCCAACACCGTTGGCGTTCAGGTTGCCAAGACTTGGGAAACCATACCCGAAGGATGCGGGAGTAAGACCATACGCTCCCGCGTAGTCTTTGGAACGCGTGCTGGGCGGAGCCAGACGCTGCTGATTGACGCGCATGAACGAGTAATGGAAGCTGTTGGCGATATTGTTCGTAAAGACGTGTGAGTATCCCAATGCGATGTCGTGCGTATTGGCTAAGTCCGTCGGAACAATCGTCAGCGGATTTGAAGGATCCACGGCAAAGAACCGTGCCGCATTTACCGGAATCACCGTGTAACGGACAAACAGCTGATCGATATCGTTGAAATGATGATCGATGCGGAAGGAATACCGATTGTCTTTATTGATCACACCGCGCTTGTACGTCGCATTGGTTCCATCGTTCTGGGAAGTCGCCTGGGCGTTATCAAATTTGATGTATGGCCCGGGATTGCTGGGAGTAGGAAACTGCGACAGTACGAACTGCGCCAACTGATTCTTTGACAACTGCGCAGAGACGTCATCATTCGGAACCGCACGGATTTGCGATGTATCATACGGTCCGTTCGGGAAGCCATTGGTGTCGACCGTGGACTGATAGTTGATCGCTCCTATTCGCGGAGCTGCGAGCGCCGCTGCATATCCTTGGCTCTTCAAGATGCTCTGATTCACCAACGCCAGAGAGTTGTGAAGCTTTCCGGAAAGTTCATCCGGAGTGGGGAAGATGCCCCGGAAACCGAACGAGTTCTGCATGCGGGCAGGCTCAATACCTACAAAGAAGAAAGACTTATCCTTGTGCGGATAGATCTTGGGAATCCAGATCGGGCCACCGACATAGAAGCCATAGTAGTTCTCACGGAGTGCGCTTGGCGCGGTATTACCGTCAGGAAAGGCGTTGAAATAAGGATCGGTGTGCCGCCACGAAATTGCTCCGTGATAGCTGCTGGTGCCGGGCGCGCTGCTCTGCACGATGACACCGCCACCAGTCCTGCCATACTTCGCGGACAGCCCCGTAACGATGACGGTCGCTTCCTGTACCTGACGGCCGGAGAGATTAACACCCGTACGCGCAAGGCTTGCCTGTGTCACGTCAGATCCGTCCACGACGATGGAGCTTGTGCCTGGAGGGGCTCCGCCAATCACGATTCCAGCACCGGGCGTGACATAGCTCGTGAAGGCGCCTGGATTCTCGGTGGCAATACCGCCCGGCTGAAGGGGATCGCCCTCTACGCCTGGCACCAGCAACGCCGCCCCCAGTGAGCTGCGTTCGGGATACGGCAGATTCAGTACGAGTGCGTTGTCGACCGTGGTGGCGACATCGGTGTCAGTCTTGCTGATCAGTTCCGCGTCAGAATTGACCGTGACCGTCTCGGTGGTCGATCCCAATGTCAAGATGACATCAATTGGCGCCGTTCCCACACCCGAGACATTGACCGCCTTGACGGCCGTCTTCTCAAATCCTTCTTTCGCTATGACGACCGTATAAGACCCCGGGTTGAGTGACTGAATCTGGAAAAGACCCGCGTTGTTAGTGGTCGTCGCCTGCGATACCTTAGTCGCATCGCTAATAACCTCGATCCTCGCCCCGGGGATCAGATCGCCTTGACTGTCGCGGATAGTACCGCTGATAGAACCCTGTCCAGTCTGCGCAAAGGCAGTGGTCGCAGATACCAGCGTTACGGCCAGTGCGGAAGAAACCACGCCTGGAAAAGAAAGTGCGAGAGAAAAGAACGGGCGCATCCAAATCCTGTGTAGCAGTTGGCGGTCCTTGATCTCTTTTTTGTTGATAACTTGCATGCAGCCTCCCGGGAAACGTACTCATTGCCGGCCCAGCCATCTCGTTGGGGGATCAGAATGGCTGATGTACCAGGTCGATCTGCGTTGTAAGTGTTGGCCTGAAACCGTGTCAACGGAGCTCTCGTGACTTTGAATCTCATTCCCGGTTGTTTTGCATTGTGAAATGCATTTCCAGTCAATGCCAGACACAGGCAGCGGCCAATTTCCGGGAGATCTTGCTTTTCTTCGGGAATGAATGCTGGTTTCTCTCACGGACAGTTCCCAGAGGGGACCGTCCACAATTGCACAACATGTCTCGCAGGTCGAGACGAACTGAGAGGCTTTCAGACCCGATTGGGCCGGACTTTCATCCAGCTGTCGTTCGGATAAATCTTGTCTACGTTCTGCGGTGTGATGAGTTCATGCGGCACAAAGACGGCTGGGGCCACGGGTTTGTGCTTCAAAACATCCAGCGCCAACTGGATGATTCGTTCCCCGTACATCTCCGGGAAGTAGGCGACAGAACAGACCAGCCGTGTTGAGGAACGCCGCATCTCCTCACGAGCAGCGACGCTGCCGTCCTGCCCAGCAATGGCGCATGCACGCTCAAGGCCCACCTCACGGAACGCCTGCAACGCCGCCAGAGCCGTGGAGTCGTTAACCGCGCCCACCAGCGCACGCTCTGGTTTTCTGCGACGGATGTGACGACGGACGATATCGAGGGTGGCCTCAAACTGCCCGCCCTTGGTGTCATAGTGATGCGTCGGAACGGTGCGAGCGTACTGCCCCACCTCATTGATGCCGTCCAGAACGCCGGTCAGTCTCGCATTCAGAAGAGGGCCGGCGGCATCGACGCCAAGCAGAATGATCTGCTCAGGACCATTCTTCCAGTTCTTCTCGGCCCATCGCGCGAGATGCCGTCCGGCCATCCGTCCGGCCTTGTAGTTGTCCGCGCCGTAGTAGATGGCGCCAGGATGTGGAATATCCAGGGCGATGAATGGAATCCGGGCATCGGAAAACTTCGCCGCGATCTGCGCGGCGACCGCCACATTGATCTGCGAGTCGACGACAAGATCGACCTTCTCATCAACAAAGGTCTCAGCATTCTGCAGCGCCACCCTTGGACTGAAACCGTTGTTCAGCACCAGCAGATCGATATTTGCCGCATTCGCAGCGACCACCAGGCTGTCGCTCACGGTGGTTGTGAATGGCAGGAGATTGCTTTGGGAGGCATAGCCAATCCGATAGCGTTTGGCGCGCGCCGTCTGAACGCAGCAGCGATATCCTTGCTTCCCCGCCCGCTCCAGCATGCGCGTCTCCACCAACGTTTCTAGTAGCCGAAACGTAGTGGCCTTATGAAGTCCAGTTCTCGCGGCGACCACCCGAAGGTCCAGCACTTCAGAGGTAGATTGAAATGCATTGATGATCGATGCGGCACGGACAACTGCCTGAATCGTATATCCCCGCTTTGGGCCTTCCGCCGGAGTTGGTTTCAATGAATGCTTCATGTTGGGTTCTCTTCCAATGATCGTGTCCATGTCGCCTGTCGCTGTGTTGGATACATTTGAGTCATAAAGAAACTCATTTCATCTCACGATGCGAAACATCTCTTCTTCTCACCAAGTGAGATTCATACCAATACGGCTTGCGACGTAGGATCGTGACGCTGGTGAGGCTGACTTCGTGCTGGTTCGTAATCGTGCACAGGAAACTTATCGCAAGACATGCTGAAAATGCAAAGAGAACAATCCTGGGGCATCGCGCCATGGATATTTCTTGGGGAAGGCAAGGATGTTATTGGAGCAAACATGGCGCTGGTTCGGCCCGTCGGATCGTGTCACCCTGCGAGACGCAAGACAGGCCGGTGCGACCGGAATTGTAACGGCGCTGCATGAACTTCCAGCTGCGGTGATATGGCCGGTAGAGCGAATTCAGTCACGTCAGGCCGAGATACGGTTGGCAGGATTGGAATGGTCCGTCGTCGAAAGTCTTGAGGTCACGGAGCGCATTAAGATGCAGGGCCGGGGTTGGCGGGCGGACGTAGAGAACTTCACCCAGTCGATTCGGAACCTGGCTGCCTGTGGTATCCGCACCATCGCCTACAACTGGATGCCTCTCTTCAGTTGGATGAGGACGCATTTGCATGAACCGGCGCCGAACGGTGGATATACCACTCGTTTCGACGTGCTCGCCTTCGCAGCGTTCGATCTGTACCTGCTGCAACGGAAGGGCTCGGAAGATGACTGGGGTGAAGACCTCAGCCGAGCCGCATATGAATACCTTGCACGGCGCTCTCCGGAAGAAAAAGAGTTCCTGCAGCAGACGATCCTGCAGGGTCTTCCTGGAGGACACAGGTCACTCACGCTGCAAAAGACGAATGAGCTCTTGGAGGAGTACTCCGGCCTTTCCTCCGAAGATCTTCGCTCCTCCCTTCGAGAGTTCCTCATGCTGGTTTGCCCCGTAGCGGAAGAATGCGGTGTAAAGCTCTGCATCCATCCGGACGATCCGCCGCGCCCATTATTAGGTTTGCCCAGAATCGTCAGCACAGCAGATGACCTGCAATGGCTTCTGCAGCAATATCCCCATGCCTCCAATTCATTGACCTTCTGCACCGGAGCTCTGGGAGTCAGAGCCGACAACGACCTGCTCACGATGGTGCGGAGTTTCGCTCCCCGCATCGGCTTTCTCCACCTGCGCTCAACACAACGAGAGACGGTCTATCTCGAACATATCGAGACGTTTTTCGAGGCAGCCCATCTCGAAGGAGATGCCAACCTGATCGGCGTCATCATCGAGCTTGTGAAGGAAAAGCATCGTCGTGAGTTGATCGGGGATCGTTTCCATTTACCGTTCCGGGCTGACCATGGCCAGGAGCTGCTGAATGACCGCGAGCGCAATGCTGCTCCCGGATATCCCGCCATCGGACGCCTGCGAGGGCTTGCGGAGCTGCGTGGCGCTTTCACCATGGCTGAACGATTGCTTATTGATGTGGAGCAGGAATGCAGATGACCCCGGCAAAAAATGCACTGGTCTTTGGAGGAGCCTCTGGAATCGGATGGGCTACGTCACAGACATTGTTGGATCAGGGAGCCCAGGTTACGATCGCCGATCTGCGAAGACCGGTTGATCCAAAATCATATGATCCAGGAGCACTGCGGTACATCGCCTGCGATGTACGTGACGCCCATCAGGTCTGCGAGGCGGTCAAAAAAACTATTGAACACGGACCGCTTGACTGGCTTGTCTATAGTGCCGGTATTCAGCACTACGGATCGGTGGTCGACACACCGGTCGAAGAGTACGACTTTGTTCAGCAGGTCAATGCTCGCGGGGCTTTCCTAGCATGCAGGTCCGCCATTCCAGCGATGACGCGTGGCGGAGCCATCGTCTTGGTCTCTTCTGTGCAGGCACTCGCCTGTCAGGAGGGCGTTGCTGCCTATGCAGCCAGCAAAGGAACGCTGGAAGCTTTGACCCGTGCCATGGCTGTCGATCATGCAAAGGACAAAATCCGCGTCAATGCTGTCCTCCCAGGCACTGTAGATACTCCGATGGTCCGTTCTTCAGCAGAGCGCTTCGGGGGGAGGGACGGGCTGGAGCAGACATTGGAGCAGTGGGGAGGCAATCACCTGCTCGGCCGTGTAGCCAATGCTACTGAGATTGCACGTGTGATCGCTTTTCTGCTCAGCGACCAGGCCTCATTTATGACCGGCTCTTCGTACCGTGTCGATGGAGGTCTGCTATCTCAGTTACCGGTACGGTTGTAAGGTGCCGGTAACTGAGATTGCGCAGGTCTTCCGGTTCCCCTTCAGAACCGGAAGATGCCCCATTGACTTGGATTCAGGCGGGCTTCACTGGGAACATCAGCCGTCATAGAGTCAGCCTTGTTGTGCCAGTAAACACGGGCCTGTGCTCGAACCCCATCGCTCAATACCATCCCTACATCTCCGCGATATGTCTTACCCGGAGCTGGATCTACTCCCAACAGACCGAGCGGGACTGAAACCTCGTACGCGCCCCCATTCGCGGTGAGCTTGATACGATCGCTGACATCCTCGACGTCATCGAAAGTCACCTCTCCCACAGGCGACGCGAAAGTGACACGATTGCTCGCTCTCTCAGCCTTTTGCCGATATAGAATTGCCAGCAGCTTGCCATCTCTCTGGGTCACGAAGAGCCGGGAATCACCGATGGTAACTTGTCGATTATCACTTGCGCCCTGTGCTCGGATCATGAGGTCGAGCCCACCGCCCTGCGTAAAGACGTAGGGAAATTCGGCGGCGCTGTTGCGAAGAAGCTGTGGCTGGTTCGTCCTGTAGGCAACAATGAGACTCTTCCCATCCGTGCCAAGCTGAAAGGAAGATTGCGCATCGATTGAGGCCCAATCTTTCTCGTTCCAGTTCTTCTGAGCAGTACTTGCAGTTCCTCCAATAGGATGAACCTCAACCTCGGCGCGCAGTTTCTCTTTCGATGCGGCTTCCGTGCGGAGCAGTTCGGCGGCAGCAATTGCCTCCTTGGTTGCCTCCACATATCCCAGATCGACCCGCCGGACTGAATCGAGGCCATCGAGACGCACGATCGAGGTATGCCACTTTCCAATAGCAAGGTAGACGTTGCCGTCGTCTTCCCCAAACATAAACGGCCAGAAGTGTTCCGCATCGAAACTGAGCCCAGCGATAGCCATGCCGATCTTCTGCTTCGGATATGGCCAGAAAGGAGCCATGCGGGTATCCGACCCGAGAGTCGTAATCAGCAAACCGTCCGTGGTGTAGAGATAAATCTCTCCCATATAGGAGTAACGGGCAACCATGTATCCTGCCTGCCCCCTGGCCGGCAGGACGGGATATCCGAGCATCCGCTTCGGATCCTGAATATCTCCCGGACCGGTTGGAGGCGTTCCAATGCCGCGGCTCGACATCTTCCATCGGAGTTGCCCATCTTTATATCCACTCATATCGGCAAGAAACCAGCCATCGGGACTTAGAGCCACATCCCCTTCTGCCCGAGTATGCGAGAGCAGCGTGAGCTTATTCAGGTCATAAATAGGAACGCCCGCGTTGTCGACAGAAGCCGCGGCAAGACGATAGGGGCCTCCGGTGATGACGGAAAGATCAGGCTGTATGACCACACCCGCCGAACCGCGCACCGCCGGACGAGTGAACTCTACTTCGTCGGCTTGAACCGCATGATCGTGATTGCGATCGGTCCAGACAAAGAAGACCCCCTCAGGTTTCCCCGGCGGCATCTTGCTCTTGATTTCGGGCCGATCCAGAGTCGTCCAGTAGTGAGGACCAGGTTCGACCCAACCTGCCGAAGCAATAGGACGGCAGACGCCGTCCTCCATAATCCACAGATTGCTGACCGCGGTCTGGTTATACCAGTAGGTGTTATAGGAGTCGGTGAAGTACTGATGCCCATTTCGATAGAAGGTCTGCGCTGGAGTAATACCTCCATGCGAGCCCACCGGGATCATGTCGTTCGGAAAGAAGATCGGCTTCGCAGGTTGGCCAGCATAGGCGATCACGTCGTTGAGCGGATCGGGATAACGGTATCGCACCGCTGTCAGCCGGGAGTTTCCGGTTGCGGGATCCACCTTGAACTCGAGCAGCCCCATACTGCCTGGGTTTCCGATCGACGGATAGTAGGCGCGATAGAGATCATGAGGATCGGCAAATCCTCCGCCGCCATATTGTGTAGGACCATACCATGCGTTGAGAAATACGCCAGTTTTTGCATTCCAACGGCTGATTCGCTTAGGAAGATAGTCTTCTTCGGCAACCCAGAGCACACCATTGGAGTCGACGGTCATCCCCAGCGGATGGGCCATACGCAACTCATCGTAGGCGCCAATCTGCGGACCTCCGGGACGGCCGATCACACGTACAGGCTTGCCCATCGTTGCGGAAAACACTTTGACCTGATGGCTGGTTCCCCAATCAGTGACATAGATCTCGCCGTCAGATTCGATGATCTGTTTCGGCGCCTGCATCTGCCCTGAAGCAACGACGACCTGCGCTCCCGTGAGTTCGATGGAGTGCCAGTCGTTCTTCACGGTAAACCGTGTAATGCCTTCCGAAGTGCTCACCAGCAGATGGCCATCTGCCTCGAAGGTAAGCGAGCCTAATCCGGAGAGCTTCACCTTTGCAAAGGCAGGCTTCGTAGCATGCCGTACATCAAAGACAACGATCTCGTTTGCGGCCGGATTCGAGAGCAACAGCAGACCGTTATACGCCGCCAAACCAACGAGCTCACGAAAGGCGTCGTGCACCTGGACACCGCCAACAACTTTATCCACCGGCGTCAGGCCATTTCTGGTGATGGCATAGACCTGCAGCGCTCCTGGATCCTTTACTCCAAAGTCGCGGCTTGGATTCACGACATAGACGGTATAAGCAACATGGTCAGGATTTCCGGCGCTACCGAGATCCCGCGCAAGGGCTATGCCGCCATTCCATCCGCGAATTTTCGTGCCGCCAAGCTTGTGGCCATTCAGATCAGTCCAGATCAGTGCGTGCCCCGCCTCCGCCGCATCTGCACCGAGCAGGATCTGTGGCTCCGTGGAGTGCGTTGGCCATGGACTGCCCTGGGGCAGAAATAACGCGGAGGCGGGCGCCGTATGATCTGCCAGCCATGCTCCAGTTCCATCGGATGTAGGCCATGGCGGGTTTCCGGGGGAATAGATGGAGTACTGCAGATGCGGTGTTATCGCCTGATGAAACAGGCCGCGAACATGGTACTTTCCCGCACGGGCTACACCGTCTGCCGATGTCCCATCCCACGTGATGGCATTCTTTCCCTGATGGACGGGATGATCGGCGACGAGATTCTTGACGCGAATACCCTTGTCATCTTCAAGCACCAGTGTCAGAAGACCATCCTCGGGAGCGTTATAGGAGATAGAGATTCCCTGCGAGGTCGTTGGCGACATCTCCCGTTCCCGTATCGCCGGCGGCTGACTTCTCTGTGCCTGTGAGTATTGCACCAACGCAAGTGTGGCTCCCACCGCAATCACAACGGAACGGTAATTCATCCATCTCCTGCAAGACCGATACAACATACGCACCACAGGTATCTTCCTCAGCAGATACGATAGTGGGTTCCATAGCAATCATCCGAGCTTCACAAGGGCTTCGGCATCGGCGTTTCATTTTCCAAGGGATGCGAGTCCTGGGAGGATTACGAATGCATCGTTCCGCGCGCATCAATACGCGGTGGACACGAGATCCACAGACATCGGAGGGCCTACCATCTCTTATGGATCGTTTCACGATCCGAAACGTCCATGGCTACCGATCAGCGATATCAGCTTTGCAATATGTTCGAACTTATTTACTAGCCGACTTTCGATCGCGAAGAGCCGGCCCCGTGGAATCGCGGATCACGAGTGTGGAGCTCACCATGGACTGATGTCCTCTTCCGTGAGGATGCTTTGCCAGAACATCCAAAGCCCGAAACAGCGCCTGCGCCAGTTCCTGCCGCGGCAGGCGTAGCGTCGTCAATGCGGGATAAACGATCTCGCAGAGCTCAATGTCGTCAAACCCAATGATCGAGATCTCTTCAGGAATGCCGACGCCCTGCGCACGCGCTACGCGCATGGCTCCAATCGCCGTAAGGTCATTCGTTGCCAGAATGGCAGTCGGACGCGTTTTCATCGCCAGGATCTCGCGCATGCCGGCCTCTCCACCGCTGATCCGGTAATTTCCCGGAAGAACAAACTTCGGATCGTACTTCAATCCGGCTTCTTCGATTGCAGTACGGAAACCCTCCACACGATGCTCTGAGATCGTCAGGCCAAGTGAGCCACCGATATATCCAATGCGGCGATGCCCCAACCGCTTGAGATGTTCCACCGCCTGCTTCATGCCGCTTAGATACTCCACGGCAACGTCACTTACGCCGCGCGCAATACTGCGACGGTCGAGAGTGACAAGCGGAACCCGATTATGCATGAGCGATTCGATCGGTTGCGTTTCTATTTCCGCCGCAAGCAGGGCAACCGCATCCACCTTTCGGATCAACATTCGGCGAATGGTCCGCTGCAGCTTTGCGGGCTGAAAATCGGTCGTCGCCATCAGCATGTCCTGATCGTTGGAGACCAGGATGGCTTCAAAGCAGCGAATCAGTTCCGGAAAGAAGGGATTCGTGATGTCGGGAATGATAAGCCCGAAGGTGCTGCTGCGCCCGTACTTCAGAGTCGTCGCACTTCCATTGGGAACAAAGTTCGTCTTCTCGATCACCCGCTGAACGCGTTCCGCGGTTTCAGGGCGCACGAGGGGCGATCCATTGATGACCCGTGAGACCGTTGCGCTGGATACGCCTGCGATCTTCGCAATGTCTCGCATGTCCATGTGGGAAGAGACTCTCCAAAAGAGCGGAAATCACGGCGAAATTCACCGATTGAACTTAGTTTATAGGTTGACTCATGTATACGAATACATCTATCGTTGTCCCACCTCGAATTTCTTCGATCCGGACACCATTCCATGCCTGAAAACTATCTTCCTTCCGCACAAGGTGCATCTACTCGTCTCACGCGCCGTCAGTGGCTTGAAAAAGCTCCTCTGACAGCCCTTGCCGCGGGAGCTGCCTTCGACATGCTTCCGAAACAGGCTCATGCAGCAGCTCCGTCGCGAAGCGACATCGATCTCGGAAGCCGCGTCTACAACATTCGCAGCTATGGCGCGAAGGGTGACGGCGTTGCACTGGACACTAAAGCCCTGCAGGCAGCCATCGATGCATGCAATCACGATGGCGGAGGCACGGTCCTCGTACCTGCAGGCACCTTCCAGATCGGTACCGTAGAGCTGAAGAGCAACGTTACGTTGCATATCGCTGCGTCCGGCAAGCTGCTGGGATCGGCGGACGGAAAGCAGTATCACGCTGTCGATGCCATTCCGCTTAGCGGAGATACCACGCTCATCGACGGCAACTGGGCGCTGCTGTATGCCGTCAATGCCACCAACGTCACTGTCGAAGGCCCGGGAACGATCGATGGACAGGGTTATCAGTTCCACTCCCCAGTTCGTGGACAGAAGCCACCCAGCGGTCTGGGTGGTAACAGCCGGCCGTACCATATCCTGGCCTATCGCTGTGAAGGCCTCCGTGTACGCGACATCGACCTCCTTGACTGCGCGTATCACAGCATCCGGGTCATTCAGAGCAAGCGCGTCCACATGGATGGCATCTATATCCATAACCGGGTAAACGGCAATAATGACGGTTTCCACTTCATCAGCGCGCAGTATGTCACGGTCAACAACTGCATCATTCTGTCGCAGGATGATGCCTGTGCCTTGTTCGGCAGCTGCCAGAATGTTGCCATCACCAACTCCATCTTCAGCACCCGCTGGTCAGTCTTCCGCTTCGGGGGCGGCTCTCCGCGCAATATCACTGTCTCCAATTGCGTTCTGATGCAGGTATACGGATGCCCGATTAAGTTCCAGGGCAATCCCGGCTCCAGCTATGAAAACATCAACTTCTCGAATATCACTCTGGATCAAGTGACTGGCCCGATTCACGTCAGTGTCGGTCCGCGGCAGCCTCGCGCCAACGCTCCGCGTGCCGATGATATGGCCACGGCTCCACGTGAGGAGTCAGGCGCACCTGCAGTCCTCCGCAACGTCTCGTTCAGCAATATTCAGGGAACCGTAACCACTGATCCTCCGCAGCTTGCGGAGGCCAAAGTCACCAGCAACTACAACCCTGGAGAAAAGCACTCCTGCATCACCCTTACCTGCAGCGGAGGCGCGACCATGGAGAACGTCTCGCTCTCCAATATCAATCTCACCTTCGGCGGCGGCGGAACAGCAGAGGATGCCGCCCGGAGAGACCTTCCTGAGATCGCCGGCGAGTACTTCATGATGGGACCGATGCCTGCCTATGGACTCTATGCCAGGGGCGTCCATGGTCTGACCGTCGAGAACGTGAAGTTCCGGCTCGCCTCGTCGGACCTGCGGCCGGCGGTCATCTTCGATCGCGTAGTCGATGCTTCCATCCGCGGCCTGAATGTCGAAGCCGACAGCCAGACGGAGTCTGCCGTACGCTTCATCAACAGCAAAGAAGTCCTTCTGACAGATCCCCGCATGAAGGGCGCCCCGCAGGCATATCTTCAGGTGGAAGGCGCCGGTTCAGAGAAGATCACACTCGACGGAGGCGATGTCTCCTCGGCGAACCTTGTGAAGTATGCGGCCAACGCAAGCAATGGAACAGTAAAAGTCCGGGCTTAACTGCAACTTGAAGGGAAATGGCCCTCATGCTCTCATGAGGGCCGTTTCTCTTCTAGATATCCCGTTTATCGATCTTTGCCTCTCGAACGTCTTTAATCGACTTACAGCCAAAGACACGGAAGTCACTGACATCCTGAAGATGAAAGGCCGACCCTTCCGGCGCCTTAGTCTTGATACGGAAGCAATCTGCACCATCGACATCATTCATCCAGAAAGCAGGCCTCGCGTCCGGATTTTCAGAGATGATCTCAACATTGCTGAAGTCGATGTTCCTTACGTGGCGGACAAAGAAGCCGTGTGCCGGCAAAGTACCGAACATCCTCGGCTCCGGATAGTCATTCGGTTTCTCGGCCGGCTGTAGAGCCGCCATCTCTGAAGTGCCGCCACCGAACTGATGGACATAGACATCGCTAACTTTTACATCTTCGATGTAGTGCCCGGGAACACCGCTGATAATGGAGGACAGCTCTGTATTCGCTCCATAGCAGGTAATGCCGCTCATGATTACACGCTTGAGCGTGCCGACAGGGGTGCCGGCCGGTCCCCGCATTCTGGTGCCAAGTCGCAGGAAGAGCGGGGAGTTACGAATATCACGCATCGTGATGCCGACGAAGGTAATGTCTTCCAGCAGCGCTCCGTCAACTGATTCGAGCGCAAAACCACGGCAGCTTTCAAAGACGCAATTGGAGATGGTGATGTTCTTGAAGCCACCGTTCGACTCCGTTCCACATTTGATACGGCCGGTTGGAACGACTTTGAACTCAGGTGGATGTCGTTTAAAGGTTCCATCCAGCAGCGTCCCAAGCTGATAGCCGCCGGTCACATAGCAGTTGGTGATGGTCACATTTTCCGTGGCGCGAGCGTATCCGAGCGCGAAGGAGCTCTTGGGGCAGATACCGTCATCCCAGGGAGAGTTGACGCTGCAGTTCGACACACGCACGTTGCGGCAGCAATCGATATCCATACCGTCGCGGTTGGTGTCGATCTTCAGATTGTCGATAGTGAGGTTATCGACGCCTGTGGCCAGGATGCCGAAGTGTCCACCCTCAAGGATCGAGAAATCACGAAGAACGACATTGAAGCAGTTCTTGAGCGCGATTGCCTTGTTACCCGCTCCTGGCTTATCGGCCTTAGGACGATCCTTATCCGATAATCCACGGCTGAGTCCTTTGCCCCAGATCAGGCCGGTGCCGAGGATTGCGAAATCATGAATCCCCTCGCCCCAGATGAGACTGTTGTGCCAGTGATTGTGACCGTAGTCCTGGTACTCCTCCCAGGGCTGACGCTCACCAGGCGGATCGTATCCATCCGTCCCACCCTCAAGGGGTGTACTTGCGGCAAGAATCGTTGCGCCCTGCTCGATATACAGGACGATATTGCTCTTCAAACGAATCGAATAGCTGGCATATACACCGGCTGGGAAGAGGACTGTTCCGCCTCCCGCAGCAGCTGCCGCCTCGATGGCGCGATTGATGGCAGGTGAATCAATCGTCTTACCATCTCCCTTCGCTCCATATTTTCGAACGTCGAAGATTGAACCGACCGCGGGTGTCGGAGCGGGTGCGGCCAAAGCTCTCGCTCCGACAACTGCCGGCGCTAATGCTCCGGCAACACCGGTGCCAACAAGCTTCAAAAAGTCTCTGCGGAATGCGTCCATCGTGAGCTCCCTGTTGTGATTGCTAGAACATTTTCCCTGTTGCTGCGTATCCCAAAAGAGGAGTGCAGCGGCGTTTTCATTACGGAAAACGCCATAGATGCGGACCCCCTACACTCCACCTACAGGGAAAATGCTCTACTGCGATACCTTCAAGAAAACGACTCCGTGTGCCGGGACTGTGGCCTGGAAGGAACTCTTCACATTCTTAAGCTCTTCCCCTTTCCACAGATCACGCGCTTTTACCGGACCGGTAAAGCCCAGAGTGCCGAAGTCGACTGTCGTTGTAAGAGCGGAGTGGTGCCGATTGAAGATACCCACCGCCTGCGATCCATCCGCAAGATGACGAGACCAGACCTCAATCGGACCTTCAGTGCTGACCCGATCCCCCTGCTTCCCTGCCGCATCCTGATCGACAGCGATGACTTCCTTGTTGGTCAACAGAGCGAGTGTCTCGGGAGTCATGGAGGAGAGATCGTTCCCGGCAAGCAGCGGCGCCGCGAGAATTGCCCAAAGGCTCATGTGAGTTCGGTACTCGTCGGTTGTCATACCGCCGTTCCCGACCTCGAGCATGTCAGGATCGTTCCAGTGCCCAGGTCCAGCAAACCGCGCAAGCCCAGCCTGGCTGAAACCGATCTCCGCCATCTTTGCGTACTTGTCGGAGATGTCGCCCGTCGTCCGCCAGAGATTCCCGCCGACCTCAGTGCCCCACCGCCATACAGCATCCTGACCATACTGGCAGAGGCCATAGATGATGGGACGGCCGGTATTGCGAAGCGCGACATCCATCTTCTTATAGGAGTCGATCATGATCTTGTGTGCTTCTTCAGGATTACTTGCAGCCTTCATCTGCTCTTTCAAGCCGCATAGATCGTACTTCAGATAGTCAATTCCCCAGGCAGCATAGGTCTTCGCGTCCTGTTCCTCGTGGCCGAGACTTCCCTCAAACTTTGCGCAGGTCTGGCTTCCGGGTGAAGAATAGATGCCCAGCTTCAAACCTTTACTGTGGACAAAGTCGGCAAGCGCCTTCATATCGGGAAACTTGCTGTTGGTTTGAATATTGCCGTTGGCATCCCGTCCTGCTTCCCAGGTGTCATCGATGTTGATGTAGACATAGCCCGCGTCGCGCATGCCGCTGGAGACCATCGCCTCCGCTTGTGCCCGGATAACAGCATCATCCACTTTGTTTCGAAAATGATTCCAGCTATTCCATCCCATTGGTGGACGCTGAGCAAGCTGATTGGAACTGTTTTGTGCTTGCGCACAAGGCAAAGCAGAGCAAAGCGCCAAAGCGGTAGCGCCAAATACAGAAATGCGATGCAACAGAGACATGACAACCCTTTATTGGTTCCGGCCGGAGAGGCCGAATGAAAAAGTGGGTCACGGCTGTTCGGAAGCCGTGACCCAGGAGGTAACCAACGTCTAGAAGTTGATGCGTCCGGAAAGCTGCAACTGGCGCGGCCCGCGATCGCCGGTCAGATTTCCGAAGGTTGCGAAGTTTGTGGTTCCATCGGTGTTGAAACGCGCCGTGTTATCGATGGCATTGAACGAGGCATGGTTGAAGACGTTATACGCCTCGCAGCGGAGCTGGAAGAGAATGCCCTCCCGTATCGGGACATTCTTATTGATCGCCATATCCATATTGTTTGTTCCTGGTCCACGGAAGACGATGTTGCGCGTGATGCCCGGTGTATCGGGTCCTGGAACCGCCCCGTATGTGGGCAGAACGAAGGCGCTGGTATCGAAGTACTTCGTTACCGTCCGCTTGTCCTTGGAAAGGACCGGGTTCGAGGTTACAACCGCACGGGCTCCGTCTCCACCACCGGTCAAATCGATGCCTGACGTGTTGAGCGTAATGCCGTACGGAGTTCCGCTGACCAGCTCAGCAATGCCGGAATACTGCCAGTTATCCAACACAGCCTTCGTCGCCCAGTTAGACCACAAAGTGCTGCCCTTCGGCAGATCCCACAGCCAGTGAACGACAAAGTTGTTGGTGCGGTCATAGCTGGCCAAAGAGTAGTTCCAGAAACGGCGGTCCTGATAGGTGGCCACTGTTCCGTTCACGGCATCCGCATCGGTCATCGCCTTCGACCAGGTGTAGACCACACCAAATTGCAGCCCTTTAGCAAAGCGGCGTGTCAGTTGCGCCTGCAACGAGTGATAGTTGGATGTGCCCGAGTACGAGCGAAGATTGATAGCGCCATAGCCCGGAGTTGGACGGAAGAAGTTGTCGTTCAGCGGAACAGGCTGCTGAACAGTTTTCATAACCGTCGTCGGCGAAACCGTGTTGTCGATGTTCTGCGCCTGGAAGTGCGAGAGATAAGGCACCAGGTTCTGGTTGATCTGCTCGCTCAGATGGCGTCCGAAGGTACCAACATAGGCAACGTCAATGACCGTGCCTCCGTTGATCGCGTGCTGAACGCCAACCGTCGCGTTGAAGATTGTCTCCATCGGACGGTTCGGCTGCAGGATTCGGGTATCCTGCGGGCTGATCGTAGAGATACCTGCGCCGCTGCAAGCGGAGCCCGAGCAGTTGTTGGCAAACTGGCGGGCATCACCGTAGTTCTGTACTGGATTGGTGACGATGGGTCCAATCAGCGAATAGTCGCCTACCGTACCGCCTCCTTCGCGCATGTTATAGAACAGGCCGCTTCCGCCACGGATCACCGTCTTGGAGTTTCCAAAGGGGCTATAGGCGAAACCGAAACGAGGAGCCACCAGCAAGCCATTGCTATAGCGCAGAGACGTCGGATAGCTAGGATCAGTGTTGACCACCGATCCATTGAAGAAGTCGCCTGAGTTCGGTACGAATTGCCCAATGTAGACGGCAGGCAGCAATGGATTTCCCGAAGAACCTGGGGCGCCAGATGCTCCCGGATCGATGGCGTAACGCGTTCCGCCTTTCGTGATCTGATATGGCCGGTACAACCTCGGCACCTTCGCATTGTTGTACCGGCTCGGAACGTAACCAGCACCGTTGCCCGGCTTCAGCGTCGTTGGCAGGTCATAGCTGAACCGGACGCCATACTCCAGGGTGAGGCTAGGAACCACCTTCCAACTATCCTGCAGATACCATTCCAGCACCTTCCACGTCGGCGCATAGTCGGTCGTGTTGCTTCCTTCGGTGTACGAGTTATAGGAACCAAGAACGGCATTGGCGTAGGTATAACCCGTGTCATTCGGATTTGAAGAGTTGGTATCGAAGGAGAACTGTCCATCGAACGTCGCGCCCGTATGCCGCTGAATATACAGGCCCTTCTGGTAGTAGATACCTGCCTTAGGAGTATGGCGGTTAAAGACCTTCGTAACACCGTCCGTCACCTGCCAGGAACGCGTATCGTCGGAGAGTGGGAAACGGTTATCGAAGAGGATCGATGGGCTGTTGAGAATTGCGAATCCGGTACTGCCAGCGAAACTCGCCCGCGGTACCAGCTTCAGCGGGTTGATAGCGGGGTTGTACTGTCCGAGATTGATGCCCAGCTTATCTTTCTGGAACTTGGCAATGTCAGAAGAGTTGGAGAAGCCGGTTGTCTCATTCCAGCTCGCGAAACCGATGTTGAGCTCATTGATCAGTGTCTGAGTTGGAATATAGGTGATGTTTAATGTCGCATTTCTTGATGGCGTAGAGTAGGTGAAGGGCACACCCCACTGCATCGCCGCATTGACTGCCGGAGCATTCGGGCCGTCGTTCGTGGTCGTCATATGCGTGCCGCGGAAGTAAGTATGCAACTGGGTGAACGGGTTGTAGTCAACCCTCAACACCTGCTGATTCACAGGGTTCTTCGTCACTCCCTGGTTGACGTAGTTATAGCGGCCGCCATTGATCGTACCGCTGGCGTTTGGCAAGGGCAGAATGCTCATCAGCTTCTGCGTGTCGGCGTCGATGCGGCTGGCTGGGATCTTATTGCCAGGAAAACATGCGGCAGTGTTCCCAGCTTGGCATTTCAAGCTGGAAGGCTGCGTTGGATCCCTCACGTAAACCTGGTTGCCGCTCTTGTCGACGCTCTGCGAGAAGTCACCCGTGCGTTCCAGCGCTGTCGGCATCATGAACTGACGCAGCGTTCCAGGCTTCTGCGTAGGCCAGATTTCCTGTGAGAAAAAGAAGAAGATCTTGTCTTTTCTCTCATTCAGAAGGCCGGGGATGAAGAACGGTCCACCAACGTTATAGCCGATGGTGTTGTAGCGGCTTATCGGGCGAGGAACATAGGTCTTATTCTTATTGAAGTAGTCGTTGGCATTGAAGGCTTCGTTGCGGTTGTAGTAGTACGCCGAGCCGTGGAAGTTCCGTGAGCCCGACTTGGTCACAATCTGTACTACCGACCCGGCGGCCTGGCCGTACTCAGCCTGGTAGTTACCCAGAAGCACCTTCACTTCGCCGATCGCGTCATAGTTCATCGGCGTATCGAGGTTCGGGCCACCACGAGTATTTCCCGTGGTTCCATCCACACTCAGGCTGTTGTAGTCGCCGCGTACGCCATTGATGGTACCGGCGCTCTGGGTTCCGAGTTGGCTAGCACCGCCTCCGTCCTTAACGACGCCGGGAAGGACGCGAAGCAGCGCCGTGACGTCACGTCCCGCGGTCATCAGGGTGGATAGTTCCTTCGAGTCGAGGAGCGCCGAGCGTTCACCGCTCTCCGTCTGTACCGGTGTGCGGTCTGCCTGGACCTCGACGGTCTCCGACTGTGCGCCGACCGCCAGGGTAATGTTACCGGCGGAGAGACGCTCGTTAGCGCTGAGGTTCAGGTTCTCTTTCTCGAAGGCCTTGAATCCGATGAGAGCGATTCTGACCTTGAATTGACCGGGCTGGACGGCGGGAAAGACAAAATCGCCCGATTCGGCGGTCTTTGCCTCACGCACTTCCCCGGTTTGCACGTTGAGGAGCTGTACCGTAGCTCCGACAATGTTGGCGCCAGATGGGTCTACAACGTGACCGCTGATCTGGCCGCTGGTGCTTTGAGCATGGATGGAAACAGCGGTCGCGAGCAACACCAGCAGAAGAAATGGCCTCAAAAACGATCTGATCATTACAACTTCCTTTCGCGCCTCAGATGTCGGTCCTAAGCCAGTGAGTATGAATACGTATACAACTCGCGAAACGTATTTATGCATTCAGAGGAGCGGGCATCATCGTGCGTGATCCATTCAGCCTTTGTCAATGAAAAATTTTCTCTGTAAAAACATGCTTTCAGGAATGAATCGCCTCAGAAGCCAGCCCCAGCGTCCGATTACGGAAACCCCAAATCTTTCTTGACAGTGTTTCTTGCACACGTATACATTTCTGTGGCATTTTCCTCCTCTTCCCTAAGAAAATCCGCCCGGCCGCCAGGATTTCATTGACCATCCTTTGATGGTTAATGAAAAATGCTTTTCATATTTGACAATCGCCTATCGCCACAGCTAACCGTCTTACATCGCTTCAGGAGGAACCTTCGTGCTCAGCAAGAAACTTATCGATCGCCGGCAGGCGCTGCTCGGGACCGCGGCTTCGATCGCCGGACTCGCGGCGCCAAAATTCGGCTTCGCCCAGCAAACCGTTTCCAATCAGGCCTACACCGGAAAAGCGCAGCCCGGCGATGAAACCCGCACGCAACGCCTGCAATGGTGGCACGAAGCAAAGTTCGGCATGTTCATTCACTTCGGCGTCTACAGCAGCATCATGCGCCACGAGTGGAACATGGAGAATGAGGCTCCTCCGATTGAGGAGTACATGGCGCACGCGAAATCATTCAAGCCCTCCCGTACCGGGCCTCGCGCCTGGGCCAAGCTGGCCAAACGCGCCGGCATGAAATACATGGTTCTGACGACGAAGCATCACGAGGGCTTCTGCAACTTCGAAACCAAGCTCACGGACTACAACGCCGTCAAACAGGGTCCCGGCTTCGACATCGTCAAGGAATACGTGGATGCAGCCCGCGCTGAGGGGCTCCGCGTCGGCTTCTACTATTCACTTATGGATTGGCATCATCCGGACGGCGCCCACTGCGCTACCGACGAGGCCGCCCGCAAGCGGTTCGTGGAATATACCCACGGGCTGATCCACGACATCCTCTCGAACTACGGGAAGATCGACGTCCTCTGGTACGACGTTCCCTGGCCGCTGGACGCTGACGGATGGGAGTCCAAACGGATGAACGAGATGGTCTTCAAGCTGCAGCCGGAGATCGTGGTCAACAACCGGAACAAGCTCGACGGAGACTTCTCTACCCCGGAGCAGAAGATCGTCGCGGAGACCGGTGGCCGTGCCTGGGAGTCGTGCATGACCCTGAACGATAGCTGGGGCTACCAGCGGGCCGATGATGCGTGGAAGACCTCCAAGACCGTCATCCGCAACCTGATCAGCTGCGCGCGCGATGGCGGAAACTACCTGTTGAACATCGGGCCCAAGCCTGATGGTTCCATCCCGGAGGAGTCCGTCCGCATTCTTACTGAAGTCGGCGACTGGATGTCGGCCAACGGAGAAAGCATCTACGGCAGTGATCTCTGCCAGCCGCGCCGCTCCAACTACGCCAGCTTCACCCGGAAAGGAAACACGCTCTATATGCATGTTCACTTCTGGCCGGGCGAGTACGTTGCGATCGGCGGGCTTAATGTGAAGGTGAAGAGCGCGAAATTCCTCAAAGGCGGCAAGCCCGTCACCTTTACGCAAAATGAGTGGCACGTTAAGTTCACCGGCCTGCCCGAGAAGGCTCCGGACTCGCCGGTAACCACCATTGCTATCGAGTGCGATGGCGAGCCGACTCAGGACAACATTCGCGTCCGCAAAGAAAAACCGCGTGCCGGCGTCTAGCCAGCAGAATTCGTAACCGCCGCCGGGAACCGCATCTGGAAATAAACCGTGCGAGACCGGCGGCGGTTTCGTATCAGAAGCCCAGCACTATCGCTATCTGCCCAAAGGAAGACACACATGACAGACTTCACCCGAAGAGATTCGTTCAGGCTGCTTGCCGCAGCGCCTCTGCTCACCACAGGCCTGCATCGCGCCGCATGGGCGATGAAAGCAGAAAAATCTTCAGCTCAGCCCGACTGGTCCCGCCTGGTGATCGACGGCATGCTGCATCGCACGCCGGACCCGCGCAATCTGAGTGGTTGGGGCTATGCTGTTTCTCTCTTTCTCTATGGGCAATATCTCTTCTATAAGCGAACCAAAGAACGGAAGTACCTGGACTACATCCAGGGCTGGGTCGATAAGCACGTCAACGACGGAGGTGTGATTGACCGTCCAATCACCGCGCTGGACTACGTACTGCCCGGCAATCTCCTGCTGATTCTGCATAAGGAGACCGGGCAGAAGAAGTACAAGACCGCAGCGGACACCATTCGTCACACCTTCGACAATTATCCGCGCACCGAGGACGGGGGATTCTGGCATGCACTCTCACGCCAGCATCAGCTTTGGCTCGATGGCATCTTCATGGGGATGCCTTTCCTCGTGCGCTACGGCGTGGCCTACGGGGAAAGCAAATATACATTCGATGAGGCGGCAAAGCAGTTCCAGATCTATGCCAGCCATCTCAACGATCCGAAGTCCGGCCTGATGTTCCATGCCTATGATGAGTCCGGCGCACAGCCCTGGGCGGATCCCTCCACGCACCACTCGGCATATTTCTGGTGCCGCGCCATTGGCTGGTTTGGCATGGCCCTGATCGAGGTTCTTGAACTGATGCCTCACTCCCATCCGCAGCGGGAAAAGCTGATCGCCCAGCTTCGCCAGCTCTGCGAGGCGTATACCCGTTATCAGGACAAGGAGACCGGTCTTTGGTTTCAGATTGTGGACAAGGGAGACGATCCGAACAACTGGCGCGAGACCTCGAGCTCCTGCATGTACACCTACACTCTCTCGATGGCTGTCAAACGTGGATATATTGCGAAGCGCTATGCCGAAGTTGCAGCCAAAGGCTACAAGGGCGTCCTCACGCAGCTTTCAAAGGATGACGACGGCTTCGGCCATATCGCCAATATCTGCGAAGGCACCAATGTGGGAGATCTGGCGTACTACTACAACCGCCCACGACGAACGGACGACTTCCATGGCCTGGGAGCCTTCCTCATCATGAACGAGCACATGCGCACCGTGTAACAAGACGTCGAGAGCGATGAGACCATTTTCCCTGTAGGTGTAGAGCGGGGCTTCCGCATCTATGGGCGTTTTCCGCAATGAAAACGCCGCTGCACTCCGCTTCCGGGATACCCAGCAACAGGGAAAATGCTCCTAGACGTGCAGTCCGATCGCTTTCGACACTTCCTGTGCCCCGGCACGCAGCATCTCTGTAATGCTTGCCGGAGAGATATGAGCATCCATGTGGTCGATGTACGGAATGGTGATCGCCGCGATGGCTGAGCCGGTGTGATCCAAAACGGGGAAACTGAAGTTGACTACGCCGCGTACCTGGTAGCTCTCGCGCTTCTCGAACCCTTTCTTCTGGATGAGCGCCAGATGGGCTTCGAGGTTCTTCGGCGGTTTGCGGCCGGTCTCACGCTGCCACTCCGTCAAGGTCCGCTCCTGCTCCGCCTTATTCTGGTGAGCCAGGATGACATATCCGGACGAAGCCTCCATGATATCGACCGTCGAGCCAAGCTTGACGTAGAAGCCAACCGAGGTTGGCGCGTTGACCTGCGCCAGAATCACGACACGGCCGCTCTCGACGACACCCAGATGGCAGGACTGCATGGTCTGCGACGCCAGGCGGTGCATAACCGGAAGAGCCTCGCTGATAAGACGCTCGGTGGGCGGATGCTCCTGCACCAGCTTGAAGAGCTTCAGCGTCAGAGAATATTTCTCCGCGCCGGCCTGTGCGATGTATCCCCGATGCTCCAGACAGAGCAACATGCGAAAAATCTCTGAGACGCTGCGGTTCAACTCTCGCGCGATCTGGCTCATGCTCAGACCGACGGTCTGATGGGCCAAAAGCTCGATCACATCCAGTCCCTTGTCGAGGGCGGGAGCGGCGTAATCGTTCTTGAGGTTGCGCTTAGTTCGCGGGCTGGCTTGCTTGGCGGTCTGTTTAAGGCTCATGGGATTTATGTGGATACTTTAGAGCATTTTCCCTGTTGCTGGGTATCCCGGAGGAGGAGTGCAGCGGCGTTTTCATTGCGGAAAACGCCCATAGATACCGAAGCCCTACTCTACACCTACAGGGGAAATGCTTTAATCGCATTTTCCCTGTTGCTGGGTATCCCGAAAGAGGAGTGCAGCGGCGTTTTCATTTGCGGAAAACGCCCATAGATGCCGAAGCCCTACTCTACACCTACAGGGAAAATGCTTTCGCCTGGAGCCTGCCCAGCCTGCTAGGTGAGAGCTCTATCCAGGTGCACGTAGCCGCCATCTGCGCTGAGGTGTTGTCCGGTCGTGTGGCCGGACATCGTAGGAGACAACAGAAAGGCGGTCAGCGCCCCAATCTCCTCGACCGTTGTCATCCGGTGACCGAGAGGAATGCGGGATTTGATGCGCGACAGCTCCTTCTCTGGATCGCCGACAGTCTTCAGCCAGCTTTGATACAGGGGAGTCATCACCTCCGCCGGCACCACGGCATTTACCCGGATACCGTATGGCAGCAGTTCCGCCGCCCATTCGCGAGTCAAGGCAAGCTGCGCCCCCTTCGCAGCCGCATAGGCCGAGGTTCCCCCCTGCCCCGTCATCGCCACCTTCGAACTGATATTGACGATCGCACCCACGGATGCCTTCAAAAGAGGCAACGCGAACTGAGCGAGAGCGTAATAGTGCAGCAGATTCTGCTGCAGGCTCTCCATGAACCGCTCCGGCGTACCGTTCTGCAGGCCGATTCCATCGTTCGCCCCGGCGTTGTTGACCAGGCCAAAGAGTTCGCCATATCTGGCCTGAATATGGTCAATCGCTGTCCGACACTGGCTGGTCTCTGCCAGTTCCAACTCAACCAGTTCACAGGGCAGACCTTTCTGGTCCACCTCTTTCATGAATTGCCGTACAGCAGGGGTGACACGGCCCAGCACCACGACTCTGGCGCCTTCGGCCAGACATGCACGGGTAATGCCCTCACCAATGCCGGATCCCCCGCCCGTAACCGCAATGACCTTTCCCCTGAGTCCCAGATCCATATGCGTCCTTTAGCGGAGATTGAAAAAGCCACCATCGATCGGATAATCGGCCCCGGTCACAAACGAGGAAGCGTCCGAACAGAGATAGAGCGCCAGAAGCGCAATCTCCTGAGGAGTGCCCATGCGGCCTACCGGTTGGGCAGCGGCCAGGCGTGCCATCTGCTCCGCCTCTTTGCCGGCGTAGTTTCGCGCCAGAAAATCGTCGACGAACGGAGTATGCACTCGCGCGGGCGAGATGCAGTTGCAGCGGATACCGTGCTGCAGATAGTCCTTGGCGACAGAGAGCGTCATGGATAGCACGGCCCCCTTGCTCATGGAATAGGCGAACCTGTCTGACAGCCCGGCGGTGGCGGCAATCGAGGCCATATTCAGAATCACTCCGCTCTTCTTCTCGACCATGTGTGCGACCGCAGCCTGCATTACCAGATACGAACCTTTGACATTGATCCGGAACAGGCGCTCAAACGAGGCAACATCGGTCGATAGCAGCGTTCCGATATGTGAAACGCCGGCACTGTTCACCAGGATGTCGGTTCCACCCGCCTCACCGATGGATGCAAATGCCTGCTGCACCTGCTCCGGGTCACTTACATCGCACGGAATACCAATCGCCCCAGGAATCGCCGCAGCGGCGGCTTCTAGCTGCGCGGGATTGATATCGAGAAGAGTGATGCGTGCTCCGGCTTCAGCAAAGGCGGTGGCAATCGCATTGCCGATGCCGCTTGCACCGCCCGTAACGACTGCAGATTTTCCTTCAAGGCGAAATGGAGAGGATGGCATTCCAGTTGTCATTCCCGGAGTTATAGCATCGTAAAAGACCGCTTGCCAAATAAGAATCCGGTGTTTCACACGCCGAGAAAAGGTCGGCTTGATTACCGTATGCGAAAAAATATTTTTATTGACGAAATACGATAGGAAAACATAAACTGCCAGCAATTTACCGAGGGGCAGTCTGGACGCGCCCATGTTGGAGCAAGCGTGACATTGGAGTGCGATAACATGCTCACTGCCATCTGTTTGGGCAGCCCGACGGTCGCGTTACCACATCATCTCTCCCTGCCGAAGGACGAGATGCCACTGCCCGCACCGTTAACCACTCTCGGTATACCAGGAAACGTTGAACGTATGCTGCGAACCGGAATCCTCAATCCCAATATCAATTCGCTGCTTAGCAGAGTCAGGCACACCAATACCCTCGTCATCGCCGACCGTGGCTTTCCCTACTGGCCGATGATCGAGACGGTGGATATCACCCTGGTGGACAACATTCCCAGCGTGACCGATGTGCTGGAGGCACTGCGTCCTAACTTTATTGCCGGAAAATGCTGGATGGCGCGAGAGTTCCAGGAGATGAACGATGCGGCAACGGTAGCACGGTTCACATCGCTTCTTCCTCCCGTCGGCTGGGAGCCACACATCGATTTCAAGAAGCGGGTTCCGCATGCCATCGGCCTGATCCGAACGGCCGACACGATTCAGTATGCAAATGTGATTTTGGAGTCTGCCTGACGCGATGCTTCTGGATTCCAACAAGCCTGATGAGATCAACTCCGCGCGCGTCTGCGTGGATGCACACCATCATCTCTGGGAGTATGACGAGAGCCAGTATGACTGGATCTCCCGGGAGATGCCGGAGCTGCGGCGGGATTTTCTTCCAGCAGACCTGAAGCTTAGGATGGAAGAGGCAGGCGTCGACGGGGCCGTTACAGTGCAAGCGAGACAAACGATTGGGGAAACAGAATGGCTGCTGAAGCTTGCGGCGCAGCATTCCTTCCTTTACGGGGTTGTAGGCTGGGCTCCTATTGCGGAGGACAGCTTCCCTGCGCTTCTGGAGCGCTTCAGTGACGCGCCGAAACTCCTGGGGTTGCGCCATATCGTCCAGGCAGAACCCGCCGGCTTCCTGGATGCTCCGGCCTTTAACCGCGGTATCGATCGCCTGCAGACCTGCGGCCTTATCTACGACATCCTGATCTTTCAGCATCAGCTCGAAGAGGCGATCCGTTTCGTCGATCGTCATCCGAACCAGCAGTTCGTTGTCGACCATGCCGCTAAGCCGCGCATCGCTGCGCGAGAGATCGAGCCCTGGGCGGCCAATCTCCGCGAATTGGCAAAGCGGCCCAACGTCGTCTGTAAAGTCTCAGGTCTGGTGACGGAAGGTGACTGGAAGTTCTGGTCCACCGAAACGCTTGCGCCGTATCTCGACACTTGTCTTGAAGCCTTTGGTGCAGACAGGCTCATGGCCGGGTCAGATTGGCCTGTGTGCCTTTTGGCTACAGACTATAAACGGTGGTGGAATTTCCTGCGGGAGTACTTTGCCGCTCTCAGCGATTCCGAGCGGCAGAGCCTCTTTGCCGAAACCTGCTGCCGCACCTACAAGATTCAAGGAAAGGCGATCTGACGATGGCCGCTTCACAGCAATCAAACGCACCAGGCATCTTCCCCAAGGGAAACATGGCGGTCTTTGTCCTCGTGACCGTTCTCTTCTTCCTCTGGGGTATGTCGAATAACCTCACCGACATCCTGGTGCAGCAATTCCAGAAGTCGTTCGAGCTGACGCAGATGCAGGCCCAGTTGGTGCAGACCTCTGTTTTCTTCGGCTATTTCTGTATGGCCCTGCCGGCAGCCTTCCTGATGGAGCGGCGTGGCTACAAAGCGGGAATCCTGAGCGGCCTTTTTCTCTTCGGCACTGGCATGTTGATGTTCTGGCCGGCAGCAGTTGTCGGGAAATATTGGACGTTTCTGACGGCCCTCTTCTTTGTCGGCTGCGGATCAGCCGTTCTCGAAACTGCCGCCAATCCTTTCATCGCGCAGTTTGGCCCATCCGAAACTTCCGTACAACGGCTCAACTTCTCTCAAGCATTCAATCCCCCTGGAACGATTACCGGTGTCATCCTCGGAGCAACCTTCATCTTCTCCGGTATCGAGCTCAAGCCTGCGCAGATCGCCGCCATGAAGCTCCAGGGAACCTATCAGAGCTATCTGCACAGCGAGATCATGCGCGTAGTCCCGGTCTATCTCGGACTTGGCTGTGTCGTCTTCTTTCTGGCGTTTCTGATCTGGCGAGTCCGATTCCCGTCTATCGACGAGTCTGTTGAGGCAGCCGGCGGAGAAGCCGCCATGTTTTCTGATCTGCTGCATGCTCCGCGGCTGTGGTGGTCCGCGGCAGCTCAATTCTGCTATTGCGGCGCGCAGATCAGCACATGGTCCTCTCTGATCCCTTATCTCCGTCAATACACGACACTTACGGAGAAGAAGGCAGCTTACTGGCTAATCGGAAATCTAATTGCGTTCTCAGTCGGCCGCTTCGCCGCAACCGCCCTGATGCGCTGGATCCGGCCGATGCGGCTGGTACTCGCCTACGCTGCGATGAATCTGTGCCTGCTGTCAGTCTGTATCACCCATCCCAGTCTGGTAGGCGCGGGTGCGATTCTCGCGACCAGCTTCTTTATGGCCCCGATGTTTCCGTCCATCTTCGCAGTGGGCGTGTCGGACCTCGGCCCAGCCGCGAAGCTTGGCGGCTCCACCATCGTCATGGCAGTCGTGGGAGGCGCGATTATTCCGCCTCTCCTTGGCTATGTCGCTCATCGCTTCTCCAGTTATGCACTCGGCTACTCCGTTACAGCGGTCTGCTATCTGTTTGTCGCTCTCTACGCGTGGATGATGGCGAGAAGCATTCCAGTGGCCGAACAAGCAGCTACAGCACAACCCGCAACCGGTATTACCCACTAGTGGAAGGAAACACACCGTGAACGATCTTCGCATTGAACGTATACGAACTATCGACCTTCGCTTCCCGACATCGCGCGAGGCCATCGGCTCGGATGCGGTCAACAAGGATCCTGACTATTCCGCCGCCTACTGCATCCTGGAAACGAATTCCGGACTGGAAGGTCATGGACTGACGTTTACTCTCGGACGCGGCACAGACATCGTTGTCCAGGCCCTCGATTACCTGGCTCGAACCATCAAAGGCCGCACACTTTCCTCCATCGTCTCCAACTTTGCCGCATTCTCCCGCGAGCTTACCGATGAGAGCCAGTTCCGCTGGCTCGGTCCCGAAAAAGGCGTGATTCACCTTGCCACCGGCGCCCTGATCAATGCGGTATGGGACCTTTACGCCAAGGTGGAGGGTAAGCCGCTTTGGAAGCTGCTGGCGGAAATGGAGACCGAACAACTTCTCTCTGCGGTCGACTTCCGGTATATCGACGACGCCATCTCGCGCGATGAAGCGAAAGCGATCCTCGATGCTGGAAAAGCCGGCATGAGCGAACGCCTTGCCAAGCTCCAGGCGGAAGGCTACCCCGCTTACACCACCTCGGCTGGATGGTTCGGCTTCAGCGACGAAAAGATCAGGCGCCTCTGCCGTGAGGGCCTGGCCGATGGTTGGACCCATTTCAAGCTGAAAGTCGGCGGCGATCCGGCGGACGACCTGCGCCGCGGGCGCATCGTCCGGGAAGAGATTGGCTGGGAGAACCGCATGATGGTCGATGCAAACCAGAAATGGGGCGTCACTGAATCCATCGACCGCATTCGCCAGTTACAGGAGCTCGAGCCCTGGTGGATGGAAGAACCCACCAGCCCCGACGACATCCTTGGCCATGCGCGAATCCGCAGAGAGTGCAAACCGACACGTATTGCTACCGGAGAGCACTGCCATAACCGCGTGATGTTCAAGCAGCTCATGCAGGCAGAAGCCATTGACGTCTGCCAGATTGATAGCTGCCGTGTCGCCGGAGTTAATGAGAACATCGCCATCCTGCTGATGGCAGCGAAGTTCGGCATCCCGGTATGCCCACACGCGGGCGGTGTAGGCCTTTGCGAGTATGTTCAGCACCTCTCGTTCTTCGACTATCTTCGTGTCTCCCAGAACCTTGAAAACCGGGTGATCGAGTATGTCGACCACCTCCACGAACACTTCCTGCACCCTGTCCGCATCCGCAAGGGCAGATACCTTCTGCCGGAAGCAGCCGGCTACAGCATTCAGATCTATCCGGAATCGCTGGAGACCTATCAGTATCCCGGCGGCGCCGCGTGGGCCGAACCGTCGTATCAGGAACAGCACGCCCGCTAGAGTATTTTCCCTGTGGGTGTAGTCCAGAGCTTCCACCATAGGTCAATACCGTACCCGCAACTGCCGCCCTTCCAGGCGGCAGTTTTGCTTTAAATAAACAAAACTCTCTCCTATTTCACATGTGAATAGTTGTTTTCGCTTATTGCCAGCAGAAATTGAGAGAAACGGCACTCTTCTCTCGCTTGTTTTCTCATTCGCGCGCCGTTCTTGCTGCGTATGGATTCTCTCTAAATAGCGCGGTATTTTCCATGTTTTGGAATATCGGCTGCCATCGTTCGTGCCATTTTGACTCATTGCAGTTCTTGTCTTTATTCCATATACGAGAATTAAGTTTTACCCTTGACAATCGAAAATCCTGACGAGCAGACTGGCCTACATCCCTCGGGGGTACAAAACAATGATCCGAACTGCAGTACGCATCCTTTGTGTGGCCACGTGTCTCGTTTTCTTCTCGTCCATGGCCGTTGGACAGCTCACAACGGCGACTCTTTCAGGAGAGGTCCAGGACAATACTGGAGCTCTCGTTCCGAAGGCTCACATCACCGTGGTCAATACCGACACCGGTTTCACCCAGAGCACAGACAGCAATGACCAGGGCGCCTGGCGCATCGATCTGCTTCCGGTCGGTGGATATCGACTGACCATTAAAGCTGAGGGATTCAAGACCTTTGCGCAGGCGGGCATTATCCTGAGCCTGGGGCAGTTTGCCACGGTCAATGCAGTCCTCCAGATCGGCGACACCTCTGAAACCATCAGCATCAACTCAGACGTACCGCTGGTGAACGTCACCAACTCGGTGGTCGGCGCTACCGTACAGAATAGCGAGATCGTGAATCTGCCCATCGTAAACCGCAACGTCTATGACCTGTTGACGCTGGTTCCTGGCGTGCAGACGAATACCACCTCATACACTCTCGGCTATCCGCAACAAACCGTTCAGATCAACGGTGGCGTGATGCTCGGGAATGCCGGTTCCACCAGCTACTACATGGACGGCGGCACGAATATGACAGGCCTGCGTAATACCGGCAATACGCAGCCCAATCCTGACGCGGTTAATGAGTTCCGCGTGGAAACCAATAACTACAGCGCCGAATATGGCCGCTTCCCGAATGGCGTCATCAACGTCATCACCAAGTCGGGCACAAATGCCTTTCATGGCTCGCTTTTCGAGTTCTGGCGGGAAAACGCCCTCAACGCACTTGACCGCAGCTTCGTCGCCTCGGCTCCTGCAGCACAGCCCTTGCACCGTCACCAGTTCGGCGGTACCGTCGGCGGCCCCATCAAGCGTGACAAGACATTCTTTTTCTTCAGCTATGGTGGCTTGCGCCAGATCACGACAACTCCGATCAGCAGCGGTGCAGCCGTGGTTCCTTCAGCAGCACAACGGTCGGGTAACTTCAGCGAGAATCTGCCTTCAGGACCGGCGGCGTCTTCTTGCCAGAGTGGCACATCGACCAGCTTCTATGTCTGCAATCCAAAGACCAACAAACCATACGCCGGCAACATCATTCCGGCATCTGACCTCGACGCGACCGTACAGAATATCCTCAAGGGCGCCAATGGGCTTCCATCGATTCCCCTGCCGAACGGAGCCGGCAACACGTTCGCCGGATACATCCGCAACCAAAACAATACCAACGAGTTCCTGATGAAGGTCGACCACCAGTTGACCGCAAACCAACGGCTTACCGGCGAGGTCTTCGAGACAGCCGGTATCAACTCACAGAACGCCGGCGGCAACCTGCCGTGGTCACAACAGAACTATGTATGGCGGCAGTGGAATGCCAATATCAGCCATGTCTATACGATCAGCCCGACACTGATCAATCAGGCCTGGATTTCGTTTGCACGCAACCTGGGCGGCCGCGTGAACACACCGGCGCACCAGATCAGCGAATACGGTTCAAAGTTCCAGGTTCAAGGAACTCCATCACTCCCGCAGATCGCCGTAAGCGGTTATTTCACCGCCGGTAACGCCATTGCCGGCCCGCGCGCCGGCTCCAACTACTATGAAGTGCGCGACACCATCATCTGGACCAAAGGCAAACACTCCATTCGTTTCGGCGGCAATATAGCTCTCGACAAAGATATCCAGGAATCGCTCCTGAACAACTATGGAATTTTCAACTTTACCTCAGCGAAGTCACGCAGCTACAACGCGCTCTCTGACTTTCTGTTGGGCCTTCCCAATTCCATGAACCAGGACGCGCCGAGCATTCAACGCATGAATAGCTGGTATGCAGGTCTGTTCGTCATGGACGACTATCGCATTACCTCCAACCTGACCTTCAATCTCGGTCTGCGCTGGGATGTACAGACACCGCCCGTCGATACCGATAACAAGGTGGAGAACTTCAAGTTCGGTCAACAATCAACCACTATCCCCAGCGCACCGATTGGATTGCTTGTTCCTGGCGACAAAGGTGTTCCACGCGGCGTCGTTCCTGTCCGCTGGAACCACTTCTCTCCGCGTGTCGGCTTTGCATGGAATGTCTTTGGCAACTCGAAGATTGCAGTTCGAGGCGGCGCCGGCATCTTCTGGGGCAGTATCTCCGGTAATGAATGGGGGGCGGCCGGTCAGCCTTTCTCCTTCCGAGCATCTTTCTCCAATGTAAAGTCGATCTCCGATCCCTATGCCAACGTGGCGGGCGGCTCACCTTTCCCCTACAACTACACGCCCTCCGCTCCTCGCTTTACTGCTCCGTTCTCTGTTCCGGGAACGGATCCGAACTTCGACTGGACATCGACCTATCAAGCGAACCTTACCGTCGAACAGCAGTGGACCTCTACATTCGCAACCTCTGTCGGTTACGTGGGAGCGATGGGACGCCACCTGCCGTACACGACAGATGTGAACTATCCGATGCTGGTAAATGTGGGCACTTCGGCGCCTTCCACCAGCAACGTCGATCAGCGCCGGCCGTACCAGCCGAATCCTCCGCTTTCGACCGGTACCGCAACCAACTACCAGGGCATTCCCATTACCTACCAGGGAATCAACATCTTCGGCTCCAACCAGACCAGTGCTTATCACGCAATGCAGATCACAGCGAACAAGCGCATGAGTCAGCACTTCACGGTGCGCAGCTTCTACGTATGGGCTAAGAACTGGGCTAGCCTTGGTATGCAGAACAGCACAGCCTCCGTGGTCAATCAGACCAAGCTCTGGCTGGAACGTGGCCGCTCCGATAACGACTATCGTCACATGTTCACCACCTCGGTCGTGTGGATGCTGGATTATTACAACGGCAATAGCCGCTACATCAAGACAGCAGCGAATGGCTGGCAGGTCTCTCCGATCGTCCGTTTCCGGAGCGGCGCTCCATTCACCGTCACCAACGGTACCGACACCAACCTCGATGGTGCGAACAATGATCGTCCGAATATCGTCGGTAACCCATACCTCGATGCTCACCGGTCGCGGAACGACGTTATTAATGCCTGGTTCAATACGGCAGCCTTCGTTGCTCCAACTACACCTACTGAAGGAACAACCGGCCGGAACACGCTGGATGGCCCGGGGTCGAAGTCCGTGGACGTCGCGTTCTTCCGGAACTTCGCGCTCTGGGAGAAGACGACGCTGCAGTTCCGTGGGGAATTCACGAACGTCCTGAACAACGTGAACCTCAGCAACCCAAATGCAACCTTGAACTCCCCCAACTACGGCAAGATCACAGGAGCAAGTTCTATGCGGCAGACGCAGCTTGGTCTTCGCCTCACGTTCTAACCAACATCACACCAAAGAAAGAGGCCAGCTCAAAGCTGGCCTCTTTCTTTGATCTCTCATAAACCAGAACCATGTTCATTGTGGGGGAAGCCCACCGAGGTACATGTAACTGTGATTCGGAGCCGCCGCCAGCAGCTTTGTAACTACAGGATCTGGAAAGCGGCGGTTATAAGGCTCGGCCCAGCCGATCGCCTCGGCTGTTGGTGGGTCAGGACGCTCTTGCGGAATGCCGGTCTGCTTATCGAAGAATGAGGAGTCGACCAGACCTGCTGTCGAGATCGCAACCAACTTCCTGAGGGCCCCGGCGCGCTCCGCATAAAGGTCGACGCCGTTTGGCAATCCCAATTCCGCCAGCATTACGAGTGGTGATGCAGCATATAGGTGATAGTGGAGTGCACGCTTTCCACGGCGCATCTCTTCTGCGAGCGTTCCATCCGGCCGGATTGCAGCGATACCGGCTTTTGCCTGCTGCATCGCCCAGTCAAAGTCGTTGGGGTTATTCGCCGCAATCCCAATGGCTGCCAACTCCACCGCCGCCCAGTAGAAGTGGTTCTGGGCTCTGTTGCCGCCGCTCTCTTTTGCGCGGTCCTCATAGAACTTCTCCGTCTGCGCACCCACCTTCTCCAGCCACGGCAGAATCAATGCGCGTTGTTCTGCAGTCGCTTTCGCCGGACCATCAATCTTCAGATAGGCAATCGCCTCGGCCCCCACAACCCATCCCTGGACAAAGTAGGCCTGCGAAGATGACATCTTCCCGGTCAGCGCACCCTCTTTTGCCTGTACCTCCAGATGCTGCAAAACACACCGCGCAGCCTGTGCGGATCCGGTCTTTCGAAACTCGTCAGCCGCAGTAACCATCAGATCGCCTTCACGCTTCACCGGCCCGGAAGACTCCGCATACGCCTTCTGTTTCACCGGATCAATGATGGAATGTGTTGGATCGTTGTCTGCGTAGAAGCCATCCGTGACAAAATCCACGGGCAGATGCGGCGGCCCCGGGCAGGTATACGCCGCACTGGTCTCCTTTACTGGATGCGCATCCCAGGGCGAATGATACGGTGCAGCGGCAAATGCCGTGCTTTTGATCGAAGTTGCAACAAATAGGGCAAACACATACCGATACATCGTCATTTGAAAGGTAACTCCGGGCTGAATCGTAATGGAATGTGAGGCTTCTTCGGCAACGCCGCACGACGTTCAGAGCGCGTGAACACCCGCTCCTTAGAAGCATGCCGATCATAGCACCTGCCCCGATAAAACGTATCGATCAAAGAGGGTTGGTATGCCATCAAAGATGGACTCTAAGCAGGCAGACGTTTCTGTCGTGAAGCGGTAAGATTGTCTTCGATTCGTTGCGGGCATCTAAGATGCCGCGTTCCTGATCGGCTACCGCCCGGGTTTCTATGTCATCCGCCGTGCTGCATGTTCTCTTTGTTGACAATCGGGAGACGGATATCTTACCGATTCGGCATGTGCTCGAGTCAGCGGGGCTGACGCACACGTATTCCCTCGTATCCACCGGAACAGAACTCAGAGCCGCCCTTACCTCCTCCGACTGGGATCTTGTCATATGCGGGGACGCTATTCAGGAGCTTCCCGCCCTGGTTTCGCTTCAGATCGTCCGTGAGCTTGCCCCGGCAATCCCCTTCCTCCTTATCTGCGTCTGCGAAATGACCTGCGATGAACACGCAGACACCCTGGTGAAAGCAGGCGCACAAGACTACCTGCAGAAAGACGATCTTTCCCGCCTGCCCTTCGTTGTACTGCGCGAATTGCGAACCGCCACAGAGCGACGAACGAAAATGCAGATGGAGTTTGCCTTACGGCGAAGTGAGGAACGCATTCGCCTTGCCGCTGGAGCTGCAAATCTCGGCATCTGGTCCTATAACGTTGCCGCGAATGTCATTGATTGGGATGCACAGTGTTACGCCGTTGCCGGCGTCCCTCAGGGCACCATCATCACTCCGGAGCTTTTTGAATCATTGATCCATTCCGATGACCGCGCCCGGCGGCGCGAGGTCCTGGCTGAGGCAATTCGGAAGGGCTCCGAAGCCAAGATGGAGTATCGCCTTGTGCGTCCCGACGGCGGCGTACGTTGGATTCTGAGCCATGGCCGCGTTTATCTTCACCAAGATGGAACCGTCAAAGAGATCTTAGGCGTCGCGTCCGACATCACTGATCGCAAAGTTGCTGAGCAGGCTCTTCGCGCCAGCGAAGCTCGCTTCCGCAGCCTCAGTGCATCGAGCCCGGTTGGTATCTTTCAGGCCGATCTGCAGGCGAACGTCTCCTATACCAACCCTCGGCTCCAGGAGATCTGGCACATGAAGGAACCGGAGATCCTTGGGCGAGGCTGGACCGCGCGCATCCACCCAAACGATCTCTCCCGTCTTGTCGAGGGTTGGTCCGAAGCAAGCAGCCGTGGATCCTCTTTCGAAATCGAATACAGACTGCTGTTGCCCGATGGAGAAATACGATGGATCTTCGGACGGTCCACAGTCGTCTTCAACGAAGCTGGCCTGCCGATGGGAACGATTGGGACCGTGGATGACATTACAGACCGGCGGCGAGTGGAAGAGAGCCTGCGGCGAAGCGAAAAGCTCGCCGCCGTCGGCAAATTGGCTTCGATGATCGCTCACGAGATCAACAACCCGCTTGAAGCCGTAACAAACTTCATCTATCTGGCCGAAACCTCCAGCGAAATTAATCAAGAGACGCAGTCATATCTCAGAGATGCCCAGCACGAACTTCAACGCGTCTCCCAGATTGCGACACAAACCCTCCAGTTCCATCGCCAGAGCAACCGTCAAACTCTCACCGCGCCGTCACAACTGCTGGAGTCTGCGCTGGCGCTCTTCGCTCGCCGGCTCAACGAGCAGCAGGTCACGGTAGAACGAGATTTCGCAGACGTACCTGCCATTCTGATTCACGCCTCAGACATACGTCAGGTGCTGGTCAACCTGCTAAGTAACGCTCTTGATGCTATGGCTGGCGCACCTGGAAAGCTACGGCTGCAGCTGCGCCGTGTCTCTACCTCCGCCGATGGCATAGATCGTGTGCGCATCACTGTGGCCGACACCGGCTCCGGAATGGAGTCGGCGGTCAAAGCACGTGTCTTTGACGCATTCTTCACCACCAAAGGTGAAAAGGGTTCGGGTCTCGGGCTATGGGTGAGCGGAGAGATTATCGCCAGGCATGGCGGCAGGATTCAAATCCGCAGCCGTAAAGCCGACTCAGGTGGTGGTACCGTCATCTCGTTCACGCTTCCCGTGAACAGCTTCGAATAGAGCATCTTCTCTGTTGCTGGGTATCGCGGAAGAGGAGTGCAGCGGCGTTTTCATTGCGGAAAACGCCCATAGATGCCGAAGCCCTACTCTCCACCTACAGGGAAAATGCTCTGACCCTCTTCTCATGACCGGTCCCAAATGCTCACGGGCTAAGGCTATCCAGGGAAGCGCCGATAGAAGGATCAGAGGGCCCATTCATCGCATACCGAACCAAAACTAAAATCCATCGTCTCAGCGGAGGCTAACTTTTCAGAGAGCCTCTATGATTTCACAAAACTCACAAATAGATCATTAGAGCATTTTGCCTGTTGCTGGGTATTCCGGAAGGGGCGTGAAGCGGCGTTTTCATGGCGAAACGCCCATAGACGCGGAGGCCCTACTCTACACCGAGAGGGAAAAATGCTCTAGCCTGAGGGGGCAACGTGTCGTTCGGGGGAAAGATTTACCAAAAAACATGGTTGAGACGCTCTAGCGCTTCCCGGAAATCCCCAATAGAGGCAAATCTCTCCCCCGGATTCAGTCATTCCCCACGCCTCGTCCGCTATCTGGCCGCGACGGCGTTTTGGGCAGCGATTGTGCCTCTTCCGGCACAACAGAGACCGGCAGATATCACGGAGCTCTCTCTTCCCGATCTGTTGAATACGCCAATCTCGACTGCTTCCCGGTTTTCGCAGTCCTCCATGGAGGCGCCCGCGTCCGTAACCGTCGTTACCCGCGAACAGATCCAACGGTCTGGATACCGCACACTCGCAGACATTCTTCGAGGAGTGCAGGGGTTCTACATCACCTATGACCGCCAATACAGCTATGTCGGTGTCCGCGGCTTCTCCAACCCCGGAGACTACAACACACGCATTCTGCTGATGGTCGACGGACACCGCCTGAACGACACGATCTTTGAGCAGGCGATGGTCGGCACCGAATTCACCATCGACGTGGATCTTATAGATCATGTCGAAATCACGCGTGGCCCCGCGTCCTCTCTCTATGGCACTAACGCTGTCTTTGGGGTAATCAATGTCATTACCCGCAAGGCCCGCGATCTGAATGGGGTTGAAGCTGCTTCGGACGCCGGATCGTTCAACACATACCGCGGCCGGCTGAGTTACGGCCGCGAGATCGCCGGGATACAAACGCTGCTCTCTGGCACCTTCTATGGGAGCCAGGGGCCTAAGCGACTCTACTATCCCGAATATGATGATCCATCCACCAACAACGGCATGGCCAGCCACGCGGATGATGACCAGTTCATCGACCTGCTCGCAACTTTAAGCAGACGAGGCTTGCGCTTCCAAGCTGCTTATAATGCCCGGGAGAAGGGAGATCCGACCGGAGCCTTTGGCGATGTCTTCAATGATCGTCGCAACCGTGAAGCTGACGCACATGGATATCTGGATCTTCGCTACGAACGCTCCATCGGCAATAGTTCTTCGCTGCTTGTCCGCACTTACTTCGATCGTTACATGTACGACGGCAAGTTTGTGCGGCAGGGGGATAACGGACGCGTTCTCAATAAAGACTTTGGCCGCGGCGAGAGTTTCGGTATGGAACTGCAATCCACCACCCGATTGCGGGACAGATATCGTTTCGTCTCAGGTTTTGAATACCGGAATGACTTTCGCCAGGAAGTCACCAACTACGATGTCTCGCCGTTCGCCAGCTACCTGAAGTACGATCATCCCACCTTCGTCGCCGCGCCTTATATCGAGAGCGAGATCCCCCTTCGTGGATCCTTCCTGCTCGCTCCGAGCATTCGTGTCGACTACAACCCTCGTGTCGGCTGGATGACCAGCCCTCGCCTGGCCTTCCGTTTCTCACAAGGAGACCGCGACCACTTTAAGTTGGTCTTTGGACAGTCTTTCCGTTCCCCGAATGCGTATGAGCTGTACTACTATCCAGCCTATACATCGTCTACTCTGCGGGCGGAACGCAACCTCGCATGGGAAGGCAACTGGGACCGGGAATTCTCGAGGGGCTTTTTTCTATCCACCGCTCTTTATGCCAATCGGATGCGGAACTTCATCGTAACCAATGAGGCAAGCACGCTTGGATTTGAGAACGAAGGCAAGATGGACACCGCCGGCCTAGAAACTACTTTTCAGAAAAAATGGCTCAACGGCGCTACAGCCATCCTGGGCTATAGCAATACGTTCCAGCAGCTAGGCGATGATGGAGAGGGAAAGATCAACTCGCCAAAGCATCTTGGAAAATTGAACGCCAGTATTCCGCTACGAACAAAGAAGGTCTTTGCCACAATCGATGCCCAATATATCGGCAGGCGAGCTACCCTGGCTCAAAACACGGTCAGCCCCTATACGACCTTGAACTTCACCCTGCTGGGCCGGGACATCTTTGGTCGTCTGGATCTCTCCGCCAGTCTCTATAACGCGCTCGACAAGACCTTCTACGATCCCGGAGCAGAACAGCACCGTCAGGATGCACTGCGGCAGGACGGAAGAAGCTTTCGGGTAAAGCTCATCTGGCACGGTGGTGGGCGGTAATGTTTCGCTTTGGGCTCCATTTCGATTTGCGACGGCCGCTCGCGGTTTGGCGCGTCTGGCAGCGCATGTCGATTTGGATCGGCGTCCTGGGATGGCTTTCCCTTACCCCTCTCAGGGCGGTTACCGTCGACGCTCCGGGGTATGACGAATACCAGCTCAAGGCTGCCTTTCTCTTTCACTTTGCCCAGCTCACCACATGGCCGGCATCCGCCTTCCCTTCCGGCGATGAGTCGTTCGTGATCTGCACGGTAAACGGAGATCCGTTTGACGGCTCCCTGGAAAAAACGATCGGCTCGAAGAAGGTTCAGGGACACTCCATCAAAGTAGCCCATGTACAGCGAGCGGCCGAGGCTCACAGTTGTCAGATGGTTTTTATTCCAGCACTGCAGCGCGGAGAGATGAGCGCCATGGTCAACGATCTCGGCAACTTGCCGATTCTTACCGTCGGAGACGACGAATCCTTTACTCAGTACGGGGGCATGATCGCCTTCCGGCGAGAAAATGACCGTTTGCGTTTCGACGTCAATCTTGGAGCCATCACAAAATCCAATCTGAATGTCAGTTCGATGTTGCTATCTCTCGCAAGGGCGGTTTCCACTCGATAGATATAGTGCGCGGTGAATAGCTCGGACGGGCTCACAGACGATGAAACTCAAACTCCAAATCCGCGACATCCCTATCCGGCAGAAGCTGCGGCTGCTCGTGATTGGCTCTACACTGCTCGCGCTGACACTGGCATTGATCGGCTTCTCTGTCTATGAACGGGCACAGTTCCGGGCCACAGCCGAAGCGGAACTCAAAACACTTGCAGGCACGGTCGGTTCGAATGCGGCGGCATCGCTTGCGTTCAATGACTCTCATACGGCCGAGCAGATCCTTCACGCGCTTGCTCAGGATTCGGACATTAGCGGCGCATATCTCTATGACATCGATGGCGCCCTTTTTGCCCGTTACGATAGGGACATGGAGCACGCCGGACCGGCACCCATACCTCCACGCAAGGGAGGTGCATCATTCGCCGACGGCCGTCTGCTGTTCGCACGGCCAGTTTATCTGGATGGCGAAAAAACGGGCTCAATTCTCATTATCTCTACGCTCGATGGATTCCACGTCAAGCTTCGCCGCTATCTCCTCATCGCCTCTCTGGTCCTTATCATTTCCATTTGTATTACCTACCTGATCTCCGCATTGCTGGTCTCCGCAATTGGTGAGCCGATTGCACACCTGGCTCGGCTTGTGACTCAGGTCGCCGACAGCAAGGACTACTCTCTGCGCGCCCAGACTGGAGGTTCCGACGAAGTTGGAAGCCTGATCCAGTCCTTCAACCAGATGCTAGAGAAGATCGAGGAAAGAGACTTTGCCCTGCACAACGCAAACGGGGTGCTCGAGAGCAAAGTCCTGGAGCGGACGGCCGCCCTGCAGAAAGAGATCACCGAGCGAAAACAGGCAGAGGCCAAACTGCTTTATGAAGCGCACCATGACTCGCTGACGCACGTCGCCAACCGCCGCTACTTTGTCGAGCACCTCTCCAGAACCGTTGCCCCGGAAAACAGGGATGGGGAGACGAAGTTCGCCGTTCTTTTTATTGATATCGATAGATTCAAGACCATCAATGACACCATCGGGCATATCGCCGCGGACGAACTTATTAAGGAGATTGCAAAGCGACTTCTCTACTGCGCCGCGCGCCATAGAGCACTCAACGAAGGCACAGCAGCCAGCCTGAACTCAGATGTAGTTGCCAGAATCGGCGGAGATGAATTCGTGATCCTTTTGAATCCCGTCGACACCATCGCAGACGTCGAACTCCTCGCTGAATCGATTGTTGCTGAACTCTCGCTCCCTGTCTTCATTGGGGATGAAGAAGTCATGGTGACGGCCAGCATTGGCTCATCCCTCAGCGCAGTCGGCATGGATAACGCCAAGGATGTGCTGACAGATGCCGATACCGCGATGTATGAAGCGAAGCTGGAAGGCCCAGGAAAACATCGACTCTGCGATCCGGAGCTTCATAACAGAAGTGTCAATCGCCGTAAGTTGGAGAGTGACCTGCGAAGCGCCTTCGAGCGCCAACAGTTCCGCGTCCATTATCAGCCGATTGTCTCACTCGATACAGAAACCGTGCACGGATTTGAAGCTCTCCTGCGATGGGACCGCCCGGGAATCGGCATCGTCGCTCCAGGGCACTTTATCTCTGCCGCCGAAGAGATGGGACTGATTATTCCGCTGGGAGCCTGGGTAATGCGCCAGGCCTGCGCACAGATCGAAGAGTGGAACCGACGTTTCAATACTCGTTTCAAGGTTTCGGTCAACGTCTCAGCAAAGCAGTTTGCGGACCCGGATCTTTTGAACTCTATTGCCTCCATGCTGGAAGAGACTCGTCTTGCGCCGGAGTTCATGACTATTGAAATCACGGAAAGCCTCACGATGACCAACGCGGCTCAGGCCGAGATCACCCTCAAAAAGCTGAAGGAGATCGGTGTCGGGCTTAGCTGCGACGACTTCGGGACAGGCTTTTCCTCGCTAAGCTATCTTCATCACTTTCCGTTGGATACATTGAAGATCGACCGGTCATTCATCTCGTCAGTGGACTCCCCCCGCAATCCAGAGAGGATCGTTGAGCTGATCATTACTCTTGGTCACCAATTAGGGATGGAGCTGGTCGCAGAAGGGATCGAGACCCAGGAACAGGTCGACAAGATACGGTCTCTTGGATGCGAATTTGCACAGGGATATTTCTTCTCTCATCCCCTGGCGCCCGAAGCAATTACAAATTCTCTTTCCCAGCCAGATTCTGGTACAGAGCTTTCTGCTCTGCTCGCGCTCCAGTAGAAAATGCCGGGATGCAAAATGTACGGCGGATGAGAAGATTTTCAGAATCCCGTAAAGAAAGAATCGGACACTGGTGGCGGCAGATGTCAAATTTCTCTTCTGATACGGCACGATGCACACCATAAGCTGGCAGCTCACGCTGCAATTCACCTTTCGACTGCTCCTTGCGTTTTTGCTTGGAGCGATTGTTGGACTTGAGCGGCAATGGCGCCACCGAATGGCGGGTACACGCACCAACGCCCTTGTAGCTGGAGGAGCATCAGCATTCGTCATGTCGGCATTGCTGATCCCCGGAGATCCGTCCGCCGCGGGCCGGATCGCCTCCTATGTCGTGTCCGGCGTAGGTTTCCTCGGAGCAGGGGTCATCTTTAAAGACGGCGCCAACGTCCGTGGCCTGAATACGGCGGCTACGATCTGGTGTTGCGCGGCCATCGGCGTCCTTTCAGGTTTCGGCGCCCCGATTCTCGCATTGCTTCTGACGATCACCGTCGTACTCACCAACATCCTGCTTCGGCCGCTCGCCCATCTTTTACATCCAGTCCTGACCTCCTCCGCATCCACCGAAGCGACCTACGAGATATCCCTCAATTGCCGTCCCCAGGATGAGGCACACCTGCGCGCACTGCTGCTGGGGACCATCGCACAAACCACGGCGATTCTGCAGTCATTGCACAGCGAGGACACCGAGCCGGAAACTTCCATGCAGATCAAAGCTGTATTCCTTACAACAGGACGGCATACAGACGTTGCTGAGGAGATCGTTCGCAGGCTCTCATTTGAGAGCAGCGTCTCCGCCATCAATTGGACACTGCAGACGGCTCATCTGGAATAGATTCGGATTGGGTTCTTTGAAAGCATCCGATAAAAAAGGTCCTGCCGCTACCGGCAGGACCTTGTGGCTATCGCATTTACCAGTTAGAACTGCGCAATCACCCAGGTTGATGCTCCACCGGCGTCAATGCCCCATGCTGTCTGACCGCTTTCAAATCCAGGATTTGACAAGACGTTGGTTCCGCCCGCAACGCCCATGAAGCAATCATCGACGACAAGCGTGCCGGCTCCCGAATAGGAATTCTTGAGTTGGAACCTCAAGCCTGTGTAGCTTCCCGTGCTGAAGGCCGGGGTTGAGCATTGCGTCCATATGGAAGTCGCCGTGCACTTTACAGTAGCCAGGTTAGTGGAGTTGTACATCGCATCCAGTTCCACCGAACCCGATCCTTTGATCCACACACTGGCGACATAGGTTTGATTGGCCGCCACCGGCATCTGCTGATGCGTAGAGGTCCAGTTAGGGCTGGACGGTAACGTAGCCTGCAGGCACCAGAGTCCGGTTCGGCAATTACCGCTTCCCGAATAGGCGCCAATGCTGAGAAGTGTCGTAAGCGGATTTTGATAATAATCCACCCCGCCACTATTAGAGACAGCCATGCCTGCTCCCGCTGCTGGAGATCCCGGCTGCAAGGCATATCCTGCGGGGCATGGTTGCGGACCGTTTGCCAATGATGCCGTCCAGATGCAGGTGCCGCCATTGCCAGCACTGCTAAGCAAAGGGTCCCCATACACGGGACTTGATTCGCTGCCGGAAGAGGCCCACGAAGATGCGGTGGTATAGGTTGTTCCATTCCATATCCACTGTGGGTTGTTGGGAGTGTAGTAGAGATTGTTGCTGAAGGTTAGCCCGCTGATCGAATTCACGTCACGGACAAACTCCACATTATTGGCGGAGTTTGGATTCGCCATATAGCAGATGTTGTTCTCGATCATCGACCCCGATGCAAATGTGCCCGAGCCATTCCACATCGCGAGGTAGAAGCACGCACTTGGATCTGTCGAGATAGACGATTGCGCGATATTGCTGAGGAAGGTATTGCCGTAGACATAAACCGGATTCGGTGCAGGATTCGGTGTCAGGCCAAAGAGCCCTCCGATCCCCCTCACCAGGTCATCGTTCTCAGAGATGTTGTAGCGGAATGTGTTTGGTCCCCACGTGGTGCCACTGGGATTGCCGTCATAGCCCAGTATTCCCGCGCCGCCATTGTGATGGGTGTAGTTGTATTGAACGGTTGAATTGGTTGTGCCCCCATCAAGATCGATGCCGTCCCAATCGCATCCGGTTGTGAATGCAGGCAACGGCTGTACGTTGTAGACCTCGTTGTACTGGACGAAGATGTTGTTCGCGTTATAGGTCTCAATGCCACTCGTTCCACCGCATGTGGTGACGTTTGCCCCGATGTCATGGATGAGGTTGTATTGGATGATTGCACCATTCATGCCATTCGCGTTCAAGCCGGCGTAAGGGGCTGGGCTTCCCAGGTTATAAACGGTGTTGCCCTGCATCAGAACATTCGTGATATTCCGCCCATATCCCCACCCGGCCACTCCGGCTCCGTCGGTAGAAGTCGGATCGGTTCCGTGGAGCGTATTGTTCAGAATCTGGATGTTGTTGAGAGGACCATTGTTCCCATTCAGAGCATAGCCAAGGATCCAGATCTCTCCTCCGCTCTGCCCGCCGGTTGTTGCAAATCCCATTACCTCAGAGTTCTTGACAGTCATTCCCTGGGTTGCCCAACTGACGGAACTGTTTTGCAACAGAATGCCCCAGTTCGTGGTCGCTCCATTCACGACCTCCAAACCGTCCACGGTGAATCCATTAATGTTGTCCCCGATGATCGCGGCGGTATTCTTCCCGGAACAACTGGACGAAGACTGAATAGTAGCCACTCCTCCACCATAGGAGGTCACGGTAAAGGGATTTTGCACCGATGAAGTCGGCACGATGGTTCTGGTGAAGACCAGGCATCCAACGAAGGTCTGGCCTCCCTCGAAGGAAACCGTGCTTCCTTCCGGATAGGTAAAGCTATTCACCTTGGCAATCGTCTGCCATGGGGTTGAAGGCGTTGTGCCGTCGTTGCTGTCGTTCCCATTCGGAGAGACATAATACTGCAGTTGCTGCTGGCTGAAGGTCGCCGCAAATGCCTCGTTCGATGGGCTTGAAGTACCGGCGCCATTCACCGCCTGCACGAGGTAGTAGTAGGTTGTAGCATGCGTCAGGCCGGTATCTGTATAGGGAGAGCCAGCAATTCCCTGCGCGACGAGATTCGACGGGGACGGAGTAAATCCACTCGTCAGGCTGCGATAGATGTTATAGCTCCAGGCGTTTGCAGATGGCGACCATGTCAGGCTTACCGTGCTGACGGAGGTCGGAGTCGCAGTCAGGCCCGTTGGTGTTCCAGGAGGTGTCGTGCTTCCGCCGCCGCTCCCTCCACCTGTACCCGAGTATGCACCAATACTCGGAGGACTGGTCAGCGCGCTTTGATAATAGTCCACGCCTCCATTACCAGTGATAGCAGCTCCCGCCCCCAATCCTGGAGAACCGGATTGAAGTGCATACGCCGAAGGACACGGCTGCGGCCCATTGCCCAACAGAGGAGACCAACTGCAGGTCCCGCCGTTACCGCCGTTGCTAAACAGAGGATTACCATACACCGGACTCGTTTCCAGGCCGGTCGCCGACCACGCCGCGATAGTAGTGTAAGACGTACCCCCCCAACGCCAGGTGGGGCTTGTTCCCGCGTAATACAGATTGTTCTGCAGCGTCATCCCACTCTGGGCGTAGGGGTTGTAATAAAAGTTCCCACTTCTGCCGTACTGATCATGGTTATTCAGGTAGCAGATGTTGTCTGCGATCAACGAGCCGCTCGCCCAGGTTCCACCACCATCTCCAAAGTTGAAACAGGCACTGGAACTCGTCTTCGTATTCTGTGAGATGTTGCTGAAGAATGTATTGCCATAGATAGAGAGGGCGTTTGCCGGCGGTCCTGGTACGACATCAAAGAGAGCGCCCTGAGCCCTAGCCCAGTCGTCGTTCTCCGAGATGTTGTAGCGATAGATATTTGGCCCCCACGTGTATCCGCTTGGTTTGGAGGTATAGGCGAGAAACCCGCTGCCGGCATTGTGATGCGTGTAGTTGTATTCGACCAGAGAGTTGGTCGTGCCCCCGTCCAGGTCGATCGCGTCCCAATCACACCCTTTGGTAAAGCCTGGCGACGGCTGAACGTTGTAGACCTCGTTGTAGCGGATCGTGATGTTATTCGAGGTATAGGCTTCAATACCGGAGGTTCCACCGCACGAGGTCACATTCGCGCCGATGTCATGCAGAATGTTGTATTGGATCAGGCCGCCGTTCCAGCCATCCGCATCGATCCCCGCCCAGACGGTCGAGGCCGGCATGCCGTTGTTGTAGATCGTGTTTCCCTGAACCAGAACATTGGTGATGTTCTTTCCGTAGCCCCATCCATTGATGCCACCTCCATCGGCGGAAGTCACCGTGGCGCCATGTAACGAATTGTTCAGAATCTGGATGTTGTTCAGCGGACCATTGTTGCCGTTCAGAGCATATCCAAGAATCCAGATCTCTCCGCCGTTCGAACTGCCGCTCACCGGCGCAAATCCGGTCACCTCGGAGTTTTCAATGACAATCGTCTGGGTCGGTGAATTCGATGTCTGGTTTTCCAGCAGGATTCCATAGATAGTGCTGCTTCCATTCACTACCTTTAATCCGTTGAAGTAGAAACCGCTCACGTTATCGATGGTGACGGCAGCTCCCGTCGTTCCGGAGCAGTTGGACTGGATCGTCGCAACGCCCGTTCCATAGGAGTTCACGGTAAACGGCGTCGAGGCTGACGACGCAGGCACATTCGTCGTATTGAAGACGAGACATCCCGTAAAGGTCTGCCCTCCCTGGAACGAGACCGTGCTTCCCTGCGGAAAGACAAAGCTGTTGACCTTGCTGATCGACTGCCACGGGGTAGCGGTCGACGTTCCATTGTTGCTGTCACTGCCATTCGGCGAAACGTAGTACGTTTGCGCTGCCAGAGATGACACAAAAATCATAATCATCGCCGCAAGCCAAAAGACCTGCATGGGCTTTTTCATAAGCTCCTCCAGAAAATAACTTCGATCGTGCTACTGCTGTATCGCGATTGATCCCGGCGCCGTGAAAGCGTGCGGAGGCGCAGGAATCCGCAGACGGAAGATCAGGAGGTGTTTGGGCGCCCCTTCTATCTTTCCGTAGAGGTGAACTCTGGGATGTATCTGGTTCAAATGAGACAGCGAGGCCTCAGACGTCTGGCGCTAGAGCATTTTCCCTGTAGGTGTCGTCCAGAGCATTCGCATCTATGGGCGTTTTCCGTAATGAAAACGCCGCTGCACTCCTCTTCCGGAAAACCCAGTAACAGGGAAAATGCGATAGAGCATTTTCCCTGTAGGTGTCGTCCAGAGCATTCGCATCTATGGGCGTTTTCCGTAATGAAAACGCCGCTGCACTCCTCTTCCGGAAAACCCAACAAGCGGGAAGATGCTCTAGTGCCGTCCGCAGGCTACGCACATCTTGAGGTTGGAAAGGAAAGAGTATTCGCAGAGCCAGAGGGGCGACGGTACATCTCGAAAGCTGCTTCATGGGTAGCCTTATCGGAAGTCCAGTTTTTAAACCGGCGGGAGACGAGGCTGAATCTCCTCATTCTCCGCACGGCTGAGAACTATCGTCCCTGGGGCCTGCCCACGGGAAGTTCCAAGCCGTTACATAACGTAACAGCCAGTATTTCCCCGAAATTCAGTGGATTGTTTCACAAGAGGGCTGGGTTGATGCCTTTAGACAAACGTTTGTGTATTCGCACGAAAAGGTATCATACCCCTCCCGAAGATCGATAATCACCGCTCCAGGAAAAGCGTTTTACCTCTCTCTTAAGAAAGCCGTTGGCCTGATCTGACGATTTGGAACGGACTACGCTATACCTTTTCCGCTGCGGAACTGCTCCACGACGGAGGACATATCCTGTTCTCCATAGCCCAGTTCTTTCGCTCTCTCCAGGAGATCCAGCGCGCTATCGGCCGTACGAAGAGGGATGCCGGCGGCCTGGGCGTCCTTCTGCGCGTATACGATGTCCTTCCCTAGAAGGCGGAGCAGAAAGTTGACCTGATAGTCCCGTTTCATCATGCGTTGGGACATGGTCTTCAGCAACGGACTTCCGGGAGCGCCCGTACACAGTACGTCCAGGGCAAGATCCATATCCAGCCCCGCGCGCTCCATCCATCCAACCGCCTCCGCGAGCGAGGCGAGCTGCGCCGCGCATAGGAAGTTGTTAATCAACTTCAGGCGGCTTCCGCTGCCCAAGGGCCCCACATGAACGACCTTCTTTCCCATCGCCTCCAACACCGGCCGAGTTGTCTCAAGCTGAGCCTTCGGCCCACCTACGAGGAAGGTGAGCTCCCCTCCGGCCGCCTGCAATCTGCTTCCGGTAACAGGAGCGTCCAACAGGACGCACCCTTTCTCCTGCCCTGCATGACCTAGCTCCTCCACCCAGTCCGGAGTCACCGTACCGCACTCCACCAGAATGGAGCCGGTGCCGACTGATGCCAGCGCACCCTGGTCACCCATCCAGACCATCCGCGATGCCTGGTCGTCAGCCAGCATGGAGATCACAATCTCTGCCCCGCGGGCAGCTTCGGCCGGTGAAGCGGCTACAACCGCGCCGGCGTCCCGGAGGGTCGCGGCTTTTGCAGCTGTACGGTTATAAACCGCCAGTGAGAATTCCGCATGCAACAGGCGCTTCCCCATACCGGCGCCCATCGTCCCCAAACCCAGCAATGCAATCTTTTTCATGTCATTCTCCCGGTGTCGGCTAGAGCATTTTCCCTGTAGGTGTAGTGTAGGGCTTCCGCATCTATGGGCGTTTCCGCAATGAAAACGCCGCTGCAAGCCCCGTCCGGGATACCCGGCAACAGGGAAAATCCTCTAGGCGAGTGAACGCACGGTAATCAGGCGATCGCGCTGTGGCGGCGCCACCCGCAGTGGATTCCGCAATGGACGCCCAAACCCCTCAAACGCAACCTGCATCCAGTCGCCGTCTACCAGACTAACGTTGTTGCTGAAGCTGAGTGCGGCGGCGCCAAGAAAATGCACATGCAGGTCGCCCGGAATACGATGGATCTCAAATTTGAAGTGATGATGTTCCAGATTCTGAAGGCTGTGACACATCGCCTCTTCCCCCGTGTCAATCGCGGCTGACCAGAGTTCCTTCCCCTCTCTCTCAATCGAAACCCTGCCTGGCACCCGTTTGAAATCGTCGGTTACCACCAACTCCGGCCCCAGAGCGCATGTCCGCAGCTTCGAGCCGGCAAGGTTCAGGTAGTTCTTCTTCTCAAAAACATGGTCTGAGAATTCATTACCCGCCGTGAATCCAAGGCGTTGCGGCATGCCCTCATCATCGATGAGGTAGATGCCTGCGACCTCGGCTTCTTCACCACCGTCTTCGCCATAGAACGGCAGCTCGAGCGGCTGAAGATGAGCCCGCACCAGCGTACCGGTTCCTTTGTAGAACCACTCCGGAGCAATGCCGACCTTTCCCTTTCCGGGATTCCCTTCCTGCAAACCCCACTGAAACATGCGCATGCTGTCTGTCATGGCCTCAGCCTGCACCGCATGCATGGCCTGGCGTGAAGCGGCGCTACCCAGGTGCGTGAGACCGGTTCCGGAGACGATGCAGCGCGACGGAATGTCCGGTACATCCACCGGCGGCAGCAGACGCCACTCCGACTGACCGCAGTAGATCGGCTCATACCTCAATGTCGCATCCACCTCCAGCGCTTCGACATACACCGCAAGCGAACGTCGTGCACGAACACAATCGCGCGCCAGGTCGTACACCGATGAGATATTGCTGAGGCACATCAGGCCGTCGCCGTCGACACGAGCGACCCGACGCTGAACTCCGTTTGTGAGCTGTACCAGATGAAGAGCCATCGCTTATCCAATCACGTGAAACTGCCGCAGTGAATCTTCGTTGACCGTAAGACCAAGTCCCGGTTTACTCTCATCCAGATTGATATAGCCATCCGTCGGGACCGGTTCGCCATCGAAGATGTACCAGAACAATTCGTTCCCAACCTCAACATCGACCTTGGGGAAGAACTCGGCGATTGGCGAGTTCAGGCTCGCCATTACGACATGATAGTTATGCATCTGCCCTGCATGCGGTACGACCGGAACCTGGAACGACTCCGCGAGGGCCGAGATCTTCCGTGCCTGGCTGATGCCGCCAACGCGATTCGTATCGAACTGAATATAGTCGAGAGCGTTATTCTCCAGGAGTTCGCGGAAACCGAAGATGGTGAACTCGTGCTCACCGCCCGCAATCGGAATGCGGCCGTAGCTCTTCAGTTCCTTATATCCGCGGGTGTCATCGGGGATTACAGCCTCTTCCAACCAGCGCAGGTGGAATGGCTCCAGCAGCGGCAGCATTCGCTTGGCATAATCCAACGTCCATCCCATATAGGCATCGGCCATAATATCGACGCCGTCGCCGACGACCTGTCTCACTGTGCGGACCAGCTCAAGGTTCTTCTGCATGCCCTCAGCACCATCCAGCGGTCCCCAGCCAAAGCGAAGCTTCATCGCTTTGTAGCCTTCATCCTTATAACGCTGCGCTTCAGCACGCAGTTCAGGAATCGGCATCGCATAAAGGCGGCTGGCATAGACGGGAATCCGGTCTTTGGTGCGTCCGCCCAGCAGGCGGAAGACCGGTTGCTTTGCGTCTTTGCCCAGAAGGTCCCAGAGCGCGATATCGACCGCCGAGATCGCTGTCAGCGCAACACCTTTGCGTCCAAAGGCCAAAGTTCGCCGATACATCTGCTGCCACAGGAACTCGACATCCCAGGGATCAGCTCCGATCAACAGGGGCCTCAGATAGGTATCGATCAAAGTTTTGGTCACCAAAGGAGATAGCGCCGCGTTACCAAGCCCAACCAGCCCGTTGTCCGTAAAGATCTCTACCAGCACCCAGCCATGAAAGGCGAAGTTGCCCATCGATGCCCGCCGAAAGCTGACGAGGTCCATGGGGTTGGTGCAGAAATGCGGGGGCAACGGTACCGTCTCACCTTCCCATTGCACAACACGTGTACGGACTTCAGTGATCTTCATGCGAGGCTCTCTATCTCCCGGATGTCTTTTGAACGAAGTGGTTGAATTCTGCCTCCCAGCCATGCCAGAGCCAGGAAGCCGATAATGTGGAAGGTACCAACAAGAAAAAACAATGCGGTATAGCTAAAGCCGTGTTGCAGCATACGGCCGGCAATCATGCCGAAGATCGCTCCGCCCATCGATCCACCGAAGCCGACCAGTCCGGAGACAGTTCCGACCGCCGAAAGCGGAAACACATCCGCGGGGATGGTCATGATCAATCCGGACCATGATTGCTGTGAGAAGAAGGCGAGGCTGAAAAGAAAGATCGCTGCGCTTACCGGAACAAAGGGCACCAGCATCACCACAGGCATTGTCGCCGCATTGATCCCAAGCACCAGCTTGCGTGAGAAATTAAGCGACCGCCCGCGCTGTAATAACCGAGCGGAGAAATAGCCGCCCAGGAAACTACCCACCCCTGACGCAGCATAGGGAATCCACGCGTAATAGCTGACGTGCTTCACATCGAAACCACGGGCGTCATAGAGATACTTCGGCAGCCAGAAGAGCAGGAAGAACCATGCCGAATCACTCATGAACTTGGCGAAGACCAGCATCTGGACGCTGCGCACCCCTACAATCTCACGCAGTGACAACTTCTCCGCCAGCAGACGTGCATCCTGCGTACTCATGGTCAGGGTTGCAGGATTATTGCGGTAACTCAGCGCCCACCAGAGTGTCCACGCGAGGCCGATTGCCCCGGCAACAAAGAAGACAGAACGCCACCCGGTATTGAGGATGAGAGCTCCAATCAATGGGGGCGCAAGGACAGATCCAAATGCGGTGCCGGCGTTGATCAGTCCCATCGCGGTCGAACGCTGCTCTCGCGGCATCCACTCCGCAACCACGCGGGTCGCAGCCGGAAACGCTCCCCCCTCGCCCATACCCAGCAGGAACCGCATGCCCAGTAACCAGGTGAAGTTCCGCGCGAATCCATGAAGCGCACACGCCAATGACCACCACAGCATAATCAGCAGGAACCCACGCCTCGTGCCGATGCGATCCAGAAGCCGGCCGCCGGCGACGTACATCGCCGCATACGCCAGTAGAAACGCCGTCTGCAAATACGAGAACTGCTGCTCGGAGATCGGGATCGTCCGCTGGATCGCGGCGATCGCCACCGAAATCGTCTGCCGGTCGAAGTAGCTGATGGCGATGGCCGCCGTCACGAGTACGACGTAGTACCAGCGCGTCTCCAGCAGACGGTTGCGCTCACCTCGCATGGTCGTGGCCATCGTCATCGCCCTTTGCTGTTACCAAGTCACCTGCAGCAGCGAGATGGACTCACGCGGCATCTCTGTGCTGATCTTGATCTGCCCATCCACCACATCCATCCAAACTGGGGAGTCGAGAAGCTGCAGGCCCGCTTTATCCACCAGCTCGGCATACTGCTCCGAGGTCGGGTGCTGCGGCGATCCCATCGCCTTCCACACAGTGTATGCATTACTGTGATTGGCATCGATGCGGAAGTGTTTGACCAACACGCGCTTCGCTGTCACCGGAAGCCCCTTGACCGAAACGCTGGTCGGCGCCGCGGCAGCCGGCTCGTCAGCATCATGATAGTTCCACAGCAGCACATCCGCACGACGTGTTCCTGTGGTTGCCATTGCATCGACATCAGCAGCTTCACGCACGCCATTCGCTACCAGGCTCTCCAGAGGAACCTTGCCGTCGCTCGATGTCGCCACCCGTGTGGGTCCCATCAAGGCAAGCATGCGGAAAAGATTGAGAACGGGCTTGTTCACTCCATTCGAGGAGAGCGAACGGAAGCCTTCAAAGTACTCGCGGCCTTCAAACTCAAACGACCAGCTCAGCATCGAGATCAGGTTGACCTTGTGCTTGTCCTGCAACTCGAAGAGCGCCTTATACGCTGCCGCTGTATACGCGGGATAGAGCGTTCCGTTGCGATAGTTGTTCGCCGGGTTAACCTTACTGGAGCACGCCGCGCATCCCTCCGGATCCGCCTCACTCAGAATGATTGGCAGGTTCTTGAATTTGGCGAACGAAGCAATGGTCGCAAATCCGCGGTCGGCGTCCTTCAGCTCCCGATCGATCCCCATCTGTACGTGCCCGTTGGTAATGGTGGGCTGCCCCTTTACGTGAAAGGAGATGAAGTCCAAAGGAACTACGCTACCGGTTGCTGCACTCTTGCCCGTGTTCACATGCTCGAGGAAGTTCTGCAGAAACCGCTGCGCTTTATCGGAACGCGGACTGGTCGTCGCTGGCCCACCGACCCGGGCGCCGGGCAAAGCCGCACGAAGACCCGCAACCGCATAGTCATAGAGCTTCCAGTAATCCTCAGGAGTGGCGTGCCAATAGTCGATATCGGGCTCGTTCCATACTTCGAAGTACCACTGCAGGACAGTCTCGCGGCCGTAGCGTTCGACCAGATGTGCGGTCAGCACACGCACGAGCTCGCCCCACTTCTTGTAGTCCTTCGGTGGATTGTTGGATGCTCCGGAGATGGCGCTCTTCGGATAGTGGACCTGGTATTCTTTCCGGTCCGGAAGCGGCGCCGCCAGATCCTTCGGCATAAAGCCGAGTTCTACCATCGGCCGCACACCAGCCGCCTTGTACTCGTCGAAGATGCCGTCGATGATCTTGAAGTCATAGATGGGCTTGCCATTGGCGTCTTCACTGTAGATGTTGGTCGAGCTCCACTTCAGCTCCGGCACTCCATTTCCGGAGGTCAGTAGATGATGCGCGCGGATGTAGACCGGCACTGGGCTAAGGTCCCGGAGTTCCCGCAATAATTTCTTTCCATCGCGCATGGTCGTGTAGTTGCCCTCGTCATAACCAAACCAGCTGTAGATTGGCTTATTGGGCGCAACCGGTCTGGACAGATCCACAGAAATGGCAACCGGCTTTTCACTCGATGCCGGTAACGGCGCAGGAACTGTGCCCTGAGCACTCACAACACCGGCAGACACCGCCAATACAAAAGCCACCTGGCTGAGCTTGATGAGCTGCATTACATCCCCTTTATGCGAGGTACTTGAATGCGCCAAAGGTAGTACCATTACAAAACCACTGTCAAGCTCTTTCGCCCTCTTCGCAGAAGAATGCTTGCTGCGCTGGAATTCTTCGTGCACCATTACGTCATGCGTGGACGCGGTAAAACGAGATTGTCTCTGGCGGCGCCCGGAGGCAAAGACAAAGGAGATGTCACTCATCTTCTGATCCTTCGTTTTCAGCAAATGCTGAGCGATGGATTGCTCTCCCCTGGATCGAAGCTACCTTCGGAACGTGAGCTTGCGCAGCACTTCGGTGTTGCCCGGTCGTCTCTTCGGCAGGCGCTGAAGGTCCTGGAGATCATGGGCGTCATTCAGCAGAAAGTGGGCGACGGCAGCTACCTGAATCCCGACGCTTCTTCCGTATTGGCCGTACCGATGGAATTCCTTTTCCTGCTTGACGACATCTCCTGGCAAGAGCTGATGGAGATGCGGCTAATCATGGAGCCGGCGTTGGCCGCACGTGCCGCCGAGCATGCCAACTCGGCCGATATCGCGCTTCTCAAGCAATCTCTCGATGACTTCGAAAACAGCAAAGGCGACCACTTTCAAATGGTCGCTTCCGATCTCCTGTTTCATCGAGCCATCTTCATTGCGTCGGGCAATCGCCTGAGCGAGCGTCTGTTTCACCTCATCCATCGGGCCATGCTCAATGTCATGCTGGTGACATCACAGCTTGTTGAACTGGAACACACCCTCGCATTTCACAAGCCGATCTTCAACGCGATTAAGCAGCGGGATGCGGAGCTGGCGCGGAAGCTGATGACGGACCACCTGAACGATGCCAACGATCTCTTGCTCAGGGGCCGGCAGCGCGAGTCGGAACGCGTTCTCCAGGAGCATCTGCGCACGAAGCGCAGTGCGGAAAAGCCCGCCAAAACCGCTGCAGCTCGCCGCCTGAAGGCCTCGACCTGACGCAGGCGATGTCTTACGCAAAAGGCCGCCCGCGTCTATATCGCGAGCGGCCTTTTGGTTAGAACCGATACTTCAAGGCAAGCTGGATGCTGCGTGGATTCACCGAAGTAGCGCTAACCTGCCCTCCGGCTGTCGCATCGATCGTAGCATTGGGAGCCGCGAAGCTGGTTGTGTTCGACACGTTGAAGAATTCCGCACGGAACGACAGAATGCTCTCTCCTGGAAGGGAGAAGTTCTTGAAGATCGATGCGTCATACTGTCGGAACAAGTCACTGCGTTGCGTATTGGCTCTCACATTGCCATAGGTTCCTGTTGGAGCGACCACGTAGCGCGAGGTATCGAACCACTTTGTCAACGACTTCTTGAAGCTCGGCGAACCTCCCGCAGGATTCAGATTCGGTCTCTGGCTGCCAACACCGGTCTTTGCCACGTCGCCTGAGACGACCGGTGTAAATGGCGTTCCACTGCGCAGGATTACGATTCCCTGCACCTGCCATCCTCCGATGAAAGAATCGACAAACCCATTGGCATTACTCAGCATCTTTCTCCCACGCCCAAAGGGGAGCTCATACTGCCCGCTCATGGCCAGGTTATGAGGCACGTCATAAGCAGCGAGCGCATACTCGTACGCGGAGTTCCCGCCGAGCGCGGAAGCCTGGTTGTACTGCAATGTCTTCGAATAGGTATAAGCGCCAAGGAGGCTAAAGCCGCCATGGAAGCGGTGCTCGTACTTGGTCTGCAGTGAGTCATAGTGATTGGTGACATCCTGCGTGTTGTAGGTGATATTCCCCCATGGCTGATACGGCCGGCGCGACTGCACCGAGCTTGTGCCAGTGGTTGGAGGGGGAACGTTGATATCGTTCGTCCCATTCAGATGGACGCCGCGATTGCCCACATAACCGATCTCCAGAACATCGTGGTTTGAAAACTGCCGCTGAATGTTGAGGCTGTAATGGATGTTTGTCCCCATGTTCAGATGGAGGCGGGTTGGCGACAGCGTGGGATTCGCCGTCGTCGAACCAAGCTTCGAACCCTGGTAGTAGTCGGCAAGCGTTTTTACAGTTGGCCCGGAGAATTGCGTCTGAGCCACCGTCTCCGACAAGCGGAAAGGCAACGTGTTCAGGTTCACCCGGCCGCTGGTTCCCTCCGGCTCGTAGAACATTCCGAATCCCGCACGAATCACGGTCTTGTTGTCCAGGGAATAGGCTAGGCCGATTCTTGGGCCAAATTGGGTTTTGTCAGTGTAGGTAGCGTTCCTCGGAAGCCTGGCTTGTGCGGTGGTTTGAATGAACTGACCGAAGAATTGATAGGCCGTAGGAGCCGCAGGCTGCGCCGTCAGATCCGGTACCGTGCCGTCACCAGAGACGATGATCGGCTTCGACTGAGATGGATCGAAGGTTCCGACCTGGCCTTTGTAACCATCCAGCCAGGGAGTGTACTCATAACGCAAGCCAAGATTCAACGTCAGTTTTCCCAGGCGTATGTCATCCTGCACATAGAACTGCTTCGACCAAACCTGTCCTCCGAAGTTGACCGCAGGAAAGGCCCGGCTTCCCGTATTCGGCAGGCCCAGCAAAAAGTCGGCATAGGCGTCGCCACTGGCGCTCCCACTGAAACCGAAGGAGCCGGCATAGGTCTGGCTGTCATAGCCCAGCCACTGATAGTAGCGAACCAGCGTGCCCATCTTGATGGACTGCTTCCCTTTCAGGATGGTGAAGTTATCGCTGATCTCCCATGCCTTGCGGTCCTGCGACTTCGGGCGCTGGTCAAAGGTCGATCCCTGAATCGGAGAGTATCCGCTGAAGCTATAGTCGGGAAACGAGCTCTTCCCATCCCTCAGCGTCTCACTCAAACCGGCAATGCCAAACTTTGCATTGAAATCCGGGCCTTGCAGAAACGCCTGCAGCCGCACATGACTGGGAAGGAAGTGCGAGCGAATCTCGTTCACCATGGTCGACCCGATATTCGTGATCAGCCCCGCCGCAATGTCCTGTCCGATCGAGGTGAGATTGGCGGTTCCCAGCGCCGGCGCATTGTTCGGATCGACCTCGTGGTTGGTCACATACACCCACCGGGCGAAGAGTCGGTTCCTGGCCGTCAGCTGATGATCAAGCCGAACGATGTACTGATCGAAGTCGATTGCCTGCGAGGGTACAGCGGCGAAGGTTCCCGAAGAGGTGTTCTGACGCGGGATGTACTGCTGAATGGCCAGGGCCTGCGAGGAAATACGATTCGTGGGAATCGTATTGTTCGTAAACGCCACTCCGGTCTGCGGATCCCGAATTGTCTTTGTACCGAAATTCCCAGAGCGCTGCGCATCCGAAGGAACAATCATATTGACCACCAGACCATTACGCAGGCGCTGCCCTTCATAGTTGACGAAAAAGAAAGTGCGATCCCTGCCACTGTAAAACTTCGGGATGAAGAGCGGTCCACCAAGCGAGGCTCCAAATTGATTGCGCTTCAGGATTGCCCGGGTAGGAGAAAAGTAGTTGCGGGCATCGAGCTTCTCATTTCGCAGGAACTCAAATAGTCCACCGTGAAAACGATTGGTGCCGGACTTGACCGTAGCGTTGAAGAACGCGCCGCCACGGTTATATTCAGCGGAGTACGGGCTCTGCTGTACCGAAAACTCCTGCAGCGCATCGATGGAGGTCTGAATGAAGGTTCCGCCCTGGTGCTGCTCGCTCACATCGTTGCCATCCAGCAGAAATGAGGTGGCACTACCGCGGATTCCGCTGATTACGTTTCCATTCACAACCTCCGGACGGATCGCGAGCGAATTTCCGGTGGGCGGCAGCAAAGCTGCTCCCGGGGTTAGGGATGCCAGGCGATAGAATCCTCGTCCATTGATGGGAAGCTCCGTCAATTGCTTATTGGTGATCACCTGTCCGACGGTTGCGCTGTCGGTGCTCAGCAGCGGAGCCGTTGTGCTCACCTCAATCGTCTCGCTGGTCGAGCCGACCTTCAGGCTGAAGTCCTGGCGGACAATCTGCGCGACCTGCACCTCGATCCGCTGGGTTACAGCGCCTTCAAAACCTTGTGCAGCGACTTTTACCGTGTAGTTTCCCGCCACAACCGACGTAATCACATAGTCGCCGTTCTCGTCGGTCTTCGCTGTCTGTGTGATGTTGGTGTCAAGATTTGTGGCGCTGATAGAAGCACCCGTTACAGCACTTCCCTGCGGATCGACTACGTGACCAACGAAGCGTCCCTGGTCTACCTGCCCCAGTGCGGACACGACCATGAAGAGAGACATAAATGCGGCGCTTCCTAGAGCCTTTTTCCTGATGCTGGGCATGCCGGCAGAGGAGTGCAGCGGCGTTTTCATTGCGGAAAACGCCCATAGATAGGAAATCCCTACTCTACACCTACAGGAAAAACACTCTAGCGACCTGGCAATTTTCGCGAGCAGCATATCTCGAACCATCACTTCCCCCCTGAATGCGAGGTACAGGCTTTCAAATCCGCCTCTCCTCAAAATCGGGTCAAAAGGTACTACCTTTAAGAAAAACGTGTCAACGGAAGTTTTCAAAGGTCCGCGTCTCCAAGGTGAAGTTGAGAGTCTGAATGCCGGGTTCCAGTGGCTTTCCTGTTACCACGGCTCGCAAAAATAAAAGAATTTCAGGGGCCTTACCGCCATCTTCCAGCCGTTTGGGATGGATTGCCTGACATCCCTTTCCGGATGGGCTCACCCGTGCAATCTCGCCGATCTCTTTTTGATTGGTAGGCCCATTCGCCATGGCCGCAATCGTCAGGAGCAAGGGATTGCTTGACAACACCTGGGGCGGATCGTATCGTCGTCTTTCTAGAAAACGTTTACCCAGATCCACGATCCAAATCTAACGGGAGACCGCATGAACACCCTCGCCAGGACAGTTCTCACGCCGCTCATCGCCTCCGTGTTTCTAAGTTTCGGTTCCAGCCAGATATCCGCACAGAGCGCAACCCTTAAGGTTGAAACCGACGCAGCCCTCTCCCCCGTCAGCCCCACCCTCTATGGCCTGATGACAGAGGAGATCAACTACTCCTACGACGGAGGTCTCTATGCGGAGCTAATCCGTAACCGCACCTTCCAGCACCGGGGCAAAAGCTTTGCCTCCTGGCTGCCTGCCTCTCGCGGCAATGGTGAGGTTGAGATCGACGCCGGATCGGACGGCCCCAGCTCAGCGCTTAGCTCAAGCATGAAACTGACCATCAAGGTCCACGGCGCCGGCGACGAAGCAGGAATGGCCAATACTGGTTTCTGGGGAATGGGAGCCAAACCATCCACGACCTACACCGGCAGCCTTTATGCAAAGGCCGACTCGCCTATGAAGGCGCATCTCCTCCTGATCGCTGATCAGACGGGAGAAGCTGTCGCGGAGACAACAGCCGACCTGAGTGGCGGCACATGGAAGCAATACGAGTTCAAGATGAGCTCAAAGGCTGGAATCCCTGCTTCCGCACAGCATCACCTCGAAGTCCTCTTTGATCAACCAGGCACCGTCTCATTGCAACTGGTCTCCGTCATGGGCCCGACGTATCACAACCGCGCCAACGGAAACCGTCCTGACCTGATGGAGCTTATGGCGGCTATGAAGCCCAATTTCCTGCGTCTTCCTGGCGGAAACTACCTTGAAGGCGACACCATCAAAGAGCGCTTCAACTGGAAGGAGACCATCGGTCCTCTCGTCGATCGTCCCACACACCGGAGCCCGTGGAACTACACCTCTTCCGATGGCCTGGGCCTGCTGGAGTTCCTGGAATGGTGTGAAGACCTGAAGATCGAGCCTGTACTGGCGGTCTACGCCGGCTACTCCCTCAAAGGAGAACATGTCACCGGCAAGGATCTGGAGCCGTTCATCCAGGATGCTCTCGACGAGATTGAGTACGTGACCGGCGACACCAGCACAAAGTGGGGCGGGATCCGGGCCAAGAACGGCCATCCTGCTCCCTTCCCGCTGCACTACATCGAGATTGGCAATGAAGATTACTTCGATAAGTCCGGTTCTTATGATGAACGCTTCCAGGCATTCGCGAAGGCGATCCGTGCCAAATACCCGCAATACAAACTGATCTCAACCGCGCCCAACACCAAGGGAGATCCTGATGTGCAGGACGACCACTACTATAGGAATCCGGAGGAGATGTTCGCCCTCGTCCACAAATACGACGACGCAGACCGCAAGGGGCCGAAGATCTTTGTGGGAGAGTGGGCGACGCGCACCGGATCACCGACACCCGACTTTGGAGCCGCGCTCGGCGACGCCGCCTTCATGACCGGCATGGAACGCAATAGCGATCTCATCGTGATGGCCGCATATGCCCCGCTGATGGTGAACGTCAATCCGGGTGGAATGCAATGGTCATCCGATCTGATTGGCTATGATGCACTACGTTCCTACGGATCGCCTTCGTACTATACCCAGGTGCTCTTCGCGAACCATCTGGGTGATCACACGGTGAAGACTACGGCAAGCGGGGAGAATCCACGTTTTTTCTGGTCGGCAACTGTTTCCACGGCGGAAAAGGTGCTTCACCTCAAACTGGTCAATGGATCGAGCTCTGCTCAAGCGCTGACGCTCGAGATTCCAAATGCAGCGTCAGGAAATGCTACGGTTTATACCCTGCACGGAGCCAGTCGCTGGATCACAAACACCATCGAACACCCCGACGTCATCAAGCCGGTAAAGTCGAATGCAACCTGGAAGCCACAACTCTCTCATAACGTGCCTGCAAATACGATTGAGGTCATTGATATTCCGCTGAAATAACTCCCAGGGCTCTCGCCCTCATTTACAAGGACGTCGACTGGGATCATATACTCGCAACAAAAAAGCGCCGGCCCATTGCGGGGCCGGCGCTTTGGTTTGCCTGCTGGTTTAGTTGATCGTGATCGTAAGAGTTCCTGAAGCCGTCGCTCCCGGATTGGTTGCCACCACGGAGGCACTTCCGGTCGTGGTCAAATCAGAGGCCGGAATGGCGACGGTCACATGGGTTGAATCCACAATGGTGGTAGTCCGGTAGCTTCCGTTCCACGTCACCGCGACACCCGGCAGGAAGTTACTTCCTGTGAGTGTCAACAACGTGTTGCCGGTTCCATGAGTGATGGTTGACAACGAAGATGAAGTGAGTGTCGCGGATGTATTTGTGCCCAGGAGTTGTGGCACAACGAATGGTCCACGAAGCAGATAGAGATGGCCGGTTGAGGTTACTAGAGCCAGACCATCCTGCCCCCAGCGGACGACATCCTGAATGTTAAAGCTCGTTGTTCCTTCAATCGTCGGGATGTTCAACGAGATCGCACCGGTTCTCAGATAGGTGCCTGTATCGTAAGAGACGATTCCATCCGTATTTCCATACGATTGGTTGGACGTATTCCCTGCGAAAAATATCGTGCGCAGAGAGGTGTCCGGCTCCATGGCCGTAGGGTTCGCACTATACGAGCTAGGCATCGTGAAAGCTCCGGTCTGAGTAACAGCACCGCCGGACGAAAACGTTGCCACTCCACCGTTGTACGAGTATCCCTTATTGCCTGCAAGCTTGAAACAACCGAAGCGGCTGAGCGCTGAGGCCGTACCTGAAGTGGATGTCAGACCATTGCTGTCTATTCCAAAGTAGGTGACGGACGAGTTGTAATCCAGACTGGCGAACAAGGATGCCGAGTCAAGATAGCGCAGACACGTCGCATTGTAGTAATAGCTCGAGTAGTTCGTACGACGGGTGAGTGTATTCGAAACGGTTGAATAGTCGTAAATTCCCAACACGTATGGATAGTAGTTGGACATGGATAGAGCGACGGTGTTTTCACTTCCCGGAGATACAGCAATCTCCTGCGGAACCGCACCGCAATAGGTGCAGGTTGTGCTGCCAGGAATGGAGAGAGTGGTCACTGCCCCCGTAGCCATGTTGTAACGATCAATGGTCTGGTTCGAGTTGTTTCCGAGATACAGTGTCTGACCGCTGTTGCTCAGAGCAAGCTTATTAGGCACAACGCTGAGAGCGACAGGGGTTCCGAAGGTCGCCGTCTCCGGAGTGAGTGCAACCAGCGAACTGCCGGCAATCGTCGAGGATCCAGTCGAAACGCTGGTCATCAGCTTGCGGCTATAAGGGTCGTACACAACATGGTTCACACCGAGCGAGAGCGCGGTGTAGATGGTAAGCGGAACAGCATTTGAAACACCACCTCCAGGAGCCGGTGTCGAAACAGTAATTACCGACCATCCCATGCTTGTCAGGAGAGATGCGGGCACCATTGCTGAGAGTTGAGTGGAGCTCGTGAAGGTAGTGTTGAGAGCCGTTGCTCCCAACATGACCACAGAGTTCGCATTGAAGTTCAGACCGGTAATCGTAATTGCTGTATCACTGCTTCCACTCTTAATGGCATTCGGGGAAACAGAGGTCAGCGCCGGCGCAAGATAGTAATCAGCCCCGGTGACATTCAATGACGCGTTGGCAGAATCATTTGTGCTGGTGTTGTCGGTGGTAGAACTGCTGACGAATGCCGAGAGAGTCGCCGTGCCGGCGGTCGTCTGTAACACCGTGACGGTTACTGTCACGCTGGCCCCGCTTGCAATAGAACCGAGGCTGCAGCCCCCGGTGGAAGCAGCGCAGCTTCCACTCGATGATGTCGCGTTCTGCAGCTTGCCCGTGGAAGGAATCTGTAAAGCAAGTGCGACGTCAGTTGCGGTCTGAGGACCACTATTCGTGACAGTCACGGTATAGGTAGAGTTCGCCCCGGTCGTGGTATCGCCGGAGGCAGATACGGCGACAGAAAGATCGGCTACCTCGGAGGAGATATCCTGCACATTATTCGACCGGAGCGAGAAGATACCGCCGGTCGTATGGAATGCGAGGCCATTTCTTCCCCAACGGACCAATTTGTGCGGAGACAGGTAGATCGATGATCCGGACGAATTAGTGATGTAGGACGGAACAGAGATCGGAATCACCGCACCGGTCGCCGTCGAGTCTGCCGGATTGAAGACCTGGATCTGGTTGTAGCTGGAGCAGCAGTATCCGCTGGAAGAGTCCAGGATGAAGACCTTATTCAGAGTTGTATCCAGGAAGGTTGGCCCCTGAGCTACTGTTGTACCCGAAACGTACATCGAAGATAGCGTTGTTCCCGCCTCTGCATCGTAGACCTTTCCGAAGTTGCCATAGAGCTTTCCACTGGAAAGCTGCATGTCATCCAGCGAACTGCTCGCTATCTGAATATTCGAATTGGTATTGCTTGCCTTCGCCGTGATACCGGAAGAGCTATAGGTATATGTGTACAACCCAGACCCGCCCACATAGATCTCATTGCGGCTTGAATCAACCTGCAACGCATATTGCGAGTAATAGGAATTCGTGCCGAGCGCTCCACGCAACACTCCCGCATCATAGATCGCGAGCTGTGAGGAGTAGTAGCTACCCTGCAGCAGGATCACGGAATCCGTTTGACCGGGCATGGGGATCATGCTCATCACCGTGCCGGCATTGCTTGATGACCCGGAAATATTCAGAGCAAACTGTAATCCGGCTTGCTTTGTTGTCAGATCTACTTTTCGGACGCCGAAAGAACCGTCCAATCCGACCCAGAGATATTTGCCGTCCGCCGTAACAGCCATCTTATTAGGCTCGTTGCCGACGAAGATAGGTGCACCAAGAGCGCCTGTTGCAGGATCCATGGACACTACAGAATTCCCATAGGGAGCTCCTACACCGGAGGGAATTGATAGATAGAGAAGCCCGTCCACCGGGTTATAAACCATGCTATTGCTGACGATCGGAACATACGTTGTATAGCCCAGTGCGGCAGATGTGCCGCCACCGGGCGCCGGCGTGGTCACAGTAAAGCGGCCAATCCCTGGGAACTGCAGACGGGCGGCCGGCACAGTAACCGTCAGAGAGGTAGAGCTCACGTAACTCGTTGTCAGGGGGTACCCATTGAACGATGCCACTGTGGCCGCGGTGAAGCCCGTTCCATAAAGGGTCAAACTCGTGTCCTTAGCCACTGGTCCTGCTGTTGCGGAAAGACTCGTGAGCGTCGGCACCGGGGGATCGGTAATACTAAACGTCACTGCGTTCGATGTTGGGTTCGAAGCAGTAGGGCAATACGCCGTGATGCTCACGTTCCCCTTGGTGGCAAGATTCGACGCTGAGATTGAGGAGTACAGAGAATACCCGTAGGTATATGGATAACTGCCGCTGGGATTGTATATCTGACCGTAGGTGTAGCCCGTCGGTATCGAAACCCCATTCCATTGCAGGGTGCACGACGATACAAATCCCGCCGACAAGTATGCATACAACTGCACTGACGAAGATCCGACAATCGCGCTTGAAGGAGAGATCGAGCTGATAACCGGAGACACCGTCGGCGTAACGACGGAAAGCCGTGCTGTATCGGAAATGCTGCTGTTCGGAGCGGGATTAACCGCGGTGATGTTAAGCGTGCCTGTCGTCGTAACGTCAGCCGGTAGAAGGATGAAGCTCACCTGTGATGCGCTGAAATAGGTGGTTGCCCTGGGTGAGCCATTCACCTGAATTGTCGTGCCGGGCTGGAAGTTTGCGCCGCCAACCGTGATCGTCGTGTTCGTCGTCCGACCGGCCGGAACCGAAGATGGCGATACTGTAATAGCACCCAGCGTTGGATTGTTTATGGCAATGGAGGCCGCGCTCGATGTTCCCCCTCCCGGGGCCGGAGTCACCACTGTGATGGAAAGACTGCCGGAGGTCGCTTGATCGGCAGCAGTAAGGGTTGTAAGCAACTGAGTCGAGGACACATAAGTCGTTGGACGCGCATTTCCGTTCACCTGCACGACCGAGCTCGAAACGAAATTGGCTCCTGTGACAGTAACCTGCGTTTGGGTGGCCGTCCCGGTAGCAATGGTGCTTGGAGAAACCGTCAGAGCACCCGGCACAGGGTTGTTGATCGCGAAGCTCGCGACCGCACTGTTGCCACCTCCTGGAGAAGGTGTCTTCGCAACAATGGATAGACTTCCGGCCGTCGCCAAATCGGCGGCGGTAAGGGAGACAATCGCTTGCGACGAGCTGATGTAGGTCGTCGCGCGTGGCGTGTCGTTTACATAAATCACGGTCGAAGGAACAAAATTACTACCGGCCACACTCACCTGCGATGCGCCCGATCCACTTAAACCGGAAGACGGTGTCAACGTGATCGCTCCCGGAGCAGGATTGTTCACAGCAAAGGCTGAGGTGGATGAGATACCACCGCCGGGGGCAGCATTGATCGCGGCGATCGCCAACGTTCCAGAACTCGCCAGATCTGCCGCGCTAAGCACTACCTTCATGCTCGTGTTGTTGACAAATGTTGAAGGCCGCGCAGCGCCGTTCACCAGCAGATTGGTACCTGCGACGAAGCCTGATCCCGTAATCGTCACCGTGGTTGCCGCGGATCCGGCACTTCCGGTGTTTGGAGAAACAGAGGTAATCGTGGGCGCCGGGTTGTTCACCGAAAACGCAATCGTACCTGACGCGCCTCCACCGGGTTGGGGATTAACCACGTTCAGCAGTAATGGAGTAGCATTTGCAAAATCGTTCGCCGTAAGGTTCGCGGTCAATTGCGTCGCACTGACGTAAGTCGTAGTACGAGGACTTCCGTTCACCGACAGTGCAACTCCTGAAACAAAATTGGTTCCGGAAACAGTAACATCCGTGGCGGCTGAACCGACCAGAATATTGCCCGGAGACAATGTCGTAACCGTGGGAACTGGATTGCTAACCTGGACATTATTGGAAGTGTCCGCTGCAATAACCTTCGCTCCGTCCTTCAGCGACAGATTCAGAATCGCACCCGTTGCAAGCTGGGCGGTAGATATCGTCGCACGCAACTCGGTGCTGCTGATATAGCTCGTCGTCTCAGTCACGCCATTGAGAACGATCTGGGTGCTTGCTGTAAACCCAGTGCCCGTCACCGTCAAGGTAACCGTCGTCGAACCAGCCGGGATGTCTTTGGGCGCGACGGATGTAATGCTCATCGCAGTAGACTGCGATGAACCCGTATTCGAATTGGAAGCGGGGTTCGCTGAACAGCCGGTCAGGACTGACAGGGACGAGACAGACAAAAACAGGCAGAAGAAGCTCAGAAGCCGGGCCAACAAGTTTTTCATGAGAGTCGCTAGGGTACCCTATCGGTCGTCACCAATCAATAAAAACTTGCTGCCCCCTCCTCGTTTCTAACTTCTTCTCGTAAATGAAACATAGTATTCACATCTATGCCCTATTGCCTATCTGAACCGGAGCGGTTGTGCTAGAACATTTTCCCTGTAGGTGTGGAGTCGGGCTTCCGCATCTCTGGGGGTTTTCCGCAATGAACGCCGCTGCACTCTCTTTCCGGGCTACCCAGCAACAGGGAAAATCCTCTAGTCTCTTACTTCATCGCATGGCCGTCTCTTACTGCACCGGCCTCAACTCCAGCTCAAAAAGATGCACGGCTTCCGTCGAGCCCTCCATGGTTATGGTGATATCCCGCAGCGTCCCCGATGGAATTTCAAATGTTCCAGCACTCGCAGTCTTGATCTGTTTTGGATTCGCTGTCGCTTCAATCGGAACGGTCAGGACATGGTCGCCCATCTTCACCACGAACTTTCCTCCGGTAGGATTGGAACCTTTTGGAGTCGAGTACTTCACCTCAACCTCGTATCGCCGCGGCTTGTCCGAACGGACGTTCCAGGAGAGAGAGTTCCCCGCCTTCTCCAGCCCATCCACGTAATACTGCGCGGTCTTACCGTCCCCATAGACGAAGCCAGTTCCGTGAGAAGCGGCATCGAAGCCAAGAAGCCGGTTCGGACCTGACGTCGCCTGCAGTAGCCGGCCCATCTGCCCGCGAACAGGACCGTCGGTTTTCAGCACGATCACGGTATCAACCGAGTCCGGAGCTGTTGCCGGAACATGCACCAACAGGTCATTTCCTTCCGCGGCGGTCTTCAAGGGATGCTTTGCGGTATCGCTCAACAGATAAGCCTGCGTCACTTTGCTGGTAAGTCCCCCAACCAGGAGCTTTCCGTCTGACGGCCAGTTCATGACATGCAGGTACAAAGTGTTCCCTTTGACGGTGGAATCACCCCAAGCCTGGCGGTCCAGAGGAGTTCTCTCCGTGCCATGAATGCTTTCTCCATTCACCGCCATCCACTTTCCAATGCCTGCCAGAATCTCTGCATCCGGCGGATCGATGGTTCCGTCTCCCTTGGGTCCGATGTTCAACAAAATATTGCCTCCCTTTGCGGAGGTCTTTGCCAGCAACTGGATGAAGTACGGCACCGGCTTATGCACTGGATCGAGCTTGTCATAGCCATACGACTCGTTGGTGGTGGGGATCGCCTCCCAATCCCCCGGAGTCGGCCGCAGTTCCTCGGGACGATCGGCCGTGTCCAGGTAGTCGCCGAGATTCACTCCTTTTGTCCGTGCTGCGCGGCCATTGATCACCACATTGGGATCAGCTCCCCGAACCGCCTTCACGATCCTTGCCTGCTCATAGAAAGGCAGCTTACTGGGAGTATCGAACCAGAGAATGTCCGGGTGATATCTGGCGATGAGCTCCTTCAGTTGAGGAATCGCTTTTCCATCGATGTACTTATCGACTTTGGCCACCAGCTCCGGATGCGCGTTGTACCAGTTGATTCCACCAAAGAGAGCCTTGTCGCCGGCGGGATTGGTATAGTCCCAGTCGTTTCCAGGAGCATTGGGATCTTCCCAATCGAAGGCGTGCGAGTAATAGAAGCCGACATGCAGTCCCTCTGCCCGAGCCGCATTCACAAGCTCTTTCAGGGGATCGCGCTGGAAGTGCGCGACATCGCGAATGTTGTACTTATTCACCTCCGAAGGCCAGATCGCGAATCCATCGTGATGCTTCGACGTGATAATGACATATCGCATGCCGGCGGCCTTCATCTGCCGCACCCACGATTTTGCATCGTACGCATCCGGATGGAATTTCGCCGCGACCTCATTCTTGTAGGTCTCCACCGGAATGCGGTTCACCCGCATGATGTGCTCGGCATATCCCGGGTTCGGACGGTCCTTCCACTCTCCGCCAAGAACGGAGTAGGCGCCCCAGTGCACAAAACAGCCAAACCGCGCCTCCCTCCACCATTCCAGCCTCTGATCCCGTGTCTTCAGCGAGGCTGCATACCAGCCTGAAGTCGCGTCTTTGACGGCGGCAGCATCCTTGGGAGCCGCATCGCCGACCTTCATCGGTTCATTTCCTGAATCCAGTTGCCGCTGCGCTTCATCCGGCGTCATATGCTGCCCGTACCCCACAGCATGCAGCGCCAGAACCATGGCGGACGAACAGCAGACAGACCGAATGAAACCTCTCACAGCCATTGCACCTCGAACGCTGAACATCATGCGCACACACAACTCCCTTACTCTTCTGAGCGCACACAGCCTATCATGGGTGAATTTCACTTGTGAAATATATTTTTTACTGAAGGATTGACGGGCAATCTGTATGGGGTCCATATTGGGTCAGTTCTCCGGCATTACGTATGACGTTCGTAAAGGAGCACCATGGATCTCACACGCCGCACCACTCCGTCACGTCGCAGCTTCCTCGCAGGCAGCGCTGCCGCTCTCGTTGCAGGATCTCTCCCGCTCCAGGCATTGCAACCGGCACAGAACCCGGCATCCGCCAAGGAAAGCAGTCCATCTACGGGCCGAGCCGCATGGATGCAGGACCAGCGTTACCGCTGGGGAGTGATGACACACTATCTCTCAGACTGGAAAGCTCGCGATCACAAGCTCGACATGACTATCGAGCTCTGGAACAAGCTGGTGAATGGGTTCGATGTGGAGGCTATGGCGAAACGCCTCCATTCCGTGGGGGCCGGCTATTACCAGATCAGCATTGGCCAGAACTCCGGTTACTATCTCTCTCCGAATGCGGTGTACGACAGGATTGTCGGCAACAATCTCAGCAAATGCTCGCATCGTGACCTGGTAGGCGATCTTTACGAGCCGCTCAGGCGGCACGATATCAGATTGATGGTCTACCTTCCGTCCGGCGCGCCGGCGCAGGACAAAGCTGCTGTCGCTGCCCTGGAGTGGTCCAACGGACCGCATGCGAACAAGAACTTCCAACGAAAGTGGCAGCAGATTATTGAGGAGTGGTCTCGCCGCTGGGAGCAGAAAGTTGCCGGCTGGTGGTTCGATGGTTGCTATTTTCCGAATACGATGTACCGCACCGCAGAGGCGCCCAACTTCGCCAGCTTCGCAGCAGCCGCCCGGGCGGGAAATGCTGCTTCCTGCATTGCGTTCAATCCGGGTGTGCTCTATCGCTTCCTTTCAATAACTCCCGAAGAGGACTTCACCGCGGGTGAGATCGACAAACCGGAACTTGTCGCCATCCGCCGAGCCGAAAAGGGGGAGGTTGATGGAAGCCAGCTCCACATGCTCAGCTTCCTTGGAGAGAAGTGGGGTTCCGGAGCACCGCGCTTCAGTTCCGAACAGATCGTGACCTACACAGGAAATATTCTGGGCGTCGGTGGCGCCGTTACGTGGGATGTTCCGGTAGAGCTTGATGGGACAATTCGTGACGTCTTTCTCGATCAACTAGCTGCAGTCAACAAGGCATTCCCAAGAGAAGCAAAGGCATAATCCATGCTCCTGGATCAGCGAGAGTAATTCCCTGCCGTTGAGCGATAATGGCTGACGTATTCGATTCCAGGATGGGAACTGCGCAAGCTTAAGCCGCCCTTCCCTGCCATTGCAAGGCCGGTTCAGACAGCACCATCGTGCCAGTTTGGCCGTTGCCCTGAATAGATCCTCTAGGCCTTTGCAGGCGTGTCAGCTCGCGTCACCACGGCGATACTCTCCCGGGGCGCATCCCATAATTCTTCGGAAGACGCGGTGGAACTGGGGATAACTACCGAACCCGGCTTCCAGGGCGGCATCGAGCATCGTCTGCCGTTGCCCGTTGCCGTAGATATCCAGGAAACGATCAATCCGCTGACGGTTGCGGAAGTCCACCATCGCAAAGCCGGTCTGTTGCTTAAACAGGCGGCTCAACCGTGCAGCCGACAGTCCCGATCGCCGCGCCAGTTCGTCGAGGTTTAATGTATTGTCCTCGTCGCGCAGCAGGCGGGCAGCCCGCTCCACAGCGGGATGGACATCGCGTACCGGAACCGTGCCCGCCCGCTCAAAACACTGCCAGGCATACAGCAGCAGGTAGCTGAGACCTGCATTCAGAAATCCAGGCTGCTTCGCTCCCGCCAGAAGATCGGCACAATGTGCCTCCATGCGCGACAATTCCTGCGATGTCAGGCGGCGGCAACACTCGCCTTCGCGGGAGAGTTTCAGTAGCGGGGTACTGAACTCGTCGATGGCAAAGCGTTTGACGGCACGGCGCTTGAAGACCGCGATCCACATCTCAAAATCTGCCGACTCTTCAAAGAGCACATGCTCCTGCGCGGGGAACAGCCAGATCAGATCGCCGCTGCGAATTTGGTATTTCCGGCTTCCCAGAAGATAACTGCCCGTTCCGCGGGTGACGATGTTCAGTTCCAGCTCGGCATGGTGGTGGCGCCGGTTGGTCCAGCCCAGGTTGTGGTACAGCCAGACGTTTCCATCGAATTCCGGACGAATTTGCAGGCGCTCGCGCATAACGGTGCTCGCTACGACAAAATACGATAACAACTAATTTCAAAAATGAGAAGCCAAAGGTAATCTCTACTACGTAGATTGCAATGCGTATGGCGATCATTACGGAACAACAACGCGAACTGTACCGCACAGAAGGCTACATGATCCTGCCGGGCGTCATTCCTCCGGAGATGCTGAGCATGTTGCGTGAGGAGTGCTCTTACTACCTCGGCTATTACGATTCCATGATGGACGCCAAAGGCGTTCAAACGGAAAACATCAGCCACCGTGGCAAGAGATACTTCATCAATAACCGCTACCGTCTCAGCTCCCGGCTGTGGCGCTTCGTCTTCAGCGATCTTATGGCCCAGGTGGCTGCGGCGACAGTCGGCCCTGACGCTTATCTCTTCCATGAACAATGGGTAGTCAAAGGCGCCGAACAGGGTATGAAGTTCGCCTGGCACCAGGACTCCGGCTACGTGAAGTGGTACAACCCAACCACCCAGCACAAGCCTTACGTGACCTGCTGGTGCACGCTGGATGACGTCAGCGAAGAAAACGGCACCGTTTATCTGCTGCCCCATTCGCGGGGCGGAACCCAGAACAGCATCATCGACCACACCAAAGAAGATGGCACCAACGACCTGATCGGCTATACAGGCAATGATCCCGGCGATGCGGTCATCGTCCCTGCCGGAAGCATCGTCGCCTTTGACAGCTATGTCTTTCATCGCAGCGGGCCGAACAAGACGAACAATATGCGGCGTATTTATCTTCCCCAGTACAGCGCGACGCCGATTAATCGTCCGGACGGCAAGCCCTGGGCCATGGCCACTCCATTTCTGAAGGATGGCAAGAATATCTACAATCACGCTGACGATACTGCAGAACAATACGGCCCCTTCCCCGAACCATCGAAGGAAAAGGTCGCCTGATCCTTGGATGACAGGCCGCTGGCGAATTGCCGTCAGCGGCCTTTATGCTTTGTAGCCGTTCGAAGAAAAGGGAGAAGGGTGTGCTGAAGACACGTCTAAGTTATGCTGCCAGCGAAGTCGCGGGCCAGCTCATCTTTTGCGTCGTCTCGTTTTACCTGCTGAAGTTCTATACCGATGTCTATGGCATCTCCGCGGCTGCCGCGGGAACCATTCTGCTGGCGACCCGCTGCCTGGATGCGGTGGACGCTCCGCTTTGGGGCATTCTCTTCGACCGCATCCATAGCCGGCTTGGAAAGAGCCGCCCATGGTTCCTCTGGCTGTGCAGTCCGTTCGCCATCTTCGGCGTGCTTACCTTCCTCACACCGCATCTCAGCGGCACGGCAAAGGTTCTCTATGCCGGTGTTACCTATGCCATCTGCAGCATCCTTTACACAGGCATTAATACGCCCGTCACATCCATTCTCTGCGGACTCACTTCAGACTCCCGCGAACGCGTCACGCTTACGACCTTCCGTATGTTCGGGTCAAAGCTCGCCGTCCTGTTCGTCAATCTGACTGTCCTGCGCCTGGTGGATCGCGTTGGAGGCGGCAATGACCGTAAGGGATTTTTGATCGTTATGTCGCTTTACGCCGTCGGCTCCGTACTGCTTTATCTGACTGCATTTCGGAATCTGCGGGAGGCAGTCGTGGAAGAGCACAAGAAGATCGCCCTGCGCGAGAGCCTGCGCGCGATCCGCGGCAACCATCCCTGGCTGATCACCTTCGCAAGTGGTCTCTTCTTCTGGATCGCCTTCATCGCCCGCATCTCGGCGGCACCCTACTTCTTTGAATACACGCTGCATCGCCGCGATCTCATCTCCGTTGCCAACAGCCTGGACTTCGTCTCTCTGGGAACGGTCTTCCTGCTTCCCTGGCTCTGCCGCAAAACATCGAAACGCAATTTATGGACTGCCGGCCTGTTGGGCTGTGTCGCTGGGCAGCTTTTGCTTGCAGCCGGAGCACGCCTATATTCCGTGCCACTCATATTGACCGGCTGGGGACTCGGCTTTTTTGCCAGCGGCGCGGCCATGGCGATACCCTTCACGATTCTGTCTGACAGCGTTGACTACGGCGAATGGAAGTGCGGCATCCGGGCAACCGGCTTTCTTACTGCCATCGGCTTCTCCTTCTGTTTGAAAGCCGGCAGCGGTCTCGGCGGTGCAATTCCCGCCTGGATTCTGGACCGTTATCACTACATCCCACACGTCCAACAGACGGCACAGTCGCTGCATGGCATCAACCTGAGTTTTATATGGCTGCCGGCGGTGGCCTACGCTATGGCAACCATTCCAGTCCTCTTCTACCAGCGGTATGAGCGGCTGGAACCGCAGATCCGCAAAGACCTTGAGTTGCGCCGCGCCGCGGCCGTAGCCATGAGTGCGGGTATCTGATGTTCCAGCTTGAACAACGTCGCGGCGATGCTATCTTCGTCTCGGGAGCTCGTCGCCTTCGACTGAGCTTCCCCACTGAAGCCACTGTCCGCGTCACGTACACGGAAGACAGCGCCTTTGCCGAGCGCAATTCTGCCATCGTCATAGTCCGTGAACACGTATCTTTTAGCGTTGAGGAGGAGCAGGATCTTTATCGCCTCTCAACAAACGCGATCGAAGTTTCTGTTTCGAAAGCGAGCGGAGCTCTAACCGTAAAGGATTCTCAGGGCAAAGTTCTTCTCCAGGAACCCGACCGAGGGGGCAAGTGGCTGACGCGAAAGAAGGTCTATCGCAATCTCTTCTCCACAACACAGGCCATCACCACAGGGCAAAGTATCGATGGCGCACGTGCAGCCGCGGAATCTTTTGAGACCGTCTTCGATCGCGAGGCCTTCGAGGCCAAGCTGGAGTTCATCTTTGCCGAAGATGAAGCTCTTTACGGACTGGGATCACACGAGGAGGGATACGGCAACCTTCGTGGCCGTTCCCGCGAGTTGTATCAGCAGAATATGAAGGCGGTCGTGCCTGTACTGATCTCATCGCGGGGATACGGAGTCCTGCTTGATTGCGAATCGCTGATGACCTTCCACGATGACGCCCTGGGCTCCTACTGGTGGGCCGATACCGTCGCCGAGCTGGACTACTACATCTTTTGCGGAAGCACGCTGGAAGCGCTTTACGGACAGTACTACGACCTTACCGGCAAGCCGGCGATGCTGCCGAAGTGGGCTTTGGGATACGTGCAGTCCAAGGAACGCTACGTCAATGCCGAGGAGCTCCTCGCTGTCGCCAACGAATACCGCAGACGCGAGATTCCTCTCGACTGCATTGTGCTGGACTGGAAGAGCTGGCCCAACGGCTCCGGCTGGGGACAGAAGAGCTTTGATCTAGCCCGTTTCCCTGATCCGTCCGCCATGACTCGGTCGCTGCACAACATAGACGTACACCTGATGGTATCCATCTGGCCCATCATGGCCGGCGGATGTGAGAACCAAGTCGAGCTGCAGCAGAAACAACAGATGCTCGGTAATCAGTCGACCTATAACGCCTTCGATGACACGGCACGAGCCACTTACTGGCAGCAAGCGAAACGCGGGCTCTTCGATCATGGCGTCGACGCATGGTGGTGCGACTGTACGGAACCCTTCGAAGCAGACTGGGCCGGCGCCGTAAAACCCGAACCGCATACCCGGCTGCGTATCAATACCGATGCTGCGAAGAGATACATCGACGAAGCCCGCATCAATAGTTTTTCTCTCCTGCATTCGCAAGGCATCTACGATGGCCAGCGCAGTGCCACGGAAGATCGCCGCGTACTGAACCTCACGCGGTCGTCCTATGCCGGCCAGCATCGCTACGGCACAATTACCTGGAACGGCGATATATGCGGGACCTGGGAGACGCTACGGCGCTGCATCCCTGAAGGCGTGAACTTCTGCGCCACCGGCGAGCCCTTCTGGACGACCGATGCCGGAGGCTTCTTCGTCGCCAATGATCCTGCGCTCTGGTTCTGGAGCGGTGACTACAACGATGGCTGCCGTGGACTCACTCCCATGGACGCTCTGCAGCCAGATGCTGCTGACAGCGGCTGCCGCGATAAGGCATTCTGGGAGCTCTACGTTCGCTGGATGCAGTACGCCTGCTTCCTTCCGATGATGCGATCTCACGGTACAGACGCCGCCCGCGAGATCTGGCGATTCGGTGAACCCGGCGAGCCGTTCTATGATGCACTGGCTGCGATCATCCGGCTGCGCTCCCGTCTTGTGCCCCATCTCTATTCGCTGATGGCTGCCGTCTGCCGCACCGGAGCTCCCATGCTTCGCCCCTTGGCACTGGAGTTTCCCGATGATCCCGTTGCAAGGCAGATGGACGACACTTTTCTTTTAGGCGATTCCCTCCTCATCGCTCCGGTAGTCGAGCCAATGTATTACGGCCGGTCATCGCAGCAGCTTGAAGGACGCCGGCATACCCGCAGAGTCTATCTACCGGCATCATCTGACTGGTTCGACTTCTGGACAGGCATACCTCACGCGGGAGGGATGTGGGTCAATGCCGATGCGCCACTTCAGACCATCCCGGTCTTTGTCCGTTCCGGCTCCATCCTGGTGCTGGGACCAGTGCGCCAGTTCGTTGGACAGTTCCCAGAGGCGCCATACACCGTACACGTTTATCCCGGTGCAAATGGAACCTTCACGCACTATGAAGATGCCGGCGATGGCTACGCCTATGAGCGGGGCGACTATACCCTTACCCACTTTCGCTGGGATGATTCACAACAACAGTTGACCGTTTTGCCCCGCGAGGGCAGCTTCCCCACGATGACCGCATCCCGCGAGCTGACGATTCAAATCTACGCCGATGCAGGAGTGAAAACAGAAACAGTGCGCTATGACGGCGCAGAGGTTCAGATACGATGCACAGAACAATAACCGCTATCACCTTGTTGCTGACCGCGGCCTCCCCCCGGGTCCTGGCTCAGAAGCTCGCCCCCGATGCCGTCATTCTCTCCATTGCTCCGAACGGCAACGATAGCAACGACGGCTCGGCCGGCAAGCCGCTGCGTACCTTCGAACGAGCACAGGCAGCCGTGCGAGAGATCAACCGGCAACATGATGTCGTCGTGGAACTAGGCGACGGGATGTATCGCATCGCCCATCCACTTCTTTTCAATGCCGCGGACGGCGGACAGAACGGCCATCAGGTGGTATGGCGTGCAGCGAAGGATGCAAAGCCCGTAATCTCCGGCGGTATGGCCGTCACCGGATGGAAGGTCTTCGACCGCGCCAAAAATATCTGGGTTGCTGACGTGCCCACAGGAACTGACAGTAGCGATCTCTGGGTAGACGGTCATCTTGCGCCGCGCGCACGCGTAGAGCTTCCAAGAACCGACGTCACCTTTACGCGCGAGGGCCTGACACTCCACGACGCCAAGTACAACTATCTGGCCACGCTTCCGGACCCATCCCGCATTCTCGTCAGTGGAACCGGCTTCTTCACTGAGCGTTTCTCTCCGGTCGCACGCATCGACGGCATGAAGATAGTGATGCAGCAGCCCGCGTGGGACAACAATCTCTGGGGATACGACAGTCTTGCCTTCCCCTACCATCCGGAGCTCGCGCATCTCTATCTCAGCAATGCACTGGCCTTCCTCTCTGAGCCTGGCCAGTGGTACATCGATCCACGCCAGGGCAAGCTGTATCTCAAACCGTCAGCCGGCGTCGATCTCGCCAGGGCCGATGTTGAGCTTCCGCGGCTCACCGTACTGCTCTCGATCAGCGGCAGCTATGACACACCCGCCAGGAATCTGAGCTTCCGCGGCATTCGTTTCTCGCACACAACCTGGATGGGCCCATCTTCTTCCGAGGGCTATGCCAGCCAGCAGAGCGGTTCTTACCTGACGGGCCGCGCCATCGCCTATCCTGCCGATCCGCTAAGTACCTGCAAGTTCGGCTGCCCCGAGTTTGAAAGCGTACGCAACGAATGGCAGCAGATGCCGGCAAGCGTCCAGGTCTCCGCGGCAGAACGCATCACCTTCGAAGGCAATGTCTTCGCGCATCTCGGTCAATATGCCCTTGGCATCGGCAATGATGCCGACGCCATGCTGAGCGGCATTGGCCTCGGAACCGGCGATATCACGGTGACGGCGAATATCTTCACCGATCTTGGCGGAGGCGCCATTCTTGCCGGTGGCGTTCATCGTGACGCCCACCATCCTCCGCGCCCGGAAATGGTGAACCGCCAGCTCATCATCCGCAACAACCGCATCCGCCTGGTCAGCAAGACCTTCCGCGACAATAGCGCGATCCTCAGCACCTACATCACGCAGGCCATCATTCTGCACAACGATATCTCCGAGGTGCCGTACGACGCCATTGATATCGGCTATGGCTGGGGGATGCACGATGCCGGCGGCAATCCCAACTACCGCGTGCGGATGCATGGCTATGACTGGAAGGCCAATCTTGTCTACGCCACGCCAACCACGCATCGTGACACCGTCGTCGCCAGCAACCGCATCCACGGAGCCAAGCGTTTCTTCCACGACGGGGGAGCCATCTATAACCTCTCCGCCAGCCCGGGAACGCTGATCACCGAGAACTACATCTTCGACAACAGTAAGATGATCGGCCTCTATCTCGATGAGGGCTCACGCTACATCACGGTCCGCCGGAACGTCGTACAGGATCCCGACAGCGAGTGGCTGAACATCAATACCGTCCGTGCCGCCTACCCGCTTCGCATCTCACCCGACAACACTGCTGACTCGAACTGGCACGACGGCACCAAGATCGGCGGCATGTGGACCAACTATCAGAACGACCTGATCCTCAACGATCATCTGGTCAGCAACGGCCAGTGGCCCGAAGAGGCGCAAGAGGTCATGAAGAGCGCCGGCATCGAGCCTGAAGCTGGTCCGGTTGCCTATGATGATGCGCAACCCGGAGCCGGCGAACCTGCCAAACCATAGTCCGCTATACGGAACCATGCACCCCGGATTGCACATCGCCGGCCGTTTAGAGCATCTTCCCTGTTGCTGGGTATTCCGGAAGGGCCGTGCAGCGACGTTTTCATTGCGGAAAACGCCCATAGATGCGGAAACCCCACTCGATAACTACAGGGCGAATGCTCTACTTCGTGGATTTCGCCGCCTCGGCAAAGCACTGCTGAGCGATGGTACGCAGCAGCAGCGATTGCTGCCAACGATCGCTTTCTTCCTTCCCCTGGAAGGTACGCGCGTAGTAGATGTCGGGCGCGAGCAGCTCCGGGGTGAAGGTGAAGAACTCCTGCTTTACAGTCTCCGCTTTCAGATAGCGGGTGAAGACGTGCGTCCACAGCGTCTTGAAATGGTCGATGTACGGATGCTCCGCCGAATCTCCCGAGCCGAGATCAACCTGAATCGAGCCGGGGTTGCCAATCCGTCCATGCATGAACCGCACGCACTCCAGCATCGGCTTGATGAACTCGAACTTCGTCTCGAAACCTCCGTAGACCATCTCCTGGCCCGTATACCAGTGCGAGAAGTCGCCGTTGAACTCCAGCGCCGGAAAGCGACGGTGAAAGCCCACGGCGCGCCACATGTCCTGGAAAAGCGTCGCGCGATGCGTCTCCACATACATTGGAACCGAGTGTTTCGCCGAGGCGTTCAGTACGGCCTCAATCAATCGCACTGCATTATCGTCATCTTCCAGGCCCCACCCCACGTGGAGTGTCAGGCACTCCAGCCCCATCAGGTGAGCCTCTTGCGCAACACGGACAGCGTCCTCGGGCACGTTCACCCGCGCCGCGGCACAGACTCCCAGCCCCTGCTTCAGAGCTTCTTCCAGCTCTTGCGGTTTCGGCGAGATATGAAACTGTACGCCGTCATAACCGGCCTCGCGGATCGCCGCCATCGAGCCGCCCGGAAAAGGCCCAAGACCGACGAGAGCCAGAGTATTGAAGTAGCAACGAAGAGTACGTTTTTCAGAACGAATGACAGCACCTCAAGCCAGATAAGGTCAGGACACGAACACGCGCGTGCAACTTTCGCGTGAAACTCCTTATACTTGTTTTCCCGCAACTTTGTCTGAAAACAGGTTTTTGAATATGAAAATCACACTTTACCCTGAACTTCCCGATTTCAACTCCAGGAAAATCGTGTCGATGATATTTCAATCAGTTGCGGCGGCAGCTCTGCTTTACTCGGCGACAGCCTTTGCTTCTACAACCTGCGATGCTCGCCAGATGGGCGCCAAAGCGGATGGCGTGACTAAAGATACCGCCGCAATCCAGAAAGCGATCGACGCCTGCGCCTCCCAAGGTGGAGGAACTGTCGTCCTGCAGGGAGGCACCTTCCTCTCAGGCCCGCTCGATCTGAAGAGCCACGTGGCCCTCTCTGTCGCGAAAGACACCATGCTCAAGGCCAGCGAGGAGATCGATGATTTCCCCGTCCGTGAGGACGCCAAATGGCGCCGCATGGCGCTGATTCATGCCGATCACGCGGAAGATATTGCAATCACCGGCGAAGGCACCATCGATGGCAGCGGACAGGGCTGGTGGACCCGCCATCTGAATCGTCCCAAGGCATCGCCCGAGCCACCGCGGCCGATGATTGTCGATATCACCCGATCCAAAAAGATCCGCATCGAGGGAGTCACGGTCCAGAACTCGCCGATGTACAACATCCTGACCAATCTCTGCGACGGACTCACGGTGCGGAATGTGCGCATCCTGAATCCCGGCCGCAAGGCGCCGAATACTGATGGTATCGATCCGCTCTCGACCTCGCACGTCCTGATAGAGCACGCCTACATCGACACCGGCGATGACAACGTAGCCATCAAGAGCGGATTGGTTGATCGCGGAGAACCTATCGTCCCCAGCCGTGACATCACCATTCGGGACTGCGAGTTTGTCCATGGACACGGCCTCTCCATCGGCAGCGAGCTGGCCGGCGGTGTACAGCATGTCCGGGTCGAGCGCGTCGGCTTCAAGAGCTCGGATCAAGGCATCCGCATTAAAAGCGCCCGCGGACGCGGAAACGATATCGGCGACTTCCACTATAAGGACATCACCATGGAAGACGTCCGCACCGCGATTCAGATCACGGGCTATTACACCGGTTACAAAGCCGACGATCCAGGTGAGCCTGTCGCAGAGCACACTCCCCGCTTCCATGACATTTACCTCGAAAACGTAACCGCGAAGAACTCGCAGACAGCCGTGCAGATCCAGGGGCTCCCCGAGGCTCCAATCCAGAACCTGCAGCTCAAGAACGTTCACCTGCAGGCGAAAAAGGCAGGTGTCGCCCAGTTCGCAAGGGGGAAGGCCGAAGGGTTCACCGTCCAGGCTGAAGACAAGGTAGTTCGCGGCAAAGGGCTCGCTGTGGAAGGGTGGACAGAATAACCATGAAACACAGATGGCATCCATGGCCTACTGCCGCTGTTGTTGCAATGGTCACCGTTCCAATAACGGCCCAGCAGCCGTTGCAACTTCCCGATACCGCTGCTCCCGCGATAACGCAGGCAGCAGACCGTTTCGAGTTTGCCGCTGACGGCCCTGCCGGGCCTGGATGGACACGTCCCAACGAACCCGCCCGGAAGTACTTCCATGAGATGCTGCCGGCGCTCTTCAGCCGCACCATCGCAATTGAAGGTGATCTCCCGCCGACGGCTACACTGCGCTGGATCTTCACCGGCCCCCACGCCGGCCTGACAGTCGAGCTCAGCGAAGGGAACGTCAAGCTTTCAGAGCGTTGGTACGACAGCACGCAGTTACTGGGAGAGAAAGGCACTCTCATACGGCAGGAAAAGGCCTTTACCGGACACCCTCGCACTCTTAAGGTTGTCGCCGATTCGCATCTCTCCGTACATGTTCTGCTCAACGGGCAAGATCTTTTGCAGGCCCCAATGTACTTCGATGTACAACGGCATCAGATGATGCTGGTCGCTCCGCGCACGCAACACCTCGTCGTCCGCGGGGCTTTGCTCGCATCGGAGATCAAAACTGCAGCGCTGCAGATCGATCGGGACAGCAAACAGCAAACCATGCTCGGCTTCGGCGGCAGCCCCGGAATTCCGGCCTATGCGGAGCTGAGCGAACGCGGTAAGGCCGAGTACTGGCACCTTATCCACAAATACAATCTGCTGCTCCACCGGGAATATCCGATGGGCACGGAGCTCAAGCAGGACCTCAGCAACTTCGACGATCTCTCATCCGCTACACCGCACTATTACGGCGACAACTTTCCTAACGGAGAAGTCAGCAACTTCGAGTACTCGCGTCGCATGCTTGCGCTTGGCGGCCACGTCATTTACGAGATGTGGGCTCTGCCAAAATGGGCAGAGAAGCCCTACGACGGCCCAGTCAAGATCATCGACGCCTGGAAGAAGCCCGTTACGAAGCAGGCTGACGTGGAACAGTATGTCCGCATCGTTGTGGCGTATTGCCGCATGGCTACTAAAAAGTCCGGCAAGCCGCCAATGATCGTCGGCATTCAGAACGAGGTCGAACAGATTCCCTCGGTCTATGCCGAGATGACAAAGAGCCTGCGCCGTGAACTGGATAAAGCTGGTTTCAAAGACGTGAAGATCCACATGGCCGATGCTCCCTATCTATGGATGGGCGTCGGCCGGGTGAACGATCTGAAACAGGACACTGAAGCCTGGCAGGATACGGACTATGTCGCTAGCCACGTCTATGACTGGCAAAAGTATGCCGCTGGTCCTGACCGCTACGATCAGCAGCTACAGGCGATGCGCGCTGCGATGGGCGACAAACCCTACCTGGCCACCGAAATCTGCCTGAACGACGGCAAGCTGCAGGAGCCCAGCTATCGCGTCGCCTTCCAGGTGGGACAGCTCTACCACAAGCACCTGACCGAGCTGAATGCTATTGCCCTGATGTACTGCTGGACGATTCTCGATGTCGAACAGCCCAACTTCGGTGCCTCCCGCTCTCTACTGATTCCCGACAAAACACACGGCAATATCCCGGTTACCTCCAGCTTCGAGCTCCGGGTTCTCGGCGCCTATAGCCGCCATATTCAAGAGGGAATGTGGCGTGTCAACGCCACGGCTCCCGGCAACCCGGATCTTCTGGTCTCAGCATTTGCGGGAGACACCGGCAAAAAGACGATCGTCCTCTTGAACCGTAGCACCGACACCACTCGCGTCGAGATTCCCTGGAACACATCCTGGCGCCAGGTGGAGCACGTTACCCAGTACGAAGAGAACGAGGTAGCTGCAGCAAAGCCTGGCTTGCGTGATGTCGTTGTCCAACCTGGAGAGATCTTGATCGTCTCGACGCTGGAGGGAGGCAACTGATGCTACGCCGTCGCGATCTGCTGATCAGCCTGGGAGCGACTGCACTCCATCCGGGCTCTGGTCACAAAGTAATATCCCGGAAGCCTCAATCTCTGTGGACTGGAAGACCGGAAGACATGAAATCCCGTCCGAGATCAGTGCTCTCAGCTACGAGTCGGCGCTGGACCCATGGCACGCTGCGGGCTAGCCCCGAATTCGAAAGCGAACAAGGAATCACATTGCAACCCTTGCACATCAGTAAAACCTCTATCCTCGATCTGCCTGCGCATGGCGCAGGCGTCGTGTGGAAACAATAAGGAGATATATAGATGCATCTCTCACGCCGCGGCTTTCTGCGCGACTCCGTCCTGGCCGGCATCGCCGTCACATCCAGACGAGGCAGCGCCATCACTACCTCCCAGGAGAAGCCTCGCTATGGCCTCTGGTTCAATCATCCTGCCCGGGAGTGGCGCGATGCCTTCCCTGTGGGCAATGGCCGTCTCGGCGCCATGGTTTTCGGCGAGCCCGTCCATGAGCGTATTCAGCTCAACGAAGAGACGATCTGGGTGGGCGAGAAGCGCGACCGCAATAATCCGAATGCAGCCGAAGGCGTTCGCCGTGTCCGCGAGCTGCTCTTCGCCGGCAACGTGAAAGAAGCGGAAGCACTTGCGATGAAGGATGTCATCGCCGTTCCCACGCGCATGCCCTACTATCAGACGCTGGGCGATCTGCATCTGCACTTCGATGGCATTACAGATATCTCGCAGTACCGCCATCAGCTCGACCTCGACTCCGCCATCGTGACAACGAGATTTGTCAGTAATGGAGTCACGTTTGTCCGTGAGGTCTTCTCGTCTGCTCCGGACCAGGTCATCATTGTTCACCTCACCGCCAGCGTTCCCGGCAAGCTCTCCTTCACGGCGGCGCTGGACCGCCCAGCGAATGCGACCACCCAGGTCGTGGGCAGCAAGCGGCTGGTCATGACCGGTCAAGCGCTGCCGGTGAAGCCAACGACCGACCCGGCAACCCAGGAACGTCAAGTAGGTGTCCGCTTCCGCTCCGAAATGGTGGCCCTGAATCGTGGGGGCCGTATCTCCGCGGCAGACAATACGCTCAAGATCGAAGGAGCAACCGAAGTTACGCTGCTTCTGTGCGCCGCAACCGAGATCAGGACGCAGGATATGGAAGGGGCCTGCCGCCGCTATCTCACCGTAGCCTCGGCACCGTTCGCCGAGATCAGGCGCAGGCACATCGCTGACTATCGCCAATTCTTCCGCCGCACCGACCTTACGTTGCTGAACACACCCGATCCCAATGCAGGCGTACCAACCGACGAACGCCTGAAGCGAATGAAAGAGGGCGAGGATGATGTCCACCTGCTGCCTACCTTCTTCCAGTTCGGACGCTATCTTCTCATCAGCAGCAGTCGTCCAGGCACGATGGCAGCAAATCTACAGGGCATCTGGAACGATGCACTTGATCCACCGTGGGGCTCGAAGTTCACTATCAATATCAACACTCAGATGAACTACTGGATCGCCGAAGTCACCGGTCTCGGCGATCTGCACTTCCCGATGTTCGATTTGCTGGACGCAGCGCACGCTGCCGGAGCTGCCACCGCGAAGAAGTACTACAACGCCCGTGGCTTCTGCATCCACCACAACACCGACCTTTGGGGAGACGCTGTGCCCATCGATGGCCTCGGTGGAGGCTTCTGGCCGTTGGGTGGCGCATGGCTCACCACTCATCTTTGGGAGCACTGGCTGCACTCCGGCGATCGGACCTTCCTCGAGCAGCGCGCCTATCCCCGATTGAAAGAGACAGCCGAGTTTCTGCTTGGCTATCTGCAAACGGATAAGGACGGCCATCTCGTCGGTGGCCCCTCCTGCTCTCCGGAGAACGGCTATATCCTTCCCGGCACCACGAAAACCAAAGCCAACCTTTGCATGGGACCGACCATGGACCAGGCAATCGCCCGCGGCCTGTTTCGCCAGTTTGTCGCGGCAAGCCGTGAGCTCAATCTCGATGCAGATCTTCGTGCCGAGGTGGAAGCCGCGGAAAAGAAGCTGCTGCCTTACAAGATTGGTAAACACGGACAGCTTCAGGAATGGGCCGAGGACTATGACGAGTTCGAGCCCGGGCATCGTCATATCTCGCATCTATGGGGCTTCCATCCCGATGACCAGATCACACTCCGTCAGACTCCAGACCTCGCGGCCGCGGTCCGGGTCTCTCTGCAGCGCCGTCTCGACGCGGGCAGCGGCAGCACCGGCTGGAGCCGCTCCTGGATCATCAACCAGTGTGCCCGTCTGGAAGACGGCAACCTGGCCTATGACAACATCAAGTGGTTCTTCCGCCAGAGCGTTCGTCCGAATATGTTTGACGTCTGCGGACTGAAGGACAATTCTCCGTACCAGATCGACGGCAACTTCGGTATGCCGGCAGGTATGGCAGAGATGTTGCTGCAGAGCCATGAAGGCGTCGTGCGCCTGCTGCCCGCTCTTCCTTCTGTATGGCAGGACGGCAGCTTTCAGGGCCTCCGTGCCCGTGGAGGCTTCACCGTCAATCTCACCTGGAAGTCAGGTAAGCCATTCTCGGCAGTCGTTCTGGCATCGCGTCCTGGAAAGCTTCGTCTGGCTGTGCCCCATGGCTCACGCGTGGAGAGCGTTCAGTTACGCGGCAAGTCCGCCGGTAAAACCGAAGGAGAAGAGTACATCATCGAAGCGGAGGCCGGTGCGCGTTATTCCATCCGTTTTGCATAAATGACTCTGGATACCAAAAAGGGAACGGGGTGCGCGATGCGCACCCCGTTCTCCTTTGTTCTAGGGAGGTTAGAAATTCAGCCGCAGAGCCTGCTGCAGCACGCGCGGCGGAGTTGATGTTGACGTAATGAGACCGAAGCTGGTGCTGGTGGGCGAAACATTCGGTGCTCCGAAGTTGGTGTGGTTCAGGACGTTGTATGCCTCAAACCGGTACTGCATGTGAATGCGTTCCTTGAAGACATTGAAGTCTTTCAATACAGAGACGTCCAGGTTGTTCGTTCCGTCCTGCCGTCCGTAGAAGAGCGGGAAGGTACGGTAGTTATATGTCGTGCTGGGCTGGGAGTTCGCATCCCGATTGAACTTCGTGGTGTCGAATACACCCTCAACGCGGCGTGCGTTGAACGTCAACGACTTGTCAAACGATGTTCCATTGGCAAAGAGCGGCGGGTTATTCCACTGAATAGATCCACCCGATAGATGCTGGAAGATTGTATTCATCGTCCAACCGCCAATCAGAGCATCGACGACATACGGCGTATTGGCGGCAAATTGCCGTCCACGACCGAATGGCAGGCGGTAGACTCCGGTAATTGAGAGATGGTGCGGAAAATCAGAAGAATTACCTTGATAAGACAATGGGCCACCGGCGTTGAGTTGCTGCGATAGCAGATTCTTCGAATACGTATAGTTGACATTCAAAGTCAACCCATCGGAGACGCGCTTCTGCAGACGTGCCATCAGAGCGTTATAGTTCGAGCTTGAGTCGGGCGCCAACTGTTGCGTTACGCCACTCTGGGCAGTGCCATTACCGAACTGAGGATAGGCCTGTAGCAACACATATTTCGGAACAGTGGTTGCCGTCGCCAGCGTTCCGGTCATACCGGGCGCACCCTTGAAAGGATTGGAGACGGCCGCGCTAAGGTTATTCTGTACCGCGGCATCGCGCGCCGGCGAACGGCTAAGGTACGGCAACAGGGGCACACAGCTCAAGCAATTGCTATACGAGAGATGGACCTGATGATTGCCTAAATACCCAACCTGGAACATCGTGTTCTTGGTCACCTGGAATTGCAGGTCGAGATACCACCGTTCGGAATACGGTATTTTTACCGCACGCGGACGGGTAGTAATTGGCTGGCCGAGATAGGTATTCACCCCTAGCGCATTTCCTGTGGGCTGCAGAATCGGATTCGCTGCTGGAAATGGATTCGAGAGCGAAGCAGCCGGCGTGAAGTTGCTGTTGAGCGAAGCCACCAGAGATGTATTCGAGATATACCCGTAGCTCTGCGGCGTGTAGTAGTCGTTATACGGATTGACGAAGATACCGAAACCAGTGCGGATTACCATCCGGTCGTTGAAGATCGGCGGATTGAAGGCAAGGCCCACACGCGGCGTGATGTACATCGGCGCCGTGGCATATTCATGGCGGCGGGCATCGGATGCAAAGACCAGACCGCCTTTAGCATTGAAGTTCGCCGCCGGAAGCTCCGGAATCGGCGATGCAGCATACTTTGTCGCGGCTGCGCTCGCCGCAGAATTCACGGCATTCGGATCAAAATAAGAGACAGCACGGTTATGGCTCTCGTTGATCGAGGTCTCACTCTCCAGGCGAATACCAAGATTCAGCGTCAGCCGCCGCGTTAGCTTCCAGTCATCCTGGACGAAACCGGCAAAGTAGTGATTGTTGAAAGTCAGGTAGGGACTGATGGTATAGGCGCCGTTCGACGGAACCCCCAGCAGAAAAGAGGCCATCGAGCCGCCAAAGACCGGCCCGGCGAGCGCCGTACCCGCTTTGGTGAAGGTGCTATCGAAACCGAAGTTTCCGGTGAAGTAGTTGCTGCTTCCGGGAGCCGTCGGGGTTGCATAGTTGCGGTTCTGGCGAAGGTCCGGACCAATCTTCAACGTGTGGCGGCCATGCACCCATGTGACCGCGGTGAAGAATTGGATGGTGTCGAAAGCCGTCCGGCTGGGCGACGCCGCACTCAGAGTGGTATAGGCTGTGCCGGATTCACTGAAACTAATGCGAGGCAGCGCGGCGCCCGCACTGGACGATGAATCCAGATAGCTCGGGAAACCGTAACTGCTTGGTTGGACACCGCCGCTGGCAATTGCCGAGTTCTTATAGGAACGGGTCAGGCTGATTCGGGAATCCATGACCACCGATGAGCTGAAAGTATGGACGAAGTCGACCAAACCGCCCTGATAGACCGTATAACTCTTCGAACCAGTGGCAATATTGCCAAAGTAATTGTTCTGGATCGGCTGATACTCGCTGCGATGCACATCGACAAACAGCTTATTGTTGGCATCGATGCTCCAATCGAAGCGACCGGAGTTCGAGTTGTAGTTATTGATCGTGTTGTTGCTGGAATAAAAGTTGTTCTGCCCATCCGCCGTACCGGTCACGTTCGGTTGCGGGTAAAGCGAAAGATATTTCAGCGCGATCTGACTCAGGCGCGATGCCGGGATGATGTTATTAGTGAAGGGCGTGCGCAGAGCCTGACCGGGGCAGTTCGGGTCGGCCGTGCCACTAGCCGGGTCAAAGATCTGATAGCTGTTGTATGTGGCCGTATAACCTGTGCAGCGAGCAGCAGACTTGTTGGCCCCCAGGCCCAGCAGCGCGGAAAAATCGCCATTGCGCTCCGCTGCCGTAGGAACAGTCGTCAACACTGGGCTGGGCTGCGATCCCTTAAATCCTTCATAGGCATACAGGAAGAAGAGCTTGTCCTTACCATTTACCACGTGAGGAATCCAGATCGGACCTGCGATGTGGCCACCGTACTGATTTTGGCGATAGGCCTGCTGCTTGGTCGTTCCCGCGAACCAGCGATTCGGTGCATTGATCGCAGAGAACTGATTGAACTCAGAAAGAGAGCCGTGGAACTGATTCGTTCCTGACTTGGTCACAAGATTGACCGTTCCGCCCGACGTATCGCCGGTAGACGCATCAGCATTGAAGATATCTACCTTCACCTCTTGCACCGAGTCCTGCAGCGGGCTGAAACCGGGCAGGCGTGAGGAATCCTGCATGTTGGGCACGCCGTTCAACAGATACTCGTTCGATTGCGAATTGCCGCCGCCAAGCGAAAAGTCGGAAGCGGCGGAGTTATCGAAGGGCCGAGCCTGCACGACGGAGTTCTTCTGCTTGACCACGACACCGTACATCGTCTTGGCCAGCGCCAGAGGGGAACGGCCGTTGTCGGGAAGGTTCTCGATCTCCTGAGCCGACAATGTCTGCCCGGCCGAAGCCGTCTCCGTCTGGATCAGTGGGACATCGGTGGTTACCCGGACCTCCTCGGTCGTGGCGCCTACCTGCATGGTAACGTCTTCACCAACCTTCGATCCGGACTCAAGCGTCAGGTTCTCATGTACGTAGCGTTGAAAACCATTCGCGGTAACGGTCACACGGTACTTGCCCGGAGCCAGGAACGGTACGGTGTACTCACCCGCGCCATTGCTCGTAGTCATCGAATTGACGCCCGTCTCCATGTTGGTGACAAGCACGGAGGCATGAGGAATGGTCGCGCCCGTTGGATCTGCGACTCGCCCCGTCAGAGTTGCGCGAAACTCCTGGGCTGATATGACAGAGGCACTGGCGAGAAGAAGCAAAAGCAAAGCGGCAAAGCGTTTCATAGACGTGCTCCTGATTGAAAACCAGATTTCATTCATGAATCCGGAACGGCTGCCACACTAGCGAGGTGAAGAAAGAATTGTCAATAAAGAATGAGAGGAAACATAGCGATTTTCTGCAGCTTTCCCTTGAAATTCTCGTATTTTGTCAGAATGTACCGACAAAAAATGCAATGCACATCGACCCCTCGACATTGCATACTTGGGTGGCATAAACGACAGCACCTTCCCTTCTCGGCGGATACCTCCACGCAGGATTCGGTTGGTGCTTTCTGTAACAACGAACGATTCGCGATCAGTGATCGATGCGTTCGCTAAGTGGAGACACGCATAACCATGAACCGCCGCGAGATGATGAAGCTGGGGGCTGGAGCCTTCGCAACAACTCTTCCACTGGCCGCGCATGCAGAACATTCATTCCGCAATGCGGCATCGGGTAGCGATGCCACCGCAGAACAAGGCGGGGCAGAGACTATCGAACAGTGGGGAATCTTTGAGGTCGCTCTCAGTGGTCCCACCGAAGGGAACCCATTCCTTGATGTCTCCCTGTCGGCGGAGTTCCGCCATCAGCATCGCGCCGTCAATGTCACCGGTTTCTACGACGGCAACGAAACCTACCGCATCCGCTTCATGCCGGATGCCACCGGCGACTGGAGCTACACCACCACATCCTCAGCCGGTGCACTGCATGGCAAGTCAGGCAGCTTTCGCTGCACCTCTGCCTCGGCGGGGAACCACGGGCCAGTCCACGTCGCTCACCAGTTCCATTTCCAGTATGCGGACGGCACACCGTACTTTCCCTTTGGCACCACCACCTACTCATATCTATTCATGAGCGAACCCTACGATACGCAGACAATTGCCGCGCTGAAGGACTCTCCCTTCAACAAGGTGCGCGTCTGCATTCTGCCAAAGGGACAAGGAAAACGCGGCATGCCGGAGTTTCCGTTCGAGCACGCTGAGGGTTCCAGCAGTGCTCATCACGAAGATCTGAAAGATAACACTCCCTCAAATGCAATCTTCGACTGCGATCGCATCAACCCACGCTACTTCCAATTGATCGAGCGCCGCCTTTTGGAACTCCAGAAGGCCGGTATTGAGGCTGACCTGATCCTCTTTCATCCGTATGACTCCTGGGGCTTCAAATCGATGACTCCGGAGCAGGATGACCGCTATCTTCGCTACGCGATTGCTCGCTTTGCCGGGTATCGGAATGTCTGGTGGGCGATTGCAAACGAATATGACCTGGTAAAGACCAAGAGCCTGGCCGATTGGGATCGTTTCTTCCGCATCACGGTCGCGAGCGATCCCTATAGCCATCTCCGTTCCATCCATCACAGCAAAATCATCTACGACCATTCCAAACCGTGGTGCACGCACGCGAGCCTGCAGGAATATGACTTTCAGAAGTCAGCCGAGCGCCGCGCCGCCTGGAATAAGCCCATCATCTATGACGAGATCCAATACGAGGGCAACATCGCCCGCCGCTGGGGCAATCTCTCTGCGGAAGAGATGACGCGGCGCTTCTGGCTCGCCACAGTTCACGGTGTCTATGCCTCCCACGGAGAGACCTACAAGACACCGCCGGGCGAGCCCGTCTGGAGCGACGGCGGAAAACTGCGCGGTGCCAGCCCACTGCGGATCGCCTTTTTGCGCACGCTGCTGGAACGAACGACGCAAACCGGCGTCAACGAGTTCGAAGATGCCTATTACCCGTCAGCTGGCAAAGAGAAAGAGCTCTATCTCTACTACTTCGACTTCCACTGCGTCGGCGAATACGACTTTCCTCTTCCCGCGGGTGTACGCTTCAAAGCCACACTCATCGATCCCTGGAATATGACGGAGCGCGAGCTTCCCGGCGTGTTTACCGGAAGGTCCACTGGCAGCAGGTTCATCGACGAAAACGCCGCCGATCAGATTCAGGGTGGCGCCAACCACATCGAGCTTACGGGCAAGCCCTACATGGCTGTGCTCTTCCAGAAAGTTTAGGAGTATGACATGCATCTGTTGACACAGGCCCGCGTTCGCATCCGGTCCATTGTGCTTTTCTCCGTCGTCTTTGCCGCACCCGCCATCGTGATGGCAGCTCCTGTAAAGGTCGTCGTCCCGGAACATGCAACGCCCCGTGAACGCTTTGGCGCCGACCGCCTGCAAGCGGCCCTTACCGCGAACCATATTGAGGGTGGTGAAGAGATCATACTCGGTCTGCGTTCCCTTCCCGCAGTCGAAAAATACAAGCAACTGCCGCAGCTATGGCCTGGTGCCACCGAAGCCTTCGTCATCAAGCGCATCGGTAACCAGATCATTGTCGCCGGCAGCGATGCCTCCGGTGTTCTTTACGGAGCGCTGGAACTGGCCGGCCGTATCAACCAGGCACATGCTCTTCCGAAAGAGATCGAGTTCATCGATCATCCAGCGCTGAAGCTGCGCGGAACCTGCATCGGAATGCAGAAGCCTGAGATCACCTACGAAGACGCACAATACGATTACCCCTACACGCCCAAAGACTTTCCCTTCTTCTATGACAAGGCGGAATGGACCCGCTACCTGGATATGATGGTTCGCCAGCGGTCGAACACGCTCTATCTCTGGAATGGTCATCCGTTCACTTCGCTGCTGAAACTGCCGAAGTACCCAGAAGCCCAGGAGCTGAGCGACGCACAATTGAACCAGAACATCGAGATGATGCGCTGGATCACCGCAGAGGCGGACAAGCGCGGTATCTGGCTGCTGCAGGGCTTTTATAACCTTCATCTCTCCCATACATACGCCCGCGCTCACCATCTGCCTTATCACCTGGTGAACCCGACGCCGGAGTCCATCGAGTACACCCGCTACGTCATCTCCGAGTTCATCCGCAACTATCCGAACGTCGGCCTCATGATGACTCTCGGCGAGGCTCTCTCTCCACATAAAGGTGTTGAGCTCATGACCCAGGCCATCATCCCCGGCGTGAAAGACGGCATGAAAGCGCTTGGCACCACAGTGGAGCCGCCGATCGTGCTTCGAGATCATGCCACCGATATCGAAGATGTCCTGAAGGCAAGTAAGCCTCTCTACGGCAATATCGACACACTCTCGAAGTGGAATGGCGAGTCCCTCACCTGGACGAACGATCGCGGCAAAGTGCTTGACCGCTTCAAGCTGCTGGTGGAGAACAGCAACGTCGCCGTCTCCAACGTTCACCTGCTCTCGAACCTCGAGCCCTTCCGCTGGGGAGATCCTGACTTCGTTCGTGAGACCCTGTTGAACTATCAGCGCATCGGCATCGGAGGCGTACACCTCTACCCGCTGCGTTACTGGGACTGGCCCAACGCCGCCGACAAGACCGAGCCCCTGCTCTATCAGCCGGAGCGGGACTGGATCTGGTTTGAAGCCTGGGCTCGCTACGCCTGGAACCCTAATCGTGATCCACAAAAAGAGCGCACGTATTGGGTTCAGGAGTTCGCTCAGCGATTCGGTACTCCACAGGCCGGAGAAAAACTGCTGGATGCCTACACGCTCGCTGGTCCGGCACAACCACGCCTGCTGCCGCGCATCGGTATCACCGAAGGCAATCGTCAGGCGTTTGCTCTCGGTATGACAATGCCGGAGCTGATCGATGCCAAACGCTTTGGCCCCGCTGAGACGCTCTGGACTGCCAATGCTCCAGCCGGCGAGCGCCTGTACGACTACGTAGACCATGAGTTCCATCATCAGCCACACCAGGGAGAAACACCGATTGGCGTAGCCGATACCGTCACCAAGGGCGCAGAGCAGGCGTACGAAGCCGCTAAAGCAGCGGCGCCATATGTCACGAAGAATAAGGACGAGTACGATCGTATCGCCAGCGACATGCAGTGCATCTGGCTTCTGATGCAGTTCTATCAGGCAAAGACCCACGCTGCCGCCGAAGTCATGTTGTTTGGGTATGACAAAGACCAGCAACATCTTCAGAGGGCCGATTCCCTGCTGGCTTCATCGGTCGAGTTCTTCCGCCAACTAACGGACATCACCGACAAGACCTATCGCAATGCAGCCGGTATGCAGACCTCGCAGCGGCAGATCCCTGTACGCGGCGGTCCGAAGACCAATCACTGGCGCGACATCCTCCCCATCTATGAAAGGGAGTTGGCCACGTTCCGTTCACGCTTGAAAAGCATGAATGATCCCGCCGCTCTGGCAGAGGCGCAGAAGCCGGTTGAGAGACTTCCTCAGGTCGTTTTCCAGCTTGAGCCTGGCTCCGGCGAAGCATTCACCGTCAAAGCAGGCGAACCGATCTTTCCCGATGGACCACAGCAGATTGCATCGGTAGCCGGTGAACTGGACGGTATGCGCGGCATCCGCGTCAGCAGCAAGAGCAACGCCCCCATCCGCTTCTCTCTCGACAAACCTGCGCAGGTTCTGGTCGGCTTCGTCCGCAAGGGAGTCAACAAAGCAGGCCCACAGAATGCCGATGCCGAGAACTGGAATATCGCCCTGACCAACGCGGTTGCGTTGAAGGGAGCACCGGCTCTCACCGTATGGGCCGCACCACTCTCCGCCGGACGGAATGAGCTCGACCTTGGCCGTGGAAGCTACGTGATTCTTGGCTTCATCCCACAGGAGACAAAGGTCAAAGCTCGCATCAACTTCTCTACTGCTTCCGTTGATGGAGAGCCACCAAATCTTGACTGGATGTTCGAGGACTAAGACAGATAGCCCTCACTGGTGCCCCAGGTCCCTCGGGGACCTGGGTGTTCGCGCTACGCGCGAACCGTCTTATCGTTTGTTATTTCGAAGCCGTTTTTGATGAATCGTGTCGCTGTTCCAATTGAGATGCCACGGCATCGCTGATCTTCAAAAAACTCCCATGCTTACATCCACGCGGCAGATCAATCTTGTCGGTCGCATCGCTCCAATGCACCCAGTCCGTCGTCTCTACCGCCTTGAACCTTGCCGGCGGACGATAGTAGTCGTAAAAGACCACATATCGATCTCCAATCTGCAAGGCTGACGGTCCCTCACTCCATGTCGGTGTAATCGGTCCGGAGATATTACTCCATGGCCCTTGTACACTGGGCCCACTCGCAACACGAATCTGATAACGCAGCGGGTCCTGGTTCTGGTCCTTGAAGACCAGGTACCACGGAGCCAGATCCTTCCGCGACGTGTTGTGAAAGATCGTCTGGTCGATGGTGACGTATCCAGGGTCGAACCATACCGATGCCTTGGTAAAGCTCCTAAAGTCCGCTGTCATCGACGACCAAATGTGGTGATTGTTCGGCTCGCCTTTCATTGCGGAAGACCACAGAACAAGCCATTTCCCGGCCCTCGTGTCCCAATAGATCTCCGGAGCCCAGGTGTTATTGGTCTGAGGGAAATCAGCCATGATCGGAATCTCCCGCATTCCAGTCCAGTGTTGCAGGTCGTCAGACTCGGCATAACCGATCGACTTGCCTCGCCAATCCCACGTCCATACCAATCGATACTTCCCGTCCGGCCCTTGCGTCAGATAAGGATCGCGGATCTTCTGTCCTGCCGGTGGAAGAAGCCATGGCGTCCCATCATTGAGCGGAGCATAGTGATAGCCATCATGCGACAGGGCAAAGTAAATTCCGGTGTCACCGGGCTCTTTGAAATAAGCAAACAGATAGCTCTCTCCCCGTGTGGCGGCGGTCGTCAATCCCAGCAATATCGAAGCAGCAATGATTCCTCGTTTCATCATCTCTTCGCTCCCGGGAGCTGCACTGTCAGCGGGCCAAGTTCCTCACGATGCGCTGCGATCTTCCCATCGATCCAGACCTGGAAGCCGTGTCCTTTGTGGTAATGGGCCCCCGTGCGGTCATAGACCAAAGTCAACTGATGCCCGTGATAAGGCAACCCGTCCAGGGCAAAGTATTGCCATGTCCCCTCAGGCAGCAACGGCTTGATATGCAAGGTATCTCCTGATTCCGGACGGATGCCTAACAGGCCCGTGATCAGGGGATCGGCAAAACCGGAATGGTTATAGTAATTGCCTCGCCCAACTTGTTTGTTCTTCTCCACCAACATACGGCGCGCAATCCAGTCATCAGCATCCGCGTCACGATCCTCGTCAATCCATGGAATCGACTGACCACCGGGCAATGTGAGGTGTTGCGCCAGCACATAACGGGCAAACAACTTATAGTATTCCCTGTTGCTGATGGCCGACGTTCCTCGTGTCTCCAACAGCTCCGACAACGCTGTCAGTGTCTGGGTTGTCGCAAAGGGCCACATCGGGCCATTCCAGGTGCACTGGTCGCTGCTGGCAAAACGAAACCGCGGACTCCGCTTTTCTGCAGTCGTTGGCCCATACTTTCCTTCAAAACCTTGCGCGTCAAATAATTGATTCCAGGCAATGTCCTGGTCAGGCGTAGCGATGCCATACGTCCATGGGATGTAGCCGATCTGCTCCCGCACGCCTGAAAACTGCATCTGCGTTCCTGGATCGACAAACTTCTTCTGTTTGCGGATGCCAGAATCAGCGGCCGGCGAAAGCACCTCATAAAACTGATCTTTCGTATTCCAAAGCCTCTCATGTATCAGGTTCCGCAGGAGATCTGCTTTACGAATGAACTTCGTGCGCAGATCGGCATCGTCGGTAAGCGCGGCGATCGCCCTCGCGTCCGCCACCATATAGCTGTTCAAGGTCGGACGATATCCATCACCGGAGATCGATTTCTCCATCGCATCCCGGGTGTCGATCGACCAGTACAAGCCATTGCTGTCTCGCTGCGTTGCATCCCAATGCTCCGCATATTGCATGAGCGCAGGTAAATTTTCCCGCACAAGATCGCGGACCCCTGTTGCCAGCGTTACCTGATAGAGGGCATCGGCCAACGGCACGGAATACTTCCACGGATCGGCCTCCGGCTTCAACCAATAGCGTGCATAATCCGCAGCGATCTGGGAGGTGTGCAGCCATCGTGCCTCACGCAAATGAAACGGTGTCGCGTCCGGCAGAACACCATACGCTCCATCCGGGCTCTCCGGCTTCGGCAGCCACTCGGTGATCAGGTAGCCATACTTCTCGCTGCGCACCACGTGTTTCTGGAATGCATACCAGCGGAAATAGTAAAGCTCATTGAAGTCCTTATCGGAAGACTCGAACAGCGGAATATTGGCCGCCATCCAGTGATACGAATCGCTTCCCTGTTTTCCCGTAACCAGCTTCTCCTGCTGGCGAAACTCGTCAACGTAATGACGAAAACTCTCGGGCCGCAGAACGACCTGCCCATACAGGCTGGAAGCCGCGAATAGAACGCTGCAGACGATGGCGTGAATGCACTTCATACAGGTAGTCACGACAATAGGGCTGCAGGGTGACGGTTCGCAATTACGTCAGCGCACCTGCACCATAATCTTCTTCATCGCAGCAGGATTCGCCGCCCAGCGGGCAATATAGTCAGAAGCCTCATCCATTCCCACAACCGCACTGATCGCTTTCTCCACGGGAAAGCGCTTGGCCTCAAGCATCGCAATGACCTCGCGAAAATCGCCGGCCAGGGCATTCCGCGAGCCCATGATGTTGAGCTCCTTCTGCACAAAGAGCTTCGTCTCATAGGAGACCGGCTGCTTAGCGTAGCCGATATAGACAACCCTGCCCGTAAAAGCGACCTGCTCGACCGCCATGCGGAATGTCTCCGGCAGGCCGATCGCCTCAATTACGACATCCGGTCCGCATCCGGTAATCTCCTTCAACTTCACTGCAGCGTCCTCGCGCCGGGTGTTGATCAGGTGTCCGGCTCCGGCGGCGCGGGCAATCTCCAGCTTCTCGTCATCCTGGTCGATCGCAATCGTCTGAGCGCCTCGGAACGCCGAGCCGGCCACCGCGCCCAGCCCGACGCCACCGCAACCGAAGATCGCGACCGTATCACTTTCTGTCACCCGCCCCCGCGCCACGGCGTGAAATCCGACAGTTAAAGGCTCTACCAGGCACAGCTCACGCAGACCCAAGGAAGGTGAGGTGTACAACTTCTCCTCCGGCACGCGGATGCGTTCCGTCAACGCGCCATCGCGTTGCACACCCATGGTCTGATTGAACTCGCAGGCGTTCACACACCCGTTGCGGCATGATGGGCAACATCCACAGCTCGTATAAGGCGAGACCGTTACCCGCGTGCCCGCAGGGTATTTCTCCGATCCTTCCAACACAGTCGCTGCAATCTCGTGCCCCGGAACCCTCGGATAGCTCACCATCGGATTGTTTCCGCGATAGCTGTTCAGGTCCGATCCACAAAGGCCAACCATCTCTACCTGCAGCAGAACACCTTCGTTGCCTGGCTCTGGGACATCTGTCATCGCCAGCTCACCAGGAGCAACCATCGTCAACGCTTTCATGCTTTCGCCACCTTGATCTCGTCTTCTTCCAATCCTGCCATCGCGCGTTTCGTGTCTTCGTTCTCCGGGCGCCCCTGCGGCCATGAGGTGTTGTATACCGGAGACACCTGACGTTGCACGGTCTGCAACACCTCGGCATCCGGGTCAAAATCCAGCGCAGCACACGCCGAGTCGACCTGCCCGGCACTGGCAAATCCCATCAACGTCGATGCAACGGATGGATGTTGCAGACACGTCCACATCGAAAGCGTGGCGGGATCCACGCCGGACGAACGGCAGAACCCAACCACCTCTGCCCCGGCTGCACGCACCGCAGGCGGAGCCGGGTGCCATTCGGGAAGCTTAACTCCTCCCAGAATCCCCATGTGCAGTGGCGACGCATTGATCAGCCCGATCCCCAACCGCGCCGCTGCCGGACACAAGGCTTCATCCATGTCATTCGAAAAGAGATTCCAGTGGCAGTAGTTCAATACGGTATCGACCGGCGCCTCTGCGGCCACCCTCGCGAGCAAGCCCGGCCAATATCCGGTAATACCGACATACCGGGCCTTGCCCTGCCGCTTTAGCTCCCATAAGGCAGGAATCGTCTCGTGAATGACCTGATCGATATCTCCGAACTCGATGTCGTGTGCCTGGATCAGGTCCACCGCATCAGTCCGCAATCGCCGCAGGGAGGTTTCCAGGCTGGCAGTAATCCCCTTCGCCGAAAAATCGAATCGATCAGAGCCATTGCGCCCGCACTTGGTCGCCAGCACTACATTCCTTCGATGTGGAACAAGCGCAGTTCCGAGGCGCTCCTCCGCCAGCCCATCTCCGTAATAAGGAGAGACGTCGAAAAAATTGATGCCGGCATCCACCGCCCGACCTACCAGGGCGTCATCTCCAGCCTGTGGAACGGGGGAAAAGACATTGCCCAGCGGCGAAGCGCCGAACCCGATAACGGAAACGGAAAGACCGGTAGAGCCGAGAATTCGATAGCGCATAGTAAACGTAACAGTTAACGTTTACTGAAATGCGGGGGAATTAGCAATCACTCTCTACCCCATTCAATGAGGCCATCTAGTGCTTGTGCGGAATCTCCAGCACCATATGCCTCTCGATATGATTCCGTTCCGCGAAGTTCCCCTGGTTGATCGCGATACTGAGCCTGTCTCTCGAATCGATGTAAAGCAGATCTTTTCCAACGGGAACATCGTCAAACGTTCTCACGAACGGTATGCGGTAGGCTTTTCCGTTCAGCGTCAGCGGGACGGCGTCTCCATGGGAATAGCCGAGCTTCGCGAAGAGAGTCTGCGGCACGTTGAGGACCAGGTTTCCATAAGGTCCATCTGTCCCGATGACCTCCGCATGCAGACCTTTTTCGTCGACCTTTGCCACCGTTCCGTGCAGCCTGACAAGTTGCGCGACGGGAATCTCAGGACCTGCTGTCGTCCAATCATCCCCACGCGCAAGATGCGCGGCCGCTGGAGAGAAGATGTCACGCCCATGAAAGGTGGACGAAAGCTTCGCCCCAATCATCCACTCTGGACTGGTTATCTCTCGTGCGGCTTCCAGGCCATCGCGTTCCGCAATGCCGGTAATTAAGCCGTTGTCAGGCAGTACGAAGTACTGCCCCACCCTCGATTTCACGATAATCGCTTTCCGCGCTGTACCAACACCAGGATCAATCACCGCAACAAACACGGCATCCTTTGCAAAATAGGGAGCACTTCCAGCGAGAAACCGCGCGCCTTCGCTGATATCAAAGGGCGTAACCTGGTGCGTGATATCGATGATGGTAGCCGTGGGAGCAATGCCGTGCATGACGGCATGACAGATGCCTACCGCATCATCTTTCGTATCGAAGTCGGTCAGAAATCCGATCGTGCGCGATCCTGTTTGGCCAAGTGCTCCAGCACCGAGACTCAAAAGAACCATCGGAACAAGAAGCAAGAACGACAGAGCATTTTTCCTGCAGGTGTAGAGTAGGGCTTCCGCATTTATGGGCGCTTTCCGCAATGAAAACGCCGCTGCACTCCTCTGCCGGAATACCCAGCAACAGGAAAAATGCTCTAGATATCGAAAAGCTCTCAAAGCCAACTCCTCACTCGCTGAATGTTTGCTCACCGAAGGGCTACGGAAATTTGACAGCCAGTTCCCCTCTAAGGCATTATCCACACGATAGCGGCAGAGAATCGAAAGCCGCCCCACCGCCCGTCTTCTATGGGTGCTGGGGCGGCTTTTATCTTTTTACGGCAGCAGAAGGGCGGTCCCATGGAATCCACGGCCTCATTCCCAGAGATACAGACCTCGCATAGCCCTTCGCGGCTCGATGCCATCGGCATACCTCCCGTTCTTCTATGGGGGTTCGTAGGTCTGCTGCTGTTCATGATTGGCGATGGCGTCGAATCAGGCTTTCTCACCCCTTACCTGGTAAGCCGCGGACTCACCATCGGGGATGCGGCAACCATCTCGTCTGTTTATGGAGCGATGGCTGCCCTGGCCGGATGGCTCTCAGGAGCTCTCTCTGATGTATGGGGACCCCGCCGTGTCATCAAGATCGGCCTTGTCCTCTGGCTGATCTTCCAGGTGCTATTCCTGACTCTCGGCCTGCAGCATGCCACCTATCCCGCAGTCCTGATGACCTACGGCCTGCGCGGTCTCGGCTATCCGCTCTTTGCCTTTGGCTTCCTGGTATGGATCACGCTCGCTGCACCGAAACAGCGTCTCGCTTCCGCCATGGGCTGGTTCTGGTTTGCCTTCACCGGCGGCCTTCCCACGCTGGGATCGCAGGTAGCCCGGCTTTCCATTCCCTATTTTGGCCAGTACGGTACCTTCTGGATTGCCACAGCTCTCGTTCTCATCGGAGGAGCGGCTCTGCTGATCGGTGTCCGCGAACCTCGCGGACGCTCACGTCTCATCGCGGAGACTGACAGTCCGTTTCACGCACTCCTCAACTTAGTCACACTGGCATGGCGGAGGCCGAAGACCGGAATTGCCTGTATCGTACGCGTCATCAACACGGCTCCTGAGTTCGGGTTCTTCGTCATTCTTCCGGCGTTCTTTCAGGACCGCATCGGGTTCACCCAGGCACAGTTCCTCACGCTGCTCAGCGCCATCTTTCTCTCCAACATCATCTGGAACCTGCTCTTTGGTCTGATCGGTGACCGGTTTGGCTGGCGGCAGACGGTGGCCATCTGCGGCGGCCTTGGATGCACCATCACCACACTCGCGCTTTACTACGTCCCTCTGGCGACGAAGAGTTATGGCCTCAGCGTCGTCACCGGCATGCTCTACGGCGCTACACTCGCCGGCTATGTCCCACTCTCCGCGCTGGCTCCGATGCTGGCTCCGGAAAATCGCGGCGAAGCTCTCTCGCTGCTCAGCCTGGGTGCAGGCGGCGCCATGCTCGTTGGTCCGGGCCTCGTACGCATCTTCTATCACTCTGTTGGCATCGTCGGTCTTATGTGGATCTTTGCCGGTCTCTACCTGTTGAGCAGCCTGCTCGCATGGACCCTAACCATCCCGAATGAACCGAACTCCGAGATCTGACCATGGCCTGGATCGCAATTGACGCAGGAACAACCGTTATCAAAGCGGTCGCCTTCAGCCCTACCGGCGAAGAACTCGCCCTCGCACGCGCGAATACCGAAGTACTGCATCCGCGCGCTGAATATTCTGAACAGACCCAGGAGAGCGTGTGGCAGGCAGTCGTGTCGACTGTCCGGCAGGCTGCACAAAAGTGTGGGGAGCCGATCGAAGGTATCGTCTCCACGGCCCAGGGCGATGGCTGCTGGCTCGTTGACGCGTCCGGCAGCCCCGTACGCACAGCCATTCTTTGGAATGACGGGCGCGCGTACGAGATCGTCGAACGATGGCGCGAGGAGGGCATCATCGACCAAGCCTTCCGCATCTCAGGGTCCGCTTCGTATCCTGGCCTGCCAAATGCCATCCTTCGCTGGCTCTCCCTGCATGAACCGCAAACTCTGGCGCGCGCACGCTGGGCGCTTACCTGCAACGGCTGGCTGTTCTCCTGCATGACAGGCCGTTATGCTGCCGACCTCTCTGACGCGTCGAACCCCTTCTGCGACATCAAAAATCGGCAATACTCCCCGGATCTGCTCCAGCTCTTTCAACTCGAAGAACATTTCGAGAAGCTTCCTCCTATTGCTCAGGGAAGCGATCTCAGCGGTCCACTCACTTCTACCGCAGCACAGCGGATGGGTCTTTCAGCAGGTATACCGGTCCTGATGGCGCCGTACGACATCGTCACCACCGCCTTCGGCTGTGGAGTCAACACGCCTGAACGTGCATGCGTCATCCTGGGCACGACCATCTGCACCGAGACCATTCTTCCCGACGTCGATCTCACACAAGCCGCCTCCGGTACCACCATCGCATTCGAGGACGGACAATTCCTTCGCGCCATGCCGACCCTCACCGGGTGTGAGGCTCTACGATGGGGCGCCACGCTGTTTGCAGGCGGAGATCAGCAACGGCTCGAACAGTTGGCACAGGCAGAGTGTACCTCGCTGGAAGATGCGTTCTTCCTGCCGTATCTCTCCGCTGCCGGAGAGCGCGCGCCTTTCCTCGAACCGAAGGCGCGCGGCAGCTTCCACGGCCTATCATTCAATACCTCTCCATCGAGGATCGCTCATGCCTTATACGAAGGTCTCGCCTTTGTCATCCGTGAATGCCTCGAACGGACCGCCGATCCTGCCCTGCAGCGCGTCTACGGCGCCGGTGGAGGAGCACGGAGTGACTTCTGGTGCCAGATGATCGCAGACGTCACGGGACGAAATGTAATTCGTCCCGCCGGCAATGAACTCGGGGCCAAAGGCGCCTTTCTATGGGCTCTTAGAACGACAAGCAACATGGATCAAGTACAGAAGGTCTCTCTCGGTATTGAGACAGGGACAAGCACCTTCGTACCGCGCACCTCTGAGTACGCCGTCTTCTCCAGCCGCTACAAGACCTGGCTTTCCCTCCGTGAGTCCTCGTCGTCGCAATGGCATCTGCTTCGAGGTGAGCGATGATAGAGCCGGTCTACCTCGGTATCGACCTCGGCACACAGAGCGTCAAGGTCATGGCGGTAACAGTCAACGGCCATGTAGCTGCGGCTTCGTCCGCGCCGCTTACCAGCACAAGAAACGGTATTCGCCACGAGCAGAATGCTGAAGATTGGTGGAGTGCGGTCTGTGTAAGTTGCTCTGCAGTGACCAGGCAATTAGGCGGCGCACCCATTCTTGGTATCGCCGTCGACGCAACTTCCGGAACGATTGTCGTTACCGATTCGCAACTCCGCCCCTGCGGCCCAGCCCTGATGTATGACGATGCCCGGGCACTCGCGGAAGTCGACGAAGTCAATCGTATTGGGGATAGCGTGTGGCAACAGATGAGCTACCGCATGCAGCCCTCGTGGGCACTGCCCAAGATGGTATGGCTCTCGCGCCAGGGCCTGCTCTCTCCTGATCGCCGCATCCTCCACCAGAACGATTTCATCAATGCGCGGCTTGCAGGTGTTCTGCTTCCAACGGACAGCAGTAATGCCCTCAAAACCGGCTACCACCAGCTCGAAGACAAGTGGCCTGACGATGTCCTGAATACTCTGGGGATCGATTCGGGACTCTTGCCCAAAGTTGTTCGCCCGGGAGCCCGTATCGGTGTGACCGGTGGCCGTTCCCTTCAGGAAACAGGCATCTCTGCGGGTACGCCTATCTACGCCGGCATGACCGACGGCTGCGCTTCGCAGATCGCAGCCGGTGCGGTCAGTCCTGGGAGTTGGAGCTCTGTCATCGGTACGACGCTCGTATTGAAGGGCGTGACACCCCAGCTTCTCCACGATCCACGCGGTGTTATCTACTCTCACCGCTCGCCCGATGGGATGTGGCTTCCCGGAGGAGCGTCCAATATCGGCGCGGGAATCATTGCGAAAGAGTTCAAGGCTCAGGATCTTCCACACCTTAATCAATCGGCGGCAGCAGCAGACGGCCCCTCCGGCATTGTGATGTATCCGCTCAGCGGACGCGGAGAGCGCTTTCCCTTCTCAAACTCTGACGCCACCTACTTTGCTCTTGGGCAGTTCGGCTCAGACGAGACGAAGTACCGCGCGATCCTGGAAGGTATCGCCTGTACAGAGCGGCTTTGCGTCGATGTCATGGTTGCCGGCGGCGCGCCTCGAGCAGGTGACTTCTTTATCTCCGGCGGCGCCACAAAAAGCGAGGCCTTCAACCAGATCCGCGCCGATGTCCTCTCCCGCCCCCTCATCGTGCCCTCTGTCACGGAAGCCGCATTCGGCATGGCGGTTCTTGCAGCATCCTCCGCCGACTCACTGCATCACGCTGCAAAACGCATGGTGCATATCGAAAAAAAGATCGAACCCACAGGACAATCCTCGATGTATCTGGAGCAGTACCAGGAATTTGTGAAAGAACTCAGGCAGCGAGGCTGGCTGGATCCCGCGCTGGCATGCACAGCCATCAAAGGTGCACCTAACGAGGTGACACGATGAGCCGCCTCTTTCTTGTCCGCCATGGTGAGACGATATGGCACACCGAAAATCGCTACGCCGGCCGGACCGATATCGCGCTCACGCCCAAAGGCATCCAGCAGGCAGGCAGGCTCGCACGCTGGGCAGCAACCACCAGCATTCAGTCTGTCTGGTCTTCGTCGCTCTCTCGCGCTATCAAGACGGCAACTCCTGCGGCGGACGCCCTTGGGCTGAAGCTTCAGACCGACGATCGTCTCCTTGAGCTCGACTTTGGCCGCGCCGAGGGTCATACAAAGAGCGAGCTGCAAACGACCATGCCCGAAGCTCTCGCTGCCTTCCGAAGCGATCCTGTCCTCCATCACATGCCCGGTGGCGAAGATCCAGTAGTGGCGGCCGAGCGCGGCCTCGCCGCTCTTCGTTGTATCGCCGCACCACTCCCGCCTCACGGGCACGCATTGGTCGTTGCCCATAGCACCCTGCTGCGGCTCGTCCTCTGCCGGGCTCTGGGCATCTCTCTATCGCGCTATCGGGACCTCTTCCCCACCTTTCACAACTGCGCCATCACCGAGATCGAGATACGGCCTAACTCCACTGTCAGTCTTTTGTCGTTCAATGCTCCACTCCCACTTCCCCCGAAGGAGACTTCCCGGTAATGCCTCAAGAAAAACTTCTCGTCATTGGAGACCACTTCATCCAGTCGCAGCTCATGCGGGCTTCCCTTGGTGAGCTTGGCAATCGCTTCGAGATCATCGAAGCGTCGACTCCTTTTCCCATCGAGCCGTTCCGCAATATCGCCGAGGTTCGTGAGGCCTCCGGTTCAGAAGAACAGATGATGGAGGCTCTCCAGGGCGTCTCCATCTGCATCGCACACCATGCGCCGCTCACCCGGCGTGTGATGGAACAGGTAGAAGACCTTCGCCTCTTTATCGTGTGCCGCGGCGGCCCGGTCAACGTCAACGTCCCAGCGGCCACCGAACACGGCATCGCCATCGCCTACACACCGGCACGCAACGCTGCAGCAACCGCAGAACATACCATCGCAATGATGCTGAGTGCGCTGCGCTTCATTCCGCAGACGCACGCCGCTCTCCATCGTGGAGAGTGGAAGGGCGACTACACATGGGACAGCGCAGGCTTTGAGCTTGAAACCGCAACCGTCGGCCTCATAGGCTACGGCGCCATCGGTGGAATCGTCGCCCGTATCCTGCGCGGATTCGGTGCTACCGTTCTCTGCTATGACCCTTATGCGCACATGAACGAAGACTCACCCGCAACTCAGGTAGCTACTCTGGACGAATTGCTGCAACGCTCCGACGTCGTCTCTCTCCACGCCCGCGAGACCGCCGAGACCCGCAACATTCTCGGCGCGGAACAGATCCAGAAGCTCAAGCGCGGCGCCGTTGTCATCAACTGCGCGCGCGGTGCACTGATGGACTACCAGGCTCTCGAACAAGCTCTCCGCTCCGGTCATCTATTTGCGGCTGCAGCGGACGTCTTCCCCGAAGAACCGCTTCCCGCAGATTCAAGTCTGCTGCAGCTCCCCAACTTCATCACGACTCCGCACATTGCCGGCGGCACCAAGCAGGCCGCCATCAAAGCCACCCGCATCGCGGCAGAGGAACTCAAAAGCTATCTTCAGAACGGAACCCTGCGTTACTGCGCGAATCCAGAGGTACTCGTACAGCAGAAAGCCGCTAGAGCATTTTCCCTGTAGATGTAGCGTAGGGCTTCGTCATCTATGGGCGTTTTCCGCAATGAAAACGCCGCTGCACGCCCCTTCCGGGATAGCCAGCAACAGGGAAAATGCTCTAAATAATCCACAACCGCTGATCGCTGACCGAGACCGCGTGAATCCCAGCGGCCAAAAGATCTTCGATCTCCTTGACGGTCTCGATCAGTCCTCCCCCAATAATCCGCAGGGAGGCATGATCTTCCAACAACTTCCGCGCGACCTTGGGTGCTGCCATCGCTGGCAGCACCTCCACCGCATCCGGAAGAAATTGCGTCAGTGATTTACGAGTCGCGGTTACCGCCGCCGAATCAAGGCTGAAAGTACGCTGCACCGTAATCAATCCAAACGATTGCGCTGCTTTGAGGATTTCGGAGCGCGTCGAAACGATGCCAGCGACATGATGGCTGGCAAGAAACTCCACCGCAAAACGGTCGCGCGCCAGGCCATCCAGAAAATCGATATTGACCAGGCATTGCTTTCCCTGTTCCGCAGCTCGCTGCAGCATTCCAGGAAGAGACAGCGGATTTCCTGTCAACAGGTAGACAGCCCGCGGTGGACTCTGAAGCGCCACTTCGAACGCAGCAGGCTCATTCACCGCCGCGATAATCGGCGTATCGATCAGAGCCTGACGAGTTCGAGGCGGCGCCTCCTGGTCGTCCTGACGGCGAGCGTCCCTGCTGCGATCCACGTACCTCTCCTCGAGAGCTCTCCCACGATCTCTCTTAGATAAGGGTACTCAATTTTCATTGCAGCGATAACCGTGGAGACTTAGCCGTGTTGAGCTTAGTCCCCAACAGCACCGCAAGCGTCGGCGCAATCTGCCGCATATGGATCACTCCAGGTTCTTTCCTTTCGCAATATCTGAGCCTTCAGAGACTAAGCATTTTTATGCATTATTGCAAAAAATACGATGATGTGATGTCATGAGAGCCAAGTCGAACCTTTGGTTGCCTTAGCTTATGGCGGAATCATCCTTGAAACACCTGCAGCAAGCTGCAAACCTTACCCGCATCCGTGCGATGTCGATGACCCATCATTCGCAACTGGGTCACACCGGCGGCGACCTCTCCTCTGCCGACATTCTTACCTGTCTCTACCTGGGCGGCATCCTGGCGGTCGATCCTGAAAAACCCTACTGGGAGCAGCGGGATCGCTTCATCATGTCCAAGGGACACTGCTCGGGCGCCTTCTACGCAACCCTCGCCGCCCGCGGCTTCTTCCCGGTCGAGCAACTTAAAACCTTCATGGATCCGCTGTCGATGCTGAATGGTCATCCTGACAGGAACAAACTGCCTGGCGTAGAGGCAAATACCGGTCCCCTGGGTCATGGGGCTCCCATCGCCGTCGGCGCTGCTCTTGCAGCGAAGATGCGTGGCGAGCACTGGCGGGTCTTCGTCCTGACCGGCGATGGCGAGTTGCAGGAGGGCTCCAACTGGGAAGCCGCCATGACCGCTCATCATTACAAGCTGGATAATCTGACGGTTATCGTCGACCGCAACCGCATTCAGCAGGGCGACTTCACTGAAAACACAGTTCAACTGGATCCGCTCCCTTCGAAGTGGGCTTCTTTCGGCTTTGCGGTACGGGAAGTGGACGGGCATAACCACGAGGAGCTGATGCAGGTCTTTCACTCTCTTCCTCTTGAACCCGGGAAACCGACCTGCATCATCGCAAACACGATCAAAGGCAAAGGCGTCAGCTTTGCAGAGAATAAGCCCGCTTGGCATCATGGTGTGCCGACACGTGAGCAGCTTTTGCTGGCGGCAGAAGAACTCGGAGTGGAGGTCCCATGGTAGTCGCCCCCCCTGTTGAGACATCAGCCAAGACCTACGATTGCCGCGAAGCCTACTCCAGGACTCTTGAGGAGATGGCCGCACAAGACAAGCGGGTCTGCGCGGTCATCAATGATTCGGTCTCTTCCACCAAGCTGAAGAAGTTCAAGGAACTCTTCCCCGAGCGGTTCGTCAATGTCGGAATCGCGGAACAGAATATGGTCGGCGTCGGGGCGGGCCTGGCCAATGGTGGCATGGTCCCTTATGTCTGCGGAGCCTCCTGCTTCCTGACCGCCCGCGCTATGGAACAGGTAAAGGTCGATCTTGGCTACTCCAAATGGAACGTCAAGCTCTGCGGCATGTCCTCCGGTATGGCCTATGGGCAGCTTGGCGCCACTCATCATTCCATCGAAGACATGGCCTGGACACGCATCATTCCGAACCTTACCGTCATCGTGCCGGCCGATCCGCTGGAGACCGAGCAGGTCATGCGCTATTCCCTGCGCCACGATGGCCCGATGTTCCTGCGCATCAGCCGCGTTCCGGTGCCAAAAGTGCATGATCGGGGATACCAGTTCACGCTAGGCCGGGCCGCGCTGATGAACGACGGAGACGATGTCACCATCATCACCAACGGCATTCTGGTAGCTCGTGCCCTGCAGGCCGCAAAACTTCTGGAAGAGCGCGGCATCTTCGCCCGGGTGTTGAATATGAGCAGCATCAAGCCGCTCGACTCCGATGCGATTCTCAAAGCCGCACGCGAGACCCGCGGCATCGTCACCGCCGAAGAGGCACTCACCGCCGGCGGTCTTGGCGGAGCGGTCGCCGAGGTGCTCGCACTGCACCATCCTGCACGGATGCGCATGCTGGGGCTGCCCGACGTCTTCGCACCCACCGGGTCCGCGGAGTTTCTGCTGGATCACTTCCACTTGAACGCGGAGGGCATAGTGAACGCCGCACTCGATCTGCTGGGAGCGAAGAAGTAGGCCCAGATCATGTCCGACCTTATCCTCGCCATCGATCAGGGAACAACGAATACCAAGGCTCTCCTCGTCGGCAACGATGGACAGCCGGTCTTTCGAGCGTCTGCACCGCTTACGCTGGTGACACCGCAGCCGGGCATGGTGGAGCAGGATCCTGAAGCACTGTGGCAGTCGGTACTCGCCGTCATCCGCGAGTGCATCGCCCATAGCGGCGCTGATCGGATCAAAGGTATTGCCATTTCCAACCAGCGGGAGACCGCCGTCGCCTGGTATCGTGCCGACGCCAGGCCCGCAGCGAATGCGATCAGCTGGCAGTGCAGGCGAGGCGAGGCCATCTGTGGGCAACTCGCATCTCACAGGGACATCATTCGCGAGCGCACGGGCTTGCCGCTCGATCCGCTTGTCTCTGCGAGTAAATGGGGCTGGCTGCTCCAGCAGAATCCTGCGTTAAGGTCTCAGGCGGAGCAGGGCGACCTTTGCCTGGGCAACGTTGATGCGTGGCTTATCTATAAGCTGACCGACGGCGCGACCTACGTCACGGATCACACCAACGCATCGCGTACGGCGCTGTTGAATCTTCAAACATTGCAGTGGGATGGTGAACTGCTCGATCTGTTTGGAATTCCCCATACCACGATGCCGCAGCTCGCCTGCTCCTCGTCCTTGTTTGGTACGGTCTCGGCGATTCCAGAACTTGTGGACATTCCGATCATCTCCGCTATCGGTGACTCCCACGCGGCGATGGTGGGACATGGAAGCTATACGCCGGGAACCATCAAGGCAACCTATGGTACTGGCTCGTCTCTGATGACGTTGACGCCGGGTCTCCCTGCTCCTACACGCAGTCTGGCGCGCACCATCGCCTGGTCGCACAACGGCACAGCTCATTTTGCCCTTGAGGGCAACATCACCATGACCGGATCGGCGGTGCAATGGGTGGGAGAGTTTCTCGGGCTTGCCGATCCCACCCGCGATGCCGTAGCACTTGCCGAGAGAGTTTCGAATGCAGCAAGTGTCTACTTCGTTCCAGCGATGGTCGGCCTCGGAGCGCCCCACTGGGACTCCGCCGCGCGCGGCACACTCACCGGCCTTAGCCATACCAGCAGGCGTGAACATATGGCGCGCGCCGCGGTCGATGCCATTGCCTATCAGGTCGCGGATGTCTTTCATGCCATGCGCGATGCCGCCGGTGTCGAGCTTCCCACACTGCACACCGACGGAGGCGCAACCCGCAATGGGGCTCTCATGCAGTTTCAGGCGGACCTGCTGCAGGTGCCGGTCCATCGCTCCAGTTGCGAAGACCTGTCGGCACTTGGCGCCGCCTGGCTCGGTGGACTCACACTCGGCTGGTGGCATTCTGTCGCGGATCTCGCATCCCTTCCGCAGGAGTCGGTGACCTTCCTCCCCGGCACATCGCTCGCGTCACACTACGATGGCTGGAAGCTTGCCGTCCAACAGGCTCGCCTGAAGGGAGAGCTCGCATGAGCGATGTGATCCTCCAGGCAAATGGCATCCTGAAGCGGTATCCCGGTAACATCGCGCTCGACCATGTCGACTTCAAGCTTCATCGCAATGCCGTCAATGTACTGATCGGAGAGAACGGCGCTGGAAAGTCCACCTTGATGCGCATCCTGTCAGGCGTGGAATCGTGCGATGAAGGCGCCATCCTCCTCGACGGAAAGCCAATCACTCTCCGCAGTCCACGCGATGCGGCGGCACACGGTATCAGCATCGTGCACCAGGAGCTGAGCGTGATGCCGAACCTCGACATCAGCGAGAACATCTTCGCCGGCCGGGAACTGACCCGCGCGGCTATGGTCGATCGCAAGACCGAAGATACGCAATCGGCCGATGCGCTCCACCGTCTGCACAAGCCGATGCCGGTCAATGCGCAGACAGCTCATCTCTCGCTCGGCTGCAGACAGATCGTCGAACTGGCCCGCACCATTGCTCACGGATCGAAGATCCTGATCCTCGACGAGCCCACCTCTGCTCTCTCGATGGCGGAAGCAGAGTCGCTCTTCGAGGTCATCGGGGATCTCAAACGCTCCGGCGTCACCATCGTTTACATCTCGCACCGTCTGCACGAGCTGCTACACCTCGGCGATTACTTCACCGTCCTGCGCTCAGGACGCGTCGTCGGCGAAGCCGCTCGATCCGAGGTCACGCGGCAATGGATCGTGGAACGTATGTCAGGCCGCGCCGATACTACCGACCTGCAGGTCCGCCCGGCTGCCTCCACCCAGGCCGTGCTATCTGTCCACCACTTAGAGCTCGGCTCCTCTGCCGCAGGTGAAGAATCGCAGGCTGCATTGCACGAGATCTCGTTGACGCTCCACAAAGGCGAGGTGCTCGGCATCTATGGCCTTCTCGGAGCAGGAAGAACCGAGCTACTGGAGACGCTCGCGGGGAACCGTACACCGCTTGACGGCTCCGTTCAGATCGAAGGTCGCACGCTTGAGCTGAATTCCGTTGGCAGCGCGGTTAAGGCCGGCATTATTCTTGTCCCGGAAGACCGTCAGCGCGACGGCCTCATTCCCGAGCTATCGATTCGCGAGAACGTGGCCTTGGCAGCCTCGCATGGCCCCTTGCTCTCACGCGCGCATGAGACAGAATTAGTGCGCAAGCTGGCGAAGGATCTGAACATCGCGGCCAACGATCTTGAACTGCCCGTCACCTCACTCTCCGGTGGCAACCAGCAGAAGGTTCTGATCGCTCGCTGCCTGATGCGCAACCCGCGCGTCCTGCTGCTCGATGAACCAACACGTGGCGTCGATGCCGGGGCGAAAGCCGAGATCTATCGCATTCTTCGCAAGCTGGCTGCGGATGGTCTGAGCATTCTCTTCACCTCATCCGAGATTGAAGAGACGCGCACGCTCGCCGACCGCGCCCTCGTCCTGTGCCAGGGACGCATTGCAGCCCAATTTCAGCATCACCAGTTGACCGACGAAGCACTCTTCGCCGCGGCCAGCCCGAACGTGACCACAGGAAGCCTCGCATGACCTCTATCTCCGCCACGCTCTCATCGTCCGATCGTCTGGCCAGCAGTGGAGCCCGCATCGCACTCATCCTGCTGCGTGCCCGCGCTGTCCTCGTGCTGGTGTTGCTGCTCATCCTGTTCTCTGCCCTGGCGCCGAGCTTTCTGACAGCAGCCAATCTCTCCATCCTGACCAAGCACGTCGCCATCTCCGCGATCCTCGCCATCGGCATGACCTTTGTCATCCTCTCCGGAGGCATCGATCTCTCCGTCGGCTCCGTTGCCGGTCTGGGTGGCATGGTGGCCGGCTACATCCTCACACAGGGCCTCACGCTCGGCGGGACAACGTATCATCCCGGAGTCTTCGTCGCTATCTTCGCAACCATCGCTCTGTGTCTGGTGGTTGGCGCGTTGAATGGCTGGCTGGTCTCGCGCGCCGGCGTCGCTCCCTTTATCGCGACGCTGGGCACGCTGTACATCGCACGCGGTGCGGCTCTGCTGATGTCCAACGGCAAGACCTTCCCGAACCTCGCCGCGCATGCGCCTTCCTTTGCTTTCATCGGCCAGAGCTTTCTGCTGCGCGTCCCCATCCCGGTCTGGCTGATGTTCGCGCTGTTTGCCGTCGCGGCTTTCATCGCCGCCAAGACTCCCTTCGGCCGCCACGTCTACGCTATCGGCGGCAATGAACGTGCTGCCCGCCTGGCCGGCATTGTTGTGCCCCGCGTGAAGATGTACACCTTCCTCTTCTCTGCCTTCTGCGCGGGACTCGTTGGGCTCATCATCGCCTCGCAACTCGAAGCTGCTCACCCGGCCACGGGCGAAAGCTTCGAGCTGAACGCCATCGCCGCCGTCGTCCTCGGAGGCACGTCACTCATGGGAGGACGTGGCTCCGTCACCGGTTCGCTGATCGGAGCCTTCGTTATCGGCGTACTCGCCGACGGCCTGGTAATGCTCGGCGTCTCTGAGTTCTGGCAGATCGTCATCAAGGGCGTCGTCATCGTCCTCGCGGTCGCCATCGATCAGCTCCAATCGCGGTTGCAGGCGAAGTTCCTGCCGCTGCTGCTGCGCTCCACTCCAGGAGCCGGAGCATGAAGCTCGCAACACTGTTCGTGGTTGGCGCCGTCGCTCTTACCGGATGTCACCGTGAAGAGCTGTCGAAGCCGCTGATCGCCATCATCGTCCCCTCGCAGGACAACCCTTACTTCAAGGCCGAGGGCGATGCCGCTGCTGCCCGCGCGCAGCAGCTCGGGTACCGCACCCGCATCGACGCACATAACGATGACGCTTACCGCCAGGACAACCTCATCGACGCCGCCATCGCCAGCGGAGCCGAGGCAATCGTGCTCGACAATGCCGGGTCAGAATCCTCCATCTCCGCCGTACGCCGCGCGAAGGCTGAAGGCATCGCCGTCTTCCTCATCGACCGCGAGATCCAGGTCACCGGAGTCGCCAACGCGCAGATCATCGCCGATAACCACCAGGGCGCTCGCATCGTTGCGGAAGAGTTTGCACGCGCTACCAAGGAAGGTGAGTATGCCGAGCTGCTGGGTCGTGAGTCCGATACCAACGCCCAGATCCGCACCAAAGGCTTTCACGAGATCCTCGACACCGCACCGCAACTGAAGCTTGTTGCGGCACAGTCGGCCAACTGGTCGCAGGCAGAGGCATTTCAGAAGACCGAGACCATCCTGCAGGGACACGCGAAGCTCGCAGGCATCATCGCCGGCAATGACACCATGGCTCTCGGCGCCGCAGCGGCGATCAAGTCCTCCGGCCGCAAAGGAATCGTCGTCACCGGCTTCGACGGCTCACCCGATGCGGCCACGGCTATTCGCTCTGGCGAGCTACGAGCCACCTCTCTCCAACCCGCTGTCGTTATCTCGCGGCTCGCTGTCGACGAGGCCGATCACTTCCTGAAGACCGGTTCAACCGGCAAGCCGGAGAAACAGATCATCCCCTGCGATCTCGTCACTCGCGCCAACGTGGATAACTATCGCGACTTTGAAAAGATCAGATAACACCCAAAAGGAATCACTCATGCCCAGCACTCTCGGCGTCATTCTTGGTAACCGCGACTTCTTCCCCGACGCTCTCATCTCAGAAGCGCGCCAGCAGCTCACCACCCTCTTCTCGCAGCTCGATGTCACGCCTATCTGGCTTACCGCGGGCCAGACCAAGCTGGGCGATGTACAGGGATGGGCCGACGCGGTCAAGTGCGGCGAGCTCTTCCGCGCGCATCGCGCCGAGATCGAAGGCATTTTCGTCTGCTTGCCGAACTTCGGCGATGAGAAGGCGCTCTCCGATGCCATCCGCCTCTCTGAGCTGAATGTCCCTATCCTCGTGCAGGCCTGCCCTGACGATCTGGACGCCTTTGGCCTGGAGCGCCGCCGCGATGCCTTCTGCGGCAAGATCTCCGCCTGTAACAACCTGCGCCAGTACGGCTATAAGTACACCCTCACCCGCGATCACACCGTCGCCATCAACAGCGATCGCTTTCGCGAAGACCTCACCAACTTCCTGGCCACCTGCCGCGTCGTGCGCGGCCTTCGCCGTGTTCGCCTGGGAGCCGTCGGAGCACGCCCCAATGCCTTCAACACTACCCGCTTCAGCGAAAAGCTCTTTGAGGCAGCGGGCATCTCGGTCAATACCATCGATCTTTCCGAGGTCTTCGGCTCCGCACAACGCATTGCCGATGCCGATTCCCGCGTCAAGCAGCGCATCGAGCAGATCCGCAGCTACGCCGATGCATCCAAGGCTCCAAGCGAAAGCCTGCTGAAGATGGCGAAGTTCGCCCTGGTCGTCGATGACTGGATGCAGGAGCTCGGCCTGACCGCCACCGCAATTCAGTGCTGGTCATCAATGCAGAAGAACTTCGGCGTCAACGTCTGCACCATCATGTCGATGATGAGCGAGCAGATGCTGCCCTCGGCCTGCGAGGTCGATATCGCCGGCGTCGTCAGCATGTACGCTCTACAGCTCGCCAGTAAGAAGCCCTCGGCGCTGGTCGACTGGAACAACAACTACGGCAACGATCCTGATAAGTGCGTCCTCTTCCACTGCGGCAACTGGGCCAAAGATTTTCTGCCCGACATCCGCATCGGCACCGCTCCGATTCTCGGCACCGTCCTTGGCGAACAGAACACCGTCGGAGCTCTCGAAGGCCGCACGCCCGCCGGCCTGCTGACCTTCGGCCGTGTTAGTACAGATGACCTTCAAGGTAAGATCCGAGCTTATGTCGGCAATGGCCTCTTCACCGACGATCCGTTGAATACCTTCGGCACCCGCGCCGTCGCGCATGTGCCGAAGCTGCAGAAACTGATGCACGTCATCTGCAAGAACGGGTTTGAGCATCACGCTGCGATGAATGGAAGTCATTGCGCCGTGCCCGTGGCGGAAGCTCTGGAGACCTATATGGGATGGGATGTTTACCACCATCACGCTGAGGTTTGAGCAACGGACATCACCACACTTGGCCCGCCTACGAAGCGGGCCTTTTCTTTTGGGAGCCACCAATCTGGGTGCCCCATATCTCGGCCAGGCCGAGATGTGGGCCTTCGCGCCCTGCGCGAACCGTTTCTCAACATCTAGTGATTACCCGCCCACCCTAGCGTTGCGAGCGTTCACCCCAACGAATAAAGTTCGTTGGGGACCCCGATGGTGGGGCACTCGGGCAGGGAAAATCATGTAAGACATAGGGTGAACAAACTCACGTGTACTATTATGCAGACATAAATATATATGCCACGCATCAATGAAACCCGACTGATGGTCAAGATCGCCCGCCTCTATTACGTACACGAGGTGCGGCAGCAGGATATCACCGAGATGCTCGGCATCCATCAGTCCACTGTCTCCCGCCTTCTGAAGAAGGCACGTGAGGCGAACGTGGTGCGTGTCATCGTCGACGTTCCCGGCGGCGTTTACGCCGAGATGGAAGAAGAGCTGGAACGTCGCTTCGGCCTGCGCGAAGTGGTCATCGTCGACTGCCCTGACGACGAGTTCCACATGATTCAGGAGCTTGGTGCAGCCGCCGCCTTCCTGCTCGAATCGACTCTGCGCCCTAAAGAGAACATCGGCATCTCCTCCTGGAGCCGACACCTGCTCGCCATGGTCGATCAGCTTCATCCGACCAATCGCGCCGAGGGTGGACGCGTTATCCAGATGCTCGGCGGCGTCGGAACACCTGACATCCAATCACGCGCTACCCAGCTCGTGAACCAGTTCTCGCGCCTGATCGGTGCGACTCCTGTTCTGCTGCAGGCTCCGGGTGTAACCGGCAGCGCCAAGACACGTGATCTGCTGCTGCAGGAACCGTACGTGCGTGAAACCATCGAGACGTTCCCGACACTCGACATCGCTCTGGTCGGCATCGGCGCCCTGAAGCCATCGGCCCTTCTCGAAAGCAGCGGCAACAGCTTCACCATGGCAGAGCTTGAGTCGCTGCAGAAGAAAGGCGCCGTTGGAGACATCTGCCTGCAGTTCTTCAACGAACAGGGCGAACTGATCCGTTCCCCGCTGCTTAGCCGCGTTATCGGGATTGAGATGCCGATGCTCAAGCGCGTCAGCAAGATCATCGGTATCGCCGGTGGACCGGCGAAGTTCACCGCCATCAAGGCAGCGATCAAAGGCAAGCTGATCAATGTCCTGATCACCGATCAGAAGACAGCACAGAAGCTGTTGAAGACGTAATCGTATAGAGCGCCACAACCTGGGTGCCCCACATACGCGAAGCTTATGTGGGGGTTCGAGCGAAGCTCGAATCGTCTTTTTTTGTTGTCATCCCGAAGGGATCTGCTTTTCTCTTTCAAAGGCATATTGGTTGAAAAGCGGATTTCTCCCTACTCTTCACCCCAGCCAGCAAAGCTGGCCGGGGACCCCGAGCGCTACGAAATGACAAACAAAGTGCCACAGACCTAAGCGCTGAAGGCGCGTTCTATATCAGCCTGGGGCAACGCCCCAGGTTTTCGGGACTCCATTGAAATCAAGGGCTGAAGGCCCGCTCTATAGTTCATCAATCTCGCTCCGCGAGGCATCCCACTCATCGCTACGCGATGAATGGGGCACGCAGTGTATGGGTTATCCCCCTACGGCAAAACATGCACAATCACGCGCCGATAGCGTGACAGCGGAGGGGTGCCACGATCCGTCACTCGGCAGATGAAATGCAACGTCTTCGGCGAATCAACCTTCGGCGCTACCACCGGCAGGTCCGTCAACACCTGCGAAAACGGAGCAAAGCTCACAGGCTCCGGCAGATCTCCCGCCTCCACGTACTGAAACCAGTAATACGTAATCGAATCACCATCGGGATCATGTGAGCCCGTCGCATTCAGATGAAACTCCTGCCCGGAGTGCACGCTGAACTCCGCCGGAGTATTCTCGGCCAGCACCACAATCGGCGGATGATTCGCCTGGTTATACGGCTTCGTCGTCCACTCCATACGCGCCGCGAAGTCATTCTGAAAGTCTTCGCGCCAGCGCCACAGCGTCACACCGGCATTCTTCGGCTGTGCCGGCTGATCCGCCTGAGCAGGATCGAAGGGCCTGCGCGTTCCTCGCGCCATCGGACCATGAAACTGATCGTCACTCGCGGTCCAGATCGGCCGAGTCTCGGGAACCGGGACCACCACGTTCTGTGATCGAAAGCCGGCATGCATCGGACGCTGCGGCGCAGCCGGAGGTGGCGGTGTATAGAGCGCGAAGCGCCCGCCCCAGCCTCCATAGTTGGGATGCGACGGATCGTTCAGCCCATTGGGAATCAGACTCAGGTACGCCGGCGTATCGCCCTCCATGCCATAGGCCGTATCGGGATACGCCACACCGAGCGGCCCATGCCCCTGCTGAATATTCTTCCCCAGCCACGCCGCCGAAATCATCTCCGGATTCGAGCCGGCGTCAGTCGAGTTGATGCCGGTGTTGAAGCCCGTCGGCGTAATCCAGAACAGGTCCGGAAACTCCTTACGCATCCAGAAGCCTGAATCATCCTGATCGCCGATCGCATACACCCGCAGCTTGGCGACCAGAGCCTTTACCGTCTCCGGCTTTTCGGTTGAGCGGATCTTCCACAGCGCCTGCGCCAGCGTATTCGCTCCGCCCCAGATCGAGACCCACAGCGGCCGCGTATCGTTCTTCTTCAGCGCAGCAATTAGCAGCGCCGAACCCTCGGAGTCCTTCCCCGGACCAACCCCGCCCAGGCCATACTCCGGTGCGCCTGACTTGATAAGCGCCGCAAGAAACTCCGCTGTCGGATAGTGCGGATCGTGCTTCAGCAGATTCTGCCGCACCTGTCCATAGGCCTTGATGATTTCCTGGATCAGCCAGGGATTCGTCCGGTCCATCATGAACGTCGACGTCGTTGCTACCAGTCCCTCGATATCGATCTCGTTCGCATACAGTACCAGCCGCACCATCGACTGCCTGTCGTCGTTGTCGGCGCCCATATCGGTCAGCACAAAGACGCGGTGCTTCCCCTGATCCTGCGCCGGATCTGTTGTCGGCGAGACTGGGACGATATGTTCCTTATCCAGGCAGTTCCAGTTACACGGAGTGCTCTTGAACGGCGGCGCGGCGGGAATCTCCTGCGCACCAGCGGACACCACAAAGGCCGCGGAAATCGCGGCCGTTAGAACCACACACCCTTGCACGCGTCTGGAACGAATCATTGCCCCTCACTTGCGACATATTTATGCGATATAGACATAACATGCACTTTCGGCAGAAGGAAAGTAGCATCGGCGGTTACGGCCGGTCAAGCCTTAGGTCTTGGTCGCCTTGAAGCGCTGCCCTCAGTGGCTAAAGCCACTTGCTTGGATTCGTCGATATGGGACGACTAAAGTCGTCCCCTTAAGCACAACATTCGCGTTGTCACGCGAACGGGTGCCCCGGGGTCCCTAAAGGGACCTGGGCATTCGCGCATCGGGTCCCGAGTCAGCTTGCTGTCTGGGGTGAAGCTTCGCGCGAACCGTTTTTTTGTTTGTCATTTCGCAGTGACCGAAGGGAACGGAGAAATCCGCTTCTCTACTCCGATGCTTTTCCCCCGGAAGAGCAAAGGCGGAGAAGCAGATCCCTTCGGGATGAGAAACAAAAATAGCCCATCTCCGACATTAGAGCCCTCTGATCCCCTCCACCCGCCAACGGCCCCCAAATTGCACCCTCAACCCCGTGAGCCGCGCTACCGTACGTCAACCTCTACCGTCTCAGCCTCTCTACGGGCAAGCATTCCAATGCGTTAGCGGAGCCTGCGACGACACCTGCTGCAACGGATTCTCCGTTCCCGTCGACAAAAAGACGTATGAGTTCTACCGTTTGCTGCCCGTCAGCGAGATCCGGTCTGCCGTCGATACCCATATCCGTAAGGTTCCAGGCTCTACCAGCGACAACCTCTACGCCAGCATCGAGATGACCGCCGACAAGAAGTGCCCCTTCTTCACGGCACAGCGCCTCTGCGGCATCCACAAGGAGCATGGCCACGACTACCTGTCGGCCGCATGCTCCACCTATCCCCGCGCCCTCAATCAGGTGGACGGACGGCTCGAGGTCTCGCTCTATCTCTCCTGCCCCGAGGCAGCGCGCATGGTGCTTCTGGATCCGGGATTTGCGAACCACCACACCGATGGCCCCGCTGTTCCCTTCCGCACCGACCAGTTTTCGAAGGTCGCTCGCAACGGACCCGGCTTGCCTCACAAGCCCTTCAACTTTTTCACCGAGGTGCGCTTGTGCCTGGGCGATCTGATCACCGATCGCAGCCGTCCGCTCTGGCAGCGGATCTTCCTGATGGGAATGATGTGCAAGCAGCTCGACGAGGTCACTTCGCTGGAAGGTGAAGCAAAGGTGGCGGAGATCATCCAGAGCTACCAGCAGATCGTCGAGGAAGGAACACTCCGGACGGAGCTCGATCACCTACCCGCAAACACCGCCGCACAGTTGGATCTCGTCCTTCGCGTCGCTGACCTTGCCAACCGCTCCGGTGTGAACTCAAAGCGATTCAACGAGTCCTTCCAAGACTTCCTCGCCGGCATCGGTTACGCCCCGGAATCATCGGCCGCCCAGGACCTGGAGCGCTATCAGCACGCCGACAACGCCTACTGCAAACCGTTCCTCGAGCAGCATCCGCATATCCTCGAGAACTACCTACTGAACTACATCTTTAGAACACTGTTCCCCTTCGGCCGCGAAGCCAGCGCGCACTCGACGCCAAAGACAATCTTCCAGGAATACACCCTGCTGATCGGCCAATACGTCCTGGTCCACGGCCTGCTGATCGGCATCTCCGGCAACCGCCAATCCGGGTTCGATGAGAAAGCCGTGGTGAAGACCGTTCAATCCTTCTCCAAAACAGTCGAACATAGCCCCGGCTACCTGCAACAGCTCCTCACCCTGCTGGAAGACCGCAACCTGGCAGACATGAAGAGCATCGCAGAGATCCTCCCCCGCTAAACGGGGCCGCTGTCCCTAGATCACCACAACACCGGGCGCCCATTCACGAGAAGCGTGAGTGGGATATTCGCCCCGCCAACCGATCCCATCAATCCAAGAAATACACCGGGTGCCCCGGGTCCCTAAAGGGACCTGGGTGTTCGCGCTACGCGCGAATGTCTTGCTTAAGGGCACGGCTTTCAGCCGTGCCGTATCAAGTCATCAAAGGCAGTGGCTTTAGCCACTGAGGTACGATTCGCGCTACGCGCGTATGGGTGGGAGCATCGGGGTCCCGGCCAGCTTTGCTGGCTGGGGTGAAGGCGTGGGCTTTCAGCCCACGGCTTATTGGCTCTAAAGAAATTGGGCTTCAGCCCTGGGCTTTTTGTGTCGTCTCAGAGAGAACCCAGGGCTGAAAGCCCATCATCATTTAAGACCTTCAATCAGCGGACTAAAGTCCGCTGCTCCCACCAGCTAATTCCCGCTCCGCGCGAATGTTTTGTCTGGTCATCCTGACCGTACGGAAGGACCTGCTTTTTTGTTTGTCATTTCGTAGCGATTGGGGTCCCAGCCAGCTCCGCTGGGTGGGGTGAAGGGTAGCGAAGAAATCCGCTTCTCCACTCATCCGTGATAGAAACATCCAAAACAGAACCCATACTGCCCCTTCTCCTACTCCTCGCCTTCGCAGCCCCCACCTAGAGCATTTCCCTGTCGCTGGGTATTTCGGAACAGGAGAGCAGCGGCGTTTTCCCTGCGGAAACGCCCATAGGCGCGACGCCCTACACTACACCTACAGGGAAATACTCCAGGTGAGCGAATACCAGTATTACGACTTCAAAGCAATTGACCATGCGCTGACAAAGACCGAGATGGACGCCCTTCGTGCCATCTCCTCGCGCGCCGCAATTACCACGACGAGTTTTAAGAATCACTACGAGTGGGGCAACCTGAAAGCCGATCCGCTCAAACTTCTGGAACAGTATTTCGATGCGTTTGTCTATCTGGCAAATTGGGGGACGCGAGAATTCCACCTTCGCTTGCCGCAGGAGCTGGTTGATTTCAAACATCTCAAGTCGATTCTGCCAGGCAAGTCCGCGCGTGCGCGAAGTGCGGGACAGTTCGTGATTGTCACCTTTGAAAGCGAACCTGAGTCCTATGACGACTGGGATGATGGCACTGGCTGGATGGGATCGTTGGTTTCCCTGCGCTCCGATCTGCTTCGGGGCGATCTTCGCTGCTTGTATCTCGGGTGGCTTATGTGTGCGCAGAATGAGGAATTCTCTGGAGATGCGCTGGAGCCGCCTGTGCCCGCCGGTCTGCGCGAATTGTCAGCGCCCCTTGATTCGCTGATCGAATTTCTTGGAATCGACGAGGATCTCGTCGAAGTTGCAGCGTCCGCTTCTGCGCCGCTGAAACCAGGGCCGCCGCGCGAGGAACTCGCAGCCTGGGTTCGGGGCTTGCCTGCAAATGAAAAGGATGACCTGCTCATCGACTTTCTATCAGCACCCAGTGAGCGGTGCGGGCTCGAACTTCTGCAACGCTTCCAACGGGAGAACGCCGTCGCAGCAAGCCACGACGCAATCGAACGGCGTGCAGTGAAAGATCTCCTGGCAGCAGCTCGTGTCCGCGCGGATGAAAGGGAAAGGCAACTGAGTGCGAAGCAAGCGGCGGACGCCGCGCGTAAGACAGAGCTACTCGGCAAAGAGATCAACACCAATGGCACCGAGATCGGAGCCATGTTCCTAGGCACAGACGGCAGCTTCCTCTTCTCCCGCAACATCGGCAAAGAAAAATCCGGCGAACTCTTGCTTGCAAGACCAAACAACATTAATCCGAGGTTCATGACTGTGACAGTGGCTGGTCGGTGCTTCGGTACATGAGCAGAAATGTACTTACTTGTAGAAGGCAATTCCGAGAAGATCGAAGAAATGCGAGTAGACGATAGTAAGGTCAAGAATTGCAATGTTCTAAGAGGGCAAGATGATCAAGGGTGTCGGTATTGACATAGCGAGCGTCGAGGAAATGAGGACCTCGATCGAAGATCAACATGATTTCTTACATGAGGTTTTCACGGAGGAAGAGGTTGCGGCAGTTGCGATAAGACCAAATGCCTACGAATGCTTCGCTGCTCGATTCGCCGCCAAGGAGGCTTTTATGAAAGCCATTGGGAGCGGCTGGACAAGCGAGATCGACTACCTGGATATCGCGGTCCAAAGCGACGGAGCGTCGATTCCCACTATCGAATTATCTCAGAGAGCAGAAGTGTACTGCATGCGACTCCGACCATTCTCCATCAGAATGAGCATCTCTCACACTGCGGCTTATGCTTGCGCGGTCGTCATTCTAGACGAATAGAAGCGCCTCGCTGTTGCGACGGCTCACTTCTTGTGTAGCTGTGCACTGTTCCGCCAGATCTGAAATATCCTTCACCGACCATGTAACCCTGCGCTTCCCCTTCTGAGCAAAAAGATCGAGTTCAGCTTGTGTGGCATGACAGGTTAGATGGCCGACTCCGAGCCCTGCTTCCTGCGCAGTAAAGGCGAGCAGTTGGCCTAGACCTATGAAGTTTCCAAGAGCCTTTTGAATGTAGTACTGAGATCGATAGAGAGCGGTGAGCGAAACCGTTTCCTCTCTAACGTTGAGTTTGAAACTGAGATGTGTAAGACACGGCTGGCCGATGTCCTGTTTCGAGTCATATCCAGGTTGGTAGATAGATAGTTCTTGCGTGGATAGAGAATCGTATACGTCTACCTCGTAGGAGGCGCGCATCTTTACGGCCGCCTTGAAATTCTTCTTGAGCTTCTCTACGATCCGCTCCATCCGTATGAAGTCACCCTTCGGTGAACTCACTTTTTCCGCAAAGAGCCTGCCGGCGTAGGTCCCCCAGCCTGATTTGGAAGCTTGATAACTTGCTGGAAAGTCCTGGTAGACGGCCTTTGCGCCTCCATCGCGATAATACCCTCCAGGTAAGATTGTGTTTGCAACAGTGATGAGCGGGAGCAGGTCCTTCGAACGAAGGAAAGAATCAACCGTATTGCAGACGGCATGATCACCTGGCGTTAGGGCCGAAGGATGCTCGATCGAGACAATTAAGTTATCGATTCGTGTCCGATCAGTACCAAGAATGAGGCGAATTGCTTCAAGCCATGCGTCCGAGAGCGTTTCAGCTTCGACTGGATGGATCCGGTTCACTTTAGGCACGATATTCTCCTAAGAACAGAAGCCTGGGTTCGATGTAGGCCCTAGATAGAACGGCATGCCCCTGGGTGCCCCAGCGCATCCCCCAAGAGTTCCGTATAAGGAATGCGTTGCCGACGGCTCGCTTCAACAAGCCCACGATCAACACGGCGTGACGGCCCATCACATTTCCATCGGAATCCCATTCAAGTGGATCGAGTGTACGTATCCCGAAGAATGATGCCGTAAGTGCGAGACCCATGATAACGGGCCGCTTCAAGTGAAGGGTAGATTCAGCGGAATAAAGATTCGGGAGCAATCTTCCCTGATGTCGAAAAACTCGCGAGACCGCGGGTGGCGCGTATAAACCCAGATCGGTTGGAAGCGCATTAAGATACGGCCATTGGGACTCGAGAGGTTGGCCATCGTGCGCAAGTGCGGCAAACATAGCGTCCGGTGTGGTACCTGCCATTGGCGAATAATGACGCATTCGATGAGCCGCGCGGTAGTGAGCAAATTCAACGCTGAACTCTTCCGCCGGCTGAGCGTGAACCAGCGCGTGTGCGTCGGAAGCAGCAAAGGCAAGACACGTTGGCCTCCTTCCCTGGTCGCGAGCATCTCCGAACTCCTTTCGCAGATCGACGTCGAAAATCATGCGGCCAGAACTTCCATCCGATGTCTCAGCGTGAATCCGATAGCCGGGCGAGCGATATCGAATTTAACGCGGAATTCTTCAGCTATATCGTCTGGATCCCAAGGTCGACTTTGTACGGCACGGATATCCTTCTGCCCGGTAAAGGTCGGTTGAGCAGTGAATCTTCGTTCGACATCACTTCCGATCTCAGAACCGGCAGACAAGAACCGTTCATCGGCCACGATGCTGAATCCTGCTTCCCGAGCTTGTTGGACATTCCAAAGATACCCAGCAGACGACATCTCGCGGAGGCGTATAACGAAGAAATCATTCGGCTCTGCGATGAGCACGCTCTCAGCATCCCGTTCCGTCAATTCCCAGATATTGCATCGCCAATCCGGAGGGAGAACCCTGTTGCCGAGAAGGCCTCGCTTTATTGATTTGATTTCTTCGTCGAGAACGACTCGGCCTCGAGAGGCCGAAAGGATTTTATACTTCGTCAGCGTGCGAACTAGTGCCTCGTAGCTGACACCCAACCGGAGAGCCATTTGGTAGATGACTGCTGGCTGCTGAATCGATGCCGAGTCCCAACGCTGACGAGTGGCGACTTCGTTGATCAAGTACTCCGGCATAAGGAACATGGCCGCAAAGGTATCCGCTGCTACTTCCTCCGGGAGGTAGCGCTGAGTACCGAAGGGGGAGCGGGTAAGTATGTCGTCACCATCGATTCCTGCCCTGTGATTCAGAACTGCATGTCCTAGCTCATGTGCAGCAGTGAAGCGTTGAATAGCCAAGGTTCTTTCTGTAGTCACAAGGATGCCGCGCTTATTGAAGTTTAGGTAGGCTCCGAGGAGTCCTCCTAGTTTTTGAAACAGGAGATTGATTCCACGGCTATCGATTACGCTGAAGATGTCGACGGCTGTTCCTGGAACCCTCGCGATTGTATTGGCGTTGAGTTCCGAATGAAGTTGTTCTGCCTCTAGCGTTCCTTCCAGAACAGCGTCCCGTTGTGATGTCACTCGGTGTCCTCCTTAGGTGCGCGACTACTCAGAAACTCAGCAAATCGGCGTAACTCCATTCGGTCTGTTTCAGTTAGCTTCGAAGCTGTTCGAGCAAGATGTGCTATGTCTTGCGGCAACTCAGGTGGCGGTTCTTCGCCCGTCAGGGAGCCAATTGATCGTTGGTAGAGTTTTGCCAGAACCTGCAACTCGATGGCCTCAACCTTGCGTTGGCCAGACTCGATAAGCGAAATAGCAGTACGTGGGAGATTTAGTTTTCGTGCGACTTCGTCTTGAGAGAAGCCTACGTACTCACGAGCCTCTCTAAGGCGGTCAGCAAGGGCTGCGCGTTCAGTAGGCGACGGTTGCATCTGGTAATACTCCTTCTTGTGTTTGCGCGCTTTGTGGAGCGGGTTGTTTACAATCGAACTCGATCTTGATTTGTTGTAGAAGTGTCGTCACAAAGTCGTTTTTGTCCGAGTATCCGCCCTTCTTAATCGTGTCCTTTGAGGGGCGGTAGCCAAGCACGGCCTTACAAGCCACTAGAACACCCACGGCCTGCTGAGACGACAGCTCAGGCTGTAAGGCGAATACGGTTCCTTTTACTGGCGTCTTCGGCGCCTCCTTCAGAGGAGACTGCGTTTTTGAAATCCACCAGCCCGACAGAATCTTAGTGATAGCGTCGGTTGGAAACGCTTTTTTTGGCAGTGCGACCGTGGACATCGTGTTGCCCCCTGTTCGACTTCCGATCAATGTATAATAAAAAATGTTCGAAAGTCAAACATTTTGGGAGGCCCGTTGGACGACATTTTGCTTTTGCAACTTGCTTGGAGGCTGATCTGGTGTTCGGCTTTGGCCTACCTGATCACTTGGGTGGCGGTAACTCATTACAGTAGGCTGGCGTTCGGCAATGTAACGTTGCTTTGGTTCAGAATATTGAGCTGGTCGATTTGCACTGGTTTCATCCTTCTTGTTTGCGGGGAGCTTTGCCAGGTCCTCAAGATTTACCTCTTCTGGAGACGCTAATGTTTCTCTCGCGCGAACGCATCGCTGAACGCTTTCAAAATTCACCCCTTTTTTCGGAGAACACAGGCGACCCGAAGCATATCCAGCAAGCCTCATACGACTTGCGATTGGGCGCGGCGTCTTATGTGGTCGGCGCAGATGTGCCCGTTAAGTTATCTGCCGACAAGCAGGAATACCTGACCATAGCGCCGGGACAATTCGCCCTCCTGACTACTCACGAAATCTTGAGCATGCCCAGGGATTTGCTAGGTTTCATCACTCTGAAAAATAGTTTCAAGATGCAAGGCCTCATCAATGTGTCCGGATTCCACGTAGATCCGACGTTCAAGGGACGTCTCGTCTTCGCCGTCAACAATATCGGCCCGAGCGATATACGCCTTAGATACGGCGAGGCAACGTTTACGATCTTTTTCTCGACCGTCGACGGCGATATCGGCGAGGCTCGTTCACCAGTAAGGGAAGATTTGCCGCTGAGTTATGTGCAACTTCTGGGCGGATCGAGTTTAACCCTGTCCAAAGTCCAGAAGGACCTTGATGATCTCAAATTCAAGTTCCTCTTCTATGCTCCTTTGGGCGTTGGTCTCCTAGTCGCATTGATTCTCAACCTTTTGAAAAAGTAGTCGAGGTACGCCATGGATATGAACGAGTATCAGCAGAGGGCCCAAGTGACCAGCCAAGGAGAACGCGGAGACCAAAATACAAAGATGGTCGCGCTCTTAGGCTTGTCTGGCGAGACTGGATCCCTTTTGACTTTGTACAAAAAGGTCCTGCGTGATGGATCATCCTTCGGTTCGATGAACGATAGAATCGTGGAGGAACTTGGTGACGTGCTCTGGTACGTCGCCGACATTGCCGCTCAATTTGGTCTTAACCTTAGCGATGTTGCAGATGCTAACTTGCTGAAAATTAAAGACCGTTGGGAACCGTCGAACCCACTCTCCTTTCCGCAATTTGATAGCGAATACCCCGAAGAAGAACGGTTTCCGCGCGTGTTCGAGGCAGAGTTTTGCAACTCGGGACCCACCACGCACCCTCGTCTAGAAGTATTTATTAGTGGGCAGAAGTTCGGCAGCACGCTTACAGACAATGCTTATACGACCGATGACTACAGGTACCACGACCTACTTCACTTGAGCTTCGCGACGGTCCTTGGCTGGTCGCCTGTGCTTCGAGCGCTATTGAAGCGGAAGCGGAAGAGCAGTCCGATGTGCGATGAGGTCGAAGATGGAGGACGGGCGGCCGCGGTTGAGGAAGGACTCGCCGCATTGATCTTCGCTTATGCGACTCAACATTCGTTGCTTGATGGCGTTACCCGCCTAGACTGGCCTCTACTGCGTACCTGCAAGGAGATGACTGCCCACCTCGAAGTGAGCTCGCGATCGTCGAATGACTGGGAAGATGCGATTCTCCAGGCCTTCGCGGTCTGGCGGGAGATGAAGCGTAATGGTGGAGGCATTGTGATTTGCAATCTTGACAGCAGAAGGCTTCGGTACCAAGACCCCTGCTAGGGACAGTGGATGTGCAAGCCCCATTTGGGTGGGTAAAACGGCTTGGGAAGGTCACCGCGCATTCGGAACTGTTGCTTGATTCTTGTTCGTCCGGAAATGCCAACAACCTCCGGATGTGCGATGCGCGAATATTTATCGATCTCACAGAAGAGATTCTGGCAGTCGACCAACTGCAGTTGGCGCCCCCAAAGGGTACGAAATTGCAATCCGCATGCGGCGAACTGATCCTCTTGAGTATTACAAACTGCCTTGATCGCGTCAGATCCCAAGGCCATCGGAAGATCCGGAAAACATTTGCGTAGGCCGTCCCGAGCGCCAGGCCCCGGTACGACGAACTCCCGTTCTGAAAAATCGCATAGCGTGCTGTAATTCAGATCAGTGGCTAGTTGATAGGCCAGAAAGCTCCCCAGCATCGGTTGACTCAGCAGCATATCGTATACCTGTTCCATTGAACGAGCGGCAGTCACTTTCCTCCACACGCCCTCGGTCATCATCTTTTCGAGCAAAACCAAATGCGCACGATGTTTCCGCGTGTACGCCTTCCCGCCACTCGGCATTATGTATGCCGCTGAATAGATCCTGGATCCCGCGTCAAGCATCTCCGATAGAACCAGATCGATTTCGTCGAGAATTCCTGGCCGCCAAGAAAGATCGGAAATCCGTGCGGACAGAACTTCCCAAGTCTCAATCTTGTTGAACAATTTGAATAGAACGATCCGAAAGAATAGTTGAACTGGGCTCTGATCACCTCCGTAGATCACGTGTCGGATCAAGAACTGACTGACTCTGTCTGAAGCTCGATAAGCGTTCGTGAACTTAAAACTTTGCAGAATCGGATCTCCAGTGAGATTCGGTAAACGCTCCAACCGACGAAAAAAGATCTGTTGCCTTTCAGCGGCGAAATACCAGTAGCTCGCGAACACCGCCGTCGTTTTCCATGTACGCCCCGCGAATTTCAAAGTCAACTGTGGGCGCGATACTTCAGTGCTGTTGGGCGCGGGAAATTCGAAGCTGCGATTCACGACTGTAGGGGACATTCTTTGACGATACACAAGTCTCATCCTCTTGATTGCACTGCCGTTCCCACGCCAGCTGAGCGCTAACGAGGATTCGGCCTGCACACCACCAGAATCGACGCGTCTTTCTTGCGGTCAATCCCTTGCACGGTGCTCGCGTCCGTCGATATAGCACAATTGCCCAAACATCGGGCTGGAATCCTTCTTGAAAATCCTCATTCCTTGTTTTCGATCTCCTAGGAATCTCCGTCATTCGAGCTAACGATCAGTGCAAATTGGCGCCCGAGCATTTGGACGTGAAAAAACCTCTCGCGTCGAGAGGTTTGATGCTTCATAACTTCGATTCTTTGGTGCCGGGAGGGGGGGTCGAACCCCCACGACCGCAAGGGTCGGCGGATTTTGAGTCCGCTGCGTCTGCCAGTTCCGCCATCCCGGCTTGTTTTCTATTCTAGCCTACAGCCAGCCGCGCCGCCGGAAGTACCAGTATGGCAACACTGCCGATAAAACCATCATCGCGATTGCCATCGGATAGCCCAGGTGCCACTTCAGCTCCGGCATATGCTCGAAGTTCATGCCATACAGCGAGCCCACCAGTGTAGGCGGCAGGAAGATGACGGCCGCTACCGACAGGATCTTGATAATCGCATTCTGCTGAATGCTGATCATGCCCAGGTTTGAGTCCAGCAGGAACTGGATCTGCGACAGCAGATACGCATCATGCTCCAGCAGAGACTTGATATCCCGCTGCAGCGTCTTCAGCCGCAGGGCTTCGTTACGGTGCATGGCTTCGTTGCGGTCCTGATGCGGTGTCTCGCCGTTCTCTTCTCCGGAGAGGAAGCCGGCCGCCCGTGTCAGGCTCAGCAGGCTCTCACGAGCGCGGCCCGCCAGGTCGCCGCTGCGGCCGATCGTCCGCAGCATGGCGGCCAGGTCTTTCTCCACAGCCTTCTTGGTCGAGGTAGCATCCTGCGCGAAGAGCTCGCCGGCCAGAACATCCAGGCCGTTGCCGATCTCTTCCAGGATGTCGGCTACGCGGTCCACCACGGTCTCCAGAAAGGTCAGCACAGCATCACGAGGATGCTCGATGACCTTCGGCGTCTTATCCACACGCGCGCAGAAGAGCTTGAAGGCCGTGGGATCGGCATAGCGCAGCGTGACAAACTGTCTGGCCGTCACGATCATGGTCACGGCCGCCAGCTTGGGCTGTTGGTCACGCGGACGGCTGACCAGACGGACCGTGATGTACGAGGCGCCGTTCTCGCGGTAGAGGTTGCTGCTGCTCTCCACCTCGGCCATCTCTTCCCTGGTGGGAACGGAAAGCCCCATCGCATGTTCGACGGCGTGGTCTTCTTCCGGAGTGGGCGCCAGCAGGTCGATCCATGCGGCCTGCTGCAGCAGCGAGGGTGAGTCGCCCTCGTCGATACGCAGCGCTCCATTCTCGACGTGAAACGACCGCAGCATCGGCTACTGCACCTTGCCTTGCGGACGCAGCTTTTCCAGCTCCACGGCACAGGCGATGGCGTTCTGCGCGGCCAGCTTCAGGTTGTCCGCAGCCAGCCACAGCCACACCCGCGAGACCTCCGAACCGGAGTCCTCAGGCAGGCGGACCAGGATCTCTTTCCGCCCCGCAGCGCTGACATTGCTTGGCGGTTCGGCATCGCCCAACAGCACCTCGACATGCTCGCCTTCGAGCGCACGCTCCAGCAGAGCCAGCTCTACCGGCTGCGCAAACTCGAGCAGCACACTGAGGACATAGCCATGGAAGACCGGGGCATGCACGATCTGCAGAGCCGGCTCGGGCAGGCGACCTGCAGCCAGCCGTGCAAAGTGCTTATGGATGCGGTTTTCCGTAATGGACAGCCGCTGCACCGCTCCGTCGCCGAAGACCGGCAGAAGATTGAAGGCTGCTTGCGCGTCGTACTGTTCCTTGGGCAGCGACTGGAATGAGAGCAGGTTCAGTGTCTGCTGATGCAGCTCGTCCATCGCCTCCTTGCCCATCTGCGATGCCGGCTCATAGACCACTGCGGCCAGGCTCTGCAGCGGAAGGCTTTTGCCTGCACGCGCCGCGATGAGTGACAGCATCAGCGCCGCCGGATGTGCGGCGATGACTGCGACCGTGCTGAGACTGAGCGCCGCACCGGGTCCCTTCAACGCCAGCGCCTGTTCCGCCCACGGACCCAGTACGACCGTCTCCGGCTGCTCTTCCAGGGCATAGCTCATGTCGACGATGCCTGCACCGGCTTTGCGGGCGAAGCTCCAGCTCTCTTTGGTCTGCGCGGCGGTGCCGGCGAAGAAGACGAGGTCCAGGCCATCGAAGGCGTCGGCGTCGATCTTCTGGATGAAGCTCATCTCGTCTTCCGTGGCCTCAAGCGTTCCGGCCAGCTCTTCATGGTCCAGCAGACGCACATCGGCGGCGGCCAGCACGCTTTGCCCCAGCTCTTCATGCAGGTCCTTGCCTGCCAGGCTCGATGCGCCGGCCACGCCGACGTGATACACGCGTTCTTCCATCTTGTTTCCTTCCTGTTGCCGCTACGATGCGGTCTGCGGACGACGGCGTCGCATCCATCCATAGCTCACGCGTGAGAACAGACCGTACACCGTATAGCTGAGCGCCAGCGTGATCAACGTAATCCCAGACCACAGGAACAGCGGCACCACGGCCAGCGTCAGCAGAATCAGAAGCCGGAACGGATGCCCCCGGCTCAGGTTAATCTCTTTGCCGCTCCAGAAGCGCCAGCGGCTCACCATCAGGAACCCGACAAACGCAACGAACGACAACCACACCAGCGCGATCCAGATATTGTCGATCGGCTGGCCATCAAAGCAATGCACTACGGAAGCCACAACACCGGCCGCGGCGGGAATGGGCATACCGACAAAGTACTTCCGGTCAGGCCGTCCCGGGTTCTGCGGCTTCGGGTCCTTGGTGATGTTAAACCGCGCCAGGCGGCTGGCTCCGCAGATGAGGAACAAAAAGCAGATGAACAGCCCCAGGTCCATCACCTTCTGCCGGAAGACCAGGTTGCCCACCACGGGCAGCATGCGGAATCCCCACAGATAGGCCAGAATGCTGGGCGCCACGCCGAAGGTGATGACGTCGGCCAGGCTGTCCAGCTCTTTGCCGAACTCGCTGGCCGTGTTGGTCATGCGGGCGATGCGGCCATCCAGAGCGTCGAAGGGCATGGCGAAGGCGATGGCAATCGCCGCGCGGTCGAAGAACCTGGCGTCCCCGGTCGATACCGCCTGCAGGCTCTGCATGACGGCGTAGTACCCCACGGCGATATTGCCCGCGGTGAACAACGACGGAAGAACATACATGGCGCGCCGCGGCTGCTTGTGACGGCGCTCGATCAGCTCATCCATCAAGCCTCCGAAGCAACGGGCATCTCCGCCAGAATGGTCGATCCGCCCTTCACCCGCGATCCCTTCTTGACCTTCAGCACCGCCTCCGAAGGCAACAGCACATCCACACGCGAACCGAACTTGATGAGGCCGATGCGCTGTCCGCGCTCAACCTTGTCGCCAGCCTTCAGGTTGCAGACGATGCGGCGCGCCAGCAGACCGGCGATCAGCTTGAAGCTGACCTGATAGTTGGGGCCGTCGACGCTGACGAGCGTCTGCTCATTCACCAGCGACGAATCCGGCGAGAGCGCGTTTCTGAACAAGCCTGTCCGATGGTCGACCTGTGTCACCGTGCCTTCGATCGGCGAACGGTTCACGTGCACGTCGAAGACGCTGAGAAAGACACTGATACGCAGGCGCGATCCGGCGCCGGTCTCGATCCACTCGGCCTCGGTCACCTTGCCGTCCGCCGGAGAGACAATGACTCCCCTGCCCTGCGGGATCGTACGCGAGGGGTCGCGGAAGAACCAGAGGAAGAAGACCGCCAGCAGAACCGGAATCACAGCCAGCCAGGGCCATGCAGTCAACCACAGAAGAACCGCAACGACACCCAGGCCGAGCGCATACAGAAAACCGTCACGCACCATAAAGTTCTTCCGATTATAGAGCCGTGGGGAGAAAAGGTCGTTATCCGAGGTTTTGGGAGCCCATACACCGGGGGTGCCCCATGTGCCTAAAGGGACGTAGGTATCGGCGATGTAAATCCACCTCCCGGGTGCCCCATCCTCGCAACGCTAGGGTGGGCGAGGAGCCACAACTTTATCCCGAGCGATTTTTGTTTGTCATTTCGGAGCGGAGCGGAGAAATCTGCTTCTCTACCAATTCGTCCGAACAAACAAAAACCGTTCGAGCTCCGCTCGAATGGTTCACCCCAGCGAACAAGTTCGCTGGGGACCCCGAATGTCCCACATCTGCTTCGCAGATATGGGGCACCCAGTTGGGTTGCACCGACGTACGGAGACACACCGATCCTGCAAGGCATCGCTGCCCAGCGCTATTGCCGGCTCGATTGGCTCCGCAGCTTCCGCAGAGGGACCTAGTCCCCTCGCAGATGCTCTATCTCATCCTTCAACTTCAACTTCATCTTTTTCAGGCGAATCTCCTCCCATTGGTCCGCGGGTGAATGCAGCGGATTCATGACAAGGTGATCAAGGCGTTCAGAGTAGTTCGCGTGTTCCATCTGTAGACGGGTAAGTTGCTCATGACGGAACGACGCCTCGGTGTGCGCAGGAAGCATGAAAACCTCCTCCAGACTGATGCCAAGCACTTTACTCCGGTCTTTTTTCGAGGGCAACCGTGTCTTGTGGAAACTGTAGGGACATCAACACGGCGTCCTCGACCGGGTCGCGATAGTACCTGCGGCGCAGCCCTTCCTCCTGGAAACCGAGCCCCCGATAAAGCGCCCGCGCAGCAGTGTTGCCGCTACGGACCTCCAGGATCAGCCGTATCGCTCCGGCGGCCTGAGCCTCACCCAGCAGATACCGCAGGAGCCCGTTCCCGAGGCCGTTTCGCCGATAGGCAGAGGCCACAACAATCGCCTCCAGCTCGGCCAGAACCTCACCGGGAATCCGCAGCAGCGAGGCCACGGCGTAGCCTGCGATGTCTCCGTCGGCCTCGGCGATTACGACAATGGCGTCTCCGGCGAGCAGTCCCCGCCAGTGGACGTCAGTCCACGGCGGCATGCCCGGCGTCGCAGCCTGCAACCGCTGCAGCGCAGCCACGTCCCTCTCCTCCGCCCGTCTGAACGCACTAGCCATAGAGAATTATCGCCATAAAAACGGACTAACCACCACACAGGGTGCCCCATATCTGCGAAGCAGATGTGGGAATATCGCCACCACAATGGGTGCCCCATTCATCGCGAGACGGGTCCCTGACGACCTGTTTCGCTAGGGTGGATCGCGATGAGTGGGATATTCGCGCTCCTGCGCGAATATCCCGCGTAGCGCGATGACCTCAGCGGTTAAAACCGCTTCCCTGGAGGCTGGGTACGGGACGGCTGGAAGCCGTCCCCTTAAGCAAAACAATTCGAGCTTGGCTCGAGTGGTTCACCCAGCGAACAAGTTCGCTGGGGACCCCTAATGCCCCACATCTGCTTCGCAGATGGGGCACCCAGTCCGTGCTATCCCCTATGCTCCAGGGCTCGTTCCGCATCCGGGCGACGCAGATACAGCGCATCCACAGCTTCAGCAGTCACCAATCTGCCGGCCTCCAGCGCTTCGATCGCCAAACCCAGGCCGCATTTTGCCGTTGGCTCCGCCACACGCACCACCATGAACGCATCCAGCGAATCCGCTACCCGATCTTCGCAGACCACCACCGTCACATGCGCAGGCACACGGCTCAGCATCTCTTCCAGCGTCACCAGCTCCTGCTCACTCGCGCTGCCCAGGTAAAACTCCCCTCGGCCCGCGTTGAGCACCGCAAACATCGCCTTCGGCTGCATTGCCCGCAGGACGTCCAGCCGCGACAGCGGAATCAGCCCAACACCGGACGCCTCGGACAACCCCTTTGCCATGGCAACCCCGACACGCACGCCAGTGAATGACCCTGGTCCGTGCAACACAGCGATGGCATCGAGATCCGCCAGCGAAAACCCTGCTTCATCTAACAACGCGCGCACAGCACGCATGCCATGCGAGGCTGCCATCCTGGGCGCGAGCTCTATCTGCCGCACTCCTGCTGCAGACGATAAAGCGACAGATCCGCCCAGGCCGCAGGTATCGATCACCAGCAACCGCCGATCGCTCACCCCAGCACCTCGCCCGACTTCACCTGATAGCCATGCAGAAAGTCCGTCGCAGGCATACGCTTCTTGCCTTCGAGTTGCACTTCATCCAGCACCAGCATCGTGCCGTCAGCACACCCGGCCAGCAAGCTGTCGCCATTCACGCGCACGGCTCCCGGTTCTGCAACACCGGCCTCAGCATGCATGCGACGCACCGTCAGCTTCTTACCGCGAAAAATCGTGAAGCACCCTGGCCACGGCTGAAAGCCGCGCCAGCGATTCACATTCCACTGTGCTGTCTGTGCAAACTGAATGCGGCCGTCCTCACGCGTCAGAATCGGAGCCAGCGACGCCTGGGACTCATCCTGCTTCTGCGGCGTGATAGTTCCTGCCTGTAATCCTGCAAGCGTTTCCACCATCAGCTTCGCGCCCACCTCGGCCAGGATCGGAAACAGATCCACCGATGTCTGCTCCGGCCCGACTGGCACTTCCTGCTTCAGGAGCATCGCGCCGGTATCGAGACCCTCGTCCAGCAGCATGGTGGTCACGCCGCTAATGGTCTCCCCATTGGCGATGGCCCACTGGATCGGCGCGGCTCCGCGATACTTCGGAAGCAGTGAGGCATGCCCATTAATGTTGCCGTACCGCGGAAGATCGAGCATCCACTTTGGGATGATGCGGCCATAAGCCACGACCACAATCACGTCGGGAGCGATCGCTTCGAGCTCCGCGCGGAACTCTGCGTTGGTCTTGATCTTCTCCGGCTGCAGGACACGCAACCCATGCGAAAGCGCGAGTTGCTTCACCGGAGGAGCCACGATCTCTTGATTGCGACCCACGGGACGGTCGGGCTGTGTCACCACCAGGGCGATCTCATGCCCGGCGCCGATCAGCGCCTGCAGCGTGGGCACGGCGAACTGCGGCGTACCGCAGAAGACCAGGCGCACCGCTCTACCACTCCCCGTTTTTCTGCATCTTGCGAATGCGCCGCAGCACCAGGTCGCGCTTCAAACGGCTGAGGTGATCGATGAAGAGAACGCCATTCAGGTGATCGATCTCATGCTGAAACGCACGAGACAGCAGCTCGGTGCCCTCGATCTCAAACCACTTGCCCTCTACATCCTGTGCGCGCACCTTCACCTGAAAGGCGCGGTTCACCTTCTCGCGGATCTCCGGCAGGCTAAGGCAGCCCTCTTCTTCATGTTGCTTGCCTTCCTTTTCGATGATCTCGGGATTGATCAGCACAATCTTCTCCGCCGGGTTCTTCTTAAACGAGAGATCGATGATGCAGAGGCGCTTCGCAATATTGATCTGCGGCGCCGCCAGACCAATGCCCTGCGCCTCATACATGGACTCGAACATGTCCTCGACCAGCTGTTTCAGCTCCTTGTCGAAGACAGTGACGTCCTTGGCGGGCTTCATCAACACAGGGTCGGGATACTTAATAATGGGATAGATCATCGTCCTACCAATCTTGCCATCCTGCGCGCAGCGCCGAGCTTCTTTCTTGTCATCCTGAGCGCCCGGGGTCCCCAGCGAACTGGTTCGCTGGGGTGAGTTAGCAAAGGACCTGCTTTAGAAGTTACGAATCTGTACGCAGTAGCCCTCAAAGTTGCGCTTCAGTTCCTTCAAAGAATCTCCGCCAAACTTCTCCAGCACCAGCCGCGCCAGCGTCAGTGCCACCATAGCCTCGGCTGCTACGCCCGCCGCCGGCACCACACAGACGTCGGAGCGTTCATACGCCGCCTTCACCGGTTCACGGGTCTCGAAGTTCACCGATCCCAGCGGGCGGCGCAGTGTCGAGATCGGCTTCAGGTAGCCGCGGACGATCACATCCTCGCCATTGGAGATACCGCCCTCCAGACCACCGGCGTTATTGTGGTCGCGCTCGAAGCGCGTGAACGGGCCATCTGTTTCGCCGTAGGAGATGGCATCGTGAACCTCTGATCCCTTCGACTCCGCTGCCGTGACGCCGCGGCCGATCTCTACGGCCTTCACCGCCTGCAGACTCATCACTGCCTGGGCGAGCAGACCATCCAGGCGCTCATCCCAGTTCACGTGCGTTCCCACACCCGGAGGCACACCATGAGCGACCACCTCGAAGACTCCGCCGATGGTGTCACCGGTGCGCAGGATGCCATCAACCTCAGCCTTCATGGCCTTCTCGCTCTCGGGGTCGGCACAGTTCAGCAGTATCTCGTCCTTGCCGTGCAGAGCCTTGATCTCGTCCCAGGTCACCGGACGCTGCAGCTCAGCCTTGCCTACGCGGATCACGTGGCTGGCGACTTCAATGCCCAGTTCCTTCAGCAGCAGCTTCGCCAGAGCTCCGGCAGCGACGCGCGCCGCGGACTCACGGGCGGAGGCGCGCTCCAGCACGTAGCGGGCATCAGGAAAGTCATACTTCAGCGATCCAGCGAGATCGGCGTGTCCAGGCCGAGGAGACGCCACAGCCTTGTGCTTTTCGGGATCGCCCGGCTCAACCGGGAGAATCTCAGTCCAGTTCTTCCAGTCGCGATTCTCCAGCGTCATCGCGATCGGCGACCCGATGGTGTGGCCATGGCGAACGCCCGAGAGCACATGTGCCGTATCGCGCTCAATACGCATACGGCCGCCGCGGCCATATCCCTGCTGACGCCGCCAGAGCTCGCGGTTGACGTACTCCAGATCGACCGGCACCCCGGCGGGCATACCACTGACCAGCGCGACGAGACTCTCGCCGTGACTTTCACCTGCTGTGGAGAAACGAAGCATAAACATCAATTTTATCGCGAGATGTCCCATTTACAGGAGTGCCCATACACTGGGGTGCCCATGTCCCCTTAGGGACATGGGGATTCGCACTGCTCGCGAGCGTCTTTCTTGGGCATGCCCTCAGCGGCTGAAGCCGCTGTTCGTAGCGGCCCAATACGGGTCGGCTGAAGCCGTCCCCTTAAGCACTACATTCGCGCTTCGCGCGAACCTTTTGTCATCTCGTAGCGAGCGAAGGAAGCGGAGAAAATCTGCTTCTCTACCGCCACGGTTCGCTAAGAAAGACGATTCGAGCTCCGCTCGAACATCCCACCCATCGCCATGCGATGGATGTGGCACCCAGTGCATGGGCCAAAGCAGGTCCCTCGCTACGCTCAGGATGACAACGGAAGTTGCCCAACTAGCAACCAGGAACCAGCAACTAGGAACTGCCCTTCAGGTATTCCTTCGAGTCCACCAACTGCCGATCCATGCTCCGGATCCAGTCCGTCACCGAACCCGGCTGTGCACCGCCCGCGACATGATTCGCAAGCTGTGTCCGCAGGTTCTGCATCTTCGCTTCCAGATCATCAATGGCGTGGAAGACCAGAGCCTCTGCAAACATCGGCAGCTTGGGAGAACCGAACTCCAGCGATCCATGATGCGACAGGATCATGTGCTCCACCAGGATGCGCAGCCTCTCCGGAAACGGCTCCTGCTGCGAGACGAGTGCGAGCTTGTCACGCAGCATGCCCATCGCAATGGAGATGTGTCCGATCAGCTGCCCCTCAGCCGAGTAGGCAAAGCTCGACTTCCACTCCAGCTCGCGCGTCTTGCCGATGTCGTGCAGAATCGCAGCCGTGCACAGCAGATCCGGATCCACCTCGGGATACTGCGGGGCCACCCGTTTGCACATGCGCAGCAGGAAGACAACATGCTCTAACAGTCCTCCGATCCAGGCATGGTGCAACACCTTTGCTGCTGGGGCGCTCATAAACGCCGGCCCGATGACGGGATCGTCGAGGAACGCATTCACCAGCCGTTGCAAGTGCACGTTGCTGAAGGCATCGACGGTCGAGCGCAGCTCCTGCCACATCTCTCCGATGTCGTACTGCGTGTGCGGCAGAAAGTCAGCGGGTTCGACTTCGCTTTCAGCCGCCGGGCGAAGCTTCTGCAGCGTGATCTGGAAGCGGCCGTTGTACTTCGAGATCTGTCCCTGGGCCTTCACATAGCAGCCGGGCTCGCAGGTACGCAGCGCGTCCTCGAACTCGTCCCACATGCGTGCGTCCATGGTGCCGGTCTTGTCCACCAGCGTGAGCACCAGGTACTGCCCCCCGCCTGATCTCTTCTCCCGCGCCGAGATGGAACCCAGTGCAAAGTAGCTGGTAATGACCTCGTTCTCGTACTGCGAGGCGTCTGCGATAAAGAAAGACTTCATATCCTGAAGTTCAAGGATACCCGCCGCCTGCGCCATCAGCACACAGCACCGCGCGCCCGACACATCTTAAATACCTTCGTCCCCGACTGGGCACCCCACCTTCGGGGTCCCTAGCGAACTCTGTTCACTGGGATGAACGCTCGCAACGCTAGGGTGGGCAAGGGAGAACGTCACCGTTCCAACTCTTTTTGTCATTTCGGAGCGTCGGGGTCCCCGACCACCTTCGCTGGTTGGGGTGAAGCGATAGCGGAGAAATCTGCTTTTGAATAACCAGCAAAAAGGCCCCGTCTCCGGGGCCCTTTCTCTTCCTTACTTATTAGTCGTATCGCCGGTTCCCGGCGGTACCGGACTCTTATACGTCCCGTCCTCATTCCGCTGACTGTTGACTTCCTTCTGCGTCTCCGAGGGCGCCTGGACAGTCTGCTGGATGCGCTTCTTCTCCTCGCCCTTCTTGCGCTTTACCTTCTTCTTCTTGGCAGTGTCGCCATTCAGACCGAGCGCAGAGGACTGCACCTGGCGGCTCTGTACTTCTTCTTCCTTCGGAGCATCCGGCATAGCAGCGGCCTTCTCACGGGCAAACGCAGCCTTGCGGTCCACCTTCGCCTGTTCAAACTCCTTTTGCTTGGCAGAGTAGCGCGACTTGTGATCGGCCACCGGAGTCTTCGGCGCCAGCGGATCGGCATTCGCCGCAGCGGCCGCGGCAGCGGCATCAGCATTCGCCTGCGAGAGCGGATTGCTGTCTACCGGAGCGATCGCTGTTCCTGGAGCAGCCTCTTGCTGCGTCGCTCCGTTAGCTACCTGATCTTCAGGAGCCGCTGGCAGCGCGGTCCGGGGAGCCTGGCCGTAACGCACCTTCTCACGCTTGATCTTCTTTGGCTTGCCGTTCTTGTCCAGCGGCAGGCTGGCGAGCTGCGCTCCATCCTTGGGGGCCTGGGCCAGACGACCGGTCTTCGCCGTATCGAAGCGGGACTTGTTCGCCTTCTTCTTCGGAGCCGGAGGGGTATAAGCCGTAAAGATGAACGAGGTCTGACGCCCCGAAGATCCGGAATCCGTATAGCCAGGCCTCAGATCGATGTAGGCATCCTCACGCAACTTGGTCAGGTAGGCACGCAGAGCCGGATTCATCTGCTCGGAGTACATCGCCTCCTGCACCTGGGGTTCAATCTGCTCCAGCGGAGGAACGCCGGCCGGGATGTGCTCGGTGACCTTCAGGATCACAAAGCCCTGGCGAGTCCGAATGGGAGCGGTATTTTCGCCGGCCTTCAAGACAAAAGTCTTATCTTCAAGGACTTGCGCCAGAGCTCCACGCTTGAACATGCCCAGGTCGCCGCCCTGTGCCGCCGTCGGTCCACCGGAAACCGTCTTGGCGAGATCCTCGAACTTCGCTCCGCCGGCCAGTTGTGCGACTACATCATCTGCCTTCTTCTGGGCGGCTGCAATATCGGAATCGGTCGGAGTGGCAGGGGTAGGAATCAGGATCTCGGAGAGGTGAATCTGCTCCGGCTGGGTGAACTCATTCTTGTGAGCGTTGTAGTAGCGCACCTCGTCGGCGTGCGTCATCTGCAACTTACGGCCGACCTCGTTGCGGACCACTTCGCCGGTAATGATGTTGTTGCGAATCGATGCCTTGAAGTCCTCAAAGCTCACACCCTGATCGCGGGCAGCCTTTTCCAGGGCCTCCATCGAATCAAAGTGGTTCTGCTTGCGGATCTCGTCCAGGCGGCGGACAACTTCGGCATCGGCATTGATACCGAGCTCTTTGCCCTTTGAAATCAACAGTTGCTGGTCGATCAGGTCGCGCAGAAGATCTTTGCGGCGCTTGTCGGCGTCTTCCGGAGACACGTGGTTCTGGGCGATCTCGCCCTCAAGCTGCGCCTGGGCACGCTCATAGTCCGAGCGGGAGACGATCTGGTCATTCACGCGGACGACCATATCCTCAACCACTTCGGCGTCGGGCGTAATGGCCTTGGGCGTGGGCGAATTCACCGGCTGCTTCTGGGCAATGGGGCTTACGTAGCGCGGAGCGCTGGACTTCTGCTGCTGGGCGAACGCTGAAACAGCCAGAAGCAGGCTGGCGCTGCCTGTCAGGATGGATGGACGAATGGTCATAAATCGAAACAGATTCCCTGCCGGTTGAACTGCCATACCTAATTCGACTGCAAAGGCCCAAATCGGGTATCGACTCGCCTATTCTACGCCCCGCGAGGCGATTTTGGGCCTCGGTTCGGCTCACCTTCCAGTGCTATACTCCGTCATACGCGGGAGATAGAGCAGCCTGCGTTCGAGCTCTTCCCTACCTGATAAAGAGGTACCGTCCACAATGGCTCTTCGCACCCGCCGTGCCGCCTTCTCTGCAACCGTTTTTCTCGCCACATGCGCCCTTGCCGGTTCCTTCGTGAACCAGAGAGTTGGAGCGCAGCAGGCCACTGACGAAAACAAAGTTCGCGACAGCCTTAAAAGCTTCACCAGCGCCTACGCCGTGGTCGAGCAGAACTACGCCGACCCCATGACCGGCGAGCGCATCGACAAGGCTATCTACGACGGCGCCATTCCGGGCATGTTGCACACGCTCGACCCGCACTCGAACTTCTACGATCCAAAGGCCTACGCGCAAATGCGCGAAGACCAGCACGGCAAGTACTACGGTGTGGGCATGCAGATCCAGCCCCAGGGCAACAAGATTGTTGTTGTCGCTCCCTTCGAGGGCACGCCCGCCTATAAGGCCGGCATCCGGCCGGGCGACGTGATCGTCTCTGTCGACGGCAAGTCGACAGAAGGCATGGACTCGGCCGCTGTCGCCACCCTGTTGAAGGGCGCTCGCGGTACCCATGTTGCCGTGGTGATGGCCCGCGAAGGCTCTGAGAAGCCGCTGACCTTCGACCTGGTCCGCGATGAAATTCCTCGCTACTCGGTTGATCTGGCCTTCCAGATCAAGCCGGGGGTTGGCTATATCCACGTCTCCAGCTTTATGGAGACCACCAGCCACGAGGTCGCCGATGCTCTGGAGAAGTTCGGCAAGATTGACGGCCTGGTCATCGATCTGCGCGGCAACCCCGGTGGCCTGTTGAAGGAAGCTGTGGCGATGAGCGACAAGTTCCTGCAGAAGGGACAGATCGTCGTGAGCCAGAAGGGCCGCGCCTTCCCGGATGAGGTGTACCGCGCCACCCGTGGCGAACAGGGCAAGTCCTATCCCATCGTCGTGCTGGTAAACCGCAATACGGCATCGGCAGCCGAGATCGTCTCCGGCGCGCTACAGGATCACGACCGTGCGTTGATCGTGGGTGAAACCACCTTCGGCAAGGGCCTGGTGCAGACCGTCAGCACGCTGAGCGAGAACACCGGCCTGGCGCTGACCACCTATCACTACTACACGCCGAGCGGCCGCCTGATTCAGCGTAACTACGACAACGTCTCGCTCTACGACTACTACTATGTACGCGACACGCCCAAGGACAACGCCAACCGCGAGGTGAAGCTCACCGACAGCGGACGCACCGTCTACGGCGGCGGCGGCATCACGCCGGACGAAAAGGTCGAGACGCCGAAGTCCACACACCTGCAGGACCAACTGCTGATCGGCTACGCCTTCTTCAACTACTCCAAGCACTACCTGGCGAGCCATCCGGTCACCAAGGAGTTCACGGTGGACGACGCGGTCATCGCCGACTTCAAAAACTTCCTGAAGTCTGCTCCGTCGACGCAGAACATCACCTACTCCGATGCTGACTTCGATGCGGTGAAGGACTGGATCAAGGCCAACATCAAGGCCGAGCTCTTCACCTCGCAGTTCGGACAGACCGAAGGCCTGCGCGTCCGCGCCGACTGGGACCCGATGATCCAGAAGGCCGTCGGCTTCCTGCCGCAGGCACAGGCGCTGGAGGACAAGGCCACCAGCGTGCAGAAGCAGGCAGCGCTGCGGTAAGTCTCCTGCAACACAGAATCAGCGAAACACCGAAGGGCGCGTTGAGAGACGCGCCCTTCGTCTGCTAAACTAACTTTCGTTGGTTGTGCCACCGTCCGCGCCCACCAGATGCGCGGACTTCTGTTGTGGGGCTGTAGCTCAGCTGGGAGAGCGCCTCGTTCGCAACGAGGAGGTCAGCGGTTCGATCCCGCTCAGCTCCACCAAAAGTCTCCTCCGCCATTCTTTCAGCCCTCCCCGAACATCTTCTTTTTTGTTTGTCATCCCGCAGGGATCTGCTTTTCGGCTCATCTTACCGGGCTACAATTCCGCCAAGGAGAACTGCAGCATGACCAACGCATACGAGACCATGCGCAACTGGAAGTGGACACAGACAGAAAAGATCGTTGCGCGCCGCGCCTTCGATCAGGCAGTTAAGCAAGACCTCGATGCGGTCCTGCGCGAGGCCAAAGAGCGCGCTGCACAAATTACCAAACCGGCCGAACTCTGGGAACTGGAAGAGTGGCTCGGCAACCAGCGCCGTCGCATCGACCGTGAGTTCGACTACCGTTACTCCGTCTTGCCTGAGGTCTTCGCTTACCTCCTGCGCTCCGGCCGTCTTACCGAAGATGACCTCCTTGGCCTCGACCGCGCTAAGCTCGACACCATCCGCAGGATGTCCAGTTACTAAGTCATATCGATAAATTCAAGATAGGCCATACACTGGGTGCCCCATATCTGGCAGCATTATCGCCAGATGTGGGTGGGGTGGCCACGGCAATCCTATCATGCCGCAAAAGTTACCCACCCAATTCCTTTCGGTTTGTCATCGGTATGGATCTGCTTTTCTTCAGGCAAACCGCAGCATCAATGCGTAGCCATTGACTTCCTACCAAGCCTCCGACTCAGCCGATCGAACATCTCCGGAAGCTCACGGAAGGGATATCGCTTGAACTCCTCTGGGCTGGCAACATCAAGCATCTTGATCAACCCAAGATTCATCTCCACATCAAACTCCCCAAGCGCATCATCCAACAGCAGGTAAGCGATCTGTTGCAGGGTGACATCATCCTCGCGAAAGTTGGGAAGAAACAGATGAATTCCGGCAATCTTGCCATTATCGAGAAGTGAAAAGGAAAGATCCTCCAGGTTGACAATCCTCCCATTGAGCTCGACTGTAGGAAACAAAGCGCGAGGCGGCCGGAAAGCAGTGATCTTCCACTGAGGCATATCGGGGCAGCACTGACCAGCGAGACAACCGCGGGAAAAACATCCGTCAAGCCATCGGCGCTGATGACAAACTCTCGTATTGGCTCACGAGGGCCAATCTCAAACGCCAGCCGCTCATCCACGAGATGTAACGCGTCTTGTATCTCGTCAAGCAACGCCTCATCGTCATATGCACTGCCATGCAATCTTTGCTGGTTTGCAAGAAACCAATTCCAGAAGCCTTCAATCTCTCGCACAGTTCCTCACTGATCCTACAATCTCGCGACTATCAGTCATGAGCTATTCCGCAGACATTCAGATAGCCCCTCGGCCTTCCAATAACAGAGAAGCAGATGCATCGCTACAAATTATCTGGTTACGTTCCGTCTGTCCCCGGGTTTTCCAATTATCTGGTTACGTTCCGTCTGTCCCCGGGTTTTTCGTGCTTAAATGCGACCGACCCTACGCACAGGAGTAGAAGCCCCCTGCCCAAGCAGGGCCGGTCGAACCATATTTGGCGTTCCGGTATGACGCGTACCGGCCATGTGTATGTTTCACGTAATCGCGAGGCTGCTCGCTTCGTCGAGAGCTACTACCAGGTGCACATGATTAGACCTCAAGCAATATCCCAGAGAGAAGTTCCGTATTGCTGCATATTCTCTGACAACAGCTTCAGATACACAGCTCGGTCAGCGTCACCGTCCAGTATGTACCGTCCGGCATTGCCTCGTTGCGTAAACATGATGCGGCTACCACTCGCGCAAATCGTCCGCTCGTTACATCTCGTCTGTCTCCAGGCTTCCTACATCGTGAGAGGGAGCAAGGGAGGCTGAGTGCCCGCTCTCACCTTTAAAGAAATGATCGCCTCGTCGCTAAGCGGCTCCGGGAGGCCGGCAAGGAACTCGATGTCCGCTTCTTGCCGCCGATTCTCCTCTCGCATTAAGGCATGGGAAACGATCCAGCTATCTTCTTCGGTTGAGGACACGCCCGAGCCTTCTAGGTCGCTCAGATAGAGATATAGGGAGTCTCCGGCAAGCGCTGAGACGCTTGTGATGTGCTCGGCACGACCATCTTTTGTAAACGAGATGATGTCATTAGCCGCGAGGGCAGCGTTCAAGGCGAACGAGGTTAGCTCATGGGAGTAATCCTCGGTGTCCGGTACACCTCTAAGACATGCCTCGCTGATTGACCGATGCACTGTAGAGTTTTGTAAGGTAGCCCATGCGGCATCTTTAGCTTGCACGTAGCAAGAGGCATTAAAGCCCGTATCTTTCGAAAAAGCAAACAAGCTTGGCAGCATCCTCTCAAAAATCAACAGAGCAAAAGCAAGTTGCTTCTTTCGAGAGAGCCGGCCTACTGACACTAGCAATTTATCATTTCCGATCATCGTTTTCCTTGCCTTCAAAACATACTCTTTAAGACGCTCAGAGCCGCAATACCTGCACCTCTCAAATAATCAGCGCAAGCCGGACAAATGCCTCTGCTCGCAGCCACGCCGGTTGGAGTAAGTCCGATCTGCTTAGCTGCATTGACTCCCGTAATCTCGGCGTGCCCTGCCCCTTTTGCAGCGACTTCGCCGTCTTTCAAAAGAGCCTGAACAGCAGGCCTCAACGCCTTTTCGCTCGAACTCACGACACGGGTGCCTTCCTTCGTCTCTGTGACAGCAATTGTCACGAAGTCCGCCGTCTTTCCCATAGCGTTCGAGAGTTCCTTTGCACGTAAGAATGCTGCGCCTACTTCGCCCAAGCCGTCTGTCGGGACCGCAAGCGCTAAAGAGGCCATATCTCCCCATGATCGGGGGAACAGCACAGTCATCAAGCGATCGACGAAATTGTGGGCTGTTGGATCAACGGCGGCTGGAAGTGTCGGATCTTGTCCGATCTGTTGTTGGGCTGCATTTGCATTTTGCATATCATTTTGCAACTGCTGCTGCCAATTCTCAACTTCCCCTGCCATGAGCAGTGTGTAGTTCAGAGGGTTGAATATTCCCGGGGAGTGCCCGGTGGGATCGACCGCGCTCATTGGATTGCTCCCAACATATGCGTAGAGATTCAGGGATTGCGGATTGTCGAGCTTGGCATACGGAACCGGTTCAGCTTTAACGCTCCAATCGGGCGACATGAACCTCCCCATTGTGGAGCCGTAGTACCTGGCCCCGAAGTAGTCGAGCCCTGATTCTGTGTCTCTTTCCTTGCCGGTGAACTTATAGTGATTGGCGGAAGCTACCGGATTGATCTCCTGCCCATAGGGCTGGAACTCCGATGTCTGCGTCGGCCAGCCTTCCACAGTTAGCGCCATGCTGGTTGACCCAAGATGATCGGCCAGATAGTGCGTGGTCGAGACGCTGGGATAGGTCGCCGTGTTAAATCCCTGCAGGTTCCGTATGTTCCAGAAGTTGTTGGTAATTGCATTTCCCGACTGCACACCCTGCCAGATCTGCCAGCCCGGCTGTCCTTGGCCACTCTGGTAGATCGGCAACACACTTCCATCTGCCCGCAGAATGGCCGCGTCGTTTACCAGGACGATGGATGGGCTTCCGTTGGTGATGGAATTCGTCTCTCCGTCAGCCACCACGCAGGCTCCAGTAAGAGTGTGCCCAGCCCAGGAATCGAGCGGAACAACACGGGTTATCCAAGCGCCCGAGGTATCGTGCCAGCTATTGGTCAGGTCGCCATCGAGGGCATGCAAGGCCCAACTCGTGGAATTTCCATTGGAGTCGAAGAGGCACATACCGCCGCGGGCATTGAACTGTTCCTGCTGCCAGACCAGACGGTCGCCGGGACGGATAACAGCATACGGCTGGCCGGTGTTCGGGTTAGTCCCTCCGGGGATCGAGATCGGAAGCGTCATCCCGATCCAGGAGACGCCGTTGTGATCGAAGGTGCCGCCCACCTGGATCTCGTTCTCAAAGGTGTCTGCCTTGGCCACCTTCTTGCCGTTGGCATAGATGTAGTCCGACCAGGAGCCGTCGCTGCGCTTCTCCGAGAGCGGCTGCCCGTTCATGTAGACATACTCGATCCAGTCACCGCCCGCGTCCTTGTGGACGCGGTTCCCCTCCGTGTCGTACTGATACGCCGCCACAGAGGTACTGCCGGAATTAATCTGCGAGACCCGGCTCTCGGCATCATAGCTGTACTGGTGCAATGTGCCCCAGGCGGCCAACCCGTCGCACAATTGGTTGCCGGCGGCATCGAAGGCTGTCAGCGTGGCAGCGCAAGGCAGGTTATTCACCCGGTTGTCGCTTCCAAAGGTCATCGTGGCAGTCCCGTTCACCGAAGGAGAGCTGTTGCCGAAGCTGTCGATGGAGAAGTTCGTCGTAAATGCACCATCAGAGCGGCTGGCGTAGGTCATCCGGCTGAGACAGTCATATTGGAAGGTCTGCGTATGGTAAGCGTTCAGACCATCGACGATCGACCAGATGTTGCCGTTGTTGCCGGCAGTCATACAGGAGCCCGTCGTCGAGGGAGCGAAGCTGTACTGCCGATCCATCAGATTCTGGCTGAAACCGAAGGCCTGGATACGTGTTGTTTGCAGCCGGTTGTTATAGGTGAAACTCTGACCGGCGTTGCCAACCTTCCAGGAACTGACCGCGCCTGCCGGCGTATAGCAGATCGAAGTACTGCTGGAGCAGTCTCCCTGCACGTAGGTATAGGGGAAATCGACATTCGTGGGAGAGAAGGAATTGAAGTTGAGCGCGTTTGCAGCCCAACCTGTCATCGCGGCCGATTTCAACCTGCCAGCGGCATCGAAGCTCTGAGTGACGACGCGGCCACTGGGATAACCGATCGTTACCGGATTGCCCGCGAGATCATAGCGATAGTGGATACCATGTCCAGGCAGGTTCAGATCGGATGGGAGTTCTTCCCCTATATCTGTTACGCGGCCCATCGCGTCGTAGGAGAAGACCCGGTCGGTCCGATGGACGGCTCCGACAAGCGTCTCGGTGAGACGACCAATGCCATTCGAAGGAGTTCCCGCCCAGGTTGAGGTCTGATCGTAGTAGAAGTACGCCCACGGCGTTCCATCCGTGTACTCCTTCCGGGTCAAACGGTTCAATGCGTCATAAAAGTAGTTCGTCTGGACTCCGCGCGCATCCGTTTTATGTCCGAGATTGCCGTTGCCGTCGTAATCCGCAGAGCAGTTCGATCCGTTAGGAGCCGTGGCGGATGATATGGTGCCGTAGCAAATCCAACCGGACTCGGGGTTATAGGCTTGTTTCAGCCTCGACAGCCAGTCGTAATCGAAGCTGCGATTCGTCCGTGCTACGTCTCCTGATACCCCAACTTGTTGAACAGAAGTAAGATCCCCGCGTGCCGAGTAGGTGTAGTTAGTAGTCGCGTTATTCGGCTCGACAACTTTGGTCAATCTTCCAAGGGCGTCTGAGGTCCGCTTCCAGGCATTCCCTGCTTCATCGGTGCTCGTGACGACATTCCCAGAATACGAAAACGTTTGAGAGCTACTATCCGGATTGGTCTTCTGAATAATCCTTTCAAGTTCATCATAGGCGTTTGCCGTCACATCACTGGATGAGCCTTGTGTACTTGTGTAGGGATTCGAAGTCGAGTAGACATGACCCATGGCGTCATAGTTTGTATCAACACTGATGACGCTATCGGCATTCTGTTGAACTTTGATCGTCCTTCCCACCAGGTCATATTTGACAGTCTGTGACATCTTCCCCTGGGAACCACCAGTATCGACGTCTACTGTCGTCGATGAATTCGCACCATCGGTGTATGAGATAGCGGTATGGCCGCCGTCTGGGTAGTCAACCGCCGTCACTCGACTGAGCGAATCCGCGTAGGTGTAGGAGGTCGTCTGCGAGTTTGCGTCCTTGTAAGACGTAACCTTTCCAGTATCGCAATCGTGCGAATAGACAAATGTTTCTGCAATAGACGTACCGTAGGCCTTGGTCACACTCTTGGGAAAGGCACTCAAGCAGTCGAAAGAATTGACGTGGGTTTGGATGCCGTTCGCATCGATAGACCCGGTCCATGTCCCGTCAGAGTTGAAGCTGCTGTGACTGTCGTAGTAGTTCGATGCATCTTTCCACTTCCTGACGGATGTTAGCTCTCCGGCGACGACGCCGGCTGAATACGCCGACTCGTCATAGGTATAGCCGCTCTGTGCTACTTCATGGGAGGCGCCATCGTATACCTTGACTTGCGAGGGCAAGCCGGTCAGACCATTATTCTCGTAGTCTCCGCCACCAGTATCTTGAAACCTGTAGGTAATATCGGTTTCACGAAGCAAAGTTCCCGGCCCGGAGCCAGAACCTTGAACAAAATCGTAGACCTTTTCTGTCGCTATCTCTGAGTAATTGACGCACGCACAAGTATCGTGGGCTGGATACCAGTAGTTGTCAGGATTCCATCGCGCGATTGTTCCTGACGAAGGCACGGGCGTAGCATCCGTCTCCTGCGATGAAGCCACAGCCTGCGTGGTGGTGTTGTAGAGCGTCACCACTGTCTTCTCAACAGGACCAGGAATTGTCTCTGGAGTGGAATAGCCCTGTAGCCACTTCACAATGGGACCGTCCGGACCAGTCTCTGGAGAGACCAGGATGTCCTGAGTCTGGGTAAACAAGGGAGTCTGGCGAAAGCTGCTTGACGTTTTGACGATCTTCGAGATCGTTCCTGTGGCGTTATAAGCATCTCCACCCGCATGCCCTTTATAGAAGACAACGTACTTATTCAGCTTTCCGTTGTCCTCCATGCGTGTTTGGTGATGCCACTCGTCGTTCTGATCGGGCCTGGAAACAATTACCGGTATGGTGTCTCCAGGCTGAGGATTGCACACTCCACCATTTCCCCAGTTGTAGCTCCAGGATGAAACACCACCCCCGGTAGTTACGGATCTTGAGGTAACAACACGCTTCATGGGAAGCGCGGTAGAACAGAGGTCCCACTTTACGGTTCCCCACGTATACACAATCACTCCACCTGTGGGTAGATCGATGCGGGTCAAATCCAGATAATCGGGATCGTATTGGAAGGAGTACGAAGTGTTATTCGGCAGAATGATCTTCGAGAGAAGATACGCATCGAAAGATGTTTCGTCCAGAACGGCACTGTTGACCTGCCCGAGCCGTCCATTGAACTTGAAGTTCGTCTTAGCAGTGTACTTCGAGAAGCAGAAGTAGTAGGTCTGAGATCCACCCGAATCTGTGGACGCAGGTACGGTCCAGGTTCTCGTTGCGACAGCCCCATTATTACAGCGAGCCATCTCACTACTGGGTACACCGGGAAATGGATCGTCCTCTAAAGGCGTCGACCCGCTGGCGCTACTTGCTCCGGCTCCTTGACCTGCCCATGATCCGGGAATAAGACGGCCCATGCTGTCGTGCCAACCATCAACATCGGTTGTAATGGTGTTTCCGTGAGTATCTGAGATATTCCAGGCTGTCAGGCTCGCAGATCCCGGATGGATTGTAAAGCTGCTGTAGAGCACGCCATTACTGTCCTTCACACTAGATACCGGCTCACCATACGTCGCAACCGGCCTCCAACCTGATCCATCTGGCGCCGAGAAAGCGACCGAGGTAGGACCACCCGTCGTACCGGATTTCGCCTCGAGAACGTGAACAGCCCCAGATCGGTCACGTATCCCATCGACTTCTGAAGAGTAGTCGATAGGATCTCCGTTACCACAACATCCTGGCGCGATACGAGGGGTTGTAACGATGGAACCTGAAACCCCTTGATCTCTCACTACATCCACACCTAAAGGACGCGGATTAGCAAACTGATTGAGCTTCCAAACCCCAGCTGCGGAATAACCTACGATGGTAGGGTTGTACCGAGGTGTACCGATTGTAGACATCCACTGCGGCTCGTTATATCTGACGATAAAGTTCAGACGAAGCTTGTTGCCCTTCTGTGGAAATCCGATCAGCGGAATGTGCAGGTTGACGTTGCCTGTATCCAGGTCAACACTGTCGACGCTTGACTGCTGGTACGAAGCGAAGTTCTTTATGCCTACCGGAGGAAGGTAGTCATACTGGCCGAAGCACTTAGCCGAACAACTCAAGAGAAAAGACCAAAATACTAATCTGGCGATCCTCACTGAGTACCACGACCCAGAATTCGTTCCAGCCAACGTGCTGGAACGGCAAACAGACCTAGCACCAGAGCGATCCCAAACAAGAGAACGCAGCAAAGACAAAACGAGTTGTAGGCAGATCAAGAACTGTCCTCCAGACGAGCAGGACCCGGGAAAAAGAAAACGGTTGTTTCTGTTTTTTCTGTTGTGGCGTTAGGCTCTCGTCTCCTGCTGTGGATTGTCAAGAGCATTTCCCTGTTGCTGGGCATCCCGAAAGAGGAGTGCAGCGAAGTTTTCATTACGGAAAACGTCCATGGATGCGGACGCCCCACTCCACACCTACAGGGAAAATGCTCAAGTTCACGCATTTCTTTAGCGCTGTCCAGATTTGCGACAGTGCCGATATCCCCCATTTTCATTGTGATTTTTATCGAATTCTCTACTCCGCCGCTCTCCTCACAGAAATGTTGTCACCGCCGATAAAGCCTATCGAGGAACAGAGCAATGGCGGAACGGCAGCAGATTCACATTTTCAGAAGACACATGGGAGATGTGATTCTCCATCTTGCAATTGGCGTATCGATCGTTCTGTACGGATGCGGGGCAAGCAAGTCGGGCACATCAGCCGTATCGTCCACGTCCAACTCGGGCTCCGGGTCATCCGGTGTGCCCTTGCTTACACTGAGCGGTACACAGCTCGCGTTTCCTGACACTTCGGTCGGCGCCACCAGTGTCGCGCAGAACATTACGCTCAGCAACACCGGCACTGCCGCGGCAAATGTGCAAAGCATCAACATCAGCGGTAGTTTTCGTTCGGATACATCTCTCTGTCTTGGCACGCTTGCCGCCAATGCGAAGTGCACCATGGCCGTGCTGTTTACGCCGAATCAGTCCGGTACTCTGACGGGAAGCATCTCCTTTACCACCAGCACCGGCTCACTGACGGCTACTGCATCCGGCAAAGGCATTGCACTGACCCTCAGCGCGGCTGCAATTACCGTCCGTGAAGGAGAAAGCACGCAGCTCACGGCACAGCTCAACGGCGCTGCAACAGCACAAGCCGTCAACTGGCACACTGATTCAGGCTCAGTCACTCCGGATGGTGTCTACACCGCCAGTAGTAACGTTCCCGCGAGCACAACCGCGCATATCACTGCATCTTTAGCAGCAACTCCCTCCGTCACCGCAACGCTCAATCTTCCTGTAGGCCGTGCGCTGCCGACACTTACCAGCAGCATGCCCACGCAAATAGATGCCGGCGCCACCACCACACTCACAATTACCGGCGCCCACCTGTCGAACCTTTCGCAGTTGACGATCAACGGCCTGCCGCAGACGTTTACCATTGTCAGCGACACGCAAATCTCCGTGCAGGCCGCCATGCAGGCGTGGGACTCCGGAACGATGGCGATCAAGGGAAGCATGAGCGGCTCCGACGGTGGAAGCACAGGCGCGCTACAGCTTTCCGTCAAAGCATTGCCCGTTTCCTACGATGCCGCTGCACGATTCCTGCAACAGGCCGCCTACGGAGCAACTCCGGCGGCCGTGCAACAGGTGCAGCAGATGGGAATGAGTGGCTGGATCGACCAGCAGCTGAGGAACCCTGCCTATGACTACTCCAGCGGCATGGGGCTCTCGTATGGGCAGTACTATCGCAACACTCAGTCGCTGCAGTACTCGCTGCGTCAGCGAGTTTCGTCCGCGCTCTCACAGATCTATGTCGCGGGTGGAAGCATCGCCTGTGGGCCGACGGATTGCGGACCTTTCTGGGAAGCACTACTGGAGAACGATGCCTTTGGCAATGCACGCACACTTCTAAAAGATGTAGCGCTCAGCCCGATAATGGGAGCGTTCCTCGACAATGTCAACAACGCCGCGTATACCGGCAAGGTTCCCAACCAGAACTTCGCTCGCGAGTTCATGCAGCTGATGACGATTGGAACAGTGCAGCTCAACCAGGATGGAAGCCCCATTCTCGACGCGAATGGACAGCTAGTACCGACCTACACGCAATCGAATATCGTGGATATGGCAAATGCTCTGAGCGGATGGAAGTACGCCCGCACCGGAGAGCTATATCCGCAGGCGCAGGTTCCCATGGTCATGGCCGAAAGCTGGCACAACCAGAGCGCGAAGAATATTCTTCCCGGTGTCACGCTGCCCGCTGGGCAAAAGGGAGAGGTCGATCTTGACTCGGTCGTCGATACGCTCTTCAATCATCCCAACTACGGGCCATTCCTCTCCCGCCGTTTGATCCAGCATCTCGTAACCAGCAATCCATCGCCCGCATACATCGCCCGTATCGCAGCAGTCTTCGCGGATGATGGCAACGGCACCCGGGGCAATCTCGGAGCAGTTGTAAAAGCCATCCTGCTCGATAAAGAAGCTCGCAAGGGCGATAACGCCGCACAGGCCGACCCCGCAACGGGACACTTCATGGAGCCCGCTCTCTACCTGGCGAATGTTATGAATGCAGTGCAGGGCATCTATACGGACGACCAAGTGCGCGACCTCGACGTCATCATAGGGCAGCCACTCTACAGTCCACCTTCGGTCTTCAGTTATTACAGCCCCGACCACATGCTTTCCAACGGAACCTACGCTCCTGAAGCGCAACTGTTTACAAGTTCGAACGGTGTCGCCAAGCTTGGCCTGATCTACAGTATCTTCACCAACAAGCAACCAGGCTTCCAGGTCAATTGGAAGACATCTCCGTTCTCAAATGCCACCTCTACGGATGACTTTCTGGCGCGCGTCAATCACCTGCTGTATCACGGCCAGATGCCCGATAGCGTTCGCACAACACTGACCAATTACATCGCCGCTAACCCAACCGCATCGATCAATTCCATGCTCCCCGACCTGATATTTATGGCGGTTTCAAGCGCGGCATATCAGACCATTCAATAGGTAAAAGTACACAACATAGGTTCGAGGGTAACGATGAATCGCCGAGAATTTCTTAAACACTCTTCACGAATAACACTGGGCCTAAGTGCAGCACCGCTGATTCCACGGTTGATCTCAGCACCCCTTTTGGCACAGGCTTCCGGCAGCAACAGCGGCTACCGCGCGATTGTCTGCGTGTATCTCGATGGTGGCAACGATGGAAACAACACTGTCATTCCCGCCGACTCGTTCTACTCGCAGTACGCTGCCGGTAGAGGCGAGCTGGCTATCGATCGAACCAGCCTTGTCGGCCTGCAGGCTACCAGTGGTGGACGTCTGTTTGGTCTGCATCCCAGCCTGAAGAATGTAGCCTCACTCTACAACCAGGGTCATGCTACATGGCTATGCAATGCGGGCCCATTGACCACGCCTTACAAGAAGGGACAGACCACGGGCAAGGTACCGCTCAACCTGTTCTCCCACTCTGCACAAGCTGCCGAATGGCAGTCCGCGCTTACACAGGCGGACAGCACCAATGGATGGGCGGGGCGTCTTGCCGACCTGCTCGCCAAGCAGAATCTTTCGAGCTCGCCTGTCGTGGTCTCTACCAGCGGATGGCAGTTGCTCGGCAGCGGCACAACAACCGATCTCGCCACCATCGGCGCCGGCAAGAACGCAGTGGCTGTTCTGAATGCGTTGCAGTCTCTGACACCTTCCTTAAACCAGATGGACTCGACACCGGGCTCGAACGCGTTGTCGAATACGATCTCCGAGATGCAGAGTGGCCACCTGTCCACAACGAAGCTGCTTCTGGATGCTGCTTCCACAGGCTCCAGCATTCAGACCAAGTTTCCCAGCACAGATATTGGCCAGCAGCTGCGGGTCATCGCACAGATGATCAATGGCCGCTCACGTTTCGATGTCAACCGGCAGATCTTTCTCTCCAGCGTGTCAGGCTATGACACGCACACGCTGCAACTCTCGCTACAAGCTTCGAATCTCGCCGACCTTGATGCTGCAGTTGGCGCCTTTGCGGCTGCCATGCAGGAGATCAATATGTTCGATCAGGTAACTCTCTTCACCATGACCGACTTCGCTCGCGCGCACCAGGTGAACAGCGGCGGTGGCACTGACCACGCCTGGGGTAACCATCACCTCATCGTCGGCGGCGCTGTAAAAGGCGGTGATATGTACGGAACATTCCCCAGCCTTGTTCTCGGCGGTGATGACGACTTTGCGACGACTGGACTCTGGATTCCGACAACATCCGGCACGCAGTACGCCGCCACGTTGGCACAATGGCTGGGCGTACAGGGCAAGGATCTCAATAATGTATTTCCTGAGTTGAGTAACTTTTCGAAGAGTACGTTGGGTTTTCTGGGGTAAGAGCGGCTATTCGAACTCGCTCGAATAACCAGTGTATGGGTTACACGTAACAACAAAGGCCGCGAAGGTTATTCCTCCGCGGCCTTTGCTACTTATAGTTATTAGTACTGTTTGGCAAATGCATCGGCTTCGTGGTTCATCTGATCCGAGGTCAGAGGTGACGACGAAAGCAGAACACGATACGTGAAGGTGACGGTCTTTCCCTTCTCTACCGTGTAATTGAATGGCTCCGCCTTGGGATTGAAGATATGTGCTCCGAGCGGATTCGCCGCGAACAGTCCGTAGCCGCGCGCATGCCAGTAGGTGGGATACCCCGGGTTCTTCGGGTTATCGATGATAGCAATCGCTTCCTTCTTGCCCTCCGGAGTATGTCCACCCAGCACGCACCAGCGACCGCGGGTCGACCATACCTTATCGCCCTCGATGCCTTCACTGGTCAGATAGACACCGGTTGCGATGGAGTTATCCACGGCGGCCACCTGTGTCGGGTTACCGCTCGCGTCCAGGAAAGTTCCACCCTTCTCGGTCGGCGACTCGAGCCAGCGCGCCACACGAATGCCCAGCACGCCTTCCTTGTCGTCGTTGAAGGTGATCTTTTCCAGTGCGGTCAGCTTGCCAATACGGTCAATGTAGCGGACACCGTTCTTCACCCCGAAGACATACTGCGTCGTCTCACGCAGTACATCCTGTCCTGCTCCGTTGGTCCAGATGGACTCGACCGCGAGGTCTCCCTTCCCCTGGCCGCTATGCGTGCTCACGATTTTGGTGTGATGCACCGAGCCCATCTTCGGCTTCTGCGCCGGCTTGATGGCATCAGAGTTATTCCAGAAGTCGAATCCATTGACATTGCCGTAGTTGAACCACAGACCAGCGTGATGCGGGTGATCCGTACGCTCGTTCTTCTGCGGCTTCAGCGGATATCCGCGGGTCACGATGGTTCCGTCAGGAGCCGTCAGCGGATATAGCACCGGCTTCTCCAGCGTAGTGGGCCACATATAGCTGGTAAAGGGCTTGCCGTCGACGGTGATATCGACGCGGCGCTCGCTCTCTACGGGAGTTATTTTTACCATCTGCGCAACCGATGTAAGTGGAAGCAGAACCATAGCGGCTGCCAACAGCTTACGCATAGACCTTGCCTCCGGCGATGATCTGTTGCGTCTTATCGTTGAAAGTTACCTTCTGCCCGGTCTGCATGGCAGCGATGCACATGCACAGCGCGATCGAGTGCGAATAACCCGCCTCAATGCTGGCATTCGGAGTCTTGCGGCTGCGTACGCACTCCATCCAGTTGTGCATGTTAGCCGTCGTCATTGGATCGCCGCCCGTATTGGCGTCGGTCGAAACCTTCTCCGCCTTCTCAGCCAGCGAAAACTTCGGCAGTTGATTCGGCTGCATCTTCATCTCAGCCGCCGCCTTTGTGGTGAGGCCGCCATCCGGCGTCACCTCCTGTGTATCCATGTTCAGGCTGCCGCCGTTGGAGTAGTAGATCTCCTTGATGCCCCCGGCCGAGTTGGTCTGCCGCGACGAGTACAGCACCTGGAAGCCCTTCTTCGGATCGTCCATTGGGCCGTAGTCGAAGACCGCCGTAAACGTATCCCAGTTGCGGCGTCCGTCATGCCACTGATAGATGCCGCCGTTGGCAACCACCGAGCGCGGATGCGGATAGCCTGAGAACCAGTGCACGGTATCGATCTGGTGCACCAGCCATTGATCGGGAATACCCGAAGAGAACGGCCAGAAGAGACGGAACTCGAGATACTTGCGCGCATCGAACGGCTCATACGGACGATTCAACAGGTAGCGCTTCCAGTCGGTGTCTTCCTCTTTCAGCAGTGGCACCACATCTGGACGCCGCCAGCGGCCCGGCTGGTTGACGTTCCAGGTCATCTCCACCATATTGATGTCGCCGAACTTGCCGGAGCGGATGTACTCATACGCCTTCTGATACGCGGGGGTCGACCGACGCTGCGTACCGACCTGGAAGACCCGTCCACTCTCTTTAACCGCCTTCAACAGATCGCGCGCGTCGGACATGATGTCGGCTGTCGGCTTTTCGCAGTAGGCGTCACGACCTGCCTTCACCGCTTCAATGCCGTGCTGTGCATGCTGGAAGTCGGCGGTCGCAATCAGAACGGCATCCACATCCTTGCGCGAGTAGAGTTCGTCGTTATTACGGCAGATCGCAATGTCTCCACCGGAGAGCTTCTTCAGCAACGCCTGGCCCGATTCGCGGCGCATCGACCAGATGTCAGAGACCGCAACGAACTCGAAGTTGTTCTCCTGTTTACAGGCCTGGAAGGCAGGAATCAGAGCCTGCCGCATACGGTCGCCGCAGCCGACAACGGCGGTGCGGACGCGGTCGTTGGCTCCGACGACGGCAGCATAGCTGCGGGCGTTCATCGAGAGCGCAGAGGTAGCAAGCGCGGCAGTGGAAAGCTTGAGGAACTCGCGGCGATCAGTCTGCGAAGTGGCCATGGATCATCTCCGTACGTCAAAATCGAAAGGTTTTACTGGCGGAGGGACAGTGTACAGAGCCGACGGTACTTTTGTCTCGTCTCAGACCGATGCGAGCACCTTTCTTTCCCTTGCAGACCCAGCAATTCATCGACTTGCAATATAAAAAGGCCGCAATGTCGACGAGACATCACGGCCTTTTGCGGACTTCAGAAGCGTTACGAAATCTACTGCAGATCGCGGTAGATCTTGCGGGCGAGCAGGTTTTCGATCTTCTCCTGGCGGCCCGAGCGAGGCTGGGGCTGAATCGCGTCCTTCTCGGCCTTGGCGGCAATCTCCTCCAGGGAGAGCTTGCCGTTGAACATGGCCTGCGCCTCCGGAGTCTTCCAGCCGGCATAGCGCTCGGTGATGATGGCGTCGTACTCGCCCTCTTCGATCAGCTTCGCGGCCGTCAGGAAGGAGCGGGCGCACAGGTCCATACCGCCAACGTGGGCATAGACCAGGTCCTCAGCCGTAAAGCTCTGGCGGCGAACCTTCGCGTCGAAGTTGCATCCACCCACGCCAAGACCGCCCGCCTTAATGACTTGGTACATCGACATGGTCATGCTCCACAGGTCATTCGGGAACTGGTCGGTATCCCAGCCCAGCAGCGCATCGCCGCGATTGATATCAAGCGAGCCCAGAATGCCGAAGGCCCCTGCGGTCGCAATCTCATGCTCGAAGGTGTGGCCGGCCAGCGTGGCATGATTGGCTTCGAGGTTCACACGAACCTCATTCTCCAGGCCAAAGCGCTTCAGGAAGCCATAGACCGTCGCTGTATCGAAGTCGTACTGGTGGGAGGTGGGTTCCTTCGGCTTCGGCTCAACCAGGATCTGTCCCTTGAAGCCAATCTTGTGCTTGTAGTCGACCACCAGCGAGAGGAAGCGGCCCATCTGCTCGAGCTCCTGCTTCATGTCGGTATTCAGCAGCGTCTCGTAACCCTCGCGTCCGCCCCACAGAACGTAGTTCGCTCCGCCGAGCTTCATCGTCGCGTCCATGCAGTGCTTCACCGTGGCAGCGCACCAGGCAAAGACCTCTGGATCGGGATTGGTGGAAGCGCCGGCCATGAAGCGCGGGTGCGAGAACAGGTTCGCTGTTCCCCACAGCAGCTTCGTCTTCGACGAGCTCATCTTCTCGCCCAGGTAGTCGACGATGGTGTGCAGGTTCTTCAGCGTACCGGCGAGCGTCTCCTCCGCAGGGGCAATATCGGCATCGTGGAAGCAGTAGAACGGCACATCGAGCACGCGGAAGAAGTCGAACGCGGCATCGGCCTTCTGCTTTGCCAACGCGATGGGATCGCCTGCACCCATCCATGAACGATGAATCGTGGGCCCGCCAAAGGGATCGCTTCCCGTCATCGCGAACGAGTGCCAGTAGGCCACGGCGAAACGGAGGTGCTCGCGCAGCGGCTTGCCCAGCACAACGCGGTCGGCGTCGTAGTACTGATAGGCCAGGGGATTGGTGCTCGCGGCACCTTCAAACTTCACCGTAGGAAAGTTGCTGAAGATTGTTTCAGACAAGTGGTTCTCCAATCTGCTTATGTTGGATGACAAGATCATAGGTTCGGAAACTGAGCTTTGAGTACGGCGTTGTAGCGGTCCTGCGCCGCACGGTAGGCGGCACGTTTCTCCGCCCGGGGGTGAGCTGTCTTCTCCTCGTCGACGCTGACAAGTCGCTCGGAGAGCACAGCAAAAGTAACCGGAGTTCCCTGCTGGCACTTGTACGCATAGATGGCCTGAATCGCTGCTCCCAGGCAGCCGGCCTCTTCTTCAATCGGTACCTGGATCACCGCACCGGTGGCATCGGCAATCATCTGCCGCCACTCTGCCGAGCGCGAACCGCCGCCGATCACCTGAATCTTGCTCGCGAGCTGGCCTTGCAGAATCAGCTCAAGACCATTCAGAACGCCGAAGGTCACGCCTTCAATGACGCCGCGCAGCAGGTTGCCGGCGCTGAAGTTCGTGGCCGTCACACCATGCATGCTGCCCTGTGCGGTTGGCAGATCCGGCGTACGTTCGCCGTTCAGGAAGGGCAGGAAGGTGATACCGTCCGCGCCAGGATTGGTCGAGGCCAGAACCGGATCGATGTCCTCGACGCCCTTGCCCAGCACGTGCAAAGTCTGTGTCACCACGTTGGTCGCGTTCATAGTGCAGACCAAGGGCAACCATCCACCAGAAGAGGAGCAGAACGGCGCCACACTCGGATCGACACTGGCTAACGGCTTTTCCAGGAACGAATAGACCGTCGACGAAGTGCCCAGGCTCAGCGTCACAATGCCGGGACGAACATTGCCGGTTCCGATCGCGCCCATCATGTTGTCCCCGCCGCCGGAAGAGACAACGCACTGCGGCGATAGTCCAAGCTCAGCTGCAACCTCGGGACGAACTGCGCCGACAAGCTGGTCTACCTTCAGCAGCGGAGGCAGTGCTGCGGCAAGCTGGCCGGTACCGCCATCGATCTCATCCAGAATCTCGCGAATCCATTCGCGCGTGCGAATGTCGAAGAAAGCTGTGCCGGAGGCATCGCCGTACTCAGCATACATCTGCCCGGTAAGCCAGAAGTTCAGATACTCATGCGGCAGCAGGATGTGACGGATACGGGCAAAGTTCTCCGGCTCGTTCTCCTTGATCCACAACAGCTTTGAGACCGTGTATCCGGTCATGGGCAGAATGCCAAAGCGCTCCATTACGGCGCTTTTTCCGCCCAGCCGCTCAATCAATGCAGAGTTCTGCGGAGCGGTCTCGGTGTCGTTCCACAGCTTCGCTGGCCGGATCACCTGTTTCGCTTCGTCCAGAATCACCAGGCCGTGCTGCTGGCCACTTACACCAAGCGCCAGAACCTCTGCGCCATGATGGCTCACCGCCTGCGTCACACTCGTCCGCAAGGCATCGACCCACCACTGCGGCTCCTGTTCGCGAGCCCCGCTGGCACGCTCAATCAACTGATGCCTGGCATATCCTCGACCACGGACCGCGCCCGCCTCGGTGATGAGAAGAGCCTTTGTACCCTGGGTTCCACAATCAATTCCCAAGTACATAGATCAGAGCTCCCATCTGGTTTGAAGTTCTAAAGAAAGGAGGCTGTTGAGGGGCCGCAGTTTCTTTATTTTCCGTCCAAAAATATATCAACATGTTCTTTCGATGGTCAATGAAATCCGTTTTTTATAGGCTACGACATGCCCTAGGCTCTGCGGGATGCGTCGTGGGTCGAACGGTGGTAGGAGGCGTGACGCTGCATCAGCATCGCCGCGCTTCCGCTCAGGCGGGCCAACTCTGCATCACCGGCGGCGCGCAACAACGGCGGCGGTCCAGCCAGCATGGATGCCGCCAGCTCCTGTGCAACGACCGGGCCAAAACGATCCCACGAGGCGGTGATATCGCCGACTACCAGAATCAGTTCCGGCGAAATACTGGCGGTGATCAGCCGCAGGCCTCGGCCAAGGGCGCGCGCCTGTTCAGTGAGCGCCTCGATGGCGTTCTCATCGCCCTCTTCGCTGAGTTGCAGCAGCTCATAGATATCCTTTACCTTGCGGCGGCTGGCCTCGTTGAAGCTCCGAATGGCTGCGCGCGAAGATGCGACCATCTCCCAGCACCCCTTCTGCCCGCACTGGCACAGGGGCCCACTGGGGTCGATCGAGACGTGGCCGAACTCACCGGCCATGCCGTTGTACCCCGAGTGCATGTGTCACCCGGCAAGAATTGCCGCGCCGACACCCTCCGCCACCGCCACCAGCACCACATCCCGGGCGCCTTGCAGGCGGCCGAACCAAAGCTCTGAGATCAGGCAGACGTTGGCATCGTTGTCGATCTCCACCTGCAGGCCGGAGACATCTTCCAGGGCCTTCTTCAGATCGAACTCATGCCAGTGCATATTCGGCGCGAGCAACACACGCTGGGTCGCCGGCTGCACACGGCCCGGCAGGCTCACGCCGATCCCCTCGAATGACTTGGTCGAGTGTTCATCACGCAATGCCCGCATCCGCTTACCAATCTGCGCCACCGTCTTCTTCAAGTCCGACGAGGTCGTGATGGTCTCGCGAGACAGGAAGCGGCCGCTCAGATCTGCCACTGCAAGAATGGCGCGGTCCGGACGCAGATCAAGCGCCAGCGTGACCTTGTCGCTGTTGACCGAAAGCATGGTGGACGGCCGCCCTCGCGCGGGCTTGATGACCGCGCCCTCCTTCACCCAGCTCTCCTGGATCAACTGCTCGACAATCGCCGAGACCGTGCTTGGGCGCAGGCCAGAGAGACGCGACAGGTCAGCGCGAGCCAGCGGTTGCTTGAAACGAATAAGTTCAAGGATGATGTCGCGATTGATATCGCGAGCCATCTCGCTGGAGGCAGGCTGGAAGGACGCCAGGTCGATCTGGCGCACTCCATGGGTCTGCCGTGCATTCGGTTTTCTGGACTTCAGAGAACTCATCGTACCGATCAGTAGAGCATTTTCCCTGCAGGTGTAGAGTAGGGCTTCCGCATCTATGGGCGTTTTCCGCAATGAAAACGCCGCTCCACTCCTCTTCCGGGATACCCAGCAACAGGGAAAATGCTCTAGTTGCCACCATGGTACGACAGCAAGTCACATCACCGTAACTACTTAAGAGATGTCCAGGAAGATTGGCTCGCTGAGGAGCGCAATGCTGCCTCAATGAACTTCAATCCCTTCACTCCATCCTGGCAGGTCGGCAGCAGCAACGACGACGGTGCAGGATCACGCTCTTCCAGCCGGGCCGTAATGCGCTCTGCCAGGTCCGCGTAAAGCTGGGCAAAGGCCTCGAAGTATCCCTCAGGATGGCCGGCAGGCAAACGCGCCGCCGCGGCATTCAACGCTCCGCCACCCCGGCTCAAAATCTGCGTCGGGTGGTTCAGCGGCGTGTACCGCGCGTAGTTCGGGTTCTCCTGGTTCCACTCCAGCGAACCGGCTTCACCATAGATACGCAGATTCAGATTGTTCTCATTGCCAATGGCAATCTGCGACGACCACAGGCTGGCCTTGGCGCCGCCCTCGTAGTGGATCATCGCCTGGACGTTGTCATCCAGCCGGCGTCCGTTAACAAAGGTCGTCAGATCGGCAGAAATCGATGCCGGCTCAAGGCCGCTGACGAAGTAAGCCAGGTGATAGGCGTGCGTTCCGATATCACCGAGGCAGCCGGCCGGGCCGCTGCGCTTGGGATCGGTACGCCACTCGGCCTGCTTATTCGCTCCCGTGCTCTCGAGTGGAGTCGCAAGCCATCCCTGCACATACTCCACATTGATCATGCGGACCTTGCCGAGCACGCCGCTCTCCACAATGCTGCGCATCTGACGCACAATCGGATAGCCGGAGTAGGTGTGCGTCAGCGCGAAGATCAGACCGGAACGCTCGACCTCTTCGGCCAGCTTCACCGCATCGTCCAGCGTCGTCGTCATGGGCTTATCGCACATGACATGGATACCTGCGTCGAGGAACGCCTTGGCGATGGCGTAGTGCGTATCATTCGGCGTCACGATCGCGACAACATCGATGCCGTCGTCGCGCTTCGACTCAACCTCAGCCATCTCGGCGAAGCTGCCGTAGGCACGCGGAATTCCCAACTCTGCCGCAAAGGTCTTCGACTTCTCCGCATTGGAAGAGAGCGCCGCCGCTACCAGATCGTACTTACCATCGAACCGTGCCGCAATGCGATGCACCTCTCCGATGAAGGCCCCTGGGCCTCCGCCGACCATGCCCAGGCGCAGCTTCCGTCCGAGCTTCTTGCTCATGCGTCCTTCCTTCCAATGCCAAGCAGGTTATCGAGCATCCGCTGATCGGTCGTGGCTCCGGCGAAGTCATCGAACGCCTTCTCCACCGCCTGAATGATGCAGCTCTGGATGAACGGCGCGCCTTCACCCGCGCCCTGCGCGGAGCTCTTGATGCAGCACTCCCACTCCATCACTGCCCAGCCGTCAAACCCATATTGCGTCAGCTTGGAGAAGATCGCCTTGAAGTCGACCTGGCCATCGCCCAGCGAACGGAAGCGGCCCGCACGATTCGCCCAGGACTGGAAGCCTCCATAGACGCCCTGCCGTCCGGTCGGCCGGAACTCGGCATCCTTGACATGAAACATCTTGATGCGGTCGTGATACAGGTCGATGTACTCCAGATAATCGAGCCCCTGCAAAATAAAGTGGCTGGGGTCATAGAGCAGGTTGCAGCGCTTGTGCCCCTTCACCAGGTCGAGGAACATCTCAAATGACGACCCGTCGTGCAGATCCTCGCCGGGGTGGATCTCGTAGCAGACATCCACGCCCTGCTCCTCGAAGAAATCCAGCAATGGCAGCCAGCGCTTCGCCAGCTCTCCGAAGGCGGTCTCCACCAGACCTGCAGGACGCTGGGGCCAGGGATAGAGATATGGCCATGCTAAAGCTCCCGAGAAGGTGGCATGGCGATCAAGTCCCAGGTTGCGCGAAGCCTTCGCTGCGAAACGAAGCTGCTCGATCGCCCACTCGGTACGCGCGGCAGGCTTGCCGTGCACAGATGCCGGAGCAAAGCTATCGAATAACGCGTCGTAGGCGGGATGCACTGCGACGAGCTGGCCCTGCAGATGCGTCGAGAGCTCCGTAATCGCCAGACCATGCGATGTGGCAATTCCACGCACTTCATCACAATAGGCTGTGCTTTCCGCGGCGCGCTTCAGGTCGAACAGGCGACCGTCCCAGGTAGGGATCTGCACACCTTTGAAGCCGATCTCGGCTGCCCATTTGCAGATCTCGTTCAGTGAGTTGAATGGCGGTTCATCGCCGGCAAACTGCGCAAGAAAGATTCCAGGTCCCTTGATCGTCTTCATGATTTGCGATGTTCTCTCCCGACCATCTTACTTCTGTGGCGTGGGTTGTGGAGCCGGGCGCATCGGCGGCGGGCCGTCCATCGGGTTCAGACCCTTGCTGTAATGCGGATCCTTCGCTGCGAGATCGGTCCGATAGCTCACCGTATTCGCCGTCGGGAACGAGGTGGGAACAGGCTGCGTCACCTTACCGGTCGCGACCCACTCCACACCGCGCTGGAAGGCAACCACATAATCCACCGAGCTGATCGCCATCACATCGTGACCCAGGGTCGAGTGGAAGATGCGTCCTTTACCGAACTGGGAGACCATCAGCATCGGTTCGTCAAAACCGGTGCCATGATTCTCGGGATCAGAGTAGGCCGTGGCCAGAACCGTCATCTTGCCCGGACCACGCAGGTTGGCATACATCTCGTCGCCCTGATGCATCCACTGCTTCGGCAGCCCCTTGGTGATGGGGTGGTTGGCATCGCGCACCGTGAGTTGGAACGGAAGCCGCAAACCGTGAGAACCCGCCCGGCCCGGCTTATCATCGGCGACCAGCTTGCCATCCTTATAAACCCAGTGCGGACCGGCCTTCTCAGTACGTCCGCGCCATCCGCCGATACCGATCATCTCATTGAAAGCCACCCAGTCCGGGAAGGCGTTATCGGCAGCATGGATCGTCACCAGACCGCCACCGTTGTTCATGTACTGCTCGAAGGAAGACTTCACCTCGCTCGACCAACGCTCATCCGGAGCGTCATAGTTCAACACCACCGCCTGATACTTCGACCACGCGGGATGGAACTGCGAGAAGTCACCATCTTTCTGGATGGTCAGCACCTCCACATCGAAGAGGCCTGTCTCCTCCAACTCCTGCTTCAGGACCGGCGTCTCCGCCGCCCAGTTGTGATACGGAGCCGCGCTTTCACCGTCAAGAATCAGAACGTGGATCTTCGACGCGGCCATCGCCGCAGGTGTCAGCGCGCCAAAACCAACCGCGAGTGCAAGAAACCATTGCTTCATATCTGCCTCTTCTTACTTCGTTGTTGCTGCAGTTGGAGTCCGCTTCGCCGCGGTTGCCGCCGGAGCATCAGGCAGGCGCCAGGCAAACATCACATTGCCGCCGCTGGTCAGGATGTACTGATGCCCATCCAGCTCATAACTGATCGGTGACGAGGCAATCTGTCCACCGGCGCCGGCGTGCCACAGCGTCTTGCCCGTCGCTGTATCCAGTGCCAGGAAGTTTCCGGCCGAATCACCGGTAAAAGTCAACCCGCCTTCCGTGGTCAGAACGCCGGAGCCGGCGCGCTGGCCAAGCTCATGCGACCAGCGGATCTTGCCGGTCTTGTAATCGATCGCGTCCAGCACGCCCTTGCTCCACAGACCGTAATCCGCGCCGGCCCAGCCGTATGCACCGTCCGCGGGCTTATTGAAGTAGAGGCTGTAGCTCGGCGAAGCACTCACGATAAACAGGCCGGTCTTGGGATCGAAGCTCGGCGACCGGTAGTTCGTCATGCCTCCCTCATCGGGTGCGATCAGGCGGCCATCTGGCGCTGGCTCCTTATCGGGATTCGGAATCGGCCGGCCATCCTTATCCACGCCCTTCGTCCAGTTCACCGGGCCGAAGGTCGTGGTTAGCAGATTCTTGCCGTTCGTCCGGTCAATCACGAAGAAGTAGCCATTGCGCGAGGCCTGCATCAGCATCTTGCGCGGCTTACCGTCGAAGACCCCGTCGGCCAGCACCGGAATCTCCACTGCATCCCAATCGTGGGTGTCGTGCGGCGAGGGCTGGAAGTGCCACACCAGCTTTCCGGTCTCCGGATCGAGCGCCAGGATCGTGCAGGTATAGAGGTTGTCGCCCGGCCGCACCTTGCCATTCAGCACCGGCGAAGGATTACCTGTGCCGAAATAAATCAGGTTCAGATCCGGATCATACGTACCGGTCATCCACATGTTTCCGCTGTACGCCACGCGCGGCGTGTCTACCGTGGGTGTGGAGTAAAACGTCCATTGGGTTTTGCCGGTATCAGGATCGACCGCGCGCAGGAAGCCCTGCAGATTATCGAAGTCACCTGAAGCTCCCACCAGAACGTGGTTGCCAACGATCAAAGGGGACATCGTTGCCCACTGTCCCTTCTTCGAGTCGGCAACCTCCACATCCCACAGCACGTTGCCGGTCTTCGCATCCAACGCCTGCAGATGCGCATCCGAGGTCATGTAGTAGAGCTTGTCCTTCAGAATGCTCACACCACGCTGGCCGATATGAAACGCCTTGGTCTGCGGCGCGGCGTAGTGCCACAACTGATGACCGGAGCGGGCGTCGATCGCCCATACGTGATCCGGCAGCGTGAAGTACAGAATGCCGTCCACCAGAATCGGTGTCGCCTTCAGAACTCCGTTCTGCTGTGTCTGAAAGGCCCATTCCAGCGTAAGTCCGCTGACATTGCGTGTATTGATCTCCGTCAGTGCGCTGTGGCGACGGCCGGAATAGTCGCCGTGATATCCCGGCCAGCTATCGGGCGGCGGATTCCTCAGGATCGCGCTGTCTACATTCTGCGCATTCAAACCCATGGTGGCAGTCGCGGCCACAGCCAGCGTCAGCACTCGTGCACTCTTTTTCCAATTCATCCGGACCTGCTTCAACGTGCGCTCTCTTTCCTTACTTAAGGGTTTGGATATACGCGAGAACATTATGAATGTCGTCATCGGTGTACTTGCTCATGGCGGTTACGTGAGCCTCAACCGGCTTATCGAGCTTTGCAGTGATCGCTGTCATCGGCCATGAGCGATAGATACCGGAGCTGTCACGAATCCCGAGCGTGAACTCGTCCTCGTATTCAACAGTGCCGGTAAAGGTCTGGCCCGACTTGGTCTTCACAGTCGCCTTCGTCTTGGCGTCGCGGGGGTACAACATCTGCATCTCAAGTCTGAGACCGCTGAACTTCGACGCAATCCCAGCTAGATCTCCGGTTGCGGAGTGGCACTGTGTGCACCCGCCCGGCCCTTCGAAATATTTCTTACCTGCCTCGGCATTGCCGGTGTGCAGATCGCTCTCGTCGACACCGCGGCGATTGCCGGACTGCGACAGGGAGGCGTCCTGCTGAGCATGAATAAAGGCCACGAGATTCAGAATCTCGGTATCCGACAGGCTGAAGCGCGGCATGCCCTTATCCAGGCGACCGTTGCGGATCACGGCCCCGATCGCCTCGCCGTTCTTATCGCCGGTTACCAGCTTCGAACGTGTCAGATCAGGCCCGGTCTCGCCGCCGCCTGCATCCTTGCCGTGGCAAAAAGCACAGTTCTGGATAAAGAGCGCGCCGCCATTTTCCGCCTGCTGCGGCGTGAACTTGGCGTGTTCCGGCAGAGGTCCTTGCGACCCGACCGTCCAACTAGGCCTTTGAGCAGGAGTTCGTGGAGCTTGCGCCGTCATACGGCTAAAGGTAAACAGCATGGCCGGAGCCGCAACGGCGGCGGTCAGCAGGATGTCTCGGGAACGGAGCCTCATCGAACCTTCGCTTCTTGCGCCGCGCAAACTCCATTGGAAGCAAGGCGCAGCCGTAATAAAAATGGATTTATTTTCCGCCTCGAATATAAGAGGCGCGAAAAACGCATGTCAAGCGCGGTTGTAGCTGGAAAAAGCAGGCCCCGGCATAAAGCCGGGGCCCGTTGGAGGTTAGAAATGAACGCGGAGGACGAATTCCATCGTGCGCGGATCAGTTGAAGCCGTCGCCTGGCCGAAGGAATTTTTGAAACTACCGGTCGAGTCGAAGTTCGGCTGATAGGTCCCATTTGCCTGCGCAGTTCCGAGCGTATTGCTGATCGTGAAGAGCGACAGGTGGTTCGGAGCATTGAACATCTCGGCGCGGAACTCCGCTCCAATCTCTTCGTGGATCGGAATGTTCTTCTGCAACGCGACGTCCCAGTTATTGAACAGCGGCCCCTTGATGGCATCGTATCCCAGGTTGCCGTAGGTTCCCGGCGCCGGAACAGCGAATGCAGCAGGGTTTAGGTACTGCTTGCCGTTATGCGCGTAGGGATCGCCAACCAGATTCGGGCGCTGAGGAACAGCGGAAGTTGTCACGAGATTGCCTGCGACTGACTGGCCGGAGGGCTGAACCACATTGATCGGCAGGCCGTTCGCAATACGGGTAATACCGGAGAGCTGCCAGCCTCCGATGACACGCTTGTACCAGTCCTGCTCATGCTGCCAGAACGGGATGGGATAGACATAGCTGGCTACGAAGATCTTCGGCTGGTTGTAATTGGCCGGACCATAGTCAGCGTGCAGATTGTTGCTGTCCTGCGGCTGATAGTCAAACGTAGAACCTTCGGTCAGAGCCTTAGACCATGTATAGGAAATCGTCGCCAGGCCACCGTGGCTGAAATGGGTTTGCATACGGAACTGCAGCGAGTTGTAGTTCGCATGGGCTCCGTTGGTGTACTGGTAGATTTCGCCGTAGCCGCGATACGGACGCCATGCGTTACGCTGAGCGGCGGCCAACGGATTTGCCTGCTCAGTGCCAGCGGCGGCCTGGTTGAGGTTTTTGCGGTAGGTCAGATTCGCTGAACGTGAGCCTACATAGTTCAACTCAAGGGACGTGTTGTTGAACAGCTTGTGCTGTACACCAAAGCTGTAGCTGTGAATCCGCGGCGGCTCAAGGTTCATTGCCGCCGAGTTACCGATATTGGTTGGCGTGGACTGTGTACCGATGCTGCCGAGGCTGTCTACGTTACCGGCGCTGGCAAGTGAAGCAACTGCGGTAAACGGCAGCTGCGACGACGCACCGTAGATATAGTTGCCTTCGACACGCTCGTAGGACATGCCGTAGCCGCCGTGAATGACGGTCGCCTGTTTGCCCGTCAGGTCATACGCGAACCCAACTCGAGGCGCGAAGGTATTGTAGACGGTGTTGACAATGCCGCCGGGCTTGTTGCGGAACAGCGCCTGCACGGCTGGGTTGTTGTATACGGATGGCGCTACCACCTGCTTCGCCTTCTCAGAGAAGCCGTTGCCGGGCAGTACCAGACCGTTGTAAGGCGAAGGATTGGAGGTAATGCTTCCGTTCGCCTGGCTGATGGTCGCTGCCTTCGACTGATCGAAGAGCGTCGGGTCGAAGAACGCGGTGTTGTTGGGCCAGCTTGAAATTGGCGGCATGAACTGCCAGCGGAGACCCACATTCAAGGTCAACCGGCGGGTTGTTCTCCAGTCATCCTGCACATAGGTTTCAAACTGAGGAAAGCGGGCCTGGATCTGGGGAATGTTGCTGCCTTCGGTATAGTTTGCGAAGTTGCCTTGAACGAGGGCGTTCAACGATGCAAAGGTGAACTGTCCGTTCAAAGCCGGCGGAGCCGTCTGGTTCTTACGCGCGCGCCAGAAGTACGCACCGATCTTGAGCGAATGATTTCCCAGCACACGCGAGAAGTCATCCTTCAGCGCATAAATACGTTGATAGTTATCGAATTGCCTCGGCGATACGTTGGGGTTACCGAATCCAGTGATGGTAATCTGCGGAATGATCGGCGAAGCGTTGAACAGAGTCGCGTATGTCAGTCCGAAGTCAGAACGAAGGATCTTCGCCCCCCTGAACTGAGGATTCGCCCGAATGTTGCCACCCTCATTGATAATGTTTCCGGAATAGGAGCCGGTTGCGACGTTTACCGTCTTGTCATTGAAGGTATGCGTCCACTGCAGCGAAGAGGTCAGTCCAGGGATGGTACGGTCATAGATCACGAAGTTCGTCGGATTACCGACGTTAAGCGTGTTGTCATGAACGAAATGCCCACTGATCTGGTTCTTCTCGTTCATGTTGTAGTCGACCTTGACCAGGTATTCCGACTGGTTATTGTTTCCCAGGCTGAGGTAGCGGAAATTGCCAGTTGGGTCCTGCAGCACCGTCGCTGCAAGAGCGCGGCCGGTGGCAGTGGATCCTCCCGCTGCGATAGCACTTGCAATTGCCGCCGGCGTAGGGACCGTCACATTCTGCACCGTCGAGGTGCGAAGGCGCTTGTATTCCTGTGCGGCAAAGAAGAAGAGCTTTTCACGGTTCTTGTTGAAGACACCCGGGATCCAGATGGGACCGCCGATGGTGTAGCCGAAGTCGTTATACCGCAGCGGTGCCTTTACCGGAGGCGAGCTATAAGAACTGATCGCCCGGAAGGGATACGCCTGAATCGCGTCATTGCGCAGATACTCGTACACACTGCCGTGGAAGTTGCGCCCACCGCTCTTGATCGCGACGGAAACTGTCGCACCCGAAGTTCCACCGTAGCTGGCATCGTAGGCGGATGCGACGTTACGGAACTGCTGCAACGAGTCCGGTGAGATGTTTACGAAGTTGTTACCGCCGCCGCCGTTGTCCTTATTGTCGACCCCGTCAATGAAGTAGTTCGCCGAATCGGTACGAATACCATTGACCGACTGTGCGCTGCCGCTGACGCCATAGGTACCAAAAAGCGAGAAGCCGCCGGCCACTGTCTGCGATACACCAGGCTGAAGGGTGAGGAGCTGAATGTAGTTACGGCCGTTCAACTGGATCTGGGTAGCTTCTGTGCTGGAGATAACGCCGCCAATCTCGGCCGTCGTTGTCTGGATCAGCACATCGCTCGACTTTACCTCGATGGACTCAGTGGCCTGGCCAAGAGCAAGCTGAACCGGTACGGACGGCTTGCTGCCCACGTCAACGTGGACACCGGTCAGGACCGACTTCTTGAAACCCGACATCGTCGTAGTGACGGTGTAGATACCGACGGGAAGATTAAGAACGACGTAGTTACCGTCGTCGTTCGATTTGACCGCACGGCTGACGCCGGTGGCCTCGTTGGTTACGGTGACATCCGCCCCAGGAACCGACGCCCCGGAAGGATCGGTGACAGTGCCCGAAATCTGCTGGCTGTCCACCACCTGAGCTGCGGAAATTCCTATTGACGAAATAAGTACTAGGAAAAACATTAGAAGCCTTCGCTTCATATACGCCCCCTGTTCAATGACTTCCTATGGCCGCCCTGTGTGGAAGAGGACTTCCCTGCGTTACAAGGCAAACCTGTTTTTGAGTTCCGTCTTTGACGGCTTTATTACGCGGGCAAAAATATATAGGGAGAAGGCAAATGACTGTCAACCGAAATTTTGCTGTGTACCAAAATACGGGCAGAAAAAATGTTTTTATGAGTCGTCTCAGAGTTCTGGAGCGACTCCCTTTCTTATCAGGCAGTTCCGCCGGATTACCTTCCGAGCACTGCCCTAACGGGACCTGACAATCAAATGACATTCAACGCAACAAAAACTCTCGTTCCACCCTTGGACCCGGAACAAGGATGATGTACTCTTGCTCGCACCGGAACACCGGCTCTGTTTCGGGGACAAGTTTAAAGAAGCTCTTCCAGGTGCGAGGTATCCGTGATGCGGTTCCATCGGCGTGGGTTATATCTCTTTGCGGCAAGCCTTCTCGGGCTTGGGTCGGTCACGTTCGCTCAAAACAGTACTGTGCTAATCCCAGGGCCGTTGCGCTCGTTTCTGCGCATGGCGGGCGTCAGCCAGAAAGCCGCTCCGGAAGATATTCTTCCGCTCTTCGCGCGCAGTGTCTTCATCCGCGGCTACTCCGGCGGCAGGCCATCGGAATACCTGATGTTGCTGGACCGCTACGTTGCCCAGGCACGAGAACTCCAGGCGCTCGCAGGTCCCGCGGGAGCTCTTAAGGTCACAAACTGCACGGACGCGGTCCCACTTCTGCAGATCCTGGGTTACCGCATCCGCAACGGCTGTGGAAAGACCACACTGCTTACCACTGCCGATCCCGATCGAGCTTTCCTGACCATTGATTCCGGCTTTCCCCTGCCCCAGCTTGAAGAAGCACTGCAAAACGGCCAGACCTTTACCATGCCTTACACCTATTCGCAGGTGCCAGGTCTGTTGCATGAGGGTGACTGGTTCAGCATCAGCACCAGTCGTCGCCGTGGCATTAGCAGCCTGATTGACGCCATCGTCGACGATCCTTCAGTGGCGCGTCTTTATTGGGCGATGAGCAAGCTCGATCCTGAAACACGCAACGTGCTGCTGCGCCAGCCTGGTCTCCGCCGCCTGGCTCCAGTCGCGGCAGTCCTCGACTTCTATGGCGGAGAGCTCACCGTCCGCGATAACCGCGTCATCGTCCCTGGCGGCCCCACCAGCGACAATGCCTGGAAAGATATTGTGGGAGCCAGCCCGCAGTCGCCGGGAGACTTCATCCTGCATCTGCTTGCAAAAGACCGTGGCTGGACCGCGGCCTACTTCGACGCGATGTCTCGCGCCAGCCGTGAAGAGCAGGCTCACCTTACCGAGCCTACGCGCATGAAGCAGCTCTACGAAGCCTTCCGTCCCTCCGATCAGGATCCGCCTGCGACCCGCGGTGTCTTCCGCCGCGCTCCAGATATTCTTGTTCTCTTCTCACGTGCGAACTGGGCTCCCGATGGCACACCTCATATTCCGGGAGATATTGATACCTGGAAGCACATCCTGGCCGATGCTCCGCGCAATCACGCCACAAGCGAATGGGCCAAACGCGCAAAAGGATGGAATCGTCCGGAGCAGGTGCTGCAAGGGATGGTTGGAATCTCCCGCACCGATATGGAGAGCGGACCGCTGCAGATCTTCCTTCAGGCCAATGCCATCGACCGCGCCCGTGGCAATGCCAAACCGCTCGATCCGCAGACGGTTCGTCTGATGGCATCGCACTTCTCGCAGTACGCCAACTGGTTCCCGCTCTTTGCGGAGTTCCCAGAACTCGACAATGACTCAATTCAGCAGTTCATCAATACAGCTCAGGCTGTAGGCGGCATCTCCAATGAGACGCTTCGCGGCAACGCTCTCGGTTCCTTCCAGGCCATAGTTGGCATATGGCAGGTGCTGGCCCGCCAGGATGAGATCCAGCCCGCGATGCTGAATGCCTCCTGGCAACACATCCTGGAGCCCTTCAACAAGGTCCAGAATGATACCGAGCTCTTCGATCACGCCCGTGAATCGCTCGGACAGCTTGCCATGGCGGCCGCCGGGAAACCAAACTGCACACAGGATGAATGGATCAGTCTGCTTGGAGGTCCAAACCAGAGCAGCCGGGAAGCCCGCGCGATGCAGCAGGAGATGGCCGGCCGTATCCGTTCCGTCATGATCGATCAGCGGCTGGTCTCGCTTGATACGCTCTTCGCTTTCAGTGACGGTCTCTCCGCTCTTTCCCAAGGCACCACCACCGCAGACAAGTTACTGCCGATGGCCGAAGAACTACGCGAGTTCGAGATGCCGCGCGCCATTCTCACCACCATGGAGCGCATCGAGTGGGCTCCCCGCGGATACTCGATCCGCCATGCGCAGCTCCAGGCGCGTGTTGACATGACCAAGCTGCTGAAGTCGCAGCCAAACAAGCAGCAGCTTGAAAATGCCCGTGGCACCCTGGCCGCCTTTCTCCGCGACACGCTGGTAGGACTGAACTACGCCTACTACGAGCCACCTGGCGCTCAGATGCTGCACCACAATCCCGTCTTTGTGCGTGCCCATGACTTTACCGGCGCCACCGTTTCGAGCCCTGAACGTGCATGGATGATTGCGGAGCTCTTCGGTACCGGCTCGCCTGCCAGCGGCGGAGCATATCTCGCCGGCTCGCTCGCGGACCTTCCCTTCGCTTTGGCAAAGTCGGAGCAGGACTTCATCGTTCCGGAAAATGTACAGGCACTTATCTGGCGCGAACTGGTTCCTGAGCTTCTCGTCTCCGCGAGCATGCCGCGTTGGTGGGAGATCACCGCTCCGGAGATGCATGCCGCTGCGCTCTATCAACGAGCCGGAGAAGACCTGATCGATCTCGCCCGTAAAAGTCCAGAAGTCCGTTCCCGCGTCCGCGGCATCCTGGAAGATCGCCTGACCGTCGGTCAGATGATAACGGTAGATGATGCATGGAACAGCAAAGCTCCCACACCGCCAAAGATAGCTCCCGCCGATGCTTTCTATCTCACCTCGCTGTACCGCACAAGGTTCCCGCAGGAGCAGGCATGGAGTCCCGCGGAACAGGAACTCGAAGCGCTGAGCAAAGAACATCCGGAAGAGTCACGGTCTGACCGTATTGCGCGCGATTTCGGCGTACCTCACCCGGTCATGGATTCCAGCTATGGCCGCAATCTGCTGGCGATCAAACCATTTCCTTTCTTCGGGGGATTCTCGAGCCGCCTCTTCGGTGAAAGCTGGGACTCCAACAACTTCTACTGGGCCCGGCTTGCCGATGAGCTCGGCTATCAACCAGTCATGCTTCATCGTCTTGTGCCGGAACTGACCCGGCGTATGACGGCAAAGATCTTCGCATCGCACATCGAAGACTGGGCCGCGCTGGACCGTGCCATGCGAGAGACGGGAGAAGACTTCCGGCATACGATTACGGCACAAAAAGCAGCGCAAGCGGTTGCAAGCAGCGTGCAATGAAATTTGGGATTACGGGACACTGAGTATGTTTAGAAATTTGTTCACTGGAACGTCATTGGGTCTGTTGGTGCTTTTGCATGGTGGCCTGCGCGCGCAGGAGGATAGCTCGCGGATTCGCGTCAACGTCGTACTCGTACAGTTGAGCGTTGCCGTTACAGACGGCAAGGGCAATTACATCGGCGGTCTGAAGCCGAGTGATTTTGTCGTCACCGAGGATAAGATCCCCGAAAAGCTGGCAGGTTTTGAAGAGGGAGTCACGACACTCACACGCGCGGCTGACGATACAGGCGTTCCCATGTCTGCGACGGCTCCGCCTCCCATTTCCGCGCCCGGTGACCCGGCTCTTCCATCCGCGACCGGCGGTCCCCAGCCTGCTGGAGCCAGCGTCTTCATTCTGTTTGACAGCAGCAACTACATGTATCGCGGCTTCGTGTTCGCGCAGGACGCTATCGCGGATTTCATCCGTTCGCTCGAAGGCGTCAGCAAGGTGGCTTTCTACTCCTATAGCCGCAATCTCTCGAAGATTACTCCTCTCACCGCCGATCGTAGCGCCGTGATCCGCGGCGTCCGCAGCACCGTCGCCGGCGATGACGAAGCGCTCTACAACAGCCTCCTGCTTACCTTGAAAGACGCCGCTCCACTGCATGGCCGCAAAGCCATTGTCGTCTTCTCGAACGGTCCGGATAACGCCAGCATGGTCCCCCCGGAGGACGTAGCCGAATTAGCGCAATCCACGGGCACCATCATTTACATGATCAGCACCCGCGAGGCTCTTAACGATGAGGCTTCGACGACCGTCTTCGAACGCATTAGCAAGGCCACAGGTGGTAAAGCTTACTTCTCCAAGAGCTGGAAGGACGAGAAGATGGCCTTCGAGTCCATTCGCGAAGATCTGGCGCACCTCTACTCACTCAGCTATTACCCGGCGCCCAACCCCAATCAGGGCTGGCGCACCATTACCGTAAAGCTGGCTGACAAGAGCATGCAGAAATACAAGATTCGCACCCGCGAAGGTTATCGGCTTCAGCAGACCTCGCAGGTTGCACCGATCGCTCCTCCAGGACGCGAATGGCCGGGCGTGCCAACGCCACAGTAGCCATACACTAGACGACAAAGAGCCGGGGATCCTCTCCCCGGCTCTTTTGTGCTTTCTCCCAATTAGTCCAGCTTGCGCAACCAGATATTTTTGACCGAAATCTTGCAAGGTTGGCTTTCGATCTCAAATCCGATCAGACCAGCCTGGTTGTTAACTGACTTAGGATCGTCGTCGATATAGATCGCCATCAGGTGTCCATTGATGATATGCATCATCACCCCACCACGCGCGATCACCTCATAGTCGTTCCAGTCGTTAATCTTCACGTAACCGCCCAGCGCCTGCCGGTCGCCGATCTCAGCAACAAGACGATTCGGCTTGCCCGGAATTGTTTGAGTCACCTGTCCACGCCATGCCAGGATGCCCTGCATCGTATTCTCCGAGTACCACTGCCCGGTGTAGGTAAATGCCTGCGGTCTTACTGGAAACCAGAAGTCGGCCTGGGGCCCCGTCATCATGTAACGCAGATCATAGGGAGGCAAACCCGCGGGTTGTACACGCGTCCACGGGATTCCGGTCTGACTGCGATATTGAATGCCGCCACCGCCGCCCTTTTCTACTTTGATCTGCAGCTTCAGGTCGAAGTCCTTTGTCGTGTCTCCGCGATAAACGATGTAGTTATTTCCACGCGGCTTCCCTTCGAGGGTTTCACCGATCATCACACCGTCTTCAACGCGCCAGATCGTTGTATCGGCATCCCATCCGTTGAAGGTCTTACCATCGAAGATCTCTTTGAAGCCTGTGTGTTCATTAATGTCATAAGGATCTGGCTCATGAAACCTAGGCATACCTGGCAACGGTTTTCCGTCAGGCCCGATCTGCGGACGCCGTGGGGGCTGTGCAGCATCCGCCGAAGCAGGCGGCGCTTGCGCCATCAGGCTTGCCGAAGCACACACAAGTGCAGAGAAGCACAAGAAACCAACGATATGTGAACGAAGAGAGCGAGACGGCCGATACGGCATAGGAGCCATACAGTTTCCTTCCTTCCAAAGAAGAGTTTTTCAGGGACCGATGGCATCCTATCGCGAGACTGACGCTATTGGCGAGGGTAGGAAGGACGAAAAACAGAGAGCACATTTAACGCAGAACGGAAGGTCTGACCAGTGATGATCGTTATTCCTTTGGAAGAAGAGTTTCGCGACCCGAAAGCATTCCATCTTGATTCGAAGAATGGCACTGACAAATCTGCCAGTGCCGAGAGGGTATCGACATATAGGTAGAAGTGAGAGGCGAGGCATCTATTCAGGCCTACTTGGATTTTTGTCACACAATGAATGGCGCAAAAAGCAGATTTCTCCGCTATCGCTGCGAAATGCCAAAGAAAATCAAACCCTAAACGTCGATACACCTCACGGAAGCACCGCGACAGCCTCAATCTCAATCAGACACTCTTCGCGAAAGAGATCCTTCACCCCGGCGAGCGTGCTCACAGGCGGGTGTTGCACATCGATGTACCGATCGCGAATAGCCCGCAACGACTTCAGACGATCTGCATTCAACCCAACGATGTAGTAGTTAAGCTTCACCAGATTGAGCGGTGTGGCGCCATTCTCAGCAAGGACCGCCGTCAGGTTCTCGAAGGCCTGTTTTGCCTGTGCATTGAAGTCATCTTTCGCAATGTGGCCGCTTTTATCAGCGCCTACCTGACCCGATAGAAAGATGAGCTTTCCTCCCGTAACAACCGCCGATTGACTGTATCCAGATGATGGCGCCAGCGCCGGAGAGTTGTGAAACTGAACAGGAGAGTTGGTCTTGGCTTGCCCGAAAGCAGAAGCCGAAAGCACGAGACACAAAAGAAGAGAGGGGGTTACCCCCCCTCAGGAAATTCACAGCATTCATCCAGTACCTCCGCGGAGCGTTCCTTACGGGAACTCTCATTCACCAGAGATCATAGAGCATTTTCCCTGTAGATCTAGTGTAGGGGCTCCCGCATCTATGGGGCGTTATCCGCGATGAAAACGCCGCTTCACACCGCTTTCGGGATACCCAGCAACAGGGAAAATGCTCTAACGAGGAAGACCTTACCGCGGCAGTATTTTCACCATCGTGATTTGATCTGAGATCGTAAGCGGCATGGTTTGATTTGTCGTATGCGTGCTGGTCCAGTTCAGATTGCCGGTTGTGTCGAACGTACCTATATTGGGGGTATAGTAAGTTCCACCCAAAGAGAGAGTTACCTGCTGCGGGGTCACCGGCAGATACAAGCAGTTCACCGGATCGTAGCTACTCTGTTCTGACCAGAGGAGCAGCCAGAAACTCCCATCGTGCTTCTGGAGCAGTAGCTGACGAACGTTCGAATCTCCTCCAGTGACGGTATAGGGCAACGTCCCAGGAGTAAAGCTCGGTCCCGGGTCGGAGAGATTCGCAATCAGGTTTTGGATTGCGTAATATGCGGCCCGTGGATTCATATTGCCGTCAATCAGTCCGTAGCCAGGCGAATTGATCTCTTCGAGAAGCTCATACACATAGGTCCGCTTTACTCCATTCAGAAATGCGAGAGCATAGCTCCGTGGAATATAGGACTCCTCCACATCCGTTGGGATCGTATAAGGTGTCGGATTGCCCGGGAAGCTCAAGTATCCTGTCTCGCTGATCAACGAAGGCAGTCCGGGCGCGTCGAGATTCGCCTGATCGAGCCAGAATGGAAAAGACCCATAGGCATTTCCCTGTGCATCCAGACCGCCCCATCCAGCGATGCCGGGATTACGCCCACCGAAGTAGACGTGCAGATTGTTATGCGTCATCAGAGAACTGATATTGCCAACCGTTCCATAGGCTTCGTATGCGGCGAATGACGGTCCCAGCACAGGTATATTCAACGCTGTTCCGGCTGAACGCACCACCGGAGTAAACGCCATCATATTAGCCATGCTTGTGATTACAGTCGCTCCGCAATTCCCCGCTACATCACACTCATTCGGAGCCTCGAGAAGCTCCATGTCTTTGTTCACAGCCGAAAGTTTCTGAATGCTCTGGGATGTGATTGCGGGATCGTACGGCACCACGTAATTCGTGCGGATCCCGGATTGTGCCAACTGCTGATGACGCGTGGTCAACGGTGCGCCCCAGTTAGGATTGAAGTATCCATCACGGACATGACGGATACCAAGACGCTGCAAGTACGTCAACACCTTCGGCCAGTTGGTATAGTACGGGGTATTGTCGTAGGTCATGTGTGTAACCACACCCATCGAATCAACAAACGCATCGGCAGACGAAGCCTGCACCTGAGGCAGGGTTACTGGACCTGAACTTGTAGATGGCTGCCCCCCGGCTGCCAGTACCTCTTTGGCAGAACCGCAGCCCAAAGAAACGGCACAGCCGCACACAAACAATGCTTGTAGAATCCGTCTTCTGGATGATCTGCCGTGTCTTGATACCGGCTTCCCGAAAGCTTTCTTGCAGCTTGTATCCAAGGACTTTGAACTGAATAATGCCTGCTGACCCGCGGTCAGCATCCTCCCAAACGAAAGAAAACTCAAACTACCGTCCTTCAGACACACCAACACGAACGCGCACGAAGCGACGAACAAACGCGCAATGGTGGCGTCTACTTATTATTAGATTGAAATTGACGTGCTCAGTGTTTTCATCCTAAGCGGGAACTATTCCAGCGCTAGTTTCGGAATGCCATACAAAACGGCTTGCAGACCCATTTTGGTCCAAAGGTTTCCAGATTCCGCGCCAACCGCACACGAAGGTGTCTTCTTCTATAGCTGCCCATAAATTTTCGGGCAACCGACCTCACTGGGAACGAGGAGATTCACGCTTAGCGAACAGTCGGGAAGGCAACATTAAACGTAGTGGGTTACGTTCGAACGTTAATAACAATTAATACAGAACCTTCGTATTGAGGCAGCGCCGACCTAGCCCAGCAGAAAGATCGGCTTCCGGAGTCGGCGGAGCTATGAGCCGCACGCCGGAAGCGCAAGAAAAAAAGAGAGGGGGTGCCCCTCTCAGGAAATTCACAGCATTCATCCAGTAACCTCCGCGGAGCGTTCCCTACAGGAATTCTGATCCATCGGAGATCATAACGAGGATTACCGCGGAAGTATCTTCACAATCGTGATTTGGTCTGAGATCGTAAACGGCACTGTCTGGCTTGCTGTATCCGTATTGGTCCAGTTCAGATTGCCGCTTGTATCGAACGTGCCGACACTGGGAGTGTAGTAGGTTCCTCCAAGCGAAAGTGTTACCTGCTGCGGAATCACCGGCGTGTAGAGACTATGCACTGTGTCGTAGCTGCTTTGTTCTGACCAGAGGAGCAGCAAGAAGCTGCCGTCGCGTTTCTGAAACAGCAACTTGCGTAGCGTCGAATCTCCGGTGATGGCATAGGGCAATGTTCCAGGGGTAAAGCTCGGTCCCGGATCAGCGAGAGCCCCGATCAGGTTCCGAATCGCATAGTATGCCGGCCGCGGATTCATATTGCCGTCGACCAGTCCGAAGCCAGGGGAGTTGATCTCATCGAGGAGTTCGTACACATAGGTCCGGCCAATGCCGTTGAGATAAGCAAGGGCGTACGTCCGCGGGATGTAAGATTCTTCGACATCTGGAGGAACGGTGTAGGGGGTCGGGTTACCGGGGAAGGTCATGTAACCCGTCTCTGTGATCTGTGAAGGCAGCCCCGGTGCATCGAGATTTGCCTGGTCGAGCCAGAATTTAAATGTTCCGTATGCATTTCCCTGTGCGTCCGGAGCACCCCATCCTTCCGCGCCAGGATTGCGGCCGCCGAAGTATACGTGCAGGTTGTTGTAGTTCATGAGTGGACTGAGATTCCCCACTTGTCCATAGGTTTCGTACGCGGCAAAGGCCGGCCCAAGAACGGGAACATTCATCGCCGTTCCCGCTGACTTCACAACCGGCGAGATCGAAACCATATTGGCCATGCTTGAATCCCAGGAAACGCCGCAGCTTCCCGCGAGGTCACACTCATTCGGAATTTCGAGAAGCTCCATGTCATTGCTGACAGACGCAAGCTGCTGGATACTCTGCGAAGAAATCGTAGGATCGTAGGGAATCACATAGTTCGTACGGATTCCCGATTGCGCCAACTGCTGATGCTTCGTAGCAAATGGCGTCCAGCTCGGATCGAAATAGCCATCACGGATATGACGGATACCAAGATCCTGGAGGAACTTGAGTGTCTGAGACCAGTTAGTGTAGTAAGGAGTGTTCCCGTAGGTTATGTGTGTAACTACGCCCATCGAGTCGACAAAGGAATCGGCGGGAGAGGCCTGTACCTGGGGCAATGTTACCGCGTCTGTTGTGGTTGCCTGCCCACCAGCCGCCAATAACTGTCTGGCAGAGCCGCACCCCAGATAAAAGACAAAGGCGCACGCGAACGATGTGCGCATCCACTTGTTGAATTGATTGGTGCGTCGTGAGACCGGCTTCCGAATAATCGTCTTGCAGGTTGTATCCGATGGCTCCGAAATAGCTAGAGACTGCTGGCCAGCGACCAGAATCCTCCCAAACGAAAGAAAACCCAAACTACCATCCTTCAGAGACACCGCCGCTAGAGCATTTCCCTGTAGGTGCAGTGCGGGACTTCTACATCTATGGGTGTTTCCGCAATGAAAACGCCGCGGCAACTCCTCTTCCGGGACACCCCGCAACAGGGAGAATGCTCTAACGCGCACAAAGCGGAGAACGCTTACAGTGGCGTCGTCTGCTCGATTGAAATTGACGTGCTCGGTATCTTCATACTAATCGGGAACAATTCCAAGATTGCGTTGGAAAATGCACAAATTATTTGAAGCGCTATCCTGATCCAAATATTTCCTAACTCTGGTCCAAATATTTCCTAGTCTTGTCCAAATATTTCCCAACCGGGCCAATATTTACAAGATCAATAAATGTTGGGAATCCGACATTACACGTTGTAGCTGGATAATTTTGGTTCGATGCACTCTTAAGCCGAAACGCCGTACGTGTTTTGGTCGTGATTTTATGCCAGTCTTTCTTGGCACGATCCCATGACCCAGAAATAGACATTCCTCCGATGTGCAGCTTTTTGCGTTCGGACCATCCTTGTAACAGCAGTTCGATTTGCAATCCGCACGTCTGATCGGCGTGCGCGCGGCATTGTCCAATTCCTGGGTCCGCGTGCAAGCGTAGGCACCACGTGATCGAAAGGTACTTCTATTGCGCAGAGGTGATTTGTAATCATGCACAGCCTTCCAGGTAACGCAGCACTAGCGACGCAACAGGAAAGTTTCTCGTCGCGCCATATCATCGAAGCCGCCTTTCGACATCGCCGATTGTGGCTTTCCGTCGTAGTCGGCATCTTCTCCCTGTCCGTGGCGTATACCATTCTTCGCCCGCGTCAGTACCGCTCAGAGATGGACATCCTCGTGCAGAACACACGAGCCGATCAACAGATTACTCCGAGCCGTGTGAATGGCACGATCGAGATCAATGGAGTGACGGAAGAGCGGATCAACTCAGAGATTCAATTACTCCAAAGCCGAAGCCTGGCCAGCAGTGTAGTCGATCCCGAATGGAAGAACCGGCCGATCGGAAGCATGTCGCCGTCGGAGCAGAAAGCCCATGACAAGGCCGTAGATAAATTCGAAAAGGGGCTCAACGTCGACCTCGTACGTAAATCGAATGTGATTCATGCAACGTACGTCGCGTCCGATCCTAAGCAAGCCGCCGACGCGCTCAATAGGTTGTTGAATGCCTTCCTGGCGAAACATCGCGAGATTGCACAGCCGCCAGGCACTTCTCAATTCTTCGCCAACGAAGCCGCACGCTACAAAACCGATCTCGACAAGGCGCAGCAGGAACTGGCGCAATATCAGCAGCAGCACAATATCGTATCTCTGCCCGAAACGGAGCAGAATATCGATCGCCAGATCAATGATGCGCAATCCGAAATGAGAAGCATGGATGCGCAGATCGGGGAGATGACACAGCGCATCGCGAGCGACACGCATCAACTGTCCGGCATCGCTCCGCGGCAGATGACGCAGCAACGTACCATCCCCAACGACTACTCAGTGGAACGGCTGAATACGCTGCTTGCCGAGTTGCAGAATGAGCGCACCTCGTTGCTGACGAAGTTCACCCCGCAGGACCGCATTGTGCAGGAGATTGAGACAAAGATCTCGAATACGAGATCTGCACTGAAGAATGCGCAGCAGATGACCTCGCAGGAGAGCGCGACGGACGTAAACCCTGTCTGGCAAACCCTGACCGCTTCCATCATTCAGAATCAGACCAATCGCAAGGCCTTACAGGCCAAACGCGATGCGCTCTCACAACAAGTGAGTGAACTTCGCAAGAATCTCTCTCACGCCGAAGATTCTACGGTCGAATACACAACGCTACGGCAGAAGGTTGCCGATCTGACCAATAACTATCAGCTTTATACGCAAAAGCGCGATGAAGCACAGATGGCAGATGCGATGAATGAAAACCGCCTCCTCAACGTCGCAGTGCAGCAGAATCCAACCTACTCTGCGATGCCATTTCGCCCAAAGCCGGTCGTGGACTCGATCCTGGGTGGTCTCACCGCAATTTTCCTTGCCAGTTTCCTGGTCTTTCTTGCCGAGATGGGAAGAGAAACCATCGCCAACGCCTACGAGTTGGACAAATACGCGCGCTATCCAGTCCTGGCTACAGTGCCGCTGGATAAGGACCGCACGAGAAAGAAAGAGCGGCTTCCGGACTTTGGTCCGGTCCTGATTGGACTTACAGCCAATGCAGAACCGCAAAAGATGCAGAGGGCAAGTCTAGTTCGATATCGCTAGAAAGGGTACTTGATTATGAAGATGATTTTCGATCATCCGGAGACAGCCGAATGGACAGCATCGGCAGATGGTGTAACACGCTCGGCATATCAAACGCTCCTCTATACAATCCTGCAGAAGCCGCGAGAGCAGGACTGCGGAGTGGTGATCGCCCTGAGCTCAAGCAACTCCGGTGGGGGCGTGACGTATGTAGCCAGGGCTTTGCTCCAGGAGCTCTCCAGCTCTGACCTCTCGTCGGTAGCGGGAATCAATCTGAGCTTCCTACGCAAGCTGCATGAACCGACGGTCGAAGCCATCCGTAACTCGGTTGCGAGATCGGGAAATCACCCCAAAGAAGACTTGGGAGATGACGCGGCAGAAGGTCCCCGGCCGCTCGTATTGTCGGAACGGCGTAGCCCATGGGATTGCAGCTGGCGCTACCGGCGTGACTGTATCGAGCTTCTGCGCTCTGAGTTTGATTACACGATCATCGACTGCCCTTCCCTGGATCAATCCGGGGATCTGTTCAGCGTTGCGCCATTTGTCGATGGCGTCATTCTGGTGGCGGAAGCCAATCGAACGCTCCGGCACCAGCCGCGCCAGGCCGAGCAGGCGATCACCGCTGCCGGTGGAACTGTTCTTGGTTACATCCTCAACAAGCAGACTAGCGAGGTGCCCCGATGGTTATCCCCGAAAGCATAAAAGGCAAACAAGTTTTCGGAAAACGGTGGAATGCAATCAAGCTGGCCGCTACGTTGGCCATCCTTCTGGTAGCGCCTGGCTATCGTTTGCTGAGCGCTGAGCAGCAATTGCACCATCGGCCTGTATATACCTTGCACGTTGGGGACGTTATCGTCCTCAACTATCGCTACACCCCCGAATTCAATCAGACAATCAAGGTTCAGCCCGATGGCTGCGTCAACCTGAACATCGTCGGCAACATCAAGCTTGCAGGGCTTTCCATCGATGATGCCCGCAACCAAATTGTGCAGAAGGCATCGGTGCGGCTCAACAACCCGGAACTGACAATCACGCTGCAGGAGTTCGAGCACCCCTACGTTGTCATCGCCGGTGAAGTGGAACACCCCGGGAAGTTTGAGTTACGAGACGATACAACAGCACTGCAGGCCGTCATGCTGGCAGGCGGCTTCAAAGACTCCGCGCGCGACACGCAGGTCATTCTCTTTCGGAAGATCAACGCCGATGACGCTGAAGTGCGCAAACTCAACCTGCACAACGTGAAAACCAAGGCCGAGTTGGAGAAAGATACCGAGTTACAGCCGGGAGATATGTTGCTGGTGACTCGAAACAAGATGGAACATCTCGCCCGCTTCATGAAGGCGAGCAACCTCGGCATATTTTTCAACCCGACCCAGATGCCATAGAGAATTTTCCCTGTAGGTGCAGTGTAGGGCTTCCGCATCTATGGGCGTTTTCCGCAATGAAAACGCCGCTGCACTCCTCTCCCGGGATACCCAGCAACAGGGAAAATGCTCTAAGCATCTCTTCTCGAACCGTAATGGCTGACTGCGCTCTGCCTCGCACAGCCCAGAGGATTCGCATGCTCTTTTTTACTTCATCGATGGAGGTTTGCGATGCAGCAGCAGAAGAATTCGCAGTTCGACGATCGCTCGGCAACCCGCTTTGAGTCGCTCAGCACGCCGTTCGTTGCTCCCATGCGGGCGGAATCGGCACTTCGCCTGCAACCGTCGATAGCGAGAGCCATAGCCGGATCGGCGAGCCGTATAGCCGATCTCACCTGCATGAGTGCGGCTCTAATCTATCTGGCTCTCTGGGCCGGAGGCGGAAGGCCTGGGATCTCCAACAATCCCCTTGGCTTTCTGTCCATGCGAATTTCTATCGGACACTTTGGTGTGCTGGCAGTGTGCCTGATGCTCTGGCACATCATCTTCTCCTACTGCGGACTGTATACCTGGCGGCATGTGCAGTCGCTGAAGGGCCTTCCGGGCAGAGTCATTCTTGCAACCTTCCTCTCTTCACTGATTGCAGGAAGGACGATCGCCACGATCTGGCACCATGGCCACTTCGTGAAAGAGGCACTGCTCTTCTGGGCCATCGCCGGCGCCAGCGTCATCTTGTCACGAACGACGATTGGCCTTTTCCGCCGTTATGTGCAACCTCACTTCCGGAAAAGCAAATATGCCGTAATCGTCGGCAGACGTGCGCGCGCCGCCCGCATCGCCGAAGAGCTCAAAGCACACCCGAAATGGGACTACAAGATTTTGGGACGCGTGGACAGCGTCGTATCTCATCTGGAAACACCTGCCGGATGCCTGGGCAGGATTGGAGATCTTGAGGACATTCTGCTGAAGCAGGTCGTTGATGAGGTCATCGTCGCCCTGCCGGCGAAATCGGACTACGCTGCCATAGAACACACGATCTCGGTCTGCGAGCGAGTGGGTGTCCAGGTGCAGTATCGCGATGACCTCTTCTTCGATGCTTCGCGCCGGGGCCGCTGCTATCGGGAAAGCTACGACCACCGCAAAGTCATTCTCAAGATGGTTGAGGACGATTACCGCCATCGCATTAAAAGAGGAATCGACATCGTGGGCGCGCTCTTTGGCCTGATTCTCTGTGCGCCAGTGTTTCTAGTCGTAGCCATTCTTATCAAGTGCACCAGCCCCGGTCCGGTGTTCTTCCTGCAGCAGCGCTATGGCCTTGGACGCCGCATCTTCTGGATCTACAAGTTCCGCACGATGGTGGTCAATGCCGAAGCGGCTCAGGCATCGCTCGAACATCTCAATGAGAATAGCGGACCGGTGTTCAAGATCTTCAAAGATCCTCGCGTAACTAAGGTAGGCGCCTTCCTTCGCAGGACCTCCATTGACGAGATACCGCAGCTCATCAACATCCTCAAAGGTGAAATGTCCTTTGTTGGTCCGCGTCCTCTGAACCTGCGCGACGTAGGCCTGTTTTCTGAAGCCTGGCTCATGCGACGCTTCAGCGTCAAACCCGGACTCACATGCCTGTGGCAGATTGGCGGACGCAGCAATGTGAGCTTCGATCGCTGGATCGAACTTGACCTGGAATATATCGACAACTGGTCGCTAGAACTCGATATGAAGATCCTCGCCCGCACTGTACCTGTCGTTCTGCGAGAGACGGGAGCGGCATGAACTCCTTCGGTCGAATGCGAGTCCTCTATATCAACCACACAGGCCAGGTCAGCGGCGCGGAGAGGGTCCTTCTGGACATGATCAGAGCGCTCGACCGCAAGCACTACGAACCCTTCGTTGCATGCCCCGCAGAAGGCCGCCTTACCAGGGCAGTAACAGCGGAGGATGTCCCATGTGTCGAAATTCCGCAGGTACAGGCTCGCTTTGGATGGCGATTCGGCCAACTCTGGCAAGCCGCTCGAACAATGAGCAAAGCCGTCGTTGCCGTGCGCCGGACAGTCGTCTATCTCAAGCCCGACATTATTCATGCGAATACATTGCGTGCAGGCATCGTCGTTTCCCTGGCGACTGCCGGTATGTCGCGTCCCTCGATCTGGCACGTGCATGACACGCTGCCGCGACATCCTTTCAGCAGCGCAATCCGTTTCCTCGCGTTTGTTTCCCGCCGCACGCAAATTGTCGCCGTCTCTGGCGCTGTAGCCAGGGCCTTCCGCGGGAGTCTTCCTTTCGGCAGGAAGGTGAGCACGATCTATAACGGCACCGATCTGGCTCAGTTTCCGCTGAAGTCATACGGCGATCGTAATTTCCGGTCAATGATCGGAGTCCCCTACAACGCATTTCTGGTTTGCGCGGTGGGACAGATCTGCGCACGCAAGGGGCTTGTGGAGCTCGTCCGAGCCTTCCAGGGTATACATCAACTGGCCCCGACGATGCATCTTGTCATTGCGGGAAAGGTCGTCTTCGAGCATGAGCAGAAGTACTTTGAGATGCTTCGCCATGTTGCAGCCACCCCTGAACTCAGAGGACGGGTGCACCTTATCGGTGAAATTCGTAATACATCGGCACTCCTAAGAGCGGCCGATCTGCTTGTATTGAACTCCTTGGATGAACCTTTTGGCCTGGTCCTCATAGAGGCGATGTCCAGCGGTACGCCTGTGCTTACGACACGCACGGGAGGAATTCCGGAGATCGTTGAGGACGCGCGAACTGGATGGCTCGTAGAACCCGGAGACACTGCCGGCCTGGCGGGCAGATTGCTCCAGTTATCCCAGAACCGACCTCTGCTCGACGCTGTAGCCATCACAGCGCGGCTTGAAACCTGCCCGCGATTCTCTTCAGAGAGATTTCGGGAGGAGCTGAAAAAACTTTATGAAAAGGTAGTTTCCACAACACCACGGCAGCGACATACGCCCAACCCGCATGAGCTCGGTCCTCTTGTCCACTGCGAGGTGAATGCGAAAAGCAGTACAGAACACGATTTCAAAACGAAGTTCCTCGATTAACAGATTTCAAGGAACAAGGGGTTCTTATGCCCAGAATTGCACTCTTCCAGGACTATCTTGCACAAAACGGCGGTGCGGAACGGGTAACGGAGGCGATCCTCCGGACCTTACCTGGCGCAGATCTTCACACCACAATGGCGGTGCCCGAGCGGCTGCCCCCATATCTCCGCGATGCAGACGCCACGACCACCTGGATGCAGGCACTGCCTGCCAAAGCGAAGTGGTACCGGCAGTATTTCCTTCTGTATCCATTCGCGGTAGAGTCGGCGAATCTGACTGCATACGACCTGATCGTCAGCAGCTGCTGTGGATACGCAAAGGGGGTGAAGCGCAGCAAAGACGCGATTCACGTCTGCTATTGCCATAACCCGATGCGCTGGGTATGGCGCTTTCCTGAATACATCGCACGCGAACACTTCAATAAACCGACAAAGATGCTTCTGCATCTTATGGTCCAGGGCTTGAAGAAGTGGGAAATGCAGGCAGCTACACGGCCTGATTTCTTTATCGCAAACTCGCATATCGTGGCGAACCGTCTCAAAGAAGCTTTCGGCGTAGATGCGGTTGTTATCGAACCTCCGATCGTTACTTCGAGGTTCTGGGTAAGCAAAGAGATCGAGGATTATTATCTGATTCTCTCCCGCTTGAATGCATACAAACGAATTGACCTCGCGGTTCAGGCATGTACGCAAACCAATCGGCGGCTGATCGTTATCGGTGATGGCCCAGCCCGCGAGTCGCTCCAGGCCATGGCAGGGCCGACGGTTACTTTCCTCGGGCGTCAATCCGATGCCGACGTCAATCGCTATGCGAGCCGTTGCCGAGCTCTGATCTTTCCAGGCGAGGAGGATTTCGGAATGGCTCCGCTGGAGATCAATGCGGCTGGCAGGCCGGTAGTGGCCTACGACGCTGGAGGCGCAACGGAGACCATCATGGAAGGCTTGAATGGCGTTCGCTTTGGCGAGCAAACTGTCGATTCACTGATTGAAGGGTTGGAAAGACTGGAAAGCCAGGAATGGGACTCAGCGGCTATCCGGAGAAATGCGCAGCGTTATGACATCAACGTGTTTCAGGAGCGTCTACTGGACTTTCTTGAGAGCGTATCGCCTGCGGTTCATAGCTTGAAATTGCTACAGCGGAGGGCTGGATGAGCATGTCGTCCACAGAATCGATCTCACCACCGAAGTCAGCCGAAACGAACGCTGGACACGGTGCGCGTGCGGTCGTTCATTCCATCGCCAGCAAGGTTCTCATTCTTGCGCTTCAGGCCTCCACAGGGATACTGACCGCTCGAATGCTTTTACCCTGGGGCCGTGGCGAACTGGCGGCTATGATCTTGTGGCCTCTCTTTATTGCAAGCGTTACAACACTGGGCGTTCCCAGTTCTCTCATCTACTATCTGCGTTTTCGCCCTGAAGATCGAAAAGAACTTATTGCAAACGGATTCTTCATGGCAACGATACTGGGCATGCTTGCCACCGCAATCACGGTGTTCCTGCTGCCCCAATGGCTCCATCAATACTCGCCGTCGACCGTACATGCCGCCCAATGGTTTCTCATCACGGTGCCGCTCTGCTCCGTCACTCTCGTTGGCCGCGCGGTGCTTGAAGCATCCCACGACTTCTCCGGTTCGAATGCAATCCAGATCATCACACCCCTTGCGACCCTGATTGGCCTTTTATGTTTTGTGGCCTTCCACCGTCTTACGCCGTTAACCGCCGCAATCGCATACATTGCGGCGTCCGGCCCGGCGTTCTGGTATATGGCTATGCGTTTACGGCGAGTTTCCGCAAGAGTTGCGCCCCCACGCTTGCCGGTCGTAAAGCAGATCCTGAGCTATGGAATTCGTTCCTACGGAATCGACGTCTTAGGAACCCTGACACTGCAAGTCGACCAAGTCCTGGTAGTAGGCATGCTGAGCCCCAGTGCTATGGGATCGTATGTAGTTGTGTTGAGTCTGTCCCGGATGCTCAACCTCTTTCAAAATTCAGTGGTCATGGTGCTCTTCCCCAAAGCTGCGGGACGTTCTGCAGACGAAGTCATTGCTATGACAGGCGACGCCGTACGCGTCAGCGGACTTGTAACGGCAGTATGCGGCATCTTCGTCTGTCTCGCCGGCCCGCTCCTGTTGCGCCTGCTTTATGGCCGTGAATATGTTGAAGCCGCCGGCGTGCTCCGCATCCTGGTTCTGGAAGTAGTGCTCTCGGGAGCTGTCTTTATTCTGGCTCAGGCCTTCATGGCTCTCGACCGGCCAGGCATAGTCACGGTTCTCCAGGCAGTCGGGCTTTCGTTCAGTATTCCTATGATGCTCCTGTTGATCCCCCGCTATGGCATCTATGGAGCCGCGGTATCGCTTCTTACGTCGACGATCGCGAGACTGATCTTCGTCTATGTCGGCTTCCACTGGTTCCTCAAAACCAAGCCACCAAGCCTCGTCCCCGAGGGTGCCGATATCCGCCTCTTGTGGAGTGTGGTCTCTGGCTGGCGTTTGGAGCGTGCCGCATGACTGTTCTCACAGATGTGCAACAGTATCCCCTCGGCGCCGCCGTCCATCCCACCTTGCACCGCGGGCAGGTTCTATGCGCCATCCTGATCCTTATAGGGCTTCCCACAATTTTGATTCTTGGCCATCAGGGTGGGCTTCTAAGGCTTGCATTCCCCGCCCTCAGCCTGATCATAGGTGCATTTCTCCTCTGGCGTTCGAAGCCCCACTATGTTGGCCTCACCTTTTGGCTATGGTTTGTGACTCCATTTCTCGGCCGTATGGCGGACTATCAGTCGGGATACACACCTGCGAACCCGGTTGAAATTGCTCCCTACCTCGTTGCCGGCCTTGCTGGAATTCCGTTGCTCGCGAACCTGCGATGCCTTACTGACCGGGGAACCGTTCCTTATGTCTGCGCATTGGCGGCAATCTTCTATGGCTTTGTCTTCGGCCTTGTGACTCTTCCACTATTCAACGTATTGCGCGCACTGTTGAATTGGCTGGTGCCGGTCATCTTCGGTCTATTCATTTATCAGTATCGGGAACTCTATCCTGAGTTCCGCAGTGTGATTCAAAAATCATTTCTTTACGGCGTATTGATCCTGGGCGCCTACGGCGTCTATCAGTTTTTTTTCCTTCCAGAATGGGATCGTGCCTGGATGCTGCATGTCCAGATGAATTCGTTTGGCGAAATCGATCCCATGAAGACCCGGGCATTTAGCACCATGAATGCACCGGCCATCTTTGCGGCGGCGATGGCCACCGGTCTGCTGTTGCTATTCAACTCGAAGCAGAAGCTCCGTCTGCTATCCGCGGCATTCGGATTCGTCAGCCTCATCATGACCCTTAGCCGTTCCTCGTGGCTCAGCCTGGTAGCCGGCGGCGTCTATCTTCTATTCCGCCTGGGAATGCGCGCACGCGTTAATTTCGCTCTTGCCTCGCTTGCTTGCTTCGCATTCCTGCTGGCCGCCACACAGGTTCCTGGTGTTGATGAGGTTGTCGCACAACGCATGCGTACATTCTCCCAGCCATCACAGGACGTGAGCTATCTTGCTCGTATTGAAGGCCATCAGCGAGCTTTTCATGAGATTGCGCAGGAACCCTGGGGTGAAGGTATCGGCAGCACCGATACGAACCACAACACGGAAGGCGACGACGATATGATCGGGCCCCATGACAGCACCCTGCTTGAGTTTTTCTATTCCCTCGGGTGGGTCGGTACATTCATCTACATGCTGGGCCTCGGCTATCTTTTCTTTCAACTGCTTCGACATCATCGGCGAGACACCTTTGTCCTCTCATCGCATGCCATCCTGATTGGCCTTGTCGCACAGTCCATGCTGAACAGCGTAATGCTGGGCGTTCTGGGTTTCATGGTCTGGACATTTGCATCGATGTGCCTCGCTGCAGCTTGCAGTCCAGAAACGCGCGAAACAGCAATGGACCATCAACCTAACCCAACCGCCAGCTACGCAACCACCTAGGAGGGGACATGCGAGTTCTCCATATCCTCAATGACGTAACCGATCAGGGTAATGGCATCGTCAATACTGCGGTCGACCTCGCTGCCGAGCAGGCGCGAACAGGCGTTCCCGTTGCCGTTGTCTCAGACGGTGGAGGGTATCAGGGCCTGCTGGAGAGAGCCGGCGCGACCCACATCACGCTCAATCAGGCCCGCCGTCCCCTGCAGCTATTACGCGCTATCATTCGATTTGGACAGATCCTCCGGGAGTTTCAGCCGGATGTTGTTCACGCACACATGCGCACCGGACTGCTGCTTGCATGGGTCTGGCGCAGATTCCGGCGGTTCGTCCTGGTCGGCCACGTCCACAATGTCCACGATCGAAGTTCCATCCTGATGGGACTCGCCGATCGCATTATCGTCGTCAGTCAATCGGTTGCCGTAACGATGGAAGGCCAGGGAATCGCACCGCACAAGATAAGGGTCGTTCTCAACCGAACGTTACAAAATCAGCGCCAACCGCAACTCAATGAGATCCAGCCTATGCAATTGGAGCATCCGGCGATTGTTACTGTCGCCGGCATGACGAGCCGCAAAGGCATTGAAGAACTCATCGAGGCATTTGAGTCTGTCGGGCGCAAGTTCCCAACGGCGCACTTCTATCTCGTTGGCGATGGACCGGAACGGAAGATCTTCGAACAGCGAGCACAGCAGTCCCTCTTCCATGACCGCATTCATTTCGAGGGGTTTCAGGCAGTACCCCAGGCATACATGTTAAGTGCGGATGTGTTCGTCCTGGCTTCACGGCGAGAGTCGTTTGGATTAGTACTGATTGAGGCGCGCCAGGCAGGATGCGCTATTGTCGCTACCAACGTGGATGGTATCTCTGAAGCGCTGGACGATGGACGTGCCGGGGTCATGGTGCCGCCTCATTCTCCGGAAGCGCTCGCCAGAGCCATATCGTCCTTGATCGGATCCGTGGACGAGCGTGACGCATGGAGAAAACAAGCGCTGAACGGCATTGAAGACTATAGGGTCAGTGTCATGGCCGGCGAAGTTCAGGGCGTTTATGAGGAGCTCCCCTTATCGTCGAACATCAATACAGAGTCCAACGTGGTATGGCAAAAATAAAGGGGTTTGCAGCTTACAGCATGTTCCCATCGAATCCATATCGGAAGACAAATGCAATCTTCGCACGCCGCGATAAGAGTGCGGCGTGTCTCGTCTGCGCGGTCATACGCGACGCCGGGAAGAAAGGCGGCGCGATGCGAGGAGTACTCTCCCTATGAAGATAACGACTGAGGCGACCAGCACGGCAGAGTCGCAGAAACCGAAAAGTACGCGAAAACCGTTGTTCGACACGACTCTTCTCCAGGTAACTTCCCCTCGCAACGGAACCATGCACGCCCATCCCCCGAGCGCTGAGGATCTCGCGCCCAAAACCAACGTCTCCTCGTCCCGGGCAAACCTTATTCCTACCGTCTTCCACGAAGACTGGTGGATGGAGGCAGCCACCGAAGGCCGCCATACCATCCTGGAGATCTCGGCGAATAACCAGACCGTCGGCCGGCTTCCCTTCATGATGAGAAACCGTCTAGGCCTCAAAGGAATCTGGACTCCGCCCTTTACCTACTTTCTCGGACCAGGAATTGATGAGGGAGAGGGCAGTGCAAATACACGGTATCTTCGCAGACTGGAAATTACCCGGGAACTCATCCACAAGCTACCGCCCTCATCCTGGCAATGCATCCGCTGTCACGGGGGAACACCCGACGTCATCCCCTTTCAGGAACAGGCGTTTCGCACCTATGTGCAATTTACCTACGAGGTGACACCGGCCGGGGAGAAAGAGATCTGGCAGCGCATGCGCGACAAAACGCGTAATGTAATCCGTCGGGCAGAAGAACAGTTCGAAATGGTTGAAATGCCAGACGCCGGTGCATTTATCCGGCTGTATGAAAACAACCTCTCATCAAAAAGCGTGCGCAATAAGCTGGATCTGTCAGCTTGTAAAAGGCTTATTGAAGCTGCGCTCCAACACAATCAGGGACGTGTGATTGCCGCCAGGAACCGCGCGGGGGAAACCGTGGCAGCTAATTTCTGCGCCTGGGATCACAAGACCTCCTATTACATCTCCTGTACCCGCAGTGATGCTGCCGGAAATGGAGCGGCAAGCCTGCTCGTATGGAAGGCCATCCAGCATGCGGCCAACAAGGGCCTGACCTTCGACTTCGCGGGCTTGGGAACCTCGGGCAGCATCCTTCATTACACCGGCTTCGGTGGGGTTATTAGCCCCAGATTCGCGGCCGTCAGATCTACTCGCGTCGGTCGCGTCATAGCCGGCGTACGGTCACTGCTTACGGAGGACCACTTCTTTTTCTGATAGAGCATTTTCCCTGCAGGTGTAGTCCAGAGCATCCGCAACTATGGGCGTTTTTCCGCAATGAAAACGCCGCTGCACACCCTTCCGGGAAACCCAGCAACAGGGAAAATGCGACTAGAGCATTTTCCCTGCGGGTGTAGTCCAGAGCATCCGCATCTATGGGCGTTTTTCCGCAATGAAAACGCCCATTGCTATCGCGAAGCGATGCCGATAACGAGCGGATGATCCGGAATGGCCAAAGGAACCTTCGCGGTATCCTTCCACTCTTTCAACGGCTCACCCTGTATGGAAGGCTCGTAGAGAACGATGCGGCGAGCGGGACTAGCCAGCGTCATCGTTGTTACGATGGGCGAATTCGAAATGTCCTTCTGCCAGAACGTGTCATAGCTTGGCGTCTCCTGCCAGAGCACAAGATAGAACTCCCCACTCGACTTCTCGAGCAGCAGATGATGGATATGAGGATCTTTCGCTTCAAGCGACCAGGCTAGTGAATGGAGGCGAGCAGGCGTGGCCGTATCGTTCAGCTCTTCGATAAGTCTCTTGATTGCGGTGAATGCAGGCTTCTCAGACCTGTCAGCACGAATCAGCCCCCAATGCAGTTGATTGTTCGTGAGGCCGGGGTCAGCCGTCTCATCCAGCAATTCATAGAGATATGTCCGTTGAATGCCCCGCGAGAAGTTCTCAAGAAACAGCCGTGGAATGTATTTCGATGAGGCCAGCTCCGAGACAGCAGGCTGATCCGTGTGGTCGTTCAGAGCATTGTGGTACCCGCTCTCTGTAACAACAATGTTCTTCGCGCCCGACACATTCTTTGCGAAATCCGTCTGCTCTGGAAAGACGTGGGATGGCATCTTCCCTGCCGGATATGGATGAAGATTCCCGGCATCGATAGAATCAGCGAGATTCCCCAGCTCTGGACCACGCTTTGCGAAGGCGAGTGATGGACCGATGATCTGGAAACGACTACCGCCGGCAAGTGCCCTTGCTGAACGAAAGAGAGCTTTGATGTAGTCGCGATCCGTGGAGGTCCAATCGGTCTGTCCACTGATGTCCATCTCGTTCGGCCCTTCAAACGCCTCAATCGAATGATTTGATAATTTGTCGGCCTCTTCCAGTAACTCCGGCCTCATTGGGCCGAGATTGTTTCGCGGATCCACAACTGCATCGAATCGAATGCCGAGGGCACCCAATTCTGCCCAGCGTCCATATATAAGGCGGTTGTAGCCAGGATCCTGAAAATGAATACCGTCGCGCAAATGTCTGATACCGATCATTTGCAGCTCATTTTTTACAAACGAGAAATTGCCATACTCACGATCGAAATAATTCAAGTGTGTATTCACGCCAATACTGTTGACGAAGCCATACGCGCTGCGCGACTGTTCTGCCGATTGTGCGCTCACCGACGGTGAGGAAGCCGCAAAAGAATGTGTTGATCCGCACCAATGATCGAAGGCCACGATTGCGGCAGCGACACAAGCGACTGAAATTACAATAACTTTCCAACGATACATAAAGCGCATAGTTAGTACAGATCTCCATGTCCAACCGATCTTGCTCTCTATGCATCTAAACGCGAAAGTAAGAGTGGGACATCTTCTAATTTTTAGATGCGTGAATCACACGCACGAAAATCAATTTGGCTGCCGAGGTTTGCCCAAGCAGGGCGGGGAGGAATATGGCAGCGATCGATGTAGTCATTGCTGATAATCAACCAATGTCTCTTTCAGGTCTGAGAAGTGCGGTAGCCGACCAATCCGATATAAGGATTCTTGCAGAATGTCAAAACCCAGAGCGGCTCCTTGATGCAGTACGAAATTACTCACCGGATGTGTTGCTGGTGAGTGCAGAAATTCTTCGAGAAGAACTGAAAGAGTTGGAACTCCTCGTCAGCGAAATCGAGGAGACCCGAGTCATCGTGGTCACGAATCGAAAGGATATGGCCTTTCTTGAAGGCGCCTTGCGATGCGGGGCTAAAGGTGTCTTTCAACGCGAATGGCCCGTCCAGCAGATTCCGATGGCTATCCGTAAGGTCATCAATGGCGGGGTCTGGCTGGAGCAGGCCGCGGCGGAGCGCATGCTTGAACAGGTTCTGACGAGGCGTCAGGTTCCCGATGCCGATGAATGCAAGGTTGCGTCTCTCACACCACGAGAGCGTGAAGTGGTCGAACTGATCTGCCAGGGACTGCGCAACAAAGAGATTGCAGATCGGCTTCATATCAGCCTTGCTACTGTTTCGCATCACTTGACTTCTATCTTTCGCAAACTTGAGGTGGACGATAGAACCTCTCTCGTAATCTACGCAGCCAAGCAGCGCCTCGTGACCTTCTAGTGTGAATCTGAAGTTCTTAGCAAGGTCTTTGTCATCTTGAACGTTCGGGGTCCGCGGAACTTGTTCGCTGGGGTAATTCGTGAAGGACCTCTTTTCAAAGCTTCGGATGTCACGAACGTTAGATTCAGGACACTAGCATGATCCTGCTATATACCTGCACAAGGCCTGACACCAGCCTTCTGGTGTCAGGTCATTTGCAGAGATCGTTCCCGCTTTAAGCACTTCAATCGCAGTAGATCTCTCATCATGCCGCTACAGACCGGCTCCTGGAGATCTCCGCCACGGTCTTGGATACTCTCTCCGATTTATCTTTGAGCGCCAGGTCCGCCTGCGCGACGATGCCAATACAACGGCCCTCGCCATCAACGACAGGAACACGGCGAATCTGATGTTTTTGCATTGCATCTTCGCAATGCTCCAGGTTCTCGCCGTCGCGGCATGCCACGGGGTTCTGACGCATATATCTCTGGATTGTCGTGCTTTTAGGATCGAGGCCTTGAGCAATGACCGAACAACAGAGATCGCGATCGGTAATCATCCCTGTCAGCGTGCGGGATTGCTGATCGGCAACTACAGGAAGGGCTCCAACATTCTGTTCGCACATCAACTTCGCCACATGTTGCGCGGTATCGCCCGGAACGCAACAGATGGGATTGGATGTCATCACTTCTCTCACCTTCATAACTTCCTCCGATTCCATGAGTTCTGGGGAAATCCATGGAACTTGATTTGCAGGGTGCGTAGGTAACTCAGATGCACCCGGAGAGGATTGCGTTTTGCTGCGAACAGAGTTTTCTCGAGGTTTTCAGGCAGCCTTATTGATAAAAAAATATGGTCGCCTTCTGGTGTTGCGTGCGCCCTATTTACGTACGCGGATTACAACTTTTCCGAACGCTCCCCGATACAGGTGCTCATATGCCTTGAGAGCATCTTCGAATGCATACACGGCATCAATCACGGGACGTATTCGCAGACGCTCAAGTGCCTCGTTCATCTCTTCGAAGACACGCCGCGGGCCAGTAACCACCCCTTGAATAACGGCCTGTTTTCTGAGGAGCGTAAAAATCGGAATCTCCGACATAAATCCATCCAGGATACCGATCACCGTAATCCGGCCTCCGGGCTTTACCGCAGTCAGAGATTGTGCCAGGCTCTCTCCACCAACAACCTCGAGGATATGGTCAGCGCCCTTCCCATCTGTCAGGGACAGAACTTCCTTCTCCCAATCCGGAGTACGCGCATAGTTCACGGTCTCTGTGGCTCCCAACGCTCGAACACGTTCCAATTTCTCATCGCTGCTCGACGTCACAATCGTGCGCGCTCCGAGCGCATGAGCAATCTGCAAACCGAAGAGCGAAACACCGCCTGTTCCCTGCAGCACCACCGTTTGCCCGGCAGAGAGCCTTCCTCGGGTCACCAGAGAAAACCATGCCGTCAATGCAGCCACTGGAAGTGTCGCCGCCTCCTCGTCGCTCATATACTTGGGAGCCTTCACAACCGCGCTCTCATCGAGAACGAGATACTCGGCGAGCCCGCCCTGGATGGTGCTTCCCAACGTATGCACTACTTCATCCCCGTCGGGTTCTCCATCAATCCAGCGAGTGGCATACTGCGTCAGGACACGATCGCCTGTTGCCATCCGGGTCACGTCGCGCCCCACTTCAACGATCTCGCCGACAGTATCTGCAACCTGCGTCATCGGAAAGATCACATCCGGATTGTAGAGACCTTCCGCAACCAGTTTGTCCCGATAGTTCAGCGAAACCGCACCGACACGTATCAACACCTCGGACGGCCCCGGACGGGGATCAGGGACATCGGCCAGAACCAGATTTTCCCGCCCAAAACCTTGTAGCTGCCATGCTTTCATCGTTACCCTCCAATTCGATTGTTCGAATATTTTCGTACAATAGTAGAATGACCATAGATGTTGACCGCCACCGTGTCAACTCGAAAGGAACTTCGTCATACGAGTCTTTCTCCCCAAAGAACCGGATCGCAGTGAGCTCATGCTCACCCAGATTCTCTATGCCTTGAGCGATGAGGTCAGACTGAGCATCGTTCGTCAGCTCGACGAAGACGGCCCAGCCACCTGCGGCGTCTTCGAGGTAGACCGGCCCAAATCTTCCCTATCGCATCACTTCCGTGTCCTGCGGGAGTCGGGGATTGTGGCCACCACCCGGCAGGGGACAGCTCTGCTGAATGCCCTTCGCCGTAAAGATCTGGACGCGCGCTTCCCCAACCTTCTCGACGCGGTTCTCGAGCGACCTGCGAGCACAGCAAGGAAGAGAATGCGCACCTAAGCGCCACGCGACCGAATGGATGTTCCGCAGAGATACCGCAGCATTCTATAATTGACTCCACGAGCGGGAGTAGTTCAGTGGCAGAACGTCAGCTTCCCAAGCTATAATATTTTTCACTATTATTATCAATAGCTTACGCCCCTTTTCCCTCCTTACTGTCCAGCTTACTGTCCAAATTTTGCATACAATGGCGGCATGGCGATTCCGAGCACCTACGCCGAGCGCGTGAATATCACCAAGTACATCAAGCATGATGGCCGCTGGCGTTTCGCGCCGGTAGCAAAACGCCCTAGCGGAAACATTCATTGGGACTATGTCCTCGTGAATGGGGCTCCGGTACATCATCCGGAGGGCAAATACTTCATCGAATGGAGGGAGGGGAGCGCACGTCGACGCAAGAGCGTCGGAACGGTTCCCTCCGAAGTACTAGGGGAGGCCCAACGGCAGCGAGCATTGCTCGATGCCAAGGCGGCCGGCGTAGAGGTTGTTGAGACAGATAGCCAGCCAACTACCCGCCAGTTGCTCGTCAGCGATGCCGTAGAGAGATATCTACGCAATATCGAGATGAACCATGCCAAATCGACCTACAGGCACTACAGGCACACCCTCACCTTATTCAAGAAATCGCTGTCCAAAGCGACCGTAGATGCGGTCGACCGTGACGACATGATGGACTTCCAGGCTTTTCTCTACAAGCTAGGATTGTCGGCGAGAACCGTAAAAAATAAGACCATCATTGTGGCCTCATTCCTGAAAACCTTCGGCGTGCAGAAATTACTGCGAAAGGGAGACTGGCCCCGGTACACCGAGGAAGATCCAGAAAGCTATACCCCTGAGGAGCTGAAGAAATTCTTCCAAGCCTGCACTCCCGACGAATACCTGCTTTTTCAATTCTTCCTGCAGTCTGGATTCCGCGATGCCGAAGTGCGTCATACGGTCTGGAGCGACCTTGACTTTGCTAATGGCACGGTCCGAGTCACGCATAAAGAGGCCTCGGCATCACAAAGCTGGAGATTTGAACCTAAGAGTCGGCAAACCCGAGAGGTTCCTCTGCCGGACTTCCTGATGAAGTTGCTGAGTGCGGCGAAGAAGAAATCAAATTCAAAACTGATCTTTCCTTCGAAGCCACATTGGAAAGCACCGAATGCGAAGCCTGGAGGCAAACCATCGGATGAGTTTCTGGAATACTGCAAAGCGATAGCGTTACGAGCGAAACTGAATTGCGGAGATTGTGAGAATTCAGACGGAGAAATCTGTGCTGTCGCGCCCTGCTGCGAGCATTTTTATCTGCACAAGTTTCGCGCAACCTTCGCAACAATGCATTTACGGAGCGGCGTCGATATCATTACGGTCTCTCGTTGGTTAGGCCATAAGGATGTCAAGACAACTATGCGATATCTGAAAGCCGCTCACGGTGAGGACGTACGGAAGAAGGTGAACGCCGGACTCCTGGCACTATCATTCGCGCCTCCAACCAGACAACGATCGAAGGCGGATCGAACCGCACAGAAGCACCGATCTTGAAATGCGGAATCTGATTCGAGGCTGCCAGCTTGTAGATTTCTCGCTCGCTCAAAGAGAGGATGCTTGCCATCTCCTTGGCCGTCATCGCGGTCCGTTTTGATTTGAGTTCTTCCAGCATCGATTAGCCCCTCCCGGGATCTGGATTCCCAGCCCTTTTCCGCGCTGTCCATTCAGATTGACGGCCATTTGCTCAGAAGTCCAATGCTCATTCGCGATCCGAAACCATCGCAATTTGCGAACGCAAATCCCGCGATCGGCGATCGCTTGAATCCGAAGGTGCAACTTTTACATATTTCCAACGTTCTAAATACTTATATGTCGGGTGCAACGCTCTCATTTTGCGTCCCTTGACGTCGAAGAAAACAAGTAACACGCCCGCTCAGCTGAGCAAGGGGAGCGCGTGGCATGAGCCTTTACGATTCGCTCGAATTCAAGCACCTCCGTTCCATCGTTGCGATTGCGGAGGCCGGGACTCTTACCGCCGCCGCTTTCCAGCTGCCGTTAGCCCAGTCCGCGCTGAGTAGACAGATATCAGAGCTGGAAGACGCATTGGGCGTTCAGCTCTTAGATCGGACTAGAGGACGCGCGATACTCAACGACGAGGGAGAGTTGCTGCTCGCATTCGCCCGCGTAAAGCTAAAAGAGCGCGCCGAACTAATCGACAACCTGCAGGCACGACAACAGGTCTCAATATACCCCTTCAGCCTTGGCTTTACGGCCTTCGTGGAGCACGACGTAATTAGCGAAGTCTGCTCTGCGTACAGACAACTGTTTCCAAAAGCTACCATCGAGCCGGCGAGCTTCGATCTTGAGGAGCTCATCGGACTCCTCAAAGAACGGCAACTCGATGCAGCATTGGTTACATTGCCCCTCCAAGACGACGTTTTGAAAATCCAGCCAATGATGCACGAACGATTGGTCGTTTGTATTCGCGCTGATGATCCTTTAGCAGAAAAGACTTCGCTATCCCCTGCCGACCTAACGGGACGTCTACGAATTTTCAGCGACCCGCGTCACCATCCCAGGGCACACGCACGCTTGCTCGAAATGCTTAACGAAAAGGGGATCGAACCGCGCATATCCAATCCGACCTTCAATGGAGAGCACATACAATGGATGGTCCGCGAGGGTTTATGCTTCGCTCTCATACGAGAGCGCCAACACTTGCACAAAGATCTCACAACCCGCCCCATTGAAGGTGTGTCTTGGACGATTGATTCAGCAATTGTCTATCACCCGGAACAAAAACGGAAGGTAATGTCTGTACTCATAAAAGAGCTAGAAAAGCGCTTCACAATCTCCCCGGACCTTCAGAGCGAAACGGAGTCCCATCGCCAGAGTGGCCCAATGTCTTCCCAACAAGGTTTGTTTGGAGATGACGATGCCGAACTCAAAGCGGGTTGAATCACTATTTCCTCCGGAATCGCAAATTAGCATCACAAGGCATCGCAAAGAAGTATTGGACAAGCATCAGAACCACCTCTAGTGTGACGGCATATCCCGACTGGTTCCAGTCGTAGGAGGTGCAGATGTCCCGCCGTATTCGTGTCGTCGTTCCCCAGCGAAGAGTCCTCACACTGCAAAGATGGTTGCGGCCATCCGCTGTGTTGCTCGGACTGATTGTTCTCCTTCCCGTCGCCGCACACGCTCAATCGGGCTCTCCGTTTGACAGCGGCTTTACATCGCTTCAAAACCTCTTCACCGGCACGATTGCCAAGGTTGCAAGCCTTATCGCCATTGTGATCGGCGGCTATCAGTTTGCGCATGGTGAGCCTGGCGCCAAGAAGGCCCTCGCCGGCGTTGCAGCCGGCACCGGGATCGCTGTGCTCGCGACCAACGTTCTCTCTTGGCTTTGGGGCGGCTAGACCTCTATTCGCAGCCATAACGCGGTGTTCTTACAAGGTAGGGCTTATGCAGGAATCAACTCGGAACCAGCAGCGCCGCAACCGCGTCTTCAAGAGCCTGCATAAGCCTCTCACTTATCTGGGCATTGAACTCACTCTCCTTTTCTTCATCTGCGTCGCCGCAGTCGGCGTCTTCAACCTCTTCAATTCCTTGCTCGCTGGCGCGCTCGTTTTTGTCGGAGGCTACGCCTTCGGTTCGTGGGTCACGAACGCCGACCCCGCCTTTCTCCGCATCCTCGCGCGATCGGAGCGCTACAAGCTCAGGTACGACGCGCACAAACAGAGCGTTCCCCGCGTGGAGGTCCGCTGATGTTCCGTATTGACCGAGTGCTAAAGCCGTGGAAGGAAGCCGCAGCGTTGAACGATCACATCAACCTGTATGGCTTCTGGAACGAACGGACATTCCTCACGAAGTCAGGCGATCTAGGTATCGTGCTGCGCGTGGAGGGTGTGGACTACGAGAGCCTTGACCGCGCGGCACAGGAATACGCCGTCAAGCGTTTAGAAGCGGCACTCAAGTCCTTCGGCGCTGGCTTCCACATCTACCAGTACCTCATCAAGGCCAGTCGGCCGGACATCCCGTTTGCCCATTATGACGATGCCGTAGTGGAAGCAGCCATCGACCAGCGCCGCACGTTCTTCGCCGCCAAGCAAGATTCGCTATATCAGGTCGAAATTTTCTACGTCGTCTTGCTCGAAGGCTCACGCTCTAAGCGAGGTATTGGCGCCGCCCTCGCGATGCTCTTTTCCGATCCTGCCGGAGCATGGAATGAACTCGGCGGGCAATTCAGCCAATCGAAGATGAAGATCTTACTCCGCTTCCAGATTGAGTCGTGCCTTGGCCGTCTGGAGCAGCGCGTCGAATCGTTCAGCCGACAGCTGGCGGATTTCGTGCAGATTGCCGTCCTTAGCCAGCAGGAGCAGCTCACATTCTTTCGCAGATTAATCAACTACGACGCACCCCAGATTGAGGGTCGTCCGCAGAGCACGCAATTCCTTGACTATCAGGTGGTGAACTCCGATATCGAAGCGGAGCGTGACCACCTCCGCGTCGGCCAGCATCTCGTGCGCGTTCTCACCATGAAAGAGTGCATTATCGAGACCAAACCGTTGGTTCTGGATTCACTGCTGAAGATCCCGGCAAGCTTTACCGTCTGCACTGAGTGGATTCCGTTGCCGCAGGACAAGGCCCGTAAGGAAGTCGCAAAGCGCCGCCGCCACTTCAACATCTCGAAGACGGGGTTTGTGTCACAGCTCGGCAACGATGCGACGAAGACCAACCCGCGCGATGTCCTCGTGGACGAGTCCAAACAGGCGGACATCGAGAACCTTGGAGATTGCCTGCGTGTGCTCGGCGAGGGGCAGTCACTCGGAGACTTCTCGCTCACGATTGTGCTGCACGCACAATCTCTGTCCGAGTTGGACCAGCTTGCGGGCGAATTCCAACGCGTGTTCACCGCTGCGGATGGGTCACTTTCAGTGAGACCTACAACCAGCTCAACGCTTACTTCGCAACGATTCCTGGCAACTATGCCGTCAATGTTCGTCGCCTGTACCTGCTCAATTCGAACTACGCTGACCTGAGCTTTCTGTTTACGATCCTGCCGGGCGAGAAGCACAACCCCCACCTGAACGCAGAATACCTGGCTGTGCTTGAGACGGACAACAGCACACCCTACTTCCTCAACCTGCACAATGGCGAAGTCGCCCACACTCTCATCCTCGGCCAAACGGGTAGCGGCAAAAGTTACCTGGCGAACTTCATCCTTCAGAACGCGCAGAAGTACCAGCCGCAAACGTACATCTTCGACATCGGCGGCAGCTTCGAATCGCTGACAAACATCTTCGGCGGCACCTACTTGAACGTGGGCCAGGAGTCGCGCGACTTCACCATCAATCCTTTCTCCCTGCCTCCCACGAAAGAGAACCAACAGTTTCTCTTTTCGCTCTTCCGTGTGCTGATCGAAGGCTCTGACGGCCATTATCGACTGGACTTCAAAGAGGAGCGCAAACTGTGGGAGGCCGTCCAGCGCACCTACGTTCTGGAGCCGGAACAGCGCACACTCTCTAACTTCGCCAACATCGTTGGCGAATTAAAAGAACGCTTGCACCGCTGGACGAACGCCGGTCAGTATGGCTTTGTGTTCGATAACACTGACGACACGCTTACGTTCTCGCGCTTCCAGACATTCAACTTCGCCGGATGGGGAGATGCGCCGGAGGCCTTGGAGCCGCTGCTGTTTTACGTCCTTCACCGCGCCTCAAACGAGATCAGCGACCCGAAGAAGCTCGCGACATTCAAGCTCTTCCTCTTAGATGAAGCGTGGCTCTTTATCAAGAACGAGACCATCCGCAGCTATATCGTGCAGGCGCAGAAGACGTGGCGAAAGCACAATGCGGCGATGGTACTGGCCACGCAGTCCGTCAAAGAACTTGAGGAATCAGGGATGCAGCAAATCGTCTCGGAATCCTGCCCAACGAAGATCTTCCTTGCCAACCCTGAAATGAACCGGGACTTGTATCGGGACGCTTTCCATTTGAACGACACCGAGTTGGAGTTGATTGCCGGTCTCGTGCCGCCCGGCCAGATGCTCATTCGCAAAGCGCAGTCCAGTAAAAAAGTTCATTTGAATGTCGATTCCGTCTCGCATTGGACGGCCACCAACAATACCCGCGACAACCTCGTAAAGCGCGATTACTTCGCTCGCTTCGGCATTGCCGAAGGCTTGCGCAGACTCGCGCAAGACCATCCGTTCCGGCCACGCTCGCTGGCCGTCACCTCAACCCGGTAGTCCAAGGAGGCATCATGCAGCGTATTCTCATCTCCCTCATGCTCTCCGTCGCGTTCTCCGCTCCTGCCTTGGCGCAGGACGCATCGGCCCGCACGGTGCAGTACCACTCCCAGGACATCGTGCCGATCCGGGCCAAGATGAAGTTCACCACGTTGATTCAGGTGCCGCCGACCGAGAAGATCATGGAAGCGGCCACCGGGGACAAAGACTTCTGGGTGGTGGATGTCGTCGGCAACTTCTGCTTCGTGCATCCGGCAAAGGCCGGTATCAGCACGAACCTGAATCTCATTACCGACAAGGGCAATATCTATTCGTTCACCTTGCAGGACGTATCCAGTAGCTCGCAGATGCCGGACCTGAAGGTGTTGATTGAGCCTGCCGACCGCTCTTCCATTGTCGCGGCAAGCGGACCTCCACAGTTCGTCCCTGTTGCCCAGCTCCAACAGACACAGCAGCAACTTGCGTCCATGCAGTCGCATGTTGATCAGGCGATGGACTCTTACAAGAGCGACTATCAATCGAAGCTGAAGTTTGATTATGTCTTCAAAGCGAACGAAGCGCCCTTCGATATCACTTCCATCTACCACGACGACAAGTTCACCTATATCAAGACGACCGCACCGGAGAAGTTTTCCGTCTACGAGATGAAGGACGGCAAACCCAACCTCATCTCCTATGACCTACGTGAGGGCACGTACATCATCCCGAAGGTTATGGATAACGGCTACATCGAACTCGGCAAGAAGAAGATGGAATTCACGCGCAAGGGCTAAACAACGAGTTGAAGGGAGACGAAGCCATGACCGAACAAACCCAGGCCGCCGCATCCGCCGCTGCACCCGCAGAGCCGATGCTCAATAAGAAGCCCTTCGACCCAAAGGGCGTCATGCAGCGACACTCCAAGCCGATCGTATACGGAGGCTTTTGCCTGCTTGTTGTCGTCGCTCTTCTTTTTAGTTCGCGCGGCAAGACCGCCGTGAGCGCGAAGCAGCAGCAGAAACAGAACAATCCGCAACCGTTTGTGCAGGACAACACGGAGAACAACGTCGCTGACTTCAGGAACCAGTTGGCCCACCAGCAAGAGACGGCTGACCAGGCTACGGTAAGCGACCCGTCAACGGCGAACGTGACACCGCAGCAGCGGGCCGCTATCCTGGGCTACAGCGCAAGCGGACAGGCACAGCCTTGCATCCCCGGCCAGCCCTGCAGTCAGCAGATGCAGGGCTATGGATACGCGCAACAAAACGGCCGCGGTGCCGGACAGGTATCCCCCGAACAACAAGCATCGCAGGAACTCGCAGCTAGGGAGCGCCAACGCGCGTACGAGTCGCGCTTTTCCTCGAATCTTGCATATACCCGACCGCCCGACGCCCCACCACAGACTCAAGCCACCAATGCCGGTAACGGAACCTATCTCCCTACCAGCATGGCCTCCGGCCAGCAGCCATCGAGTCTGGTAAGTGCCCGCGCAGCCGGTGACCCACCGGCTGCCCAGAGCCAGAGCGCATTCAACCGCAAACCGGAGATCAACATCGATTCGGCCACCGGACAGCCATATGTCCTGTATGAAGGGACTACCATTGACACGGTCTTGATGAACCGGCTTGATGGTGACGCTGTAGGCCCGGTGAAGGTTCTTGTTTCTAACCCCGTCTACTCCCACGACCATCAGCATGTGCTCATTCCTGACGGCACGATTGTTCTCGGAGAAGCTAGAAAGATCGGTGGTTCAGGATTCGGGCAGCAGCGCCGCATGGCGGTTGCCTTCCATCGCCTCATCATGCCGGACGGCTATTCAGTGGACCTGGATCAATTCCACGGCCTAGACCAGATCGGGGAGGAAGGACTAAAAGATAAGGTGAACAACCATTACCTGCAAATCTTCGGCACATCCATTGCGCTGGGAGTTATAGCGGGAGCCGCCGAGGTTTCGCAGGGCGGCGGGGTTTACGCAGGCTCCGGCCCACAAGTTTTTACAAACGGAGCTGCGGCGTCGGTTTCGCAGTCGGCAACGACTGTTTTGGACCGTTTCATGCAGATTCCTCCCACCATCACCGTTCGGGAAGGACACCGCGTGAAGGTCTATATCACGCAAGACTTGCTTCTACCTGCCTACGAACATCACACGATCCCCGGATCGTTCTGAGGAGTATTTATGCGCCGTATCGTGACGTTGTTTGGCCTGAGCCTTTCACTCTGCATCATGGGCTGCGAGAGCCACCAGGCGAAGGTAGACAAATTGCAGAAGGAATATGACGACTTGGGCTCTCAGTATCAAAGAGACTGCTCGGCGGAATTAGTAAAGGTCCCTCCGGTACTGAGTCCAAAGTGCTCTGACGAACAAAAGAAAGTCGGAGATGCGTGGAAGCGGTTACAGGCGGAACGCGCAAAGCAGTAAAGCACTAACAAGGAGGAATGATGAAAGGCGCTATGTTCATAAGCGTCATAGCCCTTGCTGTCTCTACGACAGGGGCTAGAGCGCAATTCGGCTCCGGTATCGTGTTGGATCCAACCCAGTCCGCACACGCCGCACAGCAGATTCTCCAGGCCAACCAACTCTACACAACCACGGTAGAGACGAGCCGCAACGTCATTGGGGCGTACAACCTTGCACAGAAGATGGCTAACCTCCCTCAGACCTATTACACCACCTACAAGAACATGGGACGCCAGCAATGGAGTACGTTGGAACAGCCCGCCAATACCTATGGCAACTCTACTCCCTGGATGAATTCGGCTTCCAACGGATATGGGGCCGCCGCCGCAAACCAGACTGCCAGCGTTCCCCGCACCACGCAGATTCAGGGGTACAGTTCGCTGTCAATCCAGGGTCAGCAGGAAATCGCCGCACGAGGCGCGACGGTAGACCTCTCGGACTCAGTGAATGCCTCCAATCTCCAGGCTCTCGGAACAATCCGTGCGAACGCAAACCAACGTGAGACGGATATAAGCCAACTCGAATCCCAAACCCACTCTACCGATCCTGCCCAACACACAGAGATGGCGACTCTGCAACGCATCAACCAAGCGTTGCTTATCGAACTACGAACGCAGCAGGAGACAAATCAGATCCTGCAAGCTCAAGCTCTACAAACGATGGTCGGTCAGAAGGTGCAGCAGGACAACTTAAAGTCTCTATTTCAGACCGGCAATTCCTATCAGCAGACGTTCAAGACCACTACTCCACAGCAGACAACAGCTGGTACGCGGTGGGCCTTCCACTACTAAGCGAAGGAGACGGCAATGGACTTCCTCATCCTCATCAAGAACGGCTGTGACAACCTCACCGCGACTGTATCCCCATCTGTCGACTCGTTAGGGCTGCACATAGTCTTGTCGCTGGCTACGATCATGCTGGTTTGGTTCGGGGTGCAGGAAGCCCTTGCCTCTTCGCAAGGCGGTGGCTTTAGCATGGCAAAGTTTCTGAACTTCTTCCTGCTTATTACTTTCGCTTACTGCTTCGTGAAATTTTATGACGGCAGCATTCCCGGCATCGGGTATTCGTTGAAAGGATTCATCAGCGGTGGCACTAGTAGTCTCGTGGACTACATCGGCAGCGATTCTACGCAAGAGATTCAAACGACGATCCAAACAGCGCTCGGCAAGATGGGCACAATGTCGCCATCTTTGACGGAGCCATACATGTTGCTTTGCACCTACACGGTACAGATCATTCTCAGTATTCTTTCTGGACTTATAGGCGTCATCATTGCTTACGGTGCCATCGGGGCCACGATCATTGGGCTGCTTGGCCCTGTGTTCATTCCGTTCATGGTCTTCGATAAAACGGAATTCCTGTTCTGGGGATGGCTTCGAGCGTTTCTTGGCTTCGAGTTCTACAAGGTAGTCGCAGCCGCCACCATGAGCGTCATGAGCCATCTTCTGATTAGCTATTTTGCGAGCGGTGCGAATAACCTCAATGACCCTCGAAGCCTTGCCGCGGTGATGCCTGGATTGCTCATCCTGTGTTTCGTCACAGGCTTCATTCTGTTGAAGATTCCAGCCATGACAGCGACGCTCTTCTCCGGCCACGTTGGAGGTCACGACGGCGGTATTTCGATTGCAACCAGCGCCGCGGCGCTCATGAAGTAGGAGACTCACTATGTCCACGACTATGACACACTCCCCGGAGATCACCCGAGCTGCGCAACGCTACCTGGAAGAGAACGCTTCGCCGCTGGTTGAGAACACCTGGCAGCGGATCGTCATTTTCACGCTTGTTGGCGTCTGCGGCCTCCTTGGAGCGCTCACCTATAAGAGCCAGCGGGCACTTGCTTCCATGCACCCCATGATTGTCCGTATCAACGACGTTGGACGTGCAGAAGCCATCGACTATCGCAACTTTGCATACCGGCCTCAGGAAGCGGAGAACAAGTATTACCTGACACGCTGGGCGGAGCTGTACTTCACCCGCAATCGCTTCACCATCGAACGTGACCAGACGAAGCTCTACTTCCTCAATGGAGATGTGCAGCACGCCGTCATAGAGCAGGAACGAAAGGACAACTTCATTACCACCTATCGCAACGATGTCACGTTGCCCTACGTGGACGTCGAAGTGAAAAACATCGTCCTTGATGACCTTAGGCAGTCACCGTATTCCGCGCGGATTGAATTCGAGAAGGTCCACACGAATCCAGCGGATCATTCGGAGCTAAAACGGGAGCGTTGGGTCGCCAGTGTCACCTACGTGTTCCGTGACGCGGTTAGGAACAACGAACTGGCGGTCAATCCTCTCGGACTGACCATCGTCCGTTTCCGTGCCGACCAGGCATTCAGCTAAGCAGACAGGAGATTCCCATGCAGGCAAACGAACAAGCTGCTCTTGAACGATTGATCGAGATTGCGGATGGCAACAGCGGTCAGGCCGGTTACGTCGCGGACTTCCTTTTGGCATGGTGGAACGCTGAGGAATGCGGCGGCTTCGATCTGACGAAGCTGTGGGCGCTCGACTCAGCGATTGCAGCCGACGTTGTAACCGTGACCGGTCTTATATCCCGCGTGCATCAGTACCCGGACACCCTAGGCTACAAATCCCGCTTCGACCAGCTCATCCACGCTTGGCGTAAACCAGTTTTCGCGTAATTCCGAGGTCATGGCGATGTCCCTTCAGGCTGCCAATCCGGCTGCACAGCCCAACTCGTCTCTGATGGCACTTCAGCTGCCGTCCCGCAACGCCAGAGAGCGCGGTTCCAGGGGCTCAATGCCGTCCTCTTGTGTACTTGGTCGTGGCAGTGGAGGAGCTACTGTTTGGGTGTGTCTCCATCTCCGGGGAAACGATGAGTGACTTGTGCCCATTAGAGAGCCTTCCGTCCTGTATCCCGTCCTCTGCTCGGGGTCACGCTTCGGGCCTTTCCGCCGCCCTGCGGCAAGCTCGCTCTTCTGCTTCCGCTGCGCGGCCCTACGGGTTACGGTTTCCACCTTCGGCGGACCCACCGTAAATGCAGAGCTTCGGCCTTGGGAGGCGGGGCCTCTCGCTTGGCTTCGCCTAGTGTGACCCGAGCAGGATACGGGAAATTCAACGAAACGGAGATCACCACCATGTACACCAACAAAGTCACCCTCATCGGCTTCCTCGGCAGCGACGCAGAAGTTCGGACCAATGACGACCGCAGCTTCACCACACTTTCACTCGCAACCAAGTCTTCGTACAAGAAGGACGGCAAGTACGTTGAGCACACCGAATGGCACCGTTGCGTCGTCTTTGGCAAGAAGCTGGCAGAGTTCGCCGGCACGCTGAAGAAGGGCGCTCACCTGATGGTCGAGGGCGAGTTGCGCAGCCGGAAGTACACCAGCACGAAGAGCAACACAGAACAGACCATCTGGGAGATTCGAGTGGACTCGATTCTCAAACTGGATCGGGCTGCCAAGGCCACTGCGGAGGAGCAGGACGAAGAGGCCGCAGCCCCGGAGGAAGTGGCCGCCTAGGCCACTTCCTTTTCCGTTCACGGAAGTCCGGCTAACGCCCGGACTTCTATCAATGTGAGGTTCCGCTATGAGCTTTGAATTGATCCTTCCATTCCTTCGCCCCATCGAGCCACTGCTGCTGGACGATGGCGTGAGCGAGATCATGGGCAACCCCGATGGTTCGTGGTGGTTCGAGAAGGCGGGAAAGCTCACCTCTGCAGGCTCGGTTCGCTTCGATGCAAAGGCCCTGCGGACTGGACTCGAAATCATTGCCAACCACCTCGGCAAACAGTTCGATGAGTCGCATCCTCTACTGAATGCACAGCTCCCGGACGGAAGTCGGCTGGCGGCGGTCCTTCCTCCGGTCGTGCGCCCCGGCCCGTCGCTCACCATTCGCAAGTTTGCAAAGGTTCGCTATACGCTGCGGGATCTCATTCAGCGCAACACCCTGAATGAGCAGACGTCCGAGTTTCTTGTTGCGCAAATCGTGGCTGGCAAAACGCTGCTCATTAGCGGTGGAACGTCGAGCGGAAAGACCACTCTGTTGAACGCGCTCGCGGACACTATCCCTGAGGAAGAGCGCATCGTCGTTATCGAAGATACGTCAGAGCTGAGGATCGCCAAGCCGAACGTCTTGGCGGCAGAATGCCAGGTGGAATGCGTAGCTGGAGCGGTGGACTTTGCCACCCTCCTAAAGGGTGCCTTACGGTGGCGTCCAGACCGGATCATTTTGGGAGAAGTTCGCGGCGAAGAAGCCCGCACGTTACTTGATTCGTTCAACACCGGGCACGGTGGTTCACTTGCCACCATCCACGCCAATTCCACTACAAAAGCCCTGCGTCGTTTCTGCGAACTTGCCATGCGTTCGCACCAGCAATCCCTACGCGATGACATCTCGGCAGAGATCGCGGATTCCGTCGATTACGTTATCCAGATGAAGCGGACGGAAACAGGCCGCCGCATTACCGACATTGCCCACCTCCAAGGTTTCTCGCGCGAAGGCAAATGCTTCGCTCTTGAGACCGTCTTTCCAACCCTGCAAGAGTCGTCTCTTTCCACCCACTAACGGAGGTTCCAATGCCACTTATCGAAGTCACTCAAACCCGCCGCGTAACCGCTCATGTTCGATTCAATGAGCCGATCATTGCACAGATCAATCAATACGCTGCATTCATCGGTGCAACGCCTGATGAAGTCATCAACAAAGGACTGGAATACCTGTTCGATAAAGACCGTGACTTCGCTGCATTCCGGACATCCGATCGTTGCAAAGATGTGCCAGAGCTTCTGAAGGCGCGTCGTCCGAATGGTTCGAAGGCATCTCGCGGCGCCGCTAAGAAGCCTTCAGGATCGGTTGAATCCGCTGAGTCTGTGGTGGTTCGGAAAGCATGATCCTCCATCGGATCCCTCGGTTGCATAGGAACCATGCTGCGCATGGGGTGAAAGTTTACACTTCACCCCTCAAAGGGTCGTGTTAGGTGCACTTGGGTGCACCTGTTTAGAACCAATCACTTAACAAAATCGGGTGCACCTAGGTGCACCTGGGATTTTGAGGTTTTTATGGCTCTTCTTGAAGGAGAATCGCCCGCAACAGAAGGTGAGGAGTCCGCCCAGCATCGCGTGTTCCCGGTGACGGTCAAGCTCACGCAGGAGGAGCATCGCCGGATTACCGAACACGCGAACGCGATGGGTCAAGCCCGAAGCGAATGGCTTAGGGACGTGGTACTGAAGGAACTGGAGAATTCGATAGATGCCGGTGGGCCGCGACCGGAGCTTGTGGAGCTTGTTGGCTTGCGCATGATCCTGACCAATCTCCTAAGGCCCATATCGCATGCGAAACCAATCACGGAAGAGCGTTTCGAGGCAATCATGGCCGAAGTCCGGCGCAGCAAGGTCCAGGTCGCAAGCGAGCTTCTTGCAAAGGCTGAAGGAGGCCGCTGATGCCCACACAATGGGGTCGCAAAGAAACCATCATCTGGCCGCCGCACTCGCCCATCTATACCTATGGGGCCACGTTCCTGGCCGTCGTTCTGACGGGCGCATTTATCTATATGCGGTTTGCCTTTGCCACGACACCGCTCCAGCAGTTTTACACGCCGGTTTATGTACGAGCATCGCTCGCCGCCCAGCTTGGTAAAACCCGCAAGGACAAGTACCGGATGCTCTTCGAGGCAGGCAAAACTGTACCTGCAAAGCCTGCCGTAGCGTCTGACATCATGCCAGGAGTCACCGAGCAGCCGGGCGCGAGACCGATCCCGCTAACGCTGACCGAAACCGCCGCACGGCAGGGGTACATTGCTCTTTATCGAGGCGCGGAAACCAGCTACTTCGATGTCCCATTGAGGGACTATCTCCGTCAAAACGTCTACGGTGGTAGCACGCTATGGGACATCTACAAGCAACCTCTTGCCTTCGGCCTGCTCGCGCTTCTGGCGCAACTTCCCTTCTCCATTCGGAAGGACGTGAAGCGCCGCCGTGAACTGAAGTATGGCCGCCGCCTGAAAGGGCCGGTACTGCTAACGCCCAAGCAATTCAATGGAGCGATTGCCGGGGAGGGCGTAGGTTTCAAGACGACCGAGGCGAAAGCGTTGATGCGGATTCCGGCCCGCTACGAGTCACAACATATCGAATTGATGGGCGACACCGGGGCCGGCAAAACGACGCTCATCATGCAGATACTTCGGCAGATTCAGGGACGCGGCCATACGGCGATTGTGTACGACCCAGCCTGCGAATTCATCCAGAGGTTCTATGACGGAGGCCGTGGAGATATTGTCCTGAATCCTCTTGATAAGCGCTGCCCGTATTGGGGACCAGCCGAAGAGCTCCGCAGCAAAGCCGAGGCGAAGACGCTCGCAAAATCCCTGTACCAGCCGACCGATACGCTAAAGGACGAGTTTTTTACCAAGACTCCGCAGAAGATTTTTGCCCATCTCCTGCGTACCGGCCCCACTCCCCACCAGCTTGCGGAGTGGATGGCAAACCCAGCTGAGATTGATAAGAGAGTAGCCGGGACGGAGATGGCGACAATGATTGCGAAGGACTCACCGCCGCAGCGCAATGGTGTGCTTTCGTCCTTGGGTTTGGTCGCGGACAGCCTGCGTATGCTGCCCACGTTAGAGGAGGCGAAGAATCGTAGATGGTGTGCTACCGAATGGGCCGAGGGGCGCAAAGGATGGATCTTCATTACGTCGCGTCCCACCGAACGCGACGCCTTGCAGCCTTTACATAGCCTCTGGATTGACTGGCTGGTTTTGCGTCTGTTGAGCGCCCCGAAGGAGCACCAGACGCCCGTATGGTTTGTGCTCGATGAGCTGGCGTCCTTGCAGCGTCTCCCGCAGTTGCACACTGCTATTACGGAGAACAGGAAATCCAAAAATCCGCTTGTGTTGGGCTTCCAAGGGAAGGCGCAGTTGGAGACCATCTACGGCCATCTTGCCGAGGTGATGCTGTCGCAGCCTGCTACCAAAATCTTCCTCAAAACCACTGAGCCGAAAGCCGCCGAATGGGTGTCGAACGCTATCGGAAAAGTCGAGATCGAGCGTATGAAGGAGACGCATTTCGACGGCACACGAAACGGCAAAAACTTCACCATTGACAGGCAGGTAGAGCCATTGGTACTGGACTCAGAGATTAGCGGTTTGGAGGAGCGCCGTGCCTACCTGAAGCTGGGAAATCACGTCGCTCGGTTCGCCTTCGATTATCTTGATCTACCGACGATTGCAACGGACTTCGAACGTCGGATCGTGGCCGACGACGAATTGGAATATGACCCTTTGAGCAGGTTGAAAGAGGCGGTGCGACCTCCGGCTGTGGACTTGGAAGAAGAGGATGCCGCTAATTCGGAACCGGAGGAGACCGCCCCAAAACTCACCATAGTCACGCGTGCTACGCCCGTGCCTCCGGCAGCAACACAATCTGCAGGCGACGATCCAAAAGCCGATACTGCTCCTGCGTTGCAGGAAGTGGCGGCCGGTGTTTTTGAACGTGAGTAAATGCCATGTTCAAGGTTGCTCCAGAACCGCTCACGGCCGGGAAAGCGCAGGAGTACCACGTCAAGGAGTTCATCGCTGCCGAAAAGAACTACTGGAAAGAGCACGAGCGGATTCCTACGGCATGGCAGGGGAAATTGGTGGACACCTTCGGTCTCAAGGGCGATGTCCAGGCCAGCCAGTTTTCCCTGCTGAGCGAGGGCCGGCATCCCGTAACAGGCCAGCAGCTCATCCAGCATCGCGACGGTAAGGAATACACGAACGCTGAAGGCGAGACGGTAAAGCCGCTTGAGCATCGTGCCGCATGGGACGCTACTTTCTCCGCGCCGAAATCGGTTTCTCTGACTGCTCTGGTAGGTGGCGACAATCGGGTTCGGGAAGCCCATCGTGAGGCCGTTTCGATTGCGCTCACAGAGTTGGAACGGTATACGCAGGCCCGCTTAGGCGGCAATCGACCTGCCGAGACGACGGGTCGCTTTCTTGTCGCGAAATTTGAACATGACACAGCCAGGCCGGTTGATGGCTATGCCGCACCGCAGCTCCACACGCACACTGTCATTTTCAATATGACGACGCGGGATGATCGCTCCTTCCGCGCTCTCCAGTCACACAGCTACTATGCGTCACAGCAATTTGCTACTGCGGTGTATCAGGCGGAACTGATGTACCGCCTGCGCAATCTTGGCTACGAAATCCAAGCCGGAAAAAGCGGAGCGCCGGAGATCAAAGGGTACACGCAGGAATACCTGGACGCTTCGAGTTTGCGCCGTCAGAAGATCGAAGAAGAGATGGCTAAGCGGGGTCAGAGCGGACCGCAGGCTGCGCAGTTTGCCGCCTTCACTACTCGCGACCGCAAGCAGCATCTTGGCCCCGAAGAGACGTTAGCCGCCCATCGCAAATTGGCGGAAGAGTATGGCAACCAACCCGAAAAAGTCATTGCTGCCGCACAGGAACGAATGCTCCGGCGCGGCCAGGAACAGGCACAAGAGCCGGAAGAGCAACAGCAGCGCGTGCGCGAAAGCGTGAGTTTTGCGAAGGCCCGCAACTTTGAGCGTGAGGCCGTCACGGACAACCGAAGTATTATGCGCGACGCCCTGCGTCGCGGCATGGGCGATGTGACGTATGCCGAGATTAGCGAGAACTTCGGGCGTCGGGAAACCATGGGTGAGTTCCTAAAAGTGGACAGTCCAAAGCACTATGCCGGGCAGCGGTACACCACTCGCGATATGCTGCAGGCCGAGCGCAGCAATATCGAGTTCATGAAACGCGGGCAGGCTGTGGTGACGCCGATCATGTCGGCGGAAAATGCTCGCTCCCATGCTGCGGAGCAGGAGCGGTTGAACCCTGCTCAACGTCGAGTCGTGGAAGAAGTGCTAAGCACGACCGACCGCGTACACGGGTTGCAGGGGTACGCGGGTTCAGGTAAGACCGAGAGCTTACGAAGCATCCGCACCGGAGCCGAGGCCGAGGGCTTCGTCGTCGAGGGTTTCGCGCCAACCAACCGTGCTGCCAACCAGCTTCGGGACTCGGGAATCAAAGCAGAAACCTTGCAGCGGTTCCTGGCTCGCGGCATAACCGGCGAGACTGCAGGAGACCCCGCCAGCCGCCACCTGTACTTGGTCGATGAGTCCAGTTTGGCAAGCACCAAACAAATGCAAGCCTTCATGGAGAAGCTGGGACCACAAGACCGAGTTTTGCTGATTGGCGACATTCGGCAGCACCAAGGTATAGAGGCTGGAAAACCTTTTGAGCAACTGCAAGCCGAAGGAATGCGCACCTCGCAACTTGACCAGATCATGCGCCAGAAGGAGCAGCCAGAATTGCTCCGTGCTGTCGAATTGCTTTCGCAACTTCGTACCGTGGACGGCGTCCAGTTATTGCAGGAGCAGGGCCGCGTACAGGAGTTCGCGGAACGTCCCGAACGCATCGCCGCGATTGCCCGTTCCTATGTCGCCCAGCCGGAAAACACACTCGTCATCTCCCCGGATAATGCCAGCCGGATAGAGCTAAATCAGGCGATCCGTGCAGAGCTGCGCGGGATCGACGTCCTGCGTGGGATTGACCGCGAGTTTGCTGTGCTCATGCCGCGATCTGACCTAAGCAGCGCCGACCGAAAATGGGCCGCCCAGTATCAGTCCGGCGATGTACTCCAGTACACGCGCGGCAGCAAGGAATTGGGATTAGAGCCGTACAGCTACGCAACCGTGCGTACCGTGGACACAAAGCTGAATCGGATCACCGTGGAGCGGGAAGATGGCAGCCAAGTGTCCTACGATCCAAAGCGTCTGCAAGGCATCACGGCATATCGAGAAGTCGCCCGCGAGTTTGCAGAAGGCGACCGGATCCAGTTCACGACCAACAACCGTGAATTACAAATTGCCAATCGCCAGCTTGGAACCATCGGACGTGTTCGCCCTAACGAAATGACCGTCCACGTCGAGGGTCAACCGCCGCGCTCTGTAACGTTCGATCCTCAGCAAATGAGGCACTTCGATCATGGCTACGCAGTCACTAGCCATTCGAGCCAGGGCTTGACGGCTGACCGCGTGCTCATCAACGTGGAGGTCTCCGCACATCGCGACCTTATCAATCAGCGCTTTGCTTATGTCGCAGTGTCCCGAGCCGCGCATGACGTGCAGCTCTACACCGATAACGCCGCACGACTGACAAAAGACCTTAGCCGTGATGTATCAAAAACGGCGGCGTTAGAGCTCAGTGAACCGAAAACCGAACAGCAGCGAGGTGAAACCATGACTTACCGCAAAGAACATGCTGAGGGGATGCAGGCCTATCAACCGACTTCTCATATACCGCCCTCCATCTATGCATCGTCCATCGACCCTGAAACCGTACTCGCCGATCTTCGATGGACGCAGGAGCAAGCGAAGAATGGAGTTGACCCTGCCGACACGGTACGCGCTCTCGCAGAACGCCATCTACAACATCCTGAGATCGAACAGGGCCAGAGTGCGCTCATCGAGCGCTATGCTGACCGGATTGCGGAACTTACTTACAACGGCCCGGAAATTCCCGCGGAGCGGCAGGCCGCGCAGCTTGGGCCGACGGCCGAAGAGAGGCGGCATTGGGAACCACTGGTGCAATCTATCGGCGTGGAACATGCGGAGCGATTCGCATGGCGAAAAGAACACGCTGAGATTCAAAGCTATCGCAGTGATGAGAATCGCGGTTGGCTTCACATCGACGCGCACGGTCAATTCTTCGACCGGAATGCGCGGCCCATCGCCGCACAAGTCGCACTCGAACCGTTTGGACTTTCAGCAGCGATGGCGCGTGGTAACGAACAAGGCGCTGGCATCAATAAGGAAGCACCTATCGACAGTGGATACGGCATTTCACTCTAATCACGTTCCCATCTCTTCGATTCCTGTCCTTTTAAGTCGCACATCAAATACAAAAAAGACGGGCATGATTTCGTTATGCAGTGTGTCTCCTGAACCATCCCGCAACGATTCCCAATAGGATTGCTCCACTGGTTGCAAGCATGGCAGGACAATATCCAACAAATCTCGGACGCTGGGGCCGCTGTATCTGTCTCGAAAGTGCGAGTCCGTCAAAGAATTCAAATCGGTTTCAAGAGCCATCCTTGCCAATTGCAGCTTGACGTCTGGAGGCCCAAGAATAGATTCGAGCAGAATAAGCTGCTTCGGTGAGAATTCTTCAACCGACTTGAGATTGGTAGTTATCTCAAAGTCGCCGTAGAACTTCAGCTCAACCGGCGCTGTCGAAAGACGGGAACATGGTTCCATCTCGCTCAAACTCCGTGTCACGTGCCGAATGCGCGTTGCAGGCGTTCCCGTACATCCGGGTTTGAGTTACGACTCGTCTTCTTCGATATGAAGTGCGTAGCGGTGGTGCAATTTCATACTGACCGCCGAAAGGATGGTGCGCAACGAACGCGCGGTGCGGCCCTGTTTGCCAATGAGCTTACCGGTGTCGGACGAAGCGACATGAACATTGAGCATCGTGACACCTTCGTTGCCGTCCAAACACTCTACTCGGATAGCGGCTTCATCGTCTACCAGATGGCCGACAATCTCGTGGACGAGCTGCGGGATCGATTGTTCATCCTTGCGCATAGGCCGGGAAATTGTCGTCATGATTTATCACTCCTGAACTGCTCTCAAGAGGCAGAGCCTCTGTTTCGGCCCGGATTGAATATGCCCTCCCACGCGGAGATACCCGCAGAGGCCGAAGATCACCAGGTACCACGATGGGAATGGTGGCACGTGATCATTGTTGAGAACGCATCCAACAGATCCATGTCAAGCCGGGTCCCCTTCTGAGACATGCGTTCCAACGCCAGATTCCAGGACATCGTTTCCGCGTAGGGCCTTTCTTCTGTCATCGCGCAATATACATCGCAAATCGTAATGAGCCGTACTCGGAACCCGATTTCCGATCCGCCGATGCCTCGCGGATACCCGCTCCCGTCGAGCCGTTCATGATGATCTCGGGCCACAGTCAAAACGACTTCGTTCCATTCTCCGGCCCGGCTTAGAAGTTCATAGCCTAGCCAAGGGTGAGATTGCATAATCTGCAATTCCCTCCCTGTCAGCTTTCCTGGTTTGCATAACAAGGGAGCCGGAACCCTAATTTTGCCGATATCGTGAAGAAAGGCGGCACGTCGAAGTACTCTTTGCTCCTTACTCGAACAACCTAGGTAGTCCGAAAATTGGACAGTCAGTTGGGCGACGGCGCTCAAGTGGCTGGCAAGACCAAGATCGTGCGAGTGTGCAATTGCCGCCCAATGGGATAGACCGAACAAACCGGGTTTGAGATGAAGAGGGGTCAGACTCTGCTCCTCGGAGGGGCCAGGGGAACAATGTCTGCGGTACGCCCCCGCAAACACACCCTATATACCCAAGTCGGGGAGTTGGAAAACCGGCAAAGCACGGTTCCTGTGACCTTTAGCTTTAGGGGCCTGGACATACGTCACAGGCTCCCCGACGCAAAGGCGAAGGGAGTCCTCTACGCGCCAATGCAGCGCGTTCATTGCTTTGCAGGGGTTTCCACACCCCAGGACGGTGCGTAACCGGCCCATCTCATCATCTCTAAAACCGTTCAGCGACGCAATGCTGCCGGAGGCCTTCGAAGGAAAGGGTCGTAATCGGTACCCGAACCGTGGGAGGCGAAGGGGACCGGGTGACCTGCGATGGCCGATGCGGCAGGGGGTATGGAATCACGGCCAGCGCGATTACACCCGTACGTTCCCATTTCTGGGGCCTGCCGCATCACGCTCGCAACGCTATGTCTTCGCCAGAGTCAAACGTTCGGTCGGGAAGCAGGGCCATATAAGATCAGCGTCCACCATCGTAAGGTTGGCTAAGCGCCCATCTTTGGAGATCCAGTCGATGCACCAGACGCCCTTGGTCCCGTCTCGGTGCACCCTATCGCCGACGTGAAAGTTGCACTGCGTTTTGGGTTCCGGACTTATCAGGAAGTCACTGATTTTGGACGCTCGGCATCTCGAGCGGGAGGGGATACCGCTAGCCGAGCATAGGGCGAATATTTAGCCATCATCCGGCTCCAAATCCCACGCATATTGCGCCGCTGTTCCTGCCAGCCAATCCGTGACCCCCATCAGGACCTCTGACATGAGCCAGGACAGAGCCTAGAAATCCCGACGCCGGAATTCGGAAGCTTAAGCACTCTTGCTGAGGTCTGGATGGCCATCGTCGGCGTTCTCGGACGCAGTTTCCATAGTGGCGACATGGCGGACGAGCGAGCGCTTGAGTTCAAGCAGGGCCGGGTCATCTGACGTCAGGCCAGCGTGGGCCTCAACTCTCCCTAGAGTTGTGCGGAGGAGTTCTAAGAATCTTGTGGACAGCGGCGCCATAATCCAGTTTCAAGTGCTTCGATCCCCCAGGGATTCACTGCTACTGAAAGCAGAGGGGATATACATGATTTCCACTGACGTACCCGAGTCGTACCCTAAAAGAAAATTGATGCAGACAATCAATTCCGTAAGCCAAACGGAACCATCGGCGATCTCCGCCTCAAGCCAATTGTCGTGACAGCGTCGCGACAATTAGTTGCAGAATATGGCTGAGGGGCTCTTCCCAGAAGAACCTACGCCGGATGATACAGTTTGCCTAAGCCTTTCCTAATGAGCTCCAATTGTCGTGACGCTGTCACGACAATTGAGCTGGTCCCCACTTTGGCGCGCTTTTACCGCTTCGCCAACCTCCGAACATCAGCGCGCCAAGTCTGGCTTTTCAGTTCTTCTCTTCGATAAGGCTTGTTGTGCTCGTTCTCGAATTCGCAAAGAGCCTCGTTTCGCGATTCGTTCCAGAGCAGTATCCGCTGAAGGCGAGTCGAGTTTCTCAAATGTCGCCACTGCGAGAGCTTGCACGTCCTCGTCAGGGGAGGTTTCCCATTGTTGGGCCTCCGTCAACCCTGCGAGGTGGTCTCCCAGGACGCGTCTCTCCATTTCGCGCTGGGCATATATGTACTCATTCAATTTTTGATCTCGCTCTGGTTCCAGCGCTGAAGTGCGAATTTTCGCCATCTTCGCGGCGACATCAGGTAAGACGGAGGATTGAAAGTATTCTCGATGACTCGCGCTAACGTCTCGGACTTTACCATCCTCCACGCCATACAAGAATCCCAATATACCCGGCGCTATCTCGCCATTCAGGCACACGCAACGTTTGATCAATATTTCCTTTTTCCCCCCTTGGTCGGCCGTCACGATCTGACGATTCAAATCGATGGGAGCCTCGGATTTCAGCGTCGATAGCTCACATTCCACTCCGACACATCGCAAAAGGCTAATTTCATCGTAGCGGCGAGCAGGTGATGAATCGGTTACCGCTACCAAAAAGGGTGCCCCATCATCTAGCTTCGTAAACTGATAAGACTCGACAGAGAGGTCTCCTCCGTCATCGAGCAGCGGATCTTTAAGCGCGGCCTCCCGATCAACTGCCCGTAAAAGATCTGTGACTTGGACCTTGGTGATCGTTATCCCTGAGGTGGTCTCGGGCCACGCGAATGGTACGCGTGGCACGCTGACATGGATTTCGCGGATAAGGTTATCCTCAGCAGCGAGGGCCTCGGGCAAAAGCATAAGACCGAATGCTGCAGCTGCAAGGATTAAGCCAGTTGATTTCAACATAAACACTCCTTTCAGTTGCAGGTCGGATTTTGTAGATTATTGCGCACGCCGTCGGTATATGCCGTATAGGTTGCGTTGGTGTTTTTCATCCACCCATTGCCGCTAGGGTTTACAACCCAATACGTATTCGCGAGCACAGCCGCGCCCCATCGATAGTAGATCAACGCCATGTCCTCTTTTTGCTGAGCCGTTGGCTGCGGCAGGTTTGGATGGCTTTGACGAGTGTTGGCGATGTAGGTGTCAGCGCGCCCCTTGGCCCAGGCGAATACATCGTTGATCGCTGAGTTTGCATTCGCAGTCCAGTCGTAGGCATATGTCATTGACGTTTTCACCATGCCAATACCGATATGGGATCCGCCGCCAAAGCTTTCGTTCGGCCAACAGGCGTTGACTCCGTAAAGAACCAACGGAACAGATGTTGCACCGTCGGAGAGCAAAGTAGTGGTGCTAAACTGCTTGAATTTGCTCTCCGTGCACGCCACTCCACGGAACAGATTTGGCGTGCCGCCTGCTCCAGCTGAATAGTCGGCGGTCAAAAGACTTTTCACCGAGGCAACAGGAATCCCCGTACCGTCCACCAAAACTGTCTTCGATTTTGAGAGTGTGGCTCCGTTGCTCGAGAAACTCGCTTTGAACGTGAGCTGGCCACCTTCTCCAGCCAAAGTAGTGTAATTGTACGTTTGGTTCAGAGAGGACGTGAATTGATGTTGGGGTGCTTGAGAAGCACCTTTGTGGGCAGACGTTGCATACACGGTCGTAACGGTCCAATTCACTGTTCCCGCACCGGGGCAAGATGCATTCGGCGTGGTGCTGACAGATATCGGAATCGTTGCGGTTTTGTAGTTAGAACCGGAATTGATGTGATAGAGGGTCTGCTCCGCAACGATCTGCCATGTACAGGGGCTTCCCGCAACAGTCAGAGTGCTAGCAGGGCTCTGGCTCGTGGTACCGTTCGCGGATAAGAATCCCGACCCTCCAAAACCTGTAGATACGACTTCGACGGCATGAGTTCCTTCTTGGCCGTTTGGCGTAATTTGCGCAGTAATGGACGTATCGGATCGGGAGGAGTAGGAAATAGACATGCCCGCAGTATCGGGAAAATTGAGCGACGGGAATGCACCAAAGTGCTCACCAGCAACAACGACCGTCGACGTCGTACCGTCCGGGATAACGGGCGGCGATACTGAATGGATGATGGGCGTTTGATCGTAGGTCGAGATCTGGACTACAGTCGTGCCTACATAGATCAATTGGGTCGTCACGTATATCGTATACCCTGGATCTGGATAGGACTCTCCTCCCCCTCCCTCAGAATAATCCGTACCATTTGCGAAATATCCAAAGTAGTCGTTGTACTCTGGGTTGCCATACGTATCGTAGGTCCCAGTTTGGTAATAGCACTGAATGTAGTGATCGGAAGCAAGACCGTAGTCATCGCCGGATACTGCCGATGCATTCATATATCCCCAGGCGCACGCGGATGCTGCTGGATCGCCGAGTGGATCCCCCTGAGAAGGGCCACACCCCCAATTCCCGCTTGCGCTTCCTTCTTTTATAGGGCTGTTCCAGTCATCGGACTGATAAAGCGCCCCCGCAACAACGGGGTCGTAATAATATGCGGCAACGTAGTCAAGATCCGTCGCGGAGTAAGTGATCACTTGCTGATTGCTCGGGTCATATTCGATATATGAGATGCCTTCAACAGACTGCGAGTGAGCAATAGACCCGCACAACAAAATCAGAAGAAACGACCATAGAGAATTCTTGATTTTCATTTGTCTCTCCTAGTGGGCCATGGGATCGCTGTTGCGAATCGTTGGCCCAGAAGGCCTGGTCGGAAGGGGTAGCTGTTGAAGGTGAATCTTCGGGAGAAACCGATTGGCGAGATTCTGATCCAAATTTGCAAATCGACTATTTCCCAACGAAGCTTTGAGATTATCGATATGGTGGGCAAGGATGCTCTCTTTTCTTTGCTGAAGAGCTAGAAGAATCGGAGGGACCGCGGGTGCGGCCTCGCCAGGCGACAGACGCCCTTGAGGATAACGATTCCTTGTCGCGCGCGTAATCGCTTGAGCTTCACGGTCAACTATCTCAATTTCGGTCTCGTACAGCCTAGCTTCTCGTCTCAGCTGTAGAGTTTCGCTATCACTTGTTTCAAGTGTTTTTTTAGAGAGGACCGCAATGAGAGTGTTGTCGGCTCCTTGGCCGCGTAGGCTCTCTAGATGGACGATGTATCGAAATAAATGATGATAAACATGGTTTGGGGGGATTGCGGCTCGTTGCCGAGGCTGTTGCCCAAATAGTGGCATAGCGGTGAAGACACAGAGGGATACGCACAACCAATAGCGTATTTCGATTCGCATGAATGAAAGCTCCGCGTTGCGAGATGAATTAGGTTGCTAGTTGCAGGAGTTGGAACTGCTGCCGGACTGGGAAAGATCGAACGACACGTTGGTCGTGCTGCCTCCAACCGTCAGCTGAGCAGTTCCGTTCGCAGCCCCGTCCGGAATGATTGCGACAACCCGTGAGCTGCTCCAATAGATGACTAAAGCCGTGACCCCGCCAATTGTGATCGTATTGCCCCCTTGCGTGGAGCCGAAGCCTTGCCCATTGATCTCGAGCAAGTCTCCCACGGCGGCACTTACGGTCGAAGAGGCACTTGAGACAATCAGGTTGTCACCACGCGCCATACGTCGAACGCGGTTATTCAATGTATCGGAGATGTAGAGATTGCCGAATTTATCAACCGCAAGGCCTCCGGCACCCGCGAGAGATGCACTTAACGCGTTGCCACCATCCCCACTGAATCCATTCGAACCATTACCTGCAAGAGTGTGAATAACACCATTCGAGCTGTTCACCTCCCGCACAACATGATTCTGAAAATCGCTTATGTAAAGATTGCCCATCCCGTCAACCGAAAGGACATTCGGACTATTCAACGTAGCGGAGGTCGCTACGCCACCATCCCCCGAGTAGCCGGCCGCCCCTGTCCCAGCCACGGTCGTTATGACATTGCTGGCGAGGTTCACCCGACGTACGCGATTGTCTCCGGCGGTTGCGATGTAGAGGTACCCAGAAGCACGGTCAAGCACCATTCCATAGGGATTGTTCAGCGTGGCAGAAACGGCCGCACCTCCATCCCCGCTGGACCCTGCCACCCCGGTACCCGCAATGGTTGTGATCGTACCGGACGGATCGACTTTGCGAATTCGTTGATTGTACGAATCGGAGAAGTAGAGGTTGCCCTGCAAGTCAACCTGCACCGCCTCGGGATTGTGCACGTAGGCCAGTTGTGCAGGACCGCCATCACCGCAAACGTCGGATGTCGACGTGCATCCAGTGCCCGAAGTGTTTCCATTGCCTACCACGGTTGTAATGATTCCCGACCCATCAACCTTTCGTATACGCTGGTTCACGGTGTCTGCAATAAACAGATTGCCTGCACCATCGAAGGCGACAGCCGTTGGAGTATTGAGTTGAGCGTTGATGGCCGGCCCGCCATCGCCACAAGTAGCCGTTGGCGACGGACACGCCGTCGATCCTCCCGCAACCGTAGTGATCGTTCCGGAGGTTGATATCTTCCGAACGGCGTTGACTCCAATTCCAGCCACGTAGACGTTATTGAATGCATCTACGCCAAGCCCCGCCGGGCTTGTATGGCTGGCGGAGGTTGCCGCACCTCCATCCCCGCTATACCCTGTGGCACCGTTTCCTGCGATCGTGCAAATTGCGTTGGGAACGGAACATCCTGTTGCACCGACTGCGATGACCTCACGTACGCGGCTGTTTAGCGTATCCGACATATAGAGATTGCCGGAAGAATCAAGTGCAAGTCCGCTTGTGCCTGCAAGAGTTGCCGCTGTGGCTACTCCTCCATCTCCCCCGAAACCATTGGAGCCATTACCTGCAACCGTCGAAATGATCCCTGTTGTCGCCGCAATTTTACGGACGACTCGGTTCGCGAAATCGGAAAAGAAGACGTTTCCGGCGGCATCCACCGCTATCCCATTTGGGCTGTTCAAGGTGGCAGATGTACTCAGTCCACCGTCCCCAGCGTATCCCGTGGCTCCATTTCCGGAAACAGTGGTGATGATTCCGGTAGTCAAGTCAATCTTTCGGACCCGGTTGTCTCCAGTGGTTGAGATGTACAAGAATCCGGCTGGATCGAGCGCCATCCCATATGGGTTATTCAAGGTAGCGGAGGTTGCCTGGCCTCCATCGCCACTTGAACCTGTCGTACCATTTCCAGCGATTGTCGTGATGATCCCGGTGGTGCCTGAGACACGGCGGATCCTCTGATTGAAAGAATCTGAGAAGTAGACGTTTCCGTGCTGGTCCACTTGAACGGCTTCGGGATTATGCAACATCGCCTGGGTTGCCAACCCGCCATCGCCACAGACGTCAGAGGTTGAAACACATCCTGCTCCAGAGGTGTTTCCTGTCCCAGCAATGGTTGAGATCTGCCCGGTGGTATCGACTTTTCGGACACGTTGGTTAACCGTGTCTGCGATGTAGATGTTCCCGGCAAGATCTACTGCTACTGCCGTCGGTGTCTTCAGTTGGGCGGAAGTAGCCGCACCACCATCGCCGCAGGCCGCCGTGGGAGCGGAGCAGGGAGCCCCTGTGCCGGCCACGGTAGTGATGACGCCGTTAGAGTCTACTTTACGGACGACGTTAATTCCCTGCCCAACGATGTAAGATTGTTTTGTCGATCTACGGCAAGACCGTTCGGGAAACCATTCGCCGCATTGATGGCTGCTCCTCCGTCGCCCGAATACCCCGTTGCACCATTGCCCGCAATCGTGGTGATGGTACCAGGCGCCGGAAAGGTTTGCGCGTAAGTTGTATGCGTTATCAGAACACAAAGGCAGAACAAGACAAGGACGGACAGACGACTCAGCAAGCCGCTCATTAGAGCTCCAAATGCAACTCAGAATAACTGGAACGAATGAGAGCCTATCTGGCATTTCAGAATGCAGTTGTCATCAAAATGTCAGATGTTTGTCTCTCCGGAAATACCGCCTTCGTGTTGATGACCTTTCCAGATATTTTCCCTTTCTTGAACTGAGCCAAACCGGTCAAAGTTCAGGCGCCACCGCTTTACGGGCTTTTCAACAAAACGCTCCATTAGCACGGCAATGAAGATGGAGAATATCAACGCGACAACGGCCCGTCCCACAGCATTAGGCGTCCAAAACCAGGTGCGCACCAAAACTACATGATGCGTGAGGTAGATCACATAGGAGAGCTCGCCGATCCGGCGAAGAGGCCTACTTGTAAGGGCCATCACGACTCTTGATCGAGATGCAGTAATGCAATAGTTGAAGATCAACAGAAGGCAGCTCGCCTGTAGCGTATATCGAAGCGTCTCACGGAAAACGGGATTTCGAAACAATAGCGACATCAAGAGCCCAACGACACCTAGGAGCGCCCACCGTCCATTGGAATGCGCAGTGCATCGTTGCGGTGCTTCGCCAATACACAGCGCCAGTACGCTTCCCAAAAGCAAGTTGTCTATCCTGCAATCTGTCGCTAAATAGGTCCATTTGGGGCCATCGCCGATATTGGTGTGGACGAACGAAACAAGGAACATTCGCCAACCGAGTACCAAGACACAAAGCAATACGAGAATCTGGGATTGTCTCTTCCAATCCATGCCTCGCGCAAGAAATGCCTTATAAAGCAGAGGAAAGACCAGATAAAAGTGCATCTCGATCGCGAGCGACCACAGTACGTCCAGACCGGGTCCGGGTTGGCGCAAGCTAGCATTTCTGTTCAATAACGAATGGTAGTTCGCAGTAAATGCGAGGTCGGCAAAATAGGCCCCAGGTGATCCCACGGGATATTTTTTGCTAATGCGCTCCAGAATCCAGACTAAAGCCAAAACCACATACAAGGCGGGAACAATCCTCAGCCCACGTTTCACCCAAAATCGATAAAGAGATATACGCCCGGTGGCAGTATGCTCGTCTTGGAGACGCATGGCGATTAGGAAGCCGCTGAGAAAGAAGAATACGGTGACACCGAGTCCGCCCGGGAGAACCTTGTCGAAGCCAGAGTGAGCGAGAAGCACGAGGAGAACTGCGACTCCCCGAATTCCATCGAGCGCGGGAATATGCAGGTTGCTCTCGCCAATGAGGCGCTGCAGGGGGGACCGAGTTTGATCAGGCATTGGCTTCACGACCGAAGACTTAGTGCCTCTGGAGTCTAAAGACGATCGAAAGCACATTTGTCACTGAAAGTTCACGGACCGTGCACCCTATGCGCTCTGACGTGAAACGCAATAACCGCTGCTACTAGAAGACATAGTGTTTTCATCTAACGCAGACGCGAGCAACAGCAGTGCACACAGGAAGGAAATCCTTCTTCCCTGCATACACTTCTCCTGAGTTGTCCTTTAAAGTCGGGTAACTACGCTGGGGTCTAGGAGAGTTGGGGAGGGTGATCGTTCCCTTCACACTCATCTACTGTCCAACGCGCCGCAGCGAGTCGATCGATAGCTTCCAGTCGACGAGCGGCTGAAGAAGCTCACACAAGCCGAAGAGATGGTCGTTGAAGACCCTGAAATCTTGGGCGGAACGCCTGTCATCCGTGGAACCCGCATTCCCGTCCACCAAGTAGCCGCGCTCTTCGATAACGGCACACCTATCGAGAAAATTCTTGAGGCGTATCCACGTCTGGCACCATCACAGGTCGGCGATGATGTCGTCGCCGTTCTTGATGCCTTGCAGATGGAGAAGCCCATCCTGGCTGGGCACTCGATCGCCGGTGAAGAACTCAGCGACATCGTCACCCGCCATCCCCAGCGCATCGCCGCCGCAATCTATCTCGACGCAGCACTCTCTTTCGCTTTCTACAGCCCCGAACTGGGCGATATGAACCTCGATAGCCTGGCGGTCCAACGCAAGATCGAGCGTCTCTCCCACCAGCCACCCGATGGTCTGGCCGTCGCCCGGCAGCTCCTCGAAACTGACATGCCCGCGTACGAGCGCGATCTCCGCAGCTTTCTGGCCGAAAACGAAAAGCCACGCAGCAGCGCGCCGCAGCCTCGAAGTTCAGGCCCCACCGCAGCCGATCGCGCCACCTTTGCCGCGTACCGCGATTGGCGGGTCCGCAACGGTGACATGCCCCTTCCTGAAGCCGAGCTTCGTCAGCAGCTCAACGCCAACCCCGACGGCTCCGTGGGATCTTGGAAGAATCACTCTCTCGCAAGCCAGGGCATCTTCAACGGAGAGCGGCAGTTCCCGCATCTCGACGACGGAGTCCGTCTGCTCGCCATCTACGAGATGGACCCTGGCCACAACAAAGAGGCCCAAAGCGCAGCCTTCGAGAAGGCCAATCCCTCAGCCACGGTCGTACGTCTGAAGAACGCCAACCACTCCGTATTTCTTTCGAATGAGGCCGAGGTGCTGTCAGCGATGAACGACTTCATCGCCACCGTGCCCTAGATGTGAAGCGACTTCCTAGGAGATAGATCAGGATCGCTTGCGGGCAGGATCGGTAACGACAAACGCCCATCGCTAAGCCATATTGACAAATACGAGCGGACTTGTCGTTACCGAAGGAGCCAAACAGGTTCCGTAGCGGGACAACGGCCTTTCAGGCCTCCCTCCACCCTCTGATTCTCCAAAAGCTCTATTGCAAAGGTCGTTTGATACAACCGCTTTACTTCGTCTTCCGGCACGGAAAAAGGTGGCCCCTCAGCGCAAGCTTGGTTGTACTCATAGCAGATCAGAAGTTGCCGCTGCGCTCGCGTTAGGCTTGTCAAATGGCTCGCATATTCGTCGCGTAGACCTGCCGGCAGGGCGACTAAAGCTGCCCGATCGTACACGGCATCGACGGGGCCGAGAAGGTCCGGAGTGAGATCGAAGATGCTGCCTTGGAAGAGCACGAATCCACCTCCCTCGTAGCGTTGCAGGGAACCACACGACACTGTAGGCTGTTCCCCTAGCTCCTGAAAGAACCGATTGACTGCGAGGTTGCTCAGTTCGGCGCCGGTAACGCGATAGCCTTGCTGAGCTAGCCAATTCAGATCCTTGCTCTTGCCGCAGAGAGGCACGAAAATGTGAGCCTCCCTCCGTAGTCCCAGAGCACGGAAGTTCCGGACCAGCAATGGATGTGCCTCAGCATTGTGAAACGCGATCTGATTGCTCGCCCACTTGTCTTGCCAAAACTGTTGATCCATCTGCCCGGCTTACCTCCCTCGTTACCATTCTCTCTTATCGAGTACAAAGTCGGGCATATGTCCTCATAAACGCGCTTCTCGTCAGGGATGCTCTGGGTTGGTGCCAAATCGCCGAGTCACTCACCGAGCGATCGGTATCGGGAAATCGCAGGTGATTCGCTCCTACATTTGGAGCGAAGGGGTTTAGGAGTTTCGTAACAGTCTCATTCCTGCCCGCAACGCCGGCCCTCATGTCTTTGCGTGCTGCGCACGCTGTAAAGGAAGACAAACCTCGCTAAGGGGCTCTGCCCCGATCGCGCTCTCCAAGGCCATCTGCCCTCCGGGTTTTGGCTCCCCCGCGAGCGGTCCCCCCAAAAAGCTTCGCTCAGAGACCCTTCCGTTTGCTACCCCCGCCTTCGCCAGGAGGCGTTCGGCATGTACATGCCGCGTTTCAACGCGGACGTGCAAAAGCCACAGCCGACAAGGAGCAGACATCATGACCAGCGCAGCCGCAACCCCCATCGACAGCAAGAAGCCCAACACCAAGCAAGAACTCATCACCGCCAACATCAAGCTCTTGATTGAGCAGTTGGAGGCTGGACACTCCGACGCTCTCACCAACTACCTCACCGCCATGAGCCGCTTCCATACCTATTCCTTTGGGAATGTGCTGGAGATCGCGCGGCAGATGCCGACGGCGACCCGCGTTGCAGGGTTCTGGACGTGGAAACAGCTTGGCCGCAGTGTGAAGGCCGGACAGAAAGGCATCCGCATTCTGGCTCCCATCGTCGGGGTGCGGCGCAAGCAGGACGAGGAAGCCAACAAGGACGTCACCAAGCAGAACGAGCGCGTCTTAGTCGGGTTCCGCAATGCCTACGTCTTCGACGTTTCGCAGACCGAAGGCGCAGAGCTCCCCGAGATGCGCGGGATCTCCGGCGACCCCGGCGAGAACTCGGAGCGGCTGGCCGCGTTTGTTCGTTCGCGCGGCATCACGCTTGTCTACAACGAGAAGATCGCTCCCGCCCTCGGCATGAGCTACGGCGGACGGATTGCCATCCTGCCGGGACAGTCCAAGGCCGAAGAGTTTTCGACGTTGGTACACGAAACGGCGCACGAACTACTGCATAAGGCAGAACGCCGCACCGCCACGACCAAGACGGTACGCGAAACCGAAGCCGAAGCCGTGGCCTTTGTCGTGGGCAAGGCCGTCGGTTTGGTGACGGGTTCCGCATCCGCCGACTACATCCACCTGTACCACGGCAATGCTTCCCTGCTGGCGGAGAGCTTGGAAGTGATTCAGCAGACCGCCGCCGTCATCCTTGCAGCGTTGGAGCCGCCTATCGCGGACGAGCAAGAGGAGTCAGCCGCCGCCGAAGCTCAGGAACTCGCGGAGGTGGCGGCATGAAAACCATCCTCGAAATCTTGCAGAAGGCCGGAGGCTGGAGGCACAGCCTCTATCTCAAGATCGAAAACCCTCCCTACATGGCGTTGGTCATTGAGGCCACGCCGGAGCCAGGCCCCCTGGGATTGCCCGCAATCTCGGTCGCGCACTACGGCGAACGGAATGGCGACCTGATGCGCGATCCGGAGATGTGCTTCGAGGTCGTAAGGCCGTTGAACGGAGCAGCAGTCAGCCTCGATGCCTACTTCTGGAGAAATGACTACGTAGCCGTCGAGCAGTGGTCCCGTCGCATTGTGGATGGCCATTACATCGCCCTTCCGGCGTTGCACGCGCAGCATGAATCGTTTGCTGCGATGTGGGATACCAGCCTCAGCCGTCAGGGCTTCCTGAAAGCCTTCACCGACAAATCCATTCGTGGCTAGTCCCGCTCCTGTGGAGCGGAACCATGCCCGGTATGTCTCCGCTCCGCCTCCTTCCACTCGTTCACTGCTCGAAAGGAGCACAGCATCATGGAAACCCAAGTCATCCACGCTACGGAATACCGCAATGTCTCTCTCGCGCTTCTCTCCGAATCGAAGACCAACCCGCGCCGCGAAGTGCGATTTCTACATGCCGAAAGAGTCCACGGCGGCTCTGCTGTTGGAGGGCAAGATTCATCGGCTGCGTCTGCATCAGGAAATCCCACTCGGCGAGGCAGAGCAGGCAGCCGTCGAAGACGGCGTTGCTGCCTACGAAAACCTTCTGTCGAAATTGACGGATATCCCTACGCCTGCAGGACCAACACCACGCCAGATTGGCACCGATCTGGTGCAAATTACATCGCTCAGGCCGCAGGAGCTTTCGGACACAGTTGCAGAAGCACCTCTTGACAGTGCCGGTTAGATACGATGGTCGTATGACGCTTGTCCAACTGATCATTCTTGCCGTGGTACAGGGATTGGCAGAACTTCTTCCAGTCTCGAGTTCAGCTCACGTCATTGTCGCCGAAAAGCTCTTGGGCCTCGATCCTTCGTCGCCGCAAATGACTCTTGTTCTTGTCATGTTGCACACCGGCACCATGTTTGCCGTGATCGCCTACTTTTGGAATGCATGGAGAAATACCTATTTCGAATCGGAAAGCCAGACTCGGTCTTTCGTGGTTAACGCCGTCTGGGCGACATTTCTAACCATGCTTATTGGCTACCCGACGATCATGTTGATTCAGAAGATGGCGTGGAAAGGTGCGCCAGCCTCACAAATCGAAGACCTATTCGGAAGATTGGATATAGTAGGCGCAGCGCTTTTTGCGGCTGGAGTGATCATTATTGCTGCCGGCTTGAAGGAGGTACGACAACGCGTCTCCGCAGCAGCCGATGTTGCAAGAAATCCAGAACTTAACCTGCGTCAAGCTGGATGGATAGGCGCAATCCAGGGTCTATGTCTACCATTTCGTGGCTTTTCTCGTTCCGGCGCAACGATTTCAACCGGCCTTCTAGCAGGCGCCAGTCGCATTCGCACAGAGCGATTCAGTTTTGCCCTCGCTGTGATTCTCACTCCGCCGGTTGTGGGGAGAGAACTCCTGCGATTGCTCAAAGCATCACATGTAGCGGCCGCGGCCGGTCATCCAATAGACCTTCATTCGGTCCTGCTTCGGGCCCTCCTCGGTGCGGTGTTCGCATTCTTAGCCGGTCTCCTCGCCTTGAAGTGGCTTTCCAACTGGCTGGAAAATGGCAGATGGTATCTGTTTGGCATCTACTGCCTCGTTGCCTCAGCTGTGGTGCTCTACCTTCACCACCTTGGCTATTAGCAACGACCTTAGCTCTTCTTGACCCCAAACTCTGTTGTCGTAGAGATCCGATATGTCAGTGCAGAGTCTCCACGCCGTCTAGGCGGCGAAGAGGAGCCAGCAGGAACGACTTGCAATTTGCCCAGATTCCACATAATGCACCGATCCAACCTGCTACCAATCGAAAGTGGCCGCGCATGTTGCCAAAACCATCTCGGAACGACCCACGCTCGTGCAAATCAGCACGGCCTACGGGCAGCAGCCGGAAGGCAGCGTGACATTGCCGCGCAACAAGTACACGGAGATTCGCGCACAGAGCCCTGCCGACAAGGAGGAGGCGAAACGGCCAGAGTTCAAGGCCTGCAAGTTCACCACGGAAGCGATCGTGACGGACGGTTCGGAAGTCGGCACGTTGCGGAAGGTGTGCACCAATTCCGCTTGCCCCGTGCATCATCCCAAGCCCCAACGCAATGACCACGATGAGGAGAAATGGAAGGCCGAGCAGGAGAAGCGCCGCCGCGAGGAGGCCATCGCCAACACGATCGGGCTTCGCATTCTCGCTGCCATCAGCGCCGCCGTTCCGGTGCGCCTGATGAAACGCGATCTCCTCTTCATCAATGCGCATCTCGCGGAGCTTGTCGGAGAACCGCGTCTCGAAGCCGTTGCCAAACAGCATGGCATCAAGCGGTCGAAGGATGCCGAGCCTATCGGCAAACTCTTCGCCGCCTATCTTCGCCGCGCCGACGAAGGCACCCTCTCCCGCGTTGCGGTAGAGCTGACCATCGTCTTGACTGCTGCACGGAGCAATGCTCCCAGCATCCTGCGAGAAGCGGCCACGGTCTATAAAGTGAACACCGATACCATCGCGCAGAAGGTCCGAGCGGAGTTTGTAGCAAAGGCTAAGGCAAAGAAAGAAGCCGGTCCAACCGCCAAGGTGCCGCCCCAGGCCAAGAAAGCGGCCTAGAACCGCTGACGTTTGAGGAGGCCGCTACCCTGCGGCCTCTTCGCGTTTTCCTGCCCGGATCGCGGCGCAGGGAGAGACCGCTTCGGTTTCTCCCTTCAACCCTCATCCCGCTTTGGCTTCCGGCCCCGCTCGCCGGCTGCGCGGCAGGAGTCCAGTTCCTCCTCCTGCACCTTCCCCTATTCCGAGAACCGGCACGCCCACCAGCGTTTTTGTCTCTGCGGCCCGCCTCCCACAAACGGTCCCCCTACTAGCAACGTCACTCGTGCCTGAACGGTCACCGTTCCAAAGCCGGTGACGGTTCAATCTGATCTGGATTGAATTTCTCCGCCGCTCACTCGCTGAAGCCGTTGTCGCGAGCCCAAGTTCGCCAACGAGAAAGGTAACTCGCGCTGTCGCGGAAGAATTGCTCGCGCGATGGATTCGCCTTTTGGAAACCGTTGATTTCTCCCAGAGAGGTAACGGCAACAAATTGGATCTCGCGCTCGGGATCCCCAAGTGCTTCGACTAAGGCGGGGACTGCGGCGGCGCTTTTCGTATGCATTAGTGCAGTCACTGCAGCCTCTCTCGTGACAGGAGACTCGGATTTGAGTAAGCGGCGGAGGGTGGGAATAGCTGAAGAGTCATGGATACCTTCCCGGATTGCAGCGTTCGCATTGTTCAATAGATTGGCTGGGATCTGCTTGGGATCTCCAAACGCACGCTCGATCTGGGTCAGAGCTGTGACGTCATTTCTCCTCACCAAAGCTGTGGCCACGCTCAAATGAACAGAGGGCTCTGTCGAATTCGACACTTTTCGAAGCGCTTCTGTAGCCATGGTTTTCTTTGATGTGTCGAGTGCGCGGATCGCCAAGAGGCGATTACTCATATCAGACGACATTTCGATCGTCGACACTAAGCCCTGGACGATAGTCTCCTCGGGATCTTGGGCCACATAAGTGCCTTTATGGAATGGCAGCGATGCATAGGACGGAGAAGTGAAGACATAATCGGTACCGGAGCGATGCAGGAAATAAACCCGAAAGTCTCCTTCTACTGTGCCTTTGAGGCCCAGAATTGGCATATTACCTGGGAAGCGAACCGTAATGGCCGATGGTACATCGCTTCCCTTTACAATCTGTTGGACATCGATCGCAACCGTGCCGGTCCCGGGAGTAGATGGAGAGGCCTGCGAAGGCTGGCTACCCAGAGGGAGACGTACGTCGGTCGCAACACCAGTCACGATCGTGTCAGAGGAATCAACGAGCTCGTCTAGATTCAAGGGACGGCCGATGACGCTGCGGCATTCAATAGTGATGCCGGCGAGGAGGATCAGGAATACTATTCGCCTGCTCATATTGCCTCTCCTTGCTGGTCCTAGAATCTTGTTATTCATGGGTTCCATGGCCAATGTACCTCTGAATTTGGTGAGTGTTGGTGAAGGTGGCGGTTCCCGGAATTTGTGCGTCGATGAGGGTCCCCGTTCCCACCGCTTGACTCCCTACGTAGAACTGTTGGGAACGATGATGGACCTTGGTTGGATCTGAAGCATTGCAATTGGGGGTCGGGTTCCATGGACCATATGGAGCATAGTTTAAGTTCATCCCGCTTATGAGGTCTGTGAGAGTATTGCCGCTTGTTTGGTATCCATTCGGGTTGGTAAATACCCAGTTTGTACCTCCGTAATCGGCTGTGATACCCGATGAGAAGTACTCGTTTGCGTCAATACTGTTAGGTAGTGGATCGTGAACTTGATCTTGTAGTGCGTAAGAAATGGCTGAGATGAAGCCAAAGGTTGCGTCACAAGTGTCGGAAGTATATCCATAAACCGCTCTATCCGGCCTTCTCACCGTTAGCGTAAATGGATCGGAAGTCACGCCGTCCACAGTCAGAGTGATGGAAACGTCTCCGTTCGACGTACTGAAATAGGATCCAGTCGGCGTCACTGTCGTAGATGATCCCGACGTAGTAGAAAGCTGTACCTTGGAGTCAGCTTGCGAAACAGACCATGTACCGCTGCCATTGCCGTTCAAGGTTATCGACGTGGAATAATTGCTCGGCGAATATCCATTGAAGTACCACAGGTTTTGGTCTCCTGTAATAGTGGGTTTTACGTTCGCATATCCTTGGGCGTAGGCATAGCACCCAGGCGCACTGAGATCCTGCATCTGAACGAAGATGTCGTCGTGTCCTGGAGAACTCCCATGAAGGAGGACCGGGTTGTCCATACCCCAGCTCGAACAGCCGCTGGCATGGTTGCATCCAGACCAATTCACCGCGATATTGTCGTATTCGACCCCCATATCGAAGTCGCCGCAAGGGCTACCCGAATAGGGATCACCACTCTGACAGGTATTGCTGTACGCATATCCGAGATAGTCCTGGCCTCCCACAGCGATATTGACTGTATCTACCCAGAGGCTGCCCATATAAGTGCAGAGCGTCTCTTGACCGACACAACTGAAACTGCGTTCAGAGAATGGAGCGGTGCTTCTTTCGACTAACCGCCCCCGTCCACTGTGCGGTTTGGGCGCATGCCAAGTTACAGTACCGCTTCTGACCTCTGCACTGAGCCGCCGGCCCTTGTCATCCGGAGTTCCTTTTTCAACGAGTTTTCTGAAGCTGATTTCACGTGTGGACATGGCGGGGATCTCAACCTGTTTCGTCCAGAGAGGAGATGAACTTGAAATCGTCACGGGAAAATATTGTTTATCCGGGCTGTTATTGAACAGTATGAGTGTCGCATCATCGCCTTTCTCACTGCCAAGCTGCCAGGGGTGCTTGCCGCCATTTTCGAGCGTAGTGGCATCGTGCCCCTCAATACCCAGATAACCGGAAAATTTCGAGGACGCCAAGCCGATATTTGCGACTACATCACCTGGCAACAACGAGGAGCCTACGATCAAAGAGCCATCCATATTCGACGTACTACGTTGATGGGGAATAAGTTGCACGATCTCTGTTTGCCCTGGCGCCAATTGCAGCTGCTTTATTGTTTCTGTCTTACCGGCATCATTGCCCGAACTGTTGGAAATATATTCGACATGGACTGAGGCGGGCCGGTTAGCAAAATTCGCTACTGTTACCACAGATGGACCAACACCGGATTTTTCGAACAGTGTTGCGGAGGATACTCCGGGAAATACCGTTGCTCCCGACTTCATCATCCCTGGATCGATGAATGGCAGCCCAGCATAGATCGAAGAACCACGCGATATGGTCTTGGTAGTCATACCAAAGGCCGAAAATGACCCGGCTGGACCGTCAGAGGTGATCTCTATACCGAAGGCTTTCGACGGAGTATCGGCAAGATTCCGATTCAGGCTTTCTTCCAATTGAGAAGCCTGGCACGGGGCACCGATCCACGTGTGGTCTCCCATCAATTCCAGCGCTTCCCTTTCGACACGGTCGCCCCAAAAGCACTTGACCGTAAGATGTTGGACATGGTCTGTGGTACTTGCGATTCCTATAACCGGCCTTCCTTGTCCAGGAAGTCCTATTCCCCGTAGAACGGGGGAGCTGTGTGATCCGGGCATCCCGAATTCCTCATCGATGAAGGAAGTGGACTGCTCGTCTTTGTAGCTGATTGACAATTGGGCAGCGGCGGTCATTGCGGCGGCGTTCAGAGGCTCGAGGAGAACGGAACCCCGCCGCAAAGCGGTAGGCATGTTTGGAATAAGATCTTTCACCGCAATTCTCTGTTGGGATAGCGCTGCTTGCTTCCACTCACGGGTAGCGAGAGGCTGTCCCGCCTCATCGCGCACAATCAGTTTGAGAGGAACCGATTGAGCGATAGGGTTGACGATTGCTATCTCTGTCTCAAACCCCTTTCCCTGCTATCCATTGCTTCACACTAAACCGTCTTGTCTCGATATCACTGAGGTGATGCGCAACCGATACTTCGCGGCCAATGGGCGCCTCTGCGCCATACTGGATGGTCGGCGAAAGCATTAGAGCCGCAGAAAAAGCCAAAGCTAGAACTCGTGGCAGGGGATGACGTTCGAATTGCATTGACTATCTCCCAGTGAAGCTCAGACGAAAACATGGGACACAGCAAGGAAGCAATTTGGTACACTCTTGCGCGAGAAATACGTTACAAGAGCGAGTCGGCCCGGAGGCCGAAGAATTGGAAGCGGACAGGGAGAGAAGGCAGATCAGCTATGCTAGCTAATATCTACAAGCACATCGGGGGACCAAGGGAATCAGCAAACCGATTATGGGAGTGGACATTTAGCCTGTCAAGATTTTTTTAAGATTGCAGCGGAAGCAGTACCGATTAGAGATCCACCCAAGGGATAGCGTTATCGAAAGCGGCAGATCTGCCGTCCTTCGCTTCGTTTATTCGCGGCGGGAAAAACCGCCAAGGTTTCTCCCTGCAATCCTCTTCCGGCCTTGATACGAGGCGGATCCGCCGCGCCATGGCTTGTTATAAATTCGGGGTCTCTAGAATCCTTTCAACGCATTACGATTGACGTTCGCTTGCGCCAACTCAGATGCGACCTGATGCATCTGGGAAGCGATCTGCCGCCGCCTCGCGAGCCACACCCCTCTCCTTTGCCGCAAGGCTTCGGGTCCAGAGCGCAATGTGTTTTGTAGTGTCTGTCGTTTCTGCGCAAATTCCTGTTCCAAAGTATGGATATCGCGTGGATCAATCGGTTGGCTCGGGTCGAAACGGAACAATTTCTCCTTGCTTTGTCGCCATGCAACCATTGTGTTGATCTTCACTGGACCGAAGCCCTTGATTCCGGAAATCACAACAGGATCGACGTCCCACGCGTCTTCGATATTCCAGAGCTTGAGCAGCGCCTTGAATTTTGTTCCGATACCCGCGATGGTCTCATCTTCGATGCGAAATTTTTCGAGGAAGTGCTGTCGCTGCTTCCTCTCCCGCGCTGCCTGGAGTTGCGCCAAGCGACTCGCCTTTTCAGGCTCCAGGCCTTGGTATGCAACTTTCGCATGCTCAAGCTTCTTCCGCTCGTCCCCGAATTCTTTCGGAATATTCGAGGCTTCCTTGAAACTTAAGTCGATAGAACGATACCGCTCATCTACCAACTTCTGTGTTTCATAAAACCGCACCACAAACGTATGTCCCTTCACCCAGAGTTTCTTGCTTGCAAAGAGCGAGGCCACGATTACACAAATAGCCGCAAATGGGATAAGCGTCAGAAAGGCAATGATCGCTGGGAGAATTGCCACCGCGAGTGCGATTAAGCGGAATTTACGGCGCGACGCGGCAAGGCCTGGAAGAGCCGACTCAGGCGCAAGGGAACGCTGCATTTGGGTGACGTCAGGAAGCGTGATCGGTTCGGGTATGGCTTTAACCAACTCGATCTCACTCCATACCGCCAAGAGATTGAATCCAGCTGCATTGACTGTAATCGCAACCTTGATACCAAAAATGGGCGTGCCAAGGACCCCTTCCATACGACACCATGGACAATCTTTGAGACCACTGAAGTAGTGATGGTTCGGGTTACCTTGGCACTGTCGAAGATTTTTTGATAGTGAAGAGAGAGCTTCCACCCACGTCGCAGCCCTTGGTCTACCGTGGAGGACAGCCTCTCGCGTGAATGCCTGCCTGAACAAAGCGCCAATGGAAGTCGGGTAGTCACTCAACCGCGGCACAAACGAGGGTAGTTTGACCTCCGGAGAACCGGGGTCTAAGCCATATGGAAAGGCGTACCGACCAATGGCCTGATCTAGGGAAAGCATCTCATCTTTAATTCGGTCATACATGCCCATGAATGGATGGCGCCCGAGGAACAGAAGATAGAAGATGAGCACGCTGAGGCCGAAGGCATCATGCTGCGAGGTTCTAATTTGTGCACCAAAGCTTCCTCCCTGCAGTTCGGGCGGAGTGAACTCGGGAACCCCCACTGGGCAGATGTACTCTTTGCTCCCCTCGGTGATCTGGAAGCTGTCGCAATCGATAAGCGCGACCGTTGCATTCTGCGAGATCATCAGGTTGCTATGGTTAACATCGCCAATGACCTGTCCGCAGTCATGAACAGTCGCAAACGCACGCGCTGTATTGATGGCAGCATGAAGAAGAAACGGAAACTGTGCGTCGGGAAAGAGCTTTAGCCGACTCTTCATCCCATAAAGCTGATGGACTGATTGAAAGCCCGTAATGCGCCTCATGAGTAAGCCCGCTGGGCGCCCGTTACGCGACTGCTTCAATAGGGTGATTGGCCAAGCCGCAATTGTGGTAAGTTGTTCATTTCTTAGTCGGCACATCGCTGCAAGCTTGGCGACTGCATCTTCGCTTAGTCCATTATGGTAGAACTTCGCGACAAGGCCGTTCTCGTTATCAAGTGACCAAACTGCTCCCTCTCCGCCTTTACCGATCTCACGCGCAAGGCGATAGCTCTCACCATTTTCCCCATAAATCGTACTGCCAATCGAGATACTCATATGCACTCCCGGGTGGCGAGCACAAGGGTCTTGTCATCGTCGGTCTTCGCGTTGATGCGGTCGGAGGCGAGAAATTGGGCTAGTTGTGCTTGAATCTCCGTAGCCTCTCCGGAAGGTTTGTTATAGAGGTGCGGAAAGAGTCCGCTAAAAAATTTAGCGTGGGCTTGCTGTGTCTTAAAGTCCAGAGCGAGCCTCTCAAGACCATCGCTAAAGACGGCGATGTCCGCAACCTGCATCTCGACCGAATCCCATTCGAGTTCCTCAGACGCGTTCGGATCAGTCAGAAAGTACGTCGTGTTCGCATATTCTCCTTTGCTGGGCCAGATTGCTACTCTGTACTCCTCTTGCTCGGCCTCGCGAAAGCAAATCGCACCGTCACCTAGTTGCCAGAACGTGCAAACGCGATCCGCCACAATTGCGACGAGAAGCGTACAAGCAAACTGTCGCAGCGGAAGATCTTCGAAGTCGGCCAGATCTTCAAGTGCCATGCGCAACTCCGATGTGGTTCTTCGAGCGTATCCCTCGGTATGAACGTCATCCTCGGGCGCTCGGCTAACGTGAGTGGCGATCCACTCGCACACGAGACGAGAAGCGTCGGCAGAACGGGATGCGGATCCGGCTCCATCACTAACAACGCATACCAAACGGTCAATGTCCTGGGTGAAGGAGCAGCCGTGCGCGTCTTGGCACACGCCATCCTCCGTTTTCAGGTGCGATGTGCCAATGACGGATGCGGAGGCGTGTTTCCAGTCCCCAATCATCCAACCGCGCCCCAACCACTTGGACCGGTCGGGTTTTCTAGTGGAACCTGCGTTCCCACCTGAGACTTGGAAACGGCTGTGAGCGAATTGGAGAGCCATTTGAACAGGTCACGGAAGCGAAGCTCCTGCAGCTTGAGCGGTTCCCGCGTCGTGATCTGAGAGAGGACATCCATTCTTGCCCCCTCGACGCCGACGGCAAAGAAAGAGAAATGGTTTGACACTTCCCCTTGCTTTACACGTTCTGCCGCGCCCTGCCAATAATCTGTAGGACCTCCATCGGTGATCAGAAATACCCAAGGGCGATAGTAGGTGACGCCGTTATTGCGGTAGGTCTGTTTGCGTTGATCCAGAAGGTTCAAGCCGGCTTCGATGGCAGCACCAATCGGTGTATCACCTGAAGCGAGCAGCGCCGGCGGCTGGAACACATCGGGAGTCTGAAATTCAGCGAGGACCTGAACCGGCCCGAAACCCACGATCGCCACTTCAACCCTTTTCTGGGCCATTTCGTCGGCGAAGAGTTCATCTCGAAATTGGCGAATACCGGCATTTAGTTCATCGATCGGCTTGCCACGCATGGAGCCGGAGGTGTCGAGCAGAAGCAGGCAGGGGCACCGAGGCTCAGTGTTTTCTGCAAATTCAACACTCTCTCCAAAAGGAACTTGATCAAACGACATGACTTCTCCTTACATCAGATGAGCGAACCAAGAGATTAGTAGGTACAGCAGCGTCGCCGCCAGGAAATAAGCAGCGGAAGTCCGAAGCGCCCTCCAATTCACATGTTTCGTGATGGATGGAGCTGAATTTCCTCGGGAAGGCAAAGTATACCGCGCGGCAGGAGCCTTCGGGGTACTCTTGAGGTACGACCGGTTATAGAGTCCCGTGCCAGGAATGGACGTTGAGGTGTATTTGCGTCCCCTAGCATCTCTGCCTATCCGAAAGCCCCGGCCTCCAAAGGAGTATCCGAGACCGCTCTTGGACGCATTGATCCGCAGCGGACCTAAATTCAGGCTCTTTCGAAATCCCCATGCCATATACCAAACACAATAAGATGCCCCATTCCGTCTCGCAACAGATTTCTTAGAACTCCACAGCTATAACGACTTAGGATCGGTGTCTGAGGCGAACGTAAAAAACGGCACTAAACGAGTAGACCTCGCTTAGTGCCGTTACCGCATCCACAGTCGTCCTATATGCAGCTCATGCCGTACGGTCGTTCCCTAGCTAGGCTGAACGCCAATGATCAGGAATCTTCTTATTGTTGAGGTGCCGGACGCGGGCAACAAGTGGATGATGCCCTCTCGCCTTTGCCCAGTCAATCCCCTCCTTCTGCGTTCTGAACGTACCAAGAACATTATCGGAGTGACCTTCAACAACATAGTCATCGATCCGCGATCCTTCGGGCCGGCCTTTGGGGCGAGCTTCTACGTACACATTTGCCATTTGAGACTTCCTCCTTTATCGAAACAACAAAATAGACTCCGGACTACCTAAATTACCCTTTCCGCCTACCCATGAAGGAAACATGAACCGGAACCTTAGTTGGTTTCTCGGCGGTAAAGCGTACTTTCTGACCGCTCTTGGTTTTGAATGCGACCTTGGTGGGTTTCTTAACCACCTTATGAGCCTCAAATTCAACGCGTTTTTTCATCGCCACTCCCGAATTGATATGCTGTCTGCGTTCTCGCTCCACGCGGAAGAGCATTGCGAACATACCATCATCACGTCAGCGACTAAACCTCCTGCATTTTAGTTCCGCCGCTTAGATGTTCATCGACATTCAGGTAACGCGAGCAAATTGTCGGTCCATACACTGTCAGCATAGGTCTGGAGAAACTTCGTGCCGTTCGAGTGCTCACGGGTGCCAACCCGTGCCTTGTTTCCTCGTGCGTCACTGACAAATGCAGCACCGTTCTTATTCTTGATCCAGTCGTACACTTCCAGGCGAGTTGACCTTCCCGTTTCGTTAGTCTGCTCATTGATCCATCCGAGATCCGAGATCGCGTGATGGGGATCCTGGTGGTAGCCGTTCGATTTTCTGATGCACGTAATCCGTATTGACACGTTGACGCTCCTTACACAGATAGCCTCTAAACCGTTGTCTCCCGCCAACGCGCTAATGCAAGCGGGATAACTCCTGATGAGAGTCTATTGATAAGGGCTACTTTGAACGACGGCGGCGTTGTGTCGGAAAGTTCTGAGAGTTTCCTTCAGACTGTTTCTTGAGCCGTGACGAACTATCGCGGATCTTTTTTGCAAGATCGGATATAGTACTGTCACCTATTTCCATCAATTTATCGACTGCGCATTTCCCAATCGAGACGTTGGGGACAAAACTGTAATTGCCGTGATAGTGGTTCTTAATGATATCAAGATCGCCAAGTATCGGTTTCAAAGCGTCTCTCAAAATAGACATCCCTTTGAACCCTTGGTCACTGGTCGCCCCCAAATCGACTTTATTCACCTGTGTAGCTTTAAGTTGGGCAACCACCAGGTGCAAAAGCATTTTCAGCGCACCGTCAGTCAACATTACCGTATGAGAACCAAGTCTTATGGCAGTTCTACGTTTAGCCCTGTCTCCCGGAATCGAAATTACTACTCCACCTTTGAAATCGGCACGACGAACAGCCGGCTGCCCCTTGCATTCATCGTGCGTCTGACGCCCGCTTACGAATAACGCTCGTCGTATGCGTTCGGAGACGATCTGACTATTGAAGGGTTTCTGAACGATATCACTCGCATTATCCTTCATTAACTCAACAGCATCGTCCACCTCTCGGGCGAATCCACTGATTACGAGTATCGGGAGGCAGAAAGAAGTGCCATTATGCTCGGTGTGTTTCTCTCGAATTTTACGTAACAGAGATTTCCCGTGTTCGACATGAGCCTTAATTGCGTCCGACGCACCCTTGATTTGCAGGTCTAAAAGGACCAGACAGATTGAATTCTGTTCAAGCTCCGTCAGCGCATCTTCTTTGTTGCTCACTATAATGCTGTCACAGTCAATTGAACTGAGAATCTCTCGGAGGTCTTCGGATATCTCCGCGTCGTCTTCAACGATCAGGACTAGATGACGATTTTTCATCGAGATTCCGCCTCCCGGTGTTTTGGAATCAGAATACGAACACTCGTTCCTCGCCCTTTGACGCTATCGATATGGAGTCTTCCACCATGTTCGGACTCGACGATTTTTACGGCAAGAGGCAGACCAAATCCAGTGCCATCGGACTTACTGGTTGAAAAGAGAGTTAGAGCATCACGCTGTGCTTCAGCGGACATCCCACATCCCGCATCATCAACCGTGATCGTAACGAGGCGCTCCTCTACACTCGCACTGACTCCAATGGGGTTTAGCGAATCGACATCCCGATACGATTCAATTGCATTCAACAGGATGTTTGTAAAAGCTTGAACCAAGCGAGACCGTGAGGCATCAATATCAATAGATGGCGACACTCGAATCTCAATCGGAGCGCAGGAGGTTTTATCGCTATTACTTTCGATAGCTAGGCCAGCAGCTTCATTAACGAGTTCATGTAAAACCTCCGGTCGAAAAGAAAGTACTGGCTGTGCGGTATATGCACGCATCCCATCTAGAACTGCTCGGAGTTGGTTTACACGCCTTCCAATTCGGTTCGCTTCCTCGACAAGTGGTTCCGCAGTTAGATTAGCCTCCAGTAAATGTTTCTGGAGGCGTTCCGCCGATATCGCAAGCGGTGAGAGCAGCTTTATGACCTCGTGATATAGTTCGCGTGCAAATGTATTAGCGATCTGCTCCGATACGCGTTTGACGGCATCCCTACCGATTGGGCCGAAGCGGACCTCAATATTATCGAGAGCCGAGTTGATGCGTTCCTCATGTTGTTTTCCTAGCGTGCTAGCGTGCCGCGAATCGCGGCGTCGGAGCGACGCATATTCTGCGGCCTGTCTTACCCTACGATTATCGTCAAGGGCGAGTCTAGCCAATACTCCTTCGAATACTGAATGCGGGGCATGGGCGGCAGCGTTTGCAACGGCCCTACGTACTTCCCATTTTGAGTGACTCGCGAGTGAAGAAAGCTTCGCAACAAGCTGTTCGACTTCAGGATCTCCAAGAATGGAGTTTCTTAGCCGCATCTCGGATTGGGCAACAGCCCGCAGAGCGACTGACCAGTCGGATGAGTCCAGGGCACACAATAGGTCACCAAATCCAAAGTCCTCAGTGGCCATAACGCGCTTTTCTTAAGAGAAATGCCTCTCGGCCACCCTCCAGAATTCTCTCGATTTGCTCTCTGCACTCGTCCACAGTTCCAACTTGTTTTACAGTGGAGTGCTGACCGTCAGAGGAAAACACAAAGACTCGTTCCGCCTCTCCAAGAACAGGTATGTTTGGGTTGTGTGTCACAAAAATGACTTGGCGGCTTCCCTTGATCGCCTTTAACGCTCGGACAATTGTTTCGTAAACGAAGGCGTTATCGAGGTTATCCTCAGGCTGATCGATCAACAACGGACGTTCACTCTGAGTTAGCAGGATCGGTAGGATTGCTGTACATCTCTGGCCAGTCGAGAGGTGAGTTGATTCCTTGAATGTTTCGCCATCTAGAAGTTCAATGCAGGGACGGTCTTCTAGAGCGACTGTCTCAATGGTGTAGTGAGTTCCACCATTGCGTAATGCATTCAAGATTTTTTTGGAACGATCCTCTTCAAAGCCAGATCTTTGGATCAGGAGGCTGAGATCCTCATTGGCGATCACAGTCGCCAACTCCTCTGGCAAAAATATCGGACACAGTCTATCGGCGACCGGACCCTGTTTTACGCCAATCCCCTTGAGTGCCTCTGTGACGAGTTCTTGATATTCCTCCAGATCGGCCGACTGCTCGACAGTGACGCGAATGCTAGGGAACTGGCTAGATAGACGCTCTGCTATCTGCTTCCTAAGGGCAAATCGTTGATCCCTCAATTCTGATGCCCGTTTCAACAACTCAACGCGAATCGTAACTAAATCCGCACGCTGCCGCTCTTTTCCAAGTTGCTCACGCAACGCAGAGTCTGCATTGGCGAGTGCCGTTTGCAAAGCTACTCTTTCCGCGGCACGTTCTCCTTGCTCCTCAGAAGCTGCAACAATAGTGCGGTACTCCGCTTCTTGAACAGCATGTTGTTCCGCGAGTTTGATCGCGTGTGTCCTTATGGCCGCCTCAAGTACTCTAGCCTTCTCTCCAATTGATCCTATTGCCGTCGCGATGTCATTCACGAAGGATCTAATGTCGGTTTGAACGCCGCTAAAGAGTGCCGCGTTCGCACCATGTAGACTCTGGAAGTCAAGTTGAGCCTCCACACCCGTCTGGAAAGAAGATTGGCTCGCTGCGATATCGCGAAGAAGTTTTTGAAGGGAGAGCATGATGAGCTCAGGAACCTTTTCCTCACGGGAACGTTGTGTCTTCGCTGCATGTGCCACATTAATTTTGTTGGCATCAGGGCCGGCAAGCTCTGCAAGCCCCTTTAGCTTTTCTTGAAGTACGGGCAGCTCTGATGCCTTAACACGTGCATCATCTATCTCTAGGTCAACGCGACGAAGGTCCGCAGTGGACTGATTGAGTTGAAGCTGCACTTGCTCTAATTGCCGGTTGATAGCGATGGTCTCTTGCTCTTGAAAACGATCGAGAAGTTCCAATTGTGCTAGTGGACTGGAAGCGATTTCCTCTATTTCATTCTGGCTGAAAACGTCCGCGGAGAATATCTGATCCCGGTCGAGAGAAATCGGAACTGCCTTACCCACTTCATTTAAGACTTGTACGGTCTCATGGGCCCCTCGGCCGGCTGTATATCGCATGTCTGTCTTGGTGCGGAGCTCAATCGCAAGGCGTCCATTTCCGAGATTAGATTTCACCAAAGTATCGATTGCACGATACCGCTGCAAATTTATTTTTGGATCTGGCATGAGCCCAAGACCGAACCGAAGGAACTCCAGTGCAGTTGTTTTTCCCGCGCCACGGCCTCCTATTAGACAGTTCAGGCCGTCCGCGAACTCTAAGTTTATGCCTGCCAAGAAACCGCCAGTTACACCAAGGCTAAGAACTAAATGATGGGCGGGTTGCTTTTGGATCTTTGTCTTCATAAAAAGCAAACGATTGGCGAGGAAAGTGTACCCTAGGTCACACTCGATACCAACATTTCTCTCGAATGAGATTGGCCTGGTGCTAGATAGTATGGATACTAAGCGGTTCGGGCGATTACATGGGGCCGCCCATCGGCTTCCAGAGCTGCTCGCGTCCGGGCGGAAAACAAGTCATGATCTGCCCTCATGTTTCGAATCCATTTGGAACCAAGTCGTTTTGAGACTTAAGCACTGAAGCCGACCCCTATGGATCGGCTTCGCTTCCTGCCCTCCAAGGAGCAGGGGGAGACCTTCGTTGAGGATACAGGTGTCTCCCCAAATCGGGAAGTGCGGTAAGTGCGCGCCTACAAAGAGATCACACAATCTTAAAATTGAGTTCGCGCAGGAATTCAAAGTCGGTGATGCAGCGAACTCCGAAGGCTTTGCAAACATCGGGTACCCGACGATTTGCGCGTTGCTTGCTTGGAGCTGATACTTCCCGCGAGACCACAGTGATTGCACTTGGGTCCGCATAGGCATATGCAATCAGGAACGGATCTTGTCCGATCTCCTCGATTTCAGAATCGTTCAGGTCGGGTGCGTATCCCTGGGCAATTACAAGGTTGAGATGGACAGGGTTGGTTTGCTCTTGAAGCAGCATACTCGCGGAAACATTCGCATCTGTAAGCCAATCGTGGAGTGGGCCGATCGACACAGCAATCTCGTTGTAAATCTCATAAGGAATCTTGACGACGCCGCTGTCCCCCTGTGCTTGGAGCCAAGTCCAAAATTGAGGAATTCTATCGATCGGATAGTAATCTTCATGAGCGCGAATTAGCACGTTCGCATCGAGCAGATAGAGCAAGACTAGCGAGCCCCCATTGTGGCGAGTCCTGGGGACGACTTCTCATAGCGTCGAATTAGCGGCTCAACAGATGATGGCTTCACTCCAAGGACTTTCGCGGCCCGCGTGTGTGTCAGGCGATTTTCCCGGAGCGTCCGGCGTACAACATCCACCAGCGCTTCGCCAAGCCGACTCTGCTTGACAACGTAATAGCTAGGACCACCTTCTTTAAGTTGATTCGCCGCGCGCGTACTTTCCTTGACGGATGCCCACCGTTGGGCATAGATGGTCGCTAGTTCCCGGTACGTCCCGGTTGAAATCCAGCCAAGGCGTTTTAGTCGAAAGGCAACAAGCGGTTCGCTCACCAGCCAAGTCTTTGCTATTGACTCGATATACCGGGTAGCTGCAGTCGCTCCATTGTTCAGTTCGGTGGGCCGCCGGTCCGCAAAGCTCGATGGCAGCAGTACAAGCCCTGCGACGTCGTTGCAAAATTGCTCGATACGTCCGACATCAGAATTGTCGCGGATAGACTCCGGGGTGCCGCTCACTCCCGTCTCTCCCAGAAAGATATGGACGAGTTCATGGATAAGAGTGAACGAGCGAGCAGTACGCGCGTCGTGGTCATTGATGACAATGAATGGGGCGATCGGATCGGCCACGGCGAATCCGCGGAACACCTCTTCGCTCAGGGTGGAGTGATGGGAACCAAGATCACCCGTCAGCAGCACAAAAACACCGATCTTCTCGACCGCTGAGCGGAGTTTCTTGAAAAAGTCATCCGGAGTGCCGCCCCAGTTCGAACGAACCCTAGGAATATCAAGAAGAGCAGACACTTGATCCGCCACCGACTGCTCTCCATCCGCGAGACGGAAAGAACCCACGAACGACTTGGGAGTCGCTTCGTCTAGGTCTTCAAGCAGGTCTCGGACAATTTCTTGACGAGCCTTGAGATCTCGGAGAAGCGCATCGAGAAGAGCATTATCTCTCGTGCTCACATCACTGCCTGTCGAACGGAAGTCCTCGCCCCGTGGAGCTTTCTTTGGAGGCGTAGCCATATAGAAGGTAAGGAGGGGACGGCGGTAGGTCTTCGCAATCTTATTGAGCTGCGTTCGGGTAGGGCGCCGAGCACCGCGCTCCAGTTCGAGAAGCTTGTCCGTTCCGCTCGCTTCCTTCGAATCGCCAAGCGCCAGCTTTTTGGCAGCGTCTTGCACATCCAGGCCCGCAGACTCGCGTGCCCAGACAAGGATCGCCGGATTGACCTGTTCCTCAAGACGCATATCGATTCGCCGGACCTAGCCGTACCGTCAAAACCAGTATATGAAGCCTTCGTTCTTCAGCGTTAGTGCATCGCGAACGCCGGCCTGCCGAGGACCGAACCCACGTCGTGAAAGGCACGAACGTGGGTTCAATAAGGGTTCAATAAAGCTTCCTCAGGGCCCCGAAACTGCCGTAGAGCGCCAACCGTGCCCAATGATTTCAATGGGTTACGGCAGCTTGGGTCCCTTTCACCGCGATAGTACGATTCGAATCCCCTCCGGACGCCAAACATTCCAAACAGCTTAGCGGAAATCCCCTGTTATCGCCGCAGAGCAGTTGTGGGCAGGGGCCAGTTAACCATCTTTCAGCGTCCCAGCGGAAGCTTTTCCGAGAAGTCTCTCACTACTGCCGACATCCAACCGGGATCTTGCTCGGAACTCAACTTGTGGGGTAATTGGAAGGCAGACCACACGCTTACTTTGTTTCGCCCTTGCCATCGAAAGCGCCCCCGTATCTGCATCGCTCCCAAAGGCTTTTGTGATCTAGCGAGAGGTTACTTTCCACGAATTGAGCTGATTGATGTAAGCTTCTACGTTTTGTAGCGTATCTGTCATGATCCAGGTCTTGAAGGTCCACGGGCTCGGCGTGATCGTAGAAAAATAGTTAACTCCCCATTTAGCAAAGTTACTCTGGTATTGGCAGGTCACGTTCGACAGCGAATCCGTGCACCCTCCGGTCGACTCGTCATAGAAGACGAATCCTGCATTTGGTGAGTTGATGAACACTCCCATCGCAGGCGAAGTTGGATCGGTACCGGCCGCGAGAATCACCGCTTGCGGCCCCGTACCGGCTCCCGGTACTTGATAGCCCGTTGTATCGCTTAAGGCATGAATACTCGAGGTCGAAACCTGCGTAAAGGTCTGAGAACTGGCCGTGTAGTAAAAGTAACTATTGAACTGAGGATTGAGGTAAGCAGTTGGTGCTTCCACCGTAAAATCGCCGCTCATCGATGGCGGTGAAGTGATGACAACCTGATAAAGACCGACTGGCCAATTGCGATCTATTCCGTCCGGACCGATCCAGTCCAAGGTGAGGGTCTTTCCGAGAGTCATATCCGGATAGATCACAGGATTATCAATTCCGCCTCCAAAGTTCGAGGGTATCCAATCCAAAGGAACGGCAGCGCTCGACTGTGTGTTGCCTGACGTGTTCAGTGATATGCAGGGTGATGGGTGAGCCGTATCCCGGTTTAACACATCAGGGTGCCCAAACCCATATTTGTCGCCCGTCTCCTGAAGGCTGTTCAGCACTGGTGCTCCTCCTCCCGGATAGTAGGCTGCGCTGGCCAACTGTCGCCCATAATCGTAATCGTTGATAAATTGAATTCCGTTCCACCACCATTCCCAGACTGCGCAGCCTGTGGCAGCATTTGATTTCGCCTCGACGCCGCCGCCTTGGACTGACGCGAGCGAAAGATCAGTGCCTGGGTAGCGAGCATAACCGAACCCAAGAGCGCCCTCGAGCGCATAATACGGAAAGGACTGAGGATGGGCGATGGGAGATTCATCGATGCCTGTCGCATGATCCCCCGCATTGGCTGATTGCGGTTGATTGTCATAGAAGCGAGTTAGAGGAGAGAGTCCAGGTTTAGCTGAACCGTTACTCCACATATATCCGATGCTTCCCTCCGTATCGTATCCGCCCTCCCCCGCGACTGGAGAATCCATATGATCGGTCTTTGAGGAGTTAAGGAGGCGATATAAGGGCACAACTCCTGGAATGGAATTGTTGGCACTGTCACTTGTTCCCGACAGGACATAGAAGATCCCAACGTAAGGATGCAAGTTTCGTTCAGCGGGGTCCGTTGTGCTTGTATAGTCAGTGCCGAGTTGCATCTCCCACAGCGTATTCAGCTTGATCGGTGCTTCAGGACCGACCTGTGCATGCCCCGTTAGCGTTGCCGAAGAGACAAGCACCAAGAGGGTTATCAGCATCGATATTTGAGGAAGATCGGCGGGAAATGATAACGGATTGTACGAGCGCACGGATGGATTGCCCTCCTTAGGTGGTTAAGCAGAATTTTGCAACGAAATCAAGGACTACGGCGAGGAATGGATAGCTTTTCCCAGGGTTCCTTGACCAATATCAACTAGCGGCAGAATTCCATATTGCTGTTGCGCCGTCAACTCGATGCGGACCTGCGTGTGGCATGCGCATGCGAGGCTCGTGTGGGGCACAATGCTTGCCTATCTCCGCCGCTTACTCTTCGCGTGGTAGAGAAGACGTTCCTCTGCGCTACGCCGATGGCGAGGAGGGTCCACCAAGCCCCCCACCTCAACTGCCATCTCAGACATAACTACATACCCAACTCAGCCGCTATGTATGTACATACGGCCTACACCGAACGCTTACACCTCAATCGAGACCATGAACTCACATCGGATATCATCGCTGAAGAAAAACTCGAAGAGCTTCTGGCACGAGGCAGTTCGCGGCGGATAAGAGCTGTCGCTCAGGACGCCCTTTGGCGCAATACCTATTCGAAGGCATTTGAGTATCCTGCGCAAAAGGAAGAGCTCATCGAACCTGCGACCTACTCCGCTCCGCCATTGCGCATGCGTATGGATGGCGCCGCTTTTTTTTGCGGAAATATGCAGCCGCCGCCCACGCTCCAGCAGAGCATTCTGGCGCCCAGTGCGTCGATGCCATCTAAAGTGGTACAGTCTTGGCCCCAACTGATGCGGCCATGCCAAAGAGGGCTCAGAATCCGGAACCCAAGAGGCATCCCAAGTTCCAGCGCGACGATCGGGGTCATCGGGACGGGACCAAAGGCGTCGTTGTATCGAGTGGATCTCTGAAGATGGGCGTTTTGCCAACGTTTCGGTGGAGGATGCCACCTCACTTGGCCCTGCTTCCCGATCGAACGCCTGACACCGGCGAAAGGCTAGGTTCAAGCGTGATGCGGCAGACCCGAAACGGGAACGTATGGGTGTAATCGCGCTGGCCGTGATTCCATACGCCCTGCCGCATCGGCCAAGTTTTGAACACTTGGATGCAATCTATTTCTGTTATGCTGGGCGGCACCTCCCCACATTGAATTACCGGAGATGCGCTATGGCCCGACTTTTCACTGTGATGATCGATACCCTCAAACATCCGATATGGCCGGATACACCTGAGTGGTACCAGATAGCTATCATTCCATCAGACAAGCAAGGGGCAACTGCACGCAGGGAATATCACGCCCGGGATGTTTTTGCTTCAGACCTTGGATCACGAGCAAAGAAATTGGAAACCCATTCTGGAGTGAGGCCTACTGCGTCAACCTCAAAAGCAGCATGAACATTTCATGCATTGGGAAATCTCGGACGATAAGGCGGCCTATCTCAATTGGGTTGGTTGAGTTTCTTTCCACACTCATATCCCACACTCGCAGTGATAGGCTGTTTCTTACCAGCCCAGCAGGAGAGACAACACGCCTTACATCCCCAAAAAGGGCGAAATTGTTCGCGTCATGGGACGGCGGGATAGAAGTCTTCGGTGATGTAGTTGACTATGATGAAAGCACTGACACGGCTCTAGTTCGCCTTCACAACCACGGCCAGCCGCAGCCTTTCCAGCGCAACCAAGTGAAACTGAAATAGCTCATAGATTGCTCTTACTTCGCCAGACACCACGCAGCATTCCCTCGACTAGCGGGCTGCGCATCGATCCAGAGCAGTAACCTAAAACTCAACATAGGCGAGCGATCTTCCGCTTCCCGAATCGCATCGTCTTCCTATAGTGTTGTCGTGCGACACAGTTCGGGTTACCGGCTACGATCTGAACTTCCAATATCTGCATCACCACTCCTCTCGCATCCCCGAAACCTGACTATAGGAGTTACCGTGTGAAGGATGGCTTTGCATTGAGTTCCGTTACCACGAACTCAATGCAAGGGAAGCGAGATCGGAAACACTTCGATCGTCAACAGACACATCTAACCGGAATGCGATCCTTCTCCGCCGCTCTTGATACCCGGCAACAATTCCATTCTTATCCGGTGACAGCTTTCCTAAAACAATCATTGACCGAGGTGCCAAGCTCTGGCATCGTTTTCAGAGCGGGCCTCAGCCCCGCATCTTCACACATCTGACGAAATCAAGCCGCAAGCCTGGAGATCATTGGACTCGTTGGGGAGCCGGGCGGCGGCTAGGGTCTGGTTGAGGCATGTCCCTGGCACATCAACGGCCAATGAGAAGGAAAGCATGACGTTAATCAAGGTGTTTCTGATAGCTGTCGTTACACAGTTCTTTATCTCTGCCGCTTTTGCATCGACAACCTACCTCGCGAACTCTTCAAGTTATTTCCATAGCTACGGCAATGCAGCCGGCACTGCATGGGAAGCTCCTGTCGGAGCATCGGATGTGATGCTCTCATACGGACCCTATGTCACCGCTGACCTAGGCTACAGCAAGGTCACGTTTTCGCTGGCAGAAGATGACAACACTTCCGATGACAATAAGGTCGTGACAATCGATATTGCCGGCAACAGGGGACAGGCAGTTTTAGCGTCGAAAACCATTACTCGTAAGCAGTTTAGCGGTAGGTATCAAGCTCAAGACTTCTCGCTCATTTTCAACAATCCCGGCTACAGTGATCTTGAATACCGAGTTCATTTCCTCGGCTCTTCCTACATCAAGCACTTCTCTACTACGGTTACGGCAATTCCTGGAACCGTCTACGTTGCGAATTCACCAAGCTATTTTCACAGCTACGGGAGTGGGTCAGGTATCGCTTGGGGAGGTGCCGCCGGAACATGGAATACGATGCTCTCCTATGGCCCTTACGCCACGGCGGCCTTAGGATACAACCAGGCTTCATTTTTGCTTCTCGAAGACAACAACACCTCTGATGACAATCCAGTCTTCCAAATCGACATTGCGGCCAACGCGGGGCAGGCAATTCTAGCGTCCCAAACCATAACGCGTAAGCAGTTCAAGGCGGCCAATACTCCGCAAACTTTTTCATTGATATTCAATAACCCCGGATACAGCGATCTTGAATACCGAGTTCACTTCGTCGGCTATTCCTATATCGAACATTTTACGACTACGATTACGGCAATACCTGGAACCGTCTACCTCGCGAATTCAGCAAATTATTTCCATAGTTACGGGAATGCATCAGGTACAGCTTGGGAAGCGCCTGTCGGGGCGTGGAACACGATGCTCTCGTATGGCCCATATACCACCGCTGACCCAGGCTACAACCAGGCTTCGTTTTTACTTCTTGAAGACAACAATACCTCAGACGACAGTCCAGTCGTTCAAATCGACGTTGTTGCCAATGGAGGGCAGACAATTTTAGCGTCTCAAACCCTAACACGTAAGCAGTTCAAGGCAGCCAACACCCCTCAAAGTTTTCTCCTAGACTTTTATGACTCTGGATACACCAACCTTGAGTACAGAGTTCATTTTGTTGGTTATTCCTATATCAAGCATCTCTCAACCGTGGTGAGAGCTTTGCCCACAATCGATATAGCTCAGTATGGAGCTCAATGTGATGGAGCGCACCCAGATCAAGATACCAACGCCTTGGCAGCCGCAACGCAAGCAGCTGGAGACGGTTACAGTCCCACGGGGATTCCAACGGTCGTCAAAGTAAGCAAAGGACAAAGCGGACAATGCTCCGTCAATTCCACCATCAATGTCCCAGCGGGTACTCACCTTGTCGGCACTGGAGGCGCCATTCAAGCTGTTGGCGCATTCGGCGCCGTCTTTCAGTCCAACGGCGGTAGTGACATCTCGTATGACAATGCGCAGATTGCGGTGACCCCAGACACTAACGATAAGAAGATCACTTCCATGGCAATTGCGTATTCTACAGACCCTGCATTAAATCAGGATGGTCCCTACGAGAAATTCAGCATAACGAACTCCACTATCCACGGGGCTCAGTACGCGATCAAAGTCGACGTCTACGACGCACCTGATGGCTTTTCCCGAAAACTAAGTAACGTGAACATCTCAAGTAATAATATCGATTGCGATTTGATTAGCGGAGGATTTGATTCCCAGTGCCGCGATGGAATACACCTCAATGGAGAGGTGTTTTACGCATTAATAGACCACAATACAGTTCAACATCGTGGTGACGCTGCCTACGCCCTGTCTTCAGCGGGGAAAGATAACATAGTCGATAGCCGCAATCTTTTTGGTTCCCTCTTGCCCAGCTTAACTCCAACCAATATACAGATCTCAAACAACAACGGCGACGATAATCAGACCTGTCTTGATTTTTCCGGTGGCAATAATGTGATCGCTAGTAATAACTCCTGCAAGGACATTATCCCAATTACAGCGCCATCTGGCGCCCCCCCGGCATCTGGCCCCTCGATGAGGTTTGTCTGGGGTGGCTACTACCCTTTGCCTACCAACATCTCAGTGAATGGAGGGCGTTTTTCGAATGTACTCGGTTCGAACGCAGAGCAAAGCAATGTAAAAATGGACTTTTCGATTCCCCCAAATGACAATATCCCGACCCCTGTGTGTAATTGCACAGTAGCTAATGCCCAGTTGAGCGGCAATATCTACATGCTGGGCGATACATTTACGATTGATCAATCAGCTTTTGCCTCTGGAACAGTTCTCACATTGGCGGTTAGGGCCGGTTACATGACTAACGCCATCGTAGTATCAAATTCCACATGGGATTACCCTAGGACCATCAATGTCAACAATGGTGCTGGCGGGATTTCAAATTCTTACCTAATCAATGACACTTACAATGGTGTGGCATCGGCTCAAGTCTGGCTCCACTAAGAGACTGACTCTGGTAGGGCTTGCATCTCAATAGGGACGCCGGCCAATAAAGTAGTACTTCGCATCAGGCTGGGAACGGAACTGAGCAGCAACTCATTCCGTTCTCAGCCCGCTGGACACACACTAGAGCATTTTCCCTATTGCTGGGTATCCCGGAAGGGGAGTGTAGCGGCGTTTTCATTGCGGAAAACGCCCATAGATGCGGAGGTCCTGGACTACACCTATAGGGAAAACGCCCTAGGTGATCTCGAAGCTTACTCCCTGTGCAAGAGGAAGATCCGTTCCGTAGTTAATGGTATTGCTAGCGCGGCGCATGTATTGTTTGCATGCCTCGGGGCCCGATTCACGTCGTCCCCCGGTGTCTTTTTGGCCGCCAAAGGCTCCACCGATTTTGGCACCGGAGGCTTTGCTTCAAGTAACGGATCATGTTTTCCTGGATGTTGTGAGTCAACGTCCTCGGAACCGCGAAACACCCTCAGGTGAGCAGCATTTTCAGTTCCCTCTTGTTCTGTTTCAAGAGAAAGCTTGCTTATCCTTTACGAGGCCGGCAAGAAAGTGCCCGGGCACGAGAGCCGAGCCAAAGGGAGGCACTATGGATGTAGCAGTTTCCGCGTTTGCGAGTCCGTCCGCGAGTGCCGTCCGTGTGCGTAGCTTTCGGACGTCGCTCGCCCATCTATATGAATGTCCTCTCGCCATGTATTGGCTGGCGAACTATAGACATCAATCGTTCCGGTGCTTGCATGGGGCGAGCAGACTTGTCCGAGCTTGCCGTAGACCACTATGGAGCCTCTTCGAGGCGCACTCTTGTCATTGGCTAAGCAATTCCGGAGCATCCGCCTCATTCATACTCCGGCGGACAGTCTTTCCTGACGTCAGAGATTGGCTACAATCCCGATAGGGAGGCGCCGGATGGATCGCGCGCTTGCCTCTGATAAAACGTAACCACCTGCGACACGGCATACTTCGGGCGGGATCGAGATCATCATGTGTACATGGTCAGCAAGCAGATGACCTTTCTTCAATCCGGCATTTCCCTCTTCATACACCCGCATGCTCCGCGTCTACGAAAACTAGGACTTGCGGGCGCTCAGTGAGTGATTTGCCCTGAAGTCAACAGTTGAACTCACAAGCGGCTGATCGATGGACGCTGGCCGACTATGGCTCTGCGGGCTCAAAGTTATCCGCGGTGGCGGGATCACCTGCGCCCTTATATTTTGCTCGTTTCGGATATGGGAAAACCGGGCGAGTAAAGGTCGATTCACCGGCGCCATTGTGGGTGGCAAGGAGTGCGTCAGGAGCGCGTCCTTTCTCGACCCAGTCTTCCAGATAGCTCACATAATCAATGTTGCCGGCGCCTTCGCCTCCTCCACAGTGGCCCATGCCCGGGATCATGAACAGCCGGAAAAAGTCTCGAGTCGCTGCGGGGCCGCCCATGGTTCTCTCAGTCGTTTCGTAGTAGTTCACAGCCTTGAGTGGCGGAACTCCACCCGCCCCTGCATCAGCCCAGCCTTGATACAGGATGAGCTTTCCGCACGCGCTTTAAACGCTCTGAGATCGGGATTGTTCGCTGCATAGAGAGCGTCTGTCATTCCAAACCGTTTGTAGTAACGCTCGAAATCCAAGTCGCTGATCTGCCAACCTGATCCTGGCGCCGGAAGAGACCCACATTCATCAAGCGGATTCGGCAGAGTGATCTGGCTGCTTGCCAATTCCCAAAGACGCTCACGGATCGCAAGGGCAAGTTGCGAAACGAGCTGAATGGTGAGTCTGAGGACCCCGCCTTCGTACACTCTTCCCGCTCACGTGCAAAGCCAAGACGACTAGCCGGAAGCCGTTATCGACCACCTTCTCCTTCAAGCGCTATAATCGCGACATCGAGCGGGAGTAGCTCAATGGTAGAGTAGCGGCTTCCCAAGCCGTTGGTTGCGGGTTCGATCCCCGTCTCCCGCTCCAAATCCCCCATCCAAAACTGCGCGGTTTTCTTCTCAGATGGCTTACTGTCCATACTGTCCAGATTTACCGGAAATGCGGGAAAGCATATGCATTCCATACAGAGGGTGCCGCAAATGCAATGGTGGTAAGTCACTCATATTGCGATATTTATCCGGAAGTCGTTGTTTTCATTTCGCTCCCCAATTTGCTCTAGAGAGAACGTCAGCTTCCCAAGCTGAATGTCGCCGGTTCGATCCCGGTCTCCCGCTCCAGGTTTTCAAGAACCCATCGATTCTGCATTGCAGATAAGAAATGATCGGCTCCTTGTTGCCGCTCCTAAGCGGCCTTCGAACGCCAACGCTCAGAATCGCATAACAAACTTTACCAGCGAAAATGCACAGTGGTGAGGTGATTCGTGTGATGGTGGCCGCTTCTGAGTCAGTTATGATGATTGCTTCGTGAGAGTGCTCGGCCTATTCGCGTTGTCTGCAGTCACGGTCTATTTGGTACTTCTCGTAATTCTCTTTCTGGCACAACGGAGACTCTTATATTTCCCTGCTCACTCCTATACATCGATAACGGAGGCACACGCCAATCGAGCGTTCAACGAGATCCCCGTCAAAACAACGGACGGAATCGAGTTGCGAGGCTGGTATGCACCTGCGACAAGCAGGCCCTGTACTATCGTCTTCTTTCACGGAAACGGGGACAGCTTGTCTACGGCAGCCGGAATTGCCGAACCCTACATTACTGCCGGCTATGGCTTCTTCCTCGCGGAGTATCGGGGATATAGCGGACTTCCCGGAGCCCCCACCGAAAGCGGCCTGTATCACGATGCACGAGCCTATTTGCAAAGCCTGAAAAACCGCGGTGTTGATAGCCGAAATATCATCCTCTACGGACATTCCCTGGGAACTGGAGTAGCAGTGCAAATGGCCTCTGAGTATCGCACCGCAGGCCTGATGCTACTCGCACCATACCTTTCGATTCCCAAGGTGGCGCAGATCAGCTTTCCCTTTTTCCCGTCGAGCCTCCTCGCTCTGGATCGATTCGACAATGAGATAAAGATCAAGCAGATCCACTCACCCGTGCTTATCGGAAATGGATCTGAGGATGCAGTTGTTCCACCGTCACAGGGGAAGAAGCTATATTCCCTGGCGAACGAACCAAAGGAATTTCATCCTCTCCCCGGTCTCGGCCACAACGACACATTCGATGCATTCACTCCATTGAGCCTGCGTTGGCTGGAACACACCTGCGGCGGAAATTAATCCTGAGACGTAGAGCATTTTCCCTGTAGGTGTAGTCCAGAGCATCCGCATCTATGGGCGTTTTCCGCAATGAAAACGCCGCTGCACGCCCCTTCCGGGATACCCAGCAACAGGGAAAATGCTCTAGTCCTTACTGCTGAGGTGGTGTCTGTGGTGTCTGTGGTGTCGGCTGCGTTGGAGTCGTTGGGGTTCCACTTCCGGTGGAGCCGCCACTTCCTGTAGAGCCACTGCTTCCCGTACTCCCGGTCGATCCGGAAGAACCCAGGGTTCCTAAGGAGCCGCTGCTCGGCGAGCCTCCCAAAAGACTCGCCTGAGCCCGCAACTGCTCTACCCTGGGATCGTAGGTAAACTCCCAGTCCTCGTATTTCACTTCGTCCCCATTGATCGCCAGCAGCGACGGTCCGGTTTTAGACGTCCCGACACCCACGATCACGCCGCCGGTTCCCTGCAGGCTTGATGCGCTCTGGCTGCCGATACCGCCGAATGGGCTGGTGCTTCCTGTGCTGCCGGTGGCTCCACTTGATCCCGTTGCGCCAGGTCCCGGAGTCGCTCCAGGCCCCGGATTAGCAGTGGTATTGATGCCCCCGATATTTGAGCCCATCCCTGCGGCAGCGCCCAGACCACCGCCTGTCGGCGCAATCGGCTTGCCGAAGAAGCCCTTGATCTGCGCCTTTGCCTGGCCAAAATGAATCAGGCGCCAGTCATCCTTACCTGTCAACGGATCGACATAACGCCGCCGCAGGAAGCGCTGATTATTTGTATTCTCAAGCTGATCGATCGAGGCCGGATAGTGTCCGAGCTTGAGGTAGTACAGCCGAATCGCACGCTGGTACTGCTGCGCGCGATGCATGGACTCAATCTCCTGATCGCGCCTCAACGATCTTGCCATCGTCGGTGCAGCCACCCCAAGCGTCAGCAGAATAATGAAGATGATCACCAGCAGACCAACCAGAAGATAACCGTCTTCATTGGTCCGCCGCTTCGTCATTGCGTCACCAGGGGAAGGGTCTGCTGATTGTTGTTGGTCATGTCCATCACCACGGCCGAGGTAGCATTGACCGTCACTACCTTATAGCGGCGCGCAACCACATCACCGGATCCCGCCAGAAAGACATCATCTCCCTGTAGCAGGAATGCCTGATGCTGCCCATTTGACCGCGTTGCTACTCCGAAGAAACGCAGGTTGATTGGCGGAGGAGGCGGCGGCCCAACTGGAGCAAGATTGACCGGCTGCGTTATCGGACGCGGTGGAGCAATGGGTTTCGGAATGTTCGCCACCGGGGGAGGAGCTGACGTCATCGAAAAGATGTTCCGCCCCGAACCCGAATACTCGAGCGACTCCGCTGCCTTCATCGCCTCCATGTGAAGCGTTGGGTCAAGCTGCGCCGCTGTGGTGCCAACCTTCTTCGCGGTAGAACTACCAGTCGCCCCAGCACCTTTACGGCCTGTGTTCGCCGATGCGCTGCCATTTGGCGTCATATCACGAATGACCGGAGCAGCCGGCGGCGCAGTGGTGGCTGCCGGAGAACTAAGAAAATTGTCCCAGATGATATAGCCCAGGCAAATCACCGCAACCGCGCCCAGCGTTCCGGCAATGGCGACCTTCTTCTTATCCTCAACGCCGGACTTCATGGCCTGCCTCCTGCCTAGTGCTTCCCTCCGGTTTCGTACTTGCCTCCTGCTTAACATCAGACGGCAGTGGCCTACGCAGGTACGTCGTCACACGCAGACGCAGATTCACCACAGAGGTTGCCGGCGCGTTGTTGTTATTACCCCCGCCAGCCTGCCCTGTAAACGTCACCGCACCGATCACGAAGAAGGTCTTGTCGCGTTCCACTGAATTAAGGAATTGCATCAGAGGACGATAGTCCCCTGAGAGCGTCATATCCATCCTGATCTCGACCAAATCCGGATCGGGCGAATCCTCGGGAGCCGTCTCCGTGTACTGTACCCTCGTCAAACGGACGTTCTGCTTCTTCGCCAGCGTACCCAGCTCCGCCAATACCGGAGACCACGCATAGGACAGGCGTTGCTCGGTAAACTTGTCAGCCTCAGCACGTGCCGTGGTCAGCTTGTCATCCAGTCCACGCAGCGGTTGCGCGGCAATATCGGCAGTCTTCAGAGCTACCTGCTGCTGACTTAAAGCCTCGCTGCCGCTCTGCCGAAGCTTGTTCCATGCCAGGAAGAGGTGCACAGCGAGATAAATATTCAAAGCCAGCAACACCATCACGCCCGCAATATGGAGGTTCACGGGAGACAGTGCATCCGCAACACGACGCGAATTCAGGCTGGGAGTCACGGTGGACGTACTCATCGCTTCACACCTCCCGGATTGGTTCCCTGATTGGTTCCTGGGTTGACTGCCTGCCTGACTGCCTTCGGCGGCATCGCTGTACCTGGCCCAACCGGCGGACCAGACCTGATCGGCACGCTCTGCCCACCCGGAGCATTGACAGCAGGCTTTGCTGGAAGCTTTGCAGGAGTGCGCACTACCGGCTTCGCCGGAGTGATTGCGTCCTTCTTCGAATTCGCAGTATCTTCCTTCGCTGTCTCCTTCTTCGCCTCGGTACGCGGAGCCAGCGGGTTATAGCCGGAGAGGATATCGAACTCTACGTTGCCCATCGCCGCAAGTTGATAGGCAGGCTGATTGCCTGATGTCTGCAACGATTCACTGGCCAGGCGAGGCTCGGCAAACCGTCGCGAGTGCTCCAGGTTACGAATCAGTTCCACCGCTTTGTCGCGGTCTCCCATCACGCGCAAACGGATATGTACGTCGCCGTCGCTTCCGATCTGTGGTTCGATCGATGACACCTGTACTCCTGCCGGAAGCACATTTTCGAGGTCCATCATCACAGCCGTCCAACTGAAGCTCTTACGCAGGAACAGCTCATTTAGGAACCGGGAGCGCTCCAGCGCCGCAGCATTCACCGGCTGATGCATACGCGCCTCGTTCCGCGAACGCTCCCGCTGCAGGTCTGAGGTCTTGTTCCGCAACGTTGCTAACTGTGCCTGTGCGACATCTGCCTTGGACGATTCCATGTACAGCAAACCACCTAATGCAGCCGCGGTAACTCCCAGGGCGGCCATGGCAACACGCAGCCGCTTGAAGACCTGCCCAAGCTCGACAAAAGGCTTCGACGCGAGATTGATCTGGATACGCATCAGCCTTTCAATGCTCCTCTCACGCCGGCCAGCAGATTGCGCGACACAGTCGATCCGGTCAACAGATCCTCGGCGCGTACGATCTCCCGCAACCGAACCCCTTCTCCAATCGTCTCGGACGCGATTCGCTGCAGCTCGTTCGACGGCCATGTCCCTGCAACCAGGATCTCATCCGGCAGTGCGCCCAGCGTATCTTCAAAATAGGCTGTCGCAACCGAGATGGCGCGAGCAATCTCATCGGCATGGTTCAAATGCTCCACCTCGGCCAACAGAACATCCGTCTGCTCCATGGCCAGAGCCGATGTCGGATCGGTGGCTACAGGCGGTGGTTCCTGTGCCGCTGCATTGACCGTCTCGTGGGCAAACTCCACCGTACGGTACAGCACCAGGTTGCCGCCTCGCACAATCGCGGTGGTCATGCTGGCTTCATCGATATTCAGGAGCAGCTGCGCCTTTGGCTCCGCGGGGTCAAGCACCGCCACGGCAGCCAGCGTTGACGGCAGCACCGCGCCGGGCTCATATCCTGCCTCGCGTACAGCCTGTTCATACTCGCTGCGCAGGTCCGCGGGCATGGCGACCGCCAGCACACTCACGCTCCCCCTGGCCTCGCTCATCACCTGGTAGCTGATTGCGGCAGTATCGGAATCAAAGGGCAGCATCCGTTTCAGACGGAACCGCACCACGCTTTCGGCATCGTCTTCCTTTGAGGGCAATGTATCGAAATCCAGGAGAACGACACGGACCGCTGCGTCCGGAAGAACAAGTGTGACATCGCGGCTCTGTGCCGCTACCCGTTCCAGCACTGAACGCAGCGCGGCGGCAACCGCAACGCGGTCTGCAAGGTTGGGGATCTTCAATGAAGGCAGCAACGCACCCGCCCTCAGCGATACCTGCGTGACCGCACGCACCGGTGCTGTGGTTGCATCAGCCGCTGCGGCCACCACCAGTTCGCCACGTAACTCGGCCGCCAGGCGGGGACGTTGATGTGTGCCGCTCAACTTGGAAAGAAAGGACATGTGTTGAATTGTTACCGGGTCGCCTCGATAAAGGTTACCTTGTTGATCTCCTTCAAGGTAGTTACACCGGCGCGCACACGCTGCAGCGCCGAGTCGCGTAGAAATGCCATCCCCTTTTCACGCGCCACACGCCGAATCTCCGAGCCCGGCTTCTTGGCCAGCAGCATCTCGCGGATCTCATCATCCAGCTCCAGCAACTCATGAATGGCCGAACGTCCGCGATACCCCGTACCTCCGCACTCCATGCAGCCGGCTCCCTCGCGGAACTGGAAACCGCGCCAATCCTCGAGCTCGAGGCCGCTCTGCAGCAGGGTCTCATCGTCGTACGTAACGTAATGCGCGCAAAAATCACAGATCTGTCGTACCAGCCGTTGCGCCAGAATGCAGTTCAGAGCAGAGACAAAGTTGTACGGCTCAACTCCCATATTCAGAAACCGGCCAAGTACATCGACAACATTATTGGCGTGCACAGTCGTGAAGACCAGGTGACCCGTCAGCGCCGAGTTGATGGCGATCTGTGCGGTCTCGGCGTCACGAATCTCACCGACCAGAATCTTGTCCGGGTCGTGACGCAAAATCGAACGCAGACCGCGGGCAAAGGTCAGGCCCTTCTTCTCATTGACCGGAATCTGAGTAATGCCGCGGATCTGATACTCGACCGGATCTTCGATCGTGATGATCTTGTCTTCTTCACTCTTGATCTCATTCAATGCGGCATACAGCGTCGTCGTCTTACCGGAACCGGTAGGCCCGGTAACCAGCACCATGCCGTACGGCTCTTTGATGTAACGCCGGAAGCGCCGCAGATCCTCATCCGCGAAGCCCACCACATCCAGCGAGAGTTTCGTGAACTTCTCGCTCATCGACTCTTTATCGAGCACGCGAAGCACGGCATTCTCGCCGTGTACGGTCGGCATGATCGAGACACGGAAATCGATCAGGCGCCCTTTGTAGCGCACACGGAAGCGCCCGTCCTGTGGCACACGGCGCTCGGCGATATCCAGTTCGCTCATGACCTTGATACGTGACAGGATCGTCTGATGATGCTCTCGCGCAATTGGCGCCATGGCCTGCGTCAGTACACCGTCAATACGGTACTTCACCAATAGAGAGTCGTCGTAGGTTTCGAGGTGGATATCAGAAGCCCGGCGTTCCAGCGCCGTAAAGATTGTCGTATCGACCAGGCGGATAATCGGCGAGATATCTTCTTCGCTGGTCAGCTTCTCGATGGAGATGTTCTCGTCTGCATTTTCATCCGACGACACTACATCGAAGGTCAGTCCCTCGCTCGCCTCTTCCAGAACACGCTGCGACTGCTCGTTCTTCTTCAGAATGTCGGTAATCTGCGACAGCGTTGCCACCCGCGTAACCAGCCGCGCCGACAACAGAGAAGCAATCTCATCCAGCACCATCAGTTTGGATGGATCGCTCACCGCGATCACCAGGCGGCCATCGGGCTTCTGTTCCAGCGGGACAAAGTTGTACCGAAACATCAGTTCCACGGGCACCGTCCGGAACAGCTCATGCTGAATCTTGAAGTTCTTCAGATCAACAAATTCAGAGTGATAGCGGCGCGCCAGCATCTGCGCGCGCTCTACCTCGTTCAGCTCCAGGCCGTTGGTCGAGGGAATCGGGATCGCTAGGGGAGCTTGTGCCATGGTTTATTGGACTCCGGTTTGCGCCAAGGGTTTACTGACCGAGCCCGCCAGCGCCCAGCGAGAAAATCGGTAGATAGAGCGAGATAAGAATAATGGCAATCACGATGCCCATGAAGACGAGCAGAATTGGCTCAATCAGGCTCATGGCCGCCGCCAGGGAAAGCTGTACATCCTCCTCAAAAAATTCGGCTACCGAGTTCAACATTGCCGGCAAGGCACCAGTGGACTCGCCGACCTCAATCATCTCCGTCGCCAGATTCGGAAAGATCTTCGTCTGTCGCAGAGAATACGCAAGCCCCTTGCCCTCACGGACCGAACCCACCGAAGCATACACGGCCAGCGCCGTCTGGCGGCTGTTGATCGATTTTGCCGCCGTCTCCAGCGATGGCACCAACGGCAGACCGCCGGTCAGCAGCGTTGACAATGTGCGGGAAAACAGCGCTACCTGGTACTTCAGCCACACCGGCCCAATCAGGGGCAGCCTGATCCGGATGCGGTCAACCAACTGATTCCCGGTATCCGTCTTGAGCCAACGGAAGAAGATATAGACCGCTATTGCGAACACCACGGCCGCATAAATTCCGTAGTGCTGCGCCTGTTTCCCCAGATTCAGCAGGAAGACAGTAATTCCCGGCAGCGGCGTATTCAATTGCTCATAGAGCTCCGCAAACCGCGGAATCACAAAGGTCAGCAGAAAGATCATGATGCAGATCACCATCAGCACCAGAACGATGGGATACACCATCGCGGACCTTAGTTTCTTGGTAAAGCTCAAAGACAGCCGCTGAAAGTCGACAAAACGCTGTAACACTTCTTCCAGGTTGCCGGACCGTTCACCAGCCAGAAGTGTGGTGGTATAGATGATCGGCACGCCGCTTTGCGCATCGAACGCCGACGACAGCGACTCCCCCGTACGGACGCGTGCCGCGACGTCTTCCAACTGCCCCTTCAGATTCAGATCTTTCTGACCGGCCGTGAGCAAATCCAGCCCGCTCAGAATCGGCAGACCGGCGCGTATCAGGGTCAGGAACTGCTGGTTGAAGATGAGAAAGGTATCGAGCTTGATCTTCTTCTTGCGACCGGCTGCCAGCACCGAACGAGGCTTAACCGAATAGACAAGATAGCCCGCGTGCGTGAAACGCAGACGTAACTCCTCAGCCGTGGCAGCGGCGTGGATTTGCTCCTGTATACGGCCGCGCTCATCGGCCAACTTGATGACAAACTCAGTCATGAATCCGGCGGGGTAACCCTGTATGAGTTTAGACGCCGCATGGCCCTTTTCGGAGGTCCATTTCCATGAAACTCACACAAAAGAAAAGACCTCGCCCAAGGCGAGGTCTTTTTACCGGAAATCAGAAACTTACACGCTGAAGCTCGATCCGCAGCCACAGGTGCTCTTCACCTGGGGGTTATCGAACTTGAAGCCGGCAGCCTCCAGCGTCTCAACGTAGTCCACCGTGCAGCCGTTCAGGTACATGGCGCTGGTGGCGTCAACAAAGACCTTGAGATCTTCGTAGCGGACAACCTTGTCCATCATGCCCTGCTGGTTCTCAAAGCTCATCGAGTACTGGAAGCCGGAGCACCCACCGCCCACTACACCGATGCGCAAACCGGCAGGGACTGGATCCTGGGTAGCCATGATCTCCTTCACCTTGGCAATCGCCGCCGGGGTCAGGTTGACAGGCTGCGACGACGTCGTCGGCGAGGAAACCACCTCAACAACCTCGGGGGTAGCGGCAGTAGTAGCCATGGTAAGAAACTCCTATTCAGTCGATCTCTATCTAAGTGTATGCCGCCTCGGAAGGCCGGGCAAGGGGCCATTTTGCACCCTGCTACACAAGTAATGGATGCGGTCGTACCCAAATGGATGCATTTTGCCCCACCGCTCCAAAAGCAGCGTATATTTCCGTGTGGGTGGTCTTTCTGCCGTCCCGAGCCTGCAAACTGCCCGTTGCAGACCCGCCGGTAGCCCTACCGTCGTCGCGTGGACCTCTGAGAAATGAAATACCACGCACAGACGGCAACAGCTTATGTACGCCTGCAGTGATTCCTCTCAGGAGGTGTACCCCCATGAACACCATGACCCTGCTGTGGACCATTTGGGCCTTCCTATTCCTTTCCACGACTGCCCTTATGGTCTATCGTGGTCTTCTTACCCGCGGGGAAGAAGACCAGATCTTCCTGGATGAAAATATTCTCGGCGAAGAAAAACGCCGCCAAGACGACATCCAGCGGAGAATCCAGTACCTTAAACCCTTTGTTGCCTTTGCCAGCGGAACCACGATTGCCCTCTCTGCCGCGTTGCTGGGAATTTATGTCGTGAACGCCATCCAGGTTCTGCGTGGATGAGTTCCAGAGAAGAAGCGCCTTGGTATAAAGCCGGCCGCCAATTTGGCGGCCGGCTTTGTTTGCGAACCCTTTCCCCTATCCCGGCATCCTTCCATAATGGGAAAGCCGTGTCATCGTGATCAGCTTCATCGCCAATTGGTTTATCGACTTCTTCGGCATTACCCATCCGACAGAACGTCAGAAGCGCCTGGCTGCCTGGTTCATTGTGGGGTTAATGACGGCGACCTTAGCCGCCCTTGCTGGGATCGCTACCCTGCTCTTCTATCTGGTTCGCCCATAAATTTAATTCTGAAAGCTATAGTGCTCCGGTTACCGGCAGGAGTATCATTCCGCCCGAACGGCCCTGCCTACCCCGAGAGCCCGCCAAATAAAAGCGGACCCGCCCGGTATCCCGAGCCGGCGATTGCAGCCTTTCGGAGGGTTTCAAACATGTCTATGCAACTGATGCTGATCATATGGGCGGCCCTCACCGCCTGTTTTCTCGCGCTTCTGGCGTACCGTAGCACGCTTACCCGTTATGAGGAGGACCAGCTCTTTCTCAGCGACTCCAACACCGTAGAAAAGTCCGAACAAATGGAAATCGTTCGGAAAGTCAACAAGTTGCAACCCATGTTGCGTGTCCTGGGTGGCGCCGCCGGTCTGGCGACCGCAGGCATCATCGGCGTTTATGTATACAGCGCCTGGCAAGCTCTGTCGCACTAACGGCTCCCCCGCCAACAAGCAACTTTCCCCAGGGTCCGGTGTCTCTTAAAACGAGTGCCGGACCTTCCCTCTTTTAGGCCGGAAGCTCGCCGCAGACACCTCGCAAGCAGCGAAGGCGTGAACAGCGGCAAGGTGACCCGATGGATGTAGCAGGTACAATTCGCAAGTCGTTTGGAAAGATAGTCTTAGGCTCGGCCCTTGCCCTCGGAGCAGCGATCGTTCCAACGGCGGCGCACGCGGCGGTATTTGTCTCTGTGGGCATTGCCCCACCTCCTATTCCTGTGTATGCGCAGCCTGTAGCCCCGGGTGACGGTTATATCTGGACTCCCGGTTACTGGGCCTATGGCCCGGACGGCTATTACTGGGTCGATGGCGCCTGGGTGCTTCCTCCTTATGTAGGCGCCCTCTGGACTCCCGGCTGGTGGGGCTGGGGTGACAGCGCTTACTTCTGGCATCCCGGTTACTGGGGATCCACAATTGGCTACTACGGCGGCATTAATTACGGCTTCGGTTACTTTGGCACTGGCTTCTATGGTGGTTATTGGAATGGCGGCCGTTTCTGGTACAACCGCGCCTACTGCAACTTCCGGCCCGGCTTCCGCGGCTCGTTTTATAACCAGCCTTATCGCGGAGTGCCCGTCCATCCCGGCGGCGCCAGCTTCCAACGTAATCCGCCCGCACAGTACGCTAACTTCCATGGCGGCACGGCGGTGAATAACTTCAACCGGACCAATGTCTCAGTGAACCGCGGCGGCTTCAATAGCGGAGCGCAGCGTTTCAATGGCAACCAGAACTTCAATGCCGGTCGTCAGCCCTTCAACAGCAACCGTGACTTCGGCCAGAATCGTGGCAGCTTCGGCAGCGGAGTACAGCGCTTTGATGGAAATCGCCAAGCCTTCAACGGCGGCCAGAACTTCGGCGGCAACGTAAACCGCGGCGGCTTTGGTGGAAACCCACCAAGCTTTGGTGGAAACCGTGGCAGTTTCGGTGGCAGCCAGCCCAGTTTCGGCAATCGTGGAGGCTTCGGTGGTGGTGGCAGCTTCAGCGCTCCCCGCAGCAGCGGCGGTAACTTCGGTGGCGGTGGAGGCTTCGGCGGTGGCCGTGGCTTCTCCGGCGGCGGTGGCGGCGGCTTCCATGGTGGTGGAGGCGGTGGTGGCTTCCACGGCGGTGGCGGACATCGCTAACACAAAACCAAAAGGGCTGAGACCTCGAAGTCTCAGCCCTTTTTCATTTCCGCCAGTCCTCGTATCATTCCGGCAATCCGCTCCAGAGCCCCCGGTTTGGCTAACGACCGTGCCGCGGCGCTCATCCTCTCTCGCCTCTCTCGATCGCTGAACAGCTCCGTCAGAGCCTCCAGTAGACTCTGCTCGGTGACGTCTTTTTGCAGCAACACGACAGCGGCACCGGCGTTCCCAAGCACTTCGGCGTTCTTCCTCTGGTGATCATCAGCCGCCGTCGGGAGCGGCACCAACAGTGACGGTTTGCCCGCCGCACACAATTCTGAAACCGTACTCCCCGAACGCGCCAGCACTACATCCGCCGCGGCATACTGCTGCGGCATGTCGTTCAAGAAAGCTTCTACGGCAATGCGTAAACTATCCGCGCCGCTTATCGCAAAAGCCTCCCGTGTCTTTTCCAGGTTTCGGGAGCCGGCCTGATGTAGGATGGTCAACCCTGGAACAGCGTCCAGCAGCCGCACAACGATCTTCGGAACGAACTCGTTGAAGACTGCAGCGCCCTGGCTTCCCGCCGTCACCAGCAGACGCGGAGCCTCCCCTTCAGCCTTCCGCGGAAGGTCAAAGATCTCCGGCCTGACGGGCACGCCGGTCACCGTTGCGTTGCGAAAATAGTGGGTTGTCTGCTCATAGGCAACCGCAGCCGCGCTGACATATTTGCCTACCAGGCGGTTGGTCATGCCGGGCAAGGCATTTGGCTCATAGGCCAGCGTAGGAATCCGCAGCAGGACCGCTGCGGCCATTGCCGGCCCACTGGCATAGCCACCGACCCCCACCACCACGTCCGGCCGGAAACTCCGCATCAGCCGGATGCAGTAGAGCACTCCCAGGGGAAGATCCGTAAAGGTCTTCAGCCGCGTCATCAGGCTGACGTTCTTCAATTGGCCAGACTTCACCAACTCCAGCGGAAACCCGGCCTCCGGAATCAGCTTTGTCTCAAGCCCACGCTCGGTTCCGACAAAACGCACCTCGGCTCCGAACGCATCACGCAACTTACGCCCGATAGCGAGCGCGGGAACAACGTGTCCGCCCGTGCCTCCACCGGCAATCAATACCTTCATCAATGTCCTTATATCTCTATATCGAGACTAGACTAATCCGTCTCACGGGAGATGTTCAGCAGCACGCCCATACTGGCCAAGGTAATAAACACGCTCGTGCCACCCGAAGAGATAAACGGCAGCGGGATGCCCTTGGTTGGCAGCAGCGCCAGAACAACGCTGATATTAAAGAAGGCCTGGATGAGGATCGCGCAGGTAATCCCGAACGCCAGAAACCGGGCAAACGGATCGGTCGAGAGAAACGCCGTACGTAGCCCGCGATAACCGAGCACCACAAAAAGCGCGACCACAAACAGCGCTCCCAGCAGCCCCAGTTCTTCACAGACATTGGCGTAGATAAAGTCTGTGTGCGGCTCCGGCAGATAGAACAGCTTCTGCCGGCCCTCCATCAGACCAAGTCCATGGAAGCCTCCGGTGCCCACGGCAATGAGCGACTGCAGAATGTGGAATCCGGTTCCGCGCGGATCCTTCTCCGGATCCATATATGCCAGCATACGGGCGCGGCGCCAGGCCACATGAAACAGCAGGAAATAGAGCACCGGCGAAGCCAGAGCGGCGCCGATAGCGAAGTAGCGCATCTGAGCGCCGGCGAGATACAGCATCAGGGCGAGCACCGCCGCACAGACGAGCGCGGTTCCGAGATCGGGCTCTTTCACGACAAGGGCGATCATGAGCAGCGGCGGCGCCGCAGCCCGAAGAATGGTTCCCTTCCAATCGTCCATGCGATGCATGCGGTTCTGCAGGAACCACGCCAGAAACAAGACCAGTACCGGCTTAGCAATTTCAGAGGGCTGAAAACTGAAGAATGGACCGATCTTGAACCAGCGATGCGTGTTGTGCGAGTCGCGCATCGCGAAGACGCCAATCAACAACAGCATCGTGATCGCGACCGAAGGCAGAACAATCTTGGGATTATTGAATTTGCGGTAATCCACCCGCATCAGCACAAGCAGCGCTCCCAGACCTACCAGAGCCCACATCGCCTGTTTGCTGACGAAGGTATAGGGTGAGCCGTAACGCTCCTTGGCCATCACCGCCGAAGCAGAGAAGACCATTACCAGTCCGATAAGGACCAACAGCACCACCACAAAGAACAACCATTTATCGACGCCGACGCGCTTTGCCATTTCCTGCCTTCATCCGGAGCGGGCAGGCTCGCCGTCGTGCCGGCCTACTCCGCCCAGCCGTTTACCGTCTCCTTGAAGACGCGGCCGCGGTGTTCGTAACTCTGGAACTGATCGAAGCTCGCACATGCAGGCGCCAACAAGACGACTTCTCCTGGCTGGGCAGCTCCCTTTGCCTGCGCGAGCGCGTTTTCCAAAGTTCCCGCTGAAACTATGTTGACTACTTTGTTAAGGTGCGACTCGATCTTTTCCGCGGCTGAACCAATGGTGTAAACAGCCACTGCCCTGTCTTTCAGCAGAGGCACGAGCGTGCGGTAATCCGAATCCTTGTCCTTACCTCCGAGAATCAGGTGGATCCCCTTCGGGAACGACTCCAGCGCCTTCACCGTCGCATCCACATTCGTGGCTTTGGAGTCGTTGTAATAGTCCACACCATTCAGCTTGCGCACAAACTCAAGGCGGTGTTCGACTGCCTTGAAGCTGGCGACACCCGCACGGACTTGTTCTTTAGGAACACCCGCAAGCCTTGTGGCTGCAATAGCTGCAAGGACATTCTCAATATTGTGCGCGCCCTTGAGGGGGATCTCGCTGATCGGCATGATCGGCTCCGGCCGATGGCCTTCCTTCTGTTTGAAGTAGATGCCATCGCCGTGGACAAACGCGCCCTGTTTGATCTGCCGCGAGGGTGAGAACCAATAAATACCGGCCTTCGTGTGCGAGGCGGTCAACTGTGTCGGCACATCTTCGGCGTTCAGCACGAGGTAGTCTGACGGTTCCTGCGCAATGGTGATGCGATATTTTGCCGCGGCATACGCCTCAAAGGTTCCATGACGATCCAGGTGATCGGGTGTAATGTTCAGCACAACCGCGATCTTTGGATGGAAGTGGGTTACGGTCTCCAACTGGAAGCTCGAAACCTCAAGAACCACCCAGTGCTTATGGGTGGAGACGCGGCGAAGGTTCAGAACCGGAGTTCCGATATTGCCGCCCACCAGAGTCGGCAGACCGGCGGTCTTCAGAATATGACCGATCAGCGAGGTGGTCGTCGTCTTCCCATTCGAGCCGGTAACGGCGATGATCTGCCCTTTCAGAAAGTACGAGGCGAGCTCGACCTCACCAATCACCGGCACGCCGGCAGCCATGGCGTACGCGATCTCTTCGGTGTTCAGCGGAACGCCGGGAGAAACCACCAGCAGATCCTGCCGCCGGAAGGTCAGCACTCCATGCCCGCCCGTCTCTACCGCAATACCCGCCTCCAGCAACGCCGGGAGCTCCGCTGACAGCGCTGAAGCCGACCGCGAGTCCGAGACGGTGACAAGGGCTCCCTGCTCTTTTAGAAAGTGAGCAGCAGCCAGGCCTGACTTCCCAAGACCAACAACGAGAACACGTTTATTCTTCAGATCGATCAATCTTCAGTTCCTGACTGTTACGAAACCTTCGGCCCAATGGTCTTGATCGAGCGAATACTCGACCATTTCAATCCGTTCGGACTCGCCAGAAATCCTGGCTGATTGCAAATTCTATCCTGTGCAGCCTGTGCTTTTGTCCGTGTACGGTAGACACCTATCAGTTTTGAATCTTCTCGTCCATCCCCGATCTCATGGGTATGCCAAAGCAACCAGACAGAATCCACTCCCATCGCGATAAGCTCCTTAACTCAATGGAACTTGAGGTGACAACAGCAACATTTACTTTTACAAGTCACCATGAACACAGCACAACAAACTATGCCCTGTTGGACGGTACTCGGCAAAGGAAGTTGGCAGCTATCCCATAGTGAAATATGGGATTACCGCAATTTCAGGGTCGTCAGAGCGAAGAGAGCAAAAACCAGGGCGGCAATCCAGAACCGGGCAATGACCTTACTCTCGCTCCACCCCAGCAGCTCGAAGTGATGGTGCAGCGGCGCCATCTTGAAGATACGTTTCCCATTACGAAGTTTGTAGCTACCCACCTGCAGCATCACACTCAGCGCTTCCAGGATGAAGACGCCGCCGATAAAGGGCAGCAGCAGCTCCTGCTTGATGAGTACCGCGACCGTTCCGATGGCTCCGCCCAGAGCCAGGGAACCCACGTCACCCATAAAGACCTCGGCGGGGTGCGCGTTGTACCAAAGAAATCCGATGGAAGCGCCCACCATGGAGCCACAGAAGATACTCAGCTCTCCCGCCAGCGGCATACGCGAGAGCTCCAGGTAGTCCGAAAAGACCGCATGGCCGCTCACATACGTCAGCACCGTCAGTGCTCCGGCGGCAATAATCGTGCACCCGATCGCCAGACCGTCCAGGCCGTCCGTCAGATTCACCGCGTTGGAGCTGAAGGTGAGCACCAGCATGACAAAGATCACGAACGGAGCAAATCCCAGCCACCATAGCGAGTGGTTGTGCAGCAAGGCTCCGATGATCAGGTCGGGCCTCCAGCGCTTAATGAATGGAACGACCAGACGGGTGGAGTAAAAGCCCTTATGCTGCAACACGCACAGCGCCAGCGCAACGCCCAGGCTGACCAGCAACTGCAACGCAAACTTCTGCTTCGAGGTCAGGCCGAGGTTTCGCTTGTGAACGACCTTGATGTAGTCGTCCGCAAATCCGATCGCCGCAAAGAAGAACGTCGAAAGAATGGTGATCCAGACCAGCGGATTCGACAGATCACTCCATAGCAGGGTCGGCACCAGAATGGAGATGCAGATCAGCACGCCTCCCATCGTCGGCGTGCCTTTTTTCTTCTGGTGACTCTGCGGCCCTTCTTCGCGAATGTACTGGCCGATCTGGAATTCTCGTAACCGCTCAATCACATAGGGGCCGATGATCAGGCCGATCAACAGCGCCGTCAGCGAGGCAAAGACGGTCCGGAACGTAAGGTAACGAAAGATCCGGAACAGCCGGAAATACGGGAATAACTTCTGATAGAGCAGCCAGTAAAGCATGTGCGCCTAGAGCAGTTCTCCTAAAGGTGTAGTGCGAAGCGTTTGCAGTTTGCGCCGTTTTCCTCCGAAGAAAACGGCATTCGCAGATTTCTCCAACACCACAGTATTAGGAGAATTGCTCTAGTGTATCCCCGCCAATGCGCGTTCCAGACGTACCCCGCGTGATGCCTTCAACAACACAGCATCCCCGGCTTGCAGGTTGGTCTCCAGCCATTGCCCGGCTTCTTCTGGAGTGGCCACAAAAACCGCTTCGGCGCCTTCCGCCTTTGCCCCGGCGACCAGGTGCTCTGCCAGACCGCGCACTCCAATGACCTGCCGGATACCGAGCTGCGCCATCGTCCGTCCGCTGGCCTCATGCAGTGCGGGGCCATCCGGGCCAAGCTCCAGCATCTCGCCGGCAATCACGATATGCCGCTCCGCCTTGACTGCCAGCAGAGCTTCCACCATCGCGTCCAAAGCTCGAGGATTGGAGTTGTAGCAATCGTTGATCAGCGTCGCTCCACGCCAGCGCAAAAGCTCGCCGCGCTTGTCCGATGGCTGCAGCTCGCGCAGCCCTTCCACGCATTCCTCCAGAATCATGCCGCACTGCAGTCCGGCAGCGATGCCTGCTAGCGCATTGTAGACATTGTGGCGCCCCAGAAGCGCCAGCTTTACCTCGGCACACTGTCCTCCCGCGATCACCGAGAAGGTCATGCCCTTCTCGCCGGCTTCGTGCACATTCTTTGCACGTACGGTCGCTGTTTCACCCAATCCATAAAAGACCGCGCGACTGCCCATCCCCTTGCCGAAGGTGCTGACATATTCGTCATCGGCGTTCAGAATCGCGATGCCGTCGGCGGGCAACGCCTGCACCAGCTCATATTTTGCATTGGCAATCCCGGCGATCCCATCCGGGAAGTACTCCAGGTGCACCGGCGCGACATTCGACACCACAGCCCAGTTGGGTTCAGCGATCCTGGCAAGAAATGCAATCTCCCCGGCATGGTTCATACCCATCTCAAGGACGGCTATCTCATGCTCCGGCTCAAGGCGAAGCACCTGCAGCGGCACACCGAAGTTGTTGTTCAAATTGCCCGCGGACTTCAGTACCTTGAACTTCGCTCCCAGAACGGCGGCCACACCTTCCTTGGTGGTCGTCTTGCCTGCTGATCCGGTGATACCGATGACGCGTTTGCCCCAGTGTCTCCGAACGGCGGTGGCAAGCTTCTGCATCGCCGCCAGTACGCAATCGTCGCCTTCCGGCACGCGCAGCAGCTTGCCTTCATCAACGGTTGCCGGAACCACCCAGTGCATGCTCACCACGGCAGCTACCGCGCCATCCTTCAACGCCGTCTCTACGAAGTCATGTCCATCCAGCCGCTCTCCCTTGACCGCAAAGAACAGGTCGCCGGCGGCGATGGTGCGCGAATCGATGGAGTAGCCATAGGCAATGGCATCGTCATCGAAGTCGCCTTCTGCGTGAATCCAATCCGCAATCTGGCCGAGCGTCAGCTTCATGCCATCTCCTTCAGAACTCGTGCGGCCACTTCGGCATCGTCGAACGGAATCGTGCGGTCGGCCAGCACCTGCGTCTTCTCGTGTCCCTTGCCTGCAAGCAGCACGATGTCACCGGTTTTCGCTACTGCCAGCGCCCGCCGGATCGCCTGCTCACGGTCGGCCTCGACAATGCAGTCCGTTCCGGTCTCCTCTACACCACGCAGCGCCTGTTCGATAATGATGCTGGGATCTTCTGAACGAGGATTATCGCTGGTCAGTACCACCAGATCGCTTCCCCGGCCCGCGGCACGCCCCATCTTCGGCCGTTTGGTGCGGTCGCGATCGCCGCCGCAACCGAAGAGCGTAATCACGCGATGCTCTTTGCCGGCCAGCTCCCGCGCCAGCCTGATCAGGTTCAACAGCGCATCGTCAGTGTGTGCATAGTCCACTGCGACGGTCATGCCCCGATCGTTCGGAACCGTCTGGAACCGGCCCGGAACGAACGACAGCTTCGCAACACCCGCAGCAATCTGTTCCAGCGGAACGCCGCGGGCATAGGCAGCAGCCGAGGCCGCCAATGTATTCAATACATTCACGCGCCCTGTCAGATTTGTCCGAATAGAAATTTCTCCCACAGGCGACTTCAGCACAAAGCTCGTTTCGCCGGCGCGCAGGAGGACCTGCTCCGCACGCCACTCGCCTTTCGTCATGCCGTAGGTAGCTACGATCGATCCTTCACGCAACGCAAACTTCTCCAGGCGATGACCATACTCGTCCTCTGCGTTAATCACAGCGGCACGCGGAGGCGGCGCGCCCACACCTGCAAAAAGCCTTTGCTTGGCAGCGAAGTATTTTTCCATCGTGCCGTGATAATCCAGATGGTCCTGCGTCAGGTTGGTAAAGACGGCTACATCCACCGGCATGCCCCACACGCGCTCCTGATCGAGGGCATGCGAGCTCATCTCCATCACGGCCTCGCTTACTCCCGCCTGGACGCCTTCGGCAAATAGTGCCAACAAATCTCGCGCTTCTGGAGTGGTATGAGGAGACTCACGCACTTCCCCCGCCAGGTGCACTTCAATCGTGCCGACAAGAACACTCTTACGTGCCGCAGCCTGCAGCATCGCCTCTACGAGGAAGGTAGTGGTCGTCTTTCCATTGGTTCCAGTCACGGCCGTGAGCTTCAACTTCTGCTCGGGATGGCCAAAGAAGTTGGCGCTTGCCGTCGCCAGAGCGCGACGGCCCTGCTCGATCAACCCAATACAGAGATGCGGCCAGCGCGACAATGCATTGGAAAAACTCTCCCGTGAATCGGTGAGAACTCCACCCGCGCCTTTGTCCATGGCCTGACGGATGAATTTATTGCCATCGGTTGTGCCGCCGCGCATCGCCACAAACAGCGAGCCTTCGCGCACACGGCGCGAGTCATATTCGACGCCCGTGATCTCGCACGAGCCGTGGGTCTGCTCGTCGAGCTCGATACCTGCAACTACTTCGGAAAAAAGCATAAAGAGAGACTGCGAAATAACGGTATTCAGACTGCGAAATAACGGTATTCGGACTGCGAAATAAGTCTTCAAAGCTAGCGCAGGAAACGCACAACCACCTGCGTCCCTACAGGAACCATGGTACCTGCCGAGGGCACCTGTTCGCGGGCCAGGCCGCTTCCGACCGGCTGTACACGCAATCCAACCGAGCTCGCCTGTTGCACTACCTGGCGCAGCGCAGCGCCGTTGAACGACGGCACTGCCACCCGCTTCGTCGCATCAACAATTACGCCACCGTCTTCCTTGCGCTGGGACAGCGGAACAACCTTCGGCGCGGTCAGCGGCTTGTTATCCGCCGCGTCGGCCATCGTGTTCGCTCCTCCGTTGGCACGGAAGGCCGCCAGCACCCTCTCCGGCAACAGATTCAGCACAGACCTCTTCGCGGGCTGCGATGCCGCGGGCTCAGGCTCCGGCCTGGCAGGACCGGCGTTCGCCGTTCCCTTTAGTGGATCGTCATCTGGAAGCGCATTGGCCTCGGCAAACATGGCATTCAGATCGGCCGTGCTGTCCTCGGGATGATCGTCGTGCTCGACCTTCGCCACCTTCATCTCGTCCACGCGCTTCTTCGGGTTGAATGGCTGATCGTGCGGAACCCCCAGATACTCCAGCACCTGCTGCGCCACTTCGGCGAAGACTGGCGCGGAGACCGAACCACCATAGTAGGAAGGCCCCGCCGTAGGTGTATCAATCACCACCGCAACCGCGATTGCAGGCGTGCTCACCGGAGCAATGCCCGCAAAACTGGCGACGTGCTTGGTCTTGGAATAGGTATGGGTTGCCGTATCGATCTTCTGCGCCGTTCCCGTCTTGCCACCGCTGGAATATCCGTTTAGCGCAGCCAGCGTTCCCGTTCCATTCACCACAATCGACTGCATCATGCTGCGCATCTTCGCAGCGGTGAGTTCGCTGATCACACGGTGCGAGCCATCCGGCAGGTTCTTCGGAAGTTCATTCTGCGGACGGAATGGAGTTGCCTTCAACTCCGGATCGCCCTTCATCTTCTCCGTCTCAGAGAGGATAATGTGCGGCGGCAGATACATGCCGCCATTGGCGATGGTAGAGACCATCGTTACCAACTGGATCGGTGTTACGCCGACCTCCTGACCGATGGCCAGTGAACCGATCGATGCCGGATCCCACTTGCGAACCGGACGCAACAGACCGCGGGTCTCGCTCGGCAGCTCGATACCTGTGCGATCGCCGAAACCGAAGTCGCGCATGTATTTGTAGAAGCGCTCGTTGCCGAGTTTCATGGCAAGCTTCACAGCCGCGACGTCGCTGGACTTCTCCAGAGCGCGCTGCACCGTCACCACGCCCATGCCGCGATCGGAGATGTCGTCATGAATCGTGCGGCCAAAGATGGTGATCGCTCCGCCCTGGCAGTCCACCAGGTCTTCCGGCTTTACATTGGCGCCATCGAGCGCCGACGCATACGTCACCAGCTTGAAGGTGGAGCCGGGCTCATAGACATCGCTTACTGCCAGATTCGAGAGCGCCTTCGGATCGAGATGCCGTGTCTCATTCGGATTAAAGCGCGGCGACACCGCCAGTGCCAGAATCTGCCCCGAGCGCGGATCCTGCACCACCACAACACCATGTAGTGCTTTGGTTTTCTCTACCTGCTCATCCAGAGCCCGCTCGGCAATGTGCTGGATATTAGTGTCGATGCTCAGCACCAGGTTCTCGCCCGGCAACGGCTCCTGCTCGATGCTGCCCAGCACCTTGCGGCGGGCGTCGAGTGCGGTGCGCACCTTGCCCGGTGTGCCATGCATATCTTCCTCGAACTCACGCTCCAGGCCACCGAGACCAACATCCTCAGCGCCGACATATCCCAGCACCTGTGAAGCCAGATCGTTGTTCGGATAGAAGCGCTTGAACTCCTTCTGGAAGTAGACGCCTTTAAGGTTAAGGTCCTTAACCCGCTCGGCGATCTCAGGCGTCACGCGATGCGCGACCCAGGCGAAGTTGTGCGAAGCAGTGAAACGCGCCAGGATGCTCTGTTCAGAGGTAAAGCGGTCGTCGGGATCGTCATGCACTACGTGGGCCAGCAGACTTGCAGCATCAGCCGCATTGCTGCCCAGTTCCTTGGGAACGGCGTAGATCGAATCCACAGAGACAGTCATCGCCAACTCACGCAGATTGCGGTCATACAGCAGGCCACGCCGCGGAGCTACGGTCACGCTACGCTCCTGCTGACTTGCCGCCTTCTCTACATAATGCGAATGGCGGATGATCTGCAGCCAGACCAGGCGGCCAGAGATGACCACCGTCCAGAAAAGAAAGAACGCCGCCACGTAGACGAACCGGACACGCTTAATCGGTGCGGTGAGCGTCTGACGTGGGGGCGCCACAGTATGCATCTACTTCAACCTCAGCATCCAGAGAAACAACAGAACAACCTATTAATGCGTAGCCACCTGCGCCACGACCGGAGCATTCGGATCGTTCACACCATCCGGACGAACCACCTGACCAGGAAGAGGAGCTGACAGACCAAGCTGCGCGGCCATCGTGTGGATCCGCTCGGGATCGGTCAACTGGGCCTCCTGCAGACGGAGTTGGCGATTCTGCTCCTGCATCTGCTCGACCTGCTGCTTGGCCGCTTCGATCCGGTAACCCGCTTCAATCGCGCTGAAGTGCTGCCATACGTACACCATCACCAGCACGAACAACACCGCGCAGGCAGAGCCGAAGGTGCGCATCTCACGCTTGCGGACCGGATCGTCGGCCTTCACGATGCGCGAGTTGTCGATGTATTTGTGGAAGAGAACCTCGGGCGTCGGTCCGCGGCGCGCCGCGCGCTGCGTCTCATACACACGGCGATTCCGCTCGGCCGGCGACTCGGTGCGGCACTTCCGCCGTCCCATTCCTTCAATTGTCTGCGCCACGCTTGCCATTGCCGTGCTCCCTTCTCACTTCTTCTCCACTACCCGCAGCTTGGCGCTGCGTGCCCGCGGATTGCGTTCCATCTCGTCCTCAGTCGCCGTTACCGGCTTCTTCGTCAAAATCCCGTACTCGCCTGTCCGCGATCGTTCGCGGAAGTCGTCTTTCACCAGCCGGTCTTCCAGCGAGTGAAAACTGATCACTGCCAGCCGGCCACTGGGCTTCAGAAGAGATGGCGCGCTTGCAAGCAGCGACCGGATCTCTCCCAGCTCGTCATTCACGTAAATCCGGAGCGCCTGAAAGGTCTTCGTCGCGGGATGAATCTTCTCGCCTTTCATTGCTGGGGCCGCGGCCGCTACCACTCGGGCTAACTCCCCCGTCGTCGTAATCGGCCGGGCCCTGACAATGGCTCTGGCAATCCTGCGCGAACTCCTTTCCTCTCCGAATTCGTAAATCAGGTCGGCGAGCTCGTTTTCGTCGATCTGATTTACCACCTGTTCGGCACTCACCCCTACATTCGGGTTCATCCGCATATCAAGCGGACCGTCGTGCCTGAAACTGAATCCTCTGTGCGGTGTGTCCAGCTGCAGACTGCTTACGCCAAAGTCGGCCAGGATGCCATCGAGCGTTCCAGGCGCAATTACCTGGCCTGCCTCGCTGAAAGCCCGTGCATGAAACTCAACCTTCGGCATCGTTGCCTTCAGCTCCGCCGCCAGATGTTCCAGCCGCTCCTTCGCCAGCTTCATGGCGTCCGGATCGCGATCGAAACAATGCAGCGTTCCATTTGGCCCCAGGCGGCGAGCGATTCCGCTCGTATGCCCGGCAAGTCCAAGCGTCGCGTCAGCGTAGATTCCGCCGCGCCGCACATTCAGGAAGTTCAAAACCTCTTCAAAAAGAACCGGCACATGAAGCGATGCAATCATTCATCCCCCATGCGGCTCCCTTGGGAGCCCAAAACCGTTACAGACCGAGGTCAGCCAATGCAGCCTGGTCGTCCATCGTGAGCGGCTGGGCCTCCAGCTCAGCCTTGAAGGCTTCGTGGTTCACCAGCTCCAGGTAGGTCTGCGATCCCAGAACCACCACCTCGCCCTTCACGTCTGCTGCCTGCCGCAGAATGGCCGGAATCAGAACCCGTCCCTGCTCGTCCATCTGCGCCATCTGGCCGTAATAGTTGGTTACGTCCAGAAACTTCTTCTTGTGGGGATTCATGGAGGGAATCTGCGCCAGCCTCTCCTCGATCTTTTCCCACTCCTTCAGCGGATAAATTTCAGCCCGCTTGCCGTCCTTGCTGGTGATGTAGAACTGATCGCCATAGACATCCTTGCAACGGCGCATGAACTCGGCGGGCAGCTTAAGCCTTCCCTTGTCGTCGACACGCGCTGGATGATTTCCGCGAAACATCGTTCCTCAGTGCCAGCAAGAACCAAGAGCACAAAGTTGGTTACGGTGCGAATCTTGCCGTTCGCTTCCGTTCCAGGGTTAGAATCATGCCATCGGAGCAGCATTCATCCCTTTTGCTCCACTTCTTACCACTTCGACCCACAGAATCACCCATAAGTTGCCCCAATACAAGTCCCTAAATTGCGGAAAACATTAGCGGTTCCAAAATGGTCTGTGGAAAACTCAGGCTGTGGGGGTAACCAAAGGGTATACCCCAACCCGTGGTGTTTAGGAGATTGGTGCAGGAGGGTGGCGCGGCTGAGGAAATCCGTGGTAAGCGAAAATTAGGCGAAAGTAAGCGGGAACCGCGTCAATCCTGCTGTTTCCGCCGCCGCATCCGCGACAGAATCCACAGCAGATACGCCACGATAAGCAGGTTCCCAATCAGGATCCCCAGCCTCCAGATGTTGGGGTGGTGTGCCAGCTCATAGAGTTCCCAGGGGAGGAAGACCAGGCTGGCAATCACCGTCAGATACTCTGCCCAAATCTTCTCCCGCACCAGCCCTACCCCCTCCACCAGCTTCAGCGCGCCGTATGCAAAAGCAGAGGCGCCGATCTGTTTCAGGCGGTGGTTGTTGATCAGGTCGATCTTGTCAAAGGCGAGCGAAACCAGCCGGCCATCTTCATTCAGGTGGAGATAGCGGACCAGATTCGTGAGCTCGTCGTTGAGATCTTTATTCAGGAGATGAAGCACTCCAAGTCCCACGGCTACGGAAAGTGCCGCTTCCAATACCTTCAGGATGCCGATGGCCAGCAGACCAGAGTCATGGTGTTTTGCTGCAGGATGGGACTGCGTGCCGTTCATACGCGCGAGGAGGCCTGACTTCCAGCTTCGAGGCAAGACTACCGGACTGTCAAACCGACGCGGGAGAACAGACGATAAATACGCACGCGTCCTCATGCGCCAGCTATCGGCCGTTTCTGAAGAACCGTTACGTACAGCACAGCCCGCCGGCAGCGAAGATATCCAATTTCTGCCACGGAGATGGAGCCTGGTCGTGAGGGCGACCAGCTCCACCTCCGTGTTGCCCGAAGCACCGTGTGTGTTTGCTTCGGACCCTTTCGGACGCACCGGCCATGTTCCGAGGCAAGGCGGCGCGCCCATCCTGCACCTGCGTTACAGCTCAGCCCACTGCCGCAGCAGGTTGTGATACACCCCGGTCAATTGCACCGTCGAAGGATGCTCCGGATGATCAGCGGCCAGTCTCTGGATTGAAGTATCGAGATCGAAGAGCAACGTACGCTGCGCATCCTGGCGCACCATGCTCTGCAGCCAGAAGAACGAGCTCACCCGGGCTCCGCGAGTCACTGGCGTCACATGATGCAGACTCGTCGAGGGATACAGGATCATCGAGCCTGCGGGCAGTTTCACGCTCTGCACGCCATAGACATCTTCGATTCTGAGCTCTCCTCCGTCATACTCTGAGGGTTCTGTAAGAAAGAGCGTGCACGAGAGATCGGTACGAATGCGGAATCCTGTATTTCCGATCGGACGCACTGCGGTATCGACATGCGTACCAAAATGGCCACCGCCCGCATACCGGTTGAACATCGGCGGAAAGACTCTCAAGGGCAGCGCCGCCGAGAGAAATAGCGGATTGGCGCCCAGCGCGTTAAGTACGATCTCACCGAGCTGCTGGGCGACCGGGTGCGTTTCCGTGAGCTGCTGATTGTCCTTTACCGTCTGGGCCTGGTAGCCGGCGGTTACTTTTCCATCCGACCAGTCTGCGCTGTCGAGAATGGAACGCATGTGGCGTACCTGCTCCGCGGTAAGAACATCAGGAATCGTGACTAACATCGGTTTGCCTTACTCCTTGCTGCATAAGTGCAGGGACGGTATCCGCGAGGCCCTGCACTCGGGGTTGGAGCAAGTCTCCTAAAGGTGTAGAGCGGAGTCCTGGCTGTTTGCGCCGTTTTCCGACGAAGAAAACGGCATTCGCAGGTTTATCCAGAGCCACAGTATTAGGAGAATTGCTCTAAAAGCGCGCGTTGAAACCAAACTGCGCGTTGAAGCCTTCTCCTGGAATCAGGTGATTCGGATGGGGCTGATCGATATAGAACTTGTTGCCAAGGTTGTTGAGATTCGCCTGAAAGTCGAGGCGATCGCTGAGCGGCTTGCGTATCATCGCCGAGAAGATCCAGTATTCAGGAATGCCTTTGTAGTCCAGACGGACGTTATTCACGTTGGTGGCCGCCGTCGTGTCATAGACCGCAATCAAAGTGCCTGTGCTGGCGCGGCGTGCCGCTGTGTAGTTCGTACCGAAACCACCGACAAAGCCCCATCCGATGTCATGGGTCACCCACAGGTTGCCGGTGTTCTTCGGCACGTTAGCAAATGGCATACCTACGGGGTTGATATAGAACGGGGCCGAATGTGCCAGGGCGAGACTCGCGGCATCTCCCTGCGCGGCAATTGCGGCGGCCTGGACGGCGAACGGTGACGCATTCAACGTCGTAGCCGTGACACGTCCGGACAGATAGGCATAACCTGCCAGAATGTCGAAATGCTGCGGCAGATGTCCCAACACACCGAACTGCACACCCTGAATGCGCTGATTGCCGACATTTCGAACCTGGGTGGTGTCGAACGGATCAGTTTCGTAGACATTCGACTTCGTCGTACGGAAATAGGCTCCGTTGAGATTGAGACGATCGCGCAGGAACGCCCACTTTGCGCCGGTTTCGTAAGTCTCGTTCTCCTGCGGGGCCTGGGTCGCATTATTTGCGGTCAGGCTGAGGCTCTCGGCCGAAGGATTGAAGCTGGTGCCCCAGTCAAAGTACACACTTCCATTCGGACGAGGCTTCACCACGGCTGCGGCGCGATAGGTCGGCTTATCATCGGCGCGCCATGGGAGCACACCATTCGCGGCTTGATCTGATTGCGTCTCGAAGTGATCGAAACGAACTCCACCCGAAAGCATGAGCCACTGCGTCAGCTTCATGGTGTCGTTGAAGCCGACACCGTAGCTCCAGGAGGTAATGTGAGTACGGCCTGGAGGCGTGGAGTAGCTCGCGACATACACATCCTGCGCTGGGTTCAACGCATTCGTCGTACCTACCGTACGAGCAGTGCGTTGCGGCATCGACCGCTCGCGCCCACCTTCCGCCATGATCACAGCATCATTCTCGATGTGCCGCAGTGAGAAGTGGCCGACGGCACTGGTCTGGTTCCAGATAATGTCTTCCGTGCTGTTGATCGGAATCTGCGCACGGGTGACCTGCACATTGCTCAAAGGAGTCGTTACGGGATAGCAAGCCGTCGCATTGGTCGGAGCGCAGGTTGCGTTATACCCCGTGATCTTCCCGGTCGAGTCTTTGATCGCAGTCAGCGTTCCCACCGTCAAGATCTGAGGCTCCGTGATCACAACATTGCGGGGGTAGTTGCCCCAACGCGTAACGTTGCGCAGTGTTGCTCGCGTGCCGATGTCGTGTTCCACCTTCGCGGTGACTACATCGGGATTCGTGCGCAGGAAGTTGTCATTGGCAAAACCGTAGTAGTTCTTGCGGTTCACCTTGGCGACACGCGGCCCGAAGTAGGGCAGACCATAGTCCGGAGTGGAGTTCTCGGCCTCGTGCAGGTAGTTGAGGCTGAAACGCGTCGGCGAATTCAGACCAAAGATCAGCGACGGCGCGATACCAAAACGCCGGGTCTCTGCATAGTTACGCTGCGCGACTTTGCTCTGAGTACCCACCACATTCAGACGAAATGCCGCGCCATCAAGCGTGTCCTTCAGCGGAACATTGATGTCGCCGGCAACACGCCGCATGAGGTTTGTACCAAGCTGCAGCGAACCACGTGCGAACTCATTTGCCTGGGGCTGCTTTGTCTCCTGATTGATGACGCCGCCGGTCGATCCGCGTCCGAACTGCACGCTTGCAGGTCCCTGCAATACAGCCACCTGCTCGTAATCGAAGGCATCGCGGTAGTAGCTTCCGAAGTCACGAATGCCATCGAGGAACATATCGTTACGCGCGGAGAACCCGCGGATCGTCAGGTTATCGCCCTGCGCTCCAGCCTCGCCGGCTGCAATGGAGATGCCTGGCGAGTTGCGCAGAGTATCGCGCAGCGTGGTGACCTGCTGCTCCTGCATGATGTACTGCGGAATCACATTGACGGTCTGCGCCGTGTCCAGCAGCGGCTGCGTGAACTGCGTCAGCGCGACAGTCGTCGACTGCGTCGTGACATCCACCTGCTCGGAGTTTTGTACACCGATCTCAAAGGTAGAGTCTCCCGTCACCTTTACGCCCAGGCCGGTTTCGCCCAGCAGCTCACGAAGGGCCTGCTCGGCAGACATCATGCCGCTGACGCCCTTGGTACGGAAGCCGGCAACCGTCTCGGCGGGAACCTTCAGGTTCACCTTGCTGCCGCTCTGCGACTCAAAGCTCCGCAGCGCCTCGTCCATCTGTCCGGCTGGGATATTGAACTTCACCACGCCCTGCGAGATAGGCGCGTGATGCGAACGATCATGTCCATGACCTTCCTGGGCGACCGCTCCCTCGCCGGCGCCATACGCCGCCAGAGTTACCGCCACTACCTTCGCGCTACGCTTCTGCCAGAGCTTCCAACGATTCAAAGGCCTCTTCATCCCAATCCTCCAGGGGTTTTGGTCTGCGCGGAGGCCCTCACCTGCACACGCTTCCCAGTCTTGTCTTTCGCCCGAAACCAGCCCTCAACCCGTTCGCGGCACACCTTCGCCCCTCAGAGCTTCCTGAAGGCGATAAAAGACTTATTCAGTCCGATATAGGAAGCATATCGCAATCAGCGACCTTTCAGGTCCTATTTGAGAAAAATTTCCGACTATTTCGGTCGGTAATCGTTCAAGTACTCTGAAAGCCGTGCCGGCCACATTTCATACCGAGCAGTGGGTTCCCTACCCGGTCGAGCTGGTCTTCGCCTTTTTGGCGAATCCATACAATCTGCCACTGCTGATGCCGAAGTTCTTCAAGGTCCGGATCGAGGAGGCGGCGCTTGCACCTCCACCGCAACGACCGGTAGCTCCGGATCCTGCGCTACGCCTGAAGAGCATCGCCGCAGGCGCCGGCAGCCGCTTTACGGTCTCAGCCTGTCTGGTTCCCTTGCCTCTCATCAACTTCCGTGTTCCCTGGGAGGTCGAGATTGCCGAGTTCGCGTGGAACCACCACTTCACGGACGTCCAGCTTCGCGGCCCCTTCCGTTACTGGAAGCACACGCACAGCGTCAGCGAAGAGACCCGCGCCAACGAGGCCGGAGTTCCCATTCACGGCACTCGCATTATTGATGACATCGAGTTCACCCCACCCATGGCCCTTGCTTCCTCCGCCATCATCAGGCGGCAACTGGCGTCCAACTTCCGAACCCGTCAGAAGAAGCTCGATTTGATCCTGCCGAAGTTGATAGCCAGTCTGAATCGACGCTAGGAGCGAGTCAGTATCTTCGGGACTTTTTTGGTCATTTCGGAGCGACAGCGAAGAAATCTGCCTCTCTACCGATACTCTTCTGGGCTGAAAAGCTGGGTCGCGCTTAGTGTGATACCCATCTTCGCAATGAAATCGCGAAGCGTGGGAAACCTTGGATTTTGATTCCAACCAGATTTCTTCGCTGCGCTCCGAAATGACAAATAAAAATCAAACCCAAGATGGTCCGCACACTCCAAGGACTTGCGATTCCGGGCAATACCCTGCACCCTAAACCTATGTGGCCCAAGCTTCTTCTCCAACTGACGGAACACCTTCCCAAGCTCATCCGCCTGATCCCACTGCTTGAGTCGCTGGTCGCTTCTCGTCTGGCTGCGCCCTCCGCTTCGGCGGAACTTGACCTCACCCCGCTCAACGAGGCCACGGAGGCACTGAAAGCCGAGCTCGGCCAGGTCGCCCGTTCTCACGTCGCGCTCAGCAAGCAGATCTTTGAGGCGCACCAGGACCTGAACCAGCGCATCGAGCATCTCTCCACAGAGCTCCGCTCCCACCAGGAAGCGAGCAGCCGCCGAATCGATCAGCTCGAGCACCAACTCCATAACTTCCAGAACTGGTTCTGGATCCTCCTAGCTCTGCTGCTCGTCGCGATAGCCCTGATGATTGCCCTGCTTGTCGTCAAGTGAGATGATCGGAGCCTTGACGAGGGTCGATGAGACGAATTCTTCTCGGCGTTTTCCTGCTATCGTCAGCCCCACTTATCAGCACGCAGCCCGGCAGTCAGCCATCTCCGCAAAGCCTGCTTGCTGCCGAGCGGGACGCGTTCGTCACGGCTTATTCAAGACCATGGCGTCGCGTCGTTCGCTTCATTCTTTTTCCCGGAGATAAGAAAAAAGAGATCACCGGTGCGGTAGAAGATACCGTCTATTCTCCGTTTCACCAGAAACGCACCTACAGCTCCCCGAAAGAATCGTTCTCCATCTACACGCTTCCGGAAGGCACATTCACGGATCGTAAGAACGCGGTCATTCCTGGAATGCTTCGCTTCGCCTTGCAAGGGATGTCCCCTCAACTTGTGCCGCAGCTCCTGCCCAAGGATCGCATTCTCGCTATTGCGGCTCTCCCTGACACTCACTTCAGTTGCTACCAGACCGAACGGCGGGACGACTCCGGATTCATCGCAATCAGCAGCAGAAGCGTACCTTCGTTCTGTTTCGACCACAACGGAACACTGCGTACCGTAACGCTGGAACACATTGTCACTGCAGTTAACGCTCAGCTGCTGCTGAACCAGCGATACGTTCCATCCCGAGTACTGGTCGCGACCGAGGAACGACCGCTTGTCTCTCTTGAGACAGTGCTGCTGGAACCTCTCCCCGAGGGCCGGACAATTGAGAGGCCTCCGGAAGCAAGCTATCCAGGCGAGCGCTCCGAGATCAGCCCGTGCGATTCCGGGGGCGCCGATATAACTGGCGACGCTTCCTCGTTCGGTACGCGCGGCGTGCTCCTCGATATTCATATTGATAAACAAGGAAAGGTCGACCGCACATCTGTCATCACTTCCGCCTCTTCCTTATTCGAGCGAGAGGCGCAGGATGAGGTCCGGAAAAGAACATACTCTCCATGCGTAATCTCCGGGAAAGCTACGGATTTTGGTCTGACGACGCTCTGGTGGGGAAGGGATCGTTTCCGGTTCCGAAAAGGACCTTTTTCTCGCTTCTAAAAGCATTTCCCTGTTGCTGGGTATCCCGGACGAGGTGTGCAGCGGCGTTTTCATTGCGGAAACGCCCATAGATGTGGAATCCCTGCGCTACGTCTACAGGGAAATTGATCTAAGCGAATAACCATCCCCCAACCATGACAAACCGGGGCTATGATGTTCGGCATGATGCGGACGCTGATCTTCGCTCTCTGCGGAATCGCGGTCACAGGGGCCCTGGCGGAACAACCATGGAAGCCTGCCGACGTGCTTCGGGCACAGCGTCTCGAAATCCGTGAGGCCTATCGTCAGCCCTGGCATCGTATTGTCAGCTTCCAGCTTTATGATCAGCAGGGACGCCCCTCCCAGGACGGAACCGTCGAAGATTTTTACAGCTCCCCTGACAGCCAGCGCCGGATTTTTACGTCCACTAAGCAGCACTTCACGACTTACACGACGACTGAAGGCGCCTTCAACGATGTCCGCAACATCTCTCTTTCTCCAGCCCTTCTGGTTGCACTCGCCGCGCTCGGCGAGACCGGAGTCCCCGATGTGCTTCCACGTGACCGCTTTCTGAGCGAACATGCTCCTGGTCATGGCAACCTGGCCTGCTTCGGCACCCAACGGACAGATGAGTCCGGCATGTATGCCATTTCCCTGGTCGACGCGCCCACAACCTGCTTCCAGTCCACCAGCGGAGAGCTACGAGCCGTAAAGCGCAACGGCATCGTGACGGCGATCCTCGATTGGAGTACGCTACGCCAGCATCGCGTCCCCGGCCGCATTGCGGTATTTGGCGAAGAGGGAAAGATCGCCGAGTTAACGGTTGTCCTGCTGGAGCCCCTCGACCATTCCCTGGACGCCCCGCCCTCCAACCTTCGCCTGCATCCAGCCCATGGCACTGAACTAGCGGCGTGCGACCAGGGAGGATACAGCCCTGTTGGCCTGCCTCAGTCTCAAACCCCACGGCTGCAGGCGTATGTTCACGTCGATCGCAAGGGCAAACCGGACAGCATCCGCGTCCTATCGCGCGCCGATACTCTCACCCAGGGCTATGTCGCTGAGGAGATGAAACATCGCTCCTACCCTCCCTGCGTGGTCGACGGGCGTGTCACGGACTTCTCATTCATTACCAGCGTCTATCGGCCAGAGATGAACCAGGTCTCCACCGCGGGCTTCCTCTCCGGATGGAACGCGTATCTGGGCCCGGGAGCCAACGACTCCTCAAACTCGCTTTCAAACCTGGCCATTGCGGGCTGGTAGATTCGCCGGGCCGGTTCACCTTGCCCCGGCATCACCCCTCATTTAAGCTCGTAGATATGTACGAGGACTTTCACGCTCGCGACCGGTTTACCGGGGAAGACCTGCACTGCACCTGGAAAGGCACGGTCGTGGCCATCGCAACGCGTCACGCCGACGCCACCGATATCCGTTTCGCTGTGAACGGCCGCCCCGTTTGGATCGCCATGCCGAATGAGGCGTGGGTGCAGCAGAAGGCCAAGAACGGTCACGTCATTACGGATTATCTGGCTGCGCAGGCCGCAGGGCGTTACCTCAAGTCCATCATCGAAACCGGCTACGATAACGGCCGCGAGATGTACACCATGTCCATCGATGAGGTATTGCAGCACGTTGACGAGGTGGTCCGCGAAGCCGGCCACACCTCTAAGCTGCCGCAGCTCCCGCTGGTCAATCGCGACTCCCACCCCGCCGAGCTGGATTTCGTTCTACCGGGCGAGCCTCACAAACAGTCGCTCTCCGAATAGGTTTTCATTCGCTTTTAAGCTTTCTGGGGCACGCTGGAGCCATGCTGCTTCGCCGATCTCTCCTGTGTGCCCTCATGGGCGCTTCGTCCATCCTTTGTCATGCGCAGGAGGGTCTGCGTGACACGACGCTCCTCATCATCCGGCACGCGGAGAAACCCCTCGTCGGCGATCGCCTCACTCCAGCCGGAGAGGCACGCGCACAGCGTTATGCGGCCTATTTTGCTCCTTTCGTCGATCCCAGCGGCCGGAACCTCTCCATCGACACGATCTTCGCCGCGACCGACAGTAAAAACAGTCTGCGTCCGCGTTTGACCGTGGAGCCACTCAGCACAACGATTCACAAACCGATCAACACGCACTTCGTCGAGAAGAAGAACGATGATTTCGTTGCCGAACTCCAGAAGGAGTCTCACGGCAAAGTCATTCTCATCTCCTGGAGGCACGGTGGGATTCCCGAGCTGCTTACCAGACTCGGGGCGGATTCCACACGACTGCTCGGCGGCGAACACTGGCCGGACGATGTCTTCAACTGGGTCGTCGAACTCCACTACGACCACGACGGAAAACTTGCTTCGCAACAACTGATTCACGAACCCTTTTGAGATAGTTGGTCTGGGGCGTATAGCTGAAACCGGGCGAAGTGCTGCAGATAACAGAGATTGAAGCGGCAAACGGCCGCTGATAGAGCATTTTCCCTGTGGGTGTAGTCCAGAGCATCCGGATCTATAGGCGTTTTCCGCAATGAACGTCGCTGCACGCCGCAGCCGGGGTACCCAGCAACAGGGAAAATGCTCTAAACTTAGGAATTACGTGCCCATCTCGGGCGCGCACCTCTATCGAGACCTAAGGAACATCACGTTGGACAGCCAGACCCGCCATTCATTGAAGCAGCCAGACGCCTACGTCGCCGCAACCGAGCACGGCCTGCAGTGGGCTAAGCAGAATCGCAGTGCCGTAGTTCGCTATGCGGTCGGAATTGTTGTCGTTCTGCTCGTCGTTATTGGCGGTCTGGTGATCTACAACGTGCGTTCCAACTCCGCCAATACCGCCTTCGGCGAAGCCATGAGTGTCTATCAGGCCGATATCGCCGAACCCGGTGTTCCGCCGCAGCAGGGCGTCAAGACCTTCCCTTCGGCGCAGGAGCGCGCCAAGGCCGCCCATGAGAAGTTCCAGCAGGTGGCTGATCGCTATGGCATGACCTCCAGCGGCAAACTCGCCCTCTACTTCGCCGGCCTGACTGCCATCGAAGCGAATCAGACCTCCACGGCGCAGGCCGCCCTGGAAAAAGTTGCCGGCTCCTGGAACAGCGATCTCGCGTCTTTGGCGAAACTTTCCCTGGCCAGCCTGTATCGCCAGAGCGGACAGGACCAGAAGGCAATCGACCTCTATAACCAGCTCATCGCCAAGCCGAATCATTCGGTTCCGGCCGCAACCGCCCAGTTGCAGCTTGCATCCCTCTATGAAGCCAAGGGGCAGCAGGCCGAGGCCCGCAAGATCTACGCACAGCTCAAGGACAAGGAAGCCAAGACTGCTGCCGGTTCGATTGCCGATCAGCGTCTGAATCCGGGCGCGCGTCAGTAAAAGCATTTTCCCTGTAGGGGAAGAGTAGGGCTTCCGCATCTGTGGGCGTTTTCCGCGAAGAAAACGCCGCTGCGCTCCTCTTCCGGAAAACCCGGCAACAGGGAAAGATGCTCTAAAATCCCATTTCAGTACCGGGCTGGAAATCCCCGATTCTTAAGAAGGTTTAATTGGATTTCCGGCGTCGACACGGCGCAAGATACTCCCAGTACTTCGGAAAAGCTGTCGTTTTGTTGTTCTTGACTGCCCTGCATTCCACCGAAGCAGGAGAAATATATGCGCCGTATCCTGGTCGTTGACGATGAGCATCTCGTAGCCGATACCCTGCGAATTATTTTCCGGGAAAATGGTTTCGAGGCACGCGCTGTCTATACAGCGGAAGATGGCTTGTCTGCCGCACGTGACTTTCACCCAAACCTCCTTCTCTGCGATGTGAATATGCCCGGAGAGGACGGCGTTGCTCTGGCAACCCGCCTGACGGAAGAGCAGCCGGACTGCCGTGTCGTGCTCTTTACCGGTTACTACTCTCTGATGAAGAGTCTGATGGACCGTTCCAAAGAGCAGTCGCAGCCTTGGTCCGTGCTGACCAAACCGCTTCATCCAACCGATCTTCTGCGCGAAGCGAACGAACTGTTAACCTAGTGCTGAACCAATGACTTCCATCGGCCGCATGCTAATCGGTGCCGGCTGCCTGTTGATCCTGGCCGGCCTTATTTTCCTGGTTGCCGGTAAGTTTTCGCTCCCCTTTGGCCGCCTTCCAGGCGACATCAGTTTCCGTGGACGTAACTGGCAGGTTTTCATCCCTTTAGGGACAAGCATCGTTATCAGCATTGTCCTCTCTCTGGTTCTCTATCTCCTCAGCCGCCTCCGGCGCTAGAGCATTTTCCCTGTAGGTGTAGTCCAGAGCATCCCGCATCTATGGGCGGTTTCCCGATGAAAACGCCACTGCACGCCCTTCCGGGATACCCAGCAACAGGGAAAATGCTCTAGAGCAAGTCTCCTAAAGATGTAGAGCGGAGTGTCGGGTCCCCAGCGAACTTGTTCGCAGGGGTGAAGTCCTGGCTGTTTGCGCCGTTTTCCTGCGAAGAAAACGGCATTCGTAGATTTATCCAAAGCGATAGTCTTAGGAGAATTGCTCTAACCTAGAGCTATGCCTACGCTGGCACAGCTCCGTTCAGGCCGTACCTCGGACACCGCTCCTCAGCTTGGCTTCGCGTTCGAAGAACCCGAAGCTGCGCCGCAGGCGGCTGAACCTGCAGCCCGGCCGGCGCCGCGCCGCACTACGTTTTCCGTCGCCGAACTGGTCTCACTTATCCGTGGCGAGCTCGAAAAGGGATATGGCAATATCTCCGTCTTCGGAGAGGTCTCCAACTGCCGCCCTGCCAGCTCCGGCCACGTCTACTTCACACTGAAGGACGGCGAGGCACAGCTTCCCGTCGTGCTCTTCCGGCGCCAGGCCCAGATGCACCGTTTCCGCATCGAAGACGGCCTGGAAGTCCTGGTGCGTGGCCGCGTCTCCGTCTACGAATCGCGCGGACAACTTCAGCTCATCGCCGAATCAGTTGAACCTCGCGGAGCGGGAGCGCTGCAGCTTGCTTTCGAACAGCTCAAGGCCCGCCTGCAGACCGAAGGTCTCTTCGATGCTGACCGGAAGCGTCCACTTCCTGCCTTCCCCACACGCATCGGCATCGTCACCTCCCCTACCGGCGCCGTTATCCGTGACATCGTCAACGTCATCCGGCGGCGGCACGCCTGCCTCGATCTGCTGGTATACCCCGCCGCGGTACAGGGCGCCAGTTCGCCGCTGGAAGTCGCCAATGGCATCCGCTACTTCAACCAGGCAGCAGGGACTCCCCACGCGGTAGACGTTATTCTGCTGGCGCGCGGAGGCGGCTCTGCCGAAGACCTCGCCGGCTTCAACGATGAGGCACTCGCCCGTATGATCGCGGCCAGTGAGCTTCCCATCGTCTCTGCCGTCGGCCACGAGACTGACTTCACCATTGCCGACTTCGTCTCGGATCTGCGCGCACCCACTCCGTCGGCCGCCGCAGAGCTGATCACAGCCGCTCAGCATCGCATTGAAGATCATGTGGCCACACTCGGCCAGCGGCTGGTTCGTGCTGCCCGCTATACCACCATGCAGGCCGGCCAGCGTTTCGCGCGTATCAACGCCCAAGCCATCCTCTATCGTGTAGAAGATGCCATCAGCCGCCGCTATCAGCGTCTGGACGAGCTTGCATGGCGCGCCAATTCTGCCGTAGGCGCGGGGCTTCAGCGCAATGAGCGACGTCTGCTTGCGCTGCACCAGCGTCTGGCAGCACGCGATTTGACACGGCAGCTATCCCAGGCGCAACAACGTGTTTCTATCGTTGAGTCACGCCTTGTGACGGCTCATCGCGGCCGCCTTTCGAGCGAACGGAACCGCGTGCAGGCCGTTTCGACCGCGCTTCAGTCGCTGTCACCGCTTGCCGTGCTGCAGCGTGGATATGCGCTTGTTTATGACGCCGATGGCAGGCTGCTGCGGGATGCCGCCGAGGCTGCTCCGGGAAGTTCTATTACCGCACGATTGCACAAGGGCTCCCTGGATGCCACCGTCACCGGCAAGCGTTCCTGACGGCAAACTGTTACCCTCAAATTCAATATGCGAAAGCTCTTTGGAACCGATGGCATCCGTGCTGTCGCCGGCGAATCTCCGCTCGACCCGAAGACCATCTACGCCGTCGGTTTGGCACTGGCACACTCCCTGCGGGATTCGAAGGATGTTCTGCTTGGCATGGACACCCGCGAGAGCTCTGAGTGGATCGCTGCCACGCTCATTGCAGGCCTCACAGCCGGAGGAGCCGTTGCGCATCTTGCCGGAGTGATCACCACGCCGGCCGTGGCTTATCTGACACGCAAACATGGTTTTGGCGCAGGCGTTGTCATCTCTGCCTCGCACAATCCATGGCAGGACAATGGCATCAAGCTCTTCGGCCCCGATGGCTACAAACTCCCCGATGCCACAGAACTGGCCATGGAAGAGGAGATCTTCCGGCACCTCGGCAGTCTTGTTCATGACTCAATCGCTGCCAATGCGCTGCCCGAAGCCGACGACGCCTACCGTGCCGAGTACATCCAGTTCCTCCTCGGACAGGTGCCAGATCTTTCTCTCGATGGCAAAACCATCGTTATCGACTGTGCCAACGGCGCAGCATCTTCAGTCGCGGCGCAGCTCTTCGCCGAGCTTGGCGGAGAGATCCGTATTACCCACGCCTCTCCCAATGGCCGCAACATCAATGAGAGTTGCGGCGCACTGCATCCGGAGATCGTCGCTGACGAAGTCGCAGCCTCAGGCGCTTCTATGGGCATTACCTTTGACGGCGATGCCGATCGTGCTCTCTTTGCCGACGAGTACGGCCATGTTGTCAATGGCGATGCCGTCATGCTGCTCGCCGCACGCGATCTGAAGGCTCGCGGAGAGCTTGCGAACGATCTCGTCGTCGCCACGACCATGTCCAACATGGGTTTGGAGGCAGCGCTCAAGCGCTCCGGCATCCGGATGCTTCGCGCTCCAGTAGGCGACAAATATGTTCTGGAGCAGATGCAGGCTACTGGCGCGTCGCTCGGCGGTGAGCAGTCCGGCCATATCCTCTTCCCGGCGCTTTCCACCACCGGCGATGGCCTGCAGACTGCGCTCGCTGTGCTGAATGTTCTGCACCGCAATGGTAAATCGCTCGCAGAGCTGACCGGGGATCTGAAGGTCTTCCCGCAGGTGATCGTAAACGTCAAGGTGCGTGAGAAGAAGCCGCTTGATCAGTTCCCAGCAATCGTCAGCGCTATCACCGCAGCCGAGGATGAACTGAAGGATAGTGGCCGTGTCGTGATCCGTTACAGCGGCACCGAAGCTCTTGCCCGCGTGATGATCGAGGCGGAAGACGAGACCCGGATGAAGCACCACGCAGAGGCGATCGCCAGCTCCATCCGTACAGAGCTCGGAATCTGACAAGAACGCGGATGAAATGGACGGCCAAACAACGGATACTGCTCTTTCTTATCCCGCGCCTCTCCTCCTTTCTCATCCGCCTGCTGGGCTGCACGCTTCAGTTTGAGGAGATATGCGCACCCGGCGTCATTCCGGGCGACCGCATGCCTCCCCCTGGCGTCTTCGCCTTCTGGCACCGCTCCCTGTTGATGGCCGCCTACCGGTTCCGCAATCTTAGGATCGCTATTCTCATCTCCCAGTCCTTTGACGGCGAATTGATCGCACGCACTGTCGAACGTCTCGGCTTCAACGCAGTGCGAGGCTCCAGCTCTCGCGGCGGGGCGGCCGGTCTTCTTGCCATGGAGACGGCCTTCCGCAACGGCCATATCTGCGCTTTCACCGCTGACGGGCCTCGCGGTCCAAACATGATCGCGAAACCCGGTGTAACGGCCCTCGCGAATCGCGTCGGAACGAATGTCGGCGCATTTCATCTGCAGCCGCAACGCGCCTGGGTGCTGCGTTCGTGGGATTGCTTCCTTATCCCTAAACCCTTTAGCCGTGTCACCGTGACCTGGCCGCCCCATACGCCGGCTAACCCCACTCCAGAGGCGACACAGTCGACGCTCGATGAGGCGGTGCGGATGGCAAAACCGTATACAGGAGACCTCTAGATGCTGGTCTCCGACTTCGACTTCCATCTTCCCGAGGAGCTCATCGCGCAGCAGCCGCTGCCGGAACGCGACGCCTCGCGCATGCTGGTGCTCGACCGCCATACCGGCGCTTTTCGTGATGACAACTTCCGTTCTTTACCCTCACTGCTGCAGCCCGGTGACCTGCTCGTACTGAACAACAGCCGCGTGATTCCGGCACGCCTCTATGCGACGCGCTCCGGCTTTACCGGACAGATTGAGGTGTTGCTCACCCAGCAGACTGCACCGCTGGAGTGGACGGCTCTGGTTCGTCCTGGGAAGAAGGTTCGCGTTGGAACAACACTTGTCTTCGCCGACCAGCTTCAGGCCGAAGTGATTGCCGCCGGTGAATTCGGCGAACGTACTCTGCGCTTCGCTCCGGTCAACGACTTCTTCGTGCGTCTCGACCGCATCGGCCACATTCCCCTGCCGCCCTACATGCACCGTCCTGATGACGCAGGAGACCGCGAGCGTTACCAGACGGTCTACAACCAGCAGCCAGGCTCGGCGGCAGCCCCGACCGCCGGTTTGCACTTCACGCCGCGCGTGCTCGAGGAGATCAAGGCTCGCGGAGTCCAGATTGCTACGATCACGCTGCACGTCGGTCTCGGAACCTTTCAACCAGTGCGTGTGGAGCGACTGGATGAGATCAGGCTCCATACCGAGCACTACACCCTGCCGGAAGAGACAGCACACGCAATTCAGGGTGCACAGCAGGAAGGCAGGCGAATCGTTGCCGCCGGCACCACAACGGTCCGCACGCTGGAACACTGTGCCCGCACCTCGCTCGAACCTCATTCCGGAGAAACAAATATCTTTCTCTCTCCCGGAGCGGAGTTCAAGCTCGTCCAGGCGCTGTTGACCAACTTCCATCTGCCCCAATCCACGCTGCTGATGCTGGTAAGCGCCTTCGCAGGACGAGATAACGTGCTTCACGCCTACAACCACGCCGTGGCGGAGCGCTATCGTTTCTTCAGCTACGGCGACTGTATGTTCATCGCCTGAAAATCCATCGATCAAAAGTTTTCCGTGTGCTTTTCCGAGGACGAGGGATTGTGCCCTGAGAACAACTCCAAGGCACCATTCAACTATTCAACAATTCAACTCACAACCATCCAAACGCGTATCCTTCTAAGGATGGCTGACGAGCAGAAACCCGCAATCTACCTGCTGGACGCAATGGCGTTCATCTTCCGCGCTTACCACGCCATGCAGCGGCAACGCCCCATGTCCACGCGCACCGGCATTCCCACGGCGGCGACCTATGTCTTCGTGAACATGATCAACAAGCTGCGCCGCGACTTCCAGCCGAAGTACCTCGCCGCCATCTACGATCCTCCCGGCCCCGTCTTTCGTGATGAGCGCGCCCGCGAGATGAAGGCCGTCCGCAAGTGGAATATCAAAACCCAGCAGTTTGAAGATGTCGACTACGCCGGCTACAAGGCTACCCGTACCGAGACTCCACCTGACCTGCTGCAGCAGATGCCTTACATCCGCCGCTCCCTGGATGCGTTCCGCATTCCCGTGCTGCTCCACGAGGGCTTCGAAGCCGACGACGTGATCGGCACCCTCTCCTGCAAGTTTGCAGCAGAGGGATACAAGGTTTACGTCGTGTCTTCGGACAAGGACATGATGCAGCTTGTCAACGATGATGTGCATATCCTGAATCCGACGAAGGACAACCTCATCCTCGATCCGAAGAAGGTCGAAGAGACGCTCGGCGTCCCACCGCAACGTGTGATCGATGTGATGGCACTGCGGGGGGATTCGGTCGACAATATTCCCGGGGCTCCGGGCATCGGCGACAAGGGATCCGTGGAGCTGATTCAGCAGTTCGGCACCGTGGAAGCCGCGCTCGATCGTGCCGAAGAGGTCAAGCGTAAGACCTATCGAGAGAGTCTGCAGAACAATCGCGACAACATCATGCTTAGTAAAGAGCTGGTCACGATCCACACCGATGTGCCTGTAGAGTACGACCTTGCCGCGATGGAGACGCAGCCGATCGACCCGATCGCCTGCCGCGAACTCTTTACCGAACTCGAATTTACGACTCTGCTTAAAGAACTCGCTCCACCGGAAGATGCCAAACCGGCAGCTTACGTCCTCGATCCGACACCGGAACAGCTCGCGGCCCTGCTTACCTCCGCGAAGAAAGGCTTTGCTTTGGCAGTCTTCGAGAATGCTGCCGCCATTGCTTCGGAAGTCAGTGTTCCCGAGGAGGACGAAGCTGAACCGCCGCCGCCGGAGACTGGCAGCCTCTTCGCTGTACCACCTCCAATAGTCCCGGCTGCACCGGTTCCTCCTCCCTCACAATCATTACGCCTTGGGCTGGCAGTGGAAGGTCACGACGTGACCCTTGTCGACATGGCGCGACCGGAAGCACAACCGCTCAAGGCCTTACTGGAAGACGAGAGCATCCCTAAGTCTGTGCATGATCTCAAGTCATCCATACGGGCAATCGAGTCTTGCGGCTTCACATTGCGTGGCGTCGTGGACGATGTGATGCTCTACAGCTATCTCATCAATCCAACTCACGGCTCGCATACGCTGGCCGACATTGCCGCGCGCTTCTCCAGCCGCGCCCTCGGTAAAGATCCAAATACGTTATTGGTCGAGTCTGCCGATGCCGTTCTCCGGCTCGCAAAACCGATGAAGGATGATGTTGCGCGAGCCGAAACGATGAAGGTTTATGACGAGATCGATAAGCCGCTCGTCCCCGTCCTCCTCAAGATGGAGCGCGCAGGCGTACGCATCGATCGCGAGGTTCTAGGCGATATGTCTTCCCGTCTTGCAGTCGAGATCGACTCGCTGAGCGAGCGCATCTACGAGACCAGCGGCCACCGTTTCAATATCAATTCACCTAAGCAGCTCGGCGATGTGCTCTTCAACAAGATGGCGCTGCCCAAACCATTGAAGTATGGCAAGGGAAAGGTCATCTCCACGGCGCAAGACGTTCTGGAAGAGCTTGCAGGGCGCCATGAAGTCCCCCGCCTCGTCCTCGAGTATCGCCAGCTCGCGAAGCTTAAGTCCACTTACCTTGATCAGTTACCGCAGCTCGCCGACAACGAAGGCCGTATCCATACGACCTTCAATCAGGTAGGCACGGCGACTGGTCGCCTCTCCTCCATCAACCCGAACCTGCAGAACATTCCTATTCGTACCGCGCTCGGGCGGGAGATCCGTGCCGCATTCATCGCGGCGCCCGGCAATGTACTGCTCTCAGCCGACTATTCGCAGATCGAGCTCCGGTTGATGGCGCACTTCTCGGACGATCCTCTGCTGGTCGACGCTTACCGCACAGGCAAAGACATCCACACGCTGACCGCCAGCGAGGTCTTTGGAGTCGATCCTGAGACGATGGACAAGGAGACGCGTAACCGCGCCAAGGCCGTCAACTTCGGCATCGTCTACGGCATCTCTCCCTTCGGCCTGGCGGCACAGCTCGGGATTGAACAGAAGGAAGCGAAGCTCTACATCGAGCGTTACTTTGAGCGCTATAAGGGAGTCCGCGCCTTTATCGACGGCGTGCTGGCGAGCGTGCGCGAAGAGCAGAAGGTCAAAACGCTCTTTGGCCGCGTGCGTCCTATCCCGGATATCCAGTCACGCAACGCCAATATGCGCGGCTTCGCCGAACGCACCGCAGTCAACACGCCGCTGCAGGGTACAGCCGCTGATCTGATCAAGGTCGCGATGCTGCGCATCGATGCGGAGCTATCCCGTCGTCAACTGAAGACGAAGATGACCCTGCAGGTACACGATGAACTCCTCTTCGATGTCTCTCCAGACGAAGCCGAAGAGGTGGAAGCCATGGTTAAGCACGAAATGGAATGCGTCATCGAACTCAAGGTCCCACTCGTCGCCGACACCGGCGTGGGCAGCAACTGGAGAGATATCAAATAATTGAATAAGGGAATAATTGAATAACAACAGCAAAGGCCCCGCTCCAGGAGGCCTTTGCTTATTCAATCATTCAATTTTTCAATCATTCAATTACTAGCTGTACTTCAACCACTTCAGAATCTCGGGCAGCGTCGGCCGTTTACCGTACATCAGAATGCCCACGCGATAGATGCGGGCGGTGAGCCACAGCACGCCGTAGATGGTTGCCAGCAGAATCACCACCGAGGCTGCAATGTCATACCACGGCGGGTTGGAGATCGCGATGCGCAGATACATGATCAGCGGCGTACACGTAGGAACCAGCGAGATGATGCGCGAAAAGGGCGAGTTCGGGTCCGAGATCACCGGCACCAGCACAAACATGCAGGCCGCCATTGGAAGCGCAATCACCATGTTGAACTGTTGCAGCTCCTGCTCGGAGTTCACCATCGCCCCGATCGCGGCAGCCATGCCGGAATACAGCAGAAAGCCCATCACGAAGTAGCCGATGAACGCGATAATCTGCCCTGCCGAGAAGCTGATGTGGATTGCGCCTGCGCCTGCCGCCGAGGCCATTGGCGCCGCTGACAGACCGAGCGCCGCCAACACCCAGATCCCGATCTGCGTCAGGCCGACCGCCCCTACACCGAGCAGCTTGCCGGTCATCATCTCCTGAGGCCGCACGGTCGCCAACATGACTTCAAAGACACGCGAAGTCTTCTCTTCAATGATTGAGCGAGCCACGTTCATGCCGTGTAACATCACCGCCATATACATCAGGAAGAAGAGGACATACGCTCCGAAGAAAGCGGTCATCGTATCTGACTTCGAGATCTCGCCATTCTTGATGGTTTCGGTCTCGAGCTCAACGGGCGCCATCATCAGCTTGATCTCTCCGGCATCGACACCTTTGCGCTTCATGCCTTCGCGCACAATGGCGCGGCGCAAGGACGATTCAATCGCCTGCGTTGTCGAGATGTCGGCGCTGCTGATGGAGGTATAGGTCGCCTTCGGCTTGCCCTTATCCATATCGATCCACAGGAAGCCATCAATCTGCTTCTCCGCTGTCTCGTCCACGACCGCCTGACGGGTATTGCCTGTCGGCGGCGAGATGACATCCACCTGCATGGCGGAATCTTTGCCGTGCTCCAACTCGTCCTGCAGCGCCAAGGCGAGATCGGTATCGGCCGCAACCACCGCGATGTGCGAAGCAGCTTTTGAATGCCTGGACTTGACTACGGAGAACAGAATCCCGCCACCCATCAGCAGCGGAATCAGCATCGTCGTGACCAGAAAGGACTTGGTGCGCACGCGTTCCAGATACTCGCGCTTGGCGATCAACAGTGTATTGCTAGGCATCGACATTGCCTCCTGCTCCAACTTCCTGGATGAAGATCTCTTCCAGCGTCGGTTCCATCACTTCAAAACGGGTAATGCGGGTTCCGCCATTCACCGCCTGTGCAAGAACCTGCTGCGCTGCCGCCTCATCCTTCAGCCTGATCTCAGCGGAGCCGTTATAGAGCCTCGCCTCTTCAACTGCCGGATCACGCAGGAAACCTGCATCTCCCTCAAAGGTCATCTGCACCCGGTTGCGGGGATAGCGCGATTTCACCTCACGCATGGTTCCGCTCAGCACTGGTCTGCCTCGTGAGATGAGACAGATGGCATCGCACATCTTTTCGACCTGATCCATGCGATGTGTCGAGAACAGGATGGCGCGGCCCTCATTGCGGAGCTCCAGCATCGTATCGATCAGCAGCGTTGCATTCACAGGGTCCAGGCCGCTGAACGGTTCGTCCATGATGATCAGCTCCGGCTCGTGCAGCAGCGTTGAGATGAACTGGATCTTCTGCTGCATACCTTTGGAAAGCTCTTCCGTCTTCTTAGGAATCGCCTCGGTAATCTGCAGTCGTTCGCACCACTCATGGCTGCGCTTCAGCGCCGTGGCTTCGTCCAACCCGCGCAACTGTCCAAGAAAGACAAGCTGGTCAATGACCTTCATCTTCTTGTACAGTCCGCGCTCCTCGGGCAGATAGGCGACACGCTTCAAAGCATCGCGCTTGAACGGCTCGCCGAAAAGCCGGACAACGCCAGAGTCCGGCATCGTAATCCCCACCATCATACGGATCGAGCTGGTCTTTCCCGAGCCGTTTGGTCCTAACAGGCCAAACATGGTTCCGGGTTCGATGGAGAAGGAGAGGTCTTCGACTGCAACTTTTTTGTCATAAACCTTACGAACGTGTTCGAGTTGAACAATAGACATTGATGTTCCTGAGGGAAGTTTACTAGTTGGCCGATTTCGGGGCCGGATGCCGGATCATTTGCACTTTCCTCAGGACCAGCGGCGCGCACGCAGGATAAACGGCGGCCGGCACCCTACAATGCGATAAGACCCGATGTACCCGGTGATGAAGACCCAGCCTCCCAGCCCACGAACCAGTCAACTCCCGCGTGAAGCTCAGACATTCGCCACGGACGTCAAGTTCGTTAAAGGCGTCGGTGAGCGCATCGCGACAGCTCTGAAAGAGCGTGGGGTGGAGACGGTCGAGGACCTGCTCTACCATCTCCCCTTCCGCTATGAAGACCGCCTGCATCCGCGTCATCTTCGTGAGCTCAAACCGGGTGAGATGGCCTCGGTCATCGGTGAAGTTCGCGGTTCTGCGCTCCTTCGCACCAAAAAGATGCCCATCTTCGAAGTCACGGTCGGCCAGGGCCTCGATACCGTCAAATGCCTGTGGTTTCGCGGCACGTACCTGCAGGGGAAGTTCAAGGCCGGCCAGATGGTCGCACTCTACGGCAAGGTCGAGGCCTCCAGCAGCCGCCCGGGCGCCTTCAAGATGATTCAGCCGCAGTTCGAGTTCCTGCCGGATGCCTCTGCCACCGGCGAAGATGCCGAGTTCGCCGGTCTCGAGGTCGGCCGCATTGTCCCCGTCTATGAATCGCTCGGCGGCACCACGGCGTGGGGCGCCAAACTGGGCAGCAAATGGCTTCGCCGGGTGCTGTGGGATCTGCTCGCCGAGGTCAAAGATGCGCCGGAAACTCTTCCGCTCGCGCTGCGCAAACGGCTTAATCTTCCGGGACGTATGGCAGCTCTGCGAGAGGTTCACTTCCCAAGCGAAGGCACTCGACTGGAGGACCTCACCTACGCCCGCACCCCTGCGCTGCGCCGTCTTGTCTTTGAAGAGCTCTTTTATCTGGAACTCGGCCTCGAGCTCAAACGCCGCCGCATGCGCGAGCGTGAAGGAATCGCCTTCCAGACCGGCACCGACGTTCGCGAAGCGTTGAAGCAGATTCTTCCCTTCCACCCAACGGCGGCACAGAAAAGGGTGCTGGGAGAAATTGTCGCCGATATGCAGCACCCGCAACCGATGCGCCGTCTGCTGCAGGGTGACGTCGGCAGCGGCAAAACCATCGTCGCCCTGGAGGCGGCTATTGTCGCCATGGAAAATGGCTATCAGGCCGCCCTGATGGCTCCAACAGAGATTCTGGCCACACAACATTACCTCTCCGCGCGCAAGGTCCTCCAGAAGGCCACCAAAGAAGACGGAAATCGCCGCTACCGTATCACGCTGCTCACCGGTTCGCTTGAGCCGGCGGAGAAGAAAGCAGCACGCGGCAAAATCTATCGCGGTGAAACCGACCTGGTGATCGGCACCCACGCGCTGCTCGAAGAGAAGGTGGACTTCGATCGGCTTGGCCTCATCATTGTCGACGAGCAGCATCGCTTCGGCGTCCAGCAGCGCTTCCGCCTGATGAAGAAGCCTGGCGCGGCTGAACCCGATGTCCTGGTGATGACCGCGACTCCGATTCCACGCACGCTCGCTCTCACCATGTATGGTGACCTCGATGTCTCCATCCTCGATGAGCTGCCTCCGGGCCGGACGCCCATCGTCACCCGCCGCGTGGAAGAACAGCGTTCCGCCGAGGTGTGGGATTTCGTCCGGAAACAGGTCCAGGCCGGACGCCAGGCGTATGTCGTTTATCCATTGATTGAAGGAACAAACGATGATCAGCCGGAGTTGGATTTCGCGCACGATCAGCCTCCGGCAGAAGAGACTGCTCCGAAGAAAGGCTCGCGAAAAAAAACCGGCGAACTCTTCAAGGCCAAGCTCAAGTCAGCCACGCAAATGTATGAGGAGCTCAGTGCCGGCCCACTTCGCGGTCTGCGGCTTGGACTACTGCATGGCCGGCTCGATGCTGCTGAGAAGGAGGTCGTCATGGCTCGCTTCCAGCGCGGCGAGATCGACGTTCTTCTCTCCACTACGGTGATCGAAGTTGGCGTCGATGTGCCCAATGCCAGCGTCATGGTGATCGAACATGCAGAGCGTTTCGGACTCGCCCAGATGCATCAACTGCGAGGCCGTGTCGGCCGTGGCTCCGCGAAGAGCTATTGCATCCTGCTGACCGGACCGACTGTCTCACCCGAAGCCGATCAGCGGCTCGATGCCATGGTGCGTTCGCAAAACGGATTTGAGCTCGCCGAGATCGACCTGGAGCAACGCGGCCCTGGCGAGTTCTTCGGCACCCGCCAGTCCGGCCTGCCCGAGTTCCGCGTCGCGAGTCTGCTACGCGATCGCGAGACCCTGGAGCTAGCCAAGCGCGAAGCGGCAAACTTCGCGATCAATGCTGAAGCAACGGAAGAAGAGAAAGAAACCGTTCGCACTCAGTTGAAACAACACTGGCAACGGCACTATGGATTGGTGGAAGCGTGAAAGCAGTTGCTGGTTGCTGGTTCCTGGTTGCTAGTTGGGCCCGTGCCGTATGGCTTGGTGACACACTCAGATCGTTTTTCCTAGGGCGTATCGACAACTTCAGTTGATCTGACAGAGGATGACCTGAAACTGGTGGGAGCAGCGGGGTCCCCATCCAGCCTTGCTGGATGGGGTGTTCAGCGGGCTTCAGCCCGCTGATACAGGCGTAAAAAATAGAGGGGCTTTCAGCCCTGGGCCGCCTCTGTACGCGAGGAAAAAGCCCAGGGCTAAAGCCCATTTGATGTTGAGCCGATACACCGTGGGCTGAAAGCCCACGGCTCCCACCGAATCGAGCTTCGCTCGAACATCCCGACCAACGCGATGCGATGGATGGGCACCAGAGTATCGGTTATCGGTTATCTGGAATTTGTCGATACACCCTAGCAACTAGGAACCAGCAACCAGCAACTGGTCTTTAGGCTGTCGCCGGATACGCCTCAGTCCGCTGCTGTGCGAGCGGCGTCATCTGTACGACATGTTTCTTCGGTCCGCGCTTGCGGGCGACCAAAATGCGCACCCGGTCCAGCAGCTCCGATGCCGAGTTCGCGCCCTTGGGAAGAAACGCATCGGCGGCTTCGTTGCGATCGGCGCTGGTGATTGTTCCTGACACCATCAGCGAAGGTAGCGCGGGATGAATCTCCTTGGCGCGACGGATGAGTGCGTTCCCATCCATCTGCGGCATGGTTAGATCTGTCAGCAGCAGATCGACCGAACCCGGGAGTGCCTGATTCAGCATCTCCAGTGCCTGATGGGGAGATTGTGTATCGATCACGCGATATCCGCGCGTTTCCAGAAGGAACTTCCGCACGGATAGAGACTGTTCATTGTCGTCGACGCAAAGGATGGTCTTTTTGGGGCGCATGTGTTGCCTGTTCCTTGGTGTTGCTCTGCGAACGAGCTGCTCTGGCGCAAGGGCAGCGCCTGTTGGTGCGGTGATTCCGCGGCGGGTATGCACTTCGACTCAGGGAAAGACAAGGCTCTCCCGCTGCTTTCGCACAGGCGAAAAGCAGTGACGTACCGTGGGCATACCGGGCCGCGGAGAGAGGGGGATGCAGGCGAAATGCAGGTTGCCCTTCACCGTCGTCCTTCAGGGAGAAAACGCTTGTGCCGCCGTCGCAGCCGCGTACCACGCGGCTGCATGTGCTGGTGTGCGTTCGGGCCCCAGGGATCGGCGCTGCGGCCTGCGCAGTGCCCCTCTCAGCTTCAGTTGTGTGTCAGATCAGAAACCCTGCGTCGTGGTGTTCCGTACCTCGAACGCTTGGCAAGAGTACGAAGCTCTGAGGTGCGGCGCAATAGCGAAAGTAGAGCGAACATTCGCGGGCTTTCCACTTGCGGTTCCACCGCAATCGGTGGAACCGTCGTAGTTATTGGTGATTTATACGATGTTGCATGTTGAAATGTGGCTTAAATTGACAGGAAAAACTGTCCTTTTGCAACAGGAATGGTGCGGCCTGCAACATGAATTTCACACACCTTTCCGTCACGGAGCTCTCCACGAAGAAGCAGTCGGCTCGGCCGCTGCATCTCCAGCCCCTGTTCCATGACAATCCTTCTGCCGGAATCGACCGCTCCGTGGCGCAACAGGTAACTGATAGCGCACCCGGCCGCGGAGCCGGTAGCCGGATCTTCGCCGTTATAAAACTGCATGCGGGCATGCCAGTGTGCATCTCCGTTTTCGACCGGAGCAATGCAATAGAAGAACTTCGCGTCTGACGACGCCAGATATTGCTGCGCCACCCGCTGATTCACGGCGAGCCTTCCTGCTGCCTCTACTGACCGTAGAGGGACGATGCAGAAGGCCATCCCGGTGCTTGATGTCTGGGGGGCCAGCTCCGGGTGCAGATCGTCCACAGTGAGCCCCAGGGCGGACGCAATGGCCTCCCGTGCGTGCATCTGACCGAACTCAGGGTCGCGCTGCCGCATCTCCCCAAAAACACCCTGCTCGCCCTCCACAGGCGCCGTGAAACGTACCGGAATCGGTCCGACGGGCAGATCCAACGTAATGACCTCCTGCCCACGCAGGGCGGGATGGTTCAGATAGATCCAACTCGCCGTGCCGAGCGTCGGATGTCCTGCAAAACGCAGCTCTTCCTCGGTCGTAAAGATGCGTACTAGTACACCCCGCTCGCGCTCGGTCGCTTCATCCCGTGGCACGATGAATGTCGTCTCGGAGAGATTGGTCTCCCGCGCCAGCCGCTGCATCTGCTCCGTCGTCAGACTGCGGGCATCGGTGAAGATCGCCAGTTGATTCCCCTCCAACGCCGCCTCCGCAAAGACGTCAACCTGCTCCCACTCGAGTGCACGCATACCGTCACCCCTCTCGCTCATAAGCTCATTGTTGCAAAACCCGTATCTTCTTCTCAGACAGGCGCATCTCCCTAAAAGAGATGTCGACCGTTGGCGAAGTAGATTCGTTTCAGGGTCAAAACGAACCTGGGCAGATACAGGAGCCTAATTTTTCACCTGTTTACGGCTTTTACCCCTTGCTATCAAAGTCACTGGTCGTTACTTTGTGGTCAATGGCTGACATGCAAACAATCCTTCCATCTCTACCCTCCGACCCGGAGCCTGCTTCTATGAACATTGGAGCTACGATCCGCGGGTTCCGCCTGCAGAAGGGCATGTCCCAGGGCGATATCGAGAAGCGTACCGGGTTGCTCCGCTGCTATCTTTCGCGCGTGGAGAACGGGCACACGGTTCCGTCCCTGGAAACACTGCAAAAGATTGCTCAGGCGCTCGACCTGCCCCTCAGCCAGTTCTTCGCCGAAGACAGCGTCGGCCGCGAGATGAGCACACTGAATCTCTCCGAAGACGAGATTCGCTTCCTCACTCAGATCCAACGCTACTCAGCCAATCTGTCCGACTCAGACCGCAAGCTGCTGCTTGCCATGGTCCGCAAGTTCGCCCAGACCGCACTCAGTTAGTCCGCAGTATCCGTCAGCCAAAGGTTTTCCACAATCACCCCCGGCACCCTCGGGGGTGTTTTTTTGGCCGCTCCTTTCAGGACCCTGTGATTTGCGGCGATTCATTCGGAATCGCGGTTGCGCCTCCTATCATAGGAAGATGAAGACGCGATCCCCTCTCTATGTCACCTCGCTCATCGCGGGAGCTTTCTTCATGGAGAATCTCGATGGAACCATCATCGCCACAGCGCTTCCTCAGATGGCGAAGAGCTTCCACACCAGCGCTGTCAGCCTGAACATCGGTATGACGGTCTACATGCTGACACTGGCCGTACTGATCCCGATCAGTGGATGGGTAGCCGACCACTTTGGCGCCCGCACCGTCTTTGCGACCGCAGTATCGCTCTTCACCCTGGCCTCCGTGCTCTGTGCCGGAGCCCATTCCCTGACGCAGTTCACGCTGATGCGTATCCTGCAGGGAATCGGCGGAGCCATGATGGTGCCGGTCGGCCGTCTGATCGTTCTCCGCGAAACACCCAAAGATCGCCTGGCGCAGGCCATCGCCTACATCAGTTGGCCGGGACTGACCGCCCTTGTCCTCGGCCCTCCGCTGGGTGGCTTCATCACGACTTACTTCAGCTGGCACTGGATCTTTCTGATCAACGTACCCTTCGGGATCGCGGCTCTGATTCTGGCAATGCTGTGGATTGAAAACACCCATGTTCACGAGCGGCATCCGTTCGACTGGGGTACCTTCATCCTCGCCGGTATCGCCTCTGCCGGTTCTGTCTATGCCATGGAGAAATTCGGCGAAGGCGAATCCGGCTGGGTCACGCCGGCGATGACCTTGACATTCAGCCTGATCTGCGGTGTCTTTGCGATTCTCTATGCCCGCCGGCGGCCAAAGACCTCGCTCATCGACTTCGACTCCATGCGGAACAAGACCTACTCGCTCTCCATCTACGGAGCGAGTGCCTTTCGCGTGGGAGTCATGGCCCTGCCATTTCTGCTTCCGCTCATGTTTCAGATTGCGTTCCGGCTGAGCGCCTTCCGCAGCGGCCTGTATCTGCTTGCACTCTTTGGCGGTGACCTCAGCATGAAATCGATCGTGCTGCCGTTACTCCGAGCCTTCGGCTTTCGCCGTCTGCTGATCGTCAACGGCCTCATCACCGTGAGCACCATCTGCCTCTGCGCGCTGCTGACACCGGGTACGCCTACCGCCCTACTGCTCTTCATCCTATTTATCCACGGGGCCTGCCGGTCGCTCGAGTTCACCTGCCTTACAACTCTGGCCTACGCGGAGATTCCAGCGGAACGAATGAGCCGGGCAAATGGATTCCTCAGCGCCATCATGCAGTTGAGCGCAGGCATGGGCGTTGCAGTGGGCGCCATTACGCTCCGCATCGTCGCGATGGCCAAGGGTCACTCGGCAGCCCACCCGGATCTCAGCGACTTCCGCTGGGCCATCGTCCTCATGGCCATCTTTGCCTTGGGTCCGGTCATCGACAGCCTGGCGTTGCACCCACACGCCGGGGCCAGCACCAGCGGGCATAAGTACATCCCGGAATCGGAGTCGGCGCTGGTTTAGCGTGGTGTCTCAGAAGTTCTTGCATAAATGTTGTCATCCTGAACGTAGTGAAGGACCTGCTTTCAACGCGCCGGTGGCAAAAACTCTTCATGATTTAGGTCATGAACTTTAGATTCAGGAGCTAAACCCCTGTCGACAAAAGTCGTTGTGTTTTTGTCGGGAATTTAGGGCATCCCGAACCCACCCTAGCGTTGCGAGGGTGGGGCACCCGGTCGTATAAGCATCAAAGGCCGACGTGCCTTACCGCCTCTACAACTTGCTATGCTGGCCGGTATTGAGGTGATTGGATGGCCTTCGCTGAGAACAAGGAAAAGTTTCTCTTTCTACTGACGTTCATCATGAACGTCGTGAACGACCTGGTAGAGAACCACATCAGACAGGATGTAGAGCTTTTTCAATCCGTCTGGGCTTCAGAGGTGAGACCGCAACTGGAAGAGCTCTTTCGCACCTTTGAAGCCATCGAGAGCGAGGATTCCCCGCTGTGGCGAGAGATTCAGAACCGCGGCTTCACTCCAACCCAGATCAAACTGATCCAGACACGGCTCACCGAGGCTACACTCGCCGGCCCCGACACAGCCAGGGTTCATATGCTCACCAGCGCGGTTCTGAGTGAAATTCCGGGAGCCGGCTTTCTCACCTGGTTCAAGATATTCGTTCAGGATGCCGTCACCGATCGGATGGCGCCTATCATTCCCAACTAAGAACCATCTCACGCGGGGCGCTGCAAATCCCAAAAGGTGGACCTCCCGCATATTGCATAATGCGCAACATATATTGCGTAATGTACTATTCTCTCCTGCAATTCCACGCGCTCTCAGACGGAGGGAAAAGTGTACGGCCCGCAAACATCACGGAGGGCAAGCTCCGGACAAAATTACGCTTCGCATTTAGTCTCAGGTCACGTACTCAGCACCACAGCGTTCCTGCTCGCGTGTGCCTGTAGCGCCGCACCCGCGCAACAGGCTCCCATTGGCTGGAAGGACTACCTCGGTGGACCGGAGAGCGCGCACTACTCACCTCTGAAGCAGATCCATACCGGCAACGTGAATAAGCTCGATGTCGCCTGGAGCTATCTCACCGGCGACGACATCACTTACACCTTCAGCCCGCTGGTCATCGACAACATTGCCTATGTAGCCGCGAAGCAGGGATCGCTGGTAGCGCTTGATGCGACCACCGGCAAGGAACTGTGGAGCCACGCCTTCACCCTTCCCGGCAGTGCACCCTCGCGTTTCGCCGGTATCGCAGGCATGCGCGGCGCCAACTACTGGGAAAGCAAAGATCGCAAAGACCGTCGCGTGCTCGTCTCTGCCAATGGCTATCTGCAGGCCCTTGATGCACGCACCGGACAGCTTGTCGACTCCTTCGCCGATCATGGAAAGCTCGACCTCAAGATCGGCCTCGAACGCGCGACCCGCCCTCTCTCTTCCCGTACTCCTGGCCGCATCTTTGAGAACATCATCATCCTCGGCAGCGCCACCGGCGAAGGATACCTCGCTCCTCCGGGCGACATCCGAGCCTTCGACGTAGTGACCGGCAAGCTTCTCTGGGTCTTCCATACCATTCCGCGTCCGGGAGAGTTCGGATACGACACCTGGCCCAAGGACGCCTACAAGTACATGGGCGGCGTGGATGTCTGGGGTGAGATTACGGTGGATCCCAAGCGCGGCATCGCCTACTTCCCCGTAGCCTCAGCCAAGTACGAGCTCTATGGCGGCGACCGGAAGGGTAACAATCTCTACGCCGATTGCCTGCTGGCCCTCGATGCACGCACCGGAAAGTATCTCTGGCACTACCAGACGGTGCACCATGATGTCTGGGACTACGACCCTGATTCCGCACCGCAGCTCGTCACGGTGAAGCACAATGGCAAGACAGTCGATGCCGTCGCGCTGGCGTCAAAGAACGGCTTTCTGTATGTCTTCGACAGACTCACCGGCAAACCATTATGGCCAATCGAAGAACGTCCCGTCCCTGCCAGCGATGTTCCGGGCGAGGTCACTTCAAAAACGCAGCCCTTTCCGACCGTTGTACCTCCGTTCGCCCGGCAAGGCATGACTGTGAAAGATATGTACGAAGGCTTTATGAAACCGGAAGAGGTGCCTTGGTGGCGCGAGCGTCTTTCTAAGGCGAGAACCGGTTTCTATACGCCTCCGTCGACAACGGCGGACACAATTAACCTTCCCAGCGTGAACGGCGGAGCTCTGTTCTTCAGCACCGGAGCGAACGCGGTGGATGGCACCGTCTATGTCCTTTCCAAGGACATGCCCTCGATTATCAAGCTGGTGCCTGCAGGAGAGTCGACGACGGCCAATGCAGGTGGCCTGATCCCGAGCCGTCCGCACAACGTGCGTCCTAGAACGGGCATTCCTACGCAGGAACAGCTGGGCCGCGCCGTCTATGAGCAGAATTGTCAGTTCTGTCATGGCCCGGAGTTGAAGGGCGATCGCGGACCTGCACTCGATACCGTCGTCAGCCGGCTTGGTGTGGAGGCAACACGCAACACCATCACCAACGGCAGAGCGACCATGCCGTCCTTTTCTACATTGCCGGCAACAGCCCTGAATGACCTGATGGCCTTTCTCAAGCAGCCCGATCTCGCTCCCCTGGGTTCGGCTCCTTCGGCCGCGACCCAGGCCTTTATGCGTACACTGACAAGCGAGCCGCCCTATCCGAATGATGTCGAAGGTCCTCCGTCCCGTTACAAGACTGGGTATGGCAACGAACCCTACATCATTACCCCGCCCTGGAGCACCATCACCGCCTACGACCTGAATACCGGCAAGATCAAATGGCAGACGCCGTACGGCGATGTCCCCCAGGCAGGTCCAAGCGACAAGCTGCGGGGAAACATCTATCCCAAGAGCGGCTTCGTAACCACCGCAGGAGGCCTGGTCCTGTTTGCCGGCAATGACCCAAAGCTTTACGTTCTGGACAGCGCAACCGGCAAGGTAATCTTCACCAAAGATCTGCCCAATGGATCGCAGGGCGTCCCTGCTGTCTATGAAGCTGACGGACGCGAGTATGTTCTGTTCACTGTGAGTGGTGGAGGCACACCTTATCCAGACAGCGCCTACATCCCGCCTGGAGGCGTCTCCAATCCGACGACATCGAAGGGATATATCGCATTCGCACTTCCGGCCGGCGGAAACAAGCACTGAGTCGAGTGCGAATCGGTCCTATGCAGGCCATTCATTCAGAACGAATCGCCTGCATGGGATCGATCCACGATGCGCGCAGTGCAGGAAGAATCGATGCCGCACTCGCGACGCCTACTAACGTCAAGGTTGCTGCCATCAGGATCCACGGATCTCGTGTCGAAGTTTCATAAAGAAAGCTCGTCAACATGGTGGAGAGAGCGACTGCGACAGCCAATCCCGACCCGGTGCCAATCGCAACGACGACAGCATTTTCTCTGAAGACCATCATCGTCACACGGAGACGCTGCGCGCCGAGAGCGATGCGAATTCCAATCTCGTTCGCCCTTCGGGCCGTGGTGTAGGAGAGCGTACCGTAGAGCCCAATCGCTGTCACCAACAGCGAACATCCTGCAAAGAACAACCCAAGCAGAGCCATCATCCGTTCCGTGCTGATCGAGGTATCGACGACATCGTCCATAGGGCGGATCACAGGTGCTGGAATGGACGGCGCCAGCCGCGCTGCCAGTTCCCGCGAAAACGGAACCAGTGGAGCCCAAGGCCCATCGACACGCACCACCGCATTGAATGAAGGCTTCTTTTGCGGATCCTGCTGGATTGGGACATAGCCTGCTGGAGTTGCAGGCCCACGTACATCACGATACTTGACGTCTCCTACCACGGCTACGACCTCATAGACTGTCTTGTCGCGGTCGAGAATCTGCCGGCCGACAACATCGCCCGTCGGGAAGAACCGTTTGGCGGCGGATCGGTTCAGAATGATCTTCATGCCCGATGTTTTCGTGTCGTTCCACGTAAACGTGCGTCCTTGCTCCACCGGGATTCGCATCGTGTGGAAGTACTCCGGCCCGACACTATTCAGCCAGATGAGCTGACGTGTTCCTCCTGGTGTGGTGTAGGTGCCATTCCAATTGCGATGGGAGAGAGGAACGATGGATTGAAAGCTCACCTCTTTGACCCCGGGCGCAGTCTTCAGCCCTTCCTCGATCTGTCGATAAATTTCGATTAACGGATCGCCATCCAGTTGCTGCTTGTCCATGCTGAAGGCAATATTGACCACGCCGTGCGGATCAAAGCCAAGCCCCGTGCGATACAGCCGCACCAGGCTGGTCGCCAGCAGCGCCGCACCGGAGACCAGAATCAGCGCCAGGGCTACCTGGGAGATCATAAGCAGGCGAGGTATCAGTTTTGCCCGAGCATGTTTCTGCTGCGCATGTTGCCCATTCTTAATCTGTTCATTCAGATCTCCATCGGTTGCTCGTAGAGCAGGCACGAGTCCGATCAGTACAGAGGCGATCAAGGCAACGGATGCGGCAAAACTATAGAGGCGCCAGTCCGCCGACGCATCCAGAACCATGCTGTCGGGACCGTTTCCTCCTGAGAGCAGGGCGGAAAGTGCATGACTCACCATTGGAGCGAATGCCACGCCAAGCCCTGTACCGAGCCCCGCCAGCAAGAGACTCTCGATCATAAGCTGCCGGACCAAACGCGCCCGTGTCGCGCCTAAGGCTCGCCGCGTTGCCAGTTCCCGCTCTCGCACAGCTCCACGCGCCAGCAGCAGACTTGCCAGATTCAGGCATGCGAGCAGCAACAATCCGCCACACATCGCAAACATCGTCAGCAAAGGTTTGCGGAATACTGAACGAACATATGCAAATCCATTTGATCCCGATTCTGCCCCGAACCGGAAGTGATGCATCTCTTCATCCTTAATCCACTCGGGTTCCCCTCCCGATTCGTGCAACACGGAAGCCGAAACCGATTGCAAGGCAGCATTCGCTTTATCGAGTTCTATACCGGGTTTCAGGCGGGCCATCGCGGTAAGCCACCAGGCGTGTGTTCCGCCATGGAGGTGATCCCGGGGAGCATCGATGATTGGGTCCGCCGATATTGGCGCATAGATCTGCGGTTGCTGCGTCGGATCCGCTCCCATAAAGCTCTTAGGTATTACGCCGACCACGGTGAAGGGGACATTCGCGATCGTCAACTTGCGGCCAACAACATCCGGCGCTCCATCAAACCAGTTCTTCCAGAACTGCTCACTGATCACGATGGCAAACCCGGAAGGACTTCCACCCTCCTTGTCGTCGGCAGGTGTGAGGTAACGTCCTAACAGCGGCTTCACTTGCATCGCCGCAAAGTACTGTCCACTCACCATCACTCCATGGACGTTGACATTGCCTGAGTCTGCCCGCACCTGGAGCGTGTCATTGACGAATGCAAACACGTTCTGAAAGACGTCACTCTGACCTTCCAGACTGCGGAAGAATGGCGTGCAAAACGAAGTAGGGGACCGTGAACCGTCCTCCAGCATAGTAAGCACCACCATCTCGTGGGCCGCCGGTATCGGCAAAGGACGCAACAAGAGGCTGTCGATCAGTGCAAACACCGCCGTGTTTGCACTCACCCCAAGCGCCAACGTTGCCATCGCCACCGCGGTGAATCCGGGGGATTTCCAGAGCAGACGCAAGGAGAACCTGACGTCACGCATAAGCTCTTCCAGGAGGCGGAAGCTCCATATTTCACGCAGCCGCTCCCGCCAACGCTGCGCATCGCCGAACCGTACGCGGGCAGCACGTTCTGCTTCGGACGCCGACATGCCTTCCTGAAGATACTTCTCGCGCAACCGGTCCCGATGGAACGCGAGTTCCTCGGACATCTCACTCTCCATGCGGCGTTTGCGGAATAGCGAACTGAAACGCCCCAGAAATGCACTGATTGCAGGAAGCATCGTAATTCCTCCTCAGGAAGACTGCATAACGAACGCGACTGCCGCCGAGAGCCGGGCCCAGCGCTGCGACTCCGAATCGAGCCGCTTCGTGCCCTCAGCCGTCAGCCGGTAGAACTTGGCGCGGCGATTGTTTTCCGAGACTCCCCACTCCGCCTTGAGAAAACCGCGAAGCTCCAGTCGATGGAGCGCGGGATAGAGAGCTCCTTCCTCGACCTTCAGCAATTGGTGCGAGACCTGATGGATCCACTCCGCAACCGCATAGCCATGCTGCGGTCCCCGCGCGAGGGCCTTCAGAACGAGCATCTCCAGAGTTCCCTGGAGCAGCGAGCCGGAATCCGTATTTTCTTCCCTAATCATCTTAGGGGAAGAGAATAGGCCACCCGGCATTCTTCCGTCAACTCCTCACCGATGCGGGCCGGAGGCCTCCGGGGCAAGTGCATAGAGATACGCTTCAAGAACTCCTTCATCCGTGTTCACGGGCGCCACGACACGCACATAACCTGGACCTTCAAACTCATCAAGGCGCTCCCAATGCGCGGGCAGATCAGAAGACTCGAAGAGATGCACCGCAACCTCAGGTCCGTTCTCATCGAGAATGAGTCCGGGATAGCCCAGCGCCGCACCCCAACCACTCTCATAGAGATGTCCACGAACAACACCCTTCAACCAGCGTCCCTGGAGCGGAGACAGTTGATGGTGATTGGGTTTACCCGGCGCCAGGGTTCCGTAGCTCGCCAGCCGCATCTCTGCTTCCATTGAGGCCATCGCATTCACTCCCGGGATTGGGTATATCAGGAATCCTCTCGCTATAAATTCTGTAAAGACAAAGGCCCGCCGGATGGCGAGCCTTGTTTGCCTTTACAGAATTGCTAGACGTGCATCTTCAGCCACACCAGCAATGCAGCCCCCACGATGATGCGGTAGATGGCGAACGGAGTAAATCCACGGTTCCGCACCCAGGCGAGGAACCATGCCACCACGCCGTATGCAACGATAAACGAGACCACGAAGCCAATTGCCAGCACTACCCAGTCGTGTCCGGTCATCACCAGCGGAGTCAGGTTCTCCCCGGCCTCAGGCTTGGGATGCAGCGCCTTCAGCAGCGAATCGCCGGTCGCGGCGATCATCGTCGGGATCGAGATCAGGAAGCTGAACTCCAAAGCTGTCTCACGATTCATTCCCGCAAGCTGCCCGCCTGCAATGGTCGACATCGAACGCGAGGTTCCCGGGACAGCGGCACTGAGGATCTGGCATAGACCGACCCAGATGGCCTGTCCCAGGGACATGTTGTCCACGTGATGGGTAGGCGAAGTCTGCTTCGCGGCCCATGTATCGATGACCCACATCACGACGCCGCCAATCACCAGCGCCCAGGCGATTACCGCCAGATTCTCAAGATTCTTTCCGATCACTTTTTCCAGAATCTTCATCTTCACCGGAATCGCTGTGCAGACGAAGGCGATCAGCGTGAGCGAGACCGGATGAGTCAGCACCGTCTTATCGCCGCGCTTACCTTTGGGGAAGGTACGCAGGTAACCGATAATGCGATGCCGGAAAAGCAGCAGAAGCGCCAGAATGGCGCCGAGCTGAATCACGATGGTGTACATCTTCCAGTAGGCGTCGTCGAGCGAAAGATGCAGCAACGCCTCTGTAATACGCAAGTGAGCGGTGGAGCTCACCGGCAAAAACTCAGTCAATCCTTCGACGATGCCAAGGATGACACTCAACAGATAATCGTTCAAATAGCCCCTCCGGGTGCCAGAGTACGTGAAGCTTCCTTACTCCAGCCTACCTGAAGAGGCATTAACCGCTGCTTAAAGCATTTTTTCCTGTTGCTGGTATCCCGGTAGACGAGTGGATCGGCGTTTTCATTGCGGAAAACGCCCATAGATGCGCAAACCCTACGCGAGACCTACAGAAAAAATGCTTAATCTCGGTCGTTTCCGTAGACAGGAATCCCCTGCTGCAACCGGTAGACCAGCGCCGAGCCGCGCGCAGCCCAATCCGTCGAACCAAAACGAGACTGTAACTGGTCGTTCAATGAGTTGGCATGAGAGGCCGCGTTATCGGCCTTCTTCTTGTTCTCCTCAGCCAGATACATGCTGCTCACAACCCCCTGACGGTAGACCGCCTGCCAGAGAGCCTCAGCCGTTTTCGGACCGTCCGGATACTCCTTGGCATATTTCTCGTAGTACTCGGTCTCTTTGTCCGGACACTTCGGCAGTCCCTGCCAATCGCCACATAGTTTCTGATCGATCAACTCATATGCTGCCATCGCGGCATACTTTGTTCCCGGGAAATACTTGATGACCTTCTTCAGCTCATCCTCATACAGGCGCGGACGCAGATTCGGATCCTGTTCCTTAGCCGACGGCAGCGTGGCGAAATCCGCCTTCTGCAACTGCCAGCGGATATCCGCCGATCTCCACGCTGCTTCTCCCGCGAGAGGAGACTGCGGGAAGTACTCGAACATGCGCTTGTACAGAAAATGGGCCATTGCAGCCGCGTCCTTCGGGGCATGCGGTGCATACGCCTGCGATTCGGCAATGACTGCCGCGCCGAAGATCAGCCTGTCTCCACGCGGAGTGTCAGGACCGACGACTCCCTTGTCCTTGATCCATCCACTCACCGGCGACGATTGGCTCTCGTCCTGAATCTCTGGAGCGTCGTAGTCATTCTGCTCCGGCTCATCGGTATTGGCGAAGACACGCACCCATCCCGGGGAACGGTCCATGATGGTGACTTCGTGCCCGGGGGTCACAACGCTTACCCGCTGCGACCCATCTTCCGCCGCCACATACACATTCGCCGTATGCAGCACTGTGGCCCGCGCCGCGCCCTGATACTGCGGCGGCAGTTTCGACTTCTTCTGCGCGCCGCATACAGCGGCGGCACAGATCATCATCCCAATCACAAGCCGCTTCATCTTCATATCCCTATAGACGGTCCACACGTCTTCCCGACGCAAAAGAGGAGTAGCTGCTTTAGCGTCCCAGCAACTGCGCCTTCAAGGCCGGATCGATATTACCGCCGCTCAGCACCACGACGAGCTTCTTTGTCCCGGCAGGCAGCTTTTCGGGATGGAAGAGCGCGCCTGCCAGCGTCACCGCGCCACTCGGCTCCGGCACCAGGTTGGTTTCGTTCAGATAGACCTTCAGCGCCGCCAGGATCTCTTCTTCACTCACGGTAAAGATGTTGTCGGTGTACTCCAGCACATGCGCGAAGTTCAGCACACCCAGGCTCTGGGTCCGCAGGCCGTCCGCAATGGTGCGAACCGTCTTTTCCGCCGGCCACTCCACCAGTTCCTTCTTTGCAAAGCTTTCGGTAGCATCTCCGGCCACCTCCGGCTCGACGCCGAAGACCTTCGCCGACGGCTTCTTCAACTTTACCGCTGTGGAGATACCGCTCAGCAGACCGCCACCACTCACCGGGCTGAGCACCACATCGACGTCCGGAGCCTGCTCCACAATCTCCGCACCGCAAGTCGCCTGGCCGGCGACGATATACGGATCGTCGTAGGGAGGCACCATCGTGTATCCGTGCTCGGCCTCAAGCTGCTCGGCCTTCTCCTTGCGTTCCTTGCTGGCGGGACCTACCAGCACCACCTCTGCTCCCAGGGCGAGCGTTGCCTCGCGCTTTACGATGGGAGCGTTCTCCGGCATAACGATGACCGCCTTCGATCCCAGTTCTCGCCCGGCATAGGCCACGCCCTGGGCGTGATTGCCGCTGGAGTAGGTGATGACACCGCGGCTCAGAGCATCCTTATCCAGCGATGCCACCTTGTTGAAGGCGCCGCGCAGTTTAAAGCTGCCGATCGGCTGTTCACTTTCGGCCTTGATCCAGACCTCGTAGGGTAGCTTCGATGCGGCTTCGCCCTCGAGCCTGTACAACCCGGTCCGTACCGCCACCCCGGCGATGCGCTTCTGCGCCGCCTTAATCTCCGTAAGCCCGATCAACTCCGTCGCAATCATCGTTCTCGTTCCCTCTCTTCAGAGTCTACTGCTCCGCCTGGCGCATCATCCTGGCGATGAAGTCCACCAGCCGCCACTCATCTCCTGCGCCTGGCGATTTCCCCATCTCGACATGCGAGATCAACGGACTCACCAGAGCGCCCTCCAACACCTGAGGACGCAGTCCCTGCGCCAGCCACAGCGTCTCCGCCGACGGAATCACATTGTCAGCCTCGCCATGCAACAGAAAGACGGGCACGCGTACGGCCTGCAGATTGCGATCCGGCGAGACCGCGTCCATCTCCCGAGCATGTTTCGTCTCGTTTGCCGCAAGCAGGGTGACTGTCCGCGCATCAGCCGTCTTCAGCAGTTGTGTTGCGATCCTGCGTTGCGCGGGTGTCAGCGTCTGCAGCGCCTTCTGCTCCCCTGCACTGTCTTCATACAGGTGTTCTTTCAGAACCGAACTCAACGCAAGCCGGTCTGCCGTTGGGACGAAGTCCTCCATATGCTCGTACTCCATCACCAGCGGCCCATATTCGTGCGCGGCCAGGATCTGGACCGATCCGTCAGGGCGAAGATCCTGCCCTGTACGGTAGTACCGCGCCACCCGCTGCATATTGGCCTGCGATCCCACGGCGAAGACCATCTTCATCTCTGCCGCATACGCAGGCTGCTCCGCCGCCAGCAACGCAAGTCCACCCGAGAAGCTCAGTCCCAGCACACTGACCTTGTCCCCGGTCTGTTGCGCAAACCACCGCGCACTCTCACCGATCGCGGAAACACTCTCCGGCCCGATGCGATAGTCCGCAATCGCCGGAAGCTCCGGAGTCAGCACCTGCAGCCCACAGCTCGCCATCGCCGAAGCGAAGAGCTCCAGCCGGGGCTCATTCATGCCAAGATGGTGGACGCCGTGCACAATCACCATGCCGGGCGCGTGGCTTACCCCTGCAGGCGAATACAGCCGCCCACGCAACGCGCCACTCGCCGTAGGAATAGCGACATCCTGCGTGAGAACGTTCGAAGCAGTCACCGCGCGTACCGGAAGTGGAATCGGCTCATGGCTGAGCGTCTTCAACACCGCCACCGCCTGCAAATGAGCTCTCACCCAGTGCCAGCTCGCAAGCAGCACCACAACCACAAGAGCCAGCGCTCCAAGGGAGTACCGCGACGATTTCGTCATGCAACCATTCAACTATTCAACGATTCAACCATTCAACTACGAAGTGACTTCCTTCACATAGAGCTGGTGCTCTACGTGCGGCGGAGCTTCGCCTTTGTGCAGCTCCCACAGGCGATCGCGGACCATTGCATCCGCTGCGGTCATCCTCTCTCGCGCCCGCAGGTGATCGAGCCAGCTCTCCATGACAAAGGTCTCTTCCATGCGCTCAGGATTCGCAGCATCGCGGAAGACGCCCCAGCGGATCGCGCCGGTTCGCAGCCGGACATTTTCCATCTTGTGGATCAACCGGGTGAACTCGGCATAGTCTTCCGGAGCGACAAAGTACTCGATCACGATGCGCACCGGCCCATCCTCGAGCTCCGGCTGGATGACAAGTTCCCGGGCTGGCCGGCGCCAGACGTACGGCCCCAGATCGGGCAGCTTGCCCTGCAGAATATGGAACCGCAGCGCAAACGGCAGCGTCACAGCCAGGCCAATCGCACTGGCTGTCATTGCGACGGGGACCGAGCTGTGCTCCGCCACATATCCCCACACGGCGCTTCCCAGCGCCAGTCCGCCCTGAAAAACCGTCAGATACGCGCCCAGCGCACGCGCCTGCACCCAGGCAGGAGAGACCAGTTGCACGCTGGTATTCAGGGTGCTCATCGTCGAGGTCCAGCAGAAACCTGCGATCAGCAACACCGCAATCGCCACCACCGGAATCGGCACCCAGGCCAGCACCAGCAGAATGGCGATGTAGACCACGGAAGTCACGCGCAGGATGGAATCCGCATCGAAACGCGCGCGGATGCGTGGCAGGAGCAACGCCCCGACCACCGCCCCTGCACCCATGGCCCCATTCAGCAGGCCATATCCCATCGCTCCCTGCTTCAGCTCACGGGCGGCAATTGCTGCCAGCAGCGCCCAGACAGCACTGACAAAGAAGGTAAAAAGGAAGGCGCGGATCAGGCTTGCCTGCAGCTCCGGAGCGAAGCGCAGATAGCGCAACCCGCTACGGATGGAGCCGGCCATGCGCTCAGCCGGCAGAGCGCTCTTGAACAGCGGCTTTCGCTTCCACCGCCAAAGCACCCAGATCACCGCGGCAAACGATGCTGAATTCAGGGCAAAGACCCATCCCGCGCCGGTCGAGGCCTTCACAAAAGCCGCCACCATCAGACCACCCAGCGCAGGTCCCAGGGCACGCGCCAGGTTATTGCTGGCCGAGTTCAGGCTTACGGCATCGGGAATCTGTTCGCGCGGCACCAGTTCCGGCACAATCGCCTGCCATGCCGGATTATTCATCGCCGCACCGATATTCATCAGAAAGGTGAGCGCCAGCAGTTGATAAGGCCCCACCACGCCGGCAAAGGTCAGCACCGTCACCAGTCCGACCGTCACCAGCATCCAGCTCTGCCAGAAGATCAGCAGTCTGCGCCGCTCAAAGATGTCGGCCGTGGCTCCCGCCAGCAGACCCAGCAGCAAAACCGGCAGGCTGGCAGCGGTCTGCATCAGGGCGATAAGCAGCGGCGAACCGGCTGAGAGCACCGTCATCAGCCAGGTGCCCGCCGTGTCCTGCATCCATGTCCCCAGATTGCTGACCGTGGAGGCGATCCAGCGGTCGCGAAACAACGGAATCTGTAACGGCCCGAAGCCGTGCAGCGGCCTCTTCGGGCTCTCCGCAATAATCTCCTGTGTCTCCAAATGAATCCCCTCTCTCTTTGATGCTCCTCACTGCCGAAAGCACGCAAGTGCCTTCCAGTGCAACAGTTGCCTCTCAGAAAGCTGGCGTGACCGATGGTTACGGGCGTACCCTGTTCGCAATGGCTTTTCTGCGTTATCTCATTGCTTTGCTGGCAGTAGGTGGCATGGTGGTCTCTGGATTGGCGCTTCGCGTCCATCTGCAGGACCCCAACGCCGCTCCACCCTGTGCCGTAACAGAAAAGTGGGACTGCGGAGCCGTCAATCACTCCCGCTTTGCCGTTTTTCCTGCCGCATCCTTCGGAGAGGACCCGCGTCACGGGAAACACATTCCAGTCGCGGTTTTCGGCCTCGGCGGCTACCTCCTCATCGCCATTCTCACGCTCACCAAGCTCGATTTCTTTGCCTTTGAAGCCGCACAGGTCGGCCTCTTCTTCGCGGGTATCCTTAGCTATCTCGAAGCCTTTGTGCTCGAAAAATGGTGCATCTACTGCGTCTGGTCCCAGACCATCATCGCCGTTATTACCGTGGTAGCCGCCATCAACTATCTGGTCGTCCGCAACCGCCGCAAACTGATCTACTAGTACGTACCTGCTGCAAATAGAAAAGCCCGGATCGCTCCGGGCTTTTCCCATATCTCAGAAATTACTCCTTCGCGAGCGCACCGATCCCGTCCAGCTCCTGCAACTCTTTCTCCGGCAGCACGAGTTCCGCCGCCGCCAGATTTTCCCGCAGATGCTCTACCGACGAGGTTCCCGGAATGAGCAGAATGTTCGGCGAGCGGTGCAGCAGCCATGCCAGGGCCACCTGCATCGGTGTCGCGTTCAACCTTGCCGCGACCTCAGACAACGTCGAGGATTGCAGCGGCGTAAACCCACCCAGCGGGAAGAACGGCACATAGGCGATCCCCTTCGCGGCCAGAGTGTCGATCAACGCATCGTCCTCACGCGAGGCGAGGTTGTACTGGTTCTGCACCCCAACCACCGGAGCAATCGTCAAGGCTTCCTCGACCTGCTTCGCGGTCACATTGCTCAATCCAAGATGCCGGATCAGGCCTCGCTGTTGCAGCTTCGCCAGAGCCTCAAACCGCTCCGCAATGGAGCCTTCGGTCGGCGAACTTACTCCACCCCACACACGCAGGTTTACGACATCCAGCACATCGACACCGAGATTGCGCAGGTTGTCATGCACGCCCTTTTCCAGTTCCGTCGGCTCCTGTGCCGGCAGCCACTCGCCCGCCGGTCCACGCACACCGCCAACCTTCGTCACAATCGTCAGGCCGTTATAGGGATGCAGGGCTTCGCGCAGGATCTGATTGGTGACATGGGGACCGTAGAAATCCGCCGTATCGATGTGGTTTACACCCCACTCCACTGCATCGCGCAGCACGGTCACTGCCATGGCACGGTCCTTCGGCGGACCGAAGACGTGAGGCCCGGCAAGCTGCATCGCACCATAACCCATGCGGTTCAGGGTGACGCTGGTCCCAGGAAGTGTGAATGTTGTCTGCTGTCTCCCGCTCATGCTTTCCCTCCAAATTACTGCGACTGTGTTTAGATGAAGGAACCTTCAGCTTTGGAGTTCGCATTTGGCCACGACCTCTCTACGTACGCTGCAGCCGCGAAAAACGCCAGTTCAGGAGCGTTCCGCGGCCACAGTCGACGCTATTTTGCAGGCAGCCATTCAGGTTTTGGTCTCTGTCGGCAAGGAACGGCTGACCACGACGCTGGTCGCCATGCGCGCGGGTGTTTCCGTGGGAACGCTTTACCAGTACTTCCCAAACAAAAGTGCGCTGCTGCAAGCCAGCCTGAAACGGCATATGCACGGTGTCGCTACATCGGTCGACCATATCTGCAAGGAATACCGTTCCACCAGTCTGCTCACGATGGGTTCGGTGCTTATCGACGCTTATCTCAGCGCGAAGATGCGCAACGTCAAGGAGAGCGCGGCCCTCTACGCTGTCAGCTCCGACCTGGACGGTCTCGCGATCGCAAAGGCTGCCCACGCACGCGGATGCCGCGTTGTCGCCGAACTCTTCGCAACCGCAAGCGAAGGTCTCACCAAAGATCCCGAGATTGTCGCCACCATGGTGATGGCCGCGCTCAACGGAGTCTCACGGAGGCTGCTGGAAGCGAAGTCACCGGAACGCGAACACGCGCCCTTGCGTGAAGAGCTTCTTGTGCTGGTGCGTGGATATCTGCTGACGTGTATTCAGACGAAACCGGCTATATAGAACTTACCGATATATTGGGTGCTCCATCCATCGCATCACGACGGGTGGGATTTTTGGCTCTAACAAATGCATGGGCAGAGAAGCAGATTTCTTTGCTCCCTCCGGTCGCTACGAAATGACAAACAAAAAGGCGGTCGTGCACAGCGCGATACCCCACTCTTCGCGATAAACCGCGAAGAGTGGGGTATCGGGAGTGTTCACCCACTGGATTTGTCGATCTGCCCTATTTCTTTTTCGCGGCTTTTGTTGGAGCTTTCGCTACAGCCTTCTTCGCGCTCTTCGATGCAGCTTTTGCAGGCGCCGGCTTAGTTACTGCTTTCTTCACAGGAGCTTTCGCAACGACCTTCGCGGGCGTTTTCGCAGCAGGCTTTGTCGGCACTGTCTTCACCGCACTCTTCTTGACCGCCATCGGAGCCTTCTTCTCAGGAGCCTTTTCTTTGACCGGCGCAGCTGTCGCCACGGGTTTCTTGATGACGGGAGCCGTCACCGAAGCTTTGACCGGCGGCGCCTTCGCCGGTTCCGGCTTATGTTCCGGCTTATGCTCCGCTTTCACCACTGCAGGCTTCGGCGCTTCCACATGTTTCGCCTCGTCCTTCGTAACAGCCGACGCCTGAGCCTCTGCTTGCAGCTGCTTCAGGGCATGCACCACAACACGCAACATCTCTTCCTCCGGAGCCGGCTTGCCTGTCCAGATCTCGAACTGCCGTGCGCCCTGGTGAACGAACATCTCCACACCCGTGATGACCGGAATACCTTTCTCCCGCGCCATACGCAGGAAAGGTGTCTCGACCGGGTTGTAGACCAGGTCAAAGACCAGATCCGCATGCATCTCGTTGGGCTCGAGGATATGGGTCAGCTTGTTGCCCTTCATCCCCGCGGGAGTGGAATTGATGATCAGATCGAAGTGCGTCTTACCGATCAGCTCGCGTTTGATGGTCTTCGCTCCGGCCTGCTTGGCCAGCTTCTGGGCTGTCTCCACCGTGCGGTTGTAGATGGTGACATCCGCACCCTTCTCCTTCAGGCCGAAGACTGCGGCACGTGAAGCCCCACCGGCGCCCAGCACCAGCACTTTGAGCCCGCGGATGGACCGGCGACGCTCAATAGGGCCGACGATACCGCCGACATCCGTATTGAAGCCATAGAGCTTTCCATCCTGGGCACGCACGATGGTATTCACCGCACCAATCTTGGCCGAGAGCGGATCGGTCCGCTCCAGGTGTTCCAGGATCTCCTGCTTCAACGGCATCGTTACTGAGAGCCCGTGAATCGGGACCGCCTGCACGACCTTCAACAGATCGGTGAGCTTGGACGTCTGCAGCGCCAGGTAGACCGCGTTGACCGTTTCTCGGCGGAAGGCGGTATTCAGCATCAGCGGCGAGAGTGATGACCGCACCGGATTTCCGGCGACACCGTAGATCTTGGTTCCTGCGGCAATGTGGTCGATCCGGTAATTCTCCACCAGGGCGCGCGCAGGAATCTGACCGGGAGCAGTCGCGTCTTCTACACTCGAGGCGGCGAAGGTAAACGCTGATCCGGCACGTACACCGAGCACGCGGGAGATGACACCGTACTCTCCCATCGAGATGCCGATGACATTTCCTGCCTCACCGTACTTCTCGAGAAAGGCAAAGAGCGTCAGGTTATCCGCGAGCGAACGTGCCGTCGGCACAACCTTGATAAAATCCGGCTGGAACTTCTGGATCCGTTCATAGACAGCATCCAGGTCACGGGTCGCTTCAAAGTCGTGATAGCTGATGATGATCGCCGCACCCGCGGCCCGCAGCTTGTCCAGGTCGGCATGCTTCATCGCCTCAGCCGACTCGATCTCAAGATCGATTAACTGGCTTCCGGCGGCCGCTGCCTTCGCCAGGATCTCCGCCTCGTCCGAGAGACTTCCTGTAAATCCGCCGCCATTCGGTTTCCGGCGGCAGGTGGTAATCGCCGTCACCAGCGGATTTGCTTCCAGAAATTCCTTCAGGCGCGGCAGTGCAGCCGCCGGATTCGGCAGTGAATCCAGCCGGAACTCCAGAAACATATGCTCCGGAGCCGCAGCTTCAGCCTTTTGAAAAAGCTCGGCCGGGCTTGCACCCTGCAGGGCAACGCAGACACGGCCAAGACGCGAACGCAGCGACTGCAGGGCGAGGTTCGGTGAGGAAGAAGTCATTTTTCTAATCGCGCGTATAGTATCGTCGCTGGGCTTTGGATGCAAGCCACTGATGCACAGACTCTTATTCCGCCCTTCCACAAACTCCAACCGCTCCGGATTTCCGCATAAAATGCGCTTAGAGCATTTTCCCTGTTGCTTGGTATTCCGGAAGGGCTTTGAAGCGGCGTTTTCGTTGCGGAAAACGCCCATAGATGCGAAAGCCCTACTCTCCACCTACAGGGAAATACTCCAGCACTCCGTTCGTCATGAGCCAGACATTGCCAATTCGCGTGGCCGCCATCCTGGCGTCTCAGGCCGCGTCAGCCGCGATACAGCACGCTCTGCTGCCTCCTGAGTTCACACTTGCGCTTATCGACTCCGAACATTGGCGCGGCATACAGACAAATGCTGTTCTGGTCGAGGTTGAAGACGATCTCTCCCTGCTCCGCAACATCTGCGACGAGGTAACAGGAACACCCATCATCGTCCTGCTGCGTTCCGCACGCGCCGACCTCGCCTTTGCCGCATCCAAGGCAGGCGCGCGGGAACTCATCACCCTTCCCGCCGGCCCGGACGAGATACGCCAAAGTCTCCGCAATCTTCTGACCACCCAACCCAGGACCCCGGAACCTCAAGGCCTGCCAGTACTCTTCGGCAATCACCCCCGCATGTCGGAGATTCGCGACACCATCTCGAAGGTAGCCACGACCAGCGCCACTGTACTTATTCGGGGCGAGAGCGGTGTAGGAAAAGATGTCGTCGCACGCATGATCTACGAACAGTCGCGCCGCTCTGGCAAACCCTTCGTCAAGGTTAACTGCGCCGCGATTCCTGACGACCTGCTCGAGAGCGAGCTCTTCGGCTATGAGGCAGGCGCCTTCACCGGAGCCACACGCAGCAAACCAGGCCGCTTCGAGATGGCGCACACCGGCACGCTGTTCCTGGACGAGATCGGTGAGATGCAGCCGGCTCTGCAGGCCAAGCTGCTACATGTCCTGCAGGATGGAGCCTTCTCACGCCTCGGAGCCAAGCAGGACGTCGCGGTAGATGTCCGGGTCCTCTGCGCCACCAATAAGCTGCTGGAGCAGAGGGTTACGGAAGGACTCTTCCGCGAAGACCTCTTCTATCGCATCAACGTCGTCACCGTACACATTCCGCCACTGCGCGAACGCCGCGACGAAATCGGGCCGCTCATCCGCCACTTTCTCGATAAATACGCCGCCATTTATGGCCGCGAGCAGGCCTTCTTCTCCCAGGAAGCCATGACCGCCCTGCTGACCTACTCCTGGCCCGGCAATATTCGCGAGCTCGAAAACCTGTGCAAACGATTCGTGATCGTCGGCGGCGAAACCCAGATCCTGCGCGAACTCACCTCCCGTAACCAACACGCGACCACTGCGGCGCCGGCAACAACTCCTGCGCCACCTGTACACACTCCGGAACAGGCCAATGTCCGCCAGCCGGCCAGTACCAACTTGCTTGAGGTCGGAAAACGAGCAGCTTGGCAGGCAGAGCGCCGGTTGATTCTGGAGACCCTTGAAGCTGTCCGCTGGAACCGAAAGCTGGCCGCACAACAGTTGGGGATCAGTTACCGGTCATTGCGAAGCAAGATTGAACAGATCGATCGTGACGAGACAACAAAGCGGCATCTCATAGCCTAAATGTGGCAAATCTTTGCCATCAAATAATGCCCACCTTGGGCTAAGATTGAAATAACAGCACTTATCCTGTGGAAAATAGTGGCATGCTTATTGCTGCTACAAAGGTTAAGTTCAGAGGCAAATTCAAAGTAGTCCCACCTGATGCAGTGAAATCCTAGCTTTTTGTCCCTTGCGGACACACATCTTCTACTCACTTCCTATACCCCTCCCTCACTGCCTCTCAAGACCCTCCGGAAGGAGGGTCTTCCACTTTAAGATCAATTCCATGGGTATCCTGCGGGCGTGGGACTTCGATTGGTTATGGCATGGATTCAGCACCCGGCTGGGAGGCGTCTCCAACGTTTACGGGCGCTCTGGAGATCTGAATCTCGGTTGGACGAAGGAAGATGCTGATGTCTCCGTCTCCGAAAACCGGCGTCGCTTTGCCTTTACAGTCACGCAGGAGCCCGGGGTAGCTCCGATCCTGACGCGCCAGACGCATGGCGTCGTCATCAATCGGGTGCACTCCGGCTTGCTGCCTCTGGAGACAGCGGAAGGCAGAGCCGTTCTGGAAGGCGATGGCTTAATTACCAACGAGCCAGGCATGCTGATCGGCGTACAGACAGCGGATTGCATTCCAGTCATCCTGGCGGATCCGGTCAACCGGGCCGTAGGTGTCTTTCATGCCGGATGGCGAGGCACGGTTGCCGGCATCGTCGAGGCCGGGGTTCAGCGCATGCACACTGAGTTCGGCTCGCAACCGGCGGAGATGCTGGCCGCTATCGGACCTGGAATCGGCCCCTGCTGCTTCGAAGTCGGTAACGAGGTCCGCGATACCTTCCGCGATAGCTGGCCATACGCCGAGGTGCTCTTCCATGGCCGCAATGTCGATCTTTGGCAGGCAAATCAACGCCAGCTCATTGACTCCGGCCTCCACGCTGAGAACATCACCGTCCTCAGAGAATGCACTGCTCACCAGACAGACCGCTTCTTCTCATACCGTGCCGAAAAGGGTGTGACCGGACGCATGATCTCGGCTGCAGGTATCAGGCCCCGCTAAGAGACGCTTCCCTACAGGTCAGCTTTCACTGAAGCCGAAGCGTGCTCGATCTCCCTGGTAGCTTCGCGGACTCGGGTAAGGGCTTTTGTAGCCGCATATATTTTCCGGTTGACATGGGAAACGCGTAACCGTAGAGTTACGCATCAATGGGAAACCGATCGGTTACATATTCTCCTGCAGCCTCATTTCAGGCCATTGCTGATCCGACCCGGCGAGCCGTGCTCGATCTCTTGCGAGAGGGCAGAAAGCCGGCCGGAGCCATCGCCGATGCCTTCCCCGTCTCCCGCCCCGCCATCTCCAAGCATCTTCGTCTGCTTCGGCATGCGCACCTGGTGCGGGAGACGCGGGAAGGCCGTAATCGGATCTATGAACTCAACCCTGAACCTCTACGCGCGGTCGAAAGCTGGCTTGAGAAATATCGCGTCTTCTGGACGCAGAGTCTCGGCAACCTGAAGACGATGATCGAGACGGAGTTCGCGGTACCTAATACCGCCGAAACGGGGCATCGCAGTACACGTCCCAGAACAGAAAGTCCCAGAACCAGAAATAAGAAGGGAGAGTAAGCAGATGACAGAAACAGCAATCAGCGATTCCATCGAACTCGAGATCTTTATCGCAGCTCCGGCCGACAGAATCTTTCAAGCCCTAACCGATCCGGCCAAAGTGCCTCTGTGGTGGGGGGCTCCGGCTCAATACCGCGTCACATCGTGGACCGGAGAGATTCGTCCCGGCGGCCAATGGCGCAGCGAAGGAGCAGGAGCCGACGGTACGGCATTCCATGTCGGTGGAGAATACCTGGAGGTCGCCCCTCCCCATCTCCTGATACACACCTGGAAGCCGAGTTGGGACGGGGAACGGCCGACACTCGTACGCTTCGACCTGCTCTCACAGAACGGCGGAACGCTGGTTAAAGTCTGTCACTCTGCATTCGCTGACGCCAATGCAGCCCGTGAGTCGCATGCCCAGGGATGGTTGCGGGTACTCGGCTGGATGCAGGCCTTCGTAGAAAGAAACGAGACCATCGATAACCGAGAGAAGGCCCAATGAAAGCGATATGGTGGTACCGCATCTCTTCCCTGTTGCTCATCCTCTTCGCCACCGGCCATACCCTGGGTTTCCGGAGGACAGACGCGTGGCCGGACGCAGTGAAACCGGTCGTGGCCGGGATGCGGACCGTGTACTTCCCGGCGAACGGCTTTCTTCGAAGCTATTGGGACTTCTACGTTGGCTTTGGCCTGTTCGTCACCGTAATGATGCTGTTCGCTGCCCTGGTGGCATGGCAGATGGCAGGTCTGCCCCAGGAGATGCTCTCCCGATTCGGACTGGTTCGCTGGGGCTTGGCAATCGCGTTTGCCATCATTACCGCAATGACCTGGCGCTACTTCTTTCTGACGCCGCTGATCTTTTCCATTGCGACGACGGCGACCCTTACCGTGGCTGCGATGCTGCGAAGGTAACCATCAGGTGGGCGGGCTTTCTTGTCGAACTCCAGAACAGAGGCAGGACCAGATGCCATTCCGCCCTCTGTACGACAGGACGCGGAGCGGCTCAGGTCGGGAAGCGAGGACTTCCGGGGGTTAAAGAAAAGGTTAACGGCGAAGGGCGGCCCCATCCCCTGTTAAGGCCTTCAGGCCCTAGGTCCATGATTTTTATGAGGAAACGGGGGGCGGGGCAGACTAATTTCTGTTAGCAAAGGTGTTGCGCTTGACATTGATTCTTGTGGTACGCTACAGGCAATCGTTTGAAACAGATTGGTCTGAAGCAAAGGTATCCCTCTGCCGAACCCCATTTGGATTCAGCGTCAAAACTCTATCCGCACAAGGAATTTGCAACATGGAACAGGGAACAGTGAAGTGGTTTAACGACGCCAAGGGGTTTGGCTTCATCAGCCGCGAGAATGGTGAGGATGTGTTCGTACACTACTCCGCCATCAATACGACCGGCTTCAAGAGCCTGCAGGAAGGCCAGGCGGTTCAGTTCAACGTCGTCAAGGGACCGAAGGGCTGGCAGGCGAGCGACGTGCAGCCCCTGTAAGCACGATCTGCAACACCTTTCGAGGACAGGATGTAAAGCAAAACGGCAGCCTATGGCTGCCGTTTTGCTTTAATCACGTGCGCCGGCAATATGCGCACTGAGATCGTCCTCGTCTTTCAGACCGCGGTACCCTTTGTAGCTCGCTGTTGCGCTTCCGTTAAAGTTTAGAAACAACAGCGCTCGCAGACTTCCGGTAGCGTCCATATGCGCCGGAAGCCACAGCAAAGGCTGCACCCGTTCCTGCTCGACGGTAAACCGCGTCCCTTTGCGGATGTCGACCAGCAGCCCTCCTGCAATTTTGAAGTCGCGGATAAAGCTGGCGTCGACCCGCATTACCGAACGGTCTGCCTCGTCCACAACGATTGTCGCGGTCAGGCAACGGGTTACCTCTTCGAAACGGTTGCGGGTGGGAATACTGGAGTCGCCCTGGTAGTCGAGCAACAGGACAGAACGTCCATCGACAACTTCATGGCGTGGGTTGGAGAGGCGGCCGAGCTCCAGCAGACGTGAGACCGCGATCTCAGAGTTGGGCGGATGTGCCTTCCGCTCCCGTGCCTTGGCAAGCTGCTTGTGGATGTTTTCGTCGTCTTTGCGCTGCTCGTCGTCAGTCAGCGCGTGGCCGTTATGACGCAGCGTACGGATGACCTGGAAGCCGTCTTCCGTCACCGCCTCAATATCTCGCTCTTCCTGCTTTTTGAGTTTTCCGTTGTGGTCGAACTCCAGGCGCGACTCATGGCCCAGATAAAAGGTCTGCTTCCGGAATGTTTCGGCTGCGTGCTGATGGGCAATGACTTCAGGAACAAGGGTTGTCAGGTCAACCTGCTGTGCGGAGGCGCAGCTCGGAAGCACCGAGAGGAAAACAGCAATTCGAAGAAGCGTCTTGGCGGTGGATCGTTCGAAACCAGAGCTTCTCCTAACGGCGGAGCACTGAGTTGGGAAGATCATGCACCAAGAATGGAGCACCCGGTTTACGCTCTGATGACGGCGATGCGACGGTTTCGCGAAAGTTCGCGGGTATCTCGCTCGCTACTCCGGCTTCGCCTCCTCCTCGGAGACTTTGGTCACGTCAGGAAGAATCGTTACCGTCGCATCCAGCTTGCGGTAGTCGTAGAAGCGCTGCTTGCCGGCGCCCTGGAATCCTTTGAAGAGCAGCACCCGGCCATCGACGTTGACATCCAGCGTCTCCGGCAGCCAGATCTCTCCACGTACCGGCGCCTGTGTCCAGGTAAAGCGAGACCCTTTATGAACGTTCGCCAACATGCCTCCGCCGATCTTGAAGTCGGAGCCGAGGTGGGCCTCCAGACGCGATACCACCTGGTCCTGCTCATCGATCGCCACTGTGCCGTCGAGCCGGCGCATGATCTCATCGGAGAGTCCGTTGGTGTCTGCCTTAGGATTGCCGGTGAAGTCGTAGAAGATCTGGTCACGGCCGTTCACGCGGATCCTGCGGCCGTTGGAGAATGTTGCCAGCTTCAGCAGGCGCGAGACGGAGAGGTTCACATCTCCGCCATGCTTCGGTCTCTTGCCTGCTTTCAGATCGGCTACCTCTTTGTCGACGTGCTCCTGTTCCTTCTTTGCCTCGGACGGGGAAAGCTCCTTGCCGTTGTGGCGGAGATGGCGCCGCACCTCGATTCCGTTCAGGAAGAAGACCTCATACTCCTCGGTTGTCTGCTTCTTGCTTCCGCCGTCCTTATCCAGCTCATCCGCTGTCTGCTGCATGGTGCAGATGTACTTGCGGCGTAGCGACTCCAGTTCATCCTGGTGCGCCCGCACCCCGGCAAAAAGAGTCGCGAAATCTGGTAATGGAGCGGCTGCGTCCGAGACAGCAGGCTTCTGTGCCATAACTGACACGGTCAGCAGGAGAGCGAGCAACAAAGGTCGCAGATGCATGACAGTGATACGCAGCGGGAGAGGATTCGTTCCTACAGGAGATTCATTTCCGGGGTATGCTGGCAACCATGATACGACTGCTCATCGAGTGGCTGCTGAATGCTCTGGCGTTGGTTATCACCGCTTACGTGGTCCCGGACTTTGAAGTGGATGGCTTCGGACCTGCTGTTATTGGGGCCCTGGTCGTAGGTCTGTTAAATGTCACGCTAGGATGGCTGCTCAGCATCTTCACCTTCCCGCTTGTCTGGCTGCTGCCGCGCCTGATGATGGTGTTGATCGATGCGGTTGTACTTTATGTCGCCGCCAAACTGGTTCCCGGCTTCAGAATCAAAAGTTTCCTGGCGGCATTTATCGGCGCGATTGTTCTGGTGCTGATCCACATCGTCTTCTCGTATGCCTGAGAATGAAATCTCCATACGTGCCTGGGCTGATTGTTTGTGAAACGCCTGCCCACCCTAGCGTTGCGAGCGTTCACCCCAACGAACAAAGTTCGTTGGGGACCCCGAGGGTGGGGCACCCGGGCGGGAAGGAAAGCCAAGCGCGGTTTCGATGCGGTGCTTCCACTCGGGTCCGTTATCGCGATCATGCTGTCCCAGTTCGATGACGCGCTGGTTCGCAGCGCGATCGAGAGCCGTGCGGGCATAGGTCACCTCCACCGCCGTCTGGCGTTCCTGCAATGCCGAGACATGCACATCCACGGTCGTAGCGAACTGGTTGCCCACCACGGCGACATATTGCATGCGACCACCGGCGACATCGAAAAGCGTATTCACCCAGACACTGTCCACGTTTCCATGCTTGATCGTCCACACCGCACCCTGCACGTCCCTTCCCGGCTGTGGGTATGCAAAGACCGGATTCCAGTCTTCGCCGGCCCATCTGCGCTCAGCCTCCGGCGCGAACAGAGGACCGACCTGCGCCATGGGAGCGGCAATCTCAAAGCGGAAGGTATTCACCACATGGGCGTTCTTTTCCTGAACTGCGTCCGTCGATGTTTGAGCTTTCGCATGCTGCATCATCGTTACTCCCGCTAACGTGAAACACATTCCCGCAATCCGCAGATTTCTGAAGATCATCGCCGCTCCTTGAGCTGATGGCTGTCTTTGGCCCGCAGCGTTAAGCCGTACAGCTCACGAAGCTGATCGATCTGCCCAAGAGTGGCCTGCGAGAATGGCGCTTTGCCTTCGAAGGAATGCAAGACAATTCCCTCCAGAAGGTCGCCGAGACTCATGTCCTTAAGCTCTGCAAGACCTTTCAGCACCTTGAGCAGTCTCTTTTCAATCCTGACGCCCGTCTGCACGCGCTCAACTTCGATCTGGTGGGAGGTATCACTCATACATACCAATGTACCATGGTACATAAATTGTTTTCCCCGGAACCGCCCCTCCCATCTCTGCGTACGTGAGAGAATAAGCACCCTGAAAGAACGAGGACCTTCCTTGTGAACCTGATACGGAGCACTGCCCTGCTTATGAGTCTCGCTGTTCCCGCCGTTGCCCAAACGCCCGCGCCGAAGCCTCCCGCCGACGCTCTTCACGCCTGGGTCGGCATGACCTCGCCTGCCGATCTCGAGAACTGGGTGAACTATCACATCGCCGAAGAGAAGAAGGCTGTCGCGGAAATTCTTGCCGTCAAGGGAACCCGCACCGTCGAGAACACGCTGAAGCCTTTTGACCGCGCCCAGTTCCACCTGAACATCGCCGGCAACCAGGACTACCTGATGTTCGGCCTGCACGACAACAAAGATGTGCGCGACAAGGCGCAGGCGCTGCTGCAGAACATCTCGGCCGAAGGCACCGCTCTGCAATTGAACCAGGATGTCTACCATGCACTGGCAGCCATCGATAAGACAAAGGCGGATGCCGCGACCAAGTATTATCTGGATCGCACGCTGCTCGAATATCGTCTGGCCGGTGTGGATAAGGACGCCGAGACTCGCGAGAAGGTCCGCAAGCTTTCCGACCAGATCACCGAGCAGTCGCTGCACTTCTCTCGTACCGTGCAGGACGATGTCCGCAAGGTCGTCGTGAAAGACCCCGTCGAGCTTTATGGGCTCCCCGCGGACTACATCGAAAAGCACAAGCCCGCCGCCGACGGGACCATCACACTCACCACTGACCAGCCTGATATGCTGCCGGTCGTTACCTACGCAAAGAGCCCACGCCTGCGGCGCGATATGTACCTGGCGTACAACAACCGCGCCTTTCCGGGAAACAAGACTGTCCTGCTCGACCTTCTCAAGACCCGACAGGAGATGGCAACGACTCTCGGCTATAAGACCTGGGCCGATCTCGCTACTGCTGACATGATGATCGGCTCCGCCGACAAACTGCGTTCTTTCCTGAAGGAAGTCGACGAGGCCTCCCGCCCCTCCGCGGCCAAGGAGTTTGCCCTGCTGGAGGCCTTCGTCAAGGAAAAGGACCCTTCTGCCCTACCGCTCACTGCAAGCGACTCCAGCTACTGGAGCGAACAGTACCGCCGCGCGAAGTATGACTTTGACTCACAGTCGGTACGCCCCTACTTCCCTTACCCCGAGGTGGAAAAAGGCGTGCTGGCCACCGCAGGCAAACTATTCCATATCGAGTTCCGCCCCAGCAAAGCTCCCATCTGGAACCCGACCGTCACCGCATATGACATCTACGACCAGGGCAAGCTGGCCGGCCGTATCTACCTGGACATGCATCCGCGCGCGGGCAAGGACAAGTGGTTCTCGGAGTCCGGCGTAATTCCGGGCTCCGGCTCGCAGATTCCTGAAGCAGCCCTGCTATGCAACTTCCCTGGGCCGGAGAACGGTGATCCTGGCCTGTTGCAGTACTCGGACGTCGTCACCTTCTTCCACGAGTTCGGGCACATGATGCACGAGGTGCTTGGTGGCCACGGCCAGTGGGCCGGCACCGCCGGCGTCAGCACCGAGCGTGACTTCGTCGAAGCACCCTCGCAGATGCTGGAAGAGTTTTTCGAAGACACCGGGATCCTGCAGTCGTTCGCAAAACACTACAAGACCGGCGAGGTGCTTCCCTCTACGACCATCGATAAGATGGTGCGCGCAGGACGCTTTGCTCGCGGCTCGTGGGTGCAGGGACAGCTCCGCTACTCTGAGCTCTCCCTGTCGATTCATGATCGCGCTCCTGAGCAGGTCGATCTCGATGCCATCAACAAGAAGACCTTTGTCGATCACATGCCATATGTCTTCCTCGATGACAGCCACATGTATGCCAGCTTCACGCACCTGACCGGCTACTCGTCGAACTACTACACGTATGTCCTCGATAAAGTGATCGCCGTCGATCTCTTCTCGGCCTTCGATCCCAAGAACCTGCTGGGCGGCCCCGCGGCGATGAAGTACCGCAAGACGGTGCTGGAGCCGGGCGGAAACAAATCGGCCAACGACCTGATCAAAGACTTCCTGGGACGTCCCCAGTCCATGGACGCCCTGAAGCACTGGATCGCTCTGGGTCTGCCGGCAGAGTAAGAAAACTACAAAACCCACGCCGGACGAAAGGCGTGGGTTTTCTGTTTCACCTCCATGTCGTAGCATTTCCTCTAGAGCATTTCTCCTGTTGCTGGGTATCCCGGGAGAAGCGTGCAGCGGCGTTTTCATTGCGGAAACGCCCATAGATGCACAAGCCCCGCACTACACCTACAGGAGAAATGCTTTACCGGCATGAACCAACGCACACAGGCTCTGCAACAACTCCAGTCCGACACATTTGATGTACTCATCCTTGGAGGCGGAGCAACCGGCCTCGGTATCGCCGTCGACGCGGTCACCCGCGGCTATCGCACCGCGCTGGTCGATGCCGGCGACTTTGCGCAGGCTACCAGTTCGCGCGCGACCAAGCTGGTGCATGGCGGCGTACGCTATCTTGCCTCGGGTCAAATCTCTCTGGTCTATGAAGCTCTGCACGAACGGGCAGCCATGCTGCGCAATGCCCCACATCTGGTGCAGCCTCTTCCCTTCGTCACGCCCGCATATCGCTGGTTCGATCTGCCGTACTACGGCACGGGGCTGAAGCTCTACGACGTTCTCAGCGGCAAGGCGACCATGGGACCGACCTCCATCTTCGGTCATGACAAAACCCTGGCGCTGCTTCCGAATATTGCACGGAAGAACCTGAAGGGATCGATCGTCTACTACGACGGCCAGTTCGACGACGCGCGTTTCTCCCTGGCCCTGGCGCGCACTGCTGTTGACCACGGCGCAACGGTCGCGAATTACGTTCGCTGCGTCTCCTTCGAAAAGGCGTCCGGCAAGATCACCGGAGCAGTGTTGCGTGATGAAGAGACTGGCAACACCTTCCGAGTAAACGCCAAGGTCATCGTGAACGCCACCGGCATTTTCACCGATGAAGTACGCCATCTCGACAATCCTTCTGACGCTCCGTTGCTGAACGTCTCGCGCGGTACACACATTGTCGTGCCGCCCACAGTACTTGGCCGCGACTACGCCATCATGGTGCCGAAGACGGAAGATGGCCGTGTGATCTTCGCGATCCCGTGGCTGGGCAAGGTGGTGATCGGAACCACGGATCTCGCTGCCCCCAAGCCTGAGATCGAACCCGGCCATCAGGATGACGAGATCGACTACATCCTGCACCACATCAATCCCTATCTGCAGCACACCATCACCCGTGCCGATATCCTGTCGGTCTTCTCCGGCCTGCGTCCGCTCATTACCGGACCTGGAGCGTCGACTGCAAGGCTTTCACGGGAACACCATATTGAGCGTTCCCCGTCAGGCTTGCTGACCATCGCCGGCGGCAAGTGGACCACCTATCGCCGCATGGCGCAGGACCTGGTGGACTTTGCCATCAAACATGAGATGCTGCCCGCCGCAGCGTGCAGGACGGAAAAGCTGCCCTTGCGCGGAGCTCCGCTGAAAGCAGGCGATCCCCATGATCCGCTTTCGCGGTATGGGACGGATCGTGCCGCCGTCGAAGCACTCGTCACTGCGGATGCATCGCTAGGCGCAAAGCTGGATGAGGCGCTTCCCTTCATTCAGGCTGAGGCCGTCTATGCTGCTCGCGAAGAGATGGCGAGAACCGTCGAAGACGTTCTCTCACGGCGAATGCGTGCACTGCTGCTGGATGCGAAGGCTGCGGTGCGGTCGGCGCCGAAGGTCGCGGAGTTACTCGCGCGTGAGCTTGGACACGATGCCGAGTGGCAGATGGAACAGGTTTCTGCGTTTAGGGAATTGGCGGCTCGGTACTATTTGCCTTCGTAGCATTTGTCTTTGTAAGCGCTGAAGGCGCGTTCTATACCAGCCTGGGGCAACGCCCCAGGATCTTCGCTTAAAGGGCTGAAGGCCCGCTCTCTAAGCGGATCGGTTATCGATTCTCCAAACCTATGGAGCGGGCCTTCAGCCCTTATCTTTCTCTTTGGCTCCGTAACCTGGGGCGTTGCCCCAGGCTGGTATAGAACGCACCTTTGGTGCTCTTTTGCCGTTTGCTATGTGGAGTGCCTCACCGTGGATAAGAAGCAGAACCAAGTTCGCCGGGGGCTCGACTATCCCACTCACGCTTCGCGTGAATGGGGCACCCAGTGTATGAGTTGCCGTACATTTCGGACCTCTAGCAACTAGCAACTAGAAACCAGCAACTGTTTACTAGATCCCCAGCCAGCGGAAAGCGAACCCCATGACAACTGCGCCGAGAATCGGTCCGGCGATCGGCACCCACGCATAAGACCAGTCAGAACCGCCCTTGCCTGCGACGGGCAAAAGCTGATGCATCAGCCGCGGACCGAAGTCGCGAGCAGGGTTGATGGCATACCCTGTTACTCCGCCGAGCGAGAGTCCAATCGCCCAAACCAGAATCGCTACCAGATATGGCGCCAGGCCGGGAGCGGGACCGGAGACAGCCAGGAGCTTCGATCCAATGCACTCGATCACCAACAGCAGCATGCTGGTCGCGATCATCTCCTGCATCATGTTCAGCCATGGCTTGCGTACCGAAGGAGAGGTGCAGAAGACCGCCCGCTTCAATCCCTGGTCCTCCGTCATTGCCCAGTGCGGCAGCCAGAAGAACCAGTTCAGCGCGGCACCTGTCATGGCGCCCAGCATCTGCGCCAGCACAAACGCCGGCACCGTGCTCCATTGACCGGTGTGCACAGCGACGGCGACGGTCACTGCTGGGTTCAGATGCGCTCCGGGAGAGCCGCACGCAATTGCTGTAATCACACCACAGAAGACCGCGAAACCCCATGCCGCGGTAATGGAGATCCAGCCCGCGTTCTCGCTCTTTGTACCCTTCAGCACGACTCCGGCGACAACGCCTTCGCCCATCAAGATCAAAACTGCTGTACCGATAAACTCACCAAAAAACGGAGAAAGCATCAACCCTCCACCCATGCGAAGGTCCGTGTCACAGCCTTCTTCCAGGTCTTATAGAGATGCTCGCGTTCGGCTGCATCCATCTGCGGTTTCCAGGTACGGTCTGCCTCCCAGTTCTGGATCAACTCGTCCGTGCCGCTGAAGTAGCCGGATGCGAGTCCGCCGGCGTAGGCTGCGCCCAGTGCCGTCGTCTCGCGCATTGCCGGACGAATCACGGCCTTATCGAGAATGTCGGCCTGGAACTGCATCAGCAGTTCGTTGGCCACCATACCGCCGTCGGTACGAAGCTGCGTGAGCTGAATCCCCGAGTCCTGCTCCATTGCTTCAACAACCTCGCGCGTCTGAAAGGCCGTAGCCTCCAGCACAGCGCGGGCGAGATGTCCTTTATTCGCAAAGCGAGTAAGGCCGGCGATCACGCCGCGGGCATCGTCCTTCCAGTAAGGCGCATACAGGCCGCTAAAGGCCGGCACAAAGTAGACGCCGCCGTTATCATTCACCGTCTGCGCCAGTGGTTCGATCTGGTCACTGCTGGAGATGATACCGAGATTGTCGCGCAGCCACTGCACCAGCGCTCCGGCAATCGCAATGGAACCTTCCAACGCATACACCGGCGGCTTGTCACCGAACTTATATGCCAGTGTCGTCAGCAGACCGTGGGTCGAGGGTTTACGCTCTTCGCCGGTATTCATCAGCAGAAAGCAGCCGGTGCCATAGGTGTTCTTCACTTCACCCGGAGAGAAGCAGGTCTGGCCCACCAGGGCCGCGTGCTGATCACCGAGAATGCCACAGATGCCCACGCCTTCCAAATTGGTGCGATGCAGATTGCCGAAGTGTTCACTCGACGACTTGATCTTCGGAAGCATCTGCTTCGGAATATCGAGGGCCGCAAGAATACCCTCGTCCCAATTCAGCGTGGCAAGATTCATCAACTGCGTCCGGCTGGCATTGGTGACATCGGTCGCGTGAACCCCGCCATGAATGCCGCCCGTCAGGTTCCAGAGCATATAGCTGTCGATGGTACCGAAGAGCAGATTGCCTGCTTCGGCCTCCTCACGCGCGCCCTTTACATTGTCGAGAATCCACTTCAGCTTGAGGCCGGAGAAGTAGGTCGTCAACGGCAGACCAGTCTGCTCGCGGAAGCGGTCCTTACCCCCGTCGTCCGAAAGACGCGTGACCATGTCGGCAACGCGGGTGTCCTGCCAGACGATGGCGTTGTAGACCGGCAGACCAGTATTGCGGTTCCAGACGACGGTCGTCTCACGCTGGTTGGTGATGCCGATGCAGGAGAAGTCCTTCGGTCGCAGGCCACGGGCATCAACTGCCTCATCGACAACTTCAAGAGTGCGGCGCCAGATCTCGAGCGGATCGTGTTCGACCCATCCTGGCCGCGGATAGATCTGTTCGTGTTCCTTCTGCGCCACGGAGACGATGCGTCCCCGGCGGTCAAAGACCATGAATCGTGTGCTGGTGGTGCCCTGATCCAGGGCACCGATATATCCGGCAGGCTGCAAAACTGTTCTCCCCAAGAGCCGTCTCTTTGTATCGTGTTCTGCCGTGAGGAAGCAACATGTGATTACTGTGGGAGACGTTGGGCGAAGTTTTGTTTGTCATTTCGTAGCAAAGCGGAGAAATCTGCTTGTTAAGCAAGATTCGGAGCCATGGGTAGAGAAGCAGATTTCTCCGCTCCCTCCGGTCGCTACGAAATGACAAAGGGAAAAGATTTTGCTTGAACTACAAACCCTAGTGCGCCACCAGCCGGCTGTGCGCAATTGCATCCAGGAAGGGACGCGCCTGCTTGATCGCGGCCTCTACGGTGATGCCATACTTCTCGCGCAAGGCTTCCACCTTGCCATGCTCGATGAACTCATCGGGCCAACCGATACGGACGACCGGAACCTGCAGCTCCAGTGAGTTCAGAGCCTCCAACACCGCCGATCCAAAGCCGCCTGCGAGGACGTGATCTTCGAAGGTGACGATCAGGCCGCACTGGCGGGCAAATGACGCGATGCACTCACGATCGACCGGCTTGGCAAAGCGCGGATTGATCACTGCAGCGGAGAGTCCCTCGGCGGCCAGGTGATCGCTCATCGTCACGGCCAGAGGTAGCAATGCACCCAGGCCAAAGATGGCCACGTCATGACCATCGCGAATCACCTCTGCCTTGCCGATCTCAAGCGCGACCGGCTTTTCCTTTACCGCAACGCCCGGTCCGACGCCACGCGGATATCGAATGGCAGACGGTGCATCATAAAGCATTGCCGTGTACATCATGTCCGCCAGCTCATCTTCATCCTTCGGCACCATGTGCACAATATTTGGAACACCGCGCAGATAGCTGATGTCGAACAGACCATGATGTGTCGGGCCGTCATCGCCTGAGAGTCCACCACGATCCATGCAGAAGACCACCGGCAGGTTCTGCAGGCAGACATCGTGCACGATGGGATCGAAGGCACGCTGCAGGAAGGTGGAGTAGATGGCGCAGAAGGGCTTATAGCCTTTGGTGGCCATGCCGGCGGCGAAGATTACCGCATGTTCTTCCGCGATACCGACATCGAAGTAACGCTTCGGATGATGCGGCCGGAAGAGATCCAGCGCCGTTCCATTGGGCATCGCCGCGGTAATGGCAACGACCTTGTCGTTGCTGTTGGCGAGCTTCGTCAGCGACTCGGCAAAGATCTCTGAATATGTCTTTTGTCCCGTTGGCTTGGTCTCGCCGGTCTCAGGATCATACGGCCCCAGGCCGTGGAACTTCTTTTGCTTCTCAAGTGCCGGCTGGAACCCCCGTCCCTTCTGCGTAATGGCATGCAGCAGCACCGGCTTGTTCTGCTGTTTGAGGAACTTGAAGGTCTCGATCAATAGTGGAAGGTCGTGGCCATCGATCGGTCCAAAGTAATTGAGGCCGAACTCTTCAAAGAGCATGCCTGGGCCGATAAGACCTTTCGCTGCACCTTCAGCCTTCTGCGCCACATGCTTGGCTGCCTTACCACCGATACGTTCAATCAGATCGACGGCGCGGTCGTGCCAGGTAACGAAAGTCGGATTGGTGACAATCTTATGGAAATAGGAGGCGATCGCGCCCACATTGCGATCAATCGACCAGGCGTTATCGTTCAGAACCACGATCAGGCGTTTGGTCGATGAGGCGATATTGTTCAGCGCCTCCATGGTGATGCCATTGGTGAACGCGGCATCCCCGGCCAGAGCGACGATGTGCTCGTCGCCGCCATTCATATCGCGGGCCACAGCCATGCCCAGCGCAGCCGAGAGCGCCGTGCCCGCATGCCCTGCGCCGAAGCTGTCATGCTCACTCTCCGTCCGCAGCATGAAGCCGTTCAGACCATCTGGCTGACGGATGGTCTCGAAGCGATCGGCGCGGCCGGTCAACAACTTATGGACATAGGCCTGGTGCGATACATCGAAGACAAAGCTATCGCGCGGCGTATCGAAGACATAGTGCATGGCGATGGTGAGCTCCACCACGCCGAGGTTCGGACCGATATGACCACCGGTTCTGGAGACACCAACAATAAGCCTTTCGCGGATCTCTTCTGCCAGTTGAGAGAGTTCGGGGATGGAGAGTTTTTTGACGTCCGCAGGCGAATGTATCTGTTGAAGCAGGTTCATTATTATGGTTCGACGGCAATAGGCCGCCGGGGTTACTCTTCAGTATACGCCGGTAGCTCCCCTTCCCAGCGTGCAATTACGGCACACGCCAGGCAGTTCCCTACAACGTTCAGGGCAGTACGGCCCATATCCATTACCGCATCCACACCAAGCAGCACCAGCATCGGCTCCAGGGGTAGATTGAACGTCGTCGCGGTCGCCATCAAAACCACCAGCACAGCGCGCGGCACACCAGCTATACCTTTGCTGGTGAGAACCAGCATGGCCAGCATCATCGCCTGCTCCCCCCAACCCATGTGAATATTCGCCGACTGCGCTACAAACAGCGAAGCCATCGCCAGGTAGAGAGCAGAACCATCCAGGTTGAAGCTGTATCCTGCTGGAATCACAAAGGCAACGACGCGGCGAGGGATACCGAACCGCTCCATGTTTTCCATGGCCGTCGGCAATGCCGCCTCCGATGTTGCGGTCGCAAAAGCAATGGTTGCAGGTTCGGCAACAAACTCCACAAACCGGCGCAACGGAATCTTTGCCCACAAGGCAATCGGCACCAGGATGAGCAGAATAAACGCTACTAATGAGATGTAGAGCGTGAGCAACAGCTTGCCCAAAGGCAACAAAACGCTGGCGCCCATGTGCCCAACGGTATATGCCATCGCCGCGCCAACAGCCACGGGGGCCAGATACATCACGATGTCGGTAAAACGAAACATCACCTCCGCGAACGACTCCATAATGCGGACCAGCGGCGTACGTTTTTCCTCAGGTAACAGTGCCAGCGCAATCCCGAAGATGGTGGCAAAGACTGCAACCTGCAGTATCTGCCCCTCGGCAATCGACTTGGCGATATTTTCCGGAAAGATGTGGAGCACGAAGTCTTGCCAGTGCATCGGAGCTGCCGGCGGCAACGTTCCGCTGGCGGCAGGCAGCGTCAATCCAACGCCCGCCTTACTGATATTGATCGCGGCCATGCCGATGGCGAGTGCAAAGGTCGTCACCACCTCAAAGTAGATCAACGCTTTCACGCCCATGCGGCCGACCTGTTTCAACTCACCATGACCGGCGATGCCGTTGATGAGCGAGGCAAGAATCAGGGGCGCAACGATCGTCTTGATGAGACGTAAAAAAATATCTGAAAGAAACTTCAGGTTCGACGAAAAGACAGGCGCGTCATGGCCCAGCTCGCCACCAGCGAGCATTGCGAAAAAAATCCACGGCGTTATTGAACGGCTTTTCCAGGCGAAGACGGCGAGAAGTCCAAGTCCGAGCAGACGACACGCCTCTTCCAGCGTTAAAAGAGAAGGAGAGACCGTTGCAAGGCTGGCCGCCGCCGCGGCAGTAAAAAGAGTTACACCGCCCACGGCGAGTGCTCGCTGCATTTTTTGTAGAGCCATCGTGCGGAGCATATCATCTGTCTCGAAGAGAGGTTTCCGGAGATGCGTCGATCATTCCTTCTGCTTTGGGTGGCCGTGAGCGCCGTGGCTACCCACACTGCCGCCGCGCAGCTAGGCTTCGGGCAGAGCAATCAGCCGAACCAGCAGGCGCAAAGCCCCTTGACGGTGCCGACCCTGTCGCCAGGAGTGGTCTTCCTGATGGAGCTGGAAGGCCGCTTCAATCAGGCCGTCGAGAAGGGCGGCGGCAAAGCCTTTGCGAGCTGGTTCGCCGATGACGCTGTGGTGTTGAACAACGGACGTGCCGCGACCTTTGGCAAGCTTGCCATCGGCGAGCAAGCAAAATGGGACCCCAAGGACTATCAACTAACCTGGCAGCCGCAGGGCGCACAAATGGGTCCGAGCGGGGATATGGGTTTTACCTGGGGACATTATGAAGGGCACTCCAAAGATAAGAACGGTCAGCCCATCGTTGTAGAAGGCCGCTACATCACCATCTGGAAGAAGATCAACGGCGAATGGAAGGTTGCGATGGATGCGAGCGCAAACGATGCGCCTATCGCCGGCGAGTGCTGCACATTGCCCAAGCCTGGTAATGCAAAGTAAGCATTTGGGAACCCCGGACGTCCCACCCATTGCGTTGCAATGGATAGGGCACCCAGTGCAGGGGCGTAGATCGCTCCGTTAGCGCGGCGAAATTTATATGTCGGTAAGCGTGCTAGCGCAGATTGCTGCTGGGGCGGCTGGGCAGTGTGAAATAGAACGTCGATCCCCGGCCAAGCTCGCTCTCCACCCAGATCTCACCGCCATGCTGTTGCACGATAGACTTGCAGATGGCCAACCCCAGACCGGTTCCTCCTTTGGCGCGGGAGTCTGAAGCATCCACCTGCTGAAACCGCTCGAAGATCAGGTCCAGCTTATCCGCGGGAATGCCGCGCCCTTGATCATGGACTGCAACACAGACCTCGCCATCCGCTTCATACCTTGCCGCGAGAAAGATCTCACTTCCCGCAGGCGAGAACTTGATGGCGTTGGAGATCAGGTTCGTCAGCATCTGCAGAATGCGGTCCGAATCAGCCCACGCAAAGACGTTCTCTGCCTGAAAGCGGAATCCAATCCCTGCCTTTGCAGCCGATGTCTGCTGCAGCTCTGCAGCACGGTGACATAACTGGTCGACCGATACGTTGGACTGATGCAGCTCCGCCTTGCCGCTGCCAATACGTTCAAGTTCCAGAATGTCGTTGACGAGATTGATCAGCCGATCTGTGTTGCCGACGGCAATATCCAGCATCTGCTGCGCTTTTTCCGGTCGGGACTGCAGCACTCCACTGGCAACCATTCCCAGTGCCGCGCGCAGTGACGTGAGCGGCGTACGCAACTCGTGCGAGACCGTCGAGACAAACTCATCCTTCATCTGGTCAAGCTCGCGCCGCGCCGTAGTATCAGTGAAGGCGACCACGACACCGACGGCCTCGCCTTCATCCAGCAGCGGCGTTGCAACATAGTCCACCGGGACGTGGGTGCCATCTTTCTGCCAGAAGATCTCATCACTGACACGGACGGGCTCAGAGAGATGGACCGCCTCCTGGATCTTCGATCCCTCGGCCGGCTCCGGCGACCCATCTGCACGCGTATGGTGGATGGTCTCGTGCAGGTTTCGTCCAAGCAGCTCCTGCGGCTTGTAGCCGAGAATCTGAGCTCCGGCCGGATTCACCACCGTGATTGTGCCTGCCAGATCGATACCGAGAATGCCATCACCGACGCTGGCCAGGATCGAATCACTCTGACGCCGCAGTGCACGGAGACGCTCTTCTGCTCGTACCTTCTCGGTAATATCCACGCCGAATCCGAGCACATAGAACGGCCGACCTTCGGTCTCAATGAGACGGTTCCTGTAGGTGAGAACCCGCACTTCCTCATTGCGGTGACACAAGCGCAGCTCTCCCTGGGCCTCTCCGCTGGTGCAGACCGCCTGCAGGTAGGCCTCCACAGCGTCCACCTCATCAGCCGGAACAAAGTCCGCCAGCGGCTTGCCGACCATCTCATCAATGCTGTACCCGAGGCTCTCCGCGCCGTAACGGTTCAGGCTGATCAGCGTTCCATCCTCGGCATGGGTAAACACCATACCGAGCGAGCCCTCAATCAACTGACGATATCTTGCTTCGCTCTCACGCAGAGTGGCCTCGGCTTCGCGCTGCAAGGTGACATCGATACCGGTAGCGATGACAAAGGCCACTTCGTTCTGCTCATCGAGCAGGGCTGTCGCGCTCCATGCGATACGCCGCAAGCTTCCATCCCGTGTCTGCCAGAAGTTTTCGAAGGTCGCGGGAAAGTTGCCGCGAGCAATGCTTTCGAAGGTCGCAATCGAGTCCTCGATATCTTCTTCCGGAATCAGCTTCTCCCAGAGATGTTGGCCGATCAGGTCCGATACCTGGTATCCGGAGATAACCTCGCAGGCCCGATTGAAGCGGACGACGCGGCCGGCCGTATCCAGCACCGCAACCAGGGCTCCCACGGTATCCAGCACGGCAGAGACGAAGTTGCGCTCCACGGTAAGAGCCGTCTCCACACGCTGCCGCGTACGCGCTGCACGATCCATCGATCGCATCCGGGTGCTCAGTTCCAACCGGGTAACGATCTGGCGCGCAAGGACCTCCAATGCCTCAACCTGCTGGTCGTTCAGCGTGCGCGGCGCCGTATCCAACACACACAGCAGACCGATACGCGCACCATCCGGAGCCGTTAGAGGAGCGCCCGCATAGAAGCGGTAGGTCACATCTCCCAGGGCAATGCCGTTCGCTCCAAAGCGCTTGTTCCGCGACAGATCGGGTATCTCGTAGACGTTCGCATCCTGCAGCGTTTCATCGCCGGGAAAGGCACTGCGGGCAAGTTCCGGAGTTTCCCAGTTGGGATGAGACTTGAACCAGATCCGATTCGTGTCCAGAACACCGATCGCGGCAGCCGGAGTGTTGCAGATCTGCGCTGCCAGACGCGAAATATCGTCCAACGCAGAGTCTGCGGGAGTATCGAGGATCTCGTATTGTTCGAGCGCACGAAGCCTTGACTGCTCGTCCCGGATCAGGCTGGTCTTCATTGTCTTCTAACGTAAAGCATCCTAGAGCATTTCCCTGTTGCTGGGTATCCCGGAATTGGCGTGCAGCGGCGTTTTCATTGCGGAAAACGCCCATCGAGCAATTCTCCTGATGGTGTAGAGCGAAGTTTCGGTAGTTTGCCCCGTTTTCCCTCGAAGAAAACGGCATTCACAGATTTATCCAACACCACAGTTTTAGGAGAATTGCTCTCGATGCGGAAAGCCCTACACGCACCTACAGGGAAATGCTCTACGCAAACCAAAGAGCAATGAAGACTATTAGGTTTGGTGCACTTAGAACGTTTTCTGGGGCTGCTGCTTTTTCCCTTATTCCACCAGCGTAAAAACTATGGGGTAGAGAAGCAGATTTCTCCGCTCCCTTCGGTCGCTGCGAAATGACAAAAAGGGCGCCTTAGGGATTACACCTATAGGGAAAATACTCTAGCGCGCCAGATCGAATCGGAAGACCGTAACCGGCTTCATGGAGAAGGTTGACCCAAAGCTTTTGCTCTCTCCGCGTTCCACGGAGATGCGCCCAAATCGCGTGCTCAGGCCTATCGCCGCAACCACACCGTTGGCGCGGTCCAGAACGCTCATCCCTATAGAAAGAAGTGTTCGCGTGCTGAAACCCACATTGAAATCGCGAATCCGCATGGAAGAATTCTCCGGGGCCTGCGGAAAACGCCGTAGCATTCCGTCAGCATAAAGCGGCAACGCTCCTATCTGCGCAAAACCCGGATGGGCTGCGGAGAGTGAGGTCGGAGGCGAAAGGGGAAAATAAGCCCGGCTTCCGAATCGGCGCGCCAAGGCAGACCAACGGCTTTCTGCTGCTGCGTTCGCTTTGCCGTTATACGAGAAATCTTCCCGCACGTACGGCAAAACCAAAGAATGGGTGATGTGAAGCGAGGGTTGCATCTGCTGCAGGGCAGGCTCGATGGAAAGATCGAACCCATTTCCAGTTTCGGTACCCGCCGCTGCGGCATGCGCCATAGGAGCGGCGCAGAGCAGGGCAAAACACACAGAGCGGATTGCGGCCAGTTTGATCACCAGGGGAGGTCTCTCCTTGACTATCGGCGCTCTCAAGAAAAACTTGAGCGCCGATATCTGGCGTACGTCCCCTGTGATGCCGGCGGGCAGAAGAAGTCTGCCCGCCGGCCTGGAAGATTACTCGTCCTGTTCGCGCAATTTTGCGATGACAGTAAAATCCTCGAGCGTCGTGGTGTCGCCCTTCACTTCTCCGGTCGTCGCCAGTTCACGCAGCAAGCGGCGCATGATCTTACCCGAGCGGGTCTTCGGCAGAGTCTGCGTAAAACGCAGATCGTCCGGACGGGCCAGAGCGCCGATCTCTTTGGCAACCCATTTACGCAGCTCCTGCTTCAGGTCTTCCGTCGCCGTAACGTGTTCTTCCAGCGTGACGAACGCGGCGATCGCCTGGCCTTTGAGGTCGTCCGGACGGCCGACGACAGCGGCCTCCGCAACAGCAGGATGTGCAACCAGCGCCGACTCGATCTCCGCCGTTCCCAGGCGATGTCCGCTGACATTGATGACGTCGTCCACACGGCCCATGAGCCAGAAATAGCCATCCGCGTCCCGCCGTGCGCCGTCGCCGGTGAAGTACGCTCCCGGAATCTCCGACCAGTAGGCGGCAACATAGCGCTCCGGGTTGCCGTAGATGGTACGCGCCATCGAGGGCCATGGCTTGCGAATGATCAACAGACCACCGTGGCCGTCCGGCACCGGCTCGCCTTCTTTGGTAACAACGGCGGCATCAACGCCAAAGAATGGCACTGTGGCCGATCCGGGTTTCGCGGCAATAGCGCCTGGAATCGGCGTAATCATATGCACGCCGGTCTCGGTCTGCCACCAGGTGTCGGCGATGGGGCAGCGCTCATGTCCGATCTCGCGATGGAACCACATCCATGCCTCGGGATTGATGGGCTCACCTACTGTACCCAGCAGGCGCAACGAAGCCAGTGAATGCTTGCGGACCCACTCGTCGCCCCACTTAATAAACGCGCGGATCGCCGTAGGAGCGGTATAGAAGATCGTCGCCTTGTGACTGTCGATAATCTTCCAGAAACGATCCGGCTCAGGCCAATTCGGCGCACCTTCATACATCAAAACGGTGACGCCATTCTGAAGCGGTCCGTAGACCACATAGCTGTGTCCCGTAATCCAGCCGATATCGGCGGTGCAGAAGTACACATCGTCCTCCTGCAGATCGAAGACATATTTGCTGGTCAGATACGTGCCTACCGCATAGCCGCCAGTGGTATGCACCAGGCCCTTCGGCTTACCGGTTGTTCCGGAGGTATAGAGGATGAACAGAGGATCCTCGGCATCCATGGGCTCGGCGGGGCAGTTCGGCGAAGCTTTCGCGGTCAGCTCGTGCCACCAGAAGTCGCGGCCAGGAGTCATGGCTACATCGGATCCCGTACGACGATGGACGATCACCGTCTGGATCGTCGGACAGCTCTTCAGTGCCTCATCGACGATCGGCTTCAGCTTCACTTCCCCGCCGCGACGGTATCCGCCATCCTGGGTCAACACGGCGATACAGCCGGAATCATTGATCCGGTCGACTAGAGCGTGTGCCGCAAATCCACCGAAGATCACATTGTGCACTGCACCGATGCGGGCACAGGCCAGCAGAGCAATCGCCAATTCGGGACACATGCCCATGTAGATCGCGACGCGATCTCCCTTTTTGACGCCGGCTTCTTTCAACATGCTGGCCGCAAGCTGCACCTCGGTGAGCAGCTCGGCATAGGTCAAGGTGCGGACCTCGCCCGGCTCGCCCTCCCAGATGATCGCCGGCTTCTGCGCACGGTTGCCCAGCGCATGGCGATCGACGCAGTTATGACTGAGGTTCAGCTTGCCGCCGACAAACCACTTCGCCCAGGGCTGCTCCCACTCCAGAACCTTTGTCCATGGCTCGAACCAGTCAAGCTCGCGCGCCGCTTCGGCCCAGAACTCCTCCGGCTGCTCGATAGAGCGGCAATACATGGCGTCATACTGCTCTCGCGTTTTTATATGGGCTCGCGCAGCGAACTCAGCACGGGGCGGAAAGACCCGGTTTTCTCGTAAAAGCGAATCAAAACTTGTTTCAGACACAGTCGACATGCAGCTCCTAATGAGACCACGATTGTACTTTGTCAAAATAGCGACCGGCCACCGTTACACTCAGCACATGGAATTCCACTGGGGCGCCATCTTTGGCTTCATGTTCGGCTTTATGTTCGGTGTGGGCTGTGCACTGGCGGTCATGTATTCCATCTATATGGGCGGCTATCGCGCTGCGCTTCGTGACGCCCGGCTTCCCCTACCGCCCGAACGCTACCGCAAAGCCGTTGCCAAACTTGACAGTACTCAGGGCTAAGCTCTTTGCTCTACGACGATTGTCCTAACTGCGCTCGTAGCACTGCGATCTCCTGCCGTAAGGCTTCCAGCCCCTCCTTCATTTCTCGGGCGCTTTCTTCCATCGGCGAAGGCTTCTTCCCCTCTACGTAAAATGCCCCGTTTGGCTGCAGGCTGCATATCTCTACTGCCTCGAAGGACCGAAAGCCCTCTTTATGCAGGACCGTTAGCAGGTCATGCTCAGTCAGGTGCTCGCGCTCCATTGCCGCCTTATCCACTCGCCCGTGGCGTACAAGTATCGTCTCGTTCCCCTGTAACGCGGAATCCAGCTTCGGCGCCCGGAAGAGCGCAACGCTGGTGAGCCAGTTGATGGCGAGCAGGGAAAATGCCCCGATGACACCTCCGGATACGGAGTTATCGTCACCGATGATAGCGTTCTGCACCGTATTCGATAGCGAAAGCAGAACTACCAGGTCGAACGGATTCAATTGCGCCAGCTCCCGCTTGCCGAAAAGCCGCAGAAAACCGATCAGGCAGAGGTAGACAACGACGGGACGCAGGATCTTTTCCAACAGCGTGACCGTCGAGGGCAGGTGGAACATATGTTCGAGCATGAGGCGGTTCTCCGAGGGTGTGCCATCCAAATTGGGTTGGAATTTCTGCCGCAGAATACCTCACGGCAGGGGATGAACAATCGTCCAACCGGGGACGGCATCCGGACAGGTACAATGTTTGCAGTGGAGTGCTCCTGTCTTTTGCCGGCCAGATTCTGGCGGAGGAGTTCCGCGCGATTTTGAAGGGATTGACCGAAGCATGATGAAACGGATGTTGTTGGGTGCGCTGCTGCTGAGTGCCGGCAGCGCGATGATGGCGCAGGAGAGCCGGCAAGACATTAGCGTGAGCGCTATCGGAGTATGGCAGCCGCAGGTCAATGGAAATGGCTCTCAATTAAATGCCAGCATGACCATGGGCGGTCTGGTCAGTTACCGCTACCTGGTAACTCCGCGCAGCGGCCTTGAGCTGAACTACTCCTTCTCGCAGTACACGGACTACTTCCGCACCAGCTTTACGCGGCCCGCGGTTCACGTCCGCCAGCAGGAGATCACCGGCGCGTACGTTTACTCCCGCAACTACGGCAACTACAACCCGTTTGTTGAGGTGGGTGTCGGCGGCTACATTTTGAGCCCGATCCGCGACTTCGGCACCAGCAGCCTGGATACGAAGCAGAACACGAATATCGGTGCCCTCTTCGGCGGCGGTCTTGCTTATGAGCTCAGCCCAAGCTGGGATCTGCGGCTTGAGTACCGCGCTTTTGTTTTGAAGGCGCCGAACTTCGGTCTGGACGCCGTAGCGACCCGCCGCTATACCGTCATCTCGACCCCGGCGGTCGGCTTCGCCTACCACTTCTAAACTGCTAGAACAGAGTAAAAGCCCCGGTCTGGACAGTCCAGACCGGGGCTTTTCATTTCTTCCGTCAGCATCGAGCACTAGGCGAGATCGAGATGTAGCTAGAAGGGAGAGGCGAGGCAAATCTATTCAGGCCTACTTTTTTTGTCATTTCGGAACGTAGCGGAGAAATCTGCTTCTCTACCGACACTCTTCCGGTTAGTGAAAAAGATGGGTCGCGCGTAGCGCGACACTCCATTCTTCGCGATAAAACTGCAAAGAATGGCAAAAAGGAGATTTCTTCGCTATCGCTGCGAAATGACAAAAACCTATATGTCGATACACTCTAGCGTTTCGTCGGATAGCGGCTGTCGGAGCCAAAGTGGTAAGCGACACCAAACGAGACGACCTGTGGCGTAATGCCGTGAGGCGGATATCCAAACCAGTTCTGATATTCGTAATCGAACACGCGAACATTGATCCGGCGATTCGCGCGGATATCCAGACCACCGCCGGCAGCCATGATGTTGTAGGCCAGATTCGCAATAGCAACATTCGTTCCCGGGTCCTGAAAATTGTAGACCCCGCGGCCATACATGCCTTTGATATAAGGACGGAACAGACCGTCTTTGTATGTCCGGTAGTATCGAGGCCCTATCTCATACGTCTTCTCGTATTCCTTGCCTGGGTCATCCTGATTGACCTTGCGAAACTCACCTTCAATTCCCAGGTGATGCTTGAAATCGAGATCGAAATAGAGATAGAACCCTTTGAATTTATTCGGCATCGTGTCGGGTTTGGCGATCGAGTAACCGCCGCCGGCCTGAAGATCGGCCTTTCGGCTCGCCGTGTAAACCGATTGAGCATGTACCGCAGGCAATGCCACAGCAAGCGAGAGCAGCGCGAGCGACTTTCTGATGATCTTTATCTGCAAGAATCCAACCTTCCCTGACCCGAACTGCAACTATGAGGGCCAATTGACACAACCTTGGTCTCTATCAACATAAGACGGGGGCACAAAGGCCCCCGTCTTACGAGGAAATTACTGGTTCTGGGGAGGAGTGGAGGTACCAGTAGCCGGTGCTCCATTTGCCGGTGCTGGAGCGGTTTGCGGAGCGTTTCCGGCATTGCCATCCACCGGAGCCGGTGTTGCCTGCTGCTGAACCGGTGCCGCCGTACCTGCGGCTGGCGCTGCAGCACCCGCTGCAGGAGCAGCAGCACCTGCGGCCGGAGCAGCAGCGGGAGCTGCCGGAGGCGTGTAGTAGCTGAGCCGCAGATAAATCGGCGTCACTTCGAACGGCATCTTGTCACGCGGATTCAGAATCGGCTCCTGAGCTGCATGCAGCGTGATGACCTGGTCGGTCCAGGGGTCAAACTTCAGGAAACTGCTCAGAGGCATGGCTGCCATCTGCTTCAGATCCTTCATGTCCAGCTTTTGCCCCTTTGCCTGAAGAGCAGACAGCCAGAAGGTCGGAACCTTGTCCTTGTCGTTCTTGATCAGCGAGTCGCCGATCATCGCCTTATTCAGGTCAGGAAGAGCCGTCACACGCGCAGACAGCTGCTGCAGATACAGCCCGAAGTAGGTCGGGGCATCCTGCAGTTCCTTGGCATTCAACAGCTCGACAGTCTTCTTGGCGGCCTCTTCGTTGTCCTTATCCGTGTGGTGCATCGGGATATGGGTAAACGCCGAAGTATCCGGGAAGAGCAGGCGATCGCTGAAGGCGTACTTCGTGTCCAGGCGATGTCCGAGGATCACATGCGCGACCTCGAAGGCCAGGATGGCGTTCAGATTGCCGGCCTGCTGCGCACCGTCAGCCGTAATGACAGCGGTGGTATCGATCAGGCTCTTGCTCAGCAGTACGGTGTTTCCAACAGCCAGAGACTCCAGCGGCTCCGTCAGCAGCGTGCGCACGCGGATGGGGCGAGACAGCGGAATCTGGTTATAGGCCAGAATGTTGTTGGCCAGGGCTGCGAGCGTCTTATCAAACTCGCTGGGCGCGGCCAGCAGACCTGCCTTGGTCAGACGGTCGATGACATTGTCTTCTGCCTGCTGTACCCACTCACGCTGCGCGCCGAGCGGGCTGACGTCCTGAGCCTCGTTGGAAACATCGGTAGCACCCTGCACCTCAACCGAGGTGTTCTCGACTTCCTTCTCAGGAACCTTGAGCGCATAGCCCCAGATATGCCCAACGGCCTTGAACTTGACGATGTTGCCGGGAACCTTTGGATTGCTCTCCTCTACATAGAACGAGTTCGGCAACCAGATATCCGGCTGCACATTGGTGCGCCAGCTATCGAAGTGATAGTACTCGCTATGAGTCGCCTGGCTACCGTTGAAGCTGCCGTTGAAGCGAACGATGTTACCGCCGCGGCGCTCAATCCAGATACGGCCGAAGAAACGGCCATAGCTCCCTTTCGCAGGCTGCACGTCAAACACCGTGGTCGCGACCGAACCCAGGAAGTCATTGCGGACGAAGTAGAAGTTATAGTGCTGACGATCGAAGTCTTTGGAGTCAATCAGCAGCATCTGCATGAAACCTGCTTCGTTGAACTCCAGGTTCAGCGCCTTGCCCAAGCCGGTGATGAAGCTCAACGAGTTCTTGAAAAATCCGAGTTTGCCGCCCGAGCTGGTTTTCGAGGTCTCGTAGGTTCTGTCGCCGATGACCTTACTGAACTCGACACGGCCCAGGAAGTGCTGGTCGGATTCGGGAACCTGCAGCAGTTCCGGATCGGGCTTCATGGTCTGGATATAGACCTCTGTCAGCGGAGCCCGCTCTTTAAGAACCTTAATCACCTCGGCCTCGCGTGCAATGGCGCGGTCAATCAACTGGTTCTGTGCCGGCGTTGGCTTGGTGTACCCGGTATCGTCTGGCTGCTTTTTCTTGCCCGGAAGGATCTTAATAGCGTGTGCAGGTGCCGCCAGCACCACGATCGAGGCCAGGGCGAGGCCCATGCAAGCTTTACGAAAAATCATATCTTTCTGACTCCTAGGCGGGGGAAAAGCCGCTTTCTTTCAATAATGACTTCAACACAACCATTCAAAAAATGAACAACAAAAACTGAAAGTCCTACAACATCTGAAAGCCTACGTTCACAACGCCTGACCAGTCCACCGGCTGTCCGTTCTGCATTGCCGGCGAGAACTTCATCGCCTGAACGACACGGAGCGCTGCCTCATCCAAACCATGTCCCAGGCCACTGCTGATCCCCAGCACCTGCACCGCTCCAGAGGCAGTCACACGGACTTTTACGTAGACGGTTCCTTCCAGATGCAGCTTACGCGCCTCGTCCGTATACTCCGGCTTCGGCTTGTACAGCACCTTCGGCGGCGTGGTACCGGATACGGACGTCGGCGCTACCGGTTTCGGCATCGGCGGAGGCGCCGCCTGACCCAGATTTACAGGTCCGGCGACCCGTCCGGTGGAGTTCAACGGACCCGTTCCACCGGGAACTCCCAGCTTTACCCCCTGCACCGGCTGCGCCGCATTGTCTCTACCTCCGAGCGTTCCGTTGGGAGAACCGGAACCAAGATTCACCTTGGTCGACGGTGGTCCCATGCCGCTTCCCGGAGGCATACCGGCCATACCGCGCTGGCCAAGATTCACCGGGCTGGTCGCGGGTCCTGTCATGGGAGCGATCGGATTATTTGTCTGTCCCAGAGCGACGGCTGACGGATGGGTCGAATTATTCACAACACTGGCAGCCTGGGCCTGACCGAGGTTCACTTTCACCGGCGCCGGAGGCGGCTGCACCAGCTTGGGAGGAGCCGGCTGCAGCACCACGGGCTTCGGCGTCTCCATCTTGATCTCAGGCGGCTTGGGTACATCGGGCAGCTTGGTCTCAGGAATCCTGATCTTCGGTGGCGTCGGGGGGATGACGGGCGGCTTCGGAAGAGGTTTGGGCCTGGGAAGTTCTGGCTTTGGCTCGGGCTTGGGCGGCGGCGTCGAAGGAGCCGTCAACATCGTGAGCTTATGAGCCTCTGAAACCTTCTTTGCGGCTGCAGTGAGAATGAGGGCGATCACCAACAAGGTCACATTCGTAACAACTGCGACAAACAGGGAGCCGCGGCCCTGCTTCCCTGTATTCATGACTCCGAAGTGCGAAAAGGCAATGTCGTTTTGTTGCGCGGAGATCACGCGCTGGCCGGTGTATCCGGTTTGGGTCTGTCTCGCCATTGTTATTCCATCCTCAAAAATGCGCCTTCCTCGTCCTCACACTGACGCATTCTTGCGGCACGGTCGCAGGAGCAGCAGGAACCGATTTACCAAGGGCAGGCTCAAAGCAAGAATGCAGCAGCAAAGGCTCTAACATACAGATCGGCTCGGCATGCAACAGCGAAGAACAAACTCGGGGTTATCGCCTCGAGCCGGGGGGTTAACTCTATCTTCCTGAATCGCATCGGCGAAAGCAATGAAAAAGTCGTGAATCAATTCACCCCGTGATGCAACCCCCAGCCAAGATGTTGCCCCGCAACGGGGCTTCTCCATCCGGCCTGTCCTAATTCTGAGTGGGAGTCACTGATACATTGGTTGCAGGAAGTGGGAATTTGGTTTCGATGAATTTTCTGGTCACCGGCGGAGCCGGGTATATCGGTGGGACTGTCTCCCGTATCTTGTTGCAACGAGGAGCAAAAGTCGCAATTTACGACAATCTCTGTCATGCAAAAGCAAGTGCTCTTCCTGCCCAAGCCACCTTTATTCAGGGGGATCTGCTTGATCGCCAACTGCTCGAGACTACGCTGCAGGAAGGCAAGTTTGATGCCATTCTTCACTTCGCCGCTCTCATCGAAGCCGGCGAGAGCATGCAGAAGCCGGAACTTTATTTCCGCAACAATACCGGCGGCACCCTCAGCCTGCTGGAGTCTATGTTAGCCACCGGACATAATAAGCTCGTCTTCAGCTCCACCGCTGCCTGTTATGGAGAACCGGTCTCGACACCTATCTTCGAGACAGCCAGGCTGCAACCGACCAATGCTTACGGCGAGTCCAAGTTACTCTCAGAGACCATGATGCGGTGGATGAGTGAGATCCATGGTCTGCGCTATGCCGCGTTGCGCTACTTCAACGTTGCTGGGGCAATCGAAGGTTATGGCGAAGCCCACGAGCCGGAGTCGCATCTGATCCCCTTGATCCTTGACGTTGCCCTTGGCCGCCGCCAGTCGATCAAGATCTATGGACAGGACTATGCCACCGTGGACGGCACCTGTGTCCGCGACTATATCCATGTCCAGGATCTTGCCGAAGCGCACATCCTGGCGCTCAAGGCACTCGAACACCCCGGCCACCACATCTTCAACCTCGGAAGCGGGCAGGGATTTACCGTACGCCAAGTGATTGAATCGGCACGCCGTATCACAGGTCATCCGATTCCGGTGGTCGAAGAACCTCGCCGTCCAGGAGATCCTGCCGTTCTTGTCGCCAGTTCGGACAAGATTAAGCGCGAGCTCGGTTGGAAGCCAAATTTCCCCGAGCTGGACCAGATCATCGCTTCCGCCTGGGAATGGCACCAGAAGCGATACGCATAGATCTCAACGGTCAAAAGACCTCAAGGGCCAGGAAGCGTTTGCTGCCCGGCCCTCTTAATATGAGGAAGGTTTTATTGCTGAGGCGGTGGGCCGGGACGTCCGCCGCCACGCATCTGCGACTGCATCTCTTCGTAGGTCTTCTTCTGGTCGTCGGTCAGAATGCCTTTGACCTTGTCGGAGTAATCCTTCTGGATCTCCATCATCTTCGGGCGCATGGTCTCCATGTCGCCGCCGCTCGAACGCAGATCCGCCATCTTCTTGTCGCGTTCGGCCATAAAGTCCTTGACCTTAGCTGTTTGGTCTTCGGACAGGTTCAACCGGGTTTTCATCATATCGAGCTGCCGGGCGCTACGCTGCTCGGGAGTCATCTGGCCCATACCGCCCCCCATTCCCTGCGCGTGTGCGCTGAGCGTGGCTGGACCCACAGTACAGGCAGCCAGAATCGCCGCCCGCATCACAATTTGTTTCAGGTTCATGGACGTTACCCCTTTGACCTGCATCGGCGCGTCCCCGTCAGAGAACGCGCCCACAGTGGAAACGTTTGAGCCCTGCGAATTGTCTCCGCCTTGAACGATTAATTTCCAGCCCGGGAGACACGCTCGGCCTGGAAGTAATACGGATCACCCTGCTGTACCGCATACTCTTCCGCGATCTTCAAAAACGCACGTGCGGTATGGGACAGAGCGGTTTGTTTGCGATACACCACGCGGAGCTTGCGCTCGAAGTTCAGCTCGCGAGCCTTTACCTCTATCAGGGCCCCCGTTCTCAACTCGGAAGCGACGGTTAGCTTGGGAGATAACGCCACCCCATTGCCCATCGCCACAAATCGCTTGATCGCATCCAATGATGGAAGCTCGACCCAAATGGGAAGCTTCGTCCGGTGCTGGGCAAACGCCTGAAAGACACGCTGCCGCTGTGGCGAAGCAATATTGTGCGCAACAAAACGCTCGCGGCCGAGCTCCTTCACGCTCGCCGTTCCGGTTCGCGCGAGCGGATGATTCGGGCTGACCACGCAGACCAGCTCATCCCGGAAGATCACTACGGACCGGAGTTGGGGGTCGGAGGGCTGAAAACTCAGAACCCCAAGTTCGACCGAGTTGGCCAGCACATCGTCTCCGATACGGCTGGCCAGCGAGCGTTGAACCTCAACCTTTACATTTGGATGGCGCCGGGTGTACTCGTGGATGAGCGGAAGCAGGCAGAGACAGGTGTACTCATTCGCCGCCAGCAGCAAACGGCCGCGATGCAGCGAACGAAGCTCCTTCAATGCCGAACCCGCCTCGTCGCGGAGATTGACGAGCTTGACGGCGTATTCGCGCAGCACCTCGCCGGCGTCGGTCAGTGAACCGGTCTGGCGCTCAAAGAGCGACTCGCCCAACTCCGCCTCCAGCTTGCCGATCACCTGGCTTACCGCCGGCTGGGTGCGGTGAAGGCGAAGTGCGGCACGAGAGAAGCTTTTCTCCTCGGCAACGGCGAGGAAGGTTTCCATCTGAAAGAGGTCCACGGCGGCTCGCTTATTGGGGTATTAGAAGTACTAATCGACCAAACTCGCTCGATAAGTGGGGTTTATCATAACCGGAAGCAGAGGTGTAAGGCCAAGTATGTCGACCAACGATCGTGTTCTCTTTTTCGATACCACGCTGCGTGACGGCGAACAGTCGCCGGGATGCACGATGCACCATGATGAGAAGCTTCGGTTCGCACATCAGCTAGCTCTGCTGGGCGTGGACATCATTGAAGCCGGTTTCCCCATCGCCTCCGACGGTGACTTCGAGTCCGTGCACTCGATTGCGCGCGAGGTTGGCCGCGACGGTAAAAGCCCTCGTATCGCTGGTCTGGCCCGCTGCAAACGCGAAGATATTGAGGCGGTTGCCCGTGCCGTTGCCCCCGCGGCGCGGAACAGAATTCATACGTTTCTTGCTTCTTCCGATCTTCATCTGGAAGTGAAGCTCCGCATCAGCCGCCAGCAGGCTCTGGACCAGACAGGTGAGATGGTGGCTCTGGCCAAGTCGCACTGCGAGGACGTTGAGTTCTCCGCCGAAGATGCGACGCGTTCCGACATAGACTTCCTGTGCGAGATGGTGGAGATTGCCATCCAGGCGGGCGCCACGACCATTAATCTTCCGGACACGGTAGGCTACTCGACACCGTCCGAGTATCAGACGATGTTTGAGACGGTTCGCGCCCGCGTGCCCAATAGCGGGCAGGTGATCTTCTCCACGCATTGCCACGACGATCTGGGTCTGGCGACCATCAACACCCTGAGCGGCATCCTGGGCGGTGCACGCCAGGTAGAGGTCTCGATGCATGGCATTGGCGAACGTGCCGGCAACGCCTCTCTGGAAGAGGTGGCCGCTATTCTCTCCGTGCGTAAGGACCAGTACCCGTTCACCTCCGGTATCGACCTGAAGCAGATCGGCGCCACCAGCAAGGCGCTGGACCAGATCATCAGCTTCGCGCCCTCGCCCAACAAGGCGATCGTGGGCAAGAATGCCTTCGCCCATGCCAGCGGCATTCACCAGCATGGCGTCCTGGCTAATCCGCTGACGTACGAGATCATGACACCGGCTTCCTTCGGAGTTGTGGCGAACACCATTGTGCTGGGCAAGCACAGCGGCCGCCGCGGCCTGGAGCAGAAGCTGAAAGAGCTGGGCTATAACTTCAACCGCGAGCAGATCGACGAGATCTATCACCGGTTCACGGCGCTGGCGGACCGCAAGAAATCGATCTACGACCAGGACATCGTGGCGCTGCTCGAAGCGGAGTCCGCGCCGGCGGTATAACCCTGTCATTCCGTAACGGAGCGGCAAGAGCCGCTTCATGAATCTTGAACCGCCGGGCGCCTCACCCTCGCAACGTAAGGGTGGGTCCGGAGACTACGAAAGTGTCAAAGGAACGAATGAACCTCAAGATTGCAGTCCTGGCCGGCGACGGCATCGGCCCTGAAGTTACGAACGAAGCCCTAAACGTACTGAACGCTGTGGCGAAACATGGCGGCCACACCTTCACCTATCAGGATTTGCGTATCGGCGGCGTGGCCATCGATGCCGACGGTTTGCCTCTGCCGGAAGCGACGCTCGCGGCAACACTTAAGTGCGATGCAGCTCTGCTGGGCGCCGTAGGGCACAACAAATTCAATAGCTATCCGCCGAGCCAGCGCCCTGAAGCTGGTCTGCTGAAGATTCGCGCGGAGCTGGGCGGCTACGCCAACCTTCGTCCCTCTGTTGCTTACAAGCCGCTGGCAGACAACTCTCCGTTGCGTGCCGAGGTGACGGAAGGCACGGACATCCTCTTCGTTCGCGAACTACTGGGCGGTCTCTACTTCGGTGAGCCGCGTTGGTGGGATAAGGAAAAGAAGCTGGCGCACAACACCATGGTCTACAGCGAGGCCGAAGTAATCCGCGTCGCGAAGATCGCATTTGAGTTGGCGCAGAAGCGCCGCAAGAAGGTCACCTCCGTCGATAAGGCCAACGTTCTTGAAGTCTCACAGCTTTGGCGTGCCGTTGTTACCGAGGTTGCAAAGGACTATCCGGATGTCACCCTGGAGCATCAGCTTGTCGATTCGATGGCGATGCATCTGATGAACACACCGCGCAGCTTCGACGTCGTGCTCACCGAGAATCTCTTCGGCGACATTCTCTCCGATGAGTGCGGTGTCATCACCGGTTCGCTGGGTATGCTGCCCTCTGCGACGCTTGGCGGCAAGGTCAATCTGTACGAACCGGTCCATGGATCGGCTCCGGATATCGCGGGTAAGGGTATCGCCAATCCGCTGGGCGCGATTCTGACCGCAGCGATGGTGCTGCGTCATTCGGCCAAGCTGGAACAGGAAGCTGCTGCGGTGGAAGCTGCGGTGCAGGAAGTTCTTACAGCCGGTTACCGCACTGCCGATATCGCGCGTGGCGATCATGCCGGACAGAAGAAGGTATCGACCGGAGAGATGGGTAAGGCCGTACTCGACGCCATCAAACTTTAGTTTCATCCCACAGGGGATCTGTTTTTACGAGGAACTCGCAATGCCGCAAACGATGTTTGAGAAAGTCTGGAACAACCACCTCGTCGCCTCACCGGAAGGTGAGCCACCGCTGATCTATATCGATCTGCAGCTCGTGCACGAGGTTACCTCACCGCAGGCGTTTGACGGTTTGCGTATGACCGGCCGCAAGCTGCGCCGTCCTGACCGTCACATCGCCACGGTTGATCACAATGTACCGACCACCTCAGCGGAGGATCGGTTGCACATCATCGACCAGACCTCGGCCGCGCAGGTGAATGCGCTGCGCAAGAACTGCAAGGAGTTCGGCATCGAGTTCTTCGACGTGCAGGACGCCTCGCAAGGGATTGTGCACATGATCGGGCCGGAGCTGGGCGCGACCAAGCCGGGCATGACCATCGTCTGCGGCGACTCGCACACCTCGACCCACGGCGCCTTTGGCGCGCTGGCATTCGGTATCGGAACCTCCGAGGTAGAACACGTGATGGCCACCCAGACGCTGCCACAGTCGAAGCCGAAGACCTTCCGCATTACCGTCGATGGCACGCTTCCCTACGGCGTGACGGCAAAGGACATCATTCTTCACATCATCGGCATCATCGGCACAGACGGTGCAACCGGTTATGCGGTCGAATATGCGGGCTCTGCCATTCGGGCACTCTCGATGGAAGGCCGCATGACCGTCTGCAACATGAGCATCGAGGCCGGTGCACGCGCCGGCATGATCGCTCCTGACGAGACCACCTTTGCTTATCTGATGGGCCGCCGTTTCTCGCCGAAAGGCAAGGCGTGGGATGAAGCTGTGGCTCACTGGAAGTCGTTGCCGTCGGACGAAGGCGCTGTTTTCGATCGCGAGCTGCACATCAACGCCGCTGAGATTACACCGACGGTAAGCTGGGGCACCTCGCCGGGCATGGTGACCAGCATTGAGGGCAAGGTTCCTTCTCCGGACGATGCAACCAACGAGATCGACCGCAAGGGCTACGAACGGGCGCTGGAGTACATGGGCCTGAAGGCCGGCACACCGATCGAGCAGATCGCCATTGACCGCGTCTTCCTGGGATCCTGCACCAACGGCCGTATTGAAGACCTGCGTGCCGCCGCCGAGATCGTAAAGGGCCGTCATGTTGCCGCGACTGTCTCCGCGATGGTGGTTCCCGGCTCGCAGGCCGTAAAGAAGCAGGCTGAGGGAGAGGGTCTGGACAAGATCTTCAAGGATGCAGGCTTTGAGTGGCGCGAACCAGGCTGCTCCATGTGCCTGGGCATGAACCCTGACATTCTGTCGCCGGGCGAGCGCTGCGCTTCGACCTCGAACCGCAACTTCGAAGGCCGCCAGGGCCGTGGCGGACGCACGCACCTGGTCTCGCCACAGATGGCGGCAGCAGCGGCGATTGCCGGTCACTTCACGGATGTGCGCAACTGGCCGAACAACGGAGGCAAGAACTAATGCAGCCCTTTACCAAGCTCACTTCCATCGCCGTACCTTTGGACCGCGCGAACGTCGATACCGACCAGATCATTCCCAAGCAGTTCCTGAAGCGCATTGAGCGTACGGGATACGGCGAGTTCCTGTTCTTCGACTGGCGCTACAAGCTCGACGTCCCCGACTCGGTCACTCCGAATCCTGAGTTCGTAATGAATGCACCACAGTACAAGGGCGCGGAGATTCTGCTCGCCGACAAGAACTTTGGCTGTGGCAGCTCACGCGAGCACGCCGCCTGGGCACTAAGCGACTATGGCTTCCGCGCCGTGATTGCGCCGACCTTCGCTGACATCTTCTTCTCGAATGCAGGCAAGAACGGCATTGTGCTGGCGCGCCTTACGGACGATGAGGTCAGCACGCTGATGCAGCGCGCACAGACGCCCGGCTATGAGATCACGGTCGATCTCGAAGCGCAGACGGTCACCGATGCGCAGGGATTCAAGGCGAGCTTCGAGATCGATCCCTTCCGCAAAGAATGTCTCTTGAACGGACTGGACGACATCGGCCTGACGCTGCGTCACTCTGCCGCGCTGGACAAGTTCGAAGCGAAACACGACAACGAATTCTGGTCTGCACCCAAGACCGCAACCGCGTAAAGAAGGAAGATTGTGAGCGAGAAACTCAGCCCCGCAAAGAAGAATTCCGTCGTTCTGACCGAAGGTCCCAGCCGTGCCGCAGCTCGTTCGTATCTGCGCGGCGTGGGCTTCAGCAAAGAGGACCTGCATAAGCCCATCATCGGTATCGCCAATACCTGGACTGAGATCGGGCCCTGCAACTTCCACCTCCGCCAGGTAGCCGAGGCCGTGAAGCAGGGCATCCGCGAGGCCGGCGGCACGCCGATGGAGTTCAACACCGTCACCATCTCCGACGGAATCACCATGGGCACAGAAGGCATGAAGGCCTCGCTCATCTCGCGCGAGGTCATTGCCGACTCCATCGAGCTGGTAGCGCGTGGTAACAGCTTTGACGGCCTGGTCTGTATCGCAGGCTGCGACAAGAACATGCCTGCCGCCATCATGGCGCTGGCGCGTCTCGATATCCCCGGCATGATGCTCTACGGCGGATCAATCATGCCAGGCAAGCTGCCACAGGCCGACGGTTCCACGAAAGAGATCACCATCCTCAGCGTCTTTGAGGCGATCGGCTCGCACGCTGCCGGCAAGATCAATGACGACCAGCTCGAAGCAGTAGAAGCCGCAGCCTGTCCCGGCCCCGGCGCCTGCGGTGGACAGTTCACGGCTAACACCATGGCGATGGCCGGTGAGTTCCTCGGCATCTCGCCGATTCAGTTGACCGGAGTGCCAGCTATGTCGGCGGAGAAGGCTCACGCCTCCCGCGAGGCAGGCAAGCTGATGATGAAGCTGGCCGAAGCTGGTATCAAGCCCTCGCAGATCCTTACTAAGCAGTCCATCGAGGACGCCATAGCCGCAGTCGCCGCTTCCGGTGGATCGACGAATGCGGTACTTCACCTGATCGCTATCGCGCACGAGCTGAAGATTCCCATCTCGATGGAGGACTTCGACCGCATCAGCGAGCGCACACCGCATATCTGCGATATGTCGCCGGGCGGTAAGTACGCTGCAAAGGACTACCAGGATGCGGGCGGATCTCGTGTGCTGGCCAAGCGTCTGCTCGACGCCGGCCTGATCAAGGGCGACACCATCACGGTCACCGGCAAGACCCTCGCGGAAGAATCAAAGGATGCTGTTGAGACTCCGGGCCAGCCTGTGATCTATCCGGTTGACAAGCCGCTGAAGAAGACTGGTGGTCTCGTGATCCTGAAGGGCAACCTTGCACCCGAAGGCTGCGTCATCAAGGTCGCCGGCCATGAACGTATCTATCACCAGGGTCCGGCGCGCGTCTTCAACTCGGAAGACCTGTGCTTCGCCGCGGTTGAGGCCGGAGAGATCAAGCCAAACGATGTCTGCGTCATTCGCTACGAAGGACCGAAGGGTGGTCCGGGCATGCGGGAGATGCTGGCCGTCACCGCCGCCATCAAAGGCATTCCGGAGCTTTCGGAGACAGTTGCCCTGCTCACCGATGGACGTTTCTCCGGCGCAACTCGCGGTCTGATGGCCGGCCACGTTGCCCCTGAGGCGCAACTCGGTGGACCGATCGCGGCAGTTCGTGAGGGCGATCTGATCACCTTCGATATCCCGAACCGCAAGCTCACGCTTGAGATCAGTGACGAAGAGCTGGCGGCTCGGTTGAAGGAGTTCAAGGCGCCTGAGCCGCGGTACAAGCGCGGCGTCTTTGCGAAGTACGCCAATTCAGTCTCCAGCGCGAGCGTTGGAGCGGTAACCAGCTAAGCGTTTCTTCTCGGCTGTCTCTGTCTGGGGCAGCCGAGCCTACCCGTAACTGTTGTTTCAACCGTTGAATGCACTATCGCTGTAAGGAGGAATATATGACCGACACCATCGATGCCATCCGTAACACCACGCTCACCGGCTCCGAAATTCTATGGGCCACCCTGGTAGGCGAGGGTGTATCCACGGTATTCGGCTATCCTGGCGGCGCTATCCTCCCCATCTACGACGCTCTGCGCAAGTTCCCTATTCATCACGTTCTGGTCCGCCACGAACAGGGCGCCTCGCATATGGCTGATGGCTATGCCCGTGCCTCCGGCAAGGTTGGTGTCTGTATGGCTACGTCTGGCCCCGGCGCCACCAACCTTGTTACTGGTCTCGCGACCGCGATGCTCGACTCCATTCCGATGGTCGCCATCACTGGCCAGGTCTCCTCGAAGGTATTGGGATCAGATGCCTTCCAGGAAGTCGACATCACCGGCATCACGCTGCCGATCACCAAGCACAACTTCCTGGTGACGCGCGCTGAAGATATCGCCCCCACGGTTCGCCTTGCCTTCCAGATCGCACAGGATGGACGCCCCGGACCGGTTCTGGTTGATATCACCAAAGATGCACAGCAGGCCTCCTGCATCTTCAACTTCGAAGACGCGGCGCCTCCACCGGCACGTCCGCACCCGATGCTTCGCGCCGAGTCCGGCGCCATTCTGCAGGCAATTGAACTTATCAAGAATGCGAAGAAGCCCATTATCCTCGCCGGCCATGGCATCAATCAGTCCGGAGCGGAAGCAGAAGTGATCGCCTTCGCGGAGCGCATGCACATCCCTGTAGCCAGCACGCTGCTGGGCTTGGGCAGTTTCCCTGCTTCGCATCCGCTATCGCTGGGCATGATGGGCATGCACGGTGAGTCCTGGGTGAACAACGCTATTCAGGAAGCCGACCTTCTTCTCGCCTTCGGTATGCGTTTCGATGACCGCGTTACCGGCAACCTGGCCAGCTACGCGCAGAACGCGAAGAAGATCCATATCGAGATCGATCCGTCGGAGATCAACAAGAACGTCAAGGTCGACGTTGCCCTGATCGGCGATCTGCGCGAGGTATTGCAGACGCTGCTGCCCATGCTGCCTGCCTCCAACGATGCGGCATGGCTGAAGCAGATCAATGCCAGCAAGGGCCAGGCCGCAGTACGCGATATCGTCAACCTGCCCGACAACGGCCACCTCTACGCCGCGCACGTTATCCACGACATCTGGCGCGAAGCCGTAGCCGCGGGCCGCGAGACCGAGACCATCATCGTTACGGATGTAGGTCAGCATCAGATGTGGGAGGCGCAGTACTTCCGCCACAACGCTCCTCGCACCCTGGTCACCAGCGGCGGCCTTGGCACAATGGGCTTCGCGTTGCCTGCAGCCATCGGCGCCAAAATGGCTGCCCCTGAGAAGGATGTATGGGTGATCGCCGGTGATGGTGGCTTCCAGATGACGGCGGCTGAGCTTTCGACCATCGTGCAGGAGAAGCTGCACATCAACATTGCCGTTATCAACAACGGATTCCTTGGCATGGTGCGCCAGTGGCAGGAGGCCTTCTACGACAAGAACTACTCCTGCTCGCCAATCCTGTCACCGGACTTCGTCAAGCTGGCCGATGCGCACGGCATTCCCGCCGCGCATATTACGCAGCGCAAGGAAGTCACGCCGATCGTCACCAAGGCCCGCACCGGCTCTACTCCGTTCCTGATCAACTTCGCGGTTGAGAAGGAAGATGGCGTGTACCCGATGATTGCCCCCGGAAGCGCTCTGCACGAGATGGTGCGCCGCCCGAACCCGCTGATCGAAACGGCGGAGGACTAATGGCGAGGATCCGGAAACGTCTAACAACATTTCTCACGCAGGCGTGGAATGCTCAGGTGAGTTTTGACAACTTGACGCGGCAAGAACAAGCGCCAAAGGCGCGCCCCATACCAGCCTGGGGCGCAGCCCCAGGTTATGTGCCGAAGAACTCCCAAGGGCTGAAGGCCCGATCCATAAAGCCTTCAATCCCACATATACCGCTCATCGAAAGCAATTCCATACTTCGACAGGAAAGTACGGAATTCCTCCTGAAACGAAACCTTCTTATGATGTTCCGGCTGAGCATCGATGTATTCCAGCAGAGCATCACGATCCGACAAACCCACGGAAAACGCTCCGTAGCCGCATTGCCAGGAAAACTTTGTAATCGACTGGGCTTTCAGCCATTTCGAGGAAGAGCTCTTCAGCGTTTCCACCAAGCCGGCGACATCGCTCGTTCGCGAGAGAGAAATTGCCAAGTGGACATGATCGGCGACGCCTCCAACCCGGTAGCACTCGCAACCGGCGTTGCGGACAACCGTTGCAAGGTAAGCATGAAGCCGGCCCCGAATCGTTTCATTCAGAAATGGGTATCGATCTTTCGTGCTAAACACCACATGAACCAACAGAAACGAGAGGGATTGGGGCATGGCGGCGATTATAGATCGGGCCTTCAGCCCTCAAACGCAATGGGCCTTATACCTGGGGCTACGCCCCAGGCTGGTATGGAACGCGCCTTTGGCGCTATATCGTTTGCAGGAATGGCATCATCACTGATCATGGGAGGCATCGCATGAACAGAAGTCTCGTTCATTTTCTGCCTTCGATTGTTCTGTTCGCCGTTGGATTGGCGGGATGTAATTCGGCACCAAAAACCGCGCCGGCTCCGAAGGAGCCGGCCAAACCTGCCGTCACTTACCCGGCCCGGCCCTCGGTTCCTGCACCGTCGTTCACTCTGTTTCACTTCGATAACGACACAGCCACGCTCGTCGTGAAGGAAGATGCCACAGATGACGAGATCGAATCTCTGGTCTGGCAAATCCGTGACGCCGCGCGTTCAAATACGCTGCCATCGCTGAAGATCAAGGCTCCGAAGGGCAATGACTTCCGTGCGCATATCTATCGTGGCAAGAAGTGTGCCGCCGAAAAATATGCTCCAGGAGAACCTCCTTGTGGTGGCAGTTATCACGCAGCTGGTGACTACACGCTCTCCGAGCTACCATCCAAGCTCTGGGACCGTGGAGTTCTGCATGCCTCCGGCGACAAAGAGATCGAACTCTGGGACACCGACGCGCCCTACACCGCAACGAAATAGCCAGGAAAGAAGATCAGATGCTGCATACCTTTATTGCACTTGTTGACGACAAGCCCGGCGTGCTGACACGCGTGGCCTCCCTCTTTCGCCGCCTTTCGGTGAATATCGTCTCGCTCACCGTAGGTGAGAGCGAGCGCGACGGTGTCTCGCGCATGACCATTGTGTGCGAAGGCGCCGAGAACGCAGCTCACCGCATCAGGGCTTCCCTCTATAAGCTCGAGGTCACGCGCGAGGTCGATGAGGTCTCACGCGCCGAAGCCGTGATTCGCGAGCTCTGCCTTATCAAGGTAGGCGCAGGACCTAACTCGCCGCATGGCGTTCACTCGCGTACCCAGATCTTCGAGCTGGCGCAAGTCTTTCGCGCCCGCGTCGTCGATCTGGCGCCCGAGTCCATCATGCTGGAGATGACCGGCTCTGCTTCGAAGATCGAGGGCCTGCTGCAGGTATTGCGTGAGTCAAGCTATGAGGTGCTGGAAGTCTCACGCACCGGGCGCATGGCCATGCGCCGCGGACACCACACCAGCAAGGTACTGAAGGCGCTGGGTACCAAAACGGCTGCGGAGACACCGGTCGCTTATCCGGTCCGACCCGAAGAAGACGACCTCCCCAACCAGTTTGAGGAAGAAGAAGCTTAACCGCCCAAAAGACTACCCGGGGCCGGTTCCACTAGAATTTCTACGTAACCACGAAAAGGAAGAAGAATGGCAAAGGCATACCACGACCACGACGCAGACCTCTCTCTTATCCAGGCGAAGAAAGTCGCCATCATCGGCTACGGCTCGCAGGGCCACGCCCATGCGCTGAACCTGAAGGACTCCGGTGTGGACGTGAAGGTTGGCCTTCGTCCCGGTTCCCCGAACGAGGCCAAGGCGAAGAACGCCGGCCTGGAAGTGCTCCCGGTAGCCGAAGCTGCCAAGTGGGCTGATGTGATCATGCTGCTGGTTCCGGACCAGACGGCTGCCAAGGTCTACAAGGAGGTTGAGCCGGGCCTCACCGCCGGCAAGACCCTGATGTTCGCACACGGCTTCAACATCCGCTTCCGCACCATCAATCCTCCCGCCGACGTGGACGTCTCGCTGGTTGCCCCTAAAGGCCCCGGCCACCGCGTCCGCGAGGTCTTCACCGAGGGCGGTGGTGTTCCCGGCTTGGTGGCCGTGGAGCAGGATGCCACCGGCAACGCCCTGAAGCTGGCCCTGAGCTATGCCAAGGGCATCGGCTGCACCCGTGGCGGCGTGCTTGAGACCACCTTCACCGAAGAGACCGAAACCGACCTCTTCGGCGAGCAGGCCGTTCTCTGCGGCGGTACTGCTGCCCTGGTCAAGGCGGGCTTTGAGGTTCTGACCGAGGCTGGCTACCAGCCCGAGCTGGCCTACTTCGAGGTGCTGCACGAGCTCAAGCTGATCGTCGACCTGATGTACCGTGGCGGCCTTGAGTACATGCGCTACTCCATCTCTGATACCGCTGAGTGGGGCGACTACGTTGCCGGACCGCGCATCGTGACCCCGGCCGTGAAGGATGCCATGAAGGGACTGCTGAAAGACATCCAGGATGGAACCTTCGCCAAGAAGTTCATCGAAGAGAACGAGACCGGTCGCAAGGGCTTCGAGCGTATCCGCAAGGAAGAGGCAGCTCATCCGGTCGAGAAGGTTGGCAAGGAACTGCGCAAGTCCATGCCGTTCCTCGACCCAGTCGAGCTCAAGGACGGAAACGTCGTCAAGGCGTAATCAGCCACAAGGCCCCGGTCCAAGACCGGGGCCTTCGTGTTTGTATAGGATGTCTCTCGAGGAGAGATTTCCATTCATGAAGAGGCGGCAGTTCATCCGCTCTATGGCAGCAGGCGCGGCCACAGCGATCACCCTAAAATCCAGCGAGGCAGAGATGCAGGAGAAGCCGTCCGCACAGCCGCAGGAGTTCTATGAACTCCGTAAGTACACGCTCCGCAACGGCGGAGGACCGAAGCTGACGGAAAACTTCTTCGCACAGGCGATGATTCCCGCACTCAATCGCCTGGGAGTTTCGCCCGTCGGCGCCTTCAAGGTCGATATCGGACCGGAAACACCCACGTACTACCTGCTGTTGCCTTCTACCTCAGCCGAGACACTGCTCACCGTCGACCAGCGGCTCGCGAAGGATGCCGAGTTCCTCAAGGCTGCCGCAGGGTTCTGGGATGCACCTGCCGCAACGCCCGCCTTTATCCGTGTAGAAAGCTCCATCTTCTCCGCCTTTACCGGCTGGCCGAAGCTGACGGCACCGAAGCCAGGCAAACGCATCTTCCAGCTCCGTACTTATGAGAGCCCCGGTTATGCGGCCCATCTGAAGAAGATTGAGATGTTCAACAACGGAGAGATCGAGATCTTCGTCCGGTCCGGCCTGGCTCCGGTCTTCTTCGGCAGTGCTCTCACCGGGCCGTTGTTGCCCAACCTCACTTACATGCTTACCTTCCCCGATCTACCGACGCTTTCCGCCAACTGGTCGAAGTTCGGTTCTGATCCGGCATGGAAAGAGCTGTCACACCGTCCCGGGAATACGGATCCGGAAATCGTGAGCAACATTACCAACCTTTATCTAAGTCCGTTGGCTTGCTCGCAGATTTAGAGAATGTTCTTGCGCGCCCGGGCGCCCCATCCTCGCGGGCTAGGATGGGTGAGGATAATCCGAACTATCGTGGCTCCCTTGCCCACCCTAGCGTTGCGAGGGTGGGGCACCCGGCGAGGGAAACGAAGAAAAAGCAGGGCAGATTTCTCCGCTGCACTGCGAAATGACAAAAAGCAAAACCCCGGCTTGGATGCCGGGGGTTTCTTGTGTCTCTTCTGACTTTCACTAGGGCCGCTTCACTGTAGTCTTGCTTGTCGTCTTGATCTCGAAGGCCTTGGTATCGACTTTTCCGTTGATCTTGATATTCGTGTAGAAGTTGATGCGCTGGTCGCCCGAAGGCGTAAAGAACTGCTGCTTGAGGGAAACGCCGCGAGCCGGATCAACCCAGATGACGGCGTGCGTAAAGGTGTTCTTTACGCTCTCCTGCTTCGGGACCAGATCCAGCTTTGCTGTCTGGACACCTTCGATCGTCTCCGTGCCCTGTGACGTAATGGTCCACTGCTTCTCCAGCGCTGTTCCTGAGCCACCGAAGCCCAGCGTCAAGAAGCTTTCCACCTGCGACTGGTTCTTACTGGTATCGATCAACGTGAGTTGATCGATGTTGGGCTCATACAGTTTGAGTTGTCCGCCGGTATACGCAACCACCTTCTTCGCAGGCTTCTGGATCACTGCGCCCATCTCGGTCGCGTTGCCCTTTTTCTGAAAGTAGATGATGCCGGTCTGCGTCGTCGTCTCACGCACCACGCGCTCGTAGTTATCCCAGCGGAGATCGGCTGTCGCGGACTGGAACTTCGCAGCGGCGGCGTCCATCTGCTGCACGATCTTTTGTACGTCGGTGTTCTGGGCTGATGCCGGTCTTGCAGAGAACGCGGCCAATGTCAGCGCGGCCGTGGCAGTGAACTTAACGAATGCAAAGCGCATAGGCTTTCAACAAATCCTCAGAGTGATTGGATGCAAACAGCGGGGAAAGGTCATCGACGCTAGGGCCGATGGACCCAGACCTTGTACCGGCTTACCTTGCCATGAGCGTCTTTCACGACCTCATACCTGTCCATGGTTACAGGACCGGCGTATTGGACGACTGCGTACAGCAGATCGCCGTCCAGATCGCCCGTGTCATGATGGATATCCTGAGGGCGAAGCGTATAAACATACCCCGCGCCGTCCTGCTGCACCAGTGTCTGCGTCGGCTCCAGCGGGCTATCCTGCGGACGGTCTTTGAAGTCGATGTAGTGCGGCGAAATAAATAGGAACGCCAGAATGAGCGTGACCATGATGTCGTAGTGCAGGCTTCCCCGCTCATAAGTCCAGAAGATGTAGTTACGAAGGAGCCGCATCAGCGTACCTGCTTTCCGATGACGGTTTCGCCATTCATGTAAGGCACCAGAGCCGGAGGCACACGCACGGTGCCGTCGGCCTGCTGGTAGTTTTCGAGGATCGCCAGGTACGTCCGGCCCACAGCCAGGCCGCTGCCGTTCAACGTGTGCAGCAGCTCGCCCTTCTTAGCACCCGCGGGACGATATCGTATCCCCGCACGGCGTGCCTGGAAGTCTCCGCAGTTGGAGCAGGAGCTGATCTCGCGGTAGGTCTGCTGTCCCGGCAGCCAGACCTCAAGATCGTAAGTCTTCGAGGAGCTGAAGCCCATATCGCCGGTACACAGCAGCATCCGCCGATACGGCAGGCCAAGCCTCTCCAGCACGGTCTCGGCGTTGCGGGTCAGCTTCTCATGCTCTTCGGGCGAGGTCTCCGGTGTGGTGAACTTGATCAACTCCACCTTCTGAAACTGGTGCTGGCGGATCATGCCGCGCACGTCGCGGCCGTGCGATCCGGCCTCGGCGCGGAAGCATGGTGTATAGGCCGTATAGCTGATCGGCAACTGCCCGGCATCCAGTGTTTCACCGGCATATAGATTCGTAATCGGAACCTCCGAGGTCGGGATCAACCAGTGATCGCCATCCTTCAGGTCGCCTTCATAAGGACCGCTGTCGTCGCAGTGGAAGAGATCTTCGGCAAACTTCGGCAACTGTCCGGTGCCGAAGAGGGTGCGCGAGTTCACCATGAACGGAGGCAGCACCTCCATATAGCCATGCTCGCGGGTGTGCAGGTCCAGCATGAAAGCGGCAAGTGCACGCTCCAGGCGAGCTCCCTGGCCGAAGTGCACGACCATGCGCGCACCGGAGATCTTGGCCGCACGCTCGAAGTCCACGATGCCCAAAGCCTCGGCGATCTCCCAATGCGGCTTCGGCTCAAAGTCGAAGCTGGCTTTCTCGCCCCAGGTCTTGATCAGGAGGTTGCCATGCTCGTCGGCGCCCTCGGGCACATCATCCTGTGGCAGGTTGGGAATTGCCTGCAGAGTCTTCAGCAAGGCCGCATCCAGTTCGGCGGCGCGGCCTTCCAGACCCTCAATCTTTTCTTTTAAGGACTTTGTCTGTTCCATCACCGCCGCGGCGTCGCCGCCGGCACGCTTGATGATGGCGACTTCGGCCGAGAGCCGATTACGCTCCGCCTTCAGGTTTTCCACCTCGGTAATGGCTGCGCGACGCTCCGCGTCCAACGTGGCGAAATCGCCCAGCGCCACTTCAGGGTCCATGCCGCGCAGGCGCAGTTTTGCCTTAACCACGTCCAGGTTCGCCCGGACAAATCCCAGATCCAACATAATTGTCTCTATTCTATCGGTTCGGCCTGGCCGATTGCGTTATGCTGGCCGCGGAGGTGCAGTTCCCGATGCTCCGCTCCTCATTGCTGGCAACCGCCGCCCTTCTCACCACTGCCGTTTCGGCCCAGCAGCCCATGCCGCCGGATTATCGCGGACCACAGACCCTGATCCCCGGGATCTATGTCACCCCCATCCCGAATGTACCCTTCTCGGCCAATGTAGAGATCGTCTCCCACGTCAAACTCGACAACGGTACGGAGACGATTCGCACCACCACTGCCAAGGTGGCCCGGCTCTCCTCGGGCAAGATCCGCAACGAACAGCGCCAGATGCTGCCGGCCACCGTCAAAGTTGAGCCGGCCTTGCTCTCTGCCCATATCTACGATCCGCAGACGCGGAAGAGCACCTTCCTCAATCCCGCCACCCATATCGCGCGCGAGATCATCCTTTCCCAGCCACCCAGGCCCGCTCCTAATTCCGTTCCTCAGTCAGCCCCTTCGAACAACCCCAATTACCGCGAAGAAAATCTTGGCACGCAAGAGATGGACGGGCTCCAATTGACGGGCATCCGCAAGGTTCGCACGATTCCAGCGCAGCTCAGCACCACCGGCAAAGAAGTCGCCATCACGGACGAATACTGGTACTCACCCGTGCTGCAAATTTACATGCTGATCAGCCACAAGGACCCACGCTCCGGCGAACAGATCGTCGCCGTCCGCAATGTCGACCGTCATGAACCGCTACAGGACCTCTTTGAGGTGCCTACCGGATACAAAGAAGTCGACGAAACTCCAGTTGCGGTCGCGCGCTGATTTACTTCGCCGTCTTTGTCTTCAGGGCCTGATCCAGGGGAATCTCTTTCCGCGGCCTTTTCTTTATGAAATTTGCACCCAGACCGTGAAACGGCCGCGGGCGATAACATAGAAGAAGAGTGATCAAGTCACCCGACATGCGCGTCAATATCGCCGGCGTGGAGCTTCGTTCTCCGGTTATCGCCGCCAGCGGAACCTTTGGGTACGGTGTCGAATTTGAAGACATCCTCTCGCTCGACAAGATTGGCGCCTTTGTCACCAAAGGTCTCTCGGCCGAGCCCATGGCGGGCAATCCTTCGCCGCGCATCATCGAAACCGCCAGCGGCATGATGAATGCCATCGGTCTGCAGAATGTCGGCGTCCGCGCCTTTATCGAGGAAAAGCTTCCGAAGATCCGGCAGATTCGCGGAGCCGTCTGCATCGCCAACGTCTTCGGCTATACCGTCGAAGATTGCATTGAGGTCGTCCGCGCTCTCGACCAGACCAACGGTATTGCCATGTATGAGCTAAATGCCTCTTGCCCGAACACCTCGCACGGCGGCATGGTCTTCGGCACCGACGGCATGATGCTGTACGACCTGGTGGCGCGCATCCGCAGAGAGACGCAGCGGCCCATCATGGTGAAGCTCTCGCCCAATGTCACGAACATCGGCCAGATGGCCCGCGTTGCCCAGGACGCCGGCGCCGATGCCGTCTCGCTGGTCAATACCTTCCTCGCGCTTTCCATCGATATCGAAACCCGCAAGCCTCGCATCGCCAATACCACCGGCGGCCTCTCCGGCCCGGCCATCAAACCTATCGCGGTCCGTATGGTGCGTGAGACATCGCGCGCGGTAGCTATCCCGGTTGTTGGCCTGGGTGGCATTGTCTGTGCGGAGGACGCCGTGGAATTCATGCTGGCGGGTGCAGCAGCGATACAAGTGGGCACCGCCAGCTACGCCGATCCACGCGCGGTGGAGAACATCGCCACCGGTTTAAGGTCCTGGTGCCGCTCGCACGATGTGGAGCGGGTACGTGATCTTACCGGCGCCATGCTTCCCGCCTGAGGCCCCTCTGACGTATGCTGGCACGGCATGCGCCGCTTACTGCTTACCGTCGCCCTAAGTTTCGCCGCAACTGCCGTCTTCGCTCAGGAGACGGCCAAGCCTAAGCCGGAAGACACCGAGATCTGGTCTCCGGTACCGCCGGTCGTCACTCCTGCCGGCGCCGTTACGACGCCGCCTCCATCGGATGCGATCGTGCTCTTCGATGGCAAAAACCTCGATCAATGGGTCCAGGTCAGTGACAAGTCTCCCGCGAAGTGGAGTGTCAACAATGGCATCCTCACAGTGAACAAGGAGAAAGGCGTCGGCAACATCGAGACGAAGAAGGCCTTCCGCAACTATCAGCTCCATATTGAGTGGCGCGTTCCAGCCACCATCACCGGGGAAGGCCAGGGCCGCGGCAACAGCGGTGTCTTCCTCGCCTCTACCGGTCCCGGCGATGCAGGCTACGAGCTGCAGGTGCTGGACTCCTACCAGAACAAGACCTATGTCAATGGCATGGCCGGCAGCCTCTATAAGCAGGCCATCCCGCTTGCCAACCCAGGCCTGAAACCCGGCGAGTGGCAGAGCTATGACGTCATCTGGACAGCACCGACCTTCAATGCCGATGGCTCGGTAAAGACCCCGGCCCACGCCACCGTACTCTTCAACGGTGTGCTGGTGGAGAACCACTTCCAGCTCAAGGGAGAAACCCTGTACATCGGCCAGCCGGTCTACAAGGCTTATGACCGCGCGCCAATCAAGCTGCAGGCCCATGGCGACAAGAGCGAGCCGCTCAGCTTCCGCAATATCTGGGTCCGCGAGCTGCCGTAGGGTGAGATCCAACAGCAGGTCCTTCGCTTCGGCTCCGTCTACACTCAGGATGAGAAATCGTGGATGGGGTTCATCCCTGAGCGGAGCGAAGGACCGCTTCACCTTTGCAGGAAGTCAGCCCCATCCTGTAACGCCCCACTCCCCTAAAATAGAAGGCGGAATGACTGACCTGAAGCCTGTACGCCGCGCCCTCCTCTCCGTCACTGATAAATCCGGACTCACCGACTTTGCCCGCGCCCTTGCCGCGCAGGGTGTTGAACTCGTTTCGACGGGCGGTACCGCCAAGACGCTACGCGACGCAGGTCTCAACGTTCGCGATATCTCCGACCTCACCGGCTTCCCTGAGATGTTGGATGGCCGCGTCAAGACGCTGCACCCGAAGGTCCATGGGGGAATCCTGCATCGCCGCAGCCTTCCGGAGCATGTCGCCGCTGTTCGCGAGCACGGTATCGAGGACATCGACATGGTGGTCGTGAATCTGTATGCCTTTGAGGCCACGGCTGCCAAGCCGGGTGTTACCTTCGGCGAATTGGTTGAAAACATTGACATTGGCGGCCCCTCGATGGTGCGGTCCGCTGCCAAGAACTTCGAGGATGTCGCCATCGTCACCCGCGTGGCCGACTACTCCGCCATCTCCGCGGAACTCCAGAGCAACAGCGGCAAGCTCTCCGGCGAGACCCGCTGGCGTCTTGCCCAGACGGCCTTTGCCACCACCGCCGCTTACGACTCCGCCATTGCCGCGACCGTGGCAAAGCTTCCCTACGCCGAGCCGGAAACGGTCCTTACCCAGCCGGAGGCCAAAGCCGGAGAGTACCCACAGCATCTCGAGCTCGGCTTCCAGCTGGCGCAGACCCTGCGCTACGGTGAGAATCCGCACCAGTCGGCAGCGCTCTATCTGGACGCCTCCGGCAAAGGGATCGCTGCCGGGAAGCAATTGCAGGGTAAGGAGTTATCGTTCAACAACCTGGTGGACCTGGATGCCTGCTGGGAGCTCGCCAGCGAGTTTGCCGAGCCTGCGGTCGCGATCATCAAACACACCAACCCCTGCGGCGCGGCCACCGGAACCTCGGTTGCCGACGCCTATGTCCGCGCCCTGGCCGCCGATCCCATCTCCGCTTTTGGCGGTGTCATTGGCATCAACCGAGTGGTTGACGAAGCCGCAGCCGCTGAAATGGTGAAGCTCTTTGTCGAGGCGATTGCTGCGCCCGGTTTTACCCCTGAGGCTCAGGCCATCTTTGCCGCGAAAAAGAATCTGCGGCTCGTCGAGGTGAAGGCTCACCCAGCGCAGCAGGTTATCAAGCAGATCTCCGGCGGTCTGCTGTTGCAGGACGCCGACCGTAAGCGTATTGAAGCCGGTGACCTGAAGATCGTCACCCAGCGCGAGCCGACGCCGGAAGAGCTGACAGCGCTGCTCTTCTCCTGGCGCGTCTGTAAGCACGTGAAATCAAATGCGATTGTCTACGCCCGCGCCGAAGCGCACGGCCATGAGGTCTTCGGCCAAACAGTTGGTATTGGCGCTGGACAGATGTCGCGTGTGGATGCGGCCAAATTCGGAGCGCTGAAGGCGGTTCTGCCTCTGGCCGGCACCGTTGCCGCCTCTGACGCCTTTTTCCCCTTCCCCGACGGCCTGGAAACCGTAGCAGCGGCAGGAGCGACGGCGGTCATCCAGCCGGGTGGGTCGGTCAAGGATCCTGACGTCATAGCCGCCGCCAACCGGCTCAACTTGGCGATGGTATTCACTGGAATTCGTCACTTCCGTCACGGATAGAGCATTTTTCCCCTGTGTAGCGTAGGGCTTCGGCATCTATGGGCGTTTTCCGCAATGAAAACGCCGCTGCACGCCACTTCCGGGATACCCGGCAACAGGGAAAATGCTCTAATAGGAATGCTGACGCTTGTCAGCATCCCACCTGTGGGTACAATCGTCTAACCCCAAGTGACGCGGCTACCAGCCGCCCCTAGGACCTGATGACATTCTTCCGGCGTATCTTTTCGGCTCGTCCAGTCTTTCTCACGGCGGCTGCGCTGCTGGCCACCCTGCCCGCTGCTGCACAACAAAAGAACGCTCCTGAGCCGCCGAAGGGTCCCGATCGTTCCGCCGCCTACTACCACTACAGCCTCGCCCACATGTATGAAGAGCTGGCCATCAATCAGGGCCGCACCGATTACGCCACGCAGGCTATCGAAGAGTACAAGCTGGCGTTGAATGCCGATCCCGACTCTGCGCAGTTGCAGAATGGCCTTGCCGACCTTTATCTGAAGCTTGGCCGCGTCCGCGAAGCCGTTTCGGTCGCGCAGGAACAGGTCAAGAAGAATCCCGATGATGTGGACGCCCACAACATCCTGGGTAAGATCTATCTTCGTTCGCTCGGAGACGGAACCCCTAATAATCAGTCGCAGCAAATGCTGCAGTTGGCCCTTACCGAGTACAAGGCCATCGTCCGCCTGAAGCCTGACAGCGTAGAAGATCATCTACTGCTGGGTCAGCTCTATGCCCTGAACCACGAAAATGATAAGGCTGAGGCAGAGCTGAAGACCGCGCAAAAGCTTGATGGAACCTCGGAAGAGGTCATCCTCGCGATGGTGCGCCTCTATGGGGAACAGAACCAGTACGACCGCATCGCGCAGCTCATCAATGCTCTGCCTATCACGGACCGTACGGCGCGGATGGAGTACTCACTGGGTCTGACCTATGACCAGCTGAAGAAGCCCAAGGAAGCCGCGGCGGCCTATCAGCGCTCGCTTGATATCGACAACGACAACCTCGACGCGCAGCGCGGTCTCGCCAGTGCTCTGCTGCTGGACGGCCAGTTCGATGCGGCTCTGAAGCAGTACAAGGACATCGTCACCGCCGAGCCACAGGATGCACAGTCGTACATCCGCATCTCCGAGATCCAGCGTCGTCAGGGACATTACGACGAAGCGCTCGCTACGCTCAAGAAGGCCAAGACCCTTGTCACGGATTCGCTTGAGCTCAGCTACAACGAAGCTCTGCTCTACGATTCCCTTGGCCGCTTCGATGATGCTGTCGCAACGCTGACCAAGCTGCTTGCCGACACCGCACACGCTGATGGCAACTATACCGACGGCGAAAAGAACAATCGCGGACTCTTCCTCGATCGCCTTGGCATTGTGCTCAAGGAACAAGGTAAGACTCTCCAGGCCGTCGACACTTATAAGCAAATCGTCGCCCTTGGCGGCGATAATGTCGCGCGCGGTTATATGGGTGAAGTCGATGCCTATCGCGACAACCATGACTGGGCAAAGATGACTGCCGCTGCCGCCGAGGCTGCCAAGGCGCTGCCCAAGGACAAGTCGGTCCAGATGGTCTATGCCGGCACACTCGCCGATACCGGCAAGGTCGATGAGGCCATCGCAATTGCCAAAGCTCAACTTGGCGGTGATGACGATCGCGATACCCGTATGCAGCTCGCGCAGATGTACATCCGGCTGAAGCGCTGGAAAGATGCGGACGAGCAACTCTCGCATGTGGAGGGCATCACTTCCCGCAATGAAGACAAGATCTACCTCTACTTCTCGCGCGGCACGCTGGCAGAACGGCAGAAGCTGTACGATCAGGCCGAGATTGAGTTCCGTAAAGTCCTGACGATTGACCCCAACAATGCCGCAACCCTCAACTATCTGGGTTATATGCTGGCCGACCGCGGTCAGAAGCTGAATGAAGCCCTCGACATGGTTCGCAAGGCCGTCGAGCTCGATCCGCAGAACGGCGCTTACCTCGATTCTCTCGGCTGGGCTTACTTCAAGAGCGGGCAGTTCACGCTTGCCGAAGAGTACCTGCTGAAGGCAAAGGATCGCATCTCGACCGACCCGACGGTCTACGACCATCTGGGTGAGCTCTACCTCCAGACCGGCAAGCTGAAGCAAGCCGTCACCTGGTGGGAGCGCTCGATGAAGGAGTACAAGATGGCTCTGGCACCGGATGCCGATCCGGCCGACCAGGCCAAGGTGCAGAAGAAGCTCGATAGCGCCCGCGTCAAGCTTGCTCGCGCTACTCCTTCACGCACCTCCGCCCTGCAGGACAAGTAACCAAACGGTTTCTCAAGTACAGAGGAGGCCAGCTTCGGCTGGCCTTTTTCGTTTTCCTTAACCCGCCGGCTGATAGAGCATTTTCCCTGTAGGTGTAGATAGGGCTCCGCATCTATGGGCGTTTTCCGCAATGAAAACGCCGCTGCACTCCTCTCCCGGGATACCCAGAAACAGGGAAAATGCTCTAGCCTGCTCTTAGGAGCTTTTTCGTACGATCGCATGTCGACCTTGCGCAAACCCTATGCCGTTCGCGGTGATGCGGATGATCCGCTGATCCAGCGCAAATGGCCGTATCCGGAGCGGATGTCACGTTCGCCGTTTGAACGCGACCGCGACCGCGTCGTGGGGTCACGCGCCTTTCGCCGCCTGGCCGGCAAGACACAAGTCTTCTCCACCCGTACCTCAGACCACTTTCGTTCGCGTCTGACCCACTCGATTGAGGTCGCCCAGATCGCGCGGGAAGTCGCCTCCGCTCTTGGCCTGAACGGCGAACTCGCGGAGACGCTTGCCCTGGTTCACGACATCGGACATCCACCCTATGGTCACACCGGCGAGCGAGCGCTCGATGAGTGCCTGCAGCCATTCGGTCTACGGTTCGATCACAATCTCCAGGCTCTGCGTACAGTCGAACGCTTCGAACAGCGTTACGCCGCGCATCGCGGCCTGAACCTGACCCTTGGTGTGCGGGAAGGCATCATCAAACACTCGCGTGACTACCCGGCTGATAAATATCCGAAGCTTGCCGAATATTTCCTCGGCCGGCGGCCACCGCTCGAAGCCCAGATTATCGATCTGGTCGATGAGGTTGCCTACCTGACCGCCGACCTTGATGATGGTGTCGAATCAAAGATTCTGGAAGTAGGCGAGCTCTGTGAACACCTCACCATCTTCCGCGAGCTCTATGAGTTCGTGCATCGCCGGCATCCTGGTGTGGAACAGAAGTATCTCTTCCACGAGACGCTGCAGTGGATGCAGCATCGCCTGACCGACGATGTCATCAACAATGTCACCCGGCAGATCGAAGAACTGGGAATTGAAACACTGGAGCAGATCCGCGAATACCCCTATCGCATCGCCGTCTTTTCGCCGGAGATCGAGGCCATGCGCCTGGAAGAGAAGCGCTACCTGTACGAGGCGCTCTATACCTGCGGCCCGCTGGATGTGGAGCGCAAGCACGGTGTTGTCGTCATTAAGTCCCTCTTCAACTACTGGGTGAAGAATCCCAGCCAGCTTCCCAGCAATTACTACGGCGATCTGGAGACCGAGGGCGTGCCCCGCACCGTTGCCGACTATATCGCCGGCATGACCGATAGCTACATTCTCGATCAGTACGGAGCACTGGTCACCAAACTCTGATCTGGTCACCAGCCCTAATCAGCAAAGTGAAAGGGATTGAAGCTGGTATGCCGGTCAAAGGCATCTACTCCCTCGGACCGCTTCAGCCAGCCCACCACGGCATAGGTGACCGGCGTGGCCAGCACTTCATAGACGACCTTCAACAGGTAGCCGGTCACGATCAGCCGTCCGATATCGGCCCATGGAAGCGTGAAACCGAAGGTAAGCGTCATCACCACGGCGGTATCGACAGCCTGTCCGACGATGGTGGAACCCACTGTGCGCGTCCATAGCATCTCGCCGTTGGTGATCAGCTTCAGCCGTGCCAGGGTGTAGCTGTTGGCGAACTCTCCCAGGAAATACGCAATGATGCTGGCGAACAGGATGCGGGGAATGAACCCGAAGACAGTTTCGAAGGCCGCCTGGTTATGCCATCCGCTGGCCGCAGGCAATGAGATGGTAATGGTCGCCATCGTATACAGCAGGGCCGTTCCGAAGAAGCCGAGCCAGATGGCCCGGCGCGATGCTCCGTAGCCGTAGACCTCGGTAAAGACATCTCCAAAGATGTAGGTGATGGGAAACAGGATCACGGCGCCGCTGACCTCCAGCGGTCCAATACGGCAGATCTTCTGTGCCACCAGGTTGCTGACCAGCAGAATAACGACAAATGCGGTGATCAGGGCATCAAGGTACTTGTATCCGTGCGGCTGTGTCTTTGACATGAGCTTCCAGTATTGATAGCGTAATAGAGGCCTGCAATTCTGCGCCAAGGCACTTCAGCCTAAGCGTCCCCGTCGTCTAGCCCGGCCTAGGACACCGCCCTTTCACGGCGATAACACGGGTTCGAATCCCGTCGGGGACGCCAAAATATTCCAAATAACTTAGCTATCAACACGCTGCTCTAGCTAAAGCTCGCGGTAACGCTACGGCAACGTTCTGTACCGATTTGAGGCGGTAACCAAAGAGCTTTGCCCTGTGGATGTGATTCTCCTTTTGTTCGCCTATACTCTCCTCATGCGGACAGGCGGATACAAGCGGGAAATAAACCTGGAGAGGCTAGATCCCTCTCTGCTCATTGCCGCTAGTCTGGTGCTCCCCGTCCGGACAGCAAAAAGACCAGCTCCCGATGCTCAATGCTCGAGCGCCGACTGGGACAGTTCCGTCCGAATCGCCCACATGGTCCTCACCCAGGCTATTCAGAAGTACCCTGGGTTGTTTCAGCACAAAAATGTGCCTTGGTACGTACCGACCGACGAGGATGTTCCGGAATGACTCAGGTCGAGTTCAACGAACAGTGGAGCGTCGACGAACTGCCGGCCTGCGACACCGGTATGGAGTTGCTGAAGCATTTCGCGGACATGCACCCAGAGTTTACGGCATCTTATATCCGCCGCCTGGCGTGGGCCGATGAGGTGGACACATTCACCGCGGCGGATCCTCTTTGGACTGCATATGTCCGTCATGTGAGCGACTGCCCTCACTGCAACGACCTGTAGAAGTATTTCCCGAGCGATTATTAAGGTTGGTGTTCGCTCAATCGCCGGCAGTGCTTCTATGAGCCTCGCAGGAAGCGACGGCGGGTTGTCTTAAGAGCATCTTACGGTGGGAACGATGGCACGCCCCTCTACGTCACCCCTGAAGATCGCGCTGGTAACGACGTTTCCGCCGAGCTCCGGAGACCTGAACGAGTATGGCTTCCACCTGGCGAGCGCGCTACGCTCGAATGCCTCGGTTGAGGCTGTGATCTATGCGGACCAAACTGCGGCCGGACCCGAGCTCGAGGGCTTTGACGTGCGCCGATGCTGGAGGTTCAACTCCTTTCTCACGGCGTTCCACATTCTGCGGCGTGTATGGAAAGACAAGCCTGACTGCGTCTGGTTCAACATGGGCTTCTCGACCTTTGCTAATACTCCAGTGGCGGCGTTTCTGTCTGTATTCACGCCCTTTCTAGTGAAGTTCAGTGGTTACTATACGCACATCACGCTCCACACTGTCTTCGAGCGCATCAATCTGGAGGATGCACAGGTTCGTTTTGCCGGCGTGTATCGTATGGCCGGGCGCGCGGCGACTCGGGCGCTGCTCTGGTCCGGAGACATCACGGTGCTGCTGCCGACCTTTCGTCAGTTGTTACTGGATGCATATCGTGTTCCAGCGGATCAGGTTCAGTACCGCCCTCATGGGACCTTTGTGGACGGTCCCATAGACGCCGTCGTGCTGCCGGATCGCAAACAGCCTGTAGTCCTGGCATTCGGCTACTGGGGAACCTACAAGAGGGTAGAGATCCTGATCGCAGCGATGAAAGAGGTCCTGCGAGAGATTCCCGACGCCGTTTTACACGTGGCCGGTAAAGATCATCCCAGTACGCCCGGCTACCTGGAAGGATTGCGCAATCAACATCGGGAGAACCGGGCTATCCAGTTCCTGGGATATGTTCCGGAGGAAGAGGTTCCCGCCGTCTTTGGACGCGCGCGCTTGGTGGTGTTGCCGTACACCTCGGCGGCCGGCACCAGCGGCGTGGTGCATCAGGCCTGCCAGCACGCTCTGCCAATCGTCGCCTCGGACATTGAAGAGTTCACAGAGATGGCGCGAGAAGAGGGCGTGGCAATGGCAATCTATCCTCGCGATGATAGCCACGCTCTAGCCGCCAAAATGCTTCGTTTATTGCAGTCCGATGAAACCTGCCTCCAGATGTCGCTGCAGAACCTGCGTGCGGCATCGGGTACTCCTATGCCAGGCGTCGTCGACTCCTACCTGGAACTCTTCCGGTCCCGCACCGGAGGGCAGAGCTAGAGCATTTTCACTGTAGGTGTACTGCAGGGCTTCCATATCTATGGGCGTTTTCCGCAATGAAAACGCCGCTGCACGCCTTTTCCGGGATACCCAGCAACAGTGAAAATGCTCTAGACCGCGCAGATTAAATCAACTCACGCCAATCGGTTTTGAATCTGCCACGCAGGTTCCACATGGAAAGTGCCTGCGAAGCAAATGAGGTCACCCACGGATTCATGTAGGGAGCGATCTCGCCGTTGCGCCTTCCAAACCAGAAGCCGCCGGACAGGCGACCGTCTTCCTCCTCAGATTGGAAACTCACCAGCGCTTCGGCTTCCTGCTCTGCGGCAGCGCGGTCGAGCGGCAACACGCTGTAGTCGTCGGCGAAGATGCGGATGCGGAGCAGCTGCGCAATGACATCTGCGCGAAGGAACTGCGGTGCGATGCTCTGCATGTACTGAGCCACTTTGGGAATGCCGTGGCGCATCGCATCCGCGCACTCCGCCTCATGCACGACCGGCAGCAAGCCTTCGAGGAAGTAGAGATAAGAGTGCAGCCGGTCCATAACCTTTTGCTGGTCGGTCACGCCAAGTAAAAATGCCTCGTGCGTTGCTAAGGCTGAGGCCAGCACGCTGCGATAAAGCTTGAGGTGATGCTCATTCTTCCCGATCTCCCATAGCTCATACCAGCCCAGGGCTGACTTCAACTGATAGCAGCCCGGAGCTTGCGACCATCGCGCTGACACGTAAGGAGCGAGTGTCTTTTCAGGCAATGAGAGAACTGGCCCGAAGTGTTCGCCGTCGAAAAAGTCCCGAGCCATGCTGGCGCCGCACTGCATGGCTGTTGCAAGAAACTCAGACGTACGGGTGAGCCGCCATACCGACAGCAGTCCGCGGATGATAATGCCGTCGTCGAAGAAATAGGAGTCGTACTTCGCCCCGGGGCCGCACTCGAACGGCATGGTTTCCGTATCGGCGTCCCAGGCCTGCACGAGATAATTTGCGGTTGTCATTGCAGCGTCGAGGTAACGGCTTTCGCCGCTTTGCTTATAGAGCGAGATGAGAGCTGAGGCGCCGTATCCGGTAATCTCGGTCGAGATAGGAGCGTTCTGTCCAAGATCGGTGCGGTAGAAGCGAGCCACACCGCCCTCAGCGTCTCGAATGCCTGAGGTTAGAAACCACTCGCCCGCGTCGTTTGATACATCTCTCCCTGCTGCCGCTGTTGCAATCATCGTCGTTACGGGCGATGTCGTCCCTGCTACCGCTGTTGCAACCATCATCGTCACGGGCGATCTCCCTTCAAGCGCATTTTTCAAGTACATGGGCGATCTGATCCGAAAGCACGTAAGCGATATGGTCCGCAGCTCTACCGTCACCATAGATATCGCGAACCTGCGCCATGCTTTCGTACAGATGCTCGTTCTCCATCAGCTCGGTGAAGGCATCGAGAATGGACTCCGAGGAGAAGCCCACGAGCTTGGCGGAACCTGCAGCCACGGCCTCTGGGCGATCGGTCACATTTCTCAAAACGAGCGCAGGCTTCCCGAGGCTTGGAAGCTCCTCCTGCAATCCGCCTGAGTCGATCATGGCGAAGTAGCAGGCCTGCGCTGCGGCGATCATCTCCCTGTAGGACAGAGGGGCGGTGAGTGTGATGTTGTCCTCGTTGCTGAGGAACTTGCGCACGGTGCTGGAGACCGCCGGGTTCGGATGCACAGGTAGCACAAAGTGTGCGGTGCGCGCATAGCGCCTGGCCAGCGTGCAAAGAGTCTTGCATACCCGGCCCAGGGGCTCACCCTGGCTCTCACGGCGATGCAGTGTAATCAGAATCAGCTTCCGCTGGCCCATAGGCAACGCTTTGAGAAGTGAGTTGGCGTGGTTGAACGGAAGTGAGGCTGCATAACGCATGGCGTCGATGCCGGTATTGCCGGTAAGGTGGATCTGGCGCGCGCTACGGCCTTCTTTCAACAGAGTCCAGCGGTTCTCCGCAGTCGCCGCGAAGTGCAGGTCTGCCATCGCATCGATCATTCTGCGGTGAGCTTCTTCGGGAAAGGGCTCGTGATTCGATCCCGATCGAATGCCTGCCTCAATGTGGGCCAAAGGCACCTTAGCGTAACAGGCAGCAAGCGCTCCAGCCATGGCAGAGGTGGTATCGCCTTGCACCAGCACGTGTGAGGGCTGTTCTTTTTTTAGGATCTCGTCCAGTTGCGGCAGCAGTCTCGCCAAGAGCCCATTGGGTTGGCCATCCTGCGGCGTGGGCGCGAGGCGATATTCAGGATCAATCTCAAACAGCTTCAGGATGGGAGGCACAAGATGCTCATGCTGCCCGGTGACGCAGACCACGGAGCGATCGCCTTGCCTGGCCAGGGCCCGGATCACAGGAGCCATCTTGATCGCCTCCGGCCGCGTGCCGACGATGGATAGATACGTCTTAGGCATCGCAGCCTCCGCGTTCATTGACCATCGGCGCGGTGTAGGTTCCAGCGGCAATCTGGAGTTGTTTCGGGTAGGTCCCGTTCCAGCTATTCCTGCGGACCTTCAGCAGCTCCAGGAACATGTTGATCCCGTCCAGGTAGGGGCGGATCTTCGACCCCTCGGGATAGTAGATGTAGTTCACTGGGATCTCCACCACATTGAAGCCGTATCGCTGAGCGAGGAAGACCACCTCTGCGTCAAAGCCCCATCCGCCAATCTTCTGCAGCGGGAAGATCGCCTTTGCGGCGCGAGCACTGTACGCCTTGAATCCGTTCTGCGTGTCTTTGAAGTTCAAGCCGAGCACGGTGCGCACCAGCAGGCTGTAAAAGCGTCCGTTGAGCAGGCGATACCACGGCTGCGGCTGTAGCTGGTAAGCGGGGTCGACCCAGCGAGACCCCATAGCCACGTCCGCGCCGGCTCTCAAGGCATCGAAGAGTTTCGGCGCATCCTCGATGGGGGTGGAGTCATCGGCGTCCGCAAAGAGAATCAGCTCTCCGCGGGACTCCTCAATGCCCACTCGGATCGCGTTTCCTTTGCCCTGATTCCTGTGAAGCGTGATGAGGCGCACCACGGGGAAGCGTTCGGCGAGTTGCTGCACTACGGTCGAGGTGCCATCGACCGAGCCGTCATCCACAACCAGCACTTCAGCACTCCACGACTTTGCCTCGATGAAGGCGGCGATGTGTTCAATCGTGACCGTGATGCGACGTGCTTCGTTGTACGCGGGAATGACGATGCTGTACTCGTACGTAGTCATAGGGCCTCAGGGACAAGCGCAGTAGAGGGTGAAAGGTCAGCAATCTCTCCTTCGCGTTGCCGGAAGAAGAGAAACAGGGAGATGGTGATCAGGCTCGCCCCAAAGGGGAAGATGCCCCACATGATTCCTTGCCAACGCGGCGGACGCAGCGGTGACGCGATTGGAGTCGCGGGCGGGATCCCTATAGTCCCCCAGACGACGGTATTGGTGTCCAGGTTCTGTAGGGGACGCCAGCCCGCAAAGGCGAGTAGCGGGTCATAGGAGTGATCATGCACAAAGATGTAACGCAGGCCGTAACGCGGCGCATGCTGCAGCATCTCCCGCAGAGCAGCGATACCATCGGCACCATAAAAGCGTGCCGTGGTGAGCTGCGCTACAGCGTGGCTCGTTAGCTCGGGTAGCGTTCGCCCGGAGTTGTATTCGCCGTCCACGCTGGAGGCGTTCGTGTAGGGCAAGATGGCGGAGAGGCTGTAGGGATAGCCCAGCGTCAGGTAACGGTAACGGGCATGATCCTTCTCATTGAGGAATTGGATGATCGGTTGCACATCCGGCGGCGGAGCAAGCAGCGGGAAGTAGAGGTTCCAGGAAGCAGCGAAGGCGCCCCAGCCAATGATCGCTCCCGCGATGACGTGGGCGCCGCGTGTTTGAAAGCGGTCGACGAGCTTCGAGATCGCCATCCCCATAAAGGGCATGGCAAGCAGCAGCGCATAGAAGCTGAAGCGCTCCAGCGTGAGCACATTGAAGGCACGGCCTAGAAGCAGCCTGGCTACCGGCGTGGTTCCACCAAGACCGAGCAGAAAGGCCAGATAGAAACCGAACAGGAGAGGCCGCAGACGTCGCTCTGCTCCCTTGAAGAAGATGAACGGTATGGCCAGCGCGACCGGGCCATAGGGCAGCAAGAAGTAGTGGACACCCCAAACCGGATTAAGGATGTAGTTAGCGCGACTGCTGTGTGGAATCACGACCTCATCGATCGGGTGCTTGATGAGCGCCAGGAGATACGGCGTGAGAATCAGCAGGACGCCTGCGATTACCAGCGTAAAAAAGCCCCCAATGCGTCCCAAAGCGGCGAGCCTCGATCCCGACTTGTCTTTGACGTCGATCATCGCCAGCCAGACCAGGGGCAATACAAAAAGCGGCAGGCCGAAGATGAGCGTCGCATGATGCGCGGCTGCCGCGGTACAGGCGATGGAGACACCGAAGAGCAACTCTCTCACAGTGCCGTCCACCACGTAGCGGTAGAAGTAAGGCAGGGCCAACAGATAGAGCGTGGCTGAGGAGGTCGTGCCGATCTGCCCATCCAGATAAACCAGAAGGGCAAGTGAACCGAGAAAGATCGAACAGAAGGCTCCGTAGCTGGCCGAGCGCTTATCGGTCCACAGAAGAGCGAAGCGGTATACAGCGATGGGCAGCAGCAAGATGGCGGTGCCTTGCACCATCATGAATCCGTAGGTGAGTCCCACGATGTGGGAGAGCATCGCGATCCACTGATGCGTCAAGGGCGGATAGGTCGCTTCAGAGAAGCCTGCGAAGGCCTTCGGGTTCCACGGGTCGAACCAGTGCTCGGCGTAATTGGCCGCCATCGACATGTGGAAGTTGGCATCGTAGCTCCCGGCCGGGAGGCGCATGGCCAGCATCGGGCCATGAAACGCAACCACGCACAACAGTAAAAACCAGAGGGGGATCGGATGCTTCAGGATGCCGAGATCGCGGGGAATCGCCGGGTCTTGAGGGCGTGCGAGAGAGAACCGAAGGAGATGCGGCGAGTTGGGCCGAGACAGACTTGGGATGTTGGCCATGGATCGTAAGAGACCTGCAGCTCTAAAAAACCCACAAATTCGTGCCAATGATGCAGCTTTATGAGAAAGGCGAGCCGAAGAGCAAGGCCCACCTTTCCGGGTTACATAAGATGGGTAACATCCAAGGTAAGTTGCCCGTAGCTGCAAAGTCGTATGGACTGAACCCCGCATGGCCTGAGCGAATTCCAGGCAGACGTACCCAGCACCAAGGATGACGATGTGGCCTGGAAGAGCTTGGAGCTCCAACGCTTCGATGTGAGTCAGAGGTTTGGCCTAGGCCATTCCTGGGATGCTGTAGTCAATCGCGGCATGTGAACCGGTAGCCAGTGTGCGGAACTGGTAGGTGAGGTGAGACTGTAGACGGCAGTCACGAACAGCGTGGCTGTAGGCGGAAGCCTGCCGACTGAGTATGGCAACAGTGGACGGGACCAAAGGCGTCTGGTGCATCCACTGGATCTCCGAAGACCGACGCTTAGCCAGCTTTCGACGGTGGACGCAGATCTTACCCGGCCCTGCTTCCCGACCGAACGCCTGACCCATGCGTCAATTTCGCGTTCTACCCATACAACGCTCCTGCTACTCAGAACAATCTGCTTTGGAAATCAACCTTCGTTGATTTCCATATAGAGCTTGCTACGTTTCATGCCTACGCGGTTCATCACCTCGTTGATCTTCAGCAGTCGTTCGCCCATTGGTAGCTCCTTCCGCGGATAGAAATAGGTGAAATCAATCGGGCGTTGAGCGTGGCAACTGTGCATTCAAGGCCAGATCGTGTCGAGCCATGTAGGGGATGGGTCCTTGCTTAACACGCGAACCGGCACCGGATGGTGTCATAGAGTCTTCTGACGACTCTCCCCTTGACGCTCTAGGAGAATGTGCCTATGATCTTCCTAGATTATCTAGGGAAGCCAGAGTGAAAACCGAGAAACCGAATGATGTACTGCAAGGCACGCTTGACCTGCTGATTCTGAGAGCAGTGTCGCTGGGCCCGCTGCACGGGTACGGCGTTCTGCTTCGGATCCACCAGATGTCGGGCGAAGAGCTGCTCATTCAGCAAGGCTCGCTATACCCAGCCCTGTACCGCCTGGAGCACCAGGGCGCTATTACGAGCGAATGGGGTGAGAGCGAGAACAATCGCAAGGCGAAGTACTATCGGCTCACACGATTGGGACGCGAGCGGCTCAGTGAAGAAACTGAGCGGTGGGAACGGATGTCCGGAATCATTAACCAGATTCTTCGTGTGACACCAAAAGAGATCTGACCCTGGAGGGTAGTTCGGGAGATATTCATGAACCCTGGTTCAGTGGCATTCGGTCTGGCGTCCCGTATCCGTTCGTGGATGCGCGCAACAGCGCAGAGGCGGCGCCTAGAGCGCGACATGGAATTGGAACTCGCCGATCATCTCGAGCGGCTGACTTCCGACCTGATCGCGGCCGGCCACAATCCCCATGAGGCTTCACGGCGCGCGCGGATAGCCTTAGGTCCCGCTCTCAAACACAAAGAGGACATGCGCTCCTCGCTTGGGCTTCAGTGGATGGACCAGGCGCGGGATGACCTGCGGTTTGCGGTCCGGCAGATGCGCCGTAACCCGCGGTTTGCGATCATTGGCGCACTGTCACTGGCACTTGCCATTGGAGCAAACTCCACTCTCTTCGCCGTTGTGAAGCAGTTGCTGTACACGCCGCTGGCGGTTCCGCACGCCGATCAACTACGCCTGCTGCGCTGGTGGGGCGACGGCAACGAAGCTGTGCACGGAATGTGGGGTGACTTCGATTCGGCACCCGGCCAGGGCACCAACAGTTCAGTCTTCTCCTATCCTGTGTACCAGCAGCTGCGGGCACACAACGATGTACTCCAGGATCTCATCGGTTTCAAAGACGATGGAATGAACGCCACCATTCGCGGTGAGGCGCAGCGCGTCAGCGTTGAGATGGTTTCGGGAAACTACTACGGCCAGCTCCGGGTTCGGCCGCAGGTGGGACGCGCCATCACCGAGGCAGATACTGTCGTGCCGGGAAGCGGCGCAGTGGCAGTCATCAGCGATGGACTCTGGGCGCGTTCGTTCGGACGTTCTCCTGTCGTGGTGGGACAAACCATCACGCTCAACCAAAGCGTCGTCACCATCGTGGGAGTGAATCCTCCGGGATTTACCGGACTCAAGCTCGCTCAACAGTCCCCTGATCTCTTCGTGCCGCTGAGCCTGCAGCCGGTCATCGATCCCAAGGGCAAGGCCTCCTTACTGACCGACCCCGGGTTGTGGTGGGTCAATATCATGGCGCGTTCACGGGACGGCATCACCGATCTGCAGGCTCAGTCCGCACTCAACTTCGTGCTGCAAGGCGCAGTCCGCAGCACGCTAACCGTGCGCCGCGGGGAAACCATGCCTCGTCTGGTTTTGACCGACGGCAGCCGCGGCTTGCGGGTTCCCGATCGGGTGTTCAGGATGCCGCTCCTGGTACTTTGGGCTCTGACCGGGTTCGTGCTGTTGCTGGCGTGCGCGAACGTTGCCAACCTGCTGTTGGCGCGCGCGGCGCAACGGAGGCGCGAGATGAGCGTGCGTCTCGCGCTCGGCGCTGCACGCGGCCGATTGCTGCGACAGTTGCTCACGGAAAGTGTTCTGCTAGCGTTTTTGGGTGGAGTAGGTGGGCTCGTCTTGACTTACTTCGGGCGCAACCTGTTGCCCCGGCTATTAACGGAACCGTGGCAGCGTGCCGAATTCAATACAGCGTTCGATGCCAAAGTCTTCGCGTTCACGACGATCATCACACTTATCACTTCAGTGCTCTTCGGCTTGGCTCCGGCGTGGCTGTCTTCGCGTCTTCCCATTGGGGGCGCTCTCAAAGAGACGGCGCTCCAGACTACGAGGCGTAGGAAAGGTCTGAGCGGGAAAGCTCTGGTTAGTTTTCAGGTTGCATTGTCCACAATCCTGGTGCTGGGCGCGGGCGTGTTTCTCCGCACCATCTGGAGTCTCGGTTCTGTCGATGTTGGCTTTAATCCAGACAACCTGTTGTTGCTCGAAATCGAGCCGCCGGTCAGCCGGTATCCTGCCGGCAAAGACGTCAATCTGCACATGCAACTGGAACAACGCTTCACCGCTGTCCCGGGTGTGGAGTCGGTAGCGGCTGGATATGTTCCTTACATCTCTGACAATATGTCGAACGAGACTTTCCTGCCGGAAGGCGAGATCAGCGATCCTCACCGCCGGCAAGCCGAGGCTGTGAACTGGGTGGGCACGGACTTCTTCAAAACATTGGAAATTCCGATTCTCGCGGGCAGGGCCTTCGGAATCCAGGACACCGCGACCTCGCCGAAGGTCGGCATCATCAACGAAAGTCTGGCACGCAAACGGTTTGGATCGACGGATGTGGTTGGAAAGCGCTTCAAAGCGGATCAAGAGAAGAGCGATTGGATCCAGATCGTGGGCGTCTGCCGAGATACCCGGTATGTGAATTTGCGTACCCAGCCTCCGGCGCAGTTCTTCCTGCCGTTTGTACAGCAGAAGCAAGTGGGCCGCATGGTGTACCAGGTGCGAACACATGTCCCGGCATCAACACTGGCTCCATTGCTGCGCAAGATCGTGCAGCAGGTTGACCCCGATCTTCCCGTCACAGACATCCGTACCCAGCGCGATCAGATTAACGCGGCAATGCAATTGGAGCGGGCGGTGGCCGTCCTCACCGTGGGATTCGGCCTGCTGGCCATGAGTTTGTCCGCAGTTGGCATCTACGGTGTGATGGCTTACTCGGTTGCGCAGCGCACCAATGAAATCGGCATCCGCCTCGCAGTAGGAGCGCGTCCGGTGCAGGTCCGCGGAATGATTCTGCAGGAGTCCTCGCGCGTCACCGGCATCGGGCTCGTGTGCGGAATCGCCGTGGCCCTCGGCCTCACCCACTTGGTAAGGAGCATGTTGTTTGGAATTGAAACATATGACCCACCCACAATTTTGGTAACGGTGGGAGTTTTGGTCCTTGTTGCGTTGGGCGCGACATGGATACCGGCACGAAGGGCGGCGGCGCTCCAGCCGATGGACGCCTTGCGGAACGAGTAGGTAGATTCAGCAGTATTCGCACCTCTCGAAACGTGGCCAACAGGGCAAATCACAAGTAGCGATGTTATTGGGCATCGCTGCTTCCCCCCAAAAAAATGCCTGATTTCACCGGGGGAGCCAATTCTCCGCTCTGCAAGCTATACTTTTGGCGAACGAGGCTTCCACGCGACTAGCGAAGAGGGAGTTCCGCACAGACAAGGGGCACTTGAAGCAGGCATGACGAGAGCACGGGCGATTCTGCTATCAGTAACTGGTCTGCTCTGTTTCTCCGCGCTGCCCGAAGCGCTCCATCTTCAGCCTGTCCTCGTCGCCGCTCAGGAGCCGGAGTACCATCCCCAGCAGTCGGCCCAGCAACCGCCCTCCCCAGGGCGTCGGCCCCGCCGCCGTATGGACTCGCACACCGCGCTCGGCCTCGGTCGTCTGCCCGATGCTGAAGCTGCCAAGCGCGGCGAGCCACTCTACAACCAGAACTGCAGCGCCTGCCATGGCGAAGGCGCGCGCGGCGGCATCGGCCCTAACCTCGTCCGCTCCGTGCTGGTGCTGCACGATGATGACGACTCGGAGATCGCCAAAGTCATTCGCGGTGGCCGCCCTCAGGCAGGCATGCCGGGTTTCGCTCAGCTCACCGAAGCCCAGCAGCACGACATCGCCGAGTACCTGCACCAGCTCGTTGAGTTAGCTGCCAACCGCGGTCTCTATAAGGGCGCCGAGACCATGACCTCCGGCAACGTCGACAAGGGTAAGGCTTTCTTCGCCGCCAACTGCGCCTCCTGCCATTCCGTCGCTGGTGATCTCGCCGGGATCGGGACGAAATACTCGCAGCCCTCGGCTCTTATCATGCGCATCGCGTGGCCAGCCGATCACGGCCCAGTCACCGCAACCGTGACCACTCCTGAGGGACAAAAGCTCACCGGCACTCTCGAGCATTACGACGACTTCGAGACCACGCTTAAGACCGGTGACGGCAAGACCTCAACGTGGAACACCGACGCCGTTCAAGTGGAGATCCCAGACAAACTCGCCGGTCACCGTGCTCTGCTGCCCAAATACTCTGACGACGACCTCCACAACCTGACTCGCTATCTACTGACGATCAAATGACACCGAAGTCCCTGTTCACATCCCGACGCTTACGCAAGGCACTCTTCGGGGCACTCGCTGCCGCGTCTCTCAGTATCGCTGCGTTCGCGCAGGAGACCGCCACACCCACTCTCGACCCCAAGGCGCTCACGCTCTTCTCCAAACCAGCGGACGTATGGCCTACCTATAACGGCGACTACTCAGGGCGCCGCTACATTTCACTCGATCAGGTCAATCAGAAGAACATTGCCGATCTCAAGGTGAAGTGGAAATACAAGATCGAGGGCGTGACCATTCGCGGCAGCGGGAATCCCACCATTAAGTCCACTCCTTTAATGGTGGGCGGCGTCCTTTACTTCACGGTTCCCGATCATGTCTTCGCGGTCGATGCCCGCACAGGCAAGGAGCGGTGGCACTACGACTTTGAAGATCACGGCGGTCACGTCCTCGGGCAACGCGGCGTGGGAATGTACGGCAAGTGGATCTATTTCCTAACTCCCGATGGCTGGTTCATCTCGCTCGATTCGGGAACAGGAAAAGAACGTTGGCGCAAGAAAGTGGCTGACGAGAAGCTGCAGTACTTCACCACGATGGCGGCCGTCATCGTGAAGAATCACATCATCATCGGCGTCGGCGGTGATGCCATGGATGTGCGCGGTTATCTTGAGTCGCGTGACCCCGAGACCGGCGAACTGCAATGGCGGTGGTGGTCCGAACCGCTAAAGATGGGAGACCTCGGCTCCGAGACCTGGCCGACGCAGGCGGCCATGGACCACGGTGGTGGCATGACCTGGATGCCGGGCACCTACGATCCCGAACTGAACCTGATCTACTGGGGCACCGGTAACACCAACCCGGTCTATGCCGGACAGAGCCGCAAGGGCGCCAACCTCTACACAGACTCGATCGTCGCGCTTGATCCCGACAGCGGCAAGATGAAGTGGTATTTTCAGGGCTCGCCGCACGATACCCACGACTGGGACAACGTCGAGACCCCCATCCTCTTCGACACCACGATCGACGGAAAGCCGCGCAAGCTGCTCGCTCAGGCGGCCCGCTGCGGCTACTTCTTCGTACTCGACCGTGAGACCGGCAAGAACCTCGTTTCGAAGCCTTTCACCCTCACGGCCAACTGGTCCATGGGACTTGATAAGCGCGGCCAGCCGATCCCCAATCCCGATAAGGACCCCAAGGTCGACGGCTCGATGGTCGATGTACCTGCAAACGGAGCCACCAACTGGCCCGCGCCAAGCTACAGCCCGCAGACCGGGCTCTTCTACGTGAACGCCAGCGAAGGCTACAGTATCGCCTGGCTGTATGACACCTCGAAGGATCCCCAGGGGTATGCCGGCGGAGCGAGCGGCCGCATCGACTCCAAGTCCTCCCTGATCGCTCTGGATCCAAAGACCGGCGATGTCCGCTGGAAACACGTCGCGAAGTCCGGCGGAGAGGAGGGGGGAGGCATGACCGGGGGTATCCTCACCACTTCCGGTAACCTGCTCTTTACCGGGGACTCAAACCACCTCGCCGCCTTCGATCCTGCAAACGGAAAGATTCTCTGGTCTTCGAAGCTGGAATCTGCCGTAAGTAACGGCCCATCGACCTGGGAGCTCGACGGGACTCAGAACGTCATCGTCGGGGCGGGCGACACGCTCTACAGCTTTACGCTGGACGGAAAGTAGATTCACCTTTCCCCACACGGTGCCAAAGTTTTCCCACAGCGTGATGTCGCCCTTCAGTTTTCGCCCGGCCGCTCACAGCGGTCTACAACTGTAACTTGCAGGGGCACCTTCTTTGTCTCGACTTTGAATCCGAAATCAACTACCGCCTCACGAACCAGGTCGCCCCACGTCTGACCGCGCACGGGCTCAATAGCCGATGGTGCAAGGGAGAAGTCCAACGTACCTGTCAGCCCGGTCTGATCAACGACCGGCAAGTGCCACATCTGGGCAAGATAATTGGTCACTGCTGACATCTGCACTGCGGCAAAGACAGGATCGCCGTGTGCGTCGACGCGCATGGAGGAAGTTTCGCCGCCGGCAGCCCGCTTGAGTCCCGCAGGCCGCTTGGGAGCCATTAGTACCGCCGCGGGAATGTCGCGGGTCTCATGGTGTGCCACGAGCTGGAAACGTTCGGCGAGAAGTGCCATTACGGCGCTCTTTCGTTCTTCCGAAGAGATTGGGGCGCCGGCTTTGGCGTGGATGTCGTAGCGGTCGGTCCTCATCCAGGCAGGGCCGCCCAGAACGCGTCCGAGTTGCCAGCCGTTGAGCATGTCGAGGATGTCGCTAACGGTAACGGCTTCGGCGTCGAAGCGATCCGTCACACCAAAAAGTGTAGAGAAGTGGGCCTGCTGGACAGTGGCTCCAGGTGGGCTGGGACGGATAGACGCAACTTCGAAGTGAGGTGCTGTGCCTTCGGAAGCAGCAAAGGCTTTCAGGTTGAGTGCAGAGGCGGCGATGCCTAGGGTGGCGTCGGCGACGAAGACGCGGCGGGTGATTGCGGACATACATTTGTCCTCAGATTGGTAGACCGCAGTGTACGCCCATCGTAAAACAACGGAGTTCAAAACTTTTGCCGGAGTTACATCTAACGTTGTTCAGCGCTCGCAGCCCTTTCCCGGGAATGAATAAAACACGTCTACTTGTTGTCCCAGATAAACAAGAAATGGTCCTCCGCCTTTGCTCGAGTAATGGTCGATGTCACGGACATTGTCTCTCGTCGGTCTTGATAGTAGGCACGTTGGTTCTGCGACACAAAAAGGATCATCGCTGCCCGCGCGAGGTCAACTTTGACGAAGAAGACGATTGTTTACTGGGTGTCAACCGTGCTGGTCTCCCTAGTATTGGGTGTCTCTGGTGGGATGGCCGTTACTCATGCTCTGCCGATGATGCGTGGCCTGGCCCATCTCGGATATCCTCCCTATTTCTCGAATATCCTTGGTGTCGGCAAGATCATAGGTTTGGGCATATTCCTTTTTCCTGGTCTACCGAAGCTGAAAGAATGGGCCTATGCGGGGTTTACTATCACAATAGTGAGCGCTTGCTATTCGCATTTCTCATCGGGCGACGGGCTTCTTGCGCTTGAGCCCCTTGCTACGTTTGGTGCACTGATGGTTTCATATGCGAGCCGTCCCGCAAGCCGCAAAATCGCGCAGAAGCCAAACATCCAAACAGCAACTTGACCAAGCCACAGAACCTGCTTGAGCGCATATCAGTCGGTGATTGGAAACTGGCCGGGACCACGTGGGAATTGTGGCAGAGCACTCGAAGTCACGTCCTTAAGAATTCGATGTAAGTCCCGAATTCCGTCTGTTAAGGATGCCGGTCCCGGCTGGAGGATATGTGAGGAAGGCACCTCATATACGTGGCCGTTCCGTACAGCCGCAATCGCGTCCCAACCAGGGCGGGAACAGATCTTATGGATGTCGACCTTCATCCCACACCAGGACGCGATGATTACGTCTGGATTGCGTCGAATAACTTGTTCCGGCTGAACAGCCCGATCTTTTGCTTTTCGCTGTCTGCGAAGCTCCGGGAAGATCGGTTCCCCGCCGGCGATCTCAATCAGCTCCTCTACCCATTCAATTCCGCTAATGAGCGGATCATTCCATTCTTCGAAGAACACACGCGGTCGCCAGTTGAAAGCTGCAGCGGCATTCGCAATCTTCTCCAACTCTGACTGGTACGCAGCGACGAGTTGCTTTCCCTTCTCTGGCTGGTTTACGAGCCGCGCGATCAGTTCAATGAACTCGAAAATTTCCGACACGTTGCGCTGATTGAAATTGAGCACCGGAAGGCCGCGATGGATGGCCTCTTTTGTAATCTCAGCCTGCACATCGGAATAGGTGATGACGAGGTCAGGATCAAGCTTTTCGATGGCTTCAAAGTTAGCATCCTGAAAGGTCGAAACGCGAGGCTTCTTCCTCACTTCTGGAGGCCTCCGGGAAAATCCCGACACACCGACGATCCGATCCTGCTCGCCGAGCAGATACAACAACTCGCTCGCCTCATCAGAAAGGCAAACTATGCGCGAAGGAAATGTTTGAGACTTTGCTGCAAATGTCAGAAGCAATAGAGCTGTCTCCCGATTTATTCGAAATGATTCGGTACAGTATTCAGGCGCTTCATGAGGAGTTGCCTTCTCTGCCGGACACGCCACCACCCAAATATATCCAGTCTAGCTCTTCGAGAGTGGCGCCCTTTCATGGACAAAAGATGAAGGCGCAGGACCCAATGGCTGGCAATCCTGCGCCTTGTTCTGGAGCGGCTATATCAGACGAAGCAGTTGTAGCTACTTGCCGTTATTGACCTTGTCTCCTGGAATGGCGCCGGGCTGGAACAGATCAGAGAGATCGGGTGCATTCGCGGCGTCACCGACCAGCGGCGTGAGGTGGAATATCTCTTCCATGGTCCTCAGGTCGGAGGAGTGCGTCAGATTAACCGTGCTGGCGTAAGGAACGCCATGGTCGTTCTGCCGTGCGTGCTTGGAGATGATGATCTCGGGGATAGTATGGCTGAAGTCATCCTGCTTGTCCCCGGCCATGCCGTCCTCTTCGGACTCATCCCACCAAAGGATGATGACGCCATTCTCCTGGTAGGCTTTGGACGCCATGATGGCCGGCACAACCTGAGCAAGAAAATCATCACCCTGGCGGATCTTGGCCGCGTCACCAGTAAGCCCCTTGTAGCCGGCGCTGAGCGCAGTGTGCATGTCGTTGTACTGGTTCGGCGTAATCCAGTTGTACTCGGCTACAGTATTATTCGCGAGATCGGTGAAAAGCTGCTGCAGAGGGGCATACTGCGGCGCGAGGGGGTTCGAGGCGGTTGGATTATTGCCGCCGTTTGTATCAGTGAAGAACACCATCGGATTGTGCTTGGCAGCGTAGTTGTATTGGTTGGAGCCATTGAACTGATTGACGCCGCTTGAGAATCTGCCGGAGAAACTGCTGAGTGGAACGGTGTACTGGTCAGCGGATAGAGGAACGTTCGTCAGCTTGCCATTCGCATCTTTTGCGAGATCGGTGTCTTCCTGGTAGGACCTCCAGGTATGACCAGACTTTGCGAGCAGCGTCACGAGATGCTGAGTGGTGTTTTGGACAGTAGGGCCACTGGCCGCGTAGGGATCGTTATCATTGAGCACGCCCAGGTTGCTACCGGCTTCCGCCCAGATGTAGTTAGGCTCCGAGGGATGGATCTCCGGATTGTCTCCGCTGGGTGTAGCGAGTACGTTGTGATAGGCGTTAGCGTAGGCAACCTGCTCGCTGATGTGCTTGGTGACACCGTTAACCTCCGCCCAGGCGGTTCCATCGACCAGACTGTTAATAAACGGAGCGTTGGGATTCATATAGACCTGTTGTATGCCGCCGGAGAACTTGTTCGCGGGCTGCGTCCAGTTGTGATTCTCCATAGCGATGACGAAGACGGTCTTGATCTGCTGTGCGTTCGCGCTAAGAGCGCATCCAGCTGCAAGCGCGCAGACGCCCAAAAGGTTTGAGTACCGAATCTGATGCATTGCCTATCTCCAAAAGTGATTTGTGGTCCTATGCATGGGTCCTATCCGAGCGGCGGCAGTATCGCTCCTGTATAGGCGCCTGGGTTATCGAACAAATCAAGGTGAGATGGACCATCTGTCCAGTTGCTCCTAAGGCTACCGGGAGGATGCCACAGCACGGCTCTCTTGGCCGCTAACCTGCGAGATCATCGCGGCGATGGTCATCATTCACCTTCGGCGCATTTCTAACCGGCTCATCAACAGCAGTTCTGCAAGACTCAGCGGTCACCCAAACATCTTGCCTTGCGTTCGCGACAGCAAAAAGCTGGGTCACCCGCAACCCGTCCTAATGAGAAGAACGATATTAGGAATCGTTGAACGGAATTTAACGACCCGGTGAAAGCTCGCGTAATCCAGCCTGAAGCAACATCGGCATTGCCAGTATGATCTCTCACGGCCCAATCTTCGCGGTTTATCGCAAAGGCCGGGTTCCCAAGCAAACCTGTTCGCTGGGGTGTAGCGTGGGTATCGCGCTTCGGGGGCCGCATTTTCTATACCTAACTCGCTCCGGAGGTTCCAGCCATAGCGCCAACAGTAGTCACCTCGGTTGAGGGTCACCTTCCTGACGTGGCTGCTTCGCATTGCCAGGTCCGCCCACTGCCTGTAATGCGGGGATTCGTTCACTCATCTCAGGCAGCGCAGGAAACGGCATGTGAGGCTCAGCCTGATACCAGTACGCAACGGAGTAGAAGTTGTCGGAACGGGCATTGGCATGACCGTGTTCAATGCTCGCCTTCATCGACTTGGTAAATGGGATAGGAGAATCGAGATGGAAACGATAGACGCTCGATCGCGATCCGGCGACCTCGTGGCCAACGACGGGAGAGCCGTGTAACAAAAAGCTCTGAGGCGAACCAAAATCCCATGCGCCTAAGAAATAGTCCTCCGATCCCGTTCCGACGATCGTAGAAACGGCGCCATCGTCGACCTCGAACCGGTCGTTCCCTTCCCCCCACCATCCATCCTGGTTTTGCAACACGGACATCGTTACTCCAATGAACTGCCCATGCCCCTTGGCTTCGAACCATACGTAGTTATCTTTGCCATCGAGGTTGCGACGGTAGTTTACCCGTGGGTCGCCGTTGTCGTACCAGTCAGAGACCCAGCCATGATTTGGCTGTGCCTGCCTGTATTGCGCATGGAAATACAACGTCCCGGCAGGTGGAGGCTTTAGTTCCTGCCGATAGTCAATATTCCAGTAAAAGCTGCTGACCGACTGCTTGCCTTCATTGGTCACCGTAACGCGAGCATGTTTTGCGTATGGCATTTGGAAGTAGCTGTTAAGAGAGCGATCAGCTCCGACAGACAAAACTGGCGACGACCAGTAATAGTACTGTCCCGTGCCCAAACCGAAAAAGTCTCCGATTGGCGTCTCTACACTCGGCGTACTCTCTCCATCCCAGTACATGCGCAAGACAACGCGTTTCAGGTGATAGCTTTCCGGAGCATTCAGGGTGAACCAGATGTGTGAAATTCTGCCAGGGCCGTCGACATCAAGAATGGTCAACGTCTCCCCGGGCGTAATTGTCCGGTAATCCGCATTCGCTCCGGTAGCTTCACGGCTCGACGACCGATGCATCGTGTAAGTCTGCTGCACGGTGGGATCGGGAAATCCCTCCATACCTTGGCCAGAGGCAAAACAGGATGACATAACCAGGGACAGGACAAACACGATTATGGACTTCATGACCCAGAGAACCCTCCGGCACATCACATTTGCAAGATTTGTAACGCCGTGGAGGATATCACTTCTCCTCAATATGCTGTTCGGAATCCAATGGTGGTAGTACAGGTTTGAATCCCGCCGGGGCGCCGGCCCGGCTTCAGCACTGCTCCGAAGTGGCCCCGAAGAATGATTTTGTCAGAAATTGCTGCACTTCTGTCATGGCAGCGCTCCCGCGAGGTTCCTAGAATGGGGTTGGAAGGTGCACCAAATGTCAAATCTGTCCTCCAGTCTTGTCATTCCCGATTCCTCACTCGCAAAAGAAGCTACACATCTGCTGCGTGAGCATTCCACGGATCTTCTCTTCAATCATTCGATTCGCGTTTATTTGTTCGCAGCCGAGCTGGGCCGCCAACGAAAGCTTCACTTTGATCCTGAACTCCTTTATGTCGCGGCTGCATTTCACGACTTCGGTCTCATTCAGAGATACTCAAGCCCAGACGAACGCTTTGAAGTGGATGGCGCAAATGCGGCCCGTCAATTTCTCACTGCGCATAAGGTTCCTGAAGATCAGATCCAACTGGCATGGGAAGCCATTGCGCTGCACACCACCCCCGGTATTACCCAGTACATGCGCCCTGAAGTAGCCCTCCTTTATTCAGGAGTCGGTCTTGATGTGCTTGGAAGAGGCTTCGACCAGTTTCCATCGGAGTTGCGCGATGAGATCGTCAGCCGATATCCCCGAAAGCACTTCAAAGAACGCTTCATCCAGGAGTACTTCGCTGGTTTTGCGCACAAGCCGGCTACGACTTACGGCACCGTGAATGCCAGCATCTGCGAACGTCTCATCCCCGGATATAACGCTCCGAATGCCTGCGACGTAATAGCTGCATCTCCTTTCCCCGACTCCGAATAGAAGCGGTGAATCTATGGAAAATGAGTGTTGATAGCTCGTAACCTCATATCTGAGCGCTGCCCCCGAGATGAAGGACATGCAAGTTGAACGATCGAAGATCCTGGCGCGAACGACACCGGCTTTGCGGGATATTCTCGCGCCAGGTCTGCGGGTTGTGTTCTGTGGCATCAATCCGGGGCTGAGCTCCGCAATGCTCGGTCATCATTTTTCGAATCGCACTAATCGCTTTTGGAGGGCAATCCATCTTGCCGGATTCTCTGCCGAGGAGATCACTCCCAAAGATGATGAATCAATTCTCTCTTACGGCTGTGGCCTCACAACGGTAGCTGAGAGAGCGACAACCTGTGCGGCAGATCTCTCCCGAGATGAATTTGAGAAATCGGCTTCAAGTTTCTTCGCAAAAATCGCGCATTACTCCCCCATGTATGTCGCCTTCCTGGGGAAGCCCGCGTTCTCTGCTCTCTTCAACAGAAATAAAGTCACGTGGGGAAAACAGGATCTCCTGCTGACAGGATCGAGGACGTGGGTTTTACCTAATCCCAGCGGGCTCAACCGGTCATTTTCATTACGCCAACTGGTAGCCGCATACAGCGAACTTCGCATCGCGGTGGAGGAACTCGTTCTGGAGCAGCATGGCGCTAAAGCCCTCCGGGCCAGGCGCGATGATATTTTCGGAAATGCGGGCCGAATGGCGTAAAGAGCTAGTGCACTGAGTCATTCATTCGGGCAACGATTTTTCCGCAATGAAAACGCCGCTGCATGCCCCTTCCGGGATACCCAGCAACAGGGAAAATGCTCTAGATCACATACATATCAACGTAGGTATGAACAGACATTGTTTCCAGCAGCGACTGGTCCATTGATGCCGCCATAATTCGCTCTTGCTGCTTTGGTGGGAAACGGCGTGCCAGGTTTCTGCGGAACTTTGCTTCGAGCAGCGGAACACCTTCTTCGCGGCGAAGTCGATGTCCGATTGGAAACTCTACCGTCTCCTGGAGGATGGTTCCATCCATTAGCTCGACCGTCAGCGCATTTGCAATCGAGCGCTTCTCGGGGGCATGATAGTCGGCGGTAAACCGGGGCTCTTCCACCATCTCAATCTTCTCGCGCAAGACGTCAATGCGTGGATCGTTGGCAATCTCATCTTCGTAGTCCGAAGCGAGCAGGCGTCCGAAGATGAGCGGCACCGCCACCATGTATTGAATACAGTGATCGCGATCCGCGGGATTCGCCAATGGCCCCTTCTTATCGATGATGCGAAGGCACGCTTCGTGCGTGCGGATAGTAATCTTTCGAATCGCTGAAGCGCCTTTGCCGATCTCGTTGAGTTTCCCATGCAACGTCATTGCTGCTTCTACGGCAGTCTGCGAATGGAACTCCGCCGGGAAGCTGATCTTGAAGAGGACGTTCTCCATGACGTACGAGCCATACGGGCGCTGAAAACGGAACGGTTGCCCCTTGAACGAGACATCGTAAAAGCCCCAGATCTTCGCCGTTAATGCGGTTGGATATCCCATCTCGCCAGTAGAGGCCATCAAGGCCACCCGTACGGCCCGGCTGGTTGCATCACCGGCTGCCCAGCTTTTTCGCGATCCTGTATTCGGAAAGTGCCTGTATGTGCGAAGACTCTGTCCATCGACCCAGGCGAGCGAAACAGCAGCGAGGGCTTCGTCTCGCGTCAACCCCAACATGTGGCTTACCACGGCGGTCGAGGCGACTTTTACAAGAATCACGTGATCAAGACCAACCCGATTAAATGAGTTCTCCAGAGCAAGACATCCCTGGATCTCGTGCGCTTTGATCATTGCCGTCAAGACATCTCTCATCGATAGAGGAGGCTTGCCCTGAGCGATTGCCGTACGGGAGAGCCAATCGGCAACGGCGAGGATGGCGCCGAGGTTATCCGAAGGATGTCCCCACTCAGCGGCCAGCCACGTGTCATTAAAGTCCAACCATCGGATCATGGCTCCGATATTGAAAGCTGCTTGTACGGGGTCCAACTGAAACTGTGTTCCCGGAACCCTCGCGCCGTGTGGAACCACCGTCCCCGGAACAATCGGACCCAGAAGCTTGGTGCAAGCGGGATATTCGAGTGCTTCGAGGCCGCACCCGAGCGTATCCATAAGACACCACCGGGCGGTCGCGTATGCGAGATCACTCTCGATCACGTAGCTGTATACGTAATCGACGATATCCACGATTACCTGGTCATACTCTTGCTTTGTGTTTACGAAACCTGCAGACATGTCTCTCTCAATCTTTAACCAGCGGTTGTGCGTTGCCTCTATTTTCTATCCGCAAGAGGAATAAATGGACGTGGTTCAGGGCCGGTGTAATTGGCAGAGGGGCGGATGATCTTCCCATCGATGCGCTGTTCGATGACATGGGCGCTCCAGCCCGAGGTGCGGGCGATCACGAACAGAGGCGTGAACATTGCCGTAGGAATCTGCATCATGTGGTAACTCACAGCACTGAACCAATCCAGATTCGGAAACATCTTCTTGGTCTCCCACATCACGCTTTCCAGACGCTCCGCGACCTCAAACGTCTTCATATCTCCGGCGTCCGCGGAGAGCCGGCGCGCAACCTCTTTAATCACCTTGTTACGCGGGTCAGACACGGTATAAACGGGATGGCCAAATCCGATGATGACCTCTTTAGCCTCGAGTCGCCGCCGGATATCTGCCTCCGCCTCGTCCGCCGATGAGTAGCGCTTCTCGATGTCCAGTGCAACCTCGTTCGCTCCGCCGTGTTTCGGGCCACGGAGCGCCCCGATCGCGCCGGTGATGCACGAAAAAATATCGGAACCGGTTCCCGCGATCACGCGCGCTGTAAAGGTGGACGCATTGAACTCATGCTCAGCGTAAAGAATCAGGCTGGTATCCATGGCGCGGATCCACTCTGGAGACGCCGTCTTCCCGTGCAGCAGGTGAAGAAAATGCGCCGCGATCGACTCGTCGTCTGTCTCGACTTCGATCCTTCTTCCATGGATGCGGAAGTGATACCAGTACAGGAGCATCGATCCAAGCGATGCCATCAAGCGATCGGCGATCTCTCGCGCTCCGGCGAGACTATGATCGTCCTTTTCCGGCAACGCGCACCCAAGGACGGATACACCGCTCCTGAGGACATCCATCGGGTGTGCCGCCGCCGGCAATAACTCCAGCGCGGCCTTGACCTCTGCAGGTAACCCGCGCAGTGCCTGAAGCTTTCGTTTGTAGGCGCTCAGTTCTGCAGCGTTCGGAAGAACCCCATGCACCAGGAGATAAGCGATCTCTTCGAATTCGGCTGTATCGGCAAATTCCAGGATGTCGTAACCGCGGTAGTGCAGATCATTGCCGGAGCGGCCAACCGTACATAATTCAGTATTTCCGGCGGGGGTGCCGGAGAGCGCAACCGATTTCTTGGGTTTGAAAGCCGAACTTGAGCCAGGTACCGTTGCTTCGGACATACGTTGCTCCCTCCGTTTTTGAAAATGAGACTACCGCTTGGAAGACGAATCCGTCTTCGTCCCGGAAAACAACTCGTCCAATTTTTCTTCGTAGGCGTGGTAATCGAGATATTGGTACAGATCCGCGCGGCTCTGCATCAGCGGAACGACACTTTGTTGCGTCCCTTCTTTGCGGATGGTCTGATACACCTTCAGTGCCGCGGCATTCATGGCACGATAGGCAGCACAGCAATAGAGCACCATGTCGACTTTCGCCTCACCGAGCTGTTCCAGAGTAAAGAGCGGGGTCTGCCCAAACTCGGTGATGTTCGCCAGAATCGGAACCCCTAGCTCCGCAAACTTCGGATACGTCTCCAAATCAGTTACGGCCTCGGCAAAGATCATGTCGGCACCCGCCGCGATATAAGCCGCACAACGATCGAGAGCCGCTGTGAGCCCTTCGCTCGCCAGTGCGTCGGTTCTCGCCATCAACACGAAGTTCTCGTCTGTGCGGGCGTCGCACGCCGCTTTGATCCGATCAACCATCTCGTCCTGGCTGACTAGTTCTTTGCCCGGCCGGTGTCCACATCGCTTCGCACCGACCTGATCTTCCATGTGCACCGCTGCGACTCCCGCCTTAATCATCGAGCGAATGGTACGCGCGATATTGAAGGCGCCACCCCAACCCGTGTCGATATCAACCAGCAGCGGAAGTGTGGAAGCATCCGTAATCCGGCGAGCATCGATCAGGACATCTTCCATCGTGCTGATCCCTAGATCCGGAAGGCCGAGCGAGTTTGCTGCAACCCCTCCACCAGAGAGATACAACGCACGGAACCCGGCTGCCTCCGCCAGGCGTGCGGCATAGGCCGTGATCGCCCCTGCAATTTGCAGAGGCTTCTCTTCCCTTAACGCAGTTCTAAACTTTAGCCCTGGTGATTCCATGGTCTGATTCGCCACACTTTTCTCCGTCTAAAACGCTAAGTTGATCGTCGTAGAGCGTCAATGCATTTCTCCAGGATTCGGCCATAGGCTTAGAGCATTTTCCCTGTTGCCGTGTCTCCCGGAAGGGGAGTGCAGCGGCGTCTTCATTGCGGAAAACGCCCATAGATGCGGAAGCCCCACGCTACACCTACCGGAAATGCTCCTAGCGATTCAAAAAGTTGGGAGTCCGTTTTTCGACGAAGGCATTCATACCTTCAACTTTGTCCTGCGTGGCAAAGATGGAATGAAATGCGCGGCGCTCAAAACGCACCCCCTCGGCCAGACCCACCTCGAAGGACCGGTTGACTGCTTCTTTGACCATCATGGTCGCGGGCAGCGACATCGCTGCGATCGTATCCGCGGTCTTTAATGCTTCTTCCAGGAGCCGATCGGCCGGAAAGACCCTCGCAACCAGGCCACTTCTTTCGGCTTCGACTGCGTCCATCACGCGGCCGGTGAGGAACATCTCCATCGCTTTGGCTTTGCCAATAGCAAGCGTCAGCCGTTGAGTAGCCCCCATGCCCGGAATGACGCCGAGCTTTATCTCCGGTTGCCCGAACTTCGCAGTCTCCGAAGCATAGATCATGTCGCACATCATCGCCAATTCACATCCGCCTCCCAGGGCATACCCGGAGACTGCGGCGAGAATGGGTTTACGGGTGCGCGTCAATTCCTCCCAGCCGGAAAACCAATCAGCGAGATAAACATCAATGAAGCTCTGGGATTGCATTTCCTTGATATCGGCTCCGGCTGCGAAGGCTTTTTCAGAACCAGTGATAACGATGCAGCCGATATTTGGGTCGTGATCAAAGCGCCGCGTTGTCTCAGCCAGCTCCTGCATCGCTTGCCGATTAAGAGCATTCAGCGCGCCGGGCCGATTCAGTGTGATAAGACCGACGCGGCCACGAGTCTCGACCAGCAATGTTTCGGTTTGACTTGATTGTTGTTCCGCCATAGTTTCCTTCTACTCGAATTCCTACGGTTGCCGCCCGGATGCCTCTCGTTGTGAGGCCATATGACTCAGATTTAGGGGCGGGAATTCAATATCTTGAAAAAACTGATCCACTTGTTCTGCGGTAACGAGAGCAGGATCGTCAGGGCGCCAGCGAGGCCGTTGATCCTTATCAATGAGCGCAGCACGCACCCCCTCCGAGAAGTCTGGGTATTGCAGACATGCCATGGCAAGGTTGTACTCCTGCTGCAGAGAATAGCCAAGTTCAGCCTTGCTACGCGCGTTCCGCAGAGCACGAAGGGTGACCTTGAGCGCTGTCGGCGAGTTTTTCCGGATCTCCGCGGCAGCACTGTGGGCCAAATCGTTCGCCTCTTCGTCCAGACAGTTGAGGATCTCCTCGACCGCCTGCATCGAGAAACAGCGGGCAATCCAGCTGCGCCGCGATTCCAAAGAACCCGGCGGCGGAATTGCGCTCTTGTCGCGGAGCAATTCATGGACATCCTGTGCAGTCTTGCAGAGCCTCGATTCCGCTATTACCGATGGAATTTCGCTGGAAGGCAGGAACAGGTCGCCTAGCCCGAGGAGAAGCGCATCTGCGGCCCCTAAACGGCTGGCAGTCAGTGCTGCATAGGTTCCCAGTTCATCTGGAGCCATGGCTAATAGATATGTCCCGCCAACGTCGGGGATAAATCCGATTCTCGTTTCAGGCATTGCGAGGATGGAGCGTTCCGTCAACACGCGAAGGGAGCCATGGGCCGAGATGCCGATGCCGCCACCCATAACAACACCATCCATTAATGCGATGTAGGGCTTGGGGTAACTGGCGATCATACTATTTAGTTCATATTCTTCGCGAAAGAACGTTGCTGCTTCCTCGATATGCCCCGATCGGACTGCTTCGTATAAGGCCCGGACATCACCACCCGCGCATAGCCCGCGCTCGCCGGCACCATCGAGCAGGATGAACGCAACTGCGGGATCCTCCATCCATTGCCCTAGAGCGGCTTTGAGCGCGCGCACCATTGCGAGCGTGAGCGAATTGAGTGCTGATGGACGATTCAAGGTTAAACGCCCGCAAGCGCCTTCGACCCGGACTTCGACCTCGGTCACTTGAGACCCTCGATAAGACTACGAGACACGATCAGCCGCATGATTTCGTTCGTTCCCTCAAGAATCTGATGGACGCGCAGATCACGCACAATCTTTTCGATCCCGTACTCCAGCAGATAGCCATAACCGCCGTGAAGCTGAAGTGCGTCATTGGCCACGTGGAAGCCTACATCAGTTACGAAACGCTTCGCCATTGCGCACAGGACCGTCGCATCACTACTCCGTTCGCTGAGTGATGCCGCGGCCCGCCAGAGGAACGTTCGTGCGATTTCGAGTTCGGTTGCCATATCGGCAAGTCTGAATTGAAGTGCCTGAAAGTCCGCCAGACGCTTTCCGAATGCATGCCGATCTGTAACGTAGCGAAGCGTCTTTTCCAAAGCGGCAGAAGCTCCGCCCAGCGAACACGCCGCAATGTTCAATCGGCCACCATCCAGCGCCCCCATGGCAATCTTGAAGCCTTGCCCTTCTTCTCCGATTAGATTCTGCATAGGGATGCGTACATCTTCGAGAATCAACTGACGGGTTGGCTGAGCATGCCAGCCCATCTTCTTCTCCGGCGCTCCAAAAGAAAGGCCAGCCGCCCCGTCCTCAACCAGAAACGCGGATATGCCCCGGCTGCCTGTATCCGCGGTACGAGCCATTACGATATAGGTCGTCCCTGGTACACCAGCCCCGCTGATGAACTGTTTAACTCCGCTTAGAACGTATGTGTCCCCGTCGCGAACGGCCTTTGTAGAGAGAGCGCCGGCATCGGATCCAGACCCAGGCTCGGTCAGCGCATAGGCTCCCATCGATTCCATCGAGCATAGTCTGGGTAAATAGGCCTTTCGTTGAGATTCGTTGCCGAAGGTGTCGATGATCCAGGCCACCATGTTGTGAACAGAGAGATACGCGGAGATCACGGGACATCCTGTCGCCAGGCCTTCGAAGATCAGCACCCCACCGAGCCGATCGAGCTCACTGCCCCCGAGATCCTCTCGTACGTAGATCCCACCCATGCCGAGACGTGCGGTGGAACGGATTACGTTTAACGGGAGATGCCGTGCCTGGTCCCATTCAAGGGCGTGAGGAGCAATCTCTGTTGCAGCAAATTTCTTCGCCACATTGCTGATTTCCTGCTGTTCGTCTGTAAGAGAGAAGAGATGTGCCATCGCCTTCCTGACCAGTGAGAGGTCCTAATCCGCCAGTCACGATCACCATTGCTCCATTGCTTGAATACAAGGTTGACAGCGGATTTTGGATTCACTAAGTTGGGTCTCGCCATTCCGCGCGAAGTGGTTTGCAGTTTATAGCGTCTGCTGTAAGGATGTCATCAAACAGGAAACGTCGAGGGAACGAGCGTGGAGATTGCGGGAAGAACATTTCTTGTCACCGGTTCTGCTTCGGGCCTTGGAGCTGCGACGGCGCGCGAGCTGGTGAGCCGCGGAGGATCTGTAGTGCTCGCGGATGTGAGTCCCGCAGGCGAGGTTCTGGCTCAGGAACTGGGAAAGGCTGCCGTCTACGTACCTACCGATGTGACCAGCGAAGACGATGGACTGAACGCCGTTCAGGAGGCTCAACGAAGGTTTGGCGCATTACACGGGCTGGTGAATTGTGCAGGGATTGCACCGGGTGAGCGTGTGGTCGGAAAGAACGGCCCTCATTCGCTTCCTAACTTCAGCAAGGTCATTACAGTCAATCTGATTGGCACATTCAATATGCTGCGCCTGGCGGCGGCCGCGATGTCTCAAAATGCTCCCACTGCCGATGGAGAACGGGGCGTCATTGTGAATACCGCCTCGGTCGCTGCGTTCGAGGGGCAGATCGGACAGACAGCATATGCAGCATCGAAGGCTGGGGTTGTGGGGCTGACATTGCCGGCAGCACGGGAACTTGCACGCAGCGGAATCAGGGTAGTGGCCATCGCTCCCGGGCTTTTCCTTACGCCGATGATGAGGGGCTTTTCCCAGGAAGTACAGGACTCCTTGGCACAGACGGTTCCCTTTCCTCCTCGGCTGGGAAGGCCGGAAGAGTTTGCACAACTCGTTTGCTCCGTTTTTGAGCAGATCATGATCAACGGAGAAACCATCCGGTTGGACGGCGCCTTGCGCATGCAAGCGAAATAATAACGGCTACTGCTTGGTAAATATCGCGCGAAGCGCGATACGCCCACGCTACACCCTACCTTTCTCGATGAAATCGCGAAGGGTAGGGCAACCGAATGTCTACCAATCCGAATTTATTGATACTCCCTAGATTGGCCCCTGGAAGCGGCGGATCCGGATGCAGAGGAAGACGAAGATCACAAACGCTACAAGCCCCGTCCAGAGTCCCGCGGACGCCAGATAGAAGCCCGGCGTGGCATCTTTCAGGCCTACCGTACCATGCTGCTGCTGCGTGACGTAGTAGAAAGCTGCCTGCAAGCCTCCAACGAGACGGTGCAGCAACCAAAAGGCGACATATTGGCTTTTGAAGGCGAAGCGCTCCAAGCCGACAGCCACCACGAAAGGAAGCACTGCCCAGACCAGCGCTGCCCGGCGGCTGATGCTTGAGACCAGCAGCAGCCAGCCATAGATGGGGGCATACCACAGCGTGCAGGTCACGATGACATAGAGCACGAAGACCTGAATCTGAAAGAACGGAAGCTGGCTCCATAAGCTGCTCAGCGGCTGTCGGAGGAATAATAAAGCGACCGAGAGAATCAGCAGCATCAGGATATGCATAAGGACAGTGACGGCAAATGCCACTGCCGGTAAGACCGCCACGGGAATAATTGCTTTCGAAAGCACCGTCGTACTGTCCGACACAGGTAGCGACTTCCAAAAGAGAGCACTGCGATCGCGACGCTCGCCTAACAGCGCGTCGAGCGAATAGAAAATGCCCGTCAGAGTAGCGGTAATGATGACAAGACCGGCGGTAACCAGGAACATGCCGATGGCAAGATCCTGAATACTTCCGCTCCCATTAGACCTCAGGTTTTCTTTCGATATGAGGCCCGCGAAATAGTTGATGCGAACAATCGCGACGGCAATGATCGCAGCCGCCACAGAGGCGGGAGCAAACAGAATCGAGCGATGCTCCCAGAGCTCGCGGCGGATAGACCAGTAGAAGGGACGCGGTGCGTTTACTGTCTTTGTTGTCTCGACAGAAGGCATAGCAAGGGTTTCGGCGCTGGTCATTGGATCCCTCCCTGGGGTGTCATCATGGCAACGAATACATCGGCAAGGCTTGGGGTGCGGACTTCACCCAGTGCTGCTGCTTTCCCCGGGTCAAGCCCGTCGAAGAGCAGAACGCTGCGGCCAAAGAGCTGCCGCTCCGAGACCGGTTTCAGTGCGCGAGCGGCACTCAGGTCCTCCGGCCGGACCATCACTTCGGCATAGCGCGTCTCGAACGCCTCCATGCTGGAGGAGAAGGTAATCTTGCCGCGCTGGATGAAGAGCACGTCGGTCAGGATGTGCTGCACCTCTTCCACCTGGTGTGTCGTCACCAGGATCGTGCGGCGATGGTCGAAGTAATCGTTCAACAGCGAATCGTAGAACTGCCTGCGGTAGAGGATGTCAAGGCCAAGCGTCGGCTCATCCAGCACCAGCAGTTTGGCATCGATGGCCATCACCAGCGCCAGGTGCAGTTGCGCTGTCATGCCCTTGGAGAGCGTCTTCACACGAGCCTTTGGCGGAATGGAGGTCTTCGCCAGAAACGCCTCTGCCTTGGCCCGGTCAAAGCGCGGATGAATGCCTTCCATATAGTCCAGCGCCTGATTCACGCGGAGCCAGCGCGGCAGTACAGCTACGTCGGCGATAAAGGCGACCTGCTGCATCAACGTCTCGCGCTGCGTCCAGGGGTTCAGCCCCAGCACCTGAAGGGAGCCTTCATAAGCGATCAGCCCCAGAATGGCGTCGAGCGTTGTACTCTTCCCGGCCCCATTGGGCCCGATCAGGCCGACGATACGGCCTTCTTCGACGTGGAGATCTACACCACTAAGAGCAGTGGTCGATCCGTAGGTTTTGCGGAGTCCTTGCGCTTCAATGCAGGCAGTCATTGCGCCTCCTTCAATGTTTTCAAAAGCTCTTCAGGACGAAGGCCCAGACGACGGATGGTCGCTACGACCTTAGGCCACTGCGTGGTCAAAAATCGCTGGCGTTCGGCTTGCAACAGCAGGTCGCGTGCTCCGGGCAACATATACATCCCCAGCCCTCGGCGCTTCTCCACCAGACCGCTGTCGACCAGCTCCTGATAGCCCTTCAGGACCGTCAGGGGATTGATTCTGTACTCTGCGGCGATGTTCCGCACCGAGGGCAGCGGGTCCCCCTCGCGCAGCGTGCCATCCAGAAACATGGCCACAATGCGGTCGCGTAGCTGGAGATAAATGGGCTGACCGTCATCCCAAACCTGATCCATGAGTCCCCTTTGTGGCACCGAAGAGCCGGTGCACTGTTTTAGTTACGTATAACACTACAACGAGGTTCCGTAACGCAAGAAATTTTTTTCAGGTGATGTCGCGCGGTCACGTGGGGATCCGGACTGCGGGACGCCAAATGCTACAGGCAGATAATAGGCAGATGGCAGCTTCGTCTCCCTGGTCTCCAGTTGAGGAATACACGAGTCGGCAGCATTTGCGTGAGCAGCAGGTCGAGAGACATGAGTCCAGGCATATTGCCCTCGGGTATCTGAAGCTACTCCTGATCGCCGCTACCGTAGTTCTCGCCTGGTTATCGCGCAACCACTTTTCTCAATCCTTCTGGCTTCCGGGCATACCGGTGCTGTTATTTATCGCGGTCGCGGTTTATCACACACGTGTCCTGCGCCGGCAGGCAGACGAACGTCGAGCGGTGGAGTTTTACAGCAACGGGCTGGCACGGATAGAAGACCGCTGGCCGCGAACCACGGAACGCCTGCTTCCGGAACAGGAGATTGCGTCCAGTCTCTACGCCAGGGACCTGGATATTGTCGGAAAAGGAAGCCTGTTCGAGCTGCTCTGCCTGGCGCGAACCCGCATGGGCGAAGAGTGCCTGCTGGATTGGCTGCTTCATGTGCCCTCACTGGAGACGGTCTATCAAAGGCAGAACGCGGTCTCCGAGCTTCGAGGTCAACTGGATTTCAGAGAACAGATGGCCATCACGGGTGAAGCTATTTCTATCGGGGTATGGCCCGAACCGCTGAAACAATGGGGAGCAGCCACCCAGGCATTCGCCAGTATCTGGCTTCGCTGGCTCGCCGCGGCGCTCACACTCCTGGCGATTGGCGCGGCGGCCTTCTGGCTCACGCATGGATTCGTTGGTCCCCTGTTCGCAGTACTGGTAGTACAGTGGTGCCTCGTACGCTATCTGAAACTTCAGATAGCACAGACGCTGGATGGCGCCGATAAGGCCTTCCAGAATTTGAAACTGGTTGCTGCGCTGTTGCACGAAATAGAGAAGCAGCCTTTTGAAGGGACTCACCTTCAGAGCATCCAAAAGCAGCTTTTCTCACAGCCGCTCGCCGCCTCTGAAGCGATTGCTCAGTTGGGAAAGATCGTCGACTATCTGGAGGCGCTGGCAAATCCATTCGTTAAGCTGTTCGACCTGCCCCTGATGTACACGGTGCAGGTTGCTTTCGCGATTCATGCCTGGCGCGAACGGAATGGGCATGAGCTTGCCTCCTGGCTGAATAGCCTCGGGGAGATGGAGGCGCTGCTCTCATTGGCGGCTTACAGCTATGAGCATCCTGAAGACCCGTTTCCCACCTTTGTCGATGGACCCGGAAGCTTCCATGCCCAAGATCTCGGCCATCCGCTCATTCCTGCGGCAAAGTGCGTCCGGAACAACGTGGAAATCGGCAACCCCGCCAGAGTACTGCTGGTCAGCGGTTCCAACATGTCTGGAAAGAGCACGTTGATGCGTACGGTAGGCATCAACACAGTGTTGGCCTTATGCGGCGCCCCGGTTCGGGCAAAGCAGATGCAATTAACCCTTCTCCGCATTGGCGCAAGTCTGCTGGTTAATGACTCTCTCGAGCGCGGCGCCTCACGGTTTTATGCCGAGATTGAAAAGCTTCAGGCGATATGCAGTGTTGCGCAGCAGCCAGGCCCACCGGTGCTTTTCCTTCTGGATGAGCTACTGCAAGGAACTAACTCGAAGGATCGCCGCATCGGTGCGGAAGGAGTGATGCGTGAACTGGTCCAGGCCGGCGCCATCGGGATTCTGACGACCCATGATCTTTCGCTCACCCATATGGATCATGAAGATGGAACGCTGCGAAACATGCATTTTCAGGATGCAATCGTGGACGGGAAGATGCAGTTCGACTTCCGCCTGCACGAAGGAGTCGTCACCAAGAGCAACGGCGTGGAGCTGATGCGCCTTATTGGTTTGAAGGTATAAAACAAACCAGGCCCTCCGCATTTCAACCAGCCTGGATGCCGACTGTTGCTAATTGAATCGCCTGATTGATTGCTTCAAGCAAACTGCGCTCATCGGCGTGGCCAGTTCCTGCGATATCGAACGCCGTCCCATGATCGACGGACGTACGAATCACCGGAAGCCCGAGAGTGATGTTTACCCCGGATTCGAGCCCCAGGACTTTTACCGGCCCATGCCCCTGATCGTGATACATCGCGACCACCATATCGAAGTCGCCGCGCTGAGCCAGAAAGAACAGGGTGTCTGCCGGAAGCGGCCCCTTTACATCCCATCCTTTGCGCCTGCACGCCTCCACAGCAGGAACGATCTTTTCGCCTTCTTCTCCACGCCCGAAGAGTCCGTTCTCGCCGGCGTGAGGATTGATGCCGCACACGCCGATGCGGGGATTTTTGATCCCGGCGCGCTCAAGTGCCGCATGGGCGCGGATGATCGTTCGCTCAACCAAAGCGGCATCGATCTTCTCGATGGCGTCGATAAGACCGATGTGAGTTGTGACGTGCACGACCCGCAGCTTCGGAGTCGAGAGCATCATCGAGACTTCCCCCGCACCGGTCAGCGATGCGAGCAGCTCGGTATGTCCGGGAAAGAAATGGCCGCCTGCATGAAGGGCTTCCTTATTAAGGGGAGCAGTGCAGATGGCCTGGATGCTGCCGTTCATCGCAAGTCTGGCGGCAACTTTGAGATAACGGTAAGCCGCATCTCCGGCGATCGGAGATATCTTGCCCCATGGAAGATCCTCAGGAATCAGGGCAAGGTCAATGCAGTTGATGACCCCAGGAGTAAACCTGGCATCTGAGAGGCGCTCTCCGCTCAATGGATGAATGGTGAGCTTTGCCTGGACGATCTCAGCGGCTTGGCCAATTCGGCGGGCATCCCCAATGACGAGCGGCCGGCAGCGCTCGTAGACCTCTCTGTGCATGAGGGCCTTGACGATAACCTCGGGTCCGACACCCGCTGCGTCTCCCATGGTGATGGCAATGATTGGGGTCATGAGTTCTTCCTTACTGCGGCATGGCCGCCGCTCCCGATGAACGGCTGCTGCACCTATAAGATCATCGGTTGGAATCAGACGTTTCCGCAACTATCGGATCTTCCTCCGATAACAGAGGCTTCTCCTCGGGACGAGCCATGTGTGTCTTCCACAAAGCCGTGAGTGGAGGAACCAATAGGCTGCTTACGATCACGCAGCAGGCGACGAGCACGGTGGCGGATGCCGCTGCGGGCGCATACCTGGGGTTAGCAACCGCAACCAGCATCGGCACCGCCGCGGCATTCCCTGCCGTAGTTGCTGCCGCAATTCCTGCGGTGCCGTCGCCGCCGATGAGGCGATCCGCGCCTATAAGGCAGACGGCGCTGACAAATACTAAAGCTACACCAAGAGCGAGACCGAGCAAGCCGGCAGTCGCGACGCGGTGCAGATCAAGCGTGCATCCGATAGCAAATGCGAAGAATGGGATAAGAACCGAGACGCCCTGTGAGAGGAACTGCCGCATCTCGTGATCGAGGTTTCCAAGAAGCATCCCTACCGCCAGAGGCAGAATCGCTCCTACCATCGTCTGCCAGGGGAAGGCTGCCAGGCCGGCCACACCAAGCGAGACCATCGTAAGGAACGGGCCGGACTCAAGCGTCATCACGGTATATGCTGCCGTGTCGGCCGGCTGACCGTACTGCTCCATCAGCGCCATGTAAAGGCCGCCATTGGTATCGTTGATGGCAGCGACGACGGCAAGCGTGGATAGCCCTGCAAACCATCCGGTGCGAACGGGGTCAATGCCAATAAGATGCCCAAGGACAAAGCTGGCAATAAACCCGAGCGCCACCTTTGTGGCCATCAACGCCCCGCCCTTCTTCAGCAACTGCGGCAGGGCGCCGACCGAGATGCGCGCTCCCATACAGACATAGAAGACGGCGAGGATCGGCAGAGCTCCGGTATACAGAGCATTGGTGAAAGATCCAAAGAACGGGGCTGCATGCGGAGCGAACGTAGCGAGAGTCGCACCGCACAGGAGCGGGACAACCATCATGCCACCGGGCACTCTTTCGATTGCTCGTTTGATCTGCATCCTTGATGCCTCTGGTTCTTTGATATTTCGATCTTCCTAGAGCATTCTTCGTGGCATAAGGTTCGTAAGGCGCAAAGAGAACGTCGGGAAAAAATCAGATCAATCCTACTATTTTCGGAGCTCCTGAGAGGTGCTACTGAACCTCGCACACTCCCGTTTATGATCCGAAAAGAAAATGGCTGGATGCCATAAGGCATCCAGCCATTCTTGTCGGCGGCAGTATGCGTGCCCGCTTATGAATGGAAGGCAGCGTCAATCACTGCCCACGTCTTCTGAATAGGAGCGCTCTTTAGCCATTTTTCTCTCCGAGCGACTCGATCGTGCGCTGATGGTGGTGCTTCGGATGTTCGGGCAGAATGAGGAAGTTCTGCATCATACCGGTGTCTTCGTGCGGAAGAATGTGGCAGTGGAAGACGGATTTTCCTATCCACTCCTGGAAGCGCATCCGGATGACGGTCGCTGTATCCTGTGCTACCCAGATGGTGTCCTGAACGAGGCGATGCGGAGGCTCTATGCCCGCTTGGGAGACAACCTCGAAGTTGTTCACATGGATATGGAAGGGATGACCTTCCGTGCCTCCGCGCGCCGAGTCCGGAACTTCGATCGTCCACTCTTCACAGGTACCGCGATATACGGTCGTAGGCACCGCAAACTCGTCATAGAGCTGGTTATTGATCATGAAGTCGATACCGACCACTGGATTCTTTTCGCCAGGAAAGCGTCCGCTGAAGATGAACCTGCGCTTACGCACAATCTCATCCGGGCGAATGGGCTTATCGCGAGTGAGCGGCGGAAGATCACGAGGAATCTTCATGTCCATCGGTTCACCTTCTACTTCAATCACGGCGATGGTCTTCTGCACAGCTTCCAGGAACTGCGCACTCTGGGCGAGTTGGAGGATCTTGTACTTGCCGGGCGTGTCGCACGCCTTGATCAGGAACTCCGCACGGTTGGCGGGTGCAAGAACAACCTGCGAAGCATTGTTGACGTACTCTTTTGGCCAGGGGTGATCGAAGTTGTTGCCATCGATGGCCAGCAGGTACATTGTGTGCTCTTCCACTTGAACCGGCATCATCAGGTCAGAACAGCCATTCAACATGCGGAAACGCGCCACTTCGCCGGGGCGCATTTTAAAGACCGGCGCCTCCAACTGCTTATGTTTTGGAGACGTCGGCTTCTCAAAGTTGTGCTCTTCCCTGAAGAACGGTGCTCCATTCACCATGTAAAAGCGCAGATGGTAGTCGCCGGTGGTGAAGCCACAGCTCTGTGGAGGATTGGTTGGCTTTCCATCGATCGTCACCGACTCGGACTTGTCTTTGGCAAAGGTCTGCCAGATGGCATTCTGCTTCGGCTCAAAGCTCTCGCTGTAGTCGGCGTGCGGCTCATCGGTCTTGAAAAGACCGATGTCCTGCACCACAAGGAGGTGGTCCGCTGCCGCCTTGATCTCAGGCACTTCATCGATCGCACCGGGAACAACAATGCCGCCGGCCATGCCGGAGACAGCCTGCACCGCGGTGGAACCGTGAGCGTGCGGGTGGTACCAGTTCAGGCCCGGTGACTGGTCGTGGGGAATGACAAAAGGATAGTCCTTGTACTCTCCCGGACCGATCGAAATCATCGGAGCGGTCACATCACTGGTGCCTAAAGGCTCAAAGATATGCGGCGCAATGTCCAATCCATGCAGATGCAGGTTGGTATGGTCCAGCATGTGGGGTACGTTCATGTCGCCGCCCCAGTCCTTCGAGTCATAGGGCGTCAGTCTGTTCTTAACACGGACTTTCAATGTAGTGCCTGGTTTGGCAATAATCGGCGGTCCGGGGATCGTGTCATTGTAGGCGCGGACCTTCACCCGATGACCATCAATGGTCATCAGCTTCCACTTCACTTCGAGCGTGTAATCGGGCACGAAGTGCTCTTCGTTTGCCTGCAGCGGCAGTGGAGCCGCTTCCTCCATAGGCATGGACATGTGGTGTTCTGCCGGATGTTGCTGCGCGTTTCCCTTCGGGGCAGCAGCACTGGCTGCAGCTCCTGCTGCCAGTGCCATAAAGTTACGCCGGGATACATTCTTCATTTCGTCACCACCTTCTTCCGCATCTTCAGGAGCGTCTCCACCTTCTGCTGCGCAGGCTTCATCTGGTTGGGATCGGTGCAGGCTAACGGCGCATGGTCCGTGTTGAAGTAGCCATACTGCGTAAAGGCCACCGCGAGTTGCAGCGAGGTATCCAGAGAGAATGCATCGCTGTACTGTCCCCCCGGAAAGCGCTGCGGGAAGGTCTGGTTCTGGAAGTACGCGGCATTCTCCAGCGAGTAGGATTGGCACATACCATCGAAGCCAAAGCTCGGCGGTGCATTTGCTCCCATGACACTGGGCGCTCCCTTGGGTGCGGCATATGCGCTGGCATGGCATGAGGTGCATGACGATTGCGGATTATCGACTGGTCCCGCAAGACGGTCCTTGCAGCCCAGATGCTGGAAGGTACTGATGTCTGTATTGATCACGCTCTGCTGCAGCGGCAGGCTGGCAGACTCCGGAACTGCCGGGAAGGTCCATGGATCAGACCCCCACTGGAGACCAACAGGAACAAGGTGGTCCCAGAAGGTGCTGCCGGGCGTATCACCGTCGTAGGCAAAGGTGCCATAGACCCAGCGCGACGGCGAGCGAGGATCGACCACTGCCACATCTACCTGAACAACATGGTCAGGTTGTACTTCGCGGTCACACTCATAGCCTTTGGCCTTCGTGTACTTGTGGCGGTCCACCATCCACTCCGGCGAGCCATGCAGGAAAGGCACGCAATCTACCGGCACATTCGACGTAAGCACCTTCACGACCACCGTTCCTTTCGGGAATGGCAGCCCCGCCGGTATCGCGCTGCCAAGGTACTCTCCCACCTGCGGCACACCGCTGGGTGGCACGGTGCGGCCAAGCGCATAGCCGCCGTACTCGTTGTAATAACCTACTGACCATGACTCAAAGCCCCACGGATATTCGGTTTTGCAGGCGTCTGTCATGCCGGCCATGAAGAACTGGACATGGGGTCCGCCGCCTGGAGCCTTCATGAACTCGCCCAGTGTTGCTGTGCGCTCGTTGGTGGTGCCATGCACATACTCGCGGCCGGCGGTCGGGTCATAGGCCATCCACGGTACGTTGAACCAGCGAGTCTTTCCGTTGACGTTCGTGTTCCAGCCCACTTCGTTCGACAACTGGGGGTCCTGTCCCTGCTTTACATAATCGAGAATGGCCTGAATGTACTCATCCCAGTGCTGGCCATGCCACTGCGGCGACTCCACCTTCTGCGGAGGGAATTTCGTGCCAAAGTTCACGTTGATGTTCAGCCACGCACACTCCGGGCAGGTATCGGGCACGCTGCGAGGATAGTCATGGCTGAGCTTGAAGACGGGTGTGGTTGGCTTTTTCGGTGCGGGCACAACCGCATCCCGAAATGCAGCCGCCGCCGCGGAGTCCGGTTTTACCGGGGCCTGCCCCCAAAGCGGCGCCATGACCGCGAGGGTCATCAAGGCCGAAAGAATAGTTCGTATCGATTTCATCATTGCTCCTGTAGTGCGCAAGTTCGCCCATAAATGGACACGGGGGTGCGTTCCACCTGCGGCAGTTCTGGTCTTTGATCTAATTGCCGTCGGTGGCTAACAGTTCTAAAACGTACTGGTAGAAGCCTTGAATGTTCGAGAAGCTGAAGAAGACGTCCTGGGTTTTCTCCGTCCCGGGGCTGAGCGGTTTATGAATCCAGCCCTGTTCAAAACCCCATTGCTGAATCGTTAAGGACATCGGTGTCGCGGGAGTGTAGAGGTCGGGGCGCGTCAACCAGCAGGTTGCGGTTACATCCCACAACCGGTAAAACTGCTCTTGTTTGACCAGGTTGTATGCCTCGTACGCAAGCTGTGAGTATCGATACCTTTTTCCCTGCTCTTGGAGTGCGTTCCGAAAATCATCGCTCACCGGAGCTGAATTACTGATATCCAGCGGAAACATCTGGATGCTGCCAAAGGAATTGAATACATCGTGAACAGCATATGGGTCCCAGAAGGCATTCCATTCAGCATGCTTGTTCGCGACTACCTTGCCTATCGTCTTGGGATCGAGATTGCCTTCAACATCAATTGCTCCGCCCATCCAGATCATCCGGTCGATGCCGGCGGCCAGCAGTGGGTTCTTCCCCAGAACATCCACCAGTGGTGTCATGGGTCCGGTCATCAGCAGAGTCAGCGGAGCATGCTGTTCAACGGCTTCATGCAGCAGCTTCGCCAACAATGCCTCTCCATCAGGAGGTGGTGTCGGAACATGCGGCTTGTATGGCTCCAGGCTGGGGAGCTCGTTGAAGGAAACGCAGTCTCTGCGATAGGACCACGGAAAGGCATTCCATCCGCGCGCGCGGCTCAACGCCACCGGAATACCGGTGCGATTCATAAACTGCATTAATCGGGACGATGCATGCATCGCCGGGTCGGCAATGCAGTCTGCATTGATCACGATAATGCCAAGCAGATCGATGCCCGGCATCACAGTCAGCAACATCGACGAAATAAATTCATCAATGGCCGCATCATGAAGAAAAACGACCGGAGTGCGCTTCTCCGAAGTAATAGCGCCTTTCAAAATTCTCATCTTCCTAGTTCCTTTGAAATTACTCAGCTCGGAACACAGGACAGGGGATAAGACAGAAAATTAAGAATTTCTACAACGTGAACGTCTGTTTCTTGATGAACATGGATGACTATTACCTTTGCAAAAAATCTTGTCAAGTGTAAATCGGGACACCCCATCTTACTGACTGCGGGGGTTGACCTTGGAGCGGCGCCGATGTTGCGCTCGACTTCAAGCACTTGACTGAAGGCCAACGTTGCTGCGCTGCCAATATGTGCTGAAACTCCTACTCTCTTCGAATGACCATCGGCCCACACCGGCTTCGTCGAGTGGAGCCGACTGATATGGGATACATAAAACATAGGAGGCGGACGACGCATGTTGCTCGTACCCATACGTCGCCTGCCCTCCTGCTACTTAACAATCAGTGTGGCCTTCATGTTGGGGTGCAACGTACACACGTACTGATAAGTTCCCGCCGCAGTTGTCTTGAGGTTCCACGAACTTCCCGGAGCGATCGAGCCTGAATCGAACGCTCCCCTGCTATCCGTCACCGTATGGGGAACAATATCCCTGTTCTCCCAAATGACCGTGTCGCCGGTATGAACGGTAAGCGAGATGGGCTGGAATTGGAAGTTCGCAATCGTAATGTGAGACGGCAATGCCGATCCCGCCGCGGATTTCAGACCTCCACCTTTCGCTCCGAAGGTGCCGCTCCACAAACCCGCCGGGAGCAGCAGAGATAGTATGAAACGGCTTAATACTAAGCGGGTCATCATCGCCCCTTCTCAGTGAAGCGAAGACTGGATCGTTTTTGCATGTTGTAAGTGACCAACAAAGGCTGGAGCCGCTCCATTCAATGCATCTTTCAGTTCCGCATTCTTTGCATTCGGGATCAGAACCTTGGTCACAGCGTCGATCACCGCCTGATGATAGGCCACCTCGTTGTCGATATAGGCCTTGTCATAAGCCGCTCCGCTCAGGCTGCGAAGATGCGTAGCGGTCTTGGCCGCATCGCTCTTCAAGGAATCCGCCGTCGCACTCGCCGCGGGCGTTACGTGCAGCTTCGCACCGAGCTCCATCACCGAATGCTGCAAGGCGGAGTGATCGGTAATCATCTGTTGTGCAAAGGCTTTGACCTGAGGATCATGCGCCTTCGCGACGGCAGCCTTCCCGGCATCGATATCGATCTGATTCGCCGCCAGGACAATGCCGACGATCTGCGGATCGGTAGGAGCCGGTGCTTGCCCAATGGCCGCAGGGTGCAGGGCAATTACGGCCGTAGCTAGTACCAAAACAATCAAACCGCGTACTCTCATTGTGAATCTCTCCTCATTCCAGTAGTGCTTCTAAACGAATGAGTCACGACCCGTGGATTGGTTACAGCGGCGGTCCCAAATTAATCTTCAGCAGAAGGTGTAACCTTTCAGCTTCTGGTCCATCATTTGTGTGAAGAGGTGTGTGCATGGGGCGTTCCGCCGCGGCGCCGTTATTTTCAGAGCCCATCAGTGACGAAGAGATTGTTGCCCGCGTACTTGCCGGAGAAAAGGCGCTGTTCGAGGTCATCATGCGCCGCTACAACCAGCGGCTTTACCGGGCGGCAAGAGCCATCACACGGAACGACGCCGTGGCCGAAGATATTCTGCAGGCCGCATATGTCCACGCTTATGAGCATCTGCGGCAATATAGCGGACGCGCAGCCTTCGGAGCCTGGCTGACCCGGATTGCTGTCAATGAAGCTCTCGGACGCCTGCGTAGCGCTCGCCGCTTCGATGATCTCGATGACGACGGAGACAATATGGACCAATTAACCGCACCCGGTCTCACCCCTGAAGAAGCCGCCGCACATGCAGAGACAGCACGCCTGCTGGAATCTCTCGTAGAAAAGTTACCTCAGAGCAGCCGCGCCGTCTTGATGCTGCGCGATGTCGAAGGAATGAGTACTTTAGAAACAGCCGAGGCACTGGGCATCAGCGAGGAGAACGTAAAGGTTCGCCTGCACCGCGCGCGCACCCTGCTACGTGAATGGCTCTCTACACACGTCCTGCATGAGACTCGCCACGCCTTCCTGTTCCACGCCCCACGTTGCAATCGCGTTGTCGCCGGCGTCTTCGAGCGCATCGGCATTCCATTGTCCGACCCACCCATGCCAGAGCAGACCGGAAAGATCATGTCCTTATGGCAAAGGATCTCCCGCAAACGAGCATAGATCTCAGCCCTGGAGACGACTACTGGATACGACTACTAGATAAGCCCAGTACCCTTTCGCGGCAGCATCTCCTTTTCTGCGTTCCTCACGGCAAATCCCGTTGCACTCAAATCAACGGCGAGTTGACACTTTCACCGACAATGATACATCCTAACTAATCGATGATATGTTCATATCATCGATTTAGCAAAGCGCCGCGGAAATGCGCGAGAAAAACGCGGTTGCGCTGAATGAGTGAATGTGGGATCAAGATGGCCAGGAAACAATTGCCAAAAGAAGGAAGCTGGCTGCTGCTGATCTTCTACCTGCCTGGGAAGAAGGCGAGCGAGCGCGTCGGGGTTTGGCGAAAACTCCAAGCGACAGGAGCGGTATCTATGCGCAACTCAGGATATCTGTTGCCCGACACACCCGAGAATCAGGAGCGATTCGCCTGGCTGGCAACCAGCATCCGTGCAATCGAAGGCGAGGTTTCGGTGCTTCAGGTCAGTGCGATTGATGACCCAAGCCAGGAAGAGCTGGTGCAAAGCTTCCGGGACGATCGCAACAAAGACTATGAAGCATTACTTGGGGATATCAAAGAAGCCGGAGGCAAAGGCCAGGTCTCCGCGGCGCAGCTCGCTCGTCTGAAGCGGCGCTTCGAAGAGATTCGAGAGATTGATTTCTTCCAGTCTTCGCTGCAGGGAGATACAGAGAAAGCGATCGATCTATTGGAGCGGCCGCAAACGAAGCGCTTCAGTTCCGGAAAACTTTCCGTGACAGATTTTCAGTCTAAGACATGGATGACCAGGCCACGTCCAGGCATCGACCGTGTCTCCTCAGCGTGGCTTATCAAGCGATTCATCGATCCAAAGGCTCGTTTTATCTTTGGCCCTGATCCGGCGGCGCACCCGAAAGCAATTCCGTTCGACATGTTTCAGGGACATGGATTCGCTCATGAAGGCGAGCTCTGCACATTTGAAGTTCTCTGCATGCGCTTTGGGATTCGCGACAAAGCCGTATTGCGGATCGGGCAGGCCATTCATGATGCGGACTTCGAAGAGCCTAAATTTGGCCGGCAAGAAGGCATCGCCATCAACCAGGTCCTCAAAGGCTGGGCGAAGCAAGGGCTTTCCGATGAAGAGCTTCTCAGGCGCGGCGCAGACCTGATCGAGGCCATGTACCACGTCACATAACTCTTCAAGGGAGTTACTGACGTACAACTCGTTTTTCTGCTCAAGGCGCGCATGAAAGATTCGCGCGAGACATAGTCGCAAACCGGAAAGAAGGAGCCATGAAGAAAACCACTCGCAACGTCGTCTTCTCTATCGCATGTCTTTGTACCCCGCTCCTGGCGCAACCGCCGGCCGACCACTGGAAAGCCGTAGATGCAGCACTGGGAGGACGTACGGGGCAAATGCAACCGGGTGATGTCTACAAATACTCAATGCCCCGGCGCGATTTGAAAGTGACAAAGGATGGCACAACAGTCGCCCCGGGACTCGCATTGGGATCGTGGGCAGCTTTCAAGATGATGGGAAGTGAAGCAATGGTGATGGGAGATCTCGTGCTTACGGAAGATGAGATTGAACCCGTCATGCTCAAGCTACAACAGGACGGAATCGAGCAGACCTCAATCCATAATCATCTTCTGGGCGAGACTCCCCATATCGTCTACATGCACATTTCCGGACACGGCGATCCGGTCAAACTTGCCACCGCGCTGAATGCCGCGCTCGCTCTGACAAAGACCCCGGCAGCTGCACCGGCGAGTCCCGCATCCGCCTCTGCTCCCTCCATCGAGCTTGATACGAAAACGATCGAGCAATCCATTGGCGTGGCAGGCAAAGTCAACGGTGGCATACTCCAATTCAACATTCCAAGGGCCGAGAAGATCTCAGATAACGGTATGGATATCCCTCCGGCAATGGGGACCGCGACTGCCATCAACTTTCAACCGACGGGCGGAGGCAAAGCCGCGATCTCGGGAGATTTTGTCCTTCTGAAAGAAGAAGTGAACCCTGTGATAAGGGCTCTGCGAACTCACGGGATCGAAGTGACCGCGATGCACAATCACATGCTGTTCGATGAGCCCCACCTTTACTTCATGCATTTCTGGGCCAATGCTGATGCGACTACGCTCGCGCAGGGCCTTAAGGCTGCACTCGATGTAACAAATTCCCAACGCACCAGGAGATGAACCTTATGGTCCCGAGCACGCAAGCAGAAAGTACAGAAGAACAAAGTACTGACGTTCAATCGCTTTCAAAGTTCGTTTTGTACTTCCTGCGGCTCGGGACCGCAGGTTTTGGTGGACCGATCGCTCTTGCAGGCCGCATGGAGCGCGACCTGGTCGGCGAACGTTACGGCATCCAACAACAGGACTATTTGGAAGGCCTGGCATTATCCCAGCTTTTACCTGGACCACTGGCTGCACAACTGGCCATGTACCTGGGATATGTACGAGCCGGATTTCTGGGAGCGAGCCTTGTCGGAGCAGCGTTTATCACGCCTTCCTTCCTGATGGTGCTCGGAATCTCGCTGCTCTACATCCGGTTCGATGGCCTGCCCTGGATGCAGGCCGCCTTTCATGGGGTCGGCGCCGCTGTGGTCGCAATCATCGTGCGTTCTGTGACGAAGCTGGCGAAGACGACGCTCAAGAAAGAGCGACTGCTTTGGGTCATCGCCGCGACTCTTGCCGTCACCACGGCTTTCACAGGACGTGAGATAGTATGGCTGGTCCTCGTCGCCGGGGTCGTTTCGGTTGCAGTTCACAACTGGCCACGTCGCTCCCAGAGCTTGGCGGTTATTCCTCTCATCGGAGGCCTGGTCTCTATTCCCGCCGGTAGACATTGGGAGGTTCTCGGTTACTTCGTCAAATCAAGCCTCTTTGTCTTCGGCAGTGGTCTCGCGATTATCCCGTTCCTGCATGGAGGTGTCGTGGAAGTCCATCACTGGCTGACCGAGCAACAATTTCTGGATGCAATTGCGGTCGCCATGATCACACCTGGTCCGGTTGTCATTACGGTAGCCTTTATCGGTTATCTCGCAGACGGCCTGGCGGGTGCGGTTCTCGCCGCACTTGGAGTATTTCTTCCGGTATATCTGGCTGTGATCCTGTTTGCGCCCATCTACCGCAGGCTATCGGCGAATACGGTCCTGCGTTCTTTTGTGAGAGGCGTTACAGCGGCCGCCACTGGCGCTATCGCCGGTGCAATCGTCGTCATTGCGCGGCAGTCGGTGACGAGCTATCTCGGGATTGTAATTGCCTGTGCAACCTACGGCATTCTGTGGAAGTGGAAGCTTCCAGAACCCTTGGTGGTGATCACTGCAGGGCTTATTGGAATATTGATCTTTCGCTAGCCGAATGCATCGGGCAACCGACGGAGGTTGTGTCATGAACGCTAACAAGAGAAAAGCAACGGTGGCACGGATTGCCGGCGGCCTGTCTGTGCTCCTGCTTTCGACCTTCCAGACCTCTGCCGCGCAGACAAATGCGAGCGAGCTCCTGCGGCTCGAGTCCACGATTCCAATTGCGGATGTCCAGGGACGCATCGATCATCTTGCTATCGATCTCCAGGGCCACCGTCTGTTTGTCGCGGCTTTGGGAAATAACTCTCTGGAGGTCATCGATCTCCGAGAGAAGAAGAGGCTTCATACGATCACTGGATTAGCCGAGCCTCAGGGTGTCACCTTCGTTCCTGCAACGAACAGGGTCTTCGTCGCTAACGGCAAAGATGGATCGGTACGGGCATTCGATGGGGCATCCTGGAAGCCGCTCAGTTCGATCTCCTACGGAGACGATGCTGACAATCTTCGCTATGACTTAGAGAGTGGGCATATCTGGGTCGGTTACGGCTCCGGAGCACTGGGCGAATTCGACCAGAATGGCTCCAAACTCGCAGATATTCCGCTTGGTGCTCATCCGGAATCGTTCCAGCTTGAGAAAGGTGGGTCACGGATCTTCGTCAACCTTCCGCGTTCCCGAAAGATCGCCGTCGTCGATCGCAAATCGAGGTCAGTACTGGGTTCCTGGGGAACAGGAGGTCCGCTCGCCAACTATCCCATGGCTCTGGATGAAGCGAACCACCGGCTCTTCGTAGTGACGCGATTTCCGGCACGCTTGATCGTCCTTGACAGCGACCATGGCGAAAGGATTGCAAGCCTCTCGGTTGTCGGGGACTGCGACGACGTTTTCCTGGACCAGCGCCGTCACCGGATCTACGTAATTGGAGGGGATGGCGAAATTTCAGTATTCCATCAGAAAGATCCGGATCATTACGAAGAACTGGGCCGCGTGAAAACCGTGAGTGGCGCACGGACCGGACTCTATTCCCCAGAATTGGACCGGCTCTATCTCGCAGTCCGCAAGCAAGGATCGCAAACCGCCGAGATCCGGGTGTATGCCCCTGTCCCATAGGAGCATGCAAAGAGCACCTACCCGTATCATCTCTTGCCGGAGATCGCAGCATCGGTACGCTGCCTGGCCTTGTCTGTCGGAGCCGGGTTCACGCAGCAGCCTGCTTCGCATAGGTTCCCATGAGAGCGGCTTTAGCCAGAATATGTCCTTCCATTGCGGACTCTACGTCCTGACGGAGAGCACCGGAGTTCAGGGTGAGTATCGTGTCCAGAGCATACAGTCTCGCTATATAGCGATGACGCCCCGAAGGAGGACACGGTCCCATATAGCCAATTTTGCCGCCATCATTCTTCCCCTGAATTCCTAGTCCCGCCATATCTCTATCATTTGCAATATCTTCGTCGATCTCGCGGCAGGTTGGGTCGATGTTAAAGAGAACCCAGTGCGTGAACCCATCCTGGCGGGGAGCATCGGGATCGTGAAGAATCAGGGCCATCGATTTGGTCCCCGCGGGCACGCCAGTCCAGGAGAACGGTGGAGAAATGTTCTGTCCCTCGCAGGTGTGCCGGCTTGGTATCGGTCCACCTGCCCGAAACGCCATACTCTTCATTTCCATCGGTATTGCCTCCGGGATATCAGTCTTGTCTTTACTTTGAACGCAGCAGTCTTTTGTTCGTTGCTCACGGCTATTGGAGATGTTGCAAACTGGCATGGACCCGCCCGCAACAACTTCCGCGGCGAGCATCGAGAATTGCTTAGACGGCATCCATAAGCTCAAGGATGATCCGTGATGTTTCAGGATCGCAGACACGATGGCCAGTTCCTCGCCCAGGAGGTTTCCAGACTGGAGGGCCTGGAAAATGCCGTCATGTTTTCCCGACGACACGGCGTCGTCGCTTATGAGGTAGCCCATCCCCTCAACCTTCTACTCAACGTCTTCGTTGTTCCCAAGTTAAACCCAATGGCAGGAGAAGCTCGCCATGAGAGCGATTGCGAGCGGCGGAACAGTCGCAACCAACCAGGTCATTTGGCTTCCACAGATCTGCTCAGAGAGCATCGAAGCTGTCATTCAACGAGAGAGCCTGAATTGGAATATTCCCTCACGATTGTTCGATGTGCGCAATCTACGCGAGCTGCAGGCGGCATTCCAACAGGAGGCAAATGTCAGGAGCTATGAGTTCTATTAATCGAGCGGCAATTCCCCTCCTATTTGAGGACAACGATTACGATCCTCTTCTGCAATGGATCGGCGATCGCAAGCTGGTTCTGATCGGAGAGGCCTCGCACGGGACACACGACTTCTATCGCGAACGCGCCCTCATCACCAGAAGATTGATTGAAGAAAAGGGCTTCAGCGCCGTTGCGATTGAGGGCGACTGGCCGGACACGTCCCGCGTGCATAGCTTTCTCCAGGGAGGAAGCTGTGACAAAGATGCGCGAGCTGCTCTCAATGATTTCCGCCGCTTTCCCGCCTGGATGTGGCGCAATATCGATGTCCTGGCGTTTATCGACTGGCTCTCTGAATTCAATCGCGGCAAAACAGACCGGAATCGCGTTGGGTTTTACGGCCTGGACCTCTATAGCATGCACACTGCGATGCAGAAGGTCCTTGAATATCTCGACAGCGCAGATCCTGAAGCCGCAAAGCGTGCGCGAAGCCGGTATGCGTGCTTCGACCATTTCGGAGAAGATACGCAGGCATATGGTTACGCTGCGGCCTTTGGATTGACGGAGGATTGTGAGCAGGAAGTTGTGGCGCAACTGATCGAGATGCGTCGCTGGACCCTGGATCGTACTTCGCGCCACGGCAGTGTTGCACCAGACGACTATCTCTTTGCCGAACAGAATGCCAGGCTCGTGCAGAATGCCGAGCGCTATTACCGGTCGATGTTCGCTGGACGAGCTGAGTCCTGGAACGTGCGCGATGAGCATATGGCAGAGACGCTTCTCTGGCTAAGCCAGTATGTTCCAGGCGGAAAAGTAGTCGTATGGGCTCACAATTCCCATCTGGGAGATGCCCGCGCAACCGAGATGGCGCTTCATGGGGAACACAATCTGGGCCAGCTCATGCGTGAGCATGATGCCGATGACGTATTTCTCATTGGCTTTACGACCTACTCCGGTGAAGTGACGGCCGCTTCCCAATGGGACGGGCCGGCAGAGCGGAAGATTGTTCGTCCGGCTCTGAAGGGAAGTTTCGAAGCTCTCTTTCATGAGACCGGGATCTCTGGATTTCTTCTCTCACTCCACGATGAGCATGTCTCACGACTCCTGGATGAACCGCATCTCGAACGAGCCATAGGAGTCATCTACCGGCCGGAGACAGAACGCGTCAGTCATTATTTCCATAGCCGGCTGTCTCGACAGTTCGATGCAGTCATTCATATGGATCGCACGATGGCTCTAATCCCATTCGAACTCGCAAGTAGATCAGAGACAGGCGAGGTTCCAGAGACGTATCCCTTTGCACTCTGAGCAGGTAGCTAACAGCGAGGTGTATCGAAGTTCAGAGCATTTTTTTCCTGTTGCTGGGTAGCCCGAAAGAGGAGTGCAGTGGCGTTTTCATTGCGGAAAACTCCCATAAATGCGAAAGCCCTACTCTACACCTACAGGAAAAATGCTCTAGCGACAAACGTAAAGAGGAGGTTCCCGTGTCAATTGCGCGTATCGTCGAAATCAGCTCAACCTCGGGCTCAAGCTTCGAAGACGCCATTAAAAATGGTGTCGCCCGGGCATCAAAAACGCTTCGCAACGTGAAGAGCGCATGGGTGAAAGAACAAGAAGTGGAGGTTGAAGGGGAAAAGATCACCAGCTACAAAGTGATTCTCAAAGTCACGTTCATCTTGGATGATGCGGCGTAATCTCCGTGCCAGTACTGAGAGCGTAGTCAGACTTCTAGAGCGTTTTCCATCTGAAGTTCACCAGCTGGATCTTTGGTTCTGAAAAGTACTTTCATAAAGATGAGGAAATTTTCAGGAATCAAAAGAAGGAGGGAAGATGAGTGACCCGCGCGATGAAAGACAGGACAACGGCCTGCCAGGCGGAGGCGTAGGCCGCAAAGATGACGTAAGCGGTTCCGGAGTTTACCCAGCCTCCGGTCCGCTTCCCTCAGGCAATGCGGAGCTGAAGGAACAGGCTGCATGGGGCCAGGGAAAACATCGTGCTGCGACGTACGAAGATCACGGCACCTCAGAATCGAGTCACAACCGAAGAAGTGTTGAGGAAGCGTACGGTCAGGGCAAGCAGAGCCGACAGATGCTAAACGTGCGGATTCCTGTAGCTGGTGTCGCGCTGGAAGGAGAGTTGGCGATCCCTGCAGATCTGAACGGCATTGTCCTGTTCGCTCACGGCAGCGGAAGCAGTCGCCATAGTCCGCGTAACCGGTTTGTCGCCGAGGTGCTGCAGCGTGCAGGCATCGCAACTTTTCTGTTTGATCTGCTGACGGAGGAAGAAGAATCTTCTGACCGGGAAACAGGACATCTGCGGTTCAATATTGACCTTCTGGCGAAGCGCCTCGTTCAGGCAACATCCTGGATATCTCAAGCGCCACGCATCAAGGAGGTAAAGCTCGGATATTTCGGAGCCAGTACTGGAGCCGCTGCCGCTCTGGCGGCGGCGTCGGAAGCTCCAGGTGAAGTAGCGGCTGTTGTCTCTCGCGGCGGTAGACCTGACCTTGCCGGGCCGGCACTGAGCAAAGTCTATACACCGACTCTTTTGCTGGTCGGAGGAGAAGATACGACCGTACTGAAACTAAATCACAAAGTGCTGGAACAGCTTCGCGGAGAAAAGCGGCTTCAGGTTATTCCAGGCGCAACACATCTCTTCGAAGAACCTGGAACATTGGAAGAAGCCGCGCTGGTATCCAAACAGTGGTTTGAATGGTATCTTGGCCGTCGCACGAACAAAATTCGAGCCGCATAAGTGGTTAAAGAGAACGGGTGGGAGCCGTGGGCTTCACATCCCACGGTTTACAGCCTTTAAAAATGAGCGGGCGTTGGGCCTGGGCCTTTCGCTTTGCCCGTAGCCCCGTAGAGAAGCCCCACGGCTTAAAGCCCGACATTTATGCGGCCCAAATCAGCGGTCTGAAGCCCGCTGCTCCACCCATCGTTGCCGAGGGAAGACCGTGCTACTCCTTTGAGAATCTTGCATCCTCTCGGATAGAGCATTTTCCCTGTTGCTGGTATCCGAAGAGACGTGCAGCGGCGTTTTCATTGCGGAAGTACCCGTAAATGCGGAAGCCCTACTCCACACCTACAGGAAAGTGCCCTAGCGCCTGGGAAGTTTCGCGATCAATTCCCGGACGTGTTTCCTGAGAGATTCTCGCGCTGCCTCAAAATCCATACTGGCTGGCGGAACATCGTTCCACTGCTCAATCCGGGCTTTCGAACTCGCCCGCAGACCAGCGGGTAACGATGTTCCGATCAGGATGATATGGACCGGGGAGGCAATGTCAGACGCACTGACCTTCATGGGCTGGAAAGTGCTCACATCGATGCCATCGTGCTCCAGTCCCTGCACGATGACGGCGGGCACAGTCGTCGAATCGGGAGCACTCCCACGCGCCACAGCGCGGTATGGAAGATTGAACTCGCGGATACTTTGGTTGAAGTACGAGGCCGCCATAAGGCTCTTCACATTCCCGTGTTCGCAGACGAACATAATTTGACGTTCGGCGGTTCGTTGGGCGAAGCCTGAGGCAGTAACACAACCGAAAGCAAGTACAAAAACAGCAATCACAGCCGTCCTCATCCAGGCACGACGCATATGCATGCAACCTCCCTGCTTGATCGTTGCCAATGAGTGTACAACCTTCAACCAGGTGGAAGACCACGCATAGTAACGCTGACAGCTCACGAGGAGGCTGGATGCAGCCTGGCTTCCGACCGAGATCATTCATTGCTCTAACATTGCCGCGAGACGGCAGGCAGCACTTTTCCGGATGACTGCATCGCACGTAGGGCGATGCGCGATTCGATCAGTCGATCTACGAAGCCTCCTTTGGGAGCAACAGTTAACCCTGCAGGCGTTCAATTTCATCTCTGGACGCCTCATACCAAGCAGGTCGAATTGTTATTGGAAGACGGAAGGCGCCATCCCTTGCGGGATCAAGAGGAGGAGACGGGGCATTTTTTGTTGGAAGTGCCGGGGCTGAAGGCGGGATGCCGCTACCGTTATGTTGTGGATGGTCGTGGACCTTTCCCAGATCCGGCATCGCGATTTCAACCGGAAGGACCACATGGCTGGAGCGAGGTGATCGATCCCTCCTCTTATCCCTGGACCACCCGCGAATGGCCCCGTAATGATTTCCAACTCGCCGGACAGGTGTTGTACGAACTTCATCTCGGTACGTTCACGCAGGAGGGCACGTATCGGGCTGCTGAGCGCGAATTCAAACGCCTTCGCGATCTTGGTGTGACCGTTTTAGAGATTATGCCGGTCCATGAGTTCTCTGGAGAGTTCGGCTGGGGCTATGACGGTGTCGCTTTTTTCGCGCCATATCATCGATACGGCCGCCCGGACGACCTCCGTCATATGGTTGATGCGGCTCATACGGAGGGTCTGGCTGTTCTTCTCGATGTCGTATATAACCACTTCGGTCCCGATGGGAACTACTTCGGAGAATATTCCCGCCAGTACTTCTCAAAGCAGGCAAGCGACTGGGGAAGTGCTCCGAACTTCGACAACGATTCCGTACGCGATTACTTCCTGGAAAATGTTGCCGCATGGATTCGCGAGTACCGGCTCGATGGCTTACGTTTCGATGCAACACAGGCAATCGTAGATTCCGGGCATTGTGAGGAGCATATCCTCGCCGCTATGAGCCAGCGTGCGCGAGAAGCCGCCGGCAATCGAAAGATCATTCTGATCAGCGAATGCGAGCGTCAATGGGCCCATCAACTTAAGCCGGTTGACGAAGGCGGACATGGACTCGACGGCATGTGGAATGACGATCTCCATCATTCCATGATCGTTCGGCTTACCGGCAGACGAGAAGCTTATTACAGCGACCACGCTGGGAAACCTCAGGAGTTTATCTCGGCTGCGAAGTATGGCGTTCTCTTCCAGGGGCAATATTATTGCTGGCAAAAAGCAGCGCGCGGGACTGATTGCCGGCGCGTTAAACCGTGGCAATGGATTACGTTTCTGGAAAACCACGACCAGGTAGCCAATACACTCCTTGGAACCCGGCCCAAGACCCAGAGCAACCCTGGAATGTATCGTGCGATGGCGGCTTACTGGCTGCTTACGCCGGGAACTCCCATGTTCTTTATGGGACAGGAATACGGCACGGAGCGTCCCTTCCTCTATTTCTCTGACCAGAAGGCTGAGATACTCGACAAAGTCCGATGCGGACGGCTGACATTCTTGAAACAGTTCCCTTCCATTCGAGATACCGAGAATGTTGCGCAGCTTGTTCCGGATCCGGGAAGCCCGGAAACATTCCAGAAATGCAAGCTTGCACACGAAGACCGAACGACGGAGGAGGCGACGCGGTATTGCACATTCTTTCGCGATCTGCTGCAGCTAAGGCGTGAAGATCCATCCATCGCCCGGCAATACCAGAGCACGCTCGACGGAGCCGTACTGTCCGACGACTGTTTTGTGCTGCGCTACTTCGGAGAGAACGAGCAACAGAGGCTGGACCGCCTTCTCCTTATCAATCTCGGGCCAACGCTCAAGCTGGAATATCTTCCTGAGCCTTTGCTAGCACCTCCTGAGCACACAGAGTGGACGATGATCTGGAACAGTGAACGGCCAGAGTACGGCGGATCTTCTGTCGTTTTTCCAATTACCGAAAGCGGTTGGGAGATTAGCGGTCCTGCAGCAATTCTGCTGGCGGCGGCATAACTGCTTGGGCGATATAGTCTCTGCAGCATTGGAACAGCACATTCCGCCATCACACCAGTTCGCGAGACAATAGAGCGATTCTCCTAAAGGTGTAGAGGAGTATTTGGGTAAGTTTTGGCTGTTTTGGGGCCGTTTTCCAGCTAAGGAAATGGCATTCGCAAAGTTATCCAAAGCTACAGTATTAGGAGAATTGCTCTAAATCGAACCGATGATCATTTTTCTTGCCGCTGTCTGCTGTACCGCATGGCTGTACCTGATTGCATTCCATGGCCGTTTCTGGAGCTCCGGTCCTGTCTTGCGAGAGGACAAGACATTTTTCATCAATGCGAAGGTTGCGGTCGTTGTGCCGGCTCGCGACGAAGCTGAAAATATCGGACGCAGCCTCAGCTCTCTTCTCGCGCAAGAGTATCGAGGACAGCTTTCCATCATCCTCGTCGATGACAACAGTACTGACAGCACAGCGAAGATCGCCGCCTCCCTGCCGAATCAGGGACGGCTGACAATCGTCTCAGGACAGGCTCTTCCGGCTGGATGGAGTGGCAAGCTATGGGCTGTCCACCAGGGCCTGATGCAGCCGGAGGCCCAAAACTCCGACTACATCCTGCTGACCGATGCGGACATCGAGCATGCATCTACCCATGTAGCAACGTTGGTCTACGAGGCCGAAATAAACGGCCAGGATCTCGTCTCGGAGATGGTGCGGCTGCATTGCAGCACGCCGGCGGAACGGGCTCTGATTCCCGCCTTCATCTTTTTCTTCCAGATGCTCTATCCCTTTGCATGGGTGGCGGACCCGGGTCGTGCCGTGGCCGGTGCAGCAGGCGGCACAATGCTTATCCGCCGCACAGCTCTTGAGCGGATCGACGGCGTGCACCGCATTCGACACCATCTGATCGACGATTGTGCTCTGGCTCTCCAGATCAAGTCCTCAGGAGGGAAGACCTGGCTGGGACACGCCGAACTGGCCCGATCATTGCGGGTCTACGCGGACTGGCGCGAGGTATGGAACATGATTGCGCGTACTGCTTATGTGCAGCTAGGCCATTCTCCGTTCATGCTACTGGGCTGCGTTGCGGGGATGGGATTACTGTACATGGCGCCTGTGCCGTTGACTCTGTTCGGGCACGGTCTAACAAGAGCGCTTGCTGCAGCGGCGTGGCTGATGATGGCAATCGCCTTTCAGCCGACGCTGCGGCGCTACGGCAGGTCTCCTCTATGGGGAGCCTTGCTGCCAGGAATCGCAATGTTCTATCTGGGCGCCACTGTTGCCTCTGCATTTCATCACCACATGGGCCGCGGCGGTGGCTGGAAGAACCGTACTTACCCGGAAGCGCCTTCGAAGTAACCTAGAGTATTTTCCCTTTTGCCGGGTATCCCGGAAGAGGAGGCAGCGGCGTTTTCATTGCGGAAAACACCCATAGATGCGGAAAACGCTACTCTACGCCTATAGGGAAATACTCTATCGAGATCCGTTCATGGGGTTTTGACAGTGACGTGCCGCTCCCAGGGCGCTACGCTCTCTTCATACTCCATGGGATCGCCAAAACCTTCAGTCTGAACTCCGAGTTGGCGCAGAGCATCCAGAGCCACCAATCGGCGATGCGCGTTGAAGGTCATAATGTGAGCGAAGACACCACCAAAGGTAAAGGTCTCTGCCGGCTCACACAGAGCATCGACAAACGTATCGTCCCAGGCCGAGCGATTGCGGACGTCGCACAAAATGCGATGCAGTTCTACATCGGTCTTTTCGAGGCGTTGTAACATCGCCTGCGGAGAGCGCTGCTCTTGGGGAGGACCGTTCACGTCCATCTCGGCGCCGGAAAGAGCCGCGGTCCAAACCTCCTTCGTAAAGATGATGTTCTCCAGCAGCTGCCTCAACGTCTTATTCGACTCCCGCCATGGCAGCAGCTCGACCACGGTGGGCAACGGCCGGTCCAATTGTTCCTCTGTCAACGTGCTCGCATACTCCAGCAAACGCCGGGTATGCCAGGAATCGTTACCTGCAAAGCGATCGAATAGATCCATATCTCCTCCTCTTTTTGTTGGGGACCCGGGCGCAAGAAAGTGAACTTTGTTGGATGACGGCAGGTGGAAGTGCGGATCGCGCATGCGGCGGTAAAGACTGGGAGAGGTCCGAAAAGCCCTTCGGAAAGCTCGCGAGAATGCCTCCAGCGAACCGAAGTTGGCATCCAAGGCGACATCCGTGACCGACATGCCGGTATGCGCCAACTGGTAGGCTGACCTTTCCAGCCGAAGCCTTCGCCGCATGGCTCCCGGAGTCTCTTCCGCTACTGCCCGGAACAGCCTGTGGAACTGCGTGCGGCTTTGGTAAGCCAAACGCGCCAGATCCTCCGTCTTCGCCTGTGTGTCCAGGGAGTTCGTCACAATTGCGGAAAGACGATCTACAGTGCCGTGACCATCCTCGTTGTGCATGGCGCCAGGTTCCTCACCTCGCACGAATCATAAAGAAAAGACGGAGCTCCCGCCTGATCGTATGTACCAATTTTCCTGGTTACCCTTACCGGGAAGGTCTGGTCTTTGAAAATCGCCTTCGAAGTGCGGCATAGAGCGAGCTGAGGATTCCCAGATGTTTCACTACAGCGAGGACGATCAAGCATGAAGCGATTGTGGACGACAGCGCAATATGCCGCAGGAAATAGAAATCGAGTCCATGTGCTGTGAGAAGCAGGATGGCCGCTACAGCCCAACCCCAGGGGCGCAAGGAAAGCCGGTTCGGAGATCTTGCTGCCAGCATCAGTATGCTCCCTGGTCCGCAGATGCATCGGAAGATGGCGAAATCGCAAGCAGATATTCAGAGATCTCCGGTTTGTAATCAAAACACTTGGGCTCAACCGGTACAGAGAATGGTTCGGCACGGCGCCGCCGGTAAGGTAGAGGTCTGGATTCCTTACCCCACTGTTAACTTTGTGCAACAGGCTGCAGCACCACCGTGTCCCCCGACGACCCATTCGCGGTATGCGATTACGGTATTTCCCTGTAGGAATGGGCCTTTTCCGCAATGAAAACGCCGCTGCACTCCTCTTCCCGGATACCCAACAACAGGGAATGCTCTAGTGATCCTGTTCATTTCGAACAAGGACGACGGAGATGTCATCGGAATAGGCGGTTTTCCACTGCATGAGAGAAAGTACCGGCACCATCGCTGAGTGTCGCTGCAGGAGGCAGAAGTTGATTCGATACTTTGCCAGAAGCTTGTTCGGATCGGCCTGCAGCGTAGACCAATCGGCAAATTCAGCAAGAACGCCCGTGGCCTCGAAGACATCGGAACGGCCATCTACAAATACGGGGTTCTCGGGCGACGCCCAGATGAGGTAACCACCATATACGTACTCATTCAGCATCGGGCCCGGAAGATGATGGCTCCTGATGAACTGTACGGCCTTGACCGGACTTCTGGCTTCCACCTGATTCTCCAGGTGTCGTTGCGACGGAAACATCCGGAAGACGATAAGCAGGGAGACCGCCATCAGGATTGCATTGGCTCCTGGGAAGTCCTGTGCTGCATCATAGTTGTCCCAGGCGGTAGCTAACAGGCGCGACAGGATGGGTGCCGCCAGAATACCGAAGACAAAGAGCATGCGATGATGGCTGGCGGCCAGCCAAGCTCCCAAAGCCAGCAAAAGCAACTCCTGACACCACAGCTCTGTCCGGCGGATAGCCGGCAGCAACAAGATCAGAGCGATGATTCCCAGGAATGCAAAGTCGCGCCCCCCGGAAAACTGCGTCGCCTGCCACTCCTCAACCTGGCTGAGACCGATCGGTTGATGAAGCAACGTATCGACGGGATACAGGATCTGGCTCAGACCAATCGGATTCAGGAAGAGCGCAGCGATAGAAAACGCGATCGCGAATGCGAGTGCTTTCCGCCTGCTCGCTTCCCAACGCCGGCAGGTCAGCAGCCCTGCCCGGAAATCGAGAAACGAACTGGCGAGTACCAGGACCGCGACGAAAAGGCCCAGGAAGAAAGAACCGTGAGCATTCACCCAAATGGCAAAGAGCACAGGCAGGGCAAAAAACCATCGCGGATTACGGGCTCTGCCAGCATGAAGAAGCAATAGCTCAAAAACCAGGAGTAAGTAGCCAACCATCTGAGGCCGAATCGCAAGACCTACCGTGGAGAACAGCCAGATCGTCAGCGATCCCAGAAATGCTATTTTGGCGTTCTTCGAGTAAAACCAGCACAAACAGTAGCCGGAGACAAGTAACACCGAGGTAAGGAAGCACAGCCAGAGCATCAGGCCTGGGTAGCCTCTCCAGTGGTATGCGCCGTAAATCAAGAGTTCCGAAAGCCATTCGTGAGGGATATAAGCATGGTGGCCAGTCGTGTAGGAGAAGAGATCCGTGTGTGGGATGCTATGGGTCTCCCAAATAACTTTCCCCATTTTTAGATGCCACCACATGTCAGGGTCGTTGAAACGTTCCCCTACGGTCAGGACAGCCAGAACAACAAGAAGACCAGACAGCATGACAGGAAAGGAGAGCACCCGCTGCAGATAGGAGACCTTCGCGGTCTTGACCTGCGTGATGACGGCCGTCCCTTCGCTCATGCCATGCCTGCTTCAGGTGACTCCGTTTCAGCGGAAATCCCTGAATCGATAAGGTCATCCGCTTCTCCGATCCGAAGCAGCCGATGGAGATAGGCTCTGGAGATATTCAGGCTGCGCGCTGCCAGCGTTTTATTACCGTTGCTTTCACGAAGTGCAGTTGTCGCCAGCTTAACCTTATAGTCTCTGAGCTGCCGTTCAAAGGATCCCCCCGGATGATAGTCATCGTCCATATGGACAAGAGTTTCCTCCAGGATGTTGGAAGCCAGATCTTCCAGATGAATACTCTCCCCATTCGCGACAATAATCGCCTGCTGGATTACGTTTTCCAACTCACGAACGTTCCCAGGCCAGGAATAGGCCTGGAGCATCGACATCGCATCCTCCTCGATTCTGGTAACCGGGCTGCGGAAGCTCTTCGAATACTTCCTTAAGAGGTGTTCTGTGATCGCGGGAATATCGTCCGGATGCTCGCGTAGCGGCGGAGCATCTATCCGAATAACATTCATGCGGTAATAGAGGTCCTGGCGAAATGTGCCCCGAGCCACCATGTCGCTAAGATTCTGATGAGTTGCAAACACGAGACGGGCCTTCAGGGGAATAGGTTCTGTACTGCCCTGGCGACTGAACTCACGTTGCTGAAGAACACGCAGAAGCTTTATCTGGGTAGCAGGACTCAGTTCCCCGATCTCATCCAGAAAGAGAGTCCCTTCGCCTGCCAGTTCCAGATAGCCGACCGATGATTCCGTCGTCCCCGTAAAGGAGTCGTTTTCGTAACCGAAGAGTTCCGTATCGATAAGATTCTCCGGAATAGCGCCACAAGCGACCGCAATGAATGGCTGATCTGCCCTGGACCCGAAGTTATGGATGCCGCTTGCGATCAGCTCTTTCCCCGTACCGCTTTCGCCGGTAATAAGGACGGACGCATGAATGTTGCATACCCGTCGTATCAATTCATGGACACGCTGTATCTGCGGACTGGCGCCGAGAATCGGGCTCCGGCTCTCCATCTCTTCGCTATGCTGCCTATCTGACAACTCTTGCCGCAGCGCAGAACCCTCGTGGGCGCGAACGAGCATCGTCTTCAGTTCGCGAATCGATGGCGGTCTGCGGCAATAGCCATAAGCTCCCTGCCGGACAAGATCGGTGGCAGTGGAGCGCAGGCCATCGCTCGAGAGAATCAGGACCGGTATCTTCGACGCGAACACCTTCTGGAAGAAGGTCAGCGAGTCCGGCACCGAGTCCAGATCCAGAAGAATCACCTCATAACGAGGTTTTCCCGGATATCTCGGATTCTCGTCATTGACGGAGACCTGGATAACATCGAATTCCTTACCAAGAGCAGATGAGAGAAGTGAAGGCAGCGTCTGGTCATTTGAAAAGAGTCCAATTCGAATCATGTTTGCTGGTGCCCCATCTTCGTGCGAGCGATTCTCAATTCGGGCAATGTGGGCCTACGCTTCCAGTGCACAAATGTTGGCTTGTATTCTGAGCCACATTTTCCGGATTCGTCGAGATAAATCTACTGCAACTTAAGTAAGTTACCGACGTACCCTTTCCAGATCGGGATTCAGATGCAACTTTGCGCGAGAACGAGAGCGAAGAAGGATTGATTCGGTCCGTATTCATCCTTCTTCTTCTACGCCCGCCTTGGTGTATTGTCCCGGCCCCACTTTGAGACACAACTGTATACAGCCGTAAACACTTTGGGGCGAAACGATCCGATTTTTTGGATCGGCAATTGCTACTGGCCTGAGTGACTTTTATTGATCTCCCTTGGGAGTTAGCTCACATGCATTCCGCCGCCTGGTGGCCAACATTGTTCGTAGTTGTGATAGCAACAGTCACCGACCTTCGCAGCCGGCGTATTCCGAACTGGCTGGTGCTTCCATTCCTCGTCGCCGGGTTTGTTGTATCCGGTCTGCAGCATGGCCTCAGCGGTCTTCTGCACAGCACTGCCGGCCTGGTCGTAGGCGCCGCGCTGTTTGGCGTTCTTTGCCTGATGGGCGGGATGGGGATGGGTGACGTCAAGCTCTGCGGCGCAATCGGCAGCTGGGTCGGGCCATCGCAGATGCTGGTCGCTCTTGTAATGACCGGAATCGCAGGCGGAATCATTGCTGTGGGTCTGGCCGTCGTTGGAGGATTTGCAGCCGAGATGCTCCAGGGGACAGGAGATCTCATCTTCGGCTTGAGAAAGCGTGGACTTACTCCACATCCAGAGCTTGTGCTCAACAATCCCCTGACCCGAAAGATGCCTTACGCTCCGGCGATTGCCATCGGAACTCTTATCTCGTTTTTTGCCAGATAACGCTACTCATTCTTAAGGCCATGAATATGCAAACTTCATCTCAATCGTTCGGAACATTGCCAGCCGCGAGAAATGGTCAGCGAGCAATGCCAGATTCAGCTAAGGCTTCCAGCACGCTAGGAGGGAATGTGACATCTGTTGCGCTCATTTTTCCCCAAATGTTGCAACGTCAGCTCGTCGCGGATGCACTGACCGGGCTCTGGGGATATACGACACATGAATTTGGCTTCTATCCTGACCTTGGCGATAAGTCGTCCCCGTTAGACGGCCATTATGGCGTTGTCATTGTTGAACTAGACAGTGACCCCGAGTATGCGCTGGAGCTCGTAGAGGCAATCTGCGCGAATAGCACGTCAACGGTCATGGTCTACTCTTCCCAGGTTCAGCCGGAGATGCTGGTTCGCTGCATGCGAGCCGGAGCTCGCGAGTTCTTGACACCGCCTATTACCTCGAATGTGATTGCCGAGGCTTTGGTCCGTGCTACAGCACGAAACTCCGCTTCTCGATCCGTAAGCAAGGCCGCCGGTAAGTCAATCATCTTTATTGGGGCGAAGGGCGGATCGGGTGTGACCACCGTCGCCAGTAACTTTGCGGTAGCTCTGGCGCAGGATTGTGCGGAGAGCAACCAGAGTGTCTTACTGATCGATCTGACTCTCCCTCTCGGCGACGTTGCGCTTGAGCTCGGAATTACGCCCCAGTATTCAACGGCAGACGCGCTGGAAGAACCTCATCGGCTGGACTGTAATTTCCTCTCCAGACTCTTGAGTAAACATAAATCAGGCCTGTCGGTTCTGGCTGCTCCAGACAAGTACGTCGAGATCGCCCCCTCGAATAAGGCCATCGAGCAATTGTTGTCGGTTGCGCGGCAGAACTTTGACTACGTTGTGGTTGATGCAGGTTCCCACCTGGGAACTACCGGTCAGGCTCTCTTTGACGACGGAGCGACTGTGTACCTGGTTACGCAGGTGGGTATTCCCGACCTGCGTAATTCCAACCGCATTGTCTCAGAGCTTCAATCGAAGTCCGGAACCAAGGTCCAGGTGGTGCTGAACCGTTATACACCGCGTTCCCTCGTGATTGACGAAGAAAACATCACCAAGGCGCTCACGATGCCTGCCCGCTGGAAGATTCCGAATGATGAGTCATCTGCCAGGAATGCCCAAAACACCGCGGTCCCGCTGGTGCTCAAAGACTCGCCGGCTTCGAGGGTCATCTGGGACATGGTGCGAGAGAGCCATGGCACGGCAGAGAAGACCGAAAAGAAGAAGCGGTTCAGCTTGTTCGGATAGCAGACATAGGAACTTCAAGAGGATGAGGACGGTATGGATCGAGTAAATTTGGACAATTTCAAAGCCGAGATACACCGGACGCTGATTTCCAAGCTTGACCTGGAGAAGCTGTCACGCGTCAATACCAGCCAGGCGAGGCAGGCTGTAGCGGGAATGGTGAATGAGATCATCTCGCGGCAATCCGTACCGCTAAGTCTCGCGGAAGAGGCAAAGATTGAAGCGGAGCTGCTGGATGAAGTCTTCGGTCTTGGTCCATTGGAGCCGCTGCTTGCGGACACAAGCATCTCCGACATTCTTGTCAACGACAAGAACCACGTCTTTATCGAGCGGGGAGGAATGTTGCAGCGGGTCGAGACGGCGTTTCGGGATGACCGTCACCTGCTGCAGATTATCGACCGGATCGTCTCCAGGGTCGGACGCAGAGTGGATGAATCTTCCCCGATGGTCGATGCTCGTCTGCCTGACGGCTCCCGTGTGAATGCCATCATTCCTCCGCTGGCACTTGATGGTCCGGCCTTGTCCATCCGCCGCTTCGGCACAGGACCCCTGGCTGCCAATCAACTGGTGGAACTGAAGAGCATCTCGCCGGAGATGATGGAGCTTCTCACCGCCGCGGTGCGGGCGCGTATAAGCATCCTTATCTCGGGCGGCACGGGCGCCGGCAAGACGACCTTTCTGAATATTCTGTCGCAGTATGTTCCGAAGACCGAACGCATCGTAACGATTGAGGACGCCGCTGAATTGCGCCTCGGCCTTGAGAATATCGTGCGCATGGAGACACGGCCGCCGAACGTGGAAGGCAATGGCGCCGTACGTCAGCGCCAGCTGCTGATTAACAGCCTGCGTATGCGTCCCGATCGCATCATCATTGGCGAGGTCCGCGGCGAAGAGGCCTTTGACATGCTCCAGGCGATGAATACCGGTCATGAGGGGTCGATGACCACAATTCACGCGAACACTCCGAGAGATGCTCTCACCAGACTTGAGTCCATGGTTGCGATGAGCAACCTTAATCTCCCGGAAAAGAGTGTCCGCCAGCAGATGGTGTCGGCTCTTGCGATTGTCGTACAGGTCTCTCGTATGAGTGACGGCAGCCGCAAGGTCGTCAGCATCTCCGAGATCACAGGCATGGAAGAGAACACGATCAGTATGCAGGACATCTTCACCTTCAAGAGAAAGGGTGTTGGCCCGGACGGCAAGGTGATTGGAGTCTTTGAGCCGAGCGGAATCCGTCCCAAGTTTGTTGAGCGGCTGCGCATTTCAGGCATTTTCCTGTCGCCCGCGCTATTCGAACAGAAGATGGAAGTCAACTGAGGAGGCGAATATGGCGCTGATTCTGATACTGGTATTCTTCGGTGTATTCGTCACGTGCGCGCTGCTGTTGTCAGCCGGTTCTGCCGGTGCGTCGCACCAGGCAGAGCGCGCACGAGCGAATCTGTATGCTGCCCTGGCCAGTGGACAGACGGAGACCGACCCGATTGTCGATCTCCGCAAGAAAGAACTTTTCAGCGCTATTCCCTGGATTAATCGCTGGCTGCTGCAGCTTGAATTGGCCCCGAAGCTCCGTACGTTGCTCTATCAGTCCGGATTGCAGTGGACCGTAGGCGCTCTGCTACTGATGTCTATCGCCTGTTTTGTCATCCCGGCATATCTGCTGTACTGGCGGACAGAGGTCCTTATCTTTTCTCTTTTGCTTGGGTTTCTGGTTGCTCTGGCGCCACTTGCCTTCGTCCTCTATAAGCGCGCCAGCCGCTTCGATCAGATTGAGCAGGAACTGCCGGAAGCGTTGGACCTGATGGTAAGTGGCCTTCGTGCTGGACACAGCCTGGTAACCACATTGCGGCTTGTGGCGCATGAGTCTCCAGAACCGATCAGCAGCGAGTTCAAGATCTGCTTCGACGAGCAAAACTACGGGCTTGAGCTGAGAACAGCGATGGACAATCTGGTAAAGCGCGTGCCGCTGCAGGATCTTCGCATTGTCGTCACCGCAATTCTGATCCAGAAGGAAAGTGGCGGAAATCTGGCCGAGGTTCTCGAAAAAGCAGCTCACGTGATCCGGGAGAGATTCCGCCTGAAGCGGCAGATTCGCGTGTATACAGCCCAGGGACGGCTGACGGGATGGATTCTTTCTTTCCTGCCAATCGTATTGGGTATTGCACTCTATCTCGTAAATCCGAAGACCATGAGCGTGCTGTGGACGAATCCAGTAGGCATCAAGCTTCTGTATCTATCTTCGGCCATGACCATTAGTGGCGCTTTGATCATTCGCAAGATTGTCAACATGAAGGTTTGAAGGTGAGTTATGGGATTTGCTGCGGTTACATTTTTTATCATCTTTGTCTTGATTGTCAGCGGAGGGCTTCTGCTGTTCTATCGCGAAGCCATGCTCCAGCGAATTGGGGAGGTCGTAATGCCCCAGACGACGAAGGAGCGAGCTCTGCGGCGCACCATTCAACTAACCGGTTCTTCAATCAGTGGAATGGTGGGGCATCTCGAGCGCGTCCTTCCGAAAAGTCAGGCAGAGGTCTCTGTCATCCAGCAGCGTCTCATGCGCGCAGGCTTTCGCGAAGATTCAGCAGTCAGCTTATTCTATGGTGCAAAGGTACTGGTTCCTCTCACACTGTGCTCTGTGGCGTTTGCCAGCGGACTAGCGCATGGCAATGAGTTCTTTGTTTATGCGATCGCATTGGGACTGGGATTTTTGCTGCCGGATTTCTGGCTCGGACGCAAGGTCACGAATCGCCAGGCGCAGATCAGGCAGGGATTGCCGGATGTGCTCGACCTGCTGACCATCTGCATTGAAGCAGGATTGAGCATGGATCAGGCAACGGCCCGCTCGGCCGAAGAACTGCACCTCGCTCACCCGGCCATCTGCGACGAGTTGGGTATTGTCGTTCTGGAGCAGCGCGCCGGCAGAGCTCGCTCCGACGCCTGGAAACAACTTGCAGAACGCACAGGGGTCGACAGCGTTCGGAACCTCGTTTCGGTACTTATACAGTCCGAACAGTTGGGTACGAGTGTCGCCAAGACGCTGCGCGTGCATTCTGACGCGCTGAGAACCCAGCGTCGCCAAAGAGTAGAGGAGCAGGCAGCCAAGACCACGGTGAAGCTCGTCTTTCCGCTCGTCTTGTTTATCTTCCCCTCACTGTTTCTCGTCACCCTGGGACCTGCCGCCATCATCATGGCAGAGTCCTTCGACAAATACTTCAAAAACTGAAAGGACAAGGAGGCTTCCTATGGACAACATAACGCTGATTCGAGTCGTATCTGGTGTACTTTTCGTCGTGGTGCTGATGTTTCTCATCTATCGCCGCCGCACCCGGGTTCACTAGAAACTCGCTCCAGCAGAAGGCCGTCGCTCTCTTCTTGGAGTTCATGCACGCAAGGACGTTAGCCTGCAACATCTCGTCGCCGTATCGAGTTGCCCTTGCATGTATGCCCTGGGGAAAAGAAAGCTGTTCGGCCCGCTGCTTGAGTTGGAAAACATGAACCTTCAATTCGCAAACCGAAAGATTGGAGACTCGTGTGCGGAAGCTACATATAGCTCTTCGCCTGCGAGACGTTGAAGCGAGATGGAAAAGACGTATTGCGTTTATAACCTGACGCGGGAATGTTTCCTCAGCCTGAACGTGAAGGCGGCGGACACCATCCTGATGCGCCTGAAGGGATTGATCGGGAGGCTGAGACTCCGCTCGGATGAAGGGATATGGGTGGTGCCTTCGCAAGGTGTTCATACCCTGGGACTCTTCTTCCCTCTCGATCTGATCTATCTGGATGAGCAGAACCGGGTCATTCACCTTGTTGAATCCATCCCTTCCTTTCGTATTGGACCAATTAAGACTCAGGCCGGAAGCGTTCTTGAACTGCCGACTCACACGATCTATTCCTCGAATACTCAGATTGGAGATCAGATGTTGATCTGTGTTGCCGAGGAGATGAGAGAACATCTGGCCCCGGTGAAAGAAGCGCATCACAGCGCTCGCAGGGAGTGAGCCAAGAAAAACATCCCTGAGAACGGACGAAGTATATGAGAGCGATTTTGGAGTGGCTGATATGGCCGACATTTGAAGAAACACGGAGGACAGAGCTACGGGACGATGTGCCGCTGGTAGCTCACTACTGGGATGGAGGTGCCCCCATGGCGCATAAGGTACGGGAGATCAGTTCTGACAAGCTCTATCTGGTGACCGACCAACGTTGGTACCCCGGCACCCTCGTCATGTTGACGTTGCAAAGAGAGGATGTTCCGGCAACAGATCCGGACCGCGCGATTACGGTCAAGGGGCAGGTAGTGGGTTCAGATGAGAATGGCGTCTCATTCCTGCTTGTGCCACCGGAAAAGCAAGGGCGCGACCTTACCAGAGAGGTCCTTCCCGGAGGTGCGGACAGGCAAACCTTCCACCGCTTCCTGAAGCGTCTCCAGGAGAACCGCGGACAAGCATTGATCGAGTATGCCCTGATCCTGCCTCTGGTCTTCCTGCTCATCGTCAATCTGGTCAATTTCGGCGGTTTCTTCTTCGCATGGATTACGGTCGCGAATGCCGCTCGTGCCGGAGCCGACTATGCCATCCTCGGTGGAGCTTCAGTGGGAGCTCCTGGCGTACCGTCGACAACTCAGATCACCACACTGATTCAGCAGGATGCTTCTTCGCTTCCTAATGCGGCGAGCCTGAGCGTAAGCGTCTGCACCAATAAAAACGGAACCCTTACCGGCTCCTGCACATCACCTCCTTCCGATCCGGAGGCGGCGAAATATGTACTGACCAGTATTGACGTGACCTATACCTACGTCCCGTTTATCCCAGCCTTCCAATTCCCTTCTCTCAACATCTACGCGACGATGCCTCCGACGACGATCCATCGCCGGGCTGTCATGAGGATAATCCAATGAGAATTTCAGCTATCCGACGCTTGCAAGCAGATGATGGCAGCGCCCTCATCGAGTTCATCTTTATTGCCTTCATGTTCATCATCGTGCTGGCAGGTGTCGTGGAGTTGGGAAGAATGGTTCTCGTATACACCACCGTGGCGAATGCGGCTCGCGCCGGCGCACGCTATGCGATCGTGCACGGCGGAGATCGGACAGGATCTGGCGTCGATGGGCCAAGTGGGCCGGGGAGTCCATGCACATGCACCCAGATCACAACGGTGGTCAAGAATTTTGCCAGCGCCGGCTTGGTCAATACCGCCAATCTGACGGTCACGGTCAACTATCCCAATGGGAGCAATGCAGCAGGTAAGGCGGTCACGGTTACGGTGAGTTATCCGTACGATCCACTCATCCCGTACTTCAGCACAATCCTGAACAGAACAATGGGAAGCACCAGCGAGGGAATCATCACCTTCTGAGGAGTCACGTTATGCGCTTTTTAAAAGACGAAGAGGGCCAGTCGATAATCATGGTCGCGGTTGCGATGAGCATCTTTTTGATCGGCGCCATCGGACTGGGCTTGGATGGATCTCATCTTTATTCGCAACGGCAGATGGCCCAGACGGCAGCAGATGCTGCTGCTACGGCGGGCATGATGAGTGTCTTCAACAGCACTAACACATCAGGTGCAGCCGCATTTTCGACGGCAGGCTCATTCACCTGCGGCACCAGCGACCCGAAAACTCCCTGCGTCTATGCACTCAATAACGGCTTTGGCGGAACCGCCGGCGATACGGTGACGATCGACTTTCCGGGCAGCAGCGGCGCCCCGGGGGTAAACCTGGCAACAGGCTATCCCGTGAACGTTATTCGTGCCACGGTTAGTCGAAACGTGAACACATTTCTCATGAGCCTGATCGGCCCGACGGCAACGACGGTGCAGGCTACCGCCACGGCAGCCATTGTCAGCGTTGTCTCCCCGGTACCCATACTTGTCACGCATCCAACGATGACGACATCGCTGTCACTTCAAGGTACTCCTGCGGTGAAGATCTGCGGCGGGCCTAACCGTAGCATTCAGGTTAATTCCACCGCCGCAGTAGCCGTCTCCACCGGCGGAAATGCCAGCATTGACCTCTCCCATGCCGGCCCGAACGATACGGGTGGAAACTGCACTACGGGAACAGGCGCGGACCTTGGAGTGACAGGGGGACCGACCACATCTCCCAGCGTAAGTTATGGAACCACCGGACACTATGTGGAACCAGATTCCTGGATGGAAGATCCTCTGGCTGGTGTCAACCCACCCACTCTGGCGACTCTTCCCACCGCACCGGCTGCGACGCTGCTTGCGAATGGCACCAGCGGATGCCCGGTTTCTCCCGGTAAGGCATGTTACCTCTTCTCGCCTGGAGTCTACCCAAGCGGAATTGATGGAAAGAATAAGACTCCCGTAATGAAGCCCGGAATCTACTACATTCAGAGCGGTGGGATGGACTGCTCGGCGAATTGCGACATGTACATGGCTAGCGGTTTTACGGACGGCTCTACCGGCACCAATACAGGTTGGGACGGAACGTCTACCGGAGGCGGCATCATGGTCTATAACACGGGAGGCGGTACTTTCAACCTTGGAGCCAATGGCACCATCAACCTGATCGGCTCACCGTCGGGCTCGGCCTATAAAGGCATTCTGTTTTTCCAGGACCGCGCCGCCGCAGCAGCCACTCATAACCTGGGTGGCGGCGGAGCTATGACATTGACTGGAACCATCTACCTGACCAATACCCGCACGGCGATGCTGGCTAACGCAGCTCAATTCCAGCAGCTCAATCTACAGGGCGGCTCCGGAAGCGGCACTACGGTTCAAGGGGAGATCATCGTTGGCGCCCTGCAACTGGGTGGCAATGGTTCCATCACGATGAACCTCAGATCCAACGCTGTCTATAACGTCAATGAGGTTGCGCTGGTGCAATAGCTATTGACAGATACCTAGGCGAGACAGAGATGCCCCTTAATGCGGCACGTTTTAGAAACGGCGCATGATGTCTAAGACGTGCCCCCTGACAAAGCTCGAGATAGCTCTCTTTAAGAGACCGATTCTAACTCATCCTTCGCTTGCCGCTTGGCTCGTTTGAGTTCTCCACTAGCGTCAACACCCGGCTTCAAAGATTGGATAGCCTTACCCAATGATTCCGATCCGCTCCCTGTCCTTTACTCTTCAGGTCAGCAAAAGGGATATCGAGGTTGTGTGCGACGTGGATTGCTGCAACGCAATCTCCAAGATTTTTGAACCCGCCTGTTGTGCCGTCGTGCCCTGCGGCAACAACCTATCAAGGTTGCTCGAAAGTTTCGTATTCTGCGTTAGCAACTCAGAAGGACTTTTGCGCTCGGATGCTGTTCCCATTTGCCCTGTGGAACCCCGATTACCCACATCTGCCGCACCTGGGCTCCCATGTCCACCTCCCATGCCACCCGCCCCGCCCCCATGTGGTGATCCGTGTTGGGCGAACGCAAACTCCCGCTCAACAGAGAGATCACAGCTATCTTTGATTTCATGCCTCCCCTCCCTGACTTTGGAGAGACTCAACGTTATCTCTTCCAAAGCCTCATAGCTGAAGCATTTTGGTGCCGTCACACGTTATTTGGCAATAAAAAGCATACCCCTCCGTGCCCTATTCCCAATTGTGGCCTAAAAAAAGTGTCGTCTCGGTTTCAGGTGAGGTAAGTTGCCAACGCCAATGTGCGGCTCCCTATTCTCATACGAAGAGTCAACTACTCTGCTTCTTCGGGAATGATCAACAGGACTTCCACCATCGAAACATGTCCATCCTGCAGCGCCGGCCGGAACTGCCACTGTTGCAGTGCATCCAGCAGGAACTTCGCCTGCTGGAATCCCGCGGGGAAAACGAGAGCCAGCTTTTCGAAGCGGCCGGCCATATTAATGAATCCGTGAATGAGGATGGCGTCTGCGTCATAGTCAGCGGAAGGGAGGTGCGGCCGCAACATGTCGTAAGGCCAGGGTGCGTCCGGCCGCGAGGTGCTGGCGTTGGCTGAAGCGTCTCCTGCCTGGGGAAGAGAGTATTGCAGGATCCAGCTCTTGCTCGCGCCAACACGAAGATACGCTGTGTACACCACACGGTCGTGCCAAACACCTTCGATCTCCGGATAACGCTCTGCCAAAGGCGATCCAACAACAATGACACCGAATTTGCCATCTTTCGGCTGCGTGAGGTGAGTCACAGCCGGCTTGTTCTCCACTCCCAAACCAGCCGCCGCCCCGTTCTGATCCTGGGTGCCAGTTGGAGCGCCAGACTGCGCAATCGCCGGCGCGCCTTCCGCTCCCGCCCCCTTACCATTTTGATGTCCGGTGACATCGCCACTCCCGCTGACCATGGCCTTGTCAGGACGGCCAGTTGTGAATCCATCGGAAGAGTTCGCCGCCACGGCCTGGTTCGCCAGAGGAATAGCCACTGGTCCATCACTCTGCAGTGCCGACAATGAAAGCACCTGTGCAGGAGTTGGCTGCTCCATCTTCGTAGAGGCCGTCATAGAAATCTGCTGTGGCGCCGGTTCAGAGCTACGCACAATGATCGGGGATGTTGTACCTGTAGGAAAGATCGGGGACTGAACAGGAAACGGTGTCATCGTCATATTGACGTCGGCCAGATTCGGCTCTCGATTAGGCCTGATCAACGCGGGCCGCGTCGTCACCACAGTAATTTCCTGTGGAGGTGGAGCAATAAGGATTCGGTTCGGCATCTCCTCGGCAGACCACAACCGGACGAGTGGAATAGGCATAGGCTCTTTCACGACCAGACGGGGCGGCGCATCCGGTTGTAACAGCATTTGAGACTGCGATGGTTGCGCCAACTGAACCGGAGCCGACATTACCGGCGCCGTACCGCCGGCGGCGATGTCATGATCCTCGCCGTGTGTAGCCGTTTGCATCTCGCTGCCGTTGATTGTCAGCCTCCGCAACTGGTCGACCCGGGCATTTTTCAGGAGCCGGACCGTGTAACGTTCTGCAACAACGGACGAGTAGGGAAGCCTGAGCATGTGCCGCGAAGCCGTGAAAAGAACGGCAAATCCAATCCCGTGCAGCAGAAGCGAGATTACCGCTGCGGAGGGAGGAGTGCTGGACGAAGGCGGTTCAGAAAAAAGCGTCGTAAGCGTACTCGACCTCATGATGGTTGGCTCCGCAATTTGGAGAACTGCAATGTGTCAAACAAATGCAATTCCCAGACCAACCCAGTCCTCGTCGAAATCGCGTAAAACGAACGCCCTGTATCGGTACGGCGACACCCGATTCGCGATTGGTATACAGATGGTCACACTTTCGGCGGCTTTCGAGCAGCCAGCTATGACTTTTTTGGCACAGCAATTGCGACGTTGGTGCCGAAGGCAAGCGACTCACTATCTGCCTTCGGATAGGTTCAGCCCATGAATAAAAGAGTGGTGGTCATTCTCTTCAGCGCATTCATCGTCGCGGCTATCTGCAGCTTTCTCGTATCTCGCCTGGTTGGGAAACGCGTTTTGGCGTCGCACTCGAATATGACGCGCGTCGTTGTCGCAACCACAGATATCAAGTTGGGCAGCGTGCTTCGCGACGTCGACGTAACTCTCTCTGAAGTTGCCTCTCCCGCACCCAAGGGGGCAATTCTCAATCTCAAGGACGCAATCGGCAGAGGAGTGATCTCCAACCTCTACCAGAACGAGCCTGTCCTCGATAGCCGCCTGGCCGCAGCGGGCTCCGGCGGTGGACTGGCTGCGATCATCAGCCCCGGTATGCGGGCATGCGCCGTCAAGGTGGACGACGTCGTCGGCGTGGCCGGCTTTGTAACGCCTGGAATGCGCGTCGATGTTCTGATCTCAGGCAACCCGCCGGGGACACCAAATCCGGTCGATGGGCCGAAGGTAAAGACACTGCTGCAGAACATTGAGGTTCTATCCGCAGGTACGGATATCCAGAAAGATCAGGAAGGAAAGCCGAAGCCGGTGCAGGTCGTCAACCTGCTGGTGACTCCGGAGCAGGCAGAGGACCTCAGTCTGGCAAGTAACCAGACCCACATCCAGTTAGTTCTGAGAAATCCTCTCGACACCCAGATCGCTCAGCCTCCGGGCACTGTCATGGCGAACCTCTACGCCGATAAAAACAGTCCCGCGCCGAAGCCGCGAACAGTATCAACGCCTCGCGTGGTTCGTGCGCCGGCTCCGCAGGTCGTTCTCGTTCAGGTCTTCAATGGATCGAAACGTACGGAAGAAAAATTTGTCTCAGGTGAGGTCCAAAAGTGAGAGACACATTCATTATCGCTTGCTTGTCTTTTCTGTCTTGTGTCGTTTGTGCCGGAAAGCCCGTGTATGCACAGCCGAGTGGAACCCCCGCGGCCCCTACCGGAGCTTCAACGCAGGATTCTGCAAATGATCTGGTAGTCGCCGTCGGCAAATCCGTACTGGTTGACAGTCTTCGTTCGGTGACGCGGGTCGCAGTCGGCTCCCCCGACATCGCAGAGGCTACCGCAGTAAGCCCTTCCGAGGTCATGATCAACGGCAAGGCTCCTGGAGAGACTTCGCTCATTGTCTGGCAAGCTGGAGGAGCCCGGCAGTTCTTTAATGTGAAGGTTTACAGCAGCCATTCCGATGCCGGCGACAAGCTGGAAGCCTTGCGTCGTGAACTCAGAGCCGAGTTTCCCGGCCAGGCGCTGCGCGTCAGCTCCGAAGGAGGATCCATCTTCCTTCGTGGCACGGTGAAGGATCTCGACAGCTCCAAACGTGCTGTTCAGATCGCATCCACAGCCGGCAAGGTGGTCAACCTGCTGTATGTCAACGTCCCTGCGGGCGAACCGCAGATCCTGTTGAAGGTGCGTTTTGCCAGCGTCGACAGAAGCCGCGGCCAGCAGCTTGGCCTGAACGTCTTCAGCACCGGCGCCACGAACAGTTTTGGCACCGTTACAACGCAACAGTTCTCCCCACCGACGCTCGTCACCGACCAAAACGGCAGAACGAACATAGCTCTATCGGACCTGATGAACATCTTCATCTTCCGGCCGGATTTGCAACTGGGCGCAACTCTGGAGGCACTGCAGACGACTGGAGTATTACAGGTCCTGGCGGAACCAAACGTCATGACGACCAATGGAAAACAGGGAAGCTTTCTGGCCGGTGGTCAGTTCCCGTTCCCCGTTGTTCAGGGCGTCACCGGAACCGGAACAGGAGCAGTGACAATCACGTTCAAGGAGTTTGGCGTCCGCCTGGACTTCATCCCGACAATTACACCTCGGGGCACAATCCGGCTTCAGGTTGCGCCTGAGGTCAGCACTCTCGACTTCGCAAACGGAGTCAAGTTATCCGGCTTCACCGTTCCGGCAATCAATACGCGCAAGGTTAAAACCGAAGTCGAGCTCGGCCAGGGTCAGAGCTTTGCAATTGGTGGACTGCTCGACAATCGCGCAACCAAGAACCTGTCGAAGATTCCTTTCATCGGCGATGTGCCGATCCTTGGCAAGCTCTTCCAGTCAATGTCAGTTACTAAGTCAAATACGGAGTTAATCGTTATTATAACTCCGGAAATCGTAAACCCGATCCCAGCCGGAGCACCTAAACCGGAGATCAAGTTCCCTGATAAATTCCTGCCGTCACTCTCGGGTATACCGATGGAAAACCCGAGCGCTCCCGCAGGAACAACACCTCCGCCGGCAACCATTTCTGTCGAGAAATTGGTTGAGAGCATGAAGCCAGGGCGTACATTGCAAACGGAAAGCATGTCTCCCGTAGCCGTTTACAACTTCTCGAACAACGGCAACGGAGAAACAGACAACCAACAGCAATCAGCCAGTCCACAGCAATAAAGATGGAACATAGCGCCATGGCTCTCCTCAAATGGATTTCGGGCATTCTCGCTTCGCATGCAGAGAAGCCCGAAATCCATTTGATCGTCAGAAACATAACACGCAATACTGAGTTAGCCCAGTGTATTGAGGTGGCAGACACGGGCAAAACCCGCAGAAAAGGCCTGCTTGGCCGAAAGCAGCTATCCGCCGGAGAAGGCCTATGGATCATTCCCTGTGCGGCGATTCATACCTTCAGGATGCAATTCTCGATTGACCTTGTCTATCTAAGCCGCGACAAACGAGTAAGAAAGATAAGACATGAAGTGCCTCCCTGGAGGATCTCGTTCTGCCTTCTTGCACATTCGGTACTGGAACTAGAGACTGGCTCCGTACGCAAAAGCGGGACATGCCGCGGCGATCGGCTTGAATTAGCCCGGGCGCATCACAAAAACAGCTAACTCGCATTCCATTATGACTTGCGGCGCCATCACGACAAACAACAGCGCAGATGATGCATTGTTGTTTTTATTTAAGACGCCAGCTAACGGATTTTCATTACATCAATCGGTAGCGCGTCGAGCAGTTTCACGTTTTCGACAATAATAACTTCACTTACAACAGTTCCCACAGTAGATATCAGCAGAGAAATGACAACTATTTGCATACTTAGAAGCCCTCAGCAGCGTCCTTATGCTTCAATATCACGCCTGATTTCCCTGCTGGTGGCCGCATCACGCAACCAGTGCGGGTATTTATCGCCCTATTGGGCCAACGAGAATGGCATCTTACTTGCTAGATGTCAAGGTATAAAGCCAACCAGTCATTGACTGGTACTAAATAAAGGGAGTGGAGGATTCACCATGAAGAACAAACTTTGGATGATGTATCTGAGGACCAAGGATATCCTGAGCGGCGAGGACGGCCAGGATCTTATCGAGTATGCGCTGGTGGTTGCACTGATCGCCTTCGCCGCTACGGCTGGAATGAGCACCTTGGCGAACAATATCAATAACGCGTTTCTGCAAATCGGCACGAAGCTTACTACCGCCGTCGGCTGATATATAGCGCGTGTCTTGCTGGGCTAGCTGTACTTTATTTTTACTGCGGGATTCTGAGGGGGAGGCGCTTAAGGTGGCCCTTCCGTGCTCTCCCTACTCAATTTCCAGAACGGTCAAATCCCGAAGGTTTGAAACCTGAAACATTCAGAGGAGAACATCACAATGAAATTCGAATTCAGAAGACTTGCTGTTGCGGTTCGGGTCTTCCTCCTGAAGGAAGAAGGACAGGATCTCATCGAATACGCGCTGGTGGTTGCGCTGATCGCCTTCGCCGCTACGGCTGGAATGAGCACCTTGGCGAACAATATCAATAACGCGTTCCAAAACATCGGTACGACGCTTACCACTGCCATTGGCTGATCGCTTGACTGGTTCTTTGGCCATGCATCATCTCTCCTTGCAGTACTGTCTGTTTGCTCTATCTTTCTGCCTCAGGTCAAAGGGCTCGTGCAGGAAACTTAGGTGAAATGCCATGCTTTTTTCGGTTGTGGTTCCAGTACTCAATGAAGCGGAAACAATACCGTTGTTTCTCCCGCGACTTCGCGCCGCACTGCACGGCCGGCTCTGGGAGGTTATCTTCGTGGACGATGGAAGCACCGATGCGACATCGGAGATTCTTGGAGAACTCGCCTCGAACGACCCGTGTGTAAAGGTGCTCCGTTTTACTCGTAACTTCGGCCATCAGGCAGCGGTGACGGCGGGGCTCGACTTCGCCGATGGTGATGCCGTGGTGGTCATGGATGTAGATCTGCAGGATCCGCCGGAGCTGCTACCTCAGATGCTCGCTTTGTACGAGCAGGGCTACGATGTTGTGTCGCCACAGAGGATCTCCCGTGAATCGGAGACCACGTTTAAGCGCTGGACAGCGGCTCTGTTTTATCGAACTCTCTCGCGGATCTCCAATCATCAGCTCACTCAGGATGTTGGAGATTTCCGGCTCTTCAGCCATCGAGCGGTAAATGCCATCCGCTCTCTTCGGGAAGAACACCGGTACATGCGCGGCATGATTGCATGGCTGGGAATGAAAGAAGCCATCCTCCCCTTTCGGCGCTGTGCCCGCTCGGCAGGCGAGACCAAATATCCACTCACCAAGATGCTTCGTTTTGCGTGGACAGGCATTTCCTCGTTCTCTGCATTTCCGCTGCGGATAAGCATTGCGGCCGGCAGCCTCCTTGGAGGAGCCGGTTTCCTGTACCTGGTATGGGTGCTGTACTTGGCGCTTTGCACGAAGACGCTTATCCCTGGATGGGCCTCGGTAGTCGCTATGCAGTGCACATTCTCCGGCATGCTTCTATTGGCCCTGGGCGCCGTGGGAGACTATGTCGCCCGCACCTATGAAGAAACCAAAGGCCGGCCTCTCTACGTCGTGAACGAAACATGCAACGTCTCGCCGCCGCAGCATGGGCTTACGCGTGCAGTGCTTTTGGAAAAACCTCAGCCGCGAAAGATCGTAGTGATTGGCGCCGACGAGGCTCCCGATCAGAGTATCGAGGCAGAGACATCGTTAAACTCACTCACCAGCCTGCGAGCATAACAATGCCTGTCGACACTTCCAGAGACATCGTTGATTGCAGCATGGATATCGAGCTGGCGTCTGTGCCGGCAGTAAAGGAGACCCACGCGCCCTCAAGTGGACAGTTTAAGGGCATGCTCTTGTTTGCTTTCTGGGCTTCTCTCTACATCTTGCCATTCATGCGCCTCTACCTTGTCGGCACCGATGAAGGAACACTGGATTATGGGGCGATCAGAGTCGCGCACGGCCAGGTCTTTGCGCGCGATTTCTTCGAAGTGATCGGGCCGGGGACGTTCTACTGGCTTGCAGGCTTCTTCAAGGTATTCGGAGAGACCTTTCTTGCAAGCCGCATATGTCTATTCATTACGTCGATAGGGACGGCGCTCGCCATGTATTTCCTATCCCGCCGCGTATGCAGAACGTCCCCTATTACTCCCAGCATCATTCTGGCGGCAACCTACTTCGGAGGCCTGTGGCCGGCTATCAGCCATCATGTAGACAGCAACTTCTTTGCATTGACCGCGGTTGTCTGCATCGTTCTCTGGCAGGAAAGGGGTAACAGAGCTCTGTTATTCGCAGCCGGTGCTCTCGCCGGCGCCACGACCTGTTTCCTTCAGCCAAAGGGACTTCTCTTATTCTGCGCATTTCTGGTCTGGCTTTTTGTGCTGAAGCTCCGCCGCGCCGCTTCCCTGTCTGCCATGGCATTACTCACCGGGAGCTACCTTACCGTGCTTGCAGCCGTTGCACTTTATTTCTGGCACAAGGGAGCCTTGTCGGCCCTGATCTATATCAACTTCATCTGGCCCTCCCAGCATTACTCGGCGGTCAACTCCGTGCCCTACGCTCACGACATCTTGTCAAATTTCTGGGATCACTGGGTTGTCAAAGTAAAGGGCTTTGGATGGACAGTCCCAATGGCGGCTGTTCTGATTGTGCCCTTGTTATTTGTCATAGCTCTGCCTGGCCTGTTGGCGGCGTTGGGTGCGCGGTTTCGATGGAACCTGACCAGGAACGAGATCCTGCTCTACTGGCTTGCCGGAGCGGCACTATGGCTGAGTGAAATTCATCGTAAGGATGTCACTCATCTGGTCTTCGGATCACCGCTATTGATGATTTTGGGAGTTCATTTTCTAGGCGAGTACCGCGCATCACTGGCAATCGTGGCGCGGCGTCTCCTCTTGGTCTGTTCGGCAAGTCTGGGCATTTTCAACCTTCTTTGCCTGCTTTTGGCCTCGCACTCCATTACGACCCGCGCCGGGACCATCCGGACGTTCAAAACCATGGACATTTTCGCCGCCCTGGAAAAGTATGCTGCTCCCGGGGAAGAGATCTTCGTTTACCCGTATGCCCCTAGGTATTACTTCCTGGACGCTACAACCAACCCTACTCCCTATAGCATCCTCGTCTACAACTACAACACGCCGTCTCAGTTTCAGGAGACGGTACGAATTCTGGAGGAGCGCAAGGTTCGGTACGTCGTCTGGGACAAGAACATCGAGCAGGTAGCCTCGGTGGTCTTTCCTTCGTCCACCCAGGTGGCTCCAAACGATCTCATTGTGGAGCCATATCTTCAATCGCATTATCGGCTTGTACAGGTAGTTGATGGCTTCCGGATTATGGAACGGATAGCAGACTGAAAAGGAGATAACATGCCGGCGAACGAGAAACTATCTCCAGAATTCGATCTCTATGCAGCTTCGTACGACGCATTGCTGGAGGACCCCCTCAGAAACCGGTTCGCGCATGGGACACACTACTTTCACCAGCGAAAGTGGGTCCTGATTCAGGATCTGCTGCATCGCGCCGGGTTGAATACAAGCTCGTTGCGATGGCTCGATGTAGGATGCGGCAAAGGAGAGCTGCTGGAGTTGGCCGGAAGCCATTTTGCATGGGCAGGCGGCTGTGATCCATCTGCCGCGATGCTTGATTCCTGTACCCGCTTCGAGGTGCGGCAACAGCAATCGCAGATCGAGCTTCCGTTTGATGACAGCTCAGCAGACTTCGTGACGGCGGTATGTGTGTACCATCATGTTCCGCAGGCAGCGAGAAAGCTGTTACTGGATGAGATCAAACGAGTCCTGTCGCCAGGGGGACTGGCCTGCATGATCGAGCACAATCCCTGGAATCCAATCACACGAGCCATTGTCAGCCGATGCCCGGTAGATGTCGATGCCGAGCTTCTCACCGAGAGAAGCGCAAAGGCGCTGATGCGAGACTGTGGCTTCACACCACTTTTTTCTGATTATTTTCTGTATCTTCCGGAACAGCTCTATTCTCGTATGGCCTTTCTCGAGAGCTTGCTTGCAAAGGTTCCGCTGGGCGGTCAATATGCTCTGCTGGCAAGATCGTCTTATCAGGCTTCACTTGAGTGAGAACGCATCGTTTCTGCCAGTCTCCTCAAGAGGTCTTGTAAGGAGTATCGTCATTCACCGGAGCGAGCCTCGATCGCTCTGGCACGTGTAAGACAACATCATTCGCTCGAAAGGAGAACAGCCGGCATGCAGGCAGTATGTATCCATAGGTACGGCGGCCCCGAAGAATTTGTTCTGGAGGAAGTTCCAGATCCGGTACCCGGAGAAGGTGAGATTCTGGTCCGCCTGCTCGCGACCAGCGTCAATCCGATCGATTACAAGATGCGAAGCGGTGCTGCAAAAGAGCGCTTTCCGGTGCAGTTTCCTGCCATTCTGGGACGAGATCTCAGTGGAATCGTTGAGTCAATAGGACCCGGAGTGACACAGTTCAAACCGGGTGAGAAGGTACTGGCGCTGGCCTGGCATACCTATGCGGAATTGGTGACCGTGAAGGCGGATGATGTGACTCACCTGCCCGATGGAGTCGACCCGGTTGCGGCGGCGGCTTTGCCACTAGTCTCACTTACAGGAGACCAGTTGGTCCGGCGCGCGGCAAAGGTCCATGCCGGAAAGACAGTGCTTGTCACCGGCGCCCTGGGCAGCGTTGGCCGAGCCGCGATTCACTCCGCCCGCAAAGCAGGAGCAACCGTTCTCGCCGGAGTACGCAAGACCCAGATCGAACAAGCCCTGGGCTTGAATGCAAACGACGTTGTCGCGCTTGATGATGAAAACGCTCTCAAAAAATTACCGCCGCTGGATGCAGTCGCTGACACGATTGGTGGAGAGATCGCCACTAAATTGATTGCGAAAGTCAAAAATAGCGGGATGTACGGGAGTGTTGTTGGTCCACCGAAAAATGCGCAGCAGTTTCCGGCTGTTACCGTCGCGGCCATGATGGCCGTTCCCGATCCGTCGAAGGTGCGAGAGTTTGCCGACGACGTTCGAGATGGAAAGTTCCGGCTGCCTATCCGCACTGAACTGCCCCTCACCGAGACAGCCGAAGCCCATCGCATGGCCGAGCATGGTGGAGGATCGCAAGGAAAGATTCTGCTCTTCTAACCGAAAAAGAAAGGGACGGCTTATGCCGTCCCCAAGCCAAGAGGATTTTTAGAACGACTGAAAGTCTACGGCAACCTTCAGTTCGGCAATTGTTGGAAGCCCGTACCTGGTTGCCGGTTGAAACCTGTATCTGCGGACGGCTTCGAGGGCCTTCTCGTCAAAGCCATGCCCGGCGGGGCTGAGTACCGCTACATCCTGTGGATTGCCCTTCTCATCGACGGTGAGACTTACGATCACTTGCCCCGTGGTCTTCGCCTCGCGTGCCCCGGAAGGGTACTCCGGCGCCGGCCCTGAAAGTAGCACAGGCATTGTGCATCCAGAGTCCTTACTCGTGCAGGGAGCAACGGCTGAGGGGCCATCGCCCTCGATTGTGTAATTGACGTTGATGGTCGTGGAGACTTCGGTTGGCTCGCCATTGAGCAGATAGGGCTTGTACTTCCACTGCTGTACTGCGTCCACGGCGCTGTTCCTCAGTTCCGCAGGGCCACTGACCACCGCCAGAGATATGACATCACCGGTCTTTCCGATGGTCGCACTCAACACAACTGTGCCCTGGATCCGTGCCTTCCTGGCCTCCTCGGGATAAATGGGGTTGACCTTCGAAACGATCTGACCGGCCATAACTCCCGGAGAGACCCTGACTGGTTTCTTCTTTTCCTGTTCCTGTTGGCCAGCGGCAGCGAGCATAGACAGGTCGGCAGTAGGCAGCAGCGGCTGTGCAGGCGGCGCCACCTTCGCAACCATGAGATCACTACTCTTCTCTTCAGGGGTCGTGTCGATAGCAGAATGCACTCCCGTGATGGCATGAATCATGTTCAGGCGGTCGACTGCCGTAGGTGAGTGCTGAGCCTGCGCTGTCCTGAAGCAGACACCGGCTACAACGAACGCGAGTGCAAGCACCGAGAGCGCGGCAAAGGGTTGAACAGCAGGCGGATTGTTCTGGTTGAGCAGACGGCGGATACGCATCGAGAGAGAGCCTCCGTTGACACTAAGTGTGATTGCAGGTGAATTGGAGCGCCGCGCCGCAAGCTGATAGAGGGCGCGGGCGTAGAGAACCGGGCCGCCGGTCCAGGAGACCGCAAGGTCGTCACAGCAGAGCTCACGCTCTTTGCGGATATGGTGCGAGATCCACCAGACGGCGGGATGATAAAAAAGCAGCGATTCAGCAATGGATTGCAGGATGCCGACCAGGTAGTCGTGACGGCGAATATGTGCCAGCTCATGTGCAAAGATGGCCTCAACCTGCACTGGAGAAAGACCGGCAAGCGCGCCTACCGGGATGAGAACAACGGGCCGCAGCCATCCCACGACGGCCGGCGCCTGCACTGCCGCCGAGCGCAGTAATCTGACGGAGCGGTCGATACCGATACGCTTACAGAGAGCAGCGAAAAGATGTGTCTCCTCGGTTGATGCCGGCATCGTACCGATCAGCCTCAGACGTCTCGCCGCCGCAAGTCCCAGGCTCAGACGAGCCAGGCAGAGCGCAAAGCCGAGGCTCCAAACCGTGACAACGACCGGCAATGAATGGTCTAGCGCCTGTTCGAGTTCATCCAGACGTGATGGGCTCACCTGAACAAGCTCTTCCGATACCCCTCCGAACAGTCCATTTGCATTGATGACGGCGTGCCGCAGACGACCCGCGTCATTCACGGCTACACGTTCGAACGTAACCGCAATTGTGACAAGGTTCAGTGCCAGCGCCGCGCAGCATACGCAGTAACGAAGCTGCGGAGAGTGCTTCGAGAGCAACGCGAGGACACAGGCCAACAGAAGCGCAATCAGCGCTCCCTGCCAGCAGAAATGAAGCAGCGTCCATCCGAAGACATGAGCTAGATACTGACCGGTGGTCATTTCGATCCCCTTTCAAAGTCGTCGAGGATGCGCCGGATCTCAGCGAGTTCCTTCGCGGAGACCGGCTTGGAAGAGAGCGCGCCCAACACCAGGTGCGAAGCCGAACCTTCAAAGGCCCGGTTCAGCAGATTGCCGGCGAGCCGCTGTTGCGTCTCCTGTTTAGGCAAGCGCGCCTCATATACGTGAGAGCGAAAACGTTCGCTGCGGGTGAGCAGTCCCTTTGCGGCCATCACCTGCATCTGTTTCAGCACAGTGGTGTAACCCGTATCGCGCCCAAGTGCTGCATGGACTTCACGAACCGTAGAAGGCCCCGCACTCCAGAGAACATTCAAGATCTCGAGTTCGGCTTCTGTTGGCAGCGGTGGTGGAGCGTTCTTCTTCATAGCCAGGAGACTAGTACGATCATTGTCGTATGTCAACGATATTTATCGTATTTAGAAAAATTTACTTTCATGGCGCAGGAATTTGCGGATGGCGCGGTCACAGTGCAATCCGCAAAGAGATTCGCGCTATGCCGAATGCGGCAGCTCTGTGGAAGAAGAGTGAGGAGAGGGCGGAGAGACGGGAGAGACTACGCATAGACCATTTTCCGTGTAGGTGTAGAGGAGAGTGCTTCCTGATCTGTCGGCGTTTTCCGCAATGAACGCCGCTGCACTCCTCTTCCGGGATACCCAGCAACAGGGAAAATGCTATAGACCTCTTACAATCACAAAGCGGAGCCTGATGGCTCCGCTTTTGCGTTTCTACCTCTGCTTAACCAAGTCGCTGCCAGTGGTGAACACGGTAGTCTGTCTCGCCGGTAACTGTACCCGACCCTCCGGACCATCGCAGCTCCGCGCCGGCATCGCCCTCCAGCTTGAAGCTCAATGAGCCGTTACCGTACACACGTGCCGATAGACGCCTGGACTCCGGCGCGGCTGTATGAGCTCCCACATCGGCCCAGGGAACAATGCTGCCGGCTTTCACATACACGGGAATCTTCTCCACAGTTCGATCGACTGTAACGGTCGTGCCGCCCTTGATCAGCTCTCCTGTCCAGAAGTCATGCCAGTCGTTCCCACTTGGGAAAACGAGTTCCCTCTTTGCCTCTCCGGCAAACAACGGAGCGATCATCATGCGGTCGCCGATGATGTATTGATCGTCCACTTTTGCCAGTCGGGCGTCATTCGGCCAGTCCATCACGAGCGCACGGAAAGGAGGAGTTCCGTCAGCGGCATAGCGATGAAATGCGCTCTTCAGATAGGGGACCAGGCTCATGCGCCAACCGATAATCTCTCGGCAGCGAGACTCAGTTACCTCCCAGTTGGTCATATCCTGCCCGGCGTTATTCAGCTTTCGATTCAATTGCCGCCATGGAGGACTCTTGATGTACCAACCGTTCACGAGTGCTAACGGCGAGAAGATAACACTTTGCAGACGCCGTATCAGATCTTCTTCACTGACGGCATCGCGTACCTCCGGACACCACAGCAGACCGTTGAAGCCGGAGTTGACCAAACCGCGAATGAAGTCGCGATGGTTATACAGATCGCTATAGAGGACAAAGGGATAAGGCGCAGCCAGCGCACCGCTGGAACGAACCAGACCATAGGTCTTCAGATTCCGCTTACGATATTCGTCCCAGATCGTGTACTGGTAACGGAGCCCAAACACGCTGTGCATCTGTTCTCCATCAATGCCTGAGGGAAAACGGCTTAGCTCAGGAAACGACCAGCCTCCGGTGTAGTCGGAGTTGTCGCATTCGTCGAGCTTGAAGCCGCTGACACCTGCATCGACAAAGGTCTTGCCATGATATTCGCCAAAGACATGTCTTGCTGCAGGATCAGCAAAGTCCGGCGTCAAACCTCCCCAGACGCCGTAGTCTCCTGACAGTGACCGCATCGCAGGAAACACGGGTGAAGCTGGATGGACGAAGGCGTGCTCCCAAAGATTGACGTGGCAGTTCAACGCCTTCATCTCTGACAGAAATGCTGTCGGCTCAGGAAACCGCTGTCCTTCCCATGCAAAAGTGCAGGAGTATGAGTGGCTCTGCCAGCCCGGCTCCAGCCCGAAGACGTCGCAGGGAATCTTGCGATCACGAAACTCTTTCAGGAGTGACACGACTCGTTGCGACGTTGACCGTGAGTCGGCACGATACCAGAACCCAAGTCCCCACTCCGGCGGCACAAAGCCTCCGCCTGAAAAGACGTTATAGCGGCGAACGGCATCCAGCATGTTCGGCCCCGCGAAGAGGTAGACATCGACACCGGAAGCATTCGGGATTTCGACCGTCACCTGCCCCTGGTCAGCCGTATTAATGTTGTGCGTGTAATTCGGATCAGGATTAACGTTGCTGACACTGCTAGCCGGCTCCTCAGGCTTCGGGCGCGCGTTCCCGACAAAGAAGGTTGCATAACGAGCGGTGTCGACCAGGATGCCCACGCCTTTAGTCGTGACGTAAAACGGCACCGGAGCGTGAGAGTCTCCCGAATCAAACCTGGGATCGGCATTCACGCGCATGGTCTTCTTCTTTCCACGCTGATCGAAAGAAAGAAGCTGCAAGCCTAAGCCGAAGACAAGCTCATTGGGACGGAGCGGCAACTGAACGACTGTTCCCCGGACGGAGGTAGCACCTGAGATAGAAGGAAGTGGCGATTCGGCCACATGAGGCAGGCGATCAAAACCGTCGGTCTGAGGCCCCACCAGCCGGCCTGAGACCGGAGTGTAGGACTCCGGAGTTCCAATGCGTGCTCTCCATACACCTGGGTGAACCTCGGCCCAATCTGCTTGCCGTAATGACTGTTCTTTCTCCTGAGCGAACAATACCCCCGGCGTTGAGGCTACAGCGCTCGTCACCAGGAGACGTTTCGCCAGGCTTCTTCTCGTAATCCGATTCGATGACATCGACCTTCCTTCGTAGGTTGTGATGCAGGCAACTTCTCTGTTATGGAAGAACCGCTGCTACGCCGCTCTTAACATCCAGAGTCCATGGCTTGGGTTCAGGCAGTCTCATATTTCCTGAGCCAATCTCAAGCGGCATCCAGATATAGCGGCTGTCAGTAAGCGCAGACGGCTTCCAGCGGTCTCCGATATAGATCACGGTTGTATCTTTCTTCCCGGTAACTTTGACCAGCATGCTCGACTGCGAGTTATAGGTATTCACTTCCGGCGGAGCGACATCCTTGAACTCACTCCATGGTCCCGCCAGTGACTTGGACGTGGCATAGACGTTGGGATTTGGCTTCCAGCCGGTGAGATGCGAACCAAGAACGTAGTACAGCCCCTTGTAATGCACAATCGCCCCGCCTTCGAGCGGAGCCCGGATGAAGCTGACCTGCTTTTCGACCGAGAGATAATCACTTGAGAGTTTGGCGATAAAAAAACCGTGCGTCGGACGTGATTCGAAGATCAGATAGGCAGCGCCGTCATCATCGATAAACTGACCGATGTCGCGGCTCTCCTGATCGAGAGGACGGAAGCTCTTCACATACTTATAGTCACCATCTATGGTGTCACTCACCGCGACGGCGACACGCGCAAGCTTGTAGCCAAATGCATCCAGGTGGGCATACATAACAAACTTCTTTGTTTGGTCGTTGTAGAAGACCTTCGGCCGCTCCAGAATCCAGTTGTTCAGATTCTCAGGGTTACTCAGCTTCAGCACCTGGTTGCGAAACTTCCAATGCACCAGATCTGTGGAGGAATAGCAGGAGACATAACGCTTGTCGGGATCATTCGATGGAGTGCGGTCTTCTCCAAACCAGAAATAGGTATCTTTCACCTTCAGGATTCCACCACCGTGCGCTTCGATAGGCCGCCCACGGTCGTCGAGCCACACCTCTCCGGGCCGAATCACCTTCTCCTGTGCACTGGCTTGCTGCAGCATGACACCCGCACAAATACTGGAAACCAACGTGAACAGCCACCTGGACCTCTTCATCTCCTCAAATTCCTTTCCGCAAACCATGAATGTATAGGAACTGCCGATCGCGATCAGCCGAGCAGCCGTAGCCATTCTGATGGCGGCAGGATTCATGCGTCAAAAGAGCGCGTCCCTCTCCGAACGGGCCGTCCTAACCTTTACCGGCTTGGCGGTCCCGGACAACTGAACCCGGCATGGCAGCCTGTTCCCTGAACGTCGCTGAGTCTCTTTTCCTGAAATCGGGGTGTCAACGTTTGGAACAGTTCAGTCCCGCAGAAATGACCCGATCATGAAGTCCCTCAATGACTTGCATGCTTTCACAAAGAACGTTACGAGCACGTTACGAGGCGTGATATGCTTGGGTTCCTTACGAGTAGACAATGACCTCCTCTTTAGCGCAATCGTCAGCGCACATGTCGCCGCCTTCCCGGGAGCAGGTAGATGCGGCTCTGGATGAGCTGGCGAGAATTCTGACCAGTGACAGTTTTTCGAGCAGTAAACGGTGCAGAGATTTCCTAGAGTTTGTCGTCAAACGTGCCCTCGCAGGAGATGCCGAGAACCTGACCGAGCGCTTCCTGGGTGTAGAGCTCTTTGGCAGGGCAGTCGACTATGAGACCGCAACCGATTCCATCGTCCGGGTAAGGGCGAATGATGTCCGCCGACGGCTAGCTCAGTACTACTCCAGCCAGCGATCTGTCACGCCGGTACGGATCGACCTGATGGCCGGCGGATACATTCCGGAGTTTCACTGGAAGCTTCAGGAGGCGCCGAGCCAGCCTGCGACTCAGGAACTACCCAGCCCCGTTGATCATCCTCCGGTCTCCACCGTCCAGGAAGATCAATCGCCTCTTGCACCAAAAGAGTTGGCCGGTCAGCACACGAAGGCACCAGGACGCGCGAGACTCTTCTGGTGGAGCGGCGCCGCTGCCTTTATCGCCGTAGCCGTATGGACGGCGCTTGCACTTCGCCCTCATACGACGAATTTCGATCGCTTCTGGCAGCCTATCCTTGACGCCCCGGCGTCACCGGTTGTCAGCCTCCCGACGAGCGATACAATTCAGCTCCAATCCAACGCTATGCAGCAGTTCTCCCGATTGAAACCGGGCGAATCATTAAGTCTAGGACTGGCAGACGTTCAGGCCTTTCATAACTGGCACATCTCACTGCCGGTCCTTCAGGCAACACTGTCGGTTACGCTCGCGTTAGAACGGAAAGGTAAAACACCCTTGGTTCGCCAGGGTACCGATCTGAAGATGGATGAGCTTCGCGGACACCCGATCATCGCGATTGGGTCATTCTCGAATCCCTGGACCCAACAGAATGTTGCCGGGCTGCGCTTTACCTTCGACCGAGGTGACTCTGATAGCGGGCCGCCGCGCATCCGCGACGCATTCAATCCGCAAAGGTTGTGGTCTCTGCTCCGCACCTATCCGGAGCCGCAGGCAAAAGACTATGCCATCGTGACCCGAACCTTCGACCCGGTAACACATGAACCGTTCCTGTCCCTTGCCGGCTTACATAGCTTCGGCAATCAGATCGCAGGAGAATTCGTCTCGCAGGAATCATCATGGAACGAAGTGGCCGCGCGAGCGCCCGCCGGCTGGGAGAAGAAGAATCTGCAAGTAGTGCTGGAGACCAATCTGGTGGGAACAACGACCAGTTCTCCGAAGATCGTGGACGTTTATTTCTGGTAGGGCGATGGACAGTATCTCTTTCTTTAGAACAATGAAAAGCCCCTCATCGCGAGGGGCTTTTTCTCAACCATTGCTCGGCTTCGTCGGGGGCTCGCCACCGTCTGAACCATCATCGGCGCTCAGCGCGGTTTCAGTTACGTTAAGCGCCGCCTCGGTCGGCTCCTGCGTATACTCCGTCTCTTTCGTTTCCTTCAACTCTTCCGGCATGCACTTTCTCCTTGGGATAGAGCCATAAGATAGCAATCCCCGAGCCGATTATGACAGCAAAGTTCGTCCATTGCTGCAATTGATATAAGAAACTTTTCTCGATCTCCTGCGGGATATCACTGACGATAGAGGGCAGATACTTGATCAGCGCATATCCGCCATTCATGTAAGCCAGCAGCTTCTTCAACCGGGACGGACGTTGAATCTCTTCGTTCAGTAGATATACGCAAAGCACGATCTCACTCGCCTGGGTAAAATGCTGCTTCCACCAGAACAACTCTTCGTAGCTGGTTTGCGACACCCGGGGAGAGTAGTAGGCCCAGATAAACACCAGCGCCAGCAGCGCGAACAGGGCCTGCATTCCGGAGTAAAAACGCAGCTCCTTATATACCTTAGTAACAAGGCAAACGGCACACAGCGCAATCAGGCTGGCGGTCGTACAGAACCACAATGGATTCATATCTGAAGTGTCAAGCCACTGCGCTGTAAATGGCAAGCGGATTGCGAAAAATTGGCGAAGACGTCATCATCGCAATCAAGCAACTGCTGACGCCATCCAGCAGGCCTGATCGGGCCCCGCATCCTATGCGTGTACAGTTCACCGCATCCATGCGGCAGAAATCGATGTGGCATTCATTTTGCTAACGTCATTCGTTCCTGTTGCGTCTACCGATTACATCGCAAATACGCCGTGCCCGTGTCGCTCGTGCGATATCGTTTTCATCTTGCTTGTAAGCCTGCATCGCATCATTCTTTCTCCCACAATAAATTGATTTTTCCTGGAAGTTTTGTCGCTTCCGCACAAATACCCGTGGGGGTGTTTCGCTGTGCCGCTGAACCGAACTTGGACTCTTCCCTTTCTGGCCATGATCTTGCTGTGGCTATTGCCCATATCAGGATGGGCGGAACCTTCGGCTCGGTCTCTCTACAGACAGGGACAGGCTGCAGAGGCGCGTCAGCAGTATGAAGAGGCTTTCCTTGCATATCGCTCGGCCATGCAGAAGTCGCCCGCCGATCTGCGTTACCGCACTGCCTGCGAGCGCGTTCGCTTGTTATCGTCAGCCTTGCATTTGAAGCGGGGCAATGAATACAGGCAGGCGGGTGATACCACCGATGCCCTGGCGGAGTACCTTCGCGCCTCCTCCGTTGATCCGTCCAATGCCGCCGTTCAGCAGGCAATCGCCGGACTTGCCGGTATCATCCCTTCTCAACCCGAAAAGAGCGACCTGCCGCAATCTCCTGAGACCAACCGCAAGGTTGCAGCTATGGCAAAACCGGTTGAGTTGAAAGCGCTCTCAGACGATGCCATCACGCTGCATATGATCGAAGACACCAGGGTGATTTATCAGGCCATCGGCAAAACCGCGGGAGTCAACGTGCTGTTCGACCCTGACCTCATCACCAAACGGGTCGCCGTTGACATTACAAAGATCCCGCTCGCGGATGCACTGCAGGTTATCGGCACGCTCACTGGAACGTTCTGGAGGGCGATTACCCCGAATACCATCTTTGTGGCGGCCGATACCCGGGCGAAGCGAACGAGCCTGGAGACGCAGGCGCTGCAGACCTTCTATCTCGCGAATACCGCGCAACAGAGCGACGCCAACGAACTCATCACCGCCCTGCGGAATGTGATGGACCAGAGTGTTCGAACCTTCCTTGTTCCCAGCCAGAACGCCATCGTCATGCGGGGCACGCCTGACCAGCTTCTCCTGGCCCAGAAGGTGATCGACGATCTGGACCGGGCACATGCCGAGGTTGTTATCGATGTTGCCGTAATGACCGTCAGCAAAGACAAGGTGCGCAACCTTGGCCTGCAGTTCCCACAGAGCATCTCGGGCACATTGCAAAGCACCAGCAGCGACTCCAACGCCAAATTCAACCTGAATGACATGGCGCACCTGAATGCGAAGAACATTCAGCTTACGGTCGGTTCGGCCGCGGCTCAGGTGCTGTTAACCGACAGCGAGACCCGTATTCTGCAGAACCCAAGACTGCGCGCCACAGACGGCCAGAAGTCCACGCTCAAGATCGGTTCCAGGATTCCCGTTGCGACCGGTTCTTACAGCACTCCTACGGCAGCCAGCTCCGCTGCCGTGCAGACACAATTCACCTACATCGACGTGGGCGTCACCATGGAGATGCAGCCGGTGATTCACTACAACGGTGATGTAACGCTGAAGGTAAAGGTAGAGATCAGCGCGAAGACCGGAGAGACCACCATCAGCGGCGTCACCGAGCCGATCATCAGTCAGCAGGCTGTCGATGAGGTGATCCGGCTGAAAGAGGGAGAGAGCAACCTTATCGGAGGTCTTCTGGAAGACCAGAACAACAAGGATGTCAGCGGAACACCCGGCCTGGGAGAGGTGCCTCTCATCAAATATCTCTTCAGCACCCAGAAACAGACGCTGGAACACGACGAGATCGTCTTTCTCATCACGCCGCACCTCGTCCGCACCGTGCAGGTCGATCCTGCAAGTCTTAGACAAGTGGATATCGGAACGGGCGAGTCGATCCAGCTACGAAAATCGCACACGGAATAATGATGTGGCTCTGCAAACATTACCAGATTAAACAAGCGGGGATCCTCTCGGCTTTCACCGCAAGCTGTCTCCTGGCCTGCTGTGCACAGACACCCGCGCCATCGCACGAGCTGAAACCTTCTGTTGCGCTAAAGCCTTCGGAGAAACGCTGTTCGTTTCATACGCGGACCGATACGTACGCGCTCATTCGTCAGGTGCTCAATGCATATGATCTGGAAGCTTCGATCGACATCACCGTCCCACAGCGGCAGGTATCGCTGCAGATCGACGATGCCTCACTGCAGCAGGCACTCGAAGCCCTCGAGCTTGTCACCGGAACCTTCGCCGTGCCCTGGGAGGAGACACAGGCTCACTTCTATGAAGACACGGTAGAAAACCGCAAACGGTATGAGTATCTGCAGATGGGAACGATCCGCCTGCTTGGCATGTCTGCTGCCGAGATGAATGACATCGCGGGCCTAATGCGATCTATCCTGGAGACCGGCACCTATGCGCTGGAGACGAACGCTAATGGCATTACTATCCGCGCCCCACAGCGGGAATTGCTTCCACTGGATGCGCTTCTTCATGAGTTGCTGAATGGACGCAGCGTGATTCTGCTGAACGTTGAGCTCTATGAGCTCGACAAGAACAAAACCCATAATATCGGTCTGACTCTGCCGGGATCGACCAATCTCTTCCATGTCGCTACGGAGATCAGCCAGATCCTGTCTGCGAATGCCGATGCGGTCAAACAGATTGTTGCCAGCGGCCTCGCGGATGCAACCGACTACGAAAAGATCGTTGCAATTCTCATCGCCTCTGGACTCGTAAAAGACAGTGTCTTCAACAGCCCGTTTGTGGTCTTTGGAGGCGGTCTGACGGCGTTTGGCCTCAATATCGGCGATGTCGCCGCGGATCTGGCGCTCAACTCTTCGGAAGCCCGCTCTCTTAAACAGATGCAGCTTCGCCTCCTGGATCAGGAGCAAGGAACCATCCGCATTGGATCGCGATATCCCATCCTCATTTCAAAGACGTCTAACATCGGCTCCTCCTCTTCAGGATCGACCGTTCCGCAGTTTCAATACCAGGATCTCGGTGTCACCCTTAAGGTCACGCCTCGCATCCACGAATCGGAACAGATCGCCCTGAATCTGGATCTCACCGTCGCGGCTCTTACAGGAACAGGTATCGGAGATCTGCCGATACTCTCGAACCGGCAGTACACCGGCGAAGCTGTGCTGCGTTCCGGGCAGAGTGCCCTGCTGGTTAGCCTGCTTGAAAAGCAGGTATCCGCCGCGTTGACAGGTCTGCCACTCAATGCCGAGCCCCATCGGAATGCCGAGCATGACGCCATGGAGATCATCCTGATGGTGACACCGCACATCGTGCGCATGGCGCACGACAAATCTGCGGGTGCGATCTTTCCTCTCCCAACCCACTGATTCCCCAGCCGGTTCAACGCCTCCGGGAAAAATATCTGGTTTCTCTGGAAGCTTGTACGCCATCCGTCCAATACGTTACGAGGGACAAAGCAAGTGCGCTGGTTTGAACTTCCAGCTAGAGGGACGCCATCAGTCCGTGAAGACGGACCTGATAAAGACCTTGCGCTCCGCCTGAAGCGGAGAGACAAGGACTCGTTTCTTGCGCTGTACGACCGTTACGGCAGAACCGTATACCGCTATCTGATGCATATGACTGGTTCCATCTCGGCGGCGGAAGAACTTACGCAGGAGGTCTTCATCGTGATTCTGGATGCGATGGCGACTCCCGAACCGATGCGTTCCTTCGATCCTGCCAAAGGAACCCTGGAGGGCTACCTGCTCGGTATCGCGCGTAATCTTGCCAGGCAGGAGCATCGCAGGAGCCTGCGGCTGCTGTCTCTGGACGAGATGCAGGGAAGGATGGACTGGACCGGCCTGTTCAACAATATCCAAAAGACCTCAGGATCATGGGAGTATCTCGCAGCACTGACAACACAAACTGAGATCAAGCTGCTCCATCGCTTTATTCTTGAGCTGCCGGAACACTACCGCACCGTTGTTGTTCTCTGCGCGCTGCAGGAGAAAAGCTACCGCGATGTCGCGGCCATGTTGCAGTGCTCGGAAGGCACCGTAGCTTCCCGGCTGAACCGCGCCAAGGTTCTGCTCACGGCAAAGCTTACCGCCGGCGATCGAAGCAGGAAGCATCATCGCAAACTCGTGGAAGGGGGTCTCCATGCCAAAGCATCCGTTGCAAAAGGCTGACAAACATCTCTCTCATACCGACGAGTTGCTGCGCCTGTTGCGAGAGGCCTCACCGCAAGAGCCCTCTCCATATATCCGGGAACAACTGGAGGCGATGGCATCCCTGCAATTCAGCACCACGCCGTTTCTTCGCTGGCGGCAAGCCCTCCAGCATCACTGGCTTTGGGCGCTTCCTGTTGCCTCGCTTGCGGTTGTGGTGGTCGTCGTCATGTTCTTACCGCTCCGTCCTCAAGTTGCAGCTTTGGATGTGCAGGTAACGCCGCCGGAAGCACCGCCGTCGCTCGGATCACCCCTGGATTCCTCCACACCTTTGGTCCCTGAAGTCCCTGCTCCGGTATCCGGCACAAGGAAGAGCACGCGGACGCCAGGTGCGGTCCCCAAAACAAAGCAGGTGGACAGGCTTACTGTCCCTCTGCCTTACTCCAACCCGGATATCTCGACAGGCACCTCCACCGTCGTCCGCGTAGCCATGCCGCAAATGCAGTTGGCTGCCTTGGGCCTGCCCTTGCCCGCTGTAACCGCAGACTCCAGGATCATCGCTGATGTCACCCTCGGCGACGATGGACTGCCGAAATCAATCAGCTTGCCGCTCCCACTTCAGGTTGTAAAGGAGAACTGACATGAAACGCACCTCCATCCTCCGTTCTGCCATCGCACTCCCTTTCGCCCTGTCTGTCTGTGCGTTCGCACAGATGCAGGTCTCCCGCTCGGTCCATTGCACGGATGATTCCAGCGGACCATGCACGGTGACAACAACGGGCGTGCCCGCCGAGGTCGGCATCGTCTCTGTCGGTGGACCAATGAGCATACAGGGGCATGCTGAGGTAGTGACCGGCCGCCCCTATACGGCGCAGGCAGTCACCGAGCTCAAGCAGACCCTTAGCAATGGCGCTCACATCACGCAGAAGAGCGAGGCGTCCGTTGGCCGCGACAGCAAGGGGCGCACCTTCCGTGTCCAGACGATGAATTCCATCGGCCCATGGACCTCCACCGGTGAGCCAACTTCAGGAGGAACACAGAATGAGACGGCGCCGACACTGACGACAATCTTTGATCCCGTAAGCAAAACTCATATCGACTACACCGACAATCCAAAGCGCGCTCACGTCATTCCTCTTGGAGACTTCGGCGGCCCGGTCCTTACAGCATCCGTCGCGGGAGGCTCCCCCAACGTCGCCTTCGTTGCCGGAGAACCGGCAGGCGGCGCCGTGGGCTTCGCAACGCAGACCCGGGTGCTTGCCGCGCCTGGAACTCCTGCAAAGGAACCTGAGGCAGAGCAACTTGGAGAGCGTCAGATCGAAGGCTTCAAAGCCGTCGGCAAAAGAACTCGCGTCGTCATCCCGGCCAACTCTATCGGCAACGATTCCCCCATCGAGATTACACACGAGACCTGGTACTCACCGGAGCTCAAGCTGATTCTCGAAAGCACCCAGAACGATCCGCGGTTTGGCGAAACAAAATATGCTCTGGTGAAGATCTCAGCCAAAGAACCCAGCGAAAAACTCTTTCAGGTTCCGGCTGGCTACACCGTCGAAGAGGTCCCTGAGCCGCCGCCGTTGCGATAGGAGTGTCATTTCACAATGTCAGGAGCGATTTGATAGGTTGTTGGCCGGAACCGCTCCTATGACGACTCCACCACCGCAGCCAGCAGTGCAGGACACAGCCACACCGTGCACCTCTTCCGAACATGATTTCGACTTCCTGATCGGAAGCTGGAACGTGCAACACCGCAAGCTGGTACACCGGCTCGCCAAAGATGACACCTGGCAGGTCTTCTCCGGAACCTGCGTGATGCAGCCTCTTCTCTCCGGGTACGCCAACGTCGATGAAAACGTGATGGGCGTGCCCGGAGATCCTTACAAGGCTGTAGCATTACGATCCTTCGATCCTAAACGGAAGACATGGAGCATATGGTGGCTAGACGGCCGTAATCCAGGACATCTGGATGTGCCCGTCGTTGGCAGCTTTCACAACGGTGTCGGAACATTTTTTGCGAACGACACCTTCGAGGGCCGGCCGATCATCATCCGCTTCCGCTGGTTTGATATCTCCGAGAACTCCGCAAAATGGCAACAGGCTTTCTCCGAGGATGGCGGCAAGACTTGGGAGACAAACTGGTTCATGGAGTTTCAGCGGGTTCAACAGTGACGGCGGGTTCAGCAGTGACCTTAAGGAGGCTATTTTTGTTTGTCATTTCAGAGCGTCCGGCGGGAAGATATCGGTAGAGAAGCAGATTTCTCCTCTACGCTCCGAAATGACAAAAAATCGCCAGAGCTCCATAAAGCAATCGTCTGAAAGAAGTTCGTTATTCCTCGATTCCGGAGAATAGAGGAGACTCTATCTCTTCCTGTTCGTCCTGGAAGTTGCTGAGGCCTACTCCAACCAGGCGATAGAGCTGTTGTGGAGGAAGCGCAACGCGCTCGCATAACCGCAGTGCGATGCTCGTCACCTCTTCGCACGACGCTGGAGGCATCTGTGACGTAAAGCTCCGGGTCAGCGTGTTGAACTCTTTGGTCTTCAACTTCAGCACAACGGTCTTTGCTCCTCGCACATTCTCCCGCGATGCAATCCACACCTTCTCTGCCAGCCTACGGATGTGCGATTCGCACTCCGCCAGAGGAACGTCTTCCGGAAAGGTATCTTCGGCGGAGATCTGCTTGCGGACCCGGTTTGGCGTGACCGGGTTGTGATCGATACCGCGAGCCAACTGATACAGGCGCGCGCCCCACCGGCCGAAGTACGCCTCCAGCGTTGCCATCTCCATCGCATGAATATCGCCGACGGTCTTGACGCCAAGCTCCGTCATCCGCGCCTCTGTTACCTTGCCCACGCCGGGAATGCGCCCGATCGGCAGCGGCAACAGAAATGCCTGCACCTCATGCGGCTGAATCACGAAGAGTCCATCAGGCTTCTTCCAATCGGAGGCAATCTTCGCCAGGAATTTATTCGGAGCCACACCGGCAGAGGCCGTCAGGTTCAGTTCTTCGCGAATCTGCTGGCGGATGGTCTTCGCCACCAGCGTCGCTGTCGCCAACTGCGTCTTGTTCATCGTCACATCGAGATAAGCCTCATCCAGCGACAACGGTTCAATCAGGTCGGTGTGACGCTGAAAGATCTCGCGCACCGCTGTCGAGACGGCCTTATAGCGCGGGAAGTCCGGCGGAATGAAGACCGCCTCCGGGCACAGGCGCTCCGCGTGGACAGCAGCCATCGCCGACCGCACACCGAATCGTCGAGCTTCATATGAAGCCGCACAAACCACGGACCGCTTGCCCTTCCATGCCACGACCACCGGCCGTCCACGTAATGAAGGATCGTCCCTCTGCTCCACCGAGGCATAAAAGGCATCCATATCGACGTGCACGATCTTGCGCGTGCCCAAGGCCTCGATCGCGGATGAGTTCTCCGGCATCACCGCTATTGTGACATCTTCGCCTTCCATTCGCTACTGACATTCCGCCCGGAAGATATCGATCGAAAGCTCGACAGATTCCAAGCCAGCCTGAAATCTTGCCAGGATCATTCTCTGTACGTGTCAGCACATCGCCAACCCATCCCGGCCAACCCGCATATGCGTCACACACGTCTTTGCTTAGTAGCTTTGGGTGGGGCAGTGCATGTCCGCAGATCAGACAGTTCAAAAGGCAAACGCTGCCGTTCGTGTATCGACAAATGTTAAACCTCAGGCGACCGCCGATACCTTCGGGCACTTTTCGGCGCAGGCATCTGCATGGGTCGGATCGAAGTGGGCGTTCCTGGCAGCGGTACTGGTGATTGGCGGGTGGGCGGCTACCGGTCCACTGTTCCATTACTCCGACACCTGGCAGCTGGTCATCAATACCGGTACAACCATCGTCACCTTCATCATGGTCTTCCTGATTCAGAACACACAGAATCGTGACGCCAGAGCCATCAACCTCAAGCTCGATGAGCTGATCCACTCCATCGACAAAGCGGAAAACGAGATGATGGATATCGAATCGCTCAGCGATCAGGAACTGGCCGACCTGCATAAGCGCTACGAGACCATTCGCGCGGAATGCATGGCCCGCGCTCAACGGACAAAGTCCTGAAATACGTGCAACGGGCCGCCCATGGAAGGCGGCCCGCTGTATTGAGGTATGGAGAATCTAGAAGGTTAACCGGCCGGAGAACTGGAAGGCGCGGGAGTCCGCGCTGGCAAAGTTCAACGTACCGAAGGTCGAGCTGTTGACGTTGACGCCAATCTGGCTATTCGCAGCATTATTGCCGAAGGTCGTGTGATTGGTGACATTCTGGCAATCGACACCAAAGATAAATTTCACTCGATCGTTGAAGTCAAACGAACGACGAACATTTGAAGTGAGACGGTAGATACTGGGGCCGCGGAGTCCATAAGCGCCAACACGGGTCAGGTTTCCGATCTTCGCGTTTCCAGCATTGCAGAACGGCCCGGTCGACGAGGCGCATGCGACGCTACCGGCGCCCACGCCTGAGTTCGTTGTAGAAATATAGCCGTTCAGGTAGGACTTGGTTCCCAGTGTCGCCGCCGTCACGCCCTTCCCCCAACCGTCACTGGTACGCACGGATCCGGTAAACGCCGGGTTGTAGTCGGGCATACAGGTGCCCTGGCCAATATTCTGTTGCGTATTGCAGGAACCAACGATCGGCAGTGCGATACCAGACGAGTACTGGAAGATATCTCCCGTCTGCCATCCACCAAGGAGTGCCCGAACCAAGAAGTTATTCCCTCCTATCTTGCCTCTACCGAATGGCAATTCATAAACGCCGAAGACACTCAGATTCTGCGGCTGTGAATTGATCGAAAGCGAGCGATCGATCGCGTTCTGTTTCCATGCTTTGCCCGTCGATGTTACTGCCGCGGGAAGATCCCAGCCCGAACGGGCGGTGCCGGCGTCGTCGATATTCTTCGAGTAGGTGTAGTTCACGTTCAACGTCAGACCATGTGCCGCACGGTGGCTTACGCTGAGCTGGAAAGCGTGGTAGTTGGCGTTCGCCACGTTACCCCAGGGATCCGAAGTACCGGAATACTGCGGCATCCAAGTGAGCATGTGGGCAATGGTTGCGTTGGAGTTGACGGCGGCTGCGGCGGTATATCCGGAGTACGGCGCTGCCAGGGCTACACCGCTGCGGGCCTGTGCCAATGCAAGATTCGCTGTCGTGGCAGGCAGATTGAGGCAGGAATTGAAAGCGGTTGTACCAGGCGTTTGGCTGCAATCTGCTGCGCCGACCGAGGCGAGATACGATGCCGGCACCTGGCCCGACTGCAGACCGCGAATATTGCCGGCGCCCGCAAGGAAGTGGCTCTGGCTGCCGACATAGTTCGCAGTAACGGTGATGCTCGAGGTGATCTCCCGCTGCAGGCCAAAGTTCCAGAAGTTGAAGACAGGTGCGCGCCCTCCCAGGTACTTGTCCGGGTAGGAAAGGCCGCTGCCATTACCCGCGGAAGTCCCCGAAGCCCCATTGCAAGGCGTGAAGTTCTGACCCGAGCAAACATAGTAGCCCGTGCCCAGGGTCTGGCTCGTTGCCGTAATGGTTGCGGGTGCGGGAAGGACATATCCTGGTCCGCCCCAGTTTGAGTTAGCGCGGTTGAGATAGAAGGCCGGCCCGGCAGTGCTATCCGCGAGCGAAACCGCTGAGGTGAAACCGAACTGCCCGGTCCCGGTGCCCGCGCCTCCCGCGCCGCCGGTACCGCCTGCGTGGGAGTACAGCAAACCGAAGCCTCCACGCACGACGGTCTTGTCGTTGATCGTCCATGCCAGACCGAAGCGTGGTCCGAAGTTGGTTTTATGTGTATCTACTGGAGTGCTGCAGTTGCAGCTCACGGGCAATCCACCTGCGCGGTTTCCCGCAAACTGTAGCGCTCCCATGTTGCCTGTAACGGGGTTCTGAATATTCGGATTCAGAAACGACCAACGATCCTGCACCTCGCGGTAGGTGGGGAGGTAGTCATACCGCAGACCGATATTGAGTGTAAGATCCTTGCGAATTTTCCAGTCATCCTGTCCATATACCGCCCAGGGATGGAAGCGACCGCCCAGAACGCTGAAGGCCTGCTGCGTGATTGAGGAGCTTCCCACCGCACCGATCATGAAGCTGGAGTAGGAGTATCCCGTGTTCGTTGCATAGCTGGTGCCGGACAGGTTCGCTGTCTCATTCGTGCTCCAGGTCAATGTCATCGGTTGAGAAGCTCCATCCGCGACACTGGAGTTGTTCTCGAGCCACTGATACTGGAAACCGAAGTTGAAGGAGTGTGCGCTGTGCAACCAGGACAGGTTGTCCTTGAGCGTGTAGGTCTCAGAGACATTCGTCGTGGTCGGTGTATTGCCTACCCATGCCGCCGGCGCATTGCTTCCGGAGAAGCTCGTGTTCGGGAAGTTTTCTGAGGCCTGGCCCGCAGGCAGACCGGTTATGCCTGCCGCAGTCGCAGAATAGAGCGGGTTCCCCTGCGTGATATTGCGTACCGGCGGGCCACCGAAGTTCATGAAGCCGTACTTGAACTGATTCACCAGGTTGCCGCTGATCACATAGTTGTCCTCGAGCGAGGCCCAGTGACCCGCCACAGTGGACATCGTGGTAGCCAAATAAGGAACTGGAAGATTCGTTGTGGTTGAGGTGTATGGAACCGCGTGCCGGTTACCGCCCGTAACCACCATGATCAGCGTCTGTTTCGGAGAAACAATGTAATCAATTCTCCCTGAGTACATCCAGTTGTCATATCCCTGAGGGACACCGCCGAGATAGTTGTTGGTAATAGTACCCGTCGAGTCAATCGTGGGAGCCGGTAGATACTTCTGCATGAACTGCGTGATCGGCGAAAGCTGACTCGCCGGAATAATATTCGCCCCACCGGGCGTAACAAGCACCGGATTTCCCGCAGCTCCATTCCCGGTTCCTGGGCCATAACCATACTGATACCGGCAAGGGCCAGTGGTGCTATGCGCGGTGCAGCTCGCCTGGGTCGACGGATCGTAAACGGGATAATTGACTCCGGCGGTATTCCCCTTGCCACCGGTGGTTGCGTTGGCCGTTAGCAGCTCCTGAAAGTTGCCCTGACGCATCAGCATGGTTGGAATGGTGCTCGCGCTGGGATTCACTCCCTGGCTGGAATGAAACTTATCGTAGGTGGCAAAGAAGAACAGCTTGTCATGGCCGTCGATCAAATGCGGAATCTTGATTGGGCCACCTACTGCAAAGCCGGTCTCGACCTGATGCTCCGGCGTCTTCGGTCCGTCCACCTTCGTGGCCACTCCATTGACGACAACCGTCTTCTGATTACCGGGTGCTCCTGGTTTGGTGCTGAAGGTCCAGGCATCGAAGATGGTGTTGCGGAAGTAGCCGAAGATCGATCCGTGATACTTGTTGCCGCCACTCTTGGTGTTGTAGTTCTCAAGACCGGCGCCCTGGTACTCCGCGGAGAATCCGGAGGTCACAACTTTCACCTGGTCGATCGCTTCCAACGGCACGATATTGAAGACCGGCCGGTTGTCGCCCTGCTGCGACAACGTCGTAATCGGCAGACCATCGACATACAGTTCGCCAAGCCGCTGGCCAGTGCCTCCAATAATCGAGGAGCGGCCTCCCGGAGGAACCTGTGCCCCCGGCAGCAGATTTGAGAATTGGGTAATGTCACGCTGCTGCAAACCTGTAATCATGATCGGCAACGCGGTGTAGAGCTTATTGTCGATCGTTCCGCCGAGCGTAGCATTCGTAGTCTCAATCACCGGCGGTGCATCGGTGATCGTCACCGTCTCACTCTGGTTGCCAACCTTGAGCGCAACGTTCAGGCCGACATTGGCCAGCGCATTGACCTGGATATTCTCCTGGCGAAAGCCGCTGAAACCGGTTGCGGTAACCGTCAGCGTGTAGGTGCCCGGCACAAGCGGAGCAACGTTATAGACACCGTCGCCGGTAGTGGTTCGCGTTGAGTCCACACCGGTAGCGATGTTATGGGCCACAACCTTCGCGCCCGGAACGATGGCTCCGGTCGGATCCGTCACCGTTCCGGAGATGGCACCCTCACCACCTTGGGCAAAGGCGGCGCCCAGGGAACCACTGAACAGCACAAACAACGCCAGAAAACGCACAAAAATACGAAGCATCGGACTGAAACCCTCTCTGGGGAGATTGAAAAGACCAGCAGGCCCGTTTCGATAGAAAAATAGTTTCGAGATGAACGAGACGGTATTTGAACCGAATGCCGACCGTCAAGAAAAATCGTTTCGATTTATGCGCGTTAAATCGCCTGAATAAATTGAGACGTCTCGTATTTACAGGGGATTCTGGCAGAGCGATCTCATCGAAGCGCTATGACGGAAGGGCGTGCTCGATCTTCTCCATGCGGCAGGCCACGATCGCGATATGGGAGCTCTGACTGAAAAAGTTGGCAGAATCCGACCCTTTGGACTGGCTAACGCCCGCTATCTTCGCAGAGCTTTCGTCGACGTCTCCGCAATCTCTTTCATCAGAAACACCGTCGCCTGTGGGTTGTCGTTGTAACGTTCACAGGCCACAAAGCCTCTTCGCTGATAGAGACCGATGGCAACGCGCAGATCATCTTTGCTGTCGAGATAGATCCGCTTAAATCCCCGGCTCCTCGCAAAGGCCTCCTGCGCATCGAGAAGAGCATGCGCCACACCTTTGCCGCGAGCGCTCGGTTTGACGTAGAGCCGCTTACACTCCGTGGCGCCCGGCATGGATGGCAGGCTATGAAGATAGGCGCATCCCACAATCTTTCCGTTCAGCGTGGCGATCCACACGCCGGCATCAGGATCGTTCACGATCTCGCCCACGGACTCAGGCGTGTCCCGCACCATCACACCCACTGCCTCGTAGTACTCCTGCAACAGATCAAGCACTTCTTCGGTGACCTCGCTCAGGCGCTCGACCTGCACCTCGGAGCTCTTCTGCGCGGTCAGCAGAGAACGCACGACGCCGAGTGAGGTGACCAGCCTCTCCCGCTCCTCTCGGCTCAGGCCCTGCAGCATCTCCTCGATCTGCTTCTCCGATTGCCGGTTAAGCGCGGCCATCTTCTTCTCTCCGGCTGGGGTCAGCGAGAGCAGACGCTCCCTGCTGTCGGCCTTCGACACCGCCTGCCGCACAAGCTTCCGCTTCGTCAACGAAGCCAGCAACCGGCTGATATAGCCCCTATCCAGACCCAGAATTCCCCGAAGATTCGATGCCGTCAGCCGCGGATTCGCCCAGATCTCGTACAGCATGCGCGCTTCCGTGAGCGAAAACTCGCCATCCAGATGCCGCTGCCGCAACAGACCCAGCCGGGCTGTATAGAAACGATTGAAATCGCGGATGGCAAAGATCTGGGTTGCATCGCTCATGCATCTGACCCTAAACGAAAATAGTTGCTTTAAGCAACTAAGATGCCTTCCCGAACTGATCCCGTCAAAAGATATTCCGATCACACCCAAACGCCGATTTTGCCGGCGGCCGGTAGCCCGCTCGGGCGGAATGGAATACTCTTCTGTGGCAGGCTCCGCGACACCCTTGCTGCGCGGCAAACACTGTCCTTACTGCTCGCGACCGAAACGACGCCGGAGCTTAGCCTGGAGGTGGGTCGATGCTGACGATCACTGTCAATGGAAAGAAGCGCGAGGTGCACTCCGCGGAAGATACACCGCTTCTCTACGTTCTTCGCGACGAGTTGGATGTCACCAGTCCTCAGTTCGGCTGTGGTCTGGCACAGTGCGGAGCCTGTTCCGTACTGCTCGACGGCAAAGAAGTTCGCTCCTGTATTACGCCTGCCGTAGTTGCTGCCGGAAAGGAAGTCACAACTCTTGAAGGTCTGCCTGACCGCTGGGCAAAGCAACAACACCTCTCCCCCGCACAAGCTGCAAAGACACTGCACCCGGTGCAAGAGGCCTGGATCGAACAGCAGGTTCACCTCTGCGGCTTCTGCCAGAACGGCATGATGATCAAAGCCACCGAACTGCTGGAAAGCAAACAGAATCCCTCCGTCGAGGAGATCAAAGACACCTTCACCAATTCAGGGCCGTCGCCACACCTATGCCGCTGCGGCAGCTATGTTGCCATCATTGAAGCCGTCCGCTTTGCTTCGACTCTCATGGCGAAAGGAGGCGCGCAATGATCGGATTTACAGAACAGACCACCGATGTCTATGGAGCACAGCTCAGCCGCCGTGGATTTATGAAAGCCGGCGGAGCGCTGATGGTCGGCTTCGGCCTGCTACGTTCCGGCGCCGCCGAAGCAGCCGCAGCCAACACCAGCCTTCGTGCCTTTGACGCTTCCCTTCCAGGCTCGTGGATCGAGATCCGTCCTGACAATACCGTCCTCTTCCGTACCGGCAAAAGCGACTTCGGCCAGGGCACCATCTACACCGCATACCGTCAGATCGTGGCCGAAGAACTGGACCTTCCCTTTGAGGCCATCACCACCGTTGTCTCCGGCGATACCGATGTCACTGCTGACGGAGGCGGGACCTTCGATCTTCTCGGTCACGGCTCGCCTAATATCCGCAAAGCCGCGGCTTACACCCGCCAGGCGATCCTGCAGCTCGCCTCGGAGCATCTTGCAGTCCCAGCTGATCAGCTCTCGACGCATGACGGCATGGTCTCCGGAGGCGGAAAACAGGTCCGCTACGGCGATCTGGTAAAGGGTAAGGATCTGAAGCTCACCATCCCTGTCAGCGGCGACCTCACCAGCATCATTGGACTCGCGGTCGGCGGAAACCCACCGATGAAACCGGTCAGCAGCTATAAAGTCATCGGCAAGTCATACAAAAACAGCATCATCGCCGAGAAGGTGAAACACCAGGAGCCGTGGGTCACGAACGTCAAGCTTCCGGGCATGCTGCATGCACGCACCATTCATCCACCCACGCTGGGATCACGCCTGGTCTCCGCCGGGAAAGTCGACAAACAGAAATATCCCAATGCACAGGTCATCGTGAAAGGCGATCTGGTGGCGGTTGTTGCGCCGACCGAGTGGGAGGCGATCCAGGCATCGGGACAGGTCGCGGGCGCCACAAAGTGGACCGAGTGGAAGGGGCTTCCCGGCAAGGAGAAGCTATACCAGTATCTGCGCAACGAAGCAGACTGGAATGCCACCCCAGTTCAGAAGAGCCGCAAGAGCGCAGGCGATGTTGCCTCCGGCATGAAGTCCGCGGCTAAGGTACTGAAGGCCACCTACGAACTGCCCTACATGAAGCATGCGCCAATCGGTCCCACGGTCGCTGTCGCAGACTATCGTCCTGACGGCGTCGTTACCGTGCATACGCATACTCAGAATGCGCAGGCACTGCGCGGTGAGCTTGCTATGATGCTGGGCGTCAACACCGGCAAGGTCATCGTCAAGACCTACGCCGGCGCCGGACATTATGGCCGCTCGAACGGAGGCAACGCCGGAGCCGAGGATGAAGCCGTCCTTCTCTCCAAAGAGTTGGGTAAGCCCGTACGTGTTCAGTGGATGCGCAACGACGATATCCAGTGGTCCACGCAATCTCCGGCTGCCTTTACCGATATCAGGATCGGCCTTGACGGCAATGGCCGCATCGTCGCGTACGAAGCCGACCACCACCAGCCCGCCGGGCAGGACGATCGCCCGATCGGAGCCGTACTTGCAGGCCTACCCACCATGCCGGCCCCCTCGGAAAAGGGCGGCATGCTCACCAGCATCGCCAACGGCAGCGCGGATCCCTGGCAGTACGACGCCGTACCGAATCTCGAAGAGCGTTACCACGGCACCTTCCAGATCGGCCAGAAAGCGTCTCCGCTCGCCATCGGCCTGCGTGACCACAGCATGCGCACCCCGACGCAGTACCAGCAGAACTTTCCGCGGGAGCTCGCTATCAGCGACGCGGCGGCATTAGCCGGCGCCGATCCCCTTCAATTCCGTATCGACCATGCGAAAGAAGAGCGCCTGATTCACGTGCTGCAGCGGCTGCGCGAAGAGTCCGCATGGCAGACACGTCCGTCTCCGCAACCGGCCGCCGCTTCCACCGGCTCTACTCCTGTACGCGGACAAGGCGTCTCCGTCATGTTCCGCGGTGGAGTCTACTGGGCCTGCGCCTGCCAGATCGCCGTCATTCCGGCAACGGGAGACGTCAAGGTCGAGAAGTACACCATCGTCGTGGATCCCGGCATCGTGGTAAACCCAGAGCAGCTCAAGCGGCAGATCGAAGGCGGAGCCGTGATGGGCATCAGCCAGGCACTCTACGAAGAGGTCGCATTCAATGAAAGCGCCGTCACCGCAGCCGACTGGATCTCATATCCCATCCTGAAGATGAATGAGATTTCGGAGATCAAGGTTGTGCTTCTCAATAATCCATCTGTGGGCAGCTATGGACAGGGCTCGGAAGCGGCCAACGCGCTCGCATCTCCAGCAATTGCAGCGGCTGTCTTCGACGCAACCGGGAAATCGATCCGCCGCCTTCCGCTACGCTCTGTTTACGTCAAAGAGCTGTTGAAGGCGTAGTTAGGAAACGCGTAAGGGTGGAAGCCGTGGTTTTTAAGCCACGGCTTCCACCCTAAATGAATGGGATTTTAAGCCCGGCATTTTGGGTGCGTGGCAATCAGCGGGCGGAAACCCGCCGCTTCTACCCCCTGCTTGCACCGGGAACTCTGAATCCCATCCCACCCATCGCGATGCGATGGATGGGGCACCAATTCTGAGGTAAGGAGAATTTGGGTGCCCCATTCATGCGAAGCATGAGTGGGATATTCGAGCGGAGCTCGAACCAGGCAGCATTGGCTGAGCGAAGAACGTGCGGTAGCCTAGCCTGAAAGACAGAGAAAGCCTATTTAATTTTTTTTAAGCTTCAATCAGCCGACTGAAGAGGCGGCTCTCACCCAATCACCACGGGCGGCCTCGTCAACGCCACCCCCGTCAGCACAATCCACAAGGGAACGAACTCGACCGTATAACGCGGCTCGGAGTTATCGACGGTTAACAACAAGGCACACCGCAGAACGCCATACGCCAGCATGGCCAAGAGGATTGGGCGTAGCTCGGGCCGCGTCTTCAGCCTCCATGCCCCAACGGCCGCAAACACGATCAAAACCAGATTCAACGTGCCTAAAAATAGAGCCCGTCCAAATTGCAGTGGGGACGACTCACTCCATCGCCACCACCGTAGCGGGCCGGGGAGCCAATCCACGCGCGGACGCAGCAGCATATTCCCTAGGCGCGCGATGGGCAACAGCAGGTAGTAACGCACCGGGTGCGCTCGTACACGCTCCTCCGCCAGAGCGGCGAACCGGGCATCCACCTCGGGCGAATTCCGCTTGGTCTGGTTGTAGAGAGCGAAGACCGCCGCCGTCTCGCGATACTGTTTCGGCGAATCGAAGGCGCGAGTCGGCAACGTCGCAAAGTCCAGGGCATCGCCGTCGTAGTCCCAATAGATATCTTCCGTCGACGCGTAATCGATCGCCCACGTCCGATACCATCGCTGGAAACCATATGGGTTAGGCTCTCCCGGATCGTTCGCGTAACGCGGCGCCAGCGGTTGCAGCACATGGAAGACACGGTAGTTCCGGATCGTCCATGGAACCAAGGGAAGCACCACCAGCAAGGCACATGCAGCTGTCGGAACAATGGTCCCTTTCACCTGGGGCAGCCGGAATCCGCGGCCCACCAGCATCGCCGGTAAGACCGCTGCCGCCAACAGCCCTTGATCGGGCCTTAACAGAATGGCGTAAGCCAGCGCCGCACCCAGCACGACGACCCAGCGCCACTGTGGAGTATCGAGCCAACGCTGCAACACCCAGAAGGCCAGAACTGTACAGAAGAGTGTTAACGTCTCCGTTAATCCGGCAGCCGTAAACTCTGCCATGAAGGGACACAGCGCAGCCAGCCATAATGCCGTTATCGCCGCCCTCTCGCCGGCAAAACGCCGCGCGAGCAGAGCCAGTAAACCGCAGGTCATCAGATCAAACGCCACCTGCACCCACAGCGCCGCACGCAGGTTATCCATGCCGAAGAGCCAGAAGCAGATCCCTAGGAAGATGGGATATCCAGGCAGCCGGATCAGAGTTGGCCGAACCCCAAATTCCTGGGTAAACCCATAAACGCCGCGCGTCATCCAGTTACGGATCACCTCCGCATAGAGCTGGGGATCACCCTGCAACTGTGGGTAATGTCGGATACAGTACGCCCGCAACAGAGCGCCGGCAAAAAGGGCGACGATGGACCAAAACAGAACTCGGCCCCTTGGGTTTGTCATCAAACGCATCATACTGTGCCAGGTTCGCAATTCAGTTCTAAGATGAGGCATAGAACGTACTTACGATGACGAAACCTGTCTTTTACGATCCGCAACGACGGCGCTGGAAACGGCTGCGTCGCATTCTCGACGTCTGCGCGGTCGTCGGCAGCATTCTCATCGTGTTTTTCATCATCGGCCTGGTGCGCATCCGTCCGCTGCCGCAACTGCTCATCGAGTCTCCCAAGCGGAACTATAAGTCGCTGTCTAACCCTCCGGTCCCTGAGCTGACGCCCAGAGAGCGTGCACAGCTCAATGCCCATCGCCGCACCACGCGCAAACCTTCAGATATCGCCTTCAACTCTGGCGAAGGTCTCCGCGCGGCCTACTATGTCGACGACGATCCGGCCAGCTATTCCTCACTGAAGCAGCACATCCACCAGATCGATCTGCTCTTTCCCGAGTGGCTGCATGCCATCACACCCGACGGCGCACTCACCGCCTATACCATCGATAACCGTCCGTTCTCTGTCGTAGATAAGGCCGGAGCGGTACATGCTGTTGATCACGAAAACAAGATCGTCCGCACCATCACCCAGGCGCGGGAAGACACTGAAATCTTTCCGCTGCTGAATAACTACGACACCAAACGCGGCGGCTTCATTCCCGAGATTGGCCAGCTCCTCAATAGCCCTGAAGCCACGGCCAATCTCGTGCAGCAGATTCACACCTTTCTTGCGGCCAATCCGCGTTACCGTGGTATCTCGCTCGACTTCGAAGAGATTCCCAGTGACGCCCAACCCGGGTTCCGGGCTCTGGTAGCGGCCCTTTACGCAGACTTCCATCCACACAGCCTGCGGCTCTATATCAATGTGCCGGTCGGTGACGACGACTTCGACATGGCCTATCTGGCCGCGCACTCAGACGGTCTGCTGCTGATGAATTATGACGAGCACCAGACCGAGAGCAAGCCCGGTCCCATCGCTTCGCAGGAATGGTTCGTGCAAAATCTGCAGGACATCCTGAAGAAGGTTCCCAAGGAAAAGCTCATCTGCGCCCTCGGTTCCTATGGTTATGACTGGTCCACGACCATGCCCGAACCGGTGGACAAGAAGCACCCGCATCGCAAGCCACCGCCCCAGAAGGTCGTGAACACGATCAATCTTGCAACGCAGGAAGCCTGGCAGGAAGCGGTCGACTCCGAGGCAGAGGTCGTTCTTGATCCAGACACGCTGAACCCGCACTTCGCCTACGACGATGTCGATGCGAAGATCCGACACGAGGTCTGGTTCCTCGATGCTGTCACAGTAGTCAATGAGATGCGGGCCGCCCGCGAGCTCGGTCTGCAGACTTATGCTCTCTGGCGCCTGGGAACGGAAGATCCATCGATGTGGAAGATCTGGGACCAGCCCAATCGTTCTAATCCGGTTAAGGAGCTGGCGGACGTACCTCCCGGCAACGGTGTCGATACCGAAGGAGACGGCGATGTCCTCAAGGTCACCCGCACCATGCAGAACGGCCTGCGCACGGTGAAGATGGACGACGACAACAAGTTCATCGCCCAAGAGACCTTCCAGAGGTATCCACTTTCCTACACTGTTCAGCAGTACGGCTACCACCCGAAGCGGGTCGCTATTACCTTTGACGATGGACCCGACCCTGACTGGACGCCGAAGATCCTCGACATCCTCAAGCGGTACAAGGTACCTGCCACCTTTTTCCTGATCGGAGAAGAGGCACAGGAAAATGTCGGCCTGGTCAAACGGATCTACCGTGAAGGCCACGAGATCGGCAATCACACCTTCACACATCCTGATATCAGCGAAATCTCGAAGAGCCAGCTTGACCTGGAGCTCACGCTCACGACTCGTCTCTTCGCCAGTAAAGTCGGCGTGCAGCCCCTCTACTTCCGTCCGCCCTATTCCATCGATCAGGAGCCGGATACCAACGATCAGGCAGCTCCTGTGGAAGATGTGCAGAAGCTCGGTTATGTGATCGTCGGCAACAAGATCGACACTAACGACTGGGATGAGCATCCGCGCAAGACCCCGGCGGAGATCACACAGAGCGTCTGGGACCAGATCGAAATGATGGAGCAGAAGCCGTGGATGCGTGGCTCCATCATCCTGATGCATGACGGCGGCGGGAACCGCCAGCCGACCATCGACGCTCTTCCCGTTCTCATCACGGCGCTTCGCCAGCGCGGTTATGAGATCGTCCCGGTCTCTCAATTGCTGGGCAAGAGCCGCAGCCAAGTGATGCCACCCATCACAGGGTTCCGCCAGCGCTGGCAGGCATTCGTCGATTCGGTGATGTTCTCACTCTTCGGCTTCTTCAATCACTTTGTCGTCGCGGTCTTCTTTGTCGGCGACATCCTGATGACCGCACGGCTCATCATCATCGGTCTTTTCGCCCTGATTGACCGCTTGCGCAAACGCAAGTTGATGGCCGGCGAGGAATACACCCCGCGCGTCGCGGTTCTGATTCCCGCCTACAACGAAGAGAAGGTCATCGCCCGCACCATCCGTTCGGTGATGATGTCGAACTACAAGAACCTTTGTATCGTGGTCATCGATGACGGTTCAAAGGACCGCACCTCCGCCGTTGTCCGCGAGACCTATCCGAAAGAGATCGAAAGCGGCCGTCTCACGCTGCTAACCAAACCGAATGCCGGCAAGGCCGAGGCTCTCAACTACGCGCTGCAACAGATCGACGAAGAGATCTATATCGGTATCGACGCCGACGGCGTCATCGCCCACGATGCCATCTCACGCCTGGTGCCACACTTTGCCAATCCGAAGATCGGCGCCGTGGCCGGCAATGCCAAGGTCGGCAATCGCGTGAACCTGTGGACACGCTGGCAGGCGCTTGAGTACATCACCAGCCAGAACTTCGAGCGCCGCGCGCTGGACCTCTTCGATGTCGTCATGGTGGTTCCCGGAGCCATCGGTGCATGGCGCACCCGTGCCGTGCAGGATCTCGGTGGCTACCACGCCAACACCGTCGCCGAAGATGCCGACCTCACCATGAACCTGCTCGAGCAGGGCTACTCGGTGATCTATGAAGATCGGGCGCTTGCCTTTACTGAGGCTCCTGAGAATATGCGCGGCTTGATGCGCCAGCGATTCCGCTGGTCCTTTGGCATCCTGCAGGCCGTCTTCAAGCACATCGGAGCCGTCAGACATCACCGTGCTATGGGTCTTTTCGCCCTGCCCAACATCATCATCTTCCAGATCATCCTGCCCCTGCTCTCGCCACTGATCGATCTGATGTTCATCGCCAGCATCGTGCATTATCTGCTGGACAAGCACTTCCATCCGGAAGCAGCCTCCAATGCCAGCTTCCTTAAGCTGCTGGCATTCTTCGTCACCTTCATGGTGGTGGACTTCGCCGCGTCAGCGCTTGCTTTCGCGCTTGAACGTAAGCATCCCGCCAGCAAGGGCGACGGCTGGCTGCTGGCGCACATCTGGATCCAACGCTTCAGCTACCGCCAGGTCTTCTCGATTGTGTTGCTCAAGACCATCAAGCGCGCCATCGACGGCAAACCCTTTAACTGGGACAAGCTGGAACGCACCGCTCAGATGTCGGTCGAAACGGAACAGCTGACCAAAACATAACCGAAGGAACGATTCAACCATTCAACGATTCAACCATCGGGGCCATCTGGCCCTGCCCAACTTCAAGCGATAAACTTAATCTGTTATGTCGATCCTTGATCTGCCCCCGTTTAAGAACGAGCCTTTTGTTAATTTCAACGATCCGGCCGCAGCGCAACACATGCGCGAAGGCCTCGAAACGGTAGCAGGACTCCTCGGCAAAGAGTACGACCTCATCATTGGCGGCAGACACGTCACAGCCTCCGAAAAGATCGTCTCCGTCAATCCCGCGCGCACCGGGCAGGTTGTCGGCATTCATCAGCGCGCCACCGAGCAGCACGCCGAGCAGGCGATGCAGGCAGCGCAGGCGGCATTCCAAACCTGGTCCCGTCTTCCCATGGAAGATCGTGTCAAAGTCCTGCTCCGCACTGCACAACTTGTACGAGCACGCAAGTTCGAGTTCTGCGCCTGGCTGACGTACGAGGTCGGCAAAAACTGGACGGAAGCCGATGCAGACGTGGGCGAGACGATTGACTTCCTCGAGTTCTACGCCCGTGAAGCGCTGAAGCTCGACCAGTCCACAACCCCGATCCAATATCCCGGTGAGCGCAACCGGCTCCGCTACATGCCTCTCGGGGTCGGCGCCGTGATTCCGCCGTGGAACTTTCCCCTCGCCATCATGGCGGGCATGACCGTTGCCGCGATCGTCTGCGGCAACACCGTCGTTCTTAAGCCCTCGGCGGATGCTCCTACCATCGCCGCACGCTTCGTTGCCGTGTTGGAAGAAGCAGGCCTGCCCGACGGAGTTGTAAACCTGCTGCAGGGCGAGGGACCCGAGGTCGGCCGTGCTCTCGTCGACCATCCCCAGACCCGCTTTATCGCCTTCACCGGCTCGAAGGCCGTGGGTCTCGAGATTCACGAGCGCGCCGCCAAAACCCAGCCCGGACAGAAGTTCATCAAGCGCACCATCCTCGAGCTGGGCGGCAAAGACTCTATCATCGTCGAAGCCGACTGCGATCTCGATGCGGCGGTTGATGGCGTCATCGCATCAGCCTTCGGATTCAATGGTCAGAAGTGCTCTGCCTGTTCGCGCGTCATCGTCAACCAGGCTATTTATGACACCTTCACTGACAGGCTCCGCGAAAAGGTCGCTACCCTCAAGACGGGCGATCCCGTGGAGAACGTCTATACCGGTCCGGTCAGCAGCCAGCGCGCCTTCGACCGCGTAATGAGTTATCTCGCTATCGGGAAAACGGAAGGCAAACTGCTTCTGGGCGGGAATGCTATCCCCACCAAAGAAAACGGCTATTACGTTGAGCCCACGATATTTACTGATGTTGCACCAACCGCGCGCATTGCACAGGAAGAGATCTTTGGCCCAGTGCTTGCCGTGATCAAGTCGCAGGACTTCGACGATGCGCTCTCCATCGCCAATAACACCGAGTACGGTCTGACCGGAGCCCTTTACTCCAACTCTGCCGCCAAACTCGACCGTGCCCGCGTGGAGTTCCACGTCGGCAACCTGTACTTCAACCGCAAGTGCACCGGCGCGATGGTCGGAGCGCATCCTTTCGGCGGTTTCAATATGAGCGGTACAGACTCCAAGGCGGGCGGAGCAGACTATCTGCTACTCTTCACGCAGGCAAAGTCGATTGCTGAAAAAGTGCAATAGAGCATTGATAGTCACCGCAGTCTAGAGCAGTTCTCCTGATACTTCGCTCTACATTCTTAGGAGAAATGCTCTGGTACATTTCCCAGTTGCTGGGTATCCCGGAAGAGGAGTGCAGCGGTGTTTTCATTGCGGAAAACGCCCATGGATGCGGAATCCCTGCACTACACTTACAGGGAAATGCTGTGACGGAAATTCCCCCGAGCGAGGAGGGACAGGAGCCGTGGCCCGCGTTCTCTGCGTAGATGATGAGTCGGAAGCTCTGCTTCTGAAATGCGCCATCCTGGATCGGGCCGGTCACACGGCTATCCCGGCGCCCTCAGTCACACAGGCGCTGGCTCATCTGCGAGCCACGCCCTTCGATGCCATTGTGATGGACTGGCAGCTTGGTACAGAAGACGGTCACCTTCTGCTGCAGCAGATCAAACAGCTCTCTGCAGCTCCAGTGATTGTCGTCTCCGGATATGTCTCCCGGGCCTTCCAGTCCTCGGAACCAACTGCCGACATCTATCTTGAAAAACCGGTCGACCCTTCAGAGCTGGTCACCATCCTGGAAACGCTACTCCGCCCTTCAGCGGAAGGAGCCACGCTTGCAAGCTAAGAGACGGCCACGCCCTCGACCACATGATGGTGGATGGCGAACAGCGCCAGTTCCAGGCGGTCCGAAACGCCGACCTTACCGTAAACACTGCGCAGGTAGTTCTTGACGACCTGCTCCTTGGTGCCTAGCTGGTTGGCAATGTCCTTGTTACGGCATCCCTGAACGATAAGACCAACGACCTGCATCTCGCGCGGCGTGAGCTTCTCGCGGACGAGGTGGCCCATATGGTCCTTCTGCACTCCGGTCTGTTTCGTCTCCGGAAATACCCGCTGACCGCGGGTCACCCGGCGTACACACTCCACCAACGCCTGGCCATCCACGTCGCGGTGCACCACACCAAAAACCCTGGCACGCATCTCCGGTGTCGGCTCCTCGCCCTTTTCCAGGACCAGAATCAGTCGGCTACCCGACTCAATGACTGCGGCGAACAGTGCCGGGAGGTCACTGCACATAGACCGGCCCACCAGAACGATTGATGCGCGGAACGTGCGCACGGACTCCATCAACCGTTGTTCATCGCCACACTGCGCCACGATGCGAGTCTCGTCATCACGGACTAAAACCCTCGCCATTCCCGCGCGGAAAATTGCCTCGTTGTCTCCCAGAATCAGCCGGACCATCAGTCAATACCTCTCGATAACTCTCTCGTCACGGCTTATCGGCACGCTCGCCGCCCTCGCAAGCGGTGTCTGGAAACGGAACACATCTTGCATTGCGCACATCTTGAGTTGCAACCTAAATTTTGCGTCCCGGCGGCTGTGGAACGAATCTAAATGCCGTCGCGAAGCTAGACTCAACGGTATGCCCAAACCAATCATCCTCGCAGTCGACGACGATACCAGCGTTCTGGAAGCGGTAGTCCAGGATCTTCGCCGCCATTACGGGCAGCAATACCGTATCCTGCGAGCCGCCTCAGGCAAAGCAGCGCTTGATACGGCCGAACAGCTCAAGGAACGCGGTGAGCAGGTCGCACTCTTCCTCTCCGACCAGCGCATGCCCGGCATGACCGGCGTCGAACTGCTGGAAAACGTTATCCCCCTCTATCCAGACGCCAAGCGCGCCCTTCTGACCGCCTACGCCGATACAGAAGCCGCCATCCGGGCGATCAACTCCGCCAAGATCCACTACTACCTGAATAAGCCTTGGGATCCGCCGGAAGAGAAGCTTTATCCCGTGCTGGACGATCTTCTGGAAGCCTGGCAGCAGGGCTATAAGCCTGCATTCGAGGGACTTCGGGTCATCGGCACCCGCTGGTCACCTCAGGACCACGCCACCCGGGACTTTCTCGGTCGCAACCATGTGCAGTATCAATGGCTGAATCTGGAACAACACCCGGAGGCCACCAAGCTCCTGGAAGAACACAAGCTCGACGCCAAAAACCTGCCGGTGGTCTGCTTCGGTAACGGGGACTTTCTGGTACAGCCGTCGCAACTCGAACTCGCCCAGAAGATCGGCCTCCGTACCCAGGCTGAGCAGCAGTTCTACGATCTGGTCGTCATTGGCGCCGGTCCTGCCGGTCTGGCGGCTGGCGTCTATGGAGCCTCAGAGGGGCTTCGCACCCTGATCGTCGAGCCTGAAGCCCCCGGTGGACAGGCGGGTTCCTCCTCGCGCATCGAGAACTACCTGGGCTTCCCCCAGGGCCTCTCCGGCGAAGAGCTGGCCAAGCGGGCCACCCTGCAGGCCAACCGTCTTGGAGCCGAGTTCCTCACGCAGCGTGCTACCTGTGTTCGCAGCGAGAACAACTACCACATCATCACCATGGCCGATGGCAACGAGGTCACCTGCCACGTCTGCCTGGTGGCCACGGGCGTCTCCTACTGCAAGCTCGACGTCCCTGGAGCTGATCTCTTCACCGGAGCAGGGGTGTACTATGGCGCTTCCATGAGTGAGGCCATCTCCTGCGCCAATGAAGAGGTTTACATCGTAGGCGGAGCGAATTCTGCCGGTCAGGCTGCCATGCACTTCTCCAACTACGCCGCTTCCGTACGGATGCTGGTTCGTGGCGGGGGCCTGGAGAAGTCGATGTCCAAGTACCTGATCGACCAGATTGCCTCTCGTCCGAATATCACGGTTGAAACCCAGACCGAGATCGTCGGCTTCGATGGCGACGGGCATCTTGAGTGCATCACCGTAAAAACTCCGAAGGGCGAAGAGAGGCGTTCTACCTCTTCTGTCTTTATCTTCATCGGCGCCGCACCCAAGACCGATTGGCTACCCTCCACCGTTCTGACCGACGATCGCGGCTTCATTCTGGCCGGTCCGGATCTTCCCTCCGACCTGAGGGCAAAGCTCAAGATCGACCGCGATCCGTACCTGCTGGAGAGCAGTGTCCCCGGCATCTTTGTCGCCGGGGATGTTCGCCATGGCTCCGTCAAGCGCTGTGCCTCCGCCGTTGGCGAAGGCTCTATCGCCGTCCAATTCGTTCACCAATATCTCGCAAACCTTTCTCGATGATGATTGATCTAACCCAGACCGTGTCGCTCTCACCCGCCGAAGTTGCTGAAAGACTTCGCGCGCTGCCTGTCTTCTCCACCCTCTCCGAAGAGGAGCTGACCTGTATCTCGGCGGCTCCTGTCGTGCATGTCCCTGCGGGGCAGATTCTTGCCCAGCAGGGAGAGAAGCTGACGCTGTTCGGCATACTGTTACAGGGTTCGGTCCGTGGTTACTATCACTATGGCACCAAACAGGCACAGACGATCTCGACCCTCGAGCCCGGTGCGGTTATGGGCGAATACGCACTCATTACCCAGCAGGCCATCCCGGTCACGGCCGAGGCTGTGGAAGACTGCCTGATCCTTTCCTACAGCGAGGAGGAATTCTGGGGCCTTATGGCTCGCTGCCCCGCCATGCGCAGCTTTATCCTGAGCCAGTTGAATGAGCGGGTACGGGGCGCACAGCACCGCTCCATTCAGGAGGAGAAGCTCGCCGCTCTGGGTACACTCACCGCCGGTCTGATGCACGAGCTGAACAATCCCGGCGCCGCCGCCAGCCGCGCAGCCAGCCAGCTACGAAGCAACCTTCGCCTGATGCATGAGCTAGGCAAGGCATTCTCCCGGGAGCACGATAAACGGGAATTTGAATGCGTCTGGGCTCTGCAGGAACGTGCCTTCTCCTCTGAGCGGCCGCAGTGCATGAGCTCGCTGGAAGAGGCGGACGCAGAAGAGGCGCTGGCCGAATGGCTGGAATCGAACAACGTTCCCAACTCCTGGGGTCTGGCTCCGATTCTTACCTCCATCGGCATCACCACCCACGACCTGGATTGCCTGAAAGCCGAAGCGCTGGAAGATGGTAAACACTCGATCGAAAACATCATTGCCTGGCTCGCCTCCATGGTCAGCTCCATGCAACTGGTAGGCACTATCGAAGAGAGCATCACCCGCATCACCGGCCTCGTCAAAGCAGTAAAGACCTACACCTACGAAGGCAAGAGCGGACAATCCATAGACCTGAACGAGAGCGTGCATGCCACGCTCATTCTTTTGAAGCACAAGATCTACGAAAAACAACTCAGCATCAAAAAGAGCTTTGCCGGCGGCCTTCCTCCTCTCTCTGTCCACGCCGCGGGTCTGAACCAGATCTGGACCAATCTCCTCGACAATGCCATCGATGCCGCTCCCAGCAAGGGCGGTGAGATTACCGTCAAGACCGGAGCCAACGACGGCCGCATCTTTGTCACCATCGGAGACAACGGAGCCGGCATCGCGCCGGAGGACCAGGGCAAGATCTTCGAGACCTTCTTCACCACCAAGCCCATGGGGGTTGGCACCGGACTCGGGCTCGGTATCGCACAACGAATCGCCGAACAGGCGGGCGGCACCATCAGCTTTACCTCGGAGCCGGGCAAGACGGAGTTTACCGTCAGCTTTCCCATCAAGCAGGAGTCGAAGTAGAGCCTTTCCTGAGACGTCCGGACGACGCCTGTAACCTGCTAACCGATTCCGCGTCCAATGCGAGGAGGTCAACTGCCATGCGCAAACTTTCACGAGTTCTGGCGGGTATGCTTGGCGTACTCACGCTTACCGCAGGAGCCGCTACCAAGCAGCCCATTCCCGCGCCGACTCACGATGTCGCCCTCGCTACCACCCATGGCCGCCAGACCGCCGTTTTTGCCGGCGGATGCTTCTGGGGCACACAGGCTGTCTTCCAGCGCCTGAAGGGCGTACTGCACACCACCGCCGGATACTCCGGCGGCACCAAAGAGACCGCAAACTACGGCCAGGTTGTCACTGAGACCACCGATCACGCCGAGTCGGTTGAGGTCGTCTACGATCCCGCGCGCATCACCTACGGCACCTTGCTGCGCATCTTCTTCTCCGTAGCGCACGATCCCACACAGCTCAATCGCCAGGACAACGACATCGGCTACTCCTACCGTTCGGCCATCTTTTATGCCAATGAGGAGCAGCGCAAGCTGGCCGCCGACTACATCGCCCAACTGGATGCGGCGCATGTCTTCCACGGGAAGATCGTTACCAAGCTCTCTCCCCTGCAGGCGTTTTATCCCGGAGAGGACTATCACCAGGACTATGCCCTCAAAAACCCCGGCAATCCCTACATCCAGGTATGTGATCTGCCGAAGATTGCAGCTCTGAAGAAGCAGTTCCCGGACCTATTCGTCGAGTACAACGGCCACTACCAGCAGTAAGAGCACGCAGGAGAATGGATTTCCAACCGTTTTCCTGCGGCTTTTTTTTCGTCTGTCCCGTCATACCTCCACCACGCAATAACATCTGTTTTTCTTCTGTGGAGGTTGTATGTTTCGCAAGCCCACTCTGCTTCTGGCAGGTCTGCTGACTTTCGCCAGCGCCGCTATCCACGCTCAAATGCCTGGTCCTGGAGGCCCCGGCGGACCGCAGCAGCCACCACCGCCTCCGACTCCCGGCGCCAAACTGGATGTCATTACCGAGGGCTCATCCGCCAGCTATCGCGTGACCGAACAGTTTGTCGGTGTGGCCTTTACCAATGAAGCCATCGGCACCACAAACCTGGTCTCCGGGACGCTGATCATCAAGGCTGACGGAACAGTCGATCCCAGTTCCAAGATCACCGTCGACCTGCGCGGCCTGAAGAGCGATCAGGACCAGCGCGACGGCTTTGTCCAGAACCGCACCCTGGAGACCGCAAAATACCCCACCGCGGAATTCGTTCCCACCAAGGTGACCGGCCTCGATAAGCTGATTCCCTCCGCCGGGCAGGCGGGCATTGCCCTCACCGGCAACCTGACCATTCACGGCGTGACGAAAGAGGTGACCTTCCAGGGCATCGCCACCTTCAATCCGCGCGACAATATGGTCGCCGGCCGAGCCAAGACAATTCTGACCTTCGACCAGTTCGGCCTCAACCCGCCGAAGATCGGCCGTCTGGCCAGCGTCGAAAACAAGATCGACCTGGAACTCGCCTACCGCTTCAAACGCAGCCTGCCGTAAGGGAAGAACGAGATAAACGAAGGTCTGGGTCTCCCGGACCTTCGCCGTTTCCTATTTTCCCCAACCCGGGTGCCCCACCCTCACAACGTTAAGGTGGGCAAGGAAGCCACAAAATTTTAGTAAGCCCGTGTTACCGGTTCCACGTTTGTCGGAATTTATGGGTAACCCCGCCCACCCTAACTCCGTGAGGGTGGGGCACCCGGTAGGGATGAATCCCCTACAAAATCCCCATCCTCTTCGCTGTTCCGGTCAGGATCTCCAGCGCCCGATCCAACTGAGCCTTTGTATGTTCACTGGAAACAATCGTCCTCACCCGCGCCTTTCCTTCCGGAACCGTCGGAAATGCAATCCCTGTCGCCAGCACCCCAGCCTCGAATAATGCCTTGCTGAACTCCATCGTCAGCTTGCCCTCACCGATGATGATGGGCGTAATCGGAGTCTCGCTGGCGGGTGTAGTCTTTCCACCTACATCGAAGCCCGCACTCGTAAGCTGCTGCTTAAAGTAGTGTGTGTTCTCCCACAGCCGTTCGATCCGTTCCGGCTCACTCTCCAGCAGATCGAAGGCCGCAATACACGTCGCCGCGACTGACGGTGGATGCGATGTCGAAAACAGAAAGGGCCGCGCACGGTGGTAGAGATACTCAATCAGATCGCGCGATCCGCAGACATATCCGCCGAGAGCGCCGATCGCCTTCGACAGCGTGCCTACCTGCACATCCACCCGCCCATGACAGTGGAAGTGATCGATAGAGCCACGCCCATTGCGGCCCAGCACGCCGGATGCATGCGCATCGTCCACCATCATGATGGCGCCATACTTCTCCGCCAGATCAGCCAGCTTATCGACAGGCCCAATATCGCCATCCATCGAAAAGACACCGTCGGTGATCACCAGCTTGCGGCCGGGTTCGTTTTGCACTTCCTGCAGTAGCTCTTCACAGTGAGCGACATCCTTATGGCGAAAGACCTTGATCTTTGCCCGCGAGAGCCGTGCTCCGTCAATGATGGAGGCGTGGTTCAGCTCGTCTGAAAGGATGAAATCTTCTTTGCCCAGAATCGAGGAAACAGTTCCGGCATTTGCCGTGAAGCCCGACTGAAAGACAACGCACGCCTCCACATTCTTGAAGGCAGCGATCTTCTCTTCAAGCTCAAGATGGATCTTCATCGTGCCGGCAATCGTGCGCACCGCACCCGAACCAACACCATACTTCTCGGTCGCTTTCAGTGCAGCTTCCTTCAGCTTCGGATGATCGCAAAGACCGAGATAGTTATTGGAGGCCAGGTTGATGACCTCGCGGCCGTCGTAGACACTGACCGGCCCCTGCTCTCCATCGAGTACACGCAGCTTGAAGTAGGTTCCGCGCTCTTTCAGCTCATTCAGCGCGGCGGTCAGATGTGCAAGTTGAGGACGTGTCTGGCTCATGCGTTATACCGTGCTCCAATCCAGGATGACCTTACCTGAGCTTCCTGCGCGCATGGCGTCGAAGCCCTTTTCAAACTCGTTCCACTGGTAGCAATGCGTAATCACCTTACTGATATCAAGGCCCGACTGCAGCATCACCGTCATCTTGTACCAGGTCTCATACATCTCGCGGCCATAGATACCGCGGATGGTCAGCTGATCGAAGATCACCTGGTTCCAATCAATCGCCATCTCCGAGGGCGACGGGATCCCCAGCATCGCGATCTTTCCACCATGTGACATGGTTGCGATCATGTCGCGGAAGGCATGCGGATTGCCGCTCATCTCCAGCCCGACATCGAAGCCTTCGTGCATATCGAGCTGCTGCATTACATCTTTGAGGCTCGTCTCTTTCGGATTCACCGCCAGCGAAACACCCGCGGCCTTACGCGCCAGCTCCAGCCGCACCGGATTCAGATCCGTGATCACGACATGCCGCGCTCCGGCATGTTTCGCCACGGCGGCGGCCATAATGCCGATTGGGCCTGCGCCCGTCACCAGCACATCCTCTCCCAGCACTGGGAAGGCCAGTGCCGTGTGCACGGCGTTGCCGAAGGGATCGAAGATAGCCGCGACATCCGTCGGGATATTGTCGGCATGCCGCCAGATATTGGTCATGGGCAGCACCACATATTCGGCAAAGGCGCCGGGCCGGTTCACACCGACACCCAGCGTATGGGCACAGAGATGGCGCCGTCCTGCCAGGCAGTTGCGACAGCGGCCGCAGACCACGTGTCCTTCACCGCTCACCCGGTCTCCCGGATGAAAGTCAGTAACGTTGGAACCTACCTCAACGATCTCACCAACAAACTCATGGCCGATGGTCATCGGGACCGGGATGGTCTTTTGGGCCCACTCATCCCACTGATAGATATGGAGATCTGTACCGCAGATACCTGTTGCCAGAACCTTGATCTTGACGTCGTTGATGCCAATCTCCGGCTCGGGAACATCTTCCAGCCACAGCCCTCTTTCGGCTCGGCTCTTGACGAGAGCTTTCATGCGCAACCCTGCAGCTTTCCGGGCGTCCTTTGGGGGGTCGAACGCCGCCCCCATTTTAGTGCCCGCCGCCCTTGACGTGAGGCCTGGGAACATCTAACCTCTCAGTAATGGTTATGAACCGCATCGCCGCTTGTACCTGTTGCGTTTGTTGCAACAGCGTATGCTGCTGCGCGGTTTCTGACCTGGCCTAGCCAAAGCGTAAAAAGACGCTCCCAAGATTCAGAGACCCACGCATCAGCCAAAGCGCGATGCGTGGGTTTTCTCTTTCCGGCGCATCGCGAACAACGAACCACCCCGGTAAGGAGTTTCGCAACGATGTCACCGAATCAAACCAAGGCAGCCATCAAGCACAACACAGCCGTCATCGATATGCTGGCCATCGGCATTGCACTGACACTGGCCGTACTGGTACGCCTCAACGTCGTTCCGCATATCAGCTTCTAGCACTTTGCAGTCTCGCTGAACCGTGTCTACCGTACTTGCATCCCCGGATACGTCCGCGCGGAGTTCCGCGTCTGCCTATAGGGCATTTTTGCGTCTGCTACCGGGCATGGCGCTGCTCTTCGGTATCGGGTTCCTCGGCAAGTTCATCGAGCATGAATTCACGCATCTCCGCACCGAGTACCACCTGCGTCTACCGCAGATCGAGTACGTGCTCTGGGCCATCATCCTGGGCCTCATCATCTCCAATTTCATCGGCATCAAACCCATCTTCCGCCCTGGTATCGCTACCTATGAGCTCTGGCTGAAGCTCGGTATCGTTCTGGTTGGCGCACGCTTTGTCTTCTCCGATGTGTTGCGCATCGGCACTGTCTCGCTGGTGCTGGTCTTTATCGAGCTGGCGCTGTCCCTCACTGTCATGACGCTGCTCGGCCGCATCTTCGGGCTGCGTCCAAAGTTGACCTCGCTGCTCGCCATCGGCTCTTCCATCTGCGGCGTCACGGCCATCATGGCTGCGCGCGGAGCCATCGAACCTGAAGAAGAAGACGTCTCGACCGCCATCGCCGCGATTCTCACACTTGGCGCAATCGCGTTGTTCACCTTCCCGGCGATCGGCCATATGCTCGGCCTCAGCCAGGAAAGCTATGGCATCTGGACCGGTCTGGCCGTAGATAACACTGCCGAGGCCACCGTGACCGGCGCCCTCTACGGCGATGTCGCTGGACGCTTCGCCATCCTTGCCAAGACCGCTCGCTCCGCCTTCATCGGCTTTGTCGTTCTTGGCTATGCCGTCTACTGGGCCTCCAAGGGCCAGGCGCCCGATGTACCCAACAAAGCGCTCTTCCTCTGGCAGAAGTTTCCCAAGTTCATCCTCGGCTTTCTAATCATCTCGGTGCTGGCGTCTTCGAGCTTCTTCAATACCTCGCAGCTCTCCAGCCTGAGCAATCTTTCGCGCTGGGCGTTTCTTCCGGCATTTGCCGGAGTTGGCCTGCGCACTGACCTGCGCGACCTGACCGGGCAGGGATGGCGGCCCATCGTGGTCGGCATCCTTGGCGAGATCTTCATCGCCCTGGTCACGCTTGGCCTGGTCTATTGGACCTTCATTCGCGGAGGAATCCAATGATCTCTCGCCGCGGCTCCGCAGAATCCTGTTGTTGTTGTCGCTAGCCCTCCCGGGCCGCGCACCTATCCTGCATCTTCTGGCAGTTCTCACTTCACATTCCAAGCCGCGCTGCACCTGAGCAGACGCGCACCAAAGAACCACAAGGAGATTGACTCCATGCGCCGTATCGCATACTTCGCTGCATTCCTGCTCTTATTCGCCAGCTTCGCTCTTCTCCGAGCCCATGCCCAGATGGTGGGCGGCTCCATCTCCGGCACAGTCACTGACGCCAGCGGCGCCGCCGTCTCCGGCGCAACCGTTACCGTCCGCAACGAAGAGACGGGCACAGAACGCCATCTGACCACCGACGCCCAGGGCCGCTACTCGGCTCCCTCCGTCACCATTGGCCGCTGGTCCGTCAGCGCGGAGAAGGACGGCTTCGCCCGCCAGACCCTCACCGCTGTGCCCGTTGTGGTCGGCCAGGCAGTCACCGCTGATATCCGCCTTACGGTCGGTGAGGTCTCGCAGGCGGTCTCGGTCGTAGACACTCCGCCGGTCGTAAATCTGTCGACGCAGCAGACCGCCGGGCTCGTCGATGAGCGTGCCGTCAAGGAGCTCCCCCTCAACGGCCGCTCCTACGATCAGTTGCTGACGCTCAATCCCGGCGTCGTGAACTACACCGGCCAGCGCTCCGGTTCCGTCGGCACTTCGAACTCTTCCGTTGGCGCCATGTTCTCCGTTGCGGGCCGCCGACCGCAGGACAATATCTTCCTTCTGAACGGCATTGAGTACACCGGCGCCTCGTTGATCAATGTCACCCCCGGCGGCGCGAGCGGACAGCTCCTCGGCGTCGATGCCGTGCGTGAGTTCAACGTCATCACCGACACTTATGGAGCCAACTACGGCAAGCGTCAGGGTGCGCAGATCTCCATTGTTACCGCCAGCGGCACCAACCAGTACCACGGCAATGTCTACGAGTTCCTGCGCAACTCCTCTCTCGATGCTCGTAACTATTTCGACCAGCCAGGAGCCAACGGTAAGCGCCTGCCGCAGTTCCAGCGCAATAACTTTGGCGGCTCCGTCGGCGGACCTATCCGCAAGGACAAGCTGCTGCTCTTTGCCAACTACGAGGGATATCGCCAGAACCTCGGCCTCTCTAACAAAGCCATCGTTCCCAACGATCGCGCGCGCCAGGGATATGTTCCTAACAGCAGCGGAACCGGAGAGACTTACGTCGGCGTGGCGCCCGGCGCAGCGAATCTTCTGAATCTGTGGCCGCGGGCCAACGGGCCCGATCTCGGTTCAGGCCTGGCCTATGCGTACTCCAATCCGGTGCAGCGCATCCGCGAAGACTTCGGCACCACGCGTTTCGACTGGAACCTCGGCAGCAAAGACCAGTTCTTCTCCGTCTACACGGTCGATGACTCCACCGCCCACACACCAACCGTGAATCCGCTGACATGGATCAATGAAGACGTACGCGAGCAAGTCACCAGCCTGCAGGAGCAGCATGTCTTCTCTCCGCGTCTGCTGAACACGGCGCGCTTCGGATACTCGCGCGCTGCTTTCTTCTTCACCGGCGAAGTTCCCGTGGATGGAGTTACGCCATTTGTGGTTGGCAGGCCGGTCGGAGCCATCGTCATCGCCGGTTCCACTGCGTCGAACGGAGTCTCCCAGGTCTCCACCGCAGGAGCCAATGTAGGCTCCAACAATCGCGCCGTACGCAACCTCTTCACCTTCGACGACCACATCTTCTACACCGTAGGCCGCCATCAGATCGAAGCCGGTGTATGGCTGCAGCGGCTGCAGGCCAATGATCTGCTGGCGCAGAACCAGTATGGCCAGGCCTCGTTCTCCACACTCACAACCTTCCTGCAGGGCACAGCCGCCACCTTCAGCGTCGTTCCGGCTCCGACAGCGCTTGGCTTCCGCGCTCTCTTCGGTGCGGGTTTTGTAGAAGATACTTTCCGCATCACTCCACGTCTCGAAATCCGCGCCGGTTTCCGCTTCGAGTCAGCCAGCAACTGGAGCGAGGCGCAGAACCGCGCGGCTAACTACAAACTCAACAACTGGGTCATCGACACCAACCCGACTGTCGGCAAGTATGCCCTTTACGACAACAAGGCCAAGTTCCTCCCGGAGCCTCGCCTGGGCCTCTCCTGGTCGCCCTTCGCCAGCGGTAAGACCGCGATCCGCCTCGGCGTAGGTATCCATCGCGCCCTGCTGGATAATCTGGACTACCGTCTGACCCAGGTGGCCCCCTTCAATACAACCCTGGCCTTCAAGAACATTCCCGTCTCTAGCCTGGCCATCACGCCATCGACTACGGCTGCAGCCGGTTCGCTGATCTCGCCCTCGAACGTACAGCCCGACATCCGCACTCCAACGGTCATCGCCTGGTCGTTGCGCGTCGAACAGCAGATCGCTAACAACACCTCGCTTACCGTCGGTTATGCAGGATCACGCGGATACCACCAGATCGTCTCCGGCGACCTCAACGAACCGCCCGCGGTGGTTTGCCCGAATCCATCCTGCCCTGCATCGCTGGCAGCTGGAACCGTCTACTATCCAACGACCACGAAACTGAACCCCAACGTCGCCAACACCACCTCCTGGTGGTCTGCTGCGAACAGCTTCTACAGCGCGCTCCAGGTGGATGTCCGCCGGCAGTTCTCGCACGGTCTGCAGATTCGCGGCAACTACACCTTTGCCCGCAACCTCGACAATGGCTCGGCATGGAATACCAGCGTCAGCGCCAACACGCCAGCCTTCGTCAGCGTTCCTTACTTCCCCAAGCTTGACTGGGGCCGGGCCGCCACGGATATCAAGCACAACGCGGCAATCAACGGCACCTGGGAGATTCCCTTCGCGCACCGCCTCAGCTCCGGCGTTGCACGTCAGACTCTGGATGGCTGGACGGTCAGCAGCATTGCAAATCTGCAATCAGGCTTCCCCTTTACGCCGCAGCTTGGCTATAACCCCACTGGCAGCGGAGACACCCGCAATCCGGTGCGCCCAGACGTCAATCCGAACTTCAATGGCGACCTTTATCCGCATACCGTCAACCAGTGGTTCAATCCCGCCGCCTTCAGCGCTCCCCACTACGGCGCGGTCGGTAACCTGGGACGCGACACCCTCACCGGGCCGCATCTCCTGAACGTTGACCTGTCTCTGCTCAAGCGCTTCAAGGTGGGTGAGCGGGTGAACGCCCAATTCCGGGCCGAGGCCTTCAACTTCCTGAACCACACCAACTTCGCCCTCCCCAACCCTACGGTCTTCAGCTCAGGCCCGACACAAGGCACAGCCGCCAACCAGACCACCGCCGCGGTGGCTTCGTCCACGGCGGGGGCTATCACGGCAACCTCGACCACCTCCCGCCAGTTACAGTTCGGATTGAAGCTGGCCTTCTAAGTAGCCGATAACTCAAACAAATGGCGCGGCTTCTGCCGCGCCATTTTTGGGCCTCGTCCGATTAGCGCACAGAATATGCGAAAATCGATACACGACGCCCTGAAACCCCTGCCGAAAGTACTTGCGCAGGCTTAGCATAGGTGTGGCGGATTTTCGAGGAAAAATTCGCCTTTTGGAGAAGATGGTGCAATGGCGACAAAGGCTCCTGTCGAACGGAAGAAAACCACAACCCCACAAACGAATGAAACGGCACCCGCAATGACGCGCGATGTTGTATTCGATGTCTTTCGTCGCTGGGGTTATCTGCAGGCACAGCTTGATCCGCTGGGCCAGCATCTTCCGCCGGAGCCCTTTCCGGTCGATGTGCCTGAAGATGAGCTCTCCAGCGAGATTGCACAGGAGGCTCGCAGCTACTACTGCGGCACCATCGCCGCCGAGTTCATGCATATTCCATCGCCTGAGCGACGCCAGTGGCTGCAGAATCGCATGGAGCGCCCGGCGCCAAAGTACGATCAGAAGCACATCCTCTCCCAGCTCATCCGAGCCGACATCTTCGAACAGGTCATCCAGGCCCGCTATCTCGGAACGAAGCGTTTCTCTCTCGAAGGCCTCTGCTCCCTGATTCCCTTCCTCGATCAGCTTTTTGCCACCAGCGCCGCACAGGGTGTTGAGATCTGTGTCTTTGGCATGGCTCACCGCGGACGCCTGAACGTGATGACCAACACCGTTGGCCGCGCCGCGGTAGAGCTCTTCACCAAGTTTGAAGACGTCGATCCTCGCTCCACACTGGGCGGTGGCGACGTGAAGTATCACCTCGGAGCCACCGGCACCTACACCTCTCCTGATGGCAAGAAGATGGCCCTGCACCTGGCCTCCAACCCGTCGCACCTCGAAGTGGTGAATCCGGTGGTCGTCGGCCGCGTACGCGCCAAACAGACCCGCATTGGAGCCGACGGACAGAAGAAGGTCCTTTCCATGGTCCTCCACGGCGATGCCGCCTTCGCCGGACAGGGCATGACCGCCGAGACGCTGAACCTTGCCACGATCAACGGCTACAACGTTGGCGGCACCATCCAGGTACTCACAAACAACCTGCTCGGCTTCACCGCCATGCCGCAGGAATCCAACTCGTCGCGCTACTCCACGGACCTGGCCAAGCGTTTGCCGATTCCCATCTTCCATGTCAACGCGGAAGATGTCGACGCGGTTGTGCGTGTCGCGGAGATCGCTGCCGACTACCGTGCCACCTTCGGCTCCGATGTAGTCGTCGATCTGGTTGGCTATCGCAAGCACGGTCACTCCGAGGTGGACGATCCGACGGTCACTCAGCCGCGCCGTTATGCCCTGATCAAGGACCGTCCCGCGATCTATCAGGCCTATGCGCAGAAGATCGGCGTCGATCCGACGGCAGAGGCTAAGGCTGTTCAGGAAGAACTGCTCAACGCGCAGAAGCAGGCGACGCAGGCCACCGAGATCCCGCACATGACCGATGCGCCCGCGTACTGGGATAACTACAAGGGCGGCTATCTTCCGGTCAACGACGACACGGTCACGGGTCTTCCCACCGAACGCATCGCGGAGCTGGTCAACAAACTCACCACCTATCCGGCCGACTTCAACATCCATCCCAAGGTGAAGGCCCTTCTCGCCCAGCGCAAGGAGATGGGAGAGGGCAAGCGTCCGTTCGACTACGGTATGGCTGAGCTGGTCGCCTATGCCTCTTTGCTTGAGTCCGGTGTACCCGTCCGCCTCTCCGGACAGGACTCTCAGCGCGGCACCTTCAATCAGCGTCACAGTTTCTACACCGATACCGAAACCGAGTTCCGCTGGTCGCCGCTGCAGCATCTGAGCGAGAAGCAGGCCAACTTTGAAGCCTACAACTCCATGCTCTCCGAAGCTGCTGTGCTTGGCTTCGAATACGGCTTCTCGCGCGACTTCCCTGAGGCCCTCGTTCTGTGGGAGGCGCAGTTTGGCGACTTCTCCAACGGCGCGCAGATGGTCATCGACCAGTTCATCTCCGCGGCAGAGGCCAAGTGGCACCTGCTCTCCGGCATCGTCATGCTGCTGCCGCACGGCTACGAAGGCCAGGGTCCGGAACACTCCTCGGCCCGTATGGAGCGTTATCTGCAGCTCTGCGCGCAAGACAATATGATCGTGGCGCAACCTTCCAACGCTGCGCAGTACTTCCATCTGCTGCGCCGCCAGGCGCTGTCACCCTATCGCAAGCCGCTGGTTGTCTTCACGCCCAAGAGCATGCTGCGTCATCCGGACGCGATCTCTCCGATTGCCGACTTCAGCCATCAGCACTTCCAGACCGTTCTGCCGGAAGGCGAGATTAAGAACGCCAGACGCCTGCTCATTTGCAGCGGTAAGATCGGCCACAACCTCCGCGTCGAGCGCGCCAAGCGCAAGGACACCGAGACCGGCATTGTCTTCATCGAACAGCTCTTCCCCTGGCCGGAAGCTGCGTTGCAGGCCGCCATCGCGCAGCATCCGAACGTCGAAGAGCTTATCTGGGTACAGGAAGAGCCGGCCAACATGGGCCCGCTCACCTACATCAATCCGAAGCTGCGCTACGCCGCAGGCGACATCCCCGTACGCACCGTCAACCGTGCCGCAGCCGCCAGCCCAGCCACCGGCTCCGCCAAGGCGCACGAGATCGAAGAGAAGCTGCTGATGGAGATCGCCTTCGGCCGCGTATAGATCTAAGCCATCCCCAAATAAAAATGCCCGGCTCGCCCCGGGCATTTTATTTGGGAAGCTTCATCGCCGAGCGTAGCGCCACCAGGCCCAGCGTCCCTACGACACCAATCAGCGCCAGCCACAGCAATTGCGGATAGCGGTCGGTCAGCGGGCGCTTTGCCTGTGTCTGGTGAAAGAGCACATTATTCTCCTCCGCCCCTATCGTTGCTTCGGCCTGTCGCCCGCTTACCGGAAAGATCCGGGCATAGTCGTAGACCGGAGCCGGCAGTGTCTTGTCGCCGTAGTACAGGACCGGCGAACTGGCTACACTTGTCTGCCAGCATAGCTTCCGTTGGCGCATCTCCAGGTTAACTGCGGCAATCGGCAACGGCTGGTCGTCGCCGTTCTCAACGGCAATCTCCACGGTTGCCGGCGACTGCAGATTCGCTCCAATCGTGAATGGAATCGTCAGATCTTCGTCTTCGATCTCGCGCCCGCCTCGCGTGATCTTCACGCGCAGAATCTCTCCCGTTGCGGACTCGCTACGGCTGCCTTCTTCGGAGGCTCGCGCGGTCACCCTCACCGTGCGTGCAAAGTTCACGGCCTTTCCCGTTTGCATCTGGAACCGGACACGCTCCACCGGCACCTGTGGCGGCAACGGGATCGTTGTCACCGTCCGCCTTCCCTGCTGGGTGAAGTTCGTGCTGCGAGCCACCACGGTGTAAAGTGTCTGTTCCTCGCGGCTTGGCGGAATCGTCGCTCCTCGTACACTCCCCATCGTGAGAGCGTGCGGGTTCCCCTGCGGGGTGATCGGCGTGAGTTCGACGTGGAGGATGGAAAACGTGCTCTCCTGCAGATGCAGCGTCGTATTGCGGCCGAGATGCTGGCTGGAGAGATCGAAGATCGTATAGCTGCCAAGCACCTCACCGCCGGCCGAAACCTTCGCTGCTGCCAGAAAGTCCTTTGCATCGAGATTCAGCTCGATCTCGGTATAAGGATGTCCCGGCATCACCAGATCGAAAACGACAGAATGCCCCTGGGCTGCAAGATTCAGCACGCGTGCGGGCTCGGCCTCCGGCGTGGCCGGTTCAGATACCGTGGTGGCATACGGCACCTCTTGCCTGCCGGAGAAGAGTCGCAGATCGCGCAACGCCGGTGCAGCATGGGCAAAAACATCAGAATCCAGCACGGCGCATGCCTGGTCCGCGCCGGCGACAGAAGGCGCGGTGAGCCGGCGCTGGTAGCGGAAATCCGAGGGTTGGGGGGAGGGCGCCGACGATGCCACCAGCAACGCCAGCCCTGCGGCAAACCACTTCACGACAAACTACTCCTCTGAACGGGACACGGCTTTCAGGCCGAGCCAGTCTTTCTGATAGACGAAGCTTACGGCCATCAACAGCGCTCCCAGACCGATAAAGCTGAGAACCCGATATCCCTGTGACAGGCTACGCATGTCGTACAGGAAGACCTTTCCTATGGTAGCGACCAGCAGCACCAGCCCTTGCCAGCGCACGAAAGCCGTGCGCTTCCAGAAGCCGATCGCCAACAGTGCCGCACCGTGGAGCATCATGAAAGCGGAGAAAGTGAACTCCAGCGCAATCGAATCATCCAATGTTCCTCGAACCGGTAAAAACGCAAAGATCTCGCGGCGTACGGTCACGAGTATAAGCAGGTTCAACGCGACCGAGGAGATCGCAGGAATCTGCATCTGACCACGTTTGAGATCGATCCAAATCACGACGGCTAATGCGGCAATCGCGCAGATCTCGGCGACAAAAGCTGCATTCGCAAATGGAACCGGGCTGCTGCTCGTCCACCAGGGCAATGTGATGGCTCCAACATAGCCCAATGCAAGCGCTCCCAGCGAAAGCCAGCGCACGCTGGACTGCAGTCCTGCGGCCTGCCGCTTCATCTTCTCAGCCGCGATCCAGTACAACGAGACCCCCTCTGCCAGCCAGCCGATCGTAATCCAGCGTCCCGAAGCCTTCAACGGAATGGCAATGGTCAGGAAGACGATCGCCAGCGACAGATGAATTGCCTCACTGACCGCATTTGGGCGTAACCGGATCTGCAACCGCATCAACAGAAGGTACAGGGCGGCAAGCGCAACCGCTCCCCAACTCAACCATCCATGGCGGCCGCTATCCTGCAGCAGCGAATAGAACGTCAACGAGCCATAAGCGCTCGCTGCCAGCGGCAACCAGACCGACAGCACCCCGTTCTCTTCCAACGACTGCACAAGTGGCAACATCGCAAACAAAAGAAACAGCACCAACGTAAAGAAGCTGGCCACGCCGAACTGATCTGGCGTAAAAAAGCGTGTGTACCAGGCGATGGTGTAGATCGAAGACATCGCCAAAGCTCCCAGCAGCAGGCGAGGCCACACTTTGAAGGCCAGCAGTACGACGACAGAACCACTTAGCACAATCAAGTAGCTAAAAAGGAACACCACATGGTTCTGCCCGGTCGACAGGAGTCCGGGAGTGGCAAATCCCCCGGCGAGAGCATACGCCGCCAGGAGCTCAGCATCCTGAGCCCAGGCCATCCAGGCATTCCACGCAGTTACCGCCAACATTGCCGCGAAGACCACGCCTTCCGGCAGCAAGTGATAGAGCTGAAAGGAAGCCCAGAGCGACAGATACAAAACACCGGTGCCTACCGCTTTCAGCGAATAGGAAAAGACTCGGAAACCTTTGCTGCGGAAACGCTCCGACCACACCACAATCCCGGCGCCCGCGATCAGGCCTGCGAGAATGCGCCCAGCAGGGCCGATCCATTGGTTATCGATCGCCAGTTTCAGCGCCCATGCCGCCCCAATCAGCAATGCCAGCACGCCGACACGATTGAAGATCTGCGATCCCAGCCGCGATTCAAGGTTCTGCCGCTCTTTCAGAACTGAGCTCGATACGCCAGAACGAGCGGGCCGGGCCGGAGGCGGCACAGCCTGGGTTCTGGGCATACCTGGCTGGACAGCACGTTGGCCGCGGAGCGTAGCAATCTCGTCCTCCAACGCTTCAACGCGTTTTCGTAAGAGCAATAACTGCTCCGCAAGATTTTCCGGGCTGTCTTCCATATGCAGGCTGTTATACCCTGTCAGCGTCATGGCTACCAACCAGATTCTCGTTGTCGAAGACGACCCCATGAGCCTGGAGCTGCTGGATGTCTTGCTCACCCAGGAGGGTTTCATCGTCACTGGCTGCGGTTCCGGCGACGATGCGGTAGCTGCTATCACGAAGAACCATGAGATCGGTCTGGTGCTGACGGATCTGCAGATGCCCGGCCTGCGGGGCCCTGCTCTGGCAGCTGCCATGCGAAAGGCCACCCCCACCCAGCTGCGCATTTTCGCTATGAGCGCCACGGCTCCGGAACACCGCTTGCCGGGCTTCGATGCCTTCCTCCTCAAGCCGCTCTCGATGGAGCGTTTTCTCTCCCTCACGCATGGTTCCGGCTTGCATCCTGGCGCCTCTCCCGAGGAGGCTCATCTGTTGGACGAAGGCATCTATCGCCGCATGGCGGCCGCCATGCCGGCCACCCAGTTAAAAGCGACTTATACCTTCGCTCTGGATGATGCCCTCACACGGATTAGAGCCATGCGCACGGCCTTCCATGAAAATGACAACTCCTCGTTCCGCCGCCAGGCCCATGCCATCAAGGGAGGCTGCGCCATGGTCGGCGCGGTTGAACTCGCTTCCCTGGCCTCTCTTTTTGAACGCAACGGCATCTCGGGGAAGCAAGTTGGTACCGAGTTGGATGAATTCGAGCTCGCAGTAGACCGTCTGCGTCGTATGCTGGAAGCGCGGTTTTGATGGGCCAATAAAGCAGTTCTCCTAAAGGTGTAGTGCGGAGTTATAGCTGTGTGCGCCGTTTTCCTGCGAAGAAAATGGAATTCGCAGATTTATCCAGAGCTACAGTATTAGGAGAATTGCTCTAGCCGTATCAACCCTCTCCAGACCGGAGGAATACAGATGAAAGCAGCTACCTCGAAGTCTGGGGCGCACAGTATCGGGCACTCCGGACTTCCGGTTCGTATCGTAATCGCCGACGATCATCCAGTCGTGCGCTTCGGCGTGCGCAACATGCTCGCACCCGAACACGGATTTGACGTTGTAGGCGAGGCGGAAGATGGTGATGTCGCCATCACCCAGACGCTGGAACACGAGCCTGACATCCTCCTGCTTGACCTGCAGATGCCGCGGCTTCCCGGCCTGGAGACCATGCGGGCGATCATGAGCCGTTCACCCGGAGTCAAGATCGTCCTCCTGACCAGCGCCATCACGACGCAGCAGCTCATTGAAGCGCTGCAGATCGGGGCACGCGGTATCGTCCTCAAAGATTCCGTCGCCGGAGATCTGTCACAGGCTGTCCGCGCGGTCGCCGGCGGCGATTACTGGATCGGCGGCGAACGTGTTGTCAACCTCGTCAAGGCACTGCATGACCTGATGCAGAGAGCCGCCGCGCAGCCGGAACGCAAGACCTATGGTCTGACTCCGCGTGAACTGGAAGTCGTCTCCTGCATTGTCGAAGGTTGCAGCAACAAGGACATTGCAAAGCAATTCTCCATCAGCGAGGAGACAGTAAAGCGCCATCTGTCGAACGTCTTCGACAAGACCGGCGTCTCCACTCGTCTGGAACTCGCACTCTTCGCGATCTCGCATAAGCTGGTTCAGGCCGATAACTAGAAACGTAGACAGATACTTTCTCATTCCAGCGTCGCGGAGGAATCTGCTTTTCTAAACTGGTGGGAACAGCGGACTTCAGGCCGCTGATAAAGGCGTAAAAGTAGATTGGCTTTTAGCCCTGAGCCCATTTCTATCTAGCGCCGATAGACCGTGGCCTGAAGGCCACGGCTCCCACCGGTTCGAGCTTCGCTCGAATATTCCCCAAGCGACCCAAGTCCCCGGTGTCCCGAATATCCCACTCATTGGTACCCAACGGATGGGCAATCTGAGTATGGGATTCCGAATGTATCGATTCGCCTAAAAGGAATACTCGGCCGCTTCGAACCCCAACGCAGATTGCGGTTGCTGCGAAATGACAAAGCAAACTTCGCTTCCCGCCGGCAAAACCCCTCTCAGGTTGCCTCCATTCGACAAAAAATAAGGTTCCATTCCCAGCCTCGGAGATGGACACCCTTTCGCAATTTCCCCCGCATCCCACCAATGCACACCGGAGTTTCATAGCCCGCCGGTGTTCTGAGGCCCCTCGTCAAAACCGCATTAAGGAAGGGGCACAGAGAGCGATGAAGGAGCGAGACCATGTACGTCATTTCCAGGTACACGTTCTATGCAACCCTGCTCGCTGCGGCCAGTCTGCCTCTTGCCGCCGCAGCGCAGGAGCCTAATCCGACGAATACGCCTGCGGCACAGTCACGAACAGGCGGAGCACACCTCGAAGGCGAATATAACGGTGTTCCCCTCTATCGCGTCACCGTCGTCCAGCGCGACCTTGATGCCGTCAACTACTTACATCGCAGTGGGTCAACAACCCTTGACCTAGTGGGGACACCGCTTCTTGCCAATGCCAAAGGCAAGGCTGTGGTGAAGAGCGACAAGGGCCGCATGCTCATCGACGCGAAAGTCGATCACCTTCCTCCAGCCAACGGCTTCGGTCCGGAATACCTGACCTACGTGCTGTGGGCCATTACACCCGACGGCCACCCGCAGAATCTTGGCGAACTTCTGCCTTCGGGCAATGATGTCAACATCTCCGTCACCACCGGCCTGCAGAGCTTCGGCCTAATGGTCACCGCCGAACCTTACTTTGCGGTCAGAGTACCCTCTGACGTGGTTGTTCTTGAGAATCACATCATCGAGAACAAGACCAATGGCGTTACGGAAAAGGTGAATGCGCACTATACGCTGCTGCCGCGCGGCCAGTACGTCTCTCAAACCAACGGATCGAAGACGGTGATGAACCCGATCACACGCGATGAGAAGAGTCCGTTGGAGCTGTACGAAGCGCACAACGCCTATCGCATCGCCGTCAACGCCGGCGCTGAGAAGTACGAACCTCAGATCATGGCGCAGGTGAAGCAGAGTCTCGACAACGCCGACTCGCTCGATCAAAACAAACACGGCGACCGCAAACAGGAAGTGACCTTCGCCCGTGAAGCGGTTCAGCGCTCGGAAGATGCTCGCATCAGTACGCTACGAAAGATCGCGGCCGAACAACAGCAAGCTGAGATCGATGCGCGCAAAGCGGCCGAACTGCAGGCAGCAAACTCTCAGGCAGCCGCTGAAGCGGAAGCAGCCCAGCGTGCCCGTGCTGAAGCCGAAGCCGCCAAGGCTCGCGCCCGCGCGGCTGAGGCCGCCCAGGCAGCCGCAAGCGCACAGGAGTCTGCTACCGAAGCTCGCGAAAAATTGCGTCAGCAGTTGAACTCGGTCCTCGCGACCCAGGAGACCGCTCGTGGCCTGATCGTCAATATGTCCGATGTCCTCTTCGATACCGGCAAGTACACTTTGAAGCCTGATACCAAAGTGGCTCTCGCAAAAGTCTCCGGCATCCTGATGGCCTATCCTTCGCTGAAAGTTCAGGTGGAGGGTCACACCGATTCCGTGGGCGGCGATGACTACAACCAGAAGCTCAGCGAAGATCGCGCTAATACGGTCGCCAGCTTCCTGACCACGGAAGGCGTTCCCCAGGATAATGTCACCGCCAAAGGCTTTGGCAAGACCCGTCCTGTAGCGGACAACACGACCGCCCAGGGCCGCCAACAGAACCGCCGCGTGGAACTTGTCGTCTCCGGCGCGGCCATCGGCGTGAAGGACTCCGAGAACTCCGGTGTAGCCACCAGCACCGGTACGTCCGCCCCCACGCAAACTACCGGAACCTCCACCCCTCCGGCCAACCAGCCGCAGTAACTTTAACTCGAACAACCACACCAGCATGGGCCGCCCTCGGGTGGCCTATGCTGTCTCCGGACGTGCTAGCGTGAAGGTATGCAGCCCGTTCGCGGAAACATTGTCTTCATCACCGGCGCCAGCTCCGGCATCGGCGCAGCCACCGCCCTTACCTTCGCCCAGCAGGGAGCGCGCCTGCTGCTTTGCGCGCGTCGCATCCAACGCCTCGAAGCCATGCGCGAAGAGCTGCTCGCCGCCGGAGCCGAAGCGGTTCATCTCTTCCAGCTCGACGTCCGCGATCGTCACGCCGTCAATCAGGCAATCGCTGATCTGCCTGACGAGTGGACTGCCATCGACATCCTGGTCAACAACGCCGGCCTCGCCCGCGGCATGGGCAAGATGCACGAGAATAACCCCGACGATTGGGACGAGATGATCGATACCAACGTGAAGGGACTTCTCTACGTCACCAAAGCGGTGGTGCCCGGCATGGTGGCGCGGAAGCGCGGCCACGTCGTCAATATGGGCTCGACCGCCTCATACGCCACCTATGCCAACGGCGGCGTGTACTGCGCCAGTAAGGCGGCCGAAAAGTCGATCTCAGAGGGGTTGAAGATCGATCTGCTCGGAACCCCGATCCGCGTTACTTCCATCGATCCAGGCATGGTGGAAACCGAGTTCAGCAAAGTACGTTTCCATGGGGATGAGGCAACGGCTGCCAAGGTCTATCAGAACATTACGCCGCTCACCGGCGAAGATATCGCCGATGCCATTTTGTGGGCGGTCACACGGCCGGCACACGTCAACATTCATACCATCGTGCTGACGACCATCGACCAGGGCAACGCCTACTACTTCCACCGCCACACCGGTGCCACTACCCGGTAGACCGGCACCGTCATTAGAGGTGAATGGCCCAGCCAAGTGCGGCCAGCTTCTCTTCAATATCGGCCAGAGCCGTCTCTAAAGCGGTTCTGCGATGGGGATTGGAGGTGCGCTGCGACAGAATATGTTCGCGTTGCAGCTCCAGTTCCTTCCGCCGGCGGGCCTTCTCAGCCTCCGCCGCCTTTTCGATCTTCTGGTCCTGCGGTTTAGGTGCTTCAGTCTGTGCCTGCTGTTCTTCCACGGATTTACTCTCCCACCCTCGCGCCATACTCTCATTCTAGCCCCGTACGCTGTAACTCGAATTATTTATGGCATTTGTCTTATATCGGATGATCGCTCCGGATATCCGATATTTAGGCCTCGGAGCTGCGACCCCACGCCCCTCCAAAACGTCTAGACATCATTCAGAAATTCGACCGTGCGCGCTCTACAATGGGCATGTCCCGGAAAATACATCGAATCGCTCGTTGAAGGCTGAAGAGTTCCCATGTGGATTGTCCGTCTAGCCCTGCGTCGTCCCTACACCTTCGTGGTGATGTCTGTCTTGATCTTCGTACTGGGCATCGTCAGCATCGCGACCATGAGCATCGATATCTTTCCCACGATCGATATCCCGGTCGTGACGGTCATCTGGCAGTACAACGGCACCAGTCCCGACGAGATGGAGAAACGGTTTACCACCGTCTCCGAGCGCAGTATGACCACCACGGTCAACGACATCGAACATATTGAGTCGCAGTCGGTAAACGGCATCTCCATCATCAAGATCTTCTTCCAACCGGGAGCGAAGATTGAGTCCGCCGTAGCTCAGATCGCTGCAGGTAGCCAGTCCATCCTTCGTATCATGCCGCCGGGAACCCAGGCTCCGTTCATCCTGCGCTACTCGGCTTCAAACGTTCCCATTCTTCAGCTCGGCCTCTCCTCGGATCGCCTCACCGAAGCCGACCTGAACGACATCGGCCTCAACTTCCTGCGTACGCAACTTGCCACGGTGCAGGGTGCCCAGGTACCCGCGCCCTACGGCGGAAAAGCCCGCAGCATCATGGTCGACCTGGATCTGCAGGCTCTCTTCTCCAAGGGCCTCTCGCCGACCGATGTCGTCAATTCGCTGACCGCGCAAAATCTGATTCTGCCCGCCGGCGACGTCAAGGTGGGCACCACCGATTACATCGTGCGCACCAACGCCAGTCCTCTGGTTCTGGACCAGTTGAATGACATCCCCATCCGTCAGGTCAACGGAGCCACGGTTCACATGCGGGATGTGGCCTTTGTTCACAATGGGTCGCCCATCCAACAGAACATTGTCCGGCTTAACGGTAAGCGTGCTGCGCTGATCACCGTCCTGAAGTCCACCAACGCGTCCACGCTCGACATCATCAAGCGCGTGAAGGAGACGCTGCCGCGCATCATCGCCAACCTTCCACCACCACCGCCTGACGTTATCCCGCTGCTCGATCAGTCCCTCTTTGTGCGGGCCGCTCTGCAGGGCGTCGTCAAGGAAGCCGCTATCGCCGCCAGCCTGACAGCGCTGATGATTCTGCTCTTTCTTGGAAGCTGGCGCTCAACGATCATCGTCGCTATCTCGATTCCTCTCTCGATCCTGGTCTCCATCATCATCCTCAATATGTTTGGCGAGACCCTGAATACCATGACCCTCGGCGGCCTCGGCCTAGCCGTCGGGATTCTGGTTGACGATGCCACCGTTGAGATCGAGAACATCCATCGCAACCTCGGCCTCGGCAAGGAGATCGAACCGGCCATCCTGGATGGCGCCGCCCAGATCGCTGTTCCCGCCTTCGTCTCCACCCTGGCGATCTGCATCGTCTTCGTCCCGGTAGCCTTCCTCTCCGGGGCCGCCAAGTCCCTGTTCACGCCGTTGGGCATGGCCGTGGTCTTTGCCATGATGGCCTCCTATCTGCTTTCGCGTACGCTGGTTCCCACCATGGTGAAGTTCCTCCTCGCGTCCGAGGTGGATATGTACCAGCAGTTGGAAGAAGGAGGCCACCACAATGTCACAAACGCGAGTCTGATCTGGCGAATCCATTTCCGTTTCAATGACCTCTTCGAGCGGCTCCGCTCCCGCTACCACGCACTGTTGGATTGGACTCTGGCGCATCCGAAGTTCACGTTGGGATCGTTCGCGCTTTTCATCGCCGGAACTCTCTGCCTTATTCCCTTCATCGGCGAACACTTCTTCCCACAGGTGGATGCCGGCACCTTCCGCCTGCACGTCCGCGCCGCTCCCGGAACCCGCATTGAAGAGGTAGAGCAGGTCTTTGCCAAGGTAGAAAATACGATTCGCGAGGTCATCCCTCCGGACGAGCTGAATACAGTTCTTGATGACATCGGCATCCCCAGCGGCGGTTTCAATCTTGCCTTCGGCGACAGCTCGCTGACCGATGTGCAGGACGGCGAGGTCATCGTCTCCATGAAGGAAGGCCACCGCCCCACCGCCGAGTACCGGCAGAAGCTTCGCAAGGTGTTGCGCGAGCGTTTTCCCGACGCGGTCTTCTACTTCCAGGCCTCCGACATCGTCAACCAGATCCTGAACTTCGGCCTTCCCGCTCCTATCGACGTCCAGATCAGCGGCCGCCAAACGCTGCCCAACTATGAGATTGCGCAGAAGATGCGCGCCGAAATCGCGAAGATCCCCGGTGCTGTGGACGTTCACGTTCATCAGGTTCTCTACTCTCCGCAGTTGGTCGTCAACGTCGACCGCACGCGCGCACAGAACCTGGGCATGACCGAAGCAAACGTCGCCAGCAGTATGCTCTTCGCTCTCTCCGGCTCCGGAACGGCACAGCCGAACTTCTGGCTGAACCCGCAGAACGGCGTGAACTATATCGTCCAGGTACAGGTCCCACAGCACCAGCTCGACTCGATCGATTCGCTCCAGCGTATGCCCATCACTTCCGGTACGGGCGCCGCTGCTCCGCAGCTACTTTCCAACCTGGCGACCTTCCAACACGGTTCCAGCCCGGCCATCACCAACCACTACAACGTGCAGCCGGTCTTTGACGTATTCGCCACCACAGAGGGCCGCGATCTCGGCGGTGTCGAAAAAGAGATCGACAAAATTATCGAGAAGTACCAGAAGCTGGCGCCGCCGGGAGCCTCCATCACCGTCCGAGGACAGGTTAAGAGCATGCGCGACTCTTTCGTCGGTCTGGGCCTGGGCATGTTCTTCGCCGTGCTCCTGGTCTATCTGCTGATGGTCGTCAACTTCCAGAGCTGGCTTGATCCCTTCATCATCCTGATGGCGCTGCCTGGCGCCGCTTGCGGCATCCTCTGGATGCTCTTTGTCACCGGCACCACCTTCAGCGTCCCATCGCTGATGGGCGCCATCATGTGCGTCGGTGTTGCAACCGCCAACTCTATCCTGATGGTGACCTTTGCCAACGACCAGCGACGTGCCGGCATGAACGCCCTCCAGGCAGCTAGCTCCGCAGGTTTCACCCGTCTTCGTCCTGTCATGATGACGGCTCTGGCCATGATCATCGGCATGCTACCCATGTCGCTGGGCATGGGCGAGGGCGGCGAGCAGAATGCGCCGCTCGGCCGCGCCGTTATCGGGGGTCTGCTGGTTGCGACCTTCACCACCTTGCTGATTGTTCCCATCTTCTATAGCCTGCTGCGCAAGCAGGAGATCAAAGAGCTGCACGCCGACGAGATTCCCGAGTAAGGAAGACAACAAAACAGATGAACCCTAATTCCCAGACCGAACGCTCCTCTCGCGGCCCTTATATCGCCGTCACGGGATTGTTCCTGCTGCTTGGCGTCGTTGCCGTCGTTGTCTTCCTTCCCCGGCTGCGTCATAACCAGGCTCTGAAAGTTGAAGCCGACGCTGTCACCGGCCCTCCTGTAGTGGTTGTCACCAAAGTCAAGACGGGCACGAAAGACACGAAGCTGGAACTTCCCGGCACGGTACAGGCCTTTGAGCAGGCCGCGATCTTCGCCCGCACCAACGGCTATGTCAAAGCCCGCTACGTTGACATCGGTGACCGCGTCCGTCAGGGTCAGTTGCTTGCTCTGATCGAAGATCCCACCACCGAGCAGTCATTACGCCAGGCACAGGCCAACGTCGCCCAGCTCAAGGCTCAACTCGCCCTCGCCCAGGCGAACGCCAGACTAGCCGACGCCAATGATGCCCGCTGGCGCGACCTCTACGCCCAGGGCGTCGTCAGCAAACTCGATGCCGACACCCGCGGAGCCACCGCCTCCACCAACCAGGCTACAGTGGAGGCCGCCAAAGCCAGTATTGCCGCAGCGGAAGCGACCGTGACGAGCCTGGAACAGCAGCTCAGCTTCTCACGTGTTACGGCTCCGTTCGATGGCGTCATCCTCTCGCGCAACATCGACAATGGATCGCTGATCACCTCCGGCTCCTCCACCAACACGACGCAGATGTTCACGGTCGGCCGTTCCGACACGGTGCGGGTCTTCAGCTCTGTACCGCAGGCTGAAGCCGTCTCCGTCATGAACTCTAAGGCGGCGAAGGTCAACTTCCGTGAGTTGCCGAACCATCCTTACCCCGGCTCCATCTCCCGTACTAGTGCCAGCATCGACCCGACCTCGCGCACCATCCTGGTCGAGATCGATTTGAAGAACGATGGCAAGATTCTGCCAGGAATGTACGCCACTATTCAGTTCGACGCACCGCGAGCCGAGCCGCCCACCGTGCTACCGACCAACGCTCTCTTTGTACGCACCGCCGGTCCGCAGACCTTCGTTGTCGGAGACGATAACATCGCTCGCCTGCGCAACCTCGTCCTGGGACGCGACATGGGGAACGCAGTCGAGATCGTCTCCGGACTGAAGCCCGGCGAAAACGTCGTCATTAACCCGACTGACATGGTCGCGGACGGCGTTCTCGTGAGCCCAAAGGCCCTGCAATAGACTTGTAGTGGTGATCGTAGAGATTCAATCGCTGCGCAAGGTATATGACGGCAAGCAGACTGTCACGGCCGTCGATGGGATAGACCTTTCCGTCCGCCCTGGAGAGATTTACGGTCTGCTCGGCCCCAATGGAGCCGGCAAAACCACAACCATCTCCATCTGCACCACGCGTGCCCTGCCGACCGCAGGCAGCGTGCATATCGCAGGAATCGATGTCGTGGCCAATCCAGCTGAAGCCCGCCGTTACATCGGTGTGGTGCCGCAGTACAACACGCTGGACCGCGCCTGCACCGTCTTCGAGAACATCTACTTTCACTGCCGCTACTTCGGCGCTTCTTCGTCAGAAGCCAAGGCACGTACGTCCCAGCTGCTGGAACAGTTCCACCTGAGCGAACGCACCAAAGCCTATCCCCAGCAGCTCTCTGGCGGACTTGCGCAGCGCCTGCAGATCGCCCGCGCCATTGCACATCACCCCAAAGTACTTTTCCTCGATGAGCCCTCCGCCGGCCTCGACCCGCAATCGCGTATTGCCATGTGGGATATCGTCCGCCGCCTGCACACCGAAGGCATCACCGTCGTGCTCACCACGCACTACATGGAAGAGGCCGACGCGCTTTGCGGACGCGTCGCTATTATCGACCACGGCAAGATCCTGGTACAGAACACGCCTGCCGCGCTGAAAAGTTCCATCGGCGCGGAGACCATCTATCAGCTTGATCTGCGCCAGATCGAAGAGGCGCCCTTACTCGCCACGCAACTGCGCTCGCTGAACGGCGTGGCCAGCGTCGAGACCACAGCGAACGGCGTACGCGTACTTGCCAAAGCCTCCGATGGTCTTTTGCCGGAGATCGTCACCGCCGCCAATCCCTTCGGCCTGCGCGATCTCTCCATTACCGAGCCGACACTCGAAACCGTCTTTATCCGCCTGACCGGGCGCGATTTGAGAGATTAGCTATGCCGAGCAACTCGATCCGATATGTTCATGCTTTTCGCGGACTCTTTCTCCGCGACCTGCACGTGCTGCGGCGTGAGAAGTTTCCCTTTCTCATCCGCATCTGCATGAACCCGATCCTCTTCCTGTTCGTATTCACCTACATCATGCCGCACATGGCTGGCGGTTCCTCCATGAACCCAACCGCCGGTATGGCTGAGGGAACAGGCGTCAGCTTCTCTACTGTGCTGCTTCCAGGCCTGATGGCCGTGGCCATCATGTTCTCCGGAATTGCTGCCGTAGCTCTTCCCCTGGCGCAGGAGTTCGGCGTCACCCGCGAGATCGATGATCGCGTCATGTGTCCGCTGCCCGTTGGCGCGGTTGCTCTGGAAAAGATTGTCTTCTCGGCCATGCAGAGCATCATCGCCGCCTGCATCGTCTTCCCGCTGGCATACTATATCCCCAGCACACCGGTCTCGGCGCACGTTACCAGTTGGCCGCTGCTGATCGTGGTGCTCATCCTCGCCTCACTCACCGCCGGCGCTTTGGGCCTCACCATCGGCACTACCGTGAAGCCGCAGCAGATCGGCCTGATCTTCGGCGTAGTGGTCATGCCCATCACCTTCCTGGGCTGTGTCTACTATCCCTGGGCAAAGCTGGATCACATTCGGTGGTTACAGTACGGCGTGCTCTTTAACCCGATCGTCTACATGAGCGAAGGTCTGCGCGCATCGCTTACGCCCGCACTGCCGCACATGCATCCGGCTGCCATTCTGGGCATGCTGTGCTTTTTCCTGGTTCTGCTGACCTGGCTAGGCATTCGCGGCTTCCTTCGCCGCGTCATTGGATAGTATTGGCCGAACGCTATTAAGCCCGTCTTTCGGAAAGAAGATCGCGAAGGTCGTCCCTGATTGTTCTCCCTGCCGGCTCTTCACACGCACGGTGCCGGAGTGCTTGCGGATAATCTCATCGCTTACCCACAGGCCGAGTCCGGTGCCGGTAGCGTCCTTCGTGGTGTAGAACGGCTCAAAGAGACGGCGCCGCGTCTCCTCGCTCATTCCCGTTCCGGTATCGCTCACCGTTACGCGCACACCCTCACACCAGCCGCCACGGAGAGAACGGCCCGTGCCATAGCGGGCACGCACAATCAGCCTGCCGCCGCCTACCATCGCATCAATCGCATTCCCGATCAGGTTGGCGAACAACTGACGCAGCTCTCCGCTGAAACCAAAGAGCGCCACCGCAGGACCATACTCACGTTCCACGGTAATCCGCGCGCTGCCAAGCCTCAACTGATGCAGCGCGAGCACCGAGTCCAGCACCTCACCCACCTGCGTCTGCACCGGGAAGGTCGACTGACGGTAGAAGCGTAGCGTCTGTTGCGTGATCTCTGAGACGCGCGCCAGTTCGGCCTGTGCGGTGGACACGTACTCACGTGCCGCGGAATCAAGCTCCGGGTGAGTCTGCAGCAGGTACAGGAGATTCGTCACAGCTTCGAGAGGATTATTGATCTCATGCGCAATGCTTGCGGCAAGCCGTCCTGCCGCGGCCAGCTTCTCCGTCTTACGCAGCGCCTCCTCCGCCTGCAGGCGTTGCGTGATCTCCATTACGACCACACCAACCCACCGCACAACACCCTGCTGCGTGCGTACGGGATACCAGTTACAGATCCAGGAACGCGGCACACCCGGAAGGCTGGGCAGCTCACCTTTCATCTCGATATCCCGCACCGGCTCCCCTGAATCGAAGACGGTGGAGAGAAGCATCTCCACCCGCTCAGCGAGCGGCCCGGGAAAGACCTCTGTCATCCTGCGGCCAAGGTGCCGATTGATCGGCAGTCCATTGATATCCGCAAGAAACTGGTTTAACCGTACGTACCGCAGCTTCTGATCAAAGAACGCAAAACCGATGGGCGCATTTCCCAGCATGGAGTCCAACAGCGCCAGAGTTTCATATAAACCAGCTCGCTGGTCTTCCAGCTCCCTCACCATCGTGTTGAAGCTGCGTGTCAACTCGCCTACTTCGTTGGAGGCGGTCACCACCAACGGAAAGCCTGCATTCGATTCCGGATCGCGGATAATCTGCTGCGTTGCCTCACGCAGTTTCCGCAGCGGCCGGCTTACGCCGCGCACAATCAGCAGAATCGGCAACAGGTTTGAGAGCAGCGCCAGACCGCCGTACCAGAGCGCCCCAGTTACGATGATGCCGATATTACTCGCAAGCGCAGAAGAACTCGGTTCCAGCCAGATCAGACCCGCAGGCTTCCCGCTGACAAAGATCGGAGCAACGCCCTCCGTTCGCCCCTGAGCCGTGGCAAACAGCCGCGCCTTCACCGGTCCCATCAGCTCACGCCGTTCTTCGGCGCTCAATGGCTCATCAGCGTTCGATTCGGATACTGCCAGAGTCCTGCCACTCAGATCCGTGACACGCGCCCCGTCAATGGTCGGTGTAATCCGCGCCGTCTCAAGGATCTCCTTCAACGCGTCCATGTGATTCTGGCTCAGCGGAACACTGCACGCTCCTGCCAGACGCTCCACCTGCTGCAGCAATCTCTGACGAGCCCGCTCTCGCGTCTGGGAGCGCTGCGCGGAGATCGTGTAGGTCAGAAAGATGACAAGCAACACCGTCTGCACCACGATGGTGCCAAAGATCAGTTGCCCCTGGATCGTTCTTGGCAGAATACGGCGCATGAGATGGTTCCAAGGCTAAACCCGTCCGGGTTCCGTGGAAAGCTTTTCCCTTACGAGAGCTTGCTCGTTAAATCGCGGGCAATCTGCGCGCCATGGAAACGCCCGTTTTCAATAAATACTTCGTTGGTGCGCTCACCAGCGATAATGACTCCGGCCAGATAGACCCCCGGGACATTCGACTCCAACGACTGCGGGTCGCACACCGGGCACCGGCTGTTGTTCTCATCCAGCTTGACGCCCAATGCCTCCAGAAACTCGAAGTCAGGCCTGTATCCCGTCAGAGCGAAGACAAAGTGATTCGGAATCGTCGTCTCTCCCTCAGGGGTCATCAACGTCACCGTATCTTCTGAGATCTGCTTCACCACGCTTGAAAAGTATGCCTTGATCTCGCCGTTCTTGATGCGATTGTTGATGTCAGGCAAAATCCAGTACTTCACGTGGCTATGCATCGCAGGTCCACGATGCACCAGCGTCACACGCGCTCCATGACGCCAGAGATCCAGCGCCGCAATCGCCGCGGAGTTCTTTCCCCCGATCACCAGCACATCAAGACCGAAGTACGGATGCGGTTCGTTGTAATAGTGCATGGTCTTGGGAAGGTCTTCGCCCGGTAGGCCGAGATAATTCGGCAGATCGTAGTACCCGGTGGCCACCACAATCTTCCTCGCCTGATGCTGCAGCACACGGCCAAAGCGATCTTCGGTATGAACAACAAACTGCCCATCGCTTCCAGTGACCTTATCAACACGTTCGTACTGCCGCACATCCAGCCGATAGTTCTCAGCGACCTTGCGATAATACTCCAGGGCCTCGCTTCGTGTCGGCTTCTGGTTCGGACTCGAGAAGGGTATATTGCCAATCTCAAGCAGCTCCGGCGTTGTAAAGAATGTCATGTGCGCCGGATAGTGAAAGAGCGAGTTACACAGGCAGCCCTTGTCCACCAGCACCGCCTTCAGGCCGGCGCGCTGCGCTTCAATCGCGCATGCCATACCCGTCGGACCTGCTCCGATCACCAGTACATCGAAAATCCCGCTCGAGGCCATATCTTTAATCTTATCGGAGATGCTGCGACGTCGAAGTAGCCGCCGCATCCAACCAAAGGCACCACTATCTCGAAGGAGCATCTGCACATGCCCGACCTCGAACACATCAAGCACGGTCCCTCGGAGACTGGCGTTCTCGATCTGATCCTCAAGCGCTGGAGCCCACGCGCTTTCTCCGACAAACCCGTTGCTGCCGAAGACTTGAAGAAGATCTTTACCGCCGCCGGATGGGCTGCCAGCTCCTACGGAGAAGAGCCCTGGCGCTTCATCGTCGGCATCAAGGGCGACAGCACCTACGACAAGATCTATTCCACGCTGGTCGAGTTCAACCAGGCTTGGGCAAAATCTGCTCCTGTACTCTACCTCACCGCCGCCAAGAAGACGTTCACCGCCAGCGGTCACCCCGACTACCACAACCTGCACGACACCGGCGCCGCCTCAGCTACGGCAGCTCTGCAGGCCATTGCTCTCGGCATCCACACCCATGGCATGGGCGGCTTCGACCACAAAAAGGCCCGCGAAGTCTTCCAGATCCCTGAGGACTTCGACGTAGGCGCCGTATGGGCCATGGGATATCTCGGCGATCCGAATACGCTGCAAGGTGGTATGAAAGACCAGGAACTCTCTCCCCGCAAACGTAAACCGTTCGATAGCTACGTCTTCTCCGAGTGGGACAAGCCGGCAAAATTCTAAACAATAAAGGCCCGCCAGCAGCGGGCCTTTTCTAACGAGTTCGGTACAAACCTTGTCATCCTGAGCGAAGCGAAGAATTCGCTTCTAGACTGCATAGACAATTCCGTGAGCCGATACTCTGGTGCCCCATGTCCCCAGGGGACATGGGCATTCGCGCGGCGCGCGAATGCTTTTCTAAACGGAAATCATTCCAAAATCGGATGACTACCCTCTTCAAACGTCACAATTCGACCATGCAAAACCATCGAGGATATCTGCCTCGCCACTTGCAGTGATATCCCATTTTTTTGCTGAAGAAACAAAGGATGGCTCGGGTCATCAACAAAAAACACCGGGCGCTGCCCCACCCTCTGTAGGCGAACCGTGACCGGGAGGTTGAAAGGATCGGGCACCATACCCATCTTGTTCGCTATTCTTCCTTTGAACGGTCCATGATGGTCCTCGCGACCCGCTTCCTCCCAACAGTCCGAAATCTCATCGAAATCTCTCTCCCAGAGAGTCACCCAAACTCCCCACAAAAAGGGTTCATCCTGTCCGAGAATTGGAATCTCGATGAGTCCTCGAAGGAAGAAATTCTTACCATCTAAAATGCATTGATCGGAACCAGCAACCACACGGTTCTCGAACTCTTCACGCGAGAAAGATGCAACAGGATCAGGGAAATCGGCCGCAAAACTGAACGGGATTTCCTGGTGGGTCTCCCCACACGTCGAACAGACCCACGCCTCGCTCATTCCTAGCCACTCCTACTGAAAGATCGCCACTCCCTCAAACTCCCCGGCAATCCTCGCCTTCCACTCCGCCGGCCCGGTCTCATGCACACTGACACCCTTGGAATCCACCGCCACCGTCACCGGCATATCCTTCACCGTGAACTCGTAGATCGCTTCCATGCCCAGGTCTTCAAAAGCCAGCACACGCGATGCCTTGATCGCTTTCGAGACCAGATAAGCGGCTCCACCCACAGCCATCAGGTAAACAGCCTTGTTATCGCGAATCGCCTCGATCGCGGCGGGCCCACGCTCGCTCTTACCCACCATGCCCAGCAGACCTGTCTGCTCCAGCATCTGGCGCGTGAACTTGTCCATGCGCGTCGCCGTCGTGGGACCCGCCGGGCCAACGACCTCTTCACGCACGGGATCGACTGGGCCAACGTAGTAGATAAAGCGACCGGTAAAGTCGACCGGCAGCTTCTCGCCCTTATTGAGCATATCGATCATGCGCTTGTGCGCGGCATCGCGGCCGGTCAGAAGCTTGCCGTTCAGCAGCAGCACCTCGCCGGGCTTCCAGGTTGCTACGTCTTCGCGGGTCACTGTGTCGAGATCAACACGGCGCGCATTCGCGGGCGAGTACGTCAGCTCCGGCCAGTCTTCCAGAGATGGAGCTTCAATATGCGCCGGTCCCGAGCCATCCAGATGGAAGTGTGCATGGCGCGTCGCCGCGCAGTTGGGAATCATCGCCACGGGCAGGTTTGCCGCGTGCGTCGGATAATCAAGGATCTTAATATCGAGCACCGTCGTCAGACCGCCCAGGCCCTGCGCTCCAATACCCAGCGCATTGATCTTGCGGTAGAGCTCGATACGCATCTCTTCCAGCTTGTTCTGCGGACCGCGCGCGATCAACTCCTGCATATCGATCGGCTCCATCAGCGCTTGTTTGGCCAGCAGCATCGCCTTCTCGGCTGTTCCACCGATACCGATACCCAGCATGCCCGGCGGGCACCAGCCGGCGCCCATCGAGGGCACGGTTTTCACCACCCAGTCCACAATCGAGTCCGACGGATTCAGCATGGCGAACTTTGATTTCGCCTCGCTGCCGCCACCCTTGGCCGCAACAATAACATCGATGCTGTCGCCCTGCACCAGCTCAATGTTCACCACGGCAGGCGTGTTGTCCTTCGTATTCTTACGGCCGAAGGCCGGATCCGCCAAAACGCTGGCGCGCAGACGGTTGTCCGGATGATTGTAGGCACGGCGCACTCCCTCATCGCACATGGACTGCACGTCCATGGTCGCGCCTTCCCACCGCACACCCATACCGATCTTCAGGAAGACGGTCACAATGCCGGTGTCCTGGCAGATGGGACGGTGACCCTCGGCGCACATACGGCTGTTGATCAGAATCTGCGCCATCGCATCCTTCGCCGCGACCGACTGCTCCAGCTCATACGCCCGAGCCAGATTCCTGATGTAGTCCACCGGGTGGTAGTAGCTGATGTACTGCAGCGCGTCGGCGACGCTTTGGATGAGATCTTCCTGTTTAATCGTGGCCATGGGTAAGTTCCTGTATCCATTTTACGGCTCGGATAAGATCGTTGTACTCGCAGCGCAGGCACGGAACCGTTACGCAGGGCGCTCGATCTCCAGGACTGACTATGCGCAAACTCCTGATTGCCGCTGCCCTCTCGCTCTCCACGACTCTTCTACAAGGACAATCCCCTGCCATGAATCACGCCACCGGCACCTTTGAGGTCAAAGTCATGCCCACCGGACACGATCCGGAGCCGACCATCAGCTCCCTTTCGATCGACAAACAGATTCACGGCGATCTCGAGGCCACAACCAAAGGCGAGATGCTCGCCGCCGGCGACCAGAAGGCCGGCCTTGGCGGCTATGTCGCCATCGAGCGCGTCACCGGCAAACTCAGTGGCAGGATCGGCACCTTTGCCCTGATGCACTCCGGCACGATGGTTCCAGGCCAACCTTATGATCTGAAGATCATCGTCGTCCCAGGCTCGGGAACCGGAGATCTCTCCGGTATCTACGGCACCTTCCATATCATCATCGACAGCGCAGGCAAACACTCCTACACCTTCGACTACGCCTTCTCCACCAAGTAGATGGCTGCCCATAGATCGGCCTCGTATTTTTTGTTTGTCATTTCGCAGCGACCGGGCCCCGGCCAGCTTCGCTGGCTGGGTGAAGGGAGCGGAGAAATCTGCTTCTCTGCCCATCCACCGCACTACGCCATCAGGACACTCCACAAGCGATAATAGGGACCGGCTGAGCCCTCATGAAAACCCGTACAGAAAAAGACTCTCTCGGCACCATCGAACTTCCCGCTGATGCCCTCTACGGAGCGCAGACTGCCCGCGCCATCCGCAACTTTCCTATCAGCGGTATGCGCGCTCACCCAGCTTTGATTCGCGCCATCGCGGCCATCAAAATGGCAGCGGCCGAGGCCAATCGCGACCTGGGCACAGTCACCGCCGAACGCGCCAACGCCATCATGGCAGCCGCCAAAGAGATCCTCGACGGCAAACACCATGACCAGTTCGTGGTCGATGTCTTCCAGGCCGGCGCCGGTGTCAGCTTTCACATGAACACCAACGAGGTCATCGCCAACCGCGCCAACCAGATCCTGGGCGCGAGGCTCGGCAGCTACGAGAAGGTGCATCCCAACGATCACGTCAACTACGGTCAGTCGACGAATGACGTCTTCCCCACAGCCATGCGCCTCTCCGCGCTATTGGCCCTTGAAGATCTCTACCCGGTGCTGAAATCGCTTGCCGCTACTTTCGCAAAGAAGGCGGGAGAGTTCGACCACGTCCTCAAGTCCGGCCGCACCCACATGCAGGATGCAACCCCTATCCGCCTGGGACAGGAGTTCGCGGCCTACGGTTTGGCCATCGCCCACGCCTGCCGCACGATCAGCCGCACCTCGGCCAGCTTGCGCGAGCTCGGTCTGGGAGGCTCGGCTGTCGGCACCGGCCTCAACACCCATCCGCAGTACCGCGCTCTGGCGATTCAGAACCTCTCCACGCTGACGCGGCAGCCGCTCTGCCCCGCGCCCGATATGCGCTATGCCATGCAGAGCTGTGCCCCGATGGCCGATCTCTCAGCCTCGCTGCGCACCCTTGCTCTTGAGGTCATCCGCATCTCCAATGACCTGCGCCTGCTCGCCAGCGGCCCCAATACCGGCCTGAATGAGATTCAGCTTCCCGCACTGCAGCCCGGCTCCAGCATCATGCCTGGCAAGGTGAATCCGGTGCTAGCTGAGCTCGCCGCCATGGTTGCCTTCCAGGTCATCGGCAACGACACCGCCATCGGCTATGCTGTGCAGGCAGGACAGCTTGAATTGAATGTGATGATGCCCACCATCACGTACAACACGCTGCAGTCGATCCAGATCCTGACCAACATGCTGCGCGAGTTCGATGAACGCTGCATCGCCGGCATCACCGCCAACGAAGATCGTTGTGCTTTTTACGCGGAGTCGACAGTCTCACTGGCCACGGCGCTCAATCCCTACATCGGATATGCGAAAGCGGCGGAGCTGGTAAAGGAGTCCATTGCGAGCGGCAAAGGCATCCTCTCACTCGCTCGGGAGAAAGAACTCCTCACCGACGAACAGATCACCGAGATTCTCGATCCACAAAAGATGACCGAACCCCGCGAAACGATTTAACCCATACTTGAGTGCCTCATATCCGGGGTTCCCACGAGATATCCGGGGTTCCCACGAGCTTGCTCGGTTGGGGTGGTGTCTCGGCTACGCCGAGATGTGGGCATTCGCGCCCCGCGCGAACCATTTATTACCGCTAGTGTGGTGAACGTTCTGGGGGATAGCCGGCAACAGGGAAAATGCTCTAAACCAAACAAAAGCGAAGACTTCACCCGTCCCTCGTTAACACAGCCCCAAGCCCCAGAACTTTTTCTTGCAACTTCCTGTGCCGGAGGCTAGTCTCTACAACTGACATGCGGATGCGCACGTTCCAGCCCGGCTTTTGCTTTACCTACCGCTACTGGTGGCCAGTAGCGGCTCAGGCGAAGCGCGGGCGCGTGTTCCAGGGATAATACCCAAAATCCAGCACAAAAGCCCAAGTTTCAAGACCCGAGCCGCGACCCCACCAAGGTCGCGGCTTTTGTTTTCCCCAAATCCAGCCACAAAAGAGGACAATGAAATGGTGACCGTCGAAAGCGCAAAGAAACCCCAACCCCAAACTCCATCACTGATTACCGTCACCACCGAGCGCGTGGTGTTGACTGGCTATATGGGCGCCGGCAAGTCGACGGTTGGCCGCGCCCTGGCTAAGGAGCTTGGCTGGGAGTTCTGCGATCTCGATCACCTCATCGAAACCACGCACGGCGCAACCATCGCCGAACTCTTTGCCCAGCATGGCGAGCCCGGCTTCCGGCAGCTTGAGACCCGCGCTCTGGCTGCGGCTCTTGGCCGTCCAAACGCTGTCATCGCTCTCGGCGGCGGAGCGTTGGAGTCGCTTACCAATCGCCTGCTCCTCGAACAAAAGCCCAACACCCTTACGGTCTTCCTCGACGCCCCATTCGAGGTCCTCTTCGATCGCTGCGTGCTTCAGCCGGATGCCGCTATCCGCCCCGTTCTCAAGGATCCTGATGTCGCTGCAGCCCGCTTCAAGGCACGTCGACCGCAATACCAGCGCGCAGCCCAGATCGTCGTTGACACCGAACCGCTCACCCCGGCTGAGACCGTCACACGGTTGATTGAGGAGTTGCGCCGCAAGTAACTTCGCCCGCCAGGCGCAGTTCCTGCATCGTATGCTTTGACGAAAGCTGCGTTTGCACGGAGACCTGCGCTTGGCGGAACCACCCATCATTAATCCCCCGAAAGACCGCGCCCGCGAGATTCGCGGCTACATTCTCTTTACCTTTCTGGTGATGCTCGCCGGCTTTCTCGCCTGGAAGCTGATCCATGAGCTCGAGATTCTCTACGTTTCGGCCATCTTCGCCGTCGTACTGACTCCCGTCGTGCATGCCATCATGCGCTGGAAGATCAGGAGCTGGAGTCCCAGCAAAGGCACCTCCGTACTTGTCCTGATGATCGGCATCCTCGGTCTGCTGACGCTGCTCTTCTGGCTCGGTCTTCCACCGGTCATCTCCGATCTGAAGGAGTTCGCGCAGGATCTTCCCTCCCGTATTCCGGGAGCGATTGCCAAAATCAAACGCATCCCCATGGCCGACAGACTCGGTATCGACTCGGTCACCCAGCATGTCGAACAGGTGCTCGCCGCCACCGCCGGCTACATCGTCGCCGGCCTGCCGAAATGGATCGCCCGCGTCGCCGACATCATCATGGCAATCATCCTCACGATGTACTTCATCCTTGAGGGCGACACCGTCTACCACTACTTCCTCTCCATGGTGCCTGCCATCTATCGCACCCGCCTGGATATGACGCTGCAGAAAGCCGAGCTGCGTGTCAGCCGCTGGCTTATCGGGCAACTCTCGCTCATGGCGCTTCAAGGTGTCTACAGCATCATCGTTTTCTGGAGCCTGCACGTCCGCTACTTCATGCTGCTGGGTGTGCTGATGGGCATCACCAATATCATTCCTGTCGCCGGCAATCTGATTACCATCATCATCGTCTTCTGCGTTGCCGCAGTAGACTCCTGGACCAAGGCCTCCCTTGTCCTGCTCTTCTATGTCATCTATTCCCAGGTGGAGAACGCGTGGCTCGTGCCCCGCATTATGCGCTCCAGTGTCGACCTGATGGGCATTACTGTCCTGGTCGCACTACTCTGCGGCACCGCCGTCGCCGGCATCGTCGGCGCGCTGGTTGCTGTCCCCACCGCCGCCCTTGTGGCGGTGATCGCCGGGGAGTATCTGGTACGGGGAGATTGAGGAAGGTTGAATAATTGAATGATTGAAAAATTGAAAAACGCGATAGTGGCCATACCTCCCGCCTAGCCAAGCCCCTGATTCAATCATTCCATCCTTCAATTATTCAATTGTTTTTCTCCGTCCTTATTGTGTTGCAGGTCATGTTTTTAGCGTCCTATACTCGTGCGGTTTGGCCACCGACCGGTCTGGTCAAACCAGTTCCGCTGCCGATCTATACCGTGGCAGCACGACGGCCGGAGAGACGCTGCTGACAGCGACAACCATGAAGGACAAAAAACATGCAGGTGAACGAAATTTTGACGCTTGACCAGGAGACCAATCCCTGGGCAGCGCAGGAAGCCCGCTTCAACGAAGCGGCAGAAAAACTCGGGCTCGAAGAAGGTCTACAAAAAGTTCTACGTCTGCCAAATCGCGAGATCATAGTCCACTTCCCCGTTCTGATGGACAACGGAAAAATTGAAGTCTTTACCGGCTACCGTGTGCAACACTCGGTTGCCCGCGGCCCGGCCAAGGGCGGTATCCGCTACGCTCCAGACGTCTCTCTCGATGAGGTTCGAGCTCTGGCAAGCTGGATGACCTGGAAGTGCGCCGTGGTTAACATCCCCTTTGGTGGCGCAAAGGGAGGAGTGATCTGCGACCCTCGCAAGATGAGCCAGGGAGAGCTCGAACGGCTCACCCGCCGTTTTACTGCGGAGCTCATCGAGTTTATCGGCCCCGAAAAAGACATCCCCGCCCCGGACATGAACACCAACGAGCAGACCATGGCCTGGATCATGGACACCTACTCCATGCACATGCGCCAGACCGTAACCGCTGTCGTCACCGGCAAGCCGGTCAACATCGGCGGCTCCCGCGGCCGCACTGCTGCTACCGGACGCGGCCTCAGCGTTGTCTGCGATGAAGCGCTGAAGCACCTTGGCATCGCCCGCGAAGGCTGCAAGGTCATTGTCCAGGGCTTCGGCAACGTCGGCTCTAACGCCGCCAAGCTTCTCTGTGAGAAGCGCTACAACGTTATCGGCATCGCCGAGCACGACGGTGGGCTCTACAACGCCAACGGCATCGACATCCACGCCCTGTTGAAATACAAACAGCAGGCCGGCACGGTCGTCGGATTCAAAGACTCCGAAGCCGTCGATCCGCTGGAGCTGCTTACCTGGAAGACCGACATCCTTCTTCCGGCGGCGACAGAAAACGTCATCACCAGCCGCAACGCAGAACGCATCCAGGCCCGCATCCTCTGTGAGGGCGCCAACGGTCCCACCACCCCCGTCGCCGACGAAATCCTGGCCGACAAGAAAGTCTTCGTTATTCCCGACATTATGGCCAACGCCGGCGGGGTCACCACCAGCTACTTCGAATGGGTCCAGGACCGCATGGGCTTCTTCTGGACCGAGGAAGAAGTCAACACCCGTCTCGATAAAACCATGGCGGAAAGCTTCGCGGACGTCCTCCGCTATGCCCAGGCCCACAATGTCAATAACCGCATCGCGGCCTACATGCTGGCTGTCGATCGCGTCGCCTATAACATCCGTCAGCGCGGCATCTACGCATAGGGCATGTCATCGCCCTCCGGCAGAACAGTGGATCGCAAGGTCCACTGTTTTGCTTGGCGGCAATCCCCGGCAAGTGACTAGAATAAAGTTGCCGTGAATCTCCCGAACTCCATCACGATGAGCCGTATCGCCAGTGTCCCCCTGCTCATTTGGGCGCTGTCCCCGGTCTTTCCCTGGAAGCACGTTTCTGGTGCGCAGGAGATCACTGCCTCAATCATCTTCATCCTCGCCTCCATCACCGATGGCGTCGACGGCTATCTTGCCCGGCGACGAGGCCAGGTCACCACACTCGGCATACTGCTCGACCCTCTGGCTGACAAACTTCTGATCACCACGGGATACATCTGCCTGGTCAGTTACACACCCTCCGTTGTGAAGGCCTGGATTGCCGTCCTGGTCATTGGCCGTGAGTTCCTGGTCAACGGCCTGCGCTCCATCGCCTCCAATGAGGGCTTCACCATCGAAGCCAGCGAGATCGGGAAACTCAAGACCGTGCTCCAGATCGTCAGCGTTACAGCCGCCATCATGAATCACGGCTGGCAGACCTGGAATATCTACGGCTTCATCTTCGACTGGCACCTGGTCGCCATCACCGCGATCTACTGGATGGCTATCGTCTCGATCATCTCGGCGGTGGACTACTTCGTCGGCTTCTGGAAGAAGATCGACACCAAGTCCGAGATCCGCCGCAAGCGCCGCTCTTTCGTTCTCAGCCGCAAAAAGAAGAAAATTCTCCCAGGCGCATCGGGTCCCCAGTCGGCGAATCCCCTCCACTAACCCCCAAATGGTGCCTCACCCACCGCTTTGCGACGGATCGATCTCGAGCGAACCTCTTTCTTGAAATTCTTGGGTATTCCCTCCCACCCTAACGTTGTGAGGGGTGGGGCACCCATGCAAGGAAAATGGATAGAAGAAGCCAGCAAAGCCACCGAAAGAGACAACAACAAAAGCCCCGCCGAAGGCGGGGCTTTTGTGCGGAGTTCTTTCGAAGTTACGCGCTGACAGCGGTTACCGGCACACGTGCCGCAGCGGCGACCACCTGAGCCGGAACCGCCGGCTGGTGGGTCTGATGTCCGGTCTGAGGACGATGCACGAAGTGATACGGCGGCCAGGGCCCGGAAAGCTGGAATTGGCAATCCTTCATCGTCTGATGCGCCTGAACATACTTATTCTGGTAGCGCTCCACGCACTTGCGATCAATCAGGTGAGCGATGTCAATCAGCAGCTTGCCGGAGTCCAGACGCTTGCAGGAGATCTCCTCCGCCAGCGGCAGGAACATACGGTTCAGTTGCACTGACAATGCCCGGGCACGAGCCTGACGCTCACGCTGGCGGGCAGCCTGCTCACGCAGACCAGCCAGATACTCTTTGCCGGCACAGCAGGTCTGTACCTTAGAGGCGCCCTCGACATCGTCGACCAGGACCTTCAGGTGCATCTCCGCCTTGCCCTGGAAGCGCTCCAGGTTGGCGACAAATTGGCGATGGTTGGAACGAATCGATCGCCGCAGCGCATCGTCATCCGTAAAAGTGGTGTTGAAACGAAATGGCAGAAGCGTCGTCTGTTTAAAGCAGTCGGCGATTACGCGTGCGTGATCCTTCTGACACTGCTGGTCGATGCGGGCTGCATCTTCCTCGGAGTGCTCAGAAACCAGAACGGCGAGGTCGCTCGCCGGAAAGAGGAATACCTGATTTCCAAAGAGGCCTTTTACGTTCTCCAGGGGCATCGGACGACGATGCCGCGAAAGCTCCGGAAACGCCTGCCGTTCAGCGATACAGTATGCATACCAAGACATATTCTCTCCGCATAAAACCTTGGGAATCATATAGATCCCTCGGCCGTTATCGACGTATGAAGTGCGGTGAAACTCAACAACGTTTGGCAGCTGGTTCGACCACTATGGCGGACTGAACCGATTGCGAAACGGATACTATGCCCGCCATACAACGTTTGGCAAGCAGATGTTTTCTTGCGGGTTTGAAGAAAAAACCGAAGGCACCAGCGGCCTGTTCGCGGTCTCCGCTTATCCCTTACGATTCAAGCGCATGGAGGGAGTTCGCCAGCCGAAGAAATTCGATAACAGGCGCAGCAGAAAACCCGTCGCAGATCCCAGGGTTGAGCTTGTCTCCGGAGACAACCCAAGCCGTTCGGCGGTGAGATAGGTTGCAGCAGCAGCAGTTGCGGCCAGGGCGTAAGGCTCGCCCCTCTCAAAGACAGCTGGTGTCCGGCCGGTGAAGACATCACGCAACGCTCCACCGCCGACTGCGGTCGTAATTCCCAGCAGCAGGCACGGCAGAAAAGCCAGGCCGGCATCCTGGGCCCGCGTGGCTCCAGCGACGGCAAAGAGGCCGAGCGAAACCGCATCGATAAAGAAGATGAAGCGTTGCACACGCGCACCCACCGCGGAGCCGAAGAACAGCGCCAGCGTCGCTCCGCCAAGAGCACAAGTGAGATAGGACGGATGTTCGAATGAAAGTGGTACGCCCTGCTGCAGAATGAGGTCGCGGGTAACTCCGCCACCCACACCCGAGATCAGGCCCAGGCCGAGTACACCTATCCAGTCGTAGTGGTATCGCTGGTCGCGCCGCACGGCCAATGCTCCGGCAAACGCACCTACTCCGAGCGCCAGATACTCGATAACGGTCGAGATCGTAGAGCTGCGAATAGGAGCATGCGGCAGCGCGGGCAGCATGGGCTATTTTTTTCCGTCCTCAGGCAGCTTGTCACGCCAACTCGGCCCGTTAGCCTCGCGGCGCTTACGCGAATCCTCGGGGTTCGAGATGCCGACGAGGGAAAGAATGCGAACAATCATATCGATAAGAGACTTCATGTCACGTGCCCTCGTCTGCGTGAGGGAAAGATGACATCATCTTATGAGACTGCCCGTTGATGTGGCTATGGGATGAGAGTCCCGTAACCCGAGACAAACCGCACAAAAACCCCCATTTTTGCTGAGAGGAAATCGCGAGTTCATGTCCCTGTTCAAACATGCGCGCGGATTAGCGCTGTTCTTTGCCCTGATTCCGGCAGCCATGCCGGCTGAAGATAAGCCGAATACCGAAAAATCAAACCCCGATGTCATCGTCTTCAAGAACGGCGACCAGTTGACCGGAACTCTGGTGCGCGGCGTCGGCAATTCCATCCTCTTCAAAAGCGATATCGTTGGCGAAGTCACCATTCCGTTAAGCAAGATCAAGGAGCTCCACTCCAGCGGCAGCTTCGCTGTCCTCAAGAAAGACACCCCTGCGACCCGTACCAATACTCAGACCGGCATGGTCACCGTCAACGACAGCACCGTCACCTTGCTGCATCCCATGGGACAGGTTGAGACGCTTCCGGTCAGCAACGTAGCCTACATCATCGACCAGGCCGTCTACGACCGCGAACTCGAAAAGAAGGCCGGCCCTCTCTATGGATGGACGGGCAGCATCTCCGCCGGAGCATCGTTCGTTCAGAGCACCCAACATGGAGGCACGTTCACAACAGGCGTGAAACTGATACGCACTATCCCTTCCGTACCCTATCTGCCGACACGAAACCGTACCCTTTTCAATATTTCAGAGAGCTACGGAAAACTCACCACGCCGGTGATTCCACAGACGATTCCGGCGTCGCCTGACTCTGTGGTTAAGACCAGCATCTTCCACACCGACCTCGAACGTGATCAGTACGTCTCGAAGAAGTTCTACTACCTCGGCACCACAGCCTTCGACCACAACTTCTCCTCCGGTCTCGATCTGCAGCAGATCTACGGTGCCGGTCTCGGTTGGACACCTGTCCTGGACGGGAAGCAACAACTCGATGTTAAAGGCGATATTCATTACGAAAAGCAGGAGTTTGAGAACTCTGCCAGCAACCTGAACCTGATCGGCGCGACCATCGGTGAGGCCTACAAGCGAACCCTGCCGCGCTCCATGATCTTCACACAGACAATGCAGTTCCTACCGGCCTTCAATGAAACCAATGCCTACTCGGCAAACTTTACTACCAGTGTGGCGATGCCGGTCTTCAAAAAGCTCAGCATGAGTATCGCCGCCAGCGACGGTTTCCTGAATAACCCATCGCCCGGCTTCAGAAAGAATACCTTCCAGTTCGTCACCGGCGTAACCTACACGCTGCCGTAAACGGAAAGAAAAGCCCGCATCGTCAGGATGCGGGCTTTCACTTTGGAACATTCAAAGACAGAATCGCCGTGTCCTGACAGACGTGGCTGTTCGTGCGCAGGTCGACTCTTTTGTTTGTCATTTCGTAGCTCCCGGAGGGAGCGGAGAAATCTGCTTCTCTACCACCTGCGTTTCTAGCCATCTATCCAGCTAGAGCATTTTCCCTGTAGGTGTAGTGTAGGGTTTCTACATCTATGGGCGTTTTCCGCAATGAAAATGCCACGGCACTCTTCTTTCGGGAATACCGGCAACAGGGAAAGTGCTCTAATCTCCCAGCAGATTACGAACCGGATCGGGCAGATCATTGCCAGCCTCCTTCAATAGCAACGTGAGCTGCCAGATCTGTTGGCTGCTCAGTTTGCCGGCAAAGGCATGGCCGCTCACCTTCGGACTTCCCTTGGCAATCACCGTATAGATCGCCGACGGAGCCTTGTGACCAACACTGGATGCACCCGCAACCCAGAACTGCGGAGCTCCTCCAGTTCGTGGCTTTCCGCTCGGCGTTCCATGGCAGGCGGCACATTGCTTGCGGTAGATCGGAGCCGCAGCCTCAAAGACATCCTCGCTGGCGGCAAACGGGGGTTGCCCAGCGGCAACTTCAGCCGGATTCGGCGGCGCTACCTCAGACGGAGCAGGCGTCACCGGCTGCTGATGCGGCTTATCCTGTGGTTTCGATAAGGGCGGCCGCTTCGCTGCCGATGCCTCTTCAGCGCCCGGATTTTCTGCTGCCCCATTTTCTGCTCCTGGATAATCGCCATGAATCCCCGCGGAGCCGCGAATACCACGCAGAGCCGCCGGATGCAGGTACAAATAGCCTGCACCTGCGACAAGCCCACCGCCCAGCAGCGCGCCAAGCAGCAAGCCGGATGTACTGGAAGAGCCTTTACTGGATCGTTTGGCCATGAATTCCGCGCCGGGGATGTTCTAATAAAAGGGTGTGCCGCAAATGACGGCCCACCTGGTTTGAAACTAACAGAGCAAGAAGGCTGCAGGGGTATCGTTTGATGTTCGGTTTGAAGCGGATCGTGTGCGCGCTGGCCTTGGCCGCGCTGGTGGGAACGGCTTTTCACGGCGAGGCACAACAGGACCGCCGGCAGCGGCGCATGAACGCCAATCGCCAGGCGCGTATCGCCAAAATGATTGAGGACACCTACTCCCACAAGTACGAGGTCTTCGGCGGCATCGGCTACCTGCGCTTCCGCTCGGGTGAGTTCCTGCAGCGCAACAACGAGATCAGTTGGCAGGTTGCCGGGAACTACTACCTGAACCCGCGTTGGGCAGTTGTCGGTGATGTCCGCGGCCACTACGGCAATGCCAAGACGGGCAACAACCCCTATAACATCTGGGATCCGCTCATCACGCACTACACCTTCATGGGCGGACCGCAGTACCGCTTCTACCGGAAGGAACGTCTGAGCGCGAACGTCAACGTTCTCGGCGGTATGGCCATGGGCAACTTCGACGGTGGCTCCAAGGGTGTTCCCGCTCCTGCTCTGGGTATGTGGAAGACCGGCAACGCCGGCGCCTTCGCCCTTGGCGGAAGCGTGGACTACAGCTTCTACCCGAACCTGGCCTTCCGTTTTGCTCCGACCTACCAGATCACAACCTTCGGCTCCACCCTGCAACATAACGTGGGCTTCAATGCCGGTCTCGTCTATCGCTGGGGCCATCAGAACAAGTAAGTTTCTACAAAAACGAGAACAGCCCGGCATTCGCCCGGCTGTTCCTTTGTTTGTCATTTCGCAGCGAGCGGCGCGAGCGGAGAATCCGCTTCTCTACCTACTCTCCCGCCATCCGGGCGGCATACGCATCTGGCAGATTCGCCCGCCTGAACTCGCGGTCGATCACCACATGCACGGTCTCCCCCTCGCAGAGTAGTTCCTCATCCCCGACACGGACTACCTGGTAGCCGATACGGATAATCGATCCCCGCACCTGCTTCACTGTCGTACGGACCGCAATCTCATCGTCGTACCTCGCTGGGCGCTTGTACCGGGCAGTCACCTCCGCGACGGCGATCAGAATGCCCTCTTCTTCTAACTGCTTATAGGGCAGGCCGATCGAGCGCAGAAGCTCCACCCTGCCAACTTCAAACCAGACAACATAGTTCGCGTGGTAAACCACACCCATCTGGTCGGTCTCGGCATAGCGGACCCGGATACGTGCTTCGGCTGTTGGTGCTGGCATAGTCCTAGTGTACGAATAACTGCATGACCTTCGCGTTATCTTCCACTGACGCCCTTATCGTTATCGACCTGCAGAACGACTTCTGTCCAGATGGCGCGCTGGAGGTGCAAAGGGGCGATGAGATCGTCCCCCTGGTCAACCGTTTGCAACAACGTTTTGCCCACGTCGCACTTACCCAGGACTGGCACCCAGCCGGACATATCTCGTTTGCGACCTCCCATCCCGGCACTCATCCCTTCGAGACCATTCAGGTCGCCTACGGCCCCCAGGTGCTATGGCCCGATCACTGCCTTCAGGGCAGCGAGGGAGCGGCCTTCCATCCGCTGCTCGACACCACACGCGCCGAGATGATCGTCCGCAAGGGCTACAACCCGCGCATCGACTCCTACTCCGCTTTTCTGGATAACGACCACTCCACGCCAACTGGCTTGGCCGGAGCCCTCAAAGAACGCGGCATCCAGCGTCTGTTCTTTTGCGGCCTGGCGTATGACTACTGCGTTCACTTCTCCGCCATGGATGCCGTAACCCTGGGTTTTACCGCCTGCATCATCGAGGATGCCTGCCGCGCCATTGACCTCAACGGCTCTGTCGCCCGAGTCAACGCAGAGATGCAGCAGGCAGGTATCATCCGCCTCTACAGCGACATGCTGCTCTAACACTCCCATCAAAAGCCTCTATGGGACGTTATTTCGGCGCCTGCGAGATCATCCCCTCAACCAGCTCCCCGACGCCACCGAGATGTTTGCCGGTTCCGCTCCGCTGCCCGAGAGTTAGAGCCGGACCCTCGCCCCTGAGCTACAATCGAAGAAGGTTCTAAAGCAGCGCGTCACGCCCTGCCTCATCCGGCCCTTGCGCCCGGAAAACCATCAGAACAGTTCAGGAGACACACCATGGCGATTCCCGCCACCCAGATGCGCCCGGGCATGATCATCAAGCACAACGACAAGCTCCACCTTGTCTTCTCCGTGGAGCACCGTACCCCCGGTAACCTGCGCGCCTTCATTCAGGCCAAGCTGCGCAACCTCTCCTCCGGAGCGATGTTTGAGCATCGCTTCCGCTCGGGCGATGCCATCGACCGCGTCGTTGTCGATGAAGTGGCCATGGAGTACCTGTACAACGACGGCGACGACTACATCTTCATGGACACAACCACCTACGAGCAGACCACCCTCTCCCGTGAGATCCTCGGCGACGCCGTGGACTACCTGCTCCCGAACATCGGCATCTCCGTCAGCTTCTATGACGGCAAGGCCGTCGGTATCGAGCTGCCGCAGGTTGTGGAGATGACCGTCGTCGAGACCGAGCCGGGCATCAAGTCCGCAACCGCCTCGTCCGTGACCAAGCCCGCCAAGACAGAGACCGGCCTGGTGGTGCAGGTTCCTCCCTTCATCAACGAAGGTGAGAAGATCCGCATCGACACCTCCGAAGGCGCCTACATGTCACGAGCCTAAGTCTGCGATTACTTCTGAAAAAGCTCGCCATCCGGCGAGTTTTTTTTCATTGGCTGTAAGGCACTCCGAACACCATCGCTGCTGTCCTCGCCGGACGGTGCATCTCTCCCACAATCTTGGGCGCTTTGCCCATCGCCCGCCACACCCGCAGCGCCTCGGCGTTCATGTAGTACGTCCGCGCCTGCTCACGTGTCTTGCCACTCTCGCCGTAGATGCTGATCGTGCGCAGCAGGTCTTCCTGGCCGGTCGCCTGCAGATACTCCCACATGCTTACCGACGGAGAGTTGCCGGTATCGCGCATCTCCTCCACACTCTGTGCCACCACGCTATAGTTCAAAGCCACATTCCGATTATCCACTTGCTCTACACTGACCAGAGTCATGGTGCGTCATTACCTCATCTCCGGTCGCGTGCAGGGTGTTGGCTTTCGCTGGTTCGTTCATCGCGAAGCCGCGGAACTGAACCTCAATGGCTGGGTCCGCAATCTCCCTAGCGGAGAGGTGGAATGCGTAGCTGCCGGCCCCGAAGACAGACTCAAAGAGCTGGAAGGCCACCTCCGCCAAGGCTCACGCGGCTCACGCGTCGACCGCCTCCAGATCCACGATCTTGATGACAATGAAGCCGACAAGCTCGGTCCCTTCCAGATTGAAGGGGCCTGGTGAGACGGTTGAATCGTTCAATTGTTGAATAGTTGAATGGTAGCGACTGCTCTAGCGGAGTGGCTGCGAGATTCGACCTGGCTACGTCTCACTATTCAACGATTCAACCATTCAACAATTCAACTATCCTCTAAAATTTCCTCATGGCGACACCCATTAACTGTGAACCACTCAAGTCCCTCGTGCGGACTGTTCCTGATTTCCCTAAGCCCGGCATCCTGTTCTACGACATCACCACGCTGCTGAAGGACAAGGCCGGCTTCGCGCAGATGATCGATGCCTTCGCCGCCTATTACATCGACAAGGATGTCGACCTGGTGCTCGGCATTGAGGCCCGCGGCTTCATCTTCGGACCGGCGCTCGCCTATCGCCTGAACGCCGGTTTCGTACCGGTCCGTAAGCCGCGCAAGCTGCCTGCCGCCACTGCCAAGGTTACCTACGACCTCGAATACGGCTCCGACTCGCTCGAAATCCATCTGGACGCCGTTCAGCCCGGACAGAAGGTCGTTATTGTCGATGACCTGCTTGCCACCGGAGGCACTATGGAGGCCACCACCCAGCTCGTCCGCCAGCTTGGCGGCATCGTGGTCGGCCTGGGCTTTGCCGTTGAGCTCGACTTCCTCAAAGGCCGCGCCAAGTTCCCGGACTACGACGTTTACTCGCTGCTGCACTACAACGAGTAACCGGCTGAATTTCCACTATCCCAGGCCTTCCGTAGAGATTTCTGCGGAAGGCTTGCCTATTTCTGCAGATTTGCGCAGAAATGATGCTTCTCCTCACCCGGCTTCGCTAGACTTTTCTTCGTGAGCCTGGCCGCCATTCACGCCCGGATGAACCGCATTCTCGACCGCATCTGCAGCGGTGAGGGCATTCGTCCCACCGAGCTGCCGGGACTACGTACCGTCCGTTGCCATAAGAACATTCCCCGCAGCTCCGTGCTTTACGAGCCCTCCATGGTGATCATCACCAGTGGCAGCAAGCGAGGGTATGTTGGCAGTCGAAGCTTCCTCTACGACACCGAGAACTACCTGGTCCTCGCCGCGCCCCTTCCCTTCGAGTGCGAGACCTTCTGCGAGCCCCATGCACCCATGCGTGGCGTCTCCATCCTGCTCGACATGGCTGTTCTCGCCGACCTGGTCCTCAAACTTCCGCCTGCCCCCGTGCTGTCTGGCACGCAGCCCAGGACCATCGACGCGACGCCTCTGCCGGAGGCGCTTGCTGAAGCGACGCTGCGCCTTCTGGAAGCCTACGAAAGCCCCAACGACCGCATGATCCTAGGCCCGCAGATCATGCGCGAGATCACGTATCGTGTCCTCACCGGTCCACGCGGGCAGGTCCTTCGCGATCTACTGGCGATGCAAGGCAACATCAGCCAGGTCTATCGAGCTATGCATCGCATTCATACCGAGTATCACCAGCCACTCGATATTCCTACTCTTGCCTGCGATGCCGGCATGAGTCTCTCTGCCTTCCACCACCACTTCAAGAACATGACCTCTACCTCACCGCTGCAGTACCTGAAGACAACGCGGCTGCATAAGGCGAGGCTCATGATGATCCAGGAGGGCATCGGCCCGTCGGCCGCCGCAACCCGTGTCGGCTACGAAAGCCCATCTCAGTTTTCCCGGGAGTTTAAACGACTCTTCGGAGTTTCCCCTGCGGAGGAAGCGCTTCGCCTGCGGTCGAATCTGGGCACGCAGGCGCAACACCCGCTCCGCGTCGCTATGATCTGATTTCCAACCGAACCACTCGTAAGGAGACAAGAACCATCATGATTGCCACCAAAGGCTACGCTGCGCACAATGCGACCACCGACCCGACTCCGTGGAACTTTGAGCATCGCGATCCCGGTCCCAACGATGTCCTGCTCGACATCCTCTTCTGCGGCATCTGCCACTCCGATATCCACCAGGCGCGCAATGAGTGGGGCAATGCCATGTTTCCCATGGTCCCCGGCCACGAGATCGTCGGCAAGGTTGCAGCAGTCGGCTCGGCCGTCACCAAGTTCAAGGTAGGCGACTCCGCCGCCATCGGCTGTATGGTCGACTCCTGCCGCACCTGCCCCTCCTGCAAGGCCGGAGAAGAGCAGTACTGCGAGAACTTTGCTACCGTCTTCACCTATAACTCCAAGGACAAGCAGGGCAACCTCACCTTCGGTGGATACGCCAATCACATCGTCGCCGACGAAGCCTTCGTGCTGAAGGTTCCCGGCAGTCTCGATCTTGCTGCCGCTGCTCCTCTGCTCTGCGCCGGCATCACCACCTACTCTCCGCTGAAGCACTTCGGGGCCGGCCCCGGCAAGAAGGTTGGCATCATCGGCCTCGGCGGCCTCGGCCACATGGGCTTGAAGTTCTCGCATGCCTTTGGAGCGAAGACAGTGCAGTTCACCACTTCCCCCTCCAAGATCGAAGACGCAAAGAAGCTGGGCGCCGATGAGGTCATCCTGACCAAGGAAGCCGACTGGACCAAGAACCACATCCACAGCTTCGACTTCATCCTGGATTGCGTCGCTGCACCGCACGATGTGAACCCGTATCTCAGCCTGCTGAAGCGCGACGGCGTTTATTGCACCGTCGGTGTTCCGGAGACACCTCTCTCCATTCAGGCATTCAGCGTGCTTGGCCGCAAGCATGTCACCGGTTCCATGATCGGCGGCATCAAGGAGACCCAGGAGATGCTGGACTTCTGCGGGCAGCACAATATCGTTTCTGACATCGAGATGACCAGCTTCACCAAGCTCTCAGAGGCCTGGACTCGCGTCGTCAAAGCCGACGTGAAGTATCGCTTCGTGCTCGACTGCAAGGCGCTGTAACGCTCGAAGTACATCCAACAAAGCGGCCCGCCAGAGTGCGGGCCGCTTTGCATGGTGAAGACCTTGTTATAGGGTACCCATCGCAAAAAACAAACGCCCGGCATAGTGCCGGGCGTTTGTTTGCAAAACCATCCCTTACTTCGAAAGCTTCAGATCGATGACCTCAACTTCGGTATTGTGTGCCGCGCGGATGCCATAGGCTCCATCGGTCGACTTCAGCTTGCCGGAGGCCATCACATCGGTCTTGTTCGCCGACCAGACCTGCGTACCGTTGATGCTGCAGCTTACGGTGTCTCCTTTGACCTGCATGGAGATCTGCTGGACGACTTCAGCGTCCTTCCCCGCCGCCTTGTGAACGGCTTCATTCTCCTGCCCCGTGCGTCCGTTCATCTGGAACGGTCCCGGCCCCATGCCGCGCACGATGAACTTTCCACTTCCATACGCTGCACAATAGAGGAAGCTCTGGTTCTCCGTTCCCATGTCGTTGGCGCCGATCACAATGCCGTATGGATGCGGGTGATCGTTCAGGTTCATGTAGTGGGGCTCGCGGAAGGTTGCCGAGACGGTGTAATCGCCTTTGGCCATATCGGACACATTCCAGTAGGTTGTCGCCGGTCCGGTCGTCACATGCAGATTCTTGCCGTCCATCGCCAGCCGTGAGTTCTCAATCGTCTCGCCGCGCTTTGCGGAGAGATCATCGACCACGCCCTTCCATCCGGGCGCGAAGATACCGCCGTGTTCCACCTTCCGGTTGGCATCCTGTGGTGGGCCCTGTGCCACGGCAACGCCGCCGAGCACCATCAACATGACTGCAATCTGGGTACACTTCATCACGGGTCTCCTTTTTCCGCGGGAAAAGCCTAGCAGGCTCCTGCTGAGACGCGCCAGCGGGCGTTCGGTTATCATTCGGCAAAAATCTGGCCTGGCCAAACCTTTCCTTCGTCCCGCCTGCCGCTGCGCTAGAGCATTTTCCCGGTCGGTGTAGTCCAGGGGGTTCGCATCTATGGGCGTTTTCCGCAATGAAAACGCCGCTGCACTCCTCTCCCGGGATACCCAGCAACAGGGAAAATGCTCTATCGTTAAAGAGATATGGGAATCACTCGCGAACAGGCCCTGGACTGCTTCCGCTCGGACGATCTGATCGGTATCGGCATGGAAGCTGACGCCGTACGCCGCAGGCTGCATCCTCACGGCATCGTGAGCTACATCATCGATCGCAATATCAACTACACCAACTTCTGCACCGAATATTGCACCTTCTGCGCCTTCTACCGGCCCCTGAAGGGCAAGCTCGCCAGCGAGGGCTACATCCTCGATTTCGAGACTATCTACCAGAAGATCGCCGAAACTGTAGAGATGGGCGGTACCGGTGTGCTGATGCAGGGCGGCATTCACCCCGACCTGAAGATCGAATGGTTCGAGTCCCTCTTCCGCGGCATCAAAGAGCGCTTTCCCCAGATCTGGCTCCACTGTCTCTCCGCCAGCGAGATTCTGGCCATCGCTGAATACTCTGAGCTCTCGCTGCGCGACACCATCATGCGCCTGCGCGACGCCGGCCTGCAGTCCATCCCGGGCGGCGGCGCCGAGATTCTCGACGACGAAGTGCGCCATCGTATCGCCCGGTTGAAGTGCAAGACGGAGGACTGGGTCAGCGTCCACCGTACTGCGCACGAGCTTGGTATGCGTACCACCGCCACCATGATGTTCGGTGTCGGCGAGACCTTCGAACAGCGTGTGAATCACTTTGAGGTCGTCCGCCGCCTGCAGGAAGAGACCGGCGGGTTCACCGCCTTCATCCCCTGGAGCTTCCAGCCGAAGAACACTGCTCTCGGCGGCCGTGGCTGGGACGAAGCCACCTCGGTCGAATACCTGAAGACCCTCGCCATCAGCCGGATGTTCCTGGACAACATCGAAAACGTACAGTCGAGCTGGGTCACGCAGGGCTTGAAGGTTCTGCAGATGGGCCTGCGCTTCGGCGGCAATGACGTTGGCTCCGTCATGCTGGAAGAAAATGTGGTGAAAGCCGCGGGCACGGCCAACTGCACTACCGAAGAGGAACTGCGTCGCATCATCCGCGATGCCGGTTTCCGCCCCGTCCAGCGCGACACCCTCTACCAGACGATGTTTCTGAACTAATCTGCCGTAGTCGTATTCCGGCTGCGGCCGCTATCCCCGAGAGTCCGTGGAACTGAGGATTCCGGCCCAACGCTCTTCTTCTCAAGCCAGGGTGCGCGCCAAATCCTAACAATCTCGCTACGGACATCCCTGCATGCCCTCAAGTAAGATGAAAACAATAGTTTTCTTCGAGTTTCCAGACCCTTGATCGCCTATCTCAACCTGATTGCGAGCCTGCTCCTGGCCCCCAAGGGCCTCGGCCACTACGTCCGGTCTCACTACCTGGACAACACCTTTCGTCAGTACGGCACCCTGTACCGCTGGAACGCCTTCGATACCTGGCTCCTCGTGCCCTACTTCATCGTCATGGTGATCCTGGCCTTTTATGGCATCCATCGCTATCAGCTGGTTTATCTCTACTACAAGCACCGCAAGAACGCCGCCAAGTCGAGTGAGCCGCCATCGCGCTTTCCCGAAGGTGAGCTTCCCTTCGTTACGATCCAGCTCCCGACCTTCAATGAGCAGTACGTTATTGACAGGCTGATCGACGCCTGCTGCAAGCTGGACTACCCCCGCGACCGCTTCGAGATCCAGCTCCTGGACGACTCTACCGACGAGACGAAAGAGGTAGCAGAGCAGATCGTCCGACGCTATGCCGAGGGTTTCCCGGGCATGCCGCCGCAGCCCATCAGCTTCCATCACCGCGAGAATCGCTATGGCTTCAAGGCCGGTGCGCTCGATGCGGGCCTGAAGAGCGCTAAGGGCGAACTCATTGCGATCTTCGATGCCGACTTCGTTCCGCCCAGCGACTGGCTGACGAAGGTGATCCATCACTTTGCCGAGCCAAATGTCGGCATGGTGCAGACCCGCTGGACCCACCTGAACCGCAACTACAGCTTTCTTACCCAGGTGGAAGCCATCCTGCTCGATGGTCACTTCGTTCTGGAGCACGGCGGCCGCCATCGCGCCAACGTCTTCTTCAATTTCAACGGCACCGCCGGTATGTGGCGCCGTACCGCCATCGACGAGGCCGGTGGCTGGCAGCACGACACACTCACGGAAGACACCGACCTCAGCTACCGCGCACAGTTAAAGGGCTGGCATTTCAAGTACCTGCAGGACGTTGAGTGCCCCGCTGAGCTCCCCATCGAGATGACCGCCTTCAAGACCCAGCAGGCGCGCTGGGCCAAAGGCCTCATTCAGACCGGCAAGAAGATTCTTCCGCGCGTTCTCAAGTCAGACGCCCCCTTCCACACCAAGCTGGAAGCCTGGTATCACCTGACCGCTAACATCAGCTATCCGCTGATGATCATCCTGTCGACGCTGCTGATGCCAGCCATGATCATCCGTAGCTGGCAGGGCTACATTCAGATGCTGCTCATCGACTTCCCTCTGTTCATGGCCAGCACCTTCTCGATCTCCAGCTTTTACCTGGTCAGCCAGAAGGAGCTCTTCCCAAAGACCTGGTATCGTACCTTCCTCTATCTGCCCTTCCTGATGGCGCTCGGCGTGGGCCTCACGATCACCAACACCAAGGCGGTGATGGAGGCTCTCTTTGGCATGAAGTCGGCCTTTGCCCGCACCCCGAAGTACCGCGTTCAGAAGAAGGGTGAGAAGAACAAGGCACAGAAATACCGCAAGCGCCTCGGCATCATTCCGTGGATCGAGCTGGCGCTCGGATGCTACTTCGCCTTCACCGTTTGGTACGCCTTCGAAAGCGAAAACTACTTCACCGTGCCCTTCCTTCTGCTCTTCGTTCTGGGTTACTGGTACACGGGTCTGCTCAGCCTGCTTCAGGGGCGTTTCGACAGGCTGGTAGCCGGCAGCAGCTCAGAGATACACGAAAAGCCGTATCCAGTGGGCATCTAGCAAACACAGGATTTCGCTCTATAGCTGTTTCGCGCGCGGTGGTGTAACGTGCTCACTGACGCTTCAATCTTCATGGATTTCCCAATGAGACCTATGCGTAAGTTGCATCTTGCCGCTCTGTGCCTTCTGCTCGCCGCCACCGTCGCTCACGCTCTGGATTCCGTTCCTCAGTCCGAGTACCGTCAGCGCCGTATCGCTCTCGCCGAGAAGCTGAAGGGAGGCGCGGCTCTCCTCTTCGCGGCCGAAGAACCGCAACTGGATTTCATGCCCTACAGACAGGATGAGGACTTCTATTACCTCTCCGGCTGGAATGAACCAGGTGCAGCTCTCCTCATCGTCAGCGCAAGTCAGGCTTCGGTCGACCGGCTGGGGACACAGATCCCCGAGCACAGCTATCGCGAGGTCCTCTTTCTGCCGGCCCGCAACCTCGTGACTGAGAAGTACACCGGCATCAAGATGGACGCCGCAACCAAGGACGTCGCCGAAAAGACCGGCTTCGCCGAGGTCATGCCCATGTCCTCGCTGCCCCAGGTTCTGGGCAGTTTCCTCGCCGAAGATCGCCGCCGTGCCTCCAGCCTGTTCACGCAGACTGATATGCCTTCCGCTCATGCCGCTGTGGAGTTCACAGGTGCGACACTCGGCAACTCAGGGCTAGCGGCAAAAGAGATACGCTCGCTGTTGATTCCACAGCGCATGGTCAAGTCTGATGCTGAGATCGATCTGCTGCGCAAAGCGGCCGTAGCTTCTGCCGCGGCACAGAAAGCCGGAATGAAAGCGATCAAACCCGGCGTGCGTGAACGCACCATCGCCGGCCTGGAGATTGCGAAGATGTTGGATGGCGGATGCGAGCGTCCCTCTTATGCTCCTATTGTCGGCAGCGGCATCAACTCCACGACACTGCACTACTCCTCTAGCGAAGCCACGATGGAGAAGGGCGATGTCGTCGTCATTGACGCAGCCTGCGAGTATTCCATGTACGCCTCCGATATCACCCGCACCATGCCCATCGGAGGCAGGTTCACACCGCGACAGCGCGAACTCTACGAGATTGTCCTTGGAGCCCACCGTGCAGCCGCAGCAGCCTTCGTCGCCGGCAAGATGCGCCTTGGCAACATCAATCAGCGCGGCCCTGAGGTTACTGACAGCCTCGACAAAATCGCCTATGACTACATCAACACCCACGGCAAGGACCTGCACGGCGAACCTCTTGGCAAATACTTCCTGCATGGACTGGGTCATCACGTCGGCATCAACGTGCATGATCCCTATGACCCTGCCAAACCGCTCGATAAGGGAAATGTCTTCACAATCGAACCTGGTATCTACATCCCCGAAGAAAAGATCGGTATTCGCATCGAAGACACCTACTACGTCGATGCAGAGGGCAAACTGGTCGACCTCATTACGAACCTTCCTGTTGACGCAAATAGCGTGGAAGCAGAAATGCGATAGGATCGAAAACGATGACTAAGTCGATACTTCTTATGGCTGTTGCGGTACTGGCCGGATACCTTGCCGTTATTCTCGCGTATCTCATCGTCACATTTGTCATCACGTTGCTGATGCCGACTTTCGTGATGCAGAAGGGCCGGTTCACCAGTTCTTATACAACATTGCATGCGCTCCTCTGGGCGGTATGCGGCTTCGCTGGTGGATATGTAGCCACAGTGCTGGCTCCGGTCGACAAGAGCTATCAGCCCTACCTGCCTGCGGGAATTCTGCTTCTGACGGTCAGCTATATCGTCTTCACGAATACAGGACAACTGAATCATTCGAGGGTCGGCCAGACACTGCTCGCAGCCCTCGGCGTCGCCGGCGGATCAGCTCTGTGCCTGACTCTCTAAGCATTGCTCTAGAGCATTTTCCCTGTTGCTGGGTAGCCCGAAAGAGGAGTGAAGCGGCGTTTTCATTGCGGGAAAACGCCCACAATGCGGAAACCCTACTCTACACCTACAGGGAAAATGCTCTAAGCGCTGAGGCGCTCTATACCAGCCTGGGGCAACGCCCCAGCTATGTGTTGCCAAAGAGAGTTAAAGGGCTGAATACCCGTTCCATAATTCCGCAGCCTAGCCAAGAAAAAACGATTCGCGCAACGCGCGAATCTCCCACCTATCGCGTCGCGATGGATGGGGCACCCAGTGTATGGCTTGTTTCGAATTGTTGATGCAGCAGGGGACTCAGCAACTTCAGCTTTGAGGGCCAAAAACGGATCCCATTAAACCAAAAGCCGCGAGCCTTCGCTCACGGCTTTCAAGCAACTCGCAATACTCTACCAACGCAAACCGAACGTTACGGGAATGTAGCTCGTCCGATAGTTATTCGGCGTGTAGTAGATGTTGTTGTTCGGCTGATTGTCCACCCACGTATAGCGCGCCTCGGCAAACAGCTTCTGGTTGCTGTAGTGCGACAGCTTGTGCGTAAAGCCCAGGCCGATATTCACGCCACCAGCGTTATTCGAATAGTGATCGAAGGTCTGGTTGGATTGAACTGGATAGCACCCATAGAAGTAATCGCAGTAGTAGCCGACCTGAGGCAGGGTGAAGTTCGTCACCTTGCGGTAGAAGCCGCCGCCACCCGTTATATAAGCGCTGGAAGAGTCGTTCTGCATGAAGGTAACGATCGGGTTCAGCGTAATCGACCAGAGATGTGTATTGCCATCCAGGCCGGTCGCATCGAAGCCGATCGCTGAGTAATCCGAGATCATCTTCCGCAGGATATAGCTCGGGATGTTCATCCGGTCATAGTCGTACTGCAGCAGAACGCCGAAGTACTTGTTGAAGTTCACGCCGCCGCCCACAGCAATCTTCCAGCCTAGCGTCTGATAGTTGCTTGTGGAACCAACAGGCGAAACGAAACCTCCGCCCACCATAAAGGTGTACCGGTTCGATCCGTCGGGATTATGGTTCCGGTCGTTATAGCGCGGACGGCCGTACTGACGGCGCGGTGGTGGTTGCATCTCGCTGGAGAAGTTCATCTCCGGCTCAACCGAGGCCACGACCGACGAGCTGTAAGACGCTGACGGCGTCGTGTCGTGCAGGTATTCATTGAGCGAAGGGAGAGACGGAGTCAGATCCAGCTTCGGTTCGCTCGCACTTTGCGCCTTTGCAACCAGCGAACCTGCCGCCAAGACAAATAAACCCATGATCCGCGCCATGCGCCGGCCGGTAAACTCAGTGCTCATCAGCATGTACATACGCTCCTTCTTCAAAAGGGCGGGGGAGGCCCGCCGTCAGCCTGTTCAGACACCGGTTTTTCCCGGTTGTTGTGTAGGACGCTCTTAGACGAGAAATGGATTCGTCACAAAAGGGAAAGCGGGTCCTGTGTCGGCAACACAGGACCCGCTTTCCTTCAAAAGATTAGTGAATGTCGAACTGCTCCGGGTGTAGGCTCGGATCGCTCTTCACCAGGATGGTCTTGCCCGTCAGCTCTTCTATCTCATGCAGCCAGCTTGCATTGTTGCTCTTCAACTGCTTGACCACCTCCGGATGTACACGCAACATGATGTCGCCCTTTTCGATATGGCGATACATCTTGCGCATCTCGATGTAGATCTCATTGGCGACCGTAACCGGCGACTTCACCATACCCGTGCCGGTGCAGATGGAGCACTGCGTACTCAGTGTGCGCTCCAGAGATTGCTTGACACGCTTACGGGTAATTGCCACCAGGCCAAAATCGTTGAACTGCAGCACCTTTGAAGGAGCACGATCGTTCTTCAGTTCCTCTTCGAGCGCGGCCAACACCTTCTGGCGGTTCTTACGCTCGTCCATGTCGATAAAGTCGATCACGATGATGCCGCCAAGATCGCGCAGGCGGATCTGCCTCACGATCTCGGGAATGGCATCGAGGTTTGTCTTTACGATAGTGTCTTCCAGGCGAGCTGTCTTACCCACGTACTTGCCGGTGTTGATATCGATGGCTACCAGGGCCTCAGTCTGGTTGATCACGATCGATCCACCGGACTTCAGCCATACCTTCGAACGCAGCGCTTTGTTGATCTCCTCAGAGATACCGAACTGCTCAAATAATGGCGTCTCCTTGCTGTAGAGCTTCACTCGGCGAATCAGCGAAGGCTCGAAGCGCTGCAGGAAGCGCAGCACACGCTCGTACTCGGTCTCGCTATCGACCCAGATATGAGAGAAGTTGTCCGTCACCTGGTCACGCAAGATGCGCTCCACCAGATTGAGGTCGTGATAGATCAGCGCGGGCGACTTGGAAGATTCTGAGCGTCCTTTGACATCGTTCCAAAGGTTAATGAGGAAGCGGAGATCGCTGCGCAGCTCCTGCTCACTGGCGCCATCCGCAGCCGTACGCACAATGAACCCGCCGGTCGCATCGCCCTTTTCGCTCAGCAGCACCTGCTTGAGGCGGCGGCGCTCATCGTCACTCGAGATCTTGCGGGAGACACCCACATGGTTGACCGTGGGCATAAATACCAGGAAGCGGCCGGGAAGGGCGATGTGCGAGGTGATACGCGCACCCTTCTTGGCGATGGGCTCCTTGGCGATCTGTACCAGGATCTCCTGCCCCGGCTTCAGCAGATCGCTGATCGCCGGCAGGTTGGTGGTCTGCATCGAGGCCCGGCTCGGACCACGTCCGCCACGCCCACGATCCCGGCCGCGGTCACGTCCACTGCGTCCACGACGATCGCGCCGTCCTCCACGCTCACGGCGAGGCTGTGCCTCACCTTCAGCCGCTACCTCTTCTGTCTCCTCTTCCGGGGACACCTCATCCTCAGACGTCTCTTCGAACTCGCCCTCGATCAGAGGCTCATCCCGCTCCTCTTCCTCTTCTTCCTCGGCTTCTGTTGCTTCGTCGATGGACATATCGCGGAGCATCGTACCCAGATCCGCGGCGCCTTCCAGCGTCTCTTCTTCCAGATCGTCTTCGAGATATTCCTCGTCGGCCGTATGCATCGCCAGAGGCTCGAACTCGTACTCGTCTTCGTCGATCAGTTCTTCTTCGAACTCGCCCTCATGCAGCGCCTCGACTATCGGCGCCTCGACCGTAGCCGCTTCAACCGGCGTTACCGGATGCTCCGCTTCGGAGAGCGTCACCGACTGCACCGCAGCCTCATGCTCAATGGGAGAGGATGGGACCTCCGGCGTCTCCACTTCGGAGATCATCTCGCCCGTCGGCTGCAGCGTGGTGAAGGCATGCTCGACCGCGGCATTTTCCTCCGCCGCAGCCTCCTCAACCATCACCTCTTCTTCAAACTCCGGCTCCGCCTTCTGGCGAAACTCGCTCTGACCTGGATCGACGCGAAACGATACTGAGCCCTCGGTGGGCTCATACTCGGCGGGTGCCGCCGGCTCCTCGGGTTTTTGCTCGACTGATGCCGTTTCCTCGACTGGTTCTGCCTGGACCTCTTCCCGAGCCCCTACAGCCCCAGGAGCGAACTCCAGATCCGTCGCCGTACTCAGCACTTCTGCAGGCTGCTCAGCAGCCACCGGAACCTCTTCAGCAGCCGGAGCAACCGGTACAACGGGAGCGGCGGCCTGCGGGGTACTGCGACGGCGGCTCAACGACTCCCCAGGCAGTGCAAATCCACCATCCCAGCCGGTTGTGTCGACCTCTTCCACCAGCGTTGCGGGCTTTGCTACACCCGAGATTATGGGCGCAGCAGGCGCGGGCTTCTCCTCGACTACGGCAGCGGCTGTCTCTCCGCCGCGGCGGTACTTCGAAAGCGACTCGCCCGGCAGGATAAACGGAGCCTCCAGATCGGCGGCTACCTCGGCCGTAGGCTCCGGCATCTCTGCCGGATGAGCCTCGGGTTCAAACTCCACTGGATCGGACTCGTGTTCAGAACGCAGCTCTCCGCTAAGGGTCTGCGACTCTTCGCGGCGGCCACGGCCACGGCGGCGGCCACGACGGCCACGCCAACGGCGGCTGCCGCCCTCTGTCTCCTGTTCATCGGCGGAACGCTGTTCGCCCTCTCCGCGGTCAGCCGATCCAGTAAACTCAGCGGTCTCTTCCTCGCCGAAGCCGCCCTCAAGCACCAGGGTCTCGCCCGTTGGAACAGCCTCCTGCCCGCCCTGTTGTTCACCACCGCGATCTCCACGGTCCCGCCCACGGCGTCCACGGCCACGGCGACGGCCTCCACGCTCCCGCTGTTCACCGGTCCCGGCGCCACTTTCTACGGGCGTGGCGCTGCCTTCCGTTTCAAACTCCTCTGAGTCGGGCGTCTCTTCCAGAAAATCGGTGATATAGAGGAAGGCGTCGCGCTCAAGTCCGATATCGACAAACGCCGACTGCATACCGGGCAGAACACGGGTTACTTTGCCTTTGTAGATCGAGCCGGCGAGAGTGTATTCGTTCTCGCGCTCGTAGTAGATCTCCGAAAGCGCCTCGTTTTCCACGATGGCCAGCCGCGTTTCGTGCGGCGTTGAGGAGATAAAAATTTCCTTCGACATGGTCTGGTCTCTTTCTTCTAAGACCAGGCGAATCAATTACCTGCCGAACAGAAAAGGAGAAAAACCCGTGCTACGCCCCCGCCCCGTGCCCGCCCCATCCTGGGGGAGCCCCGACGTGTGTTGAAACTGACATTGAGGGGATTACAACCGGGAAAACGCAGACGGATTTTGTGACCTGTGCTGCCTCTTTCTGAGGTGCGGCCGTTCGCGGTCCGTGTACGTTCATCGCTTCTTCTTCAATCCTGTCCAGCGGGCGGAATGGTCTTCGCCTGGCCGGAATCACATAAAATCTTTGTTCGCCGCCCGCGCTCATGTAGCGCCGCTAGGACGGCTGTAGGCCGTCTGCCGGAGATCTCGCCTCGGGCAGGTCCTGCCCATAGTATGCACTATCCCGGGTGCTGCGTCTAAACCGGCCTTTAATCTTGTGGGATTTCAGTTCACAAATCGCCGCATCCGCACGTTCATCACGATTCCCAGCGCCATAAACGTAAACAGCACCGACGATCCTCCATAGCTCATCAGCGGCAGAGGAATTCCCGTCACCGGCATAAACCCGATCACCATGCCGATATTGACCGCCATCTGGAAGACAATGATCGCCACAATCCCCATCACGATGAACGTTCCCGGCGGATCCGGCGCCGTCTGGGCGTTCTGGATCAGGCGCATCAGGATCAGGAAGTAGAGCAGCAACACTCCCAAGGCACCCACAAACCCATGCTCCTCGCAGAAGGCGGCAAAGATAAAGTCGGTATAGGGAATCGGAAGAAAGTCTCCCTGCGTCTGTGTCCCCTTCGTCGCGCCTTTTCCCCAGACGCCTCCCGATCCAACCGCGATCAGAGACTGGCGAATCTGGTAGCCGGAACCCTTAGGGTCGTTATCCGGATTGATGAAGTTGGTCAGGCGCGCCTTCTGGTAGGGCTTCAGCAACTTCCCGGTCTTCCACACACCGCCCAGCAGCAACAGAAATCCCAGAATAAGGATGGCCGCCTGCTTAAAACGGATGCCGCCCAGAAATAGACCGCAGATCAATATCGGAGAGTAGGTGAGGGCCGTTCCCAGGTCAGGCTGCTTCAGCACCATCAGCATGGGGACGCCCACCAGCAGGAAGGCTTTGCCGATGTCTTTCCAGGTCAGATCCCGACCGCCCAGGCTCCAGAAATACCGCGCGACCGCCACAACCAGCACCAGCTTGATCCATTCACTTGGCTGAAAATGGATGCCACCGGGGAACTTGATCCATCGCTTCGCCCCAAGCACCCTGGTGCCCACCGCCGCCACGGCGATGAGTGCAAAAATACTGGTGCCATAGGCCCACGGAACAATCTCCAGCAACTGGTGATAGTCGATCAGCGAGACGACAAACATCAGCACCAGGCCCACGGCGAGGTATTCGAGCTGCTTCTTCTCAAAGCCGTGGAATTTGGTGTGCATCGTCGCCGAATAGATCTCAAAAACCGAGATCACGCTCAGCAGGAGCACGAAGCCGAGGAGAACCCAGTCAAAGTCGCGAAACGAAGAAAAACGGCGCATGAATCAGGCAATTTCAGTGTAATGGTATCCAGCAGTGGCAGCATGAAGGCAATCACGTCCTCCGCACTAGTTCGTAACAGAGTCTTCTTTCTTCGCGGCATTTTCCAGCGGTGTAGCCGGTTTCGGGGCTTCGGCAACCTTCATCAGGTTCCCGGCCTTCTTCCGCTGTTTTTCCACGAAGCTATTCACTACCTGCGCGCCCAGCTTGGCGGCGTTGGCTCCCCAATCGCCGTTCTCCCATAGCACCGCCACTACAATATCCGGGTTCCGCCGGGGCGTCATCCCCACAAACCACGCATTAGGAACCGTCTTATGGCCGCCGCCGCTCCTGGCGAGAGCTGCGTGGCTCATGACCTGCGCGGTACCTGTCTTCCCGGCAAAGTCCACGCCTTCCAGGTGCGACGCGGCGGCTGTCCCGCTGTTCAGGGTCTCGGCCATCGCATCCGTAATAAGCTGCCAGTTCTCGGTCTTGAGGCTGACCTGCTTATCGCCGCTGCCGGGATAGGTATCCAGGACCGCCTGTTGATATTGCTGTGGGATCTGGCCGTCCAGGATGACATGCGGCCGCTTCAGAGCTCCGCCGGAGGCGATGCCGCTCAACGCCCGCGCAAGTTGAATCGGCGAGGCCTGAACGGCGCCCTGACCGATGCCGACCGAGATCACCTCGCCGGCATACCACTTGTCGTGGAAGTTCTTCAGCTTCCATGCCGTTGAGGGCATCGTGCCCGTAGCTTCATCCGGAAGGTCGATGCCTGTCTTCTGGCCGATACCGACCGAGTTGGCATACTTTGCGATCGTATCGATCTGCAGCCGTTCCGCCAGGGTGTAGTAGAAGGTATCGCAGCTCCAGGGAATGGCATGAGAGATGTCCACACCGCCGTGGTGCTTATCGCATGCGAAGAAGTGGCCGAAGAAGGTTCCACCCCCGGCACAGTTCACGTGCATATCCTGGGCGACGCCCTCTTCCAGGCCAGCGTAAGACATGATGATCTTGAACGTAGACCCCGGCGCGAGCTGCGCCTGGATGGTCTTATTCATCATCGGGTGATCGGGGTCGTTGAGGATCTTGTTCCAGTACTCCTTCGTCAGCCGCACCGCAAACTGATTCGGGTCATACGTGGGGCGGGAGACCATGGCGAGAACCTCACCCGTATGGGGATCCATGGCGACGATCGCTCCCGTCTTCCCTTCCATCGCCTTCTCCGCCGCCATCTGCAGGTCCAGATCGATACTCAGCTTGAGGTCCTTGCCCGGGACCGGGTCCTGCTGACCGAGCTGGCCGACCTCGCGGCCTCGGCTGTCCACCACCACATCGCGTGATCCATCGGTACCGCGCAGCACCGCGTCATAGGTCGCTTCCACGCCCGACTTCCCGACCACGTCGCCGGCCTGGTAGAAGGCATACTTCTCTTTATTGAGGTCGTTTTCGCTGATCTCGCCCACATACCCAATCAGGTGCGCGGCGAAACCGCCATTGGGATAGAGACGGCGCTGTTCGTCCAGCGTTTCCAATTCCGGCAACTCGTTCCGGTGCGCCTCGATAAACGCGACCTCATCCGGTGAAAGATCCTGCTTGAGCGGAATCGGCTGATACTTCGGAGCGAACTGATAGCGGCGCAGCACATACTGGATCTGGTCGACCGTCATGTGCAGGCCCTGGGCGATCATAGGCAGGTCGGCATCCCAGTCACGAGCCGGTTCACGCAGCAGGTAGCAGGAGATGGAGGCATAGTTGTCCACCAGCAGGCGGCCTTCACGATCGAAGATCTTGCCCCGCGGAGCCATGATGGGGACCTTGCGGACACGGTTCTGCTCCGCCAGCACGCGGTAGTTATCCGCACTGACCACCTGCAGCCGCCATAATCCGGCGATCAACACCACCAGAAGCAGGGCGACGGCATACTGCACCGAGTTCAGCTTCAACGGGGAGACCTTCTCCTCGCGGGCCGTTACCTTCTGCTCCTCTATCATCGCTTCCGCTCTCCAGATCTCTTCCTACTATGCGCGCTGTTTCGTGTAGTCCAGAAGAAAAAACAATGGGACTCCCACGGCCGTATTTACTCCTGCACGCAACAACTCATGCAACCAGCTCGTGTGCACGTTTGCGTTCTGCAACAGCCACTGATAAATCCCCAGCAACATCAAGCTCTGCAACAGGCAGAAGCCGAAGTTCATCACCACGCGCGTCGCCAGCGCATCCACATCCACGCGCAGGCTGATCGACGCCGCCACATACCCCACTACCGCCTTGACCATGCCATTGATGCCGATCGGCTGGTTCAATAGCAGATCCTGCAACACACCAACCAGAGCCCCCGTCATCACGCCCGAGATCGGGCTGCGCCGCTCCACCGCGAAAAAAATCACTACTATCAGTGGCAGGTCCAGAATCAGCAACCAGGGCGCCAGCTTCGGCAAATATGCGCCGGCGAACACAGCGGCCAGCGGCACCAGAAGACTGACCGCAGGATGGAAGACGTGCTCATCCATCTCCCGGCGGGAGCTGTACATCCTTCCCAGGGCGGCCATTAGTGCTGGTCACCGCCTGCTTCTGTAGACGGAGCAGCGGCCGCATTGTCATGACGCGCGCCCGGTGTCAGCGTCGCCGCCGACGGCGTAGCGCCGGGGCTGTATGTGTCCTGGCGGAGGGCCGGCGTGGGTCGCGGCAGCGGAGCTTCCTTCGCATCCTTCGCCTCTTCGTCAGGAGTCTGGGGCTTCAACTGGGGCAGATGCTCTCCGCGCACTCCGGTCTCCGGCTCATTCTCTGTGGAAGCTACCTGCTCCGGAGCGGCGGCACCTTTCTCCACCACGACCAGGACTTCTTCAAGCCGCGCCAGATTTGCCGTAGGCTTCACCGTCACCAGCGCATAGTTGCGGTCTTGGCCAATGCTGTCCACCACGCCAGCCTTCAGGCCGCGCGGAAAGACCTGGTCGCCTCCGCTGGTCAGTACAGGTTCACCCGGTTTGATGCGGCTGTCAGGCAGCACATCCAGAATACGGAGCCGACCATCCGTTGTACCGCGAAGCACACCGCGAATTCGCGTTGTTTCCAGAACGACGCCCGCTCCCGAGGTAGTGTCACTGATGAGCAGCACCTGCGCGGAATGCTGAAAGACGTCACGGAGTTTGCCCACGATGCCATCTGGAGTAATCACTGCCATATCCGGCTTCAGGCCGTCAGCGATCCCCTTGTCGATATACAGCACGCGCGACTGCTCGCTCCCGCTGGTGCCAATCACCTGGGCTGCTACCGTTTTCGCGATGTACTGCTGCTTGAACTCGAGCAATGCCTGCAGCCTCTGTCCCTGCCGGGCATCCTCTGCCATGGCGGCCTGGTACAGCCGCATGCGGTTCAGCTCGTCCTTCAGTTGCTCGTTCTGCCGGCGAACACTCCGCAGGTCGATGTAATTGTGCCAGGTCCCACGAATCCCCTGACCCGTGGCACGGAACAGGCGCTCGAAAGGAGAGACCAGTGCCACGGCCCAGTACCGGAAGACACGGACACGCTTCCCGTCCTCGCGCGAGCCATAGTCGGGCCGCCGCACCTGCACCGCCAGTCCAATGGTGAAAACCACCAGCACGGCAATCAGTACGAGAGCATTTCTATACCTGGCAAAGAACCCATCCATGACGTGAGATCCCGGCCCGACGGGCCTCCCGGCCCCGATGGGCCGTCCTCTTGACCTCGACTAAAGCATTTTTCCTGCAGGTGTAGTGTAGGGCTTCTGCATCCATGGGCGTTTTCTGCAATGAAAACGCCGCTCCACGCCCCCTCACGGGATACCCAGCAACAGGGAAAATGCTTCTAGTCGATAGAAATCTTACGCAGCAGCTTGAAGTCCGAGAGCATCTTTCCCGTACCCAGAACCACGGACGCCAGCGGGTCGTCAGCGATCGAGACCGGCAGCCCCGTTTCTTCGCGAATCCGCTTGTCCAGGTTCTTGATCAATGCTCCACCACCGGTCAGCACGATACCGCGGTCGCTGATGTCGGCAGACAGCTCCGGGGGAGTACGTTCGAGCGCTACGCGGATAGCGTTCATGATCGTGGCGATCGACTCGCCCAGCGCTTCGCGAATCTCCGAATCGTCGATCGAAATGGTCTTCGGAACGCCTTCGATCAGGTTGCGGCCCTTAATCTCCATGGTCAGCGGCTTGTCCAGTGGATATGCCGAGCCGATCTCCATCTTGATCTGCTCCGCGGTGCGCTCTCCGATCAGGAGGTTGTACTTGCGCTTGAGGTAGTTCATCACCGACTCGTCCATCTGGTTGCCGGCCATGCGGACTGAGCGCGAGTAGACGATACCGGCCAGTGAGATCACGGCGATATCCGTAGTTCCGCCGCCAATATCCACAACCATGTTGCCGCCGGGCTCCGTAATCGGCAGACCCGCACCGATCGCAGCCACCATCGCCTGCTCGACCAGATAGACCTCACTCGCCTTGGCGCGGTAGGCGGAGTCCTCAACTGCCCGCTTTTCCACCTGCGTGATCTCAGAAGGCACACCGATGATGATGCGCGGATGCACCATGCGCTTGCGGTTATGCGCCTTCTGGATGAAGTAGTTCAGCATCTTCTCCGTCACCTTGAAGTCGGCGATCACACCGTCTTTCATCGGCTTGATGGCAACAATGTTGCCCGGAGTCCGGCCAAGCATCTCCTTGGCCTCTTTTCCCACAGCCTCGACCTCGCCCGTCGACTTATTGATCGCGACAATGGAGGGCTCATTCACGACGATTCCCTTCCCATGGGCATAGACCAGGGTGTTTGCAGTGCCCAAATCGATTGCGAGATCGCTGGAAAATAGGCTGAAAAGGGAACGGAGGCTACGCCCCCGCGATGTGCGCTGCTGAAAACCGTTTGACGACATTTTGAAGCTGAAGTCCTGATCCGTAGATTAGTTCCATTGTAAGACCACAAAATCAGCTTTGGGTCTGAGGAACACAAGAAAACCGCAGCCGCTCGAACGTATCTGCACCATACCGGGAACAAGCTTAGGAAAGCACAACTACTGCCAACGTGTGATCAAAAGCGGCGCGGCATAGCCCGGTTGATATCCTTAATCGGAAAGTGAGTTGTACACCATGATTATTGGCGTCCCCAAAGAAGTGAAGGACCACGAAACGCGCGTCGGTATTACCCCAGCCGGCGTACGAGCCCTCACCGAAGCCGGCCACAAAGTGCTGGTGGAACACAACGCCGGAGAGCTCTCTGCCTTTCCCGACGACGATTACCAGAATGCCGGGGCCGAGATCGTTGGCTCCGCCTATGACACCTGGAGACTCGCCGACATGGTCGTCAAGGTGAAAGAACCCGTCGAAAAGGAGTACGGCCACTTCCGCGAAGGCCTGACGCTGTTCACGTATCTGCATCTGGCTCCTCTTAAGGACCTTACCCAGAAACTGCTGGACAAGCAGGTCACCGGCATCGCCTACGAGACCGTACGCGACCGCTTCAATACCCTTCCGCTCCTCACCCCCATGTCTGAGGTCGCTGGACGCCTCTCCGTTCAGGTCGGCGCCGAGTACCTGACCAAAGCGCATGGCGGCCGCGGCCTTCTGCTGGGCGGTGTTCCGGGCGTTCCTCCGGCGAACGTTGCCATCATCGGCGGCGGCATCGTCGGCACCAACGCCGCCAAGATCGCCGTCGGCATGGGAGCCAAAGTCACCATTCTGGATCTTTCGTTGCAGCGCCTGCGCGAGCTGGACGACATCTTCGGCGGCCGCGTGGCCACTGTCGCCTCCAATAGCTACAACATCGCCCGTGCCGCCGCAGAGGCCGATCTACTGGTCGGCGGAGTGCTCATCCCGGGCGCAGCCGCTCCCAAGCTGGTCACCAAAGAGATGGTCGCCACCATGAAGAAGGGTGCGGTCATCGTCGATGTAGCCATCGATCAGGGCGGATGCATCGAGACGGCGCACCCGACCACGCACTCAGACCCCTCCTACGAAGTCAACGGCGTGGTGCACTACTGCGTAACCAACATGCCGGCCGCCGTTCCCAATACCAGTACGCTGGCTCTGACCAACGCGACCTTCCCATACGTCATGCGTCTGGCGCAGCACGGCGCCGAGGCAGCCATCCGCCAGGACAAGGGCATCGCTGAGGGTGTCAACACCTACCGGGGACACTGCACCTATGGCGCGGTCGCAAAGGACCAGAGCCGCGAGTACACCCCCATCTCGTCACTGATTCAGTAGCCTAAGAAGGACGGCGCCGCATGCTTTTGCCTGCGGCGCCGTTCTGCTTTGTCTGCCTCTGGCTTCCTCTGAGGTGCGTTCATGCAACCGGTAAGCCATTCATTTAAAAGACATCTCTACATGCCATAATCTCTCCACCAAGGAACAGAGCCGTTGCCTCATTCTTTCGCTGAAGGCGAAAGAAGGGATCCTCGCGAACTCGTTCGCTGAGATTTTGCATGGGGTATCGCGGTTCGCGCGACCGCTTTTGCCTTGCTTAGGCCGTTCCATCCATTGCTCTCAGGACGCCCTACCGCCGGATTCGCACAGCAAACTGCGCAACTCTAGGATCGGTCGTCGTGCTGGTAATGCTTCCGAATGCCGACGATCCAAACGAGCCATTCGGCTGCGAGAACGCCGGGGTATTCGTTACGTTGAACAACTCCGCCCGGAACTCGACATCCGTTCGCTCTCCGACGACGGTATGCTTCACCAAAGCCAGATCAGCATCGCGATACGCCGGGCCGCGTACAGGGTTACGCGAAGCGTTCCCGAAGGTAAACTGCGGCGCCGTCTGGAATGCCGCGGTATTGAAGAAACGCTGCGGAGTCCGCTGCTCGGCAGGCAGCGAAGGCGACGCCACCATATTGGGCCGCTGCAGCACAATACCAGCAAAAGAGTTGTTATTCGTCGCCTGCGTGACCGTGACCGGCATGCCGCTCTGCATCGTGCCGATAAGATTCACCGTCCATCCACCCAATAGAGCTGTGGCTGCGCCATGGCCGCGGAACTTCGGCAGGTCATAGACCACGCTGGCTGTCAGCACATTCGGCATATCGCCGCTTGATGAATCGCGCTCCAGGTAAGGACGGAAGGTATCCGCCGCAATCAGCGACGAGCTGTTCGGTGAAGAAAGCACCGTGGAGGAAAACACCGACGAGGCATCGTCGATCAGCTTGGAGTGCGCATAGCTCACCAGCAGATACAAGCCACTGGAGAGTCGCTGCTCCAGTCGAGCCTGCAACGCGTTGTAGTTGCTGGTGCCGGAGTTGTTGCGATACGTCGCCACGTTCTGGAAGCGGGGATAGGGCTTCAGCAACTGTGCCGCGGCGATGGTGGGTGTGTTAAGCGTTGAGCCCGTGGGCAACTGTCCGTAATAGGGATTGGTCACACGGGCAGTCAGCGCCGTACCCTGCGCCAGCTGAGCAGCTGTAAGCTGATTCAGGTTCGAGTCCGGAATGCCGACGTGCACAATGTGGGATCCGACGTAGGCCAGCTCCAGCGACATGTTTTTGGTAATAGCGCGCTGCACGGCCAGGTTCCACTGCTCCGCGTATCCCGATCCCGCCTTGCGATTCGCCGTGTAAACGCTCTGTCCCAGACCAGCATCCGGAGTCAGCGGAATCGACGACACCGTCGGGCCGCTGCTCAGCTTGAATGGAGACACATAGCCGTCCTGCGTGCGCTGCTGCACATTCTGGATGAAGGGATACTGCGGTGTTGTAAACGGCGTCGTGATGCCGCTCTGGTCAATAAAGACGATCCCAAAACCGCTGCGCAGCACGGTCTTCCCATCGACCGCGTAGGCCAGACCGACACGCGGTGCGACATTGGCCCAGTGCAACTGACGCGCGGTGCGAGAGTAGCCATTCACGCCCAGATAGTCGAGTTGTTGCGTCGCCAGGTTGAAGACAGCTCCCTGGTTGTGCGTCTCCGTCGATGGCATGTGCAGCGCCCAACGCGTTCCCAGGTTCAGCGTCAGACGAGGCGTAATCCGCCAGTCATCCTGCAGGAAGAACTCATGGATGTAATCGCGCGGGCGAATCGTCTTCGTCTGCAGATCGATGGCGAAGGTATCTACCTGCCCCAGCAGAAAGCTGGCAAAGGCATTGCCTCCGCTGGCGCCGCCGGTCCCGGTGGTATTCGTACCAGTCGTTGTGAAGGCGAACGAGCCCGTCGGGTTCGGCGGCGAGATAGCGTTCAGCTCATACCGGCGCAGATCGCCACCGGCTTTGAGAGTATGGCCGCTGTGTGTCCACACCACCATGTCGACCAGCTCGCCAATGGAGGTCTGATATCGCGCTGAAGTGCTGGCATTGGCGCCAAGCTGCTGCAGGCCGGTAAAGGTGAAGAGCGGCAGCGTGTTATTGAAGGCCGCATTGACCGGAATGCCGGGAATCCCCAAACCGGCCGATGGGGAATTGGCGAGCGAGACACCGATCTGCGAGTTGCCACGGCGCGTGTATCCCAGCCGGAAGTTATTCAACACACGAGGCGAGAAGACGTGCGTCTCATTCAACACTACCTGCTGGCCTAGAACATCCGTCAGACCGGAGACATTGCCGGTCCCAAGCACTGAGCCTGAGATGGAACCCGATCCATCGGCAAACGGCGTCACCGGCCGCTCGACCTCATGGTAGTAGGTGTAACGCGCAAAACCGCTATCCTTCACGCCGAAAGCTCCATCCAGGCGAACGTCGAACTGGTTCTGATGATCATCATCCGGAGCCGTGCGGGTGTAATTGTTCGCCGAGCCACTGCTGGTCGGTGTTGGAATACGGCCGAGCAGCCGCTGCGCAACCGGATCGAAAGCCGATGTGATGACATCGTTCGTAAACTCCCTGCGCTGCACCTGCCCGTTCACAACCGTCGTCGACGAGGGATCGTAAATCTTCGCCACACCGGTAAAGATGCCCTGCCGCATCGCCGCCGTGGGTACGGTGGAGATGCGGGTGACACCGATGCGCTGTTTGATCCCCTGGTAGTCCGTAAAAAAGAAGAGATGATCACGCTTGATGGGTCCGCTCAGGGTCGCACCGAAGAGGTTGCGGCGATATTGTGGTTTGCGGGCCGTGGAAGAGGCAAAGTAGTTGCGCCCATTCAATGCCTCATGACGGAAGAACTCGAAGACGCTTCCGTGAAAAGCATTCGCGCCGCTGCGTGTGGCAACGTTCACGACACCACCGTTGAAGCGGCCAAACTCCGCGGGAACGTTGTTGGCCGCAACCGTGAACTCGGCGATGCTGTCGAGGATCGGAAAGAAGGCGACCTGTCCAGGCTCCGGCTGCAATGCAGAGATGCCGTCGTACAGATACTCATTCGTACGCGGCCGGCCGCCGTTGATGCGCGGCAGCACCGTGCCCGGCGGCAGCTCCACACCGGGAGCCATCTGGGTCAGCTGAATAAAGTTTCGCGAGTTCAGAGGAAACGCCACGATGGCATGGCTGGGGATCGTAGTCGCGATATCACTGGTCGATGCCTGCAGTAGCGGAGCATCCTCATTCACCGTGACCGAGTCTCCTGCTCCACCCGCCTTCAATTGCAGCTCCAGCGTGACTGTCTGTCCGGTGGTAACCGTCAGGCCGCTACGTTCCAGACGAGCGAATCCCGCCTGCGCCACAGCAAGGCTGTAGCTTCCTGAGGTGAGTTGCGTAAAGGAGAACCCACCCGATGATCCCGCGACTGTCTCTCGTGCAATTGCAGTTGCGGTTTGTGTGAGCGTGACCTTTGCCCCCGCCACTGCGGCCCCGCTCGCATCCACGACACGTCCTTTCAGCTCGCCGAGTACCTGTCCATCGGCATGGCCGAGAAAGGCAAGAAAGCAAACGAAGGCGATCAGAAGAGACCTGCGCGGAAATCTGAACATATGACGAATTTATACGATTTGAATCGTATTAACCAAACGGACGCGCAGATTGGCGCGGATTGCATGGGGTGGGAAACAGGCTGGCTTTAGAAACTGCGGAAAGTCGATTTTCAAAAAGCGCAAAACGATCGCAATCAGAATGCATATAAGCGATCCTTGGATATTGGTACGGAGAATCAAGCGCTGAAGGCGCGCTCTATATCAGCCTAGGGCAACGCCCCAGGTTTTGGCGCCCACAAGACGTCAAAGGGCTGAAGGCCCGCCCTATAATAAGAGCCTTCAATCCGACCGTATCGTTTCGATAGGCATACAACGATTCACGAACCGTTTCGTTTCTGACGATTGGGGATTATGGAGCGGGCCTTCAGCCCTCTTACCGTTTTCCTATCTCCGTACCTGGGGCGTTGCCCCAGGGTGGTATAGGTCGCGCCTTCAGCGCTCAGCACATCTTTCTGGCTCAACAAAGAATAGCCTTTAGCCCTGGGCCTTCTCTGAATGCCAAAGAAAAAGTCCAAGGCTAGCGCCCATTTCTTTTCGAGCTGATTGACGGAGGCTGAAGCCCGCGGCTCCCGCCCAAAAACTACAAACGCCCTACTCCAACCGCTCAATCATCACGTCGGTCGACTTCACCAGGGCTGCAGCCGTCTGTCCCTTTTTCAGGCCGAGCTCGCGTGCTGCCTCCGCCGTAATAATGCTGTTGATCCGCTGCTCGCCGACCGACAGAACCACCTGCGCCAGCAGGCCTTCAATCCGGACGCTGACAATCTTCCCGACAATCTGGTTCCGGCCGGAGACCCGGCGGTACCGCTCGCGCGACTCCTCCTGAGGCCGTTTCCGGTCCTCAGCAAGGTATGGCTTCAGCGCCGGCTCCGGAATACGATGATGCCCTCCCGGGGTCGTCACCGTCTTCAACTTGCCGCTCAGGATCCACTGTTTGATGGTCGGATAACTGATGCCGAGCATCCGAGCCGCTTCCCGCGCACTGAACATTGCCACCGTCGCCATACAGCATTCTGTACCATAATCTTCACGGACCGCATGAGCCCCGCCACGCCAACGCGCAAGGCCCTTACCATCGTGCTCGGTGTGTGTCTGCTGGTCCTGTTCCTCACCCTGGCTGCCCTGAACGCCTTCAAGCTCGACTTCCTGGACCCCTCCTCCACGCCGCAGATCTTTCTCTTTACGGCTCTGTCGACCATCGCCTTTCTGCTTTTCGTGGTGGTCTTAATCCTGCTGACGCGCAACCTGCTGAAGCTCTATGCGGAGCATCGCTCGCGCCTTCTCGGTTCCCGGCTTCGGGCGCGCATGGTCTGGGGCGCCGTCATCCTGTCACTGCTGCCCATCGCCTTCATGTTCGCCTTCAGCTATCTGTTGATGAATCGCGCCGTCGAGCGCTGGTTCTCACAGCCGGTGACGCAGCTCCGCGACGATTCCAACTCGCTCGCGGTGGAGCTCTCCCGCTACGCTGCTGCCAACGCACGCGCCGAGGCGCAGGCCATCGCCACCTCTCTCCCCGGCAACAACAAAGATCTGCTCAGAAAACTGCAGGAACACGAGATCACCTTGCAGGGCGGCTTTGTCGCCATTTACCGCAACAATACTCTGGTCGCGGCCATCCATCTGCCACAGGAGCAGAATGGCCATGTTGTCATCAAACAGCTTCTTCCGGAGGGAAGCGCTGCGGCCGCGGCGGCCGCATCGGTCTCGGAGCTACTCCAAACGGCGCTCCGCTCCGACGACCCCCTTTATTCCGTAGGCAACCAGGACTTCGCTCTGGGTACAGCATGGGTCAAACCCAATGGAGACATCGTTGTCGTCGGCCTTCCGCTGCCGCCAGGTATGTCCGACACCGTTAGCCGCATCCGCACCGCTGCCGATACCTACTGGACCCTCTTCCGCACGCGCCGCTCCATCCGCAACCAGTACATGCTGCTGCTGCTCATGATCACCGGCCTGGCGCTCTTCGCCTCGGTCTGGCTGGGCCTTCACCTTTCCCGGCAGGTCACCCGGCCCGTAGAGACATTGGCTGACGCAATGGAAGATATTGCCGCCGGTAACTACGCCCGCCGCGTCGAAGCCAGCGCCACGGAGGAACTGGGTGAGCTGGTGCGGTCGTTCAATCACATGGCGACCGACCTGCAGAGCTCCCGCGCGCAGATCACCGAATCGACCCAGCAGCTCTCTCTTGCCAATGCCGCCCTGGAGGCCCGCCGTAAAGAACTGGAGACAATGCTTGAGACCATTCCCAACGGCGTGGTCATGCTGGATATCCACCAGCGGGCCGTCCTGGCGAACCGCGCCTTCAGCGAGATGCTTGATCCTGGCGGCCAGCGTGCCTTCACCGGTGTAGCCCTCTCCTCCGTCATCCCCGCTGAACACATGCCGGAGTTTGAGCGGCTCTTCCGGCGATCGCATCGTATGGGTTCGGCATCGACTGAGATCGAGATGATGGGCCTGAACCTCTCCGTTACGGTCGCTCTGCTGGAGTCCGCCGAGCGAAACCATCGCGGCTATGTCCTTGTTCTGGAGAATGCAACGGAACTGCTGCGCGCCCAGCGCCAGTCTGCGTGGAAAGAAGTTGCCCGCCGCGTCGCCCACGAGATCAAAAATCCGCTTACGCCCATCTCGCTTTCGGCAGAGCAGATCCAGCGCCACGCCGGCCGCATTGAAACCCAGCTCCAGGAGGCGCAGCTCGAGTCGCCCTCGCCGCAGGTGATTCGACGCAGCTCCGAAACCATTCTCTCCGCCGTCGAGAGCCTGCGTACACTTGTCGATCAGTTCTCGTCGCTCGCCGAGTTCCCCATGGCGCGTCCCCGCCCCGCGGACCTGAACACCATCGTCGAAAACTCGCTGGCTCTCTTCGCCGGACGCACCCAGAACGTGCGCATCCGTCAAAACCTCTCGCCGTCCCTGCCTCTCGTCCTGGCTGATCCCGAAGCGTTGAAGCGTGCTCTCTCCAATCTGATCGATAACGCTCTTGAGGCCATGCAGAGCCAGCTTCTGCGCGAGCTGCGTATCTGCACCTCACTTCTGCCCTCGGGCATGGTGGAGCTGATAGTGGAAGATACCGGTACCGGCGTCACCGACGAGATGCGGGAACGTCTCTTCCTTCCCTACTTCTCCACCAAACAGCGTGGAACGGGACTCGGTCTCGCCATCGCCGCTAAGATCATACAAGAGCACCACGGCACTATCCGCGCTGAGAACGCCACACCAGTCGGCGCACGTTTCATTATCGAGCTGCCCTCGGCATCGGAATCAGACAACCAGGCCACACAACCTAACCAGCAACTCACAGCCAGCAACTGAGTCCTCCCCCATGAATCACATTCTCGTCATCGACGACGAAGCCTCTATTCGCACCTCACTCGAAAGCATCCTCAGCGATGAGCAATATCACGTCGCCAGCGCCGCCACGGGCGGCGAAGGTCTGGCGCTGCTGCAGGATGGCACCTGGGACGCCGTTCTGCTCGACATCTGGCTGCCGGATGCTGACGGTCTTGATCTGCTGGCGCAATTTCGAGCGCTGAATCTCTCCTCACCGCCGGAGGTCATCATGATCTCCGGCCACGGCACTATCGAATCTGCGGTTCGCGCCACCAAACTGGGCGCCTTCGATTTCCTCGAAAAACCGCTGTCTCTCGACCGCACGCTGCTCGTGCTGCGGAACGCGATCCAGGCCCGCCAGCTCCGCCTGGAGAACCAGGAGTTCAAACGCCAGCTTGCCACCAGCGCCACACTCACCGGGCAGTCCGTCCCACTGAAGGCGTTGCGGCAGCAGATCGCTCTGATGGCGCCTACCAACGGCCGGGTTCTCATCTATGGTGAGTCCGGAGCCGGCAAAGAGCTGATCGCACGCACCATGCACGGGGAATCGCTGCGCAAGGAACATCCCTTTGTCGAGCTCAACTGCGCCGCCATCCCCGAAGACTTCATCGAAGCCGAGCTGTTCGGCCAGCGCGGAGACGGGACGCAGAATAAGCCCGGCACCTTCGAGCGCGCTCACCTGGGCACTCTCTTCTTAGATGAGGTCGGCGACATGAGCCTGAAGACGCAGGCCAAAGTCTTGCGTGCCCTGGATGAGCAGCGCTTTACTCCGGTGGGCGCCACTTCGCCCATCGCAGTGGATGTCCGCGTTATCGCCGCAACCAACAAGGACCTGCAGGAAGAGATCGCCCGCGGCAACTTCCGTGAGGATCTCTTCTATCGCCTGAACGTCATCCCTTTCTTCGTTCCGCCGCTGCGCGACCGCAAGGAAGACATTCCTCTGCTCGTACGCGAGTTTCTGCTGGAATTCGGCCGGCAGTACGGCCGCCCACGCATGGAGATCGCGGATGACGCCATCGCCACACTGCAGCACTATCACTGGCCCGGCAATGTGCGTGAGCTACGTAACGTCATTGAACGTGTGCTGATCCTGAATCCGCGCGTGCAGCGCATCGAACGCAAACATCTTCCCGTACTGGTCTATCGCGAGCCAGGCAAACCAGGCCGGACAGAAGACTTCCCCACGCTGCTGCAGGCACGTGAGGCCTATGAGCGCGATTACATTTTGAAAAAACTGGACGACGTCCACGGCAATGTAAGCCGCGCGGCCGAACTCCTTGGCCTGGAACGCTCACACCTCTACCGCAAGATGAAGGCCCTCGGCATCAACATCAAGGAATAAGCAAGACCATGACGAATGCAGCACCCCGTACCAACTGGGCCGGAAACTACACCTATAACGCCGGCGATCTGCTGATCCCTGCCTCCGTGGAAGAGGCGCAGGAGCTGGTGCGGCAGACACCGCAACTACGCGCACTGGGCACGCGGCACTGCTTTCACGGTATCGCCGACAGCGACGGTGCCCAAATCTCCCTGGAGCGCCTGACCTCGATCACGCTGGATGAAGCGGCACGAACCGTAACCCTGGGTGCAGGTGTTCGCTACGGTGATCTGGCCGTGTGGCTGCACAGCCGGGGTTATGCCATCCATAACCTCGCGTCTCTGCCGCATATCTCGGTCGTGGGCGGTGTGATGACAGCAACCCATGGATCAGGGCTGCGCAATCGTAATCTCGCCGCTGCGGTCGTCGGTCTGGAGATGCTGAACGCCAACGGCGACCTGGTCACGCTGACGCGCGATGCGAATCCCGATATTTTTCCCGGAGCCGTTGTCTCCCTTGGTGCACTCGGCATTGTCACTTCGATCACACTGCAGATCGAACCGGCCTTCGAAGTTGCGCAGACAGTCTATGAGAATCTCTCCTTCGATCATCTGAGAGACAACCTGCGCACCATCATGGACGCAGCCTATTCCGTCTCACTCTTCACCACGTGGCAGAACCACCGTGCCACACAGGTGTGGTTGAAACAACGTGTGGATGACGGTGTTGCTGCACCGGCGGAGTTTTATGGAACGACACAAGCGACTGCCAATCTGCATCCACTCGCCGGACACGATCCTGTGAACTGCACCCAGCAGCTTGGTGTGCCCGGTCCGTGGCACGAGCGCCTGCCGCACTTCCGTATGGAGTTCACTCCCAGCTCCGGCGCGGAGATCCAGACCGAGCTCTTCGTCCCTATCGACATGGGCTATGACGCCATCCTCGCCGTCGAGACGCTGAAGGATGAGATCACACCGCATCTGCACGTCACCGAGTTGCGAGCCATCGCCGCTGACGACCTCTGGATGAGTCCAAACTACCGCCGCGACTCGCTCGGCATTCACTTCACATGGAAGGCCGAACCGGAAGCCGTAGCGCACCTGGTTCCAAAGATTGAAGCCGTACTCTCACCCTTTGGCGCCATTCCCCACTGGGGCAAGTTCTTCACCATGGACCCGCGTGTTCTGCAGCGCCGCCTGCCTAACCTGACCCGCTTCAAGAACCTGATCTACCACTACGATCCGAAGGGTAAGTTCCTGAACGAGTTTCTGGAGAACACGATCTATTAGGACTTCTGTGCGAGTCCGAACTGGTAGAGAAGCGGATTTCTCCGCTGCGCTACGAAATGACAAATAAATAGACATGTCGAGCTTCGCCCAGCGAATGTATTCGCCAGGAAAATTTTTGTTTGTCATTTCGTAGCGACCAAAGGGAGCGGAGAAATCTGCTTCTCTGCTGATTACCAAACGCAGTTCGCGCGGAGCGCGAATACCCATGTCCCAGGAGCGGGGCACCACCCCAAGGAACAAGTTCGTTGGGGACCCGGGACATGGGCCACCGGTGATACCCTTCCCTACTCTTCGTTCGATTGCTTGATCGCCAGATCTTCCAACTGCTTGCGCCAGTCGAGATCATCGATAAATCCACGCGACGATCTCCACTCCGACTGCACCTTCACAAACAACTCCAGAAAGACCTTGCCACCTAGCAGATACTCCATCTCCTTGCGGGCAGCGGTTCCGATCTGTTTCAGCATCGCTCCGCCTTTGCCAATCAGAATCGCCTTCTGGCCATCGCGTTCGCAGTAGATCGCCGCGGCGATGCGCGTCGCGGCGCCCTTCTTTACCGGCTCCTCAAAGCGCTCGACGACAACCGCCGCCGCATAGGGCACCTCTTCGCCGGTATAGAGCAGTACCTTCTCGCGGATGAGCTCCGCTACCAGGAAACGCTCCGGTTGGTCGGTAATCTGGTTCTTCGGGAAGTAGCGTTCGCCCAGAGGCAACACCGCAACGATGGCCTCGATCAATCGCTCCAAGCCATCCTTTTTCTTCGCCGAGATCGGGATGACCGCAGCGAACTCATGCTGTTTTTGCCAGTACGCGATCTGGGGCAGCAACTGATCGCGCTGTAGCTCATCGATCTTATTCAGCGCCAGGATCACCGGGCAGTCCAACTTTTTCACCAACCCGAGCGTGAAGTTGTGCTCGTCCAGCGACAGCTTCGCCTTGCCGGTTACTGTTTCTCCCTCCTGTGGCAGCCTGTGGGTCACGTCCACCATGAAGATCACCGCATCGCGGCTCTCCAGGGCGTCGTGCACCTCCTGCATCATGCGGCGGTCAAGCTCAGTGCTGGGCTTGTGGATTCCCGGCGTATCCACCAGGACGATCTGCGCCGCTGGATGTCCAGGATGGCGTGTTGTCTTTTTCTTAAGAGGGACCTCCAGCACCGCCTGAATGCGATTGCGTGTGGTCTGTGGTTTGTGCGTCACAATGGCCAGCTTCTGGCCGAGCAGCGCGTTCACCAGCGTCGACTTGCCGGCATTGGGACGGCCGACGATGGAAACGAATCCGGAACGAATAGGCATCGCTATTGATTATCCGCCGTCTCGGGCGAAGCGGCCATCTGCACCTTCACACGCTGCACACGCCGGTCGGTCGACGACAGGATCTCCAGCCGCAGGCGCCCGGCGTCCACCACCTCTCCCGAGTGCGGAATATGACCGGCTAATTCGCTTACCAGACCGCCGACCGTCGTTGCCTCCGCATTCGAAGGCAACTCCAGATCGACCGGAAACTCATCGTTTTGACTCTCAAAGAGATCCCGCAGGCGCGAGACTTCAAAACGCCCAGGAACCGACCATCCCTCTTGTGGATTGCCGACCGGCTCGTTGGTCTCTTCTTCGACATCGTGCTCATCCTCGATGTCGCCGACAATCGCTTCGAGCAGATCTTCAATCGTGAGGAGCCCGGCCACTGCGCCATATTCGTCTACCACGATGCGCATGTGCTGCTTGGCCCGCTGCATCTCCTTCAGCAGCTCGTTGACCTTCTTGGTTTCAGGAACAAACGCGACCGGTTTCTGAATACTGGCCACCGTCTGACGAGCTGCCTCAGAATCGGCTACTCCCAGTAGATCGCGCGCAAACGCAATGCCGGTAATGATGTCGATGGACTCGCCATAGACCGGCACACGCGAATACGCCTCTTTTGCCATCAGGCTTGTGAATTCTTCCAGCGTCATGGTGGCGGGAACACAGAACATCTCCGGACGAGGCGTCATCACTGCCCGCGCAACCTTATCGCCGAACTCCACGACGCTGCGCACCAGCTCGCGGTCGCTCTCCTCCAGAATGCCCTCTTCCTTGCCGGCATCCAGCAGCGCGTCCACACCCTCCGAGGAGTTCTCTTCCTCCTCCGGTTCCTCGGGCTCCGCCAGCGCAATGATGGAGATCAACAGGCTCAACAAACCCGTGATGGGCAAGAGCGCCAAAAAGATCAGTACCAGCGGCAGGCGAAGGCGCGCAATCCACAGTCCCCTCGTCCGGACAAAGAGCAGATAGGGGATCAGGCGATCGAAGAGGATGACGATACTCACCAGCTCGACCGCTGTCATCGCGAAGTCAGGCAGACGGGGGCCATGCCGCAGGATCGGCAACAGCGTCAGCGAACTGTAAAGTTTGGCGCCGAACAATACGGCGATCGCCGTCAGCGTGATCTGTCGCAACACTGAGGCCGAAAGCGCCAGCGTATCCCGGCCGAGGATCATCTTCGGCTCAACCGCACGCGTCCAGGCATCGACATTCTCCTGGAAATCGCGGGAGAGGAACTTGCCCATCTCCGAGTAGACCCGGTCGATGTAGGAGGCGAGCGTTTGTACGACCAGCAACAGAACCAGCGATCCCAGGGCCCAGTAGCTCATCGCCTGCCACCCTCCACGCGCGCAATCAGGCTGCTGGGCAGCCGCAGCTTCGCCCGCAAACGTGCCTCTTCGGCAGCCATCTCTCCGCTGTCGGTCTCATGGTCGTAACCCGCCAGATGCAGCAGGCCATGCAGCAAGAGCGTCTTTATCTCATCCTCGAGGGTGAGGCCGAAGCGCCTTGCCTGTTTTGCGGCAGTATCGAGCGAGACAGCAAGGTCTCCTACGATTCCCTCGGCAAAATCGCCGGCAGGGAACGACAGGACATCCGTCGCTTTGTTCTTGCCGCGGAAGTCGCGGTTCAGCCGCTTCACCGTCTTATCGTCCGTAAGTAGCACATCCACCTGGCCTTCCAGGCACACGGCGCGGCGCGCGCGCAGCAGGTAGCGCGATAAGCGGGTTCGATTGACCTCCGCGGCAGCAGGCATCTGTTGTGGTTCGATGCGAATCATGCAGAAACAGGAAAGAGGGCGTAACGCCCTCTTTTCATGATGGTACCCGATTCAATGCCGTCTAGAAGCCTTTTCACTGTTGCTGGGCATCCCGCAAAAGGAGTGCAGCGGCGTTTTCATTACGGAAAACGCCCACAGATGCGAAAGCCCTGCACTACACCTACAGTAAAAATGCTCTACTGCGGCTTTGCGATTCGTTTGACCGGAGGGGGCGCCGGCAGGGCGTCCCCAAGAGAGGTTTCGAGTCCCAGCGGAAGCTCCTGCTGTTCCCGGTTGTAGGTGTCGTAGGCACGCACAATACGCTGCACCAGATGGTGGCGTACGACGTCCGCATCTTCAAAGTGAACAAAACCGATGCCTTCCACACCATCCAGCACCCGCAGCGCCTCCAGCAGGCCGCTCTTCTTGGGATTCGGAAGATCGATCTGCGACAGGTCGCCGGTGATGATCGCCTTGGAGTTGGATCCAAGACGGGTGAGGAACATCTTCATCTGCTCGTTGGTTGTGTTCTGGGCCTCATCCATGATGATGAAGGCGTCATTCAGCGTACGGCCGCGCATAAAGGCCAGCGGCGCGATCTCGATGACGTTGGTCTCCAGCATCTTGTCCACCCGCGGCGGATCCAGCAGATCGTACAGAGCGTCATACAGCGGACGCATATACGGGTCTACCTTCTCCTGCAGCGACCCGGGCAGGAAGCCCAGGCGCTCGCCGGCTTCAACCGCCGGACGCACCAGGATGATACGGCTGATCCTCTTCGCCATCAGCGCCGAGACCGCCATGGCGACGGCAAGATAGGTCTTGCCGGTACCAGCCGGTCCAATGCCGAACGACATATCGTTCTGTTCGATGGTTTCAATGTACTTTCGCTGATTGGGCGAACGCGGCTGTACCATGCGCTTTACGCCGGTAGAGCGCTGCCGTCCGCTTTCGACCAGTCCGCGCAGCGTAATGCGCGGGTCTGAGACAACCAGCTTCAACATGCCATGCAACTCACCGTTCTGCAGGACAATGCCTTGATTGCAAAGCTGGTCGTAGTCCGTGAAGATCTTCTCGATCCGTTCAATACTCTCCGGATCGCCCGTCACCATCACCGCATCCGATCGCAGGTCGATGGCAACACGCAGGGCCTTTTCCATCAGGTGAAGGTTTTCGTCGCGGGTCCCGAACAGGGGCTCGATGTTGGGCGTAATTTCAAGCGCTTTTTTCATCAAGCAGATTGCTGACCTCCGTCAGCAGGTACGGCGGTGAAGGTTGACTGACTCTGGGAATTAGATGCCGCATCCAGCCGCCGCGCTGCGCTTAGCGCTAACGGGAGCCGGACCGGGTTGGCGAGAGCTGCCAATGAAGTTGCGCAAAGAGTAACCCTGGTAAAAACCGGAGTCAAGCGAAAAAGCCGCCAAAAAAGTGCGGCGTGCCCTGGTTGGGGCACGCCGCGAGGGAGTTGCGTTTCGTCAGGTTAGAAGTTGATCCGGCCCGAAAGCTGGAGCTGACGGTTTGCGCCCTGACCCACCTGATTGCCAACGGTCGAGGTGAAGGCTCCGAAGTTCGAACCTGCCGTGCCGGTAGAGAACGCCTGCCCCGGCTGCACGCCGTTGCTGATGGTCGTCGTGGCCGCGTTGCCGCCGGTCGGAATACCCTGCGACAGGCGCAGGGCGCCCGGAACAGCGTAGTTCGGATGGTTGAGGATGTTGAAACCTTCCGCCTTGAAGTCAACCTTCACACGCTCGGTGATGGCGAAGGTCTTCTCCAGGGTCAAATCAAGCTGGGCCAGCGAGGCTCCATTCAGAGCGTTGCGGCGCAGCGAACCGAAGGTGCCGGGAGTCGGAATCGTGAACGCAGCAGGATTCAGCAACTGCTTGCCGGCGTTGGTATACGGATTGACGCCAGGTAAGAGGTTCACGCGGCGAATGTTACGGGTGTTACCGCCACCCGGAACGTTGACCACAGCTGTGGTGCAGACGCCCGCATTCACGCTCGTGGCGCCGCTGGAGTAAGCCGGGCACGAGGAGGAGAGCACAGGCGAGGAGTAGACCTTGCCGGCGTACGTACCGGAGACCGGCGTACCGACGTAGGCGATGTCCGGACGGGTGATCAGAACGTCGATCGGGAGGCCCGAGCGGAAATTCACGATGCCGCCGGCCTGCCAGCCACCTAGCAGCGCATTGCCGATGCCGCCCAAGTCCATCGACTTGCCATGACCGATCGGCAGGTCATACAGAACCGTCGCGTTCAGGCTGTGGCGGATGTCGAAGTTGCCACGGCCGTACTCCGTATTGAAGTCGAAGGGGTTCTGCGCCGTGCTGGCTTCATTCGACCCGCTGGTCGTGCCAAGCTCCTTCGCCCAGGTGTACTGCGCACCCAGCGACAGACCCTGACGGAAGCGGCGCTGCAGCGTCGACTGCAGAGAGTGATAGTGGTTCGTACCACCTGAGGTCTTGTAGTCGATTTCGCCGAAGCGGCTGCCGAACTCACGAACGGCGGTACCAGCTCCGGTCGAGGCATTGGTCGTCACGCCGGTGATGCGGTTGGTGATCGAACGGAGGAACAGGTTACGTCCCTGCGATCCGACATAGCCCACCATCAACTGCATCTGTCCCGGCAGCTGCTGCTGGATCGAGAAGGTGTAGGTCGCCACACGCTCCGGCAGGTGATAGTTGGGCGCATAGGCACGTGGCTGGAACCCCGAGAGGTTGTTGGCATCGAAGCCTGACAGAAGGTTCGCCGTGTTCACTGGATAAGGCTGTGCGCCGTTAGAGAAGGTGCGGCCGACGCGATCGTTTGCTTCCGGCTGAACCTGATCTTCCGTCTGGCCCGGGCCGAAGAAGATGCCGGCGCCGACGCGGATCACCGTGTTGTTATGCAGACCGGCAGGGGCCCAGGTCAGGCCCAAACGAGGTCCGAAGTTCTTGGTAGAGCTGCCAAACCAGCTCTTGTTGTACTTGGGGAACGCTGCGACGCGGCCGCTGGAGTACAGCGTAGCCGTCGACATGTCGAAGAAGACGTACTTATCGTTGACTTCGTGCAGCGGCTGGAAGTACTCGTAGCGCAGGCCGTAAGCCAGGGTCAACGTGGGACGGAGCTTCCACTCATCCTGACCGTAACCGATGTAGTAGTTCTGACGCATCTGGGCATTGCCGGAGAGGCCGCTGAACGGGCTGAGAGCGCTGAGGTCACCATTGAAAGCAGTCGTGTCCGGAACATTGTTCACGAAGTTGCTGACATTGTTGAAGGTGTACTGCGTACCGCCGAGCTGGTCATTGAAGATCTTGATGATGCGCGATTCAAAGCCAAACTTCATGTTGTGGTTGCCCTTGATGATCGAGAAGTTGTCGATCGGCGAGATGCTCCACGCGGTATACGGTGCGCCACGGCCGGTAAAGCTCGAAGAGGTCGTCACCAGACCACCCGGCTTGACGGCATTGGCGATGTTGAACAGGCTGGCGCTCAGGTCAGCATTGGGGCTGGGTCCGCTGACTCCGTTGACGCGGGTCTTGGCATAGTTGAAGCCCACCTTGGTCTCGTTGAACATCGAAGCCGAGAGCACCTGGTTCAATGCGATCACGCCGTTCTGCGGAACATACTTGTTCTGCGTCAGGCCCATCGCCGGATCCTGCGTCTGGTTCGCCGTACCCTGGTCGCGGTTGAAGCGAACGTAGGAGGAGTACTTCTCATTGAAGCGGTAGTCAAATCGAATGGCCGCGAAGTTCTCCTCCAGCGAGAAGGGCACTGCGCGGCTCACCGAGACCAGTTCGCGTCCGGTGGCTCCATTGACCGTACCATCTTTGTAGACCGCGCCCGGCAGCTCCATCGCGATCGGATTCGGATCTACGGGGTAGGCACCTACGACATTGCGGATGGGCGATGTGGAAGGAATGCGGGAGATGGTGTAGTTCGAGATCGTGTTGCCGGTCGAAGCGACATCCCAGTACTGACGCAGACCTTCATACACGCCGAAGAAGAAGAGCTTGTCCTTGATGAGGGGACCGCCCACCGAACCGCCGAACTGGTTCAGACGGAACTTCGGGGAGTTATTGGCGGTGTTGACTGCATTGAAGGTGTTACGAGCATCGAAGAAGTCGTTACGCAGATACTCGAAGACCGATCCGTGGAACGCGTTCGAACCCGACTTGGTCACGAAGCTGATCTGGCCGCCCGTACCGGTGCCCATCTCGGCGGGGTAGCTATTGGAGTCGACACGGAACTCCTGAATGGCTTCCAGCGACTGCTGCAGACGGAAGATCGAGTTAGCTTCACCGTTCAAGTTGCCGGGAGCGGCGTCGATAATGGCAGTAGCTTCCACGCCGTCCAGGCGAAGAATGTTCTGCTCCACGGCGCGGCCGGAGAAGCGAATCTCACCGAAGTTGCCCGAGCCGACGTTGGTCGCGCCCGGCGCCAGCAGATAAAGTTGCGAGACCTGGCGTCCATTGATCGGCAGGTCTTCAATCTCGCGGCTGGCGACGTTGGCGCCGATACGCGCCGAGGAGGTGTCCAGAGCAACGAGCTGTCCGGCATCGACCAGCACAGACGTTGCGCTGCCGGCCACCGGCAGGCTGATGTCCTTCACCAGCTCCTGGCCCACGGCAAGGACCACGCCCTTGGACTCGGCGTCAGAGAAGCCGCTCGCCGTAACCTTCACCTCATACTCCGAGGGCACGAGCGACGGAATGATATAGAGACCCGAGTCGTTAGTCGTCACCGTACGGCTCTCGCCGGTACGAACGTTCTTCACGACTACGGTTGCGTTGGGAATCACAGCGCCGCTCTGATCGGTCACGGTACCGACAAGACGCGCGGTCGTCATCTGGCCAAATGACGGGATGCAGAAGATGGCAAGCAGAAGGGCAAGCCTGATGAGTTTCATATATGTTTGAGCTTCGCCAGCCAGAGTTACGGCCCGTTAACGGAATCGTGAATGTTCCGTTAACAACCGCGAAAACATTGGAAAATCGAGGGCTTTCCGATGGCGATTATGTAAGCTCGATGACACTCATGCCGGGCAAAATGCATCCTCGGTTGGAGCGGAGCCAAGGATTCCGCCTGGGCCTTGAAACTGCTGCGCGAACAGGGCGAATGGCAGGTCGACGCCCTTCTGACGACCGTCAACGAACACTTTCGCCGCATCGCCATCCACGGCGTCCGCGAAGATCTACTCGACCGCTAGGTAGAGGCAGCCGGACTGCCTCTCTGGAAGGTTCTCGGCAGAGCTCGCTGGCCAAAACTGGGACCGCAATCTCATCGCCTCACTTCCTGCAGGGGGCGATCCGTGCGGGTAAAACGGCGAGTTCCACACCTTCACCGCCGGCCCCATTCTGCACAAAGAGATCGCAGTCGAGCCCGGCGAACGCGACGGCTTCGTGTACGCCGAGCTTCTGGGGTAGCCAGGTGGGAGCGGTGGGCTTTCAGCCCACCGACACGAAGCTTGTAGGAGATTGGGCTTTTAGCCCTGGGCCTTTTGCTCGAACCATCCGAAAGCCCCAGGGCTAAAAGCCCAACAAATTATTTGGCCTAAATCAGCGGGCTGAAGCCCGCTGCTCCCACCTAACCTCTAACCACTCTTCCCATACCAGTTACCTTCCCCCACACCACCTCAAAAATTCTCTTCCCTCGAAGCCACACCCGGCGTTAGGATTCTGCCGCCTATTCAGGAGGCTCGAATGCTGAAGCCTTTCTTTGTTCTACCTGCCTTGGTGGCTCTGGCATTTCCACCACAGCAACCCGTACCCGCAACTCCCGCGCCTGCAACCGGGAACGCAGCCAATCCCGTTAAGCCCACGGCCGAGTCCCAGGCCAAAGCAAAGAAGATGTACGGCTACGACTGCGCAATGTGCCACGGCCCAACCGGTGACGGCAAAGGCGACATCGCTATGAAACCGGCGCCAAAAGATCTCACCGATCCCGCATCGTTGAAAGACATGTCCGATGCCGACCTCTTCGCCATCATCAAAAGCGGCAAAGGGCAGATGCCCGGTGACGGCGACCGCCTGAAAGACGACGACCTCTGGAATATGGTGATCTACGTTCGGTCACTTGCTAAGAAGTGAGATAAGCGAGTCTGAACCGGGCGCCTATTTAGAGCATCGCTCGAAAGAGAAGCCCCGCCTAACGGCGGGGCTTTCTGTTTTGCGCGAAGCGCGTTTGCCTGGACGACCAGTCCATTAGCTGCAGCCGCTCGTTGAACCGCAACTCATGCAGCGATAGCAGCTACCGTTGCGCACCATGATGGCTCCGCAGGTGGAGCACGACGGAGCATCGCCCATGTCGTACATGCTCTTCATCGCATCGGCCGCATGCACGGTCTTCGCGATGCCGCGGTCTTCCATGCCATAGCTCGCCACCGGAGCCGCACCCGTCGCCGTCGGATCGGGAGCGATGCCCTCCACTGGAGGCGTGGTGCGAGGGCCGTAGACCTCAGCCGACAGGCTCGGAACCACCGTGGCCTGTTCGCCCTCCATCGCGTCCGTCACCGGCACAGCCTTCGCCGGAGCCAGGCCCTGGAAGAGGTCAAGCTGCTGGCCGCTGAGGAAGCGAAGCTGCATCCAGCGGAAGAGGTAGTCCATGATCGACTTCGCGTAGCCGATCTGCTCGTTGCCCGTCCAGCCCGAGGGCTCGAAGCGCGTGTGAGCAAACTTCTCGCTCAGCACCTTCAAGGGCACACCGTGCTGCAGCGCCAGCGAAACTGCCGTCGCGAAGGAGTCCATCAGGCCCGAAACCGTCGAGCCTTCCTTCGCCATGCGGATGAAGATCTCACCCGGAGCTCCATTCGGATACAGGCCCACCGTGATGTAGCCCTCGTGGCCCGCGATGGAGAACTTGTGCGTCACCGAAGCACGCTCGGCCGGCAGACGATGCCGTACAGCGCGCGGCGGAGCCGTGGAATCGGTAGCATCGGTGTTCTGGTTGGACTGCGCGATGAGCTGCGCGACCTGAGCCTCCAGGGTCACGATGCGGGCATCCTTCGCCGCAACGACAGCCGGATCGACCACCGGTTCAGCCGTGGCGTTGATGGCGGCCGTTGCCTTGTCGGCGATGCCCTCCTTCTTCGCCTTGCCGTCAGAGGCAGAGACGTTCAGCGGCTGCGATCCCTTCGAGCCGTCACGGTAGATAGCAACGGCCTTCAAGCCCTGGCGCCAGCTCTCGATGTAAGCCTCGGCGATATCGTCCACCGTGGCATCGTGCGGCAGGTTCACCGTCTTCGAGATCGCTCCCGAAAGAAAGGGCTGCGTCGCCGACATCATCTTGATGTGGCCCATGTAATGAATCGAGCGCGTGCCCTTGGCCGGCTTGAACGAGCAGTCGAAGACCGCCAAATGCTCCGGCTTGATACCCGGTGCGCCTTCGATGGTGCCGGTCGAATCGATATAGCTGACGATCGAGTTCACCTGGTCGTTGTCGTAGCCCAGCTTGAACAGAGCCGACGGCACCGTGTTGTTCACGATCTTGATCATGCCGCCGCCGACCAGCTTCTTGTACTTCACCAGAGCCAGGTCGGGCTCAATGCCGGTGGTGTCGCAGTCCATCATGAAGCCGATGGTTCCGGTCGGGGCAAGCACCGTTACCTGGGAGTTGCGGTAGCCGAACTTCTCGCCGTGGGCCAGAGCGCCATCCCACGAGTCCTTGCTGGCCTCAATCAGCTCATCGAGCTGGGGAGCGACGAAGCCTTCTTCTGAGGTCTTCGATTTGCCGATCTCATTCACGCTGGCGCGGTGCAGACGAATCACATCCAGGAACGGCTCACGGTTGACGTAGAAGCCCGGGCAGGCGCCGCCCTCGCGGGTGGCGGACTGCGTCAGCGGAGTGGCTGCCGCCAGCGGCTGGCACAGCTCGGCCACACGGGACGACTGCCAATACGCATCGCCGCACATGATCGCGGTGAGCGTCGCAGCAAAATCACGGCCGGCGTCGGAGTCATACGGCAGACCAAAGGCCATCAGCAGAGCACCCAGGTTGGCGTAGCCCAGACCCAGAGGGCGGTAGTCGTGCGAGTTCTTCGCAATCGCCTCGGTCGGATAGCCGGAGTTATCGACCAGAATCTCCATCGCAGTAATCACCGTGCGGATAGCAGCGCGGTAGGCCTGAATATCAAACTGTCCGCCCGGTGTGAGGAACTTCAACAGGTTGAAGCTGGCCAGGTTGCAGGCCGAGTCATCCAGAAACATGTACTCCGAGCAGGGATTCGACGCATTGATGCGCGCCGTATTCTTGCTGGTGTGCCACCGGTTGATGGTGGTGTCGTACTGCATGCCCGGGTCGCCGCACTGCCAGGTCGCCTCGGCGATCTTGGTCATAATGTCGCGGGCGCGGTACTCCTTGACCGGCTTGCGATCCTTCACCGTCAGCGTCGTGAACTGCCCATCGCGCTCCACCGCCTGCATGAACTCGTCGGTCACACGCACGGAGTTGTTCGCGTTCTGGAAGAAGATCGAAGAGTAGGCCTCGGAGTCCGGACCCGAGCCGTCATAGCCGGCCTGCACCAGCGTCCAGGCCTTGGCCTCTTCCTTCTGCTTGCACTCGATGAAGTCGATGATGTCCGGGTGCTCCACGTTCAGGATCACCATCTTGGCCGCGCGGCGGGTCTTGCCGCCGGACTTGATCACGCCGGCAAAGGCGTCAAAGCCGCGCATGAAGCTCAAGGGGCCGGAGGCGGTGCCGCCGCCCGAAAGCGTCTCCATGGAACCGCGGATGGCCGACAGATTTGATCCCGTGCCCGATCCCCACTTGAAGAGCATGCCTTCGGTCTTGGCCAGCGTCAGGATGGAATCCAGCGAATCGTTCACCGCATTGATAAAGCAGGCCGAGCACTGCGGCTTACGGTAGCCGGTCACCGAAAACTCAATGGCGCAGGTATGCGCATTCCAGTGCCAGTTCTGCGCGTCGGAGTTCGGCTCCAGACGGTCGCAGCCGACGTTGAACCAGACCGGCGAGTTGAAGGCAGCTTTCTGCTGGATCAGCAGGTGCGCCAACTCGTCGTGGAAGACGGCCGCGTCTTCCTCGGTGGCGAAGTACCCGTCTTTCTTTCCCCAGTCGCGGATCGTCTCCGCCACGCGGCTTACCAGTTGGCGCACGCCGGTCTCACGCTCCGGAGTTCCGAGCTGGCCATGCAGGTACTTACTGGCGACGATGTTGGTCGCCGTCATGGACCAGTCAGCGGGCACCTCGACGTCCTTCTGCTCGAAGATCGTCTTGCCCTTGAAGTCCTGAATGATCGCATCGCGCTTCTCCCAGACAACCTCGTCATAGGGGCTAATGCCGGGTTTGGAGAAATAGCGCTGCCAGGTCAACCCGGGGGCAGACTTGGAGGATGACTGGGAGGGGGATTTGGTTGGAACAGAAGCCGAGGCGGCGACAGAGTCAGCGACAGCAGCGGCCTTACGATTTTCAGCCATAGGGGATACTCCTAGGGAACGTTTAGATGGTCTTTATACGGATCTGGATACGAATCTTGGGACTACGCGCTTCCGTGATTTCTTAGCGACTTGCCGGGCCCCTGAAAAGGAAGCATTTGTGAAAGTAACGCTGTCTGTAGGGCATGTCAACCAGCTTATACAATCTATTGTAGTTGTTTTGTGAATACCCCGCGAATGGCGGCCGCGATGGCCCAAGGGCTCAAAATCCGCCCAAAATCGCTGTGGAAGTTCGCAAAAAGCCTCGCCAGAAGCGAAGTTTACAGTCCGGTTAATACCGCACTCGGCTGAGCTTACGCCTGTTTCCGCCTCGGAAAAGGCGTCATTTGGGTGGAAAAGTCGATCAAGCTGACGCTTATTGGCGGCAGAGGTTCGATTTCATACGAGTCGGGTGCCCTGCCCTCGCAACGCCAGGGTGGACGGGAAACCACTGCGTTTAGACCCTACTGATGTACCTCAGCCCGCCGCAGCAACTGCCACAACGCCACACCCACGGGCGGGCACAGGCTCACAATCCACAAGGTCGCCGAATAGTGCTTCTGGTCAAACAGACGTCCCAGCCAGGGCAGCAACAACCCCGTCAGCAACGCCCAACTCGAAATCGAGAACCCCGCCAGGAAGGCGGCATTCTGCTTCGGCTGCACGCTGGCGCCATCTGCCAGGGCAAAGACCACAAATCCGCCCGCAAAGAACATCTCCAGGAAGAAGAGCATCAGCACCACCGGCACCGAGGTAAACATGGGCACAACCGTGATCAGAAAGCTGGCCACCATCAGGAAGAGAAAAACACCGAGGGGCCGCGAGACGGTCCGGCGGCGGCGCAGGTCGCTCAGCCGGCCGAAGACCAGGTAGCCCACCTCCCAGCCCGCCGGAGGCACCCACAGCATGTGCCCCAGCGACGCCTGCGAGACGTGCAGCACCCTCGACAGGTACAACGGTGTCGCATACAGTCCAAAGGCCAGGGGAGCCGCTCCCAGGCCGTAGATCGCCGCCGTGGCGAAGAGATCGCGGTTCCAGCGGGCGACAGGTCGAACTGCATCCTCCAGCGGCTGTGAATGCTTCGGCGGGTAGATTCCGGCGACTCGCAGACCGAGCCAAAGCACCAGCCACAACGCTCCGACAACTGCGGTAAAGACAAAGGCGGCGCGCCAGCCGTAATGGATCGCCAGTGGCGTAACAATCAGCGGCGTCAGCGCGGCTCCAAGGGAGCCTCCGCTGTAGGCCAGCGCGAGGCCGAAGGATCGCTGTTCTGCCGGGAGGGCTTCGCTCACCGTCTTCAGACCCGCCGGAAAGGTCGCCCCCTCACCGAAACCAAGCACGCCGCGGAAAACGCTCATCGTCAGCAGGCCGGTCATCATGGCATGGCTTCCGGAGGCCAGCGACCAAAGCCCGACTGCCGCAAAACAGGTCCAGAACAAACCCTTGCGGTCCATCACCCATCCCCAGATGGGATTCGCCGCCATGTAGCAGAGCGAAAAAACCAAGATCGCCTCGCCGTACTGCTGCGCCGAGAGATGCAGGTCGGCAAGAATGGTCGGCGACAGGATCGACAACACGCTGCGGTCGACATACGAGATGAACGACAGCAACAGCATGGCGATGGCAGGCAGCCAGCGGCGCACCGGACTGGAAGGGCGCAGCCGGCTGGAAGCGGGAGGAGGTGTAGCCACACTGGAAATCCCAGGGCTGAGAGTCGATACACTGTCGGGCACGAGATAACTTTATAGGAAGCTATGACACTCGACGACGAGATCCGGATCATCACCGAGCAGGAAGCCGCTCTGCAGTTCTCCACCTTCAACGCCGACACGGCTTGGGAACTCGGCAGCCGTCTGCGTGCCCTGGTTGCCAAAGACAGCCGTCCCACGGCCTTCGGCATCTGGATGGGCGGCCAGACGCTCTTCTACGCCACGACACCCAACGTCGCTCCAGGCAACGAAGACTGGGTGCGCCGCAAGCCCAATACCGTCGTTCGCTTTGCCAAGTCCAGCTTTCGAGTGGGCAAGGAACTAGCCAGGCAGAACACCACCCTCGAAGTCCGCCAGGGACTTACGCTCGCCGAGTATGCTGCACACGGCGGCGGATTCCCACTCACACTGCGCGGGTCAGGCTGCCTGGGAGCCATCGTCCTCAGCGGCCTGACCCAACCGGAAGATCACGAGATCGTTGTGTCTGCGGTGGTGGAGATTCTCGGTGTCACCGTGCCTCGTCTCGAGATATAGATAGGCTTATGCCGGGTGCCCCACCCCTCGCAACGCTAGGGTGGGGCACCCCGTGTAGGGAAAGAGCGTCAAAAGCAGATCCCTTCGGGATGACAAACAAAGGGTCTCGGTTGGTTCATCGAGCGGGATATCTCAAGAATTCTGGTGGCTCACAACCCTTTGTCATTTCGTAGCGAAGCGGAGAATCTGCTTCTCTACCCAGACCTCATGAACAAACGGAATGACCGCCAAAAGGCGTAACCGGTCCTTTACTCCGCTGCACGCGCCGGCACCGGTGCACCTTCCAGCGTGACAAACTTCTGCGGAGAGCAGCAGGCCGTCTCCAGTTGCCGCAGATCCGCCTGCATCTTTTTGTCATCTTCCAGCGCCCGGAGTGCCGCGCTCATCGCCTTTCGAAGATCCTTCTCCTCTGGCCAGGCAATGCTGTAATGCACCCACTTGCCTTCTTTGCGTGTCGCCACCATGCCGGAGCTGCGCAGATATGCCAGATGCCTCGAAATCTTCGGCTGCGGCTCCTTCAAAATCTCCACGAAGTAGCACACGCAAACCTCACGCCCGTTCAACAGATTGAGGATACGCAGACGCGTCGGGTCAGAAAGCGCGGTAAAGATTTGCGCCAGTTGCTCCGTTCTCCCCTTCGCCGCCATGCGAAATTCATTATATACGGCTTGACAGATATGTCCCCAGGAGATACATCTGCTTAAGCAGATATGTCAGGAGGGACCGATGGATACTACCTCTGCCGTGAAGGATAAGTACGGCGCCCTGGCGCGCGCCGTCAAACAAAATGAGCCCGCGTGCTGCGATCCGCTGATGCAATGCTGTGATCCCATCACGCGCAATCTCTACACCTCCGGCCAGCATGATGTCCTTCCGGAGAAAGCTCTTCTGGCCTCGCTCGGCTGCGGGAATCCCACAGCGCTGATCGATCTCAAGTCTGGTGAGACGGTCCTTGATCTCGGCTCCGGTGGAGGTATCGACGTATTGCTCTCAGCACAGCGTGTCGGCCCCACAGGCAAAGCCTACGGCCTCGATATGACCGACGAGATGCTGGAGCTGGCGCGCGAGAATCAGCAGAAGGCGGGCGTCACCAATGTCGAATTCCTGAAAGGCAATATTGAAGCGATTCCCCTTCCCGACGCGAGCGTAGACGTCATCATCTCCAACTGCGTGATCAATCTCTCCAGCGATAAGGATCGTGTTCTGCGAGAAGCCTTCCGTGTCCTCAAACCCGGTGGCCGCTTTGCTGTCAGCGACGTTGTTGTTCGTGGACACTTCCCCGACGCGATCCGGAAGAGCATGCTGCTGTGGGTGGGTTGTATTGCCGGAGCTCTGGAAGAGCAGGAGTATCGACGGAAGCTTACTGCTGCCGGATTCACTGGCGTCGGCCTTGAAATCACGCGCGTCTATCGCATCGAAGACGCCCGCCATTTCCTCACCGAAGCCGGTATCGATGTGGACTCCATCGCCTCGCAGGTCGAAGACAGATTTGTCAGCGCCTTTGTGCGTGCCACCAAACCAATGAAAACTCGTTCATGATCAACGTTCTTTTTCTGTGTACCGGAAATTCGGCGCGATCCATTCTTGCTGAAGCCCTGCTGAACCATCGTGGAGCAGGCCGTTTCCGCGCCTTCAGCGCCGGCAGCCAGCCCGCTGGACTGGTGCGTGAAGGCGCTCTGCGTCAGCTCCAGCGTGAAGGAATCTCCACTGCGGACCTGCGGAGCAAGAGCTGGGACGAGTTCGCGCAGCCCGGCGCTCCACAGATGGATATCATCCTCACCGTCTGCGACAACGCCGCAGCAGAGCCCTGCCCTTTCTGGCCCGGACATCCTGCAACCGCGCACTGGGGCCTGTCCGATCCCGCAGCAGTAGACGGTGGTGAGGAAGCGATCGCACATGCCTATGCGGAGGCGTTCGCCACGCTCGATCGCCGCATCAGCCGTCTGCTCAAGCTGGAGACCATTACGCCTGAAGCGCTGTCCGAAGCAGGTTCCCTGTGAACGCAACTCTCGGCCGCCGCGCTGCCTCCGAATTTCTATCGACCGCTCTCCTGCTGGCCATCGTCGTTGGTTCCGGCATCATGGGTCAGGGGCTGGCTCAAGGCAATACAGCAATAGCCCTGCTTGCCAACTCGCTGGCTACCGGTGCGGGCCTGATCGCATTGATCCTCACCTTTGGCGGTCTGTCGTCTCACATGAATCCGGCCGTGACCATCGCAGCGGTCCTCGATCGCTCCCTGGCACGGAGAGACGCCGCACTCTACGTGCTCGCGCAGACCGCAGGCGCCTGCTGCGGCGTTGTTCTGGCGCATGCAATCTTCGGCCTGCCGCTGTTGCAGCATGGAAGTCATATTCGCAGCGGACCGGCCTTACTGCTCTCGGAGTTTATAGCCACCTTCGGTCTTCTGATGGTTGTACTCAGTTGCTCTCGCCTGCGTCCAGCGGCAGTTCCCTATGCGGTTGGTGCGTACATTACTGCCGCATACTGGTTCACTTCATCGACATCCTTTGCCAACCCGGCGGTGACCCTCGCCCGCTGCCTGACCGATACCTTCGCCGCAATTCGCCCCGCCGACGTTCTTCCCTTCACCGTTGTTCAGCTATTGGGAGCACTAGCGGCTATCGGCGTGCAACAGTGGTTTTTTCAATCCTCTACACCGGTGTCCGCCACTGCTTCTCAAGAAGAAGTCATGGTCCAAACAGGTCGCTGATAAATAATCGCTATCTCTGTTATCGGGATCGCAACCTCTGCCCTGCTTTCGTGTCATCTTGAGGATGCCGCTGTTCCCCTGGCGGTATTCGGCAACACACGACAGAGGTGACACCGATGCGACCGATGCTTTGGGCTACTGTTCTGGCAATAGCGGCAACGATCTCCGCGGGGCAGGAGCCCTCCGGTACCAACACGCAACCCACTCAGGAACAGGCCCCGGCCACGCAGTCACCGGCGCCTCAGTCTTCTGCCCCTGGACAGGTGCCGTCTTCGCCGGGTCCGGTTACTGCTCAGCAGCAGAATGGCACCTATACGATTCAGCGTAATGCGCGTCTGGTCATCCTCGACGCTGTCGTCGTCGACAACAAAGGCACCCCCATCCCAGGCCTGAAGAAAGAAGACTTCACCGTATCCGAGATGGGCGAACCGCAGACGGTGTTGAACTTCGAGCAGGCAGGCGCGACCATTCCGCCACCCTCCGTCACCATCAACTCCACCGCAGAACTCGACAAGCTGACTCCTCGAGCGCCCGTAAACATCATTGTTCTTGACGAGTTCAATACACGCTTCGAAGACATGGCCTTCGCGCGTTACTCGCTGAAGAAGTTCCTGGAGAAACAGCCGGACAAGCTTGAAGTACCCACCATGCTGCTCGCTGTCGATCTTCAGCACTTCACCGTGCTGAAGGACTATACCCAGGACAAGCAGGCTATTCTGCAGTCCCTGGACAAACATTTTGTCGCGTATCCATGGCAGACACACAATTACTCCTGGATTGGCGAACGGTATGCCACCGCCTTCATCACTTTGCGCCGTGTCGCACAGGCCACCACCGGACACTTCGGCCACAAGAATATGATCTGGGTCGGCCGCGGCTTCCCGCCCTATAACTTCGTCAATGCTCCGGTTGACCAACAGCACCGTGTCGATAACGCGATCCAGGACGCTGTTAATACGCTGCGTGATGCCCGCATCACTCTCTACACCATCGATCCTGCCGGGGTAATGATAGATCCCGGCAAATACGGCAGCGCCGCTGCGTTCAACGACCCGTTGGGTGGCAACTACCAGTTCTCGGCTCTGGCAAAAGCAACCGGCGGGGCCGCTCTGTATGGCCGCAACGACGTCGATACCGAGATCGGGACCGCGATTAAAGACGGCGCTACTTTCTATACCCTTACCTACCGGCCAACCGACACCTCGCGCGACATGCAGAAGTTCCGCAAGATCGTAGTCACGGTGAACCGTCCGGGAGCAAAGGTCCTCACCCGCGAGGGCTATTACCTCTCCTACGGCCCGGGCCGGGTTGATCCTACAAATCCCTCCCGCCGCCTGGTCTCAGATCTGGTGGCCGCGGAAGGCAGCCAGATGGTCTACGATGGTGTTCCCCTTACCCTCGAGAAAGATCCAACCGACGCCAACACGTATCTGCTGCACGTCGATGCTCGCGGCGTCGCCTGGACCTACGCCACCGACACCGAACCGCGGCACGCGGAACTCATCCTGATGTGCACGCAGTTCGACAAGAAGGGCAAAGAGCTCGACCGCGATGCTCGTTCCATGAAGATCTCAGCCGGAGCCGATGCTCCACCCACCGGCCCTCTGGTGCGCCCTCTTAACCTGCGCTACCACATGAAACGTAATGACAAAGCCGTGCGAGCCCGCTTCACCGTTCGCATGGCAGCGACAGGACGTATTGGGACAGCAGATGCGGAACTGAATTAGTTGAATAGTGGAATGGTTGAATGGTTGAATAGTTCGGGGTTGCCGAAACAGTTGAATTAGCCCCAAGCACTATTCAACTATTCAACCATTCAACTATTTATTCGTTTCCAGCCACCGTGCCAGCTCGCCCTGCTGGCTCTTGCGCAGCGCAATACAGGCATCGATCGACTCCAGCGATTTCTTCAGAGTGCGTTCTGAGGCATCGACCTTGTGCTCGGCGAAGAAGTGTTCTACCTGGGTGCGCTCATCCTGGGTACAGAAGCTGCCGACAGCCGAGACGATACGTGCACCGGAACTCTCTGTCAGCGTCGCCTGCACTTGCTTCCAGTTCTCTTGAATGAAAGTCCAGGTTTGGGCGTGCGTCTCCGGCCGCGAGAGCAGAATCGCCAACAGCACCCAGCTATCCTGCGTCCGCACTTCGCCGGAGATGGCGTACTTCAGAGTCGCCTCTACAAGCGCGGGATTGCTGAAGCGAGCCAGGGTGTGAAGGAAGTCCGTCTTCAGACCGGGATCTTTCACCACCTGCGAGGCCTTCCGCACCTTCTCATAAAGCGATGGATCTCCGTTGCGCGCCGCGATGGCCAATGCCGTTCCGGTCATCGCAGGATCGACCGAGAGCTTGCCACGGAAGAGCTGATCCATCAGGTTCTGCGCCTCGGCGATGATCTCTTTGTCACCGGCAAAACCCAGCAGACCAAAAAGCGTGGCTCGCAGGTTCTGTTTCTCAAAGCTATCGTGCTTAGATGGCTTGCCCAGCGCCTCGTAGACCGGACGGTACTCCATACAGATCCAGGCCTGCAATCGCGCATGCTCCTCGTCCGAGGCGATGCGGGCATCCACACCCAGAAGGCCACCGGCTGCTGTCTCTAGAACCGCAGCGCTATCGTCTTTCTTCACCATGCGCAGCAGGTTCAGGTAGTCGCTCACCTGGATCAGCCCGGCCCGCATCAAGGCCTCGCGCTCGCCAAGAAACAAGATTCGCTCTGACGGAGAGAAGCGTGTCTCCAGTAACTGCAGAATGGTGCTGTACTGCCGCTGCGAATAGGTCGCGCGATAGTAACCCGTAGCTCCGGAGTTTGCGAAGAAGAATGGTTCGGGGATCGTCGTATTCGCGCCATCCGGCTCCATCACACGGCAGAGATCAGCAGCGACACCTTTGAGGCATGTCGGAACGTCCCATGCTTGAACCTGCTCCGCCCTCGCCGCACGCATCGCCAAAGGCGAGAGATAGAAACGACTCTGCGGTGCATCCATCGCCTTGTCGGTAAAACGCAGCAACGGCACTCCGGGCTGGCCAATAAAGCTCTCCATAATGCGATCGACCGGCTGGTGGCTCACCTCGGTCTGCGCCTTCCAGAAATCTTCCGCAGTCGCATTGCCGTAGAGATGCGCGGCGAGATAGTTGTGAACGCCCTGACGAAAGATCTCGGGACCAACGTAGTGCTCCACCATGGCCAGCACAGCGCCCGCTTTGCCGTAAGCGATGCCGTCGAACATCTCGTTGATCTCATCTGGTGTATTCGCTGTTGCGCGGATGGGCCGTGTCGCGGAGTCGGAATCATAGTTGAGTGTCTCGTTCAGCTCGGCGGCGCGCTCCTGCTGCATGTTCCACTCCGGATGCCATGCTGCCAGAGGTTTCTTCTCCATCCAGGTGGCGAAGCCTTCGTTCAGCCACAGGTTGTCCCACCACTGCATGGTCACCATGTCGCCGAACCACTGATGCGCCATCTCATGCGCGATCACCTCGGCGACGTTCTTCTTCGCCTGCACCGAACCATTCTTTGCATCCACCAGAAGGTCGGTCTCGCGATAGGTGATGCAGCCGAAGTTCTCCATCGCGCCTGCCTCGAAATCCGGCAGCGCGATCATGTCGAGCTTCGGCATCGGATATGGGATGCCGAAGTACTGGTTGTAGTAGTGCAGGATGTACTGCGCAGCGTCTACCGCGTACTTCGTGTACTTCACCTTGTCAGGCGTAGAGCAGGCCCGGATAGGCACACCATCCGCCTTCCCGGTAGAGCATGCAAACTCGCCCACTAGAAATGCCACCAGGTAAGTAGACATTTTCGGCGTCGTCGCAAACTTCACACGATGTTTCCCGCTGCCGAACGGGGTATCGCTGACGATCTGTGTATTCGAGATCGCGGTATCCCCCTCGTCGAGCACCAGCTCGAGATCGAAGGTCGCCTTCATCGCCGGCTCGTCGAAGCTGGGAAAGGCACGCCGAGCATCGGTCGGTTCGAACTGGGTGACGCCATAGCTGCGCTGCGGCGTCTTTGAAAGATAAAAGCCACGAAGCTTGTCGTTGAGGGTGCCCGTATACCGGATCTGCAACGTAACCGGCCCGGCGGGCAGCGCATGTTCGAAGGTAAAAGTCGCCTGTTCTTTCGCATCATCCAGAGAGACTCCGGCAACCTGGCCGGAAGCCCGCACGGAGGTAAATTGGATCTCGGCAGCGTTCAGCGTGATCTCTGTCGCGGGAGCGTCCAGCGTGAGATCGATGCTCTCCTCGCCCGCAAAGGTCGCTGCCTTCAGGTCAGGCGTAATGGTTAACGTGTAATGCGTTGGACGGGCATTCGACGGGAGGCGCTGCGCCTGTACAGAGGTGATGAAAGAAAGTGCTGCAAAAAAGAGGAAAAGCCGAAATCGCATCTGTTAAATGAGTTGACGATACTAAAGATCGGCAGGTTTCGCTCGGTCTTTTAGTTTTGGGCCGCTTTTGGGGGAGATTTTTGGTGTTGGGGGTGGATTCTGCGTTTGGGGAGTTCAGCGTTTTGGGGAGATTTCTATGTTCGGGTAGAGAAGCAGATTTCTCCGCTACGCTGCGAAATGACAAAAAGGATCGTGGCAGGTGACAAGGTGGAGGTCATCCGGGGAATTCTCGTTAGAAAGAAGCCTCCAAGAACAAAAGCGTCCTGGTCAATTCAGCGACAGGGACACCCTTACTGATCAAACGGCCCATAATTTTGTCATTTCGCAGCGCAGCAGAGAAATCTGCTTCTCTACCCAGACTTCAAAGAAAAAGCGGATCCCTCAACGGGTATCCGCTTTCCAACCCTACTGGTTCCGCGAAGCCGCACGCTCGCTCATCCCAGAAAACTCCGCCGCCCGCGATTCTGCATAGGCCGCCGCTCCCAGGAGTGCACAGCTCTGATCCAGAATCACGCGCACCGTAATCGTCTCGAGCAATGGTGAAAGCCGTCCCTTGTCCAGAAAAGCCTTCCGGAAGGTACCGTTCTGCAAGGTCTTCAGCAGCTTGGGAGACATACCGCCACCCAGGTACACACCGCCGCGCGCCAGCACCTTCAGCGCGATATTGCCTGCCTCAGCACCGTAGACACCCGCAAAGAGATTCAGAGTCTCCGCGCAGAGCTCGCTGGAACCGTCTTCGCCGCAGGTTCCGATCACGAAGTTCGGATCTTCCTTCGCCATGCGATCCTTCAGCCACTGCGGCTCGTCCATCTTCTTTACGTCGCGGAAGAACTCATAGATGTTGATCAGGCCGAGCCCGGAGATCACACGCTCGTAACTGACACGACCGTTGAGCTTCTTGATCAGATGCTGCAACAGCGCAATCTCGTCCGGCGTGCGGGCGGCGAAGTCGGTATGACCTCCCTCGCTGGCTACAGGGATATGCCGCTTTCCATTCCAGACCAGCAGTGCCTCTCCCAGCCCGGTACCCGCGGAGATCAGACCGGCATTGCCTACCGCCGATGGATCTCCCTGGTAAAGAGTGATCAGGTCTTTCGGCTCCAGCTCGGGAATGCCGTATCCATTCGCTTCGAGATCGTTCAACAGCAGCACATGTGGAATATCGCAGGTGCGCGAGATGACGCGCGCATCCAGCTTCCAGGGCAGGTTCGTGGGCTCCATGCGCTGATCGATCACCGGCCCCGGAGCGCCGAAACACGCTGCGGTAATGCCGTGCGTGTCGCCCTTGCTGTCCTGAGCGATGAAGGCCTGTACGACATCCTCGACGGAGGTGAAGTCGCGCGACGCGAACTTATGCTCGCGCAGCATATGCAAGCGTCCGCTCGTGAAATCAAAGAGCGCTAAATGTGCTTTGGTACCACCGACATCGCCTGCAAGAATCATCCAACCCACTCCATGGTGCCACCATGCGGCGAGGGCAGCTTGGCTGCCGCAGCCGTATCCAGCAAGAAGAGCAGCTTACCATTTGCGGGCCGAATCAGTTGCGAGGGCAGCGTCTCCACGTCCTTCGGACCGGTCAGCACACGCGCCAGGACATCGGTTTTGGCTGCGCCCTCGATCAGGAAAACCACCTCGCGTGCGGCGTTGATCACCGGCCACGACAACGTGATGCGCCACGTATTCTTCTGCGGCACATGATTCGCAAAAGCGATGCGGCCCATCTCATCGATCCCTTCGGTATGCGGGAACAGCGATGCGGTGTGACCATCGTCCCCCATTCCGAGCTGCACGAGATCAAAGACCGGAGTCTCCGCCCCCTCCAGCTTGAAGGTATTGCGGATCAGAGCCTCGTAACGAGACGATGCCTCCTGAGGGTCGAGCTCGCCTTCCATGCGGTAGACCTGGGAGGCCGGCAGGGGGACCTTATCCAGCAGCAGTTCCTTGGTCACGCCGTAGTTGGATTCAGGGTCCGCCGGTGGAACGCAGCGTTCATCCACCCAGTACAGATGGAGCTTGTCCCAAGGAAGAGCGCTAAGAAAGGGTTCCTGCGCGAGCAGGGCGAACATGCGTTTCGGAGTCGATCCGCCGGAGATAGCGACGCGCGCCATTCCGCGCGCCGCTACCGCCTGCTTGACTGTCGCGGCAAAGTGCTCCGCCGCCTTCTTTGCTACAGCCGCTGCATCCGGCGAGACATCCAACGTTACCAGGGTGGTACGAGACATTCAGTTCCTTCTACTCAGTGGTTAAAGCATTTTCACTGTTGCTGGTTATCCCGGAAGAGGAGCGCAGCGGCGTTTTCATTATGGAAAACGCCCATAGATGCAGAAGCCCGACTCTCCACCTACAGGGAAAATACTCTAGCAGCTCTTCCAGCAGCGGCCGTCGCGCGCCAGTAGCTCGTTCGAGGCTTCAGGACCCCAGCTTCCCGCCTCATAGTTCGGAAAATCCGAGACCGGAGTCGCAGCCCACTTCTCCAATAAGGGAGTAAACAATGCCCACGTTGCTTCCACACCGTCACGGTGAGCAAACAGCGTTGCATCGCCCAGCATGGCGTCGAGCAGCAGACGCTCGTAACCGTTGGCCGTGGATTTGCCAAAAGCGTCGGCATACTTGAAGTTCATGGTCACCGGAGCGATGTTGGTCGTCGGTCCCGGAACCTTGGCGCCGAACCGCAGGCTGATACCCTCATCCGGCTGGATACGCATGGTCAGGATGTTCGGTGTGACCTGGGTACCGCAGTCGTTGGTCGTTCCCTTGAAAATATGCAGCGGCGGCTGTTTGAAGGTGATGGTCACCTCGGTCTCGCGGTTAGCCAGACGCTTGCCGGCACGGATGTAGAACGGAACACCCGCCCAGCGCCAGTTCTCGATCTCGAGCTTCAGCGCGGCAAAGGTCTCGGTCTGCGAGTTCGGATCCACACGGTCTTCCTCACGATAGCCAATCACCTGCTTGCCATCGACCGTACCTGGGCCGTACTGCCCGCGAACCGTGTCCTCAAGCTTGAAAGGCTCAATCGCACGCCATACCTTGAGCTTCTCGACACGGATCGTGGAGGCCTCAAATGAGTCAGGCGGCTCCATCGCCACGTAGCTCAGAACCTCCATCATGTGGTTCTGCAGAATGTCGCGCGATGCACCGGCCTTCTCATAGAACGGTCCACGGCCTTCAATGCCAATCGACTCCGCCGCGGTGATCTGCACATTGTCGATGTAGGTACGGTTCCACACCGGCTCGAAGATGCCATTGCCGAAGCGGAAGACGAGGATGTTCTGCACCGTCTCCTTACCGAGGTAGTGATCGATACGGAAGATCTGGTCTTCGTCCAGCACCTGGTTGACCTCATCGTTCAGCTCGCGTGCCGACTGCAGGTCATGACCGAACGGCTTTTCGATGATGACGCGTACCCAGACATCGCTCTCCGGCTTGGCCATCTTGTGCGCGCCCAAACGGTGAATGATGTCGGAGAAATACTCAGGCGCTACCGCCAGATAGAACAGGCGGTTGCCCTTGGTGCCGTACTTCGTATCGAGATCGGAGAGAGCGGCGTTCAGGTTCTGGAACCCCTGATCGTCATCGAAGTTTGTGGTGAAGTAGTGGACGCGATCGACGAACTCCTTCAGCTTCGGATCGTTGTCATCCACACCTCCGCCCTTGAGGATGCCATCGCGCATGTCTTTCGCAAAAGTGGCCGACAGGTCGCGGCGGGCTACACCGACCACCGCAAACTCCTGCGGCAGAAGACCTTCCTGTTCCAGGTGGAACAGCGCCGGCAGCAGCTTACGTTTGGTCAGGTCGCCCGACGCGCCAAAGATGACCACGATGCATGGGTCAGGCTTGCGCTCGTTGCGCTGTTCATTCACGGTCGCGGGAGATACAGTTACTTCGGCAGTCGCCATGGGCTTACACCAACTCCTTACTACTTCAAGGCTAAACGAGGTTAGGACTTTTTGACGGCATGGCCGCCGAATGCATTGCGCATGATGGAGAGCGCGCGGTCCGTGTAGTTGTTGTCCTCACGGGAACGCAGGCGGCGAATCAGCGCCTCCGTAATCACCGGAGCGGAGATATTCAGATCGATCGCCTCGAAGACCGTCCAGCGCCCCTCGCCGGAGTCCGGAACGTACGCAGCCAGGCCCTCCAGGTTCGGATTCTCCTTCAGCGCCTCTGCCGTGAGATCGAGCAGCCACGACCGGACAACCGAACCGTGACGCCAGATCTCGGAGATCTGCGCCAGATCAAGATTCAGGCTCTCCTTGGCCTTCAGAATCGCAAAACCCTCGGCGAAGGCTTGCATCATGCCGTACTCGATGCCGTTATGCACCATCTTGGTGAAATGGCCGGAACCGGTAGGTCCGACATGCCCCCAGCCCTTATCCGCGGCCGGAGCGAGCGCCTCAAAGATAGGCGAGAGATACTTCACCGGCTCCTCATCGCCGCCGATCATCAGCGAGTAGCCTTCCTGCAGGCCCCAGACGCCGCCGGAGGTCCCCACATCGACAAACTCGAAGCCCTGCGGCTTCAGCTCATCGTGACGGCGAATTGTGTCCTTGTAGTTCGAGTTGCCACCGTCGATAAAAATGTCGCCCTGCTTCATGAGCGGCTTCAGCTTGGCAATGGTCTCATCCACCGGATCTCCGGCCGGAACCATGATCCAGATAGCACGCTTTTCGGCCGTCAGGTTCTTGACCAGATCCTCAAGTGAGTTCACGCCGACCGCTCCGGTCGCCGTCAGTTTGGCGGTTGCCTGTGGGTTAAAGTCGAATCCGACTACCTTATGGCCGGCCAGGCGAAGACGCTCCGCCATGTTGCCACCCATCTTTCCCAGACCAATGAGGCCGATTTCCATCTCGACTCCTAACGTAACTTTATTTTTATATCTTCCAATAGAACCAGTACGACGAATTGATAACTATTGAGACGTTTTTGAATTATCCCGCGTCGCATTCATCGTTTGGTTCGATGCTCTGCGTATGCAGGACGGTTCAAGAGGTCTCTTGTGGGACCCCATCCACCGTTCCGAACAACGGCGGAGTCTGCGGCACAGTCTGTATTCCGGAGGAGGCGGGAGGTCGCAGCGGTCTTCAAAGAACCCGAACCAGCCGGAAGGCAATGCCCGTTTGCCTGTCTTGCGAGAGGGCCTCCGTTCCCGGAGGCCCTCCCTTCGTACTTTACTTCCCGGTAAGCTTCTTTGCGTGCTCAACGATGTTTGCTGTGTTGAAGCCCAACTTCTCGAACACGATGGGAGCCGGGGCCGATGCGCCGAACCGATCGATACCGATGACAGCGCCGTTGCCGCCGAGGTACTTGTACCAGCCCATGGTGGCGCCGGCTTCGATAGCAAGCTTCGGCAGGTTGGCGGGCAGAACGCTGGCCTTGTAAGCCTCGTCCTGCTCGTCGAAGAGGCGGAAGCTCGGCATGGAGACAACCTTCGCCGAGATGCCCGCAGCCTTCAGCTCCGGCAGCGCCTTCAGGGCCAGCGAAACTTCCGAACCGGTCGCGATCAGCACGATCTGCGCATCGGCAGCATCTTCTAGAACATACGCACCCTTGCTGACACCCTTGGTCTTCTCAGGATCCAGCACCGGCAGGTCCTGACGCGAGAGAGCCATGAAGCTGGCCGCCTTGCGGTGCAGCGCGATCTTCCAGCACTCGGCGGTCTCATTGGCATCCGCCGGGCGGAAGTCGGTGAGCTGCGGAATAGCGCGAAGGCTCATGAGCTGCTCCACCGGCTGGTGGGTTGGGCCGTCTTCGCCCAGGCCGATCGAGTCGTGCGTGAAGATGAACAGCGAGTGCGTGCTCATCAGCGCTGCCAGACGGATGGCGTTCCGCATGTAGTCGGAGAAGACGAAGAAGGTCGAGCCGAACGGAATCAGACCACCGTGAGCGGCCATACCGTTGACGGCGGCAGCCATGCCGAACTCGCGAACACCGAAGAAGATGTTGCGGCCGTTGGGATCGATGTGGAAGTTGGTCGACTCCTTGAAGATGGTCTTGGTGGAGGCAGTGAGGTCGGCAGCGCCGCCGATCAGCTCCGGAACCGTCTTGTACAAAGCCTGCATTACGACCTGACCGGCGTTGCGGGTTGCAACCGGCTTATCAGTCGGGAAGGGCTTGATGTCCTTGGCGAAATCAGCAGCCAGCTCAGCCTTGACAGTGCGCTCGAACTCATTGGCCAGGTCCGGATGCGCCACCTTGTACTTAGCGAAGAGAGCGTCCCACTCCTCATGGATCTTCTTGCCCTTGGGCTTGATGGTGCCCCAGTCCTCAGCAGCGCACTCAGGAATGTAGAACGACTCTTCCGGCGGGAAGCCGAGAGCTTCCTTGGTCTTCTTGGTGTTCTCGGCGCCGAGGGCCTCGCCATGCACCTTGCTGGTGCCGGCATGCGGGCTGCCGTAGCCAATGACGGTGCGCACGCGAACCAGGGTCGGCTTCTCGGTCTCGGCCTGAGCTTCCTTGATGGCCTTGCGCAGGGCGTCCAGATCGTTGCCGTCGCCAACGTGCAGCACCTGCCAGTGATAGCCCTCAAAGCGCTTGCTCACGTCTTCGGTGAACGAGAGCTCGGTTGGTCCGTCCAGCGAGATCAGGTTGTCGTCGTAGAAGACGATCAGCTTACCAAGCTTCAGCGTTCCTGCCAGCGAAGCGGCCTCGTGCGAGATGCCTTCCATCAGGTCGCCGTCACCGCAGACCACATAGGTGTGGTGATCGACAATCTTCATATCCGGCTGATTGAAACGAGCAGCCATGTGTTTCTCAGCGATTGCCAGACCGATGGACATCGCAAGTCCCTGACCCAGCGGACCGGTAGTTACTTCAACACCTGGGGTCTCGCCGTACTCCGGGTGACCGGGAGTGATGGAATGCCACTGGCGGAAGCTCTTCACCTGGTCCAGCGGAAGGTCGTATCCGGAGAGATGCAGCACGCTGTACAGCAGCGCCGACGCGTGGCCGTTCGACAGCACAAAGCGGTCACGATCGATCCACTTGTGGTCCGCGGGGTCATGCTTCATCACATCGTGGTACAGAAGGTAGGCCAGCGGCGAAAGCGCCAGCGGAGCACCGGGATGGCCGCTCTTGGCCTTTTCCACGGCATCGACTGCGAGAAGACGAAGTGTATTGATGGACTTCTGAACCAGGTCGCTCATGTATTCCTCGGGCACTAGGGCAAAAGCCTTAGTGCGCTCGTGTTAGTAAGGGTTTTCGTTATTCACTTCCAGTGTACAGGCTCCGCTGACCGCCCCTGCGTGGTCAGGCCACCTGCACGGTAAAGTTATAGCCGAGCCATCGATGCTGCTGCGGCCAGTAGAGGGTAAATTCGATTTGGCCTTGCTGTCCGGACTGGGTCGTAATCTCAGCGAAGAAGCCCGGATAGCCCGCCGATTTCGAGTCGGAGGTCTGACGAGTGGTCCAACCATCAATAGTCCAGATCACCTGAAATTGGTCGCGATCCACAATCCTTAGCCGTTTTCCGGCGCCGACGGTATGTACCGGACGGATGATCTTGAAGATCTCGATCTGGCAACCACCCCTGCGCTGCTCACACGGAGCTGCATAACGCTCAGCGACACATGAGATGCGGTCGAAGACCTGACCGTCGGTGGCGGATCGCAATAATTTCAGATACTCCGAGTGCGCCCACACCAGCGGCTGCGCGGCACCGGCAGAGCGGCCGAAGAACAACCCCTCTCCGGGGAGATCGTGGTAGTCCCAGATCTGCTCCGGCAGCATACCGCCGAAGCTGGAGAAACGTTCCAGCGCAGTAATAAACGGAGTCACATCTTTGCCCGCCGCCAGCTCATAGTGCGCACGCTCGCCGGTTAACAAAGGCCAGGCGCGTCCCTGTCCGTAGTGCAGGAAGGGACCTCCATCCTTCTGCTGGCCGTAGCCATCATGGTTGTAACGGCGCCAGCAGGGGCCGTAGGGCGTATCGATGCGGAGTACCTTGTCAATGACTTTCAAGGAATTGATGATCAGCGGATCATCCGCGCGGCGCACACCGTAACGCACAAGTTCCAGGAAGCCGGCGTCCACAATCTCGTTGGCAGCGAAGTTGTACTGCTCCCCCGGGGTGCGATTGGCCAGGTTTAAACGGCCATCGCCGATGGATGGATTGTAGAAAGGGTCTCCGGGATGGGGAGGAACGATACGGACGTAGTGGTATCTCACATCCGGATGCAGCACACCGTTGGTCGTCGTCGTCCACTCTTCCAGATGCGACTCGATCCAGTCGGCGTAGACCTCCAGAAACTCCGCCAGTTCCGGCGCCTTATGACCACGCGCGATATCGGCAGCGCAGATAAGGCCGCTGATCACCGCAGCCAACGTTGATGGGGAATACCCGGCGTTCTCTTCCCAACGTTCCTGCTGGGTCACCGGAGCATAGTGCACCAGGAACGCCGCAGCATTTTCGACAAACGGAAAGACATCGAAGCCCCCCAATCCACCAAGCTTCCACAAACGCCATGCCAGGATGATGGGGAATGCGACTTCATCCAACTGAATACCGGTCCAGTACGGTGTGCCGTCGATCCAGAAGTTCTGAGGGAAGCTGCCGTCAGGCCGCTGGGAGCAGGCCAGGTACACCAGCGCCCGGCGCGCCGTATCGACGCGACCGCAGGCCAGCAGAGCGCTGGCAGACTGCACCATATCCCGCGTCCAGACCAGATGGTAACCGCCCAGGTCATCGTCCCCCTTCGACGCTCCCCAGGGAATCGAGGCGGAAGCAATGAAGGCTCCGGTATAGGTCTTATCTTCGTGCGCCAGAACAACGTTGTGGCTGATGCGCATCAGCCGGCCACCATCGGTCGATTTTCCGGCCAAATATTCGGGAGCAGGAGCGCGGTACCACTGCTCGATAAAGCGCTTCAGGTGCGCTTCATAAGGAGTCGAGAGCGATTGCATCATTCCGGCGAGAGCAGCGTGATGACCCTCTCCCAGGGCGATGGCCAGGGTGAACTCACGGTTGCGGGCGACATCGATCTCGCCCATCAGAGCGATATTGCCATTCAATGCCTGTCCGAACTGCCAGTCCATCCTCATGTTCTGAACCAGATCCTGGTACCCGTCTGAGGAACCGACAAAACCGCAGGAAGAACGCGTGAATCCGCAGGAAGCTCCCATCGACAGTGACGTCCCGTTCTTCCACGCAATCAGGGCACGCTGACCGGCAACTTCAATCGAACGGCCTGAGTTCCCTGCGCCACCACCTTCAATGTGAGGCGCCAGCAGGGCATAACACTTCAACCGCTGCAGCAGGTCCTCTTCACCGTCGATCTTCACGCGGACCAACACCACCGGGTGATGAGGATCGCAGAGAAACTCCTTCGTGACCCGGTATCGTCCCTGCAGATCAGTGGCGACAACCCGGACAGCAAGCGCATCCGGGTCCACATAATGGAAGTCGTATTCAAAATCACGCTTCTCTTCGTGGAAGAAGGTCTCCCCATCGGTGAACAGAAACTCCATGTCACGGATCTGCGGACGATCAATGGTGGGGTAATAAACCTCATTCAGCGTGCCGTGCGAGACAGTGAACCAGACTCTCGAAGAGGCGGCATACGCCGTACAGACAGCATCTTTTTTTGACGAAGTCCAGCGAGGTTCGAGCCCTGGCGCACCAAAGGCCATGCCATGGTCGTCCAGCCAACGATACGCAGCGGATAGAGCGTTCATTGTTACTGATTAAAAACCATCGGCAGGTGGGTAACCGCAAATGGAGGAAAAATGTCAGTCTCCTTCTATGCGAGTCGCACTATTTCTGAGTCATATTGCCGCCACCGCCTTTGACTTCGTGTGGCAGCAGACCTTTCGCTCGCTGCGATATCATCAGAGACCGTGACCTACTGCGCATCGCAGTGCACAATCGCCGCATCAAAGGGCGTGTCATCAAATTTCTGTCGGTCAGCGCCGGGAGCAGATTTTTTCGAGATCAAGGAGCGAGGAGAGAACTGTAGCTGGTCTACTAGAACGACGAGCGACAAAGAGATCGGGAAAATCTGCCCCGGCCCTTTGGGTTGCGGCGCAAATTCGCCCGTACTTCGTTGTCGCCCTCGACTGTGGAATAACCACAGCCTTCGGACTCCGCCTCGTACGAACTAATTTGCGCTCGCAACGCTGACGGCAGAAATTTGATGACTCGCCCTCACCCTGAACCGAAACGACCCGACAGGAGATCTCACGTGGCCTACGAACTACCCCCTCTTCCCTACGACTACGCCGGACTGGAGCCCCATATCGATGAGGCGACCATGAAGCTGCACCACGACAAGCATCACCAGACCTATGTGACCAACCTGAACGGTGCGATTGAGAAGCACCCGGAGCTGGGTTCGAAGTCGCCGGAAGAGCTGATCGCCGGTCTGGCCAGCGTGCCGGAGGACATCCGCACTGTCGTCCGCAACAACGGCGGCGGCCACGTCAATCACACCATGTTCTGGGAGATCATGAAGCCGAATGGCGGCGGAGCTCCGACCGGCGCCATCGCTGACCAGATCACGAAGGACTTCGGCGACTTTGAGACCTTCAAGAAGACGTTCAATGAGACCACCGCGAAGCAGTTCGGCTCCGGCTGGGGCTTCCTGGTCTACAAGGGCGGCAAACTCGAGATCGTCACCAAGCCCAACCAGGACTCACCGCTGACCGACGGCCTGTTTCCGATCCTGGGCAACGACGTTTGGGAACACGCTTATTACCTGAAGTACCAGAACAAGCGGCCGGACTATCTGGCGGCCTGGTGGAACACTGTCAACTGGGACGAGGTCAACAAGCGCTTCGAGAAAGCCAAGAAGTAGCGGTTGGTTGAATAGTTGAATACAAAAAGCCACCTGTGCGGGTGGCTTTTTTGTTTGGGTTGAATGGTTGAATCGTCCGCAAACCAGAGTTAGATATACGCAACCAGGTCGATTTCGATCGTCGTTCCTCGCGGATTGGCAGCCACAATCGTCGTCCGTACCGGCGGTTCCTTGGGAAATCGTGCAGCGAAGATCTCATTCAGCGCAGCGTAGTCCTTGATATCGCTCAGAGCGACATTTACCTTCAGCACCTTCTCCATGGACGAGCCGGCGTTCTTCAACTCCTTCTCCAATTCATCAAAGACCCACTTCGCATCGGCATGAATCTCTCCCGGCGCAGCACTGCGTGAGCTCTTCCCGGCAAGAAACAACAGGTTCCCATACGCGACCGCGGGCGAATAAACCGCCGGCGGCGTCGATGGCGGGTTCGCGCTGAAGATCTTCTTACGCAAGGCTGCTTCCGCCTTCGCAAATGGGGCCAAGAGAGCCAGCCCGAGAGTAGATACAGAGGCAACCACAGATCTGCGATCCATGTGCATGAAGTGCTCCTGATACCAGAAATTTTTCCTGAGCATATCGCGCCATAGCCTGCCTGAGGAAAAAGAGTTGAATCGTTCTTCCTAAAGCCGCCATCCATTTAGACGACTATCGAAACGTTGAAACGATGACGGGACGATTAAAGGAGAAGGTGATGGGACGTCTGGCGAATAAGGTAGCGGTGGTAACGGGAGCTTCCAAGGGTATTGGCGCGGCGATTGCAAAGGATCTCGCCAAAGAAGGCGCGACGGTTGTGGTGAACTATGCCAGCAGCCGCGAGGGCGCGGAGAAGGTCGTCAATGACATTACGAAGTCCGGCGGCAAGGCCGTAGCCATCGGCGGGCGCGTTGAGAACAAGGACGAAGTAACGAAGCTCTTCGCTGATGTGAAGCAGCAGTTCGGCCGTGTCGACGTACTGGTCAACAATGCAGGCATCTACGGCTTCGCTCCGATTGAAGCAGTTACCGCTGAAGACTTCCAGAAGCAGTACGGCACCAACGTTCTGGGTCTGCTACAGGTAACGCAGGCAGCCGTGCCGCTCTTCCCGGCCGAAGGCGGAAGCATCGTGAATATCAGCTCGGTCGTCCGCACCGGAATTGCGAACGCGACCATCTACGCCGGAACCAAAGGCGCAGTCGATACCATCACTTACTCACTCGCCAAGGAGCTCGCACCGAAGAAAATTCGTGTGAATGCGGTAAACCCCGGCCTGGTGGCAACCGAGGGAACAGCAGGCTTCCTGGGTACCGACATTGAAAAGGACGTGGTTGCGAAGACACCGCTCGGCCGCATCGGTCAGCCCGAAGACATCGCACCGACCGTTACCTTCTTCGCCTCCGACGATGCCCGCTGGGTAACCGGTGAGACGCTGCTCGTCTCTGGCGGCGTGCTGAACGTCTAAGACAGGTTTCTCTCCGCAATAAAAAGGCCCGGCAATTTCGCCGGGCCTAACTTTTTATCGTGTCTTCCACTTGCCGCTGAGGGCCGCGAGCTTTTCCTCCATCGTCTGCAGTGGAGCAGGAGCAGAGGGACGCGGCTTCCCTGCAGGAGGCCTGGCTCCGCCAGCGGTCCGATTGGGTCCGCTTCCGCTGGGGACAACACTGCCATTCTTAACCTTTGGTCCAGCAGGAGCTTCTAGTTGTTTGATCGAGAGAGAGATGCGGCGTGTCTTCTCATCCGCACCCAACACTTTGACCTTCACAATCTGCCCCGTCTTCACGGCCTCATGCGGATCTTTGATGAACTTGTTCGAGAGCTCGCTGATATGAACCAGACCGTCCTGGTGCACACCAACATCGACAAACGCTCCGAACTTGGTGACATTGGTGACCACACCTTCCAGCACCATGCCTTCCTGCAGATCGCTCAGCTCGTTCACGCCCTCGGCAAAGCTGGGAGCGACAAATTTCTCGCGCGGATCGCGTCCAGGCTTGCGCAGTTCTTCGAGGATGTCATTCAATGTGAACGCTCCTGCATCGAGACGTGAGCGGTCAACCTTCTCCAGCAACTGCGGATTCTTGATCACATCTTCGATCGGTGTTCCGATGGCTGAAGCAATCTGCTCTACGACGCGGTAGCTCTCCGGGTGCACCGCTGTCGAATCCAGCGGGTTCACGCCGCCACGAATGCGCAGGAAGCCGGCGGCCTGTTCGAAGGTCTTCGGCCCAACGCCGGAGACCTCCAGCAGTTGCTGTCGCGAAACAAATTTGCCGTTGTTGTCGCGATGGCTGACGATGCTCTGTGCCGTACGCTCGCTGATACCGGAGACATAACGCAGCAGAGTCCACGAAGCTGTGTTCAGATCAACGCCCACGCGGTTCACACAGCTCTCAATCGTATGTTCCAGCGACTCCTGCAGGAGCTTCTGATCCACATCATGCTGGTACTGACCGACGCCAATCGCCTTGGGATCGACCTTTACCAGCTCCGAGAGCGGATCCTGCAGACGGCGTGCGATGGAGATGGCTCCACGCACGGTCAGATCGAGATCCGGAAACTCCTGCCGCGCAATATCTGACGCAGAGTAGACACTGGCGCCGCTCTCGCTCACCGTGACTGAGAACACGGTGTTCAGATGATGTTCACGCAGGAACTCGCGCACGAACTGATCGGTCTCGCGCGAAGCGGTTCCGTTGCCGATGGCGATCGCACGCACGTTGTGGTTCTTCAGCAGCGCCGCGACCTTCTGCTTCGCCTGCTCTACCTGGGCTTTGCCGGTGTGCGGATACATCACATCGTGCGCCAGAAACTTTCCCGTCTCATCAACAACAGCAAGCTTGCATCCGGTGCGCAGGCCGGGATCGATGCCAAGCACCGCCAGCGGGCCTGCGGGCGGAGCCAGCAGCAGATGATGTAGATTTTCGCGGAAGACTTCGATTGCCTCTTTGTCGGAACGGCGCTTCAGCTCCAGGCGAATCTCGCTCTGAATCGATGACTTCATCAGGCGCGTCCACGCATCTTCCAGCGCCAGGGTCATGTGCGATGTCCAGTCTCCCTGGTCGCGCAAAACTCGTGCTTTCAGCAACGCCAGAATCCGCTCCTGGTCGCTCTCGATCAGGAAGTAGAGCACACCTTCTTCTTCGCCACGACGAACAGCAAGCATGCGGTGCGACGGAATCGTCTTCACCGGCTCCTTGTAGTCGTAGTACATCTTGAACTTCTCCTGCGGATCCTTCGGGGCATCGCCCTCAAGCTCCATGACCTTGCGCGAGACGATGATGCCCTCATCGAATAGAACCTGCCGCAGCTCCTTCCGCAGATCGGCGTCTTCGCTGATGCGCTCGGCAACGATGTGGCGGGCGCCTTCCAGTGCAGCTTCAATATCAGCGACACCTTTCTCCGTATCGACGAAGGTAGCGGCCAGTGTGACGAGATCCTCTTCGCCACGCTGTTGCGCCCAGAGATAGTCTGCGAGCGGCTCCAGCCCGGCTTCACGTGCGATCGTCGCTTTGGTACGGCGCTTCGGCCGGTAAGGGAGATAAAGATCCTCGAGCTCACTCTTATCCATCGCGGCCTCGATGCGGGCCCTAAGGTCCCCGGTGAGCTTGCCCTGCTCCGTAATGGAGGCCAGAACCGTCTCCCGGCGTGAGACCAGCTCGCGGAAGTAGGTCACGCGCTCTTCGATCGAACGGATCTGCACTTCATCGAGGTTGCCGGTCGCCTCCTTACGGTAACGGGCGATAAACGGAACAGTGCCGCCGTCATCCAGCAGTTCGATCACAGCCACAAGACTGCGCAGCGGAACATTTAGTTCGTTGGAGATGTGTTGCAACAGGGGAAGAGCCAGCGCGGGAAACTTCGATTCAGCCATAGTCCTCGACTGATCTTAAAGGAAGTTGCGATGAGGAAATGTCGGAATGGAGATGTGGCGCAAAAAGAGACTGCTATGGATCGCGATACTCGCGGCGCTTGAGCTCGCGAACCGCCGCTTCGTGTCCCTGCTCGGCGGCCTTCTTTGTCCAATAGCGGGACTGCACATAGTCGTGCTCGACGCCCTGTCCCATGGCATAAAGATGCGCGAGTTGGAACTGAGCTTCGGCATTGCCCTGATCGGCAGCCCTGCGATACCACGTTGCCGCCTGCGTATAGCTCTGCGGAACGCCCTGGCCAAAGTAGTAAAGGCCGGCCAGCCGCTCCTGAGCCTCTGGAAAGCTCTGTGTGGCCGCCAGACGATACCAGTGAGCGGCTTCGGCATTGCTCTGCGAAACGCCTTCGCCTTTCTGATACATCAGGCCGAGGTTGTACTGTGCCCAGGCGAGACTGCTATATGCAGCCCGTTGACACCATGCAAAGGCCTCCGCGAACTCTCCAGCGGAGTAATAACGAAACGAAAGATTGGCCTGTGCATAGGCGTGGCCCTGTTCCGCAGCTTTGCGTTCCCAGAGGGCGGCCTGGGCACTGTCCTGCGGCAGCCCCTGCCCTTCGTCATACATCGTGCTGAGCAGATACTGTGATTCAGCATGGCCCTGTTCGGCCGCAAGCCGAAAGCCGTTTGCGGCTTCAATGAAATTGTGGACCTTGTAGGCAAGGATAGCCTGCCGGTAGTGAGGATTTGCGGCTGCACTGGCGGCATCACGACGGCCACGGGCAATCAGGCCGGAACGCTCGGAATGCAGCGACAACCCGGCTCCGGTCGGGGCATGTTGCAAAACGCCTTTGGACTTATCTTCCATAGGCATCGATCTGGCGGTTGACAAACTCGAAGCGGCAACGGGCGTCGGCGATCTGCTCCTGAAGACTGGTGGCCAGTTCTGTGAGCAGATCACGATGCTCGCGGGCTGCTATCTCAGCGTCGAGAAATAGTTGGGCGATCTCGCTTGCAAGCAGTGTGTGCCGCTCCGCCTCCAGGGCGGCGATATCGCGCTCCGCGTGCTGGATCTGACGGCTGATACGAAGCAGCTCCGCGGCAGCATCTTCGCCCGCGATGGATGCATTGATCTCGCGATGGTCGTCGAGCATGCGCTGCAGGGTCTCTGTATCGCCGCGGCGATAGGCCTGGTTGGCGCGGGCCATCAGCAAGGTGAAGTGTTGCTGCTCGGCCTCATCGCGGGCGAAGTCAGGATGGATACGCTTGGCGACATCGCGAAAAAGAGTCTTGAGATTGGGCGGTGGATCGAACTCTTCCGCTTCGCGCGCCGCACCGAATGCGGCATCATGCGTCTCCTGCGCTCGCTGCCGTGCTTCCTGGGCGCGCTGCCGGGCTGCATCCGAGTCATAAATGGCCACTTCGCGCTCGGCGATGCGCGCTTCCAGATCGTCGAGCTCCGCGTAAAGAATGCCGACCTGGCGCAGATATCGGCCCTCGAAGGCCTTGAGCTGCGCACGGAGCTGCGCCAGCTCCGATTCGCATTCGGCAAGCCTGGCGCGAACGCCGGCAAGCTGCTCGCGCCTGCCGAGCAGGGCGGCAGCGTCCGGAGTTTGCTGGAGGATGATTTCAGCAGGCATACAGGCTCCGCGTGCGGAGCTTCCAGTTTATCGTCATACGCGACTTTCTTCCCTAACCGGCTCACCCTCCGCTTGTCTAAAGGGCACCGGAGAAACGAACTATGGCACGTTTGTGGCTGCTGACAGCAATCCTGTTTACGGCTCCGGCCCTGGTGGCGCAGGAGACCAAGGCCGATGAGGTCATCCAGAAAGCGATCGATGCCATGGGCGGTATTGAGAAGATTCACGCCCTTCACAGCCTGATCTATCGAGGCTTTCACTACGAAGGCAGCTACCAACAGGAGTATGTGCATACCAAAACATCTACTTCGGTGATGGTGCGCATGCGTCCCGGGCTGCGCCTGGTAGGGTGCAGACCAGAGATCCCTGAGTGTCACGGGCAGTGGAGCAGAATCGTCGAAGGCTTTGATGGCCGGCGTGGATGGGAGCTCAACTGGCCGAAGCAACGGCTGGTACGCACCGTTAACAAGGCAGAACACGCCCTGCACTGCGGAGCTGCCTTTGACTATCTCTTCATCGACTATAAGGAACGGGGATTCCATGCCTCTTATCTCGGGACGCAGCACGTTCTTGGCATCGATGTCGAAGCTATTCAGATCGACAGACCGGATTGCGGATCGGCCATGCTCTACTACTTCGATCCGCAGACCTATGCGATCCGTATTACGCGAGCCAAGCTTCCGATTCACGCGCGCGGCGATGCCGTCGACACCATCGCTGTCTATACAAAAAGCCTTGAGGTTAACGGAGTCCGGCTTCTCTCGCGGGAGGAAGAGGTGAACTTCAACACAGGCGACGTCATCGACGGAGTGGATTGGACCTCCATCGAAGCGAACACGATCAACGATCCTGGAATCTTTCAGCCACCTGAGGTACATCCGTCAGGAATCACGGCCATTGTTTTGAAGATGCTGGAGCAGGCCAACCATGACACTCCCAGCCGGATGATGGCGATCTACAGCAGCTTTCGTCACAGCGCAGAAGGCAAGGCAAGCGACGTGGTCTATGACATGAACTGGTTGGGTTACGAACTTCTGAAGGTGGACAAATACAGCCATGCCATACCCGTGTTTCTTCAGATCGTGCGGGAAAATCCGCAGTCAGCGGACGCCTACAACAATCTTGGGGAGGCCTATCTCCAGAAGAAAGACCGTAAACACGCAATTGCCGCCTTCGAACAGGCTTTAAAGCTGGGAGCGAACGGAGATGCAGTTCAGAAAAAGCTGGATCGTCTGCGCAAAGAACAAGGCTAGAGGACGAGCCAGTGACATCTTTCGGCGGCGCAGTCCCTATAATGGCCGCACACGCCACCTTTGGCCACCGGAATGGAGAAGCCTGTGCGGAAACGACTGATACTGTCCTTACTCTGCTTTACGATTGCGGCATTTGCCGGAACAGCAACGCAGGTCTACAACTATCGTCTAAAGACGATCGATGGTGAGCCGACCTCGCTGGCGAAATACAAGGGTAAGGTTCTGCTTGTGGTGAATGTGGCAAGTGCGTGCGGCTTCACCCCGCAGTACACCGCACTCGAGGCCATCTATGAGAAGTACAAGGACAAGGGACTGGTCGTCGTTGGAGTCCCGGCCAATAACTTTGCCAACCAGGAATCCGGCACCGAGGCTGAGATCAAGACCTTCTGCAGTCGCAAGTACCACGTCACCTTCCCGATGATGTCGAAGGTCTCCGTTGTCGGCACCGATCAGACACCGCTGTATCACTACCTGACGGACAAGACCGCAAATCCTGCTGTCGGCGGCGACATCAAGTGGAACTTCACCAAGTTCCTGATCGCACGCAACGGAACACCGGTCAATCGTTTCGAACCGGCGATCAAACCGGACGCCCCGGAAGTGATCACCGCCATTGAAAACGAGCTGAACAAGAAATAAACAAAGCTACGTCGGCAAATGGGGCGCCCATACACCGGCTGCCCCATCCATCGCCAATCACCCCGATACGCGATGGGTGGGGATCAAACGAGTTCTACTTCTTCCGGAAGCGCCCTCAACATAAGATCGATGCGGGGATCATCCGCACTCTGTCCGTAGACATCCACATAGATCTCCGTCAACCACTGTCGTACCTGATGCCGCGGGACAAAATCTACAATGGCGCTTAACGCCATCATCTCCATCGCCGGGGGTGACGCCGCTATCACTGGTGGCATACTCCAGCTAAGGTTGCGCAGTTCGAGCGCGCCCAGTGCGCGGTAGAACTGCTTCCGCCTTGTGCGCAGCAGCCGATCCGGATCGTCGATAAGGTCGGATTCCACCTCCAGCAGAAGCGTTACCGAAGGTGCATCTACAGCTCGCGCGGCAGCAAGGACGATCTGACCGCCGATCCCACGGCGACGTTGTGACGGTGCTACGGCCATGTACTCCAACAGTGCAGCGGTACCGCCACTGAGAACACACACAATCGCGAAACCGACTGTTACCTCGTCCTTCGTAGCAAGAAGGAAGTAGTACTGTTCCGTAGCAAGCATCCGGCGCAGCACATCCGCCGGCTTACGTTCGGAACATGGAAAGGCCTCTTCATAGAGACTGAGCAGATCGGTGAACTCCAGCTCAGAAGAGGGCTGGAGACGCTTCAACACGAGCCCTGAAGGTGATGTCTCCACAACAACCGATCCTGTCATTCTTCGTTTATAACTTCTTCGCATACACAAGGTATATTGACGGATTCGAAATAGCTCATGCACTGGGTGCCCATGTCCCTTAGGGACATGGGCCCGGCCGTCCTATCCCAAGCATCAATCGGCAGATTTGGCCCAAGCTTTGCTCTTGTCCACAGGAACAAACGGTCGCGCGAAGCGCGATACCCCACCCTTCGCAATAAAGCCGAGAAGAATGGGGCAACGAGAGCTTACCTTTGCCGAATATCTCGATACTCCTGAGCTGAAACTTACAGATCGGTAACTGCGGAAGCGCGAAATACACAAGGCCGCACATTCTGTGCGGCCTTTGCCCTTAGAACATAGCAACGACTACGGCTTCGCCGTATTATTCGCCCGGTTTCCATCAGGAATCCGATGCTCCGGATCGATGGTGACCTCGGCGATCTTCTTCGTCGTCGGCAGAGGCATGTTGTACATCGCCTTTTGCATCCAGGTCTCCGCCGGCAGCTTGATCTTCAGATCCGTACCATCCTCATACTTCACCTGCACCCACGCCGGCAGAACAAGCTGGCCGTTCTGCTCGATAGTGACGTGTGCCCCCTTGGACGGATCTGCCGGATCGTTGTATTTCAGATCCTTCGCGGCCATATCCATCGTCCAGTTGTTCTCATACCATCCACGCCAGAAGTAGCTCAGGTCTTCTCCGCCTTCGCTCTCCATCTCACGGAAGAAGTCTGAGGGAGTGGGATGCTTGAATGCCCAGTCGTTGATGTACTTGCGGAATGCCCGGTCGAAAACCTCGTGGCCCAGGATTTCCTCACGCAGCAGATAAAGCCCTTCTGCCGATTTGAAGTAGGTGATGGGATGGCGGTACTTCTCGCGGATGGCGTCAGAACGCATCAGGATTGGCGGAGCCTCCGGATCGGCGATCACCTTCGCGATCTCATCCGCCGGATAGCCGCCGCCCGGAGCATACTCACCATCGCGCTTCGGCCCCCAGACACCATGATTGAACTGATCAGACTCATAGATATCGATGAAGGTGTTGAAACCCTCATCCATCCAGGCATCGCGGCGTTCGTTGGACTGCACCACCATCGGGAACCAGGTATGGCCGATCTCGTGCGCCGTAACGACGAAGAGGCCCTTGCCCTTCGAGCGGATACCGTCAAAGACCAGCCCCGGATACTCCATGCCCGAAGAGAAGCCCGCCACATTGATGCCTGCGGGATAGGGATAGACGTACCAGTCCTGCGAGAAGTGCTCGACGGCATCCTTCAGATACTCCGTGCAGCGTCCCCAACCGTCGTCACCCGCGGCCTCCGCCGGATAGAAGCTCTCAGCGAGCGAGGTCTTTCCACCAGGAAGATTGATCTTTGCGGCATCCCAAATGAATGACGGCGATGCGGAGAAGACAGCATCGCGCGTGTGATCCATATGGTAGTGCCAGGTCAGCGTGCCATCTTTCTTCGGACGGCTCGCCGGGTCGTGCACCTCATCCTGGGTACGAATGAAAATTGTCTTGTCGCTCGTCGCGGCCTGCTTCAGACGGTCTTGTTGCGTCTTGGTGAGCACCTCTGCACCGTTCACCAGATATCCGGTACCGGCGACCAGATAGTTCGAAGGCACAGTCACATAAAAATCGTAGTTGCCGAACTCCGTATAGAACTCATTACCCAGGAAGGGCTGTGTGTCCCAGCCATGAATGTCGTCATAGACGGCCATCCGCGGATACCACTGAGCGATATCGTAGATCGGCCCGTCCTTCACGTCGTCGACCGAGGTACGTCCACCCCAGATACCCGGCACCGTGTAGTGATACTTGATCAGGATCTTGATGCTGCCCGCGTGCGGCAGCGGCGTAGGCAGGTCGATCCGAGCCCGCGTATCGCTGATCACGTACTCGGCCTTCACCGGCTTTGCGCCTTTCGCCGTGGAGAGCAGCTCCATCGACTCGAACACCGTTCCTTCGGTGTTGATAGTCTCCGGCCGCTGACGGCTGCCACCGGAGAAGGCACGCGAACGTGCATCGGCACGATACGTGTTCTGCTCCACCTGGAGCCAGAGGCTGTTGAGCGGTCCCGGGCTGTTGTTCGTGTAGGTGATGGTTTCGATATTCGAGAGCGTCTTGGTTCCCGGATCGATCGTGGCATGCATCTCGTAATCAGCCGAGTTCTGCCAATAAGCCGAGGTGGGTGCGCCATCCCCGCCACGATAGACCGAAGTCGATTGCGGCATGGTATACGGCGCAAAGGTCTTTAGCGGGTCGTAAGTCGCCGAGCGGCCGCCGGTATCCGGAATCTGTGGACGGCGGCCCTGTCCCTCGGGAGGCTGAGCGGCGATCATTGCGGCGGAAACGAGAAGTACGGCAGCGGTAGAAGCGCGGCGCATGGCACACGAGTGCATCAAGGGAATCTCCTGCAAAGCCAAATGAAGCGGTGTGACTGATATGAAAACAGGTGGACGGGAATCGGGCAAGCTGCACCAAGCTCCCTCTTCTCAAAAAGAGATGTGTCAACCAGAAATTTTGTCGCGTATCTCAGAATTTAGAAGCCAGTATCAAGAAGAAACATCGCTTGGGGAAATCGGCTGAAATCTATCCGGTGCGAGCGGCATCCATACCTAAAGAAATGCTCGGGCGAAGGAACGGATGTCTGAAAGGAAGACCCCATGAATGCTATCAATCAGCGCACAGGCGAAACCTCAAGCCCATTCCTGCGGGATATCGAGGACAGATTGAAGAACCCTGAAACCGTATTGCACTGGTATGACCTCCTTTGCCCGTTTTGTTACATCGGGCAGCATCGTACCGGGATTCTCGTTGAACATGGATTGCAGGTCATGGAGCTACCCTTCCAGGCTCACCCGGAGATTCCTCCGGAGGGCACGCCTGCCGGCCCACGAATCGGCCCTATGTACAGCCACCTGGAGCACGAGGCAAAGGCAGCAGGTCTTCCATTGCACTGGCCGGCGCGACTTCCCGATACACGCCGGGCTCTCGCCGCCGCCGAATGGGTACGAAGACATCAACCGGAGAAGTTTCCTCAGTTCCATAAGGATCTCTTCGCTGCACATTTTGTGCACAATGAGAATCTCGGAGATCCCATGGTTATTGAGCGATATGCAGCCGCGCTTGGCATTGACCTAGAAAGGCTCAACACGGCCCTCTCCGATGGCAGCGCGCTTTGGGCTGTAACCGAATCCGAGATGCTGGGCCGGGAATATGGCGTCCGGGGAACTCCGGCATGGCTGATCGGGCATCAGTTGATTTCAGGAGCACTGCCACCGGCAGAGTTTGAACGTCTTGCCGATGCAGTTGCAGGGAAGGGATAGTCCAAATGGCTGCAGCGCCGACATCCGAGAAGTATCAGATCGAAGCCTCCATCACCATACTCCGTCCCGTGGACGACGTCTTTCGCTTCTATCGGGATTTCAGAAATCTTCCTCGTTTTCTCGGCGACGTCATGGCTGTTGAGCTCATCGGCATCAGAACATCGCGCTGGACAATCGAAGGACCCTTCGGTATCCGAACCCACTGGACCGTCGAAGTAACCGAAGAACGGCCCGACGAGCTCATCCGCTACGAAACCGTCACGCTTCCCGAAATCAGAACATCCTGGGACGTTCACTTCGCACCGGCTTCGGATGACGCTGCAACGACCGAAGTACGCGAGGTGATGAAGGCCCCTTTCGGCAAAATAGGGCAAGCCGCGCTTGCCCTTATCGGAAAACGGCCTAGCTCCGAAGTAAGCGCGAACCTTCGCCGCTTGAAAGAACTACTGGAGACAGGACGGGTTATGGATACAACCTACTCCGTGCCGGGAAAATTCCATCACGCAGACCATGAGGTTGCAGCTTCATAAACTTTCGACAGAATTACATCAACTCCAATGGAGGTTATTCATGCTCGGCTTACGAGATGTCCTCGAACAGGCGCAGAAGAACAAGGTGGCCGTCGGCCACTTCAATGTTGCCGACTTCTCTCTCTTGAAGGCGGTCTTCGCCGCCGCTTACGAATTGAAGGTTCCCGTCATCGTTGGAGCCTCCGAAGGCGAGCGAAAATTCCTCGGCGCTCGCCAACTTGCAGCCCTGGTCCGCAGCCTGCGCGAAGAGTTTGATTTTCCCATCTTCCTGAACGCCGATCATACCCATACCCTTGCGAGTGCAATCGAAGCTGCAAAAGCCGGGTATGACGCCATCGTCTTCGATCTCTCCGCATTGCCCATCGACGAGAATGCGGGGCAGACCAGAGATGCTGTCGAGAAGCTAAAGGCGATCAATCCATCCATCCTGATCGAAGGGGAGATCGGTGATATCGGCACTGGGTCTGAGATTCATGATGAAGTCCCTGATCTCTCGAAAGGCCTTACGGATCCGGAGGAGGCGAAACGATACCTCGCCGCAAGCAACATCGATATCCTGTCACCGGCCGTAGGCAACATGCATGGCATGGTCCAGAGCATGGTGCAGGGCAAAACCAAAAAGCGCCTGGACCTTGCTCGCATCGCACAGATCAAGAGCGCCACCGGAGCTCTGCTCACCTTGCATGGCGCATCCGGAACCGATGATGACGACATGCGCGAGGCCATTGACGCTGGAATCAACATCGTCCACATCAACACCGAACTACGCATCGCCTGGCGACAGGGGCTCAATGCGAGCCTTGCAAAGCAGCCTCAGGAGGTCGTTCCGTACAAAATTCTTCCGGCCGTGATCGATGCCATCCAGCAGGTCGCTGCATCACGCCTGAAACTCTTCAACAAGCTGAGCTGATGGCAGGAGAGAGACCATGGTCAGACAAGCCCCGGTTCTGGACAATACGATTCAGAAATTTATCGACGAACTCTCACATCACGACGCCCCGCCGATCTACGAACTTACTCCGGAGGAGGCACGCAATACACTACTTCAGGCACAATCTCTGCCCGTCGATAAACCCGAAGTTGAAATCAAAGACTTGCAGATGAATTGGGAGCCAGGTCCGGTGCATCTCCGGATTTTTCGTCCCATCAATGCGAAGGGAATCACTCCCGTCGTCGTGTACTTTCACGGCGGTGGTTGGGTGATGGGCGATACCACGACACATGACCGCCTTCTACGAGAGCTGACCGCAGCCACTGGTGCAACATTGGTCTTCGTCGATTACAGCCGCTCTCCCGAAGCAAAATATCCGGTGGCCATCGAACAGGCGTATGCAGCCATACTCTATGTTGCCAAATACGCTGGAGAGTTCGGCGTCGATCCGGCACATCTCGCTGTCGCCGGCGATAGTGCGGGCGGGAATATAGCCGCCGTTGTATCAATGCTCGCAAAAGAGCGATCTGGCCCGCATATTGCAGGACAGCTTCTCTTCTATCCGGTGACGAACGCTGATTTTGAAACACCCTCCTATCAGCAATTCGCGGACGGGCCATGGCTTACCCGTCGTGCAATGCAGTGGTTCTGGGACCAGTACCTTCCCGATCGTATGCAACGGAAGGACTCGCATGCCGCCCCACTGCAGGCTCCATTGAGCGTGCTCACAGGCCTACCCCAGATCTTGATCATTACCGCAGAAAACGATGTCCTTCGTGATGAAGGGGAAGCCTATGGACGCAGATTGATTGAGGCAGGCGTAGAAACCGTGACAACGCGATACAACGGCGCTATCCATGATTTTGTCATGCTTAATGGCATCGCCAATGCGCCCCCTGCTCGAGCAGCTATAGCCCAGGCTTCAGACTTCCTCCGGCACGTCCTCTCCTAAAAGCATTCCGGAGATCAGACCATATTCAAATCAGAAGGGTGATTGTTCTATGAAAGACCTACAGCGCATGCAACAGTTGAAGTCGGAGATCGCTCAGGACGAAGAGCGATATCGTGAAGTCGAACGTCTTGAGGCCGAGCTGATGCAGAATATCGGCCTGAAGGGATTCAAGGCCGCATCCACCGAAGGACGCTATCGCGACGAAAAAGAAGCGCTAACCTCGGCAATCCGAGAGAAACGGGAGATGCTCGCCGGCATGGAAACGCAACCCGACCTGGACTAGAGCATTTTCCCTGTTGCTGGGTATCCCGGAAGGGCGTGCAGCGGCGTTTCATTGCGGAAAACGCCCATAGATGTGGAAGCCCTACACTACACCTGCAGGGAAATGCTCCAGGAGCAAAAAGATGAACACCACAGTTATCACCAACCCTGTCGTCCGTTTAGCGATCGATGCCCTTCAAAAGGGCGATACGCAAACGTGGCAATCGCTCTTTGCTCCCGATGCGCAGTTTTTCGACGACGGCCAGCCGCGGAACCTTACGCAGTTTTCCAACGATGCCATGGGACACGAAAGATTTCTCTCAATCGATCATGTCAGCGATAACGGTCTTCTGATCGAAGGAAAGTTCCACTCCGATACCTGGGGAGAGTTCCGGACATATTTCAGGTTCGTGCTGAATCGCGACGGTAAAATTACACGGCTGGATATTGGGCAGGTCGGATAACGATTCACATCATCCTTTCCCCCTATTGCATGTGCTTTTTCAGCTTATCCGCTTCCTTACGCACCCAGCTCTTCTTCTGCGGCTTCGGTGGAGGCGGTGGGGCAAGCTCGGGATGCTCGTTCATCTGCTGCATGCGGATCCGCTCCGGCGTATAGCCTTCCCACTCCCACGGCGTCACCGTATCGCCCAGCAGCTTCTCCAGCAATGGCTTGAAAGCAAACTCTCCGTTTTCACTGTTGGTCAGCATGATCATGCAGTCTTCCGTCTTCTCGAAGCAGATCATGTAGTTCTGTGCGCCATCTCCATGGCCCTCTTTGAAGAACGCCCGGCCATACTTTGTATTCGTCAACAGGCCCCATCCCAACCCGTACGCCAGACCTACCTGCACAGGCTCCTCCGAAGTATCCTCCGCTAGCGTGGGGAACTGATGTGCCGTATGAATTTGGACCTGTGGTGAAAGCATCTGTGCCTGGATCGGTCCACTGAGGAGCTTGCCTGCCAGCAGCGCCTGAGTGAACTTCACCAGGTCATTGATGTCGGTGTCCATCGATCCCGCGGCACGCGGATTGTTGCGATGCGTATGTGTAATGAGCTTGCCGTCAGGAGTGTATCCATCAGCAGCATCCGGAGCAAAGCTATCTTTCCAGCTCATGCCGGTGCGGGTCATGCCGAGCGGTATAAACAGGCGCTCCTCCATCATTTCCCTAAGACTGCGGCCTGTCTTCTGCTCGATCGTGAACTGCAAAAGATTCAACCCCTCGCCGGAGTAGGCAAAGCGAGTCCCAGGGTTGTAATGGATATGCAGCTTATGGTCAGGCTCCAGCGCTGTAAAGTTAGCAAACCCCGCCGTATGCGATAGAAGATGCCGGGGTGTGATCTTTTGCCAGCGGGGATCGTCCGCAAGATCTTTGTACTTCTCATACTCCGGCAGCGGCTTCGGAAGATAGGTCGCGATCGGTGTATCCAGGTCGATCTCATGGGCCTGCACAAGCTGCATGACAAAAGTGGCAAAGACACTCTTGGTAATGGAGGCTGCCCACATCACCGTATCGTTGTCCATCGCCTGTTTCTGTGCCACATTCCGCAGGCCGAAACTCTGCACCCATACGGGCCTGCCGTGATTCAGGACTGCAATCTGCGCTCCTGGAATATGACTCGTGGCGAGGGTCTCGCGCACGATCGTCTCCGCCTGCGCTGTCGTGAGCGTCGTACCGTCCAGGCGATGGATGGCGCTCTGCGCCGGAGATGCCAAAGGGCCTGCAAGGATCACAGCCCCAAGAAAACTACGGCAGACGACTGATTCGAATCGCATCGACCCGGACTCGTTTCCTTAGAGTATTTTCCCTGTAGGTATAGTGTAGGGCTTCCGCATCTATGGGCGTTTTCCGTAATGAAAACGCCGCCGCACTCCTCTTTCGGGATACCCACCAACAGGGAAAATGCTCTAAAAATCGTTGTCGGTGTCTTTGTTCTTATCTTTATTCTTCTGCTTTGAGGTCGTCTTCCTACCCTCGTGCACAACGACACCGTTCTGATTAATGATGACACGGGTGCCGTTCGCGTCTCTTATATCCAACCCCGCCGGCGGAGCCGGAGGTGCAGGCGGCGCCATCGTGATCTTCGGAGGCGCCGGGAGAGTAGCCGGAATCGGCGGCAGTGTGTTGCGATTGATCGAGATGTCGCTTTCAGAGTTAAGGATGCGGATCTGCTTGCCGCCGCCATTGATGGAGCCTGAGAGCATATGGCGATCGCCGCTCGAGTTCCGGTCTAACGGAAGGTCAGTATCGGTCGATCCGTTTTTCGTCTCCGCGGAGATGGTATAACCGGCCTTCTCAGGCACCGTCAGTTTCACATCGCCACTGCGATTGGTCACCGTAACATTGCCGACAGGCTGCGCAATACCGATCTCTACCGTGCCATTCTTATTCGTCACCGTCACATCTCCGGCAACGCGGTTCATGACGATGTCACGGCTGCGTGTATTCAGAACTACGGGACCGAGCACATCCTCTACCGTCATATCGTGATCCGGGTCGATATCAACGTGACCGTCCAGGCGGACAAAGCGGAACTCGGTACGGCTGGTGCGTAGCTGAAATGGTCCCTGGACGCGCTCAATCCGCCCCGCGCCGAAGAAGTCTCCATTCATCTGCACCGGCCCATTTACATCGGAGATGCTGAGCTCGTCGATCTTGCCTTCGATATTGAGCGAACCCGTCAGAGAGTGTGCATTCAGCGACGAATCATTGTTGTTGATATGCACGTTCGAGGTTCCGGTGATAGCTGAGATATCGACGTTCCCATGATTGGCCGTCAGATTCACCGGAGCCTTGAGATTGCGGACATGCAGCTCCCCATGATTCGCAGTTGCCGTAACCATGGCAGTGGCTGGAACCGTAATTTCGAGGTCGAGCTTGCATCCCTTTTCTGCCGCGATATTTACCACCACGCTGTTGCCCATGGCGGAAATGTTAGGATCGATCGCCTTTGCCTTACGCTCCGCCTCAGAGTCGCTGTCGGAGTAAACCTCTTTGTGACCGGTGATGTGCAGCTTGCCGTCGTCGCTGGTACCGGAAATCGTCAGGTCACCCCGCGGATTGTCCACGGTCAGCGTTCCACCCTCAGGAAAAGTCTGTTCAACCGGCGTCAGATCGCTCTCATGCTTGTCGCCTGCAAACTCGTCCCAGTTATCACCGCTGACATGGAAGCTACGGGCAAACCACCCGTTGACGCGCCGGGCATCCGTATAGGCAAAGCTGACGAACGCCAGCAGCATCACCAGGAAGACCACGCCGCCGACACTCCGCCGCACCGGCGGAGCATCGCCGGCCCGTAAATAGCGATCCACAGCCCACTCGGCCAGCATCAGCACGCCGATGGCAATCAGCACCAGCGGCCAGAAGTGTCCGTACCAGTTCCAGAACTGGTTCGCTGCCATGCGTCCCGTCTGGATCAGCAGAAAGACAATCCCGATGGCCACCAGGAGCAGAGGTCCGACGATGGAGCCTCGGCGATACTGCCGCATCTGCCAGCGCATCTGTTCACGCTGCAATCGGGCCTGGGCTCGCCATGCATCCCGCTGCGCCCTGGCCTGATCGCGGGCAATACGCTGCTGCTGACGCCACTGTTCACGTTGAAAACGAGGATCGATTGGAGGAATCGTAGCCATTGCTCTTACCTGGCCTCTCCTTCATGATCCACAGGGTCGGTACCCGAAGAAGGCACGGTTGAAGTCCCGGCCGGAGCCGCGGCGCCTGTACCTGGGGCAGCAGGCTGCGTGTAGTACTGCGCTGCCGCAGCGTCAGAGTAGGCGGCCCGTTCGGCAATCGCCAGTAGACCGACAACGATCAGGAAAATCGGCCAGCTATGTCCCCACGTCAGCACGTGCACCTGATTCAGGAAGAAGAGCACGCCCACCAGAATGATCCATACTGAGCCGCGGAGCGCACGCAACACCCGCAGGCGATATCCCAGACTGCCGTCGTCACCCAGCGTCAGGCCGCTCTCCGTCATCTTGCGGAGAAAGATCCAGACACCGAACCCGATGATCAGGAACGGCCAGAGATAGTTCATGCTCATCTCGCCCAAAATCCCGGAGCTGCCGATCAGGAAGATCACTCCCAGACCGATCAGCCAGATCGCTCCTGTGGGGAAACGGTTGACCGGGGCAGGCTGCCAGTTCGGGTCATACGCGGGAGTGACGGGAGGCACCGGGGGCATCGGCGGAACGCTGTAGTTCGCTGCCGGCGGCGTGTAAGGAGAGCTGCTCCAACCGGAAGGTGGCGGCGGGGCGACAGGTTCGGCGGAAGGCGGTGGAGGCACCGGGCCGACAGGGCCGGTGGCATTGTTCGCGGGCCAGGCCTTTCCAAAACCGAACTTCTCGCCCACGTCGTTCAAACCGAAGGGATCCGGCAGCGGTGTGCCCTCGCGGCGCGCCTTCGCTGTCTGGTAGGCATCGAAGACCATGTAGAAGATCCAACCCGCGACGAAGATCACGAAGAAACCGCTGACGTGGTCACTCATCGAAGCGAGAACGGCAAAGATGGCGAGGTGAACGATGCCCTTGGCAAACTGACCGTTGTACATGGCGCCAACGCCTGGAATCACACCCAGCAGACCCGCAAGACCGGGATTCGGCCCGCTGGAAACCGGCGGGACGGCAGTGTAGGCCGTACCGCCTGAGACTGGCTGCCAGCCCGTACCCACAGGGGGCGGCGGGACAGCGCCGCTCAGCTTGGCCGCCAGGCAGGGCTCACAAAAGACAGCCGAGCCGACGGTACGTGTGCACTCCTGGCAGAGCGGTTTGCCGCAGTTCTGGCAAAACGCCACATTTTCGCGATCGTTATGGTTGGCGCACATCATACCGTGCCTCTTTCCGTTTTACCGCCCGCGCGGACGGCGTTGGCTACTACACCATGGGAGTTGTACTGCAAAACTTTCGGATCGATCTGATTTGAATCGACCAAGTTGAGTTCTACCTGGGCCGTCAGCACATAGCTCGGACGAATGTTTTCCTTCCGGCTCGATCCGTTGCGCGGCCGCTTCTCTTCGTTCTTTTGCTGCTGATTCTGTTGCTGATTCTGTTGTTGATTCTTTGGCTGGGCATTGTTCTGCTTCTGGTTATTGTTGTTGCCCGCCGGTGTATCGTCGCTACGCCGCAACTCACCCAGGCGCGACTCCAGCTCATAGACCACCCGCAGGTTGTCGTAATAACGCACCACGCGCGCATTGGTCTGGTAGAGGGTCCGCTTCAGGTTGCTGGGCTTCAGATCGCTTGCCTTGATGTCGGTGATGCGGATACCGACCAGGTTCATCGTGAGGGCAATTGAAAAGAACGCCATCGCCGCAGTCATTGCCAGGCGCGGCTGCAGCAGCGATTGCCCAAGGTTCTTCAGGTTGAACCAGGCGAGTACGCGAGTCGACCACCGCGCCGCGATCGGCGGCGCCATCACTGGTTCCACCGCTGCCACATAGGCTGGTTGAGCCAGGTGCGCGCCAGAGGTCTGAGACAGAATGCGGGCCATCAGGTCCGCCGTTGGCTGCGGACGATCGCTTTTGAGCATCTCCAGCCAGGCTGCACCTCGCTGGGCGTCTTCGTACGCCATCGCACAGTCTTCGCAACCCAGCAGATGAAGATCGAAACGAGCCCGCTGCTCCGGTGTAAGCAGGCCGTCGATCGCGTCCGTCAGCATAGCCTCACACTCGGCGCACCCCATCCCTCCGGCACGGCTGCCCGGGTTCTGCGCTCCGAATTGGTTCATCTCCGCCACTTACACCACCTGCCTTTCGGTCTTTCCAAGAATTCTTGCCAACTCACCGCGTCCGCGGTTGATGCGGCTCTTGACGGTGCCCTCAGGCACCTTGAGTACCGCCGCAATCTCTTTGTAATCCATGTCTTCCAAATCGCGCAGAATAACTGCTTCACGCAACTCTGGCGAGAGCTGTTTCAGCGCCGTCTGGATACGGGTCTTCAGCTCCAGACCGGCGACATGCTCATGCTGGCCCTTGCGGGTATCGGCCAGCCGATCCGCGAAGGTCGGTCCATCGTCTTCCCCGTCAAAACTCGCGTCCATCGAATCCGAGACCCGATCCATGCGCGTACGGCGGAAGTGATCCACCAGTAGATTGCGCGCCAGCGTCGTAATCCAGGTCTGGAAGCTGCCCTTGAAGGCATCGAAGCTGTCCAGGTTCCGGTACAACTTCAGGAAAACGTCCTGCGTCAGGTCCTCGGCATCCGTGGCCGAACCCGTAAAGCGATAACAGATGGCGTAAATCCGCCGGTGCTGTGAGGCAACCAACTGCTGCCAGGCATGGGAATCCCCCGCCATGCACTGACGAACCAGCTTCTCCATCGCCTCCTGCTCGGGCGTGCGCTCCACAGTACGTTCCTCAACCTGCTTATCTGTCTGATCGAGTGTAACTTGCGGCACAGGCGCGGAGGGTGGAACCTGGCCCTTTCGAGGATCCGGACCCAGCAGCATGGCCCGCTTTACCGGTATGACCGGCAAGCCGTGCGCGGGAATCGCCATGTGTAAAACGCCCATGTGTTTCTATACGAAAAACGGAACTGCGCAGTTCCCCGGCGTGTCCTGGAAAATCTGCCCCAAAAGAGGGACGCGCGTTGACAGTGGTCGGTTCGCCGGAGTCTGATGCTCCTGCAGTACAAACCCACTCATTTCCACCGTTTCATCCACCGTTTCAAGGAGACCCATGTTTAAGGTCCATCTCTGCCTGTCTGCCTGTGCTCTGCTGGCCAGCTCGGCCATCGCCGTTGCCCAGGCGCCGGCGGCCGCTCCAGCCGCACGCCCGGCTCCTCCGCCTCTGGAAAGTCCCAGCCCGCACTACGTTTCGTTCGTCCTGACCCAGGACGTCAACGCGCCCGCCGACACAGTCTGGGTCAGGGTCGGCAAATACTGCGACATCGGGGAGTGGGGATTTCCCTGCACCATCCTCCAGGGGCCAGGAAATGAGATCGGCTCCGTACGGTCTATCCAGAACGAGGTGATGGTCGGCAAAACCAGGTACAGCTATACCTATGCCCAGGCTCCGCGGCAGGGAGTGACCTACAACCTCTACCACGCCACGCTGGAGGTGGTTCCGGTGACCGCAAAGACCTCCCGGCTGGAATACAGCTTCCTCTACGACAACTCCATGCTCACGGATGACGCAGCTCGTAATACCGAGATTGCCACCCGAAAGATGCGCTTTACCGGCTTTCTGAAAAACATGAAGACGCTGGCCGAGGGCGGCAAGCTGGAAAAGCCTACCGCTCCCCCTCCCGTTCTCTCCACCGCACCCTGGCTGGTGGCTGAGCCGCACTATGTCACCATTCCCATGAGCATCGATGTCAACGCTCCGGCAGACAAGGTCTGGGCTCGCATCGGCAAGTACTGCGACATCGGCGAATGGGGCTTCCCGGGCTGCACCATCACCTCGGGCAAAGACGGCGAACTGGGCGCCATCCGCACCATCGGGAATGAGGTGCTGGTCGGCAAGACCAAGTACAGCTACATCTACACTCAGCCCAAACGGGTCGGCAGCAGCTACAACATGTACCACGGCGACCTGGAAGCCGAGCCTCTCACCGCCACTACCACCCGCCTGCACTACACCCTGCTCTACGACAACTCCGCACTACCGGACGACGCCGCAAAGCAGAAGGACATCGAAAATCGCCGCACCCGGTTTACCCAGATGCTCGAAAACATGAAGCTGCTGGCCGAAGGCAAGCCACTGCCAGAGGGCGCTGTGCGGAGGCCTGCACCACCGGCTGCGAGCCCAACGACACCGAAATAGCATGGAGCTCATTTTGTTTTGTCATTTCGTAGCGAAGCGGAGAAATCTGCTTTTCTGCTCAGACTTCAAGCTCGGGTAGACAGAAAAGCTGATCCCATCGGGATGACAAAAATTCGAGCCCCGCTCGAATAGTTCACCCCTGCGAAGCAAGTTCGCCGGGAACCCCGATATCCCACCCATCGCGTCGCGATGGATGGGGCACCCAGATCCGTGATTATTCAAAGCAAAGGGGCTGGAGACATAACGTCTCCAGCCCCTGCTCTTTTCAGTCCGTTGCCCTTTTACATCGCGGGCTTCTCGATCACGCCGCAGGCCAGCCTGCTGCCGGCATTTCCAGCCGGGTCGGTCATCTGATCGTCGGCCTTCTCATGAACGACTACCGTGTGGCCATAGATGGAGTTCGGCGCTGCCGGGTCCACCGATAGATAGTCCGCATCGAAGGTTTTGTGACCCATGTTTCCGGTCATCGTCACCGACTCAGGGAAATCGCCATCATGATGTCCCTCGGGGTTCTTGAAACCGTGATGCTTGTTTTCAGGGTTGAAGTGACCGCCCGCAGACTGGAAGCTCGGAGCCTCACAGGTCGATCCGGCGTGCACATGCACGGCATGCTCTCCGGCGGGCAGATTCTCAAGCATGACCATAACCTTCACACCACTCTTCGCGGGCGAGAAGGTGACGTAACCGGCGTCCTTGCCGTTCGCGTCCTTCAACATGACCTTGACGGGCTGGGGTGCGGCAGCGAAAACGGGAACGGCAACCAGAAGGGCGGCCGCAGCAACGGATGCAAGACGCATAGTGAATCTCCTTGTATCCAGCAGGATACGTATAGGATGCGTCACGATGCAAAACGTGGCCTAGACCATCTTCCCTGTTGCTGGGTATCCCGGAAGAGGAGTGTAGCGGCGTTTTCATTACGGAAAACGCCCATAGAAGCAGAGGCCCCACGCGACCCTACAGGGAAAATGGGCTACCGGGCAACCGCCGGAAGCTCCATCTGCTCACTCTGGTTCTCATCGATAAAGGGCTGGAAGTGCTCACGGCAGCGAGCCTCATACATCCCGGCGGCTCCAACGACGACAAGCTCCTGGCTTTGCCCCAGCCGCTGGGTATGGATCGCCGGATTTCCGCACACCATGCATACCGCCGACAGCTTCGTCACCTCATCTGCAAGCGCCATCAGGTTCGGCACCGGACCAAAAGGCTCATTCGCAAAGGTCGTATCCAGACCGCCCAGAATCACCCGCTTGCCCAGATGCACCAGCTCCATCACCAAAGGAATCACATCCTCATCGAAGAACTGCACCTCATCGATGCCGATGACATCCACCTCGTGAATGTGATCGTTCTCGAAGAGCGTCGCCTTCAGACGCTCTGAGGTCGGCGTAACGACCGCGGCGTCATGCGTCTGCTCGGAGTGTGATGCAATCGCCGTACGGTGATATCGCAGATCAATATCAGGTTTGAAACAGGCGACGCGCTGTTTCGCAATCTTGGCGCGCTTCAAACGGCGGATCAGTTCCTCGCTCTTGCCGGAGAACATAGGGCCGGTGATCACCTCCAACCGGCCAACGTGGTGCTGGGTCATTCCGGAATGGTACTGCTGCACGGGGTGTGCAAAACAAGGCTCGATTTAGCATCAAGCTTTGCCTTTTATTTGTCATTTCGTAGCCCTGCTTCTACGTATCATCTCTCCGGGGTGCCCCACCCTCACGGAGTTAGGGTGGGCAAGGCAACCGCTGTCTTCTAACCAACACGCCTACCTCTGTCGTATTTGGGAACAGCACCCTAGACGGGCAACTCCGGCGTCGCCGCAATCAACTGCTGTGTGTAAGCCTCACGCGGATGATCGCATACCTCGAGCGCCTCTCCGATCTCCACCAACTTGCCACGCTGCATTACCGCGACGCGATCGCAAAGATACCGCACCAGCGGCATGGAGTGCGAGATGAACAGATACGTCAGCCCATAGCTCCGCTGCAGCTCGCGCAGCAGGTTCACCACCTGCGCCGCAACCGAAACATCCAGTGCGCTCACCGGCTCATCCAGCACCAGGAACTCCGGCCTTAACATCAGCGCACGGGCAATGTTGATGCGCTGCCGTTGGCCACCGGAGAACTCGTGCGGATAACGCTCCAGCGCTGACGCATCAAGCCCTACCTCATGCAACAGTTGTTGCACCCGCTCCTCGGGCCGCATCCCCGCGGGTGCACCATGAATCGCACACGGCTCCAAGAGGATCTGCCGCACACGCATCCGCGGATTCAGCGCCGAGTAAGGATCTTGAAAGACCACCTGCATACGACGCCGCAGAGCATGCATGCCCGAACGTCCTGCCGCCAGCACGTCGACCCCATCCACATGTACAGAACCCGCAGTTGGTTCTACCAGACGGAGCAGCATGCGAGCGACCGTGCTCTTGCCTGAGCCTGATTCCCCTACCAATCCAAGTGTCTCGCCGCGTTCGATCGTCAGCGAGACATCGTCCACCACGCGCACCTTACCAGCGGCATTCTTTGCCGGGTACTCCTTCACCAGGTTGTGAGCGACGACAAAAGACATATCAGGCAAGCTTCGGATGAAGTTTGTGGAAGCCGGTAGCCTCCTGGTACGCGTGTGCAAATGCGGCCAGCCGTGCGTCAGAGTAAAGCTGGCCGAGGAACGTAATACTCGTCATCGTACCCGGCCCGCCGGTGTTTGCCGGGTCACCATCGCCTGTCTTCCACGGCAACGGCGCGTCGTCGCCCCGCAAGCCGTTGGGAACAATTACTGCCGGATGCCCCGTTAGATTGGTAGCGCGAAGCTGCGGGCCGCCCGAGGGAGTCACGATCACATCCACCTTCGCGAAGAGCTCCGCCATCTGTTCCATGCCGAGAGTGCGGGCACGCATCGCCTGTACATAATCCACCGCGGAGTAGAAACGAGCGATGCGGAAGGTATTCGGCCAGTCGCCGGAGCCTTGTCCGGTCAGCAGGCGATCGCGTCCGCTCAAGGTAAGTTCATCGAACGCGGCTGCCGCCTCGACCTCCAGGACCGGAGTGATCGCTCCCCAGGGAAGCTTCGGCAGCTCCACCGGAATCAACGTCACACCCATCTTCTTCAACGCATCCAGCGATGCCCGTTCGTAACGGTTGTCGTAGACCGCGCGCTCATAGTTCCGCTTCGCCATCGCCACCCGCTCGGCGAATGCTGCATCTGCCTCGCCGTCCTTGCGCTTCGGCTCTTCGAATTTCGGCGCCTCAAACGCCGCTGACAACACACCGACACGGAGCTTCTTCCAGTCGAAACGCGCATCCCAGCAGAATGATGCTTCTTTGACCATCCGGTCCTGTCCATCGGGACCGTGGATGGCCTCCATCACCAGCGCACAATCTTCCACGCTGCGACAGATGGGGCCGATCTTATCCATCGTCCAGCTCAGTGCCATTGCTCCTGTGCGCGGCACGAAACCGAATGTCGGCCGCAGTCCAGTAACACCGCAGCGGGTTGCCGGAGACGAGATTGACCCCAGCGTCTCAGTCCCGTTGGCAAAACCCACCAGACCGGCACTCACCGCCGAGCCTGAACCGGCAGACGACCCGCTTGAACCCTGCTTCGTATTCCACGGATTGCGTGTACGCGCACCGAACCACAGATCACCCTGCGCCAGGGCTCCCATACTCAGCTTGGCAACCAGCACGGCTCCGGCCTTGTCGAGCCGGTCGACCACCGTCGCGGTAGTGTCAAACTGCTGCTCTTCGAAGCCGGCCGCTCCCCATGTGGTGCGGTATCCCTTCACACTGAGCAGATCCTTCGCACCCCAGGGGACGCCGTGCAGCGGTCCCAGATGTTTGCCTGCAGCAATCTGCCGATCTGCCTCCGCCGCCTGCTGCAGGGCGCGCTCTTCGGTGAGAGTGATGACGCAATGCAGTTGCGGATCAAAGCGCTTGAGCCGCGACAGATACATTTTCGTCAGATCGATGCTCGTGATCTTACGAGTCCGCACCAGTTCGCCCAGCTCTCTCGCCGTGGCGAAAGCCAGCTTCTCTTCATTGCTGAGGGAGAGTCCGCTGACATCGGGCGCTGCTCCCAATACCACAGGCTTCTTCGCCGTCTCAAGCTTCATCCCCGGAGGCACAGGATCAAACGAAAATGCAGGGGCCACACGGTTCGGCAGATGCAGATCCCGAAGCTGGCGAATGGAGTCACGCTGTTCAACAACGCCGTCGAGCAACTGTTTCTTCTGCTCCTCGGTGATCGTCAGCCCCGCCATCGCGGCGGCCTGGTCAATCATCTCCGGCGTGATCTTTGCAAACGTGCCGGGGTCTGCGCCCGTGTCCTGCTGCGCCTGAGCGGCCAGGGTGTACAACGCACCAGGAAACAACGTGGCGCCCACACCGGCTTTGGCGCACACGCCAAGAAAGCGGCGGCGGGACTCGTCAGCTTGCATCATGTTTGCAAGCATAACGCGTAGGCGCCTAGAGCAGTTCTCCTAAAGGCGTAGAGCGGAGTATCGGGGTCCCCAGCGAACGAGTTCGCTGGGTGAAGTTTTGGCAGTTTGCGCCGTTTTCCTTCGAAGAAAACGGCATTCACAGATTTATCCAACACTACAGTATTAGGAGAATTGCTCTAATCGCTCAGCAGATCATGAAATGCATTAAGGAAGACCCGCTTGGGGGTAACGTTCGCAGGAACGGGAATATCCTTTTCCGTAGACGTATTGCCGTGAAGATGCGCAACGCCCAGGCGGCTTTGTTTGCCCTCCCCCAGATCGATATAGAGCGGAACCAACATGCGGAAGGTATCGGGAACGCCGCTCTGCGTGAGTTTGAAGTGCAAGACCTTGCTTCCGTTCTTCTCCTGAAGAGAAGATTCGATTGTGTAATGCGGCACGGTCGTGCCATAGACATAAGCGTCGAAAAACCAGTCGAGCTTTTTGTTGCCATCGAGGTCCATCCAGGGAGGAAGGTCCTTCTCCATGGCCGTCTTGAAATCTTCCGTCGTTGCCGGCTTGTTGCGGTAGGTAGCGCAGAAGTCCTGGAGCGCCCGCTTGAATGGCATTTCACCGGATTGGCTGTCGTAGTACAGCATCTCCAACATGTGCAGAATGTACGCCCCCTTGCCGTAGACGAGGCGCTGGTAGATATCGTTTTTGACTGCCGAGCTATTCAGACGAACTCCCATGGTGACCGGGCCGACATCGACGGCGCGTTTTCCATTCGCGACTTTTTCGAGGATGCGGCGACGCTGAGTCTCCCAGAAGTTCTGATATCCCTTCATGTCTCTGCGGGCGTGTAGCAGAAACAGACTGGTGGAAAAGTCAGCAAAACCTTCACTCATCCATTGATCTCGGTAGCTGTCAAAGCCGACCATCTGTCCCCACCACTGATGCGCGACCTCGTGGGCAGTAACTTCATTCCAGAAGCCGGGATCGCTCCGATCAAGGCCAAGCATATGCAATTGCTGGCTATCGAAGAAGCCACAAATAGGTAGAAAAACGAGCATCGGCCAAGCCTGACCATACGTACAGGCTCCCTGCTGCGTGAGGGAGACATGATCGTAAGGGAGCTTACCGAAGTAGTCGGTGTAGACCTGAAGCGCTGCTGCTCCGTCCGCGAGCTGACCTGGTTGCATACTGAGGGTGTTCAGGGTTCCCATTCCCGCGCCGTTGCGAAGCGGCTGGAGATAATCGGGGAGTTCTTTATTGGCGAAGGTGTCGATCTTCAAAGACTTGTCCGGCAATTCACCGGAGAGCTGTTTGAAGTCGCCGATGTTGAAGCCGGCGACTGCAATAGGAATATCGGTCTTCCATTCTGAAATCACAGTATTCCCTTCGGTGACTTCACGCACCTGCTTCCCGGTGGCAATAACCTTCAGCCCCTTCGGCACGGTGAAGGTTAGGTGGTAGTCTACGTAGCTGCCCAGCGATGAAGTACCCGAGGGATACCAGGAGGTCCGGGCGATGGGATAGTAGTTGCCATTGCCCAGATTCTCGACAACATCTGGTCCCGCGTATTCCATCTTGATGGAGATGGCATCGCCTTGCTTGCCCGCTTTGGACAGCACAACGGCAAACTGGGAGTAGTGATCCTTACTCTCCTGGATAAAGTCCAGAGCTTCTCCGGAAGATGCGGTCACAGCGGAAACACGCAGCGTGGGGTAGAGATGAAATGGGAGAACCCGCACCCCATCTTTTCCAATCGTCAACTGCGTGGTGGCCTGTGCGGCGATCTTGCCGTTTTTCTCAATCTTCGTAGTGATGTCCTGCTGTTTGACAGAAAACGCCTCATGTCCCTTGCTGTCTTTCAACCGCAGGCCGACAGTGACGTCATAATCTTCGTCACCGGAGCTGAGGAGTGCGATCTCGTCCGGTTGTGACCAGTAAACCCCATATGGATCGAGCACATAGAGATAGCGTTTGGAAAATGCACCCTGCCCTTTGAATGTGGCCAAGAAGAAGCCTCCAGGTGCGTCGATATCCTGCAGCAGGCGAGCTTCGACGTTATAAAGCAACTCATTCCGGAAGAGCCGCTGTAGTTCCTGGCCGGAGGAGATCGCGGCTGGCGTGGTAAGCGTCTCCCCTATCGATGCCTTGCGGATCAACGCCTCGGTATCGTCAGTAAAACGTAATGCCAGCGTCGTGAAATCGCGCTGAAAGGAATCTCCCTTGAGAATGAGGCTGAGACTGTGCTTTTCTGCGGGGTCGTGGGGCGCCATCTCGAAATTGCCGGTACCGACGAAGATTGCGCCGGTCGTCCGTCCAGCGACCGGCGCAAAAAAGTAAAACGTGCCGGACTTGAAATGAAATAGCCCTACTTCGCGTTTGAGGTCAAAGTTCTGAACGTTTACTCCGTTACCCGCCGGCAAAGAACCCCGAAGTGCGAGGTAGGAAGCGTTGGAATTCGGGAGTTTTGGCGAACTTTGTGCAGAAAGGGCGGAAGGCAGTAGAAGTGCCACAAGGGCTACAGCTCGGAACATGAAGAAAGCTCAGGAGGTGGAATGCCTAAGTATGGCATCCCATCCATCCCCGGCCAGAAATTTTCTGTAACGTTACTTCTCTTTCTTCGGCTGTGAAGCCACGATCAACTGATTCTCCACACCGAAGACACCTGGCGTAGAGTTCGCCTGCATCTGCGCGATGATGGAATCGCTCTCGTTATTCACCACACCGGCCAGGATCACGTTACCGTTCTTCACGATGATGTGAATTGCGTGATAGCCAAGCGGCGGATCCCAGGTGATGCCGCCGGCAGCCCGCGGAATCGATGGCGTCAGCGCCGCGTTCGGAAAGTTCGAAGTGTACTTGCGAAGCGCCGGCTGCCTGTAGATGTTGGTATAGACCGCCATGCGGATACGGTCGTCGTTGGGCGAGTTCGGCAGAACCTCGATCTGGTTATCGACCTCGGTCACGCCCTCGATCTTTTTCACAACGCGGGCCGCATCGTCTTTCAACGTTGGCCGGCTGGCATAACCGCCGAGAGTCACGACGCCACCGCGCAGGCCGAAGTGCAGGCTGTCGAAGACGCTGTAATTGGGCAATCGCAGAAGTTGCTTTTGCACCTCGCGCGCAATCCGCGAAGCATCCTCGTTGGACCACTTGGATTGCTGCTGCGCATAGGCGGTTAGAGGAGCGATCAGCAGGGCAAGGAGCAGGGGAAAAATAAACCGTGCAGTACGTTTCATTTCGCATCTCCAGAGCAGAATCAGCGTCATTTTTGCTGGCGCCATGCCGTCTGAAATCTTAGACGATAAAACTTGCGCCGAAGGTGGGGATGCCACACTTCGGCGCTCAGGTTGCCATGGAAGCCACGCAGGATTACGCCGCACGTAACTCCTGCTCTCCATTGCGATCATGAACCTGCGCATCGGAGCCATGCTGTTTTACCAGCTTGTTGTAGATGCCGAACAATAAGAATGGAGCGACCCATTGACCAACAAACTGAGCATCCCGGTCGCGGCCAGTAAGTTTGAGGACCAGCGATGCGGCTACAGAAATACCCGCGACACCTAGATAGAACGAACTTGGAAGTTGTGATGTGTGCTTTTCGATATATGAGGTGACCTGATCTTCCTTCACCTGTCCCGGAACTACGCGATGATCCTGATCTGTGAGATTCGACATGCTGTCTCTCCTCCGATGGAAGCATCAGATGGTGAGTGACCGCCTCGCTTTGCCTGCCCAAACGCGACATTCCTGCCGGAACCAAAACTAGTGAAATCTTGAGAACAGATTCTTGCCTAAGTAAGAAGGGGCGGCCGAAGCCGCCCCTCCCTGATTCTGTTACCGAAACTAAGCCTTGCCCAACACCTTGGCCATCATCTCGCCCATTTCCGCGGGCGACTGCACCACGTGGATACCGGCTGCACGCATCGCTTCCATCTTGCTCTGCGCTGTACCTTCTCCACCGGAGATGATCGCACCGGCATGGCCCATACGGCGTCCCGGAGGCGCCGTCTGACCGGCGATAAAGCCGACCACAGGCTTGGTGACATGCTCCTTGATAAAAGCCGCGGCTGCCTCTTCTGCCGATCCACCGATCTCGCCGATCATGATGATCGCCTCAGTCTCCGGATCGTCCTGCAGCAGCTTCAGCGCATCAATGTGCGTCGTGCCGATGATCGGGTCGCCGCCGATGCCGATCGCCGTCGACTGGCCTATACCGCGGGTCGTGAGCTGGTAAACCGCCTCGTAGGTCAGTGTGCCCGACTTCGAGACGATACCGACGTTACCTTCCTTGTGAATACGGCCGGGCATGATACCGATCTTCGCCTTACCCGGCGAAATCACGCCCGGGCAGTTCGGCCCGATCAGGCGCGACTGCGAGTTCTTCACGATTGGCCACGCCTTCACCATATCCAACGCGGGAATACCTTCGGTGATGCAGATAACGAGCGGGAGCCTGGCATCAACCGCTTCCAGAATGCCGTCAGCCGCAGCCGGCGGAGGAACGAAGATCACGCTGGCATTAGCGCCCGTCTCGCGCACGGCCTCTTCCACCGTGTTGAAGACAGGCCAGCCCTCGTGAATGGTGCCGCCCTTGCCCGGCGTCACACCGCCCACAACCTTGGTACCGTACTCGGCGCAGGCCTTGGCGTGGAACGTACCCTCGCGGCCGGTGATGCCCTGAACGATCAGTCGCGTGTTCTTATCGACCAGTACTGCCATTACGCCACCCCCTTGGCTGCCGCGACAGCCAGGTCAGCGGCTTCCTTCATCGTTGCGCCCACTTCGAACTTCAGACCGCTCTCCTTCAGAATCTTGCGGCCCTCTTCCACGTTCGTGCCTTCCAGGCGAAGGACGATCGGAATGTTGACGCCAAGATTTCTTGCAGCGGCCACAACAGCGGTCGCCAGCACATCCACGCGCAGAATGCCACCGAAAATGTTGATGAAGATCGCCTTCACATTCGGATCTTTCAACAGAATGCCAAAGGCCTGCTCGATCTGCTCCTGGCTGGCGCCGCCGCCCACGTCCAGGAAGTTCGCCGGAGCTCCACCGGCGTACTTGATGATGTCCATCGTCGCCATTGCCAGACCGGCGCCGTTCACCATGCAGGCGATGTTGCCTTCCAGGCGGATGTAGTTCAGGTTGAACTTGCTGGCTTCCACCTCGAGCGGATCCTCTTCGGTGATGTCGCGCAGCTCCTTCAAATCCTTGTGACGGAACATGCCATTGTCATCAAAGTTGATCTTGCAGTCGAGCGCGGCGAGCTTGTCGTCCTTCGTCGTAATGAAGGGATTGATCTCCAGCAGCGAGCAGTCGGTCTCAACGAACGCCTTATACAGGCCCATCATGAACTGCACCGCCTGGCCAACCTGCGTTGGCTTCAGACCTAGCTTGAAGGCGAGCTTACGCGCCTGGTATGGCTGCAGGCCGATACCAGGATCGATGTACTCCTTGTAGATCGCCTCAGGATCCTTCGCGGCAACCTCTTCGATCTCCATGCCGCCGGCCTGAGAGGCCATGAACACCAGCTTGGCCGAAGCGCGGTCGAGCACGATACCGAGATACAGCTCACGATCGATGGCCGAAGCCTCTTCGACCAGCAGGCGCTGCACCTTCTGGCCCTGCGGTCCGGTCTGATGCGTCACCAGCTGCATACCCAGGATCGCCTTCGACGCGGTATTGGCATCGTCGATCGTTTTGGCAACCTTCACACCGCCACCCTTGCCACGGCCGCCGGCGTGAATCTGCGCCTTGACGACCACGGCGGGAGCGCCGTTGGAGAAGAGCTGCTTGGCGGCCTTATCGGCCTCTTCCAGCGTGGTGGCCATCTCACCGGCAGGGACGGTGACGCCATACTTCCGCAGGATCTCTTTTGCCTGATACTCGTGAATTTTCATGGTTCCGGAGCTATCCGCAAATGATCGTAGTCGAGCCGCAGAACGAGGCGCAACCGGAGATCGCACTTTCGTGCGATGTTCGAACCGGGTTACGGTGTCAAGAAGCCATCGGGCAAACTTTTAATAATTCCGGAGAATCGCAGCGGCGCACAGACATGCAATGAGACAGGAACGTGCTGCATCTGGCTGCCTGGACGCGTCAACCAACTGAAAGTGTCCGGATCGGCACAGGGGGCGGAGTTGAGCGAACTGAAGCCGATAATCGCGTAAACCACCGCATCGGGCTCCACGACCATCTCCTGCCCGATACTCGAGTTGAAGTGGAATCCACCGCAGTTCTGACAGGTCGTGAGCGGCACTGGACGGTACCGCGTCACGGTCTTCATCACCCATGTATTTCCCTGCCGCACCCGCTCCTGAACCACGGAGCTGTTCTCGAGCTGCATCACCATTACCGATGAGAACGAACAGGAGAAATTACTGCCGTTACGGAAGCTGATGGGAATGCCGTGTTGCCCATTCGAGGCATTGTCCGCGCCGATCTTCACCTCGATCTGTTCCGGGTCGCAGAGAGGCGCTGCCGGGCGGTTCTCCGGATGCCCCATGGGATTGTCATAGTCAATGGAATCAATCGGCACGGAATAGTTGTCGTTTGTCGGGACGCTGCGGATTCTATTGGCGTCATCGCCGGCCTTCGCCGTTCGCTGCGGATCCTGCGCAGCTGCGGAGAGCGTCACGAAGAGTGCGACGAGTGCCATCCAGCGCATACGGGTATTAGATGACATTCCCGGCGGTTTCGCATCTAAATGCTACCCTCAAAAAGACGGATATGGGTCTCTCCCTCACTCTCAAGCGCATCGTCGAACAGAAAGCCATACTCACACGTGAGGAGTCCCGTGCCCTGATGGCCGAGATCCTCGCCGGCGATTTTACCGAGATCACACTGGCCGGTCTGCTTACCGCGCTTGCTACCCGGGGCGAGACCGCCGCTGAGATCGCAGGCTTTGCTGAGGCCATGCGTTCGGCCGCCCTACGGTTTCCCCTGGACGCCAGTGAGCGCGAAATGCTGGTAGATACCTGCGGCAGCGGCGGAGACCTGAGCGGCACGTTTAATATCTCCACGGCGGCGGCCCTGGTCGCCACCGCCGCCGGAGCCCGGGTTGCGAAGCACGGCAACCGCTCCGTCACCTCCATGTGCGGCTCGGCTGACGTTTTAGAAGCCTTGGGCATTCCCATCTCGCAATCTCCGGAGACTGGCGTTGAGGTCCTGCGGCGCGATGGCTTTCTCTTTCTTCATGCGCCGGAACTGCATCCCGGGATGAAGGCCGTCAATCTGGTACGCCGCGCCCTTGGCGTCCGTTCGGTTTTCAACATTCTCGGTCCCATGGCGAACCCCGCCGGAGCCCCCTCTCAGGTGATGGGTGTCTATGCTCCGCACCTGGTTCCGGTCGTCGCCGAAGCTATGGCCATGCTCAATACGCGGCATGCCTTCATCGTGCATGGAAACGGTCTGGACGAAATCACGCTTGACGGCGCCACACAGGTCGCCCAAGTGAAGGGACGCGTTGTCTCTTTGATGACATTGAGACCGGAAGAAGTCGGCCTGAAGAGCGCTCCTATCTCCGAGGTCCGCGGCGGCGATGCAGCAGAAAATGCAGCTATCCTCACCGCCATCTTCGCCGGAGAACAAGGCCCACGCCGCGATATCGTGGTGCTGAATGCGGCCGCTGTACTGGTTGTCGCCGGCAAAGCAGCCACGCTGAAAGAGGGTGTGGCCCTGGCGCAATCAACCATCGATTGCGGCGCGGTTACTGCTCTGTTGGAGAAGCTGCGCAGCTAGGTACAGATTTTGGGTATTCCCTTCCTACCCTGGCGCTGCGACCGTTCACCCCAACGAACAAAGTTCGTGGGGACCCCCGAGGGTGGGGCACCCGGCCAGAGAAAATCTGGAACTACGTAAACCCCCTCCTCGTACAATTCCCCGCAAGGAGAACTCCATGCCTATCGATCCGTCTATGGTCACCACCGCGTTTGAGCTGCCTGGCTATCGCATCGTTCGAAATGTAGGTGTCGTCCGCGGCATTCTGGTACGCTCGCGCTCAATCTTCGGCTCCATCGGCGCCGGTCTGCAGACGCTGATCGGCGGCAATATCACTATCCTCAGCGACCTCTGCGAGAAAACCCGCAACGATGCCTTCCAGATGATGCTGCTGCATGCCGAGCAGAGCGGAGCCAATGCAGTTATTGCCGCCAAGTACGATGCCACGGAAATCATGCAGGGTGTCACCGAAGTGCTTGCCTACGGCACCGCTGTCGTCGTCGAAAAGATTTAGGGCGAATCGATACCCAAAAGCCTATTCCTTATTGAGCCAGAAAGACGTGTTGAGCGCTGAAGGCGCGACCTATACCAGCCATACGAGGTCTCACGAACCGTTTCGTTTGCGACGATTGGGGATTATCGGTCGGGCCTTCAGCCCCAGCCCTTTCAAGGTCTTTGGGGCCAAGATATGTTTCTGTTCGCCTTTCATTTGTCTTCGTCGCTATTAAAAGATCGAGAGATGCATTTCGATGTATCACTCAGCATTAACTCAAAATGATTTCCCTTGCCAAACCTTCAACTAAACGCGCAAAAGAACCAAGTCAGTAAATCTGGCGGCGCATTTTTCTCATTTTGCAAAGACCTTGAAAGGGCTGGCCTTCAGCCCTCTTACCGTTTCCTATCTCCGTACCTGGGGCGTTGCCCCAGGCTGGTATAGAACGCGCCTTCAGCGCTTGATTCTTGATTCTCCGTACCAATGTCCACGGATCGCTTATAGGGCGTTCTGACGCGATGGTTTGCGCTTTTTGCAAGTTGACTTCCGCAGCCTCTAGAAGCCTGGGCATCTCTGTCCACCGAAAGAGAGCCCAGGGCCTTAAACCCATGTATCTTTACAATTTTTTCATTTCGGAGGGCTGAAGCCCGCTGCTCTCACCTATGTCTCAGTCCTCAGGCAGCGTCGGGTAATCCACATACCCTTCCGGATTATGCGTATAGAAGGTCTCCGGATTCGGCTGATTCAACGTCAGCCCTTCCGCAAACCTCCGCGGCAGATCCGGATTGGCGATAAACAGCTTCCCGAACGCCACGGCATCGGCCCAGCCATCCTTCAACGCCTTGCCTGCCTGCTCAAAGGTGAACGCTTCATTCGCCACATAGACGCCGCCGAATTTCTTCTTCAGCTCCGGCCCCAGGCTGTCTTCCGCCACGCGCTCACGGGCGCAGATAAAAGCGATCTTCCGCCTACCAAGCTCCGTTACTACATATCCAAAGGTCGCGGCTGGATTTGAATCCTGAATGCCATGTGCTCCCGGACGTGGAGCTAGATGCATACCAACCCGGTCAGGTCCCCACACACTGATGGCGGCATCCGCACACTCCAGCATCAATCGCGCGCGATTTTCCAGACTCCCGCCATACTCATCCTCACGATGATTGGGCCCATCCTGCAGGAACTGATCGAGCAGGTATCCGTTCGCTCCATGCAGCTCTACACCATCGAAACCGGCACGCTGTGCATTCTGTGCTCCGCGGCGGAACTGCTCTACCACCTCTTTGATCTCTGCGATCGTCAACGCACGCGGCGTCTCGAACGAGACCTGCGGCCGCAGCACATTCACTGTTCCCGGCGCAGCAATCGCACTCGGCGCTACCGGCAACTGACCGTTGAGTAGCTTCGAATGCGAGATGCGGCCGACATGCCAGATCTGGGCAAAAATGCGGCCGCCGGCCTCATGCACTGCCTGCGTAATCGGCTTCCACGCCTCAACCTGCTCATCGCTCCAGATCCCCGGCACTTGCGGATATCCAACACCCAAAGGAGCCACGGGTGTTCCCTCGCTGATAATCAGCCCGGCGCTCGCGCGCTGACGATAATACTCCGCCTGAATTGGCGTGGGTACATGGTCTGGCGTGCCACGCAGCCGCGTCAGCGGTGACATGAAGATACGGTTAGGAAGATCGAGGTCACCGACGCGGATGGGATCAAACAGAGTAGGCATACCTACGCTTGGATGGTTCGATGAACGTGAAAGATTCAACAGATCGCGACGCCCGGAACGCGGCGCACTATCCCAGACAAAGCCGGATCGCTTCGTCCACCGTATCGGCTACCAGCAGCAACTCTCGTCTTGGCTGGGTTAACACACCTTCCGCGATGCAATGATCCAGAAACGCCAACATGCCGTCCCAGAACTTTGCCGTATTCAACAGCACGATCGGTTTGGAATGGAGCTTCAGTGTCGACCAGGCCAGCACCTCAAAGAGCTCTTCCAACGTCCCGAAGCCGCCGGGCAGAATCAGAAACGCATCTGCCTTCTCTCCCATCAGGGCCTTGCGGTCATGCATCGTCTTCACGATATGAAGTTCGGTTATCTCGTGATGCGCTACTTCCATATCGACCAGCACATGCGGAATGACACCGGTCACACGGCCGCCGGCGCGAAGTGTCGCATCAGCCACTGCGCCCATCAGGCCCACACGGGCGCCGCCATAGATAAGGCCAATATTTTGCAGAGCTAGCTGTCGCCCCAGGTCCTCGGCATCGGCACGATATTCGAGCCGTGCTCCATTGGCAGAGGCACAAAAGACACAGATATTACGGGAAGGCGAGATGGCTGCCGGCGAAGACATACTCCATTAGAGTACGCCTTCACCGCCAGCCATCCGGGTAAGGGGAGGGGATTGAGAAATGTGAATTTTTAGTTCAACGCCAGGGTCGCGTTGTTCATATCCTTGGAAAGCTGCACCATCAGAGTGCCAGCGGCGACCTTGTCGGTGGCAGTGTTGCTGTAAACACGGGTACCGTCAGCGGCTTCGAGCTGCTTGCTGCTCTTGGCGGCGATCGTCACGACATCATCGCCGATACGAAGCTCGCGTGCCTCATTGGAATCGTTACGAACGGTGAACTTGATAGTCTTGCCGGCCTTCTTCATGGAGGTCTGCGTATCCGGAGTGCCCTTCTTGAAGAACGACGCGGCATGCGCGGTAGGGGCCAAAGTCATGGCGGTGAAGGCGATAGCGAAAGCGGCGCGCGTAACAGTCTGACGGTTCATTTGAGTTTCTCTCCTTTGCGGTGGCTGATCGAATCTCATCTGCCTAGGTTCAGGTGATTTCGTCACGCAGGAGGCATTACGCGGCCTGTTCCAACTTTGTTCCACCTTTTTTCGAAATTAATTTCGAGTAATTTTCTGCACTTTACTTGCTAACGTCCATTCACCGCGGCTGTCTTATATGCTCTTGTGCGCTGCGGCGGTAAACTTGATGGAGGAGTAGTTTTCTCGTCTTGCAGCATCTTCTCGACAAGTTGAATCCGCAGCAAAGAGCCGGTGTAGAGACCGTCGACGGTCCTGTGTTGCTGCTTGCCGGCGCCGGTTCCGGTAAGACCCGTGTCATCACGCATCGCATCGCGTACCTGATTGATCAACGGGGTGTCTCTCCTGATTCCATCCTCGCCGTGACCTTTACCAACAAGGCCGCGAAGGAGATGGAGGAGCGCGTCCTCTCACTGCTGGGCCACGGATCGCTCTCCAAGCCCTCGATCTCGACCTTCCACTCGTTCTGTGTGCGTACCTTGCGCCGCGATATCGAAGCCCTGCGTGTGAATAACGTCGGTCTCACCAAAAACTTCGCCATCTATGACGAGACCGATCAGCAGGCCGTCGTCAAGCAGGCACTGAAGCGGCTGGGCATCGACGACAAGCAGCTGAAGCCGCGTGTTGCGCTCGGTCGCATCTCATGGGCGAAGAATCACATGATCGATCCGCAGGAGTACTTCCTCAACTCCACCAATCCCCTGGAAGAGCGGATCGCACACATCTTCAAGATCTATAAACAGGAGCTGGCCAAGGCCAACGCACTCGATTTCGACGATCTTCTGCTCGAGACCGTACGCCTTTTCAAGTCCTCCTCCGAAACACGCGAGCGCTACAACCGCCGCTATCGCTACATCCTCATTGACGAGTACCAGGACACCAACCGTCCGCAGTACGAGCTGATGAAGATGCTCGCCGGCGATCATCACAACGTCTGCGTCGTCGGTGATGAAGACCAGTCCATCTACAGCTGGCGCGGCGCCGATATCCGCAACATCCTCGAGTTCGAAAAAGACTTTCCAGAGGTACAGACCATCCGTCTGGAACAGAACTATCGTTCCACCCAGGTCATTCTTGAAGCCGCCGGTGCCGTCGTCTCGAACAACACGCAACGCAAGGGCAAGAATCTCTTCACAACGCGCGATGGCGGATCGCTGATCGGCTACTACGAAGCTCCTGATGGAGAGAATGAAGCTCTCTTTATCGCCGATCGCCTGAAGAGTTATCTAAGAACCGCTTCGGAAGGAGACGGCGAGGCGCGCTGCGCCATTCTCTACCGCACCAACTCGCAATCACGTTTGGTGGAAGAGGCGCTGCGCCGCTACCAAATTAAGTACACGATGGTGGGCGGCTTCTCGTTCTACGAACGGTCCGAGATCAAAGATATGATCAGCTACCTGAAGCTGGTCCAGAATCCGCATGATTCTGTCGGCCTGGCACGTGTCATCAACGCGCCTGCTCGCGGCATCGGCAAGACGACGATGGAGACGCTCGAACGTCTTGCACTCGAGACCGGTATGTCCACATGGGACGCCATTGGCCAGGCGATCAAACAGCGCCTGCTGCCGCAACGTGCCCTCACCGCGCTCGAAGGCTTCAAACGGCTGATCGAAGATGCGCGCGCCATGCTTGGCCCTGGCTTCGCAGAGAAGCTTGCCGAAGATACAGCCGCCGCGGCAGAAGAAGACGTATCGTTTTCGTTCGCCGAAGCGGAAGCAGAGATTGAAAACGAAGAGGCTGACGCCTCCTTCGATACCAGCTTCAATTTCAACTTCAACTTCGACTTCGGCCCAACGGAAGAACAATCGTCCATCGCTCCGGAAAATGCACATGGCACCGAAGACGTCTCCTTCAATCCCTTCGCTCCGGTGGTAGAGAAGCCCACTCCTGCGTCCAAAGCCGATGCTTCCAAGGAAGATGCCTCCACGGAAAAGCTTGAGACCAGCACCCGCATCGACGGCTTCCGTGCACCCGGCGATCCGGCCACGCTGCCTGAGCTGATCAAGTTCCTCAACGACCGTTCCGGATATATCCGCGCTCTTGAGGAAGAAGGCACGCCCGAAGCCTTCTCGCGCATTGAAAACCTGAAGGAACTCGCCAACGCCGCGCAGGACGCCCAGGAGCGCGGCGAGACTCTGGCCGACTTCCTCGATCACGCCGCCCTGGTCTCCGACGTTGACCAGTACCAGGCCGATGCCAAGGTCACGCTGATGACCCTGCATGCCGCCAAGGGCCTGGAATTCCCGCTGGTCTTTCTCTGCGGCATGGAAGAGGGACTCTTCCCACACTCGCGTGTCCTGCAAGACCCCACCGGTCTGGAAGAAGAGCGCCGCCTCTGCTATGTGGGCATCACCCGCGCGATGGATACGCTCATCATCACTAGGGCACGATATCGTCGCCGCTACGGCAATGACATGCCAGAGGCGAGCATGCCCTCACGCTTCCTGGCGGAGATTCCCTCCCGCCTGATGGAAGATCTCGGCAGCCCGCGGCCCACTCCATCGTGGTCGAGCGGCGACAGCTACTCCCGCTATGGCGGTGGTAACCGATATGGCCAGCAGCGGCGCGATCCCTACGAAGAGGGCGAACGCCACTATTCCTACGAGGACGAAGACCAGTCCGGCAACCGCGGACGTCCGCAGCAACGCTATGGCGCCGGCAGCGGTGGAGGCGGCCGTTCCGGCTCCTCCATGGACAACATCGCCAGCTTCTTCTCGCAGCGTGGCCAGAAGGTCTCCCGCCCGAAGATGGATCTCCCCGAGCCCACCGGCAAGACCGGAATGGCCCGCGGAACCCGTGTCCGGCACCCCAAATATGGGGAAGGAATTCTGGTCCGGCGCGAAGGCGAGGGGGATGACGCCAAAATTACGGTAGAATTTCAGAAGCACGGCGTTAAGAAGCTGGTGGAGAAGTTTGCCCAGCTCGAACGCATCTAAGTCGTATCCGGAATTCGTCGTATCGGGATTCCGTATTCAGAAGTTCCGCATCCGGGCGACCTGGGCGTGCAACGTTTTCAGAGAACAGAGAGAAGACAGTGGCAAATACCAAGAGCGTTACCGACACAGCAGAGCGCAAGAAACTGAAGCGCGCCGCCCGCAAGAAGGCGGCTCCCAAGGCCAAGCGCACCACCCCGCGCGGCTCCAACAAGAAGAAGGTACGGAAGTTGACGCGCGGTCAGTCCAAGCGCTAGAGACGCACGCTCTTCCAACAAGCATTCAAGGCAAGGCCCGCCTATGCGGCGGGCCTTGCTTTTTGCTGCCTGGAATCATTGCCTCTAGGACGTAATCTTGCTGTAATCGAACCTGAACCACACACCACATCCGCAGGAGCACTCCGCTGGCCCGGCAAATTTTCGCCACCAAGTCCATTGACAAGCTCATCTCTGAGTCAGAGCAACCGGAACGGAGCCTGAAAAAGACGCTCGGACCGGTCTCACTTACCGCACTGGGCATCGGCGCCGTTATCGGCTCCGGCATCTTCACTGTCATTGGAACGGCCATCGGAGGCAATCCTTCCAAACTTGCGGACTGGAAGGCTTCGCCCATCATTGACCTGATCCTGCACCACGGTTCGGTCGCCGGCCGTCCAGGCGCGGGCCCTGCCCTGGCGCTCTCTCTGATTCTGGTCGCCATCGTCTGCGGCCTGACCGGACTCTGTTATGCCGAGCTCTCCAGCATGATCCCTATTGCCGGCTCGGCCTATACCTACACCTACGCCACTCTGGGCGAGCTTATCGCCTGGATCATCGGCTGGGATCTCATCCTCGAATACGCCTTCTCGAACATGAGCGTCTCCGTCGGCTTCGCGGCACACGTCGTCGACCTGATTGACTGGCTCGGCATCAAGATGGATCCCAAGTGGCTTTCCCCGGCCTATCTGCCGCTTGGCCTGCAGGATCTCGCCGGACATGACATCTACAAACCAGGCTGGCACGTCGGCTTCAACATCCCGGCGTTCCTCATTGTGCTTATCCTCACCGTGATCCTGGTCCGCGGTATCCGCGAATCTGCCCGGACCAACAACATCATGGTGCTGGTGAAGATCTTCGCCATCCTGCTCTTCATCTTCTTCGGCCTGAGCTTCATCCATCCGGGCAACTACCACCCGTTCGTTCCCAATGGCTTCCCCGGTGTTCTCGCCGGCGGCTCCATCATCTTCTTCACCTATATCGGCTTCGACTCCGTCTCTACCGCGAGTGAAGAGTGCCGCGATCCCAGGCGCGATGTTCCCATCGGCATCATCGCCACGCTGGTGATCTGCACCCTGCTCTACGTGGGAGTCGCCGCCACCCTGACGGGCATCGTGCCCTGGCAGTCCATCGCGGGCGACGCTGCCCCCGTGGTAACGGCCCTCAAACGCATCAGCCTCACACCGGAAGGCCATCACCTGCATTGGGTGCGTCTGGCCGTGCTCCTCGGAGCCATCGTGGGCATGATCTCTTCCATCCTTGTCTTCCAGCTCGGTCAGGCGCGCGTCTGGTTCGCCATGTCCCGCGATCGCCTGCTGCCCGATGTCTTCAGCAGCCTGAACCCGAAGTACCGCACACCGGCCTTCTCGACCTGGTTCGCCGGTATCCTTGTAGCCATTCCATCAGGACTCTTCGACGTGGGCTCGTTCGCCGAGATGTCGAACATCGGCACTCTCTTCGCTTTCGTTCTGGTCTCAATTGGAGTGATCGTGCTGCGGCGCCGCCAGCCGGAACGTCATCGCGGCTTCCGCGTTCCCTTCGGTCCGGTCATTCCCGTCCTCAGCACGCTCTGCTGCGTGCTTCTGATGGCGGGCCTGCCGGCTATCACCTGGGTACGTTTCTTCGTGTGGCTGGTGATCGGCCTCTTTGTCTACTTCCTCTACAGCCGCAAGCGCAGCGAGTTCGCGCCTAAGGCTCAGAGCATCGTTACGTTGCAGGAAAAGTAGCTATTATTACCCTTCGCACTCTTCGGCTAGGGCGACAAATTCAGTTGATCTGATACAGCATGACTGAAGGTGGTGGGAGCAGCGGGCTTGAGCCAGGCTTGAGCCCGCTGATAAAGGCGTAAAAGTAGACGGGCTTTTAGCCTTGGGCCTCCTCTGTCTGTGAGGGATGGGGCACCCAGAGCATGGCTATCTGGAATTTGTCGATACGCCCTAGAAACACGTTCATCACGTCGCACCCCCTATCGCCCGGTACACTAACAGTCATGCCGCAACGGCCTCTGTATCCCTTCGATCTCGAACCGCGCGACTGGCTTCGGCGCCTGCCGAAATGTGAGTTGCACCTGCATCTCGAGGGCACCATTGAGCCGGAGACCCTGGTCGAGCTCTCCCGCCGCCACGACGACACTCCCCTTTCGTTGGAACAAGCCCGCAAACTCTACCGGTACGAGAACTTCCTTGAGTTCCTGATGGCGTTCAAGTCAGTGACCGAACGTCTGCAGACACCCGAAGACTATGAGCTGATCACCTACAACATGGTCAGTGCGCTCGCGTCGCAGGGTGTTGTGCATGCCGAGGTTTACATCTCTTTCGGCATCATCTATTTCATCAAGCAGCTTGAAGTCGAGCCATTCGTTGAAGGCATGGAGCGAGGACGTCTCCGCGCTGAAAAAGACTTCGGCGTCACGCTGCTCTGGATCATCGATGCTGTACGCCACTTCGGGGTAGACGAAGCCGCCCGCGTCTTTCGCAAAGCGGCCGAGTTGCGCGAACAGTATCCCAGCATCGTCGGTATCGGCATCGGCGGCGATGAAGCTCGCGGCCCCGCCGATCAGTTCCGCGATCTCTATCTCGAAGCAAAAAAGGCCGGCCTGCGGCTGACGGCACACGCCGGTGAGTCAGTCGGCCCGCACAGCATCTGGTCCGCCATCAACATCGGCGCTGAACGCATCGGCCATGCTCTCACCGCCGCCCAGGATACGGAGCTTCTGGAAGTGCTCGCGGAAAAGCAGATTCCGCTCGAGCTGAACATCACCAGCAACTTGAAAACCGGCTGTTGCCCTTCGCTCGACTCCCACCCGGCCCGCGACTACTTCCATTCGGGACTGATGGTCACGCTCAACTCCGACGACCCACCGATGTTCGGAGCCAATCTGCTGGACGAGTACATCCTCGCCCACGAACAACTCGAGTTCACCTTGGAACAGATGCGCGAACTCGCCGCCAATTCCGTAGAAGCCAGCTTCTTAGGCCCGGAACGGAAGCTGGCGCTGCTGCGGCAGGTGGAGCAATTCTAGTTGCTAGTTGCTGGTTCCTAGTTGCTAGTTGGCCGCATAACTGGTGGCGTTAGCCATCCTTGCTTCTCACTAGCAACTAGGAACTAGCAACCAGCAACTGGTTCCTGCTCCTACGGAGCAGGGACCATCACCGCATTCGGGTCCACCTTCGGGATCCCGAAGTGACCGCTCAGATGCAGCAGGTCCAACGGACGGAGCCGGCACGAGATCGAGATGAAGCTCATCTGTCGCGACTGGCGGATCAGTACCGAGACATCGTCGATCTGCGCTCCGCTGAAGTGCATCCACAGATCGGTACCGGTACCGGGATCGCGCTGGTTCGCATTGACCAGGTGCTTCCATCCGGCGGCTTTGTACTCGGCGGCCACTGACTCCAGCTGCCGAGGGTCATAGCCGATCTCGTCGCGGAAGTGATAATTGGTGACGGTAATTCCATGGATCGCGGCAGCAGCGCGGCGGGCGTCTTCGTCCGCGATGAGAGAATCCGCTGAGTCCAGCATCGCCTTGTCAAAACTGAAGCTGGAGCGCGACCCAGCGGAGCCCATCAGCTCCACCCCCTCAGGTATCCGGTTCATCAGCGGCTGCTGCGCGCGGGCGGTAAACGACAGGATCAGCAGCGGTAAGACCAGGAAACGAAGCCGGGAACGTATCTTCATCACCTTCTTATGAACCCGAAGTTGGCGAGTTGGTTACTCATGGGAAGAAAATTTCCCCGGAAACTAAGGCTTTCTGCAAGCCATGCCGATGGTGCGTTATGATGCATGGCATGAAGCCGTTTGGAAAGCGCCGTATTTTTGGCACAAGGCTCGATAAGATTCCTGCCGTAGTGATCGAATCTCTACCCAGCAGCGAGGCGTCGCGCTCGCGCGTGCTGAAGACTGTCGGCTGGGTCTCCGCCGGTCTGGGCGCGGTCGCCCTCGGCCTCTTCGTCGGCCGCGAACTGCGCCAACGCTACAAGTTCAATCGCCGTACCCCCTACGACATCTACTCGCATGCCGGTGACGAGATGCAGGATGTCGAGTTTGGCGTGGGAATTTAGGGCAGTTGCTGGTTCCTGGTTGCTAGTTGTTCAGTCTCGTATAACGATTGTGGATTCAATAGGAAAGCGTGGTCCGTCGGATCACGCTTTTGGCTTTTAACCAGCAACCAGGAACTAGCAACTAGCAACTGCCCTCCTTTACCATGCCCCTATGAGCATGCAAAAACTGGCGTTTCTCTTTCCTGGGCAGGGTTCCCAGGCGGTCGGGATGGGCCGCGATCTCTATGACAGTTTTCCGGTCGCAAAAGCGGTCTTCGACGAAGCCGATGCAGCGCTTGGGTTTCCGCTCTCGAAGCTCTGCTTCGAAGGTCCGGAAGAGGATCTGAAGCTCACAGAGAATACCCAGCCTGCCATCCTGACGGCGTCTGTCGCCGCTCTGCGTGTGCTCGAAGAGAAGGGCATTCGGCCAGCCATCGCCGCCGGACACTCGCTGGGCGAATACTCCGCCCATGTCGCCGCCGGTACTATCAGCTTCGCCGACGCTGTCCGCACCGTGAAAAATCGTGGCAAGTTCATGCAGGAAGCTGTCCCCGCTGGCCAGGGCACCATGGCCGCCATTCTGGGCCTGCCCGCCGCCACCATCGGAGAGCTCTGCGCCCGCGCCTGGGATGAGACCGATTCGGTCGTCTCCGCCGCCAACCTCAATGCTCCCGAGCAGACCGTAATCTCCGGCGCCATCAAAGGCGTAGAGCGCGCCGCTGAGCTCTGCAAAGAGGCTGGCGCAAAGCGAGTCGTCATGTTGCCCGTCAGTGCTCCTTTCCATTGCTCCATGATGGCTCCCGCCAGGCATCAGCTCGCCACCTATCTGGAGCAGGTCAACTTCCACGACCCGCAGATTCCGGTCGTCTGCAACGTCGACGCCCGTGTCGAGCACCGCCGCGCTGAATCCCGCGATGCCCTCATCCGCCAGGTCACCGGCGCAGTTCGTTGGGTGGAATGCGTACAAACCCTCGTCGCCCAAGGCGCAACCCACTTCATCGAGGTTGGCCCGGGACGTGTCCTCACCGGCCTGATGCGCCAGATCGACCGCAATCAGAAGGCCCTCAATGTCGAAGACTCTGCATCGCTCGAAAAGACACTCACAGCCCTGGCGGACGTAGCGGAGTAATGAGCTCACTGCTCGAAGTCCGCAACCTGCAGGTATCCTTCGGCGGAGACCGCCCCGCGGTCGATGGCATCGATCTCGACGTCGCCGCCGGTGAGTCGCTCGGGCTTGTGGGTGAGTCGGGCAGTGGTAAATCCGCCACATCGCTGGCCGTGTTGCGGCTGCTGCCTCCCTCGGCGCAAGTCCGCGGCCAGGTCCGTTTCAACGGGCGTGACCTGCAGGCACTCTCGACAGAGGCCATGCGACAGGTACGTGGCCGCGAGATCGCGATGATCTTCCAGGAACCGATGACCGCTCTTAATCCGGTCTCCAGCATCGGCACCCAGATCGCCGAGGCGGTCCGTGCACATCACCCCAACCTCTCTCGTGCGGAGGTGAAGGAGCGCGTTCTGGAGTCGCTCGTGCAGGTTGCAATGCCCGACCCTGCCCGCCGCTATGATGACTATCCGCACCAGTTCTCCGGCGGACAACGACAACGCATCCTGATCGCCATGGCGATCGTGAACCAGCCCCGGCTGCTCATCGCCGACGAGCCGACAACGGCGCTCGACGTCACCGTCCAGGCACAGATTCTGCGTCTGCTGGCGGACCTCCGCGAACGGCACGGGCTCTCCATGCTCTTCATTTCGCACGATCTCGCGGTCGTGGCACAGACATCGGACCGCGTCGCCGTCATGCAGCATGGACGAATCGTGGAACATGCGACGGTCCACGAAATCTTCCACCAGCCGCAGCATCCCTATACGAAGCGCCTGCTGGCCTCAGCCCCGACCATGCAGACTGACCGGTCTAAACCTCTCGCCCAGGTTTAGAGCGTGCCATCAAACTTCAGCGGGTCATCATGAACGAAAGGGAAGGATCTGCTTCTCTTTGCAGGGATCTTCTTGAGCCCTCTATTTTCAAGTTTTTAACTTTCCACCCAATCTTGTTACATTGGTGTGCAGGCCCAACCCATAACCGTTGCGCGCCGAACACTGAATTTATCTGTCATGCGCGCGCTTGTTCTCTCTGATATTCACGGAAGTTTGGAAGGCTTAGAGGCTGTTCTCGAAGCCGCCGGGGCCGTCGACAGGATATGGGATCTCGGGGATGTCGTTGGTTACGGCGCCAGCCCGAATGACGTCGTTGAAAAGATTCGCGCAGTTGGCTCGCTGCATGTCCGCGGTAACCATGACCGTGTCGCCGCCGGCCTGACCTCTTCCCTGAACTTCAATCCCATCGCCCGTGCAGCCGCTCTGTGGACACAGGAGGCTCTCTCGCCCACCAACATGGATTGGGTACGCGCTATGCCGCAAGGCCCCCTCTACCCCGAGGGCGTTGCCGTAGCTTGCGTGCATGGCTCCCCGCTCGATGAAGACGACTACATCCTCAACGTGCGCGATGCGTGGGCTCCCTTGCAACAGATGCAGCAGCCGCTCACCTTCTTCGGTCACACCCATGTGCAGGGAGGCTTCATCCAGCAAGGCACCGCCTGGCGCGAACTGATTCCCGAGTACCGCTCCCGCGAAGTCGCCGAGACCTGGGTCCTGAAGCTCGACCCAGAGTGCCGCTACCTCATCAATCCCGGATCCGCCGGCCAACCCCGCGACGGCGACTGGCGTGTCGCCTGCGCGATCTATGACACCGACGAAGCCACCATCACCTTCCACCGCCTTCCCTACGACATCATCAAAGCGCAGGGCAAGATTCTGATGGCAGGACTGCCCGATAGGCTGGCTATTAGGTTGAGGGACGGAAAGTAGAGCGAGTTAAAAGTTGCGAGTTAAAAGTTAAAGCGTTAATGCCGTGGCGAGCTTTGGCTGCATCGACCCACCCTTGCATTAACGCTTCAACTTTCAACTTTCAACCGCTTTCAAAAAGAGCGGCCAATGGTAAAGCTCAGCTTCCTTCTCCCTGCATCGCCGATCGCAGGACCGAAGCTGATCACACCCAATGGAGTCTCTGCCAGCACGCCGAACATGACGTCCTGGCGTAGGAAGCTTGAGACTGGCTGCGCATAGTCTGTGCCTGTGACACCGATCGATCGTGGAGCGCGCATCTGGCCTGCCTCATATGCAATCGCCAGATAGATGTTCTGTCCCAGAGGATCCGGCAGCTTTGCGATCCTGCGTAGATACGCCTCGCGAAGGTAGAAGTAATCCGTTCCGCGATACTCCTCGAAGGCCGAGGCGGAGAGCCTCCCAGGCCCACCCAGCGTGAATCGATAAGGCTGCGCCACGTCGCGATTGAACAACGTGCCACCTTCTACGGCAGCGAGGAAAGTGTTGCCACCGATGGTATGAGCGAACTGAAACTCGCCGACGACGCGCGGAGCCGCTGCCGCCTGCTCGCCTGCCTTCAGATAGCCGGCCCCCAGCTTGTACTGAAAACCACGCTGCGCCACCTCAGCACGGTCCTGTCCGTCGTGGGCGTAGCGCACATCGAAAAGATGCGCCACCTGCGATGAGTCGCCCTGGCCATCGTTGCCGGTCTTCGTCACCCAGCGCTGGCTCCAGGCTTGCCAACCCGCGCGAAGCTCGCTGTTATGGCTGAAGGTATATCCAAGATCGACACCGCCGCCGCCGCGCTGCCACAGCCTCTCCGATAGGCGGTCCTGGTCGTGATAAATGAAATACGGCCGCCGGGTAAACTCTCCATGCGGAGCGAGAAAGAGACCACGTGTATTCAGCAGGCGATAGTACTCAAGATCAAATTGCTGTAGCCAGCCCAGCTCCACGGTGCCGCGAAGTTCCGAGCCATACCGTCCGAAGTCCTGGTGCAAATACGTCAGGTCGAGCGTAAAGCGGGGGGTCTGACCCGACTGCGCCTGCCCATTGATGCCGATAAGAATGAACGGAGGCCCGTTCTCCTTATCAGTCAGCTTCACCGTGATATCCGCATCGCGCACACCACGGATAGGTCCCGACGGATAGCTGACCTGGTAGGTCGCCTCGTAGCGTTCATCCGCCCGCAACTCATCCAGCGGTTTGTCGATGACAGTGGCTTCCGCCGGCTGGCCTACCAGCTTCTGCAACTTATGCTCCACCGCCTCCTTCACCTCGTGATTATGAGTCTCCACCTTGATGGAGGCGATGTTGCGCGGCTTGTCCGCCGTCCTTGAAGCCCGGCTCGCAAGATACGCCGCCCACTCCGTGTCGGAGACCGTGTAGGCCATTAGCTTGTCCTTCTGCGCCTCGGTTGCGTCGTAGCCAAGCTTCACCAGGTCTACAGCTTTGCCGTAGTCCATCACCGTCAGGTCGCCGGTCTGCGGCTCGATGACGACATCCGCCAGTCGGCGTGACTGCAGCTCGTTGCCCCAGATCGCCACTGAGAACGACCTCTGCAACGTTCCCAGCAGGCTGCCGCCGCTGTTCGGCGCCAGCTTGGTCAAAGGCATCGAGACCGCGAGAATCACATCGTCATGCAGATCGGATTTCAACGTCTGTGTCGGCAGGTTCTCAAGTACGCCCCCGTCTACATAGGTGTGTCCGTCTCTCTGCACGGGGGGAAAGATTCCCGGTAGCGCGATGGAGGCGCGGATCGATTCCGGCAGCGATCCGCGCGCGAACACCACCGGCTTGCCCTCGGTGATATCCGTCGCAGTACAGCGGAACGGAACCGACAACTGGTCGAAGCTGGTCTTGTCGCCATACGACAAGAACTGCGCCGAAAGGAAAGCATTCAATCCGGCATCGACCAGCAGGCCATTGCGAATGCTGATGCCATGCTTCAGGCCGATGGTCATGTAGTTGGGTGCGCTACGGCGATCTTCGCGCCGGCGATAGTTCAACGCGCTGAAGTCGTTGGAAAGGCGAAAGACCTTGGTCAGCACCTCATCGGTGGTCAACTGCTGGATCTCATCCGGCGTATGGCCGGTCGCATAAAGCCCGCCGATCAGCGCTCCCATACTGGCGCCCGCGATACCGTCCACAGGGATGTGGTGTTCCTCCAGCCAGCGCAACACACCGATCTCTGTAAGGCCAAGCGCACCGCCGCCACCGAGGGCCAGACCAATCTTCTTCCGCTCAGGCTGGGGTGTGGGTACTGCTGTCTGTGAGGACAGCGGCGTGGTGCAGAGTGCAGCCGTGAGGAGGGCCGCTACGGTCGAACGTTTCCGCATATCTTATGGGATGCCCTTCTTCCACCTGCGGTCCAGTAAAAACTAACCGAAAGAATTGGAATAGCTAATGGTGGTATCGGCGAATAAAACCCATACACTGGGTGCCCCATCCATCGCAACGCGATGGGTGGGATGTTCGAGCATACTCGAACTCGCTTTCCTCTCTGAATCGAGAGAAGTCAAAAAGATGAGATTTACTGCTATCTGTTCCAGACAGCGCTGTAAGCGAAATGGTTCGAGCTGTGCTCGAATCTCCCACTCACGCTTTCGCGTGAATGGGGCACCCAGTGTGTAGTTCAAAAAAAGAGACCCGGCTTTCGCCGGGCCTCTTCATTATTCAATCCTTATAGGGATCGAACTCGTTTGCTCCCGCCATGGCCACACCCAGCGGAGTCAGGGTATGCAGCACACGCACCGTATCGCCATGCTCGGAGATTACTTCGTGCAAACGCTTGTAGCAGTGCGGGCTTTCATCCAGCCCGCCGCCACGCAACACCACACCCGATGCCTGTAGCCACTCCTGCATCATCTGCGTCGTCACCTGCCCGGGACGCTTGCACACCCCGGTCTTGCGGTCATACACACCTGCAGCCTGCTTACGGCCCATCACGCGGCCCGCGCCGTGCACCGTGGAGTACAGCGCCGTCTTCGAGTCCGCAGAGTCAACACCCTCCAGAATCACCGACTGCTCTCCCATTGTGCCGCCGACGAAGCCCTTCTGACCCGGAAATGCAGGCGTGGCTCCCTTACGGCAGACCCACATCTGCTTGCCGCCGTGCTCTTCCAGCCAGGCGAAGTTGTGGTGGTTGTGCACCTCTTCCACCACACTCGCGCCCAGCAGACGAGCCACACGGTCGCACACCCAGTCACGGCCGGCGTACGCATACGCTCCACCCAATTGCATGGCGGCAACATACTGTGCTCCCAGGTCGCTGGTCACGTCCAGAAACACAGGATCAACCATCATGCCGTCCTTCGCTCCCGCGGCCTTGAGGAACCACGTTGCAATACCGTGGCCCAAACCACGCGAGCCGAAGTGCACGCCAACCCATGTGCGGTCCTGCTCGTCGACAAACAGATCGACGTAGTGGTTGCCGCTGCCGATGGTGCCCAACTGCGCCTGCGCCTTACGCTTCAGCGGCTTCGCGGCGTCCGTGTCCCAGCCCGGGTGGCCATCCTTCGCGAAGATCGCATGATCCACCTCTTCGTTGTTTTTACGACCAACACCGAAGGAGAGCGTATTCCACACGTCATCCATGATGCGTGCGATGTTCTGCCGCACTTCACTGCCCGGAATATCCAGGCGCACGGCTTTGTTTCCGCAGGCGATATCGAAGCCCACAGCCGTAGGGCTGATGCGGCCCTCGCTTGCGATCACGCCGCCGATCGGCACGCCATAACCAAGATGTCCATCAGCCATCAAGGCCATATAGTCTGCGTGGCGGGCGCAGACCTTTGCCTGCTCCAGCGTGTTCTCTTCATGCTTTCCCCATACCGGGATCTTGTCTACTAACTGCATTGCTGCTCTCCTTTCTGTCTGATCTCCGCGCCGAGCAAGCGCAGGAACCAAGGCTGAGTGCCGCTGCGGCGCGAATCGCGTTGGCGGCAAAGTAAAAGGCCCGGCTGTCGCCGGGCCTCGTCTGGTGCAGAGTTGAAGCGCAGACTTATGCCTGTGCTTCCTCCGACGAAGCGGCGAGCTTGGTGGTCGCGACGGTCCAGTTGGACTCGCCGATCTTGAAGCGGGCAAAGCGGCGAACCGAGATATTCTCGCCAAGCTTGCCGATCTTCTGCGCGATAAGCTGCGCGATGGTGACCGACTGCTCCTTGATGAAGGGCTGCTCCAGCAGACAGACCTCCTCGTAGAACTTGCTCATCTTGCCCTCGAGCATCTTCTCGATGATGTTGGCCGGCTTGCCGCTGGCGGCAGCCTGAGCGCGGAAGATCTCCTTCTCACGCTCGATGTCCTCAGCCGTAACCTCTTCCTTGCCGACATAGCGAGGATCGGTGGCGGCGATGTGCATCGCGATGTCCTTCAGCAGCTCCTGGAAGTCGTCGGTGCGGGCAACGAAGTCAGACTCGCAGTTCAGCTCCAGCAGAACGCCGATCTTGCCGCCCGCGTGGATGTAGCTGCCCACCAGGCCCTCGTTGGTCGAGCGCGAAGCCTTCTTGGCCGCGGAAGCCATGCCGCGCTTACGCAGCACGACGAATGCCTCTTCCATATCCCCCTTGGCCTCCTGCAGCGCCTTCAGGCAGTCTCCCATGGGAGCGCCGCTCTTCTCGCGGAGTTCCTTTACCAGCTTTGCGTCGATCTTTGCAGTCTCAGTCGCCATGTTCCATTTCCCTTCTTTTCCGTTCAAATCTTCGTTGATCTGCCATCCCGCGCACATCAATGTCCGGTTACGCGGGCAGGCATACAAAAAGAGCGTGGTTGCCAATGAACCGGCAGCCACGCTCCCTTGTGCAAGTTCGTGATCTGCTTAGGCGCCGGCTTCGGCGGTAACCTCAGTCTCGCTCTCCGTCTTACGAATGCCGCCACCGAGGGCAGCTTCCAGATCGACGGTCTCTTCTTCTTCAACCACGGGCTCCGCAGCAGCCACCACATCACCCTCTTCGCCGTCCTCACCGAGGAAGTGCGACGCGGTCTCAACCGGGGTCACATCCTGGTACTCGTCGGCAAACGCCTTGTCGCCAACCATCTGCACGCCCTCGTAGGCGGCATCGGCGATCTTGGTCGTAAACAGACGGATGGCGCGCAGCGCGTCATCGTTGCCGGGGATAACGTAGTCCACCACGGTGGGATCGCAGTTGGTGTCAACAACGGCAACCACTGGAATGCCAAGCTTGCGGGCTTCCGAGACGGCGATGGCTTCGTTGTTCGAGTCGACGATGAAGATCGCATCCGGCAGGCGGCGCATGTTCTTGATACCGCGGAGATTGGCATTCAAATGCTTGCGCTCGCGCTCCAGGCGGATGACTTCCTTCTTCGTCATCAGCTCATAACGGCCATCGGTCGACATCTCGTCCAGCTCCTGCAGACGCTTGACCGACTTCTGCACCGTTACCCAGTTCGTCAGCAGACCGCCAAGCCAGCGGTTGTTGATGAACGGCATACCGGCGCGCTCGGCTTCCTCCGCAACGGCGTCCTGTGCCTGGCGCTTGGTGCCGACGAACAGAACGGTCTTGCCCGAAGACGTCATGTCGGTGACGAACTTCGCAGCTTCCTTGAACATCTTCAAGGTCTTCTGCAGGTCAATGATGTAAATGCCGTTACGCTCGCCGAAGATGTACTCCTTCATCTTCGGGTTCCACCGCTTGGTCTGGTGCCCGAAGTGTACGCCTGCTTCGAGCAGCTCCTTCATCGTAATCGTTGCCATAGAGGCTCCTTCATCAGGTCATCGAGCCGGTACAACAGAGTGGCCGATTGATCCCGTTCGTGGGAAATTTAACTACTTGGCCGGCGGCAGCCGAAGCCGCCGCCGGGTCGAACCAAACCAAAACCAGAAGCCAGCGATTAGCGCTTGCTGAACTGGAAGCGCTTGCGGGCGCCCTTCTGACCGTACTTCTTACGCTCCTTGGCGCGGGCGTCACGGGTCAGCAGGCCATCGGCCTTCAGGGTCTTACGCAGCTCGGGATTCACCTCGAGCAGAGCGCGGGCAATGCCCATCTTCACGGCATCGGCCTGAGCGGCAACACCACCGCCGGCAACCGTCGTCACCACGTCGAACTGCCCCTCGAGCTGAGCGGTCTGCAGGGTGCGCTTCGCCGAAGCGCGCTGCTGCTCCGTCACGAAGTAGACGTCACGGGGCTTGCCGTTAACCGTGAACTCGCCCGATCCCGGGCGCAGAAAAACACGCGCGATCGCCGACTTGCGACGACCCGTGCCATAGTACTGAACCAAATCCGCCATAATCCTCTCGAATCCCTTACCGTTATGCAGTCAGCTCAACAGCCTCAGGCTGCTGGGCCAGATGCGGATGCTTGTCTCCGCGGTAAACCTTCAGCTTGCTCGCCATCTGGCGGCCAAGCTTCGACTTCGGCAACATGCCCTTGATCGCCTCTTCGACGATCGCCTCGGGCTTGCGCGCCAGCAGCTTGTCGAAGGCTTCCTCGCGCAGACCGCCGGGGAACCCGGTGTAGCGGCGATAGATCTTCTGCTGGCTCTTCAGACCGGTCAGCTTGATCTTCTCCGCGTTGATCACGATGACGTGATCGCCCGTATCGATGTACGGGGTGTACTTGGGGCTGTTCTTGCCGGTAAGAATGTTCGCCGCGCTGCTGGCAAGACGTCCAAGGGTCTTGTCGGTCGCGTCCACCACGAACCACTTACGATTGATGTCCTTTGCGCCGGGCACAAACGTCGACATTGCTGCTTCTCCTGAAACCAAAATCCTTCGAAAAACGACTAAATCTCGCTTCCACACGGCCAAAACGGGGCAAGGAAGATGCGCCCGGACCTGCCAGGTGGACTTGCGCTCAATGCAGTGGGTGCTTTCGGGGTCCTTGTCCGTCAAGCGGACGCTACCAGGAGTCGGGCCTCATCGCCGATCGAACGGCTTTTTACCCATTCACTCCAGGCTGCCCCAGGTGGATCCACGGCGGAGTTCCCTCGTCAAAAAGACGCAGAACTGCGCGAGCTTTAACAGTAGCTCACTTTCAGGGAGGAGTCAACGGAGGTACTCCCTCACAGAGCCAACTCCAGTCTAGCCTGAAAAACTGATTCGAACCGCCGCTCTCGCGCTCGCGAGCATTGTTCCGCCCATCACTATCCGGTACCCTTGCCCCCATGCGGCGCTTTTTCTCCCTTTCTACTGCCCTGCTTGCCTTGTTCTGCCTGGCGATCTTTGCCCAAGGCCAGTCCACCGAGGCCGCCCTCGGAAAGCGCCTCATCGGCCGGCAGTTCCTGCTGCGCGGCTGCTGGCAGGGCGCGAACCTCTGGTTCACCGCTGACGGTCGCCCGCTGAACGACTATCCGGAGCTGCCTTTCACCCTCGCCGGAGTCAAAATCGACCACATCAAGCTGCTCAAAAACGGTCTCCAGATCGAAGCACATCGTATGGGACTGGAGATCGACGCCAAGGCCCGCGGAGCGGTCCGCTGGGTGCCTATCACCCTGGCCGACGGCCCCGTGGATCGCACCGGAGCCGAGCCTCTCCAGTTCCACATCAGTCCGCCGGTCTCCGGTGACTACACGGCCGCCCTGGACGCTATCTTCGCCGACAGCGTCAATGAGCTGGCTCCCCGCCTGCCTGCCTACTGGCAGACGGCCGCCACCCAGTTCTTCGGCCAGAACGAGGCCCCGCTACCTGAGGCCTTCCGCCTACACGGCCCTGACCTGAAGCACTATGCCTCCCTGGGTACCTTCTCCGGGCAGGACCCGGCGCAGGCCGCCTCCGGCAACACCGCTCAGCCAACCCTGCTCTCCGGCGCCAACCCGGACTTCACGCCCGCCGCCCGGCGATTGAGATACGCTGCCGTCGTCATCGTCCGGTTCACCGTCAATGCCGACGGCTCCGTCAGCAAACCGCAGATCGCCCAGCCCGCAGGCCTTGGCCTGGACGAAGCTGCTGTGGCCGCGGTGCTCCAATACCGCTTTCGGCCCGCTTCTGTTAGTGGCACGCCTCAGCCCGTGGAAATCGGCACTGCAATCCGGTTCGCACTAGGGAATTGAAAAATTGAATGATTGAAGAATGGAATGAGTTCTGTCTAGACGGCCGACCGACCTCGGACCTGGGTGCCCTATCCATCGCAACGCGGTGGGTGGGATGTATGCCTCGAAACAGCTTCTAAAACGCCGAAGACAGGGTTCCTGGCCAACTTGTTTGCTGGAGCGACGAAGCGAAGGACCCGCTTTCTATTAGCCATTCTGCTTCCCTCCTCATCCCACTGCAAACGACAAATGCGGCGTGGCGTGTAATCAATTCCGTTTGCTCCGCAACAAAAACAGGTACAGCGGGTCACGCACTCTAAAGCGCGAATCCTGCCAGGACCTGAAGCATGAGCGATTTTGCTGTCCAACTCGATTTGCAACATGCCTCAGGCACTGTTGAACTTGCGGTGATTCTGCCGACCTACAACGAGCGCGCCAACATTATCGAAGCGATCCGCCGGACGCAGACAGTCCTGGGAAACCTGCCGCACGAGATCATCGTCGTGGATGATGATTCTCCGGACGGCACCGCAGACGTGGTTCGCCGGCTTGCCCGTCAGGATAGCCGCATCCGCCTTATCCATCGCATCGGCCGCCGTGGTCTCTCTTCGGCCGTGATCGAAGGCATGATGGCCTCCACCGCGCCGATGCTCGCGGTGATGGACGCGGACATGCAACACGATGAGACAGCCCTTCCCCGCATGATCGAGAAGATGCAGCGTGAGCATCTTGACCTGGTGATCGGAACACGCAATGCCCACGGCGGCAGCATGGGAAACTTTGCACGGATCCGTGTCCGCATCAGCCAGCTCAGCGCGCAGCTTTCGCGTTCCGTCTGCCAATGCGAAGTCTCCGATCCGATGAGCGGCTTCTTTCTGGTGCGTGACGACTTCTTCCGCTCCGCCGCTCCCCGTTTGCAGACCGGCGGCTTCAAGATTCTGCTCGATCTGCTGGCATCCAGCGATCGCAAGCCGCGCATCGGCGAAATTGGATATCGCTTCCGTACACGCATGCATGGCCAATCCAAACTATCGTTCCATGTCGGCGTCGAGTACCTTTTCCTCATCGTGAACAAGCTCACAGGCGGACATCTCTGCCCCCGCTTCACGCTCTTCGCGCTCACAGGCGCCAGCGGCCTTTTGGTCCACTTCGCTGTTCTGGCAGCCATGTACCTCGGCCTCCACGCGAGCTTTTTCGATTCGCAAGCCGCCGCTGCCTTTGCAGCCATGAGCACTAACTTCGCCGTCAATAATGCGCTGCAGCAAAGCCGCCTGCGCGGCCGCCGCGCCTGGACCGGTTATCTCCGCTTCCTTATGCTCTGCGGTCTTGGAGCTATCTTCTCTGTCTCCTACGCCAATCGCCTTCATCTCACACACACATCATGGGCGTTAGCCGCGCTCGCCGGCATCGCCATCGGTTCCGTATGGAACTACGCCATGACTCAGATATTTACGTGGGAGACGCCATCAACCCGGCGCGCGGTGAGCCTCTCCAGCTAGGGCATTCTCCTAAAGGAGTTATGCGGAGTGAGGCTGTTTTGCGCCGTTTTCCGCCGAAGAAAACGGCATTCACAGATTTATCCAAAGTTACAGCATTAGGAGAATTGCCTTAGACTCCGTAAGGATGCAGCGCTCTCATAAGCAGCTTCTCGCAGCAGCTCTGGTTGCCGCTTACACCGCTTTTGTTCCGGTGATGCGCTCCGGTATGCGCCTTGAAGTCGGCTACAACGAGGGTTGGAATCTCTATAACGCTCACACCGTTCTACTGCACCAGCCGCTCTATACCGAACGCTTCGGATGGCACGCGGTCAACTATCCCGCGCTGTCGTTCTATATCTCCGCGTGGCTCTCGCACCTGACCGGCGATCTGCTCTATACCGGCCGTGCGCTGTCTATCGTCGGCCTGCTCTGCTCCGCGCTGCTTCTGGGAGCGATGGTGAGGCATCTCGCAGGATCGCGTTATGCCGCCACTTTCACCGCACTGCTTGCCGTCAGCGTCGTCTGTGCCTCCGCCCCCAGCTATATCGGACAATACGATCCTCAGCTCTTTGCCACGCCGTTCTTTCTCGCGGCGCTCTATCTCTATCTGCGTTTCCGCGAACGTCCAGTGGCGATTGTCTTGATGGCGCTGCTCTTCGTCTTCGCCGGAAATATCAAGCACAATCTCATCGACATCCCTCTGGCGGTAACACTGGATCTTCTGCTCTCACGCCGCTGGCGAGGGCTAGCTCTCTTTCTCGGTACAGCGATACCGGCCGCTGTGTTTTCGCTGTGGATCAACCAGCATGTCGCCGGCCCTGCATTTCTCACCAACCTGCTCGCGGGTCGCGGATATTCCCTGCATCACGCCTTCGATAACGGCATCGGCACGCTTGGGCCGCTGATTCCTCTGCTCGTTCTTGCCGGCATCACGGCATGGCGATCGCGGCGATACCCTGCACTCCGCATCACCGGAATCTGGCTTGCATGTGCCTTTGTCCTGAATCTCTTCTTTGCCGGCGGAGTCGGTGTTGCCACCAACTCCCTCTTCGACACGCTTCTAGCCATGGTGTTGTTGGTTGGCATCTTCCTCGATGAGGTACGCGAGGCAGCGCCGCCATTGACTCATCTGCCGCTGGTCATTGCCTTATGGCCGATGCTGCCGCTCTTCATCAACAACGAGACCAGCCTTCCGTTTCGAGATCTTCGGCGCCTGCGACAACAGCAACAAACGTATCGTGAGTCGCTTGCTATCTTGCAACAGACTTCCGGCCCAGCCATCTGCGAGTCTCTGCTGCTCTGCGCCGAAGCCGGCAAGCCCTATCTCTACGACCCGTTCAACGCGACCCGCTTCATTCAGTTGGGCAAACTCGATCCGTCGCCGCTTTACAGACAGCTCGCAAACCAGCAATTCGCTGCCGTGCAATTGAACAAGTCGATCGATCTCACCAAAGCTGATACCGACGCCAACCGTTTCATGCCAGAGATGCTTGAGATCGTTCGCAAGCACTACACACCTGTCCTGCAACGCGACGGCATCCTGATCCTGGTTCCGCTTCGCTAGAATCGAAACGCGATGCGATTCTCATGGCTGGCCGGGGCAATCCTGGCTGAAGTCTGCGCCACCTCCGCTCTCAAGCAGGCCAATGGCTTTACTCGCCTGCTTCCGTCCCTCGTGGTCGTTATAGGCTATGGCGTCGCCTTCTACTGTCTTTCCCAGACGCTCAAGACCATTCCCGTCGGTCTCGCCTATGCGATCTGGTCCGGTGTCGGCACAGTTCTCATCGCTCTGGTTGGATGGCTCTTCTACCACCAGAAACTCGACCTCGCCGCCATTCTCGGCATGGCGCTCATCGTCAGCGGCGTTCTGGTACTGAACCTCTTCTCCAGCACGGTTGGCCACTAATTCGTAGCCCCGATCTACGTTATTGGCGACCTATTCAACCATTCAACGATTCCAACGTTCAACCCTTGGCTTCGCTTCCACGTAGAATCGAAACTGCATGTCCAGCCGTTTTGTAAGAGCCTGCCTCCGACAGTCCGTTGATCGCACACCCGTCTGGTTCCTTCGCCAAGCCGGCCGGTATATGCCGGAGTACATGGCCGTACGCAAGCATCACTCGTTGCTCGAGATCTGCCGCACCCCGGAGATCGCTGCCGAGGTCACCATTACCGCCGCCGAGCGTCTGGGCGTCGATGCCGCCATCATCTTCGCCGACCTGCTGCTGCCGCTCACGCCCATGGGCCTGGACTTCGAGTTCGTCAACGGCGAAGGTCCGGTCGTACACACGCCCATCCGCTCCGCCGATCAGATCGCAGCCCTTCGCACTGACCGCGCCGAAGAGCTCCAGTACGTTGCCCGCGCCATCGAGAAGGTCTCTGCTCACTTTGCCGCACCACGTCCAGACGGCGATGAGCTTGGCATCATTGGCTTCATCGGCGCTCCCTTCACTCTTGCCAGCTACATGATCGAAGGCGGCGGCTCCCGCAATTACATTGAGGCCAAAAAGCTGATGTACGGCGACCGCGCCGCATGGAACCTGCTGATGGACAAGCTGGTCACCATCCTGATCCCCTATGCGAAACAGCAGGTAGAAGCCGGCGCCGACGTCATCCAGATCTTCGACTCCTGGGCAGGAGCACTCTCCGTCTCCGACTACCGCGAGTACGTGCTTCCAGCCACCACCCGTCTGGTACAGGCCGTTCAGGCAATGGGCGTCCCTGTCATCTATTTCGGTGTCGACTCAGCCTCGCTGCTGCCGCATATGAAGCAGACGGGCGCCGATGTCCTCGGTCTCGATTGGCGCATTCCCGTCGACGAAGCCCGCACCCTCTTAGGCAGCAACGTTGCTGTGCAGGGAAACCTCGATCCCATCACGCTCTTCGCGCCGCAGGATGTGCTTAAGCAGCGCACTGAGGAGATCCTTCGCAGCAATGCCGGACAACCCGGCCACATCTTCAACCTCGGACACGGCATCGTTCCCGGCACACCGGTTGAAAACGTCATCGCCGTCGCCGAATGGGTCAAACAGTTCCAGATCTAAATCATGACCCACTAAAATAGAAGCGATGCACGCGATTCTTCTGCTCGCTCACGGCACGCCGGATACTCTCGGCGAGATGAAAGCCTACCTCGACCTCGTAACCTCCGGCCGCGGTGTTCCCGATCACGTCGTCGAAGAGCTGCAGCATCGCTACGCAGAGATCGGCCTTCGGGAGAAGCCCGGCCCTGAGCCGCCGCATCTCACCCGCTGGACCATGAAGCAGGCAGATCTGCTCCGCGCAAAGATCAGTGAACCTGTCTACGTGGCGATGCGCAACTGGAAGCCGCTGATTGCTCCCGTCATCGAGCAGATGAAGGTTGACGGCGTCACTTCGGCACGTGTTCTCTGCCTGGCCCCGCAGAACTCACGCACCTCGATCGGTCTATATAAACGCGATCTAGTGAAAGCCCTGGGCGAGAATCCCGCCATCCAGATTGATTTTGTCGAAGGCTGGCACAGTCACCCGAAACTGATAGAGGCTTTCGCCGACCGTCTGTTGCATACACGCGTTCCTCACGTGCCCATCGACACGAACGGGAAGCGGGCGGTCCTGTTTACCGCACACTCCGTTCCCTCTCGCACAGTGCAGGGCGATAACCCGGATCCGTATGCCGATGAGGCAAAAGACACAGCCGCTCTGGTCGCACAGAAAGCCGGAATCGGCGACTGGTACTTCGCTTTTCAATCACAGGGCGTCAGCGGAGGCCCATGGCTTGGGCCCACGGTGGAAGACTCGCTGCGCTCGCTGAAAGATCGCGGTTATGAGGAGGTTGTGCTGCACCCCATCGGCTTCGTCTGCGACCATGTCGAGGTCCTGTACGACATTGACATCAATTTCCAGCAGTTCGCCAAAGAGATCGGCATTACACTGTCGCGCCCTGAGTCGTTGAACGACCATCCGCTGCTGATCGAAGCGCTCGCCGAGCTAGCTGGTTCCCGCCGCCAGGCGCCTTGCAGTTAGGGGACGGCCTGAGCCGTCCCGTACTACAATCCTCTGCATGGCGAAGTCGAAGGTTGAACAGGGGTTTGAAGTGTTGTGTCCGGACTGTGGTGCGATCCTGAAGATCGATCCCGTCACGCAGCAGATCATCAGCCACACCTCGGCGCCAAAGAAACGCACCTTTGAGAGCCTTTCCCAAGCCTCGGCCGCGCTGAAAGAGCAGGACGACCGCCGGGATTCGCTCTTCCGCCAGTCAGTGGAAGCAGAGAAGAACAAGGAAGATCTTCTCGCCAAAAAGTTCGCTGAGGCGGTGAAGAAGGCCAAAGAGACTCCACTGACGGAGAAACCTCTGCGGGACTTCGACCTGGACTAATTTCGCTGACCGCCTTACTGCGGCAGCTCTTCAACAACTTCATCCACAAAGCACCATGCCCAGCTCTCGCCGGGTTCGACCGAGCGCATGATGGGATGCTTGGTGTCATGAAAGTGCTTGGTGGCGTGCTTGTTCGGCGAGGAATCACAGCAGCCTACATGTCCGCAGACCAGGCACATTCTCAGGTGCACCCAGGAGCTGCCCATCTTCAGGCACTCTTCACAGCCCTTGGCAGAAGGCGTTACCGGATGCAGGTGCGCGAAGTGTTTGCAGGCATGCTGAGCCACAGGGAGTCTCCTTTAGGGACATGGCAGGTGCGAAGAAAAGCTCTCAGACCTGCTTGCCTGTGGGTATTCTTTCACGTGAGAAGTGGGCCGGTGAACACTTTTAGAGTCAATCTTTTGGCATGACGAATCTGTACCATGGAGCATTTCCCTGCAGGTGTAGAGTAGGGTTTACGCATCTATGGGCGTTTTCCGCAATGAAAACGCCGCTGCGCTCCTTTTTTGGGATACCCAGCAACAGGGAAGATGCTCTAAGTGATAAGTATCGAGGATTCCAAAAGAGTTTCCGCATGAAAGCCGTACGTTTTCTTCTTCGCCTCCTGCCTCTGCTATACGGATGCATGCTGCTTGCATCGGCGAGGCTTGAAGCCCAGCTCTCGTTCGCCTCTGCGATTGACCTGGCGCTTCGCAATAGCCCACGGGTAAAGATGGCCGAAGCGGATGCGGCGAAGGCAACCGCCGTTCTTTCGGAATCACGGGTTGTGTTCATCCCGGTATTGAATGCCGGCTCAGGACTGGGTTACTCCTACGGCTTTCCTGTCGGTCAACCGACCCTCTACAACTTCAACCTGCAATCCCTGATATTTGATCTCTCTCAGAAAAGCTACATCAACGCGGCGCGAATGGGGCTGGAGGCCGCCAACCTTGCCTTGGCGGATGCCCGTCAAGTCGTAGCAGAAGATACTGCCCGCACATGCGTTGTGCTGGACCATGACTTACAGCGACTTGAAGCCTTGAAACAGGAACAGGAATTTGCGACGCATCTCGTAGAGATTATGCATTTGCGTCTGGATGCGGGTCAGGACAGCCGGATCGAACTCATCAAATCACGCCTAACTCTGGCACAAATCACGCTTATCAAATTACATACGGAAGCAGACATCGCATTCCAGCGCACTCATCTCGCGAATCTGACGGGATTGCCTGCCGATGGGCTTTTCATTTTTCCCGGCAGCATCCCCTCGTTGCCGGCTCCAAAAACAACGAGCGATGGTGAGTATGCGCCGGCAATTCGGGCGTCGTACGTCAGCGCGCAGTCCAAATTCCAGGCCGCATTTGGCGATGCAAGAAAGCTATATCGCCCGCATGTCGCTTTTAACTTTCAGTATGACCGGTATGCGACTTTCAATAATTACCAGGATTACTACAAGCCCGGCTCTTTTCGGACGGATAACTTCACGGTAGGGACGGTGGTAGACCTCCCCGTCTTTCAGCCTCAGTTACGTGCCAAAGCCAGGGAATCGCTTGCCGACGCATCTCACGCGCAGTCTGACGCGGATCGAGTGAAGCTTGATTTCCTGGAAGGCCGCGCGAAGACAATCAACTCGCTCGCGGAGTTGAACGAAAAAAGCGAGATTGCCACGCTGGAGCGTGAGATTGCCGAACAACAGCTTGAGGCACTACGGATTCAGTTGAATGAGGGATCCGGCAATAGCAACGTTCCCCCCTCTCCAAAAGATGAGCAAAATGCACTTATTCAGGAACGCCAGAAGTATCTCGATCTTCTCGATGCCGACCGGCAGCTCCGTGAAGCGCAGATCATCGCGCTACGCCTGACGGGGCACCTGGAAGAGTGGCTGAAGAACGCCGACCGGTAGTCTGGTGTGGTGAGTCTGAAGTTCATAGCAATGTGTCATCCTGAACGTCCGGGTCCCAGGCGAATTTGTTCGCTGGGGTGATTAGTGAGAACCTGCTTTCTCAACGCTTCGAATCGCAAAAGCACTTCAATGATTTATGGCAATGAATTAATGACTCACCACACTAGCCCGGTTCACTGCTATGCATTTGCAAGCAATCCTGGACCTCTCGTGGGCATCTTGTGATAGTCATAGACCTCTAGTTACGCTGCAGGCCGCCTTTGGGGCGGCCTGCAGTCCATTACGAGCGGTTAGGGTCTACAGGCAGGAATATGCCCACGTATACGTTGTAGAAGCAGCAAGAGCTGAGGCGACACCAATCGTCCATGTGGTGGTACTTGGTGCCGTAGTGTAGATCGAAGATGCCATTGGAGCTGTCGTCGCATCCCGTGCCTGCAAATGGCAGCCGTTTGGAGTAAGGGTCAACGTCCCGCTGAACGTTATTGTTGCAAGAGTTCCGGTTGTCGTCCCCGCGCCAGTCGTGCAGGTAATGACGCCAGCCGTGTTTCCACCGGTGATCGTGGTGCAAGCAGGCGATGTTCCCGCAGCGGCGCCGGCAACCATCGTCGGTACTGCGCCGCCTGTGGTTAGCAGATTCGAGCCAAGGCCTTGAACTCCTGTAATCGGATTCGATGTATTGTTGAAGAATTCGATCGATGCCTGTTTGACGCCAAAGACAGCCGTGTTAGCTCCCCGCAGCAGAGCAAGATAGCCTCCATAACCAGAATCCGAATTGATATGGATCAAAGCTCCACCGCTGGGAGCTGCATTCACTGCGCTCGAACGAAACTCGAAGGCTCCGATTGTTCCTGTGTAGTTTGATGAAGAGCTCTGGATACGAATGGTGGAATTTGTAAATGAGAATGGTTGCAAGTTTACAGGCTGAAGAAAACTAAACTGTGCATTTGCAAAAGTTCCGGCGCATCCAGCTTGAAATCCCCAGCTCGTACTGGCTCCGATGTTAAGTGTGCAGTAATTAGCAATACTTCCATTGTCGAGAATTTTCCATTGCACACCATGACTGGTTCCAAAAATTGATCCCCGTTCGAGATATGCATCAGAATAGGTCCCAGTTCCTCCATCGAACACTCTGGCAGCGAATACCTGAAGAGGATCAAGAAGGCCCGTTGGCCCATTAACACGAATATTGCCGGTAGGAATCCAGGCTGCCGCTGAGTAGCCGGTGCCACTTTGACCAATGTCGTACATACATGTCGGCGTTGTGGCGTTTGAAAATGACTGCGTTTGCTGCACCACCGACGCTCCGGTATATCCAGACTTTCGAATCAGCGCCATCGAAGTGGCTCCGGGGATGGTGTTCGGCAAGCACACCTGGATATAGTTCGAACTGCTAAGAGTTGTCGGTCCGTTTGTGACAGTAAAATCAGGACTGCAGCCAAAGGGGTTCAGATTGAAATTATTGCCGGCACAGATCGCGTAGGTGGCCGAGGTTGATCCCGGATTTGGAACGTAAGAGGTCAGAGCGCCGATCGTCGTCGCGCGACTGAACAACACCCCATCTACACCAAAGGTCCCGGCACTCACCAAAAAACGATTGGCTGACGCGGAGTCTACATACAAGCCATGTCCCCCGCTTCTGAGGAAACCTAGTCCTGGCCGAGTCGCTGCCCCTTGACCTACATGGATTGTAGTTTGAGCCCGGCTCTCAAAAAGGTCCTGTGATGGGATGCCTCGATTTGCTTGAAAAAGACCGTTGAGATAGGCCTGTCCTGCTCCGTCTACATGAACTGAGTCGGTAGAGGTAAAGGCCCGGCGGTTAGCGAATTCCTGACCTGAAGAATTTGGGTAATTTATATCCACGTAGTAGGCATTTCCGCCACCACGATTGATTTGCTCGATCGCATTCATTGCATCACGGTCCACGTCTCTACCAGCCGATGGATCAGTAATGAATCCATTCGTGTAACTACTGATCCATTCAATGTCAGGTGTGTAGGCATTGCAGACGGACGAAGTTGTATTCCACCAATTGCCTGCGGCTTCACATGCACTCTGAGTGCTGATTGAGGACACCTTGTTAGACTGCAGGTTTATACCGCGCGTATTCCACTGCTGCACCCAATAGTTGATGGGGTGCCCGGCCATCTGCGGGTTGTCGAGGTATTCAATCAGAACCGTGTCCGGGGCAGGGATAGCTTGATAAAAACCGTTAAGATAACTACTGGGTGCGGCAAAATCATCATTGAGTCCGCTGCCACCAAACCCCAGGTCCTCATAGACAACTCCGGCGGTATTCGGATCGTACTCCTCCCAAGCAAAGACTTTCACGCTGCTGCCGGATTGATTGGTAATCCGTATGCGACCGAGACCGTCATGTTGCAACGTCACGGCCTGAATGGACATGTTCGATGTAAGGATGTTGCTGAAGGTCGGATTGACCGAACAAGTTCCTCCGCCAGTGCGGGCGATCGTGGTCGTGTAGGGATCGTAACTGCTGCCACCGGAGGTAACTTCAACCCACGAGACTCCACCAGAGGAATTGATGTGCCCAATGCCGGAGAATCCTGATCCCCCACCACCCGAGGCTCCAAGGGTAATGTCCGCCGTGCAAGTACCGCTGCCAGTTCCAGCAACTCCGATGGCTACAATCGAGCCAGTTGTCGCGCAAGAAGATGGCTGCGTCCAGGTCACAGGCTCTGAGAAGTAATTCTGGTTGTCGGGCGAGTAGCTGATATTGAAAGCTCCATGGCCGTCGCACAGGTAAAAGAGTTTGAACTGCGGCATCGGGCGGTACGTAGTATCCGATCCCAAAGTGGTCGCGACCATATAGACATCGAGTTGTCCGGTGGCTGAGGAACTTCCGATGGTGAGGGATGATCCATTGGGACTGGTTGGATCGGGGGTTCCATTTGGACTTATTACTGTCGTGCCAGAACGTACAGAGTTCAGTCCAAAAGCATCTTGGGTTAGGCCATAATACTGGTTATTATTCTGCGTCCCAGCATGGGCCGCCGTCGTCACCACCCCCGATACACCAACACCCAGACTCCTTTGCAGGATGGTCATCTGGTTTGCAAACTGGTTGACTGAATCCCCTGCAGACATAACGATCCATTGCGGCACGGCGGGGATTCCCATGTTAGCGAGATTCGCTCCGTTGCGCGCGAGCTCAATCATCTTAAGCTTCATCTCGGCTTCTTTGGGATGGTATTCAATACGCTCATAGCGGGGTTGAAAGAGAACATTGGCGCGAGCTGATCCAAAAGTTGCTCCCGAGCGTCCATCTGTTAATTGAGAAGTGCAGGTTGAGATCAGATAATTGACCGAGGTCGAGAGGGTGTCAGTCACCGTAGAATTTGCCGGAACATACACGTCCAGGTTAGGAGATGCAGCGCAGGCTGCTGTATAGGCTGCCTGGATTGTCGTGTAGGTAGCACCATCGGCAACGACCAAACCGAGGGAACTCGTGCCACTGCTGCCGCCTCCGGAGATCAGGTTGTAGTTTGCTCCATCGGAGACTGCAATCCCCGTCTGGCCGCTCGCGATGCAGGCAGCCGACCCTGTGGATCCCTTGACGCAAATTTGCTGTGCTCCGGAAGATGTGTTCTTCACGAAGACAGCACGGCCGGGAGACAGTGGAACAATAATGTTTCGCGTAGCCGTCAATGGCACAGAGCTCGTGACGATGAAGGTGCCACGATATGGCCCGTCACCGGATGGAACCGTACACGCGCCTGCAGGCGTCATGACATCGCAGTCCGCGTCGGTCATCACAAGCGATGACATGCCGTGGTCTGAGTCTGTAGTTGATGTAACTGTAGTGTGGGCGTTCAGGGAAACCTGAGCCCATGACGATATGGAGCAAAGCCCTATAGCTGTTATCAGGGCAAGGATAGATTTACGCATATTTCTCCTTGGTGCGTTGTGTCGTGAGGGTTGACTGCAACGTGTTCGCGCAGCAGTGCGGCAACCTCTGCAAACAGGGGCCGGCCGTTGATCTGCCTGCATGGGCGGATCAGGCACACGACGGCCTTCTAGCTGGCAATCGTGACCAACTTAGGAATCTGAGACGTTATGGGGTGATGGAATCGGGAATCTGAGCGCGCCCTCTTAGCACGCTCAAGCGGACCTCAATCATAAGGTCCGTGTTCACCAAGGCAGGGTGTACATCAAAGCTCGTTACAAACGCCTGCAGGAGGCGCTGTGAGGGGCAAAGGGCTTTCTCTTTCATTTGCTGTGTTGTACCCGTTTTTCGTGCTCTATTTCGGATTACAAAGACAAAGAAATGTGGCGATGGAGAGATCTCCACTGCCCATTTGTATTTTTGCGATGTCGGAAGTTTCCAGGCCAGCAGCCAAATGGTCAAGAGAAAGTTTCATAAGTCTTCGCGGGCCGAAAGCGAACACGAAGGTATTCACAAGAGTACGGGTCGTCAAGCCGAATACTGGCGGCGACTTCCAGGAGGCCCCGACGTCCACAAACGCCGTAAGCCATTCTCAACATAGGATGGTATTCGCCATACTGCAACGGCTTTATCGTTTTCTACTACTGCTACTAGTAGGCGTTGAACGTAGTGAAGAACTTGCTTCTTCAACGCTTCGGGTGGCAAAGCTCTTCACGATTTATTCACGAACTTTAGACTCAGGACACTAGATGCGGTCGCCAAAGCTACAAGAATGCGCAAAATTTTCATGCCGACCATCAGTAACTAGCACACTGGTGCCGCAGCTTTAGAGCGGCCCAGAATGAGGTAACCGTTGCGGCGATGAAGATAAGGCCTTCAAGGAGAAGGTATGAAAAGAAACTCCGCGAAGTGTTCCACGCTTATAAGCGGTGTAGGTGAGGGCGAGCGTCATTGCGGATTCCAGAAAACAAAAGACCGACACAACAAAAGCTATTATCGAGAGGGAAATCCCTCATGCCAATATCCCCATTCTTTTCGGATCGAAATACGAGACGATGGCCGGCTTCGACTTAGCATCCTCTGCGTCAGGCCACGTTTCACGCCTGTTAGGTCAATGTCTGCGCAGCGCCTTAACCAGTCCGGCGATGCCGAACGCCAAAGGCAATGCTCCGACGCCAAGGACAGGTAAATCCACTGCTTGTCGGCGCGCTAAAAAAAGCCCGCCATATGAAGCCACCAAACAGTAGGCAGAACGTCTAGATGAGGATGAAACCTAATCGCTGGATTGGGCTTTGGCTAGTTGGGCCAAACCAAGCATTCGAGAGAGCTTTCTGTTCGGATAGCACTTTCTTGATGGGATCGCGAGATGGCTTCTTCCGGTCGTGGTCTGAATGCATGATTAGGCTGAATGATGGAACGTAGCAAAGCCACCCAACGATAACGGATCTGTGCGAAGCCGGCCCCGCGTAACGCCCAACATCGTCGTGGCAGCAGGTGGCACAGGTAATCTCATACGGCGGCTTTGGTTTTCCGGAGGTCAGCGGAGGAGGGCGGAAGACTTTGTGGTAGGCGAGGCAGGGATCGAACCTGCAACCCCGAGCTTAGAAGGCTCGTGCTCTATCCAATTGAGCTACTCGCCCGCCTGCTTTGATTGTATGCGAGCAGGGTGTGCTTCCATACATGGGAATACAGAGAAACCCATCCATGCAGAGCGCAGGGGCGATGCATGGATGGGTTTCTGCGTTACGACTTCAGGGCAGCGATGGCTTCTTCCCGGGCGGTCTTCAGGGTTTTGACCCAGTCGCCGGTGGCACGGAACTCCATGCAGATGACGCGGTTGTACTTCAGCTCGGCCAGCTTACGGTAGACGTTGGTGTAGTTCACTTCGCCGGTGCCGGGCTCGTGGCGTCCTGGGACGTCGGCGATGTGCACCAGACCGACCAGGTCGATATTGCCGTCGAGCTTTTCGATCAGGTTACCGGCCTGCCGCTGCTCATGGTAGAAGTCGTACAACACCTTGATGCGCGGGCTGTTGACCTCGCGGCAGATGGCGAAGGCTTCGCTGACGCTGACCACAGCTTCTTCCTTGTGCTCCAGCAGGTCGATCGGCTCGAGCACGATCTCGATCTGATCCTTCTCAAGGAGGTCGGCAGCGTACTTCAGCGTATCGACGATAGCGGCGTGCTGCTGCTCCGGTGTCTGGCCGGGAACGCGCTTGAAGGCGGTATAGATGAACTGTTTGCAGCCCAGCTCTTTCGCGCCGGGGATGGCTTTGACCAGGTCATCGTGCAAAAAGGTGCGCTTGGTATGGTCAGCCAGAGAATTGCGGCCGGGCACGGCGGAGTCGACGCCGAGCTTGTACTTCTTCAGAGCGGCAAGATTGGTCTTCCACTCTTCCGGGGTCCACTTTTCGTACTCATTGCCGACTTCGACGGAGCTATAGCCGGCAGCAGCCACCATTTCGAGCTTCTGTTCGAAACTCAGCTTGTTGTCCAGCGTCCACAGCATGACGGAGAAGGTGTTGGAGGGGGCCGGGGCGGCGACGGCAGCTTCAAGGCCGCCGAGGAACGGCATTGCGGCCGCACTCAGGGAAAGCTTGTGGAAGTGACGACGATTCATCATGAGTCTGTGGTCTCCAGAGGTTTCAGCGCAGCGAAAAGCGTGGCTGGGTTTGCTAGAGAAGTATATCGGGGGAGTGCTGAAGGAATGTAGTGAAGATATCTCGCGAGGTGAGATTCAGTGATGCGCCCGCGGTGCCGCGTTTTGTTGAATAGTTGAATGGTTGAATGGGTTTGTCATCCCGCAGGGATCTGCTTTTTGGGCTCAGAATCACCTGACGCCCTGGGTAGAGAAGCAGATTTCTCCGCTGCGCTGCGAAATGAAAAATCGAAATTCGAGCGTACTTCGATATCCACGCGAGGAAATTGCGTGAGCGACTTACGGAATCGCGTCTTTGCTGCGCATCAGGACCACAACATCGCTCAACGCGTCTGCCCAGTGCAGATAGGCATCGTTCGCATCCTGTCCAACCGCCTTTACATAGAGAGAAACGGCATAGCCCTCCTGCACCATTCCGAAGTCGGTGACGGCGGGGCGCAGGATGAACTCCAGCTTGGCTGTGGGGTGCTCCAGCTTGCCGGCAAGCCGTGTCAGCCGGTCGAGCAGCGGTGTCAGTTTGTGCGGCGAGAGGAAGGCGTTACGTTCACGCCAGACCAGATCGATGTAGCTGGCGAAGCCCTCGGGCGCCTCCTCGGGTGATTCAATCAGCAACTCCATGCGCAAAGCATCGAGCTCGGCTTCGTCCATCTCCCAGGCATCGCACTTGGCCGTGTAGACAGGTGAACGGGAGACGTTCAGCGAACGCAGCGCGTGCAGCAGGGCAGCGTGCTCATCGGCCTCAGGAATCGAGTCCAGCGCATCGGGGTCTTCCCGCAGATCGACAAAGGCATGAGCCGAACCTTCGGCCTGCCAGGGAAGGACGAGTACCGGATCGTGCTGCCCGGTCTCGGTCGACCACTCAGCGAGCATGCGCCTCCTGTGGGATATGCACGTGCTGTTGCAGGAAGGCAAGTGCGGTGTGCTCGGCCCAGTAGCCATCGTAGTTCTCAACCGCATCGGCAAGGAAGGCGCAGTGGCCGCCGTGCGCCGTCTCGATAAAAGTGATCTTCGGATTTGCAGCCATGGCGGCGCGAGTCTCCGGTGTAATGCGGATGAAGGGGTCGTCGGCAGCGTGAAGAACCAGCGCCGGCAGGGCAATGCGATGAAGAACACGAGCTGCCGCGGCGCGATGGTAGTAGTCGTCTGCGCCGGTAAAGCCGCAGTAGGGCGTCATGACGCGCTCATCGAAGTCACGGATGGAGCGAACATTATTTACTCGTGAAGGATCGTAGATCTGTGGGAAGAGCTCACATTTCCGCTGATAGCGCGCCAGCAGGCCGCGGAGAAACTTCCACTCATAGACGCGGTTTCGGCCCTGGTGCAGGCGATCCGCAGAGGGACCGAGATCGACGGCGGGCGAGACGCCGACGGCCGATTGCAGCTCTGGCATGGAGCTGCCGAGCTCTCCGGCCAGCTTAAGTACGATGTTGCCACCCATCGAGTAACCAATCAGGCTGATGCGCTGCGCGCCATGGGTACGGATCGCCCAGCGCATGACCTCCAAGAGATCGATGGAGAGGCCGGAATGATAAAGCGTAGGTGTCAGGTGCTCCGTACCTCCGCAGTTGCGCATGTTCATGCGAATGACCGACCAGCCCGTGGCCCACAGCTTGGAGGCGTTGCCACGCATGTACTGCGAGTCGGAGGAGCCTTCCAGGCCATGCAGCAGGATGGCCAGCGGAGCATCGGGAGATGGCTGCCAGTTGCAGTGGCACAGGATCTGCGTCTCGGGCTCCGTCTGGATATAGATAGCCTCGGACGGAGGCAGGTGCGGATCGCGCTTCAGGAAGTTGCCGACCAGCGTCTGCAGATCGCCATGCCGCACCCAGCGACGCGGCTTGAAGTGCCTGCTGTGGCTCACTGGGACGCCGCCTGTTCCAGCAGTGAGGCGGCTGCCAACACTCCTGCGGGTTCATCTTCGTGCTTGAAATAGGCAAAGACATCGCGCGTCTGCGTCAGTTCGGCGAAGTGGGCCTTATAGCGCGGCAGATCATCCGTGGTGAAGTGTGCCGGGTTGCGCAGGCGGAAGAAGGTGAAATCCGACGCGGTATGCACCTCGGGTGTGACCAGATCTTCGCTCTCGGCGACGCAGAGCGCGGCATTATGGTTGCGCAGCGCTTCATAGGTCGCATCGGCAAACCAGCTCTCATGCCGGAACTCAAAGGCAACGCGATAGTCGCGCAAAGTGGGGAGATCGAGAAAAGCGTTGAGGCGATCGAGATCGGCCTTGAAGTTCGGAGGGAGCTGAAAGAGCAGCACGCCGAGCTTTTTTGCGGCATACGCATGTGCCAGCGAGCCGGTGAAGGCGTGGACCTGTGGACCACAGTCACGAAGACGCTTGATATGGGTGATGGTCTGCGGAGCTTTGAAGCTGAACCGGAAGTTCTCTGGCACAGCCGCAACCCACCCGGCGACCATGGCGTTGGTGGGTAACGCGCGGAAGGTATAGTTCACTTCCACGGAGTTGCAGCGGGTCGCATAGTACGGGAGGAACTGTTTTGCGGGCGTCTTGGCGGGATAGAAGCCTGGTTTCCAGGTGGGATAGGCCCAGCCCGAGCTACCTGTGTAAAGCGTATGCGGAAGAGTGGGCGATTCGCTCAAGACGCGCAACGAAAAGGTGTGTTTGGGGCGGCTAGAGGGATTTGAACCCTCGACATCGGGTGCCACAGACCCGCGTTCTAACCCCTGAACTATAGCCGCCGTACCTCTGCAATTGTAGCAAAGGTTCGAGCGAAGCTCGAATCGGTGGGAGCCGTGGGCTTCCAGCCCACGGTCTATCGGCTCAATATAGAAATGGGCTTCAGCCCTGGGCTTTTTCCTCACGGGCAGAGGAGGCCCAGGGCTATAAAAGCCCATCTACTTTTAAGGCCTTTATCAGCGGGCTATAAAGCCCCGCTGCTCCCACCAGTTTCAGTCACGCTGTGTCAGATCAACTGAATTTGTCGATACGCCCTAGTAATAGAGATACTTGCGCCAGTTGGCATCACTGGAACCGATCATTCGCATGATGTGGCGACTGGTGTGCAGACTGAAGGGGCGAGGCTCTCGTGCCAGCTTCATATCGGTGAGCTCGTGCAACAGCGAGTTTCCTTTTTTGCGGTTGCAGGTGTGGCAGCAGGCGACCAGGTTCTCCCAGGTGGAGGCTCCGCCGCGAGAACGTGGAACCACGTGATCGAGCGTGAGCTCGCCCGCAGTGAGCACGATGCCGCAGTACTGGCAGGTATTGCGGTCGCGCAGAAGGATGTTCTTGCGCGAGAGCGCGCGCGTCTGGTGCGGGATGCGGCGGTACTCCAGAAGGCGGATCACCGAGGGCATCTCCACCTTCACACGAGCGGAGTGCAGCTCAGTTCCCTGCGCCTCTTCGGTGCGGGCGACTCCCTTGAGCACCAGCACCAGGGCCCGGCGAGCGCCGCAGATGTTAATCGGCTCATACGAAGCATTGAGCACCAGCACAGGGGTCTGCAGCGGCGACGATCCCCGCGTGCGTTCCGGGGCATGTGCCGGTCCCAGACCGTGCTGCATGGTGTGACACTTCGCCAGTGACTTCTGCTTGCGCGCCTTGCCGTGCATTCGTGTTTCTCCTCCGCTGCGTTAGATCAAACCCGTACTTAATCAAACTTGATCCTGTTGCAAACTCGCTGTCCCCGCGATCGGTTGCGTGGGTCTTATGAATCCTGTCCATGGCACCGCCACATCGCGCTGTGTACGCGCCACGGTGGCCACGCGGACAGTGGCTGCACCTTCCCGCAGCAGGATGCGTGCGCACTCCCGCGCTGTGGCGCCGGTGGTGTAGATGTCGTCGATCAGAAGGATGTCTTTGTCCGCGATAGCAGCTTTGTCCTTGACCGCAAAGGCGCCGCGAAGATTCAGGCGGCGCTGGCGGGGCGTCAGCAGGTACTGGTTCTCAGTCGACTTCACGCGGTGCAGTGCGTCAGCAATGCGCAGGCGGAAGTTGTAGCGGCGATTCAGTACGCGGACGACCTGCTCCGCGAGCAGCAACGACTGGTTGAAACCGCGCTCACGCATGCGGCTGCTAAAGAGCGGCACCGGAACCACGATGGCATGACGGGAGAGGCCAGGCATCTGCCGAACTTCCTCAGCGAGCTTTTCACCAAGCAGGCGCGACAGCACCGCCACGCGTTCGAACTTGAACAGACCCACCATCTCGCGCAGCGCGCCTGTGTATTCACCGAAGGCTACTGCCTGGACAAAGGGAGGCGGAGAGAAGCGGCACACACGGCACAACGGAGCGTCTTCGAGCCGAATGGACTCAAAGCCAAGGGCTTCTCCGCACAGGGCGCACATGGAAATTGTCTGGGGAATCAAGAGGCCGCGGCAGGCATCGCAGACCGGCACGCGGGAGGCGCGCAGCAGGGGTTCGCGGCACACGCGGCAATCAGAGGGGAAGAGAACGGTGGAAAGGCTGTCGGCCAGGTTTCGACCGGGCGGCGCATCACTTCGCCCAAGCACGTGACTTCGCAGGTAGCGGACGCGTGCGCGCCAGCGCTCCACACCGAGTTTCATGTCCGCAGCCTGACTGAAGACGCACCTCGATTGGCCGGCGCAGGTTGAAAGTAAGGTTACATCTTGCGCCAGTTGGTCGCAGTATACCCACAGGTTGTGCCGTAACGCCAGTCAATATCTTGAGAATTACCGGAACCACCGCGGATGCAGGCACTTAGAATGGGGCCACGCTCATGACCCGCTCTCAGTTCCTGTGGTGTCTCAAGTTGTTGGGATATTGGCTGCTTGCCTACATTGCGATCCAAGTCGCAGCGCCGGTCCGCTATGTATTGTGGTGGATGTTGCGGAGCGGCGGCCGGATCCACGAGCCTCTTGGGCTCTTCAATACCCGTACCTATCTTCCCTTTCAAATTGCCTGGGGTTGCTTTCTAGGCCTCTTCCCTCTCCCTCGAGTCGTGGATGCTTTCCGGGTTATGTTTGGGCGGTTCCGCCGAACGCTTGCACCTGAAGTTGATGAACGGCACCGGCGCAGACCCATCCTTTGGGCATGGGCTCCGCCAACGGCTATTTTTCTGCTGCGCTTTCTCTCCTTTCACGTGCAAAACGAATCAGTATTCGGCGGCAACGTGGGAGTAACTCGATGGCAGTACTTCTTCTCGAACTACATGCTGGAATGGCTGAATCTAACGGACCCGCTGACACTCCGCTGGATGATTGACCGTCTGGCAATAGCCGGGCCGATGTTACTGACAATTGCCTATGCGGTTACGGTCCATCTCCGTCTTCGCATGCAGGAGAGATGGCCGCTGCAAAAGACGGCGAGCGAGCCGCCGGCCATTTAATCAACCCGTTCGAAGCCTGTTTGGCTCGACTCGCGATCTGGCAGACCGGTTTTGTGACGCCTATCTTTCCATCGGACAAACCGAATTGATCCATCGACTTCACTGATACACTCCTGCTCAACGTAAGGATTGATCTTCGATGGCTCTAGACAACTTCCGCCCCTTTGTTCCTGCAAACGAAACCCGTCCTGAACTCACCCTGCGCGCCCTGTTGATCGGCGCGCTTTTTGGTGTGCTCTTCGGCGCGGTCACGGTCTACGTCGGCCTGAAGGCCGGGCTCACGGTGGCGGCTTCCATCCCCATCTCGGTGCTGTCGATCTCGATCCTGCGCGCGTTCGGACGGTCGTCGATCCTCGAGAACAATATCGTGCAGGCGACGGGAAACGCGGGCCAATCGATCGCTTCGGGTGTGATCTTTACCTTGCCGGCGCTGATCTTTCTCGGCTTCGACCTGGAGGCGGCGCGCATCTTTGCCCTGGCGCTCTTTGGCGGATGGATCGGCGTGTTGTTCATGATTCCGCTGCGGCGGCAGTTAATTGTGGAAGAGCATGGCACGCTGACTTATCCCGAAGGAACGGCGTGTGCCGATGTCTTGATCGCAGGTGAGAAAGGCGGAAGTTTCGCCTCGCGCATCTTCCTCGGGCTGGGCCTCGGCGGCATCTACACGCTCTTCCAGAATGAGAACCTTTTCGGACTGTTTCCGGGAACACCGAACTATCAACCCGATTACGGACCGCAGCATCTGTTGCGAGGCTCGGCGATTCGCGCCGATGTGACACCGGAATACCTGGGAGTTGGCTACATCATCGGAATCCGCGTGGCAGCTATCATGCTGGCCGGCGGTGTCTTTTCCTGGCTGGTGCTAATGCCGGCGATTGTCTTCTTCGGCGGACATCTGCAGGGGCCGCTCTATCCCGGCACAGTACCAATCATGCAGATGTCGCCTTCGGATCTGTGGCGAACCTATGTTCGTCCGATGGGCGCCGGAGCGGTGGCATGCAGCGGTCTGATCACACTGCTGCGAACAGCGCCGACAATTGTCAACGCATTGACCGCAGGCTTTCGGAAGAAAGGAAGCTCCGTGGCGGTCTCGGCTGAGGAAAAGACAAGCCGCGTCGAACACGACATTCCGATGAAGTGGGTCGGACTGGGATCAGTCGCGCTGGTAGTGCTGATGGTGTTGTTCCTGCAGTTGAAGCCGGTGCCGGGAGCGCAGGTAGGGCTGCTGGCGAATATCGCAGCCGCGGTGCTGGTCGTCATCTTCGGATTTCTGTTTGTGACGGTGAGCTCGCGCATCGTGGGCATCGTCGGTTCGTCGGCGAGCCCGGTGAGCGGCATGACCATTGCGACGCTGATGGCGACGGCAGCCATCTTTCTGGTGAAGGGATGGACAGCGCCCGCCTTCGGAGCGCTGGCGATTACGGTTGGCGGCATTGTCTGCATCGCGGCATCGAATGCTGGCGATACCTCGCAGGACCTGAAGACCGGCTTCCTGATCGGAGCGACTCCGTGGAAGCAACAGGTGGCGATCATGGTCGGCGTTATCGTCTCCGTCTTCTCCATTGGAGCGACGCTGAATGCGATGAACACCGGTCTGGAGACCTTTCAGAAGATGCCGGCGCCACGCGTACTGGATCTCGGCGCACTGCCGCAGGGAGTTTCCAGCAATGGCAACTTCACCCGCACGCATATCGAGGTAATGAGTCACGATGCCGCGGGACACCAATCAAAGCAGTCACTGGAAGGAACCAGCAGCTACATTCTGCTGAACGCCATCGGATCGTCGGTGCTGGAGGATGGCAAGTACCTCTATAACCCCGCAACAGGGCAGGCGGAGATCCAGTGGGTACAGGGTATCGGCAGTGAGAAGGCCGCGGCGCCCCAGGGACGTCTGATGGCGACGGTCATCAACGGCATTCTGTCGCGCAAATTGGCGTGGGGACTCGTGATGTTAGGCGTGGCGCTGGTGGTTGTGGTGGAGCTGCTCGGTGTCCGCTCGCTGACATTTGCCGTGGGTGCGTATCTCTCGATCGGAACAACGCTGGCAATCTTTGTCGGCGGTCTAGTGCGGTGGATGGTGGAGCGCGCGCTGGAAAAGCACCGTGCGGCCAATCCGATTCCTGGCGATGAGCTGGCTTCCGAAGAGATTTCTTCAGGCTCGCTGTACGCTTCGGGGTTGATTGCAGCAGGCGGCATCGTCGGTTTGCTGGGCGTGTGCGTCAAACTATACGAGAATCTGAAAGAGACCACGATCTGGCGCTTCCAGGAGACGAATCCGCTTCACAAGGACTGGATTTCGGTGATTGGATTTGCACTGTTGGCCTTCTCTCTCTACTACTTTGCCCGTAAACCGCTGGAACAGAAAAAGGAGCAGTAAACCCATGCGCAAGATTCTTATCGCCGCCACAGCCGTACTGCTCTCACTTCCGCTTTCCGCCCGAGCCGATGAAGCCAGTAAGCGCGCCAAGATCGAAGAGATGCTGACCGTGCTGAAGATGGAAGACAATTTCACTCTCCTGATGAAGCAGGTGGAGCAGCAGGGCCGGCAAATGGGGATGTCAATGACCAACCCGTCGCAGTTAACCGATGCCGACAAGAAGATTCTGGACAACTTTATGACCAAGCTGATGGCCGCAATGCAGGAGACGATGGGATGGCAGAAGCTGAAGTCAGAGTTCATTGATCTTTATGCCAAGGCCTACACCGAGGAGGAGGTCGATGGCATTCTGACCTTCTATAAATCTCCTGTGGGGCAGTCTATGCTCACCAAAACGCCACAGTTGGTGCAGCAGTCGATGGCTATCAGCCAAACGCACATGAAAGAGATCCAGCCGAAGCTGGAGCAACTCACCGACGATCTGAAGAAGGATCTGGATGCCGCGCATGCGGCGAAGCCGAAGCCCTAAGAGGCAGTTACTGGTTGCTAGTTCCTGGTTGCTGGATGAAGGCCTCGCGTGAGCGAGGCCTTTATCTTTCCCCCTAGAAGATCGCCTTCTGACCTACGGCTCGTTGGAGCTTGCGGGCATGGGTGTGGTCCGACCTTCTGTTGCGAGATCGCTCATGCGTAGAAATTTCTTTGTAGATCTGGCTTTCAAGCCCGTCCAGAGCGCACGGTAAGTTATTGATTTTTCGTCGAATTGAAGCGTCTCAAATTATTTTCAAGAAATTAGTTGACAATCATGGTCTATATATTTCATAGTGGTTTTGGCAACTAACAATCTTTTGCCAGGAGATAGCCATGAAGAAGCTTGTCGCAGCCAGCATCGCCCTCGTATCCGTAGCCGCCAACGCCCAGTTGATGCCGATCACGGACGGCTTCCTGGCCCGCGCTGTCGCTCCTGCAGCGATCGCTAGTGCGACAGGTGTGGCCAAGCCGGTCAATGCCGCCATCGCTCTGGTTCCTCCGGTTCGTCAGAGCCAGCTTGATGCTTCCAAGATCGCAGCAGGCGCTGCCGGTCTGGTGACGGCGCACTTCACGGTCGACACCAACGGTGTTCCGCAAGACATCACGCTGGATCGCTCAATCAGCCCCTCGGTCGACGCACGCATCATCAAGGCAGTCTCTGCTCTGCGCTACACCCCGGGCTCGCTGCACGGCGAAAAGATTGCTTACCCCGTTGCTCTCTCGCTGAACCTCAAGTAACACGAGTCCCTGCCACCTACTCACTCTCTGAACTCATAAACCTGTCAAAGGAGACAAAAATGCGCAAACTGATCGCAGCAAGCCTGTTCGTTCTTCCCACCCTGATGCACGCCCAGCAGAGCCCGGTTCGTGCCGAGGCGCCGAAGATGATGGCCGCTGCCGCGGCTGTGGCTCCGAAGGTTCCGGCCTTCACCGGAATCATTGCTCCCAAGCGCATCACCGACATCGACCGCGCGGTCTTCGTTGGCCTGACCTCCTCCCAGCCTGTGGTTGCTAAGTTCACCGTCGATGCTCAGGGCGTGCCGCAGAACATCGTTGTCGAGGGCACGAATGAGATCGCTGCGGCGAAGATCTCTGACGCCGTCTCCAAGCTGCGCTACCAGGCCGGTAAGCTGAACGGCCAGAGCTACGAGTTTCCGATGGTTCTGAAGTTCGACCTCCGCTAATCGGAGTCCTGTCCCTACAACGAGGCTGCCCGCTGGGCAGCCTCGTTTGCTTGGCGCACCAGATCAGGTAGGCCAACGCCGTGATACGCATTCCCCAGCAGCCGTAATCCACTCAGCGAAGCGACCTGCTCTTCCAGGGCAGAGACGCGTTCGCGATGTCCGACCTCATATTGCGGCAGCGATGCCGGCCAGCGCCGAACCAGGCTGATAGCCGGCTCCGGCAACGTCTGGCCGAGGATGCTGGAAAGCTCATTCATCCCCAGGCGGATCAGAACAGAGTCGGGTAGATCCATCAGATCTTCGTCCGCGAAGAAGGCTCGCAGCACACGTCCGCCTTCGGGAGCACGATGGGCAAACTTCTGATCGACGAAGGTGGCTGCGAGCAGGCGGCTCTCACTCGAACCCTCCGGCACCAGAAAGCCAAAGCCCGGAGGCAGTGGGAAGTGTTCGCGGAAAGCGAGGGCGATGATGATGGCCGAGCTCGCGTCACGGGGAAGAAGCTCGGCAGCGCCGGGCAAAAGGGGAGCCAATAGAGCAGACGTCTGCTGGGGCGGAGTCGCGAGCAGCACAGTATCAAAAAATCCCCGGCCCTGCGCCGTCTCAACCTTCCACTCACTGTCCATGCGCGTCAGGGTGACAACGCCTTCACGTAAGCGAAGAGACGAGGGAGGGAGAGCCTCAGCCATACGCTCTATCAGTCCACCAAGTCCGCTGCGCAGCGATGCGAAGAGCGAGGCGCCGGTGCGTTGGCGTGACGCCAGACCGGCGATCAAAGAACCGTGCTCTCGTTCGAGGGCAACGAAAGGCGCCATGACGGCATGGACGGAGAGCTTATGAATGCTGCCGCCGAAGACTCCCGAGAGCAGAGGCGCGGCAAGCTTTTCGGCAACCTCCTGGCCGAAGTGGCGAGCCACGAAAGCGGCAATAGACTCGTCTTCCCCCGCGTGCGCCGCGGCATAGTCCTTCAGCTCCCTGGCTCGTGAGGGCTCCTGCAGATAGGCACGTTTGGCCTCTTCGGAAAAGAGAGAAGAAGCCAGCAGCGAGTCCATGCCTGCCTGTCCCTGCGGTACCATCATGCGCATGTGTGCGGGCATGGGGACGAGTGCTCCCTGCTGCAAAACGTAGGTGAGCCGGTTGTGGTCGTTGGAGGGAATAATCTCGCCGCCTAAACCGAGCTCAATAGCGAGCTCGCGCGCCCAGGGTTTCTCAGCCACCCAGGAGTCAGGGCCGCATTCGATGACAAAGCCATTTTCACGATGGGTCTCGACGATACCGCCGAGGCGCGGTCCAGCCTCGAAGAGAGTACAGGCCATGCCGAGACGATGCAGGCGGTAGGCAGCGGTGAGACCGGAGATGCCTCCGCCGATGATGGCAATCTTCTTCACTCAGGCTGATTGTAGAGGGGACGAGGGTCCGTGTGGTGTGCCGGAGATCACATGCAATCTTCACAAGACGATCCGCAGGTTATTCTGTCGCAGGCGATCGGCACGGTAGAAAGCCAGATGGCCCTTGCCTGGGGAGTGACATGTTGCGAGCAACTGGTTGTCTGGTTCTTACTCTGGTTTTAGCTGTACCTGTCTTTGCACAGTCCACACCTTCTTCCCAAGGCGTGGAGAACGCACGGCTGGTGGAGACTTTGCCCCTTGAGGGAACGCTCTTCCATGTTCAGGGTGTCGATCTCGATGCGCAGCATATCTGGGTGACCTCGGTCGACATCGAGCAGAAGAAGGGATATCTGCATCAGTTCAACCGAGCGACCGGGCACTTTGAACGGCAGGTAGAGGTGACTGACGGTCCCCGCTTTCATCCGGGAGGATTTTCCATCGCAGGCGACTCCATCTGGGTTCCAGTTGCAGAGTACAAGCCGCACAGCACGGCGACACTGGTGGAGCTGGACAAGCGAACGCTCACGACAAAGCGAAGGATCTCAGTCGCCGATCACATCGGTTGCCTCGCCGTAACCGGCGACAGCCTGATCGCGGGCAACTGGGGAAGCCGTCAGTTGTATGTTCTGGCGATGGACGGACAGCAGCAGCGCGTGATCGATGTTGCCTCAAATAACCAATACCAGGACATCAAGTTTGTGGATGGCAAGCTGGTCGGTGGTGGAAATCTAACGAAGACGACCGGAGCCGTAGATTGGTACGCGTGGCCTTCGATGCAACTACTGCGCAGTGTAGCAACGGGCACAACAGACCGGGGCAGACCGTACTCCGGCGAGGGTATGGCGCTGAAGGGGAACGATCTGTATTTCGTGCCTGAAGACGGACCGAGCCGAATCTTCCATTTCGTGCTGACGGCAATGCCTGCTAAGCATTAACGAAGGTGAGAACAAACTCGAACCATACTCTGGGTGCCCCATACATTGCAACCCAATAGGTGGGTGTTCACGATCCCCGGCAAACAATCAGACCTGAGGCGTTGCCCCAGGTGGTATAGAGCGCGCCTTCAGCGCTTACCCTGCCGGGTGAGTTGTGTCGCGAACTTCAGGGACAACGACACTAAAGAAAGATCGCCTTGTGGCCGCTACACTCTTGCCCGGCGTGGCTGACGATCTCTGCGGGGAAGTCGTCGCCGGTGCGGGCGAGGAACCAGGTACCAGCGACAGCGCGCTCCTGCACGTGACCTTGCGGGAAGAGGTTCAGTGTGACCGCATCCGCATGCTTACGCAGCGAAGCATTCTTCTCCTGCTCAAAACGCGCAGCCATGCGGCGCAGACGATTCATCTGGTAGCGCATCTTCGAGGCCGACACCTTGCCAGACTTTGCCAGTTCACCATCAACCGACTGCATCCATCCCAGCAGCGCATCCAGCTCACGATCGAGCGCATTGCCTGCGGCCTGAAGCCTCTTCTTGCCTTCGATCGGCATGGCTCGTGCCCCCAGCCGAAGCGCCAGATCATCTGCTGACGAGAAGGCTTCCTTCAATCCGAGCTCGTGCTGATCCATGACCTTGGCAATCGCCGGCTCCACCAACGTGGCCGACATACGCGGCAGGACCGTCGTACGGCGCCCCAGGATGGTGTCATACAGCACGCCGGATTGCGCAAAGTAAGCGATCTCTGCCGGTCCGCCGATATACGCTGACGTAGGAAGAATCTGGTCCTGAAAGACAGGGCGCAGCAGGGCATTGGGACTGAACCGCTCTGGAGCTGCCGTCAGCAACGTCTTCAACTCTTCAGTCGTGTACGTGACATGACCGGCCTTCCATGCGCCGTCTTTATGACGAAGCGCATGGCGTTCGCCGGTCTGTTCGTCAAAGAGGAAGAGCAGGCTGCCATGCTCCGGCAGCAGGACCTGTGCATGGTAACCGGCATCGACCAAGGCCTGGGAGCGTGCGCGAACTGCAGCCTCCAGCTCCTCGGCCTGTTCGATCGCGGCCAGAAGCACCGGAGAGCCCAACTCGTGATAGCCGCGTTCGGCGGCATCGATTGTCAGTAGCCCCTCAGCCGCAAAGATGTCGCGCAGTAGCCCGGTGAACGCCTTAGCCAATGTCTTGCCGGGAGCGTAGTGGCGCTTCAATGTCTCTGTAATCGGAGCCCACGCGAGCAACTCCGTCGCCTGCTCTACCAGTGCCGTAATCTCTTCCGGCAGCACTACGCCGCCCACAGCGTTATTGCGGTGGACCAGGCTCTTGAGCCGCAGAGTCTCCGCTGAATTCTTCGTTAGCAGCAGGACCTGATTGACTTCGTCGAGGTCATGATCTTCGGTCGCCGGCCAGAAGATCGGCACATGCGGAATGCCCGCTTCGGTCGCCTCCTGTGCCCTCCGAATCGCAGTCGCCGCCTTGAAGAGGGTATACAGCGGTCCACCGAGGATGCCGACCTGCTGGCCACTCACTACGACACCAGCGCCGTCACGCAACATCTCCAGATGCCTGCGGGCTGCAGGCGAAGGATCGGGGTTCTGGGCCTCCAGCAGTGAGACCAGACGGGCGCGATGCTCCGGTGTCAGCTCGGGCGATTTTTCGCGCCATACCGTATCGGCCGGGTGGCCGCCGAAGCTCTCAGCAAGAATGGGATTGTCCCAATGGGCAAGATACTCGCGAAACAGACGCGAGACGCCGGGCAGCACCGTGATGGGGTAGCACTCAGACCGCATGGAGATTACTCGTGCAGAGGCACACAGATGAGTCTCGCACAGAGACACGATCCGTTTTCCAAACTTTCACAGTAAGGAAGAGACGTTCGCCGTACGAGTTTTGTCAGCCGGTGCGTCATATAAATTCGCGTTGCACGGTTAGATTCATCAGCCCGCCCCGGCGATGCAGAGTGTTAGGTTTAGTTTTATGGCGACCAAAACATCCGTGAAACGAACATCCGCGAAAAAGGCTCCGGCACGACGTTCCGGCAAAGCGAAACTCCTCGAACAGAAGCTGGCGTACGATGGCCCGCTCTTCAAGGTATGGTCTGAGACCGTGAAGGAACCAGGCGGCATCGTCTCCAAACGCGACATCATCCGCCACAACGGATCGGTCGTTGTCCTCGCCGTCGACGACCGCCAGTCAAAGCGTGATCCCTACATCATCATGGAGAGGCAGTATCGCCAGGCAGCACAGCAGTTCCTTCTGGAGCTCCCTGCCGGCAGGCGTGAAGCTGACGAGAAACCCTTGGCTGCCGCGAAACGCGAGATGATCGAGGAGACCGGCTACCGTGCCCGCACCTGGAAGAAGCTGGTCCGCTACTACGCCAGCCCCGGTTTCCTGGGTGAGTGGATGGAAGTCTACCTCGCCACCGATCTGACGGAAGGAGATGCTCAGCCTGAAGACGATGAGAAGATCGAAATCCTTCGCATCCGCCTATCTGAATTGTTGAAGATGCGTAATGAAGGTAAGATCCACGACGGAAAGACCATCATCGGCATCTCAATCTACGAAGCACTGCGGCGTACTGGCAAAGCCTAGCGCGTGTCAGAAAACCTTCCTGCCCCTCATCCGCGTCATACCGATCACGCGCGGGTTCATTCGTTCCCGAGCAGACTTCCCTCCCGCGAGGTTCGACGAACGTGGCACATTACAAGGGCAAAGTGAAGTGGTTCAATAACGCGAAGGGCTACGGGTTCCTGGGCCGGGACGATGGACCGGACGTGTTTGTCCACTACAGCTCGATTCAGCTTGAAGGTTACAAGAGCCTCAAAGAAGGCGACGAGGTCGAGTTCGACATTATTGAAGGCCAGAAGGGCCCTCAGGCCGACCAGGTCACACGGCTAAAAGAGGCGTCCTAGAGCAATTCTCCTAATCCTGTAGCTCTGGATAAATCTGCGAATGCCGTTTTCTTTGCAGGAAAATGGCGTAAACAGCCGAGACTCCGCTCTATGCCTTTAGGAGACCTGCTCTAGCCGAAGCGCAGAATTTTCTCATAGCTGTACCGCACGGTGCATACTAGCGGACAGGGCTTTGTCCAAGCTCTGTCCGCTTTGATTCATGGAAAACGTCACAATCGCCCGCCTGCTGGATGAGACCGCCGATCTTCTGGAGATCGATGCCGCCGACCCATTCCGCATTCGCAGCTATCGCCGCGCCGCCGAGGCCGTCGAGCAGCAGACTACGCAACTCGCAACGCTCATCGAAGAACCGAAACAACTGCTTGCCATCGCCGGCATCGGCAAAAGTATGGCATCGAACATTGTCGACCTGGTCAGGTCCGGCACCATGCCGTTGCGAGAAGACTTGCTGACCAAGTACCGCCCGACCATGCTCGACCTGCTGAAGCTCCCAGGCATGGGGCCAAAGACAGTTGCCCTCATCTGGAGCGCTCTCGGCGTCGCTGACATCGACAGCCTGGAGACGGCCGCAAAGGAAGGCAAGCTCAACGAGCTGCCACGCTTCGGACAGAAGCAGATCGACAAGATCCTCAAAGGCATCGAAGACTTCCGCAAGAATACCGGCCGTTACCGGATTGACGACGCGACCGCCATCGCCGAACGCATCGCCGCACTCATCCGCGAATTTCCCGGTATCGACACCGTCACTCCGGCTGGTTCGCTGCGCCGCGGCCGCGAAACCGTGGGAGACCTCGATCTCCTTGTCACAGGATCGGCCTGTGAACCCGACTGCGTCGCCGCCGTCGTCGATCACGTCGCCGGTCTTCCCCTGATCGCCAATCTCATTGCGAAGGGTCAGAACAAAGTGAGCTTCAACATGCGCAACGGCCTGCAGGTCGATGTGCGCATGCTTCCAAAAAGCAGCTATGGCGCGGCGCTGCAGTACTTCACGGGCTCCAAGATGCACAACGTTGCGCTTCGCCAGCGAGCTATCAAGATGGGCTACACCCTCAGCGAATACGTCCTGGCCCGCATGGATGATAGCTCCATCGTTGCTTCGGCGGCAGAGCAGGAGATCTACAACGCCCTGGGCCTCGATTACATTCCCCCGGAGCTGCGCGAAAACAACGGTGAGATCGAGGCCGCCCAGGCTCACACTCTTCCACGTCTGATCGAACTCTCTGACATTCGCGGCGACGTACACTCCCACACGGTTGCCAGTGATGGCCGGCAGACTATCCGCGAGATGGCCGAAGGCGCCATCGCCAAAGGTTACAAGTTCCTCGCCATCACCGATCACACCAAAAACCTCGCCATGACCAATGGCCTTGACGATGCACGGGCGCTGGAGCACATCGCTGCCATCCGCGAGGTCGACCGTGAGATGGAGGGCCGTATCCGTGTCTTCGCCGGCATTGAAGTCGATATTCTGGGCGACGGCGCGCTCGATCTTGAAGACAGCACGTTGGCACAGATGGACGTCGTCATCGGCTCCGTTCATACCCTTTTCAATCAGCCTTACGAAGAGATGACCGCCCGCATCCTGCGCGCCGTAGAGAACCCCTATCTGCGGATTCTCGGACACCCGACCGGGCGCAAGGTGATGGCGCGCGAGGCCTATACCTTTGATCTGGAGCGGGTACTGCGGCGCTGCGCCGAACTCGGCGTCGCGGTGGAGCACAACGCCGGCATGCCTCGCCTCGACCTCAGCGACCGCAATCTACGCCTGGCCAAGGAACTTGGCTGCCGCATCTCCGTCAATACAGATGCGCACGCTGTCTCTGATTTCGAACAGATGCCCTTCGGCATCACCCAACTGCGCCGCGCCTGGCTTACACCGGCCGACGTAATCAACACATACTCGCCGGAGGACTTTCTTGCGGCGTTACGACCCAGGCCGTGAGGAACATGCACGAGATCAAGTTTCATCAGACCCACCGACCCCTTCGCCACTTTCTGTGGCCCATCGCCATTGCCTCGGTAGTTCTTGCCGCGGTCGGCATCGGGATCTATGTCCGCAGCCCGCATGCACCGGCAAACGTGAGCGTGACGCACGTTGCCGCAGTGCCCACGACCGTTACCTACTCCAATGACGTGGGGACACTGAAGCTGCTCGGCAAAACCGATGCGAACGAAAATACCCTCTATGTCCTGGCGACGGTGAAGGTACACAACAACCTGAAGACACCGGTCTTTCTGAAGGACCTGACCGGAGCACTCACCATGCCCGACGGATCGGAGCTGCTGACCAGCGCCGTCGAAAAGAACGACGTTCCGGCCACCTTCACGGCCTTCCCAAAGGTCAAAGAGGCCGCTGCCGGTAAGCCTTTGCTGTTGCGCGAGACCGAAGTCCCCGGCATGAGCGATATGGAAGGCCTGGTTCTCCTCGGATTCCGCGATGCCACCCAGCAGACCTGGGACCAGAGCAAACACGCCGCCGTCAAGATCGCGCCCTACCACTACGACCCTATTGTGGCCGAGCTGAAGTAGCGACCTCCGAGCCAAGGCAGAATTGGGTGGGAGCCGTGGGCTTCGGCCCACGGTACAACGACCTATAAAGAAAGTGGGCTTTTAGGCCTGGGCTTTTGTTCTGCCAGGCAGAAGGGCCCAGGGCTAAAAGCCCTTTCTTTACTTGTATCCATGTCAGCGGGCTGAAGCCCACTGCCTCACCCATACGAACTACGACTACCCTAGCTCTTCGGCGTCGACAGATATCCGCTGATCTGGTTCTTCGCCACACTGTTCACCACAATCTCGAAGAGCGCCGGCGTCTTGCCGGAGTAAAACTGCACCGGCTCCATGATTGTCTTGTCCTTCTTCTCGATATTGCGATCATCGGACGAGATCACCATCGTGTATTTGCCCTTCTTCTGATCAACCTTCTTCAACTGCACCTTGATGGTCGAAAGCAATGTCGGCTGTCCGCCCTTCTGCAGCGTGAATTCGAAGTAGTTGCGGTCGCCCTTGTGCTTCAGAATCTCCAACTCGTCGTGATTCTTCGCAATCAGGCCGCTCATTACGCCGGCATCGCCGACCACCCGTTGAAGCTGGGTCTTGGTGGTATCAAGATCCGCCTTGGTGCTGGCGACATCTGTCTTCACGCCACCCACATCCGTCTTCACACTGCTTACTTCACTCGATACCGCGCTTACCTGCTTGTTCGTCGCCTCCTGCGCGGCGATCAGCTTCTCGTCGGCGGCCCTCTGCGCAGCCAGAATGCTCTGCGCGCGCTGCTCAAGCTGTTTCTGCGTCAAGCCGACACTGGCTCCCAGAGTCTCCGTGGCGGCCTTCAGGCGCGCATTCGTCGCCGTAAGCTTCTCGTTCAGATCGGCGTTCGCGGCTTTGGCCGCAGTCAGATTCTTCTCCGCTTCGCTAAGGTGGTTCTGTAACCCATAGCACCAGATCAGCGAGGCGATCCCCAGCGCCAAGGCGATGAACACCACCGCAATAAAAGCTCCGGACATCTGTCTCTGTTCAATTTCTTCACTCATATTCGTCCCACGTTCTCCTTGCCTTGGGGCAAAGTATAGCCTTGCCCCGCCCGCTGAGATAGACGAGTTTCTACAATGGCCGTATGCAGCAAATGGATGTAGCCGTCGTAGGAGCGGGCGTCATTGGGCTGGCGGTTGCGCTGGAGCTCCGCAGCCGCGGGCTTTCGGTGGCTGTCGCCGATAAAAACGATCCAGTCAGGGAGGCGAGTTGGGCCGCCGGCGGCATGCTCGCCGTCGACGACCCCGAAAACCCCGCTCCCCTGTGGCCGCTCTCCGCCTGGTCGCGCGAACTCTATCCCGAGTTTCTCGCACGCATCGAACAGCAAAGCGGTTTGCGTGTTCCCATCCGTACCCATCGTGCCCTGCAGGGCGCCCATGAAGGCAGCTCTTCGCCCGAGACCCTCCGCGTCCTGAAAGAGATCGGTCTATCTCCGGAGGGATATGCCTGGGCACTCCAGCAGGAAGGCTCACTCGATCCGCGCGACCTCGGCGCGGCTCTCCACGCTGCATGCGCCAATACAGACGTCTCAATACGATCCCGCTGCGCTGTCGACACGCTCACACGCGAAGGCGCCGGCTGGCGGCTGCACACCGCCCATGGCGACATCCTCGCCAGCCGCGTCGTCCTCTGCACCGGAAGCTGGACCGGCCCCCGCAACCTTCCCGTCTTCCCTCGCAAAGGCCAGATGATGGCCGTCGAGATGGATGCGCCGCTCGACACCGTCGTGCGCACGCCGGAGATCTACCTGATTCCACGCGGCGGCGGACGCGTCGTCATCGGCGCCACCATCGAAGATGCCGGCTATGACAAAACCGTACACAGCGCCGACATCGCCGCCCTGAAAGCGCGCGCCGTGAAACTGTTTCCACCGGCAGCGCAGGCGACCATCGTCGAAACATGGGCCGGTCTTCGGCCAGCGACCCACGACGGCCTGCCGCTTATTGGCGCTGTTGAAGAAGGCCTCTACGCCGCCACAGGCCACTATCGCAATGGGATCCAGCTTGCTGCCGCGACCGCTCGCGCCATCGGTCTGGAACTAGCCGGCGAGCCCCTTCCGATCGATATGCAAGCCTACGCCGTAAATCGCACATTTAGGTCGATATTCGCACAACCGTCATGACAATCCTCGCGGCGCTGCGCTATAACCGTTAGTACTAAATTTTCGTTTTCTCACGGAGTAGAGCTCAGCATGACCACGATGACCGCCGCACCCAAAGGCCTGGAAGGCATTATCGCCGCGAACTCTGGTATCTGCTGGATCGACGGTGAAGCGGGCGTGCTTTCCTATCGGGGAATCGATATTCATGAGCTGGCTCCGAAATCGACCTTCGAAGAGGTCACCTATCTTCTCTGGTTTGGCAAGCTGCCTTCGAAGAGCGAGCTGGCTGAGTTTACGAAGCATCTCGCCGAGGCACGCAGCCTGCCTCCGGCTGTCGTCGAGTTTCTGAAGACCGTTCCGAAGGATGGAACTCCTATGGCGGTGCTGCGCACCGCCGTCAGCCTACTCTCCATGTATCCCGAGGGCAATGACCCCGACGAGAAGAGCGTGACCCACGACGCTAACGTCACCAAGGCCTTCCGTCTTACTGCGCAGATCCCGATGATCGTTGCCGCCTTCGATCGCATTCGAAAAGGAAAACCTGTGGTCGAGGCCGATAAATCGCTCTCGCATGCCGCGAACTTCCTGTGGATGCTGACTGGCGAGAAACCGACCGAGACCGCAACCCGCACCTTCGACGTAGCCCTCATCCTGCACGCCGACCACGAGCTTAACGCCTCCACCTTCGCCGCCCGCGTCATCGCCGCTACCCTCGCCGACATGCACTCTGCCATCACCGGCGCCATCGGCGCCCTGAAGGGTCCCCTGCACGGCGGCGCCAATGAGGCCACCATGCGCCTGCTTTATGCCATCGACAAGGCCGGCGCTGATCCCGTTCAGTACGTCAAAGACATGCTCGCGCGCAAGGAGAAGATCTCCGGCTTCGGCCACCGCGTCTACAAGACCGAAGATCCTCGCGCCACCCACCTGCGCAAGATGAGCGAGGAGCTCTCCAAGGCCACCGGCAGCAAGTGGTACGGCATGTCCCGTGAGATCGAACTCTTTATCAAGAACGAGAAGAAGCTCAACGCCAATGTCGACTTCTACTCCGCTTCCACTTATACGATGCTGGGCATCGACATTGACCTGTTCACGCCGATCTTTGCGGTGTCACGTATCTCCGGATGGGCAGCGCATGTTATTGAGCAGCATGACGACAACCGTCTGATCCGGCCGCGCGCTGACTACATCGGGCCCGAATATCCCGCGCCGTACATCCCGATCGAACAGCGGTAACCGCCCCGATTTTCATTGCCATTCGTTGCGGCGCCGGGGTAGCCTTCCTCTAGTTCCCCCCGGAGTGTCACTTTGCACGTCGTTCGAACGATTGCGGGGCTTTGTCTGCTGCCCGTATGCCTTGTCTCTGTTGCACGCGCGCAGAGCTTAGCGGCGCAGGTCCCCGCCACGGCTGTCAGCTCCTCCGTCACTGATTCCAGTCTGCCGGCAGACGATGCTCTTGATGACGCAGTCGCTGCTGAACTCGCAATGGCTGTAGCCCGCGAAGGGTATGATCCGGAGCAATTTCAACTCCCGGATCGCAACGTTCTGACCTTCAGCCTTATCTCCTCCTCCATCCACAACTCTGTCCTCGGATGGACACAGATGACGACGCCGGTTGTGGCATATCGCTTCAATCGTCATTGGTCCGTGGACCTTTCGGTTCCGGCATTCTTCAGCCTCCACAGTTACGTCGCCAGCTCCACTACGACCTACAAACTGGAGACGCTGCGTCATCTTGTTGGAGACACTGCCATTGCAACGCGCTACACCACCGACTTCGGCCGTGCGTTCACCTATACGGGTTCGGCAACCATGTCACTTCCTACGGGAGCTGACAGCTACGGCCTTGGTAACGGTCAGGTCACATACAACTTCAATCATCGGGTGGACTACAGTACCCATTGGGCCGCCGCCCCCTTTATCGAGACCGGCATCGGCGACACTTCGAGCCTGATTGACCGCGAGATTCAGCGGACCTACACGACCATCGGCCACATTGCGCATTTCCAGGCCGGCTCGCAGTTCCTTCTTCCGCTCCGGAGCGCCTTTACCGTTTCGGCCTATGAAAACCTACCGATCGGCGATCAGAAGATCTATCGTCCGGTGCGAGTCAATCATGCCTGGGTGGAACGTGCAGTCGGTGTCAGCCTCGCAGAAGACAATGGCATCGACACCATCGTCGAGGTCCCGGTCAATCGCAATGTGATCGTCTCAGGCTTCTACAGCCGCAGCCTGCGGCTGAAGTACGACACCACCGGCGTCTCTGTGACATTCTCCCTGCGCAATCCGTTTAAGCGCGGTTCCTATTAGGCACGTCGATAAATTCGGTTCTTCTTTTGTTGAGATTTGCGGCTTCCCGCCCACCCCAGAGCATCTTCCCTGTTGCTGGGTATTCCGAAACGGGCGTGAAGCGGCGTTTTCATGCGGAAAACGCCCATAGATGCGGAGGCCCAACTATACACCTACAGGGAAAATGCTCTAACTCCGTGAGAGTAGGGCACCCGGTCAACATAAGCACCAAACCGTTTGCTCTATAGCTGCCAGTAAAAATATCAACCTTTTTGTGCGCCCTATTATCCGATTGGCTCCCGGATTTTTCATTTCGGGGCGTAGCGGAGCAATCTGCTTTTCATTTATTTTCTCCACCCGGGTGCCCCACTCTCGGGGTCCCCAACGAACGCTGTTCGTTGGGGTGAACGCTCGCAACGCCGGGGTGGGCCGAGCACCAAAGAATCTCAGTCAAACAAAGAGAGCATCCGTATACGGTCACAACACGAAACGGGCACGGCCATCGCGTGCCCGTTTCATATCTTTCTCGACATCTACTTATTCGTTGGATTCGCCGGAGGGCGCCCGCTGCTTGCCGGTGGCGCTACGCCGACCATACGTCCCCATACGACCATCTGACCATACTCGTCGCGAATGTGACTCACACCGCCTGCAAGGCTGATCAACTTCGTTGAGGCCGCACCTCGGCCTGCTCCTTCAAAGGCATTTGCCGCCGTAATCGAAGCAGCGGCCTTATGGCCGTACTCCATCGACTCCTTCGCAGCCTTCACGATTGCATCTTTGTCGGTCAGCTTACCGATGGCGCCGATCTTCTCCTGATCGAGCTTCTCGCCCAACACCGGAGACCAGTAGAAGTAGTTCGCCTGGATGGTATGCGTCACCAACTGCGCAAAGGTCCGTACACCTTTGAAATCAACGGACTCGGGCGCCTTGAAGAGGCTGGCTGACGGTGCAAAGCTGTACTTGTCCGCAGGCATGGCTTCGATGAGGCTAATGAAATCCTTCTCAGCTCCGGAGACCATGAAATCCGCCGCCTTTGCCGGTTCTACGGGGCCTTGAGGTGCGGGCGGTGGCGCCTGCCCGAACATGGTTGTGGAACACAACGCTGCCATCGCGATCGCAAGGATCTGTATCTTCATTGCCTCTCCTTTTTGGGTGCTGCGCGCAATCAGGCTAGCACCCGCATTGCAGGGCGTCATCTCATAGAATGGAACGATGCGCCGGATTTATCTGGATGCCAACGCGACTACGCAGGTGCTGCCGGAAGTGCTGGAGGCAATGCTCCCCTTCTACACACAGCGCTTTGGCAACGCATCGTCGATCCATCAGCCGGGACAGCAGGCCCGGGCCGCGGTAGAACATGCGCGCGCGTCCGTGGCGGCACTGCTGCATTGCCGTCCGGCGGAAGTCGTCTTCACCAGCGGGGGAACGGAAAGCGATAATCTTGCCCTCTTCGGCGCCCTGCAGCCCGCCAGTGAGATCGCGCGCGGCGATCATCTGATTTCCAGCGCCGTCGAACACCATGCCATCCTGAACGCCGCCGAAGAGCTGGAACGGCGCGGCGTCGAGCTCACCGTCCTTCGCCCCGACCGCGCCGGCATTATCTCCCCTGAAAGCCTGCGCTCGGCCATGCGGCAGAATACGCGCCTGGTCTCAATCATGCTGGCAAACAATGAGACTGGTGTTATCCAACCGATCAAAGAGCTCGCCGCCATCGCTCATGAAGGCGGAGCCCTCTTCCATACCGATGCTGTCCAGGCGGCCGGCAAGCTTGAGATCAACGCTAAAGATCTTGGCGTCGACCTGCTCTCCATCTCCGGGCACAAGATGTACGCTCCCCAGGGAACAGGCGCTCTGTATGTGCGCCGAGGTCTCCATCTACGTCCGTTGCTTTACGGCGGAAGCCATGAACGGCAGCGTCGCGCCGGCACCGAAAACCTGCCAGGTATCGTTGGTCTGGGACGAGCCGCTGAACTCGCACAGGAATATCTCCAGACAGGCCGCCCTCGGAAGCTGGCCCAGCTGCGCGACCGTCTTGAAACCGGCATTCTGGCAGGAGTTCCGCAGACTGAGATCAACGGCGAAGGCGCCGATCGTGTCGCCAATACGACGAATCTCCACTTCGCTCATCTTGAGGCGGAAGCCCTGGTCATCGCTCTCGATCTGAAGGGCATCGCCGTAAGTGGTGGCTCAGCCTGCCAGTCCGGAGCCACCGACCCCTCGCATGTCCTTCTGGCGATGGGACTTTCCCCTGAGCGCTCGCGCGCCAGCATTCGCTTCTCGCTCTCGCGAACGACCACGGACGACGAAATCGACGCCGTTCTGACGACCATCCCAGAGGTCGTCTCCCGCCTTCGCACGCTCTCTCCCGCGTGGAAGTCGGCTGTGGCGGTTTAAGCATATCGACCCATTCGCCATCAGGAATTTAAGGTATTCCTAACCCACCCTCACTCCGTGAGGGTGGGCACCCGGCACGATAAGGATCATCAGCCTTGGCAGCGCCCCAACGATCCTACATTCTCCCAACCTGGGTGCCCCGTTCGGGGTCCCCGGCGAACTTGTTCGCTGGGGTGAGTACTCGCAACGCTAGGGCGGGGTCGATGGCTATCCACCGAATTCACCGCGAATCCCACTTTCCACAAATTTCCCAGAAATCGGCGAAAATAGAGATGTATGAGTCAGCAGGAGGCCATCGCCGTCGCCATGTCTGGAGGAGTTGATTCCTCCACTGTCGCGGCGATGCTGCGCGCCGAAGGACACACCGTTATCGGCCTTACCCTGCAGTTATGGAACCAGCGCCGCCTCTCCGGGCATGAGGGCATGCCGGAGGCTGTTCAAGGCCGCTGTTGTTCGATCGATGACGTCTATGACGCACGCCGTGTGGCCGAGCAGATCGGTATCCCGTACTACGTCGTCAATCAGGAGGCGCGCTTCGAGCGCGATGTGGTACAGCCCTTTGTCCGCGAGTATCTGCATGGACGCACCCCGATTCCCTGCACCCTGTGTAACAACCACCTGAAGTTCGATCAGTTGCTCCTTACCGCACGCTCCATCGGCGCCGAGCGCATTGCCACCGGTCACTATGCCCGGAACGAGTACGATCCGGCGCGTGACCGCTGGATTCTCAAGCGGCCTGCGGACAAGGCCAAGGACCAGACCTACTTCCTCTTCGGCCTTACCCAGGAACAGCTCTCGCGCACGCTCTTCCCCCTCGGACACATGACTAAGCCCGAAGTCCGCGAACTTGCCGAGGGATATTCTCTTGCTCTGGCAAAAAAGCCGGACTCGCAGGAGATTTGCTTTATCCCCGGCGGCGACTACAAGCTCTTCATGGAAGCCTATCTGGAAGAGCAGGAGGAGCCCCTACCTAATACGTCGGGGGAGCTGGTCACCAGCTCCGGAGAGGTTGTCGGTGCACACGAGGGCGTACATCACTTCACTGTCGGCCAGCGCAAGGGCATACAACAGCGACTTAAGGGACATCAACCGAATCCGTTCTATGTACTGCAGATTGATCCGGACTCGCACCGCGTTACCGTTGGCACAGAAGATGAGCTGCTAACGCAGGCCATGCGCGTAGGCGAGCTGAACTGGATCTCCATCGCCTCGCCCGGCGAACCGATGCGCGTGCAGGCAAAGATCCGCCACCGTCACGAACCCGCATGGGCGACTCTACAGAGGGTTAGCGAGGATGAAGTGGAAGTCACCTTCGATGAATCGCAACGCGCCGTCACGCCCGGCCAGGCCGCAGTCTTTTACCAGGACGACGAAGTTGTAGGAGGCGGCTGGATCCGCTAACAGGAACGACTCGGCCACAAAACTGGGTGCCCCATCCATTGCGTCTCGGGGTCCCCGGCGAACTTGTTCGCTGGGGTGATTAGAATGGGTGGGAAATCTATGGGCTCCCCAAACGGATTCGCGCAACGCGCGAATCTCCCACGCACCCTTCGCGTGCATGGAGCACCCAGAGTATGGGATAGAAACGATACAGCCCTACTCTTCCGTATCTCCTACTCCCGTTGCGACGGAAGCGGCAGTACTCTTCCAGGCTTTAGCGCGTCCGACCAGCGTCTCTAATCCCGCCTTGATCCCATGCATCACACCCGAGATATGACGCACCGGCACCATGATGGCGTGATGCACCTCAGCGGTTACGCGGCCGACGGTATTGAGGCTATCGGTCATCGCAGTATCAACGCGAACCACCTGGGCGCGTGCGCGTGTGGCAGCCTCGGAGACCACAATGTCAAGCTCGTGCGCCTTGTCGCGCAGAATGTTTGTCGTCTCCACAAGGTTGTCGGTAATCCGGTCCACCTTCGGAGCCGTCTTCTCCACGGCGCTCGTGACGCTATCCATGATCGGGATGGCCTTTGCCTGCAGCTCCTGCGCGATACCAAGCAGCTGTTTTTGCGCCTTAGAGACGCCTATCGCCATAGCGATCAGCACGCCGGCCTGCACCACTACGGCCGCGGCAACCACGGCGATAAAAGTAATGAGCAGGTTGGAATGGTCCTGTGCCAGTTGGCTCTGCCAAAGGATAGCTGCTGTAAGCATGGATAGGCCGCGCTTTCTTTCCGGAAATAGTAACAGGGCTCCGCGTCAAGACGGCGGAGCCCCATGCAAGCTGAGTTTACGCCGAGTGCTCGTTGGAAGGTTCTTCGACGGTCTTCCTGCTATAAGCCTGCTTCCCCGCATCTACAGCCGCAGCTACCTTGTCCTGCTGCTCGTGCAGAAAATCCTTCCCCTTCTCCACATATTCGGTCCACTGGCTGCGGCCGCGTTCGTAGTACTGACGGCTGCGGTCAATGTACTCATCCAGCTGTTCTTTACCGCGCTCCACATATTGATTGGCTTTGTCGCGGGCTTCCTTGGCGGAGAGCACCAGCTCTTCACGCGTCTCTTTCCCCGACTTGGGAGCGTACAGCACACCGATCAGCGCGCCGATGCCAAGTCCTGCAAGAAACCAGCCAATTCCGTTCGAGCCATTGTCATTCTCTGCCATTTGTTTCCCTCTTTCCTAAGCGAGATTCGTGTATGGAACCTTCGAGTTGCGGAGAATCGGATGGTAGCAAATCCACCCCCGGGCGGCAAACCTCGCCTGTCATCGCGCACAAAGCTCCCGCTTAATGAGGATGCTACTCGCATCAGGCAGGTTTACCCACAACATTCCCTTTCTTATGACAGAAACATCAGGGATACACTTGGCGTCTAAGATGAGTGACGACACACTCCCCGGAGCTAATCCCCAGAGCTTGCGGGAAATCGCAAATAAGGGGCGCACATCCCGCGTAAGGAGAGGGATTTCCATGAATCTTGAAGGTATGCACAACACTCTTCGCACCACCGGCCTGGCGCTTGTTCTCACCCTTGCCGTAACTGGATGCAAGAAGGCCGATACTCCTGCTCCGGATGACAACAGTCTGGCCTCCTCCATTCAGAGCAGGATCACCTCCGACTCCGCCCTGAGCGCGGAGCAGATTCAGGTAGGCGTGTCGGGCGGTGTCGCCACGCTGAGCGGTAATGTAAGCAATGCGGCAGCCAAAACGCTGGCCTCCAATGACGCGGCAGCCATTCCCGGCGTCAAGACGGTCATCAACAACCTGAACGTCCAGGCTCCTGCCGCAGCCCCGGCCCCGGTTGCTGCTGCACCTGAACCCGTTCCGGCTCGGCCCGAACGCGAGAAGAAGCCCAAGCCCGTCGTCGTTGAGCGTCAGCCGGCTCCCGCCCCAGCTCCAGCACCGGCTCCCGTAAAGCAAGCTGCTGCTCCTGTGGTTCAGGCGCCTCCGCCACCGCCGCCGGCGCCCACTACAAAAACTGTGACGGTCGCTGCCGGAACCTTCCTTCCGGTCCGCATCACGCAGGGCCTGGACTCCGCTACCACACAGACAGGTGACTCCTTCACGGGCGTCATCTCCAACGACATCATCGTTGATGGATGGGTTGCCCTGCGGCAAGGAACCCCGGTCAGCGGGCGCGTGGTGGAAGCGAAAGATGCGGCTCACTTCAAAGGAAGCTCGCTGCTCTCCATTGAGCTGACCAGCATCTCCCGTCGTGGCGAGCGCATCGCGGTCTCAACGGAACCCTTCAGCAAAGAAGGCGCCGGACGCGGTAAGAACACCGCGACCAAGGCTGGTGTCGGCGCAGCCGCTGGAGCCATTCTCGGCGGCATCTTCGGCGGCGGTAAAGGTGCTGCCATTGGTGCAGCCGCAGGCGGTGCAAGCGGCGCGGGCATCAATGCCGTTACCAGAGGTGAGCAGGTACAGATTCCCACCGAGTCGCTCATCCGCTTCCGCCTGACCAACGCGTTCACCATTCAGGCAACACAGGCAGGGGCATCGAGCAACGACGACTCAACGCGTCACCCGATGCAATAACGCGTCCTAAGACGTTTCAGCTTAAGGAGCTCCGGATTCCCTTCGTGGATCTGGAGCTCTTTTTCATACCGGGTGGCTCTGTCGGCAACAGCACTTGCTACAACGCTGTTCCATCAATTTGCGTCTATCCAAACAGCCAAACGAGGTGAGATTTTCCTGTAGTAGACTCGGAGCAACGCAGCCCGGGGGAAGCTTCTTCCTTCCAGAAATACAACGAACCACCTGCAACCAAGACTTGTACGAGGTCTACCGCCTTGGCATCGCCGAAGAAGCCTGCAGGATTTCTGACATTTACGTTGCATTCTCACCTGCCTTACGTGGTCAACCACGGCACGTGGCCACATGGTATGGAGTGGTTACATGAGGCAGCGGCCGAAACGTACCTTCCGCTGCTACGCGTCCTTGGACGTCTTGAAAAAGACGGGCTGGCACTCAAGGCGAATATCAACCTCTCTCCAATCCTGCTGGAGCAGCTCTCCCATCCTATCTTCCGGGCTGAGTTCCCGAAGTATCTCGAACGCAAGATTACCGCCGCTACGGAAGACGAAGCCTTCTTCATTCAGGGAGGCGAGACGCACTTCGCGGAAAATGCCCGCTTCTGGCGAGCGTTCTTCCAGGAAGCGCTCGATGACTTCAACGCTCTCGGCGGCGACATCATCAAGAGCTTCCGCCACTTCAACGACAAAGGCCTCATTGAGATCATCACCTGTGGCGCGACCCACGGGTATATGCCTCTGCTGGGAACTGACGAGAGTGTGCGTGCGCAGATCCGCACGGCGGTCGCCACCCATAAGCGGCACATCGGCAAACATCCGCGTGGTATCTGGGCGCCCGAGTGCGGCTATCGTCCAGCCGGCTTCTGGAACTACCCCGTACCCGACGCCGATGGAACCACACATCCCGGCTACGATCGTATCGGGGTTGAACAGGCTCTCAGCGAATCGCAGATCGAGTACTTCTACGTCGATACTCATCTGGTCGAAGAGTCGGAACGCATTCCTTCGCCCTACGAATTGCTCAACGGACACGTCCCGCGGGACGAAGCCACCATCCAGATGACCTTCAATAACCATCGCGGGCTCTATCAGCCGTACTACGTCGATGGTCCTTACGACAAGCGTTACGCCGCGACGATCTTCCCGCGCGATCCACGCACCGGCCTGCAGGTCTGGTCCGGCGAAAGCGGCTATCCGGGCGACTCCAACTATCTCGACTTCCATAAGAAGCGCTGGCCCGGTGGCCATCGCTACTGGCAGGTGACCGGCCCTAAGCTGGATATGGCCTTCAAGATGCCATACTGGCCGCAGGAAGCCGCCGAAAAGGTCAAGGAACACGCCAGCCACTTCGTGCACCTGGTCTATGAAGCGCTGAAAGATAGCTTCAACGACCCCATCCCGCCGATTCTCTGTGCACCCTTTGACGCCGAGCTCTTCGGCCACTGGTGGTTCGAGGGTCCCCTCTGGCTCGAAGCCATCGCTCGCACGCTGGCCGAATACCCCATCGGAATTGAGCTCATCACCTGCTCCGAGTATCTCGACAAGTACCCGCGCGCGGGCTTCATCTCGATGCACGAAGGTTCATGGGGCGTCGAAGGCACCAACCATGTGTGGATGAACCCGGAGACCTCCTGGACCTACAACCACATTTATTCCGCTGAACTGTACACCCGCGACGTCGCAACCGCCGGCAAGTGGAAAGATGGTGGTCTCGGCGAACGCATCATGAAACAGCTCTGCCGCGAGTTGCTGCTGCTTGAGTCTTCCGACTGGCAGTTCCTCATCACCACCGGAGCCGCACGCGACTACGCCGAAAAGCGATTCAACGTGCATAACGAGCAATTCCTGGAGATAAAAGGCATCTGGCAGGCCTTCGAACAGAACGGCTCTCTCAACGAAGCCCAGGACCGCCGCCTCTCCGAACTCGAAATCAGAGACTCCGTCTTCCCTGATATCGACCCCAGCTTCTGGGCCGCAGGCGCTAAAGCCAGTTAAGAGTTAAAAGTTGCAAGTAAAGTTAAAAGTTAAAGAGGGACGGCATCGGTTGCTGTCCCTTTTTGCTTTGCCCTAAAGGGAGGAAGCAAGCCGCTCAAATTCGATGCCCGGTCTGCCCAAAGGCCTCCATCGTCAGAGAAGCACCGCTTTAACTTTTAGCTTTCAACTTTTAACCAGGCCAGAGACCCTGTCCGATCCAGACACATTCAATGGCAGCAGCCATCACCCATTTGCTTTACCCTTAAAAGATGGAGCAAATCGCTCCATTCGATCATCGGTGTGCCTCAACAGCTCCCATCACCACAGAGGCACCGCTTCAACTTTTAACTTTCAACTTTTAACTCTTCCAATGGCTGTCGCGTTTCCTACACTCCCGACGCACCGTTACAGCGTCTTTCACCGTTGGCATCTGCTCTCGCTCGATGCTCCGACGGTGGCTGTCGTGTGGACTCTCGCGGCGGCGCGCATCACGCACCATGCGCTCTCCTGGTATGTGCCTGGAGCCATGTTCGTCGCAGTGTGGCTGGTCTATGTCGCCGATCGTCTGCTCGATTACAAGCAGGGCGAAGAGCTAGAAGCCCGGCACCGCTTCCACGGCCGCTTTCGCCGCCGCTTCGTAATCGCCGCGATGATTGCCCTGCCTGCGCTTCTGGCTCTGATGTGGAAGATGCCTGCACGCGCCTTGCTCGCCTATATTCTGCTGTGCGTTCCGCTCATCCTCTACTTTGCCGCCATCCACAAAACACGCCTTCGCTATAAGGCTCCGAAGGAGGCCGTCGTCGGCATTTTCTTCGCCGCTGCGGTCTTTCTACCGGAGTTCTTCACACCGCGCGTGGCCATTGCCACTACCTTCTTTGCGCTGCTTTGCTGGTTGAACTGTGTCGCGATCCATCGCTGGGAGAATCCGAAATCTTCCGACTGGAGCGCACGCAACTTCCGCCCGCTCATCGTTACCCTGGCCGCCGTCTGCGCTCTTACGCCCTTCTCTCCCGCACCGCATCCCTTCGCCATCCTTAACCTGTGCACAGCCAGCTCCGCACTCCTGCTGCTGGCGCTGGACTGCACGCGCCGGCCTATCTCTTCGGTCACACTACGCGCCGCAGCCGACGCCGCACTGCTCACCCCGCTTATCCTCTTCTTTCTGCGGTGAACGCCACTCCCAACTTCGATCGCATCGCCAGGCTCTACCGCTGGATGGAGTGGCTCAGTTTCGGCCCGCTGCTGCATCGCACGCGCACCGCATGGTTACGTGAACTTTTCGAAGTCCGCAGGGCTCTTATTCTCGGTGATGGCGATGGCCGTTTCACCCGGGATCTGCTCCGCACCAACCGCCAAGTCCACGTTCACGCCGTAGACCTCAGCGCAGTCATGCTGCAGGAGCTGCGCCGCCGTTGTAGACCCTATACAGATCGCCTTGTCATCACCCAGGACAACGCACTGAATTTCGTTCCCGATGCGTCCTACGACCTTGTTGCCACGCATTTCTTCCTCGACTGCCTCTCCGAGGCAGAGGTAGAGCAGCTCGTACAGACCCTGCTGCCTTCCCTGACAGACAATGCCAGATGGCTGGTCAGCGACTTTCATATCCCGCAACAAGGCGCCATGCGCCCTATCGCAGCGCTGCTGACCCGCATTCTCTATGCGGCCTTCCGCCTGCTGACCGGCCTCCGCGCCAACCACCTCCCCGACCATACCTCCGTGCTGCAGCGTGCGGGTATGGTCTGCATCCGAAGATGTGTGTTCCTTGGCGGCATCCTGATCTCGGAGCTATGGCAAAGGCCCTGAAGCGCATAGAATTCTGGGCATGAGAAAGACCGTCTCCGTTGCTCTGCTTTCTCTTGCCACTGCGCTCGCCGCCCAGACATCCATCGCGACCAACCCGCCCACGCCTTTGTCCGAACGCGTGGTGCAGTACGCGATCGATGCACAGATCGATCCGGTAAAGCATACGGTCGACGCCACGGAAACCCTCGCCTATCGCAACCTGACCGGCCAGCGGCTGACGAGCTTCCCCTTCCATCTCTACCTCAATGCATTTCAGCCGCAGTCCACCTTCGCGCGAGAGACGGCGGAAGGCGGCGGCATCCGCGAGGTAGAGCGTGAGTATCCTGAACATCGCCGCGGCGAAATCCGTATCGCTTCCATCACTGCCGATGGCTTCGGAGACCTGACATCGGCACAGCGCTTCACCGCGCCCGACGACGGCAACACCTCCGATCACACAGTGATGGAGATTCCGCTGCCGCATCCCCTCGAACCCGGCGAGACCATCACCTTTCACATCGCGTTTCACGACAAATTTCCGGAGTCCATCGCGCGCAATGGGTACAAGCGCGACTTCATGATGGGCGGCCAGTGGTTTCCTAAAGTCGGTGTCTTCTGGCACGGCGCATGGAACTGTCATCAGTACCACGCGACCACCGAGTTCTTCTCCGACTTCGGCATCTATAACGTCAAGCTCACCGTGCCGGAAAACTACACCATCGGCGCCACAGGCGCCTCGACTGGCATGACCCACAACGCCAACAGGAAGACGATGTCGTTCTACGCAGAAGACGTCCACGACTTCGCATGGGCCGCCTCCCCGCACTTTACTGAGACCACAGAGACGTACCTCTCGAGCATGGGCCCGGTCCGCATCCGTGTTCTCGCCCTTAAATCTCATCCGCAGGCCGGGCCTCGATATGCCGCCATCCTCCGGCAGACGATGGCGAAGTTCGAGCAATGGTACGGTCCTTATCCCTACAAACAGATTACGGTGATCGATCCTGAACCCGGCTCCGCCATGGAAGGTATGGAATATCCGACGCTCATTACCGGCGGAACCTCCTGGTGGGAGCCTTCATGGCTTCACATCCTTGAGGTTACTGCCGAACACGAGTTCGGCCATCAGTACTGGTATGGTATGGTCGCGACCAACGAGTTTGAAGAGGCCTGGCTCGATGAAGGTATCAACTCCTACACGGAAGTGAAGGTCATCGAGTCCCTCTTCGGGAAGGACAAAGGCATTCTCGGCGGAACCTACGCCAGTGCCGGCGACCGCGATCTGCAGCGCTACGAGTACACCCTTGCGCCGGACTATGATCCGTTGACGCGCTTCGCCTACCAGTTTCGCAACGAGCGGTCCTATGGCGGCATCACCTACGGCAAAACGGCTACAGCGCTGCTCACGCTTGAGGGCATGATTGGCGAAGACACCATGCGCGAAGCGGTGCACCAATACTTCATGAAGTATCGTTTTACGCATCCCACAGCCGACGATTTTCTACGCGAGATCGAAAAAGCGGCGATTGCAAAAAACCGTGTGTACCACTCTTTTGCGCACGTTGTTACCAGCGGCGATCCGTTCACCAGCAGTGGGGCCAATGACTCCCTCGTCCCTGTCGATTTCGCTCCAGCTTTACGTTTCTATTTCCATCAAGCCATCTACGGCACGGCGGTTCTCGACTATGCTGTCGATTCGGTAACGACACAACCCATGCAATGGTGGAAACCCGAACCGGAAGACTCAAAAAACATCGATTATCGCAATACGGTCATCGTGCATCGCAAGGGCGACTTCATCCTTCCAGTAACGGTCGAGGTCGCCTTCGATGACGGCACCCGCACCCGCGTCTGGTGGAACGGCGCAGACCGCTGGCAGCGCTTCACTTTTCAGAAACACGGCGTCAAAGTCATCTCCGCCGAAGTCGACCCGGACCATATCGTTCTGCTCGACAAAGACCGGTTCAATAACAGCTATCGCGTCACACCGCATAGTACGGCAGCACGCAAGCTGACAGCCATCATTCTCTTCCTCGAACAGTGCCTCAGCCAGGTGACGACGTGGATCGTGTGAGTATGGAAACCAACCGCCCGCTGCTTCTACCCGGCCTCCAGATGGCGCTGCGCCACTGGCGGGCCATTGCCTGGACCTACGCGCTGCAACTGTTGCTCACCATTCTTTTCACTTTCGGAGTTCATCACCAGATCGCTGCTCTTCTTTCGCAGTCGCTCGTGTCGGCGCGGCTCACTTCGGGCTTCGACGTCGCACTTCTCGCCGACGTCTCACGAGGCATCAGGCAGCCTCCTTATGCAGGCCAGCAACAGTGGTATCTCTCCAGCATTGTCTTTGCCGTCATCAACTTCATCCTCACTCCAGGTGTGCTCTACGCCTATGTAACTGGAGAACGCGCCTGCTTGCATCGCCTGCAGTACCAGGGCTTCCGCTACTTTTGGCGGTTCGTGCGCATCGCTCTCGTCGCCGTCGTCATCTTCGCTGCGGTGCTCGGCCCACTTGGAGCTCTGCGCTCCTTTCTCAGCGATCGTCTTGATACGGCCGGAGTTCTGGGCAAACCCCACTTTCTGGCTGTGCTGCCGATGACACTGCTCCTGCTGCTCTTCGCCTGTCTGCTGCGCCTCTACTTCGACCTGGTGGAGGTCTATACCATTCGGCTTGGTCTTAATAATGAGCACCGTGTGTACAAAGCCTATGCTCCGGCGTGGAACGCTCTGCGTTCCCGCTTCACCGCGCCGTATCTTGCATTTTCCCTTCTGACCTTCACAGGCGTCGCCTGTATCGCGGCAGCAGCATGGCTTGCCATCCACCGTCTCGCTGCTCCCGGCTCACTCGGCATCTTTCTTCTGCTGCAGAGCGGCATCCTGCTCGATCTTGTTACCCGCTTCTGGCAGCGAGCCCTCGAAGTCCGCCTGGCGGAAGATGCACCTGAAAATGACCTGGGACTCAACCAGGATCCGCTGACTCCGGTTCCTATCTCTCCGTGGCCCAGACCGTATCCTTTCCCCTCAACACAGACACATCCGGAGCCGGAGACCTCGGAGAGCTAGTCTAGAGTGTGTCGAGGAGAACTGCTTTTGCGATAGAAAAGCAGATTTCTCCGCTTTCGCTGCGAAACGACAAAAAAAGATTATCGAGCTTCGCTCGACATCCCACCCATCGCTTTGCGATGGATGGGGCACCCAGTTCCGAGGTAAATCTGTCGATACATCCTGGCAGACAGTGAGAACTTCCCAAGGTCAGAAAACCCCACATTTTCTGATGCCGACGCCGGAGCGACAATCCCATACCATCAACACCCCGCTCTCTGGCATCTTTAATGGGAGATGAATCTTTACGTCCTGCGTCACGCCAGTGCCGGCACCCGCCGCGCTAACCCGCTGCTCGATACCCGCCGCCCCCTCGACAAGGAGGGCAAGAAGCAGTGTCTGCAACTCGGTCATGTACTCAACGGCATGCGGCTGCACTTTGACCTCATTGTCTCCAGCCCGCTGAAGCGCAGCCTGCAGACTGCCTCGCTCGTTGGCATGGAGACCGGTTATGAGGCCTCTATCCTGCTCTCGAACGCTTTGGCTCCGGGCGCCGGTTTTGCCGATTTCCAGAAGCTGCTAAGCGAGTGTGCGGAGGCCGAGAACCTGCTGGTCGTGGGGCACAATCCCAACATCACGACCTTTCTTGGCTCGCTTATCGCGCTGCCCAAGCCGGCACGTATCAGACTGCGCAAGGGCTCGATTGCCCGTGTGAGCTACGACCGGGGCGCCGGCATCCTGCAGTGGCTGCTCGATCCGCGCACCGTACGCACTCTCTACACGGCCTCGACCACCAGCTCGCGCCGGAAGACCTCGAGGAAGTAGTCCGCTTCTTTACGCAGCGACCATACCTCCAGCTCAGCGCTTCCGCGCGCCGCCGACAGGTCCAGCACGACACGCTTGGGATAGACCTTGATACGTAGCTTCACGGCGGCCGAAGCGCGGTCCTGATTCAGGCCAACCGCAAGCCGTAGCAGGCTTACCGCACGCGCCACCGCCGTGTGTTCCTCCACAGGGACCGCACGTAATACACGGTCCATGGCGTCCGGGCGGCTCTTCCCCAGATAACGCGCAATGGCGCTGACAATCGCTCTCTGCTCCGGAGAGAAACCGTAGATTTCAGAATTCGCCAGGATATATTGCGTGTGCCGGTGATGTCCCTGGTGGTTCATGTACTTGCCCACGTCCTGCATCATGGCCGCAGCCTCCAGCCATAATCGGTACTCCGGCGGAAGCTCATGCACCGCATGCAGCGCGTCGAAGAGCTGCGCCACATGCGCCCGGACGGGCTCATTTCTCCTCGGATCGACGCCATAACGGCGGCAAAGCTCGCGGATACCGTTCCAGCGCTCGACCTCCATCTGCTGGTGCACATCGGCGCGGATATCTGTCTCTGCCAGCATCTGAGCCAGGACGCCATCACGAAGGCCCAGTGGCGAGTAACGGAAGCCCTTTAGCTCCATCCGTTCCAGCAACTGAGCATACACATAGGCTCCGCCGACGATGATCTCACTGCGCTTCGGTCCGATGCCGGGCACCTGCACCCGTTCCGCATTGGTCATCTTCGCCAGCATATGCGCCACCTTACGGACGCTGGCTGTATCGGCTTCCAGAGCCTTTGTCTTGGCCCGTGAAGCCCGCTTCTTGAACAGTGCCGCAGAAGCCTCCGCCAGTGCCGCTGCAGTGCCGCTGGTCGCAATGACGAGCGGCACACGCACCGGGCCAAGTTTCTTTTCCGCGCGAAGCAGCTCACGATGGATAAAACGTTCCAGTTGCGCCAGATCTTCCTTGCTGGTCGGATCGCTGTGCAGAAACTCCTGCTGCAACCGCACCGCTCCCAGCGGGGTGCTCACCATCGACTTGATGCGGCCGTGCTCGCTGTGAGTAATCTCGCAGCTTCCGCCGCCAAGATCGATCATCAGGCACCTGCCCCGCGCTCCCGGCTCCAGCGTAGCCACACCAAGATGGATCAGACGGCCCTCTTCCAGGCCTGAAATCACCTCCAGGTGCCATCCTGTGGCCGATTTGACCCAGGCCGCAAAGGCGGCTGCATTGCGGGCATCGCGTGTGGCCGAGGTAGCCACGACCCGCACTTTATCCACAACGTGGGCCTGGACCGCCTTATGAAAACGCTTCAGAGCCCGGATGGTAGTGGCCATCGCCTCCGGCGAGATCACTCCCGTCTCGAAGACGCTTTCACCAAGACGTGTCACCTCGCGGGCCTCATACAACGTCTTGAGCTTATGCATCTGTACGGCGGCGATCTTGAGCCGGCAGGAGTTGGACCCGATATCGATAGCTGCAAATGTCGGCATCTTTCCTCGCGTCAGGATACACGCTTCGCGCATCGAATCTTATGGGTGTTTTTCGTGTCTAACGGAAGGAACACACATCTTTATCGATAAGTAGAGTTGTAGCCGGATGGTAACTACGTACGCTCCGAAGCCTGTCGCGGCACCTTCGCGCCTGACCAGCACCCGCAAGCGCCGGATCTGGATACTGTCGCTCGTCTGGGTGGCAGTCTATTTTGCAAGCCTGTTCTCTCCTCCGTTGCTCGACGACGCGGACGCCACCCATGCCCAGGCTGCCGCCGCGATGGCCCGCACCGGCGACTTCGTCACTCTTTACGTCAATGGCATCCGCTACCTGGAAAAGGCCGCTCTGCCCTACTGGCTGGTCGCGGTCGATTACCGCATCTTCGGCTTCAACGCCTTTGCCACACATCTGCCCCTCGCTCTTGGCGTAGCTATGCTGGCTGCTCTTGCTTATCGCTGGGGCAAGCACGCCATTTCCCGGACAGCGGGCTTCTACGCCTCTCTGGCAACGCTTACTACGGCAGGGGTCTTTCTCTTCACGCGTATCTTCATTCCAGAGGTGCTGCTTTCGTTCTTTCTTTGCGCCTCACTCTACTGCCTGCTGCGTGGGCTTGAGAAGGCGCGCGTGGGCTACTTCTATGGCATGTGGATCGGTCTCGCACTCGCCGTTATGACCAAGGGGCTCATCGGACTGGTCTTCCCTATGGGCGCAACGGCGATTTATCTGGCCATCACCGGCGAGTGGCGCCGCTGGCGCGAACTCCGTCTTGTTACAGGAGGCCTTCTCTTTCTCGCCATCGCCGCTCCCTGGCACATCCTTGCCGGTCTGCGGAACACCGGCGGCGTGAACGGACACGGCTTTTTCTGGTTCTACTTCATCAATGAACACGTGCTCCGTTTCCTCGGCGAGCGCTATCCGAAGGACTACAACAAGCTGCCCGGCTATCTCTTCTGGCTGCTGCACCTGGTCTGGCTCTTCCCCTGGTCGCTCTTCCTTCCCGTCGCCCTGCGTGACCTGTGGACCAACCGCTCCAGATATCTGCGTCCGTACAGCTTCCATCAGCGCTCTGTCCTTCTGCTCGGCATCTACGCCGCCATCGTCCTGGTCTTCTTTTCCATCTCCACCAACCAGGAGTACTACACCTTCCCGGCCTATCTGCCGATCCTTCTTCTCATCGCCTTCTCTCTTGCCCGTCGCGAAGACAAGGTCCTGCGTGGAAATCTGGTTACCGCAGCACACGTCATCTTTGCCATGCTTGGCTTTCTAATCGCCGGAGCACTCTTCTACGGCCTGTGGAGCTCACGCAATCTTCCTTTCGAGCCTAGCATCGGAGACCTCTTGGCCCATCGCGCCGTAGGAGACTACACGCTCTCGATGTCGCACTTCTTCGACCTGACCGCAGCTTCCTTTGCCGCGCTGCGCCTGCCCGCTGCCCTGGCCATGCTGGCCTTCGCCTTCGGTCCAGCCGTCGCCTGGAATCTTCGTCTGCACAAGCGCAACACGGCTGCCTTCTCCACCATGGCATTCACCACTGCGCTCTTCCTCATAGCTGCGCATATCGCTCTCGTGCGCTTCGGCTCCATGCTGAGCTGCAAACAACTGGCAGACACTGCCAATGACCTCGTCGCCTCCCGGCGTATCGAAGGCAACTACCAGCTAATGCTGTATGGCGATCAGTCCTACGGCTCTTCGGTCATCTTCTATACCAACCGCCAGGCACTGCTGGTCGACGGCCGCTCCAGCTCGTTGATCTTCGGCAGCACCTTCCACGATGCGCCACATATCTTCCTCTCCTCACAGGATCTGCTCCAGACGTGGGGACAGGGAGTGCGTCATCTCCTCTTCGTTCCTGAAGAGCATCATAACGACGTAGAGCAACTTCTCAAGGGACGTTACGTTCTGTTGAAAGAGACATCCGGCAATACGTTGCTGACCGACCGCCCGCTCGATTGACGTAGCACTAGAAAAACCAGCACGATGGATAGAAGAACCTCGTGAGCCTCCCGACCTCATCCGCCGTGACGGATCCTACCGCCTCGCCCGCCCCAGCACGCCGGAGATCCATCACCATTCTTCTCATCATCTGGGGAGTGCTGCAGCTCGGCGGCATCTTTACCCCCGGCCTGCTCGACGATGTCGACTCGGTCTATCTCGAGGTCGCGCGCGAAATGCTCGTCCGCCACGACTACGTCACGCCTTATGTCGACGGTATCCGCTTCTTTGACAAGCCTCCGTTGATGTACTGGCTCGCGGCCGGCAGCATGAAGATCTTCGGACCGCATGACTGGGCCGGCCGGCTTCCGCTTGCCCTGCTGGTTCTTGGACTCATCTTTTCGGTTTACTCTCTCGGCAGACGGTTTTTCGGCGAACGTGGCGGCTTTTACTCCGGCCTGGCCATCGCCACCTCGATCGGCCCCTATCTCTTCACGCGCTTCTACATCCCCGACGTTCCGCTGGCGCTATGGATGACCCTCTCCATCCACCTTCTGCTCATCGCCCTCGATCGAGTCCGAGCACACGAGTCCGCGCTGAAACCGATGCTCGGCTTCGCCGCCGTAACGGCTCTCAATGTCCTCACCAAGGGCCTGATCGGGCTCGTCTTTCCGGTCGCATTCGCTCTCATCTTTCTTCTGTTGACGCGCCAGGCCCGCGCCCTGCTCCGCTTGCATCTCGTCCCGTCGATAGCGCTCTTTCTGGTCATCGCGCTTCCCTGGCACATACTCGCAGCGCTGCGGAACCCTGCCATCGACGCCAATGCCCGCGGCTGGTTCTGGTTCTACGTCATCAATGAGCACTTCATGCGTTTCATCGGCAAGCGCATTCCGCACGACTACGGCCAGGTGCCTGTCCTGCTCTTCTGGGGCATGATCCTGGCGTGGCTGCTGCCCTGGGCGGTCTTTCTGCCGCGTGCGATCCGCTGGGGCGCCGCCACGCTGCGCACACAGGGATTGAAGGCTCGCGCCTCAGAAGCTCCGCTGACCCTCTTTCTGTGGGCCGTCGTGGTCATTGGTTTCTTCTCGCTCGGCAGTCGACAGGAATACTACGCCCTTCCAGCACTGCCCGCTCTCGCCGTCCTCACCGGCGGACAACTGGCGCGCGCCGAAGATCCACTTCATCCGGGGTCACGCCATGCGGCGTACTTCTGGACACGGTGGCTGCTTCTGCCCATCACCACACTTGCAGCGGTGGTCTGCACCTGGTTTGCAATGACCGCTCCCATGCCACCCGCCGGCGTCGATATCTCCGCTGTGCTCACCACCAACCCCGAGCGCTACACCCTCGCCCTCGGCCATCTCTACGACCTCACTGGCACGGCGATGGGTTTCTTCCGCTTCCCGCTCATCCTCGTCGCCGTCTCCATGTACGCCGCCGGCCTCACGGCCTGGCTGCTGCGCCGCAAGGGCAAGTGCTATGCGGCCAACGTCACTCTTGCTATCGCCATGATGGGAAATCTCTGGGGCATGCACGAAGGACTGGCGCGCTTTTATCCCATCCTGGGCTCGAAGGGCCTGGCCGACGCCATCAACTCTGTCTTTCAGCCGGGTGACCAGATCATGCTGGACGGCGAGTTGACCTCCGGCTCCTCCATTGCGTTCTACACCCGTCAGCCGCTGCACCTGGTCAACGGACGCGTCAACGGCCCCTGGTACGGCAGCTTCTGGCCCGATGCGGCCAGGGTCTTTGAAACCGAAGATTCCCTGCACCAGGCCTGGGCAAGCCACGACCGCGTCTTCCTCATGACCTACGAACCCCAGCGCCGCCTGACCGATCTGCGGCCCTTCGGCGGCGTCTACGAGCTCAAGTCTGAGGGCGGCAAAACTGTCCTCACCAATCACCCCTGAGAGCTAGAGCGTATCGACAGGGCTTGTTTTTTGCTTGTCATTTCGCAGCGATAGCGGAGAAATGACAAACGAATAACCGATAACCTGACGAGTAGTAAAAATCAGATAAATCACGCGACTCCCGCAATACGGGATTGTTACCCTTCTAACGATCCCTATGACCTCTGTGACGCGTCTCTCCCTCGTTACGTTGTTGGCTGTTGCCCCGGTCTTTGCGCAGTCGCCGATCAATCTACCCAGCAGCAAACAACTGCTCCCCGGCATTCCCGGCGACCCACAGCGCATCAACAGCCTTCCACTGGCGATGGCGTGGTCACCCGACCATCGCTATCTCGCCGTCGTGAACGCGGGCTACGGAACCGCCGAATCGAACTACCAGCAGTCCATCGCTGTGCTCGATACCCAGACCGGCAACGTCAAAGACTTCCCTGAGTCCCGCACGACGCTCTCTTCTGCGCAGACACTCTTCTCCGGCCTGCTCTTTTCCGCCGATGGTCAGCGCCTCTATGCCTCGCTCGATTCTCTCTCCGAACCGGAAGGCGGCGCACCTGGCGAAGACGGCCTCGTCAAGACCGGTAACGCCATCGCCGTCTACAGCTTCCACGACGGCTCGATCACTGCCGACCACCTCATCCCCATCCCGCTACAACAGCTTGCTGCCGGCCGTTCGCAGAACGAGATCGGCAAGCCCATCGCCATGGGCAAAGCGATCCCAGTTCCCACGGGCCTGGCCTTACTGAAGGCAGCCAATGGCGCAGAACAACTTCTGGTCGCGGATAACTTCTCCGACGATGTGCTACAGGTCGATGCTGCCAGCGGTAAGATCCTTCACCGCTTCGATCTCGCCACCAAACCCATCGTCCCTGCGAATTATCCCATCGCTATCGCTGTCGATACAGCTCAGCGCTTCGCGTATGTCGCTCTCTGGAACGGCTCCGCGCTTGCCCAGCTCGATCTGAAGTCCGGTAAGGTTGCCTCGACTCTGCCGCTGCTTCCGCCCGACCCGGCCACTGGCCCCAGCTCGCATCCCTGCGCGCTGGTCTTCTCCAGGGACGGACGAACGCTGTACGTCGCCCTGGCAAATCGCGATGCGGTCGCCGTGGTCTCACTCGCGAACGCGAAGCCGAAGCTCGCCGGAACCCTTGATACGCGCCTGCCCGGACAGAGCTACTTTGGCGCTATCCCCACAGCACTTGCGCTCAGCACCGATGGCAGCCGGCTCTTTGTCGCTAACTCCGGCTCCAACGCGGTTGCCGTCTTCGATACGGCACAGAAGCTCTCCGCCACTGCTTCTATACACGCCGCCGGCTTCCTTCCAACCGAGTGGTTCCCAACGGCTATCGCCGTACAGGGCAACAGGCTCTACGCAGCCACCGGCAAAGGGAAGGGCACCGGTCCCAACGCGCCCAAGCCGCTCATGGCTGCCGATCCCGGCCAGATGCCCGCAAAGTTCAAGACGCGGGCACATGCTTACATTGCGACGCTGCTGCATGGCTCACTGGCCTCCATCGATCTGAGCTCCGCTTTACCCAAACTGGATGAGCTCTCGCGCGCTGTTATTCTTTCAAACCGCATGAACGCCGAGCAGCAACACGTCTTCGCCGATGGGCACAACCCCATCAAGCACGTGATCTACATCATCAAAGAGAACCGTACCTATGACCAGATCCTCGGTGATCTCGGCGTCGGCGACGGTGATTCCTCTCTAACGATATATGGCAAAGACATCACGCCCAACCTGCACAAGCTCGCACTGCAATTCGGCGTGCTTGATAACTTCTACGACTCCGGCGAGGTTTCCGGCGATGGACATGTCTGGTCGACTGCCGCCATCACCTCCGACTACAACGAGAAGAACTGGCAGCAGAGCTATCGTGGCAAAGAACGCACCTATGACTATGAAGGTGTCGTCGCGGAAGGCTATCCGCTGCTCGAAGGCATCTCCGATATCGACGAGCCGCAGAGTGGCTACATCTGGACCAATCTCGCCAAACATGGCAAGTCGCTCTACCACTTCGGTGAGTTCGTCGCCACTAAGTTCTGCGACGATTCCGGCGAGGCTCCGAAAGATCGTTCTCCGCTGAACGGCACACCCGAGCCCTCGCCTCAGCGCTGCGCGGGGAGAGCCTCCATCCTCCCTGGCCAGGAGATTCCTGCCAACTACGGCGGTGGCAAGAGCGAATACCAGTGGCACATTCCGCTTATCTTCAAGAACACTGCCACCAAGCCTGAGCTCGAAGGCCACTTCGATACTGCCTATCCGGACTTCAATCTCAAGTTTCCGGACCAGCTCCGCGTCAGCGAGTTCATTACCCAGTTCGATAAATGGGTCACCGAGCGCAAGGCGGGTAAGGACAACATGCCGCAGTTCGTGATGTTGCGTCTGGGCGACGACCACACCGCCGGCACCGCCGTCGGCTCACCCACGCCGCGCTCCTCTGTTGCGGATAACGATCTCGCTGTCGGCCGCGCCGTGGACGCCATCTCACACTCACCCTACTGGGACGACACGGCCTTCTTCATCCTCGAGGATGACGCACAGGACGGCGCCGATCACGTTGATGGCCACCGGTCGATCTCACTGGTCATCAGCAAATACTCTCCGCGTAACCCGGAGCCTTTCCTTGACCACAACTTCTACACCACGGTCTCTGTCCTGCACACGATGGAAGACCTTCTCGGCGTTCCGCCGATGAATAACAACGATGCCTTTGCTCCGCTCATCGCACCGATCTTCAGCGGTAAGGGCGATCAGCCGGCTTTCACCGCAGACTATGCCAATCGCGACAACAAACTCATCTACCAGGCCAATACGGCAAAGACTGTGGGAGCGAAGCAATCTTCAAAAATGGACTTCACTCATGAAGACCGCGCTGATGCCCGCCTGCTGAACATCATCCTCTGGCGCGACGCCATGGGCGACAAACCGATCCCGCAGATGGTGCTGCATCCCCACGGCCAGAAGAAGGATGATGACGACGACTAGGGCATAACAAGCCGTCGCTTTGTCATGCTGAAAGGAAGATCGAACACAGTTCGATCTTCCTTTTTATTTTGTCATTTCGGAGTGACCGAAAGGAGCGGAGAAATCTGCTTCTTTTATTCACCCTCCGGCGCTGGTAGAAATCCCCAAACAAGCATCTACTAAAGAGGAAGTTCAGGCGCTGGGAGAAGAGCATGGTACAGATCAAACGGAGTTGGGTCATCATCGCAGGCATCGTGCTTCTGGTGCTCGTCGGCTTCTTCGCCGTCGGCCATCTGCTCGATGCAGACACCTACCGCGGACGCATCGAAAAAGCGCTCTCGGATTCCCTCGGACGTCCCGTGCAGCTAGGACATCTCGACTTCTCACTCTTCTCCGGAAGCCTGCTGGCCGAATCCCCCGTTATCGCCGAGGATCCTGCATTCAGCAATCAGCCTTTTCTTACTGCGAAGAGTGTTCACATCGGCGTCGAGGTACTCCCGCTGTTGCTACATCGCCAGATCCACATCAACGGCTTCACGATCGATCAACCGAAGATCGTCCTGATACGCGCCGAGAACGGCGCCTGGAACTACTCCAGCATCGGCAGCGAAGGCAAACGTAAGGCCCCCACGGCCGAAACCAACGACCTCATCCCCAACCTGACCGTCGGCAAGATCGATATCAAGGATGGCAGCGTCACCATGGGCACGCAGCCGCAACATGGGCAACCGCACATCTATAGCGACCTCAACATCAGCGTGCAGAACTTCTCGTTCGCCAAAGCATTCCCCTTCACGGTTAACGGCAAGCTGCCGGCAGGAGGAAATATCGACATCAGCGGGAACGCCGGTCCGATCAACCAGCATGATGCTTCGCTGACCCCGCTTACAGCGCAGATCGCGTTGAAGCATGCAGACCTGGTCTCGGCCGGACTCGTCGAACCCAGCCAGGGAATCTCCGGCATTGCCGATCTCGATGCTAAGGTTACTTCGAACGGCCAGACCGCACAGGCCGATGGGAAGCTCCATCTCACGCAACTGAAGCTGGCGAAGAACGGCACGCCATCCTCGCAGCCTGTCGATCTGCAGTTCAACGTCAATCAGGATCTGCAATCGCTCTCCGGCAAGATCAACAGCGCCACCATGCAGGTCAGCAAGGCTGCGCTTGCCGTCACTGGAACCTACACGACCCGCGGCAACACTACCACGACACAGATGAACGTCGATGGAAAGAACATGCCCATCGATGACCTGGTCGCCTTCCTCCCCTCTCTCGGTGTGCAGTTGCCCTCCGGTTCGCGGCTACAAGGTGGCACCCTCACGCTCTCGCTCGATGTCGCCGGACCAACAACGGCTCCTGTCATCAGCGGTCCCATCCGTATTGCAAATACACAGCTCGCAGGCTTCGATCTGGGACAAAAGCTCGCCAGCGTTCAGGCCCTCACCGGAGCAAAGACCGGGTCGAACACCACCATCCAGGCCCTGAGCACCAACCTCCGCTATAGTCCTGAGGGAGTCCAGACCAACAATCTTGCCGCCATCGTCGCCGGACTAGGCTCCGCCTCCGGCAACGGCTCCATCAGCGCCAACAATGCGCTCAACTACCGTCTGCTGATCAAGCTCGACTCCACTGGCATTGGTGGACTCGCCACGCAAGCCGCCAGCCTGCTACCCGGTGTCTTTGGATCAGCAGTAAGCCAGGCCACTGCAAATGGAATTCCAGTGATCATCGGGGGCACAACCGCCAATCCCACGTTCACACCCGACATGAGCAAGCTGGTTGGCGGAAGCACACAACAACAGAAACAGAACCTGCAATCCAATCCCTTAGGGAAAGCTCTCAGTGGCCTGTTCCACCGATAGGAACAGGCGCCATTCACTTCAACGACGTCCTGGTTGCCTCATTGCTCATGCTGATTTACCAGGGGCGAGGCATGAGCAATATAAGCGCTGAAGGCGCGTTCTATATCAGCCTGGGCCAACGCCCAGGTTAGTTGCCCATAAGGTGTTAAAGGGCTGAAGGCCCGCTCCATAACTCTGAAGCAGCTGGTTAGGCTACAGTGCAGAAGTCATGTTCGAACCGCCTGACGAATTCTGGCCGGAAGAGTGAAGGCCGGGCCCACGTCCCTTAAGGGACATGGGACACCCAGTGCATGGGTTATCGCAATCTATCGGCCGATCGCGGTAGCGTCTTCGACTCCGACACCTGGGAACAGATCTCTGCTGCAAAAGACGCTGCCTTTCTACGTACGGTTCCCGACAATGTCTTCGCTATACTTGCACTGAAGCAGATACAACATATCAACTCTGGAGAACGCCTGTGTCCCCCCTCAGGACCTCTTGGCGCGGCATCTCTGCCTCGCTGCTCTTTCTGTCAACGGTTCTAGTTAATGGTTGTGGTTCGGATGGAAGCTCTTCCTCCACCAGCAAGCCCTTTGCAAGTGTCGTCTTCCTGGGCGACTCTCTCACAGCCGGCTACCAGAACGGCTCACTCCTCGACAGCCAGCAGAAGAACGGCTACGCCGCACTCATTGCTACGCAGGCAAACTTCTCCATCACGCTTCCACTGATTGCACCTCCCGGAGCGCCTGCGGTGCTGCAGCTCGTTAAAGCAGGCCCGCCTCCGGTCATCGTCACCGCATCGGGAACCACCACCGGCCGCGATAATCCCACCGAACAGCCAACCGACCTCGCCGTTCCCGGTCATCTGCTCCATGACATTCTCAGCACTACGCCATCGGCCGTCGCCACGACAGGCCAGCAGCAGATGACAAACCTTGTCCTTGCATTCCCCGCGGGCAACACGAAGTCACAACTCGACGAAGCTGTTGCACTCAAGCCGAGCACCGTGATTGTCTGGGCGGGCAACAACGATGCGCTCATCGCTGATGAAGAGGGCACACCTTCGGTCATGACATCGCTCGCGAGCTTCACCGCTGACTTCACGCAGTTGATGACGACCCTGAAGTCGAAGACGTCCGCCAACCTGGTCGTTGCCAACATTCCCGATGTCACCGCGGTTCCCTACATGGTTCCGGCCAATACCGTCATCACGCAGGTCTCAGCACTGACCAGTATTCCAGCCTCCACCGTGGCTGCGATCCTCGGCATCCAGAATGGAGACCTGGTCAACCTCGACGGCGTGCAGGCTCTCGAGGCCGCTGCCACCGGCGGCAAGCTGGCGAAGCTTGCCGATAACTATGTCCTTACTGCCTCCGAAGTTGCCGCCGTGCAGGCCACGGTCAACAGTTACAACCAGGTAATACAGCAACAGGCACAAGCTGTGGGAGCAACCGTCGTCGACATGCACGCCTACTTCGCTTCCATGCAGGCAGGTGTCACTGTAAATGGCAAAACTGCGACCACAGCGTTCCTTGGCGGCCTCTTCGGCCTGGACGGTATCCACCCCACCAACACCGGCTATGCTCTGTTGGCCAACCAGTTCCTCACCGCGCTGAATGCCAAACTCTCGCTGACTATTCCCCTGGTCAACGTAGACGCAATTGCGGCCAAAGACACTCTCGTCGGACTGAATATCTCGACCGTGAAACAAGCAGTCCCAGCGGTACACTTGCCACTCAACTAACCCACACCCTGGGTGCCCATATCTGCGGAGCAGATGTGGGGTTGTTCACGAAATGCGACGGCTTTTCTTCGTTTCGGACAAACACGGTAAATACGGATCGAGCTCGCGCTCGATACTTCCTTCCAGCCCTTGACATCTAGGTATATCCAGGCGCATCATCCTCCATACCTAGATTTCGAGGCATAGAGTACTATGGCAAAGAACGACCTTCAGGGAACGCTCGAGCTCCTCATCCTCAAGACCCTCGCGCAAAACACCTCTCTCCACGGTTACGGTATCGTTCTCCACATCGAACGAGTCTCCGGCGAACTGCTTCGCGTCGAAGAGGGTTCGCTCTATCCCGCTCTTCATCGCATGGAGCAGAACCAGTGGGTGCGTTCGCAGTGGGCGCTGACTGAGACCAACCGCCGAGCCAAGTTCTACTCCCTTACCGTTACCGGCCGTAAGCAGCTCACCGCCGCTGAACGCGCCTGGGAACAGACCGTCAAGGGTGTACAAGCCGTCCTGCACTTCGCCTGAGGTGAACCGATGAATCTTCTGCGCCGCATCGCTGCTCTCTTCCGCCGTTCCTCCGTCGACCGCGAGATCGCTGACGAGCTTCAGGCTCATATGGCCATGCGTACCGAAGACAATATCGCCGCCGGTATGTCGCCCGCAGAGGCGGCACGTGACGCACGCCTGCGCTTCGGCAATCCAACCACCGCTCGCGAACGTGTAGAACACGTCGACATCGCCACGGGACTCGACTCGTTCTGGCGAGATATCCGATATGCCATCCGCGGCTACTGTAACGCTCCGCTCTTCGCCATCGTCGCCATCACTACACTCGCGCTTGGCATTGGAGCCAACACCGCTATCTTTCAATTGCTCAACGAGGTGCGCCTGCGCAGTCTCCCCATTCAGCACCCGGAAGAGCTCGTCGACATCCGCATCATCGGCGGCAACCAGGGATTAGGGGTCTCCAGCTCCTTCTACTCCTCGCTGACACGCCCCGTCTGGCAGGAGATCGAACGCAACCACGAACCACTCTCCGAGGCCTTCGCCTGGAACTTCGACTTCCAAAACATGCAGATCGGCGCCAACGTCAACGATGTCCACGCGGTCCGCACCATCAACGTCTCCTCTCAGTTCTTCAGCACCCTCGGCCTCGAACCAGCCGCCGGCCGCGTTCTTGATGCGGAAGACATGGCTGCTGCCTGCACCGGATCCGGCGCGGTGGTCAGCTATGCATGGTGGCAGTCGCAGATGGGAGGACGGGCCATAACCGGCGCCGAGTCCGTCGTTCTCAACGGAGTCCCTTATCGCATCGTCGGTGTCACACCACCCCGATTCTTCGGTCTTGCCGTCGGCGAGAACTTCGACTTCATCACGCCTCTCTGCATCCCAAAAAACGCGGCGCGCGAGTTCTTCGATATCGGTGTCATGGGACGCCTCGCCCCCGGCTGGAACATCGACCGAGCCACGCAATGGTTTACCGCCGCCAGCAAAGGCATCTTCGAGGCCACGCTGCCGCAGGGCTATGGCACAAAAAGCACGGAACAGTTCCGCAACTTCAAGCTGGGGGCTTACGCAGCCGGCTCTGGTGTAAGCCGATTGCGTCACGACTACGACGCATCGCTCTGGATTCTGCTCGGCATCACCGGCCTGGTGCTTCTGATTGCCTGCGCTAATCTTGCTAACCTCATGCTCGCTCGCGCCAGTGCACGTCAACGCGAGATCGCTCTGCGCATGGCCCTTGGCGCCACACGCGCTCGCCTGCTGCGTCAGCTATTGCTGGAGTCCGGCCTGCTCGCCATCTTCGGAGCATTCCTGGGCATCGCTCTCGCGCAGGTCTTCAGCCGTTTGCTCATCCGTGTGCTCGCTTCCACCGATGAGAATCTGACACTCAGTGTCCACACTGACTGGCGTGTGCTTCTCTTCACCTCCGGCATCGCCGTGCTCACATGCACCATCTTCGGCACGCTTCCGGCCTTTCGTGCCGCCAAGGCCGATCCCATCCACGCCCTCAAGACTGGCGACACCCACGCCGCCGGCCATCGCGAGCGCTACTCTATGCAGCGGCTCATGGTCGTCCTGCAGGTCGCCGTCTCCATGGTGCTGCTCGTCACAGCGCTGCTCTTCGTGCGCAGCTTCCGCAACCTCATGACCGTCGACCCAGGCATGCGTGAGAACGGAATTACGGTGGGCGGCTTCATGTATCCCACCTCCACGATCACTCGCGAACATTTTGAAGACTTCAAGCATCAACTCGTCGACGAAGTGCGCTCCGTTCCCGGGGTCTCCAACGCTGCGATCGTGACCATGCCGCCTCTCTCCGGCAGTTCCTGGGGACACCTCGTCAGTGTCGGCTCTCGTGAAGGTGACAGTCGCTTCACCTGGGTCAGCCCGACATACTTCGCGACCATGGGAATCCCTATCGTCTCCGGTCGCGGCTTCAACGACAACGACACCGCCAACTCCCCGCGCGTCGCCATCGTCAACCGGGCCTTCGTCGATCGCTACTTGCCGGGAGAGAACCCCATTGGCAAAACCATCCGCACCCAGGCTGAGCCGCGCTATCCCGCAACGCTCTTCGAGATCGTCGGCGTAATTCCCAATACCTTGTATACCGACATCCACGAGAAGCGCATCGAGACAATGGCCTTCGTCCCCGCGCGCCAGTTCCCATCCGAAGCCGACGGCCGCAGTACTCAGATGGTCATCGCATCCTCACTTCCCTCCGCAATCATTAGCGAAGAGATCAAGCGAAACATCAGGGCAAAACATCCTGAGGTACGCATGTACTTCTTCGACGTTCATGAGCGAGTGCTCAAGAGCCTGCTCAAGGAACGTCTGCTCGCCATCCTCTCCGGCTTCTTCGGAGCGCTCGCCGCCATCCTCGTCATGGTCGGCCTGTATGGCGTCGTCTCTTATCTTGTGACGCGCCGCCGCAACGAACTCGGCATCCGCATTGCACTGGGCTCCACGCGCCAGCGCATCGTCTCGCTCGTTATGGGCGAGGCGGGACGCATGCTGCTTGTCGGCGCACTCATCGGCACAGCCATCTCTCTGGCCGTCACCCGCAGTGCCAGTTCACTGCTCTTTGGCCTGAAGGCGTGGGATCCCGCAACCATAGCGTTCGCTATCACCGCCCTCGCCGTCGTAGCCTTCTCCGCCAGCTTCCTGCCCGCTTTCCGCGCTGCCCGCCTCGACCCCGTCGACGCTCTGCGCCGAGAGTAGTACACAGAAGCCTCAGAGCCTATGCACCGGATGCCCCATGTCCCGATTCTGGGACATGGGTATTCGAGCGAAGCTCGAACTGTTTGTTGGTCATTTAGTAGCGACCGATGGGAGCGGAGAAATCTGCTTCTCTACGCCTGCGCCAAATTCCGCAACCCGACGAACCTCAAAAAACACGCCAGTGCTGACCTCGCGGCACCCAGAGCATTTCCCCTGTTGCTGGGTAGCCCGAAAGTGGAGTGCAGCGGCGTTTTCATTGCGGAAACGCCCATAGATGCGGAAGCCCTACTCCTCACCTGCAGGGAGAATGCTCTAGTCCCTCTAGTTCCTACTCCGGCTTTCCATTGAGAACTTCACCCGTCTTCTGAACGCTCTTCTTCACTGCCTTCCATACATTCCTGGAAGAATTCTTCAAAGCCTTGCCAGTCTTGTCCACGGTTGTATCCAAGGCGGAAGAAGTGCTGCTGTCGGCAATACTCAGAGCGGTATCCGTGGCCCTCGCCCCCGTCGCCGCACCGCCAATCCCTGCATTCGCACCAAGGATGGTGGCTTGCGCGGGGCGCTTCGCGGGATTCGCCCAAATGATATCTGTATCGGGCAGCCTTTCAATGCGTGCAACGCGCTTTTCCAGAAAGTCGCTTCGACTCAGTTTGGCGCTCAGCGGCCATTCGATAGAGCTGAGCCAGACTGCGCCGTTCATCGGCAGACCCACCTCGCCCATGTTGATGATCTGTTTGGTCTTCAAGGGCCTCATCTCTGTACATCGGTCCCCGCCGCACCCATGGGTGCACATTAACTCGGACAAAAATGAGGCATGTTTTCCCTCTGAGATCCAGATCGTTGCTCCATGATCTTCTGCATGAAGCGTTACTGCCCGGGCAAGGTGACTGGCATCGCAGATCGTGTCCTCGTGCGCTGCGGCATACCAATACAACGCCTTCGACTCTTCGACGCTCGTTCCAGTTCTCACCAGAACCGATACGTGTTCGGCATCAAGACGATGTCCCATCTCACCGCAATCTCGACGCCATAGATGGTAGTAGTGCAGCTCAACCTGGTTCGGCCGACCCTTTCGAGGAAATGCCTGGCCTCCGTAAGGAAACACCTGACCATAGATCGTTCCATCCTCCTCCAGCACCGTAGGCTTTCGTGTATCCGCGAAAAATCGGGCCGGCTTATCGGAGCAATCCCCGCGGCTGATCATAAACACAGGCGAATACCTCTCCAGCAGGCGGCCTTCCTCGTCGTCGCTCAAGCCATCCCGATCCGTATCTGGACCTGGCCTGACGGCACTCACCGTCTGAAATTGTCCATACGTCTCGACGAAGGAAAACAGGAACAGGCCCAAAACTATTGCCGTTCGAAGCCTTTTCAAGGGTATTGATCTTCTCCATAACGCAATGAGTTGCTCACCGGCTATCGACCGCGCAACGGCGGCCACAGCACAGGCAGCCACCGGCTCGTTCCTATCCGGCAGCTTCGCCCATCGAGATATGATTCCGCAGCCCATCGCTTCACCCACCTTCCATGCTGCGCTACAGCCTCAGCGGATTACAACCGTAACGGCTCGCTGCCGCGTCCTTCCCAGCCACAAAACCGCATCCTGTAAGAACCGCGGAAGGACTCCCCGAGGGACCCGGGGGATGATTTGCAGATGGCAAATCAGACCCTTTTTGGCAGACTTTTCGGGAAAAATGACATCTAACCGCAAAGGAAGGGAGGGAACGGTATGGGCGGCAAGCTTCCACCGAGCAACAGACCCGGGGAGCCGGATTTTCTTTCATCACCTAATGGTTTGCAAAGCCGGGAAGAAAGACTTTTGACCGGCGTCGAAGGATTAGATGACATTCTGAACGGTGGTCTTCCCAAAGGACACCTCTATCTCATAGAGGGAGACCCAGGGACGGGCAAAACCACACTAGCCTTGCAGTTTTTGCTCAAGGGACTGGAAGAGGGCGACAGGGGAATGTACATCACCTTGTCTGAATCCAAACTCGAGCTGGAGCAAGTGGCGGCCTCCCATGGATGGTCGGTGGATTCGATCACAATCTACGAGATGATTCATTCTGACGAGGACCTGAGCGCAGAGGCGCAGTACACCGTCTTTCACCCTTCAGACGTCGAGCTGGCCGACACCATGACGTCGATTCTCAAGCAGGTGGAACAGATTAATCCGCAACGCGTGATTTTTGACTCCCTCTCAGAGTTCCGCATGCTCGCCCGCGATCCGCTCAAATACCGCCGCCAGATTCTTGCATTGAAGCGGTATTTTTCAGGAAGGAACTGCACCGTCCTTTTGCTGGATGACCGAACTGCAGTAGGAACTGGAGACGATCTCCAGCTCCAGAGCATCGCCCACGGCGTCATCAAAATGCAGAGCCTGGAACGAGATTTCGGCATCAAGAGACGCCGTATGGAGGTTCATAAACTCCGCGCCTCCCACTTCCGCGAAGGCTTCCATGACTACACCATCAAGACCGGCGGAATCGAGATCTACCCTCGCCTGGTTGCCTCGGAACACAAACCCGGCTTTAAACGGACCAATGTCGCGAGCGGGGTGAAGGAGCTGGATGATCTCTTCCGTGGAGGAATCGATACTGGAACCAGCACGCTCCTGATCGGTCCGGCCGGCTGCGGCAAATCGACGATCGCGCTTCGATATGCGGTCTCCTCGGCCCAACGCGGTGAGAAGGCAATCATCTTCACCTTTGATGAGTCACTCGCAACATTGATCGAACGTGCCCGCGGTCTGGGTATGGATCCCACCGAACTGTTGCATAGCGGCCTGCTTGAGATCCAACAGATCGATCCCGTGGAGCTTTCTCCCGGAGAATTTGTCTCCAGGATCAGGCGGCTGGTTGACGAAGACAACCTTCGAGTTGTCGTCATCGACAGCATGAACGGATTCCTGAACGCCATGCCGCATGAACAGTTCCTCGCCATGCAACTGCACGAATTATTGGCCTATCTGGGACAGCAGGGCATCGCAACGCTGCTCACGCTCGCACAACACGGCTTCATCGGCGCCACCAATACGCCCATTGACGTAAGCTATCTGGCAGACACGGTTTTGCTGTTCCGTTATTTCGAACGCGCCGGATCCATCCGCCAGGCACTTTCGGTTGTTAAGAAAAGGAGCGGCCCGCATGAACACACTATCCGCGAACTGACCTTTCGCAGAGGAGAAATCAAGGTTGGACCTCCACTCCATGAGTTCGAAGGAGTTCTTAGCGGAATCCCAACCTTCACCGGTTCAAAGGTAGAGGAGAATTCTTCTGAGCCCCGAGAATGAGACGACCTCCAACGAGACACGCACCCTTGTCCTGGCGCCTACAGGACGGGACGCGCCGTTGATCTCCATTCTTCTGGAGAGACTGGGCAAGCCTTGCCATATCGTGAGCTCCGTCTCCGAACTGAGCATCAATATTCGTAAAGGGGCCGGCGCCGCGATTATCACTGAGGAGGCGCTGAAAGGGGACGGCATCCTTGAACTGGAATCAGTGCTGACGGAGCAGCCGGCATGGTCGGACTTTCCTGTCATCCTTTTGGTTGCAGGCGGCCGCGTCACCACCGAAAGTGAACGCCTGCGCCGGTTGCGGATGCCACTGGGAAACGTGCTTCTTCTGGAGCGCCCCATCCGCCCCGAGACCCTTCACAGCACACTCGAAGTCGCATTGCGCGGAAGGCAACGTCAATACCAGGTACGGGACCAGATGGAGCAGATGGTGCGGGCCCAGGAAGCTCTTCGCCGAGCGGAAAAACTGGCGGTCACCGGACGACTGGCAGCGAGTATTGCCCACGAGATCAACAACCCGTTGGAATCCGTGACCAATCTGCTCTACCTGTTACGCTCGGAAGCATCCTCCGACACGGCACAGCTTTACCTCAGTCAAGCCGAGCAGGAGCTCGCGCGTGTGACCGAGATCGCCAAACACACCTTGCGTTATTACAAGGAACCCAACAAGCCGGTGCTTGTAGACGTCAGCGCTGTATTGGACTCCATGCTGACGCTGTATCACTCGCGTCTGATCGCAGCACAGATCGACGTATGCAAAGAGATGCGCTCTCCGGTCGTTTCTGCTCATGCCAATCCCGGAGAGCTACGGCAAGTCATCGCCAATCTCATCGGCAATGCGCTCGATGCGATGCGCACCGGCGGTAAGCTCAGGCTGCGAATCGGCTCCTGGTATAGCCCGAAACTTTCAGATCGCCGATACCTGAGTCTGACCATTGCCGATACAGGGTCGGGTATCGATCCACAGTTGCTGCCAATCGTCTTCGAGCCGTTTGTCACAACCAAGGGAGAAACGGGCACGGGCCTCGGCCTATGGGTCACCCAGGAAATCGTCAGGAAAAATGGGTGGTCCATTCGCGTGCGCAGTTCCATAAACCCTGACCACCGCGGAACCGTCTTTTCGATCCTCATTCCGGCGGAACCCGCTGAGGCTTCAAGTTCTATCGCGGCCTGACGTTCCATTTACAATGATTCGGCATCACGAAGAGGCCACGCCCTGTTCACTCTCACCGGAATCCGTCAGTTACATAGCTGGACTCATTCAACCCTCACTCTTCTGCTCGATCACCTCGCGACGATCCCTGAAGAAGCGTATGCGAAAGAGCTTCCGGGCTTCGGACTTCCAACGCTTCGCGAACAGATGATTCATATCTTTAACTGCGAAGGTTTGTGGACCCACGCCCTCCAGAAGGCCGGGTTCCGGGATGAAGATCCCGCCGACTGGCCGACCATCCCGGATGCAAGACGACTGCAGCACCGTGTCGGCGCAAACACGCTTGCCTACTTGTCAGGCCTGACGGACGAGCAGCTCAATGCGGATACTGAACTGCATTTCCCGGACGGGGACATAGCCATACGCACTCCGGCATTCATCCTTCATCACGTCCTGACCCACGCCTTCCATCACAAAGGCCAGATGGTCTCCATGTGCCGTACGCTGGGCTACCCCGCGCCGGATACCGATCTGAGCAGGTTTGAATAAAGGTTTCAACCTGGACTCGCCGATGCAAACGGGTGATTCGCATTGCAATGGAGAGTTATAGAGCTGGCCTTCAGCCCTTTAACGCTGGGTAGGCACTGAACCTGGGGCGCTGCCCCAGGCTGGTATAGAGCGCGCCTTCAGCGCTTAGAACGGGGAGATCGCTGGTGGCGTCCCGATTCTGCGATGTGGGTATTCGAGCAAAGCTCGATCTTTTTGTTTGTCATTTCGTAGCGAGATCTAGGCGGCATCGAAATTGGCTACTTCGACGAAAGTTATGAACACAGATATGCGATGGTCTGGGCCCAGCATCTAGAACCCCTAACGAGGATTTCAGTTCCTTGGACGGTGCTCTTATGCCAATCCCGAGTAGGATTGAAGGAAGCAAAAAGGCGCGAACCGAAGTCCGCGCCTTTTGTGTTCGTATCTGTAGAACGAGTTAGTGAGCAGCCTTACCCTCAGCCGAAGCGATCTTCTCTTCGGCTACGCGGATCTCCGCGTTGGCATCGTCATACGACTGTGCGTCGTCGCCGGCTTCGGCCCAGTCCTTCTCGCCCTTCTGAAGGTCGGCCTTGGCCTGCTCCACGTTGATCTCGCCCGGCCGCATTGCCTGTTCGGCCAGGATGGTCACACGCTCCGGCAGCACCTCGGCAAAGCCCCAGGCCACGAAGAACTTCTCGTTGCCCGAAGCACCACCGTGCAGGCGAACCTCGCCGGCGCCCAGTTCGGCCAGCAGTGGAGAGGCGCCATAGAGCGTCTCCAGGTAGCCGGACATCGACGGCAGCTCCACCGCCTCAGCCGTGGTGTCGACCACCACGCGCTGCGGCGTGACCAGCCGCACCGAGAGAAGTCCCGTATTGTGTGTTGTCTCGGCCATGGCTTACTTCTTCATCTTCTCCGCGGCTTCGAGCACTTCCTCGATCGAGCCCTTCATGTAGAAGGCCTGCTCCGGAATGCTGTCGTGCTTGCCTTCGATGATTTCCTTGAAGGAGCGGACCGTGTCGGCAACCTTGACGTACTTGCCCGGGTTGCCGGTGAAGATCTCGGCCACGTGGAAGGGCTGCGACAGGAAGCGCTGCACCTTACGTGCACGGGCCACGGTGATCTTGTCCTCTTCCGAGAGCTCGTCGATACCGAGAATCGCGATGATGTCCTGCAGATCCTTGTAGCGTTGCAGAATTCCCTTCACCGCCTGGGCGACACGATAGTGCTCTTCACCGACGACGCGCGGAATCAGGATGCGCGAGTTGGATGCGAGCGGATCGACGGCCGGATAGATACCGATTTCCGTCAATGCACGCGAGAGCACGGTGGTGGCGTCAAGGTGAGCAAAGGTCGTCGCCGGAGCCGGATCGGTAAGATCGTCAGCCGGAACGTACACAGCCTGCACCGACGTAACCGAACCCTTCTTGGTCGAGGTAATACGCTCCTGCAGCTGACCCATTTCGGTCGCCAGGTTCGGCTGATAGCCTACGGCCGAAGGCATACGGCCCAGCAGCGTGGATACCTCGGAACCCGCCTGCGTGAAGCGGAAAATGTTGTCGATGAACAGTAGCGTGTCCGCGCCTTCCTCATCACGGAAGTGCTCCGCGATAGTCAGACCGGTGAGGGCCACGCGCAGACGCGCACCCGGCGGCTCGGTCATCTGACCATAGATGAGTGAGGCTTTGGACTTGGTCCAGTCCTTAGGATCAATAACGCCCGACTCCTGGAACTCGTGCCAGAGGTCGTTTCCTTCGCGGGTACGCTCGCCCACACCGGCGAAGACCGAGAAGCCGCCGTGCTTCATGGCGACGTTGTTGATCAGCTCCTGAATCAGAACCGTCTTGCCTACACCGGCGCCGCCGAAGAGACCGATCTTACCGCCCTTCAAGAACGGCTGGATCAGGTCGACGACCTTGATGCCGGTTTCGAACATCTCTTCCGAGGTCGACTGCTCGTCAAAGGCCGGGGCCTGGCGGTGAATCGACTTGTAGGTCTTGGCCGGAACCGGGCCGAGCTCGTCCACGGGCTGCCCCAGAACGTTCAGCACGCGGCCCAGGGTCTCGCGGCCCACAGGAACGGTGATGGGGTTGCCGGTGTCGACAGCCTTCATGCCGCGAACCATACCCTCGGTCGCCGTCATAGCGACGGTACGCACACGGCCCTCACCCAGATGCTGCTGCACTTCGACGATGACGTCGATCGGCTGGGGCGTGGTGAAGCCCTCGCTGGTGATGCGCAGCGCCTGATAGATAGGCGGCATATTCGACTCTTCGAACTGCACGTCAACGGCCGGGCCGCTGATGGAAACTACGTGTCCAATGTTCTCTGCCATAAATCCTTCTCTCTTACAGAGCGGCCGCGCCGCTCACAATCTCGATCAGTTCCTTCGTGATGGCCGCCTGGCGTGCGCGGTTCATCGTCAAGCTCAGCGCGTCGATCATGTCGCCCGCGTTGCTGGTAGCGTTATCCATTGCTGTCATACGCGCGGCATGTTCCGCAGCCGCCGACTCCAGCATCGCGTGCAGGATCTGGGTCTCAATGTACTTGGGCATCAGGTGCTTGAAGATGCGTGCCGGGCTCTGGTCGAAGATGTAGTCCACATCGGCGGTGCCGAACTTCTTGGCCTCACGCTCGATCGCGGTCTCCTCCGGCTCCAACGTGCTGACACCGGCGGTACGCGCCGCATGTCCGGCAGCTTCCTTCTGCTCCAGCGACATCTCTTCGGCAGCAGTGATCTCCGGAGCTCCCAGCTTGGCGATCGGCAGCAGCTTCTCTACCACCACACGCTGCGCAATCACACTCTTGAACTCGTTGAAGACCACATAGACGGAGTCGATCTCGGCCCGCTCGAAACGGGCAACGATATCGTGCACCATGGCATGCACGGTATTGAAGTCCAGGCGGGCCAGCAACAGCTCATGCTCGCCGGTCAGCTCAACCTTGTGGGCGCGATGACGGATGATCTCGTGATGCTCAGAGAGATCGTTGTCGTACTTCTCCGTCTTGCGCTCATACACAGCCTGCGGATAGAGGCGACGGAAGGCATCCCTCGCCTTGCGGCCCACCGGCTCGACATCGACGTTCTGGCCAAGAGCTTCGCGCTCGCGGATAAAGTTCGAAGCGGCGCGCACGATGTTGGAGTTGAACGCTCCGGCAAAGCCCTTGTCGCCCGCAACCACCACAACGAGGACGTTCTTCTCCTCGCGCTGCACCAGCAGCGGATGAATGGCTTCTCCCGTCGTCGGATCGTAGATATCGGCGCGGCGCTGCAGCGACTCCAGCACGGAGGTAATCATCTGCGCGTAAGGACGCGCCTGCAGAGCGGCCTCCTGCGCACGGCGCAGCTTGGCCGCCGAGACCATCTTCATCGCCTTGGTGATCTGCCGCGTGTTTTTCACGCTGCGGATACGGCGTCGTAGATCGAGAACGCTTGGCATAGTCGGTTAGGCCTTGGCGGCCGCAACCTCCTTCGGCTTACGCTCCGCGAGGAAGGTCTTCTTGTACTCGCTGATGGCGTCGGTCAGCTTCTTCTTGACCTCGTCATCGAGCTGCTTCTTAGTGGCGATATCGTTCAGCACGCCATTGCCGCTAGCCTCGAGGAAGGGAAACAGGCCGTCCTCAAACGCGCGGAGCTGCTTCACTTCGACATCGTCCAACAGACCCTGGGTTCCGGCGAACAGAATTGCAACCTGCTTCTCGGCCGGCAGCGGCTGGAACTGCGGCTGCTTCAGCAGCTCAGTCAGGCGCTGGCCGCGAGCAAGCTGCCGCTGCGTGGCGGGGTCAAGATCGGAACCGAACTGCGCGAAGGCCGCGAGCTCACGATACTGGGCCAAGTCAAGCTTCAGCGTGGAACCCACCTGCTTGGTCGCCTTGATGGCGGCAGCGAATCCTACACGGCTTACCGACAGACCTACGTTCACAGCCGGGCGGATACCCGCGTTGAACAGATCGGTCTCGAGGAAGATCTGACCGTCGGTGATCGAGATCACGTTGGTCGGAATGTACGCCGCAACGTCGCCGGCCTGGGTCTCGATGATCGGAAGGGCCGTCAGCGAACCGCCGCCCTTTTCCTTGCTCATCTTGGCCGAACGCTCCAGCAGACGCGAGTGGAGATAGAACACGTCACCCGGATACGCCTCACGGCCCGGCGGACGGCGGAGCAGCAGCGAGATCTCGCGGTAAGCCACGGCGTGCTTCGACAGATCGTCGTAGATCACCAGCGCGTGCTTGCCGTTGTCGCGGAAGTACTCACCGATCGCGGTCGCGGTGTACGGAGCCAGGTACGACATCGGCGAAGGCTCGGAAGCCGTCGCAGCAACGACGACCGTGTAGGCCATCGCGCCCCTCTCCTGCAGCGTCTGCACCACCTGGGCCACCGACGAGCGCTTCTGACCGATGGCGCAGTAGATGCAGATCAGGTCATTCTTGGCCGAGTTGATGATGGTGTCGAGAGCAACGGCGGTCTTACCGGTCTGGCGGTCGCCGATCAGCAGCTCACGCTGTCCACGGCCGATCGGGATCATCGAGTCGATAGCCTTGATACCGGTCGCCATTGGCTCGGTCACCGACTGACGGTCGATAACGCCCGGAGCGATACGCTCGACGGGCAGCGAGTGCGGGGTGTTGATCGGTCCCTTGTCGTCGATCGGCTGGCCGAGCGCGTTTACCACGCGGCCTACCATCGCTTCGCCTACCGGGACCGACATAATGGTGCCCGTACGCTTGACCTGGTCGCCTTCCTTGATCTCGGTGTAATCACCCAGAAGCACGGCGCCGACCTGGCCCTCGTCCAGGTTCATGGCCAATCCCGCAACGCCCTTGGGGAACTCGATCAGCTCACCGGCCATAACCTTGTCCAGGCCATGGATACGGGCGATACCGTCGCCGAGCGAGATCACGGTTCCGACCTCGTCAACCTGCACGCGCTGCTCGTAGTTCTCAATCTGCTGCCGCAGAAGTTCGGTTATCTCATCTGCCTTGATCTGAGCCATTCCGTCGTTTCCTCTTCAATCCCTTGTACTTAATTTGTCGCGTGCGTCTTGTGCGTTTCCGCCGCGGCTTACGCGTTGACCAGCTTCTGCTTCAACTGGGCCAACTGCGCCTTGACCGAGCCGTCATACAGCGTCGATCCAATCCTGATAATTGCTCCACCCAGCAGAGAGGCGTCCTGCTTATAGCTGGCGCGCACCTTTCCACCGGCCAGGGCTCCGGCCTTCTGCTCCAGCAACACCTTATCCTCGTTGGTCAAAGGACGGGCGCTGATGATCTCAGCCTCCGAAATTCCAGCCTGCCTGTCAGCGATGGCATTGTACTCACCCAGCACATCGCCCAGCATCTCCATGCGGTCGTGTGCGGTCAGCACCGCCAGGAAGTTCCGTACCTGCCTGCTGAAGCCGATCTTTCCACCCACCGCATCCAACACCTTCACCTTGGTGGCCTGGTCGATCGATGGGTTCTCGAGAAGCTCACGAAGCTCACGACTGCCGGCCAGCGTTCCGGCAAAATCATCGAGCTGCTGACGAACCTGGCTGCGGTCGAGCTGCGAAGCAGCAACCACATCCGCAAAAGCCTGCGCGTAACGAAGAGCTACATCTGCCATTAGTTCTGGTCTCCGTTCCCGCCCAGACGCTCCGCAAAGCTGCGGATCAACAGGCGGTCAGTCTCAGCCGAAACCTGCAGCTTCTGCGCTGCCTCTGAGATCGCGAGTTCGGCCGCGTACTCTTTGATGGTGCGCTGCGCATGGGCGCTGGCCGCGGCAATCTCCTGCTCGGCCGCGGTAACAATCTTGTTCTTCTCGTCCTCGAGCTGCGCCTTCATGCGTGCCTCTTCGGCGGCGGCATCGGCCGCGGCCTGCGACTTCAGCGCGGCAATCTCACCGTCCAGCTTCGCCAGGCGGGCCTCGACGGCGGACATGCGGGCATTGGCCGCCTCGGTTGCCGAGCGAGCTTCATTGATCTGCTTGCCGATATCGGCGGAACGCTTGCGGAAGGCCTTAGGCAGCGACTTCATCAGGCCATACAGCACCGCAATCGCCAGCACCGCGAAGTTCAGAACCTGGAAGGCAGTGGCGGCCGTGTCCGGCTGCATGCCCAGTGCATGGCCGATCTTCACGACCATCGGACTTTTCAGGAAAGCCTCGTTGGACTCTTCGTCCTTCTTTTCAGACTTCTGCTCTTCGGGAGCCGGCAACTCCGGCTTATCCTGCTTAGCGACGGGTGCGGGGGCGGCCTGCTGTGCAAAGGTCAGCGGCGCGGGCGCAACAAGAACACCGGCAAAGATCGCCGCGAAAATCATCTTCTTCAACTTCACTGCGCGCCTCCAGCCAAAACTTCCGCGGGAAGAATAGCCTTCACCACCTGAGCCGAAAGCTGCTCGCTGGCTATCTCAATCTGCTTCTTCGCCTCAGCGACGCTCTGCTCTACCTGCTGGCGGGCAGCGGTGACACGCGTCTGCGCCTGCTCACGCGCCGCGGCTAGAATGGCCTCACGCTCGGCGTTGAACTGCTGGACACGCTTCTGGCGGGCCTCGAAGATCTCAGCGCGCGCAATGCGCAACCGCTCTTCATACTCCGACGTCTTGTTTTCAGCGGAGGCTACAGCAGACTTAGCCTGCTCCATGGCGCCGGAAGTACGCGCACGGCGCTCGGACAGCGTCTTCTCCAGAGGACGGCGCACCAGTACGCTATAGGCGATCACCACGAGCGCAAACAACACAATCGTCGGCACGGAGCCGAGCACAAGTTCGCTAAGTGTAGCTAGGATCTGATTCATGAAATGGCTTGTCTGGAAAGCTGCCGTAACCGCGGGAACGGATCTTCAGGGCAGCGAAAGAGGCTGTCTTTTCTTCCCTTCGACATCTTATTTGTAACAAGGCATTTTGGGCCATGTCAATGCAATTTGGTGCGATAAAAGAACGAACACGTCGCTATTCGGACAACTTGACATCCCTGAAATATCCCCGAAAAGTACTTGACGCAATCGAGAACCGGAGTACCCTTTAAGTCACCACCTGGACCCAATTCAGGGTCAATCAGGCCGCCTCGCCGGGGACACTCTCCGCTCCCCCTCTTTGAGGCGGCCTGATCATTTAAACGCTCAACTCGGGATATCTCGATACTCGGGAATATGAATATTGCGGTCCCCATGCACTGGGTGCCCCATCCATCGCAAAGCGATGGGTGGGATTGTTCAAAATGACGTGTCGGGAAACGGATAGATAAGCGATTCGAGCGGGACTCGAACGTCCCACCCATCGCGTTGCGATGGATGGGGCACCCAGTTGTTACAGGGTCAATCCTAAGACGCCGACTCCAATTGAAACCGCCGATACCGGCCCAGCAGACTCGCCGGGCCACGCGCTCGCAGGTAGACCAGGTTTCCCTCAAACCGCTTCTTCTCAATAAACGCTCCGGCCTCAATCGCCGCCAGCGCCGCGCCCTGCTTCTGAGGAATGCGGAACTCCGCCGTCTCCGTAGGATCGGCCGCTCCTTCTCCTCCGATACGTTCATCGATCAGCGTGATCAACCGCTCCAGGCCCTCGCCTGTCCTGGCGCTCACCGTGACCAGATCGCGCTTCCCCGCATGATGCCAAAGATCCTTCCGCTGCGCTTCGCTCAACAGATCCGCCTTATTCATCACCTCAATCACCGGCTTGCGTGCGGCATCGAGCTCTCCCAGCACCTTCTCCACCTGTGTCTTCTGCTCATCCAGCATCGGTGACGAAGCGTCGCGAACATGCAGCAAAATCTCCGCGCGCTCCACCTCTTCCAGGGTTGCGCGGAAGCTGGTGACCAGCGTATGTGGCAGATTGCGGATAAAGCCGACCGTATCGCTCAGCAGCACCTTGCGTCGTGAAGGCAGTGCGAGCTGACGCAGCTTGGGATCGAGCGTCGCGAACATGCGGCTCGACTCCAGCACGCCCGCCTCAGTCAGCGCGTTGAACAACGTGCTCTTCCCCGCATTCGTATAGCCGACGAGCGCCACCACCGGAACTGGGACGCCTTCGCGCCGCTGCCGCTGCTGGCGCCGGATGCGCCGTACCTGCTCGAGCTGGCCCTTCACATGGTCGATGCGGACATGGATGCGCCGCCGATCGGTTTCAAGCTTGGTTTCACCGGGACCACGGGTTCCGATTCCGCCACCAAGCTGGCTCATCGCCTTGCCTCGTCCGGCCAGCCGCGGCAGCTGGTACTCAAGCTGCGCCAGCTCTACCTGCAACTGGCCCTCACGGGTTCGCGCATGGCGCGCAAAGATATCGAGGATAAGCTGCGTGCGGTCGATCACGCGGCACGGCAACAGCTTTTCGAGATTACGAAGCTGCGAGGGCGAGAGGTCGTGGTCGAACAACACCAGCTCGGCGCCCGTGCTCTCAGCCATAGCGGCGATCTCGTCCGCCTTGCCCTGACCTACGAGCAGCGCGGGGTCGGGTTTCTGCCGACGCTGAATCATGACCGAGGCGATCTCCGCACCGGCTGAGCGCGCCAGCTCACGAAACTCTTCCAACGCCGCCTCGAAATCGAGGTCTGCAACTGGAACCGGAGGGTCTACAAGAATGTCGGTCGCCGCAGCGTCAATAGCCGCGGAAGCGCGCGCCTGCGCGGCGACATGCGGAATCCGCCGCCGTTCGCCGGTGAACTCCACCGCGACCAGAACGGCTCGCTCCGCGTGTGCGCTCAGACTGCGCTCGCGCAGTTCGTCAGCCTGCCGCAGCTTCTCCACGAGAAGCCGCGGCTTCTGTATGTCTGCCAATGCTAGGCGCCTGCGGGCTCATGCGCGGCGACAGCGGTCGACGAAGGAGCGCCATGTGACATGGCGGATCCATGCGTCCGTTCGCCGTGACCCGTAGCGGAACGCCCACTGACCACGGTGGAGATAGCGTGCTTAAAGATCAGCTGCTCCTGACTGTTGTTCTCGAGCAACACGGAATACTTGTCGAAAGAGCGAATACGGCCCGTCAGCTTCACGCCGCTTACGAGGTAGATCGTGATAGGGCTCTTGTCTTTGCGGACAGTGTTGAGAAAAGTGTCCTGAATGTTCTGCGCCGGCTTCGAATCCATAAAGGCCGATCTCCTTTTAGATTTTCTGGTTCAAAATGCGTTGCTGGAAACAGTGAAGCTGCACCGCTTCCCCCGGGTTATTTGAGAGAAACTGCAGCGGCGTCCAGACTCAAAAGTCTTGAGCGAGTTCACAATACGAGCATTGTGCCGATTTTTCAACACTTGCTGCCCTAATAGACGCGCAGGGTTGCCCTTAGGCTGCTCAAAATTTGACTGTTTCTTCGCACTCCCGGTCACTTTCTTTCATTCTTCAGGCAGCTTAAGATCAACCTCGTGCCGAATGCCGTTCCTTTGCTTGATTTTTCTCGTGAATACCAGCTCCGCCGCGAAGAGATTCTCGCCGCCCTGGAACTGGTCGCCGACTCTCAGAAGTTCATTCTCGGGCCGGAAGTCGAACAATTTGAAGCAGCCTCCGCCAGAGCTCTACAGGTTAAGCACGCCATCGGTTGTGCCTCCGGCACAGATGCTCTCTGGCTTGCCATGGCGGCCGCCGGCGTAGGCCCAGGTGACGAAGTCGTTACTACCCCATTCAGCTTCTTCGCCTCCACCTCGGCCATCCTGCGCGCCGGCGCCACGCCGGTCTTCGCCGATATTGACCCGGTCACCTTCAATCTCTCGCCCGCAGCAGCCGAAGCCGCGATTACTCCGCGTACGAAAGCTATACTTCCCGTCCATCTCTACGGCCAGCCCGTCGACTGGGACCACTTCCAACAGATCGCAGACCGCCATAAGCTGCTGTTGGTCGAGGACGCCGCCCAGGCCTGGGGAGCACGCTGGAAGCAGACCCCGGCCGGCTCACTCGGCGCTTCTGCTGCCTTCAGCTTCTATCCCACCAAGAACCTCGCCGCGATGGGCGATGCCGGCATGGTTACCACCAACGACGACACCATTGCCGATCACGCACGCGCACTACGCTCCCACGGCATGCGCCAGCGCTACTTCCACGATGAGATTGGATGGAACGCCCGCCTGGACAGCTTCCAGGCCGCGGTGCTGAACGTCCGTCTGAAATATGTCACGGCCGGCAACGAAGAACGCGCACAGCTCGCGGAGAACTACCTGCACCTCTTCCAGCAGGCCGGCCTCATCGGCACGATTACTCTGCCGGAGTTGCTGACGAACGCTCAATCCGCCTGGCACCAGTACGTTATCCGCGCTCCACGGCGTAACGACCTGCGCACCCACTTGGCCTTCCACCAGATTGGCACCGAGATTTACTACCCGCTGCCGATCCACCTGCAGCCATCGCTTGCCAAACTCGGATATGAAGCAGGCGACTTCCCCCACTCCGAACAAGCCGCCCACGAGGTCCTGGCCCTGCCCATCTTTCCCGGCCTGCGACTGGACGAGCAGGAACTCGTGGTTCAGCGAATCGCCGAGTTTTATCGCTAACAACGGTTGAATGGTTGGATTGTTGAATCGTTGAATGGTGGGTCGTTTGAATCGGTGGCGCAACAATGAAGGTGCGCCTCATATCCGCTCAACTACCCGGTTTTGCACGCCGCTTAATGCAGTTGCGACGACCTCCTCCGCGTATAGCCGCCGGCTATCGAACGGAAACTGCTGCGCCGTGATCAGCAGAGATGCCGCCCCATGGGCGGCTGTCCATAGCACCGTACTCACAGCGAACGGATCGCCTTGAAGCACGCCTGCCTTGATGCACGCTTCCACGCGTTTGAATAACGCTCCGAAGGCAGGATTCCGTTCCTGCAAGTCCTCGCGGCTTAGCTTCAGTTTCCCAAGCGTTTCCACCGATAGAAACAGAATCCTGTACTCGTTGGGATTCTCCTCGGCATAAGCGATGTAATCCAGCAGCACTCTGCTGACGGCGGTAAGCGGATCCCGATGAACGGTGGAATCGAACCGCTTCGCTACTTTTTCAAAGCCTTCCAGTGCGAGAGCCGTCAGTAGCGCCTGCTTGTCGGCGAAATACGAGTAGAGTGCCATGGGCGAGCATTCCATCCGCGTTGCCAGTTTGCGGATCGTCAGCCCCTGGTAGCCCTCTTCCTGGATCAGCTTGCGAGCCGCCGTCAAGGTCTCAGCGCGCAGTTCCGAACGATAGCGTTCCCTTCGATTTCGCAGAGTCAATTGCTCCCTCGAAAACTTTGAATCTTTCCTTTTCTGTATATCATATTATACATGTACGTTATTTCGTCCACGTAAGGATGCGCACAATGTCGTCCTATCAAGGCCTACCTGCCGCACAGAACTTCGCCCTACGAATCAGCTTCTCCTTCGCTCTCATCGCAGGAATTGCAGGATGTGCGGTAGGGCCAAAGTATGATCGCCCAACGGTCAAGCTGCAGCCATTTCATAACGCTCCCTCAATTGCAGCCCGTACCACTTCCTTGCCGGCTCCGCCTCTCGATCAATGGTGGACAGGCTTCCGCGATGCCGAGCTGACAAGGATCGTAAGGCGCGCCTTGGATCAGAATCTCGACCTTGCTGCCGCCATGACGCGAGTGCAACAGGCGCGCGCCGCTGCCCGGGGAGCAGGAGCGCAGCGGATGCCGTCGGGATATCTCAATGCTTCAGCGACCACGATTCACCAGTCGACAGAAAGCATGACAGGCCGTCTTGCCTCGCACCTGCCCGGCTACGATCGCAATCAGAACTATTACGACCTGGGATTTGCTGCGAGTTGGGAAACAGATCTGTTTGGCGGTTTGAAAAGAGGAGCTGAAGCCGCAACTGCGGAAGCCCAGGCAGCCGAAGCCTCCCAAACGGGAACCAGGATCACGGTGGCTGCGGAAGCCGCCGATGCCTACCTCCAGATTCGTGGGGCGCAAGCTCGCCTGAACTTTGCCAAAGAGCAAATCGCCACGGACAACCATCTCGTCGAACTCGTGCAGCAACGCAGAGATGCGGGCGTCGCTTCTGACCGTGAACTCGCCCAGGCACAGGCTGTACTGTCGCAAGCCAGGGCGACCATTCCGCTGATCACAGCCTCGCTGGAGGCACAGCTCAACCGGCTTGATGTTCTGATGGGCGCCCAGCCGGGAACATACGCAGCGGAGTTGATGCCGGTGGCCGACATTCCCGAAGTACCGGAGATCTCCGGCTTTGGCGCGCCTACCGATCTATTGCGCAGAAGGCCGGACATTATTGCTGCCGAGCGAATGGTTGCGGCTTCCAACGCGCGCATCGGTCAGGCGCTCGCCGAATACTATCCAAAGCTCTCCCTTTCAGGCATCGTTGGGTCTCAGGCGGTCGCACCCGCACACCTCTTCGAGCAGCAGGGATTTCAGCCGGCCAGTGTCGTTGGTCTCCGCTGGAGACTCTTCGATTTCGGCCGTGTCGCCTCAGAAGTGCAGCTGGCCCGAGGCGCCAACGCCCAAGCCCTGCTCCAGTATCGAAGCTCCGTTCTGCATGCGGCTGAAGATGTCGAAGACGCCTTCAGTCTCCTGGTGCAGTCGGAGAATCGCCGCAATGAAATCCTTCGCGAGATTGCTGAGCTACAGCGCGTGCGCGACCGCTCCGAAGAGTCCTACGCCGCCGGTGTTATTGGCCTCACAGACGTGCTCGACGCCGATCGCCAGTTGCTTGTCGCCAAGGATGACCTGGCGGTAGCTCGAGAGAGTGCAGCGCGCGCGGCGGTCGGCTCGTATCGCGCTCTCGGGGGAGGCTGGCTCCAATGACCGAAATCCAAGACATCAAAAAGGATCGCCCTATGAAAAAGATCAATCTCAGTTACGCCGCTCTGGTTATTACCGGTCTCGTCGTCAGCCTGGCTGGTTGCAGTCAGAAACGGGAGTCAGATCCTAGAACTGAGCCGGAGCTGGTCCGCGTCGTGGAAGTAGGCTCATCTTCCGGAGCAGACCGCGCATTTACGGGCGTAGTCTCAGCGCGCGTCCAGAGCGATCTGGGCTTCCGTGTACCCGGAAAAGTCACGAAGCGCCTGGTCGATGCGGGGCAGTTTGTCCGTGCCGGGCAACAGCTCATGACGATTGATCGAACCGACTATGTCCATGCCATCACGGCGCGAGCAGAGACCGTCACTGCCGCAAAGGCAAAAGCTGATCAAGCGGCCGCCGACGAAGCCCGGTATCGTCCCCTGGTCAAAAGCGGCGCGGTCTCCGCTTCCATCTACGACCAGATCAAAGCCGCCTCCGATGCGGCACAAGCCGACCTCGCCGCTGCCAAAGCCCAGGAGCAGGTCGCGCGAGATGAGGGCAGTTACTCACAACTGGTTGCAGATGCGGACGGCGTCGTTATCGAGACCCTGGCTGAGCCGGGACAAGTAGTAGGCGCTGGACAGACAGTGGTGAAGCTCGCGCATTCCGGTCCGCGAGAGGCCGCTGTGAATCTGCCGGAAACATTGCGGCCTACGCTTGGATCGACAGCGTATGCAACGCTCTACGGAAGTACTGCGAAAGTTCCAGTTCGATTGCGGCAGCTTTCCAATGCCGCCGACCCACAGATCCGTACCTTTGAGGCGCGTTACGTTCTCGAAGGCACTGCTGCAAACGCTCCCTTAGGAGCGACCGTTACGGTTCATCTGTCCGGTGATGGAGCAACCGGCACGTTACAGTTACCAGCCTCATCCATCATCGATCGAGGAAAAGGACCGGGGGTATGGGTCGTGAACCAACCCGCGTCCACAGTGTCATTCCAGCCTGTAGAGGTGCGCCAACTGGATGAAGAACTGGCGACCATCAGCGGAAGCGTGCGCCCAGGACAAGAGGTTGTCTCTCTCGGAGTTCATCTGCTTCACGATGGTGAACGCGTACGCGTGGAGACGAAGGGAGAAGTTCGATGAGCCAGCATCATTCGCCAGAAAACAACGAGAAGTTGTTCCACGAACAGGACGCCTCCGGATCCCAGGTTGCCGAACATGCAGCAAAGCAGTTTCTCAACCTGTCAGCACTCGCCGTCCATGAAAAGGCGATTACCCTGTTTTTGCTGATTGCGATTGCAGCCGCCGGCATCTTTGCCTTCCTGAAACTTGGACGCGCGGAAGATCCCAGCTTCACCATCAAAGTCTTCACCGTCTCCGCGGTGTGGCCTGGAGCGACAGCACAGGAGATGCAGGATCTTGTGGCCGAGCCACTTGAGAAACGCATGCAGGAGCTGCGCACCTACGATCGGGTAGAGACCTTTACCCGTCCTGGGCTCGCGCTGATGATGGTGAGCCTGAAGGACAATACCCGGCCAGAGGACGTCCCCGAAGAGTTTTACCAGGCACGCAAAAAGCTGGGTGACGAAGCCCACAAGCTGCCTCAGGGCGTGTTCGGCCCCTTCATCAATGATGAATACTCGGATGTGACCTTCGCGCTCTACTCAGTCGAAGCGCCAGGTCTTCCTGCTCGCCAGCTCACGCGTGAAGCAGAAACTCTTCGACAGCGGATTCTTCAGGTCCCTGGCGTAAAGAAGGTTGACCTCGTTGGAGAACGCCCGGAGCGTATCTTTGTCGAGTTCTCCTATCCGCGGCTGGCTACGCTGGGCGTAAGCCCACGGGATATTTTCGATGCACTGGTTCGCGAGAACGCAGTTACACCCTCTGGATCGATCGATACGAAAGCGCAACAGGTTTACATCCGTCTGGATGGCGCGCTCGATGATCTCGATAAGATCCGGGATACGCCAATCGTGGCCGGCGGACGCACACTGAAGCTCTCCGACGTTGCCGATGTGAGGCGTGGATATGAAGACCCCGCCTCCTTTCTTATTCGCCATAATGGCCAGCCTGCCTTACTTCTCAGCATCGTCATGAAAGAAGGCTGGAACGGCCTGGACCTCGGCAAGGCCCTCGTTGCCGAGCAGAAGAAGATCTCTGCCGGCCTGCCCGCGGGCATCACCTTCAGCAAAGTGACGGACCAGGCGGTCAACATCCGTGAAGCAGTGGATGAGTTCATGCTGAAGTTCTTTGTCGCCCTTGCAGTCGTGATGATCGTCAGCTTCGTCAGCCTGGGTTGGCGCGAAGGAATCGTCGTGGCAGCGGCCGTCCCGCTGACCTTGGCAGGTGTCTTCGTCATCATGCTTGCCACCGGGAGAGTCTTCGATCGCATCACGCTCGGTGCTCTCATCCTGGGCCTTGGCCTTCTGGTAGATGACGCGATCATCTCCATCGAGATCATGGTGGTCAAAATGGAAGAAGGATGGGACCGCGTGCGAGCGGCCGGCTATGCCTGGAGTCATACCGCTGCTCCCATGCTTGCAGGCACGCTGGTCACTGTCATCGGTCTGATGCCGGTAGGATTCGCTCGATCGAGTGCCGGTGAGTATGCAGGAAACATCTTCTGGGTCGTGGGCTTCGCGCTGCTCGCTTCGTGGGTTGTCGCTGTAACCTTTACTCCTTATCTTGGCGTACAGTTGCTGCCCGAGATCAAAGCCCTGCATGGCGGTCATGCAGCCATCTATGCAACACCCGGCTATGAGAAGCTCCGCCGTCTCATAGTCTGGGCGGTACGTCGGAAGGTACTTGTCGCGTGCATTGTGCTTGGTATCTTCCTTATCTCGATCGCCGGCATGGGACTTGTCAAACAGCAGTTCTTTCCGCAATCCGACCGGCCTGAACTCCTGGTGGAGGTAACGCTGCCTCAAGGCACCAGCATAGAAACCACCAATGCGAGTTCAAAGAAAGTAGAGGACTGGCTGCGGCAGCAGCCAGAGGCGAAGATAGTTACGGCTTACATTGGAGCAGGAGCTCCGCGCTTCTTCTTTTCCTATAATCCGGAGCTCCCGAATCCCAATTTCGCCAAGATGGTCGTTCTGACGGCCAACGAGAAAGATCGGGATCATCTCAAGCTCAGACTGCGGGAACAGGTGCAGCGGGGCCTTGCACCCGAAGCCCGCGTGCGCGCTTCACAACTTGTATTTGGGCCATATTCACCGTGGCCGGTTGCGTTTCGCGTCATGGGGCCTGATCTGGAAAAGGACCGCGCGATTGCTGCGCAGGTACAAGCCGTGATGCTGGCCAATCCCCATACGAGGCAAGTGAATCTGGACTGGGGCGAGCGGGCGCCAACGGTGCATTTCGTGCTCGACCAGGCCCGCCTGCAACTCATCGGGCTGTCATCCCATGACGCAGCCGAGCAGATCCAGTTTCTTCTGACCGGTGCTCCAGTAACGCAGGTTCGTGAAGATATTCGCACAGTAGATGTAGTCGCTCGAAGCGCCGGAACAGATCGCTTTGATCCCAGGAAGCTAAACGATATGACTCTGATGAATCGCTGGGGCAAGGCTGTTCCATTGAGTCAGGTCGGTCATGCCGAGATTCGCTCTGAAGAACCGATTCTCAAACGCCGAGACCGCTTGCCGACAATTACGGTGCAGGGCGACATCGATGAATCCCTTCAGCCTCCACAGGTCTCTGTAGAGATTGAAAAGGCAATCCAGCCGATCGTCGCAAGCCTGCCCGAAGGCTACAGGATCGAAACCGGCGCCAATATAGAAGAAGCCGGTAAGGCGAACAGAGCTCTGGTGACAGTATTTCCCGTAATGATCGTGCTGATGCTCACGGTAATAATCTTCCAGGTTCGATCGTTCTCCGCAATGTTCATGGTGGTTCTTACTGCTCCGCTCGGCCTCGCCGGCGTAGTACCGGCATTGCTCATCTTTCATCAGCCATTCGGGTTCAATGCGATCCTGGGCCTGATCGCGCTGGCCGGCATCCTGATGCGCAATACGCTGATCCTGATCGGCCAAATCAAAACGAATCAGGAGGAAGGGCTTGATAGCTATCACGCTGTCGTAGAAGCGACTGTACAGCGTTCGCGCCCGGTCATTCTTACGGCCCTTGCAGCCGTATTGGCCTTCATCCCTCTGACCTTCTCAGTCTTCTGGGGTTCCATGGCATACACGCTCATCGGGGGGACGGCCGTGGGTACAGTGCTGACACTGCTGTTTCTGCCTGCACTCTATTCCATCTGGTTTGGAGTAAAGCCGGCGCCAATCCGGAGCGATGAAACACAGGCAGTGCTGGCGCACTCATAACCAGCAGGAAGCTGCGGCATCCGGCGTCCTGGCGATGCCAGGACCACTCAACTTCATAACGAAAGGAATCCAATGAAACTCACCGGTCGCACCATACTCATCACTGGAGGCTCCGCAGGTATCGGCCTGGCCTTCGCGTTCAAATTTCTCGAACTTGGCAATCAAGTTATCGTGACTGGCCGCCGTGAATCGGTGCTCAATGAACTAAAAGCAAAATATCCCAAGCTCCACACTATCCAGAGTAACGTCGCAGATCCCGCGCAGATCGCTGCCCTTGCAAAGCGCGTGAAGGCTGATTATCCAAAGCTCGACGTCGTGATGAACAACGCGGGCATCATGCTCCACAAGAACCTCAAAATCCCGGCGACTGACCTCGCGGGACTGATGGCGGAGGTGGACATCAACATAGGCGGCGTCATCCGGATGAGTTCTGCCTTCATCGACATACTCACGGCCAACAAAGGCACCATCATCAACGTATCCTCCGCACTCGCTTTCGTCCCTTTGCCTTCGGCGCCAATCTACTGTGCGACCAAGTCAGCCGTTCACGCCTACACCCAGTCGTTGCGGTTCCAGTTGGAGGAAACTGGGGTAGAGGTGATCGAGCTCATGCCGCCGGCCGTAAAGACCGATCTGACAGCGGAGATTCAGGAAGGAGAGGGCGTCACGCTGATAAGCACCGATGATTTGATCAAGCAGTCCTTTGCAGGTCTCAAAGCGGGTAAGCTCGAGATCAGGCCCGGCCAGTCCAATCTGCTCGCATTCATGCGACGCCTTGCCCCTGATTTCATCAACCGTCAGCTCTGGAAGGCCTCTAAGAGATTAGTTCCAGCCGGAGAGAGATAGGGTCTGTTCGGTCTTAGAGGAATTTTTCTAGACTAGCGTGGTGAGTCATTCGTTCATGCCATAAATCATGAAGTGCCTTTGCCATCCGAAGCGTTGAAAAAGCAGGTCCTTCACTACGTTCAGGATGACAACATTTTGCTATGAACGAATGGACTCAGGACACTAGTTGGTCGTATGGAATGTTGTGGCTTCTTTGCCCACCCTAGCGTTGCGAGGGTGGGGCACCCGGACAGTGGACGGTGATTTAAAAGCGGTCGCGCGTTGCGCGATATCCCACCCTTTTGCTTCGCAAAAGAATGGGGCAACAGGAGTCGTGCCTGAGATGTTCCTCTTGCCACACCAATGAAGCAGGTCCTTCGCGATGCTTAGGATGACAACAAAAGAGATATATATCCCGGCCGTTCCTCTGGTGTGGCGAGTCTGAAGTTCATATGGCATGAACTAATGACGATTCAGGCAATCAACTATTCCGGTAGATCGGCAGCAGCTCATCCCCTACCGGCTTCCTCAGCTCTTCCATCAATCCGTGCTGCGGGCTATATGTACACACCGGATCGATCGCTTCCATATCGCCCGTCAACAGAAAGGCCTGACATCGGCAGCCGCCGAAGTCGCGTTCTTTCCGGTCGCAGCTCCGGCAGGTCTCCGACATCCAGGCATCGCCGCGAAACCGCTCAAACGCAGGCGACTGCTCCCAGATCCACGACAGGCTCTTCTCCCGCACGTTGTCGAACTCGAATCCAAGCAGAATACCTGCCGAGTGGCACGGGAGCGCGCGGCCTGCGGGATCGATAAGGATCATCTGCCGTCCCCACCCACCGACGCATGCTTTGGGGAAGTTGGCATAGTAATCCGGAAGCACAGCATCCAGATGAATCTTTCCTCGCAGACGCGTCTTCGCTGCCTCCACGACAGGCAATGCGTACTGCACCTGTTCCTCAGTGGGCATCAGCAGGCTACGATTCTTCAGCGCCCAGCCGTAGTACTGCACATGCGCGATCTCGATGCGGTTGGGCTCGAGCGATTCAGCCAGAGCAATCATCTCTTCCAAGCAATCGAGATTCTGCCGGTGCACCACCAGGTTCACTGTAAAGGCCAAGCGCTGCCGCTTGATCAGCGGAACCAGCCCTAGCTTCCAGGCATGCGCCCGCGTTCCGGCGATGTAGTTCGCCCGCGCCTCATCCGCATCCTGAAAGCTAAGCTGCAGATGCTCGAGCCCCGCCTGCACGAGTCCTGCAAGCCGCTCCTCCGTCATGCCCACACCAGAGGTCACCATATTCACGTATAGGCCCGCTTCATGGCCTGCCTGGATCAGCTCCGCCAGGTCTTTACGTGCAAGCGGCTCGCCGCCGGTCAGATGCAGATGCAGGATGCCCATCGCGGCAGCCTCCTGAAAGACCCGGCGCCACACCTCGGCCGGAAGCTCCGCCGCTGACTGCTGCATCTCGATCGGGTTCGAGCAGTAGAGACAGTGCAGCGGGCAACGGTGAGTCACCTCACAGATCAGCGATTGTGGCCGTGTCGTCGCAGGCATACATCATTACCCCTGCAGCACGCCGCGTTCGGCCAGACGGCCAAGCAGCGCTACTACATCGTCGAGCATCTCGTTCTCATCGGCTCCTTCATACTTCGCCGCCAGATTATGGACGATCTCACGCACCGTGCGTTTGCCGTCCACCTCCAGCAAGACGTCGCGCGAGGGTCCACTCAGCTCCAGCACACCCTCAGGAATCAGCACCACGTCCTGCGTGGGATGCAGCCGGTATCCAGGTGTCATCTGCGGAATCGAATCTGGCGTCACAGATCCCCCTTTGGCAAAAAGCATCCCGGAGGCGGTATTCCCGGAACTACATACGCATGCTCAATGGCATCGAGCTGTGCCCACAGGATCTCGCACTTGCGTTCCAGCGCGTGAATCACCTGCTCCTGCTCTTCGCGGTTGCGGGCGTGCCTCGTCACATAGTCCAAGGCAAACGCCGCGTCCTCCGGGGCCTGCGTCAACCGGCCTACAAAATAGGCCAGACCCGGCTCCAGATAGGGATAGTGAAGCTTCATCCGGTCCATCCGCAGACTGATCAATTGCCGCGAGAACAGCTCCGTCAGGCTCGATGCCACCGCGACGAGCAGTGAACTGTCACGCACCAGCGCGAGATATGCATCCACCGCGAAGATCACTGCCGGCAGCACGCCCTTGCAGGCAATCGTGTCTTCACGCGAAACACCTGCAGCCTCGGCCAACTGGATCCACTTCTCGACGCCACCGTAACCGCTCTCGTCACCGTCGTGGTCGAGGATCCGCTTTCGCCATGCGCGCCGAAAAGCCGGATCGTCGCTCTTGGCCAGCACCAGCGCATCCTTGATGGGGATTCGGCTCTGGTAGTAGTACCGGTTCAGAGCCCATGCCTGCAGTTGCCCGCGTGTCAGCTCACCCCGGTGCATCCGCTCATGAAACGGATGGCGGTGGTGATACTTCGCCTCTCCTACCGCCTGCAGCCGCGCATGCAACTCGTCCGGACTTAACATCTCCTCTGCGGTCAACATCGTTACAGCTCCCATCCATCCTCCGCGATCTCCCATCCCCCGGCCAGCACGGCCTTACGCTCATCACTCTGGCGGTCAAGAATGGGATTCGTATTGTTCAGGTGCACAAAGACCTTGCGCGGTCCTCGCAGCTCCGCAAGCTGTGCCATCATTCCCTCCTCACCGCTCATCGGAATGTGACCGATCTCACGCGCCAATGGTGTCCCGGGCTGTGCCCGTTGCAGCTCGTCATCGCTCCAGAAAGTACCGTCGACGGCAATCGCATCCGCCGCCGCATACTCGCGGTACAAGGCTTCCGAGATGTGTCCCACCGCCGGTGTATAGAGAACCTTCCGTTCCTCACTCGCCAGAACCAGCCCGACCACAGCCTGTCCCGGTTCGGCGCTCGCACCGAAACTCTTCGCGTAATACGGCAGATCGTCTGACATCGGAATCGCCTTGCATGTGATTCCGGGCAGCAGCTCAAATGGTTCGCCGGGAAGCATCGTGACCCAGGTCAACTGTTGCGGCACCCGCTCCAGCATCCGGAAAAAACTATTGGCTTCCAGCACCCTTCGGACCAGGGGCGTGGCATACACCCGCAGCGGTTGAAACTCGCGCATCAGCAAAAGGCCCAGCACCTGATCCAGATCCGCCGAAGTCAGGACTATGCCATCGATGGGAGTATTTCGCCGGCCATCTGCTGATCTGGGCTGCAGCGTAGGTGTTGTTTCAATCTGCACACGCAGGTCTGGCCCTGCGTTCAACAAAACATTCCGCCCATGCGAACGCACCACAGCCTGTAGCTGCAGCCGGGGCGTGCAGCGCACAGGATCTCTGCGGCTCGAATCGCACAGAGCACAGGCACAGTTCCATTGCGGAAAACCGCCGCCAGCGGCGGTTCCCAGCAATTGCAATGTAAACAAGGGTTAGATTTCGGCGGGGGAGTAGCTATTGATCTCGCAGCCGAGGCTTACTTCTTTGAAATCGGGACGGGTCCAGGTCTTCATGTATCGCTTCTTCCTCTCAAGGTCTGAATGAGTTCTGCGTCTGAGACCCCACAGTACGTAAGTCCCAGTGGAGAGAGAATGCCTGAAGCGGACAACGTCTGTAAAGTCACGCCCCAGCAGTCACAAACAAACGCTAAACAAACCTTTGCCCCCCAACTACTTGCGTTTTTTGGGAGATTTCTTCGCTGCGGCTTTGGTTGCCTCGTCCTCGCTGGCCTTCGCCTCCGCCGGCGGAACCTCGCCCGGCTTCAGCACCCGGCGAGTGATATTTCCTTCCAGCCGGTAGGTCTTCTGCACCAGCTTCGAAGGCTTCGAGATTCCGGTCACAGGATCGGGGATCACCGGGCCGTTGTCCGCAGCCAACACCCGATAGGTAAACGAGGGCGCCGGCAGGGTGTTTGCACTCTGGCGCGGAGCATTCGGCTGGCCCGGGTCGGTCTTGACCTCCACCGGCAGAAAACCCTGGATATTGCGATCGCGGAAAGCCGTCTCATACCGGTGCTTGGCCCGGTTCCAGGTAAAGACGCGCACCTGGTCGAAGTCATACGGCAGCCCGGCCTTCCAGCTATTCATCAGCGTGACGAAGATCGGCACCATCTTGTCCGTGCCTTCAATCTCATCGTCTTCAACCTTCGTCAGCACGTAGTTGCCCACGATGCGTTGGCCTTCGGCGTATCGCGCCACCGAATCCGGCACGTCGACATCCATCATGCGCGAGAGCATCCAGCCTGACCGGTCTCCCGAGCGCACCAGCCACCAGTCCTCCATCGGCGGAGGCGCGGGCGGCTCACCATCTTTCGGTTGCGGCGGCGGAGCGCCCCCAGGCGTAGGCTTGGGCAGTGTAGCCCGGGCAATGAGCCCCAGCTTCTCTCCCTCATTCAGCCGGTAGAAACGATCCGTATCGCGGCCCGGCTTCAGGTGCAGGTACACATCATCCCGCACCACACCGGTGGCCACTGCAGGCTGCCGGGCATACTCCTTCTTCAGGGCCTCGAACTGATCGACGGTGTCCTGGGTCACGACCGCCCGCTCGTTAATCCAGCCCGTCTCGCCCTTATCGGTCACCACGCGGAAGTAGTGCCGCTGACGCTCCAGGATCTTCAACTTCTGTCCGTTGTCGACATTCCCCGTACGGTTTGACACCGCTGCCAAACGATCCCGCAGGTAGGTCCCCTTGGCGGTGACATAGACATACTCGTCCTTGGGTTTAGGGCGTAGACGGCTGCATCCCGCCAGCAGCACAAAGACTGCGGCGAGCGCGAACAATCTACGTTGGAATGACGGAAAGCTCACGTCCGGACAGCTCCGAGCATACTATCTGCAGATGCGTATGCGTAAATCACGGTTCGCCGCAGGCACCTAGTGCGTCAACTACAAGAGCACTTATGAGTGGGTCCACTTGAGTGCGTCCACATTAGTACGTCACAGCCACTGCGACAGGACCGTACGCCGTCGTCGTTGAACTGACCGTATAAATCCGCCCCGCTGTCGAAGAATCAAAGGCATACATCCCCAGATCAGGCGAGCCTCCATTGGCCGCCGCCAGAATGTACTTGCCCGTGGAGTCCGCGGCCAGAGCGGTCATGGTCTTGCCGGCCGAATACGGCGATCCACTAAGCGCAGTCAGTGTTCCTCCCGTACCGATGGTGAAACCCGAGATCGTACCGTCCCCTTGGTTCCCTACATAGACATACGTCGCCGTGTTATCCACCACCACCGAGGTCGACTGGCTGCTGGTCGCAAACGGCGATCCGCTCACAATCGTGAGCGCCCCACCCGTACCAATGGTATAAACCGCCAGCCCCGCCGAGTTCCCACTGCGGGCGATGAACAGATACGCCGTGTTCTTGTCGATCGCAATGGCGTTATCGCTGCTCGATCCAGGAGCCGACAGCCGCTGGTTCTCACTCATTGCGCCGGTCGACGTGTTGAAGCCGTAAACAATCTCGCCCGCCGTCCCCAGAGCCACGATTACGTAGCTGCCGTTAGGAGCAACCTTGATCGCCTTGGGCACCACCGCCGTTCCCGAGCTGAAGCTGTATGACGCTCCGCTGGCTGACGTCAGTACACCAGTCGATGTGTTGATGGAATACTCCTCGATGGTCGCCCCATCCGCATCCAGCGTGAACAGCCACTTCCCATCGGGGGAGATGGCCATGGACACTACATTGCCGTTCGCCACCGCGGTGCCGTTATTCGCCGCCGTCAGTACGCCGCCGGTGCCAATGGAGTACGCATACACCACGCCGCTACCCGCCACATACACGAACGTATTTGCCGGAGTCACCGCAATCGCCGTTGGCGTAAAGCTCAACGTGTAAGGCGATCCGCTGACGGCCACCAGCGCTCCCGTCGACATGGCATAGGCGGTCACCGAAGTCGAACTCGCATTCGCCACATACACGATGTTCGATCCCGAACTGCTTCCGCCACCCTTGATCGGCGGAAAGAAGTCACTGCAACCCGCCAATAGAACGATCGGCAGAACCACAAAGAAGCGCAATGCTCGGCACAGCTTCAACACGCTCACCATTGTCGCAGGAATTGGGTCTGTGTCGTGGCTTTGCCTATAATCCGGCCATGCTCAAACGCTCTTGCATGACCTTTGGCGCAGCCGCGCTGCTGACCCTGACGACCTGCCTGTTGGACGCACAAAGCCCGCAATCCGTTCTGGAACAGCAGGTTCGCGCCGATATGAATTTTCTCGCATCCGATGCCCTGCAGGGCCGAGGGTCGGCCACGCGCGATGAGCACATCGCCGCCCAGTACGCCGCAGCGGTCTTCCAGGAGATCGGTCTGCAACCGGGCAACAACGGAAGCTTCATCCAGAAGGCTCCGGTCGAGCTCTCGGACCGTGCCAAACAACGCATCGAACAACGATACGCCCCCGCTGACCGCTTTGAGACCTGGAACGCCATCGCGATCCTTCCCGGAACCGATCCGAAGCTGAAGTCTGAGGTCATTCTGCTTACTGCCCATCTCGACCACCTGGGCGTCGCCAAACAGCCTGTCAATGGAGACGCGATTTACAACGGAGCGGATGACGACGCCTCCGGCACGACCGCCGTACTCAACCTCGCCCGCTACCTGGCCCATGCCAAGCCGTCTAAGCGCACTGTCGTTTTCGCCATCTTCGGCTCAGAAGAATTGGGCGGCTTCGGCGCCCGCGCTTTTCTGGCCCATCCGCCGGTAGCCATCACCAGCATCGTCGCCAACCTGGAGTTCGAGATGATCGGCCGCTCCGACTTAGCCGTCCCCGAAGGCACCCTCTGGCTCACCGGCTTTGAGCGCAGCACCCTTGGACCCGAACTCGCGAAGCACGGCGCTCACCTCGTGCAGGATCCGCATCCGAAGGAAAACTTCTTCATGCGCAGCGACAACTACGGCCTGGCTCTCGAAGGCATCGTCGCCCATACCGTCTCCAGCTTCGGCCTGCACACGGACTATCACCAGGTCACCGACGAGATCACCACCATCGACTTCAAACACATGACCACTGCCATCGCCTCGATGGAGGCTCCCGTAGAGTGGCTCATCAATACCAACTGGAAACCCGCGTGGAATCCGGGTGGGAAACCGGAGAAAAAAGACTAGATACAGTTGCTAGTTGCTGGTTCCTAGTTGCTAGTTTTTGTTCCGAAAAGATAAAGCCCCATCCACGCTCTGTGCCGGATGGGGCTTTTGTTTTTCAACTAGGAACCAGCAACTAGCAACTAGCAACTGTCGCCTACGCCTGCGGCGTAGGCGACGCCTTCTCCGCATCCAGCACTACGCCGATAGCGTGAATCACTGACGTGACGCGGATGGCTGCGTTCACCACCTCTTCCGTCATGCCCTTCTGGCGAACCACATTCTCGTGTGAGCTGACGCACTTGCCGCACGCGTTCACCGCCGAAACGGCCAGACACCACAGCTCAAAGTCGACGTGATCGACGTTGTGCGTGCGCAGCACATTCATGCGCAGGCGCGCGGGCAGGGTCGCGTACTTCTCGTTGTCCGTCAGGTGATGGAAACGGTAGTAGATGTTGTTCATGCCCATAATCGCCGCGGCTGCTTTGGCGGCATCCAGAGCGACAGGGGTCAGCACCTTGACTGCTTCTTCGATGGTCGCCGCTGTTAACTCCGGATTCCGAGTAGCGATCGCGGTGCTGACTACGGTTCCCCAAAGCTGCTGCGGGCTGAGCTCCGTGTTCTGGCGCACCAGCGAGCTGAAGTTTAGCTTCAGATCTTTCGCGTAGGCAGGCAAGCTGCCGATCACATCATCGAGTGCCATGAAAAAATCTCCTCTCTCTGCGCCATTCGGGCGCAAGAAAAGGCGGCCACTCCAGCGGCGGCCACCTTTTCAGTTCAACTCGGTTTAGACGGCCAGGGTCTCTTCGCCCTTTTGCCAGTTGCAGGGGCAGAGTTCGTCGGTCTGCAGCGCATCCAGAACACGCAGGACCTCCTGCGGATTGCGGCCCACCGAGCCGGCGGTGACGTACACAAACTGGATCACGTTGTTCGGATCCACCAGGAACGTCGCACGCTGGCAGACGCCGCCGTCCGGATCCAGAATGCCGAGCTGACCCGACAGATCACGCTTGATATCGGCAAGCATCGGGAAGGGCAGGTCGCGCAGATCCTCGTGGTTGTTGCGCCATGCCAGGTGCACGAACTCGGAATCGGTCGAACCGCCCAGGATCTGGCAGTCACGATCCGCAAACTCCTGGTTCAGCTTGCCGAAGCCTGCAATCTCGGTCGGACAAACGAACGTGAAATCCTTCGGCCAGAAGAAGTAAAGCTTCCACTTGCCGGGGTAGGACTCCTCGGTGATCGTCTCAAAGGCCTTGTCCTTATCGCGGCTGACCGTGGCTACCACGGAAAAATTTGGAAACTTCTCGCCAATCTGAAGCATGTGTCTCTCCTCGGGGTGTAGTTATCGTGTGCAGACCGGCACACCGGTCCGCAGAAACTCGGAACTGCAAAACTCTCGTAGTCGACTGCGGCAAATACGTTGTTAGTTGCTCTTCTTTGCCTGGCAATCCGGGCAGATGCCGATGACATCCACCGCGTACCGCTCGACGAGGAACCCGCCGGGCAGTTTCTGATGAGAAGGCAATAGGCCGAGATCGGCTTCATCAATATCCGAAATCGACTTGCACATGGAGCAAACCATGTGGTGGTGCGGCCGGCTGTTCATCTCCACGCGCAGCGTGCCATGGTGCATGCTGACCTCGCGAAAGATTCCGCTCTCTACGAACAGATGAATGTTCTTGTAGACGGTTGCCAGACTAATAGCGGGAATCTTCTTCTTCACACGCGCGTAAACCTCTTCCGGAGAGGGGTGCCCGTGCATGCCTTGCATGATCTCAAACAGAACCTGGCGCTGATGCGTCACCGCGATGCCGTGTTGCTGGCACAGTTCGCGGAAGTTTGTCGCAGACGATTCCATCAAGACTTAGTAAACGATAATTCTTATCGTCTGTCAAACACTATCCCTGGAAAACATCTGGCGCTAGAGATCGCAGGAAATAGATATCTCTATGGAATAAAAGAGTAACTACTGTAGCTTTTCGCCGCGTGTAAACCGCTCGTCCAGAGGTTTCCGTCCAGCGAAGCCATCTTCCATGGTGTGCCAGTGCGTGATCGCGGTCTCCCCCTGCTTCCAGCAGAGGAGTACCACGCGGTCCTCAAGCTGGAAGGGAAAATCCAACAGGCCGGTGTCCAGATCCTTTACCTGAACCCCAATGGCGTCGATTTCCGCGAGCGTGTCTTTGGCTTCCTGTATGGCCTTCTCGCGCTGCCCACGGCGACGGGCCACAGCAGCGATATCGACATGCATGCCGCCATGCAAAAAGATCCGCTGCGAGAGGTCCTGCAGCTCCCCCTCCACCTGCGCTGCCAGGCGCGCTGCTGTCTGCGCGCGCTTCAGCAGGCTCTCCAGCACCGGCAACATGGTCTGCGCCTCGGAAAGGGTAAAGGTCCGCATATGACAATTATGCCTCTGAATCAGCGACACCGCGCCGCTTTCCTGATATCTCACACGGCAGTACGCCCGCCAACCTGTCGCTGCAAATCTAAACCTTGATCTCCAGCATCCGGTCCAGCGCCACCCGGGCCCAGTGCTTCACCTCGTCATCCACCTTGATGCGGTTGACGACATTGCCCTCGACCAGGTTCTCCAGCGCCCACGCCAGGTGCTGTGGGCTGATGCGATACATCGTCGTACACAGGCAGCCCGAGTCATCCAGCGTGATGATCTTCTTGCGACCTTCGAAGAGCTTCGCCATACGATTCACCAGGTGAATCTCGGTTCCAACGGCGAACATGGCTCCCTCCGGAGCCCGCTGGATCACCTCAATCAGCTTCTCGGTCGATCCCGTAGCATCCGCCTTCTGGCAGACCTCCCAACGGCACTCCGGATGCACAATCACCTGGATACCCGGATAGTTCGCCCGCACCTGGTCCACGTGTTGCGGCAGGAAGCGCTGATGCACCGAACAGTGCCCCTTCCACAGGATCACCTTAGCGGCTTTCAACTTCGCCGGCGAAACACCGCCGCCGATCACCCAGGGGTCCCAGACCACCATCTCGTCCAGCCCGATGCCCATTGCATACGCCGTATTGCGGCCAAGGTGCTGGTCAGGCAGGAACAAGATCTTTTGCTTACGATCGAAGGCCCAGGTAAAGGCTCCCGGAGCGTTCGAAGAGGTGCACACCAGGCCGCCCCGCTCGCCGCAGAAGGCCTTGATCGCTGCCGAGGAATTCATATATGTCAGCGGCATGACATCCGCCGCAACCCCGGCCCGTTCCAACTGCTCCCAACAATCCTCCACCTGACCGATCTCCGCCATGTCGGCCATGGAACATCCGGCGTTCAGATCCGGCAGAATCACCTGCTGGCCACCCTTGCCCAGCACATCGGCGCTCTCGGCCATGAAGTGCACGCCGCAGAAGATCAGATACTTGGCATCAGTCTTCGCCGCCACCTTCGAAAGCTTGTAGCTGTCGCCGGTGTAGTCGGCGAAGCGGATCACCTCATCACGCTGGTAATGGTGCCCAAGGATGATGGCGGTTTTGCCCAGAACCTCGCGTGCAGCCGCAATACGGGCATCCATGGTGTGGTCGGGTTGGGACAGATAGTTGTCCAGCGAGCAGGCGTCAGCCTGTGGCGCTTCCAATACTTCTTCCAGAACACTCACTTCTCTTCCTGCCTTCAGTCACGCTCAAGGCGCAACGGGGATGTTGAAAGCATTACTGCGATGGCTGCAGTGGATTCGCTGCCCTTCGGCCCACCCCACGGGGATGTTGCAACCATGTCCTGCACCGATAAGACGCCCCAGAGGGGTCCTACGATGCAAGCTTCTTTACAGGGCGGTGAACGCCCCGTAACAACCTCAGTCTACAGCATCGGGTCCGCTCCGCTATGATGGCTGGTAGCGATGCCCAGCTTTGCCGATAGCGTCTTTCTTTTCTTCCTGGCCCTGCTCCTCTTTGGGCCCAAGAAGCTGCCGGAACTCGCCCGTCAGCTCGGAAAGCTGATGGCCGAGTTCCGTCGCGCCTCTAATGAGTTCAAGTATCAGATGGAAGAGGAGTTACGCCTCTCTGAGCAGGCCGAGGAACGTAAGAAACTCGCCGAGCAGGCCAAGGAAGCCGGCCCTGAGGCCGTCAAACCCATCGCGACCGAGGGCGACGTAAGCATCATGCCTCCCTCCACCGGTCTGCCGACTCCGGCGGGCTCCACAGAAACGGGAGCTGCTAGCTCCTCCGATCCGGCTACGCAGACCGAAGTCGATGCGGTCAGCGCCCTCGTAGACTCCGTTCCGGTGGAAACCATCCCTTCGGAGCCGATCCCGCACATTCCTTCCGAGCTGGACCAGCACCTGGACCCGGCCCACACGCATACCACGCAGGAGAGCCATGGCTGACGTCATCGATCGCGCCCGAGCGGCAGTAACGGACCGCGCCGAACTGCCCGGCATGAGCCTGATGGAGCATCTCGATGAGCTCCGCAAGCGCCTCATCCGAGCCGTCATCTACCTGGTCGTTGGCATGGCCATCGCCTATGCCTTCCACGAGCGTCTCTACGACATCGTGCAGAAGCCGCTCACCGACCTGCATCTGAAACTCAACTTCACCCATCCGACCGACGGCCTGAATCTATCGTTGAAGACGGCGCTCTACGGCGGAGCTATTCTCGCCGCGCCTTTCATCCTCTACCAGGTATGGCTCTTCATTGCGCCTGGTCTCTATCAGAACGAAAAGAAGTACGTCACGCCCTTCATGGTGGCGACGGTAGGGCTCTTCCTGGCCGGCGCATGGTTTGGCTACCGCTGGGTGCTTCCTGAAGGCCTGCGCGTCCTCATCCTCGGCTTTGGTAAGCAATTCAATCCCATCATCACCATTGAGGACTACACCAACTTTTTCCTTGCGGTGATCCTGGGTCTGGGCGCGTGTTTTGAGCTGCCCGTGCTCATCTTCTTCCTCGCCCTCTTTGGCATCGTCGACGCCAAATTCCTCTGGAAGAACGTGCGCTACGCCGTCATGATCATCTTCGTCATCGCGGCCGTCATCTGCCCGACGCCAGATCCATTCGGCATGTGCCTCTTCGCTTCGCCCATGCTGGCGCTCTACTTCCTCTCCATCTTTGTGGCCTACATGGTCCACCCGAAGCGCCGCGAGGCCAAGGCACAGAAGGCATGAAGTTCGGTCTCGTAGCCCGCGTACTCCTCTCTATTGCGGTGTTTGCCTCCGCGGCAGAGGGGCAGAAGTTCAGCGGCGCCCGCGCCATGGAGCTGACCCGGCAGTACGTCACCACCAGCGGTCCGCGCTGGCTGGGCTCACCCGGTCATGCCAAAGCCGAAGCCTTCATCAAGAAGTTCTTCGCGCCTGAGATCGCCAAAGGCCAGTTCGAAGAGGATGCCTTCACGGCCAGCACTCCTGCGGGCTACCTTCCCGGTAAGAACTTCATCGTGAAGTTTCCCGGCAAGAAGAACGGCATCATCGTCCTCGCCTCGCACTACGAGACCAACTATCCGCTACGCAATATCAACTTCGTCGGAGCCAACGACGGGGGTGCCACTACCGCTCTCCTGATGGAGATGGCCAATGTGCTCCGCACCCATCCTCCCGAGGGCTACTCCGTATGGCTGCTCTTCGATGACGCGGAAGAAGCCGTCGGCGATCATTGGGACACGCAGCGCGATGCCCTCTACGGCACCAAGCACATCGCCGCCAAATGGGCGGCCAACGGCACTCTGCCGAAGATCAAGGCCTTTCTGCTCGCGGACATGTGCGCCGATAAGGACCTGAACATCAACCGCGAAACCAACAGCACCCCATGGCTGCTGGATCTGCTCAAGCAGGCGGCAAAGAATACCGGTCACTCGAACTCAATCTTCAAACTCGAGTCCGCCGTCGAAGACGATCACCTGCCCTTCAAACAACGCGGCGTGCCCGTCCTCGACATCATCGACATCAACTACGGGCCTTCCAGCTTCATGCATCCCGACGGATACCATCACACCGCCGATGACACGCTGGATAAGATCTCGGCCGCGAGCCTGCAGATCTCCGGCGACCTCTTTGTCGAAATGATCCGGCTCATCAACCAGAGCGGTCACTAAGGCCGATGAACGAGATCCCTCTCTACGACTGGATCGGCTTCCACGTCTTCCTGCTGCTGCTCTTTGTCGGGGAGTTCCTCATGCTGCGCCGGAAGCAGACGCCCGCGCGTGCTGTCTGGGCAACTTGCATGTGGATCGGCGCGGCTCTCGCCTTCGCCGGGTATGTCTGGTACACCCTCGGCAGCCCCTACGATATCGAGTTCATCTCCGGCTACGCCATCGAAGAGTCACTCTCGGTCGACAATCTCTTCGTCTTCCTTCTGCTCTTCCGCGAATTCAACATCGAAGGTCCGCATCAGCGCCGGGTTCTCTTCTGGGGAATCCTCGGAGCGGTCGTTATGCGCGCCGGCTTCATCGGCCTCGGCATCGAGCTATTGGAACACTTTGCGTGGGTAACCTACATCTTCGGAGCCTTCCTGCTCTTCGCGGCAGTCCGCCTGTTGATGCCGCACGGCGAAAAGAAATCCGGCAAACCTGCATGGACGAAGTGGATCGAACGCATCTTTCCTGTCTCGAACAATCAGTCGCATTTCTTTCTGCGTGAACGCGGGAAACTGCATCTGACGATGCTCTCGTTGGCGTTGATTGCCATCGCCTTCACCGACTTCGTCTTCGCGCTCGACTCCATCCCCGCGGTGCTCTCGATCACACGGCATCCGTTCATCGCCTACAGCTCTAATGTGATGGCGGTGATGGGTCTGCGCTCGCTCTACTTCCTGCTGGCGCACCTTCTCGAAAAGCTCGCCTACCTGCACTACGGCCTCGCCGCGGTGCTCGGCTTCGCCGCCTTCAAGATGCTCGCCGCCAGTTGGATCGAAGTCTCCGCGCCCCTCTCGCTCGCCATCATCCTGGGCATGCTTGGCATCACTGTCGTGATCTCATTACTGCTGCCCAAGAAGCACGCTACGGCCTGAGACTGCACGACTTTCAAAGCTTGTCATCCTGAGCGTAGCGAAGGACCTGCTTTTGCGGCTGCACGCGGTGCAGCCAATTCGCACCGCAGGTGCGAACGCCTTGCTTAAGGGCACGGCTTCTAGCCGTGCCATACAAACGTCAATCGAGATAGCGGTTTTAACCGCTGAGGGCAATCTATCCCCAGAAACATGCCCTCAGTGGCTAAAGCCACTTCTCTTTCCGAGTCTTCTACGGGACGGCTGAAAGCCGTCCCCTTAAGCAAGGCATTCGCGCATTGCGCGAACGAAAGCAATCGACAAGACACTCGCACTTGATTTCTTAATTCGTCCAGGCGTTGTGAGCGTTCACCCCGATGGTGATCTCATCTACTCAAACCCAACCCCACCATCCCGCAACACCGAGTGCTTCCCAAACCGCACATCGTCCCGCTGCGGAAAATCATTCCGGAAGTGCGCCCCGCGGCTCTCCTCGCGCGCAAGCGCCGAAGCCACGATCATCGTCGCGATCGCATGGAGATTGCGAGCCTCAACAGATCGCCGCCCATTTCCTGCAGGCAACGCCATCGCATCAAGCTCAGCTTTTGCCTCACGCAATCGCTCTGCATCGCGCAGCAACCCGGCCTTCTCCCACATCAATGCACGCAGATGCGCGATCCAGGTTTCAACATCTCCCGCATCGCTGCCGGCTCGAACCGCCGCCGGAACAACCGGCTTCGAAGCCACCGGAGCACCACACTCCTCGACCATCGCCTCCGCCGCCAGAGCTCCAAAGACCAGCCCCTCTAACAGAGAATTGCTCGCCAGACGATTGGCTCCATGCACGCCCGTGCACGCACACTCACCTGCCGCATACAACCCTGCCAGCGAGGTCCGTCCATGCGTATCCGTACGCACACCGCCCATCAGGTAATGGGCAGCCGGCCGCACAGGTATCAGATCCCGTCCCAGCTCAAGTCCATATTTCTCCAGAAACGCCGATATGCCTGGGAAACGAGCCTTCAGGTCTTTCTGCACATGACGCATGTCGAGATAGACCTCGCCCGTCACGTCCTCGCGCGTAATCGCGCGTGCCACTACATCACGCGGCGCAAGCTCCGCCAGCTTGTGATACCGCGGCATGAAACGCTCGCCTGCTGCGTTGCGCAGATGCGCCCCCTCACCGCGTAGCGCCTCCGACAGCAGAAAGCGTGGTGCGCCTCTCCGCGAAAAGGCCGTGGGATGAAACTGATAGAACTCCATATCGCTGATCGCCGCACCCGCGCGCCAAGCCATCGCAATGCCGTCGCCCGTCGCCACTGCCGGATTCGTCGTATCGCTGTAAACCTGTCCCGCGCCGCCGGAGGCCAGCAGCACCGCACAGGCCTCCACGGCACGCATCTCACCCTGCGCATCTTCCAACATCACACCGCAGATGCGTCCCGTATCGGCGCGCAGCAGATCGACCGTCGTGACAAACTCACGCACTTCAATGCGTGAATTCGCCGTCACCATCCGCAGCAGCGATCGGGCAATCTCCCAGCCTGTAGCGTCACCATGCGCATGCAGAATGCGCGATCGTGAATGCGCGCCCTCACGAGTCCGCATCAGCTCGCCCTGTTCGCGATCGAACTCCGTGCCCCATGCCAGCAGCTCATCCACGCGCGCCGGCCCTTGCGCCACCAGCACCTGAGCGGCTTCGCGGTTCACCAGGCCATCGCCCGCCATCACCGTGTCATCCAGATGCTCGGCGACGTCCTCGGCGCCGCCCATAGCCACGGCAATACCGCCCTGTGCATAGGCCGTGTTCGACTCGGCCATCTTTTCCTTCGTCACTACCAGCACGCTGCCGGCCTTCGCCAGCGTCATCGCTGCCCGAAGTCCGGCGATTCCAGCACCCACTACAACAAAGTCAAAACGTTCCCCGGCACTCACCCTCACAGGGTACGCTTCTGATCGCGATACCATAAAGCTGTGCCAGTTATCGCAGTAAATACGCCTACAGCGAACTACAACGTCGTCATCGGCCGCGGCCTTCTGCCAACGCTCTCCCGCCGCATCGCCAAACTCACCGGTTCTCCGGCAACCCGGCTCTTCGTCGTCACGACTCCCGAGATCTGGAAGCTGTGGCAGCGCAAGTTCCTCGCCTCCTTCCCCAAGGACGCAAAGCCGGTTGTGCTGCTGCATCCCTCCGGTGAATCGCACAAGCGCTTCGCCGCGGTCGAGAGCCTTCTGGAGCAGCTCGCCGAGAATAAAGCCGATCGCGACGCCGTGCTCATCGCCCTGGGCGGCGGCGTTGTCGGGGACATCACCGGCTTCCTGGCAGCGATCTACATGCGCGGCATCCGCTTCATCCAGGTGCCCACCACGCTGCTCGCACAGGTGGACTCCTCGGTAGGCGGCAAGACCGGCGTCAATCTGCGTGCCGGCAAAAACCTCGTCGGCAGCTTCCATCAGCCGCTCGGGGTCTTCATCGATATCGACATCCTCAAGACTTTGCCACCTTCCGAGCTGCGCGCCGGCCTGCAGGAATCCGTAAAAGCCGGCGTCATTCGCACGCCGCGCCTCTTCCGCTACATGGAATCGGAATCGAAGGCCATTCTGAAAGGCGATCCCAAAGCTCTCGAAAAGGTCGTCACCGCTTCCGTAAAGATGAAGGCAGAGGTCGTCGGCATCGACGAGCGCGAGAACGGCCTGCGCATGATTCTCAACTTCGGTCACACGCTCGGCCACGCCATCGAAGCCGCTACGAAGTACAAGCAGCTCCTGCACGGCCAGGCCATCGCCTGGGGCATGATCGCCGCCACCCTCATCGCGGTGGAACGCGGCATACTCGCCGAAGCTGACGGCACACGCATCGTCAATACCGTGCTTGCCTACGGTCCCATTCCGAAGTTCCGCGCGTCGGCGCAGCAGATCGTCGATCTCACCGGCTCCGACAAGAAGAACCGCTCCGGCCAGCGCCGCTTCATCCTTCCCATCTCCATCGGCAAGGTACAGATCGTCACCGACGTTACCGAAGCCGAGATGCTGCACGCCACCGAGCAGACGCTCAAACTCATGCAGGAGCGAGGAGCATGAGCGCAACCGGAGCGCAACCCGGAGAGAACATGACCGAGCAGCAGGCCGCAGCGGCCGTGCAGCAGATGTTCGACTCCATCGCGCCGAAGTACGACCTGCTCAACCATGTGCTCTCCGCCGGTATCGACCGCCGCTGGTGGCGCCGTTGTGCCACCACCTTCCGCGACGTTCTTGCCAAACCTGAGTCCGTGGTCCTCGATCTCTGCTGCGGCACCGGCGATATGACCTCAGCGCTACTCGCGCTTCGTCCCTCGCCCGCCGAGCAGATGATGGCCGTCGACTTTTCGCACGAGATGATCACCCGGGGCATCGAGAAGCATCGCGGACACAACGTCTGCTTCATCGAAGCCGACGCGCTCAACCTGCCGATGTCCGATCACTCTTTCGACCTTGTTGTCTCCGCCTTCGGCTTCCGCAATCTCGCCAACTACGATGCCGGCCTGCGCGAGATCGCACGCGTGCTCAAACCCGGCGGACAGATCGGCATTCTCGACTTCAACCAACCCGGCGGCCCTATCGGCAAACTCTACGCCTTCTATTTCCGCCGCGTGCTGCCGGCCATCGGCGCAGCCATCTCCCGCAGCGCGTCCGCATATGCCTATCTCCCAGCATCTGTAGGCCGTTTCCCCAAGCCACCCGAGATGCTCCGCAAGATGGAAGCCGCCGGATATACCCACACCACCTGGACCCCTTACACCTTCGGCATCGCCGGCCTCTATCGCGGAACCAAATCGGAGTAAGCTAGAAGTCCCAGATGCCTGCAGCGGTCCAACCAATATCCTCCACCGCCCAGCAGGCCGAAAAACGCCGCGCTGCACTCAGCTCCGTCCTGGCGGCAGCCGGCATCACCGCTCTCAAACTGATCGCCGGTCTCCTGACCCACTCCCTGGGCATGCTCAGCGAAGCTGCGCACTCCGGCCTCGATCTCGCCGCTGCCGGCATCACGCTCTTTTCCGTGCAGGTCTCAGATAAGCCGGCAGATGAAGATCACAACTTCGGTCATGGCAAGATCGAGAATCTCTCGGCCTTCTTCGAGATCTTCCTCATGGGCGCATCCTGTCTCTGGATTGTGCTCGAAGCTGTCCGCCGCCTGCTGCACCCGGTCGAGATCCATAACGGCATCTGGCCCATCCTCGTCCTGCTGCTCTCCATTGCTGTCGACTACGGCCGCTCCCGTCATCTCTTCCGTGTCGCCAAGGAGTCCGGCTCGCAGGCCCTCGAGGCGGATGCACTGCACTTCAGCACCGATATCTGGTCCTCGGTCGCTGTGCTTCTTGGCCTTATCGCAACCTGGGCGGGAGCTCACTTCAACATCGCCTGGCTGCATCGCGCCGACTCCGTTGCAGCTCTCCTCGTCTCCGCGATCATCCTGCAGGTTAGTTACCGCCTCGCTCGCCGCACTCTCGACGACCTGATGGACGCGACACCCACGGAAACCAGACGTGAGCTCATCCGCGCCATTGCTCAGGTTCCTGACGTTCTCTCTGTCGACCGGGTACGCGTGCGCCGCGCAGGATCAGAACACTTTGTCGACCTGACCCTGGCGCTTCCCCGTAACCTGACCTTCCAGCGTGCCGAACAGGTCACCAAAGGTGCGCGAGCCGCCGTACAGCGTATCCTGCCGGGCGCCGATATCGACATTAATACGGTACCCACCGCCTCTGAGTCTGAATCGGTCTTCGACCGTGTCAAAGCGGTAGCCGCGCGCCGCAATCTCAGCATTCACGATCTCAGTGTCCGTGAGATCAAGGACAAGCTCTACATCGAGCTCCACCTTGAAGTCCCCGAGATCATGCACCTACGTGCCGCCCACGATTTGGTTACTAAGCTCGAGAGCGAGATGCGCCGCGAAGAACCCCGTATCGCCAATATCCTCACCCACATTGAAAGTGAGCCCGCAACCATCGAGCATACGGACGCCGTCGCCCGCGACACGCAGCTCGAACGCGGCCTGCGCCTCGCCGCACAGGAGTTCCCGCAGATCCTGGATATCCACGATGTTCTGGTCACCCGCACCGGCGATCACCTGCAGATCAGCTGCCATTGCACGCTGCCCGACGATCTGCCGATGTCAGAGGTGCATGCCATCATCACCGAGGTGGAAAGCCGTATGAAGCGCCTGCACCCCGAGGTCTCGCGCGTGTTGATCCATCCCGAGCCGGCAACCGACAACCGCCGTTGATCGCGCACTGAGCTGCGTGGCTGTATCCTGCCCCAAGGGGGCATTTTCCCTGTAGGTGTAGAGTAGGGCTTCCGCATCTATGGGCGTTTTCCGCAAAGAAAACGCCGCTGCACTCCTCTTTAGAGATACCGAGGAACAGGGAAAACGCTCTAGCTGTATCCTGAGCTGCATACCGTGAAACTGCGAACCACCATGATCCGCTTCTTCCGTATCCTGCTGGGTGCGGTCGCCATGATGACCGTAGCGCTGCTCTCGGCCTTCATCACCATGCGCCTCGCCATTCACGGCCGCGAGGTGCAGATCCCCAACTTCACCGGCATGACCTATGAGGAAGCCGCAGCGAAGGCACGCGGCACCGGCCTGAACATGACGCTCGAAAACCGCTATTACTCCGCGGTTGTTCCCGCCGGACGCGTCCTGCAGCAGTATCCCGCCGCCGGAGCACGTGTACGGCGCTCCTGGCAGGTCCGCGTCACCCAATCGCTCGGACCACAGCGCGTCACCATTCCCAATGCCGTCGGCATGTCACTGCGGGAGGCCACGGTCACGCTTCGCCGCGGCAGCCTCGAACTCGGCTCACTTGCTCACCTTCCCATCGCCGGCGAGGCAGACTACGTCCTGGCGCAGTCGCCGCCCCCCAATGCCGAAGGCGTCGACAAGCCCGCAGTCAGCCTGCTGCTCTCAGAAGAGCAAGATGCAGAGCCGAAGGCATGGGTCATGCCCAACCTCTCCGGTCTTACCCTGACGGAAGCCGCCGCACGTATCTCCGCCATGGGCCTGCACATCGCCTACGCCCAGGAAGCCGCCACATCCATCCCCGCAATTCCCTCGGTCGGCTCCACGCCCGCACCACAGCCGGTCAAAGTCATGGGCACAGTCATCGCCCAGTCACCTGCCGTCGGGTCACGCGTCACCGCCGCCGACCCAGTAAAACTCACCATCGTCCACTAAGATCGCCGTGTATCAGTAATGGATTTATTTGTCATCCTGAGCGTAACGAAGGACCTGTTTTTATCTTCCCTACCCGGGTGCCCTACCTCGCAACGCAGCTGCGAATGCCACCAGTTATTCAATCCTTCAATCTTCAATCATTCAATTACTAGCGGCGCTGCAGCGGAAACTCAAACCGCACCATCAACCCACCCATCGGCGATTTGTGCGCGGAGATTGTTCCTCCATTGGCCAGCACGGTCTGCCTCGCAATTGCCAGCCCTAAGCCAGCACCTTTTGTTTCGGAAGAAGCGTCAGAATCCGACACGCGCTGAAAGGGCTCGAAGATTGCCTCTTCCATCCCCTCCGGAATTCCTGGACCATCGTCATAGATCTCCACCAGCCCTACATCACGGCCATCATCCACATGACTTTCGACCGTGATTACCCGTGCGAATCGAAGAGCATTGCGAAGCACATTGTCGAAGGCACGCTGCAACAGATCTGGATAGCCTTCGATCGCAAATGGCTCCTCCCGGGCGAAGGTGACGATCTTTCCCTGATGCTCACCCTCAAACCGCGCATTCTCTACGGCAGCCGTCAGAATCCTTGAAACAAAAAACCTGGTCCGGTTCTGATCCATCTCATTGCCGCTCTCCAGTCGCGCAAAGAGCAATAACTGCTGCACCAGGGCATTGAGCTGTTTCGACTCATCCTCAATCCGCTCCAACTCCGGAGCCTTCGTCGCGTCCAACCTGCGCTTGCAAAGCGCCAGGGCGATATTCAAGCGTGTCAGCGGTGAACCAAGCTCATGCGCCGCATGCGCCAGAAATGTCTTCTGCTGCAGCACAAGCGACTCTATCTTCTCAGCCATCTCATTGAACCCACGGCTTACCCTGCCGATCTCATCGCGCCGCTTTGTCAGCGCGGGCTTGAGGCGTACGCGAAGATCTCCGGTACCAAACGCCTGGGTCGCCTCAGAGAGCAGCGTAATCGGCCGTGTGAAGTAGAGGCTCAATACCAGCGCAGCGATCGCGGAAAACGCGATAAAGCGCAACAGCATGGCAAAGCCAACCTTTGTCTTCGCGCGTCTCGTACCCGGATAAGGCAGTCTGGCGACAAACAAAGGCGATGTACTTACAGCAGGGTCAGTCCGCACGGCAACAACAGTCTCATCGATCGTCGCCATCACCATCGGGCTGATCCGGTTTCTTGCCCACTCCAGCAATTCCGACTCGCCATACGGAAGCCTCACACCCATTGCCGCAGAGGAGCTGTTAGACGTCAGGAGATATCCGTTGAAACACTCTGGCCCAAGGCTTCCATGAAAGCCCTGTGCACGCTTCTGAACAGCGAGCGCCGCACACTCCTGTATCTTCGCGATCGGTAGCTCCCGCGGCCGTTCGAACAACACCATCCTCGGCTCTCTACTGATGGGCAATACCAGCATGATCAGTAGACTGCCCAGCAGGATCAAGAACCAGAAGGTGCGGAAGATGCGGAAGAAGACACTCACAGGCAGGTTCCATCCTGCGGGAGCACATAGCTGTATCCAAGGTTGCGGACAGACTTGAAGCGATCTGTGCCATCCGGATGAACGCCCAATCGCTTTCTGAGATTGTTCACCAGATTATCGATGGAGCGGTCGACCCCATGCGGTTCGCGTCCGAAGATGCGCCGGATCAGATCCTCCCGCGGACGCGCCTCGCCAGGACACTCCAGCAGGAGACGCAGCAACTCATACTGAGCTCCGGTCAGCTCTACCGGCTTACCACTACAGAGCACGGTACGAGAGCCCTCATCCAGGAGGAGATCGCCCACAAGCCTGTTTGAGACCTCCACCGCGGCAGGTTGCGTCCGGCGCAGAATACTGCCGATTCTTGCGACCAGCTCTTCTGGCTGAAAGGGCTTTGTCAGGTAATCGTCGGCGCCGTCGTTCAAACCATGGACACGATCGCGCGTCGCTCCTCGCGTGGTCAGCATCAGTACCGGAGTCCGCGTGATCTCTCGTAATTGCCGCAGCGTCTCAAAACCATCCATTCCCGGCAGCATCACGTCCAGCACGATGAATTGGAATGGACGTTCCGTCACACACTGGATGCCTTCTTCTCCACTGCGGGCGCAGGTCACGCTGAAGCCGGAAGGTTCGCAGTACTCTGCCAGCAGCGCTCCAAGCGAGCGGTCATCGTCGATCAACAGAAGCGAGACACGAACTTTCGGCGCTTGCACGTTTGCTATCACGATAGTCCAGCGCGTCACCTGTTTTGATCACGCGTCTCCAGGGAAGGTGTCAGATGGTCTGGGATGCGGGATTTGTGGTGATGTTCTTGCACCTCGCGCGGCGATCGAACCGCAATCCACTGCGCTCCGCGATCTGTGGTGCCGCGCAGCACTCCTCCGACATAATCCCCTTTTACGGTCCCTGCGCTGCCGCCGACAAAGGACACACTCATTCCATCCACATGCACCGAAATCGTACGGCGTGAGCCCTGAAGAGGGAGAAAGTCATTCATGTCCGCAGCAGTGACGACACTCAATTGCTGACCTGCGGAGACGATGCGGAAGGTGCTGCGGTGCTTGTCGGCCGGTGACGTACCCCATACCACAGTCCAGGCCCCTTCCAGCAGGTCCGGTTGCAGCACCTGCGGCCGAGATTCCTCCGACTGCACGATACTTTGAGTCGTTGCAGGCGCGACAGGCTCATGCGGCCCGCTAAAACCAAGCAACGCGACAACCGCGGGAATGCAGCACGCCACGGCAACCCGTAACCCGTACGGATGCTCTTTTTGGATAAACCTCGTCATCTCAACCGAAGATCGGCATGACAGGAGCGCACTTGAGAACCGTAGCTCCATGACACCTCAATCGCTGTGTATAGGACGCGCGCTCTGCGAATTCGATCCGTTTTCTTTTCAAGCGTCGACACTTTACGACATTCGACCGTTCCCTCGGGAGCCTCGTTTGTCGCGAATCGTCGACTACACCTCCCTTTCCCTGGGCCGAATCGTCGATAGACGCAGGTGCCTGCCCCCCATTTTTCCTTTACACGTACGAAGGAAGACAAAGCGCTTGGCAAACCATCACAGATAGGACTTCTGATTCATGTTGAAATGTGCCGCTTCGGTCTTCCTTCTTGTCTCGACGACTGCATTGTCTGCACAACAGGCCGGCGTCGCGACTGCTTCGTTCGAGCTTCCCGACGCGCCTGCTCCCCAATTCCAGACATCCCCGCTCGCGGCATCCCCCTCGCAAGCACTTGCAGCGCTGCCTGCAGGCTCGGCACAGATCTCAGGCTCCGTCTTCGATAGCACAGGCGCCATCGTCCCCGGAGCACAGGTCACTTTGCTTAACGAAGCAGGCGCCCCAGTGCGATCAGAATTGGTCGATACCAAGGGAGGATTTCTGTTCGTTCGACTGCCCGCCGGCAGTTATCGACTCCGCATTACCTGCAATGGCTTTGCTCCCTACATCTCTCCCTCCTTCGATGTCTCCGGGGAGCAGAACTACGTCGTGCCCGATGTCTCGCTCACCATTGCATCGACAAACACAGAGATCACTGTTCTTCCCACAGAGGTCATCGCTGAGGCTCAGATCAAAGCCCAGGAACAACAGCGAGTCTTTGGAGTCATTCCGAACTTCTACACAAGCTTCGAACCTCATCCCGTCCCCATGACGACGAAGCAGAAGTTCCAGCTCGCAACCCGCGACACGCTCGATTGGACGTCCTTCATCGGCGTAACCGTCAGCGCTGGAGTCGAACAAGCCAACAACTCCTACGCCGGCTACGGCCAGGGAGCCGCCGGATACGGCAAACGCTGGGCAGCACGCTTCGGAGACGGCCGCATCAGCGACTACTTCGACCACGCCATCTACGCCTCACTCTTTCATCAGGATCCCCGCTACTTTTATCAAGGCATCGGCAGTACCAAATCCCGTGTCTACCACGCCATCGCCAGCGCCTTCGTCGCGCGCAGCGACAGCGGTAACATGATGCCAAACTACTCCTATCTTCTCGGAGCCATGACGTCGGGAGCCCTCTCCAACCTTTACTATCCCCACGCCGACCGCGGCTGGGACCTGGTCTTCACGAATGCGGCCATAGGCATCGGTGGCAGAGCCGCAGGCGCAGTCGCACGAGAGCTGCTCGGCAGAAAAATCACCAAACACGTCCCTGGCAAAGACGTCCCCTACACGGATCCAGCCAACACGCCAGCGGCGACCCACTAGCTCTATCGAGACATTTCCACTTCTCTAAGACTTGTCATCTTGAACACAATGAAGGACCAGCTTTATGGCTGTGCGCAGCACAGCCAGTTCGCACCAAAGTGCGAATGCCTTGCTTAGGGCACGGCTTTCAGCCGTGCCGCATTCGAATGTAGAAAGCAAACGGCTTCAGCCGCTGAGGGCTGTGTTCGGAAATTTGTCGCTGCGCTACGGAATGACAGGAGACTCGGGTCGGAATACCACACTACTGGACGGATAGATTGACCTCAGCGGCTAAGCCGCCATCTCTGCGGCTTCCGTATGGGACGGCTAAAAGCCGTCCCCTTAAGCAAGGCATTCGCATCTACCGATGCGAACTGGCTACGCATAACTTGACGCGCTCATGCCGGACGCACCAGCCACAAACAAAAGCAGCATTCGAGAAAGAATCTTTATTCAATCCTTCAATTGATTCAATGATTCAATTACTCAATTCCCGCCAGCGCTTGTTCCAGATCCGCGAGGATATCCTCAACATCCTCACACCCCACGGACAACCGGATCAGCCCGTCCGTAATCCCCAGCGCATCGCGCTGCGCCTGGGTCATCGCCGCATGGGTCATCGAAGCCGAGTGCGAGACCAGCGTCTCCACGCCCCCGAGAGACTCTGCCAGATAGCAAAGCTTCAACGAGCGCACAAACTCGTTCGCTGCTTCCTTGCTTCCGAGCTCGAACGACATCATCGAGCCAAATCCCTTCTGCTGCCGCGCCGCAATCGCATGTCCCGGATGCGACGGCAGTCCGGGATAGAAGACCTGGTTCACCTTCGGATGCTTCGCCAGGAACTCCGCCACCGTGCGCCCATTCGCATCATGCTGCCGCATCCGCAGCGCCAGCGTCTTGAGGCCGCGCAGCACCAGGTAGGAGTCGAACGGCGCCAGGATGCCACCGGTACACTTCTGCACAAACTCGAAGCGCTCCTTGTGCTCCGGCTTTGTCCCAATCAGCACACCACCCAACCCATCCGAATGGCCGTTCAGGAACTTGGTCGTCGAGTGCATCACGATATCCGCACCCAGCTCGATCGGGCGCTGGAGATACGGAGAGAGAAACGTATTGTCGATCGAGAGCTCGACACCATGACCATGCGCTACCTCCGCCACCGCCGCAATATCCACAATCGACATCATCGGATTCGTCGGGCTCTCAATATGCACCAGCTTCGTCGCCGGCGTAATCACGGCTTCCACCTTCGCCGGATCGCTGGCGTCCACATAGGTAAACGTCAGTCCATAGTGAACAAAAATCCTGTCGAAGAGCCGTGCCGTACCGCCGTAAATATTCTCGCTGCAAACAACATGATCGCCGGCCTTCATCATCGTGCACAGCGCCGCAATCGCCGCCATGCCACTGCCGAAGACATGACCGCTGGTTCCACCTTCGAGCGCCGCCAGGCTCGCTTCCAATGCTGAACGCGTCGGATTGGTGACGCGGGCATACTCCCAGCCCTTGTTCTTGCCGATCTCCTGCTGTTGATAGGTAGAGGTGAGATACACCGGCACATTCACAGCGCCGGTCAACTCATCCGGTTCCTGACCGGCATGAATTGCCTTCGTGGAAAACCCCTGGTAGGCCATCGTCGCGTGCACGCCTTACTTGCTGGATTTATCTGCTGCCGCCGCTCTTCCTGAGACTTTCGGGTAGTAACCGGTACGAGTGCGTACTGTCAGCTTGTTGAAGCCCTTGTATTTAGCGTCCACGTGGACCTGACGATAGCCACCGAGCGCAGGCGACTTCGTGGAGTGATAGGTAATCGTGTACTGCTCGCGGATGTCTTTCGCCACCTGGTCAGCGACCGAGTCTACTTCCTGCAGATTGCGCGGGAAGAAGGCGATGCCGCCAGTCTGTTCCGCCAGGTTCTCCAGCACGCGTTTCGCGTGGCGGCTTTCGCGCTTATCTGTGTCCTTGCCGAAGAGCAGGCCGACAGCATAGATCACCGGCCCATCCAGCTCCTGGATACGCGCAATCGCATCTTCCAGCGATGTGGCCGACGCGTTATCTTCACCGTCCGTTACCACCAGCAACACCTGCTTGGGCTGTTTGGCATTCTTCGCCAGATAGTCGGCCGAGGCCAGCAACGCGTCATACATCGCCGTTCCACCGGAAGACTTCACGTAGCTAAGACCCGCCTCCAGCTTGGACACATCACTGGTAAAGTCCGTATCGATGTATGGCTCGAACGAAAAATCCACCAGGAACGCTTCATCCTTGGGGTTCGAGAGCTTGATCAGCCTCACCGCCGCCTTGTTCACGGCATCCCGCTTGTCGTACATCGATCCTGAGCTGTCGATCAGGATTCCGATCGAGACCGGAAGATCTTCCTGCCGGAAAGAGTTAATCGTCTGCGGGGTTCCGTCTTCGAAGACATGGAAGGCGTCCTGCGGCAGGGTCAGGATCGTGCGTCCACTGCCGTCCAGCACCGTCGCATTCAGTCGGACCTCGTAGGCATCGCGGTGCAGGACATAGCCGCCCTTGCCGCCGGAGATCTTGTCTGTGGGCGCGCCTCCAGGCCCCACCGGCGCGGTCGATTGCGCCGGAGCCGTATCCGGATCCGGCGATGCGATCGGATCCCGGTCCACGGTCAAAGAAGGCTGCTGCTGTGCCCAGCCCGCCGTGAAACTTCCAACTACCAGGATGGCGCCAAAAACCTTAGTCCGCAGGTGCATAGTACCCTTGTCGATTATGCACGGTCAGAGGGGGTAGTCCGGGCGGAGGGTTAAGTTTCACTTTCAATTTGCGCCAGGTCCCGTCATGCTTCAGGTCGCCTGGGCGGAAACCGACAACGTACTCGTTGCGCAGCTCCTGCGAGATACGGGCCGCGATATCGCCAAGTTCGGCGACATCGGTCACGCGGAACATGCGGCCGCCGGTCATCTCGCAGATATCGTTCAGCATGATGGGACCGGCAATCTCTTCCGGAGTCGAGGCGTAGGTATCGAAGATGCCGATGGAATAAATCTGCACGTCGCTCTCACGGACAGCCCGGCGCAATTCCCCTTCGGTATAGCGGCTGCGGTTATCGCCGCCATCTGAAATGATCAGCAGCGCCTTGCGGTCATATTTCGCATCCTTCAGCTTATTCAGGCCCAGGTAGACGGCATCAATCAGCGCCGTCCTGCTCTCCGGTTTCATCATCGCCATGCGGGCTTCGACGTCATCCACGTTCGAAGTGTTATCTACTACGACGGCAGGACGGTCGTTAAAGGCGACAACAAAAAATTCATCTTCCGGATTTGAGGTCCGCATAAACGCGCTCAACGCCTTACGCGCCCGCTGAAACTTCGATCCCATGCTTCCGCTCATATCGAAGATGATCCCGATGGTCACCGGAGCATCATCCAGCGAGAAGGTACGGATCTCCTGCGGCTGGTTGTTCTCATAGATCCAGAAGTTCTCCCGCTCCAGGCCGGTTACCAGGCGGTTCATCGGGTCAGTCACCGTCATCGGTACCAATACCAGGTTGACCGAGACACGGATGCTGGCGCTGCGTGGCGCGGAAGCCGCCTCACGTGCGACATTCTCTCCACCCTCAATTACCTTTTTGGGCTCAACCGGCGGCTTCGGTGGAGGAGGCACAGCGGTATTCACGTCCCCCAGGGGATTCTCCTGCGCCCACACGCTCCCGCTCAGCGCTGCACCCATGACAAACAGCACTGCCAGGCGGCGCCATATGCGCTGCCCACGTTCCAGCCGACCCTTGAGACCCAGACCCGCCACCGTTAGCCTCGTTCCGGAGATCACCTCCAGGAAGTACGAGTGTAATCCACCGTTTTCCTGTTTGACGCATCCCCTGGTGAAATCGCAGCCTCTCATTCCATGATCGGGAAAACCGCTCTCTGCACTGTCAACAAAATGTCATTCCAGCGAACGGGTCGGGGAAATCCGTACTTCCTCCGCTGCCCTAACCATTCAACGATTCAACCATTCCACCGGGCCGCCGCAGACTCCTATGTCCCCAAAGTACAATTTCTCCTAGAACCTAAAGATTGGAGTGTCGTCTTCCGCACGCATGGCTCGCATTTATCCGTTCCGCGCCTTCCGTTATAACCCCGCCAAGGTCAAGCTGGAGGATGTCGTCACCCAGCCTTATGACAAGATCACCCCGGAGATGCAGGACCGCTACTACGCGAAGAGCCCGCTGAACCTCATCCGCGTGATCCTGGGGAAACACTTCCCGGGCGACACCGAAGAGGGAGAGAACGTCTACACCCGCGCCGCCGACACCCTCAACGCCTGGCGCAAGGACCAGGTGCTCGTCGAAGAGGCGGAACCGGCTATCTACGGTTATTCGCAGGTCTACACCGTTCCGGGCACTACTGAAACCCGCGAGCGCCGTGGCTTTATCGCCCTCGGCCATCTCTACGACTACGCCGACCAGGTCGTCTATCGCCACGAACAGACTTTTCCCAAGCACAAGTCCGATCGTCTGGCCCTGTTCAAAGCCACCCGCGCTTACTGCGAGCAGATCTACATGCTCTACAACGACCCCGGCTTCAGCGTCGAACGCCTTCTCTTCGAGAACGGCCCCGCTCCAGACCAGGCCGTTGTCGACGAGTACGGAGTCCTTCATAAGCTCTGGAAGATTACTGACCCGTCCCTGATCCGTATCATCGTGGGCGCCATGCAGGACAAGAAGCTCATCATCGCCGATGGCCACCATCGCTACGAGACCTCGGTCGCCTACTCGAAGGAACGCGCGGCCGCTCTTGGCCTGCCCTTTAATCCTGCTCCGGGCTCCGAAACCGCCGGAGCCGACGAGGCGGAAAAGTTGCACGTCACCGCCACCGACCTGCCCACGCCGGCTTACCCCGAAGCTGCCATGATGATGACCTTCGTCAATATGGCTGCCCCCGGAATCACCATTCTGCCGACACACCGCGTGCTCAACGGCCTGCAGAACTTCTCGGCGCACGACCTCCTCGCCAAGGCGGCTCCGTACTTTGAAGCCGCTGCTTTGAACGGCAGCAACCATGTAGCCCTCAAAACAGCCCTCGACGCTACGGAAGGCGTGGCCTTCGTTGCCGTCACCTCTCATGGAAGCTGGCTGCTCACCGCGAAACCTGAAGCCATTGAGCCGAAGCTGCAGGAGTTTTCCCCCCGTCAGCGTCAGCTCGATGTCGTACAGCTCCACGGCCTGCTCTTTGCGCAGATCCTCGGTCTCTCGCAGGAACAGGTGACGAAACTGGGCAACGTAAAGTATCTTCGCGAAGCATCCGAGGCGGTGGATCTGGTGAACAAAGGAGAGGCGGACGTTGCTTTCCTTACCAAACCGGTCACATTGCAACAACTCCGCGATGTTGCCTTCGCCAACGAGGTCATGCCGCAGAAGTCCACGGACTTCTATCCGAAGTTGCTGAGCGGTCTTGCCATCTATGCCCTGGATTAGAGCATTTTTCCTGTTGCTGGGTATCCCGACAGAGGAGTGCAGCGGCGTTTTCATTGCGGAAAACGCCCATAGATGCGGAAGCCCTACTCTGCACCGACAGAAAAAATGCTCTAAACCCGCGTCGTTTGCGGCGGCGGCTGTGGCAGCTCTCCTGCTGCCCGCCGCCCGCGCGCAAACCCCTGCACCACAGCAACCCGTCATCCTTCTCGACGCCGCTCACGGCGGCCCGGATACCGGGGCAAGGCTCACGGAAAAACTCCCGGAGCGCGAAGTGACCATCGCCTTCGCCAACCGCCTCCAATCCTTGCTGATCGTGCGTGGCTTCAAAGTCGTCTTGACGCATACAACACCGGACGATGCCGCTAATCTCACCGGCGATGGCCGGGTTGAGCTCGCCAACCGTTCCGGAGCCATGGCTTGCATTACCCTGCATGCCTCCGGCAACGCCGCCGGAGTCCATCTCTTCACCTCCGCTCTTCCCGAGACCGAACCGGCGCTCCAGGGCGCCAAACCTGTCCCCTGGAATGAAGCGCAGGCTCCCTGGGTCACACGTTCACTTCGCCTCGCTTCAGAGCTGCAGGCTGCTATTTCCCGCTCTCATACGCCCGTCACCAGTAGCCGCACCTGGCTGGCTGCACTCGATTCCCTCGCCTGCCCCGCAGTTGCAATCGAGCTTGGTCCGCTTGATGACGCCACTGCCCAGGATCCCGCCTATCAACAGCGAGTCGCAGAGGCCATCGCCGGAGCCCTGCTCTTCTGGCGAGGCCATCCAAACGCCGTTACCGGCACGGGAGCTGTGCGATGATCCCCCGCTACCAGCGCATCCTGTTTCTGGCGCTGATGACGCTCTCAGTTCTCATGGCGGGCTATCTGTGGCGCGTCCACCAGCGCACCATCGCCCGGCTGAACTCTATTTCCAGTGCAGCCACGCCGATTGAGGCTCCGGGCGGCGCCACAATCCAGACCGAGGCCGTTACCTTCCTCCTGGCAGATGATGCCGCAGGCACGATTACCCCCAGTGACCGCCAGATCGCGCTGCCCAACGAGCCGACGATCCGCCTGCGCGCCATCCTTGAACGTCTTTTCAGCGATTACGGACAGACAGACTCGCGCCACCCCCTCAAGTTCGATGGCTCTGCCATTGCCGACGTCTTCTTCCTTCCACTCCCGCTTACACCTCCCAAGCCGCCCGAATCCGGATATAAAAACACCGAGGAAAAGACCACGCCCTCTCCCACCGCCTTCACCGACATGGCGGCGCGGAACGGATATATGGCGGTGATCAATCTCCGCCAGAGCTTCGCGGATGCACATCCCTCCGGAATCGAGGTCGAGACTCTGACCGTGCTCTCCATACTGGGTACGGTCCATGCAAATTTTCCACAAGTCAGCCGGATTCGGTTCCTCGTGGACGGCAAAACAAGGCCCACATTGGCTGGGCATTTCTCTCTGGATCGGGTGTATCCTTCTACCGACACCACCCTTCAATCGACGAAAGAGATACCATGACCGCCGTGCATGTTGGCGTCTTTGACTCCGGCTTCGGAGGCTTGACCGTATTGCGCGCACTCCTGCCGCTGATTCCAGGAGCCCGCTACACCTACCTGGGCGACACCGCCCGTCTTCCCTACGGCGCCAAGTCCCGCCAGACCATCGCGCGCTACGCCGTTTCTTCCGCCAAGTTTCTTGAAGATCACGGTGCAGAGATGCTCGTCATCGCCTGCAACACCGCATCCGCACTTGCGATGGACGAACTCAGGGCATCGACCAGCCTTCCTATTCTCGGCGTGATTGAACCCGGGGCTGAGGCTGCCCGTGAGGCCACGACCGCCGGCTCTGCCCTGGTGCTGGCCACCCAGGCTACCGTTCAGTCAAACGCCTATCTCAAAGCCCTGCAAGCTGTCGGCATCGAGGCCACACAGAAGGCCTGCCCGCTTCTTGTGCCGCTCGTTGAAGAGGGATGGATCGACCACGACGTCACCGAACAGGTGGCGCGCATCTACCTCACCGAAGCTCTCGCCGATGCCGCCAAGACCGGGCTCTCGCCGTCTACTGTGCTTCTTGGGTGCACCCACTATCCTCTGCTCCGTCCGCTCATCACACGGCTTCTCGCCGAGCTGAGCCCGCAGCCGATCACTGTCATCGATTCCGCAGAGACGACCGCCGGCAAAGTGGCAGAGATGCTCCACGCCTTACCTGGCCGCCCATCGGACAACCTCACCTTCTACGCCACCGATTCGACAGAAAAGTTCCAGGTTCTCGGCTCCCGCTTCCTCGGCCAACCCCTGCCGGAAGTCAAACTACTCGACCTCGGCGGCTAGCGCTCCTGGGTTTCAGGGACTATATCAACGATTCAACTATTCAACCGTTTTCAGAGCCAGCAACTAGAATCTCCCCATGGCTGCCTACCTTCTCAAATCCGAACCCGACGTCTACTCCTTTGAAGATCTGCAGCGTGACGGCGAAACCGTATGGGATGGCATCAAGAACCCCCAGGCATTGATCACTCTGCGTGGCATGAAACCCGGTGAAGACCTGGTCATCTATCACTCCAACGTCGGCAAAGCTGCCGTCGGTCATGCCAAGGTTGTCTCGGTCGATGCTTCTGATCCGAAGAATCCTGCTGTGCGCATCAAGCCGGTCAAAGCGATCGCACGCCCGAAGCCCCTCGCCGAGATTCGCGACAATCCCCTGTTCACAGACTCCATTATGTTCCGTCAGTTCCGCCTCTCCGTAGTGCCTCTGACCAAAGAGCAGTTCACCTGGCTCGTCCAGGGCAAGTAAGTAAAGCAGCTGCCAGTTAACAGTTTCCAGTTGAGAGGTACGGCATGGATATGAAAAAGTCCATCGACGCACCCAGAGAGCCCCCATACGACCATCGCTAGCCCAACTGGCAACAGCATCAGAGGATCGAAAAGAGATCATCACTGACGGAACGCCATGAACCTTCCCTACTTACACCTCGCCTCCACGACGCTTCCATTCTGGTTCCTCGTTCTCTCGCTCTTTCTACCTCGTATCTGCCTCGCCATTGCCTGGCTGCAGGGCAATCTCACACCATTTCATCTCTTCGGGTGGGTGCCGCTGCTCGCCGCCATCTTGGTGCCGCGCATTCTGATCCTGGTGCTCATCTACCAGAGCCAGGGTCTCTCAGTCTGGTTTCTCATCCATGCCGTCGTGATGGTCTGTGTCTTCGCCGGAGCAGGCTCCCAACCCGCCCGCAGACGTCGACGCTCAGAGGACTTCTAGAACGCATCGACGCATTCAGAGCGTCCCAAATCCTGGGTGCCTCATATATGCGAAGCATATGTGGGCTTATCGAGCGCCAGCTCGATCCGTTTTTCGAGTCCAAGAAAAAGGACTTTCAGCTGCTGCAGGAAAAACTCCCTCGCCAAACATGCCGTCATCTTCAACTTTCAACTTGCAACGTTCAACGGCCTTCAAAGAGGCATAGCCGTCCTTCATCCACAGCCGACACCGCCTTGACCCAGGACTGCGCTGCAATCTCCGCCGTGCAAGGCCCGAGGGAAGCAATCCGAATTGGCCGCTTGCGGCTCTCCTCCTCTAACCGTTGCAGCACCTCCGCCAGCATCGAGCCCCGGAACGGCGTGTACAGGTAGAAGACCGTTCCCCAGCCCAGATCAGCCTCCCTGACATCCTGCTCAAGAAAACGTGCCTGCTCCAATCCCAGGTCTGCAGCACATTGCCTCGCGGCCGCCACATAAGCAGCCTGTACTTCAATCCCGACGCTCTGACATCCGGAGAACATTGAAGCCAGCAAGGACACATGCCCCATCCCCGCACCGAAATCGACTAACCGGTCCGTCTCCCGCAGGTCAAACCTCTCGATCAGATCGAGGATGTGTCGCGCCGGCGTTGGCTGATAAAACACCATCTCTTCTGCAAGTTCCGGCAGCTCCATCTCTGGTACGTGAAGCTGCAGCAGGCCGCTCACAATTTCGTCCAACGAGTCATACGAGAGCCCATGTCGTGGCAACTCCGTCTCTCGTTGCCCTCGCAGCCATTGCCAGACATCCGCCACGGAACCCTGCCGTATCTCCTCACGAATCGCGTCATACACGGCTGCATTGGCGGCGTCGAGGCGCGAGCGCATCGTCACAGCGCGCTGCACCCCCAAACTGCTCCGCGGCCCGGCGCTTCCCAAAAAGAAATCCAACCGGTCCAGCGCATCGATCCGCTTCCGCAGTCCATCTCTGCCAAAGAGATCCGAATCGACCTCGAGTTCCGCAAGAAAGCCATCAAGCATATCTTTTAACTACAGTTGAAAGTTAAAAGTTGAAAGTTGAAGCGGTACTGCATGGGGCACGAAGAAGTCCATCAATACACCCAAGCGAGGCAACCCATAGGAGCATCGGCGCTCCATCTGGCATCTGGCATCTGGCATCTGGCATCTGGCATCTGGCATCTGGCAACTGCCTTTACACTGTTGGCCGTGCGCCCTACTATCGCCAACCCAGCCGACCTCCACGCCCTGAAATCCAGGATCGCCTCCCTCACTCCGGACGCGTCTCCGCAGTGGGGCGATATGACCGCGGCACAGGCGGTCTGCCATATGACAGACTCTCTGCTCTACGGCCTCAACCGGCGCACTATCTGTACCAGGATCAAACCTCCTCTCCCAGTCGGACTCTACAAGTGGCTGGCCCTGAACTTTCCGGCCAAATGGCCGAAAGGCGTTCCGACCACTCCCGAGATGAAACAGGGCATCGGCGGTACGCCGCCTGCCGATTTCCAGTGCGATCGCGATGCCCTGCTGCAGGCCCTCGACGCCTTTGCCGCCAACCGGGAGAACTGGCCGCCTCACCCCATCTTTGCTGGTATGACCACCCGGGAATGGCACCGCTGGGCCTGGCTCCATACCGACCACCACCTGCGTCAGTTTGGCCGCTAAACGGACGATCCTTGGTATCCTAGATAAATCACGCTTTCAGTCAAAGACGCGCAGTAACTGCGCGCAAGGACCGTATGGAACGACGTAAAGTAGGCATCCTTGGCGCCACCGGCATGGTGGGCCAGCGCTTTATCCAACTTCTCGCCAACCACCCCTGGTTCGAGATTACATGGCTCGCGGCATCGGACCGCTCCGCCGGTAAACCGTACGGTGAGGCCACCAACTGGAAGCTCGACACGCCGCTGCCGGCGCAGATCGCCAAAATGATCGTGCAGCCCAACACCCCGCCCACGGCGGAGCAGCTCGCGTCCGGCGAAGTGCCGCGCATTATCTTTTCGTCCGTAGATTCGCCGATCGCCAAGGAACTGGAGCCCGCTTACGCCAACGCAGGCTGCGCCGTCATCTCCAACTCCTCGGCCTTCCGCATGACTCCGGATGTTCCTCTGGTTGTGCCTGAGGTCAACTCCGATCACTTCGGTCTGCTCGAGACCCAGGTCTCACGCAGGCAGAATGGTGGCTTCCTGGTCACCAATCCAAACTGCTGCGCCATCGGCCTGGTGCTCGCTCTGGCTCCGCTGGAGCAGAAGTTCGGCATCGAGAGCCTTTTTGTGACCACCATGCAGGCTGTCTCGGGCGCCGGCTACCCCGGCGTTGCGTCCCTAGATATCCTCGGTAACGTCGTCCCCTACATCAAGAACGAAGAGGAGAAGTTGGAGGAAGAGGTCGGCAAGCTGCTCGGCGCGTTCAAGGCCGACGAAACGGCCGGCACCGGCTCCATCGACCTGCTGGACGCAAAAGTCTCGGCGCATTGCAACCGCGTGCCTGTCATCGACGGCCACACCGAGTGCGTCAGCATCAAGCTGAAGACCCCGGCCAACTACGAGCAGATGGTCGCCGCCTGGCGCGAGTTCCAGCCGCTCCGCGCACATCATCTGCCCTCGGCCCCTCTACACCCGGTCGAGTATGACGAGGCGGAAAACCGTCCCCAGCCCCGCCTGGACATCGCACGCGGTAATGGCATGGCCACCACTGTGGGCCGTCTGCGTCCGTGCTCGCTGCTGGACTGGAAGTTTGTCCTGCTTTCGCACAACACCGTTCGCGGTGCTGCAGGCGCGGCCATCCTCAACGCCGAGATCCTGGCAGTGATGGGTAAGTTCAAGTTCGCCGGCGCGCGGCAGGAAGCGCTGGTAAACGCATGAGCACACCCCGCAATCACATCGTCGTTATGAAGTTCGGCGGCACCTCGGTTGAGGACGCCAAAGCGATCGACCGTACCGCCGCCATCGTCCGCACCCGCACCGAGAAGGGCCTTTCTCCGGTTGTTGTCGTCTCTGCCATGGCCAAGGTTACGGACCAGCTTCTGGCAGCCGCTGCTGCGGCCGGTAAGGGCGACAAGATGGGCGCACTTGCGATCTCTGCCCGTTTGCGCAATCGGCATATCGACACGGCCGCTGAACTGCTGGACAACGAGCGTTTCACCGCGCTGCAGCCAGTCATTGGCAATGAGTTCGACTCACTTGACGATCTGCTGCGCGGCATTGCGGCGGTTGGCGAGCTCACACCGCGCACGACGGACAATGTCGTCAGCTACGGTGAGCGCCTTTCGTCGCGGATGGTTGCTGCTGCCTTCGATCAGCGCGGTTTGAACGGCATTCATCATGATGCGCGCGAATCTATCATCACTGACTCCGCCTTCGGCAAGGCCAAACCGCTCAGTGACAAAATCGAAGAGAAGTTGGTCGCAAATGTTCTGCCATTGATCGACGCCGGCAAGACGCCGGTCATGGGTGGCTTCATCGGCTCCAATGAGCAAGGTATTACGACCACTCTTGGCCGTGGCGGTTCTGACTACACTGGTGCTCTGATCGGTGGCGGTCTGCATGCCGGAGCGATCGAGATCTGGACCGACGTCAACGGCATCATGACGACCGATCCGCGCATCACCTCCGATGCGCTCCGGGTAAAGACCATCAGCTTCGAAGAAGCGGCTGAGCTTGCTTACTTCGGTGCAAAGGTGCTGCATCCCGCGACGATCCTCCCGGCTGTTCAGAAGAACATCCCCGTCTGGGTGCTCAATTCGCGCAATGCGGCGAACGAAGGCACCAAGATCATCGCTGCCGCTCCGCCCTGCAAGTCGCCCTTCAAGTGCATTGCAGCGAAGCGCAAGCTGACCATCATCGACATCGTCAGCTCCGGCATGCTGATGTCGCACGGCTACATGAAGGCCGTCTTCGATATCTTCGACCGGCACAAGGTAGTCGTCGATATGGTTTCCACCTCTGAGGTTTCGATCTCGCTGACTGTCGATTCGACTATTGGTCTCGATGCGGTGATTGAAGATCTCAGCGCGATCGCCGACGTCAAGCTGGATCCGAATAAGGCTCTTATCTGCCTGGTGGGTGAGGATATCCGCGGTCATGCCGGTATCTCCGGTCAGGTCTTTACGGCTGTCAGCCATGTGAATGTGCGCATGATCAGCCAGGGAGCCAGCGAAATCAATATGAGCTTCATGATTGAAGAGGCGGATGTGGAGGAGGCGGTGCGCTCGCTGCACAAGAAGTTCTTCGCCAATCCCGACCCCAGTGTCTTCGATGTGGAAGCTCGCGCCGCAGCACAGACCGAACCTGCAACCGCAAAAGCCTGATCAGAGAGATCATTGATGCGTATCCTCGTCCTGGGACACGGTAAGACCGGTAAGCTTGTCGCCGACGTCGCGCATGAGCGCGGCCATGGCGTGCACGTTCTCGATGCGAAAGAGAACCCTAACGCCGCCGCGCTGACGCCTCCATTCGTCACCGGCTTCGATGTAGTGATCGATTTCACTACGCCCGAAGCCGTCATTCCCAACCTGCGCGCCTGTCTCGCGACCGGCGCTCGCGTTGTGGTGGGCACTACGGGCTGGTACGAGAAGCTTGCTGACATGCGCAGCTTGGCCGAACGCAAAGAGGCCGGTCTGCTCTACGGCACGAACTACTCCATCGGAACCCAGGTGATGTTCCAGGCTGCTGCGGTTCTTGCCAAGGGACTCGCAAAGGCCGGCTACACGTTCACGGTTGACGAGACCCACCACGTCACCAAACTCGATGCTCCCAGCGGAACCGCGATCAGCCTGCAAAAGGCTCTTGGTGGAGTAGATGCTCCGATCACCAGCCATCGCGAAGGTGACGCCATCGGTCTCCACACGCTGACAGCAACCTCCAAAGGCGACAGGATCGTTCTAACCCACGAGGCTTTCAGCCGTCGCGCCTTCGCCGACGGAGCCGTCCGGGCTGCCGAATGGCTTTCGACACGCAAAGGCTGCTACGACTTCAAGGACATCTTCTCGGAACTGTAAGTGAAACCAAAGCCAAACCGCGGTCCTGGATCAGGACCGCGGTTTGGTTTTAACCCGGTGATCTACTCGTGCACTTCCCGGATCACATCTTCCGGACTTGCGGAGCAGCCGATCGGCTCCTACCCTAGAAACACTATGTCTTCTGCAACCGTTCTTGCTCCCGTTGCTCCTAAAACCTTCGAAGAAAAGCTCGACGCCCTTGCACTGGTCACTGTCCGTGTCGGTCTCAACCTTCGCGCCGGACAGGAACTGGTCATCACCGCTCCCATGGAAGCTCTCCCCTTTGTTCGCCGCATCACGGAACACGCCTACAAGGCCGGCGCCACGCTGGTGACTACGCTGTTCAACGATGATGAGCTTACCCTGGCGCGCTACCAGTACGCGCCGGACGAAAGTTTCGATAAAACCGCGGTCTGGCTCTCCGAGGGCATTGCCAATGCCTATCGTTCCGGCGCTGCACGACTCGGCATTACTGGAGCCAATCCCTCCCTGCTTGCCGGACAGGACCCAGGCAAGGTCTCCCGCGCCAATGTCGCTGCCAGCAAAGCCGCCAAGCCGGCGATGGAGATCATCACCCGTCACGAGATCAACTGGACGATCGTCGCCTGCGCAACCCCGGCATGGGCAAAGCTCGTCTTTCCTGACCTTCCGGAACAAGAGGCGGTAGCGAAGTTGTGGGATGCCATCTTCGCCGCCTCGCGCAGCGACCAGCCCGATCCAGTCGCCGCCTGGGAGACACATGGCGGCCGTCTAAAGGAGCGTGTGGATTTCCTGAACAACAAGCGCTACTACGCGCTTCGGTTCCACTCAAACGACGGCCTCACCGACGTGACTGTAGGCCTGGCGGATAACCATCTGTGGGCAGGCGGTGGAACGACCGCCGGCAACGGGGTCTACTGCCAGCCGAATATCCCGACGGAAGAGTGCTTCACCACACCCCATAAAGATCGCGTGAACGGCCGCGTGCGTGCTTCAAAACCGCTCTCCCATCAGGGAACGCTCATCGAGAACATCTCGGTTCACTTTGAAAATGGCCGCATCGTCGACGCCTCCGCCTCTGCAGGAGAAGAGGCCCTGAAGAAGCTGATTTCCACCGACGAGGGCGCAGCCCGGCTCGGCGAAGTTGCCCTTGTTCCACACCACTCCCCGATTGCAGAGAGCGGCCTGTTGTTCTGGAACACGCTCTTCGATGAGAACGCGGCCAGCCACATCGCACTTGGTCAGGCCTACTCCACCTGCATCATCGGCGGCGAGAAGATGAGCGAAGAGGAACTAAACAAACTTGGCGCCAACAGCTCTCTGATCCACGTGGACTGGATGATCGGCAACGCCAAGATGAATGTCGATGGCGTATACGCCGACGGTTCCAGCGAACCGCTGATGCGCAACGGAAACTGGGCCTAGAACACAGCTGCATCAGTGCCCATGTCCCTTTTGGGGCATGGGCATCGCTTCGCGCCACACGCCTTAGCGTGTGGCTTCAGCTAGAGCGTATCGACATACAGGGTTGTTTTTGTCTGTCATTTCGCACCGATAGCGGAGAAATCTGCTTTTTCCTGCTGACTGCAGTGGTGACGACCCTGTGGGTAACTCAACCTTTGCGACGAACCGTCGTCCTTCCTGACAAGCACCCGCCCGCAACGGTAAACTAGCATTTGTTATGGACCTACAAGGCTGCGGGACAGCGCTGATTACGCCCTTCCGACCAGACAACACACTCGACGAACCTGCGATTAGCTCTCTGGTTCACTGGCAGATCGATTCCGGCATCAGCTTTCTGGTCGCCGCTGGTTCTACTGGAGAAGCTTCGACGCTTACCGAGTACGAGACCGTCCGCCTGATCGAGACGGTTGTCGGCTCAGCGGCAGGGCGGGTTCCCGTGCTGGCCGGGTGCACCCATAACAACACGGCAGAGGCGGTTGCGCGCGTTGGAAAGCTTTCCCGCATTCCCGGTCTCTCGGCCATCCTGACAGCAAATCCCTACTACAACAAGCCTTCCCAAGAAGGTCAGTACCTTCACTTCAAGGCAATTGCTGACGCATCCCTTCTGCCGGTAGTGCTCTATAACATCCCGGGCCGGACAGCAGCGAATCTTGAGCCGGCTACAGTGCTTCGCCTGGCCGAACACAACAACATCATCGGCATCAAGGAGAGCTCCGGCAATATAGCGCAGATCTCTGAGATGATTGCCACGGCTCCCCGCAACTTCCGTGTCTTTGCCGGTGACGATGGCATTGCTCTGCCGGCCATTGCTCAGGGGGCATCTGGACTTATCTCTGTCGGTTCCAACGTCATTCCACGCCATATGGCGCAGATGATCGATGCCGCACTGAATAACGACTGGTCAACAGCTCGCCGCATTCAGAGGCACTACAGCAAATTTCTTAACGCGCTTTACTGGGAGCCCAATCCCGCTCCGACCAAAGCGATTCTGACCCTGATGGGCAAAATCCACGGTGGCCTTCGCCTGCCCATGACGGAGGTCTCACCTGTCACTCGCAGGAAACTCGATATCCTCATTGGAGAGCTTGGCCTATTGGTCGATGCCTTGCCTACGGGAGAAGATCTGCGCGTTTTTTAAATCTGTAATGAATGATTTCCAGGATATGGATTTTCCATGTCCTGCATCGGGCAAACTTCCACAGCTCAATCAGCGTCAGAGTATCGGGCCTTGTAGATGGGACCTTGGCAATTAACAGCCGATTCACTTTACGCACGTTTCACCTGAGTACGAGAAGTTGCTGTCATGGATTCGCAGTTCCCTCATCGCACCATCCTGCTCGTCGACGATGATTCCGATATCCGGTCGCTCTACAAAGCGTTCCTGCGGCATGCGGGTTACACCGTCTTGAGTTGCCACAATGCGCATCGTGCGGCGGAGGTCTTTGCCAGCCGGCCGGACATCGATCTATTGGTAACCGACATTCACATGCCTGAGAGTTCGGGCGTGGAACTGGCCCAGACACTCACGGCGGCAAAGCCTGAGATGCCGGTCATCCTGATCAGCGGCGAAGATGTGGGTCAGAGCCGGGCGGCGGAGATTCTTTCCCGATCCTGGCGCTTCGTACAGAAACCTGTCAGTCTGCCTTATCTTCTGGATCTAATCCATACACTGCTGACGCCATCACGAAACCGGCGTGGATACAAACCGAGGTTACCTATCCCGGCCTAGTGCAATATCCCGATCGTGTGAAGCCACGTCGTCACCAGCGATGGCCACTTCACAATCGGCAGCCCATTTGCGCGTAATCCATAACCGTGCCCGCCTTCCGCGTACACGTGCAGCTCGGCTTTGACCTTAGCCTCCTTCAATGCCTGGAAGTACACGAGCACGTTCTCTTCGTGCACGGGATCGTCCTCAGCCTGCAGCAGAAAAGTAGGCGGTGTCTCCGAACTCGGCTTAACGCCTTCGTCGACCTGTTTCAGACTCGCATCGGTCAGGTACGCGGGATAGATCAGGACCGTAAAGTCGGGCCTGGCGCTCACAGATGCCTCATCCGCAGGCTCATCCGCGCGTTTGAAGTCGGCATGATTGCTCAACACTGCGGCAAGATGCCCACCGGCCGAAAAGCCCAGAACACCGACCTGCGAGGAATTGATTCCCCATTCAGCCGCATGCATTCTTGTGAGACGAACGGCCTTCTGCGCATCCTCCAGGTCGATTGTGCTGGCCGGATAATGCTCCTTCAGGGGCACGCGGTATTTCACCAGCACACATGCGACGCCCTCCGCATTGAGCCACTGGCAGACCTCAGTTCCTTCGAGGTCATAAGCAAGGATGCGATAGCCGCCACCTGGCAAAACAACCACGGCCGCACCCGTACGCTTTTCTTGCGGCGGCTGGTAGAGAGCCAATGTTGGCTGTTCGATATTGCTTAATTTCGAGACTGAATGGCCGCCTACCAGTTTGTCCGTTGGCTTCATGGTCTCCACTTCGGGACCAGGAGTCCACTGTTCCGGTGTTCCGTTGGGCCACAGCGGCAGAGTCACAACCTGCGCCGATGCGGACAATGCAGCGAAGAGAAGAGAAGAGGAGAGAACCAGGAAGGATCGCACGGACGCATTCTACGTGAATGTCCTGCTGATTGATGGAATTCGCCTGTGGGGGCGTCATCCCCTACACTGGGATTACCGACTTTCAAGGAGATAGCTTTTGAGCACTACCCTCGAGCAGACCATTGAACATCACTTTGCCTCCGGAGCCGCAGCGATCGGCAACCCCGACGCTGAAAAGGCTTTCCTGGAGCTCCGCGGTCAACTCGAAGCTGGTACGCTGCGCTCAGCCTCTCCCGATGATGCCTCGTCGATCGGTTGGACGGTCAATGCATGGGTCAAACGCGGCATCCTTTTGGGTTTCCGGATCGGCCAACTCGAAGATCAGTCCTGCGGCCGCCTGAGCTTCATCGATAAAGCTACCTATCCGGCACGCACCTTTACTCCCGAACAGGGAGTCCGGGTGGTACCTGGCGGTTCGTCAGTACGCAGCGGAGCCTATCTCGCCAAGGGTGTGGTGATGATGCCTCCCGCCTATGTGAACGTTGGTGCGTATGTGGATGAAGGCACCATGGTGGATTCGCACGCTCTGGTAGGTTCCTGCGCACAGATCGGCAAGCGCGTCCACCTCTCGGCGGCATGCCAGATCGGAGGCGTGCTGGAACCCGTCAATGCCTCACCAGTGATCATTGAAGATGACGTCCTGGTAGGTGGAAATACGGGCGTCTATGAAGGGACGATTGTACGTTCTAAGGCTGTCCTCGCGGCCGGTACAGTGCTGACGCGCGGGACTCCGGTCTATGACACGGTGAACGGAACCGTTCTGAAAGCAACGGCGGACCAGCCGCTCATCATTCCGTCAGGCGCCGTTGTGGTTCCAGGTGCGCGTGCTATCACCAAAGGAAAAGGGACGGAGTGGGGGCTCTCTGTCTACACCCCCGTCATCGTAAAGTACCGCGACGAGAAGACGGATCTCTCGACGGCACTTGAAGACCTGCTGCGTTAGAGCATTTTTCTGTAGGCGTAGAGTAGGGTTCCGCATCTATGGGCGTTTTCCGCAATGAAAACGCCGCTGCACTCCTCTTCCGGGATACCCGGCAACAGGAAAAATGCTCTAGCATGAAGGTTTGATGAGTCTCGACAAGCTGCATATCATCCCGCTCGGCGGCCTTGGCGAATTTGGCATGAACTGCTGTGCCATTCGCTATGGCGACCACATTCTTGTCATCGATGCCGGACTCATGTTTCCGGACGAGGAACTCTTGGGTGTCGATATTGTCGTGCCCGACATCGGATACCTGGTCGAGAACCGTGAGAAGGTCAAAGCTATTCTGCTGACCCATGGTCACGAAGATCACATTGGCGGCCTTCCCTGGATTTTGACCGAGCTGCGCGACGTACCCGTCTACGGTACCGAGTTCACTCTCGCCTATGTCGAAGGCAAGCTGGAAGAGCACAAGCTGCTGGACGACACCGAGATGCTGGAGATGATCCCCGGTGAGCAGTTCCAGATCGGCCCCTTCCGGATTCAGCCAATCCGAGTGACGCACTCCCTCGTGGACTGCGTTTCGCTCGCGATCCATACCCCGGTGGGGACAATCCTGCATACAGGAGACTTCAAGGTCGACCTGGCTTCGCCGGACGGGCACCCTTTCGACCTGCAGGCATTTGCTGAGCTTGGGAAGAACGGCGGCGTACTCGCCCTTCTGCAGGATTCAACCAACGTCGATCGGCCAGGACACACGCCGAGCGAACTGGCCGTAAAGCCACGGTTGGACGAGATCTTCGGACGGACAAAGAAGAGGCTCTTCTTCTCTTGCTTCTCATCGTCGATCCACCGGCTGAAGCTGGCCTTCGAGCTTGCGGACAAACATGACCGCAAGGTTGCCGTCATCGGGCGATCGCTCGACAACTCCACCGAGATTGCCGCAGACCTTGGATATATCGATATACCGCCAGGCATTTTGATCAATGGCGGGCAGATCAAAGACTATCCGCCGGAGCAGGTTTGTGTCCTGATCTCGGGAACTCAGGGTGAGCCGATGTCGGCGCTTTCCCGTGCCGCCGTGGACAACCATAAACATGCGCGGATTGAGCCCGGCGACACCGTTCTGCTCTCGAGCCGCATCATCCCCGGCAACGAAAAAGGCATCTTCCGCATGATCGATCACCTGGTCCGCCGGGACGCGAACGTGATCTTCGACGACGGCACCCAGGGAACCATCCATGTGAGCGGGCATGCCAGCCAGGAAGAGCTTCGCCTGATGATCAACCTGGTGAAGCCGAAGTACTTCATCCCGGTGCACGGCGACTATCGGCATCTGAAGCGCCATGCGGAACTTGCCGCATCGACCGGGATTCCGAAACAGACCTTCCTGCTGGAAGACGGAGACGTGCTGGAGCTGACGCGCGACTCGGCCACACGCCAGGACAAAGTGCAGGCAGGCAGAATCCTGATCGATGACGGCTCGACGGCAGATGTGGTGGACGATCTGGTGATTCGCGATCGCCGGCACCTTTCGGAGGCCGGTTTGCTGCTGCCGATCCTCGCCATCAACAAGCTGACCGGCCTGGTAGAAGGAGCGCCGGAGATCATCGCTCGCGGCTTTGCAGTGCCCGATCCAGCCATTCTGACGGAAGCGCGGCAGGTGATTGCGCGCACGCTGGATGCCTCCTCGAACGAGGAGAAAGGCGACTACGGTGTGATTAAGGAGAAGATCCGGACGGACCTGAAGCGCTACATCCAGAAGAATACAAGCCGGCGGCCGTTGATCATGCCGGTAATTCTGGAGATTTAGAGATCCCCTGCCTGGCTCCCCGGTAGCCAGGTAGGTTCCCCAGGTGGCGATTTCCGGCACGGAAGCCGACTCGAAACGAGGACAATGAAAGGTACTTCCGCGCTTTGCGCGCGGAAGCGGTCCGTATTTGTTCCGAGGTGTCGATGAAGCCACTCCGTTTTGTTACAACGCCGACGCGTAATCGCCGCCTGAACGAGCTGATTGGTCTGGCCGTTCTGGTAGGGGGCGGTCTGCTGGCGCTGGCGCTGGTCAGTTATACGGCGACCGATCCCTCCTGGAACACCGTGGGAGGCTACGCCACAGGGCGTCCGGCACATAACTGGACAGGCATCGTAGGCGCCTTCATCAGCGACGCTACACTGCAGCTTCTCGGTATCGCCGCGTTCGCCGTACCACTCTCAGTTATGAGGCTGGGCTACTGCTGGATGCGGTCGCGTCCGGCGGGCTCGCCTGTCGCAAAATCCGTAGGCCTGGCGATCTGGATCTTCTTTGGCCCGGCGATGTTTGCGCTGCTTCCGGGACATATGCTGTGGCGGAGCACGCTGCCCATTGAAGGCGTGGAAGGCCGCTTGATGGCAGACAGCATCATTGCCCTGCTGAACTTCCCAGGCGCCTGCATTGTCGTCGCCCTGATGGTGGTAATGGCCACCTATCTCTCCACGACCTTTACCTTCAACACTGCCCGTGAGTGGGCGACGGCCCGCTTCGCCTTCCTACAGGCCATGCAGGACCGTTGGCGCAACTGGCGTGGCACCCGTGCCTCACGGGCGGATCGGGCAATCGCGGAGTACGAGAGCAAGCGCGAACGCGCCATGGAGCGCGATCGTCGTAGCCGTGAGAAGGCTGACCGTAAAGCGGAGAAGGCCGCCGCCGCGAGCGAAAGCACCTCCCTGCTCAGCAGCCTGTTCGGCTGGTGGGGCCGCAAGAAGGCGCAGCCTCAGCCTTTGGGGGAGCAGACCAACGCGGATCCGGTCGAGACGGAGGCATCGCCGGCACCCTCTGTGTGGGCGAAAGTGCCGCGTACTATGGTCGACGCCCCGGTTGAGAACGGAGATCCTGTGCTGCCCGCCGCTTACGCCGCCGCTGTCGAGGAACGCCTCCACCAGGCAACCATCGAAGAGCCTACTCCGGAATGGGCTCACCATCCTGCACAGGCCGAGCCGGAGACGCCGCGAAAGATCGTCAACTTCCCCGCCCCGGTTACTCCGGCCGCGCAGCAGACAGAGACCGAGGAAAAAGAGATCTCCTTTGGCAAGCGTGCCGACGAGAAGCTGAAGACTGTTACTCTGACTGCGAAGAGCGTGCATGGCTACAAGCTGCCGCCGTCGAGCCTGCTGCACCGCAGCGAGGAGCCGACCATTGTTCGAGAAGAAGCTCTTCGCGAAGAAGCCCGCACACTGGTTGAGAAGTGCGCTGAGTTCGACGTTCACGGTCAGGTTACGCAGATCAACCCCGGCCCCGTGGTTACTACGTTCGAGTTCCGCCCGGAAGCCGGCGTTAAGTATTCGCGCGTTACGGGCCTTGCCGATGATCTCTGCCTGGCAATGGCGGCCGAAAGCATCCTGATCGAACGTATGGCCGGCAAGAGCACCGTTGGTATCCAGGTGCCGAACAGTGAGCGCGAGACGATCTGGCTGCGCGATATTGTCGAGAGTGAGCACTTTGCCAACACGAAGTCTCGCCTGGCGATGGCGATGGGCAAGGACATCAATGGCCGTATCGTTACCGCCGACCTTGCCTCGATGCCGCACGTCCTGATTGCCGGATCCACCGGCTCGGGTAAGTCCGTGGCGATCAATGCCATGATCATGAGCGTGCTCTTCAAGGCGACGCCGGAACAGGTGCGTATGATTCTGGTCGATCCGAAGCGCGTAGAACTCGGCATGTATGAAGGCATCCCGCATCTCTTCACGCCGATCATCACAGAGCCCAAGCTGGCCGCGAATGCGTTGCGCAATGCGGTCCGCGAGATGGAACGCCGGTTGAAACTGCTCGCCTCCAAGCACGTCCGCAATATCGACCAGTACAACAAGCTCTTTGAAAATGGCACGCCGTCTATGTTCGAGGATGATGAAGAGCAGCAGCCGCTGCCGTACATCATGATCATCATCGATGAGCTCGCTGACCTGATGATGCTGGATAAGGCCAACGTCGAAGAGGCCATTACCCGTTTGGCGCAGATGGCGCGCGCTGTCGGAATTCATCTCGTGCTGGCGACACAGCGTCCTTCGGTCGACGTGATCACCGGCCTGATCAAGGCGAATGTGCCGACACGTATGAGCTTCCGTCTCGCGACCAAGGTGGACTCGCGTACCATCATCGACTCCAATGGCGCCGAGAGCCTGCTGGGACGCGGCGACATGCTCTTCCTGCCGCCGGGAACTTCGCGGCTGCAGCGTGTGCACGCTCCGTTTGTTACAGAAAAAGAGATCGCCGCGGTGACCGACTTCTGGAAACAGCAGGGTGAGGCTGAGTATGTTCAGGGCTTCCTGGAAGGTCCGAAGGACGATAAGGGCCGCGACCTGGATGCGATGGATGGCGACGATACAAACGATGAACTCTTTGACGATGCCGTCAAACTGGTCTTCGAGTTTGGGAAGGCATCGACGAGCCTGCTGCAGCGCCGTCTGCGTATCGGATACGGCCGTGCGGCGCATTTGATCGACATGATGGAGCGTGACGGTCTGGTAGGCCCTGCCGAGGGGTCCAAGCCGCGGGAGATTCTCAAGAGCGCGGACTGGCTTCGTGAGACGGATCCAGCGATGCGTTAGTGGTTATTTTGTTAAGCTCCCTTTTTTTTACAACGAGATACGGAACGGTTAAACCGTTCCGTATCGGCTTTTAGGGGCAAACCCTTCAAAGATGAAAGCATCCCATCGTGATACATGGCGCCGGTTAATTATTTTCCGGCGGAGATGCAGAAGTGGCTGGCAGGGGAGTAGGATTTTCGCGATTTCTCCTGCTTGTCGCCGGCGAAGGAGAATCGCAACGCAGCCGGCGGACCCTGTTCCAGCCACAGAAATTTCTGAACTACGGAGGATACCCCATGGCCATGACCGATGCCGAAAAACAGAACCGAATCAACGACACATTACGGGAAGTGATCCAAGTCCTGATCGATGGACAGGAAGGTTTCCAGACGATCGGTGAACACCTGAAGGATGACATGCTGCGGCGTTACTTTCTGGCGGAAAGCCTGAAGCGGGCCAGCTTCAGAGCTGACCTGGAAAACGAATTGCATCGCGCCGGCTTTCATGACGTGAAAGAGAGTGGAACGATAGCCGGTACGATGCGCCGATCGTGGGGCGATCTGAAGGCCAAGCTCGGAGGTGGCGACTACACGTTGCTGGCTACAGCCGAGCAAGAAGAAGACAGCACCAAGAAGGTCTACTCCAAGGCCGTTCAGGAAGCGCTACCGCTGCCGGTGCATAAGATGCTGAGCGAGCAGTATGCGCATATCCAAACGTCGCATGATTACGTCCGCAGTGCGCGTGATCGGCGTAAAGCGGCTTAGAGGAACGATGTTAAACACAAACGGCCCCATGGGGCCGTTTGTGTTTTTGGGTGTTCCTGGCCACCCTAGCGTTGCGAGCGTTCACCCCAGCGAACAAAGTTCGCCGGGGACCCCGAGGGTGTGGACCCGGATAGGTAATACAAGGACAAACAAACACTAGAGATCGTCTTTGGGGGCCGACTCAGGGGCGAGGCCGTGCTTTTCCATGCGATAGATAAGGGTGCGGCGGCTGATGTCGAGGTAGCGGGCAGCCTGGGTCTGGTTGCCGTTGAACTTCTCGAGTGCGCGGCGGATCAGGTCTCGTTCGAGAGCTTCGAGACTAATGCCCTGTTCCGGAAGGTCGGGCCAGAAGGGGGCAGGACGCGGTGGGGCGGTGAGCTCCGGCGGAAGGTCTTCGGTGGAGATGACCTCTGACGTCGAGAGCACCACCAGGCGCTCCATCACATTTTCTAGCTGGCGGACATTGCCAGGCCAGTGATAGGCGATGAGATGTTGCAGCACCGCCGGCGAGAGACGTAGATGCTCAATGGCGTGCCGCTTGCGTGCGCGTTCAAAGAGCACCTCAATCAACTCCGGTAGATCTTCTCTTCGCTCCCGCAGTGGCGGAATGCGCAGCGGAACGACAGCAAGACGATAGTAGAGGTCTTCACGAAAAGTTCCATCTTCGACCATGGCGGACAGGTCGCGATGGGTCGCAGCGATAACACGGACATCGACCTTGATGGGATCAGTTGCGCCGAGCTTGGCAAGCTCTCCTTCCTGCAGGACTCGCAGCAGCTTGACCTGAGCTTCGAGGGGAAGTTCACCGACTTCATCGAGAAAGAGCGTGCCGCCGTTGGTGGACTCGATGCGGCCTTCTTTGTTCGCAACAGCTCCGGTGAAGGCGCCTTTGGTGTAGCCGAAGAGTTCGCTTTCGACGAGATCGCGCGGGATAGCGCCGCAGTTGATAGCAGAGAAGGGGCGTTTGCCTCTGCGGCTATTGTGATGAATGGCGCGAGCCACAAGCTCCTTGCCGGTGCCGGTCTCTCCCTGGATAAGCACCGTTGCATCGCGCTGGGCGACACGGGCCGCCTGATCGAGGACGCGGAGGAGTCCCTTGGAATGTCCGACAATGGCTTCGAAGCCATAGCGCTGGTCAAGCGCGGAACGAAGGGTCTGGACCTCTTCGATGAGGCTCTGACGTTCCATCGCGCGATGAACAACGAGGACAAGCGCATCAAAGTCGAGAGGCTTGGTGACATAGTCATAGGCGCCGAGCTTCATCGCCTCGACGGCCGTCTCGACTGTGCCGAAAGCGGTAACAACAATGACTGTCGTGCGAAGGCCTGCGTGCGTAATACGTGAGAGCAGCTCCAGACCCGTTGTGGGCATGCGCAGATCAGTAATGACAAGCTGAGGCTCGGATTCGCGAAGCATGCGCCAGGCCTCTTCGCCATCGGAGGCGACGGAGACCTGATAGCCCGCTTCCTCGAGCTGCAGCTTCATCACGCGCCGGAGGCTGACATCGTCATCGACGACAAGGATGCGATTACTCACGCCACCTCCACGGGCCGATGTAGCGGCGCGGATGTGAGGGGAAGCTCAACTCGGAAGATGGCTCCCTGACCGGCGTTCGGAGCGCAAGTCAGAGTTCCGCCGTGCTGGCCGGCGATGTTGGCGGCGATCGCAAGGCCGAGACCAGTACCATTCTCGCGGGTGGTAAAGAAAGGCTCGAAGATACGGGCGCGGACTTCGGGACTAATGCCCTTCCCCTGATCGCGCACCTCGATGCAGAGGTTGCTACCTTGCACAAAGCTGCTAAGGGTAACGGTTCCTTCTCCTTCGGTTGCCTGGATGGCGTTTAAGACAAGATTCAGCAGAAGCTGCTTGATCTGCTCCGGATCGCACTCGACAGGGGGCAGTGTTGTGTCATTGAGGACCTGCAGCGTCACGTTCTGACGGTTCGCTGTGTGTTGTGCCAACGCGGCGACAGAGGCGACCATCTCCGCGGGCTCCATCCATTGCATGCGGGGAAGACGTGGTCGGGCAAAGTCGAGGAAGTTCGTGAGGAGCTTGTTGAGGCGCTGCGATTCCTTGGTAAGGATCTCCAGACACTCGGCGCGGGCTTCCGCAGATGCCTGTCCTCGTGCAAGGATGCCCGCGGCGCCGCTGATACTGGCGAGTGGATTCCGTATCTCGTGAGCGAGACTGGCGGAGAGCTGGCCGGCCGCACTGAGGCGCTCTGATTTGCGGAGCTGGTCAATGTTCTGGCGCAACTCGGTGTAGACGTCTTCCAGCTCGCGTTTGGTGGTCTCGACCCGGCGGCGTTGCATGCGTTCGCGGTCAGCGAGCAGGCCGGCGATGACACCGGCAGCGCCGAAGGTGCTGAGCTCGACCACCTGATCCTGTGCATCGATGGGAGCGCGGAACCAGTGACGGTAGATGGAAGGAAGAAACAGAAGAGTCGCTAGAAGAACAGTACGCGCGGCACCACGCCAGCCAAAGAAGAGGCCAGCGAGCATGAAGGGGAGAATATTGAGGTGGTGGAGGATATTGTGCACCACCACATAGCGTGATGGGACTACCCAGGTGAAGATGGCCAGCAACACCACGAGGATGCCGACAAGTGCGGCCTTTGCCTGCGACGATCGCAACGCAGATGGAAGCTGGGCCATAGTGTCATTGTCCCATGCGGGCGGCGACGGCATGGGCCAGCGGGGCTGGTAGACGGCGGGCATCGTTGAGTTGGATAGCAATTCCGGAGCCAATGTGGGGGATATTGCGCTGGCGAGAGCCGTGGGCTTTTAGCCACGGTCTATCTTCTCAATATAGAAACGGGTTTTTAGCCCTGGACCTCCTCTGTCCCTTAAGGAGAAAAGCCCATTTCTTTTACGCCTTATCAGCGGGCTGAAGCCGGCTGCTCCCACCGCTCTTCACAAGGATCAAGCGTAGCCATATTCAGCCTTCAGGACTAGACGGCCTATTGGTTAGTGCTCTCTAGGAAATCTCAGATTCCCTTGTTCCTCTGTGAGCTTCGCTCCCACATTTGCTTCGCAGATATGGGGCACCCGCGATATGGGATGCATCGAGTGCCGGATTGCGGGCAGTGGTGTACCAAATGGGACATCGTAGAGGTTCAAATCCCCATGAATATGGGGATTTTGATTTGGCGCGCGAATTGCCATAGAACTGATGTGACGCTAGGAAAGTTGCTCCTCCTCCCACTGTTGCCGGCGGCTTTGCTGGCAGCCCAGACGCCTGTGGATGCGCCGCTGCCGGCAGAGCCTGCACCGCAGCAGACGGCTGTAGCCGCTACATCCGGCGAGTTGCGGCTGACGCTTGATGATGCCCTGGCCATGGCGCGACGCAACAGTCCGCGCCTGCAGGAGGCGCTTGCGGCAACACAGCGCGGCCAGGCAGCGGTACAGACGGCGCGCGCCTACACGAACCCTAATGTCGAAGTCTTCCAGGGCCGCCAGTATGCACGGCCGATCAAAACACCCGGAACTCCAGGTCTGCTGCAGCACTATGCGGGTTACCAGACCATTGAGATTCCCACGGAACGTAGTGCACGACGCAAGGCAGCGGAGTTCATGGCGGCAAGCGCGCGAGCGGCCGAGCGCGGTGTGGGCCTGAATGTGATGGCGGATACGCAGCGTGCGTTCTATGAGGCGCTGAAGCGGCAGGAGGAGATCAATCATGCGCGCGAGAATCTGGCGCTGGTCGAGGACCTCCGGCGGCGTGTCGAGGTCGAGGTGAATGTCGGCGAAAAAGGCAAGCTGGAGCTGACACGAGCAGAAGCGGAGTTGGCTCGTGCGCGGTTCGCAGTAAACAGCGCGCAAATCGAATACGCTTCGGCAATCGCAATTCTGCGTGCGGTGATTGCGGCACCTGCGGATGCAAATCTGATTCCGGTGGGCGTGACCACGGCACACATGACTCTGCCGCCGCTGGATACGCTACGCGACCAGGTGCTGACCGCACATCCGGCAGTCGCGCAGTCTGAGGCAGAGTTGAATGCAAGCCGATCGACACTGGACCGCGAGAAAGCGCTTCGTATTCCGCAGCCGACTGCTTTTGCCGAATTTGAGAACCAACCCGATCTGCGCTACTGGCGAGCCGGCATCACGATTCCGATTCCGCTGTGGGACAGGCGGCGTGGACAGATTGCGGATGCAAAGGCAGCGATCTCACAAGCCAACGCGACGCTGGATCAGCGGCGCCTGGAGCTGGTGAGCGCGCTGGAACGGGCCTATGAACAGTACCAGCTGGCTGACCAGCAGGTGACATCGCTGGAGGCCGGATCGCTGCGAGCTGCAGAAAGCGCGGTGGAGGCGGCGAAGTCTGCATACCGGTTCGGTGAGCGCGGCATTGTTGAGGTTCTGGACGCACAGCGCGTACTGCAAAGTGTGCGCGGCGATTTGCTGGATGCGCAGTTCGCGCGCCAGTCTGCATTGATCGATCTGGAAGAACTGGGCGCACTGACGCCGGGAGCGAGGCCGTGATGACACGATGGTTGAAGCATTTTTCCTGTTGCTGGGTATCCCGGGAGGAACGTGCAGCGGCGTTTTCATTGAGGAAAACGCCCACAGATGCAAAAGCCCTGTACTACACCTACAGAAAAAATGCTTTGGCGGCCGCGGCAATGGCCGCGGTGTTGCTGGGGGCAGGTTGTAAGTCGAAGCCGAAGGAAGCGAAGGCGGCAACAAGCGCCGGAGATCCAAACATCGTGACGGTGACGCCGGTGCTGGCCGAGAGCCTGAAGTTCGGAACACCGCAGATGGCCGAGGTGAACGGGACACTGCAGGTGGCCGCTCGTGTTGAGACAGATGCGCAACGTATTGCGCGCGTCGGATCTCCGGTCTCCGGACGCATTCTGAACCTGCTGGTCTTTGAAGGGCAGTTCGTGCGCGCAGGAGCGGTTCTGGCAACGTTGCACAGCACCAACCTTTCGGACACGCAGTTCGCCTTGATCAAAGCAGCGTCGCAGCGGGAGCTTGCCGCAGCAGCGGAAAAGCGCGCGGAGCAACTGGTGGCGGCGGATGTGATTGGGCGAGCGGAGCTGGAGCGGAGACGTGCCGAACGATTGCAGGCGGCTACCGAAGAGGCGAGCTATCGCACGCAACTGCTCGGCCTCGGCATGACTGAAGCACAGATCCGGCAACTGGAGACATCACGCAAGCTGAGCGCCGATTATCCAATCGTTGCTCCAAAGAGCGGAACCGTGTTGAAGCGCGAGATCACCATTGGACAAGTGGTACAGCCCGCAGACCCTGCATTCACCATCGCCGACCTGTCGAATGTGTGGATCACAGCGGATGTCCCTGAGCAGGAGGCCGGAATACTGAAGCAGGGGATGAATGTCGAAGTGCGTGTCCCCGCGCTGAAGGATCTGCAGCTCAACGGCCGGCTCTCATTTGTTTCTCCCATTGTCGATCCGGCAACTCGCACCGTAGAGGTGCGTATGGATGTTCCAAACCCCGACGGGCGGTTGAAGCCAGATGAACTCGCCAGCATGACCTTTACTGGGCGCAGCGACCATAAGCTGACGGTACCGAACGCTGCAGTGGTACGTGAAGACAATAAGGACAACATCTTCGTGCAGATCGGGCCACAGCGATACATCCTGCGTGAGGTAACACTGGGCGAGGAAGAGAACGACAGGCGCGTTGTGATTAGCGGTGTAACGCCGGATGAGCGGATGGTGACCGAGGGAGCCTTTCACCTGAACAATCAGCGCAAGCAGGCTGCGATCAAAGGAGAGAAGTAGGCATGTTGCAGTCCATCATTGCAGCTGCTCTGCGGCAGCGCCTGATCCTCGTGGTGGTCGCATGCGTGATGGTGGGGTTCGGCCTCAACGCAGCGCAGAAGCTTTCGGTCGATGCCTTTCCGGATGTAGCCAACATACAGGTGCAGATTGCAACCGAAGCCGCGGGCAAGAGCCCGGAAGAGGTAGAGCGCTTCGTCACCATTCCGATTGAGATCGCGATGACCGGCCTGCCAGGCATGACGGATATGCGGTCCCTGAATAAGCCTGGCCTGTCTTTGATCACGCTGGTCTTTACGGATGAGAGCGATCTTTACCGTGAACGGCAGATGGTTTCGGAAAGGCTCGCGGAGCTGCGTGACCGCATGCCGGAAGGTGTGACGCCGGTATTGGGGCCGATCACCAATGCATTGGGTGAGGTGTACCAGTACACGCTGGAGCTTCCCGGCGAGGCGGAGCAGCACCATGTGCTGACGCGGGATGAGTTGATCGAGCGTCGCACGCTGCAAGACTGGGTGGTTCGTCCCCTGCTACGCGGTGTTTCGGGTGTTGCAGAGATCAACTCCACCGGAGGCTACGTCAAGCAGTACGAGACCCTGGTCGATCCGCAGAAGCTGCACTACTACAACCTGACGATCAACGATGTGAGAGCGGCGCTGGCACGCAATAACGCGAATGCCGGCGGAGGTGTTCTACCGCAACACGCCGAGCAGTACCTCATCCGCAGCGTGGGCCTGGTGCGCGATGTAGCCGACATCGAGAACATCGTTCTGAAGGAGAACAAGAACACTCCGGTTTATGTGCGCGATGTAGCGACGGTACGCATCGGGACCGAGGTCCGCTATGGTGCGATGATGAAGAACGGATACACCGAGGCCGTAGGCGGAGTGGTGCTGATGACCAGCGGCGGTAACGCCAAGGAGATCGTAAGCCGCGTCAAGGAACGCGTGGCGGAGATCAACGGCAAGCACATGATTCCCGGCGGACTGCAGCTTGTGCCCTACTACGATCGGTCGCAACTGGTAGATGCGGCGATTCACACCGTAACCGAGGTGCTGGGGGAAGGTATCGTCTTCGTTGTCGTGATTCTGTTCCTCTTCCTGGGGGATCTGCGATCGAGTTTGATCGTCAGTGCAAACCTGATCCTGACACCACTGCTGACGTTCCTGGTGATGAATAACATCCATCTTTCAGCGAACCTGATGTCGCTGGGCGGTTTGGCGATTGCCATCGGCTTGATGGTGGATGGATCGGTTGTGGTGGTGGAGAACGTCTTCGCCCGGCTGAGCCATAACCATGACCATGTACACAGCGAGGAAAAGCCTTCGAAGCTGCGCATCGTTCTGGATGCGACGCAGGAGGTGGCAACCCCGACACTCTTCGGCGTGACGATTATCATTTTGGTCTTTCTGCCGCTGATGACGCTGGAAGGGATGGAAGGCAAGATGTTCGCTCCGCTGGCGTATACCATCGCGATCGCGCTGGGTATCTCGTTGGTGTTGAGCCTGACGCTGTCGCCGATTCTCTCGTCCTATCTGCTGAAAGGAGGATCGGAGGAAGATACGCGACTGGTGCGGTGGCTGCGCAAACCGTATACGGCCATTTTGAACTGGGCGCTGGGTCATCGCAAGGTTCTGGTCACCGGTGTGGTGCTCGCGTTCTTCGGCTCTCTGGCGCTGTTCCCTTTCCTGGGGACCTCGTTCATCCCTGAGATGCAGGAGGGCACGCTTTCGCCGAATGCTGACCGCGTGCCGAACATCTCACTGGAAGAGTCACTGCGGATGGAAGGACAGATGCAGAAGCTCATCATGAGCGTGAAGGGCGTGGAGAATGTGGTGTCGCGAGTAGGGCGTGGCGAATCACCTGCTGATCCAGCCGGACCGAACGAAGCTGATGTGCTCGCATCGCTGACATCGTTTGATGAGCGTCCGCGCGGCATGACGCAGGACAAGATCGCGGAGGAGATCCGCACGAAGCTGGCGGCTCTTCCCGGCATCAACCTGGTGATGTCTCAACCGATCAGCGATCGTGTGGACGAGATGGTCTCGGGCGTGCGCGCCGACGTTGCGGTGATGCTGTACGGCGATGACCTTGGCCTGCTGGTGGAGAAAGCAAACCAGATTGCGAAGGTCGCGACGGGGATCCAGGGAACACAGGATACGCGCGTAGATCGTGTAGGCGGACAGCAGTATCTGACGATTGACATCGACCGTGGAGCGATTGCGCGCTACGGACTGAACGCCTCGGATGTGAATGATGTTATCGAGACAGCGATCGCAGGCAAGTCAGCCACTGAGGTCTACGAGGGAGAACGGCGCTTCGCGAGCGTGGTGCGTCTTCCCGCCAACTTACGCGATTCGGTGGAAGATATCCGGCAGTTGCAGATCAGCTCTCCCGATGGGCCGCGTGTACCGCTTAAAGATTTGGCCACTGTCAAGGTTGCGGAGGGGCCGGCGCTTATTAATCGCAATATGGGCAAACGCCGTATTGTGGTGGGTGTGAATGTGCAGGACCGCGATCTTGGCGGCTATGTCGCCGAGCTGCAGCAGAAGGTGGGCCAGCAAGTGCCGTTGCCCGCGGGCTACTACATTGAGTGGGGCGGGCAGTTCCATAACATGGAGCGGGCGCTGCATCACTTGATGATCATCGTGCCGATTACGATTGCGGCGATCTTCTTCCTGCTGTTCATTCTGTTCAAGTCAGTTCGCTTTGCGGCGCTAATCATCACGGTGCTGCCGCTGGCCTCGATTGGCGGGATCCTGGGGCTGTTTGTCTCCGGCGAGTATCTATCCGTACCTGCATCTGTCGGTTTCATCGCCCTGTGGGGTATTGCCGTATTGAACGGCGTAGTGTTGGTCAGCTATATCCGCAAGCTTCGCCAGGAGGGATTGTCACAGGAAGATGCCATACGGCAGGGAGCGCGTCTGCGTTTCCGACCGGTGATGATGACGGCGACAGTGGCGGCGCTGGGGCTTGTTCCCTTCCTGTTTGCTACGGGACCGGGGTCGGAGATTCAGAGGCCGCTGGCCATTGTGGTGATCGGAGGTCTGGTGAGCTCGACTGCGTTGACGTTGATTCTGCTGCCGGTGGTGTATGCCACGTTTGAGGGAAAGAATGCGCAGGTGGCGTTGGAGGAGACGCCTGAAGTGTAGCTACTGGTTGAATGGTTGAATGGTTGAATAGTTGGATAGTTGAATGTGAAAAGCGGTTCGCGCGAAGCGCGAATGCCCAGGTTCCAGGGGGGACCTGAAGCACCCGGTGTAGTGGCTAAATAAAGCATTGAGCCACACCTGTGAAGCGGGTCCTTCACTTCGTTCAGCGGATGACAAGCAGAAGACTCGTGCCTTTATTCGCGGCGCCACTCGCCGCTTTTGCCGCCGGATTTGGCGATGAGCTGGACGTGGCGGATGCGGATGCCTTTGTCGAGTGCTTTGGTCATGTCGTAGATGGTGAGAGCGGCGATGGAGGCTGCGGTCATGGCTTCCATTTCGACGCCGGTGCCGGCGACGGTTGCTGCTGTTGCGCGTATGCGGATACCTTCCGGCTCAATCTCAGTTTCGATGTCGATATAGCTAAGCGGCAGCGGATGACACATCGGGATCAGTGTCGAAGTCTGCTTCGCAGCCTGGATGCCGGCGAAGCGAGCCACTTCGAGAGGATTGCCCTTAGGATTCTGCGGCAGCGCGGCGAGGGTCTGGGCCGAGAGCTCTACGAAGGCCTCCGCGATCGCTTCGCGGCGGGTCTGAGACTTGGCGGAGACGTCCACCATATGTGCCTGGCCGGCGTCGTCGTAGTGAGAGAGTTTACTCATGACAGGCCTAGCGTAGCAGGAGCGTGACCGGATCGCCTGCCGCGATGCTCTCGCGATCTGAGGGAAGAACGGCGTAACAGTTGGCGCGGGCGTTTGCCGCGAGGTCTCCGGAGCCCTGCCATGGCACCAGGCGAACCGTTGGTGTGAGCGAAGATTCAAGATGAGCCGGAAGGAAGCGGGTGAGGCCCGGTTTGTGCTTCATCGGTTCCGCGGCAGCAGCCTGTGCAAACACTGGTGAGAGATTCGTCTGTCCGCCAAGAGCGCGAAGCATAGGCGCGGCAAAGAGCAGGAAGGTGACCTGCGTCGAGACGGGATTGCCGGGATGACCGAAGAAGTAGGGGCCGTTGTGCAGACGGCCGAAGACAGCGGGTTTGCCGGGCTGGATCGCCGCACCGGTGAAGTAGAACTCGGCGCCAAGCTCAGCGAGCACCTCTTCGACAAGGTCGTGTTTGCCTGCAGAGACTCCTCCGGAGAGCAGGGTCAGATCGTGGGAACGGGCCTGGAGCAGGAGATCGCGAAGCGATTCGCGAGTGTCGGCGGCGATGGGCAACGCCGATGGAATGCCGCCCGTCTCGCGAACCAAGGCAGCGAGCGCGTGGGTGTTGGAGTTGCGGATCTGGTGGGGGAGCGGAGTCTCTTCGACCGTTACCAGCTCGTCACCGGTCGCGAGGATGGCGACCGAGGGCTGCGTGTGCACCCAGAGTTGGCTGCCGCCGACGCTGGCCGCAAGACCAATCTCGGCGGCGCCGAGGCGGACGCCGATAGGAAGGATGCTCTGGCCTCCGGTGGCTTCGGAGCCTGCAGGGACGATGTTCTCGCCGGGGCGAAGGATGCGGTCTGGAGCGAGCAGGATGTGATCGCTGGAGCGCTCGACGTGTTCGAGCATTACAACGGCGTCGGCACCCGCCGGCACGGGAGCACCGGTCATGATCTCGATCACCTCTCCAGGTGCAATCGCAGTTCCCTGCCAGGCCTTTCCGGCAGGAAGGAAGCCGGTCACCTTCGCCTGCCTGTCGCGGCTGAAGCTTTCGGCATCGACAGCATAGCCATCGCGGGTAGAACGATGGAAGGGCGGCTGGTCGCGGTCGGCGAGCAGTGGAGCCGCCAGCGTGCGGCCCAGGGCTTGTTCGAGAGGGATGGACTCGACTGCCGGTATGGGGAAGTTTCCCGCGTGTTCGAGGACGAGGTCGAGGGCTTGAGTGAAGGTGAGCAAGATAGGCTCCGGAAGTTTCTGGGTATTTCCGAACCCACCCTAGCTTTGCGAGGGTGGGGCACCCTGGTAAAGGTATCGTCTGTAAAGCGGTTCGAGCCGTGAAAAATGCGAAGGCCCCACAGAGCGTGGGGCCTTCTGGTAGATCACAAGCGGCTTACTTCTTCTTGCCGGCCTTGTAGCTGGACTTGATCTCAGCGCCGATGCCTGTGAGGATGCCCTTGACCTCTTCGGCATGAGCGCCGTTGGGGTCAAGCTCCAGATACTGCTGGTAGGCTTCGACAGTTCCCGGAGGAGCGGTGATCTTGTTAGTCTTCGGATCGACCGTAGCCTTGGGGATCAGGGCCTGGCCCTTGATGTAGTAGGCCATCGCCTGATTTGGATCGACAGCGATGGATTTGTCCGCGGCGGCAGCGGCTGCTTCAAGCTGCTGCCCGTTGTAGAAGGTGGCGGCGGCGTTGAAGTAGTAGGTCTTGGCCTTGGCCGGGTTGGTCTTGGCGGCTTCTTCGTAAGCCGCATTCGCTTCATCAACCTTGCCGGACTTGGCGAGAGCTGCGCCCATGTTGCCCAGGGCCTCGCCCGCGATCTCGGGGTTCGGCTTCTTGGCGGTGGCGTTCAGCTCCTTGACCTTCTTGTAGGCATCGGCGGCGGCGGCGTACTTGGCCTGGACATCGGGATCGGTGGCAGCCGGCTTACCGGCCTTCTTGTCGTTCGCGGCGGCGGTATCAGCCTGACCGAGCAGAGCGTTGCCATACTCGAACCAGAGAATCGGCTCGTCGGGCTTGGCGTCGACGGCGCCTTTCATCGTGTTCGCCGCTTCGTCATAGTTCTTGCTGGCCATGGAAGCGCGAGCCGCGCCGAGCGCCTGGTTCAGATTGGCGACCTTGGCATTGGCTGCGGTGGCAGCGGCGTTCTGTTTCTTGAACTCCTCGAGCTGCTTCTTCTCTTCCGGCGTCATCTTGTCCGTAAATTCCTTACGGGTCATATCGATGTCGACCTGCTTGTCCTGACCGGAGGTGAGAGTGACATTGTCGATGAAGTCGATGCTGCGGCCATCGGCGGAGAAGTAGATAGCGACGTAGGTGTCGGGAGCGACATCGCTTCCTTTGTAGTTACCGGTGCCGTCAACCTGGAAGGTATAGGCATACTTGCGGCTCTTCTCGTCGGAGGTGCGGTCTTTTGTCAGCTTGACGGAGCCGGAGGTCATGGCCTGACCGGCGGGATTCTGAACATGGCCGTGGATGCTGGCCGGGGCCTGCTGTGCCACGATGGCGACCGGAGCGGAGAGCGCGAGCGCGACGAAGGCCACGCCCATCGAATTACGGAAGGTGATCATGGTGATTTTCTTCTTCTCCTGCGGCGCGCTAGCTGAGCAGGCGCCGTGTCTGCTTGAAATTTTAAAACCCTGAAATCTGGCGTTCGTTGTCTGCGGCAGGCCTGGCTTCAGCGCGCCGCGTAGGGTATAGGATCGGCCGCTCCTGCCTCGCGGAATGCCCGTAACCGTAGGACGCAGCTTTCGCAGACTCCACAGGCGGCGTCCTGCCCGGAATAGCATGACCAACTTACATGGAACGGAGCACCAAGTTCAACTCCCAGCCGGACGATCTCGGCCTTTTTCAAGTGAATCAGCGGCGTCAAGATGCGAATATCGCCCTCTTTGGTTCCTGCCTGAATGAGCTGATTAAATGCCTCGTAATAGGCTGGCCGGCAGTCAGGGTAGCCGGACGAGTCCTGCTCGACGGCGCCGATAAAAACCGTCTTCGCGCCGAGCACCTCGGCCCAGGAGACGGCAGCGGAGAGGAAATGCGCGTTGCGGAAAGGAACGTAGGTAACTGGCACCTGCTGACCGATGGCAGCTTCCTCTTCCGGAGCGTCGGGGACGGCAATGGACTCGTCGGTCAGAGCAGAACCGCCGATCTTACGGAAGAGATCGATCTTCAGATGCAGAAAGTCTTTGAAGCCGAGAAGTTCGGCCGCCTGCCGGGCAGAGAGAAGCTCACGAGCCTCAGTCCGCTGCCCATAGGAGAAGTGGACGGCATAAGCGTCGAAATCACGCGTGGCAAGAGCAGCACAGACAATAGAGTCCATGCCACCGGAGAGCGAGACTACGGCACGGGGCCGGTTAGAGGTCGTTGCCATCGTCTGCGAGCGGCGCTCCTTCTGCGGGTGCGGGTGGATTATTCAGGAGCTCTAGAGCGGTCTCCTCGTCGGCACGGCGTACTTCAAGGCGTGAGCCGACTCCGGCGGGAATCACATGGCTGGCCTCATCGCCGGAGAGAAAGAATTCGATGCCGGCGGACTCGAGGATACCGCTGGCCAGGTCCGCCTCAGCAGGGTTGGAAAAACGGGCGACAGTCACCAGATCGTCAGGGTTCTTGCTGGTCGAGCTCATTGCGGGGTCCCTTTCTGAAAAGCAGTTCCTAGTTGCTAGATGCTAGTTCCTGGTTGTCAGTTGGTGAGAAGGACTGCACCGTTATCCGGCAGCCGAATGCATCGCTGAAGATTAGACTCCCTTTTTCTGGGGTTCCCAGATGAATTTGTGGATCTGGAGGCTGAGGCGGGCGGGCAGGCCGTCGGCGAGCATCCATTCGACGAGAAGGCGGGGATCCAGGGTCGCGTTGTCGGCGGTGCGCAGCGGAGAGGGCGTCTTCTGGAAGGCCGGGGAGAGCAGAACGTGGCCGCACCTCGCCGCGAGCGCGTGCTCCCGGATGAAGTCGCGGGCAAACTCGTAGTCAGCCCGGTCACTGATGACAAACTTCACCTCATCATTTCCCGTAAGCGCGTCGAGATTGGGCATGTGAAAGCTGTTGGCGGCCGATCCGGCGCCGGGGCACTTCACGTCCACGATCTTATGGACAGCCCGGGGAACATCGGCCAGGGGGCGCTCGCCGCTGGTCTCCATCATGAGCGTAAAGCCTTTCGCCAGGAGGCGATCCATCAGGGGAAGCAGCTCTCGCGCCTGCAGCATGGGTTCGCCGCCGGTGAACTCCACAAGGGTGCAGGGGAAGAGAGCGGCGAGTTCAGCCTCGATCTGTTCGAACGTGTAGGGCTTGCCGCCGGTAAAGGTGTACTCGGAGTCACACCAGGAGCAGCGCAGGTTGCAGCCCGCCAGACGGACGAAGATGCATGGCATGCCGGCGAAAGAAGACTCACCCTGTACCGATTTGTAGAGTTCGATCAGGTGCACGGAGTTACTCGAAGTAGCGAGCCATGGAGGTGTCGGTCTCGTACATGACGCAGTCCTTCACTGAGACACGGCCGTTGGTCATCTCCAGCATTTGCTTGCTGGTCTCCTGGTAGAAGTAGCGCGCCAGGTTTTCGGCGGACGGGTTGACCTCATCGAAGGGCTTGAGATCGTTGATCATCTGGTGGTCGAGGTAGTTGACCACGGGACGCATGACCTGCTTCAACAGCTTGAAATCGAGCAACAAACCACTATCGTCCAGTTCCTTGCCCTGCAAGGTGACCAACACACGGTAGTTGTGCCCGTGCGGGTTCTCGCACTTGCCGTGATAGTTGCGGAGGTAGTGGCCGGAGGAGAAGGTCGCCTCTACGGTGATCTCAAACATGACGCGGTCTGCTTTCTAAAAATGCTTCAGTTACCAGTTTACTTGCTAGAGCATTTTCACTGTTGCTGGATATCCCGGAAAAGGCGTGCAGCGGCGTTTTCATTGCGGAAAAACGCCCAAAGATGTGGAAGCCCGCAGTACACCTACAGTAAAAATGCTCACGTTGCTGGTTTCTGGTTGCTAGTTGCTGGTTGAAGCAAGAGAAGTGGCAACCGGATCACCGTCGGCTCCGCGGCGAATTTGCTGATAAATCAGGAGTTACGGCGACTGCGACGCCTTTCCTCCGCGCGCCGTTCGGCCTGTTCGAAGAGGGTGGAGAGCACTCCGCTGAGGGCAACAATGAGTGAGATTACCAACAGGATAAGGCCCATCGTGCGCCACAGCGAGACATCGCCGGGAGAGCCGGGCTCGCGGGCGATGTTGGTATAGGCCAGACCGCAGGAGATCAGAGCGAACAGGAGGAGCGTGCCGGCAAGAATGAAGAGATTACGTCCCACAAGTTCTATTAAACGCGATTTGTAGGGTATGGGCGATATGGGACATATCCTCACTCCTAATACGAGGCGGGACCAAGTGACGAAAGACGATTCGAGCTTCGCTCGAACATCCCACCCATCGCAAATCACCACGATGCGCGATGGATGGGGCACCCAATGTTTCGGTTCTTGAAACGCCTTAGGGGTGATACGGGGAAACGCTCTCACCTTCTTTCGAGAGCCATGTGCGCACAGGGTTGGGATTCAGAGCGCGCAGTGCGGAGATGACGATGCGGGCGTTGAGCTCAGCGCCTTCGAGTGAGGTGTGGGTGTGGGGGTCGGCGAAGAGTTTTTCGACGGCTTCGTGCGGCATAGCATCGTAAGCGCGGGCGATGGCCTCGTTCAGATCGAGGAAGGGGACATGCTCCTGGTCAGCGACCTCATGCGCCCATGTGCCGTACTGGTCGCGGTGGATCTTGCCAGTGGCTTCCTCCCATGTCTTGCGTGGGATTGGAGAACAGATGACCGGAATCGCTCCTTTGGCCTTCGTCTCGCGTACAAACTGCCGCAGATACCAGCCGTAGCTGTGCACCGTCTCGTGTTTGCGCGTGATGGGATTGTCGATCTCCTGCGCCTCGTCACCGGTTCCCTTCAGCGTGCCGCGAGCGCGGGCTTTGTCATCAAGAGGGCCGCTGTCGTTGTGGCCGAACTGCATGAGAACAACGTCACCCGTCTGCACCTGCGCGAGAACACGGCTCCAGTGATCGCGATAGTAGGTACGCGAACTTCGCCCGCCGAGCGCTCGATTGACGACGTTCATCTTGTCAGTCTGGAAGAAGGGATCGAGCTCATCGCCCCATCCCCACTGGCCGCCCTTGCCCTGGCCGTCGCCATTGCGCACGGTGGAGTCACCGATGAGCCAGAGTGTTGGAAGGCCGGGATGGGCGATGGGTCTCAAAGCGGCTTCGGCCTTGGCGTTATCGAGAGCGGGATCGGTCCACTGGTTGCCGTTGGGATTGCTGTCTGGTGTTTGTGCGTGCAATGTGAAAGCGAGCAGCCAGCAGAGGCCGAGGCAAAGGAGGTTCCGCATGGCAACTATCCTAGGACGTATCGGTAGATTTCGGCGAGGCCTACGCTCGTTCTCTCATTCTTCGTGCTCCGCATCCCGAAGGAGAAATATCTCGCGTTTATGCTCAGAATAATGAAGGCCGGGCCCATGTCCCCGAGGGAGACCATCCCAACGAACGAGTTCATTGGGGACCCCGGACATGGGCACCCCTTGCATCGGCTGTCTTGAATTATGTCGATATGCCCGGAAGATCGATACTCTTATGCGAAGAAGTTTTCGACTTCTGTAATGTCGTCCGTGAGGCGATACGAGGGCAGGCTTTCCAGGAAGATGCGGCCATAACGTTGGCGCTGGATACGTGGATCGAGAAGCATGAGCACGCCGCGGTCGTTGATGCTGCGGATCAGGCGGCCGAAGCCCTGCTTTAATGCGATGACTGCCTGCGGGACCTGCAGATCGAAGAAGGGCTGACCACCGGTGGCGGTGATGGCTTCCATGCGCGCCTGAATGACCGGGTCAGAGGGCACCGCGAAGGGCAGGCGATCGACGATGACGCAGCTTAGCTGTTCGCCCTGCACATCGACGCCTTGCCAGAAGCTGCTGGTGCCAAAGAGCACCGCATTCGGAGTTGCGCGGAACTCATCAAGCAGAGCCTTGCGCGGCGCCTGCCCTTGAAGGAAGAGCGGGAACGGCACCTCAACCAACATACGCTCGTAGAGCTCACGCATCTGCTGATAGCTGGTGAAGAGGCAGAAGGCGCGGCCGGCGGTGATCTCAAGCACGCGGCGGGTTCGTTCGACAGCATGCTTCATAAATGCAGGATCACGGGGGTCGGGCATGCCCTGCGGCAAATAGAGCAGCGCCTGCTTGCCGTACTGGAAGTGCGATGGAACGATGAGCTCGCGTGCGCTTGTCATGCCCAGACGCTTGCGAATGTGCTCAAAGCCGGCCTGCACGGTGAGTGTGGCCGAAGTGAGGATGACGGAGCTGAACTTCTCCCATAACGTCGCAACCAGAAGCTCGGAGACATCGATCGGAGTGGCCTGCAACTGTGTGTGCAGCGCGGGGGCCGTATCGCGGCGGGCAGCGGTGCGCACCCCACCGATAGGGCGGCGCTCGATCCAGAAGACGGTGTTCGGATCTTCCGTCTCCATCAGGAAACGGAGATGAGCGCGGATGTCGTTGCAGCGCTTCTTCAGACCCTGTACCTCGTCGACATCTTTCACACGATCAAGCTCGCCGAAGAAACGTTCGAGAGCGGCGAGTAAGGAGAGATAAGCTTCGCCGTTGAGTTCGAGGAAGTCGGTGCGTCCCGTGAAGGGCATGCGGCCCGGGGAGTTGGCGTGGGGCAACGTGGAGAAGAAGAGGCGCGCGCGGTCTTTGAGGGTGGCGATAGCGGAGTCGACACCGGCAACGACGACCTGACGAGCACGCAGCAGAAGCTCGGTATCGCGCGCCAGCTCGTCAAAACGGCCGGTGGAAAGCGAGATGCCAAAGTAGGCGCTGGCGACATCTTCCAGCTCGTGCGCCTCATCGAAGATCACCGCGGCTGCTTCGGGAAGGACACCGGCGTCAGGTGCTCCTGCCGCTTCCTGTTTGATGGAGAGGTCGGCGAAGAAGAGGTGGTGATTGACGATGATGAGGTCGCTCTCAACTGCCCGGCGGCGCATCTGCGTAATGAAGCAGCGCTCGAAGTTGGGGCAGGTCTGGCCGAGGCAGGCTTCGGTGCGGGCATCGAGTTTGGACCAGAGCGCAGACGACTCCGGGAGCACGGTCAGCTCGGCGCGGTCACCGGTCTCGGTGGTCTGTTCCCACTCGGCGATCTCGCGGTATTGGTTGATCTCTTCCAGGCCGTTGAGGATGGGCTGGTCGCGCAAGGCGTACAGCTTCTGCCGGCAGAGATAGTTGGCGCGCCCTTTCATGTAGGTGACGCGTAAGGCACCGAGCAGTGACTCCAGAAAGGGGATGTCTTTGAAGAAGAGCTGTTCCTGGAGGTTCTTGGTGCCGGTGGAGACGATGACACGCTGGCCACGCTCGCGGGCGAAACGGAGGGCGGGAAGAAGGTAGGCGAGGGTTTTGCCGGTGCCGGTGCCGGCCTCCACGATCAGGTGCCTGCCATCGTCGAGGGCGCTCTCGACGGCCTTGGCCATTTCGAACTGGCCGCGCCGGTGCTCGTAGGTGAGCGAAGACTGGGCCAATACTCCGCCGGGCGCGAAGAACTCGTGCAGCGTGGGGAGGTTCTCCGAGATGGCGGGAGGTGAAGACAAGGTGAAAATCTCACCTCATGATATCGCGGCGGGCTTTCGAAAAACGGTTCGCGCGGAGCGCGAATGCCCAGGTCCCTTAAGGGATCCGGAGCACCCAGTCTCGTGCAGACTGCACGATGGCGCAGCCAATATCAGTTTCTATAATGAAATCTGAGAGAAAGCAGGCGAGAGTGGCCGGGAAGATTCAGAAGAGACTAGGAAAGAAGCACCGGCAGGCATCGACGCGGCCTAAAAAGGGTAAAAGCCCACGTGCGGCGAATACCGGAGCCGGACGGGTATCCGAGGCGTCGCCGAAGGGACGCAAGAAGATTGCAACCAAGAAGCGCGCTGCGATCGAGAAGGCGCGCACACCACGGCGCTCGCCGGAGTTTGAGCGCAAGGAAACCATCATCCCAGATGTTCCTCTCCCGAAGCGCGAGCGCTACGTCGCTCCGCCGGAGAAGATACGCATTGGCGATCGCCCGGCGACGCAGGTCGAGTTGGGCGGTTCGCTCATCGAAGAGGCGCAGCACCCAGCCTCCGAACCATTGATCGCGATCTGTGGCCGCCCCAACGTGGGCAAATCGACGCTCTTCAACCGGCTGACTGGAACCCGGCGCTCGATCGTCGGCGACGAGCCCGGCATCACCCGCGATCGTATCTACGGTGAGGTGGAGTGGCAGGGTCGCAAAGTCCGCCTGGTGGATACCGGCGGTGTTATTCCCGATGACGAAGCTCTGATTCCGAGCGAGATCTTCCGGCAGGCGCAGGTCGCCCTTAATGAAGCCGAGGCCATCGTGATGGTGGTGGATGGGCGCAGCGAGATTACCGCTCCCGATGTAGAGATGGCGCGTCTGCTGGTGCGCAGCGGCAAGCCGATCTTCCTGGCTGTAAACAAAATGGAGAGCACGGCTGTCGCGATGGAGGCGGATAACTTCCGCACTCTTGGCTTCAAGGAAGTCTTCGCCATCAGCGCCGAGCATGGCACCGGCGTGGGCGATCTGCTGGATGCGGTCTATGACGTTCTGCCTGCCTCCGAAGCGGCAACAGAAGCGGAAGAGGAAGCAGCGGACGACGAAATCACAAATGAGGATGAGCCGAAGCTGCATCGCACGCATGGCGAGTTCGATCTGCATGAGACGAAGATCGCCATCATCGGCCGGCCGAACGTCGGCAAGTCCACGCTGCTGAACGCGCTGACTGGGACCAAGCGGGCCATCGTGTCTCCCATCGCCGGAACGACACGCGATGCCGTCGACGAGGTTGTGACGCGCGGCGGGCATGACTTCCGGTTTGTGGACACCGCCGGTATTCGCCGCAAGGGCAAAACCACCGCTATGGCCGAGAAGCTCTCGGTCATCATGGCTCGCAAGCATCTGGAAGCCAGCGATGTGGCGCTGCTTGTCATCGACGCCACCGAAGGTGTCACTGCGCTGGATGCAAACATCGGTGGATATGCGCACGAAAGCGGACGCAGCGTCGTGATCGTGGTGAACAAGTGGGACGCGGTCACCTCGAATCGCGAAGATAAGACCCAGCCAGGAGCCAACCAGAAAGTCTATACCGAGCAAGTGCGCGAGCATCTGAAGTACCTGGACTATGCTCCGCTGGTCTTTATCTCGGCGCAGAAATCGATGAATGTGCCGGCGGTCTTCCGCGAGGTGGCACGAGTCGCCAAAGAACGCCGCAAGCGTGTGACCACCGGTGAGATGAACCGCTTCCTGAAGCGTGTGGACTTCCAGCGCGCCTCGGTGCCGATGTCCAGGCGGGTGAAGATTTACTTCATGACGCAGGCTGCAGTGGCGCCTCCAACGTTCGTTCTGTTCACGGACAAGGATGTGAAGCTGCACTTCAGCTTTGAGCGGTTCCTGGAGAATCAGATCCGTGAGAGCTTCGGGTTTGTGGGAACGCCGATATGGTTTAAAACCAAGGGGCGAAATAAAAAAGTAGAAGAGTAATTGAATAAAGGAATGATTGAATCATTCGATCGTTGCGGACGAAGGCAATGATTCTCAGACGTTCTAGTAAGCGATGGTGAATTCTAACTTGTGGGCTCATCTGCGATCGCAGGTGGCTCCGGATCCAGCGGAGGCGCCGGCTGCAGATTCCACCAGCTTTGTCCTGGCGGTTCGAGAAGGTCGCCGAGTCGTGGGTAGCGGCCGCCGAGATAGTAGGCCGCGTAGCACCGCAGGAAGAGGGTTACCGTACCGATGGTGAAGAGCTGCACGTAGAGCGCGATCGTAAAGAAACACAGCACGAAGATCGCGACGCCGATACCCACTCCCGCTGTGCCGAGAGAATGACCGGTCGCGGTTATGTGAGGGAGCGCAAGGCCGCCAATGATGGCCGGTATGATGACCAGGAAGTAGAAGAACAGCATCACGATCGAACTTACGGTGTAGTGCGCGATGAATCCGACGATCGCCAGGACAATCTTCAGAGCGGCGTAACCGCAGATGCTCCCCGGCTCCTGCCGGAACAGGTCCTGGAAGCGTCGCAACGCGTTGCCCGGCGTGACCTCTTCGAGCACGAGCGAAGGCAAGACGAAATCTGTCAACAGGCCACCGGCGACAATGACGAGCGACACGCCGGCGAAGAAACAAACATATACCAGCAGGAAAGACGCGACGACCGGAAGCGGATTCTGTTGCCCGGCCTGAAGAGCAGGCGCTGATCTGAGAATCCAGAAAAGAAAGAAGAGAAAGGGCAGACATGCCAAAACAGCAAGTGGCGTGGTGATGGCAAGCTTCAGCTTTGCCCAACGCCAGCGCAGTGGATGATATTTCCGCCAGGCAGGAGCAACGAATTGGGCGCGCTCTACCGCGATGTCGAACGAGATCAGTTGCATGCGGGAGGTCAGGGTAAAGATCCAGAACGAGAAAGCATCGAAGGCAAGCGCGCCGAGGATTCCGAGAAAAGCATGACCTGGCCTGATGGGGCCATACACATTCGGTCTCCAGAAGATGAAACAGATGAGGCCGAGAGTGCAGAAGGGGATGTACGCGGTTCCGATGACAGCAACATAGGTCGACGCAGCGAGCTTCCAACTCCGGCCAAAGTGAAAAGGCTGAAAGAGTATCTCGCGGGTTCGATTGAAGGCGGGGCCGATGGCTTCAGATGGGGTAAGTCGTTTCATGCTCTGGTTGTTGCTCTATAGTTCTCCCGCTACGCTTCCGGGAGCAGTAGGCGGAGGATCAAAGGGGACGGAAGGTTGCAGGTTCCACCAGCTTTGTCCGACGGGTTCCAAGATCTCCCCCAGAAGAGGATAGCGACCACCGAGAAAGTACAGCGCATATGCCTGGAAGAAGGTGCAGATGAATCCGGCAACCAGCACCATGACAAAGAGTACCCAGACAACCAGCACGAACAAACCCACAAACAGGCCGAGCCCCAGTAGCGCACTCGCCATCGGCGACTTGTGCACGAGCAGATAGAAGATGGCCCCGACGAGCCCCATGGGTACCAGACCGAGAAATGCCGCCACAAAATAAACGATGTAGCCGCCGATGGCGAAGACAATGAACAGCGCCACCCGGAGCAGCATATAAAGCACGACCTGGCCGGGTTCGTCCCTCACCACCGCCATGCCACGCTCCAGCGCCGTAGCGAGCGATGCATTCTCAAGCGCGATGAACGGCATGACGAAGTCGCGTAGCAGCCAGTAAATGGCAAAGACGCACAGACTGACGAAGCTGATCACCAGAAAGAACTGGAGGAATGCGGGGAAGAATCCAGGTGGAAGCTGGCCGGGAACCGTAGACCGCATCCGCGCGGCGATACCGCGGGTGTAGCGCAGGGTCGCAATGACAACAAGCACGTAAAACAGAAGGCTGGGCAGAAGCTTCAGCCCCATCCAGCGCCAGACCGGCGCGCCATGTTTCCGCCAGAGCGGCAGAATCTCTGTTTGTCTGGTAGCGACCACATCCACCATGACCAACTGCATGCGCGAACCGACGAGAAAGAGAATGGTCGTAACGATAAAGACTGCGAAGATCAAGATGCCGGAGACCGCGGCCATGGCCAGGGCGGATTTGGCCGAGGCTGGGTGCGATGCGCCGGAACGCAGGCCGGCGAAGTTTGGCAGCGAGAGCAGGCTGCCCGCCTCTGCCAGAACAGCACAGAGGGCCAGCTTGAAGTAAAGACTGAATCTGCGTCGTTCGAAGAGGATCTGCTTAGTGCGCTCCCATGCGGGACCGATGCACTCGGACGCGGAGAGGGTATTCATAAAGTGCGGCGGCCCCTTTTGCCTGTTGGGGCTGAGAGTATCGCAGCCCTACGCCGGGAGCAATGACTTTTCCGCCGCGAGCCACTCGGCCCATGCATTAAGGGCACGTTCGCACTGAATACGGTGACGTTCTTTCTTGTCGCGGACCTTCTTCCGGAGCTCTTCTTCGAGCGGCGGCAAAAGGTCAAACGTAATATTGGCCGGCTGGAAGCTTTGCGCCTCAGAGTGCGTGATGTAGTGCACTAAGGAGCCGTGCGCAGTTGGGCGTGGCGGTGTAGCCGGCTGCTCTCCCTTAGCGAGCATGGCGGCGAAGCGGCCGGCAAGAAGACCGCCGGCGATGGATTCCGTGTAGCCTTCCACCCCCGAGAGCTGCCCGGCGATGAGGATCGATGGGTGTGCCTTCAACTGCAGTGTTTCGTTCAGCACGGCGGGCGAGTTGATGTAGGTATTGCGGTGGATCTGGCCGTAGCGCAGGAACTTTGCGTTTTCGAGGCCGGGGATCATACGCAACACCTTCGCCTGATCGCCGTACTTCATGTGGTTCTGGAAGCCGACGAGGTTATAGCTGTCGGCACGCAGGTTCTCCTGCCGTAACTGCACGCAGGCATACGGCCAGCGGCCGGTTTTGGGATTGGTGAGCCCTGCCGGCTTCATGGGACCGAAGCGAAGCGTGTCGCGGCCACGGCGGGCGAGCTCATCGATCGGGAGACAGGCTTCGAAGTACTGCGGCTTCTCCCAATCTTTGCTTGCGACTTTCTCTGCGGCGAGCAGCGCGTCGAGAAAGGCTTCGTACTCCTCTTTGGTGAAGGGGCAGTTGATATAGTCCGCAGTTCCCTTGTCCCAGCGCGCCGCGAAGTAGACCTTCTCCATGTCGATGGTTGAAGCATCAACGATAGGCGCGATGGAGTCGTAGAAGGCGAGCTGGTCGCTGCCAGTAAGCCGCTGCAGCTCGCCGGCGAGGGCGGGTGAGGTCAGCGGACCGGTCGCAAGCACGGTGATGTGGTCTGCACCTTCGGCAAGAGTCGTCACCTCTTCGCGGACGACAGTGATGCGCGGATATGCGGCGATGGCGTCGGCGACACGGCGGGAGAACTCCACGCGATCGACGGCGAGGGCATGCCCGGCGGGAACGGCGGTGGCATCGGCCTCCCGCAACAGGAACGAACCGGCGCGGCGCATCTCTTGTTTTAGGAGCCAGGGAGCGGTGTTCTCACTTTCGCTCTTCAGCGAGTTGGAGCAGACGAGCTCGGCGAAGTCGCTGGTCTGATGCGCCTCAGTCGAGCGGCGCGGCCGCATCTCAAAGAGCGTGACCTCACAGCCCAGGGATGCAGCCTGCAATGCGGCTTCCGGCCCGGCAAGACCACCGCCAATCACGTGAACCTTTTTCATACAGAAAACTTCTTTGCCAGCGCGGGCAGGTCGTCGCCATCGACGCGCATGATACGCCAGGGATGGAGCATCTTCGCTCCGATGGATTCATAGAATTTGATGGCAGGCTCGTTCCAATCGAGCACATGCCACTGGAAGCGATCGCCACGTTCAGCTGCGATGGCGGCAACACTGGAGATAAGCGCTTTGCCGATCCCGAGACGGCGGAACTGGGGCCGCACGAAGAGATCCTCGAGATGGATGCCGGCGTTGCCGCGCCACGTCGAATAAAACGGAAAATACAGCGCCATACCGGCGGGCCTTCCCTCCCACTCGGCGATCAGGCACTGAAAAACGGGACGGTCGCCAAAACCGTCACGAAGCAGGTCTTCGGCGGTCGCAATAGCGGCGTGGGGTTCGCGTTCGTACTCGGCGAGCTCGCGGATGAACGCGAGCATCTCCGGGACATCGGCGGGTGTGGCTTCACGGATCGTTAACATACAGCGCAGTAACCAGTTTACGGCTTCTGGGCGCTGGACACAGGCGGCACATACTTCGCCAGCGGGATTTCAAAGGCATACAGCTCGCGATTGCCCTTTTTATCGAAAACCATGACCTGCTTCACATACATCTGGCCGGTGCTAAAGGGCTGCTTGATCCTCTGCAGATCGTAGATCAGATACCCGGAGACGGTGCTGTGCGGCGCTACCAATGTGGAGCGAAACCCGAACTGTTCGAAGTCGAGAGCAAGGTTCGACTCGATCGCCCGGGGATTTCGGCGGTAGGCCGTAATGCGGCGGTAGACCTCCATCTCCGTCGCAGCCGGAATGCGGTCGTTATTGCTGGAGATGAAGTGCATTCGCACCTCATCCAGCGTCAGCGTATGGTCGGAATCGTTCGTGATGATGATGCGGATCGGGAAGAAATCCCATTCCTGGTAATGCTCGCGAAAGAACGGGCAACGCTGTACCACGTCGCACGGCTCCGCCGCGATGGCAACCTTCTCGTCGGCTTGAATGTCGACAGCAGCATATGCCCTGGCTTCGTGGGCTGGTGGTGCGATGCGGTCAGCGGCAAAGGCAATGGAAGTGATTCCCAGAAAACTCAGCAGAAAAAACCGGAACATTGCCTTTAGGCTATGTCGTTTGGCGCCCTGGAGCAATTTCCCTGTAGGGGTAGAGTAGGGCTTCCGCATCTATGAGCGTTTTCCGCAATGAAAACGCCGCTGCACTCTTCTTCCGGGATACCCAGTAACAGGGAAAATGCTCTAAGACTATGGTTTCTCTGACTTTAGGGAGCGGTAGCTCTTCTTGAGCGCGATCTGGAAGGCGAAGAGCTCCTGATTTTCCGTCTCCTGCGGGGCACGGGTCTTTACCTGGCGAATGTAGAGCTCGCTGCCGTCGATGGGATCCTTCACGCCACGGATGTCGTAGAAGAGATAGCCGGAGACAGTCGTGTGTGGCTTGACGACGGTGGTGGGAAAGCCAAAGTCGTTGAAATCCTGTGTGATCTTCTTATCGACCGGATGATGGACGGTCATGGGAGGAAGCGGCCCCGGCAAAGGGATCTTGGTGCCCTTGGCGCTCTTGTAGGTGAAAAGACGGCGATTGACCTCTTCTTCGATGGCCGCTGGGATCTTGTCGTTATCGCTGGTCATCATCTGCATGCGCGCATCGTCAAGCGAGACCAGGTTGTCAGAGTTGTTGGTCACGATCACGCGGATAGGCAGGAGGTCGTTCTCGACATACTTGATGCGAAAAAACGGGCACTTCTGGTCAGTGTCGCAGACGTCGGCGGCGATAGCCACCTTCTCTGCATCGTGCACATCCTTGGCCGGATAGCTGGTGGCAGGATCGGCTGCGGGCGGTTTCTTGTCCGCGGCAACGGCAGGCAGGGCATATAGAAGAGCAACGGCTAACAGTCGGCGGTGGCGCATCATGGGTTCCCAAACCTTTATCATCTTCGCTGTTAGACGAACAAGACCGGCGAATGATGACCCTCTACAGACTGGCTTATGTGGCGGCGTTGCTGCTGAGCGCTCCCTACTGGCTGGCGCGCATGGCAATGCAGCGGAAGTATGCCTTGAGCCTGCGACAAAGATTAGGCGCGGTACCGGAACGCGTGCGAGAGACCGCAAAACGCGGCAACATCATCTGGCTGCACGCGGTAAGCGTTGGAGAGACACTGGCGGCGACGCGGCTGGTCGAGGAACTGGAACGTGCCCTGCCGGGGTACACGGTAGCGATCTCCACGACGACGGCCACCGGGCAGGCACTGGCGAGACAGCGGTTCGGCGAAGAACGGGTCTTCTACTTTCCGCTTGATCTTCGCTTTTCGGTGCACCGTTATCTTGAGGCTCTTCGCCCCAGGTTGATGGTGCTGATGGAGAGTGAGTTGTGGCCATGCCATCTGGAGGAGTGCCGCCGCGCGGGTGTACCGGTGGTAGTGGCCAATACGCGCGTGTCTGACCGGTCGTTCCAGCGGACACAGCCGGTCCGGCGGCTATGGCAATGGATGACCGGTAGCATTGCACTGCTGTTGGCGCAGAGCGATGAGGATGCGCGGCGCTTGCGCGCTCTGGGTGCGCGTCCGGAACAGGTAGATACAACGGGCAACCTGAAGTATGACATCCGAGCAGGCGCGGAGATGCCGATCACCACTCTGCTGCGTAGCCATCTCCCGCAGGGCTTGCCCTTGCTGGTGGCAGGCAGCACGCTCGCGGGTGAAGAGGAGAAGCTCATCGCGTGCTGGAAACAGGTGCAGGGTGCTGCGATGGTCCTGGCGGTGCGGCATCCCGAACGATTTGATGGGGTAGCGGCGCTGCTGGATCAGAGCGGGCTGAAATGGATGCGGCTTAGCGCATGGAGAAAGGCGCCGCAACCGATTGCTCCAGGGATGGTGCTGTTGCTGGATTCGATTGGGGAGCTGGCCTCCGTCTACTCGCTGGCGCGGGTAGCCTTTGTAGGAGGAAGTCTGTTTGGCGCCGGGGGACACAATCCGCTGGAGCCGGCGCAGTGGAGTGTGCCTGTGGTCCAGGGAATGTCGTATGAGAACTTCCGCGGCCCAGTGGATGCTCTGCGAGCCGCAGACGCCATCGCACTGGTAACGGTGGACCGCCTGTGTGACGGGATTAGCGAACTATTGTTCGATGCAACACATGCCGCAGCCATGGGAAGACGGGCAAGAGATGTCTTTGAGGCACAAGCAGGGGCAACCGCGCGCACGGTATCAGCAATTGTCCGTATGATGGAACGCCTGTAATGAGACAGCTGCTTAAACCACTCGTACCTCTGTATGCCGCCGGGCTGGCCTGGAAAAACTCACGCTTTGACCGGAAACTCAGTCAGGTGCGTAAGCTGAGCCGGCCGGTGATCTCCGTAGGCAGCCTGTCCGCCGGCGGAGCCGGCAAGACACCGGTAGTACTCGCGCTATTGGAGCTGTTGCAACAGTATGGAGTGATAACGGACGTACTTTCGCGTGGGTATGGACGAAAGCTGACCCAGGCGATACCCGTCGATCCGAAGGGCGCCGCAGCAGAGTTCGGCGATGAAACCTTGATGATGGCTCGCAGAGGCTGGGAGGTCTTTGTAGCCCCGCAGCGCTACGATGCCGGGCTGCTGGCCGAAGTGAAGAGCAGTGCCGCGTTGCACCTTCTGGATGATGGCATGCAGCATCGCCAGTTGCATCGTGACCTGGAGATTGCCCTGCTGACGCGAGAGGACGTCAATGATCTGCTGCTCCCGGCCGGGAACCTGCGGGAGCCGCTGGAGAATTTGCGGCGGGCGCAGGTCGTGGTGCTGCGCGAAGAGGAAGCCAAGCAGCTTTCGCTGGCGGTACACCACTATGCTCCGATGGCAAGGCGGTGGATTATCCGGCGTTCGCTTCGCATCGAGGGACCACAGCCTGAACGCGCCATGGCCTTCTGCGGCATCGCGCGGCCCAGCGACTTTTTCACGGCGCTGAAGCGTGGCGGCATCCCTCTGGTATCGCAGCAAACGTTCCCTGACCATCATGCCTATACCGACGCGGAGATTGCATCCATCGGCGAACGCGCGCAGCAGATGCTCTGCGATGCGATGATCACGACCGAGAAAGATGCTGTAAAGCTGCCCACATCGATGCCGGGAATGCGGGTTGCATATCTGGATGCCGTGTTTACCGATCCGGCCACCGTATGGGCCGATCTGCAACAGATGCTCCCGTTGCAGTGACCGCTTCTGCGACAATCGAAGTTTGACCTCTGATCTTCATCGCAAGCCTGACCCGGCGCCCCGCATTCTGGTGGTGCGCACCGGAGCTATGGGAGACATCCTGCATGGCATGCCGGCGATAGCGGCGTTGCGGCAGGCCTTTCCTCAAGCCGAGATTGGATGGGTGGTGGAGCCGCACTGGGCCCCGCTACTTGAGACTTCGGCTACAGCAAAGCCGCGTTCAGCGGAGCGGCCTTTAGTTGATCGCGTGCACTTTGCCGAGACACGAGCGTGGAGCAAGCATCCGGTTTCGAGCACGACGTTACGGAGCATCCTGCGCCTGCGGCGGGAATTGCGGGCTCAACGGTATGAGATTGCGATCGATCTGCAGGGCTCAATCCGTTCGGCAATCATCGCGAAGCTGAGTGGAGCGAAGCAGATTGTAGGTCCGGCGAAGCCGCGTGAGAAGCAGGCTACCTGGATGTATGGGACGAGGATCTTGACGCAAGCGGAGCATGTGATTGAGCAGGCCTGCGAGATTGCCAGTGCTCTCGGTGTGTGGTTGCTGCCTGCGCAGGTGTCGCTTCCTGTGGATGCAGAGGTGGAGCGATGGGCTGAGGCTCAGATCGATGTACAGACAAAGGGCCACGGGGTTCTGCTGGCTCCCTCAGCCGGATGGGGAGCGAAGCAGTGGCCGGCGGAACGATATGGAGAGCTGGCATCGCGGCTTGGCCGGAACGGATACTCTGTCCTGGTGAATGCGGTTGATGAACACGACCCGCTTGCAGCGATTGTGGTACGCACCAGCGAAGGCGCAGCAACGCCTGTGGTTGCGAGCATTGCACAGTTGATTGCGCTGACGCGGCGCATGAGGCTGGTAATCGCGGGCGATACGGGACCGCTCCATCTGGCGGCGGCGCTGCAGACGCCTGTGTTGGGAATCTTTGGGCCGACAGACCCTGTGCGCAATGGTCCGTATGGCACGCGCAGCCGCGTGCTTCGCGATGCCGGCAGCGTACGGGATCATCGGCGGCACGCCGCGCCGGAGGCTGGACTGTTACGTATTTCGGTCGACCAGGTGGAGACGGCCGCACTTGAACTTCTGGAGAACAATGCATGAGTGCTCAACGCACACGATGGCAGAAGATCGCCCGCCGCATCCGCGTGCCGCTGGGATTTGTCTGCGCGGCGATCTTTCTATATGTGGCGAGGCCCAGCGTGATTACATTGCTGGCAAGTATTCCGGTAGTAGGCTGTGGGCTTTGGCTGCGTGGATATGCCGCGGGATACGTGAAGAAAAATGCTGAGCTGACGCAGACAGGGCCTTATGCACACACGAGGAATCCGCTGTACCTGGGATCAATTCTGATTGCAGTGGGATTCGCCGTGGCGGCGCGGAGCTGGCCTATGGCCGTGGTACTGGTGGCGATGTTTCTGGCGATTTATCTGCCGACAATCCGGTCGGAAGAAGAGTATCTGCGCACACACTTTTCTGACTTCGATGCCTATGCAAAGCGCGTTCCGCGACTGTTGCCACGGTTGACGCCTGCGCGCACGACGGCGACAAAGGGGAGCTTCTCGCGGGAGCTGTATCTGCGTCATCGCGAGTACAATGCACTTATGGGTGCGTCGGCGATTTATGCGGCCCTGGTAGCGCGGCTGCTGTTTTGGCCACGCTGATCTTCCTGAGAGAATGGGCTGCAGTTTGCATTTGACCAGACGATTGACCAGACGATTTTTCGCCGTCGCCGCTACTCTCGCGCTCTCCGTCGCCGGCAGCACACAACAGCCATCGCCCGCCGCCGCTCCCGCAATGGCCGCGCCACAGCCCGGTTATACCTTCGCCAGTCCGCAGACTCTTACATTTACCGTTGACTGGCGTGTCTTTACCGCGGGCCAGGCGGTGTTTCGCCTGGAGAATGTCAACGGGCAGATGAAGGTCACGGCAACGGCAGACACACTGGGGGCGGTGAACATGCTCTACCCCGTGTCGGATAAGTACCAGTCGAGCTTCGATGAGCGCACGGGATGCTCCGCGAGCTTCTCCAAGCAGATTCAGGAAGGCCGCCGCAAGGTCAACACCGACCTGACCTTCAACTACGCGGCCGGCAAACAGATGCTCTTCGAGCGCAATCTGATCAAGGGCAATACCAAGCAACAGGACGCTCCGATACCGGCGTGTGTTACTGATTCCCTTTCGGCGATCTTCTATGCGGCGTCACAGCCGATCGTGGTGGGACAGAACATTACGCTGCTGCTGGCTGACTCCATGCGCGTGGTGCCGGTAACGATGAAGGCCGAAGCGAAGGAAGAGATCAAGACGCCGGCGGGAACGTTTCAAACGATCCGCGTGCAGCCGACGGCGGATGCGGGTATTGTGAAGAACCGCGGCAATATCTGGATCTGGTACACGGACGATGCGCGCCATCTGCCGGTACAGATACGCGCGCATCTGCCGCTGGTCTTCGGGACCATAACCTTCCATCTGCAGTCTGTCGAATCGAAGTAAGCAGAGCGTTACGGCTGAAGCTTCTTCAACTGTGCGCGGGCATTGTCGTTGCCTGGATTCAGCTTGAGTGATTGTTGATAGTTGCTGATCGCGAGGTCTTTCTTACCTGCTTTCAGATAGGCCTCTCCGAGACTGTCAAAGGTGTTGGCATCTGCCGGATACAGCTCCGTGTTGCGCCGGAATACCTTGATGGCGTCATCCAATCTTTTCTCAGCCAGCAGATGGTAGCCGAAGCTGTTGAGAGCTGCGGAACTTTTGCTTTCGACGGGATCGGCGGTACGAGCACGTTCATAGGTGGCAAGGGCTGTTTCCATACCCAGCCGTGCTTCGATAAGAGGCAGCGTCTCCTGCAGGGGAACTTGCTTTGCCGTGTACTGCCAGTTCCGCACGCGGGCTATGGTTTCAACGATGTGCGGATAGATGAGATGGAAGGAGTCAGAGTTCCCCATCAGCGCTATTCCCCAGCCACTGTCGGCATCCATGAAAAGGTAGGATTCGAAACCATCATTGCCGCCGGTGTGGCGGAACTGCCCGGGATGACCGCGGTAGCCAACGCCAAAACCCAGCCCTACACCTCCAGTCGGATCCCCCGGCGCGTCGAGGCATTGTGGCGTTAACATCTCCTTCGTCATCGCCTGGGAAAGGATGTGATTCGCCTTGCCTTGGCGCGAAAGCGAAAGCTCGATACCGAATCGTGCGAGGTCGGTCGGTGTGGTCCAGAGGCCGTCGGGCGCTAACTCCGGATAGATATGCCACTTACCCGGTACGGCATTGCCGTCGGAGCGTGTGGCTATGGCGGCGCGCGCCGCAAGCTCAGGAGGAAGCTGCTGCTCAAAGGTGCTGCTCTTCATGCCGGCAGGGAGAAGGACATGCCGTAGGATGAAGTCTTCAAATCGCTCGCCGGATGCGTCCTTAATGAGGAGACCCTCCACGGTGACGCCGCCGCCCGAGTAAATGCATTCTGTTCCCGGCGTCACAGTGACGCGGATGGGAGGATTGTTCGCGGGTGAGAGACCATCGAGTGTCTGCTGCATGGTTGGAACCGGAGTTCCCTGCTCATATCCCGCGAAGCCATGCACGTTCATGCCGGCGTTGTGACTCATGAGGCGCCGCAGGGTGACCTTCTCTTTTTCGGTGAACTGGTTCTCCGGCACCTTCCAGGTCTTCAGAGCGAGGTTGACGTCCTCATCCAGCTTGAGCCTGCCGTGCTCGACGAGCCAGAGGCCTCCTGCGGCGGTGACAGGTTTGCTGATGGATGCGGCCTGGAAGAGTGTGTCGGTCGTCACAGGCGAATTACTGCCAGGAGCTACAACGCCGAAGCCCTTTGCCCATTTGAGTTTGTTGTCTTCGACCACCGCGACGCTGAGACCCGGATCTTTATAGACCCGCATCAGGTCACCGAGGGTAAAGGTCAGTGCAGGCTTACCATCCGCCATGGGGACGGAGAGCACGACCGTGTCAAGCGTCAACAGGTCTGGAGCAGCAGAGGCCGGCGACTGAGCAGAGCTATCCTGCGGTGGAGTTAGGAGCGCGACAGCAAGCAAGGCGACCAGGCATTTCACGGGATATCTCCTCCCATGCAAGATATCCGAAGACCTTCGTAGATATCAACGAAAAGATTCGTACAATCTCTGTATAAGCCGTGAAACGCTTCTAGCGAAACTCGAAGAGGGTGGGAGAAGCGGGCTTCAGCCAGTTTCAGCTTTGCTCTACCGCAGGCAGCTCGGCATACCGGAGGGGTGGAAGGCCAGAGCTACCTGCGAGCTACTGCTTCGTGGGCAGAACTTATGCAGTGATGTTGTAACGTGCAGCCGGGTATTGTTTTGAGAGATTGGGAGCGAGAGCCTTACGAGCGTTGTCAGCCTTCTCCCAGTCGGCGACATCCGGCAGCGACGGGATGGTGACAAGCTCACCGAGCTCCAGGCCCTTGAGAGCGGCGTCGACGAGGTTCTCCGGTGTCATGACCATCTCGGCGGGAAGATTGTGGACCGGGTACTTCAGCCTGTCCCAGAAGGGCGTGTCGATGGCTCCTGGAAGCACAGCCTGAAGACGGATGCCCTTGTCCTTGAGCTCATTGGAGAGGGATTGTGTGAGAGCGAGCACGAAGGCCTTGGTGCCGCCGTAGACGCCATTGAGCAGATCGGGAGCAACGGCGACGATGGAGGCGATATTGATCAGGGTTCCGCTCTTGCGTCCCACGAAGCCGGGAAGAGCGGCCTGCGTCAGGCGGGTGAGCGCGGTCACGTTCAGGGTGATCATGTGCTCCATCTCGTCGGCGGGCGAGTCGAGCAGCTTGCTTGCGGCGCCCAGTCCGGCGTTGTTCACGAGAACGGTGATCTGCGGGTTGGTACGGAGAATCTCTTCCACGCGGGCGAGATCGCTCTTGTTTGCAAGGTCGGCGGCAATGGTCTCGACACTGCGGCCGGTCTCGTTGGTAACGCGCTCGGCATGCTGCTGTAGTTTGGCAGCGTCACGGGCGACAAGGATGAGGTCGTAGCCCTGTTTGGCGAGGCGGTCGGCGTAGACGGCTCCGATGCCTGTGGATGCTCCGGTGATGAGTGCTGTTCCCTTGCTCATGGGTGTTTCTCCTATCGCGATCGTTTCGATCTAAAGCAATAGAGTAGACCGGTCGGTCTAGCGATTCAGAAAATTACCCTACATTGTTTTTCTTTGGCTTGTCATTTCGTAGTGGACCAACGGGAGCGGAGCAATCTGCTTCTCTCCCCACCATCAATCGCCAAAAAGGCCTTAAGCGCTGAAAGGCTCCGGGCTTTTCTTCCTCCCGATAGGAAGGCCCAAGGCTCAAGTCCGTCTCTTACAGAGCTCGTATGCCATAGGCTGAAGTCCACGGCTCCCACCCATCAGCTTCGCTCGATACACCCATATAAGCTGCGTGGATGTGGGCAGCAAGTGGCAACGACATTGCTTGGTTCGCGCGGAGCGCGAATGCCCAGGGTCCCTGAGGAATACCACAACGAAGCAGGTTCGTCGCGACCCCGGGAACCTGGGGCACCGCTTTGGTGTTACTGCATGGGCTTTTCGCGGATCAGCATCCAGAGCACCTTGAATTTGTCGCGCACGATCCCGAACTCGTAGGCGAAGAAGGTCTCGTTGCGCGGCATCAGGATTTCGCCGCCATCGGCGAGCGCTTTCCAGGATTTGTCGAAAACCTCGGCCTCGGGCATGGAGAGTGTGAGGTACGAGCTGCGGATGGGCTCGTAGTTCGGCGTGTCGCTGCCCATGATCTGCGTGTCGGCGATGGAGAGGTTCGCGTACAGGATCTGGTCACCGGCCCCAGGGGGGACGTTGCTCTGATCAGGCGACTGGTTGAAGGTCATCGACATAATGATCTTTGCGCCGAGGTGCTGCTCGTAGTACTCGAAGGCTTGGCGACAGTTGCCGCCGAAGTTGAGATACGCATTCAGTTTCATCAGAGTTGCTCTCCATGGCAGCATGCGGCTGCCTTCGGTTTGGTTTCGTATTCGTCATGCCGCTTGAGAAAGCTCATCGTCCTGCTCTCATTGCGGCCAAGTGGAGCCCGGTCAAAGATCATCAGCGTGCCGATCCAGTCTTCGATACCGCGCGCGTAGCTGGAGAAGGTGTGATACACCGTTCCATCGGCATCGCGGAAGAAGGCGCTCATTCCGGGCAGCTCAGTCTCGCCGCTGTCGCGGCCCGGATGCTTTTCGTAGTTGTAGGTAATACCCTCGGCGATTTGCTGCTGTGTGAACGAGACATGGAAGTCAAAGTTGAAATCGCTGCCGAAAGACGACACCCAGGGGAACTTCCACTCCATTCGCTGCTTGTAGGCCTGGATCTCAGGCAGCGAAGCGCGGGAGACAGCGGTGAAGGTGACGTCGTGGTGGTTGAGGTGTGGCAGGGCGCCGTCGACGTGGTCGACCAGGAAGGAGCAGCCACGGCAACCTGCCTCCCAGCCTGGGCCGAGCATGAAGTGATAGACGATGAGCTGGCTGCGTCCATCGAATAGGCTGGCGAGCGTCCGCGGCCCCTGTTCCGTATCAAAGACGTACTCTTTTTCGACCCTGACCCAGGGCAGCGCCAGACGCTCGCGGTTGATGGCGTCGCGAAGATGAGTGAGCTCTTTTTCGCGCTGGAGGAAGGCTTTTCGGGCTTGGAGCCAGGCTTCGGGGGAGACGACGGCATGATCCGGCATGAGAGGAAGACTCTCCTTCTTGACTTCGATATGTTGATATCAACATAATGTGGGCAGTGTCAACTTCGGCCCCATGCACGGTTCCTTTCGAAACGACGATTCACGTACGAGATACCTGTCTGTGCCTGCACGTTCAGCGGGCAGCGCGAGCCCTGGCGCGGCGCTTTGATGCAGTGCTGAAACCATCCGGTCTGACCAACGGACAGTTCTCGTTGCTGATGTCGTTGAATCGTCCGCAGCCGGCGCCAATGGCTTCGGTTGCGAATCTGCTGGCGATGGATCGGACGACATTGACGGCGGCGTTGAAGCCGCTGGAACGTCGGGGGTTACTGCGCAATGAGGCGAACCCGAGTGACCGGAGGTCACGCTTGCTGAGCCTGACGGAGAAGGGGCATGCGGCACTGCAGGCTGCGCTTCCCTTATGGACGCAGGCGCATGAAGAACTGGACAAAGCAGTCGGATCGGCGGCGGATTTGCGGAGCGGACTAATGGCGCTTTCGCGGTGAATGAAACCGGTATTTGACCGGCTGCCGAAAGCAGTCAAGACTCGGGAAAAATCCTTTGTTTTCCAAAGCGGTACTGGAACCTGCGACAGTTTGTAACTTTTTGACTGCTTGATTGACGGGCCTGTACCTGCGCGCAATAATCGCAGGCACCATATTGGGAGGTGCGCCCATGCGCGTACACTCTGTTTCGTTTCTGATGATGCTGTGCCTCACCGCCCCATGCGCGGTAACGGCCCAGCTTGCTTCTAACCCAGACGGTCGGGTGGCCACCGATGTACGGATGCACGAGACGGAAGAGTGGCACCAAATCTCCCTGCATCTGCCCGACCCGAAGCTCGCTCCCCATGAAAAGCTGGAGGTTGCCGGCGATATTCTGCGCGCGCGCCGGTATCCCCTCGACGCCATGGACTACTATCGCTATGCGCTGGAACGCGGCGGCGACAAGGCGAGACTGACCAACAAGATCGGCCTGATCCAGTTGGAGATGAACGACAACCGTTCCGCACGCCAGAGCTTTGTACTGTCAACGAAGATCAACAAGAAGTATGCCGAGGCCTGGAATAACCTGGGCACGGTGGATTACCTGGAACAGCACTTCGGCAACTCGATCGGCGAGTATAAGAAGGCGATCAAGCTGGACAAGAAGTCCGCTGTCTTCCATGCCAACCTGGCTGCGTCGTACTTCAGCCAGAAGGATATGGAGTCGGCACAGAAGGAGTTCCAGATCGCGCTGACGCTGGATCCGCAGATGTACGAACACCGCGCTTCCGGCGGCATTGCAACTCATGTGATCTCAGCCAACGATCGTGCCCGCTTCTGTTTTGAGCTGGCGCGTGTCTACGCCCGTAGCGGCGAAACCCAGACGATGTACCGTTACCTGGCGAAGGCAGCAGAAGGCGGTATGGATGTGAGTAACGCCGTCAAAGACGATGCTGTGTTCCGCAAGTATCTGAAGGATCCGCAACTGGCGCTGTTGATTCGCGACACACGCGCCTTCCTGATGGCGATCGAGAGCCCGGCCTCGGTTCCGACTCCGGCATCCGCGATTCCACCACAGCCGCCGGCCCACTAGGCCCTAGTCTTCGTAATCAATCTCGCGATACGGGCAGTGCCTGCAGCCGTTGTTACAACAGTAGCCACGGCGCAGCAGGTACTGTGCCGTGAAGACGAGATACTCGCCCTCGTAATAGAAGTCGCCGGGCTTCAGTTCCTCTGGCAGAGATGGTTGTGGCGTATCCATTGCGCGGGCGATTATAGCGAGTTGAGGAAGGCGATGGACACTCCGTCGCCTTCGACAGTTAACGATCAAGATGCTCGAGAATCGGGGCAAGGAGATAGGGACGGAGAATATCCCACCCATCGCCTATCGGGGTCCCCGGCGAACTTGTTCGCTGGGGTGATTTGCGATGGATGCGGCAGCCAGTGCATTGGCTGTTTCGCCTTTATTGATACGTCCTAAAAGAGGCCGACGGGCGGAGCAGTAAGCTGCACAGGAGGTTCCGTGATTGGTGCTGGGGTTTCCTCCTGCTTTTCAGACAGGCCGTTGCGATAGCGGACGACATTACGTGGCATGGCTGCGACGCGTTCGCCGGGGAGAACGACGCCGACGAGGTTCATGGGATCGGCGGCAGCGACAACCACTTCGCGATCGTCAGTAGGGCGGTTCTTCATCTGCCGCAGCGAGTCAACGGCTTCAGGAAGAGCGAACTGTTCGCCGCCAACGCCGATGACGAAGCGGCCGCCGCGGATCTCTCCTCGGGCCTCCATGCGGCGCAGCATGCCTACGAGATCGCGCCACTTCGGGGCGTTGGATTCGCGAGCGAGGAGCTCGCGAAAGACGACGCCATAGCGCGCCAGCAGCATGCGCGCGGCCGATTCGTGAGCCGCATCGACGCGGCGGGCGCGTTCGATGGCGGTTTCGGGAATTGCGGAGGAGTCTTCCACCAGCAGGCTCCAACGGCCGGCATGCGAGCGCACGCCACGACGTCCGGGTTCCATGACGGCAGGCTTCTTCTTCGGATCCATCATCACGCGGAGCTGGTCCCATCCATCGGCCGAGGCAAGGCCGGCGGTCGCCAGTTCCCACATGGCCATCTGCGTCTGCTGTTTACTCAGCAGAAGAATGCGCTGAATATCAGCCGCGAAGCAGGCGCCACGCTCGCGCAGAAGATTGCGCACGCGGTTGGCCTCTTCGCTGAGAGCAACGGCGAGCTTGGGCTCATCCACCTGCTTTTGTTCCAGTGCCCATCCCAGCCAGTCGGCGGTCTCTCGCAGATAGAAGGTGATGGGCGCCATGTTGGTGGGAATAACACGCCGGGGCGCTGTGCCATCGGCCCAGGCGGGATGCGGCGAGACACGGCCCCAGCCGACGACACCGGAGAGGCAGAGATGATCGAGCCAGCGGGGATCGTAGTTGGCGACACGCGCGGGAAGGAGCGTGCGTTCCCATTCGATGGCTGGAGCTTCAAAGCCTTCGAGCTGTTCGAGTGCGGTGAGCACACCTTCTTCGCCGGTGAGTTTGGTTCCGGTGAGGTGCTGCCATTCGAGAAGCCAGCGCATGTAGACGGCCTGGCTGACGGGTTCGACAGCGCGGCGCAGAGAGCCGACGGTGTTGCGATGGATGCGCTGCAGAAGGCGGCGCTCGCACCATTCAATGTCGACGTCATTCGGTACGGAGCGGCCGTTCTCGAAGACGCCGCGGAGAATGACGCCCTGCGATTCCATTAGCACCATCTGTGCGAAGACGGCCTTAGCATCGAGACCGAAGGTTTCGGCGATGCTGCGTGCTGTTGCCGGACCGAGGATCTGCATCCAGCCCTGGAGGAGAAGCTTCAGCGCATCGGCGGCTTCCGCAGGCTGTGTGGAGGACCAGAGCGCCTCGACCATCGGCAGACGTTCGACGGCGATCCAGCACTCGTGATCGGCGAGACGAAGCTGCTTGACGCGGCCCTGGATGGCGAGTGTGTCGAAGAAGCCGGGCCAGTGACGCACATCCCATGCGGTCATGGCATCGACAGGAAGAGCGATGAGACCAAAGAGAAGATCGTGCAGCTCATGCGGGTCGCGAATGTCTGGCCAGCACTCCTTGCGGACCTCGACGATGGCTGCGGGATCAAGCTTGCCTTCTTCGGCGAGCACCGCATCGGGAATACCGCGGCGCAGTGAGACGGCGCGGGCGCGGCGCTCTTCCAAACCAGCTTCATCGAGGAAGGCGTAGGGCATGGCGTTGATGAGCTCGTGCGCAAATTGCGAGGGTACGGGCGTATCGACTGCAAGGCACTGAATGCTTCCGTTGGCGATCCCCTCTAAGACCTGTAGGAGGCCATCGAGGTCCATGGCCTCGTGCAGCACATCCTGCATGACTTCATCGACGAGAGGATGATCGGGGATCTGAATATCGCCTTCGATGTTTTCGAAGCACGCGGCGGCCTGCGGGAAGACGCTGGCGAGCAGGTCCTCCGAGCGAGTGCGCTGAATCTGCGGGGCGACCCGCTTCCCTTTCACAAACCGCAACAGTTGCAACGAGCGGCTTGCGGCCCAGCGCCAGCGCGCTTTGAAGATGGGGGAAGCGAGGGCTGCCTGTTCGAGAAGCTCCTTTGCGGTCTCGACGGTGAGGAAGTGAAAGACGTCAGCGAGCGGGAAGCTGTGCTGCTCGGCAAGGCAGATGTTGATGCCATTGTCGGTGGCGGCTGCCTGCAGCTCGAAGTTAAAGCCGCGGCAGAAACGTTTGCGTAGAGCGAGGCCCCAGGCCTTGTTGATGCGTCCGCCGAAAGGAGCGTGCAGGACGAGTTGCATACCGCCGCCCTCATCGAAGAAGCGTTCGGCGATGATGGTCTGCCGTGTGGGAACAGCGCCGAGGACGGCTTTGCCTTCCACGACGTAGCGTACGAGCTGTGCGGCTCCGCCGGGGCAGAGACCACACTCCTGCTGCAGCCACTCTGCGGCGGCCATGGCTTGTGGATGCGAAGCTGCGGTGAGGCCGGGAAGAACATCGGGTACAAGTTCGGCGATCTCCTGGCGAAGTCTGCCGACACCTTCGCTGAGGAGATCGGTACGTTGCGGAGCCTCGCCTTCCCAGAACGGCAATGTCGGCGGAGCGCCTTGTGCATCTTCGACAAGGACGCGGCCTTCCGCTTCGACACGCTGGATACGCCAGCTTGTGTTGCCGAGCAGCACGACATCGCCGGGGCCGGAGTCGACGGCGAAGTGTTCATCGAGCGTGGCGATCTGCACGTTCTCCGGCTGCAGCATGACGGCGTACTGTGCGACGTCGGGAATCGCTCCGCCGTTGCCGATCGCAGTCATGCGGGCGCCGCGGCGGGGGTGTAGCTCTCCGCGGACACCGTCGCGCATGAGGTAAGCGCCGTAGCGCCCGCGTGAGGACTCGATGCCCTGGTGCAGCAATGCGATCAGTTCGTCGAAGGTGGCGCGTTCGAGATCGCGATAGGGCCAGGCGCGTTTGAAGACAGCAAAGAGATCGTCTTCACGCCAGGGCTCTGCGCCGACGGCGGCGACGATCTGCTGCATGAGTACATCTTTGGGCGCAGGCGGAATCTCCAGCCTGTCGAGATCGCCGGAGCGCATGGCGCGGATGAGCGCAGCCTGCTCCATCATGTCATCGCGGGTGGTGGCGAAGAACCGGCCTTTTGGGATGGCTCCGCGCCAGTGGCCGGCGCGGCCGACGCGCTGCATGGCAACGGCAACGGCGCGTGTGGTGGCAATCTGGCAGACGAGATCGACATCGCCGATGTCGATACCGAGCTCGAGCGATGCGGTGGCGATCAAAATCTTGATCTCGCCGTTTTTCAGCTTCTGTTCGGCGTCGAGCCGCAGAGCACGCGACAGTGAGCCGTGATGCGCGGCAACGTTCTCCGCTCCGAGACGCTCGGCGAGATTGAAGGCAAGACGCTCGACGAGACGGCGCGTGTTGACGAAGACCAGTGTGGAGCGATGCGTCTCGGTCAGAGCGACGAGCTTGTCGTACATCTCATCCCACATGCGGTTCGAAGTCACGGAGCCGAGTTCTTCGCTGGGAACCTCGATGGCCAGATCGAGATAACGCCGCTGGCCAACCTGAACAATGGTGACTGGCCGCTCGCCTGCGCCGACGAGGAAGTTGCCAACCAACTGAATGGGATTTTGTGTAGCGCTGAGGCCAATACGCTGCGGAGTTGTGCTGAGACCGGTCAACATGCCTCCGGCGGCGAGACGGTTCTCTCCGCGCACCAAAGCGTCGAGGCGTTCGAGCGTGAGTGTGAGATGCGATCCGCGCTTGTCGTCGGCAACAGCATGAATTTCGTCGACGATGACGGTACGCACGCGGCGCAAATTTTCACGCGCCTTGAGCGCAGTGAGCATCATGTAGAGGCTCTCGGGCGTGGTGACCAGGATGTGCGGCGGCCGCTTGAGCATGGCGGCGCGATCCTTTGCCGGTGTATCGCCGGTGCGAACGCCGGTACGGATCTCGGGGCAGAGATAGCCGCGTTCAAGAGCGAGAGCCTGGATCTCGCGCAACGGACCGTCGAGGTTCTTCTGCACGTCGTTGGAGAGCGCCTTCAATGGTGAGACATAAACGACGTGAGTCGATGCATCGAGACGGCCTTCGATGGCCTGCCGCAGCAGAGCGTCGATGCAGACCAGAAAGGCCGCGAGGGTTTTACCGGAGCCGGTGGGTGCAGAGATGAGAACTGGCTCGCCGCGAACGATCGCAGGCCAGCCGGCGATCTGCGGCTCAGTGGGTGAGCCGAACTTGCGCAGGAACCACTCGCGTACGACGGGATGCGCCCATTCCATGGCCGGATCGGCAAAGGTCTCCTCGGGCAGCAGGGTCGCGGTGGCCATGCATCATTCTATCGTCTCCTTCGCAATTCCTTCGCCTGTGATTTCCACCAGCTATCCCCTTCAGGGGCTTGGTTTCCGGGTTTTCATGGCACTAGAGCATTTTCCTGCAGGTGTAGTGCAGGGCTTGTACATCTATGGGCGTTTTCCGCAATGAAAACGCCACTGCACGCTTCTCTCGGGATGCCCAACAACAGGAAAAATGCTCTACTGATACCCTCAGTTCTGATGACTGCCACAGAACGCGCCTCCCGTATCAAGCTTCTTGTCTTCGACGTCGACGGTGTCCTGACGGATGGAACTCTCTGGTTTATCCCTATCGGCAAAGATGCCAACGGCCAGCCAGTCGCGGTCGAAACCAAAGGATTCTCCGCCCATGACGGCCTGGGCATTGCCATTGGGCGCACCGCCGGGCTGAAGGTAGCGATCGTGACCAAGCGCCAGTCGGATACGGTCGCCGTCCGCATGCGCGATTTGAAGATCGACTATGTCTACCAGGGCCAGCACTTCAAGATGCGAGCGGTACAGGAGATCTGTGCGAAGGAAGGCATCACGCTGGATGAAGTGGCGTACGTCGGTGATGATGTCATCGATCTGCCGGTGATGAATCATGTCGGCCTGGCGATTGCGGTTGCCAATGCACGTCCCCAGGTGAAGCAGATGGCACATTGGACGACAGCGAATCTGCCCGGCTATGGCGCGGGACGCGATGCGATTGAGTTCATCCTTGAGGCCCAGGGCAAACTTGCTTCAGCAATGGCGTCCTACCTGGATGAGGCCAATGAAGGAAAAGTTGCGGATATCGGCCAGGGCGGAATGTGAAGCGAGTTGAAAATTAAAAGTCGAAATGAAGACGTACTGCAGGGTCAGGCGAAGATTTTGCCTGACCTTTGTTGTAAGGCGTTCTTGTTAGGAACGCTTTGCGTTTGTCATTTCGTAGCGCAGCGAAGAAATCTGCTTTTTCTTCTTTACCCACGGTAGTAACAGGCAAAAAAGCGGTCTCGCTTCGCTCGATACCCCACCCTTTGCTACGCAAAGAACGGGGCAGCAAGTGTGTTCCCAACTAAACGGCGGGCTCATCCTCTGGCGCCGGCCAGGCTCGGCGGAAGAGGTGGAAGATAGCGTGGATCACAAGCGCCAGCAGGCCGCCTATCGTTGTAGCCAACATGCGATTGTGGAGCACATATTCTTCCGGCAAATGGTTGAAGGCCAGCAGGAAGGCGATGTAGCCGGTAATGGCCACCGTGAAGGCTCCGTAGTTCACGTTCATGAAGACATAGGACGCCCATAGATAGATCAGCACCAGCACAATCAGGACCCAGAGGTTCGGCCGCAGCAGCGTAGCGACTACAGTGGCCACGCCCGCACCGAGGTAGGTGCCGAGAAGGCGAAGGACGGTGCGCTCGGTGGTGAGGTAAAACTCCGGCTTCACGACGAGGATGGCCGTCATGGCAATCCAATAGCCATTGGGCATTGGCCACCAGAACCGATAGAGCATCACCGCGATGGCAGTCGTAACCGCCAGGCGTACTGCAAAGTGGAAGTAGATACTGCGTGGTGTGATGTGCGAAAGCAGATAACTCGCGCGGAACTTCTGAGGATCGAAGTGCGGATCGGTAAGGTTGGCGCGAATACGCGGAACAAAGCGCCAGAAGTAGAGGATGGCGAAGAACTCCAGCGCAGCGCCGACTAACGTTGCCACACCGCGCAGCGCCGCCTGATGAAAGGTGCCGAGCAGGCGACCGTGCGTATCAGGAGCGGCGGAAGAGATGATGAGGTAGACGCAGCACTGCACACCGACCCAGGAGGCCGCGGTTCCCTGCGATTGCATCAGGCCATAGACGAAAGCCCACAGGACGCAGACGCAGCCAAGAGCGAAGCTGTCGACGGCGAAGAGCGCTCCTAAAAACGTGGAGATCGTGATGCCGAAGGCCGCGGCCAGCATGGGGCCATAGCGATAGAAGATAGGCTGCTGAAACGATCCGAAGCCTACACACATCGCTCCGCCGACGGCCATGGCTGCCCAGCTCTGCTGGTCAATCAGAATGCCGGCTGCCATCACCAGCAGGACGGCTGGCAGACAGATCAGCGCATGAAGGGGCTCGGCTTCATTCCAGGCGAAGCGTGTGATCTTGATAGCTTCTTCGTTGGCCACGGCACAGGATTATATGCGGAGCGGGAGCATTTTCACTGTAGATGTAATGTAGGGCTACTGCATCTATGGGCGTTTTCCGCAATGAAAACGCCGCGGCACTCGCCTTCCGATACCCAGCAACAGGGAAAATGCTCTATACCGCCCGGTTGTCCACATTTGCCAGCGTCGTATCCTTTGCAGCACGGGACCACATCAGCCGGAAGTCCGTCACGTTGTGCAAGGAGAAGTTCTCCTGCGCAGGCGCGGTGATGGCGAAGAGGTCGGCACGATGCACGTCTTCAAGCCACATGGCGGGACGCGGATCCGCCGTAGCCGGAGCGATCTCGATGTGTGACATCTCGAGGTTACGCAAGTGGCGCAGGAAGAAACCGTGCGAGGGCGTGGGACCGAAGCGCAGCAGCTCGGGGTAGTCCTCTTCCTTCTCAGGGACCTTCAACGTGCGCCACTCGGTCATCGGCTGGCGGTCGTCTCCCCACCCCACACGCATCTGCCTGGGCAGACCTTCGTGTCCGAAGTAGCAGTTGGAAAGCTTGACGTCTTCAATGAGGTTCTCGGGGATGCCGGAGAAGAGGCACGCGGTCGATGCCGCTGAGTTGTAGCTGACCAGATTAGAGATGAGGATGCGGCGCAGAGTGCCTTTGCGCAAAGTCTCCTTCGGATTGCGGTTACGGCGATTCAAACGCAGGAAGAGCGGCGCGTCGACGGTGTCACGCATCGTATTGCCGGTGATGGAGATGTCTTCCAGATACGCGCCATCGGAGGTTTCAAGCGAGATGCCTTTGCTGCCCTCGATTACGTTGCCAGAGATGGTGATATTGCGGAAGCCGCCGTTGGACTCTGTTCCGCACTTGATGCGGCCGTTGCGCGAGACCTTGGCATCTTCTGCAAATTTCTTCCAGGTGCCGGCGAGTACGCTGCCCAGCTCGTAGTATCCCGAGACGAAGTTGTTGGCAATAGTGACATTGTCGGTCGAGCGGGCATAGCCGAGCGCGTAGCTCGACTTCGGGCAAATAGCGTCATCCCAGGGAGAGTTGACGGTGCAGTTGGTGACGCGCACATTGCGGCAGCAATCGATGTCAAAGCCGTCACGGTCGGTGTCGACCAGCAGGTTATCGAGGGTGAGATTGTCCACGCCGGTTGCCAGCAGACCGAAGTGACCACCTTTCAGCAGGCGGAAGTCGCGCAGGATGACATTGCGGCAGTTCTTGAGCGCGAAGGTTTTGTTGCCGACACCGGGCTGCTCCGCCTTGAAGGGCTGGTAGCCGCCGCGAACTGCGGTCGCAATGCCGTGCGAGAGTCCTTTGCCGAAGATGAGTCCCGGGCCGGAGACGGAGAAGTCATGCTCGTTCTCGGCGTAGAAGAGCGAGTTCTTCCAGTGGTTGTGGCCGTAGTCCTGGTACGGCGTCCAGGGGTCATTGGGCTCGGCGGCATCGTAGGTTCCGCCACGATAGCCGGTCGTCTCTCCAATCTTGGGCGAGTCGGCCGCCTGTATGACGCATCCCTGTGCGAGATAAAGATCGACCATCGATTTAAGCCGGATCGTAAAGCACATGTAAGTGCCCGCCGGGAAATAGAGCGTGCCTCCGCCGGCTTTCGCAACCTCTTCAATGGCCTTGTTGATGGCTGGCGTGTCCACAGTCTTGCCGTCGCCGGTAGCGCCGAAGGTGCGCACGTTGTACAGAGCCTGGACGTTCTGCGTTTCGGTCTGAGCTTCGGCCATCGAGACATGGCCGACGGCGCCGGCGAGCGCTAGCGGAGAGAGCTTGATAAGATCGCGACGTTGCATGGCGCGACCAGCATACAGCCCGCATGCGAAACGTTTCAATGAAAGGAAGGAGAAAGGACTATACTTAAAGCATTCGGGTTGCATCCTCTGCGATGATGAGAGGAGCGGCACTGGAGTGAACTATGAGTCTGACCGGATTCCGGGACGCGGCCGTGCGTCCTCTGGGCGTGGCCTCAGCCGTCACACCCGCGAGCCTGCTGGCGCTGAAGCGCTCAGGGGCGCCTATTACCGCTCTCACCGCATACGACTATCCCACAGCACGGCTGGCTGATGAGGCCGGCATTGACATGCTGCTGGTGGGCGATTCGCTCGCAATGGCCGTTCTGGGCCATGAAGATACACTGGCCGTCACCATGGACGACATGCTGCATCATGCCCGCGCCGTGCGCCGGGCAACGCAGCGAGCCTTGCTGGTTGTCGACCTGCCGTATGGCAGTTATCAGATCTCTGTGGAAGATACCCTGCGCAATAGTCTGCGCATGGTGAAAGAGGCAGGCGCCAACGCCGTAAAGCTGGAGGGCGGCGCGGCGATGGCTTCACGCGTACGTGCCGTGTCCGCAGCAGAGATTCCTGTCGTCGCACATATCGGCCTGACACCGCAGTCCGTCAATCGCATGGGCGGCTACCGCGTACAGGGCCGTAGTGAGATCGAAGCGATGACGCTGCTGGATGACGCTCTGGCGCTGGAAGATGCTGGAGCGATTGCGATTGTACTGGAAGGGATTCCGCGTGAGCTGGCCGCACTGATTACGGCACGGCTTCACGTGCCAACCATCGGTATTGGAGCAGGGCCGAAGTGCGATGGCCAGATCCTGGTCTGGCACGATGTCTTTGGCTTGAGCTTCCGCAATGCTCCAAAGTTCGTACGGCAGTTTGAAGATGCCGCAGCGCTGATGCGGAAGGGTCTCGAGGAGTATCGCACCGCCGTAAGCGAACGAACTTTCCCTCGCGATGAGGAAAGCTACCATCTTCCGGCGAATGTAAACCTACCTGAGACGGAAGAGCCGGAACTCTCTGTCTGGAGCGAGTAAGCGACGATGCAGACAGTAACGGCAATGCAGACAGTAACAACCATCCGCGAGATGCAGGCGATTGTGCGCGCAGGAAGAAGAGGCTCGGGCATACTTGGCCTGGTGCCAACGATGGGCGCACTGCATGAGGGACATCTGTCGCTGGTGCGCGCGGCGCGGGCACGATGTACGCATGTGATTGCGACCATCTTTGTAAACCCATTGCAGTTCGGTCCGAACGAAGACTTCTCCCGCTATCCACGAACTTTCGAACGCGACGTCGAACTGCTGACCGATGAAGGTGTTGATTGGCTGTTCGCGCCGAGCGCCGAGGAGATGTATCCGGTGGGCGCGCAGACGACGGTCGATGTGCCTGAACTGGGAGCACGACTCGATGGAGCATCACGGCCTGGACATTTTCGCGGTGTTGCGACGGTAGTGAGCAAACTGTTTCACATCACCCAGCCGGATCTGGCGTTCTTTGGACAGAAGGATGCCGCGCAGGTGGCTGTTTTACGACGGATGGTGAAAGATCTGAACTTTCCGCTGGAGCTCGTGGTTTGCCCAACGGTGCGCGAGGCGGATGGTCTGGCATTGAGCTCGCGCAATCGTTATCTGAATGAGGAAGAACGCAGCCGCGCGCTGGTGCTGTCGCGGGCGCTTCGCAAAGCAGAGGCGCTGGCGGCGACCGGGACACCTGCAATGTTGCGCGATGCGATGCTGAGTGAATTCGAAAGCACCGACGGTGTGCGTGTCGACTACGCTGCCGTAGTCGATCCAGATACGTTGCTGGATGTCAGCGATCTATCGCAAGGCGCGTTGCTGGCGGTAGCAGCGTGGGTGGGCAACACTCGGCTGATCGACAACTTGTTGCTTCCCGCACGTGAGGTGTAACGATGAACGTACTGCTGGGTGTCTGTGGAGGCATCGCTGCTTATAAAGCGGCAGAACTGTTGCGCGAGTTGCAGCGCCAGGGCGCCGAGGTACAGGTAGTGCTGACGCAGGGAGCGGAGAAGTTCGTCACGCCGCTCACCTTTGCCGCTCTGAGTGGACGGCAGGTGCTGAGCTCCTTGTGGACTCCGGCGGTGAGCGAGATTGCAGGCGAACAGCCACAGCCCTTTGGGATTGAGCACATTGATATCGCACAGTGGGCCGATGTTCTGGTTATCGCTCCGGCGACAGCACACGTATTAGCAAAGCTGGCGAACGGCATGGCCGACGATCTGCTGAGCACGATTGCGCTGGCGGCGACGGTGCCGGTGGTCGTGGCTCCGGCAATGAATGTGAATATGTGGCGTCATCCGGCGACGCAGGAGAATCTGGAGAAGTTGCGGGTGCGCGGCGTCTCCATCGTCGAGCCGGCAAGCGGAGAGCTGGCCTGCGGCATGGTGGGTGAAGGCCGTCTCGCTGAGATCCCGGAGATCGTATCTGCAACGCTGCATGCGGCCAATCCGATTCGCGATCTCACGGGAGAGCATCTGCTGATTACGGCCGGAGGTACGCGGGAGGCGATTGATCCAGTTCGATTTCTTGGTAATCGTTCAAGCGGCAAGATGGGAGTTGCTCTCGCCGAAGCTGCGCTGAAGCGTGGAGCAAAGGTCACTTTGATCACAACAGTGAATTGCGCTGTCTCTCCTGGTTGTGAGCGGGTGCCGGTCGAGTCGGCAGAAGAGATGCGGGCGGCTGTGCTTGACCGCCTTCCGGCAGCCACAGCATTGATTATGGCGGCGGCTGTGGCGGACTATCGCGTGACCAATCCTGCGGTGCAGAAGATCAAGAAGAGTTGCGAGAAGCTGACGCTGGAGCTGGAGCGGACGCCGGATATCCTGGCGGAGGCTGCGCGGCTGCGCCCTTCCGGAGCACTGATCGTCGGCTTTGCCGCAGAGACGGAACGCGTTGTGGAGGAAGGCCGGCGCAAGCTGCGCGAGAAGAGTGTCGATGCCATCGTCGCCAACGATGTTTCGGGATCCGATGCGGGTATCGGAGCTGACCACAATGCGGGCGTGATGTTGTTTGCGGATCGTGAGGTGCGGTTGGAGCTGTCTTCGAAGCGGGCAATGGCGGAACGCATTCTCGATGAGGTGCATCGCCTGCGGGTGCTGCGTGATCGATCGGAAGTTGAGCTTACGCCGGGGTATTAGGACTTGTCCTTGTCGGGCACGCCAAAAGAGTAACCAGAACTGGTGGGAGCAGCGGGCTTCAGCCCGCTGATAAAGTGGGTAAAAGAAATGGGCTTTTAGCCCTGGGCCTTTCTGTCGATCATGAAAAGCCCCGGGCTAAAGCCCACTTTCTTGTTAAGCCGATAAGCCGTGGGCTAGAAGCCCACGGCTCCCACCCGATTCGAGCTACGCTCGAATTTCCCCCCATCGCGTTGCGATGGATGGGGCACCCAGTTCCGTGGTTATTAGTCGATACCCCTGACACCCGGCTTAAATAAAGTAGCCAGCGGATTGCTTCGCTGGCTACTCGGTTGAGGGACGTTCCGGCCGCTAGAACTGCAAGCGAGCCGAGATCTGTCCTGTGCGTGCACCGCTGAAGTCTGCCTTGTCATTGGCAGAGGTGATGGTGCCGAAGGCGCCGCTGGAGAGATTCATATTCGGAGTTCCCAGGTTCGCCTTGTTGAGGATGTTGGTAAAGGTGCCTTCCGCGCGCAGCGAAATACGCTCGGTGATAGCGAAGCTCTTGCTAAGGCCAGCGGAGAGATTCACCGTTCCGGGACCCACGATGGAGTTGTTCTGCATATTGCCGAAGCGGCCGATGGGCAGAGGATCGCCGGCCAGACCACGACCGGTGTGGCACTGCGAGCCCGGAGTCCAGGTCGGTGTGCCCGGGCAGGTAAAGGCCGCGGGGTTGAACCAGCGGGCAGCACTGCGATTGGCAGGAACCTCACTGACGCCTACAAGGCGATCCACCTTCTGGCTGCGCCCAGGCAGAGCACCGCCGTTGATATCGCCGTTCAGACCTGCGCCCGTTCCTGAGGGATCGCCCTGGCCGCCGGGGAAGTACGGCGCGAGGAGAGGACCGCTCTGCACAACGAAGATGCTGCTCAACTGCCATCCGCCGACAGCGAGGTCAGTCCAGCGGCTCATGTTGCTACCGAACTGTTTGCCGCGGCCGAAAGGCAAGGCATAGAGCAGTGTCGTGTTCCAGCGATGGCGGCGTGTGCCCGCCGCCTGGCCACGGTCGACATCAGGATCGCGGCCGAAGGAGGCGCGGGAGCCACCACTCTCTCCGGCGAAGGAGGTGCTGTTAGGTCCCTGGTTGTTGGTGAGGTTCTTCGCAAAAGTATAGGTAGTGTCGAAGGTCAGGCCGGAGGTGAGGGTATGACGGAAATCGACCTGGCCGGAGTGATAGGCTGCGGAGCCGCCAGTAGAACGGCTATTGATGGTTCCCCAGTTGGGGAAGGGGCGAGCCGAGAGAGGCTGCCTGTACGCCGAGGTCGTGCTGGAGTACGGCAGGTCATTCAGGTTCGGCGCCCAGACGAGGTGCTTCGTCGTCATGCCGATATAGGAGACGCGAAGACCATAGCCACGGCCAAGGTCGCGATCGACCGAGAGCGAAAACTGGTGCGAGTACGGATCGTTCCAGTGGATATCGTTCGCCGTTCCGAAGTAGGCCTGTCCATAACCGGCAGAACCAGAGCTGGCTCCTGATGCGGTATAGATCTGCGGCCACACATACGACGGACCGCTGGCGGTCTGCGAGTTGGTGTACTGCACGGTATTGGCCTGCAGCGTGCCGGTAAGGGAGTAGAAGTTGGAGCCTAGCAGCGTGATGTTATAGAGACCATATCCGCCACGGACGACCGTACGGTTGTCTCCGAACGGTCGCCACGCGAAGCCGAAGCGCGGAGCGAAGCGGAACCTGACGGCGGTGCGCAGACCATCGGGGAGACCGGCCTGGTTGTTGTCGATGGTCGGCGTGCAGGCGGCTCCGTTGACCGCAGGCTTGCCGGAGGTCTGGCCGAGACCGCAGGAGTTGAAGCTGGCCAGGTACGGCTGTGAGACCAGGCTTCCCTTCCCTGCCGGGAAGATCACCTGTCCCGACTTGGCGACCGAGGGATCGAAATTACCGATGTTGCCGCTGGGATCGTGATAGGCAGGGTGATACTCGTAGCGCAGACCATAGCTGAGCGTCAGGCTGTTAGAGACACGCCACTGATCCTGAGCAAAGAAGTGGTAGTGCATGGTGCGGCCGTCGTTGTCAGACTGCACCACGTCATAGAAGGTGGTGTTAGGAGCGCCGATCAGGAAGTCGGCAAACTCCTGGCCGGTGAAGTTCGCGGAGGAGTAGTCGAAGGTACCGTAGTTGTCAGCGCCGTTGAAACCGAGCGGCGTGATCGCCTGCATTCTGCGGATGTCGAAACCGAACTTCATGCTGTGCCGGCCCTTGACCCAGGTGACGTTGTCGGTAAAGACATGTGTGCGTGACTTGGTGATAGAGGTAAGGCGGTCGGCGTCCAGATTACTGAGATCGCCGAAGTCCAACTCAGGAATACCGTTGTAGAAGAGGTTCTGCAGACCCTGCAGTCCGGAGTTGGTGGTGAAGCCTTTGCCATCAAAGGGATTCACGTTGCCGTTGCTGTCGAAGGTAAAGCCGTAACGAAACTCATTGATCAGGCTCGGTGTGAAGTTGTAGTTCCCGGCAATGAGGAAGATGCGGTCCTGAAATGACTTGGTGCTGGAAGGTACGCCAAGGGGTTGCTGGGCGTCCTGGTTGTAGTTCTTCCAGGTGAAACGAGCGAAGATAAGCGCCTTCTGACCGAGGTACTGATCCCCGCGGATATCGAACTGGTTGGAAAAGAGCGATGTGCCCTTATTCGTGTTGTAATTGACGGCTCCAGGGACATAGGTGCTGGTGTCACCGATGTTGGGATCGGGGAAGAACGAGAGGAACTTCTGCGCGACGGGATTGATGGGAACCGCATTCAATGGGTACGTACCGCCGTAGGGGTTCTTCAACGTCGTGAGTCCCTTGACCTTGCTGAAGTCCCCGCGCTTCATCGCAGCCGTGGGAACGACGGCGGTATAAGGGCTGGTGCGAGGGCTACGGTAGCCCTCATAGGTTCCGAAGAAGAAGGTCCTGTCGTGACCGTTGTAGAGGCGCGGCAGAACAACCGGACCGCCAATGGTTGCGCCGTAGTCGTTGGTCACAAGCTTGGGCTTGGTGCGCGATCCCCAAGGGGTAGCGTTCAAGCCGGAGTCCTGGTGGTACCAGAAGATAGCGCCATGCAGGTTGTTCGTACCGCTCTTGGTCGTCGTGGTGACCTCACCTGGCTGCCCGAATTCTGCGGCGTTGAGCACGCCATCAACGCGCATCTCGGAGATGGAGTCTCCGGAGGGAAAGGCGTTCTGGATCGGCGTATTACCGCCGGTAGCGCTACGCGTGGTGATGCCGTCAACCGTGACATCGGTCTGGAAGGGCAAGCCACCCTGCACCGAGAAGTTTCCGCCGGAGTCAGTCTGTACCCCGGGCAGCGTTTGGATCACATTCAGCGGGCTGGTGCCGTTGGAGCTGGCGCGATAGTTTGCGGGAAGGTCGCGGACAGCAGTCGCAGAGAGCGTGGCATCGATGGAAGGATTATCGGTTTCGATTACACCAGCAGCAGCCGCGTCCACAGATGCTTCCTGCGCGATGGTTCCAACGGAGAGAGTCGCGTCAGCACGAAGCTCCTGCCGCGCGGAGAGGCTGAGGTTACGCAGGACCTGCGTGTTGAAACCATCAGCAGTGATCTCGACCTGATAGTTGCCGGCATTCAGGTTCAGGAACTGATAGGTTCCGGAAGAGTCCGCCTGTACGGTCTTCACTACCCCGGTATCGACGCCAGTGAGCTTGACGGTGGCATTCGTAATAGAGGCGCCACTACTGTCTTTCACAGTGCCGAGAATGGTGCTTTGTGTGGATTGCGCCCAGTTGAATGGACACATCATGCAGACGCATGCAAGAAGAAGAAAAACGAAGCCGAACCGTTTTAGAGCATTTTCCCTGTTGCTGGGCAGCCCGAAAAAGGAGTGCAGCGGCGTTTTCATTGAGCAAAACGCCCATAGGTGTGGACGCCCTACGCTATACCTACAAGGAAAATGCTCCATCGTCATAGCTCTCCGAGTTGTAAACATGCATTGCCATCCGTTATGCAGCAGGATTGCTGCTTCCTGGGGGAAGTTACGGATGCGGTAGGGTTACGCTATCGGGCGCTTCCGCATGTTCTGAAAAGAGAGCGAGAAAAGATGGTTAAATTGCGGCGCGGCATGTGGAGATTTCCCACATATCGGTGCATGATGAATGGTTTTGCAAGGTGCGGCTGACCCAGAGCATTTTCACTGCAGGTGTACCCAGAGGATCCGCATCTATGGGCGTTTTCCGCAACGAAAACGCCGCTGCACGCCTTTTCCGGGATACCCAGCAACAGTGAAAATGCTTTAAATCGCCGGTGGCGCGAGCGAACTTCGTCCGGAAAAAACAAAGAACGGACCACGCGTTCTTCGGCACCGATGATGGAAAACACTGCGAGCCATTCCCCATCATCGGTGCATAGAATGCCAAATCAATGCATCATTGACGAAGTCGCCGCAGGGCACTTGACGTCGGGGTTCCAGGGAGCAAACAGGCCGCTGGGGCTTGGCTTCCAGTTCCAGACGTGAAGGAACCAGAAGCCGATCGAATCCGCTTTGATAAGGGATTGCCCCATAATCCGCGGCGGATCAGTTGATTTCCATGCCGAGATCGGGACAAGGAATTCGACGCCATTCAATTGAAACGTGCCGTCGGGCATCTTCTCGTAAACCAGCACCTCCGGATGCTGCAGATCGAGGGTGGTGTCTAGAAGCGTGTTGTTCTGAAAGTGATAACCCATAGCGCCCGCAGGTTGATGCTCAACACAGCCGGTGTTTTGCTTGTAGCCGGCCGCTTCGGCAGCTTCGGTCGTCTTGAACTTCTCGGTTGCCCTGCGAAGAGTCACGATGTCGTGATCGACTGCTTCGCCAAAGCTGCTGGGGAGAATGCCCGGCGCCTGGCTCATATCCTTTCCTGTGGTTTGCGCCGCGGTTCCACCTGCGAGTGCCAATACCGCCACTATCGCTCCGGATATCCACGCACTCCATTGAGTCCTCATTGCTCCTGCTCCATTCTTCCTTCGGATTTGGCTTTACCTCATGCTGCACAGCGATCCTAGGTGCACGGAAAAAGAGGAAGACACGTGTTTTTGACAAACGGTGGTAATGGGATGTCGAACTGGATTGAAGTCCTGGCGACTGCGGTTTGACACCGCGATAGGCCGTTCCGTCAAAAAGCCGGCTGAAGCGAAAAGTCCGCCGTGGCACAATGAAGCAATCATGTCGCCCCGGACGCGTCAACGGATACGGCTGATCGTAGGAGTGTGGCTCGGTTGGACGATTGCCGGGCTCTTCTACATCATCCAGGACACGGTGCCCCGGCTCTATCGCGGCGGCACCGTGCCCTGGAAGTACGTATTTGTCGGTTGGATGACGGGCATGTATGTTTGTGCCGCGCTCACACCGGCGCTCCTCTGGCTAAGCAATCGATGGCCGATCGAACGTCGCGGCGCCTATGTTGCCTTGCATCTCTGTCTCAGCGTGATCTTCTCGGTTTTAGCCACCACACTCGAAGTCCCACTGTTATTACTGCTTGGCGTCTTCCCGGCGCCGCACCCGCCTCCGTCGATCGCCGCAGGCGTCAGAATCATGTTGTCCTTCGGCATCCAGGGAGGCGTCATCCGTTATTGGGCCGTCATTGCGCTTCATGCGGTGTACCGGTCGCAGAAAGACGCCAAGATTCGCGAGCGGGAGGCATTCGAGCTGAAGGTACAAGCGTCCGAACTCGCCCAGCAGCTTACGACCGCCCAACTGAGTTCCCTGAAGATGCAGTTGCAGCCGCATTTTCTGTTCAATACGCTTGGCGCCATCATGGTCTTGATTCAGCAGCAGAAGACAGCCCAGGCCGAGAGCATGGTTGAGAAACTCGGGAATCTCCTTCGCCTCACGCTCGATGATGTGGAGGCTCAGGAAGTCCCGCTCTGGCGCGAGCTTGAATTCCTGCGGCTGTATCTCTCCATCGAGCAGGTCCGGTTCGAGGACCGGCTGCGTGTCCGTATTGCGCCATCTGCCGCGCTGTCCGAAGTCCTGGTACCGCACATGGTGCTGCAGCCGATCGTTGAAAATGCGGTTCGCCATGGTCTTGGCCAGAGCGAGGAGGCAGTGACAATCGAGGTGAAGGCGACCGGCTCCAATGGGACACTTACCCTCGTTGTGTCTGATGATGGACCTGGGCTGCTTTCAGCCAAGCCCGGCCGCTCAGGAATCGGGTTGACGAATACCCGGAACCGGCTGGCTCGGCTCTATGGCGATGCGGCGCACCTTGTCATCGAGCAAGCAGGGGACCGAGGCGTACAGGTCACGGTCACACTACCGATCCGGACGGTTCCGCAGGAGGGCTCACAGTGCGATTGAACATCCTTGTTGTGGATGACGAGCCCATCGCACGCGAAGGGCTGAAGCTGTTGCTCGGCCGCCAGTCCCACGTCGAGTCTGTCTCGGAAGCGCGAAATGGACGAGAGGCCATTGCTCTGATTCGTGAGAAGAAGCCGGACCTCGTGCTGCTCGACGTGCAGATGCCGCGGACTGATGGTTTTGCGGTGGTCCATGCCATTGGAGCAGAGCGCATGCCGCCGGTGATCTTCGTGACCGCGCACGACCAGTATGCTATCCGGGCGTTCGAGATCGCAGCGCTCGATTATCTCCTCAAACCAGTGACCGAGGAGCGTTTTGAGCTCGCGTTCAAGCGCGCCATCTACAAACTACAAAGCGCGCCGCACGAGGATGCAACAAAGCAAGTGCTGACGATGCTCGATGCCATCGCGAATCCGCCGCGGCAACTCGAGCGCTTCGCGGTTCGATCCGGTGAGAACACGATTTTCGTGCCAGTCCAGGATGTGGACTGGATCGAAGCCTTCCAGAACTACGTCCGGCTTCATGTGGGTCCGTCAACTCACCTGTTGCACGTTCCGATGAACACTATTGAGAGTGTGCTCGATGCAAACCGGTTCCTGCGCATCCATCGATCGCACATCGTCAACGTCAGGCGTATCACGCAATTGTGGTCAATTGCGCACGGTCAGTATGCGATCGAACTCAAGTCGGGGCAACGCCTGCAATCGGGGCGCACCTATAGCGAGCGCATCCGCCGCACGCTCACGAATCCATTTTGACTCGATCTTTTGAAAAGCAGACCCGTCGCCAGGGCAACATGCTCACGGTTACGGATGTTGAGAGATGGAGAGAAGATTGCCGTCGGGATCTTTAAACCAGGCGACCTTCGCGCCATCGGGCGAAGTCCATATTCCCATGCCATCCTGCTGAAGAAAGCTGTACCGCTCGAAGGTGATGCCTTTCGCGGAGAGTTGGCTCGCAAAGCCACCAATGTCATCGACCTTCCAGCCCAGGATGGTAAAGGGCTGCGGCTTGAACTCCGACGCTTTGGCAATACGAAGCATGACGCCATTAGCATCGAAAACGAGAGCGAAGCCGTCGTCCGATACGAAACGCAGACCGAGGGTTTGTTCGTAGAAGTTGCGGGCTTTTCGGAAGTCTTTCGTGGGAATAAAGGCAATGATGGATTGTGAGCCGAGCATGGCGTGCCTCTTGGCCTATCAGCATAGGGCAAGTGCTTTGAAGAGGCAAAGCCGATCAGGCGTACCTGGGGTCTAAGACAAAAACCTTTTCGGTGTTTTGTTAGAAATTTGGGGTATTCCTCGCCCACCCTAGCGCTGCGAGCGTTCACCCCAACGAACAAAGTTCGTTGGGGACCCCGAGGGTGGGGCACCCCGGCGGGGTAGGCCAAAGCGAATCCTCGATATGCTTAGTGATCTTTGATAGAGCGGATGGCGAGTAGTTCGGCGTTGAAAGAGGTTCCGCTGAGGCGCGAGGTCTTCAGCACGGCTTCGAAGTATGGAATCTCCTTCGATCCGGTTCGCGCTCTCAGGCTGAGGATTCCCTTTTCCGAGGTGAGAAATTCGGCTGCCGCAGCCGTGGCATCCGAGTCCGTGCCGGCGAGCAGAATCGCCTTGGCGGTCCGGCCTGGATTGGGAAGATAGTCGACAACGCAGTAGGCCGTAATGGCGTTGCGGTCCATCACGGGGGCGTATTGGGCGTCTTCGCCTGCAAGCGGACTGCTGTTCTTCACATAGGCCTGATTGTGCGCGCCGTCGTACTCCAGGCTGAAGTTCAACTGCTCGTCAAAGAGGCGAGCCCAGGGATTGGCCTTTTTGCCGCCGATCAGAATGACGTTGTCGCGTTTGATGGAGTCGGCCTCATAGAACCGCGCCAGGGTAAGGCGCAGGCGTGGTGCGATCGGAGCGAGATTCAGTATCTGCTGCGCAGCGTGGAAGTCACCCAAAGTCACCAGGTTGTGATTGAAGATGGTCTCAAGGTCCTGGCGACGATCAGGACTCATCTCTTCGGAGCGACGGATGTAGTTGCGGTCGAGATAGTCACTGAGTGAGAGCGGCTTGCCCCGCATCTCCTCGCTCATGCTGACGGAGGCATCGGGAAGGACAATGTCGGTCTGCGGAGCCGCTTGCGAGAACGTGGTCCAAAAGGCGGCCGTGGCGGGGCGCTCAGCCCACAGGTCGGTCTTCTTCCGCAGACCGTAGTTCTGCCAGAGGAGAATGCCGCAGGCCACGGTGAGCACACCCGAGAGGATGACCCAAAGCCAGACGCGGGGAGCGGACGGAGTTGGAAGAGTTTCCACTGGCGAAGCGGATGGAAGAAGCTCCGATTTCACCTGCGGTGGAACAGGGAACGTTTTCTCCACAGATACTGTGCGCCAGCGAAAGACCGGGAGATAGCCGCCACGCGGGATGGAAAAGACCAGAGGCTCGGTTGCCCCCTCGGTCGCGAAGTAGGTCTCGATACGGCGGCGGAGTTCGGTTGCGTTGACGCGGACGATATTGTCCTGACTGCGGTCGTAACTGGCGGAGCGGCCGAAGACGCGGACGCCGATCTCCTGCTCGTGGATCTCGGGAGCATTGGGCTTCAGAGACTCATGGCCGACATAAAGGAGGAAGTCGCGGAGGCGAACCGAGCGGGCGAAGTGGGAGCTACCAGCGACGCGGTCGATGAGAGCGCGGCGGACGGAGATCTCCGGAAGAGGGGCCTTTGCCTCCTCCTCATCCAATACGATCTCTGATCCTGCTGCCATTCTGCTACCTGAAACGGGGTGTGTTTCACGAGCATAGCACCCGCTGTCCGCGCCCGGTCACTTTATCTTCAACTTATTGATTCCAAAGGTAATGGACGTGTCTTAACAGGTTAGGTTTACCTGTGGTCTTCCGGTAAATTAACTTGTCTGTCGTTTTTCGTAAAAAAGAGGATGACTGCCATTCAAAGAAACACTTTGGAGGCAGTCCATGCAGAACCAACCCATCTTTGGGAGAAGGCGATTCCCTGCCCTGCTCCTGATTCTTCTCCTTGCGGTCCCTCTGGGGTATGCGCAACGCTACCTGGGGTCGATCCAGGGACAGGTGACCGACTCGACGGGCGCCGTCATTCCGGGGGCCGAAGTGGTCGCGGAAGAGGTGTCCACCCATTTCAAGACGCTGGCCAAAACAAACGGAGCCGGCGCGTATACGTTTGCCTCGCTTAACCCAGGAACCTACACAGTAACCACCACGGCTGGTGGCTTCAAGTCAACGAGCCATACCGGTGTGATTCTGACCGCCGGCAACCTGCAGCAGATCGATTTTCAGATGGCTACGGGCGACACGACCGAGACGATCAATGTGGCAGCAAGTTCCAACACTCTTCTGGATGCGGGCTCCCCGAACATCGCCACAACCCTGAGCACGCAGGAGGTCACCGACCTGCCGAACGTGGGACGCAATCCCTTCGTGATGGCAACCCTGGCCGCGGGTGTGATCAATACCGGCTCGGGCGGCTACTTCCAAGGCAAGTCCAGCCAGTTCACCAACCCCTTCTCGGGGGTTGCCGTACAGGTCACGACCAACGGCAGCGGCGGCCACAACCGCCTGACGCTGAACGGCATTCCGGATGACCCGGCGGAGCGGCTCTCGGGCGCTTCGTACACCGGCTTTGTTCCGTCACCGGAAGCTGTGCAGGAGGTGAAGGTGCAGACCTCTATCTTCGACGCACAGATCGGCCATGGCAACGGAACCGTGACCAACACGGTTGTCCGTAACGGAACCAACGCCTACCATGGCGCTGCCTACCACTCCTTCCAGAACACGTACCTGAATGCCAACACCTACGAGAAGGCTCCGAACAAGGCAGCCCGCAACAACGACCAGTTGAGCCAGACAGGGCTTGTTTTCGATGGACCGGTACGCATTCCGTTCCTGTACAACGGCCACGATAAGAGCTTCTTCCTGGTCGCGTTCGAACGCTATGCCTCGCATACGGCGATCAACTACACGTCACGTGTACCAACGACCGCGGAACGTGCCGGAGACTTCTCTGCCCTGTGCACGGGCGGCTTCAACACCAGCGGTCTGTGCCAATCGGGTGTGCAGCTTTACGATCCGAACTCACCGGTCGACTCGAGCGGCAACCGCACTGTTTACTTTGCCAACAACAACATCGCATCGCGCATCAACTCCGCCTCGTCAACAATTGCCTCGTACTTCCCTACGCCGAATGTTGCCGGCGCGACGGCACTGACGATTCCGAACTACATCTCGACGCAGACCTCATATCCGAGCACCTATCCGTCGTTCATCGTTCGCTTTGACCAGGCGATCGGAAGCAGGAACAAGCTGTCGGCGATTCTGTTCCGCTCCGGTCTGACGCAAAACTATCCCATGCAGGGCTTCCCGAAGGGAATCGGACCGACGGGCTATGGCTACAGCGTTTATCGCAACAACCGTGGCGGAAGCATCGACGATGTGCACCAGTTCTCACCGACGCTGGTGCTCGACTCGCGCCTGGGTGTACTGTGGCATCCATTCGGCCTGACCTATCCAGGCAATCAGAACTTTGACCTCTCGTCGGTCGGCATCTCGAGCACTGGTCTGCCGTATACCTCGTTCCCTGGCATCAGCTTCAGCTCCGACGGCTATGCCGGCCTGGCAGCCGGTGCAGGTGGCCAGGTGAGCACGAACATGACGGCGGCGTGGGCCGAGATCCTGACCAAGAGCGTGGGCCGTCATACACTGCGGATCGGCTTCGACGGCAACCTGATTCGCTATAACGTCCAAAACCCGCAGAGCGGATTCGGGGCGTTCAACTTCGATCGCCGCTTTACCCAGAAGAACTCGGTCAGTGTCAACGTCGGCTCCGACGCAAGCTCCGGCGATCCGTTCGCGTCGTTCCTGCTGGGAGCGCATTCCTCGGTGAGCTACAACATCCAGGCGGCATTCGCGCTGCAGCAGATCTATGTCGCTCCGTTTGTTCAGGACGATTGGCGCATCACTCCGAAGCTGACGCTGAATCTCGGCGCGCGTTGGGATTACGAGTCGCCGTTCACCGAGCGTTACAACAAGATGGTGACCGGCTTCTGCACGACCTGCCAGAATCCGCTGCAGGCTTCGGTCACGGGCCTGACGTTGAATGGCGGTCTGCAGTACACCAGCAGCAGCAACCGCTTTCCCTATCCCCGTGACTGGAACAACTTCCAGCCGCGCGTAGGCCTGGCCTACCAGGCGACCAACGCGACGGTCGTACGCGGGGGCTTCGGCATCATCTACTTCAATACGCTGGAGTCGCCGATTGGCACCGGCTTCAGCCAGACGACCAGCTACAACAACTACAGCACCAGCGCTCCGCTGAATTCGCTGAGCAATCCGTTTCCTTCCGGCGTAGCACTTCCGACCGGAAGCTCGCTTGGACTTGCAACGTCGCTTGGACAAAGTGTCAGCTATGTCGACCAGAACCACGTGCAGCCAAAGAGCGCGCAGTGGTCGGCCAGCGTGCAGCAGCAACTGGCGGGCAACACCGTGCTGCAGGTAGCCTATGTGGGTGCGCGTCCGACACGGCTTGAAGTAAACCGGAACATCAACTACCTTCCGCAGCAGTACTACGATCAGGGAACTGCCGGCGTGACCTATCTGAACACGGCGGTCACCAACCCAATGGCGGGTAAGTTCAGCGGTACAACCACGTTGAACAACGCCACTATCGCACGCAATCTGTTGCTGCTTCCGTATCCGGAGTTCGGCTCGGTGACGGCGCAATACACGTCCGTGGGTAGCGCGCCGTATAACGCACTGCAGATCCAACTACAGCGGCCAATGAAGAACCACTTCTCGCTGCAGGGTAACTTTACCTGGGCGAAGACAATGCTACACACCAGCTATCTGAATGGATTCGACACGAAGCTGGCGTCGATTCAGGACTCCAATGCCACCCTGGTAGCGAACGTTTTCGGAACACTGGAACTTCCGAAGTTCTCTCGCATGAACTATGCGGAGCGCCTGCTGCTGGGTGGATGGAAGCTGAATAGCGTGATGCGCGCGCAGAATGGAGGATTGATCTCGGCGCCTTCGAACGTGGATATCATTGGACCCGTGACCCAACCCAATGCGTCCTACGGGCGCTACTTCAACACCTGCTACCAGAACGCATCGGGCGTGAATGTGCAGTCGACCGCTTCGGCTCCGGCCTGCGATTCGCTTTCACCTGTCCCGGCCTATCGCCAGCGGCTCGCATATACAACGCAGCATAACTCGACCGTACTGAACATCCGGCAAAGGATTCATCCTCTGGTGGACGCCTCGCTCTTCAAACAGTTCCAGATCCGTGAAGGAACCAGCTTTGAGATCCGCGGTGAGTTCTTCAACGTCTTCAACACGCCGAACTTCGGTGGCCCGGGAACCGGTTTGGGTAGCTCAACCTTTGGTGTGGTGACACTCACGCAGGCAAACGATCCGCGTATCGGACAGCTGACGGCGCGTATCAACTTCTAACGCTGCACTCTTTCCGCAAAGCCGCGGCCGATCCAACGGCCGCGGCTTTCTTGCAGCATCACGCGTTCTTTGCGCATCACGCGTTCTTTGCGCATCACGCGTTCTTTGCGCATCACGCGTTCTTTGCGCATCACATAACTTCAGTACACTTCGATTCAAGGGCTCTCTGCATGCATCTTCCAACGGCGCTGGCCGGTCTTGTCTTCGCTGCAACCTCTACCTTCGGTTATGCACAAAGCAGTGCGCCGCAGAATGGCGCGCCGCAGACAAGCTCGATTGCCGCATTGCGCGCCGGGTTTAAGACACCCCCTCCGCAGGCACGACTACGTTGCTACTGGTGGTGGCTGAATGGCAACACCGATAAGCCCACCATCACGCACGACCTGGAGGAGATGAAGGCCAAGGGATTTGGCGGGGCGTTGCTGGTCGATGCGGGCGGAGCGACACAGAACGGGAACGCCGCAGTTCCAGCAGGACCGAAGTTCGGCTCTACCGCATGGATTGAGCTCTATACGCATGCGTTGCGTGAGGCCGACCGGCTGGGACTCGAGATTACGCTGAACATCATGAGCGGCTGGAATCTGGGTGGGCCTACCGTAACGCCGGAAGACGCATCGAAGGCGTTGACCTTCGCCACAATCGTGGTGAAGGGTGGGACAGCCCAAAAGGTCGATATTCCGCAGCCACAGCACACGCAGGGAATGTTTTACCGCCAGATCGCGGTCCTGGCATATCCGCTTCACCATGGCCAGGCAAAAGCTCCTCAGTTGGAGGACGGCCAGGGAGATCGACATACGGCGGCGGAGCAGCACGCGGCCGATGGGTATTCCAGCAGCAGCATCCGATTTCGCGCGGCCGCGGCGGAGAGCGGCTTCAGCATGAATGACAGCTCGGCGATGTTGAATGACGGGTTGGACACAACCTTTCGTGATGAGAAGGGATATGCCGACGCCTCTCTGACCGAGGTACGGAGGTTGCAACCTGCAGCAGATGGCAAGTTGCATCTCGATCTTCCTGCGGGCGAGTGGGAGATCTTCACGGTGGGATACACCAACACCGGAGCACAGGTCTCGACCTCGAGCGACACGTGGAAGGGCCTGGCGATCGACCACATGAGCCGCAGCGCTTTTCAACACTATTGGGAGATGAATGTAGATCCCTTGCTCGCCGCGGCCAAGCCCTTTCAGAGCCTAAAGTATCTGGCAACGGATAGCTGGGAGTTAGGTGGAACGAATTGGACGGATGGCTTCGATGAAGAGTTTCGGCAGCGCCGCGGGTATGATCCGATTCCTTACCTGCCGGCGCTTGCCGGCCGGATTCTGGGAGATCGCTCGGTAACGACGCGCTTTCTTACGGACTTGCGGCGCACGGTCGCCGATCTGATCGTGGCGAACCACTATGACGTGTTCGCGCAGATGGCAGGACAACATGGCCTGGGAGTACAGGCGGAGAGCGGCGGTCCGCATGGAGCTCCGATCGATGCGCTGGAGACCTTCCGTCATGCCGCTGTTCCCCAGACCGAGTTCTGGTCGCAGAATCCTCACCGGCACGAAGATAACGAGCGTTTCTTCACCAAGCAGGCAGCGTCCGCGGCGCATATCTACGGCCAGCGTTACGTGGCACAGGAGGGCGAGACCTCGATTGGACCTCAGTGGTCAGAGTCTTTGGCAATGGATCTGAAGCCGAGCTTCGACATGGGAATCACCGAAGGCATGAACCGGCTGGTGTGGCATGAGTTCACTTCGAGCCCCGCGGAGTCTGGCATGCCGGGGCAGGAGTACTTTGCCGGAACCCACCTCAACCCGAAGGTGACGTGGTGGAACGACGGTGGGGCCTTCTTCACCTATCTCAATCGCGTTCAGTTCCTGATGCAGCAGGGCACGGCGGTGAACGATGTTCTCTATTTTTATGGCGACCATATTCCGAACTTCGTGCGCCTGAAGGCGGACGACCCGGCACATGTTCTGCCGGGATACGACTACGACGTCACCAATGAAGACGCGCTGCTGCACACGATCCACATCGCAGGACGCGAACTGGTGGGCCCGGGCGGTGTGCACTGGCGTGCCCTGGTGCTGCCACGCACGCGGAGGATCTCTCTATCGGTATTACAGATGGTCGAGCGCTATCTGCGTGCCGGCGGGACGGTGATTTCTCTGCCGGCGCTATCAAGTACTGGCAATCTGCCTGATGCAGAGAAGAAACAGCTGGACACACTGATTGGGCAGATATGGAAGGGATGCCGAGAGGGGCAGTCTCATCGGTATGGAGCGGGAAAGCTCTTCTGCACGGACAATGCGCATGAAGCGTTACGACAGATGCGCGTACCTGCCGACTTCACAGTTACTTCAGGCGATGTGCGCTTTGCACCGGTGAGCACAGATGGGGTTGACGCCATTCATCGCCAGGTCGCGGGGATACAGATCTACTATCTGCGCAGCAGTTACGCAGCAGAAAAGAGCTTTACGATTGCTTTGCGTGCCACGGGTGAGGCCGAGATCTGGGATCCGGTAACGGGCTCGATGCATCGCACTCAGATTGAGCGCCTGCCGGATGGACGCAGTAACGTTTCCATCACACTACCGGCATACGGCTCCGTTGCGATTGTTTTTCTGCAGCACAGTACAGCACGCAATCTTCCACAACTGCTACACACTGAAGCGGTAAATGCAGACTGGTCGCTGGCGATTCCTAGACGAGAACCTGTGCGGCTGACGGAGTTGAAGAGCTGGACGGAAATTAATAACACTAAGTACTTCTCTGGAACAGCGGTGTACAGCGCCAATATCAAGGCTCCGAAGCTCTCCACGGGTGAGACCGCATGCCTGCGCTTCGAAGCAGTGCATGAGATCGCACGAGTTACCTTTGCAGGCAAACAGATGCCGACGACCTGGGCAGCACCTTATGAGGCGTGTCTGCATGGAGCGTTGCCGGAAAGTGGAGTGCTTGAAGTTGCTGTGACGAACCTGTGGCATAACCGGCGTGTCGGCGACGCCGTTGAACCGTCGGCAAGACGGACGAAGAGCAACATTACGCTGCCTTCGCCGGATGAGCCACTTTTACCCTCGGGAGTTACAGGACGAGTCGAATGGCGTATTTATCGTGAGGAGCCGTAAGCGGGAACCGAAGTGATATGTCCCGCGAAGATCTACTTTTCAAAGATGGTATTGATGTCACCAATAGACTTATATCCCGATTGCGGCGTTTGAGAGCTATTGCGGCGTTTGAGAGCTTCGGTGAGCGGCAGGGATGATATCCTGAAAGGGATCGAAGAATCCGATCTGGTTTACTTGCTTGTTCCGGCTTGCCCTCTACTCGCAAAACACTCCACATTGTGTTCGGCGGTACTTCATTCACAGGGAACAACTCATGGAACAGGGAATTGTAAAGTGGTTCAACGATTCAAAAGGATTTGGCTTTATTAGCCGTCAGAGTGGCGATGACGTTTTCGTCCATCATTCCGCCATTAATAGCAATGGATTCCGCAGCCTCGCAGAAGGCCAGGCTGTGCGTTTCAACGTAGTGAAAGGCCCCAAGGGCTGGCAGGCCGAAAACGTCGCGGTTGCCTAAACAGACAGCCAGGATGGCAAGAAAAGGGAGCTGGTGCTCCCTTTTTCTTGTTTAACTCTCGATCGTCTCAAGACAGTAAGGCCCTTCTAGAACATTTTCACTGTCGCTGGGTATCCCGGAAAGGCGCGCAGCGGCGTTTTCATTGCGGAAAACACCCATAGATGCGGATCCTCTGGGCATCTCAAGCGAAAATGCTCTAGCCGCATAGGGAAAGCCGCGGATCACTCATATTCTGCACAGAAAATCCAGAACCACGGCATTGAACTGCTGCGGACGCTGAAGCGGAGCGAAGTGGGTGACATCTTCGAGCAGGACCAGCCTGGCGTTAGGAATCGAGCGCGCGAGATGTTCCGCGTGTTCTGTGCGGATGAACTCGTCGGACCGGCTCTGCACGATGGTGACAGGCACACGGATCTTTGCGAGATCTTCGGCGGTGTAGTTGGGTTGCGTGCGCTGCATGAGCGAGAGGTCGGCGACGAGTTGCTGGAAGCGGTCCGGCGTTGGCGACAGCTCGGCATAGTCCTTGGTGTGGCGGGAGAAGCAGCGGTCGAGGGCAGGAGTAGCTTCGAAGGGCTTTACTCCGCTGGGATCCATATTGCAGGCGAAGAAGAAGACTCCGGAGACACGGGATGGATGAGCCCCAGCGAGGAGCATCGCAGTACATGCGCCGTCACTCCAACCGACGAGAGCAGCCTTCTCGACCTGCAGTGCGTCCATGACAGCGACAACATCGGAGGCCATTAGATCGTAGGAGTAAGGACGCTGCTCGCGCGTACTCCTTCCCTGGCCGCGGCTATCGATCAGAACGACCTGGAATCCATGTTCAAGAAGGAATGGAACCTGATAACCCCAATTGCCGCTATGGCCCAGCCCGCCGTGCAACAGGATGACCGGAGAACCTGAGCCCAGTGTGCGGTACCAGATGCGGGCGCCTTCGTGGGCCACATAGCCGCTCTCTCCGGGCGGTAAAGCTGGAGCTCCGTGAGCCTGAAAGATCTCAAGCGTATCGTCCTGCACTGTCATTTGTAGTCCTTTGTTTCGATGCCTTATCGGTAACTGATCTTTCGTTTGTGAGACTGTCTGCCACCAGCAGCGAGGCCGCGGCGATGATCCAGGTGATAAAGAACGCTGTCAGCGGGAAGCGCGGCCCCACCGGCGAGCCGACCATCTTTGGCGCAGCGGCAAACCAAGTGTCAGGTCCCCAGACCAGAAAGGCGAAGATGGCCAGCATCGCGGTTTCGATATACGCAGCCAGACGTGGCAGAACCAGGAACAAGATGCCCAGGCCGCAGGCTATCTGCCCAACACCGGTCAGATATGCAAAACCGACGCGGAAGGGCAACCACGACGGAACAAGGCTGGCCGTGATCTTCACATAAAAAAGATGACTGAGTCCGACGGGAATTACGGCAAGCCCGAAGAGGATGTGGGCGATCCGTAGCCCACTCGCTCCAGTAAAGCGCTGGAAGAAAGAAGACTGTTCCAGACCAGAGAAGCGGGCAAAGATCACCAATCCCCCGGCAAATAACATGGCAATTTCGCCGATTCCTAGCCAGACAGCCTCGATCTGAGGAGCGACGATCAAAGCCGGAATCTTGAGGCAAAGCCAGACCAGAAGAAACAGGATGACGGCACGCGAAGCGATCGCGACGGTTGCACGAAAGAGCAGTGCCAGACCGGCGATGACCATGAAGAGACCGCAGGCTACGGCGAGTGCTCCACGGCCGGGGTAAAATGCGGGAACGGGCTGCCAGTTGTAGGCGAAGTCGCGGTAGATCGCCGAGAGCGCTCCAAGCGCGATCATGCCGATGGAGAAAAGAGAAAGTGCGGGTTGCTGCTCACGAATCATGTCTTGCAGTCCTTTTCGATGTGCTTCTGAAGGGCCCAATCATTCCGTTTCAGCTTTTCGGTGGCAATCTGTCCATCAGATAGTCGTGTGGGGGGCCGGAATCGACAGCGCACTGAAATTTATTCCCATAATTCTCCCAGCCATTGTTTCATCACAGTAGAAACCTGCCCCCCATTTGAGCGATTATTCTCTACGCCGGGATCTATCGATGGCGAGGTTTCCGTTGAGTTTTTCCTCTGTAAAGGCATTCATCATGCGACATCGCAGATCGCTGTCCGATCTTTCGATCGTGATCGCTACCGTTGGCGTCGGCTTGTACCTGGCGCTGGAGTATGACTTCTTCCGCAATGAGGGCCATGAGACGCTACAGCAGGAAACCGTAGAACTCGATGAAGCCCTGCTTATTGGCGGTGTTCTTGCGCTCCTGCTGCTGTTCTTCGCCATTCGCCGGTACCGGGAACAAAAACGGGAGATCGTCCGCCGCACAGCCGCCGAAAAGCAGATCAGGGTCCTTGCCTTTCAGGACACGCTTACCGGTTTAGCCAATCGCCGCCAGTTTGACGACGCCTTGCGTGCCGCGATCGCAGCACCACCGCGCGAAGGGGCCTGCCATGCCGTCCTCATGCTCGACCTGAATGGCTTTAAACAAATTAACGATATTTACGGCCATGCCGTCGGGGATGAAGTGCTTACCCTTACCGCGCAGAGGCTGCTTTCTGCTGTACGTGAAGGCGACCTTGTGGCGCGCCTGGGCGGGGACGAGTTTGCCGTTCTTGCAACTCACTTGATGGGGCCTGATGCGGCCGCCAATATCGGCCGGCGCATCGTCGACGAGCTCTCCCCTCCCCTGCTCACCGGCCAGATCCGGCATCTGATCGCATCGGGGATTGGCGTGGCGCTTATCCCGTACGACGCCGTCACAGCGGAGGAGGTCTTCCGGAAGGCCGACCTGGCACTCTATCGCGCCAAGGAAGAACGCCGTTCGGCGGTGCACTTCTTTGAAGAGGTGCTTGACCGCCGTATGCGGGAGCGCGAATGGGTTGAGCGGGAACTCCGGTCCGCCGTTGTCTCAGGTCAGATTCAGACTCTCTTTGAGCCCACCGTCGATCTGCGGACACGTCAGATCACCGGCTTTGAGGCCCTGCCACACTGGCTACATCCGACGGCCGGCCCCATCAGCCCACAGCGTTTCATCGCGATTGCGGAAGAGTGCGGTCTGATTCACGAAATCATGGATCACATTCTCCGCCAGGCATGCGAGACCGCGGCTCAGTGGCCAACGCATGTGCGGCTCTCCATCGATGTGCTACCTGTGCAGTTGAAAGACAGGTCACTTGCAACACGGATTCTGGAGATTCTCAGCGAGACGGGCCTCAACCCCAACCGGCTCGAGATTGAGATTACGGAAGCCGCCCTGGTGCGGGACCTGGAATCGGCAAAGCTGCTGCTGGGCACGCTGCGGGATGCGGGTGTCCGCATTGCGCTGGACAACTTCGGCACCGGCTACTCCAGCCTTTATCATTTGCGCAACTTCAAACTCGACAAGATCAAGATCGACTCCAGCTTCATCCGCGCGATGCAGGGGAAAGAGAGCAATCAGTCTGCCGCGTACGCTCATGAAGGAGCGATGGAGAGGGATCTAAAGGCCGAGCAGGAAGAGAGCGCCACGATTGTCCGTGCGCTGGTCGGTCTAGCTCATGGTCTTGGACTGACCATCGCCGCCGAAGGCATTGAGGAACCGAACCAGCAGAGCTCGTTGCTATTGACCGGTTGTGAGCAGGGACAAGGGAATCTTTACAGCCAGCCGTTGTCAGCGGAGCAGACGGTTGATGCGTTGATCGAGAGAACTGCTTGATTAATGCAGGGTGCTCAGGAAAGTGAAAGGCGGGCCCCAGGTCCCCGGGGGCCAGGGGCACCCGGGCATGGGCTATCTCGAATAGGTCTATACACCTCAACTTGCGGTATTGCTGGAGAAGCGCTCGACTGCGGAGCGCAAGTCTCCTCGCCTTGTCGGCTTGCTCAGAACCAGGTCGACATTGGCTGGCGTCTCGTCCTCATTGCCCGAGCGATATCCCCAACCGGTCAGCAGGATTACCGGCGTGGCAGCCGCGGCTTCCTTGATGGAGAGCGCTACTTTTTTACCGTCAACATAGGGCATGCCCAGATCTGTGAAGACGATGGAAAACGGCTTGTTCTGTGAGAGAGCCGCATGAAAGGCATCGATTCCCGACTGACCGCCATTCGCCGTAACAACATCATGACCATCCAGTTCCAGCACCTCGCGCAACGGCTTCAGCAGAAGCGGATCGTCATCAACAAGCAGAATCCTTACCGGCTTCGATATGGGGCCGGCATGCGCAGCGGGAGCCGGTGCACTTACCGCGGCTTCTGTTGCAGTAAAGGTCAGACGGACAGTCGTACCTTTAGCGAGGGCGCTGTCAATCTCCAGCTCGCCACTGTGGCGTTCCATGACTCCCTGCACCATGACAAGGCCGAGTCCGGTGCCACGATCACCCTTCGTGGTAAAGAAGGGTTCCATGCACCGCCGTCTGGCTTCTTCGTCCATACCGACACCGGTATCGATAACTTCGAGATAGACGCCGCGCATCTCGGCCGGCTCGTCCTTTCCGGAGCTGGTCTTCGCGATGCCAGTTCGCAATGTTAACGTGCCGCCATTCGGCATGGCATCGACGGCGTTGAAGATCAGGTTGACGAGCACCTCCCGGATTTCGTTCTCAAGGCCTCGAATTAATGGAATCCCATGCGCCAGATCCGTAACCATGCGGATCACAATCCCATGCTGCTGCGGCATGGCAGACCAGCGGGCATTGGTCAGCTCGATGGTCTGGCGTACAAGTTGATTGAGGTCAATCGGCGCGGAGACAACCTGCGGCTCTCTCTGCCGATATAGATCCGTGAGTCGGGTAAGCGTGTTTGAAACATCATTCAACGCCCGCTGAATCGTCTGGAGAGTGCGGCGCGACTGTCGGCTCAGGCCCGTCTCCATCTCCAGCAGCGACTCGGTATAAAGCGCCGCAGGCGAGATGGTGTTGTTGATGTCATGTGCGATGCCGCTGGCCATCTGTCCAAAGGCGCGCAGGCGCTCCTGCTGCATGACCGTCTGCCGCGTCGACTGCAGATCGTCATAGGCACGTTGCAGAGAGCCATACATCTGAGCCTGGTGTGCAGCCAGCGCCATGAGGTCTCCAAGGTGCTTGAGGAACTCGCAGTCACTGCTGCTGAATCCCTCCCACTCTCGCCTGGCGGCAATCAGGATGCCGAAGAGCGCATCTTCAACCATCAGCGGTACGATGACGCCGGAGTGGAGCCCACCCTGAACCAGTTGCCGCGGAAAGGGTGTGGTCAGGCGATCCAGATCCGGCTCATAGATCAGTTGGCCGTTGAGGCTGCGCCCGAACCCGTTTTCATCAATCCCGATGGTGGTATGTCTCAGGTCTGCGAGCACTGCCTGGCGGACTCCCACATTGGAGACCGTCAGCACCATACCGGCCCGGTCATAGAGAGCAATGCATCCAAAGTCGATAGGCAGATCATCTTCCAGGCTGCGAAGCACGACCTGAAAGATGCTTTGCATATCCTGACGTTCTCCGATGGCCTGCGTAATCTGCCGCAGCAGGTCCAGTCTTGCCAGCTGCTCCAGAAGCTTCCATTCGCCGTTCCTGCGGCTGAGGTCAGAGCGGTGCAGGGCGGCTGCCGTTATCCACACCAGGATGCCGAAGGTCACGACATTGGACAAGGCAAAGAGCGAAAGTCCTGCCTCTGTGCCATACCATCCGGCGCGCTGTCCTTGTAGTCTCAACCAGCCCACGGAAATGGGAACAATCATGGCGGGAAACAGGAGCTTTCTGGCGATAAGGCCTCCGGCGCTGTCGCTGACCAGCAGGCTCATCAACCCATCTTCAGGCCACGAACACAATAGGGCGACACTCCACACCAGAAATAGCAACGATGTGTGCACAGCCAACGTATCTTGAGGAATGAGAGGTGCGCCTCCATAGAGAAACCGGCTGAAGGCCAGCCATGCAATCAGGTTAGCCAGCAGCGTTAACACCTGAAAGAGCTGGAATCCACGGCGCCTGCCGGCGAGCAACGAAGCGGTGCCAAGCAAGATGAAGTTGATCGCCGTGGCCGGCGCCATCGCACTGAAGCGCATGTAGAAGAGATGGTCGATCCCCGAATCTCGTCCTAGAGCGTAGGACAAGAGCCGGCTGAGGCCCATTACAACGACCAGGAGAGAGAGACCCTGCGATGCCCAGAAGGAGATCGAACGTCTTCGGACCGAACTCGACTCCCGTACCAATGGGAGCAGGCCGAGAGCAATGCCGGCGAGCAGGAAGCAAACCGCCGTGGGGACCACCATACGCGGCCACCCGGAGACCACACTTTTAAGCCGAACGTTGTCCGCTGCCCATCCCCAAAGCACCGCCAAAGCAACGAGCACAAGAAGACCGGCAGTGGCTTGATGAATGCGTTGCGGCCAGCGAGGGACCTCAGCTTTGCTCATCGACTGCCCTTCCGGAGTTGGACAACTGCAGGTGAACCTCGCTAAAAAATGGGCTTATTGCCCGTAAGAATATCCCAAATTCCCAGCGCACTTATGACCGGCCACAGCTCGAAAGTGAAACTATAACTCTATTCGTTAACAGAACGAAACTACCCTTCCATAAATCGCTTTCACGGGAAGGAAGCCAGGTCTCAAACCGCAGGAGCAGCCGGCATGACCGGAGATCCGGTTTGGGAGATATCTCTACCTGGCGGGGGCTACACTGCCAATTGCCCAGAGCAACTGCCGGATCGCTCCTCCGAAGATAGCAAACCCCAAAGGCACATGGATGGCTACATGATGGAGATGCCCGGCGGCGAACTCCGCGACCTCGGCGGTCATCAAGCCGAGAGCGGCCACGGGAACCAGAGGGGACACCGCCTTTGCAGGAACAGAACAAGGGCGGCCAACACCTGGCTGCCGCCTAACAGCACCAGAACCTTCGCGGTTAAGGCATGAAGCGCTGCGGATTTCACGTCGCCCGCCAACATTCTGCCTGCAAACGCTGCCTGAACCAGCATGGTGATTGCGCTTATCGCCAGGATGAAACGCAGCAATCTCGTCGCCATCATCTGTTGCTCCTCCGAAAACAAAGTGCCCTCGCGGCACCCGCTGCAGGGGAAGACCGGCGAAAAACATAGAATGTGACAGAGACCGCTGCGAGGGCGGCTCTGTGTCACGCCGCAACCCGCCTGTTTGTCTTGTATGGAGACGAGCAACGCCGAAGGAGACCGGCCTTCGGACCAGAGATTCAGCAAAAGGAGCGGAGCAGTGAGCAGCCATCAGATACCTGGGCCGGAGCCATTGAATGATGCTGAGCGCTCCATACGGCTGGGAACGTTCGATCAGTACCGCAGCCTTCTGTTTTCCATCGCTTATCGCATGCTGGGAAGCGTTGCCGACGCGGAAGACATGCTGCAGGAGACATTCCTACGATGGCATGCAGCCGGCGAAGAGGAGATCCGCTCACCCAGAGCTTATCTCGTCACCATCCTGAGCCGGCTCTGCATCAACCATCTGCAATCGGCGAAGGTTCAACGGGAAGAGTACACGGGTATGTGGCTGCCGGAGCCGATCGTTACCGATCTGGGAGCCCATTCGGGAGCCGATCCCTTCTACCTCATCCGTGTGGATGAGTCGCTTTCGATGGCCTTCCTGATCTTGTTAGAACGTCTCACTCCGATTGAACGTGCCGTCTTTCTCCTGAAAGAGGTCTTCGAGTACGAGCATGCAGAGATCGCATCGATCGTCGGCCAGAGTGAGGTCAACTGCCGGCAGATTCTGAAGCGGGCAAAGCAGCATGTCGCGGCGCTACGGCCTCGCTTTGCGGCTGCCCGGCCTAATCATGGCGCTCTGCTGGAAAGCTTTTTGAAAGCCGTCGGAACCGGTGAGATGACGGACCTGCTCAGCCTGCTAACCGAGGATGTTGTGCTGCGTTCCGATGGAGGAGGCAAGGCGGCGGCTGTTCCCAATGCAGTTCACGGCGCCGACAAGGTTGGCAGAGGCATTCTGGGCGGCATGCAGCGCTTTGTTCCAAAGACGCTGGTTCGGCGGCTCGCCCACATCAATGGCGACCCCGGGCTGGTCACCTATTTCAATGGAGAGCCATATTCCGTGGTGACGATCGAAGTGCGGGACAACCTGATTTCTTCGATCTACGTCATCACCAATCCTGACAAGCTCAAACATCTGCCGCGGCTGAAGTAGAGGCGGGTGTCACGCGCCGCGGCCCTCGCCGGTCTTATGGTGCAAAGCACTATGGTGCTCTGCACCACAGACAGGAGTCGAAAAAGTGAGAGTTGTTATTCTAGGCGCCACAGGCGGCACAGGCATGGAGCTGATCAGGCAATCGCTTGCAGCGGGCCACGCCGTAACAGCATTCGTCCGCAAGCCTGAACCTCTCAGGACGTTCTATGGGCGGATCGATCTTCGCACTGGGGACCTGCTGCACCAGGAGACCATGACCCGGGTACTCGAAGGACATGACGCCGTTCTTTCCGGCTTTGGACCGCGTGTGCCGATTGCGAAGTCGGACGAACATCTGCTCAGAGACTTTGCGACCGTATTGACAGGAGCAATGCAGCAAAGCGGTGTACGACGGGCGGTGCTGATCTCGACCGCATTCCTGTTCAAGGACTCGGTGTTTCCGCCTACATATCTGCTGGGCAGGCTGCTGTTTCCATCGGTCGTGAAAGATTCCGCCGAACTGGAGTCGATTGTTCAGAGCAGCGGACTCGACTGGACAATCGTACGGCCCCCGCAGCTTACCGATCGTCCCTGGAGCGGAAGATATCGCGAGCGCATTGGCCATCTGCCAAGATTTGGCTTTAAGATTTCGCGCGCCGATGTCGCCGACTATTTTGTGAAAGCTTTGTCGAAGGAGTCGCTCATCCGGAAGGTGGTTGGCATTAGCAACTAGGCGGATGGGTGCTACAACAGTCAGTCTTCACGATTGCGAAGTTCATTGCTGAGCTCATTGGCGGATTTGGGGCATTCCCCGCCCACCCTAGCGTTGCGAGGACGGGGCACCCGGCAGGGAAAATGGGGAAAAAAGCAGGTCCTTCGCTAATCAGCCCGAACGCTCAGGATGACATTGTTGATGAAGTACGCCTAGTCGAGTTCGAAGGCGATCACCTTTGGTGGGCTGGCCTTGCCTTCTACCAGACTGGTTTCAATCACGAGCTGTATGTTGTGAGACTCCCAGCCTTTGGGCGCCTGTTTTGCAAAGAGAGCAAAGTAAGCAGGCGTCGTCACAAACTCAGCAGCCGAGGAGTTGCCATAGGGGCCTAGCCCGGCAAGAGAGAGAACGTATTGTCCTGTAAGAGGATCGTTCAAGCGGGTGATAATCGCGTAGCTTTTGGTGATGGAATTCACCGGTGCCGACAAATCGAATGTGCCGAGGGGCGTGTCTGCATTCTCCGTGTCCACGACTCCCGATGCGTCCGGGCTCAGCCGGGAGATCCGATAGCGCATGTTCGACTGAACCCGCGCGGTCCATTGGTTATTGAAGCCGCCGATCAGGATGGACGGTTGTCTGCGCAGGTCCGGAAGAGTCGTGGTATCAGCAATGCGCATATGGGGGTGTTTCCCCTCCGCGCCGAGAAGGCTGGAAACGCTGACAAGAGCAGCGCCGACATTCGGGTCAAGGTGATTGCGGGTCCGAGTGACGTGATTCCACGTATCGTTTTCGACCACCGGCTCATGCATGATGCCGTTCAGCGTTCCGGCGCAGATGAGGATCTCGTTCTCTGAGTTCAAAAGCGGTGTCCAGAAGGAAGCCAGATCGCGATTCTGTTTCTGTGTCTCGGAGGCGCGATAGGCGAAGAAGATAGCTGTGGCACATACGCAGGCAACCACGGCGGCAAGCAGATATCGGCGAATTGTGGGGCGTCGATCCTCCGCGGCAATTTCCGTGATGCTGGGCGTCTCGACGGCAAACGGAGCTGTATCGAGAACCAGTTTTGCCTTAGCTATCGCTATCTTCGACGAAGGACTTCCATCCTCCAACTCAGGCCAGTAGATGTGCGGGACGTACGACCCTACCGGAATCTCGATGCGCAGCTCGCCGCTGTGTGGAGCTTCGGAATAGTAGAGCGTCAGCCGTTTGCGGAGATCGGCCATCGCCCCGCGGACCATCGGATCAAGCGTAAGGTCATAGGCCGGCTTTCGATCGAAGACCTCGATGCCGATCACCCTCTCTGTCAGGCTTTGCATATCGCCGTCGATATGCTTCTGAGTCAGAAAGGTAAGGAGGCGCTGGTGGCGCTTGCTGTTACGGAAATGGGAGCTGGCCAGCAGAAGGTCGACCTGATGATAGATTGCGTCAGACGCAACGCTCCTCGATGGAAAAGGGACATCGAGTACGCTTTCGGTCGATGCAGACATATCGGGCCTCTAAAGAAGTCGGCGCCGAAGAAGTGTAACCACGCGATTAGAGTACAGGCAACCCGTTTCGCCAGACCGATCGAAGAGGAAGCCTACGGTCTGGAGAGCTCTCGCAACTGCTTGATTTCAGAGGAACGATGACAGGTGCGGCACATATGCCGTACCGTCCGGCACTTACTCAGCCGCTGTTTCACCAGGAGTACGCCGACGCGACGCCAATAACGAGACGGTGGGAATAGAAGATCTTCCGGATCAGGACAACCGCGGGCTCCGCCGCGGTCGCTTCGCAGTGCCGGTATGCGACGTTCGCAGTAGGAAGTGGCACCTCACGGCTCGTTATCAGGACGGCAAACCAGGCAATAACTCGACCATGCCCCTGCAGCGTGGCTTCGATTCGATCTGCGGAGCATGCCGTCTCTGCCATGAAGAAGAGCCAGGCAGAACATCCTGAGAAGCCGATATTCCTCTATCTCGCCTTTACGTTTGCGCATACTCTGCTGCAGGCTCCGAAGGAGTACATCGATCGCTACAAGGAGATATATCAGAAGGGCGGGGATGCGATTCGCGAAGAGCGTTTCGCACGGCTGAAGAAGATGGGTATTATTCCAGCGGATGTGAAGTTACCGCCAAGAGAGGCCGGTGATCCGTCATGGGATTCGCTTACCGATTAGCGGAAACGTGTGTACGCACGGTTTATGGCGACCTATGCGGGTTACATCGAACATCGAGATGCGCGGTAACCGGGCGATCCTTAGCGGCGACTGGCGCGTGGTTGCAATGCACATGATGAATACGCCCTTCGATCAGGATCGGTGGCAGTTGTTCGACGTCAAAGACGATCCCACCGAATCGACGCACCTTGCGCAGAAGTTTCCGAAGAAGCTGCAGGAGATGAAGGATCTATGGCAGAAGGAAGCCGAAAAGTATGGCGACCTTCCCATGGAAGAGACACAGTTCAGCAGAGGCTTTGCCGACGCATTTTTAGATTGAGCATCAGGGGCTATTTAACGATGAAATATCAGACGATTCGATTTTTGCTTCCAGCAGCTTTACTGGTGTCGTCGCTCCAGCTTTGCTGCCAGACAGCCGCTACCCCGGACCAACGGGCTAATCTTCTTCTTGCCAAGATGTCGGTTGACGAGAAGGTTGGCCAGTTGAATCAGGTCTTCGATTTCTCGGGGCTGCCGGGTATGCCTGCACCTGCGCAGAAGCTGGAAGATCAGGTTCGCCGGGGAGAAATCGGCTCCATCCTTTTCGTAACCGATCCGAAGCGCATCAATGCGCTGCAGAAGATCGCTATGTCGGAAGGTTCGCACATTCCAATCCTCTTCGGCTTCGACGTCATTCATGGCTTCGACACCGAGTTCCCGGTTCCGATAGGCATGGCTGCCTCCTGGGATCCGGAGATGGCGCGCAAGGTTCAGTCGATTGCTGCCGAAGAGGCGGTACACGCGGGTGTGCGGTGGACCTTTGCTCCCATGCTCGATATCGCACGCGATCCGCGCTGGGGCCGGATCTCCGAAGGAGCAGGAGAGGATCCGCACCTCGGCGCTGCGATGGCGCGGGCACAGGTGAAGGGATTCCAGGGAGAGGCCGGCCAGCCGCTCCGCTTCGCAGCAACGCTGAAGCACTTTGCCGGATATGGAGCCGCGGAGGGTGGGCGTGACTACGATGCCTCCTATATTCCGGAAGAGCTGCTGCAGAACGTCTATCTGCGTCCCTTCCAGGCGGGAGTCGAGGCCGGCGCGAAAAGCGTGATGAGCGCCTATATGGATCTGAACGATGTTCCGGCGACGGGGAATACGCATCTTCTGCGGGAGATTCTCCGTGACCAGATGAAATTCAACGGATTCGTCGTCAGCGATGCGAATGCCGTCGGCGATCTGTATACCCATGGCTTCAGCAGCGATGCCAAAGATTCTGCGTTTCGCGCCGCAACCGCCGGCGTGAATATGGATATGGGAAGCGGCACGTATCTCAAGAACCTGAAGCAGCTTGTTGCGGAAGGAAAGGTCTTGGCGACGGCACTCGACGACCTGGTGCGCCCGATCCTTACAACGAAGTATGCTTTGGGGCTATTTGACAGCCCTTACGCGGATGGCGATGCATCCACGCACGCCGTCATGCTGGCCAAGCATCGTGACCTTGCGCGAGAGGCGGCGGCCAGAAGCGCCGTGCTGCTGCGCAATGAAGGTGGAACGCTTCCTCTCTCGAAGACCACTCGCCGTATCGCCGTTATCGGTCCGCTTGGGGACTCGCAGTACGACATGAACGGTCCGTGGAGCCTGACCGCGAAACCTGCCGACACAGTCACGATTGTGGCTGGGATCCGGAACAAGCTGCCCGGCGCCGACGTGCGCTTTGCCCAGGGAGTTCAGTTGCGCAAACAGTTTCCTTCAATGTTCGACGGCCTTCTCGGACCGAAGCCGGAGCCGGAGTGGGATGCGAGTAAAGCCGAGGCAACGATGAAGGATGCTATCTCTCTGGCCAACGATTCGGACGTTGTTGTGCTTGCTCTGGGAGAATCGGCGCTCATGGATTTTGAGTATGCCTCTCGTTCCTCGCTGGCATTGCCGGGCCGGCAGCAGAAGCTGCTGGAGAAGGTCGTTGCAACGGGTAAGCCGGTTGTCCTGCTGCTCTTCAGCACACGGCCGCTGGATGTGACATGGGCCTCGCAGCACGTCTCTGCAATCATGGATTGCTACTTCGGGGGGACAGAGACCGGGAATGCTGTCGCCGACCTTCTCTTCGGCGACGTCTCGCCTGCAGGGAAGCTGCCTGTGACGTGGCCGCGTAATGCCGGCCAGATTCCGATCTACTACGCCCACAATCTCTCGCACAAACCATATGGCGCGCCTGATTTCACTTCGCGCTACTGGGATCTTCCTACGGAGCCGCTCTATCCCTTCGGGTTTGGTTTGAGTTATTCGAGTTTTGAGATCTCCAATCTCCGGCTGAGTAAGAAAGAGATTCATACCAAAGATCCGGTAACGGCTGTGGTGACCGTTAAGAACACCGGCAAGGTGAAAGCGGATGAGGTCATCCAGCTTTATCTGCATCAGAGATGGGGAAGCGCCTCCAGGCCGGTGCGAGAGCTGAAAGGATTTCAGCGCATCACGCTCTCACCAGGTGAATCGCGCGATGTCAGCTTTGTCGTGGGGGAGGCGGAGAGAACCTATTGGTCGGCCGCCTCTCATGGCTGGACGCTTGACCCATCAGAGTTCGATGTATGGGCTGGGGACAGCTCGACCGCCTCACTGCATGACACGTTTTCCGTCGTGCGGTAATTCCCTTGTTCAATGAAAGAAGAACGGAGCACACTTTGAACCGCAGACAGTTCGTGAGTCTTTCCAGTGGGACCGTGGTGGGGAGCATCTTGCATGCGGACGCCGGCGCGGGTACGCCTTCCGCGGCATTGGACGAGGCTGGCCAGACGGCTCCAGGAACTTCGATGAAGCGGCCGAACCTCATCCTGTTTATGCCGGACGAGATGCGTGCCGACAGCCTCGCCTGCTATGGGAACTCGGTCACCAAAACACCGAACTTCGACAAGCTGGCGGCGAGTGGATCGCTCTTCAAGAACTGCCACGTACAGTTCCCTGTCTGCGGAGCCTCGCGTTGCAGCATGCTCACCGGGTGGCCGACGAGTGTGCGCGGTCACCGCAGCCTCTACTATTTTTTGCGGCCTGAAGAACCGAACCTGTTCCGCTATCTTCGCGAAGCCGGTTATGACGTCTTCTGGTTTGGAAAGAACGACGCACTTGCAGCACAGAGCTTTGCTTCGAGCGTGACGTACTGGGAGCAGGGGACAGACGGACGTTCCCCTGGGGCAATGCGGCCAAATGATCTGACGCCCGGAGCGCTTTCGATGCTCTACGGACCGGCAGGAGACAGACGGCAGACCAGCGATTATCGCCTGCTTTCCCAGGCGATGCGCATACTTGAGCGGAAGGAATCGACCAAGCCCTTCTGCATCTTTCTGCCGCTGATCCAGCCGCACCCGCCGTACACGATTCCGGAAGACTTCTACAACATGTACAACCCGTCTTCCCTTCCCGCGCTGGTCGCGCCGGGACTTCAGAAGAAGCCGGACTATCACGAGGGCATTCGCGAACGCTATGGATTGAAGAAGCTCTCCGATACCGACTTTCGAAAGATCCGTGCGGTTTACTACGGACAGGTGAGCTACAGCGATTGGCTGCTGGGAGAACTTCTGGAGAAGCTGGAAAGCAGTGGGCGGAACAAAGATACGGCCCTCTTCGTGATGTCGGATCACGGCGACTATGCCGGAGATTATGGACTGGTTGAAAAGTGGCCAAGCGGACTGGAGGACTGCCTGACTCACATTCCACTCATCGCCAGGGTACCCGGCGGGAAACAGGGAGTGGTGTCGGACGGCATGGTCGAGCTGTATGACATCATGCGGACCTGCATCGACCTCGCAGGCACGCAAACGAACCACACCCATTTCTCCCGCAGCATGCTGCCGGTGATGGAGGGGGGTACTGCCGACAAAGAACGAGCAGCCTTCGCAGAGGGAGGCTACAACGTCTATGAACCCCAGTGCTTCGAGCCTGGAGGAGCCGGCGGCGGGCCGTATGCGGGAAAGATTGGCTTGCAAAATGAGCAGCCGGTGATGGTCTCCCGTTCCGCCATGGTCCGAACCCAAACGCATAAGCTCATCCTCAGGCCGCAGGGACAATCGGAGCTGTATAGCTATCGCGAGGATCCGCGCGAAGAACACAATCTGTATGGCGATCGAGGCTCTTCAGCAGTCGAGGCCGAACTCACGATGAAGCTGCTCAAACAGTTCATCAATACAACCGGCATTGCTCCCATGGATAAGGACCCGCGCGACGCTCCGCCTTTTTACCCGACGCGTCCTGACCTTCCGGCTCCCGGCTGGCAGGCCAGGATTCTTGACTAAGGTGACCGCACAGAAGACCGTGTGTTAGGACTGTGGTTCAATGCTCGCTCGTGAAACGGAGTGATTTATTCTAGAGCAATTCTCCTAATACGGCAGCTTTGGATAAATCTACAAATGCCGTTTTCTTGGCAGGAAAACGGCGCAAACAGCCAACACTCCGCTCTACACCTTCAGGAGAATTGCTCTATGGCCAACAAACGGAATTTGAGGCGCCCTTTTTCTCCCCTGCTCTGCACCCTGACGGCTGCCTGCGTGGCAACAGCTATGTATGCACAGGCGCAGGACCGCACGGTGCTTCCGATAGCGCCTCCGCCTTTCAGCGGGACCGTGGGGTCGAGCTTTGCGAACTCAAAATCAGCGCCGACACCACCGTTGCAGGCTCCGGGGGGTGCGCCGAATGTGCTGCTGGTACTGATCGACGATGCCGGGTATGGCCAATCCGGCACATTCGGAGGTTTGGTCCCGACACCGACACTCGACGCCCTGGCCGCACAGGGGTTGCGCTATAACCGTTTCCACGTCACAGCGCTGTGCTCCCCCACACGCGCGGCATTACTGACGGGCAGGAATAATCATGCCGTTGGGATGGGAACCATCACCAATCTTGCGACAGACTTTCCCGGCTATAACGCATCGATTCCGAAAAGCGCAGCGCTGTTACCGCAAGTGCTACAGATGAACGGATATGCAACAGCTGCCTATGGCAAGTGGCATCTGATTCCCGAGAGCGAAGATAAGATCTCCGGCCCGTTTGATCACTGGCCGACGCATCAGGGGTTCGATGAGTTTTATGGCTTTCTAAACGGAGAGACGGACCAGTGGTATCCGGAGCTTACCTCTGGAACGCAGCCGGTTGAGATGGCGGCGCCAGCGGGACGCAAAGCCGATTTCACTCTGAACGAAGATCTGGCCGACCACGCGATCCGCTGGATCAAATCGGAAAAGTCGTTGTCTCCCGAGAAGCCGTTCTTCGTCTACTTTGCTCCCGGAGCGACGCATACTCCGCTGCAGGCGCCCAAAGCGTGGATCGATAAGTTCCGCGGTCAGTTCGATATGGGCTGGGACAAATATCGTGAGATTGTCTTTGAGCGCCAGAAGAAGCTCGGAGTAATCCCGAAGGATGCGAAGCTGACACCTCGCCCCAAGGAGATTCCTGCGTGGGATTCGCTCTCGCCGGATGAGAAGAAGGTCGCCTCGCGCCTGATGGAAGTGTTCGCCGGATTTATGGCGCAGACCGATCACGAGATTGGACGTGTGATCGATGCGATTCGCGATACCGGCCAATTGGACAATACGCTGATTCTCTTCATCGCCGGAGACAATGGCGCCAGCCTGGAAGGCGGGCTGCAAGGGACGGGCAACATCATGGCGTCCATCAATGGCGAGCGGGAGTCTACGGCGGAGATGCTCAAGATTCTCGACAAGCTTGGCGGGCCGGAGACAACGCCTCACTATCCTGTGGGCTGGGCGTGGGCAGGAGACACTCCGTTCCAGTGGGGCAAACGCATCGCCTCTCACCTGGGAGGAACGCGCGATCCGCTGGTGGTCTTCTGGCCAAAGGCTATTCATGATGCCGGCGGTTTACGCGAGCAGTTTGAGGATGTGACCGATATCGCGCCCACCGTTTTGGAGGCAGCCCATATTCCGGTCCCTGTTGAAGTGAATGGAGTGAAGCAGCAGCGCATGGACGGTATGAGCATGCTGGCGACATTCTCCTCAGCCAATGTGCCGAGCCTGCGGACGACGCAGTATTTCGAGATGCTGGGCAACCGCGCCATCTATCACGATGGCTGGATGGCCGCTTCACGCAGTGGCCTGCTTCCCTGGGTTTACACCACACAACCGCCTCCGGACCCGAATCGCCAGCCCTGGGAGCTGTATCACCTGAGTGAGGACTACTCCGAAGCGGATGATATCGCCGCGAGGAACCCTGACAAGGTGGCAGAATTGGCAGTTCTCTTCGATGCGGAAGCGAAACAGAATCGTGTTTATCCCCTGGACCCGCGCTTCGGTGGGCGGCAGGCGCGGCCAGAGGGCAACCACTTCAGGTACTACACCGGTACGGGACATCTGTATCTCTCGCTGACGCCTGCATACGAAAACAAATCGCACAAGATTACGGCGTACGTGACGGTTCCTAATGGAAAAACCAATGGAGTGCTGATGGCCGACGGTGGGGAAGGCGGTGGCTTCAGCCTCTATCTGAAGGATGGACGGCCGACGTACACCTATAACTACTTCAAACGGCGCATCACGACGATCGCCTCTCCTGCTCCGCTTCCTCCTGGGCCAGCCAAGATCACGCTGGAGTTCAACTACGACGGCGGAGGCATTGGGAAAGGGGCAAATATCACATTGCTGGTGAATGATAAGGCTGTCGCCAAACAGCGGCTACCCGAGACAGTGCGCATGGCGTTCGCGTTCGAGGACACCTTCGATATTGGCGAAGACAGCGCATCACCGGCAGGCGACTATGAGAGCCCATTTCCATTCAACGGAACGATTCAACATATCGACCTCGATATCGAGCCGGCATCAGTCAATGTGGGCGCGACCCCATAGCGGGGATTCCAGCCCGCACGATAGGGCATTGCCTATCCTTTCCGCGGGTACGATAAGCTTCCCTCATGCGCGCTACGCAGAAAGATATCGCAGAAGCAGTCGGGGTCTCGATCGTTACCGTCTCGAAGGTGATGCGCGGCCACGAAGATATTGGCCCTGAGACCAGACAGAAGGTGCTCGATAAGGCGAAGGAGCTCAACTTCCGTCCTAATCTGGCGGCGCGCTCCCTGGTGACCGGCAAGAGCTCAATTGTTGGCCTGGTAGTCCCAGACCTGCTGCATCCTTACTTTGTCGAGATCGCCAAGTCGCTGGCTGCTACGCTGCGAAAGAACGGCTACTATCTGATGCTTTCTTCTTCGGAGGAAGACCCGCGGATGGAGATGCAGGAGGTAGAGCATCTTCTGGCACTGCGGCTTGATGCGCTGGTTGTCGCTTCCTGCGCCCCGGCTGTTCCCAAGCTCTTTAGCGAGATTCAAGACCAGGGAACACCGCTTATCCTTCTGGACCGTTCTTTCGATGGCTTCCGCTGCAACTTCATCGGTTCGGACAACGCGCAGATGGGATATCTGGCGACGCAGCACCTCTTCTCTCTCAAGCGAAAACGGATCGCCCATATTCGAGGGCCGGAGAACTCCATCGGCCGTGGACGCTTCGATGGCTATCTCAAGGCCTTTGAAGAAGAAGGGTTGGAACCAAGCCCCAAGTATGTCGTGGGAACCACTACCGTGGATGTCGACAGTACGGTGCAGGGCCGTGACGCAATGAAGCGCCTGCTGGCTTTGAAGCCGCGGCCCGATGCGGTCTTCTGCTACAGCGACCCCATTGCGATTGGCGCGATGGATGCGATTCTTGAAGCCGGTCTGCGCATCCCGGAAGACATCGCTGTTGTCGGATGCGGCAATCTGCACTACGACGAGCACCTTCGCGTTCCGCTAACTAGTGTTGATCAGGGAAGTACGCGCATTGGAGAACGCGCGGCTAAGATGCTGCTCTCTATCCTTGATTCCAAAGTGACATCGCCAGGAAAACCGGCAATTCGCCGCGCCATTGAACCGGCGCGAATTATTATTCGCGAATCATCTCGCCGCTCGTAATACTTTCATCGTGACGGATTGCCGAATTTCAAGGAATACACTGTTTTGGTTTCATTCCAGAGGACATCGTAGTGCGCCATCTTACTCGCCGTGCATTTCTTCCGTTCGCTGCCATGGCTCCTCGCGCTATCTCGCAGGTTGCGCGATCCGGATCTCACGGTCACGAAAGTGATCTTGATTCGAATGACACGATGTGGTTTCGCTCGCCGGCATCGGATTGGATCGATGCGCTCCCCATTGGAAACGGAAGGCTGGGTGGAATGGTCTTCGGGGGCGCCACAACGGACCGCATCTCCCTGAACGAAGACACGCTGTACTCGGGATATCCCAAGGATGGCAACAACCCCGGAGCCAAGAGCAAGCTGGCCGCTGTCAGGAAGGCCGTCCTGGAAGATGAGAACTACCATCTTGCCGACCAGATCTGTAAAGAGATGCAGGGGCCATATGGTGAGGCTTACCAGCCGCTTGGTGATATATATGTCACACTCTCCGGCAATGCAGAGGGCGGCGAACAGGTTAGCGAATATCGCCGTGAGCTGAATCTCGCCACCGCGATTGCACGGACCACGTTCCGGCTGGGAACCGTGAATGTCACCAAGCAGTGCTTTGTCTCCTATCCCGACAATGTGCTGGTGATGTCCATTGAAGCATCCGAACCGGTTACCATCACGGTCCATATGGACAGTCAGCTACGACACACGGCTGATATCAGCGATGCGGGCTTTGTAATTCGGGGAAAGGCTCCTGTGGTCAGCAGGCCGAATTATCTGAAGACGGAGAATCCTATTCAGTATTCGGATGAGCCCGGCAAAGGCATGTACTTTGTTAGCGAAGCTCGCATCCTTTCTGATCAGGGGAAAGCTCGGGCCATAGATAACACCTTGCAGATCGAGAAGGTGCGGTCAGCTCACATTCTCTTTGCTGCCGGTACCGGCTTTCGTGGCTACGACAAGATCCCTGATCGGCCCACCAACGAGATTCATACCGTTGTACGGACCACATTGAACAAAGCAGCGGCTAAGCCGCTCCAGCTTCTACGAAACCGCCACGTTGCGGCGCATCAGAAGTACTTCCGCCGCGTCGCCCTTGATCTCGGGGAGCAGGACAGAACGCGCTCAACAGCAGAACGAGTTGCTGAATTTGAGAAGAAGCCGGACCCGTCGCTGCTGGCCCTTTACTTTCAGTTTGGCCGATATCTTTTGATCAGCAGCTCGCGCCCTGGAACACTTCCAGCCAACTTACAGGGCATCTGGAACAATGAGCTTCGCCCCCCGTGGAGTTCTAACTGGACATCGAACATCAATGTGCAGATGAACTACTGGCTGGCGGAGACCTGCAATCTCACCGAATTCCACGGTCCGTTGTTCGAGATGCTGCGGACACTTGCGAAGAATGGGTCGAAGACTGCCGAGGTGAACTATGGTATGCCCGGCTGGGTCTCTCATCACAACATCGATGGATGGTGCCTCTCGAGCCCGGTGGGCGAAGGCAAGGGCGATCCTACGTGGGCGAACTTCGCGATGAGCGCTCCGTGGCTGTGTGCTCATCTGTGGGAGCACTACCTGTTTACCGGCGACCAGGAGTTTCTCGCATCACAGGCATATCCCCTGATGAAGGGCGCAGCGGAGTTCTGTTCCGCCTGGCTGGTTTCAGATGGGAAGGGACGGCTCACCACCTGTCCTTCCGTTTCCACAGAGAACGATTTTCTGGCTCCGGATGGCAAGAAGGCAAATGTCAGCGCCGGTTGCACGATGGATATCGCACTCATCCGCGAGCTCTTCAAGAACTGCATCGAAGCATCAAAAGTGCTCGGAGTCGATACAGAATGGGCAGCACATCTTGGCCGCCAGCGTGAGAGCATTATTCCCTATGCCGTCGGCAAATATGGCCAACTACAGGAGTGGTCTGTCGATTTTGCTGAGTCCACACCGGGACAACGGCACATGTCTCACCTGTATCCGCTCTATCCGGGCAATGAGTTCGACATCGAGGGTGCTCCGAAGTGGATGGCTGCGGGCCGCGTTTCCCTGGAACGGCGCCTGGCCAATGGCGGAGCGTACACGGGATGGAGCCGTGCGTGGGCGTCGAATCTGTGGGCACGTCTTGGCGATGGAGCACAGGCCTGGACCTCGCTTCAGATGCACATGAAGGTGAGTACCGCAGGCAACTTCTTCGATACGCATCCTTCCGGAAATGGCGCCATCTTTCAGATCGACGGAAACTTCGGCACAAGCTCCGCGATTGCAGAGATGCTGCTTCAAAGCCATAACGGTTTGATCCGGATTCTGCCTGCACTGCCACAGACATGGCCGGATGGAAGCGTTGCTGGGCTAAGAGCCCGCGGAGGAGTGACTGTCGATATCGTCTGGAGTGGAGGAGCAGTCACAAAACTCTCGTTGCTGGTGCAACGACCGGGTATTCATAGGATTGTTCTTCCTGCGGGGTCGAACAAGGTTCTCAGCATTCAGGGCACGAAGGGTTCGGCGACTATTACGGCTCGCGATGCTGGGATCGAAGTTAAGTTTCCCTCGCCAGGGCGATATCGTTTTGTCTGGCATACATAGTTAGAGCGTATCGACGGATTTGGGGAACGCATACTCTGGGTGCCCCATCCATTGCAACGCAATGGGTGGGATATTCGAGCGGAGCTCGAACCAGGTGGGAGCCGTGGGCTTTTAGCCCACGGGCTATCGGCTCAACATAGAAATGGGCTTCAGCCCTGGGCCCTTTCCTGATGGACAAAGAAAGGCCCCGGGGCTGAAGCCCATTTACTTTTACACCTTTATCAGCGGGCTGAAGCCCGCTGCTCCCACCATTTCGAGCTTCGCTCGAATCGTTTATCCCAGCGAACCAAGTTGTCCGAGGACGCGAATATCCCACCCATTGCGTTGCGAGGGTGGGGCACCCGTTGCGAGATGGCAAGCAGAGATTGGTCCTGTGCAGTTGGTAAGAGCCAAGCTCTTCCCAACGGCACAGGAACTTCCCTGCACAAAACGAACTACCTTTCCCTCGGCAGCACCGTTGTTACTGTGTTCCTCCACCGGCGCTGGAGGAGATACCCACCACCATCTGCGTACCGCTTTCCAACTGAATATCTTGTTTCGCGCCAAGCAGAATACTGGAGGCCTGAGCCATACGGGGATCCTGCTGACCTGGCGCATTGTTCGCGAGCAGCACGCCCGGGACGGATGTGGTGCTGATAGCGATATTTCCGGTTTTAGCTACGACAGTTCCCGGAGCGGGACTGCCAGCGGCAGGACTATCACCTGCGGAGGATGCAGCCCCACTAGAGCCTGGGCTTTGCGGTGAAGCGCTCGCGCTGCTGTCGCCACTAGCTGCGCCTGGACTGGAGGTGCCGTTCGCTGGAGGAGTGCTCATCGCACTGGATCTTCCGGCCGATGCTGCACCCCCGGCTGGAGTAATCGATTGAATTTGCGAGTGAACCGGTACACTCTGGCCACCCTTCAGTTCGAGGTGATCGAACTGAAGTACGACCTGGGAGTTCTGTCCGCCTTCACTCGCTTTTACGCCGAGTACATGACCCACGAGCTTCGACCCTTTGGGGATATCGGCTCCATCCGAAGTCTTGGCCGGGGCTTTGGTTTGAATGACAACGCTGTCGCCATTCTTCGCGGTCTTTGAGTCTAGCTTGCTGACAAGCTCGCCATTTACCGGACTCAATGGCGCGCTAGACGCTGCACCGGTATTGGCATCCTGACTATCAGGACTCGCCGGTGCTGTACTGGCAGGATTTTGCCGGGTAGTTGGGCTATCTGTTTGCTGATCAGGCTGGCTGGTCGAGGGTGATTGTTGCGCCACGAGCGTATAGCAAGCCATGGCGAGTAAGGTCGTGACAAGCGTCGTGCGTGTTCTCATGAAAATCCTCCGTCGGTTGCTACTCACATCTCCGCACCTGCACGATTTAAGCGAGACACGAAGTCCGGGTGGTTCTGCAACCGTCATGCCAAACACGACGCTTCGCACAATCTGCATCAAAAAGACTGTGGATAGAGCCGATTCAATCCAACACTGTTTGCAGGTTATTGATCCAGGACCGATGACCGCGAATTCTCTGCCCGAAAGCCGTAATTCTTTCCCAGTCGAAAGTTCCATCAGTCTTCTTTTTCCAAGGTCAAATGTAATGTTCCGATACGGCTGATTTCGACCTCTACTGCATCTCCTTTTGTCATATAGAGAGGAGGTGTTCTCTTCATCCCTACTCCGCCCGGAGTCCCAGAGACGATGACATCGCCAGGCGCGAGCGGTGTAAACGAAGAGCAGTACTCGATCAGCTCCGCGACCGTGAAGATCATCTGCGACGTACTTGCATGTTGGACTATCTGGCCATTGAGCCTTGTAGTCAGTTCAAGTTCTTGCGGATTTGTGATCTCATCCGCCGTTATCATCCAGGGCCCAAATCCGCCTGTGTAGGGGAAGTTCTTGCCAGGACCAAACTGGGTGGTATGACGTTGCCAGTCGCGGACGGAAATGTCGTTATAGCAAGAGTATCCGGCAACGTGAGAGAGTGCGTCGGCAGCCGCGATATAACGTCCAGGCTTTCCAATCACAACGGCAAGCTCTCCTTCAAAATCAATCTCCGAAGAGACTCGCGGAATGAGCGCGCTTTGGCCATGAGCCACCTGGCTATCGGCGAACCGGAAGAACGTTGAGGGAAAGGTGGTCTTCGGTCTTCCGGTCTCCAGCCGGTGTTCTTCATAGTTATGGCCAATGCAGAAGATCTTCGATGGATTGGGAATTGGCGGCAGGAGTTCGACTGAATCGAGATCGAAGGAGCGGCATGAACGGCCGGCATCCTGCACACGGTCCCATGCATTTCCGCGGATGACACTCTTCATATCCGGAAATTGCACATGGAGCACAGAGCTGATATCCAGGACTCGGTCGTCCTGTACGACTCCGTAGGCTGGAATGCCTTCGTTCAAAAAAGAGATAAGCTTCATCGGTTCTCCGTGGTCTGACTTACTAGCTGATCGATGTTTCTTTGGATTTGGGCGGAATGGTTTGCCACGTGCTGCACGAGCAGGTGATCAAGAATGAAGGACGCAGGCTTGGTTTCCCAACGCGGGTTCCGGCTTCTTGCTGTGATCTCCAGCATCTCGTTACTCAGGGATAACAGTCGATCACGCATGGACGCGACGGAGTTATGAATCGACGCCAGCACATCGGAGAGCTCCCGCCTGTCTGTATCCGCAAGCGCTTCCAGGCGAGCCGGATCGGCGTGAGTTCTTCCCCACTCCTGATCGGGATGATGGATGATCGCCAGGATCTGGCCGGTCCAATAAGGCACAAACTCTTCCATGTGACAGAGGATGTCCAGGATGGACCACACATCCGCGGAAGGACGCCAAGTGAGCCAGGCCCTGGGTAGCGGCTGCACCTTCGCCTCTATTTCAGCAAGGGTTATGTCGATTTGCCGGCAGGCATCTTGTACACGCGTCATTCATTCGTCTCCTATGCTGTTTCGTCGATTCGGTCGAGAAGTGTTGTGGGCAGAAGATTGGGATCGGAGGGCGTGATGCCGTGCGCTTGTGTCCTAAGCGTCAGAACGGCTATCGATGCCAGCAGCGACGTACCGGCAACCGCGACAAACATGGCTCGGCTGGAGTGATACCGCTGCTGAAGAAGGCCGGCGATGTAAGGCCCAAGAATCGCGCCAAGACGGCCGGTAGCCAGCTCTGCTCCAACACCGGAGGCTCTGATGCTGGTCTCATAGGAGCGCGCCGTAAAGTTGTTGAGCAGAAACTGCGCTCCGGGAATACCAAATCCTGCAAGACCTACGGCAATGAGATTGAAGATATGTTGATTGAAGGCTGCCAGAAGCGCCATGGAGACTGCGCCGCAGAACCAGAGGCAGGCCATCCATTGCTTCGCAGCCCCCATGCGATCGATCAGGTACGCTCCGAGCAGAGCTCCGAGAAACGAAGCGATCTGCATGATCGCCCCGAATGAGAAACCGGTAGCGAAGTTCTCTCCACGCTGAATCATGACGCTCGGAATCCAGCCGGTTAAGGCATACACGCCGAACAGGCTGAGAGACGAAGCGATCCAGATGGTAATGCTGGTTCGCCGATAGAGGGGAGACAACAGCGCTGCGTAGCTGCCTTTTGCCGCCCTGGCCGAGAAGACACGCATCTCGGAGCTCTGATAGTGAGCACCGCGACCGGGATGCAGCTTCGATAAGAGCGCCCGCACCTCTGTTGTGCGCTGCTGCAGGGCGAGATAGCGAATCGATTCAGGAAGGCTGGTATAGGTGATGGCAAGCAGCGGGAATGCAAGCGCTCCCAGAAAGTATAGAAACTGCCAACCGAAGTGCGGGGTCAGGTAGATTCCGGCGATACTGGCCAACGTGGCGCCGAAGGCCCATCCAAGCGCTACTCCCCACACCGGCATCAGATTCGCGAATCGACGCGGCGCAAATTCATTGATATACGTGGTCGCGAGCGGCATCAGGACACCTAAGCCAATACCGGTGATGAACCGGATGGAACAGAAGGTCACAAGAGATACACCGATGACGGGCGTAAGAACGGTGGCTATTGCCGCAAGGCACAGCGCATAGAGAAGTACCCGGCGCCTGCCATATCGATCGGCGAGTATTCCATGGCCGGCCGCCCCGAAGAGGAAACCGAAGAGACCACTTGAGACCAGGAGCCCTCCCTGACTGGGAGAGAGCTTCCAGGCAGGGATCAGATAGTGAACCGCATACGACGGATTCACGGTGTCATATCCGTCAAAGACGATGAGGGCGGCGAGCAGCAGAGCCAGTCGGAGGTGGAATCCGGATAGGGGAGCGGAGGCAAGCTCCTCATGGACATCGAAGGTAGGAGAGCTCATACGTTCGTCGCCTGGACAGGTTCCTGGTCTGCCTCAAGATACTCCTCGCGCCAGATTCCCAGTGCTTTTTGTGCCACACGATCGGAGAAGCTGAAGAGAATCGACTCCTCTTCCGCTTCATGACGAACCGGCTGCCATGATGGAGCCACAAAGACATCGTTGGTCTCCCACGCAAGCTCTGTATCGCCGGCGAAGGTCCTTCCACGACCAGAAGTAGCGCAGAAGACGGTCGCGTCGGTAGAACGATAGCTCTTCCCTTGAAAGCCCGCGGGCAGCAACTGAAGAAATGCGGAAATGGTCGGCATTGGGGATCCGCCCGTAGCCGGGTTGGAGTATTGCAGCTTTACGCCATGCCAGAGGTTGTGATGTCCGCTCCTCAGGAGATGTCTCAGAGCTCCCTGGCTGCGCTCAAAGGGATAGACAAAGACGGGGGCAGACATGCCATCGAGCTTGTACTCCAGCGGTAGCAGGCCCATTCCGAACCGGTGGAGCGCATCTCCCGGCCTGTGGTCAACGGGTTGTGTGGTTTGCGGATGATGCTGGGCAAAACTTGTGCAGAAGAAGTTAGCGATGGGTATATCGAGACCATCGAGCCAGACCACCTCTGATCCACCCGGATTGCCGTGATCATGCCACTGCCATGATGGAGTCAGGATGAAGTCTCCGGGACGCATGGTCGCTCGTTCGCCATTGACAGCCGTATATGCGCCCTCGCCTTCCATGACATAGCGAAGGGCCGATGCGACATGGCGATGGCTGGGAGCAATCTCTCCGGGTGCAATCATTTGCAAGCCCGCATAGAGCGTCTGCGTGATCTGCGACGTTCCAGGCAAGCCCGGATTTTCCAGAATCAGGACACGCCGCTCGGCCTCCTCCGGAGTGATGAGGCGAGCACCTTCCGAGATGAGCGGCCGCATTTCTCGGTAGCGCCAGATGGCTGCACTCGTTCGGTCGCGCGGAACCGGCGTTACCAGGCTTGAAAGCACCTCCCATAACGGCCTGGCTGATTTCTCGGCCAGCCTGCCGTAATACTGACTCCGTGCTTCCGAGATCCCAGGCCGTTCGTGAAATGCAGTTTCTACTGTCATGTGGTCGCAACCTTCTATCCGAATCGAGCCCGTGACAGCTCAATTAGACAGTACACATATATTCAGTACACGTACTATTTGTCAACAGAGCGCGCAACTTTAAAAGCGGCGAGTCCGTCTTATTAGAATCTTGACTATGTCGAACCAAAAGTCCGATTCAGGACAGATGCAGGATTTTCGTTCTCTGCCAGGTCATCTCATCCGGAGGCTACACCAGGCCTCTGTCGCTCTTTTCGCCGAGGAGTGCGCCTCTCTCGATCTGACGCCGGTGCAGTATGCCATCCTGTTTGCCATTGGTGAGTCACCGAAGATTGACGCGACCCGCCTGTCGGAACAGGTGTTCTTCGATCGCTCGACGCTTGGCGCCGTGCTGGATCGCCTGGAAAAGAAAGCCCTTGTGGTTCGCAGCGCGAGCGCGACCGATCGCCGGGTGAAGGTACTGACGCTGACGGCGAAGGGGAAACAGTTGGTAAAGCGGGCCTCGCCTGCGGTGCTGAGGGTGCAGGAACGCCTGATGGAGCCTTTGACAGCCGGCGAACGGGAGCAGATGCAGCAGCTGTTATCACGTCTTGCAGAGGTTCATCGAGGACGCGAAACCGGTCCCAAATTAGACGATTGATCCAGCATGATCTTCTTCTTTCAAACCGTGTAAGCTTGCCCAACAGAGGTCTCTATGAGCTGCATTACTCCCCAGCCATCCAAAGCAACGGAGGGTGAAGCGCCCGCCGCCAAGAAGGGTTGCTGCGCGCCTTCGGCAGAAGCCCGGCAGGGGGTGACAGAAGAGCACTCCGCGCTTCGCTCCGGTACCGATCCCAGAGACCGGATGATCGCGATGCAGGGAGGGACCTTCCTGATGGGAACCGATTATGCCGATGCGTTTCCGGAAGATGGCGAAGGACCTGTCCGCGAAGTGACCCTCGATCCATTCTGGATTGACCGCTATCCGGTGACCAATGAGCTGTTCTCCAGGTTTGTCGAAGAGACGGGATATCGCACCGAGGCAGAACGCTTCGGATGGTCCTTCGTCTTCTGGGCTCACATCCCCAAGGAACGGTTTTATGACCTCGTGGTCGATACGGTCGCCGCGGCTCCATGGTGGTGCAAGGTTCCCGGTGCGAATTGGCGGAACCCGGAAGGGCCGGGCTCCGCAATCAAGAGCAGAGACAATCACCCTGTCGTTCATGTCTCCTGGAATGACGCTTTGAGCTTTTGCGAATGGTCAGGACAACGGCTGCCAACAGAAGCAGAGTGGGAGTACGCCGCCCGTGGTGGCCTGGTGCAGAAACTCTATCCCTGGGGCGATAAGCTCCGGCCGGATGGCGAGCACCGCTGCAATATCTGGCAGGGAGAGTTCCCTCGCCATGACACAGGAGACGATGGCTACACAGGGACATGCCCTGTCGACGCATTTCCGCCCAACGGATACGGCCTTTACTCAACAACGGGAAACACTTGGGAATGGTGTGCCGACTGGTTCAGCACCGACTTTCATCTCACCGGTAGCCGGGTTAATCCGAAAGGACCTGAAGGCGGAGAGAACAAGGTGATGAAGGGTGGATCCTTTTTGTGCCACAAGTCCTATTGCAATCGCTACCGTGTGGCCGCGCGCAGCTCGAATACGCCCGACAGCTCTACGTCACATATGAGCTTCCGATGTGCCCGGGATAGCTAGTGTGATGTCTCAGAGGTTCTTGTCATAAATGTTGTCATCCTGAACGTGGTGAAGGAACTGCTTTTCAAGCTTCGAGTAGCAAAGGCTCTTCACGATTTATGTCACGAACTTGAGATTCACGAGATCAGCCAGCAGAGTTGGTTATACCCAGTTCGTTAAGAGTGACAATACTTTTCCAGGACGTATCTATAACCTCGACTTCACTGCGGAGTTATAGAGCGGGCCTTCAGCCCTTCGTCGACAATGCGCATAAGACCTGCGGCGTTGCCCCAGGCTGGTATAGAACGCGCCTTCAGCGCTTATCACACCGGAGTATCCAACTACCCTGTGCAGGTGATGTCTGCTTCTGCTGCACTGCCGCATGCGGAGTCAGTGCCTCCCATTCCTGCACGGCCACGGCAGCATGTGTGTCTCCTTCGCCCGATGCCTGGAAGATGCTTCGCAGGCATCGCGTTGTGATGGTTCGGAAGCTCACTTCGTTCACACCATCGGTCTTCGTTTCGTAAGCTGTGGCATTTTCAACCGGCTGCCATTGATTCCCTGTCCAATATTCAAGATGCCAGGATGCCGGCGGTGCGACACCCACCTTCGATCCTGCAGGCTGGTCATTCCAGAACTGAATCCGTGATCCGTTGAGTTGCACCGGGTGAGGCCAGTCGTATTCGATCCACTGCAGCGGTGGATTGTGCTGCGACCAGGATGCCCACATGTCAGGCGGCAAAGGGTTCTTACGCACGATGCCATCGTTCAAAGCCGCGAGCGCATACTGCACCGGGATCGGCTCGTTGGAAGCATGCGGGGCTGCGGCGGGAGCGATGTTTCTGGTGGCAACCGGCGGCGGCCCGGGAGCCCGCGTCGGCTTCACCTTTCCGATGCGGGCAGGGATGGAACTGTCATCCCATTGCATCTCGTCGATGGCGACGCTGCGACGAAAGTGCCCGCCTCCTTTTGCATCTGCTGTGTGATAGACGAGGTACCACCTTCCCTGGAAGACAATCGCGCCGGGATGCGAGGTGGTGCTCGAAACCGGATCGAGGATCACGCCGCGATACGTCCACGGTCCCAGAGGATTGGCCGCTGTTCCGTAGGCGATGCATGCGTGATAGATCGCACGGGTACAGTTGGAATCAGGGCCGGCATTGTTCGCCGCATACAGCATGTAGTACGTGTCGCCGCGGCGAAACAACCAGGGAGCCTCGAAGAAGCCCTTGAGAGTTGTGACCGAAATCTCCTGTCCCTTCGGCGTCACCATGTCCTGCTCGAGTTCCATGCCTCGCAGCTTGCCAAAGGTGCCCCAATAGAGAAAGACGCGGCTATCGTTATCGACCATCACGGTCGGATCGATGTTCTGGATCGTGTTCGGCTCCGGTATTGACTGCGAGACGATGGGGCCCGATGGATGCGCGTCTTTCCACGGTCCAAGAGGACTATCGGCAACCGCAACACCGATGGCAAAGGGATCCTTGTTGCTGCTGCTCGTCTGCTGTACCGGTGCGTAGAGATAGAAACGGCCATCTCTCCCGGTAACAATCTGGCCGGCATACGCATGTCCGGGATCTGCCCAGGAGAACACCATCTCGGGCCGCAGGATTGCCGGGTAGTGCATCCAGCGATGAGATGAGACACTCTTTGTCGACAGCAGTTGCCACTCCCGCATCACGAAGTCATTCACGTCCGCAGGGGCCTCATCGCGGCCGGCAAGAATGTAGAGTGTGTCATCCACGACCAGCGGCGCCGGATCGGCCGAGTAATACTGGCCGTCTGCGAGGATTGGATTGCCTTTGCTATGAATCACGCGAGGCGTTTGCGACTGCAATGAAACGCAACCACCGAGAAGGGCAAGGGTAAGACAGCAGGCAACGTGCTTCATGGCGATACAATGATTTTATCGTTTTGTATACGATTTTGTTTTTCTAAAGAGATCCCCTGGATGACTCAGACGACTGACAAAGCTCCGGTCCACATGTCGCTCGACGAGCTGAGGGACTTCGCCAGCAGAATCCTGCTTGAGAACGGCCTTTCCGCGGCGCAGGTCCCAGGGGTTGCCGAGACACTTGTTGCGGGAGAGCGCGATGGTTGTGGAGCGCATGGTATCTATCGGCTGCTCTCTGCGGTCCGCAGTATCCGGCTTGGGAAGATCAACCGGCATGCGGTTCCTGCTGTCACGGAACCGGCGCCGTCGCTTGTCCGGGTGGATGGCGATCGAGGCTTTGCGCAGCTTGCTTTCGAAGCCGGCCGGCCGTTCCTGATCGAAAAGGCTCGCCGCTATGGCATTGCGGCCATGGCGCTTAATCGCTGTATCCACTTCGCCGCGCTGTGGCCGGAGGTGGAAGCCATTGCCAGCGAGAACCTGGTTGCAATCGCCATGACCTCTAACCATGCGTGGGTAGCACCCGCCGGAGGCACACAGCCGCTGTTCGGCACGAATCCGATTGCTTTTGGATGGCCTCGGCCAGGGCAGGAGCCGTTTGTCTTCGACTTTGCGACCAGCGCCATCGCGCGCGGCGAGCTGGAACTTCATCGCCGTGGAGGCAGGCAGCTCCCTCCCGGTTGCGGCATTGATAGCGAGGGAAATCCGACCACCGATCCCGCTGCCATTGCCTCCGGAGCCATGCTCCCATTTGGCGGGCATAAGGGTTCCGCACTGGCGCTGATGGTGGAGCTGCTCGCCGGCCCCCTCATCGGTGACCTCACCAGCAAGGAGTCGCTCCTGATGGATGATGGTGCGGGCGCAGCGCCCATCGGAGGCGAGTTGATTCTGGCGATCGATCACTCCAGATTCGGGAGCCCCAGATTCAACGACGATGCACCCTCGTCCACTGATCAGGCAGAAGCACTGTTTCAACAGATTATCGGGCAGGGCGCGCGGCTACCATCGCAGCGACGCTATATTGCTCGCAAAAAGAGCCTTGCAGAAGGCGTGCATATTCCAGCCGCTCTTTATGAGGAACTCGCAGGCCTGAGCCGATAGGCTACCAGCTACCGCGCTCTCCAAAGATATCGATGACGTGCCCGAGCCGGTCCGCGCCCTTGGTCCAGTTGTTCTGCAGCGCTGCTTCTACACCATCGGCGTCGCCGCGGCGCACTGCCGCGATGATGGCGGCATGTTCGCGAACCGACATGTGCAGATCGGTAATGATCGAGCTGGCATACAAGCGCCAGTAACGCTCCGCCTGCGGCTCGACGGCGCCGTGCAGTGTGGCAAGCCGCGGCCCCGCGCCCGCGTGCACAATGGCGCGATGAAAGTCGCGGTCGACGTCGAAGATGTCTGCCGTACGTCCCTTGCCCTTGGAGATGGCTGCCAGCTTCTGATTGAGATTCTCGAGCGTATCGGCTAGCTTCTCCCGCTCTTCCGCAGAGGCCTGTGCTGCGCCGCGGCCGGCAATTCCTTCCAGCCTGCCGATGATGAAGTAGAGCTCGTTGGCGTCTTCCTTGGTCAGGGGAGCGACGATCATCCTGGACTTGCTTACGTTCCGCTGTTCGAGCACATAGCCTTCGCGCTGCAGCCAGTGGATCGCCGCGCGCACGGGTGTACGGCTCATGCCGAGACGCTCGGCCAGGTCCGCTTCCACAATCCACGTCCCTGGCGACATCTTGCCGTGAACGATCAGCTCACGGATCTCCTGGAAGGCTGTCAGCAGACTGGTGCCATGTTCGGCTTTCTCCCGTTCACCGGTTGGAGATACCGTCCGCACCGCGGTAGTCTTGGTTTTTGTTGGGCCTGCAGCGGTTTTCTTCACGTATCTTTCTCTCAATCCTTACTGTAGCGCACCGTGGAAGGACAGGCATCCTGGAACGAAAAAGGCGTATTTGTATCCAACTTCGTCTACAATTCAGGCATGCCATCGCAACTGCCTGTCTTCGTCTCGGTCGTGGACTCACACACGGCCGGAGAACCGACCCGTGTCGTCATTGAAGGTGGACCGGATCTGGGCTCCGGCCCGCTGGCTGAACGCCGGGCTCGCTTTCAGGCTGAGTACGATCACTTCCGCAGCGGCGTCGTGTGCGAGCCCCGCGGCTCCGAGGTCGTGGTTGGGGCATTGCTTTGTAAGCCTGTCAATCCCGAGGCTGCTGCCGGAGTCATCTTCTTTAATGATGTTGGCTACCTGGGCATGTGCGGTCACGGCACCATTGGCCTTGTCACTACGCTGGCTCATCTCGGACGCATCGGTCCGGGCAAGCATCTAATCGAGACTCCCGTTGGGGATGTACATACCGAACTGCATGCAGATGGCAGCGTTTCTGTTCGCAATGTGCCGGCATATCGATATCGTGAAGCAGTTCGTGTTGACGTTCCAGGCTACGGATCTTTCACGGGTGATATCGCCTGGGGTGGGAACTGGTTCTTCCTCGTCGCCGATCACGGTCAGGAACTCATTGCCACGAACCGCAATCCTCTGGTCATGCTCACCACAGCAATACGCGAGGCTTTGACCGCCAATGGCATCACAGGCGCCGATGGAGCGCTTATCGATCACATCGAGCTGGTCTCCGCACCGCAGGATCCAGAAAACTCCGGCCGTAACTTCGTTCTCTGTCCGGGCGCTTCGTTTGACCGCTCGCCTTGCGGCACCGGAACCAGCGCAAAGTTAGCCTGCCTGCATGCAGAAGGCAAACTTGATGAAGGTCAGACGTGGAAACAAGAGGGTATTCTTGGGACGGTATTTACCGGCTCCGTTGTTTCACACGGCGATCAGGTTATTCCGACGATCAGTGGACGCGCGTGGATCACAGCGGAGTCGAAGCTTTATTTCGATCCCAGCGACCCTTTCGGTAAAGGAATCGCGTTCTGATGCCTGCATTTGATCTCGCCATCATCGGCGCCGGTATCGTCGGCTGCGCCTGTGCGCTGGAAGCTGCGCGCGCCGGCCTGCGGGTGGTGATCGTAGAACGCGGCGTGGTCGGTGGAGGAACAACCGCCGCAGGCATGGGACACGTCGTCGTGATGGACGACTCTCCGGCCCAGCTTGCACTTACAGCTTACTCTCGATCCTTATGGAGAACGCTGGCGCCGCAACTTCCCGCGGACGTGGAGTATGAGTCGCGAGGTACGTTGTGGATTGCAGCCGATGACGAAGAGATGACCGAGGTCTTCTCGAAACAGGCAACCTATGCACGCGCCGGTATCACCTCACAGGTTCTCGACCCCCGAGGTCTCGCTGAAGCTGAGCCTTATCTTCGCTCGGGACTGGCCGGTGCTCTGCTGGTTCCTGACGATGGAGTGCTCTATCCCCCGGTAGCCGCGGAATACTTCCTCTCCGAGGCACGGCGTCTGGGCGCGGTGTTGCTCCCAGGCCATGAGGTTGGCCGTTGCGGCAAGGGCCGCATTCAATTTACGAATGGCGCCTCCATCGAAGCAGAGCGGATTCTTCTTGCCAGCGGCGCCAATATCGATCTGCTGCCGTCATTGCCCATTCAGAAGCGCAAAGGACATCTGCTTATCACGGATCGATATCCCGGGGTGGTGAGTCACCAGCTGGTTGAGCTTGGCTATCTGAAGAGCGCGCACAAACTCACGGCCGACTCAGTGGCATTCAACATCCAGCCTCGGCTTACCGGTCAGCTGCTCATCGGCTCCTCGCGGCAGTATGGCGACGATAGCCGTGAGATCAACCACGCGATCCTGCGCAGCATGCTTGAACGCGCCATCGAATACATGCCCTGTCTGAAGGGGCTTTCGGGCATTCGCGTGTGGACCGGCCATCGCGCCGCAACTGCGGACAAGCTTCCTCTCATTGGACCGACAGCGGATCCTACGCTGTTTCTTGCCATGGGCTTTGAGGGGCTTGGTATCACCAATGCTCCTGGAGCGGCCGTTCTTGCGGTCGATGCTCTTCTCGGCCGGGCATCGGCCATCGACGCCGCGCCGTACTTACCGTCCCGTATTCAGCAGGAGGCCGTTCATGCCTGACCAACAGGTCGTTATTTATGTGAATGGATCGTCTATCTCTGTGCCGGCGGGTTCCATGTTGAGCGCGGCGTTGCTGATGGCCTCGGCGCCCTGCCGTATCTCAATCACGGGCCAGCCTCGCACTGCGCTTTGCGGTATGGGGATCTGCCTCGAGTGCCGCGCTGTCGTTAACGGGGTTCTGCATACTCGCACCTGCCAGACCGTATGTCAGGAAGGCATGCGAGTGGAGACACAGCCATGAAGCCGATGGATGTTCTGGTGGTCGGCGCCGGCCCTGCCGGGCTTGCTGCGGCAACCGCGGCTTCGCGCAACGGGTGCCGCGTTGCCGTACTGGATGACAATCCCGCGGCAGGCGGACAGATCTGGCGTGCAGACATCACACGGCCTCACCACGAAGACGCGGCGCGTAGCGCCGCCATCGCAGCTTTTCATACCTCCGGAGCCGCTCTGCTTCCCGGACGTCGTATCGTCGATGTCCGTTCGCCATCCACACTGCTGGCTGAGGCTGGAGGCCACTTCGAGACTTATCGCTGGGATCGGCTGATTCTTGGCACCGGTGCGCGTGAACGTTTTCTTCCTTTTCCTGGGTGGACGCTTCCGGGAGTCTTCGGTGCGGGCGGGCTGCAGGCCCTGGTCAAAGGCGGATATTCGGTTTCGGGAAAGCGGATTGTTGTTGCGGGGACTGGTCCACTGCTACTGGCCGTCGCGGCTCATCTGCGCGAATATGGAGCCTCAACCATCACCGTCGCCGAACAGGCATCGGCTCTTCAGATATTGCCCTTTGCGGTATCGCTAATGCGCAGTCCGGGCAAGTTGCTGCAGGGCGCCGGCTATCGCAAGGCTCTCGGGGACACCCCATACCAGACGGGCTGCTGGCCGATCTCGGCGCAGGGCGATGAGGAGTTACGCTCCGTGACGCTGACCGATGGGAAGCGAACATGGACCATCGAGTGCGATCTGCTTGCCTGCGGCTTTCATCTTGCCCCCAACACTGAGCTCGCTCAACTGCTGGGATGCACGCTTCAGGAGGGCTTTGTTCGGGTTGACACACAGCAGCAGACATCGGTGCCAAACATCTACTGTGCGGGCGAGCCAACTGGCATTGCCGGTGTCGATGCTGCGCAGGTTCAGGGTGAGATCGCGGGACTTGCAGCCGCGGATTGCAATCCTATCCCGACAAGCCTGCTTGCCCGGCGTGCAAAAGAAGCTGCGTTTGGACGCCGCCTGACGCATGCCTTCCGGCTTCGTCCTGAAGTGCTGAAGCTTGCTTCACAGGAGACGATCGTCTGCCGCTGTGAGGATGTCACCTTCGGTCAACTGCAGACCCGTTCCAACTGGACAGACGCCAAGCTCCATACCCGTTGCGGCATGGGCCCGTGCCAGGGCCGCATCTGCGGCGCCGCGACAGAAGCTCTCTTCGGTTGGCAGCCAACCTCTGTCCGCGCACCTCTTTTTCCTGTTCCTGTCGCTGCCTTCTGCGACGAAACCTCTTCGCTCAACGCACCATCAGCCCGTTAGGAGATCTCTATGAAGTGGACCGGAGTGATTCCCGCTGTCACTACACCGTTTGAACCATCGCTCGCCGTCGATCACAACCTTTTGTTCCAGCACACATCGTGGATGCTGGAGAACGGATGCACCGGCCTGGTGATGCTTGGCTCTCTTGGAGAAGGCGCGACGCTGGAGCATGACGAGAAGGTCGCCATCCTTAAGACGGCGCTTCGCGCATCGGAGAAGACCGGCACTCCTGTCGTAGCCGGCATCTCCTCTCTCTCGACGGCGGCTGCCGTACGTCTAGCCAAAGAAGCGGAAGGCCTAGGCTGCGCTGGCCTGATGGTGCTTCCGCCGTATGTCTACAGCACTGACTGGCGCGAGATGAAGGCTCACATCGCAGCGATCATCCGGGCGACAAAGCTTTCCTGCATGCTCTACAACAACCCGGTTGCGTATAAGACGGATTACATTCCAGAGCAACTGCAGGAGCTTGCGCAGGAGTTTCCCAACCTGCACGCTGTCAAGGAGTCGAGCACTGACGTGCGCCGCGTAATCGCAATCCGCGCCATTCTTGGTAATCGTCTTACGATCTGCACCGGCGTGGATGACGCGATTGTCGAAGCGGTCGCGGCCGGGTCCAGCGCCTGGATCGCAGGCTTGGTCAATGCCTTCCCCGCCGAGTCCGTCGCGCTCTATGAGCTTGCGATGGCTGGCAAGCATCAGGAGGCCTTCGAGCTCTATCGCTGGTTCCTGCCGCTGCTCCGGCTGGATACCGTGCCGAAGTTTGTGCAGCTGATCAAGTGGGTGCAGGAGCAGACCGGCACTGGAACAGCCAGAGTGCGGCCGCCGCGGCTTGAGCTTGTCGGTGCAGAGCTTGAGGAGGCAAAGGCAGTGCTGGCGACAGCGATGGCCAACCTTCCTTCCATTAAGTCCACACCGTTCCCTGCTCTGCAGCAAGCGTAACTCCCGCGGGCGGCCGCATTGCTCCGATGCAGCCGCCCTGTCCGAAAGATCAGCCCTCTCCCTTCGAATACAGCTTCAGGAGTTGCCGTGAGCTTCTCTCCGTTGTTCCGCCTGTCTCGTGCTGTTCTATTGTCCTCTCTTGTGAGCAGCACCTTGAGTTGGTCTCAGCCTCCCAAGCCTCTTCCGCCCGGTCCCATGCTCGATGGCGGCCGCGTGGTACTGAAAGGCAAAGAGCTCACGCTGGAGCTGCTTGCCTACTCCGGCACAGTGGCACAACTGAGGCCTACGGCAGACCCGATGCTGGACTACACTCCCGGTGATCTTCTTAAGGCCCGGTCGGCGGATACCTTCTATCACCTGGGCGATCTCGATCTGAGGCTTCGCGACGGTGCCTCCAGCGAATGGAAGGACTATTCGACGGCTTACCGGCGCAAGCCAGTCCAGGTTCTTGCCAACACATCCACTTCCTTCCGCGCCGATCTCGCGGCAACGCTTCCGGCCGAGATTCCGCTGCGTGTGGTGCGGGAGTGGTCCGTTCGCAACGGCGACATCTATCTCGGCTACACGCTCACCAATCGCACGCACAAGGCTGTGCATCTTGGCGGGATCGGTGTGCCGATGGTCTTCAACAACATCATGAACGGCCACACGCTGGAGCAGAGCTATACGACCTGCTCCTTCTACGATCCCTATATCGGTCAGGATGCCGGCTATGTCCAGGTTGCACGTCTCTCCGGCACAGGGCCTGCACTTCTGATCGCGCCCGAAGGCCATGCGCCGCTTGAGGCCTGGAAACCGATACTCGATAAGCGGGTCAGCCGCGATGGTGAGGCCGCGCTGCTTAATGATCCGACACGGCGGGGCATGACCTTCGAGGGATCGTATGAGTGGATGATTCACTCCGCGGGCTTTGCCGATACCGACTGGAAGGGCGCCGAGCAGTGGAACCAACCGACCGAAGATGTTCTACAGCCGGGGAAGAGCGTCACCTATACGCTGCATCTGTTCGTTGCACCATCGCTTCGCGAGATTGAAGCAACGCTCACGGCTCACGGACGTCCAGTAGCCATCGGCATTCCCGGATACATTCTGCCGCAGGATACGGATGGCCGCCTCTTCCTCCGTTCAGCAAGTCCTGTCACCGGCATCATCAGCGAGCCGGAGGGCGCGCTCACCATCCATCATGACGGCCTGGCGCCTGATGGCAAAACTCAGGCCTATACCATTCATGGTCTTCGTTGGGGACGGGCTCGATTACGCATTACCTATGGGGATGGCAATGTACAGACCATCGCGTATCGCACCATCAAGCCGGAGACGCAGACGGTCACCGATCTCGGCCGCTTTCTTTTCCATGAGCAGTGGTTCGAACAACCGAACGATCCCTTCCACCGCTCGCCTTCGATCATCAGCTACGACAACGATGCCGGAAAACAGCTTGTTCAGGAGTCGCGCGTATGGATCGCAGGTTTGAGCGATGAAGGCGGAGCCGGATCGTGGCTGGCGGCTGCGATGAAGGAAGCGATTGCTCCCGATCCGGAAGAGGTTCGCAAGCTCGAGGCCTTCGTCAATCAAACCGTCTGGGGCCATCTGCAGGAGAGTGAGGGCCCGCAGAAGTTCGGCATCCACAAGAGCCTTTTTTACTACCAGCCGGACGAGATGCCGACCGGCTACTACGATGCTTCAATGAACTGGGGGACTTGGACCAGTTGGAATCGCAAAGACGCTGCCGACATTGGGCGCTCGTTCAACTACCCACACGTCGTTGCGGCATATTGGTCGCTCTACCGCATCGCACGTAACAGCTCTGGCCTTACCGCAAAGCAGGATTGGAAGTGGTATCTCGATCATGCGTATGAGACCACCATGGCCATGCGCTCCCATGCGCCGTACTACACGCAGTTCGGCCAGATGGAAGGCACGATCTTCACATTGCTGCTCCACGACTTGAAGATGGAGGGTTGGAAGGAACAGGCAGCTACGCTCGAAGGCTGGATGCGCGAGCGCGCACAACAGTGGAACGGTGAGCCGTATCCGTTTGGCAGCGAGATGCCGTGGGACTCGACAGGGCAGGAAGAGGTCTACGCCTGGACGCGTTACTTCGGCTTCAAGGAAAAAGCGGACCTTACGCTCAATGCCATCCTTGCCTATACGCCGGTTGTGCCGTCCTGGGGATACAACGGCAGCGCCCGCCGCTATTGGGACTTTCTCTATGGAGGCAAGTATCCACGCATCGAACGTCAGTTACATCACTATGGATCAGGCCTGAATGCGATTCCGCTGCTCAGTGAGTATCGCGCCCATCCCAACGATCTCTATCTGCTAAGGGCAGGATACGGCGGAGTTATGGGACCGCTTGCGAACATCGATGAGAAGGGCTTCGGCTCGGCGGCATTTCATTCGTATCCCGATCGCATGCAATACGATCCATACACCGGCGACTATGGTCCGAACTTTCTTGGCCATGTGCTTAACACGGGCGCATATCTGGTGCAGGATCCTGTGCTGGGCTGGCTCGCCTTTGGTGGAAATCTCGCTGTCAACGGGAATGCGGTCCGTTTGACCGTGCTCGACTCAGCGCGGCAGCGGGTTTATCTCGCGCCTACCGGGCAGTGGCTCACACTTGACGGTGGGGCTTTTACCGCAGTGGAGTATGACACCTCCACGCATCAGGTCACGGTTCATCTGGCGCCTGCGACCGCTTATGTCAAAGAGGTGAAGTTGCATATCTCTTCTCCGACTACGGAAAAGCCGGAAGAGGTGCGCACGGTTTCTCTATCGTCGGAAGAGACGCGTGTGCCTCTTGTGACGCAGCGCTAAGACCGCGGTATCAGATAGGAACGGTACCTCAGCGGCTGAAGCCGCGCGCTTGCCGAACTAATTTGGGACGGCTGAAGCCGTCCCCTTAAGCAAGACATTCGCGCGTAGCGCGAACAGAAGGCGTGAACTACTCGGCAGCAACCTCATCGATTCTGCGCTGCGAAGCACTACGCTGCAGCAAGACATACACGGGGATTCCGCTCAGAATAATGATCAGGCCAGGCCACGTGGTTGATGTGCGATAGCAGAAGAGTACGACCAGAACAATTGCTGCTCCAATGAGATACAACGCAGGCAGCCATGGGTATCCCCAGCAACGGTAAGGCCGGACAGCATCCGGCTTCGTTGCCCGGAGACGAAACAGCCCGGCTACCGTAAGAATGTAGAACAGAAGCGCCGCTGAGATTACGTAATCCAGCAGGTTGCTGTAGAGATTTCCATACTCTCCCGTGGCTGCGTTGTAAGTACGCGGTAGTACCAGCACGAGCGACCATACGCATTGCAGTCCTAGAGCCCATCCTGGAACGCGTGCCCGGTTCAGTACACCGGCACGGCGGAAGAACAGGCCATCCTGCGCCATGGCGTAGTAAGCACGTCCTCCGGCGAGCGTGAGTGCATTGACCGTCCCGAAAGTCGAGACCATGATCAGGAGGCTCATAGCCAGCTTGCCGATTCCGGGCAACACAGTATCCACGACCAGCGTCGCCACACGATCCTGTGGAGCAATCTGAATCCCTTCAACGGGAAGCACCGCCAGGTAGCAGAGATTGCACAGCAGATAGAGGCCAATGACGAGCGAGGTCCCAATCGCCAGCGACAGTGGGAGGTTCCGCTTAGGATTACGCACCTCTCCGGCGACAAACGTGATGTCGTGCCAGGAGTCCGCAGAGAAAAGGGAGCCGGTCTGCGAGACACACAGAGCCACCAACATGCCCCACGCCGTAGCGATCTCTGTATTGCCGATCGCGGTAACGTGCATTGGAGTCCAGGCTCGTGCAAAGTTTGCATGGAAGACCTGCGGGTTCCGCAGGAATGCGTATGCTGCCAAGCCAAGCAGCGCCACGATGCCGGTAAGCTTCGCCACGGTAAATACGTTCTGGATCAGCTTGCCCCACTCGACCCCACAGCTGTTGATCACCGCGATGAGCAGAATGATCACAAGGGCCAGTGCCTGTGCGGTCGAAAGCGAAATAGCATAGGACGAACCCAGATGGATCGGCGCGATCAGATATTGCTTTTCAGAGATCGTGGGAAAGATCCCTCCACTGAAGCGCGCGAATGCAATGGCGACCGCCGCGATAGTACCAGTCTGGATCACCGTCACCAGGGTCCATCCATACAGGAAGCCGAAGAGCGGGGAGAAGGCCTCGCGAAGGTAGACATACATGCCGCCTGCCGACGGCATCATGGCCGCCAGCTCTCCGTAGCTGAGAGCTCCGGCGATGGTCAGCACACCGGTGATCAACCAGGCGACCATCAGCCAGCCGGCCGAGCCCACCTGCCGCGTGATCTCCGCACTGACGATGAAGATGCCGGAACCCACCATGACTCCGGCGACGATCATCACAGAGTCAAACAGACCTAATGCCTTGCGAAACTCACCTTCGTTCTCCCGCTCCAGATGCTGCTGCCCCATTCACTTCCCTCTGCAACCCAAGTGGTATGACGACGTACTCCTTGATACCACGGCGAGCTGTTCGTGATTCGTCGATTGTGTTGGAAAAAGAAGATGCCCGGCACGGAGGCTGTACGCCTGCCACGCCGGGCAACTTTATTTCGTTCGGTTAGAACTCGATGTTGCCACGCAGCTCAATCCAGCGTGGATGGTTAGTAACACCACTGTTGGCAAAGTTCGTGCTCTGCACGCTGCTGGCGTAGGTTCCAGCAGGTCCACCGAACGATCCAGGAGTGCTGCCGAATACAGGGTGATTCCAGACATTCAGGAACTCACTCTGCAGTTTAACTTGAACCCGCTCGTGAACCGGGAAGCTCTTCGAAACCGACATGTCGTGATAGAGGGCATGCGGTCCGTACAGATAGAGCCTCTCTCCAATAGTGCCCGGCGTGGTGTTTGGTTGAATGTATTTCTGGTTGGCGCCCCCTGCAGACAGATACTTCGGATCCAGTTGCCGGGCGTAGGTCTTGCCGGGCACACGATGAACTCCGACGGCACTCTGCAGTTCCTTCGCTGTGACACCGATTAAACGTATGCCGCCGTCCGCATAATCGTTATAGGTCATGTTGCCGCCGGTTATCTGTTGTGCGGCGCCGGTCTGGATGATCATGATCGATCCGATCGTCCAGTTGCCCGCCAACCGGCTGACCAGGTTGTTTGAGCTGAGGAAGGCCTTCCCCTTTCCAAAGGGCAGATCGTAGGATGAGGTGAAATGGACGACATGACGGATATCGTATGGGGTAGGCCCATATCCTTTGCTGAGATCGCGTAAGGTCAGCAGGCTGTCCGCGCCCGCTGTATAGTTCCGTGTCGAGCCAATACCGAGAGCTTTGCCGAAGGTATAGTTCGCGTCGAAGATCCAGCCGTGCCAGTTCTGCTGACGGAAGTCGACCTGCAGGGAGTGATAGTTCGAGTATCCAACGGCCTTCATCAGGCTGGTGGTGGTACCCGCGGCATATGGATTCGCCTGGAAGAAGTTGATTGGATAACCCGCTCCGGCCCCGGTGTATCCGGCGTTGTTAGCGCACGGCGAGAAGGAAGAGCCTACCAGGTTGCAGAAATACGTCGTTGTTCCCGAGATACCGCTCAGGATGTTGGCCATGGCGCCGACCTGGCCAGACTTGATGTAGTTCAGATAGTCGGCGTTCTCGTAGTCGACCGCGCCTCCATAGGTTCCGGAAGGCTCACCGGCGAAGGCTGCATCGAGGATCGGCGTCTTGTTGCTGCCATGGAAGGTTGTTCCACCGCTGGCAGCGTAGTTGGCCTGCGCCCGCTGGAACTCCGCCAGGAAGCCGTTCTCAAAGACATTTACTTCATTTGGATTGATCGCCAGCCACTGGTGCAAAGTCCGGTTGCCGTCATATCGCACCTCGACAGCGCGGTTTCCAAACTTCCGCTCAAAGCCGAAGTTCCAGCTCTGGGTGTATGGCTGTTTGATGTTGTAGTCCATGCCCGCAGCCGCGATCGAGTTCAGGAAGGTGAAGTCAGCCAATGGCTCCGTACGCAGATAGCTTGTGGGTGAAAGGCCACGTGCCGGCAGCGTACTCCCCAGCGAAAGGGAGCCCGGTGTAAAGGTGCCTGTTTGTCCCGAGGTATTTGGATTCAGATAGAAGCTTTGATAGAAGAACGCTCCGTAGGACGAGGAATTGTTCCAGTAGTACTGCTGCGGCATGGTGAACCGGCGCAGGCCATAGCCGCCGCGAATCACCGTATCTCCCTGACCAAAGAGCTTTCCAAGGAAGCCGTCCTGGTTCCGTGGATTCCAGGCAAACCCGAACTGAGGCTGCGGTGAGACATTCCATGGTGCATAAGAGTGCGGCCGTGTCTCGAATAAAGGATTATTCGTTCCCTGCAACGAGCCGGGATGGAAGAGGTTCCCTACGCCGGAAGGACCGTAGACTGAGGCCTCGGTCAGCGAGTGATAGGCGCCGGTCAGATCATGATTGTCACCGGTGAAGTCCCAGCGCATGCCGTAGTTCAGTGTCAGTGTGGGGAAGATGCGCCAGGAGTCCTGTGCGAACAGTCCCCAGGCGGTCTGCAGCTCGTTCAGGTTGTAAGCGCCGACGCCTTTGAAGTAGTCGCCCGTCTTCTGCGAATACGAGTAGCTGCCGTTGACGTAATTGATACGCCCCGTCAGCACGGCGTAGAGCTGCTGGGCTTCATTCAAATTGTCAGGGCTGGCGTTTGGCAGGCTGGAGGAGGAAAAGGCATTGTTCGCAGGATCACCGGATGCCAGGCCCAGGGTGATGTTGTCAAAGCCGGCGGGCGGATTCCAGTAGTGATCCTGCTCACGGTTCCACATGCCGCCGAACTTGATGGAGTGTGATCCCTTCTGCCAGCTAATCGAATCGGATGCATTGAGTACCGGATAGAAGTTTGAGGTCGGCAGGGTATAGGTCTGCCCTGACATGTTGTAGCTACCCCAGTTATCCAGCCCCCAATAGATGGTCGGGTTGGCTGCATACAGCGCAGGTGCGTCCTGTGCGTAGCGATTGACGGTATAGAGGTAGCCCAGCTTCAACTGGTTCATCATCCGAGGACTGATCTGATAATCCAGGCCATATCCGACCGTAAAGGAGCGGTTCTGATATCCAGAGTTCTGGTTTTGAAATGCGCTGCCGGGAAACGGAGGCGCATACGAGCCCGCCTGCTTCACCTGTGACATATTCCAGGTGAGATACATGTGCGTCTTCTCTGACCTTGCATAATCCAAACGCACCGTGGGGTAGTAGTAGATATAGGGCGCGGGAGAATTCCAGAGAATCGAGCTGATGTTCGCGTCGCTGGTGCCAATCGTGCTGCCGGACGAGAGCGAGCTATTGATCGCCGAAAGCTGGCTCGCGATCACCGGGTTCACTGAGGTTGGGAGCGATGCGCTATAGTTCTTCGCCAGCGTGAACACGTTGCGCGTATAGATGTTGCCGTCCGTACCGGTATAGGTGAAGTTGCCGTTCTGTGCCGCAGAGGTAAGGAACGAGTTGCTGTTCGTCTGGTTATAGGGCTGTCGGCGGGTGGAGAAGCTTCCAAAGAAGAAGAGCTTGTCCTTGAGGATCGGGCCCCCGAGGCTTCCGCCAAAGTCGTTATAGATGACCTTGGCTCTGCGGACGCCGGCAGCATTGTTGGCATAGGTGTTCGCGAACAGGCCGGAGTTGCGTGTGTCTACGTACGCTCTTCCGTGGAAGGCATTGGTTCCGGAGCGGGTGACATAACTCAACTGCATGGTTGAACGGCCAAAACCTTGGTCCAGATCGATCTGATCGGTCTGAACCGACATCTCCGCGATGTTCTCTACGCGGGGTGAGGCAGCCGCCTGCACATTGCCGTTGTACTTGCCACGTGATGCCGCACCGACGACACCATCGATGTTCACACCCTGGTTCGTCAAGGGTTGACCGTTCCACACGCCGATCTGGCTGCCGCTGGTGTCCTGCGAGCCGGCATAGCCTGCAGTAAGCCGCGCCAGCGAGGTCAGGTCGCGGCCAACGATCGGCAAAACTTCGATTGCCTTCAGATCAATCACCGCACCGAGCGAATTGGAGCTGACATCGAGCAGCGGCGTCGCCACCGCACTCACATTCACGGTGTCATTCGTGCTGCCGACCTGCAACACCACTGCAACCGGTGTGACCTGCGATGCATGCACGATGATGGTATCGATTCGCGTCGTCGAGAAACCGGGCGAGGAGATATTGAGGCGGTAGGTCCCAATCGGCAGGTTGACGAAGCTGAAGGCGCCTGTGCCTTCCGTTGCCGCTTTACGAGTGATATTGGTGTCCAGCGCTGTCAGTTCCAGGCTGGCTGCGGGAACAACGCCGCCAGTGGCGTCCGCAACGGTTACCGAGACAGTGCCTTGGGTTCCAGACTGTCCATACAGCCGGCAACACAAGATGAGGAGAACGGCCAGAGCGGCGATGGGAAAACGTTTTCCTGACATTCGAATCAACATACGACCTCCTTCAGAATCAGCGAGACTGCACATTCTGCGAACCGAGACGGGGATGGGGAGAAACCAGAAACAGACCGCACGCCGCTTTAACCGCATTTCCCTGTTGCTGGAAGAGGAGTACAGCGGCGTTTTCATTGTGGAAAACGCCCATAGATGCGGAAGGCTACTCTACACCTACAGGGGAATGCTTTAGCGGCTGTATGACAGCTTTGTTAACAACTTGTCCCGATTATGTCGTTAATTGTGTACAAAACTCAATACAAAAATTTGGACGATTTTGAGTTCTATAAATTACTGACAGGCGCGATTGATATCGCGCGGTACCTCAGCAGCTCAAAAGCCGCCGATTTTAGGGACTCATACGGGACGGCTTCAAGCCGTCCCCTTAACCACCCCCGCCAGCAAAGCTGGCCGGGGACCCCGGAGCAAGGCATTCGCGCATCGCACGAACAAAAAACAAACTCTTGTTTTGCTTGAGGCCATGGCTTTATAGCCATGCCGTACTTGGCCTGCGAAGCACGCGGCGTTAAAAGCCGCTGAGGTACTGTGCCAACTCCTTCAACATTGGTTGTCAATAATTCCTCACCGTTATTTCCTCAATGGCTGCTCTGACGATCTGCCTTACGGTTTTGCCGGCCTGTCGAGCGCATTCCAATCAGGAGTACGGTCACCATAGAGCGCCTGCACAAAGAAATCCTCAAGCTTGCGCTGCCCATAGGTTCCCCCAGAGCCATGCTTTCCGCCGGGTACGTACAGCAGGTCAAAGATCTTGTTGGCCTTCTCCAAACGATCAGCAACCTGGAATGTTGAGGCGGGATCGACGTTATCGTCCATCTCGCCAACCACCAGCATCAGCTTCCCTTTCAGGCGCCAGGCGTTATCTACATTCGACGAGGCTGCATACTCCGGCCCGATAGGCCATCCCATCCACTGCTCGTTCCACCAGATCTTGTCCATGCGGTTGTCATGGCATCCGCTATTGGCGACCGCAGCTTTGTAGAACTCCGGATGAAACAGCAGAGCTCCCATTGCGCTCTGCCCGCCGGCCGAGGTCCCGAAGATCCCCATGCGGGTGATGTCGTACCAGGGATGCCCGCTCGCATACGTCCTGTGCCACAGAATGCGATCCTCAAAGCCCGCATCCTTGAGGTTCTTCCAGGCGACATTATGGAAGGCCTTCGATCGATTGTTGGTGCCCATGCCGTCGATCTGCACCACGACAAATCCCAATTCGGTCAGCGGCTCCGCGCGGGTGGAAAACGTCTTGGGAACAAACGATCCCTGCGGTCCAGCGTAGATGTTCTCGACCACGGGATAGCGCTTCTTCGGATCGAAGTTCGCCGGCTTCCATACCACGCCCCAGATCTCTGTCTTGCCATCCCTTCCCAACGCATGAAATGGTTCCGGAGCATGCCATCCAGCGGCCTTGAGCTTGTCGAGCCTTCCCCGCTCCAGCTCTAACACCAGAGAGCAATCACTCGTGCGATGAATGGTAAGCACCGGAGGATCTTCCACTGTACTTACCAGGTCGAAATACAGTGTTCCATCCTCGGAGTACGCGACCTTGTGGTTTCCCGCAGAAGGTGTAAGCGACGTCAGGCCCGTCCCATCGAAGCCAATGCGATAGGCATGCACAAAGTACGGATCTTCGCCGGCATTCATTCCGCCCGCTGAGAACCAGATCATCCGCTTTTCTTCATCCACGCGATCGACGGAGCGCACGACCCATTCCCCTCGCGTGATCCGGTTTTTCACGCTGCCGGTCCGGCCGTCGAGCAGATACAGGTGCTCCCACCCATCACGCTCCGATGCCCAGAGAATCTCTTTTCCGTCGGCGAAATCGCGACGATACACTTTGCCAGTGTCCTGCGGCTCCGGAATCAGCGGACGATAGTCCACGAACGTGTCGCTGGTCTCATTCACAAGTGTCCGTGCAGCTCCCGTGGCGCCATCCACTTCGATTACGCGATAGACCTGATGTCCGCGCTGGTTGTACTCGAAGGTGAATCCACGGCAGTCCTGCCACCAACGTGCACCCGAAAGCTCGTAGGGATTCGGGAAAAGGTCGTTTGCAATAGCTATCTCTTTCTTCGCAGCCACATCGAACAGGACTGGCTGCGGAAGGTCCAGCACATCCCCCGGCTTGGCATACGGGATCTCGGGATAGAGAGGCTGCAGTTGCGTTGCAGGCGACGACTGCACGAACCGGATGGTGCGGTGATAGCCGGGACGCACACGATAAATCACCAGCTTCGATGAGTCGGGCGACCAGGAGACGGTATCGAGGTCGTAGTAATTTCCTTCTGACCCATCTGTACTCAGCACCAGGCGCTGTTTGCCATCGACACTGCGCACCACCAGATTGGAATTAACGACCAAAGCCTCCCACTTCCTGTCGGGAGAGGCGACCGTGCGGCTCTCATTATTGCGAGAGGATTCTCTGCTGCCATCAGCGCCATCTTCGTCCCCCTTGCACGCATAGTTCTTCAGATTGCAGCGCCACGGCGTATAGCCGATGCGGAACGCAAGACTGCTTCGATGATCTTCCAGCCTGGCATCGCGCAGTGGAAGCTGTGCCGGCTTAACCTCTTCATGCGTAGCCGCGCCCAGCGCCGCCGCCAGCCGCTGGTGATCGAAGGCCAGCTCCTTCTTCCCCGTTTCCACGTCCGCGAGAAAGAACTGGTGGCCGCCACCCGCTACTGTCTTGTCGTAGAGCAGAACATGTTCGCCCTGCACCCAGTGGGCGCCGCGGACCACATTCTCGGTCCAGTCTCCGTACTTCTCGTTCAACTTCGCGGCACGCTCGTAATCTTCAGGCGTGACGGCTGAAAAGCTGGTTTGCGCACAGATGAAGGCAAGCACGGCAAAGGCGACGTATCTCATGCATTCCTCCTCACAGGTTCACGGATGGGTGGGGTGTTCGCCGTAAAACTTCCACTGCGGGACAAAGTCACGCGTCAGCGACTCGTGTTCCAGATAGGCTCGCAGCAGCGCGATCGGCATTGCATTCTCGTGCAGCACCGCATCGTGAAACTCGCGTTCGGTCATCTTGCCGCTTCCGACCAGCTCTTTATGCAGCGCACGGAACTGCAAGGCGCCCATCAGGTAAGCGCTCTGGTACAGCGGGCCAACGGACCCATCGAAGGATCGTCTTACTTCGGCGGTGGCATTCTCCGGCTCGAAGCCTACGTTATCGATCAGGAACTGGACACACTGCTGCGGTGTCCACTTGCCGAGATGAAAATTCATCGTGAAGATAACGCGAGCCGAACGATGCATGCGCCAGACCAGCGCTCCGACCCGTTCCTCCGGTGTCCGGTCGAAGCCGCGGTCCCAAAACAGCATTTCCCACCACAATGAATTTCCTTCGTACCAGAAGGGAGTGGAAAACGGTTCGCGATAAGCGCGGTACCGTGCTGCCATATAGAACTGCAGGAAGTGCCCGGGAATCATCTCGTGAAATGTGGTGGCGCGGGCAAACGGGATGTTGTTGCCGCGCATACTCATCTCGCGCTGCTCGAAGGTCATGGTATTCGTTGGATAGGAGACGCTGATCTCGTCGCCACCAGTAAAGAACGGATTCACCAGCTGGCGTTCGGGCGTCATCATAATCATGCGCCACGTCTCTTCTGCCATGGGCGGCACCGTCACCAGATCGTTCTTCTTAACGAAATCGATGCCTTCCACCACCAATTTGCGAATCAACTCCGGTTGATCGCCAGGAGGTACATGCATCGTCTTTACCTTCTCCACGGCGGCGTGCCAGTCATCGCCATAGCCCATTTCGTGCGACGCCCGCAGCATCTCCTTCATGCACCAGTCATACTCTGTCTGAGCAATGGCCGTCAGCTCTTCGGGGGTATATGGAATGAGGTCCGTCGATAGCTCACGCATCAGCGCCTCGTGACCTACCGGATCTCCGATGATGGTCTTCTTGTCGTCGGCAGCGATCCCAACCAGCTTCTCTCTCAGGAACGCCTCATATCCTTCCAGCGCCTTGTCGGCATCGCGATACGGCTGTTCCACCCACCAGGTAAAGCCTGGATCATAGCCGCTGTACTGCCCATACCAGTTGTGCAGGACTTTCTTCAGTTCTTCGGTCGCGGCAGCAGCGCGGTTGGCTACGACGGCATCGAACTTCGGTTTGCCTTCGCTCTTCGCCGGGTCGAGATCATGCTTCGCGTTCTCGATCAGCTTCACCATGGCTGTCAGGGCTGCGGCCGTCTTTTCCGCATCCGGCCGTAGCATGCGCCGATGCTGGTCTTCCAGATCTCCAATCGTGCCGGCAAATGGCAGCAGTGGTCTCATGGCCGTTGCCTTCTCGCGCTGCAGGCCAAGGTCGTACAACTCGCCGCGAAGCTGGTTCCGCAGCAGCAAGTAATCGAGCTTCTCATCTTCCGCCAGTGCCTTGAAGTCGACCGCGGCAAGCTGTTTCTGCTGCTGTTGATAGAACGCTTCCATCCTGTCCAGGCGGCTCGCCGAGAAAGGAATCACATATGCCGCCTCCAGCGCTCTGCGGTCGGCACTGAACTGCTGGATCATCGATGGCAGCTTTGGTTCCGCGGGTTGCGGGGTTGCGGCCCGCGCTTGAAGACAAATGCCAGAGAAGGCAATGCCCGCGAGGATCGCGGCTCTCATTGCCATCGTGCACACTGAAAATTCCTTCGTTCTATCCACGACTTTGCTTCTCTCCTCAAGGCAGAACAAAAGCCGCTCAAGGCGGCTCTTGCTTACAGTGAAACGCTTGCGTCTTTCTTGGCGGTAAACAAGCGGACTCCGAAGACCGGACCGACGGTCGAGCGGTCATGTGGGACAAAGCGCACGCGGATACTCTCTTTACCCTTTGTCAGATCGGTGCTCAACGGATACTCCACATCGAAGAACTTTCCGGGACGATCCTGCTTCAGCGTCTGGGTGGCAACCTTCACATTGTCCACCAGAATGTCGAAGCTTCGTTCGCGTTCGTCGCCCCAATAGGTGGCCTGCAACACCATCTCCACAGGCTTACACTTCAGCGTGAACTCGAAGTATCCGCCGGAACGCGCATCCCGTCCGTTCCGCCCTCGATACGAAACCGGATAGGAAATCTCTGAAACGAGGTTGTGGTCTCGCTCGGGCTGCATTTCACCCAGGTGCATCACATCGACAGACCGTGCGGCGATATCGCGGGCCTTCGCCTGCTCCGCCAGGAAGTTGCTCTCCTCCACCTTCCAGGCAGCTTCAGTGAATCGCTTGAAATAGACCGCGCTACGCCGGTCATATTGGCTGTAGAACGGAACGAACTTCAGATCTGCCGGCCGCACGATACCCTTCGAGGTGTAAACCGCCTTCTCGGGAGAGATTGCTGAAAAGCCCGCCAGCAGATTCTCGCCGACCAGGGACGGATCGGGGCTGTCCCACTTCTCCGAGACCGGGCCAAGATCGGCGCTCAGCACCATGGGGCCGCGAAGCAATGCGACCGTATCGTTGTCTCCGGGCGCAGGCTCCAGCCGCAGATCGAGCGGCAGTGTGATTGCCAGCACATCGCCCTGCTTCCATATCCGCTTCACCAGAAGGTATCCTCGTGTCCGTTCAGCAGAGACCACTTTTCCATTCACGGTAACCTTCGCTTTGTCTCCGGCCCACCCAGGAGAACGAAGGCCGATCGTAAAGTTCTGCCGCTCGGGTAGAGCTATCAAGGTCAGCCGCGATTCCGGCGTGAAGGGATAGTTCGTCTCAAGCCTGAGTTTCGCCTTTCTGCCTGCCCAATCTGCTTCTGCGGGAATGTAGAGATTAACCAGCAGCGTTCCACCGCCTTCCCAGAAGATCGACTCACCATGTTTGGCATGGCTCTCCATCCCGGTGCCTACACAACACCAGAAGGCGTCTTCCTTTGGCGTGGAATAGCCGCGCTCCGCTCCGGACATCAGCGGCGTCATGTAGGTGAACCCGCCGTCTTTCGGATTCTGTGCGGCCATTACGTGATTCAGGTGAGCCCGTTCGTAGTAGTCGAAGTAGGCTCCATCCGGATGCCAGGCATACAGATGCCGCGTCAGCTTCAGCATGTTGTAGGTATTGCAGTGCTCGCAGGTCTGCTCCGTAATGTGCGCGGCGATGGTGTCGGGGGCTGAGAAGTACTCACGGTCTGCGTTTCCACCGATGACATAACTGTGGTGCTTCGTTACTGCTTCCCAGAAGAACTCCGCGGCATGTTCCGGCTCCGGCTTATTCGTGAGCTCGTGAATCCGGGCAAGGCCGATCAGCTTCGGCACCTGCGTATTCGCGTGGAAGTTTGCCAGCTTATCTTCGCCGGCCTCAAGCGGATCCAGCACCTTTCGGTCATAGATCCGCTCTGAAACGGCGAGCCAACGTTTGTCGTGAGTGATGGCATAGAGCTCCGCGTAGCTCTCGTTCAAGCCGCCATATTCGCACGCCAGCAGCTTTTGCATCTGCTCATCGTTCAGCGCATCGAAGACATCCGCAAAATACCCGGCCAGCCCGGTCGCCACCTTCAGCGCGGTGGGGTTTCCCCAGCTTTCGTAAACATCCAATAGACCGGCAAAGACCTTGTGCACGGTGTAAAGCGGAGACCAGGAACCATTCAGGTCGAACCCGCCAGAGCGGATCTCGCCTTGCTTTACCTCACGAAAGATCTCTTCTCCATCGACGATGGTTCCGTCTTTGCGCTTCCGCCCTAACGCTCCGACGTACCCCGTTCCGCGTGCCGCCTGCGCCCTGGCCAGTTCCTCCACAATATAGTTCGCGCGGTCCCTGCAGGCAGCATCTCCGGTCTGTTCATAGGTCCTGACCAATGCGGTGAGATAGTGTCCGAGCGAGTGTCCCGCAATCGTGTCGCTCTCCCACCCGCCATAGATAGGAGCCTTAGGCGGCAGCCCTGCATACTTCAGAAAATTATGCAGAAACCGGTCCGCGCTCAGGCCCAGCAGATATCCACGATTCATCTCCACCGCATTTGCATATACCGAAGGCAGCAGACGGACCGACAACAGCGGCAGAGGCTTGGCGTTAGCCGGAAGCAGCGATGGCGAAACAGCCACAGCGCCTGCGTTCCTTGTGGCGACCGAGGCTGCCAGGCCATACAAAAATCCGCGGCGGGTGATCAGAGGCTCGGGAAAAAGCATGCAGAATGTATACCATAATGTATTCATTCAGGACGACCATGACTTTTATGACCAATAGGGAAGATGCTAAAAAGACAGCGGGGACGGCGTGACGCCGTCCCCGCTGTCTTCTTTTTTGCTGGTTAGAGGATTTTACTGATAGGCACCCATGGACGGTGTGCTGCCGCGCTGGGCTCCGACGATGTCGACCGTCGAGGTCTTAGCCGATGTTCCGGCATCCTTGCCGGCCGAGCTCGACTGCAATGCAAAGTTGGTGCTTGAGACAAAGCTCGGAGCCGTCGTCAGAGGAGCTGAATCCCATGAAGGAGCAGCTCCGGCGCCGGACCACAGGTTATTGGAGCCAGTCACATTTGTCGTGCCTGGTTCGATGTACGGTTGAGCGGCGCTGGGCTGAGCACAGATATTGTTCATCAGGTTCATTCCCGCCCCGGCAAAGACGATACCGAAGCAGCCATTCTGGTTGCCGGTCACATAACCGCCGGCATCCACGACGGTATTGTTGTACACCTGCACGGTGCCGCTGGTAGCTGCCGGCGGATCAGAGTTGATGGCGATACCAGCTTCGTTCGCCACGCCATAGGGGTTCGACGCAATGGCAACGTGAGAAATCACGTTGTTGTACACCTCGACCGTGCCCTGCGATGGATCGACAGAGGCCAGGTTGATACCGTCGCAGTAGCCGCCAGTGATGACATTGTCGTGGACGTGAAGGTCATACAGGTTTCCGCCGGCTGTCGCGTGGAACATGATGCTGCGGCAGTAGCCCTTGAAGTTCTGGCCAATGCTGTTCCAACCCGCGTCCGCATGGTTGACGCCGGTGGAGAAGTAGACAGCGTGATAGGTCTTATCCACGTTGCCGCCGGTGTCGTGTACATTGTTGCCCTGGAAAGCCCACGTGTCTGACGGGCTATCCGTCTCGCCCAGAACACATGCCGTACCGCCAACGCCGCTGGGCGGAGCTGGGCAGGAGATGCTGTTGTTGATGATGCGCATGTTGCCCGCCTCCGCGTCGATGGCCGAAACCTGGCCCACGATATTGAGATTGGCAATGGTGATGTTCTTACCCCACCCTTTCACACCATTGGGAACACTGGTGCTGCCTACATTCACTGTTCCCCCGGGGAACCCAACGATAGACAACTGGCTGGTCGGCGATGACCCACCGATATCGGTAGAGACAGCAGCATTGTAGCCACGGCCGTCATCGAAGCTGACGTCGACGCCAGGCATCAGGTAGATGACTGTGTTCTTTGATGGTGAACTACTGTCGTTTGACGTAACCGAATTGAACGCTGCACGCCAAGTCTTGAAAGGTTGCGCATAGGTTCCCGGATTCGTGTCTACACCGTTTGGGGAGACAAAGACGATGTTGGTTGGAGTGACCGTGAACGGTACGCCGTTCGATGCCAATCCATTCACATTCACGACAATATTTCCCGTGGTTGCGGACGGACCAAGCTGAGCAACGATCTGTGTGTTGGTCCACGAGCACAGGCTGCAATTGGTTACGAGCGGTCCACCAAGTGTAAGTGTGCTTGAGCCCTGCGATGAGCCGAAGTTGCTACCGAAGATGCGTACGTACACACCATTGCCGTTGTCGCCGCCGGTGCCTGCACCAACATTCAGATCAGTGAAGTTAATATGCGGAGCGCCAGAAGTTGTGCTGCCAGAAGATGGAGCAGTCGTTGTTGGTGTTGTAGTTGCGGGAGCTGTTGGAGCCGTGGAAGCAGCGGTAACAGAAATGCTGGTCGATGCGGTCTTGCTTGAAGAACCGTTCGTTGCGACCAGATTGTAACTAGTGGATTGTGTTGGAGCGACGACTGCACTTCCTGAAGCAGCAACTGCGCTGCCGTTAATCGTCACTGAGGTTGCGCCGGAAGTACTCCACGAGATGGTTGATTGGTTCCCCGCCGTAATAGAAGTTGGCGAAGCGTTAATGGAAGCCGACAACGAAGTCGTAGGGGACCATGAACTACGTCTGTGTCTGTAGTACTGTCCGTGTGCGGATGAACTTGCGGCCATTATGGACACACTGCTCCCTACGATGAGGAGACGCATTATTGAACGATTCAAATCAAAAAACTCCCTTGGGGATTGAAGCTGTGCGGGGCTTCATGCAAGTTGGTGGCCAACTTGCCGGGAATTCGATGAGTTTGAAAACAGGTTGCTATGGGTAAAAAATGGAGATTTACCGATGTCGTAGAGGTAAATATTCTCTCGACGATAGGACAAAACTTCCCTATCAGCTCAGAGAGCCGCTAGGAGAGCGGGTTTCCGCGTTGACCATCTCGCGGTTTTCCACAGTTCAGTTTTTAGTCTTGTCCTTCTTGTGGAATCACTACTTAGAAGCAATGTCACCAGGCTTCGTCGATTCCGGTTCCAATATCTCTCGCGTGAAATATCTTTTATGCAAGTTTGGAGTTACTTCCTCAGAATTCTCAGATAAAATGCGTCGCTCTATTTACTTCATGTTACAAGCGAGATTTTCGTTGAGTCAACTCGAGGACAATACAACATACCTTCAGAAGAAAAGACTCAATCGATGCCAGAGGTGTGTAAGTGATTCCCTGATACCATGCCGAGGCGAGACCTGGGTTGCATCGACCTCAGATGTAGTGATATGCGCCGCCAGCCGATATCCATAACCACTTACAGTCTGGATGTAATCCTGTCCATCAGCCATCTTGCCGAGTGACAACCGCAGAAGATATATGGTTTGAATGAGGGTATGGTTTTCAACGTGGATGTTCGGCCATACCTCCCGCAATAACCTATCTTTTCGAACTGGCTGGCCCTGTGCTTGTATCAGGACCCGAAGCACATCAAGTTGTTTCGCAGGGAGAGGGACTTTTTGTGTTCCACGGTTCAAGCTGTTAGGACCCGTTTCGAACGTAAACTCACCGAAGAAATAGATACAGTGCACTACTCACTCCATCCATTGAATGCTTATTTGTTTTTGTTCTTCCGTTCCTTCTTCCAAAGCTGAGTTGTACGTCTCTACTACGTCGCCGGCTCGGGGAGAGATGCTTCTAGAGCATTTTCCCTGTTGCTGGATATTCCGGAAGCGGCGTGCGGCGGCGTTTTCGTTGCGGAGAACGCCCATAGATACGGATGCTCTGGACCACACCTATAGGGAAAATGCTCTAAGCGCCCGGCGGCTGCTCGAACCGTACAGAACTTTGTAGTGGGATAGATTCGGGATCCCGATGATGTATGCGCTGTACTGGCCGTCGCGTTGTCTCCCAGTGCCGTAACCAGTACGGCATCTCAGCATCACGAGACCGCAGCACTGATAACACCCGCTCGGCTTGGCCAAGGTCATGCCAATCCAAGCCATTGAGCTGTGAAACCAGGAGCCGGCTTGCATTTGGAGAGAGAATCTCGCGAGAGAAATCGATGGTGGGAATGCGATCATATACAAATGTTGCAACGCGAAGCTCCCGTCGTTCATTCGCGACCACATGGACGCGCGCGAGAACTGCCAGATCGGGAAGCGCTTCGAAGCACATGCTCAGCAAGGTCTGAACAGAACCGACCATGACGAATGTATTCCATAGCCCACCATTCATCAGAAGCCGCTCCGCTACGCCCAGGCTTGGCTTTTCTTCAAAACTCCGCACTTGAAACAGATTCTCGCCGACTGCGGGACCAGGCACAATCCAGCCGAATTCAACCTCAGGTCCTGAAGGGTGCGCTCCGAGCAGCACAACGCAATCGTGATGTTCAGCCGCGGTCTCGAAGGCAGATTCCATCGCGGCCGTGAACGATAGTTCATTGGAGTAGTAGTGATCACAAGGCAAGACGGCTACCAGCGCATTCGGCTGCTCCTCCGCGATATGGAAGAGGCTGAGAAGAATTGCAGGCGCCGTCCCCCGATTGTATGGCTGCACCAGCTTGTACGACGAGCTGCCGGCGAGATCTTCCTGAAAGTACAAACGGTGCGCTTCCGTGACCGCGTAGATCGTCTGATCTTCTGGGATGCTTCTTGCGGCGCGGTTGCGGGTCTGGCGAAGGAGGGTTTCCGGACTCAGGAGACCGCAGAATTGCTTTGGCCGGTCATCGCCATAGATGACGCGCGTCAGGCACTGCAGGCGCGTGCCGTCTCCGCCAGCCAGAACAATTCCCCAGCGGTTTTGGGACGAGGCCGAAAAGTTACGATCCGTACGTTCTTCGAGATGCAATTGGGGGGCAGGGGTAGTCACTCTTTCACTCTCTCCGTACTTGGATTTCCCGTTTTGTCTAGAGAGACACAGAGGTTCTGTGATAGAGGAGATGAGCACTAACCAGACCGACGAGGTGAACCAATGATGGCATCAATCAAATCGACTGGCATCTCGTACAAATACTAGTTTTTCGGGTGGAATAACGTTTCACCTCAGACATGTTTCGTCGGTACAATCATGCCTTCCTGAACGGCAAAACGTGTCAAATCCGCGACGCTGCGCGCGCCAAGACGCGACATCAGACGCGCACGATGGAATTCCACTGTCCTTACAGAGATATAGAGGGTGTCCGCTATCTCTTTATTCTGTCTGCCCTCGGCGATGAGCTGAAGAATCTGGCGCTGCCGGCCGGTAAGGTCCAAAACCCCTTGTGACGGTTTCTCAGGGCTTTCTGTTACCTCTGTGACAATGCTCCGATCCAACGACGGAGAAAAATACCTGCCGCCGCTTCGCACAATCTGAATCGCGTTGAGAAGCTCCTCTGAGGCGCCGGATTTCAAGACATACGCGACCCCGCCCGCTTCGATTGCCTTGCGCAGATAGACCGGATTGGCATGCATGCTGATAAAAACCAGCTTGGTCTTTGGAAGAGTCTTTCGTATCTCCCGTGCGGCATCAATGCCATTCAGGATCGGCATGGTCACATCCAGAATCACGATTTCTGGCCGCAGCCGCAGAGCCTCTCGGACGAGGCTCTGCCCGTCGGTTGCGGAACCTATAACGTGATGCTGATTCTCCAATAGCCGTCGAATGCCATCGAGAACCAACGAATGATCATCAGCGAGAAGGATTCTGGCTTTCATGGCGCCAATCTCCATGCAACGGTACCGCGGCCGTGACAGAGGTTCCATGCCCCGGCTTGGAAGTAATATCAAGCGTTCCGTTGACCATCCGAATGCGTTCGGTCATACCCAGGATTCCCAGGCCGGCCCTGCTTCGCCGGGACTCCACTGAGAAGCCAACGCCGTTGTCCTGCACTTTGAGCTCAAACACGTCGTCCGCGGTTTGCAATGTCACGCGGATTTTCTTTGCCTGTCCATGGACGAGCGCATTGCGGAGACTCTCTTGCGCGATGCGATAAAGACACGCTGCCTCGGTATCCGTCAGGCAGGAGTCTTCTACCAGGCCATCGAAAACTACCGTGATACCGTGGCCTCTCTCGAATTCACCGCAAAATTCCTCGAGCGCGATGCTAAGTCCGAAATCGGTAATTACAGAAGGATGAAGTCCGTGTGAGATGCGACGTACTTCGGAAGAGACACGTGAGGCCTGCTGCTTTAGCACTTCGATTCGTTTCCGCGATACAGCTTCTTCAGGAAACTCTGTCGCAAACCGTCCCAGTTCAATCGCAAGAAATGCCAGTTGCTGTGTGATGTCATCGTGGAGTTCTCGCGCCAGGTTGCGGCGTTCGTCTTCCTGCGCGGAGAGGAGGCGTGCCGCCAGTGCCCGTAGTCTCTGCTCACTCTCGCGCAAGGCCGATTCGGCGTTCTTACGCGCGGTGATATCGGAGACGAAGCTTACGGCAAGCAACCCTCGCTTGGTGTTGACACTGCTGAGACTCACCTCGATTGGAAACTCCGAACCATCCTTGCGTAGCCCCAGAAGGTCCAGATCGGCCCCCACGGTACGGCTCTTGGGATAGAGATTGAATTCCTCCCGGCGCGATTGATGCGGATTGCGGAGTCTTGGGGGAACCAGGGTTTCAAGCTGCCTGCCGATCAACTCGCCCTGAGCGTATCCAAACATTTTTCCGGCCTGCCGATTAGCGAGTACGATCGTACCGTCACTTTCAATCGCGATGATGGCCTGCGCGGCAGTATCCAGAAGAGTTCGAACTGTTTCTTCACTTTCGCGCAAGCACTCTTCGAGCTCTTTGCGTGCGGTAATGTCTTCCGTAAAGATCAAAATCCCTGCGGGCTTATGATCCTGATCAAACCAGGGTCGAATCTCCCATCGCAACCAGCTGACCTGGCCATCCTGACGAACCCATCGATCCTCTTCCGAACGCATGGTCTCGCCGGCGAGACAACGGCGATGGATCTCCTTCCAGCGATCGGGAATTTCGGGAAATAAGTCGTAATGCGAGCTTCCCTCGAATTGTGACCGGTCCATCCGGTACTCTGACGCCCATCGATCGCTGACCTGCACATAGCGCATATCGCGATCGAGCATTGCAACCGCTGCCGGAACATAGCGCACGAAGGTATTAAGGAGATCTTGCCGCGTTTTCAGAAGAGCGGTCCGCTCCCGCACCCGGTCATCAAGTTCAGCATTAAGCCGGGAGAGCCGCGCCTCGGCCACAGCCGATTGCGCGCTATGCCGCCTGACACCGAAGTACAACGAAGTAACGATCAACACAATTACGGCATATCCAATCAGCAGCATGCCGAGAAAGTCAGAGCGCGCCGTCGTGAGCGCATTCTTCCGAGAGGCAAGCAAGCGCTGTTCCTCGCGGCCCATCTCCTGGATCAGGCCTTTGCTCGTCGCCAGCAGTTCACGCTGCTGATCGATCCGGGATTTCACGGATGAGGGATCGCTTTTCCGCTTCAGATATTCGTCAATCGAGGACTGATAGGACGAGGTCTGGGCTTCGAGTTCCTCCCGAAGCTTCAAAACATTCTGCTGTTGCGAGGGATTGTCGGCAGTAAGACCGGCAATGATAGAGATCTCTTTCCGCAGCTCATCCAGGTCCGCGTTGTAGTCTTCGAGGAATTTGTCTTCGCCGGTAAGCAGGTATCCACGCCCATTTGCTTCCGCTGTATCAATCGCAGAAGCCAGTCTCTCAAGCGAGACCTCTACATGAAGCGTGTGTTCGACCAACTGGGCCTCGCGATCTGCAAATCGCGCAACCAGCCACATCACGATTCCGATGGCAATCGGAATCGCCAATAAGAGCGCCAAACGATCAAACGCCTGAACGTGAACTGCTCGTCGGTCCCGAATCGCCATACGGCCCCGCCCGCAGACACGTAGACATTCTCAAGATCGTACCGGGCCCGCAGGGATGACAATTCTGCGCGGAACGTGCCCCTGTGGTCAACCAGCAGGCGGAATGTCTTTCTCCCGACACAACCACACCGTCCATGCTCCCGATTGAGATACTCCGCGACTCTTTCATTGGATAGAGCATTTTCTCTGTGGGTGTAGAGTAGGGCTTCTGCATCTATGGGTGTTTTCCGCAATGAAAAAGCCGCTGCACTCCTCTTTCTAACTGTGTAGAGAGCTGGAGCGCAGTCACATGACCAGAGCACAGAGCAATAGCAGTCTTTTCATCTATCGCGCCTCGCCGTCGATGCTGTTATCGGGTTGCGGTCGCCTACTCACAAGCTTGTGAAGCGACTACCCTGCCCGTGCAATCGCCAAAGCCAATTCTTGGCAGTCCCGATCTCTGGGTATAGGCACGGAAGATAATCTCATCGTCATCCTCAAGGAAGGTTCGAGTTTCTCCGGTAGGCAAGCGCAGGGGTTCGGGATTCTGTCGCTTTTCCAGAAGGCACCCTTCGGAACCTGCAGCCGGCCCGGAGATGGTTCCTGTGGCAAGCAGATCGCCGGGGCGCAGATTGCAGCCATTGCAGGTGTGATGCGTAACAAGTTGACCGATGGTCCAGTAGAGATCGCGCAGGTTACCACGGCTGAGTATCATGGCCGGCATCTGTTGCTGCCTCATTGCCTCGGATTGGAGATAGACCTCCAGCGTCAGGTCGATGCCGTCTTTCTCGCGAGAGGAAGAGGCAAGATAGGGGAGCGGAGCCGGATCATCTGCCGGACGCTCGAAGGCGGGAACGCGATATGGAGAGAGAGCTTCGAGAGGAACGACCCATGGAGAGATCGTCGTCGCAAAGTTCTTGGCGAGAAAGGGCCCCAGGGGCTGATACTCCCATGACTGGATATCGCGCGCCGACCAATCGTTCACCAGGCATAGGCCAAAGATGTGCTCTTCGGCTTTATCGATCGGGATACTGTGCCCTGGTGAATTCCCTGTGCCAACCAGGATGCCAATTTCCAGCTCATAATCGAGCGATTTCGACGGCCCAAAGACTGGCGCCTCCGCGGCGGCAGCCTTTGTCTGCCCACAGGGACGGCGAATCTCCGAGCCGCTGATCACGATGGAAGAGACGCGGCCGTGGTAACCGATCGGAACGTACTTGTAGTTCGGCAGTAAGGGATTGTCCGGACGGAAGAGACTTCCGACACGGGTTGCATGATAGATCGATGCATAGAAGTCGGTGTAGTCTCCAATATCTACCGGCAGCCGCATGATCGCATCCTTCATCGGAATGAGCAGCGCTTCGACATCCCTCTTCTTCTCGTAGCCCGCATCGAGGAGTGCCATGAGTTGTCGCCTTAGAGCGGACCAGGCATCCCGTCCCAGAGACATCAATGGATTTAAGGTCCGCGCCCGGCAGGCACTGACAACTTCCCTTGAGAGAGAAGAGAGGAGACCGTGATCGGCGCAGGTATAAAGATCAAGAATCTGGTCTCCAATAGCAACACCGAGATGAGCCGTTTCCCGATAGAGAAACACCCCATAGGGCAAGTTCTGGATGGGAAAATCCGACTCCGGGTCATTGGCCGAAGCTACCCAACTGCTGCTTGCTATAGCCATCCCATTCCCTCCAGGGCTTGAATTGGCTCAACAAACGAGCAAGAACCAAAGCCTATTGCAAACTCTCTGCGAACAGTGCGGAGCTGTTCCGTGCTCCACTGCAATGAGCGCCATTCAATCGTATCCGCAGTCATGCGGAAAGCTTCAGGATCTTCCTCCTTAAGGATCTGCTGTGCTCTATCTTCCGTTCCCCCGAAGTAAATATCCATAGCCGCGAGAAACAGGTTGAGAAAGCCATGCATGATTCCCGTTTGACTCTCGGGTTCATAGGTGAATGGGTGGCATCCACGGATCGGATGATGTAGTCCGGCAGTGGCTTTGAATACCAGGCCCCGGCTGGCCATCGCAGTCAACATTGCAGCGATTGCCTCCGGTAAAGGAAATGCCCCGGCCGTTACACCACCGGTCCGTATTTTGACTCGCCCGCCCACCTTCCGTATGGAATCCAGCACCTCTGTTTTAAGAGGCGTAACGGGGACTTCGAAATAGATAATCGTCTCTGGCATTGTCCGGCCAGCTCTGAGGTCTATCTCATCCAGCTTGTCTGGTTTGATCTCAACGGACTCGACGCGAAACCCATCCTCGCGGAATTTCGCAATATTGCTCATGTCCGCGGCGGAAGATGCAACGACGCTTAGAGGCAGGTCAGCAAGCGAATCACCCGCAATCTCGCGAAGCTCGGACAGGCGACTCCAGTCAACAATAAATCGTCCCAATAGCTCCGAACGTCGATTGCGCTTGTACGCAAGATAGTTTCTGACAGCCGGCTGCATGTCGAGACCGGCAGGCGGATACAAGCCTGCGTAGTCGATCAGGCCAGAGAGGAGGCTATCGATCGCATTCATCGGCTCTTGACTCTAGAGCTTCCGGCGGAGGATTTCGGCCTTCCGTTCGAAGAGACTTCAGCATGGAAATGCTTTTTGAGCCCCTGCCAGCATTCGAAATACTCGTGCTGCAGGATGCGGGTATGCATAGCGAACTCTGTAGGACGCACAACCAGTTGCGTCTCGAACATAAAGGCTAGTGTGTTGTCGAGATACTGTGGCTTCAGCTCAGCGGAGCTGGCTCGTTCGAAGGTTTCGGCATCAGGCCCATGGCCGGCCATGCAGTTATGTAAGCTGGCCCCGCCCGGAAGAAAGCCTTCCGCCTTCGCATCATAGGCCCCCACGATCAACCCCATAAATTCATTCATGAAGTTTCGATGGAACCAGGGAGGCCGGAAGCTGTGCTCGGCCACAATCCAACGCGGGGGGAAGATAACGAAATCGCAATTTGCCGTCCCAGGCATTGCTGACGGGGAACTCAGGACGGTATAGATCGAAGGATCAGGATGATCAAACGACACTGTGTTGATGCAGTTGAAGCGCACAAGGTCGTACTTGTAAGGAGCGTAGTTCCCATGCCAGGCAACGACATCCAAAGGCGAGTGGTCGATCTGTGCGGACCAGAGGCGGCCGAGGAACTTTGCAGTGATCTGGAATTCTCCATCGAGGTCCTCAAAGGCGGCTGTCGGCGCCTGGAAGTCTCGCGGATTTGCTAATCCATTCGCTCCGATAGGCCCAAGATCCGGCAGACGAAAGGTCTGGCCGTAGTTCTCGCAGAGATACCCTCTTGCCTGTCCCTCGATCAATTCAACACGGAATTTGATTCCGCGAGGGATCACGCAGATTTCACCGGGCGCCGTTTCTAAAACTCCCAGCTCGGTGTGGAAACGAAGTGCACCCAGCTGGGGAACGACAAGGAACTCGCCATCGGCGCTGTAGAAGAACCGATCGTTCATCGATCGATTGGCGGCATAGAGATGAATGGCGACACCGGTCTGCATGGCAGGATCACCATTCCCACCGAGAGTCACGATACCGTCTACAAAATCTGTGGGCTCCTCCGGCACTGGCAACGGGTCCCACCGTAGCTGATTGGGTGGAGTCGGAATCTCCGTAAACGGGCCACTTCGGATAAGGCGTGTGGGAATCTCTTCATAGGGCCGGTGAGTCACCGATGGGCGAATGCGATAGGTCCAGGTCCGGCGATTCTGAGATCGGGGCGCGGTAAAAGGAGTTCCGCTGAGCTGCTCCGTATAGAGACCTAACGGATGTTTCTGCGGAGCATTCTGGCCAATGGGCAGTGCTCCAGGGACAGCCTCGGACACAAATTCATTGCCGAAGCCAGACTGATACAGGATGCCGACGGACATGGATAAACCTCTCTAAAGGCGACCGCTCGCGGCGAGCCGCTCTGCCTCATGCATGACTTCGTAAAGCTGGTCGAAACTGTTTACGACAAAAAGCAACTTGTGAAGTTCATCGATCTTCACCGGTGTATTCACAACTTCAGCCAGAGAGAATTCCTTGATGGCACAATGGCCGCTCATGACATTCAGGCATTCTCCATGGGAGCTCATAAGGCCGCTGCCATACACTTTGATCTCGCCTTGCTGGCGAATCAATCCGAATTCAACGGTGTACCAGAAAAGACGAGAAAGTTTTTCACGAATGGGCTCCTCCGGTGTAGCGACGCAGACACGGCCATAGTGCTCCAGGAAGTCTGCAAATACCGGATGCGCATGCATCGGCACATGACCGACGACATCGTGAAAGATATCCGGCTCAGGCGTATATTCCATGGATTCGCGGCTGCGCAGCCAAACCGTCGTCGGGAATTTGCGTGCAGCCAGCATCTCAAAGAATGCCTGCGAAGGTAGAAATCCACTCACCGCCGTCGATTTCCATCCGGTTCGGGGCTCTAATCGTGCGTTCACCTCTGCAAGATTGGGCAGCCGGTCGCGCTTCAGGCCGATGATCTGGAAACCATCCAGATACTCCTGTGCTGCATGTTTCTCCAGCTCAGGAAGAACACGTCCGACAAGCTCAGCCCAGATACCGTGCTGCTCCTCGGTATAGGACGAGTAGTCCTGTTGAATGAGGTAGGGCGCCGCCGCGGAAAGTGTTGCCGTTGTCATGGTCGTTCTCCTCTTACAAATTGCCGCGAGCCTGCTGCTCCCTCTCGATAGCTTCAAAGAGCGCTTTGAAATTGCCTTTGCCGAAGCTGCGGCTCCCTTTGCGCTGAATGATCTCAAAGAACAGCGTTGGGCGATCTTCTACAGGGCGGGTAAAGATCTGCAGCATGTAGCCTTCGTCATCGCGATCCACCAGAATGCCGAGCCGTTCGAGTTCATCCACAGGCTCATCAATCCTGCCCACGCGCTGCTGCAGCTCGGAATAATACGTATGTGGAACTCGCAGAAACTCCACGCCCTGCTCATGGAGCTTGTTGACCGTATACAGGATGTCTTTCGTGGCCATAGCAATGTGCTGCACTCCGGGTCCGCCGTAGAAGTCCAGATACTCTTCGATTTGTGATTTTCGTTTGCCCTCGGCCGGCTCGTTGATAGGAAACTTCACATACCCGTTGCCGTTGGACATCACCTTGGACATGAGCGCGGAGTATTCGGTCGAGATGTCTTTATCGTCAAAGTGTTGGTAGAGAGTAAATCCCATCACGTTGGCGTAGAAATCGACCCAGGTATTCATCTCATGCCAGCCGACGTTGCCCACAACATGATCAATGTGCAACAGGCCCACAGGGCGGGCGATGGGGTCTTCCTCTATGGCACGGAAACCGGGAAGAAACGGCCCCTGATAGTCTCCACGCTGAACAAACGTGTGGATGGTATCTCCATAGGCACGAATGCTTGCCAATACGGCCTGGCCGTGATCATCCGATACGACGTAGGGCTCGGCAACACTGATAGCGCCGCGGCTGACCGTCTCATGCCATGACTGGCGAGCATCGTCTACCCATAGCGCCACGCAACGAACTCCATCGCCGTGATGCTGCACATGTTCCGCGATCGCATGACCCGGGCGAAGCACCGTAGTCAACACAAAGCGGATCTTGCCCTGCTGAACAACATAAGAGGCTCGATCTCGTTGCCCGGTCTCAGGTCCCGCATACGCTACCAGGGACATGCCAAAAGCTGTCCGGTAAAAGTACGAAGCCTGGCGGGCATTACCGACGTAGAACTCCAGGTGATCAATTCCCTTAAGTGGAAGAAAATCAGCGTTCGTCGCTGCAGTCGGCTGGGCTGGCTGGGAAAGAATGCTCTTCGTAGCTGACATAGAGCTCCGTCTCTGCCGAAAAGCATCGCCGCCTTCCGGCAACGGAACAGCATAGGCTTCCTCTTGTGCTTTTGGAATACCGATTCTAGAGAAACCGTCGGAATTTAATGAAAAGAGCGTTTACCGCTTTATTTTCAAGGAGTTATCGCGAAGCTAAATTCCAGCATTGCGAACATGCCATCCATTGCTACGCAATGGACGGGGCACCCAGAATATGACCTTACTGGTCCTGCCAGTGAGGCTTTCGCTTGCTCAGGAACGCCGTTACACCCTCCTGAAAGTCAGGGTGCTGCCTGGCCTGTAAACTGGCAGCCACAGCCCGTTCAATTCTCGCGTCCAGTTCTGACGCCGTCTGAGCGATCTGCAGTTCTTTGGTTCTCCGCATCGCGGATGGACTGTTCTGGAGAAGCTCCTGCGCGAAGAGTTGCACCCGCTCCAACAACTTCTCGCCCTCGACAATCTCGTTCACCAGACCCAGCGCATGCGCTCGCTGTGCCTCGAAGAGCTGACCTGTGAGCAAAAGATTTCTTGCCTGTTTCTCACCGAGCTGGAAACCGAGAAAGACAGAGACCAGCGCCGGGATGAAACCGATCTTCACTTCCGTGTATCCGAACTTTGCTCCTGGAACGGCAAAGGTGAAGTCGCAGAGGGTAGCCAGGCCTGTTCCACCCGCGATCGCATGGCCGTTGACTGCTGCGATGGTTGGTATGGGAAGGGTATATAGCGTTCGAAAGAGCTGCGCAGTACGCCGTGCATCCGCTTCCTGCTCCTCGACGGTCTGCGTGAACATTGACTCCAACACGGCAAGATCCAGTCCCGAGCAAAAGGCCGTACCGGCGCCGGTCAAGATAAGCCCCCTCACAGCATCTTTTTTTGCCGCCTCGAACGCTGCAATCAGCTCCTCCTGCATCTCGGGAGTCAATGCATTCCGACGCTCCGGTCGATTCAGTGTGATGGTGAGAATACCGTCTTCCAGATCCGTCAGCAGCGTATTCACGGAGTCATCCTCTGTGTTTCTACTTGTCCATAACGCCGGGCGAACTCTCGGTTGAGAGCGATCAACGTCTCCAGGGGACCAATCTCCGGTGGTGGGACACCCATACCGGCAAGCTCAGCCATGACTATCTCGGTTGGCATATTGCCGACCAGGTCATCCTGTGCAAAGGGACATCCGCCGAGCCCGCCGATCGCCGTGTCGAAGCGGCGGCAGCCGGCGAGATAGGCCGCACGAATCTTTGCTGCTGCATCTCCTGGCTTCGCATGCAGGTGGAGTCCAATTTCAATCTCGCTGTCCACTGACTCACGTGCTGCCGAAAAGACTTCGCCGATCTGTTCTGCGCTAGCCAGGCCGACGGTATCGGCGATGGAGATCTGCCTTACGCCGCTCTCGATGAGCAGCTCACAGGCAGCGTTAACTTCATCGATGCTCCATGGATCGCCGTATGGATTACCAAAGGCCATCGATACATAGGCCACGATATTCAAGCCTGCTTTATAAGCCATCTCACCTATGGCCTCGAGTTCATCCAACGCCTGCTCCGCCGTCTGATTCTGGTTTCTGCGCAAAAACTCCGGCGAGATGGAATACGGGAAGCCGAGTGTCGTTACCACTTCCGTCTTGATTGCCCGCTCCGCTCCTTTTGCATTAACCACGATCCCGATGATCTCAACATCTCCCGGCGGATCAACAAAGGCGAGCACCTTCTCAGAGTCAGCCATCTGCGGAACCGCTTTAGGAGAGACAAAGCTGGCAGCGTCGATATGCCGAAATCCGGCAGCGATCAGCATGCGGAGATAGTCAGCTTTGACCTCGGCAGGAATAACCCTGGAGAGCCCTTGCCAGGCGTCGCGTGGACACTCAATCAACTTGACTGTATTCGTCATGGCTTTGCAAATACTACGTCTGGATTACGCCCGGATTGAACTTCTCGACGTCGGGGTTGAGGCTGACAGCCTCAAGCGCACTGATCAACACAGTGCGAGTCTCCGCGGGATCGATGATCGCATCAATCCATAAGCGAGCTGCTCCATACCGAGGATCGGCTTGAGCATCGTAGGTGCTCTTAATTTCATCAAAGATCTGCTTTCGCTCCTCTTCTGAGATCGCATGGCCTTTGCGCTCAAGCTGTTTGAGGCGTATTTCTACCAGCGTATTCGCAGCAGAGGCCCCACTCATCACGGCATAACGCGCCGTCGGCCAGGCAAAAATAAATCGCGGGTCATAGGCTTTGCCGCACATCGCATAGTGCCCTGCTCCGAAACTGCCGCCGAGGATCACAGAGATCTTGGGTACGACTGAGTTCGAAACCGCCGTGACCATCTTTGCGCCCGCACGAATAATGCCATTCTGCTCAGCATCACGGCCCACCATGAACCCGTTCACGTCATGGAGGAAGACCAGAGGAATCAGGCTCTGGTTGCAGTCGAGGATAAATCTGGCGGCCTTCTCTGCGCTTTCGGTATAGATGACCCCTCCGAATTCGGTACGGCGTTCTCCACCTGGCATGACCATACTCTGGTGCTGCTTTTGATTCGCAACAATCCCTACGGCATATCCGCCGATCCGGGCATAGCCGCAAACCAGAGTGCGTCCGTAGTCAGCACGATATTCATCGAAAGCAGAGCGGTCGACAATGCGCGCAATCACCTCATGCACATCATAGGTATTTGAAGCCGCGCGTACCGGATCGGGATCAATCAACCCGTAGAGTTCGTCTGCAGGATAAAGTGGGGCATCCTTTTCGGGATCAAAGAGGATGGCATCAAACGGAGCACGATTTCGATGTCCCAGCTTGCCAACGAGAGAGCGTACCCTCGCAAGGCAGGCTTCATCATCTGGCTCTTTGAAGTCGACGGTGCCGGAGATCTCCGCGTGCATGGTCGCCCCGCCTAACTCCTCAGCGCCAACCTTTTGCCCAATAGCTGCCTGCACAAGCGCCGGACCAGCAAGAAAAAGCCCGCTGCCCTCGGTCATCAGCACGGTATCTGTCATGACGGGAAGATAAGCCCCACCCGCCACACACATGCCCATGATGGCAGTGATCTGCGGAATATTCCGTGCCGACATCACAGCGTTGTTGCGGAAGACGCGGCCGAAGTCATCCTGATCGGGAAAGACATCCTCTTGTAGAGGCAGAAAGACACCTGCGGAATCGACCAGGTAGAGCGTAGGAATGCGGTTTTCAAGAGCAATCGTCTGCGCTCGAATCACCTTCTTCGCGGTCATAGGGAAGAAGGCGCCGGCCTTCACGGTAGCGTCGTTGGCAACCACCATGACCAGCCGACCGCAGACTCGTCCTAAACCGGCAACCACCCCCGCTGCCGGTGCCCCGCCCCACTCCTCATACATGCCATGGGCGGCATAGAGACCGAGCTCCAGAAACGGAGTACCGGGATCGAGCAGTAATGCCAGGCGCTCCCGTGCTGTCAGCCTCTTCTTGGCGTGCTGCGCCTCAATGGCTTTGGCTCCGCCACCCAGACGAATGGCTGCCTGCTCCTCGCGCATTACTGCCAGCAATGCAAGCAGCGCCTGATGGTTGTTACGGAAGCGCGGAGCATTGCCATCCAGTTTTGTCGGCAACGTGTTCTTGCTGGCGGCCTCTGACATCGATTCCCCGGTAATTCGTCCGATCTGCGAACTTCTACTTCAAGATCTCGCGAGCAATCACCATGCGCTGAATCTCGCTGGTTCCCTCGCCGATTGTGCACAATTTTACGTCGCGATAGAACTTCTCCGCCGGATAGTCCTTGATGAAGCCATAGCCGCCATGAATCTGCACGCATTCATCACAGATACGTACAGCAGCCTCGCCGGCAAAGAGCTTTGCCATCGAGGACTCCAACGTCGTCTTGCGCCCGGCATTCTTCATGCGCGCCGCGTTGAGTGTCAGCAGCTTTGCGGCCTCCAGGTTTGTCGCCATATCTGCCAGTTTGAATTGGATCGCCTGAAACTGGCTGATAGATTTGCCAAACTGATGGCGCTCCTTGGAGTATTTCAACGCGGCATCGTATGCACCCCTGCCAATTCCAAGCGCGAGAGCAGCAATGGAGATGCGGCCGCCATCGAGCACCCGCATCGCATCGACAAAGCCCTCCCCTTCCACGCCTATCCGGTTTTCATCGGGAATCAGACAGTCTTCGAAGATCAACTCCGAAGTATCTGAAGCACGCAGCCCCAGCTTGTCTTCTTTCTTGCCCGGACGAAAACCAGGCGTGCCTTTCTCCACGACGAAGGCAGTCATACCGTGGCTTCCCTTTGCCCTGTCGGTCACCGCAATGACGACGGCACAGTCCGCATGGCTGCCATTGGTAATAAAGGTCTTGCTGCCATTCAGTACCCAACCGCGATCAGAGCGAACCGCCGTGGTGCGAGCTCCAAGGGCATCGGAACCGGAGCCAGGCTCAGTGAGACCCCAGCATCCAAGCCACTCGCCCGAGGCCAACGGTGTGACCCATCGACGATGCTGTTCCGCGTTGCCTGCAAGATAGATGTGGTTCGTACACAGCGAATTGTGCGCCGCCACAATGATTCCGACCGAACCATCTACTCTGGACAGCTCTTCGATGGCCAGCACGTACTCCACATAGCCCATGCCGCTGCCGCCCAGTTCCGGAGGAAAGATAACACCCAACAGTCCCATCTGACCTAGTTGCCGAACAACCTCGCTGGGGAAGATGCACTTGTCATCCCACTCGCGGACGTGCGGAGCAATCTCTGTCTGTGCAAAGCGGCGAATCACGCGCTGCAATTCTTCTTGTTCTTCCGTCAGTTCAAAGCCAGCTCTTCCTGCCTCAGTTTTTCCCGTCATAGATCGCTCCCATGAGCTGCCATGAGCCCATGTTGCGGTTCTGGCCTGCAGACCAGCAGGCAGAATTAAGTTGGAGAAGTCCCTGAGGGCTTCCAAAACGTTGTGAGAGGAGAGATGGATGCACAAGCCGATGGGTGACACCGAATTCTTTTTCAGCCCGTGTTATCGCAGTAGAGTTAACCAGACCGCAACCTTTAATGCTGCTCAAAGCATTTTCCCTGTTGCTGGGTATTGCGGAAAACGCCCATAGATGCAGAGGCGCGACACTACACCCACAGGGAAAATGCTCTAGCCTTTGTGCCTTCACCGTTGCTCCACGTGCGGGCGACTTCCATCGGGAATCGCCAATCAGCCCATCCATCGTCGACAGGGAGTATGGCACCGCCAGATGAGAAAGACAATCCCATTGATTCCGGACGTATTTGATTTTTCTTTCCCACGCAAAGATGCTATCGTCCTTCGATGTTGTAGAGAACGAGCGTTTGCTGCTATCGAATCGTCGCATCGGCTGTTCGATAGCAGACGGCTCGCAACAGGCACGGGATAATGGACAAACTCTGGCCAAGTGCAGCGGCGGTACTGGAGGGAATCGTAACCGATGGCATGCTTCTGGCCATCGGCGGATTCGGATTATGCGGCATTCCGGAGGCATTGATTCTGGCGCTGCGTGATTCTGGGGTCCGGGACCTTACAGTCGCAAGCAATAACGCAGGAGTGGACGGTTGGGGGCTGGGCCTGCTGCTCGAAAGCCGGCAGATCCGAAAGATGATCTCCAGCTATGTCGGAGAGAATGCTGAGTTCGAACGGCAGTTTCTCCAGGGAGAACTCGAAGTCGAGTTCGTTCCTCAAGGCACTCTGGCGGAACGCATGCGCGCCGGAGGCGCCGGAATTCCCGGCTTCTACACGCGTACCGGAGTCGGAACCATCGTCGCCGAAGGCAAGGAACACAAAGAGTTCGATGGGACAACCTACATCCTCGAACGCGGCCTCCGCGCCGACCTGGCCCTGGTAAAAGCATGGAAAGCCGACCTGCACGGGAACCTGGTCTTTCGACGCACAGCACGCAACTTCAATCCCTTGGCCGCAACTTGCGGCAAAGTCACCGTAGCGGAGGCCGAGATCATCGTCGCTCCCGGAGAGCTTGACCCCGATGAGATACATACTCCCGGCATCTTCGTGCAGAGGATCGTCCACAATCCTTCTCCCGAAAAACGAATCGAACGCAAGACAACGAGGATGATCTGACCATGCCATGGACGCGTCACCAGATGGCTCAGCGTGCTGCGGCTGAATTGAAGGATGGATACTACGTTAACCTCGGCATCGGCATGCCGACACTCGTTGCCAACTTCATTCCTGCGGGTATGACCGTAATTCTTCAGTCAGAAAATGGCCTTCTCGGTATGGGGCCTTTTCCCCTGGATAATGAAGTTGATCCAGACTTGATCAATGCCGGCAAAGAAACTGTCACCCTGTTGCCGGGAGCATCGATCTTTTCGAGCGCCGACTCATTTGCCATGATCCGCGGAGGCCACGTCGATCTCGCCATCCTTGGAGCCATGCAGGTCTCTGAAAAAGGTGATCTGGCGAACTGGATGATTCCCGGTAAGCGCGTCAAAGGCATGGGAGGAGCCATGGATATTGTCTCCGGCGTGCGGCAGGTGCTGATCATGATGGAACACAACGCGCAGGATGGCTCGCCAAAGCTGCTTTCCCAATGCACTCTTCCATTGACCGGCGCAGGAGTAGTAAACCGTGTCATCACGGATCTGTGCGTCATGGATATTACGGAGGATGGGGTTGTGGTCATTGAATTAGCCGAAGGAGTAACCTCGGAAGAGGTTGTCAGGCGCTCCGGTGTCTCCGTGCACTTTCAACTTCACTGAGCCCGCATCGATCCCCTTGTGAGAACAACCAGATGGGAGTGGTAACAATGCGAGATGTCGTCATCGTATCGGCGGTTCGGACAGCGGTTGGCAAATTTCTCGGTGGACTGAGCGAGGTTGCCGCAACCCAGCTTGGCTCGGTCGTTGTGCGCGAGGCAGTAAGCCGTGCAGGCATTGCACCAGATTCCGTGGATGAGTGCATCATGGGATGTGTGCTACCTGCCGGCCTTGGCCAGAATCCCGCGCGCCAGGCGGCACTGGGCGGCGGACTTGCGGACACCGTTGCCGCTCTCACGGTCAACATGGTTTGTGGCAGCGGATTGAAAGCCGTCGGTCTGGGAGCACAGGCAATCATGCTCGGCGATGCAGAGATTGTCGTCGCCGGCGGCATGGAGTCGATGTCGAACGCTCCTTATCTGGTGCCACAAGCTCGTAAGGGACTGCGCATGGGCGATGGCAGCATCGTCGATTCCGTGATCAAAGACGGCCTATGGTGCGCCTGCGACAGCCAGCACATGGGTCTCACCGCAGAGCTGGTTGCGGAAAAGCATCATCTGACCCGCGAACAACAGGATTCCTATGCCCTCGAATCGCATCGGCGAGCGGCTTCCGCCAGACGAGAAGGCAGATTCAAAGACGAGATTGTCCCTGTGCAGATTCCGGATAGGAAAGGGACGATCACGAGCTTCGAGTCAGACGAGAGCATTCGCGATGACGCATCCCTGCAGGCGCTGTCTGCATTGCGTCCCGTCTTCAAAAAAGACGGCACCGTGACTGCCGGCAACGCACCCGGGCTCAACGACGCCGCTGCAGCGGTGCTTCTGATGACAGCGGATCGTGCTGCAGCATTAGGGCTCACCCCCATGGCACGCATCCGGGCCCAGGCACAGAGCGGCGTTGCGCCGCGATGGGTCATGCTTGCTCCAGTAACAGGAGTGACCAGAGTTTTGGAAAAGGCAGCCTGGAGAAAGAATGAGGTCGACCTGTATGAACTCAATGAGGCGTTCAGTGTTCAGGCTCTTGGGGTAACAAAGGAACTCGAACTGGATCTCTCCAATGTGAATGTGAATGGAGGAGCCGTTGCGATGGGCCATCCAATCGGCGCAAGCGGCGCTCGAATTCTCGTCACCCTGCTGCACGAAATGATCCGCAGAGACGCAAAGAAAGGCGTTGCCGCCTTATGCCTCGGCGGAGGGAATTCCGTAGCTCTTGCGGTTGAGCGCTAGGGTTTGGTTTTTGTTTGTCATTTCGCAGCCATAGCGGAGAAATCTGCTTTTTGCCCAGAAGAGTATCGGTAGTGAAGCAGATTTCTCCGCTGCGCTCCGAAATGACAAAAAGGAACCAAGCCGAAGCTGAAAGACTTTCGTCATCCGAAGCGTTTAAAAGCAGGTCCTTCACTACGTTCAGGATGACAACACTAATGACACGAACGTCCGAGACAACACACTAGCGTTCTGTTCGTTTGGGGGTCCACTTTTTCCGGGGTGCAGCCACAGGATCAGCTTGAGGAACCTCTGCGACCGACGTCTCCGGGCTGTTCTCTGTCTGAGAGATGTTCGTAGCAGGAGAAGTATCCTGCTGAGCCTTTGTCTTCGGATTCCATTTCGGACGTTTCGGGCTCTCCGGTGTTGTTTCGGCAGCCGTCGTCTGCAATGAATCTTCAACGTTCGTTGGAACCACGAGAGGAGGAACGTCAGGCTTCTCCATTACCGTTACGGCTGGCTGCGCCACCGCCACTTCAATCTGAGCTTCGACATTCGAGGGACGCATCCCGGACGCCTTCTCAACACCCGCCAGCAAAAGCTCGGCGATATCTTTGATCTCAACAGGATGATCGGCAGTCCCCGGTGTGCTCCCCAACATGCTCTTGCAGAAGGGACATCCAACAGCTAGCGCCGACTCACCCGCCCCACCAAGGACTCGCGCGGCCTCGTTATAGCGATTCTCAGAAACCCTCTGTGTTCCAGGTTCTTCTTCCTTCCAGAACTGCGCTCCACCGGCGCCGCAGCAGAACGAATTCTCCCGGGTGCGTTCAAGCTCTACGAAGCCGTTACCAAGGACCTTCAACAGCTTCCGAGGTTCGTCATAAATGCCATTGTGGCGGCCCAGATAGCAGGGATCGTGATAGGTGATCCTGTCCAGCGTGGCCGTTGCGGTGAGTTTGCCCTCGGTAACAAGCGAGGCGAGATATTCCGTATGATGCATCACCTTGAAGTTACCGCCTAGTTGGCGATACTCCCCGCCAAGAGCATTCAGGCAATGGGGACAGGTTGCCACAATCAGTTTGATTCTGCAGGCATTCAGGGTATCGATGTTCTGCTCAGCAAGCTGACGATAGAGATATTCATTCCCTGCACGCCGGGCGCTATCGCCGGTACAACATTCCCGCTTGCCCAGCACAGCAAAGTTGATCCCGGCATACTGCAGCAACTTCACAAAAGCGCGCGCGGTCTTCTGCGCTTGTGGGTCATAGCTGGCGGCGCAGCCGACCCAGAAGAGCACCTCAGGCTCGGGGTTTTCTTCAATGGTTTTGACGGCAAGACCTTCGGCCCACTCCAGGCGTTTTTCCTGACTGATGCCCCAGGGATTTTTGGCTCGTTCCATCCCACGAAACGCAGCCTGCAACTGTCTGGGAAATTCACCGGCCATCATGACCTGATGCCGCCGAACATCGATGATATCCAGCATGGGTTCATCCTGCACCGGACACACTTCCATGCAGGCTCCGCAGGTGGTACATGCCCAGGCCGCTTCAGGAGACAGGGCGAAGGTCAGCAGAGCTTTCGGACTCGGCTCTCCCGTCTCAAACTTCGGCTGACTCCTGGCCAGCTCATTCAGCTCCATGCGCTTGTTGATCTCAAGTGCCGACGGACTCAAGGCTTTGCCGGTCGCAGTCGCGGGACATACATCCTGGCATCGATTGCACTGGATACATGCATACGCATCCAGAAGGCGTGGCCAGGCGAAATCCTCAAGCTTGTTGGCTCCGACAACGATGTCGTTCATCTCGGAAGTTCCCTGCTCCGCACTTATCTCCACGCTGGGGAGTACTCCGGAGCTTGCCGTTCGAGCGGCAAGATACTTCGCCGGAGCCATAAAGATGTGAATGTGTTTCGTGCGAGGAAAGTACATCCAGAAGAGGAGGACGCTCCCGAGCGATCCCCAGTACCCGAAGATCCTCCAGGACTCCGCGTTCTGTGAAGAAAACAGATGCGACAACAATGACGCAAAGGGCTGAAAACGATCTGCTCCGCTGCCGGCCATTTTTGCTCCTGCGCCGATTGCCCGGCTGCCGACGTGAAACAGGATGAATACGGAGACCAGGATGGAGTCCAGGGTGATCGATCGCTGTTGAATAGATTGGTGAAGCAATGTTCGTTCATTGAAACTGAAATCCCCGCGGCTCGGAAGCAAAAACCTGCGTATCACCAGGGCGACAACGCCTATTAGGATGAGTGTGCTCAAGCTATCGGCGAGCAGGTTATAGGACCTTCCCACCAGGGTGGCCGAAGAGATGTCGAAGGGAAAGAAGCCACCGACCAGATCGACCATATTTACGATCAGATAGAAGACGAATCCGTAAAAGATAAAGGAGTGAAAGAGGCTGACGAAGGGCCGCCCCCAAAAGGTACGCTGCTGCGTGAGCGTGGTAACCAGCGAATAGTAAATACGTCGCAGCAGGTGATCGAAGCGCGGCTCAGTATCTCTGCGGCCTGCGGCAATACGACGATAGACGCGATAGAAACCATGAAGGCCAATCCCTATCGTCAGGACTGCAAAGAGCAGAAATGCAAGCTTCTGGATTGGTGGAAGCAATGTCGGCCCTCAACTTCTAGAGCATTTTCCCTGTTGCTGGGTATCCCGGAAGAGGGATGCAACCGCGTTTTCATTGCGGAAAACTCCCATAGATGCGGGATCCCTACACTACACCAACAGGGAAAATGCTCTAGCGCGACATCATACTCCCATGCCTTCGATTTCAGGCTTTCATTTCAGCTTCTCAATGATCGCCGGAACAATCTCTTTTACGTCGCCCACAATCCCATAGTCGGCGATCTTGAAAATGGGTGCTTCCTGATCCCGATTAATCGCGACCACCAATCTGCTTTTGTTCATTCCAGACAAGTGCTGGACTGCTCCAGAGATGCCGAGAGCCAAATAGAGCTTCGGTTGTACGGTTTTGCCCGTCTGACCGACCTGCTCCGAATAAGGACGCCAACCCGCATCCACTACTGCTCGCGTGGCGCCAACCGCTGCTCCAAGTTGATCTGCCAGGCCTTCGACCAATTGGGCATAGACTTCGGCACTCCCCAGCCCGCGTCCACCTGCGACGACAACATCGGCATCCTGCAAGGCAACCCGTTTGCTTTTGATCGTGTTTCTCTCGGTCACGACCACACGTGGCGCAGGTAGATCGAGATCGACGTCGTATTGTTCGGCAGCCTGCGGCCTTGCCGACGCCGGAGGGAAGGCTCCCGGGTGGATGCTCACAACGACTGTCGGAGCCTGCGCCTCAACCCGCTCGACCACTCTCGCCAGGAGGGTATAGTGTTCGGCCACAGTGGTATCATCCGCAAACTTCATGCTGATGACTGCTTCCATCAAAGGAGCATCCAGTTTTACGGCAACACGCGGACTATATTCGCGCCCGCTGCGGCTGCCGCCAATCAGCACGGTATGAGCCTCTCCTTCCCTGGCAATCTGTGCCACCGCCTGCGCCCACACCTCCGGATCGTATGCGCTCAACGCTGGCAGATCGGCAACCAGAACCTGGTCTGCAAGCAGAGCAGCCTGGGTTGCAACCGGGGCCACCCCACTCCCCAGGACAAGCAGCGTAATTGGACCCTCGCGGCCCAGGTCGCGGGCCGCCTGTGTCATCTCGTAAGTACTTTTATTCAGCTTGCCATTTGAATGCTCAGCAACAATCAGAATCATCCAATCACCCTTGTTTCGTTCCGAAGGAATTCCACTAACTGCTGTGCCGCCGCACTTCCATCCTTGCCGTCGACAATCCTGCGCATCCGTTCCTTCACCTGAATCTCGCTGCGGATAAATTTCAACCTGGAGTGAAGACCAAAGCTCTCAAAGGATTCCCGCCGCAGCTCCTTCTTCCTGGCCTTCATGATGTTCGGCAGCGTGGGATATCGGGGTTCGCACAGTCCCTGTTGTGTGGTTATGACCGCCGGAAGCTCCACGCTGAAGGATTCGGTTCCTTCGTCGATGTCATGCGTTCCGGTAAGGGTGCGGCCCTCCAGGTTCAAGGCGGTTGTCCAGGTTAACTGCGGCCAGTTCAGATATTCCGCGATCGCCGCGCCGAATGCCTGACTATCCCAATCGGCTTCCTGTCCACCACAGAAGATTAGATCGCTCTGCTCCTTCCGTGCCACCTGTGCCGCCACATTGCCAACGGTAATAACGTCTAATGGCTCGAAAGTCTCTACCAGGATGGCGCGATCTGCGCCGATGGCGAGGGCGGTACGCAGAGCCTCTTCACACCGGGCAGGACCGACGGCCAGAGCAACAACTTCCGTCTCCGGCTGGGCATCGCGTATTCGCAGAGCCTCTTCCAGGCCATACTCGTCCATAGTGTCCAATACGAGCTTGCTGCTGCTCGGATCCACCATGCCATCTTTGATTCTGACGCTCTCCTCAGCATCGAGAACCTGGCGAATCACCGACAAGATGCGTAATCCCATAGATGCTCCCTCTTCTCTCTATCTCGAGCACTCTCAGGACCCACTGATTGCACTCTCGGTAGAGCCCAAGAATTCTACAGTGGAATCCCCTTTGGAGGAGAATCCGTCAATGAGAAGAACCGTGCGGACAAAACAGCGGTGAATTTGTATTCCTTCAGTAATAGCGGCTCGCAATAACACGAGCGGTCGGGGCATCCGCCGAAATGCCGGATGTTTCGATGAGAAGCTCGAACGGCTTTAACGAACCATCGGCGGCGCGCGCCTTCTCCAGAATCGGGGCCATCGCATTCTCATCAAACAGGAGGTCTTGAGCCGCCTCGGTGCCTGCCATAGTCAGCCCCTCCAGGATAAGCACTCTGCCATTCCCGTCAAGACTCGGTAGAAACGCCATCACGGCGTAGGTCCTGTTTGCGTTTCCGATCGTATTGTTACGGAACAGAGGCGGCTCTCCATCGCGTGGATGCCTGTTCACGATCGCATCAAATGTCGCATAACTCTTATAGTCGAACTGGAAGTTCAACTTATCCTCAAACAACTCTACCCAGGGGTTGGAATAAACGGACCCAATAAGAATCACATTCGAATGCTTGATGTCGTCCATATGCAGCTCTCGCGCATAACGAATGACGAAGCGGTCCGGAACCATCTCCGGGAGCCGCGAAAGTCTTGATACGATGTTCAGGTCCGAGACGCTGGTATAGCGTGCCGAGTTGAGGTCATTCTTGGTGTCCTGATCGATGCCCGCCGGCAGGGAGAGATTGTAGAGATACTGCCGCTTCTCGTACTCCTTCAAAGACAGCGGCCGGCCGGCGATATCCTCGAGGAAGACAAGTCCACTGTCAGCGGGAACCACAAACGTCTCCTTGTCCTTGCTGAAGAGCTGGCTCCAGAGCAGATGAGAGCCACTACGCGGCCGCATAAAGCCTGGCAACCCGGCAACGTACAAAACGCCGGCGCCGAGAATGACAATGCAGACAGCCACCCACCAAACGCGGCGATTGATCGCACGTGCCCATCGCATGCCCGCTTTTTGCCTCAAAGGAGTCGAAGCGCCTGCTGTGTCGTGGAGTACCACAACCTCCGAGAGCGTATCCCTCTGCTCCTGCTCGGCCGTACCTTCTCTATAAAGAGAGACGTCTTTCGTTGATCCGTTAATGGAGTCCTTGGCCGGGCTCTGCGGATGAAATACAGGGACATACCCTCCCCGGGGAATATTGATCCGAAAGGGCTCGTGGCATCCTTCACCATCGAAGTAGTTGTCCAGACGCTTACGAAGGAGACGGGCATACTGGCGAACAATGTTGTCGTCGTTCGGGTTGTAGCTGGTGCGTCTGCCAAAGACCTGCACACCGATCTGGTACTCGGTTATCTCCGAAACTCTGCCACGTAGTTGACGGTCGCAGACGTAAAGCAAGAACTTTGCGAGCAGGGCCGAGGAGGTTAGTCCCTTGCTTGCGGCAACTCTCTGGGCCAGCTCCCACCGGGCATCGCCCTCGAGTGACTCAGAAACCGGAGTCTCCTGGACCGCATCTTCGGTCAACCCATTTTTCATAGTTCAGTCCACGCTCACGCTAACGCTGATCGCTCCCTCGGAATTATCCCAAACCGCAATCGACGACCCTCGCGTCAGGAACCCCGTATCAAGACCCTTTAACTTATAAAAGGAGGGTAAATGGGGCATGAACACCACTACACCTGTCGCTCCACTCATTCGAAAGAGAGCCCACCCTCACCCCGGGCGCGAAGATCCATAACTGCCTGAAAAATATAGGGATCCAGGCCCCACATAGACCGTGAGAGCCGAGTCTTTATACGGTGCAAACCCCTTCCGGAGTTGCTCTTTTGAATGCCAAGATGAGGCATCTAACCCAGGCTTTTAGGACTAGCCAACTCCGGAGAAGACAAATGCGCCAGAAGCACAGCACCCCCCTGCCTGACTCTCACGTAAGCGCTAAGCCGCAACCAAGGCGGCAAAGCCTTTGGCATAGGATCTTCGCGCTCTGGCTTCTGTTTCTGGTGGCTTCCGATCTCTTCGGGCAGGCGGTAACGTCTCTGCGCGGCACTGTTACTGATCCCAGCGGAGCGGTAATCCCCGGAGCCAGTGTCAAGCTGATCTCCGCAGTCACCGGAGCCATTCGGGCGGGGGTTACTGACGGCAGCGGGGGCTACCAATTTCAGCAACTTCAGCCGGGAAGATACGCACTCGAAGTGGAGGCTGCCTCCTTTGGCCCCATCAGGAAGGAGAATATCGAGCTTCAGGTTGCCCTTCCTGCCACGATCAATATCGTCATGCAGGTCGGCTCGACCACACAGGCGGTAGAAGTCTCCACCGAGGCTCAGACTACCATCAATACGACGGACGCTACGCTCGGCAATGTCCTGAACAGCCAGCAGGTTTCAACCCTTCCCATCCAGGGGCGGAATGTCGTGGATCTGCTCAGCCTGCAACCCGGGGTCACCTTCTTAGGTCGCAGCGACGGCTCGTCGTCCGGTACCAGCGGAGGCAACACAAGCGGTGACTCCCGCAGCGGTGCGGTGAACGGAGCCCGCTCCGACCAGTCCAACGTCACGCTCGACGGCGTCGATGTCAACGATGAGAACTACGGCTACGCCTTCGACAGCGTGCTCCGCATGACGCAGGACTCTGTGTCGGAGTTTCGAGTCACTACCAGCAATCCCAATGCCGAGGCGGGACGAAGCTCGGGCGCGCAGATCACGCTCATCACCAAGAGTGGAACCAACCGCTTTCACGGCAGTGTCTACGAGTACAACCGCAACGCCTCGTTCACCGCCAATGATTGGTTCAATAAGCGGACCCAACTCGCAAACGGACAACCGAATCGGCCGCCTGCCCTCATCCGCAATATCTTCGGCGCAGCCGTCGGCGGGCCTATCAAGAGAGATAAGCTCTTTTTCTTTCTGAACTACGAAGGCCGCCGTGACTCACAGGGAGTCGATGTGGGTCCCAGAAACGTACCTACTGCGAGCCTGCGACAGGGAATCGTCCAATATGTCGCGAAGGGAGGCCAGACGCAGACCCTCTCACCGGCACAGATCAAAAACATGGATCCGCAACACGTGGGCATCAATCAGGCCGTGCTTGCAACACTCAACAGCTATCCTCTGCCCAACGATCTGTCTGTGGGAGATGGCCTGAACTTCTCCGGCTTCCGCTTTGTCGATACCGTGCGCCGATCCTATAACACCTATATCGGACGGCTGGATTGGACCATCACGCCGAACCACACACTCTTCTGGCGGGGCAATCTGATGAACGATTCGGAGCCGGGGACGCCGCAATTTCCTGGTCAGCCTGCCTCCACACGTGCTTTGACCAACAGCAAAGGCTTTGCCCTTGGCTACACCGCTGTTTTGCGCGCCAATCTGGTCAATAACTTTCGCTGGGGTCTCACACGCCAGGGATTATCGACATCGGGAATATCCAATCAACCCAGCGTAGGCCTCGCCGGCGTGGATTTGCCGACAGCCTTTACGCGAACCAGCAGCTATATCATTCCCGTGCACAATCTGGTTGACGATCTCTCCTGGATCAAGGGCCGGCATAGCTTCCAATTTGGCGCGAACGTCCGCATCATCGACGACCAGCGCGCCAGCACCGGCAACTCCTTCCCCAGCGCAGGCACAACGATCGGTTGGCTGTTGCCTTCGGGAATTGCGAATCGCGGCGTTCCACTCGATCCCGCGGTTGCCGGCTATCCCGCTGTCGCCAGCAGTTATGCCAGCTACTACAACAACGCGATCGCCGATGCAGTCGGCCTCGTTACCGAAGGCAACGCTGTTTATAACTACGATAAGACCGGCAAAGCTCTTCCACTTGGCGTACCCGTCAAACGCGACTATCGTTGGAGCGAGTATGAATTTTATGCGCAGGATAGTTGGAAGGTACGTTCCGACCTCACCCTGACCTTCGGTCTCCGCTACTCGCTCTTGCAACCACCGACTGAGACCAGCGGCACCCAGGTAAGCACATGCGTCCTGACGAGTAACACCTGCACGCCCTACTCGCTCACTGATTTTTACAACGAGAGCGCGCGTCAGGGCGTTACTGGAGGAACGGCCAGCAAGGTTCCTAATCTCTCCTTTGATCTCAACGGCAGATCCAACGGCCGCGCTGATTTCTGGAGCTGGGATAAATCCAATCTGGCGCCGCGCTTCGCATTTGCGTGGGCTCCCCATGCTGACGAAGGTATATGGCACAGCATCTTTGGTCAGCAGGGCAAAACTTCTTTCCGGGGTGGCTACACACTGGTCTATGACCACTTTGGAGCCGGTATCGTAAACAACTACGACACTACAGGCTCCTACGGACTTACCAGTAAGATCTCCAATCCACCTGGAGTTCTTACAACAACCACCGCACCGCGCTACCAGGGCGTGACTTCATTTCCCACCGGCCTTCTACCGTCAGCGCCCGCAGGTGGCTTCCCAGCTACTCCCGATCCCGAAGGTTTCAATATCAGCTGGGGGCTCGATAGCAAGATCAAGACACCCTACTCGCATCTCTTCGATCTCTCCATCCAGCGCGAGATCGGTTCCAACACCTTTGAGGTGAGTTACGTCGGCCGCATTGCGCATCGCTTGATGGAGCAGATGGACGTTGCCATGCCGCTGAATCTCAGCGGCAATGGCAGCGATTACTTCACGGCCGCGGCCGATCTTTCAAAGATGGCCAACGCCAACGTCCCTGTGACTGCCGTACAGCACATTCCATACTGGCAGACACTCTTCGGAGCGCTCGAAGGCAAAGACATCGGTAATGGCACACTGACCGCCACGCAGAACGTCTACGCTCTGTTCCAGCAGAACTTAGGAAATGAGACCGCCGCTCTTAACCTCCTTGACGAGCCTTCCGGCGGACTTGGAGCCGGAACGCTCTATCCTGCCTATCGGTTTTTTCACAGCCAATACTCGGCTCTCTATGGCTGGCGCTCCATCGGCATGTCGTACTACAACGCTCTGCAGGTGGTGCTGCAACATCATTCCTCCCGTGGTCTGCAGGCCGGCTTGAACTATACCTACTCGCGGGCGATCGACTGGAACTCACAGGCTGAGCGTCTCGGCAACTCAGGCAGTGTCAACAATGCGCAGATCATCAACACCTGGGTGCCGGATCAGCTTCGTGGGCGCGCCGATTTCAATATGACTCACCAGATCAACGGCAACTACGTCTGGGACCTTCCCCTCGGAAGAGGAAAGGCCTTTCTCGGCGGGAGCAACCGTATTGTCGATGCAGTGATCGGTGGTTGGCAGACGACCGGTATTGTGCGCTGGACAAGCGGTCTGCCCTTCGGCGTCGACGACGGCTCCAATTGGCCGACAAACTGGGACATTGAAGGCTTTGCTACGCTTGCATCCAAAATCCCTGCCGCCGCTCTCAAGCGCGGTAAAGGCGCGCAGCGTTTCGCCGATCCTACAGCCGTCTTCAACAGCTTCCGCCTGGCCTATCCCGGCGAATCCGGCACGCGTAACCCTTTGCTTGGAGACGGATATTTCAGCTGGGATACGGGTCTGAACAAAGCCTTCATGTTAACCGAACGCCTTAAGCTGCAACTCCGGGGTGAGGCATTCAATGTCACGAATAGCGTGCGATTCGACCCGCACTCCGTGAGTGCCAACATGAATCAACCCGCCTCGTTTGGCAACGCCAGTTCTACACTGACACAATCGCGCGTGCTGCAAGTGGCAGGCAGAATCGAATTTTGATCTTTTCGCACGAGGCAGCTAGAGCATTTTCCCTGTAGGTGTAATCCAGAGCATCCGCATCTATGGGCGTTTTCCATAATGAAAACGCCGCTGCACGCCTCTTCCGGAATACCCAGCAACAGGGAAAATGCTCTAAAGAGACCGAATCTCAAGTACAGCTACGGTGTATGGTTCCAATCGGATGGACAGGTCCTTGGCGTATTCCAACTGACGGCTCTCGGCCTTGATACGATCGGGGTATTCCAGAGAGGCCGCATCCATCAGACCGGCGCTGATGGTGTGGAGGGTTACGGCAGCTCTCTCCGGAGATTTGGCTCCTTGCAAGCGAATGAGAAGCGTATTCTGTCGCCCTTCATAGTTGACGGCCTTCACCACGATTCGTTTCCCATCAGCGCTGGCAGTCGCTACCGAGTCAACAGAACCGGGCTGCCAGCCTTGAGGAATCGCGGTGGATACCTTATCCAGCAGCAGTTTTGTATCGCGAACTCGATGAAAGGTCCCCGTTGCAGAAGCGAGGAAATGCTCGGCATAGTGCTCACGAAACAGCTTCGAGACCGGGAAGCTTCCGCCGGGAAACCATGAGACATGATCGTGATAAATCGCTGATGTCCAGGTGGGATCGTCGGTGGTATTGCGCATCAGCAGCGCCGGACAGGTCATCGTCAGGTTGGGGCTGAGCTCTTCATACATCATCAGACTTCCCGCTGCATGCAGGCCGGCGCGCCAGTCATAGGTGTGCTGCAGGCTCCATTCCAGCACACCGATTTCGATATTCGGGTGCTTGGACGTGCGTACATAGTCCCGGAGCTTCTCAAGATAATTCTGGATGCGCCGGATACCTGTCTCGAAATTAACCGGCTCGTATTCGTAGTTGTGACATCCCAGGACGTCAAAGTTTGCTCCTGCCAAGTCGATGATGGTTTCGCTCCAGTCCATATCGTTGGAACGCTTCTGACCGCAGGCGATGATCTTCGCATGCGGTGCAGCAGCTCTCAAGCGGGGACCAAAAGCGTTTACGATCTCCGCATACGACTGAGGGGTGAAGCCATTGTTCATCGGTTCGTTATCAATCTGGAAGAGCCGCACGTTGTATGGCTCGACGTGTCCGTTCGCCGCGCGCCGTTTTCCCCACTCTGTTGATGGCGGGTCGTTGAGGTAGTGAACCCAATCCAACGCATACTCGATCTGTTCTTGAGAAGTGCCCTGCGCCGCGAGGGTAATGAGCGGCTCCGCACCAAGCTTCTGGCAAAGGTCAAGAAACTCATCTGTGCCGAAGCCGTAATAATCGGAGTATCCTCCCCAGAAAACGTTCGGGTGGTAGCCCCGCGCTTCATAAGGGCCGATACCCTCTTTCCACTTGTATGTCGAGGCGAATGATCCGCCGGGCCAGCGAATAAAGGCCGGACGCAGCTTGCGCAAGGCCTCCAGGAGGTCTGGCCGGAACATCCCATTCTGACGCACATCGGAGCGCGCCAGAGAGACGAAATCGAGCAGCAGAGCGCCTCGGCCGAATGCAGCGATCTCGATGGTTGCCTGCGTATCGCGAAGACTGCTGCTGAAGTCAAAGGCCACACGATGCCACTCTCCCCGTGCGGCTGGCAGGGGCACTGCTGCGATAGGGTCTCCATTCGCGGCACGGACCTGCAATGACAGGTGAGGACTTCCCTGCTCCTGCTTGACCCAGAGGAAGCCATCGTACGCGACTCCGCGTTCGAGGAAGATTCTTCCCTGCTGGATAGACGCGCGACCGCCATGGACGCTGAGGCGAACACTTTTTGAGCCATTCTTAAAGCTGGAGTCTACAAGCGTCACTTCCCCGCGGGTCGCACCGGCAGTCCAATAGGTCTCGAAGTCTTTCCCCTCGAACCCGGCGCCCCGAATCTGTTCTGCAAAGAGTCCGTCCTCGACGGAGTGGTTAATGTGTTCCAGGAATTGCCCATAGATGCCCTGACTTATAGGCTTCGTCGCTCGATCGGTATCGATCAGCAATACGGCAACCGGATTATCAGCATTCTCTTCACCCTGAAGAAGCGGGGAGACGATGGAGGAGAAAGGGACCGCTGCCGTCAAAGCAGCGGTTCCCCGCAAGAAACGCCTTCTGTTCATCCGTTAACTTCCGATCTGGATTTAAAGCATTTTCCCTGTTTCTGGGTATCCCGGAATGGGAGTGCAGCGGCGTTTTCATTGCGGAAAACGCCCATAGATGCAGAAGCCCTGCGCTACACCTACAGGGAAAATGCTCTAGGCCAGCAGGATCCGCCGCACTTCTCCATCAGGATCATTTTCCATTCGGCAGTGATTATCGAAGATCATCGTCTGGCAGTTCGTGGGATCACTTGGGGTCCAGGTCAAGCCCGGCTGACTGGGATTACCGGTGCGCGCGAAGTTCGCCCAGGCTGTACTCATCTTTGTAGCAAGCGCCTGTGCTTCGGGAGTATTTCCGGTTCCCTGCTCGCAGCGCTTGGTGTTATCGAAGCAGAACTGAAGCTCGGCCGTGTGCCAGGCGCCGGGTAGACCATCGAGCATCGGAGTTTGCCAGGTGAAGTAATAGGCGAAGGCAGGAGCGCCATGAAGTTCGTGCTTCAACCTGGCCATCTTCGCCACATTGTTGCGCATGGTAATTCCATTCAGCCCCGGAGTTCCACCGCACATATATGCCAGGGTTTGCGTCTTCTTTTGAGGATAGTTCTTTTTCAGACCGGCAATAATCGCCGTCGCCTTCTCATCGCCATAGGCTTTGGCGAGGCTGGCATGCCACTCCTCCTCAGTAGGCCGATACGACATGCGGTTGCCCTCCTCGCTGACGGAGCCAACGAGCATGGGAACGTTTTTCGAAATCTCCGGTGCGGCATCGAAGAACGACCGCATGTTGATGATCTTTCCATCGACGCACGGCGACCAACCGACGCGTGGTTTTCCGGGAGTGCCCGGACCGGGCATTGGAGGCCCTGCTGGGTTGATCTTCGCTACGGCTGCATTGCCGGCGGCGATAAGCTTGCTCCACTCCATCTTCTGAAGCGATTGAATGTCATTGGCGGCTAGCCCGAGGTCTTTCATGACCAGGCGCGCAACCTCTTTCTGCTGCTCGCGCGTAGGAATGTTGCCGCCTCCGCCGGACTGGACAGAGGCCCGATGAAAGAGTCCACTCGCAGAAGGCATCCCCATTAAGGTGGTGACTTTCGAACCGCCCCCGGACTGACCGTAGATCATTACGCGGTCAGGATCGCCGCCGAAGTTTTCGATGTTCTGGTGAACCCATTGCAGAGCCGCAACAAGATCCGTCATACCGACGTTGACCGAGTCCTCATAGGCGGAGCCGCCGATCTCCGACACATCAAAGAAGCCGAGAATATTGAGCCGGTGATTGACCGATACCTGAACCACGTCGTGGTTACGAGCCATCTGGGCGCCTTCGTGCGATGGAAGCTCATAGGAGGATCCAAAGCTGAAGCCGCCGCCGTGCATGTAAAACATGACAGGGCGGCGCCCGCTGAGATTCGGAGTCCAGATGTTCAGCTTGAGCATATCTTCGCTCAGCCAACCGTCATCCCAATCCTGCAAGAAGGTCTGTTCGACACTCGTCCAGGGATGTAGCGTCTGGGGGCAATTGGCGCCATAGGTCAGCGTCGGCAGCTCGTCTTTCCAGGGCGTTGGCGCCTGGGCCGGCAGCCAGCGGTTTTGGCCACCAGTGTTCTGGCCATAAGGCACTCCCTTGAACGTATAGACACCGCCGCTGACGTAACCACGCACCTTGCCGTACTGGGTTTTGGCCACAGCACTGCTCGGGGTTGTGCAGACACCCGGATCGAGGTGGGCGCCAGTTTTGACGCTGTCAGAGGCGCGTGCCGTGCCCGGCATTGAAAAACCCAGTCCTGCCGAAGCTGAAAACAGGAGGGCCTCCCGGCGACTAAGGCTTCCATTCTTGCTGATCCTGCTCATTTGAATCTCCTCTGCTGCAAAAATGATCTGAAAGTGGCCCCACCTGCACGCACCGCGATGACGTCGCCGATCTCCACGAAGCACCGACAGTCAGGCCTGTTTGGAGTAAAGGGACGAAACCCAAAGTACAGATCTTCAGTAAACGTTTTCGGGCAACACCATAAGGACCTGCTTCAGGGGTTGTCAAGAAGATAACGGCTTGCAGTAGAAATATTTTTATGGTCGAAGTTAATAATTAAAAAAGCCGGCTCACCAAGCGCTCTAAGGCTTATCAATCACGAAGGTTGACTCATAGAGAGCGGGAGAAATACGATGTCTGTCACTCAAAGAAAGCGTTTGCCGGTTTAATTTCAGCCCCGACTTAAACTGGCATGTTCGGTTCCGAAAGCGGAGGGAAGCTGGAGTGATGATGAAGAGAGTTGCAATCTCACTTGTAATAGCTGCATTGGGCGCCTTAGGCGTGTCGGATGTGCGGGCGCAAGCCAAAACAGAAGTTCCTCCCAAGGTCGATGGAGCAAAGCCAGCGCGGCTCGAGCGGATCAAGATCCACGGAGTCACTCTGGAAGGAAATCTGGAAGGCAACCAGGCTGACCGCGATGTTCTGGTCTTTTTACCTCCGTCTTACGACAAAGAGAAAAACCGGCGATATCCGGTTATCTACGCCTTGCATGGATACTCGATCGGCGCCGAGCAATGGAGTCAGGAGATCCATGTTCCCCAGACGATCGAAGGAGCCTTTGCCCAGGGCGCCAAGGAGATGATCGTAGTCCTGCCCGACTCCAAGACTGTCCACAATGGATCGATGTACTCCAGCTCCGCAACCACGGGAGACTTTGAGCGCTTCATCGCCAACGATGTTGTTGCTTATATCGATGCGCATTACCGCACGCTTGCCACCCGTGAGAGCCGCGGACTTGTCGGCCACTCCATGGGAGGTTATGGCGCCAGCAGGATTGGCATGAAGCATGCGGATGTCTTCGGCAGTCTCTACATCATGAGTCCCTGTTGCCTCTCGGCCCGGCGCGCCGGTCCAGACATGGAGAAGACGCTTGAGGCGGTTAAATCCGCTGAAGACTCGGCTAAGTTACCCTTTCCAGCACGTGCACAACTTGCCGCAGCTGCGGCCTGGTCCCCGGACCCAAAGAATCCCCCGTTGTACCTTGATCTGCCAGTAAAGGACGGTGTTCCTCAGCAGGATGTCCTGTCGAAATGGGCGGCAAACGCGCCACTAGCATTCGTGGATCAATACATCGCAGATCTGAAGCGCTATCATGCCATCGCAATGGATGTCGGAGATCAGGATGGATTACGAACGGATACCGCCAAGCTGCACGAGGTGATGGAGCGCTACGGAGTTTCTAATTCCTTCGAGATCTATCCCGGCACCCATACCAGTGCCGTTGCAGATCGTTTTCAGAACCACGTGTTGCCATTCTTCAGCCGCAACCTGTGCTTTGAGAAACAGTGCCGGCACTGATTTGAGAGCTCCGTACGCTTGGCAACAGAATGTCATCGTGCCTCAATGGCTGCAGTCACGGGAAAGTTACTAATTCATCCGGAAACTTTCCCGAATCGTACGAATTTCATGTAGTGTTGTCGTGCGACAAAGTTCGGGTTACCGGCTACGACCTGAACTCCAAAATATCTGCACAATCAATCCTTCCATTCGAGGCCCCCGAAAGATCGGGGGCCTTCGCTTCCTCGGTGTAGCATTTCGAAGACTCGTTGCGGCAAGAAAGAGGCATCCTCTGAGGAGACGATTTGTGATCAGATCCGTTCTATTCTTAAGCCTGCTATTCCCCGGCCTCCTCACACCCATCCTGCCCGCACAGCAGACCCACCACACAACCGCCTGGAAGCAAACAGTCAGCGAACGCCTACCTCTGCTCGGCCACCGCAACTGGATCCTTGTCGTCGACTCTGCCTACCCGCTGCAGACCTCATCCGGCTTTGAAGTGATCGAGACCAACGCCGGCCAGATCGACGTCACAAGAGCAGTGCTCGCTCAGATCAAAGACTCCATTCACGTTCGTCCAACCATCTTTATGGACGCGGAGCTGCCCTTCCTCACCGAAGAAGACTCCCCCGGAGCAAACTCCTACCGCCAGCAGATATCTGCTGCGCTGCACGACTACACCATTCAGAACGAGCTGCACGAGAAGCTCATCCAGCAGGTCTCCGACGCCGGCAAGGAGTTCAAGATTCTCGTCCTCAAGACGCGACTCACCGTACCTTACTCTTCCGTCTTCATCCGTCTCGACTGCAAATACGTCAGCGCCGATGCCGAAGATCGCCTTCGTGCCCGGATGAAGTCCGCTGTGCAGCATTGAGACTACAAAGGTTTATTGATAGCGGTCAGACGGCTCGATCGGCCAGTACTCAAACGCATTTTTCGAGAGACCGATATTAGAGGCAGACCTTGTTCCGCAGATGATCTTTAGACGCCGAGGAGACCCCTTCGGTCTCCTCGGTCCCGAGGTCAACCCACCTGGCCGACCAGTTCTGATTTTTCTGGAGCGGTAGATGTCGTTCTGGCACTGTCTTGCTTACCGCGATCTTCGCCGGGAAGTTTTCCATTGACCGCCTCAATATCAAGGCCCTGTCCGCCTACGACCTGAGACTCGACTGGCGCCAGACCATAATTGCTCTGCCATGGACCACGCATATCGGTCTCGCCTTCCGAACCTTTTCCGGTTGAACCATTGAAATATTGATCAACCAGCCCCGGTGTAGGACGGAGTCTGCCAATCGAAAATGGATTTTTCTCCAGGCTCTCCAGCGCGGCAGTGAAAGATTTCATATGGGTGATTTCACGCGTCATGAGGAACTGCAACGTATCGATCGTTCCCGGATCATCGGTGTGGTCAATCAAACGTTCGTAGACGATCTTTGCCCGAGCCTCGGCTGCAATATTGTTTCGTAGATCGACATCGAGTTCGCCGGTAATCTTCAGATAATCCGCCGTCCACGGATTACCCATTGAGTTGAAGAGGTTCAAGCCACCTCCACCCGCAATGGTTACAAGCGGGTCGGCCTCGGCCGCTTCACGGTTCGTTTTGAGAGGCTTCAGATGCATACGGATGAGGGCGCCCACAACCTCAAGATGACTCAGCTCCTCAGTGCCGATGTCCATCAAAAGATCACGCCTGGCAACATCATCGACACAGTTCCATCCCTGGATTGTGTATTGCATTGCAGCGGCAAGTTCTCCGTTGGCTCCTCCGAATTGCTCGAGAAGCATATTTCCAAATCGAACGTCAGGCGCTCCAACGTTCACGGTATACATAAGTTGCTTCACATGGTGGTACATATTGACTCCTCTTCCGTGCGCTAGGATGGACGATTGTCGAAGCGAAGACAGACAGCCCTGCCACATGACTGCGCTACGTAGTAGCGTCAAATCCCGACATCTACCCGGCGCAGCCAGTCACTTGCCCATGCAAGCGATGACCTAAAGATGGATTCCGTAGACTTTTAGTTGGCCGAGAATTTCCGCCAAGCTGAGTTTGTATGCGCCAAAGCTATGGCGTCATCGCTTTCGAAGCAATCTCCAATCTGAGGTGCAATTATGCCGCAGGGTTGCCGAGTACCAGTCTCCTGTCCTTGCGGGAGAGCGACTGCTTGCCTTCCGCGACTTAGAGCATTTCCCTGTTGCTGGGTAGCCTCTGGAAGAGGCGTGCAGCGGCGTTTTCATGGCGAAAACGCCCATAGATACGGAAGCCCTACTCTACACTTACAGGGAAAATGCTCCAATCCTTGGTAACGATCAATAAGTGATTTGGATCTTGTTGCCCGGACTGTATTGATAGCGATCCGAGGCGCCAGATCGGTCTAAATCCGACATATTTCACCAAGGACCGATATCATGATCAACGTCTTATGATGGAGACCACTACTCAATCTGAAACCGCCCCCTCCCTTTGGCAGTCCATTCGAGAAGCTCTGCGAGGCGGTCACCAGGACTTTACCTCGGGAAGCCTGAATCGCTCCATCCTGCTGTTGGCCATTCCGATGGTCCTCGAGATGGTGCTGGAATCTCTCTTCGCAGTAGTCGATGTGTTTTGGGTGAGCCGGCTGGGGGCTGATGCCATTGCCACGGTCGGACTAACCGAATCAGTTCTGACGCTGGTCTTCGCAGTGGGTATGGGGCTGGGCATGTCCACCACTGCCATGGTGGCGAGGCGTGTTGGCGAGAAAAATGCTGATGGTGCAGCAATCTCAGCGGTGCAGGCGGCCTTTCTCGGCCTCGTGACCTCTCTGGTGATAGGAGTTCCGTGTCTGCTGCTCGCACCCAGGCTGCTGGAACTGATGGGAGCCACACCCGCTATCGTCGCGACCGGAGCCAATTACACACGTATCGCCCTGGGCGGTTCGGGCGTGGTACTGATGCTCTTCCTCAACAATGCAATCTTCCGTGGCGCGGGTGATGCTGCGATTGCCATGCGGCTGCTGTGGGTTTCGAATATCTTGAACCTGATCCTCGATCCCTGTCTGATCTTCGGTCTTGGTCCCTTTCCAAAACTGGGTGTGACCGGCGCAGCCCTCGCAACTTTTAGTGGACGTGGAATCGGTGTGCTGTACCAGTTCTATCGTCTGGCTCGGGGGACGGAACGCCTGCACATCGCTGCGCGTCATGTGCGGCTGCATGGTGATGTGCTCTGGCGACTGGTGCGCGTCTCTGTCTCGGGCATTCTGCAGTTTTTGATCTCTCAGGCGAGTTGGATCGGGTTAGTACGAATTGTCAGCCTCTTCGGAGCCTCAGCGGTGGCAGCCTACACCATCGGCATCCGCATCGTGATCTTCGCCATCCTGCCTTCATGGGGGCTGAGCAATGCCGCCGCTACCCTGGTCGGACAGAATCTAGGGGCGCGGCATGTCGATCGCGCACGCAAGGCAGTGTGGCGCACCGGCCTCTGGAACATGATCTTTCTCGGATCGGTCGGCGTAGTCTTCATTGTCTTCGCCCCGGCGATCATTCGGCTGTTTACAAACGACCCGGTTGTTATCCCCGCAGCGGTCAACTGCCTTCGCATCTTCAGTTGCGGCAACATAGCCTATGCCTACGGCATGGTGCTCATGCAGGCATTCAATGGAGCCGGCGATACAGTCACCCCAACCTACATCAACGTTGTGGGCTTCTGGGTACTCGAGATCCCACTGGCATGGTGGTTGGCCATGCATACACCGCTCGGCGTCAACGGGGTCTTCACGTCTGTCGTGGTCGCTCAATCTGTCGTGGTAATGATCAGCCTGGTGCTCTTCCGCCGGGGCCGCTGGGAACAGCAGAGGATTTAGATCCTCACTGAAACCTACACACGAACGAAGTTCCTGCGACACAAATGGGGTATTCTACAAGCGAATCCAGAAGTACCAGCCGTTCTGTACCATCTTCTTCATGACAGCTCATCACCCAATACCGCTCGCATCCGCTCAACCCTTCGTTGACGCAGCCGGCGTACGCATTGTGATTGGAATTCGGGTGATCTGCATCGCTATGGAGGCGAACGGGACGGCTTAGAGCAACTCGACAAAGATTCGCAAAAGCCCCCTTCGCCTCCGGCGGAGGGGGCTTTTGCTTTCAGGGAGACAGGAATGCGCTACGAAATACAGCTAGAACTGGAAGATCAGGACCGGATGTTGTCCCGCGTGCTGCAGGCACTGGAGCATGCTCAGGCGGTCCTCGAATATTTAACGTTCTCGCGACACACCAAGCATTTGCAGTGCCGCCTCATCGCTGAAGTCGACGGCCAACGTGGCGCACGCATGGAATCACTCCTGTGGAAGATCCATGGCGTTGTCAGGATGAACATGTATGCATCGCTCTCACTTTCGAGGGAGGGTGGTCATATATCCCATGAAATTGGTGGCTCTCAGACCGAAAACGCTTGAACGTCGTTGCGCCCGTGGGTGCGTCTTGCTCAAGCGTTCCGGAATACATCAGTATGATGACCAGGAGACCTCATGAAGCTACTCCTCACTTCTGCCGGTATCAGCAATACAAGTATCCAGGACGCGCTGGTTGACCTGATGGGTAAACCGATTGCCGAAGCGAGCGCCCTTTTCGTCCCAACCGCGATATATGCCTTGCCCAACGGGGCTGACATCGCGAGCAGGGTGATCCGCGGATCAATCGGCGATCCCTTTTGCGATATGGGTTGGAAGTCATTCGGCGTGCTGGAGCTCACTGCCCTGCCCAGCATCAGGAAGGAACATTGGATCCCCTTATTGCAAGAGACCGACGTTCTGCTGGTTGGCGGCGGTGATTGCCAGTATCTGACGTACTGGATGAAACACTCAGGCCTGGCGGATCTTCTGCCATCACTGCTGCAGAAGACAGTCTACGCAGGGTTGAGCGCCGGGAGTATGGTGATGACCCGCTTCGGAACAACCTACGGCGGCCACACTCTTCCTGCCGATAGCGATAAATCGCTAGCATTGGTCGATATCGCGATTCATCCGCATCTGGATCACGAGTGGTTCCCGCAGAACTCCTTCGCGAACCTGGAAAAATTGGCCGCCACTCTACCTGTGCCGTCGTATGCGATTGACGATCAAACCGCAATCAAAGTGATCGACGGCACGATCGAAGTCGTCTCCGAAGGCAACTGGAAGCTATTTACTCCCTGACGCAGAAACGATGTCCTCGCATCTCCGAGGACACCGTCTCACCGGCTCTATGGCTTACCGGACCTTACGGGCTGCGGTTGCCGCTGAGGCCACCCACCGGCTAATGACCTGTAGAGGCTGACCGCGTCAGAGGCACTCCCAAGGTGACTCATCGTATAAGCGTCCTCGGCCTCCAGTTGCACACGTTGCGCGTCCAACAAATCGAGAAGACCGGTCGCACCCTCCCTGTATCGAACATTCGCCAGATCCGCAGCCCGCTTACTGTCGAGAGCAGCCTGCCGAAGTGCGGCGTCCTGCTCACGTGAGCGCGCATATCTCACCAGTGCGTTGTCAACGTCTTCAAGCGCCAGCAAGACCGTCTGTTGATACTGAGCGAGCTGGGCATCTCCATCCGCACGGCTGGCTGCGATGCGCGCTTTCACTCTGCCTCGATCGAGAAAGGACCAGTCGATGCTGAGTCCCACGAGATTCGTTGGACTCACACCGTCGAAAGCTGTATCGGAGTGATACTGCGTCAGCCCCAGCAGACCGCCGAAGTTCACGCGAGGGAACAGGTCGGCGGTGTTGACGCCGATCTGCTCCGTTGCTGCATGGAGCCGTTGTTCGGATGCATTGACATCAGGGCGGCGGCGAACGAGGTCCGCGGGCGTTCCTGGATCGATGCTCTCGGGGAGATCCGGAAGCGCCTTTTCAACCTCGAGTTCACTAACAAGCGCATCAGGCGGCAGACCGCACAACACAGCGAGGCGATGTTCGTCGACCGCAATCGCGGATTGAAGCGCGGGGATGCGCGAGGTCGTGCTTTCATACAAGGCGCGAGCTCTGGCCGTATCGAATTGTGTTCCACGGCCGGCGGAGAAGGTCGCCTCTACCAGCTTTACAGTTCGCTCCTGGTTGGCCGCATTCTGCCGAGCCACACGTAGGCGCTCCTGCTGGCCCCTGAGATCGATGTAGGTCGCCGCCACCTCTCCCGCGATGGCAACCTGCATCGCGGCAAGATCATTGCCGCCTGCGAGGAGTTGCTGGCGTTGGGCCTCTACGTTATGACGGATACGCCCATAAAAGTCCAGTTCCCAACTGGCGTTAATCGACGAAGTGGAATAGCGATAGTTGCGAGGATATCCGAAGGCCTGGTTAGCAGCGAGCCTCTGGCGCCCAACATCCTCGCTGGCAGTCACTGTCGGATATTTGTCGAATTTGCTGAGGCGTAAAAGAGCAGCCGCAGCGTCGTAGTGTGCGAGAGCCGATCGGAGATCGTTATTGGCCGACAGAGACCGCTCGATGAGGCTCGTCAGTTCCTGATCATGAAAGCTGTGCCAGAACTCCGGGTCAGATGGCTCCGGCCTGGCAGTTGCGTCAGACGAGGCCGCCGCCACCGGAGCCGTAAATTGGCTTGGAAGAGAAACACTGGGTTGCTTATAGCGCGGTCCGACGGAGCAGCCCAGGGTCCCTAAAAGTACAAGTGCTGCAAACAGGACATTCAACTTACGCATGACTGACCTCCGCCTCTTCGTCTTCAAAGCGCCCCTCGTTGTGGTCATGGAGCCTTTGGCCGCTCAACTTCCGCAACGCCACGTAAAAGACTGGTGTCAGAAACAGTCCGAACAACGTGACTCCGAGCATTCCTGAAAACACAGTGATACCGGTTACCTTTCTGACCTCGCTGCCTGCACCGTGGCTGAGAAGCAACGGAACCGAACCCGCAATAAATGCGATCGAGGTCATGATGATAGGACGGAGACGCAGATGGCATGCCTCGAGCGCGGCCTCTATCGTCGACATTCCCTGCATCTCGAGCTCGCGGGCGAATTCGACAATCAGGATCGCGTTCTTGCAGGCGAGGCCCATCAGCACTACCAGACCAACCTGGACGAAGATGTTGTTATCCCCTCCTGTGAGCCAGACCCCAAAGAGAGCGGCAAAGATGCATATGGGAACGATGAGGATCACGGCCAGCGGCAGCGTCCAACTCTCGTAGAGCGCAGCCAGAACCAGGAAGACCAGAAGAATCGCCAGCGGAAATACGATCGCGGCAGAGTGGCTTTGCGTCGTTTGCTGGTAGCTCAGGTCTGTATATTCCAGCACCATGCCCGGGGGCAGCGTCTTCTTCGCGATCTCGTTGAGCTTGTCGATGACCTGCCCTGATGAGAGGACGCGTGGATCGGCATCGCCGATGAGATCAGCTGCGGGATAGCCGTTGTAGCGCATAACCGGGTCTGGACCAAAGGCCTGCGTAATGGTCGCGATCGAGCCAATCGGAACCATTTCTCCGTTTCCATTCCGCACGCGGAGATTTGTGATGTCTTCAGGACGCTGGCGGAATTGCGCGTCCGCCTGCACCATCACGCGATACACGCGGCCGAAGGTATTGAAGTCGTTCACGTAAATCGAACCCAGATAACTTTGAAGCGTGTTGAAGACATCGGTGAGCGAAATACCTTGCGCCTTCGCCTTCTCTCGATCCACCTGAACTTCCAATTGCGGAATGTTCGATTGGTACGAAGAGACCGGATAGGTCATACCGGGAGTTTGCGCGACGGCGGCCTGGAATGCTGCCAGTCCACTCTGCAGGGCGCCATAGCCGAGTCCCGCGCGGTCTTCGATATAGAGCGAGTACCCGGATCCATTACCAAGACCCTGGATCGGCGGCGGCATCAGGGCAAATGCAATCGCACCCGGGATACGGGAATATTTCTGATTGAGCTCCACGAGAATCTGCTGGGCCGTTTCATGACGCTCCTTGAAGTCTTTGAGGCGAATGTAAGAAGTCGCGAGATTCGGCGTGTTTGCAGACTGCAAAGCGTTGAAGCCAGACATGGCCGGCAGCATCTCCACGCCATTGACCTCATGCGCCGCCTTCACCATCTGCCTGAGGACATCATCGGTGCGCGCCAGGGATGCGCCCTCAGGCAACTTCGCTCCGCCGAAGAGATACAGCTCGTCCTGGGTGGGAATGAAGCCGCCGGGCACATTGTTGAACAAAAGATAGATCGAGCCGATCAACACGAAGTAGACAAGAAACACACCGCCGCGGAAGCGGAAACTCCGCCCAACAACCCTTTGATATGCTTCGGAGCTGCTCTTGAAGAGCCGGTTGAAAGGGCGGAAGAACCAGCCGAGTGCGCGATCGATGGCACGCGCGAGCCAGTCTTTCTGAGCACCCGGAGTATGCAGGAGCTTCGCTGCAAGGGCGGGAGAAAGAGTAAGCGAGTTGATGGCGGAGATCACCGTCGAGATCGCGATGGTTACCGCGAACTGTTTATAGAACTGGCCCGTGATTCCGGTAAGGAAGGCCATCGGAACGAACACCGCGCACAGAACGAGCGCGATCGCGATGATGGGTCCTGAAACTTCCTTCATCGCCTGATGGGCAGCCTCTCGTGGAGTAAGCCCATGTTCGATGAACCGCTCGACATTCTCGACCACAACGATTGCGTCGTCCACCACAATGCCAATTGCGAGAACCATGCCGAAGAGGGTCAACGTGTTGATCGAGTATCCCAGGATATAGAGCCACGCGAAGGTGCCGACGATGGAGACAGGGACCGCAATCAGAGGAATGACCGAAGCTCGCCAGGTCTGCAGAAACACGATGACCACGAGTACGACCAGGATCACGGCCTCGATCAGCGTGTGCTGGACCGCATCAATCGAATCTCGAATGAACTCCGTCGGGTCCCAGATGACCTTATAGTCGAGGTCGTCCGGGAACGCCTTCGACAACTCCTTCAGCTTGGCATAGACCTCTTTTGCGACGCCGAGCGCGTTCGCTCCGGGTGTCAGGAAGATGCCCACGATGGCGGTGTCCTGCGTATCGATATAGGTGTGGAGCGTGTAGTCGCTTGATCCCAGTTCTACACGCGCGACGTCTGACAGATGAACGACCTGACCGTTCGAGCCCGACTTCAGGACAATATTGCTGAACTCTTCCGGCGTTGTAAGACGCCCGCGGACGTTGATCGAGGTAAGAAAGTCAGGCTTCTTCGGCGAAGGTTCGGCGCCGAGCTGCCCCGCGGACACCTGAACGTTCTGTTCCCGGATTGCATTGACAACGTCGTCCGAGGTGATACCGCGCGATGCAAGACGGTTAGGATCGAGCCATACACGCATCGAGTAGTCACCGGAGCCCAGCAATTGAACATCTCCGATGCCGTTCAGACGCGACAGTTCGTCCTTTATGTGAAGGACGCCGTAGTTCCGAAGGTACAGCGCATCATGGTGCCCCTTCTTGGAGAGCAGTCCGACATACATCAGTGGTGTCGGTGACTGCTTCTGCGTGGTCACACCAAACTGGCGCACTTCGTCCGGCAGACGAGATAAAGCCTGGCTGACACGGTTCTGTACACGAACCGCAGCAGTATCCGGATCGACACCGGGGCGAAACGTAACGATGACCTGAAGGCTGCCATCGGAACCGGCGACGGACTTCATGTACATGATGCCCTCAACACCGTTGATGGCTTCTTCAAGCGGTTCGGCCACTGTCTCGGCGATCGCCTTGGGATTGGCTCCGGGATAGTTGGTGCGCACCACCACACTCGGCGGAACGACCTCTGGATATTGTCCTGACGGAAGAATTGGAATCGCGATCAGCCCAAGGCAGAAGATGATGATGGAAAGAACAATCGCGAAGATGGGGCGGTCGATGAAGAATTTCGAGATGTTCATTGCCGTGACCTCTTATTTCTTTCCCACAGCGGCAATATTGTTCAGGCCCGCTGTCGAGACTTCCATGCTGGTGTCCTTGGGCGTGATCGGAGCTCCAGGGAAATAAATCAGTTGCAGACCGCCCACGACAACACGGTCTTGAGGCGTCAAACCAGATTTCACAATGCGTAGCCCATCGCTCATGCCACCCAGAACGATGTCCTTGCGTTGTGCGACGTTCCCCTCTCCGACGACGTAGACATATTTGCGGTCTTGATCTGTTAGAACAGCCTTGTCGTCGATCAGAATCGCCTGCGAAGGTGCGGCGCTTTGCAACTGTACGCGGGCAAACAAACCGGGTGTGAGTGTCTGGTCAGGATTCGGGAGGACGACACGGGCGCGGATGGTCCCGGTGGTCGGATTGAGCTGGTTATCGACAAAGTCGATGTGGCCGGTATGTGGAAAGCCTTGCTCATTCGCCAAAGCAACCCGGACTGGATTCTCAGAGCCAACACCGCTCCCGCGATGCGAGCTCTGCTGGAAGCGCAGATAGCTTTGCTCGTCACAATCGAAGTACACATAAACGGGATCCACAGAAACGACTGTTGTCAGCACGGTTTGATCCGCCTGGGCAAGGTTTCCCAGCGTCAGCAGTGTCCGGCTGATGCGGCCATCGATGGGCGAGCGCACTTCGGTGTAGGAGAGATTCAGTTCGGCGGCAGCCAATGCCGCCTCTGCCGCTTTGACGCGTGCCCCACTCTGGAGCAGATCAGAGCTGCGGTTCTGTAACTCCTCCTGGGAGACGGCGTCCTGTTGCTTAAGCCGTTGCGCCCGTTCCGCCTGAATCTTCGCAAAGTCTGCGGCCGCGTGCTCCCGATCGAGTCCGGCCTTAGCGCTGTCTAATGCGTCCTTATAGGGTCGGGGATCGATGACGTAGAGCAGGTCGCCTTTATGGACGATTTGTCCTTCCCTGAAGGCAATGCGGTCGATGTAACCCGTCACGCGGGGACGAATCTCTACAGAGTTCGTCGCCCATACACGGCCATTAAATTCGTCCGAAACGCGAACTTCTCTGGTGATGACCTGCGCCGCATCGACCGGAGCCGCCGCTACTTTTGGCTTCGTTTCAGGCGCTGTCTTCTTGCAGCCGGCCGCGGCCAAAGTGATGGCGGACAAAACAATCAACCACATACCCGCGCGCCCTAACGATAATCTCCGTTTGAGAATGCCTTCCATCGAATCTCCTTCAAAATTGTGTGCATCGCACACGTCTGGCCTACCTTGGCGCACTTTTTTAGAACGATCGTCGCAAAACTAGATGGTGCACGGGCAGCGCAGGATTCAGAAGGCCGCAACTTTTTTTGGAACGTGTGCTCCAATAGGAGGGGATATGGGCATGGCTCAACGTGGGCGGCCAAAGACTTTCGACAGAGAAACCGCATTGGATGCGGCCATGCTGCTGTTTTGGAACCGGGGATTCGAGCAGACCTGTGTTGACGATCTGGCTGACGCCATGGGCATCCAAACCTCCAGCCTCTATTCATCATTCGGTGACAAAGAGACGCTGTTTCTCGAAGCGGTAGAACACTATCGAACCGGGAGAGGCAGCGTCTTTGACGCGGCCGTAATGGAAGGCAAAACGGCGAAAGAGGGCTTCGAGAATCTGTTTCGGGTTACGGCGACAGAGTTGACGCGTAAGGATCAGCCAAGCGGCTGCATGCTTTGTCTCGCCCTTCCAACATGTTCCCCCAAGTACGATCACCTGCAACAGGAGCTGGACCGGCTTCGCGCCCTCTCCGACACGATTTTGTTAAAACGGCTGGAGAATGCGGTGCAGGATAAAGAGATTCCCAAATCGACAGACCTTCGTTCGCTGGTCGCTTACTTCAGAACGACGCTCTTAGGGATGTCACTGCAAGCCCGAGCGGGAGCGAGTAAGGAAACGCTTCTGAAGATTGGGAAACTCGCACTTCAGGTCTGGCCAAGCCCGCCAAATGCCAGGGCATAAAGACGCAGAGAACACGAGATTTGCCGTTGGTCGCGATCTATCTATAGACGAACTTCTTATCCAACTCCATAGCACTGGGCTCCGAATCGTCTTTCGTCGCAGCAAGGCACCGGAATTTTCTAACAGCCGGGTAAACCTTTCCCGGTTCTCCGTTCTCTTAGTCTCTGCTCGGCTGCATTCATGTCTCACCGCGGAGCTTTTACTTATGCGTTCCCTCGCCGTCCTGTTAGCAGGCCTGTGCGTGTCTGCAGTTTCTCTCTCTGCCCAGACCAACTTTTCCGGAAAAACCTACACGAATCTGGCGCCCACCTCGCATCTCGCGATAGGCGATATCAACGGCGACAACTATCCCGATATCCTGATCTATTCCCCGATCATCGATCAAACCGGGAGCACTCTCTCGCATGCCTACGTCCTCTATAACGACGGACAGGGAAACTTCGGGTCGCCTACAGCACTTCCCGGCACCGCACTGTTCAACACTGCGAGAATCGTCGACATGAACGGTGACAGCTACCCGGATGTCGTCGGCTGCTACAACACTGTCTCGGGCAATACCAACCAGCTCAACGTAGTTGTCGAAATCAATAATGGTGGCGGCAACTTCAGCGAGCTTCCCCCTGTCTCCGCTCCAGGCATCTGCCGCGACATGGCTGTGGGCGACGTTTATCGCGACGGCCATCTCGCGGTCATTACAGTCGGCTACGCTGAACCGGCGGCGCAACAGCAGGTCACTCCCGTCTTCGACGTGTTCAGCAATGACGGCTCCGGCCATCTCACCCTGGCGCAGAGCAGCACGCCCAGCTTGGACAGCCCCAACGGCGGGAATTACACCAATTGCGCCCCCACAACAGTTACCGCCGGCGACTTCCAGAAGAATGGCAATTTCGATCTCATCCTGGCCAACCGCTGCTACCCAACGAATCCCACCGTCTCCGGTGTGTTCAGCACCTTCTTCTATGTCTCTCAAGGGAGCTCAGGCTACACCAGCTTCAGCCCGCTAAGGAATACTGAATCCGAAGACATCGTCACCAATCTGAAGACGCTTGATCTGACGCATAGCGGATCGCTGGACTTTCTGGGAGCGGCAAATCGCACGGGTCAGGGTCACATAGAGTGGGGATACGACGTCAATAACGGTTTCGAATATCAGGTCGGCTGGCCCGACTATGGATCGAGCATTCCCTATGTAGGCGGGGCGGCCGCGGCTGACTTCGATGGCGATGGAAACAACGATCTGGTTCGCAGTGGATCCTCTGCGCCGCGAACCTTCTCACAGGTCACACTCTCCGTGCTGCCAGGGCAAGGCGGAACGACCTGGGGCAGTGCCGTCTCCACAACCGTAGGCACGGCATCCTCGTATGCTACCGATGTCATGGTCGCGGATTTCAACCGCGATGGTAAGCCGGACTATGCCACTCTTCTGCCAGACACGGGTACGCAGACGACTACTCTTTACGTTGCCACCAATATCTTCGGCTCCGCCGTTTGCACGGCGCCGGCTACCCCGAACACCAGCACCATCTGTACCCCCACGAAGCTTCAGCAGTTTGCTGCCGGAACTACCAGCGTCAGCGTCACAGCAGCTTCGAACATCACCAGCTTCGCTCACAACCGCCTTTATCTCGACGACTCCACCGTTTACGACACTGACTCTCAGTCGGTCAGCACTTCCATTTCAGTAACCGATGGCAATCATCACCTGGTGCTTGTCAGTTGGAACAGCTCCGGCACTTCGTTCACATCGTCCACGGACTTCACTGTCGGCCAGCCCGGCGGCTGTCTCAAGGATTCCCCTGGCGCCAGCCTCTGCTCTCCCACCCAGCTCGGCACCTACTCGGGCCAAATTACGGTGAACGCCGGAGACCGTGCTCCAAGCGGCCTGGCCGTGACCGCCATCCGTGTCTACATCGATAATCTCGCGGTCTACACCAGCTATAACCCAGGTGTGACCTCCACCTACCAATTCAGCCACAACCTCAACGTGGCCACGGGCGATCATGTCATGGTGATTGTGGGCTATCACAGCGATGGAAGTGCGGACTCAGTGAGCGCCTATTTCACCGTAACCAACAACGGCTGTAGCGCACAGGCCAATCAGAACAACCTGGTTATCTGCGCACCCCAGCCCTCGCAGCAGGTGGGATCACCGGTGACCGTGCTGGCCAGCGCCAGTTCCACCAGCCCCTATATCGCGGCGATGCGCATCTACGTGGACAACAACGCGCTGGCGACTGTTTACAACAACAGTCCAAACGACCCAGTCTTTACTATCCAGCAACCCGTCACCATCCCCTCCGGCACGCACCATGTGGTCGTTGTCGGCTACCCGAGCAGCGGTGGCTATGTCAGTTCCTCAGAACAGATCGTCATCCAGTAACTCACCCGTGCCGTTCCCGTGACAAGCCTTTTGGCTTCGCTGATTTCGTGTGCTAAACAAACGAAATAACACGCGAAAACTAGCGCACGGGCGGCCAACCGGAGGCGGTTCGGCAGATTGTGTAACCTCGGCAACTAAGCTTTTCCGACGAAAGAAATGATGAGTTACCTTTTGCAACCCTGACGAAAGTTGCTGCGTCTATCGACTTAGATCGGGTTTCTCCCGAGAGGTGAATAGGCATGACTGCTCTGAGTATTTTGCAGCCGTTCCGCGAAGTCACTTCTTTGCAGGAACGTCTCAATCAGATCTTTCGCGATATCGCGCCCGAGATGGAATCGTTCGAACGATCGCTTGTGGATGCGCCCCGTCAAATCAAGTTGAACAGGAACGCAGAGCAAAGCGCCTGACTGCTTCACCATCGGCATTTTGTGACACAACCACGCCCGGCGCCGCTGCGACCGAGCCCCGCCTCGGCGAACCACGGAAGCCGGACAGGTTCCTGTAAGGAGGTTGTCAGCGCAAGGCGACAAGACGTAAAGCGAAACCATAGGAGACGAGGAATTGCCCCGGAACAATGCGGCTGCATTCCCTGATGGTCGCAAGCCCAAGAGGCGCAAACGCGAGAGCTCACCGGTAAGGCAGGAGATCGACGGAAGCATTATCAGGAGGGAATCCAAGTATGCGTATCGCGCAGGTCGCACCGCTCTATGAGAGCGTTCCGCCCAAGCTATACGGCGGAACGGAACGTGTGGTTTCATATCTGACTGAGGAACTGGTCCGGCAGGGGCACGACGTAACGCTCTTTGCCAGCGCTGACTCTGAAACGAAAGCCGACCTGCGCCGCATTTGCGAACGAGCTCTTCGTCTGCAGGGCAAGACGATTATCGATCCCATTGCTCACCATATGCGCATGGTGGAGATCGTCGCCCAGGAAGCTTCCGAATTCGATATCGTGCACTTTCATATCGATTATCTGCACTTTCCTGTAGCGCGGCGGCAATGGCTCTCGGCGCTTACAACGCTGCATGGCCACCTTGATATCCCGGATATCCACCCACTCTTCCGGGAATTTCCGGACATGAATCTCGTTTCCATTTCAGATGCTCAGCGCAAGCCCATGAAATGGGCAAACTGGGTGGGCACCGTGCATCACGGTATTCCTGAGAACCTATATACCGCGAAAGAGCAGCAAGGAAAATATCTCGCATTTCTGGGTCGGATATCGCCAGAAAAACGTGTCGACCGGGCAATCGAGGTCGCCAAGCGCGTCGGCATGCCTATCAAGATCGCGGCGAAGATCGATTTAGCAGATCGTGAGTACTTCGAAACCAAGATACGTCACCTGATCGACGACCCGCTCGTCGAGTTTATTGGTGAGATTGGAGAGCACGAAAAGAACGAATTTCTTGGAAATGCCTACGCCCTGCTGTTTCTGATTGACTGGGAGGAACCATTCGGTCTGGTCATGACGGAAGCGATGGCGTGCGGAACGCCAGTGATTGCCTGGCGGAGGGGTTCCGTACCGGAAATAATCGATCGTGAAGTCACCGGACAGATCGTCGAAAGCCTGGATGAAGCAGTACGCGCTGTGGAAGAGGCCGGAGCTATGGATCGGCGACTGATCCGCCATGTCTTTGAGGAGCGGTTCAGCGCGGCTCGCATGGCCCGTGACTACGTCAATATCTATCGCAAAATCAAGGACAGTGATCCCGATCTTACAGCCGGCGAATTGCTGTCTACCGCAGCATAGCTTTCGGAGATACCATGCCTCTCAATCAGCAGGACACGGACGTTGTTAAGCTCGGGGAGCGATTTTACATTCGCGCAGATTCGTCGCTCGCTGATGGTAGAACCTTACCTCTGCTCCACAAGGATACCTTTGCTGTCTTCGACCGGTATGGCGATATTCAGCCCATCGGCCTTGGACAGCAGGGGCTGTTTCATGAAGAAACACGCTACCTGTCCCGCTTCGAAATGCGCATTACGGCACATAAACCGCTCCTGCTGAGTTCTTCCGTGCAGGAAGACAATATCGTGCTGTCGGTCGACCTGACGAATCCCGATATCGAGTTGCCATCGGGTAATCTGCTTTCTCACGGCACGTTGCACATTCACCGCAACAAATTCCTCGCCGAGGGCGCCTGCTTCGATCAGATTGCGATCCGTAATTTTGGAGCAGACGTGCTCGAAATGGAATTGTCATTCACGTTTGCTGCCGATTTTGCTGACATCTTCGAAGTACGCGGGCAAAGGCGGGAACGGCAAGGAAGGCATCTTCCCCAGGAGACAGATCATGGATGGATCATTCTTTCGTATGAGGGACTCGATCAAATCATCCGCCGGACTCGTATCCGGTGCAGCGGAGTCCCAAGTAGAACGGAGTCCGGAATAATCTTTGTTCCCGTCCGTCTTGAACCTCATCAGGAATTGGCCTTCTCCATCGATCTGACGTGCGAGAGCGATGGCACGCACTCTGTGGTGCCCCCATGGGACGAGGCTCTTCATGGGATCCGGAAAGTGCGACAACATTCAGCACTTGCCGATATCGATATCCATACCTCGAATGAGCAGTTCAACGACTGGCTAAACCGTTCGCGCGCCGATCTCAACATGCTGTTAGCGGAGACAAAATTTGGACCATATCCGTATGCGGGAGTGCCATGGTTCAGCACAGTATTCGGGCGCGACGGCATCATTACCGCGCTGGAACTTCTTTGGATTGCCCCTGATATTGCACGAGGCGTTCTGTCTCATCTCGCCGCTCTCCAGGCAACTGAGGTCGATCCTGAACGGGACGCTGAACCAGGCAAGATTCTGCATGAGTTGCGCAAAGGTGAAATGGCTCGCCTACGCGAAGTACCTTTTGGCCGCTATTACGGCAGTGTGGATTCCACTCCACTCTTCCTGCTGCTGGCGGGCGCCTATTACGAACGCACCGCCGACAAAGAGTTTCTGCAGAGTATCTGGCCCAATCTGAGAGCCGCGCTGGAGTGGATCGAGCTTTATGGAGATCTGGATGGAGATGGGTTTGTGGAGTACGCGCGCAAAACCGAGTCAGGCCTCTTACAACAAGGATGGAAGGATTCGCAGGATTCGATCTTCCATACAGACGGCAGGCTTGCTGAAGGTCCTCTTGCGCTCGCCGAGGTACAGGCATACGTGTATGCTGCAAAGCTCGGGATATCACTTGTCGCGGAGGACCTCGGGGAGCATGAACTGGCGAAGAGGCTCAGTTCTGAGGCGGAGACACTGCGACACCAATTTTCTGATTTCTTTTGGTCGGATGAACTGGGTATGTTCGCTCTCGCGCTTGATGGAGAGAAACGTCAGTGCCGCGTGCGCAGTTCCAATGCGGGCCAGTGTTTGTTTACGGGAATCGCTTCGAAAACGCAAGCGTCGCAAATCATGCAATCATTCCTTGCCCCGGAGCTCTCATCCGGATGGGGTATACGGACGATTGCATCGGACGAGAAACGCTACAATCCCATGTCTTACCATAACGGCTCGATATGGCCACATGACAATGCACTGATTGCGTTTGGCTGCAAAGATATGTCCGAAAAAGAACTGGCTTTGCGGACACTGACCAGTCTTCTGGACATGTCGCTGTTTGTTGACCGGAATCGTTTGCCGGAACTGATCTGTGGTTTCCCTCGTCTACCGGGGAAAGCGCCAACACTCTATCCGGTGGCTTGTGCACCACAGGCATGGGCTGCCGGCGCGATCTTTATGATTTTGCAGGCGTGTCTTGGCCTTTCGATAGATGCTCGCGCATCGAAGATCCGGCTGCATCATACGGCTTTACCGGCATCACTGCAGCGTGTCGAAATCCGTAACCTCAGGGTGGGCGCAGCTTCGCTCGACCTTGCGTTCGAACGATATTCGGAATCCGTTGGAGTCAACATACTGCGCCGGACAGGCAATGTCGAGATACTTGCTCAGAGATGACTCCTGAACACAGGAGGCCGGCAAGAATACTCCTGATGCGTTCTTCTAAAACCTACCTGACTAGAGCATTTTCCCTGTAGATGTAGCGCAGGGATTCCCCATCTATGGGCGTTTGCCGCAACCGAAACGCCGCTGCACTCCTCTTCGGGGATACCCGGCAACAGGGAAAATGCTCTTAAGAAAACTGGGTCGCTGCAGGGAGCATACCAACCAAGAAGCAGAACCGAGCATCTTTTTATATATGGAAAATATCCGTCGTCACATCAAGAACCTGATGAAACGAGTGGAGCCGAGGATTGAAGTGATCGAGGTCTTGCCGCCGCAGAGGATGGGCAAGGAAGCGACTCTTGAGACCGATCCGGAAACGGATCTGGCGGCTATGAATGGGCAGGAAGAGCTTCGCTCTCACTGACCGTTCCTGCCGATTGCGGTGGTAACAGGCAGTTGTGAAAGAGAGCAATGGATCGATGTTTGCGCCGCCGACAAATGGGTATCGAATTCTGATCTATGGCTGGGATCCAGCTCTGCTCGAGACCCGCAGGTTGCTACTCGCCAGCGCAGGCTTCGAAGCGAGCGCGGTTTCCAGCATTCAGGAACTGCGCCAAAGGCTGCGTTGGGCTGAGCCTCCGTACCAACTGATTATCCTCTGCCATACAGTGCCAACAGAGGAGAGGATTGAGAGCCGCAAACTCGCCGAAAAGATGGGAATTGGCCTGTACCAGCTGGATTTTCTGGAGACTCCGCCCAGATTTATAGGAACTGTTTCAGAGATGACTCTAGGAAGCTGAATGGGGATCGAGAATTGAGTGATCGCGTAAACCCGGCGTGCGGACTTGCTCTACTCTGATTGCGCCGACCTTGTTTTTCGCAGATTTCTCGCGGGCGCCGGGAAATACCGTGTTTCCGTTGCTGCTCCCTGACAGCCCGTTGCGGCTGCGGGTTTGCTTGCGTTTTCGCAACCCTTCGGCGCTGCCTTTCCGCTGTCCAAAATCGGACGCAAACGCTCGGGGACGGACAGTACTTTCCCAAATCGTCGGAAACTACGTTGATATCGCTGAACTTAGCTCTTCGGGAGTGGCAGCAGGATTGCCTTTAACAGGCCGGGACGGAGGTGCAGCTTGGCGGCACTCATACAAAATGTTCGATTTGCACTACGGATGCTCAAGAAGAATCCCGGTTTTGCAGCGACAGCGATATTGATTATGGCGCTGGGGATCGGAGCAAATACGGCAATCTTCAGCGTGGTACATGCGGTGCTATTGGAGCCGTTGCCCTTCCGAGATGTAGACCGGCTGGTGCAAGTGTGGCATACGCCTCCGCCGAAAAGCTTTCCGGGAATGACGCGATTTGCGGTATCGGCAGGTAACTTCCTGGACTGGCAAAAACAGAACAGCGTGTTTGAGGCGATGACCTTGTACTCTGGCGGACGGTTTGACGTGACGGGTGCAGGCAAGCCCGAGTCAGTCAGAGCGAGCCGAGTGAGCCCGGAGTTCTTCCAGGTGTTCGGAGCGCAGCCGCTGTACGGCAGGGCATTTTCGCAGATGCAGGGAGACCGGGCTCCGGAGCGCGAGGTCGTGTTGAGCTATCGGTACTGGCGGAGCCACTATGGCGCAGAGGAGCACGTTCTAGAAAAGAAGATCAACCTCGATGGCGAACCTTATACCGTCGTGGGAATCATGGGTCCGGCGATGACGAAGCCGGATTTTGCGCAGATATGGGTTCCTCAGGCGCTCACCGATGCGGAAAAGGCGGTGCGAGGCGAGCACCATTTTCTTGTCGCCGCGAGGATGAAGGCCGGTGTAACGCTGGAGCAGGCGCAGGCGGAGATGAACACAATTTCGCGACGGCTGGAAGAGGCTTACCCGGAGGACGATAAAGGTTGGGGTGCTGTGGTGAACTCCATGCGCGAAGAAACAGTAGGATCTGTTCGCCCGGCTCTCCTGATGATGCTGGGTGCGGTGGCGTTTGTGCTGCTGATTGCATGCGCGAATGTGGCGAACCTCGTACTGGGCAGAGCCTATGCGCGGCGAAAGGAAATCGCGATCCGCTCGGCAATGGGCGCACGGCGTGGAAGGATCATCGGGCAGCTTCTGGCCGAGACAGTGACGCTGTCGTTGCTCGGAGGAGCGTTGGGTTTACTGGGAGCCAGGTTCGGAATTCAGTTACTTTTGAAGTACTTTGCGGAGAAATTGCCGCGGATGCATGAGATCGGATTGAGCATGCCGGTGCTGTGGTTTGCGCTGGGCTTATCACTGGCGACGGGAGTACTGGCAGGTCTGATTCCGGCGTTGCGAATGAGTAATGGCAACGTGAACGAGGCGCTGAAGCAGGGGCTGGGAAGAACCGACGCAGACTCGAGCGGGAGTAAAACCCGGGCGGCACTGGTCGTCGTGGAGGTGGCGCTATCGCTGGTGCTGCTGACTGGAGCGGGATTGATGATCCGCAGTTTGTGGAAGCTGCAGAAGATTGATCCGGGATTTGACGAAAAGAATGTACTGACGATGGACGTTCAGGTGAACCGCAAGATGTTCGGCAGTGCGGCAGAGGAGGCGCAGTTCTTCAACCGCGTGCTGGAGCGGGTACGGACGCTGCCGGGAGTAACCGCAGCGGGCGCCGTGGACGATCTGCCTTTGCAGGGAGGATCGAACCAGCCAGTGGCTGTAGAAGGACGGCCGGCAGTGGCGTTGTCGGAGCAGCCGGAGGTTTCGGTGCGGATGACAATGCCGGGATATTTCAAGACAATGCGGATTCCGGTGCTGGAGGGAAGGGACATCACGGAAGACGACCGGGCGGATTCGGCCCCGGTTGTGGTGATTTCACAAACCATGGCCAAGCAGTTCTGGCCGCGGGGCGGAGCCGTAGGACATCATCTGAAACTCTCGTTCTATCCGGAGAAGGAAAGAACAATTGTCGGCGTTGTCGGTGATGTGAAGCAGGATGGGCTGGATACATCGGCAGGCGTAGCCACGCTGTATTGGCCGGCGGCGCAGGTAGCGGCCTCTCCACAGGGCAATTTCACGGCACGCTCCATGACCTTAGCGGTGCGAACAACGGTTCCGCCGCGAAGGCTGGCGGAGACGGTTACGAACGTCGTGCACGAAGCGAAGCCCGATGTCCCTGTAGATCGCGTGATGACATTGGAAGAGCTTGTGGGAGAGACACTGACGCAGCGCAGCTTCAACATGCAACTGCTCGGCATCTTCGGCGCGCTGGCTCTGGTGCTGTGCACCGTAGGCATCTATAGCGTACTGGCCTACTCTGTGCGGCGCGGCATGAAGGAGATCGGACTGCGGATGGCTTTTGGCGCAACCAAGCATGATGTGCTTCAGGTCGTGCTGGTGCGCGGAATGAAACCGACAATGATCGGCATTGCGATAGGATGCATCGCTGCACTTACGCTGGGACAGTTAGTGCAGAGCATGGTATACGGTGTGAGTTCGCGCGATGTGCCAACGCTCGTCCTGGCCATACTGCTGATGACGCTTGTCTCCTTGCTCGCAAGCCTGATACCGGCGATGCGAGCCACACAGGTGAGTCCGCTTACGGTATTGCGGGAGGAGTGAGTGCAGCATCACCGGAGGGCACGCTGGAGCATTTTCACTGCAGGTGTACCCAGAGGATCCGCATCTATGGGCGTTTTCCGCAATGAACGCCGCTGCACGCCTTTTCCGGGATACCCAGCAACAGTGAAAATGCACTCGTCTGCGGGCAATTCCTTTGGAAAGCTTGCACATACTTCAAGGAAGACTCGAACAAAAGCTTAGAAGAGGGATCGTTGATTCGATGCGACGTTTCGTTTCTTTGCTCGGTCGTCAAAAACGGTCCTTCCACCAAGCGACGAGGAGATTCGACGTTCATGTTGAATCGTCGCATGGAAGTCTGCGAGTGGCTGACGTGCAGTTTCGATCGTGCGGGTCAATTCATCGAGCCGCTTGAAGCCTTGAAGCTTTTCGGTGTGGTTCAATCGGGCCGCATCGAGCGAGCGTCGAAGAACTGCCAACGATTCGTCGTACGTTTTGAGCGGAACAGGAAACGGATGTCCATCCTTGCCGCCATGAGCAAACGAAAATCGCGCGGGGTCCGAGAACCGGCTGGGCGCTCCATGGACGACTTCAGCAATTAAGGCAAGCGATTGCAGGGTTCTGGGTCCAAGCCCTTCCACCAAAAGAAAAGATGCGAAGTCCCGCAGGTCCTGTTCATGAGCGACTGCCAATACGGCGCCCAAGCGCTTCAGGTCTACATCCTTGGCCCGCACATCATGATGCGCCGGCATCGTCAGTTTGCGCGCTTCCCTCAATGATGTTTCGATAGGATCTCTGGAAATGGAGAGAAGCACATCTTGCGCTCTGCTCGCCCGAGCGTCAACCAGATTCAAAATCTCTCCCTGCGGTTTTCCCAGGATCGCCGTATGCGGATTGGAGACAAAATCCCGTACCGTGGCAGAGTGCCAGTGGTAGCGTCGAGCCGCATGGTTCTCCTGAGACATTCCCTGCTGTATGACAGCCCACTCGCCTGACTTTGTAACGACGAAGGAATGCAGATAAAGTTGAAAACCATCAGCTACTGCATTGTTGTCTACACGAGCAGTCAGCCGGCTTGTTCTCGCCAGAACTTCCCCATCGACTCCAGTTCTCATACCGAAGTGCCGGAGTTCATCCGGCGTGCGAACGGAATGACGTCCGCGTCCTCCGCAGACCATAATGCCGAGATCGGCAAAACGTGGATTGAGACCTCGCTTCAGCGCCCCCATCACCGAGGTGGTGATGCCGGACGAGTGCCAATCCATTCCCATGACCGCGCCAAAGGCCTGAAACCAGAACGGATCGCTAAGACGCGTGAGCAACTCGCTCACACCATACTCCATCACAATATGCTCGCTGATGGCTGTTCCCAACTCAGTCATTCTGGTTGCGAGCCATGGTGGAACTCTTCCCCCGTGCAGTGGAAGATCGGCTGTGCCGGACCGCTTCACTTTACTTCTCTTAAGCTCCCTCACTTATTTTCGCTTTGCATTCGCCCCAGCGCAATCCCTTTAACAAGACCTCGGCGGCAGATTACCTGGGGACTAGAGGTCCAGTGCCGATTTCGGCAGATCTCATCGCGACCCGACACATCACTCAGTTGTGAACCTTCACGTCCCTCCATCCGCTCAACATTGACGTGAAGGCATGTGGACGTTACCTTAAGCCTGTGATCGCTTCTGCACAGAACCGTTGTTGCCGCTGTTGCTGTAACTAGCAGGCACCAGTTCGTCGCGCTCACAATCCACCACACCCATTCCAACAGACCATTTCAGATGAGTCCCCGTCGCATCCTCAGGGATTCGTCTACGCTGCCCCAGCAGCCTGGAGTCTTTCCGTGCCCTACTCTTTGTCGATCCGCCCTCGGCGACCTGCTCTCACGACTCTTGCATTTGTAGTCCTGGCAGTTTCTGGTTCTGCACTCGCCCAAACTACGGGGACCGGGACCATCACTGGAACTGTTACGGATGCAAGCGGTGCACGCATCCCCAAAGCACGGGTAACAGTGACTGAAGCCTCCACTCATCTGCAGCGTTCGACAGTAACCAATGCGGAAGGTCTCTACGTGGTGCCGGCGTTACGTTTGGGCACCTACTCCATCGTGGTGGAGAGTGACGGCATGGCGCCCACACACCGGGATGACGTTGTGCTCGACGCAGACTCAACGCGCAGCGTCGACCTGGTCGCGTCCGTCGGAAGCACATCCGATGAGGTCATCGTCACCACTGCACCGCCGACCATTGAAAATGCATCCGGCGCACTGGGCGGCGTGATCTCCGGAACCCAGGTGACGGAGTTGCCACTGAATGGAAGAAACTTCAGTCAGCTCCTGACGCTGGGAACGGGCGTCTCCTCTTCTCAAACGGGGCTGCGTATGGGCAGCGGTCAGGAGGGCAATCCGTTGCTGTCTATCAACGGCGGCCGACAGAATGCGAACGCGTTTACCTTCGACGGCGTGTTGGCCATGGACACCGGCGGCAATCGCGGCATTAACCTCTTTCCACCGCCAGAGGCAATCGGCGAAATACAGGTGCACACCAGCAACTACACGGCCGATACCGGATCCTACGGATACGGACAGGTCAACGTGGTTACGCGAGCGGGAGGTGCGGCCTATCACGGCGATGTGTATGAGGTGTTCGCCAACGATGCACTTAATGCGAAGAACTACTTCAACACACAGAAGCCGCCGCTGAAAGACAACAACTTCGGATACGATCTCGGCGGTCCCGTGGTACCGGGCGCGAAGAGTAGCCTCGCAAAAGGCCTGTTCTTCTTCTTCTCAGAGGCATGGGACAAACGCACCGGTCCGGAACTTACCTCCTTCACCTCCCCGCCGCAAAGCACCTTCACGGGAGCCGTCCCCACGCTCGCAATGCGTTCCGGAGACTTCTCCGCCATCTCAACCACGATCAAAGATCCTTCAACGGGCCTGCCCTACGCCGGGAACCGTATTACCAATATCGATCCCAATGCACTGATCCTGCTGAACGCATACATTCCGCTGCCGACCAACGCAGCGGCCGCGGGCGGCAGCACCAACTGGGTCGCGAGTCCGAAGAGCAGAACGGAATGGCGCGAAGAACTCGCGCGTGTCGATCTCAATCTCGGTGAGCGGGACAGTGTGCTTCTGCGGTATGCGCATGACAGTTGGTCTCAGGCACAGGCGATCCTTAAGCCATCCAACCAGGCCTTCACCACGATCGGCGGCAACTTCGCCAAACCCGGATCGAGCACGGTCGTTCAGTGGACACATATCTTCGGGCCGCGTGTGGTGAATCAAGCCATCCTTGGATACAGCCGGAATCAGATCACGCAGACACCGAATGCGGCAGCGCAACGGCCCTCCGGATTGAGAATCCCATCGCTCTTCAACGCGAATCTGACGAACGTCATCCCCTCCATCTCGTTTGGTGGAGGCTACAGCGGCATCGGCGCTCAGGGCCTCACCAACAATACGAACAACGTGTTCACCTACCGCGACGATCTCACCTACCAGCTTGGTGTCCACACGCTGAAAGCTGGATTCAATGTGTTACGCATCCAGAAGTTCGACCGCTTTCCATACGCAGGACAGGCCGGTACCTTCACCTTCGACGGCAGCATTACAGGGAACGCAATCGCGGACTTCCTCACCGGCCGCGCCTTCTCTTACACGGAGCAAGGCGCCATCCCGAATGTCTACCTCTTCTCGAACATGTATGAGGGCTACATCCAGGACACCTGGAAGGCGAGGCCGAACCTGACCATCGACTACGGCGTGCGTGACACCATCTACACCGGCGCTCCGAACGGTTACGACAAGTACGACCACATCAGCACCTTTATCCCTTCGCTCTATGTGGCCGCAAATGCTCCAACGGTTCTGCAGGCCAACGGTGCACTGGTCAGCGGTACAGGCGATCCGACCAACGGGCTGATTACACCTGCAAATCAGAAGGGTCTCCATTACCCGCGCTCTCTCAGCGAACTGCGCAACAACATTGGACCGCGCGTCGGCTTCGCATACACGCCTGGAAGATCCGGCCTGACAGCGATCCGTGGCGGCTTCGGAATCTTCTATCACTGGGACAATGACAACCACGAGAATGGCAGTCAGAATCCACCTTTCTCGAAGTCCGGCACGGCGTATGGGGTCTCGCTCAGCTCCTTCGGCAACACCTCCGCGACAACGTTTCCTCCAACGCTGAACGTCTGGGATCCCCGCAAGCTCTATGCAACGATCTCGCAGTACAGCCTGACAGTAGAGCAGCAACTCCCGTTCGCGACTGCGTTGAGCATCAGCTATGTCGGCAATCAGGGACGCCATCTTGACCAGACGCCTAACATCAACCAGTTGCAGCCAGGGCAGTTGCCGGCATCCGGCACAAACGTAAACTATCTGCGCCCTTACAAGGGCTACGCCGCGATCAACTACGATGTGCGCTCCGCTTCCGCAAACTACAACGCGCTGCAGGTGAATCTGCGCCGTCGTTTCCAGCATGGCTTGTCCTTTGGAGCCGCATACACATGGTCGAAGGCGCAGGTGCAGCAGGTCGGCCAGAGCCAGTTCTTCAACGAACGCGGCCTGAACTCATACGACCGGACGAACATCGTGACGCTGAACTACGTCTGGCAGCCAGCGTTCTTCCGTCAAGGAAATCTCGCCCAGAAGGTACTGCTCGCAAACTGGGAACTGAGTGGCATCACCAACCTGCAGAGCGGACTGCCGTTCACCGCGTCCACTTCTACGGACGTCGCCCGTGTTGGCAACACGGGGCAACGGCCCAACAGACTCGGTCCCATCTCGTACCGGCCGCGTTCCGTCACAAATTATTTCAGTGCCTCCTCGTTTGCGGCAGCGGCCTCCGGCACCTTCGGCAACGAACGGCTCGGCGATATCCGCGGACCGGGAATAGACCTGTGGCAAGTAAACATTGCGAAGAACATTCCCATCGAACGCGTCTCGCTCAAATTCGAAGGGCAGTTCTACAACATCTTCAATCATGCAAACTTCAATGGCATGGGATTGACCTTTGGTTCAGTAGCATTCGGTACGCTCACCAGCGCACTCGATCCTCGCAATATTCAATTCCGGCTGAAAGCATCGTTCTAACTAACCCGCGTCGAAGCTGGAGCATTTTCCCTATAGGTGTAGAGTAGGGTTTCCACATCTATGAACGTTTTCCGCAATGAAAACGCCGCTGCACTCTTCTTTCGGGATACCGAGCAACAGGGAAAATGCTGTGGTTGCCCAACAGTGAAACCGCTGTCTAATCTTGATGGCAAGGAATATCGAAGATGGCCGATTACTTATCCAATGATCTTTCGAGGCGGACCTTTCTTGGCAACTCAGCCCTTGCGGCCGGAGCGCTGATGACAGGCATCGCAGCCAAAGCCGCCCAGGCAAAGTCGCGCCCGAACATCTTGTTCATCATGACCGACGATCATGCCGCGCAGGCTATGAGTTGCTATGGCAGCAAGATCAACCAGACACCCAATCTGGATCGGATCGCGAAGGAAGGCATGCGCATGGACCATGTCTTCGCTACGAACGCGATCTGTACTCCAAGCCGCGCCACCATTCTGACTGGAAAGTACAGCCACCTTAATGGTGTGCCGATCTTCAACCGTTTCGACGGATCACAGCCGACCGTTGCGAAGTATCTGCAAAGCGCCGGGTACTACACGGCGATGATCGGGAAGTGGCACCTGGGCAGCGATCCTACTGGGTTTGACTATTGGAATATCCTCCCTGGACAAGGCGTGTACAACGATCCGGTCTTTTACGACAAGGATGGCTCCACGCAGATTAAGGGGTACTGCACGGATATCATCGCCGACCTGACGATTGAGGCATTGAAGGGCCGCCCCAAGGACAAGCCGTTCTTCATGATGTCGCACCATAAGGCTCCGCACCGTGAGTGGACGCCCGACGAAAAGCACAGGAAGCAGTTTGAGAACAAACACATCCCCGAACCCGAAACGCTGCGGGATGATTACGCCGGGCGTACCGATGCTTTACGCGAACAGAAGCAATCTGTATTCCGGGATCTGACATGCACCGACCTGAAGCTGGTTCCGCCGGCCGGCCTCTCAACCGAGGAACAGAAGCAGTGGCTCGCTGCAAAGCCAATGGAAGTTGAGATCGAAGTGGATGGCGTAAAGAAGACCTTGACCGGCAAGGAGCTGGAGGACTGGAAGTACCAGCGGTACATGCGCGATTATCTTGCCTGCGTCCAAAGCGTAGATGACAACGTCGGCCGTGTTCTGGACTGGCTGCAGGCCAATGGGCTGCGGGACAACACGATCGTCATCTACACCAGCGATCAGGGATTCTTTTTAGGCGAGCATGGGCTGTTCGACAAGCGGTTCATGTATGAGGAGTCACTCCGCATGCCGTTTGTCGTGCGTTGGCCCGGAGTCATTAAGCCCGGTACGGTCTCGGAAGCGATTGGCATCAATTGCGATTTCGCACCTACGTTTCTCGACGCCGCCGGTCGATCCGTTCCTGCAGACATGCAAGGCCGCAGTTTCCTTCCGATCTGGAAAGGACACACGCCGAAAGACTGGCGCCATGCCATGTACTACCGCTACTACCACGATCCAGGAGATCACAACACGCGAGCGCACTACGGCGTCCGCACAGACGAATACAAGCTGATCTACTTCTGGAAAAAAGATCAGTGGGAGTGCTATGACCTGGTGCATGATCCCTTGGAGATGCACAACATCTATAACGAGCCCAGCGCGCAACCGCTGGTTGCGAAGTTGAAGCAGGAGCTATACCGCCTCAAGAAGGAAGTGAAGGATGATGACCAGTTTGCGGAGACGCAGCCAACGGATTCATCTTACGTCCCGGCACCACCCAGAAAACGATAGTGCCACGGCGCGGTTGACGAGCGTCTGAGATCCGAAATAACCCAGAACGACTTCTCGTGCGACGCTCCGGAACCTGCGATATTGGTTGGCGGAGGCGGATCGAATGAAACTGCACCTTGTTGTGGCAGTGTTGTCGGTAGGGCTGGCGGCGGCTGCGCAGGAAAATCCTGCGGCGAAGATTACGGAGAACCATGCGGTGACGGAGGCGGATGGCACGGTGCGGGAGCAGCGAGTGATCCCGCTGCCGCAGTGGCTTAGTCCTGAGGCGAAGGCTTGGCTGAGCAGTCCCATCGCGGCGGATGCAGATGTGCCGCAGACGATTGAGCAGCGGCGTGCGATGCAGGATGCTTCGCAGGCGCGCCATCGCGATGAGCTGCTGAAGATGTTTGCGGTGACTGTGAGAGACAGCACGGTGGGGAGCGTGCCGGTGCGCGAGGTGGTTCCGGCGGCGGTGAAGCACAAGGACCGCGTGCTGATCTGCCTGCATGGCGGCGGATTCAATGCAGATTCGGGATCATACTCGGAGTCGATCCCGGTGGCGGGGCTGACGGGCGTGCGCGTGGTGAGTGTGTTGTACCGGCTGGCTCCGGAGAATCCATTTCCTGCGGGAGTGGACGACGTGATTGCGGTGTACAAGGAGCTGCTGAAGACCTACAAGCCGAACCGCATCGGCATCTTCGGCAGCAGCGCAGGCGCGATGCTCACGCTGGAAGCTGCAGTGAAGATGAAGCAGCTGAAGCTGCCGATGCCGGCGGCGCTTGGACCGTTCTCCTCGTCAGCGAGCATGATGGAGGGCGGCGATTCACGGTCACTGTACAACACGGCTGGATGGCGCGGGTATGTGCCGATCCAGGATGGAACACAGAATGCCGAATATGTGGGAAAGACGGACCGGCGCGATCCGGTGTTGTCGCCGATCTATGCCGATGTGCATGACATGCCACCAACGCTGTTCATCACCAGCGAGCGTGATCTGCTGCTGAGCGCAACGAGCACTTTGCATCGCGCGTTTCTGCGCGCGGGAAACCGGTCGCAGCTGATTGTCTTCGACGGCCTGCCGCATTGCTTCTGGAACAACAATCAGCTGCCGGAGTCGCGCGAGGCTTGGGAGTATATGGCGGAGTTCTTTGACCGGGAGCTTGGGCGCTGAGGTTGGCTTTTGTTTCGTTGTTCATGCAGGGTCGCATTCTGTTGGACTGGACATGACGAACCCTCTTCGTCCGAGCGAATTGCTCGCTTTCCGGTGAAAGTGCTTCTCCCTAAGAGCATCCAAGCCAGGAGCAACTCCATCCATCAGGAGTGAAAAAACCATCGAGCGTAGGCCAACGGAAGCCCGGGAAACGCGGATCAGCAACAGCACCAGAACACAGTGCTGTTCATAGCGGTAGCTGGAAATTTGACACCAAATGACACCAAACTGATCAGAGAGGGTCGGCTTGGTCCCGGCATCTATTTGATTTATAAGGGGTTATTTGGTGGACCTGATCGGGATCGAACCGATGACCTCTTCCATGCCATGGAGCAGCCAAAATGCTAAGTTATTGACGGAAAATGAGTTATAAGTCGGCAAAACCGGCAAAATCGGCCTAATTGGCGATATTTGCGACAAGAATGCGACAAGCTTTTTTGCTACAAACTTTTCACCAAGCGGAGCACGGGCTGGATGTGGGGCCAGCCCAAAACTTTCTTCAGTTTGAGATTTGTCTGTTTTGTGCGTCCAAGACGCACAATTGTTGAGTTCAATAAACCTTTACAGCTGGTTTGAATATGCCTAATAATGTGCGTCATGGACGCACAAAGAATGAATCGGCTAAACCATCTGCTCCTGAGCCTACCGGAAGGATTCCTAGCAGACAGCATATGGCTCCAGGACCAGGGCCTCTCCCGTTCGTCCATACGTGACTATGTGGATCGGGGATGGCTCGAAAGAGTAGCTCCGCGCGTCTACCGGCGCCCCAGTCAATCGGCCAGGGCCTCGCTATCTTGGGAGGTTGTTGTGCTCTCACTTCAACAGATCATGCACAAACCTCTCCATATAGGAGCTCGGACAGCCCTCGGACTGGCCGGATATGCTCACTACGTCGAAGCCGGCGAAACTCCCCGGGTCTACCTGTATGGTTTGGACTTCCCCTCCTGGCTTACCAAACTACCGACAGCGAGTCAGTTTGAAACCCGTTCTACAAGACTGTTCGGCTCGGATACCGGAGTTGAGGCGAGGCGTTATGACATGCGCTCTGGCGAAGCATCGGGATCTCCCCGGGATGCTGAAAACAAAAAACCTTGGGAGTGGGCTTTGATGATGTCCGTTCCTGAACGAGCGATCCTGGAGATGATCGATGAACTGCCTCATCACGAGAGCTTTCACCAAGTTGATGTCATGATGGAAGGCTTGGCTAATCTCCGCCCTCAACTCTTGGGGAAACTCCTGCAGGAATGCACGAGTGTGAAGGTTAAGCGGCTTTTCCTCTGGTACGCGGATAGGCATCGGCACGCCTGGCTCAAACGCTTGGATCAGTCGTCAGTTGACCTCGGAAAAGGAAAACGCCAACTGGTTCCCCATGGCCATTTCGACGCGCGCTATCAGATCACGCTTCCGACGGAACTCTTTCCTGTGGGAGCCAGCAACGATGGCCAATGAAGCTTTTGAAGCGCAAGTTGCTCTTCTCGTCCGGGTATTGCCATATGTGGCGACTGAGAATTGCTTTGCCCTCAAGGGCGGTACAGCAATCAATCTTTTCGTCCGAGATCTCCCGCGCTTTTCCGTGGACATCGATCTGGTTTATCTGCCAATTGAAGATCGAGAAGCATCGCTTCTGGGAATACGAGCTGCGCTGAATCGCATCGTCCAGAAGATTCGCAAAGCGCTCCCTGACAGCATCGTTAACGACACAGCCAACGCGAATGGGACTCTCATCCTGGTTCGTCAAAGAAGTGTCCAGATCAAGATCGAAGTCACTCCCGTTCTTCGTGGGACAGTCCATCCCATTGAGGTGAAGGCTGTCCGCCCCCTGGTAGAAGAGCGGTTTGGGTTTGCTGAGATCCAGGTCGTTTCATTTGCCGATCTTTATGCGGGAAAGCTGGTTGCCGCTCTTGACCGTCAGCATCCTCGGGACTTGTTTGATGTCCGATACCTGCTCGCGAATGAAGGGATCAACAGAACTCTTTTCCAAACCTTTCTTGCCTACATCCTTGGTCACAATCGTCCCGCTCACGAGGTCCTGCACTCCCGCTTGAAAGACATCCAACAAGCGTTCGACAAGGAATTTGTAGGAATGACCGTCGATGAAATCTCCTTAGATGACCTTCTCGCAACCCGAGAGCAATTGGTTTTTGAAATCCATTCGCGTTTGGACGAAGCGTCTCAGCTCTTCCTGAGTTCCTTTCACACGCTCAATCCCAACTGGGAACTCATCGACTTTCCTACCGTTCGCAACCTTCCTGCGGTCCGGTGGAAGCTTCTGAATCTAGAACGATTGCAAATGGAAAATCCAGAGAAGTACCAAGAGCTTCTTGAAAATCTTGCGGCTATGTTTAGGTACCTCCACTCGATCAGAAAGTGACGTTAGAAGTCCGTAGCGTCGCCAGAAAGGGCAATTGTATGGGCAGACTCCCTTTCGGTGAGTCCGACTTTATCGTTCATAAATGCTCCTGCTTGCTGAAGCCCAAGAATACTTTTCGACATCAGTTCCGGCATGATTAGCCTTGTCCAGTTGGCCTTCTGGTTCCGCGAGCGCTATTTCAGCAATCAATCCGACTTTGCTGTGTATTTGGTCGAGGACACACCCTAGGGAGCTCAAGGTAAATTGAAACATTTGCTAATGGTGAAAGCAGAAATCCCGTAATCAACCCAAGACAGTACATTTTCACAGACAGATCCTCAAATTTTCCTTCGGTGACTTCCGTCATGAGCCAGCTTGCTTGTAACAGTTAAGCCCGCGAAAACTCGTGTGCAAAGTCTCCAAATCAGCCGGCTGCCTGTTCTCCATTAACAGGCCAATAATGTGGAGCAAACTGGAAACGTGGAAACTGCTCCATCCGAACATTGTTCGCGTCCGGGTTTCAAGAAACGTGGCGAATTCATGGTTACCCACGGTGCGGATGAAATTGCCGGGAGTCGAACCAAGAGGCAAACTTCAGTCCGCCCCGCCGGCGCGTACCCGGATCGTGAATTCCAGCGCCTCTTTGTAGCTGAGCCTGCGGTCCTTCGCCTCGGCCATCAGGGGGTGGAAGATGATCTCATCCTGCGGCGTAGGGCATGCCAGGCGTTCCAACCGGCGGATTCTGGAGGTGAACTCTTCAGGAAAATCCATGGTTGCTCCGAATTGTCGAACGAGAGAAGATTTGAAACGCTACTTAGCATTGTGCACGCTTCGTTGCTCATTCCACTCACGTTCACCCACAGAAACCTCAGGGATTCTTGCAGTTCCTATTTTGGGGGTGACGGGTCGCAGCGCCAACCCGATGCGTAAACATCGTGCTCTTCAAACGCAGTAGCAACCAGACTGGAGGACATGGTGTAGACGCATCAAGCCAGCAAGATGTAGCGGAAATAGGGGAGCACGTTAGCGGCAGGTCAGAGCCTCCAAGGCTGATCAGGATTTCTTCAACGCCTTAGCGAGTCCGGCTATTCCCAACGCCAGTGGAAACGTGCCGACAACGAGAACTGCTAACCCGGTGCTCGTAGGTTCACTGAAAAATGCCCACCACATGCATCCCCCGATCAGCAGGAAGAAAGTCGACAAAAGGATGAAGCCCAATCTCTGGATAGTATTCTGCGGAGCTTTACCGATCCAAGCATTCGAAAATGTCTTCTGTTCGAGCAACATTTTCTTAACTGGATCATAAGAAGGATCCTTATGGTCATGATCCGAGTTCATAGCTATCTCCCTCCCTGCAGAAGGTAACGGCATGTCACGAAATCACTCCCTAGCGAGAACAACCCACCAACGGAATCCAAAGTTGCACTTGTCCCTACGGTTTGGCTTTGATTGATACCTCTTTCGTTCTCATGCCCATTTCGTGCCATTCTAAACTCTTGTGAAACCGTCAAGGACTCGCTTCCTGTTGTGTGCCCTCCCAGCCCATTATTTCTTAGAGATGCACCGACTATGCACATAGCCGCAATGTCCGCTTCGCTTAGCTTGCGTTGCGAAGCAGGGGTGTACGCACGCATTGAAGGATAAAAAGGACCTTTGTGGTTGGGATCAACTGGAATGTAGCCAGTCGAGATTCCAGTCGACACGCTGTAGTCTCCCAGTCGAGTATTACCGAACGTCTGCGTCATTGAACCCATGAGTGAACCGTCCTTATTCTTTGTCGAGCAAGACGCACAATTTGCAATATTCGTTGTTGACGTTCCATCTACATTGGAATTGACGACGATCTGGTCTGAATTGGAAAAGGTGTGGACATCTCCAGCGGAATTCACCGTTCCTTCCGCCCAATATCCTCCCGTTTCACTGCACTCTCCGACGCTAGAGTGATGATCGATACCATCCTTATCAACGCCGTCTCCCGCATTGTTCAAGTACACGCAATCGAGGCCATTTGGATCGACGTTCTTAAGAGGATTATTTCTCACATAGCTGTACAGATTCCAACTCTGCGGATCAGCGGGATTCTGATCTACGAAGGGCTGATCTGGGGACATGAACCTGCCCATCGTCGAGTTGTAGTACCTGGCCCCGAAGTAGTCGAGCCCGGATTCTTGATCCCGTTCTTTGCCGGTGAAAAGATGTTCCGTTGCGTCAGAACCAGAACCGCCCGATCCGGAATAGCTGATCAAATCATCCCCGAACGGAAGACTTGTCCATGAGCTTTCAGATGCACCATTGTAAGCCGTCTGGACATGCTTGGTGCCTAGCCAGTCCGCCAGAGCGAAATGTAGGTTGCCAGCAACCGGTGTAGTACCACCGTTATCGTTCTGATAGGTCGCAACCAACCTACCGGCCGCGAACGCATTAGTGTGCGTCCACGTCATCGAACCATTCGCTGCCACGCTCATTTCGGTCATCTGTTCTCCGTTAGGACCATGAACATAAGCCGCAGTCTGCACGAAACCGTTCGAGTCGGTATTGCAGCTCCAACTGGTGATCGTGCCTTTCGCCACACGACGACCTTCGGCGTCATAAATATACTGCTCCATCACAAGAGGAAGGCCTGCTACAGGAGGGGGCGCCTGAACCGCGCACAAGCGCCCTTCCCCATCAAATAAATACAGATTCTTGCCATCGTTCGTGATATTGCCACTGTCATCGTATCCAGGTACCCCGCTATTTGTACTCTTGATACGGTTGTTGCTACTGTCATAGTCAGCTGAGATTTGACTTGTGGTGCCCCCGCTGCTCTGACATGAAATACCATCGCTAACTAAGAATCCCTGGGTCGAGTTGTTCTGTCCAAGACGGTTGCCAAAGGAGTCATAGTTCCAACAAAAGTATGGTCCCATCTGCTGCGGAACCGGTCCCGTCTGCGCATTTCCGCTGGATAGACGATTCAAACTGTCATAGCCGAAGCTCCACTGGCCCATCACCTTATCGATATATGCCGCAATGTTTCCATTCGCTGCGTATCCGGTTGCTGTCCCGTCCGTTCGGTAAGTTGTCGTGGTCGGATCGGTTGTAACGCCAAATGAATAAACGGTTGTTCCGATTGCCGGCCCGGAGTGATCGGCGGCCGTTGCATAGACAGTGTTTGAGGTGCTCGCTGCATAGCTCCCGTCTCCGTTGTATTTGGCATACAGCTCATGTGCTCCAGCAAGCAACTGGGGGGTGGTGTATGTCGCCTGAGAAGCGCTGATGACACTCATACCTAGCAACGCACCTCGGTCATAGAATGATACCGTTCCGGTTGCTGATGTCTGGGCCATTGTGGCCGTGAGGTTGATCTGGGTGTATGGAGCAATCGCTTCTCCATGATCCCCAGTGAGCGTAACCTGTGACGGATTAACTATCTGCTGCTGGCTGAAGCTGAAGGAAGCATTGCTAAAATGCCCGCTGTCCCACTGCGAGGTACCACTAATCGCAACCGGTGCGGCACTTGTGTAACGAAGACGGAAGGTAATAACAGCTCCGTCAGCTTTGGCACTTGCGACTCCATAACACTCTCTGGAGATCAATGCTGCGAGACCTGCCGCCACCGAAGCTGGCGTTGAAAATTGGCCATAGGAAACGGTACGCGTCAATCCGTTCACATTAACAGAGACACTCCCGCTATCCCATACATTCCCAGTGGACTGTTCACCACCCAGCACAGAGATTGTCGCGGTTGTCTGAGGGGTACTTTGAGCAAGAACGCCACCACCAAGCACAAAAAGAGACAAGACGAACTTCTTCCAGTGATCGACCTTCATCATTCTCTCCTTACTTCACCGTAACGCTCAGCGCCGAGGGACGGAGGCGGCTGTCGACGTTCTGGATTGCATTCATGTGCAATCCAAGATCGAAGCTGCCTGGAGCCCCGGTCGGCAGAAAGCTATTGACGTTGTAGAGCGCGTTTGGGTGTGTCAAATCGTATGCTGAGCTAGTCACCTTACTTAGGCGGCCAGCCGCATCATAGATATTCGACAGAGTCAGGTTCCGAATGCCGTTGTCGTATTCCGTGAGATTGCCTGCGAGGTCGTAGCTCAGATGCAATGAAAATGGAGTCGTCGATGTTTTGCAATTTGCCAAGACGCACCGTTCTTCTGTCCGCACACGCCCCATAACGTCATACGCTCGAATCGACCTACGAGTTTTTGTTCTGTTTGTATTGCTACTGAAGAGCTGTGATGAGTCGCAGCCTCCTGATTGCGTCCATTCATGGGTTAGACGCCCCTTGAGGTTCGCGTTTGGGTAGCCAATCGTGGACGTATCGTACTGGTAGCAGTTTGAAGGCGTATGAGCGGGATCACTTCCGGGAGTATGGTTGGAGTCGCTGTCGCTGCTATAGGTCTTTGAGGTGATTCGGTTCAATGAGTCATAGCTATAGCTAGTAAGAACGTGGCGGGCGTCCGTTTTATAGCTTAGGTTTCCATTGAGGTCATATCCGTCAGAGGGGCATCCAGTCTCCGTGCCATTCGTACTGGTACCAAAACAGATCACTCCTGTCTCGGGATTGTGGACCCATAAAAGCTGTGACAGCGAATTGTAGCCAAACGTTCTAGTCTGGCCATGCTGGTCAACATTCGTCAGATTTCCAAGAGTGTTGTACGTGTACTGCGTGTGGTAGTTGAAGTTGTCAGGGTCTTCGTAGACATCAGTCACGCGGCCGAGGCTATCCACGGTAGTTTTTGTCTTTTTGCTTGAAGCATCGGCGCGGACGGTATCGAACCCCGCATAGCTCGCGGTCGCACAATCCTGCCCCGGTTTCAGGCAGGTAGACGTCATCCTTCCGATAGCGTCATAGGACATCTCGGTCCGATTAAGCGCCGTGCATGACGTCGCCGACGCAGAATCTGTGGGGTTGCTAATACATGAAGGCCGATCGGCAGAATCGAAGGTTCTCAGGACTACGAAACCGCCTTCATCTTTGGTGTATACATTTCTACCCAAACCATCCACGCGGCTCTCCTGAGTAGCCGCAATTGACGAATTCAGCTTTGTGGTGATCCGAACCGAATTGTTCCCTCCTCCGGAGCATCCGGATGGCGAGGAGCTCTGTGTACCATTCGCCCTTGGGAGCTTGTAGCAAAAATCCTTTTCGCCGCCATCTGGAAAGTCAACTTCTGTAATCCGTCCAACAGAATCGTATGAATAGCTTATACTCTGCTGATTTACATCCTTTACAGATGTCAATAGGCCTGTGTGGTAATCAAAACCTCGTGTAGTATCCCCAGTTGTAGGATCCGTATCGGTGGTCGGATACAAACCCGATGAATCGTACGTATAGCTGTGAGTTTTGTATCCCTTAGCGTCCTTGATGTAGCTGATCATGCCGCTGTTGGTCCATCCCGTGTGAGTCTCCGGCGATGTACCGTGATCGTTGATCTGCTTCACACTCGTTTGATGGCCAGCAATGTTGCCACCGCCGTAGTAGTCCGACTCGTCGTACTTATATTCTGTACGAGACGCCTGTGGCTCAGTAGAAGACGAGACGGTAACCGCGGAGGGAAGGTTAATCAGATTGGCATCAAGATAGCTGGAATGCGCGGAATCCGCGTACCAAAAATCCGTATGCGTATTGACTCCTCCGGTACTCACATCTCCCGGATCGGTGAGATTGTAGGTAACAGGAGTTCCGCTAATGCAATCTGATGCGGCAGAAGTGCAAACATATTCCACGACAGACGTGGTGCCATAACTTGAGTAGCTGGTTGTCGAAGTCGTTACGCCATCCGTTTCGGTGGATTCACTTGACACTTCAGTCGTTGCCACCCCTCCAGGATTGAAGAATCGCACAGTCGGCGTAGTTCTAAAGTTATTGACACGGCTTATCTTCTGAACCTTGTGACTTGGGTCTACGGTTCCTGCATAGACTGTGTGTGCCTTCTCGACTGTTGGTCCGCACGGCTCATAATAGGGGCCGGACTCGAATTCATAGACGGTATTATTTTGCTCCGGGCCGGTCACCGTAACCGAAGTTGCCGAAGGGTCAGTAGCCTTGTCGGTGGTGTAGACGGTTGCGTATTCCGTTCCGCTTCCATCGAACTCGATTCTCCGGGTTACATGGGGGCTAGACCACATGTTATTCCCCGCGTAATTGCTCGCAGGGGTTGTCCAGTAGCAGGAGGGCTGCATGCTATATTCGTAACGGACTCCCCCGCCACTCGGATACAGCAATTTCGATAATGTCCCGTATGCGAAGGCCGAGTTATCTGAAGGCGCAGAATCGTAAATGAATCCCCAAAATGTACCGTCAGGTAAGACAATGCTCTGAATTGCCGTGAATCCCGCTGCGTGGGTCTCGTAAAACCATTGGTTGAAATTACAGGCCGACCCCAATCCGTCGCCACACCCTGTCGGCTCTCCGTTTTCGACAAAGTCTTGACCTTGACGTCCCCAAAAATTTGTCCTGATGTTCAGGGAGGCATAACAGATTAAGTAGTTGACGTTTCCGCCATAGCCCGGAACCGACCATGTGTAGCTTCCAACAAGAGGCTGATTTGCTCCCTGAGTGGAGAGGTCGGGGCAACCTGTAGTACTCGAAGTAAAGTGCCAATTCGTCGAGATCTGGCGATTCACCGAATCCGTGACTCCCTGATCAGACCAGGTTACAGCGTTGCCATCTGGATCGGTTATGCTGTAAGACAGCTGCGACGATGATGGAATAATTTGATACTTTATGCCATCTGAATCTCTGATCGTTCCATTGATTGTAGATTCAGGATAAAAGTATGGATGTAACGAAGTTGGCTCAAAGAGGAGCCTGGAGCCATCAACCGATCGAAGCTTTGTCGGTGTAGCGGAAAGATAGTAGAGCGGATGTTCCGTATTAGAGGAATCAACAGCGCTATAGAGTGTCGCGACATTCACCCCATTGCTGCCATCAGTGGTTTGGGGGTATCCAGGGATGATAGCTGTGTATCCCTGATCCATGGCAATCAGAGGTCCAAATGAAGTGCCTTGTCCAGCTCTGAGGCTAGCGGGAACTAAATCGTTGTAGTACGTGAAATTACAATTGGCTCCCCCAAACCCCGTGCAGTCAGCATTTGCTTGCCACGCATTTGTATTGAGCGAAAGCGAGAAGCTCAATTTGAGCTTCCCTTTCTGGGGCAGCGAAAACAAAGGGATTTTCACCACGACATTCCGGTTAGCCACGTTCACATCGTCTACTTTGAAGTGATTGAAGACCGATCCCTGGGGGTAGCCCAAGGGCTCGTTGGGTGTTTGGGCGACTAGTGACGTTATGAGAGCTGTAACAGCTATCAATAACTGCATCCCTTTTTTCAGCCAAGTTTGAAGATGAAGCGGCGATTGTGTCTCTGCTGCAAGCGTTGGAACCACGGAATTTCCTTTTTTATTTCTCACACTCATATAGTTCAGTCCCCTACAGCACGCAGCGGCTGGAGTCACAATCATTGATAGCGTTCGATCAGCATGGCCTGCTACTGCAGCGACACCAGAACCTCAATCACGCCTTTTCCAGAATCGAGCGTACCCATGGCCTTACCGATGACGGCGCCCGTCAGCTTGCTGGAATCCGTTCCCTTCATCGCATAGCCTTCCGTCCCGGAAGAAACAAGCAGATCACCCACATCAATGGCTCCGTTTTCTGCGCTGACCTTCGTCGGCACGATACCCAGCATCGCCATCGGAGCCTCTTCTCCAGTCACAGTCCGGCCCTGACGACGGCCGGTCAACCCAGGCTTGGTGGAGTAAATACCGGCGACAAGCCTAGAGTATGGTGTCGTGGAGTGCGCGAACTTGTCCGGGGCGGTGCGGTCGATCACCAGTACATCACCGGGCTCATAAGCCTTGCGGTCGCCGGTCACATCGACCGATTCGGCGTAATCTCCGCCGCAGGTTGTGCCATTCCATGCCGTCGACTGCACAGTGCCATCCGGAAAGAGGATCGACGCGCCACCGCCGCTTATCTTGATATTGCCGTACACTTCCAGCTTCTGCGATGGATTCCACACGCCGAGCCCGACATTTCCGTTGTAGTCAATGCGCATCTTCTCGGCGGAATTGGTGAAGAAGAGGATCGGACCGCTGCTGGTTGTTCCGAGAGCCAGATTGGCCGGAATAACACCTGTTGATACTGGGACATGTGAGGTGTCAGCATACGAATTGATGAATGCGCCACGAGTTCGCACGTTTGTGCCATCGTCCCCGAAGAACCCTATTTGCCCGAGGAGCGCTCCGCCCTGCACTGCAACCCGCGACGTTGCAGTGGTACCGCCGGTGGCACCGAGGTAAAGCTCCGATCCCGCCTGATTCATGCCGCCAGCATTCATATTCAGCTGCAGTATTCCGAGACCCGGAGCCGCATTCGGATTACCACCTCCAACGAGCTGAACGAGTGGCACTTTTCCCATTACGATGGAACCGTTCGAAGTAGTGGTGTCGTAACCGAACGCAGCGTTGCCGTAGACTGTCAGCGGGGAAAAGGGTACGGTCGTCCCGGCTTTGATTCCGATGTTGCCGCTTGGAGCCTGCACCATTGATGAATTAGCAATGACAGAGCCGCTTTTGAAGTACGCAACGCCGCCGTACGTACCAGGGGAACTGTCGTTGACCGTCACACTTGTTTGGGCAAGAGCTGCGACACTTCCAAAGATTAGGAAGGCACCTGTTCTGACTAGACCAAAGCTCGATTTGCTACGCATAGATTTCTCCCTCTCCTAAAGCGATCAGTTCTCGTTACTTCGATCCCCAACGGGGATCAGCTTCATCTCCGAGTGGCCGGCAAAGTAACCGTGCGACGGTTGCCTTCGCTACACAACCCGATATGGGTCGAATGGGGGCTATACAGCTGAATGTGTTTCAGAAAACCGATTCACCGGATCCGGAATTGAGTGCCGCAGCCTGCAAACGTGAATCTCACGTCGTCCGACGAGAATGGAGAATAATCAGGCAAAGAGATACGCAGACATGCGAAAACCGAGTTCACAGAGACTCCCATCGTCAGCGTTCGTCACCGACGTTTTATTGTTTGGATTTCGTGACCTTATTTGTTGCAATGGTGTTAGTGCAATACTCAAAGGTATACATACTTTAGTGCCGCCAATGTTTATCACAATCAAAATAGGGCTATTGTCGTAGTCTGGCCACGAATGGTCGCCGCTTTAGCACTCTTCTCCACTTCAAACCCTTGCAGCCTACATACACTGATCACGCGCGGACAAGGCTCCCCTAACGGCTGCCAATGCGCTAGAATCCCAAATAGGGAGGCTTTGAAATAAGCTTCCCAGGCCTTGCCCGCTTCTTTGGATTCAACGTAGATCTCATTGATGTGCTGTGCAGCAGTTTTGTTTGTAGGGGAAATGCCAGCACAGTGAACTGAGGCAGTCATCCCATCCAACTGAAATCACATGGCCATGTGATTTAACACGGATCAGGTCCAAGCCCATCGTTCTCTGTTTGGACGACGAAGAACATGATCAATGGAGCCGGTTATGATGCCGCGGGAAATATGACTGGGGATTGGATACATAGCTACACATACGATGCCGAGGGCAATATTCTGCAGGTCGATAATGGCTCAACAGCGAAGTACGGCTACGACGGGCTGAATCACCGGGTGTCATGCAGGCCAACGGCTCAATCTATGGATATGTCTTCGATTACGCCAACAAGCGCATCTCTGGCTGGCAGTTGCCGAACGATTTCGGCAACCAGGGGCGCATCTATTGGGGCGGGCAGCAAATTGCCTATCGCGCGTGGAATCGCTCGACGTATTTCGATCACCAGGACTGGATCGGAACCGAGAGGTTGCGGACAGATCACGCTGGCGTGGTCTCGTCCACCTACAAGTCACTGCCCTGGGGTGACGGCTATACCGCCAACGAAAACGATCCCACGGGCAATGCTCTCGACAATCTCCAGTTCGCCCAACTGGATCGCGACTCAGAGACGGAAACGCATCATGCTCAGTTCCGCCAGTACTCCTCAGGACTGGGCCGGTGGTTGAGCCCAGATCCCTATGACGGAAGCCATGACGCCTCAAATCCACAGAGCTTCAATCGGTATGCCTATGTTAAGAATCCGCCGTTGATGGGAATTGACCCGAGCGGACTGGAGGAGTTTGATTGTTTTCCATCTTCAAGGAGGACAAATAGACGCTTGTCTAGGGTATTTGGGATATATCAGGAGGAGGCGGCGGCGGTGGTGGTGATGCCACGGCAAAGATCGTTACCATCTATGACATGGTCGGAAACATCTTAGATCAGTTTTCATACCTTCAACTCATGGGTGCATATTGGGGACCAGGAATTTCAGGATTCTCATATGGATCTTCTGTACCGACCGTGGATGTTGGAGGCGGTGGCGGTGGTTCCACCCCAAGTAACTTGCCAGCAATTGATACTGCGGCGATGAAGTCGTGCCTAAATAGTTTCTATAGTTCGAAGGCGGGAAAAGCGACAAATCTGCTTAGCGCAGGCTCTCTTTTGTGGGGTCCGGACGTGGGTGAAAGCTGGCTGGAGACGATTGTTGGAGGTAGTGCAAAGGCTGGTGCAATTAAAGCTGGCGAAGCGGCCGGAGCAGCTTCCCTAACGACTCTCGCTGGAAGAACCGCGATTGCATCACCCTTGAATGCATTAGCGGGACTAGCAGCTCATGGACTCCATAGTGCAGCTAAAGCACTCGGAGGCCTGGCAGTGGGCGCAGCTACAGCAGTGGACATAGCGGCGCATGCAGCTTGCGCGAACTCCGGAAACTCGATGGCAAACACTATGTTTCTAAATCAGGCAGCAAATCCTTCACCAATTCCGTAGAGGCGAGCAGATGGGGCACTTTTCAGGAAGAACAATTCACGCTTTAGTCTATTCCGGCATTGTCTTCGCCGTTGGCGTATTCGCGCATCGTTCTGGTGAGATGAGTAGAGCTTTTCGCTGGCAGGCGTTTGGTATAGCTACGATCTTGGTATACACGATCTTCGCGCTCATAACGATGCCTTGGATCAACGCGGTTGTTTCAGGTGCGCTTTTGGCAATCGAAGTTGCGATTATTCTGCAAAACCGTCGGCTCCGCGATTGAGGTTATAGATTTTCACCAGCGATCGTACCCCGCCACACTATCTTTGCTCGCTCCTGCCCTTGCCCCAAATAGGGGCATCGCCAACAACGCACGATGTGCAGCAGCAAATGCCATCTCAATTGCGAGCCTTGTTGGCATAAGCAAGGACAATTGATTCGGCCAGGCGCTGCTTGGGAACGATATTTCGACAGCTTCCAATCTCGTCTTTGGCCCCGGTCGGTTGAGTTCAGCTGGTCAAGCGGCTATAAGCAGTCCCTTGAAATACAACGCGATCAACTACACGGCTGCACAGTACGGTGCAATGGATAGCGGCACGGGGCGTTGGCTTAATATCGGCAGCCTTGATGAAATGGGCAATCCTAGTGCAGTGTTCAAAGGTTTGTCGGTTGCAGAGACTGCTGCCGGGAAGGCTATATCGGAGGCAGCGGGCGTTTTCACCGCCGCAACATTAGCCTTCGACGCTGGTGCCTATGCCTACGCCTACGCAAAGTGTTCAGGAGTCATTCACTAATGGGAAGCCTGCAACAGTTTATGTTCGGGAGAAGGGAGGGTAAAAGAGGTGAGACTCTGCCTTTCACTCGTTGGGACATACTCCTGTCCGTGATGCTTGGAGTCGCGCTTATGGTGGCGATTGCATACAGTGCGGAGCCTCACAGAGGATGGACTCTGAAAAGAGGGCTAGTGGTGGGATCTATTGTGATGTTTGCGATCTATGCCGCCCAGAATCGTAAAGTGGCTCTCGGATGTGCGTTCGGTCTGGTGGCTGTACGGATGGGGATCGGGATAATGACCGGTCCATATTCCCTCGCCTTTATAGCCGGAACTATCGTTATGGTGTGCGCTGCTTGGCTGCTGCTGCACAATCTTGAGTGAACTAATGATCGATACAACTACGATGCACTCTCACTTTTGTGCATATGGTATTACCTAAGCAACGGGCAACAGAACAAGCCAGCCTATCCTCTATTGAATACATGAAATCAGAATTGTGGAGCAGATGCTAGCGCAGCTCTGCATGCTGAAACCGGAAAGATTCTGAGTGGTGACTGGGTTGGCTCTACCGCTGCTGGTGTCCTTGTACGCGCAGTGACCATTGGAGATGTCACTGTCTCTGGCGTTGGTCAAGGGGCTGCGATCAGCTTTGCCGGGCGAACGCTTTACTACGGAGCTAGGGGACTTCTGAACGGGGCAACTACAGGAAGAGCCTGCGCTATCAGCAGCGGTGTCACTTCACTCTTTGATAATCTGACGGGACAGGATTACTGATGCGAGACTATGCTGACGATTACATCAAGGGATCGGGCCAACCTATGAGCGGCACGCTCAAGACGGTGCTGAAATTAGCAACTCTTGGGTTTGTCTCCGCGGCAGCGACCGACCTACTGAAGACTCATACGCCGGTTCAGGCGCGCTTGGCCGAGCTTGTCGGTCTTCTGTCCGGTGTACTTACTCAGCAGATAATCCCTCCGAGGCTCAGTCTGCGGAAGCTGCTTCTGGTCTTATTGGGGATATGTGCTGTGATGGGCATCCTCTTCTACTTGCATCTCTGAGTTGGTCGTTGCGGCTGTCCTTCGGGGCGGCCTTGCTGCGTCTAGGCCTCCATCCAGCCTCCGTGCCGCTCTGGAGAAAGGGTACGTTGAAGAGTTCGATATGCACGAGACGCTATGGGGATTGTCCGAAGTTCATTGGGTGGCAGGGCCTGATGATCTGATGTCGGTTCTAGACTGAGATCCGCCAGCTACATACTGTTCATTACTTCACAATGGAGCTGCGCATGGCGCTGATGACGCAGGAGCAAGTTGCCGAAGAATTACAAGTACCGGTTAGTCGTGTCAAACGGTGGCGCTGGCATGGTCGCGGGCCGGCCTATGTGGAACTCCAAGGCAAGGAGGTGCGATACCGTCCAGAGGACGTGCAGGCCTATATCGAGGCGAATCGCAAGATTCCCTTGATGAGTGCTGAACAGGATCTCCCGAGCCATGGAAGGTCACGCACTCCCCGCTAGGACTTGATCAAGGTGGCTGAATTGCCGCGTTCCAGATATGCGACTCACCGACGAATTTACAGCTCGTGGGACGCTGGTCAGGTTCTAGCGATGTGTCAGTGGGTCTGGATATTGTTGGCACCGTAATGGAGGTCAGAAATTGCCGTTAGACAAAATAACAACAGAAGAAGATAAGGAAATGCGTCTACCGTGGTGGGGCGCTTTACTTGTTATCTTCGGCACGATTTATTTGTGCTCGGGTTCGTTTATTTCGGAAGATTCGATATAGCGCGTCCAACGCTTATATTTGCAGCGATGATTGTCCTTGCAATCGTAATGAGATGGAACCTAAGGCGGAAGTTGTGGTTTTGGATGACGATGACCTTCGTAGTCGCTATTCACGCATCGCTGATTATGTCTATTTCTTGGGCGACTACTGGATGGTTCCCAACGATCATCTATGCCCCATTCGGTATTGGAGATTTGTATGGAATGCTCTGGGTTCTTTCGGTTGTGGGGAAGCGCGTGGAAAGGGCGAACGTCTCTGAGGGATGAAGAATTTCTGGCGGCAACCGCCAAGCCCATCGTTCTGTTTGGATGGCGAGGAATATGATTAATGGAGCCGGTTATGATGCTGCGGCGTATTCACGGACGCTCGGACTCTTTGGAGGGAATGCAACTTCGGGCGCTTTGCATTCCGTTCCCGGGGCGCATACCTTGACTATCAATGTGCCCAGTGTCAATCGATGCCGCATATACAATTGCTCTCCGCGAATGCATGGCGGCAGGCCGCTGACTTCAGTTGGAAGAGATATGGAAAAAAGCCCCAGACTAAGACTTGCACACCAGTACGGCGGGCTGAAGCTTGTGATCTTGCTTCTGCCCGTAAGCTTTTTGCTCTTCTACTGGCATCAGCACAGAACGCTAGCCCTGGCCCTTGGGCTGAGCTTCGGAATAGGCTTGAGTCAGGTCGTCCCACCAAGGAAGCCGGTGAGGCAGGTTCTCCTATGGATGGTGGGCGCTGTGATCTTGGGGCTTGCAGCTGCGGTGTTCCCTCACTGGAGTTGGTAGCTTCGGGATCGTCTTAGTCCCCGAAATCCTTGCCCTTCCCGGCGACGTCAAAAGCGCGGTGCTCTGCACCGGCAGCCTTCGGTGGTCCTGCGGGAGGAACTGCTGGGTATGACCATCAGTTGGATCGTCATCTACTTCCTTTTTCGATTTAAGGAATTCAGCGCAAAGACGCTGTGGGGCGGCATGGCCCTTGGCTTCGCCAGAACATGGACGTTCGAGCGTCGGCCTGAACTGAAATCCCTCTTACTTGTGGCGCCCGTAATGGCTAGATCCTCTCGGACTCTTGTAGTGATCGCCCTTGTGGCTGGAGCCATGGCCGCCGGCGTACGTGCCGTCGTGAGATGACCTGTGCTTACCGCTGCCATAGTACGGGCGAGAGCTTCGGGATGAGCTATGACTACGAGAGCCGCGGGCCCAGGCAGGCGTGGCTAAGAGTGATAGACCGAGCGGGCAGACAGAAAAGAGGCGCAGGGTTCTAATTTGCGCTTCCTCGAGATGAAATCATTAGGTTCGGTGGTTTCAGTAGCAACTGGTGCGCCTTAACGCCCTTAGACAAAAGCCAGGGGCCGACAAGTTGGGTGGGCTATTGCGTCGGTCTAGCTATCGGAGTTTTCATCTTCGGAGTTTTCAGAGAAATTCTTCGCTCAGCGGACGACGTTACTATCGATCCAGCCGATGATCCCAGAATACAAATGATTGATGCGCTTCAGAAGCGGCGCCTTCGTGATGCCCTGAGTACCAGCGAATTCAACGAAGCTAAATGACCACCAGCTGAAAGCCGGTGGGTTTGATTGCGACTGAAAGTCGCCAGTTTGCGGCTGAAGCCGCCTGAAGGGTGTCCGGCTGAGAGCCGGCTTAAGGCTCGCTCGGCGCTGTGATCTTGAAGTTCTCACCGGGGTCTTCCCACTTCTGAGTTTCGATGTAGCGCTTGACTGTCTCCTCGTCCACCGCGCCTACGCTCGCACAGAAATACCCCCGCGCCCACAGGTGTTGGCCCCAATAACGCTTTTTCAACTGGGGAAATTCCGCCTGCAGCATCCGACTCGATCTCCCCTTCATGTACTGCACCAGCTTGGCTGGCGCTAACTGCGGTGGCACGCTCACCAGCATGTGCACGTGATCCGGGCTCACTGCTCCCTGCACGATAACCACCTCACGACCTTGGCAGATCTGACGCAGCAGATCTCGTGTACGCTCCGCCACGTCGCCGCGAAGCACCTTGTAGCGGTACTTCGTCACCCAGATCACGTGGTACTTTACATCCCACACCCCGTGCGAGTTTTGTCGATACTCCACCATCCTCGCCATTATCTAGCAAGGAGGCTGGAAGCTATCCGCCTAAAGGCGGAGGGCTTAGACCTGGGCGGAAGCTAAAAAAGAAATTTTGTCCGATATAGCAAAAAAACCAAAGGCACAGACCATCCATATCAAGCAAGATTCCGTGACGCGCTAATTCAGTGATCTTAAGAACCTGCGTTTGTATCCAGTGGAGTTAATCCGCCCCACCGGCGCGCATCCGGATCGTGTACTCCAGCGCCTCTTTGTAGCTGAGCCCCTGCTCCTTCGCCTCCGTCATCAGAGCATGAAAGACGATCTCATCGGCTGGTTCTGGGCACGCCAGACGCTCGAGCCAGCGGACCTTGGCGGTGAACTGCTGCGGAGTATCCAGCCCGCACGTCTACTCTGAGCCATTCAGACCAATACGAGTCCACCCACGGCGCATACGATCTACGATCGCCAGCGAGGAATGCAGGAGCTTCTACAGAGGCGCGGCTATTTCTTGTTGTCCAACCCTGGAAACAAGGTACCGGTGATCGCCGCCCTTATCAGCAAAAACGAAGTGGCGCATATCCCAAAGATGAACCCGACTGTAGTCCGCTCATATTTTCCCTGACCGAAAGCAAAGCAAAAGGCAGCCGCTGAGAGAAAAAGGCCAAGGCCGGAGATCCCTATCAATCCACGGAATAGGCCTCGCGACATACTTCTTGGAGCGGAGTATCGCGGAAACCATGTACCGCCTTTGCCAAACTCAATGAGAGGGATAGCAAGGACGGATAGAGCAATCGTCACCAGAACACGCATCTGGTCCCAACTGTCGCCGAAGCTGAACAGTAAAGCGGCCGCCACAGCGATGACAGCTAAGGCCAAACCGAAGAGGGATGCTACGTAGTGCTCCCGCAATTTCCTCTCAACCGTCATATTGACCTGCAGCTCAAATGTTTCACTCATGGGTGATCATTTTCCCGGACCACCGTACCTCAACGTATTCGTTTACGTCCCGTCTGTCCTCAAGCTTCCCACTCTTGTCCAAAGGTGCAGATCCATCCCCAGCATCTTGACTAGCAGCCAATCGAGTCATACTGCTTCCAAACCGCAGCGTCATCAGTTATATAAAAGATCGGCTCCATCTTTCTGTGTTCAATGATTTCTGTTACGCCCTTAACAGTGATAGCCTCGTAAGCTGGATAAAAGTCAGCGGGAGTGTCTTGCGAGCGATTTTTTGGGTGGAAAGGCTTTTTACATCTCATCTTGCCCTCTTCCTTTTCAATAATTCGACCGCTCCTGTCTTGCAGTACAAATTGTGCGCTTCGACCCGATAGCTTAATGTAGTAGTTCATCGTGAGCGACAAATTAGCGGCCGTGAGCCCTTGTGGGAGCCTAACCCATTTAGGCAGCCTCGATTCGCTCGCCAGTTTGAATGAGGCTTCTGGTAGAACACCACATCCCACATTGGTAAAGCAGACAATTGCCAACAATACTCCCAACAATTGTCTTTTGTTCACACGAACAATTAGAAAAAACATCGTCCAGCACCTCCCATTTTGACTCATTTGCCAATCGAAATGCACTTGACCGCTGTCTTGTTGCATACCGTCCTGCATGGTCCAGGCAAACCACCGGGTATCCATGATGTGGCATTGCACTGATATTTTGTATAGCAGTTATCGTGTGCCTGGCAGCACGCTAGAACATGGCGATTACTATTCATTGGCGGTCCGAAGATAGACCCCGTCGAACAGACCCCATCCTGAGCTTCGAAACCGGGCAAAAGAGTCCCGTTATAAGGCCATTCTTGCTGAATCTTCTCTTTCCGCTGATGAAACAAAAAAGAGATCCTCCAGAGATAACCCCGAACTGCAACCTACTCCCAATCACGAAGTACAGTGACCATGATCTCTTGGGCCGAAGAAGTCATTCCCACAGATACCGAATTCGCATTTGTTTTGGTCAATGCCAATTATCGAGCCAAGGTCCCCATTAGGTAACTGTGCATGAGGCAAGCCGAGGTGCTCATTCCAGGCATCGTCCCAATTAGGTACTCCGGTGCTTTCAGGGCGGGGATGATCGCAGGCGTGGCAAGAAGGATGGCTAAACAGGCTGAAAACGCCCATAATTTCTTTTATTGCACTGTATGCGATATCGCCGATACAGATGGCTGTTCCAGCAGTTGCTCCCGCAGGACCACCGAAGGCTGCCCCGAAAGAGGTTGCGACTGCACAAGGGTTTTGGCCAGATGGATCGATTGCCATCAACGGCGAATTCCTGACATAGCTATACCGATTGAAGCTCTGCGGGTCGGAGTCGTCATAGCTTCCGTCATAGGGATCAGGGCTCAACCACCGCCCTTGCATCGGCGAATACTGGCGGAACATGGCGTGATCGGTATTAGACTCCGCATCGTGATCGAGGCCCGCAAAGTGCAGGTTGTCCAGCCCATCGCCCTGAGGACTGATTTCGTTGGCGGAATACTCATCTCCCCATGGAGCGGAGACATAGGTTGCCGCAACCGCGCCGATGTTGTCGGTTCGTAACCGCTCCGTTCCAACCGGGTTCTGGTGATCGAAGTAGGTCCTGCCATTCCAGGCACGGTAAGCGATCTGCTGATTACCCCAGTAAATGCGGCCCTGGGTGGCAAGGTCACCCGGCTGGTACCAACCAGTGATACGGCGGCCAGCGTAGTCGCAGGTCCATTTGTAGGTGGCGCTACTGGTCTGCGTTCGCACCCGGTGGTTCAACGCATCGTAGGTATACTGCGCGGTCGCACCGTTATCCACTTGCGTGATATTGCCTTCCGCATCATAAGTATAACTGTGAAGCCCATCATTGAGTAGGTTCCCAGCCGCATCGTAAGAAGCTCCCGTTAATCCCTGAATCGGTGGAGTTGTTGAAGGAGTAGCTCAGATTGTTTCCCGATGGCGATGAGACAGCAGGCCAGCGATTGCCATACCGGTCATAGCTGTACCGGTAGGTCTGCGACGAGCCGGTGGTGGCAGTAGCCAAGGTGAGCCGGTTCAGGTCGTCATATCCATAATTGAAGCAGCGGCCAGTCTCGCATGTAGTCGTCACCCGCGAGCCTGTCTTCGCGAACCAGGTTCCGTAGAACTGGCTGTTGTAGCAGTTGTTCCTGCTCGTTGTATTGCAGCCCACCTGCATCGTGAGCCGCCCCATGGAGCGGCTGGCCGCGTTTGTTCGTTCGCGCGGCATCACGCTTGGGTACAACCCGAACATCGCTCCAGCCCTCGGCGCGAGCTACGGCGGACGGATTGCCATCGTGCCGGGACAGTCCAAGGCCGAAGAATTTTCGACGCTGGTACACCAGACGGCGCACTTATGTTGCGTCAGAATTTATGTTGAGTAGGCTACGCTCCTCCGGTCGGCGGTGGGTGAGACACAAATCGTAGCCAACATAATCATTGATCCATTGCGGTTATGTCGAATTCCCTTTGCTACGGCGTGTAGCAGTCAGGTAGGGTTCGGCGTAACAACCGTTTCAAGAGCGTTGGTGATATGGTTCCCATGTTGGGAACTAAAGCAACACATTCCTCTCTCGGTGCGCCCGTGCAATCAGGGTGCGGTTGGTTAGTATCTGGACAAATGCCAGACACAAGCAGAGGATGCACAGGCCTATAGCGAAGGGCGGGCCGTCTCTTCCCTTCGCGACCAGCCAGGAGGGTGGCATGTATCGGGTCGCATGGAAAGCGATTGTCTCGATTACAACTATCGCGACGAGGAAAACCGCATGTCGTTTGACCAGCCTTGGCACAGTAGACTGGACGATCTCGCACTGGAAGAAGTAAGGTTGCTGCCCGCGTTGGGCACTGAATGTGGCCAGGACCATCAGGCACGTGTATGGCATGAGTGAACCCAACTGGACACCGAAAGGGAGGTCGGCTATGCCCAATAGAAGGCCGAAGCTTGCGAACATCGCGACGATGAGCGGCAAGAACAAGACCGGGCGGTCCAAGGCGGATCGTTCGTGGTCTCGGCACTGACATCCCACAGAGTCTAGATTGGACATGGTTGCGATAAGCGTATCATTTACGAGCCTGACGGGATTCATGCTGATCCACCAAGTCAGTACCGAGACTGAAGCGGTTCCATTGTGCGCCGATGGCCGCACAATGGAAGGACGCTACAAAGATCGCAGGAAAATCATCAACCGAACTGACAGTTCGTAAGAACAAAACCGGGCATCATAACCACATCAACTCCGAAGAAGTAACGGATCTGATTCGTGAGCTCGCTCTGGTCTGTGAAGATAGCGCCATCGTCTCTATCCTGAACCGTTTGGGTTATCGCACAGGCAACAACAACACCTGGACGGAGAAGCGCGTGCAACACGTTCGCCATAGCAAGGGTTTTCCCGCTTGCCCGCCACCGGAGCAGCGCCTCTGGATCACCATGCAACAGGCCGCTACCGCACTCTCCGTCAGCGATGCAGTGGTCCGCCGTCTCGTCACGCAGAAAACACTTCCCGCCAAGCAGATCGTCAAGTTCGCTCCATGGATGATCGAACGCGCTCATCTCGATCTTCCCGCCGTCCACAGAGCCATTCGCCATGTCCACACTGGGCGGCGCGATTCATCACTCACGCCTAAAGACGCGCAGAGGCGCATTTTTGGTGACTTAAGGTAGTGGGTTAGATGAATCCACAAGGCTATAATCCTGGTGACGGGTGTCCGATGAGACGGGCGATTCTATTCGCGTGCGCGTTGCTGCCAGGGATGATCTCGGTTCCCTTGTATATCCATTCGGTGAACACGGCGAGTGTCAGGATCAAAACACAGATACGAGCCGACGAACAGCTTATCGTGCAGCAGGCCATCCACCAATACACCCTCGATGAGGGGAAACCCCCTGAATCTCTTAATGACCTCGTCCTAAATGGTTACCTGAAGGCTCTTCCTGGGGAGGGGCAAATGTATTTCGATCCAGTTACTCCGCCTGCCCTAGACCACCCAGAATCGACATCGCAACCCTTCACAGGGACCCAATTTCCGCGATCCAAGAGGGCTGACAAATTGGGTCATCCTGCCACAAGCCGTCCATCTCGCGTCATGGATGACGCACAGACCTTGTAATTACTGACTCCAGCGAGGTGTAGCAGTATGTCACGATCTCTGCCGCGCGATCTCCAGTACATTCCCAAAGCTGTAGTTGTGAAAGCGGCTCATGGCGGTGAGGTAGCCGGTGAGGGCGTGGGAGTGTCCTGCTTCCAACTGCTCAATGAGCAACTTGATATTGGCGGCGATCAGTTCCTGTTTGGTGCTGGGCTTCTTGCTGTCGAGGGTGGAAATGCTGTGTGGCTTGGCCGCGGTGTTCCTCATGGTTTGCTCCTTGTCGGCATTTGCTTTGGCACTTTGTTGTCCTCATGGCGCCCTGCGTCTAGAGACAAGCCCCTCAGCCCTTGCCGGGTTTAAGGGTACTTTTGGCTTTGGGTAAGACTGAGGTGCTACACTTTTGAACCTTTGGACAATGCTCGCGTCGAATAGGTTTTAGTGACCTAACCCGGTAGACTTCAGGATATGGCGAGAGTAGCTTTTACTACTGTCAAAGATACCAACGGTATCGTCGGGTATCGCGTATGGCTGCCAGATGCGGCTTCTAATGAAGTGAATATCGCAGTGAAGACTGGATTTTATAAAACAATCGACGAGACCATTGCTGCCTGTAGTCCGCTCAGACTAGCTTGGGAGTCAGCGGTACGCGCAATGATGCAGTACGGTGGCGAGATCATCATCGACCTTTCAGAGGCATTGGAGTGAGTTCAAAAGCACATCCTAGGAGATGGAACCCGTACCCGAATTCTTGCCAAAGATCTGCGTCAGAATTTTCAAATCAGCAGGCTCGGATTTCTCGGACAGACGACTGGCACAAACTTTGGGGTTGATACCGGGAATGTATGGTCCACCGCGTGACCACAAGGTACGTTTGGGCGAGAAGATGAGTCTGCGGCAATGTATTCGGCCTTTGATGGAGCCGCTTGCTCCTGGCCGGATGAGTTCCGCTGCGTGCCTGACCTTACAAATCGGTCCGTCGTTGCTACCACCATCCTCCGCCTCAGGGGAGGGTTACAGTGCCGGACCATGTCATCAGTCGCCTTATCGGAACTTGGGTAGGGTTCCGCGACGGTGTCAGGCGGTAAAGGTCGACACCTCCGCTGTAATTTGGAACGTAAATTTGTCCCCCGTCAATGATCGGCGGGTCGAACTTATTGAACAGAAACGGAATGCCCTGCGCCTGCGAGATGTTGGACTTGCATATGTCAATGGTTCCCATTACCTGACCGGAGGACGGGACGTATCGTACTACCAATTCTTTGCGACCCACTATTGCGGTCCTGGAGGCGCCGGAGAACCTAATGGGACGCTTGATAAAGCTTGCAAGACGCATGATGAATGTTTCGAAACGCTGGACTAGACGCAACCGTCAACGTAGGTACTTCGACGGTTGCTCTAAACGATGCTCAAATCAATGCAGCGCAAAAGTGCAACCAGGGTCTCTACAACCCTGCGAGGAGTAATCCTCAGGCTAGAGGATCAGTAGGCCATCGTCTCTGGCGCACTCAGTCAGTTAGCACGCCGTTTGGTGGTTATGTGCTCTACCCCAAAACGCAAGCAAAGGAATGGTGAGCATCATGGTAAACCTGTCAGTCATCGCAATGATTGTTTGTCTCGCCGGGGAAGGGGTGTTTCTGCTTTTCGCGGGGCTTCCATTTCCCGGCCTACCTCTTTCTCTTTATGCAGCAGGTTGTGTCTGGATCTTTGAATGTCTCTCTGTAGCATTTTTCAAAAGACATCCCCATTATGCTTTGATTTCAGGCTGGATCATGTTCGGATTGATGGTCACTGTTCTCTCGCAAAACAAAAACTTTTTCCATACCCCTAAGGCGTTTTTGTACCAGCACAGCCTAGAGATCATCTTCCTCGCGGCGGCCCATTTAGGACACTTTGCCGTTCGGCGTAAAAGACGAACCTAGGCGCAGATATGTGTATGACGGATGAGCACGTATGTACAAGCTCATGCCATGACCCAGAGGGAGCGGGACGCGGGGAAACCTAGGGACAGAGGGCACATGACGAGATAATTTGTAGCGGTGAGGCTATTCGCACGAGTAGTTCGCTGTTGGAGAACCGCATCATATAATGCAGCGTGGTAACGCGAGACCGTACATAGCTGGACCACGATGAGATCGGGGCGTACATAATAAAAGGCCCCGCGAATGGGGCCACACAATTTCAGCATCAGAACTAGGACGGTTGACATTCCATGTGGAGGTAAAAGTTGAAGTTGCGTCGGGGACCCTATCGACCAATGATGGTGAAGATAAAACCTGTGCTGACTCGGCGATTTGCTGCTTTCGAGACTCTGCTAGTCCGCCCCGCCATTGCAGATCCGGATGGTGTATTCCAGCGCTTCTTTGTAGTTCAATCCGCGGTCCTTCGCCTCCGCCATCAGGGCGTGGTAGAGGGCCTCGTCCTCCGGAGCGAAGCATGCCTGGTGCTCCAGTCGGCGGATTCTAGTCGAGAACTGCGCGGGTGACTCCATGTTGACAGACTACCGCGAGCGGCGATACCCAGAAGTGATGGTACAGTCTGGGCTCCAGCTATACCGGAGCGAGCTTCGGAACAATCCTGAACCCAAGACGCCTGATCGTTAACAACAAAAGGCATCTCCCCATCCAGTCCAGGTTCATATTCTTGTCGGTTCTGCGCTCCGAGACTTTGTGGCCAAAGTGGCTGAACGGGCATGCATAGTTCAGATTTCCGCCTAGCCAAAGGAGTTTCCTTAGTTCTTCTTTTGCCGGGCGAGCCAAGAAATGCCATGCTAGGTCTATGGACGAGAGATTCTTTATTGAGGGATACGCAGATGCCAGCTTGGCAGCCGTCCGAGCTTCAGCCCGTCGGCTCAAAAATGCTAAGTGTCCAACCGGTATCAAGGATGAACCGGAGCTGCGCGAAGCCGTGCGATTCAGAGAAATCCTCTCGCTCTTGTTCCGAAAGCTCGGCCACATCTTTGAGCTCGTGATACCCGGCAAGGACAATCGAGTTCATCGCGACCACGATAAAGTCGACTCTCGCTGAATCCTCATCCTTGTTCGGACCGGCGATGACCAGATCTTCATTTTCCGTTTGGTAGATGGTCCCGATCAGGCTGACTTGAATCCTTTTGTCGACAGAGGACAGGTTTGCCTTTAAAAGAGTGTTCTCCTCAGTGTACTTAGACAAGAGGATAAGGGCTTCTTCTTTGCCGATCGTGTGGTCCATAGGAAGGCCTACATCTTAGCGCACCCTGGGCTGGTCGTCTATGAATGCTTAGTGGCCATATTCTTGTTCGAATACCCCTCTCGAACCTGCGTATTTCTCTTTGGTGGCTTCTACCTCTTTGACGACTGAGTCTATCCGGTAGTCAATCCCGACCTCCTACGGTTCTTTCAAATGCTCTCTACCTCAATCGCGATCTGTGCCGCATATAGTGGTTTTGGTCTTTTTCGGAGTTTTGCCGCAACTTGCCAGAGACAGATGCACAGCGAAGAATGTGAGAATCTTTTTTCAGAAAACCCCAAAGGGAGCATCCGGGACGCGGTTCCGGATGCTCCCTTTGCGCTTGAGGAGCAGGGGTTAGGTTGTATTTATCTCATCGGTTGGCAAGACAGAAACTTTACTTCTTCTGACAGATGCCGCTAGAGAACTGCCGCGCTACGCGGAGAAGGCCTTTACAGATTGGAATTCTTCTCGGATGTACGCGGCTGTTACCAGCGAGGTTGAGAGACACCCGACGCAAGTCGACATCCCTGTTCCGCTAAGAGGTTCAATATCCTGACTATCGATCTGCATCCTGGAAACTGAATGCGATTTCGCCACGTAGGAGCGGCGTGTGTACTCGAAGTCCACTCGTCATCTCGCGTTCATCATGCGTCTGGTTGCGAGCGGCTGAAATGATTGACGGCTTTGCTGGGAGCCACTATAGTCGTTTGACCTAATGTCCGGATTCAATCGTCTGAAGTATAGCCCTGCCTTCCCTCGCGTCTGTCTAAGACGAAACAGGAGGCTGCGTACCAGGATGATTGACCCGGAGGAGGAGATTCTTTATAGCGGAGTTGCACATGAAGAAGTTTCTCTTTTGTCTTTTCTTCTTTGCTCTGCCTGTCGTTGCGCAGAATCTGCGGGTTGATTTCAGCGCAACCACGACGACAGGAAGCGGCACCACGGTGCCCGTTGTAGCCTATCCGAACGCCGGAATCGCAATCTATAGTTGTTCCAGTCCAGCCGCATCGAGCTGCACAAGCTTGATTTCAACCTTCACCTCTATCACTGGAACGAGCGTGTGCCCTGCCACCGCTCAGGTCGTTCTGCAGGGAACGAACACATGCGTGAACACTGCCGATAGCAGCGGCAACTTCGGGGCGTGGCTTCCGCCCTCGGGTTCCTTCGGCTATGCCTATACCGAAACCGTTGGGACGACCGTTTATGGCCCATTCCAATTCACAGCAGGCGTTACGACGGCCGGAGATCTCAGTGTAAGCGGCACGCTTTCGGCGGGAAGTATCCGCTTTCCAAACGCCGCAAATCCACCAACAGCGATTGATGGGTCCTCGGTATCAACCTCGTTAGTGCTATCGCCATATACATTCGGCGCAAAATGCGACGCAGCGTGGAGCAACTCCACAGGCATTCTTACGGGGACCGATGATCGCGTTGCGTTTCGGGCGATGGCTCAGGCAGCGCTTGCAGGTGGAGCTGTGATCGAGATTCCTGCCGGGAAAATATGCCGTGTTGATCCTCCCGGTGGAGTCATTACCAGCGTACAAATCGCGGGCAATATTGTGACGTTTAACACATCAAGCAACAAGCTTTCGGTTGGAGACTATTTCATGCCACATTGCATGTCGTCGGCCTCCTATCTTAATGGCGCCCTACTGCAAGTGCAGACGGCGACCACCACAGCGGTAACAGCGCACTATATCCACGCCAATCTGTCACTCGTTTCAGAGCCAGGTGGAGGATACGACCTCGGGTATGTCGGACAACAAGCGTGCCCCGCCACCATCAGCAACATGGCGGCCCCCAGCGTCATAGCTCAAGGTGTACCTGGAAGTACAACGTATTCATATGAAGTTGTTGCGTCGGAAATTCTTGGGCAGGATCCAAGTCTCCTGGATGTCTCGACTTCCGGTGCCGTAACCACCATTACAAATGGAAATGCGAATCTGAGCTCCACAAACTGCAATCTTGTTTCGTGGCCTGCAGCCAGCGCAGCCAATGGATATCGGCCCGGAAGCTACAAAGTTTACCGCACGGCGGGAGGAGCAAACCAAGGCTTGATTGCGACGCTCAGTTCTCGCTCCTTAAGCTATTGCGATGCTGGTGCAATTGGGGACAGTACCAGCCCTCCATCAGCAAATACGACCCAGCAGGCCGCTGCCGTGCTTGAATCTCCAGCAATTTTATTTAGTGGAACCGGAAACTTGGGCATGACCGTTCGCGGATCGAACGTGGACAATTACAGCGAGGCCTCACGGATCGCGGGCATCGGTATCGGTTCGATATGGCAGTTCTCTACTGATAAGGCCGCGCTTGTGACGACTGCGACTTCCGATGCTAGTGGTAACGTAACGATCAACTATGAGTCTCTTCCCGGAGGTCTAATATTCAACGGAAACAGTTACACATTATGGGGCACGGGGACTGGACTCGATGGCACATACGGTAATGGCTCTACGACCATTAGCTATAGCGCAAATCGCATCACGATCTCGGGAGCAGGAGCTCCTGCCAACGTCAACGCCACTGGCGGAGCGGTGCATCAGCCTTATACACAGCCATCATTCGACGGATATCAAGGAGCAAAGTTTGAAGACGTCGATATGCGAATTATGAATCGCCCCCAAAATTGGACGGGCGGTGTTCTCTATCCAACCGACGGCCAGTATAGCTACTACTCTCCCGGTACATACATCGTCAAAGACTATCGTGGTGGCGACGTGAAAATGCGTCATGTCTATATGGCGGGATGCGAATATTGCTTTTGGGGGATTCAGACCGACTTCGACCGCTTCGAACGAATTTCCCTTGTCGACGACCATGTCGGAATCTATATAGGGCCCAATTCAGGACCGATCGATGGTATCGACTACATAGATGGAGGGGCTGAACAGCTGATCCAGGTAGACGGTAACGGTCAGCAGGGAATGTCCATGTCTCATCTCCACCCCAACGGATCCGGCAATGGGAGGATGGCCCCAATCGGCATTTTTTCCATCATGTATGACCCAACGGCTGGTTACGGAGGCGGCAGTGGCAATTCAATGATCGAGATTCGCGACAGCAATTTCGAGTTTGGTAACGGAGTGCCAAACAACGGCTGTAAAAACGCTCCGATTGCCTTTGTCGATGTTGATGCAGTCGGGAATACCACTTCGGACGACGTCATTATTAAGGGAAGTTCGTATGTGAATGCGTCGCTCGCTACTACGAATTGCAACGTCCCATACTTTGTTCGTACTGGGAGAAATGGTTACGCAAAGCTCGTCGACAACCAGGGTGTGAATGCGCCTCAATTTGCTGCGTGGTTTCTGAATATCGGAACACTCAACCCGACCTACTATGTTGACTCTCAGAATCCGCTGGCGGCCGGAGTTGCGAACTATGCCAGTACTGGCTCCGGAACTCCGAGCGTAGTGCAATTCATGCCCTATAAAGTGGGATCAACGACTAGCCTAAATACCACGATTCAAGCAAATGGTCTAACTGCCAATAGCGGCTATAAACTCTCCCAATTGGACGATGGCAGTACTATCAGCGGGACGTTGGTGCAGATTGGTGCATCAGGTACACCGCAAATTCTAGTCTTGAATGGAGGCAATCCCACCAGTGCGAGAAATTTCAGCTTTCAAACCGCCTCGGGACAAGTATCGATGCTTGCAGGAACCGGCGGGATTGTGTTTAGGAACAGCAGCGGCACGCCTTTATCTTCATTCGTCTTATCTTCTGATATGGCAAACCGTTTTGGATATGTGAATCCCGGATTGTTGCGTTTCCGCTCAGATCAAAATTCGGTTTACGGGCGTCTTCTGTTTGATGACAATACGAACTATGAAGCGTTAGCCACCTTGATGGATCTTGGTTGCGGTGGTAGTGCCGCTGGTGGGAGTTCGGTAAATAAGGGACCAAGTGGAACTCCGTCCAATGCGAGTTATCTCCGAGGTGACTGCACCTGGTCAATTCCGATACTCTCTGGTGCCACCGGCGGTATCGGGGGATCCCCTCTCTCAGCGGGGACATGTGCAAGTACTACTACGACTGTTGCAGGAGCTCAAATCGGCAGCCCGGTAACCGTGTCAACGTCCGATGGAACCCTTCCAAGTCCTCTGGTTAAAGTTGACGCAGCAGTAACGGCTATCGATACCGTAACAGTTCAGGTCTGTGCAATCTCGACCGTTACGCCGGTCGCAAAAGCGTATAACGTCCGTGTAATGCGATGAAGCGCAGTACCAGGAGGCGCGCCTGTCCGGAGCACAGAGCCAGCAACGAACCCTTCACCCCTACATCATTGACCGATTAGCTTTGCGTTAGAAACAAAGGACACTTTCGCGACTAATGGACCATACGATCAGCAAAGAAGAAGCTCTCGTTCTCCTGTCCAAATACGAGTAGTCGGCGAACCGTTTCCTTACATTGCGGGGTCGCCTGGGATCCCCTCCCTGTTGTAGAGCATCGTCGCGTCGAATTTTTCCGTATCGCCTCAGGACGGGCATTCCGAGAGCTGCGTCCGCTGCAGCTCGTAGGCGAACAGAATCAGTTCGCTTGGAGATGTATTCACTGACTCCAGCCGCTGGCCACGTACTCTGAAACCGCCACTAACCATATCTAGATTGGACAACTTGACCGTTGCACCTCATGCAGGTTCGCGGAATGCAGGGGTGGGCGTTTTTCGGAAACTGCCTGCGACGCGACCAGCACCCGCGAATTGTTGAGGGCGGCGAAATGAACAAGCAACACAGGATGCGGACTGACGGCACAATGGTAGTTCTCACCCGTGCCGTAGGGCTATCAACATTCAGACCCACTACTCCGATATCCTTGATGTATGAACGTTTCCTGGATCATCAACGAAATCGACGGAGAGATCGAGCGCCTTCGCGACATCCGCCATTTCATCATCAATTTGTCATCCTCTCTTGCGCCCAGAGGGGGAACCGCTCGAAAGGAATCTTCCAAAAGTAGAAGCGTCTTTCGGAACGAACCACAACCGGCCACTCTTCCGCAAAAAGAAGAAAGAATCCCTCGTGTTTCTGCTACTCCAGTACCGAGAGCATTAACGTCAACCATTCCTGACAAGCCAGTATTTGTATCGAAACAAGCTCTGACATTTCCTTCAAGTACGACTCCGGCAGAGCAGAGGGTTGCGGCCAAGGGGCTAGAGGCAGCCATTCGGAGAAATTTGTTTGGCGAAATGGCATAGGCATCGATACCAATACGTGCAAGCAATTCGGTTTACACGACTTCCTTCGACGTTCCGATCTATGCCTTATTCCACGACAAACCGTATTGACTCAGCAATTTGCTGCTTCGAAACGCTGTCGTCTACCTTGATGGTTACGCTGTACCCGCCAGGTTGCATCTATGTGACGGATTTTCTACAGAGAAAATGCCGCGTGGCCTAGTGCCATCTAGCACTTGGACCTCGCGGCATTCCCGTAGCTCAGCCTACTGAGCCGAGACGTTATAGCTGACCGAGTTGGGTGTGCTGCCGCTGATGGCGCAAATGTTCAAGCCGGCAGTGTTGGTTGCTGAATAGTATGCGGACCAGGTTACGCCGGCTCCGGGGTTTGCGGTTGCTGAGGCGGAAATGGTCATGGTGGAAGTAAGACCGCTGATAGTGACCGTTGTTGTGGTGCATGCGCCCGCCGTGGGAGCTATCGCAGAGGTAACGGCGCGGTATACGGGAGCGATGGCTTGACCATTGATAGTGGTTGCGGCTGGAAGCTGCGTTGGATTAGTGAACACGTTGGTTCCACCCGTGGTGCCGGATTGAACGATGGCTCCGTTCAGCTTGAAGCTCGCAGTACCGATGTTGAAGTACTGGGTTCCGGTGGAGGTGGTTGTGGGAAGCAGGTTGATGGTGCTGGTTGGATTGGTGCCGGCTCCCATGGTCTCCCACATGTTCCAGTTGGAGGCGACAGCGGCTGTGCCATTCCAGAAGGAGCCATACCATGCGAAACCATTATTGCCATAGTTGGAGGAGCCGTAGTTGGTGGTAGACGTCGCAGTGCCTGCGGCTCCGATGGCGATGCCGAAGAAACCGCCGGGTGAGGGTGCGGTTACGGCGCCGCCGTATCCGAGCTGGATGGGACCGCTTGTGGTAAATCCTGAAATCGTCCGCACACCGGTCGTGGGGTCAGATGTAATACCCCAGCCGTTGTCGCCGACGATGGTGAAAGGACCGGCGCTGGAGGTGATGGTCTCGGAGGGCACAGCTGCGGCCTGGTTCTGGTTGAGATAGTAAGTTCCAAGGGCGAGCGATCCCGAGCCACCAACTCCTGTGCCCAGAGTTTTGATGTATGTTCCAGGGTAGATGCCAGTCCCGGAGACGTCCTGACCAAGTGCGATGAAGCCCGAGGTCATAGAGGTTACGGTGAGTATGTTTCCGGTGATAGAGCCGGTGAAGGTGCCTCCAGCTGTGGAGTAGACGCTTCCGGAGCAGACGAGGCAGCCTCCGTTAATTGGGGGATTCCGCATGTACAGACCGCTTTGCCAACCGGCCCCGCTGATCTTGATTCCGGCGGGACGGTCAATCCAGCCGCCATAGGTTCGGTACGTGGTAGCTGCGTTGCTGTTCGTAAGAGAAATTCCGTTGTACAAGGCTCCGACGCCGCCTCCGTTTAATGCCAGATCGATGCCTCCTCCGCCCGTGTTGTTGGTTGGTGTGTTCTGGGTGACCGCGAGATGCAGGCCTACGGTCGAAATCATTGGATAATGGGGATCTTCGATCGTGTCACCAGCGGTAAAGCCTGCGTTGTTCGGTTCGAGGTGGGGAAGATAATTGCCGTCCAGATTGGCCAGGATCTCCGCTCCTGGAATCAGTGTGTATCCAGAATGGATGGTCTCAGCTTCGTCGCCGACCATAGGCAGTCCTGGAACGCCCTGCTGGTTCTCTTTCAGGTTGATCCAGTAGATGAGGTCGTTTCCTGTCAGCGAGCCTACGGCGTAGTAACTGGAGCGGTATCCGGTGTAGGTCAGGTTGTCGTTGAAGCTGATGAACTGTCCTGCGATGCCGCCCTGGAAGAGATAGGGTGTGGCATTGCCATGACGGCTTGCAATGGTGAGCGATTGGGGGTCGGTGGAACCCATCGTCTCCGAGGCCACGGTCTGGCTCTTACTGAGGGTGTAGGTGCTCCCCGCACCGCCACTCCCCGATGCGAGTGCAGTGATCTGGGTGAGATAGGTTACGCCAGGGCCGGTCAAGTATTGATTTAACGCAATGGTGCCGCTAGCGACCGAGGTGACAGTGAGCGTGTTACCCGATATAGATGCGGTGAAGACGGCCTGGGAGGGGGCCGCCCCGGCGGAGATGATGGGAACCTGCTCGGGATCGCTGGGGCCGGGAACAAAGACGAGCGTGGGAGAGGCCACGGCCTGCATAATGGGGACAGTACCGGTTGCGTTTGCGGTTTGAGACTGACTAACCGTATAGGTTCCTGTTCCTCCAGTCCCCGTACCTAGTGCTGTGATGACGGTTCCTGCCAATACATTCGGTCCCGTTATCGTCTGGCCCACGGCGAGTGGGGCTCCACTGTTGGCGTTGACTACTGTGACCGTGAGTGTCGTCCCTGAAATAGACCCCTTAATGCTTGCACCTGTGGTTACGGTCTGCGCTTGATTCAGGGTGTAGGTACCGGTCCCACCGGAGCCGGTTCCGAGCGCGGTGATGAGCGTGCCGACGTTCATGTTTGGACCGAAGACGGTTTGCCCGACCGCGAGTGTGCCGCTGGTGACGGCGGTGACCGTCAGGGTTGTTCCCGAAATGGTTCCCGTGAAGACCGCTGGAGCAGCGGAGGGACCGGCGATAGTTGGCATGGCGCCGTTGACCATGTACGGGATGAATGTGACTGCGCGGATATTCGATTGGTCGGATGGCTTGTAGACGAATGGAAGAGTCTCGAGGATCTGGCCGTATGCGGTGGTGAGTGGAAGCGTATTAGTTACGGGAAGATAAGGCAGTCCCTGGTACGCTCCTGTCACGACCAAGGATGCACCGTTCAGGTTTCCGGCATTGCCTGCCTTCGAGATGTCAAGAAGGAAGGTGCCGTCGGTAAGCCATGCATTGCCTGTACCGAAGCTAAGCGTCGGGAGTGTATTGCTGGCATCGACCGTGGAGACGGTGCCATGGAAATAGCCAGAGTTCTCACCGCCGTTGAGTGCGAGCCCCTCCCAGCCTTCGTCCGATCCGGTGGCAGTTCCGCAATCGCACCAGTCGTAGAGATAGAAGCCTTGCGTATCTCCGATGGCGTGTTTTTGGATGGCTCCGCCAAAGATGTTGGAGATGCCTCTGTCAGACACTGTGTTGTTAAGATTCAGAACCGTATGAACGCGCCAGCTATTCTGTTCGGAGATGCCGGCACCATACGAGGTCTGGTTCATATAGTGCAACGCCTGATGGCTGATTCCCTGCGGGAACAGCGGAAAAGTGACGTTGTCGCTCATGCAGTAGAAGTTTGTTCCACCACCAGTACCGATATTACAGTTGGCAGCAACCGGATTGATGGCCACGTTGCCGGACACAGTAAGGCTTCCGGGAACGGAGAAGCTTCCGGCGGCGTTCGTGGCAGTTGCCGCATTGCCGGTTGTTGCATTGCTGAGCGTGCCAGTTGCGGCGATGTCCGTTGCGTTTAGCGTATGACCACTCACTGTTGTTCCATCGGCTGGGTAGGTTGCGAACTGTCCCGCTGTGCCGGAGTTGACGGTTCCCGAAGATTGAGCGGCGCATCCGGCCGCTATAGCGAATGCTTGCGCAATAGCAGTTGCGACAAGCATCAATCTGATTCGTAAAAGCATTCAATGTCTCCTGAACAATTGCCTGTGTTGGTTCGAGTAAAGGATGGGTTGGGGCATGCCGTGACATCTGCACAGCCCAAGTGCAGTGCGTACATCACACAGCCTCCGCTTACGCTACGGCTTGATGGATTTTTCGATGGAATATCAGGGGCCACCTAGCGGTGACCGTATCCAGATGGACGCTGTTGATCCCGGCACTATGAGTGCCCCGATGGCCGAAGCCAGTGGATTCATTTGGCCGAAGTACAACGGTTTTAGAGTGACGACCGTGATAATCGCCAATGAGAGCGACCGGAAAGACGGACGTTTGTGGCAGGGCAAATAAAAGGTAGCTCAATCAAGTTCTCCAGTCGAGAACCTGGGGAAGACGAAAGATGCCGCAAAAAGTGCAATTCAACGTGCTCAATTCGGGATGAGGCGAGATTAGGTTCGCCTCCCCCAGATGCTTTGTCAATGGTCTGCGCAACCTGCTGATCTAATCACTGCGAAAGTGATGTAGACGCGACGGGGCCGATGGCATGTTGGTCGTCTAGCCGAATACTGGCGGCGACTTCCAGGTAGCGGCCGCCCGAATGCAGTGGCAACTACCTCTTCAACATAAGGTGACGCCGACACCTGAACGACAACTTTTTTGCGTTCTACTACTAGTGTCCTGTCCCTGAAGTTCTTGTACAAAATCTAGCAACGGCAGCCAGTATCTGATCGGCGGTTTTAGTCCAGACGAAGGGTTTTGGATCGCGGTTGTGAATTTGGATGTAGTTGCGGATGGCATTTTCCAGTTCAGCGGTGGAGCGATGGGTGCTGCGGCGAAGTTGTTTTTCGGTCAGCAGCGCAAACCATCGCTCGACCAGGTTGAGCCAGGAAGCGGAGGTGGGA
>NZ_JAGTAS010000023.1 GCF_025685425.1 Terriglobus albidus
CCAGATTCCCACCGCCTCCACCACTACCTGAGACAAAAAAATGGCTCACATTCATAAACCTACCGAGCAAAAAGTGTTACCCATCTGCCCGGTCTAAACTGTTACCTATCTTCCAGGCTGCACATGGCCCACAGACGGCGGCTTCAGCCGCTGAGGTCACTCTATCCATCCCGAATCTTCTCCGATACACGCCCTCAGCGGCTGAAGCCGCTTCCTTATTAGGATTAGGCTGGTAATTGGGACGGCTTAAAGCCGTCCCCTTAAGCAAGGCATTCGCACCCTTCCGGTGCGAAATGGTCGCGCTGTGCGCGCTACTTCTATTCCAACGTACGCGCCTTCAACGCCCATTCGCGCGAACCCAACGCCGATTCGATAAAATTTCGACGAATGACTGCACCTCGTCCGGCCAAACTCGAAGCTGTGGAGATGGGACCCGAGACGTGGGAACTATCCGATAAAGTCCTGCGGCGGGTTGAGGTGGTAGTCCGGTCGGAGATGTCGCGTTGGCGGGCGGCTCAGGCAGAAGATATGGAAGACGTCGTCTCCGACGCGGTCGCCTCAATTCTGGCCAAAACCGAAGATCAGAGGGAGCAGGTCGTCGATCCCGAGGCATATGCTGCCGGCATCGCCCGGCGAATGTGCAGCGCGTGGCTGCGGCGACGTCATCCTGCGTTTCACCGGCTGCGGGCGCGCATGCGGTATCAGTTGCGGCAGGATCCCCGGTTCGCCCTCTGGCAGAACGCACAGTTCGAATGGGTCTGCGGCTGGCGCGAAGATGAAGGGAAAGACGCACCGCCTTCCGGTGGGCTGGACGGTTTGGTTGTACCCGGGGATATAGCCACCGGCGAGGCGTTCGCCAGGATCTTCCGGCAGGCGGAGGCTCCTGTGCGGTTCAATGAGCTCGCGCGGTTCTGCGCGGTGTTGTGGGGCGTGCGCGATGAGGCGGAGACAGTAGAAGAGGTGGACATCCCGTCGGACGCGGTCTCACCGGTCGCCGCGATGCAGAGCCGTAGAGAGCTCCAGCGCCTGTGGGCTCAACTGCGTGAACTTCCCTCGCGTCAGGCAGCGGCATTGCTGCTGAATCTGCGCGCCGCAGATGGGGAGTGCGCAACCGCGATGCTGGTGCTGACGGGAACGGCGACGCTTCGCCAGATCGCGGCACTCACGGGAATCGATGCGGAAGAGTTTGCCGCGCTTTGGCGGCGCCTGCCGTTGAGCGATCTGGAGATCGCGGAGCGGATGGGCCTGACCCGGCAACAGGTAATTAATTTGAGGAAATGCGCGCGCGAGAGATTGCGGCGAAGGCTGGCACGGGAATAGTTTCGGTCGACAGTAATAAATGCAGGATTTGGAACCACAGGGAAGATAAGAACCATGAACCATCCTTCGCAAAGCGCGCTCGCGGCCTTCCGCCGTGGCGACCTCGCGCCGTTGGAGTCGCTGGAGGTGAGCGATCACCTGCAGGAGTGCGAGTCGTGCCGCCACGCCGTCGGCCAGCCGGAGATTCCGGAAGATCTGCTGGGCGAGGATGGCGCCGTGCATCTCTCCGAGGATGAGATCGGCCTGGCCGCGATGGGCTTCAGCCACCTGACCCATGATGCAAAGACGCACCTCGAAGAGTGTGCGCAGTGCCGCGATGAGGTGAACAGCGTACTGCAGGCTGCTCCGGCTGCCGCCGCTGTAACCACTCCTATAGCGAAAAAGAAGCCTCTGCTCCCAACCTGGCTTCTGGCGGTTGCCGCGGCGGTGTCATTCGCCGCGGTGTTGATCGGTATTGCCGGACGTCACCGTACGCGCACGGGGGAGACGATTGCCTCGCTGCACGATGCCGGCGGTGAGTTGCAATTGCATGCGGATGGAAGCTTGGGCGTGCCCGGAGGTCTCTCTTCGGAGCAGACGGCGGTGTTGGCGGCAGTCCTGCAGGATCATCGTCTGCCCGCGCCGGGTGTGCCTGCGCTGCAGGCTGCCGCCGAAAGCAAGCTGCGTGGCGCGGCTGATGCAGAGAGCAGCTTTGCTCTGGTTGGCCCAGCCAATGAATATGCTCTGGCGCAGCCGGAGTTCCGCTGGCAGGCACTACCAGGAGCGACTGCGTATCGCGTCGAGATCTACAGCGAAGACTTCCAGCGTGTCGCCGGATCAGGCGTCTTGCAGGCAACTTCGTGGCGACCGGAGAAGCCGCTGGACTCAGGCAAAACCTACACCTGGGTAGTGCGGGCGTCGACACCGAAGGGCGAGGTGCAGGCTCCTCGACCGCCGGCGGCAGAGGCGCGTTTCGTGACGATTCCGCAGGAGACGCAGGCGAAGATCGATGCAGCGAATCCGCAAGCGCATCTGTTATTGGCAGCACTGTATCGCAAGGCCGGTTTGACGCGGCTTGCAATGCAGCAGCTGGAGCAGCTCGCACGAGAGAATCCGAACTCCGACCTGCCCCGCGAACTGGAGAAGAGTTTGCAGTAACCCATGCACCGGTGCCGGGGTCCCCAACGAACTTTTGTTCGTTGGGGTGTTGTCCCTCCGGGACATGGGTATTCGAGCGAAGCTCGAACGGTTTTTGTTTGTCATTTCGCAGCGATAGCCGAGAAATCTGCTTCTCTCATTTTCTTCACCCGGGTGCCACACCTCGGGGGTCCCCGCCAGCTTTGCTGGCTGGGGTGAAAGCCTCACAACGTTAGGGTGGGCAGGAAGCCACCGAATTCTAGAGCGGGCTTTTTGAAGTCCCGGATCTTTTCCTGTCAGACAAAGAAAATAAAGCCTCGGCTCCCACCGTCGCGAACCAAGTCCACCGGAACCCCGCTTTGCAATCGTCCGGGCATCCAGTTGCAGAGCAGTCCATTTTTACTGAGGTTTCATGCGGGACGGAAAAGCCCAAATCCAGTCTGGTAGATCGTTCAGCCCTCATTAAGGTTGTTCCACTAAAGTAGGTGACATGATTCGAGTGTGTCGGGCAGGTGGCTACATGGTCAGTGCCGCCTTGCTGCTTTCTGTAGCGCCGGTAAGTCGGGCACAGGACCCGCAGCCGGAAAAGATCACGCTGACCGAGGCCATTCGCCGAGCACAGGCGAATGAACCGATTTTTGCCGCAGCCGTTGCGGCCGGGCGGTCCGCGAAGATTGACAGCTATCTGGCAAAGGCAGCGCTGCTGCCTTCAGCGACCTATCACAACCAGACGCTTTACACCCAGCCCAATGGCCAGACCAATCAGGGCGGACAGGCCGGAACGCAGGCATCGCCGATCTTCATCGCCAACAATGCTGTGCATGAGTACACCAGTCAGGCCGTAATCAACGAGACCATTGGTCTGAAGGGAATTGCCGACGCTCAGGTAGCGTCTGCCGTTGCGGCTCGCGCGCAGGCAGAAGCGGAGGTTGCGCGCCGCGGTCTGGTAAGTGCAGTCGTGAACCTGTACTACATGGTCTACGTGGCTGCACGAAAGCAGACTCTTATGGAGGAAGCCCTGGCCGAGGCGCAGAACTTCGCTGAGATTACGCAGAAGCGTGAGGCCGGCCGCGAGGTGGCGCGCGCTGATGTGGTGAAGGCACAATTGCAATTGCAGGGCCGTCAGCGCGATATCGCCGATGCGAAGCTCGCCGCGGATAAGGCGCGGCTGGAGCTCGCCGTGCTGCTCTTTCCGGATCCGCGTACACCCTATGTAACGGACGCTCCTCAGAACCCGCCGGAGCTGCCGACGCGTGACGAGGTGAACAAGCTTGCCTCGACCAATAATCCTGAGATCCGCAGTGCGCTCGCTGACCTGGCGGCAGCCAACGCCAGTGTGCGTTCGGCCAGGGCTGGATATCTGCCCGACCTCGGTCTCAACTTCACCTATGGTCTCGACGCTCCACAGTTTGCCAAACATGGTCCGGATGGTGTGCGGAACCTTGGCTACTCCATCAGTGGAACGCTGGATATTCCGGTGTGGGACTGGTTCTCAACGCAGAAGAGGATTCAGCAAAGCCAGATTCAGCGCAACGTCGCGAAGGTCGGTTTGACTTCGGCACAGCGCCGGCTGATCGCGAATCTGGAAGAGAGTTATGCCGAAGCCGCGGCGGCGCGCAATCAGCTGGCGCTGCTGGAGCAAAGCGCACAGACGGCAGCCGAAAGTCTTCGGCTGACACGGCTGCGGTATGCGGCGGGTGAGTCCACGGTGCTGGAGGTCGTCGATGCGCAGAACGCTTTGCTTACCGCTCAGACGGCCCAGGCCGACGGTGTTGTGCGCTATGAGAGCGCATTGTCCGCACTTCAGATCCTGACAGGAACCCTGTAATGAAGAACACGGCACGATTGTTTGAGAACACATCACGAACGCTGGCATGGGCCGGGTGCATTCCGGTGCTGGCGATGACCGTTACCCTGAGCCTTGGCGGTTGTAAGAATAAGGCTGCCGATGCCGAAGCGCAGACTCTGGTGGCGGTAGAAGCAGAGAAGCCGGAAACGGGAGAGATCTCCGAGCGCATCATGGCCGACGCCACGCTTTCACCGCTTTCCCAGGCGGCGATCTCGCCCAAGATCTCCGCGCCGGTAAAGACCTTCTACGTACAGCGTGGATCAAAGGTGAAAGAGGGTCAGTTGCTAGCCGTACTGGAGAACCGTGATCTGGCGGCGCAGGCGCTCGATACCAAGGGACAGTTCACCTCCGCGCAGGCAACCTACGAGATGCAGACTAAGTCGCAGGTGCCCGAGGATGCCGCCAAGGCAGAGCTGGATGTGGCCCAGGCGCAGGCACAGCTCAAGCTGCAACAGGAGATTGTTGCAGCGCGCAAAAAGCTCTTCGAAGAGGGAGCAATTCCGGGCCGCGACTATGACACTGCGGTTGCTGCCTTGGTGCAGTCCCAGGCCGCGTATGACGTCGCGGCCAACCATCTGAACTCGGTGAAGAAGGTAAACCGCACCGCTTCGTTGAAGTCGGCTGAGGGACAGCTTTCGTCGGCGGAGGGCAAGTACCAGGCCGCCGCTGCACAGGTCTCCTACTCGGAGATTCGTAGCCCCATCTCCGGCGTGGTGACCGATCGTCCTCTCTTTCCCGGCGAGACGGTAACCGCGGGTTCTCCGCTGATTACGGTCATGGATACCTCAGCGCTGATCGCCAAGGTGCATCTCGCGCAGATCGTGGTGCAGCGTCTGGCTCTGGGCAATGAAGCGCAGATCATGATTCCGGGTGTGACCGACCCCGTGCCTGCGAAGGTGACGCTTATCAGTCCCGCGGTCGATCCGGGCAGCACAACCGTCGAAGTATGGCTGCGTGTCGACAACGCGGCCGGAAAGTATAAGGCGGGTACGCCGGTACGGGTCGCGATTGCAGGCCGCTCGGTTCCCCAGGCCGTAAAGGTTCCTGTAGCAGCGGTGATCACAGCACAGGATGGTGGGAAATCCGTAATGGTGGTCAAGGCCGACAGCACCGCGCACAAGGTGAAGGTACAGACCGGTATTACCGATGGCGAGGACATACAGATCACGCAGGGCTTGAACGGTTCAGAGACCGTCGTCACCAACGGAGCCTATGCGCTGGAAGAGGGCACCAAGGTAAAGATCGGCAAAGCGGATGAGGGAGACGAGAAGGAATGAGCTCCGAACAGGAAAAGCCGTTCTGGCTTGAGCGGTATCGCTCGTCGATCTTTTTCTTTCTGATCGTGCTGTCGCTGGCCGGTATCTATGCTTCACAGAAGGTGCCGATCAGTGTCTTTCCGGAGACAAACTTTCCGCGTGTCGTAATCGGCGTAGACAACGGCGTCATGCCGGTGGAACAGATGCAGGTCACCATCACCAAGCCAATTGAGGACGCGATGAATGCGGTCCCGGGTCTGGCGACCGTACGTTCCAACACCAGCCGCGGATCGGCTGAGGTGAGCCTGTTCTTCGACTGGAACATGGATATGTTCCGCACGTTGCAACTCGTAGATGCGGCGCTGAGCAAGGTGCGGCAGACACTGCCGGCAACGGCCGTCATTACCACCAATCGTCTGACCTTTGCCACCTTTCCCATCATCGGCTATAGCCTCACCTCCGATACGTTGTCGCAGACCGAGCTGTGGGAGCTGGCAACCTATACGTTGAAGCCGCCGTTGAACCGTGTGGCCGGCGTCAGTATGGTCACGGTGCAGGGCGGTAAGGTGCCGGAGTTCCACATCGTTCCCAACATGGCGCGGCTGCAGGCGACCAACGTCACCATCCTGGATATCGTGAATGCGGTGCAGGCCTCGAACATCGTCGACTCACCTGGACTGTATGAGGAGAACCATCAGCTCATCCTCGGCCTGGTTGGAGCGCAGGCGCATGATGCTGACCAGCTTGGGCGCCTGGTGGTGAAGGCGACTGCCAGCGGAGCCGCAGTGCGTGTGAGCGATGTCGCGACGGTGCAGCCGGGTGTGTTGCCCGTGTATACAACGGTAACGGCCGACAACCGAGCTGCAGTGTTGATGAACATCACGCGGCAGCCTGCGAGCAATACGGTTGCAGTAGCTGATGCTGTGGCTGCACAGGTAGAGCAGTTGAAGAAGAACCTGCCGGCCGGCGTGCAGATGAAGCTCTACTACGACCAGGCAGAGCTGGTGCGCGAGAGCATCCGCAGCGTGCGCGACGCCATCATGATTGGCCTGCTGCTGGCCTGCGTGATTCTGTTCCTCTTCCTTGGAGATTGGAGTTCGTCACTGGTAGCCGGTCTGGTGATTCCGGTGACCGTCGCGATCACGGTGCTGGTGCTGTGGGCCATTGGCCAAAGCTTCAACCTCATGACGCTGGGCGGTCTGGCGGCAGCCATCGGCCTGGTGATCGATGATGCGATCGTGGTGGTGGAGAATATCGTGCTGCACCGCGATACCGGCGAGTCGCGAGCCAGCGCCGCGCGGCTTGCGCTGAAGGAGATCTCCGCTCCGCTGGTGGGCTCCACCATTACGCCCGTCGTCGTTTTTCTCCCACTCGTCTCGGTCACGGGTGTGACGGGAAGCTTCTTCCGCGCTCTCGCTATCACGATGACGGTGGCGCTGCTGACCTCACTGCTCCTGGCTGTTACGTGGACTCCGGCGCTTAGCCTGGCTTTGTTGCGCGATCGTAAGAACGGCCAGGAAGAGAAGCGTCACGAAGAGCATCACGGCAAGCTGATGACGCGTGTCATTGCTGCGCATCACCGTGTGCTGACATGGTCGCTCGCACGTCCTGCGATGCTGTTGGCCATCTGCGGCCTGCTCGTGGTGGGCACGTACGCCGGCTATCGCGCCCTGGGTTCTGACCTGTTGCCGGAGATGGATGAGGGCGGCTTCATCCTGGACTACATCATGCCCGCGGGCAGTTCATTGACCGAGACGAATCGAGTACTGGAGCATGTGAACCGCATCCTGCACTCCATGCCGGAGGTGGAGAGCACCTCACGGCGCACCGGCCTCCAAATGGGATTGGCCGCGGTGACGGAGGCGAACACGGGCGACATGACCGTGAAGCTGAAGAAGAACCGGGACCGCGGCATCGACGAGGTGATTGCCGATGCACGCGCTCAGATCAAGAAGGCTGAGCCGGAGCTGGATGTGGAGTTCATCCAGGTGCTGCAGGACATGATCAACGATCTGTCGAATGCGCCGGAGCCGATCCAGATCAAGCTCTTCTGCGATAACTTCGCCGTGCTGGACGATGTTGCGCCGCGTGTTGGCGACGCCATCAGTAAGATTCCCGGTGTTGTCAGCGTGGAGAATGGCATCGAGAATACGATCAGCGGTTCCGGAACCAACTTTCAGGTCGATCCGGTTGTGGCCGCCCGCCTGGGATTCACGCCGCAGGAGGTTGCTGAAGACGCGACCTCGATCCTCGATGGTGTGAACACGACCGATCCGCTGATCGCGAACGGCAGGCCATACACCATCCGTGTGCGCCTGGGCGACGAGACTCGCAGGTCGCTGGATACGATGCAGAACACGGTCTTCAACAGCGCAACCGGCAAACTGGCCACACTCGGATCGTTGGCGCAGGTGACGCAGCTTCCGCCCCAGAACCAGATCCGGCGCGAGAACCTGCAACGACTCGTCGTGGTGACAGCACAGCTTGAAGGGACAGATCTCGGCAGCGCCATCGCACGCGTGCGGGAGACGGTCGATGCCATGCATCTGCCGTCGTCCGTGCGTATCGAGTACGGCGGAACCTACCAGGAACAGCAGCAGTCGTTCCATCAATTGCTGCAGGTGTTGCTGCTCTCGCTCGCACTGGTCTTCGGTGTGTTGCTGATGGAGTTCCGCAATCTGTATGCGCCGATCGCCATTCTGACTTCTTCCGTTCTATCGATCTCGGGTGTAGTGCTGGCGCTGCTGGTGACGAAGACGACCTTCAATGTCGCCTCGTTCATGGGCTTGATCATGGTCATCGGCATCGTGGCGAAGAACGGCATCCTGCTGCTCGATGCCGACGAACGCTACCGCCGCGAAGGCGGCTCGCCCTATGACGCGATGCTGCACGCGGCACAGCGCCGGCTGCGTCCGATCCTGATGACAGCGACAGCAGCGATCTGTGGCATGCTGCCGCTGGCCTTCGCACTGGGCTCGGGCTCGCAGATGCTGCAGCCGCTGGCGATTTCAGTGATTGGCGGCCTGGTGATCTCGATGCTGTTGAGCTTGATCGTGACACCAGTGGTCTATTACCTGCTAACCGCGCATCGTCATGAAGAGGCAGCGCAGGCTTAGAGTAGCGATACACTGGGTTCCCCATGTCCGGGGGTGGTGTCCCTCGGGGGCATTCGCGCTCCGCGCGAATCGGTGGCGTCTCCGATTAAAGCGCTGAAGGCGCGTTCTATACCAGCCTGGGGCAACGCCCCAGGTATCAGGCCGAAAGGATGAAGAAGGGCTGAAGGCCCGCTCTATAAATCCGTCGCTTCCTTACCCACCCTAACGTTGTGAGGCTTTCACCCCTGCCAGCAAAGCTGGCTGGGGACCCCGATGTGGGGCACCCGGGCTGGGATAGATGGTAAAAGCAGATTTCTCCTCCCTTCGGTCGCTGCGAAATGACAAACGAAAGACATGCCGTGCACCACGACATCTACAATAGACATACGATGAAACTCCTTCGTTTGGCAGTTCTCGCAGCCCTCACATTCGCTTCCGCGCAGCCGTTTTTTGCGGACCCCTTGCCGGTGGGCAAGATGGCTCCCGCACTTTCGGTCGCTTCGGAGTCCGGGCAGACCATCAACCTGTCGCAGTACAAGGGCAAGGTGATTCTGCTCAACTTCTGGGCGACGTGGTGTGCTCCGTGTCGAGTCGAGATGCCGTGGTTCGAAGAGTTTTCGCAGAAGTACAAGGACAAGGGATTTGTAGTCCTTGGTGTCTCCATGGATGAAGGTGGATGGAAGGTTGCCGGGCCGGTCGCCCGCAAACTGAAGGTCACCTATCCCATGGGTGTGAACAAGGGGAAGTCCGCTGCGGCGTATGGCATCACGGATGCCTTGCCAGTTACCTATCTGATCGACCGCACGGGAAAGATCCGTGCAGTGAAACAGGGCTTCGGCAACAAGGAAGACTTCGAGAAGACAATCCAGTCACTTCTGTAGGAACACAAGGAAGAAGGCCGGTCTGCATTGCAGACCGGCTTTTTGTTTTAATACGGTCTATACCATTCGGGTGCCCCACCCTCGCAACGCTAGGGTGTGAAGATTTGTGGCTACCCGCCCACCCTAGCTCCGCGAGGGTGGGGCACCCAGACGGGGAAAGACAAAAGGGACCTCACGCAGGCAACGTGATCTGAAACACGGTGCCAGTCGTCGGCGGCAGAATGCGACTCCGCACGCGGATCGATCCACGATGCTTATCGACGATCTGCTTGGTCACCCACAGGCCAAGACCGGTCCCGAGGTGGCCCTTGGTGCTGAAGAAGGGATCGAAGATCTTATGCTGTGTCTCAAGAGGGATACCGCGTCCGGTATCCAGGAAGAGGATGCTGACATAGGGGCCGTCTTTTCCGGCGCGGCGTGTTGCCCGGATGGTGATCTGGCCGCCGGTATCGAGAGCGTCCAGCGCATTCGCCAGCAGGTTGGAGAAGACCTGTCGCAGCTCGCCGGCAACAGCCTTGACGGTAATGTCGTCCTTCAAGCGGAAGTCGATCATTGCGTGGCGGGTATTGATCTTTCCGCGAAGCAGGTCGATGGACGACTCCAGTAGTTGCGTCACCGAGGTGTCGGACGGAATGTTGGATTCGCGATAGAAGCCAAGTGACTGCCGGGTGATATGCGCAATGCGCTTCAACTCGGCATCGGCCAGTTCCAGCAACTCCCGGGCTTCTTCGGGAAGACCTTCGCTGCGATGCGCCAGGTAGATAAGGTTCGACATCGCTTCGAGAGGGTTGTTGATCTCGTGCGCGATCGAGGCCACCAGCCTGCCCAGTGTCGCCAATTTTTCGCTGCGCAACAGTGCCTCTTCGGCCCGTTTCCGAGCGCTGACATCGCTGGCGGCGCCGAACCACTCGATGATCTCTCCACCTTTGTTGAAGAGCGGAACCGCGCGGGAAAAAGTCCAACCGATGGTTCCATCGGCCTGCAGGACGCGATGCTCCAGTTGGAAGATCTTCTTGTGCTTGATGGCTTGCTGAATCGATGCCCAGACGAAAGCCTGGTCTTCCGGGTGGATGTACTTATCCAGCCAGGTCCTCTCCGGCTCTGCCGTGTCGGCAAGAAAGTCCCGCCCTTGAAGCTGCCGCATCTCCTTCCAGTCTGGACTCATGCGATAGATCACATCGGAGCTTGCCTCAACCAGGGCGCGGAAGCGTTCTTCCATGGCCTGGGTGGCGGCTTCCGCCTCTTTGCGGCGGGTGATATCGATGGCGTACTCAACGATCCGGTTGTCGCCCAGATCACGTCCGGTAAAGAGCATCCATCGCCGGCTGCCGTCCTTCAGCATGTACTCCTTTTCGTACGGGCCAATGCGTCCGGTCTGCTCGAGCTTCTCCATCTGCTCTTCGCTGGCCCTTACCCACTCCGGCGGAGTCATTGTCCGCCAGGTGATGGTACGGGTTTCGATCTCGGCCCTGGAGTAGCCGACCATACGAAGGAAGACATCATTGGCGTCGACGACGGTCCCGGTGTAATCGAAGAAGATAACGCCGACGGCGTCGGTCTCCAGAATGCGCTTTAGGCGGATGTCGGCTGTAGATCGCGCCATCTCCGCCAGCACTTTCGCGGTGGTCTCCAGGCCAATGGTAAGAATGCCGCAGACGCTTCCATCGCGATCGTGAACAGGGCTGTAGGAGAGATTGAACCACCGGTCTTCGGGGACGTCGTTGCGGGTGTAGTGAAAGAGCTGGTCTTCCAGGACGATGCGCTCGCCGTTCCACACACGCTGTGCGAAGGGGGCGTAGATCGTGCTGATCTCAGGAAAGCTCGATAACAGCGGCTGCCCCAGGGCGTGCGGATGATGCGTGCCGACCAGAGGAATATACGCGTCGTTATAGAAAAGAATGAGGTTGCGCCCCCATTGCAGCGTTGCCGGGAAGGCGCAGCCCAGCATCATGTCGATGGCAAAGAGAAGGCCGGCCGGCCACGTGTCAATCGGACCAAGTTCGGTGGAAGACCAATTGAAGGTGCGAATCGCTTCCGCCATGGCGCCACCGGTGAATGGCCATCGAGTTTCGCTCTTTGAGGAACCTTCAGTCTGACTCAACAACGGTTTCGCGCTCCTCGTGCTTTATGGACAAACAGTATAGTGTCATATAACCCTTTGTGAGCGAGAGAGTTCCGGTCATACTCGGCGCTGGAAGCGCAGTGTCTCGCCGGAGACATTTCCCAAAAACCTGGGATTTTCCGTACCGCGGACCATGCCCTTTTTTGTACTCTGCGGTACTCTGCGGATTAGATGGAAATCATGCGTCGCGCACGTCTGCGGTATCTGCTGCCTGTCCTGTTGTCTCTTATCTCGCCTTCCGCTTTTGCAAAGGGAGCGGCCTCGCCGGCGTTGCCCGCCCTTCAGGCTGCCGAGGAGATGGGCCAGGACTTGTTCGTCCTCTCCGGTTCGGTAGGCATGGTGCTGGTAGTGGTGCGTGACGATCAGGTCTTCTTTCATGGCTACGGGGAGACCGCTCCAGGATCGCATCAGCTACCCTCGCAGGATTCGGTGCTGCGGCTCTGCTCGCTGACGAAGATCTTCACGACTGATGTGCTCAGCAAACTTGCGACCGATCGAGTGGTTCGTCTCGACGATCCGTTGCAGCGATATGCCCCGAAGCGGATCGTTGTGCCGACACGCGGTGACTCGCCCATCACGCTGGTTGACCTGGCGACGCATACGGCCGGGTTGTCGCGTGAGATTGCCGGAGCTCCACCCCATACGCCGCACTTTACCTATCCGGACTACAAGACCCGCTGGCGCTGGTTGCCGAAGCAGCGCTTGCACAATGCTCCTGGCTCGTCGGCGCTTTATTCGAATGTAGGCTTCGACCTGCTGAGCGATGCACTGTCGTCCGCGTCCCATAAGCAGTACGCTGCTCTCCTGGCGGAACGTACGCTGAATCCGCTGCACATGGTCAACACTACCTTCTTTCCGACCGAGGCCCAGTGCAGCAAGCTGCTGATCAGCGCGCATGATGAAGGCCCTTGCACCGTGACGGAGAATACCGCGGGCAGCTCCGGTCTCTATTCCACCGCGACCGACATGGCGATCTGGCTGAAATATCTGCTCCGCACTGGAGAGAACGGCATGCCGGTTCAGAACAAGGCTGCGCAGGACACCTATTTCCCGCCGGAGAAGCTTGCCCATCAGATCGGTCTGGACCATGCTGGAAGACCCAGCGGCGTTGGGCTGGGGTGGATTCATCTTCTTCCTGCCGACGATCCATCGCACATCGTCCAGAAGACCGGCGGCGGCGCAGGCTTTCGGACATACATCGCTATCAACCAGGCGCACCATACCGCTGTATTTCTCGCCGCAACCGACGGCCCGGTGGGAACGGGCTTCAATCTCTTCTATGGAGCCAACGATCTGCTGCTCGCCATGGCGGGTCTGCCGCCGTTACCGCCTCCGCCACCGGTTATAAAGAGGGCTGTACACCATGTGGCAAAGCCGGCGCCTCGCCGTCGTAAACGTTAGGCTTGCTCTCTGTCTCATTAGCCAACGGGTACGATAGAGAGGCCGGAGGGACGTGTGTCGGTTGAGATAGAAAAGCAGGCGAAACCGAACTGGCTGGTAACGCTGACCAGCTTTGGTTTTATTGTGCTGCAGAGTGCATGTACGGCTGTCATGGCAATCAGCGGGGTGCGCGTCGTAATCGGCCTCAGTGCTCTGGCCGCCGCAGCCGGAGTGCATCATCCAGCGACCGGCTTTCATCAGGATGCGATCCGCATCCCCATGATGATCATCGCGGTCCTGGGTTCTCTGTTGAATCTCTACGTGATCTGGAGGATCAGATCGCTGCGTAACCGGCCGGCATCACAGTGGCGCATCACACCGCCGACGTCAAAGACACTACGGTCGGAGCGATTCCAGATCGCACTGGCCGTACTTACACTGGCGCTGGTGGCGGCCGAAGCTGCGACGCACCATATCATGCATCACGTACCGTAGAAGCAGTTGCTAGTTGCTGCTTGCAAGTTGGACTGAGAAATTCAATGTAACCCATACACTGGGTGCCCCACCATTGCCCACCAATGGTGGGTAGGTCCGAGCGAAGCTCGAATCGGTGGGAGCCGAGGGCTTCAGCCCTCGGTCTATCGCTCAACATAGAAATGGGCTTTAGCCCTGGGCCTTTCTCCACTCTGTCAGGAAAAGGCCCAGGGCTTAAAGCCAGCCCTTTCAAGGTCTTTGCAAAATGAGAAAAATGCGCCGCCAGATTTACTGACTTGGTTCTTTTGCGCGTTTAGTTGAAGGTTTGGCAAGGGAAATCATTTTGAGTTAATGCTGAGTGATACATCGAAATGCATCTCTCGATCTTTTAATAGCGACGAAGACAAATGAAAGGCGAACAGAAACATATCTTGGCCCCAAAGACCTTGAAAGGGCTGGGGCTTAAAGCCCCTTCATTTTTACGTCCTTATCAACGGGCTGAAGCCCGCTGCTCCCACCCGTCTCAGCCCGCACGGGTGGAGAAGCAGATTTCTCCGCTATCGCTACGGAATGACAAACAAAACGCCCGTCGTCCTCACGAACCCTTCTTCTGCTTGAGCTCTTCTTCCAATCGCTGATGCAACCGCTCACTGAAGCCGACGGGTAGCTCAAAGACGCGGTCATCCGCCGTGAGCACAAGGATATTCCGCGTCGAATCCAGAATCGCCGAGCAGAGCTCGCAGTGTTCGAGATGCTTCTGCACGGTCACACGGATCTCCTCTGAGAGTGTTCCATCGAGGTAGTCGGAGATGTAGGTCCACACGTGTTTGCACTCTATGACCACGCGAACCACCTCCTTTTCGGCTTCGTCACCGACTTCAACTGAGGCGCCAGATACTTCTGCAGCATCAGCCGCGCGCGGTGCAGCCTGACCTTCACCGCAGAGACGCTGATGTTCAGGGCCTCCGCAGTCTCATTGATATTAAGCTCCTCCACATCCCGCAGAAGAAATACTTCGCGATAGATCTCCGGCAGCGTCTCAACGGCTTTTCGCAGCAGATCGCGAATCTCTCCGCGCTCGACGGCCTCGGAAGGAATCTCTCGCCAGTCGCGCAGCAGCGCAGGCGAGACGGCGCCCTCTTCGTCAGGATCTTTGTCCAGGGATTCGGTACGGGCTGCCGTCTGCCGGCGAAGTCGTCCCCGGGCCTCATTCAGCGCGATGCTGATGAGCCAGGTGCTGAACTTGGCGTCGGCCCGAAAGGACGAGAGATGCCGAAAGGCCTTGAGGAAGGCTTCCTGTGCGACATCTTCGGCATCGGTCTCGTTCTTCATATACGAGAGTGCGAGCAGATAGACCGGCCGCTCATAGGGGCGGATCAGATCATGGTAGAGCTGCGTCTCGCCCGCCAGAATGGCGGCGATGAGCTCGGCTTCGCCCTGCTGTTCCTGGAGCGTCATCGCTACTGCCTCGCAAACCTCCTGGCAATGATGGTGTCGATCGCGAACCATCCGGGGCCGAAGATCAGCACCATGACGGAAGCGAAAAGAAACGTATACGGATCGGCGACGTAGAACTTGCCGGGATCGGAGAAGATGGCCAGCAGCGCTTCACGATCCGCAGTCAAGTATGCAACGAACATGTTGCCGGCGAGAAGCAGAGCAATCGGCTGCGACATCAAACCGAGCATCAGCAGAATGCCGCCGCCGAACTCCAGGGTGGAGACAAAATGAGCATTCAGGCCGGGAAATGGAATACCCAGGCTGGTAAAGAAGTCGGTAATGCGCGCAAGATGGTGGAGCTTGCCCCAGCCAGTCTGGGCGAACTGGAAGCCCCAGTAGAGCCTGACGGCCAGCAGCATGGGAGACTGCAGCCGTGAGAGCGGGTCGATGGTGCTGCGATAGAGGCGAAGTAGCGGTTCCATGAACGAATCCTGTGGGGAGGCAGGTCGTACAGCCCGCCCTTTCCGCACCGTTAGAGATGCCGGGATGGAAAAAGTTACAGCAGGTGTGATTTGTAACGTTCCTGCCGCGGCGGGCATCAGATAGACGCCTGGAGCATTTTCCCTGTAGGTGTAGAGTGGGGTTTCCGCATCTATGGGCGTTTTCCGCAATGAAAACGCCGCTGCACTCCTCTCCCGGGCTACCCAGCAACAGGGAAAATGCTCTGATGGAGGTGTTGTTATGTACGCTCGAATCTTTCTTGCCGCCGGCCTTTTCCTTACGCTGCGCGGCGATGCCGCAACCGTTCCACCCCAGAATCAAAAAGTTGCGGTGCTGGAGCTGTTTACCTCGGAAGGTTGCTCCAGCTGTCCTCCAGCGGATGTGCTGCTGCAGCAGGTCCATGGACGGACGACAACGGATGGTCAACTGGTGATCGGCATCAGCGAGCACGTGACCTACTGGAACAGCCTGGGATGGAAGGACCCGTACTCCGCGGAGACCTTTACCACCCGTCAGGAGAAGTATGCCGCGCGGCTGGCGGATGGACAGCCCTATACACCGCAGGCAGTGTTGAACGGCCGTGTCCAGTTGCTTGGCAGTGATGCCCATGCGCTGCAGGATGCGCTGCACCACGAAGCAGCAAAGAAGTCGGTAGACGTCACGGTCTCTTCGGTGAATGTGCAGCCGCAGGCGATCGATCTCCGGTTTGCAGTGCGGGGTCTGGCGCAGGGTTCGGAAAAGGCAAAACCGGTGGAGATCGTTGCGGTGATCACGGACGATACGGACCGCTCCAGCGTGCTTCGCGGCGAGAACTCCGGCCGTTCGCTCACACATGTCTCGGTGGCGCGATTGATGACGACGGTGGCGACGGTTCGCAATGACGGTGAGCAGAGCGTGCGGCTTGCGCTACCGTCGAGCCTGCATCTTGCTCATGGTGCACAGCACCTGGTGCTGCTGGCGCAGGCGCCGCATCAGGAAGAGATTCTTGGAGCCACGAGCGTGGCGCTGAATGTGACACAGTGAAAAATTTCTTCCGCAGCCTGTAACCAAATGCGGTGTGGAGTCTCCAACCAGCGGCAAGGGAAAGCTGACAAACATCCTGAGCCCAATCCCTCCGCGCAGGCTTGAGCCCGGCGCTTATCACGAAAGGAACTTCACGATGAATTACAAGGCAAGCAATCTCGCACTCGCAGCAGCCTTCGCCGGTCTTCTGAGCGGCACCACGGCTCGTTTGAACGCACAGCCCGTATCTGGCCACGAGGCGAGCGTGACCGGCGCAGCAATCGCAGCAGGCGTTGCGATGACGGCACAGGACGATCAGAAGCTGCCCAAGCACTCCTGCAAAGGCAAGAACGACTGTAAAGGCCAGGGCGGCGGCAAGAATGCCGGCAAGAACTCCTGCAAGGGCAAGGGCGACTGCGCCACCGACGGCTCCAAGCCCAAGAACTAACCTCGGAAGCCGGTGAAGATTCGTGAGCCATACAACGAGCCTTCACCGGCGATCTCTTGATGGAGCTGGTATGCCTGCAAATCGCTTCAATGGATATACAGACTACGGCGTCGGCATAGGCCTGCGCGTGCCGCACTACGACCACATCCTCTCGCGCAAGCCCGTGGTCGACTGGTTCGAGATCATCTCAGAGAACTACATGGTCGATGGCGGCAGGCCGCTGCGTATTCTCGATCAGATTCTCGATCAGTACCGTGTGGTGCAGCATGGTGTTTCGATGTACTTCGGTAGTGCACAGCCACCGAACCGCGATCATCTGCGGCGTTTGAAGGACCTGGTGCGGCGCACAGGAACGCCGTGGCTGTCGGATCATCTGTGCTGGGGAAGCGTCGACGGTCGCTATACCCATGACCTGCTGCCGCTGCCTTATACGTGGGAGGCAGTGCGAACCACGGCGGAACGCATCCGCCAGGTGCAGGATTTCCTCGAGATTCCCGTCGCGGTAGAGAACGTCAGTAGCTATGCCGAGTTTCATGAGTCACAGATGACCGAGTGGGAGTTCCTGAATGAGGTGGTCCATGCCGCGGACTGCGGCATCCTGCTCGACGTGAACAATATCTACGTCTCCTCGCGGAACCACGAGTTCGATCCGATGGAGTACGTGAACAGTATTCCGGCGGATCGCGTGGCACAGATTCACATTGCCGGCCACTCGCAGTTTGAGCGCTACACGCTCGACACCCATGACCATCCGGTGCTTGACCCGGTATGGAGCCTCTATGCACGCGCCATTGAGCGCTGCGGTCCGACGGCGACGCTGCTCGAGTGGGATGACAATATTCCGACCTTCGATGAAGTGCATGCGGAGGCGCTGAAGGCGAACCGTTTTCTACAGCCCGCAAAGGTCGAGGAGGCGGTCGCATGACCTTACTGGAGCTGCAGCGCCGCATGGAGCAGGACGTCCGTCGCCCGTTGACCGCAGAGCTTACGATGCAGCTGCGGACCTCAGAAGGCGAGTCGATGGAGGAGATCGCTGCGACATACATCCGCGCGAACAGTGAACTCACTTCATTTGAGCGGCTGGAGATCTACAATCGCCAGTACTGGCTTCGTGTGATCGGCGCTGTTTCGGAGGACTACCCTGCGCTGCAGGCATTGGTGGGCGCCGAGTCCTTCGATGCATTGGTATTGGAATATTTGAAACAGCGCCCTTCCAGCTCGTGGACCCTGCGGGATCTGAGCGCGGATCTGCCACAGTTCCTGAAGCGCTATCCGGAGTTTGCTGGTGAGCAGTATCAACTGGCTGTAGATATCACGCGGCTGGAATGGGTCTATGTCGAAGCCTTCGATGGCGCGCAGATTGAGCCGCTCGCCTCAGATGAGTTAGCCCGGCTTGGGCCAGAGTCGGCGCTGGCGCTCCAGCCGCATCTGCGGCTGCTTGCTGTGGACTATCCCGTGGATGAATTTGTGCTCGCCGTGAAGAAGCTGGAACGGAAAGCCGTAACCAGCGGAGCAGCGCAACTGCGACAGACAAGTATTACGAGCACACTGCCTGAGATGACTCCAGAACAGCGCTATCTGGCCGTGCATCGGTATGACGATGTGGTGTACTACCGCACGCTCGAAGAAGGTGAGTTCCGTTTGCTGGAGGCGCTCCGACAGGGAAAGACGATCGCTGAAGCCGTGGACATTCTTGCCGGAGCAGAACAGCTAACCACTGTGCAGCAAACCTTCGCCCTGGCTGCGGAACTTGGCTGGTTCTGCCACCCAACACTTTAGCAAGTGCCATGCAGGATTATGGATAATGGACATGCATGTTTGATTGGAAGGTTGATGACCGACTTATCCGTATTTATGAACTCGAATCTCGAAACGAAGACCACCGCGAGATCAGCGGAGTTAAGTTCTGTTTAGGGGATTGGTGGGCATTCGGCTCTAGGGTCGTCTTACAGTCAAAGGATGGGATGCGTTGGGTAGATCTAAGCGACGAGTTTAACTCTGCCGAAAGATTCGCAGTGAAAGCATTTGTGGGGTTGGAGAACGAGGCGTTCGTGTTTTCGCAGAGCAGGAGCGGTTTATCATGCCGTTCCCTATATTGTTTTCCGGAGCGTGGATTGCAGCGTTGGAGAACCCTCCCGTCTGTCCCTACATCTTCAGCGTTTGTCATTGCCGCGTGCACTCATGAGCAAGTAATAGTTTGCGTCGACGACGGAAAAGAAAGTCGACTAATGCGGCTGCGTGGAAATCGCACGGAATGGGAGCAACTCCCCGTTTCCTTCCCTGGCGTCGGTTCGTATTTAGAGTTGGCGGAATCGGGTGAAGGTATTTGCGCGCTATGGAGACCACAGCGGACAACAGGATTTCGCGAATCTTCCGGGATTTATGGTACTCGCGACGGTGGGACTACATGGGACAAGATACAAGAGGTAGATACGACGCTCCTGGGTGGGGCATCTAGTTTCGGGCGGCCAACTCTTCTGGGCGGGTCAAATGGCTATATCGCCGAGGGGAATGTAGATGGATTTACAGCCTTTTCCTTGTCAACCCCCGATGAAGTGGCAGCCGTAGCATGCGATCAATTCCAGCAAGCGTTTGTTCTTGAATCGGACGATGAAATACCAGTTCAAACGCTCAGATGGAGAGATGCTTCTTCAAGCTGGAGAAGCTTCAATCTCAGCTTGGCGGACCGGATCGTCGATATAGAGTTCGTCGGGTTTGGTGTGGTTTTGTTGGGGACCAGGAAGTCACTCTATATTTATAGCGTTGAGTTGCTTCAATAAGGCGCAGAGAGACTTCCAGATATATTCAGCTTTAACATCGACCTCGCACCATGATCACAGCAGGAGATCCCCTATGAGCACCGTCATCGCCCCACCCTTTACCGATCCCGAGCAGGCAGCACGCAAAGTACAGCTTGCGGAAGACCTGTGGAACACGCGCGATCCGGAGCGTGTCGCCGCGGCATACACCGAGGACACACACTGGAGAAACCGTGCTGAGTTCCTCGATGGCCGTCAGGCAGTGATCGAGTTCCTAAGGCGGAAGTGGAACCGGGAGCTCGACTACAGGCTCAAGAAAGAACTCTGGGCCTTCCGCGACAACCGTATTGCGGTGAAGTTCTTCTATGAGTGGCACGACGACAGCGGCCAGTGGTTCCGCAGCTACGGCAATGAGCTGTGGGAGTTTGTGCCGTCCGGCCTGATGCAACGGCGCGAAGCCAGCATCAACGACATGCCAATCAAGGAAGCAGATCGCCAGTTGCGATAATGTCTCGTTGCCCCATTCTTTGTCGAAGACAAAGGGTGGGTGTCGCGCTGTGCGCGACCGCTTTTGCTTCTTCCCTCCCCGGGTGCCCCAGCCTCGCAACGCTAGGGTGGGCAGAGAAGTCACGGAATTTATTTTGAGCTAAGAGACATGGTGGGAGCAGCGGGCTTCAGCCCGCTGATAGAGGGCTCCATATAAAAGATGGGCTTTAGCCCGGGGCTTTCCTGCATGTCAGGACAAATGCGCAGGGCTAAGCCCTTTTCTATAAAGCCTATAAGTCCGAGGGCTGAAGCCCACGGCTCCCACCTGGTTCGAGCTTCGCTCGAAGATGAGTTCACGATTACAACTTCTTCGATACCGCAACAATATCAATATTCTGTCGCCGCAACGTATTCGCCGTCGCGCGATCGAAATCCGCTTCAGCCTCGCCCCGATCCGCAGCCGCACGAATCTCGCGCAACTTCGCACTGATCAACTCATTCTGCCGCTGCAGTACGAGGTAAACCGTCGACGTACCCGCCTTGAACTGACGCTGCTCGCTATCGTACTGCTGCTGCGCGAGCATGGCAGCCCGATGAGCCGCGTTCAACACCAGATCGGCATTAACAAGCTGCTGCAGACCATTACGCACATCACTCTCGACCGTCATCTCAAGCTGCTGCTGTTGGGCAATGGTCTGCTTCTTATTCGCGTCGGCAACTGCGGCTTGTGCACGCGCAGTCCGGTTGCCGATGGGCCACGACATCTGAACGCCGATCTTGACGATCGGGAAACGGCCATCGCGAAGATTGCCAAGCGACTGGCCGTAGCCCCCGACGAAGAAAGACGGCACTCCACTGGAACTACTGCCGCTGGAGAGCGAGATTGGCGGCAGGCCGGCGATCGCCGAAAGATCGTTGATGCGCGTGACCAGCGGAGCAAACAAGCTTCCGAAAAGATCGGAGGACTGTGGCACGGTGCGGCCAGAAAGGCCTTGCACGCCAAGCTGCGCCGTCAGATTGATCTGCGGCTTTGACTGTTCGTGCGCGAGCCGGGCATCGAGGCCGCTAACCTGCACACCAATGGCTCCGGCCTTGAGATCGGGACGATCGGCGAGCGCCTGCTGCATCGCCTCTTCCAGTGTGGGAATAGGAGATGACTCCGTAGGACTGCTGGCGGTCTTCAGTGCGACGCTCCACAGCGGATCGCTTCGGTTCGGCAGTATCAGCGCCTTCAACGAGTTCTCCGCCTTGGTGACCTGCTGCTGTGCGTTGAAGACGTTCTGCTGGTAAGTCGACATCTGTGTCTGCGTCTGGATGACGTCGATCGGCGCCTGCGTCCCTTGTTCTACCTGCCGGCGGTTGCTGGCGTCCTGCTGTTCGGCCAGGCGCACCGCCTCGATCTGTACATCCAGATTGCGCAGCGCATAGTCGAGCTCCCAGTAGGCATGAATGGCCTGCGTGGTGGTCTCGATGACCTTCTGGCGGAACTGTTCGTCGCTCTGTTCAATGTTCTTGCGTGTGACCTTAAGCCGTTCGCGGTTTTGATCAAAGAGCAGACCGCCCCACAACGGCTGGGTGAAGTTCGCCGTGGCCGATGTGGTGTAGGTGGGGTTCAGCGTGTTGTAGGTATTGCTGCTGTTGCTTCTAGTAGAAGCGAAGTCGAGCTTGTAGGTCGTGCCCAGCCACGGAGAACTGCCGCTGATCTGCGGATCGGCGTAGAACTCCTTCTGCGTGAGAGCGCCGTTGGTCGCTCCGCCGAGCGATGACGAGACCGGCGTGACCTGGCGCATGGTATGCGCGTTGCCGCCGATGACCGGATCGAAGTATCCCCGGGCTGCCTTCAGGTTAAGTACAGCCTTCCGCTGCGCAAGATGCGAGACCTCGATATCGCGGTTGTTGGCTAATACTGCCTGAATGACGTCGGGCAGCGTTATGGGAGCTTCGCCGGTGATGCCGATGCGTGGAGCAATCTGGAGCGAAACGGCAGGCGGAAGCGGAGGTGACGCCGGCGAGGCCTCCTGTGCAAATGCAGCGGCGGAAGCGAGAGAGAGTGCGATCACAAACTGCTTCATGCTAGACGACCTCATTCGAGGGTGCGAGCACCGTGTTGCGCTTCCACTTGGGAATGCGGACAAAGAGAGAACGCGCCATCCGGGCAGGCTTGCTCCAGATGGGATGCGCGGCAATGTCCTCAAACAACGAGTAGAAGACCGGCACAGCAATGAGCGTCAGCAGAAGGCAGAGCGACTGGCCGCCCACGACCAGTACACCGATGGAACGGTTCGTGGCCGAGCCGGTGCCGCGAGAGATCACCAGCGGCAGCATGCCTGCGACCAGCGCCAGCGTCGTCATCAGAATGGGCCGCAGGCGATCCTGATTAGCTTGCAGAATCGCTTCATACCGAGGCATACCGGCGGCGCGCAGACCGTTGGTGTGATCGATCTGCAGGATGGCGTTTTTCTTTACGATGCCGAAGAGCAGCAGCAGGCCAAGCGCGGAGAAGATGTTGACCGTCTGCCCGGTGAGCAGCAACGACAGGATGCCGAAGGGAACAGCGAGTGGTAGCGTGAGCAGAATGGTCACCGGATGGATGAACGATTCGAACTGGGCAGCCAGCACGATGTACATGAAGATGAAGGTCAGGGCAAAGGCCAGCAGGAAGTAGTAACCGGTACGGCCAAGCTCCTTCGAGGCTCCGGCAAGACCGGTACGGTAATCGGGCTCCATGTGCATCTCAGTCACAGCCTTCTGTAATGAGGCGAGAACCTGCGACTGCGAGTAGCCGGGCAGAATATTACAGCTTACGGTCACCTGCCGCTGCCGTGCGATGCGGTTCACGGAGGATGGACCGGTGGAGTTCTGGGTAGAGACCACCTCGTTCAAGCCGACGTAGCCCAATTGGCGTGTCGAGGGAACCGTAATCTTATTCAACTCTTCGATGCGGCTGCGGAACTGTTCTCCGGCGCGGACTCGCACATCGTACTGTTCATCGCCCGCGTTGAAGGTCGATGCGGTCTCACCGGCGACCAGGGTATTGAGCGCCTGTTCGATGTTATTGACCGAGACACCAAGATCGGCGGCGCGAGCACGGTCGATCTCCAGGCGAACCTCGGGCTTGCCGCTGCGTAGGGAGGAGTCGGCATCGGTCACGCCCGGAATCTTCTTCATCCGCGCCAGCAGCTTGTCAGAGTACTGTGTCAGCTTGTCGAGATCAGGCCCCTGGATGTAGTACTGCACCTGCGCATTGCTGGCTCCGTTGCCGACGGTGGCAACCAGCTCGACGCTGGTGTGCAGGTTGCTGGGAAAGGTGGTCAGCAGCTTACGCGTCTGCTGCATCAGCTCGGTCTGCGAGTTGTGACGATTGGCAACATCCACCAGCTTGACGTAAATACTGGCGCTGTTTACTGCTCCATCGGTTCCGCCGCCTGCAGTCATCAGCGTGCTCTGCACGCCCGGCAGCTTGCGGATCGCCTGGGCAATGGCTTCCGTCTCCTGCGTGGTGGCCGCCAGCGAGCTTCCCTCAGGCGTGCGGATCAACACATTGAACTGCGACTGATCGTCAGCTGGAGTGAAGTCTTTTCCGACGAGGATGAAGAGCGGAATCAGGCTCAGGATGGTGCCGCCGCAGATCATCACGACAGCCTTGCGATGCGCCATCGACCACTCCAGCAGCTGCAGATAGTGGCCGTTGATGTACTGAAAGAAGCGCGAATCCTTCGAGCCCTGCTGTTCGGAGGCGTGATGACTGTCCTTCTTCGCCGGAACCTTGATGAACCTCGAGCAGAGCATCGGCGTCAGCGTGAATGAAACCAGCAGCGAGACCGCGATGGCGAAGGCGGAAGTAAAGCCAAAGGAGCTCATGAAACGGCCGACGATGCCGCCCATGAAGCCGACCGGAAGAAAGACCGCGAGCAACGACAACGTGGTCGCCATGACGGCCAGACCGATCTCACGTGTGCCTTCGATCGCCGCTTCGAAGGGAGACATGCCCTTCTCTTCAATGAAGCGATAGATGTTTTCCAGCACGATGATGGCATCGTCGATCACAATGCCGACCATCAGGGTCAAGGCGAGCATGGTGATCTGGTTCAGCGTGAAGCCCATCGCCTTCATCAACGCGAAGGTCGAGATGATCGAAGTCGGAATAGCGATCGCGGCGATCAGCGTGGTGCGCCAGTTGGCCAGGAAGACGAAGATGATGGCGCAGGCGAAGATACTGCCTTCGATCAGGTGATGCTTGATGGACTGAATCGCTGCCTCAATAAAGATTGATTGGTCCTGTACGACCTGCGTGCGTACGTCCTTGGGAAGTGTCGGTGCAATCTCGGCAAGGCGCTGTTTGACCTCGGTGGCGACCTCGACCGAGTTCGCTCCGGACTGCTTGGAGACGACCAGCATGACAGCCGGTGTGCCGTTCAACCGGCCCGAGGTTCTGGGTTCGGCGTAGCTGTCTTCGGCTGAGCCGACATCGCTAACCTTGACGACATAACCCTGGCGCGGAGCGATGGCGATGTCGTTGAACTGTGTCGCGGTGGTGAGGCGACCCATGGTGCGCACGGTGAACTCACGCGTGCCCGCGTTGAGCGAGCCGCCGGGGAGTTCCAGGTTCTGCTGGCGCACGGCGTTCACCACGTCGGTGATCGTGAGGCTGTAGGCGCGTAAACGCTCGGGATCGACGTTGACGTGGATCTCACGCCGCGCGCCGCCGACCAGCTGCACCTGGCCGACTCCGCTGATGTTCTCAAGCTTCTGCCGCAGCAGCTTGTCGGCGATGAGTGTCAGGTCGCGCAGCGACCGCGGTGCAGAGACTGCAATCTGCAGTACGGGGGCGGCATCAGGATCGAACTTCTGCACGACCGGCGCCTTCGCCGTCTGCGGAAGGTCATTGCGGATGAGGTTGATCTTGTTCTGCACCTCTTCGGCCGCAACGTCACCGTTCTTGTCCAGGTCGAAGGTGATGATGACCTGAGCCTGGCCCTCGGAGGAATTGGATCGCAGCTCATCGATACCGCTGATGGTGTTGACGGCATCTTCGACCTTTTTGCTGATCTCGGTTTCGATCTCTTCCGGTGAGGCTCCCGGATCGGCCACGCTCACAGCGACAGTAGGCACGTCGACTTTGGGCAAAAGATCGACGCCAAGACTGAAGTAGGAGAAGGCGCCCACCACCATGAGCGAGAGAATCAGCATGGTGGCAAAGACAGGCCGGCGAACGCAAAGTTTAGCTAAACCGTGCATGAGAGGAGCTCCTTACCGGCCTGCCTGCACGGTGACGGTAGCGCCGTCGTACAGGTCAGACTGTTTATTGAGGGCGACCACCTCGCCGGCGTTAAGCCCATTGAGGACGCGAAGCAAACCGTTCTCGGTTTCGCCCAGCGTGACAACGCGTAGGTGCGCCTTGCCTCCATCGAGGACAAAGATCTGGTTGGAGTCGGTCGTACGATCGCGGACGACTGCTGCCTTGGGAACGAAGACCGCGTTCTCCATGCCCGGCAGAACGACGCGTGCACTGGCGAACATACCCGGACGCAGCGTGCCGTCACTGTTGGTGAAGCGCGCTTCAAGGATGAAGGAGCGCGAGTCAGGATTGACCGCAGGATTGAGAGCAGAGGTCGTGCCCTGGAAGTCGCGGTCGCCGTAAGCGGCAACGCGGGCTGTGACCGGCATACCCACCTTCAGACCAGCCGCGCTCTTCTCCGGTGTCTGCAACTGCAGCTTGAGTGTGTCCATGCGAACCACCGTGGCGACGGAACTTGAAGTTGTGACGTACTCCCCAATCGCGACCGGCCGTGCGCTGACATAACCATCAAAGGGCGCACGGATGCTTGTATCGGCAAGCGCTTTCTCTGCCTGCCCGACCTGCGCCTGCATGGCTTCCAACGATGCCTGCGAGGAGTTGACGGCCTGGAAGCTCTGGCGTGCCGAGTTCAAGGCGCCTTCGTATTGCTGCCGTGATGCGTTCGCCTCGGCCTCGGCGGTTTCGGCCTGAGTGCGCTGCTTTTCGTAGACACTCTGCGAGACGTCTCCGGTGGCAACAAGATTGGCATAACGCTTGGCATCGGCAGCAGCGAGTCGAGCTTGAGCGGCAGAGGACTCATAGGTGGCCTTTGCCGCAGCGACCTCGGGAACGCGGGAGGCGTCAAAGCTGCCTGGGCCCATCGTATTGCCAAGCCCGATACGCGACTGGGATTGACGCAGTGCCGCTTGTGCTTCGGCAAGCTGCGCCTTGTACTGCGCAAGCTTCAGCTCGGCATCGCGATGGTCAAGCTCGCAGATCACATCGCCGGCCTTGACGAAGGCTCCGACAGAGACTGGCGTACGGATGACACGGCCGGAGACGGCGGGAGCGACATCCGAAGACTCTTCGGCGACGAAGCTGCCCGTCTCAGAGAGAGTGACGGCCACCTGCCTGCCCATAGCCCGGACGGCGCTTACCTGAACTACAGTTGCGGCATTGACGGTGTTGTCTGTTTTCCTGCGAAAGCAGCCGGCAGGCAACAACGTAATCAGCAACAGAGCCGCGAGATTTCTGGATCGGGAGTAAAGGTGGTGCAAACAGTGTGTCGGCATCGGACAGCTTCCGGGTTCGAGATGAATGCTCGATCTGAGTTTAATGGCACACAGTGCCATTGTCAACCTATTGTGCCAGAAATGGCCAGCAAGGTTACAATCGCCGTATGGCAGTTCAGGAAACCTCCACCCGTAACTCGCTGCAGGCAAAGAAACAGGATGTAGTACGCGGCGAGATCTGGAATGCGGCAATCGACCTCTTTTTCGAGCACGGCTTCGACAACGTGCACGTAGATCAGATCGCGGCGAAAGCCGGCGTCTCGCGCCGCACCTTCTTCCGCTACTACGGGTCGAAGGAAGATGTGATGGGCGCGACGGTAAAGCGTTACGGCGAGGCGCTGGCGAGGGCGATCCGCGATCAGAAGGCGGAGCTGAGCTCGCTGGAGGCAGCAAAGGCGGCCATCAAACAGGTGTTAGGGCCCACACTCCATCTGACGGAACGCGTGGTCCAGGTAGCAGAGCGCAGTCCTGCGGCCCGGATGGCACAGTTTCTTCAGGTCCCATTGCTGGAACGGGAAGTCACCTGGGCTTTTGCCAGCCGCTCAAAGCGGATAACCAAGGAATCGGCTCTGGAGAACAGAATCCTGGCGAGCCTTACGATGACCGTAACCGGCATGTGCGTGGAGCTCTGGGTGAAAGATCAGAAGCGCTCCATGCCTGAGATCGTCGACGAAGTCTTCGCCGCGATCGTGCATCTCTTCCGCGCAGAAGAAGACAAGCCTAAGAGCCCGAAACGATAGAGCCGATGCTCTCGATCAACTTGTTGTTTGTCATTCTGTAGCGAGCGGAGAAATCCGCTTCTCTGTCAGTATCTTGCCCCCAGCGGCTAAAGCCGCTTCCTTTGCTTACCCTGGTGCGGGACGGCTGAAGCCGTCCCCTTAAGCAAGGCATTCGCACCTGCGGTGCGAATCGGCGCTCCGCGCAACAGGTCAATACAGTGAAGGAAATCCGCTAACATCCGTTCGCGCGTAGCGCGATGTCTTGCTTAAGGGCACGGCTTCAGCCGTGCTGTATAAAGCCCGCAAGACGTTCGGCTTTAGCCGCTGAGGGCAAATTTATTAGCGCCGATGTACTACATCTCACCGCATATTCTCTTGAGTAAAGCCCACGGCTCCCACCCAAGGACTACTTCCCGCCAAGCTCCGTCAGATACTTCCGGTACGCCGAGATCTTCTCCGGCTGCGACCGGTAATACACGTTCAATCCCTCTTTGCGCGACGTGACCAGGCCGAGATCCGTCAACACCTTCAGATGATGTGAGATCGTTGCCGGCGAGATAGTGTGCCGTTCACAGATCTCGCCGCAGTAGAGCTCATCGCCCTGGGCAATCTGTGCATAGATCGCGAGCCGGTTCGGATCGCCGAGCGCTTTCGCAATCTGTGCCGCTTCTTTATCGGTCAACTTGCCCATATGCAATTAGAGCATTTTCCTGTAGGCGCGATGCAGGGCTTTTGCATCTATGGGCGTTTTCCGCAATGAAAACGCCGCTGCATGCTTCTCCCGGGATACCCAGCAACAGGAAAGATGCTTTAGACGTGCTCCCCACCCAAAACGACGCGCGACTGCAAAAGCTGAATCCAACTAATTCGACGCGCATCAAAATACTCGAAATACGAAAAATGACCTTCGAAAGGGAAGACGACATTATGTGGATCGTCCGCTTTGCTCTCGATCGCCCCTACACCTTCATAGTAGCGTCGATCCTCATTCTGATCATGGGTTTCTCTTCGATTGCGACGACCCCGACCGATATCTTCCCCAATATCGATATCCCGCAGATCACCGTGATCTGGTCTTACTCCGGCCTTCCGGCAAAGGAGATGGAACAGCGCATTACCACCTTCAGCGAGTTCGTCATGGCCGTGGTGAATGACGTAAAAGCCATCGACTCGCAGACCACCAGCGGTGCGGCGGTCATCAAAATATCGTTCCAGCCGCAGGTGCGCATCGATGCGGCGATGTCGCAGGTTGGAGCCGCTGTAAACTCCATCCGCTTCCGTATGCCGCAGGGTGTGAATCCGCCGTGGATCCTTCGCTTTAGCGCCTCGACCGTACCGATCATTCAGCTATCGCTGTCGAGCGACACCCTTTCCGAATCCGAGATCTATGACTACGGTTTGTTCCGTGTCCGCCAGCAGTTGACCAAGGTCCCAGGCACACTTTTGCCTACGCCATACGGCGGTGTGGCCCGTCAGATCATGGTCGATCTCGATCAGAATGCGCTGCTGGCAAAAGGTCTGACGCCGGTCGACATTACGAACGCCATTAATGCACAGAACGTAACGCTGCCATCGGGCACCGCGAAGGTCGAGAACACGGAATACACCGTCAGTACTAACTCCAGCCCGGTCGACGCGCTTTCACTGAATGATGTTCCCATCAAGGAAGTGAACGGCGCCATGGTGTACATGCGCGATGTAGCGCATGTACGTGACGGATGGTCGGTGCAGCAGAACGTTGCGCGTTCGAATGGAAAGCCAGCCGCGCTGCTCACTATTATGAAGACCGGCTCGGTCTCGACGCTCGATATCGTCAAGCAGATCAAGGACGATGTGCTGCCGGCCTCACGCGCCGCCGCTCCTCCGGGATTGAAAATTACGGAGCTCTTCGATCAGTCGATCTTCGTGAAAGCCTCCATCATGGGTGTGCTGCGTGAGGGCATCATTGCAGCGGCTCTCACGGCATTGATGATCCTGCTCTTCCTCGGTAGCTGGCGCAGTACGCTGATTATCGCGGTCTCAATCCCTCTCTCAATCCTCAGCTCCATCATCGTGCTCTCTGCGCTGGGCGAGACGATGAACACGATGACCCTTGGCGGTCTGGCGCTGGCTATCGGCATCCTGGTGGACGATGCGACCGTCACGATCGAAAATATTCATCGCCACATGCACGGCCAGACGTTGCGTGAGGCGGTGCTGATCGGCGCCTCCGAGATTGCGGGACCGACCCTGATCTCCACGCTTACCATCTGCATCGTGTTCGTCTCGGTGGTCTTCCTCACCGGACCGGCGAAGTTCCTCTTTACCCCAATGGCGCTTGCTGTGGTCTTTGCCATGCTCGCTTCTTATGTACTGTCACGTACGCTGGTGCCGGTCCTGGTGAACTATCTCCTGGGAGCGGAGCACAGCTTTGAAGGCCAGACGACCGGCGAGGTGCTGACCGCCGGTGCAGGTGGGTTCTTCCGCCGCATCAACGATCGCTTCAACCAGGGCTACACCTGGCTGCAGCATCGCTATACTGCGGCTCTCGAAAACTTCCTCGCTCATCGTCGCGCCGCGTTGTTTGCCTCCGTGGCGGTCATGTTGTCAGCCTTCGTACTGCTGCCTTTTATCGGCCGTGACTTTTTCCCCAGCGTCGACGCCGGACAGATCAAGCTGCACATCCGCACGCGTCCCGGAACTCGTATCGAGAGCACCAAGGTGGTCTTCAGCCGGGTTGAAGAGGAGATCCGCAAGGTCATTCCCGCGGATGAGACCGAACTGGTGATGGACAACATCGGCCTTACGCCGGAGACCTTCAACTATGCCTTCGGTGATGGCTCGACGATCAGCAGCGCCGACGGTGAGATCCTGATCGCGCTGAATGAGAAGCATCACTCCACCGAGGGCTACATCAAGCGGCTGCGCTCGGAGCTTCCAAAGAAGTTTCCGGACGCGACCTTCTTCTTCCAGCCCGCGGACATGGTGACGCAGATCCTGAACTTCGGTCTGCCCGCGCCGATCGACATTCAGATACAGGGCTATGATCCGGCGAACTACGAGATCGCACGCCGTCTGCGCGAACGGCTGGCAACGGTTCCCGGAGCGGTCGATGTGCACATGCATCAGGTGGTCAATGCGCCTGACCTGCATCTCGATATCGATCGTGTACGCGCCGCGCAGTTCGGGCTGACGCAGCAGGACGTGGCAAACAGCCTGTATATCTCGCTGAGCTCCAGCGCGGCGGTGCAGCCCAACTTCTGGCTCGATCCGAAGATGGGCATCACCTATACCGTTGCCGCGCAGACTCCGCAGTACAGCATCGATTCGGTGAACGCGCTGCAGAACACACCGATCCCGATCCATACGCTCGCCAACCGCACTGAGGTACTACGCAATATGGCGACCCTCAAGCCGGCGATCATGCCGGTGGTGGTCAATCACCATAATGGCGCGCCGGTTTATGACATCTATGCCAACACGCAGAACAGCGATCTGGGTTCGGTGGCGTCGAAGGTCAACCGCATCGTTAAGGAAGAGAGTGCGCATCTGCCGCCCGGCACGAAGATTGTGGTCCGCGGTCAGGTGGAGAGCATGAATGAGGCCTTTACCCGCCTGGGCGTTGGTCTTACCTTCGCCGCTCTTCTGGTCTATCTGCTGATGGTCGTCAACTATCAGAGCTGGCTGGATCCATTCATCATCATCTGCGCTCTGCCCGGAGCCTTCTGCGGAATCGTCTGGGCCTTGTTCCTCACCCAGACCACCTTCAACGTGCCTTCGCTGATGGGCGCCATCATGTCCATCGGTGTGGCAACGGCGAACTCCATTCTGCTGGTCACCTTCGCCAACGAGCTTCGCGTCGGTGGCGAGACAGCGGTAGGAGCCGCCGTAACAGCGGGCTTCACCCGTCTGCGGCCCATCCTGATGACCGCCTGCGCCATGATCATTGGCATGTTGCCGATGGCCCTGGGCATGGGCGAGGGCGGTGAGCAGAACGCTCCTCTGGCCCGCGCCGTCATCGGTGGTCTCAGCATGGCGACGTTCGCAACCCTGTTCTTTGTCCCATTGATGTTCACTCTGATTCACGGAAAGAAACCAGTTCAGGAGGCCGCATGATCAGCACTCAGGAAACTCCCACCCGCGACCGTGTCCAGGCGAAATCCGGAAGTCGAACCAAGGTGATTGGCGCCGGTGCCGCTGTTTTTCTCGCCCTCGCCGCAGTCGGCGCATTGCCCCGCGTTGCAAGTTACCGCGAGGCAATGGCGGCGACAAATGAAGCTCCGGTCACGCATCCCGTTGTGAGCGTGATCCACGCCACCAAAGGCGAGCCGACATCGCAGCTCGTCCTGCCGGGCAACATCGAGCCGCTGTACACCGCGAACCTGTATGCCCGCGTGGACGGCTATCTGGATCGCCGCAACGTCGATATCGGAACGAAGGTCCGCGCCGGCCAGGTGCTGGCAGTGATCTCCTCGCCTGAGATCGATCAGCAGTTGAGCCAGGCGAAGGCGACCCTTGCACAGTCACAGGCGGCTCTCTTGCAGGCGCGTGCTGCCCTTGAGCAGGCAAAAGCGAATGCTGAGCTGGCGCGGTTGACGCGCGAGCGCGATGTTCCATTGGGCGAGCAGCATGCTATCTCCCAGCAGATTGTGGACTCCGCTGTGCAGAATCACAATGCGAGGGTTGCAGATGTCTCCGCGGCCAACGCAAATATCGCCGCGGCTGAAGCCAGCGTGGCTGCGAACCTGGCCAACGTAGCGCGGCTGCAGCAGATGCAGAACTTCGAGCGCATCGTCGCTCCCTTCGATGGTGTGATCACACAGCGCAATGTGGAGCGTGGTGACCTGGTCAGCGCATCGACTCAGACGAAGCCGCTGTTCAGCATCGCGCAGAGCGACACGTTGAGAATCTATGTCGATGTGCCTCAGTCCGAGGCGGTCAATATTCGTGACGGACAGAAGGCGAGCATCGATGTCACCGAGCGTCTGGGACGCGACTACACCGGAACCGTCATCCGCAATGCTTCGGCGCTGAATGATGCCGCGCGAACCATGCGGACGGAGGTACAGGTCGACAATCACGACGCCTCACTTCTGCCTGGTATGTACGCGCAGGTGCACTTCACCCTATCGCAGCAGCACACGTCACTGATCATTCCCACCAGCTCGCTGGTCATCGACCATGCGGGCATGCACGTGGTGACGGTCGATGCCGGACAGAAGGTGCATTTTGTTCCTGTAACCATCGGTAAGGACATGGGCAAAGAGGTGGAGGTCCTTGCCGGACTGAACGGAAGCGAGTCGCTGGTCGCAAGCCCGGGCGATCTGCTCAGTGAGGGCCAACATGTCGAACTCCGCTAAGTCTCTGCTTCGCGGTGCGGGCATTGCCGTACTCGGCGGCATGCTCGCGCTGCTGGTGGCCGGCTGCAAGGTCGGCCCGAACTACAAACGTCCGGATGCCATAGCTCCGCAGAGTTATCGCGGGGCCCTGGCGCCTGAGATTGCAACGCAGTCTGCTGTGTCGCCGGCTTCGCAGGCGTCCATCGCCGAGCAGGACTGGCAAAGCATCTTCATCGATCCTGCATTGCAGGCGCTGATCGCCGAGGGGCTGAAGAACAACCTCGATCTCAAGATCGCGGCACAACGCGTGCTGGAGGCACAGTCAGTCGTCGGCATCGTGCGCTCGCAACAGTTGCCTTCGGTCAATGCAGGCGGTAGCTTCTCCGCACTGCAGCTTCCGCAAGGATTGGCGCCGCAGAATAGCGATGGCACAAAGAACGACTTTATTCGCGGCGGTGGCTTCAGCGCGTCGGCTGCCTGGAACCTCGACTTCTGGGGCTACTATCGCCGCCAGACTGAAGCTGCTCGTGCTGAATTGTTGCAGACGGAGTGGGCGCAGCGTGCGACCCGGACAGCGTTGATCCAGCAGTTGGCGGCTTCGTACTTCCAGCTCCGCAGTCTGGACTCGCAGCTTGAGATCACGAAAAAAACAATCCAGGCACGCGAGGACTCGCTTCGCCTGACGCAGTCGCTGGAGAACTACGGCGCCGGCTCCCGGGCCGACACACGGCAAGCCGAGGAACTGCTGTATACGGCCAAGGCAAATCTGCCTGAGCTCCGTCGTCAGATCGCTGCTCAGGAGAATGCCATCAGCGTCCTTCTGGGACATGCGCCTCAGGATGTCCCGCGAGGGCAGAAGATCGACGATCAGCCGCATCCGGCTCAGATCCCGACCGGTTTGCCATCGGAGCTGCTGGAACGCCGCCCTGATATTCGTCAGGCAGAGGCGACCTTGATGGCAGCGAATGCACGTGTCGGAGTAGCCAAGGCGCAGTTCTTCCCGCAGATCTCGCTGACCAGCATGGGCGGCTCAGCGAGCAATCAACTGCAGAAGATCTTCGATGGTGGCAATGCCTATTGGTATGCCGCCGGTTCGCTCTCGCAGCCGATCTTTGCCGGTGGACGGATTCGCAGCAATTACAAATATTCACAGGCACAGCAGCAGGAGATGGTAGTGCAGTATCAGAAGGCCATTCTGAATGCGCTCAAGGATGTATCGAACTCGCTGACGGCTTACAAGGAGACGCAGAGCCGCAGGGAAGAGCAAACACGTGCCGTGGCTTCTGCGGCAGATGCTGTCCGTCTGGCACGGCTGCGTTACGCCGGCGGCAACACCAGCTACATTGAGGTGTTGGCAACAGACACCGATCTCTACGATGCACAGCTCCAGTTGGCGCAGGCGCAATCGCAGGAGGCGAATTCGCTGGTGCAGTTATATGCAGCACTGGGCGGTGGTTGGAAGTAATTCGGCAGCCCATACATCGGGTACCCCAACACGATGGGTGGGAGTTCGAGCGAAGCTCGAATATCATTTCCGTCCATTCCTCCCGGGTGCCCCACCCCCGCAACGCTAGGATGGGTTCGAAAGCCACGATGGATTTTGAGAAACGGTTCGCGCGTAGCGCGAATGCCCACATAAGGTTCGCGTATCCACCCCAACGAACAAAGTTCGTTGGGGTCCCTGGTATGTGGGCACCCCGCCAGGGCAAACGAATAAGCGCTGAAGGCGCGTTCTATACCAGCCTGGGGCAACGCCCCAGGTAGCGGATAGCGAAATGGTAAGAGGGCTGAAGGCCCGGCCCATATTGCTGCAGCGTCACCGTCTCAATCGTTGCTGCCTTTCGGCTGTTCACCCGAGATGTTGAATTACATCCAATGAACGATAGGGATAGAGTTGAAGGCGCGATTATAGAGCGGGCCTTCAGCCCTTTGTTCTTTCTTAGGTCCGATACCTGGGGCTTCGCCCCAGGCTGGTATAGGGCGCGCCTTCAGCGCTTTTTCTGCTCAACCCATATGACCTGCTCTACCGGCACGCCGCATTTCCCGCATTGCGCACCGTAAAAAACGTGATCGATGCCGGCGGAAGCTTCTGTTCTCCGGCTTTCGTTCGCTCGCCGGTGATCGCAGGCAGTGTTCCATCCTGAGCGGCTTGCAACGGCTTGCCATTCAACATCATGGTCTCGCTCAGCAGTTCCGGAGCTGTGAGCGTATAACGATCAGCAGCAGGCAGCGTGATGGCATGTTCGGCATTCTTATCGATGTTCAAGGCCACTACACTCACGCCACCAGAAGCACCTTTCATGCAATGCGCATAAATGCGCAGGGTGGCATCAGGCGCAGGGCCTGAGTCGAGAACCACAGTTCCCATCAGCCGTTTCCACAACAGGGCAAGCCAGTAGTCAGGACGCGGATTGAGAGTCTCTTCGTTCAACAGGCCATAGTCGCTGGAGGCCAGTGTATTGACCATCACGGTCTGTACATTGCGACGAGCCAGCGAGCCGAGCTGATCGGCGAAGCGGAAGGTATCGATGAACGCTGAGGCCCAAGGGCTTCCACCGCAGCCGGCCTCGCCTGTCTCTGTCAGCCAGATCTGCTTGCCGGGCATATACGTATCACGGAGCTTCGCATAGAAAGCTTCGGTATCGGGGTTGCGATCGAGATAAGCAGGCGTGAGCACCTTCTCCCAGGAAAGGCCCATCTTGCCGACACAGCGGGGTGAAAGCGTGGTGTAGACGTGATAAGAGAACGCGTCAAAGACAGAGCCGGAGTCCTGCAGCATCTTTTCGGTCGAGAGCATCTTCGGCATGGGCATGCCCTCGATCATGGGAACACCTTCGCCAATACTTCCAGGACCAAGATAGATAGTGTCTGGCGATTCTGCTTTCAGGAAGGTACGGAAGGCTTTTACGTCTTTGGCAAAGGCGGCCTCGTCGTAGCCTTTAGGCGCTGCTCCTTGCGCAGCGAAGGTCGGCTCGTTCAGGAACTCAGTCGCAGCGATATGTCCGCCTGCCTTGCGGGTGAAGTCAAAGAAGGCCTTGGCCTGGGCCGTAGTCCAGTCTCCGTTCGCATCGCGTGTCCCATCGCTGATGGCGACCGAAGTCACCAGGTCTGCGCCGACGGCGTGGGCGAAGTCGATCGCGCCCTTCCACTGTGCCCGTGTCATGACGCCCTTGAAGCCCGCCGGCGGTGTGGACATCTGCGGAGCATCATCGTCCTGAAAGTAAGTGCTGTTCCGCCAAGTGCCGCTGACGCGCATGTAGCTGGGCGCAAGCGCACCGGCGAGCTTGCGGAGCTTCGCCCGGCTCAGGTCGATAGGTGGGCGGTACTGGTAAGGATCGGTGCCTGGGGCGGCCGGCGGCTGATCTTTCTTCGGGAAGGGCTTCCAGAAGCGGCCGCCGGTAATCTCGATTGCCTCGACGTTGAAGGAGACATACCGCGGATCGACCTGTGCGACGCGAGGCATCGACTTCGGCTGGAGAACAATCTGGCCGTGGAGAGATGTGCAGGCGCCAGCGAGGGAGACTACAAGGGCACTGCGAACAAGTGTGAGCCGTGGGTGTGACATGGATGAGTGCTCCGGGGACTTCGATGTAGGCAATCACATTAAATGCGTGCTTGCACGGATGTAAATTGGAAGTCGACTTTTTTGTGGGTGACCAGGTTCCCCTCTCTCGTGCCACGATCGTTTCTTTTTTGTTTGTCATTCCGCTCCCTTCGGTCGCTGCGAAATGACAAACAACTGGTCTACGCCCCTGTCGTTTTTTTACGAACAGCCCGTGCTTTCTTCTTGGGCGTACCACTGCGAACCGTATCCGGCGGAAACAGCCCGTCAAAGATCTCCTTGAGCATCAGCCTGGCCTCGCTCTGCGGCAGATGATCCGGCAGGAACTCCATCGCGAGGATCAATGCCGTCTTCACCGCCGGCAGAGCCAGAACCCGGCTGCTGAGTTTGGAGTGTCCAGGCAGTTGGGCAAGGCTGAACTCTTTGGCGAAGTTCCCGGGAGCAAAGATGCGGGTGTAACGTTCCGCCCAGGCAGCGGCCGACTCCGGATGGCGCAGCGCGTAGAGCTTCAGTTCCAGGTCAAGAATGCCGGAGCGTGGTTCGCGCAGGTTGCTGTAGAACTCGCGCAGAGCGGCAAGCTTACCGGCATAGTCTTCTGCCTCGACCTTCGAGAGCAATGTCTGTAGCTCCGCCTTCGCGATCTCGATCTGCTGTTCCTGCACGGCGAAGAAAAGCTGTTCTTTGGTCTTGTACTGCGCATAGACGGCTCCGCGGGTTCGGCCCGACAGCTGGGCGATCTCATCGATCTGTGCCCGCTCGTATCCGTCCCGCGCAAAGATCTGTTCGGCCGCCTTCAGCAGGGCATCGCGGGTGGCCTTGCTTTTAATGGCGTGTTTGGTCAGTGGTCTGTCGTGCTTCATCACCAACGATGGTACGTGAGGCGGCGGAACTGCCTCAAAGCCTGCCAGGAGCATGGGAAAGAGCCCTCCAAGGGAGAAAAGAATTTTGCTGGACAGTATTGACGTCCGGCGGTATAGATTAATGCGTGTTCACACGTATGTAATTCATGTGCACCGGAAAGGTCAATCCCTTCATGAGACTCTTCGTCGCCTCGCTCACCCTGCTCTCCACCCTCTCGTTCGCGCAGACCGCTGCCGCCCCCGACGCCAGCGGCAAATGGAAGGTCCACCTGTCGGTCGGCGGCAGTGACAGCGAAATGGAGTGTAATTTCGTTCAGGCGGGAGCAGATCTGTCAGGCAGCTGCAAGGGCGAAGCTGGAGAGGCCAAGGTGACCGGCAAGCTTGATGGCCAGCAGATCAAGTGGTCGCAACCTGGCGACTATAACGGCACCGCGCTTTTGCTGAGCTTTGACGGGAAATTGGATGGCGAGAAGATCTCCGGGAATACGACGGTCGATCCCTTTGGCGTCAGTGGCACGTTTGACGCCACAAAGGCCAAATAACGATTCGTTCTGAATCCAGGTAACCTCCCTCTGCTGCCAGTGCGGCAGAGGGATTTGTTGTGTCCGCTTGCATTCATATATCTGAATGCAGGTAATTTGTGGTGACCTCTTGACGCACCAAGGTAACCCGGCGAAAGCGCTATTGCTTCCTTTGAGCGTGTCGATGAATACGACATAAAGATAAGGAGGTTCGACCCATGAAAGACCTCACAATCAAACAAAAGCTTTTAAGCGCCACAGGCGCTTTGACTCTCCTGGTAGCAGTTCTCGGTGTTGCATTCGTATATCGCGTCAGCACTCTTGGAGACACAATCCAGGAACTTGGCCTGAAAGACGCACAGAAGTTCTATCTCGCAGGTCTTGCAGACGCAGCAGGCTCTGAGATGCTTGCCGCACAACGTGGTGAGCTCGCGCAGGCAGCGTTAGGTAATTGGACTGTAGCCTCCAAGCGTGCAGGGGAGTACGCGGAGCATGAGACTGCGCTTCGGAAATCGCTCAAGTCCGTTCGTGAGATTGGAGTGGGAGGCGCCGGCGCGGCGCTGCTGGATAAGACAGAGTCCACACTCGACCGCATCGACCCCATCTTCGCGCGGTTCAACGCGGCGGTGAATGCGCATGATCTGCAAGCCGCGCAGGACGTAAACCTGAATCAGTTGGTCCAGCCGCTCGAGGAAGTCGATAACATCAGCAAGCAGCTTCTTGAACACCAGAAAGACATCATGGCTGAGGCGAACCAGAAGGCTCATGGTGCGATCGTTGCGTCTGACACCGCCGCCTGGACATTGCTTTTCCTTGCTCTTGGCGTTGCGGGCGTGGTGACGTGGGTAGTCATTCGGCTGGAACGCGAGCTGCGCAAGAACGTGCTCGACCTGAATCAGGGTGCTGAACAGATTGCCTCCGCTGCGTCACAGATCTCGTCGTCCAGCCAGAATCTGGCTCGCGACAGCTCGGAGCAGGCGGCGATGATCGAAGAGACGTCGGCCTCTTCCGAAGAGATCTCATCCATGGCGAAGCGCAACGCGGACAATGCGCGCGCGGCGATGGGAATTGTCGGCACTGCCGTTAGCACCTCCCAGCAGAGCGCCGCGGCTGTGAAGGAGTGCGTCAACGCGATGACCGGCATCAATGAGAGTTCGCAGCAGATTGCGAAGATCATCAGCGTCATCGACAAGATTTCGTTCCAGACCAATATCCTGGCTCTGAATGCAGCGGTAGAAGCGGCCCGTGCCGGTGAGGCTGGAGCAGGCTTCGCAGTGGTCGCCGAAGAGGTGCGCAACCTCGCGCAACGCTCGGCCGAAGCAGCACATGAAACCTCGGCTCTGATCGGAGCAGCACTGACCAATGCCGAAGACGGCCGCCATAAGATCGAATCTCTGGTTCAGGCGGGAAGCAAGTTGGAAGGATCCTTTGCTGAGATCAAGTCGCTGGTCGACCAGATCGGCGATGGGTCTTCGGAGCAGGTTGGCGGCGTGGGTCAGATCGCACATGCCATCTCACGCATGGAGTCGGTCACGCAGAAAAATGCGTCAAATGCTGAGGAGTCTGCCGCAGCCGCTGAGCAGCTGAATGCGCAGTCGGGAGCGCTTCACGAACTGGCTGCCCGGCTTGGGGCTATGGTTGGTCTGCGCACCTCCTCCCGTAGGGAGGTGCAGCGTGGAGCGGAGAGATTTTCGATAAAGCCTGACGCAAAGCCTGTTGCAAAGGCCGCAAAAGCGATGATGCGTCCAGTAGCGGTCCCGATCGCTGCCGGCGGCGGGAACGACGCAAACTTTGTGGAGTTCTAGAGCATTTCCTGTACGTGTAGTGCAGGGCCTCAATATCCATGGGCGTTTTCCGCAATGAAAACGCCGCTGCACTCCTCTTCGGGGATACCCAGCAACAGGGAAAATGCTCTAATTCCACATTTCGCTGCTGCACACACTCCCGGGGAGCCGTCAGGCTCCCCGAATTTTTGTCCATTTTTCGTGTGTCATTTCGCAGTGACCGAGGGGAACGGAGAAATCTGCTTTTCTGCTACAGCGTTCTTTGCATGACTCAAGATCGGGAAAGATATCGCGCCACGCGCGACACTCATTCTTCACTGAAGCGAAGATGAGATAAGAGCAGATTTCTCCGCTTCGCTACGAAATGACAACAAAAAAGGCATCGAGCTTCAATCCACCAGTCTCGGCAGATGAATCGAAATCACCAAACCACCCCCGCGACGATTTGCCGCCGAGATCGTGCCGCCATGAAGGTGCACCGCACGCTCGGCGATAGAGAGTCCCACGCCGAATCCTCCGGTTGAATCACGACGCGCGCTGTCAGTGCGATAGAAGGCACGGAAGAGAAGGGGAAGACTCTCTTCCGGAACTCCGGGGCCGTGATCGGCGATCTCAATGGCGACCACAGGCCGCGATACGGCCGGTCTCCGTTTGTGAGCAGGTTCAAGAACATCGTCAGCCTTGATCGAGATGCTAACCTCCGTATTGGCTGCGGTGAAACGAATCGCATTGCGAACGACGTTTTCTGTCGTTCGCCGCAGCAGCTCGGCATTGCCTTCCACGAAGAGCGATGGGCTTGCTGATTGGAAAAATACACTGCGGCCGCGCGCAGCCGCTTCAAACTGCAGGTCGGGAAGCTGCGATTCGATCAGCTCTACGATGTCGATGCGTTCCTTGGGAGAGATCTCGCGCGTGCTCTCCATCAGCGAGAGTGTCAGCATCTGGCCAATGAGCTCGTTGACACGCTCGGCCTCGACCTCCATGCGATCCAATGAGGAGAGGGGTTGGGGGCTCTCTTCGCGGGCCATCTCCAGCGCCAGGCGGAGCCGTGCCAGCGGCGAACGCAGCTCGTGACTGACATCGCGCACCAGCATCTTCTGTGCCTGGATCAGCGAACTGATGCGGTCGGCCATGGAGTTGAAATCCAGCATCAGGCTGCGGACATCAGCGCCTCCGACACCGCTCCAGGGCCGTCGTTCGACCGGCAGACGCACCGCGAGATCGCCACTGGAGAACTCCCGGAACGCACGCGAAAGAGCACGTACCGGCCGCGTCAGCAGGAGGGCGAAGAGGAAGGTCACCATCATCGAGACCGGCAGTGCCACAAAAGGCATGTGCGGGAACCACGGGCGTCTGATGTAGGGGCCGCGATGCAGAACGACGTACTCTGCTGTTGCAGTGGAGTACGGCGTGGCCGTCACCCACATCGAACCGTCGTGCACACCCTGTACATCCTTTTTTTCTAAGGCTCGACGGATGACTGCAGTCATCTTCTCTGAAATCATGTCGCCGCAAAGGATCTCCCCGTGCACATCGGCGAGCAGGTACTCCTCGCCAACATGTTGAAAGCCCTCGCAGCCGTGGCGTTCATAGGCGCCTACGGCAAGGGCATGGACCTTGGTGGCGTCTGCCTGTGCAAAGGCAAAGATGTTCTCAAGCGATCCGTGTTCCTGGTCGGGATTCAGCGCGGTCGCCACCAGGAAGATACCGATAATCGAGACCCAGAACGCGAGAAACATCTGCAGGAAGAAGGTGCGCATCAGGCCTCAGCTTCCTCGTCCATGATGAACATGTAGCCGCTGTTACGGATGGAGCGGATCTTTCCGCAAAAGCCTGAAAGTTCCTCCAGCTTCTTGCGCAGCCGCGAGATGTTCATATCGACCGCGCGATCGTAGGGGCGGGACTCTCGCTCGAAGAGGGCCATGGAGATATCGTCACGGCTTACCACTTCATCCACGCGGCCCAGAAGATACTGCAGCAGCGTGAACTCGATGTCGGTAAGCGGGATGCGGCGCTCGCGAAAGAAGATCTCACGTTTACGGGCATCGACGCGGAACTCGGAGCTTGCCGAAGAACTGACGGGATCCGCGCTGTGCTGCGAGCGGCGGAGGATAGCCTTCATGCGAGCCATCAGTTCCCGCGGATTGAAAGGCTTGCCCAGATAGTCGTCTGCACCCATCTCAAGACCGACGATACGATCGACCTCTTCGCCTCGCGCTGTGAGCAGAAGCACGCGATACGGCCGGATCTTGTGCAGGCGGCGAAGCACCTCGAACCCTTCAATATCGGGCAGCATCACGTCCAGAATCAGCAGGTCAGGCTCCTCCTCGCGCGCGTGGCGAATACCCTCTTCGCCGGTATGTGCCGTGCTGACGCGCCATCCGTGAGTGGAAAGGTAGTGCTGCAGCATATCGCAGAGCTGGATATCATCGTCCACAATCAATACGGACTCGGCTGCATCGGACTTGCCTGCCACTTCACTTCTCCCTTCCTTACCTCATCCCATATTGTGCTCCACGAAGGCAACCGCGTGCGGCCGGTTACAAACTGTTACGAATCGTGACGATCGTAACGGCAATTTCCCCGTCTTTACAGTTGCGAGACATCTCGCCAAAGGACAGGGAAAGAACCATGGCTGAGTCGGCAACCGCAACCACGACCACTGAGACAGAGGTCCGGCGAAAAAAGAAGCGTCACTGGCTGGCATGGCTGCTGGTCTTTCTTGTCATCGGAGTTTTGCTACTGCCGCTGTTGCATAAACCGGCGCCGCCGCAGTTTGGGGGACCTCCCATGGGCGGCGGGGCCTCGGTGAACGTCGAGCAGGTTCAGCAGGGTCCGATGGATATCTTCCTTGATGCCCTGGGGACTGTCACTCCGCTCCAGACGGTGAATGTCTACAGCCAGGTGAGCGGCCGCGTGCTGTCGGTGAACTACCGTGAAGGCCAGATGGTGGAGAAAGGCCAGTCGCTGGTCGAGATCGATCCGCAGCCAACCGAGGCGCAACTGAAGCAGGCGCAAGGTTCCTTGACGCGTGACACCGCCACCCTGGAGCAGGACCGCATCAACCTGAAGCGCTATCAGGATGCCTACGCGCAGAAGGCCATCCCGCAACAGACCGTCTTTGACCAGGAAGCTGCCGTTCGGCAGGCCGAGGGCACAGTCCAGAATGATGAAGGCCTGGTGCAGTACTACAAGGTGCAGCTCTCGTACTGCCACATCGTGGCGCCGATCAGTGGGCGCATCGGACTTCGTCTGATCGATCCGGGTAACACCATCTTCTCTGGCTCAAGCTCGACGATTGCCACCATCACACAACTGAATCCCATCACGACGGTCTTCTCCATCGCCGAAGATCATATGCCCGCGGTGCAGCGGCAGATCGCGGCGCAGAAGTCCGGCCTGACGGTTGACCTCTATGACCGGTCGCAGGCCAACAAGCTGGCTACGGGTAAGCTGCTGACCTTCGACAACCAGGTGGACACCTCAACCGGGACAGTTCGCCTCCGCGCTGAGTTTGAGAACAAGGACCGTGCGTTGTTCCCGAATCAGTTCGTCAACGCGCGGCTTGAGGTGAATCGCCTGGAGAACGCGAAGATCATCAGCACCGCTGCCGTGCAGTACAACGGCCAGCAGGCCTTTGTGTATACGGTAGACAAGGAAGACAAGGTCCACCTCCAGAACATCACGGTGGTCAACACCGAAGGTGCGAAGTCGGCGATTGAAGGCCTGAACGTCGGGGATCTGGTTGTTACCAGTAACTTCGATCGCATTCAGGACGGTGCACAGGTCAGCATCGCGGGCGCACCGCATGCAAATGCGGGCAAGAGGCCGGCACGATGAGCCTGTCACGGCCTTTCATTCAACGCCCGGTTGCCACCATCCTGTTCATGGTGGCGATCCTCCTGGTGGGAGTTGTGGCCTATCTGCAGTTGCCGATCTCGGCGCTGCCGGAGGTGAACTATCCCACCATCCAGGTGCAGACCTTTTATCCCGGCGCGAGCCCTGACGTGATGTCGTCCACTGTGACGGGGCCGCTGGAGAAACAATTCGGCCAGATCCAGGGACTGACACAGATGACCTCCACCTCCTCGGGCGGAGCATCGGTCATCGTGCTGCAGTTTGCCCTCTCAGAAGATATCGACGTCGCCGAGCAGGAGGTGCAGGCGGCGATCAACGCGGCGAACAGCTATCTGCCGTCTGACCTGCCAATTCCGCCGACGTACAGCAAGACCAATCCCGCGGATGCTCCGGTGCTGACGCTGGCGCTTACCTCGAAGAGCCTGACGCTCTCGCAGGTTGAAGACCTTGCGGATACGCGCCTGGCGCCCAAGATCTCGCAACTCTCCGGCGTGGGCCTGGTTACGATTCAGGGTGGACAGAAGCCCGCCGTGCGCATTCAGGCGAATCCGGCCACGCTGGCGTCATTCGGCCTGACGATGGAGGAGCTGCGGACCGCAATCTCGAATGCCAGCGTCAACGGAGCCAAAGGAACCTTCAACGGGCCGCAGCAGGCCTACACGATTGACGCGAACGACCAGATCACCTCCGCCGAGCAGTACAAGAACATCGTCGTTGCTTACAAGAATGGCAATGCGGTGTTGATGAAGGACGTGGCGAACGTCACCAATGGTGTTGAGAATGCAAAGCTGGCCGCGTGGTCTGGCGAGACGCCCGCGATTATCGTCAACATTCAGCGGCAGTCGAACGCCAACACCATCAAGGTGGTGGACTCTATCCAGGCGCTGCTGCCGCAGTTGAAGTCGAGCCTCCCGGCCTCTGTGCAGGTGAAGACGCTGACCGACCGTACGACCACGGTGCGGGCTTCGGTGGAAGACGTCGAGTTCGAGTTGATGCTCACCATCGTCCTGGTGGTTGCTGTGATCTTCGTCTTCCTGCGTTCGTGGCGGGCGACGATTATCCCAGCGGTTGCGGTTCCTCTTTCGCTTGTCGGCACCTTTGCCGCGATGTATGCGCTGGGGTACAGCCTCAACAACCTGACCCTGATGGCGCTTACCATCTCGACCGGCTTCGTTGTGGACGACGCCATCGTGATGATTGAGAACATCAGCCGCTATCTGGAGGAAGGTATGAGACCGATGGAGGCAGCGCTGAAGGGCGCCTCCGAGATCGGCTTTACGATCCTTTCTCTGACGGTTTCCTTGATTGCGGTTCTAATTCCGCTGCTCTTCATGAGTGATATCACTGGACGGCTCTTCCGCGAATTCGCGGTCACGCTGGCGGTAACGATTGTGATTTCAGCGGTGGTCTCCCTGACGCTGACGCCGATGATGTCTTCGCGTCTGTTGCGGCATACCCCACCGGAAGATGAGGGACGGTTCTATGCGTGGTCGGAGCACGTCTTCGATCGCATCATCGCGTTCTATGGCCGCACTCTGACCTGGGTGCTGGAGCGGCAGCGGACGACGCTCTTCGTTGCGGTGGTGACCGTCGTGACGGCAGGCCTGCTTTATTACTACATCCCCAAGGGGTTCTTCCCGACCCAGGATACTGGTCTGATTCAGGCAATAACGCAGGCGCCTGAGGCGACGAGCTTCGACGCGATGACGCAACGGCAGCAGGCCGTCGCGCGCGTGGCACTGGCCGATTCCGCGGTGAAGTCGGTGGTCTCATTTGTCGGCATCGACGGAACCAACACTACTTTGAACACCGGCCGTCTGCAGATCAATCTGAAGCCGCTGTCGGAGCGTAAGCAGAACGCCACCGAGATCATCCAAAGGCTACGCGAGAAGATGAACAAGGTCACCGGCATCCAGACCTATCTGCAGCCGGTGCAGGACCTGACGGTCGAAGACCGTGTCAGCCGCACGCAGTATCAGTACACCGTCGAAGATCCTGACTCGGAAGAGCTGAGCGCATGGACGGCGAAGCTGGTCGACCGTTTGCGCAAGCTGCCGCAGCTACAGGATGTCGCAACGGATGAGGCTCCAAACGGAAATGCCATGGCGCTTTCGATCGATCGTGTGACCGCATCGCGCCTGGGTGTCTCGCCGCAGACGCTGGACGATACGCTGTACGACGCCTTTGGGCAGCGCCAGGTCACGACGTTGTATTCGCAGACGAACCAGTATCACGTAATCCTCGAGGCGCAATCGCAGTTTCAGAGTTCGCCCCGCGGACTCGACTCCATCTATCTGCAGGGCAGCAGCAGCTCTTCCTCTTCGACCGGCAGCGGTGGTGGATCAGGTTCGGGAAGCACGACGCCGGCCTCCCAACTGACGGCGAGCTCGACCTCGGGCGTGAGTGCTGTGAGTTCGGCTTCGTCATCCTTGGCGACTACCTCCTCGACCTCGCAGCTCAGCAACAGTGCGAGCGCCAACTCACTGGCCGGCGGCGTCGCGAGCTCTGTATTGCAGACCGCATCGACCACTGCGGCCTCAACGGGCACGGCGGCTTCCGGTGGCACCGGCGGCTCAGGCACTGCCGGCACGGCGGCAACTTCGGGTAGCGCTTCAGGCGCAGGAAGCAGTTCCTCTTCGACATCGCGCGCGTTGCCGATTCCGTTGTCGGCGTTTACCTCGGTTGAAAAGAAGTTGACGCCGCTTACAGTCAATCACCAGGGACAGTTCCCGGTTGTAACCATCAGCTTCAATCTGGCGCCAGGTGTCCATCTCAGCCAGGCGGTGGATGCCATTCACAAGGTCGAGAAGGACCTCAATCTGCCGGTGAACGTACAGACCAGGTTCCAGGGCACAGCGGCCTCGTATGAGAACTCGCTGGCGAATGAAGGTCTGCTGGTGCTGGCCGCACTGGTGACGGTCTATATCGTGCTGGGCGTGTTGTATGAGAGCTTTATCCATCCGCTCACCATTCTGTCCACGCTGCCTTCGGCAGGTGTAGGAGCGCTGCTGGCGCTGATGATCTGCCGGCAGGATCTTGGCATTGTTGGCATCATCGGCATCGTGCTGCTGATCGGCATCGTGAAGAAGAACGGCATCATGATCGTAGACTTCGCCATGCAGGCTGAGCGGGAGGAGGGCAAGACTCCCGAGGAAGCCATCTACACGGCATCGCTGCTGCGCTTCCGTCCCATCCTGATGACGACGCTGGCGGCGCTCTTCGGCGGCATTCCGCTGGCTCTGGGGCAGGGCATCGGTGCAGAGCTGCGCCGTCCACTGGGTATCGCGATGGTCGGCGGCCTACTGGTGAGCCAGTTGCTCACGCTGTACACCACGCCGGTCATCTATCTGTGGTTTGACCGCATCAGCCGCAAGCTTCGTCCCAGCAGATCGTACGAGACGGACCTTCCGATGGAGAGTGAGGCATGAATCTCTCGGCTCCAGCGATTCGACGTCCTATTGCAACCATCCTGTTGACGGCGGCGATTGCGATCGCAGGATCACTGGCGTTTCGTGTGTTGCCTGTTTCGCCGCTGCCGCAGATTGATTCGCCGACGATCTCCATCAACGCGAGTCTTCCTGGGGCATCGCCGGAGGTGATGGCGGCGGCCGTGGCCACTCCTTTGGAACGGCAGTTCGGGCACATCGCCGGCATTACCGAGATGGTCAGCCAGAGCTCTACCGGATCGGCAACCATCTCGCTGCAGTTCGAGCTTGGCCGTGACATCAATGCTGCAGCGCGTGATGTGCAGGCGGCCATCAGTGCGGCCCGCACTTACCTGCCGACAAACATGCCCTCGAATCCGACGTACCGCAAGGTCAACTCGGCAGACCGGCCCATCGCCATCCTGGGACTAACCTCGAGCTCTGCCTCGAAGGGAGCGATGTACGACTCCGCCTCGACCATCCTGGCACAGAAGCTCTCGCAGATTCAGGGTGTAGGCCAGGTCACGGTCGGGGGTTCGTCGCTGCCTGCGGTGCGGGTTGAGATCAACCCGATGCAGCTTGAGCACTACGGTTTGAAGCTGAGTGATGTTGCGACCTTCCTGCAGAACCAGAACGCACATACACCGACGGGCAGCATCGCCGATGGCCACACCACCAGCTACATCACGGTCAATGATCAGCTGTCGAAAGCCGCGGACTACAAGCCGCTGATTGTCAGCACGAAGAACGGCGCCGCCGTAAGGCTGGAAGATATCGCCGATGTTGTGGACTCCACCGAGAGCACCCGCTCGGGCGGCTACATCAACGGGAACGATTCCGTTAGCATCATCGTCTTCAAGCAGCCCGGCTCGAACATCATCGATACGGTCGACAAGATCAAGGCGGAGATGCCCGCCATGCAGTTGGCCATCCCGGCATCGCAGCGCCTACAGCTCGTGCTGGACTCCACGACCACCATCCGCGCTTCGCTGCATGACGTCGAGAAGACGATGATGATCTCCATCGTTCTGGTGATCCTGGTGGTCTTCGTCTTCTTGCGGAACTGGCGGGCAACGCTGATCCCGGGCATTGCTGTGCCGGTCTCGCTGATCGGCACCTTTGCCGTGATGTATCTGCTGGGCTACTCGCTGGATAATCTCTCGCTTATGGCGCTGACCATCTCTACCGGCTTTGTGATCGACGACGCCATCGTAGTGATGGAGAACATCACCCGGTACATCGAAGAGGGTATCGAGCCGAAGCAGGCAGCCCTGCTGGGAGCCAAAGAGATCGGCTTCACGGTGCTATCCATCACGGCATCGCTGTTGGCTGTTTTCATCCCCATCCTGATGATGGGCGGCATCATCGGCCGTCTGTTTCGCGAATTTGCCGTGACATTGTCGCTGGCGATTCTGATCTCGATGGTGCTATCGCTTACGACGACGCCCATGCTCTGCTCGCTCCTGCTGAAGCACGAAAAGGACGAGAAGCATGGCAGGCTCTACCGCCTGGTGGAGCGCGCATTTGATGCACTGGTGCGTGGATACGGGCGCAGCCTGCGCTGGGTGATCCGCGATCATGCCTGGCTGATCCTGGGCCTGTTCTGCGTGACGGCTGCGATGAATGTCACGTATCTCACCCGGGTGCAGAAAGGATTTTTCCCGACGCAGGATACCGGCGCGCTGATGGGTGGACTTCGCGGACCGCAGGATGCCTCCTTCGACATGATGGACAAGGCACTGAAGAAAGCCGTCGCTATCGTACGTGCCGATCCGGCGGTGCAGAACGTCGTGGGTTTTACGGGTGGCCAGGGAACGACGAACGGCGGCTTTATGTTTATCGCACTGAAGCCGCTGGAGCAGCGTCACATCAGCGCGGCTGATGTGGTCAATCGCCTGCGGCCGAAGCTTGCAGCGGTGAAAGAAGCTCAGACCTTCCTGATGGCAGCGCAGGATTTGCGCGTTGGCGGGCGCCAGTCGAATGCGCAGTATCAGTACACTCTGCAGGCAGACACGACGGCGGACCTGAAGACCTATGTCCCAAAGCTCTACCTCGCGATGAGGAAGCTGCCGTCGATCACCGATGTCGATACAGACCTGCAGTCCGGAGGACTTGAGGCCTATCTGACCTTCGACCGGTTGACTGCGGCCCGGCTGGGCATTACACCGTCGGATATCGATAATGTGCTGAACTATTCGTTCTCGCAGGCGCAGCCATCGACCATCTACAAGGCGCTGAATCAGTATCACGTCGTGCTGGAAGCGCAGCCGCAGTTTTCACTGAGTCCTGATGCGCTACGCAGTACCTACGTGCAGACCGGCTCCGGTTCTGTACCGATGGCGGCGATTACCAGCTATAAACCGCTGACCGGCCCGCTGTCGGTCAATCACAGCGGTCTCTATCCGTCGTCTACTCTCTCCTTCAACCTGGCGCCCGGATCGTCATTGAGCGATGCGACCGTGCAGATTCATAATCTGGAAAACTCGCTCCATATTCCGACCAGCGTTCACGGAACCTTCTCGGGAACGGCGGAGCAGTACCAGGCCTCGTTGAAGACCGAGCCTCTGCTGATTGCCACTGCAATCTTCGCCATCTACATCGTACTGGGCATGCTCTACGAGAGCTTCATCCACCCCATCACCATCCTGACAACGCTGCCCTCGGCATCACTGGGCGCAGTTATCACGCTGGTGCTCTTCAATGCGGAGCTGGATGTCATCTCGCTGATTGGCATCATCCTGCTGATCGGTATTGTGAAGAAGAATGCGATCATGATGATCGACTTCGCGCTGCAGATGGAGCGCGAGCGCAGCATGGAGACGGAAGACGCCATTCTGGAAGCATGTATGCTGCGCTTCCGGCCTATCCTGATGACCACTGCCGCGGCGTTCTTCGGAGCAGTTCCTCTGGCCTTCGGCACTGGCATCGGCTCGGAGCTACGCCGCCCTCTGGGACTCACCATTCTGGGCGGACTGCTGGTCAGCCAGGTGCTCACTCTGTACACCACACCCGTGATCTACCTCTTCCTCGATCGCCTGCGGAAGCGCTTCTCACGTAAGGCTGTAGCCGGAAGCTCTACCTCTCATCTCACGCCCCAAAGCCAGGAGGCTCAATGAATCCCCCTTTTATTTCCCACTCCTCTCGACTCGCCGGGTTGCGTGATGTCCTCTGCATGGTTGTAATTGCGGCTCTGGTGACCGGTTGCCGCGTGGGACCCAAGTATGTCCGTCCAGATATGCCGACCGCCCCCGCAGTGACTTATAAGGAGAACGCCGCCGGATCGGCCGATGCACAGCTCAATGGATGGAAGCAGGCGAACCCTTCCGATGCCATGATTCGCGGCAAGTGGTGGGAGGTCTTTCAGGACCAGCAACTCAACTCGCTGGAAGAGCGGCTGAATATCAATAACCAGAACATCAAGCAGTACTTTGAAAATTACATGGCGGCGCGCGCGGTGGTACGTAATGCGCGCGCCTCGCTCTTCCCATCCGCAACCATAGGACCCTCGGTCAGCGCGCAAGGGACAGGGACGTCGAGCACGGCGCGTCTCTCGACCAGCTCGTCCAGCCAGAGCTATGAGCTCTCAGGCTCGGCGTCGTGGGAACCAGATCTCTTCGGTTCCATCCGCAGCAATATCAGTGCACAGAAGAATGCGGCCCAGGTTTCGGCGGCGGATCTTGCGAACGAGACATTGAGCGAGCAGGCATCGCTGGCCGAGTACTACTTTGAGATACGTGGTCAGGACTCGCTGCAGGTGCTCTACAACAGCACCATCGAACAGTACAAAGAGTCACTGCGCATGACGCAGAGCCTCTTCCAGACAGGTATCGATTCTGAACAGGACGTCGTTCAGGCGGAGACGACACTGCATACTGCCGAGGCCAATGCAGTGGCTGTGGCAACTACCCGTGCGCAGTATGAGCACGCGATTGCATTGTTGCTGGGCGAATCGGCTTCGAGCTTCAGCCTGCCCGCATCCCCGATTGATGTGCATGTGCCGTACATTCCGACGGGACTGCCATCACAGCTTCTGGAGCGCAGGCCTGACATCGCAGCCGCCGAGCGGACGGTGGCACAGTCGAATGCGGTGATTGGTGTCTACAAGGCAGCGTATTTCCCGACGGTCTCGCTCTCGGGCAGTGGAGGAACGCAGTCTTCGACGATCTCGAACCTGGTGTCGACGAGTGCATTGTTCTGGTCATTGGGTGCGAGCGCGACGGAGACGATTATCGACTTCGGCGCGCGCCGCGCGAATGTCCAGCGGTACGAGGCGCAGTACCGTGCGAATGTTGCAGCCTACAGGCAGACGGTGCTCAACGCGTTCAAAGAGGTAGAGGACTACCTGGTGGCGAGCCGCCAGCTTGCGGAACAGGCAGAAAAGCAGCAGCGTGCGGTGGATTCTTCGTCACACTACCTGAGCCTGGCGGATACGCGTTACAAGACTGGCGTCGATTCTTATCTCAACGTCATCACGGCGCAAACCAGCCTGCTGAGCAATCGCCAGTCGCTGGTGCAGGTCCAGACACAACAGATGACATCGGCGGTACAGTTGATCGCCTCTCTTGGCGGCGGTTGGAACGCACAGGATCTCCCGACAGAAGCAGCCGTGGCAAAGAAGCCATGAGGAGCAAGACATGTGTTACGTCTTTTACCCGTTGAAGCAGGATGAGATTCTACGAACGTGAAACCCATCTATACAGTGCATCCCGTTTCGCACTGCAAGTGCGAATGCCGTGCTTAAGGGGACGGCTTCAGCCGTCCCATGCCGGGCCAGCAAAGAACGCGGCTTTAAGCCGCTGAGGTCATCGCCATCACACGGTGCCTCAGCGGCTAAAGCCGCGATTATTTTTGTAGCTGTTTCGCACGGCTGAAGCCATGCCCTTAACAAGACATTCGCACCTGCGGTGCGAAATGGCTGCGCCATGCGCAACATATTTGCCGCGAGCTATACGGCAAAGCCCTACTTGTTTATCCCCGTACTGCTCCGCCGGAACCGATTCACATACTCACCCGCCGTTACCCCCAGCACGCGAAGGAACGTACGCCGCATCGCATCGGCGGACCTGAAACCACAGGCATCCGCAATCTCCTTCAATCCCATCGACGAACTATCGATCATCTGCTGTGCAGCTTCGACCCGCATGCGGTCGACGAACTGTCCCGGATTCATTCGCGTCTCGCGCAGGCAAACGCGGGTGAAGTTGCGTGCACTCATTCCCATTCGCTCCGCAAGCTTTTCGACAGTGAGGTCTTCGCGCAGATGCTCCAGCATCCAGACCTGCAGTTCACGCAGCGGCTGAGAGGTCACCGCCTGATGCGAAAGCATGTGGCTGTACTGCGATTGCCCGCCCGGCCGCACCAGGAACATGACCAGGAAGCGAGCTACCCGCAGTGCGGCTTCATGGCCGTGGTCTTCTTCGATAAGCGCAAGGCACAGATCGATACCGGCGGTGATGCCGGCGGAGGTATAGATCGGTCCGTCCTTCAGGAAGATGGATTCGGCTTTTACCGTGACCTCAGGAAACTCCTTGGCGAGCCGGTCACAGAAGTTCCAGTGCGTGACAGCGTTTCTACCATTCAGGAGACCGGCTTGGGCGAGTAGGAAGGCCCCGGTGCAGATGGCGGCAACACGTCTTGCTTTGGCGCCCGCTTCGCCGATCCACGCAATGAAGTCTTTGTCGTAGATGCCGTTCTCCGCTCCGGGTCCACCGACAACAATCAGCGTGTCGATCCTTCCGCTGATCTCATGAATGGGGATGGCATTGGTAAGGCCGAAGCCACGATGAGTTGGGAGTGTGTCGCCGTCTCCTGGATGAGCCAGTTGCACCTCATATCCAGGGACATTGCTGAAGACCTCCAGCGGTCCGGCGACATCGAGAATCTGCACCGGGGGAGGACCGACGATCACAACTTTCCTCATACAGCGATTCTAACGAACGCGGTATGAGCTTCCAACCTCACGATAATGCCATCGAGAGGGCCGGCTTAGCAGCAGGCTATAACTTAGCCTCGCCACATGGAGTCGCGGATCACACTGCAGAAGTTGCCACGCTTAAAGTTTGGGTCCTTGTCCGCGAGTACGTCGGCCTTCACGTTGCCGAACGTAGTCTCCGGCTTGTGGTGGATGCCGTCGTAGAAGGCCTGAAGAATGTCTTCTTTGAAGTGCGGTGTGCGTGGAAAGGCGCTGACCACCGCTTCGCGGTCGGCATCAGCAAAGCTGGTGTAGTCGATGCCAAGTACGTCCATCTCAACGCCCGCCGTCACCAGAGCAACGACCGGATGCATGTACTGCGGAATACCGGGTGTGGTGTGCAGCGCAATGGCTGTCCATACCTGATTGATCTCCTGTTCGGGGAGCTTATAGCTGCGCAGAAACTTGCGGGCAGCATTGGCTCCGTCTACCTCAAAGCGGTCGTGAGGGCTGCTGTGGGAAGGCATCAGGCCGATGTCATGGAACATCGCACCCGCATAGAGAAGCTCAGGATCGAAGCTCAATCCGCGGCGCTTACCAGCGAGCGCGCCAAAGAGATAAACGCGGCTGGAGTGATTGAAGAGCAGCGGCGTCTCGGTGTCGCGAATGAAGGTCGTAATCTCTTGCGCGAGTTTGCTGTCGGGGATAGTGATTCCGGAGATGGTGGGCAAGGTGCCGGTGGTCATAATCTGCTACCTCCTGCTCTCAAACCTAGAGCCGGCAAGCGTTGGATGCCACGACATAATCACAGCAATTTCGGACACGGGATAATAGCTAAGTGCTTGGAAGGATGGGTGGGAGCCGTGGGCTTCAGCCCACGGTCTATATGGCTTTTAATGAAGTGGGCTTTAGCCCTGGGCCTTCCTCCTGACGGATGCAAATGCCCAGGGCTAAAAGCCCATCGTTCTAGTTGTCTCAAATCATCGGGCTGAAGCCCGATGCTCCCACCCATCCCAAAAGAAAATGGAGGGATTACTCCGGGAGTACAGGATGTCTTCTCAACCACAACTCAATGACGACCGTATTGATGGAAAAGCCGATCCAAAAGGCGATGCCGAAGAACTGTTGCGGTGTCATATGGGTCAGCCGGCTGGTCGCAAAGAATACGCCCATGACCGGCCGCGTCGTCGCAATCCCCAGCAGGATGCCCATGGCGCGCAGCAGCCATCGGCCTGCCAATGGAAACGCTTTGGAACTCCATAGCAGAAACGACCGTGTCAGGCAGAAGAGATAGAGCGTGTTGAAGAACAACACCGCGGAGCGCTCGATGAGGCCTCCGACCGGATGCCCACTCATCGCATAGGCAGTGATGCCGACGACAAACCCCAGTGCATAGACAGCGACTTCCAGGCCGCGACGCCTTCCAGGTCGGCGACGCAGAACGAGCGGCAGCAACAGCACCAACGCTCCCGCGGGAAGAATATGCGCCAGCGTAAGTGCCTTGCGGCTCATGAACGCTTCTTCCACACTCACCATCATGGGCGGCGCATTGCGAGCCGGCGTCAGGTAGGAGACGACACGGCGCGTCACCACGGCGATGGCGATGACGATGCAGAACCAGAAAAAGATCCGCAGCCATCGTGGAAACCGTGTTGTGGATGAAGACAGGGGCACGGTCGACATGGACAGCACTCTAGTATTTCAATAGACGTATTGTCCAGTTAAATATTAGTCTCTAGAATATCTCCATGCCGCCCCGACGACCGCCGCCCGTGAAACGTCCGTACACGCTTGGGCAGCGCGCGTTGCAATCTGACACGACACGCGAGCGGGTGTTGCGAACGGCGCGAAAGCTGTTGGAGAAGGGTGGCGCGGCCGAGTTCACCATGGAGAATCTCTCGGCGAAGAGCGGCGTCTCGCGGCAGACGCTGAACAACCTCTTTGGCAATAAGGAAGGCATCATCACGGCACTTTTCGATCAGATCGCGCTGGGCGCCGGTATTGAGGAGATGCGTCAGGTGATGCATGGAACCGATGCACGCACTGCAGTGCGTGGGTTTGTGCGTGTGTTTACACGGTTCTGGCGCAACGAACGTGTGCTGATCCGCCGCATACACGGCATCGCCGCCCTCGATCTCGCATTTGGCCAGGCCGTCTTATCCCGGTACGCACGCCGTCGTGGGGCAGCCGAAGTGCTCGCCACCCGTTTTGCAAGCGCGATGGCGCTGCCACCCAGCGAAGCGGCCGCAGCTCTCTACACCTTCACTTCGTTCGAGTTCTTCGACATCTTCGTCTCCGAGGGTATGACGGAGGACGATGCCGTGGAGCAAATGGTGCGCCTGGCAGAGCGGATCTTGATTTAGGGGCGAATTTTTTGATGTTTATACTGCCGGGTGCCCCACCCTCGCAACGCTAGGGTGGGTTTGGAATACCCAAATTTCTTACAAAGAGGCAAGCAGGCAAAAAGTAGCCTGCCGCCCTTCCGCGTCGGCAGGCTAAGCGAAGAGTGCCCGGAGGTCCGAGTTACGGGCTCCTCTTCAAAACCCCGGCCAGAATGATGGTGATGACCAGGAGAAAGAGAAAGGCGAGCAGGCTCGCTCCGATCCTGTAAAGCCACGGAAAGGAGTATTTCGATCTTCGCCGTGAAGAGCGTCTGCGGTTCCTCGCAGACCTGGCTTGATCACTCATCTCGTCGTCAATTCATAAATTCGGTTTCCACCGCGGGCAGTACATCCTCCTCACGTGCGGTCCAGACATAAAGGGTTGGCATCAGGAAGACACTGATGAGCAACGCGGCAATCAATCCGCCGACGATCACGATGGCGAAGGGTCTTTGCGAGTCCGATCCGATGCCTCGCGACATAGCTGCGGGCAGAAGTCCGAGCGTTGCCACCAGCATGGTCATCATGATGGGGCGCAGCCGCAGCACGGCGCCTTCGATGGCCGACTCTTCGACAGACGCTCCGCGCGCACGGAGCTGATTGATGTACTCCAGCATGATGACGCCGGTCTGCACCGAGACTCCAAAGAGAGCCAGGAAGCCCACCCCGGAGGAGACGCTGAAGTGAGTTCCGGTAAGCAGCAGCGCCAGCAGGCCGCCGATGGGCGCCATGGCAACATTCGCCAGAATGAGCATCGCCCACTTGAACGACTTGAACATTGCGTACAGGATGAAAAAGATCAGCATCACCGTGATGGGCAGCACGATCATCAGCCGCTTGTTGGCGCGCTTCTGGCTCTCGTATTCACCGGCCCAGTCGATGTGATATCCCGGCGGAAGCTTAACTTGCTTATTGACTTTGGCAATGGCCTCTTCGACCGTACTGCCAAGGTCGCGGCCACGGACGCTGTACTTCACTGCGATATAGCGCTGCTGGCCTTCGCGATAGATGGCCTCGGCGCCGTCGACCGTCTGCACCTTGGAGAAGATCGCGACTGTCGAACTGCGGCGATCGCCAGATCCGGCGAGCGAGGTTGACCTGATATCGGTGATGGATGACTTTCGAGTGGTGGTAACACCCTGGCTGCAGGAGCAGGATGTGGTTGTACTGTGGGACATCGCCCCGGACCTTCCGCTGGTCTGGGCCGATCGTGCAACCCTGATGCAGGTGCTTCTCAATCTCACGACGAACAGCCTTCGTGCCTTGGCGCAGGTGGTGGATAAAGTGCTCACCATCTCCATTCGCCATGGAGATGGGTGTGTTTTGCTTGAGTTTCTGGACAATGGCTGTGGCGTTGCTCACCCGGAGCGGCTCTTCCATCCCTTCCAGGAGGGTGCGCAGGTGACCGGGCTCGGCCTCTATCTCTCTCGTGCGTTTATGCGGTCCTTCGGTGGTGACCTTCGCTATGAGCCGGTATCGCGCGGTACAGCCTTCGTCATGGAGATCCCCACGGCACAACAGATGGAGCGAACACGATGAACTCGCCGATTCGTATTGTCCTCATCGACGACCACACCCTCTTTCGCGAGAGCCTGGTGCGACTGCTCTCGGCTGAGACAGGGATCGAGGTGGTGGCTCATGGAGGCACATTGGCGGAGGCCCTTGAGCTGTTAAGCAACAACTCCATCGATGTTCTGTTGCTTGACTACGATCTCGGCAACGAGTTCGGAACCGAGCTGCTGCAGGAGCTTCAGCGGAGGCAGATCAGTACCAGGGTGCTGATGGTGACCGCCGGAATGCGAGACAGCGTCATGTTCCGGGCTCTGAATGAGGGACTTGCCGGAGTCGTCTACAAACACAGCGGCACGCGGCAACTGGTGGAAGCGATTCAAAAGGTCGCCGGAGGTGAGATGTGGCTGGAGACCGAAATCGTTCGCTCCCTGATTGCAAACTCTGTTCAAAGCGCAGAGGTGCAGGCTTCCGGGCGTAACCTGACAGACCGCCAGCGCGACGTGCTTCGCTGTGTACTCGATGGGCTTGCGAACAAAGAGATCGCGGCAAAGATGGAGGTCTCAGAGACCAATGTCAAAGCCGTTATCCAGGAGTTATTTCACAAGGCCGGCGTAAGGACGCGCAGCCAACTGGTCCGCATCGCAATTGAGAAATACTCAGACTGGCTGCGAAACGATCCCTAGTTCAGGAATCCGAAGCTGGTGTGCGACATGCGATAGCTCGAAGTTGGATCGCTTCTGCGGACAGAAATGGATGCCGTTGACAACGTCCCATCGGAACCATAGCGTGGTAACGCTAGACTAACGGAAAGGTGACTTCATGCGTACTCTTGCTCTCCTTCTGCTGGGAGTTGTGACCTCGTCTGCCTATGGACAGACTGTGCCCGCACCTGTCGCGGACAATGCTCCTCCCACGGCGACCGGTGTGAACGAGGTCCAGCGCATGGAGCAGGAAGTGCAGCGTGTCGCCGCCGATGTGCAGCGATTGAAGCAGCGCCTGCCGGACTGGGCGGCGATCTCCTGGTATGCGGAGGATGATGCCAGGGTGATGCAACGAACCGATGTGAAGCCGCGGGTTGTGTTCCTTGGAGACTCCATTACGCACAACTGGGGCGGAGCGAAGGTCAGCAGCTATTTTCAACACGATCACGATAAGTTCATCCCCATCAACCGTGGTATCGGCGGACAGAATGTACCGCAGATGCTGATCCGCATGCGTCCGGATGTGATCGCGTTAAAGCCGGCGGCAATGGTGATCTTTGCCGGAACGAATGATCTGGCGACCTTCAAGGTGCCCGACCTGCTGGGATTTATCGAGGGAAACTTCCTCAGCGTCTTTGAACTGGCGCAGGCGAATAATATTCCCTTGGTCGTATGCTCCATCCTTCCGATCAATGATGTCTATCAGAAGCGTACGGAGACCAGACCGCCGGACCAGATCCTGCAACTCAATGCGTGGTTGAAAGATCAGGCAGCGCAACGCGGCTATGAATACGTGGACTTCTACAATGCTGTCTCCGATGGAAAAGACCGTCTGCGCGCTGAGATTACCAAAGACGGGCTTCATCCAACGGCGGAAGGCTACGTCTTGATGGAGCCTCTGGTCGAAAAGGCGATCGAGAAGACACTTGCCGCAGGGAATCATCGCGCTGGCATCAAATGATTCTCCTCGAGGAAGCGGTGTAGTGCTTCGCCGATTTCGAGCGATGGTTGCTGTGTAAACCTGGCCAACCGAACGGAACGATGTCGAATACTAACTTCGGCAAGATTGTGGGCAGCAGCAGCTACTTCCCGAATCGCCGTATCCCGCTTGGAGCGAGATTGTTGTTTTAAAACGGAACGAGCAGTAAAAGAGGGAACCTCCGGGTTCCCTCTTTTTGCATTTTCAGCTCCGACTGATTTTTGGGGTTATGAAATGAGGTAACTTTCGGTTGCTTTCGCTCTTCACCTATGGCTCAATGGTTGCCATCATTTGATTGGGCTTCGCGGTTTTGTTGAGGAGGGAGCATTCCCATGACTCGGCCAGGCAGAGCCGTTCATCGCATTCTCTCGTTTTCGGTTTATTCCATTCCGTTGGAGGAGCGAGTCTCCATCCGGCAGAAACTCGAAGATCTTATCCAGGAAAATCCCAGACTAAGGGCCGAAGTCCATATCGACCACGACCGGGTGTCCGTCAGCGGAGAGGACGAATTGCAGCTCCTGGAGCTTCGTCTGAAAGTTATTCAGCGAGAGCTGGCTGAGCCTGGCGATCTGAAAGTTAACTATCTGGAAACAGTTTTCGGATCTGCGGAAGCAGAACACTCGTATCTCCGCGAGACCGGCGGCTCCCGGAACTATGGTTATTGCCGGCTTCGGGTAGAGGCTGGTCCGCAGGGGAGCGGGTTCCAGTTTCGTTATGACCTGGACAATGAAGCGATTGCCAAACAGTCGATTCAGGCGATTGAGGCCGGCGTGCGAGAGGGAGCGCAGGGCGGCATTCTGCGGGGCTATGAACTTGTCGATCTGAAGGTGACGCTGCTCGCAAGCGATTGCGATGAGGTTGGCCGCCACCAGATGAGCCTTAAAATCGCAGGCGCAATGGCCTTTCGTGAGGCAGCGCAACGTGCCAGGCCGGTCGTGCTGGAGCCAATGATGGAAGCCACCATCGACGTACCCACACCATTTATGTCGTCTGTCATGGAAGACATCCACGCGCGCTACGGACGCATCGAGTCGATCTCTCAGACGGTCGATGGATTGCTGATTCGCGCAGCAATTCCGGTCGCGGAGGTGCTGCGCTCCAGCGGACGCGGCAGGAGCGGATACACCACGCGCTTCCTGCGGTACGAACCGGTACGACGATCTCGTGGCTCGGACGGCGAGGCGGGTACTGGGGTGCGGACCCCCTGGCCGCCTGACCCGCGGCGTGGCGCGGTTGCGATGAAGATGAGAGGCTACTCCGAAGTCGGTTGATCGCGGCCGCAGCCCACAAATCGCCGATTCACATCATTGCTTGACGCCCGACGCATCCAGTGCGCTATTACGTCGTACCGTGTTTCGCAAGCCACCCGACCTCAGGTGTCCTATCTACGTCTAGGAAGCTTTACCAAATCCTCCGCAACGATGCTAAGGGGTTTCCACCACCACACTGTGTCCAGATTCATATACAACATAGGCTCCTGATACCGCACCCACTCCTGAACCCGGGAATGAAGCAGTCCAGGTAGATTGGCCGGTGGTCAGCGAGTAGATAGCATTGCGGGAGGGATCGTATACAGAATCCGAATCAACGATCTGAATACTTTTCAGTTCAGGGAGAGATGGCGTGGCAAGCGGGACACCCGCAGAGCTATAGATTGTGCAGCCACTGTACTGGATAATTGGCGGCCCAGAATTGGCAAAAACGTATTGATTTACCAGAATCCGATTGTTATCGATCCACCCGACGGCAACACCGGGAACCGCCGTGATCAATGTGCCATTTTTGAATATACTTGTGGCGGACTGTGGACCGGATGTCCCTGTGTATACGGCGATCAGTGTCCCGTCAGGGGAAAGCAGGACGGGATCAACATATGAAGCTGGAGAAGCAATAGTTGATCCGCTATCAGACCAGATGGCTGAACCGCCGGTGATGGAAGTCACCTTCCGATCATAAGACCAAGCACTGCCGGACCAGGTTCCGGTTACCCGGCCGATTGTGGCGCCGGATGCGGCAAGAGAGAAGTCAAACAAAGCAGTGTAAGCTGGCCCCCCAGGGCTGTATGGGAGAAGGCTGTATGGGAAGCTGCTGATCACATTCCCGGACGGCAGCGAATAGAAATTGAGCGTCCGGTCTGTTTCGTACTGATGATCATTTGCGTTAGCGGATGCGCCCAGAACAGTCCCATCCGACGAGAGAGCTAGCTTCCCGCTCGAAAAGTTGATCGTTTCTTTCAACGTAGACTGATAGGGGTCGAAAACCGAGATTTTCCCGATTGATGTGCTGATTGCCACGCTGCCTGATGTGCCTGCGATACTCCAGGCCGAACCTTGTCCCAAGTAGCGAGGCGTACTTGACAAGCTTGCTCCGTCAAGAAGGGCGCCATGTGCATTTCCCACCATCCAACGAGAACTTGAACTGGTCGCGAACGCACTAAGGTATGCAATGGGAACGGTGTAGTCGATCTCTTGGGGAGTCGAACCAGACAAATCTATCACGCTGACTTGTCCTGTTCCGTAAGGCAAAATGCCAATGGATGTCCCAGAGGCAATGGCTACTGTATCCGCATAGCCGCTATAGCTCAAAGATGGAGTTTGAGACCCAATCGAGTAGACTTCCAATGGATACCCCGGTGTGCTGCTCGCATAGGTCCAAATCCAATTGCCTTGACCGGTGAGGTTCGATATTGTTGGCAGCGTGACAAGCGCTTGTTGTACACCGGTATTGGAGTAAACCCAGACTGTCGTCGACAGGTTTGTCAGAAAACGTCCCCCGTCCAAAAACCACGAATTGAATTGCCCGGAGAACGCTGGGCTGACGGAAGATGTGCCATTCACTGCCGAGATCGATTCGATCACGTTCTGGCCTGCGGGCCCCAAGGCAACGAGCACTTGACCCGGAGCCGGAAAAATATTTGCCAGGGAGTAGTCACCTGATTTGGAGGCAGCGAGTTGGCCAGAGGGCGTATAGATAAACAGCCCTGTGCTGGATCCGATACAGACATAGCTACCATCCGAGGCCAATCTCCACCAGGGGCCATGGACTATCGTAGTGTTCAATCCGGGAAATGCAATCATGGAGAGTACATGTCCGTCTGCTGCAGCGCGGATTTCCAATCCGTTTGTAACACCATCGACAACAGTCTGGCCCTTCATATCGATGGGATTCTCAACAAGAAAACCGTTTGGTTGAATGTCGTCACCATTGGCAAGAAGTGCACCTGAAGTGTAATTCCACAAGGCCCAATGACCGTCCTGGTCTGCACTGAGTACATCATCACCTTCGACGCGAATTGCATAGATAGAGCTGGTATGGCCCAGTTCGAGCAAGAAGTTCGGGGCTTGAATGACGGTAATCTTTATGTTCGCGGTCGTGGAACCGCCGGCATTGGCCGCCGCGACGGTATAGGTGGTCTGAGCCGCAACGGTCGTGGGCGTACCGGAGATTGCGCCGGTCGTGGTGTTAAGACTTAGGCCCGCAGGCAGCGCCGGACTGACGCTGTAGGAACTTACCGTCCCGGAGACAGTAGGTATATCTGGCATGATGGCCTGTCCCACGCTGGCTTGGATCGTCGTTCGCGGATAAACCAACTTCGACGGAGCCGCCGGGGTTACGGCAATCGTCAAGCTTGCCGTAGTGGAGCCGGCGGCATTTGTCGCCGTGACCGTGTAGGTGGTCTGAGCTACAACGCTGGTGGGGGTCCCGGAGATTACGCCGGTGGTGGTGCTCAGGCTCAGGCCCGCAGGCAGCGCTGGGCTGACGCTATAGGAACTTACCGTCCCGGAGACAGTAGGTATAGCTGGCGTAATGGCCTGCCCCACGCTGGCGGAGATCGTGGTCTGCGGATAGATCAGGTTTGATGGAGCCGGAAGGGCCACGATCACCGTTGCGTTGCCTGATTTGGTCGAATCCTCTGTAGATGTGGCGGTTATCGTCGCCGTTCCCACAGACGCAGGCGTAAAGACTCCGGAAGCGCTGACCGCCCCTATGTTTGTTGGACTGACGGACCACGTAACCGATGTGCTGTAGCTCCCTGTTCCAGAAACCGCAGCCGAGCACTGGCTGGTCTGCCCGGTCAGAATACTGGCAGGAGTGCATGAAGCGGCAACTGAACCAATCGTTGGTTGGCTTTTGCTACCACTACTGCAACCTGTCATAGGAACAAAAACAGAAATCAAGGCAATGGGAATTAGAAGAAGAATGCTTTTGCGGCTCACCGTAATTCCTCTTTCGTGCGCATAAACGAGCGTAACAAGGTTAGCTCATTCAAAGGGCAAGCTGCTAACACCGATCCAGATGATCGCCGTGTTCGTAACTATCGAGGTATCAGCAAATCTCTTTCGATGGTGGCGCAGTTGGTTTCACGATTCCGCGGACGCAAGGGGTCGATGCAGTAGATGCGATGCATCAAGCAGAACTTCGCAACTCACTCGCTCTTGCCGTTTGCCAACGGCTTCATCGGTTGAACTGTTACTCCGAGCGCAAGGCTTCTACGGCGTTGACGCGAGCGGCGCGAGCGGCCGGCACAGCAGATGCGATCACGGCTGCGGCCAGGATGACGAAGGCCGAGAGGATGAAGGCAAGAATCCCCGGCTGGCGCACCTCAGCGATGTATCTGGCGATTCCCTGCGCGAAGACAATGCCGAACACAATGCCGGCGCCTACGCCGATCCCGGCGATCGCAAGTCCCTGCAGCAGAACATCGGCCAGAATATTCTGCGGCTTCGCTCCCAACGCGATGCGGATGCCAAACTCGCGCGTGCGGCCACTCACGGAGAATGCAAGTACACCGGCAACACCGACAATGGAGATCAACAGGGCGACGGCGGCGAACCCACCAAAGACCAGGGCGTTGAGCTTGTCCGGTGTCATCACCTCGGCGCGAATGTCATCCAGTGTGCTGGCCTTCTCTACCGGCTGTTCCGCGGAGATCTCATGAATCGTACGCGTGATGGTAGGCGCAAGCGCGTAGGGATCATCGGTTTGGGTGCGCACGAAGAGCCGTCCCTGCCAGCCTTCCTGATCGGTCGGCTGGTAGATGGTCATGGCGGGCGCGGGAATGATGTTCTCGTCGTCGATGTCAGGCACGACGCCGACAATGCGGCGCGGCTCATAGCCGATGCCAACGAACTTCATCACGCCATCGGTCCAGTGCAGCTCACGATTCAGCGCATCCCCATTGGGGAAGAGCGCTTTTGCAAGGCTCTGACTCACGATGACAACGCGCTCCGAGCCGGCCTTATCCGTGTCTCTGAAGTCACGGCCTCCAAGGAAGGGAACACCCAGCGTTTCGAAGTAACCCGGTGAAATTGACCGGAACTTTGCCCGCCAGTCATCCACACCATTCTTGCGCGTGGCGCCCTGCGCTGCGAAGGTGAAGCTGATGTTGAGTCCCTGATCGTCACGCCAGGGAACGCTGAAGCCGGTGGAGACATGAGCCACGCCAGGCAGCGTGCTCACACGGCGCGCAACATCGTGATAGAAGTTCTGGATCTGCTCAGGAGTTCTGCCATACGTCAGCACCGGCAGATTCACGGCAAGAACGTGCGAAGTGTCGAAAGGCGGACGCGTATTTTCGAGCGTATAGAGCGTGCGCATCAGTACGGCGGCTCCGGTCAGCAGAAGAAACGAAGCGGTGATCTGCATGACGGCGAAGACCCGCAGCCGCCGGTTGCTGCTTCCCGTGCTGCCGCGTGATCCACCGCTGGTGAGGCTCGTGCCAAGCTGGCCGCGCGTTGAAGGCAGCCGAGGTACATACGCGAGGAAAATTGCTGCGACCAGCGCAAGCGCAATACCGAACCACACAAGATTAAAGTCGAGTGTCAATCCATCGGCGCGCACCGAAAAGCGTGCGGCATAGCGGCCCAGAACGGCAACCGCGGGCCACGCAAGAAGAAGTGCTGCCAGCACTCCGCTGCCACAGAGGACCAGGCTTTCAGCCAAGAGCGAACGGCGCAGCGATGCCGTGCTGGCTCCGAGCGCAGCCCGTACGGCGAGCTCAGATTCGCGGCGCACGGTGCGGGCGAGCACGAGGTTGGCAACATTGGAGCACGCGATCAGGAACAGCAGGCCCGCGGCGGCGAAGAGCACCCACAAAACAGTGTTGGCGCGCGCATTGATCTGGTCATGCATGCGCTTCACATCGATCTGATAATGATTGTCAGGTTTGTATACGTCAGGATGTGCGGCCACAATGGCGGCTTCACGTGCGCGCAGCTCTGAGCGTGCAGCTTCTAATGTGGCGCCTGGCGCCAGGCGGGCAAATACCTCCGTCATGCGATGCTCGCGGCCTGCGACCATGGTGGCCGAAAGATGATGCGGGCTGGTGACGACATTGGCGATGATCTCAGTGACGACGGGATAAGGCACCGAAGGTTCCAGCACGCCGACGATGGTTGCGTTGCGTGGCCCGCCGAAACTTTCTAAGTGCACCTGCTTGCCGAGCACACCCGGATCGCCGTGAAGGGATTCCTTCCAGAAACGATAGGTCAGCACGACCGCTCCCGCTGCATTAGGGCCATCATCGGAGGTCGTCAGCAGACGGCCCAGCACCGGACGCAGGCCCATCACTTCAAAGTAGTGTCCGTCCACGACGCCCGCCGGGATCTCGCGTGGCGTACCCAGGCCGATGATCGTGAAGTCGACCGAGGAGAAGGTGCCAAGCTCCGTAATGGTCTTGAGGCCTTTGCCAAGATCGTCGATCTCAGGAATCGAGAAGTTTGTGTTCGGTACGTTGAGGCCGGGCGCGCTCTGCCGAACGTAGAGTAGGCGATCTTCGTCACGATTCGCCAGCGGCCGCAGCAGAACCGCACGCACCACGCTGAAGATGGCTGCATTGGCGCCGATTCCGAGTGCCAGTGTGATAGCAACGGTAAACCACAGCGTGCGTACGCGCCACAGCGAACGCACAGCAATTTTCAGATCGCGGAAGAATGACATACAGATCCTCGATTTCCAGACTTCGCAACCACCGGTTTACCGCCTTACGGGGTGAGCCGGGAAGATTTGGAGACGTCACAGGGAAGCATCTCGACAATTTATGTTGATATCAACATATTGGGGCAGGTGTCAAGCGAGAACTCTGATTGCTTCCTTAGCGTCTAAAGCCGCGTGTCTTGCCAAATTTATACGGCACGGCTGAAGAGGCTGCGGAATCAAGCGCTGAAGGCGCGTTCTATACCAGCCTGGGGCAACGCCCCAGGTACGGAGATAGAGAGACGGTAAGAGGGCTGAAGGCCAGCCCTTTCAAGGTCTTTGGGGCCAAGATATGTTTCTGTTCGCCTTTCATTTGTCTTCGTCGCTATTAAAAGATCGAGAGATGCATTTCGATGTATCACTCAGCATTAACTCAAAATGATTTCCCTTGCCAAACCTTCAACTAAACGCGCAAAAGAACCAAGTCAGTAAATCTGGCGGCGCATTTTTCTCATTTTGCAAAGACCTTGAAAGGGCTGGGGCTGAAGGCCCGGTCTATAATCCCCGATCGTCACAAACGAAACGGTTCGTGAAACCGTTGTATGCCTATCGAAACGATACGGCCGGATTGAAGGCTCCTAATATAGGGCGGGCCTTCAGCCCTTTGAGATCTTGTGGGTGCCAAAACCTGGGGCGTTGCCCCAGGCTGGTATAGAACGCGCCTTCAGCGCTTAGAGCGGTTCTCTTTGGGCATAGAGCTTATTTCAAGCTGCATTCATTCGTGCAGTGACCCGATTCTCCTGAATACGGGTTCTATTGCCTGCCAGCAGGTCGATCGTGATAAAAGCTGCGAATCCAAGAAAGATGGCAGAATTCAGGACCCACATCTCTCCACCGGCGGCGACCTGGTCCTGCAGTGGATTGAGCCTCGTGATTCGGTCCGCGTTGGCGTACGAGGAGTAAAAAATTCTGCCGGAGAACATCAGCAGAGCACAGAGGATCGTATTCAGGACATCCGCACTAAGCAGATAGGGAATCATCGTCCAGGCCGGCCATACCCGTTTTGCCGGCCAGGGGGCGAGCACAACCCACCAGAACGCACACGATGTGAAGAGGAACATCGCATGCTCCAGGTTATGCAGCAGCTCAGAAGAGAAGGTACGTTCGAAGGCGACTGGGACATGCCAGCCAAGGAAGGTTCCGTTCATCAGCAGCCAGACAGACGCGGGATGCAGCAGAATCCGCCCTGCTTTCCGGAGACCTGACCACATCCACGGCCGCAGGACTCCACTCAGGATAGGTCGCGGAACTCCTCGCAACAGCGGAACGACGGGTGCTCCCAGAACGATAAGCGGAGGCGCAGCCGACATTAGGATGAAATGCTGCAGCATGTGCGCGCTGAGAAGGTAATCGTCGAAGGCGCCAATGGGGGAAGAGACCGCGAGCCAGGCAAGAAGCAGGCCCAACTGGAAGCACACGGCTCTCCACACCGGCAGCTCGCGAGGATGCGTCTGACGCACGGAGGCCCAGCCTCGCAGATACAGCGTGCTGGAAAGAAGCGCGCTCACGAGCGGAATGGGAGCCCAATCCCATTCACGCCACAGATCACTTGTCTCAACCATTGCGAGCACGTTTCCGCCTCACTGAGTTTTATGCTGGCCATTGCCACGTTCCACAGTCGATGCCGAAGGAACGCCGCCTTGCCCAGCGACAGCGCGCGAGGCATCCGAAGCCGCAGGCTGGTAGTTGGGGTGCAGCGTATTGAGAAAGCGGACGAGCGCGGTTGTTTCCGGAGGCGACAACGTACTGCCGTAAGCGGGCATGTTGCCTCCGCCGAGCAGCACCTGACGGATGAGCTGGTCTTCTGTAAGCCGGGTGGCCACGTCATCGAGTGCAGGACCACGCAGCCCTCCGGAGCCGCCGATGGAATGACAGTTGCGGCATTGTTTCTCCTGAAAAACGTTTGCGCCCTGCCGTTCAAGCGGCGTTCGGCGCTCCAGGAAGGCTGTGGGTATAGGCGCACCGCTCCAGGCGTTCATCTTCGGACTCCACGGCGTGTACGTGGCAAGATGCGTGAACGAGGCCCAGCAGACTGCGAGAAACATCACGCTGAAGACCGCGACCGGACGACGCCACCAACTCTTCTCGCCGACGCCTGCAACAAATGGCAGGCCCAGCAGCACGGCGATGGCGAGCGGCGGAACGATGAGCAGGAACGGCGTCTCCATCTCCGGAGGCAGATAGGAAAGCACGGTGTAGATCCAGAGGAAGGGCGGGTCAGGCTTGGGGACCGTATTGATGATCGTAGGATCCGGCGTGCCGGTTGGCCCATATGGACCGAAGTAGGCTGCGCAAAGCGCGACGGCAAGCAGGATCGCTGCGGCGAAGTAGGCATCCTTCCACGCTGCGCCGGGAAAGAATGGCAGGCCGTCCTTATGAGCGAGTTCGTTGTACTCCTGGATATACGTTTCGCGGCGCACCAGCCTGCCGGGCATCGGCCATTCGTTGATACCGAGCTTCACGACCATCCAGACATGCAGACCTGTGAGCACAAGCAGGGTGCCGGGAAGGATGAAGACATGCAACGCGAAGAAACGGGTAAGCGTAGCGCCATTGATGATGGGACCGCCCAGCATCAGGTGGACAAGTTGTCCGCCGATCCAGGGCACACGGCCAAGAATGGAAGCGCCAATGGCCAGACCCCAGTAGGCATCCTGGTCGAAGCGCAGCACCTGGCCCGTGAAGGCCATACCCAGCGTGAGCAACAGAAGGAAGACTCCGATGATCCAGGTGAGCTCGCGCGGAAATTTGTATGCCCCAAAAAGGAAGACCTGCGCCATGTGGATGACCACAATCGCGACCATGAAGTTCGATCCCCAGCCGTGCATGGCGCGCAGGAACCAGCCCAACGGCACCTGATGATTGAGCATCTGCAGAATATTCCAGGCGTGCGAGGCAGAGGGGCTGTAAACCAGCGCCAGCAGAATGCCGGTGACCACCTGCAGCACGAGCAAGACTGCACTGGCGCTGCCGAAGACGTACCACCAGCTTGCGGTGCTTTTCGGTACAGGATGCAGCACGGCATCTTTGATGGGACCTTCGAGCTGCAGGCGGCGTTCTAACCAATCGTAGGTTCGTCGGTACCAGGGCATGGCGCGATCCTCTTTACCAGCGTGGGTTGGCTTTTCTCACTGCATGGGCGGAGTGCGGCGCTGTTGGAGAGCGTTGGCATCTGCCCGGCTTCGATGAAGAGGTGTCCGTTTTCTATCTTTGTCGGGTATTCGAAGAGGCCGCGTTCCGGTGGGCCCGAGGCGCGGCTTCCGTCTGCGTAGTACACGCCTCCGTGGCACGGACACATAAAGAGCTGCGATTCGGAGAACCAGCGAACAGGGCAACCGAGATGTGCACAATTCACCGCGAAGACCGTGTAGCGACCGTGTGCCTCGGTGCGGACATAAGCAGGGATGTTCGCGGTTTCGCCATCCCATTCGTTGGTAAAGGGATTGCGGAAGCTGACCAGCTTTGTCTCGCCCGGATTGAACTTCGCGGCATCGCCCAGGTCGATCCATGTGAGGTATTCGCGCCGCCGCATTACCGGACCCAGGATGTAGGCAACAACCGGCACCGCAAGCAGCACGCCCACCATGCCATTGATGGCGAGGCCGACATTCATCAGAAACGATCGTCGTGAGATGCGATCACGCTCAAGCAACTGTTGCTGCTCCTGGGGTGACGGTGGTGGCAGTTTTTCGTCCATGCCGATCTCCTGCTTATTGCGTGTGGGTTGCGAGTGGTTGTTGTTCTCCGGGGCGCTCCGCAGTCGGCTGTGTACTTGGGTAGGGATGCCCGGGATGCGGTGGTGTTTGCGCGATCAGCCAGGCGGTGAGGTCGGTAATCTCTGCGTCTGTGAGCGCGCGGCCGAGTAGGACGTTGCGCCAGTCGGGCTGGCCGATGTCGTCGCGTCCTGCAATCACAATGGTGCGGATGGTCTGGTCGTTGACCAGCGCAAGGAACGAGCCGTCCAGAATGCTTCCGGCTGCGCCCGGCTGTTGCGATGTGTTGCCGTGGCAGCGGGCACACGCCTGGGTGTACACGGCGGCGCCGTGGGTGGCATCGCCCGGTTGCGACGCTTTCCATGGCGGCGCTGTCATACCGGCGAGCACGTTCGGCTTTGCCCACCGCGCGCGCATGCCGCTCACCAGGGCATCGATCTGTTTGTCCGTAAGGCTTCCACCTGCAGCGTTGCCAAACCCGGGCATCAGCGTGCCCTTTTCTCCGTTCGCAATGATGTTTCGTAACGCCGCATCGTCAATGATGGCCAGGTAGACAGGATTACCCAGCTCCATTGCGGAGCCGTTACGCCCGTCGGCGCCGTGGCAGCCGGAGCAATTTTCGCCGTAGAGCTGCGCGAAAGACATGACGGACTCAGGCCGTGGAACCTCCGGGCCCGGCGCCGGACGGCCTGGCATGTGGCAGCCGGAGAGAGCAGTCGCCGCCAGCAGTACGAGTCCGAGGCCCTTCATTGCCGGTCGTCCTCCTCGGTTTTGTGGCCCGCCAGTCCAGGCGATTCCACTCCCAGCCGAATCGCCAGCGGCGCCTGATGGAGCCGCCGGAGATTGCCGGTGCGCGAAACAACGTAGCCTGCAACAACACCAAACACCACCTGTGATGCGGCAAACGACCACCAGTCGATGTTCTGCTGGAGATACGGATTTACGATACCGAGCACGTTATGCAGCAATCCTGTCCAAAGCACAGGAGCGACGATGCCGCCGAGCAGGATGGGCCGCCGCGGCCAGACAGGAAGCAGAGCTCCGTAAAGCACACCTACCAGCAGTGTGGTGGCTCCCTGAATGATGTTGGCCGTGATGAAGGCGCCCAGGCGGAAGTGCGTGAGTTGCTCAGGCGTGGGGTTTGCCCAGCCGGCAACGCCCGCGCCGCCCAGCAGGTTCACCACATACCAGAGGCTGTGATACCGCAGCAGGCCATAGATCTCCGCCGGAATCAGCATCACGATTCCACCGGCGATGCCTCCCTTGATGCCCGCCGAGATCGGGAATGTCTCCAATGGAAGTTGTGCCCGGTGGGTCTCATCGACCTCGATGCGGGCGACTCCTGCGCGAGAAGGCTCGATCTCGGCGATTTCATGCTGGACCGGGACGTCCACGTGTTTTTCATGGGGCAGCACCTCACGGAACCAGCCAACAGCAGAGACGACCAACAGGAACGCGCCGAGAGCGGCGATCCATAGGCTCATGACCAGCGAGCCGACCAGCAACATCACGCCCAGAGCCAGCAGAATGGGCCAGGCCGTGGGCGCAGGCAGATGCACTGTCCCCGTGTGGATTTCATGAGAGTGATGAGGCGGCGATGTGTGTGTATCGTTCATCGGCTTACCAGGTAGACGAGCGTGAAGACAACCACCCATACGGCATCGACGAAGTGCCAGTAGAGCGCAAGCACCTGCACGCGTTCGCTGTGCCGCGTTTGAACTTTGCCGGCCAGCGCAAACAGCAGAACGGTAAGCAAGAGGATCAGGCCGACCGCCACATGCGTCGCGTGCAGCCCGACCAGCGAGTAATAGGTCGTTCCGAAAAGGTTGGTGCTGACCGTCAGATGATCGACAGTGATCAGCTTGTGCCACTCCTGTGCGGTTGTGCCCAGGAAGATCGCTCCGAGCAGGAAAGTGATGGCCCACCAGATGCGGAAGGAGCGCATATTGCCGTGGGCGATAGCGTGCTCTGCAAGCCAGATGAAGAAGCTGCTGGAAAGCAGGCAGATGGTGCCGAAGACGGGCACCTCCAGAACATCATGCGGCTTCGGTCCGGAGACATCGCGGCCCATGTAGTAGATGTAGGCAACCACAAAGATCGTGAAGATCGCGCTTTCTGCCACGATGAGAGAGGCCATTCCGATGCGGCCGCGCGAAGGCAGACGCCATGTGGCAGCGAGCGATTCGTGTTGAAGAGGGATAGTACTCATGTGCTCACTCGAAAGCGGAGTCGGGATCTTCTGGATGTTTGAGATCCCACAACGGACGGCGGCTGGCGACCACGGGATCTACCGGAAAGTTGTACGCGGGAGGAGGCGAGGGCGTGGACCATTCGAGAGTCCAGGCATCCCAGGGATCAGGGCCGGCGGCCTTGCCCGCGAAGTAGGAGTGCACCAGGTTATAGACAAAGATCGCCATAGCGACTGCCTGAATCACTGCGCCGAAGGTAACGATCTGGTTGAGCAGCGTCCAGCCGCGGTCAGGCTCATAGGTATAGATCTGGCGCGGCATACCCAGCAATCCCGGAATATGCATGACATCGAAGGTCAGATGGAAGCCGACGATCATAAGCCAGAAGTGCCATTTGCCGAGCCTCTCGGAAAGCATGCGGCCGGTCATCTTCGGATACCAGTAATAGAAGGCAGCGAAGATCATGAAGAGGATGGCGCCGACCAGCACGTAATGAAAGTGAGCAACGACGAAATATGAGTTGTGCAACTGCCAATTCCAGGGCGATACCGAAAGCATGATGCCGGTCAATCCGGCGATCACCCATTGGAAGAGAAAGCCGACAGAGAAGAGCATCGGTGTTGCGAAACGCAGTTTGCCTCCCCACATGGTAGCCAGCCAGTTGAAGGTCTTAATGCCTGTAGGAATCGAGACCAGCATCGTCGACAGCGTAAAGAAGGTGTTGCCGAACGATGTCATACCGATGGTGAACATGTGATGCGCCCAAACACCAAGGCTGATGAACGCAATGCCCACGGTGGCGGCCACCATCGCCGGATAGCCGAAGATGGCTTTCCTGGAAAAGACCGGAATGATCTCGTTGGCGAAGCCGAATGCGGGCAGTACCAGCACATAGACCTCCGGGTGGCCGAAGATCCAGAAGAAGTGCGCCCACAGGATGGCTGAGCCGCCGGCCTGCGTGTCGAAGAAATGACCGCCGAGATAGCGGTCAATCAGAAGCATGACCTGTGCGGCCGTGAGAGGGCTGACTGCCACCAGCACCAGGAAAGAGACTGTCGCATAGATCCATGCAAGCAGCGGAATACGTGACAGCGTCATTCCAGGACAGCGCATACAGAACACCGTCGCAAGAATATTGATGGCCGTTCCGATGCTTCCGATGCCGCTGGCGAGCAGTGCGAGCGCCCAGTAGTCGACGTTGTGTCCCGGTGAGAACGGCCGCTCGGTCAGCGGTGCATATGCAAACCATGCGATATCAGGCGCCGTACCGGCGCCTGCCAATCCAAGGCCGCCGATGAAGCTGAAGTAAAGGAAGATGCCGGCAAACGCACTCACCCAGAAGCTGAAGGCATTGAGGCGTGGAAAAGCCATATCACGCGCACCGATCATCAACGGGACCAGGTAATTGCCGAAGCCGAAGAGGATCGGCATACCCACCAGGAACACCATGGTGGTGCCATGCATGGTGAACATGCGGTTATAGCTCCGGGCATCAAGGAAGCTGTTGTGCGGCACCGCGAGTTGAATGCGAATGGCCATGGCCTCAAGGCCGGCAACGACCATGAATATCAGGGCAAAACCGATGTAGAGCAGGCCGATCTTCTTGTGATCGACGGTGACGATCCAGTCGTGCAGGACTTCGAGATACGTTGCGCGGGGCCGCGTCTGCGGGGTTACATCCAGAGCTCCTTCGATTCCGCTTGGGATGGGCGTGCTCGGTGCGTCCATCGTGTTTTTCTCCTTTGCGTCTAGCGCAACGTGGTGAGGTAAGCAACCAGTTGAGCGTTCTGGAGGTCGTTCAAATGCATGGCCGGCATCAACGAACCGGGTTTCAGCTCGTCGGGCGTCGTAATCCAGATCCTGAGGTTTTCCGGAGTGTTGGGCACGATGCCGGAGGCGATGGTGGCCCGGCTCATGAGGTGCGTAAGATCGGGGCCGAAGCGGCCGTTTGCGGCAGTACCGCTGATCGTGTGGCAGTTCATACACGCCTGCTCTTCGAAGACGCGCCTGCCTTGTTCGGGTGTGATGGCATCGGAGGACTCCTTCAGTTGAGCTGCGATCTCGCCGCGAGTTGGCGGCGTGTTTGGCGGCACTCCGGCAGCAGGGTTGTCGTTGCCGAGGTTTGGGCCTTGCGGAGATGGGGCAGGATCAGGCGTGCCACTTTGCTGCGCCCGTTGCTGCTGCGCGATCCAGCGCTGGAAGTCCTGCGGAGAATCGACGTAGACACGCAGTAGCATCTTGGCGTGCTGCGTCCCGCAAAACTGCGCGCACTGGCCGAGGAACAAGCCCGGTTCGTGCGGGTCGACCCACATTTCATTCACGCGGTTCGGTAATACATCTGTTTTGCCCGCAAGGCGTGGAATCCAGAAGCTGTGCATCACGTCCGCGGAGGTGAGCTTGAGGAAGGTGGGAGTGGGGGCTTGAGGGTCACTCAGCGGAACATGCAGTTCATTGGCGGTGACTACGTTGTACTTCGGATAGCGGAACTCCCACCAGAACTGATGGCCAATAACGGTCACGTCCAGCGCGGATGCTGGTTTGGGTGCATCCTGCACAGCGAAAATCACCCGCGCTGTTCCGAGGAAGAGGACGATGATCAGCAGGATGGGGATAATCGTCCAGGCGAGTTCGATTTGCGTGCTTCCGAAGACCTGCGGCGGTTCCGTCATGTCTCCGGCGCGATGTCGAAAGCGGACCAGTGCAAACACCAGCAGGCTTGCAACGCCAATAAAGATGCCACCGGTGATTACGAGAATAAACAGCGAAAGGCCGTGGACTTCGCGCGCGGGTGTCGAAGATGTCGAGAAGATATTCCCCGGCCAATGCGGCCACACCAGAAGCGCGGCGCATGAAAGACAACACGATCTCGCGACGTTCCACAACATAAAGACGAGTGCTCCTGAGAGATCGTGCTTTCGTTCTGGCTCGAACCGGTCCTGTTTGAACGAAGCTCCTGCACCGTAGTGGTCCTGGACCTTCGTTCGGTTGGTGATTCATCTTACCGCGCATTTGGTGCGGCTCGCTCCGCCTCGCGGCCCTCAAACCGCAGGAATAACGTGAGATCAAAAGCAGGCCATTCGCTCGCCTCCAGGTTAGCCGTTGGAAACATCAGGGCCGTTCAGGCTCGGTAGCGGGCCGGTGTTAGATCGGCCTTGTAAACTGCGCTCTTCGAGCGCATAATATTTGGCCGAGTGACGGTCTTCTTCATGGGGTCGTGCCGGCGAAAAAGCGCAAGGGATTTGTTTCTTACTCTCGCGGAAAGTGCCACGTCCCAGAGTTTGACGCGCAGGTACGATGTTCGGCGCCAGCCTCGGTCCTCCCTTCTGAATGCCACTCCGCAATGGAACTGTATTAAGGAGGCACAATGAAAGTCTTCGATCCTGTGTCGTTGATTTTATGCAAGAAGGGTACAGATGTATGGTCCGTGTCTCCCGATGCGACCGTTTATGACGCGATGAAAATGATGGCGGACAAGGATGTAGGTGCACTGCTGATCATGGACGGAAGCGAACTCGTGGGTATTGTCTCGGAGCGGGACTACGCGCGCAAAGTCATTCTCCAGGGCCGTTCGTCAAAGGACACTCTGGTGCGCGAGATTGCCGAGGAAGCACTGATTACCATCACCCCAGAATGCTCTGTCGACGACGCCATGCGCCTTATTACGACAAACCGGATTCGCCATCTTCCGGTCGTGCGTGATGGCAAGGTTCACGGCATGATCTCCATCGGAGATCTGGTGCAGTGGATCTCCTTCGCGCAGGACCAGACGATCGAACAGCTCGAGCACTATATCGAAGGGAAATACCCCTGCTAGGGTGAAGAAGTACCCCTCCCGGTGCCCCACTCTCGCGAAGCTAGGGTGGACTACGTTTTACTGATGTGTCTGTGGCTTCCTTGCCCACCCTAACTCCGTGAGGGTGGGCACCCGGGCTGAGAGAATTCCTACCGCGGCGAAGCCCATATACCGGATGCCATCCACGAAGAGCACCAAAGGTGCGTTCTATACCAGCCTGGAGCAACGCTGCGGGCTCTTAGAAGCTTCCCCGGCCGGGTGCCCGACCTTCGGGGTCCCCCAACGAACTTGTTCGTTGGGGTGAAACGCTCGCAACGCTAGGGTGGGCGGGAATCCACAAAATCCCAACAATTAGAGCATTTCCCCTGTAGGTAGAGCGTAAGGCTTCCGCATCTATGGGAGTTCGCAATGAAAACGCCGCTGCAATCCCACTGTCATCCCAGATTGCGTGTCACCGCTACCATCGTGTCCCAGAAAAGGATTGGGTAGACGCCTAGCAGGAAGACAAGTCCGGTCAAAGCGGCAAGCGCCAGTGTTGCCGGCAGAGGCACGGGTAGGGTACGAGTGTCGTCCGGATTTTCCGTCTCTCCAGCACCTTCCGGTTGCGCATACATGACGACAACGATGCGCAGATAGTAGAACAACCCGATGGTACTGCTCACAATGAGCGTAAAGAGGAGCACCCAGCGTGATGCGGAGGCGCCGGCCATGAGGACGTAGAACTTACCCAGGAACCCGGCTGTAAATGGAATTCCGGCGAGCGAAAATAACATTGTGGTGAATGCAGCTGCCAAAAGTGGTCTCCGCCAGAACAGACCGCGATAGCTATCGAGAGACATGGCTTCGTGTTGCCGTCCGGAGAGAGCCGTCATCACCCCGAATGCACCAAGAATGGTCACCATGTATGCGGTAAGGTAGTAGGTCGCCGCCGGAGCGCCGAGCGCTCCTCCAGCAAGCAGCGCAACCAGCAGATAGCCCATGTGCGCAATCGATGAGTATGCGAGTATGCGTTTGACGTTGGTTTGCCGCAGCGCGAGAAGATTGCCCGTTAGCATGGAAGCAATCGCGAGGATCGAGAGGACGAGTCCCGGGACTCCGGTGATGTCTCCACTGTTTACGTGAAACCAGCGCAGCAACAATGCGAACATCCCGCCCTTCGATACAGAGGCAATAAACGCGGTTACCGGCAGCGGTGCGCCTTCGTAGACATCCGGTGTCCAGAGATGAAATGGAACCACTGCCAGTTTGAAGCCGGCGCCCGTAAGAACGAGCATCAGCCCCGTCACCACGAGAAACGGATTCGCATGCCCGGTGCTATGAATCATTGCAGCCGTGAATTGTGAAAGCTCCATGGATCCCGACTCGGCGTAGATCAGTGCCATGCCGAACAATAGAACCGATGATGACGATGCGGCCAGAACCAGGTACTTGATTCCTGCTTCGATTGAGATGCTCTCGGCGCGAACATATGCGATCAATGCGTAGAGCGCCACACTCAGCAACTCGAGGCCAAGGAAGAATGCTGCAAAGTTGCGGCTCGCCACCAGCACCATTGCGCCTGTTGTCGCCAGCAGCACGAGCAGATAAAACTCCTCGGGATGTTTCTGGCGGCGATTCAGATAGTCATAAGCCAACAGGAATACAAATGCTGCGGCACAGAGCAGAATCGCCATATAGAGGAAGGAGTAGGAATCGAGGATGAAGAAGGCAGAAACTTGTCGCGGCAGTACGGATGCCGCAAAGGCAAGGCTACCGAACGCTGCAACCAGACCGCCCAGCGATATTACCGCCACAGCCTTGTGATTGCGGCGGATAGCAATTGCGATCATCAATATGACCGCAGTCGCCGGGACGATCATCAGCGGCAATAATGCGACAAAATCGGTGCGGCTCATCTCTTCATCTCCTGACAATTTCTTGTGTGAATGCACTTTGCTGTGCCGCCGCCAGACTCGGGCGCACCGTGTTCAGGATCGGTTGCGGATAGAGTCCGATCCAAAGAAGACCAACCATCATCAGGCCAAGCACCATCCATTCGCGCGGGAGCATATCCGGAAGTTTCCAGTGATGCGGATTGGATCCTTGAAACGCATTCTGTGCAACCCTCAAACCGTAAAGAGTAGCTGCGAGAAGGCCCAGACTAGCGACGACCGTGAGAGGGACGTTCGCCCGGTAGGCTCCGAGGAGAACGAGAAATTCACCCACGAAATCTCCCAGCCCTGGAAGCCCGAGCGAAGCCATAGCAAACACCATGCCGGCGCCGCTTAGCGCAGGCATGGTTTCCCAAAGTCCGCCCATCGCCGCAATCTCGCGCGTATGCATCCTTTCCTGCAACAGACCTGCAAGAATGAACAGTGCGCCCGTGCTGATTCCGTGGCTGATCATCTGCACTACGGCCCCTTCCAGCGCGATCTCATTTCCGGCGAAGACGCCGAGCAACACGAATCCCATATGGCTCACACTGGTATAGGCGACCAGGCGCTTCAGGTCAGTCTGGCCAACCGCAAGTACGGCGCCATAAAGAATTCCGGCCACACCAATGCTCATCAGGATTGGGGCCAACTCGCGTGATGGCCCTGGAAAAAGCGGCAACACGAAACGAATCAGACCGTATGCTCCTGTCTTCAACAGGAGTCCCGCCAGAATCACGCTTCCTGCGGTAGGAGCTTCCGTGTGCGCATCCGGAAGCCACGTATGGAAAGGGAAGGCAGGCAGTTTCACCAGAAAGGCCGCGAGAAAGCCAATCATCAGCAGGCGCGCCGCGCGAGGCGATAGGGCGGTCTTGAGCAACTGCTCATAATCGAAGGTAAAGATCCCGGTTGACTGATGATGGAGAATGGCGAGCGCAATGATCGCGATCAACATCAGCAGGCCGCTCAATTGGGTAAAGAGGAAAAACTTTGTGGCGGCATAAATACGCCGCTCGTGTCCCCATATGCCAATCAGGAAGTACATCGGCACCAGCATCAACTCCCAGAACAGATAGAAGAGGAACACGTCCATGGCCAGAAAGACCCCTGTAATACCGGCCAGAACCCAAAGCAGGTTGAAGTGGAAGAAACCGACGCGCTCACGGATCTCCCGCCAGGAGGAAAGAACGGCCATGATGCCTAGAAAGTAGGTCAGCAGTAGCAACGCGAGGCTCAGTCCATCGATTGCCAGGTGGATGCGGATCCCAAATTGTGGAATCCAATTGAAATTGCATTGCACAAACCAGCGCGCCGGGTTGGACTGCGACCGGCCAAGATGGGCTATCCAAATTCCGATGCCCAGGATTAGGTTGACCAGCAGGCTCGCAAGGGTAATCCAACGGGCAACCATTGCGCTTCGGCGTGCAGCGATCCAGGATGCGATGCCGCCGGTAACTAGAATCAGGATGAGATCCAGAAGAATCATGCCAGCACCTCAACGCGCAACAAATGCAATGGCCAGGATTGCAGCCGTGCCCAAAGCAAGACCGGCCGCATACCAACGCACCTGTCCGGTCTGGGTCAGACGTAACGCACGGTAGCCCAGCACAGTTACCTGCGCAAGACCATTGATCGGCACATCTACCGGGTCGGCTGCACTCTTTCGTGCAATCCATTGGAACGGGCGAACCAGAAGCTTGTCGTACAACCAGTCGAAGCCCCAGCCGGCCAGCCACAGTTGCTCAAGAAGGTTCTGCGCAGGCTGTCGCGATCGCTTCGGCCCAAAGATCAGATACGCCAACCAGAGGCCGAGCGCGAATACAGTGCTCGCGGAAAGCACCGTCATGGTCTCCGTGATTGGGCCGATGTGCACTTCTTCAAGCGGCGGCAATACGCTGTTGAGAAAATTGGACAGCGCGGGTGTACCACCAAAATGCGGCGGCGTATCCACATATCCACCAACAAGTGACAAGGAGCAAAGTACGACCAGTGAAACGCGAACGGCGAGGCCACTTTTTGCTCTTACATGTAGCTGCTGCGGACCGTAGAAGGCCAGCAGAATCATCCTGAAGGTGTAAAGGGAAGTAAGCAGGGCTCCCGTCATCCCAGCAGCCCAGAACCATGCATTCCCATTTGGACCTGCCCACGATTGCCACAAGATGAGGTCTTTGCTGAAGAAACCCGCGGTAATCAACGGCAGACCAGCCAACGCTGAGCCGCCAATCACGAATGCCCAGAAGGCGAGGCGCAGCTCCTTGCGGAGACCTCCCATCCGATACAAATCCTGCTCATGCACTGCATGGATGACTACACCCGCAGCCAGGAAGAGAAGCGCTTTGAAGAAGGCATGCGTCATGAAGTGGAACATGGCGGCGGACCACGCCCCCAATCCAAGCGCGAGGAACATGTATCCGATCTGGCTGATCGTGGAGTATGCCAGCACGCGCTTCATGTCGCGTTGAGCGAGCGCGCTGAAGGCCGCCAGCAACATCGTGACGGTTCCGATGATAGCCACCAGGAATTGGATAGAGGGCGCCAGCGTGAAAAGTACGTGTGTACGCGCGATCAGGTAAACGCCTGCGGTAACCATGGTTGCGGCATGAATCAGAGCACTCGTCGGCGTAGGACCGGCCATTGCATCCGGCAACCAGGTCTGAAGCGGCAATTGCGCGGACTTGGCGACTGCCCCGCCCAGCAGTAGTGCTGCCGCTGCCGTCGCGATGCTGCTTCCGGTGCTCCACTGCATTGCCGCTCGATGCATCGCGTCCTGAATATCCAGCGTTCCCAATCGCGTAAACAACAGCAGCAGTCCGACAGCAAAAGCGGTATCACCGAAACGCGTCACGATGAAGGCCTTGGCCGCTGCACGCACATTCTGCGGATCGCGATACCAGAAACCTATTAGCAGAAAGCTGCACAGCCCGACGCCTTCCCATCCCAGATACAACAGCAATAGATTGTTCGCCAGCACGAGCGTGATCATCGATGCTACAAAAAGATTCATATAGGCGAAGAAGCGCGCGTATCCCTCATCGTCATGCATGTACTCAACTGAGTAGAGATGAATCAGGAACCCGACAAAGGTCACGACCAGAAGCATCAGGAGCGAGACAGGATCGAGATAGAAGGCGATCTCGGGCGTAAATCCGCCACTGCTCATCCACGTCCACAGGTGCTGCACATACACATTGCCCATAGGCGGAGACGCAAGAAAGACGGCGCCAATCAAGAGAGTGATTAACGCTGCCACTCCCACAGAGCCTGCACCCAGAACCGCGACGACGCGGCGTGACAAATTGGACCCGAACAACGCCAGCAACGTGGCGCTCGCGACTGGAATCGCTACGACGAGCCAGAGTAGTTGAAGCATATCAACCTCTCATCTCGCTGGCCGCGTCCACGTCCAGGGCAAGCTGCCTCTTGTGAAAGAGGAGTACAAATGCCAGTCCGACCGATACCTCGGCGGCCGCCATGGCCAGAATGAATAGAAACATCACCTGGCCGTCTGGCTGTGCCCACCGCGCTCCCGCCCCAACAAATGCCAGACCACTTGCATTGAGCATGATCTCGATGCTCATAAGCGTGAAAATCAGGTTACGCCGCGTGAGAAGTCCCGCCAGACCCAGCATGAACAAGATCGCTGCGAGTATCAGTACGTGTTGCATCGGTACTTGTGACATGATGTTTCTCCTCTTTTGCAATGCGATGACGCCCGAGATGAAATGCTCCAACCAGGCCGGCCATGAGCAAGAGAGATGCGAGTTCTACGCCGATCCAGTAATTCCCGAACAACGCCTCGCCAACCTGCTTGGGGCCCGTTACGCCTGTGAGAGAAGGTGTGCCGCGGGTTGTCGCAGTGCAATAGACCAACTCGCCTAACAAGACCAGGGCAAGCAGTGCAGGCCCAAGCCAGTTTCGCGGCTTCAGCGATCCGCGTTCCACCTCCATCGCATGCTCTGCGATGTTGAGCATCATCACGACGAACACGAAGAGCACCATGATGGCGCCCGCGTAAATCATGATTTCAAGCGCTGCTACAAAAGGTGCGCCTAGAACGAAGAACTCCACTGCAACTGCCAGCAGCGAAACAATCAAATAGAGCAGCGCGTGAACCGCATGCCGCTGCGTAATGGCAAGCAGTGTGGCAACAATGGCGAGAATACCTGCGAGATAAAAGAGTGTGGTCATGGCGTTCTCATGGCATCAGACTATGTGTGTCGACAGGCGGGAGTTCGTTCTCAGCCTGCCCTTTGTCTTTCCCGCCGATAGCAACTCCGGCAACGCGCCAGAAGTTGTAATCGGGATACTTTCCCGGTCCATCGATCATCAGGTCTGTCTTCTCGTATACGAGATTCTGCCGCTTGTACTCGCCCATCTCGCAATCCGGCGTCAGCTGAATGGCATAGGTCGGGCACGCTTCTTCGCAATAGCCACAGAAGATGCAGCGGGAAAAATTGATGCGGAAGAATTCCGGATATCTTCGGCCATGCTCGTCCTCTGTCGCCTGGAGAGAGATGCAGGCCACTGGACAGGCTACGGCGCACAAATTGCAGGCGACACAGCGTTCACCGCCGTCCGGATCGCGGGTGAGAACGATCCGGCCTCTATATCGCGGTGAGAGGTAGGCCTTTTGCTCCGGATACTGAACCGTCACACGCCGCGCGAAAGTGTGCCGAAAAACTTCCCATAGAGAACGCACCAAACTGAGCACCGAACACCTCCTTCATCGCCGTGCCAACACTACGGCTCCCGTCACCAGCAGATTCACCAGTGCAAGGGGCAGCATCACCTTCCAGCCCCACGACATGAGCTGATCAAATCGCGGACGGGGGAGGGCCGCGCGAAGCAGAATGAACAGACAAATAAAGAACATGGTCTTTACGGCAAACCACAGAGCTGGTGGCAGTACGGGGCCAAGCCAGCCGCCGAAGAATAAGAGCGAGATGGCTGCCGAAACCAGGATCACGCCGATGTACTCACCAACGAAGAACATGCCGAACTTCATCCCCGAGTACTCCGAATGAAAGCCCGCGATCAATTCGCTTTCCGCCTCAGCCAGGTCGAAGGGAAGCCGTCGCGTTTCAGCGACGCCCGCGATGAGAAACAGGATGAAACCGAGGAACTGAGGAACGACAAACCACAGTCCCCGCTGCGCTTCGACGATGTCAGTCAGGCGGAACGAGCCGGCCAGGATAACGGAGCCAAGAAGAGAAAGCCCCATGAAGACTTCATAGCTCATCATCTGCGCGGCAGCACGGATCCCTCCGAGTAGCGAGTATTTGTTGTTGGAAGACCAGCCCGCAAGGACGACGCTGTAGACGCCCAACGACGACATGGCGAGAAGGAAGAGAATCCCGATATTGAGATCGGCAATCACGAATCCCGGAGCAAACGGCACCACTGCGAACGAGATCAGTGAGGTAGCCACAACAATCGCAGGCGCGAGGATAAAGACTGGTTTGTCGGCGAAAGGCGGAATCCAGTCTTCCTTGGTAAACAGCTTGATTGAGTCCGCGAGAATCTGTCCCAGTCCGAAAGGTCCGACGCGATTTGGGCCGTATCGATCCTGCCACAGCGCAAGCAGACGGCGTTCGACCCAAATCAATCCGGCTGACAAATTGAGCACCACGAACAAGACAACAGCAATGACAAGCAGAGGGAAGAGATTCAATCTCATAGAACACCTCTCGCGGAGAATTCAGTTCCAACGGAAGCGAGCTTGCAGAACAGGGGGAGTTGTATGCCGTCGAACGGAGGCAATCCCGCAGGCAGACCGGCCACACCGCGAGGCAGGTCGGCACGCAACATGATCTCCAGTTCAAACTGAGAGTCTTCGATCAGGATCTTGATCCGCCCACCGGCTTTTGCGCCTACCAGTGAAGCTTCTGCTGGGTTCAAGGCGAGATAGGGGCGCGGGAGCAGCTGAGAGATACCCTGCGCATGCCGGCTGAGTTCCTCTGAACCGAAAATATGAAAGACAGGGATAAGAAGCCATTCCCCGGACCGCGATTTGAACGCAGGAGGAATTGCAGAGAAGTACTGCCAAACTGATTCCCGCGACGGTTCGATCAAGCGAACTCCTGGATCGCCACCACGCAGTGCTCCTCCGATCTCGCTTTGAAATTTGTTTACCGCCTGCACCGAGTTCCACCCTGGGGCCCAGAAAAAAGGGATTAACGACGATGGGACTGGTCCCGGACCCGATTCCATAGAAAAGGCCAGGGAGGAGTCGGGATCCTGAGGCGGCCTGGGCTCGTGCACGCTGATGTTGGCGAGCATCGCAGTGCGGCCACTGTACCGGCTCGGTTCACGAGCGATCTTGCCAACAGCGCTTCGAGGAGGGGCGACCTTCGGTAGAGCTCCGAATGCAGCTATCTCTTTGGCAATCGTCGCGGTGAGATCATCAAGGTCCTCCCATCGCTCCATGCTCTTAGATCCCGCTGCCACAGAGACTTCGTGCAGCCATCGCCAGCTCTCCTGCACGTCGGTGCTGGGGTTCAGGACCTGGAAGAATCGTTGCGCACGTCCTTCATTGTTCACGAGTGTGCCATCCGATTCGGCAAACGTGCCGGCAGGCAGCACAAGTTCCGCTGCGTCTGTCGTGGGATTTCCAAGGTGATCGAGCACGATCAGATGCTGGACGCCACGCAATAGCGACGTCACTTCGTTTGCAGGGGCACGGCGAAACAAATCGTTTTCAAGGACGATCAGCGTACTCACCGGTTCGCTTCTGACCGTTCGCAATGCCTCAGAGAGCGGCGGCGCCTCCATCAACGCGAGGCCAAAGCTATTGCACTCCGGCATCGTGAAGCTGAGACTTGCCGGCGAGCCAACTTTGCACAAGGCCCAGGCAATTTGTCCCGCAGCTTCAATCACACCGCGGTTGCGGCAGCTTGCACCGGCGACTACCAGAGGATGTTGGGCGCCGCGCAAAGCGGCAGCTATTTTGGCGGCCATTGTTTCCAGCTCTGGCGACAGTGCTATCACCTCTGGTGCTGTCGCGTCGATTGCATGGGCGATGGCGAAGCCCAGTCGCGCCAGGTCATCTGGTGAAGCGTGATAGGTGGCTGTTGCGATGTCATCAAGCTTCGTCGCGTAGGGAGAGGCAATGAAGAGCGGCCCCTTCGCATCCTGCACGGTCTCTCGCACCGCATGATCCAGCCACTCGGGGATGTGGAGACCGGCGGCAAGACGCATGGGCGCCTGGCGCACGGACTGACGCAGCCGCAAGGCCATGATCGGCGCGACATTGGTGAGATCCTCACCGAGTACAAACACGGCATCTGAATGTTCCACCTCATCAAGCGAAGGAGATCGCGCCGGGCCATCGCGCAGGATGCGGACCATGGCTGAGATTAGCCGCGACTCTTCGTCAGGGACTCCGGCGAAGAAGTGATCTGGACCGGCCAGTGCGCGTAACGCAAAGTTGCTTTCCAGAGAGGCTCGCGGAGACCCGACACCGATCACAGCGCCTTTGCGAAGGACAGCGCCGAATCGTTCAAGTGCCTCACTTCTTGTAGCTGGTTTACCGTCCACGAGTGGGTGACGGATGCGCAGACTGCTCTCGACGAATTCATAGCCAAACCGGCCACGATCGCACAGGAAATAGCCATTTACCTCGTGGTTATAGCGGTTCACCACACGGCGAAGCGTGCCGTAGCGCTCGCCGGCTGTAATGTTGCAGCCCAGTCCGCAATGCACGCAGATGGAAGGCGCCATCTGCAGGTCCCATTTCCGCGAGTAGTGATGCTTGAGCGTCGCATCTGTGAATACGCCTGTTGGGCATATCTCCACCAGATTGCCGCTGAACTCACTCTCTAGAACGCCGTCTTCGTGCCGCCCGTAGAAGATGGAGTCGCGCAGATGAAAGGCATTCAGATCATGCCCGCCTGCGTATTCACGATAAAAACGCACGCAGCGCTGGCACTGAATGCAGCGATTCATCTCATGATTTACCAGCGGGCCGAGATACTGATTGCGAAATGTTCTTTTACCGAAGCTGTAAACACGCTGCCGGTGACCGGTCATCACGGTCATATCCTGAAGATGGCATTCCCCGCCTTCGTCGCAGACGGGGCAGTCGTGCGGATGGTTCTGCATCAATCCTTGAATCACCCCCGCCCGAAAAGCTACGACTTCAGGATCGGCAATTGAGATGCGCGTACCCTCTGCGGCGGGAGTCATGCAGGCCATCACGATTTTGCCTGTAGCGTCCTGCTCATTGCGGAATTGCTTCACCGCACACTGACGGCAAGCCCCCACCGATCCCAGTGCTGGATGCCAACAGAAATAAGGCAGGTCATAGCCCAGCGAAAGACAGACGTGAAGGAGGTTCTGTTTTGGGTTGACCTCTCTGGGCGCATTGTCGATAAAAATAGTCGCCACGGTCATCTCCTCCAGGGACATCGGTGTTCATCGACGTGCCGACGGAAATCTTCGGCAAAGTACTTCAGTGCACTCTGAAGCGGCTCCACGGCGCCGGGGGCAAAGGCGCAGAAGGTGTTGCCTGGAGCAAGAAATTTCGTCTGAAACTTGAGCGTTTCCAGGTCGCGAGTGCTTCCTGTGCCTTGTTCCATGGCCCACAGAATTTTTTCCGTCCACGCCAACCCGCTCCAGCATGGCGTGCACCAGCCACATGATTCCTGCGCAAAGAAATGCTCGAGGTTCCAGACCATGCCCACCGGGCACGTCTGATCGTCGAGCACGACCATGGTCCCAGTGCCTAGCCGGCTTCCAGCTTTCTGCACGCTGTCGTAATCCATGGGGGTGTCGAGGTGGTCCTCAACTAAGAAGTCCGTCGACGCTCCGCCGGGCAGGACTCCACGAAAGCGCAGGCCATCGCGCATTCCACCCGCATGGTCTTCAAGGATCTCCCGCATCGGCGTGCCCATCGGAAGTTCCCAGAGACCCGGCCGTTTGACTTTGCCGCTCACGCCGTAAAGCTTCGTTCCACCATCCGCCGTTTTGCTGAGACCGCGGAACCAATCGACTCCCTGGCGCACAATGTGATGCACGTTGCAGAGCGTTTCCACGTTCTGCACAATCGTCGGTTTGCCCCAGAGGCCGGAGACCTGCGGAAAGGGAGGCTTGGTTCTCGGGTGTGCCCGCTTACCTTCGAGCGCATTGAGAAGAGCGGTTTCCTCGCCGCAGATATATCGGCCGGCGCTATTGTGAAGGTGGATTTCGAAGCGATACCCCGAACCCAGGATGTTGTGTCCGAGGTAGTTGCTCGCTTGAGCTTCTGCAAGTGCTCGGGCAAGGCACTCGTAAGAGCGTTCGTACTCTCCCCGCAGGAAGATGTAACCGATATCAGCTTCGATCGCATAGGCAGCGACGATCATGCCTTCGATTAACTGGTGCGGATCGCGCTCCATCAACGCACGATCCTTGAAGGTACCCGGCTCCATCTCGTCCGCATTCGCAACGAGGTACTTCGGATGCGGCGCATCTTTTCCCATCGGTACGAAACTCCACTTCATGCCGGTAGCAAAGCCGGCGCCGCCGCGTCCGCGAAGATTCGACTTTTTTACCAGTTCGGTAACCTCCGCCGGCGTAAGGAGAAGCGCTTTGCGGAGGCCTTGATACCCTCCGCTGCGTTCATATTCGCTGAGGCTTACTGCCTCTCCGTCGGCACGAAAGTTACCAGTCAGAGGTTTCTCCATAGATCGCACCTACTTGTACCGCGCCACGACTTCATCGAGCCGCTGCTCGTCAAGATCTTCGTACAACTTGCCGTCGATCATCATGGCGGGTGCATGATCGCACGCACCGAGGCAAACGATAGGCAACAAGGTGAAGCGTCCGTCAGCTGTCGTCTCACCGAGCGTTGTGTCCAGCCTGCTGCATAGGCGATCGCGGATACGTTCGCCGCCCATGATCCAGCAGGAGACGCTGTCGCAAACCATTGCCACGTGCCGCCCAACAGGTCTGCGCCGGATCAGGTTGTAAAACGTCGCAACCCCATCCAGATCGGCGACCGAAAGCCCAAGAAGCTCTGAGAGATCGCCCAGGCTTTCGTCCGAGACCCATCCGCGATGCCGCTGGACGATCAGCATGGACTCGATGCTCATGGCCTGCTTGTTCGGGTAGTCGGCAAGCTTTATCTCAATCTCTCTTCGTTCCTCGGCAGTCAGCATCGCTTCGTCCCTCCTCCACATCACCGGTCGATATCGGCGAGCACATAGTCCAGGCTCCCAAGAATTGCCAGCAGGTCCGGAATCATAAGCCCGCGGCACAGCTGCGGCAGCATCTGCATATGCGCGAACGACGGTGTCCGGATCCTCGTCCTATATGAGCCAATACCTCCGTCGCTGATCAGGTAGTAGCCGTTATTGCCTTTGGTTCCTTCGATTGCCGCCATTGCCTCTCCCGCCGGCATAACCGGACCCCAGCTCACGCCAAGAAAATGATGGATAAGCGTCTCGATATCGTGCATGGTGCGCGCTTTGGGGGGCGGCGTGGCCAGCGGATGCTCCGCATTGCATGGGCCTCCCGGCATGTTGTCAACGCACTGCTGGATGATGCGAAGGCTCTGACGCATCTCCTCAACGTGCACCACTGAACGGTCATAACAATCACCGGAAGTGCCGACCGGTATATCGAAGTCGAGCTGGCTGTAACAGGCGTAAGGCTGCTTCTTGCGGAAGTCCCATTCAAGTCCGCAGGCACGGAGGTTCGGCCCCGTCATGCCCCACTCGATGGCTTCACGAATGGTGCAGCCGCCGATGCCCTTGGTACGCGCTTTGAAAATACGGTTGCGCATAATGGTGCGATCGTATTCATCGAGCTTGGGCGGTAAGTACTGTAGAAAATCGCGGAATAACCGGTCCCAGCCATTAGGCAGATCCTGTGCCACACCGCCGATGCGGAACCAGTTCGGGTGCATGCGAGCGCCGCAGATCGCCTCGACAATGCCGAAGGCTCGCTCGCGGTCGTTGAACAGATAAAACACCGGCGACATCTGGCCGAGATCCTGCGCGAAGGTGCCATACCAGACCAGGTGGCTGATGATGCGAAACAGCTCCGCCATCATGACCCGAATCATCTGCCCACGTGGCGGCACCGTAATGCCTGCAAGCTTTTCCACTGCCGTCAGGTACGCGAGGTTATTCATCACACCGCCCAGATAGTCCACGCGATCGGTGTAAGGGATATAGGTGTGCCACGTCTGGCGCTCACCCATCTTTTCTGCTCCGCGATGATGAAAGCCTATGTCCGGCACAGCGTCGACGATCACTTCGCCATCAAGCTGAAGAGCAATGCGCAGAACACCGTGTGTACCCGGGTGTTGTGGACCAACGTTCAGGAATAGAAAATCAAAACCTTCGGATTCCCGCGACATGCCCCATTCTTCAGGCTGGAACTGCAACGCTTGTTGTTCCGCGTCCTGCTTTTGGTCCGGCAGACGAAAAGGCCCCATCTCCGTCGCACGCGCCGGGTGGTCCTTGCGCAGGGGATGTCCCGACCACGTCCGCGGCATGAGGATGCGCTCTAAATGCGGATGCCCGTCGAAGGCGATACCGAACATATCCCACACCTCACGCTCGTACCAGTTGGCGGCGGGGCAGATGTCAGTAATCGTCGGCAGTGAGAGCTGTTTTTCGTTGAGCGCAACCTTCAGCCGAACATACGAATTTCGCTCAAAGGAGTAGAGGTGATAAACCACCGTGAAGTCGCTCGGCGGCTGGCCTTCGCGGTGCACACGTCCGCGTTCATCGATGGCCGTGAGATCGTGCACCATCGTATATGGATTGGGAATGTTGGCATAAAGCAGGCGGATCGCCTCGTGGATGTTGTCCTTCGACACCCAGAAGGTAGGAATATCGTCACGGACTGACTGAGGCGCAGCAGTATCTCCCAGTTCCTGCTGTAGATCCTGATCGAGGACGAGACCGCTCGCCATAAGCACCGCCGGTACACACTAAACGCTGTCGGGAGTCCTGAGCACCGTCAGTAACTGCCGCTGCTGCCGCTTCTCATCACGCATGGAAGGCATCTCAGGCCGTACCACACCTTGCGGCCCGACTACCCAACTCAGGGGCCGCCTTTCTTTTCCTACCGCGTCACGCAATAACAAAACACCTTCGAGAAAGGCATCCGGCCGGGGCGGACACCCAGGTACGTAGACATCCACCGGGAGAAATTTATCTACCCCCTGCACAACGCTGTAGATGTCATACATGCCGCCTGAATTCGCACATGAGCCCATGGAGATCACCCAGCGCGGTTCCATCATCTGTTCATAGAGACGCTGGATGACGGGGGCCATCTTGATAAAGACCGTTCCCGCGATCACCATCAGGTCTGCTTCTCGCGGCGTGCCGCGTATCACTTCAGCGCCAAACCGTGAGATGTCATATTTGCTGGTAATGCTCGTGGCCATCTCTACGAAACAACATGAGAGACCAAAGTTGAAGGGCCAGACGGAGTTCTTGCGGCCCCATGCAACCAGGTCATCCACGCGGGACAGGATAAGAGTGCGGCGGATCGCTTCGTCCGTAGATTCACCAGATTCACCGAGTTTCTCCGCGTCAGGAGCACCAGGCACACTGATCGACCAGCGCATAACGCACCACCGTTTCTAACTCACTGTCCGTCCGCCTTGTCGCCAATCGAGTGCGCCGACGCGCCATAAATAGGCAAGGGCTGCAAGCAAGACCGCTATAAAAAGCGAGGCCTCGGCATAGCCAGTCCATCCGGTTTCCCGGACGGAGATCGCCCATGCAAAGAGGAAGACCGCTTCGAGGTCGAAGATTACAAAGAACATTGCAACCAGGTAGAATTTGGCCGACAATCGCACTCGCGCCGAACCCTGCGAGAGGATACCTGATTCATAAGGAGAGTCTGTTGCCCGATCATGGTGTCGCTGACCCAGCACGAAGGACAAGCCAAGCATAGCGACAACGAGCATGCTAACGATCACGAGATAAACTGCCAGCGGCCAAAGGTCCATAGTCCCCCCGCCTCAATGGTCAGCAAGTATGAATCAGATCAATAAGATTTGCAACCATCTAAAACCAGCAGTATTTCAGCGCCTAAATGCTCTAGCCGCCGATCAATAGGTGTTGTTGGCCCACCGAGACCTCCCGCCGCACAGGGATTCGCGCCGCCGATACAGGGAGGCGGCCCAGCGATTTTGGCCTCTCGATTTTCAAGAGGCTGGATTCATCCTAAAGTCGATATTCAGTGGTGCCGGGAGAAGCGAACCCACGATCGCAGGCCGGCCGGACCGGAGAATGCCGCAGATGTGCCAGAAATAAGTGGAATCCGCCGCAAGTTTCAATAACCCAAGCGGCCTATTCTCAGTGATTTAGGGAATAAAACATAAAAAGGCCAAACAGCTCTGGCCGATGGCGTTGAATCGTGATGGATATATATGGGGTACCTGCATGGCAAAGCTGATCTACATGATGAACATCTCTCTCGATGGTTACATCGAAGACGAACATGGCAGCTTTGACTGGGGCGCTCCCCAGGACGAAGAGGTGCATACCTGGATCTTCAAGCACGTCTCTTCATTCCGCACCTGTCTCTACGGACGGAAAGTCTACGAGATGATGCTCTACTGGGAGACTGCGCACACGATTCCCGATCAACCGCAGTTCGTACTCGACTTTGCCAGGCAGTGGCAGGCGGCGGAAAAAATCGTTTACTCGAGAACGCTCGCTGAGCCGCGCAGCGCCCACACCAGAATCGAGCGCGCCTTCGATCCCGATGCGGTCCGCAATCTGAAGGCGAATGCCGTGCACGCCATCGCCGTGGCCGGTCCTGAACTCGCCGCTCAGGCGATCCAGGCAGGGCTTGTCGACGAGCTCCAGATGCGTGTCTGCCCCGTGGTGATCGGCGGCGGAAAACGGTACTTCCCGAGTGGTGTGCGGCTGGATCTGGAGTTGATCGAGGAGCAACGGTTCCGCAACGGTGAGATCTTTCTGCGATACGCGGTCCGCGGCCCATCGAAGTGAAGCAGTATATTGACAGCGAAATCTACATAGGTTGATATTCCATCCATATGGAACGGGAACCGCGTCAGGTGTTTACGACGATCGTGAGGAAGCCGAGCGCATTTCTTCCCATTGCGATGTCTCTTCTTGCGCTGGCGGATGTTCTGATTACCCTCGCAATGTTCGGTGTTCCTCATGACAAAGACGAAGGGACAGCCGCTCACATTTGGCAACTGCTCATGGCCGGTCAGGTGCCGCTGCTCCTTTTCTTCGCCGTCACGTGGTTCCCCCGCGCGCCAAGAGAGTCCCTGAAGGTTATTGCGCTGCAAATGGCGGCGGCGCTTGCCGCGCTGGCCCCGGTGTACCTGCTTCACTTGTGAGTCCCTCTAGATCTCGTCGAGTTTGAGCGGACGTGGGGTTTTGCCATCGATGTCGGAAAATCCGTAGTCAATTCCTAATTGAGCCGCCACAAGTACTTTTCCCGTGTGTCTCATGACGTTTGGATCGGCGGCAAGCGCGCTGATCGCGCGTCCAATAAACTCCGGCGATTCCGAGTTGCTGAGGTCCAGCCATGCCGAAGCTTCCATCACCTTTTCTGTTCTGACCAGACCGGGGTAAAGAGACACGACAGCGACGCCATATGGTCTAAGCTCATCCGCCATGTCCGCGGTCATTTTATCTGTGGCAGCTTTTGATATGCCGTAGGCGACGTTGCCAATGCGCTTCTGCGCAGACCAGAACGATATGTTTACGATCAGGCCACTTTTGCGAGCCACCATCGATGGGACGGCAAGTTGACTCGCAAAATAGTGGGCGCGCACACCTGCGGCGAACATCGCGTCCCAACGCCAGATTGGCTGCTCCCAGAATGGCTTACTCCAGGTAAACACGCCGCCTTCCATCATCTGCTCGTAGCCGCCCCAAACATTGTTAACCAGGATATCGATGGCGCTGCTTTCTCTGGCGACTCGTTCGAATGCGCTCACGACCTCTCGATCGTCCCTGTGATCACATCGAATTCCCACGATGTTCGTTTCGTCGTCAAGCCCTTCTCTGATGGATCGGCCTGTCACGAAGACTCGCGCTCCTTGGGCCGCGAGTTCAGCCGCGATTCCGCGTCCAACGCCTTTCGTGCCGCCGGTAACAACAGCGACTCTGCCTTGAAGCGATCTCATCCGATGATTATGGACCTCTCCCGTTTCTCTCGTCGCAGAGAATTGCCGGGCATGATGAGAAGTCACGCGATCCTTGTCAGGGATTTGGTGTATCCGCGTCGCCAGACAGGATCGTCGACCAACGCTCACGGCGTTGGTCTTCTGTTGTCTGCTCCACGCGCGTCGCGATGGTCCACATATGCCCGGCCGGGTCCTGAACCCATCCAATCCGGTCTCCCCAGAAATGCGTCTCGACCGGCACCACAAGCCTGCAACCGCGCTTGAGTGCCCGTTCAACAGTCCCGTCGACATCTTCCACGTAAAGATAGAGGACTACGGGAGAACTTCCGTCAGGATTGGGGGCGCGAGTTGGGACCTCCGGGTTCTCAGCCTCAATCATGAGCATCGCAGAGCCGAAGAGCAACATAGCATGCTGTGCCCGCCCGTCCGCGCCTGGACGACGGACGCCCTCGACCGCGCCGAGCACTTCGCAACAGAATGCAATCTCCGTCTCAACATCGCGACAGTAGAGTCTCGGGATAATGGCGGAAGCTCCCTCGGGAACACCTTTGTATTGACTTGCCATATTCATCCCTCCTGGCACATCAGCGTAGTGCTAAGAGGGCTCGACTGTCTTGTAGAAATCGGAAGTTTTGAACGTTCCGTTCAATATCTGGAGAACGCGTGGCGCTATTTCCCCTCCGGAGCTTCGGTTAGGTTGCAGGTAATGCAATAGGGCGATGTGGCGGAGATCGCTGTCACGAACATAGGGCCGGTATTGAGCAGAGCGATCGGGAAAGGATCTTCGAGCGGTTCGCGCGCGGAACACAGGCTGTGCGCGGCTCATTCTCCGGCAGCGGTCACCGCGAAGGACCTGCTTTTCATGGGTGGGAGCAGCGGGCTCCAGCCCGCTGATACAACATAAAGGTAAATGGGCTTTAAGCTCTGGGCCTTCTGTATATCTGACAGGAAAACCCAGGGCTGAAGCCCAACATCTCTGCTACTTCGTAAACCGTGGGCTGAAGCCCACGGTTCCCGCCCATTCGCGCTACGCTCGAACATCCCAGTATTGTCGATACTCTCTAGTGTCCTGTCCCTAAAATAATTGTCATATTTATTGAGGGTACGAGCATCGGATAGAGTGGGAGGAAGTCCGATGGGTGCAGGTCGTCCTTTAGCTCCGTTGTCTGTCAGTGCGGAAGATCGCAG
>NZ_JAGTAS010000025.1 GCF_025685425.1 Terriglobus albidus
TTCCCAGATTCCCACCGCCTCCACCACTACCTGAGACAAAAAAATGGCTCACATTCATAAACCTACCGAGCAAAAAGTGTTACCCATCTGCCCGGTCTAAACTGTTACCTATCTTCCAGGCTGCACACAAGACAGTCGCGCTAATGCGCGAACGGGTGGCAGCCGTGGACTTAGTCCACGGTTTACCGCCACTAAAAGGCCCAGGGCTAAAGCCCGTTTAATTTTTACTTCATCCGTGGGCTGAAGCCCACGACTCCCACCCGTTTCGAACCACACTCGAAGGTCCAATCAACCCACACTGCCCGCCGGTAACCCTCCCATCTCCTTTCCTAAAGGTGAAAGGTTAATCACGGCTTGGGTCGCGATCGAGAAGATACTGCCTGTCAGTGCATACAATGCCAACCCCGAGGCGTAGTGCCAACTAACGTAGCCGAACCCGATCGTCATCAGACAGGCCATGGTCTTTTGTTGTTTTGCATCGACCCCAGGCGACGGCGTATACCACTGCATCAGCAGTTGGAAGACAACCATGAGGATCGGCAGAATGTGATACGGATCAGCTGAGGAAAGATCATGCAGCCATAGCCACCCTGCACCGTGCAGTGCGGCTGCCTTCCGTAACATCCCGAAGAAGGCAAATAAAAGCGGCATCTGGAGAAGCAGAGGGATACATCCACCAAAGACATGGATGCCATTGTCTTTCTGTAGCTTTGCGATCTCAGCAGCCATGTCGTTGTGTCGTGGGTCTGTCAGCTTGACTCCCTTATAGCGGGCCTTGATGTTCTCGATCTCCGGCTGTATACGTCGCATCTTAAAGCCGCTTCGCATGCTGGAGATACGCAATGGCAGGATCAGCAGATTGACTCCACCGGTAAGCAATACGATCGCCCAACCCCATGAGCCATCCCACCCCGCAGCCACATGGGATTGAACGAACGCCAGCACGATAAAAAGCTCCTGCTCAACGAGGTTCATCGACACGGGAGCAGGCGAAGCGACTTCCTCGGTTCTCTTGTTGTCCGGGGCCTGCTGTCGTTGCGTGATCGGTGCAGGGCGCCGCTGAAAGCTGAAAAACATCGCTGCTATGAAGACCAGGACTATGTACAACCGCACGCCATTGTCCTGGCGCGGGTTTTTAAACTCCGCCATAAATCTCTCCTCTCGCGGACACACGGCGGTCGGCACATGCCACGGCCGTGTGCGCGTTGATGCTCTGTGGGTACTCGCGTCCGCATGTCAGCCGAAGGCGGAAAGCACGCGGATATGCCTTCGCAGACAGCACGGCACTGGACTGGTCATCTACACCAGAACGGTCATGACTGCTGTAGCACTAGCGCATTTTCCCTGTTGCTGGGTATCCCGGAAGGGCGTGCAGCGGCGTTTTCATTGCGGAAAACGCCCATAGATGCGGAAGCCCTACACGACACCTACAGGGAAAAAGCACTAACGAGAAAGCGATGGAGGAGGAAGCTGGAAACGGAAGGGAAGAACCAGGGTGGTTGTGGGCAGGCAGACGGCGACCGGCTGTCTCACCACTCGTCGATAGAGACCAGGTGCAACCAGCACGCCAAGCCGATTACTAAGGCTTGTGGCAATTGCTTCATGAATCGACGAGGAGGAGCTAACGATGAAAAGGACGAGGCTTGAGAAGATCAGGAAACCGGCAATTGCCACCAGTCCGCTGACTGCGGACTCTGAGAATCGGCCCGTCAAGTAACCGACAAACAGCGATAAGCTCAATGCAACATGCAACCGGCGATATCGATGCGCATCCATGGCTCAGCTTCTCCGAGGCAGTTTGAAGGTACCATGTCATGCAATGACCTGCAACGGTCTTACTGCCATTGGCAGCCCGCGAAGCCAGCAGGAAACGGTCGCACTTAAGCGCGATACCCACGCTCTACCCCAGCGAACACGTTCGCCGGGACCCCACCCTTCGCGATAAAGCCGCGAAGAATGGGGCAACGGGAGTATAGCCTCACCAACTTTGATGCCAGATGCCAGAATCTAAGGCTTCGTCGCCAGTATCAGCGGCGACGGCCCAGGAGCATCGAGCGTACGAGCATCGACGAAGCCTGCTGCGTTCAGCCACTTGCTGATTTCTTCGAATGAGAAAGCATCGCCGTCCTCAGTGTTGACCAGCATGTTGACGGCGAAGATCAGCGATCCCGGAGGTCCGGTGCGATCGGCGTTGACCAGGAACTCAGCGATGACGATGGTGCCGCCCGGTTTCAGCGCATCGAAGGTCTTCTTCAGCAGTGTCTGGCTGTGAGCCGCGCCTTCGCTGTGCAGGATGTGGCCCAGGGTGGCGACGTCGTAGCCGCTGCCGAAGGGTGTTGTGTTCAGGTCACCGGCAATGAAGTTGTAGCGTGCGGTGAGTCCGAAGCGCTCTACCATGGCGCGTGTCGCGGGTAACACGCCCTCCCAATCGAAGGCTGTTGCTTCCACGTTTGGCCCGCTCTGCATCAGGCCGATACTCCACACGCCGGAGCCGGCGGCCAGATCGAGTATGCGTACCGTGCCCTCGCGCTTGCCCAGGGCGAGATGCGCAGCCAGCACCTGGGTCGCCGCATAGCTCATTGGGAAGATGTCATGCACGAAGGCCTGGAAGAAGGCGGCGCCATCACCCTCTACGTTCACGGAGCGCGCCGGCTTACCGGTCGCGACCACTTCATTCAGCCCCAGCCACTTCGGGAGAAGCTGCCGGCTGATGTGTTTGAACATCCCGCCCTGGAAGCTCGGCTTTGTGCTCACAAGAAAGGCCTCGCTCTCCGGAGTGAGCCTGTACTTGTCGCCGCTGCGCTCCAGAAGGCCCAGGCCGACGAGCAAATTCATGATGCTGCGCAGACCGCGCTCGGAGGCTCCGGTGGCGGCCGCCGTTTCGGTGAGGGTTTTGGGTTCGCCATCGAGGACATCGAAGACATGATGATGGATGGCGGCTTCGATTGCGAGCGTGGGGGCGTAGCCCCAACCAAACTGCATGATGCGTTCGGGGGTAACGGGTGCAGGTGTCGTACTCATGGTCGATCATCTCCTTTAATAACGCGGTGGCTGCATCCCATGGAGCAAAGCGCAGAGGGATGGATGGGAGCACAAAAACAAGGAGCCGCCATTCTGTCACAAAGCATGCAGGGCGAACAAAGGTGTCTTCGTGAACCTTCGGTGAAGGTTCCTGGGAATGAGGCAAAGTTGACGCCACTTTCGTCTGCCCGGCATCAAACCTGTGAAATACAAGGAGAGGGGCCGTGGCCAAAACAATGAAGGTTGCGCAAATCAGTAAGCCGGGCGGAGATTTTGAACTGGTAGAGCGTGAGATTCCTCAACCAGGCGCAGGGCAGGTCCGGGTGAAGGTCGAGGCCTGCGGCATTTGCCACAGCGACGTACTGGTGAAAGACGGCGCCTGGCCTGGGCTGCAGTATCCCCGGGTGCCGGGACACGAGATCGCGGGCCGTATTGATGCTGTCGGTGATCGGGTGACGACCTGGAAGGTCGGAGACCGCGTCGGTGTTGGCTGGCATGGTGGACACGACTTTGTCTGCGACCAATGCCGCCGGGGCGACTTCGCCATGTGTAACAACCGCAAAATTACGGGTATCGACTTCGATGGCGGCTATGGCGAATATATGATCGCACCGGCGGAGTCGCTCGCGGCCATTCCCGATGGATTACCGGCGGAGGAGGCCGGTCCGTTTATGTGCGCGGGAGTCACGGTCTTCAATGCCCTACGCAATGCGGGTGCCCGCGCCGGTGATGTTGTCGCCGTGCAAGGCATTGGCGGGCTTGGGCATCTGGGTGTGCAGTACGCGCGCAGGATGGGCTTCGAGACCGTTGCGCTGGGCCGGGGCAAAGACAAGGAAGCACTGGCGAAGAAGCTTGGTGCGCACCACTATATCGACTCGGATGTTTCCGATACAGTTGCGGAGTTACAGAAGCTCGGTGGCGCGCGCATTATTCTGGCAACCGCTCCCAGCGCAAAAGCGATCTCCTCGGTAGTGGAAGGGTTGGGGATCAATGGGAATCTGCTCGTCCCGGCTGCGCCGAATGATCCATTGAGCACGAGCGTGTTTCCGTTGATTATGGGCCGGCGCCAGGTGTCCGGGTGGTACTCCGGCACAGGGCGCGATTCGCAGGACACGTTGAAGTTCAGCGCCCTGAGTGATGTTCATCCGATGATTGAGAAGTATCCTCTGAGCGAGGTTGCGGCAGCGTATGAGCAGATGCACAGCGGCAAAGCGCGGTTTCGTGCTGTGCTGACGATGAGTTGATGGGTGGACTGGAAGGCCTATCCATTGTTGTATTGGGTGGGAGCAGCGGGCTGAAACTTGCTGCTTCCACGATTTAAGCGATGACCTCAGCGGCTAAAGCCGCGTGTCTTTCTGCACTGCCACGGCATGGCTAAAGCCATGCTCTTAAGCAAGGCATTCGCGCTTCGCGCGAACGGAAAACCGTTTGTATAGCATCTATTCGCGAACCGGCTTTCTATGGGACATACACCTCAGTCGTGAAGGAAAGCAGGGCTGGATCAAGCATTTGTTTTGCTTAAGGGCACGGCTTTTAGCCGTGCCGTAACAAGCCCGAAGAAACGCGGCTTTAGCCGCTGAGGTCAAATCCATCTCGGAGCGTGGAGTTTCTGGAAGATTGAAAAACAAAAGGCGCCGAAACTCACCCAGCTCCTAACCCTTTCCAAAAATTTCTCAACAAAATCGCTGCCAGAAATCGAGCACCGCGGCGACGATCGCCTCCGGTGCGTCCTCCTGGACCAAATGTTTTGCATTCGGGATGACGGTAAACGAAGCCTCAGGAATTCGTCGCGCGAGCTCCTTTCCGTCGTTTAATGGAATGAACTCGTCCTGCTCTCCCCAGAGGATGGCGACAGGACAGCGGATCTCACCATAGCGGTGTTCCACCTCCTGGCTGTAGGTGTCGTCCATCTGAGCGATCTGTCGCCAGAATGCTTGCTTCCCTTCGTCGCCAAGCCATGGATTCAGATACAGCCGCATTTCGGCTTCGCTCAACTGCCGCTTGATTGCTGCACCGATATACGCCCGCAGAATGGCTTCGTGAATATAGGCAGGCAAGCCGGTGAATATTTGCTGATGTGCTTTGGCTGCCTGCACCAGCGCCGATCCCTGTGGGCTGATGGCTACCGGATCGACGAGCATCAGACTGCTGTATTCCACGCCGTTCAAGAGATGTGCCCGTAACGCGGCCGAGCCGCCGAAGTCGTGAGCTACAACAGCGGGTCTTTGAATGCCCCAGTGATGGATCAAAGCGGTAAGCAATTGGTTCTGCGTGCTATGCAGAATGTCCATGTCCGGCTTTGCCGAGTCGCCGAAGCCGAGCATGTCGTAGTAGTAAATCTTTCTATATCGCGCCAGCCATGGCACGATCCGGCGCCATTCCACGGATGAAAATGGAGATCCGTGGATTACGACTGCCGGAGGGCCGTCACCGAGTGCTCCCCAGGCTACTTGATGGCTTTCGTATTCGAATCGCTCCGGTAATTGCCAGTCCAAACTCACCTCATATCGCACGCACATGTGTGATTGATGACGGGCGATAACGGATGCCTGGTCCGAAGACGATCTCTTCGATACTGGTGTGCGTGAGCGATCGCGGCGACGTTCGCTGGGAGCAGCGGTGTCCCCAACCAGCATCGCCGGATGAGGTGTTCAGCGGGCTTTTAAGCCCGCTGCTCCCACCCAAGTGCGCTCACGAATCGACCGCCCACAATACTCCCGACTAATCGCGGAAGCACTATGAAGCAGTTCTTACAGTCTTCAACAGCCCACTCACATAAGCCGGAGTCAGCGGGATACGACGGGGATGAATCCCCGTAGCGTCATGAAAGGCGGCCGCAATTGCCGCAGGGCACACTGCATTCGCCGGCTCGGAGCCTCCGGCGTAGCCCTTGTCGTCGCGGGAGATCTGCACCGTTTTGATCTCCGGCATCTCTGCCATGGTCAGAATCTTGTAGCCGCTCCAGTTGGTGCTGGTGATCTTGCCGGTGTCGAAGGTGACCTCTTCTTTCAAAGCTTCGCTGATGCCCATGACAACGCCGCTGAGCATACAGCGCTCAAGCTGGCGAGGATTGATGATCTTGCCCACGTCTGCCCCGATGGTGAACTGTGTCACCTGGATCATCCCCGTGGAAGGCGTAACGACAATCTCAGCAATGCCAACCCAGCACCCGTTCTGACGGATCATCAGGCACATTCCGCGTCCATGCAGTTGCTTCCCATCTTCGCTGCGGGCCATGGGATTCGGAGATGGCCGCGGCTGCCACTCTGCCGCCTTGGCTGTCGCCTGCACCAGTTCGATCACCCGCTGATCTGAGGTGTGCGCCAGGCGAAACGCGATGGGATCCATACCTGCTGCGGCGGCCGCTTCATTAAGAAGCGATTCGAGAGGGAAGTTCTGCTGCCGCTGACCGGGCGTGCGCATAATGAGTCCGCGCATACCGACTCCACTTGGAGCATCGCTACCAAGGTTAGGTCTACCGTAGGCCTCTTCCCGGCGATGTGGAATGCGGTCATAGGGCCACTCCGTCGCAATCCAATAACCCGGCTTCGGCTCGCTGGTGGGCATGCCGGCGAGGATCGCTCCAACAATGCGGGCATCGTTCGATTGGCATGAGTAAAACGAGCTCTTGATGGCAGTGATCCGGTTGTTCGCATCGAGGCCACAAGCGATCTCTTCTACCCAGCCGGGAGAACTGGCGGACCATGCGAAGTCATCCTGCAACATCCACTGCACGCGTACCGGCCGATGCAGCATTTGAGAAAGGATCGCGGCATCACCCTCGGCTCCGTCTCCTCCAAAGGTCGTCCGGCCGAACTGCCCGGCATGATCGAGCCAACGCATCACGACCTTATCGAACGAGATGGAAAGCGTATTGGCGATCTGTGCTCGCAGGCCCTGCAGATTGGCCGAGTGAGACCAGACCGTTGCAGAGCCATCTGCGCGAACGTCGGCCAGCGCCACAAACGGGCTGATAGGAGCGTGCTTGATAAAGGGCTGCTCGTAAATAGCGGAGACCTGTTTTACAGATGTGCTGAGCGCAGCGGCAGTCTCCTCGATACTTCCCTTCCCTTCCGAGGGTGCCTTCCACGGATAGCTGCGCAGGAACCCCGTCAGCTTGTCACTGCCCGGAAGTCCCGCCCATTCTGTCCACTTCGTCGTGGAGGCAACGGCGCGTGAGGCACTGATGGCCTCCCACTCGTTGGGTGAGACCACAGCAACCAGGTTCTTCTTCACCACAACCTGTGCATTGGGGAACTTCGTCTTGTCGAGCGTACCTGCCGCGATCAGCGTCGAGCCCAACGTGGGAGGACGCACCACGCGGGCATGCAGCATATTCGGCAGTGCGACATCGCACATCCACTGCGTGCGGCCCATTACCTTGTCGGGGATGCCGGGCATCGGGTAGGAGGTGCCCACGACCTTATACCCACTCATCGGCCGCATCGGGGGATTGCCCAGCACGACCAGACCGTCGAGCCCGGAGAGGCCATTCCACGACTTCGGATCGACGCGAGCGGCTTCACCCGAAACAGGGATGGTGAGATCGAGCTGCTGGTTGCGGACAAGCTCTGCGTAGCTGATCTTTCGTCCATCGCCCGAGACGACACCGTCGCTGACCGTGAGCTGATCCACTGGAAGATGCAACTTCTCCGATGCCAGGCGCAGCAGCGCCTGATAGGTGTAAGCAGCCACCTTGCGGAGATTCTCAGCGCCGGTGAGAAAGCCGGCCGAGAAGCCACCGTCAGGGGTGCGGTCGGTATCACCCATGATGAGGGAGATCGTCTCGGGCCGGACGCCGAGCTCGTCGGCGACGATCTGCGGGTAGAAACCACTCATGCCGGTACCGATCTCAGCGCGGCCAGTGCGGACGAGAATGCTGCCGTCATCATGCAGCTCAAGCCAGGAAGCAATCGGCATCCGTCGCTGCGGTACAGCTTGCGATGCCTGTGACGTAAGCCGCGGCGTTGCCAGCGACACCATCAGCACACCGCCGGTCTTGAGAAAACCGCGGCGAGTCAGCTGAGGCAGAAACTCTTGCGAAGGAACGGTGCTCGACACCGGAAGCATGATCTTCATGACGATCTCCCATCCGATGTCATCACCGTCGACGCTCGCTGCACCGCACGGATGATCGCGGCATAGGTTCCGCAACGGCAGAGATGCGGCGATGGAGGCTTATTCGTATACGCATCTTTGATCTGCGCAACGCTGGGCGTTGGGTTCGCGGCAAGCAGCTCGACGGCGGCAATCATCATGCCGCTCTGGCAATAGCCGCACTGCGGAACCTGTTCGTCGATCCATGCTTGCTGCACCGGATGCAGCGTCCCCGCACCCACGGCGGCACCTTTGCTCTGCGCCCAAAGCGCGGGAAGCCCTTCGATGGTGACGATTTTCTTTCCGCTCATAGCTGAGACAGGCGTGATGCAGGAGCGGACTTCCGCTCCATCGACCAGGACAGCGCAAGCGCCGCACTGCGCCATGCCGCAGCCATAACGCGGCCCGGTACAGTGGAGCTCATTGCGCAGCACGTAGAGCAAGGGGGTCTCAGCCGTTGCGTGGACGGAACGCTCCTGCCCGTTGACGTTGAGGATGAGCTGATCTGCCATAAGCGATGCTCCTTGAGGGCCGTGTTCAAACCCGGCCGCCGATAAGAACTACATTGTGATACTAATCAAAACACCCTGTCAAACAATGGGGTACCGATAAATGGGTGCCCCATATCTGGCAGTTTTATCGCCAGATGTGGGTTTCCCAGTACAAAGCTAGACAATGTCCTGCAAAACCCACATCTCGGCGTAGCCGAGATATGGAGCACCCAATCGTGGACTCATTGAGTTGGGGGTCCCCCCTCTGTTGCGTCTCAGACGCAGATTCGATAGGTTTGACCCATTACAACAATTTGAAAATCATCCCGCGACAGCATTCATCGCTGGGCTCGCAGGGGATTTCTCCAGCTTCTGTCCCTCGGATTCCTTTTTGTCCGCTTTAATCAGATTTCTCTTCGAAAGCGAGAAGTTCCATGAATCTGTATCGCATCATGCAGGCCGCCGCCCTGGCCGCGGCGCTGCTGGTTATTCCACCCGCCGCCGCGCAGGAACAGGCAGGCGACAAGGTTGATCTGGATGTTCTGGCGCAGATCAAGCACGAGGCCTTTCAGAACTCACAGGTGATGGAAAACCTTTACTACATCTCTGAGGTATACGGTCCGCGTGTCAACAACAGCCGCAATCATCGCGCGGCTGCGGAGTGGGCCATGCAGCAGATGAAGGCCTGGGGACTGAAAAACGTCCACCTGGAATCATGGGGGCCCTTCGGCTATGGCTGGCAGATCAAGAAGTACTACGGTGCGCTGGAGTCGCCGGCCTATGCCGCGCTGACCGGCTTCCCGCTGGCATGGACTCCCGGCACCGATGGGCCCATCACCGCCGATGCAATATGGGCGCCCATTCATTCGAAGGATGACTTCGCCAAGTACAAGGGCAAGCTGAAGGGCAAAATCGTGCTGATCTTCGATCCGCCTCAGCTCAAGCTCCACTCCACAGCCGAAGCTGCGCCCAGCCCGACCGATGAAGAGATCGAGGCACGCGCCAAGACTCCTCCGACCGGTCCTCGCGGTGGAGGCGGCCGCGGCCGTGCCGGAGAAGGAGATTGGGATTACACCCCGACCTCGCTTGCGCTGTCAGGGCCGAAAGGTCACACGCTTCGCAATGAGGTCAATGCCTTCCTCAAGGAAGAAGGCGCAGCCGTCGTGCTGACGCCGGGCTATAACGGCGACGGCGGCACGGTCTTCTCAACCTACGGTGGATCTGAAGATCCGAAGGATCCCGTCCCACCGCCGATGGTGGCGGTTACGCCCGAGCAGTACAACCGCGTCGTTCGCCTGCTGCAGCATGGCACCACTCCGAAGCTGACCTTCGACATCCAGGTCGACTACCAGAAGAGTGACCAGATGGCCTTCAACGTCATCGGAGAAATTCCGGGCACGACCAAAGCTGATGAGGTCGTTATGCTCGGCGGCCACTTCGATAGCTGGCAGGGCGGCACGGGCGCGACCGACAACGGCACCGGCTCCTCGGTCGCACTGGAGGCTGTACGCATCCTGGCCACACTGCATAAACCGATGGCCCGCACCGTCCGCGTTGCCCTGTGGGGTGGCGAGGAAGAAGGCCTCTACGGCTCCATCGCCTATGTGCAACAGCACTTTGCGCAGCGCGACACCATGAAGAAGACTCCGGAGTATGACAAGCTGGACGTCTACTTCAACGACGACTCAGGCTCTGGCCGCTTCCGTGCCGTGTCGGCGCTGGGCAATCCGCAGCTTGCGACGATCTTCAAGTCCTGGATTGAACCCATCAGGGACCAGCACATCGTTGCCGTAATCGGCGGCACGGAGTTCAAGCCAACCGCGCAGCCCGGCGGCACCGACTCCACCAGCTTCTCCTGGATCGGCCTGAACGGCATCGGCTTCCAGCAGGACCCGCTGGAGTATGGCACCCGCACTCATCACTCCAACGCGGACCTGTATGACCGCGTGCAGAAGGACGACGTGATGCAGGGCTCTCTGGTCGAAGCGTGGTTTGCCTACAACGCAGCTACCCGCGCCGAGATGCTGCCGCGCATTCCAACACCGGAGCCGCTGAAGAAGTAACCGAGCAAAACACAATAAGAAAGGGTAAGGCGTAAGCCTCACCCTTTCTTATTGCCCTCGGCGGCAAACAAGACACATTCAATGGTAAGTAGTGATCATCAGACCTTCGTCAGGGTGAGGAGGCTGGAACCATTTGCAAATGCTGCGGAACTCTTCTTCCGTGGTACTGGCAAAATAAAGTCCCTCGGGTTGTCTTGCATTTCGATCCAGAAGGCGATGCAGACATTCGTCTTCGCTCACATCCAGAAAATGCAGATGATGCGGACTACCGGCTTGCACCGACAAGCCTTTCGCCCATGCACGTTCCCTGACGGTGTTACCGGCGAAATCCAATACGACGGAAGCTCCGGCTCGCAATGTGTCCACGATAAGAGGCTCCATCACGGAACGGCAACGGCGAGACCACTTCAGGTAGTCCTCGAATGAGGAGATCCCATCGGATAGCCGTGAAAGCCACACGTCTTCGCAAAAGAACACGGCCCGATTCTCGGTAGCGATTTTCCTCGCCAGTGTCGTCTTACCGGCTGCAAGCCTGCCCGAGATGAAATGGAGAGTTCCTGGCGACATGGTCAAGACTTACGTCCTGTTGGACATCGTTATGGCTGGTGGTCACCGTTGCTGGCAGTTCTTTCCGCCTCGGCTCGAACGTCATAGAAGACATCATGGAGCATCTCACCGTTCTCTGGATTGATCACGGTCCGGTTGCCTTTTTCATCCATCGCAATCAGCTTGAATGAGCCCTCGTATGATCCGATTCCGTCCAACACGTTGAGGATTGACACGGCGGAGAGCTCGGCGCACTCCTGCAGGAGTTCTTTCACAAGCTCCCGACCATTGTCGTCAAGATCATGGAACCAGCGCGCCCGGCGCTGTTCGGTCTCCGCGCGAGCATGCAGGGACATACCTACGCTTTTGTCGACCTCGGAGGTCCAGGCTTCCATCGGCATAGTCGGTTTCGGATGCAGCAGCTCCTTCAGGATCTTTTTATACGGGGCGTCAATCGCTTCACGTTGTATGACTTCAATAAACTCACGTGCATCCATCGTCGATTTCCTTATCGCATTTTCCCTGTTGCTGGGTATCCCGGAAGAGGAGTGCAGCGGCGTTTTTCATTGCGGAAAACGCCCATAGATGGAAAGCCCTACTCTACACCTACAGGGAAAATACTCAGCGTAATTACCATTTTGCAGCATTCCACATCCCTCGTAGAATTCTGCCGGAGGAGACATGCGCCTATACGTTGCGCTTCAGCTTGGCATCTCCACTTGCCTGATCTTGGGGCCACGCCCAATCCTGTCGCAGGATGTCTCTCACTCACTGGACGAGATCTTAAATAAGGCCCAGGCGAATATTGAGAGTTATCGCACCTCCGTGCCCAATGTGTACTGCACCGAACACGCAGTTGCCAACCGGAAAATCCCGAACTCTTCACCGGGACCTGCAAGTTCAACGCCAGCCAGCCGCGCAGCCACCATCGAGGATTCCGCTGAGAGCTCAGCCATCTTCCGCCTGAAACGGCTGCCGCAACCTTCTGAAAACGGCATCTTTGAAGAGTCGCGCATCTCACAGCACGTTACTTACAGTTCAGATGCGCCTGGGTATGAAATGTTTGGCATCCCGGCCCTTCTTTATGGAGTCTTCAGCAACGGCCTGAATATTCTGTCACCTGAAGCAAGGCAGTGCTTCTCGTTCAACCTTCGTAAGGTAAAGCAGGGTAAGCCAATTGTGGTTGAGTTTGCCGACTTACCCGCCGATCAACGAGCAGCAGGCTGCCTTGCCTTCCAAAACGCACGCGGCGCCATCCAGATCGACCCCGAGACCATGCACGTCGCGCAGATCGAGAGAAGCGTTCCCCGCCAGGTGCTTGTCGGAGATATCAAGGGAGAGTGGACTTGGAAAGAGAAGTACTCTCCAGTCACTCTGATGGGAAAGACCTTCTGGCTGCCGAATTCGATTACATCGCGAAGCGTCTCATCCGATCAGCGGAGCGTTTGGACCTTCGATGCCACATATAAGGACTACCATCTCTTCTATTCCACGACCCGCATCCTGCCTGACAAGCCATAGACAATCACGTGGATACAGTCTCACCATTCCAAGCTATCTATAGACAAATTCGTTCTGTCGTTTTATTAGAACTTTTGGGGTGTTCTCGCCGACCCTAACTCCGTGAGCGTGGGGCACCCCGGAAGGATGAGAATGAGCGCTGAAGGCGCGCTCTATACCAGCCTGTGGCAGCAACGCCCCAGGTTTCAATGCCCACAAGCTCTAAATGGAACTGAAGGCCGGCCCTATAGCTCCGCAGCGAAATTCGGATCTCTAGATATGCTCAAGCCTTTGATACTCAGGCACCTCAATATTGAATCCACAACAGTAAGTGTGATATAATACTAAAGTCAGTTTAACGTCAGAACTTACTATGAGGTCTTATGTCTATCTCACAAGACGCTGTTGCATCGTTCTTCCAGAATTTTGCAGCCAGCAGCAACTCCAAAGACACACCGTCCGAAATCTCACACTTCGCCAATGTCTTCGTGGCTGCGGGGCCAGCGGGTAGCGCAGTCGTCAAAGTGGAAGACTTTGAGAAGGTGCTCCCAAAAAGAAGGCAGCTCCTGGAAGCCTCCGGCCTTGTGCATACCTCACTGAAATCCTTTGACATTACCGCTGCAACAGACCGCCACGTCGTCGTGAACAACACCTGGGAGATGGATTTCGAAACACAGACACACGGTCGGGTCACGATACCGGTATCCGCCACCTTCACGATCGACATGGCGACTGATACGCCCAAGGTGCTTGTCTATCTCGCACATCAGGACATCCTGCAAATTCTTCGGGATCGCAGCATGCTGGCCGGTACCTAGTACAAAGTACTTTTTAACGATCGAAACCTGCGCCCAGTTGATAGCTTCTGGCATCAGGAGCTTAAGGAGCTTAGTGCGACGTTACCGAGGCGCGGAGGTACCCCATGCATGAATCGCTCGATCTTTCGATGACCACGATCCCGCTCAAGCATGCTGCGGGCCATATACCGGCGCTTGGATTCGGTACTTTGATTCCTGACGCGGCTGAAACAATAAGTGCGACCAGAGATGCGCTGCGAGCCGGGTTCCGGCACTTCGATGCAGCAGAACGTTATCGAAACGAACGCGAGGTAGGTGAGGCATTACAGGCTGGTCTCACCGCCGGAGAGGTCACCCGGAACGATATCTTCGTAACCACGAAGTTATGGAATACCAATCATCGGCCCGAACGTGTCGGACCGGCTTTTGAGGCGAGCCTGCACAGGCTCGGGCTTGACTATCTGGATCTCTACCTCATTCACACACCATTCGCATTTCAACCCGGAGATGATCAGGATCCGCGAGATCAGAACGGTAATGTCATTTACGACAAGGAGATAACGTTGCTCGATACGTGGCGAGCGATGGAAGCGCTCGTGGATGGCGGCAGGTGCCGGGCCATCGGGCTCTCGGACATCACGCTGGAAGGGCTCTTGCCGATCTATGAATCTGCGAGGATCAAGCCTGCTGTTGTCCAGGTCGAGTCACATCCCTATCTGCCGGAGATAGAACTTTTTGAGTTCTGCAAACAGAACGGTATCGTGTTGCTGGCGTTCGCACCTCTGGGTCATGGAATGAGGCCCGGGCTGCTGGAAGATCCGGTCATCTTGTCGATCGCGGCGCGCGTTGGAAAGACTCCGGCACAGGTCCTGCTGGCATGGGCAGTCCAGCGCGGCACGGCTGTACTCACCACACCTAAAACCGCGACGCGCGCAAAAGAGAACTTCGATATCTCCGACCTACCCAAGGATGCGTTTGACCAGATCAACAACATTCAGACAAGACAGCGACTCAATTCGGTGGTGCACACCGGCGTGCCCGGTTTCATTGCGCGAGCTCAATGATATTGGGTAGGCGATGTTAACCCTGCTGACTCGGACCACGTAAGACAACGCACCGCAAAAATGGAGGGAGCATGGCGAAACTGCTCTCAGTCAATGTCGGCCTCCCACGTGAGATCGAATGGCAAGGCAAGCGGGTCTACACCGGAATCTGGAAGCGTCCTGTCTCGGGCCGTGTCTTCGCCCGCCGCTTGAACCTGGACGGCGATGGCCAGGGAGATCTCGCAGGCCATGGTGGCGAGCACCGCGCCGTCATGGTCTACCAGATCGATGCATATCGTTATTGGGAGAAAGTGCTCGGCCGGAACGATTTTGAGCACGGGCAGTTCGGGGAGAACTTCACGGTAGAAGGTCTTGCGGATGACGAGGTCTGTATCGGCGATCGCTACAGGATCGGCGGCGCGGTCTTCGAGGTGACACAGCCTCGCGTTACCTGCTACCGGGTTGGAATCCGCATGAACAATCCCCAGATACCTGCGTTGCTCGTCTCGCATCGCAGACCGGGATTCTATTTCCGGGTAATTACGGAGGGCGAGGTCGGTGCGGGCGACGAGATTCAGAAGGTCGCCGATGGTCCCGGGCGGATCACCGTCGCCGAAGTAGATGCCCTGTTGTATCTACCGAATCATGATCCCAAACGCATCGCGGTTGCCGCCGGCATTCCTGCGTTGAGCGGTGGATGGAAGACTTCCCTTGAAGAATTACTGAAGGCAGACGAGAGGGGCGTGCATAGCGGAAACGCCGGCCTTACCTCCTCCATTGCATCTCCTCCACTGTGGAATGGCTTTCGGATGCTGCGCGTCGCCGCAGTGCACCAGGAGACCAGCGAAGTAAATTCCATCGTGCTGGAGTCCGCCGATGGCTCGCCTCTTCCGGCGGCACAGCCCGGGCAGTATCTTGTCTTGCGGCTTTACCCGGATAAGGGCTCGCGCCCTTTGGTGCGCAGCTATTCCATCTCAGGCGCTTGTGATGCCGGAACCTACCGCATCAGCGTAAAGCGAGATACAGGTCCGGGCAGCAGATACATCACAGATGTAACCCAGGCCGGCGACATGCTTGAAGTCAGTGCTCCGCGTGGCGAGTTTGTATTGCGTCCTGGGAAGCGTCCGGTTGTTCTGCTGAGCGCAGGTATCGGCGTCACCCCGGTCTTATCGATGCTGCATGCTCTTACCTCCAGGAACGCAGCCTCTCATCGCGAGGTGTGGTGGATTCACGGGACACGTAACGCCCAGATGCATGTGTTTGCCGACGAGGTTCGTGGCCTGCTGAACACAATTCCCGGAAGCCATTCGGTGATTGTCTACAGCAAAGCGGACCCTGCAGATCGGCTCGGAAAAGACTTCGATATCGCAGGGCGCCTCGACCTCGATCGCCTGCAAAAGCTCGGCATGCCTCTCGACGCCGATTTCTACCTGTGCGGTCCTGCGGGTTTTCAGAACGACATCACCCACGATCTAAGTTCTCTGTCTGTTCCGCAGGAAGCGATTCATCAGGAGATCTTCGGTTCAATCGGTTCTATCGAGCCAGGAGTCGTGAAGCCAGGAGTGGTGAAAAGCAAGATCAAACTTCCACATCCGCCACCTGACTCAACTGGAAGCGGACCGTTTGTCTCGTTCACTCGCAGCAATCTAACGGTGCCGTGGGACAGCAGATTTCGCAGCCTGCTGGAGTTCGCCGAAGCCTGCGATGTCCCTGTGCGATGGTCCTGTCGCACCGGCGTCTGCCATATGTGCGAATGCGGTTTGCTGAACGGCAAAGTACGCTATGCGCCCGAGCCGCTGGATCAGCCGGCGATCGGGAATGCACTGATCTGTTGTTCGACGCCGGAATCGCAGATTGATCTTGACTTGTAACTTCGTAGTTAGCGACGCGAGACGGCGCATCACCGTTCTCGATCTAACCGGATTAATTCAAGCGTATCGCCAGATTTGAGATAACCCATGCACCGGGCGCCCGATGTCCCCTTAGGGACGTGGGCATCGCGCTACGCGCGACCGTTTTCGTTTGTCATTTCGTAGCGAAGCAGAGAAAATCTGCTCCTCCGCGGCCTGGTTAAACGATCTGCGACAGTTACAACCCATAAAAGAGGACTATAGAGCGGGCCTTCAGCCCTTAGTCTTTCAATGTGCCAGCAACCTGGGGCGTTGCCCCAGGCTGGTATAGAACGCGCCTTCAGCGCTCTAAGCTGAACGGCAGACCAGCGGGCAAACCCGATTTACCCTTAGTGGATAGGTGAGAACATTACAATGGTCATCGCGCTTTGTATCGGAGCCCTCTCAGGCGTATTAGCTGTTATCGCATACCAGCGGAAGCGATCGGCACACTTCAAAGCCCTGGCGAGTCGGTTCGGATTCATGTATCTCGGAAATGCTCTTCCGAAATCACTCACGGTCTCTGGCACAGACATCGCTAATCTCTCTTCGGTCTGGAATGTAATCGACGGCGAGCGCCAGGGTGTGCGAGTCGTCGCTTTCGACTGCAAGATCGGAACAGGTAAAGGAAGCCGGCGCCGGACTGTCATCGCTGTTCAGAGACCGGATGAAGGCTTAAGATATCTGGCCGGCAATCTTGAACTACATCGTTCCAATGACTGGAGCTTGCTCTATGGACCACGAGCTTCGATGATCCAGCCCGGCTTGATGCCTGTCACAGAGCTGAGCGGATACATTGAAGCCCTGTAAATGACGTCACATGTGCTCACTCTTTCGATCGGATCGGAGGATCATCCCGCAGACCAGAAAGCACGCCTTTGAAGAATTACCCACGCATAGTGCACGATGGTAGAGATGAGTGAGTTTGTGAACGTTGGTCTTATCGGTTATGGATACGCTGGTCGTGTTCTACATGCTCCATTAATTCAGGCAGTTCCTGGTCTGCGTCTCACCACCGTCGCCTCTTCCAAAGGTGACCAGATCCGCGAGGCTTTGGGAGACGTCCGCGTCTGCACGCCGCAGGAGCTGATTGCCGACGAACAGATTGACCTGGTCGTCATTGCCACTCCCAACACCGAACACTTTCCGCTCGCGATGGCGGCGCTTGAGGCAGGCAAGCACGTTGTGGTCGACAAGCCGTTCACGCTCGATCTCGCCGAGGCAGAGAAGCTGCGCGCCGCTGCCCTTCGCAAAGACCGCATGCTCACCGTCTTCCATAATCGCCGCTGGGAGAGTGAGGTTCTCGCCATCCAGGAAGTGCTGCAACGAGGCATACTCGGCCGGATAGCGCAGTTTGACTGCCACATGAATCGCTACCGCCCCGTCGTCCGCAAGCGATGGAGAGAGGACGCCGGACCCGGCGCCGGACTCTGGTTCGATCTTGGTCCACACATGATCGACATGGCGCTGCACTTCTTCGGCCTGCCCCAGCAGATCACGGCTTCGTTCGCGATCCTGCGTGAAGGCGGACAGACCGATGACTGGGCGCACGTCGTCCTCAGCTATCCGGACAAGCGCATCGTCCTCGAGGCCATGAACCTTGCTTCCGGTTCGCTGCCTCGTTCCATCCTTCATGGAACGCAAGGCACCTGGGTAAAGTATGGTCTCGATACGCAGGAGGCACAGTTGCAGGCCGGCATGTCTCCCCTTGACCCGGCCTTCGGTATTGATCCTGTACCCGCGGTCTTCTACGCCGGCACAGGCGAGACCGTGGAATTCGCCACGCCTCGCGGGAATCAATTGCCGTTTTATGAAGGCGTGCGCGACGCTATCCTGCATCGCAAACCCGCACCTGTCTCCTCGCGAGATGCCCTCGCGGTCATGGCCGTTCTTGAGACTACCTTCCGATCAGGCGAACAGCAGCGCACTTTGCCGCTTGAGTTCAAGCTGCCGCAGGAGCCGGAATGGGGTGAACCAGGACGCCAGTAGAGGTTCATGCTTTCTTCAAAAAGCGCAGGTGACATATCAGGGCCGAAAAACGGTACACTCAAACGCGTGAAAACGAAGATCCTGTTTGCATCTATCCTGGCGGCCGGACTGGCCTCCACCCTCACCGCGCAAGACGCCAAGGCATTTCTCGGCCGGTGGGATATGACCGTTACCCCCGCCACCGGCAAGCCTTATCCGCAATGGATCGAGCTTACGGAGAACGGCGGCAAAATCGAAGGCCGCGTTCAGCCAAGGGGAGGCGGATGGCATCCGATCTCGGACGCCCACATGGAGTCGGGCAAACTGATCGTGGCTGTGGGAGAAGCAACGAACTGGGAGCTCACCTCCCCCAGCGCGGGCAAGCTGACCGGCGTTGAGAAGCACGGCGCCACCGACGGCCCAGCGCTTGCCGGTGTGAAGGCGCCTTCGCTTGATCGGCCGATGCCAAAGAAGTGGACCAAGCCCAGGCCTCTGTTCGACGGCAAGGATCTGAAAGGCTGGGAGCCGATCGGAAACGTCGATAACAACAAGTGGGTCGCGCGCGATGGCGAGTTGGTAAACGATAATCCGGAAGTTCCCGGTCAAAAGACCCACGGCGCAGCCAACATCATGACCACCGAGAAGTTCCAGGACTTCAAACTGCATATCGAAGTGAACTGCCCGGAAGGCGGCAACAGCGGCATCTATCTGCGCGGCCGTTATGAGGTACAGGTGGGTACCGAGGGTGGCAAGCTGCCATCGCATGAGATGGGCGCGATCTACAGCCATTATCCGCCGCCAGCCGGCTCAGAGCTTGGGCTTGGAAAGTGGACGGCCTTTGACATCACCCTGGTCGGCAGACATGTCACGGTTCTGCGCGACGGCAAGATGTACCATGACAACGTCGAGATTCCCGGCCCTACCGGAGGCGCTCTGGATAGCAATGAGGCCGACCCCGGACCGTTCTATCTGCAGGGCGATCACCACGGCGTCATTCGATACCGCAACATCACCATCTCCGTTCCGGCGAAGTAAGGCCCTGTTCTGAAACGCACGGCTGCCGGCTGCCCTGCCAGTGATATCTATCTGGCAGGTAGCCGGCTGATGCGTTTAAGCTGCCTCACAAGCAGTCGCGATTGATGCCGGAATAGCACCATAGACGTCCAAACCTGGAGAGCACTCAAGGAGAACCGAGCGCCATGCAAACCTGGGCGATAGCCTTGCTCTTTGCATTTCTTTCATGCTCCAAAGCGTTGACGCAGGTCTCAGCAACCTTCTATCTGGAGAAAGACGTCATCAAGCCGGGACAGACGGCCATCGTTCACTTCAAAGTGACAAATTTAGGAGCATCTCCCTACCTGTTGGACACCACAGGCCTTCCCAATCAACCGTCTTGCTCCGGTTATTTGTTCAAGGTCTTGCGTCAGCCAAGTTCTACCGCTAATCCAAATGGACCGCTGGCTAGCACCTGCGTCATCAATGGACAGTTCCATCATGTGTCCATCGCTCCGGGGGTGACCTACGTTCAAGACCTCGATCTCAGCCTATATCTCGATCTTCGAGTCAGAGGAGAATATACGATCGAGGTGGCCCATCGTGCTGTGCCATGGTCGGGAGGTACTCATGATCTGGCGAATGCCAAAGCTGAGTTGAGCTTTCGTGTTGAATAGGCATCCGCGATGTGCTCGTTGCTCGGCATCCGTCATCAATCGATAGGCTGCCAAAGCTCGATACGATTTCCTTCCGGATCGGTGACCCAGCCAAACTTTCCGAAATCGTAGCTCTCGCGCTTTGGATCGACGGTGACGCCCTCGGCCATCAAGCGATCGAGCACTCCATCAAGGTCATCCACTTGAAGATTCATCATCGCCTTCTGTACTGGAGGAAAGTACTCGTCCTCTTGCTTGAAGAAGGAGACGATCACCCGAGCCTGCTGCGTCGGCGCGGGAAATGAGAACGCTCCGTCCGCCTTCACCAGGCCGAGATGCCGCTCATACCACTGATAGAGAGCCTTCGGATCATTCGCCCGCAAGAATGCTCCGCCAAAGCCGGTAATGGATGCCATGCAGTCTCCTATGAGAAACGTTATCCATAGCTTACGTCTGGCGAATGACAGTGTACCGGATAGGTTAAGAATTTGAGGTATGCCCTACCAGCCTAGAGCATTTTCCCTGTTGCGGGGTATCCCGGAAGAGGAGTGCAGCGGCGTTTTCATTGCGGAAACGCCCATGGATGCGGATACTTTGGACTACACCTACAGGGAAAATGCTCTACTGACGTTGACACTCCGGGGCAGGCTCTCGTCGAGACGTTCAGGCTGAGCGACAATAGCGTCGAAAGGATTTTCTTATGGGCTCACCCACGATCGAACTTTCCATGATCGTGAAAAATGGCGGCAGCAGTCTGGAACGGTGTTTAAAGAGCGCACGCTCCATTGTGGATCGCATCGTCATCGGCGACACGGGATCTACCGACGACACCGCCGAGATTGCAAAGAGGTTTGGGGCTACGTGGATGCCCATTCCCTGGAATGAAGATTTCGCCGAAGCAAGGAACATGGTGCTGCAGCAGGCGACCTGTGACTGGATTCTTGTCCTTGACGCCGACGAGATGATGGACCCGCAGAGCGCCGAGCTTCTGAAGAAGCTGGTCGCAAAGACGGAGATGGCCGCCTTCGATGTGGTGCGATGGAATTACGTGCGGCAGGCCAATAGTCGAAGCGGCGCGGAAGGAGCCCTGGTAAATCCGCGCATTCTGCCGGAATCGGCTACCTTCCCTGCTTATGTCACCACCATCAATACCCGTCTCTTCCGCCGGAACCCTGAGGTCCGGTTCGAACGCCCGGTGCACGAGACGGTTGTCTATCGCGTGCAGGAGCTCGGTCTCCCCATTGGCCAGGCGCCCTTCGTCATTCATCACTTCGGGCTCGTCGACGATAACGAGAGCGTTCGCGATGCCAAGAACGCACTTTATCTGGAGATCAACAGGCGACATTTTGAGGCTAATCCCGAAGACAGCAGAACGGCCTACGAACTGGGCTGGGCCGAGTTGGAGTTCTCCAAAGACCCGCAGCGAGCCCTGGACATATTGATTCGGGCCATCCAGTTGGACGAGTCCAATATGGACGCCGTCATTCTGGGCGGGGTTTGCCTGCTGCGCATGCAGCGTTATGAAGACGCGATCCAACTGCTCTCGCATGCCATGGCGAGGAATGTGACCAGCATCGTCCTGTACGAGACTTTGGGAGACGCTCGTCTGCACTTGCAGCAGTATGAGGAAGCCGCGCATGCCTACAGCACGGCTCGCAGGCAAGGCGGAGCGACCGCGCTGATTCTTGCGAAGTATGGAGTATGCCTGATTCATCTGGGCAAGACGCAGGAAGGAATAGAGATTCTCCGTCAGGCCTGCTCGATGGAGCCCAAATACCCGGAGCTCCTGGATATTGTGATTGCCGGCGCTGTGGCGATGAACGAACTCGCCTTTGCCGCCGAGATCGCACAGCAACGCCTGGAACTTCCAGGGGCAACTGACCTGCATCGCTCGATTGCGGACTATTTAGAAGAGGAGAAGGAACAGCCAGGGATTTCCGCCTCGCCCGCCCCTTAGGCACATGGGGCAGCACATCTTGCTCTGTCCGCATCTGAAATTGCTACAGAACGGAGGACGATTGAGATGACCACAGCAGACCGCGTCAAGCATGCAATAGCCATTACCCTGATCGGCGATGGAGTGGTTGCCGCATTGCATCCCAGGCACGACGCACAGTTCTGGAAGAAAGGACCTGCCGGCTGGCGGCGCTGCATGCGCTGGTGTCGGCGCCATCCTCGGGCAACCCGCATATTCGCCATCGCGCAGGCCGGCCTCGCAATCATGTGGGTCTTGCATCACGAACGCGGAGCCAGGAGCCTCTTTGGCTGACCCTTGCGGAATGATGTTCGTTAGAAATCCGAAAGGTGGGGCACTTGGGAGATAAGCGCTGAAGGCGCGTTCTATACCAGCCTGGGGCAACGCCCCAGGTTTTGATACCCACAAGATGTTAAAGGGCTGAAGGCCCGCTCTATATAAGAGTCTTTAATTCCATTTCGCACCGTTCATTGGTTGAAACTGTCTCGCTCAGAGAGATTGTGACATTGCGCGATTGGTGATTATAGGTCGGGCCTTCAGCCCTCTCACCGTTCCGCTGTCCGTTACCTGGGGCGTTGCCCCAGGCTGGTATAGAACGCGCCTTCAGCGCTTATTCTCGTTCTGCCAGGGTGTCCGCCTTGGGAACCGGCGAATTTGTTTGCTGAGACAAACGCTCACAGCGCTAACGCACCGCAAGGGTAGTCCGCCAAAAGTTGACTTTCCCGCCGCTTGGATCGATGACAGTCACCTGGCACTCGTATTCGCCGGGTGTTCGGTCACGCAGAGGAATTGCGAACTCAAGAGCGGTCGTATTGAGTTGCCCAGCCCCTTTCGCAGCTTCTGTCGGCGTGCTCTCGAATACCCTCTGTCCATCGCGATAAAGGCTCACCTGCGCAACGATCGGTGAAGCGCTTTTAGCGCGCGGCTTGTATGCCTGGAGATAGACAAACATGATCTGGTCTGTCTGAAAGACACGTGTGACGCTTGGAACCAGTGTCAAGCCGTTCTCAACGAGTGGGTGTTGCTCCGCCGCTTTTGCATTTCGTTTCTGCGCGTTGTAGATCGCATCCTTCAGAGCGGTTCGCTGGCTGCTGAGGACTACGGAACTGATAGGCAGACGCTGGTCCTCCTTATCGAGGTTGGGAACCTCAAATGCCGTCTGATAGCTGCCGATCCGGCCCGTCTCATTATCGCGTGCAAGGAACTTGATGGTGTAGCGGCCGGGCAGCAGTGTGAAACCTGTGCTGTACACAATGGGATGGTGGGCGATCTCCGCGGCATCGGTGTCACTCAGCTTCGCGCTGACCTTGTCCCTCACGTTTGCGACCGTGGTACCCGAGCTGTCTTTGATTTCGCCAATGAAGTCAATAGTGGTTCGCTCTGCGCCGAAACGCTTTGCCAGTGCGAGCTCGCGCCCGGGGATCTTTACGGTCAATGGAATGAAGTATTCGGCATGGTTGATCTGGAAGTAATCCAGCTCCATCGCAATCGTGAGGTCCGTAATCGGATCGGGGAGCATCAGTGCATCTTCAAGCTGACGCTCCTTATCGGCCACATTGAACTGACTGAACTCTTTGTTCGCGTAGTAGCCCTGGCGGTAATCGAGATCGGCTTCAAGATTCTCGCGATTAAGCGCCACCTTCACATGACGGTACTTGCCATCCTTTGCGGTATTGGTGGTGTAGTAGCCGATGATGTAGTAGCTGGAGATCGAGCGCTCTGCATTGCGGATGCCGCGACCAAGATCATTACTGTCCAGCAGCGCCTTACCGCCGGTGTCACCGGCAAGCGCGTACAGGGTGTCCTGCGACTGCTGCATCCGGTTTGTCATGGCTAGTGCCGAAGCCCCCGTATACATTTGCGATCCGCCGGAAGAGCCCTGCGTCGCATCCCCGAGCGGTGCACTGGCAACCAGACCGCGAGCATCGATCGGCCAGAACGAGACTCCGGCGCGAATGGCCGAGTTGACGGTGGCATGGAGCTGTGCCTGATTGTCCAGGCTGTTGAGCCGCAGTCCGCTCGCGAAATATACGAGGCACTTCTTCTCGCTCAGGCGGCCGAGCATGTTTGCCGCTGTCTGCAGCGCGGAGAGCTGGCGATCCGTATTGAAGATGTTGAACTCCGAATCGTCCTGACCAAAGGCCGAGCCGGAATCGGCTGCCGCGGCGTCGCCGCTCGTGGAGTTGTCATATCCCCGATCTTCTCCAACAGAGAGTGTGGCAAGGATGCTGAGGAGGCGCGTACGATCGGCGGTGAAGTCCTGCAAGACCTCCACCGATGAGCCCGCGTACCGGAGGATGGCAAACATGTCCTGCGGCTGCATCTCGGTGCGGATGAACTTCTCTGCCGCCGAGATGGCACGATATTGATCTCCGGGATCCATCCCGGCCATGTCGAAGTAAAGCGCGAGAAGCCGCTTATCGCGATACTTGCCGCTGCCTTTCGGCTCGGGCTCAATCTCAAAGTGCGACAACTTGTTGTACGGCTTTACGTACGCAGGCGCCGGGCGCATTGCGACAGCCGTGGGCTCGGCCAATGCCTGATATTCAAAGACGCGAATATTCTGCGGCGTACCGTTTTCTGTAACAGTGAAATCCTTCTGCGTGAGGCCGGAGACCGGATTGCCCTTCTTGTCCTTGACGGAGATGGTTTCGATGACAAGTTGCGATGACACTTTCAGAACGGTCACGCCGTCGCTGGTAGTAGACGCATTTTGCCCCACCTGCTGTGCCTGGGCAATCCACGAGAACAGCAATGCGGTAGCGATGATGAATCTCATGGAACTAGTACCTCAGTCGTGCAGTCATTTGCAGAGTGCGCATGTTGCTGGGTGAAGCCGGCAGGCCGAATTGTGTGCTTTGGATATTGGCAACATACGATCCGAAAGCAACATGATTGAGTACGTTGTTTGCCTTGATTTGCAGATCAAGGTTCCAATGATCCCGGAGACGGAAGGTGCGGCTCATGGCGAAATCCATGCTCAACTGCGATGGGCCGGTGATAGAGTTCCGGCGTGCGTTGCCGAACTTCCCTGATGCCGGAGCTACAAAGGCAGCAGGATTCAGGGCGAGCCCCGCGGGCGCGGCATAGACAGACGCACCGGTAAGATCAGGCCGCACGGAGCCATGCGCTCCCGTGCCTCCCAACAATGCAGCGGTATACGGCGTGACCGGCAAACCGCTGCCGGCGGAGATCGTAAGCAGCGCTGTCCACTCTTTGTAGAACGCACCGCGCCAGCCGTCGATAAGCGAACCACCACCGATGCCCATGCCCGTGGTGTACTGTGCGGACGCAGTGAGCAGGTGACGTTGATCGTTGCTGGACAGGCCGCGTTCCGCCGCGAGATCGCGCCAGTTCTGAGCAGCGGGCAAGGTCGCACTGCCTCCGTCTTTGCCGCCGAGCACCGCGTCATTGTCGATGGACTTGGCGAACGTATACGAGACACTTGCGGCAAAGCCGCTATGCAAACGCCGTCGTAGCTGGAGCTGCCCTGCTTCACGGGTCGAATTGCCGCCGGAGCTGATGTATGCAAATCCGACTGGACACTCAGGGCACGGATTCCCGGCTCCGGGAGCATACGAGTTCGGATAGGACTTCTGCATCCCGTGCGTACCCTTGTTGCCGAGATAGCTCGCGCTCCATTGCAGCGACCACGGCAGATCACGCTGCACCTCGAGTCTCCATGTTTGTATGCTGCCTATTTTCAGGTTCGGATCAACCGCGAAAGTATTCTGCGTTGTCGTGGCGCAGGGATTGAAGGCCGAGGCTAATGTCAGCGGGCAAGCAGTGCTGTTTTGTAGGCTGAGAGTCTTGGAAAATGGGACCTGTTGCGCAAGCTGGAGATAGAGCGATGGATAGACAGACGTGTCGTAATTGATACCGTAACCACCACGAACAACCATTGAGGTTCCAGTATTTGGATGCCAGGCAAAGCCGATTCTCGGTTCCAGACCAAGACGGTATGGACGCAACAGTGAATCGGGATAGCGCTGGCCCGTAACCGTTCCCGCAGGCGCGCTTGCGAGCACAGGTGCGGCGGCGGTGAAGTCATTCGAGAGATCGAGGTTGACCAGGCGATCCTTCAGCTCAGTCATCGGTGCACCAAACTCCCAGCGGATGCCGGCATTGATGCTGAGTTCCGGGCTCAGCCGCCAGTCGTCATTCACATAAGCGTTGTAAACGGATTGGCGCAGATACTTGTCGGCATTACCGAAGGAGATCGCGCTGGCGTCAGGAACACCAATCAGAAAGCCGGCCAGATCGGAACCGCTGCCTGGGACGTTACTGTTGCTGGTCGCAGTTCCGGTGAAGGTCAACGTACCGCGAGGGTTCGCCTGTGCAAGGTAGTTGAACTGCTGCCGGCGAAAATCAAAACCGAATGCGAGGTTGTGCCCGGAGTGATTCCAGGTGAGGCTCGCCGACACTTTGTCCGTCTGGTTGCGATTGTGGGCACTAACGCCATCTGTCAGCTCAGCGATGCCGCTGCCGCCGGAGAAGCTGAGAGTGGGCGGACCCCAATCGACCGGGGCACGGCTGTTGCCCTGGATACCTGCGCTGCCGGAGATATCGGTGCGGTTCTGCCAGTAGGGGACGTCTGTCGTTGCCAGGCGGCTGAAGTCGTATGCGAGATCGAGACGAAGGCGCTGATTGAAGCTGTGGAGCCAGTCGATGTTGCTGTTGAGGCCCAGAACGCGTTCGGTGTCCGTGAAACCAAAGAGGTTGCTTCCACTGGAGCGCGTGTTGGAAAAGTTGAAGTACCCTCTGAGCTGGTTCTTTGTGTCGACACTCTTATCCATCCGCAGGTTTCCGGCATCGACATGCGAACTACTGAGAAGCGGAAGCTGGAAGTTGAAGCGGCGATTGCCCGCAACATTCGGCAATGGATAGAGATTGAGCAGAGCCTGCGCCTGCGGCGTAACCGGCACTTTGTTGTTGGCATACGGTTGTCCAGTCGCAGGGTTGTAGATGACAAGCGGTTGCCCCGTAACCGTTGTCTGGCTTGCGAGATCACCTGTGCGCTCGGCGGCGGTCGGCACCAGTGCAGACGTAGTAGCAGCAGTACTGACGCGGTGCCAGGTGTACTGCGCAAAGAAGTGTGGACCATCGCGTAGCAGCCGCGGAATCCGCAAAGGACCGCCGAAGGTCACAGCGCCGGTGAAGTTGTTATAGGTGGGCTTGGCGCCCTCGTTTCCGGCAAGCGAATATGAGCGTGCATCTAGAGCCGAGTTCTGTTCCTGGGCCACCAGGCTGAAGTTGTACGGTCCGTGCCCGCCGGAGCGATTATTCCCAAACCCACCCGGCAGGTGGAACGTTGATGTTGCTCCATTGCTGACGCTGCCGTTCACCAGCAGCCCAGACTCCGCACCCAAGACGGCGCTGTCCGGCCGTTGCGAATCTCCGCTTGTGGAAGGTCCAGGAGTAGCGGGCTGCGCGGCAAGCTGCGGTGGGCGCGGTGCGGCGTACACGTTTTTCTGAAGCTCGCTGAGGGTGAGTAACGACAGCTCCCAGCGACGCGGCGTGCTATCGGAGCGGACCTCAGAGCGGATCTCGATCTGCTCGTGCACCGTCGTGAAGCCGAACATCTCGACGCTGACGGTCCAGGTTCCGTCGCTGAGCTCTGCAAACGTATACGCACCTGCAGCATCGGTGACAGCAGTAACAGTCTTGCCGTCACGCGATGCTGTGACCAATGCGCCCGGGACAGGCAGGCCTTTGAAAATGACGGTGCCGCGAGCGTCTGCAGCATAAGCCTGGAGGATAGGCGCCGCAAGCAGCGCGAGAGCGAGCCAGAGCGAAGACGAGCGCATCAGTTCTCCGTCGGTGTCTTCTCAAGGTGGTCCACTACAAGCATCGTCAGAGGCGCCTTGCGGGATTCAAGCCTGAGACCATACTGTTGCACCGCGTCGAAGACGGTGGCGTGTGGTTCGGAGTGAGTGTCCGCGCCTCCATCAGGGCCCTGTCGCGGTCCCCCTGGTCCTCCGGCCATGCGGAGCATCATATTTTCCGGAAAGAAAGTGAGATCGATGTCGTACTCTCCCTGAAGACCGGTCTGATCTACGATCGGTTTGTCGGTAAAGCGGGAGAGCGTTTCGCAGAGTGTGCTCAAAGTCACGGCGGGTCCCGTCAGGTGCATACCGGACGGGCCTCCCAGCATCTGCATGTCACCGTGCACCGGCGTGCCGGGGCGACGATTGGAGCTGTCAGGATAGTCCGACGCCTGGAGCTTCGTCGGCTTAAGCTTCGGTCCGTTCTTGCCCACAACCAGCGCGTAGACTGCCTGCTCTTTCGTCTCGTGGTGCAGCTGGAGCTTGAAGCGGTCTCTCAGCAGAGACTCCAGCATCTCCGGGACCTGGTCTCTTGTGGCGCCCTCGGGATACTTCGCCTCGATGTCGAAGCGATTGCGTATCCAGTCAGGGCCGCTGATCTGAAACTCCTTCACGCCGTAGGCCACGCGGATGAGGTCCCGCACGGAAACATTCACGTAGTGGATCATCGAGCGGTCGGCATTCATTCTGATCGCGATCATCTCCGCCGTTGCGGATGCTCCCGGGCGAATGGACGCGACCTCGAACGACCGGTTGCTTTGTGGCTGTTGTGCAGTTGCAGCCGCAAAGGAAGCGGCAAGCACGATAGGAAGGATCGAGAGCGGTTTCATGAGCCCGATTGTGCAGCGGTGCGCAGGTCAGGCGTGCAAATTGTATGTAAGGAATGTAAAGTCCCGGTAGATCAGTGTGGGTACGTCGACTTTGAGGGACATTCGAGCGAAGCTCGAACGGTCTTGCTTAAGGGCACGGCTTCTAGCCGTGCCGGTATAGCGCGGAGAAAAGATGCGGCTTTAGCCGCTGAGGTCAATGTATCCGCAATTCGACCTCAGCGGCTAAAGCCGCCGTCTGTGTGGATTCTGTACAGGACGGCTGAAGCCGTCCCCTTAAGCAAGGCATTCCCACCTTCGGTGCGAAACGGTTGCGCGCCGCGCAAAACGGCTGAGCATAAACGAAGGGCCTGCTTCTTCAATGCTTCGGATAGCAAATGCATTTCATTGCGCGAATTAACGACCTAGGGCTCTAGTGTGGTGTCTAAGAAGTTCTACTCATAAATTTGTCATCCTGAACGTAGTGAAGGACCTGCTTTTTAACGCTTCGGATGGCAAAAATCTTCATGATTTATGTCATGAACTTTAGAGACAGAACGCTAGATCAGACCGCCAGTTTGTATCCGGCGCCCTTGATGGTGAGCAGAAAGCGCGGGTAGCGAGGATCAGCCTCGATCTTCTTGCGCAGGCCGGCTACGTGCACATCGACCGTGCGGCTCAGCATGCCACCATCGGCGGACCACACATTCTCGAGCAGTTCTTCGCGAGTGACAACGTTGCCACGACGTTCGAGCAGATACTCGAGCAAGCGGAACTCAATCGGCGTAAGAACCACGGCGGCGCCCGCGCGAGAAACTTCATGCTGACGGAAATCAACGCGGATGTCACCGAACGACGCGATTTCAGGAGAAGTCACCACCGATTGTGAGCGACGTAGCAATGCTTCGATGCGCGCCATCAGCTCGATGGGTTCGCAGTTCTTTTGCACGTAATCGTCCGCGCCAAGCTTCAGGCCCAGGACGCGATCGATCACCTCGCCCCGTGCCGTGAGCATAAGCACGGGCGCGGAGACGCCATCCCGCCGCAGATCGCGGCAGATGTCGAATCCGTTCTTACCTGGGAGCGAGACATCGAGCAGGATGAGATCAAACGGATTCGCGCAGGCAACCTGATACCCTGCGCTTCCGTTACTCTCCCATCTGATGTCATAGCCGTCGGCACGCAACCGGTCGATCACACCGATTGCAAAAGCGGGCTCGTCTTCAATGAACAGAATGCGGGTCATGCGGGAATTCTCAGCGTGAAGGTGCTGCCTTGTCCGGGTGTGCTTACCATCGTGATAGAACCGCCGTGCGCCTCGGCCGCTGAGCGTACGAGACTGAGGCCGATCCCAGAGCCCGAAGCACCCGTTGCTACGGCAGCTTTGCCGCGGTAGAAGGGTTCGAACAGGCGTTCCTGGTCAGAATCCTCGACACCCGGACCGCGGTCAGAGACATGAATAAGAATCGCATGTTCCTTGACAGAGTGTTCAGCTTGGATGCCGATCCATCGGCCGCTCTTTGCGTACTTGATGGCATTCGAAAGCAGATTATCGATGGCAATGCGAAGCAGGTTGGCATCGCCTTGAACGGCGGGAAGCTTCTTGGGAACGATCAGCTCTACATGAAACTGCTCACGAGCCAGCTCTTCCTTGCGTCCGTCCAGGGCAGTAGCGATCACTGCTTCAACATCAACAGGAGTGCGATTTCTTGTGCCGAGGTGAGAGTGTATGCCGGCATACTGAAGCGTCTGTTCGATCATCTCGCTGAGCCGGCGTGACTGCTGATGAATCAGTTCGCCGTACTGCGCAACCTTGTCCGCACCCGACACCAGACCGTCTGCCTGATTGCGCGAAAGCATAGAGATGGATGATACAGGTGTGCGTAGTTCATGCGAGATTGCGGCAACGAACTGCATCCTCTGTTCGGCAACCTGCTGCATCCGGTGCGCGCCAATCAAAAGAAGGACAATTGCCGCGCCAAGCAGCAGTTCCGCCGCGAGACCAAACAGGAGGTCGCGCCGGCGCTCACCTCTGAAAGCGGCAGGAAGCGACATGCCGTGACGCGCGATCTGTAGCTCCCAGATTCCGTCTCCCAATTGAGGAGGAAGACGCGGCGCTCGACTGTGGGTTCCGATCTCATAGCGCTGAAAGATGGAGATCTCCTTTCCCGAACTACTGGGTGGACGCTTTGGCGCTGGTAGCAGATTTCGCAACTGCACCGTGAAGAACGTCCTTCTGAGGTCCGGAGTAACCCTCGGGCCATAGATCCGCTCGCCGTCGCGACTGCGCGAGACGATCGCGAAATCATAGTCATTCATGGAAGATTCGCCAAAGGTCTCCTGCAAAAGCGTCGGGATGAGTGTGCCCTTGATGAAGTTCTCATTCAGCAACGCAACAAAGCAGAGGCTGCCGCGGGATGTCCGGAGTATCCTGCGATCTCCGCCTGGAGCCTGCTCTTCACGGATAGAGTCAAACACGGGCGAAATGATTGCAAGCGGTTGCTGCGAGATCAAACTTGTGCATTCAACCTGCTTCATCCACTCGGGTATCGATGCGGCAGCAAAAGAACCGGAAGCATAGGCACGCTTGACGCGGGGCTGTGAACCTGAAGTATCCAGAAGGTAGAGCCCGTCCAGAAGCTTCGGAAACGCGGGCAATGGCGTCCCGGTTGACCATGCCGTTTGTGCATCGTTCTGAACGAACCCAACCGCGTCTGCGATGTTCCGACTGAAACGCGTCACGAAAAGAGAAGCGGAAACGTTGAGGTGCTCGCGCTCCCGTTGTATATCTGCAGCGGCAACGCGGTTTGACCATCGATACTGCACAAACGCGACGACGCCAAGCAGTATCGCCAACGTAACGCAAATGGCGATCAGAGTTCGGAAGCCTAAGCGCAGGTGCATGGACGTGGATTCTAAAGCATTTTTCCTGTTATTGGGTATCCCGGAAGAGGAGTGCACCGGCGTTTTCATTGCGAAAACGCCCATAGATGCGGATGCCCTACTCTACACCTACAGGAAAAACGCTCGAGCTACGGCTCGTATGAAATACCAGCAGAGGACCTGGGACTCTACGTTGGAACAGCGCGATGTGCTCGTGCGATCTTGGGACATATAGGATGTTTTTGTCATTTCGTCGAGCAGCGGAGAAATGAAAAAAAGGCGACGCAGATACGCACTGGCACTATTCGAAGCGCAACGCGGTCATCGGGTCTACCCTGGTGGCGCGCACAGCCGGAATCCACGTGGCCACCAACGCGACGACGCTGAGCAACAACGGCGTCAGGAGAAATGCCAGAGGATCCCACTTTTCAACCCCAAAGAGAAAGCTGGCGAGGAATCGCGTCAGCCAGAAGGCCGCGCCTATACCGATCGCCACGCCGAAGACTGTCAGAACCATTCCCTGACGGAGGACCATGTTGCGAAGGTGTGACGTTTGCGCTCCCATCGCCATCCGTATGCCCAGTTCCTGCGTCCGCTGTTCCACGGAAAAGGCCATCAGTCCATAGATACCTACGGCGGCTAGCAACAGTCCCGATGCACCGAATACCGTCAGAAGCAGCATGTTGAAGCGCTGCCGTGAAACGGTCAGGCTGTCGATCTCGTCCATGGTTCGGATGTGTGCGACGGGCAGCCCGCCCGTAGCTTCACGCAGCGCCGAGGTCACTTGCGCGACAACAGCATGTGGCTCGCTGTTCGTGCGCACGACCCACCAGAGCGGAGCGACACGCGAATTGAGCGCAGTCTCACCGTCAGGCATCTGCGCCAGAGGGATGTACATCGTCGGAAAGGGATTGTGATCGAGACCATTGTCACGCGTGTTGCCGACGATACCGACGATCTGGCGTGGCGGTTCAGCGAAGGGCGGCCCGGAGCCGGGAGCCTTCTGCAGACGATCCCGCAACGGATCTCCATTCGGCCAATACTGTTTCGCCAGGGCTTCGTTGATGATGATCACTCCCGGAGCCGAGGCATTGTCTCTCTCCGTAAATGTGCGGCCGCGTAAAAGAGGAATCTTTAAAGCCTCGAAATAGTTCGCTGAGACCGAGTAGTACCCTGCGCCTCCGGTAAATGCAGCATTGCCTTTCGCCCGTCCGACAATATCGAACGGCATTCCGAAGGCTCCTTGAAGAGGGAGGCCATTCCCCGCAGCAGCTTCGACGACACCGGGGACGGCCTTGATGCGTTCCGTGCCCTGCCGAATGATCTGATCCACGGGATCGCTCGTCTGAAAGCGGCCTCCACTGATCGACATGGCCATCGTCAGCGTATTATGCGTATCGAAGCCGGGATCGACGCCCTGCAATTTGAGATAGGTTCGGATCAACAGCGTAGAGCCAACCACCAGAACCAGCGCCAGCGCAATCTCCGTAATCACAAGAGCTGACCGGAAGTTGGCGCTACGGAAACCAGTGCCAGTGCGAGTGCCGCTTTCATTCAGATTGGAGACAAGATTGGTGCGTGAAGCACTCACAGCAGGGACAAGGCCGAACAGAATCCCGGTCAGCACCGAAACACCGAATGTAAAGAGCAGAACGCGCATGTCTAAGGAGACAGCTAGGCCATTCTCACCGACCCGGGGAAGGTCGCCGTCATTCACATGGAGTAGCAGGCGAACACTGGTATAGCCGAGAAGCAGACCTAGCAGGCCGCCGGAAAGCGACAGCATAAGGCTCTCAGCCAGAAGCTGACGGATGATCTGCCAACGGCCCGCGCCAAGAGCCGCCCGTGTCGCAAACTCGCGTTGCCGGCCCGAAGCTTTGGCCAGCAGGAGATTTGCGACGTTCGCGCAGGCGATCAGCAATACCAACCCAACCGCACAGAGCAAGATGAGCAGCGGCGTGCGTGTATCGCCGACCGTCGCCTCTTTCAGAGTGACAACGCCATAATGATTTTGCGGACCGATCGCATTAGGCATCACGCGACGGAACTCGTCGGATGCAACCTTAAGTTGAGCATTCGCCTGTTCGATGGTGACACCGGGCTGCAACCGTGCCGCCACGCTGAAATAGTGCGCCATATCATGAGTAGTCAGGTCGAACTGATATGGGATCCAGAGGTCTGCTGGATTATCAGAAACGAATCTTGGGCCGATGATTCCCACCACAAGATAGGGAGTGTTATCGATCTGTACGGTTCGACCGACGATCTTCCTATCACCGCCGAAGCGCTGCTTCCACAGCCCATAGCTGAGCACCACCACATTGCCGCCATGGGGACTGTCTTCCGCTTCCGTGAAGGTGCGGCCTGCGATTACCGGAGCACCAAACAACGTGAAGTAATCATGAGTGACATGGACTCCCTGCACCTGGATCGGATGATCTCCGCCGGTAAGATTCAGCCCGGCGCCGCCTGTGTCATAACCCGCCACATCGCGAAGCACTCCGGTCTGCTGCCGCCATAGATTGAACTCGGGAACGCTGGCTCCATCGAGCGTGCGCTGCGGCGTAAAGAGAACCAGCCTCATCAGCGACTGCGGATCGGGATACGGCAACGGCTGCAGCAACACGGTATTCACGACCGAAAAGACCGCCGTGTTCACACCGATTCCAAGCGCGATCACAAGCAGAGCGACAATGGTGAGTCCGGGAGTCCTCCGCAACGAACGCCAGGCGTCGCGAAGATCGCGAAAGATACCATCTACGATTGGCAGAGAGCGATAGATCCAGACTCGTTGCCGCACGGCGAGAGGATTACCGAACTTCAGCCGGGCCTGGCGCCGCGCCTCAGCATCCGCGAGGCCGCGTGCGAGGTTTCTATCGGCCTCGTGCTCCAGGTGCGATTGGATCTCTTCGGCCAGATCCCGATCTTTACTTTCGCGATTGAGGTAGCGCTGGAAACCCATACTCTTCCCTCCTGCTAGAGCGTTTCCTGTTTCCAGGTATCCCGGAAGGGACGTACAACGGCGTTTTCATTGCGGAAAACGCCCCTGTGATGTGGAAGCTCTAGACCCACCCACAGGGAAAACGCTCAGCCGTTCGATTCTCCGAGGATGAGGCCGATGGCGCGGGTCATCCGTCGCCAGCGGCTGGTTGCTGCCGCCAGCTCTTTATGACCCTTTGCTGTCAGCCTGTAGAACTTGGCCCTTCGGTTGTTGTCGCTCACACCCCACTCGGAGGAGACCAGCCCCCGATCTTCAAGCCGGTGAAGCGCCGGATAGAGTGAGCCCTGCTCCACTTCGAGAGCGTTTTCCGACGTACTTTCGATCGAGTGCGCAATCGTGTGCCCATGTGCGGGACCAAGGATCAGCGTGCGCAAGATGAGCAGGTCAAGCGTTCCCTGAAGAATCTCGCCTGCATCCGGTGTTTTATTCCTCGCCATGGCCTCTCCACTCGAATGACTATGGGGAGACCATAGTACTCCACTCGAATGACTATGGGAAAAGAAATTTTTACGGGGCTCAAGACGTAGGTGTGGTATCTCAGAAGTTCTTCAATCGTGCCGTAGAGCGCGGATGGGATCGATTCTGGAGGCGCGACGGGCAGGTGCGAAAGCTGCAAGGAGGGATACGACGATCAAAAGCACTGCTGTACTTCCCAACGTGAGCGCGTCCAGGCTTCCAAGGCCGTACAGCATGACGCGAATGAATCTCGTGAGCCACAGAGCAGCAATCAACCCAAGAACGATACCTGCACCCGTCAAGCAGAAGGCTTCGCGCAATATGCGGGAGAGAACCTGCCTGGCCTGTGCTCCCAGCGCCATGCGCAAGCCGATTTCTCCGGTCCGCGTAGTGACCGCATACGCCATCATTCCATAAATACCAATGCTTGCAAGCACCAGCGCCAGCAAGCTGAAACCTCCCGCAAGCTGCGCGAGAGCGCGTTCATCCGCCAGCGTTGACCGTACCTGCTCCTTCATCGTGCGCACGTCGGTCATTGGCAGATCTGCGTCAAGAGATTCAACGGTTGTTCGAGCCTCGGTCAATACACTGGCCGGATCCGCAAGGGTGCGCAGTTCAACCATCATGCGACTCGGCCCGTTCGACTTCTGCACGTACGGGGCATAAAAAGTGGGAGGGGTGTCAGTGCGCAGATCAGCATAACGCGTGTCCGCAGCGATGCCGACGATCTGAACCGGACCCTCTACGACATCTGTTTCGAACGTCTTTCCGATGGCGTTCTCGTTGGGAAAGAACTTCTCTGCCAGCGCGCGATTCACAACTGCGACTTTAGGAGAGGTCGAATTGTCATGCTGGTTGAATGCGCGTCCCTGCAAGATCGGGATGCCGAGTGTCTCAAAGAAATCCGCACCGACACCATTGGTTTGTACCCGAACGGGATCCTTTTCCTTCGGACGGCCCAGGACATGGAAATTCGCTCCCGAATGTCCATCACCGATGATGCCGATGTTATTGACGGTTACGGAGCGAACTCCGGGAAGTGACGCGAGTCTTTCCTCAAGCTGTTTAAAGAAAGTCGCCATTTGCGCATCGCTGTAGCGGGTGCGCGGAAGGTCCAGGCGGAAAAGCAGGATGTTGTTCGAGTCGAAGCCCAGGGGGATGCGATTGAGATTGACCAGTGTGTGTACGAACAGCCCTGCGCCCATCAGCAAGGTCGCCGAAACTGCAATCTGGCCAATGACAAGAGTCTTGTCAAGCCAGAGCCGATGCCGATTAACGGTGGCTCCTCCCCATTCCCGGAGCCCGCAATAAGTAGCCATTCGCATCGCCTGCCAAGCAGGCGCCAATCCGAACAGGATGCCGGTAGCGATTGAGATTCCCAGGGTGAACAGAAGCACACGCCAGTCGAACTGCACTTGCTCGAGTTCCGGCTGTGGCGAATTTGTTAGCAGCCTTAGGACAACGTTGCGGCCGAGGTAGCCGAGCAACAATCCCGCTATCCCACCGAAGCTGGAAAGCAACAGGGCCTCGGTTAACATTTGCCGGATAATACTTCCGCGGCCGGCTCCCAGCGCCATCCGTGTACTCAGTTCACGCTGCCTGCTGGCCGAACGCGCAAGCAGCAGGTTGGCCAGATTGAGACAGGCCAGCAGCAAAACGAACCCTGCAATCGCCAGCAGCACGTACGATAGCCTCGCGTATTCCGCTCGCAAATAGTCCAACCCGCGATCGCCCGGTGCGAACTGCAAGTGAAATCGATCAAGATCGCCTGTGTGTTTCAGAACCGGCATCGCGGCCTGGCGCAGCGTTGTATCAAGCTCGCCCTGAGCCCGCCCCTCAGAAACGTCCGGACGCAATCGAACCAGGACCTGTAGCCACCATGACTGGGGATTGTCCAGCAGAGAGACACTCCCATTCTGCGCCTTGGGCAGAATGAGAGGCTGCATGGTGAGTGGGGCGAAGACCTGCATCGAGCTTCCCATCTGCAAGCCTGCAAAACGACCGCTGCTGACGCCGATGATTGTCACCGGGACACCATTCAATGAGATCGATTTCCCCACAACCAGAGGAGACCGCGCGAATCGCTGTGTCCAAAATCCGTCGCTGATGACCACCACCGGGCCGCTGCCAGGTGCAAGATCATCGGCCGGGCTCAGGGTCCGGCCCAACTCCGGTTTTACACCGAGGGCTTGAAAGGCATTGCCGCTGATCAACTCTCCGCTGATCGTCTCCGCATGCCCGTCGATCGTTGCGGTCATCGGAGCGTCTTTGAAAGCGACGAATGACTCAACGGCGTCAGCTCTCTTGCGCATCTCCTCAAACACGGGATATGAGAAGCTGTTCGAGGTGAGTCCGCCGGCTTCATTCGGCCCGACATCTCCCCACACTGGTGGAACCGGCAGTTCATGACCGCTAACCCAGGTCAGCATCCGCAGTTGATGAGGGTTCGTCACTGGCAGCGTGTCGAACAGCACTCGTTTTGCCGCAGTAAAGATAGCCGTATTTGCACCGATGCCGAGGGCCAGCGAGGTAATCGCCACGCACGTCAGAATGGGATTTCGTGCCAACTGGCGCAGACCAAAGTGGAGATCGCGCATTAGCGTGGTTAAGCTGGATAACGTGCGCTGCCTGTAGTGACGCTCTCTCAACAAAGTTGTGTTCCCAAATTGACGCCGCGCCGCTGCTTCGGCATCGCCGGGCTTCATACCCTGGAGAACGAACCGGTCTGCAAGCATTTGGATGTGTAACTGGATCTCGTTTTCCAGTTCGCAGTTTGACCGTTGCCGGCCAAATAACCCCCGAAGCTTCGCCATGAATACCCGGATACGAGTGGCCATCGTTACGGTTCCCCCTGCAGGCTAGAGCATTTTCCCTATAAGTATTCAGGAATCATCAGGTCGAGAGTGCCTTGCAGAACCTCGGACTTTTCCGCATAGGCCTCCTTTGCACACCGCAAAGGTATCATCGGCTCCTTTGGAATGTCCATAGGAGAGTTAGGCTATCTGTTTGGCTGTGTCCCGCGATTTACGGGAACATGGCAACGCACTCATTGAGTAGGTCGCTTTGACATCCACCCCGGGTGTCAACTTGACGTGAATTGGCGTGAGAATCAGGCTCAGGAATAGCGACTCTGCGGCCCGCTATGCTGAACCATCCCAGTCGGGTGAGATAGCCCGGCGAAAAGTGACAATGCCTTGACAACCCGCAGAACTGCCGGGGACTAGCATTACTCGCTCGACAAACCCATCGATAACGTGTGGCGATTTCACTTGAGGAGGACATGAATATGTCAGGTGGAAAGAAGGCGCATTTTAGGCTGACCGCAGCGGCAGTGGGATTGCTGGTGACCCTCTCGGCCATGACTCAGGCGGTTGCTCAAACATCCTATCAACGCACGAATCTGGTCTCCGATATCCCTGGTGTCGCTAACTTTGCTGATTCGAACCTTGTCAACCCGTGGGGGATTGTCAATGCCGGCAGCACGGGGCCCATCTGGATCGCCGACAATGGAACCGGGCTCTCTACGGTGTACACCGGGGAGGGCGTGGCATTTCCAACGGCTTCTCCGCTTGTCGTGATTATCCCCACGCCACGCCATAGCCCGGCCGGTGCGGTCGCCGCGCCGACAGGCATCGTGTTCAACAGTACGAGCGGTTTTGTCGTTTCGGCCGGCGGAAACTCCGGTGCGAGCCGTTTCATCTTCGCTACGGAAGAGGGCACCATCAGCGGATGGAATCCGACAGTAGATCCGACTCACGCCATCCTGGCTGTGAACCATTCTGGTCCAGGCGCCAGCGCGGGTCGCACCAGGCTTGGGGCCGTCTACAAGGGTCTGGCAATCGGCAACAACGGGTCTGGGGATTTTATTTATGCGACCAACTTCCGTGACGGCATGGTCGAAATGTACGACACGCACTTTCAACTGGTGAAATCGTTCACGGATAGCGAGATTCCCAGCGGATTCGCGCCGTTCGGCATTCGCAACATCGATGGCAAGTTATTCGTGACCTATGCGAAACAGGACGCGAAACGTCATGATGACGTGAAAGGGCCAGGCAATGGGTACATCGATATCTTCGACCTGAATGGCATTCTGCAGAGCAGGTTTGCCGCCGATGGAGCGCTGAACTCACCGTGGGGATTGGCAGTTGCTCCCATTAATTTCGGCGCATTCAGCGGCTCATTGCTGGTCGGCAACTTCGGGGACGGCAGGATCAACGCCTTCAGTCAGAGCACGGGCAATTTTCTCGGCCAGTTGCAGGACACATTCGGAAACCCCATGACGATCAATGGCCTGTGGGGGTTGGAGTTCGGGAACGGCGCCCATCAGGCCCCGACGACAACGCTCTTCTTTACTGCCGGTATCGGTGATGAGAGTCACGGCTTATTTGGAGCGATTACTTCCCAGTAGGAAGTGAGCGTGCGCGCCGAGTCGCAGGAACTGAACGGGTTGCCGCATTCAGCGGGTCAGGCCGCTCCGTTCCTATAACAGAAAGGTCGCGAACCGCAGTCGGTTTGAATGCGATGCAGGCCTCGTCGTCGTACAGGCATCCTGAAACGCCACTGGTCCGGAGCGGCTGACGAGCTTGGACCGCGACCTGAGCTTGTCACGGAAAATGCTCTAACAGGTCACGTGCAGAATGGCATTTGTCGCAGGTTCCCTTTCTATAAGCCGGAGGGCCTCACTGGTCGGTACGATAACCAACTCGACGTGGCGGCGTTCCGCCTCAACCTTCACCTCTGTCATAACTGGCAAACGACCGTACTGTCCGGTGCCGATCACAAGCCGCTTGCATTTCCAAGGTATCTTTTCTTCGATGGACAGGGGCGTATGCCCAAACTCATCGCGGAACTTCCTGGAAGGGGCCTTCTTTCGTTTGCGGACTTCTCCGTGGTCGATCACCACATCCTGTTCGTACGTGCGGCCGTCGATTCGGAGCGCACCGAACGAAAATTTGTCGAAGTGCATATGCGCCTCCTGGCGCCGCTGTATTCAGGCGCTCTTTTTCGAGGTGACAGCAGAGAAGGCTGACCAGCGCTGCTCTACCTCCTGACTGCCGCAGTGCGGGCAGGAGGCCTTTTCCGCTTCATGCTCTGCCATGGTCATGATCTTCGAGAATGTTTTCTTGCATGCTTTGCAGAAGAACTCATAGTGGGGCATAGAAACCTCCCACGGTCTTTCTGATGTTTCAGCAGGATTCTAGACCCACGGTCGGACTAGGTTCAAGATGGTAGCGGTCCTGATTCGACGTAGCAAGCGCCGGTAATGGCGTATATCCTGCGCCGCCTCCTGCATAGGAGAATTCAACGTACACTTCTGACGTATGGCGCCGGCGATTGAAAGGATTTCTGCGATTACATTTCGGGTTTCGAACATGAAGGCTTCAGTGCAGTTTTACCGAAATGTACTCGGCATGGAGTTGCTTCACGGAGGAGAACAGGCGAGTTTCTCCTCTCTTCGAGCGAAGAATTCAGAATCGGTAATTCTGAACCTCGAACAAGGTGAGAGTGTGCGGCAGTGGGGCCGGTTGATCTTCCATGTTACGGATGTCGACGCGTTGTGGGCACATCTGCGGGAAAAAGGATTTGATCCCGAAATCCCACGGGACGCATCCTGGGGTGAGCGCTATTTCCACATGCCCGATCCCGATGGCCACGAGTTGTCGTTTGCTCGGCCGCTACAACGAATGGGCTGATATGTTGCGCAAGAAAGATAGGAAAACGGTAAGAGGGCTGAACGCCCGATCTATATTCCCCAATCCTCACAAATGAAACGGTTCGTAAAACCGTTGTGTCATTGGGATGGCCACTACCTGCGAAGGCAGGTCTCGAATAGCACCAGGAAGTCATTCGGAGTGGAGCGTCGCGATTGGATCGAAACGCATGGCGCGCAGTGCCGGAAATATAGCTGGCATCCATGCAGGTCGGTTCAATTCCAAAAAGAGCCTTTATCGGTACTCGGTGATTTACGATGCATCATGCGATTTATCTATTCGACGTTGGTGTTCTGCCTTTGCGCTCCGTTCTGCCACGCACAGGTAGCAACCGATGATGCGACGTTCCTAAAACAAGCGCGTGCGAAATATGACGCTCCCTTTGAACGGAACCTCCAATCCTTCAGCTGCGCGGTAGAGTTCAACTGGAAGCAACACTTCACCGAGGCCGTGCGTGTCGGCGACGAAGGATCGGACGACGAGATCGTCAAGTTCATTCAGCCAATTCGCAATCGTGTCACTGTCACCCGTCAGAACGCAGCAGTGTCGGCTGGAATGACTGAAGGCGAAATGACCAAGCTTCCCCACGGAGGCATGGCGGAAGGTCTCCTCGAACATGCGGTACAGTACAGCTTGAATAACTGGTTGGCTGCCAGCAATAACGCGATCCTTCCGCCGGAGGGCACGTCCGCTCACGTTGAGCCGTCCAGGGCGGGCTATAAGCTCGAATTCAAGATTCAAACTTTTGATGTTGAGATGTTGTTCGCCCGAGACATGAGTCTCCAGAGCGAAGCGGCGAAGGGATCTACTTCCGACCGCCGGGAGACAGACTTCCGTCCTGGCCCACAGGGATTTCTCTTAACCTCGTTCAAACTAGGCGAGGATGGAGACTTCAAACCAGGCAATCGGATAATCCTTACCTATACCTATCAAAACGTTGGCGGATTTCAATTACCTGAGCAGGTTGCAATCAACCGCGAGAGCCATCACGAGGTCTGGCACTACAAGCTGACCGACTGTACCGTGCAAACAACTAAGTGATCGGTCACGATAAATCGGCGTGTAGCTTGGCGGAACGATCTTTAAAAATCACCGCTAGCTCCTCCGCCTCCCGATTCTCCTCCGCCAAACCGAAACTCTGGATGGGTTGGTTGCGGGGTTGGTGTTATCGATTGCGGTGTTATCAGACCGAGTACGGCAGAGCCGACGCTCATCGTGTGTTTGTCCTTCCCCGATAAACGCGCGGCCGTGAAGCCATGGCGAACTCCGTCCGGACCAAGAGCTAGCCAGCGTCGAAGGAACAGTGAAACGGCAGCCAGTGCTATCCCGAGAAGCATCGGGTCCCAGGTATGCCGCTGCCAGCCTAGGTACGGTTTATTGGTGATAAGGGTGAGGACGGCAGTAACCGCGCCGACCGCGAGGATGAGGCGATCCTTCTGGCGAACACCGTGTGTGAGTATGAGGGGCGGCAGGCACCATATAAGCACCCACGTCGTCCAGTAGAACAGGTCAGCGGATTTCGAGGTGAAACGCGTGAGAAGCCCTAAATGCAAAAGCAAGCTGAAATCTGAAATTTTGAGATTGAAGCTCAGATATATACCGAGCCATAGAAACGCCTCTGAGAGCGAGTACGCATCCTCAAAGTAATCGAAGCGGTGGCGGGAGCGAATGGAGGCTATACAGATCAGCCCAGCCGCATACAACACCGCGATGGAGACATGTTGCGCCGGGTGAGATGGAGTCCAGCAAGCTGGCAGGAAGATGACGAAGATCATTGCGGCGGGAAATGCGTACCAGAGATTGAAGCGGTACCAGATCCAGAGCGAAGCCACCGCGCCAACGGCAAGAATCACAGACTGCATTTCGCGCGAGGGGTAGAGAACGCTGATAAAGGCGGATTCCAGTCCTACGCACAGACAAGCAACCGCACAGACGGCGAGTGCTTCCTCGATTCCGTAGCGATACAGACGAGCCTGGGTTACGGCGACCTCGGCCGTCGCGTAGCAGACAGCAGCGAAGATCAATAGGAAGATTCCTGTGGTTTGTTGCGACGGCCTCGAAAGAAAGATCGTGAAGAACAGCCCGATTGCGCCGGCTACGCCGACTACGGTGAAGAAGAAAAGTACGAGCCTCAAAAAGATGTTGGTGGTGCGCAGGTCGGAGACGGTGTCTTGTTCAAGGAGCTGGTACTGATCCTTGCTGAGGAAACCGTCTCCGCTCCATTGCCTCAGGAATTTGCGGGCACGCAGAGTCTCTTCGCTCGATTCCGTATAAATTCTCACTCCGGCCTCCCAAAGCGACGCCCGATCTGGACAAGCATCGCGATCATTGCGATGGCGGTGAACACGAAGTAGACCAGGACAAAGGTGCTGTCCATGGCGTTGCTGATGATCCTCCAGCTAACACCCACATAGCCGTAGACGGCGGCGTAGGCGACGAAGACAAACTGCCGGCGCTTCACGCCCCAGGCGAGAGATGCCGCACATGCGATCAGCAGACCGACAAGCCATAGACCATGGTCTCGCCAATCGAAGACTCCGGAAAGGATTGCCCAGAATAGTACGTTGGCAGCGACGTTCAGATACGTAGTAAAAAAATGCTGCTTCACGTTGAGGCGCTCAAGAATCGCTCCAGCTGCACCGATCACCAAACAGTAAACCAAGGCATAGCCCCGGTATGTCGTGTCCTGATGAGACGGCCAATGCGAGATAGTGAGTCCGAACCATCCCGCAAGTGAGGACAGAGCGAGAGACAGCACAAAGCGATTGTCGAAACGATAGGCAAGGAAGAAAAAGAGGAGGGCGGTGGCCAGCAGATAAAGATCCCACTGACCGGATAGGACGTGGAACCGACGCTCCAGGTAGGCGAGTTCGACGCACCAGACAAGGCAGCCGAGATAGAGCACATAGTCGAAGATCGCAGTCGGTGAAACCACCTCCGCAACCGACCAGGCGGACGCGCGGGAAAAGCTATACCAAAAAGAGGCGGCGAGAATGATAGAGAGAACAGCAAGGACGAGTACATCACCGAGTTGCTGCGACCAGGTGGAGACAGTCCAGCCAAGTCCGGCAACAAACGCCAGGACACCTGCATAGAGCAGAAGGTTGAGCTCAAGCGAGAGGGAGAAAGGTTGTCGGCGGGAGAGGCTCGCTAAATGAGCCTGCTGCTCAGTCGAGATTGCACCTTGCTCCTTCCAGAACTCCAGGCGAGCGAGGATGGTCATAGCGCTTTCAACCTCCGAACGTGAAGCAGCATGACTGTGCTGAGTATTCGATTCCGACATATTACATGCCGGCACACGAGAGGCCGAGTAGTTACTCAAAAGCCATCTTTGGGCGGACTTCCGTCCTTGGCACAGAGATTTCTCTCCTGAGGACTCATCCAGACCGGCGAGAGCATTCGTCTCGGTATTTGCCATTTTCATCGGTATGGTAGTCCACAAATGCAAAGCTCATCGCCGATATGGGATGTCCCGTGCGACCGTTGATTACACGGACATGGATCGTAGCAGTTTGTCCGAAAAACACGGTTGGAACAGCGGGCGGACTGAAAGCATAAAAGCAACGCGAGCTTCAGCATTACGGCTTTGAAGCGTCATCGTTCATGCTTTCCATAATAGATTTCACACCTTGTTGGCCATGGCGTTCCGCGACCAGGAATTGATATCTTTTTTAGAGCATTTTTCCTGTTGTTGGGTATCCCGGAAGAGGAGTGCAGCGGCGTTTTCATTGCGGAAAACGCCCATAAATGCGGAATCCCTACGCTGCACCTACAGGAAAAATGCTCTACGCCGAAGAAATCGTTTTCTCGCCGGAGCCACACATGAAACGCCTCGCCCTCGCCCTTCTCGTGATTGCCGCCATCTCCGCGCACGCACAGCCTCCGGCCCCCGCCACACCCACAACGCTCAAGGACGCTTACTTGCCCTACCTCCGCGTCGGCGCAGCGCTGAACAACGCTCAGTTTGAAGAGCGCGACCTCCTCACCAAGGACATCATCGCCGCGAACTTCAACACCATCAGCCCGGAGAATGTCCTCAAGTGGGAGGTCGTTCAGCCCGGCGTCGACAAGTACAACTTCGATCCCGCCGATAAATACGTCGCCTTCGGCGAGAAGCACCACATGTTCATCGTCGGCCACTGCCTCGTCTGGCACAGCCAGACGCCCAGGTGGGTCTTTGAAGACGCCGATGGCAAGCCCCTCACCCGCGACGCTCTTCTCGCCCGCATGCGCGACCACATCCACACCATCGTCGGCCGCTACAAAGGCCGCATCCAGGGCTGGGATGTCGTCAACGAAGCCATCGCCGACGACGGCACCATGCGCCAGTCCAACTGGTACAAGATCATCGGCGACGACTTCATCGCCAAGGCCTTCGAGTACGCCCACGAAGCCGACCCCGCCGCCGAGCTCTACTACAACGACTACTCCCTCGAAAACGAAGCCAAGCGCCAAGGCGCACTCGCCCTGGTCAAAAAGCTCAAGGCCGCCGGCATTCCGATCAACGGAGTCGGCCTGCAGGGCCACATGAAGATCGACCGCCCCACCCCCGCCGTCGAAGCGCAGACCATCGAAGACTTCGCAGCGCTCGGCGTCCGCGTTAACATCTCCGAGCTCGACATCGACGTCCTGCCCCGCACCAGCGTCCTCGACTCCGCCGATGTCTCGGCCACCGCCAAGGGCGACTCGAACTCCAACCCCTACAAAGATGGCCTGCCCGAAGAGATGCAGCAGCGCCTCGCCCAGCGCTACGCCGAATTCTTCCAGGTCTTCCTCGAGCACTCCAACCAGATGGGCCGCATCACCCTCTGGGGCGTCGACGACGGCCACACCTGGCTCAACAATTTCCCCACACGTGGCCGCACCAACCACCCGCTCCTCTGGGACCGCCAGGGCAAGCCCAAGCCCGCCTTCTTTGCCGTCCTCAAGACCGCCATTGACTGGAAGGCCGCCCACCGAGGCCCGGCGAGCTCAACCACGCCTCGCCCTACCGGCATCGAGCTCGTGAAGGCCCTCACCAAACCCAAAGGCTTCCGCGCTCCGTCTGAGAGAGACTTCGGCGGTTACCTCCTCGTCTACTTCAAGGACCAGACGCAGGCCGCCTACCTCGCCGTCAGCAAAGATGGTTATACCTTCACCGACATCAATGACGGCCAGCCCATCTTCCTCGGCACAGAGCTCGCCGAGCAGAAGGGCGTCCGCGACCCGCACATCACCCGCGGGCCCGACGGAGCCTTCTATCTCGCGATGACGGACCTGCACATCTTCGGCCAGCGCGCAGGCATCTTCAAAACACCCTTCCAGCGCCCGGTAGAGGAGTGTGGATGGGGCAACAACCGCGCTCTCGTCCTCATGAAGTCCTACGACCTCATCCACTGGTCGCACTCAGACTTCCGCGTCGACACAGCCTTCCCGGCGCTCGGCAACATCTGCACCGCCTGGGCGCCGGAGACCATCTACGATCCCGCGAAAATGGTCTACTTCACCATGCGCTACGGCCCCAAGGGCAGCGACGTCTACTATGCCTACACGGACCCGGCCTTCACCAGGCTCGAAACCAAACCGGAACTTCTCGCCCACACCGACGGCGCGGACGGCGACATCACGCCCTTCCATGGCAAGTACGAGCTCTACTTCGTCTCCGATGCGAAGATTCGTCACGGCGTCTCGAGCACGCTCACCGGCGGCTACCAGATGGATCCGCAGCGGATCGACCCCGAAAAAGTCTCCACCGAAGCGCCCACCACCTTCAAACGTCTCGGTACGGACAAGTACGTCCTCATGTATGACGTGTATGGCGCGCGACCCAGCAACATGGGTTTCAGCGAGACAACGGACTTCCAGCAGTTCACCAACCTCGGCCGCTTCAATGAAGGCGTCATGAAGACCACAAACTTCACCAGCCCCAAGCACGGCGCAGGCACGTACCTGACGGCAGCAGAACTCAAAGCCATCGCAGATCACTGGCATGTGCCACTGCAATAGACAAACCGGGGAGCACCCTATAACTAGCTTCTAATAAGCAGTCGCTAAAGCATTTTCCCTATAGGTGTAGTCCAGAGCATCTGCATCTATGGGCGTTTTCCGCAATGAAAATGCCGCTACACGCCCCTTCCGGGATACCCAGCAATAGGGAAAATGCTCTAAACAGGTCGGAGAGTATCTTGGCGGAGTCAAACGTATACTGGCAGCCATGCGACTGATGTGGATTACCGTGATCGGCTTGATGGCGGGTTTCTTCCCCGCTGCCAGTAAGGCTCAGACGCCAGAAGTCCCGATCCATGTATCGCTGTGCGAGGTCAAAGCGCATCCAGAGAAATATCTAAAGAAATTAGTCGAGTTCACTGCTGTTGCTTCGCATGGCTTTGAAGATTCGATGCTGGAGGACGCTCAATGTCCATGGCCAAGCAGCGGTCCGGGAGTCTGGATGGAATACGGCGGTAGTCGGTCTACGGACACAATGTATTGCTGCGGGTTTTCACCTAAACCGACTCGCGACAAACCTCTCGTTGTTGAAGGCATCCCGTTAAGCCTCATCGAAGATGAGAAGTTCCAAGAGTTCGATGCTAGCCTGCACCCAAAGCATTCGAAGCCACAGCGAGCGTCGCACACGGTGAAGGCCACCTTACGCGGCCGCGTTTTCGGACGGTATGAAGGGATTGCCGGCACGCAGCAGAGCCCGGCATGGCGAGGTTATGGTCATATGGGATGCTGCATGCTGTTCGTTGTCACACAGGTGTTTTCAGTTGATAGGCCAAGCTGATGAATCTATTTAGACCGTAAAGGTGGGTCGGGTTCCGTCGACTCTAAACCTATATGGTCGTTCGATAGTATTGATCGGGCTCGCTGCCGCCACGTTTGGCATCAACTGATAAGGTTGAGCCATGGAAGTGCACTTGATTGATGGAACCTATGAGCTCTTTAGGCATTTTTATGCTCTTCCCTCAGCCAAAGACAGCGAAGGTCGCGAGGTGGCCGCTGTGCGCGGTGTTCTCGGTTCACTTCTGGGCATGATGCGCGCAGGTACGACGCACATCGGTGTGGCTACTGACCATGTGATTGAGTCCTTCCGGAATCAAATGTGGCCTGAATACAAGACCGGCGAGGGTGTAGAACCCCAGTTGCTCGCACAGTTTCCGTTGCTGGAGGAGGCGCTCCGTGCGCTCGGAGTCGTAGTGTGGGCCATGGAAGAATACGAGGCAGATGATGCGCTGGCATCGGCGGCGTTTCTCGCACAGAACGATGTTCGAGTGGAGCGCGTGATCATCAGCACCCCGGACAAGGATCTTGCTCAGTGCGTTGTCGGCACACGCGTTGTGCAACTCGATCGACGCAGGCGCCTCGAACGCGATGAACAGGGAGTTGTCCAGAAGTTTGGAGTCAAACCAGGCTCCATTCCGGACTATCTCGCCTTGGTCGGTGACACATCCGATGGCTATCCGGGGCTGCCAGGGTGGGGCGCCAAGTCTGCCTCTGCCGTTCTCTCTCGCTTCGGCAAACTGGAAGCGATCCCGTCCGACCCACGAGATTGGCAGGTGAACGTTTCCAATCCGAAAGGCCTCTCCGAGGTTCTCAATAGTAAGCGAGATCTGGCCTTTCTATTCCGAGACCTTGCTACCCTTCGAACCGATCTTCCGCTGTTCGCAACTGTTGACGATCTGCTTTGGAAAGGTCCTACGACCACCTTTCCTCTTATAGCGGATCGCTTGGACAAGGCGAGCTTTTCGAAAGAGCGCGTTCCACGTTCCTATTGACGCGGGAAGCTGTACTGTCGGGACGAAGGGCTAGGACATATCTAGCCTGCCGCGACCTTCGCTTTTGCTACTGAATCGTTTGCGATGATGCGACGCAGGGCGAGTGATCCTAACAGGCCTGACGACACCCCACCCACGACTCCGATATAAGTCCAAAGCGTTGCGTCTCCAGCGAGTCCGCCGCCGAATGCCGTCATAAGCTTGCTAGCGATGGGGAGACCTGATCCAACGGTAACAATTCCAGCGCACGCGGCAGTCCCGGCCAGGGCAAGCACTGCTTGCGTTGTTCGGTTTCGAAGAGCCAGGCCCAGACTCAAGCCGAAGGCAAGAAACGCTGTCAGGATGTCGAAAGGGATTCCGACCAGAGACCACACACCGAGAAAAGCCAGGGTCGCCAAAGCGCTCGCGCGAAAGACCGGTCCTACTCCTGCTTGAAACAACGCCGGCACGGACTTGCGCTGACAGAAAAAGATGATCGCTGCTGCCAGACCGAAGGAAACGATGTGGGCAATCCACTGGGCAGGAGTCATGGTGTTGCCATGCAGACCGGTAAATCCGTGAGCCAGGAAAGAATGACTGCCCAAACCGATTGTCATACCAGCAACATTAGCGACAAACCACCGTCCGAAGATGTTCATGATCGCTCACACCTCAAGTGCATCATGCTATCCGTGATCTTGCCCGGAGGCAATCCGGAAAGTTTCGGCGTCAATTGCCGACTTCGGCCATGCCATTCATCGAGATTCAGTCAGAGACGAGTCCAACTGCATCCTCTCCGAAATGCCCGGATATAATTTCGTGGCCGCAAAATGCCAATGATCGGGGATTCGAATCATTGAAACGTAGATCGATCGCATTCGGAATGGGAACGTCCCGTCTGTCCCCGGGTTTCATAGGTTTCATAATCCCCAATCGTCATAAATGAAATGGCTCGTGAAACCGTTGTATATCTATCGGACGATACGGTCGGATTGAAGACTGTTATATAGGGCGGGCCTTCAGCCCTTTGACATCTTGGGGGCGCCAAAACCTGGGGCGTTGCCCCAGGCTGGTATAGAACGCGCCTTTCCACCCCAATGAACAAGTTCATTGGGGACCCCGGTCTTCAGCGCTCAATTCTCCGTAGGGCTGATCTGTGGTTGGCACGAGGAGATCTTAAATCAATCGAATTTTCCGATCCCGTCGGGTGGCACTACTTGCGAAGGCAAGTCTTGAGTAGTGCCGGAAATTCATTCATAGCGGAGAGCCATCATGGGATCTACTTGCGAGGCTCGGCGAGCGGGTAAGTAGCCGGAGATGATGCCAACGAGGAGCAGAGCGGCGACGGACGCGATGAGAGTGATGGCGTCCGTGCCTTGAATCCCAAAGAGCATATTGGTGACGAGGCGCGAGCCGGCGAGGGCGACAGGAACGCCGATGACGACGCCGATGGTGACGAGGAGGATGATCTCGCGCATGATAAGCCAGCTGACGTTGGAGCGTTCGGCGCCGAGTGCCATGCGGATGCCGATCTCGTTGGTGCGGCGGGAGACCATGTAGGACATCAAACCGTAGATGCCGATGCAGCAAAGGAAGACGGCGAGCAGACCGAAGAAGGTGGAGAGCTGAGCGACGGTGCGTTGCTGGGTGATGGAGCCGGCCACTTGTTCCTCAAGTGAGGAGACGCGGGTGATGGGAAGGCCGCCGTCGATGGAGTGGATGGTGTTCTGAACGGCGCCGGAGACGATGGCTGGGTCGCCGGTATAGCGGACTACGAGGCTTTGGAGATATCGTGCGCGCTGAGCATAGGGCATGTAGTCGGTATAAGTGCGGCCTTCGCCGAGTCCTTCAAACTTTGCGTCTTTGGCAATGCCGATGATTTCCATGTCGTACTGGGGAACATTCTGGTCGACGCCAATCGCGAAGTGGCGGCCGATGGGATTGGTGTTGGGGAAAAATCTTTTGGCGAAGCTCTCGCTGATGATGGTGACTTTCTGCGAGGTGGATGTGTCCTGCGGGCCGAAGGCGCGGCCGGCGATGATTGGAATCTGCATCGCCTTGAAGTAATCGTTGCCGACAACATTCTGGCTGATGTTGTGGGAAAGGCTGGGATCGATGCCCGGGATGATGACCGAATTGTTCCAGGCGCCCTGACTGAAGGTGAACATGGCGAAGCTGGCGGAGGTAACGCCGTGGATGGCGGCGATGCGTTGCTCAATCTGCTGATAGAGAGTGCTGAGCCGGGGTTCAGAGTCCTTGTAGCCGATGGAACTGGGATCGAGGCTGAGGACGAGGGCGTTCTCGCGGTTGAAACCTGTGTCGACGTGGTTGAGGTTGATCAGGCTGCGAACGAAGAGGATGGCGCCGACGAGAAGGACAAGCGAGAAGGCTATCTGGGTGATGATGACGCCTTTGGCGAGCGGAGTTTTTTGCCCGCCGTTGTCGGCGCTGCGGCCATCTTTGAGAGATTCGGTGAGCTCAAGCTTAGTGGCACGGAGAGCGGGGAGGGTTCCGAAGAGAAGAGCCGTGAATACCGTAACGCCGATGGTGAAGAGCAGGACGTCCGTGTGGATGGAGACATCAAGTGGAATGGTATCGGGACCGCTGGAGATCATGCGGAGCAGAATGCGATTGGCGAGACCAGTGAGGGCGATGCCGAGTGCGCCACCGGCGGCAGCGAGGAGAAGTGATTCGGTGAGGAGTTGGCGGATGAGGCGCGAACGCTTTGCGCCGAGCGCCTGACGCACAGCAAACTCGCGGACCCGTGCGGTGGACCGGGCTAGGAGAAGATTAGCGATGTTGGCGCAGGCGATGAGAAGAACAATTCCTGTTAGCGAGATGAGGACTTTCAGAGGCTTGGAATATTCACTCCGCAGGCCTGAGAGTCCTTTCTCCATGGGCGTGAGGGGGACTTGAGTTTTTTGGAGATCGGCGAGGTCTTGCTGGGTGACGTGCGCATTGCGATAGCTGAGCCAGATCTGGTGGAAGACGAGATTGATGTTCGAAGTTGCCTGATCGAGCGAGACGCCGGGTTTGAGGCGGCCGAAGATGTAGAGCGATTCGTTGCGCTTGTCGGAGTAGCTGCCCCAGTTGGGTGGAACGAAAGCGATCATGGACATGGGAACCCAGATGTCTGGCCGCTGACCGACGGTGGTGCCGAAGAACTCCTGAGGCGCGACGCCGACGATGTCGAAGGTGGTATTGCCGAGCTTGAGTTTGCGGTTGAGAACTTGCGGGTCGCGGGAGAGACTGCCGGCCCACCATGCGTAGCTGATGACGGCGACGGGATGGTTGCCTTCGGTGTTGTCATCTTCATCGGTAAGCAGACGGCCCAGGAGAGGGCGGACGCCGAGGGTGGGAAAGTAGGTGCCGGAGATGAGCTGGACCTTCATCGGCTCAGTGTGGTCGCGGTTGTCTACGGTCCCGAAGACAGAGTTGGTCATGCTCAAGATCGAGGCCGTATCGCTGAAGACAGTGTTGTTCTTCTGCAGGTCGCGGTAAAAGGGATAGGAATAGAGCTCGGAGATTGCCCAGGCATCTGATCTTCCACTCCATGCGCCGGTGCCGACCAGGACGAGTTGCGAGGGCTGCTGGACGGGCAGGTTGCGGAGCAGGATTGCGTCAAGAAAACTGAAGATGGCAGTGTTGGCGCCGATGCCGAGACCAAGCGAGAGCAGGGCGACGGCGGTGAGCGCGGGACTGCGGAACAGAGAACGGATACCGTACGCGACGTCCTTGAGAAAGCTTTCCAGCCATTCCAGGCCCCAGGCAAGATGACTTTGCTCGCGAATCAGTGTGGGATTGCCGAAGGCACGCAGAGCGGCGAGACGGGCTTCTTCTGGTGATAAGCCGCGCTCCCGCTGCTCTTCCACTTCCAGTTCGAGGTCAGAGCTTAGTTCCCTCTCCAGATCTGCGTCCCGTTTCCTGATCTGCCACCATCTCATCTCAGCTCTCCTCACCAGCAGGCCACATGACACGCGCCACAGCTTCGGCCATCTGTTTCCACTGCGATTCTTCGATCACGAGTTGTTTTTTGCCTTTTTCCGTAAGCCGGTAATACTTGAACTCCCGATTGCGATCAGGGGCCGTCTCCCATTTGGAAACAATCCAACCCTTTTTCTCCAGACGGTGCAGCGCGGGATAGAGAGAGCCATGCTGCATTTGAAGGAAGTCGTTGGTGGTCCGCTGGATATACTTGCCAATCTCACGGCCATGCGCTGCGCCGTAAACAAGCGTTCGCAGAATGAGCATGTCCAGAGTTCCCTGGAGTACGTTGGCACGGTGCTGCATATTCTTATCCATGGTAGACATCCGACTATCAATGGAAATTGATAGTAGACATCCGACTATCGACTGTCAAGGATTCAAATTCCAGCTTTGTTTGGCAGATGATCGCGTGAATCCAGAGCCCGCCGCTCCCACGGGTTCGCGCGGAGCGCGAATACCCAGGGCCACCCAGAGCATCAGTACTCCGGATCGATCGATACACCCTGGCTACTTGCAAGGGCAGGTCTCGAGCAGTGCCAATAACTCATTCAGAGTGGAGCGTCGTGATTGGATCGAAGCGCATGGCGCGCAGTGCCGGAATATAGCTGGCGGCGAGTGCGACGGCGGTAAGCACAACGGTGAAGCCCGCAAAGGTGGGGAGATCGGTAGGGGATACGCCGTAGAGCAATCCGGACATGAGGTGAGAGACAATGAGCGCACCGGCTATGCCAAGCCCGGTGCCCGCGGCAGCCAGGCCCGCTCCCCGGCGCAAGACCATCCTGAGAATCATGGCTTTCTGGGCTCCCAGCGCGAGGCGGATGGCGATCTCGCGTCTTTGTTCATTCACCACATACGAAATCGTTCCGTAGATTCCAAGCCCGGCGAGCAGCAAGGCCGTGGCCGCAAAGAACGCCACCATCTCCATGGAGAATCGCCTCACGGAAAGCGACTCGGAGAGCACCTCATCCAGAGTCTCGCCATGGAAGACCGGGAGCTCCGGATCGATGGATTGGATCTGTGTACGCATCTGCGAGGAGATGGCGCTGGGGTCGAGCTGCCCGCGAAGAAAGATCGCCAGGTCCTTGGCGGGGCGCTGGTAGATGCTGCGGTAGATCTGCGGAATGGCTGCGTCAGCCAGCGATTCTGTGCGCGCATCCGCAATCACGCCAATGATCGTTGTCCAGGGTGGCGTGGAAGAGGCCCGCCGGTCGCGGCCATCCAGGCGCAAGCGGACGCGTTTGCCTAGCGGATCCTGATTTGGCCAATAGGTAAGAGCAGCGGCCTGATTGATGACAGCAACCTGGGGAGTCTCCTCGAGGTCCTGGTCGTTGAAAAGGCGGCCACGCAACAGCGGCACGCTCAACAGGTGGAAGTATTCGGGCGAGACGATGGGGCTATTGATCACAGGCGCCTCGTTGTCCTTCGTCTCGATGCCTTCGCGGATCAATGGCAGCCGGCCCGGCTGGCCATGGCCCAGAGGGAGCGCGGCTTCGTCACCTACGGCTGCTTCCTCGACACCCGGCAGGGTTCGGCTGCGGCGAAGAATCTCGCGCAGCAGGACCGCTTCCTGTGTGGCCGACCGGTAGATATCGGCACTGGGATCGTTCGGTCCCGGCAGCCAGGTTTGAATGGCCATGACGCGGTTAGGATTGAAGCCGGGCTGCACCTTGAACAAGTCCCAGAAGCTTCTCAACAAAAGCCCCGCGGCGATCAGAAGCACCAGGGACAACGCCAATTCACTGATGACCAGCGTCTGGCGGGCACGCGCACGTTCCCGTGATCCGCTGGAGCCGCGGCCTTCCTGGCGAAGTGTACCGATCAGATCGAAGCGGCTCATCAGCCACGCCGGCGCGAGCCCGAAAACAGTTCCGGTCACGACAGAGACGGCCACGGCAAACACCAGCACGCCCCAGTTGATCGAGATGTTATTCAGGTGCGGCAGGCTCTCCGGAATAAGCCGCAGCAGGAAGTGCTGGGCGCTGAACAGAATGGCAACACCGGCGATTCCGCCAAGCACGAAGAGCAGCAGGCTCTCGGCGAGAAACTGGCGGATGAGCCGCGTTCTCTGCGCGCCTAAAGCCTGACGCACCGCGATCTCGCGGCCTCGCCCGCTCGCCCGGGCAAGCAATAGATTGGCCACGTTGACGCAACTGATGAGCAGCACCAGTCCCACCGCGCCGAACAGCAGAATGAGAGAGGAACGAATGCTGCCGACCACGGTTTCAGTAAGCGGGATCAGGCGCACGGTCCATGCGGTCTGCGCGGGATAGTCGGCCGGATACTGCTTCTTCAGCGTGTCCACCAGCGCATCAAGATGCCCCTGCGCGGCCGCAATCGAGAGACCCGGCTTCAGGCGCGCGATGACGGCTCTGCTCGCCAGACGCAGATCGCGCTGCGGAGGCCGGAACGGCAGACCGGTAAAGCCGGCTCCCAGCCACAGGTCCACATTCTGCTCGTCACTGGTTGAGCCCTGATCGCGAAAACCGCGAGGCATGATGCCCACAACGCGATAGGCGTCGTTGTCCAGGCGCAGAACCCTGCCAATCATCTGCGGGTCGGCGCCGAACTCCTTTCTCCAAAGCCCGTCACTGATCACGACCTCAAGGTTGTAGCCGGGAGTGGGATCGTTCGGATCGAAGGTGCGGCCCAACTGCGCGCTTACACCCAGGACCGCGAAGTAATTCGGCGTAACCTGCTTGAAGCTGAGACGCAGTGGCTGTTCACTGCCCGTGAGGTTCACGTTTGCGCCGGTGCCGGTGAGCGCCACAGACTGGAAGATTCCCGAAGCTTGCAGGTCTCTCCACTCAGGAATGGAGATGCCTACGCCGTGCGCGCCTACACCGGGAAGATCGTCCTGAACGCGCACCAGCTCCGCAGGATTTGGATACGGCAACGGGTGCAGCAGCGTGGCGTCAATCACGCTATAGATTGCCGTGGTGGCTCCTATCCCCAGCGCCATGGTGCCGATCGCAATGACCGAGAATCCAGGAGATTTCAAAACCATGCGGATCGCGTAACGAAGATCGAAGAGCAGATTCTCGAAGAAAGGAATGCTTTGCTCGGCGTGATGACGCTCCCGAATTGCTTCGACTGGCCCAAGCTTCAGTGCGGCTTGTCGCCGCGCCTCGGCAGGGGCCATACCGGCACGCACGTTCTCCTCGGCCTGAAACGCAAGATGCTCGGCGATCTCTTCCTGGAGACGTTGATCGGCACTCCGTCGAGTTACGAAGTTAGAAAACCGGATTCTGAACCGCCGCAGGAATCTCATGACAGATCCTCCGCCTTGACGTTGAAAAACCGGGCGATGATGGCCGCGGTCTGCTCCCAGTCGCGGGTCTCTGCCTGAAGCTGTTTGCGGCCTGCGGCGGTAAGCCGATAGAAGCGCGCGCGGCGCTTGTTCTCCGATACACCCCACTCCGATGCAATCGAGCCTTCATGCTCCAACCGGAGCAGCAGAGGATAAAGCGTGCCCTGGTTCACCGCCAGAAGGTCTCCGCTGATCTGCTCGATGCGACGGGCAATCCCCCAGCCATGCTGCGGTTCAAGGACATCGAGTGTCTTGAGGACCATCAGCGCGAGAGTCCCTTGCAAAACGTCCGGCTTTTCCTTCATGAGGCTTTTTCCTTCACGACAAATGGACCTTTAGGTTTCCAACAGGAATCATGACACGCTTCTTTTGGGAAAACAACAGGAGACGGAGATGATGCGTTTCCTGAAGGGTGCATTTCCTTCGGATTTGCCCAGAAATGCCGATGAGTCGGAGGTCGTGGACTTCCTGAAGCAACAGCTAAAGTTCAATCTTTATTGAGCCAGAAAGATGTGTTGAGCGCTGAAGGCGCGCTCTATACCAGCCTGGGGCAACGCCCCAGGTACGGAGATAGGGAAACTGTAAGAGGGCTGAAGGCCCGATCTATAATCCTGATCGTCACAAACGAAACGGTTCGTGAAACCGTTGTATGCCTAGAGAATTTTCCCTGTTGCTGGGTATCCCGCAAGAGGCGTGCAGGGGCCATTTTCATTTGCGGAAACGCCCATAGAATGCAAGAGCCCTACTCCACATCTACAGGAAAAATGCTCCATCGAAACGATAGGGTCGAATTGAAGGCTCTTATATAGGGCGGGCCTTCAGCCCTTTGGTTTCAATGGGCCGGAGACCTGGGGCGTTGCCCCAGGCTGGTATAGAACGCGCCTTCAGCGCTTGATTCTCTATACCAATGTTCACGCCTCGCTTATAGGGCATTCTGACGCGCTCGTTTTTGCGCTTTTTGAAAATCGACTTTCCGCCGCCTGTTAAGGCCAAGCAGCGCAAAAAGTCCATCAGCGGCGAGAAACCGCTCCTCGCTAAAGCTGTAGGACTTTGAGCCACGAACCGGCCGGATAGACGCCCGCTACGTGGCGGATAACGATCATCATCTCAAGTTGTGGAGTTGCTAGGGGTTTCCGCGCGAGAAATCCTGCATCCAACAATCAGAAAGGTGCCTCTGAGACGGAATATGGGCCCGAAGTATCTCTCCCGCCGTGACCTCCTTAAAATCGCTGCGGCTGCCGGTGCGTCCTCGCTCATCCCCGGCTGCGGCGCCATCAACAAAGCTGCTTCCACGGTGTCCGGGGGCGGCACCGGCGCGTCTACCTGCGCGAAGCTTACCGACATCGAGCATGTCGTGACCGTCATTCAGGAGAACCGCTCTTTCGACCACTATTTCGGCACCTACAAAGGCGCGCGCGGCTTCTCCGAGGTCTCCAACGCATTCAAGCAACCCTTCCCCGGCAACGTCACCGCCGCGCCGGCAGGTACGCTCTACCCCTTCCACCTCGACACTTCGAAGTGGAACGCAGCCTGCACTCATGACATCGACCACGGTTGGATTGCGCAACACCAGAGTTGGAACAACGGCGCGAACGATGGATTTGTCACCTCGCGCATTCCCATCAATGCGAATGACGCCGTCCTCTCGATGGGCTACTACACTCGCGCCGACCTGCCTTACAACTACGCCCTGGCAGATGCCTTCACCCTCTGCGACAACTACCATTGCTCCGTTATTGGCCCTACCCACCCGAACCGGCTATATACCATGGCTGCCTCGATCGACCCCGATGGGAAGAATGGTGGTCCACTCATTCAGACCCTAATCTCCAATCCCAGCAGCATGTACGGCAAGCTCACCTACACCACCATGCCGGAGCAACTCCAGTCTCGCGGAATCTCGTGGAAGATTTACAGCTCACCCGACAAGAGCCTCGGCAACGGCATCCTTTCCTCTGACAATGTCCTCCCATTTTTCAGTAAGTTTCAGGACCCCACGACTCCTCTCTACAAGAACGCTTTCGGCCCGCAGTTTCCCACAGACTTCGTCACTGACGCCGCCTCTGGCAATCTACCGGAGGTCTCCTGGATCATCCCCTCTGTCGTCGAGTCCGACCATCCGCCTTCGCCCTCACTCTTCGGGGAGCTCACACTTGCGTCCATCATCAATGCCCTTACCGCTAACCCCGCGCAGTGGGCTAAGACCGTTCTTTTTGTGACCTACGACGAAAACGGTGGCTTTTTCGACCACGTCGCACCGCCCACAGCACCTCCGGGCACACCCGGCGAATACATCACCGCCACACCGGTTCCGGATGCATCGGTGCTTGGCGGCATAAACGGTCCCATCGGCCTCGGTTTCCGTGTGCCCATGCTCATCATTTCGCCGTTCACCCGAGGAGGCTTCATCTCATCCGAGGTCTTCGATCACACCTCCATCCTCCGTTTCCTGGAGACCCGCTTCGGTGCCGAAGTCCCGAACCTTTCCGCCTGGCGTCGTGCCGCCGTGGGCGACATGACCTCCGCGTTTAACTTCTCCAAACCCGACAACTCGGTGCCCGTACTTCCCACGCTCAACGCCGCAGACACCACCCTGATCAACGGCTGCATCTCTGCCCTTACGGGCACGACGCCCTATCCGATCCTCAATCCACAAGAACTCCCCACCCAGGAAGCCGGCACCGCCATTCGACCAAAGCCCTCGTGCTAGCTACGCGAGATGTATCAATGCGACACCTTTCATTGGGCGTTTAGGCCAATTTAACGAGTGCTGTGCGTGAGCGGACACTTTGTCCGTTGAGCTTGGTCTTCCTATTCGCCCGCTCTTACTTGTGCGGCTCGTAGTGGCTCGATCCGCTCCGGATCCTGTAGTGGGCACATATCCGCGCTGTTGGGACTAGCAGCGGCGTTTTCATTGCGGAAAACGCCCATAGATGCGGATGCTCTGGGCTACACCTACAGAGAAAATGCTCTAGGCTCTCTGGCCGGGTGCTGCTACGTTGCCAAGTGCGGCCATGCCCAGGCGGTCGCGTAGTTGCGTAAGGTAGAGGCTGCGTGGAGATACGTGCTTGTCCAGCGATTCGATGTAGCCGCCCTCCTTGGTCAGGTCCTGGAAGGCAGTGTTGTAGCTGATCATATCCACACCGATGTGGCCGAAGGAGTAGTTCTGTGCGGTGGGTGGCTTCTGCACCAGGAACGGACCTACGCAGTTCCAGAAGACGGTATTACCGCCGCCCCAGCCGATCACGATGTCTTTCCAGAAGCGGGCCGTGAGCGGCGCGTGCACGTTGTCGTAGAGGCCGCCGGTGGCCCACTGCTCGTGTGTTTCGCTGGACGAATAGGGATTGGTGGCGGCACAGTCGAGATACACGTTCAGCGTGGACGTCGGCTGGCCCATCATGAAGGAGTGGCGGCCCTTGTCGGAGTGGCAGCGCTGGACCAGCGTGAGCTCTCCGCGCAAGGCAAAGGTGAAGCGGCGAGCGCCCATCCGGCGCGAGACGGGTTCGCGCGAGATGCAGTCTTCTACCGTGATCCACTTGGCTCCGCGCTGCGTGCCCACCAGGATGTTGGCAAAGTGCAGACCGGTGCAATTGCGTACCCAGCCGTTGCGGATATTGTCCATGGTGACGAAGTTCCAGAAGTGGTCCTCGTCGGCGTAGTACTCTTCGCCCTTGTAGTCGGGGCGGTCCATGTTGCCGTACTCGTTGGTCCGCTTGGTGGGATCAAACTCTGACATAGCGCGGATGTTCTCCACGCCCACGTTGGCGATGCGATCGTTGTCTTCGTACTTGAGCACCTCACCGCCTCCCCACTTCTTTTCGATGGCACAGGTGATGGGGGCGTCGACCGTGATCAGGTTCCCGCGCACCTCAACGACAACGCGGTCCCACTCCACGTTGAACGGTCGCCAGCGCGTCTGCGGCGTGGCGCCATTCATGCCCATGGCGTCAATCCATTCCTGGTTGCCGATCCGGCGAACGATGACGGTATCGCCGGGCTTGAAGCCCCGCGCATTGGCTACGCGCAGGGTATGTGATCCCACAGGTGTGTAGTCATCCGTGACCTCTTGCCTGGTTTCTTCCATTGGGACCAAGCCGGCGTTGCCTGCAATTCGGACGAGCGTGGGTTGTACGCGGCCGGGACCGGTGGCGCCGGTTGTACGGCCGGTCCCCGTGCCGATCAGGATCGTACCCGTGTCGCCCATCCCTTCGCCGCGCAGCACAACGCCGCTGGCTTTGATGCTCACTGGAGTGGCCAGTGGGTAGTGCCCCGCGCGCAGCAACAGGGCTCCCCGAAATCCATCAGCGTCCAGCGGAAGAGCAGAGACGCGCTCGATCGCCGCCTGCAGGTTGGCCGCGTTGTCGCCGGCAACCGGCCAGATGGTCTCACGCGTCGGCACAAAAGGGATGGGCACACCCCCGCCGCCATAGCCGGCGTTTGAGAAGTCCGGTATGGTATTGCCCTGTGCATCAGCCGTGTAGACCAGCTTTCCGGACGGGCCGGGGTGAACGAGGGAGACCGTGGGGCGCAGGTCGGTCTCGGTCTGAGCGTCACTCTCAGTGCTCTGGGCAGGCAACATGGCTGTGGGTGCAAAAGCTGCGGCCATCTGCAGCATTCTCCGTCGCGATACAGAAGGATTAATCATCATTCACTCCGGGGCGACCAATATACCTGCGGACGTGAACTGGCATCTGCCACCGCCGCGGATAAAGCGACAAGCTGCAACAGCTCCGTCGTGGGAACTACTGCTCACGGTGAGCCTGTCAGACACCAGCGACCGCTTCCCTGCGACTCTGGTTGCGGCGGTCCAATATGGCGAAGAGCGCTGTGCGCAAAGCCATGTAGATCCAGCCGAGGAAGAAGGCCATGACCGCGGCAGAACTCAAGATGAGCACATGGCGAACGTCTGGCGGAAAGCCGGAGGCGAACACAAGCGCCAGGCCGATAAAGTAGGCCGCAACAATGTGCAGCGGAGTCCATTCCATGAAAGAAAGACCGGCAGCTACAACAAACACCATGAACGGAAACGTCGCAAGACCAAGCAATGGCGTAAGGTGTGGCGCAAGGATGAGGAAGATGGCGCCGAGCACGATGCCTACAACCATCTGAAACAGGCCCTTACCGGACTTTCGCGGCTCCGCGCCGAAGAGAAAGTAACAGGCCCAGCAAATGAATACGGCCCAGGTGGGAATGTTGAGCACCTGCGGTGTGGTTAGCCAAGTGGCAAGACCGGCGAGACCGCCGATCAGGAGTGCGTTTCCAATCTTCTTCATGGACATGTCGTTCCCTTGAATTTCACTAATCAGCGGTGAGGGTGTATCACGTCGAGGTGAGAACACCGAGTTCCTACATTTCAAGCCGCAGCCGGCCGCATTTGTTCGGGTGGCGAAATAATACTCATCGGAGTGGAAGCGAACAAGGAATTAATGGATTGAGTTAAGCAGCCGAAGAAAGCATTATTAGGTTGCACCACAAACTCTTTTCGGAAGAGAAACAATGACAGACCTGCTTTACGTCAAGCGCCGCGATGATGGAGATCCCTCCGATGGCGGTGAGCCGCCAACCAAGCCTGGAACTCCAGTTCCACCGAACCCGGGGATCAAATAAAAAGAACACCCTCCTCCCGGAGGGTGTTCTTGTATCCCAGAAGATTTTGCGCAGAGCCGAATATCAAGGACCTGTGCCCTGTAATCTGAAGACATGCACGACCGCCTAGAGCATTTTCACTGTTGCTGGGTATCCCGGAAGAGGAGTGCAGTGGCGTTTTCATTGCGGAAAACGCCCATAGATGCGGAAGCCCTACTCTGCACCTACAGGGAAAATGCTCCATCTCTGCCGATGAAGCAGCTGATCCAACCTATGAATGGGCAATCAGCTAATCGAGGCACTCATTAATTCGCGCTGGAGAGGGAAGGATGCGGAAAGGTTTTACTAGAAGACCGCAAGCAGAAGAGCCCGCGGGGCACGGCAAAAACTACATCACCCCCAGTGGGCTCGATCGCCTTAAACATGAGCGCCATTTTTTACTCACCAGGGAGCGCCCTGCCGTGGTGCAGGTAGTGGCCTGGGCAGCCGGGAATGGCGATCGCAGCGAGAATGCCGACTATCAGTACGGAAAGCGAAGACTGCGACAGATCGATGCGCGGATTCGCTTTCTTACGAAACGCATCGAAGCCGCGGAAGTGGTAGATCCCGAAGCTCCGAGATCGGGCCTGCGGATGGTCAAGGCATTCTTTGGCGCGACCGTTCGCTATGTCACTGCCACAGGGGAAGAGCGAGTGGTGAGCATTGTCGGGACCGACGAAGTCGATCTCGAACGCAACCATATCAGTTGGGTCTCGCCTCTGGGGCGAGCATTAATGAAGACCGCAGCGGGTGACGAAATTGTTCTCCATGCGCCGCGCGGTCCGGAGTACCTGACAGTGTTGGAAGTACGGTACGAACGCATTGCGGTAGAACCGTTCCGCGAGCCACTTGGGGCCGAAGTCTCTACCAACGGACACGATCGCTAGAGCGTTTTTCTAAAGATATAATGCGGAGTATTAGGATCGTTTAGGTGGAGCGCGCCCTATACCAGCCTGCGGCAACGGCCCAGGTTTTCGCGCTACACCGAACTCCGCTCCTGTTTTGCTTAAGGGCACGGCTTCAGCCGTGCCGTAAAGTTGGCAACAAACGCGGCTTTAGCCGCTGAGGTCATGGCTTGGTACCTCAGCGGCTAAAGCCGCATCTCTTCTAGGCTCAGTATGGGACGGCTGAAGCCGTCCCCTTAAGCAAGACATTCGCGCCGCAGGCGCGAACTAGAGCCCTGCAACTAAAGTGACATAGGTCATAAAGAGTTTTGTCATCCGAAGCGTTGAAAACAGGTCCTTCACTCCGTTCAGGATGACAACATCTATGACAAGAACTTCTGAGACACCGCTCTAGTGAAGCGCATAGACATCGATTTCGCCCATGGGGTTGGCGACGCTCGTGAGATCGTGGCCGGTAGAGATATACACCTTGCCGTTGCCGACGACAGGCGAGGTGAACTTGAGACCGTAACCCGGAACGTCGGCAGCGTTCATTGAGCTGCTGTAGAGCGTATTCGCGAGGTTGCCCGCGTCGAAGGCAAAGAGGGTAGCGTTGGTGGGCGTCGCGCCTGCGCGATTCTGTAAAGGTTGGCCTTGATCGAGCACCCAGACGATGCCATTTTGGGTTCCATCAGCGGAGATGAAAGGTGTGGCTCCATTGCTGTTCATCGAGACATTGGGTGTAGTCATGGAGCCCGGCGTAAGCGTCCCTCCGTAGTTGAACTGCCGGATGCCGGCGGGGATGCCGGAGACCGTGGGTGTAACGCCGACGTAGGCGGAGTTATTGAAGTAGGCTGCGGTGCCGAAGTCCTCGTAAGAGATGATGCTGGCTGTGTGGGTGCCTGTGCTGTCGGTGCAGCTATCGGTGTATGGCGACACAAGGCCGGTGCTGAAGAAGAAGGTCTGGGTTGCGCCTGCATCGCCAGCCTGCTGCCGGCCGAGGTTACCGGAGTCGAGCAGGTAGAGCTTTCCAGTCTTTCCTCCGACAAGAAGCTCGCCGGCGCCAGGGATGAGCAGAAGGCCACCGGCCCCAAGATCGGCATCGCGACAGTTCATGTATCGATAGCCAACGGGTGTGAAATAGTCTTCGAGCCTGACTCCGCTGCTGAACTTGAGTACGGAGTCGCCAAAGGCGGTCTGGCCGTCCCATGGGCCATTGCCGGTAGCGATGTAGATGTTGCCGGAACTGTCGGCTACCGGGCCACCGCCGCCCATCCAGACGCCGCCTGCGGCAGCGTAGGTGCCTTCGCCGTTGAGGTTCGGGCTGGAGTTGAATACGCCTACCTGCGCAAGAGTTGTAGCATCGTAGGCTAGGAGCCAGCCGCTCTTGCAGCCGCCCAGGCCGATGTAGATGTTGCCGTTGGCCAGCAGAAGCGCGGCGCGCTGAACACACGTCGTGTTGAGCGTAACAACTCCGTTGACGGCTTCCTTACTGGTTCCGGGAACCGAGGCCTGGAGGGTGACAGGGCCTCCGAACTTCTGAGCGCCTGTGGTGATGTCAAGCGCATTGAGGCGGAAGGTCGTGCCAAGGCTTGAAACCTGCGTTGAGACAACATAGAGAGTGTTCGTAGAAGGATCGATCACCGGTGTTGAGGTGACGCCGAGATTCGGTGCGATGGCCCCACTCGTCAACGGAAGCTCACCAGGCTGGAGGAGCGAGACCTTCCAGAGCGGCGCAATATTGGTGTCCGCATCAAGGGCGTAGACGAAGTCATTCTCGGTGGCGGCAAAGAGGACGTTATGTTTGGCGCCTTGCACGGTGAGGTCAGAGATGAGCAGCGGCTCGCCATAGACATAGCCGTCGAGCAGGTAGGAGAAGACTTTGCCGAAGGTCTGCGGGCTGACGTTGGCGGGCGTGAGCGAGGCTTCTTGCGCGTTGAGGCCGCTGCGATTCGCATCCATGTGCCACGTGAGGATGTTGACGCCGGTGCCGGGCGCAACGGAGACGCTGAGAGGAACAGCGCCGGTAGATCCGTTGTAGCTGGCGGTAATCGTCGTAGAGCCGGCAGCAAGTGGCGTAACCAGACCGGAAGAGACGGACGCAACTGAAGTGTTCCCGGCAGTCCAGGTGGCCTGCGAGGTGATGTCCTGCGTTGTGCCGTTCGCGAGGGTCAGCATGGCGGTCAACTGTCGCGTGGATCCCAGGGCCACTGTGGCTGGATTGGGCGTGATGGTGATGGGGCTTACCTTGAGGGCAATCGATGATGTAGACGCGCCGCCGCAGTAATCCCATGCCTCGACGACGGCATTGTAGGAACCAGAAGCAAGCGTCAGCGATGTGTTAAGCGAGCTCCCGTTGGTCTGGTACTGAAGGGCGTTATTGATATAGATGCCCATGGCAGCGATACCTTCTGCACAGGTCGTGGTGCCGGCAGTGGCGACAAACTTCACAGGAGAAGAGACGGTGCTTCCGCTTACGGGCGAGGTGACCGAGACCCCATTCAGATTCGATCCGCTGGAGACGTTGATGCTGATGGGAGTGGCGGCGGCTCCTCCGCAGTAATCCCACTCCTGGACAACGGTATTGTTCACGCCGGTGTTGAGAGCGATGGAGGTATTGAGGGAGCTGCCATTCGTCCGATAGACGAGCGAGTTGTTGACGTAGATCCCCATGGTTGCGACACCCTGGGAACAGCTACCAGAGGCCGTAGCTGTGGCAACATACTTCACCGGAGAGGTAACGGTGCTTCCGTTGCTGGGCGAGGTGACAGTAACGCTGCCGTTCGAGTTTGTGACAGTGAGATTCACAACGCTGGTGTAAGCTCCGCCGCAATAGTCCCATGCTTGAACGACAGTGTTGTTGAAGCCGGGCTGGAGTTTGAGCTGGGTGTTCAAGGAGCTGCCGGAGACTTCGTAGGCGAGGGCATTATTGACGTAGATGCCCATTGAGGCAATGCCCGCGGCGCAGCTGGTGGTGCCGGCGCTGGCGACGTAGGTGACAGGCGATGCCACGGTGCTTCCGGTAACAGGCGAGGAGACGGACACACCGTTCATAGTCGATCCGCTGGAGACGGTGATGTTGATTGGCGTGGTGGATGCTCCCCCACAGTAGTCCCACTCTTCGACAACGGTATAGTGCACGCCGGGCGTTAAGCTGATGGGCGCATTAAGGGTGTTGCCGTCAGACTGATAGACGAGGGCATTGTCCACATAGACGCCCATGGCGGCGACGCCTGCCGCGCAGGTTGGAGCCGAACTGGTGGCGACGTACTGGACAGTCGTGCTGGCGGTAGTCGTGTTATTTGCGGGGCTGCTCACAGTCACTGTGGCGAAGGCTGGTGCGACAGCGGCCAGAAAGAAAAAAACCAAGGGAACGATGAGGCGGCGGATACCTGAGAGGCTTTTCATGACGCTCTTTTGTATGTCGGCGTGCACGTTTCAGGTCGGTCGGAAGGCGAGGAGACAACGAATTGCCTAAGTCAGTCCGACCGCTTTCTCAGCATGACTTGTCGCCCCTGTGATGTGTGACGATCTTCCAGGAGTTGCCTACGGTGCTTGTTTTATTCGAGGCTTTAATTTCTTGCTGAGTTAGGGGAAGACTGTAGGCCGGCGACCGGGAGGAAATATAACTCACGAACGCTTGCGCATGCGCAGGCTTTGCCAACTTCCATCGGAGGTCCAGCCGCCATCGATCGCGAGAGCCTGGCCATTGATAAAGCCGCTCTGGGCCGGGTCGGCGAGGAAGAGGATGGCGCGGGCGATATCGTCGGGAGTTGCGAAGCGGGCCATGGGAACTCGGGCGATGATGTCATCGTCGGTGTAGCCGCCGCCGGCCTGGTCAGCGACATCCATCTCTGTTTTGACCCAGCGGGGACAGACTGCATTGACGCGAATGCCATGCCCGCCCCACTCTCCAGCAAGGGTCCGGGTAAGTCCGATAAGGCCGTGCTTGGAGGCGTTATACGCGGTACGGTCACTCACACCGACGAGACCGGCGATCGAAGCAACATTGACGATGCTTCCCTCTCGCTGCGCCAGCATAATGGAGCCAAAGGCCCGGGAGAGAACGAACGGTGCGACGAGGTTCACCTCAAGCACGCGGCGGAAGGCTGCGGCCTCCACAGTCTCGGCAGGAGCGATGAAGCTGATGCCTGCATTGTTGACGAGGACGTCGACGCGGGCCCAACGTTCCATGATCAGCGATATGGCTCGCGCGATCAGGGCCTCATCGGTGATATCCCCGATGAGTTCTTCTGCTTCAGCGCCGGTCTCACGCACCGCGGCGAGCGTGGCGTCGCACGACTGCATATCGAGCAACAGAAGGGTATAACCAGCCTCGCCGAGAACCTCGGCAGTTCTGCGCCCAATGCCCTGCGCCGCTCCCGTTACGATGGCAACTCGCATCTCTTCACTCTACTCGAGCGTCCGGCCGTTCCGCATCGGTTGGGCTGTGAGGCGATTGAATGATTGAAGAAATTGAATGATCGAATAAGACAGCCTATCGGCGATCTTTTTTGTTTGTCATTTCGCAGCGCAGCGGAGAAATCTGCTTCTGACAGTCATCCTCTGGCAAACCGTGTGGGAGCAGCGGGCTTCAGCCCGCTGATAAAGGCGTAAAAGTAAATGGGCTTTAGCCCTGGGCCTTCTCTGTCGAATAGAAAAAAGGCCCAGGGCTAAAGCCCATTTCTATTGAAGCGATAAACCGAGGGCTAAAAGCCCTCGGCTCCCACCGGTTCGAGCTTCGCTCGAATAGTTCACCACACCCTTCGCGATAAAACCGCGAAGAATGGGGCAAACGAGTGCTTCCAACTATCCAGACTTGACAATACATCCGTAACGGATATATTTGTCGATGCATGGCGAAGAAAGATACAACGCACGCTCCGCTGACTCCCGCAGTGCTGCACATCCTGCTGGCGCTCTCCACCGGGGAGCGGCACGGATACGGGATCATGAAGCAGGTGGAAGCGGACTCACAGGGCAAGGTGAAGATGGGTCCGGGCACGCTGTATGGCTCGATTGGACGCATGATGGAAGCCGGTCTGATCCGGGAAAGCGATAAGCGAATCGATCCGGAGATGGACGACGAGCGGCGGATCTACTACAAACTAACCACCGCGGGGCGGGCTGCGCTGGGAGCGGAACTTAAGCGGTATCGCAACGTGGTGGCGGTGGCGGAAGGGCGGTTGGCCTATGGCCAATGATGTCGCAGGCCGGCATTACCGGGCGTTGTATGCGATGCTGCTGCGGCTGTATCCGCGGCGTTTCCATGATCGGTTCGGCGAGGAGATGGCTCAGACGTTTCACGACCTCTGCCGCGAGCGCAGAAACGCCAATCGTGGCTTATTCGGGCTTGTACTGTGGGTCTTTTTCGAGACGTCGGTGGGAGCCATTAAGGAGAACACAACTCATATGACACAACCGAGCAAGACGATACTGCGTGTGGCCCTGGTGGCGCTGGGCCTTTTGATGGTGCCGGTGATCGCATCGCGAGTGGTGGATGGATGGAACTGGCCCCCACGCGCGTTCGTGCTCGTGTATGTCCTGTTCTTCGGGACGGGGATGGCGTATGCGCTGATCGCGAGAAAGATGAACTCGTGGGCATACAAGGCAGGCGTTGGTATTGCGCTGGTGACCGGATTCGGCCTGGGGTGGTCAAACATGGTCCATGTCGCGGACTCAGGAAATCCCGCGAACCTGATCTACTACAGCGTGCTCGTGGTAGGTCTCATTGGGGCCTTGCTGACGCGTCTGCAGCCACGAGGGCTGGCTTTCACACTGTTCGCGATGGCGGCTTTGCTTGCCCTGATTGCCGTGCTGCTACCCTCGGGCGCGCCGCCCGACCTTGCGCGGAACATGGCCATTGGGCACGGTATCTCCGTGGTGTTGCTCATCGCCTCGGGTCTACTGTTCCGCCGCGCAAGTCTGATGGGCTGAAGTTTCAACATCGAATCGGATCAACTCAAACGCCGAATTGACTCAGATGATGATCGAGATGCTTATACCCTATCGTCGCCCATTCGTGAGGAGTCATGGGGCCAAAGAAACAATGCGGGTGTGTCGTACATCCGGCCGGTCCAGCCGCAGAAAAACGGTCAAGCCAATCGAGCAAACGTCGCTGCTCCGCAACAAAGTCCTTGTCACCCTGCATGATCAGGCTCTTCTCCGTGGGCATATTCCGGCGGATCGGCGCTTCCCCTAAAACAGACTTCTTCGCCATCTTTCCGAAGATCCGCCCGACGAAGCTTCGTGGCGGGTTATTCAGCCCCGCGGCCTGTTCCATCCAGGCGGAACAGTGTGCAAGCATCTGCGCCGGCGTCATGGCGCCCCATTGTCTCTCACTGCGAGGGCCCAGGCTTTCGATGCGTTTTTTGATTTCCGTCACGGAAGCAGGTTCAAACAGGTTTTTCATAGATTCCCCTCAGCTAACGCCTTCTGTGCATCAAGTCTGGCCTTCCGTAAGGAAGCCACTGGATCCGTAGTAGGTGCGTATTCCATCCCGATGAAGCGGTTGTAATTCAGCTTCCCTAAGGTGCGATAGATGTTCGTGTAGTCGATCTCGCCGGTTCCGGGTTCATTCCGGCCAGGAACATCCGCGATGTGGACCAGTCCCACCCACTCAATATTTGCTTCGAGCTTTTCGATCAGGTTTCCGCCGCCGCGTTGCTCGTGGTAGAAGTCGTACAACACTTTCACGTTGGGACGATTAACCGCGCGCACAATCTCAAAGCCTTCCTTCACGGACGTAAGGAAGATGGTGGGATTCTCGATCAAATCGATCGGCTCAATCACGATATTGATTCCCTGCTTATCGGCAATGTCGGAGGCACGTCGCAGATTTTCGACAGCGGCCATAAATTGCACCTGCGGGTCGACCTGTAGCTTCTTGCCGGATTTGATGTTGATCTGAGGGCATTCCAGCTCTTTAGCAATGTGGCAATGTTCTGTCACACGCGACGCAAATTCTTCAGATTGCCCAGGAATCGCAAAACTCGCCTGAAGCCCGCTCAACATATCAATCACCACGTTGAGCGAGCGCATCTTCGCCATAATGCGGCGCTGCTCTTCGGGTGTCCACTTCTGGAAGTATCCGATAAGCTCCACTCCCTGATAGCCCGCCTCTGCGATGACCTCAATACAGCGGTCGTACGAGGGCAGCTTTAGCATGTGGATCTCACAGGAGAACTTTGGAGCGGAAGAAGCCGGCGTCTGGGCGGAGGAAAGGTTCATCGAGTTCTCAAAGGCAGAAACTTTAGCGAAACGAGTGTATCGGCTACATGTTCCCAACTCAAACCCACCGTCGTCATGCTGCTGAAGCGTATAGGAACCGAGGAGTTCGCTTTGCCACATATAAGCGCTGAAGGCGCGCTCTATACCAGCCTGGGGCAACGCCCCAGGTCTCGTTCACATAGAACGATCAAGGGCTGAAGGCCCGCTCTATAATTCCCCCATACAAGGCCCGGCGAAACATAGGTGTGGCGTGGACGTTTTTCGCGCATGGATGTTATTGCTCGGAAGTGATGTAAGCTTTCGGTCATGCTATGCATCTGTCACAGCAAGTCAGAATACAGAAGGCCCTTCCACAAGCGATCATCCTTTCGCTGGTGTTGCTTGTTGCCAACTTAGTAGGTTGTGCTCAGGGTTGGACACCTGACGCGAGCATCATCAGCAAGATGGAAGCCGGCATCAAACCCAGCGATATACCGCCCCAATATGCCCCGGGGCACCCTCCCATTATTAGTCAGTACGCCCGATACTACTTCGGCTACAAGGCTCACAATCGCAGGATGATTCGCGGTGAACTCGTCCGGTCATCCATATCGGAGATGAAACCGGCGGGTATCTATATAGTCCGGAGCCAAAGAGAGTTCCCTGTGATCTTTGATGGTGGATGTTCTGTCATGCACCTGGTGTATGACGTGGAAGCCGGGAAAATTGGGTCGCTGCAATGCAATGGCTTGGCCTAGAGCTGGCATTGGGAATTATGGAGCGGGCCTTCAGCCCTTTAACAATGTTGTGGCTCTAATACCTGGGGCGTTGCCCCAGGCTGGTATAGAACGCGCCTTCAGCGCTCGGCTTTTATCTCCTTTCCCCGCCGGGGTGCCCCACCCTCACGGAGTTAGGGTGGGCGAGGAATACCCCTAAATTCCCGCGCTAAAGTTTTCCTGACATCCTTGTCGAAAACCCGTTTTGCCATTCGTCGTTATTCTCGGAAGCTCATGTACCCTTCGAGACACCGCGCGGAGACGAGTTGCACCGCAGGATCACGTCAGTACTTTCTGTGGTCTACCTGATCTTCAACGAGGGGTACACCGCAACCTCAGGAGAAGAGTGGATGCGGACCGCACTCTGCGACGAGGCGCTGCGGCTCGGACGCATACTGGCACAACTTCTTCCCGGCGAGTCTGAAGTTCACGCGCTTCTGGCCTTGATGGAGCTCAATGCGGCGCGCACCGCGGCCCGCCGGGGAAGCAAGGGTGAAGCGATCCTGCTGCTGGATCAGAATCGCGCGTTGTGGGATGAAGCACAGATTCACCGGGGAATGACCTCGCTCGAACACGCGGAAAGGTTGGGCGGTGAAGCAAAATATTATCGGTTGCAGGCAGCCATTGTTGCCTGCCACATGCGAGCGCGCACAGCCGAAGAGACGGACTGGGGACGGATCGTTCTTCTCTACGACGCTCTGATGCAGACCGCGCCCTCTCCTATCGTGGCGCTGAATCGAGCAGTCGCCGTAGGTATGGCACAGGGCCCCGCCGCCGGGCTTAATGCACTCGATGCCATCGCCGGAGACTCTGCTCTGACCGGCTATCATCTGCTGCACAGTGTTCGCGGAGACCTGCTGATGAAGATGGGCAACTTCACTGAGGCGCGTGAAGAAATACAGCGTGCCATCGCCATGACGCAGAACCTGCGTGAACAGGAATTGCTGACGGAGAGACTGAAGCAGATCGAGAAAGCCACCCCCTCAAGTTAAGCGGTGGTGGGAGCAGCGGGGCTCCCGGCAAGCTTGCTGGCTGGGGTGTTCAGCGGGCTTCAGCCGCTGATAAAAGCATGAAAGTAAATGGGCTTTTAGCCCAATCCTTTTTGACTTCGTAAGCCGTGGGCTAATAGCTCACGGCTCCCACCGATTCGAGCTTCGCTCGAATGCCTGGGTCGCTACATAAACGGGGATGCCTGCATAATTTGTGCATATGAACAGTTGTCGAGAGTTTCTTGACGCTCCGCCGGATGAAGTACCCGTTCGAGGCTACTTGCATCTCCCGGCCCTTTCCGGCGGTGATTGCCTCGTCCTGACGCACGGCGCAGGAGCGAATTGCAACGCCCCACTTCTCGTGGCGCTGGCGGATGCGTTCTGCGCTTCGGGGATAACTGTTCTACGCTGTGATCTTCCCTTCCGTCAGTCACGACCGCACGGGCCGCCACCTCGTGGCAGTGCAGAGCGTGATCAGCAGGGCCTGCGAGCGGCAGTCGCCTCCATGCGAAGACAGGGATTGGGACGTATATTTCTGGGAGGTCACTCATACGGAGGAAGGCAGGCGTCGATGCTTGCTGCGGCTGAACCCAATCTTGTAGACAGGATTCTGCTGCTCTCATACCCGCTCCACCCTCCGCAGCGGCCCAGCGAGTTACGTACCGGGCACTTCCCTGATCTCAAAACTCCCGCTCTATTCGTTCATGGCGCGCGGGACAGGTTCGCCTCGATCGCCGAGCTGACAGAGGCGTTGGAGCTCATCCCGGCACGAACCGAACTACTTTCCATCACCAGCACGGGGCACGAACTGCTCACAAAGAAGAACCGTGATGAACTGCCAAAGAAGATAGTGGAGGCATTCCGGTCTTTTGCTTACGAGACGCCTATCTAGTGTGATGTCTCAGAAGTTCTTGTCATAAATGTTGTCATTCTGAACGAATCACGAACTTTAGAACACTAGAGCGTCGACAAATTCGATTGATCCGAGACAGCCCACGACATAGCTGAACTGGTGGGAGCAGCGGGCTGAAGCCCTCGGCTCCCACCGGTTCGAGCTTCGCTCGACTAGAGCATTTTCCCTGCAGGTGCAGCGCAGGGATTCCCCATCCTTGGGCGTTTTTCCGCAATAAAAACGCCGCTGCGCGCCCCTCCCGGGATACCCAGCAACAGGGAAAATGCTCTAGCTCGAACTTTACTTTCTATTTGATCCAACCTGAGCGTTCCACTTACATTCTTGTGCATCGGGCACGGGAGTAGACTGAACTCGGCGTTCTCGGATTCTTTTCGGGGCTGCGAGGTCGAAATGAGACTTGCGCGTGCGATTCGAAAAGTGCATTCCCTGCCGCGCAGCTTTCGTTACGCGCGGATGGTGGCGCGGGCACTCAAGTCACGCGGTCATCCCATCCTCGCCCATATCATCCCGATCCGGCGTTGCAATCTCGCCTGCGCCTATTGCAGCGAATATGACAGAGTCTCCAGTCCGGTACCCACAAGCGAGATGGTGCACCGCATCGATCTTCTCGACGCTCTGGGAACGGAGATCATTACCTTCAGCGGCGGAGAACCGCTATTACACCCCGATCTCGACGACCTGATCCGGCGTATTCGCTGTCATGGCCGTATCGCTACCCTGATTACCAATGGATATCTCCTTACTCCGGACCGCATCCGGCGGTTAAACCGCGCCGGCCTGGAGCACTTGCAGATCAGCATCGACAATGTAAGTCCTGATGACGTTTCCAAAAAGAGTCTGAAGGTTCTGGATAAGAAGTTGGAATGGCTTGAAGAGTTTGCCCAGTTTGCCATCAGCATCAACTCCGTCGTAGGGGCCGGAGTGAAGGATTCCCGCGATGCACTCGTCATTACACGGCGCGCCCTGGAACTGGGCTTCGATACAACCGTTGGAGTGATCCACGATCGTGGTGGTCAACTGCTGCCATTGCCGGAAGCGGACCGTGCCGTTTACGAGCAGATACAGAACGAACGAAAGCCGGGATTCTGGGCATTCTCGTATGACAACTTATTCCAAAAGAATCTATTAGGCGGAAAGCCGAACGATTGGCAATGCCGCGCGGGAAGCCGATACCTCTATATCTGTGAGGATGGACTTGTCCATTACTGTTCACAGCAGCGAGGGTACCCGGCGATTCCACTGGAGAAGTACACCCACGAAGACCTGGAACGCGAGTACTGGACGAAGAAACCGTGCGCGCCTTATTGCACCGTCTCCTGTGTGCACCGTGTGGAAATGATCGATATGGTTCGGGAGGATCCTCGCACGGCTCTGAAGAAGTTCTTTCCGCCGGCGGCGGAGGGCGAAGCACCCAACCTACCAGTGGGCCTGAAAATTCTCTCCTCTGTGTTTCTCCCACCGGAGAACGGCAGACCTCAGAGTAGCGTAACGAAAGCCGTGGCCGGCGCGGTGATGAGAGTGCTTGGAATCAAATGAGCAAGCCATGCCAGATACATCGCCAGCGACAAAACCGCTCCCAGCACGACATCGACGGCGTAGTGATACCTTTCCACGACGGCGGCCACGGCGATCCAGCAAGAGATGATCAGGAAAAGGATCCCCACAGCCGGAACGCGGTGCAACAGAAAGAGAGAGATTGCCAGGGAGGCGGCGACGTGCGCGCTGGGAAAGGAAATCGCATGGATGCTTCCATGCTTCTGAATCCATAGATTGAAGACCTTGCTTTTCGTTGCCTGAGATTCCCCGTGTTCTGATTCGAGAAAGCGAGGCGGCATCGCAGGCACAAAGGGTGTGACGGCATAGCAGACGTACGTCGGTAAAAGGACGAAAGCCCAGAAAGAGTCTGCATCGCGACTTAATCCAGCCGCGTAGAGTGTGGCCAATCCCAGCAGAGGCAGCGGATAGCACAGCATGTAAGCCCACTCCATGGAGAGGTGCGCAAATCGGCCGAGCCGCACGCCGACAAGTGATACGAAGGTCCACAGCCTGCGATCCGATTGCATAAGCCAGGTCTGCATCTTCTCGTTCGGTCCGAGAAAGAATTGGCCAGTCTGCCAATAAGGAATAAGCATCAAGACCGCAGGCAGCCAATCACGGAGGATTGAAACCTGAGCCGATGGGAGGAGGTACACGGACAATCGCGCCAGGGCGATGGCGAAGATTGCACCCGCGGCGAGCATGGTTATGATTAACCGCCGTCGGGCAGCGAGCGGATAAACCCATGCCGCCAGAGCGAATATGCTGGCGAAGCCCACCTGGATCCACTCGGAAATTCGCATCGGATCTCCCAGATCTTGCTATGGCCGATCTTCCCTGGAGCATCAGAATAGTAAAAGATCGCAATACAGAGAACGTAAATAGCGTATTGCAGCGGTGCAAACCCCGAGGACAGGGAACCCGCTAGAGCTGTTCTCCATCAGATATAGAGCTGAAAAAGGGAAGTCTGAACCAAGCAGTCGATCATTTGGTGTGATGGGAGGAGGAGCATCTGGGTCCTCGCAAAGAATCAAGCTCTCATTACGATCCATGCCCGTCGGATTAGGCAACATGAACATATCCGCAGGCCGCTCTGTAGAGAACTGGATAACAACAGTCAACTTACAGCGGCTTCGTTAGAGCATTTTTCCTGTAGGTGTAGCGTAGGGGTTTCCGCATCTATGGGCGTTTTCCGCAATGAAAACGCCGCTGCACGCCTCGTCCGGGATACCCAGCAACAGGTGAACGGTCACTGTGAGTCGACCATCCGCTGTTTGCTCCGATAGCGTCTCGCCTTGATCCGATTACCGCAGAGCTTCATGTCACACCACCGTCGGGCTTTGTTCTTGCTGCCGTCAAGGAATAACCAGCGACATTCTTGGTTTGAACAAGCGCGTAGTTGGTCAATTTCTGCCGAAGTAAGCAACTCAAGAGCAGTCGACACCAGCCTTCTGAGCGGCACATCCGAAGCGCGCACCCGGTCTCCGCCTGCGTTCCACCGCAAACGGGAATCGCACCATTCAAGATCCTCTGATTTCCGCATCGTCCGCGCAAAAGCGGACAGACTTCTCACGCCGTCGATCGGAGGAGCTTGTCCGTCAACAACGGCATACAGAATCGATGCCAGACACTCGCGGAATCTCTTTGTGGAAGACAAGCTCCTTCGCTTTCTGACCGGATCGCTTGTTGCGAGTTTTTGAATCTCTGATGGCGTGATTAGCCCACTCTGCTCCGCGAAGCACAGAAGATCTGCGTAGTTGTTCAGAAGTTCCTCTGCTCCGGATGGCCGAAATCTCCAGTCCAGAGTGTTGACAAGATCCAGCGCGGGATGGCCCGCCACAAGCTGGAAGGGTGCTGAATCGAGCTTCTTCTGAATCTGCATCACCCTAATTCTAGTCGAGATCATATCGCTCGCGTCACCGTCAAAACCAACTATGATGGTGATGGAGGTATTTTCTTGTCAGTCGATCCTTCATCCTTGTCATTGCTTCCGCGGTTCTCTGCTCGTTTGGTATTCCGTAACTGGACCATGAACGATACAGCGCTCGCTGAATCCTTATGGTGCGATCCCGAAGTTACTCATTTCTTCGGGGGCGCTATGACCTCAACACAGGCGCGTGAACGGCTCCATGCAGAATGCCAACGCCAGGATCTGCTTGGGATGCAGTACTGGCCGATGTTCCTACGAGAGACGGGCGAGTTTGCAGGGTGTGCTGGACTGCGCCCATGGTCGATGGATTCCAAAACAATTGAGGTAGGCGTTCATCTCATCCGGTCCGCCTGGGGATTGCGCTTGGGTGAAGAGGCCTTGCGGGCGGTGCTCACTCATGGATTCGATGCGCTCAGCCTTCCAGTAATCGTCGCAGGACATGGGATCGCACACGACAACTCGCGGAGGTTGCTTCAGCGCGTGGGTTTCAAGTACACGCACAACATCCTATGGGGCCCGAAAGAGATCGAGGTATGCATGTGGGCGATCACTGCGGAGACGTGGAATGTGACAGGAAAGCATCCGACTAGAGCATTTTCCCTGTAGGTGTAGCCCAGAGCATCCTCATCTATGGGCGTTTTCCGCGATGAAAACGCCACTGCACGCCCCTTCCGGGATACCCAGCAACAGGGAAAATGCTCTAGCCGCCAATAAGGAGCGCCATGGGCTTCATCGAAGGTGAGGGGCGGCATCAAACGAGGCTCTTCCCCGTCGTGCCGAGTTTCGTAACGAGCTCGACCACGCCCTTCACACCGCACACCGACTGTTGACAGCAGCATTGGGGCCGCGTATAAGAGCGTCGCCGCAAAAAGGCGGCGCGCCGCACCATAGGTTCGCGGCGACGGTAAGTTCGCGGCGACGGTAAATTCCCGGGCCGGCTACGGGAGTATCTCGCACTAAGAGGGAGAGACCGCGATGAATCGGAAAATCACGTTTACATTTTTGGTGGTGTGTTGCCTGGCGGTGGCCATCACAGTGGTCGCGCAGGGTGGCGGCGACACGTCCGCCAAGATCGAGCAACTCGAAAAAGACATGCACCACGCGCAAATGAACAGCGATGTCGCATGGTATCAACAGCACCTGGCCGACGGCTATGTCGAGGGGCATAGCTGGGGTGACTGGGCGACCAGAGCCGAGGCCATCAAGCAAGCACAGGATAAGTCCATCAAGTTCACCAAGGGCGATATCAGCGATGTGAAGGTAGCGGCCTTCGGACCCAACACCGCGGTCGCACACTATAAGCTCACCTATGATGCCACCTTCAACGGTACGCGCCGGGCTCGCACGGTAATTTGCAGCGACACATGGATCAACCAGTCCGGCGCCTGGAAGCTCGCTTCCAACCACTGCTCGCATGTTGAGGGAACCTAGAACGACATTGGTAGAGAAAATCAAGCACTGAAGGCGCGACCTATACCAGCCTGGGGCAACGCCCCAGGTTTGGCACCCACAAGATGTCAAAGGGCTGAAGGCCCGCCCCATATTAAGAGCCTTCATTCCGACCGTATCGTTTAGATAGAGCATACGAACGGTTTCACGAACCGTTTCGTTTGTGACGATTGGGAACTATAGATCGGGCCTTCAGCCCTCTTACCGTTTCTTTATCTCCCTACCTGGGGCGTTGCCCCAGATTCTCTCTCGCGTTGCAAGTTTTTTTCTCTTTGAGGGGTGTCCCGAGGGGAACTTTCTCTTTTTTAGATTGTTTGGATTTGCGGGAAGAGCTTTTGGCCATCGTATGGAGTTGCCGATTTGAGAACGCCGTAGATGGCGTGAAGTAGCTTTCTTGCAACAGCGATAAGGGCCTGCATTTTGGCCTTATGGCGATGGACTAGGGTTCGATAGAAGGCTTTGATGTGGGGGTCGTGCTGGATGGCGACCAGGGCAGGCATGTAGAGGACGCGCCGGAGTGCGCGGTTGCCGGCGCGGCTGATCCTTGAAGGTCTATGGACCGAAGAGCCGGAGATGTGATGGGCAGGATCAAGCCCGCTGTGAGCGACCCACTGCCGCACGGACAGTTCCGGCGATAGTACGACCAGTTCGCCCAGGATCTGCAAGGCGCTGACCCTGGCGATACCGGGGATGCTGATGAGCAGCTCGTAGTGCTGCTTGAGCACCGCGTCGGCACGCACCAGCGCGAGGGCTTCGCGGCGAAGGACGTGGATGCGGCACTCCAGCGACTCCAGTGCGTTCTGGAGATCTTCGACGATACAGGCAGGAGTGATGTCAGACACCTTGGCGGCGTGCAGGCGGTTCTTGGTACGGGTAAGCTCGGCCGTGAGGGTATCGATATGCCGGCTCAGAGAGCGCAACTGCAACTGGCTGCGACTGGGCGCACGCCAGCCAGTAAACTCCATACGCCGGCTGTAAGCGGCAAGTGTTCGCGCATCGACTGGATCCGTTTTGGACCGGGACAGCGTCTGACCGAAGCGATGAGCCACTTTAGGGTTCAGGACCTGGACTTCGATTCCTTCAGCAGCATCCAGCGCCAAGGCCAGGTCTAACGAGTAAACCCCTGTCGCCTCCAGCGATACACGGGCCTGGCCCCGCTGGCCAAGCCATGCGATCAGGGTCTTGTGACCGCTCCCGTTGTTGGGGAACTCACGTTCCACCACAGCTTGATCCGGTTGCTCCACAGCCACCGCAAGAGTGGCTGCACTGACGTCGATACCGCAGAAAATTACCTCTGTAGCAGATTTGGATAGTTGGCTCATCGACCCTCTCCGTTTTACGATGTGGTCTCGGCTTCCGTCCCTGTCCGCGGACACGGACTTACTCTTCTCGCCAACCTTGAACATGCAGGCTCAATGGCCTTCGATTCTCCACGGCGTCAAAAGAGAGGGACGGGGGCCGATCTGGACCGCAGGCTCAATGGCCTTGGCTGGTATACGGCCTCTCCGCCGAAACGTAATCCAATCCTTACGTCTCTCGATGAAACATACAAGGCTGGTATAGGTCGCGCCTTCAGCGCTCAACACATCTTTCTGGCTCAATAAGAATGAGCTTTAGCTGGGCCATATCGCACACTTCCGATAACGATCCTGGTATTTCTTCCGTGGACCATTACCGGTGGGCAGCCGGCGCTGATGTTGTGTGCTTGGGGAACGACTTTGCTAAGTAAGCAGCGATCTGATCGAACTCTGCGTCGCTGGCCACAGCGCCACGACCAGCCATGACCTGAACCAGATCGTTCCACTCCTGCGGATCGAGGTGCTGCGTAGCTATCGTTGAGACGGAATGACAGCCGGAGCATACCCGAAGAGTCGTCTCTCGACCTGGCCCCATCGGAAAGAGAGCGAGATCAGATGCGCTTAGTTGTTTCATAAGCTGCGGTGTAGCCACCGTCGGCGGCGCCTTCACCGTCGGCGATGCCTGCGGCGCCCGTGGAGAAGACTGTGCGGTTCGAGATACCACCGCGCCATTCGCATCGGGCAGACTGTACACCACCAGGGAATCGCTCGCTAATTTAGCGCCGATGAGGCCGCCTCCGGTCGCGACAACAGCGACATATTGCTTGCCATTGGCGGTGTAGGTAATCGGCGTCGCCTCCGCGGAGGCCGGCAGTTTGACTGTCCATATCTCTTTTCCGTTCCTTGCATCGAATGCCCGGAAGCGGGAGTCATCGGTAGCACCAATGAAGACCAATCCGCTGGCCGTGACGATAGCTCCGCCAAGGCCCGGCCTGCCGGTATTCCGCTTCCCTTCGGGCAAGCTATCGGTAACTCCCAGTGTCGAGCGCCACGCTATCTTTCCGGTGTTGACGTCGACAGCCACCAACTCTCCCCAGGGTGTGGGACCGCAGGGTAGGTGGTTGGTGGGATTCCAGAAGCGCACCACGCCCGCGAGCGGCCCCGAGTTGATATAGCTGCCATCAGCGTTGCGTATCACACGCACCGGTTGCGCAAGATTGTTCACATTGGCGATGAAGAGGCCCAGCTTAGGATCGAAGGCTCCGCCATAATAGTTCACGCCGCCCTGTGTCCCGGGCAAAACAACGGTATAGCGATCTAATGCAGGGGGAGTATAGAGATCGCCGAGGAGCATATTGTTGTCGTCGACATATCGTTCGCACCACGCCTGATGCTCAGGGGTGTCCTTGTAGAGATTCGATCGGCTTAGGGTCGTTTGCGAAAGCGGTTCAGGAAGCACCGGGAACGGTTGTGTTGGAGAGGTCTTTTCTCCAGGAACATTGCTTGCAGGAACGGGTCGCTCCACAACGCCATAGATCGGCTTGCCCGTAACGCGATCGAGAATAAACATCAATCCATTTTTATTAACAGTGGCTACCGCGGGGATGATTTTGCCGCCGTGCTTTACATCAAACAGAGTCGGTGGCGACTGAGTGTCGATATCCCAGATGTCGTGATGAACCACCTGGAAATACCACAGCAGCTTGCCGGTATTGACATCGACGGCAACGAGAGAAGTACCGAACAGATTGTCCCCCGGCCGATCCACACCAACACGATCGTTATTGGGCGCTCCGAACGGCATATATAGAATGCCTCGTGCCTCGTCGATCGTCATGTGACCCCAGACGTTGACGCCCGACCGATCCTTCCAGGAATCGCCGGCCCAGCTTTCATGTCCCAACTCTCCCGGCCGCGGAACGGAGTGAAACGTCCATACCAGTTTGCCCGTATGTGCATCCCATGCGCGAGTGTCGCCGGCGGGACCAACGCCACCGAGCGCTCCTCCCGGCCCCTCTCCGGGTCCCGCACCCGTAATGACCAGTCCCTTATAAATGACCGGAGGAGAGGGCAAGATATAGCTCTTATCCATGCCGGTCGTCATCACTTCGGGGGTCTTGAGATTCACCATCCCGTTGGTACCGAATTCGGAGTTGAGCTGTCCCGTTACCGCGCTGATCGAATACATGCGTCCAAGACGAGTGCCGAAGATGATGGAAGGCCCGGAGGTTGCATCGCCCGGCCAATAGGCGCAGCCGCGCATCGAAGCGTTGTCACCGTCGGGAATCTCAAACACCCACTTCTCCGCGCCCGTTGCCGAATCCAAAGCAACGATTCGACTGTAAGGAGTGACGACATACATCGTCGTACCGATCACAAGGGGCTGGTCTTCCGACTGATGGAAGCTCGATGAAGTTGTCGAACCAGGTTGCGTCGCGCCGGTGCCTGGTGCCGGCTTCATGTGATAGACCCATGCAACCGTCAATTGGTTCACATTCTCCGGGGTGATCTGTGTCAGCGGGGAATAACGTGCCCCCGTCGAATCACGACCGACCATCGGCCAATCACCCGGGGCAATCAGGGATGCAGATTTCGTTTCAGGAGAGCTCTGACTACCTTCACTTACGGCAAAGTGTGACACAAATAACAACATGGACAGAAGGCTGAGTGACCCGCCCCTACTAAATCCTGATTTGAATTGCATCTTCCGCCGCCCTTCCCGGAGCAAACTCTACCTACGCACTAAATACTGACCTCGATCCCTGTTTTCGTTTCACTTCCTTATTTCGCGGTCCAGCCGCCATCGATAAGAATGTCCGTTCCGGTGATAAAGCCGGCATGTTCCGAGCACAGATAGCAGGCCAGCGCACCGATCTCCTCCACCTTGCCCCAGCGTCCGACCGGAAGGCTGGCCAGGAACTGCGCATTCGCCTCGGGGTTATTCATCACCGGCATGTTCATCTCGGTGCCGAACGGCCCAGGGCTGATGCCGTTAACGGTGATGCCTTCTGACGCGAGCTCGTGTGAAAGTGCACGCGTGAATCCAAGAAGCGCCGTCTTCGCCGACGAGTAGGCCGTACGTCCCGGCAGCGAAACATGACTCATGATGGAGGTCATATTCAGAATGCGCCCGAAGCCGGTGCCCTGCATCCCTGGCACAAACGCTCGGCTCATTAGAAAGGTGGAGATCAGACTGGAGTCGAGCACGCTGCGAAATTCCTCTAGGGTGAACTCGATCAACGGCTTACGGATGTTAGTTCCGGCATTGTTGATAAGGATTTGAGGAGCACCAAAGCGCTGCTGAACCTGCTCCTGCAGCCGGATCACATCACTCTCGCAGGTCACGTCTGCGGTGAACAACTCCGCAGTGCCGCCCTTCTCCTCAATGGCGGACTTGACGGACTTCAGACGCTCGACATCGCGCGCCACCAGCGCAATCGCCGCACCTGCTTCCGCCAGAGCCAGCGACATCGCCTCTCCAAGGCCACGACTCGCGCCGGTGATCACTGCTGTTCTACCCGATAGATCGATGACCATCGTACCACCTGTTCTTCGAAGGTCCGGAACAGCTACATCGGACCGGCTGGAGATTCTGCAACTGTATACAGAGTTCCGTTGTTTTGCGTCAACGGTTAGAGCAAATCTCCTAAACGGAACGGTCCGTTAACCAACCCGGGTGCCCCACCTCGGGGTTCCCAGCCAGCTTGGCTGGCTGGGGTGAAGCCTCACGGAGTTAGGGTGGGTACGACGCCATGGAATTATAGGGCGGGCCTTCAGCCCTTTAACTTCCTGTGAGCACCGCAACCTGGGGCGCTGCCCCAGGCTGGTATAGATCGCGCCTTCAGCGCTTTAACTGCTTACAAAGAATTCGTTTCTGCCTGAGCGTCCAACATTTGTGCTGCGCTTCCCTGCCCCGGAGCAGACAACCTGCTCTCCGGGTCGAGCACGAGCCAGCAACTTGCAGAGACGCACGCCGCTCCTACCATCGTGTAGATCAGGGAGTTCCAATTGCCACCGCTGCGCTGCAGCAGAAAACCTGCAAATACCGGCGCGGCAAAGCCGGCAAGGTTACCCAGCATATTCATCGTGGCAGCCACTGTAGCGGTATATGGACCACCGATCTCCACGCACGCATTCCAGGAGATCGGCATGGTGATATCGCTGAAGAAGCTTGCAAAGCCGAGACAGATCATCGCCGGAATTACATCGGTGATGCGCGTAAACACAAACAGCAGCATTGCCGTAAACAAGAAGCCGCATAAGGCGACAATGCGGCGTGGTATGCGCAGCGGCAACATGCCGCTCAGCAGCGATCCCACTCCTCCGAACAGCAGCGGAATCACCGAGAGCGTAGCCGCACGCGCGACGGTCTGTCCTCGCGCTTCGCGCAGGTATGTGGGCAGCCAGGTGATGTAGAAATACCAGACGAACGAGAAACAAAAGTACTGCAGCGTCAGCAGCAGCACGCGGGTCGTGAGCAGCACCTTTAGCCAATTGTGCTGCCCAACATGAATTGTCAGTGCCCGCTGCTGCAAAATGAGATCGGCCTCTGCCGCGTTCACGCTGCCATGCCGTAGCGGATCATCGCGAAACCATGCGGAAAACACGACGCACCAAAGCACACCCATCAATGCGAAGAGTACGAATGCCCAGTGCCAGTTCACCAGAGTGATCAACGCCAGCGCCAATGGCGGCGTAACGGCACCGCCCCATCGAGTGAACGCCCACATCATGGACTGAGCCCTGATCCGCTCGCGGCGCGGCAACCAGACACTCAACATGCGCGTCAGGTTTGGAAAGCAGCCGGCCTCTCCAGCGCCAAAGAGAAACCGAATCACCCACATGCTGGCCACGTTCCATGCGACACCGGTTAAGGCGGTGAAGGCAGACCACGCGAGTACGATCTGCAGCAGAACGCGGCGGACGCCGATGCGGTCACCGAGCAGTCCCATCGGAAGCTCGAACAGCGCATACGACAGACCAAAGGCGCCGAAGATAAGGCCCATCTGTGCCTTGTTCAAATGAAGATCCCGAGCGATTGGCACAGCAGCCTGCGAGATAGCCACGCGCTGCACATACGAGAGCACCGCCAGCGAAATTGCCAGCGCCACCACACCGTAGCGAGCTCGAGTCGGCTTCATAGACAACTTCAATCTCGTTTCCGTTGCGGCGGGGCTTTGTAATCTACCAACTCGTTCACCGGATGCTTGCCCGCCCATGCGATACCGCGCAACAGCATTGCCTGAATCTGCGGGTTAGAGAAACTCTCGTACTTGTGCCCCTGCATCCACACAAATGCACGCGCCGGCTGGCCGCCCGGAAGTGTGTGTTCGTATGTCCAGATCTGGGGAACCACCTCTCCCTTATGTGTACCGGCGCTCGGCGTTGCCGCCATCACAGTAGTCGCCAGCACATGAATTTTGGGATTCTGCGCCCAGGTCATGCTGAAGAATGCTTCATCATCCGGCAGAGTCAGATCTGTCATTCCCTGCATGATCGGATCGGACTTATCGACAATGGTGTACGGAATGGGAGCGTCCCAGGTGTAGTTCACCTCACCATGCTTCTTCGCTCCGCCGAAGATGGTGGCAAAGTAGGCCGGATCTGGCCCGCAGATCGTATCGTGAATCCCTACCAGGCCTCCGCCGCGCTTCAGATATGTTTCAAGCGTCGTTTTCTGCTTGTCCGTCAGGTAACCAGAGTCGCCCTTATAGAAGACGATCACATCGGTGTGCGCAAGTTCCTCATCCGTGGGGAAATGATACGAACCATCCACAACAGCACCGTGCTCGGTCAGCACCTTGCTCCAGTCGGCAAGGAACTGCGGATAATCATGCAAGCCCGGCGCATGCGTCTTCAATCCCGCCCGGATATAGATATGCATGCCATTCACATTCTGCCCAGGAATAGGAGGAGCCGGCGGGTAGCTCTGCGCATGCGAAGATGGGACGCACACCGCCAACGCAAGACACAGTTCGAGCAATCGGCGGGACATAATTCTCCTTATGCAGTGCTGCATCGACGCGTGCCGCAACACTGTATACAGTTGAATTTTGAGCTGTCAATCCTTGCCTGAAATCTCGCGACCGAAGTAGATAAATACGAGCACCGCAAGCGTAGCAAGCCAACCCGTGGCAACGATCCACTGGGCGTGAGCGAACGCGTCAAAGCAATCTGGTTTGCCGAAGGCTCGATAGAGAAAGATGTGCTCACAGTACATCCAGCTAGGAGGAAGAAGTATCCAGAGGATAAGGAGCGTAGATTTGGCCGAATGGCGGTCAGGCGGAGTGGTATTGCTGCGCTTTGCCATTGTCTGCTCGCCGAGCCACTGAAGCCCTTTGGCCAGAGCATATAAGGCGAAAAGCAAGCCAAGGATAGTGATGACGAGGGCAATCCAGCCGTTGGAGACGAAGGTGCCGGCCATACACTCAGGCGGGAGCGCTTCAGCGAGGAACGAGGTCATGGTTGGATTCTAGCCGGGAGGAACAAAGTGGTACGTCAACTCTGGGACATCGAGCGAAGCTCGAACGGTCTTGCTTAAGGGCACGGCTTCAGCCGTGCCGGTACAGCGCGGAGAAAAGATGCGGCTTTAGCCGCTGAGGTCATAGCTTCGGTACCTCAGCGGCTAAAGCCGCATATCTTTGGAGCTCGGTACGGGACGGCTGAAAGCCGTCCCCTTAAGCAAGGCATTCGCGCCACAGGCGCGAACTAGAGCTGTTCTCCATCAGCGAGGGAGCTACCCGGAAGAGAACCTCTCTAGCCGGGAGGAAATACCTCCTCATGTTTCAGGAACCGACCGGCTCGGATCAGGCCTCCGAGGCTGGCAGAACCGCTTCGTTCCCACCGAAGCTGCGGAACAAAGCTACGACGCGCTCACAGGCATCCGGCGCATAGAACATCTCTGTGTTCACCATGGTGTCTGCCGTCATACGCCGCATCCGGGCAAACATCTCCGCTTCATAGGCTGCAATGGCTTTCGAGGCTGACTCCTCACTAAGAAGGAGCCTAGACAGGACAAGGGCATCAAGCATCGCCATATTCACGCCTTCGCCCGCATAAGGAGGCATCACGTGCGCCGCATCGCCAATCAAGGTCACGTTCGGCTTTGACTTCCAGGGTTGATCCATCGGGACAACAAGGAGCGGACGCCAGACCATAGAGATGGCCTCTCGAAAGAGTGGTTCCCATAGATCGCTCCAGCCTTTGAAATTGGCGTGGAACCATCCAACCCGCTGATCCGGTTCGACTGCCTCCTCAAGGCTCTGCCTTACCACACGATCCTCTGTCTTCAGGCCCGCATACAGCAGCACGCTGCCGTCCGGCTTCGTACCTATACCAATCGTCCTCTCGCTGCCTAAAGCGATCAGGGCTGAGCCTGCGAGAAGATCCCACAACTCCGGTATCGTCTGCTTTGCCGCAGGGACAAGGCCCTCTACAAGCGACACGCCGACATACTGCGGCTGGACGGGAGTGACCAGTTCACGCAAGCGGGAGTTTGCGCCGTCGCTACCGATAACGATGTCGGCGACTGCCGTCTTTTCGCCTGCGAAGCGTAACAAGACCTGCTCACCTTGAATCTCTGACGACTCCAGCTTGCAGTCCCACTGCACCGTACCAGGCTCGAGCGAATCGAAGCAGAAGATCGCGCAGAGGTCCACGTTCAATCTCAGGACGTTGCCCCGGACCGGACATCCGGCGAAAGTGATCGTGAAGAACCGTGCCGTTTGCATCGGTAAGGCGAAGGTTGTTGAGGTCTGGCCGATGATTCGCCCAGAAGACTTCTGTCAGACCGGCGGCTTCCAGGGCTGCCAGTCCAGAGTCTTCGTGAAGGTCCAATGCACTGCCCTGGACTCGTTCGCTGCGGCTTCGGTCACGCTCATACACTGACACCTGCGCACCGCTTTGCTGCAGCAGGCGTGCCAGGGTAAGCCCGCCTGGTCCTCCGCCGACAATGGCGATCTTCTTTCCACCAATAGCGTTCATATTGATCTTTCCAGTCTTTCGGCCTGAATCAAATGCCACGTTCCCTCATGTGCGGATTCGGCTCACAAGATCTGATGAACCGGATCAATGCATGACTCGGAATTAATTGGCTTAGCCTTCCCTACGCCTAGCCACATCGTCGCCGCCCATTTACTCGAGCGTATTGGAACCATTCACTGAAATTTTCTGTCCAGTGACAAATCCGGCTCCGTCGCTCGCGAGAAAGGCTACGGCCTTCGCGACATCTTGAGGAACTCCCATCTTCTTTGTGGGCAGGGTTTGCAGATACTGGTCTAACTCTGCCTGCGGAGTGCCGACGTGGCGCTCCGTGGGTATCCAGCCTGGGGCGACCAGATTTACGGTAATGCCGGTCGGCGCCAGTTCGCGTGCCCAGGAACGGGTCTGCCCCAGCTGGGCGCCTTTTGCCGCCACATAGTTGGCGAACCGAGGGTTTCCTAACTCGAAGACTTCGCTTCCGATCTGAATGATGCGGCCGAATTGCTTCTCCTTCATACGCGGGAGAACCCGCTTGAGCAGAAGCAGCGGAGACTTCACAAAAAACTCCAGTTGATCAAGATAGCTTTCCCACGTCTGCTCTTCGATCGAAAGCAGCGGCTGAGGTCCCGTCGCATTGACGACCAGGACGTCGATGCCCCCGAAAGCCTTCTCAGCCTGCGTGACCAGCGCGTCGATCTCGGCGGGATTTCGAACGTCAGCCTTTACGGCCAGGGCCTGCGCGCCGAGCTTGCGGATCTGATCGCAGAGATCCTCGGCTCCGGCTTTGCCGTTGAAGTAGTTGACGACCACATTCATGCCTGCCGTGCCGAGTTCGTGTGCGATCGCACGCCCAAGACCGCGCGATGCGCCGGTTACCAATGCCGTCCGCTTCATCGTAAGTTCCTTTGATTTGAAAGTCTTCTCATCGCAAAATCGCAATGGAGCTTCCCATCTTTTCTACGCCAGGAACTCTGCCCTTAGCAAAACTCACCTGATTTTCAGAAGCTTGAATGTATTGAGCTCAGCCCAATGATTCATGTGGATGAATTCGACACCGACACCGTGAGATCGGCGAGATAAGCGCTGAAGGGCGGGGCCTTTCAGCTATATCCGCCTGGGCCAACGCCCCAGGTCTCCAGCAACCTCGCGATTATTCCAGTTCCGTGACACACTCCGGCTAAAGAACTATAGAGCGGGCCTTCAGCCCCAGCCCTTTCAAGGTGTTTTCTTTGCGTTTTTAAGGACGCGATAGGTGGAGAAGTGAGCTGAAGCTTGTAGTACGTCGACATATTCTTTTGTCTTTTTGATTTTTGGAGCACGTTTGGCTGC
>NZ_JAGTAS010000027.1 GCF_025685425.1 Terriglobus albidus
CTCCCGTCCTCGTGACTACTTGAGCCAAACTCGCCCGCAGCCGTGGTTGTGGGAAAGAGGGAAACAGCTTCACCGTTTTCCGCCTTTTCCAACAACCTTTCCTTGACAATCCAGACAGTCGCTGAGCGTTCGGGGTTCCTAGTGAACTTGTTCGCTGGGGTGATTCAGCGAAGACCGCTTGTTTTACTTCGTCGCCAGTTCACCGACGCGCTGCCCGTTGTGCCACACGCCGACAATCTTTTGAGTGTTTTCGATCTGCGTCAGCGGATCGCCATCCAGCACCAGAAGGTCCGCTGTCTTTCCAACCGCGATGGTGCCGGTATCAGCCTGGTGCAGCATAGCCGCCGATTTTGAAGTGGCAATGGTGATGGCCTGCATGGGAGTAAGTCCGGCCTGCACCATCAGTTGCAACTCACGATGCTCGCTGACTCCGGGAATGCGTACAGGCTGCGCTCCGGCATCGGTACCGAAGCCGATATTCACGCCTGCCTCTGCAACGCGGCGAAGATTCTGCATCGCGATGGCGAGATCCTGCCGCTTGATGATGGTGCCACGGTCAGCAGCGATTTTGCCTTCATAGACTGCGTCAGCAAGGCGAGCCGAAAGCTCCGGACCTGCGGCCAGACGGACAAACGTACCATCCAGAAATTCCGGATGATCCAGATAGGTGAAGGTAGACTCGTCGGCGGCGAGCGTTGGAATGTACCAGGTGCCCTTGGCCTTCATCGCGTCAATCAACTCCTGGTCTACACCGGTATCACGAACGGAGTGCGCCAGAATATTCACGCCGCTTGCGACCAGATCCTTGGCGTCGGCCAGGTAATAGACATGTGCTGCAACCGGAAGCTGGTGCTGGTGAGCTTCATCGATGACAGCCTTGTAAATCGCGGGATTCATGCTTGGGCGTGAGCCGCGCAGTGAATCGACCCAGACCTTGATGACATCGACCTTCTGCTTCGCCATCGCGCGGACGGCTTCACGCGCTTCTTCCGGATTCTTGACGCGATAGATGGCATCGTCTTTTACCGTAAGGGGCGGAGCTCCGCCTTCAATGGCAATGCCGCGGCCGGCGGTGAGCAGACGTGAGCCACCGATCAGGCCCTGGCGCTGACGTTTGCGCAGATCGTAGACCAGGTCGGGATTCAGGCCGAGGGAGTTGACAGTGGTGACGCCGTAGCGCTGGTACAGATAAAGCTCCCCCACCACATTGGCCTCGGTGTAGGCGTCGGCTGAGCCTTCCGCCTTGTCGTGCCGCACCAGGCCAAGGTGCGCGTGGCCATCGATCAAGCCGGGAATCACAGTCTTGCCCTTCCAGTTCAGCTCTTCCGCGTGTCTGGGAGTGCTGATCTGCGCATTGGGGCCTATGGCGACGATCTTCTTTTTGTGGATGACAATCGCCATGTCCTCCATGGGCGCGGCGCCTGTGCCATCGATGATGCGCACACCGCGGAGCACGGTGTTATCTGGAATGGGATGGGTGTTGATGTGGTACTTCTCGCCTGCCAGGGCGGCTGTACTGATGCATCCTAAAGCGGCCAGGGCAAAAAACCGCAGGACTTGCTTCATTTCGGACCTCGCTTTGTGTCCCTTCTTGATCTAAAAACTTCTGATGCTCCATCGGATAGATTGGCCTCAATTAGTTAGGACGCTAGAGCATTTTCCCTGTAGGTGTAGAGTAGGGCTTCCGCATCTATGGGCGTTTTCCGCAATGAAAACGCCGCTGCACACCCCTTCCGGGATACCCAGCAACAGGGAAAATGCTCTACGCATGGTACCCTTGAAGAAGAGGTTGTGGATGGGGAGCGCCGCAGGTGCCGTGGCCAGAGACCAGCACAACCGGAGCTGTAGCGCAGTTCTTACTCTGGCTTGGATGGAAGGCAAAGGCCTTCCTCGCCATGTTGCACAGCACGCGTCCCGCGGACGATGGGTTTCTTACGTAAAACGCAGTGCTGCTCTACCGGTTGGCCCTTTTGTGCCACCGCTGCGTTCAAGACACCACACCCGTAAAGGACATTTTTTGACAACACATTCCACTGACTCAAAACACAAGGTGCACTTCTCCGATTTCGCGATCTCACCTGAGTTAAAACAGCGTCTTGATGTAGCAAAATTCATTACTCCCACCCCCGTACAGGCGGGCGCCATTCCTCCAGCTCTGGAAGGCAAAGATGTGCTTGCCACTGCCGCCACCGGCACCGGCAAGACACTCAGCTTTCTGGTGCCCCTGATTCACCGCATGGAGACACAGCCACCCGCGGCCGGCGTGAAAAAGCCGGTGCGCGCGCTGATCCTGTTGCCTACGCGCGAGCTGGCTATGCAGGTGATCGAGAGCTACGCGAAGATCGAGCCGGCGGCCAAGAAGGACTCTGTCCTGGTTGTCGGTGGCCTCAGTGAGGGCCAGCAGCTCGACCAGCTTCGTCGCGGTCCGCGCCTGGTGGTCGCAACCCCGGGACGTCTGGAAGACTTTCTCAAGCGCGGCGAGGTCAGCCTGAAGCACGTTGAGATGCTGGTGCTCGATGAGGTCGATCGCATGCTCGACATGGGCTTCCTGCCCTCGATTCGCCGTATCGTCGGTGCGCTTCCGCGTCAGCGCCAGACCATGTGCTATTCGGCCACGCTGGATGCCAATATCGAGCACATCCTGTCGGACTATGTGAAGCAGCCGGTCCGCATCAAGATCGGAACGACCAGTAAGCCCACTGAACGCGTCACGTTGCGGGCCATTGTCGTGATGCAGGATCAGAAGCAGGCGCTGCTGGATCAGGAACTGAAGGAGCACGAGGGCAGCTTCCTCGTCTTCTCGCGCACCAAGCATGGGGCCGATCGCATCTCGCGCAAGCTGCAAAAGCTGGGACACGATGCCACTGTGATTCACGGCGACCGTTCGCAGTCGCAGCGTACGGCCGCGCTGAAGAGCTTTGCCGATGGCAACCACCGCGTCCTGGTGGCGACCGACGTGGCAGCGCGCGGTATCGACATCTCTCACATTGCACACGTGGTGAACTACGACCTGCCCAACGCCTCTGACGATTTTGTGCACCGTATCGGCCGCACGGGACGTGCGGGCGCAACGGGCACCGCGACCACCTACGTGATGCCGCAGGAGCGCCAGGAAGCCCGGAAATTGGAGCGGGAACTGGGATTTGCCTTCAACTGGATCGAGGCCGACCACAAGGCGCTCGAAAAAGAAGAGCGTAATCGGCCGGTTGATCTGGCGAATCTGGACCTGGGCAACATCGATGCTCTATTGGCTCTGGAGAACCGTAGCTGGAAGAGTGATGGCGCCGCCCCGCCTGCGCCGGGCGGAAATGGGGGCGGTGGCCGTCGCAAGCGTCCGGGTAACCGTTCTGGCGGTCGTCGTCGCCGCTAGAGCATTTTCCCTGTAGGTGTAGTGTAGGGTTTCCGCTTCTATGGGCGTTTTCCGCAATGAAAATGCCGCTGCACACCCTTTCGGGATACCCAGGAACGGGAAAATGCTATAACTGCCGCGGATCAAAGTGGGAGGAATTTCCCCCCACTTTTTCCGCCGTGGGCAACGACCTAAAATAAAACGAATGCCGGAAGAGACCATCACCGAGGCGACGCAGGCTCCTGCGGCCGAGACCGCAGGTCAGAACCCTGATCTGGGTCCAGATCAAGGGCCAGCTCAGACAATGGCTGAGCCTGCAGCAGCCGCTCCTGCGAAGGCGGACCCCAAGCGCCCTGACCCCGCGAAGGAAGAGGCATCGCAGTCGCCGTTCTCCATCCTTGTCGGGCAGGTCTATGAGGGGCCGCTGGATCTGCTTCTGGACCTTATCCGCAAGCAGTCCATCGATATCTACGACATCCCGATCGCGAAGATCACCCAGCAGTTCCTGGCCTACTGCGAGCACATCAAGCAGACCGACGTGGATGCTGCGGGCGAGTTCATCTATATGGCTTCGCTGCTGATCCATATCAAGAGCAAGATGCTGTTGCCGCGCGAGGCCGCTGAGGTCGCCGCCGGCGAGGCAGAAGATCCCCGCCGCGAACTGGTCGAACGCCTGCTGGAGCACGAGAAGTTCAAGGCCGCGGCGCAGATGCTGTTGCAGAAGCAGCAGATCGAAGAGGCGGTCTGGACCAACCCGGGCCTGCGCGACTTCAAGCAGATCACCGAGGGCGACCGCGAGATCGCGGCCGATACGGTCGATCTGGTGCGTGTCTTCCAGGAGATTCTGGACCGCATGAAGAAGCGCCCGGTGCTGAACGTGGACGAAGAGTCCGTGACCGTGGCGCAGATGATCGACTATGTGAAGCGCCGCATGGTGATGGAAGACCATCCGGTCTCGTTGCGCAAGCTGCTGTTAAACACCCACTCGCAGCGCGCGCTTATCTGCATGTTCCTCGCCATGCTGGAGCTGGTGCGTCTGCAGGCGGTGCTGCTCCGACAGGGCGAAGCCTTCGGCGACATCATGATCAAGAAGGCAGACGACTTCGACAAGGTGATGGAAGAGCAGCAGGCCGTGCGGGACGATTGGCGATAGCTCTAAGCGGTTTCAATGGGTGGGAGCAGCAGGCTTCAGCCTGCTGAACTGCGATGTTTTGAGCCGGATTCACCGTTGGGCTGAAGCCCACGGCTCCCACTAGATTCGAGCTTCGCTCGAACACCCATGTCCTCGAGGGATACCACCCCAGCGAAACAAGTTGGCCTGGGACCTGACATGGGGCGCCGGCTTGACTCATCCAATAGCGCTCAGAAATGCCGTACCTTCGGCCGTTCCTGTGGCGGCGGTGTTGGGAACGCATCCTGTGGCCCCGTCTTCTCGAGCGAGCGTGAGACCATATCGCGCGATCCCAGACCGATGGCGAGCGACATCGTCAATACGATACCGCCGAACAGAATGCCGAAGGCCAGCGCGATGATACTGCCGCCGATCTCCAGGTGGTCCAGGATCATAGCGGCGGTGAGTACCAGCACCAGCCACTTGATGCCGAGCGAGAGGAAGCGGGCGTACTGCAGGCGCATATTGACCGCGCCGATCAGCACGGTGCGCGCCAGGAAGCGTGCGGCAAGATTGCCGATGAGGAAGATGACGATGGCGCCTACGGAGTGGGTCACGTAGGGCAGGAAGAAGGTCGTCATCTGATCCTTCGAGTCAGCCGAGACATCGAGCGTGGAGATGCCGATGATGCAGCCGAGCACAACGAATCCCCACAGCACGATGCGCGAGACCAGCAGCGTTGCCGATCGCCGTGGAGCGAAATCTGAGACGCTGGTAGGCGCCCCGGAGCTGATGCGTTCGTCAAACTTGATCGCTATGAGGATGCGGCGCACCACCCATGCCAATGCCGCACCGATCAGGGTGCAGATCAGGACCGCCAGCATTAACGCCAGCAGACCGGGCAGCAGGCTGGCCAGCCGCGACAGGACACGGTGGGCGGAGCCAGAGAGGGCCTCTTGAATCTGTTGCCACATCGCGTTGTCTCCTTTCGGTAACTCGTATCAATAGAAAACGTTGGTTATGGGGTGAAGCGGTCGGGCCAGCGCCAGCGCGAGACCAGGTATGGTTTATCGGAATCAAAGGCTGCGGCTAATGCTTCGATGTGGGCCTCTTTCCGTCCACCCAGGATGTAGCCCGCCACCCATGCCAGATACAGCGGCGTCAAAGCGCCCAGAAGGTGTGCGCGGTTGATGGTGCGCAGCCTCCAGGCCAGCAGGAAGTCGTACACAATGCGCACCCACAGCGCATCGGGCATGACGAAGTTCTGTTCCTCCAGAACCGAGAGCTTCTTCAGGCCGAGAAGAGAGTTCGGCGGCAACACGAGCGACCAGATCTCGGAAAGGTTCTTGTAACCGATGCGGAAGGTCTCAATCATGGTGGTGACGTCAGGCTTGTGGGACTCCCCACTGAAGACCAGAGGCTCACTGCCGATTACCGTTGCCTGTGTCCTTGCACGCTGCCAGTAGGTGGCTCGGGTCTCCACATCGGAGAAGAGTGAGCCGGCCACTATGGTCAGCAACTGGGTAAGATCGGTAACCTCGGGGACCGGGAACGATCGCGTATCCATCGTGACTTCCTGCGTGTTGTAGCCGGCGGTTGCGGCTTCCCCTACAGGCCATAGCAGGGCATCGTTCTGGTTGGCTGCGGTGCATCGCTGCGCTGTCGCGGCCAGGCGCTCCGCCATGCGCATGGAGAATGCCAAATCGAGAGGCTGGGGTGTATGTACTTTGATGGAGAACAACGCCCGCGTGACCGGCGCCAGGATGATGTTGTTCACCAGGGCATCGTAGGGCGACATCGTGTAGCGCGGAAGCACCAGATCGGTATCATTTTCCATCGCGACGGTGACCATGGCTCGCAGGTTTTGCGGCGCCAGCGTCCATGATTCCGAGCCCAGCATAAGGCAGCGCGGAGCCTGATACTCGCTCATCATCTTGTAGGCGTTGAGATACTCCGCGGCCGTGTGGATCCAATGTATGGGAGGAATGGCGGCGGTGGGAGTGACGGCGACGGTCGAAAACGGAAGGTCGGTAGATTCCCCTCCCCCGGGATACGCAACAAGTACCGGCAGGCCGGCGAGGACAGGGCGCAGATGGCCGAAGGCGGCGCGTAATTGCTCGCTATCAAGCGGCGGCAGTGCAAGCAGGAGTGCAGGCGCGGTTGCCTGGGAGGCGTTGGTCGAAGGTTGAGGGGCGGCGGTCGTAGACATCGTGCTCTCAAGCAAGTTTAGTTGCTGACACGACCCGGATCGTTACCTGTTTCGGGAGGTCCCTGCACTTCTTCTACCGGATGTCCTACGGGCTCGGTAATCAGCAGCAGATCGCGGGCCGGTTCGTGCTGCTGCTGTTGGGTTACCTTCTCCGGCTGTTCCGGCTGTGGAGGCGCCGGCTGCAGCTCCAGCCAGAAAAAGCTGTAGGGCGCCAGCGTCAAGGGGTATGGAGCATCCGTAATGATGGGAAAGGGAACGTAGCCCACCATCTCGACCGGCATCAGCCCGGCAAAGCGTGACAGGTCCAGAGAGACCGGTTGCGCGAAGCGCGACAGGTTGGCGACGCAGAACATGCGCTCGCCATCATACTCCCGGATGTAGGCCAGCACCTTGCGGTTATCCGGAGTAAGAAATTCAAGCGATCCGCGGCCAAAGACCTGGAAGAGCTTGCGCAATGCCACCATGTTGCGAGTCCAGTGCAACAGGGAAGAGGTGTCCGTCTGCTGGGCCTCCACGTTGATGGTCTGGTAGCCCCATACCGGGTCCATGATCACGGGCGAATAGAGCTTCTCCGGATTCGCACGGGAAAACCCGGCATTGCGATCTCCCGACCACTGCATCGGGGTGCGGACACCATTGCGGTCGCCCAGGTAGATGTTGTCACCCATGCCGAGCTCGTCGCCGTAGTAGATGATGGGTGTTCCCGGAAACGAAAGCAGGATCGAGTTAAGCAGCTCGATGCGGCGGCGATTGTTGTCCACCAGCGGCGCCAGGCGCCGGCGAATGCCTACATTGATACGCATGCGCGGATCGGCCGAGTACGCCAGGTACATGTAATCGCGTTCGTCATCCGTCACCATCTCCAGCGTCAGCTCATCGTGATTGCGCAGAAACAGGCCCCACTGGCAGTTATCCGGAATGGGAGGCGTGCGCGTCATGATGTCGGTGATCGGAAGTCTGTCTTCCTGCCGCAACGCCATGTAGATGCGCGGCATCAGGGGAAAGTGGAAGCACATGTGGCACTCGTCGCCATCGCCATAAAACGGACGGACATCGTCGGGCCACTGGTTGGCTTCCGCCAGCAAAAAGCGGTTCGTGTATTCGTTATCGATGATCGCGCGGATCCGTTTGATGATGACGTGGGTTTCGGGTAGCGCATCACAGCGCGTGCCCTCACGTTCGATGAGATAGGGAATGGCATCCAGACGGAAGCCGTCGACTCCGAGGTCAAGCCAGAAACGCATGGCTTTGACCACCTCGTCAAAGACGAGCGGATTGTCGAAGTTGAGATCCGGCTGGTGATGGAAGAAGCGGTGCCAATAGAACATGCCAACTTCGTCATCCCAGGTCCAGTTGGACTTTTCCGTGTCCTTGAAGATGATCGGTACGCCCGGATACTTCTTATCGGTGTGCGACCAGACATAGAAGTCGCGTTCCACGGAACCCTCCGGAGCTTTGCGTGCACGCTGGAACCACGGATGCTCGTCGCTGGTGTGATTGATGACGAGCTCGATCAGTACCTGGATGCCGCGCCTGTGCGCCTCACTCAGGAAGAGCTTGAAATCCTCAAGGGTGCCGTATGCCGGATGGACAGCGGTATAGTCTGCGATATCGTAACCGTCATCCCGCAGCGGGGAAGGGAAAAACGGTAGAAGCCAGATGCAGGTAATACCGAGGTCCTGCAAGTAGTCAAGCTTGGAGACAAGCCCCGGAAAATCGCCGATGCCGTCGTGGTTGGAGTCGCAGAACGCTTTGACGTGCAACTCATAGATGATGGCGTCTTTGTACCAGAGAGGATCGTTTGCGCTTCCGGCCTTCTTCACTGGGGGTCGTGCCTCGTTCATGACGTTCACTCCGTTGGATGCCGTCTGACGTCATCACGTTACGGCGGGTTGCCGGTGCTGCCGGAAGTGCCGGGCAATTGTCCTATAGATCCATATGCAGGCTGCTGATTTTCCACATTGTCTTCTGTGGTGGGCGGCCTATCCAGTCGTGGAGGCATCCAACCCCGGCAGAGAAATTGGCTTCTTAAGGAGCAGACCATCAAGTGTGTCCCAAGGACCGAGACATGCCATCACGGAAAGTAGAGAAGAATGGCCCGCATCCCCACGTCCACTTATCGTCTGCAGTTGCATGCAGGCTTCGACTTTGACCACGCGTCCGCCATTGCGGACTACCTGCACGATCTAGGTATCAGCCATATTTACTGTTCGCCGTATCTGCAGGCCGCCCCCGGGTCCATGCACGGCTACGACGTTGTCGATCACCAGACGGTGAACGAGGAGCTCGGAGGTATCGAGGGCCACGGACGCCTGCGCTGGCGTCTGGGCGAACTTGGCCTCGGGCAGATCCTCGACATCGTGCCAAACCACATGGCGCTTGGGCCGGGAAACCGGCTCTGGTGGGACGTGCTGGAGAATGGACCGGCGTCACGCTACTCGACGTGGTTTGACGTCAATTGGCATCCGGATGAGGCCAAGCTGCAGAACAAGGTGCTGGTGCCGATCCTTGGCGACCAGTACGGCAAGGTCCTTAGCGATCGCCAGATTCAGGTTGCACGCCGGGGTGCGGGCTTTGTCGTGCTCTACATGAAGAACGAGTTTCCCGTGGCGCCGCGCTCGCTCTACGGCCTGTTGCTGCGCGCCGCGGAGTATGCACGTAGCGATACGCTGAGCTTTATCGCCGACTCGTTTGCCCGCTTGCCTGCACCGGAAGCCACTGACCGCAGTGTCGCCGTCAACCGTCACCGTGACAAAACGGTCATCTACGCTCTGCTTGAACGCCTATGCGCTGAAGACGGCAACATCTGCCGTTCGATCGATCAGGCCGTAGCGGATATGAACAACAACATCGATGCCCTGGACGATCTGCTGAACCAGCAGAACTATCGCCTTGCCTACTGGCGTACGGCCGATCAGGAGCTTGGTTACCGGCGCTTCTTCGATGTGAATACGCTCATCGGCCTGCGTGTCGAGCGCGAACATGTCTTTGAAGAGACCCATGCATTGATCCTGCAATGGTTGAAAGATGGCGTGCTCGATGGTGTTCGCGTCGATCATCCCGACGGCCTGCGCGATCCCGAGGGATACTTCCGGCGTTTGCGCGAACAGGCTCCCGGTGCGTGGATCATCGGCGAGAAGATTCTTGAGTCAGGTGAGTGGCTGCGGCAGGAGTGGCCCATTCACGGCACCAGCGGATATGACTTCCTGAATGTGTGTAATGGTTTGCTGGCGTACGGCCCCGGTCTAGAAGAGATGACCACCATCTACTCGGACTTCACGCATGAACCCGTCGACTTTGACGATGTGGCGCATGAGAAGAAGCACCATGTCACGCAGGAGGCGCTGGGATCGGACGTTAACAGATTGGCGGCGCTGTTCGTGGAGATCTGTGAGAACAATCGCGATCGCCGCGATACAACCCGCGCCGAGATTCGCCGCGTCATTCGCGAGGTGGCAAGCTGCTTCCAGGTCTACCGCACCTATGTCGCTACCGATCGCGACACCATTACCGATGAAGACCGTTATCGCATCTGGCAGGCCATTAACCAGGCCAAGCGTCGCCGTCCCGATCTTGACTCGGGTCTCTTCGATTTTGTCGGCGATGTTCTTACGCTGAAGGTGCGCGGCTTCCGCGAGAATGAGTTCGTCATGCGCTTTCAGCAATTCACCTCGCCGGTCATGGCCAAGGGCGTGGAAGATACAGCCTTCTATACCTATAACCGCATGATCGGATTGAACGAAGTCGGCGCGGACCCGGCGCACAACGGCTTCAGTGTGGAAGAGTTTCACAGCTACTGTACGACCATGCAGCAGACGCATCCGCAGACCATGACGACGCTCTCTACGCACGATACAAAACGAGCTGACGATGTGCGTGCGCGTCTGGCGGTACTGACGGAGATTCCGGCGCGCTGGCGCGCCGCATTGAACCGCTGGTCCCGCATGAATATTGATTTCCGCGGTGAGCGCTATCCCGACCGCAATACGGAGTACTTCCTCTATCAGACGATGATCGGTGCGTGGCCGATCGATAAGGAGCGTCTGACGGCCTACATGGACAAGGCCATGCGTGAGGCCAAGCAGCACACCACCTGGACGAACAATAACCGTGAGTACGAGGATGCACTGCATCGCTTCATCGAACGGATTCTCGAGCATCAGCCTTTTCTGAGCGAGCTGGAGCAGATGGTGGAGCGTGTCCGCGAGGCCGGATGGATGAACTCGCTGACGCAGACCTTGCTGAAGTACACGGCGCCGGGTGTGCCCGATCTCTATCAGGGAGGAGAGCTTTGGGACTACTCGCTGGTCGACCCCGACAATCGCCGGCCGGTGGATTACGATCTCCGCCGCCGTCTCCTGCAGGAGGCACAGTCGCTCTCTCCCGAAGAGATGATGGAGCGCAGTGAAGAAGGTCTGCCGAAACTTTGGCTGATTCACAAGTTGCTATGGCTGCGGAAGGAACACTCGGAGTGGTTCGGACCAACCGCGGCCTACACGCCGCTCGAGGTGCAGGGGCCCAAGGCAGCCCATATCATCGCGTATCTGCGGAATCACAGTGTCATCACACTGGCTCCGCGATGGCGCATTAAGCTTGGGGATAGCTGGGCGGGCACAACGGTCGAGGTTCCCGAGGGCCGCTGGAAGAATGTACTGACCGGCGAGATCGAACATGGCGGACGGCAGAAGACCGCCAGCTTTCTGCAGCGCTTTCCTGTGGCGCTGCTGGTGCGGGAGTAGAGCATGCATCGATTTGAAGTCTGGGCACCGCGCGCCTCACGTGTCCGTCTGCACATTCATAACGAACTTCGCGAGATGCAGCCGCCGGCAAGTGTGGACGATCATGGCTGGTGGAGGCTGGACGTTTCCGATGCCGGTCCGGGAACCCGATATGGCTTTGCTGTGGGTAATGACGATCAGCCATGGCCTGACCCGCGATCGTTGTGGCAGCCGGATGGCGTTCATGGCCTCTCCTGCGTTTATGATCACGCCGCCTTTGCGTGGACTGATAAGGGGTTCCAGGCGCCGCCACTCTCAAGCGCCGTCATTTACGAGCTGCATATTGGCACCTTTACATCGGAGGGCACGCTGGACTCTGCAATCGCGCGGCTCGATTACCTGGTCGAGCTGGGTATTACCCATGTGGAGCTACTGCCTTTGGCTGCGTTCGCAGGCGCCTTTGGCTGGGGATATGACGGTGCAGCGCTGTATGCCGTGCATCAGCCATATGGTGGACCGGATGCGTTAAAGCGTTTCGTAGATGCGGCTCACGGCAAGGGCCTGGCCGTGCTGCTGGATGTGGTTTACAACCACTTCGGCCCGGTAGGGAATTACACCGGAAAATTCGGTCCGTATCTGGTTGACACTCATCACACACCCTGGGGCGGCGCTGTGAACTTTGAGGAATGGGGCGCGGACCAGGTACGTCGCTTCTTCCTCGACAACGCGCTGATGTGGATGCGCGACTTCCATATGGATGGCTTACGTCTGGACGCCGTCCACGCGTTCGTCGACCGTTCTGCTATCCATGTTCTGGAACAGCTCGCGACTGAAGTTGAACATCTCAGCTCCGCGATCGGGCGGCAGCTCACGTTGATTGCCGAGAGTGACCTGAATGATCCCCGTGTCGTGACTTCGCGCGAAGCAGGCGGTTACGGCATCGATGCGCAGTGGAGCGATGATTTTCACCATGCGCTGTTCACTGCGATTGCTCCACAAGAGACACGTGGTTACTACGAAGACTTCGGTGGCCTGGCAAAGCTTGCCAAAGCGCTGGAAGAGACCTTCGTCTACGATGGCATCTACTCGCGTCATCGCAACCGTATCCACGGACGACCCGCTGGTGCGCTGGACCGGCATCGTTTTGTGGGCTATATCCAGAACCACGATCAGGTAGGCAATCGCGCCCAGGGCGACCGGGTTGCAGCGATTGCCGGGATGGATCGTGCACGTGCCGCCGCAGCCCTGGTGTTGCTGGGACCGTTTGTGCCGATGCTCTTTCAGGGGGAGGAATGGGCTGCGTCCACACCCTTCCTTTACTTTGCCGACCATGAAGATCCTGGGATGGCCCAGGCGGTCAGCGAGGGCCGGCGGCGTGAGTTCTCGGCGTTTGGATGGAAGCCGGAAGATGTACCCGATCCTGTCGAACGTGCGAGCTTCGAGCGCAGCCGCCTCCGTTGGGAAGAGACGGAGATTGGGGAACATGCACAGATGCTTGCCTGGTACCGGGATCTGATCCGGTTACGGCGATCCCTGCCGGAACTCGAGGATGGTGCGCCGGGAGCCTGCCGCGTCGAGTTCGATGACCAACAAGGATGGCTCATGATGCATCGGGGAAAGGTTACGGTAGCGGTGAATCTGGGTGATCAACAGGTGCGTCTTCCAGCCCCATTGGTTACCGAACAGATTCTCTCGTCCGGCACATGTATCCTCCAGGGCGGTACACTAACGCTGCACGATGGGGCAACGGCCGTTCTGCGGCGCGATTAGAGCATTTTCCCTGTGGGTGTGGTATAGGGCTTCCGCATCTGATGGGCGTTTTCCGCAACGAAAACACCCCTGCGTGTCCCTTCCGGGATATCCAGCAACAGGAAAACACTCTTAGACGAGCGCTTCCCCGGAGGTTTCAGCGTAATTTCCCCAGAAATTTCGTGAAACTTCGGCGACGGTTCGACCGTAATCCCTGCAGACTCCCCAACTGCAGTGCGGCACGCAGGATTTTTTGTGCGAAATAGCCGACTCTGCGTGGATCGTCGAGGATTTGGCTATGTTCGCAATCAAGAGAGATTTTCTGGCGACCCTGTTCACCGCGACCGCGGTGGTGATGACCGTTTCGCCCTGCGCTGTCGCGCAGAATGCATCGGCGCTCGGCACCGTAAAGAGTGTCGATGGCAAGACGGTGACGGTGGCGACAGACAAGGGAGCAACGGTGACCGTAACCCTTGGTGACACCACCAAGGTGGTGCAGCTTGCTCCTGGAAGCACTGATCTGAAGACCGCCCAGCCGGCCGCAGTTTCGGATATCGCTACCGGAGATCGCGTGCTTGCCAGCGGCCCTGGTGATGCTTCCGCGATCACAGCTGTTCGTGTGGTTCTCATGAAGTCTGGCGATATCGCCCAGCGCAATGCGGCGACCCAGGCGGACTGGGCTCGCCGTGGATCGGGTGGCCTGGTCAACGCGGTGAACGGCAGCTCTATCTCCATCAAGCAGGGCCAGAAGGTTGTCGAGATCACAACGACACCGAAGACCATCTTCCGCCGGTACGCGGCCGATTCGGTGAAGTTCGAAGACGCCAAACCCGGCACGCTGGCTGACATCAGGCCAGGCGATCAGCTTCGCGTACGTGGCGAGAAGAACGAAGACGGCACCACGATTGCAGCCGATGAGGTCGTGAGCGGGGCCTTCCGCAACCTGGCGGGCACGGTGACCAGCGTGGATGCAGCCGGCGGCAAGATTGTTCTGAAAGATCTCGCCAGCAAGAAGAACGTCACGGTTATGGTGACCTCAAATTCGGATTTCCGGGCATTGCCACCACAGATGGCGGCAATGCTTGCAGCGCGTGCTCGTGGAGCGCAGCCCGGTGCTCCGGGTGGCGGCGCCGGTGCAAATGGCGGAGGAGCTCCTGCTGGTGCACCTCAAGGTGGTGGTGCTCCGCAGGGAGTGGGGCGGCCGGCGGGCGGTGGTGAAGGCGCCAGCGGTATGGGCCCTGGTGGTGCAGGTGGTGGACGTGGTTTTGGTGGGCCGGGTGGTGGTGGACCTCGTGGCGACCTGGCATCGATGTTGTCGCGTCTTCCAACGGGTGAGCTGGCAACGGTGAAGAACGGCGATGCACTGATGATCGTCGGCACCGGCGCAGCGAATGCGGACACCGTTACGGCGGTGACCATGTTGAGCGGAGTTGAGCCGATCCTTGCCGCGCCGAACGGAGCCAGTTCCATGAACCTGGCGCCGTGGAGCATGGGCGGCGGAGCAGGCGGGGACGCGCAGTAAGTAGAAAAGCAAACGAACGTAGTACGAACTGTTTTTGAGTGGGGCACTTGTCGTGCCTGGGAGCTGAGATGAAACGCTCATGGTGGAAGTGTGTCTGGCTGCTGGTGGTTCTGGCAGTGAGTGTCGCCGGTCAGGCGCAGCAGACGGGAACAATTCGCGGTCTGGTGACCGATCCCGATGCGGCGGTGGTGCCTGGAGCGACGATTACCGCGACAGCGGCTAACGGAAGGGCTTTGACTGCACAGAGCAAGGGAGACGGCAGCTACTCCATCTCGAATGTGCCGGCAGGCAGCTACTCGATCACGGTGACGATGACGGGCTTCGGTTCATTTGTCCGTCAAGGCGTGCGCGTCGCTGCGGGGCAGTCGCTCAATCTGGATGTCAAACTGGCGATTGCCGAAGCGAACGCCGAAGTGAACGTCACCACGCAGACCAACCAGGTCAGCGTGGACTCCGACTCGAATGCCAGCGCTACAGTCATCAAGGACAAGGATCTGGACGCGCTCTCTGATGATCCGGATGAGCTGCAGAACCAGCTCTCCGCCCTTGCCGGACCTTCGGCGGGCCCGAACGGCGGCCAGATCTACATCGACGGCTTCACCGGTGGCACGCTGCCTCCGAAGTCGTCTATCCGTGAGATCCGCGTCAATCAGAACCCCTTCTCCGCGCAGTATGAAAAGCTGGGTTTCGGCCGTGTTGAGATCCTTACCAAGCCGGGTACGGACAAGTTCCGCGGCAACATCAACGTGCAGGGCAATCAGAAGTGGCTGAACACCAGCAGCCCGTTCGTGAAGAACCAGCCGGACTATCACACCTTCTTTCTTCTGGGTAGCCTGAGCGGCCCGCTGACCAAGACCTCCTCGTTCAATGTCAGCGGCAGCAATCGCGATATCGAAGACAACAACATCATCGCCAATAACGTGCAGATCTATGCCACGAATCTGAATGATCTCTCGACGATCTGCGCCCCGGGGACTTCAGGCTGCCTTACTGGTAATTACTCCGGCAGCGCGATTAACCATCCGCAGAAGCGCTGGCAGATCAGTCCGCGCCTCGACTTTGCGCTGTCAGATAAGAACACGCTGACCTTCCGTTACGAGCACGAGCAGGGGAATAACAAGAACAACAACATCGGAACGTTCGTCCTGCCCACACGCGGGCAGAATTCGACCAACCAGGAAGATACGATCCAGATCAGCGACTCGCAGATCATCAGCCCCAAGGTGGTGAATGAAACCCGCTTTGAGTGGCAGCGTTCGAATTCGACTGCGATGGCCTTGAATCCGAATCTTCCGGGTCTTAATGTCTCGGGTGGCATGAGCACCGGCGGTTCGACCAGCGGTAACTCGAATGTGACCGATACCCACTTCGAGCTGCAGAACTACACCTCCATCGCACTCCAGAAACACTTCGTGCGATTCGGCGGGCGGCTGCGCACCACCGACGAGAGCGCCTACTCGACGGCGAACCAGAACGGTACGTTCACCTACGCCACCATCGATGACTACTCGAAGGGTCATGTCAACCAGTACGCCATCTCAACGATCAATAAGGCGACGGTATCGTCGCGTGTGACAGACGTTGGCCTTTATCTGGAAGACGATTGGAAGATCCGTCCCAACCTGACGCTCAGCGCGGGCATGCGTCTCGAGACACAGAATCAGATCGATTCGAATCACGACATCGCTCCGCGTGTCGCGCTCGCCTGGGGTATCCCGAATAAGCACGGCTCCCCGAAGACAGTAGTACGCCTCGGGTACGGTATCTTCTATGACCGTTTCGATTTGACACAGGTGATGAACGTGGTTCGCCAGAACGGTACCAATGTTCAGACCACAACGTTCAGCGCCGCACCAGGCGGATTTCTCGATTGCGGTCCAAGCAACCCGCAAGCTTGCTCCGGGGGTGGCGGCACGCCCGGGAAGAATACGATCTACAGCATCGGAGATACTCGCTCGGCCTACATTATGCAGTTCGCCGGCGGTGTCGACCAGCAGGTAGGCAAGGCCTCCATCTCGGTCAACTATCTCAACTCACGTGGCGTGCACCAGTACCTGAACCGTGCTTTTGCTAACACCAGCGCCGGGACAATCAACTATCGCTACGATTCGGGTGGTGTCTTCAACCAGAATCAGATATTTGTAAATGGCAACATGCGGCTGAGCAATACCGTCTCTCTCTTCGGCTTCTACTCGCTGAACTTCGTGAACGGCAATGCCTCAGGCGCCACCTTTATCCCATCACGAGCGACGGACACGAAAGCCGACTACGGCCGCACTCAGTTCGACGTGCGCAACCGCATGCTGATGGCCGGTAACATTAATTTCAAGCACGGCTTCTCTGCCAGCCCATTCATGATGGCGAGTTCGGGTACGCCGTACAACGTTTTAGCCGGCAGAGATCTGAACGGAGACTCGGTTTATAACGACCGTCCCGCATGGGCCAACGCCGGTAGCGCCAACCTCGCCGGCGCATGCACGGCTGCCGCTGCTCTTCAGATCGGGCAGAAATCAAATGCCTGGTACAGCGTAGACCAGAGCGGAAATTACACCCAGATTCCCATCAACAACTGCACAGGTCCGGCTTCGCTGAACTTCAACCTGCGTTTGAACAAGGTCTTCGGCTTTGGTGAGAAGACCGGCGCTGCCGCTGGTCCCAACGGTGGGCGCCGTCAGCAGGGCGGCATGATGCCTCCTCCGGGAGGCGGTGGCGGCCGTGATCGGGGTGGTCCGGGAGGTCCGGGTGGACCGTTCGGCGGCGCCAGCTCCGGTCATAAGTACACCGTCAACTTCGCCGTTCAGGCGAACAACCTCCTGAACGTGGTGAACTACGGACCTCCGGTCGGTACGGTGAGCTCTCCGCAGTTCGGCCGCTCGAACGCCATCGGTGGCGGCGGCTTCATGGGTCCCGGTGGTTCCAGCAACGCAGTACGCCGCATCACCCTGCAGATGGGCTTCAACTTCTAAACGCAATCTAAATGGAGAAAGGCGCGGCTATCAGCCGCGCCTTTCTGTTTGTTGTGAGATGCATAATTTGGCGGAGTATCGAGCGGAGCTCGATCCTGGTGGGAGCCGTGGGCTTTTAGCCCACGGTTTACTAGATACAAGAGAAAGTTGGGCTTCAGCCCTGGGCCTTTGTCTTCGGAAAAGCCCAGGGCTAAAGCCCAATGTTTATGCATTTAATCAGCGGGCTGAAGCCCGCTGCTCCCACCGAATACGGGCCAGGGATAGAGCGACTAGGCGATTCTGGCTCTTAACGTTAGTGGGACTCGTTTGATGATCTACTACGCCACAACAACGGTCTTCCGATTCATAAACTCGTGCATACCTACGGCTGAAAGCTCACGGCCGAAGCCGGACTGTTTCACACCGCCGAACGGCAGGCGCGGATCGCTGGCGACCATGGCGTTGATAAAGACGGAGCCGGCCTGCAGATCAGCGACAAAGCGCTGCTGCTCGACCGGGTCGTGCGTCCAGGCGGAGGCGCCCAGGCCGAAGGGTGTATCGTTGGCAACCTCAATCGCTTCGTCCACCGAGTGCACACGGAAGAGCAGCGCCACCGGACCGAAGATCTCTTCTCGATAAACCGGCGCTGTACGCGACAGCCCGGCAATCACGGTTGGCTCGAAGTAGTTGCCCTGGTCCACCAGCATGCGCTCGCCGCCGGTAATGAGCAGAGCGCCCGCATCGATACAGGCCTTCACCTGGGCCTCCAGTTCTTCGAGACCCTTCAAGGTCGCGAGCGGGCCGACGTCGGTCTCATCGAGGAGAGGATCACCTACCTTCAGGTTATCCATACCGACGGAGAAACGCTCCTGGAACTCGTTGTAGATGCTCTCGTGAACAATGAAGCGTTTGGCCGCAATACACGACTGGCCGTTGTTGATGGTGCGTGCCTTGATGGCGTTATCGATCGCAACGTTCAGGTCGGCCGAGGGCATTACGATGAATGGATCGGAACCACCGAGCTCCAGAACTGCTTTCTTGATCAGCTTGCCTGCCTGTGCGGCTACGGCGGAACCTGCGGGATTGCTGCCGGTCAGCGTGATGGCGGCGACGCGCGGATCTTCTATGACCTTGGCTACATCAGAGGACTCGATGAGAAGCGCCTGGAAGACACCACGCGGGAAGCCGGCGCGGCGGGTGAGCGCCTCAATGGTGAGCGCACACTGGGGCACATTCGAGGCGTGTTTCAGAAGTCCGGCGTTTCCTGCCATCAGTGCCGGAGCCAGGAAGCGGAAGACCTGCCATAGCGGAAAGTTCCAGGGCATGACGGCGAGAATGACGCCAAGCGGATCGAAGCGGACGTAGCTGCTGGAGGCCTCGGTTGGAACAACTTCGGAGGTAAGAAATTTGGCCGCATTCTCCGCATAGAAACGGCAGGCGGTGGCACACTTCTGTGCTTCGGCACGGGCGGCACGGATGGGCTTGCCCATCTCCAGCGTCATCAGGCGTGCGAGCTCTTCCGTCTCATCTTCGATCAGAGAGGCGAGCTTGCGCATACACAGCGCGCGATGCTCCAGCGGCACCTCCTGGTACGCCTTCCAGGCGGAGGCGGCGAGGGCCAGCTTGGCTTCCAGTTGTTCCTGGGTCAGGGCATCGAAGTGCCGTAGCGTTTTTCCTGTCGAGGGATTGATGGAGAGAATCGGCATGCGCGTCTGTGTTCCTATTGTGCCGCAAGCCGTGCCATAGCGGCTGCCAGGACGCTGACACCGGCGCCGATCGCCTCCGGGGAGGCGTATTCGTCCGGGCGATGCGAGACGCCGTTGCGGCAGGGAATGAAGATCATCGCGATGGGCGAGATGCGCGCCATGAAGAGCGAGTCGTGGTAGGCGCGGCTCACCATCTTCTTGTACGGAATCTTGGCATCGCGACAGACCTCTTCGAGCGTGGCTACGATCATGGCATCGCTGGTTGCCGGCGGGTCGGCGTTAACCAGCTCTTCGCGGATGGTGACACCACGTTTCGCCTGGATGGCGGCAACATCGCGGCGGACGGCTTCGATGACAGACTCGCGGCGCACCGGATCGATGTCGCGCAGATCGAGTTCCAGCGTGACACGGCTGGGTACGGAGTTCACCGCGCCGGGGTGAATCTGCGCTGTGCCCACGGTGCCGACGGTATCGATTGCGCCGGTGGCCAGGGTATTGCGCTCGACCGAGAGGATCAGTTCGGCAGCGGCGCAGAGCGCGTCCTTACGGTCAGGCATCAGCAGAGCTCCGGCATGGCCGCCGAAGCCTTCCAGGTGAAACTTATAGCTCGCAGGCGCAGCAATGGCGGTGACGATGCCGATGGGCAGGCCCTCTCGCTCGAGCAGCGGGCCTTGTTCGATATGTAGCTCCAGCCAGTGGCTGTAGTAGCCGGCGGGCAGCTTCACGGTATCGAGACCGCCGGAGAATCCGGCAGCCGTGCGAACCTCCGCCAGCGTCCGCTCATGTTTGTCGATGAAGGCATCGGCCTTCTCTGGTGCCAGAGTGCCTGAGAGCAGACGAGAGCCAAGGCAGCCGATGCCGAAACGTGTCGGCTCCTCGGAGGTAAACATCAGCAGCTCGATGGAGCGTTTGGGCTGGAAGCCCGTCTCCTTCAGTGCGCGGATCGCTTCCAAACCGCCGAGCACGCCGACCGTGCCGTCATACATGCCGGCATGAGGAATCGCGTCCGTATGCGAGCCGGTACCGATGGGAGCGAGTGACGGGTCAGAGCCTTCCCAGCGGAAGAAGAGATTGCCGACCGCGTCGCGACGAAGGCTAAGGCCGGCCTTCTCAGCCAGTGTCTCCAAGAAGGTGCGCGCTTCCAGATCGGTGCTGGTAAAGACGACGCGCGTGACTGCAGTGCCATCGTCGGAAGGTGGAGCATCGGAGAAGCTGGCGAGATCTTCCAGCTCCGACGAGAGACGGTCGAGGTTAACGGCGATCTTCATGCGAGCGGGTGCCGGTTCCAGTCTTTGTAGATGAGGTATTTCGCTGGTTCTTTGCCAAGCGCTCCGAACCACTGCGGGCAGTACGGAGCCATATAGATGAAGTCGCCCGCAGTCACCGGATACCACTGATCGGCAAGTTTATAGATGCCTCCGCCGGTCAGCATCAGCAGGCCGTGTTCCATGACATGAATCTCAGTCTGCGAAAGCGCCGCGCCCGGCTTGTAGCTCATGGTATTGACGGCGAAGTCGAAGGCCGTATCGCTGGGCAGCAGCGGCCGCACCTGCAGATCTTCATCGCCGTTCAGCGCAGCGGAGGCAACTTTGGTCTCATCGCCGATCAGAAGCGCGGGTGCTTCCACACCGTCGAGTACCTGATACTTCTTCTCGATGACGGCGAGCCTTGCCGGCTGTGCGCTGGTAATGCTGTGTTCCAGATCTTCGGGAATGTAGGCGTATCCGTTCGCATTCAGTGTGTACCGTTGGCCTTCGGCTGTCAGAGAGATGCTGCCTCCGAGGACGTACAGAAAGCGTTGTGCGGCTGCGTGACCAAGTACGCCGTTGGCGGCCAGCTCCGCTGTGTACTGGGTAAACCCGGCGCCTGCTGCCGGTGAGACGTGCACGATGGCGACCGCATTGCGCATTCCCGGAAAGGGGGAGCGGATGAAGGTGTCCGGCGTGAGCAGGAAGTGGTCGCCGGCGGTGCGGCTGCGGGAGTGTCCCAGGTTAAACATCAGCGATGCGCTCCAGAAACCGGAGTCCGGTTTCAAAGGCTAACTGTACATCGTCCGGGCGCACGGTTTCATCAGGATGGTGGGAAAGACCGTTTGGTGTCCGTAAAAAAAGCATAGCTGCCGGCAGGTGGGGAGCGACGATCATGGCATCGTGCCCGGCTCCGCTGGTCATGAAAAGCGGATGGCATGGCGCGGCCGCTTCGGTGAGCAGGGTGGTCAGCTTCGCGTCCATGGGAACAGCCGGCTGATCGAGGTTTGCCGCGAAGGAGACGACGATGCCGCGTGCCTGGGCGATGGCGTGGGCGGTTTTCAGCAGATTCTCCACACTGTCATGGCGTATGGCATCGTTTGCATGGCGTACATCGAGCGAGAGCACTGCCTCGCCGGGAATGACGTTGCCCACACCCGGATGCGGCGAGAGCTGACCGACGGTTGCCACCAGGCCCGGAGTTCCGCGGGCCAGCTTCTCGGCGGCAAGGACAAATTCGGCAGCGGCCGCCAAGGCATCGTGACGCAGATGCATCGGCGTTGTGCCCGCATGGTTGGCTTTGCCGGTAAAGACAAGCTGAAGCCGCGACTGGCCGATGATGGCCGTAACAATCCCAAGCGAGTGGTCCTCGTGTTCGAGAACAGGACCCTGCTCAATATGAAATTCCAGATAGCCGAAGTGCCCGCTGTGTAATCGCGCCTTGCTGCGCTCGTCTGGGTTCAGGCCATAGGCGGTAATGGCCTGGCGCACGGATGTGCCCTTGCCATCGATGCGCTTCAGCAGATCGTCCGTGAGTTCGCCAGCCAGCGCCCTGCTGCCGATAAAAGGGAAACCGAAGCGAACGCCTTCCTCTTCACTGAAGGCAATGAGCTCTAGGTGAAAGGGTAACGGCGGAGCCTCTTCCAACAGCGCAAGGCCAAGCACGATACCGAGCGGACCATCGAAGGCTCCGGCATTGGGAACGGTATCGAGATGCGATGCAAGGATGAAGGTGCGTTCGGTTTCGATGGCGGCAGCACGCACAATACGCAGATTCCCCGCAGCGTCATAGCGTGTGGCGAAGCTTTTCGCCGCAGCCCAGGCCATCAACTGTTCATTCGCACGCCGCATCGCCGGCGAAAGATACGTGCGCGTGGTCTCACCGGGAATATCGGTGATGGCGGCGAGTTCGCGGCAGCGGGAAAGGATGCGATCAGCGTTCATTGCAGTTGCTAGTTGCTGGTTCCTGGTTGCTAGTTGTTCGAGCCATCATTGAAGTCTAGAAGTCCGCTTTTCCCGGGTGCCCCACCCTCGGGGTCCCCGGCGAACTTTGTTCGCTGGGGTGAAGCCTCGCAACGCTGGGGTGGGAGGATAACCACCACAGTCGATCTGCCGACATCAACTAGCAACCCAGGAACCAGCAACTAGCAACTAGAGCTTGTTCGCGCTAAACGCGAACAAGCGTAGCCTGTATCGTCCCATGGGGTTCGTCTGTCGGGACGAAGATTTCGTTATTGTTCTTCACGCCGAAGCGATCGAGATCCACCAGCAGAGCGTGCTTATTGGGCATGGTGAGTGTGATCTCTCTGATCTCCGGCACCGCTTCCAGTACCGCTTCACCCATGGCATAGAGCGTCTGCTGCACTGATTTCGAGTGATGGGCGGCAAAGGTGTGCAGCATGGTCTCGCGGGCGCGCTCGCGCAACTGGTTGAAATGCAGTGGAGCGGCGTGGGTGTACTTCCAGGTCGCCGTGCAGGCCGTGGCGAAGATGCGGTCGCTGGTTGGCTTCAGCGTCGTGAGCTCATCGACGATGTAATCTTCAAATCCCGACTTTGCCGTCTTCATGATGACCAGGTTGCTAAGGCCGGAGGTGATCTGGAATCCACCAGGCTCATGACGGACGACGTGGGTGGTCTGTTGCTCATCACTGCCGCGGATGAAGGCCGTGGGATGCAGGCTGCCATCAACCTTCATATGCTTCCACAGCGCGGAGTGAACCGTAACCTCAGCGGCAAGGACTTGCGGATTGCGCGAGAGCAGGAAGTCGATCAGCTCTTCGGCGAACTGCTCCATGGAGGTGGCGTTGGACCGATGCGCCATGTAGTAGACGGTGTTCTTCATCGTGTCCGTCGGCAGAATCTTCGAGTTGTCGCCTTCAACGTGTGCGCTGACGAAATCCCCCTGTAGCAGCACCTCCACCGTCCACTCATCGATGTGGTGATGCCCTTCATGCCGCGTGACCTTCAACAGGCGGACGCGGGATTTGCCATAACGGTTTTCAGCGAGCTTGACCATAGGCATCTAAGGTACAGCCTTACAGTCCGCTGCGGTAGGTAGTAAATAATCCTCCCGGTGATGACACGGTAGAGAAGCGATTTCTCCGCTTCTTTGGGAGCTAAGAAATGACAAAAATTATGTGCCGCGGTAGGTGGTGAAGCCGTTCGCAGCCAGCAGCAGAGGAATGTGGTAGTGCTGCTCGCCGGGGCGAACTTCAAAGGTAATCTCGATCACGGGATAGAGCGTCTGCTGTCCGCGGGCGGCGAAGTACTCACCGGTAGAAAAGGTGACACGGTAGAGACCAGCGGTAAGCTGCGTCTCGGGCGGAAGCAGAGCGCGGACGCGGCCATCATTGTCGGTGCACGCGTCAGAGAGGGGCTTCCAGGTGTTGTTTTCAAAGCGAAGCAGGCTGACGGCAACGTGAATGGCCGGACGGCCTGCCGATGTATCGAGGATGTGGGTCGAGATAGACATGGTGATGGAACTCTTCAATTGCCTGCGAGCCATTTGCGCAGGCGAAGCTGGGTGATCTGGCGCTGTTGCTCGGAGGCTTCGTCGAACTCGGTCTCGTCGTCATTGTCAAGACGCTGACGCAGGATGTCGAGCATCTGCTGCTGCGTCTTGCCAGTGGCACAGACGATGAAGATGCGGCCGAACTTCTCTTCGTACTGTTGATTGGCCTCGGCCAGTTCCTGCTTCAGGCGCTCATCGTCGGTAAGTGTCTGTTCCTGCGAAGACCACGCCAAGGACTTCTCTGTCGCCTCTCTGGCGGCGTGCCGCTGACCGATGCGTGGATGCGAGTCGAAGGCCTGCTGCCGGGCATTGGCATCGAGGTGATACCAGACATGATCAGCGACCTCGAAGAGCGTCTGCTCATTCGGATACGGGCGGTGCGAGGCCATCTGTTCAGCCCATTCGTGTGAACCATTAGCGGGCAGAATTTCCGCCTTGGCCTGGTCTGCGGGCAGCGTGTTCCAGTGATCAAGAACAGGATTCATTGGTGGAAGTCATTTTCGCAGAGATCGAGTGTGTGGGGCGGAAGATATCGCTTCGATAAGAGTTAAAAGTTGAAAGTTAAAAGTTAAAGCGTTAACGCTGTGGTGGGAACTGGGTGCCCCATATCTCGGCGCAGCCGAGATGTGGGAGATTCGAGCGGAGCTCGAATTGTTTTTGAGTCTGTCATCCTGAGCAACGCGAAGGACCCGCTTGTTGTTGCCCAGTAAGCTGAAAGCAGGTCCTTCGCTGCGCTCAGGATGACAGCAGAAAACCTGGCTATGCCGACAGATCCCGTCCCCGGGCCACAAACGAAAATTCGTTTGCCGCAAATACAGGCTCCCCACGCAGATACGTCGCAATCACTTCACCCTTCAACGTACGTCCCAGATAGGGTGAGATCGGATGGCGATAGTGCAGGCGGTGCTCGGTCACCGTCCAGATACTCTCCGGTGCAAAGACTGTAAAGTTTGCCGGCCGTCCCGCCGTCAACTCTCCATGCGTCGCGCTAAGTCCGCACAGCTTTGCAGGTTCGGTAGAAAACCACCGCGCCAGATCCTGCAGCCCAAAGCCGCGTTTGTGAGCTTCATTCCAGATGACAGGAAACGCCGTGGAGAGCGATGCGATGCCGCCCCATGCCTTATCGAACGGTCCGGCAGGCTTCATCTCCGGCGGACACGGCGAATGGTCGGTGGCGATCAGGTCGATGACACCGTCGCGCAACGCCTCCCATAGCCCCTCCTGGTTGGCCTTACTGCGGATGGGCGGGGCGCACTTGTACTGGGTGGCTCCATCGGCAATCTCTTCCGCGCTGATGCAGAGATAATGCGGACAGGTCTCTACCGTGATGGGCAGACCTTCGGCCTTGGCTGCGGCAAGCATTGGCACTGCCTGTGCGGTGGCGAGATGAACAATGTGTAGCCGGAAGCGGAACTCGCGCACCAGCTCAATCAGTGCGCGGATGGCGGTGAGCTCTGCCTGATCCGGCCGTGACGCAAGATAGGTCGCATACTTCGACCAGTCGGCGTGCTCGGCATAGAGAGCCTTGCTCGCTTCCAGGATCGGACCTTCCAACTCAGCGTGCACGAGCAACGGCTTGCCCAGACGCGCGAGTGTCGGGGCAGCTCGGCGAAGCTGCGCCAGCGAGAGATGCGTCAGCCCCTCGCATCCGGGATAGATCAGGAAGCACTTGAAGCCTGCGGCGCCGGCATCAACCAGCGGCTCCAGGTCATCGAGGTTTGAGGTGGAGTCGTCCCCCGGGCCGACCAGGCCTCCCCAGGGAAGCCAGTCGATGTAGGCCAGCCCTTTTGCCGCGATGCGCTTCTGTTCCAGGGCCTCGACGGAGGTGGTTTCGGGCAGGCAGTTCAGCGGCATATCGACGATCGTGACAAAGCCGCCTGCGGCTGCGGCGCGTGTAGCCGTCTCAAAGCCTTCCCACTCGGTGCGCCCTGGCTGGTTGATATGCGTGTGCACATCGACCAGGCCGGGAAGTAGAGCGTGGTCGCCAAAGTCGACGACCTCAATCTCTGGCGGAACGGCGTCGTGAGCGACGATCCGAGTGATGATGCCATCGTCCACAATCAACGTCGCCGGCTGCGGTTGAGGGAGCAGAACGCGGTTCGATCGGAAGGCCTGTGCCATAATCAGATTATGCCGTGATTTTGCGCGTCAATCGTGCATTTTCAAGCATTTGTAAACGACATGAACGGTCACGAAAGATTCATGCAGCGCGCGATCGCGCTGGCAACCGAGAACGTTCGCACTGGGCGCGGCGGTCCATTCGGATGTGTGGTGGTGAAGGATGGTGAGATCGTCGCCGAGGGCATGAATCTCGTCACCAGCACCAACGATCCCACAGCGCACGGCGAGGTGGTAGCCATTCGCCGCGCCTGCGAGAAGCTGGGGACGTTCTCGCTCGAAGGCTGCGAGGTCTACACCAGTTGCGAGCCCTGCCCCATGTGCCTGGCGGCGCTCTACTGGTCGCGATGCTCGGCGATCTACTACGGCAACACCGCGGCCGATGCGGCCGCAGTCGGATTTGACGACAGTTTTCTGTACGACGAGGTGAAGAAGCCGCTCGACCAGCGCGCTATTCCCATCCGTCAACTGCTGCACCATGAGGCGCTAGAAAGCTTCCGCGCCTGGACCGCAAGTGAAAAGAAGATCGACTACTAGTGACAGACTGACGAGAGAGTATGGCGAAGACGAAGGTAGCAATTCTGGGATTCGGTACGGTGGGCGGCGGTGTAGCCGATGTTCTGGCGGCGCGGCGGTTCTCGGACGTTGAAGTCACGCACGTCTACAACCGCGACTACGCGCGCAAGCTCTCGCGTCCGCAGGCGAAGAAGCTGCCCAAGACTGTGATCTGGACTGACGACATCAATGTCATCCTGAAGAGCGATGTCGATGTCGTTGTGGAGCTGATCGGCGGTCTGGAACCGATCGAAGGCTGGCTGAAGAAGGCCATCGCTGCCGGTAAGAGCGTGGTGACGGCCAATAAGCAGTTGATCGCCTATCGCGGCGCTGCGTTGGAGAAGCTGGCGGCGAAGAAGGGCGTCTCCTTGTTGTATGGCGCTGCCGTAGCCGGTGGCGTGCCTGTTATCCCGGGCGCGCTGCAGGGCATTGGCGGTGATGAGATCGTCAGGATCAGCGGCATTGTGAACGGCACCTGCAACTTCATCCTCAGTCACATGGAGCAGGGCGCCGAGTACGCCGAGGTGCTGGCCCAGGCGCAGAAGCTTGGTTATGCCGAAGCGAATCCGTCGGCCGATGTGGACGGCTATGACGCTCGCGCCAAGCTTTGCATTCTGTCGCGCGTTGCGATGCATGCCGAACTGAATCCCGATGAGGTGCCGACGCAGTCCATCAGCAAGGTCTCGGCGGTCGACTTCCACTATGCGAAGGAGCTTGGCTGCACCATCCGCCAGGTAAGCCGTGCCCAGGTCCAGGATGGCGTGGTGCACGCGCGTGTCGGCCCCATGGTGGTTCCGACCGAGTCGCCGATTGCGTGGAGCCACGGCACCCAGAATATGGTGGTGACCAGCGGCCGCTTCGGTGGCGATGTGGTCTTCAGCGGCCATGGCGCCGGAGCGCATCCTACGGCGGTTGCTGTCGTCAGTGATCTGCTTGCTGTCGCGCAGCAGTGCGATGTGGTGCATCAGCCGGTGCGGAAGCGCGCAGTGGTAGGCGAGTTCCTGGCCCCGCACTACCTGCGCTTCGTGGTGAGCGATAAGCCAGGCATTGTCTCCGCGATTGCCGGAGCTCTGGCCAAGGTAGGCGCGAACATCGACTCCATCCTGCAACGCCCGGGTTATCCGAAAGATCGTCTGCCCTTTGTTGTAACCACCGAGCCCTGCCTGACGTCGGTGGTTGAGAGAGCGCTGCGTTCTATTGCCAAGATGGACTGCATGCTCGAAAAGCCGCTCTGCCTGCAGATGCTTCGCATCGAAGACAAAGCGGAAGACTAACGACCTAGGCGTAGGGAATCGGTAAATGTGCCGATGTTCCGGGTGCCCCATATCTCGGCTGAGCCGAGATGTGGGCATTCGCGCAACGCACGAATCGGTGGGAGCCGCAGGCTTCAGCCTGCGGATTTATAGGGCTTAAAAGAATTGGGCTTCAGCCCTGGGCCTTCTGTTTTGTTTACAGGAAAGCCCAGGGCTAAAGCCCGAAGGTTTATCTATCGCATACCAGCGGGCTGAAGCCCGCTGCTCCCACCCAAGTGGGACGACAGAGACCCTACTTCAACGACTTATCATCCATCACCGTCCAACCCTCAGCCTTGCGCGCTGCAATCTCGCGTCCGCCGGAGGGAACGGTGCCAACACCTGTTTGCAACTGATCATCCGCCATCTTGTTGGAGCGCATCGACGCATGGCAGGCCACGAAGCTGACATCTTTCCCAACGGCGCTGGTCACGTCATTGCCCAGCGCACTCTTCTTATCCACCAGCTTCAGCCCATCACCGGTAGCCAGAATCTCGACGCGCGTGTCATAGGGCTTGGGGCTCGAAGCCATTAGATCGTTAGCCTTCTTCAGAGCAGCCTGCCAGTCCTCATGCTTGTCGGAGTGCACATGGATCAGAACACGCTGTGTCGGCTGGTTCTGAGGCGTGGCGGGTTGCTGTGCGATGAGACCTGCGGGAACGAGCAACAGCGAAGAGAGACGGACGATCCAGCTACGGCGTGTCATGGCAATTTCCCTCAATGATCAAAATTCGTGTGCCCCGAGTGTAGCCGAGACCCTGATTGAATTGCTCGACCGCAACCATCGGTTTCTCTATCGAAGGCCTGGGTAGAGAAGCAGATCCCTTCGGGATGACAAAAAAACGAGGGCCACATTTGTGTTTCCTCTGTCATCCCGTCGCATCGCGGAGGAATCTGCGTTTCTCTTTCAGCAAGCCGTGAAACTCACCGGGGCCAATCAAACAATTCAACCAACCGAAACCATTCAACTATTCAACCATTCCACCATTCAACTATCCTTTCCCTGCCATGAAATACCTCGCAGTCGCTCTTCTTGCCGTCTCCCCTCTCTTGTTCGCTCAGGCCAAGCCCTCCCCAACCGACGTGGTGCAATACGTCGATCCGTTGATCGGTAGTGAGAAGACTCCGGAGGGCTATGGCCGTACGCTGCCGCTGGTGGAGCCTCCCTTCGCCATGACCGGCTGGATTCCGCAGACGCGGCAGAACAAGATCAGTGTGCTCTCATATGAATGGCATGACACCACCATGTCGGGCTTCATGGGGACACATCAGCCGGCGATGTGGATGGGCGACTTCGGCTATGTCACGGTCATTCCGCAAGTAGGCGGCGAGCTGCGCACCACGCCCGAAGCGCGTGCCATGAAGTTCCGCCATGAGGACGAGCAGTCGCATCCGGATATCTATCGCGTCACCCTCGATGCCGGCGAAGGCCAGACCCTCAAGGCCGAGATGACCGCGACAGAACACTGCGGCATGATGCACTTCCGTTTCCCGGCGAAAGGTGCAGCCCGCATCCTGGTCGAGGCTTCACGGCCCAACATCAACGGCTGGGCTGCGGTGGATGTCGCGAAGGGCGAGATCACGGGCTGGAACCCCCACCGCATGGACGCCCACCTGGGGCCGGGCAGCATGCCCAATGCCGGCGCTGCCGCGCTGCCCAACTTCAAAGGCTACTTCGTGGTGCAGTTCCGCAAGCTGCCCAAGGCGGGCGAGACCTACGGTAAGGATGCGAAGGACTATCGCGGCGCTTACGTTGAGTTCGCTCCCGGCGAGTTGGTCGAGCTGCGCGTAGGCACCTCGTTCATCAGCCTGGATCAGGCGCGTGCCAACCTGAAGGCCGAGATGCCGGATTGGAACTTCGAAGCACTGCAGCGGAAGCTGCACGCCACCTGGCAGGAGAAGCTGGGACATCTACAGGTGACGGGCGCGACGGACTCCGACAAGATCCGTCTCTACACTGCCTTCTATCGCTCGCAGCTCTTCCCGCGCAACATGACGGAGGGTGGCCGCTACTACTCCGGTTTTGATGACAAAGTGCACGAAGGCACCAGTTACACGGCCTATTCGATCTGGGATACCTTCCGCGCCGAGTGGAGCTGGCTCACCCTCACCTCTCCGGAACATATCGACGGTATGGTCACAGCCTTGCTGAACGACTACAAAGAGGGCGGCTGGATGCCCAAGTGGCCCAATCCCAGCTACACCAACATCATGATCGGCACCCACGCTGACTCGCTCGTCGCCGAGGCGATGCGCAAAGGCTTCCACGGCTTCGACAAGCAGACCGCGTGGCAGGCCGCATGGAAAGACGCGACCGTGCCTCCGGATGGAGACACGACCCGCCGCTGGCTCGACCGCGAAGTCAAGACTCCGTATGAGGCGCGTGCCGGCCTGACCTACTACAAGACGCTCGGCTATATCCCGGTCGACAAGATCGACGAAGCCGCCAGCCGCACCATTGAAGACAGCTACGACGACTGGTGCGTCGCGCAGATCGCCAAGATGCTCGGCAAAGACGCCGAGTACAAGGAACTGATGCAGCGCTCCCTCAATGCGCGCCATCTCTACAACCCTGCCCGTCACCTGATGAATGGCAAGCGCAGCGACGGAAGCTGGGCGCCGATCAACGGCGGCGAAGGCGGCGACACGAATGCGAATCGTTCCATCGCCGGCTGGACTGAGGGCGATGCCTGGGTCTACACCTGGGGAGCCTTCCACGACCAGGCAGGCCTGATGGACCTGATGGGCGGCGCCGAGAACTACGCAAAGTATCTCGACCAGCACTTCGCCGGCGGCCACAACGACCATAACAACGAGCCCAGCCACCACTACGGCTATCTTTACGACTTCGCCGGCCAGCCCTGGAAGACGCAGGAGCGCGTCCGCCAGATTGCCGCTGCCCACTACAAGACCGGGCCCGCGGGCCTGATCGGCGATGACGACTGTGGCCAGATGTCCGCCTGGTTCATCTTCACCGCCATGGGGTTCTACCCCGTCAACGCCGCCAGCGGAGAGTACATGATCGGCTCACCGCTCTACCGCCAGATGAGCCTGAAGCTGGCCAATGGAAAGACCTTCACGGTACAGGCAGAAAACAACTCGGCAGAGAACCAGTACATCCAGTCCGCGACGATCGACGGCAAGCCGCTGACCGAACCGGTGCTGACGTGGGAACAGATTCAGGCAGGTGCGACGGTGAAGTTCGTGATGGGGCCGAAGCCATCACAATGGGGAAGCGCGTATCGGCCGAAGGCTGTGGCGGCGATGTGAACAACCTGCATGCTCCAACGGTCAGCCTTCGTTGGGGCATCCATATAACGGCCCTATTGCGTCTCCAGGGGCGTGTGATTTCGAACAGCATTTACAACGTCTTTGATCGCCTGAATTACAAGATCGGGTCGATCGATCATGATGTAGTGTCCACTCTCAGGCGCGACTCGGGCTTGGCTATTGGAAGACATTGCAAGCAGTTGCTCTTCTGGAGTAATGAGTGGGCGTGGTGTTCGCAGAACGATGATGGGCTGCGCTTTCATCGGGAGAGGATCGTTCCCGGCCATTGCCTGTATCTCTGAGGTGCAGGCCTGGACGATTTCCATAGATTTGGTGGCGATCTCTGCTCCGCCAAGGCTTGCAGCCCATTGATGCAGTTCATAGTCTTTCCTGTCGAGCTTCTCGAAATGCCCTCTCCCTATGGTGGCACCCTCCGGGATCACATGAGGCGCTGGTGCGTTCTGCGGCGGTCCAAAGAGAGATGGGGGACCTGGAGGAAGGGATCTATGAACGATAAAAAATGCATGGTCCACCGTGACGATCCCGGCGACCTCCTGAGGGTATGTCCGCTCGAAGTAACGGGATACCAGTGCCCCCAGTGATTGCCCGACCATAACGTAAGGCCCGTGAATGTGGAGCGCCTTGAGCGCCTCGTGGACTTCGTTCACCCGTGTTGCACAGCTATCGACAGGCCCCCCTGCAGGTAAATGATCACTCCATGCGATGCCTGCGTGATCGTAGGTGCAGACCTGCGTAAACGAGGCAATGGCGGGCTGTACCAGGCCCCAATCGGACGAGTAGCCAGCTCCGGTGATGATGACTGCAGGTGAGCCTTTGCCGGTGCAGTAGACGTGCACGCGATATCCTCCGACATCTACGAGACGACCGAGAGGCGGTGGAGAGGGCAGCCGATCCATCGCCGGAGTGAGAGTGCAACAGAGGAATGCGAATAAAAGGGAATAAACGAAACGGAAGTCGCGGATCATCGGTAGCTCCGAATACCACAGTATGGTTCTAGTTGGAAACCACTACAGCCACCGCACGTGAAAGACATACACATACAACAGAGCCAGCAAGCCGATGACAGCCGCGAGCAGGACGCTATGCCTCAACGTAAACCGGAAGAGCTTTGACTGGTCGTGCAGCGACATATTCGTTGCCGCGGCAGCGACGGCGATGGTCTGCAGGCTGATCATCTTGCCCATCACGCCGCCGGCGGAGTTGGCTGCGGCCATCAGCACGGCGTCGAGGCCGAGGCGGTTGGCTGTGACCTCCTGCAGGCTGCCGAAGAGGGCGTTGGCTGAGGTGTCCGAACCCGTAAGGAAGACGCCGAGCCAGCCCAGCAGTGCGCTGAAGAAGGGGAACAACACTCCGGTTGCTGCGAAGGCCAGGCCCAATGTGGCGGTGGCTCCGCAGTAGTTCATCAGAAAGGCCATCGCCAGCACTGAGGTGACGGTTACGGTAGGCAGCGCAAGTGTGCGTACGACCGAGACGATAATGCGGAGGAACTCCATCGGCCGCACCCGCAGCAGCAGGGCAGAGAGCACCGTTGCCGTCATGCAGGAGGTGCCGGAGGCGGAGAACCAGTTCAGGTTGAAGACCGCCGGATACGGTGCGGCCTTCGCAACCAGCGGCGGCATGCGTAGCACCATGTTGTGCAGATAGGGCCAGGGGATCAGGATGCTGCCGCGGTTCAGCAGCTTCTGAAAGGGCTGATAGCCCCAGAGCAGCACGCAGAGCACCAGCAGGCCGTAGGGCATCCAGGCAACGAAGATCTGGCTGGCGGTGTAGCCGTTTGTGGTCGTCGTATCCGCGATGTCACCAGGGTGCAGATAGGAGGTGTCCTGCTCCGTGCGGCGGAAGCGAATCACAACGATAAGGGCAAGGATCGCCGTCAGCGACGCGAGGATGTCGGTGAGCTGCGGTCCGATGTAGTGCGAGACGCTCCATTGCACTGATGCGAACGCGACTCCACCGGCGAGGCATGGCAGCCAGACTCCTGCAAAACCGACGCGGCCCCACATGGAGAGGATCAGGTAGGCGGGCAGGATGAACGAGACAGGTGCGCAGAAGCTGCCGACCGCTCCGCTGAGCTTGTCGAGGGGCAGGCCGGTGATGCCGGCAAGCGTGACCACCGGAATGCCAATCGATCCGAAGGCGACCGGTCCCGTATTGGCCAGCAGGCAGATGGCGGCTGCGGTGAAGGCGGAGAAGCCCAGGCCGGTCAACATGGTCGCCGCGATGGCTACCGGGGCTCCAAAGCCGGCGGCGCCTTCGAGAAAGGCTCCGAAGGCGAAGGCGATCAGCAGGGCCTGCAGCCGCAGGTCAGGGGTCAGGCGGCTGATGGAATCCTTAATGATGTCGAACTTGCCGGTCGACTCCGTAATGCGAAAGAGGGCAATCGCCCAGAAGATGATCCACGAGATGGGGAAGAGGCCGAAGGCCGCTCCGTGTGCCGCGGCGCTGAGGGCTTGCAGCGCGGGCATGTGATATCCCCCGATGGCCAGCACGAAGGTCACGGTCAGTCCCGACAGACCCGCCATCCACGATGGTTTGCGCAGAACGCCCAGCAGAAGCAACAAGGTGAAGATCGGGAGAGCAGCGAGAGCGGCCGACCAGCCGAGTCCCAGGTGATAGAGCAGATAGTCCTGCGGCCACGGCATGCGAGTGTCGGCTCACGAAGTGGAGTATGGAACGCTTCCGCGCCATGGTAGAGCATTTTCCCTGTTGTTGGGTATCCCGGAAGGGATGTGCAGCGGCGTTTTCATTGCGGAAAACGCCCATAGATGCGGAAGCCCTACTCTACACCTACAGGGAAAATGCTCTACGGGGAGGCGTTTGGAGTGGTCAAACGGATGGGAGGGAAAGTGATCTGGGTGCCCCACATACCGGGGTCCCCAACGAACTCTGTTCGTTGGGGTAGATACGCGACGCTTATGTGGGTTGTTCGAGCGAAGCTCGAATTGTCTTTTTGTTTGTCATTTCGTAGCGACCGAAGGGAGCGGAGAAATCTGCTTCTCTACCGAAGATCTCTGGCGGGACGATAAAAGCAGGTCCTTCACTTTGTTCAGGATGACAAGCGAAGGACGGTTCGCGCGGAGCGCGAATGCCCAAATCTCGGCGTCGCCGAGATTTGGGGCACCCAGTGTCGTCTCACCGGACCTTCTTACCCGGCGTCTTCTTAAATAAAAAGCGGATGTGCCGGTAAGCACATCCGCTTTTTGGTTCAGGATTGTTGTTAGAAGGTAACCTTCAGGCCGCCCTGCATCACGCGCGGCTTGACCGGTCCGGTTGCCGTGATACGTCCGTAGGTACCGCTGGACGGATTGGCGTCGGGCTGGCCGAAGGTGATGCGGTTGAAGGCGTTGAAGAGCTCCCAGCGGAACTGGATCTTGTACCGCTCCTGGATCGTCCAGTTCTTCATCACCGCCGCATCGCTGTAGTTGGTGCCCGGCCCCTTCAGGATGTTGCGTCCGGAGTTGCCGAAGGTGCCTACCGCATTTTGCGTAAAGCCGGCTGTGGTGAAGTACTGCCGCACCCAGTCCTGCTTGCTGCCCTGGTGCGTCTGTACGACAACGCCCGGAACGCGGTCTGCCCGGTCGCCATAGACCAGCGCGCCGGAGTTGTTGTTGCCGTTGCCTCCACTCACGCTGAACGGGCGGCCGGACTGCATGGTGTAGATACCGCTGATCTCCCACTCGCCCAGCACATTGCGGGCGATCGGGTTCCATCCCTTCAGCTTCGGGGTGGAGTAGACCAGGTTAGTCACCGAGACGAACGGGAAGTTCAGGTCGGAGAGCCCACGGTTGAAGCGCAGGTCATATGGGTTCGCCAGTCCGCCGGTGAACGATGCATTGCCGGTGGCGGCGATGTCGATGTTCTTCGACCAGGTGAAGCTGCTCTGCGCCTGGAAGCTGTGCGAGAAGCGCTTCTCAAACTGCGCCTGCAGCGAGTGATAGCTGCTGGTGCCGTTGCTGTTGATGGTGAGGAGCTGGCCGTAGTTCGTCAGCGCGCGTGTTCCACGTACGGCTGCCGCAGTCTGGCCGGGGTTGGCCTCGATGATCAGCGTCTGGTGATACGACTGGCTGCCCACGTAGGCGAGGTGCATCACCAGATCTCCGCTGAATTGCTGCTCGACCGACGCGTTCCAGCTCTGCGTCATGCCGAGTTTGAAGTTCGGACGGAAGGCCGCCGGTACCGTGGTCTGCGCCGGGAAGACATAGTTCGACGAAGGCCGCACGTTGTCATAGGCGAAGGGCGGGAAGGGGCTGGTGAAGTTCGTCGACGAGAAGTTCGCCCACGGGTTGGAGAAGTTGATGGGGTTTGAAGCGCTGCCGTTCAGTGTGAACGTCGGGCTGAACGGGCTTACGTCAGCCACGTGGTTGTAGGCCGAGTAAGGCAGCGGCGCGGTGAACATACCGAAGCCGGCACGGAAGGCTGTCTTCGAGCTGGCCTGGTAGGCGAACGCGATGCGAGGCTCCCAGTAGCCGTAGGTGTTCTGCGCCAAGCTGTTGGGCACGCCACGGTCGCCTGGGAAGACAAGGCCATTCGGAGCGTTGGGGAAGACGGTGCTCTGCTGCCCCGGGTTGTAGACGGCGCCACGGCCATCCTTGGAGGCGGGGGCGAGGTTCGGATCCCAGCGCAGGCCGAGTGTGACCGTCAGGTTCGGACGCAGACGGAACTGGTCCTGTCCGAATGCTCCCAGCAGGTTGCCGGAGACATCGGCGATCTCGCCGGCGCCCTGAGTAAAGGTGCCGACGCGGCCGAGCAGAAAGTCCGCCAGGCCGGAGCCGGTGGAGTATCCGTTGAAGCCGATGATCGGGGCAGCAGGATAGTAGGTGAACTCACGCGCGCGCTGATGCCACAGGTCTACACCGAACGAGACGGTGTGGTTGCCGATGATCTTGGTGACGGAGTCGGAGAAGCCCCACGACCGGCGCATCTCTCCCGTGTACTCGGAGTACGGCGTACCGAAGCCGCCGTTGGCGTTCAGGCCTTCGGAGTAGCAGGCGCCTGCGGGATCGTTGACGTTGATGTACTTCGAAAGACAGAAGGCGTTGCCGGAGCTGTCGCGCTGCGTGCCTGCGTTGTAGACGTGCTCCTGGTTCCAGAAGAGCGACAGAGCGTTGACCATGCTGGGCGAGATGGTCCAGTTGTGGTTGAGCACCTCGTTAAAGAGCTTGCCCTGCTTGCCAGGAACGATGGCCAGGATGTTGCCGGGCGTGGATGCCTCGGCGCGGTTGTAGTACTGGATAAAGCTGCGCAAGGTGAGGCGCTGTCTGTCATTGATGGAGTAGTCCAGACGGCCGGTGCCTTCGTCGAACTTCTCCACCGACGCGGGGGCAGTGTAGTAAACCAGGCCGCTGGCCGGGTCCTGTCCGCGCGGCAGCGCCGTGTTGGCGATACGTACGGCTGCTGGGTTATACAGGCTGGGATCGATGCGGTTGTTGACGAAGCCGCCGCCGAGTGTCTTCGGATACGCCGAGAAGTCGCCGTTCAACATGGCGGCGGTGGGCGTGTTGGTGCTGTTCGAGGTGGCGGTGGTGGACTGGCGCGTGCCCTGGTAGTTCGCGAAGAAGAAGAGCTTGTTCTTCTTGATCGGGCCGCCGAGGAATCCGCCGAACTGGTTGCGGCGCAGCGGATCGACCTTCTTTGAGAAGTAGTCGGCTGCGTTCAGCGCGCTGTTGCGCAGGAACTCGAAGGCCCCGCCGTGGAAGGCATTCGTGCCGCTCTTGGTTTCGATGCTGACGACTGCCCCCGGAGAGAAGCCATAGTGGGCGTCGAAGTTGTTGGAGATGACACGGAACTCGGCAGTGGCGTCCGCGTTCGGTGAAGGCGCCGCAAGCGCCATATAGGTGTCCATGTTGGGCACGCCATCCAGCAGATAGAGCGTGCTGCCCTGGCGTCCGCCGCCGGCGGAGGCGCCGGTTTCATTGGGGAAGGTGGTCTCGCCCTGCAGGGTGCCTGCGCCGGTGTTGAGCACGTTCACGGTTCCGGGCGAAAGCAGTACCAGGCTGGAAGGATCGCGTCCGTTGAGCGGAAGCTCGCGGATCGCCTGTTCGCCGACGGTATTGCTGACCTCGGCGTTGGTGGTGTTGATCAGGGCAGCGCCGGCGGTGACGTTGACGGTTTCGCTCTCGCTGCCGACCTGCAGACCGATATCGAGCGTAGCCTGTTGGCTGACGGTGAGCAGCACGCCGGTCTGCTGAAACTTCTGGAAGCCGGAGACCTCAGCCGCGATGGTGTAGTGGCCCGGCGGGATTGTGGGGAAACGATAGAGACCGGAGGAATTGCTCTCTGAGGTGAGCACCAGGTTGGTCTCAGTGTTTGTAGCAGTTACACGTGCATTGGGAACGGCGGCGCCTGAGGGATCCGTAACGGTCCCGCTCAGTACGGCACTTCCGCCTTGTGCGTACACGCTCGACGACATGGCAAAGCACAACGCGAGCACGCAGAACAAAAGCCTTAAGAGCTTTTGGGTATTCATCAAATTTGGGCCTCAATTTTGGGGATTAGAGGGGGTTCGAAATCGTGTGCTTACTGCACATCTGCACGAATCAATTTCTTTTGGGCAAGACAGGACGGGGGAAGCAACGAATTAGTAAATCGATTGAAAGAATATTGGACCCCGATCACGACTGTCTACGCGAGGTACCAGATCAGGTAACGCCATTTGCGGCGCCATCTACGGCTTCAGCGCAACGCGCTCTATCCAGAAGCTGTTCGGCCACACATTCTTTCCATCGAGCGTAGGCGCGTAGATCTTCAGCTGCGCCGGCATGCGGGTGTAGCTGTCTTTCCATCCCGGAATGGCGGTTTCAAGCTCGTTCCAGTAGCCGTCTTGAAGTGCGCTTGCGGACCACACGACGCGGAAGGCCTGGTTGAAGGCGAGAAATGCCTCCAGCATGTACTGTTCCCCCCAGAAGCAGAGATTGGTCATCACGAACTTCTGCGGATAGTCCAGGGGCGTAAAGATGTCATGAAGGTGAACCAGGACACCTTCGCGGAGCTCCGGCAGGATGCGCAGGCACTCGTAGAGCACATCGCTATCGACCGAGACGACATGGGTGGAATCGATAAAGAGGATGTCGTTGGCTTCGAGCTGATGAAAGAACTCAAGCGGAACCTGTTGTACCGGTTTTTCGATCAACTGATTCAGGCCATCGATGCCATGTTTGAGGTACGGCGCCGGGTGTGGCTCAATGCTGATCAACTCGCCCGGGAAGCCCTCTTTTTTGTTGGCACCCAATGCGGCGGCCAGCACCATGGTGGTGTTTCCACTGCCGATCTCGATAATGCGGCGGGGCTTATTGCGACGCACGAAGGCGTACGCGATCTCTGCATCCACATGCTCGAAGAAGCCATTGTTGAAGTGGAACGTGCGATGCCCATTGTTGGAGATCGGGCTTTCGGGGAACTTACATTCGGCGAGATAGGGCGCCAGATCGTGCTGCAACCGGTATATCTGCTCGTCGAAATGGAAGTCGATGCCGCTACAGGGACGGCGTTCCTTCCAGTCCTTGCCTCGAAAGGAGTTCAGGTCCGGCACGGGGAAGTAGAAGTGTGAGGGAGTGATGCTAACGTGCAGACCGCTCTGAAGGGCGTGAAATAACGACGAAAGTGTCGTTCGCACAGACGGGCTGCGCATGATGCGATTCACCGGAAGATCCTCCGCTGCGTGGTGATCCCGTCGCTGATGCTCAGTGTGCGCGCGGCGCGGTATCCATCGACTAATGCTTGGTTGCTCTGGATGCTTCCAGGTTTCCTTCGGGTTGTCCCGGAGGAACGATCTCGCTATAAAACATTGTTGTAGAAGGAGAAATCCATACGCGCATCGTGTGGGGCTGATGAAGGTATGTCGACCCTTGGGCTGTTACTTTGCTGAAGATTCAGGCTTGGAGCGTATGGCGAAAAACGTCACTGGTTTGTTGATCGTATTGTGTTTTACCGGCTTGAGCCTATTTGCTCAACAGCGTGCCTGGCAGAATGAGCCGAAGACCTGGAAAGAGTATGACGGCCGGTTAGTGGAGACTGTACCGGCGGGCACCGACTACTGGCGCATCGTCCACTATGGCTTTATCCGGGATAACGGGCCGTTTCGGTACCAGGAACAGTCAGGGGATTTCGAGGCAAAGGTACGGGTTAGGGGGCACTATCATGAGCTCTACCACCAGGCGGGCCTCATGATCCGGATCGATGAAAAGAACTGGATCAAAACCGGCATCGAGTTCGTGAACGGAAAGCAGAACATCAGCGCGGTGGTGACGCGAGACTTTTCCGACTGGTCTGTGATCCCCAGGCGGGATAGCCCCGCGTTTTTATGGCTCCGGTTGCAGCGTCAGAATGATGCAGTGAAGATCGAGTTCTCCCTGGATGACAAAAACTGGTCCATGCTGCGCATGGCGTACTTCCCTCCGCGCGTACCGGTCAAAATTGGCATGGTCGCGGCTGCTCCGGGTAAGCAGGAGTTTGAGGTGACCTTTGACCACTTCACGGTGGGTCCGATTACGAGCACAACCAAAGAAGAATAATGGTTCAAAGAACAAAGGTTCAGAGAACAGAACTCGCGCAAGAAAAAACTCCCGATACAGAGCCCGGGATACATAAGGCTCTGAATCGGGAGCTTCTATGAGCAGGACTTAGTACTTCGGCATGGTCGGGTCGATCTTCTCGGCCCAGGCCAGGATGCCCCCGGCTACGTTCTTCACGTTGGAGAAGCCTGCAGCCTTCAGCTCGAGTGCGGCCTTCTGGCTGCGCGCGCCGGAACGGCAGTGGAGCAACACTTCCTTGTCCTTGTACTGCGCCAGCTCGTTGAGTTTGGAACCGATCTCGCCCAGCGGATACAGCGGAGCTCCGAGGTTGGCGATGCGGTACTCGTGCGGCTCACGAACGTCGATCAGCACAAAATCGTCACCGCGGTCGCGCTTGGCCTTCAGCTCTTCCACGGTGATCTGCGGAATGCCGTCCTGGACAGGAACGTCACCTACGGCTGCGTGCTGCGCTACCTCCAGCGGGCCGGTGGTAGTCGGCGGAGCAATGCCGCAGAACTGGTCGTAATCGATCAGCTCTTTGATCTCGTGCGTTCCGCACATCGGGCACTTCGGATTCTTGCGCAGCTTCAGCGTGCGGAAGCTCATTGACAGAGAATCCACGAGCAGCAGGCGGCCGACGAGGGGCTCGCCAATACCGAGGATCAGCTTGATGACCTCGGTGGCCTGAATCACGCCGACCAGACCGGGCAGAATGCCCAGCACGCCGCCCTCGGCGCAGGACGGAACCAGTCCCGGCGGTGGCGGCTCCGGATAGAGGCAACGGTAGCAGGGGCCTTCCTCCGTGGCGAAGACCGAAGCCTGGCCCTCGAAGCGGAAGATGGAGCCGTAGGCGTTGGGCTTGTTCAGCAGCACGCAGGCATCGTTGACCAGGTAGCGGGTCTGGAAGTTGTCGGTGCCGTCAGCGATGATGTCGTAGTCCTTGAAGATCTCAAGGGCGTTGTCGCTGCGCAGCATGACGTTGTGCTTCACCACGTTCATGTACGGGTTCAGATCTTTGAGCTTCTTCTCGGCGGAGTCGACCTTCAGCTGGCCGACGGTCGAGGTCGAATGGATGATCTGGCGCTGTAGATTGCTGGCGTCGACGACGTCGAAGTCCACCAGACCAAGCGTGCCGATGCCGGCAGCGGCGAGGTAGTAGGCAAGCGGAGCGCCCAGGCCGCCGGTGCCGACGCACAGGACCTTGGCGGCCTTCAGCTTCTGCTGGCCTTCAAAGCCCACCTCGGGCAGGATCAGGTGGCGCGAGTAGCGCGAGATTTCATCGTTCGACAGTTCCGGGAGTGCGACTTCTTTCAAATCAGGCATGGTAGGCATGGTGTGGTCCTTCGGCTGACTGAGCCGTAAGGCGAAGAAGCAGATCCTTCGCTTCGCTCAGGATGACAAAAAAAGGAAATGTCAGAAGGGATGCTGTCTAGCGACAACAAAGAGCGCGCGAAGCGCTTACGCCTGGACGGCCAGTCCTGCCGCCGGCGATGGAAGGAATAATGGTGAGCTCGTCATCGGCGCTGACTGCGGAGGCCTCGGCGGCGGGCAGATAGCGGACGTCGTCATCGTTCAGGTAGACGTTGACGAAGCTGCGCAGCTTGCCGTCCGGGGTGAAGAGGTGGTTCTTCAGCTCGGGGTGGGCGGCGACCAGTGCATCGAGCCCGGCCTGAACCGTGGCGCCGTTTACCTCCACGGTGGCTTGCTTGTCCGTGAACGCCCGGAGCGGTGTCGGGATGTTGATCTTCATGCGTTTTCTCCAACTGCTTCTGTGATCAGAATCTCTTCCTGCTGAAAAGCTTTGTCATCTTCGGTGGTGCCGCTGAGGTGAAAGGCATTGGTCAGGTTGGCCTTACCCTTGTCGACGCTGGTGATGACGTAACAGCAGCCGAACCAGTGAGCCTCGGCGAAGTCGGTCGAAGACCACATCGCCGGATGGTCCGGATGCGAGTGGTAGAAGCCCACGATGTCCAGGCCCTGTTTGCGGCCTTCGCGCTGAATCTTAATGAGTTCTATCGGGCTGATGTTGTAACGATTGTGCGCGCTGTCGGTACGGGTATTGCCGGCGCGGACGATCGCGGCGACGTGATTGCCGTCGTCTTTGGCGTGGCCCAGCATGACGCCGCAGCACTCATGGGGATACGTCTCCTCGCCATGGGCGCGGAGGGCATCGTAATCGGCTTGTGTGATGTGGAGTTTCATTCCTGCCAGAACCGTTCGCTGAGATATTTGTCTGCGGAGTCGCAGAAGATAGTAACGATGATGGCCTCGCGTCCGGCGGAAACCTCTTCCTCGGCAATGTGCAGCGCCGTGGCGACGTTGGCGGCTGAGGAGATGCCCATCAGGATGCCCTCTTCGCGGGCAATGCGCTTTGCCATCACGTAAGCCTCTTCGGTGGAGGCCTCAACCAGACGGTCCGCAAGCTTGGGATCGTAGATCGGCGGCACGATCGCCGTCGGCATGTGCTTCAGGCCTTCGAGTCCGTTGAAGGGCGAGTCCGGCTGCATCGAGATGCACTGGATCTTTGGGTTCAGCTCGCGGAGGCGGCGCGTGGTGCCCATGAAGGTGCCGGAGGTGCCAAGGCCCGCGACAAAGTGCGTCAGGCGCCCATCGGTCTGCTGCCAGATCTCGTTGGCGGTGGTCTTGTAGTGTGCCAGCCAGTTGTTATTGTTCGAGTACTGATCGGCGTAGAAGTACTTGTCAGGCTCAGCGGCGGCCAGCTCACGCGCCTTGCGGATAGCACCGTCGGAGCCATCTGCCGGATCGGTCAGAACAATGTTTGCGCCATACGCAGCGAGGATCTTCTTACGCTCCGGCGAGGCATTTGACGGGAGGCAGAGCGTGACCGGGAAGCCCATGGCCGCGCCCAGCATGGCATAGGCGATACCGGTGTTACCGCTGGTAGCGTCAAGCAGGTGCTTTCCGGGTGTCAGCTTGCCTTCGCGCTGCGCGGCGAGAACGATGTGCGAGGCGGGACGATCCTTCACGCTGCCGCCGGGATTCGCCCACTCCGCTTTGCCCAACAGGACGATGCCGGGCAGCTTGGCTGTCAGGCGGTCCAGACGGACGAGCGGTGTATTTCCAACCCGATCGAGCACTGAGGTGCCAAGGGTAGAGGCGTTGGCGCCGGAGATTTGGGTTTCCGTCAGCAAAACTGTGATTTCCGTTCCTGTCGCGGGCGGCCTCGAGGCGGGCAGCAATATGCGACACTATTGTTGAGTTTATCCGCTTATGGCCAGAAAGACACAGCAGCAGCCCAGGTTCGACACCGTGTTGTCCACGCTGGGGAACCACAAGTTTGATGTTTCCGCCGGCGCCAACGGTGCAAAGCGGATCTCCAAGTACGGTTGCGCGGCCGAGATCCGTGCGGCAGCCGACGGAACAGCCGAGATTACGGTTCGTCCGGGCTGGCTGCTCAAGGGCGATATCGCCCGCCTGGTCGACAAGGGCTACCAGAAGTTCCTGAAGGCCGGCCATGCCGAGATTCCTGCTACGGCTGACAATCTGCGCGATCTGCACCGCTTCAGCGAGGAGCTGAAGGAGGCGATGGGCGCCCTGGTGCTGTACAACGAAGCCTTGGGAACTACCAGCGACCGTTATGTCTACGATCGGGTTTTGGGTCGTCCTTAGGGGCTGCCTCGGAGTGGTCACCTAGGCATATCGACATATAGGGTTCGTTTTTTGTTTGTCATTTCTCCGCTACGCTCCGAAATGACGAAAATAGGGGCTTCCGCATCTATAGGGCGCGATGAAACGCCGCTGCACGCCCCTTCTCGGATACCAGCAACAGAGAAAATGCTCTAAACGGCTGCCTGGAGTACACCCACGCGCCTGCTGTGCTTTCCTGTCGCCCAGGCAGCCGTCGCGAAGTCATTTTGAGCAAAAAAACGGCCCTCCGGGAGGAGGGCCAATCTGCCTTGGTTCTCTCTGGTTAGGAGAGCTTGGTGTGGACGCGCTCTTGATTGGCAGCGTTCCAACGATCCTGATGGTTCGCGGCGGGCTTTAGGAGCCCCGCCGCGCTCTGGGGGAGAGACTTAGCGGTTCGAAGTGTCCGGCGTCGAGGATCCCGTAACCGGTGCTGCGGGAGCGGCGGTCGCCGACTTCGAATCCATGCTGGCGATGCTGTTGTGCAGCAGCGATACGTACACGCCGTTGCGGATGGGCTTCTCCTGACCCTCTTCAGCCTTGGCGGTGTTGCGGCCGAGGCCACTTCTATAGATGCGGTAAACCGGGACCTGATGCTCGGTGACCAGATAACGGACGACCGAATCAGCCATTGCCTGCGAGTTGGCTACGCCAGAACCGCTGTAACCCTGCACTTCTATGATGTAGCCCTTCTCGGTAGCGAGTTTCTCGGCCATCGCGTCAAGTTCTGCCTTGCCCTTCGGTCCGAGCTTCGTGCTGCCCTTGGCGAATGGAATGGCGGAGTCGCTTACCTTGTTGAACTGGTCCAGATTCTGGACCGTGCCATGCAGTGCATCCGTACGGGTGCTGGCGTTGGAGGCAATCTGGTTGGCCTTATCGGCACGGTTGCCGGCGTCCTGCGCGTGCTGGTCGGCCAGGTCGGCAGCAGACTGGGCCTTGTTGATGCCTGCTGTTGCGCGGGCATCTACGTCTCGGATGTCATTGGCGTTCTTGGCCTGGAGCTGATCAAGCTCATTGACACGGTCCTTAACCGGGTCAACCTGGCGATGTACCCACTTCTTGCGGGCGAAGGGATTCATATGTCCCCAAAAGCCCTCTTTCGACTCTGTCTGCAGCGGCTGACCGGTGGCGTACGTTGTGTTATCCGTTGCATCCTGCTTTTGACCTTGAGCTGGGGAAGCGGCGCTGTTCTGCTGAGCGTAAGCCGGAAAAGCAAGAGCGCCGGTCAAAACGACGGCAGACAAACCGGAAAAGGCACGAGCGTATTTCATATCGATAGCTCCTTTTAGAGTCGCGGCGGTTCTACTAAAACAAACACCGTCACAACGCTTTCGTACACTTCTTAGAGCAGCTATCGTGCCAAAATGGTGGCCTTTTTAGAATCTATAATTTACGGGAAAATGACGCCAATTTGTCCGCGCCGCGAACAATTACGATGGGAAAAATATTCCCTATGCTGCAGTAAATTCACGGGGTTTACCTGGATTGCACACCCGTAATGTGCAGCTCCGGCTGCTGCTGGTTCCAGCTTTGGGGGAGTCCCTCGAAGATCAGCCGGAATTCGGCCGTCGCGCCGGGAACAATGGGTGCGACCGAGATGGGCTGCGTGTCCACATAGGGAATCCGGGTGCGGATCAGCATCAGGGGGAGGGTCTGGAGTGAGACCGTCTGCCCGTCGTCCGAGCGGAAGATCGTCTGCACCGTTACTCCGGTGATGGTCCGGGTGCCCGTGTTGGTGATCTTGCCATCGATATAAGTTGAGCGTCCGCCGGCGAAGGGCGACGTCGCCTCAGACATCTCGATCCCGCTTAGCGGAAGATTGGCAGCGTAGCTGTCCAACGGAGCTACTGTGGTCGGCGCCTGCACCTTGTGGTGGCCGAAGATGAGCATCAGCACAACGGCCAACAGCACGACACCGCCACCGATCAGCAGCGGCGTACGCATGGAGCTGCGAGGTTCGGTCGGAGGTGTGAAGAGCGCGTCGTCAGCCATGGCACCGATTTTAGAGCGTTTTCCCTGTTACTGGGTATCCCGGAAGGAGCGTACAGCGGCGTTTTCATTGCGGAAAACGCCCATAGGATGCGGAGGGCTCTGGACTACATCTACAGGGAAAACGCTCCAGGTTATTCGCTTGGTTATTCGTTTGGGGCATATCGACAAATTCGCGATGACCCATGGTTTGGTCACGCGGTCACGCGCGTGAGACGCGCCCTGGGTACCTTCGGAAATTCTCACGAAATTTTTGCAAAGCAAGCGCATCTAAAAGAGGGAAGATTGCGTTCAAAGAAATATAGAGAGCGCACGTTCAGCTTTCCCCCATTTGCAATTTTTTCAGGAGCGCAGAGATGCAGACCGAGACGACCCGCAGACAGCGCGTGGACGAGGCGATTTATCGCACCGTCGCCATCGCGGCCGCGGTATTGATTGTGATTGGAGTTCTGGTAGCCTAGCCGTCCTAACCGCCTTGTGTCCCCACAGCAAGCTGGACACTCTTTTGAGCACGCCCGAACAATTGTTAAGCCAGCGTGGCCCGCTTGATCTTCTGGCGGAAGTCTTCGCCCTGCATCTCCACGATGACGCACATCTCCTGCAAGCGGCTGCGCATGCGTTCGCCGATGCGGTCGCCCAGAGTCTCGTCGCGCATTACGTTGCGTGGGTTACTTGCCTCTACGCCGAGCGGAGCCTGATTGGCGTAGTTGGTCGTGATGATGGTGGTGCGCTTGTCGTTGTAGCGCGTGTTCAGGATGTGCGCGACCGTATCCCAGACCCAGTCCGTGGGCTTGGAGGCGCCAAGCTCGTCCAGAACCAGGATCTCGGCGTCGAAGACCGGCTTCAGGATCTCCAGCTCCGTGGCTGCAACCTTCGGGTTGTAACTGTGCTGCACTTCCTTCAGCAGCTCACGGTAGTCGTAGAAGAGTCCGGTCGCTCCGCGCTCCATGATGAGCGACTGCAGAATGCCGACGGCCAGATGGGTTTTCCCCACACCGATTGCCCCGGTGATCAGAAGGCCGGAACCGTCAGTTTCGATCGGATATCCCTCGACGAACTTTTTGGCCGCGAGGTGAGCCTTGAGCAACGACCGGTGTGAGCTGGGAAAGCTGGTTTCGTAGTTGTCGAGTGTGCAGTGCTCGTAACGGCGGGGGATACGGGCACGTTCGAGATTCGCAAAGGCGCGGCGCTGCGTCTGGCAACTGCAGGCGGTGGCGTACTGCTCCCCGTCCGGCCGGGTAAGGATGCGGAGACCGGCTCCTTCGCAGATGGGGCAAACGACACTCATACCTATGAGATGAGTATGCTTGTCCGCCGGGCTTAGGAAAACCCCCATCGATCTAGGAAAACTTCCGAACAGCGAGATGTTCCAGATTCGAAAAGGCTTTGTTCCCACTGCACCACCCGTGGTGCAGCCCCGGTTTTGCCCGGGTTATACTTAACAAAGCGCCCGTAGTCGACAGGCACATCGATGTTGCGTGATCTTTGCCGCAGCAAGCGAACCGCCCCCGGGAGCTGGACAAAAACAAGCCGGTTTATCGCAATACAGCCCGGCCACACAAGAAAAGGATTATTAGCAATGCCCAAGCAGGGAATTCACCCCAACTACACTGACATGAACGTAAAGTGCGCCTGCGGAAACACCTTCGTGACCCGCTCGACGCACAAGGGCGACCTGACGGTCGAAATCTGCGCCAACTGCCACCCCTTCTTCACCGGCAAGCAGAAGCTGATCGACACGGCCGGACGCGTGGAGCGCTTCCGCCGCAAGTTCGAGAAGTCCGGCGCGGCCGCCAAGTAAGTACAAACGAGCATCAAGGCCGAGGCCCTTGCTACGGCGAGGGCCTTTGGTTTTGCGCGAACAACGATGAAGAAGAACTGGGACAACCCGACCGAGTACGTCATGCCCGACAATGGCGTCGCCGTTCCTGCCGAGTTCGCCATCGGTAAGGTCCGGGTGGCTCCGGCGACGGTGCTTGCCCCTATGGCCGGGGTGACCGATACGGTCTTCCGCCGCTTCATCCGCAACGCCAGCATGTTTACGCCGGACTCCTCCGGCGACGTGAACCAGACGGTCACCAACCAGCAGTCGGGCTGTGGCCTGATCATGACCGAATTCACCTCGGCGGACGGTCTGGCCCGCATGCGCGAAACCAAACGCAAGCGCTATCTGACCTACTACGAGGACGAGCACCCGATCTCAGCGCAGCTCTTCGGATCGAATCCAGTTACGCTGGCCGAGTCTGCCCGCATCGTGGAAGACGCCGGCTTCGACATCGTCGACCTCAACCTGGGTTGCCCGGCGAAGCGTGTAACCTCCTGCAACGGTGGCAGCGGCTTGCTGCGCGATCTGCCGTTGATCGGTGAGATCTTCCAGGCGATCCGTTCCGCGGTCACCATTCCGTTCACAGTGAAGTTCCGGATGGGGTGGAACGACGCCAATATCGTGTGTGTTCCGCTGGCGAAGATGGCCGAAGACTGCGGTCTAAATGCCGTCGCACTTCACGCCCGCACGCGCGAGCAGGGTTACAGCGGACAGGCGCGCTGGGAGTGGATCGCGCAGGTGAAGGACGCGGTGAAGATTCCTGTCATCGGCAACGGTGATATCCGTACGCCCGAGGATGCTGCCGCCATGGTGGCGGCAACTGGCTGCGATGCGGTGATGATCGGCCGGGCCGCTCCGGCCAATCCATGGCTCTTCCGCCAGATCGCACAGTACACCGCGACCGGCCGCTACGATCAGCCGACCGAGATGGATCGCTACCGCATGATCCGGACCTACTTCGAGATGCTGCTCGAAGAGATCGAGCAGGAGCATCCGGAGATCGAGTTCGCAACGCCCGGCCGTGCCGAGACTGACGAAGAGAAGCGCCGCAAGCGCGACCGCGAGTCAGCGCGCCGCGACGCCATCGGCAAGATGAAGCAGTTCGCAAGCTGGTTCACGCATGGCGTAGCCGGCGGAGCCGCACTGCGCAGAGCGATCTACGAGGCCAAGGTGGGCGAAGACGTGATGATCGCGGTCGAGGATTTCTTTGACGGCAAGATGAAGCCGGTCACGGAAGACGTCGCCGAAGAGCCAACACTGGAAGCCCTCGGCGCCGGCTGCGACTAGCTACCACATTGGGTGCCCCGGGTCCCTAAAGGGACCTGCGCAACGCGCGAACCGGTTTTTGTTTTGTCATCCTGAGCGTAGCGAAGGACCTGCTTTCCGGGGTCGCGAGGAACCGTTTTCTGCCATACAAGAAGCAGATCCCTTCGGGATAACAAATTACCTACCTCTTCATCCCGCAGCAATCCTCGCGATTGCGCGATGCCCCGAAAGCGCCGCGCCCTCCTGCCATCCCACGAGATGCGACAGATAATCTCCCGCGAAGATCGTGCGGCCCTCCGGTTTATCAAGCTGGCTGTAGGCAGCCTCAGTCCCATCGAGATGATTGTTGGCGAAGCAGCCAAGCGAGTGCGGAATGTTCTCCCAGCTCACATAGATCGGTTTCGTAAGTAGAGAAGACCTGCCCGGATGCAGCTTTTCCACGGCGGCACGGGAGGCATCGAGCTTGCCCTGGCGTGAGAGCGCACCAAAGGGCGTAAACTGGCGCGTGACATCGTCGCGTTCTACGTTGAAGCCGCCGATGATGATGCCGGTCTTCGAGAAGAGTTTGTCGGAGGGATACCACACCAGGTCAACTGTCTGGCGGGGGAAACTGATGCCGCCGTAAATGCGGTTTTCTTTCTCCCAGAAACGCGGCGACTCCCAGGCAATCTTGTAGTTGGATGTCATGGGAATGCCCGTGAAGGCCTTCTGCGTGGCGGCGGTGAAGTTATTCTTCGTCTTCGCCAGCACAGGGAGAGGCATGGTGCAGACACACCAATCGGCCGTGAGGGTCTGCGCTGCACCGTTCCTGGTGTAGGCCACGGTGACGGAGTTCGCGCCGGTCGTGATCTCCGTCACTGGAGCTTCGTAGACGATGATGTCTCCGAGTGCCTTCGCAAACCCATAGCCGATGCGGTCCATACCGCCGACCGGCTGGAACATGGTCGCCTGCCAGTCGATCTGCTCTTCGTACAAAACGCCCTTGGAGAGATCGGCGGCGAGCAGCTCGCTGAGCTTGAGAGGATCGTGCAGCTTCGCAACAGCAGGTCCGGCGCCGCGCGGTGTGACAAAGCCGGCGCGGGTCGTGCCGGTGTACTTGCTTTGCCTGTCGAGGTCGCCGAAGCCGCGCAGGAAATAACACATGCGCTCGGCTTCATCCTTCGTCAGCTCCTGGTCGAGTGCATGCCTGTTGATGGCCTTCGAGAGCAGCTCGGCAATGTAGCCGCGGGTATCATGCACCACTTGCCGTTCTTCCACTGCCTTCCCGCCGTTCAATACATCCGACTGCATCAGCGCAGAACGGGAAAAGTTGATTTCCACTTCGAGCGGCACATCGAGTTCGTGGCAGTAGTCGAGGATGTGCGTGTGGTGCGAGGGAATACGTGCAGGCCCGGCATTGAGGTAATGGCCTTCTTCCCAGGTACACTCCTGCTTCGTGCCGTCGAGGAACTCAACGGTGGTGCCTTTGCGGACAGACCATGAGCGTCCGCCGGGGCGATGACGAGCCTCCAGCACCGTGACGCTGAAGCCAGCTTTGCGCAGCTCATACGCCGTCACCAGCCCCGAGATTCCGGCGCCGAGGATGACGACCTTTTTGCCTTTGCCGAAGTCCGCGGGGAGCTCCGGCAGCGCGGAAGCGCCGGAGGCAGGCATCAGGCCGAGAAGATGCATTGTGGAATAAGCAGCGGAGTAGCCTCCGAGCTGCGCCATCCGTTGGATAAAGACACGACGGGTAAGGCTCATGGCAATGGGCTCTTTCTTACGTCTGGACTGTAAAACGGAGAACGGCTGAGCCCATTATCAGGTGCAGCGGAGCACGTTACAAGGGGATGAATCCGCCATTTTTACGATGGCATTCATCGGCATATGCGATAACCCTGAAGGTGGGGCGTCTCAGGTGCGCGAAGCGCACTTATTTGGTTTGTCATTTCGTAACGACCGAAGGGAGTGGAGAATCTGCTTCTACCAGGGAGATTGATGTACAAGAAGCAGATTTCTCCGCTGTGCTACGAAATGCCAAACTATTCATGGTTCATCAACCCATGCACCGGGTATCCTATCCATCGCCTTGCGATGGGTAGGATATTCGAGCGAAGCTCGAATCGCGGAGTTATAGAGCGGGCCTTCAGCCCTTTGGTTTCAATGGGCCGGAGAGACCTGGGACGTTGCCCCAGGCTGATATAGAACGCCCTTCAGCGCTCAGAGTCATGGCACGCTGCTTACTTCTTCTTACCCCGCTTTGCCTTCTTCTCTCGCTGAATCGACTTCTTCGAGCGCTTCTTCCCGGCGCCCTTCGGAGGCTTGTACGAATGGGCTCCGCGCTTCGCCGGACGCTCTCCGTCCGCTGGCGTGACGGGGCCGCTCTCTTCTTCCAAAATGGCAAACTGCAGCCGGCGATTCACGCGATCGACGCGATCGAGTAGGACCCGCACCTTCTGTCCCATGGCATAGCAGCGCCCGTTGCGGTCGCCGCAGATGCGGCGTGAGCTTTCGTTGAAGTAGTAGCGATCGTCGCGCAGCGAGTCGATCGGGACCAGGCCTTCCACGAAAAGACCATCGAGCTCGACGAAGAGTCCGTATTTTGTAGCCGACAGGATCATCGCGTCGAAGTCTTCGCCCACGCGGTCCTGCATGAACTTGATCTTCTTCCACTCGATCAGCTCGCGCTCGGCATCTTCGGAGCCGCGTTCGCGCTCGCTCGACTCCTGTGCAATGGCGGCCAGCTCGCTGGCCATGATTGGGCCTTCCAGATCGGTTGCTTGCTTCGTAAAGCGGGGATTCGCCCACGGCGACGGCTTATCGCTCAGGACGGCGCCACCCATCGGATTGGCTCCGCTGTGCAGCAGGTCTTTGACGATGCGATGCACGATCAGGTCCGGATAACGGCGGATCGGCGAGGTGAAGTGCGTATAGGTCGGTGACGCCAGAGCGAAGTGGCCTTCGTTCTGTTCGGAATATACCGCCTGTTTCAGAGAGCGCAGCATGAGGTAGGCGAGGATGCGCTCCTCCGGCTTGCCCGCGATGCGCTCGGTCAGCTTCTGATACATGCGGGGCGTCACCGGAATCTCTTCCGTGACCTCATGTGTCTTTGCCGCGCGTCCGCTGCCGCGCGCATCGCGACGGTCACCGCGTGTCTGGACCTTGCGCACCGGCAGATTGCCGATCCCGAGCGAGTAGCCGAAGCCGGCCGCCGTCTCTTCGAACTCGACAACGCGCCGTGCATCAGGAGGTTCGTGGATACGATAGATGCCGGGAACGCCCTGCGACTCAATCCAGGTAGCCACGCATTCATTGGCAGAGAGCATAAATTCTTCGATCAGGCGATGCGCCCAGATGCGTTCAGACCGCACGATGCCCTGCATCTCACCGGCCTCGTTGAACTGCACGACGGGTTCGGGGAGATCGAAGTCGATAGAGCCGCGCCGTACGCGCTTGCGATTCAGCAGCCGTGAGAGTGCCTCCATGCGCTTGAACTCGGGTACCAGGTCGGCGAACTCCCGCAGTGCGTTGGCGTCATCATCGAGCACACGCTGCACGTTGGTGTAGGTCATGCGCTGCGTGGAGCGGATGATGCCTTCCATTACCTGGTAGCGCAGCACTTCGCCGCGCTGGTCAATCTCCATCACGCAGGAGAGGACCAACCGGTTCTCGTGCGGACGCAGCGAGCACATATCGCTGGAAAGCTCCTGCGGCAGCATCGGAATGGCGCGGTCGGGGAAGTAAACGCTGGTGCCGCGTAGCCGAGCTTCCAGATCGAGTGCGCTTCCAGGCAGGACATACTCAGCGACATCAGCGATGTGAACCTGCAGCTCCCAGTTGCCGCTGGGCAGAAGGCGGGCGTGGACGGCATCGTCGAAGTCCTTGGCGGTTTCGCCGTCGATGGTGACGATCGGGAAGCTACGGAAGTCGATGCGGCCGCTCTCACCGGGACGTGTTCCGAATCCATTCCACGGCGTCGATTCGAGCTCGTGGATGTACTCTCCGTTGAGCTCCGCCGCCTGCGCGCGAGCCTCTTCGAGTACGTTGTCCGGGAAAATGTGCGGCAGATGATGCTTGCGGATAATGATCTCGACGTCGACACCGAAGGCGTCTTTGTCGCCCAGAACCTCGATGACCCGCCCTGTTGCCGGACGGGCAGTGGTGGGGAAGTCGGTGATCTCAACATCGACGGCCATGCCTTCGAGGTTGCGCCAGTCCTCCTCAAGCTGTGCCCGGGCCTCCTCGCCCAGTACACGATGTGGGGAACCCTCCCTCTGTAGAGGGACCTCCAACCCTTCGGGGATGAGGATTGGCTGCGTCATGCGCTCGTCGAGCGGTGTGACGTAGTTGCCGCGCACCAACGGCGAGTCATTCCGCTTCTGCGGACGGGCGTAGTGAAAGATGCCGACGACCGTCGGGTTCTTGTGGTTGAGTACACGGGCGATGCGTCCGGACCGGCGGCCGTCGCGCTGCGGTGGGCCAACCTCCACCAGCACCTGGTCGCCCTGCATGGCTCCGTTGATGTCCGGCGGAGGAATGAAGATGTCATCCTCGCCCGGAACGCGAACAAAACCGAAGCCGTCACGATGCAGGTCGAGTTTGCCGGAGACGAGGTTGTCGCGATTGAACGATGCCGCCGTGGGGTATCTGCCACGCCTGGTGGAGCTCGTCTTACCCTGTTGCCCACGGTCATTTGGCTTCGGTACCGCCCACTGATCGTGATTGACTTTTTGTAGCGCCCCGCTGGCAGTCATGCGGGCAAGGTGCTCGAGCAGCAACCGTCGCTCGCGACCTCCGCCGAGGCCGAGCTCGCGGATGAGTTGTTTGTAGCCTGCGCGTCCGCCGGGAGAACGTTCAATCAGCCGAAGGAGCTCGCGGTCGGTCTGGGGATAGTTTCGGCCTGCCATCGTCCCCTCAAGCATAAAGGGCGCGGAGGTGACCGCGCCCTTGTCGAGTGAGCGGTGTTTTTTTCTTACCGCCGCGCGAGCGTATCTGGTGGCTGCGATTTCAGTTCAGCGGCAGCCTCCTGCAGTGTCATGGCGTCGGGCGTAAGACGGAAGCCGGACTTAACCTCGTCTTCCTGCTCAGAGATGGTCTTGAAGAGCAGCGCCTTCCCTTCAATGTGGATGTGAGTCTCGACGATGAGCCATACGCCGGGCTTGACCTCCTTACGCTCTACCGAGAAGGTGCCGCCTTTCCGCATGCGGCCGAAAAGACCCCATCCGAAGGTGACGTCATTGGTGAGGCTCCCATGCATCAGTTTCAGACGATGCTGGGCTTTATCCACGACAATCTCGCCGGACATGGCGGCGAAGACGCGGGCTTCCATCGAGGGTGGAGTGAAGTTGGGGTTGGGAGCAAAAGCCAGGGTGACCGTCTCCGGGCCTTCGGACTTGATCGACCAGTAGAAGGCATCCGGCATCATGCGCAGCATGTCCGCGGCACGTTTGTCATCTTCGCGGCTGCTTTTGCGCTGCTTCTCCTGTTCACTGGGGCTGGCGACGAATTCGGTGATCTTACGATCTTCTTCGGCGAGTTCCGCAGGGGTAAGGGGGCGGCCATCGGTACGAATCTTCTTCTTCACTGCTCCGCCGTCCGTCTCAATGACGTAGAAGAGCGCATCCTCGCCGGGCTTCTGATAGTGCGAGCGGTATTGCCACCGGGTCTGGTCGTTGCGGTCGGCCTCGAGCTCCGTCTGCATGACCTTGCGCGCCAGGTTCTGGGCGGCGGTGTCCTGTTGTGAAAGAGCAGGAAGAGCAAAAACAATCAGTGCTGCAACGGCGGCGATCGATCGGGTCCCCATCAGTACGGGTTCCTCCTTGGACTTCCTGACCCGGTTGGATGCATCTTTGTCGCGGCTGGTTTACGGCATTGTAGTAAGTGATTGATTTGATTGATAATTGTAGGGGCGGCAAAGCAACCCGGGATCCGTCAAAGCAGGCATCCCGAGTTGCTGAATAGCCACACTCAGGCGATCACTGCGAGCTTCGCGCGTTTTCCGAGGCGCACGGGAATGCGAGCAGGCAATTGGGCGACCGTCAGGAAGGCATCCTTATGGACATTGCCGTCGATCCGCACGGCGCCCTCAGCTACTTTTCGCGTCGCTTCTCCTGCGGAGGCAGCGAGACCGAGAGCGACGAGAAGCTTTGCGACACGCACGCTGGAATCCGTGATGGCGAGCGCCTCCTGAGAGATCGCCACCTCCTCCAGGTCATCGGAGATGGCCTTCTGCTGGAAGGTGCGGGCCCAGTTCTCCTCGGCGTGCGCCGCTTCCGCTTCGGAGTGGAAGCCGGCTGTAATGGTGCGCGCGAGGTTCTTCTTTGCCTGCATGGGATGCAGCGCCCCTGAGGCAACATCGGTCCGCATCTGGTCGATGGCAGACTGAGGCAGGTCGGTGAGGAAGACCCAGTAACGCCACATCAGCTCATCGGAGATGCTCATCAGCTTGCCGTACATCTCTCCCGGCGGCTCCTTGATGCCGATGGCATTGCCCAGCGACTTCGACATCTTCTGCACGCCGTCGAGACCTTCGAGGATGGGCGTCATCAGGATGATCTGCGGAGCCTGTCCGTGAGTACGCTGCAGGTCACGGCCCCGCATCAGGTTGAACTTCTGATCCGTGCCTCCCAGCTCCACATCGCACTTCAGCGCGACGGAGTCGTAGCCCTGCGCCATGGGGTACAGCAGCTCGTGGACATGGATGGGCTGCTCTTCCTGGAAGCGTTTGTGGAAGTCTTCCCGCTCCAGCATCTGCGAGACGGTGAATTGTGCCGTCAGCTTGATGATGCCGGCGTAGCCGAGCTGATCGAGCCATTCGGAGTTGTAGCGGACCTCGGTTTTTTCCGGATCGAGAATCCTGAAGACCTGTTCTTTATAGGTCTCGGCGTTGACGTCGATCTCTTCACGCGTGAGCGGCTTGCGTGTCTGGCTCTTGCCGGTGGGGTCACCGATCAGGGCAGTCGAGTCGCCGATCAGGAAGATAACGGTGTGGCCCAGGGTCTGGAAGTGCTTCAGTTTACGCATCAGCACGGTGTGGCCAAGGTGCAGATCGGGCGCCGTGGGATCGAAGCCGGCTTTGATGCGCATGGGGGTGCCGGTCGCGATCGACTTCTCGATGCGTTTGGCGAGGTCCTCCAGCGGAATGATCTCCGCCGCGCCCTTGGTGATGAGGTCAAGCTGTTCCTGCAGTGATGGAAAGGTCATGATGTCGCACCTTCAAGTATAGAAGGCGGGCGTGGGATACTTGCGGGCATGGATGTCGAAGGTGTTCGCAAGTTCCTGCGCTCCCTGCCTCATGTGGCGGAGACCCGCCAGTGGGGCGACAACCTGGTCTTCTGGGTAGGCGATAAGGCCAAAGGCGGCAAGATGTTCGCCCTCATCAATCTGGACGACGAGTCCCGCCTGGGGCGCCAGCCGGTGGTCTTCAGCTTCGCGGCCGATCCGGAGCGGTTTCACGAGCTGCTGGAGATAGAAGGTGTGTTGCCCGCGCCTTACCTGGCGCGGGCGAAATGGATTGCGCTGACGGGTTGGAATATCTTCCGCAAAGCGGAATTGGAAGAACTGCTGCGCCAGGCGCATACCCGCGTCTTCGAGAAGCTGCCAAAGAAGGTGAAAGCAGCTCTGTGATCTACGACGCCACGAACGCCTTCGCAACCCATACACTGGGTGTCCCATCCATCGCCACTCACCCCAGCGAAGTTCGCCGGGGACTCCGATACGCGATGGATGGGATGTTCGAGCAAACACCAAACGGATTCGCGCAACGCGCGAATCTCCCACCCATTGCTTCGCAATGGATGGGGCACCCAGTGTATGGGTTCTTAACCTGTCGATAAGCCTCTAAATCTTCGTCGCTCTAAGCCGCAACGCATTCGCAATCACCGACACCGAACTGAAGCTCATAGCGGCCGCGGCGATCATCGGGCTGAGTACGATGCCGAAGACGGGATACAGCGCTCCCGCGGCAACCGGCACGCCCAGTGCGTTGTAGATAAAGGCGAAGAAGAGGTTCTGCTTGATATTGCTCATGGTCGCTTCGCTGAGCCGGTAGGCGCGCAGAATACCGTTGAGGTCGCCCTTCACCAGTGTGACTCCTGCGGTCTGCATGGCCACGTCAGTGCCGGTCCCCATGGCGATGCCGACATTGGCCTTTGCCAGAGCAATGGCATCATTCACGCCGTCGCCTGCCATGGCGACGACATGTCCAGCCTGCTGCAGCTTCTCGATTGCTTGACGTTTGCCGTCCGGCAGGACCTCGGCGATGACCTGATCGATTGCGAGCTGCGAGGCCACAGCTTCCGCTGTCGTGCGGCTGTCACCGGTCAGCATCACAATTGCAAGACCCTGGTTGTGGAGTTTGCGTAAGGCTTCGCGAGCTGTGGCTTTGATGGGATCGGCGACAGCGAGAATGCCAAGCAGGGCGTTGTCCTGCGCCAGGAAGACGACGGTCTGTCCTTCGTGGCGTAGCTTGTCGGCTTCTGTGGAGGAGGTATCGATTCCCAGCTCCTGCATCAGAGCGTTGTTACCGAGTGCGATGGTGGCACCGTCGATTTGGCCGCGGACACCTTTGCCCGTGATGGAGGAGAAGTTCGTGACCGGCATCAGGCCCAGGCTACGTTCCTTGGCCGCAGCAACAATCGCGGCGGCAAGCGGATGCTCGCTGGCGTTCTCCAGACTGGCTGCCAGCCGCAGCAGGTGAGCTTCCTCAATGCCATAGGACTTGATGGCTGTAATGCGAGGTTTGCCTTCAGTGAGTGTGCCGGTCTTGTCGAGAACCAGGGTGTCGACCTTACGCAATGTCTCAATGGCTTCAGCATTGCGAAAGAGCACACCGATGTGTGCAGCCTTACCGCTGGAGACCATAATCGACATCGGTGTTGCCAGACCCAGGGCGCAGGGGCAGGCGATCATCACAACAGCGACGGCCGAGACGAGGGCATGCGCCAGCCGCGGTTGTGGTCCGACGAGAGCCCACGCGATGGCAGCGAGTGCGGCCGCAAGGATAACTGCGGGAACAAAGTAGCCTGCAACCTGATCGGCAAGGCGCTGAATCGGTGCGCGGCTGCGCTGTGCCTGGGCGACCATCTGCACAATCTGGGAGAGCAGGCTCTCGCGGCCGACACGGTCGGCACGCAGCACCAGCGTTCCCGTGCCGTTGACTGTCGCTCCGGTCACGCGGTCTCCGGCATGTTTTTCGACCGGGATGGGCTCGCCGGTCATCATCGACTCGTCGACAGAGCTGGCGCCTTCTGTGACCACGCCATCGGCAGGAATCTTTTCGCCGGGGCGAACGCGGAGGAGATCGCCGGCATGAACCAGCTCGAGGGGAATATCCTCTTCGGTTCCATCTGCCTTAATGCGCCGCGCCGATTTCGCCGCGAGACCAAGCAGGCTGCGGATCGCCCCTCCGGTGCGAGCGCGCGCCTTCAGCTCGAGCACCTGACCCAGCAGCACCAGGACCACGATGACGGCGGCAGCCTCGAAGTACACCGGAGCCTCTCCCATCTCATCGCGAAAGGCAGCAGGGAAGAGGCCAGGAAAGAAGAGCGCGGCCACGCTGTAACCATAAGCGGCGGCAACACCGAGGCCGATGAGAGTAAACATGTTCAGGTTGCGTGTGCGGACGGACTGTACGGCACGCTCGAAGAAGGGCCATCCTCCCCACAGCACGACCGGCGTGCTGAGCGCCATCTCCAGCCAGTGAAGCGTGCGCCCGCCGAGGAGATGTTCCGCCCACATGCCGCTCATGGCGGCGATAAAGACTGGAGCCGTGAGGATGGCGCAGATCCAGAAGCGACGGCGCATGTCGGTCAGTTCGGGGTTCTCCTGCTCTGCAACGTCGACCGTCCGGGGTTCTAACGCCATACCGCACTTGGGGCAGTTCCCGGGATCATCGCTGACAACCTCCGGGTGCATCGGGCAGGTGTATTCGGTGCGTGTGAGAGCTGGTGGGGCTGCAGGCTCAAGCGCCATGCCGCACTTCGGGCAATTTCCGGGTCCCTTCTGACGGACTTCGGGATCCATGGGGCAGGTGTATTCGGCGGCAGCTTCTGCTGCGGTCGGTGGCGCTGCAGGTTTTGGGTTCAGATACTTTTCCGGATTGGCCTTGAACTTAGTTGCGCAGCCAGCGCAGCAGAAGTAATAGGTCTTGCCCTGATATTCGGCTTTCGCAGGAGCGGTTTCCGGATTCACCATCATGCCGCAGACGGGATCTTTCTGCGGAGGCCGGCTGACGATGTTGAAAAGGGAAGGCTTCGCGCCCTGGTGACTGCTGCTGTGGTGTTCGTGCTCCATCGCCATCTCCTCGATTATGCGACGTCCCGCCGCATGGGGTGATGCATGGGAGAACGCATGGCCGAAGAAGGCATTACACCGCAGAGCTGCCGTGGAGGGTAGTAAGCAAGCTGTAGCTTTGGCGTGATAGAGTCGCGATGCCCGATGAAAACTGAAAACAGCAATGCTGCGTCGTATCGCTGGACCGTTGGAGTGCTGCTTGGCGTCGGCGTCCTGGTGAACTACTTTGACCGCGTCAATCTTTCGGTCTCGCACGACGCGCTGGTGCAGACCTTCGGAATTACACCCTCGGTCTTTGGCCAGCTCTCCGCGGCGTATTCGTGGACCTATGCAGCGTGTCAGCTACCAACCGGTGTCGTGCTCGATGCTTTCGGTGTGCGTAAGGTCTCGCTCTACTCGATTGCGATCTGGGGCATTGCGTCGATTGCCGCAGCGTTTGCACCCGGCGTGCTGCTGTTCTTTGCGGCACGGCTGCTGCTTGGTATCGGAGAAGCTCCGACCTTTCCGGCGAATGCGAAGGCTGTCGGCGCATGGTTCCCACAACATGAACGGTCGCTGGCGACGGCGATCTTTGACAGTGCGGCGAAATTAGCCAATGGAATCGGTGTGCCGTTGCTCGGGCTGTTGCTGTTGCGCGTCGGGTGGCGGATGTCTTTTGGCTTCACGGCTGCCCTTTCGTTTGCGTATCTCGGTCTATTTGCGTTGCTCTATCGCGAGCCCGATCGCTTCACCATGCGCAACGTAATCCATCCAACCTCAGAGACGACAGAGGATGCGGCTGCGATCCTGGCTCCGCCGATTCCGCTGGCCCGGCTATTACGCGAGCGCAAGGTGATCGGTCTGGCGATCGGTGCAGGAGCATACAACTACGTCTTCTATCTGCTATTGACGTGGCTGCCGACCTATCTTGCAGAGACACTGCACATCTCGCTGCGGCAGTCGTTTCTCTTTACCTCTATGCCGTGGCTGGTGGCAACTGCCTGCGGCTTCTTCATCGGTGGCGTGCTGGTCGACTTTCTAATTCGTCGCGGCAAAGATGCGAGCACGGTGCGACGTTCGGTGCTGCTCATTGGGACCACCTGCGGCCTGGGGTTGGTGGGTGCGGCCTTTGCGCATGATGTTGTTTCGGCGCTGGTGCCGATCTCAATTGCGATCGGTGGTCTCTCCGCGGCATCGCCCATCTGCTGGAGTCTGCCCTCGCTGCTGGTGCCGAATACCAGCACCGGCAAGGTGGGCGGCATCATGAACTTCTCCAACCAGCTCTCCGCCATCGCGGCGCCGATCCTGACTGGCTATACGGTGCAGGCGACACACAACTTTACCTGGGCGTTTGGTATCGCTGCGGCGTATCTGGTAATCGGTGTGTTGTCGTATGCCTTCCTGCTTGGACGGATTCAGCCGATTGATGTGCGGCGGGCGTTAGAGACTAGCGCGTCGATGCATTCGATCTGAGACTGGTGGGAGCAGCGGGCTTCAGCCCGCTGACAAGGGATCAAAAAATAATGGGCTTCAGCCCTGGGCCTTTTCCTGACAGACAGAGAAAACCCAGGGCTGAAGCCCATTATTTTTTTCAGCTGATAGACCGTGGGCTAAAAGCCCACGGCTCCCACCGATTCGAGCTCCGCTCGGAGATCCCGTCCAGCGCTTCACGATGGATGGGGGTACGTCCTAGCTCTTCTTCACCAGCGCTCTCGTTGCGCCAACTGAGATACCGCCGTCGATCAAAATCGTCTGCCCCGTGACGTAGCGGGAAGCTTCGCTTGCCAGAAAGACTACAGCGCCGTCCAGATCGTTAGGAGCTCCCGGCCGCTTCAGCGGGATGCGCTCGACCAGATACTGTACCCAGCCCTCGTCTTCGTACATCACGCGGTTCTGGTTGGTCTTGAACCATCCAGGAGCAAGCACGTTGACCGTCACGCCATGTGGTCCCCAGTCATCCGCAAGGCTCATCGTCAGCTGCTTAATGCCACCGCGGCTGGCCCCATACGGCCCCAACCCTGCAGACCCGCGCACGCTGGTGACTGAACCGACGTTAATGATGCGGCCGTAGCCGCGGGTGATCATGCCGCGCGCGATGGTCTGTGCGACGAAGAAGGCTCCGCGCAGATTGGTGTCGAGGATGGTGTTCCAGTCCTCCCACGTGACCTCGAGTGCAGGCTTACGGATATTGCATCCGGCGTTGTTTACCAGGATGTCGACCTTGCCGTAGACGGCATCGGCAGCCGGACCGAAGGCTGTGATGCTCTTCTCGTCGCGCACATCGAGCGTCAACGCATGAGCGGTGATGCCCATGCCGGCGAGCTCTTCCACGAAAGCGTCGCAGTCGCCGGCCTTGCGGCTGGTGACGATCAGTTTTGCGCCCGCACGGCCGAGTGCGCGAGAGAAGTACTGTCCCAGGCCGCGCGATGCTCCGGTAACAACGGCTACCTGTCCTGTCAGATCGAAGAGGTTCTCGCTCAACGCTAATTCTCCTTCCCGGGTGCAACAACGACCTTGAGCAAGCCTGCCTCGCGCGCATGCAGACGAGAAAACCAGTTAGCAGCCTCTTCCAGAGTGCTGACCGCTGAGATCAGCGGCTTTACGGTGATGGCTCCTTCTGACATCAGGCGAATTGCTTCGACGTACTCTCCGGCAGAGGAGCAAGAGCCCTGCAGGCGGACCTCGCGGGTGACCACGCGCTGCAGCGGCAGTGGAACCTCGGGCTGAATATTGCCGATCAGGCCGACCGTGCCGCCACGGCGTACACATTCGATCGAAGCAACGACGGTCTCCGCCCGGCCAACTGCCTCGAGGACGACGTCCACACCAAGGTTGCCGGTACGGCGCAGGATCTCGGCGACCAGGTCGTTGCCCGAAAGATGCAGCGTGTCCGGAATCCCGACATCAACCGCCATCTGCAGGCGAGCAGCATCGACGTCGGCGATGGTGACGGAGCGTGCTCCGGCAGCGCGTGCGGCCTGGGCGGTCAGCAGGCCGATCATCCCCGCGCCAATCACCAGGGCAGAATTGCCGGGCTTCAGTTGGGAGACGCGGACACCGTGCAGTGCAACGGCGACGGCTTCCAGCATGGCGGCTTCTTCGAAGGGAAAGTTTTCCGGCAGCTTGTACAGGATGCGTTCGGGCACGGCAACGAACTCGGCAAAGGCGCCGTGACGGCGGTAGTCGCCGCAGGAGACGCCCATCACCTGGCGGTTGTCGCAGAGGTTGACCTCGCCCCGTTTGCAGAACTCGCACTTGCCGCAGTAGACGGTGGAGTCGAAGGTGACGCGGTCGCCTGCCTTATAGCCCTGCACCTCGGAGCCGACTGCGGCGATAATGCCGGCAGCCTCGTGACCCATGACGATGGGGGGAATGCGGCGGCCGGAACCGCCATCGTAGCCGTGAACGTCGCTTCCGCAGATGCCGCAGGCCGCAACCTTGATCAGAACCTCGTCGGCGGCAACGGCCGGGACGGGCATGTCGATGACCTGCAGATGTTCATACGCCTCAAGCATTAGGGCTTTCATGCGTTGTGCTTTCTCCTGTTGGGGATAAGCATACGGGGTGCTCCGTATGCCTGTCCTCTTGATTGCCGGGAGACCGGAAGTACGGTATTCTTTAACTTCCGCAGCAAGCCCGCGGCCCCGTTCTGGAGGCCTGGCGGCCCAAAGCGAGGCGAAAACGCCCTCCCACTGCGCGAAAACACCTTCGTCCAACCTGATTGTCGGGAGACGACCTGGAGATTTGTCATGGCACAGACCTGTGAGTTTTGCGGCAAGGGACCGCAGTTCGGCAACAACATTTCGCACGCGCACAACGTTACCCGCCGCCGCTGGAACGTAAACCTGCAGGCCGTGAAGGCCGTTGTGAACGGCGCCAGCAAGCGCATCCGCGTCTGCACCAGCTGCATCAAGTCCGGTAAGGTCGTTAAGGCCTAAGCCTTTTTATAAGAACAACTTCTCAGTCGCCCGGCAAGCGCGCAGCTTGCCGGGCTTTCTGCGTTAAGCACATAAAAGCTGCACTGGAAATGGTGCACTAGGGCATGGTTTCGGTCGGCGCCTTCCGGCGCTTCTCAGCGCTCTGGAACAGATACACTCCCAGAATCATGATGAGCGGTTCGAAGACATGCCGGAACCGCGCCTGTACGGTGACAAAGTAGTAGGGCAGCGGCAGTAGCAGGAAGGCTGCTGCAAAGAGCCAGGCTCCCTTGATTTTTCGTTTTAATGCCAAAGCCAGGCCAAGCAGACCGGCGACGCTGCCGAAGGCGAAGTTGATCTCGCGTCCGTACTCGACATACTCCTTGTGGGGAACAATTGGCTGCGGCACACCGGCCCAGAACATGTAGGTCCGAAGCGCAGCCAGTTGGAAGTAGCGAGAGCGATGGGTAGCAATCCATTGCTTTGCGGCATCACCGCGTACCTTCACGAAGGCGATCTCACCGGCGGTGGCATACTCCTGCTGCAGCTTGTTCTGGCCATACCAGATCAGGCCGCCCCACGGAAACCCTACAGACCAGTCAGAGTTGCCCATGTAGTTCTCGGCGCCGAAGTTGTCACGCATGGGAATAAAGGTGTGAAAGATCCTGTAGTTGCGTACGACCCAGGGCATCGTAAACGCGATGACGATCAGCGTTGCGGCGACCGCCTTTTGCAGCGCAGGGAAGAATCGTGCCTTTGCCTTCAGGTAGACCCAGATTACACAGACAGGCAACATCATCAGCGGTGTTGGTTGCGTGAGAGCGATCAGCCCACCCAGCGCGCCGAAGACTGTCCATTGTCGCCAGCTTCCTCCACCGTTCTCCGCCATGCGCAGTGTCATGACGATCAACCATGAAAACAGGAGGCAGGTGAGCGTCATCTCCCACACCCAGCGAACCGCAAACTGCATCGCCGCTGGATACAGCGCCCACAACCAGGCAGACCAGATCGCAACCTTCGGATTGAAGCAACGATAGGCGATCTCAAAGATCGCCAGGGCAGTAAGCGCCGAAAAGACACTATTGAGCGTCAGAATCGACCAGGCGGCCATAGGGGAATAAACGCCAAAGATCTTGAACGCGGCAGCGATGATGAAGGTGTACAAAGGCGGCAGCCATGCCGTGGGTCCGGTGTGGCCGAAGAATGGGTCAGCGTAGCCATACCCGTTGACCAGTGCACGCGCGATGCGGCCGGCCTCCCATCCGAACTGAAAGTGGTCTTCCCCAGGACGAAATCGGTACGTATGCGCGAGGGTCATGTAGAGGACGCGTATAGCAAAGGCGACCCAGAAGATCTTCCATGGCAGACGAATCGGTTCCTGTTGTTCGCTGCCGGCGATGTTGGCCATATTTCTTATTCAATCATCGTTTGCTCTATGCTTCCCCCATGACTCCTAATCCTTATGCTGCCGCCCTCGGAGACAACGATCCCGCAACCGTGCTGGCCACCACGCCGGCGAAACTGAAGGCTCTGGTCGCGGGCCTGACCGCGGAACAGGTGAATACATCGCCCGCCCCGGGTAAGTGGAGTATCCGCGAGATCTTTGCGCATCTGGCCGACTGCGAGATGGCCTTCGGCTTCCGTCTGCGCCAGACATTGGCCGTTGATAACCCCGTGCTGCAGCCCTTCGATCAGGACAAGTGGGCCGAGCACTATGCGGCGTACGACTATGCCACCGCGGTGGCGTTCTACGAGGCATTCCGTGACTGGAACCTGAGATTCCTGTCGACGGTGACCGACGAGCAGAAGCAGCGCGGAGCGTCGCATCCGGAGCGCGGGTTCACACCGTTCTCCGTGCAGGTCGCGACCATCGCCGGCCATGACCTGCACCACGTGGCCCACATGGAAAAGCTGGTGGCAGGCTTAAAGGCGTAACTCGGGTACGCACTCGTTGCCCCATTCTTTGCGACAGCGTCGCAAAGGGTGGGGTATCGCGCGACGCGCGACCGTTTTTGCATCTCAATGATCCTTCAGAAAGGATCAATATGAGTGCCCCGGACATGGGCACCGGTGCATGGGCTATCTCGAATAGATCGATACACCTTGGGTCCTCTCCAAACAAATATCGAATCTGCGAAATAATGATCGGATGCGTCCGTTTCGCATCGGTATCGACTTCGGCACAACCAATACCTCTATCGCCCGCGCAGACGGCAGCGAAGTGACGCTCGCGCACTTCGTCGCGCCGACGGGAGAGACGCCGTCGTACCGATCGCTGCTGTACCTGGAGCAGGTGCGGGAGAAGGGGCGTCCGGTGGTGCACTCGTACACCGGGCCGCGCGGCATCGAGCATTATCTTGCTGCCGATCATGAGTCGTCGGGGACGCAGGGACGGCTGATCCAGTCGCTCAAGTCTTATTTGCCTTCGCGGTCGCTTACGGGAACGGAAGTCTTTGGCCGCAGGTACACCCTCGAAGATCTGATCGCGCGCATCCTGATGGACGTGCGTGTCGCCGCGGAGCGCCAGTTTGGCCATCCTGTGCGCAGCGTCACGGCGGGCCGCCCGGTTCGTTTTGTGGGATCGGAATCGGAGGAGGATGATGCCTTTGCCGAGTCACGTCTGCGCCATGCCTTTGAACTTGCTGGATACGAAGAGGTGCGCTTTCAACTGGAGCCGATCGGCGCGGCTTACAGCTATGAGTCCTCACTGGACCATGACGAGTTGATTTTGATCGGCGACTTCGGTGGCGGGACCTCGGACTTTTCACTCTTGCATGTGGGGCCATCGTTCCGCTCGCAGGCAGACCGCGGCAAATCGATGCTCGGAACGTCGGGCCTGGGACTTGCGGGCGATGCCTTCGATGCAAAGATCGTGCGCAAGCTGGTCTCTCCGGCGCTGGGGGCGGATACGCTTTCGCGCTCGTTGAAGAAGCTGCTGCCCGCCGTGCCGAACTGGATCTTCGCCAACCTGGAGCGGTGGCACTATCTCTCGTTCCTGCGGACACGCAATGTAATGGAGATCCTGTCGCGAGCAGAACGCTCCGCCCTGGAGCCGGAGAAGATCACGGCACTCATTACGCTTATCGATCGCGATCTTGGGTATCAATTACACCAGGCCGTACAGCGGACGAAGGTGCAGTTGTCGATTGAGGAGGCGGCCGAGTTCTTCTTCCGGGACGACGACCTCGAGTTACGGGCAACGGTGAAGCGCAGTGAGTTCGAAGGATGGATCGCCGAGGAGTTAGAGGCGATTGAGCAAGCCGTTGCCCGCCTGCTCGACACTACTGGAGTACAGCCGCATCAGATTGATCGTGTGTTCCTGACGGGAGGCACCAGTTTTGTCCCCGCGGTGCGGGCTATCTTCCATCGCATGATCGGTGAGGGCAAGCTGCGCACAGGCAACGAGTTCACTTCAGTCGCGCATGGGCTGTCGCTGAGTACGTAGCGCTGGGCCCGATTCGTCGTCGCTCGCGGATAGAGATCTGCGTTTGTTGTTCCAATCTTCGCTCAGGCTGGAAAGAAAAGTGGTACCTCAGCGGCTAAAGCCGAGGTCATTTTGCAGCTATTTCGGCACGGCTGAAGCCGTGCCCTTAAGCAAAACAAAAGAAACTCTATTCTCAACTCTTAGACTTTCGCGAACCGTACGCTGATTTCCCAACACGTGCTCTGTCATTCACTCCGCGACCTTGCCTTTTGGTTCGCGCAACGCGCGAATGTCTTGCTTAAGGGGACGGCTTCAGCCGTCCCATATTGGGGCTAGAAAAGATGCGGCTTTAGCCGCTGAGGTACAGATTCTTTCTCGCCGTTTCAGTAAGGCGTTCATATAATGGCCTCCATGCCGCCGTCGAAGAACAAACCCAAGACCTTCAAAGCCACGCTGGAGCATCTCCAGGGAAATCTGGGATGGGTCGTTGCGTATCTTCCTTTTGATCCGGCGAAGGCCTGGCCGGAGCGGAAGCGGCTGCGGGTGCGAGGGGATGTCAACGGTCATGCCTTTCGCAGCTCGCTCTTTCCTAAAAGCGGTGGTGGCGGTTTCTTTCTTCTGGTGAACAAGACGATGCAGAAGGGGGCAAAAGCGGCGCCGGGTTCCGTGGTCACCATCACCATGGAGCCCGATCTGGAGGAGCGTGACTTCGGTGTGCCGCCTACGCTCGTGCCCTACCTGAAGAAAGACCGCGCGCTCAAGAAGTTTTATGACGAGTTTTCTGATTCGACCAAACATGACATTGGGCGTTATATGGCAGAGCCCAAAACTCCGGAGGCCCTGAAAGAGCGTACGGAGCGGTTCCTTGAGCGCGTGATGCTCACCATGGAGGGCGAGCAGATCACGCCGCCTATCCTGGTCATGCTCTTCCGTGAGAATCCGCTGGCGGAGAGAGGCTGGGAACTGATGACAAAGGTTCAGCGGCGTAATAGCCTGCTGGCCATCTTCTATTACCGCACGCCGGAGAGCCGCGAGAAGCGCGCTCGCAAGGTAGTAGAGGAAGCAGTGAAAGTGGCAGAGAAGAAATTGAGATAGAGCCTTTTCCCTGTTGCTGGGTATCCCGGAAGAGGAGTGCAGCGGCGTTTTCATTGCGGAAAATGCCCATAGATGAGAAAACCCTACAGTACACCTACAGGAAATGCTCCAGCATGCGATGCTTAACGACGTGAATGTAGACTTTGCCACCGGCCAGTTGGCGCAACTTCAGCAACGGATTCAGCCGCTGCACAATGAGCTGGCTGCGCATCCTCTCTTCTCCTCCTTCCACACGATGGGCGATCTGCATCGCTTCATGGAGACGCACGTCTATGCGGTGTGGGATTTCATGTCGCTGCTGAAGGCTCTGCAGCGCGGTCTGACGTGTGTCGACGTTCCCTGGCTGCCGTCGCCGGATCCCGTCTCCTGCCATCTGGTGAACCAGATCGTTCTGGGTGAGGAGAGCGATGTTTACGCCCATCAGCACATGTCGCACTTCGAGCTTTATCTGCTCGCCATGCGTTCGGCCGGAGCTTCGACCCAGTCCATCGATGCCTTCCTCGCACTGCTTCGTAGCGGCACGGGCGTACAGAGAGCTCTGGTCGCTGCTGTTGCTCCCATGGGGGCGGCGGCGTTCGTGCGGCAAACCTTTGCGTTGATTGAGACCGGTAAGCTGCATACCATCGCGTCGGCGTTTACCTTCGGACGCGAAGACCTGATCCCGGATATGTTCCAGGGCTTTCTCGACCGGCTTGCACCGGAGCTGCAGCCAAAGCTTGAAACCTTCCTCTGGTATCTGAACCGGCACATTGAAGTCGATGGCGGCGAGCACGGACCAATGGCCCTGAAGATGGTGGCCAAGCTGTGTGGAAATGATCCGGTACGTTGGCAGGAAGCGGCGGATGCAGCGGAGGCAGCACTACAGGCCCGTCTGGCCTTGTGGAACTCGCTGGCGTAAATTGGGTCGGCGACAAGAAGTTCTATTTTGATCGGAATTTCAGGGCTTCCTTACCCACCCTAGCGTTGCGAGGGTGGGGCACCCGGCTTGTGAAACGCAACTAGCAACCAGGAACTAGCAACCAGCAACTATTTGGTTTCTTCCAGATAGATCTTCGTGTAGTCGAGATAGTTGTTGGCGTATTGCAGAATCATCTCGCGGTCTTTGTCGTCGAGCTGGCGGCGGACCTTGCCCGGCAGACCGGCCACCAGGGAACGCGGCGGAATGACGGTGCCCTCCGGAATCAGGGCTCCTGCCGCAATGATGGAGCCTTCGCCAATCCGTGCGCCGTTAAGGATAGTGGCGTGCATGCCGACCAGGACAGCGTCCTCGACCGTGCATCCATGGACAACGGCTGAGTGGCCGATGGTGACCAACTCACCGATATGGACCGGGTGGACATAGCGCATGCCGTGCAGCACGGCGCAGTCCTGGATATTGGTCTTCGATGCGATGCGGATCGCATTGACGTCGCCGCGGACAACGGCATTCATCCAGACGGAGCTGTGATCGCCGAAGGTGACATCGCCGATCACCTGCGCGGATTGATCGATATAGCAGCCCTGGCCAACAATGGGCGTCTTTCCCTGATAGGAGCGGATCATGCGCTCGATTCTACTCACTCTTCGCCGACGACAAGACCCAGGCGCTCCATCTCACGCGCCTGAATCTTGTAGTCGATCCAGAATCCGATGCCGATTGCTACCGGAATCAAACCACCGGCCGCGCCTGCCAGGATCTCCCGGACCTGGAGAATCAGGGTCAGCATAAGACATGTGGCGATGATGCCGACGCCGACGGCCATCAGAATCAGGGCTGCACGGCGCGCATTCTTCATACCGCGCAGAGGGTCCCCACGTTCCTGCTCGGCACGTTCTACCGCGCCGAAGACCTTCTCGATTTGCTCGAGGGGAATGCCTCGCTGCAGCGCAGCCATCCGTTGCTCCACTTTGAGTTTCTTTTCGTGATAGCCCGAGACCATACCGCCGACGCCGAGGATGACGATCATGGCGAAGGCTGCTACCGGAATAACGAATGGGGTGTGTAGTACTTCCATCTGCTGTACCTCCTTGTGTTCTGCGGGCGTAAGACTGTAAGGCGATGAGAAAGTTTCAGGCGATATGGGTGAAACTTTCGGCGACAATCTCAGTCCTACCGACTTTGCAGACCAGCGCCCAATTCGAACAGATCGTGCAAGAACACCAGCAGCAGGTCTTCCGCACCCTTGCCCGGCTGGTGAACCGCCGGGAAAATCTGGAGGATCTGGCGCAGGAGGTGTTTCTGCGGCTGTACCGGGCGCTGCCCACATTTCGAGGTGAGGCGATGCTGTCGACCTATCTGTATCGCATTACGGTGAACGTAGCGCAGGATGAGTGGAAGCGCCGCCGCCGTGTCGACGACCCGCTGCTTCCCATGTCGGCAGGAGAAGAGGACGGCGGTCCAACGCTTGAAGATCGGCTGGCGCATCGGGATCCGGGGGCGGAGCAGCAGCTTCTCTCTGAAGAGTTCTGGTCGATGGTGCAGCAGCAGATGATGACGCTGACTCCAGTAGAGCGGACCGTGCTGATCCTCTTCCATCAGGAAGAGCAGACCTACGAACAGATCGCGCTGACGCTGAATCTCCCGATTAATACCGTGCGGACGCATCTGCACCGTGCTCGCACACGTCTGAAGCAGAGAGTAGAGCAGGCGATGGAGCCGGAAACAGCGAAATCCGCTGTTAGGATCAACGAAAGGGTAAGGGCATGACTGAAGATCTCGACCGGAATCAGAATCTCGATCTCCGCATCGCGGAGGCCCTTGACCGTGGACCGCATGTCATCGTGCCTGAGGGGTTCGCGGCGCGTCTCGCATCTCGTCTGCCGGAGCAGGCGCCGGCCCGCTCGATGATGCCGGTCTTTCGCTACACCTACTCACGGCGGCTGGCCATGGTGTGCGTAGCATTATTGGCTATGGTTCTGCTGGTGGTGGCTACATCCAGGCCATCGAACTTCACCCTGGCGGAGGCAATTTTTGTGGGCGAACTGGCGTTGCTGACCCTGTGGCTTTTCTCCCGGCGAATGGCATGATCCGGTTGCACCATTTCCGGTGCAGAACGCTGGATTTCCTGGCAATTGGCCGAAAATCAGATATTCTTAGATGATCCCTTATCGGGACGGGAGTGAGGTGTATCTCCATTGGCAGAGGTTCGAGTTCAAGAAGGCGAACCCCTTGAAAATGCCCTGCGCCGTTTTAAGCGCAAGGTGCAGCAGGAAGACATTATCAAGGAAGTAAAGCGTCATTCCTTCTACCTGAAGCCGGGTGAAAAGCGGCGTGTAAAGGAAGCCCTGGCCCGCAAGCGCAACCGCAAGAAGTCGCGCAAGGAGCAGGACTAACCGCAGTACCGGCAGGACCGCGGCACGGATGCCGGCGGTCCTGCCATCGAAAGATGATGAACTTCTCCGTCGAGGTCTTCTCTTGTCCCCGGCGACTTTCGGCGTAAGTAAGCCGTCTAATGGAAGATACGGAGCCGGTTCCACGGCTCTCCGGGCCCAAGCACTGACAAAGAAATAGGTTTATGGTTTCTACGCGCTGTCTGGCGTGATGCCTTCTTTTACGTTAGTAACGAAAGAAGCCCCCATGGAGTTTGTGGACCGTATTCTGAAGTGCTCCGACTGTGGCAGTGAGTTCGTCTTCACTGCCGGGGAACAGCTATTTTTCTTCGACAAACAGTTCAAGAACGATCCCAAGCGCTGCAAGCCCTGCAAGGCGAAGCGGGCAGCGCGGGGAACCGGTTCTGCTCCTAACACTCGAACTGAGACGCGCACGCAGTGCAGCGAGTGTGGCGTAGAGACGACCGTGCCCTTCAAACCGACGCAAGGACGCCCCGTCCTCTGCCGTCAGTGTTTCCAGCAGAAGCGCCCGGTAGCCGCCGTAATTGCGGTACCAGATCCCTCCAGCACGCCGATCGCACAGGCTTAGAACTGTATCGATAGAAAAACGGCGAAGGAACACACTGCTCTTCCAACCTTGCAGAGCCCTTTGTTTGTCATTTTCGGAGCTGCGGGATCCTGGCCTTTGCTGGCTTGGGGTAAAGCGTAGCGGAGAATCTGCTTTCTAATAGCTCTGCATAAAAGGTTTGGTACCTCAGCGGCTGAAGCCGCTTTCCTATTACCTCCCGGTACGGGACGCTGAAAGCCGTCCCCTTAAGCAAGACATTCGCGCGTTGCGGGAACATAGAAGCGATCTCTTAGATTGTGAGGCAGACTTTCTAAGAGTCGTCGCCAATCACTCGAATGAACTTGTTCATCCGAGTGATCGATCGCGCAATGCGTGATCGTCTTGCTTAAGGGCATGGCTTCAGCCATGCGTACCAAGTCCGGCAAAGACACGGCTTCAGCCGCTGAGGTACCAAACTTTTATGCCAGGAAGATTCCTTTCAAACGTTCCCCTCCGCTTCAATCAGCTTGATCTCCACCGCCGGCACCATCCATGGACGCTCTTCCTCCGGGATAAGAACTGGTCGAGAGGCAGTTTCTGCGGCTCTGGTCGATGACCAGCGCAATCAATAACATCACCAGACTCCTGGAGCGAATCATAGGGAGTTCCTCGGCGAAGTCTGAGATTAAACGGATTTGGCGGGGTTCAGCGGGATCTTTGACGAGCGGTGAAATAGCTCCATAGGCGTGCCCGTTATCTTGCACGGTGCTAACGGCCCGCCTATAATTTCGTCAGTTCCCTGAGAGCAGCGCCATCTCGTTTCACCCCCGCGACAACCGGCTGAACGATGGAGAGCGGTCGAGTCGCCGCATCGCATGCACGCAGGAACCAAGGTGTAGAGGTATACGGGTCACATCGACCATCAAGGAGTTTCACCATCCGCATGAATCGTAACGTTCTTCTCATTTCCGCGATCGCCGCCGGCATCGCGGCTCCCGCTCTGGCACAGACCGCCGCTCCGCAGGCCGCTGCTCCCGCTGCGGCGCCGCAGCAGGTGAAGCCCGAAGCCGTTCCCGCGAAGATCGCTCTGATCGCCTTCGAGCAGGTGGTTCTGGCCACCAACGAGGGCCAGCAGGCAGTCGCCACTATCCAGAAGAAGTACGAGCCCACCAAGGCCAAGATCGAAGCTGCGGGTAGCGAGGTCGATTCACTGAAGAAGCAGCTCCAGAGCGGTACCAACCTCTCGGACGATGAGAAGGCCAGCCGCGCCCGCACCATCGACACGAAGGAAAAGCAGCTCAACCGCGATGCCGAGGATGCACAGGCTGCTTACAACCAGGATCTGCAGGAAGCTATCAGCAAGATCGCCGGCAAGGTAAGCCAGGTAGCCCAGCAGTATGTTGCCAAGAATGGCTACACGCTCCTGATCGACATCGGCAGCCAGCAGAGCAATGTCATGTGGGCGACTCCGAACACCGATATCTCGCAGGCCGTTGTGGATGCCTACAACACGCAGTCCGGTGTTGCTGCTCCTCCGCCGTCCGCTCCGTCGGCCACCAAGCCGGCAACGCCGCGTCCGTCGACGACGCCGCATCCGTCGACGACGCCGAAGAAGTAAAACAGATTCCGCGAAACCAAACCAAAAGGGCCGGAGGATATCCTCCGGCCCTTTGCGTATTCCTGTGGAAAATTCTGTGGATCACTTTTGGGTATCGGCGGGAAAACGCGGATCCGTTGTTGAAGAATGCACTATCTATGGTTCGGAGTAGGCGTGTAAGGGACTTGTTTTCATTGATTTAAAGGAATTGTTTGACAGCGGGGCAGAGATGGTTTTGGGCTTTTTCCCATTACGGACCGGGAGCAGGCTTTCCACAGATCGTGTTACACCACCGTTAATGATCCTGCTGAATCTAAAGAGACAATCGTCCGGGACGGCAGTGCAAGCCTAGTCTTCCCCGATCTTGAGGACGGCGAGAAAGGCCTCCTGCGGAATGTCGACTTTGCCGATACGCTTCATCCGCTTCTTGCCTTCCTTCTGCTTTTCCAGCAGTTTGCGCTTACGGCTGATGTCGCCGCCGTAGCACTTGGCGATTACGTTCTTGCGGATAGCAGAGACCGTTTCGCGGGCGACAATCTTTGAACCGATCGCAGCCTGGATCGCGACCTCGAACATCTGCCGGGGGATCAGCTCCTTCATCTTGTGGACGAGTGCCTTACCGCGTTCATAGGCGACATCACGGTGAACGATGATGGAGAGTGCATCAACCGGTTCGCCGGAGACGAGGATATCCATCTTCACCATCGGCGAGACCCACGTGCCGGTGAGGTGATAGTCCAGCGAGGCGTAACCGCGCGAGACGGACTTCAGGCGGTCATAGAAGTCGAGCACGATCTCGTTCAACGGCAGCTCGTAGGTCAGCATGACGCGTGTCGGTGTGACGTACTCGAAGTTCTTCTGCTTACCGCGCTTCTCTTCCACCAGCTTCAGAATGCCGCCGACATATTCTTCGTTGGTCATGATCATCGCGGTGATGATCGGTTCTTCGATCTTTTCGATTGAGGTGACCTCCGGCCAGCGCGATGGATTGTCCACCTCGAGGACCGAGCCGTCGGTCATGGTGATCTTGTAGCGCACGCCGGGGGCGGTGGTGATGAGATCGAGATTGAATTCGCGCTCCAGGCGCTCCTGGATGATCTCCATGTGGAGAAGACCGAGGAAGCCGCAGCGGAACCCGAAGCCAAGTGCGGCCGAGCTTTCCGGTTCAAAGAAGAAGCTGGAGTCGTTCAGACGCAACTTCTCGAGAGCGTCGCGCAGTAGGGTGTGCTCATGGGAGTCTACGGTGTAGAGTCCGGCGAAGACCATGCTCTTGATGTCTTCGAAGCCGGGCAGCATCTCCGATGCGGGATGGCTGGCGTCGGTAACGGTATCGCCGATCTTGGTATCGGCGACGTTCTTGATGGTGGCGACGAAGAAGCCGACCTCTCCGGCGCTGAGAGATTCGATCTCAACCGGCTTGGGGGTGAGGACGCCGAGGTTCTCAATGTCGAAGACCTTGCCGTTCGACATCAGCTTGATCTTCTGGCCCTTGTACATGCGGCCGTTGATGATACGGGCAAGTACGATTACGCCGCGGTAGGCATCGAACCAGGAGTCGAAGATCAGCGCCTGCAGGGGAGCGTTGCTATCGCCTTTTGGAGATGGCAGCAGATGAACGATAGACTCCAAAATCTCGTCGACACCGAGGCCGGTCTTCGCGGAGACCGGGACCGCGTGGTCCGCGGGCAGGCCGACCGCCTGCTCGATCATCTCCTTGGTACGCGGGATATCGGCGCTGGGAAGATCGATCTTATTAATGACCGGGATGATCTCGAGACCGTTGTTGATGGCGAGATAGGCGTTGGCCAGGGTCTGGGCCTCGACGCCCTGCGAGGCATCGACGACCAGCAGCGCTCCCTCGCAGGAGGCAAGCGAGCGCGAGACCTCGTAGCTGAAGTCCACGTGGCCGGGTGTATCGATGAGATTCAACTGGTAGGTCTGTCCATCGCGCGCGGTGTACATCATGCGGACCGAGTGGGCCTTGATGGTGATGCCGCGCTCGCGCTCCAGGTCCATGGCATCCAGCACCTGAGCCTGCATCTCGCGCGCGGTCAAAGAGCCAGTCATCTCCAGCAGACGATCTGAGAGTGTGGACTTGCCGTGGTCGATGTGCGCGATGATCGCGAAGTTTCGGATGTATTTAGGATCCATCTCGGGTGGGAACAGCCTCAACCTCCATCTTAACATCCGCGTGGGCTGGAAGGACCGCAACCATTGGGAGAAGCCGGCGTCATACAATGAGCAGGAACTGCGTGCGTCGATCTAACTCCATGCCGACCCGATTCGGCAAAGTACTTTTGGGCCTGGCCTGCACCCCCGTGGTGTTTCTTACGGGGTGTCCCCAGCAGCAGCCGGTCAAGGCGCCCACACCGCAGGCTCCTCCGACGATTACGGCCACGCCGGCGCCGGCCGCAGCTCCTCAGGTTCCCGACTACGCTGCCCGCGCGCAGGCAACGCGGGTACAGCAGCTCATCAACCAGGTAGATCGCAGCTATAACTCCGGTCTGCAGAACTATCGTGCCGGAAGACTCGACGCGGCGCGCATGGATTTCGATGCATCGGTCGACATGATGCTGACCAGCGGTCTGGATATCCGGTCGATCCAGCAGCTCAATGACGAGTTCGAGCGCGTGGTCACCGCCGTGAATGCGCTGGAGCTGGACGCATTGAAGCAGGGCACCGGTTTCTCTCCGAAGCTGGAGGCCGCACCTCTGGACGCGGCCAATGAAGTGACCTTCTCTCCCGATCCCGAGCTGACCGCAAGATTGAATGCCGAACTGCGCACCACGACGTCAGACTTTCCGCTGGCGGTGAATGATTACGTCGCCGGTTTTATCAATTACTTCACCAAGTCTCCCAGCGGTCACGTGCACCTGCTGCGATCGCTGGAGCGTGCCGGCAAGTACAAGGACATGATTCAGAAGATCCTGCGCGAGGAAGGTGTACCGCAGGACCTGATTTATCTTGCGGTCGCCGAGTCCGGCTTTCAGCCGCAGGCATTGAATGGGAAGAGCGGCGCGGGAGGCATGTGGCAGTTCATGCCATTTGCCGGCGCATATGGGCTTACGCGTAACGGCTGGGTGGACGAACGGTTTGACCCGGAGAAGTCCTCGCGCGCTTATGCGCGGTACATCAAAGAGCTCTATAACCAGTTTGGTGACTGGTACCTGGCGCTTGCTGCCTATGACTGGGGTCCGGGCAATGTGCAGCGTGCAGTCATGCACACAGGCTATGCAGACTTCTGGGAGCTGTACCGGCGCGGCAATCTTCCGGGCGAGACGAAAAATTATGTGCCGGGCATCATCGCGGCCATCATCATGGCGAAGAACCCGCAACAGTACAACCTGACGGAGATCAATCCGGAGCCTCCCGCAGTCTATGACACGGTGACGGTGAGCTCACAAGTGGACCTTCGCCTGGTGGCGGACGTGACGAACTCATCGGTCGCGACGCTGGTGGGTCTGAACCCGAGCCTGTTGCGGCTGGTTACGCCGCGCGATATGACCTTCGATCTCCACATCCCGGCGGGGACGAAGGATGAGTTCCAGAAACGCATCAGCGCCATTCCGGAAGCTAAGCGCGTAAGCTGGCGCTTCCATGAGGTGCGCGGCGGCGAAACGTTGAGTTCCATCGCGGAGAGCTTCCACGTCCATGCATCCGACATCGCCAGCGTGAATGACATCGCCGATGGAAGCGCGCTCGATCTGGGCGATGAGCTCGTGATTCCAGTGGCTCCGGTGAGCACCACCAGCGCATCGAGCGTCCATATTCAGCGTTACACCATGCGCAGGGGCGATACGCTGATCACCGTTGCAGACCGCTTCGGTGTCAGCGTGGAGCAGTTGCGGCGCTGGAATATGCTGCGTTCAAGCCAGGTAAGCGCAGGCAAATCGCTCATCGTGAGTGAGCCGGTAAGGCTTGCGCCACAGGGGCGTGGCACTCGCAAGAAAGCATCGGGTGCGAAGTCATCAGCATCCGCAAAGAGCTCTTCGAAGAAGAGTGCGACGGCATCAAAGAGGCCTTCCAGCTCGACCGCCAGGAGACGCCGGTAAGCAAAAAGAGTTCCTCTAACGCAACTTCTTCTTGCCAACGCTTCCTCATCGTTGCATTCTTTAGCTAGAATTCGTTCCGCCGGAGCTGCAATCTATATAACTGCAGGAGAGGGTGGAGGAGATATATGGCCTACGACGACGAGATCATCAAGCTTCACGCATCGGCTGTAGAAGACAACTACGACGACGAGCTCGAAGACGACCCCGACGAAGTCGATGAAGAAGAGGAGGTCGAGGTGACCTCTGATGATGATGACGCCGAGCCTCTGCTGCACGAGGCCCCACATGCCGAAGAGGCAAGCATTCCGGCGGCGCCAGCCGACGCGGTTCATACCTATGAGCCCGCGGAGGAGGAGGCCGAGCTTCCTGTTGCTGCTCCCCAGCGGGCAGTGAAGGCTCCGGCGAAGAAGGCTTCCGCTAAGAAAGCCGCGCCGAAGAAGGCTGCAGCCAAGAAGGCGGTAAAGAAAACCGCCGCTAAATCCGTTAAGAAGGCTGTAGCGAAAAAAGCAGCCAAGAAGGTTGTCGCAAAGAAGGCCGCGAAGAAGGTCGTCGCGAAGAAGGCTGCGAAGAAAGTTTCTACGAAATCTGCCGCGAAGAAGTCGAGCGCTCTACGCGGCGGAAAGGCGACCCCCCAAAAGGCCGCCGCTAAAAAGGGCGCTCAAAAATCATTGAAGAGAGGTAATACCTTGGCAACGAAGAAAGCTGCAAAGAAAGCTGTAAAGAAGGCTGTGAAGAAGGCTCCGGCGAAGAAGGCCGCCAAGAAGACTGCGAAGAAGGCCGTCAAGAAGGCTGCTAAGAAGTCCGCCAAGAAGGCCACCAAGTAACTCTGTAACCTAAGGCAAGCAAAAAAGCCCGGTTCCTCGAATGAGGCCCGGGCTTTTTTGCGTCTGTACGACGGTGAGTCGGCAGAGTTGGGTCTGTATTCGTGAGGAATATGGGGCTTCCTAACCCACCCTAACTCCGTGAGAGTGGGGCACCCGGGTGAGATAAGCATTGCTCTCAATGACCCGCCTGGGTGCCCATCCTCCCAACGCTAGCTTGGGTAAGGAGGTCGTCTAGGTTCGAACAAAACACGAACGAATATGTCTGGTGTATCGAGCAGCAAAAGAGGCCCGCCGAAGCGGGCCTCTTTGGGAAAGCGACGAGATCTACTTCTGTGCTGCTGCGATCTCGGCCAGCACCTGTTCGGAGTGGTTGGGGATGTCTTTTACCTCCCACACCTTAACCACCTTGCCTTTGGGATCGATCAGGTAGGTGGTACGGGCGGCAAACTTCATGGTGCCGCGCTCGGAGATGGGGACGTTATAGGCATCGATGACCTTGTGATCCGGGTCGGCGAGGAGCTTGAAGTCGAAGGTGTCTTTGCTGCACCAGGTCTTGTGGCTCTCCACGGTGTCGAGGCTTACGCCCAGAACGACTGCCTTGGCGGCTTCGTACTTCTTGATATCGCGCTGAAAGTTGTGGGCCTCAATTGTGCAGCCCGTGGTCTGATCCTTGGGGTAGAAGTACAGGACGACCCACTTGCCCTTGTAATCGCTCAGGTGGACAGCTTTGTCTTCCTGCGAGATGGCTGAGAAGTCCGGCGCCTTCGAGCCGACCGGAAGGTAGTCGCCTGCGGCCTTTGCCTTCAGAGCGAAGGTTCCGGACAGGGCGAGACCTGCGATGACGACTGCGGCAAACAAACCTTTACGCATGCTGCAATTCTCCTTGGGTGAAGCGTCACCAGTGTATTCCTGGACCTATCAGACGGATGTCACCGAAATGGTAATGTTCGCGGCGTTGGCCGCGGCAACAATCGCGGTCTGATCGAATATCAGGGTGCGCCCGGCCTCGATGGAAAGACATGTTGCTCCCGCGGCGATCATGGTCTGAATCGTCTTCAGGCCGATCACAGGCACGTCGAAGCGCATGTCCTGACGGGGCTTGGCTACCTTGATGACTGTTAGACGGCGGGCCAGCGTAGAAGACTCATCCTCGAGCGTACGAAAAATCTCCCCGGCGCGGGCAATGGTGGCGTCGGTGCCTTCCATGGCCTCGATCGCAACGCAGGCCTGGGCCGCAACAACGACTGTCTGGCCGAGGTCGAAGCCGGCGATGCCGAGAGCGATCTTCCTGCCGTACTCGATATCGGCAAGCTCCTGCTCGTCGGGATGCCGGCTGGTGAGCACACCCGGTTTGGCGAGAAGAGGTTCCAGGTAGGCGGTGGAGGAGATGAGCTCGATGCCTTCGTCGCTCAGTACCTTGGCGACGGCGCCCAGAAGCATGTCGGTGTTGCGGGTACGCAGGTTCAGCAGCAGCTTCGCCAGCCGCCAGTCAGGACGGATGGAGGAGAAGATCTGTTTGTGCTTCACCTGCCCGGCCATGACAGCGCGGGAGACACCCTCTTTCTGAAAGGTCTCGATCAGTTTCGAGAGCTCACCGAGTGAGAGCCAGTGCACGCGCACATCGGGGTCGCGGGCGGCGATCTCGTCTATCTCAGGTTCGGTCTCTTCCTTGATCGCAGCCACAACGACCGTCAGGCCGTGCGAACGCGCGGCATCGAGCAAGAGAAAGGGGAACCTGCCGTTCCCCGCGATCAATCCAAGTTTCCCGTTGCCGCTTTTGCTCACCGAATGACTCCGCGATGGCTGCGGCCGATGAACTCCGACAAGTAGGCGACCTTGTCTCCGAACTCGCCCGCAGCGACCTTCTCGCGGATCGCCGCGAGGGCATCGCTCATATTCAGCCTGGAGCCGACGATCAGGCGGTATGCAGCACGGAGTTGTTTGATCTCTTCCGGAGTGAATCCGCGTCTCTCCAGACCTACTTTATTGATCGAATAGGCATGGTTCTCGCGGGTAGCGCTGGTCAGCGAATAGGGCATCACGTCCTGCGTGGCCATGGTGCCGCCGCCGATGTAGGCGTATTTGCCCACGGAGCAGAACTGATGCACGGCGCTGAAGGCACCAACTGTGGCGAAGTCTTCCACGACGACATGGCCGGCGAGCGTGGCGTTGTTGGCAAAGATGCAGTGGTCGCCGACCTGGGAGTCGTGTCCGATGTGGGTGAAGCACATGAACAGGTTGTTGGATCCGATGCGGGTCAGACCGCCGCCACCTGCGGTGCCACGGGAGACGTTCACGCTCTCGCGGAAGTCATTGTTGTCACCGATGATCACCTGCGTCGCTTCGCCGCGGTATTTGAGGTCCTGCGGAGGGATGCCGATGCAGGCGAAGGGGGCAATGCGATTGCCGGAGCCGATGGTCGTATGGCCATCCAGAACTACATGGGAGACCAGGGTGCAGCTCTCGCCGAGAACGACATTCGGACCGATCGTGGAATAGGGACCTACGCTGCAGCTTGCTGGAACAACGGCGCCTTCGGCGACGATCGCCGTGGGATGAATACTCACTCCGCGCCCTCTTGCTTCTTGTTGCGGGGGATCATCTGCGAGGTTATGACGGCTTCGCAGACCAGCTTGCCGTCGACATGGACGGTGCCCTGCATTTTGACGGCGCGGCTGCGCCAGTTCAGAACCTTTGCCTCGATATGGAGCTGGTCGCCAGGAGTGACAGGGCGGCGGAACTTGGCTTCATCAATGCCGGTAAAGACCAGCAGCTTATCGCTGTGATCTTCAAACTCGCTCAGCATCAGGATGCAGCCGGCCTGCGCCATGGCTTCTACCATCAGCACGCCAGGCATCATGGGCTGGCCGGGAAAATGGCCCTGGAAGAACTCTTCGTTGCGGGTGACGTTCTTCAGGCAAAGGATGCGTTCGCGCGCCTGAAGGTCGAGTACGCGGTCGATCAGCAGGAAAGGATAGCGGTGCGGCAGGATGGACATCACTTCGTTGATGTCCATGGTGCGCTTCGCCGTGGCAACTGCCTGCGCTTCCGGGGTGGCTACGGTCTCCATAACATCCCCGATTCTACCGAATTTCGTTTTCAGGCCCGCCGCGAGGGCTATTTCTTTCCGACCTTTTGTTTGGCGGCGATGGTGGCCTGGATGTCGAAGAGCTCCGGGGAGAGGTTCTGGTTGTACTTCACGTCGGTGTAGAACTTCTGGTTCACCATGTCTCCGTTGCGGAAGCGGGTGACGGTATAGGCCGTCTGGATGCCCTGCACACTGTGGTAGCCATCGTATTCTTCGCGATCAGTATCGAAGTCCTTGTACTTTTCATTCCGGTACTGGAAGGTACGGGCGAGTGGAAGATGGCTGTTGGCGTCCAGCTCGATGGTGACGGCATCGTTGGTCGGCGAGATGACGGTCACTTTGTCGGCGACGCGGCGCTGCACCATGGTGGTGCCTTCGAAGACGACCATGGTCCCGGGTTTCTTCAGCCAGTCGTGAAGTACGACTTCGATCGAGTGGGTCCGGCGACGGAAATAGTCCTGCGAGACGTCTTCCGGCAGAGCGACCTTGCCGCGGAAGGTGATCTCGTCGGCGGAGTTGGCGGTGAACATCTGCACGATGTCGCGTTTCTTGGTGTACTCGATGCGTTCGACTTCAGTTTCGGGGCCGCCGGTCTGACGGTGGAAGTCCCAGAAGACAGTGACGGCGCCGGTGGGCTGTCCACGGAAGAAGTAGCCGACCTGACCTTCCAGCAGCCAGTCGTGGCGGTTAAGCCAGCCGTCGCCGCCGAGCGCGATGACCATCTTGTCGAGCAGATCGCGTGCCTTCTGTTCGCCGGAGGCCTCGGTGGTAGACGCGGACTGCGCCAATGCGACCGAGGCGCAAGGGGCGATGGCGATGGCGAGCAAGGCAGTGGAGAACCAGGTCTTCAGGCGCATTCAAACTCCCGGAAAAGGTTAACCGACAAGTACTGCTCCGCCGTTGACGTTGAAGATCTCGCCGGAGACGAAGCCGGCCAGCGGCGTGCAGAGAAACAGGATCGGGCCGGCGATCTCCTCCGGCCGTGCGGCACGGCCCAGGGGAATCGTCGCCAAATACTTGGACGCCGAAGGGCCGTTCAGGGCTTCAGCACTCATCTCGGTCTGCACCCATCCGGGGGCGACGCAGTTGGCCAGAATGCCTTGAGGCGCCAGTTCGGAAGAGAGGCTTTTGGTCAGCGAGAGCAGCGCGCCTTTGCTGGCGGCGTAGTCGGCGTGGAAGGCTTCGCCGCGCTGTGCGGCGGTAGAGGCGACCAGGACAATATGTCCGCGGGTTCCGTTGGCGTCAGGCTGCTGGCTCTGCATCTGTGCAGCAGCTGCGGAGACCAGGCCGAAGATGGAGTCGAGATTCACGCCGAGTGTCGTGCGCCATTGTTCTTCGGCCATGGAGCCAATGGGCTGGTCGTGTGGTGGCCAGATGCCGTGATTGGCGACCAGGATGTCGAGCCGGCCGAAGGCACGGACAGCAGCATCGACCAGGGCGCGGCCGTCCTCAATGGTGCTGAGCTCCTGCTGGACCGGGCAGGTATCGTCGGTACCGCACTCTTCGACGAGTTGGGTGGCGCGGGTGGCGGCGGCACGGTAGTTGAAGACAACCTGCGCTCCGGCCTGGCGAAACATGCGGACGGTGGCCGCGCCGATGCCGCGGGATCCGCCGGTGATGAGAGCGACCTTGTTGGCGAGAGAGAGGGTTGGGGCTGCCATCGATTGTCATGATAGCGGGATGGATGGGCCTTGGGTGAATCGACGAACCTAGGGCGTGTCAAACAAATTCGGGCACCAATACTCCGGGTACTCCATCCATTGGCTAGCAATGGATGGAAGATTCGGGGTCCCGGGCGAACTTGGTTCGCGGGGGTGAACTATTCGAGCGAAGCTCGAATAGGTGGGAGCCGTGGGCTTTTTAGCCCACGGTTTACGGGCATCAAGAATGTTGGGCTTTTAGCCCTGGGCCTTTGTTTCCATATGGAGAAAAGGCCCAGGGCTAAAAGCCCGTTTTTATGCTTGTTAATCAGCGGGCTGAAGCCCGCTGCTCCCACCAGTTTCTGGCCGAACTTGATAACGGTATGGAGCCCCTAGAACTTGTACTGCAGGTTGAATTGCATACGGCGTGGGGGTTGGGCTGCTACCGGCTTGCCGAAGAACGGTGAGGTGATCACACCCACGTAGGTCGTTGGGTTTACACGGTTCACTACATTGAAGGAGTTGATTGAGACGGTCAACGTCTTCGCAGACTTCTTGTCCTTGGTCAGGACGAAGTCATGTGCCAGGTTGAAGTCGACGTTCACATAGCCGGGGCCATGCAATGCATTGCGCCGGATGCCCGTTGGGCGGTCGTTGGCCACTCCATCACCATTGGTATCACTGCCGGTCACGATATTGACCGGAAGGCCGGAGTATAGGGAGAGTGCCGTGCCCAGGCTGAACCATTTCTTCGCGGTGAAGGTGCCGAGCAGGTCGAATTTCTGCCGGCGATCGTTGTCGGAGCGGGCCCAGTCATTCAAGGGAGTATGGCTGTCCGCAGGGAACCAGGTGATGCCCTGCGTGTTGTTGTAGCTCTTGCTCAGGATGTACTGCACCTGACCGGCGAAGTAGGAAGTCGGGCGTCCGCGGAAACTGATCTCCAGCGAATTGCCTTTGGCGTAGCCTTCGGGTTGCACCAGGCGGATCTGACCGAACGTTGGGTTCGGACGAATGTTTGTGCCCTCCAGAGGAGCATTCGCATCGATGGAGCGGAAGAGATTCATGCCGCGCATGCCGACGTAGGTCACGCTGAGCGTGCTGCTCCTGGTGATCTGCTCTTCGAGACCGATGCTGAACTGCAGTGTCGACGGCATACGAACGCGCGGGTCAAGCGTAGCCAGGCTGGTGGGAAGAGCGGCGACCGCTGAACCCGGGAAGGGATATGCGGGGCGCGAGACGATGTATTTGCGCAGCGTTACGCCGTCGAAGTGCAGCAGGTCCGAGATAGGCGATGGCCCAGAGCGGTCATAGAAGAGGCCCGCTCCTCCACGAATCACAGTGCGGCCCTTCGTGGAAGGCGCATACGCGAAGCTCAACCGCGGCGCGACGTTGAAGGGAACGTTGTGGAAGTAGTTCTGGAAGTAGTAGCGGAAGCCGGCCGAAATGGAGAGGTTGGGGCGCAGGCGTACGGTGTCTTCCACGATGCCGCCGAAGATCGTCTCCCAGAAGACAACCCGCGGTTGTCCGCGCTGGGTGACATACAGAGAGGGTGTTCCCGCGGCGTAGCTGGAGAGGCTGGCAAAGGTGTAGGTGCCGAGCCCGTTGGTCTTGTCGACGAAGCCGCGGCGGCTGATATCCGGAATGTCGATGCCGACTTTCAGCTCGTGCTTGCCCTTGGTGTAGGTGACGATATCGGCGCCATCGACGTGGTTCTCTGTGCGACGGAAGTCGGCCTGTGCTCCGCCTCCGGTAAAGGCGCCGGAGACCAGCACCTGTGGTGCGGAGGTGATGCTGTCCACCCGGTTTTCATTCTTGCCTACGAGAAAGCGGAGCTGATTGACCAGCTGCGGTGAGATGACGCGGGTATACCCCAGGTTGATCTCGTGTTCGAACATGCGGGTATCGGTGCCGGCCTCCGGGAGAACAGTGCCGCCGATCCCGGCGTTCTGTACGGCCCGGCGCTCGTAGGAGTAGCCAATCCAGAACTGGTCGGCCTCGCGAAAGTTGTGAAAGGCGCGCGCGGAGTAAAAGTCGTGTGTCGTGGGATTAGGAACGTTGGTCTGTACCTGCCCCGAAGGTGTTGCGGCCAGCACGACTGCCTGCTGGTGGTTCTTGTCGTGGTTACCGGTGACCAGGAAAGTGGACTTGCGACCGACGCGCAGAGGACCGGTGACAGCGCCTTCGAAGAAGAGCCTGCTCTCTGCGGGCTTGGTACGGGCGAATGGATTGCGGGCGTCGAAGATGGATTTGCGTCCCAGCGCGTTCAACGAGCCGTGGAAGTGGTCGGTACCGCCCTTGGTGGTGATCTCGATACGCGCGCGCCCAGGCGAGGCGTAGAGCGCGGTGTATGGATTCTGGTTGATCCTGACACTCTGCACTCCGGAGGCGGTGACGCCGGCTCCGTTGGCTTCGGCTCCATTGACGACCAGCGTGACGCCGGAGGTGCCAACGGCATCGGTGCTGAGAAAGCGTGAGAGCGTCGTGATGTAGTCGCCGTCGAAGACGGGAAGACGATCCAGGGCATCGCGATCGACGTCGGTTGCGCTCTGATTATTGCTGGTGTCTGTGTTGACCTGCAGCGTTTGCTCCTCGGCATTTACATTGACGTCGGCAACGGCGCCCATCACGGCCAGCGTAAGGCGGAGCGGTGTGCGAGTCTGCGATGGAATGGCGAGCGGCTTCTCCAATGTCTGAAAGCCATCGGCAGCGATACGCAGCGTGTAGTTGCCCGGTTTTACGTTCGCGATATGGAACTGACCTGACGAGTCGGATTCTGTTTCGAGGGCGGCGCCATCGGCTCGTTGCAGGGTGACGTGAGCATGCGGAATCAGAGCTCCGGTGGTGTCAAGGGCATTGCCGCTGACGGTCGAGCTGGTCTGCGCCCATGCGGCGGAGAGCAGGAACAATGGTGTGAGCAGGCGAATAACGATACGAAGTGCAGGGGGCATACGGCTCTAATCCAACGGCACAGGAGTGCTCTATGAAAGGTAGCGGGTTGACCTTAACTTCTACTGAAAGGGAGAGCCTAAACTAAGCGATAGCGGAGAAATCTGCCTCGTACTCGGCAAAAGGGCGGGCAACGCAAATTTTTTACGATCCTGCGAAAAGACGGTTCGAGTGTAGCTCGAATGCCCCATGTCCCGAGGGACACCACCCCAACGAACAAGTTCGTTGGGGACCCCGGACATGGGCCACTGCTTCGGTGGCTCGTGTGAGACATTCCGGTAGACTTAATCCTTGATGGCTACGCTTAAAGCACCCCGCGGCACGCGCGATCTGCTGCCGCCTGATACTGCGCTCTGGAACCATATCGATTCGGTCGCACGCTCTGTCTTCGCACGTTACGGCTTCGGTGAGATCCGCACGCCGATCTTTGAAGCGACGGAGCTCTTTGCCCGTGGTGTTGGTGAAGAGACCGATATCGTTTCCAAGGAGATGTTCACCTGGGAGGACCGCGCGCGTGCAGCGAGCGAGAAGTCGCAGTCGCTGACGTTGCGCCCGGAGAATACCGCGGGAGTTGTGCGCGCCTATATTGAGCACAAACTGGGTGAGACCGGACAGTTGCAGAAGCTGTATTACATCGGTCCTCAGTTCCGCCGTGAGCGTCCACAGAAGGGCCGTTATCGCCAGTTCTTCCAGATTGGAGCGGAGGTCATCGGACCATCGTCATCGGGATCGGAGTCGCCGGTTCGCGATGCGGAGATCGTGGAGATGCTTGCAACCTTCCTCGATGAGTTGGGAGTGAAGGATTGGAAGCTGATGATCAACTCGGTGGGCAGCTCCACCGATCGTCCGCGCTATTTGACCGCGCTGCGTGATGCGCTGGCGCCGATCAAGGACAAGATGTCGCCGGACAATCAGCGCCGCGCGGAGACCAATCCACTGCGCGTTCTGGATTCGAAGGAAGAGGCCGATCAGGAGCTGATCAACGGCCTGCCGAAGATTGCTGATTATCTGGACGCGAGCTCGAAGTCGCACTTCGAGCAAGTGCTGGCGGCACTGGATGCCTGCGGTGTGCCCTATACGGTGAATCCCCGGCTGGTTCGTGGTCTGGACTACTACACACGTACGACCTTCGAGTTCGTGACGGAGACCGGCCTGGGAACGCAGAATGCGCTGCTGGGCGGCGGCCGGTATGACGGCCTGAGCGAGATTATCGGTGGACCAAAAGCTCCCGGCATTGGCTTTGCCATCGGCGAAGATCGACTGGTGTTGACGCTGCAGGCTCAGGCAGAGGCGGAAGCTGCTGCCGGCAATGCGGCTCCGGAAAAGAAGATGGATACCTACATCGCTCCGATGGGCGAGGGGCAAAATGCGGCTGCGCTGAAGCTGGCGCGCAATCTGCGCCGTGCTGGGCTGACGGTTGAGATCGGCGATGGAAGCTTCCGTCTGAAGAAGAGCTTTGAAGCAGCGGATCGCGTGGCGCGGACGATTCTCATCCTTGGTGAGGACGAGGTGGCCAGCGGCACGGCGACGGTGAAGACCTTCGCGACGGGTGAGCAGGTGAAGGTAGCGTTCACGGAGTTGCAGGACAAGCTGCGTGCATAAGGGTGAAGTACATTTTTGTTTTGTCATCTCGTAGGGCAGTAACGTGAGCTATTTCGCTGAGCGAAGATGTCAAGCAAGTACCTCAGCGGCTAAAGCCGCGACTTTTGGGCCCGTTATTACGGCACGGCTGAAGCCGTGCCCTTAAGCAAGACAAAGAGCCTCCTCATCTCTTAGAGCTCATGGTGGAACGAAACATCGCAATTTCCATCACAAGCTCACTCCGTCGACTTTGTTTCTCGATTCGCGCAACGCGCGAATGCCTTGCTTAAGGGCATGGCTTTAGCCATGCCGTACCAAGTCCGGCAAAGACGCGGCTTTAGCTGTGGTGTCTCAACAGGTTGTTGTCTTTGAGGCCGGATCTGCTGATGGGTGGAGCTTGATTGAGGCTAGCATGAGGTCGGTGCCAGTTGTACTGATGGATCCATGGTCTGAGGTGT
>NZ_JAGTAS010000029.1 GCF_025685425.1 Terriglobus albidus
CAAACGGGCATGATGGTGATAGTCCATCTGGCCTCCGAAGATTTTGGATTGCTCTCACAATCAGCTTCTTCGTTCTCGGTCAGATGGACAATAACCTATTGAAACTTCACATTTAGCCGCTGAGGGCATAACCTCGGTACCTCAGCGGCTAAAGCCGCATGTATTTCGGTGCGGGGGACGGGACGGCTAAAAGCCGTCCCCTTAAGCAAGACATTCGCACCTGCGGTGCGAAGAGCGCTCGCTGAAACATTAGAGCTTTCCATGATTTATGTCACAAACTTCAGCGCCTAGAACTCTAGTAAGCGCTTAGAACTCTAGTAGATGTAAAACGGATTGCTGCGGCCTGCGTAGATCTGGCTTTTACTGAGTGCGGGTGGTTCCGCCCCCATCGGCTTCAGATATGAGATTTCGATCAGGAATGGTCCGCGGGATGGGACCGAGTTCGGGATGAGCCAGGCGTACTCGCCCGTGTTCGGAATATCCCTGGCGTCCAGGACAAGGCCGTCACGCCAATAGCGCGTCGTGTCATGGACGATAAGTGACACTTTGCTGATATGCAGCCTGGGTTTTGTGCTCCAGCGAATGGTGTAGTGCGTGTTTGGGTGTAGTCGATCCTGCGCGGCTGGAGAGGTAATACGAAACGACGCAGCTGGATCCTTATCCCTGATGGTCGTTAGCATGAGGTCAAAGACTCTTGTGGTCTCGGTGTCCGGATTGCATGTTTCTATCTCTATGTAGATCGTGACGCACTTGCACGAAGGAGATGCAACGCAATTGGCCTGGCGGCCGCCGATCGAGATCAATCGTCTTCCGGTACGCGGTTCACCCGGTGGGGAGACGGTAAGGCCGACGACGGATGCGGGTTTGCCGGTCAGCTCCTCTGGTGGAGTTTGGTAGTACTGCGGCGCAACCTGCCACTCCGGCGGATATCTGAAACTGAAGCCGCCCCATTCGTAGGTCTTCCAGTGCTCAAGCTCGGCTTGCTCAGCTGAGGCTTGGTTCGATTCCGCTGCTTGAGGAGAGGAAGGACTCGCGAGAACTCCGGCCGGAACGTAAGAGATTGAGGCAAGCAAAAAAACTACTGCTAGTTGAGGGAACCGCCGGTTTCGGTCGAGCATTTGAGCTCCGCGAATTGCCATGAAAGTATGCGCTCAAATGGCTTCCAATGGCTGTTTTTAATGTGCCGGCCGCCCGATTTCAATTCCTCACAAGAGGGGTCTATAATCCCGGCGCAGAAAGGGGTCTGCGATGGAAACAGATACCAAGCAAATTGCACGCAGGTATATGGACGAGTGTTGGAACCAGGGAAAACTGGAGTCAATCAGCGAACTGGTTTCGGCTGACTGCCGTATCCACGATCCTGTTTTTCCCTCCCTCTCTTCGGGGGCGGACAGCCTCAAAGGTCATATAGGGATGTGTAAGAACGGCTTTCCTGACCTGACGTTTTCGATCGACGACACCATCGCCGAACGCAACGAAGTCGTACACCACTGGACAGCACGTGGCACTCACAAAGCCGAATTTCTCGGCATGCAACCCACCAACCGCAAGGCGACGGTCTCAGGCACATCGATCTATCGAATCGAAGATGGCAAGATCGTTGAGCAATGGGCCGATTGGAATCTTATGTCGCTGATGGAGCAGCTCGGAGTTGGTATGGCTCACTCGACAGGAGCGCAGGCAAGCGCCTCAAGCGGTCAACAAACACGGCTCTGACGAGCACGCTAGGCCCGTCTTTTGATTCCTTCTGAAATGTAGAACTGCATTCGCGCTGCCTTCAGCGATGGAGGCAGCGCCTCTGGTGTGGATTTCTGGCTTGGCTGGATTCTAGGAATGATTGATTTATTGGTCGGGGCGGAGGGATTCGAACCCCCGACCCTCTGCTCCCAAAGCAGATGCGCTACCAGACTGCGCTACGCCCCGACGTGATGATCTGCCGGCCAGCCGGAGATTGTTCCCGACGCGCCGTGCTGTTTGATTTTACCTTAGCTGGCCGGAGGGAGGGTCTGAAACTGGTGGGAGCAGCGGGCTTCAGCCCGCTAATAAAGCTGTAAAGTGAATGGGCTTTAGCCTTGGGCTTTTTCTGATGGACGCTGAAGGCCCAGGGCTGAAAGCCCATTTCTATATTGAGACGATAGACCGAGGGCTGAAAGCCCTCGGCTCCCACCCAGTTCCAGCTTCGCTCGAATAGTAACGCCAGAGAACCAAGTTCGCCGGGGACGCCGAATATCCCACCCATCGCTTCACGATGGATGGGGCACCCAGTGTATGGGATCTCCGAGTTGTCGTTACTTCTCTAACGTTGCCAGACTGGGTGCATTGGGATGCCGAGAAGCCAGCCCAGCAGCCAGATGGTGACCACAACCGGAACGGCGAGCAGCGCCAGGAACATTGCTCCCAGAACGAAGAGGAAAACCCAGTCTTTCCAGGTGTGCCGGCGAGGCTCGGCGATATGGCGGGTCAGCAACTTGTAGTTGCGGCGGTTGGCCTTCCAGGCGATATCGAAGGCATCGCCGACGAACGGAATTGCGCCCACCACCACGTCGATGCCGATGTTCGCCATCATGCGCAGCAGGCCTGCCGTGGGCACCCCGCGAGCCCAGGCGGCGATGACGATGACGGCGCTGGCGAGGCCGCTCAGCAGGTCGCCGATGCCGGGAATCAGGCCGATGATGCCGTCGAGGCCGAAGCGGATCGAGGTTCCGGGAATGCGGAACCAGTCATCGAGCACACGGGCGAGGAACTCCAGGTTCTCGTCAGAGAACGCACCCGAACGGCCGATGCTGCGCGGGCGAAGTACTTCTCCGTAGGTTGCAGAGCGCGAGTTCATTGCTTCGGGGGATTGGATGCCGGCGGAGGCGTCTTCTGCTGCTCCTCCTGCTTGCGCTTGTCGGCGCCCTCGGTCACATCCTGACCTTCATAGATCAGACGGATCGTTGAACGGAAGCGCTTGTAGTTGGTGTAGCGAACATACGAGCGGACATGCACGTCCTCGCCGATGGAGCCGTCTTGCGCAGCAAAGTGCAGGATGCCCTCCCCTTTGGTGTAGGTGGGGAACCAGTACTTGCCGTCGATCTGCTCGTAATAGGTGGTGTAGGGAATGTGCAGGTCTTCGTGTCCGCGGCGAAGGTCATCGGGAACGGTCTTCCCGTTCACCAGGACGATCTGGAAGTCCTGCTGATCGACATAGACCTTGCCCTGGAAGTAGCGCTGGTTCTTCTCGATCGTCTTCGGTTCGGCGGAAAGCACATAAGTGTCGAGCTCATCGATCTTCTGCTTGCCGATGTACTTGATGTTGTACTGCGGCAGCTCTTCGGCGGTGAGTACAAAGGGGAGCTTGCGTTCGATGTCTTGGACGTCCGAGGGCGACATGATGATGCGCTCCAGCGTGTTCTGCGGAGCAAAGACGACATTCTCCACCTGCCGGCCCTCTTTGCTGAAGGTGATGTCGGCCACCATCTGGTATTCGCCGTCGACTTTGTTCGCATCGTTCAACGTCTGGATCTTCACCGATCGCCGGAAGCCATAGTCCTCGCGCACCTTGGCGAACTCACTCTCACGTGCTCCCATCTTCTTGATAATGTCGTCGGGAGTCAGACCGGCGGGAGCTGTCGTATCGAGCGGACCAAAGCCGGAGTTCTGCGCAAAGCCAGCCGAAGCGCAAAGAAGAACGAGGGCAGGGAGAAGGCGTTTCATAGGGACTATAAGGATAGACGCGAAAGGCAGTTTCCAGTTGCCAGTTAAAAGTCGCCAGCTGAAAACAAGTTGCAAGTTGAAAGTTCACCCCAACGAACATGTTTCGTTGGGGGCCCGTTGAAACCGTGCTGTATGGGTGGCTTGTGCGCACGTGGTCTAACGCACGCCTAAACGGCAAGAGGGCTGGGCTTTACACTTCGCCCACCCCCCTGCAGTACGTCTTCAATTTCAACTTGCTACTTGCAGCGAAAATTCGCAGCTATGGCTGTGAATTTTCAACGGCTTGTGCCACCCTGAGAGCCATTCCTTCCTCGAAGTGCTTGCCCAGGATCTGGACTCCGATCGGCAGGCCGTCCTTCGTGTTTCCGCAAGGGACGGAGACGCCGCAGATACCGGCCAGCGATGCCGCCACGGTGTAGACGTCGGCCAGGTACATGGCGACGGGGTCGTCTGTCTTTTCGCCCAGCTTGAAAGCTGGGGTCGGGGTCATCGGAGTGACGATGGCGTCGACTTCGTTGAAGGCAGAGAGGAAGTCACGGGTCAGCAGGGTGCGGACCTGCTGGGCTTTCTTGTAGTAGGCGTCGTAGTATCCGGCGGAAAGAGCGTAGGTTCCCAGCAGGATACGGCGCTTGACCTCTGCGCCGAAGCCGGCGTCGCGGGTCTGGCGGTACATTCCGGTCAGCGTAGACGCGGATTTGTCGCGCAGGCCGAAGCGCACGCCGTCGAAGCGCGAGAGATTGCTCGAAGCCTCGGCTGTGGCGATGACGTAGTAGGTTGGAATCGCGTAGCGGGTGTGGGGCAGGCTGATCTTCTTGATCTCGCAGCCGGCAGCCTTGAGGTCTGCGATGGATTTCTCGACCGCCGCACGGATTTCGGGATCGAGACCCTCGCCGAAGTACTCCTCGGGAACGCCGATCTTCAGGCCGGCGACCGGCTTCTGACTTTCAGCCACATAATCGTTGACCGGCGTGTGCGATGCGGTGGCGTCCATGATGTCGGAGCCGGCCATCACGCCGAGCAGGGTGGCGGCGTCCTTGACGTTCTTGGTAAAGGGCCCGATGCGGTCAAGCGACGAAGCAAAGGCGATCAGGCCGAAGCGCGACACGCGGCCCCAGGTGGGCAGCAGGCCGGTCACGCCGCAGAAGGCTGCGGGCTGACGGATGGAGCCACCAGTGTCGGTGCCCAGGCTGGCGACGCAGAAGCCTGCAGCGACCGCTGCGGCTGAACCACCGGAGCTTCCGCCGGGAACGCGGTCCAGGGCGCGCGGATTGTGCACCGGGCCGTAGGCGGAGTTCTCGTTCGAGCTTCCCATGGCGAACTCGTCGCAGTTCAGCTTGCCCAGAAGGACGGCGCCCGCGGCTTCCAGCTTGGCGACGGCGGTGCAGTCATAGGGTGGATGGTAGCCCTCAAGGATCTTCGATCCAGCGGTCGCGGGCGAGCCGACCATGGTCAGCACGTCTTTAATGCCCAGAGGGATGCCGGCCAGCGGCGGCAGCGGATCGCCGGCCTTCAGCAGCGCATCGATTTTTGCAGCCTGGGCGAGCGCACGATCCTTCGCCAGCGAGAGATAGCTGTTGATCTCGTCGTCTTTTTGAGCGATACGCTCGTAGTGGGCTTCGGCGAGTGCGGTGGCCGTGGTCTCGCCGCTCGTCAGAGCGGCGCGCGCCTGGTCGATGCTCAGGGTCTCAAGATTCATCAGCGTTCAATCACCTTCGGGACCTTGAAGAAGCGGTGGTCGGCTTCGGGTGCTTCCCGCAGCACCGCATTGCGATCAATCGAGGGGCGAACGACGTCCTCCCGCAGCGCTTCGGCGGAGGCTTCGACCTGTCCACCGAGTATCTCGCTGACCTGTGCCATGGGCGGAACTCCGGCGGTATCCAGCTCATTCAACTGGTCGATGTGGCCAAGAATGGCGTTCAGGTCTTTCTGCATGCGGGCGACTTCGTCGTCTTTCAGCTCAAGCAGGGCCAGCTCGGCCACGCGGCGTACGACGTCAGCGGTTACTGTCTCACTCATCACTTCTGAGTATAGCGAGGCCGCTCCTGCCCCGAAACAAAGCGCAGCCCAGTCACGGAGACACCTGCCACTTTCTTCAGGTCGCCGACCAGCCGTCCGCACATGGCCTCGAGCTGAGGCCGCCATGCGGGGTCGTCCACATGCAGGATGACGGTGCCTTCTTCGTAGGCGGTCACCTGGCTGTGTGAGGCAATGGCGGAGCCGGCGACGACCGGCCATGCGGCCGCCAGGCGATCCGTCTCGCTGAGCGTGCGTAGCGACTTCCCCAGCGTATTGCGCAGCACATCCCGCATCCGTTCCATAGCTATACCTTCTGGTACCGCTCTGCGATCCAGCGTTCAACCTCTGCCAGCGACTCGATGGCAGTGTGGGGTTCGCCGCAGCCGGCCTCTTCGGTCCCCCGGATGAGGAAGACCTTTTCTATGCCGGCGGCGTGACCGGCGGCAAGGTCAGAGCAGCGGTCGCCTACCAAAATACTGGTAGTAAGGTCGATGCCAAGCTCGCGTTCGCCCCGCAACAGCATGCCGGGGCCTGGCTTGCGTTCGTCACACTCGCGCTTATATTCGCCGACGCCGTGCACGGGATGGTGGGCGCAGTAGTAGACGGCATCGACGTCGGCCTGTTCGCGATCAAGCTCGGCGCGCATCCAGACCATCAGGTCCTGGAACTGATCTTCGGTGTACATGCCACGCGCAATACCGGCCTGGTTGGTGACGATCGCCACCTTCATACCGTGCGCGCGGGCGGTGCGGATCAGTGAGGTAATGCCGGGCATCCACTGAACGTCAGAAATCTTATGGAGATAGCCAATTTCGACGTTCACTACGCCGTCGCGATCAAGAAATAAACAGGGAGGAGCCACACCTTAAAGATACAAGGCATCCGCAGTAGCGCCTGTGCACTCCTATTCACGCATGGCGACAACACAAAAACAGGAACGCGATGCGAAGGTAACGCCCTCGGGTCCGAAGGGTGATAACCCGGCGACGGCCGGACCGGGGCAGACTAAGGTCAACTCCAGCACGCCGGAGAATAAGGATGGAGAGATTGACCCAACAGCGCCGGGTGAGACCGGGACGACACCGGGGTCGACGCGAGTTCCATAACATCGATAAACTCTGTGCTTTATTGAGAATTTAGGGGTATTCCTTGCCCACCCTAGCGTTGCGAGGGTGGGGCACCCGGGTGGGATAAGCGCTGAAGGCGCGCTCTATACCAGCCTGGGGCAACGCCCCAGGTGTCGATGTCACAGATGTTAAAGAGCTGAAGGCCCGCTCTATAACTCTCAATGCAAAGCAACCCGAAACATTGAAAGCAGGTCCTTCACTAATCACGCCAGCGAATCACCCCAGCGAACAAGTTCGCTGGGGACCCCGAACGTTCGGGATGACAAGATTTATGCAATACAAAAGCCCCGGATGACCGGGGCTTTTTGGGGTTCGTGAAAGGTGTTTAGAACGGGTTGATTTTGCCCAGACCCTTCTTCTTCTTGTTCTTGGAAGAGCTCTCCTCGCTCTTGTCGATCGAAGGCTTTGGAGCCTTCTTGCCGTTGGCCGGCGCCTGCTGCGCTGCTGGGGTCTTCTGACCGGGCGCGATATCGTTGACCGTGTCTTCCGGAGCAGCGGGCTTTTCTACGGGAGGCAGAGCCTGGGTATTCTCGCTACCGCCAACGGCCTTCAGGCCATAGGTCCGCGGTGTCTCGCCGGTCTTGGGTGTCACAATCTCCAGGCCAACCCCGTTTCCGGTTGCTCCACCCGCCGGAGTGGCCGGAGTGGTCATATTAACTGCTCCCGAGCCGGGGGCAGCTGAGCCGTCCGCCGGGTTATTGATGTCGTTGAAGCCGAGCGGAGCCGCGGGGGCTGCCGGTGCGCCAGGCTGTGCTGCCGCCGGCGTCTCAGAGGCTGCGGTTTCGGGAGCCGCCTTGACTGCTTTTGGAGTTGGCGCCGCTGCGGCGCCGGGGTTGAGCGCCTCACGGTAAGAGTCTTCGACAAACTTTGCCACCTCGGGCGCCAGGGTCGGACGCGGATCGGCCATGGTGGGCTCACCGATCGTGGCGGTCTGGACGACGTCCGGACGGCGCAGGAACATGATCTTGGCGATATCGAGCAGCTTGTATTGCGACCGGCTGTTTTCGAGTGCCTGGCTGGCCTCAGCCTGCTCCTTGCTGGCCTCGGGCTGCTGCCGGTTGAGCGCCGCGATACGATCGCGTGCATCTTCGACGTGATTGGAAGCGGCGTGCTCGGTGACGGCCTTGGTGTAGGCCTCCATCGCCTTGTCTTCGAACTCCTGCGTCAGCTTGGCCTTCGGTCCTTCGGGAAGATTTGAGCCGCGCACGAAGCGTGCCTGCGCGGCATAGCCGTCACCGATACCGATCAGCACCTGGTCCATACCGCTGTAGAGCGGATAGGTATCGGCCACCGTCTGATAGCGGGCGATGGCGGCAGCCCAGTTCTCGTGAGAGGCGTAGAAGGAGGCGACCTCGGCTTCCCTTGTGGCCAGTACCTCCTGCACCTCACGCAGACGCTGCTTGGCCTGCGGCACCAGCGTGGACTGCGGGAACTGCTGAATCATGTTCCGGTACTCTTCCTGCGCGTGCATGGCCTTGGTGTAGTCACGGTCAGGCTTATCCATCTGGCGGAAGTAGATGTCGCCGACGCGCATCTGGGCCTCGGCGGCCTCGGGCACATTGGGGAAGAAGGTAATGAAGTCCTTGTACTCGGCTTCGGCCTGGGCCAGCGCGGCGGAGCCGCCTTCCTTGTACCAGCTATCGGCGACGGCCAGCTTGGCGCGCATCTGGTACTGCGAGTCCGGATAGGTATTGAGCATCGTCTGCAGGTCCAGACGGGCGACGTCGAAGTGGCCCTTGTTCAGAGCCTCGAGCGCCTTGTCGTAGAGCTGCTTGTCGGGCAGGTTCTTGTCTACGTCGGCCAGCGGGTTCCGTTTCAGGCGCTTCTTCTCGGCTGCTTTGGTGTCCTTGGACTGCTGAACCTTCTGGTCTTTCTTGGATTCTTTTTCTTCAGAGCCTTTGCGCTTCTTCGCCTGCTTGCCCGTGGAGAGCGTGACGCTCTCAGACTGCGAACCGTCGGGATTCGCGCCGGTCGCCTGCGCGTGCAGGCTCAGCGAACCGGCCAGAAGAGCCGCAGCCACGGCGGCGGAAAGCGGTGCGAAACGGGTCGAGAAAACAAAACGGCGCATGCAACCTCACTGCTCTCTGGATGAGAAAGCGCAACCTTCCCCCGGTTTAGGGCCACGGCAGGAAGGTGTGTTTATTTTAGACGGTCAGATGGTGAGATGGGATATGGTCCGGATGCTTTTACAGGCACCCGGAACTATCTGCCCGGCGTGGCTAATTCGGCCTTTCGTGCCAGTTCGGCTTTTCGTGCCAGCTCCAGCAGATTGCGGGCGTCCTCGACTGCCTGCCCGCGGCCGAAGACCGAGGTGCCGGCGACCAGTAACTCGGCTCCGGCCTTCACCACGCTCTCGACGGTGGTGTGATCGATGCCGCCGTCGACCTGTATCCGGAATTCCAGGCCGCGCTCCTGCCGCATCTGGGCCAGACGCTCGACTTTTTTCAGCGTACTGGGGATGAACGCCTGGCCTCCGAAGCCGGGGTTTACGGTCATTACCAGTACGTGGTCCACAATGTCCAAAACCTCGGTGAGAAACTCCACCGGAGTCGCCGGATTGATAACTACGCCGGGCTTCATGCCGTGGCTCCGGATCAGCTCCAGCGTGCGGTTCAAGTGTTTGCAGGCTTCCCACTGCACGCTTACCCAGTCGGCGCCGTTATCGGCAAAGGCCGGAATATAGCTGTCGGGATTGGCGATCATCAGGTGGCAATCGATGGGCAACGCCGTCGCCTTGCGCAGGCTATTCAGTACCGGCGGCCCAATGCTGATGTTGGGCACAAAGACGCCATCCATCACATCGAAATGGACGACTGTGCCACCGCCTTCTGTGGCTTTGGCGACGTCGTCGGCGAGGTGGGCAAAGTCGGCCGCAAGGATGGAAAAGCAGAGCTCGGTCACAGGTTCGAGTGTACCAAGCGCCGGCTTTCTACCTTTGCACGTTTATGCCGTCGGCGTACGTTTACGTCCGCGCGGAAAGATGGAGTAAGCTGCCTCTACCCACTTCAAACGGCATGGCTTCGGCCAGGACCTAAATGGCTTCGACAAAACAACTGGCTTCGGCCAAGGAGATCGATCCCCCTATGCCTCTTCCGAACGATGAACGCGTCGTCGACCTCGCGAACCGTATTCTTGCTCAGTTTGATACGCTCTTCGGTCTCCATCCCGGCTTCCGTGCTGCTCATGCCAAGGGGCTGATGCTGACTGGCTCCTTTACCCCCTCGTCGGAGGCGCTGTCCCTGACGAAGGCGCCGCACGTCACTCGTCCGTCGACGCCGGTGACAGCTCGTTTCTCCAACTCCACCGGTCTGCCGATGCTGCCGGACAGCGTGCCGGATGCCAATCCGCGCGGTCTGGCGATCCGTTTCAACCTGGCGGAGCACGTTCACACGGACATTGTCAGCCATTCGATCGACGCTTTCCCGACGCGTACCGGAGACGAGTTTCTGGAACTATTGAAGGCCATCGGCGCCAGCGGACCGGATGTCGCCTCGCCCAAGCCGGTTGAGGTCTTTCTCGGTTCGCACCCGGCGGCGCTGGCGTTTGTCCAGGCTCCTAAGCCTTTCCCGGTCAGCCTGGCGACGGAGAGCTACTTTGGCGTCACCGCGTTTGCCTTTACCAATGCGCAGGGCGAGACGAAGTATGGCCGCTACCGCATCGTTCCCGAGGCGGGCGAGCACTTCTTCTCCGATGAGGAAGGGGCAAAGCTTGCCCAGAACTATCACTACGACGAGATCGCCGAACGCGTCGCCAAGGCGCCGGTAAAGTTCCGGATCCTGGTGCAGGTTGCCGGGCCGAAGGACACGGTCGACGACGCAACGGTGCACTGGCCGGAGTCGCGTCCTCTGGTGGAGTTGGGTGTGGTGGAACTGAACGCCGTCATGCCGGATTCCCTGGCACAGCAGAAGCACCTCATCTTCGATCCCATTCCACGCTGCGAGGGCATTGAGGCCTCTGCAGATCCATTGTTGGAACTTCGGGCGGCTATTTATCTGGTAAGCGGCCGTCGCCGCCGTGCGGCGCAGCCAGCATAGGCTCTGGCGTCGTAGCGGATGGCGGAGTCAGGGTGGGAGCAGCGGGCTTTCAGCCCGCTTCTATATTGAGCCAATAAGCCGTGGCTAAAAGCCTGCGGCTCCCACCGATTCGCGCGTAGCACGAATACCCATGTCTCCGAGGTACCCCGGCCATGGGGAACCCGGTGTATGGGTATTCCGAATGAGTACGTCTTACACGGCGGTCTCTGAAGCAGTCACCACGCGATTCCCCAGCGCGGCCGCGCCGTTCAGCATGCGACGCCATGGCCAGTCCTTGTCGGCGAAGAAGATTCGTCCGGTGCGGGACTTCTCCGGCCGGTAGTACCAGCGCTTCAGTAGGGCAAGGTGGTCGCCCAGCAACGCCATATCGGCGGGTGTTTTCGCGCGCTCCTGCAGCCGATGCAGCAGATCGCGCAAGCGTTCTTCAGGTCCGGCGGTTTCAGGCTCGCCTTCGAGCGGAACGGGTTGCAGCATCAGCGGCTGCGCAAAGAGAGAGCTGCCCGTCTCTTCCTGCGCGCGGGCTGCGCGGATGTCGCGCGTCGCAAAGATCTCGGGACTGGTGATGTAACCGCTGTGAACCAGAAAGACAGCGACCTCGCCTTCGCTGCAGGGCTGCAGAAGCACGGCATGCAGGCGAGGTAGCGCGGTGACCAGTTCGGGAGCGAGATCGGCTGCCGACTTTACCTTTTGCCAGCGGGTATGAAGCTCGGCGGCGCGCTCGAACTCCATCGCGGCGGAGGCGTCGTCACGCTCCTGAGCGACGGTGGTCAGCAGCGACTGTCCGCGCGTTTCCAGGAAGGCACGGACACGAGCAGACTCTTCCGCGTACTCCTCCGGCGTGCACCTCTCCTGGCAGGGGGCGAGGCACTTCTTCATCTCGCCGTAGACGCAGCCTGGGTGCTCCGGGTAAGGCTCAAGCTCCTCCCAGCAACGGCGCATCTTGAAGAGGTCGAGCATGGCATCGGCGTAGCGCTCGGCTGCAGCGCGTGAGGGGAAGGGACCGGAGGTTTCGTTGAGCGATTTCTTCGCGAGCCGGTTGGTGACGTAGACCCGGGGAAAGGCGTTGTCCGCGGCGAAGCGGAGGGTATAGGGAACGAACAGCTTGAGCCGCTTGCGGGCTTCGGGAAGAGAGAAGAAGGCGGCGGTCGCCTGGTAGAGGCAAAGCAGGCTTTCGAAGTCGCTGCCGGCGGCGGTCCACTCGACGAAGGCGACACGGTCACGCAGGTTCAGACGGCGGGTCTGGCCTTCAACAGGGGCAAGGAGGCGGGCGGCGCGGCGGCGGAGGTTGGCAGCCTTGGTGAGATAAGGTTGCGTGGTCTCATCGGCTCCGCGCAGCGCCAGGACGCCGGCGGATTCCGGCAACTGGCGCAGGGTCTCGGCGGCGGCTTCGGCCGAGAAGGACACGCGGTGCCTGAGGTGAAACGCATCCGGCATAAGCGCGATTGTACGGCGCGGAGATATGGGTTCGAAGGCAGCGGGGCGGGGTTAGACTCAACGCATGCAACTCTCGCTCGACAAAGTCGCGATGCCCGCACGGCTTACTCCCTCAAAGCCGATGACGGATGCGGAACTCCTTAGGAGCAGGAAGGGCATATGTCCGTCGTCGGTGAAGGTCTGTTGGGAAGCTTTGAACTGCCGCTAAGCAGGATTTGGAAGATAGCTGGCCCCTATATCCACATCCGCTTCATACCCACATCTGCTTCTCAGATATGGGGCGCCCGCCTTCTACCGGGATTATTAGATGCATACCTCCTGTATTTCCTGTCACATCCAACATTGGCTGCCTCAAAAGTAGTGCAATGACGCGGGTTTTCGCTGCGTTCGCGCTCCTGCGAAGGTTGACACCCCGAAACTTTTCCACCATACTCGTAAGAGTGCCCGGGCCATAGGTCCGTGGCACATGTACCACGGCCGAACGACCGACCCCATCCAGCAGTTGTCGTACCAGCAATTTCGGGGGCGGTTCCGCGAGAAACAAGGTCGCGGCGGGTGAACCTAAGCCAGGCGAGCAAAAAATCTCTGGCTTCCAGCGGGCAGAAGCAACATATCAGCCCGGTTCACCCAAGGGTTCGTGCGGTGGGAGACTCAAGAAGGATTACAGTCGATGGCTAAGAAGCTTTCCAAGAATGTCGCGAAGGCGCGCGCGGCCGTAGAGCCCCGCCCTTACAATCTCGCAGACGCCGTTTCCCTATTGCAGAAGGTCAAGTTTGCCAAGTTCGACGAGACCGTCGATCTGACCATGCGCCTGGGTGTTGATACCCGCCACGCCGACCAGATGGTCCGCAGCACCGTGGTTCTGCCGCATGGTCTGGGTAAGACCAAGCGTGTTGCCGTCATTACGACCGGCGACCGTCTTCGTGACGCGGAAGCGGCCGGCGCCGACTTCTTCGGTGGCGAAGAGCTGGTGGAGAAGATTCAGAAGGAAAACTGGACCGATTTCGACGCCCTGATCGCGACGCCCGACATGATGAAGTCGGTTGGCCGCCTCGGTAAGGTGCTCGGTCCCAAAGGTCTGATGCCGAACCCGAAGACCGGAACGGTCACCACGGATGTAGCCGCCGCCATCAAGGAGATCAAGGCCGGTAAGGTTGAGTTCCGTGCTGACAAGACGGCTCTCGTGCACGTCCCGGTGGGCAAGCTTTCCTTCGATCAGCAGAAGCTGGTTGAGAATGCCATGACCGTGATTACCGCTGTGGTGAAGGCGAAGCCTTCCGCTGCCAAGGGCAAGTATGTCAAGGCTGCCTATGTCAGCTCCACGATGGGTCCCGGGGTTCAGCTGGATTCGTCGGTCATCGACGCCGCCGGCAAGGCATAAGGTTTCCGCCGCTGAACGGCGGCTTATGAATTTCTCGCCGGGATTGAGCCGGCACAAAGGATTTTCACCATGGCAGTGTCCAAGGCAAAGAAGCACGCAACGGTCGAGTTCCTCGCGAAGGATCTGGCCAACTCCACCTCGGCGATCGTCGGCACCTTCTCGGGGCTGACGGCGGGCAAGGATTTCTCGCTCCGCAAGACCATCCGCGAGGCGGGCGGTAAGTATCACGTCATCAAGAACAAGCTGGCCCCGAAGGCGGCCGCCGGCACCAAGATCGAGGCTGCACTGCAGGGCCTGAAGGGCGTCAGCTCGGTTGCCTATACCGAGGGCGATCCGGTCGCTCTGGCGAAGGCGCTCTCGACCTGGGTGAAGGACAACGCAGAGTTCACCTTCAAGCTGGGCATTATCGACGGCAAGGTGCTCACGGTTTCCGAGATTGGCGATCTGGCTGCCCTGCCCGGCAAAGAAGAGATCTTCTCGAAGCTGCTCTTCCTCATCAATGCTCCGGCACAGCGCCTGGCGACGGTCATCAATGCGACCGGCCGCGACCTGGCGGTGGTGATCAACCAGGGTGTCGAGAAGGGCAAGTTCGGCGGCGCGGCAGCAGCGGCTGCCCCGGCGGAAGTTGCCGCGGTAGAGCCCGACGTTCAGGCCGAAGCGGCTGCAACCGAAGCTCCGGCAGAGGGCGCGTAAATCAAGTTTCGCTGGCTTTAAATTCAGGTTTCGCTATCGCGGCGGGGCGCTTGTCTGGGCGCATCGGAGCCTGTCGAGGATGGCAACCGGAGTGAATGTGGGCTCCGGAAGTAGTAAGCGGTAAGAAAAAATTTCAAGTTCAGAAGTACTGGAGAAATAACATGGCGGACATTCAGCAGTTGGAAGATCAGATCGTTAGCCTGAGCCTGCTCGACGCGGCAGCTCTCGTCAAGAAGCTCGAGGAGCGCCTCGGCGTCTCCGCGGCAGCCGCGGCCCCTGTGGTCGTCGCTGGCGCCGGTGCGGGTGCTGCTGCTCCCGCGGCCGAAGAGAAGACCGAGTTCACCGTCATCCTGAAGGAAGCCGGCGCGAACAAGATCAACACCATCAAGGCTGTGCGCGAAGTCACCAGCCTGGGCCTCAAGGAAGCCAAGGACCTGGTCGACGGCGCTCCGAAGCCCTTGAAGGAGAACGTCTCGAAGGAAGACGCGGCTGCCATCGCGAAGAAGTTCGAAGGCATCGCGGCTGTCGAGATCAAGTAACTTCTCGCCTTCGGGCGAAGGGTATTGGCGGACTCCGGGCTGCGGCCCGGAGATTCGTCTGTGAGGCGGATTTCGGCTCGCGCCCCTGACACTTGCACTTCCAAGGCGGAAGCGGTATCCTCTACAGATGAGGAGACCCGCTCCTGCCTGGGTGTGCGTAACGGGGCAGATGGGCTCGCGAAGGTTTTCCGGTCTCACCGATACTTGACAAGATCAGGATTCACTCCCGGCCCACCAAGGGCCGGTCATGCAGAATGCGTCAGCGGCGAGCGCATCGGCATGGTACCCCGAGCAGTAGTAATTCGCGGCAATAGCTTTCGGAAGGGCGAACCGAAAGCAGGCGGCAGATATTTACATCGGAAAGATTCAGCTAGTGCACAAGCCGGTCGTTGCGCTCTTGGGACTTGTCGTCTCTAAGGGCGTTTTGCCGTCTTTGTATCAGGGCAGCAGATAGCTTTTCTCTGCGCTGCTCGCGCTTGTTATAGCAGAATTCACTGCCGGGCAGCCAACAAAATTCGGGTTTCAACGTCGAAGTTTCGCCACTTCGGCGCAGCATCCTGCGCATGGACCAGTCCGGCAACCGAGGACGGGCGGGTCTGAACAGCGCAAACATCCGGGCGGAATCTCAGAAGCTTGAGTCCGCCGCCCCTACGGAAGGCATTGCGGGTTAGATGCAACGCAAAGCCGGCCGGAGGCCTCGGAAGGCACGAAGTCAGGAGCAAACACACGATGTCCAGCGAATTGCGCGCGGTCCGTAGCCGTCTCGACTTTTCCAAAATCCCTACCGCTATCCAGATCCCGAACCTCATCGAGGTCCAGCGCCGCAGCTATGAGCGTTTCCTGCAGATGGATAAGCTGCCGCAGGAGCGTGAAGATAACGGCCTGCAGTCGGTCTTTACGTCCGTCTTTCCGATCACCGATTTCCGGAACGTCTCGGAGCTCGAGTTTGTCGACTACTCCATCGGCAACTGGGAGTGCAAGTGCGGTTACCTCAAAGGTCTGAATCACCTGCGTACAGCCTGCGTTAACTGCGGCCACATGGTGATCACCGATCCGTTCCACCCGGGCGATGTACTCTGCACCTTCTGCGGAACCTATAACAAGAACACCCCCGACTTCTGCACCAAGTGCGGTGACCCGGTCGGTTTGCAGTTGAAGTATGACCAGGCAGAGTGCGAAGAGCGCGGCATGACCTTCTCGGCTCCGCTGAAGGTGACCATCCGCCTGAAGATCTACGACAAGGATCCGGACACCGGCGCCAAGACCCTGCGCGATATGAAGGAGCAGGAAGTCTTCTTCGGCGATATTCCGCTGATGACGCCGAACGGCACCTTCATCGTGAACGGTACCGAGCGCGTGATCGTCTCGCAGTTACACCGTTCGCCGGGTGTCTTCTTCGAAACCGCGAACAACCGTACCTACTTTCTGGGCAAGATCATTCCCTACCGCGGAAGCTGGGTCGAGTTCGAGTACGACCAGAAGAACATCCTGTACGTCCGCATCGACCGTAAGCGTAAGTTCCTGGGAACGATCTTCCTGCGTGCTCTCGGCCTGCGCACGGACGAGGAGATCCTGAAGACCTTCTACACCGTGGACACGATCAACGTCCGCGACCAGAAGCTCTTCTGGAAGGTGAAGGAAGAGGGCGCCACCAATCTGCTGGGCACCAAGCCCGCGGCCGTGGTGAAGGTGGATGGCAACGATGTCGCCACTCCGAACCGCAAGGTTTCGCCGTCGATCCTGAAGCAAATCCGCGCTGGCAAGGTTGCGGACGTTGAGGTTGAGACCGCCGAGTTCGACGCGTCGATCTTCGCTGCTGACGTTGTCGATCTGACCACGGGCGAGCTGCTGTACGAGGCCAACCAGGAGATCACCACCGACAAGCTGCACAAGATCGCGCAGTCGGGCGTGACCAGCTTTGAGGTCTTCTTCCCGGAGCGCGATGATGTGGGCAACATCATCACCAACACGCTGAAGCGTGACTCTGTCCGTAAGCCGGAAGAGGCTCTGATCGAGATCTACCGCAAGCTGCGTCCGGGCGACCCGCCGACGCTGGACACCGCCACGGCTCTGTTCGAGGGCATGTTCTTCGATCCGCGCAAGTACGACTTCTCGCGCGTAGGCCGTCTGAAGTTCAACATCAAGCTGTATGAGAACGCCGATGCCACCGAGCTCGACAAGCGCACTCTTACGCCCGAGGACTTCTACGGCACCATCCGCTACCTGCTGAAGCTGCGCAAGAACATCGGCGTGGTGGACGACATCGATCACCTGGGCAACCGCCGCGTCCGCGCCGTAGGCGAGCTGATGGAGAATCAGTTCCGCATCGGTCTGGTCCGCATGGAGCGCGCCATCAAGGAAAAGATGTCGGTCTACCAGGAGATGTCGACCGCGATGCCGCACGACCTGATCAACGCGAAGCCGGTGATGGCCGCCATTCGCGAGTTCTTCGGATCGTCGCAGCTCTCGCAGTTCATGGATCAGACCAATCCCTTGTCGGAAATCACGCACAAGCGCCGTCTGTCGGCCCTTGGGCCGGGCGGTCTGTCGCGTGAGCGCGCGGGCTTCGAAGTCCGCGACGTGCACCCGACGCACTACGGCCGTATCTGCCCGATCGAGACGCCGGAAGGTCCGAACATCGGTCTGATCAGCTCGCTGAGCTGCTTTGCCCGCATCAACGAGTACGGCTTTATCGAGTCGCCTTACCGCAAGGTGAAGGACTCGCAGGTGCTGGACTACGTTGCTGTAACCAACAGCGGCGAGTCGGGTCTGCGCGTGGGCGATGTGCTTGAGGTTAACGATGCGCACAAGCTCGCTGAGCAGCTCCGGAAGGATAAGAAGCGTGTGCTCGAGGTTGAGCCCTACAGCTTCTACCTCTCGGCCTGGGAAGAAGACCGTCACACCATCGCACAGGCAAACATCGACCTGGACGCACAAGGCGTCATCACGGAAGATCTGGTGAATGCCCGCCGTCAGGGCAACTTCGTCCTGGTTCCGAAGGCTGAGGTCGACTACATCGACGTTTCGCCGAAGCAGCTGGTCTCCGTGGCCGCATCGCTGGTGCCGTTCCTTGAGCACGACGACGCGAACCGCGCTCTGATGGGAGCGAACATGCAGCGCCAGTCCGTGCCGTTGCTGGTCGCCGAGGCTCCGCTGGTCGGTACCGGTATGGAGGGCGTCACCGCCCGCGACTCCGGCGCCGTCATCCTGGCCAAGCGTAACGGTATCGTCGACTCGGTCGACTCCGAGCGCATCATCATCCGCGTTGAGGGTGAGCATCATCCGACACAGCTCTCGCGTGAGGTTGGTTCGGATATCTACCAGCTCATCAAGTTCAAGCGTTCGAACCAGAACACCTGCATCAACCAGAAGCCGGTGGTTCGTAAGGGCGATCGTGTTCTCAAGGGCCAAGTCATTGCTGACGGTCCTTGCACGGAGCAGGGCGAGCTTGGTCTTGGACGCAACGTTCTGGTGGCCTTCATGCCGTGGCGCGGTTACAACTTCGAGGACGCGATCCTGATCTCGGAAAAGCTGGTCCGCGAGGACTACTACACCTCGGTGCACATCGAGGAGTTCGAGATCGAGGCGCGCGACACGAAGCTAGGACCGGAAGAGATCACGCGTGATATTCCGAACGTCAGCGAGCACGCTCTGCGTGACCTCGACGAGTCGGGCATCATCCGTATCGGCGCCAAGGTTGGGCACAACGACATCCTGGTCGGCAAGGTAACGCCGAAGGGCGAGACTCAGCTCACTCCGGAAGAGAAGCTGCTGCGCGCCATCTTCGGTGAGAAGGCCGGCGATGTTCGCGATGCTTCGCTCACCTGCCCCCCGGGTATTGAGGGTACGGTCGTTGACGTCCGCATCTTCTCCCGCAAGGGCCAGGAAAAGGACGAGCGCGCCAAGGCCATCGAGCAGGAGCAGATTGAGAAGCTGGAGAAGAATCTCGGCGACGAAATCCGCATTCTGACCGACGAGCGTCTGAAGCGCCTTGAGAACATCCTGGGTGGTAAGGAAGTCCAGGCTGATCTGCACGACGAGCGCACCAATAAGAAGCTGCTCTCGAAGGGCGACATTCTGAACCGCGAGACCATCGAGCTGATCTCGACGCGTAACCTGAAGCGTATCCGTTACAACGACAAGGATCCGCGCGTCAACGAGCAGATCGATGAGATCGAGGAGATGACCTCCCGTCAGATCGATGTTCTGCGCAAGATCACGAACGAGAAGATCGGCAAGCTGCAGAAGGGCGATGAGCTGCCTCCGGGCGTCATCAAGCTGGTCAAGGTCTACATCGCCATGAAGCGTAAGCTTTCGGTCGGTGACAAGATGGCAGGCCGCCACGGTAACAAGGGTGTTATCGCCCGTATCCTCCCCGAAGAGGATATGCCGTACCTGCCCGACGGCACCCCGATGGAGATCGTGCTCAACCCGCTCGGCGTACCGTCTCGTATGAACGTGGGACAGATCCTCGAGACGCACCTCGGCTGGGCCGCGCATACGCTCGGCGAGCAGGTGGCGGAGCTGGCCAAGAAGGCACAGGACGCCGCTGAGGTTCGCGAGATCTTCAAGGCTCGCTTCGAAGGCACGGCTGCTCTGAACCAGCTTCTGGAGCTCGACGACGAGCAGACTCTGCGCGTCGCGGCCGGTATGAAGCGTGGTATCTGGTTCGGCACCGCGGTCTTCGACGGCGCTCGCGAGGGCGAGATCAAGGCTCTGCTCAAGTCAGCCGGCCTGCCCAGCTCGGGCAAGTCGCAGCTGCTGGACGGCATGACCGGTGATGCCTTCGAACAGCCGGCGACGGTGGGCTACATCTACATGCTCAAGCTGTCGCACCTGGTCGACGACAAGATCCACGCCCGTTCGATCGGACCGTACTCGCTCATCACCCAGCAGCCGCTCGGTGGTAAGGCGCAGTTCGGTGGACAGCGCTTCGGCGAAATGGAAGTGTGGGCGCTGGAAGCATACGGTGCTGCGTACATCCTGCAGGAGCTGCTCACCGCCAAGTCCGACGACGTCTATGGCCGTACCAAGATCTACGAGGCCATCGTCAAGGGTGAAGCTGCGATCGAGCCTGGTGTGCCCGAGTCGTTCAACGTGCTTATCCGCGAACTGCAGTCGCTCTGCCTTGATGTTGAACTCATCAAGGTCGACGGCAAGAAGGCTCCTGTGCCCGCAGTCGCGGCGGCCGACTAACGAAGGTGGCGGTCACCGCAAGGTGATCGCCCACCCGCTCAAGATCTGGTAAGTACCGGCAACGCGGTCCGCCAAAAGTGACCGCAGTGAAGTGAAACCAAAGACAGTGAGACGAAACTTAGCTCACTGCCACGGAGACTGAAGATTATGTTCCGCTCCAGCCCATTTGAACTGACTGGTCCCATCACGGACTTCGACGCCATCCGCATCTCGCTCGCCAGCCCGGAGAAGATCCGCAGCTGGTCGCACGGCGAAGTCACCAAGCCCGAGACCATCAACTACCGTACCTTCAAGCCTGAGCGTGACGGCCTGTTCTGCGCCCGCATCTTCGGTCCGATCACGGACTGGGAGTGCCTGTGCGGCAAGTACAAGCGCATGAAGCATCGCGGCGTGATCTGCGACAAGTGCGGCGTTGAGGTCACACTGTCCAAGGTCCGCCGTGAGCGCCTGGGCCACATCGAGCTGGCTTCGCCCTGCTCGCACGTGTGGTTCTTCAAGGGCCTGCCTTCGCGTATCGGCCACCTGCTCGACATCTCGCTGCGCGAGCTCGAAGCCGTGCTGTACTTCGAGTCGTATGTGGTTATCGATCCAGGCGACGCTCCGGTGAAGGAGCGCGAGATCATCAAGGACGAAGCCAAGTTCCGCGAGCTCGACCAGCAGTATCGTCCGAGCGGCTTCAAGGCCATGATGGGCGCCGAGGCGATCAAGGAGCTGCTCAAGCGCGTTGAAGTCAACGAGCTCGGCATCGAGCTGCGTGAGCGCATGAAGCAGGAGCAGTCGCTCCAGAAGAAGCTGAAGTACGCCAAGCGCCTGAAGGTGGTTGAGGCCTTCCGCAAGAGCGATAACAAGCCGCAGTGGATGATCCTGGACGTGATTCCGGTGATTCCGCCCGAGCTTCGTCCTCTGGTGCCGCTGGATGGCGGACGCTTCGCGACCTCGGATCTGAACGATCTGTATCGCCGCGTGATCAACCGTAACAACCGTCTGAAGAAGCTGATGGACCTGCACGCTCCTGAGGTCATCGTGCGCAACGAAAAGCGCATGCTGCAGGAAGCGGTAGACGCGCTGTTCGACAACGGCCGCCGCGGCCGCGTGCTGCGTGGCGCGAACAACCGTCCGCTGAAGTCGCTCTCTGACACCCTGAAGGGTAAGCAGGGCCGCTTCCGTCAGAACCTGCTCGGTAAGCGTGTGGACTACTCCGGCCGTTCCGTTATCGTGGTCGGTCCCGAGCTGAAGCTGCACCAGTGCGGTCTGCCGAAGAAGATGGCGCTTGAGCTCTTCAAGCCCTTCATCTATCACCGCCTGGAGCAGACCGGTCACTGCACCACCATCAAGCAGGCCAAGGAGATGGTTGAGCTGCAGGAGCCCATCGTTTGGGACATCCTGGAAGAGGTCATCAAGGACCATCCAGTACTGCTGAACCGCGCGCCAACGCTGCACCGTCTCGGCATTCAGGCCTTCGAGCCCGTGCTGGTGGAAGGTAAGGCCATCAAGATTCACCCGCTGGTCTGCACCGCCTTCAACGCGGACTTCGACGGCGACCAGATGGCCGTGCACATTCCGCTCTCGCCTGAAGCTCAGGTCGAGGCCAGCGTGCTGATGCTCGCGTCGCACAACATCCTGTCGCCCGCCAGCGGCGCACCGATCACGGTGCCGACGCAGGACATGGTGCTTGGTCTGTACTACCTGACCAAGTCCAAGGTCGGCGCCAAGGGCGAAGGCCGCACCTTCGGCAACATCGAAGAGGTGCTGATGGCCCTGCACGCCGGCGAAGTGGAAACTCTGTCGCCGATCCGTCTGCGCTACTCCGGCACTGTCCTTGACATGACCACGGCGTACGACGATCAGGACCTGCTGCACACTGAGCCGGTGGAGTACAACAAGCAGTACATCTCCACCACCGTAGGCCGCGCCATCCTGAACGACGCTCTGCCTGACGGCATGCCGTATGTGAACGGCCTGCTGAAGAAGAAGGGCATCGGCCAGCTGGTGAACTACAGCTACCTGAACCTCGGTCTCGAGACCACGGTGAAGGCGCTCGATCGCATCAAGGAGCTGGGCTTCCAGTACGCGACGCGTTCGGGTCTGTCGGTCGGTCTGGACGACATGGTCATCCCGGACTCGAAGTACACCGTTGTGCACGACGCCGAAAAGCAGGTCATCGCGCTGCAGCAGCAGTATCTGGACGGTGCGATCACCAACGGCGAACGTAACAACAAGGTCATCCAGCTGTGGTCGGGAATCACCGAAAAGGTGGCCGATGAGATGTTCGGTAACATGAAGCGCGCCGATAAGGAAGGCGCCATGAACCCGATCTACATCATGGCCGACTCGGGCGCTCGTGGTTCGAAGCAGCAGATCCGTCAGCTGTCGGGTATGCGCGGTCTGATGGCCAAGCCCTCGGGCGAAATCATCGAAACCCCCATCACGGCGAACTTCCGTGAAGGTCTGACGGTGTTGCAGTACTTCATCTCGACGCACGGCGCACGTAAGGGTCTGGCCGATACCGCTCTGAAGACCGCGGACTCGGGTTACCTGACCCGCCGTCTGGTCGACGTGGCGCAGGACGTGATCATCAGCGAGAACGACTGCGGAACGGTTGAGGGTATCTACGTGACCCCGATCATCGAAGCCGGCGAGACCATCGAGCCGCTGCGCGACCGTATCATTGGCCGCGTCTCGCTCGAGAAGCTCAAGGACTTCGAGGGCAACGTCATTGTCGACGTGAACCAGGAGATCGACGAGGACAAGGCTTCCGCAATCCAGGCCGCAGGCGTGGAGCGCGTGAAGATCCGCTCGGTACTCACCTGCGAGTCGCGCCGCGGCGCCTGCCAGCTCTGCTATGGCCGTAACCTCGGCTCGGGCAAGATGGTTGAAATGGGCGAGGCCGTCGGTGTCATCGCGGCACAGTCCATCGGTGAGCCTGGAACGCAGCTCACGATGCGTACCTTCCACGTCGGTGGTACGGCATCGCGCGTCAACGAGCAGTCGCACCTCGATGCCAAGAACGCCGGTACGGTTCGTTTCATCAACCTGAACACGGTCCGGTCGAAGGACGGTGGTCTGGTTGCCATGAACCGCTCGGGTTCGATCGCGATCGTCGACGAGAAGGGCCGCGAGAAGGAGCGTTACGCGATCCTCTACGGTGCCAAGCTGCGCGTTGAGGACGGCCAGCAGGTGGAGCTCGGTTCTACTCTCGGCGAGTGGGATCCGTATACCTTCTCCATCGTCACCGAGGTTGGTGGTACGGTGCAGTTCAAGGACCTGCAGGAAGGCATCACGCTGAACGAAGAAGTGGACGAAGTCACGGGCCTGTCGCGCCTGGTGGTTACGGACGCTCCTGACGAAAAGCGTCAGCCCACGCTGCTGATCAAGTCTGAGAAGGCCAACAAGCGGTACCTCATGCCTTCGCGCTCGCACCTTATGGTGGCCGACGGCGATGAGGTCTTCCCGGGCGATGTGCTCGCGAAGATTCCCCGTGAGTCGACCCGTACGAAGGACATCACCGGCGGTCTGCCGCGTGTTGTGGAACTCTTCGAAGCCCGTAAGCCGCGCGAAACGGCCGTCATCAGCGAGATCGATGGCGTGGTCCGGTTCGGCGACGTCACCAAGGGTCAGCGTAAGATCTACGTCACCGGCGACAACGGCGAGGAGCGCGAGTACTCCATCCCGCGCGGTATCCACGTCAACGTGCAGGAAGGCGAGCGCCTTCGTGCCGGCGACCAGCTGATGGACGGTCCTCTCAACCCGCACGACATTCTTGCCGTGCTGGGCGAGCGCGAACTGCAGATCTACCTGGTGAACGAGATCCAGGAAGTCTACCGGTTGCAGGGTGTGGCTATCTCCGATAAGCACATCGAGACCATCGTTCGTCAGATGCTGCGCTGGGTGAAGATCGAGGATGTGGGCGATACCAACTTCCTGCTGGAACAGCAGGTGGACAAGTTCCGCTTCCGCGAGGAGAACGACAAGGCCATCGCCAACGGTGGACGTCCGGCAATCGGCCGCCCGCTGTTGCTCGGCATCACCAAGGCGTCGCTCTCGACGGAGAGCTTCATCTCCGCAGCCAGCTTCCAGGAGACCACGCGCGTGCTTACCGAGGCTTCCATCAACGGAGCCATCGACAACCTGCGCGGTCTGAAGGAGAACGTCATCGTCGGCCGCCTGATCCCGGCCGGTACGGGCATGGAGTACTACCGCAACGTCCAGCTCTCTCCGGAGCTGGAAGAAGCAGCCGCCCGTATCCAGCAGGAAGTCCAGGAAGCGCACGATGCCGAAGAGCGCGAGCTCGAGGCAATGCGTATGGAAGGCGAACAGGAAGAACTCGCCGCCGAATGACCTTCGCGGTCGGCGAATCGCTCGCTTCGCGAGCAAAGCTGAAAACGGCAGGGCTTATGCCCTGCCGTTTTCTTATGGACCGCACTGTACGGTCAATCCCTATTTTCTAACCAACCCATACACCGGGTGCCCCAGGTCCCTCGGGGACCTGGGCCCGGCCTTTCACTGTCTCGTCCACTCAGAGTCTATTTCCACTCGTCCGCGCTCTCCTGTCAGGTAGTGACGATAGCTAGACCATTGCCAGTCTTGGGGCTCGTGAACAAGACCCCGAGTCACAGGATTGCGATGGATATATTTCACTTTCTCCTTGTACTTCGGTCCCGAGTACACATTGAAGTCGTAATACCGAGGCATCCAGAACCTCATCCACGAACTCCGTTGCGTTACCGAAAGCTTGATCGCCTTCATAGCATCGGATAGCAGGCCTACCTTCGGTTCCGACACCAAAAGATGTACATGCTCCGGCATGATGACATACGCGAAGATCTGGAATTGATATCGCTCCCGCATCCGTTCGAGAGCATCCTCAAACAATTCACAGTGCCCGGATTTATTGAAGTAAGGCTTTCGTTCGTAACAACTCACCGTCACGAAGTGCTTGTCGCCTTCATCTTGGATACGCAACATGCCGAGGGTCACGCGCCAAGAATATCCCACGCGGGGAGATTTCTGTGAAAGGCCGAGCCCAGGTCCCCGAGGGACCTGGGGCACCCGGTGTATGGGCGATTCATAAGAATGCGGGAACCTTTCTGTATCGTCGGGTGTCTACTTCCCGGCAGGTAGACTCACTAAACCGAGCCTTTGAGGTCTAACTGCACATCGGTTGTTTGTGCCTCGGAGGCCTGCATTGAGATCGTCTGCTGCCGCGCTGGTTGCTTCACTCCTCTCATCCTCACTTCTCAACCCCGCCAATATTGCAGCCCAGCAGGCCGCCGCTCCGACAACGCCCCGTGTGCTTCGAGCTGCAAAAGAAAGCGCAGCGCAGAGTCTGCCGGTGCGCAGTGTCGCTCTCTATAAGAATGGTGTCGGCTTCTTCGAGCATGCGGGCGAGGTCAGCGGCAACCAGCAGGTAACGATCGACTTCACCAGCGAACAGCTCAACGATGTGCTGCAAACATTGACTGCCATCGATCTGAACGGCGGCAAGATCAACGGCGCGGGCTATAACTCCACCACACCTCTGGAGCAGCAGTTGAAGAGCCTGCCGCTGGCGCTAAGTCAGAACCCCACCGAAGCTGATCTTTATCAGGCGATTCGTGGTGCACGCGTCGAGGTGACGGGCAACGGTGCGGCTGTTAGTGGCCGATTGCTGAATGTGGAGTCGCGCGATCTTCCGACAGCCAACACCGGCAGTGGAGACGATAAGCCACGTCCGATGGCTCAGTTTCTCACTGTGGTCTCCGATGGTGGAGGCGTGCGCACGATTCAGCTCAACTCTCAGACACAGGTACGTCTGCTCGATGGTGCGCTGCATCAGGACCTCTCGCATTATCTTGAACTGCTGGCCGCGAATCGCGGAGGCGGTTTGCGCCACCTGACCTTGAGCGCGACTGGCACCGGAGCAAGGCAGATCCGCGTGAGTTATATCTCCGAGGTTCCGGTGTGGAAGTCGACGTATCGGCTGATCTTCTCCGATGGTGGACAGAAACAGCAGGCCACGTTGCAGTCCTGGGCGGTGATTGATAACACCGTCGGTACGGATTGGAATAACGTGCAACTCTCGTTGATTGCGGGTTCTCCGCAGAGTTTTGTTCAGCCGATCTCGCAGCCGTACTACACACGCAGGCCGGAGATCGGGCTGCCCGAAGAGGCACAGCTTACACCACAGACCCATGAGGGTGGAGATTTCAATGGCGGACCGATGCAGGGAACGGCCCCGATGTTTGTATCAAAGTCCGCTATCGGCAGCGGCAGTGGCTCCGGTCTTGCTCCCGGCTCCGGTGGTAACTATGGGGGTGGTGTCAAAAAGATCGGAGCTGGAGAACCGATGGTTGCTCCCGCGCCTATCGCCTATGAAGATTCCGCCGCAGCTTCGGTCTCTCCGAATGCCTCAGGGACTGGGTATGACGATTATTTCGAATACAAGCTGAACCAGCCCATTACGATCCGCAAGAATGAGTCCGCAATGGTGCCGGTTCTGCAGTCGAAGGTGGATGTCGAGCGAGTCACGTTGTGGTCATCCACCCAGCCGCGTCCTCTGCGTGCCTTGTGGCTCACAAATTCGACCGGAGCCACGCTCGATCGCGGCAGCTTCTCCATCATCGAAAACGGAAGCTTTGGCGGCGAAGGCCTGCTCGATCCGATCCATCCCAATGAGCGCCGCTTGCTCTCTTACGCGGCGGACGATGCAGTACGCGTGAGTACCGAGTCAAGGCTGGACTCGCGCCATCTGCAGCAAGCGACTATGCATCAGGGTGTGCTGAAGATGAGCAGCCGTGAGATCGCGGAGATTACTTACGTTGTCCACAACTCCGGTACGTCCCCACGTATGGTGATTGTGGAGCATGCACGCCGTAACGGATGGGAGCTCGACTCTGACACTGCACCCGCGGAGACGACGCCCAATGCCTATCGTTATCGGGTTGCCGCCGCGCCGGGTGAGACCGTAAGGCTCCATGTCGGTGAGCGTCACACTATCGCGCAAAGCTGGCGTCTGGCGACGATGAATGAGCAGACGTTCGATGCGATTATTCGCACGAATGGTGATGATCCCAAACTGCGGCAGCAGCTTCAGCCCATTCTGGAAGCACGTCGTCAACTCACGGAGATCGACACCCAGATTAAGGACAAGCAGACGCAGATCGACAGCATCGGTAAAGATCAGGATCGCCTGCGTAATAATCTCTCGGCGCTGAAGAGCTCCGCAGAAGAACGGGATCTTATCCGGCGGTATACACGAGAGTTGAACGAACAGGAAGACCAGATCGCCGCATTGCGTAAGGATCAGGATGGGCTGAAACAGAAGCATACTCAAGCGCAGGCTGACCTGGATGCAAAGGTGCAATCATTGGAGACGGAGCAGAGTTTCTGAGGAAGCGATGCTCGGGTGCCCCACATACGCGCAGCTTATGTGGGAAGTTCGAGCGAAGCTCGAATCGTCTTTGTTTGTCATCCTGAGCACCGCGAAGGACCTGCTTTCTTAAGACGAGCGGAAGAACTATGGAGCGGGCCTTCAGCCCTTTGAGGTCCTAGAGGCCGAGACCTGGGGCGTTGCCCCAGGCTGATATAGAACGCGCCTTCAGCGCTATTGCGCCGGGGTTCCCGACGAACTTTGTTCGCCGAGATGGTAACGCGATGGGTGGGATGTCGAAGCGAAGTTCGAACCACCTTTTGTTTGTCATTTCGCAGTGACCGAAGGGAACGGAGAAATCTACTTCTCTATCGAGAATTGCATCGACGAGTCAAATGCGAGAAGCAGATTCCTCCGCTGGCGCTGCGGCATGACAAATAAAAGACAACGCCCGCGCTACCGGCTGCTCAGCACGAATTTATTCCCATCCACATCCTCGAAGATGGCGGCGGTGCCCCAGTCCTCCTTCTTCGGATCTTTGAAGAAGGTCACGCCCTTGCGTTTCAATTGGTCGGCGGTGGCGAAGACGTCGTCGCACCACATACTGATGGGCTGGAAGGTGCCGATGCGGTCTTCCTGGCCTTCCGGTGTGAAGAGCACGAGGCCGGTGTCGGCGCCGGGAATGGCGAGCTCGATCCAGCGTTGTCCGCCGGGAATGAACTCCTGGTCGGTTGTGACCTTGAAGCCCAGGGTCTCAGTGTAGAACTTCAGCGATGCGTCCTGGTTCTTCACCGGAACGCTGATGAATTTAATGCCGCGAATCATAAGTGGGTATCTCCGAGTGAGAGGCTATCCGCGAAGCCCGGCGAACTCAATGTGTTATTCGTTGCTATACCATTCACAACTACAGCTATGAAGTCCATCCCGCTCGATGCCTACATCCCGCAGACACTCCTCCGCGACCTCGTCGGGCATGACCGGAAGCCGGCGGCGTTTCTGATCTATCTGTGGCTGTATGCGGAGCAGCAGCGGACGGGCGAGCCGATTGTGATTAGTTATGCAGCTCTCGCCGAGGAGACCGGGCTTTCGCGTTCGGCAGCGCAGACCGCGGTGGCGTGGTTGCGGAAGCGGAAGCTGCTGGCGGTGAAGCAGGAGAGTGTGACGGCGACCCCGGTTTATACGGTGCAGACGCCGTGGAGACGGTAGATATATCGAGCGAAGCTCGATACCGGTGGGAGCCGTGGGCTTCAGCCCACGGTTTACAGGTCTTGCAGAGATCGGGCTTTAGCCCTGGGTTTTACTCGAAGAAGACAACGGCCCAGGGCTAAAGCCCATCTTCAATTGGCCTCAGATTCAGCGGGCTGAAGCCCGCTGCTCCCACCCGGCTACGCCAAATAAAAGGTGAAAGATCCCGGCCTAAAACGGCCCCATTTCCACCGCCCCGGACAACCCTTTCAAATCGCCAAAACCACCAATAAAATCAACCACTTTGGCGTTCTCTCCACTCTGTCAAAACCACCCGTAAACCGGTATACTTAAACCATCCACATGGCAGACGATCAGAACAATCTCCCGCTCAACTCAGGCAACAGCGGCGACGGCAACTCGCCCACGGGCGCCTCGTCCATTCTTCCGATCAATATCGAAGATGAGATGCGCCGCAGCTATCTCGACTACTCCATGTCGGTGATCATCGGCCGTGCGTTGCCCGATGTCCGCGACGGGTTGAAGCCGGTCCATCGCCGCATTCTCTACACCATGTCGGAGATGGGGCTGTCGGCCAATAAGAAGTACACCAAGTCTGCCAAGATCGTCGGCCAGGCCATGGGTCAGTACCATCCGCACGGCGACTCCGCCATCTATGACGCCTTGGTGCGTCTGGCGCAGCCATTCAGTATGCGTTATCCCATGGTCGACGGCCAGGGTAACTTCGGTTCGGTCGACGGCGATCCGCCGGCGGCCATGCGTTACACCGAGTCGCGCATGACCCGTATCGCCGGCGAGATGCTGGCCGATATCGATATGGACACCGTCGACTTCACGCCGAACTACGACGAATCGGTGCTGGAGCCCACGGTGCTGCCGACGCGCGTGCCGAATCTCATCATCAACGGCGCGGAAGGTATCGCCGTCGGCATGGCCACCAAGATTCCGCCACACAACCTCACCGAGGTGGTGAATGCGGCCATCGATATGGTCAACAACCCCAGCATCGGGGTGAAAGAAGTACTGCGCCATGTGCAGGGACCTGACTTCCCCACCGGCGGCATCATCTATGGCAAGGGTGGGATTGAGAAGGCCTACTCCACGGGCCGCGGACGCTTCCTGGTTCGCGCCAAGGTTGCGACCGAGAACATCTCCGGCGGACGCCAGTCCATCGTCGTCACCGAGCTTCCCTTCCAGGTCAACAAGTCCAACCTCATCAAGCGCATCGCCGAGCTGGTCAACGACAAGGTTATCGACGAGATCTCCGGCGTGGACGACTTCTCTGATCGCGAAGGCATGCGCATCGTCATCGAGCTGAAGCGTGGAGCGCAGCCCGAGATCGTACTGAACCAGCTCTTCAAGCACACGCAGATGCAGGAGAGCTTCTCCATGATCTTCCTGGCCGTGCACAACGGCCAGCCGCGCGAGCTTCCGCTGCCCGACGCGATTCGCGCCTTCATCGATCACCGTATCGATGTGGTGCGCCGCCGCACCGCCTTCCTGCTGGGCAAGGCGCGCGACCGCGAGCACATCCTGCTCGGCTACCAGATCGCGCTGGATCACCTGGACCAGGTCATCCGCACCATTCGCAACAGCTCCAGCCGCGCCGATGCCCGCGAGAATTTGTTCCGCTACTTCTCCGGCCGCGCCATCTCGCTGAACGGAACTGAGGTTGCCGGTATCACGCTGGACCCAGCGAAGTACGGCATTACGGCCGAGACACTGCCGGCCAACGGCAGCCTGATCCTCAGCTACCGTCAGATCGACGCCATCCTCGACCTGCAGCTCTATCGCCTGACCCAGCTCTCCATCGACGAGCTGTTGAAGGAACTGGGGGAAGTTCGCGACAACATCGCGGAGTACGAGTCGATCCTGGCTTCGGACAAGAAGCTGCGCAAGGTCATCGTCAAGGAGCTCGAAGAGGTCCGTGACAAGTACGGCAACGAACGCCGCACGCAGATCGTCGATGAGGGCGCGGAGCTTACGCTCGAAGACCTGATCGCCGACGAGCAGGTTGCCGTCACGGTCTCGAACACCGGCTACCTGAAGCGCACGCCGATCTCCACCTATCGTCAGCAGCGCCGCGGCGGCACTGGTCGCCTGGGCATGAAGACGCGTGAGGAGGACTTCGTCGCGCAGTTGATCGTCGAGTCCACGCACTCGTACCTGCTCTGCTTCACCAACACCGGCCGTGTCTTCTGGGTGAAGATCTACGAAATTCCCGACGTCGGCGCCGCCGGCAAGGGCAAGCACATCGCCAACCTGCTGGCACTGCAGCCGGGCGAGAAGGTGGTAACCTACCTCGGTATCCGCGACCTGACGGAAGAGGGCAAGTTCATCTTCTTCGCGACGCAGCAGGGCACGGTCAAGAAGACTCCGCTGACGGACTTCTCCAACGTCATGACCCGCGGCATCATCGCGATCGGCATCGGCAAGGACGATGAGCTGGTCGGCACCCGCGTGACCGACGGCAACCAGGTCATCTTCCTCGCGACCCGCGAAGGCATGGCCATCCGCTTCCCGGAGTCGGACGTCCGCAGCATGGGCCGTCCAGCCGCCGGTGTGAAGGGCATCACGCTGAAGAAGGATGACTACGTCATCGCGTTGGCGACGACGCCGAGTGAAGAGGCTCGCCAGAAGCGTGCCGCCGAGGGTGTGGAGCTTACACCGTGCCTCATCCTCTCGGTCTCGGAGAATGGCTTCGGCAAGCGTACCGATGCGGAGGAGTACCGCCTGCAGACCCGCGGCGGCTCGGGCGTCATCAACATGAAGGCGACGCCCAAGACCGGCAAGGTCTCGTCCATCAACCTGGTCGACGAGACCAGCGAACTGATGGCGATCAGCCAGTTCGGCAAGATCATCCGCATCGACACCAAGACCATCCGCGCCGCCGGCCGCAGTACCCAGGGAGTAAAACTCCTCAGCCTGGATGAAGCGGACAAGGTCGCGGCCGCCGTGGTGATCCCGCCGGATGAGTCAAACCACAAGGATCCGGAGCAGGGATTGTTGCAGTAAGGAATCCCTGATTTTAGAAGGCGTGGAGCTAGCCAGCTTCACGCTTTTTGTTTTTCCGCTAGGAAAAGATTGAATTCGGTTAGGTCCCAATTACACTACCTCTCATGTCTGTTACAGGGCTCTATCAACGGCTGAAAGAATTGAGTAAGAACGATTTTGAGGCATTGATTGACACGCTACTTCAGGCGCGCTTTCCGAGTGCTGGTATTACGCGAGTAGATGGTGCCGGAGGTGACAAGGGTGTTGATTCTTATCATGGACGTCTGAAAGGCGGCTTGTCCGTATGGCAAGATAAACACTTTCCAAACGGCATCAAAAGTAGCCAGAAAAGAAATATTCTTGAATCTATCGGAACGGTATTCAAAAACTACCATCCGGTCCAATGGACTCTTTGTATTCCTATCGATCTAACGCCGGAAGCTAGAGAGTGGTTTGATAGCAATGTTGTAGATGCATATTCTTCAAAAGCATCAATCGAATTGCTGCAGGCGTCTAACATCGTTTATTTCCTACTTCAATACAAGAAGATTCGTGAGACTTTTTTCCCAGACGTGATATCAGATCAGAACGCCCTGCGTTCGATGATAATGAATTCAGACAATCTATCTGGTAGGCAAAAAGGGATTCTTGGCGGCGAATACGTCTCGCAGTACATTGCTGATCTCGAATCCCTTGATGAGCGTTTCTCCTATGAAGTTATAGTAGGAGGCTCACTTCCAGCAAGAGACACTCGTAACCGTCCTGGTTTATTAGCTTCGATCTTTGATGGTAGGCAAACACTCAATGTGCTTGCTAATGATCGAGTAGCGTTACAAGACGATCCAATCAAGTTTTTAGTCTCGATGTCTAGAAAAGCCGCCGAGCGAATGCACCATAGCATCAAAACGGGGCATGAGGTAAGGTTCACCGGTGAAGAATTTGTAAAGCTTGAATTACCACGCCCCATTAGCGAAATACTCGATCAATCCAAATTTGAACTGAAAGAGGTTCGATTTCAGCCACGATGGGCCAGTAACCTAAAAAGCATCCCAGTAAAAATGATCATTCCAGGCGCAGATCCGCCAATTCGTTATGAGTATGTGTCTTTGCGGGTAAAGTATTTAGGTACTGACGAAGTGACTTTCGAAAGTGAAGGAGCACTGCCAATTAAGCTTCTGATTGTTGCCTCTCTAACTGGGGATAATCGGTGCCTGGCGAGCTTCGAGGTGGATTGCCCAGGCAAGACCTTTCGTTCAATTTCTCAGGCGATCACCTTTACCGACGCGATTATGCGCGGCGAAGAGTTTCATGTCGAGGGGTTGGAAAATCCTGAATTTTCACTAAAAATCCAGGGAGTTCCTGAAAATCAGGATGAAGACTCACGCCCCAAAGACGCGCTAAGAGCATTTGTCGATGACGCTTTAATTGTAAGTAAATACTTGGGAAGCGATTTGGTGTTTCCTGATCAAACGCCAATTACCGACGATTATGAATTTCTTTCGTGGTTAAAGCTGGTTGCAACCGGCGAAGAATTCGAAATACAAGGTATCAGCTTTACGATGACTAAGGACTCAAGCTTGGTAGATCAAGTCGAGCTGATATCGTCGGCAAATTTTGGCGCCAAGATGGCTTTCCGAATTGACAGTGAGACGCGAGTGCTTTTCGGGATGCCAATCCGGACCGGCGATCAAATTTTGGAAGTCGACAAAATCACGCTAGACGATTTAGACGGGACTGTTCGTCGACTTAAAGCTGCACCAGAAAAAGGAGCCATCGACGTTCGGGCACTTGGGCCATCGAAGGCGCGCTACGTTCGGCAGCTACAAGGAGTTCCTTCTGCTTCACCTGCTTCTTTAGGTTCGATATAAGGCAAGCACTCGGGAACCTTCAGTGTGAAATCGTCGTACCATCGCACATGATGTGCCGATTCTTTTCCCTGTCGCTCGTCCTCTGCTCGCTCGCTGCGTATGCGCAGGATGGCTTCGAGGCGGCCAGCATTCATCCCACCAAGGAGTCTGTTCCTAACGAGCGGGATGGCTCCATCTTGGCTGAGCATGGCACGCTTCGGCTGCATGATGTCACGTTGAAGTCCTGTATTCACTATGCTTATGGCGTCTCCACCGCGCAGATTGTGGGTGGCACGAATCTCTCCGGAGAGCGGTATGACATTCTGGCCACTGCCGGGGGATCTTGGGGATGCGGAGCTGCGGCGCATGTTGCAGAGACTGCTGGCGGAGCGGTTTCATCTCACCCTGCACCACGAGCAGCGCGAGATGTGGGGATATCTCCTCTCGGTCGCTCCGGGTGGGGTGAAGGATTCGGCGGCGATCCATGCCGCGGCCGGGGAGGGTGAGCCGATCCACCAGAACTCCGAGATTGGATTTAGAGCATTTTCCCTGTTGCTGGGTATTCCGAAAGAGGCGTGAAGCGGCGTTTTCATTGCGGAAAACGCCCATAGATGCGGAAGCCCTACTCTACACCTACAGGGAAAATGCTCTAGCGCCCGCAACTTCACCATGAAGGATCTGGCGGCGTATCTCTCCAGCCACTCGATGGTCCGGTGGCGGATGAGACCGGACTTGCGGGGCGCTATGACATCTCAGTCGACTTCCGTCGCTATGTGAATACCGGTCCTACGACGCAGGAGGAGCGGCCGAGTGTCTTGTCCGTGTTGCGCGCCACGCTTAAGGGTGAGTTGGGATTGCAGCTTGCGGCGAAGAAGGGGATGTATGACGTTGTGATCGTGGATCACGTTGAGGCTCCGTCGGGGAATTGAGGGTGTGGTGGTTGCCCGTACACTGGGTGCCCCATTCATCGCGTCGCGATGAGTGGGAAAGTCGAGCGTTAGCTCGATTCTGTTTTTCTACCTGGAAATCCCGGCAAAGCAGGTCCTTCGCTTTGCTCAGGATGACAAGCAAAAAAACAATCGCGCATACGCGCCATATCCCACCCATCGCTTTGCGATGGATGGGGCACCCAGTGTGGTTGAGGGGCGAGAAGCGGGTCCTTCGCGATGCTCAGGATGACAAACAAAACGGTTCGCGCGAAGCGCGAATACCCAGGTCCGAGGGGACCTGGGGCACCCGGTGCATAGCCGAGTCAGATTTTGTCTTAGAAGGTGATGATGTCCAGTGCCGGGGTCGGCTTGATCTCAACCGGGCCGAAGACATCGCCGTGTTTGCCCTTGCTGATGTCTCCCAGGACGTTGTTCACGGTATCTTCGGTGCGGGTCTGCGGCATGTGCGTGACGCGGGTGACGCGGGCCGTGGCCTGGCAGAGGCGAAAACGATTTGGAATGCGGGTGAGTGCCTTGTACACCTGTTCAGATCGCATATGAGACTCCAGTCGGGACAAGCCGTTAACGTTCGCGCGAAGCGGGCTCGTCGAATGACAGGCTTCAATCAAAGGAAGCGAGCAGGAAGGCGTACTGCAAGTTTACTCGGAAATTGGGGCAGCAGGTCATTATCAAAAAGAAACATTGGCATCCATTTCGTAAGTGCGTCATGAATCGCACCGAAGGGCGGTCCGTGGGTGTGACGAGATAGTTAGATATGCGACACTCGAACGGAATAGGTCATGTCTACGAAACTTGATATGCGCGAGACCGATGACGCGCTCATCATTCGTGCTGTCTGGAAGCTTTCGTTGCCGCTGCGCATTCTGCGGATCGCGGCGGAGCTTGCTGTTGGTGCATGGGTTGTTGAGAGCTTCTGGCGAGGCCCTTATCCCGTCCTCGCAGTCGCTGCTGCGGTATCCGCTGCGATTTTTCTGGTGAAGGATGTTCGCAAGGTCTGGAACGGGTCCGACGTCACCCTCACGGTAACGCAGGAAAACATCACCAGCGAAGGGTTGGGAGATAATCACTACTCTCCCAGTTCTATGAACCGTCTGGGTTGTGATCTAACCTATGACGCCGGGAATGGTAGTGAAGACGATCCCTATCCTTCAGGGCTCTATACCGGCCACACCTGCCTGCTGCCGGAGCTTACCGAACTTCAGACAATGCAGATAATGACTGCGATCTACGCCCGTTTTCCGGATACCGGGACAGAATCACCTGTTGTGGAAGATGGCAAGACATCGGAGTTGATCAGCCTGAATCTTGGCCGCACTTCATAACTCTCCGCTTAACCCGAGTGCCCCATCCTCGCAACGCTAGGGTGGGCTAAGGGGGCACGAACTACTGCGAGCCGCAGATAAAAGAGTTAAGACTTGGTTTGAGATTTTGGGGTGATCCTTGCCCACCCTCGCGTTGCGAGGGTGGGGCACCCGCGGGGGGAAGAAGGTCGCTTAAAATCGGTTCGTGCGTAGCGCGAATACCCACGTCCCTTTAGGGACCTGGGTATTCGGTGTGTGGCTGAACATAAAGGCCGCGCTTGCGCGCGGCCCCGATTCAACCATTCAACCATTCAACAATTCAACTCGCTTCAATAAGCAGCCGTAAATCTCTGTCCGCGGAACTGTGGCTTTTCCAGCTCATCGGCGACTGCGATGGCGTAGTCGGCATACGAGATCTCACTCTTGCCGTTCTCACCCACGATCAGGTCGTCTTTGCCCAAGCGGAAGGTTCCCTTGCGTGGGCCGACTTCGAAGAAAGCTGCGGGAGAGAAGTAGGTCCAGTCGATGGTCTGATTCTTCTTGAGGTTGTCGAGGAGCTTGATGTGCGAGTCGACGATCGGCAGCCACTCTGCCGGAAGATAGCCGCTGTCGCGCAGCGTCACGCGCTTGCCGTCCTGTGTCGTGACGTACAGGCTGCCGGCCCCGCCGACGACCAGCAGACGAGGTCCGCTGTTCTTGCCTCCGGCCAGCGAGACACCTTCGACCACACGGTCGGTCATGCCGACGATCTGGTCCGTATCGTTGACCGGCGGAGCCAGGGCGCTTACGACAGCATCGGCGCCGCGTACGATAGCCGTAATCTTGTCGGGGTGGCTGGCATCATCCACCGCGGTGGTGGCTCCCGGTGCGCTGTAGTCCGCGTGGCGAGTCACCGCCACCACCTGATGTCCGCGCGACACCAGTTCTTTTACGATCTCCACACCCGATTTGCCCTTCGCTCCGTAGACGACAACCTTCATGACGATCCTCCATTTATTTCGATATCGAAATATCGCTTCGTATGACTAGATGACCCTCGTACCTTCTCGGATGCAGGAAAAGTGACACCGAGGCCGGGCACAGGTTAGAGTTGCGGTGAAAACGGAGCAAGGAAAGGGCCATGGCGAAGACGATAGGCATCATGCTCACTGAAGGAATTGAAGCCGGCGTGGTGGAGGACAACGCGCTGGTGGGGCCGACCACTCATTTTCCGGAAAATCGGTGGGAGACGGACGCCCTGGTCGAGAAGCCTCATGAAGACCTGGTAGAGCTGTTGTGCGATCGGATTCTCGATCTCGCCCAGGGCCACAACGACGTTACCGCCGTGGGGCTTGGCCTGCCCGGCCTGGTTCGGCAGGGCGTGGTGGAAGAGGCGCCGAACCTGCCGCAACTGAAGGGCGCCAAGATTCAGCAGGCGGTGAGCTTTGCCCTGCATGAGCGCGGATTCGATACCAATGTAAAAACCGTCAACGATGCCGACGCCATGGCCGCCGGCCTGGCGGCGCAGTTCGGCAAGCTTGACCGCATGATCCGCGTCTGGACGCTCGGCCGCGGCATCGGCTATGGCCGCTATCCGTTTATCGACGGCGTGTGGGAGGGCGGCCATATGGTGGTCACGCTCGACGATAAGGAGCGCTACTGCGGCTGCGGCGGACGCGGACATTTGGAAGGCATCATGGGGCATCGCGCCATGCGCATGCGCTTCCTCGATCTGGAGCCGGAAGAGGTCTTCGAAATGGCGAAGAAGGGCGACGATCGCTGCCTGCAGTTCAAGAAGCTCTGGCACAAGGCGCTGGCCGCGGCCACAGCCAGCAGCATTCATATGACCGGGCCCGGGAAGTTCTACCTCACCGGCGTGAACACGCGTTACATCGATCTGCCGATGCTGGAAAACTATGTGCACCAGATGGTGACGATGAGTCCGCTGCAGAGCTTCTCGATCGAGGTTGTGAAGGACTCGGCCGGTACTGCGGTCCGCGGCGCCGGGATTGTTGCGGGGATGTAGCGCCTCTGGCGAGGCGGGTTGAATAGTTGGTTAGTTGAATGGTTGAATAGTCAAAGGCCGCGCGTGAAGCGCGGCCTTTGGTTTTGCTCGAGCCGTGCGCGTTGCCGGAAGATTGCCCTCAGCGGCTGAAGCCGCTTTATTGGCGGCCGGTGCGGGACGGCTGAAGCCGTCCCCTTAAGCAAGACCAGAGCGCCTCTGGCGCTCTCTCTGGGCAGCGTTGCTGGCCAGGAAGTAAGCTTTCGGGATCATCTTCATCAACCACATCAATTACGAATCGCGGAGCTGTTCGCACCGAAGGTGCGAATGCCTTGCTTCGAATGCCTTGCTTAAGGACACGGCTTCAGCCGTGTCGTAGCAGAGGTGGTGAGGAAAGCGGCTTCAGCCGCTGAGGGCGATGTCTTGCGTCCGAAAACATCCGAATCAGTCGCCTGCGCATGAGTAATCTTCTGCATTGCTCTTGCCGATAGAGAGGGTGCGCCCTCGTGTTACCGTGATGGCAAAACAAGAAACTGGCCGGCCCGAAGATGCTTCCTGCAGGAAAGTACATGGACAATCCAGGGGGAACGATGTACCTTGCAGGTTACCGAGCGGGCCCGCTTTTCGTGTCGGATTCTGACGAATGTGGAGCTGTATGGTAACGCATCCCCCTACCGGAGCAGTACCGGCTGCGCTTCCCCCGAACGAGGATGAACGTCTTGCAGTACTACGCAGCCTTTGCATCATGGACACGCCTTCCGAGCCGGCTTTCGATCAGCTCACGGCGATGGGGGTCAAGATCTTTTCTGTTCCTATCGCATTGATCTCGCTGGTCGATAAGGATCGCCAGTTCTTCAAGTCAGTCCAGGGAACGCCCATTCGGGAGACGCCGCGCGATCTCTCCTTCTGCGCTCACTCGCTGCTGACGCAAGGCGAGACCGTCATTCCCGATGCGCGTCTTGATCCTCGCTTTGCGGCGAATCCGTTTGTTGTGGAGGAGCCGTTTGTTCGCTTTTATGCCAGCTCTCCGATCATCACACCAAGCGGCATCCGTCTCGGCAGCTTCTGCATCATCGACCGCGAGCCGCGCACGCTGAATGAGCACGAGACTGAGCTGTTGCGTCACCTGGCCACTGCCGCCTCGTATCTGATCGAGCAGCGCACCACGGCATTGCAGCTTGAGCACGCGAAGCAGCAGATCGATCTAGCCAGCGAGCGTTACCGGCTGGCGACCAGCGCCACCTCGGACGGCATCTGGGATTGGGACCTCCGCTCCGGCCAGATCTATCTTTCGGCTCGCTGCAGCGCGCTGCTTGGTTATGGCGGACAGGAGCGTATCACCAGCCTGCGCGGATGCTACCGGCATATCCATCGGGGCGACCGTAAGCGGATCCATGAAGAGATCGCACACGCGCTACATGGTCAGCAGAACTTCAGTTGCGAGTTCCGCTATCTGCATTGCGATGGAGAGTGGCGGTGGGCCGGGTGCAGCGGCCTGCTGCTGACCGGCGCTTCGGGCGAGCCGCAACGCATGGTAGGCGCGTTGAGCGACCGTAACCAGATCCGCGCCATTGATCCGCTGACGCATCTTCATAACCGGGCCTCGTTCATCGACCGTATCCAGAGCCGCATTGATAAGTCCTCCAGCGGTGAAGAGACGTATGCCGTGATCTATGTCGACATCGATCACTTCAAGCGCATCAATGACAGCCTGGGACATGCGGAAGGCGATGTGGTTCTGCTTGAGATTGCAGCGCGGATCCGCAAGAGCCTTGCCGACCGGCCACATAGTTGTGCGGCGCGCCTCAGCAGTGACGAGTTCGCCATTCTGCTGGCGCATGCTCCTGGCGAGGAGGATATTGCTGCTTACGTGCAGCGATTGCAGGAGACGTTGCAGGCGCCGGTAATCAGCCGCGAGCAGACACTCTTTCTTTCGGCCAGTATCGGAATCGCGACTGCGGATGCATTGGTACGCGATGCACAGAGCATGCTGGAGAACGCCGATCTTGCCATGTATCACGCCAAGAACTCGGGCCGTTCCGCCCATGTGGCGTTTGCTCCGCACATGCGGGAGGATGCGGCAAAGCGGGTCCAACTGGAGCTGGACCTGCGGCGGGCGCTGGAGCGGGACGAGATCGTTCTCTACTACCAGCCCAAGGTAGCCCTGCTTACCGGGCAGGTGATTGGCTTTGAGGCGCTGGTGCGCTGGAAGCATCCCGAGGGAGAGATGATCTCGCCGGCTGAGTTTATTCCTGTGGCCGAGGAGACGGGGCTGATCCGCGATCTTGGCATGGTCACGCTGCGGCAGGCGATCCGGCAGGCGGCGCAGTGGCGCAAGGATGGAATTCTGACCGATGAGATGAACGTCGCCGTCAATATCTCCGGCCGTCAGATCGGTGATAAAAACCTTGTGGGCTTCATTCGCGATCAGTTGCAGGAGAACGGACTTCCGGCGCAGAACCTGCGGCTGGAGGTGACGGAGAGTCTGCTGATCAACAGCGACGCAACCACCGGTGAGTTCTTCCGCGAGATCAAGGCGCTGGGCATCGGTATCGATATGGATGACTTCGGTACGGGATACTCTTCACTGAGCTATCTGCATCGTTTCCCGTTCGACGCGCTGAAGGTGGACCGCTCGTTCGTGCAACGCATCGACCAGACGGAAGAGAGTCTGAGCCTTCCACGGTCGATTGTGGCTCTGGGCAAGGCGCTGGGGATGCGCGTGCTGGCGGAGGGCATTGAGAACATGGAGCAACTGACGCAGCTTATCCGCATCGAGTGCGGCTATGGGCAGGGTTATCTGTTTTCGAAGCCGGTCCCCGCGGAAGAGGTGCCGGAGATGATGCGGCATCTCGATAGCAAGATCCGCATGGAGCTTATGGCTTCGTAGGTGGGATTGAATGATGGAATAAGTGAAGGATTAAATAATGAGGGCCGCGCTTTCGTTTCTCTGCCAGGCCGGTTTTCGATGGCCCATGCACTGGGTGCTCCATCCCTTGCACGGTACCTCAGCGGCTGAAGCCGCTTACTGTTCCGCCTCCACTGAGACACGGCTGAAAGCCGTGTCCTTAAGCAAAACATCCGCACCTGCCGGTGCGGACCGGCTTACGCAGCCGTGATTTGCGGCTCCCTTGCGGATGGAGCAGGCATTAACAAAGCACCAAAGGCGCTATGTTTTGCTTAAGGGCATGGCTTCAGCCATGCCGAACCAAGGTCCTGAAACGAGCGGCTTCAGCCGCTGAGGTACCGTTTACGTCTCAAAACTCGCGTGAATTTGATAATCGTTATCAACGATCAAGCCGCGTCTCGTCCGGTGATCGCCCGTGGCGTCCTTCCTCTCTGCTTACGTTTCCTGCATACCACGGTCTATTGGAGTGAGATTGATTTCCTGACTCCGGAGTCAGAGATAGATGCGAACAGAAGTTTTAGGTGCAAACGTCGTTTCTCCGTTGGGAAGCGGTATGGGAGCCAGCATTGGGCTCCGCCGGGTAGAATCATCCGCAGCCATGGCAAAAGCGGCTGCAACCCGGGCGGCACGGAACAGCGGTCGGCTGACACAGGCCCAGATGGATGCCCGTGCGCAGCAACGCGCTGAGGACGACGACCTGATCCGGGCGGCGCAGAAGGGTGACCGCGCCAGCTTCGATCAGCTTGTACGCCGGTACGACCAGGCGGTGTTGCGGCTGGCGCTGCACATGCTTGGGAACGAGCAGGATGCGCAGGATGTGCATCAGGAGGCGTTTTTGAAGGCCTACCGCCACATCCACAACTTCCGCTTCGATAGTTCGTTCTACACCTGGCTGTACCGCATCGCGACGAATCTCTGCCTGGACGCTTTGCGCCGGCGGAAGAGCCGCCGGGAAGATCCGGCGACGGTGCTGGATGCCGCCGGGGAGGAGATGGACCTGATGGCCAATGTCTCCGACGAACGCGCGATGGCGAATCCCGAGCGGGAGTTGGAGCGTAAGGATATGGGCGAGCGGATTATGGCTGCGCTGACCAAGCTGACGCCCCGCGAGCGCATGGTCTTTGAGCTGAAGCATTACCAGGGTTTGAAGCTCCGGACGATTGGAGAGATGTTGAACACCACGGAAGAGACGGCAAAGAATACGCTCTTCCGTGCTACTCGAAAGCTTCGGGCCAATCTGGCCGGGCTTCGGGCTAGTTAGAACGGGAAGTTTGCGGTACCCAAGCGGACGCACGGCTGAGCCATTGAGACGATCCGCAGAAAAGTAGTTGAGCAGTAAAGATTTTTTGAGGCTGGTAGAGGTAGAACGCAATGAAGTGCGAATCGGTACAACTCGAGGTCGTGCTGCTGGCATACGGCGAGCTGGCAGACGATCGAATCCCGGAACTGGATGAGCATCTCGCAGGCTGTGAGGCTTGCCGGCAGGAGCTTGAGTCGTTGACGGCGATGCAGGATACGCTGGCCGGCTTTGAGCTTGCTGAGCCCTCGCCTAACTTGCTGGCACAGGCACGTGTAAAGCTGGATGAGGCCCTGGACGCTGAACCCGCCCCGGGCCTTCTGGCGCGTCTGCGCATTCTGGTGATGGGCAGCCTGCATCATGTAAAGGCGGCTCCGGCGCTGGCGGCCTTGTTGGTAGGCGTAGGATTTCTCGGCGGCTCGGCCATCAGCCGCTATCAGGCCGCGAACGCTCCCAAGGCCACCCCGCCGGTATTGATGCAGCACTCGGCCGACTCCACGATCGCCAATATCAGCTCCATTGTGCAGACGCCCGACTCCAAGCTGGTGCAGGTCAACTACAACCGCGTGGTGCCGGAGACGGCTCAGGGTACGCTGGACGATCCGCAGATCAAACAGTTGCTTCTGATGGGCGCCAAGAACGGCATCAGCAACGATGTCCGCGACTCCTCGGTAGCGTTGCTGGCCGAGGGATGCAAGGCCGGGCACATCTGCGACGAAGATGACCAGACCAAGCGTGGATCGTCTGTCCGCGATACCCTGCTGGTCAGCCTGCGCTATGACCAGGACAGCAAGGTCCGCCTGAACGCCCTGCACGGGCTGCAGCGTTACCTGGTTACCGACCAGCGGGTCCGCGATGCGGTGCTGGAGTCGATCATGAACGACCACGACCCGGACGTCCGCATGCAGGCCATCAATATGCTGGAGCCGGTGCAGGCGGATTCTTCCGTGCGACAGGTCTTGCATACGGTATCCACTACGGACGACAATCCGTATATTCGGAACGCATCGATGAACGCTCTTGAGAGTGTCAGCCAGATCCAGTAATCACCTTGATGACGAGCACGCTGGCCGTCTCGTCGAACTGGTGTGAGGAAGAAGTTTGTACTGCCATGAAGTACTCGCCGGCGCATAGAATCTCTCGCCTGACGCTCGTTGCCGTTGCTCTGGCAACCGGCCTCTGCACAGCCACAACCCATGCGCAAGAGTGGGAGCAGCAGCCCACCTGGAGGATTGTTCTGATCTCCGGCAGCCGCTCCGCGCAGGGCTATCTCGGTGTGGACTTTCACGATCTCTCGCAGGACCAGGTCGCATCGCTGAAGCTGAGGGACACGCGCGGCGTCGAGGTGGTGATGATCGACCACGACGGTCCGGCCTGTAAGGCAGGCCTGCGGGAACATGATGTGATTCTGCAGATGGACGGTCAGGCAATCGACAGCGAAGACCAGCTGCGCCGCATCCTGCATGAGTCGTCACCGGGGCGCAGAATCTCCCTTCTGGTGAGCCGTGATGGGCAGCAGCAGACCTACCAGGTAACGCTGGCGAATCGCAGCGAGATTGAGCGCAAGGCCTGGAGCCAGCACTTCGTGGTTCCGGACCCTGCGATCGATTCCGCCGCCTCCTCGCGCCGGGAGGAGAGCTCTATCGCTCGTCTCGGGGACAAGCTGCTTCCCAGCCCCTCGGTCATCTTTGGCCTGCCCCGGATCGGCGTTACGCTTGATCCCATGGAACCGCAGCTTGCCGAGTTCTTCGGGTCCCCGAACGGCAAGGGCCTATTGGTGCGTACCGTAGAGCCGAACAGCGCTGCCGACCGCGCCGGCATGAAGGCGGGCGACGTAGTGCTGAAGGTCAACGGCGTTGCCGTGGCCACACGCAACGACTGGCTGCGGGCGCTGCACGATGGCAAGTCCAAGCCGGTTACAGTAACCATCCTGCGCGAGAAGCGGGAACAGAACCTGACTGTCCATCTCGAGGATAAGAAGAAGGGCGAGATAGACGACGATCAGGATCGCCGCCACGCCATGTTGTTTCAGTTTGTGTTGTAGAGAATTCTTCCAACACAGTCAGATGTTCATGGTGGGAGCAGCGGGCTTCAGCCCTGGGCTGTTTTTCTTCTTCATAAGAAAGGCCCAGGGCTAAAAGCCCAATTAATTTGATGCTGATTGACCGTGGCCTAAAGGCTGCCTAAAGGCCACGGCTCCCACCGTATTCGAGCTTCGCTCGAACGTCCCATGTCCCGGGTGGGACATGGGGTGCATGGGTTGTCTCGAGCCCATCGGTACTAGTCCGAATCCCACCCATCGTTTCACGATGGATCGGGCACGCAGTTCTGTGGCGGTCCAACCTAGCAACCAGGAACTAGCAACCAGCAACTGTCTTACAACACTGACATAAAGTTCACCAGGTCCTGCTTCTCCTGCTCGGTGAAGTGGGCGTTGAATCGTTTGTTGTAGAAGTCGACTACCTCTTGCAGGTTCTTCGCTGTACCCGCAGTGAAGTACGGCGCCCGTGCGGGCAGGCCGCGAAGCTGCTGCATGACGAAGGAGCCGACATCGGCGCACTTGCCGGTGACCAGGGCGCGGCCTGGGTCGTTGGTATAGATCACGCGTCCGAGATACGGGTGCGGCGTCGCATCGGCGGTGCAGGTGATCTTGAAGAGCGGCAGTTCGGGCCGGTCTCCGATCCATGCCTTGATGCTGGTGCCGATGTCGGCCCATGCTCCTTGATTGCTGACTCCGGTAAAGCGCTCGCTGTGGCAGGTGGCGCAGGTGCCGTCCATCGCCTTGTGCCCGCTTACGTGTTCCAGATTGGCGGTTTCACCGATGTGGAAGGTGCGCGTGGAGAAGGTGCGGCTGCCGCGAAGGACTGATTCGCGGAAGAGATCGCGCGGGGCAGTGCTCGCGGGGTGCCGGTAGGGCCAGTCGTCGATGGCAAGAAAGCGGGCGAGGTTGCGGTCGACGACGGCGTGCAGATCATCCGGATGGGTGCGGCTCATCGTCCACGGCCCGAGGACATCGGCTGAGCCGACCTCGGTGAGGTCGCCTCCGGTCTCGTCACGGCTTTGGGCAACAAAGAGCTGCTCTTCAAATTCGACGATCTGGCGCAGGTCCTCTCGGGAGAGGTTGCCGCTGCCCTGTTCGTGCATGCGGACAGCATCAATGGCCTGCTGCTCCAGTGTGGTGGCGCGGCTGTCGGCGGTGAAGGCTCCGGCGGTCAGGAAGCGGAAGTTGCCCACGATGCGAGGGCGGCGATAAACAGAGATCGTTGGCTTCGCGGAGTGAAGGCCATAGACCGGATCGGTGTTGCACCCGGTGGGGTCGCGCAACACTTCGATGGTGAACTCCGGCTTTACGCCTGCGGCGGGCCAGGGTTCATAGATACGGAAGAGACCATGCTCCAACAGCAGTGAGTGCGAGCTCTTTTCTTTTTGCGGCAAACTTGGGCAATTGGATCCGTCGACCGCGGCGAAGACAGCGTCCGATCCGTGGGTCTGCTGCCAGCGCTCGTTTAGCCGTTCCAGGTTGACGCTCATCGCGGCCGAGGGCTGGTGGCAGGTGATGCAGGCGCGGTCATTGTTCCCCAGTTTGGAGAAGAAGGCATGGTCGCGAGTGCCCATATTGCCGCCGGTGTTGTAGACAAGGATATCGCCGGTGGAATCGCGAAACAGGGCCGCCAGCGGCATCTTTTCGCCGGTATTGGACTCCCACCAGATGGGCGAGCCGCCATATCCCTGGGCCAGCAGGGCAACGACAGGAACAGCCACGGCCGCCGCGGCCAGAAGGGCGCGGTTGCGGATCCGACGAACGAAGGTCTTCTTCATAAAGCGATTCCTCACTGAGGGAGAGATCGGCACAGATGACCCGGTACAGATTGTGAATGGGTGGTTTCAGTATGCCATCGGATTTGCATCGGATGTACCCAAAAGGGGTTCCGAAGAGGGCAAAGGGTAAAATAAAGCAGTCACCATGACGCAGTCCGCTATCCAGAAGACTCCGCGGCCCATGCCGCTTCGCCGCCGCGTAAGGGGCGCTGTGCGCCGCATGCGCGAATTGGGCTCTATTGCCCATGCTCTGCTCTCCACCGGGCATCCATATATGGCGCAGATTGTGCCGATGCGCCGCTGCAACCTGGCCTGCGCCTACTGCAACGAGTACGACGATCACTCGAAGCCGGTGCCGCTGGATGAGATGCTTCGCCGTATCGACGATCTTGGCCGCCTGGGCACCTCGGTGATTACGATCTCCGGTGGTGAGCCGTTGCTGCATCCGGAGCTGGACCAGATCATTGCGCGTATCCGCAGGACCGGCGCCATCGCCGGCATGATCACCAATGGTTATCTGCTGAACGCCGAGCGGATCCAGCGTCTGAACAAGGCGGGTCTGGATCACATGCAGATCTCGATCGACAATGTCATGCCCGACGAGGTCTCCAAGAAGTCGCTTAAGGTGCTGGACCAGCGCCTGGTATGGCTTGCCGAGCATGCTGACTTCCACGTGAACATCAACTCCGTGGTCGGCGGCGGTATCCAGAATCCGCAGGATGCTTACACCATCTCGCAGCGTGCCCTGGGACTGGGTTTCAGCTCGACCATCGGCATCATCCACGACGGTGACGGACAGTTGAAGCCGCTGGGCGGCGAAGAGCGCAAGGTGTGGGATGCGGTTCGAAAGCTGACGCGCCGCAGCTACTCGCGCTTCAATCACTTCCAGGAAGCGATTGCGAACGGTAAGACCAACGACTGGCGCTGCCGCGCCGGCGGACGCTATCTCTACGTCTGCGAGAACGGCCTGGTGCATTACTGCAGCCAGCAGCGCGGCTTCCCCGCGACGCCGCTATCGCAGTACACCACAGCGGATGTAAAGCGCGAGTTCCTGACGGAGAAGACCTGCAGCCCGAGCTGCACGATCAGTTGTGTGCACCAGGTCAGCTATATCGACCATTGGCGCGCACCGCAGACCAGCCAGACCAGTCCCGGTGCTTCGGCAGGTCATGGTGAGTTGGTGCAGATCCAGTAACGGCTTTAGTGGTATCGCGAAGAACGCTCCCTTCAGGGAGCGTTCTTCTTTTTGCTCCTTGGTGTGAGAAGGCTTCCCTTCGTAGGACATGCTGCATCCAACGCGGTTATGATCCGTAAACTCAAATCCGGCGAATTCCGTATCTACAGCCGCCACGCCGATAAGAAGACGGGCAAGCGTAAAAATCTGGGTACGTTCTCAAGTCGCGAGGCGGCGGAGAAGCACGAGCGAGCGATCCAGTTTTTTAAGCATCACTAGGTGAGGCGGAATTCCTAAGTTTGTCATCCTGAGCGTTTCGGGGTCCCCAGCGAACTTGTTCGCGGGGGTGATTAGCGAAGGACCGGCTGTTCTCTTCTTTGGCGAAGACAAAGCAGATCGAGCACAGCTCGATCTGCTTTGCTTAAGGGGACGGCTTTCAGCCGTCCCGTAATGACATCAGCAAAGAAGGCGGCTTTTAGCCGCTGAGGGCAGGCTTTTCAGCTCAAGTACCTCAGCGGCTAAAGCCGCGAATCTTTCAAGCACTGTTTTGGCACGGCTGAAGCCGTGCCCTTAAGCAAGACAATCGCGCCAAGCGCGATACTCGTTTCTTCGCGGGAGACCGCGAAGAAACGATTCCAAGCAGATTTCTCGCCCCAGCCAGCAAAGCTGGTCAGGGATCCCGAACTCTGCGAAATGACAAAAGAAACTATTCGAGCTGCGCTCGAATATCCCACCCATCGCGTTGCGATGGGGCACCCGGTGTTTGCGTGAATGGACTTTATTGCTTCTCCAGCACGAGGTGTGTCGCCTTTTCGGTGACGACCTTCTCCGTTATCGAGAAGCCGAGCGATGGTAGATCGATGCCATGGAAGAGCGGTTCGCCTTTGCCGAGGAAGACGGGCGATACCGCAAGATGAATCGAGTCGACGTGTCCGGCCCGTAAGTATTCACGCACGGTGGAGACGCCTCCGCCGATCTTCACGTCTTTATCCTTTGCAGCGGCCTTGGCGCGTTGCAGCGCCTCGTCAATGCCGCCGGTAACGAAGAAGAATGTTGTGCCACCTTCCATTACAAGCGGTGGCCGCTCATAGTGTGTCAGCACAAAGGTCGGTGCGTGATATGGCGGGTTCGGTCCCCACCAGCCTTTCCATGAGTCATCGGGCCACGGACCACGGACAGGGCCGAACATGTTGCGGCCAAGGATGAAGGCTCCGAAGTTATCCATCGCGCGATGGGCGAAGCTGTCGTCCACATCCGTGGAGCCGCCGCCGTCATCGCTATGCATCGCCTTGAAGGTTCTGGTGTGAAAGAACCACTGAAAGATCTCAAACCCGCCCTTGCCCAATGGATCGTTGAGACTCTGTTCCGGCCCTGCACTAAAGCCATCGATGGACACTCCAAAACCCGCGACACGAACCTTCGACATCAGCCCTCCTTGTTCCCGCACCATGCTATCCGATGCGACTCTGGAGGCGTGAGATGCAGACATTGCAGGCCTGAGCGGCGCAGGATTATTGTGGCTGTGCCAGGAGGAAGCATGCGTTACAGCCGCCGGGCCTTTCTTACAAATGCAGTTGCGGCAATCATGGCAGGCGCTGTTCTTCCTGTGATGGCGGAGGACACGCCGCAGACCGTCGGGCCGCAGGCCATCGACTCCCACGTGCATGTCTGGGTGAAGGATCCGCGGTTTCCTTTTGCCGAAGGAGCCAATGTTCCTGAGGGCATTGACGCCTCGGTGGAGACACTGCTGCGGCGCATGGAGGCCAACCAGGTGGCGCGCACAGTGCTGATCCAGGTGATTCATTACAAGTGGGACAACCGCTATCTCGTGGATTGCCTCAGGCGGTTTCCCGGAAAGTTTGCCGGAGTGTGTCGCGTTAATCCGGAGGCCCGGGATGCCTCGGACCAGTTGATTTACTGGACCTCACAGGGCTGCGACGGTGTGCGATTGAGTCCCGCCGCCGATGACTCCGGTGATTGGATTCGCAAACCGCAAATGTATGCGTTGTGGGGGCAGTGTCAACGGCTGCACGTACCGATGACTTTGTTGTTGCCGGCTTCACGCCTGCCGGATGTGCGTCCGTTGATCGACCATCATCAGGACCTCACGGTCGTGATCGACCACATGGCTGACTGTCCCATCGGGGACACAGCTTCGCTTGCAAAGCTATTGGATCTGGCACGTTATCCGCGTGTTTTCGTTAAGATCACCCATCTGTGGTCGCTCTCGCGGCAGAGCTATCCGTTCCGTGACAGCTATGAGATGGTGGCGCGGGTACGCGATGCCTTCGGATCGCAGCGCATTATGGGAGGTACCGACTGGCCTATCAAGACAGAGCTTGCAAGCTACGAGCAACGGCTGGCGCTCTATCGCGAAGAGATCCCGTTTTTCAATGCAGACGAGCGGAAAGATGTTCTCTATCGCACAGTACAACGCGTCTGGCCATCAAGCCGCTAACTGGGTTTTGCCTGCTCCGGCACGATTTGCGCGCGTCTTTATGTACTTCGTATACTTTCGATCCGAGAATGAGGGTCGATACATTCTCGGGGGCTCCATGAGGTCACCGGTGTTGAAGACGGGTTACGGCAATCGCATCTTCCTGATGTTTGCTGACCGGCGGCGTAAGTTCGACGAAGAGGCGTTTCCGGCGAAAGAAGGGGCCGTATGGCCGATCGTGATTGCGGCTCTGTTTGTCTTCGGCGCCGGCGTTATTTTCTTCACCCTTCTCAGCTTTTTCCGACACACGCTCCGATAAAAGCAACGAAGAAAGGCCGCCCGGGGCGGCCTTTTCTCTCGATTATTGGGTGAAGACTACTTTTTCGCGATCTTCTTAGTTTCGGTACTGCTGCTGCCGGCCTGCGCCTTGGCGTTCTGGATGGCAGGCTCAATCTGTTCAAAGTCCGAGATCTGCTGAAAGGCCTTGTCGGTTACTACCCAGATGGTTGGGGTCTGGTTGATGCCGATGCGGTCGCCCAGTGCGCGGTCGGCCTTGACCTCGTTGGCCAGCTCACCCTGCGGGTCGACGACAAAGGGAAGCTGCTGTTTGCGGTCGGCCAGGAACTTCTGGGTCGCCCGCAGCAGATCGTCTTTGCTGGCGATCATGTTCTGGTTCTGGAAGATGGCCAGGCGGTATTGGTCGGCGATGTTCTTGCCGTTGGGAAGCTTGTCCTGCATGTAACGGGCGTAGACGGCGGCGTCAAAGCTCCAGATATGCGCTCCGCCCAGGGGAAAGTCCTTCATGACGACGGGGACGCCGTATTTCATGCTCAGCTCGTGCACCAGGGGGTAGGCACGGGAGCAGGCCGGGCATTCCAGGTCGACAAACTCCCAGATGGCTACTTTGGCGCCGGCCGGGGGCTTCAGCATGGAGGTGTCTTTGAAGGTCGTCGAGGGCGCCTGGCCGCTGACAAACTGGGCGACTGCTGGTACGGCGGCGGCAGTGGCGGTGAGGGCAAGGGCGAGCAGGAGCTTGGGTGTACGCATCATAATGGGTTGATTAAAGGACGTCGCCGGGCAGCCGGGGCGAGCAAGCTGATTTTACTCGTTTTTCCCGCCGGGAGAATTTTGCGCAACCGTCCCCAGGCGGAGACAATCTAACAACAGACGAACGCCTGAAGATGACTCGACTTACGCGCGCCATACGATCGGTTTCTGCTGCCCTCCCCCTCGCTGCTTCGCTCGTTCTGGCGCAGGATACGACCACCATTCCGCCGATCTCGAACCTTCCGGACGCCCCCTCTGCCGCGCAGATCAAATTGGATGGTGTGCCCATCAGCGTAGCCACCTCCGAGGTCCGGCGATTGACGCTGGATGAGGCCATCCAGCTCGGCATGGAGCACAATGTACAGCTCATTGTGGCGCGGCAGCAGCAGCGTTCGCTCCACGGGCAGGTGGGCACGGCGTTGCAGGCCATTACTCCAAATATGTCCATTCAGGGGACGGCGAACCGGGCAGAGATCAGCCTGGCGGCTCTGGGTTTCAGCCCCACCAAGTCTGGACGACTGTTGAGCACCTTCGGTATTCCGGCTTCGGCGATTCCAAATATCGTGAAGGTCGATACCGTCACGGCACAGGTCAACCTGCAGCAGTACCTGTTCAATATGCCGGCCATCGAGATCTACCGTGCCGCTAAATCGCAGCAGCAGGTCGCCGAACTGAATACGGCCACGGTTCGCGGCGATGTGGTGCTCCAGGTGGGAACCACCTATCTCAGCATCCTGGCGGATGCGGCCAATGTCGCCAATAATCAGGCTCTGCTGAAGCAGGAAGAAGAGGTTCTGCGGCAGGCGCAGGCACAGCATGATGCCGGCGTCGGGACCAATCTCGATGTGCTGCGGGCGCGATCGCAGTTTCAGCAGCAGCAACAGGCGCTGATCAGCGCTGAGAATGCGCTGGCCAAGGACAAGATTTCGCTGAATCGCCTGATCGGCCTGCCGGCAAACCAGTCGATTGAGCTGACCGACATCGTTCCCTACTCCGAGCTTGCGCAGATGGCTCTTCCGGATGCCAAGAACCTTGCCTATCAGCGGCGGAAGGACTTTCTCCGCCTGCAGGCTCAGATCCGCGTCTACGAGCGCCAGCGCCGCGCGATCACCTATGAGCGTCTTCCTGCCCTGAGCTTCGAGGGCAACTACGGCGTCACCGGCGGCTATATTCCGAATGCGGCTACCAGCGGCCTGTATCACGGCACCTTCAGCGCCATGGCGAAGCTGGATGTGCCGATCTTTGCCGAGTCTCGCTTCAGGGGCGATCGCCAGGTGGCTGATGCTCAGCTGGAGTCATTGCGGAACCAGATCGCCGACCTTCGCGTGGGCATTGATCAGCAGCTTCGTTCCGCGATGCTGGATGTGACCTCCACCTCGGAGCGGGTGAAGGTCGCAGGATCGAATGTCGACCTGGCCAGCCAGGCGCTGAGAGACACCATTGACCGCTACCAGGCCGGCGTGGACGACAACCTGCCGGTGGTGCAGGCCGAGGCCCAGCTTGCCGCCGCCCAGTCGCAGTATGTGACAGCAAATTTCCAGTACAACCAGGCAAAGCTGCAGCTCGCACGCAACACCGGTGTTGTGGAGACGCAGTACAAGACTTATCTGGGGCGGAATTAGGGCCTATCGATAAATTCGATAGACCCCATGCATTGGTGCCTATGTCCCTCAGGGACACCACCCCAACGAACACGTTCGTTGGAGACCCGGACATGGGCTCGGCCTTTTTTCCCGATGCAAAATTCTTTAGCTTGTACGAACATAACCCTTCCGAGATGTCGACAAATTCGCATCGAGTTAAGAGTTATAGAGCGGGCCTTCAGCCCTTCGATATTTTGTGGGCACCGAAACCTGGGGCGTTGCCCCAGGCTGGTATGGAACGCGCCTTCAGCGCTTTCCTGCCGGGTATCTTTTTGTTTGTCATTTCGGAGCGTAGCGGAGAAATCCGCTTTTCTACCGATAGTTACTCTAGCCGGGTGCCCCACCCTCGCAACGCTAGGGTGGGTTAGGAATACCCTAAATTCCCAACCAAAACACAAAACAAAAAAAAGCTATTTTGAAGGTTCGATCTTCGTCGCCTTGTCGTTGACGAAGGTTACGTCGTAGGGCTTATCCAGGTTGTAGTAATGCACTGTGCGGTCGCCCTTTTTCTGACTTCCGCTCTGGCTCACCTGTCCCAGGGCCATCATCATCATGTTCTCGCTCATGCCGAGTTTGGCCTCGTGCTTGTCGATCGCTGCCCAGTTCTCCGCTCCCCAGTGCTTGTAGAGCGTGTGCGGATCGTCATAGAAGAACATCTCGTCCAGATAGAAGGTGTACTGGCCGTTCTCGATATAGCCGACAGTTGCGGCATAGGTCTCTTTCTCCTCCGGCTTGGAGAAGACCGCCATGATGGCCGTGCTATCGGCAGGGATGCGCTGGGTTGCGATCACGCTCTTAGGCGGACGCTGCGTAATCATGTCCTTGATGTCCATGGGCTGCGCGCCCAGCAGCGTGCCGGCCTTCTTACTCCATTGCACCTGTTTGCCGGCATAAGGGAAGTACTCCATCTGGCCACCGGCGGAGATCCAGACGCGTTTGCCGATCAGGTCTTTCGCGTCCTTCATGGTGCTGGGGTAGAGGTGCTTCAGGTGCACCATGTCATCGTCGGTCAGCTTCCACTCAAAAGTAGGCTTTTCTACGACTGCGGTTGCGGCCTGGTGGCGCTGATAGGCGATCATGCCCAGGCGGCCTCCGACAACGAGGACAACGGCAACGGTACAGCCAATAGCAATCTTCTTCCCGGTCTCCATGCCAAGAAGCTTACTAGAGCCTTTCCTCTGTTGCTGGAATCCCGAAGCGCCACCAGCAGGAAAAGGCTCTATTCCACGGGCTCGGCTGCCGTCTGCATCTCGTTGGCGGAGAGCAGTGTCTCGGACGACAACTGATCGACATCGCGCAGCGGCTTGAAGAGAATGCTCCACAGCGCGGTGACAGTGACTGACAGAATGCCGCCGACGACCACCGCGCGCACAGCTCCCAACCACTGCGCTGTCAGGCCGGACTCGAACTCGCCGAACTCGTTCGACGCTCCGAGAAAGAGCCAGTTCACCGCGCTGACACGTCCCCGCATCTCCGGCGGTGTGGCCATCTGCAACAGAGACGAGCGGACGACGACGCTGACCATATCGCTCGCTCCCACAATCGCAAGCGCCGCCAGCGAGAGCCACAGCGACTTCGAAAGGCCGAAGAGAATCGTGGCCACGCCGTAGATGCCAACGCAGGTCAGCATCTTCTTCCCTGCATCGTGGCGGATCGGCTTGACAGTCAGCAGCAGCGAGACGGTAAGCGCGCCAACGGAAGGCGCGGCGCGCAGCATACCCAGGCCCGCAGGGCCGGCGTGCAGAATCTCCTGCGCGAAGATCGGCATCAGCGAGACAGCGCCGCCCAGCAACACGGCGAAGAGATCCAGTGAGATGGAGCCAAGCAGCAGCTTCTTGTACCAGAGGTAGTGCAGACCGGCCAGCACCGTCTTGAGGCTTACGTTCTCCCGTCTGGCGGGCGCGCCCTGGGGCTTGACCATGCTGATCAGAATGACGAAGGCGGTGAGTCCCGCGATGGTGAAGCAATAGACAAGGGGTGCTCCACGCAGAAAGGCGAGCGAGCCGCTGAGAGGCAGAGTGAACAGAATGCCGCCCAGGGCCGGTCCGGCGACATTGGCGATCTGGAAGAAGGTCGCGCCCCAGGTGACGGCGTTGAAGAAGTCATCCCTGGGCACGAGTTGCGGCACCAGGGCGGAACTGGCGGGTCCGCTGAAGGCGCGGCCTGTACCAATCAGGAAGAGGATGCCGTAGATATACAGCACATTCCTGGTGCCGGACAGCGCTACCCACAGCAGCGCCGCGGTGCAGACCGCCTGCAGGATGTAGCAGATGCGGATGATGTTGCGCCGGTCATACCGGTCGGCGACATGGCCCGCGAAGAGAGCGAAGAAGATTCCGGGAAGAAAGAGCGCCAGGCCGGTGTAGCCAAGATCGATGGCACGGTGTGTGATCTGGTAAACCTGCCAGGCTACAGCGATGGTCTGTGCTTCGGCGCCCAGGATTCCCACCAGGCGGGCTGACTGGTAAAAGCGAAAATTGCGCGAACGAAAGGCGCTGGCTGCCGATCCCAGCCGTTGGGAAGAGTCTGACATTACAGTCCTAATGCTTTCATATCGGCCCCATGGCCGTCATGCCGGTGATGTTTTTGCGATATGTCGTAGGACGGACGAGGCGAGGAAATAGTACGCACCGTATCTGCTGCAGTATCTTCCTTCGCAAGGTCACGGGGTTTGTGAATAGAAGATTTATGCTGGTGACATCCGTACCGCCAATAAGGAGCAATGCCCGTTGACTTGCCGGTCGATCGCTGCCGCCGTATCTCTGTTTTCGCTCGCTCTTCCCTTTGAGGTTGTTGCAATGCAGGCGCAGTCACCGGAGCCGGTGCGCGCCCGCCACGGCATGGTGGTCAGCATTCACCACGATGCCTCAGATGCCGGTTTAGAGATGCTGAAACAGGGCGGAAATGCCGTGGATGCGGCCGTGGCTGTCGGCTTCGCTCTGGCGGTTGTGTACCCGCAGGCGGGCAATATCGGCGGTGGCGGCTTTATGCTCATCCGCGATAAGCATGGCAAGACGCACTTCCTTGACTACCGCGAGAAGGCGCCTGCGGCGGCCTCGGCCAATATGTATCTCGACGAGAAGGGCAATGTCATTCCGCGCATGTCGATCACCGGTTACAAGGCCAGCGGCGTGCCGGGGACGGTTGCCGGACTTACCTATGCGGAACAGCACTTCGGCAAGCTCGGACTTGCGAAGATCATGGCGCCTGCCATCCGTCTCGCGGAAGAAGGCTTCACCTTTACCGACGAGGAAGTGAACACGCTGCATAGCGCCAATCTGGCGAAGTTTCCCACATCGCATCGTATCTACCAGCGCGACGGCGACTTCTATAAGGCCGGTGAAGTCTTCAAACAGCCGGAGCTGGCGGCGACGCTGCGCCGCATCGTTGCCGATCCCACCGAGTTCTATAAGGGCAAAATGGCGCGGCAGATCGCCGACTTCGAGGCAAAGAACGGTGGCCTCATCACCGTCGCCGATCTGGCTGCCTACGAAGTGAAAGATCGTAAGCCCATCGAGGGTGACTATCACGGCTATCACATCATCACTTCGCCGCCGCCGAGCTCAGGCGGTATTGTGCTGCTGGAGTCGCTGGGCATCCTGACCGGCTATAACCTGCCCAAGTTTGGTGCGGACCGCAGCGCGGCGCAGGTGAACCTGATTACTGAAGCGTTTCGCCGCGCCTTCATGGACCGCGGCGATTATCTCGGCGATCCCGACTTCATGAAGATGCCGCTGAAGGAGATGGCTAATCCGAAGTATCACGAGGCCTGGCGTAAGACCATCACGGTCGGCAAGCCCACGCCTTCGAAGGATCTGGTTCGTCCCGCAGGTATCATGCCTCCCGCACCGACAGTTCCTCCGGCAAAGGAGTCGACCGAGACCACGCATTTTTCTGTGATGGATGCGGATGGCATGGCGGTGGCCAATACTTACACACTGAACTTTCTGTTCGGCTCTTCAGTGACCGTCGACGGCCTGGGCTTTCTGCTCAACGATGAGATGGATGACTTCGCCTCCAAGATGGGCGTGCCCAACGGCTTCGGACTGATCCAAGGACCGGCCAACGCAATCGCCCCCGGCAAACGGCCTCTTTCGGCCATGACACCTACCATCGTGACGACGAAGAATCACTGGTATCGCAAAGGGAAGGTGCGTTTCGTGCTGGGCTCGCCCGGCGGCCCTACCATCATCTCGACGGTGGCCAACAACATCATCTCCATCCTTGACAACCATCTCGACGTACAGCAGGCGGCAGACGCGCCGCGCTTCCATCACCAGTACCTTCCTGATGAGCTAAGTGTGGAAAAGAAGTTCCCGCTCGATGTGGTGGAGCAGTTGAAGGCGACGGGATATACCATCAAACGCTCCGGCGAGTTCGACGAGAAGAATCCAGGTGTCTGGGGAGATAGCGAGTTGATTGCTGTCGATCCCAAGACTGGAGAACTCCTGGGCGGACACGATAACCGGCGGAAGTTTGGAAAAGCAGCGGGATATTGAGAAAAGTTAAAAGTTAAAAGTTGCAAGTTAAAGGGGTTAAGGCATGGATAGCAAGAACTTTGTTCTTCACCCATGCCTCGCTTTTTCGTTTGGGGTCGCAACGCATTCTGCCTCGCCCATGCGTTAACGTTTTAACTTTTAACTTGCAACTTTTAACTCCTCAATCCATTCCTTGATATTCGCTCCAATCACATCCGGATGATCTTCCTGCAGGTAGTGAAGGCCCGAACGAAGCTGTACGACCTCACAGTTCTTCAGGTTCTTCGTGAAGCTTTCTGCGAATGCGGGCGAGATCAACGCTCCTGGATTGCCCACGAACAGCAGCTTCGGGTAGGTGGATGCGGCGAGTGCGCGGTGTGCTTCCTCCAGCGTGGTGTACACATCGCTGGGAGTCCCTGCGATGGGCAACTCGTTGGGAAACCGCCAAGTGGGACGGCGCGATTCCGGCGTCGGAAATGGAGCGCGGTAGACCGCCATCTCTTCCTGGGTGAGCTTTCGTGCGGTCGCTGCCGGAAGTATGCCTTCAACGAAGATATTGCTCTCGAGGATCATCGCTTCGCCCACGCCAGGTGTTCTGAAGCGTTGGAAGGTTTCGATCTGTGCAGGATGGAAATCGTTCCATGTGGGCATGGGGCGGATGAACTCCATGAACGCAAGTCCACGCACAAGCTCCGGCCTGCGTGCTGCCAGGTGAAAGGCGAGTGCGGTGCCCCAGTCCTGCGCGACGAGATATGCCGATGTGATGTTCATCCGTTCGAGAAAGGCATCGAGGTAACGGACATGATCTGCGAACCGATACTCAATCGCCGGCTTGCCGGATTGTCCGAAGCCGATCAGGTCCGGCGCGATGCAATGCGCGACCGGAGCCACGAGCGGAAGGATGTTGCGCCAGATGTAGGACGACGTTGGATTTCCATGCAGAAACAGCGCCACTGGCGCGCCCAGAGTTCCTGCTTCAGAGGTTCCTGCTTCGCGGTAAGCCATGGTCGAGTCCAGAACCTCGACCTGAGACAACAGCACATCATTCAGTACGCTCATCGTTGCCCCTTGAACACGGTTTGAAAGATGATCTTGCGAAAACGTTCCAGTGCGGCCGGTCCCCGCTCGACTTTCATGCGAAGGATGGCTCCTTCCCATGAGGAGAGAAGGAACTCAGCCAGATCTACGGGGTCAAAGGTGTTGCCAATCTCGCCGGTCGCCTGCGCTTCGGCGATGCAGGCGGCGAACGGCTCGCGCCATTCCTCGAAGATCTCCTCCAGCCGCTGACGCAGGCGTTTGCTGTGCGTGACCGTTTCCAGGCTGAAATCGCCGATCAGGCATCCACGGCCCCATTTATCCGCAGCCAATACATCGCTGATGATCTCCAGGTAACGCTCCAGCCGCCGGCGCGGTGAAAGTGTCCGGTCGCCGAGCGATCGCTGGATATGTCCCTGCAGGTTCTCGAAGTACCGGTCGAGAACCTCCTGGGCAAAGGCCTCTTTTGAGCGGAAGTGATTGGTGAACGAGCCATGCGGAGCTCCGGCCGCTTCACAGATGTCGCGGACCGACGCGCCCTGATATCCCGACTTGAACATTACCTTCAGGCCGGCCTTGAGAATGTCTTCACGAAGAGAAGGTCGCATGACAACTCAATACGATTGTGCGTATTGAGTTGTCAAGATTGAAAGTTAAAAGTTGCAAGTTAAAGCGTTAAGGCATGGGCAGCGAAACTCTGTTCCTTACCCATGCCTTGCTTTATCGTTTGCCAGATGAGTGATCGTGTTCGTCTCACCCATGCGTTAACGCTTCAACTTTTAACTTTCAACTTTTAACTCTTACTTTAAGGCTTTCTCCACCGCTGCCTGCGCCAAGGGTTCCATCACCGCATACCCGGCATCATTGGGGTGCACGGTCTTATCGGCAGCCAGATCTTCCTTCATGCCGCCTTCGTTGTCGACCAGCGCGGGATAGTAGTTCAGGAAGGTGAGTTTTTCTTTTGCGCAGTACTGTTCGATCCACTGGTTCAGTGTGCGGATCGTCTCGGCCGGCTGTACGTCAGGGTTCCAGTTGAACTTCTTCGCCGGCAGAACGCTGGCCAGCACTACACGGATGTTGTTTGCTTTGGCGATGGCCTCCATGCTGGTGATGTTGTCCTGGACCATCTGCAGGTTTTCCGGGCCGGTATTGCCGGCGACGTCATTGGTGCCAGCAAGAATGACAACGGCGACGGGTTTCAGGTGAACGACATCCTGCTGGAAGCGGATGAGCATTTGCTGTGTCGTCTGCCCGCTGATACCGCGGTTGATCCAGGGTTTACCGGGAAAGAACTTTCCCGCGCGGCGTCCCCAGGCGTCGGTAATGGAATCGCCGTAGAAGACCACCCGCTTCTCGCCCGGAGCGGGAGGCGCGAGCTTGGCATTCTCGTCACGATAGCGGCCGAGCTGGGCGAAGTCCAGAACACGCCCCTGCAGGCCGGCGACCGTCTTTTCGGTAGGCATCGAGATCTGGTCGGGTACCTGCACTTTTTGTACCGCGACCGGCGCAGGTGTTGCCGGAGCGGCGGCTTCGGCAGGTTTTACCACCTGCTGTTCCGGTACCGGGTTCTGTTCACTTGCCGGAGCCTGGCACCAGGCCACACCTACACTCAATCCAAGGGCGATTACAGCAACGCGGCGCATCCGATTCCCTCCACGATTCACCATTCAATCATGTCGTACGGGCAAGGTGGTTCTGCCGAGGTGAATCATGAACCAAACAAACCACTTTTGCGCAACCTTGGGTAGCCTATATCGTCAAATGTTCGGATGATTAGGGCCATTTCCACACACGTTTTTCTGGAGCAGCGGCTCCATCCTGGTCTCCTTGACGCCCTCGCGTCCGGGGGAGCAGAGGCTATTGAGATCTTCGCCGCGCGCCATCACTTTGATTACACAGACCGTTCCGCCACCCGCGAGTTGGCTAACTGGTTCCGTTCGAACAACGTACTGGCCACGCTGCATCAGCCATTGCACGATCGCGCCCACTGGTCCCGCGACCTGTCGCAGACGGTCAATCTGATCGATCCGGACAAGTCCAAACGGATCGAGGCCATGGACGAGATCAAGCGCTCGCTGGAGTCGGCTGACTTCATTCCGTTCGAGTCGATCGTTCTGCACCTCGGGCAGAAGGGCGACACCTGGTCGCCGCGTGCCCTGGAGAACTCTCTGACGGCTATCGAACATATCAAGGCTTTTGCCGGCCCGCTCGGAATCAAGACACTGATCGAGACGCTGGACAATGACGTCACTTCGCCGGAGCACCTCTTAGAGATTCTGCACGTCGGCCACTTCGATACCGTAAACATCTGTGTCGACCTGGGGCACTGTCATCTGCGTCCCAACGGCGTGGAAGAGGCTCTGACTCTGTTGGCGACGCGTATCCGCGAACTGCATCTGCACGACAACAACGGTACCCGCGATGAGCACCTGTGGCCCGGTGCCGGTGGAATCGACTGGAAGAAGGCTGCTGAGCTCATCGCCACTCTTCCACAGACGCCCATCGGCGTCCTGGAGATCACCCACGAGCTGCACGAGACTGCCGAGACAGCGTCACAGAAGGCCGTAGAGGCCTGGAAGCTCCTTGGAGTTTAGGACGGAGCCCATACACCGGGTGCCCCATGCCCGGGGTCCCCAAGGAACTTGTTCTTTGGGGGGCCCTCGGGGACCTGGGTATTCGAGCGAAGCTCGAACCGTCTTTTTGGGGCTGGGTCCATAGCAAAATTCCTCGCAAATATCCCACCCATCGCTATGCGATGGATGGGGCACCCAGTTTCGGGTCAGTTGAGATTCTGAGGTCATTTTGACTTCCGGAGTAGGTCAGGCGATAAGCCCGACCTACGGGGCTAGAATGGAATCCGCAATGAGTGATTCCGCAGTCTCCGCCGCCCCCCTCGCTACTATCGCCTCGCTTGCCCAGCACGAAGGCCAGACCGTCACCCTGCGCGGGTGGCTCTACAACCTTCGCGAGAGCGGCAAGCTGCTCTTTCCAATCTTCCGTGACGGCACCGGCACCATCCAGGGCATTGTGCCTAAGGCAGCTGTGCCGGAAGAGGTCTTCACGACCATCAAAAACCTGACGCAGGAGTCATCGGTGGTGGTCACCGGCAAAGTACGGGCGGACAAGCGCGCTCCCTCGGGCTTCGAACTGGATGTCGAAAACATTGAGGTCATCCATCGCATTCCCGAGGAGACGCCCTTCCCCATCTCGCTGAAGGAACACGGTGTCGACTTCCTGATGGAGCACCGCCACCTCTGGGTGCGCACGCCGCGGCAGTCGGCCATTCTGCGGATCCGCGCCACCATCATGCGCGCGGCGCAGGAGTACTTCGACACCAACGGTTTTATCCGCACCGATCCGCCCATCCTAACGCCGAACGCCTGCGAGGGCACCTCGGAGCTCTTCGAGATGGACTACTTCGACCAGGAAAAGGCCTATCTGACGCAGAGCGGCCAGCTCTACATCGAGGCCACAGCGCTGGCGCTGGGCAAGGTCTACAGCTTCGGCCCGACCTTCCGCGCGGAGAAGTCCAAGACCCGCCGCCACTTGACCGAGTTCTGGATGATCGAGCCTGAGGTTGCGTATCTGGAGCTCGATGGCCTGATGGAGCTGGCGGAGAACTTTGTCTCGCACATCGTGAAGCGCGTGCTCGAAGGCCATCAGGCCGATCTGAAGGTCCTGCAGCGTGATGTCGCGAAGCTGGAAGCCATCCAGGCTCCCTTCCCGAAGATCAGCTACGATGAGGCCCACGCCATGCTGGAAGAGGCGTACAAGAAGGGCGCTATCGAAAATCCCCATACCTATGGTGATGACTTTGGGTCTCCGGACGAGACCTACATCTCCAGTCAGTTCGATCGTCCGGTGATGGTGCATCGCTATCCGGCCGCAGTGAAAGCCTTCTACATGGAGCCGGACCCGAAGGACCCGACCAAGGCGCTGTGCCTGGATGTGCTGGCGCCTGAAGGCTACGGCGAGATCATCGGAGGCAGCCAGCGTGTTTCGAGCTATGAGCTGTTGAAGAGCCGTATCGAAGCCCACGACCTGCCACTCGAAGCCTTCCAGTGGTATCTGGATCTGCGCAAGTATGGCTCAGTGCCGCACGCCGGCTTCGGCATGGGGATTGAGCGTGTGGTGGCATGGGTCTGTGGTCTCGACCATGTGCGCGAGACCATCCCGTTTGCTCGTACGCTGAACAGGATTTACCCGTAATCAATCGAGGAGAAGAGATGGCAGCAACAAGCAAGGCTGGCCGCTTTGATACGGCTGCGATTGCAAGTGCATTTCCGAACGAGGCAGCATCTCTTCTCCTCGATCACTACATGACCGATGAGCCGGAGGCGAGCACGCGTATCTTCCGCGTCTACCGGCCAACGCCGCCTCACTTTCATAAGCTGAGCAACGAGCATCTCTACGTGATCTCAGGCCGCGGCACCTTCTGGATGGAGAGCCCGGAGCACAGCAGTGAATTCGGTCCGGGGACTTTCCTCGTCTTTAAGAAAGAAACGGTGCATGCGATGCCCGAGATCTTCGAAGGTCCGGTTGTCTTTCTCGCCATCGACACACCTCGCCGTGAGCCGACGGATATCCACTTCGTGAATCCCGAAGACGGCACACCGCAGAGCTTCATTCAGAGCAAAGACGCGTATTGAGCCACCTGACCGGGTGCCCCATATCTGCGTAGCAGATGTGGGAGTATCGCGCCTGCGGTGATCCGTCTTGCTTAAGGGCATGGCTTCAGCCATGCCGTACCAACGTGAGGAGAGATGCGGCTTCAGCCGCTGAGGTACATTTGGATTCCCATTGCCCTCAGGGGCTGAAAGCCCCACTATCGCGGGGGCTTCGACGGGACGGCTGAAAGCCGTCCCCTTAAGCAAGGCAATCGCGCAAAGCGCGATACCTTACACCAAGCCCCGGCGAATGAGTCCGCCCAGGACCCCAGCCTTCGCGGTAAAGCCTGTCAAGTTTCAGGACACCTTTCCGGTTTCTTTCGCGACATCCCTTCCCTACGGCGGTATCCCAACAGTTAACCTCCAGCCAGACTTCCTTCGCCTGCCGCCAAGCCGTACCCTCATAAGTGATGAAAAAGAAGCTTCGCGTCGGCGTTTTGTTCGGTGGCCGCAGTGGTGAGCATGAGGTCTCCCTGCGTTCTGCCGCTTCCATCCTGAAGGCTATGGACCCCAGGAAGTACGAGGTCGTGCCCATCGGCATTACCAAACAGGGCCAGTGGCTCAGCGGTGGAGGAGCGCAGGCTCTGCTGGAAGGTGAGACGGCGGTGCAGGAGTCTGACGCCGGCGTCACCATCATTCCGCCCGCGCCCAAGGTGAAGGTGGCGGCGAAGAAGGCCGGCAAGGGGCTTGCTCCGGCATCCGCAGCCAATTCGGACGCTCATGGGCTTGATGTGGTCTTTCCTGTCCTGCACGGCACCTTCGGCGAAGACGGGACCATTCAGGGGCTTTTTGAGCTGGCGGATATCGCCTACGTCGGTTCCGGTGTTCTGGGGTCATCGACCGGCATGGACAAGGATGCGATGAAGCGGATGTTCCTCGCCGAGGGGCTTCCCATTACGCCACATGTGACCGTGCTGCGCGGCGAGTGGAGTACTGATGCGAAGCGCGTCACTCGCAAGATCGAAAAGAAACTGCAGTATCCCGTTTTTGTGAAGCCTGCGAACCTGGGCTCGTCGGTGGGCATCAGCAAGGTGCATGACCGCAGCGAGCTGGCCGCAGCCATGGATCTTGCAGCTTCGTACGACCGCAAGATCGTCATCGAGGAAGGGGTCGGTGGAGCAGGTGTGAAGCCGCGCGAGCTTGAGGTTGCCGTTCTGGGCAATGATCTCCCGGAGGCCTCGGTGGTCGGCGAGATTGTCCCTGACCGTGAGTTTTATGACTATGAGTCGAAGTACGACTCCACCAGCACCTCGGAGCCGGTGATCCCGGCGAAGCTCACTAAAGGCGAAGCGAAGAAGATCCGCGAGATGGCGATTGCCGCCTTCCGCGCCTGCGATTGCGCCGGCCTGGCGCGCGTGGACTTCCTCATGGAGCCGGCGCTTAACGCCAAGGGAAAGAAGATCAAGAACCCCAAGATTGTGTTGAACGAGATCAACACCATGCCGGGCTTTACTTCGATCAGCATGTATCCCAAGCTGTGGGAGGCTACCGGTCTTACTTATCCGCAGTTGATCGATCGCCTGATCCAGCTGGCACTGGAACGCGAGCAGGAGAAGAAGCAGACGAACTTCAGCCGGTAGGTACTCTGTTGTCGATACTTCGTGGTTTCTCCGCAAACTATCGAGTATCGCGCTAAGCGCGATTGCCTTGCTTAAGGGGACGGCTTCAGCCGTCCCGTCAAAGCCTCCGCGATAATGGGGCTTCAGCCTCTGAGGGCAATGGGAATCCGAATGTACCTCAGCGGCTGAAGCCGCATGTCTTGCCACGTCTGTGCAGCCTGGGAGATAGGTAACAGTTTAGACCGGGCAGATGGGTAACAGATTAGACCGGGGAGAAACGATAACGGACTGACGGCCCGCTCTACAGCGGAAGAGAAGCAGATTTCTCCGTTCCCGTTGGTCCCTACGAAATGACAAACAAAGGCGGTTCGCGCGTAGCGCGAATCTCCCACATCTCGGCTATGCCGAGATGTGGATGGGATAAGGAAGAAGGCTTCAGCGAAGATCGAGATAGTAAGGGTTTCGAGGACCAGCTATCAGGAAGATCAGGAGAAGCCTTCTTATGCAGATTGTAGGTTGTGATTTCCATCCGCGGTGGCAG
>NZ_JAGTAS010000028.1 GCF_025685425.1 Terriglobus albidus
AGCCAAGCTTCCACAACGAACCAAACATCGATCTTACCCTCGCGAAATCTGGGGAAAAGGAAAATCCTTCCCCTCAAAACATCACTTCGGTCCTCTCCCAAAATCAAAAAGTAAGTGACATTAGGCTTTTAGCCCACGGTTTACAGAGCCACAAAAGATGGGCTTTAGCCTTGAGCCTCCTCTGTACGCGAGGAAAAAGCCCATTTCATATCGAGCCGATATACCGTGGGCTGAAAGCCCACGCCTTTACCCCAACCAGCAACGCTGGCCGGGGACCCCGATGCTCCCACCGAATCGAGCTTCGCTCGAACATTCCGCCCATCGCGTTGCGATGGATGGGAACCCAGTGTATGGGATAAGCAAATTCAACGACACACATGACTTTTTAGAAGAGCCGGTTCTGCACCGGCGCCATCGCTTCGACAGAACCATCGCCACGAATATGGAGAACCTCCATCTGGCGTTCATCCATTGCCGGACCGAGAAGAAGCCAGCGGTGGCAGTGCATGGGATCTTCCTCGGCGCACATGATGGCCGTGCTGCTTGCAGCGGCTGTCTTCTCCAGAAGCTCCATGCCGGTCTGGAAACGCGGTGTCGCGCGGACTGCCGCATAGTCAACGGCGCCGCCGGAGCCGTGCACTGCCGGATCGCGCGGTTTGCCGCCGAGCCGGTCTCCCATCCAGACGTAGCGGATGCCGGCTTCCGTCAGTGCAGCAGCCAGAGGTTGCCGCGAAAACCACGGCATGCGTCGCGAGGCGGGAATGGAACGGACATCCGCGAGCGTCCGGATGCCGTGCTGCCTTAGGAGATCAATAAAGATAGCTAGTGGATGACGCGAGTGGCCGATGGTGTAAATCCGTGTCAATTCGTTTGCTACTCAACCCTGATACGGTCCACCCACTGCACCCCAGCTCCATTGCGGCATCGGTGCAGTTGTATCTTCAGTCGCCGCGGGATCAAGTTTCGAGTTGATCACAGCCAACCGCGAACCCCACTCCAGATAGCCGACAAAGGCAGATCGGAATTCCGGATCGTCCGGCAGACCTACTTCATCCGCGGTCTCCAGCAACAAGCTCATCCAGCGGCGGCGCTGCTCGTCTGTAAGATTACGGCCCATGTGTTTGCGGATCATGTGCGCATGGCCGCCATGCTCTTCGCTATAGACCTTTGGGCCGCCAAGCACCTCGCCAACAAAGACTGCAACATGCTGAGCATGATGCGGATCCATCTGCGCGAAGACATCGCGCAGCAATGGCTCCGCTGGCACACGCTGGTAAAAGCGCACGAAGAGACGCTCAAGGGCCGGTGAACCTCCGGCCCACTCATAGAGCGTTGGAACTGTTTTCTGCTCGCTCATGCCAGCAGCATACTCTCCCTTAGTAAATAGAGCGCAGCAGGCCACCCTCGGCACGGACCGCGGCTCCCGTCGTTGCCGCGCTCAATGGGCTGGCGAGATAAACCACCAGGTTGGCCACCTCGGTATCGTCGATCAACCGCTGCAGCAAGGAGCTCTGGCGATGCTTTTCGAAGAACTCCTTCTCCGCCTCCTCGGGCGTGGCGTTGGGCGTCGCGGCCATCTTCTGCAGGAACTCCACAATGCCCTCGCTGCGTGTCGGCCCGGGCATTACCGTATTGACCGTCACATTGGTTCCACGTGTGGCCTCAGCCATGCCGCGGCTGATGGCGAGCTGCGCCGACTTGGTCATGCCGTAGTGCACCATCTCGCCCGGCGTCATGATGCCGCTCTCGCTGGAGATGAAAATGACGCGGCCCTCGTTCTTCTTCAACATCTGCGGGAAGTAGTGCCGCGCCAGGCGCACGCCGCTCATCACGTTCACCTCGAAGAGCCGGAGCCAGTCGGCGTCCGTAATGTCTTCAAACTTCTTCGGTTCGTAGATCCCGAGGTTATTCACCAGGATGTCGGTCGACGGGACCGCCTTGATGATGGCCTCGGCGCCTTCAGCCGTTCCGGCATCCGCAACCAGCGTCGTCACTGCCGACCCCAGCTCACCGAGCGCCGCCTTCAGCTTTTTCTCATCCCGGCCAGGAACCGTAACCCGTACCCCTTCGGCGACCAGCCCCTTTACGATGGCCAAGCCAATGCCGGCACTGCCTCCGGTGACGAGCGCGTGTTTGCCTTTGAGCTTGAGATCCATGAACTTCCTCCACAGCATCCGATGCAACGACCTTGAAGCTCGTCGCAACTTGGCCCAAAACCAGAAACTCCAAGCTCTCTCTCGCAGGGAGGAGGTTATAATCAAAGTTATAATTCCGAAGGAGGTCAAGTCATGGAAATCGAGCTCAAAGTAACGACAATTGGAAACTCCGCAGGCATCATTCTCCCCAAGGAACTGCTTGCCGAGCTCTCCCTCGAAAAAGGTGACACGCTTTATGCCACCTCCACACCGGATGGCATTCACCTCACGCCCTACAACGCAGAGTTTGCCGAGCAGATTCGGATCGCACAACAGATCATGCGGAAGAACCGCAACGCACTGCGCAAATTGGCGGAGTAATGGAGCCGGTCTGGATCAGCCGCCACATCGCACTGGTATTGCATGGCATGCAGTTGAAAGCCTTCGGCGGATCTGACGGAGTACGCGATATCACGCTGCTCGAATCGGCTCTGGCAAAACCGCAGAACCTGCTTGCCTATGGTGATCCCCCGCCGGATATCTTCGATCTGGCGGCCGCATACGCCTATGGAATAGCTCGCAACCACCCGTTTGTCGATGGCAATAAGCGCACGGCTCTCGTCGTTTCAGAGACATTCCTCGTACGCAACGGCCATGAACCGGCCATGACCGAAGAAGAAAACTACCTGACCTTCTACGCGCTCGCAGCCGGTGAAATTACAGAAAAAGAACTCGCAGCCTGGTTCCGCACCCACAGTCTTCCCCTCGAAGACTGACGGGACCGGGCGCAAGCCTTCTCACAACGCACGCTGCATCAGAAGGCTGTCCAGCGCGCGGTTGAACTTCCATCCCACGCCCTGCAATACGCCCACCCGCACAAAACCGAGCCGCTCATGGAGCCGCGCGGAGGCGGCATTTTCGTCGCCTCCGCCAATCACCGCGACCATCTGCCGTGCACCCCGCTCGGTGCATCGCTCCAGCAACTGCTCCATCAGAAGACGACCGATTCCCTGCCCTGCGGCCTCATGGTGGATATAAACCGAGTTCTCCAGGGTGAATCGATATGCCGCCCTGGGGCGATATGGTCCGGCGTAGGCATAGCCGAGCACGCGTCCAGCCTGCTCTGCCACCAGCCACGGCAAGCCCTTCTCCGCAACCGCCGCCATCCGCCCGCGAATCTCATCCACCGTGGGCGGCTCCAGCTCAAAGGTTGCCGTGCTGGACCGGACGTAATGCCCGTAGATCTCCGCGATCGTCTCTGCGTCCGCCGCCTCTACCGGACGCACTTGTATCTCTGTCGCCATTTCTTCATCTTGCACCGAAGCAGCCTTAGCCTGCACCCTTGATATACGTGGCACGTAAGCAGACAGCTCCGGTCGTTCATCCCTTCGACGCAAAGTACGGTACCGAGACCGGCGGTCTTATCCCCGGACCGAAGCTCAAGACCGGCCACATGCACGACCGCCATAACACCGCCTACCACGGCACCGCACCCTCGCTCTTCGCGCAACTGATGGAGCGCTGGCAGAACACCTGGACTCCCGTTCCCCCTAGCGACTACGCCTTCGTCGATATCGGCGCCGGCAAAGGCCGTTCCTCCCTGCTGGCGGCGCGTATGCACTTCCGCAGCGTGACCGGCGTTGAATTGAACCCGCTGCTCACCAGGATCGCGCAGGAGAACATCGCCCGCTTCGCGCCCTACGCCGTTTCTCCGGTCAGCATCGTGGAGGGAGACATCATGACCCTGCCGCTCCCTGCCGGTCCGCTGCTGCTCTACCTGTTCAATCCCTTCAGCGCCACTGTACTTCGCCGCCTGTTCAAACGGCTGGACGTGCGCCAGGCCACCACTCCTACGCCGCTGGACGTTCTCTACGTAAACGACGAGCAGCGGGCCGTCCTGGTAAAACATGGCAACCTGCGCGAGCTGTGGGCCGGCGACCTGCACCTCTCCGAAGAGGATGACGAGGCCGATCGCGCCACCATCCGCCGCGACGCGCACGGTCTCTATGCCGTGGAAGGCTACGAGCGCTGCAGTATCTGGAGATGGCAGATCGACGAGTAGAGCATTTTCCCTGTTGCTGGGTATCCCGGAAGAGGAGTGCCGCGGCGTTTTCATTGCGGAAAACGCCCATAAGTGCGGAAGCCCTACTCTACACTTACAGGGAAAATGCTGTAGCCGTCCTGGCCCTTCCCGACATCTAATCCGAGATGGCACGACCGATCCAGACACTTCGTGAGCAGGCCACCGCGCTGGAAGCCGCTTTAGCTGTGTGCGTGGCGCGCCCACGGAAGAAAGCCGTGCACAATCTCCGCACCTCTACCCGGCGCATTGAAGCGCAACTCGAACTGCTGATGCAGTTGAGAGATCTACCCGCGTACCGCACAGAGGCCGCGACATTCCGGCGTACCCTGAAATCTATCCGCAAAGAGGCTGGGCAGGTGCGTGATCTGGACGTGCTGCAACAAATACTGAAGGGGCTGCATCTGCCACAGCACAACCATCGCCCGAAGCTACTCAAGGCTCTTGATAAGAGCCGTCAGAAGAGGGCCGATGATCTGAAGAAGGATCTGGAGCAACACATTCCAAAGGTTGCAAAAGCAATCGAAAAGCTCTTCACTGCACTTAAGCCCGCCGAAGAGCTCTCCCTCCCGCTCAGGCAACTTCTTCCCCTGGCCGATACCTGGTACGAGCGGCACACACGCGGCATGAAAACCGTTCGTGAAGACGATCTGCATACCATTCGCAAGATGGCCAAGGTCGCACGCTACATCGCCGAAACCGGTCTGCCGGCCAAGCAGGCTACCGCCGTGGCCGCGCGCTACAACCGCCTGCAACAGAGCGGCGGAGACTGGCACGATGCGCTGCTGCTGGCGCAAGAGGCACAGAAGAAACTCGGCAAGAAGGACCCCCTCACAAAACTGACATGTGATCGCGTAAAGGCCCATCACAACAGCTTCGTTCGCCTGCTGCGCGCGGCGTGAGTGCAGCATCGCATCTCAGGAATTGTCTCTTCTTTGTTGAAGTTTTTGAGGCTCCCTTACCCACCAGGGAAAATGCTCTGGCGTTGCGAGGGTGGGGCGCCCAACTATGAGTTATCGAACCTGTTGATGCACTAGCAACCAGGAACTAGCAACCAGCAACTAGACTTTCCCATCCGCCTCACGGATGAGCTGTTGCAGATGATGCAGTACCGTAGATTCGCGATCCGGCGACCATGCCATGACCAGGTCGATCCACGCGTTCTTCTGTTTCAGCGGACAGAAGACAAGTCCGGTCTTCGGCAGCTCCTGCAGTGTATTTGCCGGAAGAATCGCAATGCCCTCGCCGGCCTGCACCAGAAGCACGATAGAGCTCCACACATTCGCCGTATTCACAATCTCAGGCGAGAAGCCCGCTTCGGAGCAGAGCTCGATCATCTTGTCGAACAGTGACGGGGAAGTCTCACGTGCACACATGACAAAACGCTCATGTGAGAGCGCGCGGATGTCGACGATATCTCGCGCCAGAGGATGATTCTTCGGCAGCACGGCATAGAGAGGGTCCTTACGCAGTACCTCGGACTTCAGGAAGTTGGAGTAGGGAACCTCCAGGCGCCGCGTAAAGGCGATATCGATCGTGCCTTCGGCTAATGCTTTCCATTGCAGCGCCGGAATCATCTCATGCAGCGCAATATGCACCCGCGGGTGCGACTGCCGGAAGCGCTGGATCAGCTTCGGGAAGTTCGGCCCTACCCCGCCGGTAAAGAAGCCGATGCGGATCTCACCCAGATCACCCGAGGCTGACAGCCGTGCCACCTTGATGGCTGCATCTGCACCGGAGAGCAGCTTGCGCGCCTCCTTCAGAAACAATTCTCCAGGGGCGGTGAGTACCGTCCGCAGCCGCGAACGGTCAAATAGTTGTACTCCCAGCTCCGACTCAAGATCGGCAATCTGTTCGCTGAGCGCCGACTGCGAAACATACAGACGGCGGGCGGCGCGGGAAAAACCGCCGTAATCCGCGACAGCTACGAAGTAGCGCAGATGACGCAGTTCCATAGCATCATCTTATCGGTTTTTCCGATCAAACCCTTCGGAACAAAACGTGCGACCCTTAAGGGTGAAGACCAATCATTATTAGTAAGCCGTTTCCTTGCCGCGTAATCGGCCTGAGACTCTCCTTGAAGGAAGACGCCGATGTGGATCGTCAAGCTTGCTCTGAATCGTCCTTATACCTTCATCGTGCTGGCGCTGCTGATTCTGCTGCTCAGCCCGGTAATGATCCTGCGCACGCCGACGGACATCTTCCCGAATATTAATATCCCGGTCGTCTCGGTGGGCTGGACGTACACCGGCCTGAATCCCGAAGAAGTAGAAGGCCGCCTCACCACGCCCTACGAAAAGGCGTTGACCACCCTGGTCGACAACATTCAGCACATCGAGTCCACGACCTACAACGGCGGCGCGGTCGTGAAGATCTTCCTGCAGCCAGGTGCGAGTCTCGATACCGCCAACGCGCAGGTTACAGCCGCTTCACAGTATCTGTTGCGTCAGCTCCCAGCCGGTATCCTGCCCCCGGAGATTATCAACTTCTCCGCCTCCAGCGTGCCGATTCTGCAGCTAGGCATCAGCGGTGAGGGCCTTAGCGAACAGGTTCTCAACGACAACTCCACCAACGTCATCCGTACTCAGCTCGTCACCACGCCCGGCGCCGTGATTCCCTTGCCGTTCGGCGGAAAGCAGCGCCAGATCAACATCGCCATGGACCAGGCAGCGATGCAATCCAAGGGTATTGCGCCGGGTGAGATGCTTGCGGCTCTGGCCCAGCAGAATGTCGTCACGCCGGCGGGCACCATCAAGATCGGCACCAAAGAATATGATGTCGTTCCCAATGGGGCTCCCCGCACGGTGGAAGAACTAGGTGCGCTGCCCATCAAGCAGATCAATGGAAGCACCGTCTACCTGCGCGACATCGCGACAGTCAGTGACGGCTTCCAGGTGCAGAGCAACGTCGTTCGTCAGGACGGACATCGCGGCGTTCTGATCAGCATTCTGAAGAGCGGTGACGCTTCCACGCTCGACGTCGTGAGCGGCACCAAGAAGCTGCTGCCGCGCGTGCAGACCCTGGTTCCACCGGAGCTGAAGATCACGCCGCTGAGCGATCAGTCGATCTTCGTACGTGGCGCCGTCCAGGGTGTGATTCGTGAGGCGGTGATCGCCGCGGCTCTCACCGGCCTGATGATCCTGCTCTTCCTTGGAAGCTGGCGTTCGACGCTGATCATCGCCGTCTCGATCCCCCTGTCGATTCTGACCAGCGTCATCATTCTTGGCCTGCTGGGCGAAACCATCAACACCATGACGTTGGGCGGCCTGGCGCTCGCTGTCGGCATCCTGGTCGACGACGCCACCGTCACTATCGAAAACATCGAACGCTTCCTCGAAGAGGGGCAAGGGCTGCACGAGTCGATCCTTGAGGGCGCAGCGCAGATCAGTGTTCCGGCGCTGGTCTCTACCCTTTGCATCTGCATTGTGTTTCTGCCGATGTTCTTCCTCAGCGGCGTCTCGCGCTTCCTCTTCGTTCCTCTCGCTGAGGCAGTGGTCTTCGCCATGCTGGCCTCCTACGTTCTGTCGAGAACGCTGGTGCCGACCCTGGCGATGTACCTGCTGAAAGCAAAGAGCCATCACGGACCGGCGGCGACACGCAATCCCCTGGTCCTGTTCCAGCGCGCCTTTGAACGTGGCTTTGAATGGGTACGGAACGCTTATCACGGCCTGCTGGAGACCTTTGTCGCTCACCGCAAGCTGTTTATCCCCAGCTTTCTGGGAGCATGCCTGTTGATGTTCCTGCTGATTCCTTTCCTCGGCCAGGACTTCTTCCCCTCGACCGACAGCGGACAGTTCATCCTGCACGTACGCGCCGCCACCGGAACCCGCATTGAAGACATGGCGCGGTTGACCGATCAGGTCGAGGACCATATCCGTCAGGAGATTCCCGCCAACGAGGTTGCCAACATTCTCGACAACATCGGCATGCCGTACAGCCAGATGAACACGCAGCATCAGACCAACGGCACCATCGGGCCCTATGATGGCGACGTGATGGTCTCGCTCAAGGAAGACCACCACTCGACGGACCGTTATATCGCGCATCTGCGCCGCGATCTTCCGAAGCTCTTCCCAGGCACCACTTTCTACTTCCTGCCCGCCGACATCACGACGCAGATCCTGAACTTTGGTCTGCCTGCACCCATCGATATCCAGTTCGAAGGCACCGACGTAAGGACGAGCCACGAGCTTGCTTCACAGCTAATGGATGAGCTCCGTAAAGATGTTCCCGGCCTGACGGACCTGCGTATCCAGCAGCCTTTCGACTATCCCACGCTGAAGGTGAACGTCGACCGCACCAAGGCGCTGCAGGGCGGCTATACCTCCACCGACGTCGCCACCAGTCTGCGTAATACGCTGAGCGGCAGCTTCCAGGTGAATCCGCTCTTCTTCCTGAACTGGAAGACCGGCAACCAGTATCCGCTGGTGGCGCAGACGCCGCAATACAACATGGACACCCTCGCGGCGATGCAGAACATCCCGCTCAACCGCGGCTCGCTTGGCAACGCAGCCGGACGTCAACAGGAGACTCTGAATAACGTCGCCTCCATCGAGCGCGGTACCGAGATGGGAACCATGAACCACTACAACATCAGGCGCGTGATCGATATCTACGGCTCGGTGCAGGGCCGCGATCTCGGCTCGGTAAGCCGCGATATCGAACGCATCCTGGACCGCCAGCGCAAGACGCTGCCGCGCGGTACCTATGTCACCCTGCGCGGACAGGTGGAGACGATGAAGAGCAGTTACATCGGCCTTCTGGGCGGTCTGGCCTTCTCCATCGTGCTGGTCTATCTGCTGATCGTGGTGAACTTCCAGAGCTGGGTCGATCCGTTCATCATCATTACGGCGCTGCCCGCGGCACTGGCCGGCATTGTTCTGTTCCTCTTCCTTACGGCGACACGCCTCAGCGTTCCAGCATTGATGGGCGCCATCATGTGCATGGGCGTGGCCACCGCGAACAGTATTCTTGTGGTCAGCTTTGCCAAGCTGCGCTATGAAGATCACGGCGACGCCATCCGCGCCGCGGTAGAAGCAGGCTTCACCCGCTTCCGTCCTGTCATGATGACCGCATTGGCCATGATTATAGGCATGGTGCCTATGGCGCTTGGGCTGGGAGACGGCGGTGAGCAGAATGCGCCGCTGGGCCGCGCCGTCATTGGCGGCCTGATGTGCGCCACGGTCGCCACCCTGGTCTTTGTTCCCACCGTCTTCGCGCTGATTCACGGACGCAAGCCGAGACCGACGAACGTTCCTATGACTGAGAGCGCTGAAGCGCTGCCGGCGTAACGGAGAAAGAGATTATGAGCGAGCCAACACAGCAGACCGAAACCACACAAACGACGACCAATCGCAAGCCCATGTACATTGCCGTGGGCGTGGCCGCTGTTGCGCTGGTGGCCGCGGTCGCATGGGGTATCCACGATCGCGTTCATGCCGAAAGCGAGCTGAAGGAGGAGACCCGTATCTCCTCCTTCCAGACCGTACATGTTGTGCATCCCAATGGAGCGGGCAGCAAAGACGGCCAGGAGCTGGTGCTGCCCGGCAACGCCCAGGCGTATACCGATACGCCTATCTATGCCCGTACCGGCGGTTATCTGCGCAAGTGGTACGCCGACATCGGCCAGCATGTAAAGCAGGGACAGTTGCTGGCGCAGATTGAGACGCCGGAGCTGGACCAGCAGCTCCAGGCCGCTGAAGCCGACCTGAAGCAGGCTCAGGCCAATCTTGATCTGGCTAAAACAACGAACGACCGCTGGCAGGCTCTGGTCTCCAAGCGCGCCGTCTCCAAGCAGGAGGCCGATCAGGCGCAGTCCACCCTGGAAGCGCGTCAGTCGTTGATGGCTGCTGCGGAAGCGAACGTTCGCCGCCTGCAACAGTTGCAGAGCTTTGAGCGTGTCGTTGCACCCTTCGACGGCACCATCACCGCACGCAATACCGATGTCGGAGCCCTGATCACCGCCGCCGGCGGCGGCTCCGGAGCCACCGGAAGTGCTCAGGAGCTCTTCCACCTTGCTGCTGTGGGGAAGCTGCGCGTCTATGTAGCTGTGCCTGAGATCTACTCCAATGAGATTCAGGACGGCATGAAGGTCGAGCTGACCCAGGATGCAACGCCCGACCAGAAGTTCACCGGCACGGTCGTCCGCAACTCCAACGCCATCGACCAGAGCTCCCGCACCTTGAACGTCGAGGTGGACGTTGATAACCCGAAGGGCAAGCTGCTGCCCGGAGCCTACGTCTTCGCTCACTTCCGTCTTGCAGGTAAAGCACAGGCAGTGACCCTGCCCTCGAATGCGCTGCTCTTCCGCTCGGAGGGTCTGCGCGTCGGCATCGTGCGGGACAACCACGTCCAGTTGGTCCCTATCCGCATTGGCCGCGACTTCGGATCTACCGTTGAGGTCATCAGCGGCCTTAGCGGTGATGATGCTGTGATCCTGGATCCTTCCGATTCTCTTGAGAACGGTATGGAGGTAAAGGTCGCCCAGGCGAAGGGAGCGCAGAAGTGAGGACGAAGAACCTTCTCGCTCTTACCACCATTGCCGTATCGCTTGCAGGCTGCCGTGTTGGTCCGAACTACGTCAAGCCTGATGTTCCGACGGCGCCGACCTTCAAGGAAGGTGACACCTGGAAGACCGCTACCCCCAATGACGCCATGGCCCATGGCAAGTGGTGGGAGATGTACGGCGATCCCCAGTTGAATGCTCTGGAAGAGCAGATCGACCCAGCCAACCAGACACTGAAGCAGGCTGAGGCCAACTTCCGCGCGTCACGTGCGGTCATCAAGCTAAACCGCGCCGACATGTCGCCGACGCTGAGCGTCGATCCCACGCTGGGCGCGACTCGCATCACTCCGAATGGCGCCTATCGCGGCAACCTGACACCCGACAATGGGCAGGGTAATTTCATCCTGCCGCTGGACCTGAACTACGAAGTCGATCTGTGGGGACGCATCCGCCGCAGCATCACCGCGGCACAAGAGACCACGCAGGCCTTCGCCGCTGATCTCGAGACGGCCCGCCTGAGCCTGCATGCCGAACTGGCGATGGACTACTTCAACCTGCGCAGTGCGGACGCCCAGAAGAAGCTGCTGGACGAGACGGTCGCCGCCTATCGAGATGCGCTGCAGCTAACGATCGATCGTGCCGACGGCGGAGTCGCTCCGCAGTCTGACGTCGCCCAGGCACGGACGCAGTTACAACAAGCGCTGGTGCAGTCGACTGAGATCGTGATCGCCCGCGCGCAGTTCGAACATGCGATCGCAGTGTTGACCGGCAAGCCGCCGGCGCAGCTCACGCTGACCGCCAATCCGCTCACCGAACAGACACCCGCACTGCCCGGTATTCCCGCCGTGCTACCGTCAGAGCTTCTGGAACGCCGTCCGGATATAGCCACGGAAGAGCGCCTGATGGCCGCAGCCAACGAACAGATCGGCATCGCCAAATCAGCCTTCTATCCGCGGCTGAACCTCGCAGCCAGTGCCGGTTTCCAGGGCAGCTCCGTGCTCAACTGGTTCACCTGGCCGAGCCGTGTGTGGGCGGTCAGCCCGTTGATCTCGCAGACCGTCTTTGACGCAGGCCGCCGGCGCGCGCGCACCGACATTGCCATCGCGCAGTATGATGCTCATGTCGCCAGCTATCGCCAGTCAGCACTCGATGCCTTCCAGCAGGTGGAAGACAATCTCGTAGCGCTGAAGCAGCTTCAGACGGAAGCACAACAGCAGCGTGATGCTACCGCCTCCGCAGAAGAAGCCCTGGGACTTTTCCGGACCCGCTACGAGGGCGGTGTGGATACCTATCTCCAGGTCATCACTTCGCAGACCATCGCACTGCAGAACCAGCGCAACGAGATCGACATCCTGCGCCGCCGCCTCGATGCCAGCGTTCTGCTGGTGAAGGCCGTCGGCGGTGGATGGAACGTTTCGCAGCTTCCCAAGGTATAAAGCTGGGTGCCCCATATCTCGGCCCGCCGAGATGTGGGCATTCGAGCGAAAGCTCGAACCTTTTTTTTGTGCGCTCGAAACCCATCCGTCAATGGATGGGTTTCTTTTTCGGGAAACGTGCAGCTCGGAATCATCATCGAACCACCTATGCGTTCGTATGCCCTGCTCCTGCTTCTTTGCCTTCCGTGCGCCGTTGCGCAACAGCAGGAGGTAGCGCAGCCCCCAGTTCCCAGCGCCCCATCCACACAAGGGGACGTCCCGGTCGAGCAGTACATCCGCAATGGATGGGCGTCGCTGACGCGATCGATGACGGACTGCGCCACCGTGCACGACCCCAAGCTTGCCGGAGCCTCAGTTGTCTATCTTCCCCATGGATATCCCATTCCTTCCACCGTTGCTGCCTTGCGTACCAAGTGCAATGTCCGTGTCGAACATTTGCCGCGCGCCATCGGCAAAGAAGGCGACCTGATGCCGTCGGAGCTGAAGACACCAGGGCTCCTCTACCTGCCACATCGTTATGTCGTGCCCGGAGGCCGTTTCAATGAGATGTATGGATGGGATAGCTACTTCATCCTGCTGGGCCTCTTGAGCGAAGGCAACGAGCTCCTGGCGCGTGGAATCGTGGAGAACTTCTTCTTCGAGATCGAAAACTACGGCGCCATCCTCAATGCCAACCGTACCTACTACCTCACCCGCTCCCAGCCTCCCTTCCTTGCGCGGATGGTTGATGAGGTCTATCGCACCATGAATCGACGCGATCCTGACGCGGCAAAAGCATGGCTCGAAAAAGCGATGCCGTACCTCGAACGTGACCATGCGTTGTGGTTAAGCGACGCACACAAAGCCGGAGACACCGGACTCGCACGGTACTTCGACCTGGGCAGCGGGCCCGTACCGGAGATGGAAGACGACAGCACCTACTACGTCGATGTGATCAAGTGGCTGCTGGCCCATCCCGAGGTGAAGACCAATTATCTGACGAAGGCTGCCGATGGCCAGGCATGCTCCTCTGGGGCAAGCGCCGTTTGTGCTCACACCGAGTATCAGGGGTGGCGGCTGACGCCCGCCTTCTATCGCAGCGATCGCGCCATGCGCGAGTCAGGCTTCGACGTCAGCTTCCGCTTCGGTCCCTTTAGCGGATCGACCGAGAACTATGCGCCTGTCTGCCTGAATGCCCTGCTCTATCGTTATGAGCTCGATGTCGCCGGCCTCTATACCAAGCTTGGCGACGATGCCAAGGCAAAGCAATGGACCGATGCCGCCGAAGCGCGTAAGACGGCGATGAACCGTTATCTCTGGGATGCACGCACCGGCGCCTTTGCCGACTATGACTTTGTGCACCATCGCCGCTCGACCTACCTCTATGCCACCGCAGCCTATCCACTCTGGGCAGGGCTTGCTACACGCACTCAGGCAGCCTCCACCATGCGCCAGCTTCGCACGCTTACGCATGAAGGAGGCCTGGCGATGAGCAATACCATCAGTGGCATGCAGTGGGATGCCCCCTTCGGCTGGGCGCCCGTGAACTGGATCGCAGTCGACGGCATGAGCTGCTACGGCTATGGCACAACCATGGGACGCATTGCCCACGGCTTCATGCACTCCGTCCGCGATAACTACGAGCGCGACGGAACCATCCGCGAGAAGTACAACGTTGTCGATCCCCGGAAGGATGTCGAAGTGGCCGCGGGCTACAAGAGCAATGTCGTCGGCTTCGGCTGGACCAATGCAGTGTACTTAAAGATGAACGGCCTGCTCTTCACAGGCCGTTCCAGTGATTGCGCGTCAACGATTCCAGCGCGTGGGACACAACAGTAGCTATGGTGTGCGGTAATTGGGTGGGGAGCATCGGGGTCCCCGACCTACGGAAAGTCAAGCGCTGAAGGCGCGTTCTATACCAGCCTGGGGCAACGCCCCAGGTTTTGGCGCCCACAAGACGGAGGAGGGCTGAAGGCCCGCCCTATATAAGTGCCTTCAATCCGACCGTATCGTTTCGATAGGTACAACGGCTTCACGAACCGCTTCGTTTATGAAGACTGGGGATTATAGATCGGGCCTTCAGCCCTCTTACCGTTTTCCTATCTCAGTACCTGGGGCGTTGCCCCAGGCTGGTATAGGTCGCGCCTTCAGCGCTCAAACATCTTTCTTTCGCATAAGGAATGGGCTTTTAAAGCCCAACTTCTCGTGTATCCGGCAACCGTGGGCTGAAGCATGGCTTTAGCCCACGGCTCCCACCTGATTCAAGCCATGCCTCATGCAGTGGATATTTCACACCCTCTTAGAGCGGATTGGATGACACCTACACCTGCGAGAAGGGCAGCGGATTCAGGATCAGGCTGTCAATGTTGGTCACGATCGGTTCGAACGCATATCGCGGATCGGCAGCCAGCTTCTTCCACTCCGGGTGGGACTGAAAACCCGCCCATCCCTTTTCCAATGCTGCCAGATCCGGAAAGGTGAGCATGTAGGTCAGCGATGGCAGTTGCCGGCCGATGAGAAGGTCGCCGTAGAAGACCTGTCCGCAACCGGACTCCTGGAAGATCTTGAACTCACCGTGATGGAACATCTCCACCTTGCGGACGTGATCACCATACGTGGAACTGACATACGTGCGCAGATGGAAGATGCGCTTCTGCTTTGTATCGGGAGCAGTGAGGTGCGGCCAGCCCTCGAATGCAGCCAGCAGCGAGCTCTCTGCATCGACAAATGGCGCAGCATCTTTTCCAGGTGAGGACCAGAACGGCTCCGCCGCTTTCAAGAAGGTCTCATCTTTGGCCAATAAAAGATCGAGATTGGTCAGTGTGAAGAGGTCCGAGCTGGGGATCAGCAGATAATACGTCGGTGTCTCCGGACCGTAGTTCACCGAAAACGCGCCGATAGTCTTCATACCCATACGGTTCAGCGTAGGAATCAAGGCATCGCGGAAGTACTTCTCCGTCATTGCCGAGCCGGTGCCGCGGCTGAGGTGGTACTTGCGCAGTTGATAGTACTCGCGTCCGCCCGAAGGCTGAGCAAGCGCTGTGCCGGCGGATGCAGCCGAAGCAACCGAAGCGGTAAGGGCGGATTTCAAAAACGTGCGGCGTTGCATGAGAAGGGACTTGCTCCTTAGGGTTGAAATAAAGCTCGATGGTTTTTGGTGATGGGCTGCAGGAGGTCTTCGATGCGCACAGGCAGCTCGCGCACACGGACCCCGCTTGCATGATAGACCGCCGCGGTAATGGCTGGCGCGACCCCGGCGAGACCGATCTCACCGATGCCGCGCGCGCCGATCTCGCTCATTGCCTTGTCGGGATAGTCGAGGAAGGTGACATCGATCGCCGGAGGGCAGTCGGCATGGGTTGGGACCAGATAGTCGGCATAGTTGGCATTCACCGGATGCCCATAGCGCTGATCGTAGATGGTCTCCTCCAGCAGCCCCATCCCAACCCCCATCACAATAGCGCCCTCTACCTGATTGGTTGCTGCCTTCAGGTTGATGATCTGCCCGCCATCGATAACAGTAACCACCCGCGAAACGCGCAGACGCGCGATACCTGGATCCCATTCCACCTCGACAAACTGCGCGCCGAAGCTATGCAAGGAGAGCCCCTTTGCTTTCGGATCCTGTTGCGATGCAACCGAGGAGCCTTCCCCAATCGCAGACCGGAGATTGGCTGAACGCAGTATCTCTTCAAAGCTCACACCGGAAGCGCTGCTATCCGCTTTGCGATAAACTCGCCCCTCAGAAAACGCGAGCTCATCAACCTTCGCTCCCTTGAACGGAGAATGAACTCCGTTTACCGCGATCTGCAATAACTGCTTTGTCGCTGCATTCACGGCCTCCTGAATCGCGGGAAACAACGATCCGGTCACGCGCGATCCGCCGGAGAGCGGCCCCGGTGGAAGGGAGGTATCTCCCAGTGCTACCTCAATGCGTCCCATGGAGATGCCAGTGATGTGGTGCACCATCTGCGAGAAGACCGTGTAGGTGCCTGTGCCGATATCCTGCGTGGCACAACCGATGCGCACCGATCCGTCATCGCGGAACGCAAAATTCGCAGAGGTGGGCATGCGTCCCGCGCCCCAGGAGGCTCCGGCCATACCCCAGCCCAGAATCGTTCCATCAGGCTTCTTCATCGACCCGACAACAGGATTACGTTTCGCCCAACCGAACTTCTCAGCACCAAGCGTCAGGCACTCCTTCATATGCCGCGACGAAAATGGAAGCCCGTTCGATTCATCCTTCTCCGGCTCATTCAGCAGACGAAGCTGTACGGGATCCATCTTCAGCCGGATAGCCAGCTCATCCATTGCGGACTCAAGAGCGAAGAGTCCCGGCACCGCTCCGGGACCGCGCATGGCCGTTGGCGTACCGACGTTACGGTGCGACATTGAGGAGCGGACACGCAGGTTCGGCGTGCTCCACAGGAACGGCGTCGACTCGCCGCAGTTTTCTCCAACGTTATCGAGGATCGATGTCTCCGACGAATAGTCATGCTGAATGCAGGTCAGCTTGCCCTCGACAGTCGCAGCCAGCCGCAGGCGCTGCTGGGTGCGCGGACGATGCCCCACATTCGTGAACTGCGAATGACGATCGGTGACCAGCTTAACCGGACGCCGCAGATCCCTCGCCGCCGAAGCCGCAAGCAATGAGTGCTGCCAGACCCAGAGCTTGCCGCCGAACCCTGACCCCAGGAACTTCATGATGATCTGCACGTTCTCAACCGGAACGCCGAGCATCTGCGCCATCGCTGTTCGATGGTTCACGATCGACTGCGTTGTCTCGTACAGTACGAACTTTCCGTTGTCGTATGTCGCGACCGAGGCATGCAGCTCCATCGGATTATGTGTCTCGACCGGCGTGACATAGGTCGCATCGATCTTGACAGCCCCTGTGGAGAATGCCGCATCGACATCGCCGCGCTTGCTGGCTTCGTGCAATGCATCTTCCTGAAGTCCATCGGAGAGGTCCAGGTGATTGTCCGGCTTTTCCGCCGCATAGCTCACCTTCACCGCACGCGCTGCGGCACGTGCCTGCTCGATCGTCTCAGCGACGACCACCGCGACATACTGGCCGGAGTAGTAGACGTTCTCATCCTCAAAGGCCGGACGCGCCTCATCGACACGCGCATCGCGCGGTATGGGCCGGTAGAGATGCGGGGCATTGCCATAGTGATAGATCTTCACCACACCGCGCATCGCCTCAGCAGCCGCCGTATCGATGCCCGTGATCTTTCCTTTCGCAATGGTTGCGCAGACCGGCACCGCATGCAGCAGGCCGGGGAAGTTGTGATCAGAGGCGTACTTCGCTGTCCCCGTCGTCTTGTAGGGGCCGTCGATACGCGGCACCGGAGTGCCGATGGTGGTTGCATTTTCTTTCAACATCGAGCTTCCTCCTTATGCGTTAGTAACCGTCGTCAAAGCGCGGATCATGCAGAGCTTTGCCAGTGGGATCTTGAATGCATTGTCTGTGTGCGGCCTGGCCGTCTTCAGCGCCGCATCCGCCGCTGCACGAAAGACCCCTTCCCCGGGGGCCTGGCCTTCGAGCGCATGTTCGGCCTCCGGCATACGCCACGGCCGTGTCCCCACCCCGCCCATCGCGACGCGAACGTGACGCAGCCTGCCACCCTGCACCTGCATCACGATGGCGGCAGAAGCCAGCGCAAACTCATACGAGGCCCGGTCGCGCAGCTTGAGGTAAATCTGCTTTGTCTCTGGAAGAGCAGGAAGTGTGACATGCGTGATCAGATCGCCGGGCTCAAGTGCATTTTCGATATGCGGCGTTGTGCCGGGAAGCTTGTAGAACTCACCGATCGGGATTGTCCGGTTTCCTTTGATGCCCTGCACGTGAATCACAGCGTCAAGCACCATGAGGGCTACATCCATATCCGAAGCATGGGTGGCAATACACTGATCGCTCACACCCAGAATGGCGTGGTTGCGGTGATATCCGCCGATAGCGGCACAACCAGAACCCGGGGTGCGCTTGTTACACTCCGCGTACGCCAGGTCACGGAAGTAAGGGCACCGCGTGCGCTGCAGCAGATTGCCCGAAGTAGTAGCTTTGTTGCGTAGCTGCGCTGAAGCGCCTGAGAGCAGCGCCTGCGAGAGCACCGGATATTCCGCCAGCACCTCCGGCGCCTGCGCCAGATCGGAGTTCCGCACCAGGGCGCCGATCTTCAGCGATCCATCGGGCTGCTTCTCGACCTTCGCCAGGTCGGGAATGCGGTTGATATCGACCAGATGCTGCGGCGTCTCCACATCGAGCTTCATGTAGTCGATCAGGTTGGTTCCACCGGCGATGAATCGTACGGTCGCGCCCTGCTGTGCTGTCGGTGTTGCAGCAGCGATCTGAACAGCGGCATCGGGAGTGCCGACGCGTGTCAGCTCAAAGTCGATCATGCGTTTACCCCCTGCTGGCTGACGCGGCTGCGCACCATCTGTATCGCCCGCACGATGTTCGGGTAAGCGCCGCAGCGGCAGATGTTGCCGGACATCGCCTCGCGTACATCCTTGTCGGCCGGCCCCCAAGACTCCTTCAACATACCCACCGCCGAAACGATCTGCCCGCTGGTGCAGTAGCCGCACTGATAGCCGTCATGCTCCACAAACGCCGCCTGCATGGGATGCATCGCTTCCGGCGTGCCCAGTCCCTCAATCGTCGTGATCTCATCGCCCTCATGCATCACCGCGAAACTCAGACAGCTATTAATGCGGCGGCCGTTCACCAGCACCGTGCAGGCCCCGCACTGTCCGTGATCGCACCCCTTCTTCGTGCCGGTAAGCTGCACCACCTCCCGCAGGCAGTCGAGCAGTGTGACGCGGGGCTCAAGCTGCACCGTCTGGCGCTTGCCGTTGATGTTGAAATGAACCGTCTGAGCGCCGCGCCCGGTTGGGGTGGCGGGGGCATCCGCGACACTTGCAATCGCAACCGCCGGTGATGCGGTTGCAATTCCTGTGGCTCCCAACCCCGTCAGGAACGAACGGCGGCTGAGGCTGCTATATGTACCAAACGCCGGAGGCTTCTTTTCCGAGGCTGTCTCCGGCTTTGCGATTTCGGACTCCTGCGTTTTCGGATTCATGACAAACCTCATTCCTGTACAGGTTGCCGTACAGACGAGACGGATACGCTGACGATGTTGCAAAAACAAATGCCAGTACACGATACGTCGGTACATCAGAGACGCCTCACCCGGGGCCTTGGTTTGCTGCGATGCCCCCATAAAGAAAAAAAGGCCGGCCCATTCGGGGGCCGGCGCAAGGAGTCGAGTATTTACGACCTCACTGGCGTTCCTGGGGAAAGCCGAAGGCGTAAATCGTGTTGTCGGCGGTGGCGAGATAAATCATGCCGCTGCCGGTGGCAATTCCGCTGGTCGTCACAGGTGAGGCGATCGCTGTGCCACTGTTCCAGAGAGCTTTGCCGGATTTGGCGTCATACGCATAGAGCACTGCCGGTTTGCCCTTGGCGCGAGCTGCAGGGTCGGCGCTGCCGCGCTGCTCGCCGGTAGCCAGAACAAAGAGCACACCATTCAGGATCAACGGGCTTCCTGGCGCTTCCAGATCTGTAGAGGTCCATGCCATCTGCAGCTTGCCATCGGAAAGTTTGTAGGCCACCACTGGAGCCTTCTGCTTCGTCTTGTCTGCCACGATGACATAGCGCGTGCTTCCGTCCTCCCAGGTGGCCAGAGCCGTCGGGGTGAACTGCAGCTTCTGTTCCTCGCCTGCGGTCGCTACTGTCGCTCCGGTTCCCGCATCCATCAGCATCAACTTGCCATCGGTCGTTCCGGCAGAGACATACTCTTTCTTGTCCGCAGCGGTAAAGATCATTGGCGTGGAGGCGAAGCCGGCCTGGCTGGTCGCCAGCACCTTGGAGCTAAGAGACTTCGGATCGAGAGCAATCAACTGCTTCGTCGTCGTGACGTAAAGATTGCCTTCGGTCGAAAACGCCGGCGCTCCGAGGATGTCACCGCTCTCGGGCTTCCATTGCTTGATGGTGGGATTCGCCGGATCATTACGATCCATTGCAAAGAGCGTATTCGGGCTGGCTCCGCAGCCCGGCAATGTAGCCACATACACGATCTTGTCGACTGAGGAGATATCGGAGATCTGGCTTCCGGCGGGCACGAATGGCGTAGGCTTCTCGTACTCATTGCCCGTCCCGTGCGCCATGATGTGCAGTGTGCCGTCTGCCGTGATGGTGTATATCGGTGTCGCCGCGCGGCCGCCCTGGTTCAACCCGGGAACCGCAGTTTGCTGCTGGCCGAAGCCAAAACCAGTGCGCGGCGGATTCATGCCTCCGGGAATGCCCTCTCCCGGTTTGCCAATCACGCTGTGATACGGTGCCGCAAGCGGCCGCATCATCCCTGCCGCGGGCTTCAGCGGCGAAGGTCTTCCCGGAGCGCCAATGCTGGAGATTGGGCAGGCCTTAGGAGCCGTCGCGTTGAACCGCTTGTCGAAGTAGGGCACGCCAAGGTCGCTGTCGTAGACATAGAGATCGCCATCGCCACCCTGGAAGAGCACCAGGTCTTTGAAGCCCTTCCAGCCGATGAAGGTGCCCACCATGATGGGCTCGCTCAGGCCGACCTTCACGCCGTCAACCTTCTGCTTCCAGACGAGCTGGTATCCCGGTTTGGACATCGATGTCACGTTCACGTCTTTGTCCGCCTTCATCCAGTGCGAACGCTGCACATCGAAACCCGCAGTGTTCCAATCGGGCCCGTTACGTTGCGCAAAGATCACTGGTGTCAGCGTCAGTGCCGCGATGAGAGTGAGAGTACCGCGTTGCGCTGTCTTCATTTGGCAACTCCGAAGCAATACATCATGCCGTCATAGCTGGGAATGTACACACGGCCGTTCGCCGCGGTGATGCCGGCAAAGTGATTCCAGCTTGCAATCTGGTTGCCGCTTGACCACAGCATCTTGCCGGTAGCCGCGTCCAGCGCTACCAATACCGCGTGCCGCGAGTAGTGGATACGCGTATTCGACTGCTGCGACCACGGCCCTTTGGGCAACCCCTCCGGAGTCTTGTCCCAGTAGTTGTCGTCCCACTGCTGACGCGCATCTTCTCCCGTACCGTTGACAAAGATCACACCATTCACGATCACGGCCTCATCGGGATGATCGATGTCTTCGCTCGTCCATACCGGAGTAAAGCCCAGCTTGCCGCCGGTCTCCGTTACCTTCAACGTTGTCACGCCGCCACCGCCCATCTTCGGTGCGGGTGCGTAGTGAGTAGCGCCGATGTACTTCGGATTGGCAGGCCCGAAGAACGGCACCACCACGTACAGGTCGCCCTTTGCATCCAGGTAGGTGCTGATCGCTCCCCATACGCCCTCTTCCGCGAAGTTTGCGTTGAGGTTGCAGAGCAGCGGCGTCTGGGCCAACGGGGTGCGATGGTCGTCACCGCCGAAGTTGTCGCGATCCAGAAGCCAGAGACGGCACTCTTTCGATGTGCCGATCAGCAGCTTGTGCCCCTTCCAGTCCACGGAAACTGGGGTCACATTCACATCCAGGTCGCGTTTGAACATGTACTCGGCATTCTTCGGTCCGAAGAAATCGTTCAACTGCAGCTCGCCCGACTTGTCGAGTTTCACGCCAATGATGCCGTTCCCGAGATGGCCGTTCTCCACATCCCACACTCCATCACCGGTTCCCATGTAGCTCTCGCCATCGGGGCTGAGGCCGACTCCTCGCCGTCCCCATAATCCGCCGCCTGAAGGGATGAACGCCGTCGCGATACGCGTCTTGGTGTCGTAGGCAAAGGTCGAGTTGGTCAAACCGCCGCAACCCTGCGCCGTGCTGGTGTAGATCACACCATTCAGATAGTTCAGCGCGTATGGCTTGCCGTTCGCCGGAATGAACTTCTCCGGCGCCTGCAGTTCTTTTCCATCGGCAACGTTCATCTTGCGCAGATAGCCATCCCAGCCGATCGCCCAGACGGCCCAGTCACCAGACTTCTCACCGGGAACAATCACCGGCACCGCCGTCTGACCGCCGGGGCAGAGCGTAGCGCTTGTCTTGGGCGGCTGATAGTCGGTCTTGTAGGTCATATGCCAGATCGTGTTGCCGGTATTCGCATCCAGGCCATAGAGCTCATCCAGCACACCGGCCACAACGGCGATGTTCTTTTTTCCGGCCGGGGTTTCAACATTCTCGACCAGCAGCGGCGGGAAGAGATTGTGCATCTCGCGCGGTTTGGAGTCGAGCTGTACCTTCCACAGCAGCTTCATGTTCTTCACGTTCTGTACCGTTAAGGACTTGTCTCCCTGAACCCAGCCGGTGCGGCCGGCATCGACGCCCTCGGTCAGGATGTTCACCGCCCAAGCGGCCGCGCCACCACTCAGCAGCAGAGCGGCAGGTAACAGCAGTTTCTTCCAGCAAAATCGACGCATATGCCAGCCTCGGACCCAATCGCTTTTAGGAGGGAATACCCCGCCGACGCATTGAGACGTTTCAATTCAGGACCGGAGATTTTCCCGCCAGAGAGTGCTTCCTACCTGCGGCCTATCTCTTATCCGATTTCGGGGGCAAGAGTACGCGCAGAAGAAAGCGCTCGTCAACCGCGAAAATTCCGGGATTTTCGCGGAACTTCGAACAAAAAATCGCGTGCGACCACAGCCTCGGCTGAGGGATCAAGGTTTGAATTTGCTTGTTCCCGGAGGGCTAAGAAAAATATGAGACGTTTCAATTTTTCTCTTGAGTACGGCCTTCTCCCTCTGCTAGCTTGATCGATCATGCGTGGTCTTCGCCTCCCTCTCGCCGCTGTCGCCGCTGCCGCGGCAGCTCTCCTCTGCCCTGCCCGCGGGGCCCAGGCGCAGCAACTTCCGGAAGGCCCCACCCGCGACCTGGTCACCAGCACCTGCTCGCGCTGCCATGAATTCGACCGCGTGCTCTCGCAGCATCAAGACAAAGAAGGCTGGAGCGCCATCGTCAACAAGATGGCAGGACTTGGCCTGCAGGCAAGCGACGACGACATCGCGAAGATCGTGGATTACCTGGCCACGAACCTGTCGGCGGAGAAGATCGAAAAGCTGAACATCAACAAGATGACCGCAGTGCAGTTTGAAACCACACTCGGCATTCCTCGCCCCCTCTCCCGGGCCATCATCGAGTACCGCGATAAGAACGGTGACTTCAAAACCCTTGACGACCTCAAGAAAGTTCCGGGCGTAGACCCGGCCAAGGTCGAAGCAAAGAAAGACCGGCTGACAGTCTAAACTCGCTTCTCTGTCCGCAGCATTTTCCCTGGAGGTGTAGTCCAGAGCATCCGCCCCTGATGGGCGTTTTCCTCAATGAAAACGCCGCTGCACGCCCCTTCCGGGATATCCAGCAACAGGGAAATGCTCTTATGCCCCGTTTCTCTCAGCTTGCCTGGCGTTCGTGATGAACGCCTTCAACTTCTCAGGATCCTTCTTCCCGGGCGAGCTCTCAACGCCGCTGGCGACGTCCACGCCCCATGGGCGCAACGTCCGGATAGCCTCGGCCACATTCTGCGGTCTAAGACCGCCGGCCAGCACCACAGGCATACCCCGCCGCGCGATCTCAAAGCTGGCCCGCGCCAGGTTCCAGTCGAAGGCCGTTCCTGTGCCTCCGCTGGCAGAAGCAGTCTTCGCATCGACCAGCAGCCGAGCGGCCAACGCATCCTGCCCGATACGACGCGCGCTCGCCTCAAAGGCCTTCGCCTGTTCCAGCCCGGCGGTCACCTGCCAGTGCAGCGTCTGAAGAATCGTGACCGGCGTGCTCAGTTCTTTACGCAATCCGAGGATCAGTTCCGGGATGTAGTCTCCGTGCAACTGCACTGCTGTCAGTCCGGCATACTCCACCGCGGCGCGAATCGCGGCCAGATCGAGTTCGGCGAAGACACCGACCTTCTCGATCGATTCCGGAAGCTCCTGCACGATGGGCGCCACTTGCTCGGGCGTCACCCGCCGCGAGCTTTCGGCAGCGAAGACAAATCCAAGCGCATCCGCTCCCAGCTCCGCTGCAAGCTTCGCGTCATCAAGGTTCGTATTGGCGCAGATCTTTACCCACATGATGGCTATCCGATCAACTCGCGCAGCATAGCGCCCGGCGAGGGCTGACGCATCAGGGTCTCGCCGATGAGGAAGGCATCGAAGCCTGCCACGCGCAGATTCTCAACATCCTGCCGCGAAGCGATACCGCTCTCCGCAACCCTCACCACGCCTTCCGGAAGCTGCGATGCCAGCTCCACGGCACGTTCGATGGAGACATCGAAGGTCTTCAAATTGCGGCTGTTCACGCCGACGCACTCGCAGTCCAGTTCCATGGCGCGATCCAGCTCCTCCTGGTCATGCACCTCGCACAACACATCCAGACCATAGGTCCGTGCGGTATCGCGCAGCACCCGCAGATCCTCATTACCGAGCGCCGCCATGATCAGCAGAATTGCATCCGCGCCGGCGGCACGGGCTTCCAACACCTGGAAGGGCTCGACCATGAAGTCCTTGCGCAGGCAGGGAATCTTCACTGCACCCGAGACGCGGCGCAGGTTTTCAAGGCCGCCCTGAAAGAAGACCTCGTCTGTCAGCACCGAGAGGCAGGCCGCGCCTGCCGCCTCGAGCTCGGTGCCCAGAGCCACCGGTTCAAACTCAGCGCGGATCAAACCCTTGGAAGGCGACGCCTTCTTTAGCTCCGCAATCACCGCGGGGCCGGTCTTCGCACGCTCACGCAGAGCGCGGGCAAAGCCTCGCGGCGTATGTGCCGCCGCAGCTTCTTCCAGAGCGGCAAACTCCGCCGCCGCCTTGCGGGCAGAAACTTCTACGCGGGTATTGGCCAGAATACGTTCCAGATGAGTCGACATGCCTGTCCCCATTGTAGATACACTGGTGCCAGCATGAATTTTCGTCGCCTTTCGCTGTTGCTCGCCCTTACTGTTGGTGTCTTTACCGTTTCTGCCCGTGCCCAGTTGGGCGTCTATGGCACTGTGAATGTGCAGCAGGTGGCTGTGAACGGAAAGAATGTAGCCCCGGTGGGTGGAGGCGGTGGTGTTTACTACGATTTCAAGAAGATCGGCCGCATCAAGCTGGGCGCTGATGTTCGCGCCGGTACAGCAAGCAGCAGGCAGGGCAACTTCGTCGTTGCCCACGACGCAAATGGCAATCCTGTGAGCTTCAACTCGGTGGGAACCCGCGTCCACACGGCATTGGGCGGCATTCGTGCAAGCACCACCCTCCCGGTAACCTGGATCAAACCTTATGTACAGGGATCAGTCGGCTGGGGTGGAAGCACCTTCGATCCGGAAACAGTAGTTGACATCAATAACCTCGAGGCGGCAGTCAAGAAGTCGCAAAGCATCAAGGGCGGTCTCGCGTATGAGGGCTTTGTCGGTGTCGATCTGAAGGTGGCCCCCATCATGGATATCCGCCTGGCTGAGTTCGGCATCGGCGCCATTCACGCTCAGGACAAAAATCATGAGCTGAAGTCGATCAGCTTCGGCGTCGTCTTCCACCTGCCGTGAGGACAGATCTGGCATGAAAACAGAAAACCCGGCCATCTGGCCGGGTTTCAATCTTTATGGTGCCGAAGAGAGGACTCGAACCTCCACACCCTTGCGAGTACATGGACCTGAACCATGCGCGTCTGCCAATTCCGCCACTTCGGCACGGGATAACCACAACAGCGCGTCGTGGCCTTGCAGAAATACTAGTGTTTCAAACCTTTGCGGGCCTGTCAAACCAGGTAAGGAGCTTCCTGGAAGGAACATCTGCTTGCCCTTCGTTCCCCCGGCCTGTATCTTTTGTGAAACATCGCGGCCCCCGGAGCGTCTGAAGGAAGCATGAACGACCCGAAACAGGAACAGGTCATCCCCGAGGATCTCGCTCTGGAGATCCGTAAACTCGCCCACGATCTCTCCAATGCACTCGAGATCATCGTGCAGACCAGCTATCTGCTCTCCACCGCCGAGCTGAAACCGCCTGCCTCGGACTGGCTGGGCATGATGGACTCCGGTGTGCAGAAGGCGCTCGATCTGAACCTGCAACTCCGCAATTACATCAAGGCCCATAGCCCGAAATAACACGGACCAACTTACTTCGCCGCCGCCTTCGTCGCTGCGAACGAGCTCTCCGGGTACCACTCCGGCCTGCTCTTGGCGTCAGCAATGCGCGTCGCCAGTTGTGCCAACAGGCTGGTGAACTGGGCTGCTCCTACCTTATCCACCGGCTGATTCAGATCGTCCGATGGACGGTGATAGCGCCCCGCGACCCATGTATTGAAGGTCTTCTCCTCCGGTGAGCCCGGGGTCCAGCCGAACTTGAAGGCCAGGGCGGGAATCCCCTGTTTCACGAAGTTCACCTGGTCGGAGCGGATAAACCGGTTCTCGTCCGGCTGCTTGTCGAACTGCGGCTCAACATCGTTCAACTGGCATACGGCACGGGCGTCATTCCCCAGGGTCGACTCACCCAGGCCCTGAATCTCCAGGTAGCGCAGTGGGAACAATGGCAGATACATGTCCATGTTCAGGTCGGCGATGATCGCCGACTTCGGCACAGTCGGTTTGGTCGCGAAATACTGCGATCCCAGCTCGCCCATCTCCTCGGCGGCGAGCGCCACAAACAGGATCGACCGCTTTGGGCGAGGTCCTGAGGCCAGCAGCTTCGCCGCCTCGATCAACGAAGCCACACCGGAGGCGTTATCCATCGCTCCGTTGTAGAGGTTGTCTCCGTCCACGGGCCGGCCAATGCCCAGGTGGTCCAGATGAGCGCTGATGATCAGGTACTCCTTCTTCAGCTTCGGATCGGAACCCTCCAGCAAGCCAATCACATTCGGTGCATGAAGATGTTCCGCCGTCTTGATAGCAGTCGTTGCATGCAGCGTTCCTGGAAAGACGAAGTGCGCCAGCGGCTTGCCTGCGTCACCCGCGGCCTTGATCTCAGCAAAGCTGTGCCCGGCGGAGGCGAAGAGCTTCTCCGCCCCCTTCTCCGTAAGTGCGGCGTAGACCTTCAGGCCCGGCAGGTTCTCCAGTGCCGGATCGGCGTAGAGCATCACCGGCGGCGGTGCATTGCGGTTTCCCGCTGCGGGGTTCGGCGGAGTTCCCGGCCGCGGCGGTGTAAACAGCACCATGCCGATTGCCCCTGCGGCATGCAATGCCTTCCAGCGCTCCCCGGCGATGCGGGAATAGGCACGCTGCGGCCCCAGCAGGTTCACCGGAGCACTGCCGTAGATCACCACCACCTTGCCCTTCAGATCTTCCCCGGTGATGTCATCCATATGCTTCTTCGGTAACGACAAGCCATAGCCGAGAAAAACCATCCCCGCATCCACCGTTCCCGCCCCATCGACATGGGCGTTCAACTGCAGCTCAGCGGGCAGCTCGTACCGGACGTTATCCACAGCAAAGCTCGATTTTTCCACGTCGATGGATGTGGGTACGAATTCAATATCCTGCCCGTATCCATTGGTTCCCGCGGCCTTCAGGCCAATCTGCTTAAACTGGCTTTCCACATATTCCACAGCCTTGAAATATCCCGGCGAACCGGAGCGGCGGCCCTCCAGCTTGTCGTCGGCCAGGTACTGCACGTGCGACCACCAGGCGTTTGCAGCCGAGGTCCAGTCTTTTGTCTGGGCATGAAGAACTGAGGTGAGAATAAGCGCAGAAGCAAGCAGCGGGATACGCGGCACGGCGACTCCGGAATAAGGGATATGGGGAGTATGTCACGACGGAATCTAAAGAGTAATGACCGCGTAACGAGAATCCTCATCAAGTTCGAGTAGAGTGGCTCTACTCGGGCTCGCTATATCGCTCTCATTACCGCGAGATCATTGTGAACAATCAAATATCTACCAGGCTTCATGGCCTGGACACCCTTCGTGCGCTCGCCGTACTGGTCGTCGTGTTCTATCACCTGACCATCTTCGGCGAGCTGCCCATACGTCTCCTCCCCGTCACCTATCACGGCTGGATGGGCGTTGACCTTTTCTTTGTCTTGAGCGGCTTCCTTATCGGCCGGCAGGTACTGAGACCCTTGCCTGGCGGGCAAAGACTCTCGATCGCGGACTTTTACCGGCGGCGCGCCTACCGCATTCTGCCGGCGTATTTCACGGTCCTGGCGCTCTATGTCTTCGTGCCCGGCTGGCGAGACTTCCCGCGCATCATGCCGGTGTGGCAGTTCCTCACCTTCACCATGAACTTCGGCTTCACCTTCGAGCGCCGCGGCTTCTCGCATGCCTGGTCGCTCTGCGTGGAGGAGCATTTCTACCTGCTGCTGCCGTTGCTGGTGATCTGGCTCATGCGCCGGCCCTCGGCGCGTAAGACCACGGCTGTGATCGCAGGAGTCTTTCTCTTCGGAGTAGCGTTGCGATGGTTCCTGATCAGACGCTTCCCCGATGAGATCTGGACCAGCATCTATTACCCCAGCTATACGCGTCTGGATGGCCTGCTGACAGGTGTCGCTCTCGCGGTCGTGCGCACCTTCCGGCCTGGCTGGTGGCATCGCTGGATGCGGCACGGACATGCACTCTTTCTCACCGGAGCCGCATGTGTCGCCGTGGTGGTATGGATGTTCCGCAACCGGGACCTCGGCAACTCATCCGGACCGGCGATGTGGGGCGTTGTCTTCGGCTTTCCTCTCCTTGCCGCCGGCCTCGGCCTCATTACTGCATCGGCCGTCAGCGAGAATGGCCTACTCTCCCGGATACGCATTCCCGGCGCGGAGACGCTGGCGACCCTGGCCTTCGCCCTCTATCTCACTCACAAACCGATCGGGCACCTGGTCATGGTGCACTTCCCGTCTGTCACCACACCCAAAGGACCGGCCTCATGGCTGCTCTATGCCGTCACCTGTCTAGGTGCTGCCTGGCTGCTGCACGTCGCTGTCGAACAACCATTCATGCGTCTGCGCGACCGGCATCTTCATCGCACGGTGCCCGCGCCAGTAGCAGAAGAAACGACTGTCGCTTCCTGATGAAACTATCAACGGGGCAATGGCTTCAGATCTACCGCTGGAGCCACTCCCCGAGGACGGTATGCCAGACGAATGAAATTGTGAACGAGCGGATCGAAGGAATCAGCTCCGCGTGAATTGGCTTTGCGCCAGGCCAGCCCGATCTTCCATTTCGCTTCTTCCAGCCCGGTATCTACCAGGCGCACATTCGGCACGTGCATCAGATTCGCAGAGCGCGGCACCAGACTTACACCCACACCGCCGCGCACCAGATTGAGAACCGTAAACAGCTCATTAACCTCCTGCACGATGCGGGGACTGAAACCGGCAGCACGGCAGGTCCTCGCCACGTGATCGACAAAGCTGGAAGAGACGCTGCGCGAGATCACGACAAAGGGCTCATTGCGGAGACTGGCCAACCCCTTGCGGTAGGGCATGCCTCGCGGAATGGCCGCGACCAGCCTCTCTTCGAGAACCGGCACTGTCTCCAGATCAGGATGCTCGACGGGCAGGCGTACAAAACCAACATCGATATCGCCCTGTTCCAGAGCGCTAATCTGGTTCGGCGTCGACATATCCGCCATCGACACCTGCACCGCCGGAAAGCGCTGACGGAATCGCGTCAGAATATCGGGCAGGCCCGCAGCCAGCGAGGCGATGCCGAAGCCGATGCGCAACAAACCTGCCTTACCGTGTACAGCGAGACGCGTGATCTCTTCCGCCATCTCCGCCTCACGCAACAAACCCTGTGCACGCTCCCGCAGAATCTCGCCCGCAGGTGTCAGCGAGACCCGGCGATATCCACGCACCAGCAGCGGTCCGCCTACTTTCGATTCCAGCTTCTGGATTTGCTTGGTCAGCGCAGGCTGCGTGACATGCAACGCGCCTGCTGCCTCACCGAAGTGAAGATGTTGAGCAAGCACGAGAAACGAGCGCAATTCAGGGAGCTCGAGTGCCATTCCTGCAGGTTATCAAAATCGCTTCCACGATCTATTGGACAGAATCACAGAAACCTCCGAGCCTAATAACAGAGGTATTTCGCATGGCGCACTCGGTGGCGCATCCTGGCAGGGCGATCAAACGGGCTAAGTGGGCACTCGCCATGCTCTTTGTGGTGGATGGCGTCGGTTTCGGAACATGGGCAGCTCACGTGCCCGTCTTCCAGCAACTCCTTCACCTTGAGAATGGATCGCTCACTTTTGTGCTGGTGAGCCTTATCATCGGCGCCATCCTTACGATGCCCGTTACCGGGCACTTGAGTGAGCGCTACGGCAGCCGTCGAGTTGTACGAGTGGCGACCGTCATCTATGTCCTGATGGTCGCGCTTCTCGCGCAGGCTTCCAACCTGTTCTTCCTGATTCTCTTCGCCGGCCTGTATGGAGCAGCAAAAGGCGCGATCGATGTCGCGGTCAACGCGCAGGCCGTTACCGTAGAGAAACAATATGGCCGGCCGATCATGAGCTTCTTTCAGGGCTGCTGGAGCGCGGGTGGATTGTTCGGTGCAGGCGCCGCAAGTCTGATGCTGCAACGCGGCGGTACTGCGCGAATCGACCTCTCGATCACCGCAGGTGTGCTGGCCCTGTGCGGGCTGTGGGCAATGCCGTTGCTTATCTCAGAGACCGAACACCAAACTGGAAAGCCGCGCAAACCTGCGAAGTTCATGTGGCCCGATGCGCTTCTCTTGCGTCTTGCTGTCCTTGCCTTCTTTGGGCTGATGGCCGAGGGAGCGATCGGAGACTGGGCATCCGTGTATCTGCATTCCAATGTAGGCGTGACCCTCTCGCTTGCGGCTGCAGGTTACGCTGCCTATGCCATTGCGATGGCGGCCGGAAGATTCTCCGGAGACTGGCTGGCACAGCGTGTCAGTGGCAGAAACATCCTGCATGGAAGCGGCTTGCTGATCGCCGTGGGTATGGCCTGTGCTCTCCTCATCCCATCATGGTGGCCGGCGGTCGGTGGCTTGATGCTTACCGGAATCGGAATCGCAAATATTGTGCCCATCATCTGGGGCGCTGCGGGGCGCGATACACGCATGGGCGCCGGTCCAGCGATCTCGACGGTCACAACCATCGGCTATTGCGGCTTTCTCACCGGCCCTCCGGTCATCGGCTCGCTCTCTGTTGCCATTGGCTTACGCGCGGCGATGGCCGTCATTGCAATCGCCGGACTTATTGTTGCCGTTGGTCCAGTTTTGTTTCCAATAGAAGCCACCTCGCGAGAAGAAGAGAGACAAGTCATTAACGCTTGAGCCATTCGATCGGCAAATCAGCACGCCGGCAACGCCGGATATCGTTTTCGACTTCTACCAATCAGGATTCTGGTAAGCTGTTACTACTGATTTTGACGAAAGGAAGGAACCATGGAGACCATTAACATCCCCGGCGATCCCAGGACACCAGTCGAGTTCTTTCCCAACGTCTCGCGCAGCTAGACTCTCCCTTCGATAGATTCAGAGTTCTTAAGCGCAGCCTGCGGGCGGCACTCTCTCTCTATTTCTTTTTCAAACCTGATTGGTCTGCAGATATATCCCGCAGGCCCTGATTCCTCTGGGAGTCCTTATGAACGAACGTTCCAGTAAAAACGCGATACGCGAAGTACTGGCTTTTTTATTCAGTCACTGGCGCCGAGAACGATGGCTCGTGCTGTGGGTGGCGCTCTGTATGATCTCCGCCACCGCCGCGGACCTGCTGGTGCCTATCTATGCAGGCAAACTCGTAGACGCGATTGCGATGCATGGATCGCAGCGCTCCCCTGCCCTGCATAACGCACTGCAGGCAATCGCAATGATGGCAGTGCTGGGAATCGTGCTTACGGTGCTGCGGTACGTGGCGCTGGCGGGTATCATCCGGCTGACACTACGGCTGATGACCCGTTTTGCCAGCGAGACGTTCTGGCGAGTACAACGGTTTTCGACGGACTGGCATGCGAATAACTTCGCGGGTGCGATCGTGCGCCGCATCACGCGCGGCATGTGGGCCGTGGACATGATGGACGACATCCTGCTGCTGGAGATGCTGCCGGCGTTGCTGGTGCTGGTGGGCTCATCGCTGTTGCTCGGGCTCCATTGGCTCACCATGGGCATACTCGTGGCGGTCGGCGCAGTGGCGTACATCGCGATCTCTATCGCGTTGTCGCTGTACTACGTTGCCCCGGCGGCGCGGCTGTCGAATGCGCAGGATACGCGCATCGGCGCGTCGATGGCGGATGCGATCACATGCAACGCAGTCGTGAAGTCATTCGGAGCCGAGAGGCGCGAAGACTATCGGCTGGCGAAGATCGTGGAGAAATGGCGTAGCCGTACCTCGCGAACCTGGATACGGGCGACACTTAACGGAAGCCTGCAGACTCTTCTCTTGCAGGCATTGCGCACCGCGGTGCTTGTCTATGCGGTATGGCTGTGGTGGCACGGAAGAGCGACAGCAGGAGACGCGACTTTTGTGCTGACGAGCTACTTCATCGTGCAGGCCTATCTGCGCGACATTGGACAGCACGTACGCAACCTGCAACGTGCGGCCAACGAGATGGAAGAGATGGTGGATTTCCACTCGCATCCGCTCGGCGTAACCGATCGCGCCGATGCGAAGCCGATCCATGTGCGAGAGGGAGCGATCACCTATGACCGTGTGACATTCCGCTATGGAATGCACACGGAGCCGCTCTTCCAGGACTTCTCCCTCAAGATCCGTGCCGGAGAACGTGTGGGGCTGGTCGGCCACTCCGGATCCGGCAAGACCACCTTCGTGAAGCTGCTGCATCGCTTGTACGACGTGCATAGCGGAAAGATCGTCGTCGATGGCCAGGACACTGCCCGCGTGACACAAGACTCGTTGCGTGCGCAGATGGCACTGGTTCCGCAGGAACCGATTCTCTTTCATCGGACACTGGCGGAGAACATTGCCTATGGGAGACCAGATGCTTCGATGGAGGAGATCGAGCACGCTGCCCGGCTGGCCAACGCGCATGAGTTCATCCTGCGCCAGCCGAAGGGATATCACACTCTGGTCGGCGAACGTGGTGTGAAGCTCTCTGGCGGCGAACGGCAGCGTGTCGCACTGGCGCGTGCATTTGTAGCGAACACTCCGGTGCTGGTGCTGGATGAAGCGACCTCAAGTCTCGATTCGGAATCCGAGGCTCTGATTCAGGAAGCGATGGAACGCCTCATGGCAGGCCGTACCTCCATCGTGATCGCCCATCGGCTTTCAACCGTGCGGATGCTCGACCGCATTCTTGTCTTCGATCGCGGAAGAGTTGTCGAGGAAGGAACACATGAAGAGCTGGTACGACGTGAAGGAGGCACATACAGACGGCTGTTTGAGCGGCAGGCGCTCGGTCTCGTAGTGGACGATGCGGACACCGTAGACGACGAATCCGACTTCTCAGATAGTGTGGTCAATTACTAGGGCTAGCGATAGATTCGCAACCCATGCACCGGTGCCCCATGTCCTCAGGGACATAGGTGGTTCGCGCGAAGCGAATCAGGTGGGAGCCGTGGGCTTTCAGCCTACGATCTATCAACTCAATATAGAAATGGGCTTTTACCCCTGGGCTTTCCTGTCAGACAAAGAAGGCCCAGGGCTAAAGCCCATTATTTTTACTGCTTTATCAGCGGGCTGAAGCCCGCTGCTCCCACCAATCATGCTCTGAATGATGCGTTTGACGCTCGATAGTAAACCACCGACCATCCCATGCTGCCTTGGCAAGCTGATATCGTTCCAGTGTCATGCGAATGGACAGACGGCAGCTCCTTCATTTACTCGCACTCTCCGGAGCAGGTGCGGTGACCGTACATGGCTTCGGCGCTCCCGCCCGTAAGCGTCCGCCGAACATCGTCGTCATCCTGTCAGATGACGTCGGCTATGGAGATGTCGGCTGCTACGGGGCGCAGGATGTAGAGACGCCGCACATTGATGAGTTGGCGAAGGATGGTATCCGTTTCACTAACGCACACTGTGATGCGGCGACCTGCACACCTTCTCGCTACGCATTGCTCACTGGCAGTTATGCCTGGCGACGCGATGGAATCCAGGTTCTTCCAGGCGATGCGAAGCTTCTGATCCAGCCGGGACAGCCCACGATTGCATCGATTCTAAAGAAAGCGGGATACAGAACCGGGCTCGTCGGCAAATGGCACATTGGCCTGGGAAGCGGAGCTATCGACTGGAATGCTGAGATTAAGCCGGGACCGTGCGAGGTTGGCTTCGACGAAGCATTCTTCTTCGCCGCAACCGCCGACCGTGTACCCACTGTCTACATCCACGATCACCATGTCGTTGGACTTGATCCAGCAGACCCCATTCAGGTCTCGTATCGCACGAAGGTCGGAAACGATCCCACGGGACGGGAGAATCCTGACCTTCTCAAGATGAAGCTGAGCGAAGGGCACGACGGAACGATCGTCGACGGCGTCAGCCGGATCGGATTCATGACCGGAGGAAAGTCAGCTCGCTGGACAGACGAGAACATGGCCGCCACATTCACGGATAAGGCCGTCGAATTCATCGAAAACAATCACGACCGGCCCTTCTTCCTATACTTCACATCCAGCGATATCCACGTACCGCGCATGCCGAATGAACAATTCGCTGGGAAGAACGCCTGCGGCATCCGGTGCGATGTGCTGAATGAACTTGACTGGAGTGTTGGACGTATCGTCGAGAAGCTCAGAAGCCTGCGCCTTGAAGAAGATACGATCGTCATCTTCTCTTCCGACAACGGCCCGGTCGTGAATGACGGTTACGATGATGGCGCGGACCACCATACCGACAGCCATCCGCCCGCCGGCCCGTGGCGGGGCGGCAAGTACACCATCACCGAAGGTGGCACACGCATTCCCTTCATCGTGCGTTGGAAAGGAAATGTAAAACCCGGCGTCTCTGATGCGCTGATCAGCCAGTTGGATCTTACCGCGAGCTTGGCCGATGTCGCCGGAACACGAGTTCCTCGGGACGGCGCACCGGACAGCGAGAATGTTCTGCCGGCACTGCTCGGCCGCTCAAAGATTGGCCGTCAATCTCTCGTCGAAGAGGCGCAGTGCCTCGCACTGATCGAAGGAGATTGGAAACTCATCGATCGAGCGCAAACACCTGGAACTCACGCTCAGCCGTCGCGCAAATACATTCCCGATACCATCCTCGGCGATGCCCCGCGAGAAACTCCACCGCAGTCACCGATCGAGCTCTACAATTTGAATGCTGATCCGCACGAGCTGCATAACGTTGCGGCGCAGCATCCGGAGATCGTGAGCAGGATGCAATCGAAGCTTGCAGGTATTCGTTCGCGCCGGCCTCGCTAAGGGCTGGATGTAATCTCCTTGAAATCTGGAACTCCTCCAATGCTTACACTCGCCAATCAGCTCTATTGGACGCGGCAACTTCTCAGATCGCATTTACAGGCCATTGGATTGACTGCAGGCGATGCGGTGATGGTGCATGCTGCACTGCGCTCCGCCGGTCTGATGATCAATGGTCCGGATACTTTAATTGAAGCAATTCTCGATGTTGTTGGTCCGGATGGCACGCTTCTCAGCTATGTCGGTTGGAATCCACTCTACGAAGACGCAGCCGATTCGCATGGACGAGTACCGGAAGAGCTGAAGGCTGACATTCCTCCGTTCGATCCGGAACGCTCTCGGGCAAGCCGAGATCATGGCGCCTTTGCCGAGTTTGTTCGTACCACTCCAGGCGCATTGAGGAGCGGAAATTCGGGCGCATCATTCGCAGCCATCGGCGGCAAGGCCGCCTGGTTCACCGCGAATCATCCACTCCAATATGGCTACGGCGCGGAATCGCCCTTTGCCAGACTGGTTGAGACCAAAGGCAAGGTTCTGATGATAGGAGCCCCGTTCGACACAATGAGCATTCTTCATCACGCCGAGCATTTAGCGCAGATACCCGGTAAGCGCGTACGCCGCATCGAAGTTCCGCTGCTAATCAACGATAAGACTGAATGGCGGATGGTCGAGGAGTTCGATACGACAGATCCTGTCGTCGAAGGGCTGGACGAGAATTACTTTGCCACGATCGTGGAAGAGTTTCTGGCAAAAGGACACGGCACCGCTGGGAAGATCGGTTCCGCATTTTCGATACTGGTCCCAGCCACAGATATCGTTGCCTTCGCCGTTCAATGGCTGGAACAACGATTTCCCCAAATGTAATTTAATCCGGACTGCTTCCTAGACCAGATCGATTGCAACCACCTCGTGCAACGCGATGGATGGTACCTCCAACTGGAGAAATCCTTCCTGGTGGGTATAGTTCGGCTTCGCTCCTGCGACAAGCAATCGCACCTGTTTCGCCCTGCGACCGGCCGGAATTTGCACTCTGACTTTCTGCGCGGAGATCGGGATAATCTCGCGCACTGGACCTTTCATCATCATCGGGTTGGTCAGATTCACCAGGTGTGCAGTAATCGAGCTCTTCTGCGCCCAGATGGAGACATCCAGCACACCCTTGCCCTCGACCGTCAACGGAGCAGGTTCATCCGTTGCCCAGAGCACGGCATTCCGAAGCAGCCTGGCCTGATCGAAGTTCAGCGTCTCCCAGAACGTCCGATCGATATCACCCGGCAGATAGACGATACGTCCCTTACCTACCTGACGAACAATGGCGCCGGGCTGCCCAGGCGGCGCATTCTTGCGTGGAAAGACCTCTTCCATCGGAAGATCCGGATACGTGGGAACCACCTCCAAGGGATATGTTCCTTCGCCCGTAGGAGTAACCGATACCTGATTCACGGCGTTGATGATGCGTACGGCATTTTCGAAATCCTTCACAAGCGGGTGATATTGCCCCGATGAGTCTTTCGTCAGGCTGAGGTAAGAGTTCTTCATGGGGCCTTCCACTTTTCCGGCATAATTGACGCCGAACAGAGAGGCCAAACCAAAGTTCGTCTGCCGAACACCCCATTCGTTATAGAGCGACGTTTCATACGTGGCGATCAAGCTGCCGCCATCGCGCACAAACGCCTCAAGCTGTTTGCACTGCTCTGTGGAGAGCGCCGCGACGTTCGGCAGGATCAGCGTTCGGAATTGGTGAATGTGCTCAGCATCGAGCAGATGGTCATGGACCATCTCAAATGGAATACGCGCCTCGATCAGTGCCTGATAGAAACCCAGACCTGGGTCCTCAACCTTGGTACGCGCTTCATCCCCTCCGTAATACGTTGCGGTCTGTTGCGAATACACCAGACCCACCCGAGCGAGCGGCCGCTCGTTGCGTAAGTAGGCCTCGTTCGCTGCGTGCCACTTATAGATCTCTTCTACGACCGGCATCCAACGTGGATCAATCACCTTGCAGTCGAATTTCGTGAACCACGGCCGGAGATCATGCGCGATGCCATCCGCAACCCACATCCGTATCTCGTCATCACTCTGTACGGAATCCTTCCAGCGATACTTCTCCTCCAGTCCCACGCTGAAGATACCGACGATTGCTTTGCGGCCCAGTGTGGCGCGGTACTCTTTGCCATTCTTGCCGTTGGCCCACAGAGGCATAAGACCTGACCGCCCCTGGCGGTCGGCGAAGAGCGTTGGAGCCAGTTCGCCGACGGTCTTCATATCGAGTTCGCTCAACGCCCCGCCGCCTGCGTTGGCAATGTAGCTCGCGTTCGGATTGATGCGCTGGATTCTTTCGTTCCACAGCCGCCAGAGCTCAAACAGCCGTTGCTGCCGCCAGAGGATGTATTGCCGCCGCGCCGGATCCTGCGGATTATGCGTGCGAGGAAGCGCCATGCCACTGAAAGCCTGGAAGTTCTTCTGGCAATGCTCGCAGTAGCACATGCCCGATCCCGCCCATCGATTGGTGAAGATGCCGCCGGTCATGTACTTCGTCATGATCTCTTCGTGAACTGCGGTCATGAATTCAAAGTTGTATGGACCCAGGGCGCAGGTCAGCCAGAAGTCTTTATCCGATGGATGACGAACTCTATCTCCATTGGCATCCACCATGATCCAGTCCGGGTGCGCGTCATAGACGTCCTGATGACAGGCATGAGCATCCGTGCGTGCAACGACGACCATGCCGAGTTCACGGCAACTCTTCTGCAAATCACCAAACGTATCCATATCGCCGAGCCACTTGCTGCGGTAGTGGAAAGGAACCCGGGTGGGATAGAACGCAACCGCTCCGCCGGCGTTCAGGGTCACCGCATCGATTCGCAAACGCTTGAAGTAGTCCAACCAGAACTGCGGATCGTAGTTGCCAGGGTCGTCCTCGGCGAAAGCGATCTGAGCCCAGCGCATGGGTTTGCCGTACCAGCCGCCGGTCGACTCGCCTGCGGAACCGGTTGCCTGCGTGAATTCGCCGAAAATAGATTGTGCATGTGCAGTAATCGATGATGCCATCATCATCGCGGTGGAAAGAAGGAAGTCTCTCCGGGTGATACCGTTACGATCGTCTCTCACAATCGCTCCAAGGGTGTGATCACGGCCAGCAATGGAGCATTTTCCCTGCAGGTGTAGAGTAGTTCCGCATCTATGGCGTTTTCCGCAATGAAAACGCCGTTGCGCTCCTCTTCCTGAATACCCAGCAACAGGGAAAATGCTCTGGCGGCCCACTGTAGCATCCCCCGGCAGGAAAGAGCTAACTGCGAAAAGGTGAAATAGAAAACCGATGCCCCTCTCACGAGGGGCATCGGTTTTCCAGACGAATCAAAGCTGGTTAGAAGTTGATCTTGAGCGCGAACTGACCGAAGCGGCGTTCGTCGTTCGCTCCACTGTTGTTGCCAATACCGCCTTTGGACGCTGTGACCGGCAAAGGGTCTCCCTCGTTGACATTGGCAGCATCATTCAGTCCTTGCTGGATAAAGAGATTGTGATGGTTGAGAAGGTCGAAGCCTTCCGCGCGGAACTCGATGTTGACCCTCTCATGAATAGGGAAGGTCTTGCTGACAGACGCATCGAAGGTCCATGCGCCAGGTCCGCGGAAGCTGTTCCGGGAGACCATGGTCGCAGGGAACGGGCCCCAATCGGAGATTCCGCCCAGCGCAGGATTTCCGAAGGAGACGGCCGGCGGAAGATTGCCGATGACGTAGCTGTTCAGTCCGCCGCCATTCTGGCCACTCGGAATTGATTTGAAGGTGCGTTGTGGGACCGCGCCACCGCGTGGTGTATAGCGCGCCACCTGATAGCCGCTGTTATTGTTCGTGCTGTCGAAGTAGCTGAACGGCGTACCCGTACGGACAGTATAGATACCCGTTATCTGCCAGCCGCCTACTGTCTGTGCCATGAAGCGATTGCCGTTGGCAAAGGAAGGCGTCCGGAAGATGGGGGCGACCACCAGACGATGACGGATGTCGAGATCTCCGTTGCCCCGGTCGAAACCAGGATTGAATGGCTGCAAGTATCCAAGCGCGAACGCGTTGTTGGTCTCAGAGAACGTCGTGCTTAGATCATCAATCTGGTGCGCAAGCGTGTAATTGGCCACGATGCTCAGCCCGGAATTATGAAGGTTCGTACTTTGGAACTGGATGTTCATTGCTTCGTAGTACGAATCGCCATTTGACCCCCGGTTATTGATATTGGAGTACTGGTTCGTTAGCCTTGTGAGTCCCGTGTTGCCACTCGCATCTGATCTTGGGTCGCCAAGAAGCACATTGCCCGAACCCAGGGCATTGATGTTCTTGATGTCATACAGATGGATCCCGCGAGCGCCGGCATACTGCAGCGAGAGCATCGTATTGCGTGCAAGTTGCTGCTCAAGTGCCGCATCCCAGAACTGCGTCTGCGCCGTGCGGATGTTTTGATCCACATGCCGCAGGCTGGTGGGTGGCAGCGGAACACTTCCCGAGGCTCCCCCAAGTGGACCAGCGTTCGAAGTAGTGATCCTCGTATTGTTGACTACGACGACAGCATAGTTCGGGGGATTCTGAATCACGTTGAAGGTGACATTGCCGAAGTTCCGTTCGTAGCTGATACCAAAGCCGCCACGAATCGCAGTCCTTCCTGTCCCGAATACATCAAACGCGAAACCAACACGCGGCGAAACCGTGCCCCACTGCGGCTTCCATAGTTCGCCGATAGGACTCTTTGGAGTGGTATATACCTGACCGTTGCGAATGCTCTGGAAGAGATTTCCGCCCGAGCCATAGTAGAAGTTCGACTCCAGGTCCTGCTTGTTGTTGTGTTGCACGCCATAGTGCTCATAACGCACACCATAGTTAAAGGTAAACCTCGGCGTCAGCTTGTATGAGTCTTGCGCGTAAACGGCCCAGTCGTGGAAACGATTGCTGCGCGCAAAGACGGGTTGGCTAGCCGGCAGGTTGATGGAGCAGGCCGGGGTCCGCGTCAGCGTGCCTGTATAAGGGTTGCGTACGCAGGGCAATGCACCGTTTGGATTCACTGCGGCCTGGAACTGGAACAGATCGCCGGTGATCAGATTCTGCAGTCCGGCCGTCCGATTGACACCAACCTGCTCTGTGGCCTGCGCATATGCACCATAGGCGTTATTGGCCTGCAGGTAGATATACTGTCCACCAAACTGCATGGAATGCTTCCCCTTCTGGGCGTGTAAATCCTGATTGATCTGGATTGTGTTTTGCGGTCCGCCGAACGGAAGGCCGCCATTCGCTGGGTTGAAATCATAAAATCCCGGCAGTTGGATAAACGTGCTCGTCTTTGGCAGCTGCGCATTCACGGAAACGATCAGCGTTGGCACATTCTGTAACTTCGCATCGTAGGTAACGGGAGCGTTGAACCTGCTGAAGCTGAGCTTTGTGGTCGAAGCCACGAAGGGATTGAACTCGTGAAATGCGCTCAGGAGATAGGCCCGAGCCCGGGTGGCCGCGCCTACGTTGTATTGCGAGTAAGGTGACGCGAACGCTGTACCGTTTGCATCTGTCTCCTCATAGTCCGCATAGCGGAAGAACATTCGAGTGCGGTCGGTTGGGTTAAAGTCAGCCCGCCCCACGATGTTATAGGTGTTTTGCGGAACACTACCGCCGGCGTTGATTGGCGCGGTATACGCCACGACACCAAAAGCCGGGGTGGCGGCCGGAATCCCGGTTATTCCCAGCTGGCTGGCAGTGTAAGTGTTCGTGAAGTTGAAGCTCTTGCCGCCGCCGTAAGCCGTAAAGAAGGCTTGCGTGTTTGCTGCCGAAAGGGCAAGAAACTGAGGCGTGGGAACGGCCGCAAAGGCGATTCCGGAGCTGCGTACCCGGATCCACTCCGTGCTGCCGAAGAAGAACAGCTTATCTTTAACAACGGGTCCACCCACCGCAAAGCCAAACTGATTACGGGTGTACTTTCCCCTGGGCTGACCTGCCTGCGCATTCAACACCGTATTCGCTGTGTAAGCGGAAAGACGGTTGAACTCCCATAGAGAGCCGTGGAGTGCATTGGTTCCGCTCTTCGTCGTGACGTTGACGATTCCACCCGAAGCTCGACCATACTGGGGCTCAAAATTGCTGGTCTGTACACGAAACTCCTGCGTTGCATCGATCGGCACATACACTCCTATGCCATCCGTGAAGACGCTGATGTTTTCAACGCCATCCAGAAGAATTTCAGTACCGCTGGATCGCTGTCCGTTCACGTTAAATCCGACGCCGCGTGTGGTCGCATTCTGCGAGTTTCCACTCGACCCGCCTGAAACGCCTCTCGAATCGCCACTGTTTGTGCTGTCGCCGGCGGACACATTGCCTGCGAGCGCCACAAAGTCATAGGGGTTGCGCGTAAGGCTAGGCATTTGCGCGACCTGGGTTCCGTTTACGATCTGCGACAACTCTTGTGACTGCGTGTTTACCTGTGCGCCCCCCTCAGCGGTCACCTCTACGGTGCTGATGGCTTGCGTCACCGATAGCTTGGCATCCACCGTTACTTTGGCTGCCACCGTAACCTCAACACGCGTCGTGTACGCCTGGAAGCCACTGGCTTTTATAGCGACCTCATAGGTAGCAGGCTGCAGGCCCGTGACCACATAAGTACCGTCACTATTGGTCGTTGCGGAACGAATCGCATTTGTCCCCAGGTTCGTGATGGTGACGGCGGCATTGGGAACAACCGCACCGGTAGGGTCATTCACTGTTCCTGAGATCTGTCCGGTCTCCTGAGCGAATGCGCTTTGATTTGGGGAAGCAAGAATGAACATTGCTACGCCAAACAGAAGAGTTATCTTGCTGAGTAGGTTAAATAGACTGACTGTATTTTTCATTGGCACTCCCTCGACGCTTCGGCAAGCGTTCGTACGGAGCGCGCGCAGCCCTGTTGCTGTTGGCCGGGCAGTAACCGGGGAGTCTGCAAAAGCACCCCGTGCGCCAGTTTGTCCACGCAGCCTTGCACTGACGAGCAAAAGACCAAGGCCGCGATAAATTATTATTGCATATTTTAATAAAATGTGGTAGGCAATGTCATCAAGCTGACAAACCCCTGAAAACAGGGATCTTCTCGCCGACCATCAATTCGGACACGATTGCGACCATTGATTGATTACTCAGACAACAATCCTGGGTAGGAGGCGCCATGCGGCCCACCAGGAGCCGGCATCGTTCCACCGCCTACTGGTTCGCTATTCGTCTCCTCAAAATGGGATCCAGGTTTGTCTTATCGATCAGCGCTTCCCCTGTATCGACAAACACCGGAAATGGCGAGTCTGGATCCAGGAAATAGTCTCCACTCATTGGCTTAATGGGATAGTGATGGACTTGGTCCAATGCCTTCAGCCCCAGAAAAGCCATCGTGTAGGGCTTTTGGGCGATCGTTGAATCGATCGTTCCATCCCCCACCAGCTGCAACGTATCGGTATCGGTATCCATCGCTATCAGCACCCGATCGGCGGCATTCCTCCGCTTGAAGGCTTCGGCAACGTTTGCACCTGACCTTGATTCCAGGCAAATGAATGCGTCAACCTTCGCAGGGCCAGTCCGCGCCAGGTACTCCATCGCCTGATCCAACGCCTTACCTGGATCTGCCTTGATGTCGTACACCTCTACTGTCTTGATCCCTGGGAAATCCTTCAGGATGTCCTGATAGCCCTTGAGCCGCTCCTCCAGGTTCGGCTGCCCCGGATTGGTGAAAAACACGACATTTCCTTTCCCGTTCAGTCGCGCCGTCAGACGCCTCCCCCCCAGCTTGCCCGCCTCGAGGTTATTGGTTCCGATGAAGTACAGCCGCTTACTCTCCGGCGAATCCGAGTCAATCGTAATTACCGGAATGCCTGCCGCAATGGCAGCATCGATCTCCGGCGCCATCAGGCTTGAGTTCGCCACCGAGACCAGAATTCCGGCGGGTTTCCTTGCCACCACCGCTTTGAACTCATCCACCTCGGCCTGAGGATTGTGGCCCGCCGGCCCACGCGTATCCACCGTGACCCCGTATTGCGCTGCAGCCGCCGCAAATCCTGCAGCCGCCGACTTCCAGTACGGCACTTCCGTGTTGGTGGCGATCAGATAATACCGCTCGCTCTTGCTATGCCGGGTACAGCCCGTAATCAAGGCAAGCACCGCCGTTAAAAGCCCTAAAGAAATCCGTTTGCTCAACGTCATCATCGTCAACCTCCGGAACTTCTCTTGTGAAGCACAGCATATCCTCCGCAGTAGGTGGACACCCATGGGTCATCGCCGCATGGGAGCCAGATATTACTCCACTTGGATGAGAAAAGGCTAAGTAGCCTGAAGTCAGCATGAGTGCAATGCCTTGATTACCGATGTCGTGATACTACGATCGTGCTGTGCCCTGTTCAGGCCATTGCAGTCAAGTAAGAGATGACGCTAGAACAACTCTCCTGGAGATGTAGAGCGAAGCCTTGGCACTTTGCGCCGTTTTCCTGCGATGAAAACGGCCTTAGCAGATTTAGAGCATTTTCCCTGTTGCTGGGTATCCCGGAAGAGGAGTGCAGCGGCGTTTTCATTGCGGAAACGCCCATAGATGCGGAGGCTCTGGACTACGCCTACAGGGAAAATGCTCTTTCCAGAGCTTCGGCAGGCGGCTTCCAGTGTGCAAAAGTCCTCTCACCACGTCTATCAATGCGAATAAAGCGGCCGGCCGGAACTCTGTGGATATGCTGGAAGGCGCTCCACCCGGTGGCTTCAAACGGGGCACGAGGAGTGATCTCCAGAATCTGTAACAAGCCTTCCTCGTTCACTTCGGCCGGACCTCATCTAGAGTGAGGAGTCACTCCGGCTCGATCAACGCGATTGTTAACCGAGCTTGCAAGCCCATAAAGCAGCGGGACGTTCGGACCGAGATGGGTGGACGGGATCGGTATCAGGAGAATTGCTCTAGTGTGATCGGAATCACAGCCTCCCCGACGGCTCAGCATCAACCTGTAGATGCTGCACGATGGGGTCCATATGGGGTCGTCTCCTGCTGATCACTCGTTGTCCCAGAATTTTGCGATCCTGAAGCCAAGAGCCGAAGCGCCAAACCAGAAATCCTTCCACTGGGCCCGAATGGGTGCGGCGGCAATTCTCTTGTTGGGGACCGGGTTGCTGGTTGAGATGGAGCTGAGGTTCTCATGGATCGAGTCGCGCTTGTTTGCGGCGGAAGCTTCCAAAATGGGTTACAAGCTCGCGGCGGGGCCGAGTGGAAGCATTCGCTTCCCGGATGCCGGGCCGTATGACCTGAAGTACGGCTACTCGAATCTGCCGGCGTACCTGAACCGCCTGCACGGAGAGCATTTCAATATCGAGGAACAGGCCCGGGTTTCCAGCAGCTTCCTCCTTTGGACGCACCTCGGTGCGTATCCTATCTACCACGAGAAGAGTCAGGCGGGATTGGACATCGTCGACGAACGGGGCGAGAGCCTCTATTCATTTCGAGATCCACGGCGAGCCTATGGGGATTTCACTTCCATTCCGCCGCTGGTTGTTCAGACACTGCTGTTTATCGAAAACCGGCACATGCTCACTGACAAAGAACCGGATCGAAATCCGGCCATCGAATGGGATCGTCTGGCTCACGCGACGTTCGACTTCGGGCTGCATAAGATGGATCGTCATCATTCCGTGATCGGCGGCAGCACGCTGGCTACGCAGCTTGAAAAGCTTCGCCATTCGCCGGCGGGAAGAACCCATTCGCCCGCCGAAAAACTCCGCCAGATCACTTCGGCAACGTTGCGCAGCTACCAGGACGGACGTCAGACACTCGGAGCTCAGCGCACAGTCATCCGCGATTACATCAACTCGATTCCTCTCTCTTCCACGCCAGAACACGGCGAGGTGACCGGCCTGGCAGACGGTTTGGCGGTTTGGTATGGCGCGAATTTTGACGCAGTCAATCGGCTGCTTGCAGCCAGTGAGGACGCGTCGGCCCCGCAGCAAATGCAGGAGCGGGCACGCGCCTATCGACAAGTGCTCTCGCTTTTTCTTGCCCTGCGGAAGCCCTCCATCTACTTGGCAGGGAATCCGGACGCGCTTGCCGCGCAGACCGACCGGTATTTGCGGGCCTTGTGCAAGGCTGGTGTGATCTCAAGCCAGCTTCGCGACGCCTCCCTGCGAGAGCGCGTCTCACTGACACCTCCGATGCACGTCCGCCGGGCTGGCGACTTTGTGGCGAACAAGGCTGCCAACGCGGTTCGGGCACAATTGCTCGGACTGCTGGGCATTGAAAAGAGCTATGAGTTGGATCGGCTTGACCTCAACGTGCAAACCACGATCGATCAGCGGGTGCAGCAATCAGTGACTCGCTTTTTCCAGCAGCTCGCCAACCCCGAAAACGCCCGGCGCGCCGGACTTGACGAGGACCGCTTGCTTTCGGCCGGCGACCCGAGCCAGGTGATCTACAGCTTCACCCTGTACGAGCGCGGCGACGGAGTCAATCTGCTCCGTGCACAGAGCGACAATTTCAACCAGCCGCTGAGCATCGTGGATGGGACCCGGCTGCAATTGGGTTCAACCGCCAAACTGCGCACTCTCATCAGCTACCTTCAGATCATTGAAAGCCTCCATGGCCTATACAGCGCACTGACCCCATCGCAATTGGCCGCAGTATCCGTTCTGCCTGGTGACCGGCTTACTGAGTGGGCGCTCCAATACCTGTCGACGGCGCAGGATCGCACATTGAAAACGATGCTCGAAGCCGCGCTCAACCGCCAATACTCAGGCAACCCAGGCGAGGTTTTCTTTACTGCCGGCGGGCGACATGTTTTTGCTAATTTCGAACGACCTGAGAACAACAGAGCCTTTACCGTACGTGATGCTTTCGAACAGTCTGTCAACCTGGTGTTCATCCGCCTGATGCGGGATATAGAGGGGTACTACAAATGGCGCCTTCCCGGCGTCTCGCCATCTATTCTCAGCGATCCCCAGGATCCGGCGCGCCAGACATATTTGAAGCGCTTCGCTGACCAGGATGGCTCCGTGTTCCTTCGCCGGTTCTACGAAAAATATCGCGGCCTCGATACGGATCAGGCTTTGGAAAAGTTGATCAAAGGAATCAAGCCCACTCCAGTGCGAGTCGCGGTGATCTTCCGTTCTACGCGGCCGCAAGCGGACTTCTTCGCTTTCTCCGCCTTCATGAATCGGCATGTTGCGTCGTCGCTTTTGAGCAATCACAAACTGGAGAAGCTGTATGCCGACCACGCTCGCGGCAAGTTCAATCTCTCCGACTGCGGTTACCTGGCGCACGTTCATCCTCTCGAACTGTGGCTTATGGCCTATTTGCAGCAGCATCCAGGCACAAGCCTGTCGCAGGTGATTGCGCAAAGCGCGCCCGAACGCCAGGAGGTGTATCGCTGGTTGTTCCGCGCCAAGATGCGGCACGGACAAGATGTGCGCATCAGCATTCTGCTCGAACAGGATGCGTTTCACGAGATCTGGAGGGATTGGAAACGTCTGGGCTATCCCTTCGATTCACTCGTGCCTTCGTACGCCACATCGATTGGAGTGTCCGGTGACACCCCGCGAGCGCTTGCAGAGTTGGCCGGCATCATCGCGAACGGTGGTATTCGCTATCCGGAGGAGACCATCCATCAATTAACGTTCGCTCACAATACGCCGATGGAGACCAACCTCGCATTCCGTGCTGCCGGCGGCGAAGCTGTACTTTCTCCCGTAGTGGCAGGCCTGGCGCACGAGGCGATGCTGGGCGTGGTCAGAAACGGGACCGGGCGGCGCGCCCTGCGAGCATTCGCCCTGCCCGACGGCAAATATGTTCCCGTAGCCGGAAAGACCGGCACGGGTGACAATCGGTTCAAGACCTTCGCTAAGGGAAAGGACGTCGTGTCCGAACGGGCGGTGAATCGCACCGCAGCATTCGTGTTTATCATTGGCGATCGTCTGTTCGGAACCGTGATGGCATTCGTGCCCGGCGAGAGCGCGTCCTCGTATAAATTCACCAGCGCCCTGGCGGTTCAGATCCTGAAGGACCTGGCTCCAACCTTACAGCCCTTGATCTCCGATCACCCCGGAGTAAAGCGCCCGGCATTGTCCGAGAAGTCCCTGCCGGTGACGTTGAACAACGCTGGCGACGCGCTTATAGGCCGCGTGCCCAAAAGACCGGTTTCTTCATAGCAATCCAGCCATCCACATGGGGGGCGTACCGCTTCTCGAGTGCATCCCGCTTGAGCTTGAGAGTCGGCGTGATCAAACCGCTCGCGATGTCCCAGGGCCCATCGACGAGCGCCAGAAAGGAGAGCCGCTCGTGGGGGTCGAGCTCCGCGTTGATGTGAGTGAGCAGTTTTTCGAGCTCCTGGCCGAGTTCGCCATTTAGTCCGCCGCTCTCGCACTGCTTACGCGCTTCCGCAGAGAGCACGGAGATCGCAAAGGGATGTGCGCGGCCATCACCCATGACACATGTGGCCTCGAGAGCGGGGTGAAGGGCAAAGCGCTTTTCGATCGGTACGGGTAAGACGTATTTGCCATTATTGGTCTTGAATTGCTCCTTGATGCGGCCAACGATCTTCAGCTGCCCATCGGGAGCTATCTCTCCTTTATCGCCGGTACGGAAGAAGCCATCCGCCGTGAAGCACTCGCGCGTTGCTTCCTCATCGCGGTAGTAGCCAATCATGTTCATCGCACTGCGCATCTGAATCTCTTCGTCAGGACCGATGCGTACTTCGACGCCGGGCAGTGCGGGGCCGACGTATCCCATGCGAAAGTTGGCTGGTCTGGGTGCGTGGGTGATGCCGGTCTCCGTGAGGCCATAGCCTTCGACAAGAGTGAGCCCGACACTGCGATACCAGGCGAGGACCTCGCTCGGCAGCGCAGCCCCACCTGAAGCAGCCAGGCGCACGTGGGCCAGCCCGAGCTGGCGCAGGATCTTCCGCTTCACATAGCTGCTGAGGATAGGGATGCGGAGCAGGCGATTGAGTCTGGGTTGCGGCACTTTCTCCAGTACGCCCTGACGGAGGTGCAGATACAGCAGTGGCACAGAGAAGAAGACCGTAGGGCGGGCGCGTTTGAGAGCTGCGAGGAAGCTATTCCGCCCTGCGGTGAAGTAGACGGTACAACCGATGTGCAGGCTGGTAGCCTCAATGGCGCCGCGCTCGGCGATATGTGCCAGCGGCAGATACGAGATGAACCGCTCATTGCTGTCCATATTGACCAGCGCGGCGATGGTGCTGCCCATCTGCGGGAAGAGGGAGAAGCGATGCATCACACCCTTGGGCTGATCGGTGGTACCGGCGGTGTAGATGATGGTGGCCAGTTCATCGGCCCTGCGGGTGGGCGAGTCCGAGATCGGCGCGCATTCGGTGAGTATCTCGTCCCAGCGGCGGTCACAGCCGCGGAGCACCTCAGGCGCAGCGTTGGGCATAGCGATACGCAGCACTCCTCCTGGAAGGCCCTGCTGCATAGCCTCACGGTCGTCCATGGCGCCGAGGAAACAGGCGCGGACATCGGCGTACTGCAGAAGGGCGTGGATGGACTCCGCGCGGAGCGATGGATAGAGAGGCACGGTGACCATGCCGGCCATCCATGCGCCCAGCTCGGCGATGATCCACCAGGCACTGTTTCGGGCCAGCGTAGCCACGCGTGCGCCAGGCTCCCAGCCTTGCGAGCGCAAGAAGGCTGCGATACGGCGCGCCTCGTCCATGGTCTGCTGCCAGGTCCAGGAGCGGATGCTGCCCTCGCTCATGGGCTGGACGAGATAAACCTCCGCGGCACGGACGTGTTCCCAGTGGTAGGCCCGCCCAAGCGGGAGAAGATCATCGCCGAACTGCGCCATCCAGGTACCCTCCGTGTGCGGTCAGCGCTTTGTTCGTTCGGCTGTAACCTGGCCCGAACCTACAAAGTGAAAGGCCCTCTTACTCCGGTAAATTTGCACCCCAAATTTCGCTTGCGCAATCCAAGCGAGAGCGCGTAGAACGGGTGCTGCAAATCCGACCGGCGAGTAAGATATCAACCGGAAGGGGCAGTGTCAATTGCTGCCGGGGTGAAACGATGCCCAAACAGTCCGCAGCCTTACGGCCGCATCGACAGTTGTTCGCTGACCGCAGACGCAATCCGGACGCGAAGCGGGAGGCCGTGCTCCACACGGCTGTTCGCATATTCCTCGAGCGCTCCTACGCGCGCACGTCGATGAATGACGTAGCGACGCAGTTGAATATCACAAAACCGGCGCTCTACCACTACTTCCGCAACAAGGAAGAGATCCTGGTGGAGATTTACCGGCTGGGGACGGACCTGATCGACGAGATGCTGGATTCGATCGAAGCCGATGAAAAAACCGGACTGGACAAGGTAGCAGACTTTATCGCCGGCTACACCCGGATCATTGCCGGGGACTTTGGCCGGGCGGTTGTCCGGCTGGATGACGGAGAGTTATCGAAGGCTGGCCGCAAGCTGGTGCGCGCCCGCAAGCGCGAGATCGACCATCGATTGCGAGCCCTTATCGAAAGCGGCATTGAGGACGGCTCCATTGCCTCCTGCGATGCAAAGATTGCGGCCTTCATTCTGGCCGGGGCCATTCACGGAATGGCCAGTTGGTATGAGCCTGCCGGGTCAATGGACCTGGCCGATATCACCGCGCAATACGTTCGGATGCTGGCGGCGGGGCTGGCGATGGGAGGCCTGCCGGCGTTGGCCGAGCGCCAGCCAATTGCGCCACGTCGCTTTGAGTAGAGGACTGCACGCATGGAATCAAACGAGGCGAGCATGGGATCTGTTGCTGAGCAGGAAGTGAAGACGACCAAGGTCGAACGGCCACTGCTGTTGCGCAAGGCTGCCGTCCTGGGTGCGGGGACAATGGGATCGAGGATTGCGGCGCAGCTGGCCAATGTAGGTCTGAATGTCCTGCTCCTGGATCTGCCAAGCAGCGATCTGCCAAGCAGCGATCTGCCGAGCAGCGAGGCTGGCCGAAACGCTGTTGCCGACAAGGCACTCGAGGCGCTCAAGAAGAGCAAGCCGGCTGCGTTCTACACACCCAGCGCCGCCATGCGCATCCAGACGGGCAACTTCGAGGATGACCTGGCCCAACTCGCCGAGTACGACTGGATCGTCGAGGCGGTAACGGAGAACCTGGAGATCAAGCAACAACTACTGGCGCGCGTAGCACCGCACGTGCAGCCGCATGCCTTCCTCACCACCAATACCAGCGGCATCCCGGTTGCTTCGATTGCCAGCGTGCTGCCTCCCGAACTAAGCCGCCGGTGGTTTGGCACACACTTCTTCAATCCGCCACGTTATATGCGGCTGGTGGAGGTGGTTCCAGGACCGGCTACCGACCCGGCGGCCATGGCCGCACTCTCCGTCTTCCTCGACCAGAACCTCGGCAAAGAGGTGGTCCGGGCACGGGACACGCCGAACTTCATCGCGAACCGCATCGGCATCTTCTTCATCCTGGAAACGCTGCGCGTGATGCGGGAAGAGGACCTGAACGTTGAGGAGGTAGACGCCCTGACCGGCACCGCCATCGGCCTGCCGCGCACCGGCACCTTCCGGCTGGCAGACATGGTCGGGCTGGACATCCTGGCGCACGTGGCGCGAAACTTCGCGCAAGCCCGCACCGATGCCGGCGGACAGGCGGCGCTGCCACCCTTCCTGGAAACCATGCTTGAGCGCAAGTGGCTGGGCGACAAGACAGGTGGAGGCTTCTACAAGAAAGAGCGAGGCGCGGACGGGAAAGAGGTGCGCTTCGTTCTCGACCTAAAGACGCTGGAATACCAGCCGGCGTCGAAGCCCAGATTTCCGGCGCTGGATATGGCGAAAAACGTGGAGTCGCTGCCGGAGCGGCTGCGGATGCTGTTATCCGGCGACCAGAAGAAGGACAAGGCGGCGCGCTTCCACTGGAAGCTGCTGACGCGGCTTTGGAACTACTCCGCCGATTGCCTGCCTGAGATTGCAGACTCCGCGGCCAACATCGATGCAGCGATGCGCGCCGGCTACAACTGGCAACTTGGCCCGTTCGAGATGTGGGATGCGGCCGGCGTAGCGGAGACAGTCGCCCGCATGCGGGCAGCGGGCGAGCCTATCAGCCCGGTTATCGAGGCGATGCTGGCCAGCGGGGCAAAGACCTGGTATGCCGACAATGGCGCCGCCTGTTATGACCTGGCGACAAGACGTTATCAAACGGTGGCGCGGCCTGCGGGCATTGCCCGCATCGCTAGCTTCCGCGCCAGCAACGGGGTCGTGCGTGCGAACCCGGGCGCATCGCTCATCGACCTCGGCGACGGCGTCGGGTGCATCGAGCTGCACTCGACGAAGAGCACGATGGGTGATGACATCATGCGGCTGATCACAAAAACACTTGAGCCCTCGTCGGAGTTCGTGCGCGACTTCCGCGCCTTTGTGATCTCCAGCGATGCGGAGAATTTCTCGGTTGGTGCAAATCTGATGCAGCTGCTGCTTGCCGCCCAGGAAGGCGAATGGGAGGACATCGACCTGACGGTTCGCGCCTTCCAGCGCATGACACAGTCAATCAAGTTCTGCCCGCGGCCAGTGGTGGTTGCGCCCTACGCATTGTGCCTGGGGGGCGGGACGGAGATCTCGCTGCACGGCGCACGGCGGCAGGCACATGCCGAACTGTATATGGGGCTGGTAGAGACCGGTGTCGGCCTGATTCCCGGTGGCGGAGGCACCAAGGAGTTCGCGCTGAAGGCGACGGATGAGGCAATTCGCGCCTTCGGCGATGCATCCCGCGTCGCGATCTCAACCGAGATCGTAGACACCATGAAGCAGGCCTTCGAGACGATCGCGATGGCAAAGGTCTCCACCTCTGCGGCCGAAGCGCGATCGCTGAACCTGTTGACTGAAGAAGACGGCATCACGCTGAACCGCGAGCGGCTGCTGCTGGAGGCAAAAAACGCCGCTCTTGCCCTGGCGGACGCCGGCCATCTGCCGCCGGTGATGCGCTCCGGGATTCCCGCTGCGGGCGAGAGCGTACGCGCGACGCTCCGGTTGGGGGCATACATCATGCAGCAGTCCGGTTACGCGAGCGAACACGACGTGAAGGTGGCCGGGCACGTTGCGCATATTCTGTGCGGCGGCAGCGTCGCACCCGGAACGCGCGTAAGTGAGCAGTATTACCTGGATCTGGAGCGCGAGGCCTTCCTCTCGCTTTGCGGCGAGCGCAAGACGCAGGAACGCATCGCCTACACGTTGAGCAACGGCAAACCCCTGAGGAACTAGTTATGCAGGAAGCAATGATTGTCAGCAGCGTCCGTACACCGGTCGGCAAGGCAGGGCGAGGCAGCCTGGCTACAACGCGGCCGGATGACCTGGCGGCCACCGCGATTGAGGGCGCATTCGCGCGCGTGCCGCAGCTAGACAAAAGCGAAGTGGATGACGTCGTCCTGGGCTGCGCGCATCCCGAAGCAGAACAGGGCATGAACGTGGCGCGAATCGCGAGCCTGCGTGCTGGTCTGCCGGTGGAGGCCTCGGCGATGACGGTGAACCGCTTCTGCGCATCGGGCCTGCAGGCGATTGCGCAGGCAGCAGATCGTATCCGCGGCGGTGGCGCATCGGTGGTCGTGGCCGGCGGCACGGAGTCGATGAGCATGATCCCTATGGGTGGTCACAAGATCAGCGCCAACCCATGGCTGGTTGACAATATGCCCGCCGCCTATCTCTCGATGGGATTGACAGCGGAGCGGGTGAGCGAGCGATTCCATATCAGCCGCGAGGACGCTGATAGCTTCGCGCTGGCCAGTCATCAGAAGGCCTTGAAGGCGATCGCTGAAGGATGCTTCACCGACGAGATCGTGCCGGTGGAATGGATCGAACGCACACCGAAAGCGGGCTCTGCAAAGCCGGTAGAACAGAAGCGCAGCTTCCAGATCGACGAAGGGCCGCGCGCCGATACCTCCGCTGAGGCGCTGGCCAAACTGAAGCCGGTCTTCCATGTGAAGGGCACGGTGACGGCGGGCAATTCGTCGCAGACCTCCGATGGCGCGGCGGCCACCATTGTGACCAGCGCGGAACGAGCGGCCGCCTTGGGCATGAAGCCGATGGCACGTTTCGTCGCCTTTGCTACCGCGGGTTGCGCTCCGGAGGTGATGGGAATCGGACCGGTACATGCCGTGCCGAAGGCGCTCAAGATCGCTGGCCTGAAACTGGAGGACATTGGCCTGGTGGAGTTGAACGAGGCCTTCGCCGCACAGGCGCTCGCGGTCATTCGGGAACTTGGTCTCGATCCGGCGAAGGTAAACGTGAATGGCGGCGCGATCGCATTGGGACATCCGCTGGGCTGCACCGGTGCGAAGCTGACCGCCACATTGCTGCATGAGATGCAGCGCCGCAAGGTGCGCTATGGCCTGGTGACGATGTGCGTGGGCGGCGGGATGGGTGCAGCAGGCATCTTCGAGAATCTGAACTGATTTGTTAGAGACAGGAGCGGCTTGATGACAACGCCGGCATCACAACCCACTACGACGGTCAAAGCCGCTGCTGGCGGCAGCTTTCTGCTCGAGGAGCGCACACCACAAGAGGTCTTTACACCCGAGGACTTCAACGACGAACAGCGGCTGATCGCCGAGACCGCCTCGAACTTTGCACAGAAGGAGGTTCTCCCGGCAGCCGGCGCGATCGAGGCGAAGGACTATAAGGTGACACGCGGGCTGCTGGCGAAGGCCGGCGAACTGGGACTGATGGCCACCGACACGCCGGAGGAGTATGGCGGCCTTGCGATGGACAAGGTAACGTCGGCCATTGTGGGGGAGAAGCTCTCTGTGCTGGGCAGTTTTGCCGTTACCTTCAGCGCACACGTGGGCATCGGCATGCTGCCCATCATCTGGTACGGCACTCCGGAGCAAAAGCAGAAGTATCTGCCGAAGCTGGCGACCGGCGAGTGGGTGGGGGCTTACGCCCTCTCTGAGGCATCCTCCGGCTCAGACGCGATGGGCCTGCGTACACGCGCCGTGCTCTCCCCGGATGGGCAACATTACGTCGTGAACGGCGAAAAGATGTGGACCACCAATGCAGGCTTCGCGGATCTCTTCACCGTCTTCGCAAAGGTGGACGGCGAGAAGTTCACTGCCTTTCTGATCGAGCGCAATACGCCCGGCTTTTCCGTCGGCAAAGAGGAGCACAAGCTGGGCATCCGCGGCTCCTCCACCTGTCCACTGATCCTGATCGATTGCAAAGTCCCGGTGGCCAACCTGCTGGGCGAATTGGGTAAGGGACACCACATCGCATTCAACATCCTGAATATCGGCCGTTTCAAGCTGGGCGCAAGCGCGATTGGCGCCGCAAAGAATTCACTTGCAAATGCGGTGCGCTATGCCAAAGAACGCAAGGCCTTCGGCAAGGCCATCGGCGAGTTCGGCTTGATCCAGCAGAAGCTGGCTGAAAGCGCGACCGGCATTTTCGTGGGCGAGAGCATGGCCTATCGCACCATCGGCATGATCGATGCGGCACTGAGCTCGCTCGAAGGCAACAAGGCGCATGACCCGCAGGAGATCCAGAAGAAGGTCGAAGAGTATGTGGTTGAATGCTCCATCCTCAAGGTATGGGGATCCGAGATGCTGGACATGGTGGTGGACCATACGATGCAGATTTACGGTGGCTACGGTTACGTCGAGGAGTATCCGGCAGAGCGTGCGTATCGCGACTCGCGCATCAATCGCATCTTCGAGGGCACGAACGAGATCAACCGGCTGATCATCACCGGATGGCTGATGAAGCGTGCGGCGAGTGGACAGCTGCCGCTGCTGAACGCGATCAAGACGTTGATGGCAGAGGCGATGGAACCGCCCTCCCTCGACGCCAGCGACGATACCGATGACCCATTGAGAACCGAGGCAGCGTTGCTTGCGAATTTGAAGAAGACGGCCCTCTTCTGCTCTGGCTCAGCGACGCAGAAGTACCTGCACGCACTGCAGGATCAGCAGGAGATCATGGGTGATCTGGCGGACATGACGATGCAGGTCTTCGCGCTGGAATCAGCGCTGCTACGAGCACGCAAGCTGGCGTCGCAACCCCAGGCCCAAGAGTCGCAATCCCAGACTGCGCACGCGATGCTGAAGCTCTTCGCAGCCGATGCGCTTGCGGTGGTCGAAAAGGCCGCGCGACGCGTGCTGGCCGCTGTTGCCGAGGGTGACACGTTGCGCACCCAGCTCGCTATCCTGCGACGGCTGCTGAAACATACACCAGAGGACACCATCGCGCTGAGCCGCGCTGTGGCACAGCGGCAGCTCGAGGCGTGTGGCTACAAACTCTGAATGAGAGTATCTTGCCAGGCGATCACATCTGCCCACGGTACTGAAAATTCCGGGAATGTAGTATCCGGCCAACAGTACGGCCCTGGGATAAATCGCGAGTCATGGACTTGCCCGCTAGAGCATTTTCCCTGCAGGTGTAGTCCAGGGCATCCGCATCTATGGGTGTTTTCCGCAATGAAAACGCCGCTCCACTCCCCTTCCGGGATACCCAGCAACGGGGAAAATGCTCTAGAGCATCTTCCCTGCAGGTGTAGTCCAGGGCATCCGCATCTATGGGTGTTTTCCGCAATCAAAACGCCGCTGCACGCCTCTTCCGGGAAACCCGGCAACAGTGAACATGCTCTAGTGTCCTGAGTCATTAATTCGTTGGCAATATTTTGCGAGGGAGTTGAGTATGTCGTCCGCGGTTTTAGTCCAGACGAAGGGTTTTGGGTGTTGGTTGTGGTGCTGGAGGTAGTGTCGAA
>NZ_JAGTAS010000030.1 GCF_025685425.1 Terriglobus albidus
GTACGCTCTTCCAACACTCCGCTCGCTCTCCAAGGCATGCCTGACTTCTACACGCCTCCGCTCGACCTCGCGAAAGTGTTACCTATCTCCCCGGTCTAATCTGTTACCCATCTGCCCGGTCTGTACCGCTGTACCGGCACGGCTGAAGCCGTGCCCTTAAGCAAGACGGAGCGCCACAGGCGCTTTGAGCCAGCTTTGCTGGCTGGGCAAGAGCCTAATTCTCCGTGGGCCGCGTCAACGTATCGATCACCGGCAATGAAACAACTGCCCGTGTCGGCTTTAACTTAATACCGAGTTGGTCCCGTACGGCCTCCAGCATGGTCGGGCCATTCGCTGCCGGATCCTGGGCCTTCACCTTCGCCGGGTTCAACGCCTCCAGCGTGTAGTCCCACAGGCCTGTCAGCCCGGTCTGATCCACAACCGGCCGTCCAATCTCGCCAGCCCCTTCCGCCAGGCTGCCTATGAAGTTCGCCAGCAGATTCATCGAGGTCGCCGGCGAGCCTGCCAGCCACATCCCATCCTTACTTGGCCTTGCCATGTAGCCGTAACACTGCTGCGGAAAGGTCTCGGGCTTCGGCGTCTCATCACATGCCTGCCCCTGCTCGTGCGGAGTAAGTCGCGGTCCCGGCGTCCCCGGCTTGACCAATACCATGGCGAGCACGGGCATCTCCTTCTGCTCGAAGTGCAGCTTCAGCCCAAACCGCTCGGCCAGCAGCGACTGCATCATCAGCCGATATTGGTCTTTGGTGGCATGCAGCGGAGCCGTCGCTTCGATCGAGAAGCGCGTCGATTGCACCCATTCAGGAAACTTTCCGAAGACCTCACGGCGTTCTTCCCCGGTCAGCCAGATCTTGTATGCGAACTGGATATAGGTCGGCAGCGCGAAGTCTGCGTGGAACCGGCCATTCGGATCGTTGAACCACTCATCCGTGCTCAGTGCGAAGGAAGGCGGCTTGAACGCCTCCTTGTCCTCATGGATCGAGGCGACCTCAAAGCTCATCGCTCCACCCGCCGCCTTCTGCCAATCGGGAACGTTCGCCACGCTGTTCTGGACACTGTTTTGGGCATGAAGAACACCACGACACGCGAGGAGGCACAGCAGCAGGCAAGAAAGAGTTTTCATGGGGCTCCGGTCGACTCTTCCGCATTGGACGACTCAATACGTGAATCGTCACTCATGATGGCCAGAGCATTTTCCCTGTTACCGGGTATCCCGGAAGAGCAGTGAAGCGGCATTTTCTTTGCGGAAAACGCCCATAGATGCGGAAGCCCGACGCTACACCTACAGGGAAAATGCTCTAGCAGTATGCTTTCACTATGGCGTTGAGCCTCGAGAAGTTAGAAGCACTGGCGCCGGACCAGGCTTCACTGAATGCGGCACGCAAGCTGCTGAATCCGGTGCAGTGGCCGCTGCTGGCTACCGATGCACAAGGTCTCCTTTGGGGAGAGTGCCGGGGCTCCGGGGCGACTCCGTATCGAGTTGTCCTCTCCGAGTCGGACGCCGGATACAAGTGCAGTTGCCCAAGCCGTAAGTTTCCCTGCAAGCATGCGCTTGCCCTGATCTGGATCCGCGCCGAAGGCAAGCTCACCTTCGCTCCGGCGGATGCACCGGATTGGGTCAAGGACTGGGTCTCGCGAAGGCGAGGCGGCGGCGCAAAGACATCGGCAGACGAGAACAAACCCAAGGCCTCCATCGCAGCCTCATCCGAGACAGCCGTAGCAGAGGTCGATCCCTTTGCTGAGGCGCGTGCCGCCGCGATCCGCGAGAAGAACCGCAGAGCACGCGAAGCCAGTATTCTCGCAGGCCTGGGCGAGCTCGACACCTGGCTCCTTGATCAGGTCGACCGTGGGATGGCCGCGTTCACAGGTCAATGCACCCAGGCCTGCAAGTTGATCGCGCAGCGCCTGGTTGACGCCAAGGCCCCCGCACTCGCAACCCGCATCGAAAACCTTCCCGCAACCCTGTTCGCTCTGCCTGAGACCATGCGTGAACTTGCCGCCGTGGAAGAGCTTGGCCAGCTTTACCTGATCGCCGAAGCGTACCGCCGTCAGAAGGCCCTGCCGCCGGAGTTGCGGATGGATATACGCCGTGCCGTCGGCTGGACAACCACACGCGAGGAGCTCCTCGCCGATACCACAGCCCCGCGTCTGCGTGCGCCGTGCCGCGTAATCGCGGTGATCACGGAAGTACAGCCCGATCGCCTGCGGAGGATCGAGACCTGGCTACGGTGCGAAGACAAAGACGCAGCTCCGAGCTTCGCCCTGTTGCTCGACTTTGTTCCTGTCGCCACAGGAGCCGCCGTCGGAGGCTTCAGCGTTGGCGACCGGTTCGAGGCTGAGCTTGTCTTCTATCCTTCAGCAACTCCGTTGCGGGCACTGATTGCAAACACATCGGGCGGGACACAGATGAGCTCCAGCAAGCTCGACATCCCGGACACATCCATCGAAGCGGCCCTCGATGCCTACGAGATCATCCTTGGCGCACAGCCGTGGATCGGATCGTGGCCAATCGCCTTTCGCAACGGCCGCGTCCGCCGTTCCGGCCATGCGTTATTCGTGACGCACCCGGATGGAGCTACGGCAACAGCGCTTCCACTGCGTTCCTCGCAGTGGGATGCGGCCACGCCTTTGACCGGGATTGAACAACTGGACGGCATTGGTCTGTGGGATGGACGCCGCTTCACCTTGTGTTGGGCGGAAACGGAGCTGGGACGATGGATAAACGCCTGACATCGGCTCTCTTGAAGTCCCGTGTTCTTCCGGCATTGCTCGCCGGTGCGAATCGGCGTTCCATGGAGCTCGATACGCTCTTCGGCGCTGATGCCGATCAGCCACACCTGCGGGCGCTGAGCCTTACCGGCCAGGCACTGCGATTCGAACGTCCCTCAGGACCGGAACATTATCTTGTCGAGCCTGAGATCCGCGATGATCGCCGCATGATCCCTGACGAGATGCGCCGGCCTCTGATCCGCTTGCTGACATTCGCAAAGGCGACACCACCGATCGCTGCAGCCATCGCCTGGGCCATGGACAAAGCTCAGCTCCGTCTGCACCCGTTCGACCAGCCGAAGCTCGATGCCTTTATCCGTGCAAACTCCGAGTATCTGGGACCGGCCGCGGAGCAGTGGGCGACACGACAGGCAGATACCTCAACCGCGCCCGCTTATTTCTTTGCAGAAGACGAGTTGGATGAGACTAATTGGAGCACGGCACAGCTCCGTCGCAGAGTGCGTTTTGTCGAAGAGCGCCGAAGGCTCGATCCCGACGCGGCACGTGCTCTGCTGGAAGCAGCATGGCCACAGCAGGATGCGGAAGCCCGCGTAAGACTGCTGATTGCGCTTCAGATCGGCCTCGGTCCTGCGGACGAAGCGTTTCTCGCATCGCTGACAAAGGACCGCTCACCTCGCGTGCGCTCCATGGCGGCACAGCTTCTCGGCCGGTTGCCGAACTCCACCTATGAGAATCCGGCACTACGGCAGCTCATGGAGAGAATTCAACGTAGCGAGAGCGGCATCTTTCGCAAGAAGACCGTGCTCGCGCTGGAGCTTCCTGCAACCGTCAAGGAGCACATGGCTCCCGCGTGGATTCGAGAGGCCGTTGTATCCGTCAGCCTGCAGGAGTTTTCGCGCGCACTCAGCCTGACGAATGAAGAGCTGATTGCAGCAAGCGCCAAAGATCGCAACCTGCTGCTCGGCCTTGCCTGGATGGCAACACAGAGCCACCGTCTCGACCGATTGCCTGCCATCGCCGCCGAGCATCCAGAGTTATGGGAGCAGATGAGCTTGAGCGGCGCAGCTGATCTTGAACATCTTTCGCCGGACGAACGCGTCGACTGGGCGACTGCGATCACCAGCCCGCAGTCATCGAAGCCGCCGAAGGAGATCATGCTGTGGAACTGGCTGCACAATGCGGTGAAGGGCGCTGTCCCGACAAAGCTAATGGAGGGTATGCTGCGCTCTCGCTGGACCGAGGATCTGACTGAGGCTGCAAAGGCCAGACCCGACCTGCCGGAGATGCTTGCCGCCTGCTGCCCTGCACCCTTGCGAACGAAACTACGCGAACAACTGGGAATGCTTGACCTGTCACTGACCGTCAATGCGTTCTCTTTGCTGGATATTCTGGACATGATGGAGAGGTTGGAACAATGACTGACGAGAGACTGCGGCGCGGCGCCGAAGAGATCTATGCGGACGAACTCGAAGCATTGGCAGAAGCCGACACCCGCTCACGCCCGGAGAACTGGCGGCTCTCACCGCAGGCCGTGGTGACGTACCTGCTCGGTGGCAAGGCTGCTGACGGTACCCCGATCTCTGCCAAGTATGTCGGCAACCGCCGTCTTATCGAAACAGCGGTGGCGACTCTGGCGACCGATCGGGCGCTGCTGTTGCTCGGACTTCCGGGAACGGCAAAGTCCTGGGTTTCGGAACATCTCGCCGCCGCCATCTCCGGCTCGTCGCAACGATTGATTCAATGCACTGCCGGCACCGATGAAAACCAGATCCGCTATGGCTGGAATTACGCTCTCCTGCTTGCCAAGGGACCATCCATCGACGCTCTGGTCAAAACGCCGCTGACCCGTGCCATGGAAGAAGGCACCATCGTCCGCCTGGAAGAGCTGACGCGTATGGGCTCGGACGTGCAGGACACCCTCATCACCGTACTCTCCGAAAAGACACTGCCTATCCCCGAGTTGGATACAGCCATCGACGCACGTCGCGGCTTCAACGTCATTGCAACCGCCAACAACCGCGACAAGGGCGTCAACGATCTCTCCTCCGCGCTGAAGCGCCGCTTCAATGTTGTTGTGCTTCCCTCACCCGCAACGCTGGAAGAGGAGACCGGTATCGTGCTGAAGCGCGTGCAGGAGATCGGAACCTCCCTGAGCCTTCCGCCCATTAAACCCGCGGATGAGGAGATCGTCCGCATCGTCACGCTCTTCCGCGAACTGCGTGAGGGCAAGACGTTGAATGGTAAGACCAAGCTGAAGACCTCCAGCGGATCGCTCTCCACTGCTGAGGCCATCTCGGTTGGCGTGAGCGCCTGGGCATCAGCGGCACACTTCGGTGACGGTTCCATGGATGCGCAGAGCCTGGCGCCGAACCTTGTCGGCGCCGTCATCAAAGATCCGGTACAGGACACCGTCGCGCTCGAGGAGTATCTCGAAAGCGTGGTGCGTACGCGTGACGGATGGAGCGACCTGTACAGCGCAATGCGGGAAGTGCTGTAGCAGCTATGGAAGATCGCGTTCATCTGCTGGGTATCCGGCATCACGGCCCTGGTTCCGCGGTTTTGCTGCGGCGGGCGCTCAATGCGATTGACCCGGCGTGTGTCCTGATCGAAGGCCCTCCCGAAGCAGACGACCTTGTCCGGTACGCCGCCGGTTCCGCAATGAAGCCTCCGGTCGCGTTGCTGCTGCATGCCAAGGATGATCCCAACCGCGCCATATTCATTCCGTTCGCGGAGTTCTCTCCCGAGTGGCAGGCCATGCGCTGGGCGCTCGATCGCGAACGCCCGGTCCGCTTCATCGATTGGCCCGCGGGGGTGTCGCTGGCAGAGCCAAGGGAAGACGCCCGCAAAATCGAATACCGCGCCGATCCTCTCGATCAGCTCGCCGAGGCTGCCGGATACGACGATGGCGAAGCCTTCTGGGACTCGTTGATTGAACAAGCGGGCGGCTTGCAGGAGGCAGCCATCTCCACCTTCGCCGCCATTGCCAACGCGATGGCGATGATGCGTGAAGGGCAAGAGGGAGTACCGGAAGAAGAACGGCTGCGCGAAGTTCGGCGTGAAGCCTTCATGCGCCTGAACATTCGTGACGCGCTGAAGACCTGCGAAGGAAACATTGCGGTCGTATGCGGCGCCTGGCACGTAAGCGCCCTGCGCACTCCGGTCAAGCTCGCGGACGACAAGGCCGCCGTCAAGGACCTTCCCCGCGTCAAGGTGCAGGCCACGTGGGTTCCATGGACCGACAGCCGCTTGAGCACACGCTCGGGATACGGCGCAGGTGTCCTCTCTCCCGGCTGGTACCGGCATCTGTGGTCGCTGTATGCCGCGCCCCAACTCCCTCAGGTCGCGGAATTCGCCGCATCGTGGCAGGCAAAGACCGCGCTTGCTCTGCGCCAGGAGGGTTATCCCGCGCCCACGGCATCCGCCATCGAAGCTGCCCGGCTTGCCCTGAGCCTTGCCGCACTGCGTGGCCTTAGCCTGCCTGCCCTTGCTGAGATGCGCGATGCGTCTATCGCGACACTCTGCCACGGCGATACAACCGCCATGGCCTTGATCCATCAGAAGGTCTACGTCGGCGAACATGTCGGAGAGATTGGAGACGACGTTCCGCAGATGCCGCTGGCGCGCGATCTCGCACTCTGGCAAAAGCGGACCCGACTAAAACCGGAGGATACCGAAACCGAAGCCCGGCTTGATCTTCGTTCCGAGGCAGGTCTGCTGAAGTCAACACTGTTACACCGGCTGGCGCTGATCAACGTACCCTGGGGCAAGTTGATTGAAGCAGGCGAGGGCCGCGGCACCTTTCGCGAGGTGTGGATGCTGCGCTGGGTGCCGGAGCTCTCCGTTGCGTTGGCGGAAGCACTGATCTATGGCGTCACCATTGAACAGGCAGCCGCTGCCTCCACGGTTGCCCGTGCGAAAGAGACAACCTCGGTAGCAGCCCTGACGGAACTGATTCGCGCAGCCCTGGTTGCCGATCTCTCCGATGCGGCCACCGAATGCATTGGCCTGCTGCAGGCAGCCGCGATTCAGACCAGCGACATCACCGATCTGTTGCGTGCGGTCGTGCCTCTGGTGCAGGTACTGCGATACGGTAGCGCCCGCAAGCTTCCCGAAGAGGCACTACGTTCCCTGATTCACTCCCTCTGCGTCGAGGTGAATGCAGGTTCGCGTACCGGTTCACAAGCGCTGGATGAAGAGACCTCCAGGGCCCGCGTCCAGGCGATGCTTGCCTATGATCATGCGCTCACGCTCTTTGGCGACCGCAGCCTGATCGACGCGTGGAGAATCGAACTGGGCCGCATGGTGAAGGACGAACAGGTCGCACCCGCGGTTGCGGGCGTGAGCCTGCGGCTGCTTCACGACACGCGGTCGTGGGATCTCGCTCCAGTCTCCGATGCCTTCTCGCAACAGATGAGCGGTGGCGATCCGAAACGCTCCGGCAACTTCCTCGAAGGCTTTCTCAGCAGCGGCCCCGAGGTGATGTTGCAGGATCAGCCGCTGCTGCACCTCATCGACGACTGGCTGTGTGCGCTGCACGAAGAGGACTTCGTTGAATCGCTTCCTTTGCTTCGCCGAAGCCTGTCTGCCTTTGACTCCGTGTCACGCCGTCGCCTGCTGGAGAAGGTCAAGGAAGGTAAGCGCGAGACCGTCGAAACCGAACAGCTTCCGGACAATGACAATCCTGCCTTTCAGCAGGCACTGCCCTTGCTGCTGCAGATATTGGGGATGGAGTCATGAACGAGCAACAGCGACTACGCCGCTGGCATCTTGCACTCGGAGACGATGAGAGCGATCTCGACGAACGCGATCGCCGGCTTAGTGCCGCCCTGTCGGCGTTGTACAACCCGACTCAATCAGGAAAACGAGCCGGCAGCCTGAGCGCATCATCGCCCCGCGTAGCGCGTTGGCTCGGAGACATCCGCGAGTTCTTCCCCACCAGCCTGGTACAGATCATCCAGAAAGACGCCTTTGAGCGGCTCAACCTTAAGGCATTGATGTTGGAGCCGGAGTTCCTTGCAACTCTCGAAGCCGACGTTCACCTGGTCGCCGATCTTATCTCACTCCGCTCCGCCATTCCGGAGAAGACACGTGAGACCGCACGCATGGTTGTGCAGAAGGTCGTCGACGATCTGCTACGCCGGCTGCAACATCGCACGCAGGAGACCTTACGCGGTGCGTTGAATCGTGCCCGGCGGACACGGCGGCCTCGCCATCGCGATATCGACTGGGGGAAGACCATCGGCGCCAATCTGCGTCACTATCAGCAGGAACAACAGACGGTTGTTCCTGAGACGCTCATCGGCTACTCCCGCAGCACCAGGACGCAGGCCATGCTGGAGCATGTCGTCCTGTGTGTCGACCAGTCCGGATCGATGGCCTCATCCGTGGTCTACTCATCGATCTTCGCCGCCGTCATGGCTTCGGTTCCCGGCATGTCGACAAAGCTCATCTGCTTTGACACTTCGGTGGTCGATTTGACGGAAGAGCTGCGCGACCCCGTGGAAGTTCTCTTCGGCGTGCAACTGGGGGGCGGCACTGACATCAATGCCGCGCTCGCATACTGCGAACAAAAGATCGAGCATCCCGCCAAAACCCATCTCGTGCTGATCACCGATCTCTTCGAAGGCGGGAACGCCAAGGCCATGATTGCTCGCGTCGCCGCACTGAAACAAAGCGGCGTCAACGTCATCGTGCTGCTTGCACTCTCTGACGAAGGTCATCCTGGTTACGATGCCCGGCACGCGGAACAGATCGCTGCTATGGGCTGCCCCGTCTTTGCCTGTACTCCGGACAAGTTTCCCGACCTGATGGCGGCAGCACTGATGCGCCACGATATTCACCAATGGGCTGCAAGCCAGGAGATCGCCGTCGTGCGTGGGCAGGCCCAATAAAACCCGGCGGAAGCGAGGCTCGCCCACCGCCGGGACCCTGGAGGCTAACCAAGGAACTTGTCTCTTCGCGGAGAAATTCTTCTGATCTCCACAATGAGACGAGGCCAGGAAAGAGAAAGACGCATTTTTTTGAGCTGCATCCTCCACTAATGGAGCAACCTGCATTGTTGCTCCATGCTTCGCGGTTTTATCGCGAAGAAAGACACCGGTTGTCGGGTTCTATCTCCCCCGGGTGCCCACACAGCTAGGGATAACTGTGCTGCATTAGACCTCCAGCACTCCCTTTAACCGCCGCACACCTTCCCGAATCTCTGCCTCGCGCAGCCGGGAGAATCCTAAGATCAGACCCGGTCTCAATGGCTTGCTGACATAATGCCCGGAGACTCCATAGATCCCAACACCTCGCGCGGCAGCTCGCGCAATTACCGCTGCTTCGTCAATACGGCGCATCGGCCAGAGGACGATATGAGCCCCCGCGCCCTGTCCTGTTACCGTGACCTCATCGCCGAAGATATCCTCCACTGAATCCAGCAAAGCATCACGGCGTGCCACATTGCTTCGCCGTAGACGCCGCAGATGGCGTTCATACATCCCGCTGGTGAGGAACTCGGCCAGTGTCTGCTGTTCCAGGGTTGAGGTGTGACGGTCACACAGCCATTTCGCCGCCATCAGCGCCGGCATCAATGAACGCGGAGCGATCAGATAGCCGATACGCAGCGCCGGAAAGACAGTCCGCGAGAACGTCCCCAGGTAGAGCACACGCCCCTCGCGATCCAATCCCTGCAGCGACTCCAGCGCCTGGCCTCCATAGCGAAACTCGCCATCGTAATCGTCTTCCACAATTACAGCGCGGTTGCGCTTGGCCCAATCCAGAAGCTCCAATCGGCGCGAGAGCGGTAACACTGCTCCCGTAGGAAACTGGTGCGACGGTGTTACGAAGACCATCCGCGCCTCTGCCGGAATCTTCGAGGGCACAATGCCTTCGTGATCCACTGGAACCGACCGCACGCGCGCTCGTGCGGCGCGCAGCCCCTCGCGGATACCGCGATATCCGGGATCCTCGATCGCGACCGAATCCTCAGCTTCTACCAGCACACGGATGATCAGGTCCAGCGCCTGTGCCGATCCGTTCACGATCAGCACCTGCGAGGCATCGCACACCACACCACGCGAGCGTTTCAGATGTGCCGCGATCGCCTCCTGCAGCTCCGGCGATCCGGCCGCGGCGCCGTAGTCCAGTTCATGTACCGGAGCCTTGCGGGCACTGCGCAACAACATGCGCCTCCATGCTTCAAAGGGAAACAGGTCGATATTGCTGCGACCATAGATAAAGTCATACCGCAGAGGCCGCGGCCGACGATCGGTCGCACCCAGTTCCGCGGCTGTCTGCTCTACAAGCTTCCCGTACCGCGACATGCGGAACCTTGTGCTGTGTGTCCGTTCCTGCACGGCGCGCAGATTCAGCGCATCGGTCACGTAGGTTCCGGCGCCGCGGCGGCCAGCGATGTATCCCTCCGCCAGCAACTGGTCGTAGGCAAGCAGCACGACCGTGCGCGAGACTTGCAGCTGCTCCGCCAGCTCACGCGTTGACGGCAGCCGTTCGCCGGAACGCAGCTTGCCCGCCAGCACCGCATCGCGCAGGCCATGGTAGATCTGCCGGAAGAGCGGTTCGCCAGGCGGAGAAATTGGTATCACCAGATTCATAGAAAGTGGACCTTTGACATTACCACACTCTCTGGCACGATGAGATTCATGACAGATCAGCTACAAAGGCCCACGACCGAGCGTTCGCAGGTAAGACGTGTTCCGAAGCGCGCCGCCTACGATGCCGCCACCATTCACGCCATCCTGGATGCCGCATTCCTGGCGCACGTCGGCTTCGTCGTCGAGGGCCAGCCGTTTGTCATCCCTACGCTCTTCGGCCGCAAGGGCGACAAGCTATATCTCCACGGCTCCTCCGTCAGCCGCATGGTCCGCGAGTCAGGCAAAGGTATTCCGCTCTGTATCACGGTCACGCTCGTCGATGCCCTGGTGCTGGCGCGCTCTGCCTTTCATCACTCGATGAACTACCGCTCGGTGGTAGCCTTCGGTAACGCGCGCCTGATCGATGATGTGGAGGAGAAGAACGAAGCTCTCCGCCTGATCTCTGACCATCTGCTTGCCGGACGCTGGGATGAGGTGCGGCCGCCTACCGCGCAGGAGCTGAAAGCGACGGCGGTGCTGGAGTTCACCATCGAAGAGGCCTCCGCCAAGACGAGGAGCGGCTTTCCCGTGGATGACGAAGAAGACTATGCACTGCCGGTATGGGCAGGCATTCTGCCTCTTCCGGTCATACCGCAGGCGCCCATCGCCGATCCGCAACTGCCTGCGGATATTGCTGTATCTGCAAGTATTACCAACCGATCTGGCCGCTGACCGGGATACTAGAGCATTTTCACTGTTGCTGGTATCCCGGAAAGGCGTGCAGCGGCGTTTTCATTGGGGAAAACGCCCATAGATATGGAAGGCCTACTCTACACCTACAGTGAAATGCTCTAACCTGGTCACCGGCCAGCCGGTCTAATATGGAGACGACATTTCTGGTCTGGGAGGAGTTCCATGCGCCGCGATTACCTTCTCACATTTGCCGCACTGCTGCTGTCGACTACAGCCTACCCGCAACAGCCGTCACCGGTCGTCCAGTATCGGCTTCCCGAGCTCCAGGCTTCTCCTGCGGCCTGCCCCATTGGCTTTACCGCACGCGCCAGCGGAACACCGGTGATGGTGCAGACAAAGGATGGACGAGGCAAAGAGCCCGCCCACTCCGTTGCACTGCAATTCAAGAGCAGCGATACCCGCCGTGTTGAAAGTGCAACGGTGACGATCCACGGCATCCGCCAGACAAACCTCTATCTCAAGACCCGTGGTGCAACCGTAGCGAATACCTCCCGCACCTTCTATCTGCATCCCAGCGCGGGATCCGATGGACTAGCACAGGATCAGGTCTCGGTCGCGGGGATCACCACACTGCGATCTGCCGAGATAACCGAGATGCGCTATAACGACGGAACCGTCTGGCATCCCTCCAAACTCTCAGCCTGCCAGGCAGCGATCAGTGGTTTTCGGCTTGTGGATACGCCGGTTAAGTAAGGAGCCCATCCTTGGATGGGAGCCGTGGACTGAAGCCCACGGATTACCAGCTCTAAAAGGAACGGGCTTTTAGCCTTGGCTTTCTTTATGAGAAGCGAGGGCCCAGGGCTAAAGCCCGACATTTAAAGGGCCGCAAGTCAGCGGGCTGAAGCCCGCTGCTCCCACCCAACACTTCTCCCGATTTGTGCCGCCCAGAAGATGGCAATTCCTAGTTCATGAAATGAGTCGGCATAGGATCGATTGGATAACTGCTATTTGCTGAAGACCAAAGAAAGCCAGCTGCATCCTCTACGAAACGGGCACGGACAGGATTGAGCTCAATGTAACGTTTCACCATTGCGAATTGCTCTGCATCGCGAATACGTGTTTCGTTATAACCCCGTTGCCATACCGCACCGCGATCTGGCAAGCGATGAGAAACGTTTCCTTTGATGTACTGAATGGCTTTCTCAAGTGCGATGTCTTTCGCGGGAGTGATGAGCAGATGAACATGGTTCGGCATGATGACAAACGCATGTAGGTTCAACCGACGAAGATCCCGTTGCTCCTGAAGCACGTCCAGGAAGAGATGGATATTCGATTCAGCCTGGAAGATGCGACGACGCTCTGCAGTTACAAATGTGACATGGAAAGTACGGACCTCTTGAGGCGCCACATGCATGGAGTGATTCTAGCGAAGAGAAAGCCAAGGTTTACTCGCAAAATATGGCCCCAGTCCTCCGGCAACGCGCATCCTCCCCTGCCTGCTCTCAAAAGTAAGGCGCGGTCTTTGCCATGGCAACAATGGGTGGGAGCAGCGGGCTTCAGCCCGCTGATTTGTGTCACAAAAACGTCGGGCTTTAGCCCTGGGCCTTCTCTACGGGTAACGCGAAGGCCCAGGGCTAAAGCCCGACATTTAAAGGGCCAGTAAACCGTGGGCTGAAGCCCACGGCTCCCACCCAATTCGAGCTGCGCTCGAATATTCCAGACCACCTGATTTTCGTGAGAGGCCCAACATGAAACGTCATTATTAATTCAGGCACATCCCGATACCACCTGATCAGGCACATCCTGATACCACCTGATGGATTCACCAATGCCGACCCATTAACATAAAAACCATGCAGGAGTTCGTGATTGGCAACAAGCAGAAGGTAGACCTCGAAACCTGGGAGCGCCGCTCCATCTTCAACTTCTTCAAAAACTTCAGCGAGCCATATCACGGTGTATGCCTGCGCCTCGACTGCACCGAGACCTTCCGCTACGCCAAAGAACATCGCCTCTCGGTCTTCCTCTCCCTGGTGCATCGCTCACTCGTCGCCTCTCACCTGGTGGAGAACTTCAAGACCCGCATCGTTGACGGAGAGGTGTGGCGCTACGACCAGATCCATGGCGGCAGCGCGATCGGGAGACTGAACGGCACCATTGGCTTCGGTCACTATCAGTTCCACGAAGGTATCCAGCAGTTCGTACGCGAGGCCTCTCTTAAGGTCGATGAAGTAAAACAGCGCGATGACATTGAGCGCTTCCCGGAAGACAACCTGATCCGTTTCTCGGTGCTTCCCTGGTTCGACTTCACCTCCATCTCCCATGCACGTGAGTTCGCACGGGTCGACTCTGCCCCCAGAATTACCTTCGGCAAGATCACCGACGCGGACGGCCGCTGCACCATGCCCGTCTCCATCCACGCACATCACGCTCTCGCCGATGGGCTGCACGTTGCGCAGTTTGTTGAACAGTTTCAGGAGTTGCTGCACGCGCCCGAGGCACAGCCGGTGCTGGGGTGAACAGAAGGGAGCTCCCGTTCCCTTCATCATGAACCCCAAACAAAAGGATCAGGGTTGTGGTTCAATCCGGATCGGCGATGAGATAACGTGCCATACGATCCGCGGCTTTGGTAAGACCGATGCGGCGCGTTGTGATGATCTCGCCAGCCTTGTAACCATCATCAAAGATGCGGAGCGCGGCATCGGGCTCTGTCATATCAATGCCGTCTTCCGTCTTTCGCGCGATGCCGAGGGCCTGGCACAGACGTCCAGGCCCTCCGGTGAGTTGCTTTGCAGATGCCTTCTGTGTCAGTTTGCGAAGCTTCGCCATCGTTTCCAAACCTTTCAACGGGTAGAGCGCGCGAAACAGTACGCCGCCTGCTTGTCCATCGGGCATACACGATACGTTCAGACAGTAGTACATGCCATAGATGAAGTACACATACGCCACTCCTGGCGGACCGAAGAGCACAGCATTGCGCGACGTGCGTCCGACATAAGCGTGCGATGCCGGATCCTCGAGGCCGAAGTAAGCTTCCACCTCCGTGATCCTGCCGCTTAGCTCTTCATCGCCAAGACGGCGAACCAGCACCTTGCCCAGCAGCGCCTTGGCTACGACATCGGGAGTACGCTCATAAAAACTGCTTCCAAGCTGTATCGGACGTTTCGCTCTCATCACTCTTGTTTTATTCTCAGCCCTGCTTCTCCATTTCGAGAAGCCGGGCCTTTACATCGAGGCCTCCGGCAAAACCTGTCAACTTGCCGGAGGAGCCGATCACACGATGGCAGGGCACAACGATGGAGATTGGATTACGCCCATTCGCTGCCCCAACGGCGCGGCTTGCGGAAGGCCGCCCGAGCTGCTTCGCCAGTTGTCCGTAGCTTCGTGTCTCTCCATAGGGGATCGCGAGCAACGCCTCCCACACATCTTTCTGAAATGTGGTTCCTCGCATATCCAACGGCAGATCGAAGGCGCGGCGTGAGCCGGCGAAGTACTCGTCAAGCTGGCGCTCGGCCTTCAACAGAACGGGATGGCTGTCGTTCTCAACTAGTCCTGAGAGAGGAACACGTCGCGGGCTATCGTTCTCCCACAGAATCGCTGCCAGTCCCTTATCACTCGCAACCAGCTTCAGCGCCCCGACGGGGCTCGTAACAAATTTATAAGCGAGGTTCATTACCGTTCCTTTCATTTCGAATCTCCATCCGCTGCCCAGAGATGTTGTGCGGCATAGGCCCTCCAGGGTCTCCACGTCTCGGCCCTGGTATGGAGTTGTTTCGCCGTCAGCACATCGCCCGTCACCTCTTCCGCTCCACGCAGCAGACCGACGTCCGACGATGGAAAAGCATCTACTTCCCGCAGAGCCCGGAGAGCGATGTACTGGGCCGTCCACTCACCAATTCCCGGAATAGTCTTCAGCGATGCGATGGCCTGGTCTATCGAACGTGCGGATTGAAAGATCTCAGGCGATTTCGCAGCAGCGCGCGTGACCGATCGCAATGTCTCAAGCCGGGCTGCCGGCATGCCGAGACCAAGCGATGGCGCCTTAGCGAGGTGCTTTGCGGAAGGAAAGGCATGGGTAAGCGCCGGATGCATACCGGCGCCGGATGGCAGAGCCCTGCCGTGCAGCTCGACCAGTTTCCCGGCGAGACGCCTTGCTGCGGCGACACTCACCTGCTGCCCAAGGACTGCCCTGATCGCAAGCTCAAATCCATCCCATCCTCCCGGCGCTCGAAGACCCGGCCGGCGGGCAACAAACGGCGCAAGCTGCACATCGCGAGAAAGATGCTCATTGATGGTGGCGATATCGACATTCAGATCGAACTGCCTGCGCACCCGATGCACAATCGCGGGCAGTGCTTTTACGTTGGGAAATTGAATCGTGACGCACAGGCTCTCGCGCTTCGGCAGATGCCTTACCGCAATCGCACCCAACTCACCATCAAGTTCGATAACACGGTGATAGACGCGATTGGCGACCACTTCTACACCAGCGATCGCGCGTGCTTCGAGAAAATGCAGCATCGCTTCCCAATCGTAAGGAGGCCGGTAGCGCAGCCGAAGCATCGTACCGGCGTCTGTTGCGATGACACTCGATCTGCGGCGCAGCGCGCTGGGGGGACGGTGAAAGAGATTCTGGAAGACCTCGTTGAACCGCCGCAGACTGTTGAAGCCGGAAGCCAATGCCACCTCCGTCATCGGTAGGTCCGTATCGTGAATCAGCTGCTTCGCAAACAACACACGGCGGGTCTGCGCGACGGCAATGGGCGACGCTCCGAGATGTTGCAGAAACAGCCGGCGCAACTGCCGCTCTCCTACACCAAGCCTCTCGGCCAGAGTGGCAACCGTCTGGGTTTCACCATCCAACGCCCCCTCTTCAATCAGGGCTAAGGCGCGCGAAACGGTGCTGCTGGTTCCTTTCCAGGATGCAAGCTGAGGCGCTGTCTCAGGACGGCAACGCAGACAGGGACGGTAGCCTGCCTCCTGCGCCGCCGCGGCTGAGCCATAGAACGTGCAGTTCTCGAATTTTGGAGTACGCGCCGGGCAGACGGGCCGGCAGTAAATTCCAGTGGATTTGACGCCCACAAAGATCTGACCGTCGAACCGCGCGTCATGACTCTGCAGTGCCCTGTAAGCGACCGCTTTATCGGGGACAATCATGCTTTGAGTGTCGCTTGTCGTTGGCCGAAATACTCGCGGAATTCGGACATCAATGGGAAAGAACCGGTGGGATCAGCGGGCTTCAGCCGGCTGCTTTCTAGAGCTAATAACGGTGGGCTGAACCACCGCGCCCGCCGGTTCGAGCTTCGCTCGAATAGTTCACTCCAGCGAACCAAGTTCCTCGGAGAATCTAGACATCCAATCCATTGCGACGCGAATATGGGCTCCCAAGTTTGCCGATACGGCCTCAGAACTACAGATTCACTGCTAGAGCATTTCATTGTTGCTGAGTATCCCGGAAAGGCGTTACAGACTGAAGACCATCGGCCAGGCCATGAATGGGTGATAGACCGTGAAAAACGCGGCGTTGCCGAGCACAGCCTTCCAGCCTCCCCTTCACAGTCCAGCGCCCGAAAACAGCAGGCGCCCGGTCTATTTGCGTAGGGGCATACGATACCGGGGCACGCTGTCATTCGTCTCATTGCGAACACAGTCACGTCTCCGAATCGACCGCATAGAAAGTGCCAACTTATTGATATGGAAGCACAAACGAATCTTCTCAAGTTTCACCAGCCACCAAACAACACGAGCGGGTTTTATGTGTCTCTAAACATGAATCGGTGCCAGATCTTCCCCAGGTCTATGCGCAGGTAGATGGGAGTGTGTTTTAAGCGTGTTGCAGCCGCTACAGCTCGAAGAGGTGAAGACTCGTTATGCGAATGAGATCGCCGAGTTGCAAGACTTCCTCCAGAAAGCTGGTTGTCTCCCCGGAGCGCCCGAATCTTTGCATGCCATCGTGAAACGGTTGCAGCGAGACCGTGCGTTTCATCGTGATCTGACCTCGTACATCTGGGTTGTCATTCGCAGCGGGAATCGAAACATCAGCTATGCTGACCTGCTTGGCGTACTGGCCGTTGCAGCCGCTGGAGGCCGGTATGCGGCCGAAGCAGAGGGAGACGATGCTCACGCTCTGCTTCGCTTCGTGATGGAAGCGCGCGAATCGCTCGATGGAACAGCCCGGCAAAAGAACCCACCCGCCAACCCTCCGGCTCCGCCCGTCGCCCCGCCACCTCAGGTTCAGACACAATCGGCCCATCCCCAACCTGCCGAGCCAGAACCGGCCCCGCAGCAGGCTGTCGAATCACGGCCGGTCAATGTACGACTGGTCCCAACGGAGGAACGACTCGTCCAGGAACGGTCAAGCCGGCAACGACCAAGCCGGCAACGACCGGTTCAGCCACAACCGGCACAGTCACAGCCGGCCGGGCCTCAGCCTCGCCCTGCCCGGTCACGGTCCGTACGATCGCAGCAGGTTGAGCCACGGCAGGTACAGTCACCGCCGGCCGAGCCGCAGGCTGTCGAGTCACAGACTGTCGAGCCGCAGGCTGTCGAGGAGTCGGGGCCCATTGAATCCCAGCCTGTTAAGCCACGGCCGGTCTACGACGATGATGGGCCGCATTATCCGCACGCACGTCTTTTTCATGAAGAGTTCTCTCCCCTGAAAGACGAAGAAGAGGAAGGTTCGGGCACGCGGAAACGCCTGATCTGGCTCACCGTATTTTTTCTGGCCGCAGCTTTGGCCGCGAGGATTGCGTTCCACAATCTCAACTTCAAAGCTCTGAATGATACCGCCTCGCCGGATACACCGGCGGTTACCGCTCCGGCAGAAAGCCCTACCCCGGTTACGAACCACGACACCCCGCCTCCGGCGCGCGTCGAACCAGCGCCCGAACCCGAGGTCACCACACCTGCTCCACCTGCAACGGCGGAACAAAACCCTCGCACTTCCCGCGGCACGTCCCAGATGCGAGGCGCCCGCAGGTCTCCGAGCTCCGGCAATCCTTCAGCGTCTCCGACGCCGGACCGTGTCACAGCACCTCCGTCAGGTCCGGCACCGAAAATTCCTCCTGCATCTGCCCCTCAGACCGCGCCAACTCCGGCTCCCGCGACGACCTCGGTTCCCAAGGCTCCCCCAACAGCGCGGGTTGCCTCACCTTCTGAGCCGGATCTCAGTAACACCGACCGAGGCCGGGCGGTTCCTCAGCTTTTGCGCCGCACACCGGAAGAGAAAGCAGAGCTGGCTGAAGCATCGCCTCCCGCAAACATGCCGGCGCCCAGCACGCCCACGACCACTGCGTCGAAGCCTGCTCCCGTCGCTGCTCCACCAGCACCTCACGGCAGCGTTCGGGCCATCTCGCTGGGGGTGAATGCGTCCAATGTTCTCTACAGCCCCACACCGGCTTACCCTCAGGCTGCTTCCGATGCGCATGTGCAGGGCGACGTGAAGGTAGAAACCAATGTCGACCGTAATGGCAATGTCGCTTCCGTACGTGTTGTCAGCGGACCACCGCTCCTGCGGGATGCTGCACTCGGTGCGGCGCAGCGCTGGCGTTACCGTCCTCACTTCACCGGAGGCGAGCAAGCCGGCATGAGCACCATTACAGTTTTCGAGTTTCAGTTGCAGTAGCCCATGCACCGGGGTGCACCATGTCCCCAAAGGGACATGGGAGGTTCGAGCAAAGCTCGAATCGCTTTTTTGTCATTTCGCAGCGACCGGGTCCCCGACCAGCTTGCTCGATGGGGTGGATCGACCGTAGGAAGCGGAGAAATCTGCTTCTCTCCCTATGACGTTCAGGGCAACAAACACTGAAGAATTATGGAGCGGGCCTTCAGCCCTTCCTCGTTCAATGGCCCGAAACCTGGGGCGTTGCCCCAGGCTGGTATAGAACGCGCCTTCAGCGCTCAGTCGCTCCCACCCAACTATTCCTCCGACCCCAGCGGCGCCAACACTTCCACTGTCGGCATCGTCTCTGCTTCCTCTCCCGCGTCCGGCTTATGGATATCCGGCAGAAATCCGGTAAGCAAGCCAAGGGCCGGCAACACTGAACAGACCTTGTACACGAACTCGATGCTGGTGTGGTCCGCAAGAGCTCCAAGAACAGCCGCCCCTAATCCACCCAGTCCGAACGCAAGCCCGAAGAACAAGCCCGACACCATCCCGACACGGCCGGGCAGAAGCTCCTGCGCATAGACAAGAATCGCTGAGAACGCTGAGGCGATCACCAGTCCAATCACGACACTCAGAGCAACCGTGATCGGTAGAGCGACATAGGGTAATAACAGCGTGAGCGGCAGCACTCCCAGGATCGAGATCCAGATCACCTTTTTACGCCCGATGCGGTCACCTACCGGACCGCCGATCACCGTGCCCGCCGCCACCGCAGCGAGAAACAGGAACAGGTAGAGCTGAGCATCGCGTTCGCCGGTGTGGAAGTGCTGCATCAGGTAGAAGACGTAGTAACTGGTGATGCTGGCAAGATAAAAGTATTTCGACAGCGTCAGCAGAATCAGCACCGCCAGCGCTCCGCCGATCCGCTTCCTGCTCAGATGCAACGTGTGTTTCACCGCCTGTTTCTTTTGAATCGCATGGCCATGCTGCTTGTACCAGTGTCCAAGCCCTGTCAGCAGCACAATGCCAAAGACGGCTGCCAGCGTAAACCACGCCAGGCTCTTCTGACCTCGAGGAAGGACGACGAAGGCAATCAGCAGCGGTCCAAGCGAGGAACCGAAGTTCCCTCCTACCTGAAAGACAGATTGCGCCATGCCATGCGCTCCGCCTGATGCAAGGCGCGCAAGACGAGACGACTCCGGATGAAAGATCGACGAGCCAACGCCCAGCAGCGCGCCGCCAACCAGCAGCATTCCATAGTTCTGTGCGAAGGCAAGAACCAGCAGACCGCTCATGGAGATGGTCATGCCAACGGGCAGCGAATATGGCTGCGGCCTGCGATCCGTGTAAAGTCCCACTAGCGGCTGCAACAGCGACGCCGTGATCTGGAAGACCAGTGTCAGCGCGCCGATCTGCCCGAACGACAGATGGAAGTTCCCCTTGAAGATCGGATACGCCGCGACAAAGAGTGACTGCAACATGTCGTTGAGCAGGTGGCAAAGACTCGCCCCTCCCAGCACGCGATAGGTCGCAGAGTTTTCCTTCGGATTTCGTATCGCTTCGCTCATCATCATTTCCCTTTTTCTCTTCACCTCGAACGATACAATCTCTTCAACGCGGCCCACCACCCCGTGTTGAAACAAATTGCTATGCGAATGGACCACCGGTTCGGCGCCGTAGTCACGGTTCAAGCGCTGAAGGCTGGGGTCTCCGGCGAACTTGTCGCTGGATTTGCCGCAGAGCGAGACCGTTTTTGCTTTTTGTGGCTTCCTTGCCCACCCTAGCGTTGCGAACGTTCACCCCAACGAAAGTTCGTTGGGGACCCCGAGGGTGGGGCACCCGGGTAAAGAAAATGATGAAGAAGCAAGGAAGATTTCTCCGCTACTCTTCACCCTAGCCAGCACGCTGGCCGGGGACGTAACGACTAAACGACAAAAGGGTGCCGTCTATAGGAAGCCAGGCAACGCTCGAGGTTCCACTCTTCCCATAGAAGTTCGAGTGGTGTACTATTTTCTCCCATAGAAGTCCGAGTGGAGACCACTGGTCCATAATTCATGGAGGTGTCCGGATGAGCTGGCGTCGCTTTTTCCGTCGCAAACGTTCCGACTCCGAGTTGCAGCAGGAGATTCGCGCCTATGTCGAAGCCGAAACGGAAGAGAACGTCGCCCAGGGAATGCCTCCGGACGAGGCACGGCGCCGGGCTCATATCAAATTCGGCAATTCCCAGCGCATTCGCGAAAAGCTTTGGCAGCAGAACACTGTGGCTGCAATCGACCATCTCTGGCGCGATCTGACATATGCAGCCAGAACGCTAAAACGGACTCCTGGATTTACAACGATTGCTGTCCTCGTCATGGCTCTGGGTATCGGGGCCAATGTGGCGCTGTTTACCGTGGTGCGCCACGTTCTGCTCAATCCTCTGCCGTTTTCCAATCCGAACCAACTGGTTGCCCTGGATGAGCGCTCTCACTCGGGCAAGACAGACAGTGTGGCCGCCGGAGATTTCTACGACTGGCAGAGCGCATCCCATGGCTTTCAGCAGATGGCGATCTGGCGATGGAGTGGCTACAACATTTCGGGGGATCGCAACGAGCTTCCGGAGTTCCTTCCCGCAATGACATGCTCCTGGAACCTGTTCACCACTCTTGGTGTGCAACCAGCGGTAGGACGGCTGTTCGTCGCCGCGGACGATACCGACCAGGGAGGCCTTACTGTTGTCCTTTCGTGGAATCTCTTCAAACGCCGCTTCAATGCGGACCCCTCGATCCTTGGAAAGACCATCCGGCTTAATACGTTCTCCTATACCGTCATCGGTGTACTTCCGCAGAGCTTCAGCTTTCCCGATCCGAAGGTCCAGTTGTGGATTCCCTATCACAAGGGAACTCCAAGCGTCATCCAGCATAGCCACTACAGCCATAGCGCTCACGTTCTTGCACGGCTCAAGCCTGGCTATTCCTCATCGCAGGCGGTTCAGGAAGTGCAGGCAATCCAAAAGGGCATCTTCACACGTTTCTCGGGCACGGGTCCGGTCAGCTCCGAGGTCGTCTCACAGCCACTGATCGACGACGTTGTCGGGGACACCAAGGCTCCGCTCTATCTCCTGATGGCCGCCGTAAGCTGTCTTCTGCTCATCGCCTGCTTGAATCTGTCGAACCTGCTGGTTGCGCGGGCAGTCGCGCGCCGTAGAGAGATGGCGGTGCGATCGGCACTGGGTGGAAGCCGCATCCGCCTGATCTGCCAGCAGATTACGGAGTGCATCCTGATCTGCACCGCAGGCGGCATCCTCGGCATCGTGCTCGCGCATGAAGCTGTCCGCTGGCTGACGACCTACTGGCTCAATCTGCCACGTGCGGAAGCGATTCATATCGATGCGATCGTCCTCGCCTTCGCCCTTGGAGTGACTGCTTTCGCAGGAGCGGTGTCAGGAATTCTGCCGGCCCTGCTGTTCACGGATGCCAATGTCTCCACCGCACTGCAGGACAGCGCCAGAACAGCCGGCAGCTCCGCATCCAAAGCTTCGTTGCGCAAAGGACTCATGACGGTTGAGTTCGGAATCACCGTCGTTCTGCTGATCTGCGCCGGACTGCTGTTCAAAAGCTTCCTTCAGCTTGGCGCCGTCGATCTCGGCTGCACCACCCGCAACGTCCTCACTATGCGTTACTTTCTACGAGGGCAAACTTATTCCAAGCCGGATCAGGTGGTTTCATTCCAGCAACAGCTTCTCGACCGTGTCCGCAACCTGCCCGGTGTGGCCGCGGCCGGAATGACGAATGCAGTCCCAGGTGAGGGGCCGTACGGCGAGATGACCTTCACCATTCCCGAGCATCCGCCGCAGCCCCCCGAGAAGCATGATTCTGCCCTCTTCCGCACAGCCGATCCGGGCTATTTTCAGGCGCTGCAGATTCCGCTGCTCGCAGGCCGCTTCTTCACTTCGGCCGAACGGCTCAACAACAGCAGTTTCGTCATCATCAACCAGAAACTCGCGCATGAGTTCTTCCCCAATGAAGACCCTCTGGGAAAACATCTGGCTGTAAGCTGGCGCAGCCCCTCGGCTGAAAAGCTGGAGATCGTCGGCATCGTCGGCGATACCCGCCATCGGCTGAATGAGTCCGTCCAGAGCATGATGTGGTTCCCCATCCTTTCCGGAGCACCCGGCATCACTGCGGAGACAGCGCTTGTCGTACGATCCACCACCGATCCGGCGCCGCTTTCCATTCCCATCCAGAAGGCCATCGCCTCTGTTGATCCAGACCTTCCCGTATCGAATGTCCTGACCATGCAGGAGGTACTCGGCCGATCCATCGCCAATTCCAGCTTTGAGACCAGCCTGCTGGGAGCATTCGCCGCGCTCTCACTTCTGCTTGCCTCGATTGGATTATTTGGAGTGCTCTCTTACCTCGTCGCCCAGCGGACAAGCGAGATCGGCATCCGCATTGCCTTGGGTGCGCGGCGGGAACAGGTGCTTCGGCTGATCCTGACCGACGGTTTGCGACCGGCACTGGTCGGCCTGGCGCTTGGACTCTGCATCAGCGCCGCTGTGACACGCAAAATCCAGTCGCAGCTTTACGGAACCCATCCCCTCGATCCAGTTGTTTTTGGTCTGGTTGCGATCGTACTTTTACTGGTCGCGGTGGCCGCCTGCACTGTTCCCGCATGGAGGGCTTCACGGCTTGATCCGATCAGAGCATTGCGAATTGAATAGCGACCGCTCGTGTTTTCTCAAGCTCATCACCGAGCCCCCGGACTCGAGGCAGTGGGCTGCCCTTGCAGCGGATCGACGATACCCGCTTTTGCGATCAGACCACCCAGAAGGTCAAGTGGAAGCGGAAAGACGACGGTGGTGTTCTTTTCAACTCCGATCTCGACCAGCGTCCGCAAATAACGGAGCGTGATGGCGCTGGGCTCACGGCTCAAAATGGCGGCTGCTTCAGCCAGTTTGGTGGATGCTTGAAACTCACCTTCGGCCGCAATGATCTTTGCTCTTCTCTCACGCTCTGCCTCTGCCTGAGCGGCGATGGCTCGCTGCATCTCCTGCGGAAGATCTACCTGCTTTACATTGACGCGCGTTACCTTCACGCCCCACGGCTCGGTATGTTCGTCCAGGATGGTTTGGAGCTTTGTGTTAAGCGTCTCGCGTTGCGATAGCAGATCGTCCAACTCTACTTCGCCAAGCACCGACCGCAGGCCCGTCTGCGCGGCCTGCTCCACGGCAAACCGGAAGTTCTCGACTTCTATGATGGCCTGAACCGCTGCGACCACTCTGAAGTAGACGACTGCATTTACCTTCAAAGAGACATTATCTTTTGTGATCACATCCTGGGGCGGAACCACCCATGTCACAACACGGAGCGATACCCTGACGATCCTGTCGATCGGCCAAAGAATAAGAACGATACCTGGACCCCTCGCATTTTTCCTCACACGGCCAAGCCGAAACACGACCCCACGTTCATACTCTGGCAGAATGTTGATCGATTTGACGATCCAGACCAGGAACAGGAATCCGAAAACCACTATTGGAACGACAGTATTGTTATTCATGGCATTGTCCTTCTAACGAACTTCAAGCTCAGCCGTTCGTTTCACCACGCATTCAAACCGGACAACATCATAAGCCAGTCCAGGTGGGATATTCGGGTCCCAGGCGAACTTGGTATGGCTGAACCGGGTGGGAGCAGCGGGGTCCCGGCCAGCTTTGCCGGATGGGTAAAGGTGTGGGCTTTCAGCCACGGTCTATCGGCTCAGCATAGAAATAGGCTTTCAGCAAGAAGATGTATTGAGCGCTGAAGGCGCGTTGTATACCAGCCTGGGGCAACGCCCCAGGTGCAGAGATAGGGAAACGGTAAGAGGGCTGAAGGCCCGATCTATAATCCCCAATCGTCACACACGAAACGGTTCGTGAAACCGTTGTTCGCCTAGAGCATTTCCCCTTTACTGGGTATCCCGGAAGAGGAGTGCAGCAGCACTTTCATTGCGGAAAACGCCCATAGATGCGGAAACCTACACGACACCTACATGGAAAATGTGCCTATCGAAACGATACGGTCGGCTTGAAGGCTCTTAATATAGAGCGGGCCTTCAGCCCTTTAACATGTTGTGGGCGCCTGAAACCTAGGGCGTTGCCCTAGGCTGGTATAGGTCGCGCCTTCAGCGCTCAACACATCTTCGACTCTGTACGAAAACTTCGTTTACCGATTCAATCTCACCGCAGCCCCATCCACTAGCGCCTGTAACAGTTCGTGCACATCGGAACACCGTGCGAGATTCGCACTCTGGCCCGCCCATAGAGCCAGCAGCTCCGCGTTGCCGGCCTTCTGTGCAGGGATTGCGAGGTTGCGCATCAGGCTTCGTTGCAGCGGGTACGGCAGTATCTCCGTTCCGGGACGATTCATCTGCTGCATCAGGTCGTTCTGGATGCCGCGTGCGAGCCTTCCGGTAAATCCCCTGGTCAATCCCGTACGCGCGGCTCTTCCACTGCGGATCGCTTCGCGATGCACCGGATGCGCACCGGACTCCTCACAGGTCAGAAACACTGTTCCCATCTGCACGCCCTCCGCACCAAGAGCGAAGGCGGCCGCAATGCCGCGTGCATCGGCGATGCCTCCGGCGGCGACGACGGGGATGCTTATCGCATCGACCGTCTGCGGCACCAGCGAGATAGTGCCGGTTAGCGAATCCTCTGAGGAACGCAGGAACGAGCCACGATGTCCTCCTGCTTCAAAACCGGAGGCAATCACCACGTCCACGCCTGCCTGTTCCTGGGCGATGGCCTCATCCACCGTGGTCGCCGTGCCCATGATCACGATCTTCTGGCGCCGTGCTTCGTCGAGCATCTCCCTGGGCGGAATGCCAAAGATAAACGAGAAGGCTGGAACCTTCGCATCCAGCACGGCGCGCATCTGGTCTTCAAACCGTATCGGCTTGTACAGAGTAAAGACAGGCGCATCTCCGCCAAGCCGTTCGATATGAGGCACAATCGCCGAAGCCGCCCGCTGGAACTCGGCTTCACCGGAGGTCCATGCGCCTTCGTCCTCCCGCGAAACCCAGAGGTTCATCGCAAAGGGCTTCGAGGTCAGAGAGCGGATCTCCGCAATGACATCGGTGATCGCCTCAGGCTCCATGGCATGCGCGCCGAAAGAACCAAGCCCGCCGAAGTTCGAGACACCGGCGGCGAGCCGTTGCGACGAGAAGCCGCCAAGTGGTCCCTGGATGATTGGATACTCAATTCCCAGCAAGCTGGAGACACGGGTCTGATTCCACAGTCCGGACATGATCAATCTAAAGATACGGCTATTTATGATCGGCTGCCTGGCTGCCCCTGACGGAGTTAGGGATAAAGACTGGCGAGCCTTGCCTGTTTGGGTGAGAGCAGCGGGCTTCAGCCTGGCTTCAGCCCGCTGATAAAGCGTTAAAGAAAATGGGCTTTCGCCCTGGTCTGCTCTCTGAATCAGGAAAAGCCCAGGGCTTAAAGCCCGCTTCTTTTTCACGTTGATAAACCGCGGGCTAAAAGCCCGGGGCTCCCACCCGGTTCGAGCTACGCTCGAAACTATCTACTCACCCTGTTCCTGCTTCATCTCCGCGCTCGCCTACGGAAGGCTGCTTCGCCTGCTTCCGATACCTGAACCCACTTCTCGTTCGGCGCGGCTTCGGCAGCGTAGGTGTCATGCCAGTTCCACCACTTATACGGCGGAGTCTGCGGATAGCCTTCGGGTGAATCCTCCCACACCTCCTGCCGGCCAAGAGGTGTGATGTCGAGGTAGCTCCATACCGTTCCCATGGCCTCATCGCCACGATTGTTGATGTAGTAGGTGCGGAAGATCTTCTCGCCGTCGCGGATGAAGACGTTGTGGCCGTGCCATTCATCTACACCGAAGTCCTTATCGAAGCTGTCGGTGATGGTGTACCAGGGCATCTCCCATTCCATGCGCTTCTTCAGGCGGGCAATATCTTCCTGCGGCGCCCGCGAAGCGTAGACGAGCGTCGTATCGCGTGCATTGAGATGTGCCAGATGACCAACCTGATCGGCGCCCAGCGAGCAGCCGCGGCAGGCATGCTCGGGCCAGCCGAAGACTCCTGCTTCGTAGAAGGCGCGATAGACGATCAACTGTCTGCGGCCCTCGAAGAGATCGAGCAGGCTCACCTTACCTTGCGGGCCTTCAAAGGTGTATGTCTTCTCGACAGGCATCCACGGCATCCGCCGGCGCTCAGCGGCCAGCGCATCCCGCGAGCGGGTAAATTCTTTTTCCTTCACCAGAAGCTGCCGCCAGGCAGCCTCCCATTCCTGCTGCGACACGGTTGGAGGTGTCTTCATCCCGCGCAGCTCTGTTTCCCCGCTGCCGGTTGTCTGCGTTTTCCCTGCTGTGCTCATCTGTGTGTCTCCCTTTGTTACTTCCGTTGCGATCCTTGAAATGATCTTGATGGAAAGCTTGCCCAGGCTGAGAGTGACAAGTCTGACGTGATTCGTCGGAGATTGGTCGTATGCGTATTGCTTTCTTTACCCGGGTGCCCCATTGCGACACCGGGGAGAATCGATAGATTTTGATTTCTGGGATAGTCCAGACTGCGGCTGAAACTGGTGGGAGCAGCGGGGTCCCCAACCAGCTTTGCTGGATGGGGTGTTCAGCGGGCTTCAGCCCGCTGATAAAGACGTGAAAGTAAATGGGCTTTGGCCCTGGGCCTTCTTTGGCCATCAGGAAAAGGCCCAGGGCTAAAGCCCATTTCCATATTGAGCCATTAAACCGTGGGCTGAAAGCCCACGGCTCCCACCAGTTCGAGCTTCGCTCGAATTACCCACTCACGCTTCGCGTGAATGGGGCACCTGGTGCATGGACTATCTCCGATATGTCGATTCACCCCGAGGGTGGGCTAGGCATACCCAAACATTCTCACCCCATTTGACATATTCCTATATGGGAATATACCGTTCTCCTCATGGCAAGAGCGAGCACCACTTCAGACGCATTCAACGCAGTCGCTGAACCTCGCCGGCGCGAGATTTTGAGTTATCTCGCTGGAATCGAACGGCCGGTGGGCGAGATTGCGGAGGCGCTCGGTCTGGAACAGCCGTCGGTCTCAAAGCATCTGCGCGTGCTGAAAGATGTCGGACTGGTCCGGATGCGTTGCCAGGGCCGCCAAAAGCTGTACCGCACCAACGCCGAAGCAATACGGCCGCTGCACGCGTGGGCCGCAACCTTCGAGCGCTACTGGCAGCACCAGTTGACACGCGTGAAGGCACGCGCCGAAGCTATGGCTCGCCAGGGCTCACCGCAATTGGATTTGTCGAAATCTAAGGAGAAATAGAGATTATGATGCCCACTGAACAGTCTCTCGAAAGCCTGACCGTCACCATCAATCAGGAGATTCACGTCGAGGCTCCCATCGATGTCACTTTTGCAGCGCTGCTGGAGCAATTAGGCCCCGGCAACGAAACCCCCGACGGCAAGTCTCTCAACATGAAGATCGAACCGTGGCCGGGCGGACGCTGGTACCGTGATCTGGGCAACAACAACGGACACTTCTGGGCCAACGTGCAGGCGATCAAGCGGCCTTCCCTGCTTGAGTTTTCCGGCCCCTTGTTCGCATCGTTCCCCATGGTCTCAAACGTGCAGTATCGTTTGAGCGAGGTCAACGGAGGAACCCTGATCGCCTTTCGGCACAGCGCACTGGGCTTCATTCCCGATGAAGTGAAGGCAGGGATGGATAAGGGCTGGGCCGGCATGCATGAAGGTATTCGCAAACTGGCCGAGGCTGCCGCACGCAAATAGCAGCAGCGCTCATCTCGATCTCAATTACCGTATCGATGCAGACCGGAAAGGAAAACACCATGTTGATGGCAGAATCCCTACTCGCAGAGTTTGAATCGCAGGCTCCAGTCACGCGGAAGTTTCTCGAGCGCCTCCCAGAAGACAAGCTCACCTGGAAGCCCCACGACAAATCGATGACCGCGGGCCAACTGGCCTATCACCTTGCCTTCGTGCCCGGAGGAGTTGTCCAGGGCGCAGCAAAGGACCAGATCCCGCCGCCGGGCTTCCAGTTCCATCAACCCGCAAGCCGGCAGGAGATCCTCGACACCTTCGATCAGAGCATCGCTACTGTGCGCGAGGTCCTGCCGAGCTTCGATGATGCGACGATGAATGCGACCTGGCGCATCGTTGACGGCGACAAAGAGATCGCCGCCATGCCCCGCGTCGCCTTCCTGCGCAATATCATGCTCAACCACTGGTACCAGCACCGCGGCCAGTTCTGCGTCTACCTGCGCCTGCTCGACGTTCCCGTCCCTTCGAGCTGGGGCCCAAGCGCCGACGAGCGCTCCGCGCTCCAGCCAGAACTCCAAAACGCATAAATTCCGCGCCACGGCAGTGATTCGGTACAAAGCCGGATCACTGTCGTGAGTGAAGGTAATGACGTATCGCCGAGACAAAGGTATTCGAGCGAAGCTTGAATCGGGTGGGAGCCGTGGCTTTAAGGCCACGGCTAAAAGCCCATTTACTTTTACACTTTTATCAGCGGGCTGAAGCCCGCTTCTCCCATCAGCTTCAGCCATGCTCTGTCAATGGAATTTGTCGATACACACTAACCGCCTGCAGACTTGCGGCTCACCCAACAGTAAAAGTATTCTGAGTCCCCGCTCTGGAAGCGGTGACCTATGGCGAAGATTATCTGTGGCGTAGCAGTACTGTTGTTTGGATGTGGGATCGTGAATGCGCAAATGGCAGCTTCTGCAGCATCACCTCCTGCGGCGGCACAGAACCCGCTGGCGAGCTCCGGTATCTTTCCGTACGACCAGATGACGGTAAGGAAGACTGCCAATGGCACTGAAAGCCGAGACGCCTTCACGGGAACCCTGGCTACAGGAGAAACGATCGCTGTGCATGAGTCCATGCAGCCGGTGGGGACACCGCCAGTGGAGCTTCACAGAATCGGACATTCCGAGCTTATCGTCGTGCAGGAAGGCACCGTGGCATTCGAACATGATGGCAAAGAGGAGCGGGTAGGCCCAGGCGGTTTGGTGTACGTCGCCCTGGGGACCATTCACAGAATTAAGAATGTTGGCGATGTACCTGCCAAGTATGTAGTCATCGCGATTGGCGGCGACACGAAGAAGTAACAGCTGGAATCACTCTGTACGAAGCGCTCGTATCGGATCGACCTTCGATGCCATCCTTGCCGGAATCACACTGGCGACAAGCGCACTCAGGATCAGAGCCGCGGATGCGAGCAGGAAGATCGCCGGGTCGTACCCACTTACCTGATAGAGCTGGGATTGCAGATAATATCCACTCAGCAATGCAAGCGGAGCTCCCAGCAGGAGACCGGCTGCGGTTTGCAGCAGAGCTCCGCGCAGGATCATCCCCATCACCTGGCCCCGGTCCGCGCCGAGAGCGATGCGGAGACCGATCTCCGGGACTCTGCGCGCGACGGCATAGGCGGTGACTCCGTAGAGACCAATAGACGCAAGCAGCAGCGCCAGTCCGCCGAAGATGGCCGTCAGCCGGACGACCAGTTGCCTCTGCGTAAAGGAGTTGCTGAGCTGATCCTGATAGGTCGTAATGCGGGGGATCGGAATCCCGGGATCGACCTCTTCGATGGCATGACGCATGGCCGCCGCGGCAGCCGCAGGATCGCCGTTGTAGCGGACGATGATGTTGCCTGCGAAATGTTTGAACTCTGCCGCTTTATTCGATTGGTCAATGATGACGGCGGAGTACGGTTCGTTATTGAAGGTCGTAGTCTGCGACATCGGGATGAAATACATGGGGTCGGGGCTCTTCGACGGATCTCCATACTTGGCGTCGTCGACCACACCCACGATCTCGTATTCCTGGGTCATATCCACGCCGGGACCGAAGTGCATGCCGAGCGCCGGAGCATCCTGCAGCACCCGGTGAACGAACTCGCGGTTCACGATCGCCACATGTCGGCTGCCGGCGTTGTCATGTTCCGTGAATGCTCTGCCCTGCAACAGCGGGGTGCCTATCGCCGTGAAGAAACGAGGACTCACCAGGGTATAGCGGGCGGTCACCTCTCGCTCAGGATGCGGCCCGGCGACATTTACCCCCGTCGCCCATCCCATGAATGTCATCGGACCATAGGTCGCATAGGCCATATCATGCAGCGTTGGAACCGCCGCGAAGCTTTGTTCGAGGTGGCGATAGAGTCCTTCGAGCTGCGGATAGGTGTATCCGGCGGCCGGGAGATCGATGAAAGCAATCAGGCGGCCTGTCGTCTCGAAACGAAGATCCTGATGTTCAAGGCGCTGCAGACTGCGGAGGAACAGGCCCGCGATACTGAGCAGCGCCACCGAAAGCGCCGTTTGCAGGATGACGAGCGCGCGCTGCAACCCGCCAGAGTTGCCAGTGGCACGATTGGCCGCGCGAAGTGCATCCGCAGGATCCGCGTTGGAGGCGATGAAGGCAGGAGCGACGCCAAACAGGATGCCGGTCATCGCCGAAGCAATGATGGAGAATGCGAGCACCGGCCACGAAGGCAGCGGAGAGAGCGGCACGATGGACACACCGCGCATTGCCAGCGCCAGCATTCCCTTCACGCCCAGATAGGCCACGCCGATTCCCATCACTCCGCCCATCAGCGCAAGCAGCATGGCCTCGATCAGCATCTCCCGCACCAGGCGCACCCGCGAGGCGCCCAGGGCGGCGCGGACGCTCAGCTCCTGCCTGCGGGCCACGCCGCGAACCAGTATCAGATTGGCAAGATTCGCACAGGCGATCAGCAGCACGAAGGCCGCGGTCAACTGCAGCATCAGCAGGCTGCTCTCATAGCTGTCGCGCAGTTCGTTGATGCCGTCGGAGGCTGGAGCGAGTTCTGTCGTCTCTCGCGCAATCTCCGCGACCGTGTGACCCGACCGGACATCCGGATTGGACATCAGCCATGCGGTCAACCCGGCGCGAACGGCGCTCTCGACGATGGCTACGTTCCTCTTCTCGGGAATGCGCAGCATGATATGCAGCCATTGGCCCTTCGGTGCTTTGTAGAGCTTCCGGGTGGGATTGAAGATGGGTTCCTGCGCCATCGGAATCCAGACTCCCGGCGGGTCGCTCATATTCCGCTCGCCGAGAAAGTCCTTCTGCGCAATGCCGACGATGGTGACCGGATGTCCGGTCATGATCACCGTGTCTCCGACGATGCCCGGATCGCCATGGAACTTCGACTTCCAGATCGCATAGCTGATGACGGCGGCAATGGGAGCGTCCTCGCGGTCATCGTCCGCGGTCAGCAACCTTCCGGCATAGGGAGTTACTCCAAGCACCTCGAAGTAGTTGCCTGCCACATGCCGGATGTCGAGCGGTTGGGCGTCCGTGTCGCGCTGGCGATGCGCACTCACTTTGGCGGACCCCGCCTGCATGGCTGTCATTTCGGCCATGCTGCCGACTCGCTCGCGCATCGTCCGATAGATGTCGTAGGAGAAGATGCTCCAGTGTTTTTGATCTCCCCCGCCGATGCAGCATTCGATCTCCTTCCCGACCTTATACAGCTGCTCCGGATGCTGCACGGGCATTGCTTTAAGAATGACCTGATAGGCCAGCGTGAAGATCGCCGTTGTGGCACCGATGCCCAGCGCCAGAGTCAGCAGGGCTGTCGTCGTAAATCCGGGCGAACTCCTGAGTCTCCGCATTCCATGACGGACATCCGCAACCAGGTTGATCATCACGCTCTCCATTTGAAACCGAATCAGACTTTCCAGAAAGCGACAAGCAAGGAAGAGGCCATCCATTCAATCCGGAAAGGAGCCTGTTTGCCGATACCTGTGAGTACGAATCAATTCCCGGCGTGTCCAGTATCGAAATCAGTGTCCGATAGTGAACACCTGCCTACATCCTCCCTGACCGGGTGCCCCACCCAGTGGGGGAGGATATGACAAAAACGGTCGCGCAGTTGTTTACGAGCCAGCAGCTTGTTCGCGGGGAGCAAGCGCGAGAAGCGCCACACCTATCAGGATAAGAACAGCGACGCCGATCAGTTCACCACGCGCCACCATGTGGCGCATGGCCTGCGTCCCCATCAGCGCGGCATGGGCCAGACTTGACCAGGCCGTGAACGCGATCAAACTGCGATGTGCGGAAGGATTACGAGCCGCGATCAGAAGGAAGATCCCAAGAGTGACGTAGAGAGACAGCATCATGGAGAGCGCCGGTTCCTCCCGTACAAAGATCACCATGGGATAAACCAGCGCTACGAAAATTACTCCGACCACGACCAGCACAATCTTCAGAGCCTTCATGCCAGTCAGTTGCCCCGTGCAGCGGCTTCCAACGCAGAGATATCCAGCTTGATCATCCCCATCATTGCCTCCATGCCCTTGGGATGGTTGATCAACTCGCCTATATGGCTCGGAACAATCTGCCAGCATAGACCGAAGCGGTCTGTCAGCCAGCCGCAGGCCATGGTCTTCCCTCCGCCTTCCAGCAACTTATCCCAGTAGGTGTCGATCTCCGCCTGGGTCTCACAGCGGACGAAGAACGAGATCGCCGGTGTGAGCTGCTGTGAGGGGCCGCCGTTCAGAAAGACCATCTCCTGCCCTTCGAGCTCGATCGTAATGGTGGCCGTCTTCCCCTCAGGCCAGGGGCCCGTCCCTTTCGAGCGCAGCTCATCGATTTTGCGTGCGTGGGGGAAGACACCCAGGTAAAACGCTGCTGCTTCTTCGGCGTTGTCATTGAACCACAGGAAAGGCGCTACTTTGTTCATGGCAGGCATGTTAGCAGAACCCCTGGCAAAGCAGGTTTGATAACACGATAATCCGGAATTTCCGTTTCTCCTGTGGACATTGCACAGGAGTCGTGGTATTCCTTTGGCGTATCCAAAGGAGCACTGGAAGATGGCCGCCGACAAATCAGAAGTTCTTCAGGGAACCCTGGATCTCATGATCCTCAAGACGCTGCACGCCCTGGGTCCGCTGCATGGCTTCGGCATTGCGCGGCGTATCGAGCAACTCAGCGAAGACGTCCTCACGCTCAACGAAGGAACGGTCTACACCTCTTTGCTCCGTCTGCAGCAGAAGAGCTGGATCGCAAGCGAATGGGGCGTCTCGGAAAACAACCGGCGCGCCCGCTTCTATCGGATCACCAAGCGAGGACTCAAGCAACTCGCCATCGAGACGGAGAACTGGGAGAGGATCTCCGGCGTTATCGGCCGCGTGCTCGCGCTTGAGGCGAAGGTCGAGCCATGATGGACCGCGTGCTCGTCTTCCTCGCAAAGCTCAAAGCGCTCTTCCTGCGCTCGTCCGATGATGCTGCCTTCAAGAACGAAGTTGAAGCACATCTTGAGATGTTATCTGAGCGCTATGAGAACCAGGGCATGAGTGCGGCTGAGGCAAAGCAGGCAGCGCGGAGGCAGTTCGGGAACGTGACCCTGTTGACACAGAAGAGAAAGGAAGCGAGAACAACCATGTTCTTTTCCAACGTTGCGCGTGATCTTCGATATGGCGTGCGTCAGCTTATCAAGACGCCCGTGTTTACGCTCGTCTGCGTCTTGACTCTGGCGCTGGGTGTAGGAGCGAATACGGCCGTCTTCAGCGTGATGCATGCCGTCCTGATGAAGATGTTGCCGGTGCACGATGCCTCCCGGGTTGTTTACGTGCACACCACCAGCTTCCCGACAGGAGCGCATAACACCGGCGACGAGGCTACCTCCTTCTCTTATGCCACCTATCGCGAACTCCGCGAGCACAGCGGCCTGCAGGAGGTCATCGGCTATATCCCCATGTCCTCGAGCGGCAAGGCGCCGGTGCGCGTTGGGACCGTTCCCGAGGAAGCGGCCGGCGACATGGTGAGTGGGAACTACTTCAGCGGCTTAGGTGTCGGTGTCGAACTGGGCCGCGGATTCCTCCAGAAGGATGAAGACGGCCATGCGCCGGTCACTGTCATCAGCGAGAAATTCTGGGCGTCACACTATGCGCACAGCCGGGACGTGCTTGGAAAAACGCTCTTCATCAAATCAAAACCCTTCACCATTGTGGGCGTTGCGGCGAAAGGCTTTGAAGGGACAGAAGGCCGTATTCCTCTGGACTTCTGGATTCCCCTGCAGAGCGATCCGGAGTTTAACGCATGGGGTAGTCCGGCGAATGAAGGCACCTATCTCACAATCCCTATCTTCTGGTGCATGCGCCTGATGGCGCGAATCCCGGAGTCGGTCACGCAGGAGCAGGCGCTGGCGAAGGCGCAGGGTATCTTCCAACAGGCGGCTTACCTTGGCATCGCGGAGAAACGCGCTGGAGAAAGAATTCCGCAGCTCTCGTTCCTTCCGGCGAAGCAGTTCGATGGACAAGACGATTCCTTTGCGCGCTCTCTCAAGACATTGATGGCGATGGTCGGCCTTGTCCTGCTAATTGCCATGTGCAACATCGTGATGCTGTTGATGGCGCGCAATGCCAATCGCCAACGGGAGTTCAGTATTCGCCTGGCCATCGGTGCGGGCCGCAAAGAGATTGCGCGGCAACTGCTGACCGAAAGCTTCCTGCTCGTCGTGCTGGGCGGAATCGCAGCCTGGGTCTTCGCTCTGGGAGCAACACACGCGCTCGGCGCCTGGGCACGCATCGACTCCAACCTTCAACCGGACGCGGTCGTGCTCTGGTTTACGTTTGCTGTCCTGCTCGTCCTGGCGCTGGTCTTCGGCATTGCGCCTCTGCGCGCCGCCGTCTCCTCCGGACCGGAGACAGCACTGCGCAGCTCCGCGACAGCCTCGCAGATCACCACTCGCAACGTGCGCACGGGCAATATCGTGATCATCATGCAGGTCGCGATGTGTGTCGTGCTGCTGGTAGGAGCAGCGCTGTTGCTGGGAACACTCCGCAACCTGATGAATATTCCCCTTGGTCAGAAGCCGGAAGGGGTGCTCGTCTTCGGGATTCATCCGCAGCACATTCAATCGAAAGAGGAGAGCATCGCCTTCTTCGTCAACCTGCAGCAGAGACTGCGGACGATACCTGGAGTCGAAGCCATCTCCTTTGCTGGCAATCGTCCAGGGTCGGGTTGGTCCAACAACGACGGCGGCGTCCGCGTTGACGGCCATACACCGAATGGGGTTGAGCCGGAAAAGGCGAACTACAGACATAACACCGTTGGGAGTGATTACTTCCGCGCCATGGGAGTACCTGTACTGCAGGGCAGAGACTTCTCCGATGCCGATTCTGCCACTGCTCCCCAAGTCGTCATCGTGAACGAGACCTTTGCGAAGAAGTATCTCGGCACCGTGAATGCGGTCGGCCATGTCTTGTCGAACTCAAAGGGATTTCATCCAAGACTGATCGTCGGCGTGGTGAAAGACCACAAATATACCGGCATCACCGAAGAGGCCAGGCCCATGAATTGGACCGTGTTCATGCAGGGCGACCGTGAGAACGAGCTCAATGTCGAGATGCGCGTACAGGGTGACCCGATGGCGATGCTTCCCACGGTACGCAGGTTCGTACAGCAGATTGATCCGGATATGCCGCTGCTCGAACCCATGGTGGAGAGCGAAGTTTTCCGGCAATCCATCTCGCAACAGATCATGTTCGCCCGGCTCGCGGGATGCTTCGGTGTGCTTGCCGTCGTGTTGATTGCGACCGGTCTTTACGGGACACTCTCGTATCGCGTAAGCAGACGCAATGCGGAGATCGGAGTGCGGATGGCCCTCGGCGCACAACGCAGACAGATCGTGTGGATGGTCCTGCGCGGAAGCCTGCTGCTTACGGTGGCCGGCGTTGCTCTGGGGATTCCGGCTGCGATTGCTGCCTCCAAGGGAATCGAGAGCTCGCTGTATGGAGTCAAAGCCCTGGACATCGCCAGCTATCTGCTCGCGATCGCTGGGGTGACCATCGTTGCACTGGTGGCCAGTGGCCTGCCCGCGGGACGTGCGGGCAGCGTTGATCCTTCCACGGTTCTTCGTGCGGACTAATTACAGGGAATCTCATTTGAGCGAAGCGTAAGCGGGATATTCGGGTCTACGGCGAACTATTCGAGCGTAGCTCGAATCTGGTGGGAGCCGTGGCCTTCAGGCCACGGTCTATTGGCTCAATATAGAAATGGGCTTTAGCCCTGGGCCTTATCCTATCCATCGGGAAAAGGCCCGGGCTTAAACCCATTCCTTATTGAGCCAGAAAGATGTGTTGAGCGCTGAAGGCCGGGGTCCCCAATGAACTTGTTCATTGGGGTGGAAAGGCGCGACCTATACCAGCCTGGGGCAACGCCCCAGGTACGGAGATGGGGAAATGGTAAGAGGGCTGAAGGCCCGATCTATAATCCCCAATCGTCACAAACAAAAATGGTTCGCGAAAGCGTTGTATGCCTAGAGTATTTTCCCTGTTGCTGGGTATCCCGGAAGAGGAGTGCAGCGGCGTTTTCATTGCGGAAAACGCCCATAGATGCGGAATCCCGCGCTGCACCTACAGGGCAAATGCTCTATCGAAACGATACGGTCGGATTGAAGACCTTTATATAGGGCGGGCCTTCAGCCCTTTAACTTCTTGTGGGGACCGATACCTGGGGCGTTGCCCCAGGCTGGTATAGAACGCGCCTTCAGCGCTTGATTCTCCCTACCAATTTCCACCGATCGCGGATATCCGATACAAGAGCTCTCCTGGAAAGCGGCTCGACTATCTCTCCCGAACCGGCTGGGTAATTCTATAAGTGGCTTCTGACCAAAACTACGCAAATTGTCCTATGAAGCCCTTTTCCCCGATGTTGCATACTTGCAGGGTTGCGATTTCGACCTGATGAGGTTGCCCCGTATGCGAGCGAAGTGGATGTGTCTGTCGTTGCTTGGTGTTTTTTCTGCGATTGCGCAAGCGCAGGGAACGGTTCCGGTATTTCAGTACACCACAGGTAGCCAGACCTTTACCCTTGCCGGCAGCGATCCGGCGAAGGCAACAACCACACGCATTCCTGTCACACTGGTACCACTGAAGCTGAGCTTCCCCAACAGCCGGCCCGGTCTACCGCCGCGTATGCTGGACGCCACCGCGGATGTCCCCGCGATCACAGCATCACCCATCTTTCAGAGCTTTGCCTTTCCCGTGGGCGGTAACACCCAATACACCGATGCCCTGCTACGGAGCACCATCGGAAGCACGGCTGCCGGACATACGTTGCTGGAGAAGCCGGTTGTAAAGGCCATCTCGATCGAGATTCCCGCTGGGCATGGCTATCTACTTTCTTCCAAGAAAGATGGTGGGAAGGTCGCCGTCGTCGACATGCAATATGTACAGCACGAGCTCTTCAAGCAGCTTCCAAAACAGGATGGCCTGGTGCTGGCCGTGACGCACAACGTGACCTTCTTTGCAGAGGCGGACGACACCATCTGCTGCGCGACCGGAACACATGGGATCGATAAGATAACCGGAACCTCCTTCGTGCTGGGATCGTATTTTGCCAGGACGCCTGCCATTGTGCGCGAGCGCGATATCCAGCCGCTGACGCAGCAGCTTGCGGAGTTCTTCAACGACCCGCTGCATGATCCCCTGACACAGGGCAACAAACCGACCGGCAATGTTCTGCAGACCGGCTGGGCTATGGCGACCGGCTCCTGCGGAGGACGCGGTATCGGCTCAGCTTACTTCCTGCTGCAGCCTACGGATACCAACCACAAGAACAACTTTCCGTATGCTGAACCCTTCGCCGCGAGGCAATACCATCTGAGCAATGTGGCGCTTTTTCCCTGGTACACGGGCGGGAGTGGAACTTACAGCTTCCCTGACAAGAATGCACTGTCGGCTCCGGCGAAGCCATGCGGTGCGCGGCGCCCGGATAACTCCACCAGCGGCAGCGTACCGACCACTGCCGCAATCTCCAACGATCATCCCGGCGCACACCGGCTGATCGGCTACTGGAATGGCTCGCGCGATTTCAAGCTGACTGATGTCGCACCACAGTGGGACATCATCATTGAGGCATTCGCCGTGCCGGACCACTCCGCCCCGGAGGGCACGCTGCGGTTCACGCCCCCGAACGGCTACACGCCGGAACAGTTACAGGCCGATATCGCCCAGATGAAGTCAAAGGGCAAGAAGGTGATGATCTCGCTGGGTGGCGGCGGCCAGTTCTTCTCGATGGACAAGCCCGAGAGCGTAACCACCTTTGTGGATTCGGTTTCGAAGGTCGTCTCCCAGTATGGCTTTGATGGTGTGGACATCGACTTCGAGACCCCATCGCTGGATATCGATGCCAACGACCGCGACTTCCGCCATCCCACTACGCCTTCCATCGTGCATCTGATTGAAGGTCTGCGGCAGCTGCACGATAAGTTTGGCTCGGGGTTCATGATCAGCCTGGTGCCTGAGGGCACACAGATTCCCGCCGCAGCCGTTGTCTATGGCGGACAGTTCGGCAGCTATCTGCCGCTGGCTTATGGGCTACGCGACATCCTGTCGTTCGTCGATGTGCAGGACTACAACACGCCTCCTCTGCAGGGCCTTGATGGTGAGATCTACCAGGCCGCAACGACGGACTATCACGCCATGATGACGGAGCTGGTGCTGCATGGCTTTGCGGTCGCCGGGAACCCGAATCTCATGTTTCCTCCGATTCCGGCAGACAAAGTAGCCGTGGGCTTCCTGACCGGATATGAAGAGCCCACCACGATGAGCGCAGGAGTCACGTATCTGCTCACTGGAAAGAAGCCGGCGGATGCGACCTACAAGCTCGTACATCCGGCAGGTTATCCGGATCTGCTGGGCGCGATGTATTGGACGATCGATGCGGACCGGCGCGAGAACTATAAGTACTCCAACGTGCTGGGACCGCTTCTGCACACGGCTCCTGAAAAATGATAAGGTGCACATTGACCGCCGTATGAGTTGAATGGAAGCGCTGCAGTTCATCGCCGAAAATATTGACAGCGTGCCCCACCTGGAGGCTTTGATTCTCCTGTGGAACAGCCGACCCGTGTCCTGGAGTCTCGCGGAACTAGCCTGCCGCCTTTATGTAACTCCTGAGCGGGCGCATGAGATCCTGAACAACCTGATGCGACTGCAGGTTATACGAGAGGTGGAAGGGCCTCAGCCCAGGTTCTGCTACTTCGCTCGCAACAGCGAGCAGGATGCCCTCATGCAGGATGTCGATTCGATCTATCGCAAGGATCTGGTGAGGGTCTCAAACATGATCCATTCGAAAGAGTCGTCTCCTGTCCGCGAATTCGCGCGCGCATTCCGATTTAGAAAGGACCTCGAGACGTGAACGCGGCTCTGTATATCCTCACCTGCCTGACCATGCTGCTATGCGCGGTGCTGTTGCTGCGCGCCTACTTCGCGGTACAGCGGCGCCTTTTGCTGTGGAGCGCACTCTGCTTCTTCGGCCTGACGCTGTCAAACCTGCTGGTCGCTCTGGATCTCATTGTCCTGAGGGAAGTGGATCTCTATACATGGCGGCTTGGATCATCGGCGCTATCAATGATGCTGCTTCTTTACGGACTGATCTGGGAGAGCAAATGACACCTTTAAGTCCGCTGCTACATCCCACGCTCGATACCTTCCTGCTCGGCTTCGTTGTCGCCGCCTCGCTAGTGGCGGCGCTCTTCTTTCTTCGTTTCTGGAAGAACACGCGGGACCTGCTCTTCCTGGCATTCACGGTATTTTTCTTGATCCAGGCGCTTACACAGTCTCTTGTTCTCGGCTATGCGCACCCCAACGAAGGAAGTGCGGGCCTCTTTCTGCTTCGTCTGCTTTCGGTGCTGGTAATTCTGGCGGCGATTCTATGGAAGAACTTTGGGAAGGGCTAGGGCGATTGAGCTTAGTAGCCACACGGAATGTGAATAGTGACGCCTGAGCGCCGAGATCCACAGTGCTGGAGAAAATCGAAGCTAGCTTGGTTCGAGCATAGCTCGAATGGTTCACCTCAACGAACGAAGGTCGCCGGGACGCCGAATCTCCCACTCCTCGCGTATTGTGGTCCCCGACGAACTTCGTTTGTTGGGGTGATTGGCGATGAATGGGGCACCCAGTTCTGTGGCCTCGTCGTGATGATCTGCAGTCAAGGCATTGTTGGAGCAGACAGATTCTGACACCGATGTCATTCATAATTCCGCCGTGTTTCTCTCGTATGAGGTTCCAGCCCTGTTGCGCGAGAATGAAATTGGAGATGAGTACCGCACGCATCATGACTGGAGGTTGGGTAGACCGAAAATCGGTGCCCAAGGGAGCGAACGGTCGCGGGCTATGCCGCTGGTGCAGCTTAGAGGTTCCTCGCGGCCGCTTCACGTTCTGTTCTGAATTCTGTGTACACGAGTGGAAGTTGCGATCGCAGCCTGGTTATCTGCGGGAGCAGGTCTTCCTGAGAGACGAAGGGATCTGTGCCGAGTGCTCTGTCGATACTGTTGCTGCCGCCCGGACTCTTCGGTATTCGCGCGGAGGCCGCCGCCAGGAACTCTTGCAGCACTGGGGGTTGCGTACCCGCTCTCGTAAGAGCCTTTGGGATGCCGACCATATCCTGCCGGTCAGTGAGGGTGGTGGCGAATGCGACCTGGACAATATCCGCACACTTTGTCTGCGCTGTCATCGGATCGCAACAGGAGAACTCCGCGAGCGCCGGCGACTGGCGAAGGTGGCTCTCGATAACCAGCGCGCGGGTGTTTCACGCAGCGCGTTCTTAACATCATGATCATACTGCGTAGCCTGTGCCAATGGCTATTTGACGAACAATTTGGAAAGAGGAAATTTTTCCGGAGGCTAGGGATTCTCCCAGTTGCTTGCACCGGAGAGGGGAACCTACCATTCGACTTTCGGAAGCTTTGAACGTCCTTGCTGTCTTTACTGTCAATGGTTCTCTCGCCGGTTACCCGCATTGGATAGGAGAGTATTTTCGCTTCGATGGTGTAACCATGCAGCCCGGATTACCTGTAACCATTCTGTCCCTTGGATATGATGAACTTCTTTTGAGCAGCAGGACTGCTGTGCTTCGACGAGCAGGGTATCGCGCGGTGACCGGTTGCGGGATTGAGCCTTTCAATGATCAGTTCATTCTGTCATTGGAACTCATCATCTTTTGTCACACAGTCAGCCAGTACGAGATTGATCGGGTGATCGAGCAGTGTGGTCGTCTGAATCGCAAACTAAAATTTCTGCTCATTTACTCGCACCTGCAGCCGCCGAGGGCATCGGGATCGAATCAGTTTGATTCTTTACCCGAACCAGAGTGCCTGCTCGAAGCTGTGAAGCAAATCCTGCCTGTCAGGCGGTACGAGAAGGCCATTGCCTAGATTCCTCTGCTAGGAAATAAATCACGCCCGCCAGCGTGTCCGCAGATAACGGTTCCAGTACATTAACAGGCCAGTCACGCTCAGTACCGGCAAGCACAGCCCAAGCAGGCACCACAGAATCTTTACCGGCAGACCCCACAGCGTGCCGAAGTGCAGTGGATACATCAGCCACAGGAACCAGTCGCCAAGGGATTTGTTCTCGCCATAATGCCACACGGTAAGGACCTGGCCAGTATGGCCGTCGAACGTATCGACGTCGCGCAGACTGAAGTCGCCGGGGCTGCGGCGATCGATATAGAGCGTGATGTTGCCGCCGGGTTTCTCCGGCAGGCTGATGCCGGTCAGGTATCCAGGAGAGACCTCCCGTTGGTGGGCGATGATCTCTTCTATCTCCGCAATCGATGTGCCCGTTGAAGGTTCGGGAGCCTGCGGCTGCTTCATTCCGATCAGCGGAGAGACTGCGTTGACCACAGCGGCGACCTGCAGAGGGAAAAGAAAATAGACGGCGGTAATGCCCCACCAGCTCACAATCAATAGAGTCCAGATACCGATGGCATTGTGGGTGTCGTAGTTAATGCGTTTCCATCCGCGGCGCAGCGAGACGAAGAGACCGCGTGTCCACAACTTGATGCCAGGCCACCACAGAACGGCTCCGGTGATGGCAAGGATCAACAGGCCAATGCCGGCCGAGCAGTTCACGATGAATCCGGTCTCGCCCATCAACAGGTTGACGTGCAGGTCCAGTACATAGTCGATGAAGAGCTTGCGCTGATTTTGATAGGGTGCTCCCGTGGCTGCATCCGCGAAGATGGTGTGGTCTTTCTTTTGGGCGTCTTCAAAGTAGAGCGTCCAGCGCGGATTCTGCGGCTGCGGTGGTGAGATAAAGGTCAGCCGCCATGCGGGGAAAGATCGCTGCGCGGCCCTGATGACAGTGCTGACAGGCGCGATGTGGTCCTTATCGAAGGAGACGCGACGCATACTGGCCTGGCGAATCTCATCCTGAAAAACCAGCGTGGCTCCGCTTAGACCGATGACGATGACGTAAAGCGAGAGCAGGACTCCCAGCCAGAGATGGACCTGAAAGAGTGCCCGGCGCAGCCAGAGCTTTCGTGGATGGTGAAGAAGCGTAGCGATCATTGCTGAGGAGTTTTTGTGAGACGGTTCGTACTTCGCTCAGGTGTTCATATCGTTAGCCCTGTGAGGGCTAACGATATGGGTGGGAGCAGCGGGCTTCAGCCCGCTGATTAGTGCGACATAAGACCTCGGGCTTTAGAGCCGATAGACCATGGGCTGAAGCCCACGGCTCCCACCACCCAGATCGAGCTCCGCTCGAATGTCCCACCCATCGCTGGTCCCCCCGATACGCGATGGATGGGAGACACCGGCCTTTCTTAGAAGTTCCATGACACCGTTCCGCGAATTACGCGGGGTTCGCCCGGTTTCACATAGAGATCGTTGTACGAACCGCTGTAGTAATGTTTGTTGCCGATATTGTTGGCGTTGATCTGCCACATCGCGGGGCCGCGGCGATAGCTCACGGAAGCGTCGACCAGACCATAGCCGGGTAGTTGGAAGGTGTTGGCCAGATCACCAGACTGGTTGGTGAAGTGGCGGCCGCCTGCGCCGAAGGTCAATCCGCGAATCTTGCCACGTGAAATCTCGTAGGTCGTCCAGATGTTGAACAGGTGCTTCGGAGCGTTCAGCGTTGGAGTGCCTGCAGGCAAGGTCGTGTCATGCGTGACCTCGGCGTTGATATAGGAGTAGGCAGAGGTGACATTCCATCCGGCAAGCGGATGCACGGTTGCCTCCAGCTCGACACCGCGGCTGCGCTGCTGGCCGGTGACGAGATAGAAATTCGCGTGCGCGGGATCACTCGTAGCAACGTTATTGCGGTTGAGCTGGAAGATGGCCAGCGTGGTGAGCAGACGGCCACCGAAAAAGGTAGACTTCGCTCCGCCCTCCCATTGTTGTCCTCGCTCCGGAGCGATGAAGCGGCCACTGGTGCTGCCGTCATAGACCATACCCGACTGCGGCATGAAGCTCTTGCTGAAGCTGCCGTAGATGGAGGTCGACGGAATGAATTGCCACGTAACGCCGAGTCGTGGCGTCAGGCCGGTGGAGTTCTGGTTCGGCGATCCCTTGGACTCGTTCTTCGCGAAGTCCACGCGTCCGCCGCCGGTGATAGTGACATGCCGCGGCAGACGGATGTGGTCTTGCAGATAGATACCGGTGTACTGCGTGACCGTGTTGCTGCTGGTGTAAAGCTGCAGTGCACGATAGGGATTCGCACCATACCTGGGAGCGTAGAGATCCAGCGGTTCGTACTGTGACAGGTCGCTGAAGTTGATCGACCAGCCACGTGAGTTCGCCGGGTTGCGGTAGAAGTCCACACCGAGCAGAGCGCTGTGCTCCATGCCCCAGAAGCTGCCTTTGACTTCCATGTTGGTATCGACATCGTGTGTCTGCCAGGGACCGTCCCAGTCCAGCGGATAGCGATAGAGCGTCCGCTGATCGGCGCCGAGGAACGATGGATAGTAAATACGGTTCCAGTGCTGCTGATACCAGGCGAAGCGGGAGTTCTGCCGCAGCAGCAGGTGATCGCTGAAGGTGTGGCGGAACTGATAGCCGATCTGCTGATTGGCCTGTGCCAACTGGTTGGCGTGTGCATCCAGCTCACCGTTATAGACGTTGATGGGAAGCAGACCGTTGGGATTGGGAAGCACGGTTCCGACCGCCGGCAGCGGCATGCCCTGGCGGCCGTTATCACGCTGTACGCGGCCAATCAGCGTGAGCGAGGTCGCTGCCGTAGGACGCCACGTTAGCGATGGAGCAAGGTAGTAGCGATGGCGATAGGTGTAGTCGACGAAGGTATTGGCAGAGTGATACAGCGCCGCCAGCCGTCCATAGACGGTGCGTGATGAGTTCAGCGATCCACCTACATCGATGGCAGGATCGAGGAAGTTGAAGGAGCCGGCGGTGAGCTGCACGTGCGCAAAGCGATCGGGGATTGGCTTGCGCGTAACGATGTTGACCAGACCGCCGAGCACGCTCTGCCCATAGAGTGCGGAGGAAGGTCCCTTCAGTACTTCGACGGACTCCAGCCCCCAGGTCTCTTCCGACATGCCGTTCCCGCCGCGCAGCCCATCGATGTAGGTGTTGAATGAGGCATCGAAGCCGCGGATACGGTAGTAGTCCCAGCCGTCGTAGTAGCCGCCGGCCATGACACCAGCGACGTTCCTGAGCGCGTCATCCAGCTTGACGACATTCTGCGCATTCATCAGATCGCGATTGATGACAGTGATGGCCTGTGGCACTTCGCTGAGCGGAAGCTCGGATTTGGTGCCGCCGCTGGCGACGGAGACCGAATACTCGTTGTCTCCCGTGACCGTGACGACACTATTCACCTGGCTGAGGTGCAGCACAGGATTCAGGACCATGGCTGCATCGGTCAGGGTGACGTCCTGCATGGCAGCACCGAAGGTGGCGGCCTCAATCAGCAACCGATAGCTGCCGGCAGGTGCGGTGAGGGAGTAGGCGCCGGTGGAGTCCGTCGTGGCAGTGACCCGGAAACCATCGCAGGTCAGGATGAGTTGTGCACGGGCAACGCCGGCTCCGGAGGGATCGGTAACGATACCCGAAAGAATGCGGACCGGGCTATCAGGCGTCTGCGTGCAGGCGACCGGTGGATACTCATCCCCCACAATGTCGGCCACTGTACGGTTTGTCTTGTCTTCCGCGATCGCGGCGGAGCAAAGAAGCAACAGGACGCAGGGGTACGCCCTGGTCAGAAACCGGTGTAGATGCATGGACTTACCTTTCTAGTTCTATTCAGATCCAGACCGGCCCACACACGAAAACCGATATAGGACTAATGCAGTCTAATTAATATAGGACCGATTTAGTCTTAGTCAACTTCTACGCCTCATTTCAATCTTTCCCGGTTGCTGCCGATATGCCGTTTAAGAGCTCCGGGATGACGCGAAAACCTATCCTCGCTGTGCTGTGCGTATGCCTCTTTGGTGTGTTGGCCACGCTGGCGGCGGCGCAGCATTTTGCGTTTCGCACCTACGGACTCTCTGAGGGGCTGAAGAGTTTAAGCGTTCGCTATATCGTGCAGGATGCCGAGGGGACTCTCATCGTCTGCACTGAGGGCGGCGTCTACCGGTATGACGGCGCCGATTTCAAACGCATTGCATTCAACGCATCGGACGAGCAGTACGTTACCGGTGCAGCTCGTGATCATGAGGGCCGCGTCTGGTTCTCGACACTGCGTGGGCTCTACGTGATGGACCATACCGGCGTGCATGCGATTCCCGAACCGCCGGGCGGCTTTGACTTCGATCTGCACGCGACGTTGGCTGCGCTGGCGAGCGAGCATGGACGGCTTTACTTCGTCAGCCGGCAAAGGCTTTATGTTGCGGAGCAAGGCTCGACCGGGTGGATCATTGCGCCGGGATTTTCCCATGAGCTCGTCCGCGAACACCCACAGTTGAAGGACATTACATTTGTTGCCGGCCAGGACGATCACCTCTGGGTGGGGTGCGGGCTGGAGATCTGTTCTTACACTCCTGCGGCGGGACTACACATCTATGGACCCGAGGAGAACCTGCCATCCGAACGGTGGCGTGTGGCATTTGCCGACAGCAAGCACCGGCTATGGGTAAGAAGCGAGACATCGCTTTACCGGCTCGATCGCGATGCGAAAGCATTTGTGCCTGCCGGCCTGAGTCTGCCGAGCGGAGCGCTTGCCGCGCGTGGAACCGCGATCGTCGAGGATAAGCAGGGACGCATTCTCATCAACCTTGGCGAAGGCCTGGCGCGTCTGGAAGGCGGCAACTGGAATGTGTTTCAGGGCGGTGCGGATCTTCCCGTGCGCATGATCGATACGCTGTTCGTTGATCGGCAGGGTTCCGTGTGGGTGGGCTGGAACGGCAAAGGCCTGGGGCGGTGGCTTGGCTATGACAACACCGTGAACTGGACAACGATGAACGGCCTGCGATCGGACATCGTGTGGAACTTTGCGCGCGATCGCAGCGACCGCATGTGGGTTGCGACCGAGAGCGGTCTGGAGATGATCGAGGCGGGCAGCCGTTCGATCAGACAGCGAGCGGCCTCCAGCAGAATTCCGCTTCACCGTGTGCAATCGATCGCGATGGCCGCCGACGGACACTTCTGGACAGGAAGCGATGATGGCAGTGTCTTTGACTACGATCCGGCGACTGGCGAGGGCCACAAGGTGGCTCAGTTAACCGGCGTCTTTCAGATTCTTAGCGACACTTCGGGACGTATGTGGATCTCCACGCTGAACGGGCTTTACGTTGTGGAGCCCGATGATCCTTCGCGTAGTGTCCAGATGATCACCGGCAAAGACGCTCCGTCAGGTCAGGTCTATGTCGGTGTGGAAGACAAGCGCAATGCCCTCTGGTTCATTGCCGGCAGCGGTTTGTTTCGTTTTACCGGCGAGACGTGGAAAAAGATCGAGCTTCCGGCCGCATACCATCCCACGCTCTCCGCACAGCTCAGCATCGGCCAGGACGGCACCTTCTGGATCTCCGGTAACGAGCCGAACCTGGTGCATCTTCGCGTGCGGGGCAATAAGGCAGAGTTGTTGGAGGCGATACCGTGGGCCAGCGGCGACGCCAAAGTCTTCCTGGTAAAGACAGACAGCCGCGGCTGGGTCTGGGCGGGGACGGGAGAAGGCCTCTACCTCTTCAATGGCAGCCGATGGAGCCACTGCGGTGTAGAAGACGGGCTGGTTTGGAACGACATCAACAGCAATAGCTTTTATGAAGATAAGGACGGCACCATCTGGATCGGCACCAGTGGAGGCATGACGCACTTTGTGCATCCGGAACGTCTGTTCACGCAGGAGCAGCTTACGGCGCAAATCACTGAGGTGAAGATTGGTGAGAAGCTGCTGACTCTGTTCGCTGATGGAGAAGTTCCGTGGCGCCGCGATTCCTTGACCGCGCATCTTGTCTCCACCGACTTTCAGCGCGAGAGCTCCATCACTTTCCGCTATCGCATGGTGGGGCTGGAAGAGGAGTGGCAGGATACGCCGCTGCATGACCTGCGTTATCCGGCACTGCCTGCGGGTGAGTATCGCCTTGAGGTGGTTGCGGTCGACGAAGGAACCGGACGCAAGTCTGACACGGCATCGGTTGAGTTCCGCATTCTTCCGCCATGGTGGCAGACGCGGACGATGTGGGCGGTCTATATCCTGTCGCCGTTGTTGCTATGCCTGCTGGTCTGGCGTTGGAGTGTGCGTTTCTTCGTCCGCCGGCAGCGCCATCTGGAAGCGATTGTGCAGGAACGTACGCGCGAGCTGGAGCAGGAGAAACGCGAGTTGCTCAAGGCACGGCAGGAGCTGCAGATTCAGGCGACACACGATTCGCTGACCGGTCTCCTCAATCGCGGAGCAATTATGGAGCACCTGGAGCAGGAGGTCGAACGGGCACGGCGCGAAGGCACTACTTTTGCTCTGGTCCTGTTGGATATCGATCACTTCAAGCGAGTGAACGATACCTGGGGGCACTCGGCAGGCGACTGTGTGCTACGCGAATACGCGCGGCGCCTGAGTGCGCTTGCACGGCTGTATGACGTTGTGGGCCGCTATGGCGGCGAAGAGATGATGATGCTGCTTCCCGGGCTGACACGCTCGACCGCAAGCACACGCCTGCCCGAACTGCACGCGGCCCTTTGTGCTGAGCCGATCGGCTGCGACGGACACTACCTCAATATCACCTGCTCCATCGGAGTGAGCTGGTATGAGCTGGGACGCAGCACCGCGCAGCGGCTGATCGATCGTGCCGACGACGCGCTTTATCGTGCGAAAGATGAAGGGAGGAACAGAATCGTTTTTGCGGATGAAGATGTGCCCAACATGGCGGAGCTGAGGAACTAAGCGGGTGCCCCATATCTGACGATGTTATCGCCAGATATGGGAGTGGGTACCACGACACTACAGGTCATTCAGCATCCTGCAAACCCACATCTCGGCTACGCCGAGATATGGGGCACTCAGATCATTGCACCCAGATTCTTGCTTGTTGCGAATATCGCTAGCGACTACTTTTTCCACGCGTAAAAACGTCTTTGGCAGCTTTCGCAACGATAGGGACGCAGCAGCAGAAAACGCGGAAGCAGGTCAAAGAGTCGCGGGTGTGATTCACGCACTGCGTGGGATGACAAGCATTGGGGACAGCGATACGGAAAGAGCGACATGTCAGCTATGCAGAACCCCCCAGCCCTTGCTGGAAAAGTGAAGACAATTTTTTAGCTTTTGTAGTGCACTGTAGCACGGCTTTATTCCCACCCAGTAAAAATCCCATTCTTTGCCTGAACGTACGGCATCTTTATCTGTTTGCTGGGAGCCTGATGTTCTGTGACTACATAAGATGGCAGATGTTTCCCCGGCCACCCGACCGTCGAGCACTTGCATAGGGATCGTAGCGTGCGTGTACCATTGATTTCCTATGAAACTGTCATTTGCCGCCCGTGTCCTGTTGCTTCTTCTCGTACCTGCCGTCTACGCGCAGAACAACACCTTGTCTCCCAAGGAAAAGGCCGCCGGCTGGCGCCTGTTGTGGGACGGTACCTCGATGCATGGATGGCACAGCGCTAAGGGCGCAAATGTGCCGGTAGAGGGTGCAGAGATCAAGGACGGTGTGCTGCAACTGCGCTCCTCGGAGTCTCACCAGGGCGATGTTGTCTCGGACGATATCTTCGGCGACTTCGAGCTGACCGTCGACTTCAAGCTGACGCGTGGCGCCAACAGCGGCGTGAAGTACTTCGTCAACGACAAGGTGAATGAAGCGGCACACTCCGTCATCGGCTTCGAGTATCAGCTTCTGGATGACGATGTACATCCCGATGCCAAGCTGGGCCGCAACGGCGACCGCAAGACGGCATCGCTCTATGACATTCTTCCCGCGGCAGAGAACAAGCCGACACGCCCCATCGGTGAGTGGAATACGGCTCGCATCGTAGTGCGCGGCAATCACGGCGAACACTGGCTCAACGGTGTGAAGGTGTTGGAGTATGACCGTACCTCAGCGACGTTCCGCGAAGCGCTGGCGCAGAGCAAGTTCAAAGACTTCAAAGGATTCGGCGATGCTTCCGACGGACACATCCTGCTGCAGGATCATGGCGACGTCGTTTACTTCCGTAACATCAAGATTCGTCCGTTGACCGCACACGTTAAGTAGGTTGACGAATGGGTGCCCCATATCTGGCGGTATCATCGCCAGATGTGGGGCACCCGATTCTACCTGGATTGTTAGTACTGAGAGATGAAAAGCGGATTTTCCCGATGCTGGTGACGCGCTGGAACATCTAATCCTTTCGATAGAGCATTTTTTCTATAGGTGTGGGGTAGGGCTTCTGCATCTATGGGCTAGATCGAAAGGATGTGTTCAGGTGCCAGGTGTGGGCAAGGTGTACTCGGTCAATGTCGGCAAGGTACGTGACGTTGAATTCTTCGGGAAAGTTGTGACTACCGGCATCTTTAAGGAGCCGGTATCCGGAGTTGTGACTGCCCGCCGCCTGGGACTGGATGGCGATAAGCAGGCGGACCTGACGGTTCATGGTGGTCCTCAGAAAGCTGTCTACTTCTATCCCCGAGAGCACTATGCCGATTGGGAAGAACTGCTGAGGACAGGGCCGCTTACTCCTGGAGCTTTTGGAGAGAACATTACTTCCGAAGGCTTTTCAGAAGCCGAGCTTTGTGTCGGTGACGTGATTCAAATTGGAAGTGCATTGCTGCAGGTGCTACAGCCGAGAAGTCCCTGTTACAAGCTGCAGATCAAGTTTCAGCGGCCGGATATGGTCGCGTTGTTTGTTCATCAGAATCGCCCCGGATGGTATGCCTCGGTTGTGCAGGAAGGAACGCTGACGGCAGGGGATGAGATCACGGTTGTGAGCAGGGCGCCGGAACGGATCAGTGTTGCCGATATCTGGCGATACAGTCTGGTTGAAGAGGCGGACCTGGAGACGCAGCAGCGCGTTCGTGCGCTGGAACTCTTGCCTCGCTTCTGGAAGAGGCAGATCCTGCGGGATGAGTTATCTCCGGTTGTCTAGAGGGGTGGAAGAGGGTGCCCCATATCTCGGCGTAGCCGAGATGTGGGTTTGCAGGAAGTATGCGACGCCCCCATCCCACATCTTGCGGTAAAGCCGCCAGATATGGGGCACCCAGTCCGTGGCACCCGGTCCATGGGTATCTCAAATGTGATGAAACATCCTACCGCCAACCGAGTGCCGGTGCGACGGTCTTCAAAATCGTTTCCAATACATGTGCGTTATAGGCAACGCCCAGTTGGTTGGGGACGGTGAGTAGCAATGTATCGGCCTCTGCGATTGCCTCATCCTTCCTGAGTTGTTCGACCAGGACATCGGGCTCGGCGGCGTAGCTGCGGCCGAAGATGGCTCGTGTACTTGCATCAATAAAGCCGACCGTGTCTTCTTCCTCGCGACCGTACCCGAAGAAGGCGCGGTCACGGTCACTGACCAGCGCGAAGATGCTGCGGCTGACAGAGACGCGCGGTATACGGGTGTGGCCTGCTTCTTTCCATGCCTCGCGGAAGGCGCGAATCTGCGCGGCCTGTTGGATGTGGAGCGGCTCACCGGTCTCATCGAACTTGAGGGTGGAGGTCTGCAAATTCATGCCAAGCTTCGCGGCCCAGACGGCCGTTGTGTTCGAGGCGGATCCCCACCAGATGCGGTCGCGCAGGCCCTTGGAAAATGGCTCAAGGCGCAGCAGTCCCGGTGGATTGGAAAACATGGGACGCGGGTTAGGCTGCGCGAAGCCCTTGCCGCTGAGCACCTCGAGAAAGGCTTTGGTGTGCCGCCGACCCATATCTTTGTCGCTCTCGCCCTCGGCTGGTTGATAACCAAAGTAGCGCCAGCCGTCGATGGCCTGTTCGGGCGATCCACGGCTAAGGCCCAACTGCAGGCGTCCGCCGGAGATCAGATCGGCAGCACAGGCATCTTCTGCCATGTAGTGAGGGTTCTCATACCGCATGTCGATCACGGCCGTGCCGATCTCAATCTTGCTCGTCTTCGCGCCGATCGCCGCAAGCAGCGGGAACGGCGATGCCAGCTGCCGCGCGAAGTGATGCACGCGGAAGTAGGCTCCGTCTATTCCCAGGCGCTCGGCCTCGATGGCCAAGTCAATGGATTGCAGCAGCGCATCGGCAGCTGACTGCGTTCCTGACTGCGGGGATGGTGTCCAGTGGCCGAAAGAGAGGAAGCCGAGCTTTTTCATGCAGAGTAGTTGATCTCCCATGAAATCTGATGCTTGCCGCCGGCGTTCGATGCTTTTGGCCTGAGGCATAGCCGGGTTCACACGACTCTGCATCCAATGCCGGGAGGAGGTTTGCTATGAGAATCCCTGTCATATTCCTGTCTGTGGCGCCGCTGGTTTTCGGGCTTGCTGTCATGGCGCAGAACTCTTCTTCGTCGCAGACTCCGCAGGCTCCGCCATCACAGTCACAGACTCCTCAGCCCCATCCACGAAGCGCCGGTGGTGATGTTGGCAGTGGCAGCGGCAATATCGGCAAAGGTGCAGGCAAAGGCGCGGGCCATGCCGCCGAGGGCGTTGGCAAAGGCGCCGGAGATCTGGTGACGCTGCATCCGATCGGTGCAGCCGAGAATGTAGGCAAGGGGGCCGGCGAAGCTGGTAAGGATGTTGGCGTAGGCACGGTGAAGGGAACAGGCAAGATCACGAAAGGTACAGGAAGAGCCGTAGCGAAGCCGTTCCATCATTCGAAGAAGCATGAGAATAAAGATGCGGCTCCGCAAACAGAGCCGCAGCGGTAGGTAGATTGAAGAGACACGTTTTGGGGCGAAGTGGACAGCCTGGCGGAATAAGCGCTGAAGGCGCGTTCCATACCAGCCTGGGGCAAGGCCAGGTTTCGGGAAACATTGAGGCACTAAGGGCTGAAGGCCGCTCCATATTCCTAACGTTTAGTGAGAGTGGAATTGTCGGACCACCCAAAGACCTTGTCGTCCTGAACGTTCGGGGTCCCCGGCGAACTTGTTCGCTGGGGTGATTAGTGAAGGACCTGCGAATGCTCTTCATCGCAGGACTATAGAACGGGCCTTCAGCCCTCTCCTCTTCTTGGTGCCGTCTACCTGGGGCTACGCCCAGGCTGGTATGGAACGCGCCTTCAGCGCTTTTATTGCTTGACCAAACCTTAATCGTGTCCCGCCGCCGCGAGGAGCTTCTGGAACTCCTCCTGTGACATCTTCAACTTTTCGGGATGATCCTTCACCCAGGTGCGGAAGGCCTGGTACTTCGCTGCAGTCCAGCCACCTTCAAACTGGCCGCCGTTGGAGCCTTTCGCATTCTGCTCGAAGTTGAACTCGTCTTTGAGCTTGGTGAACTCGGCGCTACTGATGGCCTCCTCTGCAAGCTGCGCGGGAACAAAGACAACGCCGTCGGCGCGCGCCAGCACCAGGTCTCCGGGAAGCACCACGGCTCTGCCGATGCGCACGGGCGCATTGATCGCGGTAAGCGTCATCTGCGCCCAGGCGGAGGGATCGTAGCCTCGGTAGACGCCATTGAGTCCAGCAATCTCGCGATTCTCCTCCTGGTCACGGATGCCCGCATCGAAGACGAATCCACCGTGGGTGTGGGCAGCGATGCCGCTGCCGAGGTTGGAGCCGATCAGCGTGCCTTCCACGATCTTGCCAAAGCCATCGGCGACATACACATCGCCCTGTTCGAGTTGTTTGATGGGCCAGCTATTGGTATCGCCGACTCGCCCCTCAGCTTTGCCTTCAGCCTTGATGGCAGCAACCATGTCGGGCCGCGATGGCATGTACTGCGCGGTGAGCGCACGTCCGGCAAAGGGCTTGTCGGCGTGAAGCGACTGCCAGCCGCCTTCGAACTGGTTCTTGTAGCCGTGCTCCCGCAGGAAGTCCCACACATCTTCGATGGTCACGTCGAGCGCACGGGAGAGCAGTGCATCAGGCAGCTTCGGCCGGCCATCGGAGAAGCGCTCGCCATGCCAGTCATGGGTGTAGAAGAGAATGCGCTCCCGCGAGGTGGTGACCTGTGCGGACGCGGTCTGTACCGATGTAGCACAGGTAAGTACGAATAGTATGGCAACAAATAAGGAACGATTCATAAGAGCGCTAGTATTGCACGGTCGCTAATCAAGAGTCTGGTGTAGGGAATTTCGGCATCCGCTGAAGGAACTGAGTATTTCCGCAGCCTGTGAAGCCAGGCAGACGCTCCCCGTTCGCGCATAGCGCGAATGTATTGCTTAAGGGGACGGCTTCAGCCGTCCCGTATCGGCATCCGAAAGCAGGCCGGCTTTAGCCGCTGAGGGCAAGATTCGCGTGTGTTGACAGATCTGCCTTTGCTGCTGAGCTATCGTGCGAGCCTTCAGCCATTCGTCGTTCAACGTACCAAGAGACTTATGGTTGATATGCTCTAATCTTGACCTCAGCGGCTAAAGCCGCGCCTCTTTTAGGCTTTAGTACGGCATGGCTGAAGCCATGCCCTTAAGCAAGGGTACAGACCGGGCAGATGGGTAACAGATTAGACCGGGGAGATAGGTAACACTTTCGCGAGGTCGAGCGGAGGCGTGTAGAAGTCAGGCATGCCTTGGAGAGCGAGCGGAGTGTTGGAAGAGCGTAC
>NZ_JAGTAS010000031.1 GCF_025685425.1 Terriglobus albidus
CCTCACTCAGAACTTCATCCACACGTGGCGGAACCAGGTAGCCCTGCTCCGGTGAATACGGAAGATAGCGCGACATACTCTCTTTTCGTATATCTATCCACGAAAATCAAGCACTCACACAGACTCTAAAGCCCATTTCATATTGAGCCGATACACCGTGGGCTGAAAGCCCACGGCTCCCACCGATTCGAGCTTCGCTCGAACATCCCACCCATCGCTAGGCAATTCGCTGATGCGAGGCCGCTTCTTTACGCGCGAGGATAATGCTGCCCTGCCCGCAAAGCAACCAAGACCGGCCCGATGATCCCGTCGCGTGCAGAGTAGTCTCCAATGGTTCTGAGTTCATATGGGATGTAATACGTAGTGTTGATCGTGCATGCGTAAAGAGCTTGCGTCGAGGGTAGTAAATGCAGGCACCGGCATGGCATTGTGGATAGGGCATTCTCACGGTGGAAGGAGCTTTGGCCAGGACAAAATAGAGGTTGGTATCTAACTCGATCTACTTGTTAAATTGCACCAGGAGCTAAACATGACGACCGTCTCGAAATGCACTGCTACTTTGATCGCTGTGCTGTTTCTGCTTGTAGCGCCCGCGCAAGCACAAGATCCGGCTCACGCGTCTGCAAAGCAAAGGCAGCCAGGCCATGATCCTGACGGCAGGCCTCGGATTGCTTTTCTCACGCACCGCCTTGGCGCCGATCATGCCGAAGGGATCTCGATGATCGATATGAACGGTGACGGTTTTGTCGATCTGCTGAGTGGCGCCTACTGGTACGAGAACCCGGGGGCGCAAGGCGGCGAATGGAAACAGCACCAGTTCCGCACTGTCGGGATTCACCAGGAGTTCGTCTCCGATTGCGGCGAGTGGGTCATGGATGTTGATCACGACGGCCTGCCTGACCTGGTGACTACCGGATGGATCTCGAATGGCGTTTGGTGGTTCCGCAATCCAGGTCCGCAAGCTACAGTTTCCGGAGAACAATGGAAAGGCGAAAAGATCACGGATAGCTTTGACACCGAGGGCGGAGCCTTCGCCGATATTACAGGGGATGGCAGGCCGGATCTTGCGCTGGCTCACTACAACCGGGCGGGTGTCATCTGGATAGACTTCGCTCAAAACAGGCCGAAGGTGCACCACCTCGGCGGCAGCGAGCAGGATGGGCATGGCATCGGCATCGCCGACCTCGATGGAGACGGTAAAGCTGACATTCTCACGACGCACGGCTGGTTCCAGCAAATCGACGCGGATGCGGACAAATGGCAGTGGCATCCCGATTGGACGCTCGGTGAAACAGGCTTTCCCATCCTTGCCTACGACGTGAACCACGACGGCAAGATGGATCTCATCTATGGACAAGGGCATGGCTACGGCCTCTACTGGCTCGAACAGGCCGGTACACACGAACATCCGCGGTGGATTCGCCACATGATTGACGAGTCTTTCTCGCAAGCGCACGCTTTGGCGCTGGTGGACCTCAATGGCGACGGCAGCCTGCAACTTGTCACCGGCAAACGCTACCGTGCACACTCGGGCGGTGATCCAGGTGCGTATGAACCGACGGTGGTGTATGCCTACCGCCTGCCTGGTGCAGCAGAGCTAGCGGCAGCGAAGGCTCACACTGGTACGAACGCGGCAGGCCCGGACATGACCATCGCAGATCCAACCGCTGATCCTGCGTTCCATCGCATCGCTCTCTCTGTCAACGGTACAGCTACGATCGGCACGCAGATCGTTACGGCGGACTTCGATCACGACGGCGATCTTGACCTGGCGACCGCTGGAAAGCTGGGCGTTCACGTCTTTGAGAATCTCAAGGTGAACGAGATAAAGAAGGCCGCACGAGAGGATATGCAGCCCATCAATCGCGCATGGCCGTTTCCGGGCGAAGGAGCTGAAGTACCACAGGAAGATGGACCGCCAGTTCCAAAGTAGTCAGCTGCTGATAACGCCCGTTCGGGACGCCATTACAGGTACCTCAGCGGCTAAAGCCGCGATCATTTTGCAGCTATTTCGGCACGGCTGAAGCCGTGCCCTTCAGCAAGACATTCGCGCTACGCGCGAACCGTCGTTCTTCGTCATTGTGGAGCAGCTCATGCGTAGCAGTGTACTGCTCCAAGCACTAAAGGCCGCCGTTGCGCAAACGCGCAACTGTTTCGCACCGCAGGTGCGAATGTCTTGTTAAGGGGACGGCTTTAGCCGTCCCGTACCAGACGCTGATATGGTGACGGCTTTAGCCGCTGAGGTACCCAGGCTATGACCTCAGCTGCTAAAGCCGCGCTCTTAAGCAAGACGGAATGCCTTCAGCGCTTCGGGTCAGTTGAGGTCCGCCGAGTCTGAAATCGCCGCCTTGTCAGCTTCGTTCAGACTCGGTTCCCGACTTTTGTCTTGCAAATCCACTTCTAGCCATTTAAGCAAGGAAGCCCAGATTCGGCGTACTGAAATGTCCTATGTTAGGAAAGACCGTGGCCAGATTCGCAGAGCTTACGCCAAACCATTCCGCCAGGGTCGCACCGTATTGATCGACCGACGATGTCGGAATCAAGGAGCCGCGGTTCGTGGCATCGTAGGCGCCGCCGAGCGTGAGCAATGGAAACTGACCATAGAACCTGCCGCCCTGCACGCTGGATCCGATGATGAAATGATGATTGCCCCAGGCATGGTCGGTGCCACCGCTGCCGTTGGGCGTCAGTGTGCGCCCGAATTCAGAGGCGGTAAACGTGGTTACATCCCGGTCGACTTCCAACTCCCGCGTGGCTTCATAGAAGGCCATCACGGCCTGGCTGAGCTGCTGCAGGAGCGAGGCCTGAATGCTCAGCTGACCGCCATGGGTATCGAAGCCATCGAGGTTACAGTAGAAGATCTGGCGTGTTAGCCCCAATGTGCTGCGCACTTTGATGATGCGTGCCACGGTTTGCAGTTGCGCAGCAATCAGATTGGGAGCGCCATCGACTCCGATCAACGGAAATTGCGTCTGCAATGTCGAGTTCGCCAGCGCCGCGCTGAGAGCATTCGCGTAGCTGACTCCACGGCCCATCGTGTCGTTGGCGGATTGTACAAGTTGCAGACCGTTGTCGAAGGTCAACAACTGCTGCATGCCGGTATTGCGGGACGAGTTGACCGTATTGAGCAATGTTGCCGATCCACCGGGCACATTTGCAGCAAAGGTCTGCTGGCCCGTGAGGAAGAGATTGGCTCCGTTCATTGAAGTCATGGAAGGGAAGGTGGCGCCGGAGTTCGAACTCTGCATAAGATCGGCCATGCGCCCGCCCCAACCGGTACTGCCCAGGCCAGATGGAATGGATGTCTGCCACTGGCTCAGCTGATCGGAGTGAGAGAAGAGCGCATTCGGCAAGATCGTCGTGTTGTTCGAAAGGTAGTCGGTGCGGGTGATTGGCTTGACCAGCATACCTACATTGGCCAGCACTGCCGCTCGCCCCGCGTTATAGAGGCTTTGAATCTCAGGAAGAGACGGGTGCAGTCCGTAGACATCGCTGCCGTCCTGAATCGGCAGTAGCGAACTCTGTGCAAGGCCCATGCCGGCGCGGGCGTTTTGATACAGGTTGAAACCCTGTTGGGCGGTGGCGATGGGGATAACGGTATTGTGGCCATCGTTGCCGCCCGTCATAAAGATGCAGACAAGCGCCTGATAGTTCGAGCCGGAGGCGTAGGCATTAATTTCGCCGAATTTGCCTAAGGCTCCCAGTGCACCGGCGGCAGAAACAGCCCGGATCCCGTCCCGTATAAAGTCACGTCGTGTACGAATCAGCATGTTTTTGAGTCTCCTTGTTCCGCGCTGCGCTGTAAGTCTAGTGCCAGACGTTGTAATAGCCCGAAGAAAGAATGAGCCACGCGCCCGTCTGCACGCGCGACAGGTTGCCATTGGTGTCATTCGTAACCGCTGTCACGATGTTTTGCTTCATGGTCGCGGGCATGGTGCCGTGTGTCAGAGTCAGATCAAGCGCGGCCACCAGGTTGTTTGGATTCGAGGCGAGCGCGAGATATGGAGTCAGATCGATGGAGGTTCCAGGTCCGTAGCTCAGAACCGGATTGCTGTAGGAAGAAAAGAGATTCCCCATCATGTTTCCGCGGTAGATAGCGCTGTCAGGTGTGTAGAGCTGGAATTCCGGACCCAGCAGTGTACTTCCCGGTGCACCAAACGTCGGAGAGTAATAGTTGAATACGCTGGGGGCGTTATAGAGATCTTCGCCCATATTGGACAGCTCCCAGGAGAAGTAATTCTGATTTGTCACCGTTCCGCCAAAGGCGCGAACAACACCGGCGACATAAAGGATCGGCTCCTGCAGGTGCCCGTCGCCAGGATCTTCGCTGCCGCCCTCATCGTTGGCGCGCGCTTCGGGATCAAGCAGAATCGCGGTGATCACCGCTTTCATGTCGCCGCGAACGCCACGGCCGTTGTCGTTGAACGCGTCCGCAACACGCTTGATGTAAGCAGGGCTGGGATTGCTCTTCACAAGGTGCTGGATGAGGAGCTTGGAAACGAAGGGTCCCACATTCGGATGGTTGAAGATGTTATCGAGTGCGCCATCCAGATCCGCCTGTGGACTGAGTCCCGCAGATGCAACATAGCCATTCACCAGATTCTTCGAGCCACTATCGTGCTCGGCAGGATAAGGAACCATCGGTCCCGCGGGATTGATATATGCGTTCCAGTAGACGGAGCTTCCGCCCGCGGGTTGATAGGTCCATCCGGTAAAGACGCGCGCCGTCTCGCCTACGGTGGCCTGATTGTAGGTTGGGATAAACAGCCCGTGGCTATCGAGTTGCGGCGTGCCGTCGGGATTGAGCATTACGGTGCCGATGGTGAACAGCTGCATCACTTCGCGTGCGTAGTTTTCGTTCGCTACGGTGCCCAACGCGGAATTCGCCTTCGCGTTGTTCGCCATGTTGAGGTATTGGCCCATGGCGGGGCTCAGCGTCACATCGCCCAGAATCTGGCGGTAGTTTGAAAACGCATCGTTCATCAGCATCTGTTGATATGGAATCACCGAGTCGTTCCAGATAAGCGTGTTGATCGACGTAACGAAGATCTGGCTGAGTGCGAAAGCCACCTTCTGGCGAAGCTGATCCGGGTTCATGACTGCATTTGCCATGAACTGCGTTGCCAAGCCGCCCTGGCTTCCGGTGACTGCGCTGTAGTTGGAGACCTGCGGCATATTGAACTGGTTGGTGATCCATTGCTGGAACCCGACCGCCTGTACGGTATTCGCCTCGGAGGGGGTTGGACCGAAGGCAGCCTGCTCAAGAAACCTTCGCGCTGCCGCCGACGACACCAGCGCATTCTGAATGCCGATTTGTACTGGCGCCGGCTGCGATAAAGTCGAGCCATTGCCGACGACCAGGGTTCCCTGGCCGGACTTACTGGCAAATCCAGAGATTGTAAGTGAGTTAGGCGAATTGTAAGCCGTGGTGATAGGTGAACCATTTAATGTGGCGGTCGATGTCGGGATAAAGCCGCTTCCTGTGACCGTGGAACTGAAGAGTCCCAGCGGAAGCTGCCCGCCATTCCCGACACTGTTGATCACAGGGGTGGGCACGAGCAATGCCACAAGTGCTGTCGCTGACCCGCCGGGCCCAGTGACGGTTACGGTATCGCTGCCGGAAGCCGGCATACCTGCCGGAGCCGTATAGAGACCGGTGCTGCTTACGGTTCCGTATTGCGCGGTCCAGGTGGTGCCTCCACCGCTGGAGAACTGCTGGGTTGTGCCTAGAATCAGGCTCGCGGAAACAGGCGAGATGGTTGTGGGCGTGCTGTTGATGACAGTGATGATGGCTGTGGCCGTACCGCCGGGGCCCGTTGCAGTTACGGTTGCGGTGCCTCCGGCCGGCTGCACGGAGGGCGCCGTGTAGAGGCCAGTGCTGGAGATGGTGCCGGCGGATGCGGTCCACCCTGTAGCACCTGCAGAGGTGAACTGCTGCGTCACGCCCAGGTTAAGACTCACAGCGGCCGGAACAATGGTCTGGGGAGGCAGAGGGACCAGGGTGACCGCAGCGTTTGCGCTTCCGCCAGGGCCGGTTGCAGTGACCGTGACAGTTTTGGAGGAGGGCATGGTTGAGGGAGCCGTATAGAGTCCCGAAGAAGTAATGGTTCCGGCGCTTGCTGTCCAACTTGTAGCTCCGGGAGAGGAGAATTGCTGCGTTTTTCCCAGCGTAACTGAAGTCGATGACGGAGCAATCGTTTGCGGCGTCACGCTCTTGAACTGTAAGTTGTACACTGGGCTCCACAGCGTACCCGGATTTTGAATCTGGAGTGTGCCAGTGGTTTTGTTCCAATAACCTCCGACCTGCAACGTGGTCGAGTTCACATAGGTCGCGGAGCCCGATGCGCCGTTCAACAGATACATGGCGCCTTTTTGAAATCCGCTGCCCGTAACAGTGATCGTGAAGTTTCCCATGGGAATGGGGCTGGGCGACACGGCCGTGACCGTCGGTCCGGCCGGCTGGATATTCACATACACCACGCCAACCGTTTTGTTATCGGAGGCAAGTGCCTCAATCAGCGTGCTGACGGCCGGAACCTGCGCCGGCGCCGTATAGAGCCCAGTGGGGCTAATCGTGCCCACCGTGGCGTTGCCACCCTTCACTCCGGAAACTTCCCAGGTGACGCTGGTATCGCTCAGGCCTGTCACTACGGCGGAATACTGTTGAGTTGCGCCTACACCCAGATTGGTATATCCGGGAGTGATGGTAACCGACTGCGCATGCGCTCGAACGGCAACCAGGAAAATCGACGCCAAGGCAATGGCGAAGGCAAAGCGCCTCAAGAACACGTGCATGGGGACCTCGACTTTTAATGAGAAATAGGGAAGCTATCGCGAGCTTGTCCGCCACTGCGGCCTGTCTCTATAAGCTTGTGGCCAAATGGGAAAGGATATTACCGGGCTCAGAAAAATTTTCTTCAACAGAATTTCCGGGCAGCAACTGCCGATCCCGGTCTGATGGATTTCCTGGAACCGCGCGATGCCGCCGCGGCGCGACAGAAGCGTGACCTGTTAGCGATGGCGGCGGGATTATTCCGGAAGCGTATATCGCGAATCGATGAGAGCGCGTATGAGCTTTCGAGACTCCTGGGAATTCCGAGGAAATTGAAGTTCTATTCGAGCTGCCTGGTCTGCCATGTAAGGATCTTTCACCGCTTCACGAAACCACTTGGAATAGTCTTGACGGTGCAGATGGAAAAGCCACGTTTCCTCATCGATACCTTCAGCAATTTGCGAAAAAATGGCAAGATTGTGGGCCTTGAGATTGTGACGGTTCCCCGGCCCGCGAAAATAGAAGCTGTGATAGCGCATATTGCCTTCAGCGTATTTTCGGCGATGACGGATACGATCTACTTTGGGTGGCATGATGCCCATCGGCGATGGAGGCTTTCCAGACGCAGGAAGCCAAACGATAGCCTGCCCCGCCTTATGGGACAGACCTTGAGGCCAGAGCAGGGGACGACCCGTTGCAGTGCTGAAGCTCTTCATGGTCGCCTCCGGGGAAGGTCCCACTGCGATGACTACATCCATCATCGCCAGGAGCGCGGTCGGCAAATGATCTGGTCGCACCGTCACGAGTATCGTCTCGCCTAGTTTTTGCGGCAATACTTCCGGCAAATGACCCCAATCTAAGGGCAAAAGGTGATGAGCTTCATCAAAGATCATCCAGTGCGGCCGGCCTGTTCGCGTACGCAAGGTTCGGAGGCTAGGGAAAAGTTGCCCGAAAAATCCGGGACGATCCGCAAGCTGAATACCGAGGAGATTGAGGCTGACGTTCATTTTTGGATCCTCGAGTATGCTCAATACCTCGTTGATGCTGATTGCACGATTCGAATCGCCTAGATGGATAACGTCGCGGGAGGGCCCGTAGTCTCCTTCCGGGTCGATAATGCAAACCTGATACGTCTGCTCAAGCAGGCGTTCGACGATACCTGCTGTGATCGTGGACTTACCGCTTCCCGAAGGCCCGGCAATAAGGATATTGGTTCCATAGGGGGGAACTTTGAGCTCGCCTTGGCCCTCAAGCGAACCAATAGGTATGAAATTGCGGCGAAGGTTTCCTTGCATTCGGGCGAGGTCGTCGAAGATTAACTCATTCACTAACTCTGCCAAACCGCTGCCTGCTTCTCCCTTTGTGACCAAGTCGACGAGCTTAACGACGGAAGGCACTGCATTGGCTACCGCAGCGGAACATTCACAACGGTCGAGAAAAGACTGGTCGTTCTCTCCGTCTCCAATACCCACTGCTTCATGAAATGAAAGCCCAAGTCGTCGCAGGGCAACACTAAGTCCAGTCGCTTTATTGACCCCTGTAGGAAGCACCATCACGGCGTTCTTGTTGAAAACGATCAGCAACTCCAAACCCGATTCCTGAATAGCTCGAAGGACGGCGTTTTGATGAGGTGTCCATGTGGCAACTACAACCCGGCCAACCTCGATCGGCTTTACGCCAAGACTGCGGAGACGTTCGATAAAGCCTAAGGGTAACGGTGGGCAAAGGAGCGTCTCCTCTCGTGTCTGAGGGATATAAAGAACCGCGCCATTTTCTGCGACGACACAGTCGAACAGATCAATCTGGGGCAGAACCTCGAGCAACTCAACAAGCCGCCTTCCGGTCACCAGAATGACTCGCCGTCCCGAAGCCCTGAGACGTTTGACAGCTCCGATCGCCTCCTCCGACACTTGCCCATCGGTAGCCAGCGTGCCGTCGTAGTCCGTAGCTAACGCCAAGTATCGCAATGTCGTGATCTCCGATCGCTAATTCGGAGCATATGCTCGCAATGGTAGTACGCGATAAGGGGACCAGCGCACGTCAACTCGCGTAATCGTGTCTCCGATCGTACCCTCTAGGACAGGGTGCGAAAGCTATTCCGCACCTCGAATTAGTCCTCACAAACGCGCTTCCAAAAGTTGTAAGGCTTTCGAAGTGCAACTATGCCGGAAGCGTACACATCGTCGGTGCAGGCTCAAAAACCGATTTGGTTATTTCGGTTGGAGGATCTGTATGGGAAACGGGCATTTCGGAAGTTCCGACTCTCGCTTGTGCCAATCGCCAATGCATTCATCGAGGTGTTTCAATGAGTGCTTTGGCCTGCAGTCGCCAATTGAGAGCGGCTGGGCAGATTACTTACGATATGCCGACTTGTCAGGACTAACCCGATTTCGGCTAAGTTTGAACCGATGGGACTGGACGAGTAGAGATTGTTCTGAGGACGGAAGAGTTCTTGGGATAGCCATCGAAGACCAATAAGCGGGCCGCATGCTAGGTCGCAGGCTCAACGATTTGGGCTATCTTGCCACACCGGACTCGTGAGCACCATCGTCCATCTGGGCCCTTTCTGATACAGCGGACCTACAAGCTTGACAAAGGTCGGCACTTCGCCGTCCATCACCCAGAGTTTGAGATCGGAGGGCTGCTTTCCGATGACGGGCGCAATAGCCCCAGCAACGCCACCGATCTCGATATGGATATTGAAAATGCCCGCTCGCCGACCACCGCCACCCACCGAAAAGTGATCCTCTCCCTCCCGCTTGATGGAAAGCTTCACGATCCGAGGCTTTGAGTCCCCCGCTACGTAGGAGACCTTCATTTCCTGTTGCCTCTCTGGGAAGTTTTCTACTACCAGCGGGACCAAGCCATTCGCCAGGTCGGAAGGAAGTTCCATACGTTGGCTCTTCACTTCGTCCTTACCATTCTTCGTCTCGTGCCAGGTGACCTCGCTGGCCGGGACATTCACAGTCATATCGAGAGGTTCCGGGAACGAGGGGCCCTTCTGGATGTGATGATCGCTCACCAGTTCGAGGATCTTCTGTTGACGGAAGACCGTTGTCTCATCATCGATAGACCCGTCCTTGAACCGGAAGATCAGCCGAGAACGCACTTGGATTCCATGTGTGACAGTTACCTGATCCCCCACGGCGAGGATCTTGCCTTCCGCGGATTTCAAAAGCAGAAATCCGTGAACTGAGCCCTGCTTATGACGAGCAAGCACCTGATCGCCGAATCCGAGCGAGCAAAAGCTAAAGCAGGAAAGAAACAGCAAGGTTGCAGTCCACCGTAAGCGCATCACAATCGGCCCTCTCGCAGAAATCCATCGACGGCAGCCACCACCACCAAAAGCACGCAGGGTGATGCCGCCTAGGCATATGAGATTTCTTGCCCCCGCCAGGGTTGTACTTATCTCGCGGGTAGATAAGGCAGACACACTGGGCGCCCGGTTCCCTCGAGATTCGGAAACACTGAAGAATGACCCTGCCAACTCCCGATAGACGCTGTTCACAGAACAGCGAAGGGGATGGATGGACGCTAAATCGCCGAGTCACTCACTGACGGTTGGCACAATGAGCGCTTTGCCCTTTTAGCAACAGTTCAGAGCCATTTGGCTGAATCGCGAGATGCGGATATCGAGACCGAACTTGAAATCATATGGCCGCTTACAAAAATGACAGACCGGCCAACGGCGGTCTGTCGAAGATCAGAAGTGGCAGCCTGACTAGGCCGGCATATTCCCTTGGATTGTGTTGGCAGCTTTACGGATTACATCAATGACAACGTCAGGTTTAGAGAGCATCGGAACATGGCTGCTTTCGACCTCAATCACTGTCGCTCCCATACGTTTGGAGACCCAACGCTGTAGATCGGGATGAACGGTGTGGTCTTGCAGGCACAGGATGTACCAGCTTGGCTTCGACTTCCAGGGAGTGCTCTGGAGCTTCTGCTGCGTGAAGAGTTCGGCGTGAGGCGGGAAATGTGTCGCCCAGACGAGCTTCTGCTCTTCCTCGGAGAGGTCTCCGCAGAAGAACTCAGTTCCGTTTGGAAGCATCCAGGCATACCCGTCCGCAATCTGGACGCGAGAAAAGATATCCGAGGGATACTTGTCGAGTTGCTGTTGTACGGTCTCTCCGACATCCGGAGCAACCGCTCCGATATAGACGAGGCCGGCCACGCGATCATCGATTCCTGAGGCTGTAATGGTAGCGCCGCCATAAGAATGGCCCACAAGCAGGACGGGGCTGCCAATGCGGTTGAGCGTCCGCTTCACCATGGCCACGTCGTCTTCGAAAGATTCCAGGCTGTATTGAACTGCGATCACCTCGTAGCCATCCGCCTGCAATGCGGGGATCACCTTGCTGAAGCACGAGCCATCAGCCCAAATACCGTGGCAGAAGACGATGGTTGGTTTGCGTTGTGATGACATACTGATACTCCTGAGATTGGATTTTGGAGAACTCGGAAGAGCTATCCATTGGCTATAGATTCCGCCGCGCCAGGTGCGGGGACAAATACTTTGAATGTTGGAGTTATGCTTCTAAGGCATAGATGGAGGCCACATGGAACTTCGTCATCTGCGGTACTTTATTGCGGTTGCCGAGGAAGGCAGTCTTTTGCACGCCGCTGAGCGGCGACTTCATACGGCACAGCCGTCCCTGAGTCGTCAGATTCGCGATCTGGAACTCGAACTAGGTGTGAAGCTGCTGGAGCGAAAAGCGCGGGGCGTTGAGCTCACCGCGGCCGGACGCGTATTCCTCGATCATGCACGGTTGGCGCTGATGCAGATAGAGGTAGCATGCGAGGCTGCGCGAAACACGGAGCGGCCGCACAAACCAGGCTTTGGACTTGGCTTCCTGCCGGGACAGGAAATTATCTGGCTGTCAGAGGCACTGCGGATCCTGCGTGAGGAGGCGCCTGATGTCGACGTCACGATCACCACGAAATCTTCACCTGATCTCGCGAATGCATTAATGCAGGGAGAGATCGACATAGCCCTGCTGAGGCGCGAGAAGCGCACCGCCGGCCTGGACTTCAGGCTTCTCGTGAAGGAGCCTCTGGTCGCGATCCTGCCTTCTCGCCACCGCCTGGCCCGGCACAAGACAATACGGCCAGAGGACATCTGTCGCGAGGACTTTATCAGCACAGCACGTGCCGCGCCCGTGCTTAAGACCGTGATCGAGGAGTACGCGGCGAAGGTCGGCATCAAATTGAAGCAGACCTATGATGCCGAAACTCTTTCTGGCGGAATGTCGTTGGTGGCCTCCACAGGAGGCTTCACATTATTGCCAATCTATGTGCAAAATGCGCTGATTCCGTCGGTGGTCGCCAAGCCTTTGCACGGCGAGATTCCGACGATCGATCTCGTGATGGGGTACAACAAATCGAATACCTCTCCGCTGCTTAACAAGTTTCTGCTGCGGGCAGAGGAGTTGGCCGTACATGGAGCTGCTATGCGAGGAGCTCGCTCTGTACAATCGAGGACCTGAACCCAGAACGGATGAGTGAGCTTAAGCCGATTTATGTTAGTGACCGGAGCGCATCAAGATCAAATCGAGATCTTACAATCTCGGTTCAGCGAGCGACGTGGAGAGTGCGTTTCCAGCGCGTGTCTGGAAAGAAATGCACCAGAACGTGGCCGATCCACGCGAGCTTGGGACCGAATCCTGTCTGTTCAAGTTGTCCATCTGCGGCCTTGAACGACCAATAGTTGAAGAGAGGACGGCCAATTATGTTGGCGCGCGGCACGAAGCCCCAGTAGCGCGAGTCCAGGCTGTTATGCCGGTTGTCGCCCATCATGAAATACATGCCGGGTGGAACCACCAGGTCGCCAGCCTGGATATAGCTTGAGAAGTTCGCGGCCCACGACTCTGTCGACCCAGATGCTGCTGCCGGGGGTACTGCGGGAAAATCATCGAGGAACTCGTTGAAGTTATCCGTTGTCGTCGGTTGCGCAAATCCGGCAGGCTGTGCGACACCATTAACAATCACAATGCCGTTGCGTAGATGAATATGATCGCCCGGTACGCCAATCAACCTCTTCACCAGGGGAGTGTATTGTGGTGTTCCATCCGCATCAGCGGCATCAATACCAGGCTGGTAAACGGGCTTGTGGAACACCACGATATCGCCGCGGCTCGGCTCACGATACCTTACTAGCGGCATCCACGAAGCGGGCGACTTTAGCGTGATCTGGTCGACAACGAGGTGATCACCTACAAGCAACGTGTTCTCCATCGAACCAGACGGAATTACGTAGTTCTGGGCTAAGAAGGTCATAATGAATAGGCCCACCACCAGAACTGAGCAGATGCTGGCCAGCGCCTCGAAAGGAGTCTCCTCCCGGTCGATCTTGGCGGAAGCTGCAGGCTTCGTTGAAACAGGAGAAATCTTCGTCGCTGGGCGCATCCAAGGGCTCCTCAGGAAGGCTGGCGAGCCCCGGAGCGTTCGCAGCGGTCCCTTCGAAAGGGATGATTTTATGTACGTCCGACTGTCGTCGAGTTTGCGTCTTGACCGGAGTCTATCAAATCCGTGTGCAATGTAGAATTCTGCGGATGATTCGGCGTGCGAGCGGTTAGTGGTCGATCCGGAAGTTATATAGGAGTAAATACTTCGGCCCGCTGATAAAGGGCCTAAAAGTAGACGGGCTTTAGCCCTGGGCCTCCTCTGTACGAGAGGAAAAAGCCCAGGGCTGAAGCCCATTTCATATTGAACCGATACACCGTGGGCTGAAAGCCCACGCCTTCACCCCAGCCAGCAAAGCTGGCCGGGACTCCGATGCTCCCACCGATTCGAGCTTCGCTCGAACATCCCACCCATCGCATTGCGATGGATGGGGCACCCAGAGTTTGGGCTATCTGGAATTTGTCGATACGCTTCTAGTGCGCAGGGTTGAAGAAGTGAAGATTCGCTTGAAAAAACTCTTCCAGTGCTTGCGGGTTTCGCCCGGTCACTCTCTGAATGACATCCGTCGGCTTCGTCTGGTGCTCCCGGGTCCTGAAATACCTCCAGAGGTGGGAAAGATGGTCAACGGCATGAGCGTTGATCCTCTCCTTAACCGCATCGGCCCACTGCTCGTCTGTAATAGGTACATACTTCAGGGGCCGGCCTAGCACCTTGCTGAGGCTGTCGACGATCTGATGTACCGTGAGCGCTTCGCTTACCAGAGGAAACACCTTCTGTCGTGGCAGGCTGGGACTCGCTAAAAGAGTTGCAGCAACGCGGGCGACATCCTCCCCGCCTGTAAGTGGGAACGTAGCGTCCCCGTCGCCCCAAGGCAGAAAGACAGTATCTTTTTCGGAGACAGAACGGCTCACGAGCGCACGAACATTCTCGTAGTATGGCGGCGCTTGAATATGAACGGCGCCGACTTCCGCCCAATCAAAAATCAGATCGGTGAGACGGTGCTGTAGGTTGCGTTGACTGGGAGCGCCCACGAGATTGCGAAAGAAAGTGTCTTCCGGAGTGTCTTGAAATTGAGAGTTGTTGACCACCAGCTCCAAACCCGCGGTGCGGGCCATAGCCGCGAAAATCGTGGCAGCATCCATGAGTCCATCTGCGACGGGATAGGTGAAATAGGCGCGACGAATGTCCCTCATCGCTTCTTGGACCGATCCCGGATTGAGGAGATCCCCGACAAAGATGTCGGCCCCTTGTTCGCGCAATTCATCCGACCGCGCATCAACTTTTCGGACGAATGCTCGAACCGGTATCCCTTGCTGGAGCAAAAGCGTTGCGATAAGGCGACCGGTCGCCCCCTGCTGACCACCGGCTGCGCCGGTGACTAAGACTGGATGAGACATATAGGATTCCCCTTTCTGTGCTATGGGATTATTATCATCATCCTATCGATGCACTTTATTCGTATCGCCATGTAGGATGATTGTCAGCATCCTAAAAAGGATCATGCTCCGCAGCAAATGTTCGGGAACGACCTCACGAAATCTTTAACGAAAACCCGGTGATCAGCACCAGCAGATGCAAGGATGCTCGCGATAACTCTCAGCTAAGAGGGCGTCACGCCGCCAAAACCTCTCTACCACTTCATCCAAAACAATGCCTTAGAGCATTTTCCCTGTTGCCGGGTATCCCGGAAGGAACGTGCAGCGGCGTTTTCATTGCGGAAAACGCCCATAGATGCGGATCCTCTGGACTACACCTACAGGGAAAATCCTCTACCGCCTCTGCGCCTGCTCCAGTGCCAGATCAAATACATTTGGCTCCGTGCAGACCCACATGATGCCATTCAACCCGGCAAATCGGCGCACGAACTCCGCCGTGATCTGGATGAGCTTGCTGCCGGTGAGCATTGTGATCGTTTTGAACCGGGAGCGATTTTGCGTGAACCAAGCCGACCATTCGCTGCTCACGTCGATTGAGGCGCCGCGCACATTCCGGGCATCGATAAAAAACTCGACTGCGTTGACCCCAGCCACCCATTCGTCGAGCACTTTAATGGGCGCGTCGAGCAGCTCCCCGGTATCGGTGCCCGTCAGGCGCATCAGGATCAGCGTTTCCGAAAGTTGCTCGAGCTCTACCGCGAAGTGTGCTCCTTCAAAGCTCGCCGATTTCAGTCCTGTTGCCATACCACTGATTCTCGTTCTCATTCCCCAAAGCTGCAACCGCAGACCGGCCGACGCACCAAGTCAGCCCCGGGTTGCCGGTATGTGCGCTAGCGCGTCGGGAGGGTGGAGGGGAAGAAGATGGTGATGACGGTGCCGTGGCGGGCGGGATGCTCGGACGTGCGGACATTGATGTGGCCGTCGTGCTTGGCGACAATGCCGCTGACGACCCAGAGACCCAGGCCGGTGCCCTTTTCGGCTTTGGTGGTGAAGAAGGGTTCGAAGATGCGCGCGAGGTGGGTGCGCGGAATGCCGGAGCCGGTGTCGGCGATGGTAAGGCGGACGCCGGGCTGCAGGGTAGACCAACGGCGCGCGGGATGAAGCGAGATGATGATGCGGCCGTTTTGCGGTGTAGCTTCGATCGCATTGAGGAGCAGGTTGTCGATCACCTGGCGAAGCTCGTCACCGAAGCCGACAATGCGGAGCGCGGGAGTGATGCGGCTGGAGAGGTGGATACAGGTACGCGCGGCCTTTTCGCGGTAGATGGAGATCGACTCGTCGACCACGGTGGAGAGGTCGAGCTCGCGGGGGACGGTGCCGATGCGGTAGTAGGAGAGGCTCTGGCGGACGATGCGGGCAACGCGCGCGAGCTCGGAGTCGGCGGTTTCGACGAGCGCGTGTGTGGTGGGGTCGAGCCCGGCGTTCTTGAGCAGGTAGAGGACATTGATGACGGAGGAGAGCGGATTATTGATCTCGTGCGCGAGCGAGGCCGCAAGCTGGCCGGCGGCGGCGAGCTTTTCGGTCTTGCGCAGGCGGTCTTCCTGCTGTTGGATCGTGCGGCGGGTCTGGTTGAGGAGCTCGGCCTTGTGCTGCAGGAGGCTGATGGCGCGATGGCGCTCGTCTTCAGTGAGGAGGGCGGTATAGGTTTCGGCGGGGATGACGTGGGAGTGCTCGGCGCAGACGAGACGGAAGGCCTCGTCGTGGCGGTCGTCGCCGAAGGTGGAGAGCGAGTAGCCGCAGAGGAGCGAGAAGTGGTGCGTGAGGGCGATCGCGTTCCAGAGGCGCTCGAGTTCAATGGCCGCGGTGGGGTTGGAGTCGGCCCAGAGGAGGGCGACCATCTCGCCGAAGGCGGCGACCGAGGGATTGGAAAAGCCGGTGGCGCGGGTGGCGCGGGTGATGACGTCGCCGATGACGGTGCGGAAGCGCTCGGGATCTGGGTGGCTGTCGACCATGAACTGGTCGAGGGTGTCGGCGGCGTCGAGTGCGACGTAACGTCCCTGGCGGCGGGCGAGCGCGAGGTCGATGCCAAGACTGGAAAGGCGGCCGGCAAGTGCGACGCGATGGGCTTCCGTGGCGATGACGATGCCGGCGCCTCCGGAGCCGAGCGCGGCGCCGATGGTGCGGGTGATGTTGTCGAGGAGTGCAGTGTCCTCCTCGTAGAACTGGACGGCGTGTGCGTGGGGAGCGTGGGGTGTGTGGGGTGCGTGCCTGGTCGAGGGGGCGAGCAGCGGCGCCGGTGGGGAGGAGTTGTTCAGGGGGATGTTGGCGGTGCTCACAGGGATCTCCTCGTATCTATGATGCGGTTTGCGAGGAACACGGATGCAGTGAACCTGATGCGGCAATATTTTACAACGCTGGAGTCAACGAGTGCATTATCGCCAAACCACTCCGCGAGAAATCCTGCCGTTTATCCAAAGAAACCAGCGCGGATGCGCCACGATGAGGCGAAGCCTGTGATTGGGACCTGGCCTGCAAATCTCCTCAATGATCATCGAGAGAGAATCGCTTCCAGAACCGAAACGCCACGCTTTATCTCATTTGCATTACATCCTGCGAAGCCCAGAAACAACGCGGGCTTCTGCTCGTACTTGCTGACAAATGAGGAGATTGGACTTACTTCCAATCCCAGCTGTTTAGCCCGCCGTGTCAATCCCATCTCGGTGATGCGGGTCTTGATCCAGGCCACGGTACACATCCCCGATTGCGCGTGCTCCACCTCGATCAGGCCGGAAAGACGCCGATTCGCTTCATCCGTAAGTAGCTGCGAACGCTCCGAGTAGACCTGCCTCATCTTTCTAACGTGGCGGCCGAAGTGGCCTTCGTTGATAAATTCCGTCAGCACGGCCTGGTCTAACGTCGGAGCATGGCGATCCATGAAACTTCGCGCGATTCTAAACGCTTCAACGAACCGTTCCGGCACAACGATGAACCCAATACGAAGAGCGTTGAAGAGCATCTTCGTAAATGTTCCAACATACATGACCGATCCAGATGGATCGAGACTGTGCAATGACGCAATCGGCTTCCCGGAATAACGATATTCCGCGTCGTATTCGTCTTCGATAATCCATGCCCCCGCACGCACGGCCCAGGAGAGAAGTTCGACCCGTCTCTCTGCCGACATCACGACACCGAGAGGGAATTGATTGGCTGGTGTTACATACACTGCACGGGCAGCGGGAGATAACTTGATCGCTCTTCCAACATCGATGCCGTCGCCATCCACTGGAATGGGAATCACACTCGCGCCGGCGTTCTGAAAGGCTCGAGAGGCTCCAGGGTACCCGGGATCTTCCATCCATACTTCGTCGCCGGGATCGAGAAGCACCCGGGCCAAAAGATCCAACGCCTGTTGCGCGCCCGATGTCACGATGATCTGGTCCGCGGAACAACGTACTCCGCGGGACTGGCCCACATATTCAGCGATGGCTCTTCGCAGCGGTGGATAACCACCTGCATCGCCTTGTCCATACAAAGAACGCGGCGCCTTGCGATAAACCCGCGCCGCGATCCGCGCCCACTGCTCGACTGGAAACAGGTCGATCGCCGGCTCGTAGCCCCGAAACGCCTTACCGACGGAATGCGAAGCGGGCCGGAGAAAGCTGGTCTTAAGAAGACCTTGCGTGCGCTTTGCGATCGTCGCTCTGGAGATGGCCTGCCGGGACGATCTTGGTTTCACCGGAGAGGTCATCTCCCACCCTGGCGCCGGCAGGACAAAGGTGCCGGCGCTCACTTCCGACGAAACGTATCCCTCATCCTGAAGTTGCTGGAATGCTGCTACGACTGTGCCCCGGGCAAAACCGTATTGTGCTGCCAGGTTTCTCGTGGACGGCAAGCGTGCTCCGGACTTCAATCTGCCATCGATAATTGCGGAACGCAGCTCCGTATAGAGCCAGCGCCACATCTCCTGGTCATCCTTCCTCGGTTCTAAGACGAGGTCTTGAAATGTCTCTGTCTTCGGCACGGTTTCACCCGCCTCTCATGGACTACTCATTCCTGCTCATTATGGACCTTCTGGCTGTTCCATCCCAAGATAGCCTGACTGTGGAAGGAGAATACCTCTTGAAGATGAGATTGGAGCCGGTGAAGGTTTCGCCCGCTGCTTACCATGCGATGCTCGGATTAGAAAGCTTCGTAAGTAAGTCATCGAAGCTTGAGGAATCTCTTCTGGGACTCGTCAGGATGAGAGCCTCCCAGATCAATGGATGCGCCTTCTCCATGGATATGTATTCCAAAGACGCGCGTGTGAATGGTGAGACGGAGCAGCGTCTCTACACCTTGTCTGCATGGCGGGAAACGACGTTCTTTACCAACCGCGAACGCGCGGCTCTGGCGTGGACCGAAGCGTTAACGGTTATCACAGAAGGCCACGCGCCGGATGAGGTCTATGCGGAAGTCCGGAAGGAGTTTGGTGAAGAAGAACTGGTCAATCTCTCACTGGCGATCATCACGGTCAACGGGTGGAACCGGCTTGCGATAGGTTTCCGCACGATCCCGGGTGAGTATCAGCCGCACTAACTTCGATTTACCGAAGGGACAATTCCGATGAAACAAACATCGAACGACTACACAGGCAAGAAATCGACATGGGGAGGTGACCGATGAAGGCGATTGTAGCTACAGATCAGGCAGCGGGAATGGCTGGGGTTAAGCTCGTGGAGCGCCCCGAGCCACAGGCGGCGATCAACGATGTCGTTGTTCAGGTGTATGCGTCGGGATTCACCGGGGATGAGCTGTCGTGGCCCTCGACCTGGACCGATCGTACAGGCCGTGCCCGGACTCCTTCGATTCCGGGACACGAACTGGCCGGAGTGGTCACCGCTCTGGGCTATGGCACGACGGGGCTGTCGATTGGACAGCGGGTCTTCGGTCTCACCGACTGGTATCGCGACGGTACGTTGGCGGAGTATGTAGCGGTTGAAGCACGCAACCTCGCGCCGCTTCCGGGTGACGTTGACTTCACGGTAGGCGCTGCCCTGGTGATGCCGGGCTTGACCGCGTGGCAGGGACTGTTCGATCACGGCCGCCTACAGGCGGGACAGCGCGTCCTCGTACACGGTGCGGCCGGCGTAGTCGGTTCCATGGCAACGCAGCTCGCGCGTGATGCGGGCGCCTACGTCATCGGCACCGGGCGTGCTGCCGGCCGTCAGACCGCCCTCGACTTCGGCGCGCAGGAGTTCGTTGACCTCGACAAGGACACTCTGGAAGGCATCGGTGAAGTCGATCTGGTGTTCGATGTCATCGGCGGCGAAATCGCGAAGCGGTCTGTGGGCGTGATTCGCGCCGGAGGAACGTTCGTGAGCATCACCGGCCCGGCCGAGGCACAACCCGCCAACGGCCGAGCGGTCGACTTTGTTGTCGAGTCCGATCGTGCGCAGCTGACTGAGATTGTCCGGCGGCTCCGGGATGGTCGGCTGCGGACGAACATTGGGAATGTCTCGACTCTCGATGAGGCCGTGGCTGCGTTTAATCGGACGGAGAGAAGCAAAGGGAAGACGATCATCCGCTCTCGCCCGTAAGGGATCGAGATCGACATTCCCACCATATCCAGCGTTTGATCGCCCGAACGCGTGAAGCCGTCCGCAGGACTGCTTCGCGCCGGAGGAACGCTGGTGACCATCACCCGCCTATAAGAGGCGCGCAGCCAGCTGCGTTCTGACGGCAGACATTGTTGTCGAGTCCGATCGTTCTAACTAACTGAGATCGCCCGGCGTGTGCGTGACGGACGGCTGCGAACAAGGCATGAGCGACACGCGAAAACACTCTTGTATTTCAACCTATTCCTTCAACGAACGGAGTCATCATGACCAACGCCGTCATCGAATGTATCTTGAGCCGCAGGGCGACCAAGTACTACGACCCTAACGCCAGCTTGAGCGACGACCAGATCCGCGAACTGGTGCGAATCGGCACCAGCGCGCCGACGTCCTTCCACATGCAGAACTGGCGCTTCATCGCCGTTCGCACGCCTGAAGCCAAGGCTCGGCTGAGTCCGATTGCCTGGAATCAGCCTCCAATCAAGGACGCGGCCGTTACCTTCATCGTCTGTGGCCAGCTGGCCGATTCCAGCGTCATACCCGAGCGCCTGGCGCCGGTGGTGGAAGCCGGCATCATGCCCGAGACAATGGTGCCGGAGTGGGAGATTCCCGCACGGGATCTGTATAGGAATTATCCGCAGCGCCAGCGTGACGAGGCAGTACGAACCGCGGCTATCGGCGCGACGGCGATCATCTATGCAGCCCGCTCGCTTGGCCTGGGTTCGACGCCGATGATCGGTTTCGATGCCGATGCAGTGGCTCGGGAGTTCGCACTGGCCGAGAACGAAGTGCCGGTCCTGCTGTTGTCCATTGGGACCGAGCGTCCGGGAAATTGGGCGCAGAAGCCGCGTCGTCCCGTCGCCGATGTGCTGGATTTCGTATAACCCAGGTGAAAACAATAGCGCGCGGAGATCAGATGCCAAGAGCAGAAGCTTTAAAACCGGAACAAGTGCCGCCCGATTCGAAACCAACCCTCGATGCGTTCACCAGGAACATCGGGTTCACCCCAAATATGATGGCGACTTTCGCGCTTAGCCCGATTGCGTTCAACTCATGGGCAGCGCTATTCGGCTCCTTGAGCAAGGCGCTTGATGTGAAGACCCGTGACAGTATCGGTCTCACTGTCTCCGAGTTGAATGGATGCAACTACTGCCTGACGGTTCACAGCTTTACGGCCCAGCATATGGCCCGCTTGAGCGCCGATGAAATCATTCTCGCTCGAAAGGGCCATGCCAGCGACCCTAAGCGAGACGCAGCCATCCAGTTTGCACACAAAGTTATCGAGACCCGCGGCAAAGTCAGTGACGCCGATCTGAAAGCTGTCCGCGATGCGGGCTACACGGATGCAAACGTCATGGAGATTATCGCGCTGGTGGCCATGTACTCCCTGACGAACTTTTTCAATAACGTATTCGATCCCGAGAGGGACTTTCCCCCAGTTGCGCCGGCCGGCTCGATCTGAACTCTTGGGCGTTTTTCCCTGTTGGTGAGTATCCGGAAGGGGCATCTATGCGGCGTGTTTTTGCGGAAAACGCCGCATAGATACGGATGCTCTGGACCTACAGGGGAAATGCTCCATCCCTTCATCTTGGGTAGGGCAGACGTCTCCAGAGATGCTCTACAACTTGAGGTCTGCTGAGACTCAACTATTGTGAAACCCTCCGCACAGCGCATCCCGTTTCGCACCGCAGGTGCGAATGTTTCGCTTAAGGGGACGGCTTCAGCCGTCCCGTCAGACGAGCCACAACGGCGGGGCTTTAGAGCATTTTCCCTGTTGCTGGGTATCCCGGAATAAGAGTGCAGCGGCGTTTTCATTGCGGAAAACGCCCATAGATGCGGAAACCCTACTCTACATCCACAGGGAAAATGCTCCAGCCCCTGAGGATATCGCCATGACACGGTACCTCAGCGGCTAAAGCCGCGATCATTTGCAGCAATTTCGGCACGGCTGAAGCCGTGCCCTTAAGCAAGGCATTCGCGCTACGCGCGAACCGTCGTTCTTCTCAACCCTTGCTTCATCTTCCGAAATACTCAGCAACAGGGAAAATTCTCTAATAAACTTCGATGTCGGTCCTGGAAGCGAGCCGCCTGTCCGGCGCGCTGAGAAACTCGTAGATGTACACATCTCCCTCGAGGGAGTTCAGCAGCGGCCCATGCATCCGCTTCATGAACAATAGCCGTTGGCTGTTCAGAAAATAGTGGTGGATCAGGTCGTTATAGATTGGCCTGCATGCGTCATCGAGTCCACCTGCTCCGAGCAGTACCGGTACGGTGCTGTAGTACGGCTTTTTAGTTGCTGGATGGATCGGCTTTACCGGCCACTCGCGGCACACGGATCCGAAGACGTCATTCACATGAAAGCCTGCCAGCCACGGCATCACCTTTTCCTGTTGTGCAATCAGGTCGGGATCTTCATAGGCCATTTTGTCCGAGCAGTAGACGGAGATGCGCATTCCCGAAAGTCCTCCGTTATTGGTGAATACACCGTCGAAGTAATCCTTCACGTATCGCTCGGCGTCCCCACTGACCATGTCGAGGACGATTTGCGGCAGCTGCTTGATCCCGTCGTAGTCCTCCAGTTTGCTGTGCAGGATGCTCAGCAGTTCACTGCGTCCATAGCTCAAATCAACATCCCGGCCATCCTTGAGCCGGTAACGGATCGAAAAGCTTTTGCCCTCTAGAGAGCTGAAGTACGCGTGAAACCGAGGCGTGAGCTTCCTCTCTCCACTGTCCAGCACCGTTGTCAGAGCTTCATCGAAGTTCGCTAATTCCTGCTCATCGATGTTCACGAATTCCGGAAGAGGTGAATCGAGGATGAGCGACCGGATGTGTTCGGGATATTTCTGCAGGACGGCCATCATCAGGCCGCCGCTGTAAGAAATCCCCATTAGGTTGATCGAGTCGATCTTGAGCATTCGGCGCAAATCTTCGATGTCAGCTGCGCTTTCATCCGTGTTGTATGCGGAAAGATCGATACCCTGTCCGATCAGTTTCTGGCGGCACGCCCGCACCGCTGCAATCCGTGCGGCGTCGGGCGAGCGATGTTCGAGATATGCCTTCTGGACCTCCACGCCTTCGCCATCGCACTCCAGGTTTGGCAGCGCGAAGTGCGTACCTCGTTGTTCGAAAGCGATATAGTCCCGGTCGGCCAGTAACGATCGGCGGGAGATGGAAGTCACAGGATGCAGGGAACTGACACCGGGGCCGCCGCCCGTGTACAGCACCGGATCGGGGCGCCTGGCAGTGTTCTTGCTCTTTACGTAGATGAATGGAAGCTTGATGGACGGGCCTTCAGGACGTTCACGGTTTTCGGCCACAACAAGATAGCCGCAGCGGGCTTCGTATCCTTCGCCAGGCACATAGAGGCAGGGACTATCTTCAACACGCGGCAATGCCGCTTTCTGCGCATGGCACGTCAGGGCCGCACAAGCCAGCAAGAGAAGTCCGCACAGCCTTCCTATCATTCTCATGCGCGGCTTAGACCGCATTCGGCTTTGAAAGTTTCAACCACAAAAATATTTTGATAGAAGCCAGTATCGATAAACACGCTACCGGAGGTTCGAACTGTCGCGACCGGCAACCCAGCTTAGCAGGCTCTATAGACATCCCTGCGATTCAGCTAATTAGGCGCGCTCAGCTTCTTCACAAGATCGCTGAGCTGACCCTGGATATCATCTCGGTCCGATTGAGTAGTTTTCATTCGGCGTTCAGCCTCTTCCAGACGCTCTGATGTCGCCGCTTCTCGTGCCGCAAGTTTCTGGACCTGATCTTTCATCTCGTTAAGTCTGGCAACAAATTGCGGTTCTGGGTTGGTGACCTTGCTCATACCGTCTTCGAATCTGGTCACCTCGCCTTGCGCGGCAACTTTGTCGGCAGTCAGTTGAGTGACTTGCGCCTTGAGGGCATTTCTGTCCTGAATGGCACGATCCAGGGATGCCTGCATGATTTGTAGTTCGGCTAACAGCAACTGGAGGGTTGAACCCGCCTTCAGATCACGGCGGATAGCTCGAAGCTCGTCTAATATCTGCCGCTGCACTAATGCTTCAGGGCTATTGGTTTGGGCAAAGACTGGACTGGCGAGCAGGCCTGCCCCTAAGAGAATCCACTGAGCTTTCATATGCGGTTGTCCTCACAACGGTAACGGTACAAGCCTCAGGGAATGAAGTTCAAGATCGGGCATCAGGGTAAGCGCTGAAGGCCGGGGCCCCAATGAACTTGTTCATTCGGGTGGAAAGGCGCATTCCATAGTTCCAAATGCAAAGTGAATACACGAACACGCCGTGGGAGGAATGTTCGAATCCGGTATCGACAAATTCGATTGATCTAACACTGGTGGGAGCCGTGGGCTTCAGCCCACGGTCATTCGGTCTTAGAGGAAATGGGCTTTAGCCCTGGGCCTTTCTCTTGGTCAAATAAAGTGCCCAGGGCTGAAGCCCACTTACTTTGCGCTGTTATCAGCGGGCTGAAGCCCGCTTCTCCCACCCATCACCGATTTATCCAGCCGCCTACAAAATTTGGTGAACTGCTTTCAACGAGGTCGGTTGCCCCTTTGGCTTACTCGACTCTTAGCGCATCCACGGGATTGACGGCAGCCACGCGAGAGGCCGGTAGAAAACTTGCGAGCGCGGCGGCCAGGATGAGGATGAGCGGCACGATTACGAAGCTCACTGGATCAAGAGGGCTGATCCCAAACAGCAGTGTTCTCATCAGCCGTGCGACGGCCGCAGCGGCTCCGAGGCCCAGGACGACTCCGATCCCGGTGAGTACTAAGGCTGGCCGGACGAACATCCAGCGGAGCTCGTTCTTGCGGGCGCCGAGCGCAAGGCGGATACCGATCTCGCGGGTGCGCTGTGAGACGGCGTAGGAGATGACGCCGTAGATCCCGACAATGCCGAGCGCGAGCACCATCGCTGCGGCGATTCCCAGCATTACGAGTGTGAATGAGGTGCGGGCCAGGGATTTGCCATAGATCTCCTGCATGGTCTGCATGGAGGCCAGGGGCAGATTCGCATTGACCGACCACACGGCTTGCTGCATTTCGCTAAGCAGGCCGGCGGTTCCGGCGCGGTCGGTGCGGATCGCAAAGGTCACGACGCGCGAAGGCATAATCGGCGGCTGCGGATTGTATGGATTCTTCAGCATGGCCGGCCAGTAGACCGTTGCCGGGGCATTTTCATCGACACCCAGGGTATGCACATCTTCGGCGACGCCGATCACTTCCTGCCACGGCATGCTGGAGAATTCCCGAACCTGCTTACCGATGGCCGCCTGTGCGGAGCCCCATGATTCGCGGGCGAAGTTTTCTGAGACGATGACGTTGGGCCGGAGGCTGTAGATGTCAGCCCAGGTGAAGTCGCGTCCAGCGACGAGACGCGTGCCCATCGTGTGGAAGAAGCCGGGTGAGATGTAGTTGAAGAAGCGGATTGGAGGCTCGGTCCCGCCGTAGTCCTTTCCTTTCAGGTAGAGGGTATCCCAGTTGGGCTGGTTGCCATCCATGGGCACGGCGCCGGCAAAGCCGGCGGAGGTGACGCCAGGGATGCCGGATAGTTTGTCGACGATCTCGTTCTCGATGCGCGTGACCATCTCGGGGCTGGCGATCAGTTGATCCGGAACCCATGTGCTTGCGGTCTGTATATGCGGGGCGTCGGCGAAGCCAGGATCGACATTGTGCAACGCGGCGAAAGTGCGGACCATGAGCAGAGCGCACACCAGCAGCACGAGGGCCATCGCCACCTGAGTGACCACCAGCACGTTGCGTGCGCGATAGCGTTCGCGACTGATGCTGGTGGTGCGCCCGGAGCCGTCGAGCAGCGCAGATCTCCGGCGGAAGGCGTATTTCCATGCGGGGAGCGAGCCGAAGAGGAGTCCGGAGAACAGCGAAATCGCGAAGGTAAATACGACGGAACGTGCGTCGAGAGATATCTCGCTGAGGCGCGGCAGATTGGCCGGACCGATGGAGACGAGCAGGCGCAGGGCCGCGGCGGCGACGCCAACGCCGAGCACACCGCCGATCAGTCCGAGCACGACGCTTTCCAGTAACAGCTCGCGGGCGATGCGGGCGCGTCCGGCGCCGAGTGCGGCGCGTATGGAGATCTCCTGATGGCGAGATTCGGCGCGTACCAGCAGCAGATTGGTGATGTTCATGCAAACGATCAGCATGACGACCGCGATGGTGGCCATGACGACCCAGAGCATTTTGCCCACGTCGCCGATGACCTGGCGCTTGAGGAGAGTGAAGTTCGGCGTAATCTTCCACTTCTCGTACCAGTGCGGATTGGTGCCGGGCCCGTTGGACCACGAGTCCATCCATAAGGGAAGAAGACGAGCGATGTCGGCGTTGGCCTGATCGATTTGGATTCCTGGTTTGAGCCGGCCGATTCCGTTGCAGCAGAAAGGCGCGAGTTTGAGCTGGCTGCGATCGAGTGCGAGTGGGATCAGGAGATCGAAATCCTGATCGACCATGTGGAAGCCGCGCGGCATGACGCCGACAATGGTTCTGGTCTGGGCATCGATCTGGATGGCGCGGCCGATGACGCCGCGGTCTCCGCCAAAGCGACGTTGCCAGTAGCCGTAGCTCAGCATGACCGTTTTGGAGCCGTGGGGATCCTGATCCGCAGCCGAAAACCAGCGGCCCAGCAGAGGTGGAACTTCGAGCGTCTGCAGCACACCGTCGCTGACCTGGGCTGTGTGCACCCACTCGGGTTGTTCGACGCCGGTGACGTTGGAAGCACTCGGAGACCATAATCCGATCGACTGAAAGGTTCGGTTATGCTCGGCGAAGGTCAGATACATGGATGGAGAGACTGCCAGTCCGCTGGAGAAACTGGCAAGCCCGCCTGCGCCCGGCGCATCAAGGCGCAGCGCGATGAGCTTGTTGGAGTCTGGATAGGGCAGCGCCTTGAGCAGCACGCTATTGATGACACTGAAGACCGCGGTGTTGGCGCCGATGCCGATGGCGAGCGTGAGAAGAACGGTCGCGGCAAAGCCCGGAGCTCTGCGCAGGCGCCGCAGGGTGAGCTTGAGATCGGCAAAGATGGATTCGAGCGTGGACCATTGCCAGACTCCGCGGCTGCGTTCCTCCAGAAGAGTCACGTTGCCGAAAGCCCGCAGAGCCACTCGCCGCGCTTCAGGGCGCGAGAGATTTTCGAGACGCATGATCTGCTCGATCTTCTCTTCGATGTGCTCGCGGATCTCTTCGGAGAGTTCATCGTAAAGGCGCCGACGACGGAAGATTCGCTCGAACCAGCTCATCGCAGCCTCCTAGGAAATGGCGTTGCGCTTCTGGGGGCCGAGTACCATCTGGATGCCTTCCAGCATGCGATCGAAGCTGGAGATCTCGCGCTCCAGGTGAAGCAGACCGCTCTTGGTGATCTGGTAGACGCGCACGCGACGGTTGGTGGAAGGCGATACCGTCCACTCCGCCTTGACGAGCTTACCTTTCAGCAGGCGCTGTAGGGCAGGGTACAACGAGCCCTCTTCGACCTGAAGCAGGTTGTTCGAGCGCTGCTGGATGTGCTGAACCAGAGCGTATCCGTGCGCGGGCTGGCGGCGGAGAGATTCCAGGATCATCATCTCCAGTGCGCCGGGAAAGAGATCGCGGGCTGTATTCTTACTATTTTCCATAAGGCCTTGTTACAGCAAGCCTAGAGTAAAACAGTAATGAGGGGAAGTCAAATACCCAGAGATACGAGATGCGGATCCTCTGGGTACACCTGCAGTGAAAATGATCTAGCCGGATACTTAGCATATCGTTCACTACCAACACCGCATCTCATTGGCTGGAGGCCGCATGGATCTGTCGAGTAGGTACGAAGAGTACATCCGCTGCTTAAACCAACGAGAACTGTCACGCCTGAGTTCATACGTAGGAAATGACGTCGTACACAACGGGAAGCAGCTCGGTCTGGCCGGCTATCAAGCGATGCTTGCTGCCAATTATGAGGAGATTCCGGATCTTCACTTCCACGTAGACCTTTTGGTCATCCAACCTCCCTTTGTCGCCGCCATTCTTCACTTCGATTGTCATCCAACGGCCAGGTTTCTGGGCATCGAGATCAATGGCCGTCACGTGATTTTCAATGAGAATGTTTTTTACCGATATAGTGAGGGCAAGATTCAGGAAGTGCGTTCCGTTATTGACAAACAGCGTATTGAAGACATGATCCACCAGCGTTGTGAGTAACGAGAAGCGCGCTTTTCTGAAGCTCGCAAAATATCCCATTGACGGGCCGATGATGCCTAGGGCGTATCGAAAATTCAGTTGATCTGACACAGGATGACTGAACTGGTGGGAGCAGCGGGGTCCCCAACAGCTTTGCTGGATGGGTGTTCAGCGGGCGTCAGCCCTCTGATAAAGGCGTAACAATCTGGGCCCTGACAATACCGATTGCCGGCTTCCGCAGTTTGCCGGCCGCAAGCCGGCTTCACGGACACACGAGTTTTCCCATAGAAGTTCGAGTGGTGTATGATTCCTTCCCATAGAACTTCGAGTGGAGGAGCCGATGCACCATAGCAGCGAGCCTCAGAACGAGATGCTCAAGGGCATCCTCGATATGTGGATGCTGCGGACTCTCGTCCGGAGTAATACGCACAAGGACGCGATCGCCAAAGAAGGAGATGTGTAATGAGCTGGCTGAGATTCCTACATCGCAAGCGCTCCGATGCCGAGTTGCAGGACGAGATCGAGGCTTTTCTGACGGAAGAGGCGGCCGAGAATGAGGCCCGCGGCATGTCACCGGCAGAAGCCCGACGCAGGGCCCGGTTGAAGTTCGGCAATGCGCAAAAGGTGCGCGAGTCGCTATGGAGGCAGAACACGCCCCAACGATTGACCGCTATCGCTCGCGACGTAAGATATGCCTTTCGCACATTGCGCCGCACGCCGGGATTTTCGTTCATTGCGATTGTGGTCATGGCCTTGTGCCTGGGCGCTGCCACGTCGCTTTTCACCGTTGTGCGTTCGGTGTTGCTGAGGCCGCTGCCTTTTCGCGAGCCCGCGCGGCTGGTGATGGTGTACGAACACTTCCGGGGAGGGGAGCTCAGCTACCATCCGGTTGCGCCGGCCGACTTCTACGACTGGCGCTCGAAGACCCAGGGCTTTGAAGACATGGCAATCATGCGTTCCGCCGGGTACAACCTCACTGGTGTGGGCAACGAATTGCCGGAGTCGGTCTACGCAGAGGCAGGTTCCTCGAACCTGTTTTCACTGCTGGGAGTGCAGCCGGCATTGGGCCGGAACTTTGCGGACGCGGACGATCATCGCGGCAGCACCGTCGTAATGTTGACCTGGAGCGTGTTCGAGAGGCGGTTTGCAGGCGACGCGAAGATTGTGGGCAACCAGATTCACCTTGACGGCAAACCGTATACAGTAGCCGGCGTGTTGCCTTCGTGGTTCACGTATCCCGATGCCAGAATTCAATTGTGGGTTCCCTACAAGGCCGATGCCAGCGCTGAGATGCTTCAGCATCACGACTGGCATGGGAGCCAGGTGGTGGCAAGGCTCCGCCCCGATGTAAGCCTGGCCAACGCAATCGCGCAGGTCGGCGCCATACAGTACCAGAATCATCTGCAGTATCCACACGATCCGGTGGCTGAAGAGGTGGTTTCGCGCTCGCTGAATGAGGATCTCGCCGGAGATGTGAAGAAGCCGCTGACGTTGATGCTCTCCGCAGTTGGCTGCATGCTGCTGATCGGCTGCCTCAATGTTGCCAACCTGCTGGTGGCGCGGGGCGCGGCACGGCAGAAGGAGGTGGCGATCCGAAGCGCTCTCGGCGCGCAGCGGGCCACCCTGATTCGCGAGCAGATGGCCGAGAGTCTTTTGATTTGCGCAGCCGGCGGCATCAGCGGGATTCTGCTGTCATTGGGAGCTACCGGGTGGCTGGCAAAGACGTGGAAGGACCTGCCCACCGCGCAGAGCATTCACATCGATGGCGCGGTGATTGCGTTTGCCGGCGCGCTCCTGTTCGCCGCGGCGCTGATTGCAGGCTTGCTGCCCGCGCTTTCCACCACAGGTAAGTCGATGCTGACGGCCCTGCAAACCTCGGTCCGGACCGGGTCGAGCAGTGTTTCGCGCACCGTGCTCAGAAAGTCGCTGCTTACGGCGGAGATTGGCATCACCGTGGTGCTGCTGGTGGCCGCCGGGCTGCTGCTCAAAAGTTTTATGCAATTGCGCGCTGCTGATGTCGGCTGCGTCGTAGACAACATGCTCACCTTGCAATACAACCTGCCCGGCAAGAAGTACGACACGCCTGAGAAACAAAACGCCTTCAACGAAGCGCTGCTGGCGCGAGTGAGAGCGATGCCGGGAGTTCGCGGCGCTGCCTTGGGAACCACGGTTCCGGGAACAGGATACTGGGGTACTGACGAATTCACGGTGAAGGAGCATCCTCCGCTTAATGCGGGCGAGCACCTGCCCGACGCGATGACACGCTGGGCCGATCCAGGCTACTTCAGCGCGCTCGGAATTCCGCTGGTGAGCGGACGATTCTTTACCAGCGACGAACGTGGCGCGCGCTCGTACAAGGTGATTGTGAGCCGTCAGCTCGTTCAGCAATATTTCGCAGGCGAAGATCCCATCGGAAAACATTTGCATATTCCAGGGCGCGCTCACGATGGAGCGCCGAACCTGGTGGATTGGGAGATTGTCGGCGTCGTCGGCGACATCCTGTACCAGGTCGGCAAGGCGCCGAAGGCAACAGTGTATTTCCCCATCCTTGAGGGCCGGGGCGGTGCGACACTCGCGGTTCACACGGCAACCGATGCATTGCAATTCTCGGTGCCGCTGCAAAAGCAGATTGCGTCGCTCGATCCGGAACTTCCGGTCTCAGATGTGCTTACCATGAACCAGATCATTGGCGCGTCCCTGGTGAATGCGAGCCTGAGCGCAACCCTTGTGCTGACGTTTGCTGTTCTATCGCTGATTCTTGCTTCGGTGGGATTGTACGGTGTGCTTTCGTACCTTGCTACGCAGCGAACCTCGGAACTGGGAATCCGCATGGCGCTCGGCGCGCAACGAGATCAGCTCCTGCAGTTGATGCTGATGGATGGCTTGCGGCCGGCGCTGTTCGGGCTCGGACTTGGTCTGTTGATGAGCTTCGTGGCGACACGCATCTTCCAGTCGATGCTCTTCGAAACGAAGCCTCTCGATCCGGCGGTTCTCTGCGGCGTGATTGCGACGCTGCTGGCGGTTGCGGTTCTGGCCTGCCTGGCTCCCGCATGGCGTGCTTCCCGGTTAGATCCAATGAAGGCGCTCCGAACGGAGTAGAGCGGTTCCCATAGGCTGCTCTATAGAGATTCGTCGTCCACATCCGGACGCCACTGCCCGTCTCCGGGCACTCCCGCCAAGCTGCACTGGCAATTTGCGCTGAATTTGCAGGAGTTAGCGCGTTTTCGAGTTGGCATTCGAATTGCCTTTCCTCCTCTTAGACAACGAGCGCCCCAGGAAGCTGGAGTAAGAGCCCATGTTCACGCTGTTTCACGATTTCTCCTTTGCTCGCAGGCAGATCACCAGGCACTATACCTATGCCCTTACCGCAATTCTCTCGATGGCACTTGGTATCGGGGCTACCACGGCCGTTTACAGCGTGCTTTATGGGGTTTTGATCGACCCCTATCCCTACCGTGACGCTGATCGCATTGCGTTTGTCACCGTCCAGAACAAGCAGGGCTTTGGCAGAGACATTCCCTTAACGCTTTCGGAGCTCTACCAACTGCGTCAGGCCAGATCGGTGGAAGACGCATTCGCGCAGAACGACGCCAGCATGGTCGCGACGGACGGCGATATTCCGCAGTCGGTCAAGGTGCTGGAGATGACAGGCAATGGGCTTCAATTCCTGGGGGCACCACCGGTAATGGGCCGGATCTTTACTGCTTCTGAAGCGCCGGCAGGTGTAGCGCCTCCCCAGGTGGCGGTCATCAGTTATCTGTTCTGGAAGAGCCACTTCGCATCGAATCCAAACGTGATCGGGAAGGATCTCGATCTCAATCACCGGAAGTACACCATCGTCGGGGTGGTTGGCCCACGCTTTACCTGGCACGACTCCGACGTGTATGTACCCATGCCGGCCGGGATCGATCCGAAGAGCCGCTTTCAAACGCTGATACGACTTCAGTCAGGTATCTCGACCGCTGCGGCGGGCGGGGAACTGGCCGGCTTCGTACAGCAGGTCAGTCGCACGGAACCAACACTCCTGCCGCGTGATGGCTATCGCCTCAAGGTGGATACCCTGAACGATTGGATCCTCGGACAATTCAAAGGCACGCTTTTTGTGCTGTTCGTTGCAGTCGCACTGCTGCTTCTCATTGGCTGCGGCAACGTCTCCATCTTGATGCTCGCCCGTGGAACCGCCCGTTCGCAAGAGATCGCAACCCGGGTTGCTCTCGGCGCGTCTCGCCGCCGCATCATGCAGCAACTGCTCACGGAGGCAGTCATCCTGTCGGTTGCGGGCGGAGTGCTGGGCGTGGTTTTCGCGCATCTCTCGATACGCTTGATCACTGGTTTGATTCCGGAGTATTCCATTCCGCATGAAGTCGTCATCACGCTGAATACGCCGGTTCTTCTGTTCAGCACCGCCGTTTCGATCGCTATCGGAATCCTGGCTGGTATCTCTCCGGCATTGCAGTTTTCGAATCCCCACATCAGTCAAATCATCCAGTCGGCGGGCTCGCGCAGCACGGCTTCTCATGGCGCCCGGACGCGGTCCGTGCTTATTGTTGGACAGACGGCACTCACCGTTCTCATGCTCGCCGGCGCAGGCGCCGCCATGCGCAACTTCCTGCAGGCCTACGCCGCGCAGCTTGGTTTCGACCCACATCAGGTCCTCACGCTTCGAGTCAATTTGCCGGACAACTCGTTCCCGGGGTGGCAGGAACGGGTGAATTACTACGATGCGGTGATTGAAAAGATCAAAACCACCCCCGAAGTCACGGCCGCCTCAGTCTCTGCAGTAGGCATTCCACCGGACAGCAACTGGGTCCAGCCCGTACAGATCGTGGGAAGTGCACCCGACCCAAGTCGCACAACCGGGGTGAATCTGATCGACTCCGATTACTTCGCAGTACTTCATATCCCGCTGCTCGAGGGACGAGTTTTGACGCGCGAAGAAGTTCTTCACGGCGCGCATCTGGCGGTGATCAGCAAGACCTTTGCCCAGCATTACTTCCCTGGCTCCGATCCCATCGGGAAACAGATCATCCCTGAGCAACTTTCGCGCGTCCCGCGCAATCTGTTGCAGGCACCCAACATCAGCCAGCCCTTCCAGGTAGTCGGCGTCGTCGGCGACGTGCGCAACGCGGGATTGCATCGGCCCATTCTCCCTCAGGCCTATATCCCTTCTTCTATTCTCGTCGGTCAGGGTGCAAGTATTCTGATTCGCACCACTGCTAATAATCCCGCCACGCTGCTTCATGCCATCAGCGCCAATATCCGCACGCTCAATCAAAACCAGGCCGTCAGCTTTGTCTACTCGATGGATGAGTATCTTTCCACGTTCGTCTGGTCACACGAACGCTTCATTGCGGCTCTCTTCTCGGTGTTTTCGGCCATTGCACTGGCCCTGGCTGCTATCGGCCTGGCGAGCGTTGTCGCGTACTCTGTCGAGCAGCGAACCCGCGAGATCGGGATTCGTTCGGCCCTGGGCGCACCGCGATTGAGCGTTTTATTGCTCACGATGACCTCAACAGCTCGCACCACAGGGGTTGGGCTCGTTCTTGGCATTCTGCTCAGCATCGGGCTGAGCGATGCCGTGCATCGCTGGACCCAGAGCAGTTTGCGCGATGTTTCGGTGCTCGCCGTTATCGCGGGGATTTTCTTGTTTGCTTCGGCCATCGCTTGTATATTGCCGGCACGGCGAGCAATCCTTATTGATCCGGTACGCGCGTTGAGGGACAACTAGAGCATTTTCCCTGTAGGTCTAGAACAAGGTTTCGTACAGTGAGGCAAATATCGGTACAGAGAATCAAGCGCTGAAGGCGCGTTCTATACCAGCCTGGGGCAACGCCCCAGGGTTTGTCGCCCCCAGACGTTAAAGGGCTGAAGGCCCGCCCTATAGAAAGGTCTTCAAGCCGGCCGTATCGTTTCGATACCAGCATTTTCTCTGTAGGTGTGGTGTAGGGCTTCCGCATCTATGGGCGTTTTCCGCAATGAAAACGCCGCTGCACGCCTCTTCCGGGATACCCAGCAACAGGGAAAATGCTCTAGGCGTACAGCGGTCTCAGGAACCGTTTCGTTTGTGACGATTAGGGATTATAGATCGGGCCTTCAGCCCTCTTACCGTTTTCTATCTCCGTACCTGGGGCGTTGCCCCAGGCTGGTATAGATCGCGCCTTCAGCGCTCAACACGTCTTTCTTGCTCAATAGAAATAGGGCTTAAAAGCAATTTCTCGCGATGCGTTTTACGACACAGCTGAAGCCGTGCCCTTAAGCAAGACATTCGCGCTACGCGCGAACCACCACTCCCGATCTCGATGTTTGAAATTCACATTGACATCAGCAGAAAATCCACTACCATTCGGTTGTGGATCGATTGGGCACAACATTTGCGGCTTTGTCTGATCCGACCCGTCGGGCGATGGTCGAGCGGCTCTCGCATGGGCCTGCCTCGGTGCATCGATTGACGGAGCCTTTTGCCCTCTCGCAGCAGATGATTTCAAAACATATTGCCTATCTGGTGCGGGCCCGGATTGTGATCAAGACAAAGCGTGGCCGAGAGAGTATTTGCACGCTCAGACCGGAAGCGATCAAGACTGTCAGCGACTGGGCGATGAGCTATCGCCAATTCTGGGAAGAGAGTTTCGACAAGCTGGAAGTCGTGGTGAATGAAATGAAGAAAGCGGAGGTGAAGGATGCCAGAAGGCACGGTAAATGAGACAGAGCGGCTGGTTGTAACCAGAGTTTTTGATGCTCCGCGCGAATTGGTTTGGAAAGCGTGGACAAATCCGGAATATGTGATGAAGTGGTGGGGCCCGAAGGGTTTCACTTGTCCTGTATGCAAAATGGATTTTCGCGTGGGCGGAAAATTTCTCTACTGCATGAAATCGCCGGATGGGCAGGAGTTCTGGAACGGTGGTGAGTACCATGAGATTGTTCCGTACGAGAAGATCGTTTCCTCGATGTACTTTTCCGACCCGGATGGAAACAGGGTCGAGCCTGAGCAGTTGGGAATCAAGCATGAGGTCATCGAGGATGCGCACGATGTGATCCTTTTCGAAGATCTTGGAAACGGCCGGACGAAAGTCACCTTCATCGGCAATGAAACCATGCAGGATGCAATGGAGAGCGGTCAGCTGGAGGGCATGAAGCAGATACTCGATAAAGCTGCTGCAGTGGTTGCGGAGTTGGCGCAGGCGAAGTAAGAGGCTCGCTGATCGTCACGTGCGAAATTCACGAATGCAAAAGCCTCCGCAGCCAGTCCGAGACGGCTGCGGAGGTTTGGACACTGAGCGGCTAGAGCAGTTTCCTGTAGGTGTGGTTTCCGCAGATTGGAAGAGCCCGAACTATAGATCGGGCCTTCAGCCCTCGATTATCTTTCCGGACATCAAACCTGGGGCGTTGCTCCAGGCTGGTATGGAGCGCGCCTTCAGCGCTTGAAGGAGTGGCAGTCCTACGTACGAGCTGCTCCACAACGATGAGGAACGAGGGTTCGCGCGTACGCGAAATGTTTGCTTAACGGCACGGCTTCAGCCTTGCCGAAATAGCTACTTGTGTCGTGTATGCAAACTCTTCCACTGGTCTCCTGCAAAGAGCCTGGGTCCGACCTCAATCAGTCTTGGCATCATCTTATGTAGGCTCACTCGGTCCCACGGAGCATTGGCCCGGGTTCGCAGGCCTCTTTCATTGAGGGCGCTGACGATCTGGGAGTAGGAAAAGTCCTGGCCCAGCAGGTCCATCATCTGCATCAAAACCGAGTTCTCGTAGGGATCGATCTCCAGACGCAGGCCATCGTCGGAAAGCCGGAGACCATAAGGAATCTCTTCCATGTGTTCCGGTTCATGAGGTGTTTCCGACTCCGGAAGTTCTCGACGCCACTCGATCGAAACCAACTGCCATCCGGCCTTCTGACGTTCCGTGATGAGAGTCGGGCTGAAGGGGCCGGAGATTCTGTCCTTGACTCGTTCAAAGTAAGGCATGGGTTTCCTCCCGCCTGTGGACTTGCACTCGCCACGCCAAAGAATTTCGCTTCATAATCAAGCGTTTGATGCGCGATCGCCTTTGCAAGCTGTTCACCGTTGGACGGAGCTGTCCGCATTCGGACAAAATTTCCGAAATTCCGCTAACTCAGGATCGAGGCGTTCGTCTTGAAAGACAGCGAGAATCTCCGCGCAACTGCATAAAAGCAACCGGCAAACGATCGGAATCGAATATTCTGCTCACGATACGGTTGCCATGGTTTACGTGATCTGAAGCTTCAATCGCGAGGTCGTGCATGTCCAATCTCTTGCGCAATCTGCAGTATTCCGCGCGCGCACTCTGGAAGAATCCCAGTCTCACCCTCACAATTCTCTTCACATTGGCCCTTGGCATCGGCGCTAACACCGCCATCTTCACCGTAGACTACGCCACCCTGCTTGCGCCGCTGCCTTACCCTGACCCCGATCAGCTCGTTGTTGTCTGGTCGAAGATTCAGACCTTTCACAACGGAATCTCCGCCGGCGACTTCACGGACTGGAAGCGGCAGAACTCAAGCTTTCAGGATATTAACGCCTTCACCGGCGGCTCCTTCAACATCGCCAGTAAAGACCAGCCAGAAAACATCGACGGAAGACAGGTTACCGCGGGCTATTACAAGATGCTTGGCCGTCCGTTCTTCCTGGGCCGCGATTTTCTGCCGGAGGAGGGGACTGACGGTAAGAACCACGTGGTGATTCTCACCCACAAGCTCTGGTCTCACCTTGGCAGTAACAAAAAGATCATCGGCCAGTCGATGCGCATTAATGGCGAGCCCTACACCGTGGTTGGCGTCCTCTCTCCCGGTCTCGACGATAGGGCGGAATCTCAATTGACTGTCCCCCTCGTCTTCAAGCCCGAACAACTCAACCACGATTTTCATTGGCTTCTCTCGATCGCCCGCCTCAAACCGGGTGTCACCATCCAGCAGGCGCGGGCCGATATGGATGCGGTCGCGACCCACATCGCCGAGGCAAATCCCAAGAGCAACAAAGGCTGGGGTGTTTTCGTCGAACCCCTGAAAAACGACTTCCTGCCCAGCGAACGCAAGCAGACGCTCTGGCTTCTGCTCGGCGCCGTCGCCTTCATCCTGCTCATCGCCTGCGTCAACGTCGCAAACCTGCTGCTCGCCCGCGGCCTCGCACGACAGAAGGAGTTAGCCGTTCGTTCTGCTCTTGGAGCAAGCCGAAGAACCATCTTCGAGCAACTGATCACGGAAAGTCTGTTGCTTGCCATTACCGGAGGACTTCTCGGCATCGGCGTTGGTTACGCCATGCTCCAGGGTCTGGTGGCTATGATGCCTCGCGGCACATTGCCGACTGAGGCCGATCTCCATCTCAATCTTCCTGTGCTGCTCTTTGCTCTCGCCCTCACCACACTCGCAGGTCTTCTCTTTGGCAGCGCTCCGGCGTGGTATGCCTCGCGAGTCGATCCTGGCGAGACGCTGAAAGAAGGCAATCGCACGGGGGTAGGGTCTGGACGCCATCGTCTAAGGCAATCACTCGTCATCGGGGAGTTCGCCCTCGCTCTCTCCCTGCTGGCGGGCGCAGGCCTCGCGATCCACAGCTTCCTCAACCTTCTTCGAGTGGACCTTGGCCTAAGCACCGACCACGTCCTCACGTTCTTTCTGCCCGTTCCCGACTCGCGCCCCAAAGACCCAGAGAAGATCATCGCGTACTACAAACAGATTCTCGCCAGTGTCAGTGCGGTCCCGGGAGTGACCTCCGTCTCCGCGATGACCGGTCTTCCTCTCTTCGGCGCGGGCTTTGGTATGCCGTTCACGATTGTCGGTAAGCCCGCCTTCAACGACCCCTCCATGCGCCCCAACACCGGCTTTGGTATGGTTACGCCCGACTTCTTCAAGACCTTTGGTATTCGCATGGTCAACGGCCGCTCCTTTACCGATCAGGATGCCGGCTCCAGCGTGAAGGTCGCTGTCGTCAACGAGGACTTCGTGAAGAAATACTTCCAGGGCGTCGATCCGCTGCAGCAGCGTGTCTCGGTCGAGCAGCTCATTCCCGGCGTCACCAAGCTCGGTCCGCCGCAGGAGTGGCAGATCGTCGGCGTGTATCACACCGTGCATAGCCGGGAGTCGAGCACTCCTCGCCCTGAGATGCGTATCCCCTTCTGGCAGATTCCCTGGTCCAACGCAGGTATTGGCGTTCGCACCGTCAACGATCCGGCCACCATGGTGAAAAGTATTGCCGCGGCGGTTCACTCGGTCGACCCGGAGATCGCACTTGCGCAACCCCGCTCTATGGAGGAGATTCGTGGCCTGGTCCTCTCCAACGACCGTTTCACGCTGGTGCTCTTTGTCTGCTTTGCCACGGTGGCGCTTCTGCTTGCCGCACTCGGCGCCTATGGCGTGATGTCCTTCTCGGTGACGCAGCGTTCCCAGGAGATCGCGCTTCGCATGGCGCTCGGCGCCAACCGCGGCCGCGTCGTCGCTCTCGTGATTCGCGAAGGCTTAGTGCTTGCCTCAGTCGGCCTCACGGTAGGCCTCGTGGGAGCCTACTTCGTTGGCCGAGGCATGCAGAGTACGCTCTACGGGATTGGCAAGCTCGACCTCTCTGTCCTGGCCTCGGTCGCCATTGTGTTACTTGTCACCGCGGTCACAGCCTGCCTCATTCCCGCACGGCGCGCTGCGTCGGTCGAACCGATGCAGGCCCTTAGAGCGGAGTAGAAATAATGCGAGGTTTGCCGGAAATCTTCGACTTGCAACGATAAACGCTACAGGCAGTGAAACACCTGATGTGTATCTCGGCAGCGAAGTATTTAGTACCGAGATACGCGTTTCCTAAATATGCGGTGGAAACTTCTCGCCATGAGTGCATTGGCTTGAACGCGACGTTGAGAAACGCCGCGGCTTCGGATGCTCAGACAGGATTTTCTTCGGCGCTCTTACCGGTATTCTCAAGAAACGTCTGCACAAGACCGGCAAGGAGCAACCCACCGCGGCCATTCAGGTGGATCCCGTCGGTATGAAACTCCCAGCCATTTAATCTGCAAATATCATCAGGACTTTTCCCGAGCACCAGCGCACGAAATGCATCACGATAAAACGCGAAAAAACGGAATTCCGTGAAAGAACGCCGTCGTGAATTGTTCATCTGCGTGCTGAATGCTTCGTAGACATTGATATAGCCGATATCCTGTTCTGTCGCGACTTCTCGGATGATTGTGCTGAGTTTCTCGACTTGCACATTGATTTCGTGTTGGAACGGGTTCGTCGAATCCAAATCTTCGCCGATCGGTGGCAGGGAGCAGAGCGCGAGATCCGCGGAGGTATCTTGTTTTAATCGCCGAACAATTTTTTGAAGATTGATACGGAACCATTCAGGAGATGGATCTTGCGGTAGTTTCTTTGCAAAGCGATAGAACCTTCTCACCTTAGCCGATACGATGCCCAAGACATCATTCGCGCCGATGAGAATCACGACCTTTTGAGGATTCGATTCGATTACTTGGGAAAGCCGTTGAAGGGCATTGTAGGCTAAGTCGCCTCCAACCCCAAAATTGCGCAGTGCAAACTCTTCCTGTCCCAGCCTGTCCTGTAGAACCTTGATCCAGTCGAAGGCCTGGCCCTTGCCTGCGGTGGTACTCGAACCGAGGCACGCCACAACAAACGGATGTCCTTGCGCTGCATATCGCGGCATCTTATCCAATCTTTTCGCGCGCCGTATCGCGCAGGTTAGAGATGGACACATTTACGGATCATCGCCAAATGAGTTCAACTCTATGTTTTCGGCCATCGGACATATTTCACTCGCTGAATGCTTAGAAAGCATGCTCCGGTGGCTGGCCACATGCTATCTCCCCTGGGCCTTTACGGCCAGCCTGTCGTCCACCGGGATAACACCCACGGCAAACGGCGTGCCCTCGTCGTCTCCAATAGATGGGAGAGGGTTTTGGGGGTGTTTGGTGCCAAGCAGGGTCTCGTAGCCGGGAAGATACACCATGATGTGCGGGTGCCAATGACCCGTCGGTCCAAGCACTTGTTCCGCTGACCACATGTAGGCAAAACATACTGCTGGACGCTTGGGGATCTCGCCTTTGGCGTAAGCCGTTTGTACACCCTCCGCAATTTGCTCGGCTGTCTTGCCTTCCAATCCTAGCTTTGTCCGAAGTTCGTAGTAAGGGAGGACGGTTCGCGCGGCGAGTGGGTCGAGGCAAATTGGAGCCCGCGTTTTCGCGTCGTAATTGATGTAGTCCCGGACTTGGGCCGGAGTGTACATCGGGGCTCCGGTGAACCCGCGCATGACCATGCACACGAAGCCGTTGTCTCCCTTGTGTACGGTTTGAAATCCGGACTCGGTGAAGACCTTTATGGTCGCGTGATCGGAAACTGACTCCGGAGCCGCGCTCTTTGCCAGAGCGATTTCAGCGTCGCGCGCCATCATGTATTCGCGGAGGGGAGGGTATTTGGGATTCTGCGCCAACACGGGAAGGCCAGCCAACGTTGCGAATAAAAGAATCACTGGAAACTTGTTCATTTCAGAACCTCCTCGATCAAATTATTTTTAGATCTGCGACTACGGCCATCGGCCGTCGCAGGATACCTACGCAGGATTGATATGCAGGGATTCGCGGGAGACCAGCTCAGATCGTTGTCCAGGCTCGTCAGCTGCTCCCTGACCAGCGGGTTCAGGATGTCTGTAGGACGACGGCCGTCCGGCCGGCGGCACGTCGCGCGTCAGTCAGGTTGCCGCGGTGCATCGCCTGGTGCAGGGCCAGCACAAGGAAGCTCTGTCCGAACGTAGCGAACTCTCGCTCCCGTCCCTTGGGAGGCGCCTTCGCCGGCTTGTCGAAGTCAGCCTCGGTCATTGATTCGAGAATCTTGAGGTTCCGTTCGCGCAGTTCAACATATTTTTCTCGTACCTGCGCGAAGGGTGGATAGGCAGAGGGATCGGCGATGGCTTCCGAGCTTTCGCCAAAGTACTGTTGCCACTCTGCCACGGGATTTTCTTCTGCGAAGAGGGCTGCCGGAATCATGCCTTCAACCAGCGTGAGGTGACCCAGGACCCAGAGCGGATGGCACCCGCCATTCTGCGTTGGAAACGTTGTTGCGGCGTCGCTCATCTCGTCGATTACATCCAGCACCGCTCGGTCCGAAATGCTGAGAGCAAATTGAATAGCATCTTTCATGCGCATGTTTCGTTCTCCTTGAACTGCCCCTCTGCTCTGTATTACGGCTCCAGGGCGGTTCGGGATACGGAGTCCTGCTACATTCCTCAGTGGGGCAGGCGGATGACAACGGAGGTCGCCGCTGGGAGAACCCACGCGCAATGCGCGTAATCCACGATACGCACGATATGCTGATCCGTCACATCGAGACGAGCGACCGAAGCAGGCCTCCACTCGTCGCCGTGTTTATGCAGCGTGACGATTCCCAACTGGCCGTCCACTTCTGCCACTGACAGCCGCCACGGCACTAGCTGGCGTTCATAGTTCTTGAAATATGGCGCTCTTTCGACGAGACCGGCAAATCGATCGACAACCCGCAGTTGCGCGTCGGCGCTGATTAATTCACGCAATCCATCCCAATCGCGCTGATTAAAGCGGTCAACGTAGAGACGCAAAAGTCGCGATAAATCCGGATTTGGTTCCCGACGTGAATTCACTGGTTCAGGCAAGGCAGCCAATTTCGATCGGCCCCGGTTGAGGGCGGCCTTGACGCCTCCCACGGTGGAGCTGAGAAGTTCTGCGATCTCCTCAAGCGTGTAGTCGAAAACATCCTTGAGCAACACGCATGCGCGTTCCTTGGGGGGCAGACTTATCACTAACCGTTCAACCGCCCGGCCGATACCCAGAACAGGGGAAGTGGGAGGCATTATGAAATCCGGGGTCATGGCAGCAGTTTCTGCCTCAACCCGGACACCACGCCTACGCAAGAAGTCGATGCATCGATTGTGGGCAATCTTGAATAGCCATGGAGCAAGAGGACGATTCTCGTCGTACTGATCCAACTTTCGATACGCCTCAAATAGCGCTTCTTGAACAACATCCTCTCCATCCATTACCGATCCGGTCATCCGTGAACAGTACCGATGCAGACGAGGCCGGACTTGCGTGATGGTCTCAAGGAACGCTAAATAGCGTGCATCGAAGGGACCTTGGACTTCCATGTCGCGCGTATGATCCATATTTATCTCTACGCAGCTGATCGCCTTTGGGATACGGCCGGAGTTTCAGCTTACGACATCGGCCCTTGGAGCGGCTCGCAACGACCCTTGCAGAAGAACTGTGTGAACGCAGTGACAAGCAAAACCATGGCGACGGAGGCGAGGACAGAGAGGCCGAGCTTGCCAATCCCCGTAGAGCGTACTCTGCATGCCTCGACCGACGAAGTAGGCTCCGACGATGCCTACCCACCCCGTTCCCGCACGTATGGAAGGCGATAAAGCGAAACGGGCCCACTTTGAAGCGTCCGGATCGATCAGCAGGAAGGTCTTCTGGCCGGAACCGATAGTACAGGCACTGAGATCATCGGTCAGCCACTCATGACGCTCGAGGAGTTCATCCTCGTAAACAGAAGCGCCTTGAGCCAGCTGGAAGCGCGGGCCACCTGCAACGTGTCCGCGCTTTTCCGGATTCATCTCTGGGCTATGGCAGAGAGACTTCACGGTCAACTAATCTGCGCGGAGCATGATGGATGGATCAATGCGCGCGGCACGTAGCACGGCTGGAATTGCGGCAAGCAGGGCTGCGGCGAAAAGGACGAGTGTCGGTACGATCAGCATGGATGGGGCGGCTCCTTCCAATCCGAAGAGCAGTGCCTGGACGTAGCGGACTGAGGTGATGCCGCATGCGATACCGGCAGCGGCGCCAATCAATACGGTGACGAAGATTGGTGCAGTGACCAGCCTGACGATGCTTCCGATACGCGCACCCACCGCGATGCGGATACCGATCTCGCGCTCGCGCTGGAGCACCGAGTAGCTCAACACGCCATACAGCCCGATGGCGGCGAGTAAGAGGGCGACGATTGCGAAGAACAGGGCCAGCAACGCCAGAAGACGTTCGCGGATACTCTGGTTGTCGACAAGTTCCTGCTGGGTTCGCACGTTGTTGACGCGGTAAGCGGGATTGGTCTTCGCGACCAGGCGGCGCGATGTGGCGGCGAGAGAAATAGGGTTGATGCCGGAGGTGCGGACGACGAAGGCGCCTCCGTCAGCCGGATTGAGCGTGCCGTCTTCATTGATCTTATGGAAGGGCACGTAGGCGACAGGGCGGAGGGGTTCGTGCAGGTTGCCGTAAGTTGCGTCGGAAACGACGCCGACCACACGGCAGAGTTGGCGCGAGCCCAAGGGATTTACTTTTTCAAAGGTCCGGCCGATGGGATTGACGCCGTTGAAGAAGATTTTGACAAAGCTCTGGTTGACGATGGCTTCGCCGGGAAACGTGTCTGCGGAGTTGAAGTCACGGCCATCGATGAGCTGTATCCTCATGGTGTTCAGCCAGCCGGGTGAGATGGAGAGGAAGTAGCCCCAGGTGTCTGTGGGCGGAGCAGCGTTGACGGAGATGGAACCGGTCCAGCCGCCTGAGAGAAGGGGCCAGCTCGAGATAGCCACATCCTTGACTCCGGGAACTGTGCGAAGGGTGTCGGCCATCTGCGACCATGCTTCGGGCGATTGGCCGTGCGGTGTGGTGGTTTCGATGAGCAACAGGTTTTGGGCATCGAAGCCGAGCCGCTGTTTGGAAAGATTGCGGTAGGTGACGAGGAAGAGCCCTGCGAAAAAGAGGACGACGAAGCAGAAGGCGACTTGCGCGGCGATGAGTGCATACATCGAGCGATCTTTAGTACGCGGTTCTTCGCCGCCTTTCAGTGCAATGACAGGTTGAATGGCAGAGGCGCGCAGGGCCGGGGCGAGACCGAAGAGAAGTGTGACGGCGAGAGTGAGCAGCGAGCCGAACGCGAGCACGCGCCAGTCTGCCGGAAGGATGAGGTGCGCTGGGTTGTCCGGCGGGTTAATGCGGCTGACGACAAAAGGCGCGGCCCACCAGGCGAAGATTGCTCCGAGCACGGCAGAGAAGAACGCGAGCATGGCATTCTGAACCAGGACGAGTTGCATCAGGCGTGAGCGGCCGGCTCCGATGGAAACACGGAGAGCCATTTCGCGCGCACGCGATGCGGCCTGGGCGGTCATGAGATTTGCCACGTTGGCGCAGGCGATCAGGAGCACAAGCGCCACGAGAACGCCCAGCCAGACCAGCGCCTCGCGATAGTCGCCCTGCAGGCGGGAGACACCGGCGGCTGCCGGCTCGATCACCATCTTCTTCTGCAGAGACATTTCGATGTTATGTCGCGACATCCCGACGAAGCCCCTGGCGCGCTCGGTCTCGTAATTGAGACTAACAGCGTCGAGTTTTGCACGGAGCGGTTCATGGGGCACACCGGGAGCGATGACGGCGAGGACGCGGACCCAGCTTATGTCGGTGCGCGCGACGTCGGGGTCCATCATTGCAGGCAGGAAGATGTCGGTGAGGATACCGGGTTCGGTACCGGTGAAGGACTTGGGGCCGACGCCGATGATCTGGAACATATTGCCGCCGATGCGAACGGTGCGGCCGACGACCTGGGGATCGTTGGCGAAACGGCGAGACCAATAGTTGTAGGAAATGACGGCAATGGGATGTGCACCTGGAGTGATATCATCCTCGGCGGTGAAAAGACGGCCGAGCGTAGGTCTAAGAGCGAACGTCGGGAACATCGTGCCGGAGACGTACTGCACGTAGCCCTTTTCCATCTCATTGTCGGTGGCGTAGGTAAGGTCCGTGCGATAGGTGAATGAAGCTGCGATGAGTTCGGCCTGGCCTTTGGCGGCAGCGCGCATACGAGCGAAGTTGGGATAGGCGAAGTCGTCGAAGCTACGGGGCACGCCGTGGTCATCAGGACCCTGCCGCACGAGAACGTTGAGCTGATCGGCGTGAGCTACATGCAGGGGGCGAAGGAAGAGCGCGTCGATAAGGCGAAAAGCGGAGGTGCATGCACCGATCGCGAGGGCTAGCGAAAGAATCGCAGTGGCGGTAGTGATTTTTCGCTTCAGCAGTTGGCGCCAGCCGAAGACGAGGTCGGCACGCAGATTGTAGAGCCGGCCGGCGATGCGGGCCTCCCGGCTTTGTTCGCGCAGGCGCAGCAGGGAACCGAAGCTCCGGCGTACTTCTGCAGGGTCTTCACCGGCGGCGATTGCTTCTTCCATGTGCGCGGCGAACTCCTCGTCGATTTCTCGATTCAGACGATCGCTGCGGAATGCGTAGGCAATGCGCGACCATAAGGACATCGTTAGGCCTCCTGCAGGACACGATTGATGGCAGAGCTGACGGTGTACCAGCGGGCGACCTCCGCGGCGAGCTGTTTCTTTCCGGCGGCGGTGAGCTGGTAAAGCCGCGTCCGGCGGCCGGCTTCTTTGGGAGCCCATTCGGCGCGGATCCATCCGGTCTCTTCCATGCGATGAAGCGCGGGATAGAGCGAACCGACCTCGGCGTTGAGAACGTCGCCGGACGTCTGCTTGATCGCCGTCATGATGGCATAACCGTGCAGCTTGGGCTGACGGGAGAGAACCTTCAGGATGAGAAGGTCAAGCGAACCTTGCATTGCGTCCGTCTTCTTCATAGTAAGACAGCTTAATACTAAGACGGCTTAGTAGTTGTCAAGTCGGTGTACCAGGCCTGAAGGCCTCTCTAGCATTGGAAAGCAGGTCCGTCACGAATCACCCAGCAAACCTGGTTCGCTGGGATGATTATTCGAGCTCAGCTCGGACCGGTGGGACCCGCGGGCTTCAGCCCGCGGTTTCCAACTCCTGCAGGACACGATCAATGGTGGAACTGACGACGTTGTTAGAACCAGACGAGATCTTTACACTCGACGCATGGCGCTCAAACGGATGGACAACGTAGGAATTGTGGTCGAAGACTTGGAAGGAACCATTGGTTTCTTTCAAGAGCTCGGACTCGAGCTCGAAGGTCGGGCTACGATCGAAGGCGAATGGGCAGGACGTGTCACCGGGCTCGGCGATCAGCGCGTCGATATCGCCATGATGCGCACGCCCGACGGTCACAGCCGTCTCGAACTCTCTCGCTTCCTCACGCCGCCTGTCATCACGGATCACCGCAACGCTCCGGTGAACTCTTTAGGTTATCTCCGCGTCATGTTCGCCGTGGATGACATCGACGACACGTTGGAAAAGCTTCGCAATCGCGGCGCGCAGCTCGTAGGTGAAGTCGTCCGGTATCAGGACGCATATCGACTCTGCTACATCCGCGGGCCTGAAGGGATTCTCATCGGGCTCGCCCAGGAACTGCACTAGAGCACATAGCGAAGGCAATCACGTCTTTCGGCACCCGCGTTTATCAGTACTAGCCGGAAGAACTTTCCGGTATCTCGGAATATTTTTCATCCTCGGATCGATGACGAAGCATAAGTTGCTCATATTGCGTAGATAAGGTCTCCGCTATTTTGCGGCCATCGAAATGCAAGCTGCTGCCCACGGTTCCCCTATTCTCCCCAGGAGCAGCTTGTAGAAATGCAGATCAGTCGCTTAGTCGCTCAGTGTCTTCGTGTGCTTACACTCGTCGCAGGTGCATTGATATCCTGCGCGGTGCCTGCGCTCGCCGCCGTGGTCGTAACCACTCCTACCAACGGCTCCACTGTTGGAACTTCATTCCCGGTCGTTGCAACTACAAACACAACGTGTTCCCAGGGCGTTGCTGCCGTCGGCATTTATGTTGACGACAAGCTACAGTGGAGCGCAAATGGAACTACCGTCAACACGACAATCACTCTTACTCCCGGTGCACACTACGTTGTCGTTCAGAACTGGGACTACTGTGGCGGAGCCACCAAAACAGGCTTGAACCTTAATGTCTCCGACAACTCAACGTTGCCTGGCAGTTCGTTGCCGGGTACGCCGCACATCAACTACACCGATCTCAATGTAGGTTCAGGCAGCGGCGGTGATAACGGAAATGGCGTATATGTCCGAATCTTCGGAAACAACTTCGGAGCTTCGCAGGGAACCAGCACGGCGACCCTTGGTGGACAACTCGTGACCGACTGCAGCCTGTGCTCGTGGTCAGACACCATGATCATCGCGCAACTTGGACCGTCAGCGAAGACAGGAAACATCGTAGTCAACGTAAACGGACTTCCCTCAAATGGCGTTCCATTCACCGTCACCCCGACCACCATCGTCTTTGTCTCCCCGAAGGGACTCGATACGAACAACGGCAGCTTCACGGCTCCCTTTATTGATTCCTGCATAAATAAAGTCCTATTTGAGGCGTAGAAGAAGAGGGCTGTGTTGCACGAAGGATCGTAGCAGTGTCTGTTTGTGCTGCAAGGATCTGGCGGCGTGTCGTGCTTCAACCGCCAAGTCGTCTATGTCGAAGAAGGCGCGGTTGGCGAGCGGATTCATCTTGGCCCAGGACCAGAGATACTCGACGGGGTTCAACTCAGGGGCATAGGGAGGGAAGAAGGAGGTCCACAGGCGTTCTGCGCCGGCAAGCCACTGACTGGTTTGCTTGGAACGGTGGGCATTGAGCCTGTCCCAGATCAAGCACCAGTTGACCTCCAACTCATGGTTGAGGGCACGCAGGAAGTTGATCACGCGTGTGGAATCGACATCTCCTCCAGGATAGAGACGGAAGTAGAGTCGAACCTCGTCACGCTCCGGCGAAACACATAGCGCAGCGATGGCAGAGACCTTCTTGTGATGCCGTCCGCGCTGATAGAGTACCGGTGTTTGGCCGCAAGGCGCCCAGCTGCGCCGCACCAGGGGAGCCAGCAAAAAGCCGCTCTCATCCAGAAAAACCAGCCAGGCTTTCAGCCGGCTCGCTTTTTTTTGAGAGCAGGCCAGTCCTGTTTTACCCATTGCTGGATCGCCTCCTCATCGCGTTCAACGGCTTTGCGGGCTGGCTTTTGTGGACTCCAGTGCATCCGATGCAGCAGGCGGCAAACATGATCGACATGGTAGTGAACCCCGAAGGTTCGCTCGATGTAGTCGGCTACCCGAGGACAAGTCCATAGGTCCGTTGGAAAACCAGCAGAGACAGCTCCTTTTAGCAGCTGCTTCTCCAGCTTCTGCTTTTCAGTCACAGTCAGACGCGGTGGCCTGCCGGTGGCTTGGGTCGCCCCTAACGCCTCACGGCCGCCTTCGGTCCACGCGCGCTTCCAACGCCGCACACTGCGCGGATCAACTCCCAGAACACGCGCTATTTCAGCTTGGGTAATGCCTTCTTCGATTAGAGTGATCGCGCGCTGACGCTTCCGCTCCAACTCCTCCGGACTGCCGACTGGACGCATCATGCCTCCTCGACTGCTCGGATAATATAATAGGACATTAGTTAAGCAGGAATCAATAAAACATGGAGGGCTGCATTCAATTCCGTAACATCGGGTGACTCTGCATCTCCTTCGCAAAATACCGTTATTTATCTTGAACCGGGAACCGACGTGACCTTCGACGATGGACGGAGCTACAAGGCGGCTATGTCGTTGGATCTTGGCGGCAGATCAGCCACAAGTCAGCTTTCCATCGTGGGCTACCCCGGTGGAACAGTGAATGTCGGCAGCACCAGCGTAGATAACGGGGTTAAGAGCTGGGGTAAATTCACGACGATCGCCAACCTTAATATCGTGGGCAAGAGTTCTGCGATCGATTCCGAGGTCGGCAATGTGCGTATCATCAACAACAGCCTCTCATGCCCGGCGCCTCCTTCCGGTATCGGCGGAACTGCGTGCGTTCTGGCCGAAACCACAAACCCCGCTGAGACCTGGGTGTTCCAGGGCAACAATGTGCATGACACCGGTGGCAAGGTAGACAAGACCTATCATGCTGTCTACTTCTCGTCTGGCGCCAATCACGCAGACGTGGGCTGGAACACCATTGGACAAAACTTCAAGGGGTATTGCCGCAGCCTCATGTTCCATGCCACGACCGGCAGCAATCAGTACGATCTTCATATCCATGACAACGTCATTACCGGCGGATACTGCGATGGAATCCAACTCGCATCGGTCAATCCATCACAGGGAACCGTTGAGGTTTACAACAACGTAGTAGCCCATGTCGCGATTGCCTCCAATCCTTACGGAGTCGCAAACGAGGCAGGCATCGCAATCAACTCAGATCCTGCCGGTTCAACAAGTGGAACGGTTCAGGTCTACAACAACACCGTCATGGATGCGGGCGGCTACACACTCGGCAATCAAAATGGATGCTTCGGTGTGATCTTCGCAGGCGCAGTCATCAACTTGACCAACAACATCTGCGTCCAGCCTTCTGCGGCGCAGCCATACATTCAATCAAAGAGCCAGGGAGTCACCGGGACGAATAACCTCTGGTCCGGAGCCGGAGCCGCTCCCGCATTCGATCCGCGACCGGTAACCAGCGCACCAAGCTTCGTCTCCACGACGAACTTCGCACTCCAATCCAGCTCCGCAGGTAAATCTGCCGGCGCCTCTTCCAAGGCGTCGCAGGTCGACATCGTCGGAGACCAACGCGGTAGCACTCCTTCCATGGGTGCTTATCAGTAAGGAAGTGCGGGCCGCCGCAAACAATCGGCGGCCCGATTTCCAAAACTACGTCTCATTCCGTCCTTGTTTTCAGGTATTGATAAGCGTTCCCGTCTTCGGTCCACGCGAAACTTTCCGCTAGAGCATTTTCGCTGTAGGTGTACCGCAGGGCTTCCACATCTATGGGCGTTTTCGCAATGAAAACGCTGCTGCACACCGCTTTCGGGATACACAGCAACAGGGAAAATGCTCTAATCCTCGCCTGTGTTTACTCCGCGGGCGTTCACCCCGGCAAGGCAAGCGCTGAAGGCGCGCTCTATACCAGCCTGGGGCAACGCCCCAGGTATCCGGCCCAGTACGAGATAAAGGGCTGAAGGCCAGCCGTTTCAAGGTGTTTGTATGAGCGGTTGAGGGGGAATCACTTTAGTTATGGTGGTTGTGTCTTTATTGTCTGAGTTGATGGGTTGGAGGTGTTTAGCCTACAGATTTCCGGGAGGAAGTTT
>NZ_JAGTAS010000033.1 GCF_025685425.1 Terriglobus albidus
GTCAAACGGGCATGATGGTGATAGTCCATCTGGCCTCCGAAGATTTTGGATTGCTCTCACAATCAGCTTCTTCGTTCTCGGTCAGATGGACAATAACCTATTGAAACTTCACATTTAGCCGCTGAGGTCAAATTTCCGATATCGGCCTCAGCGGCTAAAGCCGCATGTATTTAGTGCCGGGACGGGACGGCTGAAGCCGTCCCCTTAAGCAAGGCATTCGCACCATGCGGTGCGAAACGGTTGCGCGCCGCGCAACGACTCCACCACCCTTCCCGACCTGCTTCCGAACTCGGGGCCGTCTGCATGCTCCTCAGGCGGCGCGCTTGGTATCCTGCTCGGCGCTTTTCAAGGGGGCGATTGCCGGCCCATTCAACACGTGGCCGTCTATTGCGAAGCGGGATCCGTGGCAGGGGCAGTCCCAGGTCTTCTCCGCAGCGTTCCACGAGACGATGCAGCCCAGATGCGTGCAAACGGCGGAGTAACGATGCAGCCGTCCATCAGGCTCGCGATAGCATGCAATGGGTTTGCCGCCTTCCCGAATGACCGCACCCTCACCAGGCGCGATGGCCTGAGGGGACTCCGCGTCTCCTCTCGATAGCCATTTGACGTATTGAGCCGCAACATTCAGGTTTTCGCGCGTCCATTCTCCCAAGGCACCGAGAGTCTTGCGGGATGGATCGTACAGTTTTGCCCATGGATTCTCGCGGCCCCGGATGAGGTCATTGATCAGCATCCCTGCAATCGTGCCGTGGGTCATACCCATGCCGCTGTCGCCAGTTGCTATATAGATATTCTGGTCGCCGGGGTTTCGGCCGATGAACGCAAGATAATCGTCGGGTTCCAGTACTTGTCCCGACCAGCGGTATGCGATGTCTTTGATCTGCGTGAAGCGCTCACGTGTCCACTCTTCCAGCGCCCGGAAGTGTGCGTTTGGATTATCTTCTTGCCCCGTTTTGTGGTCTTCGCCACCGACAATGAGAAGCTCCCATCCCGTTTCGCCGGAGAGACGTTGCGTCCTAAGGTAGTGATAGGGATCGAGAGTATCCCAATACAAGGCGTCCTGAATGCTTCCCTGCGGGACGCGTGCACCTAAAACGTAGGTTCGATACGCCATCTGCTTCGTGTGAGGCACGAACAGATTATTCACAGGCGAGTTGGTTGTAATGACCACCGACCCGGCTTCGATCGTGTATCCATGTTCCGTCCGCACCTGCACTGGAAATCCATCGCAGACGTCGACGGCTTTGGTGGAGGTAAACAGTTCACCTCCTCTCCGTTGAATCGCAGCAATTACTCCGCGGAGATATCTGAGAATGTGGAACTTGCCTTGATTCGGGAAGCGAAGACACGCGCCTGTAGGAAACGGAAGGGGAGCGTGCGGCAGCCGCTCGGGATTCAAGCCAGCTCGCCATGCAGCCTGAAATTCCTTATCGATGTAGGCATCGTCACCATCGACAGAGTTGAAAAGATAGCCGTCCAGGCGAACAAAGTCGCAGTCGATCTGTTCTTCCTGCACAATCCGTTCGATCAGCGCAATTGCAGCCGTGTGGCTTTCCGCGGCGAGTTTCGCGCCCTCAGGTCCGTGCAGGGATTCGAGTTCCTGATAAGAGTCGTCAATTTCATTCGAGAGGTGTGCGGTCGTTCTGCCGGTCTCCCCACCGCACAGCGGACCATCGTCAATGACGACTACCTTCGCACCTTCACGCGACAGCAGGTAAGCCGTGGTCAAACCCGCGATCCCGGCCCCGACTACGCAGACATCGGTCACAATACTGTCCTGTAGCGTACCCACAGACGGAAGTTCGACGCCATCTATCCAGAGAGGTCGAGTTGTACCGGAGTCCAGATCCACGATGGATAGGATGGAATTCTGCCTGGAAAAGTGGCCCGGATTGTAAGGAATGTTGGTGCCGGTGCGATCCGGCGGATGCGATGGAGCCCATGCACCGGGTGCCCCATGTCCGCTAGGGGACATGGGTATTCGCGCTATGCGCGAACTGGGTGGGAGCCGTGGGCTTTTAGCCCACGGTGTATAGGCTCAATAGAAATGGGCTTTAAGCCCTGGGTTCCTCTGTCCATCAAGAAAAGGCCCAGGGAGAATTTGTCAACACGCTCTAAGTTTGACCTCAGCGGCTAAAGCCGCCTTCTTTCAGACGTCAATGCGGGACGGCTGAAGCCGTCCCCTTAAGCAGGGCGGACAGGGCGGGCGAAGCTCTCAAATTCCCATTGAGAATGGCTCATTCAACCTATATCTTCGCTTCTTTCAACGCGCGAAGAAGTACTCTTTGACGGGTTTCCCTTCGCGCCGGGTGGGTTGTTTGCTTGGTAGCTGCAGCTTGGTACTCCGAAACATCTCGTTTCAGCTTTCCTGGTGATTCCTCGCCATCGAGTACTTGGGACGCAGCAAATATTCTCTTTCGCAGCTCCTCATCGCTATAGGTATCGAGAAGATCAGTTGATACAAGTGTAGTGATAAGTGTATAGAACTGAGGTTGATCCGTCGCCAACTTAGTCTCTGCAAGTGCAGGATTGGACCTATATGCCGCCTCTAGGAAACCAAAAGCACGCCGCATGCGGACGAGTTCATACTCTTTGAGTTTCTTATTCTTATCCTTGGCTGGATTGATGAACGCCTTCAATATCTCGGCGGGTGCACGATGCTGGTAAGTTCTCGCGAATAGAGCTATCTCGGTGAGGCGCTCCCACATTCGATCCACCTGAGAATTTTTGTCAGGTAGCCGCTTTATGATGTTTAGCCTCTGTAAGACATAAGAGTAGCTATTGGCCCTAGCCCGGTAATAAGCAGATCGCTTTTTAAGTTCTTTCACAGCGAATAGACTAAATACCTGTTTGAAAAGAGGATCATTTCCTAACGCCTTAACAACATCAAATCGACTGACCTTTACGCCCTGCTGATTGATATCGATGAAGAGATCCACAACTTCATCAAAAGAAGCCTCCTCGTCATCCAGATCAATCTCGATAGTAGGAATGGCGTATTCTCTGAAACTCCGAACGAGGCTGTCATCCAATTTCTCAAACGTGACACCTTTGCCGTTCAGGTCAATTTCAAAATTTGCATGCTCGCGGGCCGGCTTTCCGTAGAAGTAGTGCTCAAGGTTGCTCAGCTTCATTCCCGTTCGCCTATTACCAACGAACAAAATCAAGCTCTCAAGACGCTGCTTTCCGTCGAGGATGTTGTAGTTGAATTGAGCCCCTGCGTCCTGTTTGTACAAGAACACAGCTGGAATCGGACGTGCCTTCACCATGTTTTCGATGAGCTTGCGGCGTAACGCGATGGTCCAAACAGAACCACGCTGGAATGGAGGAATCAGATTGATCTTCTTTTCGTTGAAGTAACCGATGATCTGGTCAATCTTCATCTCACGATTCGCGTATTTCATAGTTCTCCGGATTGAGGGTCTGGATGCGGGCTCATCATGCCCCATTTGTGACCAAGATTGATTGGTGAAGTATATTACGCCACCCTGCTTCAACCCTTTGAGTTACGGCGAAAAATTTGCCGATATTTCGTTGTTGACTTCGCCCGGGACAAATTTCACTTCGTTACTTCGCCCTTAGTGCGTATCGACCCAATTCGCGATAACCCCTGCCCCGGGCGCCCATGTCCCTCGGGGACATGGGCTCGCCTTACCCTTCTCAACCGATGTTAGGGATATAGAAATACGGTCGCGCCAAGCGCGATACCCCACCCTTCGCGATGAAACCGCGAAGAATGGGGCAACGAGTGTCTACTGCGGCCGGATTCATCGATACGTCCCAGCAAACCTTAAGCACCGAAATCTCGCCCAGCACGGACGAGATTTCGGTGGTTTGCCCTGCCCCTTCTTCAGACTAAGGCGCGGTGATGGACACGTTATCGAAGGTTGCCGAGCACAACTGAGCGTTGTTCCGGCTGCTGACGACCAGTCCGATGTACACGCTGCTCGCCATCGAGATAGTGACCGTGCCCTGCTGGGTCCACGTCACTCCATCCGAGGAGTAGTACCCGGTGAAGGTGCTGCCGTTGCGGACGACACGAACCCAGTAGGGAGCCACGAGGCCGGCGGTTCTGCTGCCGCTCGTGCTTCCACCGGTGGACGTGCGAGTGACCCATGTAACGCCATTCGACGGCGTGACATTGATGTTCGCCATCGCCGAGCCCGTGGCGAGCGTTTCGCGGATCATCACACCTGCCTGCGCTCCGCTGTTGGTGTTGCTCATGCTGACCACGCGGGCAGTGATGGTGTAGCTGGTGCCCGCTGTCTGATACGCATAGTTGAACTGATCGGCGGTACCGCTGATGCTGCTGCCGGAACCGTTCACCGTATACGTGCCACCGCTATCGGTGGCGCTACCGGCGAGGCTGACGCTGCCGATGTCCTGATCCGCCCAACCCGTCGGCAGACCCGTGGCCGCATTGACCACCAGAGTGACTGTTGCCGAGTGCGACAGTGTACCGCTGGCGCCCGTGATCGTGAGTGTGTAGGTTCCCGCCGGCGTTGTCGACGAAGTCGAGACCGTCAGCGTCGAGCTTCCCGAGCCGTTAATTGACGTCGGGCTGAAGCTGCCGGTGGCTCCGCTAGGCAATCCACTGACGCTCAGGTTCACCGTGCCAGTAAAGCCGTTCACCGCGGCGATGGTTGTGGTGTAGGTGGTGCTATTACCCTGTGTCACTGTCTGCGAACCCGGCGTATCCGAGATGCTGAAATCAGGTGGACCCTGCACCACCAGCATCACGGTCGCCGAGTGCGTCAGGGTGCCGCTGGCGCCCGTGATCGTCAAGCTGTAGGTGCCCACTGGAGTTGTCGTTGCGGTCGAGACCGTCAGCGTCGCACTGCCAGAGCCGGAGACCGACGCCGGACTGAAGCTGGCGGTAGCTCCGGTGGGCAACCCGCTGACGGCCAGGCTCACTGTACCGGTGAAACCGTTCACAGCACTGATCGACGTTGTGTACGTCGTGCCATTGCCCTGCGTCACTGTCTGCGAACTCGGTGTATCCGAGATGCTGAAGTCCGCCGGAGCCTGCACGATCAACGTCACTGTCCCGGTGTGCGTCAGGGTGCCGTTAGTGCCCGTAATCGTCAGGGTGTACGTACCTGCGGGAGTTGTCGTCGCTGTTGTAACGGACAGCGTCGAGCTTCCCGAGCCGGAGACCGACGTGGGGCTAAGACTGGCGGTGGCTCCGGTTGGCAGTCCGCTCACGCTCAGATTCACCGTATCGGTAAAGCCGTTCAGTGCGTTGACCGTCGTGGTGAAGGTGGTGCTGTTCCCCTGCGTTACGGTCTGCGAACTCGGTGTATCCGAGATGCTGAAGTCAGGCGTCGGAGTGCCGACAGTCATCCTGTGAATGACGATCGAGTTTTGGTTGTAATTGTCCTTGCTGATCAGGTAGTCGCCATTACTCGCCTGGTAAGCCCGAATGCCGTACATGGAATCCACATCGTTGCCCACCGCCACGTTGGAGTTGGCAGTGGTCATCGTGAGGTCGTTGGCGCCGGTCGTCAGATTATAGGCATCGATATCGGGCACGGTGTGGACATACGAGATGAACAGATAGTTGCCGGCCGCTGCGCGCCCCTTCGGATTCTGCGTCGTCTTCAGATTGATGACCTGGTTGGGAGTAGTGGTGTTGCCGGCCATCCAACCGTGGTACACCTCGACCCGGCCGCCCAGTGAGGTCCAATCAGTGCCGTTCCCGTTCATCAGGACCATCGTGTCGGTGGACGGAATGTACTCAATGCCGGCCAGCGGCGCGATCGTCGACGGAGTCGGTGTGGTTGTCGGCGTTCCGTAGATCGGCTTGCCGTTGGCATCAAAACCCGTCAGCGGGTAATGGGTGATCGCGTTGGTCTTGTCCAGGCCCACCCAGATATCGCCGTTCGTATCGAGACAAAACCCGTTTCGGACACGGGCCAGGGTATTGAAATAGTTGGTGTAGCCCGCCGGGCTTGTCTGGCCCGGCAGGGTGCCGAAAGGCACCGACGCATACTGGCCGGTGGGAAAGTAAGAAAAGATGAAGAGATCAGGATTCTGGCCAGTGGACGCGAGGATGCGATGGCCGTTGACGCTGGTCATGATGCCGAAGTCGAATCCCCGGCTGTTGTTGGTCACGTCCACGCGCGGATCCGTTGGATAGTCGAGCGCATCGACACTGTTGCCAACGTATCCTCCGCCGCCTGTACCTGAGAAAACATCCTGGCCACCGTATAAGTAGGCGCCGTCGGTACTGGGATCGAACGCGGCATTGCCTTCGAAGTTCAGTGCCTGCAGGGTGTACTGCAGTACTCCGGAGCTGTTGTAGGCGTGAAGATCGGTCTTGCCGTTGCGCCCCAGATCCCAGGTTCCTCCCCAGGGATTGTTGAGGACGTACAGGTTTCCAGCGCTGTCTTTCCCGATGCCGACGATGCGTGTGAAACGCTGGCTACCGGTCTGTCCCTTGACTCCGGCGGTGGTGTCCAGATATCCGCCCTGTACACCGAAGGTTCCAACCAGTGTCGGCGTGCTCGACAGGTTGCCGTAGATCTGAATGTTCATGTTCGGCCCCTGATCGCCGACCATCAACTGGTTATTGGCGCTGTCAAAGTACAACGCTGAAGGCCGCGCGCTGGAACCCATGCTGATCGTGTTCAACACGGTCCCCGACGAAGAGAATTCCTGGATCGTCCCCTCGTTCATTTGTGCAACCCATACGTTTCCCGATCCGTCGACCGCAATCGCGCCGGGATCGGTGAGGGTCCAGTCCGATTGCCACACACCGGCCGTCGTATAGCAACGCACCAGGTTGTCTGGATGGTCGCTGACATAGACCAACGTGCCCGTGTCGGCGATTCCCGTGATGACGTCCGCGCGTTTCTCGGTCTTATCTGTACTCGCCGCCCATGTCAGGTCACGCACGTGAGTACTGCGGTTGTAACGGCCAATATAGCCGCTTCCTCCGAGGCTGCTGTTGTATTGCAGCGCAGCGAAGAGATTGGTGCTGTCGCCACTGATCGCCCCACCCATCGTTTCGCCATGCGCGCCGATGGTGCCTGTCTTTTGGGCGTTCTGATAGATGTTGATGCTTCCCTGGCTCTCGTCCCACATGGAAGCGGTATAGAGGACGCCTTCAGGCGCCACCCACATGGACCGCATGGCATTGCCCACATACGTGGGTACAGTCGAATACGTGTTACCTACCCACGTTGTTGTGTAAGTCACTTGAGCAGGGCTGATCGTCGCGCTTATCAGCAGCAGGAAAAGACAGGCGATGGCGAACAATGCCGGCCAACCTCGTTTCGGAAGCATAGGGGCTCTCCTAAGCCTTCGGCACTTTCATTCATGGCCGGAAGGCTTTAGCACGGTGATGTTGTAAATTCCACGAGCCTTCTAATGTGCGCTGTAAAGGCGAGTCAATATGGAAGCCTTAGCTAACTTCCCGGGTGAAATGCGTTTCATTTTGCGTTGGTTCTTCTTGCCGGAATTTGCTTATTTCATGGAAGGAATTCCCAACAGCAGCGTGGATCTTCTTGAAGTGCGCGTTCTTCAAGGAGACGCTTCATCAGTCCCGCTACAAGAACGGGGTTTGTTTCGCAGAGTAAAACTCAATGCGGCTGAGACGGTGGGAGCAGCGGGCTTCAGCCCGCTGATAAAAGCATCAAAAGAAATTGGGCTTTAGCCCTGGGCCTTCTCTATGCGTCAGGAAAAAGGCCCAGGGCTAAAGCCCATCTCTATATTGAGCCGATAGTCCGCGGGCTGAAGCCCGCGTCTCCCACCCAATTCGAGCTTCGCTCGAAGGTCCGATGTCCCATGAGGGACACCACCCCAACGAACTTGTTCGTTGGGGACTCCGGACATGGGACACCCGATGCATGGGTAATCTCGAACATGTCGCGACAGCTCAGGATTCCATATGCAACGTTCGCCGGCCTTCGAACGATTCGAACACGGCCTCGGCGGCTTGGCTTCTATCCTTCACCTCATCCAGCAGCCCCGAAAATTGCGGGAATACGCGAATCGAATCCAGCCACGGATCGGACAACATCGCCGGGTGGCAGGAGAAACCGCTCGCAACCACGCGCTCAAGCAGCTTGAGGGAGGCATCTCTCTGATTCAGGTGAGCCAGGTGGCGGGTAAGGTAATAGAGTCCTTCGGGGTCGCTGAACCCTGATGAGACGATGGCTTCTACCGCAGCGACACTTCCGGCCTCGTCGCCTTCGATCAACCTGCGGGCGGCCCTTGCGAAGTGCCCCATCCTGGTCGCGACCTTTTCCTCGAGTGAGCGCAACGCCTGGATTGCGTCCTGTCTTCGTTCCGTTTCCGCCATCGACAGACCTACGATGTACGGATCGTTTTCGATCTTCCCATTCGCGGTGCGTTGATAGTCTCTTTGCAGAAACCACGTGTGCTGGACGCTGGTCCGGATCTTCGGATCAAGAGCGATGGCGCGACGGTGCGCCGCCACGGAGGCGTCAAGTAAGCCGCAATAGCGCAAAGGGCTCACCAAACCGGCAAACAGTTCCGGATCTGCCGCATCCCGGGCACGGGAGAGAAGGCGCTTCATGGCGTCGGCCGCACGCCCCAGATCGACCTCCAGTTGTGCATAGCCCTTATGTGCGATACCGAGATCTGGGTTCAGATCGAGAGCCTGCCGGAAGGCCGCTTCCGCCCGCCGTTGCTCCGCGGGGGTCTCGGAAGAGATGAACTTTGCCATGACGTGGTGCATTCTTCCCAGCCGTGCCCACGCCGGTGCGTAGCAGGGATCGGCATCCACGCAGCGCAGATACAAGTCTCGCGCCGTCTCCCACTGTTTGGGGTCGTTACTGAATTGATTGGCGCGCAGAAAATACTCATAGGCCTTTGCGTCGGCCGGCACGTCTTGCCGCAGGATGCGCTGCTCTGTGGCCGAGAGCCGCAATTCCAGCGCGTTCACAACGCACTCCGTGATCTCGTCCTGCAGGCGGAAGACGTTGCCGATCGAAGTCTGCATCGATTGCGAGCACAGCAGGGTGCCGCTTGCTGCGTCCGTCAGTTGGGCGACGATGCGGATCTCATCGCCTGCGGCGAGCAGCGTTCCGGTCACGATCAGATCGACATCCGCCTCGGCCGCGATCTTCCTGAAGTCGGGATCCGCCGCTGAAAATCGCGATGCCGCCAGGCTGGAGCGCACCACCAGCGACTTGAGGGTGGAAAGCGATGTCGCCAACGCGTCCGGAAGGCTGAAGGCCAGAAAATCCGTGGCCGGATCAGACCGGAGGATGCGGAATGGCAAAACGATCAGCCGCGTCAGCCTTTTCGGCGCCGCGGGAGCCGCTGTCTCCACGGGCATAAGAAACCGGTAGCCCCGGCGCGGCAGCGTTTCAATGAAACGAGGCGTGCCGGCGGTGTCGCCAACTGCCTCGCGGATCTGCCGGATACAGAAGTTCAGGCCCTGCTCAAAGTCGACAAAGGTATCGTCACGCCAGACGCGTTCCCGGATCTCCGCGCGCGTCAGCACCTCGCCACTGCGGCTGACCAACAGCGCCAACACACGGAATGGCTGCGGCGGCAGCTTGATGCGGTCCCCATTGCGGCGCAACTCCCCGGACGTCATATCGAGTTCGAAGGCATCGAAGCGAAGGGTCTTAGCGAAGTCACTCATCGAAATCTCACTTCTTGCTCATCTCGAATGCATGGATAAGTTGTTGAGGCAGAAGTACAAGTGATTCATCGAGTTTCCGCGGAGCGGCGAAACTCCAACGCGCAAAGCTGACTGGGAGGCCCTAAAAACATGAGAATCAATGACATAGCTCCCGACCTTGAAGCCGCGACCGTGCATGGAACCATCCATCTCCGCAACTGGCGAGTCTGCATCACCGGCCTCGGCTATCTGGCAGGACTGAGGCCTGAGTTCCAGAAGCGGAACTGCAAGATTATCGGATTCAGTATCGATCCGGTCAACAATCTCTATCTGCGCTTTGCGGCGCAACCTTCCTAACCGCACCATTCCGGAGGCATCGTCATGCAAACCGTGCAGATCGAACGCTTCTATCTTGGCTGTCTCGCCCACGCGTCTTACATGGTCGCATCCGAAGGTATGGCCGCTGTGATCGATCCCCAGCGGGACGTGGATATCTATCTTGAAACCGCCGCCCAGAACGGATGGAAGATCAGGTACATCATCGAGACGCATGTTCACGCTGACTTTGTCTCAGGACATCTCGAACTTGCCCAGCACACCGGAGCACAGATCTATCTTGGCGCCGGGTCTGGAGCTGAGTTTCCTCACATTGCGGTCGAAGACGGAGACAGTATCGAGTTCGGCCAGTGCTCTCTCCGCTTTCTCCGGACCCCGGGACACACGCTCGAGAGCATCTGCATCTTGATGCAGGATCGCGGTCAGCCGGAACGGCCGGCCGTGATTTTCACGGGAGACACCTTGTTCGTCGGTGATGTGGGGCGGCCGGACCTTTCACCAACCCACACGCCGCAGCAACTTGCCGCGGCTCTTTACGAAAGTCTTCATAAAAAGCTGCTGACGCTTCCCGACGATACCGAGATCTATCCCGCCCACGGAGCGGGTTCGCTGTGCGGGCGCAACATGAGCCAGGAGAGCTCGTCGACGATCGGAAAGCAGCGGCAATCCAACTATGCATTGCAGGCGCGCAGCAGTGAAGAGTTCATCCATCTGCTCACGGACAATCTGGCTGCAGCGCCTGAATATTTCGCCCGTGAAGTCACTCTTAACCGCAAAGGCGCGAGCCAGCTTTCGCAGTTGCCGCAGCTTGCGCCACTGCCCGCCGCGGAGGTACGTCACCTGCAAGACGAAGGCGCAGTTGTCTTGGACACTCGGCCATCGGCCCAGTTTGCCGCGGCGCACGTACCTGGGTCGATTCATATCGCGCTCACCGGCCAATATGCCTCATGGGCAGCACGCATTCTTGGTCTGGACACGCCGCTGATTATTGTTGGCGAAGACCCCGGCAGCATACGCGAGTCACAGATGAGGCTTGCCCGCGTCGGCATGGAATCTGTCGCGGGATACCTGGAAGACGGCATCACCGGCTGGGCGAAGGGCGGGTTCGACTTCGCTTCGATTCCGCAGGCCGCTGTCATCGATCTTGCCGATTTGCTCAATCAGGAACCCGATCACATGACTGTGCTCGATGTGCGAGAGATGGCGGAAGTAGAAGCCGGCGCAATCCCGGATAGCCTCAATATTCCGTTAGGCAAGCTAAAGGCGCGCCTCGGAGAGTTGCCTTCAGAAAAGCTCATCGTCGTGCACTGCAAAAGCGGTTATCGCAGCTCGATTGCCGCCAGTATTCTGCGCCACGCGGGAATCAGGAATGTGGTCAACCTGATGGGAGGCTTCGAGGCCTGGAAGGCAGCCGGACTTCCGTCCGCCGTCCCGGTTCCTGCTGTGGCCTAGAGAGCCGAATAACAGTAGACCTTAGCTCTGCAATATGTCTTGAAAGGAAGAAGTATGAGGATCGAACATCAGGCTTCCCATAGCGTACGATTCAGCATCCAGCGCCGCGAAGATTCGGCATCTGGCGTGGTGATCTTCCAACTGTCAGGCCCACTTACCATACGGCACATGTACGGCTCTATCTCTCCCGTTGCTTTGGACCATATTCTGGAATCGACACCGAGCAATACGGAATGCGGGGTTCACATCTTCGACCTCAGGCAAGTTCCCTACATGGACTTCGCCGGCCTAAGCCTGATCGCCCATCATTGTCAGGAGTGTCGATGTAGAGGAATCCATACCATCGTCACCGGAGTAGGTCAGCGCGTCCTTAATCGGTTTAAGGCATCCAGGATGGAGAACGTGCTTCCGATGACGTTGGCACACTAGGAGCATTCGGGCACCGGTGTCTCCAACGAATGTGTTCGTTGGGGGTGAAGATGCGTTCTATATCAGCCTGGGGCTGAAGGCCAGCTCTATAGTTCTGAAGGCGAATTTGTCGATAAGTCCTAGCCTTGCCTCAGCGGCTAAAACCATACTCTTTTGCACCTTGTAAGACACGGCTTCAGCCGTGTCCTTAAGCAAGGCATTCGCGCTCTGCGCGAACGGGTGGGAGCCACGGGCTTCAGCCCGTGGTCTATCGGCTCAATATCGAAATGGGCTTTATCAGCGGGCTGAAGCCCGCTGCTCCCACCGAAAAGCAAGCGCTTAACTAAAGGGGAAACGAGAAAGAAGTTTCTAAATTCACTGGGGTTTGTCTATCGCTGCTGGGCAAGCGCTGAAGGCGCGTTCTATACCAGCCTAGGGCAACGCCCTAGGTTCGACGCACCCACAAAGTGTTAAAGGGCTGAAGGCCCGCTCTATAGTTCATTCGTCTCTATGCCCACAGTCTCGCCCTCAGCGGCTAAAGCCGCGTTGCTTTTGGGTGTCTGTATGGGACGGCTGAAGCCGTCCCCTTAAGCAAGGCATTCGCGCTATGCGCGAACGGAGCTGCCGCTCGAATGGTTCAACCAACATTCACTGGATCGTCGCTACCGCTCATGATCAACATCGGTGGAAAGTCTTTGCTCACATCGTTCGTAGGGCCATTTTTTCTTTCCGTCTAATTCTTTCGCTGCTAGTCAATTGGGAACTATGGGGCGGGCCTTCAGCCCTTTAACACTTTGTGGGTGCCGGATACCTGGGGCGTTGCCCCAGGCTGGTATAGAGCGCACCTTCAGCGCTTCTCCTTGGCCTGGGCGTCCTGTTTCTGGTCCGCCCCGGAGCGATGACGAAGGTCAGTGATTCATGAGAGGCTGTTATCGTCTGGAGTATGGGGCTATCGACCTTTTCCTTCCAAAAGCGATCCAGATCAGATGATCGGTTATCTGCTTTTGATTCAAATAAATTAGCTCAAAACCAGATGGTACGTGGATGCGTCTTCCCATTTGAGACTGCAGCGCGGGCACAGGATCGAACGATTCTGTGAGACTCTCGCCGGACGCGGCCCATAAACTGCACTCTTGAGGACCCCCCAATGTGGATTGTTCGCCTTGCGCTTCGACGACCGTACACCTTCGTGGTGCTGTCGTTGCTGCTGTTTATTCTTGGCCCGGTCATGATGCTTCGGACACCGGTCGATATCTTTCCGAATATCGATATCCCGGTGATCTCGGTCATCTGGAATTACTCCGGTCTGTCTCCAGAGCAGTTGAGCGATCGCATCGTTCTCAACTTTGAGCGAAACCTGACGACGACGGTCAACGATATCGACCACACCGAGTCGCAAACGCTCAATGGCGTTTCGATCATCAAGATCTTCTTCCACCCGAATGTGAACATCGCGCAGTCGGTGGCCCAGGTAACGGCGGTAGCGCAGACGGCTCTGCGCCAGTTTCCCCAGGGCACGACACCGCCGCTCGTCATCCAGTACAACGCATCCAGCGTTCCCGTGCTGCAGCTTGGCCTTTCAGGACAAGGGTTGAGCGAGCAGCAGCTCAACGACTTTGGCCTGAACTTCATCCGTACGCAGCTTTCGACTGTTATGGGAGCGCAGATGCCGTATCCCTACGGCGGTAAACAGCGCCAGGTTCAGATCGATCTCGATACCCAGAAGATGCAGTCCTTCGGCGTGTCAGCCGCGGATGTGGTCAATACGATCGCGCAGCAAAGCATTATCCTGCCGGCCGGCGCGGCGAAGATGGGGCACCTGGACTACCAGGTGGAGACCAACAGCTCTCCTTCCACGATTGATGGGCTGAACAATCTGCCCATCAAGACGGTCAACGGCGCCACCATCTATATACGGGATATCGGCAACGCGCGTGACGGATTCCCGCCGCAGACCAATATCGTTCGTGTCGACGGACAACGCGCAACGCTGATGACGATCCAGAAGATCGGCAACAGCTCGACACTGGATATCATCTCCAACATCCGGGCCGCTCTGCCGGCAGTGCTGGCACAGTTGCCGCCGCAGTTGAAGGTCAAGCCGATCGCCGATCAATCGGTATTTGTTCGTGGCGCAATCAGCGGCGTTGTTCGGGAAGCAGTCATCGCCGCGGCGCTGACCGCCCTCATGATCCTGGTCTTTCTGGGCAGTTGGCGTTCGACCATCATCATCGCTGTTTCGATTCCGCTCTCCATCCTCTGTTCCCTGCTCATGCTTGCCGCCCTGGGCGAGACCATCAACATCATGACGCTGGGCGGACTCGCACTCGCGGTCGGAATCCTGGTGGACGATGCGACCGTGGAGATTGAGAACATCAATCGCAACATCGAGGAAGGCAAGGAAGTCGAGCAGGCGATTCTCGACGGCGCTGCCCAGATTGCGGTTCCGGCATTCGTCTCCACGCTCTGCATCTGTATTGTCTTTGTGCCGATGTTCTTCCTCAGCGGAGTCGCAAGATACCTCTTCGTTCCCTTGGCCGAGGCGGTAGTCTTCGCCATGCTGGCCTCCTACTTCCTGTCGCGAACCATCGTTCCCACGATGGCGAAGTATCTCCTGAAACCGCACGAAGAGCATGCACAGAAGAAGAGGTCGATCTTCACACGGATGTCCCAGGCATTCGAACGAGGATTCGAACACCTGCGCAGCGGCTACATGAGACTGTTACATCTGTGTGTCGATCATCGCGTCCCGGTCATGCTGGGGATGGTCGCGTTCTGGGTGATATCGATCGCACTGCTCTATCCCTTCCTGGGACAGGACTTCTTCCCCAGTATCGATGGAGGCCAGTTCAAGCTTCACGTCCGCGCCCATACCGGCACCAGAATTGAAGACACCGCAGCGCTCTGCGACCATGTGGAAGAGTTGATCCGCCAGGAGATTCCCTCGGCAGAAGTGACCTCGATTATCGACAACATCGGGCTCCCCTACTCCGGCATCAATCTCAGCTACTCCAACTCCGCTCCTGTAGGAACCGGCGATGCGGACATCCTGGTGTCGCTCTCGGAAGACCACCATCCCACCGCCGGCTACACCAGGAAGCTGCGGGAGAAGCTGCTGCAACAGTTCCCCGGGGTTGAGTTCTACTATCTGCCGACCGATATGGTCAGCCAGATCCTCAACTTCGGCCTGCCCGCGCAGCTCGACATCCAGGTCGTTGGCCAACAGGTCGAGCAGAATCGTGTGTTCGCGGAGACCTTGATGCGGGAGTTCCGCCAGATTCCGGGAACCGCTGACCTTCGCATCCAGCAGCCGTTCAATCTTCCTGCCTGGAAGGTGAACGTGGATCGCACCCGCGCGCAGCAGGTTGGTTACAGTGAGCGCGATGTGGTGCAGAACATACTGGTCGGTCTGAGCGGAAGCTTCCAGACCGCACCGACGTTCTTCCTGAATCCTCAGAACCACGTCAGCTACAGCATCGCGGTGCAAACGCCGGAGTCCAAGGTGCAGAACCTGTCGGACTTGCAGAACTTCCCCATCGCGTTGAATGGAAGCGGCCGGGACCCGCAGATTCTGGGCAACCTGGCAACGATTGAACGCGGAGCAGAGCAAGCCACGGTAAGCCACTACAACGCACGCCCGGTCATCGATATCGATGGCGCGGTGGAAGGCACCGATCTGGCAAGCGTCGCCAAACGCATTAACAAGATCGTGGCGGATCATCAAAAGGAACTGCCGCGCGGTTCGCAGATCTTTATCCGTGGGCAGATTCAGACGATGAAGGATTCCTTCCAGGGACTTATCCTTGGACTGCTCTTCTCCGTTGTGCTGGTCTATGCACTGATTGTCGTCAACTTCCAGAGCTGGCTCGATCCGTTCATCATCATCTCGGCATTGCCGGGCGCGCTTTGCGGTATTGTGTGGTTCCTCTTCCTGACGCACACCCATCTGAGTGTTCCCGCGCTGACCGGATCGATCATGTGCATGGGTGTCGGGACCGCCAACTCGATTCTGATGGTGAGCTTCGCGAAGGACCAGATGGTCGCGGGGGAGAACTCGCACGACGCCGCGCTGCAGGCGGGCTTCACACGCTTCCGGCCGGTTCTGATGACAGCTCTTGCCATGATGATCGGCATGGTGCCAATGGCTCTTGGCCTGGGAGATGGCGGCGAGCAGAATGCACCGCTCGGCCGCGCCGTCATTGGCGGCCTGCTGCTGGCGACCTTCGGAACGTTGACCTTCGTTCCAATGTTCTTCTCCTTCATGCATCGCAACGACAAGCCGGCCGTGGAACCAACGCTGGACGAGAGTGAGATATGAGCGAATCAAAGCAAAATCAAATGGGTGGCGGGCAGCAGCATCCGGAGCAGATTCCGCAGCAAGGGAGCTCCCGCAATGTCGTCCTTGGTCTAATCTTCGTCCTGCTGCTGTTGGTGATTGGCGCCGTGGCCGGCGTGCTCACACGCGGCAAAGATAACAAAGAGCTGGAGAGATACACCGCAGCCAATGCCGCCCCGACCGTGGATCTGGTCGCCCCCAAGCGGCAGGGCGCGGGCAAAGAGATTGTGCTTCCAGGCAACATGCAGGCGTTCACCCTGGCCCCGATCTACGCCAGAACCAGTGGCTACGTTCGTTCATGGACGCATGACATCGGCTCTCATGTAAAGCAGGGCGAACTGCTTGCAGTGATCGAGACGCCGGAGCTCGACCAGCAGCTTGCACAGGCGAAAGCTGACCTGGAAAGTGCAAAGACGAATGCCAGCATCGCGAAGGTTACCTCCGACCGATATCAGGATCTCGTGAGCAGCAACGCCGTCTCGCAGCAGGACACCGATAATGCCGTGAGTGTGACCCAGCAGCGAAATGCCGCGGTGCAGGCAGCCGAAGCCAACGTTCGCAGGCTGCAGGAGCTGGTCGGCTTTGAGCGCATCATCGCTCCTTTCGACGGAGTGATTACGGCCCGCAACCTGGATGTGGGCCAACTGATCACCGCTTCGGGAAGCACCATGATTGCCGGCTCAGGAAGCAACGTTGTCAGCCGTCAGGTCTTTGACCTGTCAGATATTCGCAAGTTGCGCGTCTTCATCAATGTTCCCCAGATGTACACGCCCGATGCCACTGTTGGCATGACAGCCTCGCTGACGCTGCCGCAATATCCCGGAAAGACCTTCACCGGAAAGCTTGTACGTACTGCCAGCGCTGTTGATCCCGGCACGCGGACATTGCTCGTGGAAGTGGATGTCGACAACAAAACCGGAGAGCTGCTGCCGGGAAGCTACACGGAGGTTCACCTGAAGTCGAACGGTGAGATCCCGGTGCTGCTGATTCCTGTCACTGCCCTGATCCTGAACGCGGAAGGACAACAGGTAGCCACGGTTGATGCGCAGAACAAGATCCACATGGTTAAAGTCATCACCGGCCGTGACTTCGGCACCACGGTGGAGGTTCTGAGCGGATTACGAGAGGACCAGAAGGTTGTCTCCAATCCCCAGGACTCACTTGCCGAGGGCGATGTTGTTCGCGTTGTGGTGCCGAAGCAAGACAATGCAGGAGGCGCGAAGTGACACGCAGGACAAGTCTGGCTGCCGTAGGAATGCTTGGCGCTGCCCTGGGTATGGGCGGCTGCAAGGTCGGCCCTGCCTACAAGGCGCCGGCAGTGCAGGCGCCCCCGGCTTATTCGGAGAACGGCGCCAATGGTGCGCCAAAAGGTAATTGGAGCGCTGCCGCTCCCGCCGACGATAAGAACCGCGGGCAATGGTGGACGGTCTACGGCGACACGGAACTGGATCATCTCGAGGAACAATGCGCCAGTGCCAACCTGAGCATTGCTGCTGCCTCACAGGCATACGAGCAATCGCATGCGCTGGTGCAGAGTGTGCGCTCGGCACTCTTCCCGTCTGTGTCGATCGGGGCTTCGGCCTCACGCAACCGGATCTCGTCTTATCGGCCACTGCGTCCGGTGACCGCTCCCAACTATTACTGGGATTTCCTGATTCCCCTCTCGATAAGCTGGGAGCCTGATATCTGGGGCCGTGTCCACCGCCAGATTGAGTCCGCCTCTGCCACCGCACAGGCCTCCGCCGCCGACCTCGCGAATACGCGTCTCAGCCTGCAGGGAACGCTTGCCGCGACGTACTTCCAGATCCGCGGGATCGACCTGCAGACCAAGCTGCTGCAATCAACGGTAGATGCCTACACGCAGACGCTGTCGCTGACAGAAAACCGCCGCAAAGGCGGCCTGGCATCCGAGAGCGATGTCGAACAGGCGAAGACACAACTGGAACAGACGCGCGCGCAGATGATCGATCTTGGCGTGCAGCGCGCAAAGCTGGAACACGCGATCGCCGTTCTGATCGCAGTTCCGGCACAGACCTACAAGCTAGCCGAAAAGCCATTGGCCGGTGATCCTCCCGCGATTCCTGTTGGCATTCCCTCAGAACTGCTACAGCGCCGGCCGGACATCGCCACAGCCGAGCGCCGTGTCGCCGCGGCGAACGCGCAGATTGGTGTTCAGAAATCGGCGTACTACCCGAACATCACGCTAGGTGCGAACGGCGGTGTTGAAAGCAGCGACATCACCACGTTGATGAATACACGCTCGACGCTGTGGAACGCAGGCCCTTCGGCAAGCGAGATTCTTTTCGATGCGGGCCGCAGGAAAGCAAACGTAAAGGCTGCGGTGGCGGAACGCGAACAGGCCGCGGCTCTCTACCAGCAACAGGTCCTCTCGGCCTTCCGCGATGTGGAAGATCAACTCTCGTCTCTCCGCATCCTGGCGGATGAAGCCCAGGTACAACAACGTGCCGTGGCAAGCGCCGAACGCTCAACCGAGCTTTCCATCCTTCGTTACAAGCGCGGACTCGCACCGTATCTCGAAGTCCTGACCAACCAGACGATCCAACTCTCCAATGAACGCGTCGCCGCCGGTTTGGTCGCCGACAGAATCATCGCCAGTGTCGGTCTGCAGATCGCGATTGGCGGCGGATGGAACGCGACGCAATTGCCGAAGGATTAGAGCAACCTCTTTGGGGACGATAAACCGTGGACTAAAGTCCACGGCTCCCACCCGTTCGCGCATTAGCGCGAATGTATTGCTTAAGCGCATGGCTTCAGCCATGCCGTACCAGAGCCTAGAAGAGGCGCGGCTTTAGCCGCTGAGGTCATAGCTTTGGTACCTCAGCGGCTAAAGCCGCTTGCTTTAAGATGCCGATATGGGACGGCTGAAGCCGTCCCCTTAAGCAAGGCATTCGCGCTATGCGCGAACGGGAGCATCAACGGGATGAAGCCCACTGCTCCCACCTAAACTCTGCCATATCGATATGCCGCACTCTCAATTGACGCGAACAAAGCCAACGAACGCATTGAATGGCTTATGCTCTCGCCTCATACACGATATTGAAAGGTGTTTCCGTGGCCCGCCGGAAATGGGTGAACCCTGCGGCGGTCGCCACTTCGCGGATGCGCGCCTCGCCGGCCTGCGCGCCAAGACATAGTCCCACTTCCTGTGATCGGGAGCAGGGCGTGCAGAGAAGCGTCGAAAAGGAATAGTAGACCCGGCCCACTGGAGTCAAATTGTCTTTGAGTTCGTCGTTGGCAAAAGGCTCGACAATCATCCAGGTACCACCTGGAGCCAGAGATTGCCGCACATGTTTGGCTGCTCCTACTGGATCACCCATATCATGGAGGCAATCGAATACGGCGACAAAGTCGTAGTCTTTGCCGGGAAACTCCTTGGCTTTGGCCGCTTCGAAGTGCACCCGGCCGGACAGACCTTCCTTGTGCGCCTTCTCGCGCGCGGCTTCAACAGATTTGTCGTGATAATCGAATCCAAAGAACTCCGATTTCGGAAAGGCTTTGGCCATCAGGATGGTTGATGATCCGGTGCCACATCCAACGTCGGCTACCCGCGCTCCTTGTTCAAGCTTTGCCTGGACACCCTGAAGTGCAGGTATCCAGGAACTGATGAGGTTCGCAGCATACCCCGGCCGAAAGAACTTCTCGCATCCATGAAAGACGCCTTCAACATGCTCACCCCAACCCATTCCAGCCCCGGTGCGAAAGGAATCCGCAATTCGTGGCACTGCAGCCAACGAACCCAATGCCAGTTCAAAGGCGCCGGGCAGATAAGCTGGGCTATCCTCTGTGGCGAGGGTGAACGCCTGTTCCGGAGTAAGGCTGAACCGCTCAGTCGATGCATCGTATGTAACGTATCCGCCTGCCGCCTGTGACGCCAACCATTCGCGCAGGTATCGCTCGTCTGTTCCTGTCTTTTTTGCCAGCTCAGCCGACGTTGCGGGTGCATCGGAAAGTGCCTTGTACAACCCGAGCTTTTCGCCGATCACGACCATGCCGGCGTGCACGGCAGCACCCAGATCGCCTACGAACTTTCCGAGAAAGGCATTCAGTTCATCCATATTGATGGCAGGAGCCTGTGTCGTCGCCATAAGAATCTCCTTTGCAATAAGAGGGTGTCCGCCCGGGCGAGAGTGGGAGCAGCAGCCGGTTCGAGGCCGTAATTGTGCGCCGGTTACGGAGGGAAAATCAAGCTTTGGTCAACCCGTATGGGGGAGATTCGAGCGAAGCTCCCGTTCGCGCATAGCGCGAATGTCTTGCTTAAGGGGACGGCTTCAGCCGTCCCGCATAGAGGTCAATGAGATGGCGGCTTTAGGCGCTGAGGGCAAGATTGGGGCGTATTGACGAATCCCACCCTCACTGCAGAACTATAGAGCGGGCCTTCAGCCCTTTAACACCTATGAGCACCTAACCTGGGGCGTGCCCCAGGCTGGTATAGAGCGCGCGTTTCCACCCCAATGAACAAGTTCATTGGGGACCCCGGCCTTCAGCGCTTCTCTTGCCCAGATGTTCGGTGCTGGTAACCCCTAAGAGACTCCCACATCTTCAGCCACCAACGGAAGCCACACCTGAAACCGGGTATCCCCAGGACAAGACTCAACATGAATCTCGCCCTGGTGATTCCGGACAATCCGTAGCGCCGTATCGAGCCCGAGTCCCGTTCCCTCGCCGATGCCCTTCGTTGTGAAGAACGGCTCAAAGATATGCGAGCGAATCTCCGCGGGGATACCTGGACCGTTGTCGCCGATTTCGACAATCACCATCTCGCCTTGACGCAGTGTCCGTAGCCGCAGCTCGCCTTTACCGGCCATCGCCTCAATGGCGTTGAGGATAAGGTTCGTCCACACCTGGTTGAGCTGGCTTCCGAACGAATTCACCAGCAGCGGAACCGGCTGGTAGTCGCGTATGACGGTGATGCCTTCCCTGACCTTGTGATCGAACATCGCCAGAGTCGATTCAAGGCTGCGCGCGATATCGATATCCTGCACCGGCGCCTGGTCCAGGTAGGTGTATTCCTTGACGGCGCCCACCAGTTCCGAGATACGTGCGGTGCTGGTCACGATCGCGCGGGAGAGCACAGCAAGCTCGGCGCTCGCGGCAAGCCGCATTACCGCCGCATGCACAGCCCCCGGATCAAGCTTGAGCAGTATGGAGCGCAATGCCTCCGGTTGAACCTGGCACCTTGCCAACGCGGAAGAGGATTGCCAGGTCTCATGTTCTCCCGCCAATTGCAGGACCGATGCGATCTGGTCCTCCAGATCACCCAACGCCAGCGGATCTGGATCGCAGCCGGGTTCGAGCTGCTTTTCGAAGTGCACCAGCTCCAGCCGCTGCTCCTCAGAGAGCGTGCAGCGGCCAAGTGCAAACGAAGCGAACTTCAATCGATCCAGATGTTCTTTTAACTGGCTGGCAGCGCGTGTGGCGGCAGCCGCCGGATTATTCAGCTCGTGCGCCAAACCTGCCGACAATCTGCCCAGAGAAAACAGCCGGTCCTTCTGCTGCTCGATGCGGGTGCCTTCGCGGATGCGGTCGGACATCATCGCCACCAGACGCGCGGTAAACTCCGGCATCTTCGGAATCAGTTCGGAATACATCGAAACAGGAAACCGCAACAGCCGTGCCCTGGTCAGCGCGATGCCCGCGACCGTGAACTCTCTCATCCGAGAGAAGGGATATACTCCTTCGACCTCGCCGGCTGAGGCAGGCATGACAACGGTGTCACCGCCGAACTCGCCTCGCCACTGAAACTGCCCCTCCAGAAAAACAAACAGCCACGCCGGAGGGTCGCCTCGCCGTACAAACGGCTCTCCCGCTTCAACATGAATCTCTTCTGCGTGACTCAGAAACCACTCGAGCTGGTCATCAGGCAGGTTCGCGAAGGCAGAGATGCCTCCGAGCACAGATCGGTCAATCACAGGAACCTCTTTTCACGGGAAGAGAAACTGGAGCAAAGTCCATTCTCTTACATCCGGCCGTAATCGTTACTGTGCATCCAAATCCGTCCGCTCCCGCACGACCTCCAGATGATCGCCTGCGTCCTTCATCTCATACAACTTCCCACGCGCGCCACGAAATGGCCGATGCAGCACCAGCATCAGCTTTCCATCGAAGGCATCGAAGAGCATGCCGTGACCACTGTCCTCATAGACCAGCGGAGAGAGCTGCTCCCACGGCCCTTCGATCTCGCCCGACTTCGAGCGCGCGATGGTCTGAATGTATTTGCCATCGAGCGAGTAGCTGGACCACAGCGCTCGAATCGTCTTTTTTGTTTGTCATTTCGCAGCGACCGCAGGAAGCGGGGAAATCTGCTTCTCTCCCCATAACGTTCATGGCAGCAAGAATTGAGTATCTATAGAACGGGCCTTCAGCCCTTTAAGTTCTTGTGAGCACTGTAACCTGGGGCGCTGCCCCAGGCTGGTATGGAGCGCGCCTTCAGCGCTCTATCAGCGGGCTGTAGAGGCTGCGGAAAAACTCCGTAAGCGAGATTGATCGGCTCAATTTCGGGGATAGAAAATCATCACCCAACATCCACGGATCGCTTATAGGGCATTCTGACGCGATCTATTTGCACTTTTTGAAAAATCGACTTTTCCGCAGTCTCTGAAGCCCACTGAGCACTCCAGCCAGCAAAGCTGGCTAGGGACCGCGCTGCTCCCACCCGTTACAACATACAAACGTTCGTCATCGATTCAAATCGATCTTCTCGACGACAACCAAAGAAGAGCTTAGAAACGAACGACGACACCTGAGCTCAATCGCAAACTATTCTGCACCGTTGTCGTGCCATTCGATAGAGCTGTGCGGAGCCAGCCTGCTTCGAACGGACGCACCGCGACGCGCGGTGAAATACGATAATCCATGCCTCCGCCAATCATCACCGCAACTCCATTGGCGGTGGTCGTTGCTCCATTGGGATTGGGAAACAGGCTGTTGCTTCCATGCACCGGACCGGCCATCACCTGACCGTAGGTCTTGAAGCGTCCATGCGGAGACACGATGGAGTAACGCGGACCGAAGACGGCCGTCATCAGATCCAGGCCCGCGGTCGTATGCGGCATCTGCCCCGTGTGCAAGCGGGAGATATCCGCAGCGAGACCCAGGCGATGGGTGAACGGCTTCTCGATCTGCACGCTGCCGCCCTGCATCCAGAACCCGTAGGTAGAAACCGTGTTGGCGTGCGCGGCATTGAAGTTAACCGCGATCTCCAGCGAGCTGTATTTCGGTATGCCAGATTCGGCGTGTGCTTCTTGCTCCACGCCCAGTCCGGTAAAGATACAAACTGCAACGAGCAATATTTTCAGAATGTTTCGACGCATACTATTTTCCCTTGCTATTGCACGTTGAGCTGCAGATCTGTGGAATGCGAGTCAGGGCCGGCCGTCACCGTGACGGTTATGGTGTAATTCTTTGCAGCCTGGCCGAAGAATCCGTTGCCCGATCCGCATCCGGTCAAGCCGGCCATCGCCGCGAGTGTTCCCACAACAACGAACAGGATTGCCAGATGTCCGATCAGCTTTCTGCGTGCCCGGCGGAACCGGTACGCAAACGGAAGCAGCAGAGCTGCCCAGGCTACCGGCGGCAGACCATTGCTGTGACCAGCTGGTTCAGGGGCCACCGCGGCCGTCTGTCCCGGAACATGGAAGATGAGCGAGACATTATCCAGTGTCGTCGTAGCAGGAACCTGCCATGAGGTTGCACTCAGTTGCGTCCACGGCTTCGTGGCCAGCTCCGCGGTTGCACCCTGCGGCAAGCCAGTAACGGTAAGCGTCGCCGCAACCGGGAAGCTGGTTCCAGTGGTCGGAGCAATGGCTACCTGGTACGTCGCCGAGTTACCGGGAATAACTGTTTGCGATGCGCCGCTCCCTACCGCCTTGAGCGAGAAGTCGATGACGCTCTGCGTGACGACGTTGGCCGTTGCCGCCACGTAGTTCGCATCTCCGCTATAGACGGCGGTGATGGAATGGCTTCCGGTTGCAAGAGCAGAGGTGGTCAACGATGCAACACCGTTGCTCAGAGCCGCTGTTCCCAACAAGGTGCTGCCATCCATAAAGCTGATGCTGCCCGTAGGCTGCGTTGTCGTAGAGACAACGGCAGAGGTCAAGGTGACGGTGTCCTGCAGCATGCTCGTATTCACGCTGGAAGTAAGCGTGATCCCCGGCGCACCCTTTGCGGCGTTTCCACTCTCCGGCAGCAGCGCGGAGATGCCGCCGTCCGCGGTAATGCTCATGATGCCGGACCGCAAGCCATTGCCGGTGGGTGTGAAGTTGATCGTGATCGTGCAGCTTGCCTGTGCGGCCAGAGTTGCCGGGCAGGTTGTGGTGAACGGGAACTCTGTCGCATTCGTTGTACCGATCGCCAGATGAGTCAGCGGAAGAGCCGAGCCCGTGTTCCGGATCGTCACCGTCTGCACCGTCCCGGTACCCACCGATGTCACCGAGAAGCTGACCTGAGGAACGGAGATATCAATCCCAGGCGGAATCGCAGACGCCGAGACCGCAACTACACCGACAGTTGAGGACGACGTCGAAGCTGTGTTTGCCTGAATCGCCTGGGCTGCCTGTGCGTGCGGCCGCATCACGCTGCCACCCGTAACCGCGATACTTGTTCCTGAAGAGAACGTCACCGTTCCCGTAATGGCGCCAGTGCTTGCCGGTGTCACCGTAATATCGATCGTGCAGGAGGCGCCATTGGCCAGCGACGTACCGCAATTATCCGTCTCAGTGAACTGACCGCTGGGCGTAATCACCAGGTTGTTCAAGGCCTGGCCGGTATTATTCGTCAGCGTTGCCGTCTGTGAGGTGGAATGCTTACCGATGGTCTGCACGCCGAAGTTCATCACCGGCGGAGTAAGAGTCAAACCATAAGGACTGCCATCCCCCGCAAGCGAAACCTGCTGCGTACCTCCGCCGGCGTTGTCGGTGATGGTCAACACTCCAGTGCGATGCCCTAACGCCGTCGGCACAAAACGCACCGTCAGCGTGCAGAAGCCTCCCACCGGCACCGTCGCACCGCAGTTGTCTGTCTCTGTAAAGTCGCCCTGGATGTTGAAGCCGCCAATCTGCAGCGGAACATTCCCGCTGTTGGTCAGCGTCACACTCAGCGCCGTTCCCGTAGCCTGCGAGGTCGACACATAAGGATAGCTTCCGAATGCCAAACTGGTCGGGAAGACGGTGACGCCCGCCTGTTGCCCAACACCGCTCACTGAGATCAGATGGATGCCATCCACATTGTTCGCGATCTGAATAACTCCCGTCCGAGTTCCGATGGTCGTCGGGGTCATCGTGACGCTCAGGATGCAGTAGCCGCCCACCGGCACAGCGCTCGCGGTGCAGGTATCTGTCTCAGCAAAATCTCCGGTTGCATTGATTGCCGTAATCTGCAGCGGCGTCGATCCTGTATTCCATACCGTTACCGTCTGTGCCTGGCTGGCAGTGCCTACAGGCAGGCTGCCGAAGAAGACCGTTGAAGGCAAAATCGCTATACCAGGAAGCGTTCCCTGGCCGCTCAGCGCCACGACCGTCGAGACCTGACCGGACGCATCGCTGAACTGCAGTGAGCCATACAAAGATCCCGTCGCAGTCGGCGCAAAGCTCACGCTGATCAGGCAGGAGCCACCTACCGGCAACACCGCCGGGCACTGATCTGACTCAACAAAGTTGTTCGACACGGCGATCGGGTTCAGAGTCAGCGGCGTCGTACCCGTGTTCTTCGCCGTCACGGTCTGCGCCATGCTGACGGTGTTGACGACCTGCGCGCCAAAGAGCAGGAACGACGGTGTCATCGTAACGCCCGCATTCGTGCCCTCTCCCTGCAGCGTCACCATCTGCGAACCCGCCGTATCACTGATGGCGACCGTGCCCTTCAACAATCCGGTGGACGCGGGTGTGAAGGTGACATTGATGCTGCAGCTTGCGCCTGCCGCGATCTGTCCCGTGCAGTTGGTCGTATCCGCGAAGTTCGAGGTCGTCGTTACGGAGTTAATCGTTACCGGACCGGTGCCGGTATTCGTAAAGATCACGGTTTGCGCCAGCGAGGACGTATTGACCGGCCTGCCGCCAAACAGCAGGTCTGCCGTGCTGAGAGTTGCTCCGGGAACCAGACCGGTACCCGTCAATGAGATTGTCTGCGAACCCTTGCTGTCACTTACGGTCAGTACACCGGATTCAGCCCCCGCAATCTTCGGTGCATACACCACGTTGATCGTGCAGCTTGCACCTGCATCCAGTGAAGCCGGGCAGTTATTGGTCTGCGCGAAATCGCCGGCGATGCCGAAGCTAATTCCAGTAAGAGCCGCATTGCCTGTATTGGTCAGCGTCGCCGTCAACGGCTGGCTGGTAGAGCCGACCAGAGTTGCCGGAAATGCCTGAGCGCCTGGAGTCAACGACACACCCGCCTCTGTTCCCGTACCGGAGAGATTCACGACCTGGCTTTGACCGCCCGCATTATCCGTCAACGTAAGAGTTCCCGTCCGGCTGCCGATTGCAGTCGGCGTAAAGTTCACGGTCAAGCTGCAGTTGCTGCCTGCCGGCACCGTCGCGCACTTACCCGTCGTTGCGAAATCGCCTGTCGTCGCAATGTTTGAGATCACGAGTGGAGCCGTGCCTGTATTGCGGATCGTCAGCGTTTGCCCCGTGCTAGGCGTGGAAACCACTTCACTGCCAAAGCCCAGTGCAGCCGGGGAGACCTGGATGCCGGGCGCGGTTCCGATACCTGTCATCGGCACAGTCTGCGCGACATTCGACTGAGCATTGGTGATGGTCAAAGCCTCCGCGCGCGATCCGGCGACCGTCGGTGTGAAGGTCACATTCACGCTGCAGTTCGCCTGCGGCGCAATCACAGTACACGCGCTTGCCGCGTGGAAGTCACCGTTTGCCTGAATGCCGGTGATAGTCACCGGAAATGCATTGGGATTGGTAATGATGAGCGTCTGCGCAAGGCTAGTGGTGCCAACGGGCTGATTGAGGAAGTTCAAAGCCGTGAGGCTGAGGTTCAGTGCCGCACCCACGCTCGTGACGCTCTGCGTCACCTGTGAAGCCGCAAGATAGTTGCTGTTCCCTGCCTGGTTCGCTTCAACAACGACTGGGCCCACACCTGCGATCGTCAACTGACTGCCGCTGATTGACCCAGGACCAGAAAGGACGCTGAAGATAACCGGATTCCCCGATGCTCCGCCGGTTGCGGACAACGAAAGCACTCCGCTTCCATAGATCACCTGGGCCGGCAAGGCGGCAAAGGTAATGCTCTGCGCCGCCGGTGCAATCACCAGAGTTCCGGTTACGGTGCCGCTGTAGTTGGCATCGTTGATGGTGGCCACCATGGTGTAGCTGCCGGCAGCCGTTGGAGCCGTCGCGCCACCGTTATAGGTCGTGGTCACTGAGAGGCCCGAGGGCGAGGTGGTCACCGTGCCCGTTTGGGTAGATCCGGTATAGGTGAGGTTCAGATTGCTGAGCGTCACTGTTGCGGTCGCTTGGTTCACAGCGAACGTCTGCGCGCTACCGGTCACGGCTGCGTAGTTCGTACCTGCAGTGGCGCTCGCCGTCAAAGAGCAGATACCCACGCCAACGTAGCGCACGGTGCCGCCAGTGAGCGTGCAGACGCTGGTGGTGTTAGAAGTTACTGACGTTGTTCCATCGCCCGTGTAGCTGAACGTCGGAATGAAATCATGATCGTAGATCCCGCTGGCCGGAAGATTCGAGATACTGATCGTCGGAGTCGCCTGGCCAACTGAGAAAGTCTGCGCTGTACCCGTCACCGCCGCGTAATTCGTGCCTGCCGTCGCGCTGGCTGTCAAAGAGCAGATACCCACGCCAACGTAGCGCACAGTGCTGCCGATGAGTGTGCAGACGCTGGTGGTGTTAGAAGTTACCGACGTTGTTCCATCGCCCGTGTAGCTGAACGTCGGAATGAAATCGTGACCGTAGATCCCGCTGGCTGGAAGATTCGAGATACTAATCGTAGGCGTTGCCTGGCCAACTGAGAAGGTCTGGGCCGTGCCGGTAACGGCTGCATAGTTGGTGCCTGCCGTCGCGCTGGCTGTCAAAGAGCAGGTGCCCACGCCAACGTAGTGCACCACACCACTTGTCACCGTGCAGACGCTGGTCGAGTTCGAGCTGACTGAAGTCGTTCCGTCACCCGTATAGCTGAACGTTGGTGTAAAGCTGCCGCCATAAGTTCCACTGGCAGGAAGATTCGAGATACTGATCGTCGGCGTACCCTGACCGACAGAGAAGGTCTGCGCCGAGCCAGTCACGGCGTTGTAATTGGTGCCTGCCATCGCACTCGCCGTCAACGAGCAGGCGCCAGTGCCAACGTAATGCACCACGCCGCTGGTTACGGTGCAGATGCTGGTCGAGTTCGAGCTCACCGAAGTTATGCCATCACCCGTATAGCTGAACGTTGGTGTAAAGCTGCCGCCGTAGCTTCCGCTCGCCGGAACGTTTGAGATGCTGATCGTCGGCGTTGCCTTTCCTACGGAGAAGGTCTGTGCCGAACCGGTCACCGCTCCATAGTTTGTGCCCGCCGTTGCACTTGAAGTCAGTGAGCAGGTACCGACTCCGACGTACTGCACCATACCGCTGGACACAGTACAAACACTGGTTGAGTTCGAGCTCACTGAGGTCGAGCCATCACCGGTGTAGCTAAAGATCGGAGTGAAGCTGCCGCCATAGGTGCCGCTGGCCGGTAGATTCGAGATACTGATTGTCGGAGTCGCCTGGCCAACGGAAAATGTCTGCGCGCTTCCCGTCACGGCCGCATAGTTCGTGCCCGCCGTGGCACTCGCTGTCACCGAACAGGTGCCCGTACCAACGTAATGCACCACACCACTGGTCACCGTGCAAACACTCGTCGAGTTCGAGCTCACCGAGCTCGTGCCATCACCTGTATAGCTGAACGTCGGCGTAAAGCTGCCGCCATAGGTTCCGCTGGAAGGCAGGTTCGAGACACTGATGGTCGGTGTTGCCTGGCCGACCGTGAAAGTTTGCGCTGTACCTGTGGTTGCGTTGTAGTTGGTTCCCGCTGTCGCACTCGCCGTCAGCGAGCACGTACCTGTACCAACGTAGTGCACCACGCCGCTGGTCACGGTGCATACACCGGTCGAGTTGGAACTCACCGATTTCGTACCATCACCGGTGTAGCTGAACGCCGGCGTAAAGCTGCCGCCATAGGTTCCGCTGGCAGGCAGATTGGAGATCGAGATCGTCGTCGATTGCTTTGAGGACACCGTGATCGACGTCGTCGTCTCCGCATCGTCCGAAGTGTTCAGCGTCGTATCGATCTGTGAGGCCGACACCAGGCCGTAGAAAGAGTCGGTATATGTTCCTACGGTCGACGGGATTCCGGTCTGGAAGGTCATGTCCGCCGAACCGCCGGCGGGAACCGTAAAGGTCCCTGACCAGATCAATGTGCTTCCACTGATTGTTGGATCGGAGATAGCTGCTCCTGCAAAGGTGGAGCTGCCGTTAATGTAGTTCTCCGCCGCCGGCGAGCTTGCCAGGGCATCGATGAATTCATCCAGAGAAGCATCGGTCGTACCCGAATTGGTGATATGCACCGTATAGGTCGCAGTGCCGCCGCTAAGCCCGAATGAGGTTGGCGTCACCGACATTGACAGCAGCAACGTATTGCTTGCGGCTTGAATGGGTGGAATATTTCCCAGGGACGAGACGGTGGTGTGTTTGATCTGCGAACCGCTATTGATATAAGCAATCGGTTGCACCGACGTCGTGGTGGACGTCGTCCCCGTCACCTGGTAGGTGTACGTCACCGTGTAGTCGGCGCTGGCGATCGCTGACATGACCGACGTAGGAATCTGCAGCATGTCGGTGTACGTCCCGGTTCCACCGTTGCTGAAGGTAAGACTGGTTTTGGTAAGCCGGAAGGCGTTCGACGGGAAGCTGCTGCTTGTCTGAGGGCTAAGGGCGAAGATATTGCTCCCGCCAATGCTTCCAGTCGAGCCGCTAACCGTCACAGTGAAGGTGCTGCCCACCGAAGGTGTAGTCGTCGAAACACTGCCGCTGTTCACCTTATTCGCGCTTGCCGCAATCGTGTCATAGACCGTCATGTCGTTCGTGGTCAACGAGGCAAGCAGGTTGGCGGTGGGGGGTCCTAAATAGACGTCGGCCGTGGCTGACTGGGGTGAAGAGATGTTGCAGTTGCCGCTGGTAAAGCTGGAGCAATCCACATTCAGGAAAAAGTAAGCCGCCTTAGTAGCCCCCGCGGCCAGCGATCCCAGATGCGCCGCGCCGGTGTCGTTCCCTCCCAGGGAGAGGTAGACGGTGCTCCCGGCGAAATTGCCGAGCGTAACCCAAACATCCGACAGAGCGGTCGAGTTGTTGTTGGTGATGTTGTAGACAGCGTAAAAACCAGTGGGGTAAGGAGAGGTCTTCGTATCGACGTAGTAGACGCTGCTGAAGTTCTGGGTGATCGTGATGCCATTCTGAGTCGTGGATGATCCCAGCACTGCATACGCGCTGCTGCTTAGACACACCATCATCCACAAGATCGCCATCAAGCTGATGACGGCTGACTTTCTGATCATGAAAAAACTCCCCTATAGCAGCCCCTCGGGCTGTCAAACTCTCGACTCAGCCTTTTCGTTTGCGGGAGAGTTTCGTCCGCTGCAGAAAATGTCAGTTCTTACTGGGAGAGATCGGCTGTGATGCCCTGTTGCATGAGGGTTCGAGGAGGAGAAGTTCAGGATTTTGTCCCGAAACGGTACACTTGCGGTGCTGCTAAAGCAGGCTCTGGAACTTATATCGACAAAATTCGGCATACGGCAATACGCTTGTTGCGCAAGAGAGGGGAGACTCTCAACACACTGCCCTCAGCGGCTCCGTAAGAACTTAGTGGGAACTGCCCTTGCCGGGTTCACTCAGCTTCAACCGATAACGGCACTTTCTGCGATGGCCACTCTGATAAATGACGCAGTCTTCGGGAACATCGACAATTTCAATGAATTCCGCTCCTGCACGCTCACAGGTGCGACGTGATGGAATGTTGTCCGGATCGCAGGTGATCCAAAGCGGATCAATTCCCAACCCACGGGCGATACGCATTAAGAGACGCAGCGCGCGTGATGCACAACCATGGCCTCGATAGGCAGGCTCAACAAAGTAACCAACGTGCCCGGCATATCGTTCGACATGCGGTTCGGAGCCCAATCTGAGATTGATCCTTCCGACCTCAGCTCTCGTACGGAGATCGACCATGCGGAAGAAGTAGGCAGGTACCTTGTGAACCGGATGGAGAGACACCCTATCGAGCTCAAGGCCCAGCCAGCCATCGATGAGGGGGTGACCCGTTAGCGGAATCGGCGGCATGCGCTGATTATAGTTACCCGCGACGCCTGATCAACCGTGTCACGGCGCCCATATTGCCGACACCGATCCACTGGGTCACGGTGAGGTAAACCGCCGCAAACGTCACAAGCACGGTCGGTCCAACCAGCAGCGGAGCATGGAAAGGTAGAACCCGTTTCATTCCCCACCCGGCAACTGCAGCCACAATTGCAACCAGCCATAACTTAGCGGTACGCGATCTGGACGAAGGAACCGTGCCGATCTGGCGGTGTAGCGCCCGGCGCAGTAAAAGAAATTCAAGCCAGCCGGCGATGCCGGCAGAAAGAGTGAGGCCCGCGCTGCCCCAACGCAGGTCGATCCCAAGAAGAGGCGGCAGTCGGAGTGCGCAAAGATATCCAAGACCAAGTGTGAGCGTCACCCGGATCAAAGCAAATCTCAATGGCGTACGCGTATTCCGAAGAGCATAAAAAGCGGATGAGTAGAGACGTCCAGAAGTAGAAGCAAGCAGACCGACTGCAGAACCCGCCAGAATCGCCCAGACGAAGAGAACATCACCACCCTGAAAGTGGCCGGTGCGGTAGATCGTCGATACTACGACGTCTCCCAGCACAACGAATGCCACCGCAGACGGTATGACGAAAAACGCAATCTGTTGCAGGCCCTGCTTCAGCCGATTGCGAAGGGCCTCCGCGATCTCGGCCTGTGTGCCTAAAGCACTGGACATCGCCGGCAGCTCCGCCGCCGAGACCGCCATTCCGAACAGACTAACCGGCAGCGTGTAAAGCGTTTGCGCATATCCCAGCGCGGCCACAGCTCCGGTGCCGAGAAAGCTGGCCAGCCATGAGTCAATATAGGCGCTGATCTGAACAACCCCTCGGCTGAGAAAGACCGGGAAGAAGTTCTTCGCGACCGTGCGGACATGGGCCGTCGCCAGCTTGAGCCGCAGACGCAGCGGCATCAGCAAGCGAATCACCGTTGGCAGCTGCACGGCGAACTGCAATGCACTGCCCACGACCGAACCAATCGCCAGCAGCACAGCCAGGCGGGATTCGGAATGATGACCGCCTCCCCAAAGCAGGGTTGCGATTAAGGCAAGGTTCCACATCACTGGAGCAGCGTACGACAACAGGAACCGGCGATGGCTGTTCAGAATGCCAAGGCACCACGCCGAGAGCACCAGCAGCGCCGCGCCGGGAAAGAGGATCTGCACCAGGTGAATGGTCAGCAGCCGTTTCTCCCCATGAAAGCCAGGCGCAATCAGGTCGATCAGCCACGGCGTAATCAGGATTCCGGCAACGACGAAGATCGTTCCCACAAAAAACAACAGAGAAAAAATGGCCTCCGCCAGCTCTGAGGCTTCTTCGTGCCGATCCTCAGCATTCAGGCGCGCATACACCGGGATAAACGACGCCGAAAGCACGCCCTCACCAAAGAGATTCTGAAGGAAGTTAGGGATGCGAAATGCGGCCCGAAAAGCATCGGCAGCATCGGAGTTGCCGAAGTAATGCGCAAATATCCGGTCGCGCACTAATCCGACGACGCGGCTCAACAAAATGCCCGTGGCAACGGCCAGTGCGTGTGTCTTGCTGGAACTGCTGCGAACCTGTGTCTTCAAACTACGATTATAAAAAACTCTTGCTGTTCTATTGCCAGAGGGGGCTTCGCTCCTCCGACAGATCCGGACCTCAGCGGCTAAAGCCGCACATCTTTCCCCCTTGAATCGGCACGGCTAAAGTCGTGCCCGTAAGCAAAACCAAGCGCCTTTGGCGCTAGGCAAATAGACCCCGCAAGACATCGCCTCACGAGGCAATTCCTACGGCACCCCCTGATAGAGATGAAGTGCTTCGAGCACGCTCAATCAGCCGTTGCGCGTGGCGCGACCAGTTCGCACCGAAGGTGCGAATGCCTTGCTTAAGGGGACGGCTTCCAGCCGTCCCGTATGAAGCTGTAAGGACGTGCGGCTTTAGCCGCTGAGGTCGGATTTCCTTTTCTGGTTGCCCTTGAAAAGAAACAACACCGCGACTGAACGATCGTGCTGTTCTATTCCGTCCGCAATGCATCCGTAGGATTCAGCGAAGCTGCCCGATGCGCCGGCAGACAGCTCGCCACCATCGACACCGCACCAAGCAAGACCGCTACACCTGCCAGCGTGATTGCATCCCATGCCTGCACCCCATAGAGCAGCTTTTGCAGAGAGACGGCTGCGCCAATGGAACATACCAGTCCAATCACCAGCCCACAAAGCGTCAGCCATCCGGCCTGCCGCAGCACCAGCCCATAGACTGCGCGACGCTGTGCGCCAAGCGCCATACGTACACCAATCTCTCGCGTGCGCCGGCTCACGGAGTACGCGATCACGCCATACAATCCGACAACGCCCAGCGCCAAAGCCATCAAGGCGAAACCTGCAACCAGCCAGGCAGACGAGCGATGCAGATAGGTGGATGGAGCATCGTGAATCTTCTGCTCCATCGTCATCGGGTTGTAAAGAGCCATCCCCTTGTCCAGATCGTGCAAGGTCGCCGTCAGTGACGACAGCATCGAGCTCTCGTCCTGCGAGGTGCGCGCCAGCACCACAAATCCATTGAAGTAAGGCGACTGATAGAAGGGCATATAAGCTGCCCCTCGTGGTTTAGCGTCGAGCTGCCCTTCCTGAATATCGTTAATGGCTCCGATGATCAGCAGTGGATTCTTGCTATCGAATGCAATGCGCTTGCCAATCACGTCTTCTCCGGGAAAGTACTGCTTCGCGAGAGTCTGGTTGACGATGACAACCTTCGCCGGTTCTTCCGCAGCGAAATACCGGCCGCTGATCAGCCGCGTTTTCAGCGTATTCATGTAACCGGAGGTTACATACCGCACTGCCACTTCTTTGTGGACGTCGTTGTCCGGCCGGCCGGGAATCGTAAATGAAGATGTCCAGTCCGCATCTTCAATCGGCAGCTTGGTGGTAATGCCGACCGCCTGCACACCGGGCAGCGCCTGCACGCGCCTTTCAACCTCATGCGCCAGGGCCGCTCTTAGCTCGTCCTTGTTGTACTTCTCAGACTCTGCCTGTATGTGCACCGTGGCGATGTGGTCAGACTGCAATCCTGTGTCGGTATGTAAAAGCTTGTAGAAGCTCTTGCCCAGGAGCCCTGCTCCCACAAGCAACACCATTGCAGTTGCCAGTTCGACCACCACCATGTTGGCGCCAAATCTCCGCCACAAGGTGCTCGATGAGCTTCTGCTGCCTTCGGTCAAACCTTCACGGATATCCATCACGCGAAACAGAGCCATCGGAGTGAGAGCGAAGAGCGCAGCCGCAGCGATCGCCAGAGCTCCGGCAAACAGCAGCACGTGGCCATTGAGACCCAGGCCGCGGAGGAACGGCATGGCCGCCAGCATATCTTTAGGAATAAGCAATGTGAGCATGTGCATGCCCTGCTGCGCCATCGCGAGGCCGAGCACGCTTCCAATCGTCGTCAGCAGCACTCCCTCGGTAATGAACTGAAGTGCGAGCCTGCGCTGCGATGCGCCAAGCGCTCCACGTACCGCCACCTCGCGCCTTCTGCTCTCTGCCCGCACCAGCAGCAGACTTGCCACGTTGATGGCAGCAATCAAAAGCAACAGCCCTGCGCCGCTTAGCATTACCACCAGGACGGGCCGTATGTCACCCGTGATGACCTCCGCAAGCGGCAGCATGTACGCCTTCTGATCGCGATTGGAGTCCGGATACATCTTCTCAAGATTCTCAGCAACGGCCTTGATATTCGCGAAGGCTGCGCCGAAGGTGACTCCATCTTTCAGGCGCGCCACACCATATAGCCCATGACATCCCCGGCAGGTGCTGGTCGCTTTTAGAATCGACCAGAAGTCAGCCGGCTCGGCAGGCGAGAAGCTGAACTCGCGTGGCAACACGCCGACGATGGTGTAGGTATCTCCGTCCAGGACTACCGGCTGCCCAATGATCTTCGGATCGCTGCCATAGCGTCTTTGCCATGCGGCATAGCTGAGCAGGGTGGTGCGCGGCGTCTCCGGCTTGTCCTCACCGTCGTAGAAATCGCGGCCAAGTACAGGCTTTACACCAAGCGTGCGGAAGAAGCCTGAGCTCACCCGCGCTCCATCGGTCTGGCGAAGTCCATCGCTGGTCTTCATCATGAATCCGAATGGCTCAAACACATCCAGCGAGCGGAAGACGGTGTTCTGACGCTTCCAGTCAAGATAGTCGGGATACGAGAGATGGAACCGCGGGCCAAGCGGAATGCTCTCGAAGAGCATAACCAGGCGATTCGGTTCCTGATAAGGCAGAGGCTTGACCAGCGCCGCGTCGACAAACGCGAAGATCGCCACGCTGGAACTAAGACCAAGCGCAAGAATCAGAACGGCCGTGAGCGCAAAACCGAGATCCTTACGCAATTGGCGCAGAGCGAATCGCAGATCCTGGATGCGGTTGTCGAGCCATTCCATCCGCCCCTTCAGATAGAAGCGCTCACGAGCAGCCTGCGCATTGCCGAAGCTGGCGCGAGCTCTGCGATAGGCCTCTTCCTCGGTGAGCCCCTCGCGCCGCAATTCATCGGCTTCGAGGGCTAGATGGGCTTTTATCTCATCATCGAAATCCTGTGTGCTCCGCCTGCGCTTAAACATGCCCAAGCCTCCTCGCCAACTACTAACTGCCGAGTATCAATTCCATGGCACGGCTTAGCCGCTGCCATTCACTGGCCTTCTGCACAAGTTGTTCCCTCCCCTTGGCCGTAAGGGAGTAGAACCGTGCCTTGCGGTTGTTCTCGCTCACACCCCATTTAGCGCTGAGCCACTTCTTGTCCTCAAGACGCTGCAGGGCCAGGTACAACGACCCGTGGTCGACAAAGAACACCTGTTCCGACTGGCGCTGGATGGAACGGGCGATACCCTGGCCATGGCAAGGGCCCATGACAAGCGTCTTCAAGATCAGCAGGTCCAGCGTTCCCTGCAGTAACGCGATACGGTCTTCTGATTCGTTTTGGGTAGGCATCCGACAGAAGAATGTCACCGGTTTGGGTCGGATGTCAACAGGAAGAGTTAAAAGTTGAAGGTTAAAAGTTAAAGCGTTAATTCCTGGGTCGTTTACAAGACTTGCCGCCTGAACGGAGGTCATATCGACCCATGAGGCATCGTCAAGTCTCAGCTTGCAACTTTTGACCAGCAATGGCTATTGTGGACACGACCCACGAGGGATAAGTCATGAAGATCCGTAGCGCCCTGCTCAAAGGTGTGGCTCTTGTTTGCTTCTCTGCGGGATGCCTCCATGCTCAGGCGCCTGTTCCTAAAGTGAAGACAGTACAGGGCAAAGCTGCAGGCAAGTGGATTCGCGACGGCAAAGAGATGGCTTTCCTTGGTCTGCCCTACGCTGCTCCTCCTGTCGGTAGTCTCCGCTGGAAAGCACCTGAGGCTCCATCCGCATGGAGTGGTACACGCGATGCGACCAGGTTCGGCAATCGTTGCCAGCAGTGGCACGTCTGGGACGACTACATCTTCACCGATGCCGGTCCCTCTGAAGACTGTCTCTACCTCAATATCTACACACCTGGGACGGCAAAGCCGGGCAGCAAGCTTCCCGTCATGGTCTGGATCCATGGTGGAGGCTTCCTCGCCGGTGCAGCATCGGAGCCGCGCTACACCAATCCTGCACTCGTGGCGAAGGGCGTCATCGTCGTCACACTGAACTACCGCCTGAACGTCTTCGGCTTCCTCGCCAGTGAAGACCTGGCCAAAGAACAAGGCGGCCACGCCGGCAACTACGGCCTGATGGATCAGCTCGCCGCGCTGCGCTGGGTGAAGACCAACATCGCGGCCTTTGGAGGCGATGCCAACAACGTCACCATCTTCGGTGAAAGCGCCGGCTCCTTTGCCGTCAGCGCTCTCACCGTGGCGCCCTCGGCACGTGGGCTCTTTCACAAAGTCATCGGAGAGAGCGGAGCCTTCTTCGGCAGCACCATTCCCATGACCGCCGCCAGTGAACGCCCCAAACGAGATCAGGCTTTCGTCTCCGCGCTCGGTGCAAACAATCTCGAAGAGCTACGCGCCATGCCCGCCGATAAGATTCTGGAAGCCACACAGAAGCAGCGCGGCATCGGCTTCTCCGCGGTCGTCGACGGGAGCTTCCTTCCCGAGCCCCTGCCGGACGCCTATGCTGCAGGCCATCAGGCACATGTCCCCTCCATCATCGGCTGGAACCGCGATGAACGCGCCGGTACGCTCTCCAAAGATATGACCGTCGAAAAATGGAAGGCCTATGCCAAAGAGCACTACGGTGCAAAGGCCGACGAGTTCCTCGCAGCGTATCCTGCAAACACGGATGAGCAGGCCATGCACTCCGCGGATGACTTCACTACCAACGGCTTCATTGCCATGGGCGCATGGAGATGGGTTGAGGCGCAAAGCAAGACAGGACAATCACCGGTCTATCGCTTTCGCTTCGATCGCCCCGCTCCGGCAGAGCCTCTTCACCCCACGGGCAAATACGCTTTCCACTCCACTGAGCTTGAATATGTCTTCGGCACACTCGACGTTCGCCAGGGTGCGACATGGCAACCGGCCGATCGTAAGCTGAGCGATGAAGTTGTGACGTACTGGGCTAACTTCGCGCGTACGGGCGACCCGAACGGAAGCGGCCTGCCTGCGTGGCCTCGCTATGACAGAGAGAAGAAGCTGATTCATCTCGACGAGCCAATAACAGTCACACCGGATACGACACGCGCCGAGTTCGAGTTTCTGGAGAGCGAGTCAACAGCGCAGACGACACGTTGATAGCTAGGAATACGATGTAACCCACGCAATGGGTGGGATATTCGGGTTCCCGCAACTGGGTGGAAGCAGCGGGGTCCCCAATCAGCTTTGCTGGTTGGGGTGTTCAGCGGGGTCCCTAACCAGCTTTACTGGTTGGTGTTCAGCGGGCTTCAGTCACTGATAAAGCGCTGAAGGCGCGTTCTATACCAGCCTGGGGCAACGCCCCAGGTTTGACGCCCACAAGATGTCAGAGGGCTGAAGGCCCGCCCTATATAAGGGCTTCAATCCGACCGTATCGTTCGATGGTTCACGAACAGTTTCGTTTGTGACGATTGGGGATTATAGATCGGGCCTTCAGCCCTCTTACCGTTTCCCTATCTCCATACCTGGGGCGTTGCCCCAGGCTGGTATGGGTCGCGCCTTCAGCGCTCAAGACATCTTTCTTGCTCAATAAGGAACAAGCTTTAGCCTGGCTTTCTCTTTCTACAGGGGAAAGCCCATGGCCAAATCCCGTTTCAGTATTGAACCGATGGACCGTGGGCTTAAAGCCCACGGCTCCCACCCAATCCCACTCACTAATGCGCATCCGACATCGACGGCGGCGCCTCGCCCGTATCCCAGCGTGTCGGCTTATCCGTCATTACCAGCTTCAGCTCTCCACCCGCGGCGAGCTGTTCATGCGTGAACCACGAACGCTGATAGGGCTTGCCATTCCATGTCGCGCTCGCAATATAGATGTTGCTTGGCGACAGGTTCTCCGCCACCACCGAGAACTGCTTGCCGTTGCCGAGCGTGATCGTCGAACGCGGGAACGATGGCGAGCCGATCAGATAGACATCCTGCGCCGCTACCGGAAAATAGCCCATGCGGTTGAAGACATAGAACGAGCCCATCGCACCCGAATCGTCATTACCCGGCAGACCGCCTGTGCCTGAGTGATAGCTGGCGTCCAGCACAGCATGAATCGTCTTCGCCGTGCTGCTCTGCTCGCCGATCCAGTTGTAGAGATACGGCGTCAGGAACCCGGGCTCATTGCCGACGTCATAACGATAGCGGAAGCGATGCTCTCCGGTTTCGGAGAAGAACAGGTCGAGCCGCTTCTTGAAGGCCACGTCGCCGCCAATCGTCTTGATCAGCTCACGCACATCCTGCGGTACATAGAGCGAGTAGGTCCAGGTGCTGGCCTCGTAGAAGTTATCCGTGTACCAGGTACCCACGAGGCGGGGATCGAAGTGCTCCTTCCAGCTTCCATCCGCATGCTTCATCCAGATGAAGCCCTTGATGTCGCCGCCCTCGGTGTGATCCACCGCTTCGGGATACCACAGCTTCTTCCAGTTACTCGACCGCTCCGCGAAGAGCTTCGCATCGGCATCGTGATGCAGTCCCTTTGCCATCAGCGCGACGGCATAATCGTTCGCGGCGTACTCCATGGAGCGCGAGCCTGGACGGTCCGGGCCGCCTGCGGGATCAGAGTGCTCGATCGAGAGATATCCCAGCTTCTTCCACTCCTCCATGTCGCCGCGTCCGAAGCGAATGGGATCAGCCGACTCCACATCGGCATCATGCCGCATGGCCTTGTAGACACGCTCCCAATCCAGACCGGGAACATGCTTTAGAAAGGCATCGGTAAACATCATCTCCGCATCGGAGCCGCCCTGTGTCCTTCCCGCAAAGTTGCCGGAGCGTCCATCGACGAAGAAGCCATCGTGATCCTGAATCTCCAGCAGTGACTGCAGAATGCCGGTCACACGCTTCGGTGCGATTAGCGTCAGCAGCGGTGTCGAAGAACGGAAGGTATCCCAGATGCAATAGAAGTCGTCGTAATAAGGAAGAGTGCTCTTCCACAGTGGATTCTCGCCGGTGCGATCCACAGGCATCAGCATGGAGTGATACAGGCCCGTGGCAAACTGCTGCCTCTCATCCGCCATACCGCCCTCTACCTTAATTGTCGCCAACGCCTTATCCCAGGCCGCAACCACAGCCTTGCGTGTGCCCTCGAAGTCGAAGCCTGCGACCTCAGTCATCGCATTCTTCTTTGCCTGCTCAATCGAGACAAACGACACGCCGACCTTCACCATCACCGGCTTTGAGCCGGGAGCAAAGGTCAGATACGCGCCCGTGCTGACGATCGGCGCCGGAGGCTTAGGCAGCGTCTTCATCGTGAACGGCATCTTGTAGCTCGCCGTCTTCGCTCCGTCCTGCGGAGCCTTGCCATCCTCCCAGGTGCCACTGGTCATCGCCGGAGTATCGGTCACCAGGTAGAAGTAAACACGCATCGGCGTGGTCTGGATATTCCATCCAATCACCGAGGCTTGCTCGCCGGCGATCTCCGTCGGCGACAGCACCTGCACCTCGGTTGAGTACACGATCTGGCCTTCGTCATAGCGATGCGGCGAATCATGCAGCTTCATCAGCAGATGTCCGACATCCACCAACAGCGTACGCTGCTGCCCGTCAGGATAGGTAAACCGGTAGACAGGCGTACGCCGCGCCGTCGTAATCTCCGCGCGAATACCTGTGTCGCCCAGGCCCACCGCATAATAGCCAACCTCGGCGTGCTCATCTTTGCGCGGCACCGAGCTGTGCGCCGGATCAGCCTTACCAAGCATCGGCTGCACCGAGATATTGCCGTACTTCGGTCCGCCACCAGTACCCGAAACATGTAGCTGTGAGAAACCGTTCAGATTGCCGATCGCGGCCCAACCGGCATTGCCCTCATTGGTGCCATAGTCAGGCCCGGGCTTGGCCATACCGAAGGGCAGCGTGGGCCCAACGAAGACATTCCCGCCCTTATCAGCGCCAAGCATGGGGTCGATCTCAGAGGCCTTCTGTGCCCACAGAGCGGCAGACATACAAGAAACAAAAACAAGAGTATTGCGGAGAAGATGTCGTATCACAGACGTCTTTATACTCCACCCACGTTAACGATGTCGCTATTGGAGCGATACGGTGGAAACAGGAGTCCGTCACGCATTCTCCACAGAATCCCACCGAAGGGTAAGAGCGCTGAAGGCCCACCCCATAGTCCTCCCTTATAGGGTGGCGCGGGTCGCTCGAATCCGCTTTTCGCGCGGAAGCCAATCAAGGCTTCGCGAGCAGCGTCCCGAAGGCAAGCTTGAGAAAATTATCCAGCGGCGCGTTGGAGCGTTCGGCCTTGGCTCGCATCAGAGCGCCTTCATACGCGTCCAGTAATAGCCCGGCGAGTTCATCTGGCTTTGCGGTGCGTGCGAGGTCGCCGCGTTCCATCGCCTCTTCGAGCAGAGAGGCGAGACCCTGCCGCCATCCGGCAAAGGCCTGTTTCAGAGCGGCCTGGATGGTGTCGCTGTGGTCGGCCATCTCCAGGCTCATGCCACCCATCAGGCAACCGCTGATTCTGTTCTGCGGGCCGTAGGTGGCGATCAGCTCTTCGAAGTAGTGGCGCAGGCGTTTGAGGGGAGCTCCCTTCCCTTCCACAACGATGCGCTGCCAGCGCGCCTGCTCTCCGGCGCCGTAGCTCTCGAGGACGGCTTTGCCGAAGGCTTCTTTGCTGGGGAAGTAGTGATAGAACGAGCCCTTGGGGATACCGGCCTCGTCCAGCAGCTCTTTCATGCCGGCGGCGCCATAGCCAACCGACCGCATCTGTCTGAGTCCGACCTCCAGCAAGCGCTTCCGTGTTCCCTCCACCATGAATCGACTCTCCCTAGACCAACCAGTCTAATCTTTCGATGAATTTCCGGGAAACTTCGATTCGAAGAGGGGGTGGCGGGCGCGACGGACGATCCTCTGGTATGCTTAACAAGTTGGCTCGTGCGCGTGTTCCAGGCCCGCGGTGTTGCAGCCGGCATCCTCACAATCAGGAATCGGGGAGTGGCTCAGCCTGGTAGAGCACCTGCTTCGGGAGCAGGGGGTCGGAGGTTCGAATCCTCTCTCCCCGACCATTCACAGAATGAAGAATATACGGGAGTCTTCTCTGTGCCTCCATAGTAGAGGCTTGGGGTCGACGCGTCAGGCATAGACGCACCCGCGGTCTCTCTGTGGAGCAATAGTGGCGAAGTCTCTTGTCTAGAGACACTGCTGGTCTTCCGAAGGCTCGCTATCGAACATTTGGCCGAACGAGTCGTCCCGTTCTCCAGCTCATCTCGTATCTCTTGCTGCTCTTATTGGTCCGGAATTTGCTGGTCGCGTTTGAGGATTTCGGCGGTGGCTTCTCTTCTGAGGGACTGCAGACAATCAAGCAGCTTTCTTGGATCGAGGCTGTCTACATGATGCTCTCTGCTATGGCGCCCGTGCTGGTCGCAGTCGGCGGCTCCCCCTGCGGATGTGATGACCACGTTTATGCCAGCGACAATTTGCCGGAGCCTGTCGATGAGGGCTCTACATTGTCCGCCATCGCTTATGGCCGCGTTAAGCACCACTCCATCGACATTGGGAAAACGTCTCAGAGATACCAGTGCCTCCTCGGCGTCATATGCCGTGATGACATTTAGCTTGGCACTTTCGATCACCAGCTTTCGGGTAGAGATGCTCCCCGGATAGTCGCGATCGACAACGATGAAACATGGCCTGTCCATCTGGCGTTCGACGCGAGATGTTTCCGCTGGGGTGCCTGTCTGGTTACTAGCAACCACGGCGTATCGACAAATTCCAGATAGCCGATACTCTGGGTGCCCCATCCATCGCATCGCAATGGATGTTCGAGCGAAGCTCGATTCGGTGGGAGCATCGGGGTCCCCGGCCAGCGTTGCTGGCTGGGGTAAAGGCGTGGGCTTTCAGCCCACGGTGTATCGGCTCAATATGAAATGGGCTTTAGCCGTGGCTTTTTCCTCGCGTACAGAGGAGGCCCAGGGCTGAAGCCCGTCTATTTTTACGCCTGTATCAGCGGGCTGAAGGCCGCTGAACACCCCATCCAGCAAGGCTGGATGGGGACCCCGCTACTCCCACCAGTTTCAGTCATCCTCTGTCAGATCAACTGAATTTGTCGATACGCCGTGGTTACTAGTTGGTCTCCAGCGAATAGGTTCGCTGGAGACCGATCAACTCAAACTTATCGATATCCCTAGTCGAGCTGCATGACTGCTAGTTCGTTGCCGCTTGGGTCGGTGAAGTGGAAGCGGCGGCCGCCGGGAAACTGGAAGGTTGGCAGGGTTATGGCGCCTCCTGCCTGTTGTACGCGGGTTTCCATAGTGCTGATGTCGTCGGTTTGGATGATGGGCAGCGGGGCTTTGGTGCGGTGGCTGTCGTCGGTGTTGAAGCCGCCGTCAAGTCCAGCTTCGGAGAACGAGGTGTACGTCGGTCCCCAGTCCTGGAAGGACCAGCCAAAGAGGTCGCCGTAGAAGGTCTTCATGGCTGCTGTGCTGGTGGCGGGGAGTTCCAGATACGCAAGCTTCTTAGTGGACATAGCTCTCCTGAGTAGCGCGATGTTTGCGCGCCGCTCTCGCAGGTGAGCCTCCGTCCGGTCTGCGGCGAGAAGAGCGCGAGCCGGGTAGAGGCCGCTGGATTGCGGCCTCGCGAGGAACGTTGTCAGTGTACTCGGATTTGTTGATCGACGGGTGCATCGATAAGTTCGAGATACCGTGCGTTGGACTATGGGGCATGCGGTTGGTCTTTCGTTTCTCCACGTTCATTGAGGATGGGATACAGGAGAGAGAAGCGCTGAAGGCGCGTTCCATATCAGCCTGGGGCAACGCCCGAGGTATCGGGTGCATTGAACGATGAAGGGCTGAAGGCGCGCTCTATAGTTCGGAATCCCAGGAGCCTTTACAGGTCGAGGTTATCCAATACATTGACCTCAGCGGCTGAAGCCGCTTGTTTGCTGCTTCTCTACGGGACGGCTGAAAGCCGTCCCCTTAAGCAAGGCATTCGCACCTCTGGTGCGAACCGGCTGCACTGTGTGCAGCCGGCAATCGGGTCCTTCGCTCAACCCCAGTCAGCAAAGCTGGCCGGGGACCCCATTCACCCAGGATGACAAACAAGATGACTGGAAAAGCTCGTGTTCAAGCGCTTGGCCGGCGCGGTTGGCGGAAACCGGCTCAGCATTTTCCCTGTAGGTGTAGTCCAGAGCATCCGCGTCTAGGGCGTTTCCGCAATGAAAACGCCGCTGCACGTCCCTTCGGGGTACCCAGCGACAGGGAAAATGCTCTACGATGGCGTCGCATGAAATTTCTACGTTTGCTCCCCTTTGTCGTCGCGCTGCCGCTTGCCGCGCAGCAGCGCGTTGCCCTCACACCGCCCATGGGCTGGAACAGTTGGAATCACTTTGCGGGACGTGTTACGGATGCCGATGTCCGCGCGGCCGCTGACGCCATCGTCTCCAGCGGTATGAAAGATGCCGGCTACATCTACGTGAATATCGACGACACGTGGGAAGGCAAGCGCGACGCCAACGGTGTTCTGCATACCAATGAGAAGTTCCCCGACATGAAAGCGCTGGGAGACTACATCCACTCCAAGGGTCTGAAGTTCGGCATCTACTCTTCGCCCGGGCCGCAGACCTGTGCCCGCTACGAGGGTAGCTATCAGCATGAAGAGCAGGATGCGAAGACCTGGGCTGAGTGGGGTGTCGACTACATCAAGTACGACCTCTGCAGCTATCGCACCATCATGCGTGAAGCAGCCGCCAAAGATCCCGCCAACGGCGAGAAGATCCAGTCGGAGCTGATGCGTCAGGCGTATCAGAAGATCTCCGATGCCATCCGCAAGACTGGCCGTCCCATGGTGCTCTCACTGTGTCAGTACGGGTGGGATGAGGTGTGGACGTGGGCGCCGGCACTGGGCGGCAACCTGTGGCGGACTACTGGCGACATCAGCGACAGCTATCTCTCGATGTCGCAGATCGGTTTCTCACAGGCGGGTCTGTCGAAGTATGCCGGGCCGGGACACTGGAATGATCCTGACATGCTGGAGATCGGCAACGGTCGCTTGACGGCGGAGGAGTATCGCACGCATATGAGCCTGTGGTGCCTGCTGGCCGCTCCCCTGCTCGCCGGCAACGATTTGAGCAAGATGACCGATGAGACCAAATCGATTCTGCTGAACAAAGAGGCGATTGCGATCGATCAGGATACGCTGGGCAAACAGGGTGATCGTATCTGGGCTAAGGGTGCGCTCGAGGTGTGGGCAAAACCGTTGAGCAATGGCAAGGTTGCTGTGGGTTTGTTCAATCGCAGTCTTGAGGCTGCGCCGGTGAGTGTTCGCTTTGCGGATGCGGGCGCGAAGAGCTCGGCTAAGGTGCGTGATGTTTGGGCGGGGAAGGATCTGGGGACGAAGCAGGGGTCTTATACCGCGAACGTGGCGCCGCATGGTGTGGTGTTGTTGGTGTTGGAGTAGAGGTGTGAGGAGAACCGGGGTCCCGCGTTGCGGGACCCCGGTTTGTTTTTAAAGGATGAGAAGCAGATCCATTCGGGATGACAAAGAAATGCTTGCCTCCAGAGATTCTTCACAGGTCCAGGCATCGTCTGTCCTGTACATCCGATTCGCACCGAAGGTGCGAACGTTTTGCTTAAGGGACGGCTTCAGCCGTCCCTACGGAGGCGCATTGGTCGCGGCTTTAGCTGTGAAGTTTCAATAGGTTATTGTCCATCTGACCGAGAACGAAGAAGCTGATTGTGAGAGCAATCCAAAATCTTCGGAGGCCAGATGGACTATCACCATCATGCCCGTTTGACAGTGCGTGGTCGAG
>NZ_JAGTAS010000034.1 GCF_025685425.1 Terriglobus albidus
CAACCTTCCCCATCGCCTACTTCGACGCACAGCAACTTCACGTCGGCAACCTACCCCAACAACAAGGCGATGGAAATCTGGAAATTTCATACAACCGAAATTCCCAGATTCCCACCGCCTCCACCACCACCTGAGCTCAAAAAAAGCTCAGTTTTATAAAACCTGCCGAGCAAAAAGTGTTACCCATCTGCCCGGTCTAAACTGTTACCTATCTTCCAGGCTGCACAAGATCGGAAAGAAACGCGGCTTTAGCGCTGAGGTCATAGCTTTGGTACCTCAGCGGCTAAAGCCGCATATCTTCGGGGCTCGGTACGGGACGGCTGAAGCCGTGCCCTTAAGCAAGGCATTCGCGCCTGTGGCACGAAACGGTTGCGCCTCGTGCACTGATCGGCTAATCCGCATGGGATTGAAGACTCTTCTATAGAACGCGCCTTCAGCGCTTTTATCGGCTAATCCCTTTGCCGCAATCTCTGCCCATTACTGCAGCGCCACGCCTTCGCGAATCTCATCCGTTGCCTGCTTCACCACCGTATCGCCCGCCTTCAACTCTCCACGAACCGAGACCTGATCGCCGGAGACGGGGCCCTTGCGCACATCTACCCAGTGAGCATGTCCGCCGCGTGCCTCAATGACAAAGGTGCGCTCCGTCGTCGTAACCACGCTGGTTGTGGGCACAAACAGCAGGTCATCACCAGAGGCGACCGGCCAGTCTACCGTCGGGTACATGCCGGGCGAGAGCGCTCCGTCGGTATTCGCGACATCAAGCTCCACCATCATGGCCCGGCTCTGCGGGTCGAGTGAGTTAGGAATGCGTGCGACAGCACCGGTATAGCTCTTGCCCGGATGCGCCGGCACATGGAAGGTGACCTGTTTGCCCCGTGCGATGCTGCCGGAATAGCTCTCGGGCACGGGTACCACCAGGCGAAGATGCGAGATCTGCTGCAGCCGCAACAGCGCCTGATGACTCCCCGCGGCGACCATCATGCCGGGGTGAACCAGCCTCTCGGTGACGATGCCGTCGAAGGGAGCCGTGACACGAAGATATCCCTGCATCTCTTTCGTCGAGGTGAGCTGGCTCCCTGCCGACTTCACCGAAGCTTCCCGGGCCTGCACGATTGCCTCGGCCGCCTCTTTCTGCTTCTGCGCCTGGATCAGCTCGTTGCCGGCAACAGCGCCGGGAGTCTTCGATGCCTCCAGCAGACGCTCATAGGTGCTGGCCGCTGCTGCTGCGTTGGCCTTGGCCTGGGCTGCCTCTGCTTCGGCCTGATGAAGGGTCGCCTCTGAAGCAGAAGTCTGCGAACCCATCTCCGGTGCAGAAAGAACGACGAGCAACTGGCCGCGCCGCACCTTGCTGCCGCGATCGACGAGAACCTTCTCCACATAGCCTGGAACGCGGGCCTCGATATCGGTCTGCAGATAGGGCGTCAGCTCCGCAGTCAGCGGGACAGTGCGGGAGAGGCTGCGGCTCTCCACCTTCGCCAGCGCGATCTTCGGCGCGCCTTGCGCCACGGCAAGAGAGATGCTGACGAACGGCAGAAGGACGGCGGCGTGTCTAAACGTGTTCATAGTAGCGGCTCGTAGGATCTTCCGGATTAAGTGAGTTGGACTCGTGTTTGGCCTTGCGCTGCAGCGCGGCATAGATGGTGGGCAGAACAGTCAGCGTCGTCAGCGTCGAGAAGAACAGGCCGCCGACCACGGCGCGGCCCAGTGGAGCGGTCTGCGCTCCACCTTCTCCCAGGCCGATGGCCATGGGGATCATGCCGCAGATCATCGCCGTCGCTGTCATCAGGATGGCACGCATGCGGCCGGTGGCGCCTTCAAAGGCAGCAGCTTCGACATCCTTGTTCTCACGTCTGGCGTGCTCCGCGAAGCTGATCAGCAGGATGGAGTTCGCCACCGAGATGCCCACCGCCATGATCGCTCCCATATACGATTGAATATTCAACGTGGTGCGCGTGATCAGCAGCATCAGCACTACGCCTACCAGCACACCGGGGATGGTCGATAACACCGCCAGCGGCAGACGAAGCGACTGGAAGTTAGCCATCAGCAGCAGGAAGATGGCTGCAATGGCGATCAGCAGACCGATGCGCAGACCGGAGATGGTATCTTCGAGCGCCGGCACTTGCCCTCGAACTACGACGGTCACCCCTTTGGGAGGCGCAGCGAGATGCTGCAATGCGGCGTTGATCTGGGCGCGGGCGTCACCGAGTGTGATGCCGTGCAGGTTGGCGGTGACGCTGACGATGCGTTGTCCGCTGAAGCGCTCAATCATCTCCGGCATCGAGCCATATTGCAGGCTTGCCACCTGGTCTAGCTGCGGCTGGGCCTGTCCGTCGCGCATAAGAGGAAGCGTTGACAACGCTCCCAGGCCCTGTACGCGGTTGGAAGGGAGCTGTACCTGGATCTGGAAGGCATTGCCTGTCCGCGGGTCTCGCCAGTAGTTCGGTGCGATGAAGCGTGATGATCCAGTGGCCGGTATCAGTGAGGTAGTAACATCGGCCATGGTGAGGCCGAACTGTCCGGCATAGTCGCGGTCGATCTTAATCTCAGCCGTGGGATACTTCTGCTCCTGCGGGATGGAGACATCGCGCAGGAAGCTCAGCTTCTTGATCTCGGCCTCGATCTTTGCCAGGTAGGCGTAGTCCTGGTCGAGGTCGACGCCCTGCACATCGATCTGGATGGGTGTGGGCGAGCCGAAGCTCATCACCTGCGAGACAATGTCACCGCCCTCGAACGCTACTCTTAGATTCGGCATCTGCTTCTGGAAGGCTGCACGAAGATCTTCGCGTAGCTTCTCATCCTCCGGATGGCCGGACGCGAGCTGCACCTGCACGATCGACTCTTCCGGACCTGAGGTGAACAGATGGATCAGGTTGACGGGATAGCTGGAGGGCTGCACGCCTACGTAGTCCGAGGTGATGGCGACGTTGTGCTCGCCCGCGGTTTTGCGGATGAGATCAAGCGCATGCAGGATCTGTGGCTCGGTCTCTTCAATGCGTGTTCCGACAGGAGCCTTGATGCGCAGGCGCAGCACCGGGCCATTGGCATCGGGGAAGATCTCTGTGCCCAGTGTGGGCGCCAGCAGGAAGAGTATCAGTGCGCAGACGCCGAAGTAGCCGAGATAGATCAGCCGGCCGCGCTTGAGGATGCGCGTCAGGTAGCCTTCGTACCAGGTGCGTAGCTTACCGAAGCGGCCTTCATGTTCTTCACCGCGATGCGTCTCCGACATGATCCAGACCGCGAAGACCGGCACCAGCGTGCTGGAGAGCAGGTAGGACGCAATCATCGCAAAGCCAACGGCCAGCGAGAGCGGTGTGAAGAGCTGGCGGCCTACGCCCTTCATAAAGAACGAGGGGACGAAGACGGCGAGGACACAGAGCATCGAGAGCAGCCGCGCGATGATGGTGCGGCGGCAGGCTTCCAGCACTGCCTTCGCGCGCGAGACTCCAGGCATCAGCTGCGTATGGATGTTCTCGATCTCGACCGTGGCTTCATCGACCAGCACACCGACCGCCAGCGCCAGGCCGCCTAGCGTCATGATGTTGATGGTCTGACCCGTGGCCCACAGCGCGACGACCGCGGTGAAGAGGGCAAAGGGAATGTTGGCGACGACGATCAGCGCTCCGCGCCAGTCGCGCAGGAAGAGGAAGACGACAAGGCCGGTCAGGACTGCGCCCAGCAGCGCTTCACGCACCAGTCCGCTGATGGCGTTGGAGACATAGCCGGACTGGTCGAAAGCGAGCTGCACATCGACGTCGTCAGGAATGGCCTTCTTGAAGCTGGGAATGGCGGCTTTGACGGCGGCGATCACGGCGAGTGTCGAGGCATCGGAGCGCTTCGTGACCGGAATGTATACGGTGCGTTTGCCATCGACATGGGCATACGCCGTGACGATATCGGTTCCGTTCTCGACGGTGCCGATGTCACGCAAATAGATATTGGCTCCGGAGCGCGGATGGATGGGCGCACTCATCAGCTCCGCAAGGTCAGGTCCCAGGGCTGAGTTGGTGCGGACGATGCGATTGAGCGTGCCGTCGTAGAGATTGCCTGTGGGAGCAACTACCGATCCGTTGCTGACGGCGGAGATGGCCTGTTCCGGCGAGACGCCGTACTGTTTCAGCTTCTCGGGATCAAGCGTGACCACGATGGTGCGCTGGTTGCCACCGAACGGCGGCGGTGCGGAGACGCCAGGGAGCGTGGCAAAGAGCGGACGCACCTGGTTGAGCGCGAAGTTCTGCAGCTCGCCCTGCGAGTGGGTATTGCTGGAGAAGAGCAACAGGCCGACCGCGACGCTGCCTGGGTCGAAGCGGGTGATGAAGGGCGGCACCGTTCCCGGCGGCATGAAGGCACGGGAGCGATTGACGTAGCCAACGGTTTCCGCCATCGCTTGTTCCATATTGGTGCCTTCGCGGAAGGTCAGCTTCATCAAGGCCGCACCCTGGACGCTCTTGCTGTCGACTGACTGAATGCCGGTGATGTAAAGGAAGTGGTACTCGTAGTAATAGGTGAGGTAGCCCTCCATCTGCGCGGGGTTCATGCCGCCGTAGGGCTGGGCCACGTAGATGACCGGGTTACCGACCTGCGGGAAGATATCCATCCGCATGCGTCCAACGGCCATGAAGAAGCCGCCGACGATCGCGAGCAGCGCGACGATCACGGTGAGCGGACGGCTGAGAGCTGCGAGGACAAGGCGCATGACGAGTCGGTTCCTTTAGCGGTTGGCTTCCTGCAGAAAGGGCTGCAGATCGCCCCGGAGATACTGCAATTTGAGAAAGGCGCGCCAGACGTTGAGCCGGGCGATGGCGTTGTCGATCTCTGCCTGCACCTGCAGCCGCTGCGCCTGCGCGACATCATCCACGGGAACTAGGCCGGCCTTGTAGCGGGCGGTGGCTTGATTGAGCGCTGTTTGTGCGGCCTCAAGCTGAGTGGGTGTGTTCTGGGCGATGGTCTCGGAGGCGCGAAGCTCAGCCTGCGCCTGGGCAAACTGTTCCTGCAGGTTACGTGCTGTCAGATCTTCATTCGCACGCGCGGCGCGGAGTGTAGCCGACTGCGCTGCGGCCTTCGCATGCATGCTGGCAAAGTCCATCACCGGGAACGCAATGTTGATGCCGGCGACATAGTTGCCGACGTTGGGCGCCAGACCGTTGGTTCCAGTCAGACGGCGTCCATCGGTCTCTGCTCCGGTGCCGCGGCCATAGGCTGCGCCTTCGAGGTTAAATTGCGGAGCCCAGCTTCGTTCGATGGCGTGGAGCTGAGCCGCGTTCTCGGCGGTTGCTGCCTTGCGCTCAGCCATCAGCGGATTCTCTGAGACAGCGAGAGGATTTTCCGCTCCGGTCGACGTGGGCACGCTGCTCAGGAGCTTTGCCTGCGGTGTCACACTGGCAACAGGCGCGCTCTGGAACTTGTGAAGTGTTGCAACGCTCATCTCGACCGCCTGCTGCGCGAGTGCAAGCTGATTGGCGGCAGCAGCCTTCTCGGCATTGACACGCGACTCATCGGCTCCGGGGCGAAGTTCAGCGGACGCGAGGGCATGGATGCTCTGGCGCAGGGTCTCCCAGTTTTCGACTGCGGTCTGCGCCGCCTTCACTGCCTGCGTGGAAGCGAGCACGGAGAGATAGGCATCGGCGGATGCTGTCTCAACTTCAAGCTGCGTGCGGAGATTGGCGGCAGCGGCGCGATCACGCGCGGCCTCGGCTGCATGAACATTGGCGCTGCGTGTGCCGAAGTCGAAGGGCTGCCAGTTGATGAGCACACCGGCCGCACTGCCCCATACGGAACCGCCATTGTTGGTGCCAATCACCGGTCCCGACATGGGGGGAAGAATGCTCTGCGGCAGCAGACTTCCGAAGACATTGTTACGGGTTCCGCGATTGAACTGGGCGGTGGCATCGAGACGCGGAAGATAGGCGGTGCGCGCCAGATGAATGCGGGCGACCGAGGCGTTCAGCTCTTCCTGCGAGATGTGGATGGCGGGATAGTTCTTCGCGGCATCGTCGACGACAGCAGCCAGGGTGAGCGGAGTGGCTGCCTCCTGAGCGCGCGCACCTGAGGACGCAACAGAGACAAGCATTCCCAGAGACGCGAAGCAGGAGATCCGAAGCAGGTTCATCGATAAGACGTCCTTGTCTTTTCCTATGGGTAAACGCTATATCGAATTTCGATACTTAGGCAACTGTCGGCCGCTTTTATTACATAGTTCTGACACAACTTAATGGAGGCTTAATGTGTTGGCGGATGTCCCGAGGCGTGGGCATGGAATATGCGGCTGGCACGACATTCGATGGAGAATCAGGTGGGAGCCGTGACATTCTCAATGGGCTATCAGCCCGCTCTTGTTTTACCAAAGCGCCATAGGCGCTTCGTTTTGCTTAAGGGCACGGCTTCAGCCGTGCCGTAAAAGGCCGGCAAGAAGGGCGGCTTTAGCCGCTGAGGTACCGGAAGCTATGACCTCAGCGGCTAAAGCCGCATATCTTTGGGGCTCCATACGGGACGGCTGAAGCCGTCCCCTTAAGCACTACAAATTCGAGCTTCGCTCGAATGCCCACACTGGGTGTTCATACCTCCCGGGTGCCCCACCCTCGCAACGCTAGGGTGGGTTAGGAATACCTCAAAACTCTTTCCAAAAACACCAGACGAACTTCTCGTTACCCCTAATCCTCATCCATCTCACGCAACAACTCCCGGACCTTCTCATGCCCTTCTTTCAAAGCTCTGCGGCCCGCGGCGGTAACGGTATAGACGCGCCGCGGGCGGCCTGGACCATTGGTGATCTTCGATCGCAGAAGTCCGCTCGCTTCCATGCCGTGCAGTAGAGGATAGAGCGTTCCTGGGCCGAGATGGTAGCCGTGATGACGAAGCTCACGCATCATCTCCAGACCATAGATCAGTTCACGGCTTGCATGATGAAGCACATGCAACCGGACCAGACCTGAGTAAATATCCCGATATGTCTTCGGCACTCACACAGCGTATAGCATTTTTCCTGTTACTGGGTCTCCCGGAAGAGGAGTGCAGCGGCGTTTTCATTGCGGAAAACGCCCATAGATGCGGAAGCCCTACACTACACCTACAGAAAAATGCTCTAGCGCAAGCGCCCGCATCAGGCGATGAGGGTCTTACGCAATGCGTATGAAATCGCGCCGGCCGGGCATCGTTTTGGAACGATCACCTCATCTGATATGGTCACGGAGGTTTTCATGAGCCACCGCGTACTCTACGGAGAAGATGATCCACGCCGCTATACCGCGAAGCTGAAAGCAATGTTGTCAGGGGTTGCTGACTATGCCTGGCATGACGTCGGAAAGATCGACGATCCCAGGGCTCGCGCTCTTCTGAAAACAACCGCCGAGATCCTTCTCGGCCTGCGGAAGGCCTACGACGAGTTCGAACAGGGCGAGATGATTTGTCGGAAAGCCAGCTAAGGCGCATCCGTTTTTGAGCGCTGAAGGCGCGACCTATACCAGCCTGGGGCATCGCCCCAGGTTACGGTACCCACAAGATGTTAAAGGGCTGAAGGCCCGCCCTATATAACAGTCTTCAATCCGACCGTATCGTTTCGGTAGACATACAATGAAGTCACAAACCGTTTTCGTTTGCGACAATTGAGAACTATAGATCGGGCCTTCAGCCCTCTTATTGTTTCGCTATCCAGTACCCGGGGCGTTGCCCCAGGCTGGTATAGAGCGCGCCTTCAGCGCTTGATTTCGTGTAGGGCCGATATCAACGGACCGCATCATTCGCAACCTCAATAAGCCCGTCCATGATGGCGATGGACGACATACCGTCCAATCAACCATCCGGTCGCGCTGCCAATCAGAACGTCCGTGGGAAAGTGTTGCTGGCCCATCACGCGCGTCAGGCTGACTCCGGTAGCCATCGTATAGACACCGGCCTGCACCCAGGGCGACTTATACTCGCTGGCTATCACAGCTGCCGACGACCATGCGAGCACGCTGTGGTTCGAGGGGAACGAGGAATCCACTCCTGCAGAGCGCTGGAAGAACAGACCGCGGCTGTTGTCCATCGCCGGCCGTTCTCGCCAGAAGATCAGCTTCATGCCCTCCTGCACCACGTAGCCGTCGACCAGCGCCTCACCGGTCAGAATGCCGGTCTCGCGCTGATGCGGGTTATTGCGTAACAGACCCCCACTGTAGAGCACCGCGGGAATCGCGACGAGCGTGCCGGTCAGTGCATTAGAAGCATCCACGCTGCTCTGATTGAAGTTGGTATCGTGCGAGACCACCGAACTCATCGTGTGATGATCGGTGGCAATGGCAACTCCGGTCGCTGCTGCCAGAGGCGTCAGCCACAACAGGTCCTTCGACCGGATACGTGCCGGACTGGTCCATATCCCTGCCTGGTCTTTCAGAATCTCCATCGGCATCCCGAGAAGGATCTTCCGCTGGCTGGGCTGAGGAGCATCGGGCAACGGCTGTTCCGCACTCTGTGCCTGGCAGAGCGGTGCGGTGACAACGATGGCGAGTGCGAACAACGATGCTCGCGTGAAAGAGATAGACAAAGCAATGGCCTCCAAAATCGGATCAAGGTTGGGTCAGGATTGTGGCAGGGCTGAATTCAGGGGAGATCCGCTTTCGCACGCACGCAGACGAGGTGCAAGACACAGGATGCGTGCATGTGTGCACTGCGAGCGAAAGAGGCGCTTCACGTGCCTTTATTTTATGGAGATGCAGCTTAAGTCTGGCTTAAGGAATTCATCGGGTAACGAATCAAGCGCTGAAGGCGCGTTCTATATCAGCCTGGGGCAGCGCCCCAGGGTATGGAGATAGGGAACGGTAAGAGGGCTGAAGGCCCGCTCTATAATTCCCAATCGTCACAGACGAAACAGTTCGTGAAAGCTCTGTATGCCTGTCGAAATGATACGGTCGGATTGAGGGCTCTTAATATAGGACGGGCCTTCGGCCCTTTAACATCTTTTGGGTGCCTCATACCTGGGGCGTTGCCCCAGGCTGGTATAGGTCGCGCCTTCAGCGCTCAACACCCTTCTTGCTCAATAAAGAATGGGCTTCTATCAGCGAGCTAAAGTAACGGCTGTGGCTTACAGCATCGACTGTGGCGCAATATAGCATTCGGATGCAATGAGGCGATAGAATCGGCCAAGTCTGCAGGCACCAAAGACCGGAGTCCCATCACGGAGTAAACAATGAATATCTATTGGGTTGAATCTACCGCACCGAAGTCGATGGCCATTGTTTCGCGTCCCCGGGGAAACGGATCGTTGGAAGACGAATTACTCGCCATGCGCCGTGAGGGAATCGACGTGCTGGTCTCTCTGCTGACGACGACGGAGCAAGAGGATCTCGGTCTCTCGCTGGAAGGCGAAACGTGTAAGAAGGTCGGCATCGAATATGTGAACTTCCCGATCACCGACCATGGGCTGCCGGCATCAAACCAGGAATTTAGTCTCCTGGTGAAACGGCTTCAGAACAAACTCGATGCAGGAAAGCATATCGGCGCCCACTGTTTTGCCTGCATCGGACGGTCTTCCGTTCTGATGGCTTCCCTGATGTGCGCGCAGGGTATCTCCGCACATGACGCATTCTTCCGTCTGGGAGCCGCTCGCGGATTTCCTGTGCCCGAGACGCTGCAGCAGATGAAGTGGGTAGAGCAATTCGCCCGCTCGCTTGCGGAGAGATAGACGTTGCATATCAAAACATTCGAGGGAAGCTCGAACCGGTGGGAGCAGCGGGCTTCAGCCCGCTGATTTGAGATCAAAAAATGTCATGCTTTAGCCCTGGGCTCTCTTCTTGATCGTGAGCAAAAGCCCAGGGTTACGCCCATTCCTTGGCTCATATCAGCGGGGCTAAAGCCCGCTGCTCCCACCGAAAACAATCGGCAACGGCCTTCAACCAATCCTGACAAAAACGTGACAACTCATCACGCCGTTGTCATCCATCATGAGACGTGCGCGTAGCGAGGACAGCGCCGTACTTCGTCTGGATAGAACGCGGCATCCTCCTGCTCGCAGTCCTCTATCTCTCGCTGCACACGCTGCCGCACGCATGGAAGCAGCTCAATACCGACTTCCCGAACTACTACCTCACGGCAAAGCTGGTGGACGAGCACACCGACATGGCCCGCGCGCAGGAGTGGGTATGGCTGCAGCGTCAGAAGGACCTTCACGCCATCCCGCTTCCGCTGATCGCGCTTGTGCCCATCACACCCTTCTCCACGCTCATCCTGTATCCGTTCACCGGCCTCGAGCCGCTTACGGCGAAACATGTATGGATCATCGGTAATCTTCTGCTGTTGATTCCCATTGCCTGGTTCCTGAGGCGCCTGACCGAACTTTCGTATACACGGATCGCCCTGGCACTCGCTCTGTCGCTGCCGCTGCATCGCAATCTGGTCGATGGGCAGTTCTATATCCTGCTTCTCCTGCTGATCGTGGCTGCGCTCTGGTCGTATGTGGAAGGTCACGACGCTACAGCCGGAGCGCTGGTTGGCCTGGCGGCAGCATGCAAGATCTTTCCCGCTGTCTTGTTCATCCTCTTCTGGAAAAGGCGTGCCTGGAAAACGCTCGTCTCCGGCCTGCTGGCTTGTGCCCTCTGCGTTGCCTTGGCCCTCGCGGTCTTTGGCACGCAGATTCATCACGTCTATCTTCATGAGGTGCTGCCGGCAACGCTTCGCGGCGAGGCGCTGCCACCATATGCCACGGCAAGTGGATCGATCACGACGCTGATGCACTATCTCTTTCTTTCTGACCCGGAGTGGAACCCCCATCCATGGCATGCATCGGTCATGGCATACTCTGTCCTGCTGCCGCTGGTGCAGATGTTGATCATGGCTCCAGTCGTTTTGCTGCTGGCATCCCGCGGGGAGAGCAGAAGCATCGCCATTCTGGAGTGGTGCGCTCTGCTAACCACCGCGGTGACCGTCTCCACCATTCCAGCGTCATACAACTTTGTCCTCATAGTGCTTCCGCTCTGTGTCCTGGCTGCACGCGCCATCGCACAACAACGCTGCAGATGGTTGTTCGTCATACTGCTCGCCTTTGCTGTGATCGGAGTTCCTTTTCCATCGGCAGGACCGGGGCATGGACTCTCGATCCTCTTCTTCATGCCACGCCTTCCCACGATGATGGCGGCGACGGTGGCGATAGCGAGCCTATTGTGGAGAGAGCGAGAAGGCTCCGCACGCTTCTGGACACTGGAGAATCGTGCCTTCGCCTGTCTCTTCCTGCTCATTGCTGGATTGACCATGATGCGTACTTTCAACCTGGAGACACTCGCCCGAACAGAAATGGCATACCGGCTACCGGCCGTTCATGCCATGGGCTACCTGCGGTCCTCGCCGCAGAGTTCCGATGGCAAACTTCGATATATCGCGATGATGCCTGCGGGTTATCGTCTGGTGACTGAAGATGGTGTCTCGCGTACCTGGAGCGAAGCGGGGACCGACGACCTCTCCTTCGCAGTCAACGGAAACGATGTCTGGGTGGAACGGGCACAGGCCCGGCAGTCAGTCATCGTGAGACAGTCGGATGTCCGTCCGCTCGTGACCGGTGCACACGATCCGGCATTTTCCGCGACGTCCGGAGCTGTCTACCTGCGCGATCATCTCGGCCGTGGACAACTGTGGCTGGCAGGATCATCGCAACCGCTGACGCCGGAATCGCTCAACGTCTACGAGGCCGCATTCCACTCACGCGATCTGTATGCCGTCTCCGCTGTGCAGAGCGGAGGAATACCGGCACTCTATCTGAAGTCTTCGGACAGTGCACTCACGATGTTGCCTGTCGGCGAAGCTCGTTATCCTGCGATCTCACCGGATGGGAAGTGGCTCGTGTATAGCCGTTTCGAAGAGGGCTTCTGGAACCTGTGGCTGCGCGATCTTTCGAACGGCGCGACGCAGCGGATCACCGAGCTTCCATGCAACCAGATTCAGCCATCGTGGGAGCAGGACTCGAAGCACATCGTCTACGGAAGCGATTGCGGCCGCGCGTTGTGGTTTACGGCAGTGTCACGGCGTCAGATTGTGCCGTAGGTGTCCTCCAGCGATCGCGTTCCGTTCGTGGAGAGTTGAAGGCGGACGACGCGATGGTGAAGCGCTGAAGGCGCGTTCTATACCAGCCTGGGGCAACGCCCCAGGTAACGGATAGCGAAAGGGCGAGAGGGCTGAAGGCCCGACCTATAGTCACCAATTTTGTAATGCCACCATCTCTCTAATGAGGCGGTTTATCCCCAACCCGAGTGCCTCACATCGGGTCCCTAGCCAGCTTGCTGGGTGGGCCTCACGGAGGCACGGTGGGTACGGAGCGACGGAATTATGGAGCGGGCCTTCGGCCCTTTACATCTTGTGGGTACTGCAACCTGGGGCGTTGCCCCAGGCTGGTATAGAGCGCGCCTTCAGCGCTTTAACTGCCTAAAAGGATACCTCGGCGCCTAAACCGCCTTTCTTCCCGCTTCGATATGCTGAGGTCCTCTTTCTAGACCAACCCATGCACCTAACGCATCGGCTCAATGAATTTCACGTGAAATGACCGGCGCAGCCATCTCCCCTTAAGTTTGAGTTAAGTCTCAACCGCCTACGCTGAAGTTCAGTCAGTACCCCCAACGAACACCACATCGTAGAGACCTCTCCCCTTGTACGCAAAGAGGCCGGCGATGTTGGGAACCGATTACTCCAACCCGGATCTTTCAAAGGGATAAGAGCGTATGCGCAAACTTTTCTGGCAAAGTTTCGTTCTTCTATTTGTCTGTCTATCGGCAGATAGGCATCTCGCTGCACAAACAATCTCTGGTGGAATCGCAGGAAACGTACGCGATACCGCGGGAGCAGTTCTGGTCAGTGCAAAGGTGGTTCTTGAACCATCGCAACGTCAGGTAGCCACGGATAATCATGGAGAGTTTCGTTTCCCCAACCTTGCTCCAGGGACATACACGCTTACCGCATCGTATGTGGGGTTCAAACAATTCATCACGACCGTGAATGTCGTCTCCAATCAGACGCAGAACGTTGCGGCAATGCTCGAGGTCGCGTCCGACAGCGATACCGTGATTGTTACCGCACCTCGCCTTCGCGGAGATGCCGAAGCCATCAACATTGAACGCATGTCGGCTCAAATCGTTCAGGTTGCGCCGGCGGGTGTGATCACCAGTCTTCCCAATACGAATATCGCCGATGCCATTGGCCGTTTGCCCAGCGTCTCGTTGGAACGGGATGAGGGCGAAGGAAAGTACGTGCAGATCCGTGGGACCGAACCTCGTCTATCGAATCTCACCATCAACGGCGTCAACGTTCCATCCGTAGAGGTCACCGTACGCAACGTCAAGATGGATGCGATTCCATCGAATGGCATTGACCGCATTGAGGTCTATAAAACTCTCGCTGCCGATCAGGATGCCGACGGCGTGGGTGGAACCGTGAACCTTGTAACCCCCACGGCGCAGGACAAAGCAACCTACGCTCTCAACGGCACCGCGGGCTACAACCCGCTGCAAAACGGCTTCTGGCGCGGCGGATTCGACGGAACCTTCGGCAAGCGTTTTGGCCCCGGAAAGAAGTTCGGATTCCTGCTGGGAGGAAACTGGGACCGCACCAACCGCGGCATCGATGACCTTGAGCCCAGCCAGGGAGTTGGAGTGCTGCCCAACGGCGCCAACGTCGCCTACGTCAACAGCGAAGACCTGCGCTCCTACGAGTACTACCGCACTCGCTACGGCTTTGTAACCGGTATCGATTACAAGATCAACCCGAACACCTCCATGTATATCAAAGGTCTCTATGCCGACTTCCATGACTTCGGCGAGACGCGTGTCTACACCCCCAATGCAGGAAATATCATCGGCGGCAGCGCTTCTCATCTGATCTTTGACAATACCGGCTCGTGGCAGTACCGCCACTACATCCGCCGTCCTGACCAACAGGTCTTCAGCATGCTGGCGGGAGCAAGTCAGGGTATCTCCAAAGATGTGCTGACGTACGACTTTGCTGTCTCGCGCGGTCATAACATCGGCGGACAGGTCTTTCCCAGCACCTACTTCAGCGGTCCCAGCAACGTTGCTTTTACCGAGGACCTGAGCAATCCGAACCGGCCGAAGTTCTCCGCCGCCGATGGCACCAACGGCTTTGATGCGACGCAGTATACCGTCAACGAATCGGATGGCGGCAGCTATCACGCGACGCAGCTCAATATTCAGGGCACAGCCTCTTACGCGCACAACTACAACGCGGGCGGCCATCCCAGCACCTTCTCCTTCGGAGCCAAGATACGCAACTCGTACTCGACCCAGCGGGAGAACGACAACCATCTTGCATACACCGGAGCCACGCCGTTTACGCTCGCCAGCGTAGTCGGCACTTACAGCAATCCGACGTATTACAACAACAGCTTCGCCATCAATGGAAAGGCGTATGGTCCTGCGTCGTCCTATGGCAGCATTCTGCATGCGGTTGCTGCGAACTCAGGTGGTTTTACGGAAGATGTTGTGGGTGATTCCGTCACCTATGCACAAGCCTTCTTCAATGCCGATGAGCGTATTACGGCAGGGTATCTACAGGATGTGATCTTCATCGGCAATCTGCGCCTGGAAGGCGGCCTTCGCTTCGATGCGGGCAGCACACACTTCCTCGCCAACACCATCAACAGTGCGACCACCGGCCCCTGCTTCAAGGACCCAACGCAGGTCTGTCCCGAGGTAACACCCACCAGGCAGGACGCGAGTTACTTCAATCCGCTTCCCAGTGCAGCGCTGCAGTGGCAGTTCCAGAAGGACAGCAACCTGCGCTTCGTCTACAGCCGCGGATTGGCCCGGCCAAACATCGGCGACCTGGTGCCGGCGACGATCGTCGATCCCAATCAGACGCCTTATCCAACGGTGTCGACGGGCAATCCAAATCTGGTGCCTACACTGTCAGACAACATAGACATCCTTGCCGAACACTACTTCCAGCCACTGGGCATCGTGCAGGCCGGCTACTTCTTCAAGGAGCTGCATAACCCCATCTATCCGGTTGCCAGCCTGGTCAACAACTACAACGGCACGAGCAGAACCTATCAGGAGACGCTCTCCATCAACGGTCCGAATGCGCATCTGCAGGGGATCGAGCTGCAATGGCAGCAGCGCTTCTCCTTCCTTCCCGGCATGCTGAATGGCTTCGGTGTCAATGCGAACTACAGCTATGCAACCTCGCGGGTGACCTTTCCGTCGGGGTTCGATGGCGACCGTGGAGACCATCCAGCGCTGGACCGCACCTCACCCAATAACTACAACTTCAATCTCACCTATGATAAGAGCCGCTTTTCAGGCCGCTTCGCCATCAGCCACAACGATGCGAGCATCGCGGCTTATCAGTGGAATGCGACGACAGGGGCGGCCAACGATCCGATCCTTGGATTGAAGGGGCCTACTGGGGATAACTACTTCTATGCACATACGCAGTTCGATGTGCAGGGGAGCTATCGCGTGCATAAGGGATGGCAGGTAGTCGCCTCCGGACTGAATCTCAGCAATGAAGTCTTCGGCTTCTATAACGGCAGCACCATCTATCCGGTGCAGCGCGAGTACTATCGCCCAACGGTTTCCTTCGGCATGCGTTGGACAATGGCGAGCGAGTAGTAGAAAGGGCGATACAGATAAAACCCATCGATGAAAAGTGCTGAAGGCCGGGGTCCCCGACGAACGTGTTCGTTGGGGTGGAAACGCGCGCCCTATACCAGCCTGGGGCAACGCCCCAGGTAACGGATAGCAAAACGGTAAGAGGGCTGAAAGCCCGATCTATAGTTCCCAATCGTCGCAACGCCACATCTCTAAACGAGACGGTTCATCCCCACCCGGTGCCCCACATCGGGGTAAAAGCCTCACGGAGTTAGGGTGGGTTCGGAGCCGCGGAATTATGGAGCGGGCCTTCAGCCCTTTAACATGTTGTGGGCTCCGTAACCTGGGGCGTTGCCCCAGGCTGGTATAGAGCGCGCCTTCAGCGCTCGATTCGAGCTCCGATTCACCCCAGCGAAACAAGTTCGCTGAGGTACCTGTCGCTCGAACGATCCCACCCATTGCTACGCAATGGATGGTGCACCCGGTGCATTGGTTACACAAACAGAAAAGCCGCCTCAAGGGCGGCTTTTCTATCAGATCGTATACCCCGCTCGTTTGAATGGCATCGTCCGTACACGTTCGCCTGTCGCGGCAAACAGTGCGTTGCCAAGCGCTGCAGCCAGCGGCGGCAAACACGGCTCACCCAGACCCGACGGACGGAAGTCCGACTGGATGAAGTGAGCCTCCACTGGAGGAGCGCTGCGCATGCGCAGAATCGGGTAGTCACCGAAGTTTGTCTCTTGAATGCGGCCCTGCTCCACGCCGATCTCCAGGCCCATCGCGGTCGACAGACCATCGATGGCGCCGCCCTGTGCCTGGTTCTCCGCGCTGCTCAGGTTGATGATCGGACCGATATCCGCGGCCACCGTGATCTTGTGCACGGTGATCTTCTTCTTGGCATCGACGCTCAGCTCCACCGCTTCGGCGATGTGTCCGCCGTAAGAAAATCCAAACGCGATGCCCAGACCATGACCTGGCGGCAGCTTCTTGCCCCAGCCGGATTTCTCCGCGGCCAGCTTCACGACACCCGCGGCGCGCGTGGGATTGAAGGTACGGCTCGGGTCCTGCGGCGGGCCTCCACTTGGCGGAGGAGCCAGCGGACGAGCCAGCCAGTCGAGAAGGAAGGTGACATGGTCGCACTCAGCGGCAACCGAGAGCTCATGCAGGAAGCTGCCGATGACAAACATCTGCGTGTTATCGGTAGGCGCACGCCATGGGCCGCAGGGAATCTGCAGCGGCATCAGGCTGACGGCATAACGGACATTCGGAGCGATATCGACAGGGAAGCTGTTGTTGCTGCGCGCGCCGCCGGAGACCGGACGGCTGCCATCCGCGGAGAAGGTGACCAGATGCTGCTGGAAGGCGGTAAGCTTTCCGTCCTTCACCGCTCCCTTCAGGAAGTGATAGCCGCCCACGCGGAACATGTCGTGAGCAAAGTCGTCTTCACGCTTCCACTGCAGCTTGACCGGAGCGTTGACCTTCATCGCAATGGCCGCGGCCTCGCACATGTAGTCATTGGCCAACCTGCGGCCAAAGCCGCCACCGGCGCGGGTCTGGTGCACGATCACCTTGTCTTCCGGCAGGTTCAGCATCTTGGTGACCTGGCCGAGACCGCGGTCGGATTGCTGGCTCGGCGTCCACAGCTCCATGGTTCCGTCATGCCACCAGCCGGTGGTGACCTCGGGCTCAAGCTGCTGGTGCGAGACCATGGCGTAGTCGTAGGCAGCCTCTACTACCTTGCCGGCGGCAAAGGCGGCATCGACGTCGCCGATATTGACTGCAGGTGTCGGCAGGTTGGGGCCAAGCTCTTTGGCCTTCGCTGCGGCCTGCGTCAGTGAGTCCTTCGAGGCCGAGCTCTCATCCCACTCCACCTTCAGCGCGGCCTTCGCCTTGAAGGCCTCCCAGGTGGTCTTGGCGATGATCGCAACGCCCGGCATTACCTCGGCGGGGCTTCCGGTGCCCTCCAGCACGAAGGCATCGAGCACGCCCGGCATCTTCTTGATCTCGTCCAGGTTGGCGGACTTTACCTTACCGCCGACCGCGGGACACTTGGTGTAGTTGGCATACACCATGCCCGGCATGGTGACATCGATGCCGAAGAGCGGCTGGCCGGTCACTACTTTAAGGTTGTCGACCCCGGTGTAACGCTTGCCCAGCAGCTTGTACTCAGCGCGGGTCTTCAGCGGAACCTTCGCGACATCGGGCACCGGCTGGGCTGCCGCGGCCTTTGCCAGCTCACCGTAGGTCAGCTTGCGTTTTGAAGGAGTATGGATGACGGTGCTCTCCGAAGCGGTGCACTCGCTCACCGGAACGTTCCACTGCTTGGCAGCGGCAGCAATTAGCATGGCGCGCGCCGTCGCTCCCGCCTGGCGCAACTGGTCCCATCCACGCGGAATCGAGGTAGAACCACCCGCGCCCTGGTAGCCATAGACCTTGGGATTGATGGCAGCCTGATCGACCTTCACCGTCTTCCAGTCAGCGTCGAGCTCCTCGGCGATGATCAGGCCGAAGGCCGTCTTAATGCCCTGGCCGATCTCCGGCCCTTTGGAGTAGACGGTCACGGTGTTGTCCGGAGCGATGCGGACGAAGGCATTCAGCTCCGTGTTGGCCGCATCTCCCGTCGCCGCCATCTCAGCTTTGGCCGAGCGGGTATCGAGGTTGAAGGCGAGCACCAGGCCGCCGCCGGCCAGTCCGGCCAGCTTCAGGAACGAGCGCCGTCCCATCGTGGTGACCACGGAAGGCGAGATCATCTCGACCTCGGCGATCAGGGCCTGCATCTCGGCGTCGTATTGAGCAAACTTCTCAAGCACCGGCATGGCTGCCTCCTTCCTTGGTGGCGGAGTCTCCGGCAGCCTGATGAATCGCCGCGCGGATGCGGTTATAGGTGGCGCAACGGCAGATATTGCCGGTCATCGCCGCATTGATGTCGGCATCGCTGGGATGAGGATTCTTTGCCAGCAGAGACGCCGCGCTCAGGATCTGTCCACCCTGGCAGTAACCGCACTGGGCAACATCCAGGTCAATCCACGCCTTTTGCAGAGGATGCAGCTTGCCTTCTTCCGCCAGGCCTTCGATGGTGGTGATGTTGCCTTTCACTGCGGAGACCGGGATCTGGCAGGAACGTACCGCCTCACCGTTCATCAGGACCGTGCAGGCGCCGCACGCCCCGATCCCGCAGCCATATTTGGCGCCCTTCAGATCAAGGACGTCGCGCAAAACCCAGAGCAACGGCATATCGGCCGGTGCGTCGACCGATCTGGGCTTCCGATTAATAGTGAGCTGGAATGGCATGATTCACCTCGCAACAGGCTTGCACTGGAGCATTTTCCCTGTGGGTGTAGTGTAGGGCTTCCACATCTATGGACGTTTTCCGCAATGAAAACGCCGCTGCACTCCTCTTCCGGGATACCCAGCATCAGGGAAAATGCTCTTGGAACTCATCGAAGCTGGCCCGGAAGAGCCATCATAGCCGACAAATGGTGCGCTTGGCACGGACGCAGGCTCTCGAGGAAAGCTCTGCCGCCCGCGTGAGTTTTTTGAAAAGGGAATCTTTTTAAAATTTTTGTGGTTCTTGGGCTAAAGGTTCACCCGGTTCTGCCGAAAAGCTCTTTCAGAGTTAGAAATATGCCGAAGATTCTCGATCCCGATGGAACATTGGCGGCTCAGTTGCTGGAATCAGCCCGGTTGGCGGCCCTGCATACCAGTGGATTGCTGGATACCGATCCGGAAGAGTCATTTGATGACATTACCAGGCTGGTAACCCGGTTGTGCGAAGTGCCGATCGCCCTTGTTTCTCTGGTAGATACAGATCGGCAATGGTTTAAATCGGTGCAGGGGCTGGCATGCCGGCAGACGGCACGCGAGGGAGCCATGTGCACCTATACCATCCGGCAGACCGTCCCCCTGGTTGTGCCCGATCTTACGGCAGATGAACGGTTTGCCCTAAGTCCGTTTGTTGTGGGCAAACCGCATCTGCGGGCGTACGCCGGTGTACCGCTGCGCGATCTCAATGGCTTCTGCTTTGGCGCGCTCTGCGCCGTCGACCTGGTTCCACGCTCCTTCAGTGGGGAACAGATTGAGACACTCCGCATGCTGGCCAAACAGGTGGAGGCGCAGATTGCCCTGCGGCAGCGCATGCAGCAGGTGCAGCAGCTTGTCGAAAATACTGAGGCGCTGACGAAAGATCTTCTCTCCAGCAATGACCGGTTCTGCGCGTTCATGGACCATAGCCCCATCGTCGCTTTTATTAAAGATGCGGAAGGCCGGATGCGCTTCTACAACCGGCGGCTTGCGGCGTTGTATGGCGTGACCAGCAAGGAATGGCTCAACAGGACGGATCACGAGATCTGGCCGGCGCATCTGGCAGACGAGTATCGCGCGACCGATCTCGCTGTTCTGACCGGCAATCATGCTGTGGAACTGGAAGAGAGATCTCCCGGTGCACATGGCGACTATATCTACTGGAAGAGTTATAAGTTTCCGTTTACCGATGCGCACGGCGAGCGTTTTCTCGCCGGCATTGCCATCGATGTAACCCGTGAGCGGCTCTACGAAGAGGAGCTGGAACGTAAGAAGGAAGAGCTTACGGCTGCAACCATTGAGCTCGGCAAGCTGAGCATTACCGATACGCTGACCGGACTTCCGAACCGCAGATGTTTTGACCAGTGGCTGGAACAGTGCGCCTCCTATGCTGCGAGAAGCAGGCGCCCTCTCTCGCTGATCATGCTTGACGTCGACCACTTCAAGCAGATCAACGATACCAAGGGGCATCTCTATGGAGATGAAGTATTGCGCGAGTTCGGGATGGTGCTGCCCCGGCTGTTCCGCAGTGCCGATCACATCTGCCGCTATGGTGGAGAAGAGTTTGCCGTCCTGCTTCCGGATACCACTCCGGAAAATGCTCTGATGCTTGCCACACGCATCTGTAACGCCATTCCGCGGCAGGAGGGCGCGCTGCACGGCGTGACCATCAGCATCGGTGTGGCAACATGGCAGGTCGGAATGACGTCCTCCGCGCTGGTCGCGGTCGCCGACGCCGGCTTGTATGAGGCAAAGCGAAACGGTCGCAACCAGGCCGCATTCAGCTCGGTGCAGCGATCGTTCACTTCGGAAGAAGCGCTTCGCTTCGCGGTCCCTCCGACGCGGTGCATTCAGTAGAGCTACGGCACGATCTACGTATCCAATGCAGTAGATCGATCTACGGAAAGCTTCAGTGCGTATCGACAAATTCAGTTGATCTGACACAGCATGACCGAAACGGGTGGGAGCAGCGGGTCCCCAACCAGCTTTGCTGGATGGGGTGTTCAGCCGGCTTCAGCTAGGCTTAAAGTCCCATTCTTTGTTGAGCAAGAAACATGTGTTGAGCGCTGAAGGCGCGACCTATACCAGCCTGGGGCAACGCCCCAGGTTCCGGATAGTTGAACGGTATGAGGGCTGAAGGCCCGATCTATAGTCACCGAAAACCGTTGTGGAACCGTTGTATATCTATCGAAAAGATACGGTCCGCTTGAGGGCGCTTAATATGGGACGGGCCTTCAGCCCTTTAACAACTTGTGGGTATCACGCACCTGGGGCGTTGCCCCAGGCTGGTATAGAGCGCGCCTTCAGCGCTTGGTCCTCCATAGGGTCAGTCTGTGGCCGACACGAGGAAGATAGGGCGCACTGTAACAGCGGGCTTCAGCCAAGCTAAAAAGCCCACGCCTTTACCCCAGCCAGCAATGCTGGCCGGGGACCCCGATGCTCCCACCGATTCGAGCTTCGCTCGAACATCCCACCCATCGCGTATCGGGGTACGCGGTGCATTCAGTAGAGCTACGCATTGCATGCAGCAGATCTACGGAAAGATCCTGCTCAAACGTCGCAACCAGCAAATATCAAGCGTTGGAACGCTTGACTTCGTTCGAGGTCATTCGTAAAGTACATCTAATTCGTTTCACAATTCAGACAGTCTGGACGGCCCTCTTTGCGAACCACCAGTCAGCACACGTTCGCTCTGCATCTGTGTCGATGTCTCTAGAGCATTTCCCTGTAGGTGTAGAGTAGGGCTTCTGCATCTACGAGCGTTTTCCTCAATGAAAACGCGCTCTGCACGCCCTTTCCGGGATACCCGGCAACAGGGAAAACGCTCCAAGAGCACCTGAATGCGTCCTCCGGCGCAGACAGGATACGTGTCTCTACACGGGCCCCACTGTCTAAAACACATACTTTAGTTCCGGTAAACCCACATCTTTGCTGTTTTTCTTTGGAGGTTAGATGCGACGTCTTCTCTGGATACTTCTCTATCTCATACCCGTTTCGGCAATGGGGCAGACCTTCCGCGGTACGCTCTCAGGCAACGTGACAGATGCTCAGGGCGCTGTGCTTGCAAATGTCAAAGTGGTTCTTACCAATCCTGCGACGGGCACGGTATTGAACTCGACATCGACGGGAACCGGTGACTTCACCTTTACGGAGCTGCCTGTCGGCAAGTATTCACTCAGTGTCAGCAGTCCTGGCTTTGCTACCAAGAAGATTGACGACATCGACATTGCCGTCTCGAAGACCACCGCACTTCGCGTCGAGCTGGCCGTTGGTGCCCAGGACATGATCGTCGATGTGCAGGCCGATGCCATTCAGGCCGATACCACCTCCAGCGCTCTGGTCGCTGTGATTGATTCCAAGTCGGTACAGGAGATGCCGATGAACGGACGTAACTTCACCCAGATGGTGAAGTTCGTTCCCGGCGCCAGCGCTCTCACTAACTCCGTCAACGGTTCACGTACCGCCAGTATCAACTTCCAGGTGGACGGCGCGGACAATGTTGATCCGTGGCTTGGTATCGTCGCGTCTAACCAGGGCGGGATCGCCGGTATTGCCGGCGGCCTGATTCCGATTGAGGCGATCGACCAGTTCTCCATGCAGTCGGGTGGCGAGGCGGATCAAGGCCGCAACGCTGGCGCGAACTCCAACATGGTGATCAAGTCGGGCACCAACAGCCTGCATGGCGATCTCTTCTACTTCGACCGCAACGAATACTTTGCCGCCATCTCGCCGGTAGCTGCGGTTGGCAGTAAGAAGCCGCTGATCCGTAATCACCAGGGTGGCTTTACGGTCGGTGGACCCATCTGGAGAGACCGCACCTTCTTCTTCATCGCCGGAGAAGTACAGATCGCGAAAGCAAATACCGCCATCGTCGATACGGTCGTCTCCGATCCGTGGATTGCGGCTGCAACGGCCAATATCGCCAGGTACACCGATCCGGCAACGAACGCTCCATACGCCGCGAACCAGCTCAGCCTGAATCTCTACAAGCTGCTGTATCCCGCAAACACCAAGTCTGCCCCTGCCGCCGCGAACAACATCATCATGAACAACACGGCGAACTACAACAGCTTCAACGGCATCCTCAAGATCGACCATCACTTCAGCGATGCTCATACGCTGTCTGCCCGCTACCTGGGGACCACCGGTAAGCAGACGGCTCCACTGACGACGTCATACTACGCGGATTATTTCCAGACCGCGCCGATGCACATTCATAACTTCTCCGTCGTCGATACCTACACCATCACCCCACGCGTGCTGAATCAGGTCACGCTGGCGACTAACTACTTCCTGCAAACCTTCAACGACGCTAACCAGAACTTCTATCCGCAGCAGAACGCCGGTCTGAATCTTGGGCTCTCCGGCATCGTCGCCGCGGGTGCGCCCACCATTACGATGTCGCAGTTTGATGGCGTCGGCGTCACCCAGCCCTCGGGCCGTACCGACGTCACCGGCCACGTGACGGACAATCTGCACTGGACTCTCGGCCGCCACGATATGAAATTCGGTGGCGAGTACCGCCACTCCAACGTCAATCAGCTCTACTTCTCCAGCGCCCGCGGCACCTTTGCCTTCGACGGCTCGCGTGGTCCGTGGGGAGGTTCCGGTACAGCGCTTGGCGCTCTCTCTGACTTCCTTGCCGGTATGCCCTCCAACTCCTCCGGTGCGCGCCTGCTTCAGGGCAACGCGCAGCGCGTGTGGACTCTGAATACCGAAGACCTGTGGGCACAGGACAACATCAAGCTCAACAAGCGTCTGAACCTCAACCTCGGTGTGCGTTACACCATTCCAGGCGTCATCAATGCTGAAGCCGACGATATCTATATGTTCGTTCCGGGCTCAACTCCCGGCTTCAACAAGGGCTACTACCCGAACTACTTCTCCGGCGCTGCTCCGCGCGTCGGCTTCTCTTATTCGCCGTTCGATAACGACCGCACCGTCATTCGTGGTTCCTATGGCCTGTTCTACGATTTCCCGGCGATGAGCAGCTGGATCTCCGGCACCACCACCAACGGTGGCGGTGCATATGCGCAGAACAATCCCGCCGGGCCTGATGCCGCGGCAATCTACAACCAGACCAACGTCCGTTGGGCAGTGAACGTCAATCCGTTTGCCGCCTCCACGGCTCCGCAGGTGGGAGCATACGGCGTCAATCAGAACTTCAAGATGCCTCGGTCTTCCACTGTTAGCTTCAACATTGAACAACAGCTTTCGCGCACCACGCTCTTTACCTTCGGCTACGTCGGCACCTTCGGACGTCATTTGGAAGTGCTGTACAACATCAACCAGCCGAAGATCAGCGATCTGGCAGCCGGCATCTCACTGGCAAATGCGCGGCCCTACCAACAGACGACCTTTCCGAACATGAATGCCAAGTTTGCCGGGCAAAGGCTGCTGGCCATCAACCAGTTGAACTTTGCCGCGAACTCGAACTTCCATTCGCTGCAGACGACTATCAAGCAGGCGGCGTGGAAGGGCCTGATCACCACCTTCAACTACACCTGGTCGAAGTCGCTGGACTACGCATCAAGCAACACGACGCCGATGAACAGCTATGACCTGAAGGCCGACTACGGTCCCAGCACCTTCGACAATCGCCATGTACTGACCGGGTACGTCTATTACAACCTGCCCAAGTTCACCGATAAGGCCAAGCGGATCACGCAGGGCTACCAGGTGAATGCACTGCTGCAGTTCACATCGGGGACGCCCATCAGCCCGCAGTACTCCACCAACGTGGATGGCACCGGCGAGCTGAAGAACCGCCCGAACTGGAACGGTGTAAGTCCGTATGTCGGCGGCACGCAGCTTGCCACCAGCTCTTCCTCCGGCCGCACGTATCGCTATCTTCAGCCTGCAAGCGTCGCGTTCAGCACACCTGCATCCTTTACCTACGGCAACCTGCGGCGCGACGCCTTCACGGGACCGATCTTCCACACAGTTGATTTCTCCCTGATCAAGCGCACCCCGGTAACCGAACGGGTGATGAGCGAGTTCCGTGCGGAGATCTTCAACGTCTTCAACCTGAACAATTTTGCCAATCCAACGGTGACGCCAACCTCAAGCTCCTTCGGCCTGATCACCAATACGCGTAATGCTTCTTCGGCTCCGGGTCTCGGTGTCGGCGAACCGTTCAACATCCAATTCGCTGCGAAACTCAGTTTCTAAAAGCGGTAACCAAAGAAAGGCCCGGCATGTCTGCCGGGCTTTTTCGTTTAAGGCACTTTCGCAATCGCGAAAATACAGGCAAGATGGGTAACGCTCGTGATTTCCGCTCTGAGGGCTTACCGATGTTCACGCGCTCCAATCAGATCTCATCACCCATGCTGCTGCCGCTCATCGGCAGCATTCTCGCCACCAGCGTCGCCGTCACGCTGGTTCTGGTGCCTCCATCCCGGCCAAGCCTCAGCCTGGCGCAGCTCTTTCTGCGAGCGGCTATCGATCTCGCCATCGCCGCCTGCATTCACCTGGCAACGGTCTGGGCGATCTGGCGACTGATCCGCGAGTATCTGCACGCGCCGGTCAGCCTGCTCATGCTCCATATCTGGGCGGCGATTGTTTGGCTGCCGCTGGTCTCGCTGCTGAATGCGGAACACTCCCTCTGGCTCTGCTGTATCGTGCCCTGGGCATGTGCGAATGCCATGATCTATCTCGCGCTTTGGAATGATCGTGCCGAGACGCCGGAACCGGAGAGCCCAATCACTCCCTCTCCACGGCCGCTCTTCCAGACAGAGACAGTCGTGCCGCTGTGGCGTACGCTCCTGCCGTATGTGGTCGTCGTTGTCGCTGCACAGGCAGGCGTTGCATCCCTGATGAACGGCAGCCCGTGGATGGCCGCGGGCCTGTTCTCCATCTGCCTGCTGATCCTGCTGCTGCGTCATCCTATCGTTCGTCCCAATCGCCTGCGCCGTCAGCGCCGCCGTTTCTCCAAAGCCGCCTTCGTGCAGACGGCGACGGCCTTCTTGCTGCTGGCGACTGCGCTCACACCCTTTCTCCAACGTGCCTATGGCGTGCAGTCGTTGAGCGGATTGCTCGCGATCCGGCCGCCAGTCATCAAATCCACTCAGGCGAGCGTCCCGAGTAGTGGCTACTCCGGCGTTATCTTGATGCTTCCGCCAAAGCCGCATCCGCCTATTGTGCCGCCGACCCGGGGCGAACAGACATCGTTCGCGACAGCGATCGCCAAGCCGGTCGTGATTCCATTCGACGGCGTCTACTGGTACTTCAAACACCCTGACCTGCAACCGAGACGGGATGCCAGAGTGCAGCGCGGCGATCCCATCAAGGCCAACGTCCGCTCCACGGATGAATATCCCCTGCAGATGGAGGCACACCAGCTGCTGCCCACGCCTGTGAGCCTGGAATGCTGCCATGCACTGCGCGTGGACCTGCTGAACGGCGACGCGCGTCCGGGAATCATTCGTCTCGAAGTGCGGTTGAGAGATACTTCGCTCAAGAGCCGGCAATCGATCTCGCTCGGGAGCATCGTGATTCCATCCAGCCAGGCCAAACACATCTCGCTGACACGCCCGCCGGTGCATGAATCGATGCGCTTTGAGCTTCCCGCAGCGGCAAGACATCGCCAGTTCGACGAGATCACGCTGGTGATTGCTCCCGATAAAGAGCGTGCTCGCGGAGGTTCGAAGATCGCGATCCAGAACTTTGTCTTGATGCCGTAGAGGGAAGGAGATCTTCCCCTAGTGGGTGCCCCACCCTCGCAACGCTAGGGTGGGCGGGGAAGTCACGAATCGGGTGGGAGCAGCGGGCTTCAGCCCGCTGATTGACACACAAAAATGAATGGGCTTTCGCTTATGGAATCAGAAAGCCCAGGGCTAAAGCCCAATTCTTTTAGACCGCTAACCCGTGGGCTGAAGCCCACGGCTCCCACCGGATCGAGCTTGCGCTCGATACTTAGCTGTTCTCACGCCACCAAATCAATTTCGGTTCGCACCAATCAATAGGAACGGAGATCTCACGCAGCTTGCGTATCCCGCAAAGAACTCCGGATCGTCATAGATATTCTGAGGTGCGTTCAAGGGCAGCTTCTTCCTGGTGACTCAGTTAATTTTATGGCAGGTGGAAACGTTCGAGCATTGGGATGAAACGAAGCTTGAGCCAGATAGATGTGTTTAGCGCTGAAGGCGCGTCCTATACCAGCCTGGGGCAACGCCCCAGGTACGAAGGCAGAAAAGCCTAAGAGGGCTGAAGGCCCGATTTATAATTCCCAATCGTCACAAACGAAACAGTTCGTGAAAGCGTTGTATGCCTATCGGACGATACGGTCGGATTGAAGACTCTTACTATGGGGCGGGCCTTCAGCCCTTTAACTTCTTGTGGGTATCAAACCTGGGGCGTTGCCCCAGGCTGGTATAGAGCGCGCCTTCAGCGCTTGACTCTCGGCACACCCGAACTCAGATTGTGGAGTACTGCCTATCAGCGTTCCTCTACAGCGACTGCCCCAACCGTTTCTCCAACTCCGCCCGATACGTCCTGCTCACGCGCGACCGATGACCATCCTTCAATACCAGCTCAAACTCGCCATGCGAAAGTGAGTGCAGCTCAAGAATGCTGTCGATGTTCACAATCGCCGATCGATGAACGCGGATAAACCGCATCGCATCCAAACTCTCGGCAAGTTCGTTCAAGCTCGCACGATAGAGAATCTCTTTCCCACCCACATGCAGATTGGCATACACCCCCGCCGCTTCAATCCAGTCGATCTCGACGACGCGAAGAAAACGGGTCACGCCGGCCGACTTCACCACCAGACGATCGATACTGCGTCCTGACGAGCCCGCCGCGGCGACCATGCGCAGCATGCCCAATCCCAGCGCCTGCATGTTGCGCTCCAGATGGCGAGTCTTTGCACGGGCAACTGCTGCTTCCAGGCGTTCATCACTGAAGGGCTTCAACAGATAATCGAGCGCGTTGGCTTCAAAGGCGCGGATCGCGTGTTGATCGTACGCCGTGACGAAGATGGTCAGCGGCATCCGTTCCGCGCCAATCGCTTCAATCACGCCAAGACCATCGAGCTCCGGCATCTGGACATCGAGGAAGACGAGATCGAGCGCCTCGCGTTCGATTGCTTGCACCGCAGCCAGACCGTCGCCCGCCTCCAGCACCGTCTCGATCTGCGTATCCTTCTTCAGCAGATCGATGATGCGCTGACGCGCGGGCGCTTCGTCGTCGACAACAAGTACGCGCAGCCGTTCCGAAGATTGTGACGTCATGCTTCCCGGTTCTCGTTCGCAGAGCGGAGTGGAAGTACGATCTCAACTTCTGTTCCGCCGGTAGGGCGGCGTGTCACGGAAAAACTACTGGAGCCGTTGTGGAGCGTGGTAATCCGCTCGCGAGTGACCGAAAGCCCCAGGCCCGCAGATGTCTCCAGTGACCACTCCGGCGGCAGCCCGACGCCATCGTCAGCGATGCGGATCTCGACCTGCTCCGCGCGGCGTTGCGCCGTCACCGTCACGGAGCCTCCTGCAGAACGCCGTGAGATGCCGTGGCGAATCGCGTTTTCCACCAGCGGCTGCACGATGAAGCAGGGAACCAGTGCGTACTTCACCTCGGGATCGATACAGGTTTCGATATGCAATGCATTGCCGAAGCGGATCTTCTGGATCGCGACGTAGTGATCCAGAAAAGCCATCTCCTCCACCAGAGGAACTTCCTGACGGTCACGGGATTCAAGCGAGAGGCGTAGAAGATCGCCCAGGTGTTCAATCATGCGCCGCGCCAGGCGAGGATCACGCTCCACCTGGGAGGAGACGGCGTTGAGCGCATTGAAGAGGAAGTGCGGATCCAGTTGCATACGCAGAGCATTCAGCCGCGCCTGCGAGAAGCTGCGCTCCATCCTCTCCAGCCGCAGCTCGCTGTCGATGTAGTGCTTGTAATAGAGAAAGGTCTGGCGTGCGCCGAAGATCAGCCAGTAGATCAGCCAGTTCCATAGAATGCCGCCGGTAAACGCGCTGACGATCAGGCGCGTTCCGGCGAGCGCGCTCCAATGGGATAAGCCCATCAGGGCGCGCATTGCCATCAGAACGTAGAGATAGAACGTGGTGAGCAGCAGACTGGGAACGATCTGGACCAGGATGCGAAGCCCCAGTTGCCGCTCCCGCAATGGAAGGCGGTCGTCGACCCAGAAAAGAAGCGGAGTGACCAACCCCCATGACCACCACTGCGTCAGCGACATCAGCAGCATGCTGTGCCGCTGCGGAGTGGATAGCTGGGGCAAAGCAAACAACAGACCAATAAGGCTCCAGAGCGGAACCGCCGGCAGCCAGCGGCCCCAGCGTGTGGTCATCAGGCGGCTGTCTACGAACGACCGGGGTTGCTTTTCGATCACCACACCTCCTCGTCTGAATCTCTGTCCCGCCAATGTTACCGTGTAGCCTTCTACCGTGTTGCCAGGGTGACGTTATCCATATCGTCCAGGTGCATCACGATGCCCCATCCATAGAAGTCATTGACGACGGCAATCGCCACTTCGTTATCACCTTCTTTCAACGGCAGGGTTAGACCTCCGTTCTGGAGCGAGAGACGTCCGTCGGGCGTCTTGCGTCCAGATGCGGCCTGCATGTATAGATTTTTGTCGGCAAAGACCAGGTCTCCGTTGACGTAGACGAAGGCCTCGCGGAGCCATCCGAAGGAGAGATGTTTTACCTGCGCCTTACTGGAGTGGATGGTGGTCTTCAGCCACACGACAGACCGCTTCGGCCGGTCGACCGGAACGCCATAGATGCGGCTGACATTGATGAAGCCATCGCGTTCGGCGTCAACCGGCCTCCATTCCGCGGAGGCGGCGGGCATGCCGCCGTAAGCAGGAGCCTTATTCGCTTCCAGTTTCGAGACGGATGAGATCTGCCAGTGCCGCACATAACAGTTGTCGGCGTCAGTGTCATCTTTTTCCGGCTCGGCGGTGAGGCCTTCGGTCGCATCCGGAGTGACGGTGATGTTGGAGAAGACGCCGGGACCCTCAATCATGATGGAGCCTTCTTCCGCGTCTCCTTCCAGCCGGCCGACCTTCAGTGTGGGCGTCGCGGCTCCATTGACGAAGATATTCATGCGCTTGCCGTTTACTACAAGCTTCACATGGTTCCACCCGTCCTGTTGGAGCGGCGCCGGTCCCTGGTACTGCGGAAAGACATCCCACAGCAGAGCGCCATGCGTCTCCGGAGCGTACTGGATGCAGTCTGGAGCATCCTCGCATTTCGGACGCGGACGCAGGTAGAACATCTCGTAGTTGTCTTTATCGGCGCGGCGGAAGATGAAGCCCGCGCCCATGCTGCTGGTGGCGACGACGTCGTATTCAATGGTGCCGTTGTGGAAGTTGATCGACTTCAGCACGGCCGCCCCGGTTGGGATGTGTTTGGCATAGTCGCCTGCCTTCAGGGAGATCGCCGGACGGCCCATGTATTCAGCGAAGTCCACCGTGCCCGCCGTAACCGTCCAGCCGTCACGGGTCATGGGAACCTTGATGGTGTCGGCCGCATAAGCAAGTTGCCCGGCGGCCAGGACAAAGAGCGTTAAAACTATCCAGAGAGAGAACAGGCGGCGATACGACGAGCCGCATTCCGAAAGGAGCGCTGGCGAATGAATTTGCATGCGCCGAGCCTATGCGGGAGTTATCGCTGCGTCTTCTGAAATGTTGCAAACCGGACAGGCAAGTTGCGAAACGGCTTATGGGATGAAGGTAGCCTGTCATCCTGAGCGTAAGCGAAGGACCCGCTTTGTTGTTCACCACGAAACTGGGTGCCCCATGTACCTCAGCGGCTAAAGCCGCCATCTCACTCAAGCTTTTTACGGGACGGCTGAAGCCGTCCCCTTAAGCAAGACATTCGCACTTGCAGTGTGAAATGGTTGCGCTACGCGCATCAGCGCAATCCGGCAAGACGCTATCCGCACACCCGTTCGCGCGCAGCGCGATGTTTTGCTTAAGGGCATGGCTTCAGCCGTGCCTGAAGAAAACGCGGCTTTAGCCGCTGAGGTCCGTATTCAAGCTCAAACGTACTCCATTCATCACCGATAAACCAAACAGCCACGCGTTTCCAGATCACCCAACCACGCCGGCTCCGCAAGCGTCGTTACCCATCGCAGATCCAGCTTCTCCAATTTAGGAAGCCGCGCCATTGCATCCGGAAGAGTCTCAATCGGATTCCCGCGAAGATCGATCTGCCGTAGCTCTGATAAACCAGCAATCTCCTCCGGAAGCGTGCGCAACCGATTATTCCGAAGATGAAGCTCCCTCAATTGCGCCATTGTTCCAATCGATGCCGGGAGCTGCGAGATCTGATTGTCTGTCATTCGAAGTTCTAACAGACCGGACATCTGACAGATGCTCTCGGGGAATACCGAGAGCTGGTTCTCACTGATATTCAGATAGCGCACCCGTGTAAGTCTTGCGATCGAAGCTGGCAATGACGTCAGCCGGTTGTCATGAAGATAGAGAAAGTCGGAGAGCGCGGTGAGCTCTCCGATCTCTTCCGGCAATGACGCAATCTGGTTGTGCCCAAGATCCAGCGTTCGCAGACGCTGCATGTTGCCGATGCGCGGCGAGATCTCCGTCAGGCCGTTGTCGGCCAGAATCAAGACCGTGGCCTCTGTCCGTTCCCATATTTCAGCGGGTACCGTACCGAGCCGCTGTTTCCAGAGATTGATCGTGATGTCTGCAGACATAGACGAAATCTTAAACTCACCGCAACGAGACGCGCTCCACATGCCAAACAAATTCGGTGATCCGTGCAGCCAGCTGCAGCCGCAGTCCCGGCGGAAGATTGTGTCCCATTCCTTCGATCAGTACGAGCTTCGCCCCGGAGATCGCATCCGCGGTCGCGCGTCCTCCGCTGACGTCGCACATACGATCGGCCAGTCCGTGAATCACCAGCGTTGGAAGCTGTAGTTGCCGCAGCCGTTCTGTCCTGTCTCCCGAGGCAACAGCCGCAATTGCCTGGCGAGCTGTCGCGACACGATCATGTGACCGGTCAAAGGCAATGCCAGCGCGAGCTGCCACTTCGTCTTCATCAATCGGATACCCCGGCGAGCCAACGATACGCATCGCCCGTAGAGATTGCTCGATGGCCTGCTCGCGCGTCTCCACCGGACCTCCGGAGAACAACTCCCGCAGCACCTCCGGAGCGGGCTGGCCTACGGTCATGTTCCCGGTCGTGGACATGATCGAACACAAGGAGCGCACGCGTGTGGGATGCTCAATGGCCATGGTCTGCGCGATCTGTCCGCCCATCGAAGCTCCCACAACATGAGCCTCCTCAATCTCCAGTGCATCAAGCAGTCCCACTGCATCGGCCGCCATATCAGAGAGCGTGTAGGACACCGACGACAGATCTCCGGCGAGCACAGCGTGAAGATTCGGAACCGGAGCATCGCTGAGATGTGTGGACAGTCCAGAATCGCGGTTATCGAAGCGAATCACCTGCAGCCCGCAGTCGAGCAGGGCATTGCACAAAGGATCCGGCCAGTGGATCGACTGTGCCGCTACTCCCATGATCAGCAGCACCGCGGGCGCCAGCGGATCGCCGAGACGCTGATAGGCGATATCGACGCCTGCCGGTCCAACCTGGGGTGCGATGGCATCAACCGTGGAACCTTCGAACCTGTTCGCCGCAACCAACATGTTTTCCCTCCTGGGGTGGTAAGACGTGCGTAGATGCACGTTCCTCCTCCAGCCCGAGGGTTGAACGTATCCGGAAACGGGACCGAAAAACAGTCTGTTTCTGAAAGGTGTGGCTTGCTATCCTAAGAATGGGAAGAGCTCCTGCACATCGCGCGAAGAGCGTGAGAGATAAATGGAGCCAGCTTTGCTGGCTCCGGTGGGAGCCGAGGGCTTTTAGCCCTCGGTTTATCCGTTCCCAACAAAAAATGGGCTTTAGCCCTGGGCTTTTTGCTTCCCATAGGAGAATGCCCAGGGCTAAAGCCCGTCTCATTTAGCTCCTGAATCAGCGGGCTGAAGCCCGCTGCTCCCACCGGGATTGACTCCATTGTGTTGCCGCATGTAAATGATTCTGGCGAAATGATGGCAATACGCGGGTCACCCCAATGCCCACCGAGCGTGATGCTTCACCTCGTCACATAATGAAGCGAGCGCAGAAACTCATCCTCGCGCTTGTGTGCGTCGGCGGCGTCTTCAGGATCACTGTCGAAATCCTTGTATTGCACCTTCAGGTTGCGCGTCAGCAGGTGACCCACATTCGGATAGACGTGCAGCTCGCACCGCGCGTGTAATTGTGTCGCTTTCGCGCAGAAGGTCTTGGCATCGTCGGCATAGACGATGGAGTCCTTCTCTCCCTGGATGATAAGTGTCGGCGGCAGAGTAGAGGAGATAAAGTCCGATGGAGAGTACTGGTGCGGATCTCCGTGACCGTTCATCAGCCGCATGAAGTAAGCATCAGTTCCCGTATTCAAGGCAGGGGAGTAGAGCAGCATCGCATTCGGCCGCGCTTCCGCGGGAATGGGAACGCCGCTGATCGCGGGAAGCGTCGCGGCGGCGGCAACCAGATGTCCGCCGGCCGAGACACCATACCCCGCCACTCTGTCCGGATCGATATGGAGCTCGGCGGCATGCGCGCGTACCCATAGAAACGCTGCACAGGCGTCGTCCACGCCTTCTACTGGAGATTGGCCATGCAGGCTGAGCCGGTACTCGACGGCAATCGCAACCATGCCGTCTTGGGCAAACTCTCTGGCTCGTTGGAACATCCAGGAGGCATCGCCAAGCTGCCAGGCTCCGCCGTGAAACATCAGGATCGCTGGATGCCGCGTCCCGCTCCTCTCTTGAGGAGAGAAGACATACGCCTTCAGAGCCTCTCCCTGCACTTCGCGATAGGTATACGGTGTGCCGCCGGTATCCGGAGTCTGCGCTTGCAGGCGAACGGTCCAGCACAGAGCAGCAACTACGCCCCAAAAGACGCACTGTAGAAAAAGACGGTTTGGCTTCCTCACGACACCACCTTGCTATGAAAGATCTTTCAGGTCTTAAGGGAATACGAAAGATTGCGTAGATCGGTTCCCGGAAAATGCTCAGGTCTTCATCCTGTGCGCTGTGCCCGTTTCCCGATTATCAAATTTGCATCATGAGGCCACGGGCTGAAGGACCCCGGCGTCTAACCTACAACGGGAGAGGGTTCGCATAGACACACGCCATTTCGGCGATATCTCCGGGCGGTGCGGATTCCATTGAATCTATCGTCAACCTTGCGTCGCCTGAGTCTGTGAGCCGCAACCCCGTCAGGGGGAAATCACATGGCAAACGTTGATACCGCTCAAACCAAAGATGGCCGTTCCACCCATCCGGGCCCGAAGATTCTCGTCGATGGTGGCGATCCGGCAGAGACGATGCGGGTCAAGGAAGCGCTCGGATATGTCGACGGCCAGACCACCAATCCGTCCCTGATCGCCAAGAACCCCGAGGTAAAAAAGCGGGTCGAGTCCGGCCGTTCGCTGAGCGAAGCTGAGGAACGCGCCGCCTACCGCAAAATTGTGCAGGAGATCTCACCCATGGTGGGAAGCGCCGGTGTCTCGATCGAGGTCTTTGCCGACTTCGACACCACCGCCGACCAGATGCTGAAGCAAGGCCAGGAGATGTTTACCTGGATTCCGAACGCCTACATCAAATATCCCTGCACGACCGAAGGTCTGAAGGCAGCGCAGCGCTCCGTCGCGCAGGGAATGCGCGTGAACATGACCCTGTGCTTCTCGCAGGAACAGGCCGCCGCAGTTTATGCGGCGACCAAAGGTTCGAAGTTCCCGGTTTATGTTTCACCCTTCGTCGGGCGTCTCGACGACATCGGATGGAACGGCATGGACCTGCTGGCGAACATCAAACGCATGTTCGCCTCAGGTGACGGCCACGTCCATATCCTGGGCGCAAGCATTCGCAGTCTGCCGCATCTGATGCGTTGTTTCCAGATCGGCGTTGACCTGGTCACGGTTCCGGCAAAGGTGATTCTGGAATGGGTCGAAGCCGGCAAGCAGATGCCGGATGAGAACTTCCATTACCAGTTCAACGGAAAACCGATGGAGTATCGCGAGATCGATCTGAATCAGCCCTGGCAGAACTTCAACATCAAGCACGAGCTCACGGACAAGGGCATCCGCAAGTTCGTCGAAGACTACCGCTCGACATTGCGCAAAGCGTCGTAAAAGCATCCATCGCGCTCCGCGCGATCGTCTTGCTTAAGGGCACGGCTTCAGCCGTGCCGTAAAAGCCACAAAACACGCGGCTTTAGCCGCTGAGGTACTCGTCCAGCCGAATCGTTGGATTGACAGAAGAATACGGATACTCCTCAGCTGTAGTACACAGCCTTGCTCGCACAGGATTCTGCGCGATGTATGCAAGGCGTGTTACGTATTCTTCTGCATTCCGAATTCGATGGTCTGTAAATCCTCGCTGCCATACAGATTGCGATGCATGGAAGCGATAAGAGAACCCACCCTTGATCAGTTGCATTGTTCGTTCGAGTGTTATCTGTGTCGGAGTCAGCAGCAGATGGATATGATCCGGCATCACGACGTACGCGTGTAGAAGATAGTTCTCCCGGTAATGATCCAGCGTCTCGAGAAGCAACTCAGCATTCCGCGTAACTTGAAAGACTCTACGTCGATTGGCGACCAGAGATGTGACGAAATACGTCCCGGGTCTCGCTGTACGTGTCGGGATCGCCATAAGATGAATTGTATTTGACGTGGACGAGTACCTCAGCGGCTAAAGCCGCCTTTCTCCCCGGCTCTGTACGGGACGGCTAAAAGCCGCCCCCTTAAGCAAGACATTCGCGCGTCGCGCGAACGGACATCGAACGAACAAGTTCGTTCGATGACAGAGCATTTTCCCGTTGCTGGGTATCTCGGAATAGGAGTGCCGTGGCGTTTTCATTGCGGGAAACGCCTATTGATGCAGAAGCCCTGCAATACACCTGCAGGGAAATATTCTAGCGAAGGCTATCAGAATGTCAGCCTCACAAACCCTAACGAGACGCTTTTCCGTTCGCGCTCCGCGCGAATGCCTTGCTTAAGGGCACGGCTTCAGCCGTGCCGAAACAGAAGCCGCAAAACACGCGGCTTTAGCCGCTGAGGTACCGCTTAAAAAACCATCACCCGTACAAGCACTCACATTCCCCGGCCTGCTCCACACCTCAGTCCTTCCAAACAGCTTGATCCCAACATACCCACGCAACTCCAATCGATCTCCACTCCGCGTCATCGAGCCGTGATACGTCTTCCCCGATTTCGGATCGTAAAGATAACCACCGTCCGCATGGTTCTGATCCGAGAGATGAAAGCCATGCCCGATCATCAGGCCACACAATGGCTGGTTACGTTTCGCCGCATCCGGATTATTGCTATCGAACGGCGTAGGGGCCTGGCGGCTGATCGCAATCAGCCGCGCACACAACTCCTGACCGCACGGCGCAATACGGATGACGGATCCCGTGGGCTCCACCCAATCACCCAACACACCGGGCTGCTCGGCCTGCAATGTGGCCGCAATTATGAGAAAGATACCGGCAATCAGCCTCAGCATAGATCCCTCAAACGGAGCGAAAGGCCAGCACCGCATTCAGTCCGCCAAAGGCGAAGGAGTTAGACAGTGCGAGCACCGGCTCACTGGTTCGCTCTAGCGCTCGCGGTTCACCGGTAATCACATCGAGTGCGAGCTCTGGGTCGATCTCGCTGGCATGCGCTGTATGCGGCAGTTCGCCATGCTGTAAGGCAAGCACAGTCGCTACGGCCTCCAGCGCTCCAGAGGCGCCCATCGCATGGCCGTGCGTCGACTTGGTGGAGGTCACCGGAATCCTGCCTGTCTCCTCTTCAAAGACCATGTGGATCGCCTCCGCCTCTGTCCCGTCATTGACGACGGTTCCTGTGCCGTGTGCATTGATGTGGCGAACGGGTGCGCGTAGATCGCCGCAGTCCAGCAGAGCAGTGCGCATGGCGGCGGCCGCTCCACTGGGTGCAGGCTGGGTGATGTGCCGCGCATCCGAAGACATACCGAAGCCGGCGATCTCTCCCAGTACAAGCGCTCCTCGCCGTAGCGCGCTCTCCATCTCTTCCAGAACCAGCACAGCCGAGCCTTCCCCCAGCGTCATGCCGTCGCGGTCTTTGGCGAAAGGACGGCTGAAGGTGGGTGAGACCACACGCAGGCTGTTCCATGCCCGCAGAAAGCCGAAGGTCAAGGGAGCGTCATGACCCCCGGTGATCGCAGCGTCTACCATGCCGGAGCGCACCATGTGAAAGGCCTGGCCAATAGCGTGCGTCGCGGACGCACATGCGGTGGAGACAGTATAGGCAGGCCCGGTGATGCCATACTCCATCGAGACCAGGCTGGTGCCCGCATTGGCCATCGCACGCGGCACCGTAAGCGGATGAACGCGCGCGCCCTGCGTGTAAAGCTTCTCCAGCGCCGGCTCTTCCGCCGTTCTGCCGCCCGCGGAGCAGCCGAAGACAACAGCAATACGGCTGCCGTCGAGCGTAGCCGGCATGCCAGACTCTTCAATCGCCTCATGCGCCGCCACGAGAGCAAACTGCGATGAGCGCTCGGAGAGCAGCATCTGGTCAGGAGAGAGCAGCTCCTCGGGCCGGAAATCCTCCACCCGTGCCGTAGAGCTGAAGTTCAACCCAACGCGCTCCTCCTCCGGGAGAGGAAGAAAGCCGTCTCTGCCTTCGCGCAGCGCATGGAAGAATCTCTCCGTGCCGATGCCGATGGCGGTCACACAGCCCATGCCCGTAATCGCAACACGTCTCATACCGGGCTCGTTTGCGAATCGGCCGTGACAGGTTTCGCCGCAACCGCCTGTTGAATCGCCGCCGCCATGGCGCCAATGGTATGAACCGTGGCCAGCGCGCTCTCTGGAATGGCGATGTCGTACGCTTCTTCCACATCGAAGGCCAGCGTTACCTTATCCAGCGAGTCGAGCCCGATCTCCTTAAAGGTCGAAGCAGGTGAGAGCGTCTCCGGCGGAACCTTCTTGGCCGCAGCGATCAGTTCAATGCAGCGTTGCTGGATTGTTTCCAGTTGCTGGATTTTTTCCATCTCCATCAGATATCTCCTGCACAGCGGTGAAATGAGGGGTAAGGCGAACTGCGGTGACTGTCACCAATCTTCAAAAAGTGTGATGGAACGCGGGTCCATGAGGCAATCCACGCCATCGCGCCCGGATACAGACGGAGCGCATGCGCAAGCACAGGCATCGAAACCATGCATCGCGAGAGCGCCGTCGCAAACCGCACGGGCCGCTTTAGTTGCCGCGCCAGGATAGCCTGATACGTGTGCGCCGTCACGCCGCGACGATACGCATCCGCGGCGAGAAACGCGGAGTGCAGCGCGATCGACATACCGTCGCCCGTAAAAGACGGCATCACTGCACTCTGGTCACCGAGATACCACGGCTCAGTCTCGGAGGAGATGCGACGATATCCGTAGGGAATGGATGACAGCGTGATCGGCCTGGAACGTAACTGCACTGCACCCGCAAGCCTGCGTTCCAAATGAGCGGACGATACCACCGCATGTGCAAGCACGCGGCTCCACTCGGCGCCGCAATCTCGTAAGGATTTTTTGGTGAGCAATAGGCTGAGGTTGGCGCAGCCCGAGCCGGCGAGTTGCAACCCTGCGTAGCCGCCGGGGAAGAGAATCAGCTCTACCCAGTCACGTAAGCGCTCCTCTTGTTCCGCAGCCAACCGGAAGTACATCTTGAAGGCGACAAGGTCGTTCTGTGAACCCCCGGTACGCTTCCGTCCGCGAAGATCGTGCTTGCCCGTAGCGAGAAAGGCGTCCTTCGCTGTCTCCTCCGTTCCATCGCTAAGACGTATGCTCCATTCACCTGGGGCACCTGTAAGCTGCTCCACGCTCGTTCCTCGTACCACGGCAACACCACTTTCAGCGGCACGCTGCAGCAGATGTTCGTCGACGATCCTGCGCGGAAGAGAAAGCCCGGCGAAGGGAAGAGGACACTCGGCAAGAACCTCCCGCGCCGCCAGCCGTACCGCACCGATGGGGACAGCTCCAAGCGCACGTAGGTCCACGCCCAGAGCGGCAAGATAGCGAACTCCTTCTTCGCTGAAGAACTCGCCGCACATCTTGTCCTGCGCTGCAGTTGTCTTCTCAAACAGCATGACGCTGCGGCCCTGGCCGGCAAGCATTGTGCCAAGCGCCGCGCCGGCAGGGCCGCCGCCGGCGATGATGACATCGAGCATCGCCCTCATAGCTTCCGCCTCGAAACACACAGGCGGGCAAATGGCTTTTCCTCAATGCGGATCTCGCTCATGGGAAGTCCTGCCGCACGACACATCCGCTCCCAGTCCTCCGCCAGAAACGCTCTGCGAACCGATACCGGCCCATCATGACGCACGAAGCGATGCCATCGCAACGCCCAGGCCATCACCTTGAAGCTGTAATACGCCCGGGCGCTGCGGCGAAGATCGTTGATGAACCATCCGCCGGTGGCCTTCGCCTCCATCCATGCCAGGAAACGCACAATCTGCTCTTCGGTCAGATGATGCGTCAGCAGCGAGCTGACAATCAACGTCGCGGGTCCCCGGTACGTGAAGACATCTCCGGTCATCCACGCAATGGCAGAGTCCTTCGGAGTGAACTCTTTCGCCGCCTGAGCCGCATGCGGATTCAGATCGATGCCTGTGAGCTTTACGCTGCGTCCACGAGCGAACTCCGAAGCTTCCACGGCACGCAGCAGACCTCCACCGCCGCTGCCTACATCCAGCAGGTGAACGGGACCGCTGCAGCACTGCAGCGACTCTTCAATCCATGCGAGCGAGGGCGCATATCCACTCAGCACGCGATTCACCTCTTCCAGATCACGCAGGCAGTCACGAAACACCGGATAGGCACACGGCTCATCCATCCACTCCGAAAGGTGGGCCCGCTGGCTGAAGTCCTTCCGTTCAGACAGCATGGAACTCCATCGTCTCCGCCGTAAGCCCCGGGCCGAACGACATCGCCAGACCTTTCTCTCCCGCCTGTGCCGAGCGCATCAGCTCCTCCAGGACAAACATCACTGTCGCGGAAGACATATTGCCATAACTGCGCAGCACCTGACGTGACGCGGTCAACGCTTCCGCCGGAAGTCCCAGCCCACGTTCCACCGCATCCAGCACCGAGTTGCCACCGGGATGAATCGCCCACAGCGAAGTGTCATTGTTTGCAAGCTCTCCTCCTGCCTGCCGCAGCCACTTCTCAATCTCGCCGGGTACCTGTCCTGAGAGATGCATCAGGAAGCCTCCATCGCCGATACGCCAGGTGATCAGATTGCGTGTGCCCTCGACCATGACAGTGCGGAACGCATCCATGGCCAGACCACCCGGCTCGGCCGAGATCAGGCTGACCGCGCAGCCATCGCCGAAGATCAGAAAAGACAACACCTCCGCCAGATCCTGTGACTCCTGCAGATGCAGGGTGCACAGCTCCAGGTTTACCAGCAGAACGCTCTCATCCGGCGCGGACCGGACAATGTGTTGCGCCTGACGCAGACCGTTGATAGCGGCATAGCAACCCATGAATCCGACCATCGTCCGCGAGACATCGCGTGACAGACCGAGATAGTCGATGATCGCGAAATCCAACCCCGGCGCATAGTGGCCGGTGCACGAGGTCACGATCACATGACGAATGCGGCTCCGTTCCTCAGGGGTCAGGTGAAGGCGATCGAGAGTTTTGTGAAGCAGCCGCGGAGCCCATCGTTCATAGACGCGCATGCGCTCCTCGGTGCCGGGAAAGCGATTCAGTTGATAGAACTCATTCGCATTGACAGCATCGCCGGCAAAGGGCGGCACGACCTGCAGCACGGAGTAGCGCCGCTCGATCTCAGCCTTTGCCGCCATGCGATGAAAGAGTGACCTTGCACGATCATCCTGCAGTAGTTTTCCGGCAAAGGCGACGAAGGCTCCATGAACCTCATGTTCCGGAGCCGCGGTTGCAATGCGATGAATAAAGGCCTGGGTCACGATGTCTCAGTATCTTAGACGCTCGCTTCTGAGCGCTTGAAGAATATGGATGTAACTCTCTTGTCATTGCGGTCGGGTGAGGAGGACGACGGAATTTTGGGTGTGGGTTGGGTGGGTTGGGTGGGAGCAGCGGGCTTCAGCCCGCTGAATAAGGCGTAAAAAGTAGATAGGCTTTAGCCTTGGGCCTTTATTCTCCGAGACGAAAAGCCCAGGGCTAAAGCCCATTGCTTTCAGAGCGAATAACGGTGGGCTGAAGCCCACCTCTCCCATCCAAAAAACGAAAACGATCTGTCGACACACCCCAAAATCTTTCGTACCGTGCCCATGGTTCGATTTACACCAAGCTCTCTCATCCCTTGCCCCCACACGCCGATGAGGCGAAGAAGCACCTGAGGGAAGTAACTGTGAAGGGCATCATATTTAACTGGCTCGAAGAGATCGTCACCGCGGAGTTCGACTCTGATGTGTGGGACGACCTGTTGGATCAGGCCGAGAGCGATGGTATCTATGCCTCGTTTGGCAGTTATCCGGACGACGAGCTCATACTTCTGGTGCAGGTCACGGCCAACCGGCTCGGCAAGACTGAGGTGGAGACCTGGCTCTGGCTTGGACGGCGAGCTGTGCCTCTGATGGCCATCCACTATCCTATGTTGTTCGCAGCGGCAACTACACTGAGGGATCTGTTGCTCGACCCGGAACTGGGAATGATGAATATGGCGGAGATCTTCCCGGAGCTCACCGTTTGCGAAGGTGACAACCAAACGCTGCTGGTGGGCTACCGCTCGCACCTCAATCTATGCGGATTGGTTGAAGGCCTGACCATGGGTGCAGCGGAATACTTTGGCGATGACATCGAGCTCGATCGGCTGAAGTGTGCCAACCAGGAAGACGACACCTGCCTTTATCGCGTTCGGTTCCTGAGCTCAGACAACGAACCTCTCGATATGGAAGACTCAAAGTTCGTTTTATTTCTGTAGGTCTCAGTCACTCGTTGCCCATTCTGCCCTCAGCGGCTAAAGCCGCCATCCGTGTAACTCCTGTACGGGACGGCTAAAGCCGTCCCCTTAAGCAAGACATTCGCACCTTTGGTGCGAAATGGTTGCGCTACGCGCAACAGAGTGATGCAGTATAAGTGTGATCCGTCGGCAACAAACACATATCTCTGGTTCGCGCGTAGCGCGATGTTTTGCTTAAGGGCACGGCTTTAGCCGTGCCGTATAGGGGGTACAGACCGGGCAGATGGGTAACAGATTAGACCGGGGAGATAGGTAACACTTTCGCGAGGTCGAGCGGAGGCGTGTAGAAGTCAGGCATGCCTTGGAGAGCGAGCGGAGTGTTGGAAGAGCGTA
>NZ_JAGTAS010000035.1 GCF_025685425.1 Terriglobus albidus
TCCCGTCCTCGTGACTACTTGAGCCAAACTCGCCCGCAGCCGTGGTTGTGGGAAAGAGGGAAACAGCTTCACCGTTTTCCGCCTTTTCCAACAACCTTTCCTTGACAATCCAGACAGTCGCTGAGCGGAGCGAAGGACCCGCCTCATCGGTGTGGATCAATGCGTTGTCCAGCCATCACATTGGGTGCCCCACCCATCGCGTTGCGATGGATGGGGCACCCAGTGTGTACGCTCCATTGGCTATATTCCAGAGGAGAACCGGTTTGGGGCATCCCCAGAGGACCCGATTTGAACCCGTCTGTAAGGTTCCAGACCCTGGCCAAAGTGGCCATCTGTTACCCTGCGGGCGCATACTACGTCTAAGAATGTGCCGGGGTGTGTCCCCCGGCGGATGAGGTGTCGCAATGCGTCGGTTACAGACAGCCATACTCGCGTTGGCAATGGCCGGATTGGCCGTCCCAGGCACGGTCTACGCACAGTCGCAGCCCAGCGATAAGGACAGCAGCAAGTCTCCCCAGTCACCGACCGGCTCCCCCGTGCCGACCGACGCCAGCAAATCCACGCCCGAAGAGATCCAGAAGGCGAAGGAAGAGGCTGCGAAGAAGGCCGACTCCATTCCACAGCCGGGCGAAAAGCTGAACAAAAACATTAAGAAGGGCAGCGACGACGATGTCGAGGCTGCCGGAACCCGCGATATCGGCGGCCGCGGTATGGGCAACTGGTACTCCACCGATTGGGAGATCCGGAACGGCAAGGGCTACGCCATGGAGATCGAGCGCAGCGCCCGCCTGGTCACTGACCCGGTCGTCAATGAGTACATCAACCGCATCGGCCAGAACATCGTAAAAAATTCCGATTCGAAGGTTCCATTCACCATCAAAGTGCTGGATACCGACGAGGTCAACGCCATGGCCCTGCCGGGCGGCTTCTTCTACGTGAACAGTGGCCTGATCCTGGCCTGTGACGAGGAAGCTGAGTTGGCCGGCGTCATGGCCCACGAGATCGCCCACGTGGCGGCGCACCACGCAGCCCGTGAGATGACCCGCATGAATTACATGCAGATCGGCCAGGTGCCGCTGATCATCTTCACCTCGGGAACGTGGACTGGATACGGCATCTACCAGGCCAGTCAGCTCGCCCTGCCGCTGACCTTCCTGCAGTTCTCCCGTAACTTTGAGGCTCAGGCTGACTGGCTCGGACTGCAGTACATGTACCGCTCCGGCTACGATCCGCAGGCGTTCATCCAGTTCTTCGAAAAGATCGACGCCCTGCAGAAGCACAAGCCGGGCATGATCTCCAAGGCCTTCAGCTCCCACCCGCAGACGCCGGATCGCATTGAGCGCAGCGAGGACGAGATCGCCACCATCCTGCCTGCAAAGCCGGACTACGTGGTCACGACCTCGGAGTTCGACGATGTGAAGGCCCGCCTCGCGCGGCTCGAAAACAAGCGGAAGCTGAACGACACGAAGGAGGGCAACAAGCCCACCCTGCGCCGCACCGCCGGCGGCAACAACGATCCGGATTCGAACGGCAATGGCAAGTCGGACGATGATCGCCCGACCCTCGGCCGCCGCGAGTAGCCCTCAAACCTCTCTCCACACGATGCCGTCCGGAACTCCGGGCGGCATCATTTTGCCTTTACTAAAACCCGCGAACAGCGGGCGCTTCATTTTCAACGATTCAACGATTCAACTATTCAACGAGACCCCCCCGCGGAGGCTGAAGGCTCCACGGTCCCCAAACCGCACTAAAATAAAACAATGGCAAAGAAGCAAGCGCGTTACACCGACGAGCACGCCGCCGCCGGGCTCGATACCAAGTTCCCTGAGATTGAAACCTGGGCAAACCAGTTTCCGGCCTACGAGATTCTGATTGATGATCCGGAGTTTACCTCCGTCTGCCCCAAGACCGGTCTGCCCGATTTCGGCGTGCTGCAGATTCGCTACATGCCGAAGAAGCGCTGCCTCGAGCTGAAGAGCCTGAAGGAATATCTGTTCACCTATCGCAACCTAGGCATCTTCCAGGAGAACATCTGCAACCAGGTGCTGGAGGACGTGGTGAAGGCCACTGATCCGGTCTGGGCTGAGGTGAAGGGCGACTTCCGCCCACGCGGTGGTATCTCGACGATTGTTACCGCCCGCTGGCCGCGGCCGAAGAAGTAGCTTTAAGCGCTGAAGGCGCTTATGGAGAAGGCAATCTCTACAAGCTGATATTCTCCTCACGAATGACGACCTCCACCAAGCTGACGACCAGGCGTGTCGCCGGGGCTACGACCGCCCTCATCCTTCTCACCGCTCTGAACTTCGTCAATTACATTGACCGCTACATCCTGCCTGGTGTGCAGGAGATGGTGAAGGGCGAGTTCCATGCCTCGGACGCGGAGATTGGTTCGCTGACCACGTGGTTCATGCTGGCGTATATCTGCGCCGCGCCGATTACTGGTTGGCTGGGCGACCGTTTTCCGCGTAAGCCGCTGGTCGTCTTCGGCGCAATCTTCTGGAGCAGCATGAACCTGCTCTCGGCTACGGTCCACACTTTCGGTGCGCTCAATCTACGGCATGCGGCTTTGGGATTGGGAGAGGCCAGCTTTGGCATCTTTGCTCCTGCCATTCTTTCGGACTTCTTTCCGGCGCAGGAGCGCAACCGGGTGATGACCATCTTCAACCTGGCCATTCCCGTCGGAGCCGCGCTCGGCTATCTGATCGGAGGTACCGTCGGCAGCCATTACGGTTGGCGCGCTCCGTTCTACGTCTCGGCGGTTCCGGGCATTCTCTTTGCGCTGATGATCCTCTTCATGATGCGCGAGCCGGAGCGCGGCGCCAGCGAGGTGGAGAAGACCAAGATCGGCAAGGCCGACCTGCTGGCGCTGGTCACCAACCGAGCCTATCTAAGCTCCATTTTTGGCTATGCGTTTATTACCTTCTGCATGGGCGGCCTCTCCTGGTGGATGCCGTCGTTCTTGCACCGGGTAAACGGCTATTCCTTGGGACAAGCTGGATTCACCATCGGAGCCATCACCGCTGTCACCGGCATTGTCGGCACAGCCACCGGCGGCTGGATCGCGAGCCGGTTGCTGAAACGTAATTCCAGTGCGCTGTACCTGGTTTCCGCGTTCGGCTGTCTCGCCTCCATTCCGTTTGCTTTACTGACCTTCTTCGGCCCATCGTGGGCCACTTTGCCCTCGCTCGCGGGGGCGGAGATCTGCCTGTTTCTGGGTACCGGACCGATCAATGCCGCCACGGTCAATGCAGTGACCGCCGCTAACCGGGCCTCAGCATTGGCCGGACAGCTTCTGCTCATCCATCTGCTGGGCGATATGCCCTCGCCTCTGCTGATTGGCCTGGTGAGCGATCACTCCAACCTGCGGCTCGGTATGGGCGTCACCACTCTCGCTCTGGCCGTTGCGGGAGTCATCCTTCTTGCCGGCGGCCGATTCGTCAAACGGAATCCTGTAGCTGCATAACCGGCGTTTACAGCCGCACAACAGCGTTTCTCAGCTGCATACAGAGTTTCTCGGCTGCATACAGAGTTTCTCGGCTGCATAACAGCGTTTCTCAGCTGCATAACAGCGTTTCTCAGCTGCATAACAGCGTTTCTCAGCTGCATAACAGCGTTTCTCAGCTGCATAACAGCGCTTCTTAGCTGCATAACTTCGACATCGCTCGAAGCGTTTACTGGAGTGACGTCATCCAATCACCATGAGCGAACTTCGCCTAAGCGTTCTGGACCTGGTGGGGCTGCGGCCCGGAGAAGAGGCATCGGAGGGCATTGCCCGTTCGGTGGCTCTGGCGCAGCATGTGGAAAGGCTCGGCTATCAGCGCTTTCTGCTGGCCGAGCATCACTCCATCGCCGGCATCGCCAGCTCTGCAACAGCCGTACTGATCGGACACATTGCGGGCGCGACGAAATCGATCCGTGTTGGTTCAGCGGGCATCATGCTTCCGAACCACGCGCCGCTTGTAGTGGCGGAACAGTTCGGTACGCTGGAGGCGCTGTATCCCGGACGTATCGATCTTGGTCTGGGACGTGCTCCCGGTGGAGACTTCCACACCATGCGTGCCTTGCGCCGCGATCTGAAGCAGACCGGCGACGACTTCCCTGCGCTTCTGGAAGAGCTGCGGACATATCTTGGCGATCCCAGACCGGATCAGGTAGTCCATGCGTTTCCCGGCGAGGGAAGCCGTGTCCCCGTTTTGTTGCTGGGCTCCAGCGCCTTCGGCGCACAGCTTGCCGGCATGCTCGGCCTGCCGTACGCCTTCGCGGCGCATTTCGCGCCTGAGTATCTTTATGCCGCGGCTCGGCTCTATCGCGAGATGTTCCGCCCGGGTGTATTGCAGGAGCCGTACATGATGGTCGGCGTACAGGTGATCGCCGCACCGACAGATGCGGAGGCGAAGCGTCTGTTTACGACGCCGCAACAGCGTTTCCTGCGGTTGATTCGCAATCAACCCGTGGAACTGTTGCCGCCGGTGGACTCCATGGACGGCCTCTGGGCCGACTATGAGCAGGCTGCGGTGGAGAGCAAGCTGGGCGCCGCGATTGTCGGTAGTTCGGAGACGGTGCGCGCCGGCATCGAGAAGCTCGCCCGCGACACCGGCGCCAAAGAGATCATTGCAGTCACTGACACTTACGACTTCGACGACCGTCTGCGCAGCTATGAGCTGCTGGCAGAGGCTGTGCGCCCCGTTCCTACTGTGTAGGGTCGATCAGCTTCATGCCGGAAGGATCGTCCGGCCGCTTCTTCAATGGTGTGTTGTTCACTGTCACGAAGAATTCAAGCGTTGGATTAACATTCAGTTCCCACACGTGACCGCCGACCGTGGAGCCATTGCGTTTGCTCAGGACAGCGTGCATGTGTACGACAGGCTTGTCCTGAAAGGTCGCAATATCTCCGGTCAGGGAGACGACCTCGACCTGCTCCTGCACCGGGACGGCGACATAGATCTTGCGGGAGAGATCCAGCCAGCCGAGAGTGGCGCTGCTGATCGCTCCGATGGCCGTGAAGTGGGCATCGTTCGCGTGGTACTTGTTCGCGAAGTCGACCATACCGCTCAGCGCTTCATCGCCCTTCAGGAAGATCACGGCATACACCTTTTCTTCGGGCGTATCTTTCACCAGCTTGACCTGCATATGAGGCGCTTTGCCCGGCGGAATGGGACGTGTGGGCAGGATAGTTTGCTCCTGTGCATAGGCGTGCGTGAAAGCGAGACAGACGGAGAGTGCCAGAGAGATCACAAACGGTCGCATGGCGAAAGAGTATCGTGAATACATCAAGAGCATTTTCCCTGTTTTGGGGTATCCCGGAAAAGCGTGCAGCTGGCGTTTTCATTGCGGCGGAAAACGCGCAGGAGGCGGAAGCCCTACACTACACCTACAGGGAAAATGCTCTAATCGCAATTTCCCTGTTGCTGGGTCTCCCGGAAGAGGAGTGCAGCGGCGTTTTCATTGCGGAAAACGCCCTTAGATGCGGAAGCCCTACACTACAGCTACAGGAAAATGCTCTAATCGCACTTTCCCTGTTGCTGGGTATCCCGGAAGAGGCGTGCAGCGGCGTTTTCATTGCGGAAAACGCCCATAGATGCGGAAGCCCTACACTACACCTACAGGGAAAATGCTCTAACCGTGGCGACGCTCAAGGAACAGGCAAGACAGATCTATCTGCGGACTCTCGAAGCAGCCAGGCTCGATACGCATCTTGCGGAGAAGGTGCGGTGGGCCGACGGTGTCCTTCAGGTCGGAGAACACAGTTTTCCACTTGAACACTATCGGCGCGCCGTCATCATTGCACTCGGCAAAGCGGCAGTCCCCATGGCCGCATACAGCGCGGATTTGCTGCGGGGGTACCTGCCATTCACCGGGCTGGTGCTGGCTCCGGAAAACTCGGGAGCTCCGGCAGAGCTTACGTTCCTGCGTGGATCGCATCCCTTTCCGGACGAGAGCTCGCGCCGTGCCGCTGAGCTGGCTCTCGAGCTGGCGCGCGAAGCAGACGACGAGACGCTGGTGTTATGGCTCATCAGCGGAGGAGCTTCCGCCATGATGGAGATGCCGTTGGTTCCTGAGGTCTCAATGGATGAGATGGCCGCGTTTCATCGCATGCTGGTGCATTCGGGCCTGAACATCGCCGAGATGAATGCATTGCGCAAGCACGTATCCGCGGTCAAGGGAGGCCGCCTGGCTGTTGCGGCAACCAATGCTGCGACGCAGGTGACCCTATTGGTGAGCGATGTACCGGAGGGACGCCTGGATGTGATTGCCTCCGGGCCTACCATTCCGGATGGGAGTACGATCAACTACTGCCGGGTATTGCTGTCCCGCTTGACGGAACCGTTGCCTGCAGCGATCGCTGAACTGTTCGCGAGTCCCGAGCTGCCGGAGACGCCAAAGCAGAACGATCCTGCTTTTGCCAGGGCCTTCTATCTCGAAGTGCTTTCGTCGTCCACGCTTTGCACGGAAGCCGCCGTCGCTGCGCGGGATCTCGGATTCGAGGCTGTCGTCGACAACGGATGCGATGAATGGGCTTATGACAAGGCAGCAGTCTATCTGCTCTACAAGCTTGCCCGTCTACGGCAACCGGGCAAGCGAATCGCGTTGATCTCTGCGGGAGAGGTTTCTGTACCCGTTAGCGGACCGGCAGGTACGGGAGGACGCAACCAGCACTTCGCGCTTTATGCTGCGCAACTCATCGACGGCATGGCGAATACTGCCGTGTTGAGTGCCGGCAGTGACGGCCTGGACGGCAACAGCCCTGCGGCCGGAGCTGTGGTCGACACTGCAACATGGGAACACGCCGTGGATCCCGCCGGAGCGCTGGAGCGATTCGACTCCGGAACCGTCTTTGCCGCCATGGGAGACGCCATTGTCACCGGGCCAACTGGGAATAACCTGCGTGACCTACGGATATTGCTGGCAGAGGACTAGCCTACTTCGCCGCATTGATGAATTTGGACGAGCCACAACAGTTTTTCCCCCCTGCCTCACGACCGGGGCCATGTCCCCACCGTTAAAATGGAAGAGATGTTATTCGCTCCAGGCTCCTCGTTAGTAGTTGCTGTGCTGGGTTTGTTGGGTGTGCTGGTGTGGCGGCTTCGCGAGGGAAGCCGGCCGGTCACGCTCAAGACCATCATCTTCCCGCCTCTGGGAATGGCGACTGGGTTCTCGATGTTCATCGTCTCGGGCTTCCGTGTTCCTCTCGCCTGGGCGATCGGAGCTTTCCTCATCGGCGCCCTGGTGCTCTCATACCCGCTCATCCGCACCTCGCGGCTGGTCCTTGAGCGGGACACGGTCATGATGCACCGATCCAAGTTCTTCTTCCTGGTCGTGCTGATCCTCTTCGCCATCCGTTATCTGGCGCGCGACTATGTCGGTAAGATCATTTCCGTGCAGCAGACCGCCGGCTTGTTCTTTATTTTGGCTTTCGGCATGATCGTCGCCTGGCGCACCGCCATGTTCTTCGAGTACAAGCGACTTCTCTCAACATAGAATCAAGGGCGACTTTGGCCAAGCCACGTTGAGGTACGGATAAGAAAATCGCACTCCTAGGAATATCTTGGCCTAGAGGCGCTAGAGAGACACGCAAGATGAACGATGGGACAACGTCCTGAAACTTCACAGCTAGCTGATCAGCATGCTGACGATGGAGGCTGAGACCAGGTTAGCCATCGTTCCGGCCAGCATGGCGCGCAGGCCTAGCCGGGCAAGATCGTTGCGGCGACTTGGGGCCAGGGCTCCGATACCGCCGATCTGCATGCCGATGGAACCTAAGTTGGCAAATCCGCACAGGGCAAAGGTGGCAATCGAGAGCGATCGCGCGGAGATTCCGTGCGCGTTTGCCAGGTCGCCGAGGTTCTTGTAGGCGATGAACTCATTCAGAATGGCGCGGGTTCCGAGCAGGTCGCCCACGGTGCGGGCCTCATGCCAGGGGATTCCGATCAGCCACGCCACTGGAGCGCAGAGAAACCCGAGGACTGCATTCAGCGAAGGCGGAAAGGGAATATGTTTCGCGATGCCGCTCATGATGCCGTTTGCCAGCCCCACCAGCGCCAGGAAGCTGATCAGCATGATGGCCACATTGAAGGCGAGCTGTCCGCCATCGATGGTGCCGCGGGCGATCGCGCCGATCAGGTTCTCTTTCGAGTGCTCACCATCCTGCGGCGGCATGTGAACCGTCCCGGCAGTAGCAGGGACTTCCGTCTCCGGCACCAGCATCTTTGAGAGCAGGATGGTGCCGGGCGCGGTCATGATGACTGCCGAAAGCAGGTCTTTCGCGTGGATGCCGAAAGAGATATAGGCAGCCATGATGCCGCCGGAGACGTGGGCCATGCCCGAGGTCATGATGGTCATCAACTCCGACCGTGTGGCTCCATTCAGAAATGGGCGAATGGTCAGTGGCGCCTCGGTCTGTCCCATGAAGATGCTGGCGGCAACGTTCGTGCTCTCCGCGCCGGAGGTTCCCATCGTCCGCTGCATCACCCACGCCATGCCGCGGATCACCCACTGCATGATGCCAAGGTGATAGAGCACGGCGAAGAAAGCGGAGACGAAGATGATCGTTGGCAGCACAGCGAAGGCGAAGATGTTGAGCGGGCTTTTCGGATCGCCCAGCGGACCAAAGACCATCGATGAGCCATCGACCGAATGCCCCAGGAAGCTGGTGATGAACGAAGAGCATGTGGCCAGGATGTGCTGACCAACCGTCCACTTGATGACCAGAAAGGCGAAGAGCAATTGCAGCCCGAGGCCCCAGCCCACGGTGCGCCAGCGAATCGCTTTGCGGTTGGTCGATAGAACATATGCGACGCCAAGCAGCGTCACCAGGCCAAGCAATCCGGTAAATCGACCCAAATCAATACTCCAAGCGATGGACGGTGTACACGGAGTGTAACGGCCCCCGCGCCGCTACACCAGTGCTACTTCACATCTGCCGCGCTAATCGGTTTCAGAATGAGCGGCCGCACCTGAGGCTTCGCGTCGCTGATCTCCATGGTTTCGAGCAGCATCTCCGCCGGTTCATCGATCTTCGAAGAACTGGCTGCGAAGATCGTCACCAGGGGATCGCCCTCCTTCAGATAATCGCCAAGTTTGGCGTGCATCGTCAGGCCGGCGTCGGCGCTTACCGGGTCGCCAGGACGCTCGCGCCCAGCGCCAAGCCGCTGGATCGCCCAGCCGACCTGGGTACAATCCATCGATGCCAGGTAGCCGCTGCGCTTCGCGGTCAATGTCCGGGTTGCGGCGGGCTTATGGAAGGCCGCCGGGTCATCGAAGATGCGGACATCGCCACCGTGGGCCTCCACCATTCGCAGCCAGTGCTCCCAGGCCTTGCCGTTGTTGAGCAGTTCTTTGCTGAGGCGTTCCCCCTCTTCGGCGGAATCTGCCTTGCCGCCGAGGAAGAGCATCTGCCCGGCGAGGCCAATCGTCAACTCAATGAGATCTTCGCTGAATGGATGGCGGATCCCCTTCATAATGTCGACACACTCCCACACCTCGACCCAGTTGCCGCTGAAGCGGCCCAGCGGCTGATCGACGGTGGTGAGCAGAGCTCCAGTCCTGGTGCCCGCAAGCTCGCCGGTCGAGACCAGAAGGCTCGCCAGAAACTCCGCATCTTCCACCTTCTTCATGAAGGCGCCGGAGCCGGTCTTCACATCCAGTACCAATGCATTGAGGCCAGCGGCGAGCTTCTTGCTCATAATGCTGGCGCAGATCAGGTAAGGTGACTCTACCGTGCCGGTGTGGTCGCGCATGGCGTACAGGATGCGGTCGGCGGGAACCAGGCGTTCGGTCTGCCCGATGATGGAGCATCCGGCCTTGCGGATGACCTCACCGAACTGTTCCATGGTGAGCTGCGTGTTGTAGCCGGGAATGGTCTCGAGTTTGTCCAGGGTTCCACCGGAATGACCCAGGGAGCGGCCCGAGATCATCGGGACACACAGGCCGGCGGCGGCCGCAATGGGCGCCAGCAGAAGCGATGTCTTGTCTCCGATACCACCCGTGGAGTGTTTGTCGACATTGGTCCCGCGTGAGATCGCGGCATCGAAGACCTCCCCGGAAAAGCGCATGGCGCTGGTCAGATAGGCGAGTTCGGTGCGGGTAAGGCCGCGCTGAAAGACGGCCATCAGGAAGGCGGCGAGGCGGGCGTCAGTGACCTCACCGGAGACGACGTCGGCGATGAAGTTTTCGATCTGTTCGCCGCTCAGTTCCTTGCCATCGCGCTTGGCAAGGATGATGTCAATGGGATGAAGATGTTCAGACATGGTGCTGCAGGTCCTTCGCGTGCATCACGACAGCATACCGGCTCACAGGCGGCTAGAGCATTTTTCCTGTAGGTGTAGTGCAGGGTTTCCACATCTATGGGCGTTTCCGCAATGAAAACGCCGCTGCACTCCTCTTCCGGGATGCCCGGCAACAGGGAAAATGCTCTAGTCGTGTGCCAGTTTGAAGCCGAACGGTATCAGGGCAGATAACGGCGCGGAGGCAGCCACTCCATCCAGGCCGGGGAAGAAGATCCAGGTCTCAGTGTCACCGAACTCCAGCAGCGTTTGGCGGCACGCGCCACAGGGCATGCTGGCCGCACCGTTCAGATTCGTTACGGAGACGGCGCGGATCTTGATCCCTGGCCCCTTGTGTGACACCGCCGCGGAGATGGCGCTCTGTTCAGCGCAGCAAGTCAGCCGGTACGACGCATTCTCCACATTGCAGCCCACATGGATGGAGCCGTCGGAGAGAAGCACCGCCGCTCCCACCTTGAACTTGGAGTACGGAGAGTAAGAGTTCCGTGCAACGCGCTGGGCGAGCGTGTGGAGCTGCTCAATCAGTTCATGGTCCAGGCCGGAGGCGTGTGGTTTTGGGGCTGTCGTCATCGTGGAAAACGATCATACCAAAGGCAAGGTTCGCGTTTGGTGGCGGCTAGAGCAGTTCTCCTAAAGGTGTAGAGCGGAGTTTTGGCACTTTGCGCCGTTTTCCTTCGAAGAAAACGGCATTCACGGTTTTATCCAACACCTACAGTGTTAGGAGAACTGCTCTAACCCATCGCTGGCCATAAGGCCCCGGCAGGCATCTAATAGACGCAACGCATGGCCCGCACGACGAAAGACGTCTCCAGCACCGCCACCTCTGCAGCCGATGTGCTGGAGCTCTTCCACCCGGTGACGGCTGGCTGGTTCCGTGCCGTCTTTGAAGGCCCAACGCCGCCCCAGGTGGAGGGCTGGCCGGCCATCGCACGTGGTGAATCGACACTGATCCTGGCGCCGACCGGTACCGGCAAGACGTTGACCGCATTCCTCTGGTGCCTCGATAAGCTAATGCTGCAGACTCCACCGGAAAAGCAGGGAACAGGCGTCAAGGTCCTGTATCTGTCTCCGCTTAAGGCTCTTGCGGTGGATGTCGAGCGCAATCTGCGCTCGCCGCTGGCGGGCATCGCCAATCAAGCGCAGCAGATGGAGACGGAGTTCTATGAGCCCGTCATCTCCGTCCGCACCGGCGATACCAGCCAACTGGAGCGGGCGCGCTTTCGCCGCCATCCCGGCGACATTCTGATCACGACACCGGAGTCGCTCTATCTGCTATTGACCAGCGAGGCGGGAGAGGCTCTGCGTTCGGTCGAGACGGTCATCATCGATGAGATTCATGCGCTTGTTCCCACGAAGCGTGGAGCGCACATGGCCATGTCCCTGGAGCGGCTGGAGGCTCTCTGCGGGCGACCGCTACAGCGCATTGGCCTCAGCGCGACGCAGCGGCCGCTGGAAGAGGTGGCGCGGTTCCTGGGAGGAGCAGAGAGCCGCCCGCCGGTAGAAGAGACGCAATCTCAACCGGGTGGCGATGAGCCCGACGAAGCTGCGGCGGGCGTACGCTTCCGCCCCGTAACGATCGTTAATGCTGGAGCGCGTAAACGGCTGGAGCTTCGGGTCGAAGTACCGGTCGAGGATATGGCCCGCCTGGGCGAGGTGGAAGACCTTCCCAGTGGCCCGGCATCACAGGGCCCAAAACGTACCAGCATCTGGCAGTCCATCCATCCACGGCTGCTGGAGATCATCCGTCAGCACGAGTCCACCATCTTGTTTGTCAATGCGCGGCGCATCGCCGAGCGTCTTGCTGGAGCGATCAATGATCTTGCCGGCGAACAGATCGCGCGCGCGCATCACGGTAGCCTGGCAGCATCACAGCGTTCTGAGATCGAGGAGATGTTGAAGGAAGGCCGCCTGAAAGCCCTGGTGGCGACCTCATCCCTTGAGCTTGGCATCGATATGGGAGCTGTGGATCTGGTGATCCAGATCGAGGCTCCGCCATCGGTCGCGAGCGGCCTGCAGCGGATCGGACGCGCCGGACATACCGTGGGTGCTCCGTCGTCGGGCGTGATCTTTCCCAAGTACCGGGCCGATCTGGTTGCCTGCGCTGCTGTGACACGCGCCATGCATGAGGGCCATGTGGAGGCGACCCGCTTCCTGCGGAATCCGCTGGATGTGCTGGCGCAGCAGATCGTCGCTATCGTCTCGCAGCCGCCGATGGATGCAGAGACGGCGGAAAGCTGGCGCACGCGCCGACAGGAGGAGTCGCCGGGAATGGGGTATGACGCTCTCTTCGACCTGGTGCGGGGCTGCGCGAACTTTGCCGGCCTTTCGCGCACTAGCTTTGACGGCGTACTCGACATGCTGGCAGGCCGATATCCCTCGGATGAGTTCGCCGAACTGCGTCCGCGTGTGACCTGGGACCGTACCGCCAACTGGCTGCTGCCGCGCGAGGGTGTGAAGCGCATCGCGATCCTCAATGCAGGCACGATTCCAGATCGCGGGCTCTACGGTGTCTTCCTCTCCGGTGAGCGGGCCAAGCCGGTCCGCGTCGGTGAACTGGATGAAGAGATGGTCTTCGAGTCGCGTACCGGAGACACCTTTGTCCTGGGAGCATCGACGTGGCGGATCGATGAGATCACACACGACCGTGTGCTGGTCTCGCCTGCTCCGGGAGAACCTGGCAAGATGCCCTTCTGGCATGGCGATGGAGCGGGGCGTCCGCTGGAGTTCGGCCGCAGGATCGGTCAGCTTGTGCGCGAGTTGCGCGATATGCCGCGGCCGGCCGCGGTGACCAAGCTGACACGCGAACATGACCTTGATCCCATGGCGGCGGAGAATGTACTGCGCTATCTCGCTGACCAGGAGATAGCGACACGCATTGTTCCGGACGATCGCAATCTCGTCATCGAACGTGTGCGTGATGAGCTGGGTGACTGGCGCGTCTGTGTGCTCACTCCCTTCGGGTCGCGCATCCACGCGCCCTGGGCGATGGCGGCGACCGCGCGTGTGAAGGCAGCCAGCGGCGGCGATGTTGAGACCATGTGGTCTGAGGACGGCTTCGTGCTCCGCTTTCCGGAGACTGATGAGCCTCCTGCAGTGGAGCAGCTCCTGCCGGAGCCGGACGAGGCCGTGCAACTGGTGATGCGCCAGCTTGGGGCGACAGCGTTGTTTGCGGCGAAGTTCCGCGAAGCCGCCGCACGGGCATTACTGCTGCCGCGCCGCCGTGCCGATGGACGGGCTCCTCTGTGGCAGCAGCGGAAGCGGGCTTACGATCTGCTAGCGGTCGCATCGCGTTATGCGGAGTTTCCCATGCTGCTGGAGACATACCGCGAGTGCCTGCGCGATGTCTTCGATCTGCCCGCGTTGCGAGAGATCCTCGGACTCATCGCACGCCGCGATCTGCGCGTGCACACGGTGGATTCACGCACGCCCTCACCTTTTGCTTCGGCGCTGCTCTTCAGCTATGTGGCGAATTACATCTACGACGGCGACGCGCCTCTGGCGGAGCGCCGTGCACAGGCACTGTCGATCGACCAGGAACAGCTTCGCGAGCTGATGGGCGATGCCGATCTTCGCGAGCTTCTGGATGGCGCTGCGATTGCAGAGACCGAAGAGCAGCTTCAGCTCCGCGCCGAAGGATATCGCGCGCGCAACGCCGACGGTGTGCATGATCTGCTGCTGCGTCTCGGTGACCTGCGTCCGTCAGAGCTGCTGGAGCGCGTGGTCTCGCCCGAAGTGGCGCTGACCGTCGATCGTTTGAAGAAGTCCAGACGCGTTTTGGAGATCAGCATTGCCGGCGACAAGCGGCTCATTGCGGTGGAGGATGCGGCGCGATATCGCGATGCGCTCGGCATTCCATTACCGCCGGGACTCCCCGCGGCGTTCTTAGAGAAGACGCAGGATGCACTGACGGATCTGGTCCGCCGCTATGCCCGCACACATGGACCCTTCACGACTGCGGAAGCGGCACGGCGATTCGCTTTGCCGGCGCCGCAGGTCGAAGCGACACTCCAGCGGCTGGTGCAGACCGGGCGTGTTGTGGAGGGCGGTTTCCGGCCCGAGGGATCACATCGTGAGTGGTGCGATGTCGAGGTGCTGCGCACCATCCGCCGTAAATCGCTGGCGAAGCTGCGCAAGGAAGTGGAGCCAGTAGAGCAACGGGTGTTGGCGCGCTTCTTCACCAATTGGCAGGGAGTAGTCACACCGCGTCGCGGTCTCGATGCTGTGCTGGACGCGGTCGAAAATCTGCAGGGCTCGCCTGTTCCTGCATCGCTGCTGGAGAGTGAGATTCTGCCCGCACGCATCGCGACGTACAAGCCTGCCGATCTCGATACGCTGATCGCAGCGGGCGAGGTGATCTGGACCGGTCTCGAACCGTTAGGAGAACGAGACGGGCGCGTCGGACTGTACCTCGCCGACAAGCTGCCGCTGCTGTGGACGCCACGACCCATGCCGGAAACAGCGGGCAAGGAACTGCAGGTCGTGGAATATCTGCAGCAGCGCGGAGCGACCTTCTTCGCGCAACTGCTGGAAGGGACCGGAGGAGGATATCCCGGTGATCTTCTCGATGCATTATGGTCGTTAGTCTGGAAGGGACTGGTAACGAACGATTCGCTGCATGCGCTGCGTGCATACAGCGACCGACCGACGACCTCGCGCGTGCCCGCACGCCGCATTCATAATCAGCAGGCTGCTTCTGGTTTCCGTTCGCGACGGACAACACCTCCAACAGGGCAGGGGCGATGGGCGTTGAATGCGGTTGCTTTTGCCGATCCGGCAGAGCGTGCCACGCAGTGGTCGCATGCCATGGCGCAGCAGCTTCTCGCGCGATACGGCATCGTCTTTCGCGAGACAGCGCATGCGGAGAATCTGCCCGGAGGTTTCTCGGCAATCTATGACGTATTGAAGGCAATGGAGGAGTCCGGCAGAATCCGCCGCGGCTACTTCGCTGCCGATCTGGGGGCGGTGCAGTTCGCATTGCCGGCTGGCTTGGATCTACTACGAACCCTGCGTAACAAAGTGCAGCAGGACGAACCGGAGATGCTGCTGCTGGCCGCCACAGATCCGGCCAATCCCTACGGCTCATTGCTGCGCTGGCCTGCGGCTCCTGATGCGTCAAGTACTCTGACACGTTCCGTCGGTGGCCGCGTGGTCCTTTGCGATGGAGCGCTGGCGGCCTACCTTCGCCGCGGCAATCCAAACGTACAGGTCTTTCTTCCGGAAGAAGAACCCGCGCGCACACAGATGGCTCGATCTCTCGCGCAATTCTTCGCCCAGGTTGTTGGCCGTAAAGAAGAGGGCGATGAACAGCGCTCGCGTGCAGGCATGCTGATCGCGACGGTCAATGGCATTCCAGTGGCCGAGAGCCCAATGGCAAAGGCTTTGCTGGAAGCAGGATTCATCGCTGCACCGATGGGCTTCAATTTGAGAAAGCAGCTCGCTCCCGTTCAGCAATTCACCTGAGTTTGGATCTCTGACTGTATGCCTGAAGGCGATACCATCTTCCGTGCTGCACGAGCTCTAACCAAAGCGCTGACCGGCAAGACGGTCACGCGCTTTGAGACGGCCCTGGCGCTCTTGCAGCGTGTCCATGACGATACGCCCATCACCGGCCGCACCGTAGAAAAGGTGGAGGCGCGCGGCAAGTGGCTGTTGATCTATCTCTCCGGCGATCTGGTTCTGCTCACACACATGATGATGAACGGCTCCTGGCACATCTATAGAACCGGAGAACGCTGGTGGCGTCCTCGCAGGGACATGCGTCTCATTCTCGGAGTGGATGGGTTCGATGCGGTGGCCTTCAATGTCCCTGTCGCTGAGTTCCACACCGCACGTTCGCTTGCGCGGCACACAGTGCTACCGAAACTTGGCCCGGATGTGCTTGACGCCAGCTTCACACCACAGACCGGTCTGGAGCGTCTCAAAGCACGAGCCGCCTCACACCCGGAAGACGAGATAGCAGTCGTTCTCCTGAACCAACAGGTGATGGCGGGTCTCGGCAATGTCTACAAGTCAGAGGTGTGCTTCACCGCGCAGGTACATCCCTTCCGCAGGATGAGTACGCTCACTGACGAGGAGATGCTGCACCTTGCCGATCACGCTCAGCGCTACATGCAGGCAAATGTGCAGGAAGGCACCAGCGGCAGCATCGTTACCTATACCGGCCCCCGCCGTACCACCCGCCGCATCGACCGCGAAGAGCGCCTCTGGGTCTACGGCCGAGCCGGAGAACCCTGCCGCCGCTGCGGCACAACCATCCTCTCGCGCAAACAAGGTACGCAGGCAAGGCCGACCTACTGGTGCCCGAACTGCCAGCCATGGAAGGGAAGCGGGGCAGCTCCGGAAGGGTGGGCGCTTTTGCGGCGAAGCCGCAAAAGCAGTTGCTAGTTGCTGGTTCCTGGTTGCTAGTTGCCGGATACAATCCCGGAATGCCGACATCTTATCGAGACCTAAAGGTCTGGCAACGCAGCATCGATTTGGCCGAGCTTATTTACAAGCTAACGAAAACCTTTCCGCGCGAAGAAGTCTTTGGGCTTTCGGCTCAGATGCGTCGAGCGAGCGTCTCTATCCCATCAAATATTGCTGAAGGCTCCGGACGAACGACTAGGAAAGATTTCCGCCAGTTTATTGTGATCGCTCGAGGTTCAAATGATGAACTGAATACACAACTCATCCTCGCCGAGCGGCTTGGTTTTGGGGATCCAGAGATGCGAAAGGGATCGGCGCTTCTTTCGAGTGAGATAGGAAAGATGTTGACTGCCTTGGAAGCTTATCTGTTGAATACACCATGCTCGAAGAACTAGCAACCAGGAACCAGCAACTAGCAACTGCAAGCCCTCCGGGCTTGCTGATTCAATTATTCAATCATTCAATCATTCTTCCCTGCTATAGGATAGGAACCATCGGGCTACAGTTCTTGGTTTTCCGCGTCGGGGGATTCGTCCATCTGCGTGGGGACCAGCTTCATCTCCAAGGTCAGTCGCAACTAAAGGAGTGTTTTTCCCATGGGTATTACACGGCGCGATTTCCTTACGCGCGTAGGGCAGGCTGGCGGTTTCAGCGCTGCAGTTGTCACCATGCAAGCTCTCGGCCTGATGCCGATGAAAGAAGTTGAGGCTGAGCAGGTTAAGGCCACAACCGGTGCAGGGAAAGGTGTCAGCATCGTCGTCCTCGGCGGAGGCGTCGCCGGTTTGGTGACCGCCTACGAGGCCCGTAAACTCGGGTACAACGTCACCGTTCTGGAAGCCCGCCATCGTCCCGGCGGCCGTGCCTATTCGGCCCGCGGCGGAGACGTTCTTGAGTTTGTCGACGGCACCAAGCAGAACATCACCTGGGCTCCCGGCCTGTACTGGAACATGGGTCCCGCCCGTATCCCCTCCGTGCACGGCACCATCCTGCACTATGTGCGCGAGCTCAAGGTGCCGATGGAGGTCTGCGTCAACACCTCCCGCTCCACGCTACTGCAGAACGACAAGGTCAACGGCGGCAAGCCCTACACCCAGCGCAAGGTCATCAACGATACCCGCGGCGAAGTTGCTGAGCTGTTGACCAAGGCTCTGAACGGCGGAGCTCTCGACTCCGAGCTCACCAAGCAGGACCGCGAGCGCCTGGCCGACATCATGCACCTGTGGGGACCGCTGGACGGCAAGAACAAGTACACCGGTTCTGACCGTGCCGATGTTACCCAGTACCCCGGCGCCGGCCCGCAGGAGATGATCGTCAACCGCGAGCCCATCCCGATGCACGCGCTTCTCGATGGCAACTTCTGGAACGCTGAGCTGTACGAAGAGCAGTGGGACTGGCAGGCGACCATGATGCAGCCGGTCAACGGCATGCAGCAGATCTCGAATGCCTTGGCCAAGTCGCTCGGCCCCATCGTCAACTTCAACTGTCCGGTCACCGAGATCACCAAGACCGACAAGGGTGTGAAGGTTGTCTACGAGAAGGCAGGCGTGCAGCACACCATCCAGGCCGATTACTGCGTCTGCGCCATGCCGCTGACGATCCTGAACAAGATCAAGGCGGACCTGTCGCCCGAGGTGAAGGCCACGGTCTCTCGCGCTGCTGACTCCTACCGTGGTTCCTACAAGGTGCCGTGGGAAGCCTCGACCCGCTTCTGGGAGAAGGACTTCAACATCTACGGCGGCCTCAGCTTCCTTGCTAAGGGACCGCAGCCCATCTGGTATCCCTCGAACAATCTCTTCGCCGAGGGCCCAAGCATGATCTGTGCCGGCTACCAGGACGAGGCGATCGACGGCTTCAACAAGCTGTCGATGGAGGAGAAGTTTGCTGCCTCGCGTCAGTCCATCGAAAAGATGCACCCCGGCTACGGCAAGCTGCTCTCCAAGCCCGTCTTCTGTGGCTGGAAGCACGTGAAGTGGAACGAGGGTTCGTGGATCGGCGCCATCACCAAGGCCGACTACGCCACCATCACGCAGAATGATGGTCCCATCTATTTCGCCGGTGACCACACTTCGCACGTCGTGGGTTGGCAGGAGGGCGCCGCCGGAAGCGGACGCCGTGCCATCCAGATGATCAGCGATCACGTGAAGGCAGCCCGCCTCGGCGGAAAGCACTCCGACACGGTAAGCGCCTAAGATAACCAGGGGCGGGCCAGTCAGGCTCGCCCCGTTTTCCTTGTGAACGAATTTTCAGGAGACCTCGCATGAAGAAGACCATCCTCGCTCTCGCCCTGGCCGCCGCTGCCGCCACCACCGCCCACGCGCAGACCACAGTCAAGCACATCCAGGACGACAAGGGCTTCATCGCCACCGGCGTCTGGGCCGGCGACACCTACTATCTGTCCGGGCAGCTTCCTTCGCCCGTCACTCCGGCCGACCCGGCCAAGGGCACTCCGGCCGACTACGGCGACACCAAAACGCAGGCTGCGTCAGTGCTGGCCAAGATCGATGCGCAGTTGAAGGCCCAGGGCCTGACTATGGGCGATGTGGTGAAGGCGACCGTCTTCCTGGCTGCCGATCCCAAGACCGGCAAGCTGGAGTTTGCCGCGATGAACTCTGAGTTCGTAAAGTACTTCGGAACCAAAGATCAGCCGAACAAACCGGCTCGCTCGGCCGTGCAGGTGGCGGCCCTGGTCGCTCCTGGCGCTGCTCTGGAGATTGAAGTCATCGCTGTGAAGAGCAAGAAGTAAATTTCGTACAAGAGGTGTGGGCTAGTACTTCGAGCGAAGCTCGAAGTAGTGGAGCCGTGGGCTTCAGCCCACGGTTTCTCAGCTAAAACGAAATGGGCTTTTAGCCCTGGGCCTTAGTTTTTCGATTCTCGGAAACGACCCAGGGTTGAAGCCCATTCATTCCAGATCTTCAGTCAGCGCTGAAACCCGCTCCCACCCTTTCCGTTCATACAATTTGGTGGACGCACTTCGGAAATCAACACCTACTCCTCCATCAAATCCGCCGACGCATCCAAAATCTCAGCACCTAACCCCGGCGCTAACCGGTGTGCCGCGTCTTCCACCTGCTGCAACAGGCCAAGCACGTAATCGCGCGAAGCTGAGATCGCAACGACGCCGATGGTCGCGCGGTTCCACAGGCTGGCATCGTCCATTTCTGCGACGGAAATATTGAAGCCGTGGCGCAATTTGTCTTTGAGCGAGCGCACGGCCTGGCGGCGGTCTTTCAGGGACTGCGCATGTTCGATGTGAAGCTCGATCGTCAGGCGGCCAATAGGCATCTTAGAGAACGCGGCGTATCACGGAACGTACCGTCTCTGTCACTACGCCGTACACAACGTGGGAGATCATCTCGCTGCTCCGCTCGCGCACATCCTGATCTTTCGGCTCGGCTGCCAGACCCAGCTTCGGATATACGCTTTCATGCGTCAGGGTGGCGAGCACGACACCAAACTGTGCTCCGTTACGCGCTGTGGCAGCAGGGTAGAGCTCCGCGAGCATTCCGTAGGCTCCGCCGGCCGCTGCGCCGAAGCCCCAGTGGATCGTCTGTGCCGCAGCGGCTTTGGTGGAAGGGGGGAGGTGGCCGGCAAGCTTCTCCGTCAGAATCTCCGACGGCTCCAATTCGCCATGCGTGTGCGGGGGATAGAACTTCTCGACGAGGCCCTTGGCAGCGGTAGCGACAAGGCCTGCGGCGACACCCGCCAGCAGGCCCTTCAGTAGATTCGGTTTTGCGTTCGACATGGCAATTCGTTGGATGCTCTATTCGTAGTCGTCGTCGTCCTCTTCATCCTCATCATCGTCGTCGTAGTCCTCGTACTCGGGCTCGTCCTCGGCGTCCTCGTCGTACTCGTCCTCGTCTTCGTCGTCTTCATCTTCTTCGTCGTCGAAGTCTTCGTCTTCTTCGTCCTCGTAATCGCCATCCTCGTCGTCGGCGTCGTCCTCATCCTCGTCGTCGTAATCCTCATCCTCATCGTCATCGCTCACAGGGGAGGCCAGCCACATCTCGGCGGCGTTGAGGGCCAGCAGGCCTTCGGGTACGAAGTCGTGGGTGGCGGGTTGCATCAGGAGGTTTTCGTTCAGTTCCATGATTCGTCCTTTTGGGATGGGGTTAGGTTCGGGTTCGTTTTGTGAATGCACGAATAGACGCTGAGAAAACAATACGGGATGTGACTCCCACACGAAAATTTTAGGCCGATAACCGGGCTAAGTGTTCCTTATCCGGTGGCGGCGTCAGGTAGCTTACAACGATCAGGCACAGGAGTGAAACCAGTAATGCAGGAAAAATTGCATCCCGTGCCGCAATGGCCTGTGGAAGCAGATGTTTCACCCAGGCCGTATCCCACGAGACGGTCACGACTGTACCCGCTGCAATGGATGCGACGGCCGCGGCACCGGTCGCACGCTGCCAGAAAAATGCCGCCAGAATCACCGGCGTCAGCGCCGCTGAGTAAATGGTATAGGCATAAAGTGTCTTGGCCAGGACGCTGGTTATTCCTACCGCCTGCCAAAGAGCCCATCCGCCCAGCAAAACTACCGTCAGCCGCGAGACAATCAACACTTTCTTATCAGACGCATCCGGAGAAAGATAGCGTACATAGATGTCATTGATCAGGTTAGTGGCGGGGGAGAACAGAAAGCTGTTTGCCGTGGAGATCACCTTGGCAAAGATCGCGCCCATCATCACCGCCCCCAGCAGACTCGGCAATGAGTGCAGGGCAGTAAAGGCCAGAATCTCGCGCGGATAGGGCTGAGAACCGTTCTGCTTCGCCAGGACATTCCCCACGATTGCCAGCGCCACGATCACCGTCTCAAGGATGACGGTGCCGATGATCCAGCCCACCACTGCAACCCTGGCATCCTTCTCACTCTTGGCCGAAAAGAACTTCTGATACATCGACTGGTTGCCCAGCATCAGCAGACAGGTCGGCAGAAAGATCTCCAGCGCCTGGATCAGAGAAAAATCTCCCAGAGGCGTGAAGTAGCTCGCCGGCAGCGCCGCATGCACGGCGCCCCATCCGCCTGCCGCATGGACCAGAAGCGGGAAGGAGATCACCAGTGAGAAGGTTGCAAGCAAGCCAATGACCAGATCGGTGTAAGCCACCGAAGACATGCCCGCAATCGCGGTGAAGAAGATCACGAACGCGGCAATGATGTACCGGCCCAGCATTGGCGAGATGACGCCGGGAAAGATAAGCGAGAGAATGTCGCCGCCGCCAATGAACTGGTAGCTGGTAATGGCGGTAAAGGCGAACAGGATCGCGATCACTCCCAGCACGCGGGCCGTCTGGTTGTAGCGTGCCTCCAGAAGGTCGGGAATGGTGAACTGCGCGAACTTTCGTGCGCGGGGAGCGATGAAGTAGATCAGCAGCAGCCCTGCCCATCCCCCACCGCCCTGCCACAGGGCAACAAAGCCGTGCTTGTAGGCATTCTCCGCGCCGCCAAGAAGGGAACCTGAGCCGATCCACGACGAGAGCAGAGTGAAAACCAGAACGAAGGCGGGAAGGGAACGGCCTGCAACCAGGTAGTCCGCCTTTGTCTTCACCTTGGAAAGCCGAGTGAAAGAGACGGTTAACAAGGTCGCGACGATAATGCTCAGGACGATGGCGTACAGGTTCATAGCAAGCAGTGTCACGACAGTGTAGCGGAAGCGCTGTGGATCGAATGGTCTTTTCTTGCCTCCGCAGGGACCTGGAAGGGCCGTTCCGTTTTCTCTGGCTGACAATGGGGTGACTTATGGCATCGTAGGGAACAGATGCAGCACGGAGGCTGTGTGAACGGTAGAGTCCTGGGTGGTCGTGTGTTTGCCGCGGCAATGATCGCGGTTCTGATAGCAGCAGGTGGTTGTAAGCGAAAGCACGGTGTCGGCAAGACGCTCGAAACCTTCTCCCCGGACTACTCCAATCAGCTGCAGCAGTTGGACGCCACCGGCAATCTGCCCATGCTGCGTTGGCCCAACTACACCGACTACAAGAACTATGTGCAGAACTTCTATGCCATGCGCGAATATCGACTGGCGTGGACACGTGATAAGAAGCCGGTAAAGGCAACCACGGATATCATCCATCTCTTCCAGACGATCGATCGCAAGGGGCTGAACCCGGAAGACTATGATGCCGACCGTTGGCCGCAGCGCCTCGCCGGGCTGTCTTCTGCGTCAGATGATGAGCTGGCAAAGTTCGATATCGCGATGACGGTCTGTACCATGCGCCTCGTTAGCGACCTGCACATTGGCCGTGTGAACCCTCAGCACTTCGACTTTGATGTCAATGCCCTCGGAAAGCGCTACGATCTGCCGACCTTCCTCGCGGAAAACGTTGTCGACTCCGAAGATGTTGCTTCGCAGATCGCATCGGTTGAGCCCAACAGCGACCAGTACCGCGCGACCGAAGATGCGCTCGGCAAATACATCGACATGGCAAAGGCGAATCCGCAGTGGGATCCGCTGCCGGCTGTAGCCAAGCCGATCCTGCCCGGCGGCGAGTATCCCGGGCTGCAAGCCATGTGGCAGCGGTTTACCATCCTGGGCGATACCCAGGGAGAGGCACCTACCGGAAATGCCTATACCCCGCAGGTTGCGGAGGTTGTAAAGCACTTCCAGCACCGCCACGGCCTGGAAGAGAACGGGAAGCTGGGGCCGCAGACAATTGCAGCGCTGAACATCTCTCCCGCATCACGAATTCACCAGTTCCAGGACACCCTGGAGCGCTGGCGCTGGCTTCCGGACGAGTTCCTGAAGGCGCCGCTGCAGGTCAACCTGCCGGAGTTTGTTCTGCGCGTGCATGATCCCGTTACCCATAAGCTCGACTTCAGCATGCGTGTCGTGGTGGGGCAGTTTATCGGCCAGCATCAGACGCCGGTCTTCACACAGAAGATGAAGTACATCGTCTTCCGTCCCTACTGGACGGTGACGACCAACATCGCCCGCAAGGAGATCGCTCCACACGTCGCGAAAGATCCTGGATATCTGGCAAAGAAGAACTTTGAAGCGGTGAACGCGCAGGGCCAGCCGGTGACAAGCTATAACGCTGATTCGATCGCACAAGGCCGCGTGATTGTCCGCGAGAAACCGGGGCCAAAGAACTCTCTCGGTCTGGTGAAGTTCATGTTCCCCAACCAGTACGACATCTACATGCACTCCACGCCCGCGACGCAGCTCTTTGCCAACTCCAAGCGTGACTTCTCACACGGTTGTATCCGCCTGCAGGAGCCGGAGAAGCTCGCTGACTGGGTATTGAAAGATCAACCGGAATGGCCCGAAGAGAAGATCCACGACGCCATGAACAACGGGCCGGACAATAAGACGGTTGTGCTGAAACAACCGCTTCCGGTAGTGATCTTCTACGCTACAGCCCAGGTGGCGGAGGATGGAGATATCCACTTCTACGACGATGTCTACGAGTACGACAAACAGCTGGAAGACGTCCTGCGCAAGGGTTATCCCTACCCCTGGTTCAAAGAAGAAGTAAAACCCAAAACCGCCCCAGGCGAGACAGTTTAGTACCCCCCAATACACTGGGTGCCCCATCCATCGCGTATCGGGGTCCCCAGCGAACTCGTTCGCTGGGGTGAGAACGCGATGGGCGGGACATTCGAGCTTCGCTCGAACCGCCTTTTGTTTGTCATTTCGTAGCGATAGCGGAGAAATCCGCTTCTCTACCGATGGCTTGTCGGAAGCTCAACCGCTGAAGTCAGCTCCTGGGGCGTTGCCCCAGGCTGGTATAGAACGCGCCTTCAGCGCTCCAACTCATTAATCGTTATGCGCCGTACCGTACGTCCACTGCCGCACCGGCCCGACATCCACGTGCACAAACTGTGACACCGGATAATACCCCACACCGCCGGCATGCAGGCTCAACGCAGCCTGACGCAGCTTCGCCGTCGTGACTCCCGGCACACGGATATCGATCGCCTTGGCCAGCACATGTTGCGAGTTCTTCGCTACGCCCGTATCCGCGCTGCGGCCGCGCAGGAAGTTGTTGCTCCACGGCGTGCGATAGCCACAAACGATATCAATCACGTTGTTGGGCCGTCCAAGCCGGGCAAGCAGTGTGTGCAGCACGTCAAACTCTTTCGGGTCGTAGTGGGCAACATCACCCGTGCGATGGTCCCTCAGAAAGCTGTTCAGCTTCGCAATACCCGAGGGCACATACTCGTTGCCGATCTTATAAACCACATCGATGTCCTCGCCAGTATGCAGGTGATGCAGACGCAGGCGGTATTGCTCGAGCGGACGGCTTGGCGCCGGCTTCATACCAGTGGGGAGGTCGTTGGCGTGTGCCGCCGTGCGGGAGCCAAAGAGGATCAGGAGGAGGGCGCTGAATACGGCGCCGCAAGCCAGACGGCGAAACTGCATGAAAAAAGTCTCCGAATGAGGAATGACGATTCGTAAATCGCAATCGGGATTTGGGCTTGCTCTTCCTTTAAGTATACGTTGCCGGGTCCAGCTTTGCGGCGACCTCCTCGGCCCGGATGCATGTGATCAAAATCATTTTGGATCGGCTGGTCTGGCCGCTCTTCAGGATTACTCGGCTTTGCGAAAGCCCCAGTATTTCAGCAAGATAACGCAACAACGCGACGTTGGCTTTGCCCTCGACAGGAGGAGCCGTCAGTGCGATCTTGAGAGCTCCATCGTGCTCGCCGGTAATGGCAGTGCGCCGGGCTCCCGGATGCAGACGGACTGGGAGCAGGCAATCCTCGCCGCTCTGCTGCAGTCGCAGGCTCATGGCTGCGAGTACTCCCGTTGGCCAAAGATGGCTGTTCCCACACGCACGCAGGTGGAGCCTTCTTCGATGGCGACAGTGTAATCGTGCGACATCCCCATGGAGAGCTGGGTCAGGGTAGCGATGCTGCTCTGTGCCCGATCGCGCAGCTCACGCAGATGGCGGAAGTAAGGACGTGCTTCCTCGCCCTGTGCATCCAGAGGAGGGACGGTCATCAAACCCACAGGAATTACATGGCTCAGCGCAGGCAGCGCCTCCAGCAAAGCCGGAAGCTCCTCCGGAGCCATGCCGTGCTTTGAGTCTTCATGCGAGAGCTTGATCTCAAGCAGGATCGGAAGCTTGCGTCCAAGGGCTTGCGCAGCCGTGTCGAGCCGCTGCGCAATGCGTAGCGAGTCAACGGCTTCAATCGTATGAAAGAGTCCCGCGGCCTTGTTGGTCTTGTTCGATTGCAGCGGACCGATGAGGTGCATCTCCATGTCGGGCAGAGAGAGTTGCGCGGACTTTGCCTCCCACTCCTGCACGCGGTTCTCGCCGAAGAGCCTCTGTCCCCCAGCGTAGGCCTCTTCAATCGCCGATGCGGGATGTGTCTTCGAGACGGCCATCAGCGCGACATCGGCTTCGTTCCTGCCGGCCTTTGTGCAGGCAGCGGCAATCTGTTCGCGGACGCGCTCCAGGTTTTCTACGATGGACATATCTCTAGTTTTGCATCTGAGGAAGATATGTGGACGATTCTGCTTCTCATTGGTTCGAACATCTTTATGACTATCGCCTGGTATGGACATCTGAAGCACCGCGACGCCGCGCTGTGGACGGTGATTTTCGTAAGCTGGGGAATTGCTTTTTTTGAGTACTGTTTGCAGGTTCCGGCCAACCGCCTCGGCGCCAGCAAATTCTCTCCTGAACAGCTCAAGGTGCTGCAGGAGGTCATTACCATGTCAGTCTTCGGAGTCTTTGCCGTTCTGTATTTCGGCGAGAAGCTGCGCTGGAACTACTTCGCCGCCTTTGGTTGCCTGGTAGGCGCCGCCTTTTTCATGTTTCACAAGTTCTAAAACATTTTCACTGTTGCCGGGTATCCCGGAAGACGGTGCAGCGGCTTTTCATTGCGGAAAACGCCCATAGATACGGAATCCCCGCACCACACCACAGTGAAAAAGTTCTAGCGGGCAGCACAAAATGTGCCGAAGGCGTCTTATCTGGACGCACGGAGGTGAAAGATGACCTACATGACACGCGCTGCGGTGCTGGGATGTGCCTTGAGCCTGGGCCTGACTGGTTTTGCTCAGGAAACCAGCGAGCAAACCCGCCAGGAAGCCAACAAACAGACCCAGAAGCAGCTCAAGAAAGAAGCCAAGGCTGAGAAGGCCCAGGCAAAGGCAGATAAGGCCAAGCAGAAGCAGCTGAATTCCAGCGAACAGAAGAAAGCCGACAAGGCCCAGGACAAGGCCGATAGGAAGGCAACGGAAGCAGAAATGCCACCGAAGTAGTTGCTGGTCGCTAGTTCCTGGTTGCTGGTTGAAAAACAGAGGCGGATCGAGCTCAGCTCGATCCGCCTCTATCTACCTGCCGCTATACAGTGGTGCCCCCCATCCATCGCATCGCGATGGGTGAATGTTTGGGCGAAGCTCGAATCGGGTGGGAGCCGTGGGCTGAAGCCAGGCTTTCAGCCCACGGTCTATCGGCCATATAGAAATGGGCTTCAGCCCTGGGCTTTTCCTCACGGACAGAGGAGGCCCAGGGCTAAAAGTCCGCCTACTTTTAGGCCTTTATCAGCGGGCTGGAAGCCCGCTGCTCCCACCAGTTTCAGCCATGCTTTTGCGCCTGCGTCAGCGCACCTGCCGTTTTACGATCTGGTTTACTGCTGCAACCGCTCCCGCGCCGTATTCAACCGTCCGATCGCAGGCACATGCTGTGCCGCACTGGCCAGACCGAAGCGTGGCATGTGGGAATAGATCGCTTCATACTGTCCGGCCTTTACCAGGTAGGTCTCGTGAAAGACACCGACAGCCGCGCTCTTCACCACGCGCCGGTTGAACTCGGCCCACGCCGGCAGATGTTCATGATCGCGCGCATGTGCATAGGCATGAAGCTTGTCGAAGCTCCGCCAGTACTGTACCGTCATCACCGTCCGCCAGCCTAGGAAGATCTCGTGCCGAAGAAAGCCAAGCTCCGGCTGGCGATAGAGCTCCTTCAGCATGCGCGGCATCGTCTGTGTGACCGGCATCCATTTGTGTACGGCCCATAGCGAGTTGATGCGCATGCCGATCAGGAAGACGACGAAATCTCCCTCGATCTGTGCGGTGTAGCGTCCCGTATGTACCGCCATAGCTACTCTGCCCTCCATTGAAGTACCACGCCGAATCCATCCGGATCACGCATTTCCAGCTGTCGCATGCCGTACCAGGCCGTCTGCGGAGGCTTACAGGACACGCCCTTTGCCTTTAGCTCCTCGTAGGCGCCATCCACATCCGGACAGCCAAGATAAAGTGTCGTGTCCTGGTGAGCTGCCAGGCGCATGGGATTTTCCAGGTCGGGACGCTGGCCTTCGTCATAAGCCGTGTTCAACATCAAATCCGCGTCGTCGCGCTTGAGCCACGCCCAGTGAAAGCGCTCTGTGCCGTTTTCAACAGCATAGGTCGCGGAACGCTGATGGATCTCAAAGCCGAGGTTGTCGCAGTAGAACCGCACCGACCGCGGCATATCGAAGACTCCCAGAAGCGGACAAAGGCCGCGAATCTCCATGAAGGGACCTCCGTAAAGCATTTTCCCTGCAGGTGCAGAGTAGGGTTTCCGCATCTATGGGCGTTTTCCGCGATGAAAACGCCACTGCACTCCTCTTCCGGGATACCCAGCAACAGGGAAAATGCGATTAAAGCATTTTCCCTGCAGGTGCAGAGTAGGGTTTCCGCATCGATGGGCGTTTTCCGCGATGAAAACGCCGCTGCACTCCTCTTCCGGGATACCCAGCAACAGGGAAAATGCGATTAAAGCATTTTCCCTGCAGGTGCAGAGTAGGGCATCCGCATCTATGGGCGTTTTCCGCAATGAAAACCCCGCCGCACTCCTCTTCCGGGATACCCGGCAACAGGGAAAATGCTCTAAAGGTGCCGACAGGATATCGCGGCCTTATGAATTACCGTCCGTGCTCTTCGAGGAACTTCTCGACTTCCAGCGCGGCCATGCAGCCGGTGCCGGCGGCCGTGATGGCCTGGCGGTAACGGCGGTCCTGCACATCGCCGGAGGCGAAGACGCCGGGAACAACCTGCCCATTCAGGGTGCAGAAGACGTTATTCACCGTCTTGATGTAACCGTCGTCGTCCAGATCGATCTGGTGGCGGAACATCTTCGCGTTGGGCTCATGACCGATGCCCAGAAAGAGACCCGACAATGGCAGGTGATCTACGACATTGGTCTTGATGTTCCGCAGCTTCAGGCCTTTGACGTCCTTCTCTTCTACGCCCAGAACTTCGTCCACCACCGTGCTGGTGCGGAAGACGATGTTCGGATGAGCCATCGCGCGCTCCAGCATGATTTTGCTGGCACGGAAGTTTTCGCTGCGGTTGATCAGCGTCACCTTGGTCGCAAAACGGGTGAGAAAGAGAGCCTCTTCCATGGCCGAGTCGCCGCCGCCCACCACCGCGATCTCCTTGCCGGAGAAGAAGAAGCCATCGCAGGTAGCGCAGCTCGAGACTCCGTGACCGATCAGGGCCTGTTCGCTGGGAATCCCCAACCAGCGGGCCGAAGCTCCGGAGGCGATGATCAGCGTGCGGGTGTGAATCGTCTCCTTGCCCAGGTTCAGCTCGAATGGGCGCTTGGACAGATCGACCGAGACCAGGTGAGCCATCTTGAGCTCCGCACCGAAGCGCGTCGCCTGCTGCTTCATGTTCTCAATCAGCTCAGGCCCCTGTATGCCCTCGGGCCAGCCAGGGAAGTTTTCGACCAGCGTGGTGATGGAAAGCTGTCCGCCGGGCTCATGACCCTCCAGAACGAGAGGCTTCAGGTTGGCGCGGGCGGTGTAGATGGCAGCCGTCAGGCCGGAGCAGCCGGAACCGAGGATGACTGTATCGCGGGTTGTATGGTCGGACATGGCTAAGGTTTGATTGTAAACGGCGTCCGGAAGATTCAAACCAGCCCACGCTCCGCCGCGGCGCGGATTCGGAGCGACAATAGATCCATGGCGAATCTTGTACTTGTCTATGGAATGCGACTTCTGCCCGCTGATGAGATCTCCTCCGTCGGCGATGCCCCCATCGAGCTGAAGAACGGCAATGCGGCCCGAGTGACCATGCATCTGCTGGAGGGCTCCCGCGAACAGATCGAGGCCCAGTTGAAGCAAAGCCTGGATGCTTTCTTCGATTTCTATCCTGAAATTTAGGAGCTCCGCCGGCTGCTACTTTTGATCTGGGGCCGAATAGGAATTGGGTGAGCCGGTAGCACAACCTGTTGCATCGTATTGGTTAGAGCATTTCTCTGTTGCTGGGTATTGCGGAAGAGCGTGCAGCGGCGTTTCCTCGCGGAAACGCCCATAGGATGAGAAGCCGAAGCCCTACACACCCACGGGGAAAATGCTCCAGGGGGTACAGATGGCCGAACGCAAACGGGTGGTTATTCTGGGAGCGGGATTTGCCGGTCTACGCGCAGCGCAGACCCTGGCGAAACAGGCGATGGATATCACGATCGTCGATCGTCGTAATCACCATACCTTCCAGCCGCTGCTGTATCAGGTGGCTCTGGCTGTGCTGAATCCCTCCGATATTGCACAGCCGATCCGTGCAGTCTTCCGCCACAATTCCAATGTCGAGGTGCTGATGGACGAAGCCATTAGCTTCGATCTCGACCGCAGGCGGGTTGATCTTCGTTCGGGTGCACAGCTCACCTACGACTATCTGATCGTCGCCACCGGATCGACGCACTCCTACTTCGGGCGTGACGAATGGTGCAAGCTGGCTCCCGGCCTGAAGACCATCGAAGACGCTGTGGAGATCCGTCGGCGCGTGTTGCTCGCTTTCGAGCTCGCCGAGCGCGAGATGCTCGAAAAAGGCACACACCCGGAGCTGAACTTCGCCATCATCGGCGGCGGACCCACCGGGGTAGAGCTTGCCGGAGCCATTTCGGACATCGCTAAGTTATACATGCGGCGTGACTTCCGCCATATCGATCCATCGCAAGCGAAGGTGCTGATTTTGGAGGGCTCGCCCAGCATTCTGGCGGCATACCCGGAGGATCTCCGCGAAAGCGCCGTCCAGCAGCTCAACCACCTTGGAGTCCAGGTGCTGACCGGGCAACACGTCACCGACGTTCAACCCGGGTACGTGATTCTGGGTACCGGACCAAACGCAAAGCGGATCGACACCGTCGTGACCCTATGGGCCGCTGGCGTGCAGGCCTCACCGCTTGGAAGACTGCTTGGGGTAGAGATCGACCGGCGCGGCTGCGTCCTGGTCGACCAATTCCTCAACCCGAAGAACCATCCGGAGATCTTCATCTGCGGCGATCTGGCGCATGTGGAGCAGGACGGTCGCCAGGTTCCCGGCACGGCACAGCCGGCCATGCAGATGGGCATCCATGCCGCAAAGCTGATCCTCGCCGATCTCAACGGGGAGAAGCGTACCCCGTTCCACTACTTCGATAAGGGCGATATGGCCACCATCGGCCGCAAGGCGGCCATCGCCAAGGTGATCTGGCCCTTCAAGGCCCACATGTCCGGCTTTCCTGCCTGGATCGTCTGGCTGGTGATCCACATCAGCTTCCTTATCAACTTCCGCAGCCGGCTTTCGGTCTTCCGCCAGTGGGCGTACACCTATCTCTTCTTCAAAGATGGTGCACGGCTGATAGTCGGTTCACAGAACCTGCCAGGATGGAATGAGCAGCAGGTCGAAGAGAAGCTCGACCTCAATGCTCCGGAGCTCACCGCAAAACGATAGGAGAAGTCATGGCCCACGCGAAGCTGCTCATGCTGGTTGGCGACTACGTTGAGGACTATGAAGTCATGGTCCCCTTCCAGACCCTCCAGGTGCTGGGACATACCGTCGATGCCGTCTGCCCGAAGAAGAACAAGGGCGAGTTTGTCCGCACCGCGATCCACGACTTCGAAGGGGACCAAACGTACAGCGAGAAGCGCGGCCACAACTTCGTGCTGAATGCAACCTTCGCCGACGTGGACGCTGCGAACTATGACGGCCTGGTGATTCCCGGTGGCCGGTCGCCGGAGTACCTACGGACGGATGAAGCCGTGCTGAAGACGGTGTGCCACTTCTTCGACGCTGGCAAGCCGGTTGCGGCTGTCTGTCATGGTCCGCAGCTTCTTGCTGCGGCGGGTGTGCTGCAGGGCAAAAAGATCAGTGCGTACCCGGCATGTGCTCCAGAGGTCAAGCTGGCAGGCGGATCGTATCAGTCGATTGGGATGACCGAGGCGGTTGTGGATGGAAAGCTGGTGACAGCTCCCGCATGGCCGGCGCATCCGGCATGGCTCTCAAACTTCGAACGTGTACTGCAGACCTATCTTGCTTCCAGGTCGTAAAGATCAAAGCGTTGTCACAGCAGAGCGGGTCCGCGGAGGATGCCGGAACATCCTCCGCGGGAGCTTTGGAGAGAGAAAGCAGGTACTGCTTTGCTTACGCCATCTTCCGGCGTCCGCTCGCGAGCTCACGGACGTGATTCATAAAGATTGAGCGCTGCAGGCTGTCCAACTGGCTGACGTAGCCGGCGATCTCCGCCAGGAACGGGTCAGACATCAGCACGGCAGCCTCATCGCTGCGGCGCGAGCGCGAGTCGCGCAGCAACGCCGAGATATCGACCTGCAGTGCGGTAGCGAGACGCTCCAGCGAACCGAGTGTCGGCATCGCCTTGCCATTCTCAATCTTTGAGATGTAGGTGCGCGGCACGTTCATGCGCGTCGCCAACTGGCGCTGCGACAGGTTGCGGACGCGGCGCAGATCACGCACAGCGGTCGCTACCTGCAACGAGCCTTCCTGGGCCGGCTGCGGCGGAACGATTGCAAGGGGTGCTGGTGCTACCTCGGGCTCATCAGCCTCAAGCGGCTTGTGGCAGCGGCGGCACAGCGCATTTGCCGTCCGGAACTGAACCAGACTGCAGTGATCGCAACGAAGAACTTCCCGCTGTTCGACGGGAGCCATCATGGTTGCCATATTCAATTTGTCGCGAAGTCGCCAGAGCAAGGGACCCGCCCACCCGTCAATGCCTGGACGGAATGGATGTGCCTAGATTGACACCCGGTTACTGCTTAGTCAAGGGGAATCCCGGTGATTATTAGCTAAAACAGGGAGAAAACCCGAAAAAGAACCAAGAAAGTAACTTGTTTCTACAGGCGGAGTAAGCACCTGAGGAAAAGAGGGTAGTTTTCCTACGCTGTCATCCCCGAGTGAAGGCGCAGAGCATTTTCCCTGTGGGTGTAGTGTAGGGATTCCGCATCTATGGGCGTTTTCCGCAATGAAACGCCACGGCACTCCCATTCCGGGATACCAGCAACAGGGAAAATGCTCTAGCCGTAACGATGTCTGCTTTTCAGATGGGAGGCAAATTTCATTACCATGTCTCACATGAATCCATATACCCGCGATCGCGCATGGGAAGTATTGAAGGAGTGGACTGAGTCGGCCAGCCTGATCAAGCATGCACTCGCCGTGGAGGCCTGCACTGCGTTCTACGGCGCCCGCGAGGCAGAACGATTGGGCTTGAGCGGAGACGAGGCCGCGGCATTCATTGAGAAGTATGCTATCGCCGGCCTGCTGCACGACTTCGACTATGACCGGCATCCTTCGCTCGAAGAACATCCCTTCGTCGGTGAAAAAGTGCTCGCCGAGCAGGGCTGGCCCGAAGAGATCCGCCGCGCCATCTTGTCCCACGCAGATTACAGCGGCGTACCGCGAGAAACCCATCTGGAGCGCTCTCTCTTCGCCTGTGACGAGCTCGCAGGCTTTCTGACGGCATGTGCCTTGGTGAAACCTAGCAAATCGATCTTCGAAGTCGAAGTAGCAGGCGTAAAGAAGAAGATGAAAGACAAAGCCTTCGCCCGCGCCGTAAAGCGAGAGGACATGACACAGGGGGCAGAGCTGCTGGGGATTCCTATCGACGATCACATCAGCAACTGCTTGACTGCTTTGCAGGCTCGTGCCGAAGATCTGGGATTGAAAGGAACCGCCGCTTAGTTACCCATACACGGGGTGCCCCATATTCCGGTGTCCCCTTTAGGGATATGGGTGTTCGCGCTACGCGCGAACCATCCACATGTTCGAGCGCCCGGGTGCCCCACCCCTCGCGGAGCTAGGGTGGGCCAGGAAGGCGCGAATTTCAAACAAGCCGAGGAACAGAGCGCTGAAGGCGCGCCCAATACCAGCCTGGGGCAACGCCCCAGGTTTACGACCAACAAGCGTCCAAAGGGCTGAAGGCCCGCTCTATAGTTCAACCGCCTGGGGGAACGAATAACAGCAGATTTCTCCGCCACGCTACGAAATGACAAATCAAAACACGTATCGAGCTTCGCTCGATCTCCCACAGATGCTGCGCATATATGGGGCACCCGATCCTTGGCTTACGCCCTCAATAACGATTTCGTCTCACGCTCCGCAGAGCCCCGCCCCTGCCGCAACATCTGATTCGTCAACAACAATTCCGCCAGCATCTGCCGCAGCCGTTCATTCTCTGCTTCCAACTCTGCCAACCGCGGCATCAGCAGGTCGGTTCTCAATGTCTGTTCATCCACGGTTCGCCTCCTCTTTCTTCGGGATCTCATCGCCGCGTCCCCACGGCCCGCCGCGGTGTCCGGGGTGTCCTGGCCAGCAGCGGCTGCCGCGTAAACCCTCGCGTAACTTCTCCCGCTGCTCCGGAGACATCTGTTCCCAGCGCTCACGCATATGGCGTCCCCAGCGATGGCCGTCATGATGCCTGCGGCCGTGGAAACCGCCAAAGAGCAGCTTGCCAAGAACAAAGAGCCCCAGTGCTTGCCAGTAGGTAATGCGGGGCAGGGCGAAGATCGCCGGCATCAGCGCATTCCACAACAGCATGACCGCAAATCCAACGACCGTTGCAGCCACCACAACGATCAGCAACACCTTCACAACTTTGAATGGCTTTCTCATCGCCTACCTGCTTTCGAATACATCTTTCATCTCTTCCAGCCGCTCCCGCAGATGCAGCACGGCATATCGTTTGCGCGAAAGCAGTGTGCTTACACCGACGCCGGTCGCGGCGGATATTTCTTTGAAGCTCAGCCCGTCGATCTCATGCGCGATAAACACCTCGCGCTGTGCCTCCGGCAATTCATCCAGAGCTTCTTCGATCAGGTCCATCAATACCTCTCGCGCATACGCCGCTTCCGGGCCTGCATCGCGCGACGGTAGCAGATCCTCAAGCGTCAGTGCGCTGTCGTCCACCACCGGCTGCTGCAATGACTCCGGAGTCTTCTTCCGGAACATATCCGTGATCCGGTTGCGGGCCACGGTAAACATCCAGCCGGTGGCCTGTTCCACAGGCCTCATCATCCGATAGGTCTCTACCAGCTCGTAGAAAACCTCCTGCAGAATGTCCTCGGCTTGATCGGCATCCTTCACACGCCGGAGAATGAAGCTGCGTAGACGTGGTTTATCACGCTCCATCGTCTCGGTAAGGAACCGGTCCTGTTCGTCGAGGCTCATCTCGTGCGTCATGCGCTTCGCTCACTCTGTAGAACGAAGCAACTCAAAACATATTGCAGATTTTCTTGTAGAGTATTTTCCCCGTAGGAGTAGAGTAGGGCTTCCGCATCCATGGGCATTTTCCGCGATGAAAACGCCGGCTGCACTGCTCTTCCGGGGTACCCAGCAACAGGGAAATGCTCTAATACTCGGTAGAGATGGCGCGGCCCCTCAGTCCGGAAAAACGCTCCGCCCTGCTGCAGGCGGCGATTCATGAAATTGCAGCCTCAGGACTTTCCGTCTCCACCGCGCGGATCGCGAAACGCGCCGGAGTAGCCGAAGGAACCCTGTTTACCTACTTCGCGACCAAGGAACAGCTTCTCAACGAACTCTATCTTGAACTAAAGGTGGAAATCTATGGCGCCATCCACAACGGTTTCCCCGTAAAGGGATCGCTGCGGGACCGCGCCTGGCATGTCTGGTCGGTCAGCCTGGACTGGGCGATTGCCTATCCTGAAAAGAGATCCGTCTCCATGCGCCTGAATCTCTCCGAAGTGCTGACGGAAGAGACCAGGGCGAAGAGTGCCTCCATGCGAGGAGAGGTAGACAGTGCGCTTGCCGGGGTAGAAGAACGCATCACTGCGAAAGGATTGCCGAAGGGCTTTGCCAGCTCCATGATGGGCGCGATGCAGGATGCAGCCATGGAGTACATTGCCAAAAAGCCTCGCCAGCGCGAAAGTCTGAAAGAGAAGACGTTCGATCTCTTCTGGCGTGCTTTGCAGTAGCAGCGGCGCAGGAGCGGTCATCCAATTCGGTTTTTATCGTCAGGAATTCAGGCCGGGGTGCCCATCCTCGCGGAGCTAAAGCATTTCTCCTAAAGGTGTAGAGCGGAGTTTTGGCAGTTTGCTCCGTTTTTCTTCGAAGAAAAGGGCATTTACAGATCTATCCAACGCTACAGTTTTAGCCAACGCTACAGTTTTAGGAGAACTGCTCTAAGGTGGGCAAGGAAGCCACTACCTTCGAACAAGCCGCTGCTCAAAAGCGCTGAAGGCGCGCTCCATATCAGCCTGGGGCAACGCCCCAGGATAGGTTTCTCCTAAGTGCAGAAAGGGCTGAAGGCCCGCTCTATAGTCCTGCACTGAAATCAGTCCTGCACTGAAATCAAGTGATACACCTAGTTCTCTCCTCGAAGGTATCGCGTGAAGCTCAATCTTCTTTTGATCGTTATTTCGTAGCGATGCGGACAAATTTATTTGCGCATAAATGCGCCACGATGGAGCGGGCCTTCAGCCCTTCGACCATCAATGGGATTCGTGACCTGGGGCGTTGCCCCAGGCTGATATGGAGCGCGCCTTCAGCGCTCTGTCTGCGGCTTGTTCGAAGGTCGTGGCTTCTTTTACCTGTTCTGATTCCCCGAGCGTAGTGCATCCGATCCCGTATCTGCCTCCACTCTCTTTACATCCATGGAATGGACTGAATGTTCTTCAAAAATAAATGAGCAACTACTCACTCATTATGGAGTCTGATCCTGCAGGAGGAATTTTCAAGATGAGTAAGGTCTGGTTGGTAACAGGAAGCGGCAACGGTCTCGGACGGGATATCGTGGAGGCTGCCCTCGCAGCCGGAGATTCAGTGGTCGCCGGTGCGCGGCGTCTCGAAGAACTTGAACCGCTGCTAACCCAGTACGGAGACCTCATCAAGCCGGTGAAGCTGGATGTTCGCGACGAAGAGGCCACGAAGGCAGCTGTGCAAACAGCCATCGATACCTTCGGCCGCCTGGATGTGCTGGTCAACAACGCCGGCTACGGGCTGTTTGCTCCCTTCGAGCAGATCTCCCCGGATGACTTCAAGGGCATTATCGACACCTGCTTTTACGGTGTGGTCTACACCACCCGCGCAGCCTTGCCGCAGATGCGCAAGCAGCGTAGCGGATTGATTTTCCAGGTCTCTTCCATCGGCGGTCGCATCGCTATGCCGGGGAACGCGCCGTATCACGCCGCCAAGTGGGCCGTGGGAGGCTTCAGCGACTCGGTTGCACTCGAGGTTGCACCCTTCGGTGTAAAGGTTTGCACTCTGGAACCCGGCGGTATCCGCACCAACTGGCTTCGACGCGCCGGCGCAGGTCTCCCCAACCTGCTGCCGGAGTATGAGCCTTCGGTTGGCCAGCTCATCGCCCTACGAGACAAATACGAAGGCCACCAGGAAGGAGACCCGAAGAAGATAGCCGCTCTGATCGTGAAGCTGGCCGACAGTGAGGAGGTGCCCATGCGCCTGATCCTCGGGGTCGACGCCGAGATGCGGGTCAAAACGGCGGAAGATGCGCGTCATCAGGAGGCGGAGCGTTTCCGGGAGCTGACGCATTCCACCGTCTTTGAGGGAACGGTACCTTTTGCGGAGCTTCAGACGCGGTAACAGCTTCGAGTAGGCAGGGGCCGCTTAGCGGCCCTGCCCGGAAGTTCTTGTCAACCCAAGCAGTTTGCCAACGTAGCGGTCCACCATGCGCGCGGGCACGATCTTTGGGAGTATCCAGCCCCGAAATTTATGAGGCACCACAGCGTACCTGGCCTTTGGCCTAGCGACTGTAAGCGCCAAATGGATCACTTCGCCCACCCGCTCAGGAGGAAATCCCTGTCTGCCTCCGGTGAGGAAAATCTGTCCAAAACGCTCCAGCGCCGTGGCATATTCCGTTTGGCGGAACTGCTCGATCCCAGTGGCCTCGGCCTTGTCCCAGATGGGTGTTACGACAGCTCCCGGCGCCACGACGATCACGTCGATGCCATGCAGCAACAGCTCCCGCCGCATCGATTCTGAGACAGCCTCCAGACCAAACTTAGACGCAGCATAGGCGCCCAGGAAGGGCGAAGCCAACTTTCCGGAGACGGAGCTGATATTCACAATGCGTCCCGATGGCCCAGTACGGCTGCGATCCGCACCCAACAGGGGAGCAAAGACCTGGCTCAGACGAACCGGGGCCACCAGGTTCACCTCGAGCTGACGCCGGAAGTCATCGATCGGCAGATAGGCCAGTGGACCATGGACGGCAATGCCGGCGTTATTGACCAGTCCCGCCAGTGTTTCTGTGCCGAGTACGGAGCTAACCTCCTGAAAGGCACGCTGGATGGAGGCCTCATCGGTGACGTCCATCAACAGGGGAGTGCACTCTGATGGCAGTTTGTGGAAATCTTCCTGCCGGCGGACCATGCCGAAGACATGAAATCCATGGCTGGTGAGGACTCGTACGGTGGCCAGGCCAATGCCGCTGGAGGCCCCGGTGACGACAATCGATCTGCGGGACATGCCGCCCAGCTTAGAGCATTTTCTCTGTTGCTGGTATCCCGGAAAGGCATCCAGCGGCGTTTTCATCTGCTCATAGATGCGGAAGCCCTGCACTGCACCTACAGTGGAACGCTGTACCGGGTTTGGCCGCACAAAGAGAAACGGAGCGCCATAGGCGCTCCGTGCCTGCGAGAGTGCAAGAAAATCTCTTAGCCGACGACTTCGATACCCATCGAGCGGGCGGTACCCTTGATCGACTTGATCGCGGTTTCTACGGAAGCTGCGTTCAGGTCAGGCATCTTCTGGATAGCGATCTCCCGAACCTGGGCCTCGGTCACCTTACCAACCTTGTCCTTGTTCGGGGCGCCGGCGCCCTTCTGAATACCAGCAGCCTTCTTCAGAAGATTGGCGGCGGGGGGCGTCTTGGTCTCGAAGGTGAACGAACGGTCGGCGTACACCGTGATTACGACCGGAATAGTCATTCCGGCGAGTTCTTTGTTCTGCGTGCGAGCGTTGAACTGCTTGCAGAACTCCATGATGTTAACCTGCGCCTGACCGAGGGCGGGGCCGATCGGCGGCGCCGGGTTGGCCTTACCGGCCTCAACCTGCAGCTTGACGTATCCTTGAACCTTTTTCGGTGCCATGTTGCTTGTCCTTCGTGTCTGCGCGGGCGCAGACGTAAATTTCACTTCCATGCTGACTGCCGCAGGTGAAGCATCCCGCCGTCAGCGCGGCCCAGTGGTAGAAGACACCAGGCAAAACCCTTCGTACTAGACGATCTTGTCGACCTTGGAGAACTCGATCTCGACCGGAGTTGCGCGGCCGAAGATCGAAACCATGACCTTGAGCGTCTGTTTGTCGTCGTTGACGTCGTCCACCGTGCCGTTGAAGTTCGCAAACGGCCCTTCGGTGATGCGTACCTGCTCGCCCTTGTCGAACTTGACCTTGAGCTTGGGCTTCTCCTTGGAGACATCGGCACGGAACAGAATCGAGCTGACTTCTTCTTCGCTCAGCGCTACTGGCTTATCGCCGGTGCCCAGAAAGCCCGTAACCCGCGGCGTGTTCTTGATGATGTGCCACAGGTCGTTATCGAGATCCATCTCCACCAGCACATAGCCAGGCAGGAAGACGCGCTCGATAGTGTATTTCTTACCGTTGCGGAGCTCAGTGACCGGCTCCGTAGGAATCATCACGCGGCCGATCTTGTTCTGCAGACCAAAGGCCTGCACACGGCTCTCAATGGACTCGCGCACTTTGCGCTCAAAGCCGGAGTAGGCGTGGATGATGTACCACTTGAAGTTTTCATTCGACGGAGGCGCCAGCTCAGCGGGGGGAACCTGCTCACCACCGTCGTTGCTGCTGCCTGCCGGGTTCAGTTCTTCTGACATGGATGCCTTCTTCAGAGTGCGGGGAAATATTAGTGCGAGGTCAGCTTATCCAGGACGACTTCAATGGCCCTGCCAATGACGTTGTCCACAATCCAGAAGTAGAAGGCAAAGACAAACACGGTTACGATCACGACGATCGTAGTCGAGCGAACCTCGGTCGGTGAGGGCGCTACTACCTTCTTCAACTCGTTGCGCACGTCCTTGAGAAAGCCGCTCAGCTTTGCCGGCTGCGACTTCCAAACCTGTATTCCCTGGCTTTGCTCTTCTGCCACTGCGACCGCCTTGGCCATAAATGTACCTTCTCGAATCTTTGGCAGGGGCGGAGGGATTCGAACCCCCAAGTTCGGTTTTGGAGACCGACAGTTTAACCGTTGAGCTTACGCCCCTGTGATGACTTACCCCGCCAGACCGGCTTCAGCCTGTCTCTCTGGACGGGGAAGTCTCTTACTTGGTTTCCTTATGCGCGGTATGCTTCCGGCAGAACTTGCAGAACTTCGAGAATTCCAGACGGCCCGTGGTCGTCTTCTTGTTCTTGGTGGTCGAGTAGTTCCGGTTCTTGCACTCCGGGCACTGCAGGGTAACGATCTCGCGCATAATTGCTCTCCTTCACTTGGCCAGCCACCTCGGCTGGCAAGCAGCGATGTCCTTCATCGGACGTTTTACCGCCCTCCCGACACGCCGCGACGCAGGGCGTATGGCCCCTGCTACCAAAATCCTGAGTTTTGTTCCTGGAAGCGAAGCGGTCAGGCCACGCATTCGCCTTGGACTATTATCCACGAAAGCTGCTGTGAGGGGAAGGGCGGAAGCCGAGATTGCTGATCGAAAACGCAATCTTCTGTGGAAGTTTCGTATGCTGCTAAGTCTCTCGAAGCAAAACAAAAGCGGCGAGCTGAAGCTCGCCGCTTTTGTTAATCATTGCGTCAGGCATTTACGCGCGAAGCGCGTCTCCCGCCGTCCGCTTAGACTTACTTGACGATCTCAGCGATGGCGCCTGCACCGACGGTGCGGCCGCCCTCACGGATGGCGAAGCGGAGACCCTTCTCCATCGCAACCGGTGTGTGCAGCGTTACTTCCAGGCTGACATTGTCGCCAGGCATCACCATCTCGCGGCCCTCAGGCAGCTTGACCGTGCCCGTAACGTCGGTCGTACGGAAGTAGAACTGAGGACGATAGTTGG
>NZ_JAGTAS010000057.1 GCF_025685425.1 Terriglobus albidus
AACGGAACGCGTTCTTCGGATTGTGCTTCGACAGTACCTTCGTGATCGCTGCCGTCAGCGTCGTCTTACCGTGATCGATATGCCCAATCGTTCCCACGTTTACGTGCGGCTTCGACCGGTCAAATTTCTCCTTCGCCATCTTCTTCTCCGTCCTTAGCTTCTAAGAATTCTTGAATCTGTCTTTGACTTCCGGCTTACTGCTTGCCCTGTACCTTGGCGATAATCTCTTCCGATACCGAGCGCGGAGCCTCTTCATAGTGTGCAAATTGCATCGAGAAGTTGCCGCGTCCCTGTGTCGATCCACGCAGGTTGTTCGAGTAAGCGAACATGGTCGACAGCGGCACCGTCGCCTTGATCACCTGCTGGCCACCCTGCATCTCCATGCCCTCGATACGTCCGCGGCGGGAGTTCAGGTCACCGATCACGGTACCCATGTAATCCTCGGGCACCGTCACTTCGACAGCCATCATCGGCTCCAGAAGCACCGGCTTAGCCTTCTTGGCGGCTTCCTTGAACGCCATGGAACCAGCGATCTTGAAGGCCATTTCGTTCGAGTCAACGTCGTGATAGCTGCCGTCGAAGAGCGAGACCTTGATGTCCACCATTTCGAAGCCAGCAAGAACACCACCCTGCAGCGCTTCCTGGATACCCTGGTCGATCGGCTTGATGTACTCCTTCGGAATCACGCCGCCCTTGATATCGTTGCTGAACTCATAGCCCTTGCCAGGCTCGTTCGGCTCGATACGGATCTTGGCGTGGCCGTAGTTACCCGAACCACCGGTCTGGCGGATGTACTTACCTTCCGCCTCAGCAGCCTGGCGGATGGTTTCACGGTAGGCCACCTGCGGCTTACCAACATTCGCCTCAACCTTGTACTCGCGCATCATACGGTCAACGATGATCTCGAGGTGAAGCTCGCCCATACCCGAGATGATGGTCTGACCGGAATCAGGATCAGTGTGCACCTTGAAGGTGGGATCTTCCTGCGCCAGCTTGGCCAGCGCCATACCCATCTTCTCCTGGTCACTCTTGGTCTTCGGCTCCACCGCAACCGAGATAACCGGATCCGGGAAGTCGATGGACTCAAGAACGATCGGGTTCTTTTCCGTGCAGATCGTGTCGCCCGTAACGAGATTCTTCAAACCAACAGCGGCGCAGATATCGCCGGCCAGAATCTCAGTGATCTCTTCACGCTTGTTGGCGTGCATCTTCAGCAGGCGGCCGATACGCTCAGTCTTGCCGGTACGCGGATTCAGTACCGTGTCACCGGCCTTCAGAACGCCCGAGTACACACGGATGAAGATCAACTGCCCGACAAACGGATCGGTCATGATCTTGAAGCCCAGAGCAGCCAGCGGCTCGTTGTCATCCGACTTACGGATGATCTTCTTTTCCGGGTTGTCAGGATCGATACCCTCGACCGGAGGAATATCGAGCGGGCTCGGCAGGTAATCCACCACAGCGTCGAGCAGCGTCTGTACGCCCTTGTTCTTGAAGGAGGAACCCATCAGAACCGGGAAGATATGCATGCCGATCGTAGCCTTACGGATGGCAGACTTCAGTTCATCCACCGTCGGCTCCTGGCCTTCCAGGAACTTCTCCAGAAGAGCGTCATCGCTCTCGGCAACCGTCTCAATCAGCTGATTGCGGAAGGCAGTCGCCTTCTCCTTCAGGTTCTCGGGAATCTCTTCGACGGAGTACTTGGCGCCCATGGTCTCGTCGTGCCACAGAATGGCGCGCATCTCAACCAGGTCAACCACACCCTTGAAGTTTGCCTCGGCGCCGATGGCAATCTGCAGCATGACAGCCTTGGCTCCCAGACGATCCTTGATGGTCTGGGTTGCATGCTCGGCGTCACCGCCGTTCTTGTCCATCTTATTAATGAAGCAGATACGCGGAACGCGGTACTTGGTAGCCTGACGCCACACCGTCTCCGACTGGGGCTGTACGCCGGCAACAGCATCGAAGCAGGCTACTGCGCCGTCCAGCACGCGCAGCGAGCGCTCTACCTCAGCCGTAAAGTCCACGTGGCCCGGGGTATCGATGATGTTGATGCGGTACTTATTCCAGAAGCAGGTCGTCGCGGCCGAGGTAATCGTAATACCGCGCTCCTGTTCTTGCTCCATCCAGTCCATGGTCGCAGTGCCTTCGTGCACCTCACCGATGCGATGGTTCACACCCGTGTAAAACAGGATGCGCTCCGTCGTTGTCGTCTTACCGGCGTCGATGTGGGCCATGATGCCGATGTTGCGGCATTTGTCCAGCGAGATCGTGCGTGCCACTTTAGTTCTTCTCTTCTGCGAGCTTTCGCTCGCGGTTGCTTCCTACTTGACTCCGGCACATTGCTGCACCGGTACGACTCTTACCCTTGCCCGCGGCGGGTACTACCCGCCGCGGACGAAACTACCAGCGATAGTGAGCGAAGGCTTTGTTCGCCTCGGCCATGCGATGAACGTCTTCCTTCTTCTTCATCGCGGCGCCGCGACCGTTAGCCGCATCCAGCAGCTCGGCGGTCAGCTTATCGACCATGCCCTTTTCGCCACGCGAACGGCTGTAGGTCACCAGCCAGCGGATTGCGAGTGAAGTACGACGCTCCGGGTTCACTTCGATCGGCACCTGATAGTTGGCGCCGCCCACGCGGCGGCTCTTCACTTCCAGCAGGGGCTTCACGTTCTCCACGGCCTTCTTGAACAGCTTGATCGCCTCATCGCCACCCTTGGCCTCGAGGTTCTTCATGCTCTCGTAGAAGATGTTCTGGGCAGTCGACTTCTTGCCGCCCCACATCATGCTGTTCACAAACTTCGTTACCAGGGTGGAGCTGTACACCGGATCCGGAGCAACTTCCCGCTTCGAGATATGACCTTTACGTGGCATTCCTTCTCTTCCTCTTCTTCCCCTGGAGCCGTCGACCTCTCAAGCAACCAGGCTTTTGCCTCGGACCGCATCCGCAGCCCTTAGCAGTTATCACTCAACGACTACTTCGCAGCGGCCTTCGGACGCTTGGCGCCGTACTTCGAGCGGCTCTGCTTACGATTGGCAACGCCAACCGAATCCAGCGTGCCGCGCACGACGTGGTAACGCACACCCGGAAGATCCTTCACACGGCCACCGCGGATCAGCACAATCGAGTGCTCCTGCAGGTTGTGGCCAATGCCAGGGATATATGTCGTCACTTCGATTCCGTTCGTCAGGCGGACACGAGCCACCTTACGCAGAGCCGAGTTCGGCTTCTTCGGGGTCTGGGTGTACACACGGGTGCAGACTCCACGACGCTGGGGCGAACCCTGCAGCGCAGGGCTGGCCGTCTTGTAGCGGGGCGCCGTGCGGCCCTTCTTCACGAGCTGATGAAACGTAGGCACTCTAAAACTCCTTGCAAATCGCTTCCAAACTACTTACGGCAAGCCCGGAGCCCGCAATAAGCCCCAGAACCGCCGCCTAACCAAAACCTTGCGCACTCGCGCAAAATCTCCAGACACCGTTTCCAGGCGCCTGGACGAAGCCCATAGCTTCGCATTCCTTTTACCCACGGCCCATCCAGCAGCCACAGGGCACCACCAACCAGCCAAGCGAATAACAGTCGACGGTGGCCAGGTCTCTCACGCCCACAAACGTACCCTGAGCTTTTCACTCAGAGCAGCCGCAGACCAGCCCGACTCCGTTTCGCTGTTCCGGCCCACATAGCCCATCCCGGGAGGAGGGTGTCGCAGGCTCGATCGAGGGGTTCGCATCCGCTAAGACCATCGGCCTCAACATTGCGATATCTCTATTCTATCCGGAATTTCGCACAGGGTTTTCCACTGGTTATCCCCAGTGATCCCTCCCGCACAGAGCTTTTCTGCCCTACCCGCCGCCGGGAGCTCACTTCTGCCCACACGCGGACGAGTTCCGGAAATACGCGGAACCTCCAAACAATACCAAGAAGTATGAAAAGAGTCAATTCTTTGGCATCGGAAATGCTTGGCCATCGCACAGCTTTTAGTGAGAGTGAAAGAGCGCGTGGTTGACGTCTGGCCAGAACTCCTTAACCAGATCGCTCACCCCATCCAGGGCGACTGCAGTCACCCAGCGCTGGCCTGTTTTGGTCCAGGTCCGTTCCCGGCTTGGGTAATACAAATCGGCGATTCCCGATGCGGCGCCATTGCCAACCACCTCTCCAAAATTAAAACTGCGATGGTCGCTATCCGTACGCGTCACGACCAACCGTGAGAGCGAATAGCCTGTGCGCTTTATCAGTCCACCATGACCCAGGGTGTAGTACCGCGGGTCCTGCCGCGCGATCGCCGGGACTACAGCCTCCGACATCAGGTTGCCGCCCACATTGTCGGCGAAGCTGTGCCAGTAGTAACGGCCGTACCCTGCGGCGCCCTGATGAAACTCCGGATAGGAGTTTTGCGCCATCCCGACCCCGGCCAGAATGCCGACATAGGCGAACGCCGAATAGTCAAAGCTGTCCTGCGCCATCAGCTTGAACTTTTCCTTTGGCGAGAGCGGCGGCAGCACCTGATCTGCCGATACCGAGCGGAAGTTGGGCAGAATACCAAGAATGCGTTTGGTCTGCTGACCATCATCGGGATGCACCTTTGCCTGCTGCTGTGGCTGGGGAGAGTCCGGAAGAGACAACGAAGAAGGCGTCTCTTCGGCATTGATCACAGGGGAAAGGGCTACACCGCTCGCAAGCACAAGTGAAACTACGAATCGGGTACAACGTGCCAGAGATATTTTCAAAAAGGAGTTCCTCTTTCTCAACAGACGCTGGAAGCGCCAAACTGATTCTCTTTGTTAAACCGGAATCTGAACCATTCCACTCCCGGTTCCCAACCACTATTCTGAGACGTATGCGTTCCATCGCCGCCGCCATTCTGTTCTCTGCCGCATTTCTGCCGGCGCAGCAGAGCTCCCGTATCCCGGAACTGCTTGCGGATCTCGCCAAGGTCCGGACGCCTTCGGCTTCCATCCTCTCTCCCGACGGCAACTATGTCGCCTGGGTGGCGCCTGGTACGGCGGGCGATCAGTTGCACCTCTCCAGCTCCAATGGCGCCGGAGAAGACCGCGTTCTCTCTCCCGGTGGCAATGAACTCAAGCCCGCCTGCGCCAGCAAGAGCCCGACCTGGGGGCCGGATTCGAAGACACTCGCCTTTCTCTCAAATTGTTCGCCAGACGGAAAGCGCCAGAAACAGTGGGAGCTCTATCTCTGGACCGCTTCTGACAATCGTTTTCAGCAGCTCACCACTCTAAAGGGAGCACTCGCCAAACCGGCTTTCTCTCCTGATGGACACTCCGTCGCCTTTCTTTTTGTCGAGAACGCGACCCGAGCCGCAGGCGCCACATCAGCCATGAAGCCGCCCGCCGGTGTAATCGGCGAAGATGGCATCGAGATCCAGCGAATCGAGAAGGTCGATCTTGCCGACCACAACCTGCAGTCCGGCGTCACGCCTGCCAATCTGCATGTCTATGAGTTCTCCTGGTCTGCCGATTCGCAAAACATCGCCTTTATTGGGGCCAATCCTCCCGGAGAAAACAACTGGTGGGTCGCCAAGCTCTATACCCTGTCTGTCAAAAAGGCAGGAGATGCCTGCGATGGACAAGGATGCAGGGCCTACTACACTCCTCCTTCGGTCATCGTCGACCCTCAAAAGGCTTCGGGGCCGCTCCATGGACTCCAGATCGCAGTTCCCCGTTTCTCGCCCGACGGGCAAACGATCGCCTTTATTGGCGGCCTGATGTCCGACGAAGGCTCGAACGGAGGCGATGTATACCTCGTTCCCTCGACGGGTGGAGACGCCCGAAACATCACGGAGGGGCGCAAATCGACTCCCGCCTGGATCGACTGGGCTGACAACACCCACCTCGTGGTGAGCGAACACCAGCGCGGAAAGGCTCATCTGGGCATCCTCTCCACCTCCGGCTCAGACATGCCGATCTACCACCTTACGCTGCCGGAGTCGATCGGCTCCGGTCAATCGGCCATGTCGGTCTCTGTCTCCATACCGAGCAAGAAGATGGCGGTAATCCGCCAATCCCTGAATATGGCGCCGGAGGTCTGGGCAGGCGAAATGAAAAACCTGAAGCAGATCTCGCACCTCAATGACACGTTGAAGCCCCTAAACGGTAAGGCCGAGTCCATTGAGTGGAAGAACGAGAACTTCGATGTACAGGGCTGGCTTACGCTGCCTGCCAACTACGATCCGGGTAAGAGGTATCCCCTTATTGTCTCCATCCACGGCGGCCCCTCCTCCGAGATCACCTCCCGTTACGGAGGTGAGCCGGCGCTCTTCTCGGCCCTGGGCTACTTTGTCTTCCAGCCCAACCCGCGCGGTTCCTACGGCCAGGGAGAGTCATTCACCCAGGCCAACCGCAAGGACTTCGGATACGGCGATCTGCGCGACATCCTCGCGGGTCTCGATACCGTCGAAAAGCGATTTCCCATCGACACGGATCGCGTCGGTGTCATGGGCTGGAGTTATGGCGGCTTTATGACGATGTTCTCCATCACCCAGACCAATCGCTTCAAAGCCGCGGTCGCTGGCGCCGGGATCTCCAACTGGCAGAGCTACTATGGCGAAAACTCCATCGACCAGTGGATGATTCCCTTTTTTGGATCATCGGTTTATGACGATCCGGCGGTGTATGCCAGGTCTTCGGCGATCAACTACATCAAGAATGTAAAAACTCCGACCCTGATCATCGTGGGAGACTCGGACGGTGAGTGCCCCATGCCGCAGTCATTTGAGATGTGGCACGCACTGCGCGACCTTGGAGTGACTACGCAGCTCATCGTCTACCCCGGTGAAGGCCATCATTTCGCCGATGCGGGACACAACACCGACCGGCTGGAGCGCACCCTTCGCTGGTTTGAAGAAAAGATGCCCGCGCAAAACTGATTCGAACAGCGGGAGCGGAGAGCCTCTTCCTCTCTTTGTTTCCGGCGCATCGCGATATCTATCGCGCACTGCGTCAACACGGGTGCGAAGGATTGCGGTAAAGACTGATCGCGGCAATGTTTTCAAGAAGAAGACCTGCTGCTTACCATTTGCCGCTCTACCCGTCACCTTTTACACTGAAGCTTAGGAATTCCAAGCAAAGGCGGTATGGACCGTTCGGCGCAGATTCCTGCCGAACGGGGAGGTTGAATGCGGCGGTTTGTTCTTCTTGCTTTTCTGGTGATGTTCTTTATTCCTGTCAGCGTCTCGATCACGGGATGCTCGCGCAATAAGAGCAGTGCCGTCTACTGCAACGGCGGCGATTCCGGTATGTTGACCGGCCAGATCACCACCATTAACCTTGAACCCCGCCTCACCGGCGTCTCTCTCTCCAGTGGACAGATGGGCAGCGTTGGCACGGCCAGCGCCACGGATTGCAAGGGCAATAGTGTCAGCGTCAGCAACTTCACGTATGCCAGCTCCGATACGACCCACACCCTGGTCGATGTGAATCCGTCCACCGGACGCCTCTGCGCCGGAAGCTGGAATCGCAACAGCGCCGGCGGCATTGCAGATTTCACCTACTGCAACAGCACCGGCCTCACCGGAACCGCGACTGTCACGGCCAGCGCCGGCGGAGCCACCAGCAATACGGTCACCGTTTACGTTCATCCCATCATTGGCAGTGTTGCCCTGACGGGGATATCTCAGACGGATTGTGTATCCCAAGGAAAAGCGATCACCCTTGCGGCCGATGCATTCGACACCTCCGGCAATGCAATCAACCCAAGCATCGTTGGTAAATTCACCTTTGCGGCACAAACCTCCGGCATCGTCACCATCGATGAAAACGGCGTAGCCACCGCGGCTCAGCCGGGATCGACTCTTATTACGGCCAGCATCTCGAATGCGACTTCGACTGCGGGCTACTTCTCCACCTGCCCCCCGACCAGCATCGCCCTGAATATCCCGGGCAGCAGTTCTACGAGCGTCAACGTAAACCCGAACACTACACAGCCGATTACGGCGACGGTGCTCGACAAGAACGGGACGACACTCACCAACCTGACGCTGACCTACGTTTCGACCACACCCCGCACGATTCCAGCGGCCTCGGGTTCTGTAACTCCGACCTTCCCCGGCGCCGCCGCGATTACAGCTTTCTGCCTTCCACCGACGTGTAATCCGTCTCCGACGGACCGCGTAGGCCTCTTCGGCAATGGAAAGCCAGTCGCTTCAAATAACATCAACGTCACGACAACCGGCCTCAGCAGCAACTATCTTTACCTGGCCAGCACACAATCGCAATACGTTACCCAGGTCGACATGACGACCGGCAATCTGGGCGCGACTCTCCGTCTGCCCTATGTGCCGAACTCGATGCAGCTCTCTACCGATGGCGCGGCCCTGTACCTTGGTACCAGCAACGAGATCATCACGCTGAATGCCACCTCGAATGCCATCACCAAGGAAGATACGTCCATCTCTGGCCGGGTGATCTCGGTCTCGCCGGACTCAGGCACGGTTGTGATCACCGATCCAAGCCGGAAGCTCATCTACCTGTACACCTCGGCGGGTGTCGTCAGCTCTACCTATGGCGGTGTGGCGACTCGCGCTGCCTGGTCGACCGACAGCACGACTGTCTACATCACCACAGCGGATAACCAACTCATCACGTATTCCACGCCTGCCGGCTGGCACGTGATCGACAACTCTAATCTGACGACAGCAAACGATGTTGCCGTTACGGTACCATCGCTCGGTGCTTACTTCGCCGGGTCGACAGCCACCGTCGGCCACACCTACTGCCACAAGACGACCTATTCCGGGACTTCCGTAAGTTCCATCGAGTACTTCCCCATTGCCGGCGGTACCGCAAGCACGGTTTCAGCGCCTCTGGACCGCATTGCGGCAACGAACGATGGTGCTCATATCCTGGGCGCGCGGATGGTCGGTGGATCGCCACAGATTACGGATATTCCGGTAACTCTGCCGACGGGCGGTTGCCCTACGGCCAGTGGAGCCGTTCCTGATTTCACCCTCAAATCAGCCGCGACGTTCTATAACACCACCGCTACTGGAAACGCTGTCACCAGCATCGTTCCGGCCTCGAACTCAACGGTGGCGTTTGTGACCTACTCGGCAGGGACGACCGGATCGGCTGTCATTCCAGCCTACTTCCCGTCGACCAACACGGTCTCCAACATTGCCCTGGCCACAACCTCCGGTAAGTCAGCGCCGACCGCACCGGTTAGCGGTGTGTTCAGCGCGGATGACGCAACCTTCTTTGTCAGCACGGCAGGCGACAACCAGGTGCACCTCATCAGCAAAGGAACCACAGCTTACAGCGATACCCGGCAGCTCGATCCCAAGCTGCCGGCCTTCAGCGGCAGCGGTTACGCTGTGCCTGACCTTATCGCTGCCAAGCCGCGTACCTTCCAATAACCAGGAGCATGCTCCAAATAAGAAACGCCCGGAACCTTCCGGGCGTTTCTTATTTATGACCGAATCTCCAAACATTTCCGTCCGTTTTTTACTGCAAGCGCTTTTCCAGAACCTCTTTTGCGATTGCGTCCAGCACACCGTTCAGGAAGTTGATGCTCTCCGGAGCTGAGTACTTGCGTCCGATCTCGAGTGCTTCGTTGATGATGATTGGGGCGGGCGTTGCGCGAAAAGCCAGCAGTTCGCCGGTAGCCATCCGCAGAAGATTGCGATCAACAACAGCCATGCGTTCCAGCTTCCAGCGCGCTGAGTGTCCCTCAATCAGCTTGTCGATCTCGTCCTGCCGTTCCGTGGCGACGCGAAAGAGATCTTCGGCGAATCCTCGGGCCTCTTCATCGACTTCCTTTTCTTCGCGCGAGCTCCAAAAGACCTTGCGGACCTGTTCCGGAGTCTGCTTGCCCAGATCGCTCTGATAGAGCATCTGCATCGCCATCTCGCGGCCCTTACGACGTGTTCCTGCTGCCATCAGGCACCCACCTTCTTGCGGATCGACGCCATCTCAATGGCAGCAATCGCTGCTTCAAATCCCTTATTGCCCGCCTTGACGCCGGCACGATCCAGAGCCTGCTCCAGCGTCTCGCAGGTCAGCACGCCGAAAGCATGCGGAATGCCGGTCTCCTGCTGGCTCTGGCCGATTCCCCTTGCCACCTCGTTATAGATAGCCTCGTAGTGCGCGGTCTCGCCGCGCAACAGCAGACCGAGCGTAATGATGCCGTCAAAACGCTTCTGATCCGCCAGGGTACGTGCAGCCGAAGGAATCTCCCAGCAGCCCGGCACGCGAACGATCTCGATATCACTGCGGCCGACGCCGCTACGCAGCAACGCATCGAGCGAGCCCTGCAGCAGGCGATCGGTAATGACAGCATTCCAGCGTGCGACTACGATGGCGAACTTCATCCCGGTGGCAATCAGGTCGCCTTCAATAGCGGCCGGCTTGCCCTTCACCGGATCATCCCACTCCCAGAAGCCAATCGTCATACCGGCAACGGGTTCGGCGGTAAACAGGCGCGACTTCCAGGGCTGAAGAGCAATTTCGGTGGGCGCGGGCGCATCATGTGCCGCAGCCCAGGCTTTCACAACCTCGTAGACGCCATCAACCTGGGTTACCTCAACTAGCAGAGGAGGGGCCTTGGGCTCCCTACCGGTCACAAACTCAACGTTCCCCAGCGGCGCGCGGAACGGGGCGCCCTTGCCTCCGTCCAGCTCCCAGCCTTTGCCGGGCTCGAATCCAAGCGCCTCAAACAGGCTCATCAACCGCTCAAAATCCTTGGCGGAAGGCACGCTCCGCACCAGCGTCAAACCCTTGATCATAAGGCTCTATTGTACGGCCTTGGTATTCTAGATACTGTGTTGAAGCCCTTCCTCGCCATTTTCGCCGTTTCTCTCTCCCTGCCTCTCCTTAATGGCTGCCGCAGCAGTGCCTCCGCCAGTAGTCTCGGCATGGGCAGCACGCTCAATCATCAGCAGACGGAAGAGATCCGGGTTGAGCTTGATCGCGAGATTCCCCCGCCCACAAAGAATCGCTATCTGACGATCCAGGATCTCTCCAACTGGGAGAACCCGTCGATCACCGTGCAGGAGAACATGCTTTCGCTGCATGTACTCATGGCGGACGCGAATCCATCTGAATACGGTAAGGGCACGATGATCCGGCCGGTGGCCGCACGCAAACAGGAACTCACCATCCGCGTTGCGGATCTTCCCGCTGCGCTCAATGCCATTCCTCGCGATGCCTGGCCGTATGGCCGCGTCATCGCCATCGAGGAGGCCCATGACGCCCCGCTCGCCGTGCGGCCGACCATTCGCCGCAATATGGAAAAGGCCATGCAGACCCTCAACGAGCTTGGTATCGTCATCAACGAGTGGAATACATCGGGCAGCTCATCCCACTGACAACTATGACCAATCGATCTGCTCCGCCATCTTCGGTGATTCCGGTCCTCCGTTATCCCGATATCGTGACTGTCGCAGCGTGGTTGAAGCAGGCATTCGGGTTTCGCGAACGCCTGCGCGTTGGGGGAAACCATCGCATCCAGATGCATGCTTCGGGAGGTCACATCATCCTGCATCAGGCGGAGGTGGAACCGTCGCGGAGCACCTCGATCATGATTCGTACCGACCGGATCGATGAACTCTTTGCAAACGCCATCGCACATGGAGCGGTTGCGCTACGAGATCCTCAAACACATATGTATGGCGAACGCCAATGTACGTTGCAGGATCCCTTCGGCCAGGTTTGGGACTTTACGCAGACGATTGAGGATATCGATCCAGCGAGCTGGGGTGGTGACGCTGTAGAGCTCTGAGAAGCTATCGATCTCTGATCGGCTGCTTGCACCGCCGGGCGTGCACCTTGTACCCTCACCCTGAACCCTGTACCCATGCCTGCGACTATTCATACGACCGCCCTGGCCGTCTTCTGCGCCTTCTTCGTCCTTGTTACGCTCGCTGGATTCTGGGCTGCCCGTTGGCGGCGTCCAGATGGCGGCATTCATTCTCTGGAAGAGTGGGGTCTGGCCGGCCGCAGCTTCGGCACATGGATCACCTGGTTCCTTATCGGTGGCGATCTCTACACCGCCTACACCGTCATCGCCGTTCCCTCGGCGCTCTACGGTGGCGGCGCTATGGCCTTCTTCGCCGTCCCTTATGCCATTATCGCCTATCCCTACATGATGATGGTCCTGCCTCGGCTATGGGCCGTTAGCCATCGCCACGGCTATGTCACATTCGCCGATTTTGTTCGCGGGCGCTTTGGAAACCGCGCGTTGACGATCGCGATTGGCGTCACCGGCATTCTGGCACTGATGCCCTATATCGCGCTGCAACTCGTCGGTATGCAGGCGGTGATCGCCGCCATGGGTGTCCATGGCGAATGGCCGTTGGTAGCGGCGTTCATCATCCTGGCCGCCTACACTTACTCCTCGGGTCTGCGTGCGCCGGCAGTGATCGCCATCGTGAAAGACATCATGCTGTATGTGATGGTCTTTACCGCCATCATTGTTCTTCCGCTCAAGCTCGGCGGTTATGGGCATATCTTCTCTACAGCCGCGGCAGCGCTTGCAACCCATAAGCCCGCAGGATCACTGCTGCTGAAGCCGCCGCAGTATCTGGCTTATTCTTCGCTGGCGATCGGATCGGCCATTGCGCTGATGCTTTATCCCCATACCGCCACCGGTGTGCTTTCAGCGAAGAGCGCCAATGTCGTGCGCCGCAATGCCGCACTGCTGCCTGCCTACAGCTTCCTTCTGGGACTAATCGCGCTGCTTGGCTATGTCGCACTGACCGCGGGCATTGCGCCGAAGACCGCTGCCGGCACACTGGATAGCAGCGCCGTTGTCCCGACGCTCTTCGTGTCGATGTTTCCTGGCTGGTTCTCCGGCTTCTGCCTTGCAGCCATTGGCATCGGCGCTCTCGTACCTGCGGCCATCATGTCGATCGCAGCCGCCAATCTCTTTACCCGCAATCTGCTGGCGGAGATCATTGGCCGTCATCTGACTCCCGCGCAGGAGTCCAACACAGCCAAGATCGTCTCTCTGGTCATCAAATTCGGAGCGCTGATCTTCGTGCTCCTGGCTTCCTCTTCCTATGCCATCGAGATGCAGTTGCTAGGCGGTATCTGGATTGGACAGATCTTTCCGGCCGTGGTGCTCGGCTGCTTCACCCGCAAACTTCACCCCTGGGCTCTCTTCTCAGGATGGGGAGCAGGCATGATCACCGGTACCTGGATGGCGTGGTCACTACAGCTCAAGAGCTCGGCTTATCCGGTGCATCTCTTCGGGCAGACATACACCATCTATGCCGCCATTCCGGCGCTGCTGGTGAATCTTGCTCTTGCCTTAGCTCTCACCCCGCTGTTCAACGCGCTGGGGCTATGCAAGGGGACGGATCAGACGCAACCGGAAGACTATATTGCATAGACGTGATTGTTTTCCGGCTCGTGCTGAAAGCTAGCTTCGCCAATCGCGCGGAATGATAAACGAAGAAGCGGTCTCGCTTCGCTCGATACCCCACGCTAAGCCCCAGCTAACAAGTTCGCCGGGGACCCCACCCTTTCGCTCACGCGAAAGAATGGGGCAATGGCTCCATGCGTTGATCTAATACCCGGCGTTGTTCACAACGTTTTCCAGTGGCTCGCCGTTGAGATAGCGCTCAATCTGTTTTCCAATAAAGCCGAACGCACGTTCCATGAAGTTCGGCGTCAGCCCTGCAATATGCGGCGTAATAAGGCAATTGGGCGCGCTCCATAGTGGATGCCCTTCGGGCAGAGGCTCCGGGTCCGTCACATCCAGCGCGGCGCGGATCTTGCCTTCCTGCAGCACCGCCACCAGGTCTTCGGTGACCACGATCGGTCCGCGGGCGGCGTTGACCAGCAGAGCCCCATCCCGTAACCGTTCCAGACGTTCCCGTCCGAACATGCCCTTAGTCTCCGCAGTGAGCGGCAGCAACAGCACCACGATATCCGCCTGCGGCAGCAGAGCATCCAGCTCACTGATAGCGTGTACTTCCACCGGCTCTGTCCGCGCTGAACGGGCGACGCGGATCACCTTCTTCACACCGAAGACCTTCAACTTTTCCTCGGTCGCCGCTCCGATCGATCCGTAGCCGACGATCAATACCGTCCGGCCCCAAAGTTCTTCGCTGAGCACGCGATAGCGACCGCGGGTATGGGTTCTCTCACTGAGGAAGGGGTTGCGCAACTTCCAGTCGCCGATCCACTTTCTCTCTTCCTGCCCCTTGGCGTACACCGGCAGCCACTTCAGTGAGGCCAGGATGGCTGTCATTACCCATTCGCTGGTCGAGACATCATGGATGCCGCGTCCGTCGCACAAAGTCATGCCATCGCGCCTCCACGGCAGGACCCAGTCGACGCCGGCCATGGCGGATTGCATGACCTTCACTCCCTGCACAAGCGGCATCTGTGCCTCGGCTTCGACGCGGTTAAAGGGCAGAACCCAGAATTCGATCTCAATCGCCTCCTTCAGATCTTTCGGCATCTTTACCAGCTCAATACCACTTGGAAAGAACCCCGACAACTCCTCCGGCAGATCCGCCTGCACCCCGACACGCACCATTTGCGATTCCCTCTCCATCTAGAGCATTTTCACTGTTGCTGGGTATCCCGGAAAAGGCGTGCAGCGGCGTTTTCATTGCGGAAAACGCCCATAAATGCGGATCCTCTGGGTACACCTGCAGTGAAAATGCTCTAAAGCACTGATAACACCCTAGTCCTTGCACCTTATATCAAATTCCCGTATTCTTAAACCTCGTAGGGAATGTGGCGCGTGAGTAGCCGCAGCCTCTCCCAAATCCCCGACAACCGGGTTGAAAGAAAAGGTTTATCGATGGCGAATCACGTCTCCTCTCTCAAGCGCGCACGTCAGACGGAGCGCAAGACTGCGGTCAACCGCGCTAACAAGTCCAAGCTGCGTGGTTCTCTGCGCGAGCTTCGCGAATCCCTCGCCACTGGCGACGCGACTGCCGCCGCTGAGCAGTTCAAGGCCACCGTTTCGGTGCTCGACAAGTCCGTCCAGAAGGGTGTGCTGCACAAGAACACCGCTTCCCGCTATAAGAGCCGTCTGGCCGCTCGCCTGAAGACTGCGGCTACCACGACTCCCGTGGCTGCTGCCGCCAAGGCCAAGCCCGCGAAGAAGTCTGCCAAGAAGGCCTAAGCCTTTTCGCTCTCTCTGCAAGCCCGCTCTCTGGAGCGGGCTTTTGCATTTCCTATCTATCTCCATCGCCGCTGGTGAGGTGGATCCGCGCCTCTCCTGGCCTGGGAGCCGCGGACAGGGCATGCTGGAGTTCCTTCTTCTCCTGCGCCGTCGGCGGCGGCAGGTTGAAGATCTCGATCGACCGGCCCTCCGCGACTGCCAGGCGCGAGCCATCGGGTGACAAATCGAAGTTCAGGCCGGCCTGCTGCGGAGGAACAGCAAGAATCTTCGCCAGTGGACGTCCACTGCTGGTTTGGTAGATCTGAATCTCCTGACCCTGTACTGTCTCGGGGGTGTTGGAGCTAACGCCGCTTCCCATCATGGACAAAAGGCGACTATAGGCGAAACGTCCCGCTTTGGGGGCAGTTTTCAGGGACGGCGAGTTGGATTCCCCGGCCAACACCATTACCCATAGCGCCTTCCCTTCCAGGTCGAAGGCGCCGATCTCGGAGTGCGCCACGTCCCCACGGCAACCCAGGGCAATAAACTCGAAGCCACTGACAAACGCAGCCACAGGAGGACAACTGGTCTCCAGACCCGCCAGGTCTATGGCCTGCCCTCCACCATACGGCTTCCACTCAAATCCCCAGTGCTGGTTGTCCTCTCGCACCAGATCCAAAAGCCCGGCGGAGAGCATCGGAACCGAAGCGGCCCCGGCAAAGTCTGCATCTCCGCGGATCTGATAGACGATCGATCCATCCTTCTCCACCTGTTCCGCAAAGATGGCCTTCGTCTTCAACCGCTGTTTCAGCTTGCCTGGGTCACCCTTCAGCGAATCAGGCTGCTCCTGCATCTCGATCTGGAGAAAGGTCCCATCCGGGCTGATACCAATCCCTTTAAACGCCCCTTCTGCAATCAGGAGCTCGTTATCAACGAACGGTCTGTCCGCCTTCAGCGCCTCAAGAGGAGAGAAGGTCGAAAGCCGTCCGCGGATTCGTAACAGAAACTGTCCCCTGCCGAGGCGCCAGAGATAACGCCATCCATCGTGCAGGCGCCACTTTGTCTCACCAACAACAGTTCCCGAGGGAAGCTCGATGAGCTGTGCCTTTACCATCCGGTCTTCATCGGTATCAGGGTCATCGACGATACGCGGCAGCAGCTCCTTGACCGGGAAGGTCACCAGCAGATGCTTCTCGTCAACAAAGTCGATGGTCTGGTACACGGTGCGATCCAGAAGGAACCTGGCCTGCGGCAACATCACGCCCGGCACATCAATTCGTAGATCCGCTTTTTGAGTCTTTGGGACCTGTAGCTGGTAGGGCGATGTCTTCTGCGGCTTTGGCGACGGCAATGGAATCTGAGCTTGCGCAAACAAAGCCGCATGCACACAGAGCATGGCTAATCCCCAGATCGCATTGGCCCCTCGTATCTGCATCTTGCGTGTGACTCCCACTCTTTCATAACGACGCTCTCACCCGCCACTCCCCTCAGGTGTGCGACATTGAAGAGATGGCCCTTTCACACAGCCGAACCTCAGGATTTCTGGCCTGCGCCACTGCAGGCACCTTCTGGGGCATGGGTTTTTACTTTGGCAAGATTGCCCTGGCCGAGATGAGCGTGGGCCACATGGTCTTTTACCGCTTCTTGTTCGCCACCCTGGCGATGCTTCCCGTCGTGCTGACCCGGCGGCCAGGGCTTTCGCGCTCCGAATGGGGCATATTGCTGCTTGGCACCTTCCTTGGGATTCCGCTGCAATTCCTCCTTCAGTTCAAGGGGCTTTCGCTCACCACCGTCTCCCATGCCGCCCTGATGGTAGGCACGATGCCGGTCATCCTGGCTGTTGGGGCTACTCTGTTTGCACACGAACGTCTCGACTGGATCGGCTGGACCTCTCTTGCGGTCTCGACGACCGGTGCGGCACTCATCGCTACAGGAGGACGCCACAGTCATGCAGCGGGTGATCCTACGCTTGCCGGCGACTTGCTGGTGGTTCTTTCACTGCTGATCGCCCTCTTCTGGGTTCTCTGTAACAAACGGCTCATGGGAAACCATTCTGCATTGGTGATCACCGCCTACAGCTTAATGAGCGGCATGCTGATGCTCTGCGTGATTGTTCCTGCCATGTATGGGTTGCCTCCGACGCATGGCATATCGCTGAAGGCCTGGCTTGCCCTCGCTGCCAGCGGCTTCCTATGTACGGCTGCCTCCACCTTCCTGTGGAACTATGGCATCGCTCATATTCCCGCATCGCAAGCCGGCGTCTTTCTCAACATGGAACCGCTCATGGGCTCCATCCTCGGCGTTACTCTCTTGAGAGAGACGTTAGGACCGACCGGCATCGCAGGCGGCCTGCTGATCCTCATGGCCGCCATCACACTTACCACCAAGTCCAGGGCTCGCGTCAAAGAGCCGGACTGCATCCCTACGTAGAGAGTTCCCTTGCAGCAATCACCACGCCTCCTCGCCATCGATATTGACGGCACCCTGCTTCCGCCGGAGGGCAAAGTCACGCAACGTACCATCGATGCGTTGCTTCGCGCCCAGGAAGCCGGCATTCACATCGCTATTGCTACCGGCCGGCGGCACTGCTATGCCCTGCGCGTGCTTCGTGAGATCGGTCTGGCGCCGCACAATACTCTTATCTCTTCCAACGGAGCCGTGCTGCGCAACTTCAACCATGAGTTGCTGCACCGCTCCACGCTTGCCCGCGATACGTCACTCTGGCTGGCACAGCATCTCGCCGATTTCCGCGACACGCTGGTTCTCACCTTTGACCTTGTCGGACCTGATGGCGAAGATGCTCGCGGCGCCCTCGTGGTTGAGCATCTCGACCATCTGCATCAGTCCATCAACCGGTGGATGGTTGCCAACGAGCCTTATATCTCCCACGTCAACCCGATCGAGGATGCCCTTACCGGCGATTCTCCTATTCAGGCAATGCTCTGCGGCACCATTGATCACATGCAACAGGCGGAAGCTCACCTGCTTGCACATGAGCATGTGTACTCCGCCAATCACGATTCTCTCGAACGGCTGCATACTGCTCGTGTCGCGATCCACCGCACGGAATATCCTGAGCGCGATCTCTGCATCGTCGACATTCTTCCCGCCGGATGCTCCAAGGGTATTGCCCTGGAGCGGCTCGCCCACAGTTTGAGTCTTCCCATGGGGCAGACGCTCGCTGTCGGCGATAACTGGAACGATCTTTCGATGCTGCAGACTGCGGGCAGCGCGGCGCTGATGGCCAATGCGCCACCGGATCTACTTGCTCTCGCGCACCGGCACGGATGGCGCGTGCTGCCCTCTCATGCGGAAGAGGGCGTCGCGCATCTTCTGGAGGATCTACTCAGTACGGCAAAATAACGTATGGACACGAATTCTCTCGCTCTCCCGGCCGGAAATTTCAAAGCCTACCTCTTCGATATGGACGGCACCATCGCCGATACCATGCCGCTGCATTTTGTCTCCTGGACAAAAGCAGTGGAAGAGGCCGGCGGCACCTTCCCGGAAGATCTCTTCTATGCCTGGGGCGGCGTTCCCCTCCTCGGAGTAGTAGAGAATCTGAATCGGCATTTCGGTTATAAGCTTGATCCGGCTGCGGTCGCCCATCGCAAGGAAGACCTGTACCTCAGCATGCTGGACCAGGTCACACCAGTAGCTGCTGTGCTCGAACATGTCCACGCGCAATACGGCAAAATCCCATTCGCTATCGTCTCCGGATCTCCGCGCGACTCCATCCGCCGTACACTCACCACGCTCAATCTGCTGAGCTACTTCCCCGTCATCGTCGGCGCGGAAGACTATAAGCAGGGCAAGCCCAATCCCGAACCATTCCTGACCGCCGCCGCGCGGCTGAATGTCGAGCCGGTAGATTGCCTGGTATTCGAGGATGCCGATGCCGGAATCCGGGCCGCCGAAGCCGCAGGAATGCAGTGGGTTCACGTCCCCACCTACCGCGCCACCCTGCAATCCTGAACTTGTTCAAAAAAGTTGCAACGATAGCATCCTCTTGCTGCATCTATAAACTGAACGCGTTCAGTAAGGCGCGCCGAAAGGAGAACCAAATCATGTATCTCGTCGGTTGCTATATCGCCTATCTGCTGCTCAGCCTGGTCACGGTCATCTGGGTTGCACGGACTCTTCACAAGAATGGCCGCGTCTTTTTGCTCGACGCTTTTCATGGCAACACCGGGTTGGCTGACTCCGTGAATCATCTCCTCGTTGTGGGCTTCTACCTCATTAACATCGGCTACGTGACGCTCGCTCTTCGGGAAGGCAATCCGGTAACGAATATGCAGCAGGCCATTGAACTGATCAGCACAAAGATCGGAACTGTTCTCCTTATCCTGGGCTTGATGCACTTCTTCAACATCTTTCTGTTCAACCGCGCACGCAAGGCGGCTCGCCATCCCAAAACACCTGCGGAACAGGCATACTACGCTCAACGCTTAGCACCGCAACAAGCGCAGCCTCAGACCAATACACTATGACCACCAAGACGCAAAAATCCGAAGAGACGCGGGCGCTGATCCTCTCCACGGCGCTCGCGCTCTTTCGCGAGCAGGGCTTTGAGAAAACCACCATGCGCGAGATCGCCGCTGAGGCGGATGTCGCCCTGGGAGCCACCTACTACTACTTCTCCTCTAAAGACGCGCTCGTTCTTGCCTTTTATGCTCAATCGCAGGCGGAGCTCGAGCCGCTGCTTGCCGAGGTGCTTGCACGCAAACATAAAAACCTTCAGGCACGTCTGCATGCCCTCATCACGACCAAGCTCGAGTACTTCCAACCGAACCGGTCGCTGCTCTCGGCCCTGGCAGCCCATACCGATCCCGGTCATTCGCTCTCCCCTTTCAGCGAAGACTCCCGCGCTATCCGGGAGCGTGACATTCAAAGCTTTCAACAGGCGCTCGATGCCGATAAGGTGAAATACCCGGCCGACCTGGCGCCGCACCTTCCGGCTGTGCTCTGGATCTATCAGATGGGCATCATCCTTTACTGGGTCTACGATCAGAGTCCTGGGCAGCGGCGCACGTTCAGGCTTCTGGAGAAGTCTCTACCTATCGTTACGAGACTTATTCAGCTTTCCACTCTTCCGCTGATGAAGCCCCTCCGCAAACTCACGGTAGAGCTGCTTGACGCCATCTATGGTCCTGACTAGAACCTGGGGCCGTTTAGCAACCCGCCACACGGTTCTGCCCTCTCATCTCCCGCAGGAGATGGATTATGTCGCATAGACCTAACCTTGGCCGAGGACTTCTTATTGGCGCCATTGCCGGTATTGCCGCAACCCTTGTCATGGATCAGTTTCAAAAGTTTGCGGAAGCCGGGCAGAAAGCAATCGAGAAGCAAAAGAAGCTTGCGGAAGGAGAGTCGGAGTGGGCGATTGCGCATGAACGCGTAGCGCAGGAACAACAGGAACAGCAGCAGGAAGGCTCCACCGAAAAGGTAGCCCGCCATATATCGGAGGCTGTGGGTACTCCGCTCCCACATAACCAAAAGAAGCAGGCAGGACAGGCGGTGCATTACACCTTCGGCACGCTGATGGGAGTGGTTTACGGCGTTGCGGCAGAGTTCGCTCCGGAGGTGACCACCGGTGGCGGAACCGCTTTCGGTACGCTGCTCTTCCTGGGTGCGGATGAGATCGCCGTACCCGCCTTTAAGCTTTCTCCACCGCCCAACATGACTTCAACCGGCTCGCACCTGCAACACTGGGCCGCTCACGTTGTCTATGGAGGCACCCTGGAGCTGGCACGCAATCTGCTCCGCCACATTGTATGAAGCACAATGGAAGGTATGGCACAGGATCTCGCTGGTACCTTCCTCTCCTTCTCAGAACGCCGCATGGACCTTGCGGTGAAGAACATTCACGATTGCATCGCCCGGCTGAACGATGAGCAGCTCTGGCAGCGCGGCGGCGACCACGAAAACTCCGTTGCCAATTTGCTGCTGCATCTGGCCGGTAATATCCGTCAATGGATCATGCATGGCGTTGCTGGACATCCAGACATCCGGCAGCGTGACGAAGAGTTCTCGCTCACGGTTCGTCTGCCGCGGGAGGCTGTGCTGCGCATCTTCGACACGACGCTGCAAGAAGCACGCAGCGTCATCGCGGAATTACCGCACGATGAATTGATGACGATGACAGACCCGCAGCCAGGCGGTAGCTGGGGCGCCGTAACCAAGCTGGAAGCCATCTACCTGGTTGTCGGTCACCTGCAGCAGCATACCGGTCAGATCATTCTGCTTACCAAGCAAATGGCAGCGACCGATCTGGATCTCACGATGCCGAGAAAACGGTAAAAGAGGTTGAATGGTTGATTCGTTGAATAGTTGAATGGTCGCTTCGCGTTCGGCCCTAAACGAACACCGCTTCACTATTCAACTATTCAACCATTCCACTATTCAACTTCTCTCCGTGCCGTATAACCATCACGCGCAATGATGGAGTACTTGAGCTGCTTGCCCTTCTCATCCACCATCTTCAGCGGCTGGCCTTCGTTATCGACCAGCGTCACCTTGATCTTGCGATAGGTGCCGTCCTGCTTTGGGTTGGACGGTTTGTAGCTCAGCACGTACTGATTGCGAATGGAATCGTTGATCGACGCAAAGATATCCGGAAGCGCTCCCTGAAACTGCGGGAAGAACGACAGGCCGCCTGTCATCGAGGCGAAGGTCTTCATCTGGTTGTCGGCCTGCAGGTAGTCCAGCCGCTGGATGCCGCCCATGCCGGGCTCCGCCATAGTGCGCACTAACTGGCCGGTGCCGATGGCGAATATGGTGACATTGGGCGTTGCCTTGATCTTCTTCAGAATGGTATCGAGATTGATCTTGGAGAACGTATCGCGTCCGCTGCCCACCAAAATGATGTACTTACGTCCTTCAATCCGGCTGACACGGTCCAGAGTCTCGTAGAGGGCGTCGAAGAGGTTGGTATCGCTGAATCCCGGAATCGTAAGCGTCTGCAGCGCCTGCAGCGTCATCATCTTGTCTTTGGTGAAGTCAGTCAGGATACGAGTGCGGAGGTCATAGGTGACGACGGCGATATAGTCGTCCTCCTTCAACGAGCGGAAGAAGGCCGCAGCCGTATTCTGCATGTCCTGGATGAAATACCAGTTGTTCGCAGCGAACTCCAGCAGCATCACCGCCGTAATGGGAGCCTTCATCGTCCGCAGATCGCTGATCGGCTGCGGTACGCCGTCCTCGGTCACGCGAAAGTTCCCTGCCTTCAACCCGGGAACGAACTGCCGGTTCTTATCGAGCAGTACGCTTACGTCTACGGTCACCACCGGCACATTGACACGAATGACCGGAAGATCCATCCCTTTTGGATTCTTGATCTTCTCTTCCGCGGGAGCAGGAGGCGGGGGCGCAGTATCGTCTTTCGGCTGCTTTTTCTTCAACACAATGCTGTCGTTCTGCTGTACCGGGCCGCTGTCATCTCCGGAGGGCGCCGGCGTTGTCGGCTGCTGTTGCGCTACGACTGTACCTGCAGACAAAACAATTCCAAGAACTGCAGCAACTGCCAAACGGATGAGATCTCGCATGTTCATCGATATCGACTCTACTCCACTCGCCGCTCAAAGGTGTACCGCAGGCAACGGAGTGTCCCATCTGTGTAGACGAGCTTTAAACGGAAATGTTCTGATTACGACAGGTACAGTCTATACAGCCATGCTCGGAGCAGACGCCACAGGTTTTGGTCAACTGCTTCCGCAGCGATGCCCTTGCCCGATGAGCTCTTACTGCGGCATTCCCTGCCGAGATTCCCTGTTCGGCGGCGAACTGTTGCAATGGCTGTTCTTCCAGATCAACCGATTTCAGCAGGCCAGCGTAATTCGCTGGGAGCTCGTCCAGTACTTTCGTGAGGCAGGCGCAGATCTCATTGCGGAGTTCTGGAGCGGGAACCACCTCGTTTTCCATCTCCTTCCCCCAAGCCGAAAGCGCCTTGTTCTCCGTCGTTTTACGACGGTATTGATCAATGACGGCATTGCGGAGGATCCGGTAAAACCATGCCACTACGGACTCTTCGTCCCGCGGTGTCCCCTCCGACTTCAGAGCCCGCAGATAGGCGCCCTGAAGCAGGTCCTCAGCAAGCGCCTGATCCTGGACGCGGCGGCGCACAAAGCCCAGAAACTGCTGTCTATGCAACAAAAGCGTATTCAGATTTGTCTCGGTCATCACAAATATTGGATTTAGGACCGCGGAGGAAGGAACCACTCCGCGGTTCGGTTTTAACGACGGCCGACGCAGTTACAAATCGGGCAGGTACAGGTGCTTCCGCAGGGGCAATTGTCACATTTCAGACGCATTGGGCTCTCCTTTCCTTCGGGGCTTATCCCGGTATCTACCGGTAAAGACGCAGAGGAGCATTACCTATTACACTTCGCCGCCAAGTTACCGATGACACTTCTTCGCTAACTGGCCGAAAAACGATGCGTCGAATCTCGTACACTGCTCTTTAAGTTAAACAGATGCTTCGCGCCGCTCTAGCTTTCGTCCTGGTGACTCTCCCGTTGGCCGCAATTGGCCAATCAGCGGGCACTGCCCCGCCTGCGTCCGCGAGTTTCTATCCGCTCAAAGAGGTCCACCGCGGCCAGCATGCCACCGCATGGACGGTCTTCGAGGGCATCACTCCTGAGCCAATGGATGTTGAGATCCTCGGCCTGCTCCGCAACGCCATCGGCCCGGGACAGGACATGATCCTCGCACGGCTGCATGGGACAAAACCGGAGTACACCGGCGTCGTCGCGGGTATGTCCGGCTCCCCGGTGTATATCGATGGCAAGCTCCTGGGTGCGCTCAGCTACCGGATCGGCCAGTTCAGTAAGGAGCCTATTGCCGGAATCACACCTATTGAGCAGATGCTGCAGGTGCGCAATTCCGCTCTCCCCGTGATTCCAGCGACACCAGCCGCCACCTCCGGAGTCGCGGATGCTACTCCCCGGCCAACATCCACCTCAGGTGAGATTGTCCCAATGGAGACCTCGCTCGTCTTCACGGGTTTCTCGCAGGATACGGTGGCGCTCTTCCGGGACCGCTTCACTGCGCTGGGCCTGAACCCGGTAGCCGGCATCGGTTCGGCGTCGCCTGGAGAGAAACAGCCGGAGCCGATTGTGCCCGGCTCGGCCGTCTCCGCCGTTCTGGTCGATGGCGATCTCTCTATCGCCGGCACCTGCACTGTCACCTACGTCGACCCGAAGCAGTTGCTCGCCTGTGGTCACCCGATCACGCAGTACGGCAATATCTCCATGCCGATGACCAAGGCTCAGGTGCTGGCTACACTCTCGTCGCCCCTGAACTCCTTCAAGATCGTGAATACGACGGAGACCGTTGGCGCCTTCACCCAGGATCGCGCATCAGCCATCCTCGGTCAGTTCGGCCAGACGGCAGAGATGATTCCCGTCACCGTGGCGGTCAATGGTGGCAAACCAATGCACTTCCGGGTCCTCAACAACCGGGAACTCACTCCTCAGGCGCTGCTGGCCTCCGTCTATCAGGCTATTCATGGCACCAATGCCTACGCGTCGGAGCTCTCTTATCGGGTGAGTGGAACGATGAGCCTGGCCGGTTATCCGCCGGTAAGCTTCTCGACTGTTGCCGCACAGACAGAACTCGCGCCCGCCGCGATTGTCGCGGCTCTCTCCGTCAATGACCGCTTCCAGCCCATCTACAACTCTCCGGCCGAGCAGCCAACGATCACCTCTCTCGATCTAAAGGTGGAGGCTCTTCCCGGCCGCCGCACAGCCCAGCTCGAAGCGGCGCGCCTCAGCGTTGTTGAAGCCTCCCCCGGCGACGAGATCACCGTCGAGACGACCGTCACTCCCTACCAGAGTGCCGCGAGGATCATTCGTATCCCGGTAAAGCTGCCCTCCACCCTCGACCCCGGCCCGGTGCGCATTCTGGTCTCAGATGGAGCGACTCTCGACCGCCTGCTTGCCCAGCAGCTGCCCTCGTCCCTATCCCTGCGGGACACTATTACGCAGCTCAATGACCGGCACCCGAATGATCGGGTTTATGTGACAGTGCTGGACCACGCAGCTCAAGCGGTCGTCAATGCGCAGGCGCTACCCCAGGTCCCACTCTCCATTGCCAATATCTACCAGCCGCTTCAGGACTCGCGGCGTATGAACCTCAACGGAGAAAGCCTGCACGAAGCCGGCTCAGCCCCCATCGATAATGCCCTGACCGGGTCCCAGGTTCTGACTCTGAATATCCGCTAAATGAAGCTAAAGATTCTATCTCTCCTGCAAATTACTGCTGTTGCGACACTTAGTGCTCAAGGAACACGTCAGTGGACGCAGTCACGCTATGACGAATTCGAACGCGGTAAACCGAACGGAGTCGCCATACGTTCTGATGGCAGCCTGCTGCCGGCTCCCTCCAATCGCCTCGTCTTTACCAGTGACGGCAACTACCTCTGGACCACAGCGGTGGATGCATCGGGCAATGCCTATCTGGGGAGCGGAGCTCTGTCTGGCGGAACCGCGGCCGTTCTAAAAGTAGATGGTCAAGGAAAGTCCGAAAAACTCTTCGAAACAAAAGAGATGGCTATCCAGGCGCTACGCATCGCGGCAAACGGAAAGCTCTATGCCGCCACCTCGCCAGATGGCAAGGTCTATCGGATCGATGGCCCAGGTCAGTCGTCGGTAATCCTTGATACGGCAAGTCTTCCCGAGAAACCTAAGTACTTGTGGGATATCGCTCTGTCTCCGAAAGGCGAGATCTATGTCGCGACCGGCGCTCCAGCGGCAATCTACAGGTTGACTGCCGGCGGGAAACCTGAGCTGTTGCTCAAGTCCGGCGACCAGCATATCCGCTGCCTGCTGCTCGGCCCCGACGGAACGCTCTATGCCGGCTCCGATGGCGCGGGCGTGATCTACCGCATCAAGCCGGGCGAGAAGCCATTTGCACTTTATGACGCACCGCGGCACGAGATTACAGCTCTGGCTCTGGGGCCTGATGGCATGCTCTATGCGGCAGGCGTCGGCGATAAGCGCAGTCCCAGCCTTCCTCCCCTTCCCGTACAAGGGAATCAGGCCGTCTCCGTGACCATTCTTCCGGGTTCGGCCAACGCTGCCTCCTCCAATACCCTGATTCCTGACGGATCAGAGATCTACCAGATCGCTCCAGATGGAACACCACGCCGCTTGCTGGCGCTGCGCGAAGATGTGATCTACGCCCTCACAATGCGCAGCGGCCAACTGCTCATTGCCACCGGGAATCGCGGACGTATCTACGCCACGGATCCCACAATTCCTGGCGTCTTCACCGATATCGCGCACCTCGACGCCTCTCAGGCCATGGCCTTCGCACCAACGGCAACGGGGGTCTATCTTGCGACCAGCAACTCCGGCCGGCTGTTCCGTCTGGACGACAAGCCTGCAACAAACAACACCTATCTTTCCGATGTTTTTGATGCCGGCGTCTTTTCGCAGTGGGGCCGAATCGAGCTGCGAGGCTCCCAGGCGACGGAACTTTACCTCCGCTCGGGGAATGTCGAGAACCCTGAAATCAACTGGACCGACTGGATAAAGGTCACTCCCAATACGAAGCCCTCCACTTTAACGAATGCTCGCTATGCCCAATGGAAGGCTGTACTTGGCCCCGATTCCAAAATCGACTCGGTTACCTTGAACTACCTTCCCAAGAACCTGGCCCCAATGGTCGATGACTTGGTTGTGCAGGCGGGTGCGCGGATGAATCCGCAACCTGCGGGCCAAGGCCAGACGGTACAGATCACCTTCCCGCGCGCAAGTGCGAATCCTGGCTTCGTCATCCCTCAGGACGCGAACCCTCCCTTGGTCGCCCAGAAGGACAAGAACTCCATCACCGCTCGCTGGGCCGCCCACGACGATAACGGCGACGACCTGATGTATTCGGTCTATTACCGAGGAGACAACGAAACGACTTGGCGATTGTTGAAAGACCAGATCAACGAGAAGTACTACTCATGGGAGGCGGCGCAGCTTCCGGATGGAGGCTATACGCTGAAGCTAGTCGCATCCGACGCGCCTAGCCATAATCCCGTTGAGACGCTCACGGGAGAACGGGTCAGTGAACGTTTCGAGGTCGACACCACGCCTCCCGTTCCAGGCCAGCTGACAGCAACGATGGCGAATAACCAGATTCACGCCACACTGGAAGCGACCGACGCCACTTCAGCCATCAATCACGCTGAGTATTCTCTCGATGCGGGACCATGGCGATATCTGGAACCTGCGGGCAAATTATCGGACTCGCCCACAGAGCGCTACGACTTTACCCTGCCGGTAACTGGCTCAGCATCTGAACACACCTTAGCGGTGAGGATCTACGACCGGTTTGAAAACGTAGCAACCGCAAAGACGGTTATTCGGTCCGCCGGTCGATAAGGTGAGCGCCTCGGCGCTCACCGACAGCAATTGCATTGGCTGTCCAGACTCTTTCACCGGAGATGACAAAGAGGAAGTCTGTGCCTTCATTGATGCCGGTGCGCACGATAGCGCCCGGCTCAAGCCCGACGATTTCCTGAGCAGTAACTTTGAAGGGGAGGGTCTCGAGCGCCCCCTCGATATTCATGTTGGAAAGACGCGAACGCAAAATCTGCCGCGTCGCCGGATTCTGTACTCTCTTACTGTCCTGCCGCACCAATTCGCGCAGCACCGTCTCACTGACCGCAGTTGCCAGAGCAATCTGCATCACACCGCTCATGTTGCCGATGTGCATCCGGTAGGTGACGCAGAGCATGTCTTCGGTACGGGGAAAAAGCCTTCCCAGTGTGGCGGGAAGAATGCGCTGGCCATACTCACTGCGCAAGCCACACTGAGTCCAGAGCTGATTCAACTCTCCGCACAGGCGGGTCATAAGGATGTCCATGATGGCGACATCAATGTCGGTCAGCTCACGAGGCTCCTCAATCTCTTGTTCCAGGTCCATGCCTCCGAGGCCAAGGTGGATCACGGGCGCAATCAACTTCAGTTCCATCGAAATGATGGCAGCTCCTTCTACCGGGGCAAAATGACAGAACGAGAAATAGGTGTTCTCGACATCGATGTTCTCGAGCAGCGTGGTAAAGACCTGGCGCTCAGCGCCGGTCATGCTGATCTGAACGTTGGCTCCCAACCATGCGGAGAGACTCAGGCTGAATGTTCTTGAAAACGCCTGGTTCAGCTCCTGAAGGGCCTGCATCTGCGCCTTCGTAATCGTCTTCCGGGTTGCCAGATTAAGTGTTGTTGGGGAGTGTGCCGTACCCATGCCACGTATCGATACATCTGAAGGGCCAAGTCGGGAGCGGGAAGTTGAGAGATCTCTTATTAAGGACCCCTAAGACCCGAATCGGCCGAATGGCACCGCACATGCTCCACTACCGGGCATGGAAAGCGTAGTCGAGACCGCACACCCCGGCTCCCCCGAACCTGGAGCAAGCGAGCAGAACCCGGCTCCGGAAGAGTGGAATTCCCTGGCGCACCTGTCGGTACCACTCTCGGTCTCGATCCCTCTCCCTCATATCTCTCTGGGCGATCTGATGGCACTATCCCCGGGCCAGATCCTGGTCAGCCATTGGCCAACCAACCATGATGTTCCTCTAAGCGCCGGTGAGGTATTTCTGGCGATGGTGGATTTTGAACGGGTGGGAGACCAGCTTGGCGTCCGTATCTCCGGCTTCCAGATGGGAGCGCAGCATACATGAGGGAAAAGTTTCATGATCTGCGACTGCCGCTGACCCTGTGCTTCGGCACACGTCACATGCCGCTGGGAGAGGTGCTGGAACTCACCCAGGGCGACGTCTTTTCTCTGGAACGGACGCTCGACGAACCCGTCCGCATTCTTGCCGGCGGAAAAGAGATCGCAAAAGCAGAAGTCGTGGCAGTGGACGGCAACTACGCCGTCCGTATCCTGTCCACTACTGCATCAGAGACTCTTCAGACGAGCGCGAACGAATAACCTGGTCCACGGCGTACGGTGCGCGATGCTGCGTCGAATGGAAGTGGCGCACCTGCAACTCGCCCAGCAGGCCAATTCCGATCATCTGAATGCCGGCCAGGACAAGCACACCGGCGAAACCCATCGCTGGTCCATGTGCGGCCATGATGTGCTGGTGCAGAAAAAGCTTAAGCACGGCGAGCCAGAGCGCAATCGCTCCGCCGGTGACAAACCCCGCCAGACCGATGCGGCCGAAGAAATGCAGCGGCCGGGTCATGTACTTCAACAGGAAACGGATCGTCAGCAGGTCGAAGAAGACGCGGATCGTGCGTGAGATACCGTAGTGGCTCTTACCATGCTCGCGATTGCTGATCTTGATCGGCAGTTCGCAGATGCTGGCTCCATACCAGCTTGCAAGTGCGGGGATAAAACGGTGCATCTCGCCATAGAGCGGGATGGATTGAATCAACTCGCGGCGATATGCCTTGAAGGTCGTGCCGAAATCGTGAATTTCAACACCGCTGAGGCGCGCCATCGCCCAGTTGGCGATACGTGACGGAATCTGCCGCATGACGACATTGTCGAGGCGGCGTGCGCGCCATCCACTCACCACGTCGTATCCCTCTTCCAGCTTGGCGAGGAAGAGCGGGATCTCCGCCGGATCATGCTGCAGATCGCCGTCCATGGAGAGAATGAAGTCTCCCTGCGAATGATCGAACCCGGCAGCCAGCGCCGAGGTCTGGCCGAAATTACGTCGCAGCTTAATCACAACAACGCGGCTGTCGACCGCGGCCACCTCACGCAGCAGACGGTAAGTGCGGTCGCGCGAACCATCGTCCACGAAGACAAGCTCAAAGCTGTCACCGACCTGCTCCATCACCGCTTTCAGACGGTCATACAGCGCGGTGACACTCTCTTCCTCATTGTGAAACGGCACGACGACAGAGTATTTAGGCACGTTGGTAGTTTACGCCTTTGAGACGGCCTCTGCCGAATCAGGGCTTGCTATCTGCCCCCTGACGTCAGCCTTGCGAGCACAAGTGGCAGAAAAGAGGTCCTCAAGTAGGTTCTCCCCCGTGGACAAAGGGCACCTGCCCTCTGGCATCATGGGAACGGATACCTATGGCCCGCAAATTGATCGCCGCGGCGGTTGCAATTGTTCTTCTGTGGTTTGGCTACGTCGCCTATACCAACTGGCGCAACTCGCACTCCATGGCGAACGGCGAAATTACCTCCATCAACGAAGGAAATACGCAGACATCGACACCTGCCGCAAGCGAGCCAGAAAAACCGAAGACGACGACCGCCACCCCTGCTGCGCCTTCTTCCGCCACCCAGCCGATCATCATTCAGCCATCAGCACCTCTGACGGACTCCCAGCAGCCCAATGCCGTAAATGGCGCACGATTTGCCGGTTCCGGCAAATACCAGGTCTATCGTCAGGGCAATATCACTTACCGCATCGACACTGAGACCGGCCAGGAGTGCATCCTGCTTGCCACGAACGAAGAGTGGAAGAAACCGCAAGTCTACGAGCGCGGCTGCAAGACCAAATAACGGCCTAGCGGTATCGACATATAGGTTTTCTTTGTTTGTCATTTCGCAGCGATCTCGGAGAAATCTGTTTTTGCCCCATTCTTTGCGGTTTTATCGCGAAGAATGGGGTCGCGCTACGCGCGACCCATCTTTTTCACTAACCGGAAAAGTGGCGGTAAGAGAAGCAGATTTCTCCGCTACGCTTCACCCTAGCCGGCGAAGCTGGCCGGGGACCCCGAACGCTCCGAAATGACAAAAATCGAGCAAAGCTTGAATACATTGCCCCACCGCTAGCGCCGTGAGCTCAATGGAAATGGATTATCCGGCCACGTGATCGGCTGCCAGCCGCTCGAACCGCCGAGAGCAGCGTGTAACAAAGCACTTCCGATCCCTGCAGCTCCAAACGAATATCCTGTCTCCCACGTATCGAACGGAGCGGGAACGTGGCTGTAGCTGTCATACCAGCGGCTGCGGTGACCATAAAAGTCAATCATCTGGATGGTCTCCTGCCCGATACGATCTACCGCTTCCCTGTATCGTGCGTCCCGTGTCACCTTTCCCATCCCCAACAGGAACTCCATCACACCGGCTTTGCCCGAGTGCTGGCAGAGCGCATTTTCTTTCGGCGCCATTGTCGTCAATGGACGCTGCAAGGCGCCGAGGATGCCGTCAGCCAGTTTTTGTGACATCTGGAAGAACGCGTTATCGGCAGTAACTTTATGCAGCTGATAAAACAGACGCGCGGTTCCGGCGGCTCCTTGGCTGAAACCGATCTGAAAGCTCGTCGATTGCGCAGGCAGACAGTACGGAATCAGAACGCCTTCGTTCTGCCGGCATGCAAGGCGCTCAATCCGAAGCGCACCTTCACGCGCTGCCTGCAGATAGTCAGCCTGTTCGGTGTCCTCATACGCTCGAGCCAGGGTGTAAGCGATACCTGCGGCGCCGTACTCGAAGTTGGGGACATACGTTCCATCTGCTCGCTGGATCGTGCGTGATGGAAGTTCACTCAGGTGGGCTGAGTTACCGGAATCCTGCAACGCCACTAATCTGTCGGCTCCCTGCGCTGCTACATGACGATAACCGGAATCATCCAGTATCTGCGCCGCATACAGCAGATAGAGGATGACGCTGCTGTCGCCCGCGATGCTCGATGTCTCTGACCAGCTCACACCATCGCTGTCGCGAACGGCTGACTCGCTTAGATAACCAGTGATGGCGTCTGCCGCATGCTTAATCGTTGTTTCCTGACTGATGCGCCAGGTCTCTGTTAGTGCAAAGCCCACACCGGCCAGACCATCGTAGAACGAGTGCCGAGTTCCGGGAGTTACCTCCGGAGACCGCAGCATCTGTGGCCACGTAGTGGAGAGAAAGCGAGCGCCACTTACCGCATCCTCGAGGTAAGTGGCGTCTTCGGTAGCTGCATACATTTCGAGAAGAAAAAGGAGAATCCCCGCGCTTCCGCGGCGGATGTTTCTGCTCTGCGCTGCAGAGAGCTCGCGGCTGGGATGAATTGGTTCGGGCAACCAATACTTCCCTTGCGAGGTCTTCATCTCTCCGGCGCGAATCCATCGCGCAGCTTCCATGGCGCCGTGCAATAACTCGTTGCGAGTCTGTGCAGACGACATCTTCGCCGGAACCGCCAGTGCCGGCAACGAGCAGCCCGCAACCGCGGAAGCAAATGCGCCCTTGAGAAACGAACGCCTCGATCGATCCTGCTGCAGCAGATGTAACCGGTACACGGTTCTCTCCTTGCCTGCTACTTCCTTACTCGGCCTGTCCGTTTATTCCTTTACGACCTGTCCGCGAATTTCGCCACCTGGATTCGCAGCGGTATGGAGGTTAAAGTACCACTTACCATCCAGCAGATCTTTCGTTTGTTCCTGGGATAAGGTTGCTGTACCTTCCAATGGACTCTCGATCGGGTTTGCGTTGACGGGAACCTGTGGCTTTGCGTTGACGCCCTCCCCTGCCGGTCCGTGGAAGTGTGCTGCCGTGACAGGGCCGGTCAGACCCTTGAAGCTGACGCGGTATTTCAACTCACCTGTGTCTGTGTCCAGGGTTGCTGTCAGCGTGCCAGTACCGGCAACATCTTTTGCCGGCACTTCATGGGAGCCTGCCAGATCAGCTTTCAGTGAGACCTGCGCTGCAAAAGCACTCAACGATCCAACGGACAAAACGGCGGTTGCAACGGCGAAACGCATCTGGGTACGAATCTGCAGAAAAGACATATGACGTTCCTCTCAAACAACAAATCAAAGTTAGAGGGCCAGAGTGATGCTTCCAGGCGGCGTTGCGCACGGCATCGCTGAAGAGACACAACAACTCAAATGTCAGGAAGAAAGATGCCGCTCAACAACGCGTGCGCTCAACCTGCTGGAAGCCAAAAAGGCTTAGCGGGAGCAACAACAACGCTGATCGGGGCGACGCATCATGAAGGTGATGCTAGAGCTCAGACTGATCCACGTCAAGCGAAGGCATCTCTCTTTGAAAAAAGGGCGGAGCTCGAACGAAGTCGGTTGATTTTCTCTTGGTCTCGAACTTTGGTTAGACCTTAGATCGCCACCCGACACATCGCTGGTCATGCCTTTTGAGATGTGAGAAGGTTCGCCGCTGATCGAGCATTACTCTCCATCACCGACTGTGTTTCCCCGATAAATTCAAAGTTTTCCAAGATCTTTCTTTTCTTATCGTTTCATCAATGGAAAAAATCCAATAGAGGGACGAAATTTTCATTGACCCTCGTCTATTCAGACCCCTATAGTTCCCTCCAAATTTTGGCAGCGATCAATCCTGTTCTCCGAATTGGTCTGACCAAATATCGTGAAGGAGTTTTGTATGACTTTAGGCCAACGACGTGGGATAACGTGTATTTTTGCGTTCTTTCTTCTCTTCGTGACTGCACTCACACTTCCTGCACAGACCGGCGGGACCGCAAGTCTTCAGGGAGCAGTAACCGATCCGACAGGCGCAGCCATCGCCGGCGCGAATGTCACGATCACCAACAACGACACGAAAGTCGCGCGCAACACCATCACAGACTCCGAGGGGCGCTATTCGCTGCCCAACATTCCACCGGGACCCTATACCCTGACGGTCGCTGCAACATCCTTCAAGGGCTACTCACAGACGGGTCTTCAACTCGAAGTCGGCAGCAGCATCACGATTAACCCCTCGCTCAGTGTCGGTACCTCTACTGAAACTGTAGAAGTTGCAGCATCCGGGGTCGCCATCGAAACAGAGTCTGCGACATACAAACAAGTCATCGATCAGAAGCGCATTACCGAGCTGCCCTTGAACGGCCGTCAGGCGACGCAGTTGGTTCTGCTCACCGGCGGATCTGTGGTTGCGCCCAGCAGTGACATGGTCGGTTCGAAAAACTACATCACTTCGGTCGTGATCTCGGTCGCTGGATCGCAGGGTAACTACAACAACTACTTGCTCGACGGTGGTGGCTATACCGACAACTTTACCAACGTGAACCTTCCGTTCCCCTTCCCGGATGCGTTGCAGGAGTTCTCGGTCGAGTCGAATTCACTGCCGGCGCGTAATGGACTTCACCCTGGAGCCCTGATAAACGCCGTTACTCGCTCCGGCACGAATCAATGGCATGGCTCGGCTTTTGAGTTCATTCGCAACAACATTGTGAATGCGACCAACTTCTTCTCTGGTATCAAAGACACCGTAAAACGCAATCAGTTTGGCGGCACCATCGGTGGCAAGGTAGTCACCGATAAGGCATTCTTCTTTTTCGGTTACCAGGGCACTCGCAATCGTCAGGTAAGCGCAGCGACAAACTCCTGCATCCCCACAACAGCAGAGCTGGCGGGCGACTTCAGTCAGATGCCCGCAGTCGGCGCACAGTGCGGCCGTGCCATCGCGGACAACGGCAATCTGTATGACCCTGCCACAAACTCGAAGATCAACACCAATCCGAATCTGGCAAACTACAGGAAGATTCCCACCAGCAGCCTTTCACAGACGGCGTTGAACCTGGTGAAGTATCTTCCCACCCCACTGGCCAATCCGACCACTGGCGCCATCAGCGTCGCAATTCCGGCAAACTTCACCGAAGACCAGTACATTGGAAGATTCGACTACAACATCAACAGCAATCACAATCTCTTCTTCCGCACGTTTATCACCAACTACAACGCCCCGGCCTACTTCTCACCCACGAATCTACTCTTGACCACAACTGCCGGTAACGATCAACGAGTTATGGCGTATACGCTGGGTGATACGCTCACACTCACGCCCCACCTGGTGAACAGCGCGCACGCCTCTTATACGCGCCGCCGTAATAATCGCGGACCGACCGCAGGCGGTATCAATGCTCGCACAATTGGCGTCAACATCTTTACTTATGTCCCTGCTGATCTGCGCTTGTCTGTAACGAACCAGTTTTCCGTGGGTTGCGGTACCTGCTCCCCGGGATTCTTCAACGTCAACACCGAAACCTTCTCGGATGATGTTGACTGGATCAAAGGCAAGCACCAGATCGCTTTCGGTGGCGAGTACATCCGTACCGGCGATAACACCAATTCCGGCTATCTGCAGAATGGGAACTTCTCGTTCAGCGGCGCGGCCAGCGGCGGACAATATGTCGGCGGCGGCGCTGCAACCAGCGCCGGTGAACCGATGATCGACTTCCTGACAGGAAAGCAGAACAGCTTCGGCCAGAGCCGCCAGCAGCAGACGAGCTATCGCCAGAACATCTTCTCGCTCTACACACAGGACACCTTCCACTTCAACTCGCATCTGACGCTCAGCCTGGGTGTGCGGTACGAACCCATGCTGTACCAGACCGACAAGTACGGGCGTGGCTCGACCTTCGATCAGGCAGCCTTCAATGCGAACACGCACAGCACGGTCTTCCCGAACGCGCCGGCCGGAGTCTTCTTTTACGGTGATAACGGCGTGCCGAAGAGCTTCACGAACAACCGCTGGAACAACTTTTCGCCGCGCTTCTCCATCAGTTATGACCCCATCGGCAACGGCAAGACCGTCTTCCGCGCGGGCTCAGCCATCATGTATGACTCTCCCAACCTGTTCACCTCACAGCGCCTGACCTCCAGCCCGCCGTTCGTCAACGAAATTGCTGTTACCGGGCCGGTGGACTTGACTAACCCGTATGCGAACTATAAGGGCGGCAACCCCTTTCCTGGCACCTTCCCGCCAGACGCCTCGGCGACGTTCCCGACCAATGCCTATTACGTTCTGCTTCCGCGGAACATCAGGACCCCAACCATCTACCAGTGGACTGCATCTGTCCAACAGGACCTTGGCCGGGGCTGGATGATGTCCATCAGTTATCTCGGCAACCACAACGCCCACCTCTGGTTGGGCCGCGCAATCAACCCGGCTACATACATTCCGGGTACGTGGACCGGCCCCGGATCATGCGGAGCTCTAACGGTATCTCCTGGTACCGGCACCGCCTGCTCGACGACCGGTAACGCCGCTCAGCGTACTGTTCTGGCGCTCTCCAGCCCGACGCAAGGAGCGTACTTCAGCCCCACGATGACACTCATCAGCGATGGCTACGACTCCAATTACAACGGCGTTATTGCAGCTATCCAACACCGCATGTCGAACAGCTTTAGCCTGCTGACCAACTACACATGGTCGCACTGCATCTCGGTCGGTGACGCACCCGGTGACGTCGCGGGTATTGTCAACCAGAATCCTTACTATCCTCGCGGCGACCGCGCTAATTGCGGCTTCGATGTGCGGCATATCTTCAACACGTCCATCGTCGCCTCCAGCAATTTCAAATCACTCAACCCCATTGCCCGCGCCGTTGTGAACGATTGGCAACTTTCTCCGATTATTCGCATTTTGAGTGGCGTTCCAATGGACATCATGAGCGGCATCGACAATTCACGAAATGGTCAATTACGTGACCGTCCCAATTACGTCCCAGGTGTAGATGTCTATACCCACAACCACATCCAGCGGCAGGCAAACCTGGCTTATCTCAACAAAGCAGCATTCACACAAAATGCCGTCGGGACCTTCGGAAACGTCGGCCGCAACGCTTTCCGCGGCCCCAAGTATTACAACCTGGATCTTTCACTGAGCCGCAACTTCCAGCTATACGAACGGTTGAAGCTGCAGATGCGCCTCGAAGGCTTCAACGTCTTCAACCATCCCTTCTTCGGCACTTCAGGCGGATCTGGCTTCACCACCACCTTGAGCTCGGGGACATTCGGCAACGCCACTGCCGCTTACGATCCCCGTATCTTCCAGGCGGCAGCGAAGTTCAGCTTCTAAGCGTAACTGCTAACCGAAAAGGGCCACCGCGACGCGGTGGCCCTTTTCGTTTGTGACGTATCTCATGTGAACATTGTCCCTTGCCCGGCGGCTGGGATTCTCATTGTCATTTCGTAGTAATCGGAACGCTTCGGAGAAGGAAAGAACAGATGAAGCAGATCCCTTCGGGATGAGAAATATATCGTAAATATATAAAAATACAGCAGTTATCTTTTGAGCAATCCCCATACAACTCCTACACAACTACGAAGAATCAGAGGATTAGCAGAAAAATCTACACAGAATCTGCACAGAACGAGTCAAGCGGACGGAGGGGCGAACGTGGCATTCGTCACCGACAAAGCGGAACTCAAGCCGGGTCTGATTATCTTCCGGCGCGGCGACGTGGATCATCGCATGTGGTATTGCCGCATGAAGATACCGAAGGCCGACCGCTACAAGACCGTCTCGCTCAAAACGACCGACATCGATGCGGCGCGTGAGCGCGCCTTCGATCAGGATGCAGACATCCGATTCCGTCTAAAGCACGATGTACCTGTGTTCAACCATCCCTTCCGCGAGGTAGGAAGAGAGTATCTGCTGACACAGGAGGCACGGGCGCAACGCGGAGAGATAAGCGCAGCCCGTCCAAAGAAAATGCGGGCCATCATCGAAGGCGCTTTAGACCGATATGTCGGTTCGACCCAGGTCCACCTGATCGGTGATGAGCTCTGGGGTGGCTATCCGGCATGGCGACGGGAGAACGGTGCGGGGCGGAACAGGCGTAACGGCGTTCGGGAGATCACTGCCGACATGGCGCAAGCCTTTGCGAATAAGGAAGCCGAACGCCGCACCAAGGTACAGCACACCCGAGGCATCAGGGTTTTGAAGCCGATCGAAGTCCAACCTACGGAGGGACGGGCGGTTCCCTTCATCAGCGATTCCACCATCCGCTTCGAGATGTCCATCTTTGGCGCGGTGATGAACTACGCCATCAAGAAACGGTATGTGCCGACCAGCCAGCGTTTCGATGAGCGGCCCAAGCTCAAGACCATGCGACGCGACGAGTTCACGCTGGAGGAGTACCGCAAGCTCCATACGGTCGGAAGGAAGTGGATTGCGCAGGCAGATAAGCCTTCAAGCGTCTGGAATCGGACCGTTACGTACAACATGATTCTGGTTGCCTGCAATACAGGGATGAGGCCGGCAGAGATGAAGAATCTACGCTGGCGCGACATCATGCCGGCCAAAGATCGCGAGGGGCGCGAGATTGTCGTGCTGTTCGTCCAGGGTAAGGGCAAGTCTCGCAGGTTGGTGGCTCCAAAGAGTGTCGGAGATTATTTGGAGCGCATCCGGGTTATCTCCAAAGCCACTAAACCGGATGACAGCGTCTTTACCAACGTCACGGGCACTCCCGCAAAAACTCTCTACAGCACTTTGATTGCTGATCTTCTGGATGAGGCGAGTCTGCGCGAAGGCACGCAGGGCGTGCCGCGCTCGACCTATTGCTTCAGGCACACGTATGCCACGCTCCGATTGCAGGAAGGGGTGGATGTGTATTTCCTCGCTGAGCAGATGGGAACTTCCGTCCAGATGATTGAGAGCCACTATGGGCACGTGAACACCGTCAAGCACGCGGACCGCGTATTGCAAGGCATGGCGGGATGGGAGCTGCCACACCCAGAAGTGGACGCTACCAGGGCCAAAGCGTCGAAGGCGGCGGAGACGCACGATAAATCCAAGCGAGGTCAGCATCGCAGGGCAGGCTGATCGTGGAACCTTCCGAAGCCGTCTTTGGCCGGAGCCGCTGGCGGAGGCTGGCGCAGGGGAGATATGATCCCGTCGTCCGGCCCGGACGCTCTTAGACGGGATCTTTCTGGATTTGCCGCTTGCCCCGCTGGGGCGTTCTTAGCGGCGAATCTCCACGCACGTGCTGCCCTGGCGGCTGTAATTAGTGCAGCGCCCCTGTTCCTTTCAGTGAAACGCTCGGCTTTGCGGAATGACGGGCCGCCGCAGGTCTTGACGGCGCAGGCTTCATCTCGTCGCTAAACCAAACGGAAAAGTTCTGCTCGATTTCAGCAAAAGGCTTCCTCAGTGCGCTCTGCAGGATCTCTTTTTGGTCCACCTGCGGAGTTTGTTCTGCATCTGACCCCTGATTTTTGATTTGCGAATATACCTCCCGGAGAACGCCCTGCTTATCGAGATATCGAACGAAACATGCGGCCATCGCATTCACTGCGGCTGCGCGTTGAAGATCATCTTGGCTCTTTGCCTGATACATGTCCCATCCGCCATCGATCAGAGTAGCGAGCGATGGCCGCTGAGACCATTCTTTTTGCAACATCTCGTCACGCCAACTCTTCTCGAAGAGGAACGAATTGACGCTGGGAATTCCGACTGCGATTTCTGAAGCGAGTCCTTCCTCAAGCCAAGCCGGTGCATCTCCAAAATTGCCCCGGATCATCAAGTGAGTCAACTCGTGAGCAAGTGTGCCACAGCTTTCTTCTCCTCCCATTCCTACGATTGAGAGATCCTCGTAAACCGAATATGCGACTGTTCCGGGCGGCAATTGAAGGCGATGAAGGGCCTCGGCGTATTCGTTCACCGATCCGACGATTGGGAGAGCGTACACAAGCACCATATCGTTCGGAAGCTCCATCTTGAAGTCGCGAATCAGGCTGGACTTGTACGGAGCGAGGCATACACCTGTTCGCATTGCTACAGCGTTGTCGGGTAAATCGGAGAAAACCAAGAATTGATCGACTTGAGCATGTCCTAGCTGAAAATGTTGGCTCCGTATGGGGCGAAGCAGATCGTAGGAGTGATTAAGGGCGAGGTCGGCCAAGATTGACTTCCTGTCATCGTCGCTCCCAACCGGGATCCTTCGCGCCAACAGGTCATCCGATAAGATCGGAGATGTCATGATAACTGAGCTAGCTTTACTGTTCTTGCTGTAGACGAGGTACCCGCTTTTGCTGTAGCCTGTGACGCCAGCCGTCAACTCAGCCGCACCGTTCGCGCCAGAGCTAGGAAGTTGTGTCGGTGGGATTCCGGATGTAACTCTGCATCGATCGATCTCATTTTGAATGACATCCCGTTGTTTGTCTGTTAGACGACCACGGTCAAGGGCATGACCGAGCATCCTTTGACCATCAGGCTGGAGGCCAGCCATCCGGCATTCTGTAGTGCCTATCATGTAAGCGACTTCCCATTTCCTCCCTCCGGGCCCATTCCAATATTTCAAGAGTTCTTTCCGAACGGCGTCGTTGCCGGGGTCAGGGTAATGCTGTGTTGCCCATTCCTTCTCGATAGAGGAAAGGCTTTGAGCAGAACCATTCCAGCAATAGAAGGCAGAGCATATAAGCGCCAGCAATAAAGACCTTCTCACCTTACTTCCCCATTCACTCAGTGCTTAGATTTTGATTCTGTGATGATCTCCGTATTCGGCGGTGTCACCGTCTCCGTTTTGTTGCCAGCGACGGTGGCTCCGGGAAGAACATGGGGTGCGATGTATACAGGATGATCGGTGACAGTAATTCGGGTCTGCGAGGTCACGGCAACGATAAGAAGAATTGTTCCGAAACACGCTAGTACGATACCCGGAGATGTGCTCGCTATATCTACACGCCAACCTGTAGCACCGCCGCCAATCTTCGCGGGATCTTCCTTTAACTTGCCGAGAATAAAGACCGCTCCGAGAAGAGCCATGATCTCGCCGGTGATGAAGGCAAGGTGCTTTGTCCAGATTCGCGACATCAGGAGGGCATTCGCCTGGTGATACCGCTTGTCCAGTGCATCCGCCTCCAGCAAGAGCAGGCTACGAGTGATTTGTTGATTTGGATTTGAGTTGACAGCGTTCTCGGGAAGGGTGCGCTCCATCAGTGCCCGTATGGTAGTTACGTCGGGAGATTGAATATCACGACGCACGAGCACCATGTCGGAGATGCTGACGGCAAGCAAAATCACGGAGACCAGTGCTACAAACCACGTCATGAATGGCAAAATGCGGAGTTGCCATTGCGCTCTATTGAGCGAGTGAATTGGGTAGAGATCAGATTCTTCGGCAATATAGGGTGACTGCTGATGAGGCGTATCCATCGTCAAGGCGCTCCTGTTCCAGAAAATCTAACTCCACAACCAATTTTTCTAGTTCGTTACGGGGCCCTTCAATTTTCCAATGACAGCTAATACTTGTGCCGTGAGCGCTGAACCAGCCTACCTATTCCTAGCGTTCCCATCGTCTCCGTGATGTCATCGCACGTCAAGAGGAAAAAAGTTGAAGCCACACGCCTGAAATGCGTGTGGGGTCAGTTGGTTCGCGAAGCAAGCCATCTTAGCTCCCACAATTTGATCTACTTGCCGCGCGGCCGTGCCAGCTCCAAGATGAGGAATTAGTGCTTGGGAGCCTCTCTAGTCCAGCGTGAACTGTTGAATCTACCCGATCTGGCCGGGCCAGCTTGAATGCTCCTGCTCGCCGACTACCTGGACGTATCGGGAGCGAAGAACCGGTGTCAGTGCCGGAGTAGGTGAGTTCAAAGCCAACGGCATGTGGTGGCTGCGTTTGGAATTGCGGCGCGACAGAGTGCCCTATTTATTGGGCTCGAGCGTTCGTCTGCAACCAAGTGCTGCCTTGAACGAATCCAATTTCGTGTTTTGCCTTTCCTGATCCGCCCACTGCGTATCAATTTCAAGTGTCTGTTCAGGGTTCAAATGCCATGAGAGGGGCGTCGTCGATTCCTCGCGATAGGGCACTCGAACAGGGATCAGGTGAGTGTGGCTGTTGGTGCTGAGAACACGGTTGAGCGCTTTTTGGAGGAGATCCTGCTCGATTTTGCCGCGCGTTTGCTGCGAACTAGTGCGCACCGACATTAGCGTTCCGACTGGCGCGAGGATCTGCCGTTGCCACGTCCATGGAGCTCCGCTGGACTTGTCCTCGGATGCGGAATCGATGATGAGCAGGTACACATCGTACTGATCGAGCGCCGCACCGGCCCCCATGAGCCATTGCACTGCACTCAGCATTCCGGAGTTGTCGTAGTACCCACCATCCCCGAAGTGCAGTTGGGCATACTTTCTGTCCGTCTCGGCACGGGCCATGGGCGATACGTATGGGAACGTTGCGGAGAGCCTCGCTGCTGTCGCGACACTGAGGTCGTAGCTTGGGAAGAAGGAGAAGAACTGGAGGGTTGCGGCCTCGGCCCTGTCGGGCTGCTCATAGAGTCCCGTTGTGGCAGCAATGAACCGATTGCCCGTCTCGGACACGGTGGCGTTGAATATGTTGGCGGGCCTGGCTCCGTGAGCGACGTCGTCATTCCAAGCGGCTAACGTGGGTGTCTGCTCGCGCCTAGCCCAGTGCTTTGTCCACTCCTCTTCGAGCGCCCAACCGCGGTCGATATATTGCCCGGTCGGCCATATATGCAAGAGGTTAAGCATGTTGGACCCGGGTACGGTACGCAGCAGATCGGGATAAACGAGTCCCCAGCCTACAGCTCCCAGGTCCGATGCGCGGGCTTCCCGATTGATCGACTTCAGCATGTTTGCATCAATGCTTTGGCCGTCGTATAGCCCGGTAAAGTACATTGCACCTTCACTCCCGCCAGAAACTGAACTGATAAGTACGACTGAAGATAGAAAACGATTCGTAGAACCGACGGTACAGTCAGTTGCTAAACCTGTGAGTACCTGGGCCGTCCACGCCGAAGCGCGAATGCCTCCACCAGCCGTAGCTACAACGACCAGGTTTTTCCCCTCGCTGCGACGAGTTGCCCAGCTCTTGATTACCTGGTCGGGAGGCAGCACGGTGACTGCTTGGTGGGTCTTGAGCTCGAATACATGGTCCGTTCCACCGGCCGTGGCGAGCAGCATAGAGGAGACAAATACGGTCGTAAGAACAGGTATGCGCAGCCGGTCTAGGAAAAAGGATATTCCAGAAAAGAACCATGCGAACAGGCAAAGAAGGAGGATGACATAGACCATTGCTGCCGGAGGATCATCGGTTTTCGTGGGCGAAGTCATTATTCCGATGACAAGGTAGATGGCCAGCGTAGTTAGAAGGGCCGTTCCTGCGAGACGATGGCCCGACCGGAGCACTGTTACTTGCACCTCGCCGACCGTCTGCTTCCTTAGCAGCCCTGTCTGTAGGCTTTTGGGCAATGCTCTTGCCAAGACCGCAGCAACGATTTTAGAGGGCAGCCAAGGAGGGCCGCCGCGAGGCTGGACAAAGGGGAGCGGTGGATATAGCGCGCACACGGTCTTCGTTCCATCGGGGTCTTCAACCAGCGCATGAATCAAGGCGGTGATCACTAGAAAAACCAGAGCGCCGAGCGCCGCCAGTAGGACCGCGAGCAGTTTCGTCTCGATGCTGAGCGCATTTTGTGTGCCAACCCAGGTCATCGCGATCATCGGCGCAGCTAATAGCGAAAACAACGTGGTAGGCCACCATGATGCGCCAAGTGAAGGATTTGCATCGCTGAGGTCCGGAAACCGTTCGGGCGCGTACACCAAAATGAGCCGTGCCGTGATCATGACGATCAGCGCAAGCAGAAAAGAGGCATAGCAGATGAGGAAAAAGGATGTTCGGGCTATGGCATCGAACAGCCCGTAGAAGATGGACGGCGCGTAGAAATAGCCGGACGGAAGAATAACGGCAAGCAGGAGCGCGGTGATGACCGGGAAACGCAGCAGGTACGCATACAGAATGAAGCGCTGCAAGTTGCCGGGAGAATAAAGGACAATCGCCAGTACGAGAGCGAGCGTGAGCAGGAACATGCCGACGCTCGGGTTAGCTTGTGCCAGTGTTCCCCAAACGATTACTGCGCCGGCTATGATCAACAGGCCGCCTAGCAACCTCCTGCGCCACCTCGAGTCCCCAATGGGATAGAAACCCAGCAGAACCGCGGACACGCCAAGCATGCACCACTTCACTGTGGAGATCGTTCCGGGTGTAGTGAACTGCTGGCGTCCAAGTTCGACTGCGGACAGCGCGCGCAAAAGATAGAAATCTTCAGCGATATCACAAGCGGCCGTGACGGAGATGGCTACTGCGACGCCTGTGAAGAGTAGTCGGGCCGCGCGTTTGGGCTGCTCAAGAGCATAGAGGCTTGCCAAGGCCAGAAACGTGAGCCAATACAGGGCTATGAAGCCGAAATCGAGTCTGGTATTGGCAGTGACTAGGTGAAGATTATTGGTGCGATCGGCCCTCGTCTGATTCGTTGTATCTGTCTCGGCCGCAATTGCGTTCGTGAAGCATCTTGCATCACGACTCAGTTCAAGCTGAATGAGATCAGGCCCGGATTTGTGCGCGCACTGTTCCGGAATCACTACTCCGAGATGGCTTGGCTGTGACACGTAGCAGCTGAACTGGAGCTGCATAGCTCCGCCGTACAGAACCGTTAGCAAAAGCAGAAACCAAAACATGCGGACAGCGAACTTGTTCCCAGCACGACGGATCCAATGCATCGGCTCCGTACGGAGTCGTCGACTAACCGGCGAATCGTTAGGGTTCTGGGATTCAACAGCGCGGAGAATTGGTCCGACGCAGGTCAAAGGCAGGTAGACGCGCATGCGTGCACTCCAGGAGATGAGATCATCAGAACTTTGCAACGTTGCAGCCCGGGGGTAAAGGAGATTCGACGGAAACTCTAGCACTGGTACAGCCGAATGCAAACTGCTTTTCACTGCGGCACTTTGACTGCATGACTCCGGCGCGGCGATTCGTACCGGGTAGTCCGTGGACGTGTATTCTCGGATGAGAACATCAGTGCAGATGATTGAAACTCACTATCGGCGCGTGAACGCCATCAAGCATGCGGACCGCGTGTTGCAGGGCATGGAAGGACGGGAAATACCGCAACCGGAAACCGGGCGATACCAAGGGTAAGGCGTCCAAAGCAGCAGAGACCCGCAATAAATTCAAAAGAGATCCGCGCAACAAGCTGCGTTGACTGTGAACCGATCGGAGCCGTTCTTTGGCGGAAAGGCTGGCGTAGGGAGATGGTGTCGCCATCATGGAGCCCGGCGTACCTACCAAAGATGATTCTGATTTGCCGCTCGCCCTGCTGGGGAGTTCGTCGCGGCAAATCTAAGCGCACGTGCCGCCGCAGGCGGCAGTTTTTAGGCAGCCATAAGCCTTTCGCTTAATGTGCCAACCTGAAACGATGCGGGACTATATCCGCTCGGCCTGCCCCGACAAGAGATACAGGTAGTTACCCTACTGTCCCAGCTCTTCTAGAGCCATGGACGCTAATTTTGTATTGGCATCATCCAAGGCTTTTTTTGAATCGTGCCATTGTGCTTTCGTAGAGCTATCTGGATTGCCGTTGCACTTCTTGAACAGTTCGTCACTTAGGCCGCGAGCCACGTTTGTCTGATCTATGATCAAAGGTCGTTTGGCATAATACGCTTGGATACGTGTCAAAGATGTTCGGAAAACATCAACATTTTCGCTTTCGAATTTGTCGCGATTTCTGTTAAATGCACAGAAATCGCCAGCTGCAACGCTATATTGTCGAGAAGCGGCGATGAACGCTTCTACAGCGTTGGATCGTAAGGTCATCTGCGTCCCGATCAGGGCCTTATCGAGGTCATCGACGTGACTAATAAATTTCAACGAGAGAAAGGCTCCCACGGCGCCAAGTATCATGGTGCGGCATGTTTCTGCCCAAAATTTGCGAGAGTCACTCCATTTCCTCAGCTCGTCCGCGCTCTTACACTTCAGGTCATCGCCCATCTTGTCTCCTAAATGCGACGATAATACGACAAAATTTCCACTCTAGTGTCTCGATCCTGAGAAAATGGATGAGCAGGTCTCCCGGAAAAGGCTGTATCACCATGTCCCGATTTAGGTCACAAATAGACGTCGCGCCGATTGTCCCCCTCATAAGAAGCGGCAAAATCGGGACATGAGGAGAAATGTTTTGAGTATGTCGACGTCAAGTTGCTTCCCCAAATTCGGTCGCTCCAGCAAACGCTCCTCATGTCGCTATGGATTCGGGAGAGAGAAAGATCCCCGTCCAATCCAGCAAAGCGACCGAGGTCGCAAAGATCGCGATTTTCCCCGTTGTACGTCACAACTTCTTTAGCAGACTGAATACGGCGAATGGCACGTGAAATTTCTGCTCCACGATATGCTCGGGATCGCTGACTTGAGACCGAGTAGATCCCGACAATGTCTGGGGGCTGTATCCAATACGAGTGTTGCCATTTTTATCCACCAGGACTCCGTCTAAAAGGACGTTTCACCGTGTATAGCAGCACGGGCCGTTTCTTCAATCCCTTCTAAAATCCGTGGGATCTTTTGATGAGCCATTATCGCGGCAGAAGTCCATAATTCTGCGCCTATTCCTTCGTAACTAACGATTCCATAATACGATCTGTTTCAGGGCCTTAAAAAACCGAGCGAGCTTTGATTTGCCGCTAGTATTTTTCATATTCTTGTGAATATAGCGATTAGATGCCTGTAAAGGACTCGCGCTTCGCATGCTAAAGAAGCCCCCCAGCCTGACTGGCGTCAAGAACCCGAACAGCTATTCCGTTCTTGAGCCTTGCTCTAACGGACGCGGGAATATCACCAAAGTCGTGAGAGACCAGGGTCTTGTCGCTTGCATTGTGCGCGACACAGACGTAGGTACGGTCTGGCCCTTTTGGTACTTGCCTTATGTGACGTCCAACTGATGTCGGAACAGTTTTCGGTACTATCGATACTCTATTTGACGCAGCTAGATGCGTGACAAGAATGTAGCCTAGTGAGCCAGCTCGCAAGTGACTGATGTACTCGTGCCCAATGATGCTCCTGTTTTTCGCTGGATCCATGTCGAATCCAGCGTCCACACAGAGCTTAGTTGTTGCGCGGTACAGCAACTCAACCAGATTTTGTGCGGCCTTCTGTCGCTGCTCTTGATGATTTTCAGCATGAAGCATGACATTTGTGTCGATTACGATATCGTCAAGCATTAAGGCCTATTCGTCCCCCGTCGCTTTAATCTCTTTGCGTTCGACTTTACTTGCTCTGTAGCCAAGGCTAACGACTCACGAAGGCTGTCTTCAAAAAATCCTTTAGGCCAGCGGTCTTGTTCTATCCTGCCATCAGAAAGAAGGGGGATATCTTCGATCGTCGAGATACCATCCTTTCTTTCGACAAAGTATAAAGACACCATATCTGGGGCGATACGTCCTTGTGCAATGAGCCGACGAAGTCTCAATAATAGATGCTCGCTGTGTGTTTCTACGATGACACGCCTGTCATTGTTGGCCATCTCGACAAAAAGATCGGCCAGTGTGTATTGGAGGCGGGGGTTCAGGTGGATTTCAGGTTGCTCTGCGATTGTGATGCTCTGTGAGGGGGCCGTCAGTGCCTGCACAATGAGCGGCAGAACTTGCGACGCACCGAAGCCGCAGTCGGCGATATTTATCTCACGGGAATCATTCGCATCTACAAAAGCCAATGAACAGAGCTGACCATCGGGGGTGCTTTTGACCCTCAGCTCGCGTCCGAATTCAAATTCGCGAATCCATTTATTGAGACTTGTGCGGATGTGGGGCAAACGCCTACGCAGAAGTGTCGCCATGTGCTCTCCATGCGATCCGACAGATGCCGGCATGTCATTGGAGATTTCGTAGTATCGACGAGGTCGATCTCGTAGCGGTCCAATATAGGCTAGATCTCGGAATACATCTAGTAACTCTTCGAACATGAAGCCGAGAGAGCGAAGGTACATCTGGAAAGGTTTCGAGAATCTCGCTTCTGAGGTCTTCTCTCTGCCGCCCACGAGCTGCAAGCCTCGCAGGGCGCTAGCTGGAGAAAAAAGAAAATTAACAGGCCTGCTTTTCTCAATTGCTTGGAGCTCTTTGGCATCTTTGATCTTTAGCCATTGGCTCTCAAATCGGTATTCTCCGTCTTCCCCTAGGTTCAGAGAGAATAGTTTGCGATCAAACAGATCGTTGAGCGCGAACTGGCACAGCAGCGGGTCTTCCGAATGACGTAGAGAAGAGAGCGTTGCCTCGATCGCACCTGGCGGATATGAGCCGAGTTTTCCGAGTCTCTTGGGGGGATCAGTGTGTCTGTGATATCGAAATCCGAGAGTAAGTTTCTCGGTCGTGTCGCAATTGTGAACGATGTCTCTGTATAAGCCCAGATCGATAACGGGGCCCCGCGTTACTAATGGGACAATCGCTTCACGAGAGGAGATTGTCTGGTCCATTAGAAGCAATGGGCTTGCGACACTCGTTTTACCAGCATTGTTTGGGCCAATGAATATTGTTAACGGCTTTAGAACAATCCAATTGGTGTCCTTGAAGGCTCGATAGTTCTTCCAGCGGATTTCGTAGTTAACGTGAAGACTCAATTGGGCTCCTGCTGCATGTCGATCTTAGATACCGAAAATCGGGTATCGCGAATAAGAGATAGCGTAGAAATGAACATCCTAGAACCAACATAAAGCCGACGAGGTTCGGCCTCAGCGAGACGTTCTGCACAAAATTTGTCTATCATACGGCTCCTTGGGGCGACGATTGAAGGGAGGAGCAACAGCTTACCATATTGGCGTAGAGGGCTCTATGCCTACATGTCCTCACCACTAAGCGTCTAGCTGATGCCTAGCAGACCGAAGTAAGTGTAGGAAAAAACGAAATGAAGATTGGCCAGAGTTGTTTCCTTTCGCCACGTTGCCATCCTTCGGCGGCAAGGGACGGCGCGCTTGGTGCATCTACCCGGCCCTGAGTCCGGAACGCGTTTTGCTGGCTCAGATTCCCCTTGGCCAGATCCCTTCCCTCCATCTCCTCCGCCGCTGGTTGCCCATCTTTGATCGGAGACTTCTTCGGTACTACGAGTCTGTCCGATTTCCCGTGTTCGTTCATCATCGGCTCCAGTTCTTAAAATTCCCTATGTGTCCCCGCGAGCACTGGCCGCTCTCCATGCAAGATGTGTCCCTGCGTGCCAGGGTCAGAGACCGCGCAGGACTCCTTTGGAGCTTGCGAAAGCGCTCCTCGGGATGTTGCCTTCCGCCCCGTGTCAGAGCGTCGGCGTCCTGAAGTTCGGGGTATTTCGCGGTTCAATATCCTGGCCCGTAATTCCTCCTGTCAACGCTTCGGATATGGCCTTGCGACCACGCCCGTATGACTCGGAGCCGATGCGGCTCGCTGGGCCTTCACCGTACGGCTCTTGCATCCGCTACATCTTGCCGGCGAGATGCGGTCTACATCATGTCCCTCCAATCTGGTTGCTACTGCGTTGAAGAGCACGATGCTTACGCATCGGGTTGGCGCTACGATACAACACCTCTTCCAGATCCCGAAACTCACAGCATTAAAAACAAATAGCGCGCCCTTGCCTTTGCTGAGAGGATGGTTGGCATGAGCATCGCAAGGTACAAGGCACGTAAACGGCGGGGGCGGGTCTTTGTGTTGGCTGCGGCAAGAATCCTTGTGAGTGTCTGATGTCGTACGGAATAGCACCACAATCCGGTTCCGACCCCTGACCTCAGTCGTAAGAGACGGGGAGCCGTCAGAAACACATGGCGCAGTATGAGCGTCGCGATGAGCGTCGCGGAATTTCGGAAATGGATTCTCAAATCCTATAAAGATTGGTTGGCTAAAGAAAGGCAGAACGTACAGACGAGCTTTATCAGTGGCATATGCTGCGGCGACGCTGCTATTAGTGGTTGGTTCTGTTTGGGTCTCGTCTTTGACTAAAGAGTGAAAAAGGCTGCTCCTCCCGCCTGGATTGTGGTAAGTTTCTGATTCCAGTCGGCTTCTTTGGGTTCATCTATTTGTGCCTTACTCATGCCTGCGTCGTCCTGATGAGGCAGGTTCGAGCTGGAGCGGCGACGTGAGAGGTGTAAGAGAAGCGAATCAAGCTCTCAAAACTTCGATTGACACCCCATCGGGGCGCTGTTATGGTTCGCCTATGATCCCGGTCCAACAAACTGCATTCCCTCATTTGGATGCCGCCACCGTCGATCGTTGCTGTTGTTGTCGATAACAACAATCCCATAATGCCTCCGTCGAACAAAAAAATATTCTGAGAGCCTAAGCTCCCTGAACTTGCAGTGCCTTCTTCTTCCCGGGTCCTCTTGGAGGACTTTCTTGAACTGCCTGGATTCTGGTGTCTGTATACAACGCTTCGCGGCGTGGTGCTGCGTTGTCCTGTTCTCTATCGCAACCGTATCCAAAGCGCCTGCCTTGCAGGCTGTTGGTGCGGAGGATCGGAAAGATCCTACTTTATCGGTGACCCGTGACGATCGAGCCCTGGGAGTGATCCGGGATGCCTTCGCTGCGTTGTCTGCATCGCCCGCCACCAAGTTGGATGGCATCACCATTAAGGGCGTAGATGATGAAGGAACTCCGTATCGATGGAATCGAGTCGGCAAGGAAACCAGTTTGGAAATTGGAGCTGGTGCAACGAAGCAGGTCATTGAGCCGTCTCGCACTTCTGGCCCATCCCAGAGTTTCACATCGCGTGAGTCAGGCGAGCTTCAGTTTTTGCCTATGCTCGCGTTTGAGTCGCTCGGAGACGCGATCTCAAATACGGAAATCGCACTTCAATCGCTTCCCGACGTGCAAGTTGGAAGCACTTCTCAGAAGAAAATTCGGATATGCAAAGGCAAGGACCTGAGCCTTCATAATCCGAGTTGTCAAATCTGGTATTTCGATTCCATGAGTAAGCTCCCCATCGCTGTGAAGTACAGGACACAATCACACGAGTTCCATAGTGGGGGAGTAGAAATCGAAGCCCAACTGTCGTCCATTCAACGCGGCGACGTGCTTCCATTCCCTGCAATTGTCGAGCTTCGAATCGGAGAACAAAAGATCCGACGACTAAGCATTTCTGCGATCACTGTCGATTCGGCTGCGACACAGGGGCTAGGAGTGCAGAAATGAAAAATAGCTCGCTTTACTTGGCTCTGCTTTCTCTGGTTTGGTTGGGCCGCTGTTTCGGGCAAGCTGACATGTACGGAAAAGGATACGACCCGTCACAGTCCTATACTCATTTTGGAACGGACAGCGTCAATGTGTATTCGCAGAATGTGATTCTGCATGTTCCACTTTTGAGCTATGACCAGCTTGGGAAATTACCATCCATCCAACTGGTACTCACGTACAACGCTCCTCGTTGGCATATGGAATGTCTCAATACGGTTGGAGATTTGCAATGCTACTGGGGTCCGGTAGGAGTCCAGGGTGTGCTCCCCCAATTGAGTACGGATATCACTGTCGACGCCTATGACCAGGATCCGAATTTTCCGGATAGTTTTTTTTGGGGTGCCACAGCTCCCGACGGTTCACTTCACGAACTCTATGATGTTGGAGGTGGCCAGTTTCACGCCCTGGATGGCTCTGGTGCTAAATGGGTTCCATCGACAAGCACGCTCTATGACGCGAACGGAACCCGCTATATGTCGCAGGCATCACCTAATTCCTATCTGACGGAGATCCGCGACGTCTTCGGTAACAAAATGGATCAGTTTGCTGGAGGATGGAATGTTGGAGGCTGGACCGACAGCATCCAGAGAAGCATACCGGAGCCTGGAACACCGAGCCCCTTCGGAAATGCACAACCAGGCTGTCTGACAACGAACTATCCGAAATTCGGCGGCGGTACCGCCCCGTACGTGTTCTGCTATAGCACGTACAGCCTGTCCCATCCGGCATCGTACCCTCCGACACAGGGCGTCCAGTATCATCCCTATTCGGGGACGGCTGTTCTGTTGTCGAGCATTACGCTCCCAAATCAGAAGCAATGGCAATTCCAATACGACAATCTCGGTAATCTGAGTACGGTGACTTTTCCCACCGGCGGGCAAGTGAGTTATGTCTATGGAAATCCCGCAACTGACACCCCTTACACCGCGACATATGTTGAGCCTGGCATCCCCGCGACAGTTATCAAACGAACCGAGAATGCATCGCCCCAGGATTCCTCACAGGCACATACCTGGAAATACCATTCGAATTCTGATCAGTCGACCCGCGTGACGGAGCCCTCTGGCGACTATGCAGATCATTATTTCAATGCCGGGGATAACGGAGTATCGATAAGCTACAGCGACCCTTTTCCGTTCGGGTACGAATCGAAAGTGGTTCAATATGGTGCCGATGGCACGAAGCTCAAAACCACAGAAACCCAATATACGCACCTTGGGAGAAACCCGAATTTCGCCTACACCTCTGTGCTTGCTCAAGTCGGGGTTTTTCCAGCTCTAATCACTACGACTTGGCCCGATGGAGAAGTCAGCTCCCGCTGCATTGTCTATGACGTCCCGGCCGCTCAGCGTCCGTGTGGGACGAGCGTTTCTACCGTTGGTACCGGCTTGCAAACGTGGGATAACTCTAACAGTGTGTACCTGGCCATACCACTTGGACAGCCCCAAGCAGAGTTTGAATACGACTCCGGAGTAGGGGGCCCGAGTGCACTTCTGCGACAAACAAACACCACCTATATGGCATTAAGCGGACCCGGCGCCACCACATATTTCAGTAATAATATTTTGCACATTCCATACACAGTGCAGGTCCAGGATGTCAATGGAGTTCAGGCCTCGCTGGTAACGTACGGGTATGACGATAGCGCTCACCTCTCAGTAGCCGGAACATACGGCGCGGAGACTTCGGTCAAGAGGTGGATCGATCCAAACAACCCGCTTACAACAACAACAACGTGGACGTCGTTCAATGGCGATGGAACAGTGTCCGCGATCAAAGACGCGAGAGGAAATTCGAGCACATTCACGTATCAATGCTCCGGACTGCGACGTTATGAGGCAACAAACGCATTGCAGCAAAAGCATCGGTACGGCTACGACTGTAGTACCGGTCTTTTGACGAGCGAACAAGATGCAAACGACATCGCTGCCTCGCGATCTACGAGCTATTCCTACAACTCAAGCCGGGATCTGATTTCCATTTCTAACCCGGACGGTGGAAGCACCACACTTGACTACGGCAACTACGCCAATCCTCTCACCATTACCGAAACCAAAACCGCGACCCCAAGTCCATCGGTTGTCACGGTGAGAGTGTTTGACGGATTCAGACGGCTCTCGACAGAGTCTATAACGGGTGGTGCAACTGTTAGCTATACCTATGATTCCAACGGACACCTCTCTGGAGTTTCAAATCCTTATTTCTCAATCGTGACATCTACGGACGGAACTACGACATCTCTATTCGATGGTCTAGGCCGGAAGAGGCAGCAAACGCAACCGGACGGTAATGTTCTTCAGTGGAGCTACTCGGGAACTGTGACTACGTTCACTGATGAGGCAGGGAAAAAGTGGAAGAGGACCGTCGATGGATTAGGACGGCTTGTTGAAGTTATCGAAGATTCCGATGGACTGAAGTTGAAGACTCACTATCGATATGATGCCCTCGATAACCTCCTCGATGTAGACCAGTACGGGAATTCGTCGACAGTACAGTTGAAACGACGATTCCGATATGACCTGCTTTCCCGTTTGATCTGGGCGTGTAATCCAGAGGGCATTTACGCGAACAAGACATGCGACGGCACGAACTGGAGCATGGGCTACAGTTACGATGACAATGGAAACCTCAAATCGAAGTGGGATGCCCGTGGACTCGTAGTGACCTTCAGCTACGATTCACTGGATCGCTTGACCGACAAAACGTTTAATGACCAAACTCCTGGGCAGCACTTTCAATATGATGCTAATGGAGCGACGTATAACTCTATAGGACGCCTGAGCGGGATCTATACCGATGCCGATACGCGCTACTTCGGAAATGGGACGGCGCCAAGTTGCGTTCCTCAGACCTCTCCGACATCAAACTACAATTTTGCGAACGGCAACCCTGCGTACTGCACCAGCAGCGCCGAGACATATCAGTATGACGCAATGGGAAGGCAGACTTATATCGGGGCACAGTTCCCGTCTGAACGCCCCTGGACGCATCACGAGACATCTATAGGCTACGATCTGGCTGGCAACGTGATCAGCCTCACGTATCCCGATGGGCGGAAGATTACGCCGGGTTGGGATGGCGTTGGCCGTCTTCTGAGCGTGACCGACGGAGGACTGAATGGAGCCCAAGTAGGATATAGCTATTTTTCGTCTTCGAATTATTTCCCAGATGGCTCTCTGCAAGCCATGACATACGGGAGTGGTCTGACTGAAACAATTGGTAAAAACAACCGGCTCCAGGTCTCGTCGATCACTGCCGTTGGCACAACAGCAGCGGGAACGTCCACATTGATGAGCAAGCAGTATTGCTATATCTGCAATACCTCTGGAAAGAACAACGGGAATGTCGACCAAATTTCAGATCTTTTGAATAGCAGCCGAACCCAGAACTTCACTTATGACAACCTGAATCGCATCGCATCATTTACCACCGGGAACGCCAGCCAAACCTACTCGATCGATTCTTTTGGAAACCTGAGCCAAACGGGGACCATGACCTCGCAGCTCAGTTTTGATAGCAATAACCGGATCATCTCCGGCGGCTATGTATACGATCCTTCCGGTAACATCGTAAGCTTCAACAATGGTGTGACAACTTCCACCTACAACTACGACGCCGAAAGCAAAATCTTCAAGGTCAACTCCGGAAGCGGGTTTTATAGCTACGATGCCGAAGGAAAGCGGGCGCGCAAGGACGCGGACGGTACCTATACGGAATATGCGTACTTCAATGGTCAGCCGATTGCCGAAAAGCATGGGGACGGCAGTTGGAGTGATTACGTGTTTGCCAACGGCCAGAGGATTGCTCGAATCGACCCCAAGACAATGGTCACGGTGAGGTTTACAAACGATTCGTGCTCATCTTGTGGTGGGACTTCGGTAGGCGGAGGCAACCGTAATCTCTATGTAAACTCGATCACGATCAACAATACAACCTTCCTGCCTGGAGATCCGTCGGTCTCGTATCCTGCTACATCAGGGTGCAACCAGAACGGAAATAACGGTGGCATCGGAACGCTTAGCTGCAACGGAGATATGACTGCGACGAATGCCGGAGGTGGGGTAATCACGGTTAATGCCTATGGCTCGCCTGATTACAACGTCTACCCCCACATGCAGATCCTCATCAACAACATCGTCGTTGGTGAGTGGGATGTAACCGGTTCGGCCCAGAACTACTCGATTGGCGCTCCTTCAACGGTCAGTGTGAGGTTCACGAATGACTCCTGCTCCTCTTGCGGTGGGACTTCAGTGGGTGGAGGCGACCGTAATCTTTATGTGAAGTCAATCACGATCGGAAATACGACCTTCCTTCCTGGAGATTCAACCGTGTCGTATCCGGTGACGTCGGGGTGCAACCAGAACCACAATAACAATGGAATAGGATGGCTTACATGCTCTGGTGATATGGCCGTCAGAAACCCCGGAAACAGTGACGCAATCACGGTTAATGCCTATGGCTCGCCCGATTACAGCATTTACCCACACATGCAAGTTCTCGTTAACAACGTAGTGGTCGGTGAGTGGGATGTGACTGGTTCCGCTCAGAATTATTCTGTTGGCACGACTTCTATGGTAGCAGTGAGGTTCACGAATGATTCCTGCTCGTCTTGCGGTGGGACTTCTGTGGGTGGAGGCGACCGTAACCTCTACGTGAACTCCATTACGATCGGCAACAAGGTGTTCCTTCCTGGCGATTCCGCCATATCGTATCCGGTGACGTCGGGGTGCAACCAGAACCACAATAACAATGGAATAGGATGGCTCACGTGCTCTGGTGATATGGCCGCATTAAGCGGCGCAGACGGTGAGGCAATCACGGTCAACGCTTATGGTTCACCTGATTACAATGTCTATCCACACATGCAACTTCTGATAAACAATGTGGTGGTTGGCCAATGGGATGTGACGGCTTCAGCTCAGAACTACTCCATCAGTGCTGTTCCGCCGGTTCACTACTACATCACAGACCACCTTGGAACGACCTCCCTTGTCCTGAGCACATCGAATGTAATCGAGAGCGATTCCAGCTACTATCCATTCGGCACAGAGATGCCAGCGGTTGCGGGCGATTCGAATCACTACAAGTTCACCGGCAAAGAACGAGACCAGGAATCAGGGCTCGACTACTTCGGAGCAAGATACATGAGCAATACGGTGGGGCGATTCATGTCGCCAGATCCGTCTATGGACAGCGTGGCTCTTCGCAATCCACAATCATGGAACCGCTACAGCTACACGCTTAACAATCCGTTGAAATATATCGATCCCACCGGAATGTGCTGGGTTGCGGCACCATCGGGTGTGGGAACTTACGATTGGATGAACACTCCCACAATTGGCCAGACTTGTGTGAATGCAGTTGCGACATCTAGTGGTAGTACGCTTACGATGTATGGATCCAACGGTGCAACCGACATTACCAAGCTAGATGGTAACGAGCATGGCATGATCGACTTGCAAGACATCAGTGCGCAACACGACGCAATTATTGATGTCAAAGTTGGCGACTACACCTACGTCAATGCCCAAACAGGGGCGAATCTCTTCAATTTTTTGCAAGACTACCAATCCAACTACTCAGATGCTCCTAACCTCTACATAACCGAGGCTGGAGCATGGGACGGGTCCTCCGTTCCCGGTCATCAGTCACATAAAGATGGGATGCAGATCGACTTGCGTTATGTGGACGATGCGGGCAAACCTGTTCAAGGGAAGACAGCCTACGACTCCGCCAATTCGGACCGCATGTGGGATCTCATGCGAATGTCAAAAGCGGCAGGGCTGACCCAAATCTATGCAGGAGACGAGACCAAGTGGGGAGACTTTGCGCACCGACCATCGACAAGCCCTCATGAGGATCATTGGCACATATCAATTCCGAATCCGAAGCCACCAAAGAAATGAGAATACCAATGCGAAACACCTCTTGTCTGATCATGTTTTTATGCCTGTCATTATCGATGAGGTCGCAAGAACGTACTATGGCGATTGACGAATACAACGTTCCAAAAGAGGTGGAAGCATGTATTAAATCAGTTGGAGGGGTGACCATCCGGGGAAGTATTAATCCGTTCTATCTCAGTGGCGATTTTGATGGCGATGGAAATCTTGACTTCGCTGTTCAAGTACAGCGGGCTTCAAACAATGGACTTTTAATGTGTCTGAGTACTCGGCATCCGATTCTACTCGGAGCCGGATCTTCAGTGTTGTGGCCATCATCGACACCATGGCGATTCGATGCATGGTCCATAATTCCTAAGAACAGTCCATCTATTTCTCACCCGCCGGGTATTCATCGAGATACGATCCTGCTCGAAGTCAAAGAGTCGGCAAGCGGACTTCTTTATTGGAACGGGAAGAATTTCGCATGGAAGCAGCTGTCGGATTGAGATCTGCTCAGTCGGCAATGAACGGGGCACAGAAAGCGGCTTAGATTACTTCGGCGCTCGCTACATGAGCAGTACGATGGGACGCTTTATGTCGCCAGACCGGAGCGACGATCCCGACGGCGTTACCTATGGGGAGTTTGAGAATCCTCAGAGCCTAAATCTCTACAGCTATGTGCGGAACAATCCGCTCTCGAATACCGATCCTGATGGGCATGGTTGTGTGGCCTCTTCCAGCACGCCCGCGTTCAGCCTTTTCTGGATGAGACGCACCACGCGCCGGTCCGCTATCGATGCTGGAGGAACCGGACCAGCCACTCGTTTCTTGAGTACCTCCACCGCCGCTCTCTGGACAAGCTTCCATGCAAGATGTGTCCCTGCGTGCCAGGGTCAGAGACCGCGCAGGACTCCTTTGGAGCTTGCGAAAGCGCTCCTCGGGATGTTGCCTTCCGCCCCGTGTCAGAGCGTCGGCGTCCTGAAGTTCGGGGTATTTCGCGGTTCAATATCCTGGCCCGTAATTCCTCCTGTCAACGCTTCGGATATGGCCTTGCGACCACGCCTGTATGACTCGGAGCCGATGCGGCTCGCTGGGCCTTCACCGTACGGCTCTTGCATCCGCTACATCTTGCCGGCGAGATGCGGTCTACATCATGTTCCTCCAATCTGGTTGCTACTGCGTTGAAGAGCACGATGCTTACGCATCGGGTTGGCGCTACGACACGTCACCCCCAATTGGGATCTGCGAGAATCCTGCGCGGCAGTCTTTCTGTTTACGCCGGTAAACAGCTTTAGAATCTGTTGCGTTCCGCTCTGCACGGAATGGTTCCGCTTTGATGGGAGCGCTTGAGGGCGCTCTGCGTAAACGCAGAATCTGCATCGGCGTAAACACGTTGATTTCGCAGAAGCTTCAGTCGTTTTGGTGAAATCGGCCGATTGACGTGTCGCACGGACAGGGGCAAGCTGTTTCTAAGGCGAGGTTCACCGATGAGCACACTCGTCAACGGCACACCGACTGCTTCCAGCGCGCCTGAAGCCGCGCAGGAAAAACCTGGCTTCCGCACCAAAACCATCGCCACACGGATCACTCCTGAGGAGTTGCGGGAGGTCGAAGCGGCTGCCGAAAAGAGCGGCAAAACGCTCGCGGTGTGGCTGCGCGAACTTGCCCTGAACGCCGCGCGGGAGAGGCCTGCAGACCCTGCGGAGCTGCTGCTTTCCGAGGTCATGGCGCTCCGGTACATCCTCCTAAATCTCTTCCATGCGTCGGCCACGGCCCAGGCTGAAGGCAAGTATCTGCTGCCGGAATCTGTCGTCAAAATCCGCGATAAGGCAGAGGCCCGGAAGCTGGCCGACGCGCGCAAACTGCTCACCGACTTCCTTGCCGGGAAGGATGAAACCGGAGGACAGAAGTGAGCGCGGAACCGATGAGTTTTCCCAGCCGACGCCGGTGGTTTCTGTGGCTGATTTTGCTCCTGGCCGTAGGCCCATTTCTGCTGATTCTTCCGGGCATGTTTTGGCTCAACTGGACGATGAATCCGGTCCAGATCCACTACCTCGGAACCTATGCCGCCTGCTCTACGTTGAGCCGTTACCCAGGAACACTGACTACCGTTCGCTACGTCGAGAAAACGGCTCCGGGACGGAAGCCGGCACCATTGTTGCCCGAGGATGCGGTGAAGGGACCGGATGCGCAGCATCCTATCGCTCTCAGCCCGAAGGCGCTCGCGGAAGGCTGGCGCGGAGTGATGATTATGCCGCCAGGCAAGGTCCGTGCGAGGGAGTTGGAAGCGTACCTGCGGGAGACGGTTTATGACGACGACAGCGCATGGCTGATCTACCTTCGGCCCATTCTTTATCTGGCCGCAGTAGTGTTGTTTCTGTATGGTCCGTGGCTCTTCTTTGGCCATAAACTTCGGGTCAGTCGGAAACAGGAACAACGCCATGGACGGCGCACCAAAGGCCCCGAGCTGACGGCGGTACTACGCTCCCGTGATGGCGGTATCCGCTTTCAGATGGAAGGCGAGGGTACACTTAGCAGATTCCTTCCGGCCCGTGGTTTCCGCATCCCGCGACGTCTAGAGGCCAGCCACATTCTGCTGATGGGCGACACCGGTTCCGGCAAAAGTTCGGCTATCCGGCAACTGCTCCGCCAGGTTGAAGGCCGGGGTGAGAGCGCCATGGTGTACGACCCTGCGATGGACTTCGTAGGTGAGTTTTACAACCCAAAGCGAGGCGATCTGATTTTGAATCCGCTCGATCGGCGCTGCCCATACTGGAGCTTGGGAAAGGAGATTGACCGGCCCGAAACGGCCACCACCATCGCCGTAGCGATGCTGCCGGAAAAGGAATATGAGAAGGCGTTTTTCACTGATGCACCGCGCCGGGTGTTGGCCCATTTGCTGAGGAACAGGCCGCAGCCAAGGGACATCCTACGAATGATGGCTGACCCTTCTTATATAGAGGCGGCAGTCAAGGGAACGCCACTGGCGGCATTGCTCGATTCGGGTGCCCCTGCGCAGCGGGCGGGAGTGCTTTCCAGCCTGAACATGGTGGCCGACAGCCTGGAGCTGTTGCCCGAGTGGGAGCACACGAGGCCGACCTTTGCGACGGAGGAATGGTATACGGAGCGCAAACGCTGGGTCTTCCTGACCTCCTCTGCTGCCTACCGGGAGAAGGTACTGCCGCTGCATTCGGTATGGCTCGATTTGTTCATCTTGCGCATGATGGGCTACTGCGAAGACCCTGCGGTAAAGCCAGTCTGGTTCGTGCTGGATGAGTTGGCCAGCCTGAACAAGCTGCCGCAGCTCCACACCGCTGTGACCGAGAATCGCAAGTATGGCAATCCCGTCGTCATGGGCGTGCAGGGGCGAAGCCAGATGGAAAAGCGCTATGGCCAGGACGCCGAGGCTATGCTCTCCCAGCCTGCAACGAAGATCTTTTTGAAAACATCCGAACCGCGTGCGGCTAAGTGGATCTCCGAGGCGATCGGTGAGATCGAGGTCGAGCGTTTGAAGGAATCCCGCACCATGAGGCTACTCGGATCGAAGAAGAGCTTTGCGATGGAGATCACCACCAAACCGCTCGTTATGGCATCTGAGATCGCGGGCCTGCAGCCGCTGACAGGTTTTATCAAGCTCGAGAATCATGTCGTGCCCGCAAGGTTCCGGCTGGCAAAGAGAAATAACAAAGAGCCGGAGTTCTTGGAACGGACGAGAGAACAGGCGTCGCCGCGCGAAGCGGAGGCCGCGAAGGCTCCGACCAGTATGAAAATGCCGGAGGCGAAAAAGCCTGTGGAACAGGTTTTGCCTCTGGAGAAAACGCCTGTCGTGAAGCAAGAAGGGTTCAGTTGGGATGAGAGTAATGGGATCGAGTGACGCTTTGCGAGTTTCTTGGTAGTAACCTTACCGGAAGCAAGCCGATGGGCTTCCCAATGTCCAGCTGCTTAGCACGCGCCTCTTTCGAAGGTTCCGGAGTGTTCTATGGCAAAGACGCCGCACATCTCTTTCAGAAGTTTCTGCCTTACACTCCTGGGTGCTTTGACCTTAGTGTCCGCCTCGGCGGCCCAGGCGACTAGTACGGGTGGGATAGCGGCAGCTTTCGAAGTAGTTGTCATCAAGCCGTCTCCCCCCGAGGGACGCTCCGTCATGCGGATGATCCGACCGTTGCCTGGGGGCAACGGCTATATTGCGAAGAACTTTCCGGTTCGACTCATGATTGCCCTCATGTATAAAGTGCCTGCACGCCAGATAGAGGGTGGCCCTAGGTGGCTGGATGAAGAGTACTTTGACATCGAGGCCCACGCCGATGGCGTACACAGCAAAGATGAGTTGCAGGCCATGTTCCGCACGTTGCTGACTGAGAGGTTCGGCTTGCAGATGCGCGAGGTCTCGCGAGAAGGAAAAGTGTTTTCCCTGCAACTGGACGGGACAGCAACTAAGATGCAAAGAAATCCGGATGGCCCGGGAATGAACATCCCAATTACACCAGTTGGAATCGGCGAGTATCAGGGGCGCGGTGTCTCCATGCCGTACCTGTGCTGGTTTCTCAGCCAGCTAACTCAGGATAAGGAACGTCCAGTGATCGACCGCACGGGGCTGACAGGGACGTTTGACTTCATGCTCTCGTTCCTACCGGAGCAGGCGGCAAATAGTAATGATGATCACTTGCTTACAGAGTTGCGTGATAGGCCCTCCCTCTTCACAGCTCTCAAAGAACAGCTTGGCTTGCGGTTGGTACCGGAGAACGGGCCTGTCCAGTACTTTGTAGTTGACCATGTAGATTGGCCGTCCGCCAACTGACCCAACGGATACGCGGAATAGGTTTTCTGGCCGCGTGTCGTCTGCCGAGACTTTCATGTCGTACCGCTGCGCCCAGCGACTTGTTAGCTCATTAGCAATGCTCGAAATTTCCTTGCGCTATCAGGGTTTGCGCTATACCCGTCTTTCCGTCGGTCTCGTTCGCGCGGCGGTTCTCGAGGTTCATGAGTCGCGGTCCATCAATCAAACGCTTGCCCGGAAATATTTCCATTGCCCAAAGATCCGCTTGGTCAAAGCATCGCGAACAATGAAGGAGGACGGCTCGGATAGCGCTTGGGCGCAGTGACTTCTCCAACCTGCCGTTTCGGCTAAGGGCGTCCCCAGAGCATTTTTTTAGCTCGACCCAGGCGTCGATGAGTGCTTTGCCCCTGATCTCGCCAGTTTGGAACATCTACTTCCGAGAAACCGAGTTAGAAGTATTAACGAAGGATTGAAAGGATCGCTGTATGAACGTGGTTCGAGTGCAAGTTCAGCGACTGGTCCTCGTAGGCCTAGTCGGGTGTTTAACAACTTTTTCAGATCCCGCTAAAGCAGCAGCTATTCTCCCAATCTGGCAGAACGCTGCTCCTCCACCAATCAGCGATAACCCGCTTGCTTTCGAAGCAGTGACGATCAAACCGAGCGATCCGAATCTGTCGGGTGGCACATACTTCAGAGTTCAGGGTCGCCATGTCCTCGCAGTAAATGTCAGCCTCTTCGATTTGCTATCGCTTGCGTATGGGCTACACCCAAAGCAAATCGTGAACGGTCCCAGATGGCTGGATACGAGCAGGTACGACATTGATGGCGTGCCCACGATGGAGGGGCGACCTAATCGGGATCAACAACGTCAGTTGTTTCGAGCTTTACTTGCGGATCGGTTTCATTTGGTTTTTCACTATGAGCAGAGAGAACTACCCATCTATGCTCTCCTTCTTGATAAGGGAGGGCCAAGGCTCACCCGAACCTCTCGCCAGCCGCAGGATGGGACCAATTTCTCCTATACGAACCAGATCGTTCTAACAGCAAAGAATGCTTCCATGGCTACTCTCGCGGACGGCATGCAGGCGAGCTTCCTCGACAGACCGGTAGTCGATCACACTGGCCTCACAGACCGTTATGACTTCACGCTGAAGTGGACTCCTGACGACTCACCAGCAAGGGATACACCTGACGCTCCGCCGGATCTCTACACCGCGATCAAAGAACAGTTGGGATTGAAGCTGGTTCCTACCAAGGAGGAAGCGAAAGCTCTGGTGATCGATCATGTAGAAGTGCCCTCTGCCAATTAGCACCATCTTCGTTAGCAAGTCGGGTTAACTTGTGTTCAATAGTGGACGGTAACTCTGAAAAATGGACGTCACAGCGGTGGACCTCCAGCTATCGCTTTTTAGAATCAATGTCTTGCGCGATTGTGTTTAGGCATCGATCGTGCTTGCATGTCTGGTAGTCCTTTGAGCGGCGAGGTAGCGATGGCATCGATGATGGATGATCTGCGGCATGGAATGAGGAGTCTGAGGAGGTCGCCGGGGTTTGCGGTCACGGCTCTACTAACACTGGCTCTCGGCATTGGAGCTACGACAGCGATCTTCACTCTGGTGTATGACGTGATGCTGCGGCCTCTGCCGTATCCGCATGCTGAGCGGCTGGTGGTGATGGAGGAGATCGTAGCGGAGTATCGCGACATCTATCCCACGGTGCCGATGAATGCACACAACTTTGAGATGTGGAGGAAAAACAGCCGCAGCTTCGAGCAGATGGCGGTGATGCAGGACAATCCTATGCCGATGGGTGCAGGCGATCATCCGGTAGAGGTGCAGGTCCTGAGCGCGACGTCGGGGCTGTTCTCCGTGCTGAGCGCCTGGCCATCGCTGGGGCGTGCTTTCACTCAGTCGGAGGCGCAGGTAGGCCATGACCATGTTGTGGTTCTGATGAATGCTACCTGGCGCGACCAGTTTCAGAGCGATCCTGACATCGTTGGCAGAACAATCACCCTGAACGGCTTTCCATACACTGTGATCGGTGTCATGCCGCAGAGCTTTCGTCTGCCCGTGACCGCAGGCATCGCGCAGTTCGGTGCGGGAAGCACAAAGCAGGCTGCGGTTATCGTCCCACGTAGCTTTTCGGCTGATGAGCTGAGAGAGAAAGTTGGCGATTTCAACTATATTGGGCTGGGATTGCTGAAGCCCGGCGTCACAGTCGCACAGGCGAATGAAGAGATCAATGCCCTGCAGAAGACGATTACATCCAGCCTGGTAGGTGAGGAGAAGTCCACACTGTCGGCGATGTTGCTGCCGTTTCAGCAGAAGCTAGTAGGCACGAACCGCAAGCCTTTGCTGATCCTGCTTGGCGCGGTGGTGGGGTTGTTGATCGTAGGGTGCGTGAATATCACTAATCTGCTACTGGCGCGGGCGACGAGCCGCAGGCAGCAGATGGCAGTAGCCTCTGCTCTCGGCGCGCGGGCAGGCGAGCTGGTTCGTCTGGCAATGCGTGAGACAGTCCTGCTGGCCGTGGCGGGAGGCATGCTTGGCGTTTTACTGGCCTACTGCATCATGCCCTTCATGCAGCGATATCTTCCGCCCGCACTTGATTTTCGAGGGCCGCTCCGTCTGGACTGGGTGGGAGCGGGATGCGCGGCGCTGTTGGCAGTGATTGCGACTCTTGTTGCAGGAGCAGCGCCCGCGTGGATGGGTTCACACACCCAACCGGCTGAGGTGCTGCATTCGGAGTCGAAGCTGGCGTCGGAGTCGCGCTCAAGTAAGCGCGTACAACGCCTGTTGGTGGCTGGCGAAGTGGCAGTAAGTGTGGCGCTGGTGCTGATGACGGGTCTGCTGACGCTGAGCCTGATGCGGATGATGAGTCTGGATCGCGGCTTCGCTAGCACGCGGACGATGACGGCGGAGATCGCTCTACCGCGCGGTTCCTATGCGAAGACGGAGCAACGGCAAGCACTCTACGAGCGCGTGACCGCAAGCCTGCGCCAGTTGCCTGGAGTGGAGCATACAGGGTTCATAAATCTACTGCCGCTAAGCGGCGATAAATGGATTGACCTGCTCCGCGTACCCGGGGACGGGCGCCTACCGATGCAGCTTCCGACGGCGCATTTCCGCGAGGTGAGCCCTGGTTATTTCGAGGCGATACATCTGCCGGTGTTGGCCGGACGCACGCTGAGTGACGGCGACAGAGGTAAGCGGTACGTGCTGATCTCCGAGCTGACAGCGAAGACGATGTGGCCGGGCAGAGAGGCGGTGGGCCAGACCTTCACCCGGGGAGGTACGACCGAGGACCCATTCACGGTGATTGGCGTGGTGAAAGATGCGCGCACCCTCTCGCTGGCGATGGCCGACCCGATGATCGTCTATGTGCCGTACTGGTATCGTGCCGATAATGGCGGAGCTGTCGTAATGACGACACGGCAGGACCCCTCAGCGATGGCCGATGCGATTCGCAGAGCAGTGTGGAGTGTCGATCCCGCAGTGGCCGTACCTGCGGTGCGGGCCATGGACGGCATTGTTGAGGACTCGGTGGCGAACCGCCGCTTTGAGATGGACTTATTGCTGTTGTTCGCAGTGACGGCCCTGCTGCTCGCAGGTCTGGGGATATACGGCGTCGTCACGTACTCTGTCGTGCAGCGGGAACGGGAGATCGGTTTGCGCATTGCGTTGGGTGCCCGCAGGGAGAACATCTATCGTCTGGTATTGCGCGAAGGATTGCTTCCGGTCATCGCAGGAGCCGTTGTGGGGATTGTGATTGCGTTCGCAATGGCGCGCGTCGCGAAGAGCCTGCTGTTCGAGGTGAGTCCGTATCACCCAGGGATGGTATGTTTCTCGGTTGGCGTGTTGATGATTGCAGGAGTGGCCGCGTGTCTGCTGCCGGCACAGAAAGCCGCCAATGTAGAGCCGATGGTGACCCTGCGTTCGGAATAAGTGGGCAGGTCTAGGGCCATTGGATCCCTCGGCGGCTTCGCAATCGCGGCGCACAGCTCGTAGGCGAACGCGTCAGCGCCAGAATCGAACATCCAGGCGCGCGACGGACTATCCTATTGCTTTAAAATCTACACGCAGGAAGCTCTTCGCCTCCTCACGCTGGCCCGGAAGTATTTCCCCTGACCAAAGATCCGATTGGTCAGAGCATCGCGAACAATGGAGGAGGACGGCGCCGGATAGCGCTGGGCGCAGTGACTTCTTCAACCGGCCGTTTCCGTTAAGCGCGTCTCCAAGAGCAGTTTTTCGCACGACCTCAGCTGTCGATGAGTGCTTTGACCTGAAATCGATATTCGAGAAACAACTTGGCCAAAGCGCTGACTGCCGTAAACTTGTCGGCAGACAGCACTCGTGGTTGCGCATTCACGATCTTGCGTTCTCCGCATTCGAGGGTGGGCCCGCGGTATCATCGGACAAATACTTCACCGGGAGTAACCGCGACAGAAAAGAGGAGCAATATGGGAATCCCGGAAAACGAAGTCGCTGCTGACAACCAACGACGTGAATTTGAGGATTTGGCTAAGACACCTGGAGGCAAGATCGTTACTGGTGTGAAGAATGTGATCTCTCTCGTGCCTGGAGCCGGCCCCATAGCAAACGCCATCGGCTTATCAAAGATCATGATGGAATTGGGTGCCTCTTCTGTCGAAGAGAACGTCAAGTACCTTGGGAGTGCCACGGCGGAAGCTTTAGCTAGGGTCGAGCGCAGAATCGATGCCCAGGGTGTGAGTGTGCAAGAGATTGCCGACCGATATAGCAGTCCAGAATTTGCCGCGAGCCTAGAAGCAGCGATTCTGCAGACCCAGCGCACTCGACAGAGAGCCAGATTGAATAGATTGGCACTGATTCTGGCGAACTCTGTTGAAGCTGGCGAGATCGAGCCCGATACCATCGACGACCTTGCGAGGGCTGCCGTTGAGCTTACAGAGTGGGATATCCAACTCCTGAATGATGTCCGCGAATGCGAGTCCACATACACCGAAGCGTCGGGATATCTTTTCATGTGGTGGCAGGAGTACTGGCGCAATTTCACCGTCAGACATCCACATCGAAGCCTTCGAGCGGCGGCGGGCTCTCTGGGAAGGCTGCAGTCATTTGGTTTCATCTACGGAGCGGAGGGAACGTCATTAGCAGCGAGCCCGGTTTCGGTCCTATACAGGCTGAGCGAAGACGGCGAGCGATTCCTGAAGCGGATCGACGCTCTTCGTGACTGAAACCGACCGCGTCGGGTATGGTGCCTCAGATTCGTGAGAAAGCAAGTTTCTCCGATCAGAAGTCGATATCGTTTCGTCAGTTTGCGCATCCAAAGCGCCGGGTCCCTTGGTACGTCGCGGCTAATGAAGTTTCCCCTAAATGAGCTGCTTATTTACGCTCAGAGAATCGCAATCGTCAGTTTCTCGCTGAAATTCCTGTGATTCGAGGGATTGGGAATCTTTACGTTCGCCGGGTAAACTTCCAGTGCGTCCCAGGGAGACATTTTCAAAATGCAAAAGGGTGAGCAAATACTAAAGTCACGCGACGACAAGGCTCCGGTTTTCCTTGTCCAATCAGACGATCAAAAGGAAAAGAGCTTCAAAGTCGCTGATCAATCGTCGTCCAGTTGGCTCGACGCGGGCGAATCTATCTCTGTTTCGCAACTGCGTACTCGCCTTGAACCCTGGCTCACAGCACTGTTTCAATCTGAGCACTTGGCCCTTCTGGTTGGGTCCGGTTTGGCCCACGCAGTTCACGACATTGCCACGGCGAAACCTCTCCCCGGAATGAGCCAGACATCTTTTAGTACCTTCGGCAAGGAGATCGGCGCCGAGGCGGCGAAGTCAGCGAAACTGTCTGGACGTGAGGCGGGGAACATTGAGGATCAGTTAAGGACTGCAAATGAACTTCTCCGAGGTCTCCAAATAGCCGCGCCTTCATCGCCTACTCTAGAAGCTCAGGCAGCAGCTCTTTACAAGGAAGTGTCTGCGAAGCTTCTTGTATTTGCGAATTCAATCATCGAAGGAGAGAAGGGACTCATCTCTGCCTCCTCCGATAAGGCCGAAGAGGCATTCAACTACCTCGTCAGCTTTCTCATGAGCTTCGGTAGTCGAACTGGCACTCGGGACAGACTTCACATTTTTACGACCAACTATGACCGTTTCATAGAGGTGGGGGCAGAGGTTGCGGGGCTAAATCTTATGGATCGATTTGTTGGCTCTCTCTCGCCGATTTTTCGTTCGTCTCGACTAGATATAGATATCCACTACAACCCACCTGGAATACGTGGAGAGCCTCGGTATCTTGAGGGCGTGGCTAAGATCACTAAACTCCATGGGTCTATTGATTGGTTTGATACGGGACAGAGCATTAGGAGAATCGCCCTGCCGTTTGGCTCTGATTCCGTTGAGCCCTTCTTGAAAATCCCCGGAGTAGATGCGTCCGGAGCCCGTCAGTTGATGATCTTCCCGAACTCCGCAAAGGACAGAGAGACGGCTGCGTACCCTTACGTTGATTTATTTCGTGACCTCGCAGCGTCCGTGGTGCGTCCAAATAGCACCGTAGTCTGTTTTGGATACAGTTTTGGCGACGAACATATCAACAGAGTCTTGGAAGACATGTTGACGATACCGTCGACGCACCTGGTCGTGATCTCTCATGGCGATCCTCTTAGGCGGATTATTGCCCTATACGAGAAGATGGGGCGTCCCGCGCAAATCACTTTGATGATCGGAGATCATCTGGGCGATTTCAGGAGCTTAGTAGACAACTATCTACCTAAGCCTTCTATCGACCGAACGACATTCCGCATGGCCGATCTACTGAAGGCTAGATGGACTGTCAAATCTCCTTCGAGTGCTGAAGGGACGCTTGGCGAGGACTCATTCTGATGAGCAATCTCCCTTACGAATACGCAGAGAGTCTGAGAATTGGAACTGTCGAGTTTGTTTCTCCGGATGAGATCAAGGTGTCCCTCGACATCGAAGCACCTGAATCAATGGCCCTCAATGTCGGAGTGCCTCGTCCATTCCCGAGGGTCAACAGTTATGTATTGATTCCGGTCGATGACGCTTACCTAGTGGGGCAGATCGAATGGATCACTGTGGAACGATCTGCTTTTCCGAAGCGACGCGGTATGCAGGACTTCGGTCTGATAGACCTGCCGTTTCCATTGCGCAAGATGAGCCTCAATCCTTTGGGCATGCTTCGAAACACTTCGGCGAAACCCACTGATAGCTCCAGCTTCAGTTTTCGAAGAGGTGCCGACGCTCTTCCATCAATAGGAAATGCAGTGTTACTGCCCACAGAAGATCAACTCAAGTCCATCGTAGAGTCTGGGGCTCGAAGACGGGTTAAAGTTGGGACCAGTCCTCTGGCAAGCAATGCTGAGGTTCGAGTTGATCCAGACAGGCTCTTTGGTCGACACCTTGCCGTACTTGGAAACACTGGGAGTGGAAAGTCCTGTTCAGTTGCTGGACTCATCAGATGGTCTGTTGAGCAGGCGCACAAGGAAGGTGGGAAGATTCCGAATGCTCGGTTCGTGGTTCTCGACCCCAATGGTGAATACTCCAGAGCGTTCGAAGATACTAAGCCGCCGCTAAAGGCAAAGCTTTTCCAAGTCAACCCTCCTGCAGGGAGTGCTTGCAAACCACTACATATCCCATTGTGGTTTTGGAGTAGTTCTGAATGGAGCTCTTTCACACAAGCAAGTAGTCGAACGCAACGGCCTGTTCTCATCCATGCACTCCGCTCTGTTCGTGACGGACATATTGAACCAGCAGCGGACGCCACTCAGGATAGGAGACGTTTCCTGCGTACGGTTGTCTCGACTCTGACATTAGAAAAGAACGCGGGGGTACCATGGGGTTCGTTTCCAAAGCCCAAGAATTTTCTCGAGAAAGTTAAGAAATGGCGCGACACACTCAACCAAGATCTGACGGGTACAGTTGGAGCGCAACATGATGCTTTGAGTGCATTTGTGGATCGCTTGGATGAACTTATAAGCCCGCGCTCAATCCCTCACGCTCATGCTGATTTCTCAAGGCTCGAAGTTGAAGATCTCATTCGGCTCGCAAGCGTGGCGCATTCGGCATTTGGAGGATCGGTGACTGACGCCGAACCGCTTGACGTGGACGCTCCTCTTCCGTTCAGCGGTGAAAGTTTGTTGCGTAGTGTAGAAGCGTCGGCGGAAATGATGAATGTTTCTGAACACACAGAAACGCTGTTGATCCGCATCCGAAGCCTTCTCAGCAGCATCATTGTGCGGTCAATTATGAATGATTCGCCCGAAGTGACCTTGCAAGGATGGCTTGAAGAATATATCGGCTCTGAAGATCTGGACTCCGGTTGCGTGTCTGTACTCGACTTGTCTTTAGTTCCGACTGAGGTCATCCACGTCGTCACCGCTGTCGTAGCCAGAATGATTTTCGAAGGGCTTCAGAGGTATCGCCGAATACATGGAACAGTTTTGCCAACCGTTTTAGTGATGGAAGAGGCGCATACGTTCATCAAACGCTATAAGACTGACGGAGAAAGCTATGATGCAGCGTCAGTCTGTTGCCAGGTTTTTGAACGTATATCTAGGGAAGGAAGAAAGTTTGGACTTGGTTTGGTTCTATCATCACAACGACCGTCGGAACTTTCTCCTACCGTACTTTCTCAGTGCAATTCATTTCTGTTGCATCGCATCAGTAACGATCACGATCAGAAGCTGATCCATAGCCTTGTGCCGGACAATCTGAAAGGATTGCTCCGAGAGCTTCCTTCTCTTCCATCCCAATACGCGATACTCCTCGGATGGGCATCCGAATTGCCTCTCCTAGTAAAGATGAATGACCTGCCAGTTGCACATCAGCCAAAATCGGATGACCCTGACTTTTGGAATGTTTGGACAGGGAGAGATGATACAGGCGACGTAGTTCTTCGCCCTGCCAGGTGGAAAGATGTCGCGGAACAATGGCAAGGTGCGCAGGCCGAGGAGCAGGAAGAAGATGAAGACGACGATATCCCATTCTGATGGTCGTTCCACCAAGAAGCGTTCCGACCGCGTGCTATAGCACGAGTCCCAGACCTGAATCAGGCACAATTTTGACCGTTTGAGATGAACCGGTGGCCAAGATGATCTTAGACCCCTTTTTAGCTATTCGAAACATACCTTGTTGGTCAGATACGTGCATTATCGCCAATGCGCTCGCCGACACCGGATTGGTACCGCGAAGTCGGCTTTCACAACGCCCTGCCTGCTGGCCAAAACGCGTTTATCGTTACTCGAGTGTCTTCGAGAAAGGCAACTGATCTACAAAACCGGTGATCAGCGATATTACTTCGGCTTCATTCGACAGAAACACGTAATGCATTGCGTTCGGGATGACTACGATCTGTGCCCTCTTCTGCTTGCGCCAAATCTCGAGTTGTCCCTGCTTCCGGCTAACTTCTTGTGCTTTATAGGCTGCCAGCTTCACGGGATCTCGGGTGACACCTCGATTGAGGCCCTCCGGAGAAGGAATGACGACGAGCGCCCGTGTTTCGACTGAGTTGAATCTCTCCATTTCCAGCTCGGCGACTCTGTTCGGAGACGCATGCGAGATCCGCTCTCCGACTGCACCTGTTGCAGCGATTTGATACTTTTGTCTGATTTCGTCCTCCGGCATAATGCCGCCGTAGTATCCAACGAAGTAGTTCTGGAATGCCGCGATACTTGATCGGTCCAATTCAGAGGGTGATGGAGCCTCAGCGCCTTCTATTTCGTCGCGAAGGTCTTGAAGATTGCGGCGGTAGCGAGTCTCGTCGGTAAGCGTTTTTACAATGAGGGTATGGTCAAACTTGTTTTGGCCGAGCTTCGCGAGATCCTCCTGCAACTCAATTCTGTCCGTATCAATGTCTCCGTGCTCGGGGTTATAAAGAGCAAAGGGACCACCTGCGTCCAGGTAGACAAGCGCTGCTACTCGACCCTCATGATATTTGGATACCGCGCTCATCTCCTCACCAGCTATCGAGTGCCCGATTAGTACGGGATTGGTAAGACGGAGGGCATCCAACACCGCGACGATATCATCCCCATATTGCCGCGCGGTGTATCCGCTCGGAGGTGTGGAAGAAGCTCCGGCACCGCGCCTGGTGATACCGAATACGTGGAAGTGCCTCGCGAGCTTGGGTGCGAGAGTTGCAAATACATGGGCCGTGTTGCCACCGCCCGCAAGCAGCACGAGGTCACGTCCAGAGCCACCCCAATCCAAGACTTCGAGCTTCACGCCCGGTGCAACTGAAATAAATTGCTGCTTTGGGCTTATAGCGGGAACGTCGAGCGTTGCCTGAGAGATGCAGACGGCAGGCGAGAGAAGACACAGAAACAGTAGTTGCCCAAGTGTTTTTAGCGGCTTGGTGGAAATCATGTTGCTTTCGACGGCAAATTGAACCGTAAAGTGAGCTTTTTTTTGAAAATCGCCATGTGGAAGGTTCGGTATTGAAAAATCGGCTTGCATTCACTTCGGCATTAGAATCGTCGTTATGCTGACGCTCTCCAAGCCGCTGTCAGCGGGACAGGTACGGACGTACCATGAGCGGGAGTTTGCGTCCGAGCGGCAAAACTACTGGAGCCGAGACCAGCAGGGGCATAGCGAGTGGCAAGGTAAACTGGCCGAGCAGTGGGGATTGCGAGGCGAAGTCGGCTCTGAACACTTCGCGAGATTGACCGAAGGCCAGCATCCATTCACCGAACAGCAACTTGTGCGCCATCAGGTCTCCCGGACTTACGAGGGGAAAAACGGCAAGGAAGTCACCAGCGTAGAGCATCGCGCTGGATGGGATGCAACCTTCTCAGCTCCGAAGTCAGTTTCACTAACTGCACTTGTAGGCGGTGATGAACGTGTCCGAGTGGCGCACCGTGATAGCGTGCGCGTAGCTCTGGAGGAACTGGAGCGGTACACGCAGGCGCGGATTGGAAACGTCCATGCACCGGAGACAACGGGCAAGTTTGTGGCCGCGACCTTCGAGCACGATACTGCGCGGCCCGTCGAAGGCTATGCCGCACCGCAGCTCCACACTCATGCGGTCATCTTCAACGTCACTGAGCGCGACAATGGACAGACACGCTCCGTGCAATCCCACGAGCTGTACGCCTCGCAACACTATGCCACATCGATCTACCGAGCGGAGCTAGCTTCTCGATTGCAGGGGCTGGGCTATGAGATTGAATCCGGCAGGTACGGACAGCCTGAGATTAAGGGTTACACGAAGGAGTATCTCGAAGCCTCAAGCCCGCGCCGCGAACAGATCAAGGATCATCTCCGTGAGCAGGGGCTCGATGGAGCGGGTGCCGCGCAGGTAGCAGCGCATCATACGCGTGACAGTAAGGAGCTGTTGTCACCGAATGAGGTACTGCGACAGCATCGCGAACTGGCTGCGCAGTATGGCTATCAGGCGGATCGTGTTGTTGCTCAGGCCAGGGCACATGACCGGCATCAAAGCCATGAACCGGAGAAAGCCGCCCAGCGGGCGGTGACGTACGCCCGCGATCATCTTTTCGAGAAGTCCGCTGTTCAGGACCGGCGCGCTCTCTATGAAACTGCCCTGCAGCGTGGCATGGGTGAGGTGACGTACAGCCAGGTGCGGAAGGAAGTCGAGCGAAGGTTTGAGTCAGGCGAGTTCCGGCAAGCTCCCGCGTCCGTGCGTGGCCCGCAGATCACCACCGCCGAGATGATCCGCACGGAGAAAGAGATCGTCGGCCTCCTTCATCAGAGCAATGGACAGAACCGTCCTATGCTGCTGGAAGGCCGCGAGCGGTTCGATACGATTGACCGTCACCCTGAACTGAATACTTCCCAGCGTCAGGCTGTGGAGGACATTTTCGCGGCGCGGGAAAAGATCGTGGGGATGGACGGCGTTGCCGGCGCGGGCAAGACCACGACGCTGGCCGTTATCCGCGAAGGCGCCGAACGTGAGGGCTATGCTGTGGAGGGTTTTGCGCCCACGTCCCGTGCGGCGCAAAAGCTGGGCGAGGCCGGGATTGAGACTTCCACGCTACAGATGCATCTGGCGCGTGGGCATAAGCCCGATACCGGCGAGAGACGCCTATACGTATTGGACGAGTCTTCGCTGGCTTCCACAAAGCAGATGCATGAGTTCCTAACACGCCTGCATCTGAACGACCGGGTTCTGCTGGTGGGTGATCGTAGGCAGCATGAAGCAGTACAGGCTGGAAGGCCTTTTGTGCAGTTGCAGCAGGCGGGGATGAAGACTGTCTCGCTCGATCAAATCGTGCGCCAGAAAGATCCGGAATTGCGCAATGTGGTCGAGCAACTAGCACGTGGCGAGGTTGGCGCTGCGGTCAAGAAGCTGGACGAACAGGGCCGCGTGCATGAGTTCAGGGGCCGTGAGAAGCGGATCGACGCCATCGCGAAGGAATATGCAAAGGCTCCCGAGAGCACGTTGGTGGTCTCGCCTGACAACCGCTCCCGCACGGAGATTAATAGCCGTATCCATGCCGAGCTGCAGCAGCGTGGTTCGGTGAACCCGGAAGAATACCGGGTGCAGACGTTAGCGCCGCGCCAGGACCTCACCGGAGCCGCCCGCACCTGGGCAGAAAAGTATGAGGTCGGCGATGTTTTGCGTTACAGCCGGGGCTCGAAGGAAACCGGAATCCGGAAAGGCGAATACGCTCGCGTGATCGGCATCGATGCTGCGCGCAACCAGATCACGGTTGCGTTATTCGATGGTCGGAATCAGAGCTATGATCCGCGCCGCCAGCAGGGTGTGTCGGTCTACCGCGAGGAGGAGCGGGCGTTCTCCGTAGGGGATCGCATCCAGTTCACTGCGCCCGACAACGATCTAAAGATCGCCAACCGCGAAATGGGCACAGTAGAGCGAATCAACGAAGGCCGGATGAGCTTACGGATGGACGGTGGCCGCTCCATGGAGATAGACCCGGTACGCAATCCACATCTAGATCATGGTTATGCGGTCACTAGTCACTCCAGCCAAGGACAGACGGCAGAGCGAGTGCTGGTCCACGTCGATACCGAGCTCGGAGCCAAAGACCTGCTTAATAACCGTATGGCCTATGTGGCCGTTTCACGAGGAGCGCACGATGCGCAGATCTTTACCAACGATCGCGAGAAACTACCAGCTGCACTCGGCCATGAAGTGTCACAGCAGAGCGCCCATGAGCCCAAGGTGAACTTGGAAAATAGTCTCGCGGCTCAGCCGGAAGCCAAGCAACAAATTGAATATGGCCACGGCATTTCGATGTAGCTTATTACTCCAAATGCCCTAATTCTCTCTGGATTGGTGCTAGGGGTTCAATCAGCCTTTTTCTTAGGTGCGGCTTTCTTTTTGGGGGCCGCTTTCTTTGCGAGGGTGCTCTTCCGTGGCCGTCCAATCGGCATCGGAGTGAAAGCCTCGACCTCGGATCTCATCACGAGCATACGGCCAGCGATTTCGCGACCCGCCAAACGCTTCCGCGCAATCAGTTTGGCGATAGCCTGCTTGGACACTCCCCGTATCCGCGCAGCTTCGGCCTGAGAAATCCAGTCGTCCAGAATTTCTCCATTATTTATGGTTGACTTCGACACCTATTTTGGCTACCATCCTTTCAAGTAACGGTCACGGTTCCACTATAGCCGCGACGACGCACTCTCGTGCGCCCATGCAAGCCCTTGTTTCTAAATAGGTCTCTCCCCCTGGAGGTCTGGCATGAAATGGGATTTTCGTCATCACCTGCTCCTACAAATCGAAATGCTGCGGGGAGACATCTCGCATCGGGAGCTGAGCGAGAGGCTAGGCGACAATTGTGAACGCAGCCTGGCACGCTACATTGCCGGGAAAAGCTATCTGACGGAGAGGGAGTTTAAAGAGATCGCCAAAGCTCTCCGCATTGGTGCCCATTCATTCGCACGGGCCTGGGCCGCTTCTCTCGGTCTTCATGTACCCGATCAGGATGCTGCGAACTGGATGGTGAGTCGGGCTCACCGACAGTTTCGTCAATATTCGCGCATTGCCGGTGTTCCCTCCAGGCCATCGCCTATCGCTGTCATCCGATCTATATACGCCGACCGGCTCCCAAGGGAGACGCCTCCGCTTTGGTTTGGTGCTCATTTTCGTGTGCGCAAGAGAGAAAACACCCCTGAAAATCGAGCTCGATTCGCTCGGGCTTACGAAATGCTGGTCGACTCGGTACATGGTGGCTTGTCCGCGCGAGATATCGGGGCTCGGCGCGGCATCAGTGGCGAGCGAGCAAGGCAGCTTATGGTTTTCGCGGCGTATACCTGGGCAGGGAGTGAACGCATCGATCTCTCAGGCAAATCGGTCCCTTTTAAAAATGAGGCTAAGTTCGTGAAGAATCTCTACGATGGGCTGCAATTCTTCGCCCAGCAGAAATTTAGCGAGCTTGCGAATCAAACTCAAACGAAGGAACCCACTTCCGGCAGAGGCGAGGTTCCATGAAGAAGCGAACCGATCGAACTGCCGCCGAGAAATACAGGCAGACCGGTTACCAACGCCGCTCCAATTGAGTGAAGAACAGACAGATGCCGCCGCGTTCGAACGTTACAGTCAGGAACGTAGCTGCTCGGTGTGGCTGTTGAAGAGCTGAGAACGGATAAGGGTTTGGGCATGATGCGAAGTCGCCCGGCAGGCGGATGGCTCTGTTCTGTGGATTCAAAGGTTGGAGTCAAATCAACTCCACACAAACCTACACGATCCGCAGGTTGGATCGAGTTGCTCGTGCTCTGGGTTGGAACTCTATGTACAAGCGTGCGGACGAGATCCTTGGGGAAAACGAAGGGTATGCAAAATGATGAATAAACCAAAACGTGCCGTGTTGGTGATGGACGAGGCGATGGGGAAACGAATCCGCCGATTGTCTCTGGCAGAACCTTACCCGAAATCCCACGAAATTTATCTATCGATTGAGTTTGATGACGATACGGAAATCCTGATCGAGGTGGAGTGTCGTCCGCTGTTCGGTATTACCCATCTCGCCCGTAACACACAGGGGGAGCTAGAACCAGTGAAGGCATCAAGACACGGATCGATTCGATCGCTTTGCAGAGAGTAGGCGATGACCCTGCTGCGATCTGCCCATGCGCGGGAGAATGTCCCAGATATCCTGGTTTGTAAGCTGACTTAAGGAATTGTCTCCAGTAGCTTCGATGGCTTGACAGAGAGAGCATGAGCAAGCTGAACGATGTTCACGAGACCGAGATTGCGTTCGCCGCGTTCGACGCCGCCGACATAATTGCGGTGAAGATCGGCTCGCTCGGCCAACTCTTCTTGGGAGAGGCCCTTAGCCATCCGCAGTTCGCGGACGCGTTCACCGAACAAGATGCGGGGGTCTTGGGTACGCACGTACCCAATGATCGAGATATGACCACTATGAAGTACCTTTCTATCGGGATCCAGAGACGCGTCGGCCCTAAGCGGGCCATGAGAAGGCCCTCTACTGTCAAGCAAAACTAGAGAACGGGGGTAGTCTAAATAAACGGAGAGCCTGTATGCGCAACAATGTTGTATTGCTCGGTTTCTTCATCATCCTCGCAACGGTTAGCGGTATGACGCAGCCGAATCGTCCTCCCGAAATTCCCAGTCACTATGAAGCTGCTTCGGGAAAAGAGTGGCTCTCCGCGAAAACCGTCACAGTGACCGTAACGAGCCGTCAGCCGTCGTTCTGAGAATCCAGACTCGCCTCAAGATCTGGAGCACATGAAAAAGAAGATTTCAGCCGCCCTTTCTCAAATCCCGCTTGCTTCGTCTACTGGGACATCGCCGGACCTCGCACTAGAGATGGTTATGGAAGGTCTCTTCGCCGATGGGCATTGCATCGCCCGTGGCGGAGGCATCGACCAAGCCGGAGAACGCCGTCACCTTCACCTCTTCGAGTGAGAAGATCCGCACCATCGCAACATGGATTCCCGCGACGAAGCAGATCCTTGACGACTTCACGGAATTGGCCAGCTTCCTCCAAACCAGCCTGACCTACTACGTCAACCTCGAAGAGGAACTTCAGTTGCTCTCGGGCGATAACACCGGTGAGAATCTGCACGGCATCATCCCCCAGGCGTCGGCTTTCAACACCGGCCTCCTCGTTCCCACTGCGGGATGGAACAAAATCGACATTGTCGGTCGCGCCATCGAACAACTCACCGTGCAGTCTTCAACACTGTGGACCTCGGAAATGACCTGATCGAGCCGTCTGCATTTTCAAAAACCCTGAGTGCCGGTAAAAAATTTCCACTGCTCTGGCAGCATGATCCCTCAAATCCCATCGGCGCCGTGGAGGCATCGGAGACGCCGCAGGGCCTCATGGTCAAAGGGCAATTGCTGCTTGAGCTGCCGACCGCCAAGAACGCCTACGCGCTGTTGAAGGCTGCGTCATCAAAGGTCTCAGCATCGGATACGACACGATCAAGGACGCGATGGACGGGAAAGTTCGCCGCCTCAAAGAACTTCGATTGTGGGAGGTGAGTATAGCCACATTTCCGATGAACGAAGCCGCGATGGTGACCAGCGTGAAGGGCGTGTCCGATGCGGACCGGGCGAAGCATCTCAAGGCGATCGGCGATCACCGGAAGGCCATAGACCGGCACCAGAAGGCCATCCACGAGCACCTCAAGGCCCTGTACGACGTTCCGGACGATGAGGACGACCCTGCGTTCGAAGACGACGGCGATGACGAGAGCAAGGCGTTCGTGGCCGAGATGGCGAAGCTGGCCAAGGCGGCGACGGAGTTCGCGGCTCTCTGACACGCTGCCCCGAACTCAAGTGCCATGTCTAAGAAGCACGATAAGGAACCTTTGAAACCTCAGGCATGACCCTTATCTGATTGGCCTGGAGAAATGAGAACGTTGCCGCTTTTGCCTCGGCGTGGCTTCCCGGCCCGAGGATGAGGTCATTTACTGGTGCCGGTTCATTAGGCCCGCATAACGGGTACGGGATATATGGAACTAGGGTGTCGCTGGTGGGACGGTACTTTATTGGAACTGGATTTTGCAAATGCGTGCCCATCGAAATCGGGACTACCAGACGCCACTCTCGCTCCTCTGAAAATGAAGAATCTTTCAGCAACGGACAAACACGGACAAGATCGAAGTTGACCTTCGTCATGGCCTGTTGAAGACGGACATCAAGTCGAAACCCAGGGAAGTAGGCAAGTTCTGTTCGCGTCTTAATTTTGGTGAGAAGCTGGGGGTCTGTTTGCATCGCCTTCTCAACGTCCTGCACCCACTCAGCTACAGCATCAACCATGTGAGAGAGCGCACGCCGTAGAAGCGCATTCTTCTCCGAATGTTCGTAGACGCAGGGTGCGAATACAACTACAGCGTCGTCCCGCAATGGTCGGATCTTCGAAAGATCGAACGATATACTCACTCCGCTTGACGCTCCCGAGTAGCCTCGCCATTGACTTAGCTGATCTCGCGCATGGGAAAATGAGGCAACCATAACTTGAAGTCGATCTGCACGAAGGGGCCCGGTATTGAACGCTAAGTTCACGGCTCTCTTGAGCACTCCGTCCAGCGTCATACCAGCGACGGACGAACCTACGACCTCGTCGGCAAGTTTCTCGGCCAACTCGTTGGCGTGAACGAACTCTTGACTATCGTTGAGGTAACGGAGGTCGGTAGCAAAAATCTGCTTCGACTCGACGATGCCTTGAAAAGCTTTGTAAGTGGTGTAGTGCCAGAGGTTTTCTGGTACCGGTTTCGTAAGCAGATCTTTGATGAGGTCTGGTTCTGCGCTAACTGGATCACTCATAAGACGATGGTACAGGGCCCTCCACCTCGTAAAAGGTGAGATAGCAGCCCGGAGCGAACCCACACACCCGCCACCGACGTGGGACGGTCTGGGCGCGTCCACCAGGGATTTTCCTTTCGGGATGGACAGCGGGCTGCTAGACTGCCGCCCTATGCGAAAACCTGTTCTTTTGGCAGCTCTGCTCTGTGTCTTTGGCCTATTTGCCTATGGTTCCTATCGCAAAGGCTACTCGGACGCTGCGTCGAAAGCTGCTGCAGAACACGCAGCCGAATACGGAAACGATTTCAATAGCGACCCTTCCGTCAAGCATTCAGCCTCATATTCCCTCGGATATACACGCGGGCATGGAGCTGGTTATGCGGAAACCCGTAAAAAAGATTTCGTCGAGTGCAGCGAAAAGCTTGCCCAACTTGCCGTGGCTGGGAAGGCGAGGGCACGTTGAAGCTAAATCGTTGGGTATGGGTCGGCCTACTGGCATCGGTCATCTGGGCCGTTGCTGCCGCCGTTTACAGCTACAGAAGCGATGTTGAACAGGCGAACTGGTCTGGTGCTTTTGCTTATAAAGTCTGCACTTATGGCAAAGAGGTCACCCGCGACAAAGACCTGTCGAGCTGCGTAGCCAAGCGCGAAGAGTCTAGGGCGATCCAGATGAGCGGCAGCAATGTGTCCGCCGTCTTTCTGGCTTTGGGCCCCATCCCGTTTGCCTGGCTTGCCGCGTTCATTCTGCTATATGTTGTCCGTGCTCAGATCGTAGGCTTTCGCGCCGTTGTACCGTGGAAGTCTCTATCGGCCCGCAAAAGAGGGTTCGTCGCTCTTTGCGTGGTCTTCTGTTTGGTTGTCGTTGGTGTCAGCATTGTGTGGGTTGAAAAGCTGTACGTCGATTCGCAGGTGCCGGTCGGCATGAGCACTTCCCTTGACCTGAGCCAGTACGGCGATCACGTCTATGTCTCTGGCACGTGGAAGAGGACAGACCTAATCGGTGACACGATTGCGTCCCCGCTGCAAACATCGAAGATCGAGTGCCACAAAGACGAAAATCGATGTACGGAGGCTCTTGCATCGGTCAGCCGATCCACTCTTATGGCCGAACTCGTTACCTACGACATACAGAGCTGGACCCCGGACGCAATCGTCATGAGGCGAGACTATGAATGTGCCACTGAGCTATTCACGATCGACCTCAACACAAGAGCGGTGACTGGAGCAGGTCACAAGACAAACCAAGACCAGCCGGGCTGTAAGGTGAACATCTTCGACGGCAAGGAAACTTGGACTTATCAGCTCGTGAAGGGATTTGACGTTTACTGGGCGTTCCAGACCAAAGCGAGGCCGTTTCCCCTTAGTGTGATTCAATCCATGTTCGGAAATTAGTCCAAAAATCAGCCAGCGCACAGGCCGCGTAGGTTGCCTCACAATCGCGCCACGTGGGCCTGTGTGACGTTGAAGGCCGCCTGCGGCGGGAAAACCCTAGTACCCGGCCAGGGAGCGCCGCACAGAGGCCCGACCATGCGGTCCTACGGTCCTACGATTGGGTCCTACGATACAGCTGCAAATATATGCAAAGACCGGAAGTATGGCATGTATCGCAAACTCGTTATTTTGCACGACGCGGTACGTGTAAATTAGCGGTTTCAAAAGGGTTATGCGATATCTCACTCAAAACAAAAAAGCTAGGGACCGAAGCCCCTAGCTGCTGGTTTTTACGCGATTTGGTAATAAAACGTTAGCTCAAAGATGGTCATGTTTTTCTGGGTCGCGGTCACTCGCTCATACTCTTCCTGCAATGCCTTCGTTAAGGGCGTCGCCAGTTCTCGCAGTTCGGCTTCTTGTTGCGGCGAAATAGGCCAAGCATCGAGGAGACGCAGAATACGATGGCCGTTGCCCTTGAAAATTGAAAGTTGGTTGAGTGCTTCCTGTCGAGTCATGAGCTGTGATCCGTCTAGGTGCTGTTTGGATTAGGCCTACTTGATGACATCGGCGAAGCCCGTAAGCTTATCGTAGGCGATGAACCTATGTTGCCGAATCTTCCTGTTTTCGGACAAACCGCCACCTGGATCTGCCTTCCGGAGCATGCGCCAGCGAAGATGAATTCGAATCACTCGCAAAACAATTCATCCACCTAGTTCCTGCTAGAGATACAGGGATAGGTGACAGTTATCACCTTGTCCCCTCGTTTACGCTATCCCTTTCTAAACTCAATCTCCCTGGACTCATTCGTCTCAATCGTTCGGATGATGATGTACCGCCTGCGTTTTGATCGCCGGGAAGGATGCGCTGCCCTTCCCGCGCTGCAACCGCCGAAAGACTCCGGCGGTTTCCGTTTCCCAACCATGCGGGCCTGTGCCCCTCCCGCAACGCCCTCCCTGTAAATCCTGTGCGCACGCGCGCACAAACATGGAAACCAAACCTTCGCTGAGGGCTCCGCCCTGGCGCAGCAACAAGGGTTTCCCAACAGTCTTCCGCCCTTCGCTTGTGCAGACCGTCGCTGCGCTCCGCCCTCCGCTTGGCTCCGGGTGGGAGATACCCCTCCCTTGTGCTTTGCCGCCCCGCCTTCGCCAGGAGGCGTTCGGCATGTACATGCCGCGTTTCAACGCGGACGTGCAAAAGCAAAAACCGAGGAGCAGAAGCGATGAAGAAGCCAATCACCAGCAACCGACCAAGTATCTACCAGACCGTTACCGACCGCATCATCTCCAGCCTCAAGGCTGGCGTGATTCCGTGGGAGAAACCGTGGAAGACACCTCGCTTTGCAGGAGGCCCGTTCCCGCGCAACTTCTACACTGGCAAGCCCTATCGGGGTATCAATGTCCTCTTGCTTTGGTCGAGTGACTATAGCTCACCTTTTTGGCTCACCTTCAAACAGGCGCACGACTTGAAAGGACATGTCCGCAAAGGCGAGAGCGGAACGCCGATTGTCTTTTACAAGCAGCTTCCCGAACACGCCAAGCCCGAAGATGAAGGCACAGACGAAGACGGCCGCGTCCCGTTCATCCTCTGCCATTACACCGTGTTCAACGTAGAGCAGTGCGACGGCCTCAGCTTGCCTGAAATCGAGCAACCCACAACCGCGCCGGAAATCGATGAAGACGAACTCTGCGAAGGCATAGTGACGGCATGGGAGAAGCGGCCCGCCCTCCATCTGACCAACCCCACCGAGTACCGGGCCTACTACCGGCCAGGTACGGATTCCGTTCACATGCCCGCGCGAAGTCGCTTCGTAGATGCGCCCCACTACTACAGCACCCTCTTCCATGAACTGATCCACAGCACCGGACACGAAACCCGCCTGAATCGCACCTTTGGCGACCGCTTTGGTGATGAGTTGTACAGCAAAGAGGAGTTGGTAGCCGAAATGGGTGCAGCCTTCCTTTGTGCCATCGCCGGAATCGCCAACGAACACACCGACCGCAACACCACCGCCTACATCCAGAACTGGATTTCGAAGCTGGAGGAAGACAACCGCCTTGTCATCCATGCCGCCGCGAATGCGCAACGTGCCGCCGATTGCATCCTTGGCGAGAGCTTCGAGGCGACGAGCAAGACAGCAGAGCGTATCGAGAGCGCGGAACTTGTGGAGGTGGCGGCATGAAAACCATACTCGAAATCCTTCATAAGGCCGGAGGCTGGAGACCGAGCCTCTATCTCAAGATCGAAAATCAGCCCTACATGGCTTTGGTCATCGAGGCTGTGCCGGAGCCAGGGCCGCTTGGACTGCCTGCAATCTCGGTCGCGCATTATGGCGAGCAGAATGGAGACCTGATGCGCGATCCGGAGATGTGCTTCGAAGTCATACGTCCCCTGAGTGGGGCACCAGCCAGCCTCGATTCCTACCTCTGGAGAAATGATTACGTAGCGATCGAGCAATGGTCACGTCGCATAGTGGATGGTCACTACATCGCCCTTCCCGAATTGCACGCGCGGCATGAGTGGTTTGCCGACATGTGGGATACCAACCTCAGATTGCAGGGCTTTTTGAGAGCCTTCACCGATAAGTCGATTCGCGGCTGATCGAAGAGGATGGCGGTTCGCCGCCCTCTCTTCGGCTTTGAACCGCTGAAGGGAGAAACCTTGCCGGTTTCTCCCTGCGACCCTCTTCCCGCTTCAGCAGCGTTTCCGGCTGTACGGCAGGAGTTAAGTTCCAAGGCAAGTTATTTGCCCGCGCGCGGCGCGGAAGGTCTGTATCCGCTACAGGCATTGCGAGCGGAGCAAACACGTTTGCCGACCTTGCTGTAGTACGCACTACACCTTACTTCCAGCTAGTCACCATAGCCTAAGCTAATTCTCAGTTGGGCGTTCCAGATGATCTACTACCAGCTGCGCCAATATTCCCTTCTGCGCTTCTAACCGTAGCCCCAACTGTTCCTTGAGTGCGTTATAAATGGATACTCCTGGAGAATCTGAAGGTGACAGGGATAAGCTCTCCGGCGTCCAGTCAAGTGTGAAATCGTATTTCCCCTTCAGATTCGTCTTATCTACCACGGTAGTGCCGACCTGTTGTGTCAATATCGTTGCTAATGTGGAGATGGGAACACCGTGAGCCACCAAATGACCGCGGCTTACTTCCATGGGAACCGGCTTGACGTCGCCCGGTGACTCCTCAATCTTTGCACCCGCTTTATCCACCTCTAGGATTAGGAGTGAACTCATTCTCTCTTCGAAATGCGATACCAAATGAAAACGGTCTCGTAGTAGGGACTGTACGAATTTACTACGCTCGTCAAGCGGCAGCTTATCGAAACCAACTGCGCCTTCGTCGGCGACTTTTGCGGAAATGTTAAACCTGTCTGTCTTTGCCCAGCCAGGCACGCCACTGAACCTGTCATCGTTCGAGGTAAACAGGCCATACGCCATCCGGATAAGCATTAGCGGAGTAATGTTTCGGGCTTCGAATCCGTTTTGAGTGAATCTGGCGCCAAAACGCATATCAGAAGCATCGCTCGGCTTAACTGAAATGACATCAAAGGCGGAGCGGGCTGATTTGCCAGTTTCTTGTGGAATCGAATGACTACCCACGGCAGCCTGCAAATGTACTTCAGCTCTGGACGGTATAACCCCGATTCCAATGACTCCATAAATCAAAACTGCCAAGATTCCCTTTGCCATAGAACCTCTTCACCTCCTCATCAAGATTCGTACATTCACTCTTCTTACAATGAGGCATCCTGATTGGCCTTCACTCTTGATTCAGCAGTCCGGATAGACGTAGGGCCGGACTCATAGATCGGAGACTAGTACGACTTGTGTCGTATGTCAACGAATATCGTCGTACCTCGTTGGCATTATCCGTCGACGATTTTCTTTCAAAGTCTGTAAGAAATTGGCCACTCCGCCGACTACCTTGTACAGAAGGGAAATCTCAGACTATGGCAAGCCGCGAAGACCTCTACGAGGAGGCGGTTCGCACACACGGACCAGCGCTCGATCGCCTTTCGCGGGCATACGAAGCGAACCCTGAAGCACGGCGCGACCTGCTGCAAGAGATTCATCTTGCGTTGTGGCGAAGCCTTGAATCATTTGATGCGCGCTGCTCTCTCCGCACCTGGATCTACCGGGTGGCGCATAACGTTGCCTCGTCCCATGTTGATGCCGATCGCCGATCAAAGGCGCGCCAGCCTGTCAGCATCGACGGGCTTGATCTGGCGGACGAAGGGTTTGATACCGCAAGCGTTGCTGATCGACGCATGGCGATTGAGCGTCTGATGGAGTTGATTCGCGAGTTAAAACCGCTCGACCGGCAGTTGATGTTGCTGTTTCTAGAGGGCGTCGACGCGGGTGGAATCGCCGAAGTGACAGGGCTCTCGCCCGGCAACGTCGCCACGAAGATTCATCGCATCAAGAACATTCTCATTCGCCGTTTTCACATAGGAGGCGAACATGGCCGATGAATCCGAAGATCTGAAAAACCTTTGGCAAAGCCAGCCTTCGGACCCGTATGGAATCCGTCGGGGGGATTTTCGCCAAAAGATGCGCAAGTTCGAGCGCAGAATATTCTGGCGAAACGTAAGGGAGTACGCGGCAGGCGCGGTCGTGATCGCGGCCTTCACGCGCTACGAATGGAAGTTTCACGGGCTATTGGTGCGCCTGGGTTCAGGACTCATCATTGCGGGAACGCTTTATGTCATGTATCAACTGCATCGGCGTGCGTCCTTACGGCCTGCTCCTGCGGACATGGGCCTGAGTCCCTGCATCGAGTTCCACAGGAAGACCCTGGAACGTCAGCGCGATGCACTGCAGACCATCTGGTCCTGGTACCTGCTTCCGTTTGTGCCGGGGCTTACGGTCTTTGTCGTGGGATCGATACTCGATCGGTGGGCGGCACATCCGGAAAACCTGGAGCACCTTATCCTCAACTCTCTTGGCCCGTCCGCTATCATGGCCGCTGTTTTCTTAGTTGCCTGGCGGTTGAACCGGAGGGCCGCCGCAAGGCTTCAGGCTCAAATCGACGAGCTGAACGACCTCGGTGATAACGGAGATTCGCGTCCCTAGAATCCCTCGAACATCTTGAAGAATTATGTTGTCGAGTTCCTGCAATCAGCAAAGAAGAGGTGAGCCTTTTATGTTTACAACCCTGGATATCCTTTCACTTCCTCGTCGAACCGCAATCGGATTGCTGGCGAGCGTCTTGGTCATAACGATGCCATTTAGTGCAAAGGCGCAGACGGCCTCTCCGCTTGTCTCTGGTGATTACATCGGAACACTCGGTTCTCTGCATCTCCGGCTTCATCTGAAATCTGATGCTTCGGGGGGGCTTGATGGAACGATCGACAGCCCCGATCAAGGAGCAAACGGAATTGCCTGTACAGATTTCAAACGGAAAGATGAAGCACTTAGTTTTTCGGTTCCGAGTGTGCATGGCACATGGAGGGGGACCATCTCTGTCGACGGCAAAGTCCTGACGGGCACATGGGACCAGGGGAATCCCATGCCCCTGGTATTCACGAGCGATACCTTCGTCCCTGCGGAGAAACCCTCGAGCGTAGATGGCACTTGGCTAGGCAACTTGCAGGCGGGCGGCGCATCGCTTCGAATCCAGGTGCGGGTTAAGAGTGACAGGAGCGGAAAGGAGTACTGCTCTCTAGACAGTCTTGATCAGCATGCCACGGGACTTGATTGCAGTGCGGTGACATTCAGTGGCGATGACTTCACCTTCGATATCCCGGTTGTGAAGGGGCATTACGCAGGCAAACTCTCCCCGGATGGAAACGTGCTTGCAGGTACGTGGAGCCAGAACAACAACGTCCGGCCGCTAACGCTCGCGCGGCAAAAGGAGGAGATCGCGGCCAAGCCCATTCCGCCACCGGCGTTCGATGCAGCGATGGCTCCAGTCCAAGCACCGGATCTCAAATCCGTACTTGATCGCGATCTCGCTGCCGCGCTGAAATCAGGTGAGCTTGCTCCTGGAACGGGAGCAGGTGTCGCGATTGCGATCGTGGACCACGGAGTGCGGCAGGTCTTCTACTACGGTGCAGCCAAGGAGGATTCGATTTACGAGATCGGTTCGATCACTAAGACTTTTACCGGGCTGATCCTTTCTCAGATGGTGGAACAGAACAAAGTGAAATTGGAAGATCCGGTGCGCGAGTTGCTGCCGACAGGCACGGTGGGGAAGCCGGCTGGAGCTGAGATCACGCTCCTCGATCTCGCGACACAGCACTCGGGGCTGCCGCGGATGCCAGATAATTTCGCGCCAACTAACCAGAGCAATCCTTACGCCGATTACCATGCCGCAAATATGTATGCTTTTCTCGCAAAGCATGGGGTGGAAAAGCCTGAGAAGACTGCATTCGTCTACAGCAACTATGGTTTTGGCTTACTGGGCCAAGCACTCTCGGTTCGTGCAGGACGATCCTATCCCGAGCTTCTCAAAGATGAAGTGCTCGAACCGCTAGGGATGCATGACACGACGGTTGCGCTTTCACCTGAACAACAGGCGCGCTTCCTGCCTGGCCATACCGGCGACCATGCTCCCGCACATGCATGGGACCTGGATGCCTTTGCGGGAGCAGGGGCAATCCGGTCAACAGCATCCGACATGCTGATCTATCTCGAAGCCAATCTGCATCCTGGAGGAGTGAAGCCCGCCAACGGGTCGGCCGCGGCGAAAACCATCTCGCGTGCTATCACGCAAGATCACGAACTACGTGGTGAGGCAATGGGGCCGCAGAAGGTGGCACTCGCTTGGCTTTACGATCCGTCATCAGGAAACTACTGGCACAATGGAGCCACCGGTGGGTTCAGCTCCTATGCCTTTTTCAATCCACAGAGGGACTATGCTGCCGTCGTTTTGCTAAACACCGGCATCGGATCGCAAGGTAGCTTCGCGGACCGTATTGGTGAGCACGTCAGCGAGCGATTGGTAGGTAACCCCGCAATTTCACTTGGTGACTATTGATCAGCATGTTGGATCGAATTGCCAGTGGTCGAACGCGTGAATGAATGAAGCCGAAACGCCTATTCCGGGGATGGAATCGATGCGTCGTCTATCGCCAGAGCTCGAACAGCACCGCTGTCATGTTTCAAAATGAGCCCTAACTGCTGTTTCAATGCGTCTTTGATTGCAGGTAGTTCCATGAGTTCTGGGTCCCCAGGGTTCTTGCTATCCCCTTCTGGCTTTCCCCACTTCAGATGGAGTTTGTAGGCGCCTTTGATGCCTGTTTCGTCAACAACCAAGACGTGCAATCGATCCGTCAGAAAGCGCGCCAGCGTAGCCATCGCCTGAGCGCTTTCTATATCAACGTAGTCCTGCCCTCCATCAACGGAATATCCGGTCGTAGTCGTCTCGATCTGCCCTTTGGGAACGCCAGAAATCAGCTTATAGTGACTGAGATTTCGCCGCTCCCAGTGCGACCTGAATCCGAATCTCGATTGGAGGAGATCCTTCAGCATGTCTAGTTGCGCCGTCTTTCTAGCATCTCTACTCAAGGCATTGAGCCGTTCGGCCACCGCGTCTTCAGTTACCGCGTTGACCGTAAAGCGTTCCTCCGTGAGCCATTTAGGGCCGCCGACGACCAGAGGCGCTGGCAATTCAAAGGCCATTTGCACCAACTCTACTACGGTGAGATGGGTAGCTCTGAATCTTCCAGCCTTTGTTATCTCAAGCTGTAGGCCACCATTGTTCGGCTCTTCTCTCTTAATCGAGATTTCATCGAAAGTATATTTTCGACTGTCCGGTTCACCATGAATTGGACACAAGTAAATGTTTAAAACAAAACTCACAATTAAGACTCGTGTCACCAAATTCATCGGACACCTCGCTCAACTCTTCGCGAGTCTAACAGCGACCGCCTACGAGGAATGCTGTTCTTGCGCTTCCATCGAAGAATAAGGGCTACGACGGCGATGCAGAGAATGAACGCCCGAAGCGGATAAACCATTGCCAGATAGTCGCGTCGGCCAGTGATGTCAACGACAACTCCAATGAGTGTGATGAGTACATTGATGCTCCACTTTTCCATGGGTTCCGGCGAGGGACCTGGCCTCCATCGCCACAAACTCTCAAATGTCGGGAAGTAGGCTACGAACATGACTAACTGGAATCCGATAAAGCCGATCCATCCGGTCTTCGTGATCATCCAGACGACTGCCGCAGCGCAGGAGATCGCTAAGGAGAGCAGCTCGTTTCGAGTGAATCGAATCCTCTGGCCTCTGCGTTCAACCAAAAGCACTAGCAGGATTACGGTGACCTGAAGGCTGTCCGCCACGTTGAGCGCAGCCTTGATAAGGCTATGGTTGTTCTCTGAAAGGTAGGTTGCCAAACTCATAAGCACGCCCACCTCGAAGATCAACCATGTCGCGATACGAGGCGCAATTTCCCTGCGGATCACTTTCGCGCAGTAGCGAGTGCCCACGTAGAACACAAGCAGAATGACAATCATTGCCGCTGCATTTGGCACGTTCATTGAAGAGGGTACCCCTGACGTTCAGTCTCGCGGCTGCTACGATAACTCCTCGGAAGTCGACGTCTCGTCAGCGAACGGTTTCTCCTGCCGTCGTAATTTCTCGAACTCCAGCTATGCACATCCAACGCGGATACTCCGGGTGGATTGAAGCCGTCGAAAAGGAAGTCCTACTAAAGCTATGGTTTTAGCGGTTCCGGCTGCGCAACTTCATCCGTCACTTTTAAATGGTAGATCTCCGCCAGCATATGTTTGTAAACGGCCAGCGGTGGGAGATGAACGTGCTCGCGCCGATCCGCAAGATGCTGTAGATCTTCCACCGTGTACATTTGCATCTTCCCATCGATAAATTTGAAGTCCATGCCATAGCGCTGCGGCTTGCCAGAGGCGACAAGAGTCTTATCAAGCAACATCGCGAAATCGGCTGCCTGGATCTCCTCGTTCTCCGCAAGCTTTTCCAACTGCGGCAACATCTCGCGCTGCCACTCGTGGTCTGCGGAATGGTTCAGGATTAGCAATGCCTGGCTCGCCCCATCCATCCCAACTAACCGGAAGGTGGGCCATCCGAATGTTTTCACAATCTCTTTCAATTGCACTGTCAATGCAGTGTCCGTCTCTTGCCGTCGTCTTTCCTGAGAATCGGTCCACTGATCCGGCGGCAGTGCCATCATGAACTTACGTGCGTCCTGATCGCGTAGATACATCGCGTTTAGCTTCCTGCGAAGTACAGGGTTACTACCGTCTCCCCAGAGCTTCACTAGCGCATCTTGCCGGGCCTCAGCGGCTTTTTCCCAAGCTGCTTGTTGCAACGCGATATCATCCTGGCCAAAAGCCGCCGTTGCCAAACACAGCGCGGCAATGATTGAGAGGCGTCGCACGGGTATCCGGACTATCGGGCAGATTGAGCCGAAAATAGATCTTTCGCGTCTTTGGTAGCCATTGGGCCGCAGGTAGAGCCGTCGCGGAAACGAAGATAATCGATTCCTGCGGAGGAAGGCGACTGATCATCTGCTAGCACCCCGAGTTTGACGAAGCTATTTGGCGCCAATTGGGATGGGTCGCCAAATTTTCCCGAGAATATATTGGCGGGGTTGTTTGGCAGGGTCACGACGTAGCCAACGATCCCAATTTTCGACCGATTGAACAACAAGAGAGATCTCTTTCCGTCAATAACCCGTTCTTCTAGCCGAACACGAGATACGCATTTCGCCGTCGGGGCGGATGGTTGCGCAAGGAGTAATGCGAAGGCAAAGCTCAACATAGGGCATTCCTTTCGGGCTCGGTTCTCAACGACGCCATTCTACATCTGCGAGTCGGGATGTGCGTTTTGTCTGATCATCTGTGGAATGTCGGCGAGCCAGCGTGAATGGTTGTCTTGTGCGCCGGCGCAGAATACAGGGTTACAAGGAACGCAGGAAGCTGATCAGCGAACGGTCATCTCTCCAATGCCATCGCTTTGAGATGTCCATCTTTGGCGCGGCGATGAACTTCGCCATCGAGAGACGCTGCAATTCCGAAGAGGTTTCAAGCATCTGACGCGGCTCCGGTAATGCCCGCCGGGGTAGTGAACCTGGCAATTGATTCTGCCTGGTGTCTACAGCGGTAGAAATATCCGAACCATCGGCAAAACCAGAAGAACGAGAAATGGTGGATTACAACAGGACAAGAGGAGATTTCGCCGCTCGTGCGCGGACGGCCGTCGAAGAGGTCTGATGAAATCGGCTCCCATTGCGAACAGCACAAGCCCGTAGTAAGCCACGGCAATTATGAGGAACCATGAGGTCAGATGCACGAGCAGGACTGCAGGCAGAAGGCTTGCAGCGCAGAAGAAGACCGGCTTCAAATCCTGAAACCACGGCGCCCTCAACTTGCCAATTCGATTCGTCCACTCGAAGATCCTGGCTCTGGCTTGTTCGTAACCTGCCAACCCAACGGGGATCCAGATCGATGAAGCAGTCTTCCGAATGCGGTGATGATCAAGTGGGAAGGTGATCGCGGTTTGGCTGCCTTCGCGAAGTCCGAAAATGCGCAAGCCATACTGGTCCTCGTTAATCTTGATGATCTGGTTTTTGAAAATGGTGACGTCATGGCCATACTGCATCTGCTGAAGGCGATCGGTGCCAACAATGAGCCGATAGGCCCGCCACCGCCGCTCATTCCGCGGGATCCAGACTAGTCTCCAGATCGCAATCATCGCGAGTGAAAGATACACACTAAAGAGCCACACACGGTTCGCGCTTCCAAACCAGCCCGCCGTCATGCCGAGCGCAATGAAAATACTAAAAAGGAGTGAGTGTAAAAGGTCCCGTTTGGCTAGCCTGCAGACGGCCTCTTCGGAGAGATGGAAAGCTCCTTCCATTTCCGTCCAATCGGATTCTCGCCGCCAGTGTTCTCTGGGAAGTGACAGGGCGAGATCCATCAAGATATCCACCCACAAGCGCAAGCGGGCTAACGGGCCGCGCTCCACTCGACTTCGATCCCGGAACAATTGCAGAGCGGCGGCAGCATACTCCTTGCGAAAGGGACGCGGATAAAGCTTTAGGAGCCAAGCGTAGATCTTCTCAGACATGCAGCCCCCTCAGAATGCGCTTCGTGCGGGCAAGACGAACCAGATCGACGAGCTTCTCAGCTTCTAACTGTGCACGTTTTCGTCCGGCGGCGGTCAGCCGGTAGTAGCGACGACGCTCCTTGCTGTCTTCTTCGTCGGGACGGTCGTCGAGTTCTTCGATGAGACCCGCCTCCAGCATCGTCCTGAGTGACCCGTACAAAGTCCCGGGGCCCAGACGCATCCGCCCCCCGGTCTGCTCCTCGACTCCGCGCATGATGGCATAGCCATGGAGTTCGTCATTCGCCAGGGCGAGGAGGATGTGGAACGCAACCGTCGGCAGCGGGTCGAGTTTTCGTCTTGGCATATCGTTTATCGATACATCGTTAAACGATCATGAGCCAAATGAGACCGTAAGTCAACGCCACGTAATTCAGAGTTCTCACGCGAGCAACTTTAGAGGATCTCTTCGATGGGCGACGGCCAAGTCGTCGCTCAATTCCTCAGCCCTCTGTAGAGCCCCTTTATTCCTGACAATCTCCAGTTCTCGTGAGGCAGTCTGGCAGGCCGGTTCGTTATGTTCATGTGCTGCGTTGATGGCCGACGAGCAGCCTTTTGGCCACTACTTAGAGAGCGACATTGCGGCCAAAAAGAATGAAATCGCACAAATGGCCTGCACAACATCTGCACAGCCAAAAAGTGCGTATCTAACTTCTTCCAAAACAGCAATATACGAGAATCAACTCACGCCTTCGGGATGACAAAAAATACTCTCTGAGCTACCAGCTATAGAAGGCTTCGACCGACGGCGCTCCGGTCTTTCCGTCGATCACGCTGGTCTTCAGCACGACCTCGATGTTCTTCTGGCTGAGGCCGTCGCCGATTCGCTGCTTAAGCCATTCCAGATAGTCGGGGTTGGTGACAAACTCTGCCGCCGCCTCGCTACCGTTTCTCCCGAGTCCTGCGAGCACCACGACAATATTCCCAGTAGTTTGATTGCGGAAACGCGCTACCAGAGCATAGTCATCGGCACTCGAGTAGGAACGAGTCGGGTCACGCTCCCAGTGCTTTGAAGGGTCCTGCGCGTCCAGAATCGTCCCTTCCGGTTCCGTGCTGAAGTGATAGCGCAGATCTGAGAGCAGCCGGATACTCCAGTCGTTGTTATATCCACCGAGCAGAACCACCGGACGGTCTCGCAGCTCGTTCAACGGCAGGGCGACCGACGACTGCACCTCGTACCGGACACCCTCACGCTGCAGCAGGCCACCGAGTTGTCCGATTGCGGTAGCAATCTGCATCGAGACAAACGGATATTGAATATCCTTGCCTGCGGTGGCCACACCCGATGCTCGCTCGGGAGCGAAGACTACGCCTCCGGGACAGAGCAGCGTGCTGCGCCCCTCACTTGCAATCGGACGCCAGAACTGATCGACCACATCTGCACGGTGCGGCCGGAACCGCCATAGGCTGACCGCCACTGCCGCCAATAGCAACAGGCTGATGCCCGCGATCCAGTTACGACGGCGATGTCTGAAAGAAGACGATGCAGTCTCCCCGGCAGCTACGGCGTCCAGTTCTGGAAGCACGTCCGCCGGAAGAGCCGTAGCTGGTTCCTCCTTTAATACAGGAGCGCCGGCCGGCTCTTCTTCCGAAAGAAGAAACTCCGGTGTGTACGACCCTGTCGGCAGGACAATCTGCAGACGATCGTTCGGATGGTCGCGATAGTAGAGCGACAGCCGTTTCCGAACCTCACCGGCCGTAAAGCGGACGATCGTATCCGCATTGGTATCGTAGTCCGCCGGACGTTGAAAGACCTCAATGCCCAGCGTTCGCTCTTTCAGGTCTCCCCTTCCGTTCAGTGAGCTCTCCACCACATACCGCAGCAACGCCGGATACCGCTTGCTGTTGCAGAAGTGAGGGCTGGCGAGAATCGACTCCATCTCCCGCAGAACGGTCTCCCTTTCCTGCGCGGTGACCGGCTGCCAAGCCGCCCAATCTGTCTTTGTGGTGCTCATATTCCGGGGCAGAGTTCATCATACGGCAATCACAGACGGCGCGTCCCGACGTTTGAAACAAGCTGCAACAATATATCCATCTCATTACATACAAAAGACTTACTGTCCACCCACCGGATACAAACCGTGAGTCACTTGCAAGTCGTTCCTACGGGAAACGATGGTGAGCGCTGCTTTGCCCATACACCCTGACAACAGGTGAGGAGGCGGGCTCCGCGGCGTGGCGGAGGGCTCTGGCACATGCACAGGTTCAAACGCCAGGCGCTTTTAGGAGGTACATATGAGAATGTTCGGCAGACTGCTGCTGTTGTTCCTGCTGGTTGCAGGAATGGCCCAGGCGCAGCTCACCACGGCGACGATCGTCGGCAATATCCAGGACACATCCGGTGCGGTTATCCCGGGCGCCCAGGTCACAGCGACCAACCAGGAAACACAGTTCACCCGGCGAGTCACATCCGGCTCCGACGGAGCCTACCGTCTGGACTTCCTTCCGGTCGGCACCTATTCCCTCAAGATTGAGGCTGCCGGTTTCCAGAGCAAGCAGCAGCAAGGGATCGTGCTGACGCTGAATGCAGAGGTCCATTTCGATGCCAGCCTGAATATCGGCGAGGCGACACAGACCGTTGACGTCTCGTCCAACGAGCTTCCGCTGGTTGAGACCTCGAACGCAACCCTGGGCCGTACGGTCACCAACCAGGAAGTCGATAACCTGCCGATCGTTAACCGTAACGTCTACGACCTGCTCACCCTCACCCCGGGCGTCCAGGCGAACTCCAACGTCAATACCCTGGGTTATCCGCAGCAGGTGGTCTACATGAACGGCGGAACCGATAACTTTGTCGGCTCTGTCAGCTACTACCTCGATGGCGGACTGAACATGACCTTCATCCGCAACACCGGTAACGTGCTGCCCAACCCGGATGCGCTACGCGAGTTCAACGTCCAGACCAACAACTACAACGCCCTTTACGGCCGTATGTCTTCCGGCCTGGTCAACGTTGTCACGAAGAGCGGCACCAACAAGATCCACGGATCGATCTTCGAGTTCCATCGCGAGACCAACTTCGCGGCGGCTCCGGCCTTCAGTGCCCCCGGTCCGAAAGCTCCGCTGCATCGGAACCAGTTCGGAGCAACGCTGGGTGGTCCTATCTGGAAGGACAAAACCTTCTTCTTCGGCTCCTACGCCGGTCTGCGCCAGATCACATCGAGCACTTACAACAGCGCTCTGGTTCCGACTGCTGCCCAGCGCGCCGGTGACTTCAGCGCCAACCTGCCTGCAAGTGGAACACCGACGAGCTGCCCCAGCAACACGTCGAGCGTCGTCTTTGTCGTTTGCGACCCGGTCACCCGCACACCCCGCCCAGGCAACAAGCTGGCAGCCAGCCAACTTGATCCCACAGTACAGCGCCTTCTCGCCCGTATTCCCCTTCCCAATGCGACTGGTATCGACACCGCCTCCGGCCGTACGACCTATCGCTGGCAGGGCATCATTCCCAGCACGCTGAATACGGACGAGTTTCTCATCAAGGTCGACCACCAGATTGGCACTCATCGCCTGCAGGGGATGTACTTCAACACGGCCGGCAATCAGCAGCAGAGCCCGGGCGGTAACATTGACTGGTCACGCCAGAACTTCGTCTATCGCCAGCAGAACGGCAACCTCTCCGATACCTGGACACCGTCGGCGAATGTCGTCAACCAGATCTGGCTGAACTACACCCGCATGATCGGTGGCCGTATCAATACGCCGCAACTGTCGTTGGCTGACTTCGGCTCCAGCTTCGGTATTCAGGGCGCGTCCATGCTGCCACAGCTTACCGTCAGCGGATACTTCACCGCTGCTCAGGCCATCAGCGGTCCTGTTACCGGAACCAACTTCTACTCGCTGCGTGATGTTGTCAGCGTCACACGCGGCAAACACACCTTCTCGTTCGGCGCCGAGACCTCGTTGAACAAGGATCTGCAGTACACCTACCTGAACAACTACGGTGTATTCGCCTTCCAGCGTACGAACGCACGCACCAATGCGGAGATCTCTGACTTCATCGCCGGTCTTCCGGCCACGATGAATCAGGACTCCCCTGTTCAGGCGGCTGATAACTCATGGTTCAGCGGCATCTTCGCTCAGGACGACTACCGCCTCTTCCGCAACCTTACCCTCAACCTGGGTCTTCGTTGGGATGTGCAGACATCGCCGACCGATCCGAAGGACCGTCAGTCAACCTTCATCGCCGGACAGAAATCGACGGTGTATCCCACGGCTCCGACCGGTCTGCTGGTCGTTGGCGATAAGGGAGTCGATCGCGGCATCGTTGCGACCCGCTGGCATCATGTCTCGCCTCGCGTAGGCTTTGCCTGGGATCCATTCGGCAACGGCCGTACGGCGGTTCGCGGAGCCTTCGGCCTATTCTTCGGCTCTGTCTCCGGTAATGAATGGAATGGCGTCTCCAACTTCCAGCCCTTCGCTGTCCGCAATCGCTATAGCTTCATCAAGTCGATGACGGACATCTATGGCGATCCGCGCTCTTTTCCGAATGGCAATCCATATCCCTATGTCTATGATCCGAAGAACCCGCGTCCGTTCATCACTCCGGCACAGGTTCAGGGTATCGATCCGGATTACCAGTGGCCGTACGTCTATCAGACCAACTTCTCCGTCCAGCAGCAGGTGACGAACTCGATCGCTGTCTCCGTCAGCTATGTCGGTTCATTCAGCCATGATGTTCCCTTTGCTCCGGATATCAACTACCCGCTCTATGCCAATGTCACGAATCCAGTGAATGGCGTGACGGCGAGCACCACCAACAACTATGATTCCCGGCGTCCCATTCAGGGAGGTCTCGGCATCATTAACCTCATCCAGTCCAAGCAGCGGGCCAACTATCACGGTCTGCAGATCACGGGCGAGAAGCGTCTGAGCCATCAGTTCTCGGTCAAGGCCTTCTATACCTGGTCGAAGACGCTGTCGAGCGCCTCGGTGAATAACAGCGGCGCTGTCATCGGCACCGCACAGGACTTCAACCGTATGCAGGATGAGTACGGCAGCAGCGATACCGATCTGCGTCACCAGGCGAATATCGCCGCAATCTGGAAGCCCGCCTTCCTCACCAGCTCGCCGCGCTATGTGCGTGAGGTGGTGAACGGCTGGACGATCTCCGGCATTGCACAACTCAACGCGGGCACACCGTTCAGCGTGACCACCGGAGTGGATAACAACTTCGACGGCTACACCTCTGATCGCGCTAACCTCTCGGGCAAAGCCGATGTGGGTATCACCAGCGGACGCTCGCGGGCCGACAAGACCAACGCATACTTCAACCCCGCTGCTTTCTGCTCCTATACCGGCAGCACGGCTACTTGCCCCGCGGGCGTCGGACCTGCTGGACTGGACGGCACAACCCGCCGCAACAACTTCTTCGGCCCTGGCAACCGTGTCATCAACGCCGCGCTCTTCCGCGATTTCGGCGTCTATGAGGCGGTGAAGTTCCAGCTTCGTGCCGAGGTCAACAATGTCTTCAACCTCGTCAATCTTGGCAATCCGACGACCTCGCTCAACTCCGGCAATTTCGGTAAGATCACCGGGGCTTACGGCGTACCTCGCCAGATTCAGATTGGCGGACGAATCCTCTTCTAACCACAGGGAGCAATTACGTGCGAGACGCAATCATGGAAGTGTCCCGCCGTGCCTTCTGCACCGGCGCTACGGCGGCGGCTCTATTTGAGCTGCCGCCGGCCCGGCTTTGGGCACAGCATCACGCTGCCGGCTACGATCTGGTGGCCAGCACCGACCGTCAGCGCATTATGACGGCCGCCCGCAACTACCTTGCTCTGAAACCCGCAACCATTACATCCTTCCCTTCGGACAGAAGCCCGGGCGGACCGCACGACTTCTTCTCGGAAGCTGATTATTTCTGGCCCAACCCGGCCGATCCGAATGGGCCGTACATCAATCGTGACGGCCAGAGCAATCCGAATAACTTCAACGACCATCGCAAAGCGATGATCGCGCTCTCGATTCAGGTGCCCGCGCTCACGGCAGCGTGGCTGCTCACGCGCGATCGCCGTTATGCCGATCATGCCGCGGCTCACCTGCGCGCCTGGTTCATCACACCTGAGACGCGCATGAATACCAACCTCGAATACTCGCAGGGCGTCCACGGCGTGACCACCGGCCGCAACTTCGGCATCATCGATACACTGCACCTGGTTGAGGTGGCCCGGGCCGCATCACATATTGCTCCGGCGGTGATGAGCACAGCCGATCAGCAGGCGCTGCACGCGTGGTTCCGCGATTATCTGCGCTGGCTGAAGACGAGTGAAAAAGGAATCGCCGAAAAGAAGACGTTGAACAATCACGCTGTCTGCTGGGCGCTGCAGGCTGCGGAGTTCGCTCGCCTGATCGGCGATCAGCAGACCCGCCAGGAAGTCGCTGAGCAGTACAAGACGGTCTTCATGCCTGATCAACTCGGCACGAATGGCAGCTTTCCGAAGGAGCTGGCGCGTACCAAGCCATACAGCTACTCCATCTTCAACTTCGATGTGGCTGCGATGCTTTGCCAGTCGTTGCGTGATAGCAGCGAAAATCTCTACGAGTTCAAGCTGGCAGACGGCCGGGGAATCTGCAAGGCAGCGGAGTTTCTTTATCCCTATCTGAAGGACAAGTCTTCATGGCCTTACAAGAAGGACGTCGAGCACTTCGATTCTCTTCCTGTGCGCTCCCCGGGCTTGCTCTTCACAGGGCTCGAATGCAATCAGCCCCAGTACATCGCTCTCTGGAAGACTCTGAATCCTGACCCATCTGACGCCGAGATCATCCGCAACTATCCCGTACGGCAGCCGCTGCTCTGGTTTCCGTCGCAACAGCGTAAAAAAGCCTGACACGGCACAAAAGAACGAATGACAATTACGCGACGCTCCTTTCTCACAGGCGCTGCCTGCCTCGGAGTCATGAAGACTCCTCTGCTGGCCTCTGCTTTGCAGGCCCCCCATACACAACAAACAACTGCCCAGCGTTTAACCGACGGCTGGGAGTTCTATCGCGGTCCGCTCGATCCGAAGTTTCAGGTGTGGCACAGCGAGGAGCTGGTTAGCTGGCAGAAGGTTGTGCTTCCCCATTGCTTCAATGCCTATGACGGCTGCGACCCGGATACGCCCGCTTATCGCGGACAGGGCTGGTATCGCAGAAAGCTCGCCGTAGATAACCCTTATCCCCAAGGGCGAACGCTTCTGCATATTGAAGGCGCCGGTCAAAGCTCCGCGATCTACATCGGTACGGAGCGTGTCGGCGAACACGTCGGTGGCTATGACGAGTTCATGGTCGATATCACGGACGCATGTTCCCGCCAGAAAGACAGGAATGCGGTTCAGCTCGCAATCCTTTGCGATAACGGACGCGATCTCGACCGGATGCCGTCTGACCTGAGCGATTTCACACTCTATGGCGGTCTCTATCGCGATATCTCACTCGTCTACGTGCCGGCAGTCTCATTGGAAGCTGTCCATACCGCCGTTGCATTCGAGCCTGGCAAAGCAGCGCATGTCTCGGTTACGGCCCGCTTGTATGCACCGCAGCCGATCTCCGGTCCGTTTGATATCAGTCTCGCCGTCGTCGATCCTGCCGGTAAGACCGTGCATCGGCAATCTCTGCAACGCGCTGTCTGGGCCGGCGAGACTGAGCTGGCTTCTTTCGATCTGTCGTCCCCACAAACCTGGGCACCGATCACACCTCGCCTCTACCGTTGTGACATTACGCTGCAGTCTCCTTCTGGAACGGCATCCGCTTCGCATCGCTTTGGCGTCCGTCATACTCGCTTCGAGGAACACGGTCCCTTCTATCTCAACGGCGAACGTCTGCTGTTGCGTGGAACGCAGCGACACGAAGACCACGCCGGCTATGCTGCGGCAACCCCGGAGTCCGTCCTAAGTAAAGAGTTCGAGCTGATCAAAGGAATGGGCGCAAACTTCATCCGGCTGGCGCATTACCAGCAGTCGCGGCTTGTTCTCGATCTCTGCGACGAGCTCGGCATCCTGGTGTGGGAAGAGGTTCCATGGTGCCGCAGCGGCATCACCAGTCCTCTATTCCGTCAGCGCGGCCTCGACCTGATGCGGATCATGATCGATCAACATCGCAACCATCCCTCTGTCTTGCTGTGGGGATTAGGCAATGAAGATGACTGGCCGAGTGAGCCGGGAGGAGAAGACCACACCCAGATACGCGCGTATATGACCGAGCTTCGTGACCTCGCGCACAAACAGGATCCCTCACGTCTTACGTCCTTCCGGCGCTGTGATTTCGCAAAGGACATTCCCGATGTCTACTCGCCCTCGATCTGGGCCGGATGGTACAGCGGCAGCTATGTCGAGTATCGCGATGCGCTGGAAAAGGCGCGGACAGCGACCCCCTTCTTTTTCCACGCCGAGTGGGGAGCGGACAGCCATGCAGGCCGTCATGCGGAAGATCCCGATCCCATGCTGGCGCACATCCTTACCGGCCGCGGCACCGCTGAGAAGGGCTTCGATTACAAGCTCACCGGAGGCGCGCCACGCATGTCACGCGATGGCGAGTGGAGTGAGACCTACGCCTGCGATCTCTTCGACTGGTACTTGCAGACGCAGGAGTCGCTACCCTGGCTTACCGGCACTGCGCAGTGGGTCTTCAAGGACTTCACCACGCCCCTGCGTGTCGATAACCCAGTTCCTCGTGTCAATCAGAAGGGCGTCACTACACGCGACCTCACACCCAAGGAAGGCTATTACGTCTTCCAGTCCTACTGGACCAAAGAGCCGATGGTCCGCATCTACGGACACAACTGGCCGATTCGCTGGGGCAAAGTTGGACAACAACGCATGGTCCGGATCTACTCCAACTGTGCCGAGGTTGAGCTTTGGCTTAACGGCAAGTCCGTCGGTGTGAAGAAACGGACCGCGGGAGATTTTCCCTGCAGCGGTCTTCGCTGGGATCTCGCCTTCCGGGAGGGAGAGAATGAGCTTCGTGCCGTTGCGAAGAGCGGCTCCTCAACGGTGAGCGATGCCATCCGCTTCCAGTATCAAACAGTGGCATGGTCAAAGCCAGCAAAGCTGGCGCTGCGAATCGTACAAAGCACACCCGACCGCGCGACCGTCGAGGCCCGCATGCTGGACACAACCGGGGTTCCCTGCCTTGACTCTCGTGCCGTTGTTCGTTTTTCGCTTGCCGGGAATGGTGCTCTGATTGATAACCTTGGAACGCCCAATGGATCGCGTGTCGTGCAGCTTTATAACGGCCGCGCAGAGATCAGTCTGCGGCGTACCGGTCCGGTCGTCGCCTCAGTTCATGCCGAAGGTATTGAATCCGCATTCCTCACACTGGAGAACACACATTGATGCATCTCAATAAAACCGCTGCGGCACTGCTCGCAGCCCCAATGCTTGCAGCGACGTTGTGCACTTCGGTGGCGGCGCAGGAGAAGCCCATGACCGGCCCTGCGATCTCCGCCGCTGCAGGCGATACGATTCCCGATGCCGGGCCTCTGGCAACGGATCTTTCCGGCGCCGTGACGCGGCCTGCGATTCAGAAGGCGATGCGCAAGGTTGCTGACTGGCAGCTCTCATACTCCGAGAACAAGTACAACCAGGACTGGACCTATGGCCCGCTCTATCTTGGTCTGCTTGCGACCACCGACATCACCGGTGATGCCAAATATCACGACCGCCTGGTAACGCTCTTCAATCAGTTTCAGTGGAAGCTCTGGGCCAATCGCCAGTTCCATGCTGACGATGAAGTGATCGCGCAATCCTACGAGCTGCTCTATCAGGAGCACGCCGACCCGAAGCGTATTGCCGATGCACGCGCCACCTTCGATCGCCTGCTGCAGCGTCCGGCCGATCCGGCAAAGGACCTCTGGTGGTGGTGTGACGCTCTCTTCATGGCGCCTCCTGCACTGGCCCGCATGTCTGCCATCACCGGAGACCATCGCTACATCGATAAGATGAACCAGGAGTGGAAGCTCACCGAAGAGCACCTCTACGATCGCGAGGAACGTCTCTTCTTCCGCGACGGCACCTTCCTGAACAAGAAGGAAGCGAACGGCAAGAAGCTCTTCTGGAGCCGCGGGAATGGATGGGTACTCGCAGGTACCGCCAATGTCCTGAAGGCGCTACCGAAGAATGATCCTTCCCGCGCGCAGTACGTGAAGCTCTTCCAGGAGATGTCGGAACGAATTGCCGGCCTGCAGCAGCCCAGTGGCTTGTGGCGTACGGGTCTGCTGGACCAAACCGCGTATGAGCAGGACGAGATCTCAGGCTCCGGCTTCTTCACCTACGCCATGACCTGGGGCATCAACGAAGGTCTGCTGCCTCGCGCCAAATATGGTCCTGTGGTCGAGCGCGCATGGGCCGCGATGGTGAAGCACATCTTTGAGAGCGGCCGGCTGGGCGCCATTCAGCCCATCGGTGCGGCTCCCGGACAGTTCACCGCCACCTCCAGCTATGTGTACGGTGTGGGCGCCTTCCTCCTCGCCGGCTCGGAGCTGGTGCGGTATGCACCGGCAGCCAAGACCCACGCTACGCTCCAGATCAATAACCCGACCAGCGACTCTCGTCGGGATGAAGTGCTTGACCTTCCGCTTACGGAGGTCAAGCGCCATATCGCGATCGATCCGGCGAAGCTCGTCGCGCGTGACCGTCTCACCGGCAAGCGCCTTCTCACTCAGATTTATGCCTCCCTGCCTGGTGGCACACCCGATCGCTTTCTGATCCTCGACGACGTCGTTCCCGGAGCCGCCACCAGCATCGATCTCGCCACAGAAGAAGATGCCCCTGCAATGGCCTCCAGGGTGACGGCTCGCGACGTTCCCGAGCGTATGGATGACTTCGTATGGGAGAACAACCTGGTTGCTCATCGCGTCTACGGCCCTGCTCTGCAGGCGACGGGAGAGATCACGTCAGGCATCGATGTCTGGTCCAAGCGTGTACCGAACTTCGTCAGCACCGCATGGTATGCCCGCGATAAGGAAGCCCAGCGCACGCACAACTCTGCCCTGTCCTATCACCATGACAACGGCGATGGTCTCGACTCCTATGAAGTTGGCCCCTCACGCGGTTGCGGTGGGACTGGTATCTGGGTTGATGGCAAGCTGGCAAACTCGAAGAACTTTACTCATTCGAAGATCCTGGCCACGGGCCCCATTCGTGTCGACTTCATTCTTGAATACGCTCCGTGGCAGGCAGGTACTAAGACCGTAAGCGAGAGCAAGCGGGTTACGCTCGACGCCGGCACGCGCCTGAACCATATGCGGTCGACCTTCACCTTCGACGGCGGTGGAACCATTACTGCTGCCGCAGGTCTGGGCACGCACAAAGATACCGAGATCAAACAGCTTCCTGAAATCTCGGCACTCTCTGCATGGGACACGCCACAGACCGCATCAGCTGGGCGCTTTGCTACCGGCATTGTTCTCTCGGGCAAGCAGCCCTATCGCTACGAGAATGTGCCTATGCAGGGCAAAACACCCGGTGATGCGCTTTTGCTCTTTACCGCGCGTTCCGGCGTTGCGATCGACTACTACGCGGGCTCCGGCTGGTCACAGGATGACATGCCTGACTTCGCGACCTGGAACAGCTATCTCGCAAGCCAATCCAAGCGGCTGCACGCTCCTGTAAAGGTAAGCTGGCTGGCGCGCTAAGCTCCGCAAGCAATAAGAAAACGGCCCGCGAGATAGTCGCGGGCCGTTTCTATTTACGCTGTTCGAAGAAGCCACACACTGCTTAGATGTGCGGCTCCCATCCCTTCTCGTACTCGCGTTTCCGCATCTTCGTCGCTTCAGCATCACCGACGAACGCGCCCGTCTTCGTATCGAGCTTCAGCTCACGGTTGAGCTCCCACGCGATGTTCGACATCAGCAGAATCGCGACCGAGGTGCTGGCATCCCAGATCGGCGAATTCAGCTTGGCTCCGGTACGGATACCGTCGATGAGGTTGGCAAAGTGCAGGTCCGTCATTGAGTCGCGCCCGACCAGGTCGGCACTCGACGTCTTCTTGTCCTTGGGGATCTTGTACTCATTCACAAGCTTGCCCTTCAGATCATGCACCTCATAACCATCGCGGTCCAGGATAACCGTCCCTTCCGTCCCGTGGATGGCGGAGCCACGGTCGCGATTATAGAGAGGCATGCCGTTCGTACTCATGTTCTCCCAGGAGATCATCTTGTCGTCGTACTCGAAGCTGGTCACCAGGGTGTCGTAGAACTGCCAGTCGTCCTTGAAGTGATAGCGTCCACCGGATGCAGTGATGCGCTCCGGCCAGACGGTCTGCAGCGCCCAGCGGCAGACATCCACTTCGTGCGTACCGTTATTCAGGGTTTCGCCGGTGCCATAGATACGCAGCCAGTGCCAGTTGTAAGGGTGAACGTTGTCCTTATACTGCTGGCGCGGAGCCGGTCCCTGCCACAGATCCCAATCCAGGGTCGCCGGTACCGGAACTACCTTGCCTGTTCCCATCGACTTACGTGTATTGCAGTACCAGGCCTTAGCGTAATACGCGCGTCCAATCAGGCCATTGTGAATCTTGTCGATGATCTCGATCGAGTGCGGCGAGGAACGCTGCTGATTGCCCATCTGCACCTGCTTGCCCATCTTTTTCTGGGCGGCAACCAGGAGTTCGACCTCGTGCGGATTGTGGCTACAGGGTTTTTCGACGTAGACGTGCTTGTCGGCCTGCATGCCCAGGATGGCAATCGGTGTGTGCCAGTGGTCTGGAGTTGCGATGGTGATCGCATCGACATCTTTCGATTCCAGCAGTTTGCGGAAGTCCTTATCTGCCTTAGGAGCCGTTCCCATCGACTTCTCGGTCTCTCCGGCGAATTTCTGCAGAATCACCGAGTCCACATCGGCCACGTGAGTAATGGCCGCGTTTGCTTTGTTGGTGGTCAGCGCCGACAAGTGGGCATAGGCACGGCTGTTCAGACCGATCACACCAAAGTTCACCCGTTCGTTCGCGCCGATTACGCGAGCATAGCTTTTTGCTGTTGAGCTCACCGCAACACCTGCGGCGGCTGTAGTAACTAACTTCGAAAATTCACGACGTGTCAGCATCTCTTTTCCCTCGCGCTAAGCGCTGTATCCCATCTCGCCCAGCGTCTTACGCATAAACGCAAAGCTCTTCAGTACACCCGGAAGCGGATTGTCGCCGTTGATCTCATACTCCAGATCCACATCGCCTTGGTACTTCATCGCAATCAGGGTCTCGAAGATCTTACGCACGGGCATCACGCCATCGCCTACATCACACTGGCTCTCCTTCTTCTTGCCATCGGCCAGATCCTTCATATGAATGTCGAGGAGTCTCGGACCGACCTCGCGCAGGGTCGCAGGAATATCGTCACCGGCGCGCATAGCGTGACCGACGTCGACACAGCAGCCGACACGCTTGTCCATCTTTCCGATCAGCTTCAGGATGTCGTGCGGCGACGGCCACTCCTTATCCTCAGGGCCATGATTGTGAATGGCGAGGCTGATGTCGTACTTCTTTACAAAGCTCTCGACGCGCTCCAGAGCAGCATGCGACGGCGAACCGATAATGAGCTTGATGCCGGCGGACTTTACATACTCAAACTTCTGCCGGATATCTTCGTCTTCATCCTTTGGGAAGTAGATCGTGCCGGCACCCGTAAGCTTGAGGCCTGCCGCACGATATGCCTCCGCCTGTTTGGCAGCGGCGCCTTCCGGCGTCATGGGAAGGTGAACGTCCTTCAGGTTCAGATACGGCGTCTTGATCTGCTTCATGAAGCCGATCAACTCTTCCGGCTTGAACTTGCGGAAGGTATAGCTTGCAATTCCCAGCTTCAGAGGGGCGGGGCCCTTTGCCATCGCCATCCGCGGAGCCATCAAACCCGCGGCGGCCAAACTGCCCATCTTCAAAACATCGCGACGTGTCGACTTCATTCTTGTCCTTATCTCCTTAGGTCAGCTTGACCCATTTGGCCTGCATCTGCGCCTTGATCACGAGTTCAGCCGCCAGCAGCGCCTGTTCCTGGTCTTGCGCGATATGCGTACGATTGATGATGTCTTCCACAAACTGGGGACCAAACGGCAGCGATACCTGATTGCAATCGATATAGCGCTGCTGTTGTCCATCCACCAGAAACAGGTTATTGCCGGTCTTATTAACGCCGACGTTGGTGTACTTACGCACCTCAATGTAGCCCTTGGTTCCCAGAAGGAACAAGCGGCCATCGCCCCAGGTGCCAAGGCCGTCCGGCGTAAACCAATCGAGACGCACGTAGCCCAAGCCCTTGTTGCCGCGAAGCACCATGTCGCCGAAGTCCTGGAATTTCGGGTGCTCCGGATGCGCGATGTTGGCAATCTGCGACTCCACAATCTCCGCGCTGGTGCTGCCGGTGTAGTACAGGAACTGGTCAACCTGGTGCGAGCCAATATCGCACAGAATGCCGCCGTACTGCTCCGGAACCCAGAACCAGTCAGGACGCGGATCGGCACCACCATTGGCGCCGCCACCGCCCTGCACGATCTGATGGGGAGCGATATTGATCGTCTGAATCACCTGGCCGATGGCTCCCTGCCGTACCAATTCTCCAGCTTTGATTGCCGCCTTCACCTCCAGCAGCTCGCTGTACATGATGGCGTAGATCCGCTTGGTTTCCTTGACCGTCTGACGGACGGCCGCAAGCTGCTCCAGCGTCGTAATGCCGGGCTTATCGGAGAGGAAGTCCTTGCCGGCCTTCATCGCACGGACACCCAGCGGAGCACGCTCGCTCGCAATGGCGGAGCTCAGCACCAGTTGGATGGAGGGATCGTGCAGGATCGCATCTTCCGACTCCACCTGCTTCGCATCCGGATACTGCTTCTTGAAGCGCGCAACTTTATTGGGCTCCGCTCCATAAAACGCTACGAGCTTGCCTCCGCCGCGGATGATGGCGTTCGTCATGCCATAGATGTGGTCGTGGCTCATACCGCATACAGCAAAGTTGATCGAGTGCTTCGGAGCCTCGTTTTCCCAGGCAGCCGGAGCGGCCACCTCGTGCAGTACCGGCCCGGCTCCGACGGGCTGTGCCAGTCCCATCTCCGCGAAGCCGCCCATCATACCCATGGCGCCCGCGGTGCGAAAGAAATCCCTGCGATTGAATCCGTTCATCGGAAAAACATCTCCATTTATGGCGTTTCAGTATTGATCTTGATTGGTCTCTGGAAGAAGAAATCGGGTCGGCGGAATTGTAGCAAGTCGCAACAATCTCTGGCCCGCAGAAAATGGCCGCAGGCCAACTCCCCCTTACAGGAGAAGACGCGCGAAAGTGTATTCCGGTTGAATTGATTTTTATATAAATCAATTCACAAGAAATACCTTCGTTTAAACCCATCAAAACAATTTCAATGAAAAATATTCTTGCAAAGTGTCTTCCATAGATGTTTCTATTCTCCCCGCAAAAAAAACCAACCCATTCGGGGGCACCTGAAGATGAACCTGTACCTCTTTCGGCCAGTTGATATATCAAGGAGATCTCTTCCTATCCGCATGAAAACGAACGCTGTATGGATCACCCTGCTTTTGGCAGTGATGGTGGTCTTCGGCGGGACGCAGGTGACCGCGCAGGACACAACGGCCACCATCCTGGGTTCCGTATCTGACCCATCCGGAGCCGCAGTCGGAAATGCAGACGTCACCGTAACTAACACGCAGACGAACATCGCCGTTGATACCAAAACAACGGAATCCGGGGCTTACACCGTTCCCAACCTCATCCCCGGCACCTACAGCATCACGATCAAGGTGCAAGGCTTTCAAACCGTCAGCATTCCGAACATCACCGTCGCAGCGGGTGATCGCCGGCGCGCCGACGCGGCGCTGGTGGTCGGCGCCGTCAATGAAACAGTGGAGATCACTACGGCCGCGCCGATCCTGCAGACGGACGCGTCCTCGGTTGGAGGCAACGTAACGGAACGCGCTGTACAGGATCTACCTCTGAACGGCCGTAACTTCATCAACCTGGTGCAAGTCATGCCAGGAGCGACCGAGGGCGCACCGAATAGCATCAACAGCGGCAATCGTCCGGATGACCGCCGCCCCTCCTCCTCTATTTCCATCAATGGCCAATCTGAAGTTCTGAACGACCAGCTCGTTGACGGTCTCGACAACAACGAACGTGTCATCGGCACCATCGGCGTGCGCCCGTCGATCGATTCCATCCAGGAAGTACGCATTCTGACCAACAGCTTCTCGTCTGACGGAGGCCGCGCGGGTGGCGGTCTGATCAACGTCATCACCAAGAGCGGCACCAATAACTTTCATGGCTCTTTGTATGAATTCTTCCGCAATGACAAGTTGAACGCGTACGCCTACCAGTTCGGCGCTCATGCTGCAAAGCCACGTTTGCGGCAGAATCAATTCGGCGGCAGCCTTGGTGGACCGATCTTCAAAGACAAAGCCTTCTTCCACGGCGATGCGGAGTTCTTCCGTCTGATCAAGGGTGGCCTGCCAAGCAACCTGACGGTTCCTACCGCATATGAACTCGCGCACCCTGGAGATTTCTCCGACGCCATTCCGGCGTCCGGATGCGCCACCATTGCGGCCTCGGTTGTCGATCCAACGCAGTCGCACACCACCGGATGCGTCTATGATCCAAACCCGGCGTCACCTGGTTATCTTCGTAGTCCTGTCGCCGGCAATATCGTTCCGAGCAGCTATATCGACCCGGTTGGACTCGCTTATTTCAAGCTTTATCCCGCCCCGAACACGGGTAAAAACGGATACGTCGGAACGCGAAACCAGCAGCAGTACTCCACGGTGTACGACGTTCGTGTCGACTATCACTTCGACACCAACAACCAGATCTTTGCCAAGTACATTGTCAACGATATCTTCACGTTCTCTCCTGGAGCTCTGCCGATCTCCAGTGCAAACGGATTCGCCATCGATCCACAAACTGGCAATGGATTCGGGTCTGCTCCACAGATCGCACGCAACACCGCAGTGATCTACACGCATACCTTCACTTCAAACATGCTGATGAATATTGGTGCAGCGTGGACACATATCAACAACGCATCGTATCCGCTGAACTATGGGGTAAACCCGAACACTAAACTCGGCCAACCGAACGTCAATATCAGCCAACTTACCTCAGGCCTCGCGGTTGCGTTGCCTACTGGTTTAACAGGCCTCGGCGGTGGCAGCAACTTCGTGCCACTACAGAACAAGGACAACAGCTATCAGCTCAATGGAAATATCTTCTATAACCGCGGCAACCACAGCTTCCGCATTGGTGCGGCAGGCATTCGCCGTATCGCGCTGAACCTGCAGGACAATCAGGGTGAAGGCAGTTGGACCTTCCGCATGGGGGCTCCAGGCCTGCTGATGGGCATCTTCTCAGCGGCTACCCGCAACAACAACCTGTATCCGCCTACGTACCTGACGTGGGAGCCGAGCGTCTATGTCCAGGATGACTGGCACGTACGTCAGAACCTTACCCTCAACCTCGGCGTTCGTTACGACATCTACACACCTTTCACCGAGAAGAAAAATCACATCTCCAACTTTGATGAGGCGACCGCGACCATCGTGCAGGCCGGCGTCAATGGCGTGAGCAACACGGCGAACGTCAAAACTGACTATTCCAACTTTGCACCTCGCGTGGGCTTTGCGTTGACGGCTTCTCCAAGCCTGGTCATCCGCGGCGGCTTTGGCCTCGCGTTCTTCCCCAGCAACTACATGTCTCCGGTAAACCTGAAGAACCCGCCAAACATCGCGATCTACGGCAACTGCTCGTCAGTTCAGGCCGCGAACGGAACCAGCGGTTGCAATACAGCCTTTACCCGGTTCAATCAAGGCATGCCGTCGCCGAACCAGAACCCGAGCACGGCTCAATCGGCGCTCGTCGGTTCCATTCCTGCAACCGTCGATTACAACTTCCGCTCCGGCTATCTGGAACAGTTCAACCTCACCGCGCAGAAAGACTTCAAAGGCAACACTCTGACTGTCTCCTATGTCGGACAGTTGGGCCGCCATCTTTCCACTGGATTCGACATCAATCGTGCGCCGTTAGGAAATAAGAGCGGCTCACAAACGCTGCGCCGTTATTACTCGGTATTGCCGGGAGTTACGACAATCACCAGAACCTACGCCACTGGTGCTTCGTCGTACCACTCGCTGCAGGCTGTCTTCGAACGCCGCTTCCACAACGGTCTGGGATTCAACGTCAATACGACATGGGCCCATCTGCTCGATAATGCTCCAAATATCAACGGCCAAAGCGGAAACGGCGTAGGCCAGGTATTGGCAACGCAGAAGTTCGATGATTACGGCAATGGCGACCTCGATGTGCGGAACCGTATTGTCGTTACCGGCAACTATGCTCTTCCCTTCGGCAAAGGAGCGCATGGGCTTCGTGGTGCGCTTCTCGGGGGATGGCGCACGAACGTTCTTTATCTCTGGTCAACCGGCATGACGTTCACCGTTCTTAATTCCACCAATGTCAGCGGCACCAGCCCCGGCGGTTCGGCAGACCGCCCGAATGTCAGTGGAGACCCCTTCCAGAACATCACCCCAATCTTTTCGGGAGCGATGCAGTTCTTCCGGGCATCTGCTTTCGTTGCCCAGAATGCCGGTGATCTTGGCAATGAACGCCGTAACCCATATCACGGTCCGCACTTCCGGCACTGGGATATGTCGCTGTTCAAAGAGTTCACGGTCTACCGTGAAACGCATCTGCAGTTCCGCGCGGAAGCATTCAACATCGCCAACCAAGCCAACTTCAGCAACCCTGTTACCGGACTCGGCTCCACAACCACCCTGGGAGCCCTTACTTCAACACTTCCGTCGTACCAGCCGCGTCTGATTCAGTTCGCGGTCAAGTACGAGTTCTAACCACAAACGCCTCACCATGGGGGCCTGCGTCTCATCCACGCAGGCCGTTCTTTTTAACATCGCGATGTTGCCGAAATCCGCCACGGCGCGTCTGATGGAAGAGTGCGTACTCCGGGTCCATTTGTCGCGGTCATCCTGTTTGTCGGGGCGTTGCTGCCGTTCGCTCATGCCGCGTCCGCACACCGGCACAAGGTCACACCGCACAGGCCCATCGTCGTTGGCTACTTTCCGCAGTGGCAGCTTTATGCCGATACACCCTATTCCGTAAAAGCCCTTGATCAGAGCGGCGGCGCCAGGCTGCTGGACCAGATCAATTACGCACAGGGCTTCGTCAAAGACGGTCACTGCTCGGTCGCCGATCCCAATGCTGATCTGAAGACTATCTACAGCGCTGAAAATAGTGTCAATGGCATCGCTGACGACCCCTCATCGCATTTCCATGGCTACTTTCACCAGATACAAGAGTTGAAACGAAAGTATCCACGCCTGAGGCTGCTCATCTCCCTGGAAGGCCGAGCTGCTGACTTCGCTGCGGATGCTCAACCCGCTGTCCGCAAACAATTTGTCCGCTCCTGTATCGATACATTCCTCCACGGCCATTTCGCGGATGGCATCGATGTGCCGGGTCTCTTCGATGGCTTCGACATCGACTGGGAGTCGCCTCACCAGGAAGACGCGGAAAACTTCCGCGAACTGCTACGCGAGTTCCGGGAGCAGATGAATGCTGTGCGGCCAGGGCTCCGGCTTTCCATCGCAGTAGGTCCGTCGCCCCGCATGCTCGGCGGAGTCGATTTTCGATCCATCATCCCCTACCTCGACCAGGTAGGCGTCATGAATTATGACTATGTCGGTCCCTGGATGCAGCGTTCCGGTTTCATCGCACCACTCTTCCGCGATCCGGCACATCCCGGCGGAAGTATCGACCGCGGCATGAATGACTACATCGCCGCCGGTGTTCCGGCACACATGTTGCTGATGGGTATGCCCTTCTATGGATATGGCTGGAAGGTCCCGGACGGCGACAATCACGGTCTCTTTCAGGCAGGACCAGGCATCCGCGGCGAAGACTACCCCTATCACCGGATCCGGAACATGAAGGGCAAATACATTCTCTACCGTGATCGCGTCTCGCACGCTCCCTGGCTGTATGACGGTGATACGTTCTTTACCTTCGAAGACACCGCCTCGCTCAGTTACAAGGCGGCGTACGCCGCGAAACATGGCCTTGGCGGAGTGATGATCTGGGAGCTGAGTGGAGACACCTCAGATGCCGAGCTGCTGCACACCGTCCATCGCTCCCTGAACCGTCCCCCGGCCTGGTACACCTTTCCGCCGGAGGCCTCGCCGGCAAGCGCTCCACAGCAGGCGGTACGAACTCGATCAACCGAAGCGCCCTAAGCTTTGCTACACTGGCGGCTCAAGCACAATGACCATCGCTGAGAGCACCTTTGTTCCCATGAAGATGCTGCTGGAAGATCGCGGTAACCGCGTTCCCCGCACATTGGACCACGTGCCCTTCACCATCGGGCGTCTCACGGACCGCTCGCTTGTGCTGGACCACCCGTTCATCTCGCGCTCGCACGCACAGATCAACTTTATTGACGGACAATACTTCCTCGAGGACCTCCGGAGTACCCACGGCACCTATCTGAACGGCCGCCGTCTGGACCCGATGGCCGGCCCACAGGCACTCAACGCGGGAGACAAGCTTCGCTTCGGCTCCTCCGACGGTCCGCTGCTCCGCTTCGGCAAACCGAACCGCGACATAGCCAGCCTGAAAGATCTGATGGGCCAGATGCAGTCGATCGCGATGCCGAGCGAGGGCTCGGACCTGGAGAAGCTGCGCTGGTTTCTGGAAGCTGCGCGGAAGCTGAACGCCGTCGGCGCTGTACAAGAGGTGCTGCAGTCGCTCGTCGAGATTACGCTCGATTTGACGCAGATGGAACGCGGGTATGTCTACCTGCGTGATACGGCGACTGGCGAGATGTCCATGGCTGTGGGACTCACGCTTGCCGGGGAGAAACTAGCCGATGACCGTGGGGTGGCCCAGTCTGCTATCCAGCAGGCGACTCGCACTGCCGCCGAATACATCGTCACTGATACGCTCTCACTCGATGGCGGCCTCTCTGACTCCATGGTTGCCGGCAGCATCCGCACGGTGATTTGCATTCCGCTGCGCAGCCGTCACGGAGACTTTGGCAGTGACGAAGACAGTAAGCCCGAGTTCGGTGGAGAGATCCTCGGCGTCCTCTATCTCGATAGCCGTCTGAAGGCAGGCACTCTCAACGAGGTCGATAGCGGCCTGCTGGAGACGATCGCCGGCGAAGCAGCCTCCCTGATTGAAAATGCATCGCTTGCCCGCGCGGAAGAGGCGGCCCGCCGCTATCGCGAAGAACTGAACATCGCGGCACAGATTCAACAGGGCCTGATGACCGTGCAGATTCCGGACATCCCGTATGCCCGCATCAACGCCCGCAACGTTCCCTGTAAAGATGTCGGAGGTGATTTCTTCGATGTCGTGGTCGATGAAGACGGCGTATCGCTCGTCATCACGGATGTCTCCGGCAAAGGCGTCTCCGCGGCACTTCTAGCCTCTACCCTTCAGGGACTGGTGTACTCCCAGTTAGCTGCCCGGCAGCCGCTGGAGCAGGTGGCACGCATGTGCAACCGCTTCATCTGCGCGAAGGACATCGGCAAGTACGCCACCATGATCGTGCTGAAGCTCACCAAGAGCGGCAACCTGCAGTACATCAACTGTGGTCACGTCATGCCCCTCCTGGTAGGAGATGGAGCGGTTGAGAAACTTACCGCAACCAATCTTCCCGTCGGCCTGCTTCCCGATGCCGAGTACGAGACCGCGTATCTGAAGATGCCGCAGAACAGCCGCCTGATCCTGGTGACGGATGGAGTCACCGAAGCCGAAAATCCCGAAGGTGAGTTCTTTGGCGATGACCGGCTTGAGGGCGCCGCATCTCAGTTTGAGTCGATGACCGAGATGTTTGACTCCGTGCAACGTTTCATGAACGGAGCACCTCCGACGGACGACTGCACGATGATCGAGCTGCGGTACCACGATCGCCGTGGAGAAACTCGCTCCTAAGTGATTGCTGCAGCCTCTAGAGCATTTTCCCTGTTGCTCTATCGTCCCTTAGCCTTCGCTTCCGTCAGCAGCGGTGAACCTGCATCTGCGTCCTTCCAGAGCGTCGCAAACGCTTTATAGGCTGGCGCGGCGTTGTTGTGATCTCCCATGGCATCGTATGCATGGGCCAGGCCGATCTGCGCCGCCGGATAGACAGTACCGCCCGTGAGCAGTGACTGGCCACGATGTTGCAACTGAATCTGATGATCGATCAGTGCGACCTGAGGCTTACCGGTCGCAACCTGTGCCAGGCCGCGCAGGTAGGCTCCGATGGTTATCGTGTCATAGGCCTTAGCCCTCGATAATAGATCGAGCGCTGCTGTGGGCTGGCCCGTCTTCAACTGAATCGCCGCGGTGACTACTGGCGCGAAATATTCCTTCGCCACCGTCCCCTGCTGGCTGTTCAATACGCTGAGATGTTGTTGCGCTGCTGCCTCATCGCCACACATCGCGGCTGCAAGACCCGCATAGTAGGCCGCTCTGGGAGAGGTCGATGTTGCGGAAGGAAGAAAGCTCTTCGCACCGGCGCAATCTGAGAGCAGAGCTCGATCCAGCGCTGCCTGTCCGGCAAAGGTCGCAGCTACGGCTGCCAGTTTTGGATTCTGGGATACCGATGTAATTGCCTGGCGCCATACGGCTGCTCCGGCCTGCAATCTTCCGGTGTTATCGAGATAAGTTGCATATGCTGGAGCCACCGTCAACGCGTCGGGCTGCTGCCGGGCCAGTTCAATCTGTGCAGCGAGAAGGTCATCCTTCCCTTGAAGATAGGCTGCCAGTAATTCCTGATCGCTGTGCTTCGAGCCCACTTTTACTGCCTGGCGTTCTAGTTCCAGGGCCGCCTCATAGCGGTTCTGCGCCGTCATCGCGACTTCAGCTTCGCGATACAGGCTGCCGTCGCCTGGATTCAGTTTCAGGCCCTGTTGGGCCGCCTGACCGGCTTCTGCCCAGCGTCCCATCTTTCGATCCAATACCGCCTGCAGGCGGAACCCATCGAGGTCGCTGGTAAAGGCCGTGAGATACGCTTTTGCCAGCTCGGATGCCTTCGGAAGGTTGCCGGAAGCGAAGAGCTCCTGAGTCAGCGCCGACAGAGAGGCCAACCGCTGTCCGCTCTTGGCGGCGTTAGCACCGGCAGACCGCGCCGCCGAAGCGGCTGCGTCATATGCGCCGACAGCGTCATACAACAGAGCCAGTTTCAACGCCGGCTGCACAAATGCCGGATCGGCAGCAACAGCACTCTCATAGGCATGTATAGCCAGTGCCGGCTGCCACAAGCTGAGTGCCATCTCGCCGCGAGCATATTCCCGCAAGGCTTCCTGCGATGAGCTGGCCAGGCTGTTGAAGGAGACACTTGTCTTCTGGATGTCGGCGTTCGACTCTCCCAGAGCAGCGCGCAGCGGCTGAGCCAGGCGATCCAGGGTGACGCCAATCTGCTCCTTGCTGGCAGCCCTGTCGGTAAACGTTGCCAGAGTACGATTGGAAGTCGTTTCGTGCAGCGTCAGCTCAATGTCATAGCCGGCTCCGCTGCTTGAGATCTTGCCGAAAAGGAAAACAGGCACACCGGAGTCGGTTGCAATCTGTCGCGCTTTTGCCTCATCCACAGGCTGGTCTGCAGCGCCGTCTCCCGAGAGCTGAGCGTGGAAGGATTCAGGGCCGCGGTAGGCGATCGCCGGCGACTGCGACAACTCCATAGCCACAGCCGTGGCAACCCAGTCATCGAGCGTGCTGTCACCGGTGTCGTTTTGAATCGAGGTCACCATCACGGCCTGTCCCGGCGCCATAACATCGGAGACCACGCTCTTGTTGCGGAACCTGAAGAACGCAAATGTCCCGGCAGCAATCACCAGAACCGCGACAGCCACGAACAGCAGCGTCTTACTGCTCTTTTGCTCCGGCGCAGCCTCGGCATCGCTCTCGTACGCAACATGCGGCCGTGCGGCCACAATACCCGAGCCGGAGGCGGCCATCCGCTGTGCTGATCTTTGCCCTGACGCCACAGCGACAGCGGCGGTCCTGTCTTCCGAATGATGGGCAGCGGCTTGCGACGAATGGGGAGCTGGAGGACGCCAGCCTGCCGCCGGGATATTGACCTCCGTAGGGTCCGCTGGACCAGAGGCTCGAGCCGGCTCCGGCTGCGCGGCCGCGACACCCATCCTGGAAGGAGGGATGAACGGCTGGGAGGCGCGTTCCGGCAAATCGTTCTCACGGCGGCCGCCAGGTACCGGTGGGCTCGATATGCGGCGAATCCGCCGATCGACGGACCGCGGATCGCCAGGATCATTCACCGGCGGCTTGGACCGCTGCATCCACGGAGCCTTCTTGCCTCCGTCACGAACCTCTGCCAACGCTGCGGCAACTTCCCCGGCACTCTGGTACCGATTCTTGCGATCTTTCGCCAGCAGCTTAAGGATGACCTTCTCCAGATCCTTCGGGACATTTGCACCGAAACTCTTCATCGTCGGCGGATCATGGCTCAGGATGTTGACGAAGATCACGGCACTGGTTGCTCCATCAAATGGCACACACCCGGTCGCCATCTCGAACAGGACCACACCCAGCGAAAAGAGATCGGACCGCGCATCGAGCTGTTCCCCACGCGCCTGCTCAGGCGACATATACGCAACGGTGCCAACCGTTGATCCTGTGACCGTCAGATCCTGCGTGTGTTGAGAATGCCCTGTCAGACGCTCGATCTTCGCCAGACCAAAATCCAGAACCTTTGCCTGCCAGGCACCGCTGGGACGCGGGACGAGGAAAACATTTGCGGGCTTGATGTCGCGGTGGACGATATTCTTCGCGTGCGCCGCGGCCAGCGCCTCGGCGACCTCAATGCCGTAGGCCAGCACCTCTGCCACAGGCATGGGGCCACGGTCGATGGCGTCGCGTAGTGTCTCGCCATCGAGCAGCTCCATCACCATGTAGGGATCGCCGTCATGGTCGCCGATGTCGAAGATCGTGCGGATATTCGGATGGTTCAACGCCGAGGCGGCACGCGCCTCACGGAGAAAACGTTCATGCATCCCTGGCATGGAGAGGTCTTCATGCAACACCTTCAAGGCGACCTCGCGGTGAAGACGGGTATCCAGAGCACGGAATACCGACCCCATACCGCCGCGTCCAAGAGACCCGAGTATCTGGTACGGGCCTATAAAACTTCCAATTTCAAAACTCATATCCAGAACATCGCAATCCGCGGCACTTCGGCAGAAACCACCAAACTAACTTGTGAAAGTGCGTCCATCATACCCCGTCCTTGCCGGGCTGCGAATAGCTTTTCCTGCCACCTCCCGTCGATACAATGAAAGCGTATGCCCGATACCCCCATACAACGCCTGCCGCTGGGCCAAACGCTGCTGATCGACGCGGATGACACCCTTTGGGAGAACAACATCTATTTTGAACGGGCCATCGCAAGCTTCATCTCGCTGCTTAGCCACCACGCGTACAGCCCCGATGAGATACGCCATCACCTGAATGCGTGCGAGCGCGAGACCATCCGTCAGCGCGGTTATGGCCTGAAGAGCTTCCGTCAGTCGCTGGTGAACTGTTTTGAACAGCTCTCCCCAGAACCCGTCTCTCCGCAGACGCACGAACAGATCTCCAGCTTTGCCGATGCCATTGCAACCCAGGAGATTGAGCTCCTACCAGGCGTTGCCGATACGCTGGCTGAGCTGACGACACGCCATCGCATCATTCTCGTCACCAAAGGCGACGATTGGGAACAGCGCGACAAGCTGGAACGCTCCGGCCTGAAGCCGTGTTTTCATGAGATCGAAGTTCTACCGGAAAAACACAGCGAAGCCTACTTGACTTTGCGCGATCGTCATCGTTGCGAAGCGGCTTCCACGTGGATGATCGGAAATTCACCCAAGAGCGATGTCAACCCGGCTCTTGAGGCGGGTTTGAATGCCATTTTTATTCCGCACGACAACACCTGGATGCTGGAACATGAAGAGCTGCTTCCGCCTCCATCGAGCCAGGCCTTTCTGCAACTCCCCGCCTTTTCCCATCTGGCGCACTATTTCTAAAACCGCGTAAACCGAAAATAAACCGAGGTTAACGCAAAAGAGCCCGCCTTCGCAGCGGGCTCTTAGCAACCTTGTTGGAAAGTGGCTTAGGCCAGAACCTTGGTCACGCTCTTGTCAATGGTGTCCTTGGGCACGTAACCGACAATCTGCTCGGCGACCTTGCCATCCTTGAAGATCAGCAGCGCCGGAATGCCGCGAATGCCATAACGTGCAGGCGTTTGTGCGTTCTGGTCCACATTCATCTTCATTACCTTCAACTGTCCGTTGTAAGTAGTGGCCACTTCATCAACGATGGGCGCAAGCGCTCGACAAGGACCACACCATGCGGCCCAGAAATCAACCATTACGGGTTGCTGCGACTGCAGCACCTCGCTCTCGAATGTCGCATCGCTTACATCTGCTACGTTTGCCATCGTTCCTCCCTTTTTCTCTCCGCATTATAGGATGCTGAAACCTGCCTCGCGATTCACACCCCTGATTTGGGCGGGAAACCCTGTTATTTTTCAGCTTAAAAGGAGAAGCGCCCGGATCTATAAAGATCAACGGGCGCCGGAGCAGCCCTCCCCCAGAACTGCCCACGAGATGACAGTATTGGTGAGATCAAAACTTGTAAAGCAATCTTCAGTAACCCGCGGTAATAGGTTACTTCGTGGACACGCTAGCGCCCTCAGCCACGCGAGTGAGAATAACCTCGAGTCCCGGATCTTCGCTTCGCGATCTTGCCCGCGCGATCACCTCTTCCGGATCGGCATCCTTGTCGAGTACCAACAGGACCGACGGCCCTGCGCCGCTGAGTGCGACACCTAACACACCATTCACGCCAGAAAGGGGCAGCAGAGCCTTCAGGAGAGGGCAGGCATCCATACGGTATGGTTGGTGCATTCTGTCCTGCATGGCCAGCCGCAGCAGATCGCCCCGGCCTGCCGCGAAGGCGCCCATAAGAAGCGCACTGCGCTGCACGTTGAAGATCGCGTCGGCCTTTGAGTACTCTGCCGGCAGCATGCCACGGGCTTTTGCCGTCGAGAGCGAGCTTCCCGGAATCGCCACCAGGAACTGCCAGTCAGCAGGAGCAGCGATCTTAACCGCCGCGACTTCGCCGTCCGGCTGCATGGCAGATGCTACGACGCCACCCAGCAACGCCGCGGCCACATTGTCGGGATGTCCCTCGATGCGAGTCACTTCGCGCAACAGACGGGCTTCGTTCCAGCCTAATCCACCGATCTCATTGGCAAGAAGCACCGCAGCCACGATGGCCGCCGCCGAGGAGCCGCAACCCCGCCCTAACGGAATATCATTCCTGAGCGCCAGTTTCAGACCCGGAACAGGGTGTCCCGAGGCCCGCAGAAGATCGCCAATGGTCTCAAGGATCAGGTTATGTTCGAGCCGCCCGCACAGAAGCGCGTCCCGGCCTGAAGCGTCAACCGAGGTCTGTTCGGCGACCTCCGCATCGACTTCCAGATACATGGCCAGCGCCATGCCCAGCGCATCAAATCCCGGCCCGAGATTGGCAGAACTTGCAGGGACTCTTACAGATACGGTCATAACTGAATGCTGCTCTCGAGCGCCTTAAGCACCGCGTCGGTCTGCGCTTCCAGTACCACCGGCGGCTTACGTAGCGAAGAGGCCTCCTGGTCCGAAAACAGAGTTCCACGGTGAAAATCGATGGTGTACTCCGGGTCCTTCAGGGTGTGCCCTGTCAGCAGAAGGACAACCCGTTCCTCGCGGCCGACGCGTCCGTCCCGGGTAAGCTTCTTCAGCCCCGCCAGGGTGACGGCAGAAGCCGGTTCGCATCCGATTCCTTCCGCCCCGATCTCAGCCTTGGCCTGAGCGATCTCCTGCTCGGAGACCTCCTCCACCCATCCGCCGGTTGCGCGGATGACGCGCACAGCCTTCCTCCAGCTTGCGGGATTGCCGATGCGAATTGCGGTTGCCCGGGTGTCCGCGACAACAGGCGAAAGCTGTTCCCCGGCACTTGCCTGCATTGCCCGATAAAGCGGATTTGCACCGTGGGCCTGGACGACAGAGATCTTCGGAACACGGCTGATGAGTCCCAGGCGCTTCATCTCTTCGAAACCTTTGCCAAGCGCGGAGCTATTGGCTAGATTGCCGCCGGGGACGATCACGTGCTCCGGCACCTGCCAGTCCATCTGCTCCACCATCTCGAGAGCGGGTGTCTTCTGCCCTTCGAGGCGATAGGGATTCACTGAATTGAGCATGTAGATCGGCAGGCGCTTGACCAGGTCATTCAAGACCCGGACGCAGCCATCGAAATCGCTTTTAAGCTGGATGGTCAATGCACCGTAATCCATGGACTGCGACAGCTTGCCCCAGGCGATCTTGCCTTCGGGAATAAACACGATGCTGGTCAAACCGGCGCGCGCGGCATAGGCTGCCATGGCGGCCGAGGTATTTCCCGTAGAGGCGCAGGCGACCACCTTGAAGCCCCGCTCGGCGGCGACCGACAGGGCGGCTGTCATGCCGGTGTCTTTGAAGCTGCCCGTCGGATTCATGCCCTGGTGCTTGGCCAACAGCCAATCCACACCGGCGATTTTCCCGCAGCGAGGCAGCTCATACAAAGGCGTATTGCCTTCGCGGAGAGTCACGGCATGAGATGGATCATCGAGAATCGGCAGCAGGTCGCGGAAACGCCAGACACCACTCTGATCGATCGGAAGGGTGGAAGAGCGGCGTTCCTGCCACAGCCAGCGCAGCGCGCCCGCATTGGGAAGGTTGGCGCCATCGGACGACCACGGGTAAACCACTTCGTACAGCTCACCGCACTGGGCACAGCGAAAGTTGGAGGTCGCATCTGTACCGGCAATGCGCGCACCGCACCCTGTGCATCTAAGCTCGTGTGACTTCTCTTTCATCGGTATCTCTAGGGTACCGTAAACTTTCTGCCATGCTCAAAGCGCTGCTCCTCCTCTTGTTGATTCCTCCAGCATTCGGACAGACAAAGCCGGTGGAATTGCGGCTTGCAGCGGCAGCAGATCTGCAGCCCGTGCTTGAGGTCCTGGGGCCGGTCTATGAGAAGAAGTCAAACGTCCACCTGCTGGTCTCCTATGCAGCTTCCTCCGTCCTGGCCAGCCAGATCATCTCGGCAGGTCCGGGAGGTCCCTTTGACGTGTTTATGGGGGCCGATTTCTATTTTCCGGAGAAGGTGGTCGCAGCCAATTTGGCGGACACCGGCAGCCCAATTCCCTATGCCAAGGGCACCCTGGTTCTATGGACGCGGAATGGATCCCCATTCAACCCTCTCCAACTGGCGGCACTGGAGTCAGCCAACCTCAAATCTCTGGCTATCGCCGACCCCGAGCACGCCCCGTATGGCCGTGCTGCGATGGAAGCATTGAAAAGGCTCAAACTCGAGGACAAGGTCAAAGATCACCTTGTGCGTGCTGAAAATGTAGGCCAAGCCGGCCAGTTTGCCTTCACCGGGAACGCCGAACTTGCGATCATCTCGAAGACTCTGGCGGTCTCCTCGAAGTTCAAACAATCAGGAACGTTCGTGCTCTTCCCTTTCTCCAGCTATACCCCTATCACGCAAACGGCAGTCGTACTGCGCAGTTCAGCGCAGCGCGATGCCGCACACGCCTTCCTGAACTGGTTTCTCTCGAGCGAGGTTCAGCCGCACCTGCCGGACCTGGGACTCTCGCCGGTGAAGTGAGTCCAGCCCGGCCACAGGGCCCCGGTACACTGTCCTTCACCGATGGATTTCGATGCTCTGTGGCTGACATTCCGCCTGGCCTTCACCACGACCGCCATCCTGCTGTGCTTTGGACTGCCACTGGCAGCATGGTTGGCCTACGGACGAAGCCGTTTGCGTCCGCTGGCGCAGGCGCTGGTCGCTCTGCCATTGGTACTGCCTCCAACTGTGCTGGGTTTCTATCTCCTGGTGCTGCTTGGCCCCACAACCGCGGTCGGACGCGTGATCACAAAGACCCTCGGACATCCGCTTGCTTTCTCATTTACCGGGCTGCTGATAGGTTCCCTGCTATACAGCCTTCCCTTCGCCGTACAGCCCCTGGTAAGCGGCATGATGGCGGTCGGGCCGGAGCTGCGGGAGGCTGCAGCGACGCTGGGGGCACGGCCTTCCGTTGTCTTTGTGCGGGTGACCATGCCGCTGATACGTCCATCGTTGCTGACCGCCGGAATTCTGGCCTTTACCCATACCGTCGGCGAATTCGGAGTTGTATTGATGCTGGGCGGCAACATCCCGGGCGCAACGCGAACCCTCTCCATCGCGCTCTACGATCAGGTTGCCGATTTCAACTTCGCCGCAGCCAATCGCACGGCTCTTCTGCTGCTGGCCTTTTCGTTTGTCTCACTGTTGCTTGTGCACTGGCGAGCCGGGCAAAGGAGCACGCGTCTTGTCTGAGCCATTTCTATACGAACATGTCACCGCGAAGCTGGACTCAATCACGATTGACGTCACTGTGGCACTTCGCTCGCCCTGGACAGTGCTCTTCGGACCGTCAGGCTCCGGCAAGTCGACCATCCTTCGCAGCATCGCCGGATTACGCGGAGGCCCACCAGCCTGGAAACGGCATATCCCTCTCGCTTCGCAGCAGGCTGCGCTGTTTCCACATATGACGGTCAGGGGGAATCTCGAGTTCGGCCGGGAGCTCCCAGCGGGAGATTTCAAGCGCGAACAGGAGCTCCATGCCGAGCGGTTTCAGGATCTGGTTCGCGTGTTCCGTATTGGCGAGTTACTGGACCGCTATCCGGCTCAACTCTCCGGCGGCCAGGCACAACGCGTCAGTGTAGCCCGAGCGCTAATGCCCAGGTACTCGCGCCTGGTACTGCTGGATGAACCGTTTACCGGTCTGGAGCAGGCGTTGCGCGATGAGCTTCTGCTCACGCTCAAGCAATGGACACGCGAGCACAGACTCCCCGTTCTTTCCGTCACGCATGATGTCACTGAGGCGCTTCTTTTGGAAGCTGAGGTGATCAAGCTTCATGAGGGACGCATCGTCGCCCAAGGGCCGGCGCAGGAGGTGCTCGCCGAGGAACGCCTTCAGCTGTTGCGCAGTCTCGATGGATCACGAACCTTTACTCTGTAGTCTGTCCGTGCATATCCAGCAAAACATTCCGCTCGCTCCCTACACCACATTCAAGGTTGGTGGGGCGGCTCGTCTCTTCGTCGAGGCAGGAGGCGAAACCGAGATCCTTGATGCGCTTCGTTTCGCGCGGGAAGAGCGTATTCCAGTGTTTGTCCTGGGAGGCGGATCGAATCTGCTTGTAGGTGACAACGGTTTCGACGGTCTGGTGATTCGCATCGCAATGAAAGGGATCGCGCAGCAGGGCAACACTCTGACAGCAGCCGCAGGAGAAGAGTGGGATGTGCTGGTACAGCTTGCCGCTGAGCGGAATCTGCAGGGTATCGAGTGCCTGGCAGGTATTCCCGGCACAGTTGGTGGGACGCCTGTCCAGAATGTGGGCGCTTATGGTCAGGAGGTATCGCAGACCATCACCCAGGTACGTGCCATTGATCGGGCAACGCTCACCCCGCTCACGTTTACCAATGCAGAATGCGGCTTTGCCTACCGCCGCTCCCGTTTCAACCACGAGGACATTGACCGGTATATCGTCACGGCCGTGAGCTTCCGGCTGCTGCCCGGCGGCGCCCCATCGCTGGCTTACGCCGATCTGCAACGCGCGTTTCTGCCGAGTGAAACGCCTACGTTGATGGAAGTCGCGACCAAAGTCCGGAAGATTCGTGCGGCCAAAGGCATGGTCCTGATTCCTGGCGATGCCGACACTCAGTCCGCCGGATCTTTCTTCAAGAATCCCGTCGTTCCGGCAGAGCTCTACGAATCAATCGCAGCTACTCATGGCAACGTGCCCCACTGGCCTGCTCCCGGCGGTGTGAAACTCTCAGCGGCGTGGCTTCTGGAGGCCAGCGGTTTCCATAAAGGCTTTACTCTCGGCAAGGCTGGACTCTCCACCAAACATGCGTTGGCCCTGACCAACCGTGGCGGCGCGACGGCGGGCGAGATTCTGCTACTGCGCGACCATCTTCGGGCTGGTGTGAAAGCCCGGTTCGGCATCCATCTGGAGCAGGAACCGGTAGAGCTGTAGACCATTTACAATAGAGTCTGGAGGAAATCCGAACAATGTACCCAGAGATCATGGTCATCCCCATGCGCGAGGAGTTGACCCGCGCAGGCATCGCAGAGGCTCGCACCGCGGCCGAAGTGGACACAGCCCTGGCCAAGCCTGGCACCACCATGGTGGTTGTGAATTCGATCTGCGGCTGCGCTGCCGGTAAGATGCGGCCCGGCGTCCGTATGGCCCTGTCGAACCCCACTCTCCCGGACCAGTCCATTACTGTCTTCGCCGGTCAGGATCGCGAAGCCACCGAGAAAGCGCGCAGCTACTTTGGCGGACACCCGCCGACCTCGCCGTCGATCGCTATTCTGCGTGACGGACAGCTGGTCTACCTGATGCAGCGCTCGGCGATCGAAACCTCGACCGCCCCGGCCATTGCCCAGGAGCTGCAGCGGGCTTTCGACACCTACTGCGCTAAGACTCCCGCGTAAATCCTTAGAAAACTCTTTGTTACAGATTGGCTCACTTTTCCATTGAATCCGCCGATGGAGAAAGTGAGCCATGTCTGTTATGGAACACATCCCTCAGCCCACGTTCTTCGAGATGCTTGGCAGCAGTCCAGCCATGGAGCGGCTGAGATTACAACTCGAGCGCATTGGGCCGCACTTCCGCACCATTCTGCTGACTGGTGAACCCGGCGTCGGCAAAGAACTTGCAGCGCGTATCCTGCACCGGCTCAGTCCTGCCGCGAACGAGCCCTTTTTGGTCTACGACCCCGCTACAACCATTGAAGAATCGCTGGAGTCAGCGGCTCGTGGAACGCTGTTCCTGGATGAGGTCGGCGATACCTCGTCCCCCGTTCAGGCGAAGCTGCTGCGTCTGATGCGTATGGTGGACACCCGCATTATCGCTGCTACGTATCGCAATCTACGGCATCAGGCCGCCATCGGTGAGTTCCGCTCAGACCTGTACTACCGCCTTTCAACGGTTGAGATCGAGGTGCCGCCGCTGCGGCAGCGCATGGAAGATCTGCCATTGCTTGTGGAGCACATTCTCGCGTTCGCGGGCGAGCGCTATCATAAGCCGACAATGGAGCTCTCGAGTGAGGCAATGGAAACACTTCGCGGCCACTCCTGGCCAGGAAACATTCGCGAACTCGAAAGCGTTCTGAGCAACGCAGCTATGCAGCAGGAAGGAAACGTTATTCATACGATCTCTCTCCCGGAAGTGGCGTCTCCAGTTAAAGCAGATTCGCTGCCTGTCCGATTGGATGATCTGATCTCCCGCCACGTTCGTGGTGTGCTGGCACAGTGCGAAGGCAATAAAGTACGCACAGCGGAGCTGCTCGGCATCAGCCGCTCGACGCTCTACCGGATGCTGGAGGCCTAGAGCATTTTCCCTGTAGGTGTAGTGTAGGGCTTCCGCATCTATGGGCGTTTTCCGTAATGAAAACGCCGCTACACTCCTCTTCCGGGATACCCAGCAACAGGGAAAATGCGGTTAGAGCATTTTCCCTGTAGGTGTAGAAGTAGGGCATCCGCATCTATGGGCGTTTTCCGCAATGAAAACGCCGCTGCACGCCCCTTCCGGGATACCCAGCAACAGGGAAAATGCTTTAAGCGACGGATCGCTGTTTTTACAAACACCCTCATCAGCACCGTGTTCTCAACAGGGTCGATTCGACTTGCGCGTGATCTGTGCTATAGTCAATAAAGTGTTCAGCGCTGGCCAGCACATCGGCGAGGGCTGAGAACAACCCATCGGACGCGTAGCTCAATTGGCAGAGCATTCGACTCTTAATCGACAGGTTGAAGGTTCGATTCCTTCCGCGTCCACCATCTGGCCCATTCAGTGTTAACAACTTTCCAAGCGTTAGATCATGTATTTTCTCCTTTTAATTTGGGGTGGCGCGTGGTAGGTTGGTAGACCCTCCATGGAAAGAGCGGGCGTTGCAATGCGCAGAGCTGCTGAGTTTCTTGTTGTGGCGATATGCACCCTTGCTTTTGCTTTGACTGCCATCGGAATATGCACGCTGCTGCTCACAGGAAATTCGGCGGGAAACCATGACTTCATCTCCTATTGGGCCGCTGGGCAGCAACTTATCCATCATCAAAATCCCTATGATGCTGATGCCATTCTGCGGATCGAACACTCTGCCGGTTTCCCTGTCGGCTATCAGGCTCTCATCATGCGCAATCCGCCGTCGGCACTTCTGCTGACTCTTCCTCTCGGATTCGTGAGCTTGCGGACAGCCGCTCTGCTGTGGTCGCTTCTTTCGCTTTCCTGCTTGGTAGTTTCCGTCCGGCTGCTCCGCCCAAAAGGCCGCCTCGGCTTTCTCGGCTACACCTTTGCTCCCGCCCTAGCCTGTCTGCTGGCTGGGCAAACCTCCCTTCTTGTGTTGCTTGGTCTCGTTCTCTTTCTGCGTCTCCATGAAACCCGATACTTCCTGGCCGGTTGCTCTCTCTGGCTATGCGCCCTCAAGCCGCACCTGTTCCTACCGTTTGCAGTCGCGCTTATCCTGTCGAGTCTTATCAAGAAACGATATTCACTCCTCGCCGGCACAGTCCTGGCGCTTGCAGTTAGCTCATCAGTTGCTCTGTACTTCGACCCTTCGATATGGAACCACTACAGCCAAATGATGCACGGCCACGAACTGGAAGGCGAGTTCATCCCTTGCCTTAGTGTCGCCCTCCGATTCGCTTTGCACTCGCCGTGGATTCAATACTTACCCGCGTTGCTTAGCTCTATCTGGGCTGTCTTCTATTTCTCGAAGCACTCATGGACGGAACACGTAGGGCTCTTGCTTCTGGTCTCGGTTCTGCTCGCTCCCTACGCTTGGTTTACGGATCAAGCGGTTCTGATTGCGACGTTGCTCCCGGCCGCCTATCTCAGCTCCTCTCGCAGCATGATCGCCTTCCTTGCCCTCATCAGTGCAGCGATTGAGATTCAGACGCTTTTGGGAGTTTCGATGCACTCGTGGACTTACCTCTGGACCGCTCCCGCCTGGATTACCTGGTACTTCTTCGCGAGCAGTTATGCGATAAAAGTGAATGCCCCGCCAACCCTCGGCGCCGCAATCGCGACCGAGAACCCCTGATGCCGGTGAAGTTGAGGACATCTGCTACCTTGACCGTAAATTGTAGGGGGAGTTTCCACCCTCTGGTGAAGTCAACTAGATGCGAGGTATTTGCTTCTCACCAGCATGACCCTTACCAGCACGACCAGCAGAAAGAAACACTCGCCCCAAAGCGCGTGGTTATGAAAACGTGGCGTGCAGTACGCCCCGAGCACAGCGCCTAAAAAGAACATCCCGCAGATTTGAGCAAAAACCTTTGCCTGTTGCAGGTCTTCTGGGGATCGACCGGCAACGAGCCAAGCAAGCCAACTCCTCATCATTGTGTGCAGATTTCCGGTCGTAAATGTCGAGCTGTAACTCTGCTTGTTGACCTGGCGGAACGTGGCTACCTGTAGCGAAGCGGCAAATGCGATTGCCATAGAGATCCCGAGAGACGCACCGTAGCTTGTAGAAAAGCTCAGGCATATAAGGATTGCAATCTCTAGCGTCAGTACGGCAGCTTCTGGGACGCGAACAGCGGTGGCAATGTACTCATGCTGCACCAGCCTTGCTGCCGCAATACCAAACAGGAACATCACCAGCACCAGGAAGTGACGCCCCGCATCCTGCCAGGCAACCGTCACCAGATCAATCGCGAGCAGGACGACATTCCCAGTCATTGCATTCGCGAAGACGTGGCCGTGCCCGATGTAAGTAAATGCATCGAGGTACCCGCCGGCGAATGCCAGCAGAGCGTGCGCCGATACACCTAGTCTCGTATCGGTTTCAGCGGCAAGGCTCGTTGTCACCAATCGATCCTTCCCTCCCGCACCGATCATACTTGTGGCAGGCCGGCAATAGAACAGCAGCATAGCGAGCATACAGCTCTACCGCCGTATGCTCTAAGCAATCGTTCGCCTTGTCTCGAACCGAGACAACTCAAATCTGCGTACGCACAAAAGGGATGAAGATAGAACAGGTTGTTCCATGATGGGCCGGCCGTATGCTGCTGCGTATACTCAACGCACCATGGTGTTTTGCCAGGAGCTCTGAAACGACCCACATGCCGAGGCCGGTGCCAGTCTCTTCCTTCGTTGTGAAAAACGGCTCAAGCATTCGCCGATAGACCTGAGGGGGCATACCAGAACCTGAATCCGCAACTGTAATACGAACGCCGCGAAGCAGCCGGTCTTTCCAGTGACAGGATGGACGTACTCTGGCACGAAGTCGTCCACCGTGCGGCATTGCCTCAATGGAGTTGTTGATGAGATTTGTAAGTACCTGCTGTAGCTCTCCGGGCGATCCAAGAACCTCTGCGTTCCCTTCAGCCTCGGTATCGAACTCGATCTTGGCAAGATGCAGCTTTGGGGAAAGCAAACGTATGGTTGCACTGACTAGCTCCGCCGGTTTTACCGTCACGAACTTTGAAGTGCTCCGCGACATCTGAAGCGTCTGCCGCGTGATCTCCACAACCCGTTCGAGCTGCTGTCCGGTCTCTTCAACATACCGCGTCTGTTCCGGACTTATGCCGCTGTCTTTCAGTAAAAACAACAATCCCATAGCTGCGTTCAGCGGATTATTGATCTCATGAGCGATTGCCGCCGAAAGGCGGCCGGCAACAGCGAGCTTTTCATTTCTCAAAAGTGCTTGATCGGTCAGCCTTCGCCTGGTTACATCTCCACAGTATCCTGTGATTCCGCGAACCTCTCCGGCCTCATCAAGCTGTGTGACTCCCTGACAAGCAATCCATCGAATGCCGCCGTCTGGAAGAACCACTCTGTATTCGGTATAGCAGGAGTCTTTCCGCTGGACGGCAAGCTCGAGCTCCCGTTCAGCCTGCCCCACATCATCAGGATGAACACTACGCCGCCAGAGCTCATTAGCCGCCCGAAGCGATGGATCGATACCATGCAGACGATAGAAACCAGTCGACCATATCTCATGATCGGACGAGATATCCCATTCCCACACGCCGGCATTCGCACCATCGAGCGCCATCTCGATGCGAACCTGATTCTCTCGGGCCAGCTCACTGGCTCGAGCCTGCTCCTGCGCAAGATAGCTTTCTGTTCGCGAAAGTGTAAGCTCGTGTTCCAGCTTTAGTGTCTTCGCTTCTTCGCGCTCGCGTGCGGCAATACGCGTGAGGCTGCCCACGAAGATCGACCCGATGATAAAGACACACTCGCGGAAGAACCAGCCACTGGGATCAGGCGCCAGATTGATACGATGCGTTGCAAAGATGAAGTACTCAATCCCACATCCCGAGACGACAGCGCAGGCTACCGCGCCTGATAAGCCAAGCACCCAGGCACTCAGGATCACTGCAGGATATGACAGCAGGTAAGGCGACCGATGATTGGGAGCCATCATGAGACTCAGGCCAAATGGAATGCATGCAACCAGAGCTCCGAGAGCTACTTCACTCCAAAAAGACAACCGGAGGGGGAGGTTGCCAAGCGCGTTGAAGACCCTATGCAGCACCATCAATCCTGTCTAGAGCATTTTCCCTGTTGTTGGGGATCCCGAAGGGAACGTGCAGCGGCGTTTACATTGCAGAAAACGCCCATAGATACAGATGCTCTGGCCTACACCTACAGGGAGGATGCTCTATGGCTCTTGAGTATACCCCGCAGTTGTTCGGAAAATGCCGCCCGGAATCATACGACTCGCTAGCAATCATCGCGGACATCTTCATCTTTTCCGAGTACAGACAAGAGCACCTGGCCAAGAAATGCATCCGTTCTTTAGGGAATCACTCTCACGTTGTATGCCTTCGCCGGTGGTGTCATGGCGGTGACGGCACAAAGCTGAACCTTGACTGTATCGGCGGCAACAACTGCAGCAGACAGCAGGATCATCGGCTGAGGAAGGCTGCCATCAGTAGCAGAGACCGCGACCGGCTGCCCTGGAACAGCACCAGGGACGCTTGCATTTCCCGTGGCACACATGCCGGCAGTCAGCGAAGTTCCTCCTATCGGAGATGTAGCGCCCTCGAGTGCGGCCTGAAGGTTCGGCGCAGTGACAGGCTCTGAAAAAGAGATCTTGCCATTCGACTCCACCGTCATCACATCGCTATTGCGTGCAACATCGTGCAACGACCAGGACCTTCCGCCTTGTCCCAGTTGCATCGTCCATCCCGTGTTATGTCCGCTATCCAGGAAAAAGCTGTTGTTGCTAATGACGCTCCCAACAAACCTGGATGCTCCGGTGAATGTCCACGAGGGCGCAGTCGGACTTCCAAATGCCGAAGGAGATGCCGTAATCGCGCCGTCTCCTTTGTATCCACGTAAATATGCGACCTGGTAGTCCGGCTCGTTCGGACTGCCTTGGGGATATTCAATGGAATGTCCCGCATAAAGAATGGTCCGCGGTGCAAATTGTGAATCGAGCATCCGCCCGATCGGCCCTTTCCAGAAAAGGAAGTCAGGCAGCCGCTGCCATCCACCAAGTCCGGAGTAGTGATTTGCCGGCACGAAATTCTCTAAACAGATAGCACAGCCCGACGCCATTCCGCTCACCCCAGCGTGCAGAATACTTCCGCTACCGGTGAACCCATTGCCAGGCGTCAATTGCGTCTGGTAGAGGCGCAATGCAGACCCGTTGAAAGACTCTACATGTCCGACCTTTGCAAGGTGGCCAGGTTGCCAGGGAATTCTATTCTGCTCAACCTCTATATATCCGCTTGCTCCAGCACCTGGCGCATCGGGGTTACTTGTAGAGATGATCTCGGCCCCGTAGTAGAGCGCGTAAGCGTTTGTGCCCACGATGTTCAGGACTGCGGAATTGCAGGTGCCCGCCGATTTCGTTGCACTTTGATAGGTGAGACTTGAAACATCTGTCGAAGCAATTGGATTGCCGATCATCTCATTGAATGACGCATCCTGACATCCACTGACGCTTACACGAGGGTAATGTGCAAAGTCGTGGAGTTCCACACCGCCGCCCCGCCCAGTCGCAACCACGGTGCCATCGGGTGCACGCTTCAAGATAACCCCGCGCTCCTGTACCGGAAGCACGAAAGGAGATTCAGCCACTCTGCCTTTTACATCAAACGGCGGGGCAACCTCTTGACGACTTCCATGACTGTAAAACGCCCAGGCAAGGTGGCCGGCATCGACAGGAACAGCAAAGTAACCTGCCGGCCAGCCGGTCTGCTGTTCTTCGGCAATTGGGCTTAGCTGTCCGCAGGCCGGTGTTTTGTAGATGAAATGCGTCACACCATTCTTTTCTGGCTTACGCAGCGACAATGTAATGGTCTGGGTCCCTCCTGCAAGAGGTGTGGCTGACAGCACGGTCGAGTTCTCTGGAAATACACTGCCCATGAAGCACACAGCGTCGCCGGCTTGAAAGCCGGCGCCACGCACAATCGTCACAGTCAAATTTCCCGTAGGTTTCGGAACGTTTGCGGTACTTACCTTAGGAATGTCCGGCGGTGCGGGAATATATCCCCAGGTAGGGACAGGTGTTAGATTCGCAGGTTCTACGGCCAGTAAAGCGGGCGCATTCCCCGACTCCACTGTTGCCGACAGTAACGCTCCCTGAGCGATGGGTGCGCTACTGTCGATCAGATACTCTCCCTGTCCGTAGCAATAGCGGTTTCCTTGACTCGCCGGGTTATAGCAGATGCCGTTCTTAGCGTCGAAGTCGGGAAATACCGTCTGACCGGTAATCGTTCCCTGCATAAACTTTCCCGAAAAGTATTGGCTGTATTGGCCACCGACTGAACTCCAATGAGCACATCCTTCATCGGATCCGGCTGTCGTACCTCCCGCGCAAAGAGGGTATCCATAGACCATGGAGCTGTCACCAACTCCGCTATGCATATGGTCTATCGTCACAACCTGCGAGATGCCCGCGTAGGAGGTAAAGTTCGTCAGATGCAATAGACTGCTGGTCATCCACCCGCCGAGATTTCCGAGACTCATGCCCGTCTGATCACCGAGGTTGAGCAACGCATTACAGTAATATCTACCGACTCCCTTGGCAGTCGTCGCATTCTGCACGCAACGCAGCATTTCACCGTAACCGATGCCTTGCCCAACAGCAAATACACCAGGAACGTCATACGGGACGTCATGCATCTCGTGCGCTTCGATTCCCGGTCCGTGAGCCATGATATGGGTCTGATGGAAGCGGCGGATATTTGCCGCATTGATCGTACTGGCAGCATCGACCTGAACGGTCTGCCCATTCCCCGTCAAGGCGGTCAACGGCTGGGCGCTCTGTGCCCGCTGGGCATCCTGTTGAGGCTGCTGCCCCTCTAAGGCTGAAAGCAGTAAAGACATCGCGACAAGTAGACGAATACCTAGGCTCACTGGGGGATGCTCCTCTTTGGGGTTCTTTGACTGAGACGCTAATCGCACCGGCGGGTTGTGGTTATTTCTGATAAAAAAGCGCTTCGCAATCGATAACGCAACCTCTGACCGTCCTTCTTTCATACACTTTTCGGCCAGAAACAAGGCCTTTCGACTATGCTTGTATGCAACAACGATCCCCCGCACACAGAAGCGATCTGAAAGGGTTTTAGAAGAAAATGTCTGAAGCAACATGCGATATCGGCCTGATTGGCCTTGCAGTCATGGGTCAGAACCTCGTTCTCAACATGAACGACCACGGTTTCAAGGTCGCTGTCTACAATCGCACCACGTCGAAGGTAGATGAGTTTCTGGCGAATGAAGCGAAGGGTACGCCTATTGAAGGCGCTCATTCCATCGAGGAGCTGGTCTCCAAGCTGAAGCGGCCCCGCCGCATCATGATCATGGTGAAGGCCGGCGCGGTTGTCGATCAGACCATCGATTCCATCGTGCCTTTCCTGGAGAAGGGCGACATCATCATTGATGGCGGTAACTCTTTGTTCACCGACTCTAACCGTCGCACCAAGGACCTTGCCGACAAGGGCATTCTGTACATCGGCACCGGCGTCTCCGGCGGCGAAGAAGGCGCGCGTTTCGGCCCGTCAATCATGCCTGGCGGCAATCCTGAAGCATGGCCGGCAGTAAAGCCGATCTTCCAGGGCATCGCAGCCAAGGTCGAGGATGGAACTCCCTGCTGTGACTGGGTGGGTGAAGGCGGTGCAGGCCATTACGTAAAGATGGTCCACAACGGCATCGAGTACGGCGATATGCAGTTGATCTGCGAAGCTTATCAGTTGCTCAAGGATGGCCTGGGACTCACTGCCGATGAACTCCACGAAGTCTTTGCCGAGTGGAACAAGGGTGAGCTTGACAGCTTCCTGATTGAGATCTCCGCTGAGATCTTCGCCAAGAAAGACGATGACGGCCAGGCGCTGCTCGACAAGATCCTGGACACCGCGGGCCAGAAAGGCACAGGCAAGTGGACCGCTATCGACGCCCTCGATAACGGCATGCCGGTCACACTCATCGGTGAGAGCGTCTTCGCACGCTGCCTCTCCGCGTTGAAGGAAGAGCGTGTCGCCGCTTCGAAGGTGCTGCAGGGTCCCAAGAAAGCAGGCAATGCTGCGGATAAGAAAGAGTTCATTGAGAACGTTCGCCGCGCACTCTTCTGCTCGAAGCTCATCAGCTATGCGCAGGGTTACATGCTGCTGCGCGAGGCTGCAAAGGTACAGGGCTGGAACCTGAACATGGGCGGCATCGCACTGATGTGGCGCGGTGGTTGCATCATCCGTTCGGTTTTCCTGGGCAACATCAAAGCCGCCTACGACAAGAATCCGAAGCTCGATAACCTGCTTCTGGATGACTTCTTCTCGAAGATCCTGAACGAGTACCACGCGTCGTGGCGTAAGGCTCTGGTTCACGCAATCGAGAGCGGCGTTCCGACTCCGGCGTTCTCCACTGCGTTGGCCTTCTATGATGGCTACCGGACTGATCGTCTGCCGGCAAACCTGCTGCAGGCCCAGCGTGACTTCTTCGGTGCACATACCTATGAGCGCGTCGACAAGCCCCGCGGCGAGTTCTTCCACACCAACTGGACCGGCCGCGGCGGCCGTGTCTCCTCGAGCACCTACAACGCCTGATCTTCAGGTACGAATACACGAAGGGCGAGGGCAGCGGCCTCGCCCTTCATTCTTTACGAACAACGAACTTGAAAAATGATCTACCTAGAAGGTAAACGCTAGTCCTGCCTGGAGCATACGCGGCGACTGCGCCAGATAAAGGGTTCTGCCATCAGAGGAGAGATATGGCTGATAGCCCTGCTCCAGCAGGTTGGTGACGTCGAGGAACGCCTCCATATTCTCAAGCCGGAAACGGCGGACGCGAAGCGGCTGCCGTACTGACAAGCTCAGATACGGCTGCCGGCTCATGGTTGAGAAGAGATTCACAGGAGTAACTGTCTTCTCATCCTGCCAGCGATAGCTTGCGCGAAGCTGTGTCCCCGAAGTTGGCATCAGCGCCCTAATTCCGACTGCGGCTGATTTCGTACGGCCTGCACGGAACCTGGTGGTGGTCTGAGACGGCGTCTGAGGAGCATTGACCACCGACAAGGCATCGCCAGTATTCAGTTCGAGTGTCGTCCAGAGCTTCTGACCGATCTGTTCACCGGCAGAAACGCTCCAACCGACGGAGGTATATGCATCCCCCATCATTCGGGCAGTTCCTGTCGTTGCATCCGCCAGCATGGTTCCATGCGCCAACTGAGAACCGGTAACGGGCCCAATACCGGCCACCATGGGACGATCGATCGAATCCCGGTAGTAAGCCGTACGGATACTTCCCTTACTGTTCCGAAGCGTCGCGGCAAATTGCTGGTGGGTACCGCGCTCCTGAAGCATGCGGTCTCCCTGCAGCACGGCAACCGGAAGAGGAGCATCGGCAGCATCAATATCGTCCGCGCTCTGCGTCTCGCGGGAGCGCGCCATGCGATAGCTCAGCACGAGCATGTCGCTTGGATGCATCGCCAGCTTTACGAATGGACGGGCCTCCACCGAAGCTGCCCCCATACGTACAGCCCGCAGAGAGCTACCGACTTCCAGGGAAAGCATGTCCCCAAAATTCATCACTTCAGCGGAATCAACCGTATATGCCTGGTATCCGCTCGCGCCTCCCTGTCCCATCATTTCAGGATGGTCCTGGAATGAGACCCGGGTACGGGTATAACCGAACATGCCGGCCGGCTGCTGATAGACCACCGAACCTTCCGTGGCCGCACCCATCGCATAGGGTCCGCTTACGGCGCTGCTGCCTGCTCGCACAAGAGTACCGTGCCCGTCGCTGCCGGCCGTGCCGTAGGTAACGGTGTTCTTGACTCCGCCACCGCCAAAACCGTCTCCAGTGGCAACTTCAACCCGCGTATGACTGACACGCCGCGGCGCCTCCGGTCCGGGAGAGATCAACACGACGTCCTGATCGCCCGCCAGGCGCAGAATCGGCCTGTTCGCCGCCGTGCGCAGCGACCAGGTCCACTCATCCGCCGGTTCATCCGGCTGGCGACGCTCCGCGGGAAGCCAACGGCTCTCTTCAAAGAGAGTTGTCAGTGTCAGATTAACGATGGCCTGGGCTCCGGCGCGAAGGCGGAGATCGCCCCGCATCGACGGCAAAAACAGAGCCGCACTTGCGCGCACCTGATATTTTCCAGGAGTGAGATTTCGGATGACGTAGTGACCCTTCAGGTCAGTCACAGCCATTCCGGCAGGAGTGGCGTCTGGCAGAAGTGCCTGTACGAGGGCACCCATCTGAGGAATTCCCTGAGCATCACGCACGATGCCCGACACGGCAGCACCTTTAGGCTGCGCGACGGCAACGCTAATCGCCACCGGCATCAATACCAGCAGCAACGATACGGATTGGAGTCGGACTCGCTTCACTGCGCTTGCACACGAAACACTGCGCCAGCCAATTCCAGAAAATCCGCGTCCCTGCACAACAGCCTGGACAGCGTTCTCAGGTTGCCTCTGCCGCCGATGCTCCTTCGGCTCAGCTATGCAGCTTTCCGGCTTCCTGCCCTGCAATCTTACTCCACAACAAACGGTGCTGACTCAGCAATTTGCTGCTTTGAGACGCCGTCATCCACCTTGATGGTTACCTGGTACTTGCCAGGCTGCAGGCTGGCAAGCGGGACACTCTTCTCCAACGTTACCTGGTCGGCATGCGGATTCAGCTTCGCTGTCTCCTCTGTCGCATCCAGAAGTGCTTTATTATTCGATAGATCGGTGATCTGATACTCGATCTTGGCGCTGTTGACCTTGCTCTTCTCGTCGATACCGAGGTTGTAGACCTGCATCCAGAAGTTCAGGCTCTGGTCGCGCTTGAAGGTAACCGGGACTCCGGAACCAGCCGACACGCGCGGGCGGATACGGGTATTACCAATCACGAAGTTGCCGGTGCTGATTTCGTGGGTGCTGACCCGCTCCATCTTGTCAGCCAGAATCAGGCTGGAGGCCGCCAGACGGTCGTCGTCGAACTTCGGTACATTTACGCTGCGCTTCCAGGTGCCGATGTGGTCAGGATTGTTGACATCCTTAATCGCGATATCCACCTTGTATAGCCCCGGCTTCAGCGGCAGCGACTTCCAATACACCGAAACGTTGTCCTGCGTCTTCGGCAGCAGCTCGCTGGGAACCTGGATGCTGACCGTATCTTCGAAGGTCTGTACCACCTTGTGGTTCAGGTTGGTTACGCGGCCAAGAATGTTGACCGTACCCGTCGACACACCATCCTTATTGGAGAAGGTCACATCACGGTTCTTCACCTGAAGCGTCAGGGGAACAAGCACCGTCTCGTTCGTCACCTTTACGTAGTCCGTACGTACATCGAAGAGGAACGGAGGTCCGTTCAGAATCGTCGACTTGGTCAGATACTGTTCCAGATCCTTGAACTTGATCTGCGGAGCAGCCATCAGCTTCGCATACGTATTCAGGCGGTCGAACTGCTTGGACTGATTCATGGAGCTGCGCGGTCCAAGACCAAGCTGCTCCAGGCCGCCCTGGGTAAAGCGGTCCGTCTTGCTTCCCTGCCCCCACTGCTCGTAAAGCGTGAGACCGGCGCCGGGGACCATCTTCAGAGCATCCTTTTCAGAACGGTCGATGGTCATGTGGTAGTCGCCGCACATGCAGGTGTCCACAAATTCGATATCGATGTTGTCGCCGATACCTTCGAGATAGCGGTAATGCCAAGTCTCAAACGGATACGTCGAGGTGGAACCGCCGCCCTCGTCGATGGGACGTTCATACTGGCCGCCCGAGGGGTGCGAATCGATGCTGTCCGGCTTGCCGTAAGCAATATAGATGTGGCCGCGGTCGGTCTTCCAGCCAGGCTTACCGGCGGCAAAGTGCTCGTTCGCATAGGCGATGCGCTGGTAATGCTCTTCGCGGTACTCGTTGTCAGGTGAGTCCGGATTCGGGTTACGGCGCTGCCAGAAGGCTTCGATAAACGCGTCGCGCTCCTCGTCATTCGAGAGCTGCTTGAACGCCTGCAGTTCCTCGTCCGTAATGATCCAGACGACGTCCTGATCGAGCCACTTCTTGTATTCGCCCTTGATTTCCTTACGGAGATCCTTCTGCTGCTGAATGCGCTCGCGGTCAGAGAGGCGACGCTTCAACGGGTCGGGATGCTCCACGACCTGCGGCTTGGCAGCAGGGCTGTTGCTGTCACCGGACTGAGCATCCTGTCCATAGGCGACTGCTCCTCCGACTGTCGCAGAAAAAACTAAACTTGCGCCGAGCAGAAGGAAACCACAGGTCTTCATAACGATGACAACACTCCGAGAGTTGTACGCCCCATTCTAGAGCATTTTCCCTGTTGCTGGGTATCCCGTAAGAGGAGTGCAGCGGCGTTTTCATTGCGGAAACGCCCATAGATACGGAAGCCCTACTCTATACCCACAGCGAAAATGCTCTAGTGCGGTTTTCGACCGAACTCAACCTGCCGAGGGTATATCCGTTGGACGCCCGACTGCTATGATGGTCACCATCCTTACCGGCACCGCGATTTGTACATGGAGCTTTTTGCGAAACCATGAAACCAATCCGCATTCGGCTGCGTAATGAAGCTCTGCAGAGGTTCCCGCGAAATCGCCCATGAGCGCCAAAAAAATCGTTGCCATCCTTGCTGTTGTCCTTGTTCTTGCGACTGTCGTCGTCGCTTCCATTGCGAAAAGCCGTTCCGGCGTAACGCCGGTAGCCACAGCGAAGGTCACCCGCCAGGAACTGGTCTCTATCGTGAGCGGCACTGGCCAGATAAAACCGAAGACCTATGTAAACGTCGGCGCCACCGCCTTCGGCCGTATCACGCACCTTTACGTGAAGGAAGGCGATCACGTGAAGAAGGGCCAGACGTTGGCGGCAATTGAGAGCGTTCAGCCCGAATCGGCTGTAGCTGCCCAAACAGCCAATATTGCTGCCGCGAAGACCGATTTCAGCTCCTCGCAAGCAGCGATTAAGACCGCCGAGGCGAACCTGGTGCAGGCAAAAGCCGACCTGACGCAAAAGCGTTTCGACTACACCCGGTACGAGCAGCTCTATCAGGAAAAGCTCATCTCCAAGCAGGACTACGACGCCAAAAAGGCTGCCTTCGAAGTAGCCGCTGCGACCGTAGCACAGCGCGAAGCCGCGCTGAACCAGTCGAAGGCACAGGCGGATTCCTCCGCCAGCAAGATTCAGCAGGCGGTCGCCAACCAGCGCGCCAACTTCGACACGCTGGATAAGACCGTCTCCCGTGCCCCCTTCGACGCTCTTGTCACCAATGTCCCGGTCCGCGAGGGCGAGACGATGGTTACCGGCATTCAGAACGCCCTCGGTTCCACGCTGATGACTCTGGCTGACATGTCGGTCATCACCGCGGAGGTTAAGGTCGATGAGACGGACATCGTGAACGTCAAGATGGACCAGCCCGTAAATGTGACGATCGACGCCTTGCCCGGCCGCAGCTTTAAAGGTCACGTTACCGAGGTCGGCGACCAAGCGTTGCTACGCACCACCGGTATCGCCACCTCGCAGTCGACCACCGGTACCGAAGAAGCCAAAGACTTCAAGGTGGTTGTGACCCTCGACGAGGTCTCCGATGATCTGAAGCCCGGTCTCTCCTGCACCGCCAAGATCACAACGGCCAAGGTGCAGAACGCTCTCAGCCTGCCGATCCAGGCTCTGGTACAGCGTGACCCGGCCATTGAAAACATCTACGCCGCCACAAAGAAGACCACCGAGGCGGCAACCAAAGCAGCAGGCATCAAGGCCAACCCGATCCAGGGGGTCTACCTTCTGGAGCCTAAGAATGGCAAGCCGGCTGTGCGCTTTGTTCCAGTCACCACCGGAGTTACCGGTGCAACCGAGATTCAGGTACTCTCCGGTCTCAAAGAAGGGCAGGAGATTGTGATTGGGCGCTTCAAAGTATTGCGAACTCTTAAGTCAGGGATGACCGTAAAGCGAGACAATACTCCAGAGACGGCCACCGAGAGCGCCTCGTAGGTAACTCGTAGGTAAATTGGGGGAACCATTCCCCTCTTGCCAGCGTACAAGCACGCATACGACGATTGGAGAGTAACCACATGCTCACGGAGACCCGAGTGGAACCCACCCTGACCCCAAACGCCGACGGTCCACACGCCGGCGAAGTCATCGTTACCGACGACCTCTGGAAGACTTACGTCATGGGTGAGCAGGAAGTACATGCCCTCCGCGGCGTCAATCTCCGTATCCGTCACAACGAATACGTTGCGATTATGGGTCCCTCAGGTTCGGGCAAATCGACCTTCATGAACCTGATCGGTTGCCTGGATTCTCCGACGCAAGGCCGCTACTGGCTGAACGGACATGATGTCTCTCAGCTCGACGATGATGAGCTGGCACGCATCCGCAACAAAGAGATTGGGTTCGTCTTTCAAACCTTCAATCTGCTGGCTCGCGCCACGGCACTCCATAATGTCGAGCTGCCGCTGATCTACAACGGCACCCCGGCGGCGGAACGCATTGAACGCGCCAAGCAGGTATTGGAGTCTGTCGGCCTGGGTACACGTATGGACCATAAGCCGAACGAGATGTCCGGCGGTCAGCGGCAGCGCGTCGCTATCGCACGAGCCCTGGTCAATTCACCCTCCATCATCCTGGCAGACGAGCCGACCGGCAACCTCGATTCAAAAACCGGCGACGAGATCATGGCCTTGTTCGATGAGCTGCATGCTCGCGGCAATACGATCGTTCTGGTCACGCACGAACCCGATATTGCCGAGTTCGCGCATCGTATCGTTACTATCCGTGACGGCCAGATCGCCAGCGACAACGAGAGCAACCGCGTCCGCTAGACCATTTTCACTGTAGGTGTAGTGCAGGGCTTCCACATCTCTGGGCGTTTTCCGCAATGAAAACGCCGCTGCACGCCCTTTCCGGGATATCCAGCAACAGTGAAAATGCTCTAGGCGTATCGCGTTTTCAAGACAAAGGGGGTGATCCTATGGATCACTCCCTTTTGCTGGTCTACACAGCGGTCCAAAAGGCAGAACCCATCGCAAAATTCGCAGACTACTTCCACTCGAGCAATTCTCTTAATACTTGTAGCGTTGGATAAATCTGCGAAGGCCGTTTTCTTCGCGGGAAAACGGCGCAAACAGCCAAAACCTCTCCCCAGCGAACAAGTTCGCTGGGGAGCCCGAACTCCGCTCTACACCTTTAGGAGAATCGCTCTATCCAACCTTTCGCCTAACTTCTACAATTTCCAGCATGAAACTCTCAGCCATTGCAGAGGCGCTTAACGCCACGCTTGTCGGTGATGGCAACGTCGAGATCACCGGTCTGGCAGGAATTGAAGAAGCCGGTCCAGGCGATCTGACCTTCGTCGCTAATCCGAAATACGCCTCCGCTGCCCGCACCACCCATGCCTCTGCCGTGCTGGTCGATCCCAAGTTTCCAGAGATCGAAGCGGCCACTCTGCGGACTACAAACCCGTATTACGCATTCGCGCGCGCAATCGAGCTTTTCTACAACCCTCCTCGTTATGCGCCGGGAGTTCACCCTACTGCGGTCATCGATCCAACCGCGACCATCGGCGAAGGAGCGCATATCGGCGCTTACGTGGTCGTCTCAGCCGATGTCACCATCGGCGACCACGCCACGCTGCTGCCCCATACGGTGATCTATCCGGGTGTAACGATCGGTCACTACTTTTTTGCCCATGCGCACGCCGTCGTACGGGAACATTGTGTTCTGGGTGACCATGTCACGCTGCAAAACGGCGTAGTTCTGGGCGCCGACGGCTTTGGATTCGCAAAAGACAGCGCCGGGAACTGGCACAAAATTCTGCAGTCAGGTCCGGCGGTCGTGGAAGATTACGTCGAAATCCAGGCGAACGCTACGGTTGACCGCGCTTCAATCGGTGAAACCCGCATTAAAACCGGGGCCAAAATCGACAATCTGGTACAGGTAGGCCACGGTTCCTCAGTCGGAGAGCACACATTGCTATGTGCCCAGGTTGGTCTTGCGGGCTCCACCACCGTTGGAAAAAATGTCATCCTTGCAGGCCAAGTAGGTGTTGCAGGCCATCTCCATGTGGGCGACAATGTCATCGCTACCGCACAGACCGGTATTCCGAGCGATGTGCCGGCGGGTAAAGTGGTCTCCGGATATCCAGCCATCGATAACCGGCAATGGCTGAAATCTGCCGCGATCTTCAACAAGCTCCCCGAAATTATCCGAGAACTAAGGGGAAAGAAAGAAACTTCCGGCAACCAGTAAGCAACACCGGGTCTCTAAGGAAGGGAGACACCGATGGCCAACGACACAATGGACGAACTCCAGCAGGACGTTTCCGCGCCCACTCTGGTACGCGTACTTTTGCTGGATGACGAACCGGCAAATCTTCTGCTGCGTACCGCTATTCTTCGCAAGAACGGGTACCACTGCCTTCCTGCCTCAACGGTGGAGGAGGCCAACGAGCTCCTGGACCAGATTGATGTCGCCGTACTGGACTATCACCTGGGCCATGGCAAATTTGGCACAGAAGTCGCCATTGAGCTGCGCCGGCGCCGGCCCGAAGTTCCAATCGTCATTCTTTCGGCCACACTGGAACACCGCTTCGGCGGGCCAGAAGATATGCATCTGCTCAAGGGCTACTCTTCGGTTGACGACCTTCTGCATGCCCTTGCTTCCTTTTCAGCAAAGCGGCGGGGAAAGCCCGTCGTTGTGGATGCACGTGACTTCTTCTACGAACGCATCTCTATGGCATTGGGCAATGACATCCTGGTGCAGATCCTGGATAACGACGGGACATGGCAGTATGTCAACGAAGCAGCAGCAGACTACCTCGCCCATCCGCGCGAGTGGTTTCCGGGCCGTAACATGTTTGTGGAGATGCCCAATCTGCTGCGCGACTGGCGGAGAGTGATTGCCACTGTCTCAACCACACGCGAGACATATATCGACCGCACTCGCCGCGGTCTGCTTTCTGTTCCAAAACCTGACGAGCGACCGGGAACGTGGTCCATTCTTGCCTTCCCCATGACCCTCCACTCGGGAGAGACCGGAGTTGTTCTAACGGCGCGAGTTCTGGAACGTGGGTCTATCACCAACGGCGTCGCCTGACTCCCATCCGAGTCTCAAGTAGCTATACTCAACCCATGCAGTTTCAGAAAGCAGCAGCCCTTTTCTTTCTTCTCATCGCCCTCGCCGGCTGCCGCTCTCGCTACATCGCAGCGACCATTACAAACGACACAGCAAGTCCCGTCAGCGTCGTACAGGTCGACTACCCTTCAGCCAGCTTCGGTACGCAGTCGCTCGCTCCGGGGCAGACATTTAGTTATCGCTTCAAGATTCAAGGTTCCGGTCTGGTGAAGATGACGTGGTTAACGACTGACCGGCAGGAGATGCACGCCAACGGCCCCACACTCTCAGAAGGCCAGGAGGGTCAGCTCGCCATCCACATTCGAACAAATGCTGACCCTACCTTTGCCTTTACCTCTGTCAAAGGACGCTAGTTAGACCTTGCGTCCACTAGACCTTATGTACATTAGACCCCTTGCGTCCATTAGACTTCGCGCCCATGCGCCCGCGGTTGCCGTCTCCGCTGATGGATTCCCGCATTCCCACTCATATGCGGATGATCGCTCTGCTTGGTCATGAACATGTACAGCAGGAAGAGCGCCGCAAACATCGGAATTAACATAATGAAGCCATAAAAAAGCATGGCAACACCTCCCCAAAATCATCCTGTTTATAAGACTCGCCTCGCCATGCCGTCGTTGCTTTCTGAAAAGTCATCGTCTTGTCCCTCGGTTGTACTCCATGCTCGATAACTCGCGGTCTTACTGTGTACCTCGCTGTAAAGGACACACGCGCATCTTGTTGAAGCTCCACCGTCTTGCTCTCTGTCTTGTTCTCACCGGCACAGTACTCACAACGTCTTCTTCAGCACAGGCAACCGCCACGGCGTCCGCGACTTCAAACCTTGAGCTCTTCGGCGGGGTTTCGAAGGTGTACACCGGCATACAAGGCCAGAACACAAGCTTTACGGCCGGTGGAGATTTTATTCTTCGCCGTTTCGCGGGGTTCGTGCCATCGGCTGAGGTCCGTGGAACGTACGCATTCCGGAAAGGCAACATTGCCGCGGAGAAAAATATCCTCGGAGGCATCAAACTCACGCGAGAGTTCGGTTCCGTCCACCCATACGTTGACTTCCTCGCCGGCCGCGGCTCCATCAACTTCCCCAATAAGACCTACGGCGGCAGTCTATATGAGTATGTTTCCGGTACCGTACTGTCTCCCGGAGGCGGTATCGACTTCTCCCTCGACTCACACTGGTCGGCCAAACTCGACTTCCAGTACCAGCGCTGGGGTGTTCCAGTCACCGGCTCCGGATCAATCTACTCCAGGTCAGTCACGGCCGGCGTAGAGTATCGTTTCAACTTTGACTCACTCGGCCGCCGGCACAAAAAGACACGCGACTACAAGGACTAGAGCATTTCCCTGTTGCTGGTATCCCGGCGGTTCGCCGCAAGTATGTTTTTCCGGAATCGAATACACTTGGCCCATGCCGCGCGGCTTTTTTATTACCTTTGAGGGGCTGGACGGCTCCGGAAAAACAACGCAGCTCCGGCTGTTACACAAATGGATGGCCGAGCAGGGCCATACTGTCACAACCCTGCGTCAGCCTGGGGGAACAAAACTCGGCGAAGGCATCCGCGAGCTGATCGTCAGTTCAAAGGGAGAGGCGGCAGTCGGCCCTATCGACTCCTTCACGGAACTCGCCCTGATGTTCGCTGATCGCGCTCAGTCCATCGCCGAGATCATTCGTCCGGCTCTTGACCGCGGCGAGGTCGTACTCTGTGATCGTTATACCGATTCCTCTGAGGCCTACCAGGGCGGCGGACGCGGCCTTGGCAGCGAAACCATCCTCGGGCTGCACCGTCTGCTCTGCGGCAACCTGCAACCGGACCTTACGATTCTGCTGTTGCCGGATTTCAATGCCTCGCTTGCCCGGGCGCGACGCCGAGACGGCGATGAGTCACGCTTCGAGCAAGAGCACAACGACTTCTTTCGGCGTGTATGGGACGCCTACAAGGTTATCGCCGCCCGTGAGTGCGGGCGTGTCGTCCTTGTCGAAGGAAATGCCTCCATCGATAAAGTGCATGCGGTCATCCTTGAGGCAGTCACGACCCGGCTCTTTTCCTGATTGAGATGAACGATCCAGCCACACTCCCGGTCGTCCAGCGCGGAGCGTATCGCTTCCCTCCCGGCCTGCGTTACAACCTGCCCTTTTATATGGGGCGCAAGCCATGGGCGCGGGTCGGGCGTCCTATCCTGCTCTTCGAGCACCTGGCGAAGACCTATGGCCCTGCGACCCACTATCGCATGATGGGCACTGACATCCTCTTCCTCAATCACCCGGACTTCGTCCAGGAGGTGCTCGTCACCCAGAGCGGCAATTTCATCCGCGAGCGCACTCTGCGACGTATGAAGATCCTGCTGGGTGAGGGTCTGCTTACAAGTAATGATCCGGTCCACATGCAACACCGCCGTATTGTCGCACCTGCGTTCCATCGCCAGCGAATTGCGGCCTATGCCGATGAGATCGTACGCTCAGCCGCAGCGATGGCCGAACGATGGAAATCCGGTCAGACGATCGACATCGGTGCAGCCATGATGGAGCTTTCGCTTTCGATTGTGGCCCGGACGCTGTTTGCCAGCGAGGTCACCGACGATGTCCGGGCCATCAACCATGAAACCCATGCCATCATGCGTCTCTACAACCTGCTGGTCATCCTGCCAAGGCTCGAAAGCTACCTGCATTGGCCATTGCCCGGCGTGACCCGGTTCCGAAAAGCGCGGGGTCACCTCGATTCGGTTGTTTATCGCATTATCCGGGAACGCCGTGAAGATCCCGACGATCGTCACGACCTTCTCTCCATGTTGCTACTTTCACGGGATGAGGATGGCAATGCCCTCTCCGATGAACAGGTGCGCGATGAGATGCTGACAATCTTCCTCGCCGGCTATGAGACGACTGCGAACGCACTCACGTGGACCTGGTATCTACTCTCACAAAATCCTGATGCCCGCGAGCAGATGCATGGTGAACTGGACAAAGTTCTGGCAGGCCGCAAGCCAACGCTGGCTGACTACGCGAACCTCACCTACACACAACAGGTCTTCTCCGAATCTATGCGACTTTATCCGCCTGTCTGGGCTATGGGGCGGGAAGCCGCGGTCGATGTCGAGCTCGGGCCCTATCGGATTCCCGCAGGATCGCACGTCTTCTTCTCCCAGTGGATCATTCATCGTAGTCCGGAGTTCTTTCCGGATCCATTGCAGTTTGATCCGTCGCGCCATACCGAAGCGGCCAAAGCAGCGCGTCCGCGGTTTTCCTACTTTCCGTTCGGAGGAGGCTCCCGCCAGTGCATCGGTGAAAGTTTCGCGTGGATGGAAGGAATCCTTGCCGTGGCAACCATTGCACAACAATGGAAGCTGAATCTCGTACCGAATCAGCGCATCGACGTACAGGAGAAGATCACACTTCGGCCGAGGTATCCCATTCTGGTGACTTCGCAGAGGTAAACCTTTTCCGTCACCGGTGACGGAAAAAGGTGACATAAAATTTGGAAGTGGACTTCTCCAGCTTTATTGGAAACGCACCCGCTGTCGATCAGCTCCGCGCTGCTATCGCCGCAGGACGCCTTCCGCATTCCATGATCCTAGCCGGGCCAAAAGGCGCCGGAAAGTACACCCTCGCCATCTTATTGACGCAGGCATTGCTTTGCCAGAACCAGCCACGTGAAACCCTTGGCAATGGTCAAGAGGCAGCGCTCGCATGCCGAACCTGTGCCAACTGCACTCGCATTGCCGCGGCAATGCCACTCGACACTCTGGTCGACGAAGCCGTAGCGGCCCGAGAAGAGCTGCGGGAAACGGATAAAAAAGAGACACGCGTCCTGATTCAGACACACCCGGACCTACTCATTGTTCCTCCGGATCCTCCTCAGTTACTGATCAAGGTCGGTCAGATCCGCACGCTGATCCACTCCGCATATCGCGCTCCTGCCGAAGCCAAACGTAAGGTCTTTATCCTAACGGCCTCCAGTTTTATGAAAGAGGCGGCTAATTCCCTTCTCAAGGTTCTTGAGGAGCCCCCCGCCTACGCACATCTGATTCTGCTGGCAGATAACCCGGGGGAACTTCTGCCTACGATCCGGTCTCGCTGCGCCATGGTCCGCCTCGGAGCCCTGCCTCCGCATGAGATCGAAGGTCTGTTGGCCGCAAAGCATCCGGACTGGAAGGCAGCCCAGCGCCAGCTTGTCGCCCGTCTGGCACAGGGAGCCGCCGGCCGTGCCCTCAACTTTGATCTTGGCGCTTTCACTGCCGCCCGCCAGGATGCGCTCGTCGTTCTGCGGAATGCCGTAGGCGATCCCGACCATACGGCTCTCTTTAAAATGACGGAAACCTATCGTGCAGGCGCAGAAGGTCAGCAAAAGACACAGGATCTGCTCGGCGCCCTGTCGTCGCTGCTGGAGGACCTGCTGCTGCTACAGGCAGGAACACCGGAGATGATTCGCAATGTCGATCTGATGGCCGAACTGGAGCGAACCGCAGCAGCTGTTCCTTTCGAATGGATCGAAGGAGCCTCCCGCGCGCTTGACCAGGTACAGTCCGGCATGCGGCGCAACCTGCTGCGTTCACTCTCCCTGGACGCCTTCGCATCACAACTCGTGGTACGGTGACGTACAAAAAATCACCAATCGATGCGACCTTCGTTAGACTAGACGCATCCCTATCGTTAAGAGCTCCATTTAGTCGTTTCTCTTGTACGGACGCGCTGACCCGTAGGGTTCGCTTGCTGTATTTCTGGAATCTGCTGCTTCATGAGTGATCACCCCCCCATCTCGACCGTCGATCAGACCTTCAATGGCAATCGCAAGCTGATACGCCCTTCCCTGGTAGGCCGTATGCTGCGCCGCGGCAACGTGCGTCATGAAGAACCACTCTCGAATGCAGCGCTGCAGGAGAATCATCCTCCCGGCGAAAGCAGTCACGCCGAAGCTTTCTACTTTCAGAAGCAGATTCAGCAAAAGACCGAGATGGTTGTCGTACTCGAAGACGGTGAACGGCTGGATGGACAGATCGAGTGGTACGACCGTGGCGTCATCAAGCTCTGCACCACATCAAGGCAGCGGGTGCTGATCTACAAGTCGTCCGTCAAGTACATCTACAAAGCCAGCGAAGTTCCTACGTCGACCCTGCTTTAGAGCGTTTTCCCTGTTGCTGGGTGTTTCCGGAACGGACGTGAGCGGCGTTTTCATTGCGGAAAACGCCCATCCATGAGGAGACCCTACTCGACACCTGCAGGGAAAATCCTTTAGGCACTCTAACTAACCCGGGCTGCCTTCCGCAGTCTGTCCAGAAGAGCTGCTCCGACTCCATGCTCCGGTGGCAGCGGGCAGACGATGGAGGTCACCCCGCGAGAGTCCAGATCGCGCAGACCGGCAAAGAGCCGCTGTGCCATCTCCTCCGGCGTGCGCCCCCAATCAAAAATTTGTCCTCCGGACGTCCATCCTGCGGGGAGCAGCACACCCGTCCGCTCCGGTCCCAGAGAGGCCACTCTTGCCTGCAACTCCGCCTGATCCCTTACCAGCACGACCCTGGCCCGAGGAGCGTAGTGACGGATTCCCACCCCCGGGGACGGCAGACTCTCAGGTTTTTGGGTCATCGCGGGAGGCTCATAGCGCACGGCGGGACCAGCAGTCTGCTCAAGCATTTGTAGTGTCACCGCGCCTGGCCGGTAAACCACAATCGGAGTTTGACAGGGGTCCACGACCGTCGACTCCACGCCGACTTCGGTTGCACCACCGTCCAAAACAGCGTCGATGCGGCCTTCCAGGTCCTCAAGCACGTGCGCGGCACTCGTCGGACTGGTTCTTCCAAAGCGGTTGGCACTCGGGGCAGCTACCGGAACGCCCGCCTCCCGAATCACCTGCAGCATTACCGGATGACGCGGCATCCGGACTCCCACCAGCGACCGGCCGGCTGTCACCAGGTCCGGAACTGCATCGGACTTCGGCAGCAGCAGTGTCAGCGGCCCCGGCCAGAAAGCCTCCATCAACCGAAGCGCCGCGGAGGGTATCTCGCGAACCACAAGCCGCAGCATCGCCTCATCGGCCACGTGGACGATCAAAGGATCCCACTCCGGACGCTCCTTGGCCGCAAAAATCCTCACAACCGCCTTTGGATTGAGAGCATTCGCTCCCAACCCATAGACCGTTTCTGTCGGCAAAGCAACGGTCCCGCCCTGACGCAGGATCTCCGCCGCCCGGGTGATTCCGCCGGCGGTTTCCTGAAGCCGTTCTGTTGTTCCTACAAAATCCACTTCATCATCCTAGCGTCCGGCGGACAAACGGGCCTATACTTCCACCATGTCCTCAGCCGAGATCGAGCTGAAGTTTGCTGTCCGTTCTTCGGATAAGCTCCGTGCCCAACTTCCATCTCTTGGCCTTACGCTGCTTACTCCTTGTACGCTTGAGCAGAATACCCTTTACGACACGCCAGATCGTTCGCTGCGCGAGCAAAAGCAGATTCTCCGCATTCGCAGCTATAACGGCCGATGGACGCTAACCTACAAACGTCCTTCAGCTGATGACACCCTGCTCGACCTGCGCTTCAAACTGCGGTACGAGACGGAAACCGAGATAGCCAATGGGCCCGCTCTCGGTGAGGTCTTCGAGCACCTGGGATATCTGCCTGCCTTCCGGTACGAGAAATACCGGGAGGAATGGCTGCATACGGAGAGCGGAGGCCACGTGGTGATTGATGAGACTCCGATCGGCACCTGGGCAGAGCTGGAGGGCTCTCCCGATTGGATCGATACCATGCTCGCCGGCCTGGGGATTCCGGCAGAGGACTCAACTACGGACAGCTATGGCCGACTGTTTCTCTCATGGAAAGAACAGACCGGACATCCAGCAGAAAACCTCACCTTTGAAGAGATTGCCCTGGATACAGTTCCGGCCCGTTAACCTCGTCCCTACTTCCATCGAAATTTCTGTTCGCGTCTGATCGTGCATGGTGGAAACCATGGGTGGTGCCGCCCGAAGTGGTTATCCGCTGTTGCGGCCCTGCTCGCCGACTTCATGGCTTACCTTTGCATATCCACTGCTTCGGGCGCCCTTCTGGATCATCCGCCGCTTTCGCATCGTGGTGGATGGCTGAAACGACGATGTATCACCACTTGCGCATCCAACACGTGACATGCTGCCTATCAAAGGCAGTAGCTCGTGGAGGAATTCTTGCCGCGTCGCCATCTCCGTTGCGCCCTGCTTCTTCTGCTTTTGTTCTCTACGGTCCCATTGCGTACGTTCGCGCAAGACGCGCCTGTTACTGCAAAAGAAGCTGACAGTAACGACAACGACGCCCTCGTCCGTCCGGAACAGATACACAACCCCATCCTCTGGCACGATCCGGGCGATATGGCCTCACTCGATCTCTTCTTCGGACAGGGGGGAAAGAAGGGGCAGCCTGCCGCTCCGTTTACTTTTGAAAAAGAGATCCGCAGGCAGAGCACACCAAAATTTGACGCTCGTGACGCACGCGGAAAAAAGTGGCGTGTCAAGCTGGGACACGAAGCCCGGCCCGAGGTCGTATCGTCCCGCCTGCTGTGGGCAGCAGGATACTTCGCCAGCGATGACTATGTGCTTCCCTCCGCCGAAATCTCCGGCATTCACATGCATCGAGGTAAGAAATACATTCAAGGAGAACGAATCACCGACGCGCGCTTTGCCCGCAAACCTTCAGGCCAGAAGAAGGTGTATACGTGGCGCTGGAAAGAGAATCCATTTATCGGTACGCGCGAACTGAATGGCCTGCGCGTGATGATGGCCCTGCTGAATAGCTGGGACCTGAAGGACGAAAACAACGCAATTTTCTACGACGAGAAGAATGACCGGCAAATCTTTCTCATCAGCGATATAGGAACCACCTTCGGTCGGACCGGCTTGCACTTTACTAACGGGCCATCCAAAGACAATGTGAAGGCCTATGTCGCTTCAAAATTCATCCTGCGTACGACGGAAACTACGGTTGATTTCGCAACTCCGTCGCGCACACCAAGTCTCCTTTTCGAGACGCTCGGTTTCGGGATCAAACAATATCTCCGCCGCAACGGCATGGTCTGGATCGGACGCGATATTCCTCGTCAAGATGCCCACTGGATCGGCACGTTGCTGGGACGGCTCAGCCACCGGCAACTTGTAGATGCATTCCGCGCCGGAAACTATTCACCGGGGGAGATCGATCAGTTCGTGAAGGTTGTGGAGCAGCGTATCGCAGAGCTGAAAGCTCTGTAGCACCGGCCACGTTTGCGTCGTCCGATATGATGAACGCATCGCACCATAAATGTTTTCTCAAGAGGTACCGCCGCCCGCATGCGAGCTGCGCTCGAACGCTACTTTCAGTTTCATGAGCTGGGAACCGACTGGCGTACGGAGATTCTGGCCGGGGTGACTACTTTCGTCACCATGGCTTATATCATCTTCGTGAATCCGTCCATTCTGTCGCAGACCGGTATGCCCATTGCGGCGGTGACCATCGCCACATGCCTCTGCGCGGCCTTTGGTTCCATCCTGATGGGGGCTTTGGCCCGCTATCCGCTGGCGCTGGCGCCCGGTATGGGGTTGAATGCCTATTTCACCTATACCGTCTGCCTGAAGATGCATGTGCCATGGCAGACGGCGCTTGGCGCCGTCTTTCTTTCCGGCATCATCTTTCTTCTGCTCACACTTGGCGGCATCCGCCAGTTGCTTATCTCCGCAATTCCCCGTGAGCTTCACGCCGCCGTTGCCGGTGGAATCGGTCTGTTTATCGCGTTTATCGGGCTGCGTAATGCCGGCATTATCGTTAGTGATCCTGCAACAGCCGTCACGCTCGGCAATTTGCGCTCTCCACAAACAGCGCTCTCGCTCTTCGGTCTAATTCTGATTGCAGTGCTGCAGGTACTGCGGGTGCGTGCATCGATTCTCATCGGCATCGCCGGAACCATGCTGACTGGCTTCATCTTCCACCAGGTGCACTGGCAGCCCGGCCACGCAAGCCTTTCCGCCATTCGTCAAACGGCCCTTCATCTCGATATTCCTGGAGCATTGAAGCTTAACGCCGTCGAGATCGTCTTCGTGTTTCTTTTCGTCGATCTCTTTGACAATATCGGCACCCTCCTTGCCGTTACACAGAAGACCGGCCTTATTCCTACCTCTGGTGTGATTCCGCGGGTGCAGCGCATCTTCTTCGCCGACGCCATCTCCACCGTGGCAGGTTCGTTGGCCGGAACCTCTACCGTCTGCTCCTACATCGAATCCAGCGCGGGTGTCGCTGCCGGCGGCCGTACCGGCATCACTGCCATTACCACCGGCCTGCTGTTTTTCGCATCCATCTTCGTCGCTCCGCTGGTTGGGGCAATCCCGGTTTCCGCGACCTCACCAGCGCTCATCATCGTCGGAGCACTCATGCTCGGCAGCATCGGAGAGCTCGACTGGCATGATCCGCTGGTTGCAATTCCGGCATTTCTCACGCTTATTACCATCCCACTCACCTATTCCATTGCCACCGGACTAGGATTCGGTGTCATTGCTTTTGCCGCACTACGATTGTTTAGCGGTCGCGCGAAGAAGTCGGATTGGTTACTTTACTTGCTGGCGACCGTCTTTCTGATCAGGTTTATTTATCTCGCCGCAGGTTGAGATGTTGACAAGCGGTCTATACTGACCATAATCATGCGCTTAACCTCCCATCGAGCAGCATCGAATGCCGGGAAACCTGTCTTACGGGTCTCGTGGGCCTTCGCATTGCTTTGTCTCATCGTGATGGTGGCGGTATTCGCATGGGGAACGGCTTATAAGATTTCGCTTTATCGCACTGTTGACGGTCCCACATTTCCGCATGTGAAGATGGGCACTACGTCCGACGGCCCTATGAAACGGGCCATCGGCACGGCAGTTCTTGCGCTGGCAGTTCTTCCCTGGCTGGCAGCGCTGAAACCTCCCAGACAGATGCACCGCGTGGCCCGTAGTTGGATTACGCCGCCGCGTCCGGCCACTATCGCGAAACAGCCTCAGCTTTTCTTTCGACCTCCTCCCCGCATCCGCTAGCTCATCCTCGCTCATATTTCTCATGAGCGCTTCCATGGCTGCGTTGCCTCGGCATCGCCTTCACTGGAGAAGCTAGATGGATCAGCATCATACCCCCTGCCCAACGGGGCGCATTGTCGCACTCACAGAGCTGTTTCTTAACCGCCGCTCACTTCTGAAGGGCATAGCCCACTCGATCCTGAGGAACGAAGCAGACGCAGAAGATGCCCTGCAGGAGGCCTATTACAAGGCCATGAACCGCATCGAGCAGCTCGCCGACGAGCAGGCACTGCTCGGCTGGCTCTGCATGATCGTCCGCAATCACTCCTTGCAGATGCTGCGCAGCCGCCGAGTTCGCCAGGCCGGCTCGATCGACACCGAACCCGAGATGCGGTTTGCCGTCGAATCGCTTACCACCACCGAGGATGAGTCTCCGGAACACATCTGCATCGAACGCGAGATGTTCCGGCGCACCATGGCCCGGCTCGACCTTCTGCCAGCCAATATGAAGGCAACCGTCACGATGCACTATCTCTCGGAGATGAGTCTGAGCGAGATTTCGGAGCTCCAGGGACATACAATCCCGGCACTCAAAAGCTATCTCTACCGGGGCCGGAAAATACTTCGGGGAGGGCCACTGCCCTCCCCGCGTGAAGAAACTGCCTGCGCCTGACGCTTACTCTGCGCCTGACGCTTACTCTGCGCCTGACGCTTACTCTGCGCCTGACGCTTACTTGGACGGTGTTCCTGCCGGAACGCCGTCCTGCACCGCCTGAAATGCGACGATCTGCTTCAGGACCTCGTAGGGGACATTCCCGAGGGGAATCAGATGTCCATTCACGGAGATCATCGGAGTCTGGTCGACTCCGGAATCTTCCGCCAGTTTGATTTGTGCATCCACTTTCGCCTTTGTGGCCGGCGTTGACGCACAGGCAGCGATCGCAGCCGGATCCTGTCCGGCGGCAGTTGCTGCGGCAGCCAGAGTCTGGTCACCGGCTTCGGGTGTCAGCGCCTCCTGCTTTGCGAAGACCTCATGCAAGAAGGTAAAGAAAGCATCATTGCCCTTCTGTGCCACGCAGACTCCATAAGAAGCTGCTTTATAGGCGTACGGATGAATCTCCGTCAGAGGAAAGTTCTGGAACACGACACGCGCATTCGGGAAGTCTGTCACCAGTTGATCGAAAATCTTTTCGGATTCCTTGCAGTGCGGGCACTGCATATCGGCGAACTCAACCAGCAGCAGATCCTTCCCCGCGGCTCCTTTGGCCGGCCCGTCGGCCCGCTGCTGCAGCGTTGATCGCAGCGCCGCGAACGGCTTTTCGCCAAATGGCATCACCTGGTCACCAGTCAGAGCGAACTTGCCGTCAGGCGTCGTCAGAAATTGTAGGGACTGCGGCTGCTGGTTTGCCTGTCCCTTTTGGGTAATGAAGACCACGACGCGGCTTATTCCCGGCGCCATCGTCTTCTGGATTGCCATGACACGCCAGATACGATTTGTGTCATAACCCCACTGCGCCTTCAAAAAGGCGTTCACAGTCGCGACCGTTGGTGTCTCAGCGGTAAAGAACTTTGGATTGGGCTGCGGCAACGGATCAGCCTGTGCCGCGGAAGGAGCGTCCGCTGTCTGCGCCATGGCGACCGCGCTGCCAGTAAGCGCCGCCGCGAGAACTAAACCAAGCATTTTCTTATTCAAGGGTAGCCTTTCTAAACCTGAACCTTTACTGCAATGGGGAACCTGCGGCCGTTGCCAAAAGATTTGCGCGTCACCTTCAGCACCGGCGCGGCCTGTTGCCGCTTGTATTCACTGCGCTCGACCAATCGTAAGACCTGTTCGACCAAAGAACGGTCAACGCCCTGTGTCTTTGCTATCTGCTCGGCGCTCTCGTAGCGCTCCACATAGGCTTCAAGGATCGGATCGAGAATATCGTACGGCGGCAACGAGTCCGTATCCAGTTGTCCCGGCCGTAGCTCCGCTGACGGTGGTTTCTCAATCGTTGCCACAGGAATGATCTCGCGCTCGCGATTGACATAGCGGCTTAGCTCATAGACGCGTGTCTTGGCCACATCTCCAATCACCGCCAAGCCGCCTACCATATCGCCGTAAAGCGTACAGTAGCCAACTGCCATCTCGCTTTTATTGCCGGTCGTGAGCACCAGCGCACCAAATTTGTTCGATAGCGCCATCAGCAGCGTTCCACGGATGCGTGGCTGAATGTTCTCCTCGGCAAGCCCGAACGGTGTTCCCTGAAAGAGCGGATGCAGCACCTGGGTGAACTGGTCGTAGATCTCGCGGATGGCAAGCAGCTCGAAGCGAATCCCCAGGTTTTGAGCCAAGGCTCGCGCATCCTCAATCGAGTGAGATGACGAGAACTCACTGGGCATGCCAACGCCGATCACATTCTCCGCTCCAAAGGCTTCCGTAGCGATTGCTGCAACCAGCGCCGAGTCGATGCCTCCGCTCAAGCCGACCAGGACCTTTGAAAATCCGCATTTGCGGACGTAGTCGCGCGTGCCCATTACCAGTGCCTGCCAGGCGCCAGCCACCTCATCGTCCTGCGCGACGGGAACACAGGGAGTACTGCGATCGGCGGTATCGAAGAGTAGCAGATCTTCTTCGAACGATTTTGCCCGGGCGATCACACAGCCTTCCGGATCGAATGCGATCGAAGTCCCGTCGAACAGAAGGCTGTCATTGCCTCCGACCTGATTGCACATGGCGACCACCGCATGGTGGCGGCGGGCGAGTGCTGCCAACATCTCACTGCGCATCTGTCGCTTCTCGTGCCAATAAGGAGACGCTGAGATATTCAGAATGATGCGCGCTGTATCGCTCTGCTGTGGCCATTTCTTCATCAGCTCTTCGACCGGATCTATCGGATAAAACCGGCGCGGCCAGTACAGCTTGTCATTCCACGCATCCTCGCAGATCGTGATAGCGATCGGCTGGCCTTTCAACGTAACGATGGTCTGCTGCTGAGCCGGCTCGAAGTAACGTTGCTCGTCGAAGACGTCGTAAAACGGCAGCAGCATCTTCTGCTGCAGAAAGCTCACACGTCCCTCGGTCAATAAAGCCGCCACATTGCGCACGTTCTTACCCGTAATCACGCCGGACGGCAGCACGGAACCACACAGGACGGAGGTATAGGTCGTCTGTTCCGCGATTTTTGCCAAAGTCTCGCTCGCGCGAGCGATGAAGGCGTCTTTTTCCAGAAAGTCAGCAGGCAGATAGCCACAGACTGCGAGCTCCGGAAAGACGGTCAGGTCAGCCCCTGCGTCGACCGCCCGCTGGGTGAAGTCCAGAATTTTCTTGAGGTTGCCGGAGAAATCCCCGATCGTAGGGTTAATCTGCGCCAGAGCAATCTTCACAGATCCAGTGTACCGCCGACCGGCGTTTAGGTACCGGTGCCGGTGAAGACCACGCTGATGGTGCGAATCAGAATCTTGAGATCCAGGCCAAAGGTCCAGTTCTCGACATATGCCGTATCGAGGGAGATGTAGTTGTCGAACGACGGATCCTGACGTGCTTCCACCTGCCAAAGCCCTGTGATTCCCGGCAATACATCAAGGCGGCGAAGGTGTGAGATATCGTAACGCTCGACTTCCGCGGCAAGTGGAGGCCGCGGGCCAACCAGGCTCATGTCCCCTCGAAGTACATTCCATAACTGCGGCAGCTCATCCAGGGAATACTTCCGCAGGACGCGGCCAACGCTCGTAATGCGCGGATCATGCTTGATTTTGAAGAGAATGCCGTCGCGCTCATTCATATGAGCCAGTTTTTTCTTCAACTCGTCGGCGTTCGGCACCATCGTGCGGAACTTGAAGCATGCAAACTTACGTCCCTTGCGGCCAATACGCTCTGCACGATAGAAGATGGGCCCCTTCGAATTGGCCCTGATCATGATGGCAATCAGAAGCATCAGCGGCGACAGCAAGGTCAAAGCCAGCGATGAAATGACGAGATCCAGGATTCTCTTCGCCATAAAAGCCCCGATCGGGAACTCACGGCGATGCAGAGGAATCGTTGGGAACTGACCGATGTACTCTACCGGCGCATTCCAGGCCAGGCCGTCATACAGGTCAGGCACAACGCGGACGTCAATTCCCGCGGACCGCGCCTCTTCAACAACACCGATGACGATATTCCGCTCTGCTGGTACCGAAAAGAAAACCTCATCGACAAACAGACTGCGCGCCAGCGGAACGATATTGCGGAGATCGCCCACAATCTCCCGGTTCGAATTCAGCGCATCCTCCGGCGTCAACGAGACGAAGCCTTTGAAGCGGAAACCGAAATGTTGCAGTGTCTCCAGGTGATTACGGAGAGCCTGGGCTACACGACCTGTTCCGATAATGAGAACGTTACGAACCTCAAGCCCCTCGCGATAACGCGAATACACCATCCTGCGCCACGCAACACGACGGATCGAGAGCGCTACCTGGGTAAAGGCTACAGTCAGCAGCACCACAACCCGCGAGATACTCTCGCCATGCGTCAAATAGAGGAATCCGCAAAACAGAAGCCCGGCTGTCAGCACAGACTCGAAGGTCACTCGCTGTTCATGGAGACCACTATGATGCTGGATTGGAGCGTACAGCCCATGAAGCCGCGAGAAGAAAACCACGCAAAATGCGAATGAGAGCAGGTACCAAAGAAACTGCTGCTGTATCGCTTGAAGCAACATCTCGTGATAGAGAGTGGTGCTGGGCAAGCCAGTTCCCTGGAATCGCATCCGGAACGCGATCACGCCGCATAAAACAGCGGTTAAATAATCTACGGATGCCCACATGAGCGCAGGCGCAGAACTACTCAGCACAGCGCCCCGGCCGGCTCGGCGCGCAGCAGAACGCCCGCGCTTGCCCGCCACTACCGCCTGTTGCAGATATTCAGGTGCCGCCATCGAAACTCGCCTAATCCTGGCTAAACAAAGGTTTTGTGAGCCTTCAGTGCACCGATACCGTCTGCACAATATCGCCTTCTGAAGGTGAAGTGACTACAGCGTCTGGATCTAAGTCCTTTGTTGACAGGATAACCTTGCGGCATCTCTCAGAACAACCCCCAAGATGCTGCTAGGTACCATTCGTAAGTCTATTTTTCTCCGTTAGATAACACAAACCAGAGATGAAAGTTGCCTTACACAGGCAAAACAAGTTCATCAAGCGCCAGGAACTCCCGCAGGACAGGATCCTGGGTTCTCTCCATCTCCTCAATCGTCCCAAAGAACTGCGCTTTTCCCTCGTGCAGGAATACCACGCGGTCTGCCAGTTTTTTGGCGAACCTCATGTCGTGTGTCACAACAATACTGGTTAGGTGAAGTTGACGCTTTAAGCGTTCGATCAGGTTGCCCAAAAGTTGTCCCATCAATGGGTCCACCATGGTTGTGGGCTCATCATACAAAATTGCCTCCGGCTGCGATGCCAATGCCCGGGCAATCGCCACGGACCGCTTCATCCCGGTAGACAGGTCTGATGGAAGGAGGTCTTCCATCCCTGCTACTCCAACCATCTCAAGCAATCCTTTGACCACTTGGCTGATCTGCTCCTCTCCAAGATCGCCGCGCTCACGTAGAGGAAAGGCAACATTCTCGCCCACGGTAATCGAATCGAACAGAGCCCCATTTTGAAAGACCATCGTGACCTTGCGCCGGATCGCCTGCATCTCGCGCTCCGTGAACCCGCAAATGTCCTCCCCGGCCACGCGTACCTTGCCGCTGTCAGCCTTCAGAAATCCCATCAGAATCTGCAAGGCAACCGACTTTCCTACGCCGCTTCGGCCAAGAATACAAAGGGTCTCGCCTGGCAGCACGCAGAAGCTGACTTTCTGCAGAACATGAGCATCGCCAAACGACTTGGAGACTTTCTCAAATGAGATATAGGGTAACGGCTTGCCCGGAACAACCGCCGATTCCTTTGCCGCTTCGTTCTGCTCAGCGGCTTCCGTCATGAACTCTTCTACGACATCGGCCAACTCCGGGGATACATCCGCCGTTAACGGCGCATCCTCTCCAGGAATCTCCTCAGGTACCTCTGGTTCCCTTTCGTGCATCATCTCTCTCTACCCCCATGAGACGTTGAAGCCTAACCGGCGCAGGTCAGAAACTTCCTGAGGAGTATTCAGATTGCGAAACTGCCCGGAAAATTCTTCCCCTGTTTCCACCCACTGCACCGGCGACACAAGAGCAGCCATCACTTTGTATTGTGCCACCTCAAGCGCCCGCCGCAGCTCAGGCAGCACGCCTCGCCGATATGCCGCAACCAGTGGCTGCGGGCCTTCCGGAGTCCGGGTCACGATCGCCATTGAGTTGGATGTCACCGTCATCTGCGCCAGGTGACGCATCCATGCTTCTGGGACCAATGGCATGTCTACCGGAAGAAACAACATCCACTCTGCTTCGGATGCTTCGAGAGCCGTAACGATGCCCCCCACTGGACCGCACGAGTATGGATCCTTCAATACGATAGAACGCCGTTCTTCTGGATCGACCTGTTCCCCGGAGGTGTACAGCAAGGTTGTACACGCCGCCAGTTTGTCCACGGCAAGAGCATGCAGCGTTCTGCCACCGACCCGCAGTAGCGCCTTGTCACGCCCCATCCGCGTACTCCTGCCGCCGGCCAGCACGCATCCTGCAAGCCGTTCCACGCGCTATACCCCGCAGTTTTCCAGAAACAGAATGATGGAATCGATTCCCCGATAGAAATTCGCGATATGGAACTTCTCATTGGGCGCATGCAGATTGTCATCTGGCAGACCGAAGCCCATCAGGATCACCGGCACCTTCAGGTGGCGCTCGAACTCTCCGACAATCGGAATCGAACCGCCGCCGCGGACAAAGACCGTGTCCTTCTTCCAGATCTCGTGCATTGCCTTGACGGCTTTCTGCACGAAGGGATTATCCGTACCGATCACCACCGGTTCCCCGGAATGGATCAGGCGCGTCTCCACCGTTACGCCCCGGGGCGAGAGCTGCTGGACATATGCGGCGTACTTCTCATACGCGCCGGCTGACGTCATATTCGGCACGAGCCGCATACTGACCTTCGCTACAGCCTTGGCCGGAATCACGGTCTTCGCTCCAGCTCCTGTGAATCCTCCCGGCATTCCGTGTACGTCCAGCGTAGGCCTGACTGAGACACGTTCAATGACGGAATACCCTTTCTCTCCGACCAGTTCCGGAGAGCCGACCTCGGTCTGACGGTAATGTTCTTCGTCAAACGGAAGACGCTTCCATGCGGCGAGTTCGTCCTCTGTCGGCGGCTGGAGATCGTCGTAAAAGCCTGGAATGCAAATATGCTCGTTTGCATCCTTCAAACCGGCAATAATCTGCGCCAACGCGACAAAGGGATTAGGCGCGGCGCCGCCATAGATGCCCGAATGAAGATCGGTTTTGGCTCCGCGGACCTCGATCTCGGTATAGATCATGCCGCGCAGTCCAACGCACAGAGTGGGCAGCTCCGGTGCGAACATCTCGGTGTCGCAGACCAGCGCCACGTCCGCCTTCAACGCCTCAGGGTGCTGTTGTACGTACTCTGCAATTCCCTCGCCTCCGACCTCCTCTTCCCCTTCGCAAAGCACCCTTACGTTCACCGGCAACTTGCCGCCGTACTCATGGAACAGCGCCTCCAGAGCCTTCACCTGCATCCAGAGTTGTCCTTTGTCGTCGACGGCGCCACGCGCATAGATGTTGCCATTACGCTCCACTGGTTCAAAGGGAGGCGATAGCCACTCATCCAGAGGATCGGGCGGTTGTACATCGTAATGTCCGTAACACAGCACCGTTGGCTTTGCCGTAGCTCCCAGCCAGTCGCCGTAGACCAGGGGATGGCCCGAAGTCTCAATCAGGCGTACATTCTCCAGCCCGATGCGCTTCAGCTCATCTGCAAGAAATACAGCCGCCTTGCGAACATCCCCGGCGTGATCTGGCAGTGTAGAGATGGAGGGAATGCGAAGAAATTCTTTCAGCTCCGCCAATGCTTTCCCCTGATTCTTCGTTGCGAACTCTAACGCTTTCTTGGACATACGCGCGACCTTCCCAATCCTGAGACTCCCTTGAGGGGCCTTCCCGAAAGGTCAATCATATACACGGCCGAAGTTCGGTGTTGACATAAATAAACTAAACCGTTCAGTATTTATAACCGGAGGAGCGATCTGCATGATCAGTGTCCGTAACCTTGTCCGGCGATTTGGAGATTTCACCGCAGTCAAAGAGATCTCCTTCGATGTCGCCCAGGGCGAGATCTTTGCCTTCCTTGGCCCCAATGGGGCGGGTAAATCCACCACCATCAAAATGCTGACTACCCTGCTGCGGCCGACCAGCGGCGCCATTCAGCTAGACGGCATGGACCCCAATGTCCATCAGAAGGAAGCCCGTCAGCGCTTTGGCATCGTCTTTCAGGATCCCAGCCTCGACCAGGAGCAGACTGCCTGGGAGAACATGGAGCTCCACGGCGTTCTTTATCACGTACCTCGCAAGGTAAGGGCAACGCGTATTGTGTTTCTACTGAAGACCTTTGAGCTCTGGGACCGTAAGGACTCACTGGTTAAGACCTTTTCCGGCGGCATGAAGCGGCGGCTTGAGATCGCACGCGGACTGCTGCATACGCCGAAGATTCTCTTTCTCGATGAACCCACACTTGGCCTTGACCCGCAGAGCCGCAATCAGCTCTGGACGCATGTGAAGGCATTGAACGAGACCGAAAAGACTACTGTCTTCCTGACGACACACTACATGGACGAGGCCGAAAAAGTGGCGCATCGCATTGCCATCATGGATCACGGCGCCATCGTCGCGCAGGGCACCGCGGCTGAGCTCAAACAACAGACATCCACGGACTCACTTGAGGCTGCATTCCTCGCGCTGACGGGCTCGTCTCTGCGAAATGAAAGTGCCGATGCAAAAGCAGGGCTGCGCCAGATGGCGCAGATGTGGAGGCGATAGCAATGGGAGCAATTTACATTCTGTGGCTGCGCGAATTGAAGCGGTATGTCCGCTCCCGGGTACAGGTGGTCGCCTCGCTGGCGCAACCCTGTCTGTACCTGTTCGCATTCGGCTTTGGATTTGGCGCTGTCTTTCGGCAGGCTGGCCGCGGCAGTTACCTGCAATTCATGGCTCCGGGCGTCGTGGCTATGACAGTGCTTTTCTCTGCTGTTTTTTCAGGAATCGCAATGTTGTGGGACCGCCAGTTCGGCTTCCTGAAAGAGACCCTCGTAGCACCTGTCTCACGGCTACAGATCATGATCGGCCGTACGCTTGGAGGTGCGACAGTGGCCATCATTCAGGGAACGATCGTCCTTTGCGTCTGCCTTCTGGCCGGCTTCCGCCCGCAAAGCTGGCTGGCGTTGCCAGGTGCGTTTCTCTTCCTCTTTCTCATTGCCCTGGTCTTTGCCGCACTGGGCACAGCGCTCGGCTCGGCGATCAAAGACATGCAGGGATTCCAGATCGTGATGAATTTTCTGGTCATGCCTATCTACTTTCTGTCGGGAGCCTTGTTCCCTCTCGACAATCAGAAGATCGGCATGAGGATCGCGAATCAGATTGATCCACTGTCATACGGAGTCGACGGGTTGAGAGGAATGCTCACCAATGTGTGGCACTTCACACCATCCACGAACCTAATGGTCCTGACGGTGGTCGCGGGGGCCTTCCTCTTGCTGGGCGCTTACCTGTTTTCTAAGATCGAAGTCTAGTGGCACGCACGCGAAGTCAGATAGCGCACCAAAAGGTCATCGAGGCCGCAATCTCGCTCTTTGCAGAGCGCGGCCTCGATGCCACCAGCATGGACACCATCGCTGAGGTCTCGGGGGTCAGCAAAGCAACCATCTACAAGCACTGGCCGAACAAAGATGCGCTCTGCCTGGAAGCTCTGAGCTATCTTGTCGGGAGTGATATCAAGGTTCCCGTACCAGATACCGGAGATCTGCGTGCTGATCTCATTGCACGCCTGAGCTATCAACCCGCCCCGGACCGTGCTCTTCTGCGCGAGCGAATTATGCCCCATGTCCTTGCGTATGCCTCCAGGAACCTGGAATTCGGCAGAGCCTGGCGGGCGCGCGCCATGTCCCCTGTCATCACTGCCCTGCAGGAATGGATACAGCGCGAGCAGCAGCGTGGAACGCTGGTCCCAACGATCGATGTAGAGTCGGCGATTTCTTTGCTTATGGGACCACTGCTCTATCGCAATATCTTTCACAAGCGCGAACCCGGTAGCCAGGGTCAATTCGCACCTCACCTGGAACGGCATATCGCTGAGGCGTTTCTCGCCCTATATGCGCTGCCCAGACGTTAGAGCATTTCCCTGTAGGTGTAGAGGAGGGCTTCCGCAATCTATGGGCGATTTTCCGCGATGAAAACGCTGCTGCACACCCCTTCCGGGGTACCTGGCAGCAGGGAAATACTTTAGAATGTCTCTTAGTATCGGGGAATAGTGGGATCAAGTTCGCGCGACCATGCGTCGATTCCGCCCGCGATAGACTGCACGTTCTCGAATCCCTCACGGCGAAGCCAGGCCGTCACTGAAAGGGAACGTGCCCCGTGATGACAGAGCACCACGATGTGCGCGTCCGGGTCCAACTCCTGGTGGGCACGAGCCTTCACTTCGCCCATGGGCATCAAAACCGCACCTTCGATACTGGCGAGCTGTACTTCAAGCGGCTCACGAACGTCAACCAGAACGGGGGCTGCCGGCTGCTGTTTTAACTTTGCGTACTCGCTGACGGAGATCTCCCAATCCATATCATAAGGATACCCTGTGCGCGCATTTCCTGCTCTTCCGCACTGTAATGGTGAACATTTTGCATCTAAACGCTCGTACACTTTTAGCTAGGATAGTTTTTTTGTGAATAAGGTTCTTATTGTTGAAGACGAGCCGAACGCTCGCACAGGACTCGCGGAACTGGTAGCCAGTTGGGGTTACCGTACGGACGTAGCCGGAGACGGTCTGGAAGGTCTGGAGAAGATCCAGCAGTGGGCTCCTTCCATCGTTATCACCGATCTGCGCATGCCGCGGATGGATGGTCTGGAATTACTGGATCGCATTTCGGAACTGCAAACGAAGGTCGCCGTCATCATGGTGACGGCGCAGGGATCGATCGAGTCCGCTGTTGAAGCCATGCGCATTGGCGCCTATGACTTCATCCAAAAACCCATTGATCCCGTTCGTCTGCGTACCATTCTGCAGAATGCAAGCCGCCAGGTGGGTGCGGACATCGAGCTGGAAATCACACGCCGCCGCCTGAAAGAGACCGGTGTGCTTGGCCCGCTCATCGGTTCTTCGAACAGCATGAAGGACATCTTCGAGCTGATCGAGCGCATTGCCCCCTCCAATGTCTCAGTCCTCATCACGGGCGAGAGTGGGACGGGCAAGGAGTTGGCTGCCCGGGCCCTGCACGACCTCAGCCCTCGCAGAGCCAAACCTTTTGTGGCGGTCAACTGTGCCGCCATTCCGGAGACGCTGATCGAGAGCGAGATCTTCGGCCACGAAAAAGGCGCATTCACCGGCGCGCAGGAACGCCGTGCGGGTTGCTTTGAGCTGGCGGAGGAAGGCACGCTGCTGCTTGATGAGATCGGCGAGATGCCGGCGGCAACCCAGGCCAAGCTGTTGCGCGTCCTGGAAGACCGCAAACTCCGCCGTCTGGGCGCAAAGGCTGAGACACCGGTCGACGTCCGTGTTATCGCCGCGACCAACAAAGACCCGCAGGCGGCAGTCAGCGCCGGCGAGCTGCGGGGCGACCTCTACTATCGTCTGAATGTCTTCAACATTCACATGCCTCCGCTGCGCGACCATCTCAGCGATGTCCCTGCAATCGCCCAGTCGATGATCGAAGACATGAACAATCGCCACCACTGCACTGTCTCCGGCTTGACGGATACGCTCATGGCCCGGCTGATGCACTATCCCTGGCCCGGCAACGTCCGCGAACTCCGCAATACCATTGAACGTGCGGTGATTCTTGCCGGCAGCGGCGCTCTGGATATGAAGCATCTGCCGGCGAACTTCGGAGAACATGGTTTTATTCCTCCGAATCACACGGCATTCCAGAAGCCTGTACCGCAGGTTCCGCCGCCATTCCGGGAATCCGCCTCCGGGGCAGGAAACGATATCGTAGAACTAGAGGTCGGCACGACGGTTGATGAGGCCGAGCGCCAACTTATCCTGAAGACACTGGAGTCAACGAACAACAATAAGACCCGCGCCGCCGAAATTCTTGGCATCAGCTCGAAGACCCTGCAGAACAAGCTGAAGGAATACGCCAGTGCGGGCGATGAGGCGTAGCCCCTCCCCCGATCGACATGCGCCTGAAGACCAAGCTCGTTCTCGCATTTACCGCGCTTACTTTCGCCGTCGTGCTGGTGTTGTGCCTGGTTTTTCTGGGCGAACTGTTGCGCCAACGCATTACGCAGACGGGCGACAGCAATGATGTATTGGTACGCGAGGTAACCCTCAGCACCCGCCAGGCGCTCGTGACCGGCCTGCGGGAGCATCCCCCTACGGATAACTCCGACGAAGCGTTTCAGAGCGCTGTGGCCAACGCCATTCGCGGATACCAGCCCCTGACGGATGAGATGAACGCTATTGTGCGTTACTCTCCGCCGGTACAGGACGTCACTGTGACCGGCCTCCATGGCGTGGTTCTCTCTTCGACGGATCCGACCCTGCTGGATCAGCAATTTCCTTACCGCTCGCCCTTCAACCGCATTAGTGGAGGCGGTGTTCTGGAACAGGCACGGACCGTCTTTGGCCGTCCCCAGGTGCTGGATGTCACCCTTCCTCTGGATCGCAACGGCCAGCCGTTCCTTACGATCCATCTGGGGGTCCGTTCGACGTTTCTGCGCAGCAGCTACGCACCCTGGTTGAAGGCCGCGGTTATCTTTGCCCTGGTGGCGCTTGCCGCCTGTGTCGTGATCGCTGCTCTGCTCTCCAGTCTCGCCCTTCACCCTATCGAGCGCATCAACCAGCAGCTTGAACAACTCATGCTGGCAAATTCGTCGACACCGCTGATCGAAGCTCCGCGTGATCAACCGGACGCCGTGGTCCGTGCCTCGCAAAGTATCGCCAAGCTCGGAGAAAAGATTCGCACCACCGAACAGATCTATTCCGCGCTACAGACCAATCTGAACCAGATGCTGGAGACCCTGCGCGACGGCGTTATCCTTTTCACCGCCGACCGGCGTGCCGTCATGGTCTCTGAAGCCGTTGAAGGATTTCTCGGGCGCGATCGTGACGCCATTCTGGGCAGTACCGCCGAAGATATCTTCCATCGTGGAACAGTGCTGGGACAGGCCGTCCGCGATTGCTTCGCCATGCATGCCAATCTGATTGAAGAGCCGGTCGTACTGGAAGACGGCCGTGAAGCAAAGGTTTCTCTTCAGTTCATCCACGGCGAGCAGACGGGCAATGGGGAACGCCTGGGCGCCCTGCTGACCCTGCATGATGCTCACTCCGCCAAGCAATTGGAGCAGGAGATTGAGGTCTCGCGCCGTCTGGCGGCAATCGGACGTCTCACCGCCGGTGTGGGCCACGAGGTCAAAAATCCCATCAACGCCATGGTGGTCCATCTGGAGCTGCTGCGCAGCAAACTCGCAGAGGCGACCGATGACAGCGCGCAGAAACACGTCGATATTCTTGCCCAGGAGATGCAGCGCCTGGATCGTGTCGTACAGACCCTGGCGGACTTCTCCCGGCCGATCGACCTTCGTCTCTATGACTACGATCTGCGTGAGATTGTGCGTAAGGTTGGCGCACTCACCGCCGAGTCGTTTTCGCACCAGAAGATCACCCTGGTTGAAGAACTGCCCTCCACGCCACTGATGGTTCTGGTTGATGCGGAGATGCTGCAACAAGCTGTGCTGAACATCGTCTTAAATGGTGCACAGGCTATGCCTGCGGGCGGTACCCTGCGTATTGTGCTTGATCGTAACGATGGCGACGCGCGACTGCGTATTATGGATGAGGGAGTTGGAATTCCCGCTGAACTTCTGCCAAAGGTTTTCGATCTGTACTTTACTACCAAGCCAAAAGGAAGCGGCATTGGTCTGGCCATGACGTATCGCATGTTGCAATTGCACGGTGGTTCGATCGACGTAATATCGAACACGAACCAGAGTGCGCCGGACCGCGGAAGCACCTTCACGATTTTGCTTCCATTGAGCCACGGAGTACCGGGCGAAAGGAGCCGCGTATGACAAGCCGCTATCCAGTGCTGCTTACACTTGCGGCCGCCTGCATCGTGACCCAGGGCTGCAAGCACTCCCCAAAGGCCGTTCAGGCGGCCACGCCTCCCGTAATCACGGCCCCGCCGATCCAGGTGCCTCCGGCTACTGTCCGGGACGCGGAACGCCGCGCGGAAGCCGATGTCCCTGCGCCTCCGCCACCGGCGCCACCGAAACAGGAAGAGCCGCAGCATCCCGCCCGGACGCAACGCCGGCAACAACGGCCGCCGACGCAGACGCAGACGCAACCCGCCACGACTCCACCTCCGACTCAGAGCGCGAGCACAGGGACGCCTGCGCCAGATGCCGCATCAGTGATCGGAGAGCTCTCTACCGGCGGCGATACCTCGGCACAGGCCCGGCAGCAGGCAGCCGAGCTCATCGCGGCGCAGCAAAAGCGTCTTGACGGCCTTTCCGGCACAGTGGCGGGTTCTCACAAGACTGCCGTGGACCAGATTAAGGATTTCCTCTCAAAGGCGCGGGAGGCGCTGAAAGCCGGCGATCTGGATGGAGCGAATACGCTGACAACCAAAGCCAAGCTGTTGCTCGACGATATCGTGCGCTGAGTAATTGAATGATCAAATAAATTGAATAATTGAAGGGAAATCTAGGCGGAGCTCCCAAAGGAGCTTCACTCACCTTCAACAAAGAATCGTTGCACGGCCCCAGAGTATTTCCCTGTTGCTGGGTATCCCGGAAGGGCGTGCAGCGCGTTTTCATTGCGGAAAACGCCCATAGATGGGGATGCTTTGGACTAAACCAACAGGGAATATGCTCTAGGCTTCGGCGCCGTGGCACTTCTTGTACTTCTTGCCGGAGCCGCACGGGCACAGATCGTTCCTTCCGACCTTCTCTCCGGCACGGCGCGGCGCGGCGGGCTCGGCAGCAGCGTCTCCGCCTGCTTGCCGAGCCGCATTCAGCTCACGCTCCTTACGCCGCTGAAACTCGCGCTCCAGCTCATCGATCGTCGTCTGCGGAGCACGTGTCGGAATCGGAATCTCCCGCATGGTCTGTGGGATCTGGGCTGCATTCTCGGCTGAAGAGACCGCAGCCGCTTCCAGTTCCGGCGGAGCTGCAGGACGCAGCGCTGCCATCTGTTCCTGTGTCTCGATCGGCGTGCCATCCGGTCCAATGATCTGCATGCGGAAAAGAGTGCGCAGGGTATCTTCCTGGAAGCGCAGCATCATCGCTTCGAACATCTCGAAGGATTCCTTCTTATAGGCCACCAGAGGATCCTGCTGCGCATAGCCACGCAGACCGATTCCCTCCTTCAAGTGGTCCATTGCCAGAAGGTGGTCCTTCCACAGGCTATCGAGCACGCTCAGCATGATGACGCGTTCGTGATAGCGCATGCCCTGGGGCGACAGAATCTGCTCTTTGAACTCGTAACGGCCGCGTAGCTTCTCGTAGATAGCCTCGCCCAACTCATGCCGGTTCAACTGCGAAGCATCGATCTCCTTCTCCAACCCCGGTCCAAAGACATCGGCGAGCGCAGCGAAGAGCTCTGTCGTCTTCCATTGGTCCGGATGCACATCTGCCGGCGCGTTCGCATCCAGAGCGCTGCTCAGAGCCGTCGTCAGGTAGTCATCGAGAATCAGCTCTTTCTGATCGACGCCTTCCAGCAGGCCGCGGCGCAGGCCATAGACGGCCTCGCGCTGCTTGTTCATGACGTCGTCATACTCGAGAACGTGCTTGCGGCTCTCGAAGTTCTGGGTTTCGACGGCCTTCTGCGCTGCCTCGATACGGCGCGTGATCATGTTGCTCTCGATCGGCACGCCCTCTTCCATACCCAGGCGCTGCAGCAATGTACTGACCCACTCACGCGCAAAGATGCGCATCAGGTCATCCTCAAGCGACAGATAGAACTTTGACGCACCGGGATCGCCCTGGCGGCCAGCGCGGCCACGGAGCTGATTGTCCACACGCCGCGATTCATGCCGTTCGGTACCGATGATGAACAGACCGCCGGCCTCGGCTACCTGGGCACGCTCCTCCGCCGCCTTGGCTGCGAGGTCGGCAAAGACAGAGTCCCACTGCTGCTGTGAGGTTTCGAACTCCTGCCCCTGGTAGTAGAACCGCGTCATGCCCGGTCCGGCAGTCGGCGAAATCGCTCCTTCAGCGGCACTTACCGCGCGCGCTAAACCCTTCTTTACCAGCTCCTGACGCGTTATAAACTCCGCATTGCCGCCCAGCAGAATGTCGGTACCGCGCCCGGCCATGTTGGTGGCGATGGTTACCATTCCCAGACGGCCCGCCTGCGCTACGATCTCCGCTTCTCGTTCGTGGAACTTAGCGTTCAGAACCACATGGCGGACGCCCTTCTTCTGCAGAATCTGCGAGAGCAGCTCCGATTTTTCAATCGATGTCGTACCCACCAGCACCGGCTGATGATTGGCATGCAGCCGCTGAATCTCATCTGCCACGGCGAAGTACTTTTCCTTCGCCGTACGGTAGACCACGTCCTGATGTTCCAGGCGGCGCATCGGCCGATTCGTCGGAATAACGACGATTTCGAGCTTGTAGATCTTGTCGAATTCGGCGGCTTCCGTCTCAGCGGTACCGGTCATGCCGGAGAGCTTCTTGTACAAACGGAAGTAGTTCTGGAAGGTGATGGTGGCCAGCGTCTGGTCTTCCTTGCGGATCGCAACGCCCTCCTTGGCCTCGATCGCCTGGTGCAGACCATCAGACCAGCGGCGGCCCGGCATCAGGCGGCCCGTGAACTCGTCGACGATGATGACCTCGCCGTCTTTCACCACATACTCGACATCACGGCGGTACAGCGTATGCGCTTTAACCGCGGTCTCCACGTGATGCTTGAGGTCCCAGTTCTCCGGATCGGCGATGTTTCCGATACCGAGCAGCTTCTCGATCTTTTCCCAGCCCTCGTCGGTGACGGTGATGGCCTTGTGCTTCTCATCAACGACATAGTCGCCGGTGTAGATCTTCTGTTCGATCGTCTCTGTCAGCTCACCGCGCTCCAGCTCCGGAATAATTACATTCACGCGGGCATACTTGTCAGTCGTCTGGTCCGTAGGACCGCTGATGATCAGGGGTGTACGCGCTTCGTCGATCAGGATGGAATCCACTTCGTCGACGATGGAGTAGTAGTGCCCGCGTTGCACCAGATCGGTCAGCTCGAACTTCATGTTGTCGCGGAGGTAGTCGAAGCCGAACTCGTTATTCGTTCCGTAAGTGATATCCGCGCCATAGGCTTCGCGCCGTTGACGATCGTCCAGATCGTGCACAATCACGCCGACGGTCAGCCCCAGGAAGCCATAGATCTTTCCCATCCACTCGGCGTCGCGCTTGGCCAGATAGTCGTTCACCGTAACTACATGCACGCCTCTGCCCGCGAGAGCGTTCAGATAGCAAGGCAGGGTGGCGACCAGCGTCTTACCTTCGCCGGTCTTCATTTCGGAGATCTTGCCGGAGTGCAGCACCATGCCGCCGATCAACTGCACATCGAAGTGGCGCATGCCAACCGCACGCTTGCCTGCCTCACGCACCACAGCGAAGGCTTCCGGCAATAACTCATCGAGAGCGGCCTTCTCGGCAGCGTACAAGGCGTCAGCGTCTTCGATTCCATTCGTTTTGGCGGCGATCCGCTCACGGAACTCCACCGTCTTGGCGCGTAGCGCCTCATCCGACAGCGCCGCAACCGACGGCTCAAGGGCATTGATCTGCTCCACCACCGGGAGCAGCTTCTTCACGGCACGTTCATTACTGGTGCCGAAGACTTTCGCGAGAACGTTATTGATCAAAACGAGTTGTCCCTCGGGCGCAATGCGCCCATCTATCAGTTTAGACGAAAGCTTCTGCCCGCGCTCTACCGGAGGTACGTCATCAGCGGCGAGTTTGCGCGCCTCAGCGCCTCAACCACGGCGCCAGCATTCAGCTCCGCGCCTTCGGCACTGGTGTGCGTGTGATCGATGGGAAATAAAAGTTTTGTCTTTTCAGCACCCATCGCTTCCAACTTGTCGGCCTCGACCGTCGCCATGTCCAAATATGCGACATGTTCCGCCTCAGCGGTCTGCTGGATAAAGCCGTCATACCCCATATCCCGCTCGATTCGGCCATCCGTCCAGATATTGCGCACCGTCAGGCTCAGCAGAATCGGCGTCGCCCCCTTGGCGCGCGTATCGGCAATATACTTCCGCAGATACCAACCGTAGGTATGGACAATTTCCTTCGATCCATCCTGCAGTGTCACTTCTTTCTGCTCTTCGCCGATTCCTTTCAGCGTGCCGCGCGGCTTTTCCCCATCCAGTTGGCCGCCATCGTTGTGTCCCATCTGAATCAGGACAAAATCCCCCTTCTTGAGTTGCGAGAGCAAGGCATCCCACGCGCCTTCGCGGATAAATGTCCGGCTGCTGCGACCCGCGCGGGCCCGGTTCGCTACATTGACGTGCGAGGTATCGAAGTAGTGAGCGAAATGGTCGCCCCAGCCCAGATCTGTCTTGTTCTGCGCCGTCGAATCCCCCACGATGAAGATGGTTGGAAGTGCCGGATTTAGTGGCGCCGCGGCGCTGTCGTACTTCGTCACTGGCCGGGCAACAGCATCGTCCGGATTGGTCTGGGAGCTGGCCGCCTGGCCCATCACAGCGCCAGAGCACATCAGCAGCAGAAAGAAATGCAAGGTACGCATACGCGCAACTTTACTACTAAAACGCTCCCTGTTTCTGGATCCCTAGCGCGCCCGAGGATGTGTCTCGTCATAGACGCGCTGTACCTGGTTGACCGTAAGTTGCGTATAACGCTGGGTCGTCGAGAGCCGTTCGTGGCCAAGAATTTCCTGAATCGCGCGCAGATCGGCGCCCTCTTCCAGCATATGCGCCCCGAAAGCGTGGCGCAGGGTATGTGGATGGACGTCCGCGGGCAAACCTTTGCTGACGGCAATCGCCTTCACAATACGGCCGATGCTGCGCGTGGTCAGTCGTGCTGCCCCACGAATCCGCGCATTCACAAGAAGTGGCCCCTCTTCTACCAGGGCTCCTTTTCCGGCAGCCGTCAAGCGCTGCTCCCTCTCCGGAAGATAGGCACGAATCGCCTCTGCGGCAGCGTCTCCAAGGGGAACAAACCGCTCCTTGCGTCCTTTACCGCGGATAAGAATGACTTCGTTCTTCCACTGAATGTCCGCGAGATCCATGCCTACCAGCTCGGAGTTACGGATGCCGCAGCCATAGAGCAGCTCCCAGATCATGCGCTCACGCGCCGGCCAGGTTGCAGCCTCTTCATCGTTATCCATTGAGTCCAGAACGCGATTAACCTCTTCTACGCTGGGCACACGCGGTAGATGCTTCGGCAATTTCGGAGTGGAAACCAGGAGAGCCGGATTCTGCTGCACGTGACCCGCCTTCGCCAGCCACTTGAACCACGATCGAATGGCGGCGAGGGCTCGCGCGGCTGATGGCTTTCCCAAGCCGCGATCAAACAAGACGGCGAGATAGTTCCGGATGTGCGTGTGCTCGATCTTGAGGATGCTTCCCTGCTCGCCGAATGTCTCCGCCAGATACGCAGCGAAGTCCTTCAACTCGCGGCGGTATGCCCGCAGGGTATGCGGCGAAGCGCCACGTTCACCTTCAATCACCCGTAGAAACTCTTCCGCCAGATCCGCAAAACTCATGAGGCAGCCCCTTCACGGCGCTTTGCGCGCGGATGATGGAGACGATGCACCTGTTTCAAGCGCCCCAGAGCCACATGCGTATAGACCTGGGTCGTAGCGATATCGGCATGGCCCAGCAGTGTCTGCACGCTGCGAAGGTCAGCGCCATGCTCCACCATGTGCGTAGCGCAGCTATGCCGCAGCATATGCGGGCTGGCGCGTTTGTCCCACTTCTTCACCATCGTCCATACCCAGTCACGTGTCAGCGGCTTGCCCCGTACACTCAGAAACAGCGTGCGCTCAAACTGTTTGCCGCATAGCGCCGGACGGCCTTCTTTCAGATAACGTTCCAGAGCTTTGATCGATGGAACCCCGAGAGGCACGATGCGTTCTTTATCGCCCTTGCCGCGCACCTGGACACGGGCCTGATCCAGATGCAGATCAGCCTCGCGCAATGTCGTAATCTCACTGACCCGCAATCCTCCCGCATACAAGAGTTCCAGAATGGCGTAATCGCGCAGCATCTGTGGCTCAGCCTGCGGATGGGCCGCCATCTGCGCCGCACGCGTCAGGACGTCACCCACTTCTGCCTCGGCCAGCGACTTCGGCAGAACCTTCCACGAGGCAGGTGTCTCAAGGTTGACAGTCGGATCATGCTGAATACGCTTGTCTTTCAGCAGCCAGCGATAGAAGCCACGCCAACAACTCAGCTTCCTCGCAATGGAACGCGACTCGACATGGCGCGACCGCATATCCTCCATGAACGCACTCACCTGCGTCTGTGTTGCTGAAAGCAGCAAGGTGTGCGTCGTCTCCAGAAACTCCGCCAGCTGCTCCAGGTCCCGCAGGTAACTTTCGCGGGAGAGAGGGCGCAGCCCTTTCTCCACGCTGAGGTACGTCATGTACTCGCGCAGCAGTGCCGAATTGCGGGCGGCGTCGCTCATCCTTGTCATTATCCGGCGACGTGTACGCCGGCCTGCCATGGAGGAACCAAGGTGGATAGCAGGGCGATCATGCAGAATAGAGAGATGCCCGTATCACTCAGCACGGACCAGTTTCTCGCCTCTATCCGCACACTCGCGCCCAAAGTTGCTGTCTTCGACTGCGACGGCACCTTGTGGCATCCGGACTCAGGTTCGGGTTTCATGCGCTGGAGCACTCAAACCGGCCTCTTCTCTCCGGAACAGAGCGCATGGATTGAAGGCCGGCACGCTGCCTATCGTAATGGCGAAGTCGACGAAATCACGATCTGCGGCGAGATGGTACAGGTTTACGAGGGGCTGAGCGAGGAGGCTATCCGTTCCTCCGCCGCCGAGTTCTTCCGTACCGAGATCGAACCCTTTATCTTCCCTGAGATGTTCGACCTGGTTGCGGAGCTGCAAAAGAACGGAACCGAGATCTGGGCTGTCTCCTCCACATGCGACTGGGTGGTGGAAGAGGGCGCCAGCCGCTTTCATATTCCGCCCGAACGCGTTCTGGCGGCCTGTGTCGAGGTCAAAGGCGGTATTGCAACACGCTCCCTGCGGGATGTCCCATCGGATGAAAACAAAGCCATCTCTCTGCGCCGTGTCGGCCTTCCCCAGCCTGACGCTGTCTTCGGAAACTCGGTCCATGATGCGGCCATGCTTGAGATCGCGAAGAAGCCGTATCCCGTAAACCCAACCGCCGCCCTGGCCGAGATAAGCCATACAAATGGCTGGGCCGTTTACTATCCGGCTGCCGTCAGAACTCTCTGAGGCTTAGAGACCCTCTCGGGCGTCTAACCTGTGTGTACGTGAGCCGAGCCGCGAAAAAAAGCCGACGCCGTCATGCAGCCAAGGAAGCTGCGAAGCAGATTCGTCTCGTAGTCGCCGCGCTGATCCTGCGCGAGACGGAGACGGGCCGCGAAGTCCTTGTCTGTCAGCGGCGTCCGGAACAGGCGATGGCCCTCAAATGGGAGTTCCCCGGCGGCAAGATCGAGGCCGGCGAATCTCCCGAGGCGGCCCTGCGCCGCGAGCTGAACGAAGAGCTCGGCATCGAGGCTGTCATCGGCCCACGTATTACCCGCCTGCGTCACAATTATCGCAACGGCGGGGCCGTCGACCTTCAGTTCTTTGCTGTCCATGAGTTCAAAGGAGAGCTGGAGAACCTTATTTTCAATGACATGCAGTGGACTTTGCTATCCCGGCTACCGGAGTTCGACTTTCTGGCCGCGGATCTGACTCTGATCCAGGACCTCGCCTCCGGCAAGCTGCTTTAGAACAGCCCCCGGATCGTATTCCACAGCATCACAGCGGTCAGTCCGATCACAACTACAGCTGTCGTCCACGCAACCAGATTCAGCCATAGATTGTTCGTCCAGGTCCCCATCAGCTCCTTCCGGTTGATGAGCTTGAGCATGAAGATCAGGACGATCGGCAACAGCACACCGTTCAGCACCTGCGACAGAATCGTCATCGGCACGAGCGGAAAGTTGGGAATCAACACTACCGCGGCTCCCGCCACAATCAGGATCGTATAAAGCCAGTAGAAGAACGGAGCCTGGCCAAATCTCTTATCGACACCGCTCTCGAACCCCAGGCCCTCGCACACCGTGTATGCCGTGGAAAGAGGCAGAATCGACGCCGCGAAGAGACTGGCATTAAATAACCCGGCGGCAAACAGGATGAATGCGTAGTCGCCAGCGACAGGCTTCATCGCCTCCGCAGCATCGGCCGGCACCTGAATGTCCCGCATACCGTGCGTATAGAGCGTCACGGCGCACACCACCACGATGAACCACGCGACGATATCGGTAAAGATCGAGCCGATGATCACGTCCAGCCTGGACGCGCGATACTGCCTGACCGAGACACCTTTCTCAACGATCGACGACTGCAAATAGAACTGCATCCATGGCGTAATGGTTGTACCGATCACACCGATGGTCATGTAGATGTAGTTGCGGTCACTCCAGACCTCTCGTCCAGGGAGTTTCACCGTTTCAACCATCGCTGCGTGCCAATCCGGGCGGCCGAGCACGCCGGCGATGATGTACGCGATATAGAACACGCTGGCCGCAAGAAAGATCTTCTCCACGTTTTTGTAATCGCCAAACACCACCAGAGCCCATACCAGCACAGCGCAAATGGGCACACTGATGTACTTGCTCAGGTGGAAGAGCTGCAGGCTGCCGGCGATACCGGAGAACTCGGCGATGACATTTCCGAAGTTGACGATGACCAGCAGCACCATCATCACGAAGGTCATTCTTAACCCGAACTCCTCGCGGATCAGGTCGCTCAGCCCCTTGCCGGTCACCGCTCCCATGCGTGCGCACATCTCCTGCACCACGATCAGCGCCAGCGTGATGGGGATCATCGTCCAGAGCAGCTTGTAGCCGTACTGTGCCCCTGCCTGGGAATAGGTCAGGATGCCACCTGCATCGTTGTCGACATTGGCGGTGATGAAGCCTGGCCCGAGCACGGCAAGGAACAACAACAGTCTTGTGCGCAGACTGAACTTCTTCATCCGGCGGCCGCCTCTGCCCGTACCTTCGGAACAATCGATTCCAGGCGTTCCAGAATTTTTTTGACCTGGCCGTCGTTATGGTATTCGCCGGCCTCGGCACGTCGACGTCCGGCTGCAGCGATGCGCGCCCTTCCCGCTTCATCCGGGAGCCAGCGCCTGATCTTCGCCAGCAGCTCCTCGAATCCGTCGAAGAAAACTGCCTCTTCGTCCTCGACAAATCGTTCCAGGTGTCCTTGAGATCGCTCCGCGAGTAGAAAGCCGCCGCAACCTGCAATCTCAAAGCTCTTGTGCACAAACTCGTCCTGATTAGAGTGCGTAATGAAGCTCAGATTGATCTTCGATCTCCAGATGGCCTCTCGATACGCTGCACCGTAAAGTTCGCCTTCCCGGTATAGAGTCCGCATGGCATCTGCATCCAAAGCCTTTGCCCAATGTCTCTGGGTTCCGGAAATCACCACCGGCACACCAAACTCCCGAGCCAGACGAGTGAGTGTCTCCGCCCGCTGATCGTACGGTGTACCGATGAAAGACACTTCGCGATCGCGATTTTTGTCGCTCCATCCTGCCGGTGGAGGAAAGTGAAGTGTCTGTTCATAAGCCGTCTGGATCTTCAGAACGTCACGCGCACCGGCCGCACGGTATGAGATCACATTCGCGTCGCGCTGAGTGACATGCAGGTCATACTCACGCAGATTCTTACGATACAAGCGCCAGCCGGGATCTTTTCGGGGGCCAAAGAAGTTGTCGATCATATAGCTGACGGTGGTAATGCCCATCTTCCGCAACTTCCTCAGGGTGGAGGGCCATAACCAAAGAGCCTTATCTGCCCAGAGCACATCAGGCTGATGGATCTGCGCTTGCTTCAATACCTCTCGATTCAGGCGCATCACCTCAGGCCCCACCGCCAAACGAAACTCAATCTTGTGGAGCAGAGGCTGCTTGAAACCGTAGTCGTAGAGATTGATGGGAAACAGGTGCTGACCGGCGCGTTCCAGAGCCCACTGCCGGTATAGCGTCGTATCGTTTTCTGATATCTGCGCGACATACAGAATCTTCATCTATCGATCCTCACGCAGGAGGGAGATCACTTCCTCCGCCAGAATGATGCCCACCAGTTTCTTCTCCTCGTTCAGAACCGGTAAAGACCGCAGATTGTATTTATCGAACAGCTCCGCCACGTGTTTGCCGTTCGCATCCGCTGTCGTAGATACCGGACGGCCTTCAACCAGGTCCTTCAAAAGCGTATCTTTCGGGGCGAGCAACAATCTCGCCAGCCCAACCACACCCTCAAGTTCTTCGTTCTCATTGGTGAGGTAAATATCCGTCACAGAGGCGATGTCTCCCTCGAACCCCTTCAACGCCACAATTGCGTCAGCCACTGTGGCATCACCGGAGACGCTGATGTACTCCGTTGTCATGCGGCCCGCTGCAGACTTCTCCGGGAACTCGAGGAGTTCCTCCACTTCCTGCCGCTCCTCGGGATCCATCTCTTCGAGAATCGCTTCGGAACGCTCCTCAGGAAGTTCCGCCAGAAGGTCGGCTGCGGCTCCGGGATCCATCTCTTCGACGATGTCAGCGACACGCTCCGAGTCCAGGCCTTCGAGCAGGGCCTTCTGCAGCTTTGGATCGACCTCTTCCAGGGCCTCGGCAGCAACCTCTTCATCCAGGCTGGCAAAGACAGCTTCGCGCTCTGCCGGGGCAAGCTCTTCCAGGATGTCGGCGATATCGGCCGGATGCATCTTTGCAAGCCGGTTCTGCTCGATCTTCAGGCGCACCCGGCGAGCGGGATCGCGTTCGATCAGATCCACGAACTCCCAGGGAATAATCCGCGCCACTGCGCGCTCGCTCAACGAGACCACAGGCCGCGGCAGCCCCTTCATCAGCCGGCGCAGAGCACCACGGAGACCGACTTCTACCTCGGCGATGCGCAGCCGCAATGGACCGTGCCCGTTTTCCCCCTCCCATGCGAGGTCAACATCATTCACACGGACGACCTTGTGGCCGTGCACGTCAATGATCTGCTGATCCAGCAGGTCGCGGTCCAGCAGCAGATATTCATGATCGGTACCGATAGGGCTGACCTCGGCCCCTGCACGCAATCGCAGGTCCCCAGACTCGGTCCTCTCCAGAGATTCAATGGAGACCCATCCCGGCGCCCGTTCTTTCCCGGCGCGGCGCAGGACGAAACCCGCAACATGGTTGGTGTCTTTTGCCGGATCGACGGCCACATCCCGCACCCTTCCCAGAACGCCCCCATGGGCATTCTTCACCGGCATACCGATCATGGCTGCGGCACTGGTCCGGAGATGGAGAGGAGCGTGCATCCTGTTCGCAGTCTACCCAAGCATTCAGATGCGCACCACCAGTGCTATGTAATAGAACCAAAAAGAGAAAGCCGGCACTCGAAAAGAGAGCCGGCTTTTGGAGATTCAGGCGTGCGTTAGAGCGTTTTTCCTGTTGCTCGGTATCCCGGGAGGAGCGTGCAGCGGCGTTTTCATTGAGGAAAACGCCCATAAATGCGGAGACCCTACGCTACACCTACAGGAAAAATGCTCTACCACACCTTGCAGACCGTCTCCTTCACCATCGGCTGGCCTTTTTTGCATCCGAAGGCTGTGGCAAATTCGGGCATATTCGTCACGATACCGTTGATACGTGCATAACCCGGGGAGTGTGGATTGGTAATCGCGCTCACCCGCAGGTTTTCCGGCCGCTGGTTCTCGCAGGCCCACTGGGCAAACCCGATAAAGAACCGCTGGTCAGGGGTGAATCCCTCCACTGGTGCAAGCCGCTGATTTCCTGTCGCCTTCTTCCAGGCGATATACGCGATCAGCGTTCCCCCCAGATCAGCTACATCTTCGCCGCTGGTCAGCTTCGAGTTGATCTTAATGTCGTCCACGATGGTGTAGGTAGCAAACTGATCGCGCAGGCAATTGATCTGCTTTTCAAAACCTTCGGCGTCTTCCTTCGTCCACCAGTCCTTCAGGTTTCCTGCTCCGTCGAACTGTCGCCCTTCATCGTCAAAGGCGTGCGTCAGCTCGTGGCCGATGGTTGATCCTGTATTGCCATAGTTGGGAGCGTCGTCGAGCTTGGCGTCATACAACGGCGGCTGCAGCACACCGGCCGGGAAGTTGATGTCGTTCATCTGGGGGTTGTAATAGGCATTGACGGTCGGCGGCGTCATGTCCCACTCGTTCTTGTCCACCGGCTTACCCACCTTGGCCCACTGACGCTGGTCCTCGAAAAGAGAGGCCCGCAGCATGTTGCCGAAGTAATCGTCGGCTTTGACCTCCAGCTTGGAATAGTCGCGCCACTTGTCCGGATACCCGATCTTGTTCCGGACCAGGTGCAGCTTTTCGATCGCACGCTGTTTGGTGGCATCGCTCATCCAGGTCAAGCCTTTGATCTCTCCAGCCATGGCCTGCTCGATCTCATCCGTCATCTTCACCGTCTTGGCTTTGGTATCCGGACCGAAGGTCCGGCGGACAAACTCCTGTCCCAGAGCTTCGCCAAGCATGTTGTCCACCTGGCGGGTGCAGCGCTTCCACCTGGGCTGCTGTTGCTGCACGCCGCGCAGATACTTCGAATAGAAGTTGAACTGAGCTTCATCGAAGTCCTTCGACAGTGAGGGAGCCGCGGCGGTAATCGCATGGAAGCGCAGGTACGCCTTCAAGGCCGGCAACGGCTCCGCTGTCAGCTCGGTCTGGAGTGCTTTCTGGAAGTCAGGCTGGTTCACATTCAGCGACGTCACGGTCGGGACATTCTGCGTTGCAAAATAGCGGTTCCAATCGATCGAGGGCGTCAGCTTGCCCAAATCCTCGACCGACATCTTGTGGTACTCCTTGTATGGATCGCGGCGTTCGACGCGGGTCAGCGAGGCCTTTGCGAGAGCGGTTTCGATCTTCATAATCGCGGCAGCGTCAGTCTCCGCCGCCGCCTTCGGTTCTCCGGCAAGCGTCAACTGCTGTGCGATGTAGGCGACATACTTTGCCCGGGTCTCTTCGCTCTTGGCGTCGGTCTTGGTGTAGTAGTCGCGGTCGGGCAATCCCAGGCCTCCCGCAGCGATAAATGCGATCACCTGCGAGGAGTCGCCAAGATCCTGCCCCGAGCCGGAGCCGAAGAAGAAGTTCCCTACCTGTTCGTGATGCAGCACTGGAAGATAGGCCACCAGTTCTTCACGCGTCTTCAAGCCATCGATGCGGGCAAGCAGAGGCTTCAGAGGCCCCAGACCGCGCTTGTTAATGGAATCTTCATCCATGCAGGCGCCAAAATAATCGCCGATCTTCTGCTGACTGGGTGTGCGATTGCCGGCCTTCGAGGCATCCACCAGGATGCCCCACAGAAACTGGAGATTGTCCTGCGCCAGCTTGCCATAGACGCTCCATCCGGCCTGGTCCGCTGGAATCGGATTGCTCTTCATCCATCCGCCGCAGGAGTACTGGTAGAAGTCCACGCACGGATCGACCGACTTATCCATATCGGCGACATTCAAGCTGGGGGAGTACGGCATCGCCTGCAAAGGCTTCAGCGATGTCGATTGCGCGGCTGGAAATTGCGCAAAAACTGCACCTGCCAAGCCACACCACAATGCCGCCGCCAAACCAAAGCGCAAACGCATATCGTTCTTTCTCCTTTTTAGACACTTCATCCTAAGCATTTTTCCTGTTGCTGGGTATCCGGGAAGAGGAATGCAGCGGCGTTTTCATCGGGGAAAACGCCCATAAATGCGGAGACCCTACGCTACACCTACAGGAAAAATGCTCTATCGCGGTGAAAGGGCATACGCTCCCCCGGAGAGGAAGGTTCCCTGCTGGGGTTGATTGACCCTCCGATTCCAATTTCTTGACTTTTGCTTCCCTGGGAAGCAAACTGCCTTTGCAAGCACCTTGGACGAAACTCCGGCTCCTCTGGCGTCGGCGGCTCCAAAATCAGCACCTCGCCTGCAGGAGTAATTTGGCCGACTCGATAACAAGCCGCGCCAGCTTCACCCTCGACTCGACGCTCGACACCGTCAATCGGCTCGAGCTGGAGGCTGAGCAATTCGCCCAGCGTGCAGGATTTTCCGAGGACGATATCCCCAACATTGCGATGGCCGTGCGTGAAGCCGCAGTGAATGCAGTGCTTCATGGCAATAACTACAGCACGGAGAAGCATGTAAGCGCGTCCTTTGAAACCACCTCATCGGATCTGGTCATCAAGATTGCTGACCAGGGGCCGGGACTTGACCCTGACACCATTCCCGACCCGCTCGCGCCAGAGAATATCCTGCGCGGATCGGGACGAGGTATCTTCCTCATCCGCGCTTTTATGGATGAGGTACACTTCCGGCAGACCCATCCCGGGACGGAACTGACCCTGATCAAACACCGCACTCCCGCACCAGCGGGCAATTAACTAGGAGGAATCACCACGTGAGCATGAAAGTCAGCACCCGCCAGGTAGACGGCGTCACTATCCTGGATCTGAGCGGCCGCATCACTCTCGGAGAAGGCAGCGTCGTGTTGCGCGACGCGATCCGCGACCAGCTCGCTAAGGGCAATAAGAGCGTTCTGTTGAACCTGGGCGACGTCAGCTATATCGACTCCTCGGGTATCGGCGAGCTCGTCAGCTCCTTCACCACCGTCAAGAACTCCGGTGGCGAGCTGAAACTGCTGAACCTGACCAAGAAGGTCCACGACCTGCTCCAGATCACGAAGCTCTACACCGTCTTCGACGTCAAGGACGATGAAGCTTCGGCCGTCGCTTCATTCACGAAGTAGCCGGTTCCCTGATCTGCACTGGGACTCTGACGCAACGATAAAGGCCGCCCTGACGGGCGGCCTTTCTGTTTTATTGATCTAGCGGCGCTACTTGCCAAAATCCACTTTCGGCGCGGTCTTCGAGCCCGGATCGGCTGCGTAGTAACCCGTCTTCGGAGTGAACCCGGCCATACCCGCCCAGATGGAGTGCGGGAACTGCTGGATGTACACGTTGTAGTCCTTGATGGAATCGTTATAGCGGCGGCGCGCAACGGCAATGCGGTTTTCCGTACCGCTCAACTCATCTTCCAAGCGCTGGAACTGCTCATTGCTCTTCAGCTCCGGATAGGTCTCCTGCAGGCGGGTCAACGGCAGCAGTGCCACGCTCAAACGGTCGTTCGCCGCCAGCTTTTCATCGGGTGTTCTTGCGGTCAGCAGGCCGGCGCGTGCGTTGGAGATCGCCGTCAGCACGTCCAGCTCCTGCTTGGCGTAACCCTTCACGGTCGCCACCAGGTTCGGGATCAGATCAGCGCGGCGCTGCAGGTTCACATCGATCTCAGAGAAGGCTGCTGTAACCTCCTCGTTCTTCTGCACCATCGTGTTTTTGGAGCCCGTATAGCTGCCGAATGCCAACACCACAATCAGTACAACGGCTACCAGCCCAATCAGAAAACCTTTCATTTGCCTCGTCTCCTGTTTCTCCGGAGGCTTGCCTCCGGCCAACTCTGAAAATCTTTACCAGTCTCCGCTGGAGCCACCGCCACCGGAGTCACCACCACCAAAACCACCGAAGCCGCCGCTGGAATCGCCTCCATCGCTGCCACCACCCCAGCCGCCACCACCATCGCCTCGGCCACCCCACTCACGGCGTCCACCGCCGCTGCCCAGAATGTTGCCGAGAATTAGCCAGGGCAGCCAACCACCGCCGCCACCACCGCCGAAACCACCAGGACCACCGCCCCCGAAGATACGGCGCAGAATGCTCACAACAATCAGGAAGAGGATAAAGCCAACGACCAGAACACCGATGCCGATGCCGCCACCGGAGTGTACCGTCGCACGATGATAGGTATGTACTGTCTGCGGAGGATTGAGCGTGACTCCAGCGTCGTCCGCAATTATCTGTCCGATCTCTGTCACACCGAGACGAATCGCTTCGTCCCACTGGTTCTGCTGCAGCAGCGGCCGCATCGCCCGTCCGATATCGCCAGTTTTGGCATCGGGAAGAATCCCTTCGAGACCGAAGCCAACTTCGATACGCCGCTTGCGATCCTGCGTGGCAAACAGCAACAGGATGCCACGATCTTTGTATTTCGGATCCTTAGGTCCAATGCCCCAGGTATGGAAGAGATCGTTCGCGTAGTCTTCGATGGGACGGTCGTCGAGGGACTTGATGATGACCACGGCAATCTGCGCGTGCGCCTGCCGCTCCACCTCGCCTGCATACTGATTGATCTGTGCTTTGGCCGGATCGGACAATACGCCCGCCAGATCGGTTACGTAAGCCGTCGGCTTGGGAAGGTCGCTTACCTTCTCTCCCACCGCCGCCAAGGGCGCCAGCACGATCAGCAGCGCCCACATCCACGATCTGGCCCATCGGCCCATATCTGTCATCATTCTAGAGCATTTTTCCTGTTGCTAAGTATCCCGGAAGGCGGCGTTTTCATTGCGGAAAACGCCCATAGATGCACAAGCCCTGCACTACACCTACAGGAAAGATGCTCTACGCTTTCGCCCTGCCAAAGGTTCCGCAGGGCAAGACAAAGGCGGGCCTTCGCGCCCGCCTTTGTCTTCCAGCATCTTACCTTACTGCATTGCAAGATAACCGTTCTTACGCGCGACCGAATCGGCCTGCATGATGTGGTCCTGAATGACAGGGATGGTGCGGTCGAGAGCGTCTCTGAGTGAGTTATTTGAGGTGGCCACCATGGTGTCGCGGAAGAGCTTCAGATCTTCGCGGTGACTTTCTGCCATGGCCATCATGTACTCCTTGTCGAACTGCTCTCCTGAAAGACCGCTCAACCGGTCATACAGTTTCTGGTCCCTTTTGGAAAGTTCCCGGGCTGGAGGACCGCCGAGCTCCTGCGCCAGCGGCTTCCAGGTGCGCGCGAGTGCGGCATGGTCGGTCATGATCTTCTGCGCAAACGCCTTCACATCGTCGTTGCTGGACTTCGCCAAAGCAAGCTGGCTCATGCGTACGACTCCCCTGCTGCTTTGAGCCGCCGTCTTCAGAAAGAAGCGGTCCCGCATACGTTCGCCGGTATCTCCCAGCGGGGCCGAGGTATCTTCCGGTCGTGCATTGGAAACACCAACACCTGCCGGCTTCTCCTGCCGCTGCTGCTGCGGTGTTGGATTGGTGTTGTAGACACCGCCGCTCGTGTCCTGCTGTGCGGCTAAAGTTGCCGCACCAAATCCCAACATCACCACAAAGGCTGAAACGCCTGATATTCGCATCTTTTCGGGCCCTCCTGTAGCTCTACGATCTCTACGACGAGGCACAATACTCCACTCTTTCTTAGGGTGGCAACATTGATCTGCGGTTGCCTGTATCCTCTACCTTTGGAGCCGAATCAAGAGATGCAACCACCTGTCGCCCGCCGCGAGCCGAATCCCACCCACATTCATGGACACACTCTGGAAGACGATTACTTTTGGCTCCGCAATAAGGACTCAGAAGATGTAATCGAGTATCTGAAGGCCGAGAACGCCTACACCCACGCCTTCATGGAGCCCACCAAAGAGTTACAGGACAAGCTCTACCGTGAGATGCTGTCGCACATCAAGGAGACCGATGTCTCGGTCCCCTACCTCGCGAACGGGTACTTCTATTACACCCGCACGGTCGAAGGCCTGCAGTACCCCATCTACTGCCGCAAGCCATCACCCGTTCCAGACGACCCGAACGCCGTCTATAACGACGATGCCGCAGAGCAGGTCATTCTTGACGTCAATGAGCTGGCCAAAGGCCAGCCCTTCATGGCCATCGGTGGCCTTGCGGTCTCGCCGGATAACACACTGCTGGCCTATTCGACTGACAACACCGGCTACCGCCAGTACACGCTGCACATCCGCTCCCTGGACACCGGAAAAGACCTACCGGATACCGCGCTGCGCACGGGTTCCCTGGTATGGGCCGACGACTCAAAGACGCTCTTCTACACCGTGGAAGACGAACAGACTAAGCGTCACTATCGCCTTTACCGTCATACGCTCGGGGAGGACACGACAAAGGACACCATCATCTTTGAGGAGACGGACGAACGTTTCAATCTCGGCGCTGGACGCAGCCGTGATCGCAAGTACATCTTCATGGAGTCCGGCAGTCACACAACAACCGAGGTACGGTTCGCGCTCGCTTCCAACCCGACGATGTTCACTCTGCTGGCTCCGCGCATTAATGATCAGGAGTACTACGCCGACCATCGCAACGGCCGCTTCTATATCCGTGTGAATGACACCGGCAAGAACTTTCGTCTGGTATCGGCGGAGGTGGCTGCTCCTGGACGCGAGCACTGGACCGAAGAGCTTCCAGAGGATCCAGAGTATCCGCTCGAAGACTTCGATCTCTTCCGCGACTTTGCGGTCGCCTCCGACCGCGTGCTCGGCCTGCCTCGGCTTCGCGTCTTTGGCTGGAGTGGCGAGAAGCTGACGTCCACATCGGAAGAGGTAACCTTCCCTGAGCCGACCTACTCTGCAGGTTTGCACGTCAATGCGGAGTTCGCCGCGGCTAGCTTCCGCTATAGCTATCAGTCACTGGTCTCACCATCGTCGGTCTATAGCTACGATGTCCAGACACATTCGTCCACTCTGTTGAAGCAACAGGAGGTCCCCGGCGGTTTCGACCGCTCCCGTTATGCTTCCGAGCGCATCTGGGCGACAGCATCCGACGGGACAAAGATCCCGATCTCCCTTGTCTATCGTCGCGATGAGTTCGTCCGCAACGGCGAGAATCCGCTGTATATCTACGGCTACGGTTCTTACGGTTACGCACTCCCCGTTGGCTTCAACCCGAACCGTCTTTCGCTGCTCGATCGCGGTCTGGTACTGGCCTATGCACATATCCGCGGCGGCGGCGATCTTGGTGACAAATGGCACGATGCCGGCAAGATGCAGATGAAGATGAACACCTTTACGGACTTCATCGCCGCGACCGAGCATCTCGTTGCTGAAGGCTATGGCGATCCGAAACGGGTCGCCATCGAAGGCGGCTCCGCAGGAGGCCTGCTGATGGGCGCTGTCACCAATCTTCGTCCTGATCTCTTCAGCGTTGTGCTCTCGCATGTGCCCTTCGTCGACGTGATGAACACCATGCTCGATGACTCGCTTCCGCTCACCGTCGGCGAGTATGAAGAGTGGGGTAACCCGAACGAGCCGGAAGCGTTTGCCACCATGCACGCCTATTCGCCGTACGACAATCTGAAACCGGGCGGCTACCCGGCAATGCTGGTGAAAACCAGCCTGAACGATTCGCAGGTGATGTACTGGGAGCCGGCCAAGTATGTCGCCAAGCTGCGCACCCTGAAGACGAACGACACGCCGCTTCTGCTTGAGACCAACATGGACGCGGGTCATGGAGGAGCTTCAGGCCGTTATGACTATCTGAAGGAGATCGCCTTCGATTATGCCTTCCTGCTGACCCAGTTGGGAGTTGAAAAACCATGAGGAGAAAGAGAGCACTTTTTGCGCTGGCTGCGGCTGCCATGATCTCCATGACCACACTTGCCCAAACACCACAGACACTTCACAAATGGGCCATCGTCATCCACGGAGGCGCCGGCGTCATCGAACGAAAGAATATGACCCCTGAAGCCGAAAAGGCCTACCGCGCTGCCCTCGACAAGGTACTGCAGACCGGCGCGGACGTTCTGGCCAAAGGCGGATCTTCCCTCGATGCCATTGAAGCTTCTATCAAACTGATGGAAGACGATCCGCTGTTCAATGCCGGCCGGGGCGCCGTCTTTACCGCGGCCGGACGCAATGAACTGGACGCTGCCATCATGGACGGCAAGACCCTGAACGCAGGCGCAGTTGCTGAAGTCACCCGCACAAGGCACCCCATCTCGCTGGCACGCACGGTCATGGAGAAGTCTCCGCACGTCATGCTGATCGGCAACGGAGCAGATGAGTTCGGCGCCGAGCGGGACCTTGAGCAGGTCGATCCTAGCTATTTCTTCACCGAGCGCCGCTGGCAACAGCTTGTGAAGGCGCTCAAGGCCAAGGGCAAACCGATTCCTCCGCGCCCTGCAGGCGCTCCTCCTGAGCCAAAGGAACCTATCTCTTTCCTGCAACCCGATGAACTGCCTGCCGCGGCGTGGCCTGATGAGAACCAGACACACAAGTACGGTACTGTCGGGGTCGTCGCTCTCGACCGGGATGGTAATGTGGCTGCCGGCACCTCCACCGGAGGCACAACGGCGAAGCTCTATGGCCGCGTCGGCGATTCGCCCATCATCGGGGCGGGTACGTACGCTTCCAATCAGAGCTGCGCTGTTTCTGCCACGGGCACAGGCGAATACTTCATTCGCCTTACGGTCGCCCGCGAGATCTGCGCGCTGGTCGAGTACAAGGGAATGAAGCTACAGGCGGCAGCCGACGAGGTGATTCAGAAGCGTCTTACTGCCCTCAAGGGTGATGGTGGGATCATCGCGATCACACCCGATGGACAACTGGCATGGAGCTTCAATACTCCCGGGATGTATCGCGCCAGGCTGGCGGAAGGTGGCAAGGCTCAGGTCAGCATCTATCACGATGAGCCGTAAGGCTAGGAGGTATCGACGAATTCGGCGGATCTGACGCAGTCAAAGCTGACTGAAACTGGTGGGAGCAGCCGGCTTCAGCCAAGCTGATAAAAGCGTAAAAGTAGATCGGCTTAAAGCCCATTTTTATGTTGACCCACAGCTCCCACCCGGTTCGAGCTTCGCTCGAATAGTTGACCCCAGCGAACTAAGCTCGCCGGGACCCCGAATATCCCACCCGTTGCGTTGCAATGGATGGGCACCCAGAGTGTGGGCGCCCAAATTTATGTAGACCCACCTACAATTTCCGGAAAATGAAAGAGGGGCATTCGCCCCCTCTCTTTATTGAGTGCGGTAATTTCGAATGCCTACGCCTTTGCCTCTTCCTCGAGCTTGTCGCCTTCGCCCGGAGCCAGGAACATATTCATCTCTACGCCATGCTGCCGCATGTAGAGCTCGTAATAGCGTCCGCCAAGCGCAAGCAGTTCTTCATGGCGTCCACGCTCACGGATGCTGCCTTGTTCTACAACCAGGATCTGATCTGCCCTGCGAATAGTTGAGAGCCGGTGAGCAATGACGAACGTCGTTCGTCCCCGCATCAGGTAGTTCAGACCTTCCTGGATCAGGGCCTCGCTCTCCGAATCAAGCGAACTGGTCGCTTCATCCAGAATCAGAATGCGAGGATCGGCAAGGATGGCGCGTGCGATCGAGAGCCGCTGTCTCTGGCCCCCGCTGAGTTTCACGCCCCGCTCGCCGACGATGGTCTCATAGCCTTCTGGGAAGCGCTCCACGAACTCGTCTACACGTGCGATGCGACAGGCTTCTCTCCACTGCTCTTCCGTTGCCTCAGGGCGTGAGAACAACACGTTCTCCCGCACTGTGCCGTCGAAGAGGAAGGTCTCCTGCAGCACCACACCTAGCTGCGAGCGATAGCTGCTCAGCTTCACTTCCGCCAGGTCGACGCCATCGACCACTACGCGGCCATGCTGTGCGGTATGGAAGGCGCACACCAGGCTGATGATGGTCGACTTGCCGGAACCGGACGAGCCCACCAGCGCCGTCGAGGTCCCGGGCCTGGCCACGAAGTCAATGTCATGCAGCACCGGTTTACCTTCTTCGTATTCGAAGCTGACGTGTTCGAATCGGACATCACCCCGCAGCGGTCCCAATTCCGCCTTGCGCTTCGAACCTGCGTCCTCCGTCAGCTCCGCCAATACTTCATTGGTCCGGTCCAGTCCGGCAGCAGCTTCTGTCAACTGCGTCCCGATCGAGACCAGTTGCACCATAGGAGCGATCATGAAGGTCAGGAACATGGTGTATTCCACGTATCCACCGACGGTCAGGCGTCCCGCGGTATGTTCCCTGCCGCCGAGGTACATCACCAGGCCACCGACCACACCAAGCACCATGGTGCTCGACAGCGTCATCAGTGATTGTGCCCGCAATGAGCTAAGCACATTCGTCAGCAGCCGCTGCACTCCCCCGGCAAAGACGTTTGCCTCGCTCTCCTCCGCGTGATATCCCTTCACCACGCGAACGCCACCCAGAGACTCTGTCAGACGCCCCGTTACTTCCGCAGCGATGGCCCCGCGCTGGCGGAAGATGGGACGAATCGTCCTGAAGGCCCGCATCAGGATCACGGCAAAGATCAGGAGGATCGAGAAGGTCAGAAGCGTCATCCGCGTGCTCAGACGGATAAGGACGATAAATGCAATCAATGCCGTCATCAGTCCGCCGACGAATTCCACCAGCCCGGTACCGATAATGTTGCGCACGCCTTCCACGTCCGTCATGATGCGCGAGACCAACACTCCGGTGCGGTTACGGTCGTAGAACTCCACGGGAAGCCGGCCAATGTGCTCCTGCACCTTCCGCCGCAACTCGGCGATCAGCTTCTGGCCTTCGGTGGAAAGTAATTGCGACAGCGCATAGGTCGTGATGCCCTGGATCATGGTTGCTGCCGCGACGATACCGATGATCTTCGGCAACAGCGATGACTGCCCGTGGTACATCACATTGTCGATCAGGTAGCGAGAGGAAGCGGGAAGCACCAGGCCGCAGGCGCGGTTAATGACCATCAGCAGAAAACTGCCAATGACTAGACCCAGCCGCGGACGAAACAGAGCCCAGATCTGCGGCAGTACCTTCTTCAGAGGAGGTTTCGGCCTCTTCTCTCCTCCTGAAAGAGTCTTATGACCGCGGACCGGCCGATCGCCGGCGTGCATCCGCGGTGCTCCTAATGACGATATACCGCCCATATTTCGCTCCACTCCGCTGTTGCCGCAGTAGTCCACACCAGCCACGGCCGTACCTCAGAAAATCGACGCTACGCTACCCGTGCACGGCGTGCCGCAATGAACGACCGCACACACAGCAGCGTGTAAATCAGGCAGATCACTGCCATCAAGACCTCTTCGCGAAACGCTAACGGACGAAGGATCGGACCAGCCAGGTAGGCGTTCAGGGCGCGAATCGCCGGGAACAAAAAGCCCAGCAGACCGATCGTCACCGCGATATGCATGACGATCATGCGCATCTTGGCATCTTCTGTACGGGCGACCATTCCCAGGATCGCCAGCGCAATTCCGAACCATGCCGGGATGAGTGCCGTGTACGCGGTGTGTCCGGTGATCCAGAAGAAGATCGCTCCAAGCAGAATCAGCAACACGCCAAACCGAATTGTTACATTTGCCATCAATGTTTCCTCTCAGGCCGCACGGGCCAGCTCTTTCATCCGTGCTGCGACCTGCGCAGCCGTCCAGTCATTCCCCGGATACCATTCGGCCACACGTCCGCTTTTGTCTACGACTACCGTAGATAACGAATGAGTGAACGATTTATTGTCGTCCGAGGTCACTCCAAGGTCGAAAAACTCCTCCATGGGCCGCAGATCGCTCTGGGAGGGTGTTGCAAACTCCCAGTGCCGGAAGTCCGTCTTCCCGGCATAGATTTCGCCATAGCTCTTCAATATCTTCGGAGAATCGAAGGCCGGATCGAAGCTGATGCTCAGCAGGTGCGTCCTTGCCGCAGCGTCTTTATCCGTTGCGAGCGTCTTCTCGATCTCCGCAAAGTTGCGGCTCATCTTCGGGCAGTAGTCGTCCAGCGGGCAGCGGGTGTAGACAAAGGTGATCAACAGAACCCGGCCCTGGAACTCGTTCAGGTGAATCGCCTTACCGTTCTGGTTGGTCAGCTTGAAGTCCGGAACGACGTCGCCTTTCGCCGGTGCATGAAATTGCATCGTCGGTTTATAGTCCGGTTTCCCCTGGGCGATTACAACAATCTGATCGAGCTTGGCGTTCTTGTAGATCTCACCGTCGTACTCAACAAAGAGCTTTGCCGTAATCCGGTCCCCCGGATGAAGTTCCTTCAGTACCGCAGGATCCTTCACCTTGTACGGCATGATCATGGCTTCCATAAAGCCTGGAATAGCTTCATGATCCAGAGTCACCTCGCTGCGGGCGGGATTCGTCTCGATCACCTTACCGCGAACGTCAAACGTCTTCGCCGCGGTCGAGGGTTGCGGGGGCTTTTTGCACCCGGCTATGCAGACCACGACAGCCAGCAGGATCGCAAAGGAAATCTTTCTCACATCTTCATGATAGTCCTCGGCCCCTGCCGTCCTGCGTGACACACTGGAGAGGTGCGTTCTAGAGCATTTTCCCTGTTGCTGGGTATCCCGGAAGAGGAGCGCAGCGGCGTTTTCATTGCGGAAAACGTCAATAGATGCGGAAACCCTACACTACACCCACAGGGAAAACCTTCTATGGCTCAGGCACCTTCACTTCCACTGCTCGCCTATGGATTTTTACTGACCGGCCTGGGCACGGCTCTGCTGGGCCCCATCCTTCCCCTGCTTGCAGCCAGACACCATCTCTCGGACGCTTCCGTTGGCCTGCTGCCATTGGCACAGTTTCTGGGCGCTACCGTCGGCGGCATGACGGTCCTTCGCCGGCCGCAATACAGCTTCGGAGCCGGAGCCTTGGCTGCTGCCGCTGGGCTTGCTCTTTTCGCGATCTCGCCCGCTCTTCCGATCCTCATGACTGTGCTTTTTGGCGGAGCCTGGGGCATCGGCCAGATGATCGCCTCGTCCAATGTGATTGCAGGCTCACGCTATACCCAGAACCGCGCCTCCGCCCTCACGCTGCTCAATGCCCTCTTCAGCGCCGGTGCGCTGCTGTCTCCGCTGCTCGCCTCCTGGCTCACACCTCACATGCCTCTGCGATCGATGCTGTTGGGTTTCGCGGCTCTTTTTGCGATTGCAGCGCTGCTGTTTGGATTCGAACGCGGCCGGAGTCCCATCGCCGTCGCAGAAAGCACCTCCGCGGGCGCCTCGGACGCTCCATCGGTCGGTTTTCCTCTCTTCCTTTTCTTCGCGCTTCTGCTTGCGCTGTACGGAGCGTATGAAAGCAGCCTCAACGTCTGGCTTACTACCTACATGCTCCGCTATGGAGGGCGTTCGCTTTCTGAAAGCCAGGCCGTGACCTCTGCGTTCTGGGTCGCTCTCGCCTGCGCCCGTCCCCTCTCTTCGGCGGTCCTTCTGCGTGTGAAGGACACGTTCCTGCAGCGTGTTGCGCTGGTGGCGTTGGTGATCAGTACATTGGCGCTGCTGTTTGCTCACACTACCATCGCAATCACTGCCGCGGCTATCGTTCTGGGGCTCTCGCTTGGTCCGGTATTTCCCGTGACCTTCGCCCTGATCCTAGGCCGCAAACCATCTCCACGGCAGGCAGGAATCATCCTTGCCGCCTCCGGCCTGGGAGCAGCCCTTCTGCCATGGCTTATGGGAGTTGTTTCACGGCAGGCGGGCTCACTACGTATGGCCTTTCTGCTTCCGCTCGCTGTCGCTGTGAGCCTGTTGCTGTTCTCTTTCCGCCTTGCTAGTTCGGAAGAATAGGGACATGCCAAAGCGTTATCGGCTGCCCGCTGAAAGCTCCCCAGAAATCTCCGCCTCCCGCGTGGCCTCCAGGTCCTCGATACGGAAGACATGTGTTTCCTTCGGAGGCTCGAATCGTCCCGAGCCCAGATAGGCAGCAACAATACCCGCCGTCAGCTCCGGATGCAGGACCACTAGAGGAAGCAGATATTTCTTCGACTTCACCAATGACTCGGCAACCCCGTTCACTCGTGTACTGCGAGGGATATCGCCCGGCACCTGCGGAATGACGAAGGTCGTCAGTTCCAGCTCATCGTGTTTGCGGGCATACTTCACGAAGGATTTTGCAATCTGTTTCGGTGTGGTGACACCACCATCCGCCAAAAAATTGCGATGAACCGCCTTCGGGAAGTACAGGTTCAGCAGCTTGCGCGAGAAGTCAGCACAGTTCTGAAACAACAGATTGAAGTGGCTACGATTGCGACCTTCGTTGTATGCCGTAATCAGCTCCGCATCCTGCGCAGCCGTGGTTCTTACCTGGAAGCCGTAGATCTTGCGGTCGTACGAAGATCCCACCATCTGGATCCAGTCGCCTTCCGGTGTGCCTCCATCCGCCTCATCCGGCACGATCTCACGCAGGTGGCGACGCCGATATGCATCCCGGAGGTCTGACTCCAGCTGAGCTGTGGCCGCTAGCGGGATATCGCTTTTGTCTTCCACGGCGTACAGATATGGAATCAAGGGAATGGCTACCCAGTCGTAGTGATTCACCTTGTAGTAGCGGCTGACCACTACTCCCAGTTCGCCAGGCCTGCATCTCCGAAGGCTCACGGGCGTTTCAGCGCAGACATGGTCAAGATAAATGGCAGCGTGGCCAGTCGGATTCATCTCTCCGAACCGGCCAAAAGGTTCCTCCACGAGCAGTGCGACACTGCCCTGCGCGGCAAAAGAGGCAAAAAAAAGTGCCGCATACAGTCCCCAACGGAAAAAATTCCCAGGTAAGCTCATCAGTCCCGTATCTATTTCGATGCAAATGCAAACAACCTGTTTAGGCTTCGACCGTTACAACAGAAAAAAGTCGCGATAGGATGCGTTACCCGTATCGCCTGAGATAATGATTGCTGTGAGCGAAGTTGTTGCGCAAGAACGGGTTATCACCCTTGCAATCACCGGCGCGAGCGGTGCGATCTTCGCACGGCTGGCTCTTCAGATGCTGGATGCCGACGCTCGCGTTCGCCGCATCCACCTGATGGCGTCGGATGCCGCCCTTCGTGTTTTTGCCCAAGAGCTACAACTCGCCGGCCGCACACAACTCGTGGAACGTCTTCTGGAGCGGAGCTCAGAGAAGATCGTGCATCACGGACAGGACGACATTGGCGCAGCAATCGCCAGTGGAAGTCATCTCACCCACGGCATGATTGTGCTTCCCTGCTCCATGGGTACCCTGGCGGGCATCGCTAACGGCCTGGCCTCAAATCTCATTGAACGTGCCGCGGATGTCACCCTGAAAGAGCGCCGTCCGCTGGTACTCTGCGTACGAGAGACGCCGTTCAACCGCATCCATCTGCGGAATATGCAGCTCGCGGCGGAAGCCGGTGCGACGATCTATCCGGTGATTCCAACCTTCTACAACCATCCGCAAAGCGTCGAGGATATCGCTCGCAACTTTGTTCATCGCGTTCTGGCGCATATCGGTCTGCCGCAGGCTGGGGCGTATGAATGGAAGGCGGAAGAGTAAGGCAGCATCGCGCTGTCCAAATAGACAACACACAGCAATAGGTACATCGACCAAATTTGAGAGCCCATGCCCTGGGTGCCCCATTCACGCATAGCGTGAGTGGGAAATTCGAGCGAAGCTCGAACCTGCTTTTTGTGACTTCAGTAGACGATTGGGGCTTCAGATCCCACCCATTGCTACGCAATGGATGGGGCACCCAGTTCAGTGGTCATTTATCGAATCCGCCCCAACAACCAGCAACTCGCTTTACTTGGGCCATTCTCTGCGGCCACCGGCAGTTGCTGGTTCTGATGCGAGAAACTCCTTCGTCGCGGCGAAGACCGGCACAGGGCATTCGCGCGGAGCAAGGTGTCCGCAGCCATCCACAATCTCCAACCGGGCCTGCGGTACTAGTTGCTGCAGCCGCTCTCCGGTCACGGGCGGAATCAGACGATCCATCTTTCCCCACACGACCAGTACTGGCAATTTCAGACCGTTCAAGCGGAAGTCCATCAGCTCTCGTCCGATGGTCATCGCGTGAATACTCCGCTGCGTCACCCAGCCGTTCTCGGCGGCACGCCGTACGACATCGCGAGACACAAAGTCCGGCAGGCGTGTCGGCACCGGCTCCAGAACACGCAGAAGCTCGGTTACCTCGTCAATGCTCTTCGGCGTGAAGTTGTCGAACGAGAAATCCACCTGGAAATAGAGCCCTGCGGTGTCATACAGCACCAGACGACGGACGCGCTGCGGATAATCGACGGCGAGGCGCATGCTAACCCAGCCACCCATCGACCAGCCGATCACGTCGGGCCGCGCCAGGTGCATGGCATCCATGAACTTCGCCACCATCTTCTCTTCCTCAACGATGGAGTAGTCGGAGTCCTTCGGCTTTTCGGAGCGGCCGTAGCCTAGCAGATCCGGAGCGTAGACGTGATACCCCTCACCGGCGAAACGAGGAATCAACTCGGCCCAGTCCTCGACACGGCTTCCCAGGCCGTGAACCAGCAAGAGCTGCTTCCCGTTCCCAGGTCCGGCTTCGACGTAGTGAATCCGATGGCCGTCAAGCTCGATGTAATGGCTGCGTACGCCCTGCCGCCACATCTTGTAGCGCAGCAGTTGATCGCTCACCCACAAGGGTCGCAGGTAAAATACTGCTCCAGCGACGAGAACCACCAGCAGAAGACTTCCAAGAATGCGTAAGAACCAGCGCTTCATTCGATCAGTTGAACCCCAGCTTGCGGCAGAGACTGTCGACCCTTGTCTTTATCTCTGACGGCATCTCCAGCATTTCCGGCCATTCGCGGGTGAAGCCTTCGGCGGCCCACTTCCGCGTTGCGTCGATTCCCATCTTGCTGCCGTAGTTCGGCAGGCGTGATGCGTGATCCAGAGAGTCCAGAGGACCCAGTGTGAACTGGATATCGCGCTCCGGATCGATATTATTGGTCACCCGCAGCGCCACCTCGGCCAGGTCCTGCACATCGCAGTCCTCATCCACCACGATTACGATCTTGGTGAACATTGCCTGCCCCATCGACCAGATGGCGTTCATCACCTTGCGCGCCTGTCCGGCGTAGCTCTTCTTGATGGAGACGATCATCAGGTTATGGAAGACACCTTCTGGCGGCAGATTCACGTCCACAATCTCGGGACAGGTCAGCTTCATCAAAGGCAGGAAGATACGCTCTACAGCCTTCCCCATCCATGCATCTTCCATTGGAGGCTTGCCGACTACAGTGGCAGCATACACGGGGTCCCGGCGATGCGTGATGCACGTAATGTGAAATACGGGATACTCATCCTTCATGGTGTAGAAGCCGGTGTGATCTCCGAACGGCCCCTCGGTACGCAGCTCCGTCAGGTCTACATAGCCTTCCAGCACGATCTCCGCATGTGCCGGCACCTCCAGATCGACGGTCTCGCACTTCACCAGTTCCAACGGTTGCTGACGCAGAAAGCCGGAGATCAGATACTCTTCCACCTCGGGCGGAGCGGGCACAATCGCTGCGAAGGTCGTCGCCGGATCGGCGCCGATCGCTACCGCGACCTCCATCCGGCTGCCGCGAATCTTCGCCAGCACTTGCTGTGGCACGCTGCTTACATCGGCAGCCGCTGCCGTTCCCCCCTGCGTCAGGGCCATCACATTCACCGCATCGGGGGTGTTACCGGCGGCATGACGCAACAACTCACGCAGATGCTCTGCTGCATTTTTCTGCCGCTGCCAGTGCATGCCGGTCGTCTGACCGTCATAAACCTGCATACGGTACATGCCAAGGTTGCGCTTGCCGCTCTTGGGATCTTTCGTGGTGACCAGGGGCAGTGTAATAAAGCGGCCGCCGTCCTGCGGCCAGGTCTGCAACACCGGAAACTCCAGGACGTTGAAGTTTTCGCGGCGGATCACCTCTTTGCACGGAGCGTCTTTACTACTGACAACCTTCGGGAAGAACCGGCCTACCTCTGCCAGCTTGGGCAGCATCTTCAGCTTGTCCATCAGGCCACCGGGCATGGGCGGATGCAGAAGCTCTTCAATGCGTCCGGCGACTTCATCGAGCGAGTTCACACCCAGCGCCATCATCATGCGGCGTTCCGAACCGAACTGGTTCATCAGAACGCGGCTTCCGGGATGTCCCTTCACGTTCTCGAAGAGAAGCGCCGGACCATCATTCTTGACCGCGCGGTCGGCGATCTCGGCCATTTCCAGGATCGGATCGACCTGCTCCCGGATCCGCACAAGTTCCCCAGCCTGCTCCAACGCCCTGATCCAATCCCGCAAATCTCGAAATGCCACTTCGACTCTCCCTTACCACCCCCTATCCTACCCTGCGCTACGCTGAAGGCATGCTCCTTCAGCCCGCCCTGCGTGACGATATCCCGGCCATCTGTGCGATCGAGTCACTCTACCCCGCATACATCACCGTGCAACCGGCGGAGCAACATCTCGCCGCACTCGATGATCCGAACACGGCCTACCTTGTTGCGCGTGATGCGGTTGGTAACGTTGCAGGGTACGTCATCATGGCTGGGCGTCGCTCGCCGCACCGCATCGTCGAACTACGCCGCATTGCCGTCCGCAACCCAGGCGAGCGACTGGGCCGTCCGATGCTGCTCGAAGCCATGCGGCGTGCCTTTCACGAGTTTGGTGCGCATCGGCTATGGCTGGATGTCGCCATAGAGAATGAGCGAGCACAAGCGCTCTACCGTTCCGTAGGCTTCCGCCAGGAGGGAATTCTGCGAGAAGCCCACTATCACAACGGGAGCTATAGCTCGCTGCTGCTGATGTCGATGCTGGAACAGGAGTACAAGGAACTGGAGAGCAAGGAACAAACTTAGAACCGGCAGTGTCTATGGCAGCGTACGCATTCCTCGCTGGATGCGCACTCACACGAAGGAGAGTGCCACCATGCTTGAGTCTGCCCTGATCGAATCCACAGGACGCATTCACACCGCCCGCCGCTATACCGCCATCGCTTCCATCGGTTTTCAGGTTCTTCTTGGAGCAGCCTGCATCAGCTATCCGCTGCTCTACCCCGAGGCGCTTCCCAAGTCGGTGATGACACCGCTGCCGCTTCAGCCGCCGATGCTTGCCAAAGCGCCTCTGGTCGTTGCACAGAATACGGCGAGAGCCGTGTCGCAAACGACACCGACGATAGACCGTGCTTTTACCGCGCCGCCAAGCATTCCGAAGACTATCGACACGACGCCTGATCCAGGTGTAGCGAAACTTGGGGTTTCTGATATGGGAATGAAGACACCCGGTAACACAAATGAGGTCATCGGCGGCATCCTCCGGGACACAGGCCCAACACCTTCCATTGTGAGCGTCGTGCCAAAGCCCAAACCTGCTGCCCAACCTGTCTCGGAAGGCATCACGCGCGGCCTTCTGCTGAAGCCGATCACTCCTGTCTATCCGCCTATCGCCCGTGCGGCGGGAGTCCATGGCACCGTGATCGTAACTGCCGTGATCTCAAAATCGGGAATGATTGAAAGCCTGCAGGTTGTCAGCGGACCAGAGATGCTGCGCGGCGCAGCGCTCGACGCCATCCGCGCCGCACGCTATCGGCCTTATCTTCTGAACGGAGACCCAACGGAAGTACAAACCACTATCACTATCAACTTCACTATGGGCAGCTAGAAAAACAGTTGCCAGTTAACAGTTACCAGTTGACGAGGTACGGCATAGCGTGAGCAACATCAGCAACACACCCGGAGGAGGCAACCCATCGCTGTATTGGTTGTCCAAACTCGCAACTGGCTTTAAGCGCTCACTGCAAGCTTTGATCCGGTGGGAGCCGGCTCGACGTATTCTTCCAGGGGATATCCGGCCTGCTTCCACCCGTCAAAGCCACCCTTCAATGGCCTGACGCGGTAGATGCCCAGCTTGTGTAACCGTAGCGCCACTTTCGCACTGGTCTCCTCGCTTGGGCAGGTGCAGTACAGCACTACGTCCCGGTCCCGCGGAATCTGGCTATGCTGCTTCTCCAGCTCTGCCGGTTGAATGCGGACGGCGCCTGGCAGCACCCGAGGATCCGGGAGGTAGTCCAACGGATGCCGGAGATCCACGATGAACGGCGCCACCGTTCCGTCTTCCGAAGCAGTGTCGATCATCTTTTTCAGTTCGGAAGCGTCCAGGCGGAGTTCGCGCACGCTCAAAAGGAACTTGCGCTGCCTCCAGACCTTCTGCACGAGGAAACCGATAACCAGCAGCACGAACAGAACCCCTGCGAACCGTCCCATCCAATGGAAGAACGTTGCATTCCTCTTGGCGATGTCGCCGAAGAACCGGCCGGCAAAGATGTACGCGCTTCCCCAGATCAGTGCCCCCAGTCCATCCATGGTCAGGAACTTCGGATAGGACATACCGGTCTGCCCGGCAACGGGTGGCGCCAGGGTATTCAGGCCGGGTACAAATTTGGCGAAGAGCAGGGTCACGCCGCCGCGGCGGCCGAAGTATCCTTCGGTCTTCTTGACACAAGCGCTTGCCTCCAGGCTCAGCCGGCAGACCAGTTTTACTACTCTGCCCCCGAACCGGCGTCCAAGCCACCACCAGACAGAGTCCGCCAGAAGGCACGCTATGACCACTGCAGCCAAAGAGATGGAGGCATGCAGCTTGTGGGCAGCCGAAAGGGTTCCCACAGTGAGCAGTGCGGGCGTCGTCGGAATGGGTATGCCGAGCTGCTCCAGCAGGACCCACGTGAACAGGATCACGTAGGCGTACTGCACAAAGAACTCGATGGCGATAGGCATGAGAGTGGCCCCGGAGGAGGTTACATCCTAACTCACTAGATGTCTGGATGGGTAACGAAGGTGCAAAGCAGCAAAAAGAGCCCGCCCCGGCAGGGACGGGCTCTCACATTTTATAGCTCCCGGGGTGAGGTTTACTCCGCGAAGGTCAAAGGCATCTCTACCAGATGCTGGCTGAGGAACCAGCTTTGCAGTTCGTTCGGGCGGAGCACATCGCTGACCGCAAGGTCATTGGTGCCATCATCACCCGCCTCATCAGCAGCCTCGGCCAGCTTGCGGCACTCCTCGATGATGACCCGGTGGGCATCCAGCAGACGTGAGATCTGCACTGGAACCTCTTCCCGGCCACGCGGCGGACGCTGAATCTGCGATACCTCGGCGACATCGGCTCCCATCGCAATGGTGACGCCGCCCAGCAACTGGATGCGCTCGGCGATCACATCGACGATCTCCACCTGCTCTTCGAAATGCTTATCAAACAGAAGGTGAAGCTGATAGAAAGTAGGTCCCGCCACCTGCCAGTGATGCTTTTTATACATGTCACGGAGGGTGATCGAGTCTGCCAGAAGCTGGTTCAACCTGGCACACATCGCTTCACGAACATCGGACTCCAGAGCGTTCGGAAGATCCTTCACCACCGAACCGTACTTCTGGATTTCCTTTGCCTTCTCATGCCAGTGGGGCGTGATCAGGTCTTTGTTCTCAACCTTCTTCATAGCAACAGCCATTGTTATCTCTCCTTGGGGAATCCCACATCCTGCTTAGGATGCGGGCTTCCCCAATTCGGGATTGCCGTTACTTGATCCGTACTTCCGGCACTACCGAGTAGCCCGGACGGAGGGAGAGGTCTTTGTTTTCTTCTTTCAGGTTGGTGAAGTCGATGCGCACGGGGATACGCTGCACTACTTTTACGTAATTTCCCGTTGCGTTCTCGGGCGGAAAGAGGCTCAGTCGCGATCCGGTAGCTCCGCCAATCTGGGATACCTTACCTTGGTACTCACGTCCCCCCAGAGCATCAACCTTGATCACGACCTTCTGGCCGGGATGCATCTTTTCAAGCTGGGTCTCCTTGAAGTTTGCAGTCACCCAGAGGTTCTCCAGCGGCACAATCGTCAGCAGATTCTGTCCGATGGACAGGTTCGCTCCCACCTGGACGTTCTTCTTGTTTACGATGCCAGTTACCGGAGCCACGATTTTGGTGTAGCTCAGGTTCAGCTTGGCCTGATCGACCCGGGCCTGGGCCTGCTTGACCTCGGCAGCGGCAGCAGAGGCACGAGCTTCCTGCACTTTGACCTGCTGAGGACCGTTCTTGGCGGCTTGCGTGGCGCTGGCCTGAGCCTGCACCAGCTTTTGCTGGGACTGCCGGACAGCTTCCTGCTGGGCTACCAGGGATGACTGAGCTTCGAGGTACTGTGCTTTCTGCGCGGCAGCGGTTGCTACGGCCGCATCGAACTGCTGCTTCGAGATCACATCCTTAGCCACCAGAGGCGTATACCGCTGCACGTCCAGATCAGCCTTGGTCAGGTTAGCCTTCGCCTGTTCCACGCGTGCCTCGGCAGCAGCTACCTGCTTCTGGGACTGCGCCACACCGGCGACGGCCGCTTGTACATCCGAACTCGTGGTCGACGTCTGAGTGCGAACATCCAGGCTGGTAATCGGTACATTCACCGTTGCCTGCTCATAGGAGGCCTGAGCATTTGCCAACTGCGCCTCGGCCTGCTGCAGTGCTACCTGGTAGTCCTTCGGATCGATCTCTGCCAGCACCTTGCCGGCTTCGACGGTTTGGTTGTCTTCCACGTAGACCTTGATGACCTGGCCGGTCACACGCGAACTCACCTGGTACAGATCGCCGTCTACCTGGGCGTCATCGGTATCTTCGGTGAAGGTGCTGCGCCAGTAGAACAAGCCGCCTGCCAGTGCCAGCAGCACCAGCACCGCAATTACAATGACGCGCCGCTTGGCCTTCTTTTCCGGCTGCTCGGGCGCTGTGTCATCGCTGCGCTCCTGCACAGCCGGCGGCTGAATCCTCTGCTGTTCCTGAGTTTGTTGTCCCGCCACGGTCACTTTCCTCCCACGTAATCTTTGTAGTTCGTCTGCGCTACACCCAAAGCACGCGCCAGCTCCAGCTTGGCGAGGTTGTGCTGATACAGCGCACTGATGTACTGATCGTTTGCCTGCGCGGACTGTGCCTGCGCTTGCGACACCGCAAGGTTATCGCTCACTCCGGACTTGAACCGCTCCTGAGCTTCGCTCAGAGCCTCATTCGCCGTAAGCACGTTGGTATGCGTCGCCTCTACCAGCTTCGCCGCGGACTGAATATCCAGAATCGCCGTGCGAATGTCCTGATTGACCTGCTGCACCTTATCGGAAAGCTGAGCCCGTGCCGTCTGGTAACTCGCGTCGGCTACTTCTTCATCGCCGTGAGTCTTCGCAATCTGAAGCAGAGGAGCCTTGACATTGCCGCTCGCCGTATAGGTCCCGTGTGAGTGGCCTGGCGTAGGTCCGATGTCGCCATAATCACCGCTCACAGTTACAGCCGGAAGCTGCTGCGCCCATGCTGCCGTCTTTTGGGCCCCCGCACCTTTCAGTGTCTCTTCAGCAGCCGCCAGATCCTTCCGGTTCTTCAACGCCTGCTGGAAAGCTACATCTGCATTCAGATTCTCCAGCGGAGCGAACGGAGCGGTATCCGTAAGCCGGAACTCCTGTTCCAGCGGCAAGCCGATCGTGCGTGCGAGAGCGAGTTTGTCCTTTGCCAGATCGTTCTTCGCCGAGATCAGCTGCTGCTGTTGGTTCTGGTAGTCCACCTGGGCCCGCAGAACATCGAGCTTCGGGCTCGTACCGGCATCGTGGGCAGCTGTAGCCTGATCCAGGCTCACCTTCGACGAGTCCACCTGGGCCTGCACGCTCTCCACGCGAGAGGCATCCGCGATGCATAACAGATACGCATTGCCTACCGTCAGCGTGACCATGTCGCGGGCATCTTCCGCGTTCAGCTTCGATGCCGCGAAGTTATGCTTCGCAGCCAGATAGTTCTCCAGCGACTGAACATTGATCACGGACTGTGACAAGTATCCGCGGAAATCGAAGACTTGAAATGGTCCGACGATCGGGCTCACACCGGGAAAGCTCAGGCCGAACGCCGCAAGGTTAACCTGCTGCACGTTATAAGTCGCCTCACCGCGTGCTGTTGGCAACAGAGCCTGCAGCTCCTGCAGCCGCTTGCCTCCGGACTCTTTCACCGAAGAGGTTTCCAGAATCAGTCCAAGGTTGGTCTTCAGTCCACGTTGGATAGCGTCACCGAGGCTCAAATCGAGCACCCCGTCAGTGGCTTTCCCTTCGACGACTGAGCCCTTGAAGTTGTCTTGCCCGCTCGTCCCTGTCGTGCTCCGCGACTGCTGTTGCAGCACACCTTGTGCCGTCTGCACCGCCGCGGCGCCGGAACCCGGCGAAGTATTACCGCTACCTGAAGGCGCCACGCCGCTGCGCGATTGCTGCGCACCGAGGGCTCCAGCCAGGAGCATCGCCGGCAAAATCAAGATCTTTCTCTGCGCCATTGTCCTCATGCTAATCGCAACCGCACCTCACACCTTGCCGGTCTTGATCCGCCGGCCTTTTCTTACGACTGGAACGGTTGTTCTTTCCTTTGGATGCAGCCCCCTGCGCCGAACGCTTCAAAAAAGTTGCATTTCACCTTCCATTCCGCCGAATCCCTCTGACATACCAACCTGGCATCTTGCACACAGGCCCCTTTCCCCTGCACCCTATACCCATGATTCGCACCGGACTCATCGGCTTTGGCCTCGGCGGCCGTGTTTTTCACGCGCCCTTTATCTCCGTTACCCCCGGCATGGAACTTACCGCGGTTGTGCAGCGCGGCCCGTGGAAGCAATCCTTCCCCTCGGCCTCAGAACAGTATCCAGGCGTCCGCATCGTCAGCTCCGTCGAAGAACTCCTTGCCATTGAGGAGCTCGACCTTATCGTCATCTCTACGCCGAACGAATCTCACTTTTCTCTATGCCACGCCGCACTCTCCGCCGGGAAGCACGTCGTCATCGACAAACCTATTACGACCTCATCCGAGGAAGCGAGGCAGCTTATCGACCTTGCCGAATCGAAGAACCTCATCTTCGCCCCGTTCCAGAACCGGCGCTTTGATGCGGACTTCCGTACAGTCGAACGTATTCTGGACTCGGGCCGTCTCGGCCGCCTGGTTACCTTCCGCGCTCACTTCGACCGCTTCCGCCCCGGCATTCGTCCGAATACCTGGAAAGAGAGCGGCGCCCCAGTCAACGGCCTGCTCTTCGATCTCGGTCCTCACCTCGCCGATCAGCCACTTGCACTGTTCGGTAAACCGGACTTCGTCACCGGCTCAGTCCGTACAGACCGCGACAATTCTGCGATTGAGGACGCCTTCGACATTCGCCTCGACTATCCACGCCTGACGGTTCATCTCTCGTCGAGCATGATCGCTGCCTCCGCTTCGCCGCGTTTTCTGTTGCACGGTACGGATGGCAGTTTCGTGAAGTATGGTCTCGATCCGCAGGAGCCCGCCCTGCTCGCGGGCCAGCAGCCCACAGTGGACGGAGAATGGCTCTGCGAACCGGAATCGGCCTGGGGCACCCTGGTTCTTGCCGATCCAGCATCCGGCGGTACGGTTTCTGAAACTGTTCCATCTGAGACCGGCGACTATCGTCTGTTCTTCGCAAATGTACGCGATGCCATCACAGGTAAGGCTCCGCTGACTATTTCAGCTATTCATGGCCTGCGCATCATCCGTACTCTCGAACTGGCCCGCCAGAGCAGCGCGGAAAAGCGTTCCATCCCGTTTACCGAAGATGAATGGAATTACAGGTAAACTCAACCGAGTAATGAACGAATCACAGCCTTCCTCACTTCCTGCCGGCTTTCTGTGGTCTGCCACGAAAGCCGGTATAAAGGCCTCCGGGAATCCCGATCTGGCCCTGGCTCTAGCGCCCGAAGGCGCGACCGCAGCCGCAGCTTTTACCAGCAATCAGGTAGTCGCTGCTCCCATTGTTATTGGGAGGCAGCATATCGCCGCCTCCGATGGCCGCGTCACGGCGCTGCTGGTGAATGCAGGCAATGCCAACTGTGCTACCGGCCAACAAGGGCTGGATGCCTGCGTCACATCCTGCGATACGCTGGCGGCTCTCGCCAATTGCGGCAGCGAAAATGTCTTTCCCTCTTCCACCGGCATCATCGGGGTTCCCCTCCCGGTCGAGAAGGTTACCGCCGCTCTCCCCACCGCCTTCGCTGCTCTTGCCGGAACCGAAGAGGGCGCAGACAGCTTCCGCCGCGCCATTATGACGACGGACACCAAACCGAAGTCGGCACGCGCCACAGTGATCTATAAGGGCAAGTCAGCCTCTATCTTCGGAGTCTGCAAGGGAGCAGGCATGATTGGCCCTCAGCTTGGGCCGCCGCACGCCACCATGCTGGTGTACTTGTTTACAGATATCGCCGCCACGCCTGCTCAGCTCCGCGAAGCCCTGGGACCGGCGGTAGAAGCCAGCTTCAACTCGATCTCGATCGACGGCGATACCTCCACAAACGACACCGTGCTCCTGCTTGCCTCCGGCGCCAGTGGTCTGACACTGGACTGCGACACCACGGATGCCTTCCGGAGTGCTCTGAACCGGGTCACCCAGGATCTGGCTCACCAGATCGTCGACGACGGCGAAGGCGTCACACATGTGGTGACGTTGCACATCACCGGAGCTGCCTCGGTTGCAGATGCCCAGGCGATCGCTCGCACGATCGCCAATTCTCCGCTCTGCAAGACCGCCTGGTCCTCCGGCGACCCGAACTGGGGACGCATTATCGCGGCTGCAGGCCGTTCGGGAGTCATCTTCGACCCTGCGCTAGCGTCGATCCATATCGGCGATCAGCCTGTCTTTGAAGCAGGCACCTGCTCTCCTCATTTCGATGAGGCTGCCGCACATGCCGTCATGCTGCAGCGCGAGTACACCATCTTGCTGAATCTCAATGCCGGCCAGGCCGAGACTCGCTTCCTGACCTGTGATCTCACGCACGAGTACGTCAGCATCAACGCCGACTACTCCACCTAGTAATTCCCCTCACTCCGCTCCCGGAAACCCGGGAGCGGACCTCATCTTTCCCTTCTTCCTGTAAGTACCCCAAAACTTCGCACATCCGTGCGGTGATCGCACGGGAACGGTGACGCGCGTATGGGTAACGGTTTATCGTGGTAGGCGGCAGGCTGATATCCGCCCAAACTTCTACTTATAGGGGTGCCCCGAATGTCCACGAAGCTTGATAACCCACCGGCGACCGCCAATCCGGATTTCCTGGCTGAAGTTTCCGAGTGGATTGAAGCATTTGACGAGCTCGTCGTCGCCGAAGGTCATGAGCCCGCCGCCGAGCTGCTGTCTGCGCTGAAACAGCGCGCTGCTGAAGCCGGCGTGGCTGCTACCGGTGAACTGACGACCCCGTACCGTAACACCATTCCCGCCCATGACGAGGTTCCCTATCCCGGAGATCGCAGTCAGGAGCGCCGCGTCGAGGCCCTGATCCGCTGGAACGCCATGGCCATGGTGCACGGCCAGAACAAGAAGGATGCCGGCATCGGCGGTCATATTTCGACCTACTCCTCGCTCTGCACGCTGCTTGAAGTCGGGTTCAACCACTTCTTCCGAGGCAAGTACGGCGACCAGCCCGGCGATTTCATCTACTTCCAGGGCCATGCCTCGCCTGGCGTCTACGCCCGCGCCTTCCTCGAAGGGCGATTGAGCGAAGACCACCTGAAGAACTTCCGCCACGAGCTCCGCGACAAGCCTGGTCTATCCTCGTATCCCCATCCATGGCTGATGCCGGAGTTCTGGAACTTCCCCACCGTTTCCATGGGCATCGGCCCGCTGAACGCCATTTACCAGGCGCGTTTCATGCGCTATCTGGAGAACCGCAACCTGATCCAGAAGACCGGCCGTAAGGTCTGGGCCTTCGTCGGCGACGGCGAATCGGACGAAGTGGATACCCTGGGCGCAATCGGTCTTGCCTCCCGTGAGAAGCTCGATAACCTGATCTTCGTCGTCAACTGCAACCTGCAGCGCCTGGACGGTCCGGTCCGTGGCAACAAGCGCATTATCGACGAGCTGGAAGGTGTCTTCCGGGGCGCCGGTTGGAATGTCATCAAAGTGGTCTGGGGCGCGGACTGGGATGAGCTCTTTGCCCGCGACTACAAGGGCCTGTTGCTCAAACGTATGGAAGAGTGTGTCGACGGCGACTTCCAGACCTTCAAAGCCAAGGGTGGCGCCTATCTTCGCCAGCACTTCTTCGGTAAATATCCGGAGCTGCTGGAGATGGTTGCCGACAAGACGGATGAGCAGCTTGCCCGCCTGCACCGCGGCGGTCACGACCCGGCGAAGATCTTCAACGCCTACAAACGCGCGACCGAGTACACCGGCGGCCCGACCGTCATCCTGGCCAAAACCGTCAAGGGTTATGGCCTGGGAACGACAGAAGCTCGTAATGCGAGCCATCAAGAGAAGAAACTCACCGATGAGGGTCTGGCGGCCTTCGTCAAGCGTTTCGATATTCCTGTATCGGAGCAGACCGCCAAGGATGCCGGTCTCTATCACCCCGGACAGGATGCTCCGGAGATCCAGTACATGCAGGCTCGCCGGAAAGAACTTGGCGGCTATCTGCCGGTTCGCGAAGTTCCGGCACTGAACTTCAAGGCACCGACACTCGACTTCTTCAAAGAGTGGATGGCCGGCAGCAAGGGCCGCGAGGTCTCCACCACGATGGGCTTCGTCTCCATGCTCCGTTCCCTGCTCAAGGAGCCGAACTTCGGCAAGTATGTTGTGCCGATCGTTCCTGACGAAGGCCGCACCTTCGGTCTGGAGTCTGTGATCAAGCAGGTAGGCATCTATGCCTGTGAAGGCCAGAAGTACACGCCGCACGATGCAGACATGCTTCTGAGCTATCGCGAAGAGAAGGATGGCCAGATCCTTGAGGAAGGCATTACCGAGGCGGGCTCGATGGCCAGCTTCACCGCCGCGGGAACCGCCTATTCCAACTACGGCATTCCTTCGATCCCGTTCTACATGTACTACTCGATGTTCGGGTTCCAGCGCGTCGGAGACATGGCCTGGGCATTTGCGGACTCTCGCGGCAAAGGTTTCCTGATGGGCGGGACGGCTGGACGCACCACCATGCTGGGCGAAGGTCTACAGCACCAGGACGGCCACTCTCCCGTGCTGGCAAGCACCGTCCCCACCTGTCTGAGCTATGATCCTGCCTTCCTCTTCGAGATGGCGGTCATCATTCAGGATGGCCTGAAGCGCATGTACGAACAGGGCGAGAACGTCTTCTACTACATCACCATGTACAACGAGGACTATGTTCAGCCTGAAGCGCCGGCAAATCTGGACATCAACGGTATCCTCAAGGGCCTGTACCTGTACCAGCCTGCTGCCGGCGAAGCTACGGTGCAGCTCTTCGGCTCGGGGACCATCCTGAACGAGGTGGTCAAGGCACAGCAGATTCTTGCCGACGAGTACAAGATCCAGGCAAACGTGTGGTCCGTGCCCAGCTATGTCGAGCTTCGCCGCGATGCACTTGCGATTGAGCGGTGGAATCGCCTGCACCCAGCAGAACCGGAAAAGAAACCGTATCTGCTTGAGGCTCTCGGCAACGCCCAGGGTCCGATCGTCGCTGCCTCGGATTACATGAAGGTCATGCCGGATGCTCTGGCGCCATGGCTTGGCCAGCGTCTAGTCGCTCTTGGGACGGACGGCTTTGGCCGCTCTGACAATCGTGAGTATCTGCGTGCGCACTTCGAGATCGGCGCCAAGGATATCGTCGCCGCTGCGCTCTCCAAGCTCGTTCGCGACGGCAAGGTGAAAGCCAAAACCGCGCTCAAGGCGTTTGCTGATCTCGGTATCAACACCGAGAAGAAGGACGCTGCTCGCGCCTGAGATCCACTATCATCGGTAAAAGCCCGGCTGTCGCCGGGCTTTTGCTTGCCATGCACAAGCACCATCTTGCTCTTTTGGCGGTGTGTGCTACCTTGCAGAGAAACAGGTCGAAATGTCTGCCGCTACTTTTGAAAACCCACTGATTCCTAATCAGCGTCTCAAGCAGCTCTACAATGCCATGCGCGATCTGCGCTCCGGCAGCAAACGTACGCGCGGCCTGGAGGCCGGCATCGCGGCTACGGCGAATCACCTGCGGCCGCAGGACACGATCGCTGCCTCCGCGGGGCTGGCACCGGCTGTCGGCATCGTGCAACAAAGCAGCGGCAATCTTCTACCCAGCACGCTGGATGCCGCGCAACAGTTCGCCGCTGCACATGGCGCCGCCTTTGCGAACATGCACTTCACTCCCGGCTCTGTGGCTGTGCTCTATCTGGATAGCGCACTCCCTGCCGGATGTGAAAGGTTCATTGAAATGACTGCGAAGCGCGAGTTACCGGTGCTGTATCTCCAGCTTCCAGGACAGAACCCTCATCCTTCCGTGGCGAAGCATAAGATCCCGGTTATTCCTGTTGATGTACACGATGCGGTCGCATGTTACCGCGTGGCACAGGAGGCGTTTACACGCGCTCGTACACTGCATCTGCCCACATGGATCAGCTTCCAGCAGATTGGTCATGAAGATTCTCTCGACACAATGCGCGCCTATCTTAAGGCCAAAGGCCTGCTGGCGCGTTCGTGAGCACGGGTAAACTGAGAGCAGCATGCGCCGCTTCCCTATAGCACTCTCCCTCGCTTTCGGTTTCGTCGTTTTATATTCCGCAAGTGCGCAGCAGAATGATCCGGCGCAGCAGACCCTTCCTGCGCAACAACCGGGCTACAAACAACAACAGGAGACCAATCCGCCGGCTCTTCCTCCCTATAATCCCGATCAGAAGCAGGTCCCGGCGCTCCCACAACCTCAGCCGGTATCTCCTCCTGTCGTTGCGCCACAGCCAACAGAGACACATCCGTTCACGGCGCGCAATCAGTATGGGCCACCGGCAACGATCCGCAAGATCGACTTCCTGGGATCGGTCTACATCCCGGTCGATAGCTGGATCTACCCAGCCATGCTGCGTCTGCACACATTCGGATATCTGAACACGGCGTTCATCAGTATGCGGCCATGGACCCGGCGCAGCGCGATCAACATGCTGGTTGATTCAGAGCAGGACATTCGCGCCAGCGACAACGAAGAAGCGAAGGCTATTCTGGATTCGCTGCTTCATGAGTTCGATGCGGAGCTAGCCGCGAACTTTGATGGAATCGGCGCGGTGAATGGACTTTATTCGGCGTACACCCGCCTCGGTTATATCTCCGGGCCTGTCCTCCGCGACAGCTTTCATCTGGGCCAGACCGTCAGCAATGACTATGGACGTCCTTACCAGAGCGGCTTCAACAACATCATTGGATTCTCTACGGTCAATGAGATCGGCCGGCTCTCGCTGTCGGTGCGCGGAGAGTACCAGCACGCGCCGTCCGCAGATGGATACAGCTACGCGCTGGCGCAGCAGCTCGCGGCGATCGACAGGATTCCGTACAACGGATTCAATCGCCCCCAAAGCACGATTCCTGAGGGTCCTATCTCCGCAACGAATACGTTTCGAATTCAGGAAGCAAATCTCTCGTTTCACCTTGCCAAGCACGAGTTCTCGTTCGGAAAGTCCGATGCCTGGAACGGTCCGGGGCTAGGCAGTGCGTTCTCCTGGACCAACAATGCCGAGAATATCTATTCCTTCCGCATCAACCGCGTCGAGCCCATGTATATTCCATTCATCCGCAATGTCCTGGGACCTCTTCGCTATGACATCTTTGTCGGCAGCCTGAAGGGACACACGTATCCGAATTCTCCGTGGGTCCATTCCACTACTTTCAGCTTCGCGCCCACGAAGAACTTCCAGTTTGGATTTTCCCGTACCGCGATCTGGGGAGGTAAAGGGCATACGCCCATCACCATCCACACATTCCTTAAGAGCTTCTTCCATTTCCAGGATACGAATGACGCTGAAAAATTCTCCCGCTCCGATCCGGGAGCTCGTTTCAGCATGTTTACGGTCTCGTGGCGCCTTCCCGTTCCGAAGCACCTCGTGACCTTCTATCTCGATTCCATGGTGCACGATGACGTCACACCGATAAGCGCACCGCATCGCTCTGCAATCCGTCCGGGGATTTATCTGGCGCAGCTTCCCTATCTCCCTAAGCTTGACCTGCGTCTCGAGGGCGTCAGCACCGATCCTCCGGTCGTCAACAGCGGAAACGGCGAGTTTATGTACTATGAAACTGTTCAGCGTCAGGGTTACACCAACAAAGGTTTCATTATGGGAGACGCCATCGGCCGTGAAGCCAAAGGAGGCCAGGCATGGCTTACATGGCACTTCTCCGGCAATGAATGGTTGCAATTGCAGTACTTAAATAAGAAAACCGCTAAAGACTTTGTCCCCGGCGGCACGACCCAGAATCAATTTTCCGTCAATCTCGTCAAGCGCTTTGCCAAAGAAGTGGAGCTGAATGCGACCTTGCAGCACGAGATTTGGAAGGCGCCCGTCTACAAGCAAGGCCAGCAGAACAATACACTGGTCCAGTTCCAGCTCACCTGGTATCCGCGTCTGCGTCAGGGACTCGGCATGCACTAGATAGACAAATGGTTAAACAGAAAGGCCCACGCGCATGAAGTGCATGGGCCTTTCTTCTTTTACGTTAGATAGAAGCTGCGACCTTTTCGGCCTCGACACAGCTTTTGAAATACGGCAGCGAGAGTCCAAGCCCCTCATGCAGCATCACCTTAGGTTCCCACCCCAGCAATGTCTTTGCCTTGGTGATGTCCGGACGGCGCTGCTTGGGGTCGTCCTGAGGAAGTGGCTGGAAGCTGATCTCACTCTTCGAGCCCGTAATAGCCAACACCTCTTTGGCACACTCCAGGATCGTCCACTCCACCGGATTGCCGATATTCGTTGGCAGGTGCTCGTCGCTCCATGCCAATTTAACAATTCCGTCGATCAGGTCGGAGACATAGCAGAAGCTGCGCGTCTGGGACCCATCACCGTAGATCGTGAGTGGCTCGCCGCGAAGTGCCTGCATCATGAAGTTTGAGATGACACGTCCATCATTTGCCTGCAGACGCGGACCATAGGTGTTGAAGATACGCACCAGGTGCGTATTGACGCCGTGGTAGCGCTCGTACGCAGCAACGGCAGCCTCGCTGAAGCGTTTAGCTTCGTCATATACGCTGCGCGGGCCAATTGGATTGACGTTGCCCCAATACGTCTCTACCTGTGGATGCACAATGGGGTCTCCATAGCACTCCGAGGTAGAGGCATGAAGATATCCAGCCTTGTATTTCTTCGCCAGTTCCAGTGTGTTAAGCGTGCCGGCAGAACCAACCTGCAGCGTTTCGATGCCGAGACGCATGTAGTCGGCTGGGCTGGCAGGCGATGCCATGTTGAAGATGTAGTCGAACGGGCCAGGATCGAAGCTCTGGCAGATGTCCTGCTCGGCAAAAGAAAACCGTGACTCGCCGGCAAGATGGGCCAAATTGGCCATCTTGCCGGTCGCGAGGTTGTCGATGCCGTGCACGTCATGCCCTTCGCTCAGAAGCACATCGCATAGGTGCGATGCCAGAAATCCTGCGGCTCCGGTGACAACAATGCGGCGTTTGCCCATGCTTTTGGGTCTTCTCCTTGTGCGCGTTACGTTCGAGGTTTAGTGGGCTGGATGAGCCGAGGGGCGTCCAACACTGGTGTAGTGGAAACCAGCCTCAGCCATCGCTTCCGGCTCGTACATATTGCGGCCGTCCACAATGATGGAATAGCGCATCGACTTATTCAGCCGCGCCAGATCGAGCTGGCCGAACTCCGCCCAGTCGGTAAGGATCAATAGTGCATCGGCATCGTTTGCCGCTTCATAGGGATCGCACACATACTTGCAGTTCGGCCCCTCAGGCAACTCAAGCTTAGCGCGGCCCATGGCAGCCGGATCGAATGCCGCAATCGAGCAGCCCTCGGCCAGCAACGTCTGTACCAGATCAATCGCCGGACTCTCGCGGATATCGTCAGTGTCCCCCTTGAAGGCAAGTCCGAGCACCCCCAGCTTCTTGCCGCGCAACGTCCAAAGGGTAGAACGAACCTTGGCGATAAAGCGCTTCTTCTGTTGCTCGTTGATCCGCTCGACCTCTGCCAGCAGATTAAAACCAAGGCCCATCTGCTCAGCCACCGAGCGGAATGCCGAAACATCCTTCGGGAAGCAGGAGCCGCCGTAACCAATGCCAGGCCGCAGGAAGCGGGGTCCGATACGCGCGTCCAGCCCCATGCCTTTTGCTACCTGCTCGACATTTGCGTCAGCTTCCTCGCAGATATTGGCCACTGCGTTGATAAAGCTGATCTTCAACGCCAGAAAGGCATTGGAGGCATGCTTGATGATCTCCGCGCTCTTGGTTGAAGTAAGAAGAATCGGGGGGAGTTCCTCTGTATTGCAGATACCTTTAATGTGCCCATCCTGCTTGTAATAGGCGCCTTCCGTCAGAGGAGCATAGATGGCTTTGAGAAGCTCGGCCGCACGTGGACTGTCAGAACCGACGACAATCCGGTCTGGATGGAGGAAGTCCTCAACCGCAGTGCCTTCGCGCAGGAATTCGGGGTTTGATACGACATCAAAGAGGTGCTTATCCACTCCATTGCGCTCGATGACCCGACGGATCCACTCATTAGTGTAAACAGGCACAGTGCTCTTCTCGACAATGACCTTATACCCATTGATGGAACGTGCGATCTCAGCCGCAACAGCTTCGACATAGGAAAGATCGGCGTCGCCCGTCTCGCTTTGCGGCGTTCCTACAGCAACAAATATGACATCCGAGTTCTTAGTGGCTTCTCCCAGGTCGGTCGTAAAGGTGACCCGGTCATTTCGATACTTACCCAGCAGTTCGGGCAAGTGGTTTTCGTGGATCAGCGTGTCGCCGCCCTGTAATGCCTTCACCTTGCGCTCGTCGTTGTCGACACATACGACCGAGTGCCCGATCTCAGCGAAACAGACCGCCGCCACCAGCCCCACATACCCTGAACCGACTACTGCGATGCGAACGTTTTGCGCCATAGGCTCCCTATCAAAATTTGATCTACTGGCTCCAGTCTAGGGCATGGCGGGGCTTTTTTAATCATTTGCAGCACTAGATGCAGTACTTTTCAAATTCCATGAACGTAGGGTCTCGGTTAGACTGAATACACATGGGTCCGCAAAATCCTCAGCAACCTCTCCCGCCGACGACGGATTACCGTGCTGCTGCGTCTGCACCAACGGATGCATCGCTTTCTGAAGCAATCCTCGTACTGCGAAAACGCCGTTGGGTTCTGCTCATTGCCATTGCAGTTGGTTTAATGTATGGCATTTACCGCTCAGTTTCGCAACCCCGCTTATATGTGGCTACCGGCCGTATTGAGGTGCGTTCGGGCGCCTCGAACGAGTACCGGCTCACGACCATCAGCTCTACGGATACAAGTAGTCATCTCACCACGCAATCGTCCATCCTAAGCAGCGAAACCCTGCTGCTAACGGTTGCTCGCGAGTTGAACCTGAATAACGAACCGGCTTTTCTAGGAGTGCGTCCCCCCGTACCTGTAACATCCCTCGATACGCCGAAGATCCGTCAGGCCACATTAAGCCGGTTAAAGGCGAATCTCACAGTATCGATCGTGACCCATACGAACCTGATCACGATCAACTATCGCAGTCTCGACGCGCACCTGTCGGCTAATATCGTCAACACGCTGATCAAAGACTATATCCAGCGTAGCTACCAGACCCGGTTTAACTCAGCGCAACACGCCAGTCAGTGGCTCACCGGTCAGCTTGATGATCTCAAACAGCAGGTAGAGACTTCACAGGAACAGCTTCTTGAGTTACAACGCCGCCTAGGTTCTGTAGGCGTAAGCATCGATCCGACTCACAGCCAAAGCGAGATTACCTCCCTGATCGACAGCCTCACGAAAGCAGCCGGAGATGCACGCATCAATCGCATCATCGCGGAGTCTCGCTATCGCGCGCTGGCCCAGGCGGACCCTGCTTCGATGGAAGGTCTGATCGATGCAACCCCCAGCATCCAGCCGGCACCGCTGAATAGTTTGCGCAGTGAGCTTGCTACAGCCCGTGCGCACTTTGCGGAACTGACATCGCAGCTTGGTCCGAACCATCCCCAGGTCAAGGCAGCCAAAGCGCAGATGGATGAGCTGAGCACCGAGATCAATACCGAGCAGGGACGTCTGCTCAATCAGGCAAAACAAACGTATCTCGCCTCCAAAGCCACCGAAGAGCAGACCCAGGCCGCACTCGAAGCGCAGAAGGCCGATGCCTACAAACTACGCGACGAATTGGTCGAATATACCTTGCGTCAGCGTGAGTTCGAATCGGGACGACAGCTTTATGACAGCCTGCTGCAGCGCTTGCGTGCGGCGGGTATTCAGGCGGGTCTCGAATCCCTGGAGATTGACGTCGTCGACCAGGCGCTGATTCCGGCAGCGCCTACGCTGCAGTCAGCAACCACCATCATTATCGTGACGCTCCTGTTCAGCCTGTTCGGTGGCATCGTCATTGCCTTCCTGCTTGAGAGCCTCGACACAGGCCTGCGTACGATTGCTGAAGTAGAAGGCATCACCGAACTGCCGGCACTGGCCATCATCCCGCGGTCACGCCGCACCGTCAGCGAATTACCTGCCGGTATGAGCGTCTCACAACTCAATATGGGCGTGCTCACCATGCCCAAATCTCAGTTCGCTGAAGCCTTCCGTTCGCTTCGAACCTCTATCCTGCTGGCCGACACGTCTCATCCTCCCCGTACGATCCTGTTTACCAGTGCTACGCCGTCGGAAGGCAAGACAACCTGCTCCACAAACCTGTCCTGCATTCTGGCTCAACGCGAGACCAGGGTGCTTCTAATCGATGCCGACCTTCGGCGTCCCAGCGTCCATCATCGTTTTGGGTTGAATGGCAAGGTCGGTCTCTCTACGGTACTGAGTGGAGCGACCAGCCTGGATGAAGCTGTGCAACAGGTGGCTGACGTACCGAACCTTGACATTCTGGCCAGCGGCCCGGTTCCTCCCTTCCCGACCGAGATGCTCAGCTCAGAAGGCATGACGCATCTCATTGAGGACGCGAAGACGAAATACACCCATGTCGTCATCGACTCTCCCCCGGTTCTTTCCGTTACAGATGGTGTAATCCTTGGCCGCCAGACGGATACCGCCGTACTCGTCATTCGCCACGGCAAATCAAGCAAACAGGTCGTTCGGCGCGCAAGAGACCTTCTCATCCGTTCTGGTATCCGAGTAACTGGTTTTGTGTTGAACGCAGTCGATATCAACTCGCCTGAATACTATGGCTACTACGGCTACTCGGGTTACTCCTACGCGAACCTCGACTCTGACACGTGGGAGACAGCAGCAGCCACACCCAAGAAGCGTCAGGGGGAAGGAGAGTGAAACTGACTATGCCGTTTCTCAAGGTTAAGATCGGATCTCCGCTTCTGCTGGCTATCATCATGGCCGCAGCGGTTCCCTCGACTCGCGCACAATTCGCAGGCCCGGCACCCGGGAATGATAGCGGTGTGAATCATCCGCTAAAGATCACTACGGACCCAGCTCTCCTCTTCCCCCCGGAGCGCGAACCAACGATCGCCGGCGGCGATTTGCTGATGGTTCATATCTACGGAGCCACGGACTACAATCCGACAGCTCGTGTTTCCCTGGATGGCTCGATTGCCCTTCCTCTGGCCGGCGTCATCCGCATACAGGGATTAACGCTGAGCCAGGCTGAACACGCTATTGCCGAGCACCTGGTTGCGGGAGGGATGTATGTTGACCCGCAAGTTTCGATCCAGGTCATGGAAACTCCCAATCAGATCATTACCGTTACCGGTGAGACGAAGGGTCCCACAGGTATCGTGCCGGCATTGGGACGACGGCGTCTTCTTGATGTTATTGCAGCAGCCGGAGGGCTTCCTTCCACAGCAAGCCATGTGGTCACCGTTCTGCGCCCCGGCCAGGATGCGCCTCTGGTGATCGATCTCGGCAATAACCCGGCGAACGGCGCCATGGCAAATGTGCCCCTCTTCGCGGGTGACACTGTTGTCCTCGCAAGAACTGGCGTGGTCTATGCTCTTGGAGCGTTCAAGTCGCAAAGTGCGATTCCACTCGTCAGCAACTCGCCTCTCACGGTGTTGCAGGCAATCACGATTGCAGGCGGTCCGAACTATGAAGGTAAGCGTGAGGATACCCGCATTATCCGCACAGAGGGAACACGCCGCATTGAGGTAAAGGTCAACATGGCTCGTGTGATTGCAGGTAAGGATCCCGACCCCGTCCTGCAACCGGATGACATCCTTTACCTGCCAACAAGCGCCCTCAAGGCCGCAATTCGAGCAGGCGGTATCGCTACTCTGATGGGTGTTGCACAGCTTTCGTCGTATATCACCCTCAACCAGCGCTAAACACCACGACGTTCATTCAGGAAAGGAGTTCCACGTCCGCATGATGGGTGACCGTCAAGTGTCCTCCAGGCGCAAGCTCCGGCTCGCATACCTGGTTACGCATCCGATCCAATATCAGGCCCCGTTGCTCCGCCGTATCGCTCAGGAGCCGGACATCGACCTGACTGTTTATTTCGGTTCGGACTTCTCGGTTCGTGGCTACAAAGACCAGGGGTTCGGCGTCGAGGTGAAATGGGACGTTCCTCTGCTCGAGGGTTATAAATACGAATTCCTACCCCGGATTCTCGACAACGTCGCTTCACCAGGTCATTTGCGCCCCCTGAATCGAGGTTTTTTCTCCAGAATCGCCCGGCATGACGTCCTTTGGACCCATGGGTACTCCAGCGTAAATGCTCTCCATGCCATGGTGGCTGCAAGGGCGCTGGGGGTACCGGTCCTGCTACGGGCCGAGCCATGGCTGGCGGACCGGCCAAGAGCCGGATGGAAGCTGGCTGTAAAGAAAGCCTACTTTGCGGTTCTGTCGCATCTGATCGATGCGACCCTGCCGATCGGAACGCTGAATAGCCAGTATTGGAGCTATTACTTCGGGGAGGATGTTCCTCAGTTCCTTTTCCCGTATGCGGTCGATAACAGTTATTTCCAGCAGCGCGCCATTCCCGCCCGGGAGAATCGAGCGCAATTACAACAGGAGTTCAACCTCGATCCATCGCGGCCGGTGATCCTGTTCGCCTCCAAACTGCAACAACGCAAACACTGTGACCATCTGCTGGAAGCCTACCTCCGGCTTTCGCCAGGGCAAGGAGCTGATCCGCATCCCTACTTCGTCATCGTCGGAGACGGAGAACAGCGGGCGCAACTGGAAGCGCGAGTCAAAGAGTCCGGATGCACTAGTGTCCGCTTTGCCGGTTTCCGCAACCAGACAGAACTGCCCCGTTTCTTCGATCTCGCCAGCGTCTTCGTCCTCCCCTCACGCCATGAACCCTGGGGGCTGATTGTCAACGAGGTTATGAATGCGGGACGGGCAGTGATCGTTTCGACCGATGTGGGTTCTCAACCGGACCTTGTAACCGACGGTGTCGAAGGATGCGTCTTTCCGGTTGGTAATATCGATGCACTGACCGATGCTCTGCGGCGTGTTTTCGCAACACCAGACACGCCCGCGGCAATGGGCAGAGCTGCTCTGGAACGCATCAACCACTGGAGTTTTGAAGAAGATGTGCAGGGACTGCGGCAAGCGCTCGCGCATGTTACCGGCAACTTTATTGCCTGAACTGTTTTATTACTGTTATCCCCTGAGAATCTTTGCCAGACCATGCGCATTCTGCACATTATCCGGACGATCAATCCCGAAGCTGGAGGACCGGCTGAGGCTGTCCGTACACTGATCAGCTATAAGAATCTCGGTTATGAGGGAGAGGTCCTTACACAGGATGCCCCGGATGCGCCGTACCTGAAAGGACTGAACTTCCCCGTGCATGCGCTGGGACCGGTCCATTCCACCTACGGATATACCGCAAAGATGATTCCCTGGCTGAAGAAAAATGCCTCGCGCTTCGACGGCGCGGTCGTCAACGGGCTCTGGAACTACGGGGGAATTGCCGCGTACCAGGCGCTCCGCGGCCAGATTCCGTATGTTGTCTTTCCCCACGGCATGCTTGACCCTTACTTCAAGGCGGCATATCCGCTCAAACATTTCAAGAAGCTCTGCTACTGGCTTTCGGCCGAGTATCGGGTACTGAAAGAGGCCAACTACGTCCTCTTCACCTCGAACGCGGAAAAAGATCTCGCCGAGAAGACCTTTCCGATTTACCGCTGGAATCCGCACGTCGTTCCCTACGGCGCCGATCATCCGCACATCCAGAGATCGGAAGCGCTCCGGGCTTTTTATGAAGCCGCACCCTATCTTGAAGGCAAGCGTTTTCTCCTGTTCCTTGGTCGAATTCACCCCAAAAAAGGCGTGGATCTTATGCTTGAGGCCTTCGCCAAGACTGCGGCTCTCGATCCGGATCTGCATCTGGTGATTGCAGGCCCGGACCAGGTGGGATGGCGCCAGGAATTGCAGACCGTTATTGACAAAGCCGGTCTGACCAGCCGTGTCCACTGGCCCGGCATGCTCAAAGGAGCGCTCAAATGGGGCGCGTTCTATGCCTGCGAGGCATTTATTCTGCCGTCGCACCAGGAAAACTTTGGGATTGCTGTCGCAGAGGCCCTCGCTTGTGGAAAGCCCGTGCTGCTCTCCGATCAGGTGAACATTGCCCCTGACATCAAAGCCGATAATGTCGGCTTGGTAGAGCCGGACACCCTGGAAGGAACCCTAAACCTGTTTCGCCGCTGGCACGGCCTTTCTCAGGAAGAACGAGCGCGGATGTATGCGCAAGCACCGGTCACCTTTCGTACACGGTACGATATGAAAGAAAACGCGAAGACAATCCTGCGTCTATTCGAAGATGCGCGGACAAATGGTTCACGCGACAGCTCAGGCAAATAACATGGCTCGACAGCTCGATTACAAATCGACCACGGCGCTGACCGCAGACCAGAACGGCGATCCGTATTTGCGGCCTTCCTTCTCGCTCAGCAATCGCCTGATGCGCCTGACGTGGAATATCACCTGGCTGTTGCTCTACCGCCCATCTCCACGCCCGTTCCATGGATGGCGCAGCCTGCTGCTTCGCCTCTTCGGCGCGAAGGTCGGCCCCAATTGTCATTTCTATCCGGGTTCCCGGGTCTGGGCGCCGTGGAACCTGGTCTGCGGGGAACAGGTCACTCTGGGGGATGGAGCCGAGGTCTACAACCCCTCCATCATTACCTTTGGCTCTCATGCTATCGTCTCGCAGCAGGGATACATTTGCGGAGCAACACATGATTATGACGATAAGAACTTTCCCCTGCTGAGTTACCGTATGACCTTTGGCGCGTATTCCTGGATATGCGCTCGCGCCAATGTCAGTCCCGGCGTCAATGTCGGCGAAGGAGCCATCCTCGGCCTTGCCTCAACGGCAACTCGCGACCTTGAGGCATGGGGTATCTATGCCGGCTCGCCTGCGGTGAAGGTAAAAGAACGCAGAAACTTCCTGTCCGAGATCGAGTAAGCGAGACAAAAAGGTCCTTCTCTCTCTTCGGTCAGGATGAGCGTCCTCATAAAAGGGGGGATGATCTAGAGCATTTTCTTGCAGCGGCGTGTTCATTGCGGAAGATGCTCATAGATGCGGAAGCCGGCACTACGCCTACAGGGAAAAGGCTCTATTCGCGGCGAAGGTTCCGGGCTTCCCATAGCTTGGCATCAATCAGAAACCGGAACCAGAAAGTCTGCAGGGTATAGAAGATAAAGCCCTCCATGCCATCCAGAAACCCGAGCCGGACAACGTACCGGTAGAACCAAAGGCCGAAGGGACGGACGAAGTACGGCAGATTGTTATACATCTGCCGCAGGGCACGTTTCTTTTCAATCACGTTGCCGGACAACTTTGCGCCTACCCGTCCCGCAGTCTCTCCCTTCAACTGCTCGCGGACCTCGGCATCGGCCCAGCGGTTATGGCGGAAGGTCCATTCGGAGAGAGACATCCGGATATCGTCGATCATGGAATACTTCAGTTGCGCCGTGGTGCCAGTGCAGATGAAGTGCTGATCGTATTCGCGTACCTCACAGCTTCCCTTGCCCGACTTGAACAGGCGCATGTGCCAGGTCGGCGACATGGCGCCGTGACGCAACACACGACCCAGAAACTGCAGGTAACGCGGCAAAAAGAAGCCGTCCGTCGCCTGTTCTTCAGGAAGAGCGGCGATCTCTGAGGCCAGTTCAGGCGTCAGCCGTTCGTCAGCATCCAGGTGAAGCTGCCAGCCATATCGAATGGGGCAGTTGGCTATCGACCAATTCCGCTGGGCGCCATAGCTTTCAAAGGGATGGTAGAGCACCTGGGCGCCGGCAGCCTTTGCCAGGTCCGGTGTGCCGTCAGTGCTTCCGGAGTCGACAACGTGAATGTCATCTGTCAACGCGGACACGCTGGCCAGCGTAGCTGGCAACGAGTCGGCGGAGTTATACGCCAGGATAATTACCGAAGGCCGCAAACCGTCTCCTCATCCAAGACGAAAATTTCTACAGATTTTTGATTTCCGATCGCGTCAGCCGCGCAGCTTCGCCAGCAGGTCGGTGGGGTGCACGGGCTTTGCCAGAATCTCGAATTCATGTCCCTGGCTCCGTGCCTTGTCCAACAGGTCGGCCGTGGCGGCCTGTCCGCTGAAAAGCAGAATCTTGCAGTGAGGAAGACGCATACGCGTCTCAATTGCCGCTTCGATACCAGTCATCCCGGTCATAATGACATCACTGATCAGCATGTCCGGGCGGAAAGAGTCCAACGCCTCCACGGCTTTTTCGCCGCTATAAACAGCCTTTGCCTCGAAACCGGCCTGGTTGAGAATGATCGCCAGCGTATTCGCAATCACCTGCTCATCGTCCGCTACCAGCACCTTGGCGCGTGGCTGATTCCCTGTGGTCTCTGTCATGGGGTGAGTCCTTACCTCAAAGTCAAAAAATTTCCACCGGCAGCTTGCACAACCTATTATCTGCGCAAAAGCGTCTGACGCGCCCGCTGAAACAATGATACGCTGTCCGCAGCGTTGCCGCTTGCAAGTTGTGAATTTTCAGCAACAAACGGCTTATCAAACTCAACATTAAAAATCAAGAAGCATGCAGCCAGCCATCATTCGCGCCGAGCGCGTCGAGAAATATTATTCCCAACCGAGCGAGAACCGCATCCAGGTTATCTCGCCGACGGACCTCTCCATCGTCCAGGGAGAGATCATCGCCTTGCTTGGGCCTTCAGGCTCCGGCAAGTCGACCCTGCTGCGCATGCTCACCGGTCTGTCCACGCCTTCGGCCGGGCAAGTGTACTGGCACGAAGCGCCGATCCAGAGCGCTGACGTGAATGTCAGCATTGTCTTTCAGTCGTTCGCACTCTTTCCATGGCTCACGGTTCTCGAAAACATCGAGGCGCCATTGAAAGCACGCGGTGTCGATGCGGCTACACGCCGCAAGCGCTCTATCAAGATCCTCGATACCGTTGGTCTCGACGGCTTCCAGGCAGCTTATCCCAAGGAGCTTTCGGGAGGCATGCGCCAGCGCGTCGGCTTTGCCCGTGCCCTGGTCGTTGAGCCCGAGGTCCTGTTTATGGATGAGCCGTTCTCCGCCCTTGATGTCCTTACGGCGGAGAACCTGCGCTCAGAACTGCTGGAACTGTGGCACAAGAAGACGATCCCGACGAAGTCGATTTTCCTTGTGACCCATAACATTGAAGAGGCGGTCCTGCTGGCAGACCGCATCATCGTGCTTGGCCGTAACCCGGGCCATATCCGTACGGACTTCCGCGTCAATCTGGCCCACCCTCGCGACCGCAAGGCAGCCGCGTTTACACAGCTTGTCGACTATATCTACAAGGTACTCACTCAACCTGAGGCCCCCGCGCCGGCACTTCCGAATATCAATGGCCGCCGTGTTCGCGACCAGCGCGAGATGAAGTACCAGATGCTGCCGCACGCACGTCCCGGCGGCATCGCGGGTCTGCTTGAGTTTCTGCTCGACCACGGCGGCAAATCCGATATCTATCGCCTGGCCGATGATCTTGCCTTCGAAATCGATGACCTATTGCCCATCGTCGAAGCTGCATCGATCCTGAAGTTCCTCACGGTAACCGAAGGCGACGCCGCCATCACCTCTTTGGGCGCCGAGTATGCCAACGCGGAGATCCTTCGCCAGAAAGAGATCTTCCGTGAAGCCGCGGTAGAGAACGTGCTGCTGTTACGGCAGATCGTTCGCGCACTGCAATCGAAGTCTGACCACACCGTGCCGGAGGACTTCTTCCATGACACGCTCGACGAGGTCTTTTCTGAAGAGGAGACTGTCCGGCAACTGGAAACCGCGATTAACTGGGGCCGTTATGCGGAGATCTTCGACTTCGACTCGACGCGCCGCCGCTTTACCCTTCCCGAGTCGGCTCTGGCCGAGCCGGAGAGCGCCTTCGCCGATGCTTCCGAGGCAGAGGAGGAGAAAGACAAGCAGGAGACCGGTCTATGATCCAGCTGCCCGCCGGCTTCCATCTGCGGCGTGAGACTCTCGCTCGCTCTGTCGTTGTCCGCCGCAGCTGGCCGGTCTTCCTTGACCTATGCGTTGCAGGGATTCTGTTGGCCTGCTTCTATGCCATCGTGCAGGTTGCCCGTTACTGGAACTCGTCTCCACGTACGGATTTCGCCATCTCCCTCTCGCCGCATGCATTGCCGATGTACGCCTTCTTCTCGATTGTGCGCATCGGCTTTGCCTATGTGTTATCGCTCGCCTTCGCGCTGATCTACGGCTATATCGCTGCCTACACACCGCGGCTCGAGGGCCTGATGCTGGCGTGCCTGGACATTTTGCAATCGATCCCGGTACTCAGCTTCCTGCCAGGAGTCATGCTCGCGATGGTGGCGCTGGTTCCAGGTCATCAGCTCGGAATTGAGATGGGCGCGATCATCCTGATCTTCACAGGACAGGCGTGGAACATTGCGTACAGCTTCTATGCATCTCTCAAGTCGATTCCACGTGAGCTGACTGAGGCGGCACGCATCTACAACTTCTCTCCGATACAGCGTTTCTTCCATCTGGAGCTGCCGTTTGCCACCATCGGTCTGATCTGGAACTCGATGGTCTCAGTCGCAGGGGGATGGTTCTTCCTGATGGCCTGCGAGATGTTCATCCTCGGCAGCCGCGACTTCCGCCTGCCGGGCCTTGGATCCTATCTGCAGACAGCGGCAGCGAATGGCGACTTCCGCGCCATCACCTACGGCCTGCTCACGATGATTGCGATCATCGTCGCCACCGATCAGCTTCTGTGGAGACCGCTGATCGCATGGAGCGATAAGTTCAAGTTCGAGCAGACGGAGAGCTCGAACCGCGTCTCCTCACCGTTACTCCATCTGCTGCAACACTCCTCCGCAATTCGTCACCTGCGGCAGCGTACGCTACGTCCGATCAGCGAACTTTTCTATCGCACGTCGCACAAACGCCGCGCAGCACAGCACCTGCAATCTGCTTCGAACTCCAGGGTGCAGAAGATGCTGCGCTATGTCGCTGCAGGTTTGTTTATCGGCATCGTGCTATTTGCTGCCACCCACGCCATCGTCCTGTTACGAGAGGTGCGGCTGCGTCAGATTGGCATGATCTTCCTCGGCGCGGGCGCGACCTTCCTGCGCGTCTTTGCTGCACTGCTGATCGGGTCCGCCTGGACCATCCCGGCCGGTGTAGCGATTGGCTTGCATCCGCGCCTGGCCCGTATCGCCCAACCCTTGGCTCAGATCGCGGCATCCGTGCCCGCGACGGCCGTCTTTCCGGTACTGCTGCTTGCGATCGTGAAGGCGGGCGGCGGACTCGGTATCGGATCTATCGCACTGATGCTGCTGGGAACCCAGTGGTACATTCTGTTCAACGTGATTGCCGGAGCGATCGCTATTCCGAGCGATCTGCGCGAGGTAGGCCGCCTGTTCCGCTTCTCCACAGTCGAGAAATGGAAGGTGATTATTCTGCCGTCGATCTTTCCCTACCTGATTACCGGTCTGGTGACAGCGTCCGGCGGCGCATGGAATGCCTCCATCGTGGCCGAGTACTTCCGGTTGAAGAATCAGACTTTATCTACGTTCGGCCTGGGAGCGCAGATCTCCGCAGCGACGGATGCCGGCCAGTTCCCGGTTCTGCTGTGGGCAACCATCGTGATGGCGTTGATTGTCGTCACCATCAATCGCCTGCTGTGGCGGCCGATCTACCGGATTGCGGAGACCCGCTACAAGCTCAGCGCGTAGAAAAGCGGCCTTCCGGCCGCTTTTCAGTTGCTAGTTCCTAGTTCCTAGTTCCTAGTTTCTGGTTGCCAAAAAACAACTTCTCTCCAAACAACAACCGGAAGAACAACGGCATTCCGCGCCTGCCTCAACTAGCAACCAGGAACCAGCAACCAGCAACTAGTTCACGTACTTCACGGCACATCCATAGGGCCGCGTCGACGTTACAGCAACCGGCTGGCCCGCCATTGCCGCCGTCAAGGCATCGTTGAGATAGTTCTTCGCACCCTTCAGCGTTGCCGGATCGGGTGATGGTTTATCGTCAATCGCTCCCATATACACGAGCTTCCCCTGGGGATTGATCACAAACATATGCGGAGTCGTCCTGGCGTCGTACAGGTGGCCGATTGAGCCCGATGGGTCGAGAACGACTGCCGATGCAGCAACCTTCATCTTCCTGATGTAGTCATTCTCCTGCGCGGCGGTGACATATCCCTGCTCCCCAGGAGCGGACGAGATAATGCTCAGCCAAACCACACCTTTATCCGTCCATTGTTTCTGCAGGGCTTCCATGTTGCCGCTCTCGTAGTGCTTTCTCTCGAACGGACATCCCTGGTTATGCCACTCCAGCACGATCCACTTGCCTTTGTACTGTGAGAGCGACTGCGTTTTGCCGTTGGAGTCCGTTCCCTTGAAGTCCGGAGCGGTCTCCCCCGGCTTCACAGCCATCGCAGGCAGCGTCAATCCTGCTGCCAGGCCCAGTACCGCTAGTCGACGAGCTATCATACGCACCTCCGCGTGGCCAATATTTTGCGCTGGGTAGAGTAGCCCCCGCAAGTCCCGGCATTAGACACTCACTAGAGCATTTTCCCTGCAGGTGTAGAGTCGGGTTTCCGCATCTATGGGCGTTTTCCGCAATGAAAACGCCGCTGCACGGCCCCTTCCCGATACCCAGCAACAGGGAAAATGCTTTAGTACACTGAAAGTATGGAGCTTACTGTTTACTCCGCCGGCTGGTGCCGGGACTGCCGCGAAGCCAAGCGCTTCCTCACCAAGCACAATATTCCCTTTACCGAGATTGACATCGAGAGCACACCTGGAGCTTCTGACGAAGTGATCCGCAATGTCGGTAAACGCGCCATTCCACAGTTCGTACTCAATGGACAGTGGATCCAGCCCTATCGCCCGGGTGAAGGTTTCCTGCACGACGAGATGTCAGAACTCTTCGGCGTTACAGGCTAAGTTCGGGCTCTTTGCCATCATCGATCCATTCCACGCGGCAGCTCTCGCAATGCCAGCGGTCACTGGGGACGGGCACCGGAAAACCGAGCCAGAGCAGGAAATAGCTCCAGCCTTTGCGGATGCCTGGATGGGAGACATCCAGAGAACCGCACTGCGGACACCGAGGCTGCGGTTCAGGATCTTCTCCATCCGCCACGTCTAGCAATTCCGGAATAGGTGCAGCCAGCAGCTCCCTCGCCCGCTCGAGGTCAGCAGGCGCTACCTGCAGCCGAATCCATCCGATGAACTGTGAGTAGCCCCAGTCCATCCGGACAAAGTTTTCATCCTGCAGAAAACACTGAATACCATCGCTCTCCAGCAAGCTGCGCGCGATCATGGCAGCGGTCAGATCGCGGAACTTCTCGACATTTACCAGGGCTTCATCCATGTGCTGCCCAATCTTACCCTTAGGACGCTCATCGGGATGACAACGCCACGTCCCGGACTTATTTGCTCATGACCTTTTCCAAAGCCACCTTGATCTGGGGTCCGACGCGTTCAAGTTCCAGGAGGTGCCGATCGACAAGACGCATGAGGATCCTTTCTCCGCGCGGTGTTAGCTTTAACACAACCCTGCGGGCGTCAATCAGATCACGCTTGCGAAGCAACAGCCCTTCTTCGACGGCGCGGCCGACCAGCTCCACCGCGGAGTTGTGCTTCAAGTACATCCGCTCGGCAACGTAGGCGATCGTTGGCTCCGTTGCCGCAAAGACAACCTGCATAAGCTGGTACTGCTGGGCATGAATTCCCTCTTCAGCAGCGGCTTCCTCACTGAAGAAGAGAAAGCCCCGCAGGGTGTGACGGAACTCGACCAGACGTTCAAGGCGATGTGCGTTCATATTTATATCGTAACACGATACAAAAGAGGTTAAAAGTTGCAAGTTGCAAGTTGAAGAGGTACTGGATGGGCGGCTTATGCATTCTCGACACACCCAATCAGACAACCCGACGCTACCTCGCTAGTCCAACTGGCAACTGGCTCTCCGGTAAACTAGTGTTTTCAGGGAGAAATTCACAGAAATGATCGCGCGCTATACCCGCCCGGAGATGGGCAAAATCTGGTCTGACGAGAATAAGTTTGCCTCCTGGCTGAAGGTGGAGCTGGCGGCCACGGATGTACTGGCCGAGCACGGCATTGTTCCCAAAGAGGCAGCGGTTGAGCTGCGCGCCAAGGCGAAGTTCGATGTCGCCCGCATTCGTGAGATCGAGCTGGACACGCGCCATGATGTCATTGCGTTTACAACCAACGTCGCCGAGAACGTGGGGCCTGCTTCGCGCTGGCTGCACTATGGCCTGACCTCGACCGACGTGGTCGATACCGCCCAGGCGCTGCAACTGGCGTCCGCCAATGCGATTCTCCGCGAAGGCATCCTGAAGCTGATCCTGGTGTTGAAACGCCGCGCGCTTGAGTTCAAGCACACGCCGATGGTTGGCCGCACCCACGGTGTCCACGCAGAGCCGACGACCTATGGCCTGCGCCTTTTGCTCTGGTACGCCGAGATGCATCGCAACCTCAAGCGTTTCGACGCGGCAGCCGAAGATATGCGTATCGGCAAGCTCTCCGGAGCTGTGGGGAGCTTTGGCCACCTGAAACCCGAACACGAAGAGCGCATTTGCGCCTTTCTGGGCCTGCAGTCTGCTTCCGTTTCGACCCAGGTGCTGCAGCGCGACCGTCATGCGGCCTACATCGCTACTCTGGCCGTCATTGCCAGCACCCTGGACAAGATCGCCCTCGATATCCGTCATCTGCAGCGCACCGAGGTGCGTGAAGCGGAGGAGTTCTTCTCTGCCAAGCAGAAGGGATCGAGCGCCATGCCGCACAAGCGCAATCCAATCACCTGCGAGAACATCTGCGGCCTGGCCCGCGTGATCCGCGGCAATGCGCAGGTAGCGCTGGAGAACGTCGCCCTGTGGCACGAGCGGGATATCTCGCATTCATCAGCGGAGCGCGTCATTCTGCCCGATACGACCATCGCGCTGGACTACATTCTGGACAAGACCTCTAACCTGATCGACAAGCTGCTGGTCTATCCGCACCGCATGATGAAAAATCTGGAATTGACGGGCGGCCTCGTCTTCTCTGGCCAACTCCTGTTGGATCTGGCCGAGTCCGGAATGCTACGCGAGGATGCATACAAGCTGGTTCAATCGCACGCCATGGCCGCATGGGCGAGCGAAGGCGAAGGACCTACCTTCAAGGAAAGAATTGCCGCCGATCCTGAGGTTACAAAACGTCTATCGCCCGAGAAGATTGCGTTGGCATTCACGTTCGAACGGCAACTCGCGAATGTCGACACCATCTTTGAACGGGTATTGAACGAATACGCTTAAAAGCAGTTGCCAGTTAACAGTTTCCAGTTGACGAGGTACTGCATGCGCGGTTTATGCATTTTCGACACAACCAGCCAGGCAACGCGACGCTGCATCGCTAGTCCACCGGCAACTGCCAGAATTGGTCAGTCCACTTATTGACTGTCGACCATTCGAGCCGATAGGATTTCCTGCGGAAACATCCAATTCTCCCGAAAGTGGTCTCCGCATGTCGAAATCTCTCTTGGCCATGGCCCTACCAATTCTGATGACGGGAGCTGCGTATGCGGCCCCGGTCTGCAATGTGACCCAGTACGGCGCGAAGGCCGATGGGACGACGAAGAACACCGCCGCGATTCAGAAGGCCATTGATGATTGCTCTGCGAAGAAGGGCACGGTTGTGCTCTCGGGTGGAACCTTTGTCTCCGGTCCTCTGGTGCTGAAGAGCGATATCACCTTCCGCGTGGAGAAGGGCGCGACGCTGCTGGGATCCGCGGACCACGAGGATTATCCGAAGATCGAGGTGTTGCGCGCCGCGGGCCGGCAGTCGCTGATCTCGTCTGATCACGCGGAGAACATCATCATTACCGGCGGCGGCATAATTGACGGCAACGGCGAGAGCTGGTGGAAGGAAGCGCGAGCGACCAAAAACGCCGGTTTCGTTGGCGGCGATACCATCTTCCGTCCGCGCCTGGCGGTCTTCAACTACTCCAAGCACATCAAGATGGAGGACATCACCTTCCAGAACTCACCCTCGTGGCAGGTGGTTCCCTACTACTGCGACGACGTGATCATCCGCAACGTCCGCATCCTTGCGCCGGAGCATTCGCCGAACTCTGACGCGGTCGATCCCTTCTCGACCTCGAACATGATCATCGATCACCTATACGCCGATGTGGGCGATGACAATATCGCCATCAAGTCCGGCCTGGTGAACTCGCCCGGTCCGGATGCTCCATCGAAGAACATCACCATCACTGATTGCACCTTCATGCACGGCCACGGGCTTTCGATCGGCAGCGAAATCGCTGGCGGCGCGCAAAACATCCGTGCCGAGCGCATCCACTTTGATGGCACCGATCAGGCGCTGCGCATCAAGGCCAACCGCGACCGCGGAGCCGATGTCTCGAATATCGTCTTCAAGGACATCGATATCAAGAACGTCGGCATGGCCATCCTGATCTCGGAGTATTACCCGAAGGTGCTTCCGCCCGAGGGCGATTCGGCCCAGCCGGTAACCCGCCTGACACCGCTCTTCCACGACATCACCATCGAAAACGTCACTGCAACCAATGCCAAGACTACTGGCGTCATCATCGGCCTGCCGGAATCGCCGGTGAAGAACGTGGTGCTGAAGAATGTGCATCTGGAGGGCGGCGCGGGCTTCCGCATCAGCGATGCCACCGTCACGGCGGAGAACTTTACTGTCAAGGCCGAGAAGGGTGAGGCGGTCACTGTTCTGCCTTCCGCGAAGCTGACGAAGAAGTAAGTCTGCTCAGGCATCCACGAAGGCCCGGCAGATGCCGGGCCTTTGGCTTTAAACTGGTAACAGGCAATCCCGTGACTGACCAGGAACTCATCCAGATTACGACGGCGGCGCTGGCCTCATCTGCGCAGCGGGCAGGACATCGTCTTGCATGCCGTCCTGGATGTCATCAGTGCTGCGTCGGTGTCTTTCCCATTTCACAACTCGATGCGCATCGTCTGCGTGTGGCGTATGAGGCGTCTCCAAAGCGAGCAGTGATCGAAGCGCGTGTGCGGGATGCTATTGTTCGCCTGAGCCCCGAATTTCCGGGAGACGCGGCGACCGGCCTGCTCGATCCGGACGATCCTGCATTTGAGGACTTTGGCAACGATGAACCCTGTCCGGTGCTCGATCCGGCGACCGGGACCTGCGATCTCTACGAAGCTCGCCCGATCCCTTGCCGGACCTTTGGTCCTCCGATGCGTACTGAAGATGATGGTCTTGCTGTATGTGAGTTGTGTTTTACGACAGCGACTCCCGAGGAGATTGCAGCTGCGGAGGTAGATCCGACGTTCCTGTCACTGGAAGAAGAGATCAACGCGCAGTATGAACAAAAGACAGGCAAACGTGGACCTACGTTGATTGCCTGGGCGTTGCGAGAATAAGTGCCACTCCTTGCGACAGCTCTATAGCGCGGGCCTTCAGCCCGCCATTCTTCACTTGTATTCATACCTGGGGCGTTGCCCCAGGTTGGTATAGAACGCGCCTTCAGCGCTTCAAAAAGCGTTTCCCAAATAGCGCCGGGAAGCAATCTCGCTACGCGCAGAATGACAGGTTTGGGGTTCTCCCTAGGTCGGCAAGACTGTTAGAAACCATCTAAGCTAGAACCAGTGCCTTTCACCGCGATTCTGGAAGCGCTGCAGCGCGGCGCGACAATTCTGACGGGCAACCAGCGTGCTGCCCGTTCGCTTTCGCGCGAGTTTGCACGGCATCAGCGTGCGCAAGGCCTGCGTGCGTGGCAGGCGCCAGTCATTCTTCCGTGGTCGGCCTGGACACGTACTCTGTGGCAGCAGCTTCTTGTAGATGGTCATGAACACCGCCTTTTGCTCAATCCGTGGCAGGAGTCGGAGTTGTGGCGGCGGATCATTGCTGATGACGAGCGGCTTTCCACGCTGCAATCTGCAGTATCTCTGGCTCCGCTGGCGCAGAGAGCCCACACGCTGCTGCATCGCCATCGTGCCCGGCGCAATCTCGAGTTCCATGATCTGAATGCCGACCAACAGGCTTTTCTTCGCTGGCTCCATGCCTTCGAACGTACTTGCCGCACAGATGCCTGTCTCTCCTCGGCCGAGCTTGAAACTACCCTTCTCACTCAGGCCGGCAACCTTCGTCTGGTCCCGGAGTATCTGCTGCATGGCTTCGATGGCCTGACGCCCGCACAGCAGGCGCTGCTGGATGCGCTGAACGCACGAGCCACTTTCTCTGAGACATCACCTACCGGAACCACCGCGCAGGCATCGCTTCATGCGGCCAACAGCCCCGACGATGAACTGCGTTACCTCGCGCAACAGGTGCGGGATCGACATGCAGGGGAGCCTGACGCGCGAATTGCCGTCATCGTGCCCGATCTGCAGTCCCAGCGCTCCATTGTTGAACGCGCCTTCCGCAATACAGTCGCTCCCTGGCTCAACCGTGTTGGCAACACATCTCCCGCCCCTTTTGAGTTCACGCTTGGCACACCACTTGCCCAACAGCCCGCGATCATTGCCGCTCTGCGGCTAATCCGCTGGACCAACCGGCCGCTGCCGCTCGACGAAGTTTCAGGTCTCCTGCGCTCTCCTTTCCTGAAGGGAGCCGAAGAAGAGTTGCTGGCGCGTGCCGACTTCGATGCTCGTGTCCTGCATGAACAGGCTCTGGTGGAACCGACACTGTCCGCCGACCGCCTGCTCTCACTGATCCGGACACGGCATGCTCCGCGGCTCGATCGCCTGGAAGAGGTGCTCCAGGCCGTCCGTCGCTCAAGTACGCGCGCACGCAGCTTCTCCCAATGGTCCACCAGTCTTCGTGCCCTGCTTGAGGCCTGCGGCTGGCCGGGAGACCGCTCGCTGGACTCGGCCGGCTTCCAGCTCATAGAACGCTGGCAGGAACTGCTCGACGATCTGACGAGCCTCGATTTCATTGGCGGAACGTACAGCTTCAGCCACATGCTCGGCGCCCTGGAACAGGCCGCGCACAACACGCTCTTTTCGCTGCGCTCGCTTGATGCGCCGATCCAGATCATGGGCGCTCTTGAGTCCGCCGGCAGCACCTTCGATGCGATCTTCTTCCTGAACGCAACCAATACGGCATGGCCTGCGCCAGTCTCCGCACATCCTCTTCTGCCCTTCGCGCTGCAACGCATCAACACCATGCCCGGAGCCGATGCTGCAGCTGATATCGCTCAGGCACAGCGCATCACAGCTCGGATCCTTAGCAGTGCTCCTACGGTGGTAGTGACCTATGCTCGCGAGTTCGCCGAGGGGGAGCAGCTTCCCTCTCCGTTGTTTAGCCATCTGCCGCAAGTCGACGCTGTACCACAGCCGATCTCATCGCCTGACGTGAAGATGGAACCGGTTGACGACACGGAACCGATCCCCGTTCCACATGGGCCGCTACGTGGCGGCAGCAGCCTTCTGCGCAACCAGGCAGCATGTGCATTTCGCGCCTTTGCCGAGGGACGCCTGCATACGCGCGCCATTAACGATGACTCGCCTGGACTGACGCCACGTTCCCGAGGCAATGTGACCCATGCGGTGCTTGAGCACTTCTGGAAAGAAACTCTCAGCCAGGCGGCATTGAAGACGATGTCCGCTACAGAGCTTGCGGCGCGTGTAGATCAGGCCATCGACCAGGCCTTTGCGCAGATCGCGGCCGATGCCTCTTCCTGGAACCTCGCCTATCTGGACGTGCAGCAGGAGCGATTGCGGAAGCTGATATTGCAGTGGCTGGAATACGAGAAGAAGCGGAGTGACTTCACCGTCGCCGGCGTCGAAGAGAAGCGCGAGAACGTCGCATTTGGCCCACTGGAGCTGACCCTTCGTGCCGACCGTATCGATCGCACAGAAGCGGGTCTGGTACTCATCGATTACAAGACCGGTCAGGCGAAACCGAAGTTTTGGCTGGGAAACCGCCCGGACGAGCCGCAGCTTCCTCTCTATGCCTCGCTTCCTTCGGAAGAGCCTGTTGCAGCAGTTGCTTTCGCGACATTGCGCACCGGCAAAGAGTTACAGCTCGCGGGCTTTGAGATCGCCGCGAATGTACTGCCGAAGCACAGCAAAGATCAGCCAAAGGAGCCTTTCCAGAAGACGCTTGCCGGGTGGAAAGAAATCCTGCTGCGACTGGCCGAGGAATTCTATGCCGGACACGCCGAGGTGAATCCGAAAAACTATCCCGCCACCTGCGAGTTCTGTGAACAGCGGCTTCTCTGCCGGTTGAACCCTGCAAACCTCGACCGGGACGAAGAAGACGCAACGGAGGACGAGGATGAGTAAGCGGCCTTCGGATTTTGCGCAGCGCCAGGCGGCGCTGAATACGCGCGCGTCCGTGCTCGTGGAAGCGCCTGCCGGCTCCGGCAAGACCGGTCTGCTGATTCTGCGCTATCTGAAGCTGCTGGCGGATGCTTCCGTCGAGCAGCCGGAGCAGGTACTCGCCATCACTTTCACCCGGAAAGCAACGGCAGAGATGAAGGCTCGGGTGCTGGGAGCTCTGGCGGCTGCGCAATCTGGGCCGGAACCCGAAGCCGAGGAGTGGGAGCACAAGGCGCAGGTACATCGCACCGCGATGCAGGTGCTGGAACGTGATGCGCAGCTTGGATGGCATCTGCTGGACCATCCGGGACGGCTGAATATCCGCACCATCGATTCCGTCTGCACGGAGCTGGCGCGAGCATTGCCGGTGCTGGCCGGAGCCGGCGCGCTGCAGCAGCCCGTCGATGATGCGTCAGCGCTTTATCGTGAGGCAGGGTCACGCACGCTGCGCCAGCTGGGCGGTGAAGATACCGTACTCAACGATGACATTCGCCTGTTGCTGCTGCACCGCGACGGCAATCTCTCCGACTGCGAGGCGTTGCTGGCAGAGATGCTGGCTCTCCGTGAACAGTGGGGACACATCATTCCGCTGACAGGTGATCTGACCGATGAGGCTCTGGATACAGAGGTCCGTCCCCGTTTGGAAGAGGCGATCGAACGCCTGATCTGCCAGGAGCTGAGCAAGCTACTGGAGCTGCTTGGCAGCGAGCTGGCGAATCGGATTGCCCGACTGGCTGCTGCTTTCGGCGACGAGCCGGCGTATGAGTCGATCCCCAATCCGTACGTTCTGTGTCTCGGGCTCACCGGACATCCAGAGGCGTTACCGCATGCCGTCGAGCACTGGAAGACCTTCGCCAGCATGTTTACAACGGGCGAAGGGAAGGCGTGGCGCTCCGGATCGAGCTTCAACCGAAAGAACATGAAGGTAGCGGCTTCGAAGCCGCTACAGCAGCAGTTTCAGTATCTTCTAGCGGATGTATCGCGGAACGATGCCCTATTGCCCCAGTTCAAAGCCGTGCTGCGGCTTCCCGATGCGGCCTATCCTGACGATCAATGGCAGGTGGCAAAGGCTCTCTTCCGTCTGCTGCGAGCAGCGATGGTGGAGCTGCGGCTGCTCTTCGCCGAACGCGGACAGTGCGACTTCTCTGAGCTCTCGCTGGCGGCACGCGCCGCACTGGATCAGGATGCCGAAGCGGCTTCGCTGGCGGCAGGACTGGGCATGCGGCTGCAGCATCTTCTGGTGGACGAGATGCAGGACACCTCCACCTCGCAGTACGACCTTCTGGAGAAGTTGACCGAGGGCTGGGACGGCGCCAGCCAAACGCTCTTTCTGGTTGGAGACCCGAAGCAATCGATCTATCTCTTTCGCCAGGCACGCGTGGAGCGCTTCCTGGAGACGATGCAGCAGAAGAAGCTGGGAACCATCCCGCTGGAGGTGGTTCAGCTCACAACGAACTTCCGATCGCAGCATCATCTGGTCAAGGAGTTCAATCGCCACTTCACGCCGATCTTCGCAGAAGACGCCATCGCCTACACAGAGGCTGCGCCGCATCTTGAGGCCAACAGCAAGGATCCCTTCCACTGGCATGCCTGGGTAAGCGCAGCAACCCAGCTCTCGCCCGAGGGCAAACGGGAGGCACGGCAACAGACCCGCGCTTTTGCCAGGGAGATTGCAACTCTGGCACGGGATGAGGCCGGATCAAAGGCAGTCCTGGTCCGCGACCGCAAGCATTTGCTGGAGATCATCGCAGCCTTCCGAGCCGAGGGTATCCCCTACCGCGCGGTCGAGATCGACTCGCTGGCCGAGCGCATCGAAGTTCTGGATCTGCTCGCCCTGACGCGGGCCCTGCTGCACCCAGCGGATCGCCCCGCATGGTTCGCGGTACTGCGCGCTCCGTGGTGCGGTCTGTCGCTGCCTGAGATGCATCTGCTGGCCGGGCAGGACGATCACTCCTGGCGGCATATGTCGGTTCCCCGGCTCCTCGCCGAGCGAATCGCGCTCCTGGCTCCCGATGCCGGCGCACGTGCCCAGCGGACCTGGGAGGTGCTGAAAACCGCCATCGCGGAGCGTGGAACTCAGTCCACCTCCCGCTGGGTCGAACGAGCCTGGAGGTCATTGGGGGGAGATGTCGGCCTGACGCCAGAGGCTCTGACGAATGCCGAGGCCTTCTTTCGTCTACTCGATAACCTGGAGTCGACAGGAGCATCTCTGACGACGTTGCCCGACCGTCTGCAGAAGCTCTACGCGACACCGGAGCATCGGCCCGACGCGGTCGACCTGCTCACGATCCACAAGTCCAAGGGACTGGAGTGGGATGTGGTCTTCGTGCCTGCGCTGGAGCGGAGATCTGGTATTACCGGCTCGCGCGCGCTCTCCTGGCTGGAGCTGGAGTCGAACAGCCACCTGGTTCTGCTCTCACCAATTGCTCCTCGGGAGGAGGAGAAGGACGCCCTTACATCCTGGATTAAAAACATTCACAATCAGCGAGAAGCTTCTGAAAGAAAAAGGCTTTTCTATGTCGCTGCAACTCGAGCAAAGCAAAGCCTGCATCTGTTCGCAGTTACCCATACGAGCGCGAAGAATACAGTTGAACCCCAGGCTGGGACCCTGCTTCAGGCCGCATGGCCGGCTGCACAGATGCACTTTGCTCCCGTACTCGATCCTGAGCTTCCCTTCCCAACGCTCGATGAAATAGAACTGGAAACCTCTATCGGCGAGACTGGAAGCCGACTCCTTCGGCTGCCTGCATCGTTAAATCCGATGGAATGGTTAGCCCGGACAGGTAAGCCGGGGATACCGCTGGAGCCGAGCTACCAGCGCCCTCAGGGTGGTATCGAAGCAAGGGCTTTCGGCAATGTCGTTCATTTGCTCGTCGAATCCATGGCGAGCACCATCGCGAGGGGAGAAGAACCGGATGTCACCCAATGGCATCCTCGGGCATACGCGCTGCTGCGTACCGAAGGCATTGCACCGGGAGATCTGCCGCAGCAAACCCAGCAGGTAGTGAGAGCCCTGGAAACGATGCTGATGGATCCTGAAGGTCGCTGGCTGCTGCAACCACATGTCGGGGCGGCAAGCGAGTCGGCCCTGGAGGACGAGACCGGAAGACATTTGCGGACCGACCGGACGTTCTTTGCCGGTACTTCTCCATTGGGTCCAGGAGAAGAGACTCTCTGGATCGTGGACTTCAAATCTTCGGAAAACTCTGGAAGCGACGTGGCCGCTTTCCTTGCCGCGCAGAAAAAACTGTATGCGCCCAAGATGGTGGAGTATGCCCAGACGAAACGTGCGCAGTTAGGGCCAGAGACGCCGATCATTCTGGCGCTGTACTTCCCGCTACTACCCGCCCTTATCTATTGGCGAGCGGAAGAGAGTTCCGGGTCGTTAGGCAGCCTTGATATGCACTGACTTTGCATCCTTAATTTGACGGTGCACACGCGCCAGATCCCGCAACTGCTCCGCCTCATGACGCTCGGCAGGAGGCATTTGACTGGCTTCGGCTTCAAGCAATCGGGCGATATACTCCCCCATCGTCATGCGAACTTCGTATCTGGCTGCCATAATTCGATCTTTCTGTTGAAAACGTTTCCCACAGGAACCATTCCGAGCCGTAACGTTACCGCTTACGTACGTATCGGCGGCTTTGCTCCAGGCTTTAGTTTTATTTCGTACTATTTTTCGGCGCTCGAGATGTCCGTGTTTCCCAGGATCTGGAAAGCCGCGCTATTCGCCGATTCCGGTCGGAAATCCGTCGATACTACGGGCGTTCTTGAGCCTGCGGTACTCCTCAAGCTCAGCTTCACTTCTAGACTCCGCCCAGCGAGTTAACGTAGTTCGGTCTTCGCGGTACTCAAATCTGGGGACGCCATACCCGCATGAGGTTTGCACCGTATCAATGCTGAGCATGATCATCTGTCGCGCTCCGGAACGCTCACAACCTGCAAAATGTAGGGCGAGCAGATCGCGGTACTCTTTCGATCCGCGCGGAATGATGCGTCCCTTTCCGTAGAGCCGCAGAATCGTTGGTGCCCCATTCAGAGCGCAAAACATCAGGGTGAGCCGGCCATCGCGAAGGAGATGCGCTGCAGTTTCGTTGCCGCTGCCCGTCTGGTCCAGATAGAAGACAGTATTGGAATCAACTACGCGTAAGGCAGCGGCATCCTTTGGCGACAGATTGACGCGCCCGTCCGCCGCAGCCGATGCGGTGAAAAAGATTCGCTGCTTTCCGATGAACTCGCGATGGATCGGCTCCATGGATGGAAACTGCTTCGCCATAACACCTGATTCTAGCGATGCGCCCTTCATCCCATCCTGGGGCGAAGGGCTCGATTCAACCTTCAAAACTGGATCAAGAAAGGTTTGGCTTTCGTACACGCAATATATTCAACGAACAAATAGGAGAAAATATATTGACAACACGTTATCGTACACGTTTTCATGTTAGCCGCTATCGACGGCCTGAGAATCCGGCACGTCGAACTGATCCAACAACCTCTCCCTCGTCTGCTGAGGCATATATCGGTAATAGAGGAAGTGATCGCATGAGACGTAGTTCCCTCCCCTCTCTTGTCCTGCTCGCAGGACTGACTACCCTCCTTCCCCACGCCAGCGCACAGGTCAACGGCTCAGGGCACAAACCCTACCTTGGCTGGAGCAGCTTCAGTCAACAGACCCTTGACGGCAATTTTCTGACGCAGGCGAACATGATCGCCCAGTCCGATGCACTCAAGACATCGGGGCTGCAGGAACATGGCTTCGTCTATATCAATCTCGACTCCGGCTGGCAGGGCAGCTTCGATCAGAACGGACGGCCGATTCCCAACACGACAACCTTCCCCGACATCAAGGCGCTTGTCGATCACATCCATGCCAATGGACAAAAGGCCGGCCTTTACTGGATTCCCGGTATCGAGCAGCCTGCCGTTGACGGCAACTATCCAATCCTCGGCACGCAATATCACACACAGGACATAGTCGTAACGCCGCTCGCCAAGGGCAATGCATTCGCTGGGAATCCGCCGAATCCCTACCACGACAAGATCGACTTCACGAAGCCGGGCGCGCAGGAGTACATCGACTCGGTCGTCGCACTCTTCTCTTCCTGGGGCTTCGACTTCATTAAGCTGGATGCCGTGACACCTGGCTCCTACTCCAACGATCTCTCCATCGATAACCGCGCTGACGTCGAGGCGTGGTCCAAGGCGATCGCCAAAACCGGTCGACCGATCTGGCTCACGGTCTCCTGGCAGCTCTCACAGGACTATGCCTCTGTCTGGCAGCAGTGGTCCAACGCGCGCCGCATCGACGACGACGTGGAGTGCGAAGGCCGCTGCGCAACGCTCACTAACTGGCCGCGTATCGTGTTACGTGAATACGACAATGTGGGTTGGCAGCATGAGACCGGCGCCACACTTGGATGGAACGACATGGACACGCTCGACGTAGGCGATGGCGCGCTCGATGGTCTTTCCGATGATGAGAAGCAGACCGCGATCACCATCTGGGCCGTGGCGAGCTCTCCCATGTATCTGGGCGGCGACCTCACCAAGCTCGACGACTTCGCCAAGTCTGCCTTCACAAACGATGAGCTCATCGCCGTCGATCAGTCCGGGCGGCCCGCAGTACAAGTGACCGGAGGCCCGCAGCCGGTGTGGATGTCAAAGCAGGCAGACGGCAGCATCTATGTCGCGCTTTATAACCTGAACGGATTGCCCAGCAAGATCACCGTACGGTGGAGTGATCTTGGCTTCCGCAGTGCGATAGCGGTGCGTGATGTATGGAATCGCATTGACCTCGGGGCCTCTCCGGCCGTCTTCACCACAACCATTCTCGGTCACGGTTCACGCCTGCTGAAGGTGACACCCTTCGGGACGGTCTCCGCACCCGCCGGCCGTGTTTATGAGGCTGAATCCGCAACCCTCAGCGGTTCCACCTACGTCTCGCAGTGCTCTGCCTGCTCCGGCGGCGCGAAACTAAGCTATCTCGGAGCTTCGCCGACGACGAACAATGCGACCTTCAACGTCTACGTGGAGGAGGCAGGAACCTATCGCATGGAGGTGGACGCCATGACGCAAGGGCCCCGCGCCCTGGTTTATACCGTCAATGGAAGCCATCCTGCGACGCTGAACATGGGTGGAGGCAGCTTCAACCTGCCCCAGGCCACAACGGTTCCGGTGACGCTGCTCGCTGGTAATAACACCATAACCTTCGGCAATCCGGGAACCTATGCCGCGGATCTCGATCGCATCGTGATCTCCGGCAACGGCAATGCGATTCCAGCGGACTTCACCACCTACGAAGCAGAAGCCGCGCAGCTCAGCGGCACGGCCAGTGTTGGTGGATGCAGCTTCTGCTCCGGCGGAGCCTATGTCGGCAACTACGGCGATGGCAGCCAGAACGCGGTCACCTTCCCTAATGTCACTGTCGCGCAAGCAGGCAGTTATCAGCTTGAGATCGACTACACTACCAGCGGTCTGCGCACCTTCTACATCTCCGTCAACGACGGCCCGGCGACCCCACTGGAAGTGAACGGCAGCACCTTCGATTCACCCGTGCCCGTCCTGCTCCCGGTGCAGTTGCATGCGGGCAGTAACAAGATCGTTATCGGCAACCCCAACTCCGGTGGATACGCTCCCGGTCTCGACAGTATTACCGTTGGACCGATCGTCGGTTCATCCAATCTGACGGCTGCGATTACCAACAAGACCGGCCCGGACCTGCTCCGCGTCTGGCAGCTTTCGCTCACGAATGCGGGCAATGCCACCGCACAGAACGCTCATCTGAATAGCTTCATGCTGTTTCCCTTAACCGCCGGCACAGGATGCTATGCCAAACCACTGCTTCCGACGCCACTTCCTGTGGGTAGCATCTCCACCGGATCGACACGCAGCATCAACATGCCCGTTGTCTTGTCGCCGCTTTGCCACGATGACGATACGTACCATCTGCAAGCCATCTTCTCCGCGAATAACGGAGCTGATGTCGGCAACCTGACTTCCACGGAAACTCACTAGAGCATTTTCCCTGTTGCTCGGTATCCCGAAAGAGGAGGCAGCGGCGTTTTCATTGCGGAAAACGCCCATAGATGCGGATGCTCTGGACTACACCTACAGGGAAATGCTCTAGCGACAAAGAAGAAGAGCAGCCCATTGAGCTGCTCTTCTTCTTTATGTCGAGAACGAACATCTCGATCCCTAGTTCTCCTTTTTGAAGCGAATCGCGGCTCCCCCGCCCGGCGCCAACCGAAGCGAGAAGGTCTCCTTGCTCGATACAGATCTGGACGAGATATTGAGATGCTTTGGCTCTGACGCTGTATCCTGAGCATCTTCATACATCTGTGCCACGTAACGGCCATTGCCGAGGAAACTAAGCGGTACCTGTAATGTTCTTGCCTGCCAGTTGGTCATGGCGCCCAGATACCAGTCGTCACCGTGACGGCGTGCGATCACAGCCTCTTCTCCGGGCGTGCTCGACAACACATGGGTCTCGTCCCACTCGACAGGGACATCCTTCAGGAACTGAAAACCAGGCTGGTTGGTGTAGTTCTGGGGACTGTCGGAGAGCATGGGGAAAGGCGTCTCGTAGATAACATAGAGCGCGAGCTGCTGTGCCCGGGTTCCCATGGCCATGGGAGCTTCGTTCCGCGCAACGAACTTATCTTCGGTTGCATTGTCGAAGGCTCCGGCGGTGAAATCCATTGGCCCGGCGAGCAAACGAGTAGAGGCAAAGGTCGTGCGGTCGACTGGGCTATCGCGCCGCCCGACCTTGTTATTTTCCAGCCCTAAGACAGCCTCATAGCTCAGAACATTCGGATAAGTGCGGAGGAGGCCCCAGGGCGTGTGACATCCATGAAAATCGACCATGAGGTGGTGCTCCGCCGCCAGCTTCGCAACGTCGTAGTAGAACTGAATGCCCTGCTGGTCATCGCGGTTGACGAAATCGATCTTCAAGCCGGCGACGCCCCATTTCTCATAGAGCGGAAATGCTTCCTGCATCTGCTTCATCACCGATGTGGAATAGAGCCAGATCCAGACCTTCACGTTTTTGGTCGCGCCGTAGCGAACCAGTTCTGGAACATCGACCTTGCCGTTCAACTGCGTTATATCTCCGGACTTTGACCAGCCGGCGTCGAGCATGAAATACGGCAGCCCGTTCGCTGCTGAAAAATCGATGTACTCCTTCATTACTTCAGTAGTGAAAGCGGAGTGTCCTGTTTTGCTGACATTGTCGACCCACCAGTTCCAACTGGCCTTGCCGCCATGGATCCAGCTTGTGTCCGTCAAGCGCGACGGAGGATTGAGATCGGTCAGCAGATTAGACTCGACCAGCGGTCCGGGATCGTCAGCAATACCCAGCACTCTCCAGGCGGAGTGATGCGGCAGTGTGCCGAGGACGGCGTATTGGGGATCATCCCAGCGCGGAGAGAGCTTGACTGAAAGATAGTGGCCGGCCCAGTTTCCCGATGGGTTGGTCAGATACATGGAGCTGTTGGTCTCGAGATCAGCCTCCATCAGTGACAGCCATGCCACACCTGGCTGATGCAGCAGGACCGGGGTTCCGATCAGGAAGTTACTGGAGACGCCGCCCTGATTGCTCAAGGCCGAGAGGTTCAGGCGGACGTATTCGCTTTCATAACTACTGCGATAGTTCGGCAGGGCCAATACCCAGGCGGTATCATCTTCGGCGAATCGGAACTCGGTTCCTTCCGACTTCAGCTTGAGATCCTGCAAGCCATCCTGGGCGGGAACAAGATAGCGAAATGCGATGCCGCTGTTATAGGCGCGCGCTTCGACATCGAGCTTCCGATGGGTACCGCCAGCCTCTACTGCATGAACGACCACAGCGTTATACGGGTCGTGGACTTTGCTTGTCTTGGTATTGCGCAGACCGTAGTCGTCGATACCCGATGACGGCTCCGCTCTTTCGATTCGTACCTCTGATCCGAGCATCGGTCCGGAATCCAGATCGAGACCGAGCGCCGACTCATTCAATACGCGCTTTCCCTTGAAGGTAACCGAATAGCCGAGGGCGCCGGCGCCTTCATGAGCGTCTTTTCCCTGCTTCAAGATGAAGGTCATTTTGAGGCGGCCATCGGGAGATGTCACAGAGGGCGACTCTTGCGCGAGGACTGGTGTAACGACGGTTAGAGCGAGAGCGGCACAAACGGGGGCGATAGAACGCAATTGCATCCGGCAGACTCCATCGAACGAAGAACAGAGCAGAGTGACGAGCCCCGCTCTGTTCCTCATATTCAGTTACCTAAAAAACATACTTCAGAGAGAGCTGAAGGAAGCGAGCGTCAGGTGCATTTGCCTGAAGATTCTTGGGGCCGGTGATCTGGCCGCCATTGCTTCCGTTGCTGGTGTTAGATGGGCTGCCAAGTGTCGGGTGGTTGAAGAGGTTGAAGGCATCGGCGCGGAACTGGAGGAACTGCTCGCGGAAGGTGGTGAAGTTCTTGAAGAGGGACGAGTCCGCGCGCCAGAAGCCCGGACCATAGATCAGGTTCTGCTTATCGCCGAGATAGGCGAGCACCTGGCTCGGATTGGTGATAAGGGTTCCTGCCGGGATGGTATTCCCCGGGAGTGGGTTGGCAAAGGCGCAGGGGTTATACCAGTTGTCTTTGGTCCGCACCTGCGATGGACAGGAGCTGGCGCCACCTGTGGGAGGCGTGCCTCCCGCCTTGAACGGATCGCCTACGCGGACGGCACGAGCAGAACCGCCCGACGCTGTAGAGCCGATCGGGCTGATGCCACCCAGCGGAAGACCGCTCTGGCCGGTAAAGGTAGCGCTGACCTGCCATCCTCCAACCGCGAGATCGAGCCAGCGTGAGTTGTTCAGGTAGCTACGCCCATGTCCGAAAGGAAGCTGATAACTGCCGTTGAAGGTAAAGCGGTTGCGGATGTCGTAAGAGGAGTTCGTGTACTCCGAGCCAAGGCCAAGGAGATAGTACGAACGCACACCGATGCCATTCGAGAGACCACCGGCGGAACTCGAGTTATCGAGCGCGTGCGCCCAGGTGTAGGTTGCCAGGAAGGAGAGCCCGTGCGAGAACCGTTTCTCCAGCTTGGTCTGTAGCGAGTTGTAATCGCTGACACCGCTGTACTGAATCTGACCGGTCCATCCAAGGGTGGGAAAGGGGTTGAGATTGTTGGTATTCGTTCCTGCCGTAGTGAGCGCCAGGGACGAATTGGGCGCCCAGTAGGTGGAGAGATGACGGCTCACATTGCCGACATAAGCGACGGAAGCCACAAAGTCAGGGTTAAGCGCGTATTGAAATGAGAGGCTGTAGTTCTGCGTATATGGCGTCTTGATCCTTGCATCCGTGGCATGGAATCCCGGCTGCGTTGGAACAGCACTTGCATTCAGCGCCGGCAGCCCCGACTGCAGCGTATACGGAAGCGGGCTGCAGCTTATGGCATTGCAGGTGGGCTGGTTATAGCTCGAGTTCAGAGTAAAGGGATAGTTTGCACCCAGGTTGCCGTTGCCATGGCTCTGCAGGCCGCCGTAGAAGATCCCGTAGCCTCCGCGGATGACCGACTTCGGGCTGAGCTGATAGGCAAAGCCGAAGCGCGGTGCAAAGTTCACCTTTTGAGCTTCGAGCAAGCGAGCGTTATCGACGTACTGCACCGCAACATTATTCGCCGCCAGCAGAGAGACAAATGCCGGGCTTAATGAGTAACGCTGGGCTCCTGCCGGTAGCTGATACACCGCTCTTCCCGTGCCAACGCCGGAGCTGTTGAGCCCCACTGGGGCGGTGAGGACAAAGTTCGCCTGCTGATCACGTGACTCCGCATAGGGTTGATACCAGTCCCAACGGAGTCCGAGATTGAGTGTCAGCTTCGACGTGGCGCGCCAGTCGTCCTGAAAGTAGGCGGAGTCGTACCACTGCTGATCGTGCACAGCGGGAACATTGGAAATATACGCGCTCGACATCTGGTTCGCGAGGAAGTCTGCGGTGCCACTGGTTGCGCTGGATCCGGGGACAGAGGTGTAGCTGCCGTTGAAGTTGTACTGACCACGCGGAGCCTCCGCGTAGGTGTAGTAGAAGCGCACATTCTGGAAAGCAACACCGAACTTCATGGAGTGGTTGCCGGCGATCTTCGTGATGTTGTCGAGGATCTGGTAGACGTTCTGAGACTCGTTCGAAGTACCAACCGATCCCCAGTAGCTTGCACCAACAGTTCCCTGCAACTGCCCCTGTGGAAGTCCGCCCTGGAAGGGACTGAAGGGTACATTGCCCAGGCCAAGGCTGGAAGCCAGCGTCGAGTTGTTCGCGTTCGGTTGCAGGAATCGGAAGACGCCCCAGTTGTAGCCGGCACGGAACTCATTCGTTAGCGAGGGGCCGAAGACATGAGTCTCGCTGAACATCCCATTCTGAGAAAGATTCGTGTCCCGTTCGCCGCCATAACCGCTGCCGTCGAGAATCGAGCCGAGCGGCAAACCGTTGTTGATGATCTCGTGAGCATAGCTGTAGCGACCGTAGAGCTGATCTTTCGAGCTGATGTTCCAGTCGAGGCGCTGATCCCATTGGATAGTGTTATCGCGCTTGCCAATGTTGGTGTTGTAGTTGTTGTATGTCTTGCCGTTGTTGACGTTCGGCGATGGATACAGGTTGAGAATGTTCTGCGCGGTCGCATTGATGTCCGCGGAGCAGAAGACATTCTGCGGACGGCCGCATGGCTGGCCGAGAGGTATGGTACCCCGTGATCCGGGCTGATAGAGGTTGATGGGTCCGCTGTAACCGGTCAGCGAAGGGTTCAGAAGCTCCGTGAAGTCTCCGGTACGCATTCTTGCTGTCGGCACAGTAAAGACCCCGGGACTGCCAAAGGAAACGCGGTTGGCTTCAATGTCTCCGAAGTAAAAGAGCTTGTTTTTGAAGATGGGAAATCCCAGCGTGGCTCCGAACTGATTCTGATGGAATGCCGGAACGGTCAGCGCATTCCAGTTACGGGCATTCATCTTGTCACTACGAAAGTACTCCCAAAGGCTTCCGTGGATAGCATTGGTTCCGGATTTGATACTCGCGTTCAGGACGGCGCCTGCGGAATGGCCAAACTCCGCGCTGTAGTTGCTGGTCTGCAGGTTGAACTCGGCAAGGGCATCCGGCGGCGGCCGCATGACAAAGGTCGCACCGTTCAAGAAGTCGACGAGATTGGTGTTGTTATCCACGCCGTCGAGGATGAAGTTGTTCTGCTCTGCGCGCTGACCGTTGGCGACAAAGTCTCCCTTGCCTGAGCCACGCGTCTGTCCCTGAGGCGGCGCGACTCCGGCTGAGAGCTGTGCGATAAAGACCCAGTTGCGACCGTTAAGCGGGGTTTCATTAATAGTCCTGGAATCGACAACCTGCCCTACCGCTCCGGTCTGGGTATCGAGAAGAGGCGGCGCCGTATCCACCGTGACATTCTCAGTGACTGCACCGGGCTTCAACTCGAAGTTGATGCCCAGGCGGGCCTGGACATTCAATAGCAGGTTGTCGCGCTTCGATGTTTGAAAACCGTCCGCCGTCACCGTAACCGAGTAGCGGCCGATCTTCACCGGAGAAAAGACATAGATCCCGCTCTCGTTGGTCCGCCGTTCTAAGCTCAGGCCAGTGTCAGTGGCATTGAGCGTGACCCTTGCGTTGGGAATCGTTGCGCCACTGTTATCACTTACAACTCCGGTGATGGTTCCTTGATCCATTTGGGCTTCTCCCTGGCGGAGAGATAGCCCGAAGACAAGTCCGACGATTGCGATAAGCGGGCGTAACCGCACCCAGATATTTTGCTTCGAGACGCACATATTGGCCTTCCTTTACTGAACCCGTCCGGTTAGTCTCATTGAAAAACGTGTTCGTACACGTAATAGCACTCATGTATGAAGCGCCGGTAACGCTAATACAAGCCGTGAACGTATGTCAAATTCCATAAATAGTCGCTGGAAACGGTGATTGAACGGCGGATCCCTAACGCACTCAAAGCGAAGGAGAGTCAAAGTGAATCCTGTAGAAATACAGAAATCAAACCAAAATCCAGATGAGAATTGTTTTCTCCTGTGGTACGGTAACGTTCACGAAATCTTTGCGTTTATCCGCAATACCGGGTAACTTTCCACGAGGTAGTTGTTATGGCTTACGAGTCGATTTCAGACCCGCACCTGGCGCCGCACTCCCAGTCAGAGCTGGTTCTGCCAGAAGCGCCCAGCTCTGAGACCGGTCCGGTAAAGGTCTGGAACGAGGCCGTCACCATGCTGACGTATGAGCCAGCGGCGCCTGACAAGAATCCCCTCTTTCTAGAGAAGCGTGTTTACCAGGGCAGCAGCGGACGGGTCTACCCGCTGCCGGTGATCGATTACATCGCTACAAAGCCCAAGCCCAAAGCATGGGAAGCAGTCCATCTCGAAAACGAATATCTACGCCTGATGGTCATGCCAGAGATTGGTGGACGGATCCACCTTGGTCTCGACAAGCGGACGGGATACGACTTCTTCTACCGCCAGAATGTGATCAAACCCGCTCTCGTGGGACTTGCGGGACCATGGATCTCGGGCGGCGTGGAATTCAACTGGCCTCAGCATCATCGTCCTGCCACCTTTATGCCCGTAGAGGTCAGCGTGGAGCGTGCATCCGACGGCAGCATTACCGTCTGGTGTTCGGACCATGACCCTATGTCTCATCTGAAGGGAATGCATGGCATCTGCCTGCGGCCAGGGTCTGCGGTAGTGGAAGTAAAGGTTCGCTTATATAACCGGACGCAGGATACGCAGACCTTTCTCTGGTGGGCCAATGTTGCGACCAAGGTCCATGAGAAATACCAATCGTTCTTTCCGGAAGATGTTCGCTTCGTTGCTGACCACGCAAAGCGGGCGGTTACGGAGTATCCCCTCAGCCAGGGAACGTACTACGGTGTGAACTACAAGCAGCGCGCGCTTGAGGGGGTTCCTCCAGAAGAGATGCCATCCTGCTTTGTGCCCGACGGCTCCTACCCTGCCAATGACCTTGGCTGGTATGCCAACATTCCTGTGCCGACCAGCTACATGATCGTCGGTTCGCAGGGTGACTTCTTTGGTGGCTATGATCACGCACGCAAGGCAGGAACCGTCGCTGTCGCCAATCACCATGTTGCTCCCGGCAAGAAGCAGTGGACATGGGGCAATCACGAGTTCGGCTACGCCTGGGACCGCAGCTTGACGGACCGTGATGGTCCTTATGTCGAACTTATGTCCGGTGTCTATACCGACAATCAACCGGATTTCTCGTTCCTGGCTCCGGGTGAGACCAAGACCTTCAGCCAGTTCTGGTATCCCATCGGAGAGATCGGAGTTCCGAACCTGGCGAATGTCCAGGGAGCCCTCCGTGTCGAACGTGATCCTGAAGCCATCATCGTGCACGTTCAGTTGGCCACAGCGAAGGAGAATTGCGTGGTCGTGGCGCGGACAGCGGCCCGCGAGCTCGGCCGCTGGTCAGGAGCTCTGACGCCGGAGACGACATGGTCCGGAAAATTTGAGCACAGTGGCTCGCTGCGAGGCCTTGAAGTAAGCGTACAGGCCGGAGAGGTGACGCTCCTGCGTTATGCCCCCGACGAGACGGTTCCGGTTCAGGCTCCCGAGGTGGCAACCGAGCCGCCGCTGCCGCAAGATGTCGAGAGCGTGGATGAGCTGTTCCTCACCGGTCTTCATCTCGAACAATATCGCCATCCGACGCGCAGCCCTGAAGCTTATTGGCTTGAAGCTATCCAACGCGATGCCGGGGACAGCCGCTGCAACCACATGCTGGGACGGTGGCACCTGCGGCGGGGAGAGTTCGAAAAGGCGGAGCAGCACCTGCGCACCGCCATCGCCCGCATGACCCGTCGCAACCCCAATCCTTACGACGGCGAACCGCACTACAACCTCGGACTCACCCTGCGATATCAGCAGCGAGTTGCCGACGCCTATGACGCCTTCTACAAGTGCACGTGGAATGCTGCCTGGCGTGGCCCGGGATATCACTGCCTGGCGGAGATCGATTGCCTACGCGGAGAATGGCCGAAAGCGCTCGATCACCTCAACCGGTCCCTCTGTGCAGACACAGACAACCTGAATGCACGCGATTTGAAGACGATAGTGTTGAACCGGCTGGGGAGAAACGAAGAGGCGCAGCGGCTTCTGGATGAGACGCAGGCCCTCGACCCTCTCGATGTCTTCGCCCGTTTCCTGAGGCATGGGGAAATACCCAATAATCCCCAGATGCAGCTTGATCTTGGCTTTGACCTCACACGCGCCGGACTCTTCGAAGAAGCTCTCCGAGCACTACCTGCCGATGCCACATCTACGATGGTGAGATATGCGCGCGCCGACGTTTTGCGACAGATGGGAAGAACAAATGAGAGCACTGAAGCGTATCGTCGCGCTTCCGAGGGAGATCCCGACTATCTGTTCCCGGATCGACTGGAAGAACTGGCTGTTCTTGAACAGGCCCTGGAGATCAATCCGAAGGACGCACGTGCGGCTTACGCGTTGGGCAATCTTTTATACGATCGCCGGAGACACCGCGAGGCCATTGCGCGCTGGGAACAGAGTGTCGCTGCAGAGCCTGACTTCCCGGTCGCATGGCGAAATCTCGGAATCGCATACTTCAATATCCACTCCGACAGCCGCAGCGCTGTTGATGCCTTTGAATGCTCACGTCGGTGCGCTCCGGACGATGCACGGCTTCTTTACGAACTGGATCAACTTCGCAAGCGCACAGGGACGCCACTCGCAGCGCGCGAGAGAGCACTTCTTGATGAACCCGACCTGGTCGAGAAGCGCGACGATCTCTCCCTAGAACTGGCTTCGCTGCACAACAGTCTCGGCAGACCTGAAGAAGCGCTACGGATTCTTCGTCAGCGGCAATTCCAGCCGTGGGAAGGTGGAGAGGGGCTGGTGCTCTCAGAGTATGTCCGCGCCAACGTGCTTCTGGCGCAGGATGCGCTTCCCGCAGAGCCACAGAAAGCTCTGGAGTTTCTCGATGCCGCGAGCTCCCCTCCCCGCAACCTCAGCGAAGCGAAGCATCTGCTGATGAACCTAAGCATGATCGATTACTGGTACGGGGTTGTCTATACGGCACTCGGCAACGTGAAGAAAGCCCAGGAATCCTGGTCACGAGCGGCCCGGTATACAGGCGACTTCCAACAGATGCAAGTGCAGCCCGTCTCTGAGATGACCTACTGGAGCGCGATGGCCTTACGGCAGCTGGGACAGGAACAGGAAGCAACTGATCTTTTCCGCACGATTGAGACGTACGCATCCGTCCTGGAGCACCAGACACCTAAGATTGATTACTTCGCCACATCATTGCCCGCAATGCTGCTGTTCGAGGTCGACCTGAAGGAGCGCCAAACGATCACTGCCCGCTTCCTCGAAGCACAGGCGGCATTCGGAATGGGAGATCGGCAACGCGCGGTAGAGCTTCTCGATCAGGTTGAAGCCATGGATCGCAGTCATAGCGGCGCCATCGATATGCGCAGGCTGGTTATGGGTGAATCATGCACGGTCCGATAGAGGTTGCCACAACAGGAAGTTCTGCCGAAGCAGAAAAGACGACGTATGTGTGGGGTATTGCAATCGTAGCAGCGTTAGGTGGCCTGCTCTTCGGTTATGACTGGGTGGTGATTGGCGGCGCGCGAGAGTTCTATGAGATTTACTTTCATCTCACCTCCGCCAATCTTGTGGGATGGGCGAATAGTTGCGCGCTGGTAGGCTGTCTCGCCGGTTCTTTGATCGCAGGCTCGCTGGCGGATGGGTTTGGAAGAAAGCCAGTCTTGCTGATCTCTGCCCTGCTATTCGCTGTCTCGTCTATTCTTACGGGCTGGGCATATTCATTTACGAGCTTCATTGCGTGGCGAATCGCCGGAGGAGTGGCGATTGGACTCAGTTCCAACGTCTCGCCTCTTTATATCGCTGAGGTCAGTCCGTCATCGCTTCGCGGGCGCCTCGTGAGCCTGAATCAGTTCGCGATCGTGGTCGGAATTCTCCTTGCCCAGGTCGTCAACTGGCTTGTGGCAAAGCCTATTCCGGAACATGCTTCCGCGGACATTCTTTTTGCATCATGGAATGTCCAGTATGGCTGGCGCTGGATGTTCACCGCGCTCGTCATTCCATCCGCGATCTTTGCGTTTGCCGCTTCATGGATTCCGGAAAGTCCGCGCTGGCTGGCGGCCCGTAGACGTCAAGAGGATGCGCAGCGAACGCTCGCGAGGGTTGGCGGCCAGGCTTACGCCCAGGCAGAGTTGGCCAATATTGACCGCACGCTAAGCCTTGAACACAAGGTTGCGACCAGCCTCTGGCAGGAGCTGGCGGCTCCTGCCGTTCGCCGCATTCTGCTTGTTGGAATCGGTCTCGCTGTCCTGCAGCAATGGACGGGGATCAATGTGCTATTCAACTATGCGGCAGAGGTCTACCGCAATGCCGGCTATGGCGCCAATGACATCTTCCTCAACATCGTCATTACCGGAACCATCAATCTGGTCTTTACCATCGCGGCCGTCTTCCTGATCGATCGGGTAGGGCGGCGCAGGCTGATGATCTTCGGTTGCGCAGGTATCGCCATCTCTCATGTTCTGTGCGCAATGGCGTATCGAGCGGGAATGGGCGGCATCGCGGTTCTAGCGCTTACCCTGAGTGCTATCGGTTGCTATGCACTGACGCTGGCGCCGGTGACCTGGGTTCTCATCTCAGAGATCTTTCCCCAACGTGTGCGGGCACAGGGTGTCTCGATTGCCGTCAGCGCATTGTGGATCGCCTCCTTCGTCCTGACCTACAGCTTTCCCATCCTCAATCGCCGTCTGGGGACAGCGTGGGTCTTCGCCGGATATGGCGCGATCTGTATCCTTGGAGGCATTCTGGTTGCAACATCGGTTACAGAGACCAAGGGCCGCAGTCTTGAGGAGATTGAGGCAGGAGTTCTGCAGGGCTGAAAACGCAGCAGTTCCCCGTGTTTTTCAGTGAGAGAATAGCTCGTATTCCCAGGAACGGATCAAAGCCTGCATGAACGATGAACCGAAGAGTGTCAGCATTAAAGATATTGCCGAGGCTCTGGATATCTCGATCGGAACCGTGGACCGCGCCCTTCACGGACGCCGCGGTGTAAGTGAAAAGACAAAAGCCCGTGTTCTGAAGATGGCCGGGCAGATGGGGTATAAGCCCAATCTCGCGGCCCAGGCCTTGAAGCTGAATCGGCGCATTTCGATCGGTGTCGTCCTGCCCAAGCACATCTCCTACTTCTTCGATCCGCTGCGCGCGGGCATTCGCGCCGCCGCCAACGCGGCCATGGGTTCGCAGATCTCCCTCGAATTTCACGAATATCCCCGCATCGGCAGCGGCGACATTGAGGCATTGGAAGCGGCACATGCACGGAAGCATGACGGCCTGATCTTTCTTCCGGGTGACATTCAGAGATTCAGTCCATTGATCCGCAAGATCTCGCGAAGCGGCACGTCGATGATGTGTGTCGGCAGCGATGCTCCCGACACTGGACGCGTCGGTTCCGTCTCCGCACATGCCTATATCAGCGGGTCGATTGCGGCAGAGTTGCTGGCCCACAAGCTGCCCCGCAAAGCCAACGTAGCCATCCTGACAGGAGAGCTGTCCACGTTGGATCATGCAGAGAAGCTAAGCGGATTTGCAGCGACACTGGCGATCCAGGCACCGCATCTGATGCTTCTGCCTACGTTGGAAGGTCACGAGAAGCCTAAGGAGGCGTACCGTCAGGCGCTTACGCTAATGCGACAGAAGGATCGCCCCGAGGGGCTTTATCTCAGCACGGCCAACAGCATGGCCGTCATCGAAGCCCTGCAAGAGCTGGGACTGCTGGGCAAGGTTCAGGTGGTGGCGACCGATCTGTTTCAGGAGCTGGCTACGCTGATTAAGGCCAACAAAATTCTGGCAACGCTCTATCAACGGCCGTTCACGCAGGGTAAGGTGGCCTTTGAAAACCTCGTAGCCCATCTCACCCGTGGCCATCTTGAGTCGCCAGTCGTGCAGCTCGCGCCTCACATTGTATTGCGAAGCAACTTACCACTGTTTGCCAGCCGTATCTCCGAGGCTGAGGACGAGAGCGAGCTCGAGTCAGACGACCTGGATTAAAAGAAGCTACCTTTTATCGACTGATTCCCGGAATGCCTCCCAGGTGATTCCCGGAGACGTGAGATGGAATCCCAGCTCCCAGTCGAAGCCCTCTTCGGGCGCCAGTTGGAAAGCGAGTTCCTTCTCCTGAGCCTGCTTCAAAGTGCCGTATGGAGCTGTTGTGGGTTCCAGGGCAACCGCATATTGCTGAGGCGCCGATCCCCCGGGCCATCCTCCATAACAGAGCCAGAGACCGAGGTACGGCAGCTTCTGTGGCGAGAACGACAGAATCAGCCCTTGCCTCCCCACTGATCGAAACAGACCGCAGCAGCCAGTGCTCAATTTACTGCTGTAGAGCATCTCTGCCTCTCCTGCTTCGGCTGGAAGAACCGTGTCGAGCCCGCTACCAGGCCAGTCCACCCGATTGCCGGGCTGTCCCATTCTTCCCGTGCGTGTGTAGGTCAACTGCAAGGTCTCCACCTCAGACGGGAGCGCTACCTGGTCGCCGGCTTCGATCGCAAAAAGAGGATGGCAGGCGTACAGAAACGAAGTATCACTTTGGCCGACGTTCTGAACACGATAGCGAATGGAGAGGCCACTCTCCTGCAGAGATATCGACTTCTGAAATACCAGAGGCCGACTGAATCCAGCCGCCGCAAGGGCAACATGGTTTTCCGATTGTGCGGTCACCTGCCAGGGAAGTTGCCAGAAATCGCCGTGGTCGGGGACGCGGCCGCCGTCGGTTGTGTCGTCACAAATACCTACTGTCGGCAGACACTCTTCGATTCCCGCACAGGCGCCGTGCTGAAATGGTGTATCGTAACCCGGGTTAAGATGGAGATCCTCATTCGTTGACTGCGTCAGGAACTCGATGCCGGTGACGCGCGAGACCAGGGAGCTGATGCGGCCACCCTCTTCCGGCACGATACTCACCGAAAGCGCGCTATTTACCAGGACAATTCTTTTGCGGTGGACACCCACGTCGTCAAGTATCCTTCACGGGCGAGAGTGAATCCAATTACCTTTGCGTTACTTTCAATCGGCATCAACAAATACACACAGCGAAAATATACCGAATCGTCGGCTATTCTTGAGATATGGAAATTGACTGGATCATTCGCGAAATCGACACAGAAATAGAACGGCTTCGCCATATCCGCGATTTCGTCGAGAACCTGTCCAACACGCTTGACGCAGCGCCCAAGACGGCTCGCAAGACATCCTCGAATAACAAGACATCCTCGAAGAAAAGGACCTCACCGCAGGTTGAGCCTCCGGTGGTCGTACTCCCCCCGAAAGAGAAGCGGACCTATACTCCCCGCCGCAAGCCGACCGTGGAGTCACCTCGAGCTTTGGCTGCGGCGATCCCCGATCGGCCGGTGTTCGTCTCGAAACCGTCTCCTGTAGCCGCTCCAGGCGTAAAGGTCGAGACCCCGCAGATCGACACGAAGGATCTGGAAGCGGCGGTCCGGCGCAGCTTGTTCGGCCAGACTGCATAGCTTGGAGCCGTTTTAAGCTCCAAATCCATCGAAGCTTGAGATTTTTGCCCGCCGCAGCTAACTAAAACATTAGTTGAACGTCTCTTCCTTCAGAGACGCTATGCCACCGCGCCGCTCCAATACGCTCACCGAAGCCGAACTCAGGCTGATGCGCCTGCTCTGGCGGCTGGGTGAATGTTCCGTTCAGGATCTTGTCTCGGCCATGCCTGCCGATGGGCGGCTGGCCTACAACTCCGTCCTGACAACGATCCGTATTCTCGAATCCAAGGGTTACGTCGAACACCGTCAGGATGGCCGTGCCTTCCTTTATACAGCGGTCGTCGCCGAACACGATGCGCAGCAGAGCGAAGTGCGTCATGTGATCGGCCGCTTCTTTGAAAACAGCCGCGAGAAGCTGATGCTCGCGGTTCTGGGAGACGGCCAGGTCAGCGCGGAAGAGCTTGCCCGGCTCAAACAGGCCATTGCGGACGCCGAAGTTGCGGCACGATCTGCAGAGCAAGGTGAGGAGGAGTCCGGCCAATGACTGCGTCTCTGTCTTTCCTGAAGCTCTCATCACTGTTGGCCACAACCTGGGTTGCGAGTCTATGGGAAGGCGCGGCGTTCTCCCTCATCGGCTTCGCGCTTCTCCGTCTGATGCCTCGCGCCTCCGCGACCCTTCGCCACACACTGCTGCTGGCGCTCTTTCTGCTGAGCGCAATCCTTCCCTGGCTCCCGCTTGGCCACAGCGAGGCGAATGGCGTAACGGCCCATGCACTCATGCTTTCCCAGTGGCTGGCGGCAACGATCGCCTCTATTTGGCTGGTGGCCACGGCGATCCGGGCTACTTTATTGGTCATCGCCTGGAAGCATCTCCGTGATGTGCGCCGTTCTGCCCAGCCACTCGCTCTTGATCTGCCGCTTGCTACGCGCCGCCGGACGGTCGTGGGAACATCCTCGGCGGTGGAGTCGCCGCTCATCGTTGGCTTCTTCCGCCCGGTGCTTCTATTACCTGAGTGGCTCGTCCCTCAGCTTAGCGTCGGCGAGCTTCGCCAGATCGTCGTTCATGAATGCGAGCACCTGCGGCGCGGCGACGATTGGACAAATCTACTGTTGCAGATCGGCCTGATGTTATTCCCGTTGAATCCGGCGCTGACATGGCTGAACCGCCACATCGGCGTACAACGCGAACTCTCCTGCGATGCCGCCGTCGTCGCGGCAACTGCACAGCCCCTGGCCTATGCCGCGTCCTTGACGCGTATTGCGGAACAACACCTCGAACGTAATTCACTTCGCCTGGCACTGGCTGCATGGGGACGCCGCTCCGAACTTGCCCAACGGGTCCATGCTCTTCTTAAACAGTCAAAGAACTGGACGACGCGACAGTCCGCAATTGCTTCTATTGCCAGCGCAGTCGTGCTGCTGGCAATAGCCGCCGGTTTCTCTCGCGTACCGCAGCTTGTCGCGGTCGCAACGCCTGTATCGGAGGTGGCTGCTGCGAATTTGCCCACAGCCCCGACATTGCCTTCCGTAATGCCGGTTCGGTTTGTTCCCGCATCGTTTACGACAGACACGCCGGAACCAGCTATACATAAACACAGCCGCAAGCATGCGCCGCTAAAGCAAACTTCTACTCCAGAACCCGGCCGCGATTCCATCAAGATCAAGCGCGCCGAGATGCAACGCGTGGAACATGCTCCGACGTTCCTCCGTACCACTGCGGAAACCGATACAACACCTTTGCAAAACTCTGACGGCAGCATCAGAACACCTGAACATACTGCTCCGGCTGTCGTGCTGACACCTGCGTGGCTCGCCGTGCCGGTACCGGACGGCTGGCTCGTCATTCAACTCTAGTCACACTCACCATAGGAGAAGACTCACCCCATGTCCGCTAAAACTAATTCATTAGTTACCAACAAATTGACTCGCCGCATTATCCTGCCCGGCGTTCTCGCTCTCGGCGCCTCGGGCGCTGTACTCATGACGCACAAGCATGAGGTGCATGCCGCGGCAGTTACCGCCTCTGCGCTCGACGACAATAGCGTCTCTTCTCTGCTCGCGCTCGATCGCGACATGGAAACCCTTGCAGCTCGTGTAACCCCGGCGGTCGTCAACGTGGCCGTGACCAGCAAGGGAGGCGATGACGACGACGTGCAGACGCACATACAGGGCGATCTTGATCCGAACGACCTTCCACCGCAGTTCCGTCAGTTCTTCGGCTTCGGAGGTCCTGGCAGCCGCCGCATGCCACAACAGGAACCGCTTCGTCACGGAGTCGGTTCGGGCGTCATCATTTCGCCCGATGGTTATATCGTGACCAATCATCACGTAGTCGATGGTGCTACACAGATCAAGGTCACGCTCCATGATCGTCGTGTGCTCACCGGCAAGGTCATCGGGTCCGATAAGCTGACGGACATCGCCGTCGTCAAAGTCGATGCGCACGATCTTCCCGCGATCACCTGGGGCGATTCCTCGAAGCTGCAACCAGGTCAGAACGTGCTCGCCTTCGGCAGCCCCTTCGGCGTGCTGCAGTTCAGCGTCACTCGCGGCATTGTCAGTGCCGTAAATCGTCCAGCGCCGTTCTCCAGCGATGCGCGCACGCCCGGAGGTCTGATCCAGACGGATGCTGCCGTCAACCCTGGAAACAGCGGCGGTCCATTGGTCAACGCTCACGGTGAACTGGTCGGCATCAACCAGATGATTGCCACCAATAGCGGATCGTTCGCCGGCGCCAGCTTTGCTATTCCGGCAAACACAGCCAAGGCGATCTCTGACCAGATCATCCGCACCGGTTCGGTGCATCACGCATATCTCGGCATAGGGATGAACGACGTCACGCCTGAGAATGCACAGTTCTTCAATCTTAAAGATGCGCGCGGTGCGATCATCTCTCAGGTCACAGCCGGATCTCCTGCTGCATCGGCCGGCCTGAAGAATGGCGACGTCATCTATACCCTCAACGGCCGTCCCATCGCGAATGGAGGTGACCTGCAGTTACAGGTTGCACAGATGACGCCTGGAACGAAGGTTGCTCTCGGTATCCTGCGTAACGGTAGTGAACAAACAGTCAATGTCACGCTGGGCGAATACAAGAAGAACGCCGAAATGGCCTCCGACGACAGTAACAACGGACAGCCAAGCGGAAACAACGGCAAAATCGGAATCGCGTTGGGCGAGCTGACACCGGATCTGCGCCAGCAGCTCAATATCCCCTCTGACGTAAAAGGCGCCGCCATTGAGCAGGTGCGGCCTGGCAGCCCTGCTGAAGATGCCGGTCTTCAGCCCGGCGATGTCGTACTCGAGGTAAATCGCAAGCCTGTTGCATCAGCCGATCAAGCGGCAAACAGCCTTCGCGCAACCCCAGACGGAAAGAAAGTTCTACTCCTGGTCTGGTCAAACGGTGGTGCAAGTTATCGCGTCGTCACACCGAGCCGCGGTTAAAAAAAACAGCAAGAAAACAACAACAAAGAGGCTCCCGTTCGAGCGGGAGCCTCTTTGTTTCTCAGTGATGAAGTGTGATCTCAAGAACTTTGTCACTTCTTCGTCTCCACAATGCCATTTCTCGGCATATCTCCGTTCAGAAGGCCAGCAACGGTATCAAATTTTTAAGGGCACCGAAGGTGCAAACGCGATCGTTGAGATGACGATCCCGACCGAGAAAGCTCAAAACCGATTGAGGTAATATTCACGATGAAGCGCGCACATACTGCACTCCTCTTCCTGATCCTCGGTATTGTTCTTGTTCCGGCAGCCGGATGGCTCTATCTGCACTTCGGCCATCCACCCGTTGCGGTAGCGGATCCAATGCTTCCCGGTGAGGAGCGGATCGCACGTTCCACGCTACTCGCTCGTGTCGATGAGGAACGCCCCAGGAGTAATCCCATCCCCATCAACGAAGCTACCTTGCGGGAAGGCGCATCCATTTACATGAGCGAATGCGCATTCTGCCACGGCGTTCCTGCTGTTCAGTCAGAAGTGGGAGTCAATACATTTCCGAAGACACCGCAGTTCTTTCGTCATCACGCCGTGGGCAACAACCCACCCGATCTGGCTGATCGAGCCGCGTCATATCACTGGTTCATCGAGAACGGCGTCCGTCTGACCGCCATGCCCTCATTCAAGCACGTCCTGAGCGATCGGGAGCAGTGGGAGGTAGCAAATCTGCTGGCGGTGAGTGAGACTCCCCTGCCGGAGAGTGTAAAGAAGGTTCTGGCCGGATCTACCGATTAGAGCAATTCTCCTAAAGGCTTAGTGCGGAGTTCGGGATTCTTCACGAACTCGATCGCTGGGCGAAGCTGCGCCTTTCCCGAAGGACTACGCGATGCCTTTGTTACTGGCAGCTTGACCAGATCGCACAGATCAAGAGCATGAGAAGAATCGAGAACCAGGTTGTCCAGCGGCTATCGGCTACATTGATCTGCATCGCAATCTCCTCTCTCTGAGACACGGCGTATCTCAGAAGAGAGAGTTTAGCGCTGTTCCGCGAATTCGCAACAAAAACTATTGAACATCGAGAACCAAATCGATACCGCCACGATACCGGGAATAGATGTGTAATCTCGTATGGAGCCTCTGCGACAGGTCACCTTTAAATAGAGCACTCTGAGCGAAATGAATCGTCTCAAACGATTTCCGCTGGCCTGTCACGTCAGATTGATGGAAGAGTATGAACATGAGCGCCGGCGCAAGGATATGCAAGAACTGCCGTCATCCCCAAAAATATCCGCTCTCAGGCGGCGGGGAAAACGACGCTCAACGAAGACGGTCCAACGAAAAGGAGTTTTGAATGCAACGACGTGACGTCTTGAAGCTTCTAGGGTCAGCCGCCGCCATCTCGGCCCTGCCGCAAGAAGCACTCGCTATGCTAACGCAAGCCACCAACACAGCGGCTGTGCGTTCTAACGCGCTGAAGACGCTTAGTGCGCACCAGGATGCAACCGTCATCTGCATTGCCGAGATGATTATCCCGGAGACCGATACTCCAGGAGCAAAGGGAGCGAAGGTAAACGCGTTTATCGACCTCCTGCTCAGCGAATGGTTCGAGCCTGCAGAAACAAAGCAGTTCCTCGCCGGACTGGATCAGGTGGATACGCAAAGCCGTGCGCGGTTCTCCGCCAGCTTTGTCGATTGCAGTGAAGCACAACGTACCGAGTTGCTGAAGGAACTCGATGCCGCGGCTATGCACTTCGTCCGGAGGCAAAAAGAGGCGGCACAGGCTGCGGCGCCGCCGCCACCGATGGACTTCTTCTACCAGATGAAGAAGCTGACCCTGGCCAGCTACTACACCTCCGAGATCGGCTTTGCGAAAGAGCTCGGTAAATCGATTATCCCGCCGGGACACGCCGGCTGCGCACCACTGGCGGAGGCATCGAAGTGAACGTCATTACTAACAAAGCAAATACGTACGACGCAATTGTTGTGGGCTCGGGCATCAGCGGCGGCTGGGCGGCGAAAGAGCTAACCGGAAAAGGCCTCCAGACCCTTGTGCTTGAGGCAGGCCAGACGATTGTTCCTGAACAAGATTATGTGGAGCATGTGCCGGTGTGGGATCTGAAGTTTCGCGGCATGCAGGACCGGCAGTACATGAAGGTCCACCAGCCGATGCAGCGGTATATCGCCGACGAATGGAACTCCAAGTTCTTCGTCGACGATCTTGAGAACCCGTACACCACGCCTGCCGATCAGCCGTATCTCTTCCTGCGTGGACGCCATGTCGGTGGACGCTCGGTGATGTGGGGACGTCAAAGCTACCGGTGGAGCGATCTTGACTTTGAGGCAAACCTGAAAGACGGTCACGGCGTAGACTGGCCCATTCGCTATAAGGACATCGAGCCGTGGTATGACTACGTGGAAGATTTCATCGGCGTCAGCGGGCAGGCCGAGAACCTGCCGCAGCTGCCGGATGGTAAGTTCCTTCCGCCCTTTGAGATGAACTGCGCCGAGCTGGAGATGCGGGACATCGTGGCGAAGAAGTTTCCCGATCGTCGCCTGACTATCGGACGTACAGCGATCCTGACCGTACCCCACCGCGGACGTGCAGCCTGCCACTACTGCGGACCGTGCGGGCGCGGCTGCATCACGCGCTCCTACTTCAGCAGTATCCATTCGACCCTGCCTGCGGCGGAGGCAACAGGGAGGATGACACTTCGCCCCTTCAGCGTGGTGCATAGTCTGATCTTCGACTCGAAGACGCGCCGGATTACAGGCGTTCGGGTCATCGATGCCCAGACGAAAGAAACACTCGAGTTTCACTCCAAGATTGTTTTTCTGTGTGCATCGACGCTGGAATCGGCGCGTATCCTGATGAACTCGGCGACGCCGGAGTTCTCGACCGGTCTGGCAAACTCAAGCGACCAGCTGGGACGCAATCTGATGGACCACATCTTCCATGCCGGGGCGAGCGGCATCATGCCGGGGCACGAGGATCGTCAGCAGATAGGCAACCGGCCGAACGGCATCTACATGCCGCGCTTCCGCAATGTCAAGGACAAGCATCCGGATTTCGTCCGTGGTTATGGCTATCAGGGCGGCGCCGCACGCGAGGACTGGGGACGTGGCAGCAACATGCCGGGCTTCGGCGTGGACTTCAAGCATCAGCTGCGGCAGCCCGGGCCGTGGCGATTCACCTTCGGCGCCTGGGGCGAGTGCCTTCCGCATCCGGACAACCGCATGGTTCTTGATAAGAACAAGGTCGATGCGTGGGGGATTCCTGCCATGAGAATCAGCCACAAGTGGCGCGAAAACGAGCTGGCCATCTTCAAGGATGCGACGACAACCGCTGCCGAGATGCTGGAGGCGGCGGGTGCGAAAGATATCACGCAGATGAATACACCGTCGCTACCCGGCGAGTGCATTCACGAGATGGGAAGTGCCCGCATGGGACGCAATCCGAAGAGTTCCGTGTTGAACCAGTGGAACCAGGCGCACGATGTGAAGAACCTTTTCATAACAGATGGATCGTTTATGGCGTCGTCTGCGTGCCAGAATCCGTCGCTGACGTACATGGCGATGACGGCACGAGCATGCGACTATGCGGTGAAACAGATGAAGCGTGGCGACCTTTAGAGCAGTTCACCCAATAACGTCACCTTAGATAATCTGCTTGTGCCGTTTTCTTAGCGGAAACGGCACAAGCAGCCAAGGCTTCGCTCCACGGCATGCAACGCGCGTCGCCCTTTCGCACTCTCCTTCGGCTATCGACGAGATGACGGTCAACAAATCATGCGTGTACTCTTCCGAAGAGTTGCATCAAGCGCGAGAGCCCGTTGTCTGGGGACCTCCGCCTGAATCAGGCATTTCCCGTGAATGCCGACATCCAGGAGATTCTGATGAAGCGCATCCTTCCTGCTGTACTGGCTACTGTTCTCTTCGCCAATCCGCTGGTGTCCCAGGCGCCGGCAACGGATGCCACGAAGCTCTACCTTGGCGCGGCATGGTATCCGGAAGCGTGGCCCGAGAGCCGGTGGGAACGCGACCTCACGCTCATGCAGCAAGCAGGCATCAACTTCGTCCGCATTACCGAGTTTGCCTGGAGCGCGATGGAGCCCAGCGAGGGCCACTACGACCTGGACTGGGTCAATCGAGCGATTCGCCTGGCGGAGAAACACGGCATCGCCGTAGTGCTTGGTACGCCGAGTGCCGCGCCGCCCGCATGGTTGACGCAGAAATATCCCCAGACCTTGTGGGTTGACCAGAATGGAAAACGCGCGGAACACGGCAACCGTCAGCAGTTCAACTGGGCCAATCCCAAATATCGTGAGCTCTCCGCCAAGATGGCGTCAGTCATGGCGGAGCGGTTTGGCCATGACCCTAATGTTATCGGCTGGCAGATCGATAACGAGTACGCGGAAGTCAGCTACGATCCACAGACCAAAAAGATGTTTCAGGATTGGCTTCGGACACGCTACGGCACGCTCGATGCATTGAACGCGCGTTGGACCACCAGCTACTGGAGCCAGACCTATAGCGACTGGTCACAGATTCCCATTGAGACGAAGTACGGAAATCCTGGTCTGCTCTTGAGCTGGAAGCGGTTTATTTCCGACACCTGGCGCAGCTATCAGAAGAATCAGCTCGATGTCATTCGGACGAAGGCAGACCGTCGCCAATGGATCACCACCAACATGATGGGATGGTTTGATGAGTATGACCACTACACCGTCAGCCAGGACCTTGATCTCGCATCGTGGGACGATTATGTCGGAAGCGGTCATCTCAACGCAGCACGCAACGGCGCAGCCCACGATCTGACCCGCGGCTTTCTACGCAAGAATTTTTGGGTGATGGAGACACAGCCGGGATTCGTGAACTGGCACGCAAACAATAACGCGCTCGACAAAGGCGAAGTTCGTGCCATGGCATGGCACGACATTGGTCATGGCGCCGATGCGGTCGAATACTGGCAGTGGCGTTCTGCGTTGAATGGGCAGGAGGAGTACCACGGGACCCTGGTTGGCGCCGATGGCGAGCCCGTTCCGCTGTACGACGAAGTTGCTCGGGTGGGTAAAGAGTTCACCGCCGCTTCACACGAACTGATGGGCACCACGGTCAAGTCTCAGGTTGCGGTACTGCAATCCTATGAGAGCCGCTGGGCCATCAACTGGCAGAGGCATAACCGCCAATGGGATCCCGTAGATGCGCTGGTCAGCTATTATCAGCCGCTTCGTGCAGAGGCACACTCGGTCGATATCGTGTCGCCTTCGGCGCCGCTTGACTCCTACAAGTTGGTCGTTGCCCCTGCAATGAACCTGCTCACACCTCAACAGACGGCCAACCTGATGCAGTATGTAGAACACGGCGGTCACCTTGTATTTGGCCAGCGTTCTGTAATGAAAGACGAGGATAACTCGCTACAGCCCGCACGCCAGCCGGGTCCCTTCGCCGCACCTCTGGGAGGACGCGTGGAGCAATACTATGCACTCCTGGCTCCTGTTCCGGTTGAGGGTGCTTGGGGCAACGGGACCTCAGCCATCTGGGCGGAGCAACTCAGCGCGAAGGACGATACCGAAACTTTGATGCGCTATGGCAAGAGCAACGGCTGGCTCGATGGGCAACCGGCGGCGATTACGAAGAAGGTTGGCAAGGGCCGTATTACGTATATCGGTGCGTGGCTGGACGAAAACACCGCCAAGAAGGCCGTGCACTGGATGTTGGACACCAGTGGAGTGAAGAGCGCCTGGCCTGTGATGCCCGAGGGCGTTGAGTTGTCTCTTCGGGAGAGCAATCAGCGGGAGATTGCCATCCTGGTGAATCTGAGCACTGAGACAAAGACCATTACGCTGCCAGGCGCACGCAAGGACATCCTGCACAACGGCGAATCCGTCACGAGTGTCAGTCTGCCTGCCTATGGTGTTGCGGTACTCGGCAACCAATAGTTGCGGTACTCGGCAACCAATAGAGGAGTAGGAGATAGAGGGCGAACGTAGTTCTTGCCCGAAGCATCCTACGGTGCATGAAACGACATGCACCAACTCAGGTGGGTCAACGTGAAAGAGAAACGTAACTTCGATCTTCCCGTCGATCCACCGGTACTCCCCATGCTTTCCAAGCGCGTCGATCAACTACCCGTGGGTTCCGAGTGGATCTATGAACCGAAGTGGGATGGGTTTCGTGCGCTGGTGTTTCGTGATGGAAAAGAACTTCTGCTCCAGAGCCGGGATACGAAGCCGCTGAATCGATACTTCCCGGAGCTTGTCCAGGCCCTCCTGGAGCAGCTCCCGGAGAGATGCGTTCTCGATGGCGAGATTGTGATCTCGAGAAACGGAGCTCTCGACTTCGATGCTTTACAGCTCCGCATTCATCCGGCGGCATCAAGAGTAAAGCTGCTTAGCCAGCAGACACCTGCCTCGGTCGTGTTTTTCGATCTGTTGGCCCAGGGTAACCGTGACTGGAGAGAGACAGCGTTTCGAGAACGGCGGGCTAAGCTGCAATCATTGCTTTCCAAAGTAAAGCCGCCGATTCACCTCACACCAGCCACAGACGATCCGGAGTTAGCGCGTGACTGGTTCCAGCGTTTCGAAGGCGCCGGCTTCGATGGCGTTATCGCAAAGGCAAAAGACAGCACCTACCAATCCGACAAGCGAACCATGTTTAAGGTGAAGCATGAACGTGACTGTGATTGCGTCGTTGCCGGGTTTCGTTGGTATCGCAAAGGTGACCGGCCGGCAGTTGGTTCCCTGCTGTTGGGTCTCTATGACGATTCCGGAGTACTGCAGCACGTCGGAGTCTGCGGGAGCTTTCCTCTCAAAAAACGATATGAGCTTGTCGAGTACCTGAAGCCCTATCAGAAGGATGCTCTCGCGAATCATCCCTGGAAGGGGCAGTTGGACGAGGAAACGGAAGATGGCGGCGGGCATCGCAGACCCGGAGGCCAGAGTCGCTGGAGTCAAGGCAAAGACCTTTCCTGGGAGCCTCTTCGCCTGGAGCTTGTTGCCGAAGTGGCCTATGAGCACATGCAGAGTGGACGTTTTCGCCACATGGCGCAGTTTCGCCGCTGGCGTTTTGATAAAAAGCCGGAGGAGTGTACGTACGAACAGCTTGAGGTCGTGCCACCGGAAGAGCTGAAGGCGATCTTTCCAGAGAATCAATAGAGCATTTTCACGTCGGTGTAGTGCAGGGGTTCCGCATCTATGGGCGTTTTCCGCAATGAAACCCCACTGCACTCCTCTTCAGGGATATCGAGCAACAGGGAAACTGCTCTAAATCAGCCTTTTGCCGGCTGCCGTCGCGATCTGCCAGCCTTGCGAGTCGGATCGTCGTCCGGGTCCGGAGTCTCCTGGGCTGGCCGCATTGCCTCAGGCACATGACGAAGGTTCACCCGAATCCTGGTCCATGTGGATGATCGCCCGCGCATGGAATCGACGAGCACATCGTCTATCTCCAAATAGCTAGCCGCTTTTGCGTGTCGCGTCTTCCATCGCTCGAGTCCAGCCAGAGCAGCATCTTTGTCCGGCGAATTGGCGACCGTTACAAGCGGCATTTTCACCCGGGGCTGCTTTGCGCGGGAGGGCGCCACACGAGTTCCTTCTCCTTCCGTCTTGCGGAAATGAGGTGGCCAGGGTGCGTCCCCAAGGCCGGCGGCATCGTCTCGCGCAGCCATCTCTAAAAGCCCTTCCAGTGACCCAGCGTAGGCATCCATATCGGCATGTGCATCCCCTCGCTCGGCAAACAGCCTGGGCACAGTCAACACAGTGAAATCGGCAGGCTCGCAATCTCGCACCTCATTCCACGACACAGGCATGGATACGCGGGCATCTGGAAGTGGCCGAACAGAATAGGCTGAAGCTGTCGTGCGGTCCTTCGCGTTTTGGTTGTAATCGAGAAAGACTCCGTGGCGTTCTTCTTTCCACCATTTGGATGTAGCCAAAGACGGCGCGCGACGTTCGATCTCGCGAGACAATGCCAGCGCGGCACGCCGCACCTCTTCAAATGTCCACCGTGGCTCTATGCGGACATTGACATGCATGCCTCGGGAGCCGCTTGTCTTGGGCCATCCCCGGAGCCCGATCTCCTCAAGCAATGCGTGCACTTCGAGCGCGATTTTACGAACCTCGTCCCACCCAATGCCTGGACCGGGATCGAGATCGATTCTCAACTCATCCGGATGGTCGAGATCGGTTACCCGAATGGCGTGGGGATGCAGTTCGATGCAGCCAAGGTTCACCACCCAGATCAAACCGGCAGCATGATTGACCACCAGTTCTTCGGCAGTTCTTCCAGAAGGGAAAGAAAGCGTGGCCGTCTGCATCCATGTGGGGTGATCCGCCGGAGCACGTTTCTGGTAGAAAGCCGGCGCCTCGGCGCCATTCACAAAGCGCTTCAATACCAGCGGACGGTCCCGAATTCCGCCAAGTGCGCCAGATGCGACGGAGAGGTAATAGCGGACAAGATCAAGTTTGGTGAGACGGGTATCCTTCGAGAAATAGAGCTTCTCAGGATGGGTAATACGTACTTCGTGCCCATCGATCGAGAGAACCTCGGCCGCTTCTGTTTTCGCCATCTGACCGCACTCCCTTTCCACCATTTGATGCGTCGCAGCCCCGCGACAGAAAAGCTGCCACACACGATATGGTCGTCTTTTGGCGCATCTAGAGTATTTTCCCTGTTGCTGGGTATCCCGAAAGAGCAGTGCTGCGGCGTTTTCATTGCGAAAAACGCCCATAGATGCGGAAGCCCTACACTACACCTGCAGGCAAAATGTTCTAGTCGCATTTTCCCTGTTGCTGGGTATCCCGGAAGAGCAGTGCTGCGGCGTTTTCATTGCGGAAACGCCGATAGATGCGGAAGCCCTACACTACACCTACAGGGAAAATGCTCTAGTCGCATTTTCCCTGTTGCTGGGTATCCCGAAGAGCAGTGCTGCGGCGTTTTCATTGCGGAAAACGCCCATAAGTGCGGAAGCCCTACACTACACCTACAGGGAAAATGCTCTAGTCGCATTTTCCCTGTTGCTGGGTATCCCGGAAGAGAAGTACTGCGGCGTTTTCATTGCGGAAAACGCCCATAGATGCGGAAGCCCTACACTACACCTACAGGGAAAATGCTCTAACGGGTTTGAGGAGACATGGGGAAAAGACACAGACGTGAGTTCCTGAAGCTATGGGCGGCGTCCATGCCTGGGCTTTTTCTGGAGCACGAGGCACACGGCCAGAAAAAAGAACCGAGCTCACCGAAGGTTGGCTACCGGAAGCCCGCGACCATCGAGCGATACATCGACCCTTTACCGAGACTGTCGCAACTGTCGCCCTATGGACATCGGAAAGGTAAAGACCTGTACCGCATCCGGATGGTGGAGTTCACTCGTCCGTTGCATTCCCAGCTTCCTCCGGCACGCCTTTGGGGGTACGAAGGACAGTATCCCGGGCCACTGATTGAGGCCCGCCGAAATAGGCCTATTGAAGTGCAATGGGAGAACAGGCTTCCGATGCGGCATATCCTGCCGATTGATCCCCATATTCATGGGGCCATGCCTCCAGCACCTGAAGTCAGAACTGTGCCTCATCTGCATGGAGCCAATGTCCCCTCCTCGAGCGATGGCCTTCCGGAGAAATGGTTCACGCCGGGACACTCGGTGCATTACGACTACCCCAATCAGCAACGCGCCGCGACGCTTTGGTACCACGATCATGCCATCGGTATCACGCGGCTGAACGTCTATGCCGGCCTGTCGAGTTTCTACCTGTTGCGGGATGATGAAGAACTGAACATGCACCTGCCTTCCGGCGAATACGAAATTCCTCTCGTCCTGCAGGACCGCACACTGGACGAAGACGGCCAGCTTCTCTATGCCCCTACGTTAGACGATGCTGTTCCCCTGCCAAAAGGAGTCTGGGGGCCGATGTTCTTCGGAGAGCTTCCGGTGGTCAACGGGGCAATCTATCCCTATGTGGAGGTCCGGCCGCAGCTTTACAGGATTCGTCTGCTGAATTCCTGCAACTCTCGCGTATTGAATCTGTATTTGAATCTGGCGAAGCGGCCGACGGATATCCCTCAATTAATCAGGTTCCATCAGATTGGCTCAGACGGTGGATTGATGCCGCAACCTGTTGCTCTCGAAAAGCTGGAACTGGCGCCAGGAGAACGGGCAGATCTCATCGTCGACTTCTCGTCGCTCGCTGGGAAGACAGTGACTCTCAGCAACGACGCTCCCGCTCCATATCCAGGGTGGAATGTGATGAATGCCACCTGGCCAATTCTGCTGGAATTCATGCAGTTCCGGGTCACCCTTCCTGCCGGGCCGGCACGCTCATTCAGCCTTCCAGAGAACGTAACCTTTACGAAGCTGAACGAAGGAGAAGCCATAAAGACACGTGACTTCATCCTTACCGAGGAGATGGACGCACAAGGCCGATCGATCGGCCTCCATATCAATGGAAAGGGATATCACGATCCTGTTACCGAAACGGTGACGCTAGGTACGCTGGAGAAGTGGCGGTTTATTAATACCAGCGATGATGCACATCCCATGCATGTGCACCTTGTCCAGTTTCAGATTTTGCACCGGCAAGGCTTCGACCTGGGCGCCTACCGCATGAACGGAAAGATTGAGCCTGTAGGCTCACCGAGACCACCACGCGCGAATGAGCAGGGGTGGAAAGATACTGCCACGGTAAATCCTGGCGACATTCTGACTATCCTTGCACGGTTTGAAGGCTATACGGGCAAGTACGTCTTTCACTGCCACATGCTGGAGCACGAAGACAACGATATGATGCGGCCATTCGTGGTTGTCGCGCCCGACCAGGATACGAAAGGCACGTAAACACTATCGACATTTCTCAGGTTTCCGAGGTGGAGACAAGGGCTACTTCCGCCGGCCCGGCCAATGGCTTCGGCGCCAATAGCGGCCAGCCTTTATGCACGACCATATCGAGCCACACGCCCGCAATCTGCGATGTAACCACAGCAGCCACAACTAACGTCGTGTAGAACTGCGCGCTGATGATGCCTGCATCGAGGGCAACGCTGGCGAGGACAATCCCCGGACCTCCGCGTGCATTCGTGGTGATGGCGAGGTTGATAAGGTCAAGTCCACGGAACCCCGCGAAGCGTCCGGCCAAGGAAACAGACAACACTTTCACCGCGGATGTCCCAAGAATAAAGGCAACCAGCATCCAGAAGGATATTCCTCGAATCAGATCGAGCCGTAAACCAACGATCGCAAAGTAAACCGGGATGAAGAACGCAAAGGAGACCTTGCCGATCGCTTCCAATGCATCCGCAAAGAGCCGGCGCTTTTTATGGACGACGGCAAAACCGGCGAGAAAGGCAGCGAAAACCATACTGATATGCAGCGCTCCGGCTACGACACAGTAAGCAAGCAATACGGCAACGGCGTAACCGGTCGGTGAGGCCTTTGCCATCACGTTGAAGCTGGCCTTGTTAAACCGCTTGACCAGGCGCGGCGCCAGGCTGAGTCCAAGAATGAAGAAGGTCACCGTTACGATAAGGTGATACGACAGCCCCCGGACATCCAATGCAGCCTTCCCTGCGGCTGCAGTAGCAACCGCCAGCGCCAACCAGAGAACGATATCCTCGAGCACCGCTACCCCTAGAACCAAACGAGCGAAACGCGTGTGAAGGATATGCAGGTCGGCAAAGATCTTAGAGACAACCGGCACCGAAGTGACGGCGACGCCTACAGCCAGAATGATTGTGATTGAGATTCGATTGCCATTCGGGCCCAGCAATGATGGCTTAATCAGCCAAGGGGCAAAGAATAGCCCCAGCAGGAATGGAAGGCCCGTACCGACGATTGTCAGCCAACCGACCTCGCGTCGCTCTTCATGAGTAAAGAGCTGCTGGGTCTCCGCGCCCGAAAGAAACATAAGGAGGAGAAGACCGAGCCAATAGACGAAATCGAGTACATTCCCTTGATGTTTTGCACTGTCAATGAAGTGCGCGACAGTCGGGATTCGACCGGCCACCGCATCTCCCAAAAGGATGCCGGCGAGAATCTCACCAACTGCTTTCGGTTGCCGCAGTTTGACAAAGACCCATCCCAGCAGCTGGGCCAATCCTGCCAACAGCAAAAGAAGAAGGAGAACCTGGGTCAGTTCAGAATTACTCATCGGCGCAAGATCTCATGAGAGTATTTTCCCTGTTGCTGGGTATTCCGAAAGGGCGTGAAGCGGCGTTTTCATTGCGGAAAACGCCGATAGATGCGGAGACCCAACTCTACACCTACAGGGAAAATGCTCTAGTCGCATTTTCCCTGTTGCTGGGTATCCCGAAGAGCAGTGCTGCGGCGTTTTCATTGCGGAAAACGCCCATAGATGCGGAGACCCAACTCTACACCTACAGGGAAAATGCTCTAGTCGCATTTTCCCTGTTGCTGGGTATCCCGAAGAGCAGTGCTGCGGCGTTTTCATTGCGGAAAACGCCCATAGATGCGGAGACCCAACTCTACACCTACAGGGAAAATGCTCTAGTGGATCTCGTTCATGGCTGCTACGGTCGTTACCGGCGGCCGATTTGGAGCTTCGGCAAAGACCCACACTCCTCGAAAGTTTTGCCGAAGTGCAGGATGTTGCTTCAGAAATGCACTCATAGCGTCGCGGTTACGCTTCTCCGCCACCGCCGGATCCGTGATGGATGGATCCATCTGCATATGAATCGCGATATCCAACTTATCTGCGTGGAGGCCATTATCCGGAGCGATGGAAAAGAAGCGGTACGCCGTACCATCGTCTCCTTTGACGAGTAGCGGTGAGTCCGCGCTGATTCCATTGGCAAGCTCCGGAGGCAGCGCATTCGAAGATTCGGAGCGAAGGCTTTCCAGATGAGTACTGGAAACAAAGACGGCAGGCTGAAGTAGCTGCCTGGCCTGCTGATAGTAGATATAAGCTACCCACGGTTCTTTGCTGGCCGCCATGGTCCGACCCTGGCGCCAGTACCATAAACCATCATGTCCGGCTGCTGAGTCCTCTTTCGGGAAGAGACCCGCGAGCTTCCAAGGGCTACCTGAGCTATCCTGCCGCAACAGCATGGAGAGGGTCCAGGGAGAAGAGCCTACAAAATCCACCATCGCAAACGCGTAGCGGCCTGGCGGTAGCCCTGGAATGCTGAAGTCCGCCTCAGCATTTTTACCACCGTTGAGTGTGCAGAAAAATTCGGCGTTTGGGAAGGTACCGTCGGCATTACGAGTGTTACTACTGGCGTCGAGTATATATACCTGCTCAACTTCAGCGCTCTTCCCTGCCAGCTTGGGAGATACCGTAGTGATGGCGCTGGCGATGCCACTGAAGTTCGAGGCAAACTCCGGGATCGTCGCCGCCTGTACTCCAGCCTGATCGTTTGCCTGGACCTTCCGCGCCAATGCCAATGAGTCATCCGCCAGCGCGTTCCTCTCAGCCGATTGCATCTTTGATTGCGTCGTACACGTTTCAGCACGAACCTGATAAGGAAGAGTCAGCAACATTCCCGTGCAGAATGTTAACCAAAAGCTCCGCTTCATCGATCGCTTCATAATGTCATCCTTGCATTCTTACCAAAGCAGTTCCAATGACGCAGAATCTAGCTCAGGATCTGGAAGTTCACTTCTACGTTCATCTCAACCGTGACGGGGTGTCCGTCCTTCATCGCCGGCTTGAACTTGTACTGGCGAACAGCTTCCAGAGCCTTTTCATCCAATCCCATCCCCAGGCCACGCACAAGACGTACATGCATGGGGCGCCCGTCGGGGCTTACCTGCAGATAGACAATGACTTTGCCGGAGACCTTCGCCCGCCTGGCCTCTTCGGTAAATCCTGGAGCGGGTGCAGAGATTACCTGTGGCTCCGAGACACCCCCGCCGACCTTGAAGACACCGCCACCGAAGTTCCCTCCAGAGCCTGATCCCAGTCCGTTTCCAAAGCCCGCACCGAGTCCTGCACCTGCCCCGTTTCCTGCTGATACCACGACCGAGGGTGCACTTGATATTCCCAGGTTGGGCACATCGGCTTTGGCCATCTTCAGATCCGCCTGAACATTAATCGTCGGCTGGACGGCCATCGTGATCTTCGGAGCCGCAGTCGGCATTACAGCCGGCATGATGGTTGGTTTCGGCTCGAACTTCGGCGGGTTCCCACGTGAGACCGGAATCGGGGTGTGCTGCCCTCCACCGCCGCTCATCGCCACCGCCTTCGGAGGAGCGATGGGGAGTACTGGGGGAGGCGGCAAAGGATCAACCAGGGTCACCGTTTTGGCCGGTCTCGGAGTCACGACAGCAACTATCTTCCGACTACCAAGCCAGATAAGAGCCATCAGTGCAACGCAGTTGATCGCAATCGCGAGACCAGTCGCCCGAGGGTCTCGCTTCACTGCCATGCGGTCGGGCAAAACAATGGGTTTGGATGTTGTATGCAGGGGAGGAGCCTTCGGTGGGGCAATCACATCGTGCAGGCCCTCCATGAGAGAAGCAAGCACGCCCTTCCCGGTAACCTGAGAGAGATCGCCACTCAAGATCTTGTAGTCTTGAGAATTTTTTGCGAGGGGTTGCTTTCGATCAAAGGCAGGTAATGTTTGCGAGATTCCCATGAAAGTTACATCCTCAGTTTTTCTGCCGCTATCGCAGGATGTCGTTCGAGTATTTGGATGCGGTGAAGGAGAGGAGTGTTTCCTTCGGAATTCGAGTACAGCATTGCCATTTCTCATGAGTGCTCCGATGCGCGGGGAATGGGGAAGAATGCCCGCGTGCATGCGAATAGGGATACGTGAGGGGGGATGAGTAGTAGCTCATATTCTTTATTGGGCGATTGCAGGTTGTTTCGATCTCTCGATAGGACGAGAAGGGGCAGTCACCAGATTGCTGGTATCCCTCATCATCGCGATTGCCTTGCTGTAGCGCCCGGCAGCCGCATTGAATCGTATGATTGCCATCTCCTCCAACATCTTGGCGCCATCCCTGAGATAACTGATACGGCTACGGTCATCATGTCCCCATGTCACAGGAACCTCCGCAATGCGGTAGCCAAGCTTGCTGGCAATGAACAGCAGCTCCGGATCGAATCCCCAACGCTCGATTGTCTGCAGGCGGAAGATTACCTGTGCCGCATCACGCTTGAACGCTTTGAACCCGCACTGCGTGTCCTTGAAAGAGAGGCCCGTCATAGCTCTTGTAACGTAGTTGAAGCAACGGCCGAATATCTGACGGTACAGCGGCTGCCGGACGGTTTGCCGAGCCCGGTCAAGCCAGCGAGAACCAATGGCTACATCGGCCCCGGCGCCAAGCGCAGCAATCAGCCGCTCCGCCTCGATGATCGGTGCAGACAGATCAGCATCGCTAAATATGACGATGTCACCTGCGGCCTGCAGAACGCCATTGCGGACAGCGTATCCCTTACCGCGATTTCTGAGATTCTTGATCAGATGTAACCGCGAGTAACGCTGCATCCACGCTTCAACAATCGAAACGGTACGATCCGTGGAACCATCGTCCACCACCAGCAACTCCGCGTCCCATTGACGCGCCTCAATGCATTTCAGTGTGAGGCTTAGGGTGTTATCGATCCGGTTAGCTTCGTTGTAGGCAGGAATTACTATGCTGAGATGCGGATGGGACATCGCCCAACTCCAGACAGGAAATTAACGTTCCATAAGGATGACCTGTGTGCCCCACGTAGCTTCACTGCTTGCCGTAGACCACACATGTCACAAAAACATGTGCACTATTGGTTGCCACATGTCTGCACAAGGTTGTGCACATCACACAGGAAGAGCTCACCAGATTCCCTTGTCGCTACCGGTGATCTTGTGTCCGATTGCCGCAGCCGTCGCAAGCCACGGTAAAAGCCCCAGGCGGGCGCCGCTGCTGATTTCTCCCTTTCTGAACGTATCCAGCAATTGCAGTCTGTACAGCTCTGCCGATTGCGGCATGATGGGCACGCGGAGAAAGTTCTTCCCGCAGTACATGACCTTCCCATCGAAGCGGGCGGCATCTCGCACAAACTCAGGAAGTAGAAGATGGGAGCCGGTGTACTTCCACACGTAATCCGAGACCAGCACGAGATAGGTTGCAACCCCTTCCCAGATTCCGCTTTGTTGTGCTGAACGCCTCAAGTCCTCATAGTCCAGGATGCCGGAGGCTACCAGTCCTGAAGAGTCGACAATGTCGCACAGGCGGAAGTAGAAATGGCGATACATGCGCTGCAAGGTTGAAATCATGATCCGGTCCGAAGGCGATGGCACGCGAAACACCTTTCCTTCAAACTCCAGTGCTCGCGATCGCGCCGGAATATTCTCTGCCAGTGTCAGATGTTCCCCCGTCTGTCCAAGGCGACACATGTGGATCTCGACAGCTTCAGGCAGGCCGGGAATCTCGAAGTTCCACTTGCCTGCCAAGCGATCTCCCCAACTACGCGACGCAATTGTGGCATCGAACTGTCGCTGCATCAGGGCAACCACGAGGTCAGGGGCCGCATTCGTATATAGATCCATATCGCTCCCAAAGTCAGGCCAGTGATCCAGGGTTTTGATGACGGTTACGTCTAAACCGGCGTTAGCGAATACGGTACAGATCGCCTGCAGATAAGTCGCAGCATGTGCGATACGGGCACGCTCGGCTGCGATGACATTATCGGCACACCGAACCTGTTCACGATCGTTCGCCTGGAGCATCAAGCTCCGGTACGCCTCCATCCCGCGGATAACCACATGGTTGCTATGCGCCAGCGACACGAGCTCATCGAACTGCGCCGTACTCATCTGCTGCAAGCGGCTAATGAGAGGAGAGAGACCGGCCACTGGGGATAGGACCAGCCGAGAGAGTATGTCCATAGTGTCGGCTGAGGTGTCGGGCAGATGGGAGTTTGGCATTCCGGGGAGCATCCTTTGATTCGTCGTGATTACATTTAGCGAGGCAGCGGTGCACTGGAAGGCGCCGGCTCTGGATTTTCGGGTTGAGACGGCGGCGGTTCCGGACTGCCATCACGCCGTATGAGTTCAACGGGTTCATTAGGGTTAGCAGGAGCTGGCTTCGGGGACTTCAATTCCTGGTAGACATCCTGCCGGCTCTGAAGTGCTACTTCGGCGAGGCGACGGCCTTCGGCCTCGGAACGGCTCGCCATACCAACAGCATCCCCGGCATCCTTCGCAGCTCTGGCTCGTGCATAGTAAGAAACAGCCGTCTCCAGGTCGCCGTCCCGCTCTGCCAGATAACCGATATTGTTGAGAGAGAACGCACTGTTGGGGTCCGCGGCATAGGCTTGCTCAAAATAGCTGCGGGCGGTTGCCCAATCTTCTTTATTGAGGGCGGACACACCTCTTACCGTGAACATGTGGGCGCGAATCTGATGGATATCCATCTCCGCCATGCGTGCGCGAAGTTTCTCGGCGGATTCAGCAGCGAGCGAACTGATCGACTTGCCCCGCGATGACTTCTCCAGCGCTACCACCACCTTCTGCGTCGAATGGGTCCTCGCTGCTGCGTCGTAGTACTTGAGGGCGTCTTCGAGATTCCCCGTCGCCTGTTCAGCAATACCGAGATTATTCAGCGTAAACGGATTGTTCGGATCGAGAGGAAGAGTCTGCTTCAACACGGCTTCCGCATCGAAAGCCCGATTCTGCTGCAACAACTGCATCGCATAGATATTGATGCGATTGATCCTCATCGGCATGTTCTTGATGGTGCCGAGAGCATCCATCATGGGTTTTCCCTTAAGGTCTTTATCGCTGCTGCGGTCGATCACGGCTTCGCATCCCTGCTCCACCGCAAGCCGGTAATATTCGGCGGCCCGATCGACCTGGCCCTGGAGTTCGGATACATAACCGAGGTTGTTCAGGGTAAACGGATCGGAAGGGTCGTAGAGATAGGCTTTGTAAAACAGGGCCTCTGCCTTCTCATACTTATGCTTTACGACGTGGTCCACACCTTCCCGGTTGAGCCGTTGCACCGGAGTCAACTCGGCACGCCGCGGAATTGTGATTCGAATGTACTGCGCAGAAAGAGGCGGAGAGGCTAGAACACCAGCGAGCGCAGTCAAAAGATATTTGCGATTCATTAGGATGACCTGTAATTTCGGGTAACCGATACACGTCGGCAATTGGGGAGTTAGATTCAGACGCAAGGTATTTTGGTTTTCTGCTAGAGCATTTTCCTGTAGGTGTAAAGCATCTATGGGCCTTTTCCGCAATAAAACGCCGCTGCACTCCTCTTCCGGGATACCCCAGCAACAGGGAAAATGCGATTAGAGCATTTCCTGTAGGTGTAAAGTAGGGCTTCTGCATCTATGGGCGTTTCCGCAATGAAAACGCCGCTGCCTTCTCTTCCGGAATACCCAGTAACACGGGAAATGCTGTAAGTACACGTATAGGTCAAGGTTCCCTTCCAGGCACCCTGAGAGCCCGCCAAAGCATCTCACCGTCATGCGTGTTTCGTGTCTTGGTCTGCTGGCTTTCTGTGCAACTGCCGCTTCCGGTCAGGCGCTTCCGGAAGGATTGCTCCCTCCGTCTGAAGCCGTTTCGAGGACGACCCTGCCATCTGTACCGCCAGGGCGCAGCACCGTTATGGGCGGGCAAATCGAAAATGTTGACCTTATCCGCGACCAATTTGCCCTGAAGGTGCCAGGCGGCGGCAGTAGCCACACCATCAAGATCCTCTTCGACGAGCGGACGCAGGTCTATCAAAATGGACAGAAGATTTCAGTATTGCACCTGCATCCCGCCGACCATGCCTCGATCGAGACCAGACTGGACGGCACCTCCATCTTTGCGGTCCGCATTCACATTCTTTCCAACGCGCCCAACGGACAGCTACGTGGCCAGGTCGTCGGTTATAACGCCGGCAAGGGCGAGCTGAAGATCCGCGGGACAAACATCGATAACACCGTAACCATCGCAGTACCTGCCGGAACGCCAGTCGCGCGGACCGGACAGGCGGCATTTGCACAAACAAGCCCCGGCCTCGCCGATCTGGTCCCAGACGCGATCGTTGATGTTGCGTTTCAGCCCGGAAAAGACGGCATTGGGCAGGCGAATCGGATCGATGTTCTTGCCGTTCCGGGCGCAGAGTTCATCTTCCGTGGTGAACTTTTATCTGTGGACCTTCGCGCCGGAAGAATGTCCATCGCGACAACCTCAGACCATCCCCCGATGGATATCGCGTTTGATCCTTCCCGCTTCGAAGTAGGCCGGCAGCTACATCAGGGCGGATTAGTAAAAGTCACGGCCCGATTTGACGGAACCCGTTACAACGCGACCGATATCCTGACTCAGTAAACCCACCTCAACATTCCCTATTGGGCTGATCACAATCTTCTCTTCTGTTGAAAATCCTTATCTTCGAAAAATCAGAGGGAGCCGATAGTCCGGCCCCCTCTCTGGTTTGCGACTTTCCTGAGACTAGAGCATTTTCACTGTTGCTTGGTATTCCGGCAGAGGAGTGCAGCGGCGTTTCCATCGCGGAAAACGCCTACGGCCCAAAGTTCGTAGGTGTGCAGGAGTTGTATCCGAGTGTGTTGTCGGACACAGGGGTTGGAGGTGTCGGCGGTGTGGCCCAGGGTGTAGCGGTGAAGTCGAAGAAATCCGTCAGATCCGGTTGAGCCTTATCGCGTTCGGTGAGGTGCTCCGAGGCTCCGAGGAAGCGGTTCTGAACAAACTTCAGAATTGCCGTGTGATCCATCGGGATATGCGAGACATAGTGCTTCCGGACGTATGGAGAGATAACCATATTGGGCACCCGAAAACCCAGTTGCGCGGCGAAGCCCAATTTAGCCGGCGCATCGTTGACGTTCGCACCGGGCTGTGATGGTCTCAGGTCGCAATGCTGGGTTGGAGTTCCTCCTGGCGGCACACAGGGATAGTATGTGTCCGGGTTCACGGCGATCGTCCCTATATCCGGAATGCTTGCAACAGAGATGTCGCCAACCATTGAATCGGTATAGTCATTCGAATGTGTGGGAACCGGGGGCACGTGATCGTAAGGACCACCGCCCTCATCATAGGCCAGGAAGAAGACAGAGTTCATCCAGGAAGAACTTGTCATCAATGCATTTACGATCTTCGCAACCTGCTGCTGTCCGACGAGAATTGATTGTCCCGAACCAGGATGCTCATCGTTTATCCCGTAGCCGGCTTCGATAAATGCGAAACTCGGCAATGTTCCGTTTGCCAGGTCGGTGTAGTACGACGACAGGGGTGCGATGTGTGTCGGATCGATGCAAAACGAGTTCGACGAGTCACCAACCACGCTCGATGGCTGGGTCGGGGCGGCACAGGCGCCTCCCGATGGATTCGAATGAAGGTAGGTATAGGAGTCGGCAAGCTGCGAGAAGTTTGTTGCCGGATACGTGGCGGATGCTCCTCCGCTCTGGCAGTCGTCAGGATCGAGACACCCCCCTTGGGTCACTGTGTAGTAAAGCTTCCAGGAGACATTCGCGGCAGTCAGCTTGGCGAAAATCGTAGGAATCTGCAACTGTGGCAGGCCGTCATCGTTACCGGGGTCCAGAGCAAGCCCTTGGGTCGTGCCTCCGGTAAAGGTCGCGATGCGGTTCGGGATGCTCTTGCTGGATACAGGCGAGAACCAGCGATCGGACAAGGCAAACTGAGACGCCATGTAGTAGTAATAGTTCAGGAAACCCTGATCGTAATACCCCATGGCGCGACGCCCAGTAAAATCACTGAAGGTTCCGGCACATCCTTTACCTGCCGCCTGACAATTCTTTGCATAGTTTTCATTCGTATGTACGAAGCCATCCATCAGGATTGACCTGCCAAGCGTGAAGTCATACCGGCTGGCATCACCATAGCTTTCGAGCCATGAGGATGTCTCGTCTTCGACACAGCTACTGGTCAGTTTGAACAGAGAATAGGATGTTCCCTCATCGCTCTGATTGCTTATCTTGGATAGTTTGTCATCGATACCATCGACATCGTAGGTCTTTGCATCGTCACCGACGTTCCAGTTGTTCGCCAGACGATAGGGATTCAGCATGCCGAAGTACTGGTCGAAGCTGTGGTTCTCCTGCAGCATGAAGATGACATGGCGAATGGATTGCAAATCCGCTGTCACCGTCACTTTTGCCGTAGCAGTTGCATTGCCTCCACTTGAGCCAGTTGCTGTGGCGGTGTAGGTCGTGGTTGCAGACGGCGTCACATTCTGGGTTCCACCGGTCGCCGACAGGGTATAACTGCTGCCGTCTGTCCCGGTAATGACAACCTTCGTCGCATTCGTCGCGGTCGCGGTCAGGACCGAAGATCCGCCGGGTGAGATGGAAGTAGGATTGGCGCTCAGAGTGACCGTTGCCGGGCTACCCGTCACTGTCACAGTTGCGGTGGCGGTAGCTGCGCCGCCACTGACGCCCGTGGCAGTTGCCGTATAGGTCGTGGTCGCAGACGGTGTGACATTGTGGCTCCCGCCCGTCGCCGGAAGCGTATAACTGCTGCCGTCTGTCCCCGTAATAACAACCTTCGTCGCATTCGTCGCAGTCGCGGTGAGGACCGAAGATCCGCCGGGTGAGATGGAAGTAGGGTTGGCACTCAGGGTCACCGTTGCGGCATTCGCCGTGACTGCCACCGCTGCGGTGGCCGTCGCTGTCCCACCGGTTGTACCGGTGGCTGTCGCCGTATAAGTGGTGGTTGAAGACGGTGTCACGTTCTGGGTACCGCCGGTCGGCGACAATGTATAGCGACTGCCATCTGTGCCAGTAATCACAACCTGCGTCGCATTCGTCGCGGTTGCTGTAAGTACCGACGATCCGCCAGGCGCCACCGACGTAGGATTGGCGCTCAAGGTGACCGTGGGCGGGTTGGCCGCTGCACCTACCGTTACGGTTGCAGTAGCGGTGGCGCTCGCCCCTCCAAGCCCCGTTGCGGTGGCTGTATACGTGGTTGTCGCAGATGGAGATACGCTCTGGGTCCCGCCCGGCGGCGACACCGTATAGCTGCTCCCGTCACTTCCTGTTACGGAGATATGCGTAGCATTCGTTGCGGTTACGGTCAGGACGGCCGTCCCCTCAGCAGAGATGGAATTCGGATTGGCACTCAAGGTGACCAGGACAATCGGGTTACCTGACATGCCAGAACCGCATCCACTCAACATCAACAGTAAGGATAGGAAAACGACCCACTTCGCCCTTAGCAGGGCACGCCAATTGAGGACAGCACCGAGCACTGTATTTCTCCTATCCCACTGGGGAGTGGAATGTGCCGCAAACATCAGAGATACAACCAAGAACCCAAAAGCTCTGCTACTTCAAACTCCATTGCATATTCGTGATGCATACAACTAAAGAACCTGTTCTGGGTAGCCATTCATCGCTGTCGAGGGTGCGGTCTCAAGCGGCACTGGACTTGGACCGGGCACATCGCGGTGCGGCGCCACCGTCTCTTCCCGGGCAGCATATCCACCGCTGAAAATGTGCTGCACAGGCATTCCGCCAACGTGTCGAGTCCACACGCTCCACGGACGCAAACGCCGTGCCAATCCTTTGGCATCCACAATCCGCTTGAGCTTGTGCAGCTCAAACCAACGAAGATAGGTGCGAGCCACATTCGCCATCGCCATCTGGACGCCCGCCTGATAGTTGTGCTCTGACATCTCCAACTGGAGTTGGGGAGATTCAAGAACCTGGATAATTTTTTGGGCGAAATCCGTGGCATCACCGGTTTTATAAAACAGGATGGCCATATCGTCGTCTCTCCCCATGCAACGAAAGTCTGGGATATCCGAGCACACAATCGGAAGGCCGTACTCACAGGCCTGATGTGCCGGACCGCTTGACCCAGTGGAAGAGTCATACGGCATCACCAGAAGAGAACTGGTACGAAAGAGCTCTGGAACATCCTTTTGAGGGATATAGCCGAGGAAATCGACCGGCAGCTCAGGCGGCAGCGAAGCGCGCACAGACTCCCAATAGCCCGCGGCAGCTGGATGATTTCCTCCGGCCACGATCAGCCGGGCATTTGGGATCTTCTCCAATACGGCCGGGAAGGCTTCCATCAACTTCTCGAGCCTCTTGTAGGTTCCCCAGTTCCCAAACGCAAGAATGCGGTGCTCCGGGTTTCCGCGCCGACTTAGGTCGGGTCCCTCTGAGATAGTCGTGAAAGTGCCATGCGTACCGATCATGATGTTTCGAGCGGCATACTTCCTCTCGAGTGTCTTTCGATAGTCGGATAGCAAGACGGTGACCCAGTTCGCCTTCAACAGAACACGGGTTGCTACATACGTTCCTGTACGCAGGAGCTTTTCCCGCTGCAGACTAGCGATAGAAGCGCTTTTGAAGTCAACGTGCTCGATGATGTGATGGAGCGTGATGTGCGTATAGAATCCGGCTGCCCGGGTAAGAGCCGGAGCAAACAGCCCCAGAAACGCCGCAATTGGATTCTTCGGCGTTCCGAAGCTCGAAAATACCAGGTTGAACCATACGACATCCGGCTTCCATTCGTGAATTGCTTTAAGAAGCCTTGCAGGGTTCGCCAGGCTATCGACCTTCCAGCAACGCACGATCCTCACCCCTGGAAGACCTGACACCTCTTCCGAAGAGAGGGTTTTGCCATGAGCATCTGTGACGAACTTGTACTCTTCGATTTCATCCGCAAGAACGATCAGCTCTACGCCTTCATGACGCTGAATCTCTTTTGCGATGTGGTAGGAATATTCGTTCAACGGCCCCTTACTTGGAGGAAACGCCGCGACTAGGCAGATTCGAATCATGGTACTTAGAAGAGTTGTAATGACTAATTGGATGTATTGGCTAAAGCCATTTTTTGAGAGAGGAACGTACTAATGCGCGCGCCAATCCTTCAAACTTAAGTAACCGCTACCACGCTGGATCAAAGCGTTTTGCAGGATGAAAACAGCTTCCATTTATAAGGACAGAACTTCCCTAGAAGATGGTGAGACTGAAAAACGGAACCAGCTTCTGGCTCGAACCCTGGGTAAAGTTCGGGAAGTTCTGTGTGCGAACACCTGCCGCCAAACGGATGGGATACTTCAGACGTACTGCCCCCGTGCTCTCATTAAAGTTGCGTTCGAGCGGGCGAACGTAGGAAACCGTAAATGAGTTCTGGATCATGTCATAGACATGAAACCCACGCGTCAGCTCATAGGAACTCGATGCCTGCATCTCCCAGCGAGTGGTTGGGGAGTAACGAATGGAAGCAGCAGGTCGAAGAGCCTGCGAGATGGCCGAGTGGATAGGAGAATAAGGCTGGCTCCGCCACGCACGAAGATCTTCAGCAATTGCTTGTGCGCTAAAACGCGACGAGAAGCGCCGGCTCAGACCAATGTATGTAGAGGTGTAGAAATTTCGACTATTCCCTAATTGGGAAGAGTTGAACCGCTGGTCGGTCGCATTCCAGCCCGTAATTAATGCAGTCTTACCCCAGGGCATACCGACACGGAAATTGAGCGCGCCCGAAAGGAGACGCTCGGTGATCGGCGTCTGGGTAAACGAGCCAAATTCGGCGGAGAAGAAACCATCTGCGGAGAGTGCATTGAAGAACGAGCTGGTGCTCCCATACGTAAAGACGCGAAACAGGTTCTGATTCATCTGAACCGGAGAGCGCGTATCGCGGCGAATCGTCCCCTGTATGCCGCTATTGAACGAGACAACGTTCGAGCCCACGTGCAGCGTAGGGTCAATCCCGAAATTGAGAGCGTAGTCAGTTGTGTTGCGATGCACCACGGATCGCGTCGCCGGGACAGAAATGGTGCCCTGTGCGTTTCGGACCTGGAAGAATCCGCTTGTCGTCGGAAGCGATGCCAGGTGCAGGTTGAAGGAGTTGAGCAGATTGGTCTCTACCGAGGATCGGGGCGGTGGCAAGTTCGCAACATCGGAAGCGTTCACCGGACCTGCAGGGCTGTTTAATTTCGAATCGAGCACATAGACGGTACTGTCTTCAAAGATGGGCTGCACAATAAGGTTGGAGAGCAGGCTTACCTTGGGATTTATCCGGTAGCCTTCCGTTCCCCCAGCCTCGAGAAGACGTTGCTCCGCCGTAGGGTCTTCTCCGGCATCAGAAGCGGCCGCGGCGAAGGACGACAACGTCTCCGCACTCCGGTGTTCCTGCTGGTAAAGCGACGCCTGCGCCAGAAGGTATTGATAATCCACTTCGCTGTCTTCCACCTGCTTGACGGCGGCAAGTTCAGCGGCGGCGCGGCGCGTCTCTCCCAGAGCCAGATAGCTGTTCGCGAGAGTGATGCGCACAGAGGTGTCCGGCGCACCTGCGGCCTTGGCGCGTTCGAGATACGTCTCAGAGAGCTCGTACTCATGCAATTGCTGGAGCACGCTTGCCATGGCGATATATTGTTCCCCGTTGGGAGGTTCGGCATCCTTCGCGTCAACTTCCATCTGTGCCAAAGCGATCTGGCGCTCCGCATCGTCAGTTCGCCCCTGTTTCGCCATATTTTGGGCGACAGCCAGACGCACACCCACGCGGTCTTTCGGATGCAACTCGAGTGCCTTACTGAAACGATTCATGGCAGCATCCTGCTCTCCAAGCAGACTCAAAGCCTCTCCCGTGGAGACATAGATATTGGCAAGTGCATCCTGTGCATCTGGATCGTCTGCATTTGTCTTATCCGGCGAGCCAGACGCGACAGCATACTGCTCGGCCAGATCGACGTCACGCATTGCTTCGTCGCGATTGTGCAGCTCAGCATTGGCCCGTGCCATGACGGCGTAGAGGGAGGCGTCTTTCGGCAGGTGCTCCCGTGCGTTTTGCATCTCCGCCAAAGCTTCGCGATAACGCCTCTGCGCCATCAGAATGTTGGCTAGTCCAAGGTTCAGTGAACCATCGTCCGGATCGAACTGGAGAGCTGCCTGGTACTCCTGTGCAGATTTGGTGAGCGCTCCCTGCCGGCCATATGCCGTTGCCCGCACGACGTGGATCAACTTTGAATCACCCGCAATCGTCTCAGCGAGTTGCGTCTGCTCGATGGCAATCTTCGGATGACCAAGATTCAGCTCCGCAAACGCCAGGCCCATGTGCGTCTCTGCATCATCGGGATTGATCTTGAGCGACGCTTCAAAATCGGCCGCCGCCAGCGCAGGTTTGCGTAGATCGTTATAGACAAATCCCCTGTTTGTATAAGCTGTCGCAACCTTCGGATCCCGCCTTAGCGACTCGGTAAAGCTGTTCACCGCCTCCTCGCGTTGACCATTGTGCTTGTAGACATACCCGGCCAAAAGCGGAACATCAGCATCCTTGGGGAGTACATCCAGGTTGTTTGTCGTAAGCGTCTGCAATTCGTCGAAGAGCTGCAGATGAAGCAGGTCATATCCGAGGTAGACAATGACCTCGCGGTCACGGGGAATCAGCTTGAGGGCTTGACGGCCAAGGTCTGCAGAGCGCCGATAGTCTCCCATGAAGTTGAAATAGCGCTCCTCCTCCCGTAGCACCTGGGGAACCCCCGCCATCTTCTCGGTCACCCGCTGTTGCCAGATCCCGGCCAGAGGAAGATTATGTGACTCGATTGCTGCGTCCATTCCCCCGGCGACAATCATGGAATTCTGGGGAGCAAGCTTGTATCCGTGGGAATACGCCTCTTCTGCCTTCTTGTACTCGCGATTATCGGTGTACATGTCCCCGAGAGCGAGGTACGGAACATAGGACGACGGATACTCTTTGGCCAGAAGATTGAAGTACTTCTCCGCTTCAGCACCGTCCCCCTTGGCGCGCGACGCGTATCCGAGGGATGTTAGAGCGAAACGGTTATGAGGATCGATCTTGAGAACCTGCTGGAACACCGCGATCGCTTCGGAGGTGCGGCCGAGCTTGACCAACACGTCTCCATTGAGCTGAAGACTATTGGGATCGTTCGGCATGAGCGTGAGAGATGCCTTCATGTCACTCAGAGCCGCCTCGTACTCTCCTGCCTCGGAATGAATCACAGCTCTCAGGCGAAGAAATGCAGCACGATCTGCTCCGCGCTCATCCAGACTGCCAATCAACTTCTGAGCGTTTGTCAGCTCCTGGCGAGCCTGTTCAGGTTGATTGATGTTCTTGTAGAGCGGGATGAGATTCATGTGGAGCTGGATGCCATAGAGTGGACCTTCGATCGGGGCAGCCGGAAGGGCTGCGATCGCGGCGCTGAACTCATGGGCAGCATCCTCATCGCGATCCTGAATCTGGGCGATCTCGCCGCGGATTGCGTGCAGACGGTAATAGTTCGAGTCAAGCCTGGATGCCCGCTGCAGAAACTCTTCCGCGCGGTCAAAGGATGCGATACCTACCTGTGACTGTGCCGCGGAAAGCTGCAGATTCAGATCACGCGGCAGAGCGTCGGCCGCCTGGGCGTAGGCGCGCGCGGACTCTTCCGGGCGACCGGCGAGACCATAGGTGAAAGCGAGTTCGGCTACGACATCGGGCTTGGGATTGCGGATTCCCAGCAGCGACGAGACGGCTTTATCGTAGTCGCCAGTGTCGCGATAGAAGGCCGCAAATGCCCGCTGCACGTCAGGGTTATTCGGAGCCCGGCCTTTTGCCAGCTCCAGATAATGGGCAGCCTGGTCCATTTGCTTCAGATGCTGGCACGCAATCGCCAGCAGAAGTTCTGTCTGCGCTGCCGGCTCCAGGTGCTCGGCCTTTTCAAGCCAGACCGTTGCCTCCTGATAGTTTGCCGCCCGAATATACAAATCGCCGAGAATCAGGAGCTCGTTTTTACGCTGAGGCGCCGCGGCTACAACCTGTTTCAGCAGGCGTTCAGCCTCACCGGTACGGCCGGAGGCAAGGTAGGTTTGCCCCAGTCCAGACATCCCATCAAGGGACGACGGATTCAGGCGAAGACTATGTTGATAAGCATCCAGGGAGGCGCCCAGCTTGCCGTCTAGCCGGGCGGCATATCCCAGTAACAGCCAGAGCTGCGGATCGTTGGGAGCTGCCTGTGCGGCACGCTGCGCATAGCTGAAGGCCTGGGCGTGATCGCCACGCTGCAACGCAAGCTCGGCCGTCCTGGCAAGACGTGCATTCTGGATGTTTGATCCCCAGCCGAGATTCTGTTGCCCTTCGGACTGTTTCGTCGCCGGCTGCCCAGCGGCATCTGGTCCGACTTGATAGGTTTGAGCGACACCATTGCTGGCGAGAATAAGCGCAGCAACACACCAAACGGATCGAAACTTAATACGAATGTTCAAAGCACGTCACCGGCAGAAATCTATTTGAACGCATTCAAGGAGTAGGGCTCCCAAGGCGAGCGAAGTTGCACTTTCGGATGCTGGCAGAGGCTTTGAAAGTTGTCCGGGGCTCTATCTCGCGTGGCGGAGAACTTACCAATTGAAGGGGCTTTGAGGGGAGCAACTAAGAGAAGAACTAAGCGCATCTCAAGGAAAGACAAGAGGGAAGTCCCTTGCAAAATTCTGCTTCCGCATATCCATCCGCACGACCGATTCCCATGAGCTTCATCCTCATGGTAGCTGCAGCCGTTCATCTGCCTCTTCTGCTGATGCAGTTACCGCTGAAGTCGTACGACACCAACTTCCATATCTTCTTTGCCTCGCACTACGCGCAACACTGGTTCGATCCGTGGAACCCCAAGTGGTTTGCCGGTTTCTCCCAGACCACGTACCCGCCCCTGCCGCAACAATGGACAGCAATTCTTTCCTGGGTCCTGGGACTGAACATGGCGTATATGGCGGTACAGTTCATTGGAATCCTGCTGCTGGTTGTAGGGGTATACCGCTTCGCGGAGCTCTGGGTTTCACCACGCGCGGCATCGTACGCCGCACTGGCATCCGTCTTCATCGCCTCTGAAGGTTTCCTTGTCTATACGGCAGGCCAGCTCGGTACAACCGTTGCCGCCCCCATCTATCTGAACGCCCTTCCCTTTCTCTTCCAATGGCTCCGCCATGGGAGCTGGCGATCTTTTTTGAAAGCATTTGTACTCCTGGTAACGGCGGCCGCCGCCCACCACGTCACGCTGATCTTTGGCTCGGTGCTATTTGCGTTGCCAGTCATCGCTCTCGCCTGGATGGATGGTAGAGAAAACGAAGACTCGGATAAGGTCTCCATGCCAGCCCTGGTAGTACGCGTTGTCTCGATCGCCCTTGTGACCGGAGCCGCGATCGCCGTTGTACTACTTCCCTTCTGGATCGGGTTGATCCGTTATCCAGTAACCCAGACACCGATTCCCCACCCCAGCCGCGCTAACTTCCTGCTGAGCCCGGAGCATGGAATAAACTACTTCGTCGTTCCATACGGCGCCCTGATCCTGGCATTACCGTTCATCGTGATTCGCGGAGGTTCCATCCGTCGGCTTCGGCCGCTGCTGTTCGGCTTCTGGGCCACATTCCTGCTTGGACTGGGTGGCACCACCCCTGTGGCTCCGGTTCTGTTGGGACGCTCCTTTAATGTTTTGACCTTCGAGCGTTTCAGCTACTGGGCAACCTTGCTCTGCCTGCCCATTCTTGGCCAGGTGATCGTGGAGAGCCTTGACCGGTTCCGGCTGAAGGCACTTATCCCGATTGCATCGCTTGCAGCAGCTACATGCGCGCTGGCCGCAGCGTGGTCGACGTATAAGCCGGCCGACGCCGCCAATTTCAATGTCGATTCCGTAGCCCTGTGGCTTAACCGGGACGGCCATGACCGCTATCGCTACATCACACTGGGGTTTGGGAGCAAGCTGTCACGCCTGGCGATCCAGACAAACGCCAACAGCGTCGACGGAGAATCCAATTCAGCGCGCATGTTGCCGGAGCTTACCCAGTTTGGGGGCGCAGCCCTTACCAGCGCCAAGTACTTCTCCAAACCCGGTCTGGACTCGCTGAGAGCGATGCTGAATCATGCTGATAGGTATGGACTTAAGTTCGTCATCGTCCGTGACTCCTACTACGATCCCCTGCTCTACTTCGCCGGTTGGCGCCAGGTTGATTCTCTTGACGACAAAACGATCACCATTTGGAGCAAAGATGGTGTGCCTCCTGCGGTTCCGATGAATGCGGCGGAGATGCCGACTCACTTCCAGGGTCTTATCTGGGGCACGCTTCCTGTCGGCTTCAGTCTTCTTGCCATGCTTGTCGTCCTTCTTCCGGAAAAGCGATTGCGTCCAGTACATGTCGAAGACGCCGCCTATGTCCGGGAAGATCTCGTCTCTGGAGGAATGGTGTCGTGAGCCAAGGAAGAGTTCTCGCTACCGCGATTGCCGTCACAACGGGCCTGCTGGTCGCAGCAGGCACACTTTGGCCCTCCCCGATCGCCGCCTCCTACGCCGGGGGCAAGACGGAGGGCATACTCAGCTCCACCTCAACTCCAGAGGCGGCGGTAAATGACCTTACCGCGCAACTCAAGCTGCACGCACTGGCCAAAGCGTATTCCAGTCTTGCCAATAAGGCCGAGTTCAGTGAAGCCGACTTTGAGCGTGACTTGCTTGGTGCCGGGCTAAGTCTCCGCACCTATGCCACGCTCGACAGCGTCGAAGTACGCCCTCTCCATCAATCCAACACTGACGCCGATCTGACAATGAAGATGCATTGGGCCTCCGTTGTCGGCAACTTTGATGACACCCGCGATGTTCACGCCGTCAGAGTGGGTAACCACTGGGCGCTCAACTGGCCGTTGAAGCATGAAGCGCCTGTACCGCCCCAGGTGATTCCGGTGAACTACCTGCGCTGGGACGTCATCTACCGCGGTGCGGGCGACGACTGGGGAAGCCAGGACGTGGAAGCCCCTCATGTCCGCATCGTCGACATGCACCCTCTGAGCCGCGCTGAGGGGGTGGTGGTCATGGGTGAGTTACTGAACGAGGACGTTGTTCCCGCGTTCGTCTCAGTAAAAGCCACACTCGTAACCAAATCAGGAGAGACGCTGGACAGCGAAGGCGCCTTTGACATGATCTCGCATACCCTGCTGCCGAAACAGGTCACACCATTCATCATTCATTTTCCGGGAGCAGATCTCGCCAAGGTGTCTACCATTCGTATGGAACCAACTTCCGTACTTGTATCTGCATCAGCTGACCCGGTGGTCGAGATCGAAAACCAGCAATACCACGAGGGTGCCGGCGCCGCTGTCACGGGCCAGCTTACAAACCAGAGCGGACATACGGTCAACGTTTCCCACGTGCTGTCGACGTTCTATGACGCCAACGGCCAGGTGGTTTGGGTTGGCGGGCAATATATCGATCGAGCCTTGCAGCCGCAGGCTCCTGTGGATTTCCGCGTTCCCGTACCTCAGGATCTCGCAGAAAAGGTGAAGAGCGAGCGCACCGTGGTCTCTACCTATATTCAGGGGAATTCCTAGTGAAACCGCGAGTATTGCTTTTACTTACTCTTGCTCTGCCGCTATCGAAGATGCCTGCTCAGGAAATGCAGGTCCCGAGCACGGTGACGGCCGGGAGCGCCTTCGCCGTCACCACCACTGGTAGCGGAAAGGCCGTGTTGTACATTGTCGGCCCAGGACAGGCACTTCGCCGGGACCTCCAGCTTGGAGAACGTGTCTCATTTGCCACAGGGGAGCTATACAGCGCTGGACACTACACAGCCGTACTGGCAACCGAGTCCTCGGCGAAAAACGCGGAATTTGATGTGCTGCCCGCAACGCAGCCCGGCTCGCTGGGATTTCTTGCAAAGCCCTCTCGTTTGCCGGTCAATGTGGCCAATGGCATAAGTGGCTCGATGTATGTCTTCGACTCGTACCATAACCTCATCACCACCCCAATGCCTGCAACCCTTGAGCTGTCCATCGCGGGTGGAGCAACACTCACTCGCACGGTGACGACGCGCAACGGACTGGCGTGGGCCACGATGAACTCAGCCACCAAAGAGGGCTCAGCACGCTTCACAGCGCGCGTTGGAGATATCTCAAGCACACGCATCATTAATCAGGTCCCGGGAGAACCTTGTTCCATCTCCATCAGCGCCAGACCCAACGGATCGAAATTGGAAGTACAGACGGCGCCTGTGCGTGATTGCAGCGGAAATACGATCCCCGATGGCACCATCGTCACGTTTATCGAAACCCTTGGTAATTCCCAATCCACAGTTGATGTACCACTGAAGAAAGGCATCGCCAGCGTGGTCATGCCAGCGAACAAAGGATCGAAGATATCTGCCGCTAGTGGCGCCGTAGCAGGAAACGAAATTCATTGGGATGGTGGCCGCTGATGAAGCCAATTGCCTGTCTGACTTCGGCTCTCCTGCTCTCGGCGACTCTGCTCGCAGAGGAACCCGCGGTGCGCGTGGCTCCTCCCCAGCTTCAGGGTTCCCGGCCGCTGGAGCAGCAGACCGAGTCCTCGGTTATCCGCAACTATCTGGAGTCATGGAAGAGCCTGCAGGAGGCGCTTGATCACAACCAGGCCGGCAAACTCGACCGGGATTTTGTTGGCGTAGCCAGAGATAAGCTGGGCGATACCGTCGAAGCGCAGAGCCGGATGGGAATACACACGCACTACCAGGATCTTTCCCACGATCTGCAGATCGTCTTCTATTCGCCGGAGGGTCTGTCGATCCAGATGACCGACAACGTCGAATACCGGCAGCAGATCTTCGAAAAGGATAAGCTTCTAGCCACGACAGTGGTCCGCCGGCGCTATCTTGTTGTTCTGACTCCTTCTGAAGTCCGTTGGCAGGTCCGAATCCTGCAAGCTGGACTCGACTAGAGCATTTTTCCAATTGCTGGTGTTCCAGAAGAGGAGTGCAGCGGCGTTTTCATTGCAGAAAACGCCCACAGATGGGAATCCCTACTCTACCCCTCTACAGGGAAAATATTCTGACGCCCTTGTCCCAAAGCAATGGCGATCGCATCAAGCGACCGCCATTGAGATTTCTCCGTGATCTTTTCTACTGAATGGTCGTACTCTGCCCGCTGCTCAGGTTCTTTCCGGATCCCTGCGTACAGCTCGGAATACCGGTTTCGATTTGTGAGCCCTCTTCGTAATCGTTCCACGTCTGGACCAACATAAACGGAATGACCTGCCCGGCTGGAAAATACTCTTTCCATAACTCCAGAGCATCACGATACGTTTGTCCGCACCGTGCAGAGATACGGCGATTCAGGCTCCATGCGGCCCTGGAATCGTCGAACTGAGGCCATGCACCCCCTACGACGATTTTGTCGGAGTACTTCTCGGCCATGTTTTTATAAAAGTCTCTGAGATAGCGATCTCCCCAGTGGCTTCCGTCAGCAGCCCACCCATCCGGACCGGGATTCACCCACGGGTAAAAACCATCAAAGGCTTCGGGATGAGGGCCAGGAAGGTTTTCCTGCATCAGCCATGGGGGCGAACTCCACTTATTCACCGCAGTCCGTACCTGCGCCCAATCGGTATGGTTGCCTTTTGGAAAAACAAAGATGACCGGCCTCCCCTTGTATGTCAGGTAGGCCTCGTGCCCCGGGGAGTTCGGGAGTAGATAGTTGTCATGAAAGGACGTGAGGTCGGCAATCACCTGATCCGTCGCTCCCTCATCTATATCAGCCTCCTCGTACATCAGAGCAACCGAGAACTTTTCTTTCGCGGCAGCTTTTTGAATCACCGCGTAGCTTTGATCGATGAACGGCTCGCGGTTTCCATACCAGTCGACCACAAATCCCGTGATCCCAATTGCCTTCGCCTTGCGCATCTGGGTACGTACCGTCTGAGCATTATTGGTCGAATAACCTACAGAGATATGTTTGGGCTGGCCGAACCACGCTTCATATACGGCCAGCATCTGCGGCGCATTTCCGGTGGCTTTATGCTTCAACTCGACAGCCCGCGTTGTACCGCAACCACGGAACAGAAGAAAAAGGCATAAACAAGAGAAACTCGTGGCGAACGACATGCCTCGTTAGAGGCCCTCACGGAGCATCCGGTTGCATGGTGTCTTCCAAGCGAAGTGAATGGGTCAAACTACTGTGAAGTAAGGTAGAAGAGCATTGCGTCGCTCCAAATATTGGATGAATAGCGGGCAACGGGAATGAAAGCTTACTGCATCGATATCCCCAATACGAACGCTTCATTTCGGGGAGACAAGTGCGTCTCGCTCGGTAGCAAGGACTTTTACTGTGTTTACGGGGTCGGTCGAAAAAAGTCTAAGGGCGCGAATTATTTCCGGAAGCGTGGTTCTCCTTTCCGGTTCAACTCTTTCGGTTGTCATCAATCTTGCCTATAACGTTTCTGTCGCCCACTTTCTTGGGCCAAAGGGATTTGGAAACGCAAATGCGCTTTACACAATTCTGACGCTCATCTCTGCCATTACTCTTTCGTTCCAGATCATTACCGCAAAGATTGTCGCACAGCAAGGTGAGGAAGCCCGCCGCGACGCGGCATACCAGACGTTGCATCGGGGCAGTTGGGTATGTGGACTGCTGGTAGCGATCCTACTCCTCGCCTTCCAAAATCAGATCACAGCATATCTCGATCTTCCGGGCACGAACCTTGTGACGATCCTGGCCGTGGGAGCCGCCTTCTATGTTCCCCTGGGATCTCGCCGTGGATACATCCAAGGGGCTTATGGATTCCGCAAGCTGGCCACGAACCTGGTGCTTGAAGGCGTCATGCGGCTGCTTGGTTCGCTCTTCATGATTTCATTCGGTTTCGGCGTGGAGGGAGTGATTGTCGCGAACTCAGTGGCCATGGCTGTCGCCTATTTCGCTATTGCCCCGAAGCTCAACTCGACCGCGATCAACCCGCTAACGCTCCGCGCAGCCTTTCAGGAGATCTCGCACGCTACCGTGTTCTTTACCGGGCAGGTATTGATCAACAACTCCGACATTGTTCTGGTCAAACACTTTCTGCCTGCTCAGGACGCAGGACTATACGCCGCAATTGCCATGGTGGGGCGCGTGATCTTTTCGGGGTCTCAGGCGATTGTGAACAGCATGTTCCCTGTCGTCGCAGGGTCGAAGGCTGAAGAGAGAAAGAGCCTGTCATTGATCGGAACAGCACTTCTTTCGGTGCTGGCCGTAGGCATGGCAGTCTCTGTCGGCCTTGCGATCACACCAGACTGGCTATGGACTATTCTGTTCGGCTCCGAATTCAAGATTCTCGGCCCCCACGGATTTCCATATCTCCTCGCGCTGTATGCCGCAACTACGGTTGTCTATTGCCTGAGTGTGGTGGTGATGACGTATGAGATGTCATACAAGATTGCGAACACCGCCTGGTTCCAGCTCATCTTCAGCGGGGTTCTGATCGCCGGCATCTGCAAATATCACGGCTCACTGCAACAGGTGATCATGGTGCAGCTCGTTTTACTCGCCTGTTTTCTGATTTTGGTAGCCGTCCCATTCTTCCTGGACATGCTGAACAACGCCGGCTTCCTGTTGGAGCGTCGTAAGCTTCGGCTAATGCGGCGGATGAGCGAAGACGAAGTGATCTCAGGCTTCCTTAAGAGCGAGCTCGGAAAGGGCGTTTACGCCGAGTACGAGGAGAGAATGCGGAACATTCTCCTAACCCCTGACCTCCAGGATGCCGCGGAGTGCGCCGTTCGCCGAGCACTCCTGGAACTTCGACATCGAGCTCTCTGGCGGGAACTCCCGGATGATACCCAATGGTACGAGGTCGAGATCAGCGCGGCAGAATTGAATCAGATCCGAGTCTTCCCAAGGGCACAATGGGCGAGAACCGCCCGTGGCAACTTTGCGATCAAAGCGGTAGCAGAACGCATCAAGAACCGCCCGCTCGCTCCTGAAGACACCTTCGTGCGCAAGATCAGTGAAATCCGTGGTGCGCTCACCGCGGACACCCTGGATTCAGGACCAATTATTTTGATCGGTCAAACGGAGTCAGACCCGCTGACAATTCTTGACGGCAACCACCGTTTTGTCGCGGGTGTTTTGGAACAAAAAGTGGAACGCCTCAAATTTGTCTGCGGCCTGTCAACCAGCATGGCGCAGTGCTGCTGGTACAAAACCAGCTTGTTCAATCTGCTCAGGTATGGACGCAATCTTCTCAGAGCTTTTTTGGAGATACGAAACACAGAAGTACTGCAGTTATGTGAAAGTTCGGGAACGCTTCCTGATGAAGTTCCGCCTCCCCCTGTGCTGTAAGCACGTTCGTCCATCCATACGTCCTCAACTAAAAAAGGATGATTCCGATGTCTATTAGAAAAAGAGCGGTAAATATTCTTCAACTTCCAGGCCAAATCTCCGTCAATAGTCATGCAGACATGCTTCGCCGCCTTAAGACAGCCGCTCAAAACGGGCATCCCCGTTTCGTACTGGATTGCTCGAAGATTGAAACCATGGGTACGGAAGAGATCCAGTTTCTTCTCTGCTGTCTGGAAGAAGTTATGAAACATAACGGTGATGTCAGACTTGCCACAGTGACGCCGGAAGCTCGTACCGTACTACAGAACGCCGGAATCAGCCGACTGTTTGAAATCTATGGATCGATCGAAAGCGCAATCCACAGCTATCAGGTTCGTCCAGCAAGCATGGCGCCCCTGTACACAGAAAGTGCCGAAACGCACCAGGACAGCGAATACGCGGCCTAAAGCATCCAACCTCTAGCAGGTCTCAATTGGCGCAGCAACATCAGCCTGGAGCGTGAAAGAATGCCCCGCAATCGATTTCTGAAACAATCCTTATCTTTATGCCTTGCAGCTTCACTGGTTCTGCCGCTCGAAGCATATGCCTCAGCGAGCCATGACGATGCGCAACAGACATCATCAACAGACCAGCGGAGTACCCAAAATACCGAGCCTGCCACGACAGGCAAGGATTCCAGCGTTCCTGCGCCGCAGTCTGCGGGTGCATCCCAGAACGGCTCCCAAAACGGCTCCCAGAACAGTTCCCAGAACAGTTCCCAGCCCAACTCTCAACCCAACAACACTCCGAACAGCTCCCAAGCTCTCCCTCAGCAGCCCTCACAACCGCAGGAGAAGGCGCCTCCACCCAGGGGTACGGCGGCTGCTCCTGATACCCGCGTCGATGGAGTGCCTGCAGCCACTCCATCCGGCGCAGCCATTGCGCCGGCGAAACAAAAACGCGTTCGCAGATTCTCCATCAGAACGGCTCTTGTCGTTGGAACTGTAATCGCTGTGGGAACCGTCGCCGGACTATCCCTTGCTACATCAGCAAAGCCTTCCAACTGAAGCGAGCCGCAAGATGAAACGGATTTTGCCTGAAAAGAGGCCGCTCCTCATAAGCTTTTCCGGTATCGATGGAGCCGGAAAGAGCACCCAGATTGCGTTGCTCCGCGACGTTCTGCGATTGTCGGGACAACAGGTCCAGGTGGTTACCTTCTGGGACGATGTCGTCGCGCTTAAGTCTTTCCGGGAAGATGTGGGGCACAAAGTTTTCAAAGGCGACCGCGGAGTCGGTTCTCCGGAAGCTCCCATTCATCGACGGGACAAGAACGTTCAATCACCCATGCTCTCCTGTATTCGGATGGCACTCTACGCGCTGGATCTTCTATCGTTGCGCCGAACGGTAAAGAAGCTCGTTCGAGCGGCGGAAGATCGTGTCGTAATCTTCGATCGCTTCCTCTATGACGAGCTTGCCAACCTGCGGCTGGACCGTCCTCTTCAGCGCTTGTATGTCCACGCAATCCTACGGTTTGTTCCAAAGCCGGATCTTGCCTTTGTCCTGGACGCCGATCCCGACGCAGCGTTCGCCCGCAAGCCGGAATATCCTCTGCAGTTTCTGCGCTCGAACCGCATGGCGTATCTCCGTCTCGCTGAGATTGCGGGAATGACGGTAATTCCCCCCTCAAACGCGGAGCATGCACACTGTGAGATCTGCCGCCACGTCGAAGAAAAGAAACATGCCCTGCTCTCCGAAGGAAAGTCAGGGCATGAATCGCATGGGGATGAGAGATTGTTTTCCGGCCCGGTCTCTACCAGTACGTAAAGTGGAAGTTGTCCAGCGCGGTGGTATAGCCATCCATCTTGTAATTGCCATCCATTTGATAATTGACCGTCATGCCCCACCATCCAGAGGGAACTGATTTTGGAGCGACAGTGATATTCAGCGGATAAACCACTCCGTTTACGGTGATGGACTGATAGAGAAGATCATTGTTTGCCTGACGATGAGCCTGTAATGTTACGTGGTTCCACCCATCTTTGAGCGTGCACGGGATAGACGTCGGTACCCATCGGGCTTCAACGTTGTTCCAATAGTCCCAGACATTGCCGTTCAGATGGTTACACTCAGTTCCCCATTCCATACCAACTCCACCGGCGTACATATTCAGGTCGAACTCAAGCACCTGCGTAACCGCCCAATTGCTCACATATACGTCGGTGTCATAGAGAAAGTCATGCAATGTCGGCAGGAGAGTGTGGCTTTCGTCCGTCAATCCCTGTTTGTTCCCATGCCCGATGACAGGGTTGGAGAAGAGAACGTCCGAATAGGGAGTTGTACCTCCAAGATAGAACTGCGTTGCGTTTCCACTGAGCGAAGGCGTCTTCTGGTTCTGTATCATCGACCAGTTGACTCCCGGACAGGGTGCATCGCAGATGTCATAGACAGGCGGTAACTGTCCCCACTGATTCCATCCGGGAGCGGCCTGTAGATTTGTGAGCCTGGTTCCCGTAACGGTGACATCAATGGGCGTTGTCGCGGTTCCTCCACAGTTATCCCACGCCTGAACGACCGTGGATTGCCGCCCATGTCCCATGGTGATTGGCGTGGCGAGCGTTGAACCGGCGACCTTATAAACGAGCTGATGATTGACGTAAATGCCCATAGCAGAAACGCCCTTGTCACAAGCGGTTGTGGCACTCGCGACATAGATCGCCGGAGTTCCTACCTTGCTGCCGTTTGCGGGTGAAGCTACGTTTACACCGGAGGAGGAGGAGGAGGTCAGATCCAACGATGTGTAGGTAGCGCCGCCACAGTAATCCCATTCCTGCACCACGACACGGTGTTTGCCCGGGCTAAGAGAAATGGATGAGTCCAGATTGGTTCCGTCTACGACACGTTGTAAGGCATGGTCGACATAGATGCCCATCGATGCGACCCCTTTGGAGCAGGACGTCGTGGCACTCGCAGTGACCCGGACAGATGGTCCGACGGTCGTGTTGTTGGTGGGTGAAGTAACTGCAACTGTAGCAAGCGCTGGAATGGCGCAGCCAAAGAACAACATCAAACGAACAAAGACGTTCATTCACACTAACTTAGCGGTCGCAAGCGACCGCTTTTTTCCTGGGGGAGTGCCGAGGAGTGCTCGCCTTGGCAACTTGAGTATATGAGAAAAAAACCTTAGTGACGGGCAACGAAGTTCCCACAGGCATGCATCTTTCGATAGCCGGGGGCTATCGGCAATTATTTCCAGCGCAAAAGCAAATAATTCCGTCCTATCCTGAAGTTTCTTCCTATTCTTCCATATATATAGTGATTACTAATAACGGGGCTCGTGCGAGATGCAATTTATGCCCGAAGCTTCTAGAATCCTAGCAGCGAACGCCAATGACAGAGTAGCTTCGTCCGATCTTTGCGGCATCTGAACGCGCCGGCGAAAAGCTTTCCCATGCGTCAGAGAAATATCAAAAATCGCTTTCAAGATCAGGCTGCAAAGTTAACTTTGGCTTCGTTTGCGCTCGTCATCATGTCAGTAGCAGGTTCCCTTTGTTGGGCACAAACGACTCCACAGTCAACCGCGGTCACAAAGAGTCATGTACGGTCTCGCGAGAAGCCGAATTCCAAGATCGTCAGCCTTGCTCCAGCACCTGCGCCGGCGGCTAGTCCCGCAACCGTCCACCTCAATGGCGGAATGCTGACCGTCCATGCGAATAACTCCGAGCTCCGCCAAGTCCTGCAGGACATCTCAAGAGAGAGTGGCATGGCGATTCAGGGTCAGATCAGAGATGCGCGGATCTTTGGCAGCTACGGTCCAGGAGAGCCATCGGCGGTTCTCACCGAACTCCTGGCCGGCCAGGGTTACAACATCCTGATAGTTGGCGGCGGCCCGCAAGGCGCTCCGCGGCAACTGCTACTCACTGATCGCAGTAGCGGTCCCTCTCTTCCTCCTCCGCAGACCATCATCCAGAACAACGCCGAAAGAGTCGAGCTCGGCCCAGGCGCAATCGCACATCCTCCACCAGAGGCCGTGGACGATCCCCAGATGCGCACGTATCTCCGCGACCGAAAGTTGCAACAGATGTACGAGTCACAGGAGAAGGAAAATAAGGGAAACCCCGCTCCTCCTAAATAGACAAACAACGTTGAAGGGCCCGGTTGTCATCCAACCAAGCGTACGTTGAAGATTGTGGCAGTACCTCAATCGGAATCCTACGGATCTTCGTTCGACCAGGTATCTATGCGGCTTCGCCTTTCCTTTCTGATCTGCTCGGTTTTGACAGTGATGTGTGTGCGTGCAGGTTTTGCGCAGACTGCGCCACAATCATCACGATCTCTAAGTGTGGATCGTGATCCGGCGCCTTCTATCGATCCTGATAGTGTTACTCCGGCTCAGCCGGAACCAGCTTCTGCGGCGCCTACCGGTCCAATCCAGAAAGATGCTGGTGGACGATACACGTTACGAGCTGATGCCTATGAAGTACAGCTCAACGTAACCGTGCTGGATCCTTCAGGCCGGCCGGCGATGAATCTTACAAAGGAGATGTTCCGAGTTGCAGAAGATGGCGTGCCGCAAACCATCACCAGCTTCCGCCATGAGGACACAGCCGTTTCAATCGGCCTGCTGATCGACAGTTCGGCGTCCATGTATGACAAGCGCGCGGCGGTTGAGAAAGCATCTCTCGACCTTATTCGCCTTTCCAATCCGAAAGATGAAGCCTTTCTCGTCGACTTCAGCTCGAAGGCCTATATCGATCAGGACTTTACTTCCTCGGTGGACAAGCTGCAGCAGGGCTTACGCTACGTGAAATCCACTGGAGGTACCGCGGCTTACGACGCGGTGATGGCGTCTGCCGAATACATGTCGAAACACCGTAAGAACACCAAACAGGTTCTTGTTCTGATTACAGACGGTGACGACAACGCCTCGCGAACGACGTTGAGAGACATGATCAGACGTGTACAGAGTCTGGAAGGTCCGGTGATCTATTGCGTTGGCCTTCTCTTCGGCGATGATATCGATAAGGCGGAAGCACAACGGGCGAGGGCCCTGCTCGAGCAGGTTGCCGAACAGACGGGTGGAGCCGCCTTCTTCCCGAAATCCCTCAAGGAAGTGGATACCATTGCTTCAGCCGTAGCAGAAGATATCAGGACCCAATACACCATTGGGTACCGATCAACCAACCCGCCGAGTAATGGCGGCTATCGCACAGTCCACGTTGATGCATTCGCGGGACGTCAGAAGCTCACCGTACGAACAAGAAATGGATATCTGGCGAAAGCATTGCCTGTTGCATCCGCCAAATAACCAATCACTCTCAGGCCTCGGCAACACACTTGAATCCGAGGTATGGGAAGACTTTTGTTCCTGTACGAGAATTATTTGAAAATCGAGCAACCATCCGGCTAACGAAAGACTCCTTTAGTGCGCACTTCAATCACAAGGCTCGCCCTCAGGAGTCCCCCATGCGGTTCCCTTTTGTCTTTGTCCCACTTCTATTAGCCAGCACCTCCCTTCTTCCGGCGCAAACCAATCTAAGCTTTGAACTGAGTCGCGATACCTACATGGCCTTCGGCGTCGAGGCCATGGCACAAGGTGACTTCAACGGCGACGGCAAGCCCGACATGGTCTTCGGCGGTGGCTCCAGCTTTACCACGATTACGCTGCGCCTGGGCAATGGCGACGGGACCTTTCAGCCGCCGATCACTGTAGGACAGGCGGACAGCTCAGAGGTGGAAGACATAGCCGCCGCCGACCTCAACCAGGACGGCAAGCTGGATGTCATCGTTCTTTGTATCGGAGGCACCTTCGATGTCTTCCTCGGCAATGGAGACGGAACTTTCCAGCCTGCGGTCGCAGCGGCTACCGCGGGTTCTCCGCGTGCCATGGCGGTAGGCGATTTCAACGGAGATCATCGCCCTGACCTGGCGATCGGCGATACGCAAGGCTCGGTCGAGATTTTCAACAATACAGACGGTAAAAACTTTGTGTTGAGCAACACAGTTCCGATCGATCCGACCAGGGGCATCCTGAATGTGAAGGCCGGCGATTTCGACAACGATGGAATCACGAATCTTGCGGTGCTCACCTCTAATTCCGCCTATGTCCTCTGGAACGACGGACACGGAAATTTCAGGAAGAGTGCCCTGACCGCTTACACCAGCCCCGCCGGACTCAACGTCGGTGATCTTAACCAGGATGGGATGGCAGACATCCTCATCTCCTATGACTGCAACCCCAACCCCCAGAATCCTAGCGCCAAAGGGCCAATCTCCACGTGCGAAGGTGTCGATGTCTTCTATGGGCAAGGACAGCAGAAGACCTTCGCTCGCCACATCATCACCGCGGATACAGTTGGAGCCGCGAGATATCTATGGGCCGCTGACGTAAACGGCGATGGCATCGGCGATCTTGTCACCGGCACCTCTGACCAGAACGGCAGCCAGACAGGGCTCTTCGTCTGGCTCGGCCACCCGGATGGTTCCTTCGATCAGCGTGCAAACCGCTTCATCGCAACCTCGAACGGTGCGGGCCAACTTGTCCTGGCCGATTTCAACCGCGATGGAATGATCGACGTCGCACAAGCTCTTCCCGGAGATGCACAGACCCAGATCTATCTAAATGCGACCAACCGGGCTCCCTGCGCGACGAGTCAGATCAATCCGGCGGTCACAGTATGCCAGCCTGTGGACAATACCTATCTTCCCGCTCCCACGATCACGGTAGAGGCCAATGCGTATGACTCAAACCAAGTGACGGCAATGCAGTTATATGTCAATGGTTCCCTAGCCTACTCGCAACCGGTCACTGATTTCTCCCAAACCTTCCAGCTCGGAGAAGGCTCTTTTTATCTCGTCACTAAAGCATGGGACTATACCGGTCTGAGCTTCAGGTCGGTCCGGCATGTGACGCTCTATAACGGGACACCAGGGTCTGTCTGCCCGGCTGCGCTGGGAACCGCAGAGATCTGCCTTCCCTCCGGCGCGACCGCCTCTTCCCCCGTGCATATCGTTGCGAATGGCTATACCTCCTATGTGCCAACCGCAGCGCAGCTCTATATTGACGGCAACCTCGTCATCAACAACACAAGCTGCAACAACTATGGGGCTTGCCCCGGCGGATCATCGCTTGTTGATACCTATCAAGGCCTCTCCAGCGGTAGCCATGACCTGGTCTTCAAATTATGGGACGCCACTGGGAACATCTACAGCGCTGATAAGACCATTACTGTCCAATAGTTCGACTGCGGCTGGAAATACTCCAGCCGCGGTTGGTAACCCCAAGACCTGGGCGTGCTCCAGGCCGATATTGAGCGTACGTCTGGTCCTTATGATCATGACCTTTGCTTGTCATTTCTTAGCGCCGCGGAGAAATCCGCTTTTCTAGCGATGCTTTCTTACTTTGGTGTCCTGAATCTAAAGTTCGCTACATAAATCAAGAAAAGCATTTGTCACCCTGAACGGTGAAAAGCAGGTCCTTCACTCTGTTCAGGATGACAACATTTATGACAAGAATTTCTGAGCCACCACGCGACAAAGCCGCGATGAATGTGGCAACAAGAGCGCTGACTCAATCGAATTTCTCGATATGCTCCAAGGCTTACTCTACGTAAATTGTCTTCTGGTCCTGATATACATTGCCCGCAAGGTCCCACACTTTGAAGACGAGATTGTGCGATCCGGACGATAGGGCCTGTTCCGTCTGTACCATCGTATTGAGGCCATAACAGGCTACCCCGCAAGAGGCTTCATTGTTCACGACCAGATTGTCATCGATATAAAGCTGTGCAGAGGTTGTGAGGCTTGTCCCGGTATTCCCATTGCCCACAATCAAAACAGGTCCGGAGCTACTCGTCCCTTTTGGCAAACAAAGCCTGGCGGTGTTCATCGCCGCATAGCAGGTGGCTCCGGGCGTCCCGTCGTACACCGTTATTGTCCTCGAGGACATGAAGCTCGCCCCGCTTGCATCCCAGCCTTTGGTCACAAACAGATGGGGACCCTCGCCCACCGGGAATCTCTGGTCGAAGCTCGTTACCGGCTCAGAAAACTTCAGCACACCGTCGACGTATTCTTGAAGAGCGGTCACCTGTGCCGTGTCGTAGCTATGGGCATGAACACGCACGGAGCCCCGCGAATAGGTATTGTCTACCGGGGCACACACCGTTACAGAGGGACTGATCGTATAGGTCCCGCAACTCTCTCGCCGCGACGCGTTCAGATAGAACTCCGTCGGCCCGCCGGCTCCAGGTTGCGTCTGGGCAAAGTCCATCCTTCCGTCGCGATTGAAATCCGCCATAACGGCTGCGCCCACCTGCACATTCCGCGAGGTGAAGAAGTTCTCTGGAGTCTGGAGAAATGATCCGTCGGCATTTCCCCGCCAGATCGAAAGGCCCTGCGGTGCATCATTACACTCTCCGGTGGAGCTATCACACTGCAGAGCGCCAATCGCGGCGATATCGATATAACCATCTCCATCCACATCGACGCCTGCAATCTTCCCAAGATCTCCGGGATTTAAGCCTGACGTCGAATTGACCAGCGTTCTCTTATAAAGCCTGTTCTCTCCCTGCCCATAGAAACCATCAAACCCTACGCAATAGCTGGATCCTGCCGGAAGAGCGCACTGATAGCTGACAAGGATGTCTGCGTTCATGTCTCCGTTTATCTGAGCGCTTGTGATTTGCGGCCATGAGTATTGACCGAGCACCTGCCGGTTGAAGCTCCCACTACCGTTGTTCCATAAGACACTCAGTTCCGATGGCATTGCGAAGTCATTGGAATTCAGAACAAGGGCCGCAAGGTCAGAGATTCCCGTGCCGTTCAAACTCCCTGCTACCACTTGAACGGGGCTGAAGTTTCCAGTACCGACCGATATGGAACCCGCAAAGACAAATGTTCCATCTCCACTGTTACGGAATAGCTCAATCAGTCCATACGATTCGCCAACTGCAATATCCGGATAACCATCATTGAAGAAATTTCCGACAACGGCTTGCCCAGGACCTTGAGTGGTTGCATAGACCTCTGGTACCCGAAACGTGCCATCCCCATTCCCCAGAAAGATACTCAGCACATATGTACCTGACGCCGGAGGAGAGGGTGGATTCTGGGATGCGACAGTAACCAGATCAAGGTTGCCATCATGATTGACATCCGATGCAACGCCACCCTGCAGCGCAAGAGCATCAGCAAATGCTGTTACTGGCGGCTGAAATGTACCATCTCCTTTGCCGGCTCGAAAGACCAAACGTTGCGTTGGACTGCAGCATTGGACCAGGTCAACTTTGCCGTCATGATCAAAGTCAGCTGCGATCAACGGACCACTGCCCCCGTTCGACCTATCTCCATAGCTCTCGAAACTAAGCGGTGATTGGCTGTAAAGCCGTGACGTGCACATGGCCACGATAGCGACTACAACAAGTCGTGAAAGCATGACTGGGAGAACCTCCTGCGAATCAACGAGACATGAAATGTTCGGTACGCACTGGCATAGTTCTTATGGCGTGAGCTTATTTACAAGTTGTGATGGGATTGTTTAAAGCATTTTCCCTGTTGCTGGGTATCCCGGAAGGATCGTGCCGCGGCGTTTTCATTGCGGAAAACGCCCATAGATGCGAATGCTCTGGACTACACCTACAGGGAAAATGCTCTAGCGGGATGGTGGGGGATGAAGGTTGTTCAATACAGAACGATCACGGAGAAAGGTATACCGCAACATAACAAAACTCCAGGCGTGATCATGAGAGCGCTGCATTGAGTATTAGGTTGTACTTCCTGTAATAAAGTCGTGAATTCACGATTAACAGGCTGCGATGTTCCTTCTGCGTGCTTTGGCGACCCGGGTTGCTGAAACGGGCCAATATCCGGGCTGATTTGCGTTAAGAGTCTTTAATCCCAAATCGGCATCACTTCTTCCGGTTCCTCGAAAGTCGTAGCTGAATTCCTGAGGGACCGGGTTACTCTCTGGATAACAAAGCAAGCAAATCCCCCCACGAGAACTGCTCAAGCTCAGGGAGATTCAGGGCAGCAGCACTTTCGTGGTCAAGCAGGTTCCCATGCGGAAGCTCACCGCACTCGTATGCCTTGTCGCGGCATTGGTCATCGCCAGCTCAGCACACGCTACTGTTCTCGTCTCACAGCCCTTCATCGGACAGACCACCGGCACCAACGTAACCTTCGCCGCTACCGCTACCACAACGACGTGCAGCCGTGGTATCGCATCCATTGGCGTCTACGTTGACCACACGCTCGCATACGTAGCTCAGGGGGCTTCTCTCAACACAACACTGCCGGTTTCATCGGGATCGCACTATACGGTCGTGCAAGCATGGGACCTCTGCGGTGGTTCATCAAATCTGCCAGTGCCGATCACAGCCAAGAGCCAGGCAGGCGTCTGGGTGAACTCTCCTGCCGCCGGTAAGTCGGGCCCGCAGCCGGCGTTCGTAGCCTCCGCCACAACGACATGCGCTTCCGGCGTGGCTGCAATCGGGCTTTATGTGGATGACAAGCTGGTCGACGTCGAAAATGGCAATGCCCTCAATTACCAGGCGACTCTGACTCCCGGTGCACATCGCACCATTGTGCAGTCCTGGGACAATTGTGGTGGCTACGCCAAGACTCCCGTAGACCTTACGGTTCTCGGAGCATCGAATACCTTCAATAATCTGCAGATGAGCTCAGCATGGAAGATGTCCGGCCAGAAGTCCCCTTACTACGACAACTGTGTCGACCATCTTGAGGCAAACGCCTGCGCCGGCATTACCTACTCCTTCAACCGAAACATGGCCAATCCGTCCCTCGGCGGGTCTGCGACGCAGTTCAATCTTGGGGGCACACTGCCTTACTCCGATGTGCTCTTCTGGAACCACCTGATCGGTGCGTACTCCTCGCAGGGGCTTCCGGATGTCGATCACACTCTCATCGCTGCAACCAAGAACTTCACCTACGATGCCTACTTCTATGTCACCAGCTATGATGAGGCGCACACCCAGGCACTGGAGTTCGACATCAACTGGTTCCTCAACTCCTTCGGTATGACCTGGGGTACGGAGTGCCGCCTCCACGGAGGCCATGAATGGGCGCTCTGGAACAACGTTGACAAGCATTGGGAAGCTACCGGCATCGCATGCAATCCCCTGAAGGATGCCTGGAACCACGTGACCATCAGCGGCAAAAGGAACGACGACAACACTCTGACTTACCAGACCATTACATTGAACGGCAAGACCATCGCACTGAACAAGACGGTTCCACCGTTCTACGTCCCTGCTAACTGGTATGGCGTCACCGTGAACTACCAGATGGATGGTGATGAGTACCAGACCTCAATCAAGAGCTATGTCGACAACCTCAGCCTGATCTACTGGTAAATAGAAGCGAAGCGAGCGATGAAAAGGCCCTCCCATACGGAGGGCTCTTTTTTACCGTATTCAAATCGTTTCATCTGCCGACTGCCAGTCAAAGAAGGCTCGTCCAACCCTTTATACCTCTTGGCAAAAAAGTTCCGAATACCTGGTAAAAATTGCCGACACCTGGGAACAAATTGCGCTTAGATGTAGCTCATCAAAAATACGTTGCCAAGAAAACAGAATACGTATTGCGTTTTCTCGAAACAGGGCGTTAGGATTTGGTTATTCCAGTAGTGGATTTGGAAAGCACGTTTGCAGACTTGCAAGTCAGCCGGGGGAGTGCCTGTGGCTGAGAGTAAAGCAACGGCGCAATCGCGAATTTCACATTTTGCAATCAGAACGATTGCTTTCCCTTTTTGCCTGCCAGCATCGCCAACAACTTGTCGACCCTTGCAGAACACCCGGGGGCGGTGCGCGACATTACTACTAGGATTTTTGATGAAGACCTTCCGTCTTTTTTTCTTACTCTCTCTCTTCATCTCGTGGCCGGCATTCGCGACGGTCGTTGTCAGTTCTCCCGCAAACGGATCGACTGTCGGTACCAGCGTTCAGTTTGTAGCATCGGGAAGTACCAGTTGCTCAAGTGGCGTTTCCGCTATGGGCGTTTATGTGGACAATGGCCTGATCTATCAGGCGGGCGGCTCATCGATGAATGCCACCCTAAACCTTTCGGCTGGCCCCCATCGGGTCGCGGTACAGGAGTGGGATTATTGCGGTGGATCCACCAATGCGATCCTGAATCTTACGGCAACCTCTCAAGGAGGAGTCTCGGTCAGCTCTCCTGCAAATAACAGCACTGTGAGCGCCCAGACGCATTACGTTGCGAATGCATCCACAAGCTGCCCCAGCGGAGTGAGCGCGATGGGAGTCTACGTGAATGACTCTCTGGCTTACATAGTCGGCGGATCGTCACTGGATACGAACCTTACCCTTCCCGCCGGGACGCAAAATACAGTCGTTCAAGCATGGGATCACTGTGGTGGAGCTGCGAAGACTCCCGTCACAGTCAATGTCGCCGCAGGGACGAAGATCAGCAATATTCACGCGACCAACGGCTGGAATCAGTGGGGTGAGCTCCCGCCCGTCTATGACATCTGCAGTGCTCCCTGCTCCGGAGTGGATTGGTCGATGACGCAGCATGTCAGCTCCGGTTCATTGAGCGGCAACGGCACCATCTTCTGGGTTGGCGGATCTACCCCCTACTCCGATGCTCTTTTTTCGAATAAGCTGATCGGCCAGGGCACCACCCAGAACATGCCCGACACGAATCAGACCATCCTGCCTTCCATTCATCACATGGTCTACGACACAGATGTCTATGTCAGCAATCTTGCGGTTACGCAGGACCTGGAGTTTGACGTCAACCTGTTTATGTACGGTGTGGGCATGGAGTTTGGGATGGAGTGCAACCATCTCAATGGCAATGTGTGGGACATTTGGAACAATGTGAATGTACAGTGGGTCCATACCAGCATTCCGTGCACGCTCAACGACAAAAGCTGGAATCATGTCAGCTTCCAGGTCCAACGCGAGTCGAATAACGACCTGACCTACCAAACCATAACGGTGAACGGCGCCACCTACAACATCAATCAGACCGTTGCTCCGTTCGCCGTTCCCAGCGGCTGGTACGGCATGACGGTGAACTACCAGATGGATGGCAACTATAACCAGACTCCCTATACAACCATGCTGGATAACTTGAGTATTACGTATTGGTAGTCGAGGATGTCGACATCGGGCGCCGCATCGCGGCGCCCTTTATGTTGCGCCCACCGGTCCAGAAGTTCACACAACCATTTGAGGGACCAGCGCATCTATTTTTTTCGAATTGGTGGCGCCAGTCCTGAGCGAACCAATATATATTCTTCCGCTAGATTGCATTAGCGCATTCCCCCGACTCCGAGGAATGCGCTTTTTTTTAATCAGATCTACGCATGCTGCTGTTGGCGCACGAACAACCATGCCGCAATCCCAGTTGCCGCACAGCCCATCACAAGCAGAATCATCGCATCCAGCAACAGATCCTGAAGGCCGGCGCCGCGCAGCACAACACCGCGCAAGATGCGGATGTAGTACGTAGTCGGAACCAGCTTACTGAGCACAGCGAAGAAGGGCGGCATATTCTCGATCAGAAAGATGTAGCCGGAGAGGAAGACTGAAGGCAGAATCGTCGCCATCGCAAGCTGAAAGGCCTCTGCTTGTGTCTGCGCCTTAGTGGAGATAATCAGCCCGAGGCCAAGCACCGTCAGCAGGAAAGGCACCGACAGAACCAGCAACGTCAGCACATTTCCATGCACCGGCACCAGGAAGACCACGCGCATAACCGCCAGGATCACGCACAACTCCGCAAAGGCCATGACGCCATACGGAATCATCTTGCCGACCATCAGCCCCAGCGGAGCCACCGGCGTCATGGTCAACTGCTCCAGCGTGCCGCGCTCCCGTTCACGCACCAGGCTCAACGCCACCATCAGGATCACCATCATCTGCAGCAATACCGCAATCAGACCTGGGATAAAGAAGTTCGCTGAACGTGTGCTGGGGTTGTAGAGAACCGATGGCCTCACTTCTACCGGCATGGGCGAGTTGCCCAGTAACTGCGTAAGCGAGAGCTGCATCGCCACACCGGTGGAAGCATTTGTAGCCTGCCCGGCAACCGATGAGTCCGAGCCATCCATCAGCACCAGCACGCTGGCGGTGTTGCCTTCCTGCAAGCGGCGCGCGTAGTCATATGGAATCCGCACGCCGACCCTTGCTTTGCCTGCACGAATGGCGCTATCCAGCTTATCCGCGGAGTCTACGTGAGCCACGATATGGAATGAGTCTGACGCCGCAAGTTTGTCGACAAACTGCCTGCTTTGCGGCGTATGAGACTCGTCCAGAATGGCCGTCGCAATCTGGCGCACGTTCGTGTCCACGGCAAGGCCAAGCAGGAACAACTGCATCAGCGGCACAGCCAACGTAAAGAATAGAGTTGTCGGGTCGCGCCGGATATGCGTGAACTCTTTGCGGCAGATGGGCCATAGACCGTAGAAGAGATCCTTCATCACCGCTCCTTCATGATCTCGTAGGTCAACGTGACGAAGACGTCTTCAAGCGATGGAACAACTGGCTCTACAGATGCCCCACTGAGCTGCTGTCGAATAGCTTCCAGATCATGCTGCTCCACCAGGGCATGAATCGAGCGTCCGAAGATCGTCGCTTCGCGAACACCCCTCATCGATCGCAGACGCGTCAGTTCCACGGAAGCATCAGGCGCTTCAATCTGTACCCGCACTGTTCCCTTCGGATTAGCCGCAGGCAGCTGCTGCAATTCGGCAACGGTGCCAATCGCCGCCAGCTTTGAAAGATAGATATAGCCGACACGGCCGCAGCGTTCAGCTTCATCCATGTAGTGCGTCGTCACGAAAAAAGTAACGCCCTGTCCCGAAAGCTGAAAGAACAGATCCCATAGTGACCGCCGCGCTACGGGGTCGATACCGGCCGTCGGCTCATCCAGAAAGACCACCTGTGGCGAATGAATGATGGCACAGCACAACGACAGTCGCTGCTTCCATCCGCCTGAGAGTGCACCTACACGTCGCCGCAGATACGGCTCCATGCCGGTCAACGCAAGCAACTCCTTCGTGCGCTGCTCTGCTTGCGTTCCTTTGATGCCATACACACCGGCGTAGAACGTCAGGTTCTCCGCCACCGTCAGGTCTTCATACAAACCGAACTTCTGCGACATGTATCCGACGTGGCGGCGAATCTCCGCTGCTTGCTTGCGGATATCCATTCCGAGGATGGTGCCCGTGCCTTCAGTTGGCGTCAGCAGACCACATAAGGCTTTGATGATCGTCGTCTTCCCCGAGCCGTTTGGTCCAAGGAATCCAAACAATTCCCCCTTGCCTACCTGGAAACTCACGTCCTGCACGGCCGTAAAACTGCCAAAGCGGATTGTCATGCCCTCTGCCGTGATCGCTGGAGTCATGGCAGGCGCACCGTTGCTGCCATGCCCGATTTCAGCACGCCGTCGGGGTTATCAATCGTTACCTTTGCACCAAATACCTGGTGCTGGCGGTCATCGCGCGTCTGCACATTCCGCGGTAGAAATTCGGACGAAGCATTCACCTGCATCACGTGTCCGGTAAAGCTGCGGCCACCAAAGGAGTCCAACGTGACCGTTGCCTCTTGGCCTACCTTTATCTTGGCCATCTCCGTCTCAGGGACATAGATCCTGACCCAGAGCTGCGAGCTCTCAAGCATCGTCAGCACAATGCGTCCAGCGGGAACCAAGTCTCCGCTGCGCACACTTACCGTCTCAATCAAGCCATCTGCCGGGGCCGTCAGTTCTGCTTCGCGCAGTCGCGCCTGCAATTCTTCGACATGACCTTTAGCCTGTGCCACCCGCCCGCGCGCAGCCTGGATATCCTCCTTGCGATAGCCGCGCTGCGTCAGCGTAGCCGCAGCTTTGGCCTGTAGATACCGTTGTTCGGCCGCATCCAGATCTTCTTTGCGCGTACCGGCCTGCAATAGCTTCAACCGCTGCCTCGCGGACTCCGCCTTCTGCGCCATCGCATCGCGTTTCGCCAATGCGTCATCGTACTGCTGCCGCGAGATCGTCTCACCCCGCACCAGCATTGCCATACGGTTGAAAGTCACCTCCGCGTTGAGCGCATCTGCCTGTGCTGCGTCGTAGTCAGCCTGTGCCTGCGCAAGCTCCTGCGTGCGCGGCCCGCTCTTCGCGGCCTCGTACGCTGCCTGCTGTGCTCGTGCCGTAGCCTCGGCCTGGGCAATCTCTTCAGGACGGTTACCGTGCTCCAACTTGGCAAGATCTGCCTCGGCCTGCTCCACCGAGGCCCGCGATTGCGCTAACTGTGCCTTCAGCTCATCCGCCTCAAAGCGCACCAGCGTGGTAGAGGCTTTCACCATCTGGCCCTCTTCGACGGCAACGTCGGTCACACGGCCACCGACCTTCGATCCAACCTCGATCTCGCGCGTTTCCACCGTACCGGAGTAGACCAACGCCTTCGGTCTGCGTAACAGCCAGTACGACAGGACAAAAATCGTCACCAGGATTACGCCGCCACCCGCGATCACTGCGGTCCGCTTCATACGACCCCCGCAAACGCGACACCCAGCCGCTGCTCCAGCGTATGCGAAAGCCAGTTCACCGGCAGCTCTTCATTGACCATCCATTCGAGCATGGTTGCCATCAAGACGGCGAATATCGTCTCAGCTACCATACGCGGGGCAAATAGCTTTTTCCTGCGTGACATCCGCTCGATCAAACCACTCAGGACTTCCACTGCTTCTGCACGCCGTTCCAGCAGATAGCCATACGACGCCGGCTGAAACCACGCCAACATCATCAGCTTGCGATGCCCGCGAGCGATCTCTTCATGCTCTCGCGCAATCCGCAGAATGAAGGCAAGTATCTCGTCCCGTGTGGCAGGGTGGGCGGCTGTCTCCATCTGCCCGGCGAATTCCTTCAGCCGCTCTACACGTAAACGCGCAATCTCAGGGAGGATCAACTCCTTGCGCGCAAAGTAGTTGAACAAGGTCGCACGCGAGACGCCCGCGGCCTCGCTGATGGCGTCCATGGAAACCGCGTCATATCCATCCCGGATGAAGAGATCGTAGGCGGCGCGCACCATCTCCATGCGGGTCTGTTCCTTCTGCCGTTCGCGAAGTGAGCTGGCCATTTGCCTAACACTATAGTCCAAAATTTGGACTTAAATATAATTTTTGCGGCCTATTTCTCTACGCGCATTGCGGCTTGAAACCTACTCATGAGACAGAAAGTTGCGATATCGCTCAAAATATCGGCCGAAGCGACAGCCTGAAGAATGTCGTCCAGACGATATCGAATGACGATTGAGCTCGCTGACGAGCAAGTTCAATCCCATCTATTGGATACCGATAGGTCTCAAAAGATCGAGGATCTGGTTACTGATGGTATAAAGCTCAATCTTCATGCAATCTCTTTTCTTGACAGCCTCTCTCAGGCTCTTCTAGTTTTCTCGTGGCCCAAATAGACATCTTTGGGTGTCACTAGAGTCGAGTTTCTTTAACTGCGGTGTTTCGGCACCTTTTCTTGGAGGCAGCGATGAGCCTGCTACGACATTTCGGAATGTCGCGTTTTATCTTTGTTCTGTTCCTTCTTCTTCTCTTACCGTCCATTACAAACGCACAGACCGTCTCTGCCACATTGGTTGGCACTGTTACGGACAAGACCGGCGCGGCCGCGCCAAACGCCCGGGTAGTCGCACGCGAAACCTCTACCAACGCACTGCGGGAGGCCATCACGAACGATAGCGGCAACTATACGTTCTCTGATATTCCCCCGGGCAACTACGCCATCTCCGTCGAGATGCAGGGTTTCAAGAAAGAGACCCGCGCATCCGTCGATGTGATCGTAAACACAACTTCGCGCGTGGACTTTAGCCTTACCCCTGGTGCGGCGACTGAAGAGATTACTGTCACGGATACCATTCCGCTGCTGCAGACAGACCGTGCGGACGTCAGCACCAAGCTGGAAGCGGAAAAACTCGCGAACCTGCCCGTGGGGACCAACCGCAATTTCCAGTCTCTGCTTAATCTTGTACCCGGCACGACGCCGGCGACGTTCCAGCACTCACAGTTCTTCAACGCCAGCGCATCGCTGCAGACAGAAGCGAACGGTCTGCCTCGCATGGGCAACGTCTATCAGATCGAAGGTATTGACGACAATGAACGTACCGGCCTGCTGCAGGTGCTCATTCCTCCGGCAGATTCAATTCAGACGGTAGATACGTCGACCAACAACTACGAAGCGGAGCTTGGGCGCGCTGTCGGCGCCGTAGTGAATGTGACGTTGAAATCTGGAAGCAATGCATTCCACGGCAGCGCTTCAGAGTATCTACAGAACGACTACCTCAACGCGCGCTCGTACTTCTCGACTAAAGTAGGCAAAGTTGCCTACAACTACTTCGGCGGCAACCTGAGCGGTCCCATCATCAAGGACAAGCTGTTCTTCTATGGCGATTACTTCCGCACCTCCGACCATGAAGCCAATAGCAACACGGTAACGATTCCGTTCAAGAAGGCGACGACCTGCGTCGGTGGCTTCTACGATCTGAGCGATGGCTATACTGCAAACGGTAAGGGCCAGGTCTATGACCCTTCAACGGGCACTCAGAGCGGCAGCAACACCGGCCGGGGCCGTACGCCGTTTGCCGGCAACCTCATTCCCTGCGGACGCGTGAACCCGGTCAGCGCAGCTCTGCTGGCGCTGATGCCGGCGCCCAATACAAACCTCAGTTCAACTGGCTCACCCAGCAACAACTACTTCATCAATCTTCCATTTCAGAAGACCTCGGACAACTATGACGGCAAGGTCGACTGGCAGATCAGGGCCACGGATCGCCTGAGCGGCCGCTTCAGCTATCAAAAGAACAACCTGTTTCAGGCGCCAATCTTCGGCAACTTTGCCGGCGGACCTTCTCCGAACGGAGGCTTCGCAGGGCGCGGCGTTCAGAAAGCATGGAGCACAGGCGGCAACTACACGCACACTTTCTCGCCCACACTCCTCACCGAGGTCCGTCTGGGCGTGGCTCACTACAGGAACGACGCGCAACCTTCTGACTACGGCAACAAGGATGCAACCACTATTGGCGTTCCAGGTGTGAATCTTGACGCCTTGACCTCCGGCCAGGTGGGCATCAATCTTGGCAGCTTCTCGCAGCCGACCATCGGCTACTCCGCTTCTCTGCCGTGGATCCGGGCAGAGGCAAACATTGACTTCGTCAATCACTGGACGAAGGTTATGGGCAACCATCAGTTCAAGTTCGGTGTAGATCTTCGCCGGGTGCGCGATGATTTGCTTCAGGGCCAGACATACAGCCCCCGTGGACTCTACACCTTCGGCCAGAATCAGACCGGATTGAACGGCGGCCCTGCGACTGACTTTCACAACGATCTTGCTTCCTTCCTGCTTGGCCTGCCGAGTGCCGCCGGCCGTGACCTGTTCACCTATTTCCCCACCTATCGTCAGTGGTGGTTCTTTGCCTTTGCAGGCGATAAATGGAATGCCACATCAAGGCTAACGCTGGACTACGGCCTGCGCTGGGAGTTCTATCCGCCGGCCACAGCTCGCAAGGCAGGACAGTTCTCCAACTACAACCCCTCGAATAACACGCTGGTAATCGCAGGAATCGGCGGCAACCCTTCCAACCTGGGAATGACGACGCGATACAGCTACTTCGCTCCCCGTACAGGCTTTGCCTTCCGCGTGAATGACAAGCTGGTGGTCCGTGGCGGCTTTGGCATGAGCTACATGCCGTTTGAAGACAACAGCTATGCCTATAACTATCCGGTACGCGCCAATAACGCGTATTCCCAATCCACATTACAGAACAGCTACGGTCCTGCCGTGCTGGCCGACAACACGACACCGGCGACCTTCCAGGCAGGCTTCCCGGCTCCCGTGCCGGTGACGGTTCCCTCCAACGGCATCATCTCGATTGCTCCGGGTACCGCTCTGAACTCTTCTTCTTATACTTATATTCCGCTGAACTATCGCAATCCATACGTAGAGAGCTATAACCTGTTTGTGCAGCAGGCTCTGCCATGGGATTTCTCGCTGTCGGTTGGCTATGTCGGCAATCACGGCGTGGGGATGGGTGCAGGACAGAACATCAATCTCTCTTCGCGTCTTGGCGGCGGCAATGCTGACCTGCCATTGAATATCGCCTTCGGAAGGACGGCAGCAGTCACGCAGTACTTCATCGGCACGTCCACCAACTACAACTCGCTTCAGGTATCGTTGAACCGTCGCTTCACGCACGGCTTCTCCAACATCACCTCGTTCACCTATGGCAAAGGGCTGAATCTTTTCAATGGAGACGATGGTGGCTTCATGTTCTATCAGAACATTCGCCGCAACTACGCTCCTACCGATTACGACCGCAAGTTCAACCTACAGGAGGCGTTTACCTACGAGCTTCCGTTCGGTAGAGGCAAAAAGTTCTTCAATCATGGAATTGGGGCCTACACCGTCGGAGGTTGGAAGCTGTCGGGCGTAGTCTCGGTTGTGAGCGGTACCCCATTCACCGTAACCGCGAACAATAATCTCAATACGCCGGGCTGGACCCAGACGGCCAACCTCACTGGCAAGTTCACCAAGCTGGGTGGCGGACCGGGACATAAGTGGTTCGATACCTCGGTCTTCTCGCAGCCGGCAGGTTGCACGGCTGTCTGCTCGGAGAACTCGGGCACAACGGTCGGCAACACGGCGCGCAACGCATTCCGCGGACCTGGATTTGTGCAGAACAACGCTTCGATCTTCAAAACGTTCCCGGTCTATAAGGAAGGCACCACATTGGATATCCGTATGGACGTCTTCCAGGTGTCGAATACTCCACAATTTGCAACTCCAACCACCAGCACTGGTCCGGATGTTGCGAACATTACCGGCGGAACCTTCGGTCAGATCACCCGCACCATTGGCAGTGGCAGTGGTGTGAATGGAACGGGAGGCGGCCGCTCACTGCAACTGGCCGCGATCCTGAAGTTCTAAAACTCAGCAGCGCCCAAACGAGACGACCTCGTACAAAAGTACGAGGTCGTCTCATTTAAGCTCTCAACCATAAGCCTGCTGTACTTAACTCTGACGGCTTCGTGCTTCGCAATATAAGCGGGATCGATGTCGACACCCAGCCCAGGTCCAGAGGGAACTGTCATCGCGCCATGTGCAGTTGACCTCGATTCAAAGCCATTTTTTTATTCAGCCTTTGCTCGTGACCGTTTTGGACTATCGGCAGCGAGAACATACTAGAGCATTTTCACTGTTGCTGGGTATTCCGGAAAAGGTATGCAGCGGCGTTTTCATTGCGGAAAACGCCCATAAATGTGGAAGCCCTGCTCTACACCTACAGTGAAAATGGTCTAGTGTCCTGTGTGCATTGCTGTCCGCGAGTCAAGCCTTGCCCAAAGAGTCCCAAGTTTGGCACCATCGATTGCATTATTGATTTTTTACCTCGGAGCGTTTTCTCAATGCGTGTTCAGCAATGGTGTGCGATTGGCTTTCTGCTTACAACGATCTCAATGACAGGGGCTCAGACTGCGACCCCCATGGTGATGACGGGAACCTGGGCTACCGCGCCCGTCCAGGCGCTCACCAAAACCACCGACACCGGTGATAAGACGATTCGCAACATCGTTCACGTTTCCCTTGGATCAACCGACACCGTCAGTGTGCAGTTGACCAATGAGTTCGGGATTGAACCGCTCACCGTAGGCGCCGCCACCATCGCCCTCAGACAGACGGACAATACAGTGTCCACACCCGTTGCCTTGTCCTTTCAGGGGCAGGCGAGCATTGTGATTCCCCCCGGCAAGTTCGTCTGGAGCGATGCGGTTCATTTGCCCTTCCCTGCGATGAGCGACGTTGCCGTAAGCCTGTTTATCCCCACGCAGCCAATGACCTTCGTCTCTCAACATAACTTTGCGGATGCAACCAACTATCTGGCTCCGGGAAACCAAGTATCCGCCCTTACCCTGACAGACGCAACGAAGTTGATGAGCTTCCGCTACCTGAAATCTGTCGCGGTCTCCTCTCCTTCCCAGGGAGCTGTTCTCTGTTTTGGCGACAGCATCACAGATGGCTCCAGAAGTACTGTCGATACGAACCAGCGCTGGCCTGATCTACTGGCCAAGCGTTTGGCGGCCAATCCCGCAACGGCAACCATGGCCGTGATGAATGTTGGGATTGGCGGCAATCGCGTTCTCCACGATGTAACCGGCCCAAGTGCGCTGTCGCGATTCGACCGCGATGTTCTGGAGCTTGCGAACGTCAAGTATGTCGTTCTGCTGGAAGGTATTAACGACATCGGACACAGCTATGACCAGAAGAATCCCTACGATCATGTATCGGTTCAGGAGCTCATCGCGGCAGATCGTCTGCTGATCACACGCGCTCACGCAAACGGACTGAAGATCATCGGTGCAACACTTACGCCATACCTCCCTACCGGATACTCTTCGCCCGCGGGAGAGCAGGTGCGTGCTGCACTGAACCAGTGGATACGGACAGGAGGCGAATTTGATGGCGTCATTGATTTCGACAAAGCGACATCCGACTCCGCAAAGCGGGACGCATTTCTTCCCACCTACGACAGCGGCGATCACCTACACCCGAACGATGCGGGAATGAAAGGCATGGCCGATTCCATCGATCTGACGCTATTCACGAAATAGAGTATTTTCACTGTTGCTGGGTATCCCGGAAAAGGCGTGCAGCGACGTTTTCATTGCGGAAAACGCCCATAGATGCGGATCCTCTGGGTACACCTGCAGTGAAATGCTCTAGCGTAACGGCTTGCCGAGATTGGGGCAGGATTTTCTGGAAGGTGGTGGAGAAGATGCACAGCATCAGACGAATTTATTGCTTCGCGATACTACTTTGCCTGTTGGCGCAGCCTTCACATAGCCAGACAGCGGCGCCCATTTCTGCCAGCCACCAGGTCATCCTCGATACTGACATCGGCGACGACATCGATGATGCATTTGCCCTGGCGCTTGCACTTCAGAGCAGAGAAATCAGCCTGCTCGGCGTTACAACCGCCACCGGGGATACACAGACCCGTGCCCAGCTTGCCCTTCGCATGCTGCGCGAGTCTGGACACGGTTCTATCCCGGTGGCTCCAGGGCGGGCGACACGCCCGCCTACAACGCTCACTCAGGAAGACTTTGCCAAAGACGTAGACTTCCGAGGAGTTCGCCTTCCTTCCGCGGTTGACTTCACTCTGGCGCAGATTCGTAAACATCCACGTCAGATTGAACTGGTGGCGATTGGCCCTCTTACCAATCTGGCAGACATGATTGACAAAGATCCCGCGACATTTCACCTTCTGAAGAGAATCGTGATCATGGGAGGCGATATCCCAACCGAGACCGAAAAAGCTTCGCCAGAGTGGAACATCAAGAACGACATCGCTGCGGCGCAGAAGGTCTTCAGTTCCGGGGTTCCCATGACGGTGTTCCCTCTCAATTCCACTCGCTTGAGACTCGATCCGGAGAAACGGAAGACCATCTTCCGTCATGCATCTCCCCTTACCTATATGCTGACGGCACTCTACTATCAGTGGGGTCAAGAGACGCCCACCCTTTACGATGCGATGACCATCGCATCACTGCTGCAGCCGGATGTTTGCCCGACCATGCCGATGCAGGTAAGTGTCGACGAAAAAGGATCGACCGTCCCATCCTCCGGAAGGCCCAACGTAGAGGTCTGCCTCACGGCCCATGAAGAGCAGTTCTTCCAGCTTTACCTGCAGCGCATACTGGCGCAACGTCCATAGCCTGCGTGCAATTCGACAGAAGAGGGATTTGTTAGATTCGACGTTACTTTCCCTGGAAGATGCGATCGGCAAACTCAATAAAGTACGGCCAATTTGGTGCGGGAGTGTGGCCATACTGGTGCTGCCGGAATGCGATTCTGCCGGTATTGACGAACGTATTCATGGGCGGAAAGGTGCTGGTATTCAATCCTTTCACTCCATAGACCTCCCAGGCCGGACTAGCCGCCGCGGCTGCCATGAACATGCCCTGAGCATCTTGCCAGGCATCTCCGGGAAGGTACTTCGGGTCTTCGATGAAGGCTCCTCCACCGATAAACAGAGCGCGTGGAGCAGCCAGAGCGATGAATTCGTGGCTATCCACCGGCATCTCATTGGTCGTGTGACCTGCGGCGGCATAACGCAGGAAATTCCCTGCAAACCAGTGAAACTCTGAGTTGCCCGCCAGATTACCCATCGCTTCGCCATAGTTGCGGCGGTAAAGGTTGGCTCCGCCTGCGCCCGAAGACGAGATGTACCCGATGGCGATGCGCGGATCGTCAACCATGGCAACCAACGCAGCCTTGCCTCCACGCGAATGACCAGTGACGCCAATCTTCGTGCCATCCACATCTGGATCAGTCAGCAGATAGTCCACGATGCGGCTGTCGCCCCATCCCCACGCGCGCAGGACACCCCAATCGTCCAGGCTGCGGGGCTGCCCCTTGTTCACCAGACCGATAATGCCGCTGGTCAGGCCCGCGCCGTTGTCGGCCTGCACTTCGTTCGAGACGCGGCTGACAAAACCCCATCCATGCTTCAGCAGAAGCTCCGAGGAGTCCGGCGGATTCTCCGGCATGGACAGCATATGCACCGGCTGGCCCGCTGCCGCTGGCGGACGGACTGGGCGTGGGCGGGTCGATCCACCGCCGATGATAACGGGCACCTTCTTGCCTTTTGCTGACACCGGTGTCACCAAGTCGGCGTGGATATCAACAGTGATGGCTGGATACGCCGAGTTATCCGTGTGCCCAACGAGATGTTTCACAACCGCCGGGACGCCAGAGACCGCCGTCTCCTCTGTGCCGGCAACCGTCCAGCTCACCGATGGGATCGTCGCGGGGAATTTGCCGTAAATATCGTCGTCAAACAGCGCTTTGATCTCCTTGCGCCGCTGCTCCCACTGCGCTCGCGTCTTTACCTTGGTTCCGTTCTGCAGTGTCATCAACTCCGGCAGCTTGGGAAAGGGATTCGCCTTGGACTCGTCGTAGTTCGCATTTCCCGGCTTGCCGATATCGTATGCGGTCACGCCCGGTTGCATCGCCGTAATGCCCAGCAGTTTCAGCTCTCGATTGCGCTCGGCGGCATTGCCCGCTTCAATGCGCGCCCGCTCCTCCGGAGAAGGCATCTGGCCCACTACGGCGCCAGTAACGACGATTGCGCTAAACGCAGCCAAAGCAAGCCTGGTGCGGATCTTCATAGGTCTCCTCAGAAAGTAGAGTCGATCACGATGCTGTAGCATGCGACATGGGATTTAGTTTCGAACCCGAATAATACTCCTTCGCGGCGTTGAAGTGCACCGGGGATCGCGGGCGCCGAGGGCTCTCGCAATGGCAGAACGAACGATATCCAGAAGCCTATGATGGATGTCGCGTATGACGATCACCCGCAGAGCCTTTACCTACAGTGCTGCCGCTACTCTTTTGGCTACCACCGGGCCTCAGTTCACTTCGGCCGCACCAGTATCCAATCTGACGCGTGATCGGGACCTTTCAACGGAATGGGATCTCTATGCTGAAGGAGAGATCGCTCAACGGGCAATCAACCTTCCGCATTCCCCGGTAGCTCTATCCTGGCATCAATGGCAATCGTCTTCCTGGGAAAAAGTGTGGGTGTACCGGCGAAACGTAACCCTGCCGAATCTCTTGTCAAAAGAACGGCTTTTTCTTTCCGTCGAGCGCGCGTTGGCCAGCGCACAGGTGATAGTGAATGGGCGCCCGGTCGGATCTCACGAAGGAGGTTTCACTCCCTTCGAGTGCGAGATTACAGACGCAGTACGCACCGGGACAAATCAGATTGAGATCCAGCTTGATTCAAGATGGTTGAATGTTCCGCCTTCCGGATCTCCGAAGGGAGTCGCCTCCGTAGACTACTATCTTCCAGGCGGCATCAACGGCCGCATCACACTACGGACGCAGCCGCGAACTGCGATTACAGACCTTTGGGCACAATCCAAAGCGGTCTTGAGTGATTCCCCAACTCTCGAAGTTCTAGTCAGCGTGGACGCGGACACGACCTCCGATGCGATCCTCGCCGCCAGACTCTTCGATGAAAGCAAGCTTGTTCATTCCCAGAGGCAGCCTCAAAAACTAGTTGCCGGCATAGAGATAGCGACACTGGTAATGGAGCCGCTCCATGGAATCAAACTTTGGAGTCCCGACACTCCCAGCCTCTATCGACTGGAGACCTCCCTTCTCATCAAGGGCCGAACGGTACACACCAGGTCGATTCGTTTCGGATTTCGGGATGCACGCTTCGAGCTTGACGGCTTTTATCTGAACGGAAAGAAAACCCGAATCTTCGGTCTGGACCGTCATGAACTGTTTCCGTACGTCGGATTTGCCGCCTCGGAACGCTCCATGCGGCGGGATGCAGCCTACCTTCGCAATATTCTCAACTGCAACATGGTTCGCTGCTCACATTATCCGCAGTCTCCTGCGTTTCTCGACGCCTGCGATGAACTGGGACTTCTGGTCTGGGAAGAGATCCCTGGCTGGCAGTATCTCGGCGATGCGGCATGGAAGGATGTTGCGCTTCGAAACGTTGAGGAGATGATTCGGAGAGACCGTCATCACCCTTCCATCATCATCTGGGGCACTCGCATTAACGAGTCGGCGAACGATCCCGCGTTCTATCAACGCACGCACGATCTTGCGAAGCAGCTCGATCCCACGCGGCCGACGTCGGGCAGTATGACGCCGTCATCCCGTTCCGATTGGAAGGAACATTGGCATGAGGACACGTTTGCCTTCGACGACTATCATGCCGCTTCCGACGGCAGCGTAGGTATCGATCCGGCCCTGCCGGGGGTGCCCTACATGCTTGCCGAGGCGGTTGGACAGTATTCCTACGGTACAGCCAAAAATTTCCTTAGGCGATACCGGCGGGCAGGTATCCCGGAGGAGCAGAATGCGCAGGCATTGCTTCACGCCCAGGCTCATGATCGTGCGGCAAGAGATCCGCGAAATGCCGGAGTGATTGCATGGTGCGCCTATGACTACGCCAGCCCGATGAATGCCTACAACGGGGTCAAGTGTCCCGGCGTTGTCGATACTTTCCGGATTCCGAAACTGGGCGCCTCCTTTTACATGGCGCAGGTCGATCCGGCGAAACGGGTGGTCCTTGAACCCAGCTTTTATTGGGACGCCAGACTGCATGTGAGTACGGGACCGGCGGCGATTTTTTCAAACTGCAACGAGCTCCGAGTCTTCCTGAACGATCAACATCAGGCAACGCTACAACCCGATATTACAAACTATCCGAAGACTGCCTACCCGCCCTTCATCACGGATCTCCCCTGGGAACAAGCAGGAACGTCCGTGTTGCGGATCGATGGGTATATCCGGGGGAAACGGGTTGTGTCGCGTTCCTTCACCGGAGACCGCACTCACGACCGGTTATGGGTTACAGCCGACGATGCCGCAATTGCAGGAGATGGAATCGACAGCACACGGGTCGCTTTCGGCGTAGAAGATGAGTTCGGGAACGCACGGCCCGTTGCCGATGGAGTGATCACTGTGACACTTAATGGCCCGGGCAAGATGGTCGGCGATACAACTTTCGATCTCACCGACTCGGGTGCGGTAGGAGCAGTTTGGGTTCGAGGCGTGCCTGGGCAACACGGATCTGTTCAACTCACGGTCAGCCATCCGGCATTTGCATCGAAATCCGTGGTCGTCAGTATGCTGTAACCCACCTCTCGGCGGCGCCAAGAAGTGGGCTACCCGTCCATGGAGCGCCTATTTCGGCGCGTTCTCGACCTTGGGGAGAGCAAAGGCTACATAAGAACCATGCACGATCTTCGGAGTCGTTGTGCCAAAGTATGTTGACGCAGCGGCGGCACAGAAAACGATGTATTGCCGCCCGCCGATCTCATAGACAGCCGGGATACCTTCAAGAGCCTCATCAACAGTAGCTTCCCAGAGGACCTTGCCACTGGATGAATCCAGTGCACGCACTTTATGATCGCGCGTGCCCGTGAAGATAAGGCCGCCCGCTGTCACAACCGGGCCGACCTTCGGCATCTGCGAGCCGGTGTCCTTTATGCCCTTTTCTGCAAGTTCAGGCACTTCGCCAAGCGCGATCTTCCAGCGGATATCGCCCGTGTTCAGATCGTATGCAGTAAGTGACGTCCAGGGAGGAGCAATCGCCGGAAGACCATTCCGTCCCACCATGAATCCAAACCCGCTGCGATAGTGCGCCGTCGTCGGATCCACAACCTTCGGCTTTGAAGCATCCACATCCACGGCGGGCGCGAGATCCGGCTGCGCAAGATAGGCGAGGACGTTGCCCGCATCCACTTCCGAAATTTTTGCAAACGCCGGCATCTGCCCTTTCCCGTACTGCATGACTTCGCGAATCTGCTCGTCTGATAGCCGCGTCCTGACGTCGGCCAGTGACGGGATGAGGGGCGGTTTTCCCGCACGATCCGCACCATGGCAGATGCTGCAATTTGCTTTATAAAGATCGCGGCCCTGCGCTACCGGAGGTCCGGACCGATCCACATCATTCGACAGCTCAAGCTTCAACATTGCGGGCAGATCTTTCGAAACGACATAGACCATCCCGGCAGGATCAGCCGCCGCGCCGCCAAAGTTCGCTCCGCCATTATTGCCTGGCATCTGCACGGTATTTTGTGTCGCCGGTGGCGTAAAGAGGCCGTGATTCTTCGCCTCCAGCATCTGTTTGCGAAATGTATCGCGCTCATCAGCATCGAGGTAAGGATTGATCTCGTCCGCAGTAAAGCTCTGCCGTGCAAAAGGCAACGGCTTGGTTGGAAACGGCTGCGTCGGCCAGGTCTCCTCGCCAGGCATGTCGGACTTCATCTGCGGCCGTTCTTCAATAGGCCACAGCGGCTTGCCGGTTGCCCGATCGAAGACCCACAGAAACCCCGTCTTGCCCGGCTGCGCAACAACATCGACCATCTTGCCGTCATGCTTCACCGTGGTCAGCATGGGCGTGGTGGCATTGTCATAGTCCCATATGTCGTGATGGACCATCTGGTAGTACCAGACAAGCTTCCCGGTACGCGCGTTCAAGGCGAGCAGCGAATCACCATAGAGGTTCTTGCCGAGCCGGTTTGCGCCATAGAAGTTGTACTTCGGACTGGCCGTAGGCACATAGACAATGCCACGTTTCTCATCCAGCGCCATGCCTTGCCAGGCATTGGCTCCGCCGGCCGTCTTCCAGGCATCCTTCGGCCAGGTTTCGTAACCTGCTTCCCCTGGATGCGGAATCGTATGGAAGATCCACGCCATCTTGCCCGTCAGCACGTCATAGGCGCGCACATCGCCCGGCGCCGAGTTGTACTCCTCATTCGTGGCAGAACCCAGAATGAGCAGATTCTCGTAGACCCGGCCAGGATTGACCGACTGCACCAGCGTCAGCGTATGCGGATCGCGCCCCAACCCCTCTCGCAGATCGACGCAACCGTTCTTACCGAAGGTCGTGATGCTCTTGCCCGTGCGCGCGTCGATCGCCTGCAGAGAGTTGTTCACGGCAAAAAGAAGCCGGCGGTCCGATCGGTCAGCACTCTCCCAGTAGTTCAGGCCGCGGTACGTAAGCAGGGTCGCCTTCGGATCCGTGGGATGCACCCACAGCTCTTTGCCCGTAGCTGCATCCAGCGCAACGATGGAGTTCTCTTTCGCCAGCACATACATCACGCCGTCAATCACAAGAGGATTGAAAAGATACTTGCGATTGTCGCTGGTGGAATACTTCCAAGCCACCTGCAACTGCTTCACATTGGTGCGATTGACCTGCCGCAGGGCTGAGTACTGAGCGCCATCCGCGGCGCCGCCATACTCCCGCCAGGTTGTGTGCGCCTTATCAGTGTGCGGCTTTGCGGATTGCGCCAGGAGAACACCGGGAACGAATCCGAGCATCGTTACGGCAATAGTTTGCCAGGGCCTGTTCAGGGAGCTGTTTTGCATGCCAATTTTCTCGTTATCGAAGCACTCAAATCCTCTCATCTTTGAGGCACAACAATCCACTCGGATGAAGCGGGCGTTTACCAGGGATTTTTCTGATTTAGACTTCGTAGCGGCTGGCAATCGATCACAAGGAGTGGAAGGCATGCTGGTTTGGCACTCATTTTTATTGGCATTCAGTGCCCTGTTGCCGCTTATCAACCCACTGGGCTCAGCTTTGGTCTTTCTCGGCCTTGCCGGCGACGCGCCTAAACCGGTCTACAAAAGTCTCGCGCGGAAGATTGCGCTCAATAATGTGATCTTCCTTGGGATCTTCGAACTCCTGGGCTCGACCATCCTGAAGTTCTTTGGAATCTCTCTCCCGATCGTGCAGGTCTCGGGCGGTCTCGTGATTGCCGCCATTGGGTGGTCTGTTCTCAACGAGAAGGACTCCGAGGCCGCGGCAAAGGATAAACAGGAAGAAGCCCACATCATGCCTGAAAACCAACTGCACAGCCTGGAAGAAAAGGCGTTCTACCCATTCACCTTTCCAGTCACCTCCGGCCCCGGAACGCTGGTCGTTCTGCTCACCCTCAGCGCCAGGTTTTCCGAGGGCCCCGATAGCGCGGTCATCCTTGCCCATCTGGCGCTTTTCCTTGCAATTGTCGCGGTCAGCCTGCTGGTGTTTGTGTGCTATGCACATGCCGCGAAACTCACGAAGCGAATCCCGGCCTCAACCGCCCACGGTATCTTGCGGGTAGTGGCATTCATACTTCTTTGCATCGGCGTGCAGATTACATGGAATGGAGCTTCGGCATTGGTCGCAACGTTATCTCGTCATTAGATTTCTGCAAACCCACATCTCGGCAATGCCGAGATATGGGCCACCCGTCCGTGATGAAAACAAAAAGGCGTGGGCCACCCAGCTGTGATTTAGACGATCCAATCAAGAAGGCCATGAATATTCAGATTAAACGAGCCTATGAACCGGCTGCCCCGTCCGACGGATTCCGCATCCTTATCGATCGCCTGTGGCCACGAGGGTTATCCAAGGCAAAGGCCCATATTGACCTTTGGTTGAAAGAGATTGCTCCGAGCCCGGAGTTGAGGACATGGTTCGGCCATGATCCAGCCAAATGGAAAGAGTTCCGCTCTCGCTACCTGGCGGAACTACGCGAAAAACGAGTAGAAATCGATCAGATCAGAGAAAAGGCCAGGGACGGAGTGGTGACGCTGGTATACGCGGCAAAAGACGAACAACATAACGATGCTGTTGTGCTTTATGAGCGGCTTAACCGCTGATAAAGCTCGCTACCATAAACGCTTGCATGACTCCGCCGTGACATTTGGAATTGCAGCCCATCTTCAGGATCGTGCAGAGGTCTTCAATTGCGATTCCGGCAAAACATCGGCATATACCGTCTGCTGTGGCAGAACAATGGAGAAGCAGGTTCCATGCTCGGAAGGATCAGTTGAGGTTTCAAACTCGATCGTTCCGCCATGTCCTTCCACAAATTGCCTGGCGATAAACAGCCCGATCCCTGTGCCGATGGTATGCCTCGTCGTGAAAAACGGTTCGAAGATGCGCGCATGATCGTGGTAAGGAATCCCGCAGCCAGTGTCCTTAATGGAAAGACGGACGGCGGGTCCATCTTCCTGCACCAGGTCATCCACGGTGACGTTGAGATCTCCACCATCCGGCATGGCGTAGATTGCATTAATGATGAGATTCGAGATGGCCTGCATCATCTCCCCGGTACGCAGCACCAGCCTGGCTTCCGAGTTCAGACTGGTTTTCACGCGTATTCCAATAGTTTTGCAGCGAGGCCCATAGATGCGGAGCACATCTGCCACGAGAGTCGAGATCGAGATCAGAGCTACGGCCGAGTGCTCTCGGTAGAAGCCCAACGTCTGCCGGGCGAGATGGGCAATGCGTACTAGCTCTGTCTCTGCATCCTCCGCATAGGCGAGAACCTGAGAAGAATTCGCGGCGTTCGATCTGATGAGGAAGACAAGATTCAGCACCGCTTCAAGAGGATTATTGATCTCGTGAGCGATCGTAGCGGCCATTCGCCCCGCAGCCGCCAGCTTCTCAGCCTGGATCAAAGCTTTCTCTATATTTTTCCGGCGGGTCAGATCGCGCACGATGGAAGATGCACCGACGACTGCGCCGGAGCTGTCACGAATGGGAGAGATACCTAGATCCACGTGCAGAGTGCGCCCGTCTTTCGTCAAGCGAAGCGTTTCATAGTTTTCAAGCTTCTCGCCATTGCGGATGCGGCCGAGAATGGCCTTTTCCTCTTCGTGGAGATGCTCAGGGACGAGGTCAAAGATCGGCCTTCCTATCATCTCCTCCTTAGTGAAACCCAAGATTTGCGCCGCTGCCTGATTCCAGCTTGTGATGCGGCCTTGCAGATCTTTACTCAGGATCACGTCATCGGACGATTCCACGATAGCGGCGAGGGCCGCTACGTGGCCTGCCACGTTCATGAGGTTAAGTTTCGATTTTTCCAGATCCGCGATCTTCCGAGTAAGTTGCTCGCGAAGCCTTACATTCTCAATAGCAGCGGCGGCCTGAGCAGCGACGGCACCGAGCAGATCTTCGCAGTCCCGCTCGAAGATTCCTACCTGTTCGTGCCCATAGAAGAGACCTCCTAGGACTTCGCCGGAGCTCGCCTTGACCGGAACAGCGAGATAGCTGCGAACGGGCAGATGCCCGTCCGGCATTCCTTTGAATGGGGCATTGTGCCCATAACGAGGATCTTTGGTGATGTCGGCGGAGCGAACGATCCCGGTCCCCTCGAAGGTAGCCGCGAACACGTCGGTGTTGCGGGGCATCGGAAACTTTGCGAACTTCTCTCGGGCGACGCCCGAAAGCGTATAGAGGGAATAACGCTCCCCTTGATCGTCAATGACGTTGTAGAAAAGAGCGCCAAACTGAGCGCCACATAATTCCAGCCCTGCGTCGGTTGCAGCTTGCACGATCGCTTGCAGGTCAAGGTTTTTGGCTAGCAGTAGCCCTGACTGGACGACGAGTTCTAGTTTTCGCTGGTCCGAATTTAAAAGGCCCATACCGTCATTTCGCAACGGGGAACGATGCAGACATACACTATCGGGTTCGGGGAGAAACCGGGAGGTAGAGATCTGGTCCGATATGGATATTCTAGAGCGTTTTCCCTGTTGCTGGGTATCCCGGAAGGGGCGTGCAGCGGCGTTTTCATGGCGGAAAACGCCCATAGATGCGGATGCCCTGGACTACACCTACAGGGAAAATGCTCCAGCCTGAGCCTGATCGCTCTGATTAGGGAAAATGCCTCCAGCCTGAGCCTGATCGCTCTGATTTAAGGAACCCAGGTTAATCGACTCTCTGAACTGTCAGCCACCGCACAGTTCACAGAACTGGAAATTGCAAGTGCACGCCCCAGCCGGCATTGATAGAGTCGATTTCGATGCTTTATTTAAGGGTGTTCTCATCTGCCCTCTTGCAATGCCGCCATTCGATACGTTAAAAGTGATACACGTCCGGGCCATAGTTTACAAAGTCGCCCTCTCTCTGGGGGTCCAAGTAGGCCACGGCTATGGAGTGGTTTGCTTCGAACGCTATGGAAGATCGCCTTGGAAATAGACAGCGAATTTACGTCGTTGATGACGAGCACGTAATTGCCACGACGCTCGCGATCATTCTCACCCAGAATGGCTTCGATGCCCGGGCATTCGGGTCTGCAAAAGAGGCTTTAGCCGCTGCTGAGGCATTGCCTCCCAACCTTCTGTTGACCGACGTCGTCATGCCGGACATGAATGGCATCGAGTTGGCGATCCAATTTCGCCAAAAGTTTCCTGAGTGTAAGGTTCTTTTGTTCTCCGGCCAGGCCGCCACAAACAACCTGCTCAAGGAAGCGAAGGGAGCGGGATACGATCTGGAACTGCTATCCAAACCTGTCCACCCGCAAGATCTTCTTGCAAGGCTTAACTCCGATTCGGTCACTGGAAAACAATAAATAGTTTGCGAACGACGGCGCCCATTGATGTAGTCGTCATGGCCGTGAACTCGATTGAGATACGGCTGCTGGAGAGCAACGCCGTGCCCTCCAGCCCAGCCTAGAGCAATTCTCCTGTCGTATCGCCCAGAACTCCATCGTCTTTATTTTGCACTGCTGGACGCTTTCGACTTACCGTCGACTGCGACATTGTGGTTTTGTGCGATCTGCTCAATGAGACGCAGGTGCTGGGAGATTACGCCCGTGCCCTGACGCGCAACTTGCTTAACGTTTGGATCCTGCGTCAACTGTGCTTCATCTTTGAATTCTTTCAGGTCTTGTTTGTGATCTTTCACCATTGCCTGGATGTAGGCTTCATCGAACTGACTGCCGGAAAGCGCTCCGAGCCGCGCAATGAGTTGCTTATCCTTTTTTGATGGCTCCTTAGGCTCTTTGACTCCCATCTGCTGCGCTATCGGTTTTATCTGGTCACCAAGCTGTGTATGGTCGTCTACCATCTTCTGACCAAATTGCCTTACATCTTCGCTTTGCGACTTTTGCTGTGCCAATTGTCCCAATTCCACCTCGGCGGTTCCACCTTCAAGCGCCTTCTTGACGAAGTCCTTGTCAGTCGTCGCCTGCTGATTCATGGAGTTGGCATCAGGCCCCATCCCTCCTGAATTCATAGGCTGCTGATTAGGCATGTTGGGCTGTTGCTGGCCGGAAGCACCGGGTTGGTTCTGGCCGATAGCGATCGTACTTGCCAGCAGCGTGGACATCGTGCACAGGAGAAACCTGCTGCACGTTCGCTTTGTGACTATCGTGATCATCAACAATCTCCTTTCCTGAAACTGAAACTCCCCGGCAGCTTGCCTATCGCGTTCCAAAGACTCGCTGGATACTCCGGCATATCGAAACGTCTCCTCTACTGAGCTGCCCGGCCGATGTGGTTCGCGAATGTCATAACCGGCTTCCGAGAGGTGATACGAGAACGCCACATCGGCAATTTTGGAAGTAGCGGCGGCTCAATACCGGAAAACGTCTACGTCACCCGGAAGGATGCTATTTAGAGAGAGGCAATGATCAGCCCGTTGCCCCCAAATACCGCCGGAGAGAAAGAGTTCATATCAATTTCCACCTCTTCCGTGGGGCAAAATTCAGGGGCGTTATAGCTGCAAGGAATTCAGGGTAATGGGAGTCCGGCCTTCTGATACAGTGCCGGGCGACATCGCTCCCAGTGTTCTGCGAGCCATTCGTCCGCCGGCCGGTCATAGTAACTCCAAGGAAGATGCTTGGCATTCATGCCAACGAAGTGGGCGCCACAGCGGCCAAGCTCCGGCGAACGAGGCCAGAATGGAGAACAGATACTAACCTCAGAAGTCTTCACCAGGTATAAAGGGCTATTGCGCAGCATGGCTGCCGCCTGCAGCCCCTGCTCTTCGATCTCAGAAGTCAGGTCGGCGCGGCTTCCGGAACGATGTTCCACCTCTTCCAATACCGCAGCGAGCGAACTCTGTAGATCGTGGTACGGTGGCAGTCCACGAATTCCTGCGTTAAAAGAACCCGGGGGACATAGCGCATCAAAGCTGCCGAGACAGCGGTCCACATCTTCGGCAAACAGATATCCATCCACCGTGTCGAGCCACGCCTGGATACCTCGCGTCATTGTCCAGAGGATACAGTCGTTATCCAGGGCGAGTTCGTATCGTTCAGGATGAGTGCGTAGCGGAACCAGCTTCCACCCCATCCCTTCCATCAAACTTTCTTTCGTGTGCTGCAGGAGAACCTTGGGCGCGTCAAGAAGTGTCGTCTCGCGCCATTCCACGTCCGCCGGAAGACCAGCTGTTCGCTGCTGGGCTTCGGGCAGGGGTACGCTGTTAACACAAACCACGTACCGGGCGCCAGGACCAAATAGCCGCGCGGCGCATGCGACGGAGAGACGCAGCATCTCAAACCCGCGCGCATGTACATTGCCAATAGTCCAACGAATCGCCAAACGATCAGAATTAGAAACCGTCATAGAACCGCCTGGCGTTCCCCGCTGTTGCTGGTTCTTCAGCATCCCTGCGAAGAACAAAACCATAGGTTGGATTTCGTTCCAGGTGCCAGAGTGTCTTGTATTCCTCTTCTCCGCGGAGCATATCGATCGTCTGCACCCCCTGACCGGCGGCCTGCTTTATGGCTAAGGCCAGCAGTAACGTGCCAGGCCTAAGAGCTGCGTGCTCAATGGAATATGCCGTCAGGTAGAAGTATTGGCATCGTTCGGATCGTGTTGGCGGATCTATCAGGGAGTACAAGATAGCCAGAGATTCACCGTTCAACTTCAAGGTGCATAGTTGTAAGACTCCCGCTGCTGCCAGCAAAGGAAGCGCCTGGGAATGCCATGCGAGCACGCGTTCGTCTGCCAGCACTCCGGGAAGCCCGCTTCCCTGCCAGCGTGCGGTGTGCATCTGCCGCATATCTTCAAAGGTATCGGCGCACGTTTCCCGATCCGCACTTATGAACTCCACAGAACCTTCACGCATCGCACGGTTCAGGTAATACCTGACGTTGCTCCGAATCTTCCGCGGCAACTCCGCTATGGCGACTGCAGGCATGCGGCCGCAGCTTTCCCCATCGAATCTTCCCGCAGCCACGAGTCGAGACATTGCCTGCAGCAGTTTCGATTCCGGCCTCAACTGAGTGGGTATCATTACATCCCAGTCTTGATCCACCATGAGTCGCTCGAGAGCCTGCCGCACATCTTCCACTTTGCATAAAGAAGAAAAGACACCGTCCAGGTAATCACTCGTTCCCGCTCCGAGGAGAAGAAGTTGGCGCTCTTCTGCATTGGGATAGATATAGAACGGAAGAAACCCTTCACAGTTTCCATTTACATGGATACAAAGGCAGCGCAGGCCGGGCTGACCAAACTCTCTCCACCACGGTATCAACCATGCGGGACTCTGGAATGGTGTAGCCTGCGGGTCTGCCTTCCATAGGCTCTCCCATTCCGGGGCAAAGGCCTCCAACTCTTCGGTGCTGCGCAAAATTTCATGCACAGAGCTGCTCCGCGCGGCGATTCTTTGCCATCGATTTATAGACTTCCAGATAAACCTGTACCATTCGTCCGCTCCCGAAGCGCTCGGCCGCTCGCCTGCATACATAGCGTGAGATGGAAGAGACGCGATGCACTGCCTCAGCCATCTCTTCCGGGTTATTAACCAGGAAGCCTGTCACGCCATCCTGGACAATGGACCGAAGTGCGCCGGATGGATACGCGATCACGGGAGTGCCGGCGGCGAGCGCTTCCAAAGCCACAAGGGAACTCGTCTCGGGCGCGAGAGTGGGGTGAAGCAAGCACTCCGCCTCGGCCAGCAGTCGCTGGCGGTTCTCGGATTCAACAGGACCCAGCATCCTATGCCTCGGCCCGGTAGCCCCGTTCAAGCGTGGCCGAATTTCGGACTCGTAATAAAGGCGGTGGGCCTCATATGGATACACTTGCCCAGCCAGCAGCACGCATGTTCCTGCCAGCGTGCCTGCCTGCAGGGCTGCATGCTGATTCTTCTCTGGGCAAATACGCCCCATAGCGAGCGCAAAATCAGCCTTTTGAGCCTCCAGGTCCACTGGAGGCAGATCCACTCCATTAGGAATCACGATGCAATTGCGTAGCTCAGGTGGACAGCTCCGTCTTTGCCATTCGGAGACGCAGCAGAACTGGAGATTCCGCCTTTTCATCCATATCTCCGCCGGATACCAGGAAACAGGCATATGCAGCGTTACAAGTGTCGGCACCTCATCAGGCACGGTGTAGGCATGAAAATCGATCCCATGCATATGAATCACGTCAATCTGATATGTAGAAAGGGCATGGTCAATTGCGGACTGAAACTGCTTACAGCACCTGGAGCGATCGTCCTCGGTGAAAGCTCCCGGCAATGGGGCCGGGACCAGTGTTCCACGGACTTCGGAGCCTTCTGATGCCACAACGATCGAGCAGTGTCCGTTTTGTACCAAGGCGCGGTCCAGATCACTCAGAATCTTTTCCGCCCCTCCAACCGCAGCCGCGTGTACAGGAGCAAACGGATAGGCGATGCTTAATACAGTGAGTGGCATGTAACTTCCATGACATGGTTGAGTTCTCGTCGGGCAGCCTGAGCCAATTCGCAGAAGTGCCGGGGCGTCATACCCCAGGAAAACTGGTCATAAAACACGCGGCCCCGATGAGGAGGCTCAGCGAAGTCATACTCGGGCGCAATACGGAAGGCCTCATGTTGTAGAGGAAAATACTTCAGAGTTTCCTGTTGCGTTGCAAAGCACGCAAATAGCTCGCGTTTGTGCTGCCGTTCGTCAGAAGTCAGACGATAAAGCACCTCCGGAGTATCGTTTCCGTCGGGGAGAAAACAGCCTGTCTCGATACCATGCGGGCCCTGATGATAAAAAGCGGGCTCCACAATGACCGGATATCTATATCCTTCGTTCCGCATTTGTTGTATTGCACAGTGAACTACGAATGCGCAGGCATCGTGGTCGGGATGCCCTCCCTCATACGGATGGGTAAAAAGCACTTCCGGCTTATCCTGCCGCAGCAGCCACAGGATCTTCCCGGTTAAGTCGACCAGGTGCAGACTTGCTTCCTGATCAGGCACTTCAAGGCATTCATGGTGCATTTTGGCGACGCCTGCTACTCGTAACGCTTGGTTCAGCTCATGTTGCCTGGCTGTTCTGTACTCTTCACGCGTCGCAAATCCACAGTCCCTATAGTGCTGTTCGTTGCGGGGAGCTCCATCGGTGACATGGATCAAGCGTGATGACAAAAAATTCTCAAGGCGTGCACCCAGCCCTATGGTCTCATCATCTGGATGGGCGAACACAAGCAAAGCTCGCGGATCGGCACCATGCTTATGCTCTATTGCGGTGGAGCGGCACAGCACCTCCAGCAAATCAGATCGCGCCATCGAACTTCCAGGGGCCATCATGCGCGATGAGATGCGGTGAACATCAGGGTAGCTGCCAGCTCAACGTGCAGTTCGCAAATCGGCGTTGATGCTTGACGGATGCGTAAATCGTAAATTGGCCGCGAAGAAGACGAACGAGCATTTTCAGCGGTTTAGATGTCTAGTGATGGGATAGATGGTTACCGGAATCTAAGGTAACCCCACATCTCTGGAATGTGCATGTTTACCGCTCCCTGCGGAGACCACACCCAGTTGTCCTCACTGGACTGGCCTGCTTTCCACTCCACACGGCTGAAGTTGACGCGCCATTCCGTGCCTGGCTTAGGCGGCTCTACCGGAAGCCGTGACGTGAATGCCACCCATGGAATGGCGATCTCGACAGTCCATCCTTTGTCGGTGTCATCGCTCTTGTTCAGGGTGCCTTTCAACGAAACCGCTGTTTTCAGGCCCGGGATATTCCAGGAGTTATCGGCCTTGCCGCCGTGCCGGTAGGGCTTGTTAAGGAACAGGTCCCAGGAAGTATTCAGCGCATTAATCTCAAACTCAAAGTAGCCGGGCAAGCCGGTGAGAGGCTTCAGAAACAGCTCGAAATCGTTGTCATGAAAGATGACCGAATCATGTTCAGTCAGTTTCGCTTTGATGTCGGGCTCTTCCATCTCGGCGCCAATGTAGAGATAGGTGTCATCCCACAACATCTTCATACGCGTACGAAAACGCGGGAGCGGCTTGGCATCGCCTTCAATATCTACAAAATCAGTGCTCCAGGAAGCTGACTTCCAGGCGCGGTCATCCAGTCTGCCATCGATGACCAGCGGTTTTGCCGTGCGCTTACAGTCATAGCTCTTCGGAGTCTGCGCGACGGCAATAGGAAGTATGAGGGCCAGGGCTCCGGCCGCGAGAGAGCGAATGCAGAAAGGAAGGGTGCCCATGAGGATAGAGTCATCATAGGTGGTCTCCCTGAAGGCGAACTCGGTCAAAATACCTACGTCTGGGCGCTTCCCGCAGCAAGAACCCCGCGAGGCAGCAGTGAATGCCGATCAACGATTTCCGGTGGCGCATCAGGAAGTGGTCTTACCCATAAGCTTGATGAAATAAAACGTCATGCGCGTTTGACCAGTGTTCCGAACACCATGCAGCACATTGGATTCGGCGAAGACCATATCGCCTGCCTTTACCTGTGAAGCCACTCCATTGAGGAAGAATTCACCTGTTCCCTCACCCACAATCATGATCTCTTCTTCGGGATGTTGGTGCGGGGGATGTGGCTGCGCTCCTGGCTCCAAGGTCACAAGGCCGGAGGCTAGTGCCACAAGCTGTTTTGTCGGCCCATTGAAGTGCACGTAAGCCTTCGCGCCGGGTGCGGCGCCCTCCGGCTGCAGGCTCTCTACCTTCACAACGCTGCTCTGAAGCAATGGACCGTTGGTCTTGGTATCCACATGAGTAATCTGCGGTCCAGATTGCGCCAGAACGTCGGGGATCATAGCCGTTCCGGTCAATGCAGTCATGGAAGTCAAGAGTTGCCGTCGATTCATACTTCTCCTCCGCAGCAAGTCTACAAGACACACGACCCAACTGGGTTGAGCTACGACTCTTCGCCCAGTTATTCACTATCACGAGCGACATCAACCGATGACCCCGGAGAGAACTCGAATCGAGATGACAATGCAGCCAGTTCCCGGGTCCAGGACTTCGGTGTGCGTCCAAAGACGGAGCGAAACAAATCGATAAAAGTACTTGGCTCCTGGTACCCCACGGCATAAGAGACCTCTTTGATGCTCAGGCCGGACACCAGTAACTGGACGGCCTTCATCAAACGGACCTGCCTTCGCCAGGATTCGAAATCCAACCCCACCTCACGCTGATACACCCGCTGCAGGGTTCTGACGCCTATACCCACCGAGGCGCACATTGCCGCTACCGAATGCCGGTCTTCCAGCCCGTTGAGTACTTGCTCTGCGACAGCAAGAGCTCGTGTATCTCGCGGAAGAGCAATACCGGTCGGAATTGGAGTCGAACGCTTTAGCTGGGCTATGAGTATGTCCCGATAGGCGCACTCCAAACGGCTGCGTACTCGAATTCTCCCCATGCCGACAATCTGAAAAATCAGCTCGCGAAGAAACGGGACTACATGGAACGTCGTGCAGGTAGCCCACGCTGTATGGAGTCCGGGACGCAGATAGAGTGTGCGCATGGAAACATGCTCAGGCATTCGAATGCTATGCGGCGTGTATGCAGGAATCCAGAGACCGAAGTGGGGCGGCAATAGCCAGAAATTCTGCCCGGAAGCAATCTCCATCACTCCACGGCTTGCATAGACAAGTTGGTCCGCGCCATGAGAATGGAGCGCGATGTGCGAGTTGCGTGGGTACTCTCGCTCATGCGTGGCAATGGCAATGCCCGGGCCAGGATCATTTTCCTTCACAAGCAAAGGATGACGCATAATCCGCATTTTATGCCGTACCTACCTCTTTGCGACATCATGATTTGAGAGGAGGATGATCCTGTAGAAAGGCGTCAAAGCGGCGATCAATAAGCTCGCCGGTGGCAACTTCACTACAGGCAAGAGGAGGAACAAAGACAATGTTCATCACCAGAAATTACCTCTCGCGGCGGACCGTCCTGCAGGGATTGGGTGTCACCCTGGGCCTTCCCTTTCTGGACGCGATGGTTCCTGCTCAAACGCCACTGCACCTGACCGCCGCAGCACCGAAGGCGCGGTTTATAGCAATTGAGATGGTGCACGGCGCTGCCGGAAGCACTGCCATTGGGCGATCCATGAACTACTGGTCGCCGGCTCAGGAAGGAAGAGACTTCGCTTTCACGAAGTCATTGCAGCCGCTCGAACCGCTACGTGACTACATCACCGTCGTCAGCAATACAGAGCTGCACAATGCGATGTCACTCGTGCCGGAAGAAGACGGGCCGATGGCGGATCATGCCCGGTCCTCTGCTGTCTTTCTGACCGCCGCGCATCCCAGGAGAACCGCAGGCGGAGACATTCATGCCGGACCTTCTATCGATCAAATCTACGCGAGGGCGGTCGGCCGCGATACCTGGCTACCCTCGATGCAACTTTGTATTGAAGACAACTCCGTCGCAGGAGAGTGCGGCTATGGCTACAGCTGCAGCTACACGCACACCATCAGCTGGGCATCTCCTACAACTCCGTTGCCCATGGAACGTTCTCCTCGACGTGTATTTAACAGCATGTTCGCGCCAGACGCGGGGAACGGACAAGCGACTGGGACCAATACAGCAGCCAGCATCCTCGATTCGCTCTCCGATGCCGTCAGGAGTGCCAAGCGGCGGCTTGGTGTTCGAGACCGGACGACCCTGGCCGACTATCTGGATGATGTCCGTGCGATTGAGAAGCGCATTCAGGAGATTGAACGTCGCAATGCAACGGCTCCGAAGACTCAGAGCAGCGAACCTCTCAGCGTACCTGACTCCTTCAACGATCATGTCGACCTGATGTTCGATCTCCAGCTTCTTGCCCTTACCTGTGACCTGACCCGCGTGATTACGTTCAAGATGGGCGCCGACCGGAGCCAGCGCATCTTCCCCGAGAGTGGCGTTACAACTCCGTTTCACACACTCTCGCATCACCGTGAATCCCCTGAGAAGATAGAGGAGTTCGCCAGGCTGAATCAATATCATGTCGGCAAAGCCGCCCAATTTATCGACAATTTGCGATGGACAAAAGATGGGGACGGCAACCTCCTCGATCACTCCCTTGTACTCTACGGAAGCCCGATGGGCGACTCGCATGTGCATGAGCATCGGTTCCTTCCTCTATTTCTTGCGGGCAAGGCGAACGGAGCGCTGCAAGGAAATCGGCACGTGGTCTGCCCTGCCGATACGCCAATGGCCAATGTTCTTCTCACGGTTGTGCGTCGACTTGGCGTCGACGCTCATCAGATAGGCGACAGCACAGGAGAGATTGCGCTATAGCCCTGTTGCCCGCTAACCCGGAAGAGCGTGCAGCGACATTTTCATTGCGGACACGCCCATGATGCGGAGGCTTTGGACTACCCTACAGAGAAAATGATCTAACGACAACGCCCACAATTCCTCTAAATCCTGGGGTACAACTCCTACCTGGGAAACCTGCGGTGTTCACTTAGAAATTCCTTTTTCGCACATATTTCCGGTAACCTGGCGAACACTCCTCGCAAGAATCGCTACAATCGTTGGGACATTGAAGGAGGTCTTCGCTATGAACCGTTGCATGTGCGCCCTGACTCTCGGCGCGGCGTCACTGTTGACGCTCTCTCAAGCCGGCTGCAAGGGCAGGCAAACAACGATGCAGGCTCCTTTGGAGTCGACGAAGACTACCGCAGATATCGAACAGCTAAGTCCGGAATTATCCACGATTATCCCTGACGGAGCCAGGCTCGAAAAAATGGCCACGGGATTCACATGGACCGAGGGGCCGGTGTGGGTACCGCCGGGCATGCTAATGTTTGCGGATATTCCGAGCAACAGCATTCGGCAGATGGCCCCGGATGGCAAGGTTACGATCTGGCTGCAACCGAGCGGTTATATAGCTAAAGAGCCCTTTGGCGGCACGGAGCCGGGGACAAATGGGATGACGCTCGATGACAAGCTGCACCTGACCGTGGCAGGCCATGCGGCACGTAACATTCTTCGGTTCGAGACGATGGACCCCAAGGGGACAAAGACAATTCTGGCCGACAGCTACGAGGGCAAGCCTCTCAACAGCCCGAACGATGTTGTGTATGGTCCGGATGGCTCGCTTTATTTCACAGATCCGCCTTACGGTCTTCCGACGCAGCAGGATGATGACCCGTCGAAGAAGCTAAAGGTGAATGGCGTGTATCGCATTCCGAACGCAACAGCAGTCAAAGCTGGATCGGCTCCGAATCGCGCGAAGCTGCAGTTGCTGATCGGCGATTTACCGCGGCCGAATGGCATCGCGATCTCACCGGATAACAAGTGGCTTTATGTCGCTGACTCACAGCAAAAGAAGTGGATGCGGTATCCGCTGAAGAGCGACGGTACAGTGGGACAAGGCACGGTGTTTCTGGACGCCTCATCAGCAAAAGGCACAGGAACTTCAGATGGCATGAAGGTGGATTCGCAAGGAAATCTATTCGCGACCGGTCCGGGCGGCGTATGGATCATCACACCAGAAGGCAAGCACCTGGGAACGATCCTCACCGAAAAGCCAACCGCCAATGTGGCGTGGGGCGGCCAAGACGGTAAGACACTCTACCTGACGACGAGTGACGCAATCTATCGTATTGGTTTGAAAGTCACTGGCTACCGTCCGTGGGTTCATTGAAGCGGAAAGAAGCCGCACGTCTATCCCCTGCAATGGTTTGAATGGCATCTTGGCCGTTGCGAGAATCAACTGAGGCCGCATAATTTACGGGGAACAAGTCAGCGACGCTGCATCTGCAAAGATGGCGTGGTATCCGAAACGCATCGAGCCGTCAGAAGAAAGCTCATGCAGCGCGCGAGGATTTCGATCTTGTCTTCGCATCGGCGCGCACCAGCTTATTGAAATTGCTGGATTTTCCAGTTGCCGTCTTTTCCTGGTACACAAGGGTGAGGCCACTTTCATCAAACTTCTCAAAGAACGCGTCCCACGAAATCTCCTTCAGGTTGTCGTCTTTTCTATTCTTAGCCTTCCTGAACATAAACCGAAGAATTCCCGGCTCTCCTTCTGATTCCGTTGAGCTAACTTCGGCTGGAACAGCACCCCGGGCTTCGGCCCATTTGCGAATTTCGTCATGATTCTGTGTTGTGTGCGATAGCGGCATATTTGAGCACCTTCTTCCTAAATGAGATCGTCGTTCTGCGCGCGTTAGAGCATTTTCCCTGTAGGTGTAGCGTAGGGCTCCCGAATCTATGGGCGTTTTCCGCAATGAAAACGCCGCTGCAATCCTCTTCCGGGATACCCCGCTACAGGGAAAATGCGACTAAAGCATTTTCCCTGTAGGTGTAGAGTAGGCTTCCGCATCTCCAGGCATTTTCCGCAATGAAAACGCCACTGCACGTCACTTCCGGAATACCCAGCAACAGGGAAAATGATTTAGATGTCCATAAATTCGTTACGTTGCCAGCCCCGCAACAGATCAAGGAGACCTATCCGGCTGCGTGATGCAGGATAGAAGAATTGAGTGGAACGCTATCGGGTTCCCGCTTCTGGTTCAACATGAACTGAGCGCGTTGATAGCCATCCAGTGTTCCCGTGTCTACATATTCCTCACCCGTGTGGGAACCGAAGACTTCTCCTCCCAGAGTGATCCAGGCATTTAGCAGTGTTCCAAAATACTCATCGCGACGCTCGGCTTTACACCACAACTGATGCAAGGTGTGAAAGATATGGCCAGGGATCTTCATCGCACCCCAAATCCAGTTGGAGCCGGGTGTGGGGTGCTTGACTTCGATACATGTGACACGGTTTTCAAGATCGGTGATGACCGCGTCGAAGGGACTCGCGTCATCCACCGGGAACAGGAGGAGAGAAAACTTATCATCTGGCAAGGATGCGAGCGCGTCCATGGGATACCAGATCGTATCGGGGAGGCCGATCACCACGGGTTCATCGGGAGACACCAGGGGAGCGGCACGAAATACAGCATCGCAAAGTCCGTTTGGAGTCTGCTGCACGACATAAGCAATATCGACTCCCCATACTCGTGACCCAAAATAAGAGAGAATATCTGCCTTCCCTGGGGATATCACAAAGCAAAGTTTTGTGGCTCCGGCGAGAATCATTCGTTCTACGAGATATTCGCTTACGGCTTTGGGAGATTCGCGCCCATTATGCATTTTGCTACCCACAGGAAGGAGTTCCTTCGAAAAGGCCAGTGGTTGAATGCGGCTGCCACTGCCTGCGGCTGGAATAATGCCCCACATCTCTCACCTCTATTCACGCAGCTATGGAAGACTTGGCGGTGGTACCGTGACAGTCCTCAAAGATATGAATCAACTGGCATGCCCTGCTCTCAGCCGTATGGTTTTCCATGACACGCGTCTGCGCGGCACCAGCAATTTGTCGGAGCTCGCGGTCACTCATCTCAAGCATCTCGGTTACCTGCTGGGATGTTTCGACCGGAAGAATTTCTATGCCGGGTCTAAAAAACTCTTCTAGCCCTTCCCATACATCTGTCACAATCGGCACGCCACAGGCAGCGGCTTCAAACAGTCTTCCCGACGGGCAGTATCCAAACTCTTTCATCGCACCGCGTGTGACATTCAAGGTAGCGCGTCCGGAACAGAAAAATGCTGGGTGAAGATCAGGTGGAAGATGCCGTACGAAATGGATATTTGCCGCCCAGGGAAAATCGGCCGGATATTGGGCGCCTGCGATAAAGAACCGCTGACCGGGGCATCGCTGCGCAGGTTTCAGCAGCAGTTCCTGCAACGCCTCCTGACGGTCCGCCGCATATGTCCCTAAATAATTGAGAGCCGAGGAATATTCAGCGCAGGGCTGAACCTGGTGATAGAAGCGGCCGTCGACCCAGCCATATAAAGGCTGCACCCGCTTTGCGCCGAGCCGCGATCGAAGATCGGTGAGAGCTCTGCCGCCAGTAAAACTCAAGACCAGATCGAAGGCTCCAAGTCCCTCTTCAGGCAGATAGAACATTTTTGAACCCCGGCGCAAACTCTGCAACGTAACCGGAGTATCCATATCGTAGAAAACGGTCAACCCTTTGGCGTGCTCCATAACCAGATGACAAACTTCGGCGCCCGAAGGACAGTAGCTGGTAACCATCGCAACATCGGCACGATGCATCTCGGCCGGCAGCTTCTCTGCTATATCGTCAAGGTCATCATAAAATCGCAACTCAACACCAGTTGGAATTGGCCATGCATCCTGAGTATCGGCATAGTAACTCACAATTTTCTCGAAGAAGACGACCTCGTGTCCCTGGCGGGCGAGTGCTGTCAGCATTCCCCGCCACAGTGAGGCATGGCCGTTCCCCCACGATGATGAGACGGTTAGCCCGAATATGATGATCCGCATGGGCCGTTTCCTGCAGGTGAGATTGAATATCCGGCACACTTCCGAGCGCCGATACACAGTACTCAGATGCGGGAAGTAGATGGATCTATATAGAACCTGCCGAAAAAAGCGAAGCAGACGTGCGACATAAAACAAATGGCTGGATTAGGCTGGCGCCATGAGATTTGTGACGCAATCTGACGTACACACGTTTTGGCGGCTGACCAACAGATGCACCCTTCGCTACGTCTGAAGATGCACTTAGCTCAAACAAGCCTTTCCACGAGCTGAGTTACCGGTGGCGATGAACAACGAGACACAGCAAACGATTCAATCGAAGATCTCTGAGCTTGCTCCGTGGTTCCATAACCTTCGCCTCGCGGGCGTAGAAACAGCTCCCGCTCATTTTCTTGGCGACTATCCGAGCGTGAAGTGGGAGAGGTTCCGTGCAGCGATCCCGGAAGACCTGAGTGGTAAGTCAGTGCTCGATATCGGGTGCAATGCGGGATTCTACTCGCTGGAGATGAAACGTCGTGGCGCAGCTCGCGTTCTGGGCATCGATTCTGACGAGCGCTATCTGGAGCAGGCGAAGCTCGCCGCTGAGATAGAAGATGTCGATATCGACTTCCAAAATCTATCCGTCTGGGATATCGCTCTTCTTCAGGAACGCTTCGATCTCGTCCTGTTTATGGGAGTTTTTTATCATCTTCGTCATCCTTTGCTTGCTCTGGATCTGATTCACGAATTCGCCGCAAAAGATCTTCTCGTTTTTCAAAGTCTTCAGCGAGGGAGCAATGAGATCGTCCAGACAGCAAAGGATTACGATTTCTCCGAAACCGGCCTGTTCGATCGCCCTGATTATCCGCGGATGCATTTCATTGAGCATAGTTACGCCCATGACCCGACAAACTGGTGGGTTCCGAATCGTGCGTGCGTTGAGGCGATGTTACGCTCGGCAGGCTTCAATATCCTTAGTCACCCCGAAGAGGAGGTTTATGTATGTAGCCGGCGGGAGATTCCTGTCCCACCCGACGGACCGCACTGTGTCTTTCCTGCGAAAGATGTGACTCGATGAACATCATCCATTCCACGCTCAAGCTTGCAGAGCAGTATCTGGAGCTGCGATCGCTGGATGATGCGCTCGCCTGCTTCACATTGGCGGAGCGTATGGGTGCTGATCCCGATCGATGTGCCTGCGGTCGCTGGTTCGCGTGGATGCTTCTGGGTGAGTTCGAACACGCATGGGAAGAGAGCGACGCCATTCGTTCCCGGGGTATCCCGGACCCGCATCGCTTCTGGCAAGGACAGGATATTCGGGAGCAGCGGGTCATCGTACGGTGTTTGCACGGCCTGGGAGATGCGGTACAGCAACTCCGCTATATCGCCCCTTTGCGTATGCGGGCAAAAAACGTCATCGTCCAAACCCCTCCAGAACTGATGGAACTCGCAGCCTGCGTGGCGGGTGACAACAATGTGATCTCCTGGATTACCCCGCATCAGCCAGAACCTTACTGGGATGTGCAGGTGGAGGTGACGGAACTCTCCTACCTCTTTCGGTCCACAGTGGATTCTATTCCTCCAGCGCCTTATCTTCCTCTGCCACACAAGGCCATCGAGTCGGCCCTATTCGAACTAGGCCCCAGGCGAAGACCACGTATCGGTGTCGTGTGGCAGGCGGGCTCGTGGGACAGCGCAAGAAGCATCCCATTGCATCAGCTTCTGCCGGTATTTGAGATGGATGGTCTTGAGTTCTGGAACTTGCAGGGGGGCCCCGCAAGGCGTCAGTGGAGCGAGCTTCCCTTTCAGGGCCGCCTACGAGACTGCCGCGCTTGCGAGCATGGACTGCTCTCGCTCGCCTCGGTAATCTCTCACCTCGATCTCGTCATCACCGTGGATACACTAGTTGCCCATCTGGCCGGCGCCCTCGATATCCCTACGTGGGTGCTGTTGCAACATGCAGCCGACTGGCGTTGGCTGGTTTCCCGCTCCGATTGCCCCTGGTATTCCTCCGTCCGTTTGTTTCGCCAACATCGCCCAGGGACGTGGGAGCCAGTGATCAGGGCCGTGGAAGCTGCGCTCCGAGATCGAAGGAAGGAGATCATGGCCGCATGAGAGAGAATTGGGATCGTTTCGACGCTTACCTGTTCGATATCGATGGAACACTACTCGAATGTGTAGACGCGGTCCACTATTTCGCGTTCTGCGATGTGCTCACAACTATCGCAGGCCGTCCCATGAATCTTGACGGAGTAACCACCCATGGAAATACCGACATAGGCATCCTTCGTGACGCTCTGCGACAAGGGGGTCTGCCGGATGAGATGTGGAGAGATCGACTAGCGGAGATGCGAAGCCAGATGGCCACCTATGTGAATGCGCGAATCGAGCAGGTATGCGCCCGACCGCATAAAGCCATCCACAAAGCGCTTCTACACCTTCGGAGCCGCAGGGCCTATCTCGGAGTGGCTACCGGTAATCTCGAAGCGATTGGGACAATCAAACTGCGATCCGCAGGACTATTCGAGTACTTTCAATTCGCCGCCTGGAGCGATCGTCACGAGATTCGCAGGGACGTGTTCGCGGAGGCACTCGCACGAGTACGGGAAGACATGGGGAAAGACACGTCGATCCTCATCGTAGGCGATACACCTGCCGATATCGAAGCAGCGAAGTATCATCACGTCCCTGTATTAGCGGTAGCGACTGGCATCTTTTCCGCCGTAGAGCTTGCTGCCTGTAGCCCCGAGATCTGCCTGAATTCGTTTTCTGACCTGATGGGATGAGACTTGCCCGCAGAACAGTCCTCAATGATCCGTTCAAACTGAAGAACACGATGCAGAGAAGTGTGCTCGCTCAGAATGCGATCTCGCGCATCCCTGCCGATGCGCAACCGTTCTTCCTCAGAGAGGCTGGCCAGAACATCGACGACCTCCCTCTCGTTATCGACCAGCAGTATCTCCCGCGCGGGTGTAAAGAACTCCTCGATACCGTGCCATCTGTCGGAGATGATGACCGCGCCACACGCGGCTGCTTCAAAGAGACGTACCGACGGAGAATAGCCTGCCGTTATCATCTCCTTTCGCGTGAGATTCAGTGTAAACCGCGAAGAGGAATAAAACGCGGGATGTTGCGCGGGCGCTACGTGGTTGATATGTCGTACGTTCTTGGACCACTCAAGGGTCGTCGGATACTGAGGCCCCGCAACGATGAACTTCATATCCGTCATTGATCTGGCGGTTCCATCAAGCCAGGCAGAGAGCTTCTGCTGTCTATCGGACGCATAGGTCCCGAGATAGCTCAGATCACAGCGAAACCTCTCCCTGGTCTTCCGGGGGCGATGAATCTCAGGATCGACCGAGCAGTAAAAAGGAATCGCCCTGGGAGACTTGAACCTGCGTTCTATCTCATTCGTGATTGGCCCTCCCGAAAACGACAGATATGCATCGTAGGCCGGGACATACGTTGCCTCAAGATAATCAGTCCTGCCGTATGCACGAAGCCGGGCGATTGTAATTGGCGTATCGATGTCGTAAAAGAGCAGCGGCCGGCAGTCATGCTCCAGCAGAGCCTGAGTCGCAACGATTGCATCTGGAAAGTATGAGCCAACAATGACGCTGTCCGCATCGCGGGCAAGCTGGAGCAATCGGCGACGCGATCTTTGCCAGCTTCTGTAGAGATGAACGGTGCACCATGGAAACTCCGCCGTATCGCGGTTGCTCCGGTACCATTCGACATCTTTCTCCACGAAATGCACTGTGTGACCACGCGCCGCAAGGGCTCTCACAAGAGAACGATATGTCGTCGCGTGACCGTTTCCCCAGGACGATGTAATTGTCAGACCAAAGATTACGATCTTCATGCCGGGACCTTTCTGATCGTCTGAGATCTTTGATGCAGATGTTCCCTAAAGATTTTCTCTACCTGTTGCGCTCTCCTGGCATAGGTATGTTGCCGCAAGGCTCGCTGCAGCGCTGCCTTCCCTATCTGCCGTCTTTCCACCGGAGAGGTCTCACGAAGCGCCTTCACGACATCGCTTGCCGTCTGTACGACAAGAACTTCTTTCCCTGGTTCGAAACAGTCGTCGATCCCTTTCCAGTCGTCGCAGATCATGCAGGCTCCGGCGCCCGCACCTTCAAACATGCGGGTTGGGGGCGAGAATCCAAACGACGCCATGGAAGACCGGTTGATATTCATGACAAACCCAGCAGAGCAGTTAACTGCATTGTGCATTTCGGTGGGGACGTGGCCGATCCAGCGGACGTTTTGAGGGATTGTCTTATCCGCCCAGCCCTCACCTCCAAGAACAAACCGCTTTTCCGGAGCCTGCTCCGCCGCAGTTAGAAATAATTCATCCACTCGCTTTTCCCGGTCGGGAAGGCGATTGCCGAGAAAGACGAGATCACAGTCATAGGACCGGACTGGAGGAACAGGATAGTGAGTCTCGGGATCGAGCGCGTTATAAACGTTGTAATAGGCTTGCGCGCCAAAGCTCGAATAGCCCGAACAACTCTCCGGTCCGCCGCCGTAGCTGAGTATGGCATCGAAGCACGGGATCAGAGTAAGAAACGGATCCGCAGGATCGGCTGTGAGACGAGCGATCGTAGCTGGAGAATCGACATCCCAGAAAAACGATGGCTTGTACTCGGCGAGATTCGCGACCAATCTCTCAAGAATCACATCATGAGTCCCGACTCCGCTATGCTTGATGACGATATCTGCATCACTGCTGTTATCTATCACCTCTTCTTCCGTTCCAGGTTGGTACACGATCGAGCGGACATAGGAAAAATCTCCCTCATCGAGATGTTGCTGGCGACCAAATGCATCGGGTTCCGCGAAGACAATCTCATGACCGCGCTTCGCCAGATATTTATAGATCCCGCGATAGTACGTGGCCGCCCCATTCCAGTAGGACGATAAAATGCTGGAACCTACGGCGAAGATCTTCATCGCGAGACCTCCTCGCAGATTGCCGTCAGTTCTTCAGCGCGATGCCTGCACGTGTGACGCTGTAACACCGTCTCCAGACCTCTCAAGGCTTGTTCTTCTGCCGCAGCGGAATCATTCAACAGGTGTGCCATCGTTTTGCGCATCTCCTCGCCGTTTCGCACGAAATGGAAATCGCCTGGCCGGAACAGATGTTCGATATCCTGCCAGGGGGCTGATATCAAGGGAATGCCGCAGGCTAAGGCCTCAAACACCCGAATCGTGGGAATGCCGTACATGGCAGTTGCATAGTGCCGGCGAGGAATGTGGACCGTCAGCCGCGACTCAGAAAAGACCTCCGGCGCATCCAGGTTTGGAAGGTATCCCCCAAATGTGATTCCGGCGTTTTCAAGCGCGAAGATTCCCCGTTCCGGATACCTCACACCGAAGACCACCGGTGAAACCAGCTGCAGCTCGGATATTGGACGGACCAGGAATTCACAGATCTCCTGCGACCGCTCATCATCGCCCCAATTGCCGATCCATACGAGATCATGTTTCTTTTCCGGGCAACAGAGTGGATGGAATACGCTCGTGTCCGCTGCTTCGTGAAGGATCCAGGTATTTCTCATCCCGAGCGTCTCGATATAGAGATGCTGAAGACTTTCACCAAATGCCAGGACACCATCAAACCGGCTAACACCCAACAAGTGAATCTGTTCAGGATCAGAAGAGGCGCGATGATGAGTGTCATGAAACAGCAGCTTGAACCTTAGCTCATTACGAAGCGCCAGTAGCATCTGTGTAAGGGCAGGAGAGTTCCACTCGTGCACGATCACGATCTCCGTATCCCTCAATTCATGCTTCCAGTGAGCATCATCCTTGAGGGTTTGATCGCTATAGAGCCGCACGACGATCTCTGGAAATCGATGGTGGAAGTCATTCACGGACCTGCGTCCCTTGCTCTCCAGAACAAGATTCTGGATCGACCAGTTCTCCGACAATTCGTACGCCACTACTTCATGACCGAGGGCTATCAACTCCCGGATCAGCCCCCGAAGGAAATGGGCATTGCCGTTATTCCAGTCCGAGCGGATTGAATGCGCGAAATACGCGATGCGGAATTTACGCTGCATGGCGAATACCCTGCGCTGCTGAAACGAACTTGTTGAACAGCTGGAGATAACCCCTCACCATCTGCTCCCGGTTGAATAGCTGTGCTCTGTTTCGCGCTGCATCTTGCAACTTCTGGAGCTTCTCGATGTCGCTCGACAATTCGCTGACGAGCGCGGGCAGCTCGGAGGGGTCTGAAAAGTACGTAGCCGCATCCTGCCACACTTCACGCAAACTTGGAATATCTCTCAGTAAAAGCGCGCACCCACAAAGAGCGGCCTCCAGCGGAGCCAACCCGAAGGGTTCATAGATCGAGCTGCAAAGATAAATGGAACTCATTGAAAACAGCTTTATGATCTCCATCGCGGAGATCGGGCCCAATACGGTGGCGCCTCCCGGAATACGTTGCAGCCGGTTGCTCTCATGCTGCCTTGATCCAGCGATCACATAGGGGATAGGAAAAGTGACGTCGTTCAAAGTATGAATTCCTTTTGCTTCGTCCCATATCCTGCCCACTGTTATCATCTGCATTGCTTTAGGGCCAGCGCAGTCGCACTCAAGCAAACGTCCGTTTGTGATTACTTCGGCTTCGGAACCATATCCAAATCGGCGCTCCAACTCTTGTGCCATCCAGTACGTGGGCGCCACAATCGCGGTAGCCTTTTTTAGACCGTGCTCGACTAAATGCATATAGTTGTGCAGCCAGGCGCTAGCGGGAAGCTCCTCTTTTCGGCAAGCTGCTGCCCAGCTCAATACATCGCTATGCGCGGTTACTATCGTTGGAACCATGTCCGAGAGCCCGCCGAAGCAGTATTGACTGCTATGAATTACCTGCGGACCAAAGTCCTCCGCCAGAGATCGCAATAAAGGGAATGCTTGATCCTGAACCAAACCGTTTTCCGTCATCCACTCCAGCGGAAGTTCCGACGGGATGTAGCGAAAACGACGATGGCTTTTATGGAGAAGTTCTTCGCATGTCACCATCTGCAGAGCAGACGGCCGGCCGCCAAAGCTGACGAGGAGAACTTCACAGCCCGCCTCAAGATATCCCTGCACTAATTCCCGAGTAAATGTCCAGACGCCGCCGACCGTATCGGTAGTCATCAGGATGCGCATTCGAGCTCCCTCAGCGATAGAGGCCGTTGTTCCTGGATGTCGCTATAGCCGCGGTCCGCAAAGTTCTGCAGATAGAAGGCATGTGCTCGCTCCCAGGCGCCGTCGTCAGGAGGAGCTCCAAACGTATGGACGTATTGGGGACTTCCGGGGAACGGAAACATCGGGACAGGTTCGCTGACCCACACTCCCGCGGATTTCAAGTATGCCTGAAACTTCTGGACGGCCGCAGGATCGTCTTTCGTCGTTGCAATGAGATTCGCCTGAACCCAGGGGATGTGTTTCCTGGCACAGACCAGGAGCTGCTGAATATGTTCGGTGGAAAGCCGGCAGTTCTTATTGAGCTCGTCCCTTCCCTCCTCAGTAATGGATTCGATACCGCATTCAAAAGAGACACAGTGAGCTCGCTGGAGCAGATCCAGAGATTCCTCGTCCCAAAGATCGATACGAGTCTGGAAGCCGATCGCGAGCGGCCGCGTGGAAAGTTCCTCCAGTAGGTGGCGTACCTGCTTGCCCACACCGAAGATCTCGTCGATGAAGTAGATGTAATCCACGCCCCGGCCAATGAGCTGATCTATTTCTGCAAGGACGGCGGCCAGATCGCGTTCACGGAATTTATTGCGAAACAGGGTCTTGTTGCAGAAGCTACAGGAATAAGGACAGCCACGGGCGAACTCGACTTCGGCGCCAAGCTTGAGGTGGTCTCCTCCATTGCCGCGAAAGACGTGGTGAAGATGATGGTGCCGCTCCACGGGATACGCCGCGTAGTCGAGAGCCGGAAGGTCTTTCATATTTGTCACACCAAGCCCTTCGGCCATGCGCATACGTCCCAGCTCGTCGCGCCAGCAGCACCCGGGTACCATCTCCCACGGCATGGAGGCCAGCAGTGGAAGCGTCTCATCCGGCTCTCCCCGCAGGATGATCTCCACCCCGGTTTTGGACATTGCACTCGTGGGTGTTGCCGAACCGTGCGGTCCAATCAGCACCGTTGTGGACTCTTTCCGCAGCTCTGCGATCCAGGTGCGCGGCACTCTGAGTTCCGGTTGAGGGCAACGCCAGAACAGATATGAAGGTGCTGATGGTACTACCAGGAAGTCCTCGTTGAACCGGTCGAGACGTGTGCGTACCTCGCACGGATTCAGCAACTCCATGTTCGCATCAATCAGCAAAGCCTCATGTCCAGCCTGGCGGAGATTCTCCTGAGCCGAAAGCAGCTCAAGCGGAAAATGCGGCTCGGCACAACCAAAGTAGGTTGAACCGGCGAAGGACCATTGCGGATTTACCAGAGCAAACTTCATGCCACCTTCACCTCGAACGGTAGATTTGGCAGTTCCGATGGAGCGGGAGAGAGATGCTCCTTCCAGAAGAGATGAATATCGCGAAGCGTTTTTTCCAGTGATGCCCGTGCCCTCCACCCTGTGTCTCGCGAGAGTCGGGAGGTATCGGAAACATAAAGGGGCTGATCACCGGCACGGGTAGCCCGATAGTCGAGACGCAGGCGACTTCCTGTAATCTTCTCCAATTGCGCGATCAGCTCTCTTAGAGAGATCGCACGGGATGGTCCCCCGCCGACGTTGTAGACTTCGCCCGCACATCGGTCGCGATGCAGCCGAACAGCACACATCGCATTCACAAGATCACTCACATCAAGCACATCGCGCACCTGGCAACCATCGCCGTAAATAGCGATTGGGCTGCCTGTCAGTGCGGAATAAAGAAAATGTGCGACCCAGCCCTGATCCTCATTGCCAAACTGGCGCTTCCCGGCAATACACGACATGCGGAAAACAACAGCAGGAATCCCGAAGATACGGGCATAGTCACGCACGTACTGATCCGCCGCGCCTTTGGAGCAGCCGTACGGCGAATGAAAGTCCAGGGGCTGCTCCTCGTTCACTCCGCAGAATCCTGGGATGGCGGCACAGTAGCGGGAGCCGCGGCGTTCTACGGGCACGTTGCGCAGGGCTCCATAGACTTTATTGGTTGAGGTAAACAATAGAAGCGGGCTCATCTTTGAGCGCCGTGCCGCCTCAAGGAGGTGAAATGTTCCCTGGGCGTTGATCGCGAAGTCGGTTTCCGGATCATCGATCGATGAGGTTACGGCGACCTGAGCGGCGAAGTGATAGATCTCTCCAACGCCGTGAACAGCCTCCGTCACCGCGTGCTGATTGCGAATATCGGCATGAACGAATTCCAGCCTTCCCTGGGGAGCAATCGCTCGGAGCCATTTAAGGTTGCGTTCCGTACCTGAACGAGACAGATTGTCAAAGATACGAACAGTGAGATCGGTTTCTGTCAGCAGACGCTCCGCCAGATTGCAGCCGATGAAGCCGGCGCCACCAGTGATCAATACCGGTCTTGAGGATAGTTTTGACATCCCTTACTGCCTTTCTCTGTTACCGCAGCAGTTAGTCTTATGCCGTCAGCCCGAATGCAGCCAGCTCGGTCAACATCTTGTCGGCGCGGTCCTCAGGCTCCTGGTGCGCCAGCCACGCCGCAAGTTCCGCAAAGCCACACTCGTGCGAGATCTTCGGCTCGTAGCCCAGTAATTTCCTCGCCTTCGAGATGTCGGCAAAACAATGGCGAATGTCACCGGCTCGATATTTGTGAGATACCGTCGGCAGGATCTCTCTACCCAGAGCATGGGCGAGTTTTTCTGCTACCTGCCGAATCGTAATCGGGACACCACAACCGATATTGATCACGTGATCGTTGGACTCGGGCCTTTCCATGGCGAGCATATTCGCTCTCACGATGTCCTGAACGTGCACGAAATCACGCATCTGTTCACCATCTTCAAAAATGAGCGGCTGTTTGCCATTGAGCATGCGCGAAGCAAAGACGGCAGCAACTCCGGTATAAGGATTTGAGAGCGCCTGGCGCGTCCCGTAGATATTGAAGAACCGCAATGCGGTCACTGGAACACCGTACGTTCTTCCGAAGATGAGGCACATCTCTTCCTGATCACGCTTTGAAAGGGCATACATCGAATTGATCTCGGATGGCTTGCTCTCATTGGTCGGAACCGGTGTCAGTACCGCATGGCAAAGATAGCAGCGGGGGTTCCATGCCCCAGACCTCAGCTGATCGATGGATCGAACCCGCGGCGCTGCATCCATGCCGCACTCGAGGCATTTGTAACGCCCCTCGCCATAGATCGACATCGACGAAGCGACCACAACCTTTTCCAATGTTTGCTTGGAATCAAGAATGGCCTGCAGTAACTCGGCCGTTCCCTGTGTATTGATGCTCATGTAGCGGCTGATTTCATACATCGACTGTCCTACGCCGACGGCGGCTGCAAAGTGATATACAACATCGATTCCCCGCAGCGCTCGCCGAATCGCATCTGCATCTCGCACATCGTCCCGAATTAGTTCCACATTCCGCGAAAGATACTCCGGAACTCCTCCCAAGTGGACCTGTGGAGTCAGGTTATCCAGCACACGCACTCTATGCCCTGCCTGAAGCAGGCCGTCTGCCAAATGCGAGCCAACAAATCCCGCCCCTCCCGTAATCAACACATGTTTGCTCATGCGCGTGCCAATGCCTCCTCGACAGGTGATTTTTCCGGTGATGCAAGGCAATAGCGCTCTACTGCCCAGGCCGCGAATTCAGCGAATTGCCGAGGGTCTCTGGGTGGGCTCGTATGGTGCTCTTCCAGTCCGAGATGGCCAGGTGTGAAGCACAACGTCACAGCCACCTCAAATGGCGCCAGCGCCTCCATCATGCGATCGAACCACGCAACCGCATTCGGTCGATAGAAATCCGCCCAGCTCAAGCCTGTCCGCAAATGACGCACGCCGAGGCGATGCATCCAATGAACGGCATTCTCCAGCCGCGGATCTTCAAAGTGAAACCACTGGCAGATCCCAATGCTTCCATCTGCCGGAAATGCCTCGAGCATCGGCTTCGGAGAACCGTCGTGACGTAATAGCCCGAGATAGTAATGGCGGTAGTATGCGGACCCTTCGGCCTCTTTGTGCCGCGTCTCCGCCGGCCAGGATGGAGGCAGATCAAAAAGAGAGTACCAATAGACTCTTGCGGCGCCATGTAGTAGCTGCAGAGTCCGCTTCAGCCCAAAGGTGCCGATCTCTTCCGCACCGAAGGTGGAAGCGCCGACCTCGGTGACCCACACAGGTAGCTCGCTGACCTCTCCGGCTTCCAGAAGCCTCTGCGGCCATTCTTCAATCCGCCAGTGATTCCAATCCAATGGAAAGCCATGGACACCGACAGCATCAACATGCTGCAGAGTGCCATACGATTTCATCAGGCGAAGGAAGTCGACGTCGCAGGAAGACACCCCTCCCAGGACGACCGGCAAATCTGGAGCAATCTCCCTGATAGCCTCCGAAGCGCATCGCACTGTCTCGGCATAGATCCGCCAGTCCGGATCAAGATGGAAGTTCCAGTGAGATAAGTTATTGGGCTCGTTCCAGAGAACGATCGAATCCACCATCGCGCAACCTTCCTTGAGCGCCACGAAGGCATACATTCCTTCATTGCTCTACTTTTGCCTAGGAAGGTAAATACCTTTTGATGGTTGTGGCGAAGCTCTCGGAAACGGGCGAATGTCGTAAGGTGACGCCCAGGATGGGGTGCCAAAGGCGCTCGAGTTACGATGCCTGTGCAGTTCTAAGACCAGAGGCATTCTCTGAGGGGAAGTGCAGGACCCTCCGGACAGAGGTTTGCGAACTATCTCCCAGACACAAGTCGATCGTTTTCTGTAATTCCGTGAAATTAAAAGGCTTGCAGAGGAATTCACAGCGGCTCGATTTGTCCTGGCGGAGAGATTCGATCCGTGCGGTATCGGTGCTCATGACAATAGCGGAAAGCTGCTGGCGAGCTTCGCAAATACGTCTTACCAGATCCATCCCGTCCATTCCGGGGATGTCCAGGCCGGTCAAGAGGAGATCAAGCCGCTCCAGCTCATTCAACTTGGTCATTGCCTCTTCCGCACCTTGGCAAGCGGTCACATCGTAGCCCGAAAGCGAAAGAAAACTTTCGATGAATGTCCGTTGCGTGGGATCAGCTTCCACCAGAAGGACTGTTTTCATGGCATGTTTATGCCCGGCATTCAGCCATGCTGAAAGCTCATCAGGGTGCGCTAAAACAATGTTCTGGGATGCACCTTCGGGACGATGGACGGGTAATCCAAGGTTGTGTTCCCAACGTTGTACGGTTCGAACGCCCTTTCCAAAGAAAGAGGCGATCTCTTTCCAAGAGCTAAGAATCTGACTCATCGTCTGACACCTTTACAGTAGGGAGAAATTTTGGTGTACGTGCTTCAGAGCGCGATCTTTATAGCAATAACTTATTAAAACTTACAAGCCTTGAGTTCATTTATTTTATACGCCTCAGAATCGAGTGTTTCGACTAGGGATATACCTAGTTTTGTCACTAAATGACAGACGAGACGGATAGAGCATTCCCTGTAGGTCTAGAGTATGGTTCCGCACCTATGGGCGCTTTCCGCAATGAAAATGCCGCTGCTCGCTCCTCCGGGACACCCATCCTTCCTGGATACCCATCTTCCTGGACACCGAATGGAAGATGATTCTGGAATCGTGAACAGCCTTAGTAAGCGGTGCCGCACCATTTTGTTGACAACGGTATATCTGCGTCATAACTCATTTGCTGCGCAGTCGCAGACGGGCAAACTGGGCGGCAAAGTAGCCGCACATTCCATGGACGCCGGTTCCGGGCAGCGTTGCCGCCGAGCAGATCAAGATCGATGGATCGGGAGTCAGATAGCCCCTCCATGATGGCCGTGCAATCATCTGCCGCACTGAATGGAGCCCGCATCCGATGTCCCCGCCAACGAAGTTCGGATTATCCGCTTCCAGAAGGGTTGGGTCGCGAACAGAGCGCCGCAGGATCCGATCTCTGAACCCAGGAGCGAAGCGTTCGATCTGTGTTTCGATACGATCCGCCATATCAGTATTGGAACCGTTCGGCACATGACAATATCCCCAGGCCGTATGCTTCCCTTCCGGAGCTCTGGAAGAATCAAAGAGGGAATGCTGTGCTGCGATGACAAATGGCCGTTCCGGGATCTTTCCCTGCTGCACGGCTTCTTCTGAAGCCAGAATCTCTTCCGCAGAGCCGCCCAGGTGTACCGTCCCGGCCCGCCGGCAGGATGGGGCTTCCCAGGGAATAGGCGCGTCAAGTGCCCAGTCCATCTTGAAGGCTCCTGGACCGTATGTATATCCAGCCAGCTTCCGGCGAAACCCCTCAGGGAAACGGTGACCGGCGATGCGCAGCAGTTCACGCGGAGAAAGATCGCAAAGCACAAGGCGCGACTTCGGCAATTCATCGACGGAGTTAACCCGGGAACCTGTCTGCAATGCGACGCCGAACTTCTTCAAATAGCCAACGAGTGCGGCGGCAAGCTTTCCTGCTCCCCCGCGAGGAAATGGCCAGCCTGCTCCATGTCCGCTTGCAGCCAGAAGCAGTCCAAAACCGGCACTGAGCGAAGCGGTCATCGGAAGATTCGCATGAGCTGCGATGCCGGTAAGCAGCGCCCTGGCCGGTTCGGCGCGAAACGTCTCTATAAGACGAGTCTGTGAACGGGTGGACCACGCGCCAAAACGAAACAGTCCACCGGGCGTCTTCAAGCTGCCGGATTGGCCCATCATAATGCCAATCAACCGGTCCCAGTTCTCTGCCGTTGTGCCAAGGAGCTTCCGGTAAGCGTCGGCATCCTCCTCGAGAGACCTGGCAGTTGCCTCCAGCGACCGCTCCAGCACAACAGCCCGTCCCCCCTCAAGGGGATGGGCAAGGGGAGCCTCCGGATGCACCCACTCTAATCCGAAGCTCTCCAGAGGCATGGCGCGAAACGCAGGTGAACTGACAGCGAGCGGGAAGATGGAAGAACAGACGTCATGCGCAAAGCCGGGCACGGTAAGCGGAAGAGTTTTGACGCCTCCGCCAAGTTCCTCCGCTGCTTCCAGAACAAGCACGCTATAGCCAGCCTGTGCCAGCACTGCTGCCGCGCTGAGCCCATTCGGCCCGGATCCTACCACGATGCAGTCCCAGCTCCGCGGAAGCACTGTTCCTCTCAGTGTTCCTGCGGCTCAGTAGAGAACAGCAGGAGCGAACGTGCCGTCACCTCGTATTCCGTACCGGGTGCGTGGGTGCTTTGCCCGGCGGTGACTGTGAGATTCGTATCGACCAACAGATTCCAGCCTTTCCTGCCGCACTCGGGCAGCCTGAACGGGACAGCATCGGCACTCCCATTCAGAATCAGCAATAGCGTCGTGCTATCACTCCCCATTTGTAATCCTGTGGTCCTGCTTCGACCATCCAGCAGCATGCCGACACACTTCATGCCGGCGTCATCCCAATGCTCAGCCTGCATCTCCTGACCATTTGGGTGAAGCCACTGCAGATCTTTGCTGCCAAAGGCCTCGTCATATTGCCCGACATAGAACCTCGGGCGACGAAGAGCTGGAAACTTTTTTCTCAGACCGATGACGTACTTTGCAAATTCCAGGAGTTGCTGATTTTTGTCTCGCATCTCCCAATCGATCCAGGAGATCTCATTGTCCTGGCAATAGGCATTGTTATTACCCTGCTGTGTACGACCGAACTCATCTCCGGCGAGAAGCATCGGCGTTCCCTGCCCGAAGAACAGCGTGGCGAGCAGATTCTTCATCTGCCGCAGTCGCAAATCTTTGATCTTCTGGTCTTCCGTCGGCCCTTCAACGCCGCAGTTCCAGGAATGGTTATCGTTGCTGCCATCCTGGTTGTTTTCGCCATTGGCTTCGTTGTGCTTGTCATTGAAGGTCACAAGGTCGTTCAGGGTGAATCCATCGTGCGCTGTTATGAAGTTAACTGTGGCCCATGGCCGCCTGCCGCCGTGATTAAACAGGTCCCCCGAAGCGGTAAGGCGAGGAGCAATCTTTCCTGCCGTTGCCTCTCCGCGCCAGAAATCCCGTACTGTATCGCGGAAGAGATCATTCCATTCCGCCCATCCCGGAGGAAAACCACCGACTTGATATCCCCCAGGACCGCAGTCCCATGGCTCAGCGATCAGCTTGACGGACGCAAGTACCGGATCCTGCGAACAAACCTTGAGAAAGCCGCCCTCGGAATCGAATCCCGTCGCTTCCCTTCCCAGCACCGTACCCAGATCGAACCGGAAGCCATCGACATTTGTCTGTTCGACCCAATAACGGAGCGAGTCCATGACCATTTGCAGGACGCGGGGATGGCTCACGTTTACCGTGTTTCCCGTCCCCGTCTCATTGAGATAGTACCGCCGCTGATCCGGCACCAGGCGGTAGTAGCTGGCGTTGTCGATACCTTTAAACGAAAGGGTGGGCCCTTTCTCGTTGCCTTCGGCAGTGTGGTTATAGACCACATCCAGAATGACCTCGAGGCCATTCTCGTGGTAACGGGCCACCATCTCCTTGAACTCTTTGAGCGTGTCTGGCCGATTGGAGGCATAACGCGGATCCGGTGCGAAAAAACCAATGGTGTTGTATCCCCAGTAATTACGGAGTCCTTTCTCCAGCAGGTAGTTATCGTCAACAAAGGTATGGATCGGGAGAAACTCGACCGAGGTAATTCCCAGCGACCGCAGATATGCAATCACCTGCGGATCCGCGGCGCCGGCATATGTTCCCTGGATCTCTTCCGGCATACCGGGATATCTCCTGGTGAGTCCGCGCACGTGAGCCTCATAGATGAGGGTCTCGCTCCATCCAATACGCTTGCGGCGACGTTCTCCGCTGAAGTCGAAGTTGGGATCTACGACAATACACTTCGGGACATATGGCGCCGAGTCGCGCTCGTCAAACGTCAAATCGTCGCCCGATTCCACTTTGTAGCCAAAGATCGCGGGATTCCACACCACCTCACCGATATGCGCATAGGCATACGGATCGAGAAGCAGCTTGTGGTGATTGAAACGGTATCCGGATGTGGGCTCATAGGGACCGTACACTCTGTACCCATAACGCTGTCCGAAACCGGCGCCACGGAGGTATCCGTGCCAGATCTCGTTCGTGTGTTCGGGCAGCTCAATGCGCTCAAGCTCAGTCTTCCCATCTTCCGAAAACAGGCAGAGTTCAACTTTGCTCGCGTTGGCAGAAAACAAGGCGAAGTTCACTCCATCGCCATCCCATAACGCCCCTAGCCGGGTCGGAGTACCTTCTTCTAGCTTGTATGACATGCGGTCACGTCCTGAGGACCTTTGGATGCAGGAAACGTGCATTCCTTTGGCTCCGGCACGAATTAGTAGCCTTTATGCGCCCCACCGATCCGGACGCCCCACTGATCCGGCAACATCTTTCCTGCAATCTGGCATCGAACCGGTACCGAATGCAGAGGGAGAGGAGAGACTGTGCGCCGCGCTTCACCAGGAACTTCGCTTCTGGAAGGACTCGAACCACTCATCGAAGCCGTGCAACAGAAACGACTCATTCTTTTTGTCGGCGGAGGCGCGTCACAGAATCTCGGCCTGCCGGACTTTACCGCACTGGTAAAGCACCTGGCGCAGGAACTCGGGACAGAACAACCGGCGCTAGCATACCCTGACTATCCCATCATCGCGGAAGCGTATCTTCTCAAACATGGCAAACTTGGTCCTCTGAGAAGCTGGATGGACCTCACCTGGCACCCTAACAGCGTTTCGATTGCAGATTCTGAGCTGCACCGGCTCATTGTAGAGATCGGGTTCTCGACCATCTACACCACCAATTATGACCGTTGGCTGGAACGGGCCTTCGAACAATATAAAAAGCCGTTTCACAAGATAGCCAACGTGGCGGACCTGACTCAGCATGCAGCCGGTGCGACGGAGATTATCAAGTTCCACGGCGACTTCGAAGATGACGAGTCGCTGGTCCTCACAGAGTCGAGCTATTTCCAGCGTATGCTCTTTGAGAGCCCGCTGGATCTGCGGCTACGATCAGACAGTCTGGCCCGTCCAATACTCTTTATCGGTTACAGCCTTCACGACATCAATACACGCTATTTGCTTTTTCGCCTGCAGGAGCTCTGGAGAAACTCCGTTTACGGCAACCAGCGGCCACTATCCTACATTGTGATGAACCAGCACGATCTCCCACAGGAAGCGGTTCTACGCAGCCGCGGAGTCATACCCATCGTCCTTGAAAACCTGGATGCGGGTGAGGCTGTCACTCGCCTTCTCCGGGAATTGAGCAACTCCGTCTCTAAGGCGAAACCGAAGAAAACATCCTCGTCCTGATGGTGGTCCGCACACCGAGGTCGAATGAGCATACACTTCTAATGACGCTGGCAGGACTAGGGACGTCCCTTGGACGCACGCGTCACGTGACGCCAGCAATCCGTGCCTTCCTGCCTCTACTATTTATTGACAGCAAAAGGAATTTCTTATGGCAGACACCTCCCAGCGCACACCAGCTCACGAAAAAGCCCCTCACGCGGAGCAGGATCAGAACCTGGATCTGGAACTCGTTCAGGATACCTTGCAGGTAAGTGATGGCCCCGACGAAGCCACGAGCAGCGACAGCGAAAGCGGTCCTCAGGTAAGCGTGGTCGTTGAGAACAGTGAGGAGCAGCAGGCTCCGGCATTGCCGTACCCGGTCGTTGCCATGGGCGCCTCAGCCGGCGGACTGCAGGCATTTGTCTCACTCTTCGAAAACCTTCCCGAAGATACGGGCATGGCGTTCGCCGTGATCTCCCATCTCGCCCCCGACCAGCCGAGCTTCATGCCGGAAATCCTGTCCCGGCACACTGAGATGCCGGTCCAGGCCATGCATAGCGGGCAGAAGATGGAACCCAACCACGTCTACGTTCTGCCGCCGAATCAGGTCGCGCAGTTACGGCATGGTGTGATCCATTTGCACGAAAGGCAGCGTCTCCGGGAACGGCATCATCTGCCGATCGATGCGTTTTTCTATTCGATCGCCGCAGACCAGCGAAATCACGCGATAGGAGTGGTGCTCTCAGGCGCAGACTCCGACGGAGCCCTGGGGTTAAAGGCCATCAAAGGGGAAGGCGGTATCGCCCTGGTGCAGTCGCCTGAAACCGCGCAACAGGGCAGTATGCCGCTCAGCTCCATTGCGGCAGACCACGTCGACCTCATTGTCCCGCCGGCGCAGTTAGGCATAGAGCTGGCCCGTTTGGCCCACCAGTTCTTCCGCCCCGAGGTCCGATCCCTGGAGACCGGCGAGGCGCCACCCACCGACGAACAGAGTTACAACCGCATTCTCCAGCTGCTTCGCAGCCAGTCTGGACTCGAGCTCCGGCAATATAAGCCGGAGACCATCCGCCGCCGCATTGCCAGGCGCATGATCCTGCTGCGTATCGAAACACTCGCGGAATATCTCCGGTTTCTTCAAATACGGACTGACGAACTGCGCGTCCTGCAGGAAGATGTCCTTATCAGCGTGACGCGCTTCTTCCGAGATCCGGATTTCTGGCTGTCCCTCAGCACCAATATCCTGCCAACTTTCTTTCAGAATCGCTCGCCGGAGAAGCCGGTGCGCATCTGGTGCGCGGGATGCTCCACAGGCGAAGAAGCCTATTCCCTGGCGATTACATTGCTCGAATACCTTACCTCCCACGGCATGGATACCGCGGTTCAGATCTTCGGCACCGATGCCAGCGAACACTCGATTGAGCAGGCGCGTACGGCAATCTACCCGGAGACGCTCGCTGCGGAGATCTCGCCAGAGCGCCTGCGCCGTTTCTTCACCAAAGTGGATAGCGGATATCAGGTCTCCAAACGAGTGCGGGATTGCTGCATCTTCGCCCGCCAGAATCTGTGTATTGATCCACCCTTCTCGCACATCGACTTCCTGAGCTGCCGGAATGTCATGATCTATTTCAATCAGACGCTGCAAAAACAGGTCATGTCGACCTTTCACTATGCGCTCGAGCCGGATGGGTACATGCTCTTGGGCATGTCGGAAAGTCTGCGCGATTACACGGATCTGTTTAATGCCGTCGACCGGAAATACAAGATCTACTCCAAAGTCGGAGGTTCCTCCCAGCGGCCTTACAGCCTGACCCAGGCGTTTTCCGTAACCAATATCTCGATGGGTATGCGTGAGTCCATCGGCTCTTTCATGAATGAGGGCTGGACGGAATTGGAGCTACAGCGAGCCGCCGATCGCATCGTCCTCGCGCGTTACGGCCCTCCGGGTCTGATCGTCGATGATCGACTGAACGTTCTGCAGGCACGGGGACAGACAGCTCCCTTCGTCGAACTGGCCTCAGGCGCCGTGAGCTGGAACCTCTCGCGGGTGCTTCGAGAAGATATCTCCGCAGAGGTCAAGGTGGCAACGGAACGTTCCATTCAGGAAAACATCCCTGTCTCGAGCACCATTCCGATGCGAAGTGAGGAGGGCACCGAGATGTTATTGCAGCTCGATGTCTTGCCAATTACCAGCGCAACAGCGAGAACACGCTGCTTTCTGATTCTGTTTTCTACTCCGGAAGCAAAATCCAAATCGGAGGCCTTCCACCAGGCTGCACTTCCGGTGTTGTCGATCGACGATAAGGAAAAACTGATCGCGCAACTGCGTCAAGATCTGACTTCGACGCGGTTTCATTTGCAGTCACTGATCGAAGAGCGAGATGCCCGCAATCAGGAGCTCGTCTCGGCAAACGAAGAGATTCAGTCAGCCAACGAAGAACTCCAGAGCACTAACGAAGAGCTGGAAACGACCAAAGAAGAGCTGCAGTCCGCGAACGAGGAGCTGCAGACTGTCAATGAGGAGCTGCAGCAGCGGAATGCCGTTCTAACCCAGACCGGCAATGACCTCACCAACCTGCTGACCAGCGTCAATATGCCCTTGCTCATGTTGACGGAGAACCTGCACATCCGCCAGTTCACTCCGCCGATGGAGCGACTCCTCAATGTCCGGGCCTCCGACATCGGCCGCTCGATCTCAGAGCTTCGTCTCCAGCTCTCGATCGACGACATCGAACCGATTCTGCTCGATGTGCTTGATACATTAGGAACCCGCGAAGTGGAAGTACAGGATCGCGAGGGCCGTTGGTATCTGCTGCGGGTTCGCCCCTATCGCACCACGGACAACAAAATTGAAGGCCTGGTGGTTCTTCTGGTCGATATTGATCAGCTCCGAAGCAGCCAGCAAGAGCTCCGTGAAGCACGCGATTTCGCCAATACGGTCGTCCAAAGCGTGCCCGTCCCGGTAGTGGTGCTCAAAGCCGATTGCACCGTCAGGAGTGTAAATAACTCATTCCGTGAGCTGACACAGATGAAGGATAGCGACCTCATCGGAAGGTCGTTTCCTGATCTGGCTAACCTCTTCTGGGGTGTCAATGGCCTTACGGAGCAGTTGCACGAGCTCGCAAAATCCGCAGCAGGGACCGCGATTGAACTGGAACACGAATCCACGACCGCCCAGCGAAAGACCATCAGTATCAAAGCACAGGCTCTATCAACCGATGGTGATCGGATTCTTTTACTCACGCTGGAAGATGTCACTCTCCACAAAGAGGCTGAGCGTGCACTCAACCAGCAGCAGGAAGCTCTTCAGAACGAGGTCGAAGTGACTGGAAAGACGTTATTGCAGGCACGCGAACAACTTTCAGAGCTGGCGGCCCATCTCTTCTCGGTACAGGAAGAAGAACGGCAGTATGTGGCCCGTGAGTTACACGACGATATCAGCCAGCGGCTTTCAGCGCTGGAGATTCTTTGTGATACGTGGCGAGGCCGAACCAATAATCCGGAAGAAAAGCGGGACCTGGCATCGCTCCACGATCAGCTTCATGCACTGAACGACGATATCCGTACCATCTCTCACCGCCTGCATCCTTCCATCCTGAACCACCTCGGGCTTGCCGCTGCCGTACGTGCTTTGGTCGACGACTTTCGCGAGCGGGAAAAGATGCCGGCTACGTTCGCAGAATCGGATATTCCGGAAAAGCTCGACCAGGTTATCAGCACCTCACTCTATCGGATTACGCAGGAAGCACTTCGGAATGTAGGCAAACATGCCGGACCGACTCACGTTAAGGTAATGTTGACCGGTGAGGATCACACTATCCGCTTATCGGTGCGAGATTTCGGAATCGGATTCGATCAGGAATCTGAATACCCTTTGCATGGCCTTGGTTTGATTTCAATGAAGGAGCGGGCCCGCATCGCGGGAGGCAGCTTTGAAATACTCTCGTCTCTCGGAGAGGGCGTCTCAATTACCGTAACCGTTCCTAATGGAGCCCACCTTGCGAAGAATCCGAATTCTGATCGCTGACGACCACCCGCTGGTCGCGGAAGGCCTTCGCCAGCTCCTCAATGCAGAGTACGAGGTCGTTGGTATTTCGTCGAATGGAAGGTCGGTACTGACGGACGCGATCCGCCTTCAACCGGATATTGTACTGCTGGACATCGCGATGCCTGAGCTGAATGGTATCGAAGCCGCCCGCCGGCTCCGAAAGCTGGTTCCTTCAGCCCAGATTGTTTTTGTAACGCAGCAAATCGATGTCCAATACCTCCGGGCGGCCTTTCGCGCCGGTGGTATTGGATACTGTGCAAAGCAATCGGCATCTACAGAGATTCTCGCTGCAGTGCGTCGGGCCGCGGCCGGAAAGCCGTACGTTACATCGCTGTTGAAGGCGTCATTGCCTTCGCTCTCACTGCAGGATCTCCGTCAGGCATCCGATATCTTTCCTGACACGCTCACGCCCCGTCAGCGCGAGGTATTGCAACTTGTCGCCGAGGGAAAATCCGTCAAAGAGATCTCAGCATCACTCAATATCTCTTCGAAGACCGTGGAGTTTCATAAAAGCGCCCTCATGAATGAACTGGGAATCCGCACGACTGCGGAACTGACTCGATACGCGATCTCACGCGGTATCGTCACTCTCAATTAACCGCTCGTCTCCCAAAACGCTGGGAGTCCTCCGAAGTCTCCCTCATGTCCCAGAGCCCCATCGTGCTCACGATGGATGATCCTCGCTTCTACCTGGTCATGCCTCCGTATGTGTGTCTTCGATCCACGAAGTCAGGAGGACGCCGTGATGTGCCATAGAAGGCCGTCAGAGAGGAAGCGGGCAACTCTTCTACTCCGCCCGCCATCAGCATTGTTCGAATAAAGACACGAAGATCGTTGTCTCACGAAGAACACAGGTTCACCGGCGAGTGGATTGACAATGAAAAGTACGGGATCGAGAACCCTCTGGCTTGTACTGTTTGGCATCCTTGGCTTCTGGTTCATGCTGGGCTGCCACAAACAATCCTCCTCGACGTCTGCTTCCACAGGCGGTTCGATACACCCCTACACCGCGGAGATGGAAAAGGACGATGGTCAATGGGTCCGCGCGACCAAGGACTTCGCTAATACCCGCTACAGCTCCCTTTCGCAGATTACGGCGCAAAATGTCGCACAGCTTCGCGTCTCCTGGACGTTTGCGACGACAGTGCCTCATGGCCAGGAAGCCGCTCCCATTGTGGCGAATAACACGATGTATCTCGCTACGCCGTGGCCAAATGTGCTTTACGCACTGGACCTCACCAAGCCTGGCGCACCTCTGAAATGGAAATATGAGCCCCATCCTTCGCCGGCCGCGAAGGGCGAAGCATGTTGCGATTGGGTGACTCGCGGCGCCGTCTTCGACAACGGAAAGCTCTTTTTCAATACGCTCGACGGGTACACCATCGCTCTGAATGCCGATACCGGAGAACAGCTCTGGAGAACGCATCTCGCCGATCTCAACAATGGCGAGACCATCACGATGGCGCCGATGGTCGTGCGCAATCATGTCTTTGTCGGCAACTCCGGAGGAGAGTTCGGGGTTCGGGGATGGCTTGCGGCGCTTGATACCTCCAGCGGCAAACTTGCCTGGAAGGCCTACAGCACAGGGCCCGATAACGAAGTGCTTATCGGCTCTCGCTTTCATCCCTACTACGCGACAGACAAAGGCTCCGACCTCGGTGTAAAGACCTGGCCTCCAGACGCCTGGCGGATCGGTGGTGGAACCGTATGGGGATTTCTCTCTTATGACCCTCAGCTCAACCTGATCTACTACGGAACTGCCAATCCGGGTCCGTGGAATCCAGAGGTCAGGCCCGGCGACAACAAGTGGACCGCCGGCATGTTCGCACGCGATCCCGATACGGGCGAGGCGGTCTGGTTCTATCAGATGTCTCCGCATGATCTTTTTGACTGGGACGGCATCAATGAAGATGTGCTTGTCGATCTTCCCTGGCAGGGACAGCTTCGAAAAGTGCTCCTCCGTCCTGACCGCAATGGGCATGTCTACGTGATCGACCGGGCAACCGGACAGGTGCTCTCTGCGAATCCATTCGCCTATACGAACACCACGACCGGCGTCGATCTTCGGACGGGAGCTCTGCAGCGGATTCCTGACAAAGCACCCAGAACCGGACAGGTGGTACGGAATATCTGCCCTGACGCTCCCGGAGCGAAGGACTGGCAACCCTCGTCTTTCTCGCCGCAGACGGGTCTTCTTTATATCCCCCACCAGAACATGTGTATGGATGAAGAAGGGACAGAGGTCAGCTATATCGCCGGAACTCCATATGTCGGGTCTTCTGTGCAGTATTACGCGGGTCCAGGTGGCCACATGGGCGAGCTTACTGCGTGGGATCCGATCGCCGGTAAAGCTGTCTGGACAATCAAAGACAAATACCCGATCTGGAGCGGGACCGTCACCACCGCCGGAGGCCTGGTCTTCTTCGGCACCATGGATGGATGGTTCAAAGCGGCCGACGCAAAGACTGGGAATATCCTTTGGCAGTTCAAGACTGACTCCGGCATTATCGGTCAGCCGGTGAGCTACCGCGGCCCTGATGGAAAGCAATATATTGCGATCCTCTCGGGGATCGGCGGCTGGCCGGGCTCTATCGTTGCCGGCCAGCTCGATACCCGCGATGGAACTGCGGCCAACGGGTGGGGAAAGGCGCTTCCCAACATCCGCAACGAGGTTACGGCAGGAGGGACACTGTATGTTTTCTCTCTTCCGTAGTGTTCTCATCGCTGCTCTTGCACTGCCGCCGGTATGCCATGCGCAACGGGTTCTGCGTGTATGCGCAGATCCCGATAATCTTCCATTTTCCAATCAAGCGCGTACGGGCTTCGACAATCGCATCGCAGAACTTCTGATTCGGGATCTTGGCCGCCAACCCGAATTCGTATGGGCACGGGCGAGGCGAGGGTTTCTTCGCGAACGCTTCAATCATGGCGATTGCGATTTATTGATGGGAACTCCTGATGGGCTTAAGCGAGTCCGTCAGACGCGACCGTATTACCAGTCAAGCTATGTCTTCGTGACCCGTACCGCAGATCATTGGCAGCTTTCCAGCTTCAGCGATCCTTCCATCGGATCACAGCGCATTGGTCTGCAGATTCTGGACGAGGATTTCTCTCCACCTTCGCTTCCGCTCATCCATTATGGGCATGCCTCGCAGCTCGTCGGATATCGATCGTTTGGATCTGAAGCGGGCGAGATTGTCCACGCTGTAGCTTCCCGCAAGGTCGGGTTTGCAGTTGTCTGGGGACCTGTGGCCGGATATTACGCGTCGCGTGAGCACGTCCCGCTTTCACTGCATGCTGTAAGCCCAGCGATCGAAGATGGCATTCCCTTCCGGTATGACATTGCTATCGCAGTCCATTCCTCCGACCTGCAACTCGCTGACGCTCTGAACCGGGCTATCGAAAAGAACTTATCCGAGATCCGGCACATCTTGAACTCGTATCACGTGCCTCAACTCGAAGAGAAGGAAGGTGGGCTATGAGGCCTATGCTCGTTTCCATCCTGCTTCTCGGCAGTCTGCTGACCGGGTGCAAGCGCGAGCAGCGGGTCTTCGATCCCGGAGCAGCCGGTTCACAGCCGGCCAACGGTACCGTTCTCAGCGAGGTCGCCGCCGGTCAACAGCCGCCCAAAGGAAATCAGCCCAATCCTATTGCTGAAAGCGCTTACGCCGTCGCAGAAGGTAAGCGCTTCTATCAGGCCTACAACTGCGTCGGCTGCCATGCAAATGGCGGTGGCGCCATTGGTCCGGCGTTGATGGACTCGGAGTGGATCTACGGCAGCTCTCTCGAACAGATCCACTCCACTATCGTGCAGGGCCGCCCCAATGGAATGCCGAGCTACGCCGGAAAGATTCCTGACTATCAGGTATGGGAGATCGCCGCCTATGTGAGATCGATGAGTGGACAACTTCCCTCTGATGTTGCTCCCTCGCGTTCTGATCACATGCCGATGGTTGTTCCCGAACAATCGCGTCCGCAGGAGCATCCAGGCGCGGAGCATCCTCAGCCTGTCGTCTCGGAGCCATCGCGATGATCTTCTCATTCATCTCGCCGATGTTCCCTGGCCACCAGACCCCGCTTTCGCCTGTCGGACCACAGGCGAGGCACATTGAACACAATCTGCTGTTGATCTTCTCCATTACATCCATCGTCTACGTCATCGTCATCGCGGTGCTTGCCTATGGAGTCGTCCGCAACCATGCACGCGAGGGCTTCGTGCCGCACACGCTGGTTGAAGATCCGGAGATCGAGCGTAAGGCAACCTGGATCGTCGGAGCGGCCCTGGGGCTCACGATCATCCTGTTGCTGGTGATGATGGTCTCAAGCTTCTACACCAGTCACAGCACCGCTGTACTGGCCCAGGCACAGGCGATCAAGATCGATGTCTACGGTCACCAGTGGTGGTGGGAGGTGGAATATCCAATCAACGAACAGCCATATCGCATGGTTCGTACGGCCAACGAAATCCATGTGCCAGTCGGAGCGGTTGTTACCATCCATGCAACCTCGCGTGATGTCATCCATAGCTTCTGGGCGCCTAATATTCATGGGAAAAAAGATTTGCTCCCTGGCTATGAGAATGACCTCACGATTCAGGTCGATCAGCCCGGAACATGGCGTGGCCAGTGTGCTGAATTCTGTGGCCTGCAACACGCGCACATGGCCTTCGACATTGTGGCGCAATCACGCGAAGACTTTGACCGCTGGTACGAGCAACAACTCTCTCCGGCCCCAGAACCTGCCTCATCGCAAGCCATTCATGGCCGCGAGGTCTTTCTCACGCACGCGTGCGTGATGTGCCATACCATCCGCGGAACGACGGCGGGCGCAACCGTGGGCCCCGACCTTACGCATCTTGCAAGTCGCTCCATGATTGCCGCGGGGACATTAAAGAACACGCGTGGCAATCTCGCGGGCTGGATCAGCAATGCGCAAAGCATCAAGCCTGGGGTACGCATGCCGCCAAATCCCATGCCCTCTTCTGACCTGAACGACCTGCTTGCCTATCTGGAGACCTTGCGATGAGTGAGCAGAGAGCTGCATTGATCGAACAGACAATCTCCACTGCTGAGGAAGCCGAACGCGCTCGCAATTTGGAGCGCATCTGGGCAGAGCCGAAGGGATTTATTGGCTGGTTCAAGGCGGTTCATCACACCACCATTGGCAAACGGTATATGGTGACCGCGTTTGCCTTCTTCCTTGCCGGAGGCCTGCTCGCAGGCGCGATGCGCCTGCAGCTTGCTTTTCCTGAATCCCACCTCATGAGCCCCGACCTCTACAACCAGATCTTCACCATGCACGGCAGCATCATGATGTTTCTCTTTGCTGTGCCCATGATGTTCGAGGCTCTTGCTGTTTACTTCGTCCCTCTTATGGTGGGCACTCGCAACATCGCGTTCCCTCGCCTGAATGCCTTCAGCTATTACCTCTTTCTCTTCGGCGGGCTGATGCTTTTCGCTTTCTTCTTTGTGAACTCAGGTCCCGACCGTGGATGGTTTGCCTATGTTCCGCTCTCCGGACCCGATTACGGTGCCGGCAAGCGAGCAGATATCTGGGCGCAGCTCATTACCTTTACCGAGGTCTCTGCCCTTGCAGTCGCCGTCGAGGTGATCGTCACCGTCTTCAAACTCCGTGCTCCGGGAATGTCGCTGAACCGTATCCCCATCTTCGTTTGGGGCCAGGTCGTCGTCGCATTCATGGTGATCTTCGCAATGCCTGGGGTCGTTGTCTCAAGCACCATGCTTCTGCTGGACCGTACCGCCTCGACACAATTCTTCAATCCAGCCGTCGGTGGCGACGTCCTGCTCTTTCAACACCTCTTCTGGTGGTTCGGTCATCCGGAGGTCTACATTATCTTTCTACCGGGCACGGCTATCGTCTCCACCATTGTCGCCACTTTCTCTCGTCGCCATGTCTTCGGTTATATGGCGCTGGTGCTCTCGCTTATCGCCACCGGCTTTGTTGCCTTCGGGTTGTGGGTGCATCACATGTTTGCCACAGGCATTCCACAGATGAGCGAAGCCTTCTTCACCGCCGCCAGCATGATGATTGCCATTCCAGCCGGGGCCCAGATCTTCTGCTGGCTGGCAACCATCGTGACCGGAAAGCCGGTGCTCAAAACACCTATGTGGTGGGTGCTTGGCTTCTTTTTTGTCTTCATCATCGGCGGCATGACCGGTATCTTCGTGGCCTCTGTTCCGGTCGATCTCCAGGTTCATGACACGTACTTCGTTGTCGCCCACTTCCACTATGTGCTTATTGGAGGGGCCGTTTTTCCCCTGTTTGGCGCCTTCGCTTACTGGTTCCCAAAGATTACCGGCCGTATGCTCTCCGAACGAATCGGTATGTGGAGCTTCTGGCTCTTCACCATCGGGTTCAACATTACTTTCTTCCCGATGCATATCCTCGGTTTGCGAGGAATGCCGCGTCGCGTCTACACCTATCCCGCAGATGCCGGCTGGACTGTACTCAATCAGATCCAGTCCTGCGGTTACCTTTTGCTGTTTGCCGGCGTCTCTCTCTTCTTGTGGAATGTCTGGACGTCTCTTCGCCGCGGAGAAGCCGCACCGCCGAATCCATGGCAGGCAGGCGGTCTGGAGTGGGCAACAGATTCTCCGCCTCGTGCCTATAACTTTCTGAACCTGCCTACGGTCAACGGGAGTGAAGCGCTGTGGGATGCGTTGCCGGATCAGCCTGTCATCTCTGGCCTTCACGAGGATGTACGCGAGATTGTTACCACCCGCATTCATGATGCCGAGCCGGACGGGCGCGACGAGTTGCCCGAGCCAAGTATCTGGCCATTTATAGCAGCTGTTGTCACCACTGCCCTCTTTATCGGCAGTATCTTCCGTCCTATCGCCGTTTCGATTGGAGCCATTCCGCTCGCCATTGCTCTCATTGGATGGTTCTGGCCCACGAGGGAGGAGTCGGAACGCCGGAGAAGGAGGGACATATGGCAGAAGAGCTAACGCGCGGTCGGCAAACTCTTGATGTCTCGATGCTGCCAAACGTAACCTTTGCCGACAGAAGTCTCACGTGGTGGGGGACGATGGGCATGATGGCGATCGAGGCCGGCGTCTTTGCTCTGGTCATCGCGGCATACTTCTATCTGCACTCGCGTTCCCAGGACTGGCCTCCAGGAGTTCTTCCGCCGGACCTTACATGGGGCACAGTTAATACCTTCATCTTCATCCTGAGCGTGATCCCGACGGAGTGGTATCGGCGCCGCGCACATAAAGGTGATCTCGGTGCTGTCCGGCTCGGACTCGTTATCGCGACTTTCGTGGGTATGGCAAACCTGGGCGTTCGCTACCTGGAGCTTCGTCACCTCAACTGTGATTGGAGCCAGACGGCCTATGGTTCTGCCGTGTGGTTCCTCATGGGACTTCATATTACCCATCTGCTTACCGATTGGGTGGAAACTATCGTCCTGACCGTGCTTTTTTACTCGCCTCACATTGAGGGCAAGCGATTCGTCGATGCTGAAGAGAATGCCAGCTACTGGTATTTTGTCGTGCTCACCTGGATACCCATTTACCTGGTGCTCTATTGGGCTCCGCGTTGGCTGAGGAGCTGAACCATGCCAAGCCCAGTCAATATCCTGCGCCATTCTGAAGACGAAGGCCTCAACCTCCGCCTCTGGACCGGCATGCTCCTTCCTCCCTTGGCCGGAGGAGTGAATATCGTGGTCGGATATATCGTCAGCACGTATGACTGCAACGTACATAACCGGCATCTGGTGATGCTGGTCAATGTGCTGTCTCTCGGCGTTTGTGGTTTAGCGGCTCTGATGCTGTCTCCGACACGCGCACGGATCGAGGCAGGATCCGATGATCCGCCCGTCACGCTACGCAGTTCACGGCTCTTCCTTCGTTGTCTCGGCTTGTGGTTTGCAGCCGGTTTCGCCCTGCTTGGCCTTGCAGGGACCCTCTCGACACTCATCCTGGGAGCCTGTGACCTGTGATGCCTGCATCCTCCATCGGCGCGTTCGTATTTCTGCTGCACGCTATGCACGACGCAGACGGCAACAGCGCAGAGGCTCTGCCTGCTCCTGATGATCTTTGGGCGCTCCACCATTGGACCTTCGAGCTATCCATCATCCTGCCTCTGCTCCTCATGGGGAGCTGGTATCTCAGGGGAGCGCTGCGCCGCCGTAATCATTCGATTCTTCGTTGGCGTCACCTTGCCTTCGCTTCTGGCTGGCTCTCACTGGTGTTCGCCCTCGTCTCGCCTCTCCATCAGCTAGGCGATGCTTTGTTCAGTGCACACATGCTGCAGCACGAGATTCTTATCCTGATTGCAGCCCCGCTCATTGCCGCCTCTCACTGCTCGGTGACCTTTCTGTATGCCTTGCCACGCATGCATCGCAAACGTGTTGGAGCTCTCATCTCTGGTATCGAGCGCAATCCATTGGTCTGCCTTCTCACGGCTCCGCTCTCCGCATGGCTGATTCACGCGGCCGCCCTGTGGGGATGGCATATCCCTGCGCTTTACCAGGCAACCGTGCGTTCCGACGTGATTCACGCTGTACAACATCTGACTTTTTTTCTGACTGGTCTGATCTTCTGGTCGGCCCTGTATGGTGCAGGCCGATCTTCCATGAGCTATGGCATGGCCACGCTTTATACCTTCGGCACCGCCGTTCACTGCAGTGCACTGGGGGCGTTGCTTACTTTCTCAACGGTCCTCTGGTACCCCATCTACACAGAACGCACGCAGATCTGGCATCTTACCGCTCTCGAAGACCAGCAGTTAGGCGGCCTGCTGATGTGGGTTCCGTCCGGACTCGTCTTCATAGCGATAGGGGTTCTCCTGTTCGCGAAGTGGCTTCACACTTCAGATAGACGGCTCCTCCATACCTCGATGGCTCCTGCTTCTGCCCGGAAGGAGGCTGCATGAAAAATGTTCTCTTTCTCATTACCTGTGCTTCCCTCCTCGCAGGTTGCCATTCCAGCTCTGACCGGCAGGCGGAGACGTCGATGCGCTCCTATGGATGCACCTCATGTCATACCATTCCAGGTGTGGCCGGCGCCCACTCCTATGTCGGTCCCCCTCTGGACCGGTTCGGCAATAGAACCTATATCGCCGGAATTCTTCCAAACAATCCGCAAAACCTTTCTTACTGGCTACAACATCCACAGTCTGTACATCCGGGTTCAGCTATGCCTGAGATGCATCTCACGCAGCAGGATGCTGACAGGATCGCCGCCTATCTGGAGCGGCTCCACTGAAAGATCCATACACCCACACTACCGCGGAGAGAACACTTATGAGCGTTACACTTCTGGAAGCAAAAGCCATCGTTGCGGCCGCCGAGCAAAAAGCTCAGGAGATCGGTATGCCGATGAATATTGCGGTTGTCGACACAGGCGGCAATCTTCTGTTGTTCGAAAGGATGGAAAACGCCTGGCTCGGCTCGGTCGACATCGCCATTAACAAGGCATGGACGGCACGCGCCTTCGATATCGAAACCAAAGCTCTTGGCGAACTCTCTCAGTCCGGAGATCAGTTCTTCGGCATTCACGCTTCCAATCAGGGACGCGTCATGATCTTCGCCGGCGGTGTTCCTCTGAAACGCGACGGGCGCGTAGTCGGCGCAATCGGCGTCAGCGGAGGCATGGGGAAACAGGACCAAGCCGTCGCGGAAGCGGGAGCGGAGGCATTCAGCGGATAGGAGTCCTTCGCACTGAAGCCTTCCAACTGTACGAGGTTTAGGGTGCTGAGGCTGCCGCTGCGTCTCAGCACCATGCCATCACGCTGCCCGGTCCAACCAGGGGTCGATGACGATCTTAGTGACGTTTTCCTGTTTATCTCGCCAAACCTTGTACATCTCAGGGGCCTCCTCCAACGAGATGCGGTGGCTAATGATATAGGTCGGATCGATCTGCCCCTTTTCAATTCGTTCCAGCAGGGGCTTCATATATGTGTGCATGTTGGTCTGGCCCATCTTCATGGTGATGCCCTTTCCAAACGCGGCTCCAAACGGAACCTTGTCCAGAAGCCCGCCATAGACACCCGGAATCGAGACCGTTCCTCCCTTGCGTACGGCCTGAATGGCCTGCCGAAGCACTACCGGACGATCCGTCTCCATGAGAAACGCTGTCTTGATCGTGTCGTAGATGCCTTGCAACTCCGCGGAATGCCCTTCCAAACCCACTGCATCGATGCAGGAATCCGGACCGGTGCCGCCGGTCAGGTCTTTGATCGCGGTCAGGACGCTGACGTCCTCATCCGCATAGTTCACCGTAATCGCGCCGAGAGCACGAGCCAGAGCCAGTCGTTCCTCATATCGGTCAATCGCAATCACCCGTCCAGCTCCGAGCATAAAAGCACTGGCAATCGTAAACTGCCCGACGGGGCCGCATCCCCATACAGCAACCGTGTCTCCAGGCTGAATCTGTGCATTTTCGGCCGCCATATAGCCTGTGGGAAGAATGTCGGAGAGAAAGAGAACCTTCTCATCGCTGAGATCACTTTCGATTTTCAAAGGACCTACGTCCGCAAACGGAACACGCGCATATTGTGCCTGTCCTCCGGCGTAACCTCCCATCATGTGCGAATATCCGAAGAGTCCCGACCCGGAATAACCGTAAGCAGCTTCCATCAGATGCGCATTGGGATTGGAGTTGTCACAGGCGGACCAGATCTTCTTCCTGCAAAAGAAACAGTTTCCACATGCGATGGTAAAGGGTACAACCACACGATCACCGCGCCGGAGGTTACCAACTCCGCTTCCGACGTCTTCAACAATTCCCATGAACTCGTGGCCCATGATATCGCCCGACTCCATCGTGGGAATGAAGCCGTCATAGAGATGCAGATCTGAACCGCAGATTGCTGTACGCGTAATGCGAATGATGGCATCGCGCGGATTGATGATCGACGGATCGGGTACGGTTTGCGTCTCGACCTTATACTTTCCCATCCAACAAATAGCCTTCATCACTCCACCTCGTGTCAGATCTATTCAAGCCACCTTCGTTCCCGGAGGAGTCGTGACATTCTCCCCATAGAGGGATCGTTTGAAGCGGGCGATCAATCCCCGTTTCCCATGCGGCGCCTCCTGCGATCGCGGGATTTCTCCGGCCTCGGCAAGCGCTTTGAAGTGCCGCAGGTTTTCAATCACAGCCTGCTTTGGATTACGGCCGGACAAAGTCTCCCACGCGCTGGTGAGCTTACTCATGCGAAACTCCTGCAGCACGATGACATAGGTGCCACGTCCGCCGGGAGCCTTCTCAAAGATCACCTCTCCGGCGTTATCCGAGTCGCCGCCGATGGACCGCCAGGCAATTCGTTCACCCGGTTCATCAGCAAGGATCTCGGAGTCCCATGTGATGACGGTGTCATCAGATCGCATGGTCCAACGGGAGGTTGTCTCTCCCGTGAGAACTACCTCTTCGATCTCTTCCTGCCAAAGAGGCGCAAGCTCCGTCTTTCGCCAAAGGGCATATAGATCCTGGGGCGAACCCTGCACCAGGGCGCTGGTACGTACCCATAGCTTGCCGTCCTTATCCTCGGGCGGCGGCAGATATCGTCCATCCAGGATGATCGAGGCGCCGCTCTGGCGCGGCAAAGGCTCGGCATTCGGCTTTTCGTTGAAGTTCACCATGTGTCGCTCCTGGCTGAAAATGTGATCTGAAAATTGCGCTATTTTTCGCTCTGCGGCTTTGCCTGTTTCTCGTGCATCGCTCCCTTCACCGCTCCAGGAACGAAGTTCGCGACCGCTCCTTCCAATTTCGTGGTCAATGAGTGGGAATAGACGTGGTCTTTTCCATCGAACAGGGCATCAAGCCCCTCGCGGGCGACGTCGTCCGGCTGACTCTGATTCTTACCCTCCGTTCCTACCTGGGTATCGTCCATGCCCGCGCGATGAAAGAAGTCCGTATTTGTCGGTCCAGGCTGCAGTGCGGTTACCGTGACATTGGTATCCCGAAGCTCATAGCGCAGGCTGTGCGCAAACGAGAGCAAGAAGGCCTTGGTCGCGGCATAGACCGCCTCGCGAGGCGCCACCATCTCACCTGCGATGGATGACGTGAACAGGATCTTGCCGGCGTTCAGCTCATGCATCTGCCGAATGATGTATTTCGCAAGCTGTACGGCTCCAGTGCAGTTCAAGGAAACCATCCTCAGCTCTTCTTCCAGATCCGTCTCCCAGAACTGCCCACCCACACCGATGCCGGCATTAAGACAGGCGACGTCAACGGGCCGGCCTACGGATACCACTTTGTTCCAGAAGGCGTCCACGCCTTCGCGGGTTGCGAGATCCGCATTGAATTCCACGACTTCCGTGCCGTAGCTGCGAATCGCGGCCGTTGCCTCCGCGAGCCTTGGCCCTGCCGAACACACCACAAGGTCATATCCGCGCGAAGCAAGCTCTTTGGCAAGAGAAAGTCCGATGCCGCTGGAGGCACCGGTGACGATGGCAAACATCTCAGACATGGCTCGACTCCGAATTTCGGTGAGATCGTTCACTGAGGTTCTGGCAAGCGACAAGCGCCAGGTCGACACTCGGTTTTGAACGCCGACTGTCTGCTCTAGAGAAGGCAGCTTGTTTTCAGGGGTTGCCCTGCGACCTTCAGACCAAATTGCGCCAAGTGCAAACGGTCGACGCCTCACCGCCCCGAAGAGACAAAGGTTGGGGAGCGTAAGAGGAATACAGCGGGCGTTCATTGCGGAAAACGCCCATAAATGCGGAAGCCCTACGCTACACCTACAGGGGAAAATGCTCTGGTTGGCCGATTTCCCTGGTGATTCTGGCCGGACAGTACAGCGGATCAGTCGCCAGTCTAAGGCTGCTACTCACATTTCAAACAAACGTGCTCTGTATCTTTCGCATCTCAACCACCAATCCGCCTATTCCGGCCTAGCTTGTCCCCTGCAAGACCCACACAGCGGGAGACGGAAAGCATATCAAGCGTGTCCCTCGCGCGGCCAAAAGCGAGTCCAGTCTCGACATGGGACCCAAGTTGATCGTCGCCGCCCCCCGAATCAAATACGGTTGAAGACCATCGCAAGAATTTCGAACGTCGACAAGGACATTCCTCACTGAAGGAGGACCACTATGGCAACTTGCGAAGTTTGTGGAAATGAATACGACAAAGCCTTCACGATCGAAGCCGCAGGGGCACGACACACCTTCGATAGCTTTGAATGCGCAATTCAGCTACTCGCACCCATTTGCGAACAATGCCGTTGCCGCGTCATTGGGCACGGAGTTGAAGTTGGTTCGCAGTTCTTCTGTTGCGCTCACTGTGCCAGACTCGCCACCTCAGCGGATGTCAAAGATCGGGCCACCGCTTGAAGCGTGAAAGAGTTCCCAGTGTGGTGTCTCAGAAGCTCTTGTCATAAATTTTGTCATCCTGAACCGAGTCGCCAAGGAACCTGTTCGCAGGGGTGATCGTGAAGGACCTTTTTTTCAACGCTTCCGATAGCAAAACTCTTCGCAAAATCCCGGCAAACAGAGTACGGTTATAAAACTCCCGGAGGCCGACACGATGAAAACGGCCCTGATTTTGGCTTTCCTGCCGCTGGCTTTTGCAGCCGCTCAGGAGCTGCACGATCACCCCTCCCCCGAAAAGCTGGGTATCGTATCCTTTCCTGTCTCCTGCAGACCTGAAGTACAGGCCCAATTCAACCGCGGAGTCGCTCTCCTGCATTCGTTTACCTATAAAGAGGCTGGTGAAGCATTCCAAAGCGTCGCTCAGCAAGACCCCCATTGCGCCATGGCCCATTGGGGCAAGGCGATGACGCACTACCACCAACTCTGGGATCTACCTCCTTCGTCGGAGGATACTGCAGCTGCCCGGCAGGAGCTGAATCAGGCTCTCCGGCTCGGAGGAACCTCCGAGCGCGAGCGCGGTTTCATCCAGGCCCTGAATCTCGTCTTCCAGGATGCTTCTACCGTTCCCTACAGCACACGAGCATTGCGCTATGAGGCCGCGATGCGCCAGCTTGCCAGTTCCATGCCCAAAGATGTTGAAACACAGATCTTTTATGCACTCGCACTCGTTTCGAATGCGTCTCCGTACGATCGGGAACATGTAAAGCAAAAGGAGGCGGCCAGTTTACTGGAACCGCTCTTTCGCTCATTCCCGGATCATCCGGGAATTCCCCACTACTTCATCCACGCCTGCGACAACCAGGAGCTCGCGCCAAGAGGGCTCGCTGCAGCGAAAACCTATGCCCACATTGCTCCCTCGGCGCCGCATGCGCTCCATATGCCGTCTCACATCTTTACCCGTCTTGGTCTATGGAGCGACTCCATCACATCCAACCTGGACGCGAGAGACGCCGCTCTGCATCAGGGTGACACCGGCGAAGCGCTCCACGCCATGGACTACCTGGTATACGCCTACTTGCAGAAGGGAGACGACGAGGACGCAGCCCTGGTAATCAAGCAGCTTCAAAAAATGGACAACTTGCGTATAGGCGATTTCAAAATCGGATACGCTGCAACCGCGATGCCGATCCGCTACATCATCGAACGTCAGAAGTGGAGCGATGCGGAAAACATCCGTAACCCGTCGGAAAGTGCTCAACCGTATGTTGTGGCTACTGCGGTCTGGGCACGCGGGCTGGGTTTTGCTCATACCGGCAATGCTCGCGCCGCTGACCAGGAAGCCGAGACACTGCGACAGCTCGAAGACCGGCTCCGGTCATCCGGAAACCTATACTGGGCAACCCAGGTCGACATCATGAAACGTGAGGTCATGGGCTGGTCCACGCAGGCAGCGAATGAGCCCGAAAAAGCCATTGCCATATTACGCAGTGCGGCCGACGAGGAGGATGGAATTGAGAAACTCCCAGTAACTCCGGGGCCGATCATTCCCGCTCGGGAGCAGTTAGGAGAACTGCTTTTGGAGACTGACCCGAAGGCAGCTTCCGAAGCATTCGCGACCGCGTTGGTGAATGCCCCCGGCCGCCGAAGAGCGCTCCAGGGAGCCGCCAAAGCCGCAGCCCGTCAGGGAACGCAATAGAGCATTTTCCCTTTTAGGTGTAGTGTACGGTTTCCGCAACCATGGGCGTTTTCCGCAATGAAAGGTCGCTGCACTCCTCTTCCGGGATACCAGCAACAGTGAAAATGCTCTAAAGCGACTTCAAGTATTCGACAAGATCATCCTTCTCTTGTTCTGTGAGTCCCAATCCGAACCGGTCGTTATAGCTATTGACTACATCCCGAAGCGTGCGGAATCGTCCATCGTGGTAAAAGCGCCCTCTGTTCTGTGGAAACATGAAGAGCCCTTTTTCGCGGACAAAGATGCCTGCGAGGTTCATCGTCTGATACGCGTGCCCCGGAGCGCGATCTGCTTCGAAGCTGTCGATCTTCATTTCCTGCGCGGTGTGCTGATTCCAGCCCGGTTCAGTCCAGAGTGGCTCATGATGGCAGCTATTGCAGTTCGCTTTTCCGCTAAATAGTTCATCACCGCGCGCTGCCGCTGCCGCATCAAAATCGATTCCGGACGAGGTTGCACAGACGGTAAGGCAAGTTGATAGAAATGCAGCGCGGCTAGCTTTCCCGTTACCTGATCGCTATCAGGATCGACCGACACATGGCCTAGCTTGGCGGCAGCGGCAATCGGAAACTGAATCGCATCATCAAACCACTCATCAAAGAAGGTTCCGATTCCGTGCAGCTCGTTTACCGCAACAAACGCATTCCAGTAAGTCACCGTGCCCCAACCGCCGGTCCACGTGTGCAGATTATGACCGGAGAGTCCACGCGCATTGGGCATCAGCGTGGCTCCCGATACCATGTTTGCCGTTATCATGCCGTTGGTCATCTGCTCTGGATTAAAGGCTTTGCCATCCAGAAACAGCTCGGCATCGAATTTGCCCGGTCCCCAACTGTTGAGTACAGTGCGCACGTCCTGGACTGTGATGCCCGCGTCCTGTGGTGCAAGCTGGAGCAGATTGACGACAGGCTGCAGATTTGGAGCCGCAGCTACGATCGCGCCCACGTTCAGGTCACGATTCCCTAATCCGTCGATTCGCTTCCCAATTCCCGGTACAACAGAGTCGTCCACGGTTGAATGGCAAAGCGCACACGTGAACCCTACTTTCTCGAGCGTGTTGTTGCTAAAAGTTCCAACCACACCAAGCACCGCGTTCTGCTTGATAAGCGCAATCGTTACAGCAGGATCATTGAGATTGATCTTCCCCTGTTTGATGGCCTCGCCAACCGAAGGAGACAGCGCCTCCGAATCGACTTTCAGCCCGAGCCCGAGCGCAGTCACTGGCGTCAGTTGCGAAACAGCTTGTTCAATGTGTAATTGGCCAGTCCAGAACACCTCGTCACCGTATGTATCGAATCGAAAGATCTGGCGGCCCTGATTAATCAATTCTTTTGAATTGTCTTGGGCGCTTCCAAGAAATTGAGACTCCTTTTGGACGTGCTTTGCATGCAAGGGCGCCCACACAGCGACCGTCAGTACTGCAGCCGCTGCAGAGACACGAAGTACGTCAATGACTCTCATGTTTTCACCTCCGCACTACAGAGTGCGAACGAGCAAACTTGCTCCAAACATCAGTGCATGGGGTGCCCTGTTTCCTCCGAGCTGAAAAACAGGAAGAAGTTGGAACAACATCGATTGCTCTTCCAGCTGCTTCTGCGTCGTCCATCGTCTTTGAGGACGTGATGCCAACGCTCCCGTCGGCGGCCGGCCAGTCACTCTGGCTCAACGCCAGCGGCCTCCACGGTCTGAAAAAGACAACTTGTGTATACGGATGTATACGCTCTTTCGCGAGGCGCTTGTCAGAAGTTTGTCAGGCGATTGTCGTCTTATTGTCTTAAATGCAGTTTGGGTCTTAAATATCGGCGCTCATTCTCGCACCAAGATTTGCATAAACCGCTGAAAACAAACATTCCGAAGGTCCCGCGGAGGGGACTAAGGTCCTATGAAGTAAGGTATTGGTTGCCCCCCAGGGATTCGAACCCCGATTGATCGGTTCAGAGCCGACTGTCCTACCATTGAACGAGAGGGCAATACTTAGATTGGCCGGGAGAGTCGCGCTTATTACCGCGCCACCACTCACCTAAGTCAGTGTATGGCCTCGAAGGCTTCAGGTCAAATCTCCCTCCTTTTCAGAGGGATAGTTGAGATTCCTGAAGGGCGCCGAAGAACGGCGCCCTTCCTGTTCCTGCTTATTTCGTTGCAGCGTCAGCCGCTGAGCCAAGCAGTTCGATCGCATGCATCACATCCTGATGCGGCAATGTGCCGGAGGTCAGCTGGATATTCACGCGGTCCACACCGCCCAACGCCTCGTTCACATACTTCAGTTTGGCCGCAACCGTATCAGGACTTCCCACGAAGAACGCTCCTGTCGGCGCGGTGTTGCCGTCGAACTGAGCGCGAGTCTGCGGTGCTCCCCAACCGCGTTCTGCTCCAATCTTGGAGAACTGGCGCTGCCAGACGGGAAACATTGTGTCCCCAGCCCTCTGATCTGTATCCGCAAGGAATCCAAGCACATGCAGCCCAATCTTCATGTCTTGCTCTGGATGTCCTGCCTGGAGATAGATCTTGCGGTAGAGATCGATCAATGGACGGAATCTGTGTGGTTCCCCGCCGATGATCGCCACCATCAGCGGTAGCCCCAGCACGCCGGCACGGGCGAATGACTGTGGCGTTCCACCAACTCCGAGCCAGACCGGAAGCTTCTGCTGCACCGGGCGCGGATAGACTCCTTCACCGTGGAGCGACGAACGATGCTTCCCTTCCCAGGTGATGTTGGCCTGCTCACGCAGCTTCAATAGCAGATCCAGCTTCTCGGCAAAGAGCTCGTCGTAGTGTTTGAGATCGAAGCCGAAGAGCGGGTAAGACTCGGTAAACGAGCCGCGGCCGACAACGATCTCCGCCCGTCCGTTCGAGATGAGGTCAACGGTGGCGAACTGTTGGAAGACGCGTACCGGATCGTCCGAACTCAGCACTGTGACTGAACTCTGCAGACGGATCTGTTTGGTGACGGCTGCAGCCGCCGCAAGGATAGTCGAGGGCGAGCTGGCCAGATAGTCGGGCCGGTGATGCTCGCCAATACCAAAGGCAGCGAGCCCGACTCTGTCAGCGAGCGCGATCTCTTCCATCAGATCCGCCATGCGCTGCGGCGCAGGAACGAGATTGCCGCCGGCATCCGGCGTGTAGTCCACGAAGCTGTCAATTCCGATTTTCATACAGAGGAATAGATGCTTCGATATCGAAATAGTTTCAGAAGAGGGTGGTTCGGGCACGCATACTAGGTTGCCCATCCATTGGAATGGGTGAGATTTTGCGCCCCAAATTCTGTGGGAGAGAAGCAGATTTCTCCGCTTGCTCCGGTCGCTACGAAATGACATACAAAAAGGAGACCTGTCAACAGCGTCTACTCTTCGCGTAGGACTTCCAGCGGTTTCTGGCCGAGTACTCGGTGGCTGGCGATCCAGCCGGTAGCCACTGCCATGACTGCGGTGCCCGCCATCATGGCAAGATCGGTGATCCAGGGAAGATGAAACTCGATATTCATCTGGCGCTGCATAAACCGGGCGACCACCGTGGCAAAAATGACTCCCGTGAAACCGGCGACCAGGCCCAAAACGGCGAACTCGATTGAGAAGACCGTCGCGATGCGCGAGCGGGTCGCTCCCAACGTCTTGAGTACAACGACCTCGCGGATGCGGCGGTAGCGTGTGCCTGCAATCGAGGACGCCAGAATCACCATGCCCGCAAAGATGGAAAACGCCGAGAGGAACTGAATCACCACGGTGATCTGCAATACGACCTGGCGGATGGTCTCAAGCGCCTGCGCCACATCGATCACCGTAACCGTGGGGTAGGCGGTGAACATAGCGCGTTCGAGCTGCCCAACTTTCTTCGGATCGACATGTGCGCCGCCATACCAGACGACCGGGAAGCCCTGCAGAGGAGCCTTTGGCAGAATGAACTCTGCACGGGAGTACGCATGCTGACCGTCGGACTTAATAATTGCAGCCACGACGGCATCAATCGGCTTGTCCTGTGCCGAGAAAACAATGTGGCTGCCCAGGTTGACACCGAGGCGCTGACTCATACGTTGCCCGATTGCCACCTGCGGCTCCGTAGTTCCGGGCTTCCACCATTCTCCCTGCAGTACCGTCGTGCCGGGCGGAAGTTCGTCGGACCAGGTGAGTTGGATCGACTGGAGCATCCGCTTCGGGAAATTGGTCAGCCGCAGGTCCTTCGCCGCAACGCCGTTCACGTTGGTGATGCGCGAGCTGATGACCGGGATCAGCTCCGGTTCAGCCGTAACTCCGGGCTGGCTGGTCAACACCTTGCGTACGCCTTCAACCTCGGCGTTGGCGATATCGACCAGAAAGATATTTGGGATCTTCGGCGAAGAGACAATACGTAGCTCGCGGACCACCGCCTGCTGCATGAGAAAGACAGTTGTAATCTGCATGACACCCAGACCGACAGCGGCGAGCAGAGCCGCCGATGGATTGCCGGGGCGATAGAGATTGGCCAGACCGTGGCGAATGGCCGAGGGCAATCTTAGTCCGGCTCCGCGCAGAAAGCGGCGCAGAACAGCAAGTAAGATCGCGGCTGCAGCGAGAAGAGCGACCAGAACCCCGCCAAGACCGGCGGCGAAGGTCCTACCGGTCTGCGCTGAATCGCTCAAGGTGGCGGCAATGAGGGCGAGGCCGAGCAGGATCACGAGGGTGGCTAGAAGCTGCGCCCAGTTCGAGAGCAATCGCCCCCAGAACGCCTTATGAATCGGTTCATCGGTCTGCTCCACCGCGCGGCGAAGGATCAGGATGGGGCGCACCTTGCGGATATCCAGCAGAGGCGGCAACGTGAATAGCAGGGTCGTCAGCAGACCGGCGGCCAGTCCGGTGCCAACGGCACGCCAATCGAGTGTGAAGGGCGGTTCGACATTAATGAGGCGGCGCAGCAGTACCGGCAGGAATCGCTGCACAGCAGTGCCCATGGTGACACCAAGCAGACCGCCGAGCGCACCAAGCAAAATCGTCTGCAGCAGATAGATACGCATGATCTGCGAAGACCCGGCGCCGAGCGACTTCATGATGGCGATGGTGTCCATGCGCTGCTGCAGATGGGCACGCATGGCCATGGCAACACCAATGGCTCCAAGGACAAGGGCGACCAGGCTCATCAGACTCAGAATGCCGGTGGCCCGGTCCAGCCCCTGCGTCAGCGCGGGATTGGTCTCGCGGTAGTCAGTGACCTGTGCTTCAGGCAGCAACGCGACCAGGCGCTCCTTCCAGGCCGCGACCTGCTGCTCGGAGCTTCGTGCCGGGAGCTCGAAGAGAAAGCGCTCATTCGACCGGTTCCCTTCGGCGATCAAACCGGCATCTTCCAATCCCTTACGCGTGATGATGACACGCGGACCCGCCGCGAACGATCCCGAAAGGCGGTCCGGCTCATTCGTCACAACACCTGCGATGGCGAACAGACCGTCGCCGATCTTCACGCGATCCCCAACCTTGAGATTCAGACGGATCAGAAGGTCTTCGGCGACGACGATCGTGTTGTCATGCAGTACATTGCGGAGCATGGCCTTCGGCGCAAGATCCACTGTTCCATAGAACGGGTAAACAGCAGGGTCGATCGCCTTGAGCGAGACCAGGAGAGGGTCGAGCGAGTGCTCGGCGGAAGCCATCGCCACCATCTCGGTGACGGTCGTCAGACGTAGCCCCTCACGCTCCATCGCCTGCAGGCCTTCCTGCTCTTTAGGAGTCGGCTGGGCGAACATGCGGGCAGCCAGATCAGCCGCCATGATGGAGCGTGCGCGCACGAGCAGCTCTGTGCGGAAGGCGCCGCTGAAGCCGCGAACGCCGGTAAGCGCGGCAACACCGACTGCAACCGAGAGAATGACGAAGGCGAACTTTCCCTTCGACGAGCGCATCTCACGCCAGGCGATACGGCGGGCGGAGGTCCAACTGAGTGACGGCATCTACTCGACCGCCTTTCGCTCATCGGCGACGATAAGACCATCCTTAAGGAGAATGCGTCGCCCGGCGAGAGCGGCGATATTGGGGTCGTGCGTCACCATCACCAGGGTGGTGCCCGAGGTGCGGTTCATCTCCAGCAGCAGCTCCAACACGTGGGTCCCGTTGGCCGAGTCCAGATTGCCGGTCGGTTCGTCAGCCAACACCACCGGCGGTCGCAGCATGAATGCACGAGCAATAGCCACGCGCTGCTGTTCTCCTCCGGAAAGCTGAACCGGATAGTGGTCCATGCGGGCTTCAAGACCGACGCTGGAAAGAAGCTCCTTCGCGCGGGCAAGACCTTCAGAGCCTAAATTGAGCTCGTAGGGCAGAAGCACGTTTTCCAGCGCGGTGAGCGTTGGAATGAGTTGATAAGACTGGAAGACAAAGCCTATCTTTTTGCCTCGCACCTGGGCGAGCCGATCTTCGGGCAGGTAGCTGATGCTCTCTCCGGCGATCTTTACATCGCCGGTCGTAGGCGTGTCCAGACCGGCCAGCAGGCCGAGCAGCGTGCTTTTTCCGGAGCCGGAAGATCCCATGATGGCGACAAACTCGCCGTGGGCGACGTCAAAGTCGATGCCCTTCAGAATTTCGACAGTCCGCCGGCCGTTGCGGATAGACCGCGTCAGATTGGTTACCTCGATCATGGCTTCGTTCAATTCGCTCTCCCCAATTCGCTACACTGCTTGCGTGAACCTGTCGCGGATCGCCCTGTCCCTCGCCCTGTCGCTCACCCTTACCGGATGCAAAACCAGCGATGGCGCCAGGCGCGCCGAAGACTACTCCCGCGACACCCGCCCGGCCAAGCCAATGGCCCAGAACCCCTCCCCGGCGGCAACCTCAACTACCAAAGACGAACGTCCTGTGATTTTATGCTTCGGCGACTCAATTACTGCCGGCTATAACCTTGATGCCGGCGAAAGTTACCCGGATTACCTGCAGAAAGCTCTGGATGAAAAGGGGTACAAGTACCATGTCGTCAACCAGGGCATCTCTGGTGACACCACAAAAGACGCACTTGCCCGTGTGGAAGACGCCATTGCACTGCATCCTGCCGTGATCCTGGTAGAACTCGGCGGCAACGACGGGTTGCGGGGCATCCCTATTCCCAGTACGCGAGCAAACTTTGACGGCATTCTGGCGAAACTGACAGCCACCGGGGCGAAGGTCATCCTGCTGGGCATTACTCTGCCGCCGCAGTACGGCAAGGTCTACATCGACCAGTTCAACGAGACCTATGCATTGATGGCGACGAAGTACAGACTCACGCTCTTCCCGTTCCTCTATAAGGATGTATACGGGATCCGGGGTGCGATTCAGCGGGATGGGATCCATCCAACAGCTCTTGGCAGCCAGTTGATCGTGAAGAATGTTCTTCCCCTTGTGGAACCGAACTTGAAACGATAACTTTTTTCAGTAAAGAACGAGACGTTGCCGCCGATAGAGCATTTTCCCTGTTGCTGGTATCCGGAAGAGGAGTCCAGTGGCGTTTTCATTGCAGAAAACGCTCTAGCCGTTATCGTAACTACCTGACTTGTTACCTTTTCTCCCTATTCAGAGAGTGCGCTAAAGCACACCGTGAGTGGGCCGATAAAGTCGCAGTAACACCTTATCGGCCATGGTCACGAAAGGTACTGTGCAACTCTCGGCGCCAGTTCGCAACATCACACCTCAGGGCCCCGCAGCAACCATGCAGGCGCCTGCCGCAGCGGCAGACGGCTCAATGCGTTTCCTGGCCAAGCAGCCGATCATGACAGCGGCGCGCAAGACAATTGGGTATGAGCTGTTGTTCCGCGCCACGTGGGAGAACCGTTTTAGCGGTGATGGCGAAGCGGCCTCAAACAGCATCGTGGATTGGGCCGTTACCCACGGATTCGAATCGTTAGTAGGTGAAGCCAAACCGTTTGTTAACTGCACTCGCGCACTGCTGATAAGCCGATGCGCTACGCTGCTGCCCAAAGGAACCGTTCTTGAGATTCTGGAGAACGTCGAGGCGGACGAGGAGGTTCTGGAAGCGTGCCGCTACTACCGCAGTCAGGGATTCGCACTGGCGTTGGACGACTATGATTTCCGCGAGCAATGGGAACCGTTTCTTCCGCTTGTGCAATATGTCAAAATCGATTTCTCCCAGACCATCCCCGAGGATAGAAAAAAGACGATCAAGCGGCTGAAGCCAGGCGGCATGCGCTTTGTCGCCGAAAGGATCGAGGACGCCGATCAATTGAAGGTAGCTGTTGCGGAAGGGTTTGATTTCTTCCAGGGCTATTTCTTCATGAAACCCCTCATGACTGCACGGCGCGGTCCGGGAAAGTCCATTCATCAACTGCAGTTGCTGGCTGAAATCTGCAAGCCGAGCCTGAACCTGGAAAACTTTCTTCATATTCTGCGCTCTGAACCGGCCATCTGCTATCGGTTGCTCCGCTACGTTAACTCCGCTGCCGTCGGTCTGCGCCGTACCGTTACAGATTTGCGACATGCCATTATGCTGATCGGCGAAGAGGAAAGCCGCAGAATCGTCCGTACCACGCTGGCCGCCGAACTCACGGGAGGATCTGGGATCGAGGCAATGGAACGCTGTGTCCAGCGGGCACGTTTCTGTGAGCTGCTGGCGACAGATCTGAACAGCCCTCGTGAAGAGCTCTATTTGATGGGTATGCTCTCTGCGGTCCTGCCCATGTTAGAGATGGACGTTAAAGATGCAGCCGCCAATCTTCCTTTGCGGGAAGAGGTGATTGCAGCACTGACCGACCCAGCAATCGAAGAGGCTCATGCGCATGCGCTTTCACTTGCGGTTGCGTACGAGCGCGGCGATTGGGGCAGGATGATCGAGTCGTGCAATCGGCTCGGTATCGCCGAAGACGACGTCGCCGCCAAGCATTATGCGGCGGAACAGTGGACCAGCGCCGTCGTCCATCATCTATAGGAAATGTGGCCTCAGCCAATCACAACGATCGGCTGCATTAATGTCCCTGCGATACGTTTGCCTATCGCAATCAGATGGCGCTGACCTTCGAAGATCTTCACCAGGGGAGCACTGGAGAACTCCGGCAGATTCACAGCCATACCATTGCGCAGACGACCTGCTGTTGCAAGATCGGCTGTCACCGACGGCATCTCTGCTAAGACGGTGCGCGGATGCGGCAGAGCTGCTTCCAACTCACCTCGTGAAGCGAGCATTTCCATCGTCTCCAAAGACATCGTCTGATCGAGAGTAAACACGCCGGCGCGAGTACGGCGGAGTTCTGTCAGATGCGCACCGCAACCTGCCAATCTCCCCAGATCGTGCGCCAGCGAGCGGATATAGCCACCGGCGGAGACCTCCGCGACAAAACCGACGGTCTCTCCTTCCATTTCGGTGAGCTCAAACCGATTCACCGTAACGCGGGCCGCCTTCACCGGAACCTCTTTGCCGGCACGTGCCAGTTTGTGCGCCGGCACGCCGTTGATCTTCTTTGCAGAGAAGGGCGGCGGCATCTGCTCGATCTCGCCACGGAAACGCGACGCCAGATCGCGCAGCTCTTCGAGGGTTTGCGTCAACGGCTGCGGTAACGCTGCCGGCTCGCCTTCCACGTCGTATGTATCCGTCCCAAAGCCGAACCGGATCGCGCCGGTATAGGCCTTCTCGGCGCTGGAAAAGAACTGCGCCAGACGGGTCCACTTTCCCAGAAGAAGCGGAAGAACGCCGGTAGCCATCGGATCAAGCGTTCCGAGATGGCCAATGGATTTCTCGCCCGTCGCGCGGCGAACACGATTGACAACGTCATGCGAGGTCATCCCCGCGGGTTTATCCAGTACTAAAAGTCCGTTCACGTTCTACAACTTACCTGAGCGGACCAGCGAGAGAAATTCGTTGCGCGTCTGCTGCTGCTCTTTGAATACGCCCAACATGGCGGAGGTAACGGTCGCTGAATTCTGCTTCTCGACACCGCGCATCATCATGCACAGGTGCGACGCTTCCATAATGACCGCCACACCCTGCGGACGAATAGCATCGACAATAGCATCGGCGATCTGACGGGTGAGACGCTCCTGCACCTGCAGACGGCGCGAGAAAACGTCCACGAGACGAGGCATCTTGCTAAGGCCGATGACCTTGCCATTGGGAATGTAGGCGATGTGCGCCTTCCCGAAAAACGGCAGCAGGTGATGCTCGCACAGCGAATAGAACTCGATGTCCTTGACGATCACCATCTCGTCGTAGTCCACGTCGAAGAGCGCCCCGCGGAGAATCTCCGTGGGATCCTGCTTGTACCCCTTCGTCAGGAAGGCCATCGCCTTCTCCATGCGTTCCGGCGTCTTCAGCAGACCGTCGCGAGTGGGGTCTTCGTCATAGCGCAGCAAAAGCTCACGGTAGATCTCTTCCGTGGAGGCTTCGCTGAGCGGCCTGTCTGTCAATGTGCTCATAGTGCTTCCCTACTCGCCACTGTACTCAAAAGAGTTGTTGGGCGTTTCTTCGATACGAATCTTCTCTACCTTTGCCGCGGTGAAACCCTTCAGAATCTCCCAGATGACAATGGCCAGATTCTCGGTAGAAGGAACCAGAGCATCAAACTCCGGCAGGGTATTCAGGTTCTGATGATCGAACTTCGCGATCAGACGCTGGTGAGCGAACTCATCGATTTCAACCAGGTTGCAGAGCATGCCTGTCGTCGGGTCGACCGTTCCACTGAGAACGACCTCCAGCCAATAATTATGTCCATGGCCAAAGGGGTTATTGCACTTCCCGAAGACCTCACGGTTACGCTCGTCACTGAAGCCGTCCACGTGGAGACGGTGTGAAGCGCTGAAGCGATAGCGGCGACCAAGGTAGGCTTTCATGCTTCCCCCATATAGTCGGCGTACAGGTCTTCCATCTCGTAGACACGAACCTTCACCAGATCTGCCCCGGGAATCTTCCCTTCGAGACGCCGCCAAACGGCGATGGCAATGTTCTCGCTGGTCGGCTGCATTGTCCGAAACTCGGGGACTTCGTGGTTCAGATGGCGATGGTCATAAACACCAACGACCTCTTTTTCGAGGATGTCCTTCAACTGCTTCAGGTCAACGACAAAACCGGTGACGGGATCCACCTTTCCCTGAACCGTCACCTCCAGTGTGTAGTTATGCCCGTGGCCATTGCGGTTGGCACACTTACCGAAGACACGCTGATTCTCTTCCGGTGACCAGGAATCGACCCAGTAGAAATGGGACGCGGAGAACTCGGCTTTACGGGTTAACTGAACCATCTATTCAGTTTAGATGAGTCGAAAGCCCCGGAGGTACAGAAACCTACTCCCACTCCATGGTCTTCTGGGACTCGATCTTGGCTGGATCGAGCTCGATGTTAAAACCCGGTCCCTGCGGAAGAGCGATCCTGGCGTTGTGCGGGAAAAGCGGATTCTTCTCGAAGTGATAGAAATGCGCCATCTTATTGACCAGGTACTCGCCCAGCGGGAAGGTCATGGGAGGCTGGCTCGCGATGACATGAAGCGCAGCGTGGAGGCAGTGGCCATGTGGCAGAACGGGAACGTCGTGCAATGCAGCCAGGGTCCCGATCTTTACCAGCTCCGAAACGCCGCCGCACCATTCGGGGTCGGCCTGAACCACATCGATGGCCTCGGCCTGCAGGTAACGCTCGACGTCCCAGCGGGTATAAAAGTGCTCCCCTGAGGCGACCGGGAAGTTGATCTTACGGCGCACCTGGGCGAAGGTTTCAATCTTGTTCGGCATGGTGATCTCTTCCACCCACCGCGGGCGATACTGCTCCACCTGGCGAGCCCATTCGAGGGCATAGGTCATGTCCCAGCCGCTGTAGCAGTCGAACATGATCTCGACATCGTCTCCCACAGCCTCACGCAGAACCTTCACCAGCTCGATATTCTTACGCATGCCTTCCGGCCCTGCGCCGGGCCCATACGCCATGAACCACTTCATGTTGCGATAGCCCTCTTTCTTGAGAGCCGCTGCTCGCGTACGAACTGCCTCTGGCTCCAGCGAGAAACCGAGGCACGAAGCGTAGTACTCAACCGAGCTGCGTGTAGGACCGCCAAGCAGCCGATAGACTGGAACGCCAAAGTAGCGGCCGCGAAGATCCCACAGGCAGATGTCGCAGGCGCTGATGGCCATCATAAAGATGGAGGCCCGCGACTGACGGTTGGAACGATACATCTCGTCCCACAACAGCTCTCCGGCTAATGGGTCTTTGCCAATAAGAAACTTCCGCAGGTCGCGCTGAACGATGACCGCGGCGTCCTCTTCGATGGGACCGTACAGACCTTCGAGCCCCTGGTCAGTCTTGATGCGGATATACATCGCCGAAGGCTTAGCAATACGATCCTTCCCGGTGGGATGGTCGGCGTAGACCGGCGGCCGGAGGTCGTCGTAGACATCGAGAGGACTCACCTGCTGTTGCCCGTTCACTCCCGCCGGAACGGAGTAGGACCCGCGGATCTCGAAGATCTCGACATCGGTGATCTTGATAGGACCGTTCCGTCTTTGCCAATCGAAGAAAAGCCCATGAGCGCGGGGAACGACAGAGACAAAGGCGCTGGCGGCAAGACCGCGGAGAACCTGACGGCGGGTAGCAAGAAACGTCATCGGATGGGCTTTCCTGAACATTTGAAGTGGCTGCGATACAGGACCTGCGTCGCGCCGACCAATATAGTTCAGGTGTCGAAAATATGTCTACCGAGCACTGAGGAGATCGCTGTTGCCCCTTTTTGTCATTTCGCAGCGAAGCGGAGAAATCTGCTTCTCTACCGATCTCCTCCGGGCTGATGAAAAGTAATCCGAAGGAAAGGCACCAAAGAAAAATCGGCAGAAAAGCAGATTTCTCCGCGACCTCCGGTCGCTACGAAATGACAAATAAAAAACTGGTTCAAACTTCGCCCGAATCCCAATCATCGCTACCGCGATGATTGGGGAACCAGTGGGTTCAGGCCTTGTACACTCTGCCCTTCCAGGACACTTCATGCTTCAGCTTCACCTGCATCCAGCTTCGCCACAGCAGCCAGGCGAGCATCGGAAGAGCAGCAATACTGAGCACGCAGTCGATCCAGGGAAACTCGCTCTTACGGACACGCGCGAGATAGCGCCACAGCACACGAATCCACAACAGACCAAGAGCCGCCCACTGCCACCAGAGCAATAACAGGTGCTGCGGCAGGACGATCATCAACACCGGCAGGCTGAGCAACAGGCCAAAATCGATCAGGCGAAAACCAGCCAGCGCCAGCGGCTGCAGGAACAAGATGGCCAGGTTCTTCGTCCAGCCCTCGATCATCGCCGGCAGGGTGCGGTACATCTGCGTCTCCAGCGCTTCGCCGCCATAGCGGAAACGGAGGCGTCGCCGCGAGGCTTTAACCTTCCAGGCCAGTTCTACGTCCTCCAGCACCTTGTCGCCGACCGCCTGATGGCCGCCCACGGCAAAGTAGGTCTCGCGATCAATCAGGAGGAACTGCCCATTGGCGGCCGCGATGCGGCTTGCTGGATCGGAGACCTTCTTCGGCGGATATGCGATCGAGAGCTCCGAAAAGATCAACGGCATCAGCGCCCTCTGCCAGAAACCCGTAGCAATCTGTTTCGGCGAATAAGAGAGCAGCGATGCCTCATACTTCTCTGCTTCGCGCATTGCCCGGCCCAGGCTGCCGGAGGCGTGCCGGGTATCCGCATCCGTAAACAACAGCCATTTGCCTTTTGCCTGCTGTGCCGCGGCCCACAGAGCGTTGTTCTTGCCGGTCATCCCTTTGCGGCCCAGCTTGCTCTCAAGGGGCGGAGCATTCATGACCGTCACACCGGCAAAGCTCTCCGCAATGCTGTGCGTGGCATCCGTGGAACCATCGTCGACGACAATCAGCTCCCAGTGGCGGCCAAGCTCAAAACCAGGTTCGCTTTGAGCCGTGAGCGAGCGCAGACAGGCTTCCAGACAGGCTTCTTCGTTCCGCGCCGGCACCATCACGGTAAGTTCCATCATCTCTCCCCAGCACTCGTATTATAGGAAGCAACCCGTTATGAAGCTTCTTGCCTCAGCCCTGCTCGCCTCGTCGCTCCTGCTCACCGCCTGTGAGCGCAATGTAAAACCTGGGCAGATTGGCGGAGTAGCTCCCGATTTCACCGTTACTGACAGCGACCACTCCGCGAAGCTATCGAACTTCCGCGGCAAGGTGGTAGTCCTGAACTTCTGGGCGTCGTGGTGCGGGCCTTGCGTGGAAGAGATGCCGTCATTACAGGCGCTGCAGCAGCAGATGCCGAATATCCAGGTACTCGCTGTCTCTACCGATCAGGACGGAGAAGCCTACAAGCGTTTCCTCGACAAGCATCGCATCTTGTTCCTGACAGTACGCGACGCGCAGCAGACGTCGAATGCTCTGTACGGTTCCTATCGTTTTCCGGAGACCTACATCATCGACCGCAAAGGAGTGATCCGCCGCAAACTGATCGGGGCACAGGACTGGACCAATCCGGAGATGATCGACTACCTGTCCAAACTGTGATGATCTGGGGTGAGAACGCCTGCCATCCTGCTTGAACCTCGCGACGCGCACCTGTACCCTGAAGATATGACCACGGTCGACGCTCTTTACCGCTACAGCGTGCCTCCTACTGAGGCCGCGGTTCTGGCCCTGAACAACTTGCGTGAGGTCTATGGCATTCGCCGCCTGACCATCGATGAAGCCGCGAAGACAGTGCGCGTGGAGTATGACGCGACGCGCTTCGGCGAGCCGGTTGTCCGTCAGTTACTGCGCCGCGCCGGCCTGCAGATTGCAGAGCCGGAGACGCTGGTGCTTCCCGCGCCGCCACCTCCGCCCCCGGCACAACCGGCGGCTGCCCCGGCAAAGGCATAGAGGATTTTTACTGTAGGTGCAGTGCAGGGGTTCCACATCTATGGGCGTTTTCCGCAATGAGGGGCCGCTGAACTCCTCTTCAGGGATACCCAGCAACAGTGGAAATGCTCTAATCCACACTGCAGGTCGCGGGTGACAACGATCTGTGTTATCTTAGAAAAGTTGCCGCTGGTTGCATGACAGCGTGCGGGATGCGCCCGTAGCTCAGCTGGATAGAGCGAATGACTACGAATCATTAGGTCGGAGGTTCGACTCCTTCCGGGCGCACCATCAATCTCCTAGCGAAGCCCCTTCAACAACAACGATTTACAACAATCGCTCGTGCGGAAGGGGCAGCGCGTCTGCCCACCAAAAGTTACAGGAAATTACACCGATTTACAGTGGTTGTGGCACATTTGTGACACAGTCCTTTTTCTCACGTCACAATCGTTACGGCACAGTGATGAGCAAGAAAATCGATTGCCTGCCTGTAAACCTGTGTGATAGTTTTCTCCCAATAATGCACACAAGTGACGTGATTTCAGCCTTTCACGGCCAGGCTGAACGGGCTACCGTGGTCCCAGCGCTACTGCGCTCAGGGATACGTTCCGATGCGTTCACTCCGCCTTCTTTGTCTGGTTGCTCTTGCCTGCCTCATGGGCCTATTCATCGCTTCCTCTCACTCGTCGAAGGCATCTGCCAAGACGGTAGCCCATATGCAGATGAACGGTGGACCTGGCGGGGATACCGATCCTCCGCTCTGCCCGGATCCAAACTGCCAGTAAAGTTTAGCCGGAATAGGGGTGCGGCTTGATCGACCCCGAGCTCCTCATTCGCAAGTTATGGGCGGTCTCTTGTGTTGTCGAGGCGGCCGCCCTTCTAACCTCTATCCGATCGAAGACGCGGTCTCTACCTCTTTCCATATATCTGGCAGTCCACTTCACCTGGAATATCGCTCTTCTCTTCATCGATCGCGCTACCCACTCACATCTGTACTTCTACTTCTACTGGTATGGACGGCTCGCAATCTTCGGGCTTGAATGCTGGGCACTCGCTTCCCTGCTCGATCCGGTTCTGACCGGCATCAAATACCTGAACCAGAATTTCAGAACAGCGTTTATGGTGCTCCTTCTCTCTGCCTCCAGCGTTTGCTGGTATGTAGCGATACAAGTACCATCCCGCTATCAAAACAAGATCCTTCGGATTACCTTCGCCGCCGAGCGGGGATTGGTAACGAGTGAGGCGATGCTCCTAATGTGCTTGTTAGCCATCGGCTCCGCCATGGCGTTCAGGTGGGACAAATTCACGGTCTGGACATTGGGTGGTTTCACACTTGGGATGCTGGAGAGCCTCGTCTCAGGTGCGCTGCTTCCAAACGTAAACCTACACTCGCGGGATATCACCCGCATCGCAATCCAGATCATGGATTGCGTCATCTTCGCCCTATGGCTCTACGCTTTCTCCTACAACCACAACCAGCGATCGGAAGAATCAGAGGCCACCGATGTCTCTGACGCCGACGAAGTAGCACTCGAGGGTATCCCTACCTGAAGAGTTGTGACGGGGATCGATTATCCATATGCTGGCATTTTTTAGTTTGATCGGACTTGTATTCCTGATCATCATTGCCTGGTTCATGACCTCGCGCCGGCGCCTGAAGAGGCGGGGCGAAGATGCGATCAAAGACGTTCGGCACGCAGACCTCACTCTCGCAGAAACGATCGTCTTTGCAAACAATAGTCTCCAGGCATGGTTAGAGGACGACGAGGCTAAACGAGCGATTCTTTGGCAGTCCATCGGCGGCTTCCAGGGCATCGTTGACCTACACCATGATGCGGCATGCCGCCTTGAGACCATGGAGGCCGTTCTAAAGCGCAAGGGATACACGGCCAAGATAGACGACGATGTCAAAGCCGCGTACTACTCCCTGGGCATTTTGATCCTGGTATCAGGATTCATGATGTTCATTACCAAAACAGTAAACACGGTAGTTCGCTATCCGCTTACGATCCCGTCAATTCACTTGGAGTATGCCATCAGGTTGTCCGCAGTCATCGCCTCTCGGACTGACACCGTCCTTGATCTACCGACCAAGGCCATTTAGCTTTATCTACGAGCGTTATTTCGATGCCTAAGACAGTTCAGAGCCTCGGCGACATACTCGAGGAGCATGTTCGCAACGCGGTCAGCGCACTTGAAAGAGTGGCGCCGGAAGAGACGAAGCAGCTTCTGCTTGCCCAGGCGGCTCTATCTGCCTACAAAAAGCAGCATGTTGAGATCAGTCAGCCAGTCGCTGGCCTTCCAATCACCGACAACGCTTACGACGCCATCAAGGCTTATCTCCGGATGACTGGAAAGCCACAGTCAAAGGAATTCATCATTGAGACTCTTCTTCAATCAGGATTCCAGGCGGCGAAGCCACGCAGGGAGCTAAATCTTAAGGACTCATTTAGATGGCACCTCTCACACCCAGACGAGAGCGAGCTCCGCGAGATTGATGGCAAGGTGGGGCTGAAGTCCTGGGTCAAGCGGGGGAAGTTCTCCGCTGAGTAGCCGTACAAGGCGCACACTCCCCGACAATAGCAGCTATACTTTTCTATAGATTTGACACAGAGCCTACGCCCTAATGTGGGTAGATGGCAAGTGACATCTGCGTCTCGCTAGGCGAGCGGATCCGGCAATTGAGGAAAGAAAAGGGCTGGAGGCAGATCGACCTTGCAGAGGCGTCGGGCGTCCCAGAAGTCTCAATCGGATATTACGAGCGCGGAGAGATGGAAATGGGGATAAGGGCTCTGGTGAAAATATCCGCAGCACTTGGAGTCACACCTAGCTCGCTGCTGGATGTCGTTACGCGAGATATCCCAAATTGATCCTATTCACACCTTGTTGGGAATCTCACCTCGGTAAGAGTGTCTGGCCAATCCACATCCTTACCTTTAGCTGGTCCAGTGGACCTTCCCTTTTCCAATGCATCGGCGCATGGAACTACGGCAAGATGGGTTTGTCCGGCCAGGCGGCCGCCAGTGAAAGCAATGAACGGCCTCACAAAGGTACGCTTTCCAGCCTCTGAATCGATCTCGATCGAATCTACGTACCCAAAGCTAAGAACGTGCTTTCCTGATGGGATCACAAGAGAAACGAAGCGACCGGGATGAAGGGTCATCACCTTCTTCCCATCCACGAATATCGGCCAACGCATAAAGCCGGTAGCCCGGTCCGCATCGTTGTACTTTAGCCCTAACGACGATTGCCCGTCCCGAAACAACGTGAGGATGCTTGTTCCCTCTTGAGCAGTGAGCGGAGCGGCGGCTGAGAACATAAGGGCTGCAGCTAGCAAGCTTTTCATTTGTGCTGCCCACCTATGGCCTGCTGGAGCTCCAGGATTGATTTCAAATTCTTTCCACCAACGCAGCGCTCTCGTTTCGTAGTTCCATTGGTTCGGAATTGAAGAGAGGCAGCGCCGCCTATGGCATCAATTTCCTTCGAGTCTAGCGCGAAGGTGGTGATTTCATATATCAGCCCTGTTTTACCGCGGGGTCCGCCGAATAACATCTGACCCAAGGGATCTAGCTTGAACGGTTCGGTGTGCGTCGACTCCGAGACCTTCAGCTGGATCGGCCTATTGTCTATAAGCATGTCCATCGTATCGCCGGGCATCATCATTACGGGAACGTCAGTGACTACCCTGGTAACAACGCTGTAGGCTGAAGAGCCGTCTTTATTCTGGGTAAAAACGAACTCGAGGGTGACAACATCCCCTCCATACACGAGAGAGTTATCACCAGGGCAGGCTTTTGAAGGGACTCCGGTCAGACTAACGATCCTGCTACCGGAGTACTTGTCGATCGAATCAGAAACTTTATGGCCATCACGAATGGCAAATGCTGGCGCAGAGAGTCCCAGGACAACGCAAAAAATTATCCATGGTTTCATGGCGGCCATCATACCGCACTGCCATCCTGGCCGATAGCGGCAGGGCGCATGGAATCACGGCCATCGTGATTACCCCCATGCGTTCCCATTGCTGGGGCCTGCCGCATCACGCCCGAGCTTTTCACCTACCTTTGATGCGGGGACACTACCATCAGTACAGACGTACTTCCGTAAATATCTGCACGGGCATAGTGCGTCACCCGCATACCCCTCTAACCGGAGGGGGATCATATCGATAGGGCTCGGGTTGATCATGGAACCTCCTCACTGTGGGTGGTTACTGTAGAACGCGGACAGCGTATGTGGAGGCAGTCGGCGTAAGAGCGCCTGAAGTGTAGTTGCAGACCTTCAGACCGACCTGGCCAGACGCCTTGATGACAGCCTCAGCTCGCATGCCATCACCCGGAGCGCCATAGGTGGTGGGCGTTGCGATTGGGACCTGAGTAAATGCGTTCACACCGACGACGCTGACCACCGTCTCAGCCGTACAGGTACCGGCCGGAAGAGAGGAACCCCCAATACTGGCGCTTGTACCTGTCAGTGTCATGTTGCCACCTAGCCAGTACCAGCTCCCAGCTTGGTAGCCAACTTGGATCGACGAATTGACTCCCAACTGCGCCGGCACATTGACATTCGTTCCGACGACCGAAAGGTTGATCACTCCGGCGCCATAATTCTGGACTACGCCGTGACATCCGTTATATGCACTGCCGAGGTTCGGCAGAGTCACAGTTCCGGTATTGTCAAAGACCCATCCATCACGGCATGTAAGGGAATACGCTCCGGATTTCACGGTCGGAACGAATTGCGTGATATTTGAGATCAGATTGGACCCGCTCGTGTGCGGGCTCAAGAACCAATCCACGGAAGTCCGGCTACCAGAGACGGTGCTGATTCCGAAGATATCTGCGGCGAGCTTCGGAGCCCACATCTTATAGCCGGGGGCATTCGGATGCAGACCATCCGACATCAGGCCAATGCCGTTCGATGCCGAATATGATCCCCAGGAGGTGATCGTGTCCGAGAACGGAAGGGTTCCCGACGAATAGTTGTTCGAGTTAGCCGTTGCAACGCCACGGAAGGACGTCATCAGCGCGCTCATCGTTGATGTTGTGATCTGAGCTGGATTCGGTGGCACTGGCGTTACCAGAGCAACATCAGATCCGGCGGAGAGGATCGCGGAAACGATCGTCTGAGCCTGCGAAGCAAATGTTGACGGTGTTACGGAGGCCAGCGCGTCATTGTCACCACCCTCATGGAGCCACAGATCAGCATTAGCCACGATGTAGGGTGCCGCATTGCCGGTGCTCCACGCAGAAGTCTGCGCAGCCCAGTCCGACTCCTTTGATCCGCCCATGCCAGCCATCAGAACAAGGACGGAAGGCGTAGTGGAATCATAGGCGACTTCACCAACAAGATCTACCGGACCGCCGCTCGCCCAGGTATGGGCGATCACGTTCGTTCCGAGTGTCGTTGTGATGGTTGTTTTAGCCAGACCTGCCGTTCCGGCAGTATTGATCGGCGTTGTTACGCCGTTGATAACCACGTTCAGAATGCCGCCCCCCGGCTGCTGAATGTAATACACTTCGACGGTGTCATAGTTGGTTGCGGGCGTAAACGTGAGAGCGTTTGTCGACGTAGTGGCCACCCAAGGGACACCACCAAAGCTACGCGCCAAACCATTATCCGCTGTCCATGACGATCCGACAGAGATACGCGGATCCTTGTTGGCATAGCCGATACCTGTGGAGTTTCCCTGTCCAAACCAACTCTGCCATTGGCATGGAACGTTGAGGTCCTTCGATATGATCGTGCAGAGGTTGACGGGCAGGTTATTGGTGATCGTATCGGTCGAGACAGAAGTGGGAAGGCCTGTATCTGCTCCGGTTCCGAAAAACAGCGAATCACCGAGGAATCCGATCTTGGCATTGCCAACCCCACGCCGCACTCTCTCAATTGCAGACCTAAACCGCGGCATGCCGTAATAGCAATTGAGGCCTGCGCAGCCAAGCGCGTTCGCTCCCATGGTCCGCCAGTTGGTGCCATCGGAGACAATCCATCCATCTGATGGAAAGGCGATCTGCGCGGAAGTCTTGCCATCAATAGTGCTGCTTGTGGGAGTAAGAGTCAGGTTATAGCCCGACGCGGTCACATTCTTCAAACGTACTTGGCAGCCGGCCGGAAAGGATGCTCCAGGTTGCGGCAAGGTCACTGCCACATTGCCGGCATTCGTATAGGCAACCGTATTTCCGATCGCCGTACAGTCGCTCGACAGGAGCGTGTCTGTTGATCCAGATACATTGCGGAGCGTCGATTTTGTGAGAGTTGCAGTACCGGTATTTGAAAGACTCACATCACCGCTAATTGTGGTCGGAGTCGGCACCCCGGACGCATTGAAGAGGAGCACTTGCGCCGCTGTTGGAACGGTTGCGCATGCCACTCCGGAGCCGGTGTAGTAGACGAGACGATTAGCGCCGCCGCCAGAGCAGGTAATCGTTGTGCCTCCTCCGCCTGAGAAGCCGACAGATTGCGGGGTGGCAGTTTGAGCCATAGCAGCGCCTGGCGCTAACACCAGGCAATAGACGAGCAGCCAGGAAACAAGATTCTTCACGCCTTCCGTACCCCCAAATAACCAACAACAAGCCTCGGAGACGTTCCTCCGTCCAAAGCGGTGACCTTGATGGCGATCGTTGCCCATGCCCGGTAGTTGAGATGGATCACGCCACCGTCAGAGGCGAGCGCATCGATCTCGTCATTCAGCAACGCGAAGTCATCAGGGAACACAGGATTCTCAGAGATGTACTTCGTTGTGCCGCAGATCTGATACCGGCAGTTTGCGGGGCTCCCGCTGACCCTGGGCTGAAATGTGTGATGGATAGGAAACGCCGCCGGCGTTCCGATAAAGGTCGCCGCAGAACCGACCAAAGATTGAATCACTACTTGGTTGATAGCGGTGAACGGTCCAATGTCGAATTTCTGATCGGCCATGGTCCGAAAGTAGGACCGATCAGAAACTCAAACAATTGTCTTTTGTGAAAAGACAGGAGCTCATTGGAAGAACGGCGTCTTGATTACCTGAACCTTCCAGGTGGCCGCCGGGTATACCAGAGCACCTGCGGTGTAGTTCTGAATCCGGATCTTCACAATGCCATTCTGAGATACATAGCCCTGTGCCTGGACACCAATTAGCGGTTGGCTACTAGAGACAAGTACGAAGTCGCCGACAGTAGCGATCGGGACAGAGATGCCGACTGCAGGGTCCGAACCACCTGGGAAATCAAAACCAGAACCGGCGCCAGTCGCATCCATTGAGAGGCTTCCCTGGCTCACGCTTCCCTGTTTGGCCCGCTGCGAAATCGTTTGGGGATTGTTCGTGGTCGACAAGTTCGGGTTGGCCGTATCGCCTGTCGAGTACGTCACGAGGCCAGACTTCGAGGACGGACAGTAATTGCCCTCCATCGTAACGGAGTCTGTGCCCTCGAAGGCTGCGCAGTAGTTCTGCGTCTTGGTCGTCTGATCATCCCAGAGCGTGGTGTTTTTTATGGAGGAGTAGCGAACTCCATTGCCGGTATTCTTCGCGAAACGGATTGCGCTGAGATCGCCGGTTGTTCCGACCTGGACGTTGTCGTAGTACATGCCGCCGTCGATCTGCAGGTAGTCGGTATCCTCCGCCGAGATTCCGTCCATCTGGTTGTGATGAGCTGTCCCGCCGAAGATCTTCACGCCTTTACTCTGCGTCACAAAGAACCCTGTACCGTTGTACTGAGATGTGGCACCTGTGATGGTCACATTGAGACTCTTATCGGCCATGAAGCCTTTACCGCTTACGTGCTCCATGACATCCGCGCTGCTCGTTATGTCGGCCGGCTGCGGGTCTGAGTCCGAGCCAGTGACCTGCTGCGCCACCCAGCCGTTGTTAGTTCCGTTGCCATAGTTGCCAGAGCTCGTAAGACCAGTGGTCCCGCGGAAGTAGTACGCCGTGGAGCTGCCAGGCGTATCGGCCAACACCCGGTTGTTGCACAGCGTTACCGAGTTGGCACGGCTGATCTCAATCCCGATATCGCCTGCGTTGTGGATCTTGTTTCCACAAACCTTCACATCCGACATCGCATAGCCAGTGTCACCCCAAACGAAAATGCCATTCTGTGTTGCCGTGATCTCGATCGTGTTGTCTTCGATGTCACAGCCGCGGCTGGCGCCGTCATAGCTCTCGCACTTGATTGCATTGGCATGGGTGCTCGTCAGCGTGTGGCCTTTGGCTTTGAAGTTGGTACAGGCATAGCACCTGATTCCTTCCCCGGCGTTGATGACCTTGAAATTGCTGGTATTCAGGTTCGTGGCGCCGTGGCCATAGACGACGGCCACGTTAGCCGACTGTCCATTACCGTCGAGAGTTCCTTCTCCGGTGATAGTGACATTGGAAACACCCGTGACCTGGAAGAGGCCTGCAAGAGACGAGTAGGTTCCACTCTTCAACTTCACCATTCCATCGACCCGGATGGTGTGAGCGGTTGAAACATCTACCGGCCCCATATAGACCGTCTTCCCGGCCGGGAACTGCACTCGGAGGTAACTGCTACTGCTGACCAATGCTTGCACGGCCCCTGTATCATCCGTGGTTCCGTCACACGCCGCCGTAGCGCAGACATCGACGTAGTCGAATACCTGGCACCCGGTCGAGCCTACAACGCATCCAGGGTCTCCCTTATCCCCTTTCGGACCTGCCACCGTGGTCGTAGATACGAACTGCAGGTTCTGCGCTGGGTTGTAGTCGCACCAATTGAACGTGGCTCCGGTGACCGGCACTTTGCGGTAGGTGGTTACCTGCTTAGTCTTGTTATTCGTGATGACGACGCGATAGACGATCCTGGGCGAACCGGCTAGGCCGTCTCCCACCCTCAGACTTGCCAGCTGCCCGTTGACGATCGCCCGGGTGACCTCTTCATTCACCGCCTGAATTGCGCCGCTGCCGCCGGCGCGGAACGGTACGGGGTTGTCATTGCCATCTGTGGCGCGGATAGAGAACTTACCAGACTGCATCACCGATCCGGACCCGTCAGCGATGCATGGCAGCGTCGTTGCCACATCGGTCATCGTCTGGCCATGCGCCATCCCGGGCAACAGCATCAGGGCAACAAACAGCAGACCTACGATAGTCTTCGACGACAATACGCCCTCCTCCACAACAGCAGGTTTCCCGGTGGCGGACTGTGAGTCAAGGACTGCCTTGTGGTTCTGGGCCTTAGCTGCGAATCCGAAGAGCATACTTGCAAGACCTGTGATACCAGCCCACGTCTGAAGATCAGGCCAATGCCCGAGCCAGATTTGCCGCGCAACCGATGCGACGAGGGCGAGGAATGCAACGCTTACCACCTCTGCTGTACGCAGGAACACCCACTTAGTGGAACTGGCACCGCCTTGGATGGCAAGACTCTTGAACACCTGCCACAGCTTCGTATTCTGCACCTGAGAAAGTATCTCGTTCATTGGACTGTAGGCCTTTCAATGAGCTTTAGGACTTTATTGCACCGATTCAGCCATCCGTTCTTCCACTTCAATTGGGTGGGATCTGAAACGGTGATGCCGATGAGGAACTGCCGATTACGTTCGACATAGAGCGGGAGTAGCTTCGAAGGCGAAGCCGCATTCAGCGCCGCCAGCGTCTTGGGTCCCATGGAGCCATCGGTTTTCAACATAGAACCGAGTTCGTTCAGAGACTCCTGTAAGCGCATGATCGCTGGCGGGCAGTTCTCCAGGATGGAAAATGAGAGCATCGCGCACGCCATAACGTCGGACCAGACCTTGTCGAGCATGATCGGCTCCGCGTATTCCTTGCGGTAAACCTCGATCGCCGTCCCTAGAGCTTCATCACGATGGCACTGATAGAAGCCGGCCCTCACCAGATCTGGGTGATACTTCGCCGAAATACCGAACCGGGTCATTCCGCCCTTGTCAGCATTTGCTTTGGTGACGATGCCCGAGAGCTTTTCGTCTTCCTGTTTCAGAACAAATTCGATTGCGGCCTGGACGTTTGCCATCAGTGACCTTTCACGAGTGGCCACACTTTGTCCAGGACGAGCAGAAGTGTTGCGCCGCCGGCTATAAGCTGCCAGCGAAACTGCTTCAACTGCTCCACCTGGCTGCGGATCTCACCAATCCATCCCTGATTGCCTTCCGACCCGTCGCCCGCCACAAACCGCAGCAGCGTTGATTCAGTCTCGACGCGTTGCTTCAACTCGACGTGCTCAGCTTCGCGCTTTGTCAAAAGTGCCATCAGCTCATCGCGCTGGGCTTTCATCTCGCGGGTTACAGCCTCGCGGTCCTTTGCGCGGTCGTCCAGGTTCTCGCGGTGCATACGAAGCAAGAGCCCGATAAGGTCTCTTATGCTCTTCACATCATCCGCAGATATCTCAGTGAGAGGCGTGTCAGCCATGAGCCGAAGTTAGGGCTCATGGCTGGCTCAAACAATTGTCTTTTGTGAAAAGACAGGCTTTATGGACCTACCGGCGGCTCATCCCATGAGACTGGGACAGTCGGATCAGATACGGCTCCCGAATAGGTGCGGGCTCGGACCCGGAAGTATGTGGTGGTACCAGGCTGAACATTCGTCATCCATTGCAGTGCTCCGCCCACGCCAAAATAGCTATAGTCTTCGTCAGTCGGCGCGGGATCGCCGGTTGTCGTGGTGTAAATTCCGACCTCGTATGTGACATCGGCCTGAGGCACAGGAGACCACTGGATACCGGCAGATTGATATCCAGTGACTATGGAGACTCCGGTGGGCGTATCAGGTGCCAGCGTTGCCAGAGCCGTCGTATGGTCAGCGCTCGTCCAGGGGCTAGCAGCCCCTGATGCTGCAACGGCTCGAGCCTCAATCTGATAGTCCTTTGCGCGCGCTACATCAGGGATCGTCGTGCTCCGCTCTCCGTACGGCAAAGTGATCAGCGTCCATGGCCCTACCGGGTCCGCTTGACGGTAACGAATCTCGATATGGTCAACGGTTGTATGTCCTGTCGATCGGGTTCCAGACCATGGACCGTAGACAGCAATCATCATTACTGGTTTCGTGATGCCGCCATCGTCATAAGGCGACAATGCCTGCGAGGATGTGGCCGTTACATCGCTGGGAGCCGCCGGCGGTTCGTCCCACGGCTGTCCATTGATCTGTGAAGTCCACGACGGTACCACTCCAGCGGCAGCTGTGCGTACCGCCGGCGCATCGTCCCGAAGCGTCAGCACGGCCGTAAGCTCCTGTCCCGGCTCAATCTTCACCACCTGCAGATCGAGCACCATGCTACCCATGACACCGAAGATCACCAGGTCCCCGGTTGCGATTCCAGCGATAGGCCCATCGGTCAACTGGAAGTAGTTCGTCCTCTCTCCAAAGTTGGTAAACGTGACCCGCTTTGTGACCTGCGAGCCATCACTGTGACGGATGGTGACGCCGTAGTCGTTTCCGTCCTCCGGCGTCACCTGCACATCCACGCTGAAACCCGCAGCTATGGGATTCTCGACGGCCGGGTCGACATAGTCGGCGTCCAGAACTCGGCCATAGGCCTTTCCCACCTTGATAACGTCGCTGGCATAACCGACGCGGTCTCCACGATTGCAGACCAGGTACTCCGGATCCACATTGAGCGTATATGTGGTTGGCCTCAGACGGGCATCCGCGAGATGGTACCGCCCGAGCCGCCACGCCTGGTCAGCATCGGTGCATCCCCGGATCTGCAACGTCTCGAAGTTGGTGGCAAGAATGAGCGTAGGATCGGCGGCGACCATCAGGGCATCTCCATAGCCGTCGTCGTAAACGATTCGCTCATCCTGTGCCCAGTCCGCCTCTGGATTGATGAATTGCACCCGTAGTGCATGGACGGCATCGGTAAAGGTACGCGAGAACTTGAAGCCCCACGAGTTCCGAGGCGTAAACACCTGGCCACGGGTCGACTGGTCGATGTCTCGCACAACGGAGTATTTCCCGTCGCGGGTATTGAAGGCGCCGCGGCCGGCGGCAAGGATGTCTTTCGCCAGTGCCAACATCGTCGTCGGCTGGTCGATAACACTATTGAAGCCGAAGCCAGCGGCATCGCATTCCGCGCCAAAGGCCTTGATGAACTCGTCATCGATTCTGGAGTCGGGCACCTTCTTCTTTGTCGCCGGGCAATCGCGCATAATCCACCGATAGAGCCATGCGGGGTTGCTGGATACCTGTGTATCCCATGCGCTGGCCTCAGGGTTCCATACCGGTATGGGCTGCGAAACGATGCAGGAAAACTGGTTGATCGTGCCGTTGAGCTGATCGTTCGCCTTGATCCGGAGTGCCAGCTTCTTCGTACCAGTCGTGGATACCCTGCCAGAGCGGATGGCCCGCACTACTGTCCAAGTAAGGTCACCGACACGCGCATCTGCATCAGCACCGCCCCAATTGGTATCCACGCGGGTCACACGGAAGTCATACTGCCCAATCGGATGTTTCCAGCGCACACCGATGCGCACCGCCTTGCGTGCGGCATTGGTGACATGGATCGTACCGTCGACATTCGCCACTGCCGCAGAGCTACTGAGTGTGAGTCCGGTTGTCGACGGGCCTACGGTGTTCCACGAGCTACCGCCATGCAGGGTGTACTCAATCTTCACGCGGCATGTGGTGCTCAACACGTTGCCGGTGCTATCCAGGCCAAACAGGCCGCTAGCGAAGGCAAGGTCGAGAGAGCTCTCAACGGCTCCGGTCGGCCCGCCACGGGTTGCAGTGTTGCCGTCCGTATTGAGAGTAACTCCGAGGGATGTCTCTTCTACGTCAGCCGGAAACAATGACGGGTTCTCGCCAATCTCTGTCTCAACGTCGGTGTAATCGGCAAGATCGGTATTGCCGATCTTCATATCCGAAGGGATCGGGTCTCCCTGGCCGAGGTCGAATAACACCCGGAGATACTGATCATCGCCGCTGAGCTCCGTGAAAGGCTTTGAAGCGTATGGCGGGAACATCTTCACGGTCCCCAAAACCACAGGGATGGAGCCGAAAGGGTTCAACTGGTTCTGAGTGCCGGTGATGGACTTCAGCAGGTCTGTAGACTCACCAGATGTCCCGGCGCCGGGATTCTGGGGCGGTATCAGGGCGTTGAAGGTCAGCATGCCGAGGACACCAATGCCTCCAGCTACTGCGAATGCTGCTGTCGGTGAGAGTGTTATCCCGCCCAACAGTGCTGGCAGCGTCACACCCGACAAAGCACTCGCCAACACCGGAACCGCTATGGCAAGCGCCGCAAACGCGACCAATCGAAAGATCGTCTTCGCGGATCCGCCTTCCGGGAAACGCGTGATGACCACAGCAACCTTTGGCGTGGGTCGCACGTTTGCCCACATCTCCTCAGGAATCACAATGCCGCCGATCTCCACCCGGCACGCCCGGGCATTTGGACCGACCATCTCCCTGATCGTGGATCCCTGAGGGAAATAGCATTCATAGGTGTCCATCTTCATGACGTGCGGTCGCGCTTTCACCAGGACCTGCGACTTCGGCATCTCAATCAGTTCAGCGGGCATAGCGGTAGTACCCCTCTATCCGGTTTCGCCATGTCAGGCTGTCCAACCGCTCACGGCAGGCATTCGTTCCGGCGACAATGTGCAGCATGTCGATCTCTGAGACCATGACTCCGCAGTGCCATGGCTTTCCTGCCAAGCGCAGAATCACGAGGTCCCCAGCCTGCGGCTTCTCAACTTGGTTCCAGCCGTCCAACAAGCCCTTCTCGATCGCGGCGGCAACGGACTCTTTGTCGAAGGCGGAAGAGTAGGCGCCGACGTAGTCGGGAAGTCCGAGGACGGAGAACTCCAGCGCCAACACTTCGCGCACCAGACCCCAGCAGTCATAGCCAGGGCCGCGGCCCTTCTCCTGGAATGGCTTGCCGACGTACTCATCCACCCATGCTGGAATCTGGATCATGCGAAGATCCCTGGGGAATTGCTGGGCGTGTACTGCACTGCGGGGAAAGATGCATTGAGGAAGTCATCATCGAACCCCAGCGTGGCGGTGACCTGCGAAGCATCCGCGTCTGCCTGCAAGATCTTGAAGTCAATAGGGCCGACCTCTACCGTGTCCGGCTGCGATGCGAGGACGATCTCAACCTTGGCATTGACGCGCTCGCCAGCCGGAAGCGTGCGGATGGCATTCAGGATCTCAGTGTCGACGGCGTCGATTGTCTGCTGTACTTGCGGGGCAGAGTCGTCTTGCTCTGCGGGCAGATTCAGTTGAAATGCGAAAGGCTGGAACTCGCCGGCAGCCCGCTGGATGCATTCGTTGTTCATCACCAGGCGGTAGTCATCCTCAAACGAGGAATGACTCAACGTCTCGCACATCAGGTAGACCTCTTCAGTCTCCTCCGCAAGCATCGACTGAAGCGCACGCGGGCTTAGGTTACGGCTCATACGGTCTTCATCTCCATCTGGATGGTTACCGTCCACCACTCCACGCCAGACTGGTCCGTTCCCTTCCACTTCTGCGTAATCGAGGCCATACCTTCAGGGAGCCGGTAGATTGCATCCTGTGTGTCAGTGGCTGGCCTCCGGAAGTCTGTCCAGAGGAACGGCTTCACATCGCAGATCTCGTCAGAGACGAACTGGTCCAGGCGATCGCGCTGTGCGCTGGTGATGTCGATAGGTCCGACCGTCACGTCATAGATACGGCCAGTGAAGCGCCGACGCCGCTTCGCGGGACCTGCTTCCTGGGCCGTGCTAATGACGTTGCTCTGAGGCTTATACTCTGGCGGCGTGTCACCGAAAGGTACCTGTGGGAGTTCCTCCGGCCAGCGTGGATAGTCAGGCATTGCTTACCTCCCCTGCCGCGTGAGGCCGAATGTAGTTTGGGCAGTCTTGCCGATGACACCATTGTTGGCGATGTCCTTAGCGACTTCTCCCAGGACTACCTTGATAAGTTGGGAGCCATCGGACTGAGTAGACTTGCTGGTGGTCACCTTCTGGCCACTGCCGTCGATCACCTGCACGACAACATTGCTGCCGACCGAGACTCCAGAGCCATCTCCTGCTGCCGTGTTGTCGCTCGTGCTTGCGTAGCTCTGCGGCGTGGCAAAGGCTGGCACAGTTCTACCGGCGTTCATCGCCTCGAGGAGAGCGCGGTTTGCCGCCGCGGGGCCAGCCTTCACGACGAACTCTTCACCATGGACGATACCGGCGACCTGTCCACGCTTGCCGCCCGTCCAGCCACCCTCATCGAATCCGAACGGTCCAGCCTTATCCAGGGCAGACAGCCAGGAAGAGCCAGGCGCCACCCATCCAAGGATGGATTCCAAGGTGTAGAAGAGGAACAATCGGGTAATCATGCGCGAGATTAGCTTTTCGAAGTCCTGCGCGATCGAGCCAAACGCTTCACCGAAAGACTCTGCACTGGCAATCGCATCGCCGAAGCTGTCGGCGAAGCTTCCGATGCTCTGAAGCATGGCATTGGAGAAGTAGGTTGCGGCGGTGGTGACATTCTTCAGGCTCAACTCCATTTGCGTGAGCTGAGCGTTGTATTGCCGGGCCTGTTCGATCAACTGCGGATCCCCAGAGAGTTCCGCTTCATGCGCCATCTCGGCACCGATCTGCTTCAGACCCTCCAACCGCTGCCTCTCCAGCGCGACAATCTGAGCGGTGGCCTGAGCTTGGGAGATGACGCCAGAGCCCGCTTGTGCCTCGATAGTCTGCACATCAGAACCGAGGCTCGAAAGTCCAATCGAACCAGCCTCAGAGGCATTTCCGAATGAAATCTTTGCGGATGCACGTTTCTGGTATTCCTCGGTTGCGCGGGCGATCTCGTCGGCACTCTTACCCTGCTTCTGCAGGAGCTCCGTGTACTGCTGAATTTCGATCTCGAGAGCTTTCTGTTGAGCTGTGCTCTTATCGCCAGCCATCTGCGCTAGCTGCTGCTGCTCCTGCAACTCCCTCAGATTGGCATCGTGACGGGCCTTTGCGCGCTCATCTTCTGCCGCGGCAATGTCCGATTCACGCTTGATAGAGATCTGAGCATACTGCGCATTGATCTTCTCGAACTCCTGCTGCTTTTTGAGGCGCTGCTCTTCGGTCTGTTCGGGAAGCTTGGCCGCCGCCAGGATTTTGTCATCAATGATGGAGGTCTCGGCCTCGGCAGCCTGATTGATGCGCTTTTCGCGGGCGTCATAGTACTGATCCAGGGTCATGATCCCCAGGTCGTACTTACGCTTGTCTGAAGCCTCTTCCGCAGCACTCTGCGCCTTCAAAATGGCGAGCTCATTATCCGCACGCGCCTGCAACAGGTCGGAATATGCCTTTGCCGCCTTAGCTGCTTCCTCTGTCGAAGTTCCAGTACCGGTGGCACCGCCGCCACCAGACTTTGGTCGTGCTATGGGCGCGGAGAACTTAGGATTTACTGTGTCATTCCAATATTTATTGAGGTCGGATCCGGTCTCCTTCCAGATAGACCCGATGATGCCAAGATTGTTTGAGCCGGCGGTCTTTACACCTTCGACGGCGCCAGTGAATCCCTTCCGCTTGAATCCATCGATCGCACTGTTGACCACGTCAACCGTACCCAGAATGATCTGGAGATCGGTCTGCAAGATGCCGGCGATGATAGCGGCTGCAGCACGGAATAGATCGACAATGCCTGTGACTGTACGACCGAGGATCTGACCCATCGCCTCAAAGCCATTCGTACCAGCGGCGGAGACTGACTCCGCAAACTGTTCCACGGCATGAGTAAACTCCGGCATGAAACCCTTGTTGAACTGGGTAGCAGCGCCGGCTGCGATGTCCTCTAATTCATGAATCGAGTCCTGCGCCGCACGCGCAGAATCGACCATGTCCTGCGAAAGTCTGATACCGAGACGCTTCGCCTTGTCGTCAGCCTCGCCAAATTTATCGCCAAGACTGTCTAGCATTGGAATAAGGCCAGCACCTGCCTTACCAAACAACACAAGCGTGTCCGCCGTCTTTTGAGCTCCAGCGGGAAGCTTGTCGAGGGAGGCCGAAACCTTTACGAATAGGCCTGCTGGATCCAACGTTCTCAAGTCCTTGAGGGAAATCCCGAGGTCGCTGAAGACTTTCTTTTCTTTGGCAGAACCATCAGCCGCCGCCACCTGAGCTTTGGCTAGCTTCACCATACCTGCACTCAGTTCATCTATTCCAACTTCACTGTCATGCGCGACCATGGCCAAAACAGATAGCTTCTCTACAGAAGCACCTGTTTTTTCCGCCATCTTCCCAATATTCTCCTCGTTCTCGCGTACCTTCAGGACGAGCTGCGTAAACGCGCCGACCGCAGCACCTACCGAAACGGCCGGGATAAGTTCTTTTAGGCTCGACCCTATCCCAGATAGCGCCGAGCCCATATCCTTACCTTCCTGCCGCACACGCTTGAAAGCGTTGATGACATCAGAGACGCCCTGGGCGGACAGACGTACGGAAATATCGGGACCAGTGGCCATGGCCCGAAGCTAAACGTTGTGATTTCTCAGGGAAATTGTCTTTTGTGAAAAGACAGGGATATCGCAATCCAGGCTAGTAGGATTCTTCTGGATCACTCCACAAGATAATGATCGCCCGGATACTGTAGACCACGATCATGTTCATCACGTACGGGAAAATGATTAGGTGCACGAGGTCGTTGGTCAAAAACGATTCAGGGAGCAAAGACAGCAAGAAGATCCACGGCATTGCCAATATGCCTATCGGCAAGTCCAAGGCTCCATGGCCACCACCAAAGCCGGCCACCATCATCATGATGAAAGACCCAGAATAGATTCCTGTCAGAATCAGTGCCGGTTTCCAGGGATTGCTCACATCACCAATGATCGCAGACTATTTCCCCAATATGCTAGGGATTTCCGGAGCCTTCACTTTGCCAGCGAACGCTGTCTTCGCCGCCCATACCTGTAGGTTCAGAGCATGCGCCTCCTCAGCCTTCTGCTTCAATAGGCAAAGGAAGCTCATCAACACTTCCCGCAGTGGCCAATCCAGAATCCGGCGGGCTTTCTCCGCGTCGGCACCGGCGAGAGCAAAGACCACCTCCCACCAGTCGCCATAGACATCCTTCAGGCCTCTGTCTGTACGCCGGGCGCCGCCGTCTCCGCCAATGAAGCACTCGCGGAAAGCGTCAAAGACACGAGCCCGGCTTCGATAAAACCCTGGAAGGCGGACACCACCTGGGCCCGCACCGTCAGCTTGTCTTCCTTGTCGACCACAGCACCGAGAAATAATGCTGTTTCCTTCGCCGTCTCCTCTGTCCAGTCCAGGGACTTCATTTCTTCCGGGATGAGTAGGCAGCCCAACAGCAGGAAGATATCTGTATTGGCGTAGGCGGTTCGCAACAGCCGCTGTGCGAACTCGTCGGCCGACTCGCCTGGCATCAACTCCATACGGCTTACGCCGGCTTTCAGCATCTGGGCTTCGGTGAAGATGTCGTGGCGGAGCGTGCTCTCGCCAATGTGTTTGTACTTGCGGCCACGAACAACAATGGTCTGCATGTGGTTCCTTTCTCAAAAAAGACGCCCGGGTCTCCCGGCCCGGGCGGTACGTGGAGGCAACGCACGAAACTTGGTTTAGCGGTCGGTCAGACGGTAGTAAGGTTCACTTGCGTGGTTCACCGCATCGTTCTGAATGGTGCCGCTGAGTGTAAGGTTTGTGGGGTCGTCGGAGATCATGTCGATCGCCGCTGAAGGGGCGATGCGGACGCGCCATGCTTCCAGATCCTGCGCAACACCGGAGACAGGATCTCCGAGGAAGACAATGCGGCCCGTGCTTTGCGGTACCGTCGATCCCGCTACGCGGTTCTTACCGGCAGACGAGAGCACAGCGGCGGCGGTGTAGCTTGCCGTGATTCCTGTGACGCCACCGGGCAGCGTGGCGCCGGGAAGGATACGGATGAGGCCGGTGCTTGCATCCTCGATTTCATAGTCCGTACCGAGTACAAGCGTCGTCGGTGTCGTGCTGGTTGTCGCCTTTACGGTCACAACAGAGATGTTGCGTTGGGCCGTCTGCAGGATGATATCTACCACAGGCTGTGGCTTGCCTGCTAGGGTCGTAGAGGCCAACACTTCGTCCGTGACGGTACCGCCGGTCTGGGTGAAGGCTGTCGATGAGCCGTTCATACCAAGTGCAAGGTTTTTGCCCGTAACTTCCATGAGCTCGAACTCGATCGCATGTGTTTGAGACTTTGTGATGCTGGCAAGCACACCACGGGAGTTCTTGGTGTAGTCGACAACATCGACGGAGTCAACGCTGGGGGTGATGGTTAGCTTCCTCGCATTGCCGAGGAAGCGCAGGCCGGTCGGATTGCCGGCGGCGTCGAACCGGTCAAAATATAGCTTCCCGGATCCGATGAAAGTTTTTGTTGAATCTGCTGCTGTGGTCATGCGTCTCTCCCTCGCTGTGGTGTGTCAAAAAATAAACTTGCAAGCTACTGCGCCCGCTGCGCCGCCGATCGCCGCAGAGCGTGAATCTTTGCCTAGGCTGTAGGCCGCCCATGCACCGCCGCCCGATACCAATGCGCACTTCGCGATGTCCCAAGTGTGTTTGGCCACACTGCCGCCCTTTGCCACCTTCTGATACATGTTGGCGTTCTGCTTCTCCAGCCCGAACATATCCAGAAGGTCAGCTTTGTCCGCCTTACAGGCCTGTAGGCTCTTCCGGTCTGCCTCGCACTGAATTAGCCTCTTCGCCGTCTCCTCCGCAACAGCCGCGGTTTGCACGACATAGTCAGGCGACTCAGGAAGCCTTTCGCGGACCACATCGGCGATCTCTTCTTTTTGGGCAACGACTGATTGCGGCACATCCACTGGGGCACCAGGCACTGTCACCAGCTTCGTGATGACTTTCACCGCATCGGTGGAAGTCTGGACTGCCGCCTGAGCCTTATGCGCAGCGGCTTGTTGGTCCTCATCAGCCGCATCACGGCTGGCAATTGCCCCTTTCAGTACCTCAATTTGCTGATCCCGCAGGGCAACGGTCTGGTCTGCCTTCATGAGCTCGTCATGCTGTACCCAGATGCTGCGGCCGGCTATCACCGCGAGTACCGCGAGAACGATGCTGAGAACGATCAGGGCTTTGCGTTCAATGGTCATGGCTAGTCAAACTCCGGAAGCGGAATCGTCTGTCCCGCGAGTTCATGCTGACAGTCTGGGAGAAATTGGATGTTGCCATCGGTGACGAACGAATGGCATCCGATCACGCCTTCGCAGGGAATAACGTGTATGGAAGGGGAGAAGGTTGGAGATTCCAGGCTTCCATTCCATGCCCAAGCCTTCGGGTGCGGATCCACAGGTATTCCGTGGCCACACTTACAGCCGGGGCAATGAAACAGGATGATGTCACCTTGTGCACGACTTGCCTTTGCCATCAGTCCCTCCCCGTTTTCGTAATGTCGTCAGGCAACGTGGAGTACTCGACGTGCCACTGTTTGTCCAACTCGGTTATGGTGGCTGAAGCATCCTCGACGGCGTTCCACTTCGAAGCGCCCTCGGTAATGCTCATAATCAGACCGTGCTGATACTGAGCGGAAACCAGGCGCCAGGCGCTGGCTAACTGCTTCACCACCCACTGCTCGTGCACATCGATCGCATCGTCTTCACCAACGACAGCGATACGCACCACGATGGTCATTACGCGATCGAGACGCACTGGCTGACGGGGATGGCCAACGGGCTTAGGGTCTGCTTCATGAGCAAAGAAGATGGAGTAGGAAGGCAATGATGTAATCGCCTTTGGCCGTGTACGCTGCGCGAGAACCGTGTCAGACGTAATGCCCGCCGGCGCACCAGCGGCATACAAACGGGCCATCAGTGCTTGGCGGATTTGTTTCTTGATCGAATCAGCCATTTGCTTTGCCTAACCAGAGCTCCAACACTCTGCCGTCCTGAATCTTCCGTACTTCGAGAATCCCGTGTTGCGCTGGTGCCATGCCGTTGGGTGTAACCGTTACGTTTGTGCCTTCAGCGATCGCCGGAAACCGCGACCGCCTTACAAGCGCGGACTTTGCAGAGATGATCAGACCAGGAGATGGAGACTCGGCGGTCTGCACCTCGTCGAACTCCTGCACCTGGCAGGGTGCAGGATCCGGGTCACCGTCAACGAGGATGAAGTCCCCGGTGACGGCGAGCCCGATATCGATCTCCTGGTCGAGAGTCATTACTGCTGTGCACCCTGATCGTTACCGCCGGTGGCATCGCCAGCCTCTTCATTGGCGGCCTGCTTTTCCTCGTAAGCTTCAATGAGGGCAATCAGGTCAACCTTGGAGATGTTGCCAGCGAACGTCAGACCGTAGCCTGTCGCCATTGCTTTCAGCTCCGGCATTTTCAGGCTCTGGAGGTCCACAGGTGCACCCTGATCCGTACCGCCGGTGGTATCGCCAGCCTCTTCATTGGCGGCCTGCTTTTCCTCGTAAGCTTCAATGAGGGCAATCAGGTCAACCTTGGAGATGTTGCCAGCGAACGTCAGACCGTAGCCTGTCGCCATTGCTTTCAGCTCCGGCATTTTCAGGCTCTGGAGGTCCACAGGTGCACCCTGATCCGTACCGCCGGTGGTATCGCCAGCTACGGCACCATCGAGAGGCTCGATGCACGGCCCCTGAGTGGCAAGTAATGGAGCGGCATCCTTGTCGCTCAGCTTGATTGTGTCGCCCGCTTCGTAACGCCGATCGCCATCGATTCGGGAGAGCACCCGGTATTCTTTGATCTGTTCTTCCATGACCTTTGGTCTCGTTTCTCACCGCCGTAAGCGGGAATGGTGTTCCCGGTGGTGGTGGAACTCCACCACCGGGTTGGGGTTAGGCGATAGCGTTCTGGAAGAAGTAGCCGCAGTCATTGGCCAGAACGAGTTCCTTGCGGGACTCGACGACGCGCACGATATCGCTACCGTATGCACCCTTCTTCTCGTCGAAGTAGCGACCGGCAAGACCGCGGCCCCACTGTGCGGAAACGGCAAAGGTGAAATCCTCGGTGGAGGCCGTGATGGGGTTTTTATAGAGCAGAGCGGCATGCTTGCCCCACAGGCGAGTCAGGTTTGTGCTCTGGCCCTTGTTGGCGGCGTTATAGACGCTCCGTCCGACAACGATCTCGTCGATCTCCAAAAGCTCCTGGATGAACGCGAGGGGCACTTGGCCGTACTGCCCGGTGGTACCGTTGAAGGCCTGAACGATCTTCGGGTGCGTGCGAAGCTGGGTCGCAACCAGATGGCCGAGGACCAACTGATTGGGACGAACAAGCATGCTGTCCATCACAGTCAGCATCGCCAGGATGGGATCGGAATTGGTCTTATCCGACCACTGCGAAGTACCGCTCAGGGTGGTGGAGTTGCCACTGGCATAGCTGGCGGTATTGAAGACCATGTCAGAGGTGCGCTTCTCGCGGGCCAGATCGCGAAGCTCAGCCGTCTGCTCCGTGGTGCGGTTGAGAGCATTCATGCTGGGCTTGGCCATCTGGTCACGGCGAGGAACGGCACCGTCAAGGGCATAATCCTTCGTAACCGCGGATTGCTCGACTGCCGAAAAATCAACCTCGGGGACCAGACCGCGACGGCTTACTTCGATACCCTCGGCAGGCAGAGTGAAGCGATCCTTCTGGTTGAACTGATTCCAGGTGAACGTTGGAGCATCCACCGTAACGGTTGGCACAACCGACTCTGCGATAAAAGCCGGATTCTTGTAAGCGATGGCGATCGCCGTGTGTTGAACATCGGTAATAAACGGCGCCGGAAGTGTGGGATACGTAACCGACATACTTTGTCGAGACCTCTCTTGTTGAAGTGCTTGGCCCCTTTCGGGGCCGCGCCGTTGTTTATCCCTGCATTACGCTGGGAGCAACCTGAATGGGCCACACGTCGCCGGCTACACCGGCAAAATGGGCAAAGCCGATAAGGCGAACATTGCTGCCTACCGCCGGAGCCGCGGTGACAGCTGCCCCGTTGGCATCGCTTGTGAGTGGATCTCCGGCGGCAATCGTCCCGCCATAGGTGACGGGAGCATAGCCAGCGACAACAACGTCGTAACGGTCGCCACTGACAACATCGAGGTTGTCACTGACGCCAACGATCTTGTCTGTGGCTGCGGAAGCAAGGACGGCTTCACCGTTATTGGTACCCGGCTTCACGATCCTGTACTTTCCGACCGACGCTGTTGCCGTCTTGGGAATCATCGTGTTTTGGTTCATTTCTGCTTCTCCAAATCGTGATTTTTACTGCTGTACTGCCGGGTTACTTCTGCTTCGAGACATGCTCGACAGCCTCAGAAAGGCTGATCTTGTTACCTGCCTTGGCCTGCTCGGCCTGGTAGGCAGAGGCTTTGTCCGCCAGAACCTGCGGATCCTTTGCGTCGGCATTCTCGGGAGTACTGGGCTGTTCCGGAGCCGGAGCGGTGACCGTGGGAACGACGGCGCCAGGTGCAGGCGTGGGAGCGTCGTTATGCATGTCCTCACCAGCCTTCTTACGGGCTTCACGCTCCGCGGCATTGACCTTGATGGCGGCCTCGCCGGCGGATGTCTGGCCGTCGAACATAAGGGTCTGAATCAATGTCTGGTGGCCAGGAAGAGCCTGCTCAGAGACACCCTTGATACGAGCAAGTTCGGCTGCCGCGCCATTCTTTGTTCCTTCAGCCACGCCAGCGGCATGACCTTCCTCGCGTGCCGTCTTTACGGCCGCGTCATACTGCTCCTGCGTGTATTGCATTGCAGCTTCTCCTGTGTTGAGAGTTTCGGAGGCCGAAGCCGCCGTATTGCTTACCTTCTGCACCTTGCCGTCGTTCAGCATGGTGATCACCTGATCGAGCGTGGCGATGCCATCGGCGAGACCAGCGTCAATGGCTTTCTGGCCCATGAACACCCGGCCATCAGCCATATCGGTCAGTACCTGATCCGAGCTAACGCCGCGGCCATCGGCAACGTTGTCCACGAACACGCTGTAGACGTGGTCAACGCCTTCCTTGATGTAATCCGTGCCTTCCTGGGTGAGTGGCCCAGTATCAGAGGCAATGCGTTTGTACTTGCCAGCGGTGATCTCGGTCCGCTTTACGCCCCGCTGCTGGTCAGCACCGCTGCGGTCCACATGTTGGTAGACCACACCGATCGATCCCACGGTCGTCGTGTCGTCGGCTAGATAGATGACGCTCGTTTGCGAGGCAAGCCAGTAGGCTGCGGATGCGCCGAGGCCTGTAACCCAGGCGGCGGACGGCTTTTTTTCCGCCGCCGCCTGAATCACATTCGCGGCCAACTGCGTTCCATCAACATCGCCTCCGGGCGAGTCGACGACGTAGCAGATCGCAGTCACAGCTGAGTCATTCACCGCGGCAATGACATCTTTCTGAAGATCCTCGGTGCTTGTACCGCCCGAGAACCACATAAAGATGTCCATCCGCTTACCGAGGACGCCTTCGATAGCGATAAGCGCCACGCCATCGCGAATCACATAACCCGCTCCGCCGGTCTCATCTGCAGTACGGCGTGTGATGTTCGCGCCAGCCGCAAAGAAACGTGTCGGTAGGTCCTCCGCTTCTGACCCGAACTCCGCTTTGAGAGACGAGGCATCGATCTTGACGCCAGCCTGATGACGGTCCCAGACATCGCAGATCTGCGTAAGCTTCCATGGCGTCAGCGCCAGCGGCTTCTCATACGGGCTGAAAATGCGGACTTTACCCATTACGCGGCCTCCGGAGCTTCGTTATCAGGAGCGTCAGGATTGGGCTCCGGCTTCGTTGTCGGCGGATTTACGGCTTCGGTAGCTGTCGCGTTCGCGATAGCAGGCTCGAGACCAGCCTCCACCCGCATTGCATGCTCCCGACGCCGCTGATTGTGAAGCTCAAGCCAAGAAACACCTTCCAGCTTCATTGCTTCGCGTTCGATCGTCGAGAATCCCTCGCTAACCTTTAGCTTCGAAGCCTCAGTTTCCTTGACCGGATCAATCTGACCAGGAGCATCACCGACGCACTCGCAACGCTGATAGGCCTTGCGGATACGCGCATCGGTGAAATAGCCGGGTGCCGAAATCACGCCCAGAGCGACCGCTTCATCAAGCCACGTCTCATAGACTGGCTCGCAGAAATTGGTGGCGAGAAAGTTGCGGAAGTCCTTTACGAGCTTCCAGAACTCCAGCAGTGCGGCGCGAGCCGCGGAATATGAAGCTGTAAAGTGCTTGATGAGCACTTCATAGGGGATGCCGAGACGCATTCCGATCTGCCGAAGGATGGCCAGAACGAAGGGATCGAATGCAGCGTTCGGCCGCATCGCATTCGGGAACGACACCTTCTCTCCAGGAGCGAGGACATTGATCAGGCCGGCACCAAGCTCGATGTCGTTGGCTTTGCCCGGCTTCGAGGGCTCACTTACCTGGTGCTGCGGGGCCTCACTCTCAATGAAGACCGTATACATCGAGGTCACAACCGCGGCCATAATTTCGGCATCGGTATAGCGACCCAGCTGCTTCAGCAACTCAACGATCGTCGCCAGATATGGAACCCCCCGCTTCTGATCCGGCCTCTCGCGGTTGAAAAGATGGAGAACGGTACGACGGCCGGTACGGGTTCCGAATGCCGCATATCGCTTCCATTTGTTCCGATTTCCTGTATAGCCAAGGGCGCCGGGGTGCTCGTCGTAAATGATGTACGCCACCGGAGCGCCATTGGCATCACACTCGACTCCGCCGAAGATGGGGCTGCTCTCGGTGGCAGTGGAATCCGCCGATGCTTGATAGCTGACAGGAACGCCTTCACCGTTGGGCGAGTCGACGCGGTCAGCCTCAATAATCTGGATACGAGTCTTATAGAGGCCGCCGGGGACCGCGACGGAGGGTAAAAGAATGAAGGTGTCACCGCTTTCAAGCGTTGACCGCATTGCCAACTTCTGTTGCTGGTAGAAGTTCTCGGTTCGCGTAATATCGCAATCCTTCGAACCCGCCCAGAGCTCAAATTCGCGGCTGGTCTTCTCTGCCCAGGTAGAGGCCTCATCCTCGTTCATGCCCAGAGCTTTGAAATCAGGCTTCGGGTGGACCGATAGTCCGGTACCGACTACGTCACGAACGAGATTGTCGATTGCACCGCCGGCGATCGCGTTATTGCGACGAAGATCCCGGCAACGGACACGCAGAATGTGAAGGTCGTGCAATGTATCGGCGTCGGCTGATCCGTTCGCCACATACCAGTCACGAATGGCGCGACGATCATAGCGGGCTCCGGTATAGGCGCCCGATAGAGCAAGATGCCGGCGATACTGCCATCGCTTTAGACCAGCTGCAGGATTCAAGATGGTAATGAACTTGTCGAGCAGATTCGGCTCGACCCTGGCGATGTTCTTAGCCACACGGCACCGCCCGGAAGGTCTGGATGCCCACCCTGCTGAGCTCTTTTACTTTGCGATCCCAGAACAAAACATCAGCGTTGGCATCCGCCAATGTACGGTAGATAGTCTTCCGACCTCCCGTAGTACTGGAAACTTGGGTTTCCTGCACGCCGGTGAGCTCTGCCCGCCCTGCCAAAGCAGCATCGAGCTGAGCCTGAGCCTGTTCGAGAGTGATTCCGGCCATGACGCGAAGTTATGGCCGCGTCGAAATCCAAACAATTGTCTTTTGTGAAAAGACAGGGGTCTAGACCTGTACTGCAGACGAACGAACAACGCGGCGCGATGCGACGGGGACGATGCTGGCCGGTACCGCTCCACCCTCACAAACTTTGGCATGAAGTGCTAGGAGGTCACCATAAGTGGTGGGGTCGATGATCGTCTGCAAGGCAACGCGGGCGGCGTGGGCATATACCTCCATATCAAGTACTTCGTTCCGTTCATAGTTGAGGGCCCAGACAAAACGTGACTTCCGTGTCCTCTTGTCATAAATGCGCACCTTGCACTCGGAAGTCAGTTGCTTGAAGAACTCCTCCGTGCAATCCATCGGAAAGTGCATGTAGTTGGCGCCCGGCCGATTCACCTGCAGGCGGGACATGATGCGCTCCTTCGCGGCGTGAGTGCCTACCCGGAACAACCGCATCTTGTGCTTCTTTCCTATGCTCTCATCAACCAGTCCTGGACGGCTCAGGAAGTCCACACCTTTACAGGCATAGACGCGATTGCGGTTGTCTTGCCGCGGCATGACGTAGGCAGCGACAGCATCCGAATAGGCGCCGCTATCGACAAACGTAACTACCGGCCGGAGCTCAGCGCCCGATGCGTGCTTCCAGGAACGAAGTCGAAAGGCATCGAGATCCTCCCATACGTTCACCACATCCTCATTCTCGGCATCCTCCGGTTTCAGGCCCGGGGCACCCCAGAAGATCTCGTGTGCAATGTGCCACTCTTCTACGTCATTGCCGGTCATACCGGCGTTACCTGTTGACGTCGCCGGGCCGAAGCCGGTGACCTTGGCCTCGATGCGATTCTTCTGCACGTCGACTGTGCAGACAATAAAGGCCACGCCCATCGGAACCTGTATGCCCTTGCCGTCCGGATCGTACTGTTCACGCCTGGCTAATAGCCCGTCCGGCTCAATGGTGTCGATGGCTTCCTCGAAAGGAAGCCCCAAACGTAGGTTCCAGAATGCCCGAAGCTTATCCGGCACACCTTGGGCATCGATCCACTCAGCGACAAGATTGTGCCAGAGGTCCTTCCAGGGGCTGTAGATTGCGTTGATGTAAAAGCCGCGGTGGGTAGTTCTCTCGGGGTACTTTGGAATCCATCGACCACCCCGGAGAATGGCCTGCTTCTGGTGCTCTTTGATACCCACCTTGCAGTTACGGCAGTGGAACTGTACGGATTCTTTGATAGGCTTCCCATTCTTATCGAGTTCCCATGAGAAGTTTGACTGCTTCGTGTCCGGATCCAACCAGAGCAGAGGCTGCTCTTCCCCGCAATACGGGCAGGGGACATAAAACATCGACTGATCTGACGCCTCATATGACTTCGCAGCTGGGGAAAGCTTAGCCGGCAGCGCAGGGGTGGACCCAATAACCACCTGGCAGCGTTCGAAGGTATCGAGGCGCCGTTCGGCAATATCGAAGAAACTACCTTCCTTGTTGACCTGGTCGTATCCGTCCACCTCGTCAAACAGCTGCAACTCGACCGGGTCAGAACGCATGTTGCCGGCATTCGCGCCGGCGATCTTCAGGAAGCCGCCGAAGAACTGCTTCAGGAGTTGGGTGTTTCCTCCCTTCCGGGATAGATTCTTGAAGACCTTCGAAGCCAGGGACTTGCAGGCGTCGATCATCGGCTGAATCGTCTTCTTAGACTTGTCCTTTGCGTCACTATCGCGAGGGAGGACGTACATCATCGGACCAGGCTTGGTGTCGATCTTCCAGCCGATGATGTTGAGCATGATCTCGGTCCAACCGACCTGCGTGCTCTTCAGGCAGCTAACCTTCTCCACGTCGTCATCACAGATGGCATCCATGATCCCTCGCTGGAAGGAATGAGCCTCATAAGGTCCAGGCCTCGCCGTCGTGCCCTTCGGCAGGATGCGGTTAGCTTCGGCCCATTGCGACACGAGCATCTTCTTCGCTGGCCGGAAGAGTGCGCCGATCTCGGCATCAACGGCTGCGAGGTTTTCTTCGAGCGTCGCTATCGTTTGCTCGGTCTCGGATTGAAGCTGGGATTCCATCGGCTATGTCCGTGAGCGCCTTGTCGATCTCACCCTCAAGGATCTGGCGCATCCGCTTCCGCGGCTCTCCCTCGAGTTTGTCGGGGAGTTTCGTGGGGAGCGCGGCGAGACGTTGCGTGACCACGGAAGCCCAGGTTGTGAGTTTTTCCCGGTATAGCGAGAGCGGTACAGTCTGTCCGCGTCGCTCCGCGAGATCCATCTCGGCCTGATCGGCTTGTGCGGCTGTAAGGCGGGCACGCTCATCCGATAGATTGCGAGGCTTTCCATCAGTTCCCTCTGTTTGCTTTCGCTGAACCGATGGGCGGAGCCGGCCAAGGTACCAGTGCATGCAGACGATTGGGTCGTATTGCCCTCGGGCAGCTTTCGGCATACCTTCGGCGACGAGTTGAGAGATTCGCATCTCGCTGAGCGGGGGTTGATCCTGACCAGCAAGCAGCCAACACAGATCTCGTACAGAAACGAGCTTCGGCGCATCCTTTTTCTCACCCTTAGCGCTCCTCTTTTTGGCCGCCATGGCGCCGTTCCGATCCGTGTTTTGCTGACTTTTCCATCATTCACAACTCGCGAAACTAAACTAAAGCCTCACTTTTTTGGTTCTCGTCTAGACGTATGTCGGGGTTCGAATTACCCGAAATCGAGCGGTCGCCGGAAGGACCCCCGATTATTAGGCAAGGCGCCCGTCCACGGACACGTCTGTCCATGGACACCTTCTCTATTGGCGAGGTGCTCATACGCTCACCTCATATCGAAGCTTGTCCTGCAACGGTGCTGTATCCACTCGCGGGCGTGATGGGCAACTCCATGATCTACCTGTCACCTGACCTACGAGCTTCCACCCAGATGCTGTGAGTGTTGTGCCAGGCTCACAGGCATAGATATAGGTGATCAGCCTGCGATAGCCCATTGCTCTGGCAGCACGCCATGCAGCCGCATATAGCTTTGAGCATGCATTCTTAGTACCGTCCGTGGCTAAGCGCGTGACCTCAAGAGTGAATCCGTCCTGCAACGCTCTTGCGTTTGGCCTGCCGACGATAGCAACGCCAATCACCTTTCCATCACACTCCGCCGCAATGCTGAACTTGTGACCGACGCGTGGTCCATGATGGCGATGATGTTGTGAGACAAACGCATTCGCCTCAGCCAATTCGCAGGGAACAATGGTGATCACTGGCCACCACCGAGCGACGGACTAAGGATCAGCATGTCACGCATCGCCTCATTCAGTAGGCGTGCGAAGTTGGCCTGATAGACCTCGCGTGCGATCTGGCCGAATGGTAGGCGCACCTTATAGTCGGCATGGTCTACAAAGATGAGCAGCGGCTTGAGCTCACCATCAGCCATGCGCTGCCACACGCCCAAAGGTCCATGCCCACCACCTGGCCGGCCAACGAAGATATCAATCTGCTTTTTATTGCGCTGCATCGATCGCGTCGTGCGGTTGGCGTCGTAGCCAGCCTTCCAATGCGAACCAGTCGCGCTCATGATCTGTGTGATCAGCGACGGCTGAATGTTGCCATATCGATTGAGTTTGGCGCCTGAGCCTGGCACCCAAAACATCCCGCCGGGCAGGATGCCTTTACGACGGAATGCGATCTCACTAGGCTTGGCGGCACGGCTGCCGCCTTCCACCTGCGGCAGGAGATAGGTCGATGGCGGCACACCCTTGCTGGCGACACTCTTCAGGTTGACGGTCGCTGTGAGGTTTGTCTTTGTCGCGGCCTGGAAGTAGGCCGAGTTCATTGTGTATGGGGTCGGCCGATCGAAGCTGACGCCCATCGTTGCCCGGTCAGCCCGGCGAACCAGCACGGCAACACCATTCAGGGCCTTAGCAGTGGCGGCTGGGAACTTGTCACGTTCCCAGCCTTCCAGAGTCTGCTCAAACCCCTTTGTGTCGGCACTGATCCCAAGCTGCATGCCGCCATACTAGGTAGCGCATCAGCCTGAAACTATTGTCTTTTGTGAAAAGACAGGCTTACGAAAGCGGCCGTTGGCTTTGGATTTCCAAATAGCAGGTCAGAAAGTGCTCAATCAACACATTCGCCATTTCGCCGGACGGTAGAGGCCCAGGATATTCATGATCCTGAAAGTCCCATTGGTCGCCGTCATAAGTCAGAAATATGCTTTTAGTGGATGATGCAGCGGGTTGGCGAATAGTGCTCTCAACCGCGACTCTTGCGATCGCGTTACCAGCATCGTGTGAGGTTATCTTGAGAGCGAGATAGTTTAGGCTCACATACCAGTTCGGTGGCGGGTTGGTTGCGAATCCATGTCCACCTGCCGTACGGCCTTTTACCGCGTTAGCAATATTCGTTTGGAGGGATTGGAGAGCCCACTCGAAGCGATCTAGCTTTCGCTCCCTCGCCTCCTTTTCTTGTGCGCGTGCTTTTGTCAGTTCAGCATGGGACGTTTCGAAATTGTTGAGAATCTCATCCAAGCTCTTCATATGACGAAACTTATATCACTCATCCGTGGATTTTTCACTATTTTAATTTTCGCTTTTACTTCGCCTATAATGAATTCGTGTTCGATCCGGATGCCCACCTTCCGAGAATCAACCGAGGCATGATCTACCTCGGCGCCTGCCTGATTGCTGGCATTAGATTGGCTAGGGAAAAGCAGGTGAACGTCCGGGTGCTTCCCACCAGCCACGCCATTGATGAATCCGTGGATCTAGCACACGAGATCTTCAATCGAGTGTTCCGTAAAGTCCCAGATAAGCTGGAGAAGAAATGACGCAGAACCAATTCAACGATCAATGGTCGATCGAGGAGCTGCCGGCGTGCGATACCGGCATGGAGCTCCTGAAGCACTTCTCCGATGCCCATCCGGAGATTGCCGCGCACGTCTTGCGCTTACTGGCATGGGCTGACCAGGTAGACGAGTTCATTGCAGCAGATCCACTCTGGAATGCTTATACTCGCCACGTCGGACAATGTCCGCACTGCAATGAATTGTGAGGTCTAAATGGCAGTCGATCGATTTATCTGGGAGTACCATCTGACACCCAATGGATGGGTAAAAGGAAAGACATCGGACATGTTCTCCGGCAAAACGGAAGCTGCGATCCCTCCGGATCGGCTGAAGACCGTAGAACAGGAAGTCTATCAGTCTTCGCGTTTTTCTCCAGAAGAGACGAGGATTCGAACCACATGGATCGCAGACGGAGCGGCGGAGCAAATTGAAGAGTTGCAACGCAAATATCCACCACCATTCAAGGAGGAGTAGCTACCGTCCTATGTGTGGCCGTTATGTGAGGAAATCCGGGAAACAGAAAATCGCCGAGGCCTTCAATGCGAAGCCGGCGGGCGAACTCCCCATGCCAGATGCCGACTATAACGTCGCGCCGACCACTCACCAGCCCATCATCCGCGAGAACCGAGATACGGGTGAGCGAGAGATTGTTCTGGCTCGGTGGGGCCTGATTCCCTTCTTCACAAAGGATCTGGCAGATATCAAAGGGCTGAGTACGATCAACGCCCGGGCAGAGAGCATCACGAAATCTAAGACTTGGCGCGAACCCTTCAAAAAACGCCGTTGTCTTATTCCGGCATCAGCGTTTTATGAGTGGCCAGAGAACGCTCCGAAGCCGCGGCAGCCATATGTCTTTGAGACCACGGACGCCAGCATGTTCGCCTTTGCAGGCCTCTGGGATGCCTGGAAGGATGCAGAGGATCACTGGCTCCAGTCGTTCGCCATTGTGACGACGGATGCAAACGAGCTCATGGCACAGATTCACTCCCGTATGCCAGTCATTCTTCACCGGCGGGACTATGATCGCTGGCTCGACCGCGGAGAGACGGAGCAGCTTCCCTTGGACCTGCTCCGACCTTATGAGTCGGAGGGAATGGAGATGCACGAGGCCAATCCCGCAGTGAACAACGTGCGTAACAATGGACCTGAGATGCTCACACCACCCGCAGGAGGCAACGATGGTCACTGAAGCGATGCACAAATCGTTCTTAGACTTCTGTTCCGTTCCGGTAGAGCAGCTTTCAGAAGAGGAGTGGGCGCTCCTTCAGGTTCACATGGTGTACTGCCCGACGTGCCGGGAAACCTTCGAGAGTCTGCAACCAAAGAAAGAGCGTAAGCCCGGAACTGTCGAAACCTACGCGACTGTCTATGAGCCCTTGAAGCCATTCGGTATCCCCGCGCAGGTGTGGGATGAAGTGCTCGACGAAATGTTCGGTTTACCTCTCGGCCAGGTCCCCGGCCCAATGCAGATGATTCATAACACCGCAAAGGCTAACGCAATGGTGGCTGAGAGGCTCCTTCGCAAGGAAGGCATGTCCGACCGCGAGTATGTGCGGTACCTGTTGGAAGATGCCAATGCCTTCTGGCAGACACTAGATCCGATAGATCGGGACTACTGGGAATTTGATCTCGAGCGCGGCATCAGCGTGAAGCGTGTCCCGGGTGATGAACCACCGCGGAGACATCACTAGCTCGCCCCACCTTTCCGCATACGGATGGTCTTTGCCTGGTCCCAGGGAGATTGCTGTTACGGCCTTCCACGCGGCATACTATTTGCCATCCCATGACTGAAGATCGAAACAAGCAAAAACCTAGCACCCAGGAAACTGAGAATCCGAAACGCTTGTCCCCGGAGGAGTTTTTGACGACCTCCCCTCTTTTTGTCACCGTGAAGACCGAGGAATTCAAGGTTCCAGACAGAATTGCCTTCCACTGTTCCGGTGAGTGCAAAGCTACAACTGATTGGTTCTTGGTCTATTCAGAGACTCCGCTGGGCTCGGGAGCGAGTCGCGGGACCCCGCCAGACGAAACGATCAAATCCGTCGCTTATCACTGTTTTCGGTGCAGAAAGATGACATTGACAGTTGTCTATAGGGAAATAGGTAAGGAAGAACGACCAGTAGCAACAGTACCGTCATCTTTCTCCCGCGGCTTCAAGGTTCCAACTATCCCCGTGCTCACCGACGTTATGAAGGTGGGACAGTTCCCTGCTCCTCGTATCGTTATTCCCCAAAAGCTCGAGAAAAATCTTGGTGAAGATGCCGTCGAGTTATATCGAAAGGCGATGATATGCCGAAACTCTGGCTTTGGGTTGGCAGCTGTTGGATACATGCGCCGTATTGTGGAAGATAAAACGAACGAACTGATCGAAGTCGCTGCCGCCTTCGCTGAGGCACACCACGTTAAATCTGAAACAGTGGCAAAGATGCGGAAGGCTATCGATGCCGACAAGTACACGCCGTATGAAACAAAGCTAAAAATCGCAGGTTCTGTATTCCCTAAAAACCTCCGAGTTGGGGATGTCAACCCTTTGGATCTTCTTTTCAGATATGTGAGCAAGGGCTTACATGGATTGAGCGAGCTGGAATGTATTGCGATCGCTGATGAGATACGGACGGTTTTTACCTACGTCTTTGAGAACCTACAGGCGGAGATATCGGATCGGCGCAGATTTGTAGACACAGTGAACAAACTCTCAAAATCGAAATAAGTTATTGCCGCGATTTTCCGGGCGCGCCATTACCGAATTGCTGCGTCAAGCCTTCGGCGGCCAGCTTGCGCTTGTTCTGTTCCCGGAACTGTTCATTGGTCTGCTCCAAGATTCCTGTCGTCAGCCGGTGAAGGACATGCGTCTCGACATCCCGCACCCACCGCTGACGCTTTGCCGTGGCGTTCGTCGCCAACTGCGCCAGCTTCCGCAGGTCGTAATACGTACCCTCGTCCAACTTAATTATTGCTATCTGTCCCTTTGCCGCCATTACGCTGTTGCCCTTTCCTCGATCGCTGCTGTTGGTGGTGGCACCGGCATAAGGATCGGCTTCTTTGGTCCACGCTTACGCGCCAGTAGTGTGTTCATTGCCAGCTGAATGCCAGCCATGTCCCTTGAAACGGCTACCCGGTCCGGCCTGGTCGGGAGTTCAAACGCGCACGGCTCGGGCAAGACTTCCAGAAGCTTCAGCGTCTCCGGCCGGTTGGCAATGAGCTCGACATGCGCGGAAAGGTCGGCGCCTTCCCGGTAGACCATGACAAGCCAGTGGTACTCGGAGTCATACTCACGCCGCAGGAAGCTCGCGAGTGTGGCTACATCGGAGACCAGCGTCATGAGCACGAAGAGGCGCGTCTCAAAGATGAATTGAAGCCTGCCGGCCTCTGCTGGGTTTGGGTGGAACAGCAGGACATTCTTTTTCGGTCTCATGCGCTCTCCCTCCAACGGCATTCCGCGTCCCAATCTCCGGCGATGCAATCTGTTCGGAGACATAAGGGGCATCTCCTTCTTTGCCTAGAAGTAGGTGGTCGTTCGGACGGATTCAGAATCATCAAAAGAAAAGCCGTTGTAACCGCGATAGCTGCGAATCCCGCTAAGATCATGCGCTTGCCTCCCCGAAGATCATTTGCACTGCCGTGACACCCTGCGGCAGGAACCGCTCGAAGTTGAACTGCTGCGGAACATGCCCGAAGTGCTCGTTTGGACCACGGAGTATCAACCGGCCTTCCTTCACGCCCTCTGGCCGCAGGGGCTTCACCCAAGTTGCGAAGCTCTGGGCGTTTGCCTCTTGCCGCAATGCCGCGCTCACCTGCTGCCATGCGGATAGACCAGCTGCGCGATCGGCTCCCTCAAGCACGCGTTCGTTTGCGGCCTGGCGTGCCATTCTCTCGGCGGTTTCCTCTGCCGATGGCTTGGCCAGTCGCATGCCGACTATCGGCTCTCCGCTTGCTGTTGGTGTGCGCCACTTGCCGTCCTCGAACCAGAACCGGTTTACCTCCACCGCTCGCTTTCTCGCTTCCAGGGCGGCGCGGTAGATCACCATGCCGGCCGCGTGCGGTGTCGTCTTCGTCTCGGCGGCGAACAGGCGCACAGCCTCGGAGACAACGTGGTGCGTGGAGCCCACAAGCGGGATGGATAGTTTCTCTGCCAGAGCGTGGGCTACCTGCGGCGGCTCAAGGCTGTCGGTCTCAGCTTGGGTGCGTTGCTCTGGCGGCTTGATGGCCGGAAGCGGTTGCGAAGGGGGGAGTTCTTCACGCGCCCCGCGCGCGTGCGGTAAATCTCCCCCGTTAGGAGGGAGATTTACTGGTAAAGGTGATGGTGAAGGGCATTGCTCGGGCATTGCTTGTGTATTGCTTGGAGCAATGCTTGGAGCATTTTTCCATCTAGTATTGGCCGCTTTTTGCGCTTTTTCGGCGGATTTCAGCTTCTTTGAGTTCCACTCAGCCCGCTCTTTTTCCAGCCGTTCCTGTATGTAAGTACCGTCCGGGCATTGCTTGAAGAATGCTTGGAGAGTGCTCCAAGCATTGCTCCAAGCATCTTTCTCTACCTTCGCAATGCGCCGGAGAACATCTAGGCTCGCCGGCAGCGGCCCATTCTTCCAGGAGTGCATGAGCAAGTGCAGATATGCCCCGCTCTCCTCGGCAGTGAGGTGCTGCGTATCAGCCAGATAGTCCCCTATATAGAGGGGCATCCAGATATCTGCGGAGCTGCTCACTTAGCACCTCCGAAGCGTTCGTCGAAGTACAGTTGCGCACCTGTCGAAACATTGCCATGAAGCTTATCTAGCAATAAATGAAACCGATGCTCTTCAGCCAGAGAGCGGGATGCTTCATCCTTTTTGGTAGCCAATTCATCAACCAACAGCCCGAAGATGTCGTCCAGTTCCAACTGCGAGAACGTCATAGTTATTTCCGTATCGCCCATCTAAAACTCACCTCCAATCCAGCGCAGCTTGCCGCTGAACCGGATTCTATCTAACGATTTGCGAACACAGAGGACCAGGTTTAGCCAACCCTCACAACTTGCCATCCATCCCAGTAGTCGAGGTGATTTATGGCAGACAATCTCAAAGATCGAGGCCCACAGGACCGAACCCGGATCAACGTCAATGAAGACTGGGAGGTTCGCTACTGGACCAAAGAACTCGGCGTTACCGAAGACAGGCTGCGTCATCTCGTACAGCTGCATGGCGTCTCGGCTGATGCCGTCCGTAGGGCGCTGGGCAAGCGCGTTGCATGACGGCATCAGCGCACCCGCTCTTTCTCTGACACGGTCAGCACCAGGCGGACAGAATCACCGCGTAGGCCGCCGGTAACGTCCGCCGACACCTTCACCTGGAGCTCATCAGCCTGCATATGGCCAATGAGCTCCCGCAGCACATCAATCGGAGTTTCACGGAAGCGCTGTGCTACCTTTGCCGCATCGACCCAACGATGGCCGGATACCTCATCCCGTTCACTCCTCCCATGGAGTGCATGCCCGCTGCTTCCCTCCCCGAGGGAGACGACTGGCTTTACGAGGTCAAGCTGGACGGATACCGGGCTCAGATCAGTCACGACAGCAGAGGCGTTCGAATCCTCTCTCGGAACGCAAAGATCCTGACCAGTCAGTTCCCCGACATTGTTAGAGCAGCTGAAAGCCTGCCCTTCGGCTGTGTGATCGACGGTGAGCTCTGTGCTTTGACTGACAAAGGTATTCCCAGCTTCCAGTTGCTTCAGAATCGGGGAAGTGTGAACGCTCCGACCGTCTTCTACGCCTTCGACCTGCTGTATCTGGACTACAGCCCGCTTCTCAAACGTAAGCTTGGTGAACGGCGGGCGGGGCTCGAGAGTCTCATCAAATCCACGGGCCACCTTCAACTCTCTGAAGGACTGCGTCTCCCTCTCGCCATAGTCCTGGACCTTGTTCGGAAACACTCTCTTGAAGGCGTGGTCGCAAAACGACTCTCCAGCACCTACGAGGCAGGCTTGCGCACTGGCGCATGGCAGAAGAAGCGCATCACCCTGGCGCAGGAGTTTGTCATCGGAGGATACACTCCCGGCGACTACGGCATTGATGCTCTCGTCATTGGCTTCTACAGAGGCGGGAAACTGCGTTACTGCGGCCGGGTTCGCAATGGCTTTGTCCCGGCCAGCCGCCGGCAGGTCTTTGCTGAGCTCAAGGGGCTTCGCACTGACGTCTGTCCATTCACCAACCTGCCGGAGAAGGCTGCTGGAAGATGGGGTGATGGTCTCACCGCTGCCAAGATGAAGGAATGTGTCTGGCTCAGGCCCGAGGCTGTCGCTCAGATTGAGTTCCTGGAATGGACGGAGAGTGAGCACCTGCGGCATGTCACCTTCGCCGGCATGCGGCACGATAAGGACGCGAGAAAGGTTGTGCGGGAGACTTAGGGCGTCAGCCACGAGCTACCTCCGGCATCTGCCGAACACGGAACGCTTCCGGCCACTCCGACATCAAGCCACCTTTCCGATGCTTCAGGCCGATTGTGTGGCAGAGTCGATCTTCTAGGCGCACAGGCTTTGTGCGGATGCCACTCCATAACCCGTAGGGCTTCTCGCCATGCGTCTGATATGGTTTGGCCCCCATCTGCTTCACAAACACCGGCACACCTGCCGACTTGCACTGCTGCACGATGCGGTATGCCCACTCAACATTGAACGGGCGAGCTCCAACCCCGCTTTCCCCGCCGACGATGACCCAGTCAAGGGAGGATGGTGCCTGGTAGAAACGATCCTCATGGTCCCGTGTAAGGGCACTGATAGTTCCCGGCACTGTAATTGTGAGGTTGTACTGGGATGGCAACTCTATTTCGTCTAGGTTGATCTGCTCAATCAGTGGTTCGGCCGATATGAACCGTACCGCCGCTGGGGTCCGCAACAGATCTGGAATGCGAAGATTGGCATAGTGCTGGTTCTCAACCGATACGCCCAGCCAGACATTATCCAGGGGCCAGTAGATATCACAGTCGAAACGGTACCCTTGCCGCGGGTTGATCTTCTCCGCCGCATCAAACACCCTACGGGCGGTGTATCTGGGATTTTCGAGGCTCAGATACTTCAGCATCCGATCGGCCCGCTTTGTCAGCACCTGATACGTGTGCTGAGGAGTCAACGCCATCACCGCGAAGATGCGATCGATCTGCTCATCCGTGACGCTCTCATGAAAAAGGTCAGACATAGAGTTCACGAAGTAGATGGTCCGCTTCTTCCGCGCCAGCGGTCCCACGAGCTTGTCTTTGCGGTCTTCCGCTATCTTTCCCGTCCAGTACGCGTGTTTTCCCTGGAGAATCGTTAGGCCCTGATACTTCGTTTGCCCCATTAGCGCCAAGCGATGGGCCATCTTCTTGGCGTAGCAGTTCACACAGCCGGGGCTAATCGGCGTGCAGCCGGCGATAGGATTCCAGGTCTCTCCTGTCCACTCGATATTGCTCATTTCGCCCTCTGGGGTGATAGGCTTCCGCCATGGAAATTGAAGTCGCGCTCAAACTCGGGGAAGTGCAGAGCAATCCGCCCGGCGCGGAATTGCAGGCCATCGCCCTTGATGGAACCAAGCGGGAATGGTTCAAGTGGTACCCAAACCGGGGTGTGGGAGGTTTCGATGCCTATAACATGGGTTTGGCTGAACGGGCAGAAACGCCAACTGGTGTGTCTGTCGGTATCGTGTACGCCGTTCTCAAGAGTGCGGAGATCGATGACGTTACACTCGACAAGGAATGGCACAAACGGAGATAGCTGTCTCAAAGGACTACCTCCAGGGGCTGCAGCTTGGTCACCTTCGCCAAGTACAGCGGGTGCTTTGGAGAGCCATCCTTATTCAGCCCGAGACATTGCAGATCACGTCCAGTGAGCGAGAACAGAGTCTTCACCTGCGCACCGCGGTCAAGATGACGGCCGTGCTTACCCCATGCGGCGACCAGTGGGCCGGTAACACCAAACTTTGTGACCAACTCGACTAATGTGTTCCCTTCGCCTATCGGTTCCCTCTCGGCCTTCATAACGTTGGGATCTGTGGCGCGGAATGCGAAGAGGTTCAGCATCACCATGCCGCCACAACCCCACAGCGCGGCGAAGTCCCGGCAACGGCGTATCGTCGGATCATCTTGCACCTCGTCGGCCGTGGAAGGATTCAAGCCGATAAACGCGGCCAACGGCTTGGAGTCGTCCCACACAATCGTCAACGTGTAGCGGTACCGGCGGCATGGCGAGAATGTCGCATCTCGCTTCACAAACAGGCTGGTGTCTTTGGTAGCCATAGATCCCTTGCGATGTGAAGCGGCCCGGTTTGTGTCCGGGCCGCGATGGTTACGCGATGACCGGGATGCTGCTGAGGTCAGGTGTGGTGGAGCCCTTGATGCGGTTGGTAAGCCAGTCGGCGATGGTGGATATTGCCGTCAACTTCCAGGTGCCTCCGTCTGCCTCAAAGAGCGCGCAGCCAATGGCACCGTTGGTCATCTGCTTTACGCGAAAGACATACTCACTGGCAGGCTGATCGACCTCACGGAAGGTCCGGTAAGGCTTCAGTTTCACGGTGGGCTTGATGACACGCTCTCCAACCAGCGGGCCAACACCTGTCTTGGCCGTCACCTTCTGAGAGATACCGTCATCGTCGATCCGGTTCTCGTCGGCCTGTGTGATCTTCGACGCCAGTGAAATCAGATCGTCCAGCTCCGGAGACTGCACGAAGAGGGCGCGGAGAGAGATATTGAAGTCTTCGACGGAGTAATACGTGTCGAACTTGAACTCCTTCTCCCCCTTCTGCGCCGTGGCTTCAATGAACGTCTGCCGGCGACCATAGCCATCGCTGCCTTTCGCGATGAACCGCACCTTGTCGTGAGAGACAACGTGGATCAGCACCGCATCTTTCTGGAAGCCTTCGAAGTCCGCCTCCAGCAGGTCAACAAAACCTTTCAGAGTGCCAATGGCGATGTTGTCGATGGTGGGCGGAGCCACCAGATTCAACTTGGTGTCGGAGTATTCCAGTCCATGGATGGTGAACCGCTCGACTGGTGCCAGGTCGAGAATCTTCTGTACAAACTCTGCTGTTACGTCTGCCATGCTCTTGCTCTTTCTGCGCACGCGGCGCGTTGCGGGTTATGGGTGAGGGGCCCGTGTTGCTTAGTTCGCCTTGGTGGCTTCGTCCGCCGTGACGGCGTCGGCCATGCCGAACTGAATCTCCGTCTGTTTCGTGTTCTTCGGGAAGGTGAGCCACTCGCCGTTCTTCTTGGCGATGTACATCGTCGACTCCACGGCCTTCACGCCAGCCAGGGTGGACTTGATGCTGGTGCTCACAGCAGCACCAGTGCGGTCCGGATACGGAGCAAACTCGAGATTGACAGTGATTCTCCGCTTCTGTTTCTCGGAGGTGTTGGGATCGTTGATGTTCTCGGCAACGCGCTTGAGCTCTCGATCGAGCAACTCGTACAGCGCGCCGTCCGCGATGTTGGAGAGAGTTAGCCTATCCGGCAAACCGTCATGGTGCTGCGTAGGCATGGCAGGTACTTCCTTTCGTTTGGGGTGCTACAACTCTTGAGGTCTAAGGCTGAAGGGGTACAGCATTGAAGCCGGCGGCGTTCTTCTCTGCGTTTCGCTTCGCGAAGTGTTCCAGTGGCTTCGCCAGCACACGGGACACTTCCCTTGCCTCGCAGTCATCTGCGCTCATACCAGCGGCTGCCGCGATCGCCAGGAGTGTTACCCCAACTCCGCCCAATTCCTGCGAAAGTTCGCCCACCGGACGGGACCACACATAATCCACCAAGCGATGAGCCATGAAGATGTCCACGCCTGCTGCCTGGGCAGCCTCGCACGACTCTTCGAGCAAGCGAATACCACGCTGCGGGAGGTGGGTCGCCGCTTCAACTCCAAATGCATTCCGGCACCACTGCGACACGAGCACCTGGCGGTAAAAGCGATCAACGAACGCTCCCCGATAGCGGATCCACGAGAAGAAGCCGCGGACATTGCCAGCCACCAGCGTCTTCGTATCGTCGTCTAGGCAGGACGGAGCGATGTATGTGGAGATGAACTCCTCAGCCAGCGCTGTGCGCTTCACTTCAGCAGCAGTTTCGTCCACCGGATCAATCCACGAGTTCTTTGCCGATGTCGGCGCAGCCGGAACGGCATCCGCTACAATCACCAAGTTGCGGTGTTCCGGATGCCGTTCCAGCAAACCCATCAGCTCGAGGTATTCGACAGCTTCGGCAATCGCCTCATCCGACTCGCAGATGCAGTCGTCCAGGTTGAACCAGCGACCAATCTCGGTCTGAATCATGGCGCACTCGCTCTCAATCTCCTCTTTGGCCCAGCGGTATGCCAGCTTGTGAGCGAGCTCTACTTTGCGGAGCAACGCCTGCGAGAGTTTGCAGTTGATTTCTGCCATGGCTATCGCGCCTCCTTCCACTCGGCCGTCTTCCAGACGTAGAGGGCTTTCACGCCCTGGCGGCAGTCGATCTGCATTCCGACCCGCTTTGCAGACTTCTGAATTGCCCGCTTCGTTTGGCGGATGTGGTGGATGTCGCGGCACTGAACCTCAAGCGCTTTCTTCAGTGCCAAACCCTTCAGCCTTTCAAGCAGTTCGCCGAGACGACCCTGTGGCGCACGCTGCGCGGTGGGAGTGGTATCAGGAACCGCGGTGATATCGATCTCTTTTGCGACGAGGATGTCCATCCTTACCTTCACCTTCTTTCCGTCCACAAGTGTTGGCTCTTGTGGCTTCTCTATTTCCGGTACCTTTACGGCCGCAGGTCGAGGTGCGTGCTTCTGTCCCTTACATAGGCCGCGATGTGTTGGCAGACCGCAGCCGCGTGTACACATCTCCACCGGTTTTGGCTCCGGCTCAGACTTCGGCTCTTCCGGACGCGGCACCTGCCCGACTGTGCGAATACACCCGGCGCACATTGGGTCGCCATCGATGAGAGCAACTGCTCTAACTGGTATTGATTTCTGCCCGCAGGGGATGCAGTATCCGAGTGCCATTACGCTGCACTCCTACGGAGACGCTCAAGCTCTTCCCGTGAAATCGATACATGGCTCCGGCGCCAGCCCTTCATGTAGGCCTTGTGGCACTTGCGGCACAGTGCCTGACCTGGACGGTCACGGTCTCCACCGCATGACGAGCACGTCTTTTTCTTTCTGTCCACCATCTCTTGCTCCGTTCTGTTCCACGTAAAGTTCCGCGTGGAACGTTGAGACACACTTCACCTGTCCGCTCCACGGAGCGGTGTTGCTTCGCCAACTTTGTTGGGTTACTCGGGCTCTACTTCACCCTCGATCAACTCTGCCCGGCAATGCTGTCCAGGACGGAACTTGTCCGAGGCGTAGATCTCCGCCTCTATCTCGCTATCCGCTTCGACCTCGACATCTCCGTAAAACTCAACCCGCCACTTCGGCATCGCCTTCGAACCTTTCCTTGAGTGAATGGCCAAGGTGTTTCATGAGCCCTAAACGCCGTCGCAGGATCTCCCTGCACACCATGCCTCGACCATTCAGTTCCCGGGAACACTCGGGTTTGTTTCATGAGGTAACCTACGAACCCGTTGCAGGATCCCCCTGCACACACATACCCCAACCGTTCCCCTCTTGCAGCCATTGCCGATTAGCTTGGCTGCATCCCTTGCGCCGTAGCGCCAAACTCAACTTCCAACTGCCCGTACAACTGGCGCATGTAGACCGTGTCCGGGTCGAGTGCCTTACACCTCTGAACCAAAGACCGAATCTCACCCACTAAAGGGTCAAGCGCCTTCTGAATGTCTTCCGGGCTGACGATCAGGTAATAGCCGCATGGTGCTTGCCGGCGGGCTCCGATCGGTACCCGGTAGACCTCTATCAACTCCTTCACTGCTGCCTTCACTACCCGGTCACTGATTTCAACTCCGTGTGACCGGCACCACTCCTGTACATCTGCCAAGCTCATCGCTTGATCTGCCCCGAAGGGCTTACGCTCCCACAATGCGTCCAGTACTGCCCGGTAACTTGGCCGTAGAGCCGAGGTCATGCGGGCTACAAGTACGAGTTGGGCAAGCGTTGAGCGCATCAGACCCTCGTACCCATCCGGACCATGCGGTCCTCAACCAGATCCGCGTATTTCTGTCGGACCTCTTCTGCGGTGAGCTCACCATCAGCTATCGCCGCGTCCAGGATTTCCTTCAGGGTTACCCTAGACACCTCACACGGTAGGCGGCGGTCTACAATCACGTCATCCATTCGATACCGCCTTTCCATTCATATAGGTCGATGGCTGACCCTTGGATCGCTGGAGGGTATCGATCACGAGGTCTAAATCGCTTTCTCTGGTTACTACCAAGTACGCGTCTATACTTCGCGGGTCTCTCATCACAAAGGTGAGCCGGCACCCGATATCAAACTCCAACTCAAGTCCAGCCATCACAGCCGCAACTACCTGTTCAACACGTAGAAGGTCGGGATTCTTTACGTCATCCATTCGCCACCTCCATCGCATCTGCCTTTGTGGCAGCCAGCCATCGAACCTCACGCCAGAAAATGACGTATATGCCACGGATGTTCTCCATCAGTATTCGCCTCTGCTCTACGGCCTCATGGCATTTCCAGCAGAAGAGGATCAGATTGAAGAGTCGGTCATTGCGGTCTGCTCCGCCCATGCCGCGGCGGTAGATATGGTGGACCTCTGCCGGCTTCTGAGTGACCACACCGTTACGCTTCAGGGCGTGCAACTGTACTTCCTTGCCACAGGCCCGGCACTTACCGCCGTCACGGTTCCATACCCGCAGACGCTGTGCTTCATAGGCTGCACCTTCGAGTACGAGTCGGTAGCCGCCCGGCGCCGTGACGTCTTCGATACGGTTCTCGATCGACTCGATCACCTGGTGCGGCTCCGCCATTTTTGGCCTACGCGGGAAGAACCTCATGCCGGCACCTCCATCTCGTACATGACGGCGACCTGCTTCATGCCCAGCGCTTCATGGGTCAATTTTGAAACGTCATTGCAAAGGGCTACTCCGGCTCCAATTTTCTTGAATCCCATAGCTTTGCAGCCAACCACGACGGCACCATGAAGGACCTTGTAAATGCCCTGCTTGCGGTAGTCAGGATGCACCCAGGCAAGAGTGATGTAGCCGAGCAACTCATCCGCCCACCAGCGGACAACGGCGAGACCGATCACAGCATTGCCTTCATAGCAAACAAAGGCACTGTCACTCTCGTCGATCAGAACCGGAGGCCTTCCTGTCGAGGCGACTATCTCACGCACGGCATTTTCCGCAGCACGCATGACAACCGTCGAAGCTCCAATAATCTGAAGATGGGTGTACGCTCTCACGCTTTGCCTCCGAATGTCCCAGCATGGGCGCCATCAGCGAGGTAAGCATTCTCTTCCAGCCACTTCACCGAATCCGAGTAGGACTCTGCTCCGCTGTCGACGTTGTCGCCGAGGATGCCGGCCTTCGTCAGCTTTGGCAGTGCTGCCTTGCACTTCGTGCAGAAGGCTTCACGCCGCGCTTTCGGCTTACCGCAGATGCAGCGCTGGGAACGAAGGCCGCCCACATAGATTTCACGAAGCTGAGTTTTGGCGATCTTCTTAGCCATGAAGCGCCTCCTGCAGGCTGGCCCTCGATGCGGAGTGGTAGAGCCGGAAGTGCCGGGCAAGGTATTCCTGCTCTGCTTGCTCCCGCGACCAGATCTCAATGGGTGCGCCGAGCTCGAGAGCTATGCGGCCGTCTGAGCAATCCAGCGGATTGATGCCGAAGATGTCCCGCTGCTCATTGACGCGCATGGCTTTGTCGATCGTGTCGACCACTCGGCTCTTCGGGAAAGCATGACCGAAGCGGTGAGCAAAGATGGTGCCGACGTGGTCCTCGATCATCCGGTACATCTCGAAGGCTTCTGTACGCTTCTGTGGTCCGACGATGTCACCCAGGATGGCTTCGGTGTCGTCGTGGTGCAGGAATTCGTAAGCCATGGAGAATTCGCCGAGGCTGGCCAGATAGTCAGCACCGAGGCAGACATGCTGAGCGACCACGTACCGGCTGGCTCCGCCGTAACGGGCGATGTTGGACAGGTGGTAGGCGATGTCCTCCACCAGAATGTCGTTCGGATCCGGATCAAAGGCATTGATCAGGATGCCGCTACGCATGCGCATCATCGCTGCCGGCAGGGACGCCACGATTTGGCCAACGGTTCGGGTGGTGTTCATTTGCCGAAGGTCTCCGTAACCAGCCAGATACCGAGGGTGACCATGACGGCGCAGGCGAGGCCTACGAGCATGCCAGCTATCGCAAGAGCGGCGTCAACAATGACATGGTGGCGATCACGGAAGGTTGGTGTACGGCGGTAGGCTGGTTCCCACGACGGGGTACCCAGGATCTTCCGGGCAGGCAGATGAGAAAAAGAGCTACGCATTGGCGGAGGCCCCTGCAGTGATTTGTGGTGCTGGGGGAGGTACTTCGACGGAACGCGTCTGGCCACGGAGGCCTGTGGTGCCGTCGTAGATGTCTTCGAAGGTCAACGGGCCGTCTGGAAGCTGGTGCTGTCTTGAGAGCTCTACCATTTTGGTGGCGAAGGCCATACTTGGCGGCTTGGGACGGTCCGCGTTGCTGTTTGTCCATGAATGGACAACGTACCGAGTAGTCCCGATTTGGCGGGCGAGACTGCTGTGTCCCACCTTCTTTACCCACCGGACGAAGCGATCGCGGCTCGGAGTCGTGCCGGGATGAACCTTAGGACCTTCCGGGTTTATACGGAAGGAACGGCGGGCACCGTGCCGACGCTGGATGTACCCCTTACCTGTGAGCCGATTCACCAAGCTTTGGACGAAAGCCTTGCCCACGTCCATCGACTCAGCAATCTCCTCATACGTCGGCATGAAGCCATAGGAAGCCTGATACGAGGAGGCGACCCGGAGGAGTTCTTCTTCTCTCTTAGTCAATGGCTTGATGTGGGTATACATAAGTAGGTGACTGCAACCTTAGGCGAGGAATGGTTGCCTGTCAACAAGAAATTTTCTTTTGTAATTTCAAAAGATTTTCGCTATATACCTATGTATACCGATGTGGGGGTACATGCCGGTGCCGCGCTACCTTACAACCGATGAAACCGCAGAGCTTCTCCGCACACCAAAGGGCACGCTGGCCCAGTGGCGATATCGCGGGGTCGGGCCAAAATATTCCAAAACGGAGGGCAAGGTGCTTTATTCTGAAGACCATGTACATAAGTACATGCGCGATCGTGAACACGTCCCTTCCGCACGAGCGAACGTGGAGGCAAGACTTGTCCATCTTTGATCGCAATGGAATCAAGTGGTACGACTTTACGATCCGGAAACGCCGGTATCGTGGGTCGACACGTCTACGCAATCAGAAAAAAGCGGAGCTCTTTGAAGACCAACTAAAAACGAAGATCCTGGAACGGCAACTGCCGGTCCATTTCCGCAAAATCCCTCTGCTTCGGGAGTTCATTGAGCAGGAGTTCCGGAGCTATATCGAAACCTACGAGTCGAAGGCAACCAGGAATTACTACAAAGGCGGCGTAACCATGCTGCTGGAGACCGACATTGCCGGCATGCGGATCGATGAGATCGATGCAGACATTGTCAGTGAGACTTCCTTCCCCGCAGGTCCATCTAACGCCAACAAAGCAATCCGGACTCTCAGTGTCATCCTCGGCCGAGCGAAGAAGAAAAAATATCTTCTCGCCCAGCCAGACCTGGTAAAGAAGGTGGAGAACGAGCGAACCGGCACGTTCAATCCCTTAGAAGAAGCTGCCTTGTTGCATCATGCCAATCAACCACTGACGGATGTGGCTCTTGTCGTTTTCGATATGGGCTTCAGGCCCGGCGAAGTGATGCGGATCAGCCTGGAACGTGGCGACGTTGACATGTTCAGGAAGGCTATTTTCCGGCGCCGAGGTAAAGTCAGGAAATCCGACACTTGGGTCCCTATGACAGATCGCGTATTCGAAGCGATTGCGAAGCGACTGGCATCTCTACCGAAGAATGCTAAGTGGCTTTTTCCAAGCAGCGGTAAGAACGGACGGGTTAGTCAATCCGGCCACCTCACCACCATCGATAAGCAGTTCAACCGTGCGAAAAAGGATGCTAACCTGCCCGAGCACCTTGTTCTGTATAGCGCCCGCCATACCTCACTGACCAACGTCATGGAGGAAACAGGGAATCCTAAGATCGTTCAACAACTGGGTGGCCATCATCGCGGAACCACGACGATGAAGTACATCCACCCGGATGCAGTTGCAGCCCGGGATGCCATCAATAAGATAAACCGAGACCGTGCCGAAGTCGTAGCCGAGGCTTCACGCCACAATTTACGCCACAGTACACCTCTCGTTCAGTAGGAACGGATATTACAAGTGCTTGAAAGAAAAGGGTCTTCAATGGTGCACATTCTCCCACGCTCGAATGACTACGAATCATTAGGTCGGAGGTTCGACTCCTTCCGGGCGCACCATCAAGATTCGAAAACGGACACCGATCGGTGTCCGTTTCGCTTTGTGGCAAAGCCGGCATCTAACCAGAACGGATGATTAACGACCTTTGGTATAAGAACGCCATTGTCTACTGCCTTTCAGTCGAGAGCTTCCTGGACGGCAATGGTGATGGCATCGGCGACTTTCGCGGCCTGATTCAATGTCTGGATTACCTGCAGGGGTTGGGTGTTACCGCCATCTGGCTGATGCCCTTTCAGAGCTCTCCGCAGAAAGACGACGGCTACGACATCACGGACTATTACAGCGTAGATCCGCGTTATGGAACGCTGGGCGACTTCGTGGAGTTTGCCCATGGCTGCGCACAGCGTGGCATGCGAGTGATGATCGACTTAGTCGTCAACCACACCTCCAACCAGCATCCGTGGTTCAAAGCTGCGCGCAGCGCCCCCGACTCTCCTTATCGCGACTGGTACATCTGGTCGAAGAAGAAGCCGAAAAATGCCAATAGCGGCATGGTCTTTCCTGGCGTGCAACAGACAACGTGGACTTACGATGAAATGGCCGAAGAGTTTTATTTTCATCGCTTCTATGACTTTCAGCCGGATCTGAACACCGCAAATCCAGCGGTGCAGGCCGAGATTCTGAAGATCATGGGCTTCTGGATCCAACTGGGCGTCTCCGGCTTCCGCATGGACGCCGTTCCCTTCGTCATTGCGACCAAAGGCTCCGATGTAACCCGTCCGGTAGAGCAGTACGATATGCTGCGCAACTTTGCCGCATTTCTTAGCTGGCGCAAGGGAGACGCCATCATTCTGGCCGAAGCGAACGTACTGCCCTCGGCGGATATGCAGTACTTTGGTGAGGCCGGTGAGCGTCTGTCGATGATGTTCAACTTCAACGTCAACCAGCATCTCTTCTACTCGCTGGCAACGGCAGACGTACGCCCGCTGCAGAGATCCCTGATGCAGACAAAGGCTCGTCCGGCAACAGCGCAGTGGGCCACGTTTCTGCGCAACCACGATGAACTCGATCTCGGCCGCCTGACCGAGGCTCAGCGACGGAAGGTCTTCCAGGCCTTTGGCCCTGAAAAAGAGATGCAACTCTACGGCCGCGGCATTCGCAGGCGTCTGGCGCCGATGCTGCATGGAGATCGAAGACGCCTGGAACACGCCTATTCCCTGCTCTTTTCCCTGCCTGGAACCCCGGTGCTGCGTTATGGCGATGAGATCGGCATGGGAGACAACCTGGATCTACCGGAGCGCTATAGCACCCGCACCGCCATGCAATGGACCAACGATCATCATGGCGGCTTTACGCAGGCCCCGCGATCGAAGATACATACCATTCGAAACGGCGCATACGGCTATCAACATGTGAATGTCTCCGAGCAACGACGCGATCCGAACTCGCTGATGGATTGGATGGAACGCATGATCCGTGTGCGCAAAGAGACCCCCGAGATCGGTTGGGGCGACTTTCGGATCATCGAGACCGGGTGTAACGAAGTTCTCGCCATCCGTTACGACTGGCGCGGCAATCACACCCTCGTGCTGCACAACTTCAGCGCCGATCCTATTGACCTGCGTTTAGCTCCACACACCATCGGCGATGGAGCGGAAACAGGCGCTCCCCTGATCAATATCCTGTCGAAAGAGCACAGCTTCCTCGAAGAGGAAGAAGATGGACGCTACTCCATCCAGATGGAGCCATACGGCTATCGCTGGTTCCGCGTGGGCGGATGGGCTGTTTCGACGGACGTCTACTGAAGATGGCCCAGCGCCTACCGAGCACCACTTCTTCGCGGCCGCGAGATCGAAGCGAAGCAGATTCTGATCGGCGGTGATCAGGAAGCTTTGTGCCGAAGTATGTTACCGGCCTCCGATGGTGCTCTCCAGTTCTTTCTGCGAGTCCTTCTCCGAACGCATCTGACGCAGCATGACCTCACACCGCAATACCTCAGCGACGCTCCATGCCTGTGCCATACAACCGCGTGGCGTGAAGGGCTCTTCGGCATCGAAGATCTCGCTGATGGTGCCCACACCATCTTCATAAAGGTGCTGATCGAATCCATGGAGAAACGCCTGCGCCTTCTCTGCCTGCTCCGGAAAAGTCTTGATCCATGCATTCACAAAAGGCCCGATCAGCCACCCCCACACTGTTCCCTGGTGGTATGCCGCATCCCGGGCCAGCAGGTCGCCATCGTAACGAGCTTTATAGTCTTTTTCACCACGCGCCAGGCTACGCAGACCGACTGGCGTAAGCAGTTCCCGCATGCAGCGTTCAACGACCGGTTGCCACCGCGACTTATCCAGCACGGGATATTTCAGCGAGATCGCGATCAATTGATTTGGCCGGATCTGCGCATCGTCGCCTCCCTCGAAGGTATCCACCACGTCGAAGAGACAGCCTTTCTCGCCATTCCAGAAACGGCGATTGAAACTGTCGCGACACTGCGTTGCTAGCTGCTGATAGCGAGCACGGTCTGCGCGGGTATCCTCAAGCGCCTCCAGCCATTCCACCAGGAGGCGAAGCGCGTTGTACCAAAGCGCATTCAACTCCACGGCCTTGCCTCGGCGAGGCGTCACTACCCAGTCACCGACCTTGGCATCCATCCATGTGAGCTGATACCCATCCTGCCCTTGCACCAACAGACCGTCGTTCTGGTCGATATGGATGCCAAAATCGGTGCCACGCAGATGCCACTCAGCGACGTCAACCATCTTCGGCAGCAGAAACTCAAGCGTCTCCCAATCATTTGTTGCCTGGAGATAGCGATCGATGGCATGGAAGAACCATAACGTCGCATCGGCGGTGTGATACAAACCGCTGGTTTTCCCCTCGGGAAACAGGTTAGGAATCAGACCGTTGTGGATGTAATTACCGAAGCTCCGGAGGATGTACTCGGCCTCGCGATAGCGGCCGGTGGAAAGTGTAAGCCCTTCCAGCGAAATCATGGTGTCGCGGCCCCAATCCGTAAACCAGTGATAACCGGCGATTACGGTCCGGATCTCATCTCCCACGGCATGGGCACGGACCTGATCTGAAGTGCGGCCCATCGGCGTGATGAGAAACTGATCTGCCGCAAACACCAGCTCTGCTGGAAATCCTTCCCGCGCTTCGGGTGGCGCGGTCCGCAGGAGGCGCCGCTTCCGTTCCAATTCCGTGGCAAAGGCCGCACCAGGAGAGAGAGACCGGACCTTCTCCCAATCCTCAGTCGATGCCGTAAGGGAAGCCGATTTTCCGGGACGCAACTCCCCGCTGAAGCTTCCGGGAGACCAGAGCGATCCCTCCCAGTCATAACCACGAGCTTGTTCAATGCGATAGCGAAGCTTGTCGAGCCGCTCAGTCTTCATCTGGAAGCTGCAATGTTCGCAATTCCAGACAAGCTTGAGTACTGGAAGATCGTCGCCGACATGCAATTCGAAACCGTCGTCCACTCCCGTCCAACGGTACTGCTCATGTGGTGGGCCCGCCAGCGAGCCGTCATGCGACCGTACGTGCATCGCCGGCTGCACCTCCAGGCGTCCCCCCTCTCCTTCCAGCAGGGTGTAGGTGATGTACACCGTATTCTGCAGGTGCACCATGCAGGTACGTTTTTCAATCACATTCCCTTCGCAGCGGAATACCCAGACCGGAAGCCCGTTTTCCAGACGGAATTCCGAGAGATACGGACTGACGGGATCGCTAGTGTCCTTATGAACCAGGTCATCGCAGTCCAGGGCATAGGATTGCCCACCGACGATCAGGCGCTCGCGCAGATCATTCAGCATCATCGTGCGCCCATGCGGAGCGGGCAAGGCGGCGATCAACCAGCCATGATAACGACGAGTATTCAGGCCACCCACGGTACCGGAGAGATAGCCGCCAAGACCATTGGTGACAATCCACTCGGTGAAGAGCCCCCGGCGGCTGCGAGTGTGCTCATCCAGATGGGCCACGTCGAGCTCGACGTGGCGGATAATCGGTGCAGGGCGAAAGATGGTCTTCATGCTCCAACTAGGATGCTGCGAAACAGCCTCGCGCAGCCAGGTCGTGCCATCAAACTCCTGCGAGCCAGCGCCGGGAGCAGATTTTTCAAGTTCTAGGAATGGGAAGAACCGTAGCTGGCCCACGGGAACGACGAGCGCAGAAGAGATCGGTAAAATCTGCCCCTGCCCTCCGGGTTGGGACGCAAATTCGCCCAGACTTCGTGGTCAGCCGACTGTAGACCCGCCACCGCCTTCCGCCGCCTGTTCTGAACAAATTTGCGCTCGCAACGCTGACGGAAGGAGTTTGATGATACGCTCTGGGCGTTTTGCTTAATGGGCGATCAGATTCACGATCTGGTTGGTGACCAGCGCTGCGGTGTATGCGAAGACAGTCATATAGGTGAACTGAATTGCAGGCCAACGCCAGCTATTGGTCTCGCGACGGACCATGATGATCGTAGAGGTGCACTGCAGCGCAAAGGCAAAGAAGACCACCAGCGCCAGCGCCCCGCCCAGCGTCATATCGCCGCGCAGCGCCTGTTGCAAGCCAAGTGCATGCGTCTCCGGATCGACACCGTAAAGCGTGCCCAGCGTGCCGACAATCACCTCACGTGCAACGATGGAGCTGAGCAGGCCGATGCCGATCTTCCAGTTGAAACCGAGTGGGCGGATGATGGGCTCGATCCAGTGGCCGACGTGGCCAATGACAGAATCCGTCAGCGCAGAGAACTGGCCGGCATGTACCGGCAGAACACTCAGAACCCACACAGCGAAGGTGACTCCCAGAATGATGGTTCCCGCCTTGCGCAGGAAGAGCTTCGCACGATCGTAGAGCCGGATGCCAAGTCCCTGCAGTGTAGGCCAGCGGTACTGTGGCAGTTCCAGGATGAACGGAGCCGAAGATGCCCTTAGCAATGAGGACTTCAGCACACGGGCCGTAAACAGTGCCGCCAGGAAGCCAAGTACATACAGGCTCAGCATGACTGTGGCCCGCAAACCGATGAAACTACCCAGCAGCTTCCGATCGGGAACGAAGGCCGCGATGATTAGGGTATAGACCGGCAGGCGTGCCGAACAGGTCATGAACGGCGCAACCAGAATGGTAGCGAAGCGGTCACGCTTGTTCTCAATGGTGCGGGTCGCCATGATCGCGGGAACGGCGCAGGCATACGCGCTGAGCAACGGAATGAAAGCCTTCCCATTCAGACCGATAGAACGCATGACGCGGTCGGCGATCAGCGCGGCGCGGGCAAGATATCCGGAGTCCTCCAGGATGCCGATAAACGCGAAGAGCAGAAGAATCTGGGGGAGGAAGACCAGGACCGACTGTACACCGTTCCAGAGACCGTCCCGTAGAAGCGCGCGCATCCAGCCATCCGGCAGAAGAGCCGCAACCTTCACGCCCAGGCCTGTCAGCAGATTCCCAAGGCCCTCGCTCAGCGGTTGTCCCAGGCCAAAGACCACCTGAAAGACAGCGATCACGACCGCAAGAAAGATCAACGGTCCCCAGACTCGATGCAAAAGCACATGGTCCAGACGACGCGTCCACTTAGGAGCATTGGGCTGCTGGTACTGCGTACGGGAGCTGACCTGGGTGGCCCACTTCCGGTAGCTATCAGCGCTCTGAATTACGGGCAGCTTCACCGCGCCGGGCCGGGTCACTTCGAAGTTGCCGTATTGGCTAAGGAAGTCCGCAATGCGATCCAGCCCGACACCCTTCGCCGCGGAGATCAGTGCGACCGGGTGACCCAGCTCCCGGGCCATGGCAAGCACATCCACCTTGCCCCCACGCGACTCAAGCACGTCAGACATGTTCAGAATGACCAGCGTGGGCAGGCCGAGCGCGAGAATGGGAGCTGCCAGCATCAGCTGGCGGTTCATGTGAGTGGAATCGAGCACCAGCAACACGGCATCGGGCGCCGGAACACCAGGCATCTGGCCTTTCAGTACATCGACGGCGACGCGGGCGTCTTCGGAAAAAGTGGCGAGCGAGTAGATCCCGGGAAGATCGATCAGGGTGAGATCGCTGCGGCCGATGGCCTTCATCCTTCCGGAATGATGTTCTACGGTGACGCCCGGATAGTTACCGACCTTCTGCCGAAGTCCTGTCAGACGATTGAACAGAGTCGATTTTCCACAGTTCGGAGGTCCGATGAGCGCGATTGTGCGGATCTGTCCCTTGTGCGACGCAGGCAGGGGAGGAGCCGTCAGAACGGCGGCTTTCGATTCCGCAGGGGTACAGCAGGAGCTCATTGAACGTTCTCGATGGGGGTCATGAAGAGATGACGGGCGGTCTCACGGCGCAATGCAACTTCAATGCCATCAACCCGATAGACGGTGGGATCGCCTCCGGGCGCGCGCCTCAGGACATGGACGCCTGCCCCGGGCAGGAAACCCATATGAGCGAGATGATCGCCTACTTCTTCCGGCAAATCGACCCGCTCCAAACGACCGTGCTGGCCCACCTTCATCTCACTGAGGCACATCTTTTTCCACCTAATTCAGTCTACATTAGTCCGAATTCTGATGGTCAGATGTTTTCATCGAAAGGAAAAATTCAGCACCTGAATGGCGACTCTAACGTACGCCCCACTTCAGTTTCGTGCGCAGGACATCAAAGAGCCCGGTGTCGTACTGCTGAATCAACCGGACGGCATGCTGCGAGCGGCGGCAGTGGAGCTCGTCCCCAACCTCCAGGGCGACAGCTTCCTGACCGTCCACGGTCAGATACGTCTGGTCCGCGATGCCCTCTACCTTGATCTGAATTTCGGAGTCGCCCTGCACCACGATCGGGCGGATCGTCAGCAGGTGCGGACAGATCGCATTGACGATCATGGCATTGACGTCCGGCATGACGATGGGACCATTGGCCGCGAGCGAGTACGCCGTAGAACCAGTCGGCGTAGAGACGATCATTCCGTCTGCACGGAAGGTCGCCACAAGCTTTCCGTTCAGCGTGATGGTGAAGTCACCCATACGCGCTATCGCGCCCTTGGAGATGACCACATCATTCAGCGCCTCGAACTCGTGGAAAGGTTTCCCCTCTCTCCACAGCTCGGCATGCATCATGCTCCGCTGATCAACCTCGCAACAGTTCACACACCAGGCCTCGAGCGCCTTATAGAGATCCTGAATCGGAATCTCAGTCAGAAATCCAAGCGAGCCCAGGTTCACGCTCAGAATCGGAGTTGCAGTCTTGGCAAAGGCGCGGGCCGCGCTTAGCAGTGTTCCATCGCCACCCAGCACAACTACCAGTTCCGGGTGGAGGGCGGCCAGCTCGTCACGATGCATTCCTTTCCCAGCATGAGCGTACGCCGCGGACTGCTCGTCAAAAACGGGTTCATAGCCCCGTGACTTCAACCAGGAGGCAAGCTCCGGCATGATGGTTTCCAGCTCAGCTTTCTGCGGTTTTGAGATAAGGGCAACCCTGCGCATGCTAGCTCAGTGTACCTTTCGCGGAGCCGAAGACGACGTGTAAGAGGAACTCCCGGTTCCCTTCTCCTCCCAGAATGGGGGAATCAATCACTTCCAGATGGCCTCCTCCAAGCTCGGCGAGACATTGCCGCACTTTTTCGATCGCATTGCGTTGCGCTGTTTCATCGCGAACGATGCCACCTTTGCCGACAGCTTCTCTGCCCGCTTCAAACTGCGGTTTCACCAAAACTACAGCCTCTCCGTTCCACGAGCCCCCCTCAGCAGCCCTCAATGCGCCAACCACCGGCGGTAATACGAGCGTAGCCGAGATGAAAGAGACATCCATCGCAAAGAAACGGATTCCGGCCGGCAGATCGCCAGGCTGCAACAAGCGCGCATTCGTACGCTCGCGAAGATCGACACGCGGGTCCTGGCGTAGCTTCTCGGCAATCTGTCCGGCGCCGGTATCGACACCGAGAACATGCGACGCACCGTGTTGCAGCATGCAATCAGTAAATCCACCGGTAGAGACACCGACGTCCAGGCAAAACAAATGACTCAGATCGATCTTCCACTGCTGCAAGGCGTGTTCGAGCTTAAGGCCACCACGACTGACATAACGGAGATCATCGCCGAGAATGCGAATCGTGGAGTCGATGGCGACAGGTGCACCCGGCTTATCAAGCTTCTGCTCATTCACGAGCACGCGGCCTGCCATGATCATGGCCTGCGCACGTTCGCGGCTGGGAGCGAGCGAACGCTCCATCAAGAGTTTGTCCAAACGAAGTTTTGCTATGGCTGCCACTTCTGGCAGGGTACACTCAAGCCAACTCCTGCGCGTAGTACAGGAATCTCTGTAGAATGAGCGGGATGTGCCATGCTTGAACAGCGTTCTGATGGCGCTTTCATGGCATGAAACCCCTGGGTTAGACCCACGTAAATCTGTAAGAGCTGCTGAATCGTTCATGTATCGAGACCCTGAAGTGAAGAGCGAGTCCGGAATCCAGATGCGCGATGACGCATCCCTGCTCGCCCTTGTTCAGTCAGGCGACGAACAGGCGATGGCATCGCTCTACGACCGCTACTCCCGGGTTGTCTACTCGGTTGCATTGCGTGTCCTGCGGGATCCCGGCGCCGCCGAGGATGTGTTGCAGGGCGTGTTCATGCAGATATGGCGCAATCCGGATATCTTTCAGCAGACACGGGGCACGCTCGGTGCGTGGCTGGCTGTGGTGGCGCGTAATCGCTCCATCGATGCGCTGCGCCGGCGGCGCCCAACCGATTCGGTCGAAGATGTCATTCTTTCCTCCGGCTTCAACCTTGCCGACGAGGCGGAACGCAACGCGCTGATTGAGAAGGCACGCACCGTGATCCAGAACCTGCCGGCCGAGCAGCGCAAGACGCTTGAGATGGCATTCTTCGATGGCCTGACCCATATGGAGATCTCCGAGATGACCGGAGATCCTCTCGGCACCGTAAAAACCCGCATCCGCAGCGCGTTGATTTCGCTGCGCAGGAGCTTCCAGGCATGATCGAGCCCAAGCATATATCGGCCGATGACCTGGCTCTCTACGCCATGCAATTCCTCACGCCCGAGGAAACGGCTCTCGTTGAAGCACACGTGCGTCACTGTCAGGAGTGCCGCCGTGAACTGGCAACTATCCAGGGCGACCTTGCAGCCTTTGCTCATACGGCAGAGATGCAGACGCCGCCTGTCGTGGCGCGTCAGCGCCTGATGACCCAGGTCAGCCGTGAAAAACGAGTCGTGCCTCAGCCTGAAACGGCACTGCGTCCAGCAGGCGCTCATGACGGCTCAGTTCCCTTCGCCAGCTATGGAGCGTCGGGCTTCGATGAATATGACGAAGCCCCGCGTAAAGCAGGCATCGGCACCATCATCTTTGGCTGGGCAGGATGGGCTGTAGCAGCCGGACTGGCCTTTGGCGGCTACTATCTCTATCGCCAGCGCGAAGAGCTGCAGCGCAGCCTGCGCATGAATGCGGCGCAGATGGCAAGTCTGTCAGAAGACGCGGCCAGGGCACGCGAGATTCTGGATGCTCTTTCTGACAAGACGACCCAACGCGTCACTCTCACCAGAGCGGAGACCGCTCCATCACCAAATGGACGCGTAATCTATCGCGCCGACCGTGGCATGCTGCTCTTCCTGGCCAGCAACATCGCTCCAGTGACTCCTGACAAGACCTATGAGCTGTGGATCATCCCCGCGGAGACAGACCGTTCGCCGATCCCTGCCGGCAACTTCCTGCCCGACGAGCGCGGCAACGCCTCCATTGTGCTGCCGGAGGTGCCGAAGGGGGTCAACGCGAAGGCATTCGGAGTGACCGTCGAGAACCGCGGCGGATCCCAGGTGCCGACACTACCGATCATCATGGTCGGCATGTAGCCATAATTGAATGATTCAAGAAATGAATAATTGAAGACAAGAAGAAGGGCGGCCATCGGCCGCCCTTCTTCTTGATCTTTCGATTTCTTGTGAGCGTTACTGCGCGTTGCGGCGGACTGAAACCCCGTTGCCCAGAATATCGATCGTCGTATAACGCGTATCGGTGCTGGTATCGATGACCGTGAGGAAGTGTGAATCGCTTGCAGTGGTGTAGACCTTGCCCTTCGGCGTGCCGGTGACCGCGGTGATCCAGTTCGGATGACCGACCACCTTCACCTTCGCCGTGACGGTGTTCGTGGTCAGGTTGACGACGTAGACAAGACCGTTGCTGGCATCAGGCGCGGTGGGATCGTCATTGCACATGACATAGGCGCGGGTTCCATCCTGCAACGCCGATACCTGCGTACAGTTGGTGCCCAGCGGCACCGTCGCTACAACCGTACCGAAATCGGCCGCGTCCACCGGATTGTTGGTGTCGCAGTTGGGATTGCTGGTCGAGCTGTTGGCATTGCAGAGCGGGACGTTGACCACGCTTAACGAGCTGGTCGTGGAACCCTGGTTGAGCACCAGAAGCTCGTTGATGGAGCTGACAACATCAGCCCACACAGGAGCAGTACCCACCGTAATGGTGGGATGCGCGGCGTCAGCGGTATTGGCCTGTGAGTTGATCACCGAAACCGTGTTGCTGCCCTTGTTCATCACAAAGACGCGCTTCGAATCGGCGGTCATCACACCATAGACCGGCTGGGTGCCGACGTTGATCGAGGTAGAGATCGTATTGGTCGACGTATCAATCGCAGCCACAGAACCCGTGGCGCCGGAGCCCTGGCTGATCGCGTAGTAGCGCGTGCCCGTGGTAAGACCCACAACATACTGCGGATTGGCCGCAACGTCATACTCCTGGCGCAGCGAAGCCGGCGAACCACCAACGATCTGACCGACGGCAGAACGACCAAGCTCGCTGACGAACGCTCCGGAGGAGGTTGCAAACAGCGAGTTCGCATTCGCGTTGGAAAACAATGTCGTGGAGTACACGATGTTCGTCTTCAACGTAGGCGAGACGTCAAAGTTATTCAGCACTGTTCCGCTGGAGCTGGCGTGCAGCGAGTATCCTGTACCGCCGTTGCTCGCCGGAGCCAGATCGAAATACGTTGGCTTCGGCGCAATGTTCGCAATCGCCAGAACCGTGTCGCCGGAGAAATCGACGACCGTAATGAGACCTGGCTGTCCGCTGCCAGGATCGGAGACCACAGCCAGCAGCTTCTGCGGCTGCGAGGCCGGGCCAACGGGGTTGATAGAGCTCACAACGGCGCGATACGTATTGCCGCAACCGCTCAACGGAACCAGCGCTGCCGCCGCCGCCAACACTGCACCGGCCTTCGCCAGCACTTTCTTTCCGTACCGCACTTCTGAAGCCAAACCATCTCCCAAACGCAGACCGAGGTCCGATATGCTCAAAGCCGATTGTAAATCACAGGTGCATGAGCCAGACCACACTCTCCATCACAGGAAAAACCATCCCCGCATGGCGTGACCGGCTGCAGTCGCAGTTACTGACCGCAGCCTGTGCCTGCTCCCTGCTGCTGACCTGCTATTCCATCTTTGTCTTCAGTCTTGGACGAGCAGGATTCGCCTTCGTTGCAGGCCCACTTTCGATTGCCGTTGCCTTCGCGATGGTAGTCTTCGCTCTACGGTCGGCGACGCTGGGCGGCTGCCTTATGGGAGCGCTGATCTGCTTCGATCTCATCGGCTGGACCCGTGACTACAACAGCAATCTGCTGCACTCGGCTCTGACTCCATTACTGGCGCTGTTCCTTCTGACCTGGGCGGCGACGCGGGTCAGGCGCACCGAGAAAGAGCGGGCCGGCCTGGCGGAACCGAAACATGGGAGAACCGCCTCGCAGGTCGCCGCCAATCTGGCGACCGCGGCTCTGATTGTCACCTGGCTTGGCGCATGGCTGCTTGGCAAATTTCTCAAGCTTCCCTACCCCTTCAGCTACTTCGCATCGCTGGCCGCGTGTGTGGCAGCGTTGGCGGAAGCGACGGCTGACACCATCTCTTCCGAGATCGGACAGGTCTTCGGGGGAGAGCCGTGGCTTGGATTTCGCCGCGTCCCGCCGGGAACAGACGGCGCCATCTCGATGGTCGGCACCCTCGCGGGTGTCGCCGGAGCGGCAATTGTGACCGGGATCGGCTGGTGGGCTCTCCTGCTGACTCCGAAGGTGGCGGCGGTTGCCTTCCTGGCTGCAGTGCTTGGCCTCTTCTTCGATACGCTGCTTGGGGCAACCGTGGAACGGGCGGGCTGGCTGGGGAATGATTTGGTGAATTTTTTGTCGACGTTGATCGCGGCGATTGCAGCTGCAGTAGGGATTGGATTGCTGCGGTAAAACGGTTCGAGCTTCGCTCGAATTACCCCATGTCCCCGAGGGACATTGGGCACCCGGAGTCCGTATCCTTAAAGGTCCTCTGCGCCGATCCACCAGCGATGCACGAAGCTGGCGGGAATGTGAAGCCGGACAGCGGTATAGCTGACGATCTCATGCACAATGCGCATCCGGTAGTCCCAGGGGCTGATGCGTCCGTAGATTGACCGAGGCGAGGTCCACACATTTAAGCCAGCCTGACGGCATAGCTCGCGGATACGAAAGAGGTGCGATCCGTCACTGACCACCACCACATGCCGCCAGTTTTGCGTGCGTGCCAACTCCGCCAGCACCTCCACCTGTTGTTCTGTATCGATGGAGCGCGTCTCCGGAATGATCTGTTCGTAGGGAACGCCCTGGGCAAGCAGGTAATCCCGGCCGACACCGCCCTCAGTCCGGCCGGAGTCCTTCTCCGTACCTCCGCCGAGTGTCACGATGATGGGGGCAATCTGTCTACGATAGAGCGCCACAGCCTTATCCAACCGGGCATGCAATACAGGAGAGGGCCGGCCCCCATACTCGGCCGCGCCAAATACCGCAATCGCATCAGCCGGTTGTGCCTGGTCCTCCTGCGCGACCTGCACAATCTGGCGATACACCCAGGCGCACCACGAGAGCGCCGCTAATAGAACCAGGAGCAGCAACCATCGCCAGAAGTGCCGTTTTCGCTCAGGCATGTGCTTCCATCATACGAAGCATGGCAAGTATCGACGATCAGGCCCGTTGCAGTGCAAGCGCGATCTCGTGCGTAGGAACCGCGCCTTCGCGCAGAATCATCCAGGATGAACCGCCGCCGCTGAGGTCGACAATGGTCGTCGGCAGCGTGCGGGCCGTGGGCCCACCATCGACAATCAGCGGAATCTGATCGCCGATCTGCTCCCGGACACAGTTGGCGTGCGTGCACTCAGGCAGTCCTGACATATTCGCCGCGGTTGCTGTAATCGGAAGGCCGAGTTTGGCGACAACGGCGCGCGGAATCGCTGCCTCCGGAACGCGCAGAGCAACGTTGCCGGTATGGGCGGTTACACGCAAAGGCAATTTACCGCCGGCTTTCACGATGATGGTCAAAGGACCGGGCCAGAACTTCTCCGTCAAACGATCGAAGGCGGTATCGAGATCACGCGCCAGTTCATACGACTGGGAAACCTCAGAGAGAAGCAGGCTCAGCGGTTTGTATTTTGCGCGTTTTTTAATCTCATAGATACGCTCGACGGCGCGAAGGTTAACGGGATCCACGGCAAGCCCGTAAAAGGTATCGGTCGGTATACCGACCACATCACCCTGATTCAGGCGTTCGGCGACATACGCCACAACCTCCGGTTCCGGCTCATCCGGATGCATACGAACAACGTCAGCGCTCAATACGGTCCCTCTGAAACTCATTCAGAGTACAACAAGCACTGTTTTTCGGTTGCCTGTGAGACGTCAAAACGCATCGCCCAGACGCTGCCACAGAGCAAACTCTTCGCTCTGTCGCTGTTACCTCCGTAACCGATATTGCTTTCTACAGATCTGTTCTTTTCAAATAACTGCAACTATCTCCGCCCGATTGTGTCTGGTTCTGTCAGGTTGGCTCCCCCCGTTCCGATGTGTTCCAAACACATTGGTTCAAGGTCAACCGGAAAGGACCGGTATACGGTCTGGACGGTCATCTCCCGGCTCGTCGTCCGGCCTTCCCTGATTCGCATTTCGATCTCAGTGTTGGAGGAACTAAAAAAATGAACAAGTCATATCGGACGCATACTCTTGCTCTCTCCCTCATGTTTCTCTTCAGTGTTGCCGCTTTTGCGCAGCGCGGTCACCCCATTGGCGGTGGCGTAGGTCTCGGCGGCGGTGCGGGTGCTGGTGTCGGCTCAGGCGGTGCGCTTGGCGCCGGTGGGCTTGGCGCCGGTACAGGCGCAGGGGTCGGCGCCAACGCTGGTACCGGCCACACCAATGTTGGTGTGAACGGAGCAGCTTCCGCGAACGTCAACGCATCCCGGCAATCGCCCGATACGGTTCTGACCAACACGCATCTCAACTCGTCGCTCACCTCTGCCCTTGGCCACAGCGGTGTCTCGATCCCGGGCGGCAATCTTCAGACCGCCTGCTCAGGCTTCAAGAATCTCGGAAACTGCGTTGCGGCAATGCACGTTGCACAGAACCTCAACATCCCCTTTGCCAGCCTGCAGTCGCAGATGACCGGCTCGAACGCCGTCAGCCTCGGCAAGGCCATCCAGAACACCGCAGCGGCCGGCACGGATGCAAAGGCGGAAGCGAAGAAGGCCACCAAGCAAGCCAACGCTGACATTCATGCCAGCGAGTCTGCGTCTTCGACTACCACGGCCGACTCCCACATGTAAGTCGCTTCTTCTCCGAAAATACGAAGGAGACTCCCGCATGGGAGTCTCTTTCGTATTTAAGAACTTCACCCGGCCTCAATGCCCGGCCGGCGCCTTGCCTCCCACCTTGAAGTGTTTTGCCAGAAGCACCAAAGGAGCGGCGATAAGGGTGATCCAACCCATCAGACGAAAGCAGTCCATAAAGCCGAGCATGCGGGTATGCGCCTCAAACTGTGCATAGAGCTGGGCGTATGCTCCGCGCGTGGCATCTGCGACGCTGTAGCCGTGGACCTGAAGATAGTTTGAAACCTGCCGCACATTCTGCTGCAGCGCATCGCTGGATGAAGAAAAATATGCTGACAAGCGATCCTCATGGAAGTTCTGCCGCCGCTCGCTCATCGTGGTGACAAAGGAGACGCCGAAGCTTCCACCCCAGTTGCGGAAGAGATTCGTCAAGCTCGACGCTTTGTTGTTCTGATCAGGCCTGAGCTGTGAGTACGCCAGCACCGTGAGCGGGACGAAGAGAAAGGCATACCCCAGTCCCTGATAGGCGCGGGCAAAGGCGTAATGAAAGTAGTCAGACTGCAGTGTCAGACGGCTGTAATAGAACATCGAAGCCGCGACGACAGTCAGGCTGGCGCCGATCATCATGCGCGGGTGCACCAATCCGCGCTGCACCAATTGGGCAGCGACGGGAGCGAGAAACGTGATCACAAGCGCTCCCGGACCAAGCACCAGACCGGCGTCGAGCGCACGATATCCGTACAGGCTTTGCAGGATCTGCGGAATCATCGTTGTTGTTGCGAAGAGGCCTACACCGAAGATGAAGTAAAAGGCGCAGGCAATCGCGAAGTTCCGGTTTGCGAGCATATGGAACTCAACGATGGGATCTGAGGTGCGCAACTCCCACCAGATCGCAGTGCCCCAGCAAACTACTGCAATGGCAAACAGCCAGGTGATCGTTCTGCTGCCAAACCAGTCGTCGATCTGGCCACGATCGAGTACCAGCTCAAGCGCAGCCGAGCCGATACCGATCAGCGCAATACCGACGCCATCTACCTTGCCGCCGCCCTGCGCCTTTAGCTTGCGGCGGTCTTCCTCAAAGGCTGGAGGATCGTGCACAAAACGCTCCGTCAGAAACAGACTCAGCGCTCCAATGGGGATGTTGATGAAGAAAACCCAACGCCAGTTGAAGTTATCGGTGATCCATCCGCCAAGGACGGGACCGATTGCCGGCGCCGTGACGATGGCAACGGTATAAAGCGCAAAGGCGCTGGCCCGCTTCGCCGGCGGGAACGTGTCGACCAGAATCGCCTGCTCCACCGGGGCAAGGCCACCGCCTGCAATTCCCTGCAGCACACGCGCGATCAGGATCACATTCAGGCTTGGTGCGATACCGCAGAAGAAGCTGGTCACCGTGAAGAGCGCCACACAGAGCATGTAGTAGGTCTTGCGGCCGAAGACACGGCTCAGCCAGGCTGACATCGGCAGAACGACAGCATTGGCAACCAGGTAGGTCGTCAGAATCCAGGTCACCTCGTCAAAGCTGCGGCCCAGTCCTCCGGCGATGTGCGGCAGAGCCACATTGGCAATGGAAGTATCCAGAAGTTCCATGAAGGTCGCAATGGTTACAGTCAGCGCCACCACCCATGGATTCACCTGCCTTCGGTTCTCTGTCACGCCTGCATCCCCCCTATGCGACCGATCGGTCTCTTTTGGCATCCAAAAATATGAGACCGAACGGTCTCGCGTAGAGATAAGATGGAGCCGCGCAGGAGAACGATTCAAATGAAAAAAGGCCAGCAGACGCGCGAACGCATCATTGCCCAGGCAGCCCCCGTGTTCAATGCATATGGCTACGAGGGAGCCACCATGTCGCAGCTGATGGAGGCCACCGGCCTGGAAAAGGGCGGCATCTATCGCCACTTCAGCAGCAAGGAGGAGCTTGCGATGGAATCGTTCAAGTTCGCCTGGAATGCCGTGCTGAAGGCCCGTCTGCGAGGACTGGATGAAGTTCCGACCGCCCTCGGCAAACTGCGGCACATCATCGATAACTTCATTGAAGTCCGGGCGCCGGTTTCAGGAGGCTGCCCTTTGCTGAATACCGCCACAGATTGTGACGACGGCAACCCGGCGTTGCGTGAGCTGGCAAAAAAGACGCTGCAAAGCTGGCAGCAGCGCCTGATGGGAATTGTGGAAGATGGCATACGCAGCGCGGAGATCGCGAGTACTACTTCCCCGAAGATCACGGCGAACATCCTCATCTCTACCCTGGAGGGAGGCGTGATGATTACCAGGCTGGAACGCTCTCTCGATGCTCTTCATGACGCCCGTACCGCGTTGTATGCCCACCTGGAGACTATCGCAGCAAAACCCGGCAGGCATTCAAAAAGCTGATCCCGCGATGGCGGAGGAAGACTTCTCTGCCTTCCTCTGCCACCGATAACAAGCGATTCAGTTGGCCGGCTGAAGCTCCACGTCGACGGCGAATGCATCCTCATCTTCGGCCACGTAGCTTTCCTGTGGCTGCATTCCTACCAGGCCTACGATGACGAGAGCCAGAATCTGCGGCTCGATGGGCTGACGATAATCCATCGAAGCATGCGTCAGGTAATACGGGATAGGAAACAGCACGATGAGCGCGAGGTACGGCATGACCGAACGCCAGTCCTGTCGCAGCCAGCGGCGGATACCGCGCACCATCAGCAGCGTGAGACCAGTGCAAAAGAACCAGTTCGGGATATCGAAGGGTTCGCGCTTCAGATAAGCACGATCGAAGCTCCAGAAGCTGGTCCAGTAACGCAGAGCTCTGCGTACAGTGACAGCCGCGAAATAGCGAGGATGTTGACGGACGAAATGTACCGAGAGATCGTGCTTTTCCGCCAGATATGCCGTCTCTCCCATCTCGATCCACTTCTTCATCTCATAGGCATCACTTGCCGGATGCGCTGCAGGAGGATTGGTAACCGAGGTGTCTCCATGGTTGCCAGCATAGAACTCGAGCCAGAAACCATCGCGCAAGGGCACGGCCGTATGCAGGACACGCTGATTGCGGATCGACCAGGGCAGGACAACGACGATCGTGGCCAGCACCGTAACTGCCATACGACGGATCCATGGTCCGCCCTCGCGGCGTACACGCCAGCCGGCAAACAGGAGCAGAAACGGAAGCGAAGTCAAAACTGAAGGATTTGAAAGCAGCGTAATCCCGAAGAGCACACCGAAAGCAGCCCAGCCGATCGACCGGTGAGCACGATGCAGCACCTGTGCCGCCCAGAAGCAGCAGGCAAAAAGCAGCGAGGTTAAAGCGTAGTCCCAGACCTGGGACGCGGAGAAATAGATGGCGAAAGGATAGAGAGCCCAACCCCACGCAGCCCAGCGCGCCGCTCGCTGACCTGCGACATTACGAACACTGAAATAGACCGGAATGCAGGTCAGCGCGGAGAAAAGACTGTTGATTGCCAGCAATGCATGGGCAGCCTGCAGCGTATAGAGCCCGAACAGGCGAAAGACACCGGCCATCAGGTACGGATAGAGAGGTGGAACCAGGGCTGTGGGCCCGGTCAACGGAAGGAAGGGTGCGCTGAAGCCATGGCCGAAGAAGAGGCTGCGCGCAACCCATCCCATCTCGGCGCCAAAATCACCGTGATCGGGCGTTGGTTTGGCAATATCGCCGGCGGTGAATACAGCAACGATCAGCCGAATCGCCAGAGCAAAGAAGACGATGGCGGGCAGGAGCCTGACCGGAGAATCGAAACTGTCCCGAAGGCGGGAGAACCACGTAGAACGCTTCGTATGCGTCGCGAGGACTGTCGTCATGCCACCTCACGGGAGGTACAGGACGCGGGGATATCGCCGTACCAGAGACGGCGAGTTTGTTTCCTTGCATGGAGCTCCTTCATGAGCTTCTTGGACGTGTTCTTTTTGTTTTTGAACTACAAACGCACTAAAAATCTCCCGTGTGAGGAGTGCAGTAGGTCGAATGTCACGTCTAAAGTTGCCCTAGTCTCTCATCCCCAAGGCTTTAAAATGTTTAAAATCTGATGCCTGTCCTGATTACCAGCCGAACGAATTCCCATTTGAAACAGCTTCGAGCCGCCCTGGATGGACAAGTCCGGCTCTCAGGCGGATATATCGGTATAGAGGGCGAGCACCTGCTGGAGGAGGCTCTTCGCAGCGGCTTGGACATAAAGTCCATCTTCCTGCGAGAAGACCGAATCCTTCCTGCATCCTTTGTTCTGCCTCCGACCTTGGAGGTCATCACCGTCGCAAAGGATGCTTTTGTTTCAGCAACAGAGACCCCGCAGGGGGTTGCCGCTTTGATTACTCCCCCCCGATACTCCCCCGAGGCGCTGTTGGGCGGCAAGCCGCTGATCGTCATTACCGAAGCTCTTCAGGATCCAGGCAACCTTGGCACTCTGATCCGCACGGCAGAGGCCTTCGGAGCCACCGGCGTGGTGACACTTCCGGGAACCGTATCGCCCTGGAACCAGAAAGCGCTGCGTGCCTCCGCCGGGTCGGCGCTGCGGCTGCCGATAATTGCCGGGGATACAGCAACCATCGACCTGCTGCGTCGTAACGGAGTCCGTATCCTCGCGGCTGTCCCCGCAGACGGTATACCGGCAACCAAAGCGGGCCTGGTAGAACCTTGCGCCATTCTTCTGGGCAATGAAGGCGCGGGGCTTTCGGCCGCAATGCTGGGTCTCGCCGATGAACGCATTACCATCCCGACGCCGGGGCCGACAGAAAGCCTGAACGCCGCCGTGGCAGGCAGCATCCTTCTCTATGAAGCAGCGCGGCAACGCGCGGGTGAGCAGTAGAGCATGGGACTCTTTGATGTATCTCCGATGGTGCAGGACACCGGCATGGCACGTGCTCCCTTGGCCGAACGCATGCGCCCGCGCACGCTGGATGAATTCACCGGCCAGGAACATCTACTTGCCCCCGGCAAGCCGCTGCGCACCCAGATCGAGCAGGACGATGCCGCCTCCATCATCCTGTGGGGGCCGCCCGGAGTCGGTAAGACGACACTGGCGAAGATCATCGCACGCGTGACGCAGGCCACCTTCATCGAATTTTCGGCGGTGCTCTCCGGCATCAAGGAGATCAAGCAGGTGATGGCTGACGCGGAGAAAGCCGCCCAGATGGGCTCGCGCACGATCCTCTTTATCGACGAGATTCATCGCTTCAACAAGGCACAGCAAGATGCCTTTCTGCCCTACGTCGAGCGCGGTTCTATCCGCCTGATCGGCGCGACAACCGAAAACCCTTCCTTTGAAATTAATGCTGCACTGCTCTCCCGTTGCCGTGTCTACACCCTGCAGCAGCTCACGCAGCCGCAAATCATCAGTCTGCTGCAACGTGCGCTGCACGACCAGGAGCGAGGCCTCGGCAAGCTGGGCCTGGCAGCAGACAATGCGGCAATGGCTACGCTCGCCAGCTACTCCAGCGGAGACGCCCGGTATGCCCTGAATGCGCTGGAGGTCGCCGCAAAGCTGGCAGCCTCGCGTAAACAGAATGAACTGACAGAGGCGTTAGTCACCGATGCCCTGCAGCAGCGCGTGCTGCTCTATGACAAGAGCGGCGAACAGCACTACGACCTGATCTCGGCGCTGCACAAGTCGGTGCGGAACTCTGACGCCGATGCGTCACTGTACTGGCTTGGCCGAATGCTCGCCGCCGGCGAGGACCCGATGTATGTGGCTCGCAGGGTGGTCCGTATGGCGGTCGAAGATATCGGCCTGGCGGCGCCGGAAGCGCTCAATCTCTGCCTTTCAGCGCGTGATGCCATGCACTTCCTCGGTTCTCCCGAAGGTGAGCTTGCACTCGCCCAGGCCGTGACCTACCTCGCCCTGGCTCCAAAGTCGAATGCCGTCTACACCGCATGGGGCGCGATACAGCAGGATATCCAGCGCACGGCCGCTGAACCCGTGCCGCTGCACCTTCGCAATGCTCCTACATCACTGCTGAAGTCGCTCGATTACGGTAAGGATTATCAGTACGCCCATGACGTCGAAGGTAAGGTGGCCGATATGGATTGCCTGCCTCCTTCTCTCGCGAACCGCCGCTACTACCATCCCACGCAGGACGGCCGTGAAAAGCTGCTGGCGCAGCGCATGGAGGAGATCCGGCGCATCCGCGAGTCGAATCGCAAACGTTAGCAAATAGGAGAGTCGACTCTCTCGTTGCGCCATTCTTTGCTGCTAAGCGAAAGAATGGGGTCCCCGGCGAACTTGTTCGCTGCGGTTTAGTGTGGGGTATCGCGCTGCGGGCAACCGCCTTTTTTTGTTTGTCATTTCGTAGCGACATGGGGAGCGAAGAAATCTGCTTCTCTCCCCATGTCGTCATAAGGAAAAACAATCTCGCTCCGCTCGCGATAAAACCTGCGAAGAATGGGACAACGAAGGCGTGCGTAGTCGCCTAGTTCGCCTTCGGCTTCCGAAACGCGTAGATAACGGCCAGCAGTGGCGGAGCCAGCAACACTCCCCAGAAGGGGATGATGATGCCAAGCACAATCGGCCCGAAAAAGGCTGCCCACCAGGGGACGCGTGCCGTCCGCTTCAGCAGATAGGGTTGGATCAACAGGCCATCGATAGCGGCGATCGCACCGTAAAGACCAAGCAGCCAGCAGTAGCTATACCAATCCTTGTCGGTAAAGAGGAGCGCCAGCGCTGGGCCGCAGACGCTGAGTACCGGACCGAAGTTGGGAATGAACTGCAGCAGGCCGCCGAGCATACCCCACAGCGGAGCCAGCGGAACCCCGATGAGGGTAAGTCCGAGCCACCACAGTGCCCCGACGATCAGCGCATCGAGTGTCGTGGCACGCCACCACGCCACCAGGGCTCCGCCGGCCGTCTTCAGTGCATTCTCCCGATCAAATTCGGCCACCCCTGACCTCCACTGACCATGTCATCAGATACCTAGGATGCTCCCCCCGGCGCGCGGGTGAAAAGATGCGGTCCAAATCGGCAGCCGGTCCGCGGGACGGACATCGCAAAATGGCGGGACAATCAACCTTTCCACCGCTCGTACGTCCATTAGCATGGATGTCGTTATGCCCTGGCCGAAAAAAATCTGTGCACTCTGTGAGGAAGAATTTGAGCTGAAGCCCGACAAGCCCGGCTTCGCGAACCACTGCCCAGCCTGTACCGCATTCGAGATGGAAGAGGCTGCAGCCAACAAAGGCCCGAAGGATGCCGATCAGGTCCGCTACGAGGCCGAAGTCAATGAGGCCCGGCGCGCCTCCATCAAGAACCTGCTCTACCGCAAGGACAGCTAGAGCATTTTCCCTGTAGGTGTGGTGTCGGGCTTCCGCATCTATGGGCGTTTTCCGCAATGAAAACGCCGCTGCACTCTTCTTCCGGGATACCCAGCAACAGGAAAAAGGCTCTAGTCAACTCTAAGGGCTATCATGGCAGGCATCTCTTGGTTCCAGGAGTGTGCCACCGTGAAGCCCTTTTCCCTTTCCCTGTGTATCGCCCTGTGCGGCATCCCTGGTTCCTTCGCCATAGCGCAGGCCGGTGCGCCTAAACCGCCGATGATTCCAAGCGGCGAAACGCGCAAGCTGACCACTCATACCTACGCGATTGAAGACAAAGACACAACGCCGGGCGTGCCGAATATCGGCTTCGTCGTCGGTTCCCGCGCGGTCCTGGTCATCGACACCGGAATGGGTCCGCGAAATGGCAAGACCGTCGCAGCCGAAGCTCAGAAGCTTGCCCCCGGACACCAGATTTATCTGGTGACCACACACGTGCATCCCGAGCACGATCTCGGCGCCGAAGCCTTTCCTCCACAGACCAAGATGATTCGCTCGGTCGACCAGGAAAAGGACATTGCCCAGTACGGCCTGAGCATGGCCAACACCTTCATCGCCCGTAGCACAACGAATGCCGAACTGCTTACCGGAGCAAATTTCCGCACCGCAGATATTCATTTCGACAAATCGTACGATCTCGATCTGGGCGGCGTTGCTGTCCGCATTCTGGCCATGGGGCCGAACCATACTCGCGGAGACACCGCAATCTGGGTACCGGCCGAACGGGTCCTGTTTTCAGGCGACGTCGCCATGAAGGGGTTGCCGTCATTCGCCAGCCCCGACTCCAGCGTGAAGCAGTGGCTGGCCAGCCTGCAGACCTTTGCCTCCCTGAAACCGTCCATCGTAGTTCCCAGCCATGGGCCGATCGGAGACATGAGTTATATCACCGGCTATCAGTCTCTGCTGACCACCGTGCGTGACCGCACCACGGCGCTGAAGCGGCAAGGGAAGTCTCTGGAAGAGGTGACATCCACGCTGACCGCCGAGCTCAAACCGAAGTACGTCGATAGCAATCGCCTGGCGGGAGCTATCCGGACAGCCTATGCCGAAGCCTCGTAGCTGACGGCACGCATTGCGGCAAACAGAGCCTGCCACTCCTCGTCACCCAGCGCTTTGCGGAGACGTTTCTGTGCCCGCTGCCAATGCGGCATCGTGTCGGCCAGAAGTCGCCGGCCGACAGAGGTGACGCGCAATCCGCCACGTCCACCCTCCACCCAGCCGCGTTTTTTCATCACGGCGATGTCGCGCGAGACAGTGGTTTTATCCATGCACAGAGCATGGGCAAGACCAGCCTGCGTACAAAGCGGCATATGCTCCATCATTTGCAGCAGGCCGAACTGCGCCGGCTCCATGTGGCCCGCCATCTCTTCGGCATACAGACGCGTCAAGACTCTCGCCAGCCGGCGGGCAGACATGCAGGCGCACGGAAGCTCTGGAAGAGCCGTCACTGCCTGCTCCCCAGAAGGCGTTTGAGTGGCTGCAGCGGCGCGAGCGGCGTGAACTGGAGATCGACAAGGCCGGCCTTATCCAATGGCAGCGCGCCCATAATGCCCTTGGCCTCGTCCACACTGGTGGCGTTTAACAGAAAGACGACGCCTGTGCCATCGGCACGCGAATACCACTGCAGGATCTTGCCGTCGAGATAAGCCTGGACGGTATCCATCACCTCCTGCTGCATAACGGGAGCTACCTTCGACCTCATCTCCGGCTTAACTGTGAGGTTCACCAGAATACAGGTGGGTTTCACGGGTGTCTGGGAAATGGGAGACTGGGAATGCAAGCTTCCCCAACCGGCAAGAAGCACGAGGACGAGAAGAAATTTGCGCATGACGACTCCTGACCTATAAAGTTGTATGTACAACTTTATAGCGCTCTCCTCCCTCTTCTCCAAAGGAATTCTCCGAAACAGCTACAATTAAGTCATGAAGTTTGGCGTCCTCGTCTTCCCCGGATCGAACTGCGACCACGATACCTACAACGTGCTCGACGCCGTCGCGCATCAGCCGGTGACCTTCCTGTGGCATGAGTCGACCGATCTGCAGGGCTGCGATGCCATCCTTGTGCCGGGAGGCTTCGCCTATGGCGACTACCTCCGCACCGGAGCCATCGCCCACTTCGCCCCGGTGATGGGCGCCGTGAAGAAGTTCGCGGCGAACGGCGGCCTGGTGATGGGCATCTGCAACGGCTTCCAGATTCTGACCGAGAGCGGTCTGCTGCAGGGCGCGCTGATGCGCAACGCCGGCCTGAAGTACATCTGTAAACAGGTTCACCTGCGGACCGAGACGACCGACTCGCCGTTTACCGCTTCCCTTTCTCAAGGAGAGGTGCTGCAGATGCCGGTCGGCCACATGGAAGGCAATTACTTCTGCGATGAGGCGACGCTGACTCAGCTTGAAAAGCAGAATCGCATCGCCTTCCGTTATGCCACTCCCGAAGGCCTGGTCACTCCGGAAGCAAATCCTAACGGCTCGCTGAAGAACATTGCCGGCGTCCTCTCTGAAGGACGCAATGTGCTCGGCCTGATGCCGCATCCGGATCGCTCCAGCGAGGCAATGCTCGGCTCCGCCGATGGTTTGAAACTGTTCCAGAACATGGTGTCGGCGCTTGCCGCCAGATGATAGGCTGAGCACTTCAGAATGATCGATCTTCATCATCATCTGCTCTATGGTCTCGACGATGGTGCGCGAACGCTGGAAGATTCGCTCAACATGACGCGCATGGCCATCGAAGATGGCATTACCCACATTGTGTGTACGCCGCATGCCAATCACCGGTATCGTTTCGATCCGGAGATCAACAACGCGCGCCTGAACGATATCAGGCAAGAGCTGCATCGCACCGGCGATGGCGACAAGATCACTTTCGGACTCGGCTGCGACTTCCACATGACGTATGACAACATCGAGGACGCCAAGGTGAACCCTGCCAAATACAGCATCAACGGCAACGGATATCTCCTGGTAGAACTTCCCGATGAAGGCATCCCCGTTGGTCTGACCGAAACCTTCTACCAGCTGCAGCTCGCCGGCCTGACGCCCATCCTTACGCACCCGGAGCGCAACGCTACGCTACAGCGCAACCCGGACCGGATGAAGAACTGGATCCGCGGAGGTCTTCTGATCCAGGTCACGGCAGGTTCTGTCATCGGCCGTTTCGGTCGCCTGGCACAAGCCCTGGCCTCGCGCATGCTGGCGGATAACTGGGTTCACGTCATCGCGACCGACGCACATAACGTCTCCAGCAGGCCTCCCAAGATGCGCCAAGCGACCGATACCATTGAAGAGATGTACGGCGCCGAAACTGCTCGCCGCCTCTGCGTCGAGAACCCGAGGCGCATCTTCTACGGAAAGCAGCTCGGAGAGCAGCCGGAACCAATCGGCATCTACGGCGACTTACAGCCGAAGAAATCCTGGTTCGATAAACTGCTCCGCCGCTAGGAGCATTTTCCCTGTAGGTGTAGTCCAGAGCATCAGCATCTATGGCGTTTTCCGCAATGAAAACGCCGCTGAACGCCCTTCCGGGATACCCAGCAACAGGGAAAATGCTCTAAAGCAGTCCCCGAACTGGGTGCCCCATCCATTGCGAAGCAATGGGTGGGATGTTCGAGCGCAGCTCGAATCGGTTTTGACATCCGAGGCCGCTTCGACATTACAGATAAAGACTGTTCGAGCAAAGCTCGAATTTCCCGCTCACGCTTCGCGTGACCACCCCAACGAACACGTTCGTCGGGGGCCCCGGTGAATGGGGCACCCGGTGCATCGGCGATCCCTATTTTGTGGATACACCCTAGCAACCAGCAACTCGCCTTTACAGCGACAGTCCACCGTCAACGCTGATCAACTGTCCTGTGATGAAATGCGGGCCAGTCGCGAAGAAAAGCACTGCGGCGGCTACCTCTTCGGCGCTCCCATTGCGCTTCATCGGCGTACGTTCAGCAAAGTGCTGGTACTCAGCTTCCAACTCGCCAAAGACAATCATTCCCGGAGCGACGCAGTTCACACTGATCTCCGGCGCCCAGGCTTTGGCCATCGTCTGGCTCAACATGTGCAACGCAGCCTTGGAGGTGCAGTAATGCGCGTGCGTCGCCCAGGGATGCAGTCCGCCAAGCGAACCGATGTTCACGATGCGTCCATGACTGGCTTTCAAATATGGAAACGCCGCCTGCGCCACGAGGAATGGCCCACGCGTATTGGTCTCGGCCATGGCATCCCATTGCTCGACCGTAAGGTGCTCAAGGGCAGCGGTCTCAAAGCGTCCGGCGTTATTCACCAGCAGGTCCAGTCCGCCCATCGTCTCCGCCGTCTGATGTACCGCCTCTCGCACGCTTTGCGGAAGACGCAGATCGCAGGAGAGAGCATAGGCCGCAACGCCTGACGTCCGAATCTCCGAGACCACATGCTCCGCCTCGGCGGCAGACTCCCGGTAGGTGATAGTGACATCCGCACCCGCACGCGCCAGCTCCAGCGCGATTGCGCGGCCAATTCTTCTTGCGCCACCCGTAACCAGCGCTCGCTTCCCTGAAAGCAGACCCATGCGGAAATTAGAGCATTTTCCCTGTTGCTGGGCATATCGGAAGAGGAGTGCAGCGGCGTTTTCATTGCATAAAACGCCATAGATACAGGAGCCCTACGCTACACCTACAGGGAAAATGCTCTAATCGCATTCTTCCCTGTTGCTGGGTATCCCGGAAGAGGAGTGCAGCGGCGTTTTCATTGCGGAAAACGCCCATAGATACAGGAGCCCTACGCTACACCTACAGGGAAAATGCTCTAATCGCATTTTTCCCTGTTGCTGGGTATCCCGTAAGAGGAGTGCAGCGGCGTTTTCATTGCGGAAAACGCCATAGATACAGGAGCCCTACGTACACCTACAGGGAAAATGCTCTAATCGCAACAAAGCAAACGAGCCGCCCGTGGGCGGCCCGTTTGATCACTTCGCGATTACTTCGGTGAAGAGGTGTTGTTCGTCTTGTTATCCGAATTGTTGTTCGTCTTGCTGTCCTTCGGACGATTCGCTTCCTGAACGCCGGCCTTGCGCTGCGACTCCTTGTCGCCGTTGTCCTGATATGCCGAAACCTGCTCCCGCGGACGCACGACGCGAACCTCGATGGCCTTATTCGCCTCCGCAATCTCGTATTGCTTGGCGTAGCTGGCAAACCCGGTTGCGAGCACCTGCAGCACTACGGTGGCTCCACGCGGAATCACATCGATCATTGCCTTACCGTCAGGGCCGGTCTTCACCTCATAGCTGCCGTTCGGCTGACCGTCTTCCATGGGACGGAAGATCACCGCCGCATTCTGAATCGGCTTGCCGTTGAAGTCCTTCACCACCAGAACTTCAATACGCGAGGTCTCCGGCGGCGCTTTGTACTTACGCCCATGCCGATCTTCACGGTTGTCCTGGTTGTTGCTCTGGGCGCTGCTTACACCCGTAACCGCCATTACCGCCGCTAACGCTACAACACCTGCAAACCGCATCCTGGAGCCCCTCAAAAGCTGACGCTATTGTACTTCTGCCACTCTATGACGAGGGAGGATATCGTTCGATAGCGCCGCCCATGAGCGCTGAAGTAATATGAGCGCGTTTCACTCATATTTAATCTCCACAGCTTGACTTCGAATTCTGGTTTGCATATCTTTAGCAATCGGAAGGCGTGAGTGCTAATTCCGCCGGACCAACCATTTCAAGGAGAAGTCAACACATGGCATCGACGAAGTTTACCCCGCTGCATGACCGCATTCTGGTCAAGCGCGTAGAAGAGGGCGAGACTCTGCGCGGCGGCATCATCATCCCCGATTCAGCGAAGGAAAAGCCCTCGCAGGGCGAGGTTATTGCAGTGGGCAAGGGCAAGTCGAACGATGAGGGCAAGGTCTTCCCGCTTGATGTGAAGGTGGGCGACAAGATCCTCTTCGGCAAGTACTCCGGCACCGAGATCAAGCTCGACGGAGAAGAGTTCCTGATCATGCGCGAGGAAGAAGTCCTCGGCATTGTCAAGTAAATCTCACAATCGAGTTGTATCCCTGCCCTTTCGTCGGGCATGGACGAATCCTATCTCGCCCGTTCTGCGGGCTAACGAACTAGAGGAAAAGGAATATGGCAAAGCAAATCCTGCACGGTGAAGACTCCCGCCAGGCCATTCTGCGCGGCGTGAACACGCTGGCCGACGCAGTGAAGGTCACCCTGGGCCCCAAGGGCCGCAACGTTGTTATCGAGAAGAAGTTCGGCTCCCCGACCATCACCAAGGACGGTGTGACGGTTGCCAAGGAGATCGAGATCAAGGATCCGATCGAGAACGTCGGCGCCCAGCTCGTCAAGGAAGTCGCTTCGAAGACCTCGGACGTTGCCGGTGACGGCACCACCACCGCTACTGTTCTGGCGCAGGCCATCTATCGTGAGGGCGTGAAGACCGTTGCGGCCGGCGCGAACCCCACCGCTCTGAAGCGCGGCATCGACAAAGCTGTCGAGACCATCGTGGGCAAGCGTAAGGAAGACGGCTCGGTTGAGGGAGGCGCCCTGGCCAAGCTGTCGAAGCCGGTCTCCGGCGACATGATCGCTCAGGTCGGCACCATCTCCGCCAACGCTGACTCGCAGATCGGCTCCATCATTGCTGCCGCCATGCAGAAGGTCGGCAAGGATGGCGTGATCACCGTGGAAGAGTCCAAGACCATGGAGACCCAGCTCGACGTGGTTGAGGGCATGCAGTTCGACCGCGGCTATCTCTCGCCCTACTTCGTCACCGACGCAGAGCGCATGGAAGCCGTACTCGAGAACCCCTACATCCTCATCTACGAGAAGAAGATCTCCACGATGAAGGACCTGCTGCCTCTGCTGGAGCAGATCGCCCGCACCGGCAAGCCGCTGGTCATCATCGCCGAGGACGTCGACGGCGAGGCCCTGGCGACCCTGGTCGTCAACAAGCTGCGTGGCACGCTGAACGTCGCCGCCGTCAAGGCGCCCGGCTTCGGTGACCGCCGCAAGGCCATGCTGGGCGATATCGCCATCCTAACCGGTGGCCGCGCCATCACCGAAGACCTCGGCATCAAGCTTGAGAGTGTGAAGCTCGAGGACCTGGGCACCGCCAAGCGCGTGACCGTCGACAAGGACAACACCACCATCGTCGACGGCGCGGGTAAGGACAACGAGATCGAAGGCCGCGTGCGCGAGATCCGTGCGCAGGTCGAGAAGACCACCTCCGACTACGACCGCGAGAAGCTGCAGGAGCGCCTCGCCAAGCTGGTTGGCGGCGTTGCCGTCATCAAGGTCGGTGCTGCCACCGAGACCGAGATGAAGGAGAAGAAGGCTCGCGTGGAAGATGCTATGCACGCAACCCGCGCTGCCGTGGAAGAAGGCATCGTTCCGGGCGGCGGCGTTGCCCTGGTTCGCTGCGCCAAGGATGTCGACGCTCTGATCAAGACCCTCGAGGGCGATGAGAAGATCGGCGCCACCATCATCCGTCGCGCTATCGAGGAGCCTCTGCGCCAGATCGTCGGCAACGCCGGCGAAGAGGGTGCAGTGGTTGTCGGCAAGATCCTGGACGGCAAGGACAACCAGGGCTACAACGCAGCCACCGGCGTCTTCGAGGACCTGGTTGCCGCCGGCGTCATCGACCCGACCAAGGTAACCCGCACCGCTCTGCAGAACGCGGCTTCCATCAGTGGCCTGCTGCTGACCACCGAGGCTCTCATCTCCGAGATCCCCGAGAAGGCTGCTCCGGCTGCCGGTGGCCACAGCCACGGCGGCGGCATGGACGGCATGTACTAAGTCCTACGCGGACGGCGAATCGCGCCTATGGCGCAAGCAGAACGGCCCCGGTTTCCGGGGCCGTTCTTATTTCAACAGAAGGAAGGCCACGTGGAGCCTACAAAACGTGCACGCAAAATAGCTGAAACCTACAAAACCACTACGGGTGAAGACCTCATCGTTATCGACGCCAGTACGTTTCAGACGCAACTAGGCTCCCTCTCGACCACCATGATCAACCTCTTGGAGCGAGAAGCCGCTAAGGTCAAGCCGCATCCGTATTTAAATGACGACCTGGCAATGATGCTTCGACAGATGCGAACAACCTGTGACCTTCTTTTCTATCTCAACGCGGACGAAAAGATAGACGGAGATCCATCCTACCGCCAAGGATACGGATTCGTCTTTTTACCCTTAATCCGCTCGATGATTGACGGCCTTTACAACATCACTGCGCTCTTGGATGACTCTTTGCGCGCCAAACAATTTCGGTCCATCGGTTATCGCAACATCTTAGACGGATTAGAAGAAGATAAAAACCGATATGGAACCGATCGTAGATGGATCAACTACTGCGACCAGAAGATTCGCGCTCTCTCGATAGAGTGGAGACAATGCGGGTTCACCGAAGATGAAATCAGACAGGCCAAGCCATGGCCGACATTGGGTGCTTACCTCCGAAACAAACCTACAAACACGCCACACAAGCTGTTCCTAAGTCAACTGACATATGGTTTTTGGCGTGAGTATTCCGCACTATCTCATGTGACTTTTGAAGGGCTAAAGGCAATCTTCCCGTTCATCGGGAAAGATCGTATCCCACGCGAAGCGCGAGATCGAATCGAAGATGAAGGGCATCGGGTTCTCACGATGCATATTGCTCGGGCTTCCGGAATTCTCCTATGTACCCTGACCGAACTACAAGTGCATTACATGTTTCCGGAATCCAATATTCCCAACCGATTGCACATAATATGGGACGCCCTAAACCAATTACCCGAGGTACGGGAACTGTACGAAACCAGATATAAGTCCCTCATGCTAAGAAACCGAATTTTGTCGGGACCCGAGATTCCTGCAGAATTCCGGAGGTATTTCAAACAATAGCAATATGAAATAACCACACACTCTTTCCACACATTGCTACGTGTCGCTTATGCGCTTATCCGGCACGTTTACATGTCTACTTTTGCAACGGCCGTCTGAACCATTGCCGTTATCATGGAACCTTCATGCAGGCACTCAAGGTCTCAGTCGCGAAGCGTTCTTCGCAGAAACCATTCTGGCTACCCCGCTATTACGACTTCAATGTGTTAACTACGGCCAAGATTCGGGAAAAGATTGATTACATACATAACAACCCCGTTGTTCGAGGTCTGGTTCCCTCTGCCGAGATGTGGCAATGGTCGAGTTACGACATTCCCATCGTCGTTTAGACTTCAGTGCCATCGAACCCACCCTAGCGTTGCGAGGGTGGGGCACCCGAAATGGGTGAACGATCTTCCCTCTTCACCAGTCACCGGGTGTTCTTTTATCTATGAGAAATAGTTGGATGCCATTCCCTAGTGCACGACGGACACGATCTGTGCGTCGGGTTCAGTCCACGGCTTAGCGCCTGAATACGTAAGGCGGCCGTTTGTATCATCCCAGTGCAGCTTCGTAGTCTCGCCCTTTCCCTTCTCATAGGAGTACGTCATTCCGTCATCAGAAAAGAGGGTGAGGTCGGCATCATTCCCCGGGTAAACCTTCACTGCGGCAATGGACTGTTTGTCTTGCGTGCTCAGGATAGGAGATCCCAGAGGAACGATCGACCCCGCGCGCACAAACAATGGAATCGTATCGATCGGTGCGGCAACCGTAATCGCCTGCCCACCCTTAATACGCTCATTTGTCCAGTAGTTGTACCAATCGCAGCCTGCTGGGAGATACACACTCCTGCTTGTTGCCCCCTGCTCAGATACAGGAGCCACGAGAAACGCGGGACCGAACATATACTCATCGCGTATGTCCGCAACCGCTGGATCACGCGGAAAGTCCATAAACAAGGCCCGCATAAACGGAGCTCCTGTCTGGTAGGTCTGATAGGCCAGCGAATAGATGTAGGGCAGAAGCTGGTAGCGCAGACGGAGATATTTTTCGAGGATAGGCTCAGCCTGCTTGCCATAAGACCAGACCTCGTTGTGCATTCTCTCGCCATGAGTACGCATGACCGGCTGAAAGACACCCCATTCAAACCACCGCACAAATAACTCTGGATAGTCGGCGTAACGGTCCACATTCGCCTCAACATCGGAAGGATCGATCAGCGGCGCATGCTCAGGTTTATATCCGGAAGGAAGCTGCGGAGAGAAGAAACCGGCGATGTCCGTATCCCAGTACGGCATGCCACTCGCGGTGAAATTGAGCCCTGCGGGGATGGACCGCTTCAACATGTCCCAGGTCGAAACGATGTCGCTCGACCAGAATACGGTCCCGTTCCGTTGTGCTCCGAGATACGCTGCACGTGCCAGCAGCATGACTCGGCGGCTGTCTCCAAAATCTCGGCGGAAGCCGTCATACACCGAAGCGGTATGAAACAACGGGTACACGTTGTAGTTCTGCTTTCCCGAACCGATGTAAAAAAGGTCCTTTTCAGGATCGACATCCGGCTCAGTCTCATCGAGCCAGATATAGTCGAAGCCATACGGCTTGACGTAGCGATCACGGATCTGATCCCACCACCACTTCGCCGCGTCAGGGTTCGTAGTATCCAGATTCGGCCCGATCTCCTTGGTATATCCTCCTCGGTCGGGTGTTCCATCGGCCTTGTGGATCAGCCACCCTTTCTTCAATAACGTGTCATAAAAACGGGTGCCTTCTGAATAGTGAGGCCACACACTCAGTAGCGTTGTCACACCTTCCGTATGCAGCCTTTTGTTCATGGCTGCAGGATCAGGCCAACGTGCGGGGTCCAGATCCATTTCCCCCTGCCGCGTCATGTTGAGGAAATCCACCACAAGCACATCGAGCGGCAGATTCCGATCGCGATATCCTTTCGCGACCGCCTCCAGCTCTGACTGCGTGGGATAGATCGCTTTACTTTGGATGAAGCCGTAGGCTGCTTTTGGCAATAAGTGCGTGACACCTGTCAACGCCCGGTATCCCGAATAGATCTCGTCACTATTCTCTCCGGCGATAACAAAGAACGAAACACGGTCACCCTTTTCGGAGGACCACACATTTTGCTGGTTGAACCCAAGATCAATGGTTGTCTTCGATGGGTTATCCCATACCAATCCATAGCCTCGGCTTGAAACCATGAACGGCACGCAAACTGTCTCGCCAGAGACGGCTCCATAGTCATGCCAGCACTGAATCCTGTGATCGCGCAGATCCAGAAAGCCCTGCTGGTGTTGGCCCAGGCCATAGTAGTGTTCATCCTGCGGCGCATCGAATGTGGCGGAGATGCGATAGTCCGTTGGCGTCGCTGGATTTTGGCTATCTGCGACCATCGACCACTTTTCGAGCTTCAATAACTGTTTGCCATTTGCCGTCGAGATCGAAATCGCATCGTTATAGGGTCCACGTCCGTTGCCATAAAATACCTTGTCTCGCAGCTGCTGATTCAAACGGTCGAGAGGCATCGGGCGTGGAGAGGGAAGATTTTCGGGCGCAACCTTCACTATTAATTGTGCTGATTGGAATACATCGTACCCGTCCGTCCCTGTCACATGTCGCCAGCCTGCCGCGTCTTTTTGCCCGGAGATGCCCGCTCCCGGGGACGCTGACGCAGCCGACTTTACGCTGCTCAACGTGATTCGTAGGATGTTCGCACCGTACGGCTCAATTATGATTTCCCGATCGTTGCGGTCGAGCACAAAACTCTTGGCAGATTCCTGCCCACTCACGCACGTAACTGCCCCGACAGCCAGCATCGCCACGAGCAAACTGTTCCGGGAGAAAGGCACGCATTTCAAAGACTTTTCGCAAATCGGACCACGTAACACAGTTCCACCTCGTGACAGCCAGCACTCACTCTGTTCGAACCTTTGTCGGATTCAACCGCTGGGATCGAATGTTGTTTTGCCGAAAGAGCGGGCACACCAATCTTACCTTCGAGAATTGGACGGCGCTGAGCCTCAAACAACGAGTAACCAGAGACCGCAGCGGTATTGATGAGCACCGAGACGGGCTGGTCGGACTGTCGATAACCAGGGGTATGGACGACATGTACCAAGTCCTGCGCCGAGGGGCGAACACGCGTTGTGGCGCAAGCAGAACGGCTCCGATTTCCGGGTCCGTTCTGCTTTTGACAAATTTCTATTTGTGCACCGGATGTCCCGTGCTACAAAGCTTCATGGGATATCTAGGGCTGAGCGAGCCTGCAGAAAAGCAGGACAATATCTTCCAGCGCCTTTTCTGGCCGAGTGACCACGCAGGAGAGGCCGATACACTCGGGCAACAGGGATTTTGGATATGCGCTGTTGTAGCGATAATCTCCCTGGTCGCACTGTCTGTCCAAAGACATTGGATCCTCGCCCTGCTCTCCTTTGCATTCTTTCTATTAGGCGGAATTGGAGTTCGCGAACACAGTACTCCAGCAGCTGTATTTGTAGCACTGGCTTATGCACTCAACCAGGCTCTCGGACTCTTCCTTGGCCAGTTCCCAGGGTTTCTGGCATTTGTTGCCTGCGTCCTGCTCATTGCAAACATTCGTGGCACGTGGATTGCCTCGCAACATAAATTTTCGGGAGACCCGGATGCATTTCCCGAGCGGCTAAACAGCACGTTTCGCGACAAACTCGTCGACCAGATGCCCGCAAAGGTGTGGCCTAGGACAAAGATTCTGTTCTTCGTCATAGCCGCACTCTATATGTTGCTAACCCTTTTTGGGACTGCCGCAATCCTGGTTGGGAGCTTTACAAAGCGGTAAACCAGGATTGGCACAATGATGGGGAAGGCAACCGTCACTCACATCTCCATGTTCCTCAATCCTTGCGCTCTTTCCCCTGTTTTCTTCCAGCGCAGCGGTCACGTTGCAAGTCCACGCTCACCGGGCATCTGGATCCGGTCGTTCGAGGCCTAGTTCCCTTTCCCGAGATGTAGAAGCGGTTAAGCTAATACCATCCCTCTCGTCGTTTAGAGTCTCGTGCCATCGAACCCACCCTAGCGTTGCGAGCGTTCACCCGACCGAACGGAGTTCGGTTGGGGGCCCGAGGGTGGGGCACCCGAACAAGGGATGAATCTGTTAGAGCCTCTAGATCACATCAATCACAATCTTCCCCTTCGCCTTGCCGCTCTCGACGAGTTCATGCGCTTCGAGTGCGGTTTCAAAGGTAAAGCGACGCTCGTCAACCATGGGCCGCAGCTTGCCCTGCTCCACCATGCGAGTCACTTCTCGCAGGATCCACCCGTGATGACCGCGGCGCTCCCTGGTAAGCAGTGGCAGCAGGACGAAAACACCTGAGTAGCTGGCGCCGCGACGTGAGAGCGCTTTCAAGTCATGCGCTCCCCATCCATAGCAACTGGCTACACGTCCGTAGTTGCGAATCGCGGCCATGCAGTCATCCAGCGGTTTGCCGCCAACCGTGTCATAACCGACATCGAACCCGACACCGCCGGTGTAGCGCTGTACATACTGTTCCACCGGCTCATCGCGATCGATAGGCGTTGCACCATAGCTTCGAACGATCTCTGCCTTACCGTCCGAGACTGTCGCAAAGACTTTGGCTCCCGCGGAGACGGCCATCTGTACAACAATATGACCGACACCACCCGCACCGCCTGTGACGAGGACGCGATCCCCAGCCTGCACCTGCGCACGGTCCGCGAGGCCTTCATACGCTGTAAGCGAGACCAGGGGCAGACTAGCCGCCTCCCGCATAGTCAGGCTCTTTGGCTTCGGAGCAATCAGGTCCGCATCGACGGCCATGTACTCCGCCAGTGATCCCTGGATGCCGCCGGCTCCTCCGGCAAGACCGTACACTTCGTCGCCTACTTCAAACTCAGAGACACCGATACCGACCGCCTCCACCACGCCGGCCATATCCGTACCCAGAATGCACGGCGCTGTCATCCCGCCATGTGGAGCCTTACCGGTACGGATCTTGCTGTCGATGGGGTTTACGCCACTGGCATGAACACGAACCAAGACGTCATGGTCACCAATCCTGGGTTGAGGGACTTCGGCGATCCGGAATGCTCCGGTTTCAAAGCTGTCGACAACAAGGGCCTTCATGGTCATATCTGCGGTCAAAAGGAGAACTCCAGTCTCCTTAGACTACTGCGTCCGGAAAAATGGACCACAGTTTGATGACAATGACCGTCCCTTGCCTTATCGCGGCGAAGCCTGCACCATCATCGGCCCACTCACCTTCGCACCCTCGACGGAGACATGGAAGCGTTGCAGACCTTTGCCCCCACCTTCGAATTCCACACGGTAGGTGTCGTACAGCGCATCACTAAACTGCTTGAGGAACGGGCCAAAGCTGGGCGGATTTCCGGTTCCAAGATAGTAGGCTGTTCCGCCCGTGGCGGCAGCGACGTCAGTGAGGTAGTTCTGGCCACTAAAGGAGGCCTGCATACCCCGCAGCGCCGCGCCGGTAAAGTAGATGGAGTAAACCGCCACACCGGCACGCTGCGCATCGCCCTTGGCTGCGTCGACATACGGACTGCTCTGATTCAGCGGACTCGTGCTGCCGTTATAAGGATCGACACCGCTGGTGATCATCAGAACGATATGCGCCTTGCCGTCGGGTTGCCACTTCTTTACAAAGTCCGAGAGACAGAAGTACGGACTGGCGCTCGCTCCCGGTTGGGCAGTTGGCAGCCGGACAGCCTTAGCCGCGGCATCGTGTTCTGTGGTGAATCCCTGCTCGGTGATGACACGGCCGTTCTGCATATAGCCGACCGTCACGGCCACATCCTGAGGTAGTGATTGAATAAAACTCTGAATATCGCCCAGCATGCGGCCGAAACTGCTCTGCAGACCATCATCGATCAGAATTGCCAGTTCCACACCTGTTCCCTGCCCATGCCCTGAGCCGCTAAGGACAGGATTCCACGCGGTGATGCGACGATCGTCATTGCCAAACTTCACCTTGACCTGAGAGATATCAATACGCGGAGCTTCCGGGCCACGCTTATCCTCAACGCGCACCAGGGCCGATGTCGAGACCGGCCCTTCTACCTGTGCGACCGCCGTAACGGTCAATACCGCCGTAGCGCTCAATACTCTGATCAGCGCGAATCGTAACCAACGCATGGCGAACCTCCTGCGGCTTATAAGACGCGTGATATCGAGAAAAAGATACAAACGCACGAAGGGCCGGAGAATCCTCCGGCCCTTCGCAACTTGTTGGCAGTTGCAGTGTTAGAAGACGATCTTCGCCGCAAACTGCATGTTGAACGGCTCACCCGAACCAAGTCCAGGAGCACCGGCGGCATCGCCCACCGTGGTGGTCGACTTGCCGAAGTTGGAGGACGTCGGATTGGAGACGCTGGGCTTAGCGAGGTTCAGACGGTTGAAGATGTTGAACATCTCTGCACGGAGCTGCAGACGGACGTTTTCGTGCAGCGTCGTATTCTTCACGACCGAAGCATCCACGGTACCAAAGCCGGGTCCACGAACGGAACCGCGAGGAGTCGGGCTGAAGGTCCCTGCAGCTGGCAGCGTAAACGCTGAAGCCGAGAGCCACTGAACCGTCTTGTTGGCGGTGCTGGACGTCGCCGCTGTAACCGCGCGGTTGGTGTTGTAAGGATCGCCGACCAATGTTGCACGGTCCTGGTTCTCTCCTGTACCGCTGCGATTGCTGCCGGCCTTCGGAGTCAGAGCCGAACCCGAGAAGAAGGTCATGAACGAGTTCACTTCCCATCCCGAGCTCAGTGCCTTCAGGTTGTTCGAGAACGTCGGAATCGAGTAAACGACATAGCCATTGAAAGTGTGCTTGATGTCGAAGTCGGCAGTGCCATATTCCGCCGGCAGATTCAGCGAATTCTGCGGAGCGAAGTTACGGGTACCGGAGACATTGTCCAGAGCGTGGCCGTAGGTGTAGGACGCCTGGGCCGTCAGATTGTGGAAGTTGCTGGTGCGAACAGACGCCTGTAGCGAGCTGTAATTGGAATTACCCGACGACTCAAACTGATTGATCGCCGTAAACAGCTTGAATTGCTTGAAGTACGGGCGAGAGTACTGCTGATAGGTGACGCAGCTGGTCGATGAACTGCTGCAAGGAGCACCAGTAGTGGCGTCCACCGAGGCGCTGGGAGTGGGAGAAGGCTGGGCCTGGTTGATGTCACGCAGGTTGAACAGGTGACGTCCGACTGACCCTACGTAGCCAACCTGAGCTACAGTGTTGCGGCTCAGCTGATACTCCAGATTGAGGTTGTAGTTCTGCAGGTAGGCGTTCTTGAAGTCCTTCGAGACCGTTGCAACACCGAATGCTGAAGTCGCTGCAGAAGGCAGAGGATCAACACCCGTTGCAATCGTGAAGGCCGTCGTCTTCGAAGCGGTGAAGACCGGGCTGGCGCCCGTGTTGTTCGCCTGAACGCCGACAGCCGCGTTGTTGCCAGGACGGTTGTCAAAGAAGCCATTCAGGTTAGGCAGATCGAAGAACAGACCATACGTACCACGCACGACAAGCTTGTTAGAGACCTTGGAACTGAAGCCGAAGCGGGGCGAGACATTGGTGTAGCGGCGGGGATAGAGGGTATCGATATCCTGACCCACGATCGAGAAGCCGGACGCTGCATTTGGGTTGAAGTTGGAGAACGTGCCGTTAGTCGAGTAGACCGGGCCGGAGTAATCCCAACGTACGCCATAGTTCAGTGTCAGCGCCGGAGAGACCTGATACTGATCCTGGGCGAAGATATCCCACTGGTTGACCCAAACATCACGCTGCAGCTGACCGCGGACAATGCTGCCATTCGCCGCATAACCAGCCAGAAAGTCTGCAAGTGCACGGGTATTGGCATCGCCTTCGGAAGTGTACTGCGAGCAGGTAGGAGCGCAAGCGGCTGTCTGAGTAGCAGACGACGTGCCGTCAAAAGCGTACGAACCACGAACGCTGCGTTGGTAGAGCAGGTTCATGTAGTTGCGACGGAATTCACCGCCGAAACGGAACTGATGCTTACCCCAAACCAATGTTGCCGTATCGGTGACGTGACCGGTGTAGTCTTGACGGCCGAGCGGAGGCGTAGGTCCAACGTTGTCAAATCCAGTGATTTTGATGTTAGGAGCACCGTACAAAGACGGATTCGTTACACCGGTATTGAATCCTAGAGCCGGAATGTTCTGGTTGTGAACGTTGTCATTGAACGTCTGTCCGAAGTAGTTGACGCCGATCAGCGCCTGATTCGAGAGGTGGTCGGTCAGCATCCAGTTGTGCGTAACCGCGTAGTTATGAACGTGAGTCGGAGCTACCTGGTAGTACTCCCAGATCGGAGGATCGGTGAGGCCGAGCTGGCGGCCGGTACCGATGAAGGCACGAACCGAAAGGGTCTGCTTGGAGTTGATGTTCCAATCGATCTTGCCGACGCTGTTGTCGCTATAACCGCTCTGAGGACGCGGGTCAACGTAATTACCGACGGTCGCAGCGCCCGGCTTGTTTCCACGAGGCCAGAGGGCCTGCAGCACATTCACGAACGTCTGGTTGACCGGCACGTTGTGCTTGTTCAGCAGCGCGGTAGCCTGATTCACCCACTGATCGGTCGGCTCGGTCGCTGCACCGCTGGCGCCGATAATGTACTTCTGACGCTCATAGTTAACAAAGAAGAAGAGCTTGTCTCTCTTGATGGGTCCGCCGAGCGATCCGCCGAACTGGTTGTTGCGGATCTTCGGCTTACGAACTGCATCGCCAAGCATCTGGCTCTTGGCAGCGAAGTACTCGTTGCGCAGGTAATAGTAGGCGCTTCCGTGGAAGAGGTTTGTACCACTCTTCACGACCATGTTGATTGCGCCGCCACCATTGCGTCCCACTTCTGCATTGCCCTGGGACTGAACGGAGAACTGGTCGATTGCTTCGATGGGCAGCGTTACACCGGCTACACCGGAGACACCACCCTGATTCGAACCCGTTGAGTTGTGGAAGATGTCGTTGTTATCGACACCATCGATCTGCCAGTTGTTCTGGTTGGTACGTGCACCGTTGATGGAACCGGCGCCATTGACGCCAGGGGTGATCTTAATCAACTGCGTGAAGTCGCGGCCGTTCAACGGAATGTTCGCAACAGCGCGAGAGTTCACAACAGATGTATTTGTCGAGGAGACTGTGTCGATAGCAACATCGGCCGCGTTCACTTCAACCACCAGATTATTGGTGGCTACCGAAAGCTTGGGAGAGAGTGCGTACACTTCGCCGGGACGGGTTTCGACGTCAGTGATCTTCGTCTCCGAAAACCCCGGCGCGCTGATCGTGATGCTGTACTTACCGAGTGGAAGATCCTGGAAGGAATAGGTTCCGTCGCCGGTGGACTCGGTCTCACGCGTCAGGCCGGTGTCCTGGCCGAGCAGTGTGATCTTGGCGTGCGGAACAACCGCGCCGGTGCTGTCGAGAACCGTCCCGGCGATACCGCCGCGGAAGGTCTGTGCTGACAGAGACACCGTCAACAACAACACAAAGAGAGGTGCAACGAAGCTTCGGAAGAAGCGGGCAATGCGCATGACTGGCTCCTGAGGTAGTGAAACAACTACGTTTGGCGTCTGTTGATGCGTTTAACTGACTTTTGCTACGTTTTTCGAGTGAAAAAGGAACAGGATCCCTAAGAACAACAGCACGCCGTCATGCCGGCCTGAGGGGCCAGACAAGCGCCGGGATATTCCCGGAATGCGATGATTGCGGCTGACATGTAGAAAGTCGTCTCCGTCTTATGCTGCTGTTGTTGTGTAGATTCAGCATACCTGTATTACGGTTCGATGAACAAACTGTTCCCCTAAAAAAATCATTGATATGCGCTTCAAATCCTGCGCGACGTCTAAGGCGGCGCAAGAGAAGACCCTATTTTTTCAATACTTTATTCTTGCACTCCGAAGAAAAATCTCTTCCAATAGAGAGAGCAGGTCCCCACGGACTGATTCAGTCCGCCCTGTTATCCGACTGTTGAGCTGCAACCGGCCCCCCGGCGTTGTTAGAACATCGTATCCAGCAGCGTATTTTCAACTGCTATCGAATCTCTAACCTGCTGTTCTTGTCGTTGGACCAAATTTGTCTTTTTTTCGGAGTCCTTCAATGTACGTTCGAACGAAACTGGCTGTAGCTGTACTAGCCGCTATCTCGATTCTTTCTATTTCCTCCCCCCACAGCAATGCACAAGCCATCCCCGCCGGCTACAAACGGGGTGGCGACATCGATGCATTTTTCACCTATGGGCGCGCACGCACAGACTTCGGCTCCGCCCAAAATAATCTCTATACTCTCGGCGGAGACTACATGTTCCGGTATTTCGGAATGTTTCAGCCGGGCATCAATGTCCGGTACATCCACTCAACTGGTGCTGTCGTGGATGAACCCTTCTTCGGCGGTGGCATTGATCTCCGTTTTCGCCAGTTCTGGCGTCTTCGCCCCTATGGTGTCGCCGATATGGGCATCGGCTCCGTAAAAGAAAAATCACCGGGTATCGACGACTCGGGAGTTTCTTACATTCTGGGCGGTGGTATTGACGTTCCCATCGTCAGCAGGTTCGCCGCTCGCGCAGAATTCAACTCTCAGCACATCTTGATCTCTGGCGGCAAAGGCCCGGACCTGACTTTCACCCCATACAGTCTCAACGTCGGTGTCGTATACCACATTCGCTAGAGTATTTTCCCTGTAGGCGTAGTGTAGGGCTTCCGCATCCATGGGCATTTTTCCGGAATGAAAACGCGCTGCACTCCTCTTCCGGGGTACCCAGCAACAGGAAAAATGCTCTAATGCTTGTGTTTTCCCTGGCAGCAAAAAGCCCTTCCGAACGGAAGGGCTTTTTGCTAATCGCGTGTTGATCTAACACTGTCTTACTCCCGCACCAACCTCAGCTTGATGCCGGCACGGAAGGTAAACGGAAGCCCCGGATAACCGATCGGTCCTGTACGCTGCTGACTGGTCAGATTGTCGAGCTGCGTGAAGATCGACATACTCGGCTTCCACTGATACGCGAGATTCGCATCCAGCCGCTGGTAGGCATAGTCGAGATTCTTGTTCGGCAGCAACAGCGTATTTCCACCGCTGATGTCGGAGTATGAAAGAAAGGTGGAATCATCGCTGCGTCCCACGAGCGCACCCTTCAGCGCCGCGGACCACTTGCTCGCTGTCCACTGCACCGCGAAGAAGCCCGAGTGTGTAGGACGCCGGAAGGGACGCTGCCCTACCAGGGGAGAGGTGCTTCCAATCGCGATTCCCGGGAAGTTCGGATTCGTGGCCGCCAGTCCGCCCGAGACCGCATCACCCGAAAGAGAACGCTGCACCTCGGCATCGAGGTACGTATATCCTCCGCGTGCAAACCAGTGCTTTGTCAGCCGCCATTCACTCTCTGCTTCGAGTCCCTGGGCGCGATATGCCAACGAGTTCAGGTCAGCGCCGAAGATGGAATACGCAATGCTCGATGGAATATGAAAGATATTGATCAGCGTACCCGCGTCCACATATTCGATCTGCCGATCGAACTGCGTGTGGAAGTAGCCGAGCTTCACGATGCCGCGCTGGCTCAACAGGCTCTGCTCCAAACCTCCCTCATAGCTCCGCGAACGCAACGCATTCATCGGAGTGACGTGATAGGTGTTGATCGCCGCCGAATTACCGGAGCTGAGCAGCAGCGAATACAGCGAAGAGAACTGCTCGGTCAGAGTCGGCTCCTGCACGCCCTTGGAGAAGTTAAAGCGTAATTTGGTGCCGTGCGCGAACCCATTTCCCGGAGCGATGGGGTACCAGGCAATGCCCAGCTTCGGCACGCCTTCCAGGCCGAAGAGCGCGTTCTTCTCAAGCTCTCCACCGAAGGAGTAGAAGACACGGCTGGCAAAGTCGCCCTGCATCTGTAGCGTATAGCCATAGTTGCCACGGTCCGCCTTGTTGAACGTGCCGTAGGCTGAGTTCTTGTAGATGCCGCGCTCGTCCTCATAGCGGAAGGCGCCCAGCACCGCCAGGTGCTGCGAGAAGCGATAGTCGGTCTGATAGTAGAGCTGGTCGCGGTTGCTTACCTGGTCAGAACGCGTGGGATAGGGAAGACCGAAATCCAGCGCCGCCTGGCCGCTCACTGAATATCCATTCGCTCCAGTGATCGTCACGGGACGACCGTAGTAGGTCGTGAAGCCGAAGCTCGTAATCGGAGTACCGACAGGAGAGAACTGGAATACTTGTTCCCGCTTGCGCGTGACACCATAGCGCACCAGGTTGTGCCATGCGCTGGTTGCCTGAAAATCCAGAGCCGCACCAGAGATCAGAATCTGATCGGCCTGCTTGACGTTATCAGAGATGCCATAGAAGTCATGCGCATTCGGCACACCCACCGCTGCATCGGTATTGCGCAATGTAAAGCGCAACGAGGTCTTAGCATTGAGCGCAAAGCCGAGGTTCGCCGCCGAAGTTGCATTGTGATAGCGGTTCCCAGGAAGGGCATTCGAAGAATCTACGCGCGAAAAACCGAGCAGGTAATCGAGCTTACGCGCAGAGCCGCTCAGATCTCCTTCGTTCCGCCAGGTGTGAAAGTTTCCGGCATCTCCGGTGTAACGCAGGATGGGACGAATCGTCGTTCCCTGCTGCGTCGCCAGGCGCACTGCGCTCGCCGTCGCGCCCGCGCCTACCGTAACGCTGTCCGGACCGCGGTGAACTTCGATGGTATCCAACGCGAAGCTCGACAGGTTGCCGTAATCGAAACGGCCTCCCATATCTTCGGCGGGAATACCGTCGATGGTGACACGGTTGCCATCCGACTGACCGCCGCGCACGAACTGCGAGGTCTGTCCGCCCATCTGTCCGCTCTGAACAATCTGCACGCCTGGCATGAGGCGAAGCTCTTCGCTGACGCCATAGCGAGGCCACAGGGCGTCCGGCTGAATCAGGCTCACCGAAGAACTGGTCTGGGAAAGCGTTGTCGGCAAACCGGTGGCCGTCACGGTGATTTCATCCTTGCGCTCATCGAGACGCAGCGTGACATCCTGCTGTACGAGGTCCAGCCGTCCGCCGTAAAAGCTGCGTGACGGTGTCGTCGCAAAGCCCTGGCTGGAGGTCAGGAGCAGAAAGCGGCCACCTTCTGAGCTACGCAGCTCATACTCGCCTTCAGGTCCGCTTACACCGATAGCAACGACACTATTGCCCAGCAAAAGCTGCAATCGTGCACCACTCACGCCGGCGCCCAGTTGATTGGTTACACGTCCGCGCACAACAACAGCATGTGCCGCGGAAGCAGATAACAGTATGGCTAGGATGGCCGCTCGAAAACGGCCTGCAGGAATACTCATAAGACTCCTCCGTTCCCCCTCGGAACGTTGGCTGGTCACAGTGAAACCGGTCTCCTGACTTTACGCATTCCAGCAGCCATTCTTTGGCGTTCCCTTCCCGTCCTGAAGAACAGTGAGAAATAGCCGGCTACTGATCATCCCTCCCCTGAAGTAACGCTCCAAAGGAGTGCGCTCGGGGGAGTGACGTGCGTCTACAGTTGCGGGGCAGTGGCGGAATCTCACCGCGCTTCCCGAACATTTCACTGCGTCGATTCTCTAAAAACGCAGGGCACGCCCTGCGAAGATCACTCGGCACAGTTGCTCGCGTGTATTGCAGATTTTACACGGCAGGCTGCCGCTCCATTGTCAGTAAATGTTTGACGCGCGCCACATCTTCCCGCGAAGTAATACGCACCAGCTCGCGTTCTTCATCTCCCATGGCCAGCCTGCTGCCGGCTATGGCCTCGCCGCGGAAGGATCCATGCAACCAGTCGACACCGGTCGCATCCCAAAGCTGCCTGGCGTTGCGTACCGTCACACCGGCGCCCCCCATAATCCGAATGCGCCCCGCCGACTGCCGCACCAGCGACGACACCATCTGCTGGCCATGCTCCAGAGAGTCATCTCCACCGGAGGTCAGCACCTCGTCCACACCGCACTGAATCAGATCTTCAAGCGCCTCTTCCAGATCTGCCGTGACATCGAAGGCACGATGAAAAACCACCTTCATCGGCCGCGCCCGCTCCACCAGCTCCAGCGTGCGCTTTACGTCGACGGTATGGTTCTTCATCAGGAGACCGAAGACGACGCCGTGAGCGCCGACTTCTTTGCAGCCTTCAATATCCATCCGCATGACCGTCAGCTCTTCCTCGGTATAAAGGAAGTCGCCGGCGCGCGGACGAATCATGACATGCACCGGCACTTCACTGACCTGTAGAGCGGCGCCGATGAAGCCGATACTGGGCGTGAGTCCGCCATCGGCCAAAGCCGAGCACAGCTCGATCCGATCGGCGCCTCCTTCGAGCGCGGCGTTCAGCGACGTTGTGGAGTCCACGGCGACTTCAAGCCGTACAGGACGAGACTGCATCAGCGGACCATCTCCCATGAATGCTTCTGAGCGACCAGAAGAGCACAGCCGTACTTACGCCTGCAAGCACAAACCATGCCCGCAGGAACCTACTCAACTACCACAGACTTCACAAGGTTGCGCGGCTTGTCCACATCAATGCCGCGTCCAATGGCCATGAAGTAAGCGAAGAGCTGCAGCGGCACCACTTCAAGAATCGGCAGAAGATGTTCCGGCGCTGCCGGCACCTCCACAATGGCATCAGCCAACGCGGCCGCCTGCACGTCTCCTTCATTGGCAATCGCCAGAATCGGAGCTCCCTGCGCACGCATGTCCTGCATCAACTGCATGACCTTCTCATAGCGCAGCACGCTCTCGGCGTCGTTGTGGTCCACGGTTGCCACCATCACCAGAGGAGTCTTACTGCCTACCAGCGCATTGGGGCCGTGCTTCAGCTCTCCGCTGGGGTAGCCTTCCGCATGGATATAGCTGCTCTCCTTCAGCTTCAGAGCGCCTTCACGGGCAATCGCGTAATGAACACCGCGGCCAAGGAAGAGGAAGGTCTCTGCCGCCTGCAAGCGGCCTGCGGCCACGGCGACTACCTGCTGCCAACGCGGCAGCCATGCCCGCATCTGGGTAATGATCTGCGGCACAGCCTTTTCCAGACCGATCGCCGGCAGGCCGCGCTGTGCGGCTGCCTGCTCCGCCAGCACTGCCAGCAGCAGAAGCTGGGTGGTGAAGCTCTTGGTCGCCGGAATCGCCTTCTCGACACCCGCCTGCGTGGTCAGCGCCACATCGGCCTCGCGCGCCATCGATGAGGTTGCGACATTCGTAATCGCAAGCGTCTTCTGCCCCATCTCCCTGGCTTTGCGCAGCGCCGCCAGCGTGTCGGCGGTCTCTCCCGACTGCGAAACGACGATCACGGCTGCTTGCTTGAGGCGTGCTTCGCTGCGGTAGACGTATTCGCTGGCATACTCCACATCCACATGGATACCGGCACGGTCTTCCAGAATCAGCTCGGCCACCAGGCCCGCATGCCGGCTGGAACCGCTCGCAGCAATTACAATTTCCTGCACACCCTCAAGCCACTGCTGGACGGGCGCAAGGACGCTCGCTCCATAGGCCGCCAGAGTACGGTCCAGCGCATCGGGCTGCTCGAAGATTTCCTTCAGCATCCAGTGCGGAAAGCCATTCAATCCCTCTTGCATTACATCACCTCAAAAATGATTATATCGCCGCAATATGGTCAATCATCTGCGAAATTAAGGTTTATTGGTGTCCAAACGATCAAATACTCTGCCCATTTGAGTGAGATCTGGGTATAAGCTGTTCGAGACCATTATGTCTACGAAGACCGAAGAACGCGCCGAGCGGATCATGAAATTGTTGCTGCGGAATGGAGATATCTCCGTTGAAGAACTTGTCGCAACGGTCGGCACCTCTGCTCCCTCGATCCGTCGTGATCTTACGCGTCTGGAAAAACGCGGCCTGATCCGCCGTACTCATGGCGGCGCGACCCTGGTGGAGCCCCTGTTGTATGAGCCCTTTCGGTATGACATCAGTTTCCAATCGCGCGAGGGGCGTTTCGCCGAGGAAAAGCGGCGCATCGGCCTGGCGGCAGCCGATCTGATCCAGGAGAACGAGACCATCGGCTTGAACGCCGGCACCACCACGACCCAGATCGGCCGCGCGCTCCGCCATCGCCGCAATATCTCGGTCGTCACCAATGCCATCAACATCGGTATGGAGCTGTGCAATCAGCCCGGAATCAAGACATCGCTGACCGGCGGCCTGCTGGCGTGGGCATGGGCCTTCTCTCTCTCGGGCCAGGCGACACTTGATTTCCTCAACACGGTTTATATGGACAAGGTCTTTCTCGGAGTAACCGGTGTGGACCTCGAACGCGGCGCCACCACACGCGAGCAGGAAGAGGCTCTCGTCTTCCGCGCCATGGCACGGCAGGCCAAGCAGGTGATTGTCGTTGCTGACTCGTCGAAGTTCGGCAATGTCTCGCCGGCCTTCGTCTCTCCACTCGAAGACATCGATATCCTGATCACCGATACCGGGCTGCCTGAGTCGGTCGCCGCTAGCTATGCGGCGAAAGATATCCGGGTGATCCGGGTTTAGGTTGGTACCGAAAAACTCAATGCGGCGATAGTCTCGTTGCCCCATTCTTTGCGGAGCAAAGGGGTGGGGTCCCGGCGAATTCGTTCGCTGGGGCTTAGGGTGGGTATCGCGCTGTGCGCGACCGTTCTTTGGCCCTAGACTAAAGAACATCGATAGAGAAGCAGATTTCTCCGCTCCGCTTCACCCCAGCCAGCGAAGCTTGCCGGGGACCCCGATCGCTCCAAAATGACAAAAGAACGGCAGAGCGTAAAAAGTCTAGCCCTTTCCGTTTCTAGCTATAGGTCTATATGCGCTTAGTGAATCGTCACCAGGCGCTCGTCGTCCATCGTGCGCTTCAATTGTCCGCAGGCGGCGTAGATATCCCGTCCCCTTGGGCGGCGGATGTAAGCCGGCAGTCCCCCTTCGCGTAAGGTCTGCTGGAAGGCAGCAACACGCTCATCGTCAGGCTGCTCAAAGGGCATATAGGGACCCGGATTCCAGATGATCAGATTCACCTTCGCCCGTAACCCGCGTAGCAGTTGCACGACCTCACGAGCATTCTCCACGCTGTCATTCACGCCGCCTAGAAGAACATATTCAAAGGTCAACCGTTCCCTCGGCCGCAGTGGGATCTGCCGGATGACATTCAGCAGCACACCAATCGGCCACTTCTTATTGATTGGCATCACGGCAGTGCGCACCTTGTCATTGGATCCATTCAGGCTGATCGCCAGCTTCGGTCGAACCGGTTCCTGCATATAGCGGTCGATGCCATGCAGAATGCCGGAGGTCGACACCGTCATGCGCGACTCCGGAATTCCCATCGGCCCCACCAACAACCGGACCGAATCCATGAAGTTATCGAAATTGTGGAAAGGCTCTCCCTGCCCCATGAAAACTAGATTGATGCGGTCCTTGCCGATCTGCATCCCTTGACGGTTCAGCACCACAGCCACCTGTCCAGCGATCTCGCCGGCAGTCAGGTTACGGCGCAATCCCAATTTGCCCGTGAGGCAGAACTGACAGTTGACCGCACAGCCCACCTGGCTAGAGATACAGATGGTGCCGCGCTTGTACTCATCCATCGGAGGAGCGGCAGCTTCTTCCTCCTCTGCGGCCGGCGTTCCGTCTCCCTGCTCGCCCCCGTCGCCGCCTGGCATCCACACCGTCTCCACTGTCTCGCCGTCGCCCAGCTTGACCAGATAGCGCTCCGTGCCATCAACAGACTTTGCCACCAGGGCCACCTGTGGCAGGCCGACGCTCCAACCATCTGCCTTCAATTTCTCGCGCACCGCGACCGGGAAGGTGGAGATATCGTCAATGGACTCCACACGTTGCCGGTAGAGAGCGTCATGGAGTTGTTTGGCACGGAAGAGAGGTTGGCGCAGACCATCGACCAGCGCCGTCAACTGCTTCAGCGTCATACCGAAGAGCGCGCGCTGCACCGGGGCCTTCCCCGAAGCGGCAAGCTGTTCATTCTGCGTGGTCTGCGTACTGCCGGCCATCTCGTGTGTTTCCCCTGTTCTCACTCTAACGCCTTCAGACACGTCTTATGAAACAATAGCCGTTTCCGCCCGTTTTCGAGGCGTTTGCCATGAAGGAGCAACATTTGTCCCTGGACATTACCCTGGCCGAGAACTCAACCACCGCGACCTCCGGCCATCCGGCCCGCAACATCCGCAAAACCCGCCTTCCCAATGGCCTCCTGGTCCTGACCGAACGCATGCCGCATCTCCGCTCCGTCTCCATGGGCGTCTGGGTGGGGACAGGCTCACGCGATGAAGCGCCGGAGCTGAACGGGATGTCGCACTTTGTCGAGCACATGGTGTTCAAGGGCACCACGTCACGCAGCGCACAGCAGATCGCCCGCGAGGTCGATGCCATCGGCGGCAACCTGGACGCCTTCACCGGGAAAGAGACCATCTGTTTCAACATCAAGGTGCTGGACAGCAATGTCGCTGCAGCCATGGACGTGCTCGCCGATCTCGTGCTGCATCCAACGTTCACACCAGACGATATCGTCCGTGAGCAGTCCGTCATCCTGGAAGAGATTAAGATGGATGAGGACAACCCGGACTACCTGGTCCACGAGCTCTTCACGCAGAATTTCTGGAAGAACGACGCCCTGGGGCGTCCCATTCTTGGAACCAAGAAGACCGTCTCTTCCTTCCGCCAGCAAACCGTCTTCGATTTCTATGCCGGGCACTTTAGCGCGGCCAATATGGTCTTCTCGGCTGCCGGCAATCTGGATCACAACACCTTTGTGGCCATGGTCGAGCAGCACTTCTCGGCCCTCTCGGCAACCTCAAGCGCCCTGCCCGGACGCGCTCGTCCGCAGGCGCAGCATCATCTGACCCTGCGCAATAAGAAATCGCTCGAACAGGTGCAGATCTGCCTCGGTACGACCGCGCCAGCCGTCGCCTCGCAACTGCGCTATCCCGTCTATCTGCTCAATACGATTCTCGGTGGAGGTATGAGCTCCCGCCTCTTCCAGACCATCCGCGAAGACCGTGGCCTGGCTTACAGTATTTACTCCGAAATGAACCCCTTCCGCGATACCGGTTCCCTTTGCGTCTACGCCGGCACGGCTCCGGAGAAGGCGAAAGAGGCCATTCTGTTGACCGTCGCCGAACTGCACCGTCTCAAACAGGAGCCGGTCACCGAGGACGAACTGGAACGCGCTAAAAATCAACTGAAGGGCAACATCGTGCTCGGCCTGGAGTCTTCCTCCAGCCGCATGGCCAACCTGGCGCGTCAGCAGATGTACTTCGATCGCTTCTTTACCGTGGACGAGATTATCGATCAGGTAGAGGCTGTTACCCGCGAGGACCTGCAGGTGCTGGCACAGGAACTCTTCCAACCGGATGCCCTCGCCCTGGCACTGCTTGGCAACCTTGACGGCATCGATATCGAACGCAGCGATCTCGCCTGCTAAACTCCATTCGCAGAGGAATCATGAACATCAAGTCTCTTTCGCAACGTTACGAGCGCTCCAAGGAACGTGGTTTCTCCCTGGTCGAGCTCCTGATCGTGATGTCCGTCATCCTGATCCTGATGACCTTGGCCATTCCGCAGCTCACCAAGATTCGCCGTAAGGCCAATGAAACTTCGGCCATTCAGTCGGTGCGTGCCATCGCACAGGCACAGCAGATGTATGCATCGAACTACCCGGCGAACGGGTTTGCCTGCTCCCTTTCCGCTCTTGGCGGTGAAGACTCCTCTGGTGCGGCGAGCCCGACCTCGGCCCATCTGTTGCCACCCGATCTGGCCAGCGGTGTAAAAGCGGGCTACACGTTCGCCATCACCAACTGCACCAAGGTGACCGTCAACAACACAGACCAGTACACCTCGTACGAGATCACGGCAGTTCCGCAGCAGGTCGGTAAGACCGGCGACCGCGGCTTCTGCTCTGACGAGTCGCAGCAGGTGAAGTATGACGCGGCCGGGGGCACCGCCTGCACCGCTCCCGTCCAGTAGCAGTAGCTGTATAGAACAAGAAAGCCCGCCGGGAAGGCGGGCTTTTCTTCGTTGGCGGCTTAGCGAGACTCCAGCACCTCATCCATCCGCGCATAGCTGGTCTCCATGCCGTCGGTCATGCCGCTCTGCAGGCTTCCATTGCGAATCTCCCGGGTCGGGTACACGATCTCGGCACGCATCAGGGTCTCGTCGCCCTGATCTTCAAGGATGTAGGTCAGCTTCTCTTCCGGCCCGATAAAGCCAAGATCGAAACGCTGGTTTGCAGAGAATCCCTTGGGAGCATCGATCGCTATGAAGACCCCGCTTAGCTGCAACTCCTTGCCATCGGCGCTCTTCCAGTAGAAGCGGATTCGGCCTCCAACTCGCAGGTCTACTTCGCACGTCGGCATCGTCCAGCCCTCAGGCCCCAGCAGCCAGCGTTGCAGCAGCTCCGGCTTGGTCAGTGCATCAAAGACCATGCTGCGCGGCGCCGCGAAGGTGCGGGTTACGACGATGCCTGTCTCGCCCAGAATATCGACTGTGGACTTCCCTTTGGTGATTACCATTACTTCCCCTCCATCTCGTTAAGGAGCGCCTCAAGGCGCTCGTAACCCATTTCCATCCCACTGGTCATCGGGCTCTGCATCACCCGCTCCAGAATCTCCTCGGACTCATACGTGATCGTCAGCTTCATGACGGTCTGTGCGCCCTGCTCCAGGAACTCGGTCTCGACGGTCGATTGTTTTCCATCCCAGGCATCGTCGAACTGCTGGGTGACGCGAATGCGATGCGGCAGGTCGATCTCCAGATATTCACCACCGAGTCCCATACGCATGCTGCTCTCAGCGTGAGACCACTCCCAGCGATACCGTCCTCCGACACGGAGATCCATCTCGCAGACTGGCATCTCCCATCCTGGAGGCCCAAGAAGCCAACGGCGAACGTACTCAGGTTGCGTATTCGCCTTAACCACCAAATCCCGTGGAGCGTTGAAGGAGCGTGCGATGATCAGTTGTTTCGCTCCGACCCGTTCCTGTGTGAGCTTTCCAAATTGCATTCCCTATTTCTCCTTCCCTCTCTTTGCCTCGTCCGCTTTCATCTCTTCCAGAAGTCCGTCCAGACGCTGAAAGCTCGGCTCCCAGAAACGCCGGAAGCCTTCGAGCCATGCATTCGCTTCCGCCATAGGCCCTCCTTCAATGCGGCTCAGGCGCCGCTGTGCATCACGGCCGCGCGAGATAAGTCCGGCCTGCTCCAGCACCTTCAGGTGCCGCGAAATGGCCGGCTGACTCATCGCGAACGGCTCGCAGAGCTCGTTGACCGATGCCTCGCCCTGGGCAAGCCGGGCAAGAATCGCCCGCCGCGTAGGGTCAGCAAGTGCCTGAAACGTGATGTCGAGATGGTCTATCGATTTCATAGCCGCTTCCATAGCTTTTTATTTATATAACCTATTCATTATATGTAAAGCGAAATTTTCACGCATCATAGGAACTATGGTTCGTCGCTTCGCAAGTCTTGTTCTTCTCTTCGCCGTTCCAGCCTTCTCTCAGACGCTGCATGACGTCGCGAAACGCGTGAATGAGCACTACAACCGGCTCGGCTCGCTGGAGGCGAAGTACACCGAGCGATATACCGGTATGGGAATGAACCGGACCGAGAGCGGCACCCTGCTCCTGAGGAAACCGGGCAAGATGCGCTGGAGCTACGCCGCTCCTGAGGGCAAGCTCTTCGTCCTGGATGGAAAAAATGCCTATTTCTACACCCCGGGCGACGCCCAAGCGCAGAAGATTCCGGCCAAGCAACTGGACGACATGCGCAGCCCTCTACGCTTTCTGCTGGGCCACACCAATCTTGAAAAAGAGCTCGACCACCTCAGCATGACCACCTCCGGCGACCGAGCCATCTTCACTGGCGTACCGAAGGGTATGGAGGATCGGGTGAAGCAGTTCACCGTTACAGTCATGGAGGCAACCGGCGCCATCGTCGGCCTGAAGATCGAAGAGCAGGATGGCTCCATTACCGAGTTCAGCTTCAGTTCCTTGAAAGAGAACGTCCCTACCAAGGACTCCGACTTTGTCTTCTCGCCGCCTGCCGGAGTCGAGGTCGTCTCCGGGCTTCCGCCCGTCTAGAGCAATTCTCCTTATACCGTAGTGTTGGAGATCTGCGAATGCCGTTTTCTTCGGAGGAAAACGGTGCATACTGCCGAAACTTCACCCCAGCGAAAAAGTTCGCTGAGGACTCCGAAACTCCGCTCTACACCTTTAGGAGAGCTGCTCTCGCGCGAAACCACTCAGGAAAATACCCGTCTCTTGAACTGCGACCTTATTTGTCCTATAAAAATAGGACTGAATATGTCCTAAATAGAAGGTGGTTTTTCGTATGCGTCGTGCTCTGCCCCTCTCTCTTTTTGTCCTTCCTTTTGCTGTCCTGGCGCAGGGTCCTGGGGGACCGGTTGGCCCTGGTGGCGGTCCCGGCGGGCCTCCGCCCCGCATCGTCTTGCAGGCGCTGGATACCGACCATGATGGCCAGCTCTCTCTCGCAGAGATCGCCGCAGCTTCGGCCGGTCTGCTCTCGCTGGATGTGAATCACGATGGCCAGCTCACTTCTCTGGAGTATCTGCCGAATCAGGCTGACCCCAAGGCGAACAATGCCGACGAGATGGCTCAGCGCCTGATGGTCTTCGATAAAAACCGTGACGGAGTTCTGACCAAAGACGAAGTTCCGGAGCGCATGGCTGGGATCTTCACGCGCGCGGACAAGAACGGCGATGGAAAGATCACCGACGACGAGTTGAAATCTACTGCCGCAAAGACCGCCGGGCCGAACGGACGCGTTGAGCGAGGAGCCAATATCACCCGTATGGATCCGATCCTTTCGGCGCTCGATGCCGACCATGACGGCATCATCTCCGCAGCAGAGATCGCCGCTGCCCCTGCCGCGCTGAAGACTTTAGACAAAGATGGCGACGGAACTCTCTCCGCAGCGGAGATTCGTATGCGCCAGCAGACACCGGCGGATCGCGCCGCGCACTTCTTCGAAGAGTGGGATACGAACAAGGACGGCAAGGTCACCATCGAAGAGGCTCCCGAGCGTATGGGACCGCAGTTCAATCAGATCGACACCAACCATGACGGGGGGATCGATCTGCAGGAAGCAACTACCTACTTCGCCAATATGCCACAGCAGCAACGTGGACCTCGTCCGGAAGGACAACGGTCTGACGTCCCTCGCAACTAGAGCGTTTTCCCTGTTGCTGGTTATTCCGGAAAGGTGTGCAGCGGCGTTTTCATTGCGGAAAACGCCCATAGATGCGGAAGCCCTACCTACACCTACAGGGAAAACGCTCCAACTTGGCTGCCGACCGCGTACGGAAGTCCAACTGGTTCGTATAACGAAGAAAGAGGTTCTGCATGTCCTTTCACAAGAACACGGCACTATTGCTCTGCCTTACCGCTTCTGCCCTGGCACAGAATCCGGCTGCCCACGTCTTTCACTACGACAACATTCTTGGCACATCGATGGAGCTGAAGCTGCTTACTGCCTCCGCCGGGGAGACGAACCGCGCGGAAAAGGCTGTGCTAAGCGAGATTGAGCGCGAGAACAAAATTCTCTCCGCCTGGCAAGCGAACTCTGAATTCTCACGCTGGATGAAGACCCACAACACTCCAATAAAGGTCTCTCCAGAGCTGCTAGAAGTGCTTGCTCTGTTCGATGAGTACCGCCAGCAGACCGGCGGAGCTCTCGATCCCAGCGCCGAGACTGCCACCCGTGTCTGGAAGCTGGCCGCCGTGGAGAACCGCGTCCCCACACAAACGGAACTCAAGAAAGCTGTTGAGAAGATGCAGCAGCCGCACTGGGTTTTGGATAAAAAGCACGGCACCGCAACCCATCTGGACGATGCTCCCGTCGCGTTGAACTCGTTCGCGAAAAGCTACATCGCCGGCCATGCGGCCGATAAGGCTCTGGCAGCTGGCGCCAGCGGAATTCTGCTCAACATCGGTGGTGACATCGTCGTTCGCGGCGATCTGACGGAACGTGTTGCCGTCACCGATCCGAAGGCCGCTGCCGACAATGACGAACCCATTGACGTGGTCCGCGTAACCAACCGCACCATTGCCACCTCTGGCGACTACCGCCGAGGCTTCGACATCGGCGGGCAGCACTACTCGCACCTAATTGATCCGCGCACCGGCGAGACGGCAGAGAACGTCATCTCGTCGACCGTCATCGCCAAGGACCCGGCAATGGCCGGCGCACTGGCAACAGCGTTCAGCGTGATGCAGCCCGAGGAGTCGAAGAAGCTCGCCGCGAAGCTTGTCGGTGTCGATTACCTGCTGGTGCTGCGCGACGGATCAACGATCGCATCCGCCGGTTGGCAGAACCGTGAGATTCCTCGCCTGGTCACTACCGGTTTCGCACCAGCGACCAAAACCGCCGGCCTGGATGTAATGATCAATTTCGAAATCGCGCGCATCGATAGCCCACGATACCGCCGTCCCTATGTTGCGGTATGGGTGGAAGACCAGGATCGCTTCCCTGTCCGCACCCTGGCCCTGTGGTTTGCCAAGCCGCGCTGGCTGAGTGAGCTGAAGCAGTGGTACCGCGACGATCAGATGCGCAATATGGCCGAAGGTACCGACCTGACCGCCACACTGAGCTCTGCAACCCGCGTCCCTGGAACCTACACGCTGCGTTGGGATGGAAAGGACAACAAGGGCAAGCAGGTAAAGCCGGGCAAGTACACCATCCTGATTGAAGCAGCGCGTGAGCACGGTGGCTACGATCTGCTGCGACAGGAGATCAACTTCGACGAAAAGACTCCGGCCAGGTTCTCGCTCAAGGGCAAGGCCGAGGTTGGCACAGCAACCGTCGACTACGGGAAACACTAGATCCATGGCAACGATGGTCACTCCACCCAAGCGGCCGATCACGATGGCCGTGCGTCTACGAAGGCGCACTGCCATCATCTCGCGTTGGCTGCACATCTATCTGTCGATGGTCTCGTTCGCCATCGTTCTCTTCTTCTCCATCACCGGCATCACACTGAACCATGCTGAGGCCCTGGGAGGAAAGGAGAAGACCACGGTCACCAAAGGTGAGCTTCCGCACGAATGGCTGCGTCCTGCGAACGGCGCAGAGCCCGACAAGCTAAAGATCGCCGAGGATCTCCGCTCGCGTCACAAGCTGCATGGAGCAGTCTCCGACTTTCGGGTCGATGACAACCAACTCGAAGTTTCGTTCAAGGGACCAGGATATGCCGCCGATATCTTCATCGATCGCGACACCAACAAGTACGACCTGACTGAGACCCGCAACGGTTTCATCGCCATCGTCAATGACCTGCACAAGGGACGCGACACCGGCACAGCCTGGTCGATGTTCATCGACATCTCTGCCGCGCTGCTGACGCTGGTCTCACTGACCGGGCTGGTGCTTCTGTTCTTCGTGTATAAGCGCAGAGTCTCCGGCATGATCGTCGCCGTTGCCGGAGCCTTGATTGCCTATCTGGTCTACCTCCGCTTCGTTCCCTGACGCTTCAGGCGCAGCTGCCTGGGCCGTATAAACACTGGTCACGATAAAGCCCTCCGTCAGCGGCTGTTCACCCCGCAGGAGGGCGCGTACCCAGGCAAGAAAGCTTCTCCGCCGGGAAGCGAGTTCAGTCGCCCAGCGCACCTCTTCTTCGCTCGCCTCGCTGACCAGCACTGAACCCAGAACAACATCTTCATGCTGATCGCCGCTCAGGCGTTTCACGACTCCCGTGGCCCATGCAGCAGCTTCCTGATCGCGCGGTTCATAGTAGCCGCGATGGATCCCCTCAGCAATACAGCGGGCAAAGGTTTGTTCTGCCGCGTCGAAGCCGTTATTAAGTGTCTGTAGATCGATGAGCTTATCGCCCTGAAAGGCACGCTCCGGCGTCTTCACCAGGTCCGAGGCCATGGTGTAGTCCGTGCGCATGCACTGTCCGACGGTGGGCAGATAGAAGTCCAACCGCAGGATCCAGCGAAGCAGCCGTAACGGCTCAGCTTCAAGCGCCACGCAGTGAATCATCGTGCGGTCCCAGTGGCCATCCGGCATCAACACAGCCTCTCTGTCCTCTGGAGGCATGCGATCCCATAGATCGTGCTTCCGCAGCAGGTCGATATGGAGACGGCGCGAGAGAACCTCCATTCCCTCCGGAATGGTCTTCTCCTTGAGAAATCCTTCACTTCCGGCGCGGTCGACCATAACGGCGAGCAGCAGCATCTGTTCCGCAAAGTGTTTGCGAATGCGCTGTATCTCTTCTGCCGAAAGCAACGGCCTTTCTTCCTGCGGGGGTACGATGCTCGGCGGCGTGTCGTCTTGCTTATTACGACGATTCAGCCACCAGACCACAGGCAGGAGAAAAGGCACGATCAGAATCGCCCCCATGCCCACGAGCCATGCTACATAGAGAACACAGAAGGCCGGTACGATAAGCAGCACCAGAAACTGCCGCAACCGTTTGCGCGCACGGCGATCCTTACGGGCACGCTTCAGGTCGGCATAGGCCTGCACCCAACTGTGTTTGCCCAGCACGACCTGCCAGTAGCTCCGTTTGAAGAGCAGGGCGAAGAGCGAGTACATCGCTCTATGGTAGCGGCTGGAGCGTTTTCCCTGTTAAGGCTCTGACTACACCCACAGCGAAAATGCTCTACTTCGATGATTTTGTCAGGTTCTCCGCGAGGAAGAGGCCGGACTTTCCAGCGCTGATGATATCCAGGTCGCCGTCGCCATCAATATCAATGACCACGGTCTCAACCCCCGCTCCCATGCGGCCACCGTAGTCGACGATGTGACGAATCCACTCCACTCCGCCATTGCGTGCATTCGCCTGCATGCCAGGCAGCTTGCGCCACTCATACCAATAGATGCCTACAGGATCACGTTCACCCGGATCGTTGCCGTTATGCGCGAAGTAGCGTTTGCCGGCGACGAAATCGATCTGCCCATCGCCATTGAGGTCCACTGGAACAACCTCGTGCGCCTGGGACCAGGAAGCGTCAATGATGTGCTGTGTCCAGGTGCCATCGGCATTCTGTTCGTACCAGGCAAAGCCATAGTCGTGGGCCATGCCGGCAACGATGTCCTTGCGGCCGTCACCATTGATATCGACCAGGTGAAGCTGACTCATGGAGATTCGCCCGTTGTTGACGGGAACCACGGACGCATCCTGGCGTGTGCCCGCTGGCAGAATCGGCTTCGCACCCCAGTCATTGGCGTGGAAGGTCCACTCCGCGGAGCTATTCATATCCGCTGGCGCCTCCAGCCATCCACGCGGGGTGAGGATATCAGTGCGGCCATCGCCGTTCAGGTCGCCCGCGCCGATGCCATGACCGTAGCTCTGGTGCGAGACCGTGTGCTTGACCCACTTATGGTCTTTGAGCTCAAACCATGCGGCTGGAACGTTCTCACGGTCGAACTCAGGCAGAAGCTCCTCGGCCTTGCCATCGTTGTTGAGATCGACCAGGAAGGCAAACTCGGTGGGGCCGCTGTTATCGATCTCCGTCACCTTCCACGCACCGCCTCCTTTACCCGGGTTCTTCAGCCAGACGATATTGTGTGCGAAGTAGCTGCACTGGATTACATCTGGCCAGCCATCGCCGTCCACATCCATGATCTGATCGCTGAAATTGTCGATGTAGCCGCTGGAGTAGTCGATCTGGCGCAGCGGATGCTTCACCCAACGCGGTCCTTCGTACCAGCTCTCGCCAGCGACGATGTCGAGCTTGCCGTCCTTGTTCAGGTCCGCGACGGCGACCGTCTCGCCGTATCCGGGATCGATCATCGTTATACGAAAGGCAATATCCGCAGGACGGCTGGCAGCATGAGCTACGGCCATCATGGCCGCCATACCAAGGACGCACAACAGATTTCTCATTACGATGGAATCTCCCTGAGTTTCAGCGGAGGAATTATTCCATCCTTAGTGCAGGGTCGTCGACATGGAGTAAGGACGAGCTGATGCCGCACGACCGAACTCCTTGTTGGGCGCGCTCTGCATCGTGAAGCGAAGTTCACCACCGGCCAGTAGCTCGTCATGGCGGAGAAAGGTCCGGGGCAGCGACTGGTGATTCAAAGAAACATTGCCGACGTAGTCGCCGCTTCCCTCCTTAACAATGCGCAGCATCTTCCCATTCGGCAGGTGCAGCGTAGTCTCATCCACGAACGGACGGCCCAGGACATACTCATTACTTCCCGGAGCCACCGGATAGAAGCCCATCGACGAGAAGAGAAGCCACGCCGACATCTGTCCAAGGTCGTCATTGCCGACAAGACCATCGGGAGCGGGCCGATACTGCGACTCGATGATCTGCTTCAAGCGCTCCTGCGTCCGCCACGGCGCGCCGGCATAGGCGTAAAGATACGCCAGATGATGGCTGGGCTCATTGCCGTGGATGTACTGTCCGATCATGCCCGCGATGTCTTCAACGTCGGCATACTGCCTGGGATCAACCTTCGCGTCGAACATGGCGTCGAGCTTCTGGATCAGTTTGTCCTCGCCACCGAGCAACTGGATCAAGCCCGCCTCGTCCTGCGGCTGATACCAGGAGTACTGCCAGGCATTGCCTTCGGTAAAGCCGCTGCCATTGCCCGCCTTCGCCGGATCAAACGGCTCGCGGAAGCTTCCGTCCGCAAGCCGTGGACGGACAAAGCCACTCTTCGTATCGAAGACATTACGCCAGTACGCTGCGCGCTTGTTGAACTCCTGCTCGATGTCCTTCTTCCCCATGGCATGAGCCATCTGTGCGATGGTCCAATCATCGAAGGCGTACTCCATGGTCTCCGATGCGGACTCGTCATCGTGATCGACGGGAACATAGCCGCGATCGATGTACTCGCCTACTCCCTCGTACTGGCGATAACGAGCGCTGGCGACCATGGCGTTCAGTGCCGCCTCGGCGTCATATCCGCGAATGCCCTTTCTGTATGCATCGGCAAGGATCGGCACGGCGTGGTAGCCGATCATGCACCACGTCTCCAGCCCGGCGAACTGCCAGACGGGCAGAATGCCGTAAGGACTCTGCTGCTGCGACGCGATCAGGGAGCGCACAACGTTGTTGGTGCGCTCCTCCGGCTGCAGCAGCGTCATCAACGGCTGCTCGGCACGATAGGTATCCCACAGCGAAAAGGTCGAGACAAACTCCCAACCCTTCGCCTGATGCACCTCTTCATCCGGACCACGGTAGCGGCCATCCACGTCCATCGCGGTACTGGGAGCCATGAGCGCGTGATAGAGAGCGGTATAGAGATTCTTCTTCATCGGCTCTGTACCGGAGAACTCCACCCGGCCCAGCTCCTTCTCCCAGGCTGCGCGAGCCTGTGCGCGAACGCCATCGAAGTCGAAGCCCTTCACCTCGGCATTCAGATTGGCGATCGCGCCTTCTTCGCTGACGGTTGAGAGTGCAACTTCTACGACGAGGGGATGGGTTAGCTGTCCGAAGTCAAACGCAGCAACCAGGCCCCGGCCCTCCTTGAACGGAACATCGGTCGCATCGCGGCGCACACCGGAGAAGCCCAGGTACTCCTGCGGCACAGGCTCCACATTGCGGAAGAGATGCCCGGTTAGCGGCGCGGAGAAGCGTATGGCAAAGTACAACTGGCGCGCCGGAGCCCAGCCACGAGTCTCTCGCATGCCGGTCACCAGGCCACCTTCGCGAAGACGAACCCGGGACCACATCACCTTCCCCGCATAGTTGTAGATCGAAGAGCGCAGATCGACGACCAGGTGGGCCGACTTGTCCGAGGGGAAGGTATACCGATGCACGCCAACGCGGCTTGTCGCGGTCAGCTCCGCGCGCACCTGCGGAGTTTCGAGCGTCACCGCGTAGTAGCCGGGCTCGGCCATCTCGCTCTTATGCTGGAAGGCCGAGCGATAATCAGCGGGCTCGAGCTTCACCTCGCCCGTCTCTGGAGTAATCAGCACGTCGCCGAGGTCGGAGTGGCCTGCACCCGAGAAGTGCGTATGACTGAAGCCGAGGATCGAACTGTCTTCATAGCGATACCCCGCAGCCCACTTATAGCTCTGCTTGAAGGGCTTGATCTCGGTATCGGGACTGAGCTGCACCATGCCAAAGGGCACGACGGCGCCAGGAAAAGTGTGGCCGTCAGGGCCGGTGCCGATCATCGGATCGACGGAGCGAAAGGCCGGGGACTGAGCTCCCGCAAATCCACCAAAGCACACCACCACCACAGCCGCACAAACCAGAAGACTCTTCATCAGGCCATCCTAGAGTGTTTTCCCTGTTGCTGGCATCCCGCAAGGGCGTGCATCGGCGTTTTCATTGAGGAAGACTCCCTATAATGTGGAATCTCTGGACTACACCCACAGGAAACGCGCTAGCCATTCGCCGCGCTACTATGGGCACGATGAAATCACTGATGCTTGCCCTGGCCGCTCCCCTTCTCGCCGCGCACATGGCTTCTGGACAGTGCCCCACCGATGCCGCACCGGATGCTCCGCGCGTCACCATCACCAACGGCAAGCTGACCGCCGTTGTACATCTACCGGATGCGCAGCGCGGCTACTACCGCTCGAATCGTTTCGACTGGAGCGGAAGCATCGCCTGCGCCACGCTGAACGGCCATACCTTCTGGGGACAGTGGTTCTCACATTACGATCCTTTGGGCAACGATGCCATCACCGGTCCCGCGGAAGAGTTCCGCTCCCCCGATGGAGCGGAGCCCGGCTATAACGAGGCTGCTCCGGGAGGTCTCTTCGTGAAACTCGGCGTTGGCGTTCTGCGCCGTCTGGACGAGAAGCCCTACAGTTTCGGAGGGAAGTATCCCATCGTCGACGCCGGCACGTGGAAGAGCACCTCCAATCGCAACTCGGTTACCTCGACCCAGCTGGTGCACTCCACCATCGGCTTCGACTACCGCTACACCAAAACGGTGGAGATCGATAAGAAGGCGAACATTGTCCGGCTTCGGCATACGTTGACGAACCTGGGCAAGCGCCCGATCGACTCCGCGCTCTACAACCATGTTTTTATGCAACTGGATGGGAAAGGGCCGGGACCGGGCACAACCGTCACACTTGGATTTGCGCCGACGGTCGAAACGCCCTTCCCTGACTCGGTCTCCGTAGAGGGTAAGACAATTCGGTTCCTGGCTCCCCCACCGAATGGACGAGCCGTGGGATCCTACCTGACGGGCTACACCCCGCAGACGCCAAATACCTCTGAGATCACCGACACCTCGACCGGTCTCCGCGTCCGGCAGAAGACAGACGCCCCGATCGTGAAGTTTTATTTCTGGGGACATAGCCGGGCAACCTGCCCGGAGGCCTATATCGCCATTCACGTCGCGCCGGGCAAAACTCAGCGCTGGACGACCGAATTCTCGCTGGAGGCGCCGGCAGCGGCCTCCCCTGCTCCGCGATAAACTGAAAAGCGACTATGTTTGAGAATCTCCAGGAAAAACTGCAGCGCGCGTTTAAGAACCTTCGTGGTCAGGGGACCATCAGCGAGGAAAACATCACCGAGGCGCTGCGCGAGATCCGCCTTGCCCTGCTCGAGTCTGACGTCAACCTGAACGTCACCAAAGACCTGATCGAGCACATTCGCGAAAAGGCGATCGGCCAACAGGTAGCGACCGCCCTGTCGCCGACCGAGCAGGTCATCAAGATCATTCACGGTGAACTGGTCGAGTTGCTGGGCCGCGACACCGCCCGCTTCAAGTTCGCTTCGCAGCCGCCTTCCGTCATCCTGATGGCGGGCCTGCAGGGTTCCGGTAAAACCACCACCACGGGCAAACTGGCCCAGTGGCTGAAAAAAGGCGGCCATCGTCCGATGCTGGTCTCGGTCGACGTCTACCGTCCTGCCGCCCGCGAACAGCTCGCCGTCGTCGCCAAGTCCATCGGTACCCAGCTCTACACCGGTAATATCGGAGCTGACGAAGCCGGCACGCCGCTGGTGCTGCGCCTGGCCAAAGAAGCCAAGCGCGATGCTGCCAACTTCGGCTGCGACATTCTGCTGGTCGATACCGCCGGACGACTTGGCATCGACGAAGAGCTGATGGGCGAGATGTCGGAGCTGAAGAAGCTCCTCAATCCCTCCGAGATCCTCTTCGTCGCCGACGCCATGACCGGTCAGGATGCCGTGAACTCCGCCAAGGCCTTCCATGACCGTCTCGGCATTACCGGCGTGGTGTTGACCAAGATGGATGGCGACGCCCGCGGTGGTGCGGCATTGTCGATCCGTCAGGTTACGGGAGCTCCGGTCAAGTTCATCGGTACGGGTGAAAAGCCCGACGCCTTCGAGCCCTTCCATCCCGACCGTATCGTCAGCCGCATTATGGGCTTGGGCGATATCGCCACCCTGCTGGAGCGCGCCGAAGAGAAGCTCGACCGCGGCAAGGCTGAAGCTTTCGCCAAGAAGGCGCTGGCCGGTGACGGGTTTTCGCTGGAAGACTTCCGCGATCAGTTGCGGCAGATCAAAAAGCTCGGGTCCATGCAGTCCATCCTGAAGATGCTGCCCTCGGTGGGTCCGTTCCAGGGCCTGCAGGCGGCGGCCGGCCAGGTGGACGAGAGTCAGTTCACCCGCGTGGAGGCGATTATCAACTCCATGACGGCGAAGGAGCGGCTCAACCACGAGATCATCTCAGGCAGCCGGCGCAAGCGCATCGCCGCAGGCAGCGGCACCAGCGTGCAGGAGGTCAACAACCTGCTCCGCCAGTACGCGCAGATGCGAAAGATGTTCAAAGGCATGGGCGCCGGCGGCGGTAAGATGCAACGCCGCCTGATGAGTCAGATGGGCAACATGGGACGCTTCGGCCGCTAACGAACTCTGATACGGGTTCCATCCCCGTTGGCGCTATCAAATTCGCGGAATGACAAAAGGCTTGCTCCAGCCACACGATTGGCCAGAGTAAGCCTTTTGAGCATCAAAAAACATATATGGACGCCCATGATTCTTCGGGGCGACAATAGTGGCCGTCTCGTCGACCCGATGTAGATGGAAAGGCCGGCGAGGCTTGGCCGGAGGCACGCAACAGCGCTGACCTCGGGATCGATTCGTTCGGCAGCCGGTGTGATTGCCATCACCGACTTCGGTTCCCGAACACGCGCACTCTTACGCTGCCTGCATGCCGGCCGCGAAAGGAGTGTGTTTCATGGCGCTCAGTTTCCATTCCGCCCCGGCTGAGATTCACCTTCAGACCACCCGGCTGAAGTTCCGCCATATTCTCGTCGCAACCGATTTTTCTTCCCATGCGGATGCGGCACTGTTCGCCGCGTGTCATCTGGCTCGTACCTACCAGGCTGAGTTGGTGCTCTTTCATAACATCATCCCCCCTGTCATTACGCCCGATGCCACGCTCACCACCATCGAAGCCTCTTCGGCCGCGTGTGCCCATGCCGAAAAGCGTATGGCAGCACAAATCTCGGCACATATGGAATTGGCTACCGTGCCTCACCGCATCGCCATTCGCGAAGGCTATCTAAACGAGGAACTGGCCAAGGTGATAAAGGACGAGGCGATCGATCTTCTGGTGGTCGGCTCCCATGGTGCGCGCGGATTTGAGAAGGTGCTGCTTGGTTCCGTGGCAGAGTCGATGCTGCGCCGGTCCCCCATACCGGTCATGATCGTCGGTCCGGAGGCCAAGGTCGCCGAAACGCCGACCTGCATTCTGCTCGCCACCGATCTTGAACCAGCCGCACTGCACGCCGCGCAGTATGCGACCTCGCTTGCCGAGGAGTTTCAGGCCAAGCTGACATTGCTGCACGTCCTCCAGCAGCCCGGCTGGCCGACCAAGGAAGACCGCGAGGCGATTGAACATCGGCTCCAGCAGTTGGTACCAGCGGATGCGACCGCGTTCTGCCAGGCCGGGTATCGCGTACGGCATGGCGAACCCTCCCGGGAGATCGTCGCACAGGCACAGCAGTGCGAGGCCAACCTCATCGTCACGGGCCGCCATAACAAAGGTCCGCTCTCAAGCCGAGCCCTCTGGACAACGCTCACACGATTGATCCAGGAAGCTCCGTGCCCTGTCTTGACCGTTCGCTAGGCATTCACCCCGGAAAGGAGGGGCGCCATGCACCGCTACGAAACGTACTGGATTATCACGTTGTTCCGCGGAGTTTTGGCGATCCTTTTCGGCTGCGCCATTCTGCTGATCCCGCAGATGTCTTCCTCTGTCTTACTGCTGCCTTTTGCCATGGTGATGTCAATTCTGTTCCTGGCGGGCTATGGCGCGGCAGATAGTGCCTTGGTGTTCTTTGAAAGCTTTGCGCTCCCCAAGCGCCCCGGCCAGATCGCAAGCCGGTTGCAGGGCTCCGTCGGTATCACCATCTCGTTGCTGCTGGCAACCATTGCCTTTGAACATGCCCGTCTGCATTGGTTCTTCTATCTGGTAGCGGCACAAGCCGGAGCGGCTGCCGTGTCAGACCTCGTCACAGCTCGTCATGTGTGGCGGCACCATCGCACGATCCTGGTGTATGCCTCGGCATTCGTCTCCGGCGCCGCGTCGCTTTATTTCCTGATCAGCGCCCTCATGGAAGCACCCTTGGCAACGGATGCCTCAATGCGCATGCTTTACGGCTATCTGCTTGGTTTCGGTACCGTCAACATTGGCCTGGCGTGCATGCTGCTGCAGGAAAGACCGCACCCGCATGCCATACGGCCCGCATCGACATTGCGGCACATCCACTAGGCCGCAAGAAATTACATTCTTCCAATTGCCGATGGATTGTCAGGCACTCTACACTGCTGCGCATGCGCCGACTCCTGCTTGCCTGCTCGTTGCTGTTGCCCGTCTCTACTGCAACCCTTCACGCCCAGGACTGGGCCAAAGCCCGCCTCGAAAAGTCTCCACGTCACCGTGAGTACATCTCCTTGAAGACCTCCGGTGGGCCTGTGCAAGCCTTCGTTGTCTATCCGGAGATCAAGGACAAAGCTCCCGTCGTCGTCCTCATTCACGAGATCTTCGGGTTGAGTGACTGGATGAAGACCATGGCTGACGATCTGGCCGCCAGCGGCTACATCGTCGTCGCTCCGGACCTGCTCACCGGTAAAGGTCCGAACGGCGGCAATACCGATTCGTTTGCAAGCCGCGATGATGTCACCAAGGCTGTCTCCACGCTCTCTCCCGACGCCGTCACGGAAGACCTGAATGCAGCGGTTGCATATGCGAAGACCATTCCCGCCGGCAATGGCAAGATCGCCGTTGGCGGGTTCTGTTGGGGAGGTGGACAGACCTTCCGCTTTGCGACCAATAACCACGATATCTCCGCCGCATACGTCTTCTACGGCCCTCCACCCGCTGCGGATGATATGAAGAAAATCACGGTTCCCGTCTATGGCTTTTATGCCGGCAACGATGCGCGTATCGATGCCACCATTCCGTCGACCATCGAAGCCATGAAAGCTGCAGGTAAGACCTACGAACCGGTCACTTATGACGGTGCAGGTCATGGATTCATGCGCGCGGGCGTTGACCCGGCCGACACCAATCCGAATAACAAGAAGGCGCGTGAAGATGGATATGCGCGCCTGACGACGCTGCTGAAGTCGCTCTCGGGCGCAAGGAAATCCACGGTAGAAAGCGCGGCTAACCGTTCGCTGGTGGCCAAGGCAGCGAAGAGCAGCAAGGCCAAAAAGAATGCCGCGGCCACCATGGAATGCCACGACATGTCTACCATGTAAGAGTGGACGAACAGAGTATCCCTGCACTGCAGACCCAACTGGACGAGATCACCGCGAATACGCGGCGGCTCGTCCAGGCCGAGCGTCTGGAAATCAATGAAAATGCCATCGCTGAGCTCTTCGCGACCGGCATTGAAGACCGCATTCTTTCTGTAGGCTCCAAAGCTCCCGAGTTCTCTCTCCCCGATGCCATCAGTGGCAAGCCGATCCGTTCCGCGGACCTGCTTGCTCTGGGGCCGCTGGTCATCAACTTCTTCCGTGGACGGTGGTGTCCTTACTGCATCACCGAGCTGGAGACCTGGCGCGAGTTATACCCGTTATTGCGTGAGCGCGGCGCATTGTTCGTGGCCGTCTCTCCGCAGACCGTACGCCAGTCTGACTTCACCGTGCAGCAGCATGCCCTGCGGTTCCCGCTTCTGCGGGACGAGGGTTCAGAGCTCGCCGAAAAGTTCGGCATTGCCTATACGCCATCGCCGGCCATGCAGCAGTACTACCGCTCGATTCTCGTCAATATTCCTTTCATCAATACTGGCCAGAACGCCCTGAAGCCCGCGACGGACGCGGCGTGGCGTCTGCCCCTGCCGGCCACCTTCGTCGTCGGCCAGGACGGCACGATTCGTTTCGCCGAGGCGCATGCCGATTTCCGTGTGCGCCCTGAGCCTGCAGATGTGCTGGCAGCGCTTCCGTAAAAATCTGTATTCCGAGCTTTGCGTCGGGCGCCAAACCATCCCTGCCGGTCATCTATCCGAGAGGGCCCTGGGCTCGGAGATAGAGCATTTTCCCGTAAGTGTAGAGTAGGGCTTCCGGATCTAGGGGCGTTTTCCGCAATGAAAACGCCGCTGCACGCGCCTTCCGGAATACCCAGCAACGGGAAAATGCTCTAATGAAATTGATGGGCCGCGAGACACGTCGGCTGCGGCCAAAACACTCACCTGCTACAAGACACAGAACGGAGCAGATATTTCGTTATGAGCACTTCGACCGCATGGAGCGCGCTTGCGCAGCACTATAAGGCTATTGAAAAGACCCACCTCCGCGAGCTGTTTGCCAGTGATCCCGGCCGCGCTGAGCGCTATGCCCTTGAGGCTGCCGGGGTCTTCGTCGACTTCTCCAAGAACCGCATCACCGATGAGACCCTGAAGCTGCTGCTCTCGCTGGCCAATGAAGCCGGCTTGAAGAACAAGATCGCCGCCATGTTCTCCGGCGAAAAGATCAACATCACCGAGAACCGCTCGGTGCTGCATATCGCTCTGCGCGCTCCCAAGGGAACCCAGATCTTCTCCGACGGCAAGGATGTTGTTCCTGAGGTCCATGAGGTTCTGGACAAGATGTCCGGCTTTGCCGACCGCGTCCGTTCCGGTGAGTGGAAGGGTTTTACCGGCAAGGCGATCAAGACGGTCGTGAACGTCGGCATCGGCGGATCGGATCTTGGCCCGGTGATGGCCTATGAAGCGTTGCGTCACTACTCCAAACGTGACCTCGAGTTCCGTTTCGTCTCCAATGTCGATGGAACTGACATCGCTGAAGCGACCCACGACCTGGATCCGGAGACAACACTCTTCCTGATCGCCTCGAAGACCTTCACCACGCTGGAGACCATGACCAATGCGCACACCGCGCGTGAGTGGCTACTGAAAGGTCTGAAAGATGAAAAGGCCGTTGCCAATCACTTCGTAGCCATCTCCACCAATGCCAAGGAAGTGGCGAAGTTCGGCATCGATACGGCCAATATGTTCGGCTTCTGGGACTGGGTCGGCGGACGCTATTCGATGGACTCGGCCATCGGCCTGTCGACGATGATCGCCATCGGCCCTGACAACTTCCGCCAGATGCTCGCCGGTTTCCACGAGATGGACGAGCACTTCCGTTCCGCCCCCTTCGAGAAGAATCTGCCGGTTATCCTGGGCCTGCTGAGCGTGTGGTATACGGACTTCTTCGGCGCGCAGACCTACGCTGTGCTGCCATATGATCAGTACCTGAAGCGCTTCCCTGCTTACTTGCAGCAGCTCACCATGGAATCAAATGGTAAGCACGTTACGCTGCAGGGCGAGCATGTCGCTCACGACACCGGCGCCATCTACTGGGGCGAGCCCGGCACCAACGGCCAGCACAGCTTCTACCAGTTGATCCACCAGGGCACGCGCCTTATCCCGGCCGACTTCATCGGCTTCATGCGCTCCCTGAACGCAGTCGGCAACCACCACGACCTGCTGATGGCGAACGTCTTCGCACAGACCGAGGCTCTGGCCTTCGGCAAGACCGCCGAACAGGTCAAGGCCGAGGGCACGGCCGACTGGCTGGTGCCGCACCGCGTCTTCGAGGGCAACCGTCCCTCGAACACCATCCTCGCCGAAGAGCTTACGCCGAAGGTGCTGGGAAGTCTGGTCGCTCTGTACGAGCACATCGTCTTCACCCAAGGCGTCATCTGGAATATCGACTCCTTCGACCAGTGGGGCGTGGAGCTTGGCAAGGTGCTCGCCATGCGCATCGTTCCCGAGCTCGAAGGCACGGGCGAACTGAAACACGATAGTTCCACCAACGCGCTGATCGAGCGTTACCGCAAGGCGCGCCGCAAGTAAAGAAATCTTGTAACCGTAGAGGCCTGCTCTTCATCAGGAAGAGCAGGCCTTTTACCTTTCCAGAGAGACTTGTCGCATGGAACCGATCGAGATTCGCATTGCTGACTTTGACGATCCTCAGACACGCGATCTGCTTGCACTTCACCTGGCGGGAATGCGTGCGTCTTCACCTCCCGAGAGTGTGTACGCTCTCGACCTCTCGGGGCTGAAGAAGCCGGAGATCACGACCTGGACCGCCTGGCGTGGAGACCATCTCGCCGGTATAGGAGCACTGCGCATGCTCAATGCAGAGGCGGCGGAGATCAAGTCCATGCGGACTCGTCCTGACTTTCTGAACCAGGGTGTTGGCAAAGCAATCCTTGCCCATATTGTCGAAACAGCGAAACAGCGCGGCATCAAGCGCCTGAGTCTTGAGACAGGCAGCGGCCCCGCGTTTGATGCCGCTGTACAGCTCTACCGGAACTTCGGTTTTCAGTTTGGCGAGCCGTTTGGAGACTACGTGCCCACGGGCTTCAGTCAGTTTCTACATTTGCAGATCGCGTAGGACCGAAGCGGCCACAGCCCTCGGTATTTTTTTGCCTGGGCATGAGCGTAGCAATGTAGAGAAGCAGATTTCTCCGCTTACGCTGCGAAATGACAAACAAAAGATAGCAGCTTCACCCGAGCGATCTTCAATGATTCAATCCTTCAATCATTCAATTACCTAAAAACTCCATGACTGCCTGGTTCCATAAGGCCGACCGATTGATACAGGAGAGATGGCCCGAAGGCAGCTCAAGATACTTTGCCGAAGGAATCTGCTCTACCAGGAACTTCTGATCTACAGGGGGAGTGGTTGGATCCTCATTGCCTGCGATGCAGAGCACGGGCAGCTTGATCTGGCTCACGGCATCACGCAGATCCATCGTCGCCAGCACCTCGCAACCGGCGGCATAGCCGGCAATGCTGCTGCGGCGAACCGAATTTTCCAGCTCCCGCACTACCTCGGGATGCTCTTCCCGGAAGTCCGCTGTCAGCCAGCGCTCTGCGCTTCCCGGCAGAAACTGTTCTATACCTGCAAGCCGGGTGTCCTCCGCGCGTTTCTGCCAGAACTCAGCCGTACCGATCTTCGCCGCTGTATTCGATAGAACCAGCTTCCCAATACGGTCTGCCGCGTTTACACCCAGCCACAGGCCGACCATGCCGCCGATCGAGATTCCGCAGAAATGAGCCTTCGCAATGCCGAGACGATCCATCAGGGCGAGAACGTCTTTCCCCATGCCCGCAACCGTATTCGGTGGCTGCTGGGAGCTGGAGCGCCCAAAGCCCCGCTGTTCATAAACCACAGTCCGGAAGTTGCAGCTGAAGTACTCCGCCTGCGCATTCCACAGATACGTTCCCTGACCAAGAGAATGGCTGAAGACGACTGCAGGCGCGCCTTCAGGGCCGGCGGCCTCGTAGTAGATCGTTTCCTCGCTACCCAATTCAACCAACACCGTATCAGTTCTCCTTGATTCCGGAACGCCGTTCGTTTATCGTCACTATAGTGCGTCTATCGCACGGGATGTTGTATGCCGAACCAGACTGATTCTGCCGCCGTTGTTGCCGAAGCTCCCGCCCCTGCTCCCACCGTCCGGCAGACGCCGGCTTCTTCCCTTGATCAATTTGCTGGTGATCCTAATTTTATGACGTCGCTGGCCCGAGGCCTCGTCGTCATCCAGGCCTTCACCCAACAGACACCGCAGATGACTATCTCGCAGCTTTCAGCGAAGACCGGCCTGTCGCGCGCTGCAGTGCGCCGCTGCCTGTATACGCTGACGAAGCTCGGTTTCGCCGGCGCCGAAGACGGCCAGCGCTACTCGCTGCGGCCAAGGCTGCTGACGCTGTCACACACCTACACCACGTCGAGTTCCCTCTCCTCTGCCGCGCAGCCCATCCTGGAGCGCATGACCCAGCAGTTCCGCGAGTCGTTCTCGGTGGCCACGCTGGACGGTGACGAGATCGTTTATGTAGCCCGCTCTCAGGTCTCCCGCGTCATGGCAGTCGATCTGCATATCGGTTCGCGCCTGCCGGCCTTCTGTACCTCCATGGGCCGTGTCCTGCTGGCCTACCTGCCTCCGGAGCAGCTCGAACAGTTCCTCGCGCGTATTACCTACTATCCGTACACCAACCGCACCATCACCACCCCGGACCGTCTGCGTCTGGCGATCCGCAATATACGCCGCAACGGCTTCGCGATCTGCGACCAGGAGTATGAGATCGGCCTGCGCTCGATCGCCGTACCGGTCTTTGCACCTTCGGGTCGGGTCGTGGCCACCCTCAACCTCTCCAGCCATGCACCCCGCATGCCGCTACCGGACCTGCAGCAGCGCTACCTGCCGCACCTGCGGGCAGCCGCTAACGAACTGAGCATGTTCCTGCGCTAAAGATTCCTGCACTCAAGAAAACGGACACGGCAACCGCCGTGTCCGTTTCTTTTTTGCCCGTCTCCTACACCGAGATCTTGAAGTGCTGCTTTAAGAATTCTACGTAAATCTTCCAATCATTGGGCACCATACCGTGACCACCCTCGTGCATATAGTAGGCGAGATCGTGAAAGATGGGCTGGTTGGGTGCAGGCCACTGCGTCGTCCCCAGGGGCTGTTTGCCGAGCAAGGTGTAGACGGGACCGGCCGCTACCTCCGCCTCGAACTCACCCTTTGGGTCGGACCAGGTATCCGTGCTTCCGGTCTGCAGAAGCAGCGGCCGTGGAGCGACCAGGGCAACTAGCATGTGCGCATCTACGGGCAGCTTGCTGACGTCGGACGCGTACTTCTGATAGTTGATGGCGAACTGATATGGAAAGCGCCGGGGGCTGACCAGATCCTCGATCCTCTCCCCGTAGTCCCGGCGGCTGAGCGCCGCTCCTCCTTCGCCGCTGCAGCTCGCGATCACAGCGGCGAACCGCTGGTCATGCGCCCCCGCCCACATGGTCGTCTTGCCCAAACGTGAGACGCCATGGATCGCAACCTGTTTGGCATCCACCGCCTTGTCGGTCTCCAGGTAATCCATCACCCGGCTCATGCCCCAGGCCCAGGCACTGATCGATCCCCACTCATCCGGAGCAGGTTCAACCTGGCCGGGTTTCAAGTAGCGGGCGCGAATTCCCTGTTGCAGGCCACCGAGATAATCAGGGTCCAGATCGCCGTAGTAGAACGTCGAAACACCGATACCGGCATCCAGAAACGCCTCAACATCAATCTTCCCGAACTTACGGCCCTGGTCGGCGGGAATCTTGGTTTTCGTCTTCGCATCCCAGATCGTTCCGACCTTGACGCCGGGGTCGTCGATCATGTTCGAGGGCGCCGTAAAGCTGATGGAGAGCAGCATTGGCGATGGTCCCTTAGCCTTGGCCGGAAGATATTCCACCAGCTGGATCTGGGGCGCCGCGGGATCCTTGTCCACATGGATCATTACCTGGCGGCGGATGGCCTTGCCGTTAAAGGCAACTCCTTCCTTTTCAAAGATCTCGAAGCTTTCATCCTTCGGCCGGCCGGGCGCGCGGCCGTATTGTTGCGTCTCAAAAAGTGACACAATTTCAGGACGCCGTTTGCTGATCCAGGTCTTTGCGTCCTTTACCGGCTTGCCGTCAGCAGTCTTCAGCACGTCAGGAAGGGTGTAGGAGCCGACCTTCGATTCGTCAGTGTTGGTCGGATGATTAGGATTTACACCCTGTGCAGACGCAACCGCCACCGCCGCCAGAAGCATGGCGCTTCCAATAGATTTCGTTCGGGTCATGGATTTCTCCGGGCACCCAAGCTAAAAAAGCTGCAACTCCGCTGTCAAATGAGATTCGGCAGCCTTTATTTTCAGGCGCCCTCGCCCTCCAGGACATGGGCGCCAGGCAGTCTGTGCTCGACGAGCAGTGGCGTACTTCCCTTCGCCGTCGTTGCCCCCATCATCAGCAGGCAATAGAGCAGACCCGAAACAATGAATCCGACAAACCAGGCATAGTCATACAGCCAGCGAAGCGGTGGAACGACGATGCCTACAAGGGCGACAACAATGCCCATTATCAAAGCAATGATGGCGCGGACATTGAAGCCGTCAGAGTACTCATAGGGGCCACCACGGAGATACAGACCATCCGGATCGAGCTCCCGGCCACGCACCACGAAGTAGTCCGCGATCATGATGCCGGCGATAGGCCCCAACAGGCCGGAGTAGCCCACCAGCCAGCCATTGATATACCGCGCCGGATCGGCGGCGAGCTTCCACGGCATACACAGAATGCCCAGCACCCCGGTAATCAGGCCTCCGGTGCGGAAGCTGATCCAACGAGGGTTAAGGTTGGAGAAGTCATTCGAAGGCGAGACCACATTCGCGGCAACATTGGTATTCAGCGTCGCCAGCAGCAGTGCTACCAGCCCGATGCAGGCGACGACCGGCTGATTGAAGCGCCCAAGCAGTACGACCGGGTCCCAGAGAGCCACACCGAAGACGAGCGACGAAGCCGAGGTCACCGCAATCCCGATAAAGGAATAAAGCGTCATCGCCGGAGGCAAGCCAATCGCCTGGCCAACCATCTGGGCGCGCTGCGATTTGGCGTAGCGGGTGAAGTCCGGGATGTTAAGCGCCACCGTCGCCCAGAAGCCAACGATCGCCGTTAGAGATGGGACGAAGATCTTCCAGAAATCGACCTTGGTTTCCCCTGCATGGAAGGTCGCCGCATTCGCCAAGGTTGCAGAAAGCCCACCGGCTTTTCCTGTCATCCAGAAGAGCAGCAGCAGACCGACGATGAGCATGAAGGGGGCGGAAACAACTTGCAGCCAGCGGATAACTTCAATGCCCCGCCAGATCACGGCCATGTTGATGGCCCAGAACGCAAAGAAGCAGATCCAGACAGCAGAGGGCGCCGATGCGATGGCCGGTGCGATAACCCGCAGCATGGAGTAGATCGCCTGTCCGCCGATCCAGCACTGGATACCGAACCATCCACACGCCACCAGCGCCCGCAGCACCGCCGGAATATTCGCTCCACGCACGCCAAAAGAGGCGCGGACGTAGACCGGAAACGGAATCCCATATTTGGCCCCAGCATGAGCATTCAGGATCATGGGAACAAGGACGATGAGATTCCCGAGAAAGATCGTCCCCAGCGCCTGTTTCCAGCTCATGCCGTTGGCGATGAGACCGCTGGCGAGCATGTAGGTGGGAATGCAGACCGACATCGCCACCCAGAGTGAAACGTAGTTGTAGACGCCCCAGGATCGCTCAGTAAACGGGATTGGCGCCAAGTCTTCGTTGTACAGACTGTTGGCCTGCTGCTGCGGCATGATCACTTGTTTTCCTCGGGCCCTTGCTCCCTGCCTCTGGGCCCTGTCTCAGCATTGTTCAACGATCCCCAGCTTCGCAGTCCGCTCTTCCCACGTCTCTGGAGCAAGACCCGCTGGGACTTCCTTCATGGTGATGCAATCTTCCACCGGACAAACTAACGAACACAGGTTACATCCGACACACTCGGTCTCGTCCACCCGCGGGATTCTGGCAAGCGGCGCCTTATAGAGTCCCGGAGAGACCGCCGGCGGATCCATCTTTGGAATACGAGTCACCGCGATCGAGTTCATCGTGGCATGGACGGCTTCCATGGGCTTGCGATGCACTTCAACGTGCCCGTCCACCGGCCCGGTTACCCGGTCCGTGTGAATGCACTGGTGAGCTCCGTCCCAACAGGCGATGTGGCAGAGGTCGCACCCGATACACAGTGACTCATCGATCTGCGCAACGATCTTGTAGTTGAGATTCAGGTGTTTCCACTCGGTCACTCGCGGCAGGCTCAGGCCACGGAAGTCGTCGAGCGTGGCAAAACCCTTCTCGTCCATCCACTGCGACAGACCGTCGATCATGTCTTCGACGATGCGGTAGCCGTAGTGCATCACCGCGGTGCAGACCTGCACCGTGCCCGCCCCTACCAGCAGGAACTCTGCCGCATCGCGCCAGGTGCCGATCCCGCCAATGGCGCTCATCGGCAGCGCAGAGGCCGGATCGGCCATTACCGACTGCACCATATTCAGCGCAATGGGCTTAACTGCCGGACCGCAGTAGCCTCCATGCGAGCTCTTACCATCCACGTTCGGCCGTGGCGTGAAAGTATCCAGATCAATTCCGGTGATGGAGTTGATGGTGTTAATCGCAGACAGCGCATCAGCCCCTCCCAGTTTCGCCGCGCGGGCCACCACACGAATATCTGTAATGTTCGGAGTCAGCTTCACCAGCACCGGCGTACACGCGACCTCCTTTACCCATTCGGTGATCATCTGCGCATATTCCGGAACCTGCCCGACGGCCGATCCCATGCCCCGTTCGCTCATGCCATGGGGACAGCCGAAGTTTAGTTCCAGTCCGTCGGAACCGGCATCTTCCGCACGCTTTACCATCTCGTGCCAGACATCGCGGCGCGACTCCACCATGAGGGAAGCGATGACCGCGTGTTTGGGATACCGGCGCTTTACCTCGGCAATCTCCGCCAGATTGACCTCAATGGGCCGGTCACTGATGAGCTCAATATTGTTCAGCCCCATCATCCGCTGTCCCGCCCAATCGACAGAGCTATAACGCGAGCTGACATTGGTGATCGGCTCACCGATCGTCTTCCAGACTGCGCCTCCCCAACCGGCGTCAAAGGCGCGCATGATCTGTTCACCGCAGTTGGTGGGCGGCGCACTTGCCAACCAGAACGGGTTGATACACTCGATACCGGCAAAGGTCGTCTTCAGGCTAGCCATGAGCCACCTCCATTACTCCCAAAGCTGCCGTGATCCCACGTGCGGCTCTCTTGCCATCGGCGACCGCATCCACCACTTCGCGTCCGCCGTTTACGCAGTCACCGCCGGCGAAGTACTTGGCATGACTGGTGGCTCCGGTGGCGCGGTCCACCACAACACGCCCTTTGGCGAACTGGATTCCTTTCACCGAAGACAGCCACTCCGCGAGTGGAGACTGACCAATCGCCGGCACCACGACTTCGGCCGCGAGCTCGGTTCGCATGTCGCCGACGACGAGATCTCCGGCCTCATTGATCGAGGTCGCGGCACAAATCAGCGTACCCGCCTCCAGCGCAATCGGCTGCCGCCACCACAGGAACTTCACACCCTCCTGCAAGGCGTGTTCATATTCAAAGCCGAACGCCGACATCTCCTCGGGCCCGCGGCGGTAGACGATGTGAACCTCATCGGCACCGAGCCGTTTTGAGGCCACGGCCGCGTCAATCGCGGTATTGCCACAGCCGATAACAGCCACGGTCCGGCCGACGGAGAGAATCTCTCCGGTCTTGTATCCAGCGATCAGGTCGAGTGCATCCATCACGCCGGTCTCTCCACCGGGGATACGGAGCCGGTGCATCTCTCCAAGCCCAACACCTAGAAATATTGCGTCGAATTCCCGTTCGAAAGCGGCAAGGTCTTCGCATCCGACCTCACGCTGCAGGATCTCCACGCCCGTGGCCTGGATCGCTTCTACTTCGCGCAGCGATTCGCTGACGCGCAGTTTGTACTCTGCAACGCCATAGGTGTTCAGACCTCCTGCGAGATCGCGCTTGTCGAAGACGGTTACCTGTACGCCGGCCTGGCGAAGCTCCGCGGCGCAAGCCAGACTTGCGGGGCCACCGCCGATGCAGGCGACCCGCAGTGGCAGCTCAGGACGCTGGCGAACGGGAATCTGCAGACCGCGCTCATAGAAGTTGTCCATGGCGTAGCGCTGCAGCCGGCCGATCATAATCGGCTTCTCAGCGCGGTGATGCATAACGCAAGAACCTTCGCAGAGCACCTCGACCGGACACACGCGGGCACAACTTCCCGCCAGCACGTTCGCTTCAAGAATGCTGCGGGCGGAGCCGGCGACATTGCCGGAGGCGATCTTCTTAATGAACCGTGGAACATCGATGTGTGTGGGGCAGGCAGCGGTACAAGGCGCGTCAAAGCAGTTCAGGCAGCGGTTGGCTTCCACCATTGCTGCCTGTGGAGTCAATGCAGGCTTCAGCTCCGGAAAACGAACTGTAATACCGGCATGTGGAGTGAATGCGGTGCCCAAAATCGTGTGCCCCCCGTTCCAACAAACTGATTGTAGAGATTGCAAGCTACCCCTTCCCACGGGGTAAGTCAATAGAATCAGGGGTTTCCCTATTTGTTCCCATAACCGGAAAGAAATGACCAGAATTACAGCAGTTCCGCTCCAAGACTGATAGTGTTAAAAGAACGTTTTTGCCGTCAAAGGAACAGATTTTGGCTAATACCGTACTCCCACCCACCGCGGAAGCACAGACGATTAACAGCACGTCTACCGTACCGCAGCCCTTCCTGGTAAGTCCTCCCCTGTTGAAGACGCGGCCCAACACCGAGGTCTTGATGGGCCGAGCCGCCCAGGGTGGAAAGATCAATTGGATTACGTCGATCTTCATGGGTGTATTCCATGTGGGGGCGATTGCCGCGCTCTTCTGTTTCTCGTGGAAGAACCTGGCTGCGTTTGTGGTGCTGTACTTCCTCGCCATCAACGTAGGCATCGGCATGTGCTATCACCGCCTGCTGACACACCGCGGCTACAAGGTTCCCAAGTGGCTGGAGTACTGCCTGACAATCTGCGGCACACTCGCTCTTGAAGGCGGACCAATCTTCTGGGTGGCCACACACCGTGTCCATCACCAGCTCAGCGACCACGAGGGTGACCCGCATACGCCGCATGACGGCACATGGTGGGCCCATGCGGGCTGGATCATCTCCGGCCGCACCCTGCACACGCACACCGCGATGCTGGCTCGTTATGCCCCTGACCTGACCAAAGACCGCTTCCAGGTCTTCATGTCGAAGTACCACTGGCTCTCGATCGCCACCGCCGCTGCTATCTGCTATGCCATCGGGGGCTGGTCGATGGTGCTGTGGGGCATCTTCCTCCGTACCGTTCTTGGCCTGCACTCCACCTGGCTGGTGAACTCGGCAACGCACCTCTGGGGATCGCGCCGCTTCGCGACTCGCGACGACTCCCGCAACAACTGGTGGGTTGCCCTGCTGACCGGCGGCGAAGGCTGGCATAACAATCATCACGCTCACCCGGTAAGCGCCCGCCATGGCCTGCGCTGGTACGAGTTCGATATCAACTACTACGGCATCTGGGTGATGGAAAAGCTCGGTCTGGCCAAGAAGGTTCTGATTGCGCAGTGGGATCCGCAAGATCCGCGGCCAGCCGGCAGCTAGCATCGGCTAGATTTTTCTTTGGCAGAGACCGCCCTCATGGGCGGTCTCTGCGTTTGCATGTAAAAATTTGCTATCGAGAACCCGGCTTCAGAAACCCGATTTTAAGGCTCAACCATCAAAAGGCTTCGCATGATGTCCAAAGCGCTCATCTCTCTGCTTCTTCTCGGCTCTGTGATGTATGCGCCGTCGCCTTTGCAGATTCTGCTCGCGGAGGCTCCCTCTGCCTCTTCTTCGGTACTCAATGTAAAGACCTACGGAGCGGTGTGTGACTGGAATGTAACCGGCGGAACAGATGACACGAAGGCATTCCAGGCTGCGATCGATGCGGCTCACGGCTTATATACAAAAACGGGCTCTCCCATCACCGTATTAGCCTCAAATTCTTGTGAGATCACCGGCACAGTTAATCTTCTCAGCGGAGTAACACTTTCCGGTCCGGCCAAGATCGTGATTCCCTCCCAGACCGCCAAAACACCGCGGACGACATTTCTCATTGAAGCCGCCGATAAAGTCTCCATCGAGAACCTTGAGATCGATGTCTTATCAAACAAGTGCGGAAACAATGCCGCCTGTAGCGCGATCCGGTATGAAGGAACCTCATCGGATAAAGCTGAGCATTCAGGGATCTATATCAGGAAGAACATCATCGTCGATTCGGCATGGGGGATTTTTGTACGTTATGTCGCCGGTTCTGGGTCCTTGAGAGATATCGACATCTCTTCCAACACCATAAAAAGCACTTTAACGTACACGGGAAGCGATGGAATTCATATAGCGGGCAGAGTAAGCGACTTCCGGATCACCGCGAACAAGATTGTGAATCGTGGAGACGCGGCAATCGCGGCCACCAGCGAAGCGCCAGAATACCGCTGCTCCCATGGGATCGTCCGCGACAACCTTCTGATAGAAGACCTGGTTGGCCTCGACAACGGCGGCTGCAGTGACATTACGTACACTGGCAACCACGTGAAGGCGACGGCTACGACCGGGATATCCAATCCCGCATTCCGTTCCTATCCCTATCACGACGTGAAACCGACCCGCGTGACCATTGAAGGGAACAGTTTCGAAAATCCTTCAGGCTCGCCCGATGTTGCCGCCAAAATCGACATGGCAGTGGTCTCAAAATTTATTCCCGATAACACCACTGAAAGCATCTTCACGGGAAATATCATCTCGTCGTTATACCTGCGGGGCTCGTCCATCCAGGTGCGGGACAACACATTTCTGCCGTCGGCAAAATTAACCCTGGACTACTATGGCCAGGCCAAGATTGCTTCCACGAATAACACCATTGGGCCGAATACCTGGCAGGGACAAGGGTCTATCACCGCCGGAGCCAATCCTGGCCTCTTAGGTAATAACCTTCTTGCGCCCCAGTTTGCGAATGGGGCCATCACAATCACCAACGGCGGGAACTTCGTCCATCCATAGTTGCAAAGAGATAGGGGTTCAAAGGCATTGGGTATCCAGGCCCACGCCCATCGCGACTCTCTATAATTTGAACTGCGTGCGCATCCTGACCCGGTACATTCTGCGTGAGTTGCTCTCCCACGCCCTTCTTGGCGGCGCACTCTTCACTTTTGTGCTTTTCATGCGCGACCTGGGGAAGATTCTTGAATTGGTCGTGCGCGGCTCGGCGCCGCTGACCGACGTCTTCCGCATCTTCCTCTACACCATCCCCAATACGCTCACGCTCACGCTGCCCATGTCCGTCCTGGTCGGCGTGCTGCTTGGCCTTTCGCGGCTCGCGGCCGACTCCGAAGTGACGGCGATGCGAGCCAGCGGCGTCGGCGTGCTGGATTTCACCCGCATCGTCTCTATCGTCGCGGTCGGAGCCTTTGCGCTTGGACTCGCCAACTCTCTCTACCTTGCGCCACGCTCTGCCTCTGCACTCATCCAGATCGAGAATGAGTTGAAGCAGTCGCAGGTCAGCTTTGAAGTACAACCTCGCGTCTTCTATGAGGACTTCAAGGACTACGTCCTCTATGTGCAAGATGTAGTGCCCGGCGTTGGCGCGGCACAGTGGAAGCACGTCTTTCTTGCCGACTTGGCGCATCCTGCCTCGCCCCTCATCACCACTGCGAATGAAGCGGTCGTGGTCAACGGCGGGAATCAGACTCTCCGCCTGAGCCTGCATGCGGGCGGTCAGCACCAGATCGCTGCCAACGATCCGAACCAGTACAACATCTCTACCTTTACCGACAGTGACCTGCCGATCAGCGCTGGAGGGGCCGACGACACGCACATCACCCGGCGCAATACTCCCCTGCTGGCAATGCCGCTGCGGGAGTTGATGCGCGCCGATGCGCCGGACCGGATTCTGCGGCGCATCGAACTGCAGAAGCGCTTCTCCTATCCCTTCGCCTGCTTTGTTTTGATCCTGGTGGGTGTGCCTCTCGGCCTGTCATCACGCCGTGGCGGTAAGTCAACGGGTTTTGTGTTGACCATCCTTCTCGTCTTCATCTACTACCTGCTCTCTTCCATCGGAGAAGCGGTCGCGCGACAAGGCAAGCTGCCCGTCGTAGCAGGCATATGGGCAGCCAATCTCGTCTTTGCGTTCGCAGGCGTTCTTCTGCTGTGGAGACTTTCGGTGGAGACGATTCCCCTGGGCCGGCTTGCCAGCATGGGACAGTGGATAGCCGCCCGTCTCAAGCGGGGTAAGACGCAATCAGAATCCGAACAGGCTGAGACCGTCTCCACAGACCGGAGTGCGCGCAGGACCATCTGGGGCTTTCCTTTGCTGCTGGACGACTACGTCATGCGACAATTCGTCACCAACTTTGCACTGGTGCTCTCGTCGTTCGTAGCGTTGTCGCTGATCTTCAGCTTCTTTGAGCTGGTGGGAGATATCATCCGCAACCGTACGCCGCTTGTTACCGTGGGCGACTACCTGCTGAACCTGATCCCATACATGCTCTACAACCTGGCCCCGCTGTGCGCCCTGATCGCCGTTCTGGTCACCTTCGGCGCATTGAATCGCACCAGCGAGATCACGGCGATGAAGGCTACCGGCATCTCGCTCTACCGCATTGCGGCGCCAGTCCTCGTGCTCGCAGCGGTGTTAGCGGCGCTCCTGTTTACCTTCGACGAGTTCTACCTTCCCTCCGCGAACAAACGGCAGGAGGCCCTGCGTTCGGTCATCAAGGCACGGCCTGCACAAACCTTTCTGCGTCCGGACCGCAAGTGGATCACCGGTCAGACCACCGGCGGTGACGAGCCGCTCCGCATCTTCTACTACCAGTTCTTCAACCCGGACATGAACTCGTTCGCGAACCTGACCGTCTTCGAGTTCCAGCCAGGAACCTTCGCACTGCAGCGTCGCATCTTCGCTACCAGCGCGCACTGGGACCAGAGCGCCCGTCAATGGATCTTTGAGAACGGCTGGCAGCGAACCTTCGATAAAGAGTCCGTCGCCAGCTATCAGCCCTTCACCGTCTCCCTCTTCCCCGAGATCCATGAACAGCCCAATAACTTCAAGAAGGAATTCGCGACCGCTCAGGAGATGTCCTTCGCGGATCTGACGCGATACATCAACGACCTGAAACAGTCTGGCTTTGACACCATGCGGCTGAGGGTGCAGTTGAACCACAAGATCGCCTATCCACTTGTGACTCTGGTGATGGCGATACTGGCGATTCCGTTTGCACTATCGATGGGCCGCAAGGGATCACTTGCCGGCATTGCCGCTGCCATCGGCCTGGCTGTCGCCTACTGGGTGGTTGCCGGCCTTTTTGAGGCAATGGGCAACGTGAATACGCTGCCTCCGATGCTGGCCGCCTGGTCGCCGGATATCCTGTTTGCCTTCGCCGGCGGCTATCTCCTGCTCCGCACCCCGACCTAGAGCATTTTCCCTGTTGCTTGGTATCCCGGGAGAGGAGTGTAGCGGCGTTTTCATTGCGGAAAACGCCCATAGATGCGGAAGCCCTACTCTACACCTACAGTAAAAATGCTCGAAGTTTGATCGCCAGGCTCGAACCGGATAAACCGCCCTGGTCTCCGGCATATCCGATACAGTTAACTGGACGCGCCCAAGGAGCTTATCCCCATCGTGAAAATTGCTGTTTTCAGCCTCGCCCTCACCACTTCCGCCGTTCTGGCACAGAGCGGAGCTACCACGCCAAAGCCGGCGACCTCTCCTGCAACCCACCGCCCGGCGGCGACAGCCGCTCGTAAGCCTGCAGGCACAGCCGCGAAGGCTCCCGCCGCTGCCTCCGCCACCGACCCGGCCTTCAATCCAAAAGGAGCGCCGGAGGTCACGGGAACACCTAAGACTCTTTACGCACTGACCTACATCGATACCAAAATCGGCGATGGTCCGCTGGCAGAAGACGAGCGGTTCTACACCGTGCACTACACCGGCTGGCTGCCGGACGGCACCAAATTCGACTCCTCGGTCGACCGTGGACAGCCTTTTGTCTTTCCCCACGGCGCCCGGAGGGTCATTATGGGCTGGGACACCGGCTTTGAGGGAATGCATGTCGGCGGCAAACGCCGCATCCTCGTCCCCTGGCAGCTCGCCTACGGAGCCGCCGGTCGTGGCCCGATTCCGCCCAAAAGCCCTCTGGTCTTCGACATCGAGCTGATCGCCCAATCCGCTACGCCACCGGAGCCGCCTGCACAGCCCGCACAACCTGCACCTTCTACCCCGCCTCCCGCATCTACTTCGGAGCAGCCAAAGTAAGCAGGAGACCGCCCAAAGCTGATGTTTGAACGTCTGTCACCACTGTTTCCCTACCTGAAGCGCTATCGCCGGCAACTGGCGACGGGTGCGGTGGTGACCGTTCTCTATAACGCCAGCAAAATTACGCTGCCGAAGATTATCGGCTCGGCCGTGGACGACATGCGCCTGGGAGTTACCCGGGAGAAGATCTTCCATCATGGACTGTTGCTTTTTGGCGTCGCGGCATTAAGTGCCGTCTTTCTTTACCTGATGCGGCAGATCGTCATCGGCGCCAGCCGCGAGATCGAGTTCGACCTGCGCAACGATCTCTTTGAAAACCTGCTGCGACAGCCGCCGAGTTTCTATCACCAGCACCGCACCGGCGACATCATGGCGCGAACGACCAATGATCTCAACGCCGTCCGCCAGCTTCTGGGCCCCGCCATCATGTACAGCGCCAATACGCTGGTCTTTACCGCGGCCGCGCTTCCCTACATGTTGAAGATCAGCCCGTGGATCACTTTGTGCGCCTTCGTTCCTCTGCCCATCGCGTCGGTTGTGGTGCAGTACTTCGGCAGCCGGATCCACACCAGATTTGAGCGCATTCAAGCAATGTTCTCTGAGATCTCCGCCAAGGCCCAGGAGAACTTCTCTGGCGCCCGCTTTATCCGCGCCTTTGCGCAGGAGGAAGCAGAGATTGCCTCATGGGAGACCGCCAATCAGGAGTACATCCGCCGCAGCCTGCTCCTGGTCCGCCTCATGGCCATGCTGTGGCCCACGCTCGAGTTTGTTCTCGGCTTCGCCATGGTCATCACACTGCTTGTAGGCGGCCATGAGGTAGTAAAAGGACACGTCTCCGCCGGAAACTTCACAGCCTTCGCCATCATCATCGTCCAGCTCACGTGGCCGATGATCGCTTTGGGCTGGGTTGTCAACCTTTTCCAGCGCGGAACCGCCTCAGTTGTGCGCATCGACGAGCTGCTGAAGTGGGTTCCAGCCATCGACGACTCCGCTGTGGATTCAGCGATCGCAGCCGATCTGAAGCTACGCGGCGATATTGAGTTCCGGAATCTCAACTTTGCTTACGGCTCGAATGCCGCAGTGCTGCACGATATCACCCTCACGATACCCGCAGGCTCTTCACTCGCGATCGTCGGTCCTACCGGCTCTGGCAAATCCACCCTGGTGCATCTGATTCCCCGTCTTCTGGATGCGAAGGGAGACCAGGTGCTGATCGACGGCGTTCCCATCCGCCACTATCCTCTAGACGTCTTGCGCTCCAATATCGGCTTTGTTCCCCAGGAGACCTTTCTCTTCTCAGAGAGCATCCGTGAAAACATTGCCTTCGGTGTCCAGGATGCTACCGACGAACAGATCGTGCATGCCGCGACCACAGCCCACATTGCAAAAGAGATCCAGGAGTTTCCCAATGGATTCGACACCGTCGTAGGTGAGCGCGGCATCACACTTTCGGGCGGCCAGAAACAGCGCACGGCGATTGCACGTGCTCTGATTCGGGAACCACGGATCCTGATTCTGGACGATGCGCTTGCATCCGTCGATACTTACACTGAAGAGCGCATCCTCAGCGGCCTGAAGCAGGAGATGCAAGGCCGTACCACCATCTTCATTTCGCATCGAGTTTCAACTGCGGCAAACGCCGACCAGATTGCGGTTCTCATCGATGGACGTATCGCCGAACTCGGCACCCACGAAGAGCTACTGGTGAAAGGCGGATATTACACCAGCCTGTTTGAGAAGCAGCAGCTCGAAGAAGAGATCGCTGTAACCGCGTAAAAGTCTGGCGTTGAGCGCTACCCACAAAGAAGAACGCATCGAGCTCTGCTCGATGCGTTCTTCTTTCATCCAAAAACTTGGAATCGCTTGGACTCAGGCGCTCCACCGGGCGCCGGCCTGTGCACCGCCCTCGGCCATGTGAGCCTGAGCTACTACCGCCGGAACCATCTGGCCCTCGCGCGTACGCAGATCGCGCGGAAGCACCGCCTGAGCCTCAGGATCGCGTGCTGCGATCGCCCATGCATCACGCACATCACGCACGCAGTGGATGACCTCTTCGAACGTCTCCTTCGAGTTGTAGTAGGAGGCTTCCAGTGTGAGCTGGAACATAGCAGCATAGAAATCGGCGAGAGACGTTGTCGTCTTGGTGCACACATCCGTGCGCAGCGTGCTCTGCAGATAAATGAGGATATCGGTTACCCGCTTCACCGCCATACGGCGGCCATAGACATCGTCCTCTTCCACAGACTGGACGGCGCGATAAAGGTAGCGAAGCACACCATCGTACAGTGCCACGACGAGATCGATGCCGGTAGCTCCGGCGAGAGACTGCTGCTGATATCCGTTCATGGGTTATCCCTTCGTGTTATAGCCGGTCAGAGCCGAATAGATCTTGTTGATCTGATCCATCTGGGCTGGAATCGACTGCAGGATCTGGTTCGCTGCCGTCAACTGGCTCGTGAGCCTAGTTTTGAAATCGGCAATTCGGTCCTCTTCATTAGAGATACTGTCGTTAAGAGCCTTCTCTTTTGAAGTATTTTCCTGCTGGGCTAGATAGACCACACCTTTCGTTGAGGTCGATCCTAGTCCGTCCACAACGGATTTGAAGTTTTGTCCAAAGCTATCAGAGTTCTGAAGGAATCCCACTACATCGTCGAAGTTACTGGTAAGAGTGGACTCCAGCGCCGTGGCATCAAAACTCAGAGTTCCATCCTTCGCAACAGTGATGCCGAGCTGATCGATACTCTTGACGGATCCAGTGTTTGTACCGCCAAACAAGGCACCCGATAGCGCCTGCTGCAACATCGAAAGCGTCGATGTTCCGGCCAACGGCGGCGCTGTACTGCCTGAAACTACTTTTGATTGCGCGGCAAGTTCCTTCGCTACGGTGTTATAGGCACTGACAAAGCTATTGAAGGCTGTCTCGATAGAGCTGTTGTCATTGGCGATTACTACCTGGACCGTCGATGACGGATCTGCCGAGACAAGCTGGAAGGAAACACCTGGAATGGCTCCAGAGACCGTATTGGAGCTACTGGTAACCGTGACACCGTCGACGGTGAGCTGTGCATCGCTTCCCGTCTGTCCCTGATTCATGGTGAGCGCGCTTCCATTGTTGTCGCTCAGGTTACCCGTGATGGTCAGCTGTCCTGCAGCGCCGCTCGTCTGACTGACAAACGAAAGTCGCGACCCGCTTGAGTCTGTAATTACGGAAGCACGTACACCGATGCCGGCGAGATTGATCGCCTTGGCATAATCGGCAAGCGATGAGCCGGAAGCAACATTGACCGTCTGTGCCGTTCCACTTCCCACCTGAAAGGTGAGGGAGCCGCTGATCGATGTCGCGGAGCTGGAAAGCTGGCTGGTGTACATGGAAGACGTCTTAGCCAGCGATGACACCACAACGCTGTGGCTGCCGGCAGTAGCCGTGCTGGAGGCTGAAGACAAAGAAAGGATGTTGTTATCGGAACTGGAGCCCTGCTTCTGGGCCATCACGCCGGCAAAGTCAGTCAGGCTGGTCAGGGCGCTATACATCGTCGACAGATCGGTGCCGATCTGCGACAGCACGGTGTCCTGACTCTGCAGCGAGGTGAGCTGATCCTTCCATGCCGTCTCGACGCCCTGACGGATGGAGACGATCGACGAGACTGTTGTAGCGACATCGAAGCCCTGGCCGCTGGTGGCTGAACCGAATGCTAAGCCGACTGTACCCATATGTGTGTTCTGCCCTTGGTAATGGCACGTCAGTGACCAAACCTAACCTGAGGCGAATTAAGTTCCTGCAAGAAAATCGGCGGACGAGTCGTAGAGACCCGCCCGCCGTGCTGAGGAAGTTGATTATTGCAGGAGCTTCAGAACCTGCTGCTGCGTCTGGTTGGCCTGGGCCAGGGCGCTGATACCGGTCTGGCTCAGCACCTGGAACTTGGCCAGGTCGCTGGTTGCGGTGGCGTAGTCCGTGGAGCGGACGCTGGACTCGGCCGCGGTCAGGTTTTCGGACTGCGAAGTCGCAACCGATGAAGCGGAGTTGAGCTGGTTGATGTTGGCGCCGATCTGGCCGCGCTGATAAGCAACGCCCGCGATCGCGGAGGTCAGGCTGGTAAGAACGGTCTGGGCAGTGGAAGCCGTCAGAGTGGCAACAGCGGTGGCGGTGAAATCCACGCTGGAGCCGGCGGCATTGATGCCGACATGGGCCGTGCTGAGGGCTCCGGTCGTGTCGCTGAACACCGTCGCACCCGAGCTGGTGCCGTCAGAAACGAAGATCGTGGTCGCGGTGCTGGAGAATACGGCGTTGCCGTTGAAGTTCGTCGCGGAACCGATATTGCCGATTTCCGACAGAATGTTCTGATACTCCTGGTTTGCAGCGCTAACCTGCGAGTTGTTCAGGGTGCCGTTGGCAGCCTGGGTCGCCAGGGTCACAGCGCGGTTCAGAAGGTTGGTGACCTGCGAGAGGGCGCCGTCAGCGGTCTGCAACAGACCGATACCGTCGCTGGCGTTACGAGCCGACTGGTTCAGAGCGGCAACGTTGGCGTGCAGGCCATCAGCCAGGGCCAGACCGGCGGCGTCATCGGCGCCGGAGTTGATGCGCGAACCGGAAGAGAGCTGCGTCAGGGTGTTCTGCAGGTTCTTCTGGGTCGACGCGAGGTTGTTCTGTGCGTAGAGAGCAGAGATGTTGTTAAGGACACTCAGGGACATTGGTATTCACTCCTTTAATACGTCAAGAAAGAATTGCGCTTTGCCTGCCTGGTGTCCTCTCTTGCGATTGGCACCTCGCGGAAGGCTCCGCGTTCACCTACCTCATCGGTCTGTCCCGAAAGAACATTAGCCAGAAATGTAAAAGTACACAAAAGTAATGTGTTGCCCCCAATGGCCGATAACAAACAGGAATAACGGAGTTAGATCCCCAATGATTGAGCTCACACGCCTGAACGGTCACGCTCTCTACGTAAATGCGGACCTTATTAAGTACATTGAAGCGGCCCCGGATACGATGATCACCCTGGTGACCAATGAGAAGACCGTCGTCCGCGAAAGCTGCCAGCAGGTCATTGAGCTGGCCCATCAATATAAGGCCAACCTGCTTCGTTCCACCTGGCCGACAGCGGCGGACGCGCTGACGGCCAAGTTCGCCCACAACATCGAAGAGACCTCTCGGTAAAAGGACTAGACCATGGATATCGCAAGCATCGCCGGTATTGTCATTGCGCTCCTCGGCATTCTGGGGGGCATGATGATCGAAGGCGGCCAACTCGCCCAGATCACGCAGCCGACCGCGGCGATGATCGTCGTCGGCGGCACCGCCGGCGCCGTTATGCTGCAATTTCCCCTCAGCATCTTCCTCGGAGCACTTAAAAAGGTCGCCTCGGTCTTTCTGCATAAAGGCGCCGACAGCCAAGCCTTGGTGAAGCAGCTCGTGGATTTTGCCAACAAGGCCCGTAAAGAAGGCATTGTCTCCCTGGACACGGAACTGGCCAAGGTCACCGATCCCTTCCTGAAGCAGGCGATGATGCTTGCCGTCGACGGCACCGAGCCGACCGAGCTCCGGAAGATCATGCAGCTCGAGCTCGACAACAAGAGCGAGATCGAGGAAAAGATCCCCCAGGTCTTCGAGTCCGCTGGGGGGTTCGCACCGACTGTAGGCATCATTGGCGCCGTACTCGGCCTGATCCAGGTCATGCAGCACCTCGACAACATTGACGAGGTGGGCCGAGGTATCGCCGTCGCCTTTGTGGCAACCATTTACGGTGTGGGACTGGCGAACCTTATCTGTCTCCCTGCTGCAGGCAAACTGAAGATCCGCCACCGCGAGGAGACCATGATCAAGGAGATGATGCTCGAAGGCGTCGTCAGCATTCTTGAGGGGATGAACCCCCGCATGATGGAAACCAAGCTTCGCACCTTCCTGATGGAAGCCGGTCACGCAGAGCAAAAGGCATAGCGCCATGGGTAAAAAGAAACACGCCGAACACGTCAACCACGAACGCTGGCTCGTCTCTTACGCAGACTTTATCACCCTGCTGTTCGCCTTCTTCGTCGTGCTCTTCGCCTCATCGCAGAGCGACAAGAAGAAGGAGAAGCAGATGGCTGCGGCGATTAAGGCAGCCTTCTCCGATACACGTATCTTCGATATGCACTCGGCGACGCCTGCCCTGACCGATGGCGGCGCCAGTGTGGATACCAAGCCGATTGAGATGCCGCTTCCCACGGCTCCTGAGTTCGGAAGTGGTAACGGCAATGGAAACGGTGACGGACAGGACGTGGCAGCGCAGATACGGAAGGCGATCGAACGAGCCGCTGCCAAGCAGATTTCGGCGGGCGCCATCTCGATTCACCAGGCGGCTGACGGTTTGACCATCTCGCTGCAGGAGGGTGGCTTCTTCCCTTCTGGCTCGGCCGAGCTTCGGATGGACTCACAGGGGATGCTGGATCACATTATCGCAGCCCTTCCTACCAACATGAAGATCCGCGTGGAAGGACACAGCGACAATCGCCCCATCCATACGGCGCAGTTTGCCTCTAACTGGGAGCTCTCCTCGGCACGCGCTTCCGCGATTGCCCGTGAGATGCTGACCCGCGCCAGGTTCGATCCAGCAATGGTTTCAGCCGCAGGATATGCGGAATACCACCCTGTAGCCTCCAATGAGACCGAAGCCGGCCGCGCACAGAACCGCCGCGTCGACATTGTGGTACTGCAGCTTACCTCTGCTCCGCCTCCACCTCCGATGGCCCCTGCTCCTCGTCGGGTACACAATGAAGCGTCGACAGCATCGACCAGCGAACCCGGCATCGTAAAAGATGCATTGCCACATTCCACACCCTGACCCTACCCTCTCGTTCCAGGGCGTATCGAGGGGGTGCCCAGCCAGTTCTGCTGGCTGGGGTGAAGCGCAGCGGAGAAATCTGCTTCTCTACCGATGTCCTTCTGAGCTGATGAAAAAGATGGGCGCGCATAGCGCGATACCCCACGCTACACCCCAGCGAACAAGTTCGCTGGCCTGGCCGACTATTCGTACGATGCTTTCTGCGCCATCGGCCGCCATTTCGTCTGCTGTAAACGCATCGGCAATCCCGATATCCAGCAGCTCAGCAGGCTTATGGGGAACATTCGATCGTGGACGCGCGGATACCAAGCCCCCTTACAGAGCGATTATTACTCCGGGGACCGCATCCATTCGCTGCAGCGACGTGCGGCTTCGCTTAATATCAACCGGGAGCTGTCCCACGCTGAAAGAACGCATGACCATCTATCTCGCAACCACCAATGCCGGCAAGCTGCGCGACTTCGCCGCAATTGCGCGTCAGCACGACGTGACCGTTGACACCTTGCCGGGGCTGGTCTCCATCCCCGAGGCGCCGGAGGATGAGCCCACCTTCGAAGGCAATGCTATCTCCAAGGCGCTTTACTACTCGAAACGTGCTCCAGGGATGCTGGTGCTTGCCGATGATTCCGGATTAGAGGTCAAGTGTCTGGAGGGTGCTCCCGGGGTTCGCTCTGCACGTTATGCCGACGACCAGCACTTCCCCCAAACGCCCGGGGCCACCAAAGATGAACGCAACAACGCCGCTCTACTGCACGCGCTGGACGGCATTCCGGAGAACTGCCGGCAGGGGAGTTACCGCTGCGTTCTTGCCCTGGCGCGCGATGGAGAACTGTTACTGACGGCTGAGGGCTCCGTCGATGGCCTGATCCTTCAGTCGCCGCGTGGCGAGAACGGTTTCGGCTATGATCCACTCTTCTTTCTGCCGGAGCTGGACCAGACGATGGCAGAGGTCTCCACTGAGCAAAAACAAAGGCTCAGCCATCGCGGCCGAGCCTTTGAGTCGCTGCTGCGGCAACTCGATACTAAAGGCGCCTCTATTCCGCCAGCTTGAACTCCGGTTCCGCTTCGCTCCAGGCCATGCGCAGACCGTGCCAGAAGGGCGCTGACCCCATCATGCGCACCGCTGTGAGGCTGGCGCCGATGTACCAGGGAGCCCGTCCCTTCTGCCACATCGCCGAGATCGGCTGCATCACGCCGTCCGCATCGGGGTGAAAGACCCGCTCATCCCATTTGCGAGAACCTTCAGGGAACTCCGGATAGTTACGGATGGCGGCAAGCGTCGACTCCAGCACACGGTGCTTCCAGGGCTCGGCGTACTGGGGCATGAAGTGGACGTGGCTCACGCGCTCCACCCGAACCTCGTGAACGAACTCCGCAAAGCTGGTCGCGCGCGTCAGGTTGACGTTCGCATTCGGCTCCGTACCATGACGATCTCCACCGCTGATGAGAAGCATGCCCCAGCGCTCCGCCAGAGCGATCACATCCCGGTTCTCGTGCCAGTTACGCAGACCATTCAGCTCCAGGGCGTGGACAAAACCGCCGCAATCACGGAGGAAGCGTTCAACCTCGATAATGTGGCGCTCAGGTCCGATGTCATACAGGTCCCACAGGGGATGATTGAAGACGATGAGCACCTGCTTGATCTCGTGCAACTCGGCCAGGATCGAGCGCAGCTCCTGCTCGTTCGGCGTAGCGGTCAACACCTCCATGCGGGCCACCCACTGCTGGCAGGTCTCCGCCGGCAGATTATGGATCCCAAGGTGGAAGGTCGTGGCTCCAAATGGCGCACTCCACTCCGTGCTGATCGGCAGATCTTCGGCGGCATTGGTGGCGCGCAGCAGCAGCGGAGCGTTGATGTCGTCGTGATCGCTGATGGAGACCATGCCCGACAATTGCAGCCCATTTTCGATCTGTCCCCGCTCCAGATCCAGCGCCTGCATCGGCGTCAGCGGGGGGGTCCAATAGGCGCGATCGAAGTCCAGTTTCAGACCATATCGGCCGGCGCATTTTTCTTCCCGCGACCGGACAAACCGTTCCAGCCATGGAATCTTGTTGCCCATCGCGGCGATAAAGTTCAGCGTCTCCTTGGACTGGTTCGTATGGCTGTGCAACGAGACACCGCTCCGGAATACCCGGGTATTCACACGTTCTTTCCAGCTACAGGTAATGACGCTTGACATCGATCAGGCCCTCCGTCCCTAAGGTCGCTCGGAATACGTCAACAGGCGTTCAGCGGCAAAAGAACAGTCGATGAAAAATGCACCAAAAATGGTACAGCGCAAAATCGCACATTTTTCCGATAATCGCACGCGGAAGCCGGCTTTTCCTTGACCCCGGTTTTCCGGGGGCGGAATAATACGTTTGCCGCAGCTTCAGGCTGACATTCGTACTTAGAGGAGCGACCTCTCATCATGGCGATCACCGCCCCAGCACCGCCTGCTACCCCGCCTCTGAAGGGCGTTCAGCCGCTCCGCGCCGAAGGTAACTCCTTTCTCTGGCGCCGTCTGCACTCGCTGACCGGCATTGTCCCGATCGGCGCCTTCCTCATCGAACATATCGTTTCGAACTTCGAGGTCGTCAATGGACCGCTGGCTTACGCCCAGCAGGTCAAGTTCCTGAATGGTCTGCCCCTGGTCCGGGTGCTGGAGTGGGGCCTGATTTTCATTCCCCTGCTCTACCACGCGCTCTACGGCGTCTTTATTGCCGTCCGCGGACGCAGCAATGTGAACGTCTATCCGTGGGCCGGGAATTGGATGTACCTCTCTCAGCGCGTGACCGGCCTGATCGCGTTCGCCTATATTCTCTATCACGTCCTGACCCAGCGCTTTATGGGCGTAAGCCTGCCGGAGCATCCTGGCCTGGCATATGCCAAAGTACAGTTCGAGCTGTTGTCGCATTGGTATGCAATTCCGGTCTACGTCATTGCGATGATCGCCACCTGCTGGCACTTCGCTTACGGTATCTGGCTCTTTGCGGCCAAGTGGGGCATCACACCGGGCAACGTCGCCCGCAGGCGCTTCGGCTGGGTCTGCACCATCGGCGGCGCCGCACTCTGCATCATGGGCCTGGTCAGCATCTTTGCTGTGGCCTACAGCCGCCCATATTCGCCTGATGATGTAATGCCGGCACAGTACAACAACGTCGTCGCACCGACGGTTCCACCGCAGCAGTAACTCGAAGAAGGACATACACAAGACTATGGCTGCAGCTACACCCAGGATTATTGTCGTTGGCGGCGGACTTGCCGGTCTCTCCGCCGTCATCAAGATCGCCGAAGCCGGCGGTAAGGTCGACCTGTTCTCTATCGTTCCGGTGAAGCGTTCGCACTCTGTGTGCGCGCAGGGGGGCATCAACTCCGCCAAGAACCTGAAGGGCGAAGGCGACACTCCGTTCAAGCACTTCGACGACACCATCTATGGCGGCGACTTCCTCGCCAACCAGACGCCCGTCAAGGCCATGTGCGAGCAGGGACCGGCCATCATCGATCTTCTGGATCGCATGGGCGTGCCATTCAATCGCACTCCCGAGGGCCTGCTGGACTTCCGCCGTTTCGGTGGAACGCTCTATCACCGCACCGCCTTCGCCGGCGCTACCACCGGCCAGCAGCTTCTTTACGCTCTCGACGAGCAGGTCCGCCGCTTCGAGTCCGAAGGTAAGGTCCAAAAGTACGAGGGCTGGGAGTTCCTGTCGGCCATTCTCGACACGAACGGAGCCTGCCGCGGCATCGTGGCCATGAATCTCCGCTCCATGGAGCTGAAGACCTTCCCCGCCGACGCCATCATTATCTGCACCGGCGGCAATGGGGCCATCTTCGGCAAGTCCACCAACTCGGTGGTCTGCACCGGTTCCGCCCAGTCTGCTCTCTATCAGCAGGGCGCGTTCTACGCGAACGGCGAGTTCATCCAGGTGCACCCTACTGCCATCCCCGGTGAAGACAAGCTGCGGCTGATGTCAGAGTCGGCCCGCGGCGAAGGCGGTCGCGTTTGGGTTCCTAAGGACCGCAACGACAAGCGCCAGCCAAACTCCATCCCGGAGACAGAGCGCTGGTACTTTCTGGAAGAGTGGTATCCGAAGTACGGCAACCTCGTACCTCGTGATGTTGCGACTCGCGCCATCCATAAGGTGGTGTACGAGCACGGCATGGGCCTCGATGGCCAGCCGATGGTCTACCTGGACGTCTCGCACCTACCGCCCGAGCGCCAGCACAAACTCGAAGGCATTCTCGAGATCTACGAGAAGTTCGTCGGTGACGATCCGCGCAAGGTTCCAATGAAGATCTTCCCCGGCATGCATTACACGATGGGTGGCCTGTGGGTAGACTTCAACCAAATGACCAACATCCCCGGCGTCTTCGCCGCGGGTGAGGCCGACTACTCCATCCACGGCGCCAACCGTCTGGGTGCGAACTCACTGCTCTCATGCATCTACGGTGGCTTCGTCGCCGGACCGAAGGCGATGGAATACGCCAAGGGTCTGGCCCCGCAGCAGGGCGACGGCGGTCATGCCGCTGAGCTCATCCGCCAGCAGCAGTACAACAACATTCTGCTGAACAACCAGGGCACCGAGAATCCGTTCCAGATCTGGCGCGAGCTGGGTGACACGATGACCCGTCACGCCACGATCATCCGCTACAACGCGGGTCTTCGTGAAGCGGATCAGAAGATCGTCGAGCTGATCGAGCGGTACAAGAAGATCAACCTCTCGGACAAGAGCCAGTGGGCCAATACCAGCTTCGCCTTTGCCCGCCAGCTCTACAACATGCTGCAGCTTGCCCGCGTGATCGTTCAAGGCGCAGAGCTGCGCGACGAGAGCCGCGGAGCCCACTACAAGCCCGACTTCCCGGACCGTAACGATGAGAAGTTCCTGAAGACGACTAAGGCGGTCTACGACGACAACAGCGACGCTCCGAAGTTCGAGTGGGAAGACGTCGATATCAGCCACATCAAGCCGCGGCCCCGCCGCTACGACGCCACCGCGTAAGGGAGAACAGAATGCCGACCACGATTGAAGTCGAAATCAAGCGTCAGAATGGTCCGGACGGATCAGGCGCCGTCGAGAATTTCTCGATTCCCTATCGCCCGAATATGAACATTACCTCTCTTCTTGGCGAGATCGCATTGAATCCCGTTACAAAAGAGGGCAAGGCGACCACACCGATTACCTATGATTCGAACTGCCTGGAAGAGATCTGTGGTTCCTGCGCCATGCTGATCAACGGCAAGGCCCGCATGGCGTGCTCGTCCCTGGTGGACAAGATGCTGGAAGAGGGTGGCGGTAAGATCAAGCTTGCTCCGCTCTCGAAGTTCCCTGTGGTGCGCGATCTCGCTGTCGATCGTTCTGTGCTCTTCGAGAACCTCAAGAAGGTCAAGGCGTGGGTACCAATCGACGGGACCTATGATCTGGGCCCCGGCCCCAAGCAGGCTCCGCAGATCCAGGAACAGCGCTATCCGCTCTCCAACTGCATCTCCTGCACCATCTGTATGGAGGTTTGCCCGCAGTTCAATGACGTCACCAACTTCGTAGGCGCAGCCACGATTGGTCAGGCCAAGCTCTTCAATATGGATCCCTCGGGTTCTGTGCTGAAGGAAGAGCGTCTGCGTGCGCTCTCCGGCGACGGTGGCGTGCAGGAGTGCGGCTTCGCTCAGAACTGCGTCCAGGCCTGCCCCAAGGGGCTTCCGCTCACCGAGGCCATCAGCGATATCGGCCGTGATGTCTTCGTGCAGAAGGTCAAGGACTTCTTCCGGGCCTAACCAACAAGAAAAACGAAGGGCTGCCAGGCAGTTGCCGGCAGCCCTTTCGTTTTTAACAGAGATATTTTTACTTCACGCCGTTCGCTGGATTCCAGGTTCCGTGCAACTTGCGGACAAAGATCATCTGGCCGACGTGATAGGCATTGTGTGTGCTGATGTGCGCGATATCGGTAGCGTGCTTCTGGAGCTCTGCCTCGGAGCAGCTCGCGACATAGGCTTCAAGATCGGTCAGGACCTTATCGAGATCTTTTTGCGTCTGCGCCCAATTGGCCGCGTTGAAAGCGTTGAAGGTCTCGTCGTTGTTGCCGTTGAACTTGGGGACAGGCTTGCCGGTCATCTTTGCAAGTTGTTCGCCATTCCAGAAGATAAGGTGGTTCGCGAGCTGACCGACGGAGTGATTGCCCGAACCGTCAGTCCAGGCGGCCTGTTCCGGAGTGAGCCCGGCGACCGCATCGTTAGCCGGTACGAACCATTCTTTGCTGTTGTGGGTGGATTTGAGCTGAGCCAGCAGAATAGAGCGGAGCGTGGGTGAAGTTTCCGGTTTCTTCGTCTGTGCCAGGACGAACGCTGGAGCGGCAAGAAGAGCGAGGACAAGCAGTCGTTTCATAGACACATCCAAGGGGATTTTGAGTACAAGGCATTTTACGCACTCCGGAAAGGTGCGGTTCCGTCAGAAAACAACATCGGGAGTACCCATACGCTGGGTGCCCCATCGCATCGCGATGGGTGGGATATCTCGCGAAGCGAGACCGCTTCTGACCGTTTGGGCCAGAAAGTATGGAGAGGAAGCAGATTTCTCCATCCCCGTTGTCATTACGAAATGATAAAGACGATTCGAGCTACGCTTGAACATCCCACCCAGTGCGTGGGTTATCTCGAATTTGGCACTTAGCTCTTTCTTAACTGCACCAGGCGTCCTGTCAACGCGGAGATATCGCTCAGGGCGGCGTCGCTGACTTCCATTGCACGTTGCCGTCGTGCTTCGCGAATCTCAGGCTCTTTTCCTTTGATCTGGTATTTCGTCTGCCTAGCGCTCGCCGCTGTATTGACCCACCTCTGAGCCTCAGATTGCACCGTCGCACTCTGTCCTTCCTGCGCCGCCTGGGCGATCACAGCGTCAGTCTGAGGAGTCTGCGCGAAGAACATGGCTGTCAGCAGCGTGGTCTTGGTTTCATCCTTTTTCGCCTTGTTGAATTCGGTCACCAGAGCATCCGCCCATTTGCTTTCGGGAAGAGGAAGCAGTAGAAAGACGAGCGCCATCGGGCGCTTGAGGGTCATGTTCTGTTGGGTAAACGTAACCGTGAATTTCGGGTCGTCGAGAAGGTGCAGCGCGGCCTGGGTTACATCAGCGCCATCGACCGCCAGGCGATGCACCATGTTGAAGTACGCCAAGGGAGTGACATCGGCCAGATCCGCACTCGGCAGCGAATCGGCCGCAAGCTGCTCATCGTCAGGAGAGTGGCTCATGCTCAGCAGCAGGGCGGCGCCGTCATACCGGAAAAAACGCGGTGTCGCGGAGTTCTTCAACTCTACGCGCAGCATGGGCAACATCGCCGCAGGATCGGCCTTCACGTCCTTCCAGAAGGAGTCCATCTCAGAGGCCTTTGCCTTCTGCTGTGCCGGAGTTACCAGATGCGGAGAAAAATTGTAGACATTGACGACGCGGGTATGAAAATCCCGCTGGGTGGCGTCTGTGACCTGCCCCAGGGCCGTTCCGGCGATGAGACAGGCGAGCATCCATCCCATAAAAACACGTGCTCGCATTAACTTCCTCCTCACAATTAGATGCGGTACCCTAACCCTTCATCACTGAGAAACAGCATGAAAATTACAGCCGCCGCGCTTCTGCCCCTCCTCGTCCTCCCCCTGCCGGCACAGGATCCGCAGCCCGCCTGGGTAAAGACCTCTGACGCCTATACCCAGCTCCTGCTCGATCTGGATAAGAAATATTCGCCGGAAGAGGCCTCTGCGCAGGGCCTCTCTCAGTTCGACGCCGAGATTTCCATCCCGACACGCGCCAATGAAGACGCCAAGCGCAGGGACGCGGAAGCCGTTGTGGCAAAACTCGCCGCGGCGGAAAAGACGGAGAAGGATGAACTGGTCCGCCAGGACCTGGAAATCCTGATCGACAGCTCCGAGCGCGCCTTCAGGCATGAGGACTACTCCCGGGCGCACTCCGTACCGTTCATCAACGCCGCCGGATATGTCTATGGCGGGATTGAAGCTCTGCTGGACGATCAGGTAGCTGCTGACCGGCGCAAGGCTGCCGTCGTTCGTCTGGCGAAGTACACCGGCCAGGTGAAGGGGTTTCAGCCGATTACCACCCTTCTGCGCCAACGCACGGAAGAACAGGCCGCAAAGCCGAACATGATCTATCCGTCGAAACTACGGATGGAGACGGAACTCTCCCGCAACAAGGCACGGATCGATGGAATCGCCGATCTCTTCAAGAAGTACAAACTCACCGGCTGGGAGGCCAATTACGCGCTACTGCAGAAGCAGATCGCGGATTACGACGCCTGGCTCAAGACAACAGTCCTTCCCAAGGCCCGGACCGACTTCCGCCTCCAGCCGGAAGAGTACGCTCTAAACTTCGCCGATTACGGCATCGACATCTCCCCGGCGCAGATCTCCCGGATGGCGCATGCGGCGTTCCTGGACTATCAGGCGCAGATGCAGCAAGTCGCCACCCGGATCGCAACGGAACAACACCTTCCCAACTCCGACTACCGGGCCGTCATTCGGCAACTGAAGCAGAAACAGCTCTCGAACGACGAGATTCTGCCGTTCTACGAAAAACGCCTGCATGCGATTGAAGAGATTATCCGGACGCAGCAGCTGGTCACCCTGCCGGACCGCCCGGCGATCATCCGCCTGGGCACGCCTGCCGAGTCAGTACAGCAGCCGGCGCCGCACATGGTGCCTCCGCCATTCCTGAACAACACCGGTCAGCGCGGTGTCTTTGTCCTGCCGCTGAATATGCCTGCCGCCAATGGCAATGCGGCTCAGAAGGTAGATGACTATACCTACGATGCAGCGACGTGGACTCTGATCGCACATGAGGCTCGTCCGGGCCACGAGCTCCAGTTCGATTCCATGGTGGAGCACGGCGTCTCCAAGGCCCGTGCGTTGTTTGCATTCAACTCGACGAACGCCGAGGGTTGGGGGCTCTACGCTGAATACATCACACTGCCCTATATGCCGCTTGAAGGGCAGTTGATCAGCCTGCAGTTCCGCCTGCTGCGTGCCGCACGCGCTTTTCTGGATCCTGAGCTACAGTCCGGCAAAATCACACCGCAGGAGGCGATGCGGGTGCTTACCGAGGACGTCGGCATGTCCGTTCCGTTCGCCAATCAGGAGGTGGAGCGTTACACCTTCCGCATGCCGGGCCAGGCCAACAGCTACTTTTACGGCTATACACGCCTGCTGGAGTTGCGGAAGTCGACCGAAGCAGCTCTGGGATCCAAGTTCAATGCGCAACGCTTTCACGACTTCATTCTGGCGCAAGGCCTGCTGCCTCCAGGCTTGATGAAGAAGGCGGTCGAAGACCACTTCATTCCTGATGAACAGAAACGATAAATTCAAAACGATGAAGAAAGCCCCACTCATAGTGGGGCTTTCTCTCTTCTATTCGGGTTCACGCTCGTGGCGCTACTTCGTGAAGATTTACTTGGTAAAGATCTTACTCCCGGGGATTTTCCCCTCGTTCTGCTTCATACGCTGTTGACCGCGGCGAGCCGATTCCATCGCATCCTGATCCAACTTATTCAGGTTCTCCGTGTCTCCCTCGCGATGCACGAGTGCCTCATGCGACGGACGGGCTGGATCTTTGGTCGAATTTACGCCAGTACCCATTGTGAATCACCTCTCTGGACATACTCTGACGGCTGTGCCCCATCGAGCGTTGCCCCAAAAAAGAGAGCCCCGCTGCTCGCAGGGCTTTCCTCTCATTTGTTTCGAGTTAGAGCATTTTCCCCTGTTGCTGGGTATTCCGAAAGAGGAGTGCAGCGGTTTTCATTGCGGAAAACGCCCATAGATGCGGAAGCCCTACTCTACACCTACAGGGAAATACTCTCGCGCTCGCAGCGCTACTTCGTAAAGATTACTTGCTGAAGATCCTGGTGCCGGGAATCTTCCCAACGTTCTTCGTTATGCGTTGTTGACCACGGCGAGCCGCTTCCATTGCCTCATTCCTTATGTGCTCGTGCTCGTGTAAATGCTCTATATCCACGTGTGCTTTATCCAGATGCTCTCTATCCACATGCACTCTATCCACATGCTCTGTATCCACGTGTTCCCCTTCGCGATGCACCGGCGCCTCGGGAGACGGGCCTGCTGGATCATTGACCGATTTTGCGCCCATATCCATGGTGAATCACCTCTTCTATGTTTGACGCAGATCGAGGGGTGGAGGTCTCTAGAGAGCATTTTCCCTGTTGCCAGGTATTCCGGAAGGGGCATCTATGGGCGTTTTCATTGCGGAAACGCCCATAGATGCGGAGGCCCCTACTCTACACCTACAGGGAAAATACTCCAGTCGCGTTCCCGGAATCCGATGCATTCCCCGTTTGGCACGCACAATCGGGCCTGGCAGACACAATCCCCGTATCACTTTGCATTCCGGACTTTTATGGAGAACCGCTACCATAGAGCAGCACCAGTCCACTGCCTATGAGATTCCCTCTCCCCATCGCCATCGCTGCTGGAAGTCTGTTCTTGGTATCAACCGTTTACGGCCAGCAGACCGCAACTCGAAAGAAGGCTATGCAACCAGACCCCGCCAAAGTTCACGCCGAAGCTCTTGTCATTGACACCCACGCCGACACACCGCAGCGCTTTGTCGACGAACACTGGGATTTCTTTGAGGCGCTGAACGGCGGCATGGTGAACTATGAGTCCGCAAAAAAAGGAAACCTCGATGCCGAGTTCTTTTCCATCTGGGTCGATCCGTCGCAGTATCCCGCCAATCGCTCGGCGGTACGCACTCTTTCGCTGATCGACGGGGTTTTGGAACAGGTACGCAAACACCCGGATAAGATGGCGCTGTGTCGTACACCTGACGAGATTCTCGCCGCGCATAAGGCCGGGAAGTTCGTCGCCTGCATGGGGATTGAGGGCGGCCACTCGATTGAGAACAATCTCGCTCTGCTGCGTGACTACTACCGTCTCGGGGTTCGCTATATGACCCTCACCTGGTCCAACACCAATGACTGGGCAGACTCCTCAGGCGATATCGACGACCCAACCGTAAAGCACCACAACGGGCTGACCGACTTTGGCAAACAGGTGGTTGCGGAGATGAACCGCCTGGGCATGATGGTCGACATCTCGCACGTGGCCGACAAGACCTTCTGGGACGTGGTTGAGGTCACGAAAGCTCCGCTGCTGGCATCTCACTCCTCGGCGCGAGCCTTGACGCAGGCCGGCCGCAATCTAACTGATGACCAGCTTCGCGCCGTCGCGAAGACGAACGGCGTGGTGATGGTGAACCTGTTCCCTGCCTTCATCGATGAGAAGTGGAGACAGGCGTGGAACGACTGCAAGACCGAGCGCCAGAAGGAACAGGACGCTCTCGAAGCCGAATACCGCGCCAAAGGCCTTCCAGTTCCCTACACGGCATCCGATGCGATCGATCGCAAATATGCGGCAAAGGTGGGACGTGCGCCCTTCGATTCACTGATCGATCACTTTGACCATGTCATCAAGGTGGCCGGCATCGACCATGTCGGCATCGGCACTGACTTTGACGGCATTCCGCAGCCGCCTGGAGGCATTGATTCCGCGGCCGATCTCCCAAAGATCACGGCGGCCCTAATGGCCCGCGGATACACCGCGGATGACATGAAGAAACTGCTTGGCGGCAACCTGATTCGTGTCTTCCGCGAGGTACAGGCGAAGGCGGATCCATCGTTTCAGTAACGTCAGAGCATTTTCCTGTTGCTGGGTATCCCGAAAGAGGAGTGCAGCGGCGTTTTCATTGCGGAAAACACCCATAGATGTGGAAGCCCTGCACTACACCTGCAGGGAAAATGCTCTAGCTCTTGAGTAAGTTTTTGGTTAAATCTTCCTAAGATCGAGATAGTTCGGGAATAGTTGCCAAGTAATCAGGCTATATTCCCGAACTAAAAAATAATCGAAAAAATTCTCTCCATACCCTTTACAAAAGCTTCAGCCGAGGAGCATCGTATCCGGCGGTCTAAATGACCACGGGTAAGTTGTCATGAAAGCTTTTCCTCGGTGTTCGTTGATTTTTGGGTTCTTTGTTCTGCTGTCCGCCTGTCTCACGGCTTACGCGCAACATTACTCGCAGCCCGCGCTTATTCTCAAACCAGATCGGGTAGGAAATTTCCGGCCAGAATTTGCAAACGCAGTCGCAACTGAGATACAGATTCGGCTGCAGGAAGTAAATCCAGGCCAACCTTCCCCAATCTTCTATCTCTCGCAGACGCCACCTCTGGCAGTCGACTTCCCTGAGATTCTCTTCCTGCGATTCACGGGTTCGTGCGATGTGCTTCCCCAAATGCCTGCACCGCATGCTCCCCGGGCGCTGGGTTCTGTTCCCTTTGTGAAGGGCGAACCGATCAACTATATCCTGATTGATTGCGAAGAGATCGCCCTGACAATCAACGACGCGATTGCGCCGATGAAGCCGGAACAACGCGTCGACGCCATGGCGAGAGCCATTTCGCGTGTCTTTCAGCATGAGTATCTGCACATTCATCGCCGGACCTCGCATCACGACGAGACGGGTGTCTTCGCCTCAGCACTGTCACGGCGTTTTCTGGTAGCCCCCGACCCTCCCGTTCCAGCATCTGCTACGCCGACGGCCACTGTCATCGAGACTGTCGGAGCCCTCTGACACGCCCTGGAGGATGAAAGTATGCCTAACCTAGGGCGTATCGACACATTCAGTTGATCTAACACAGGATGACTGAAACTGGTGGGAACAACGGGCTTCAGCCGGCTGATAAAGACGTAAAAGTAGACGGGCTTTTAGCCCTGGGCCTTCTCTTTTTCAATCAGGAAAACGCCCAGGGCTGAAGCCCATTTCTATGTTGGGCCGATACACCGTGGGCTGAAAGCCCATGCCTTCACCCCAGCCAGCAAAGCTGGCCGGGACCCTGATGCTCCCACCGATTCGAGCTTCGCTCGAACATCCCACCCATCGCGATGCGATGGATGGAACACCCGGAGCATGGGCTATCTGGAATTTGTCGATACACACTAGTACCCTTATAGGGTGATGGTTCGTGCTTTCGTCCTTAGTGTTTCGCTCGCTGTCTCCGCGTTTGCCCAGCAGCAGACGCCGACCCCTCCCAAGCCGGCCGACGATCTGCCGGACACGCCGAGCACCACGGCTCAGATGGTTCGTGAGGCCACGCCGAATGGGCCTATCGCCGTCATCGATACCTCCATGGGGCGGCTGACCTGCCGCTTCTTCCAGAAGGAAGCCCCCGTCACCGTCGCCAATTTCATCGGTCTGGCCGAGGGCACCAAAGACTGGCTCGACCCGGTCAGCCAGAAGCGGATGCACAATACGCGCTTCTACGACGGCACTACCTTCCATCGCGTGATTCCCCGGTTCATGATCCAGGGGGGCGACCGTGCAGGCAATGGAACGGGCGACCCAGGCTACTTCTTTGCCGACGAATTCACACCGGCCCTCACCTTCAATCAGCCCGGACGTCTGGCCATGGCCAACTCGGGCCCCAGCACCAACGGGAGCCAGTTCTTTATCACCGAAGCGCCCGTCATGGAGCTGAACGGAAAGCACACCATCTTCGGCCAGTGCGATGAGCACTCGGTCGTTGTGGTGCAGACCATCGCCAGGGTTCCGACCAATCCGAACGACAAACCGCTGACACCTGTGACCATCAACAAAGTCACTATCGTTCCCGAGGGACAGCCACTGCCGCCGGATCCCATGGCGCCGCCTGCTGCCGCTCCATCCACACCGCCGACAAAATAGCTGGCGCCGGTTCCTGTATCCTGACTAGAGCATTTTTCCTGTTGCTGGGTGTCCCGGGAGGAGCGTGCAGCGGCGTTTTCATTGCGGAAAACGCCCATAGATGCACAACCCCGCATTACATCTACAGGAAAAATGCTCTACCGCAAGGAGAGAATTACTCATGTCGACTCGCACTCCCGGCACGTATGCCGTTTTTAATACCTCTGAGGGAACCTTTGTCTGCGTCCTTTTCGAAAAGGACGCTCCGCAGACCGTCGCCAATTTCATCGGCCTGGCCGAAGGCACCAAAGACTGGAACTCCCCGTCGAAGAAGGGCGCCAAGCTGTATGACGGCACCATCTTCCATCGCGTGATCCCCGACTTCATGATCCAGGGCGGCGATCCCGAGGGCTCTGGTATGGGCGGCCCCGGCTACCGCTTTGCAGATGAGACCAAGGGCAGCCCGCACGGCTTTCAGGAGAAGGGCAAACTGGCCATGGCCAATGCCGGCCCGAACACCAACGGCAGCCAGTTCTTCGTCACCGTTGCTCCTACCACCTGGCTGACCGGCCGCCACACCATCTTCGGTGAGGTTGTCGAGGGCTACGACGTCGTGGAGAAGATCAGCAAGGTCGCCACAGCCGCCATGGACCGCCCGAAGAAGGACGTCAAGATCGAGTCCCTGGTCATCGAGCGCGTCGCCTAAACACTGCACAAACACGCGAAGGCCCGCCGTTGCCGGCGGGCCTTCTTATTTTGTCTTTGTCTGCTAGGCCATCCCGATCACGTCACACAGCTCTTTCACAGCATCCGCACTGCGGTTCAGCGCAGCCTGCTCCTCGGGTGTGAGTTTGATCTCGATGATCTGTTCCACACCCTTCTCGCCGAGCTTGACCGGGACACCCACGTACAGACCGTTGATACCGTATTCGCCCTGCAGATACACCGCGCAGGGCAGGATCTTCTTCTTGTCTTTCAGAATGGCTTCCACCATCTCCACTGCGGCGGCAGAAGGAGCGTAGTACGCCGAACCCGTCTTGAGATACTTCACAATCTCGGCGCCGCCATCGCGCGTCCGCTGCACTAACGCTTCCAAACGGTCCGGAGCGATGAGCTCTGTAATCGGGATACCGGCGACGGTGGAATAACGCGGCAACGGCACCATGGTGTCGCCGTGTCCGCCAAGGACAAACGCTGTTACGTTCTCGACCGAGACGTGCAGCTCTTCCGCGATGAAGGTCCGGAAGCGGGCCGAATCGAGAACACCCGCCATACCGATCACGCGTTCCCGGGGGAAACCGCTCTGCTTAAAGGCGGTCTGCGCCATGGCGTCGAGTGGGTTGGAGACGATGACGAGGATGCAGTTCGGCGAGGCAGCGACAACCTTCCCCACAACATCGCTCATGATCTTGAAGTTGGTCTGCAGCAGGTCATCACGGCTCATACCCGGCTTACGAGGAATGCCTGCCGTAATCACCACGACGTCGGAGTTTGCCGTCTCCTCATAGCCGTTTGTACCGATTACCGAGCAGTCGCGTTTCTCGATCGGCATGGCCTCCAGAAGGTCCAGAGCCTTGCCCTGTGGGATGCCTTCGTTCACATCGACCAGCACCACATCACCGAGTTCTTTTTCTACGATCCAGTTTGCAGCCGTTGCGCCTACGTTCCCTGCTCCAACAATCGTGATTTTTTTCCGCACGCAGAAACCCCTCCGGTCCTTACGGCCACCACCCTACCATTCCAACGGTGTGTGTCTCAAGCTTTAGGCTCCGGCGGGCTGCGTTTTGCTATCCGATGCGAAGCGCGGCACGTGCCTGCGCAGTGATCTGGTCCAGCAGCCCCGGCTCCTGATCGAGCTTCTTACCGAAGGACGGAATCAGCTCCGCGAGCCTTGTCTTTGCGAGTTCCGGCTTGATCACCGTGATTCCCTTCTGCAGCATGCCCAGCATGATGCTGACCGCCGTCGAGGCGCCGGGCGATGCACCCAGCAATGCCGCAATGGAGCCCTCGCTGTCGCGGATGACCTCTGTGCCGAATTCGAGCACGCCGCCCTTCTCCTTATGCGACTTGATGATCTGCACTCGCTGTCCCGCGATCGCCAGCTCCCAGTCTTCCAACCGCGCATTGGGAACGAACTTGCGCAAACTCTTCAGACGGTCCTGCGGCGATTGCATGACCTCTTTCACCAGATATTTGGTGAGGTCGACGTTATCGAGGCCCGCCTTGATCATCGGATACAGATTGCCGGGCCGCACCGATTTGATCATGTCCAGATACGATCCGTGCTTCAGGAACTTGGCCGTAAAACCGGCGTAGGGTCCGAAGAGCAGCTCCTTCTTGCCGCCGGTCATGCGCATATCGAGGTGAGGCACCGACATGGGCGGAGCTCCAACCGATGCCTTGCCGTAGACCTTCGCCGAATGCTGCTCAATCACCTCGGGATTCACGCAGCGGAGCCACTGTCCGCTCACCGGGAAGCCACCATAACCATTGCCTTCGTCGATGCCGGCTTCCTGGAGCAGTGGCAGCGCGCCGCCTCCGGCACCGATGAAGACGAAACGGGCACAGACAGTCGCCGCACGACCGGTCTGCAGGTTCTTCACGTGCACATGCCAGCGGCAGTCCTTGCCTCTGCCGATACTGGTGACACGATGGCGGAGGAAGAGGCGCGACTGCTTGCCCTTGAGCAGATAGGCAAAGAGTTTGCGCGTGAGTGCTCCGAAGTCGACATCGGTGCCATGCTCGACGCGCGTAGCTGCCATGGAGCGGCTCATGTCACGGCCCTCCATCATCAGAGGAATCCACTCGGCAATCTTCGCTTTGTCCTCGGTGTACTCCATCTCGCGGAAGAGCAGGTTCTTGCTCAGCGCCTCATACCTCTTGCGTAGGAAGCTGACGCTCTTGTCTGTCGTAACGAAACTCAGGTGAGGCACCTTGGTGATGAACTCATGAGGGCAGGTGATCTTGCCCTGCTCCACCAGATACGTCCAGAACTGCAGCGACTCCTGGAACTGCTGGTTGATCTGGATAGCCTTGGAGATGTTCACCGAGCCGTCGGACTTCTGTGGCGTGTAGTTCAGCTCGCAGAACGCTGAGTGGCCCGTGCCGGCGTTGTTCCAGGCATCGCTGCTCTCAGCCGCCACGCGATCCAGGCTCTCGAAACACACGATTGACAGCGATGGATCAACCTGGCGCAGCAACGTTCCCAGCGTCGCCGACATTACTCCGGCGCCAATCAACACGACGTCTACCCGCTCCCGCGGTGCAATTTCAATCGACATTTCTATCCCTTAAGACAAGGGCGCGCCCTGCTTACTGCAAGGCGCGCCAGTTAGAGCTAGAGCATTTTCCCTGTTGCTGGGTATCCCGGAAGAGGAGTACAGCGGCGTTTTCATTGTGGAAAACGCCCATAGATGCGGAAACCCTACACTACACCTACAGGGAAAATGCTCCAATGGAGAACGCCCAAGCTTACTTGCTGGCGACCTTGTCCATGTTCTCGATCATGCGGGTAGCGAACTCGCTGGTCTTCACCTTGGTCGCCCCCTCCATCTGACGCTCGAAGTCGTAGGTCACGTACTTCTGCTTGATGGTCTCTTCCATGGAGTTCTCGATCAGACGAGCAGCTTCTGTCCACCCCAGGAAGTCGAACATCATCACGCCGGAGAGCATCACGCTGCCGGGATTGATGACGTCTTTGTCCGCGTACTTCGGAGCCGTACCGTGGGTCGCCTCGAAGACGGCGTAGCCATCACCGATGTTGGCGCCCGGAGCGATGCCCAGACCGCCGACCTGCGCTGCGGCAGCGTCGGAGATGTAGTCGCCGTTCAGGTTGGTCGTCGCGAGAACCTGGTAGTCGCTGGGACGGATGATGATCTGCTGGAAGATTGAGTCAGCGATACGATCGTTCACCATGATCTTCGACTTCCACTTGCCGCCGCCATGCGACTGGCCAATCTCAGCCAGGACCTGCTTGACTTCGGCGACAACACTGTCACCAAACTCCTTCGGAGCGAACTCGATGCCCGGTTCAACCAGAGCAGCATTCTCCTCGGGCGTGAGGTTCGGATTAACGTCCAGGTTGCCCAGGATCCAGCTCTCACGCTCGGTAACGGTGAGATCACGGAACTCCTGCGTCGCGACCTCGTAGCCCCACTCTCGGAACGCGCCTTCGGTGAACTTCTGGATGTTGCCCTTGTGCACCAGCGTGACCGTCTTCAGACCATTCTTGATGGCGTAGTTGATAGCGGCGCGCACCAGGCGCTTGGAACCAGTGATAGAGATGGGCTTCACGCCGACGCCCGAATCCAGACGAACCTTCTTCTTGCCGCCCTTCAGCATCTCGTCGTTCACAAAGCTGACGAACTTCTGAGCCTCGGGCGTTCCCTCGCGGAACTCGATGCCGGCGTAGATGTCCTCAGTGTTCTCGCGGAAGATCACGATGTTGCACTTCTCGGGGTGCTTCACCGGACTGGGTACACCGGTGTAGTACTTCACCGGACGGACGCAGCTATACAGATCCATCAACTGACGCAAAGCAACGTTCAGCGAGCGGATACCTCCGCCCACCGGAGTCGTCAGCGGTCCCTTAATCGAAACGCGGAAGTCGACCGTCGCCTTCACGGTGTCATCCGGAAGCCAGTTGCTGGTCTGACGATAGCTCTTCTCACCAGCCAGAACCTCATACCACTTCACCTGACGCTTGCCGCCGTATGCTTTCTCTACGGCTGCATCGAACACACGCTGCGAGGCCTTCCAGATATCACGGCCGGTACCGTCACCCTCAATAAACGGAATGATGGGCTTGTCGGGCACGATGTATTTGCCATCGACGTACTGAATCGCCTCGCCGTCCTTGGGGACCGCAATACCGTTGTAGCTCTCTTGCATGATCAGGATTCTCCGGTGAAATTTGTGCACTTCCAAGGTATCACCCGGTGAGAGCACCATGCAAAATTCGCACAAATGATTCGATTATCGCTCAGGAGGGTTAAGCGGGGGGGACATTGGCAGAGAAGCAGATTTCTCCGCTCTGCTTCACCCCAGCCAGCAAAGCTGGCTGGGGTCCCCGGTCGCTGCGAAATGACAAATAAAAAGAGAACGCCCCGGCCAGTGCCAGGGCGTTCGTGCTTTCGCGCTGAGCAGTTCTTAGAACTGGCCCCACAGAAGCTGGTTGTACACGTCGTGGTGAAACTGCACCTCGCTGCTCTTCACGATCGTACCCAGCAGACGTGGGCAACGATCGGCCGAAGCCTGCTTCAGGTCCGCATAACGGGCCTTCACATCCTCGCCCAGCAGGGTGCTGGTCCACTCGGCGTTGCGGAAGTTGTCGAGCGCTGTGTAGATGTTGTCCGGCAGGTAACGTTCGGCCTGGCGGAGATTCTTGATCTTGGAGATGTCGCCCTCAAGGCCGGTCTTGAAGCAGGAGAGCAGCACAGCGTACGGATTGGCGTCCGGTCCTACCGAACGAACCTCGACGCGGGCCGACTTCTCATTGCCGATCGGAATACGGACCATCGATCCGCGATCGGTCGCCGAAGCCTTGATCTGGTTCGGGGCTTCGAAGTGCGGATCAAGGCGACGATAGGAGTTCACGCTGGCGTTCAGCAGCAGGCAGATGTCGTTGCCGTGAGTGAGGATGCGATCAACGAACTTCCATGCGAAGGCCGAGATCTTCTCCTGTCCCTTCGGATCCCAGAACAGGTTCTTGCCGCCCTTGGTGATGGAGATGTTGGTGTGCATACCGCTGCCGTTGACGCCAGTGACCGGCTTGGGCAGGAAGCTGGCCGTCATCCCCATCTGGGTGGCGACCTGGCGGCAGATCAGCTTGTAGAGCTGGATCTGGTCGGCGGCTGCAACGACTTCACCGTAGCTGTAGTTAATCTCGAACTGCGAAGGAGCGACCTCGGGGTGATCCTTCTCGTTCTCGAAGCCCATCGCGCGCTGAATCTCGGCGGTGGTGTCGATGAACTCACGCAGCGGATCGCCAGGCAGCGAGTGGTAGTAGCCGCCCTGGTTGACGTACTCGAACTTGCCGGTCTGGTGGAAGGTACGCTCTGCGTCCACGCCCTCGAAGAGGAAGCCTTCGATCTCATTGGCGGCGTTCAGAGTGTAGCCGTTCTTCTGGTACTGCTCCTTCGCGAAGGCCTTCAGCACGCCGCGCAGGTCGGCGGAGTAGGTGCCGCCGTTCTTATCGATCACTTCGCCGAAGACGATAACCTTGCCCGGGCCAAAGATGTCGGCCGGGGTCCAGTAGAAGGCGCTCCAGTCAATGCCAAGGCGGAGATCGGACTCACGCTGCGCAGTAAAGCCGCGGATCGACGAACCATCGAAGGTCAGGTTGTCGTAGCTCTTGACCAGGAACTTCTTGTCATAATCCAGCGTGTGCAGACGGCCTTCCAGGTCACTGAAGACCACGGTGACAGCCTTGATGCGCTTTTCATCGGTCAGATACTTCAGACGCTCTTCCTGAATAACGTCGGCCGCCACGCGCTTCTTGCGCTGCTCTTTGGCTGCGAGGTTCAGGTCTTCGAGCTCCGCGTAGCTGAGCTCGAGAAAATCACGGTATTCGCCGGACATACGACTCCTTCTAGTCTCCTGCGCCAACGGCACACGGGCCGCCGCAGGTAAAGCGTGGATTGTGTTGGGAGAACCCTGCAGGCCGGGCGTCGTGGCCCGTCCTCGCTTCAAAGCTATCAGAAATCAAGACCCGATTTATAGTCCTTTCGCTCGAATCTGAGAAACTGGAGGGAGCCATGAAGTCGACCCGTACCGCACTGATCCAGATGTCCTGCGTCGCCTCCACCGATGCGAACCTCGAGAAGGCAGCCTCGCTCGTTGTTGAAGCCGCCCGAGAAGGCGCCAAGCTGATCTGCCTGCCGGAGCTTTTCCGCGCCCAGTACTTCTGCCAGCGTGAAGACCACGCCCTGTTTTCCATCGCCGAATCGATCCCCGGCCCCTCAACGGAGCGCCTGTCGGCCATCGTCCGCGAACACCAGGTCACGGTCGTGGCCTCGCTCTTCGAGCGCCGCGCTCCCGGCTTGTATCACAACACCGCCGCCATCCTGGACCCGGCCTCCACAGCCGAACACAACATTCAGGGCATCTACCGCAAGATGCATATCCCGGATGATCCGCTCTACTACGAGAAGTTCTACTTCACCCCGGGAGACCTGGGCTTCAAGGCCATGAAGACCTCCGCCGCGCATATCGGCACGCTGGTCTGTTGGGACCAGTGGTATCCGGAAGGCGCCCGAATCACCGCGCTGCAGGGAGCGAACATCCTCTTCTACCCGACCGCTATCGGCTGGCACCCCAGTGAGAAGGAAGAGTTCGGTACTGCGCAGTATGAAGCCTGGCAGACCATTCAGCGCGCCCATGCCATCGCCAACGGCGTCTTCGTCTGCTCGGTGAACCGTGTCGGCCACGAGCAGGGTGATGTCAACGACATCAAGGGACCCGAGGGTGCAGGCCTGGAGTTCTGGGGCGGCAGCTTTATCGCCGATCCCTTCGGCCGCATTCTGAAGCAGGCGGCGCACGATGAAGAAGACATCCTGATTGCCGATCTCGATCCGCAACTGGTCGAGGTGACGCGCCAGCACTGGCCCTTCCTGCGCGACCGCCGCATCGATGCCTACGGCAACATCACCAGCCGGTTTATCGACTAAGATCATCGACTAAGGTCCGAGGTCTACGTCTCATGCTCGGGACGTGGACCTCGTCGCACACGCACGATCAACCATGACTCGACCAGAATTTATCGCCGCATATTCGGCTCTTGCTGCGAACGGCAAGGTTAGCTTTCTGGCGCAGACATCGCATCAACTCACGATCGCCTTGCGTGGAACGTATCCTGATCCAGCCGGTGAAGCCACAACAGACGAGCAGAGCTTCAAGAGACTTCAAGGCGCCAACGAACTTCAGCACCATCTGAGTTCCGAGCTCAGACACATTCACGCAGGTGATCCTGATCGGTACCCGGATGATGTGCTCATGAACATCCTTTTTGAAAAAGCAGATTTTTACGGCATCAGTGGAGAGCTTAGCTACAGTCTGCTCTACGTGATGAAAAGGTTTCAGAAATGACGACACCCAGCGAAAAGAACTTCCGCATGCCCGCCGAGTGGGCTCCCCATACCTCGACCTGGATTGCCTGGCCGCACAACGCCGAGGACTGGCCGGCCAAGTTTCAGCCCATTCCCTGGGTTTATGCCGAGATTGTCCGTCACCTCTCGCGGGTGGAGGACGTCAACATTCTGGTCAACGATGCCGCCTCAGAAAAGCGTGCGCGCAATATCCTGCGCCGCGCTGGAGCCAATCTCGCGCGCCTGCACTTCCATCTCTGGAAGACCGACCGTGTCTGGCTGCGCGATTCCGGCCCTATCTTCGTCAGGAATCCGCAGGGTGAGTTGGCCGTCACCAACTGGAAGTTCAATGCCTGGGCCAAGTATCCGAACTGGCACAATGACGACCGCATCCCAACGCAGGTCGCCGAACTGTACGACATGCCGGCCTTCGAGCCCCACGTTGGACCGCACCGGCTGGTGCTCGAAGGCGGTTCCATTGACACCAACGGCGAGGGCATTCTGCTCACCACTGAGGAGTGCCTGCTCTCCGAGGTACAGCAGCGCAACCCGGGCGTCTCGCGCGAGCAATTGGAGAAGGCTTTCCATGATTATCTCGGTATCGACCAGGTGATCTGGTTGAATCGCGGCTGTGCCGGTGACGACACGCACGGCCACGTCGACGATATCTCCCGCTTCGTCGGAGTAAACACCATCGTCACCGCCGTAGAGCACAATACTCGCGATGAGAATCATCTTCCGCTGGCCGAGAACCTTGACCGCCTGCGCAGCGCCCGCAACCTGAAAGGTGAGCCCTTCCAGATCATCGAGCTGCCCATGCCGTCGCCGGTCCTCTTCGAAGGCCAGCGCCTGCCCGCCAGTTATGCGAACTTCTACATCGCGAACAACCTGGTGCTGGTGCCTACCTTCAATGACAAGAACGACCGCATTGCGCTGAACACGCTCGCAGAGTGCTTCCCCGACCGTGAGGTCGTAGGCATCCACTGCGGCGACTTCATCTGGGGTCTGGGTGCATTGCACTGCATGACACAGCAGGAACCTGCCTAACCCTACCGCTGGAGGCACGATGTCTGACTTTCGTTCCAAGCTGATCGACTATCTCCACGTCAATGCCCAGCCACAGCACAAGTACGGGCATCAGCCGCGGCTTTATGCGCTGACACGCCAGATCGGCGAAGGTTTGAATTATGACGACGATGTCGTCTTTGCCGCCTGCTTTCTGCACGATCTCGGGGTCTTTGTCGGTCATCGCCCCGAAGACCCCGAGCTTCTGAAGAGGTGGGATCACGTCGCGTACACCTGCGAGAAATCGCCCACGATCCTGCGTGAAGCAGGATTTCCCGAAGAGAAGATTGCGGCTGTCCTGGAAGTGATCCGTACTCATCAACCGCACGATGAGCCGCAGACACTGGAAGCGACCATCGCGCGCGATGCGGACATCCTTGAGCAGCTCGGCGCCATCGGCATCACCCGCACGCTGGCGAAGCTGGGATCGGATACACGCTTCGTTACCTTCACTCATGCCCGGGATTCACTGCAGAAGACACTCGATATCCTACCCGGCAAACTGCGTCTTCCACGCGCTAAAGAACTCGCAGAGCCGCGCATCCGCACACTCACGAAGTTCCTGATGCACTTGAACGAAGAGGCTGGCGAGAACCTGTTTTAGAGGCTGTGTCCTGACCGGAACACGGGACGTTCGAGCGAAGCTCGCATAGGTGGGAGCCGTGGGCTTTTAGCCCACGGTCTATCGGCTCAATATAGAAATGGGCTTTAGCCTGGCCTTTTCTTGACGGGCAGAGAAGGCCCAGGGCTAAAGCCCAATTACTTTCTGTCCTTTATCAGCGGGCTGAAGCCCGCTGCTCCCACCCGTTTTCATCCATGCTTTTGGCAGTCTCAGACCAAATGAATTTGTCGATACTCCTACAATGCGATGTTTCAGCGACGCGAGCCTGTCTGATATGTAATGAAAGGACGACGGCAGTTTAAGCGAAGCTCGGATTTTCCTCAGCCTGATCTCCGCACAAAGCAATACACTCGTCGAAGCATGAATGCCCGTTGCACTCTTTTTCTCCCTCTTGTTCTTCTTACAGGCTGCACGCAACTTTCCGGGGTCACGCCTACTCCGACCAACATCCCCGCTGAGATTCATTACTCTCCTGCCGAAAATCTCGAGCACCTGGATGTCGATCTGATTGGTCAAGCACGCAAGACCATCGACATGAATGCCTACGCCCTCACCGATCTTGCCATCGCGGATGCCCTGGTCGCCGCCGCGAATCGTGGCGTACGGATTCGCATCTATCGCGATAACACCCAGACCGACGGAGAGCTTGCCCGTGCGAACAAAGTCAAAAACTCTCGTGCCCGAAACACCGACAACGATGAGGACAGCGACGATACCGGGGACGCCAACTCCGCCCTGCTGCGGCTGGCGCGTACGGCGAATGTGCAGGTCCTGGTGAAGCATTCCCGCACGCTCATGCACCTTAAGGCCTACTGCGTCGATGGGCGGTTTGTCCGCACGGGTTCAGCCAACTTCTCGCCTACGGGGGAGAAACGCCAGGACAACGACCTCATCATCCTCCGCGATGGCGCCAGCATCCAGCACTTTCAGACCAACTTCAATACGCTGTGGGCGCGGCCTGACAACGAGTCTCTGCCGGCGCGGCCGTAGAGCATTTTCACTGTTGCCGGGTATCCCGGAAAAAGCGTGTAGCGGCGTTTTCATTGCGGAAAACGCCCATGGATGTGGAAGCCCTGCACTACACCTACAGTGAAAATGCTCTAGCACGAGAAATCTGGAACAAATCTGCGGTATGTCCCGTATCATCCGGGGATACCGCAATCGAAATCTTTGTTCTGGAGACCGTGCCATGCTCCGCCGTGCTGTTCTTGCTTCCAGCCTTCTACTTACCGCAGGTGCCCAGACTACTGCTCCCACAGACGTGCCCACCTATACCGTAGAGGGCAAGCTGGTGATGCCGGTCAACTATCGCGAATGGATCTACCTGACCTCCGGCATTGACATGACCTATACGCAGCCAACCAGTGCTACCGCGGCGCCGGCAGCGCACTCCATCTTCGATAACGTCTTCGTCAATCCAAGCGCCTATCGCAGTTTTCTGCAGACCGGCACCTGGCCCGACAAGACCATGCTCGTCCTTGAGGTGCGCACCGCGGAGAACCCGGTCTCTATCAACAAGAGCGGACACACCCAAAGCACCAGCGTGCGGAACGTCGAGGTTCACCTGAAGGACAAGAACGAGTGGGCTTTCTATGTCGGCGGCAAGCCTGGTGGAGCGGCGGCATCCCGCGTTCCGCAGACGGCGAGCTGCTACACCTGCCATCAGGCTCACGGAGCCGTCGACACGACCTTCGTGCAGTTCTATCCCACACTGCTGCCCCTCGCGACCGAGAAGAAGACTCTGAGCAAGGAGTATCTGAGCGAAACGCCCGCCCCGGAGGCGACGAAGTAGTACAACAGAAGCTGTGCCAGAGGATCTCGACTATCTGAATGCAGCCATCGAAGAAGCCCGCGCCGCGGAGCTGGGCGGCGAAGTTCCCATCGGCTGTGTTGTCGTATCCCCAACGGGAGAGCTCGTCGGACGCGGACAGAACCGCGTGATGCGCGACCAGGACCCGACTGCTCATGCTGAGATCGTCGCCCTGCGAGAAGCAGGAAAGGCTCTCTCCAATTACCGCCTGAGCGGATGCACGCTCTATGTGACACTGGAGCCCTGCGCCATGTGCGCCGGCGCCATCCTGCATGCCCGCATCGCCCGGCTGGTCTATGCCGCGCCTGACCCCAAGGCAGGTGCATGCGGCTCCGTTCTCTCGGTCATGAACCACCCACAGCTCAATCATCGTGTTGATGTAATGTCGGGCCTCTTGGCGGAGGAATGCGGCGAAATTTTGCGCAGCTTCTTCAAAGCGCGAAGGTAGCATCCAAGGTGTGCATGCGTCTTACGGATAAAGTCGCCATCGTTACCGGCTCTTCTTCAGGCATTGGGCAGGATATTGCCATCCGCCTGGCCTCCGAAGGGGCCGCAGTCGTTATCAACTACAGCGGAAACGCGGACGGCGCGGAAGCAACACAGTCTCAGATTGAGCAGGCAGGCGGACGTGCGTTCATCGTGCATGCCGATGTGTCAAAGGTCTCCGATGCGCAATCTCTGATCGAGGAGACCTGGGCACATTTTGGTGGATGCGACGTTCTGGTAAATAACGCCGGCGTCGAAAAGGGGGCCGACTTCTGGGATGTCAGCGAGGAAGACTACGATAAAGTGCTTGACGTCAATCTCAAGGGTGTCTTCTTTACGACACAGGCCTTCGTTCGCCGCCTGCGTGACGCGAAACGGCCAGGGCGGATCATCAACATCTCCTCTGTCCATGAAGATATGGCTTTTCCGCACTTCTCGACATACTGCGCCAGCAAAGGCGGCTTGCGCATGCTCACCCGCAATCTGGCAGTGGAACTTGGCCCGCTGAATATCACGATCAACAACATTGCGCCCGGGGCGATCGTCACTCCGATCAATCATTCCCTGCTCGAAGACAAACCCAAGCTGGACGCGTTGTTGCGGAACATTCCTCTCAACCGCCTGGGAACGACTGACGATGTCGCAGCTCTGGCGGCTTTTCTTGCTTCAGACGAAGCGGGATATATCACCGGCAGCACCTATGTGGTCGACGGCGGCTTGATGGTCAACTATCACGAGCAGTAGGACGTATCCACAAATTCGTTCTGTATATTTTGCGAAGATTTTGTCGCATTCCTCGCCGATGCTAGCGTTGCGAGGGCGGGGCACCCGGGCGAGTAAGCAAGCAAAAGGCCGGACCATGCTAAGCGTCCGGCTCCTTTGTTTATTCCTGCTACGACTACGGCATCATGTTCGCGTCGCGCATCAGACGCCACTTGCCGTCCTCGCATCTGCGATAGATCCCCATTGTTCTGCCCTTCATCACCACCGGCTCCTTGCCTTCCATGACGACGTTCACGGTCAGCTCCTGCCATAGCCAACCGAAGTCTCCCTCGACCTGGACCTCTTTGATCTCAGCCTGAGGAACAATCCGCGCCTTACCTACCATCTCGCGGGTTCCCTTCTCGAACGCGGCTTTGGTCATTGGTGGAAACTTCGTTGTCAGAAAGAGCATGTCGTCGGTCATCAGATCCATCAGCTCATCGACCCGCTCTTCCACGGTGAATTGGATCCAGTCGGCGACCACCTGTCGTATCGCCAGCTCATCTGCACTTTTATCTGGGCTCATTTCAGGTCCTTGTCTTTCAAATCCCCGTCCTTCAAATCCCTGTCCAGTGCGTCGATCACAATGCTCTTGCTCAACAGCTCCGGCAAAACATCAGGCTTGGCGGTGCCGCCCGCGGGATAGATCACATACGTCGGAACACCGCTGCGTCCCACCGCATGCAGAGCTTCCGTAATGGCGGGATCGTACTTGGTCCAGTCCGCCTTCATCAAAACCACATTGCCTTTTTTGAAACGAGCCTGCACTTCATCTGAGTTCAGTGCGACGCGCTCGTTCACCTGGCAGCTAAGGCACCAGGCCGCAGTGTAGTCCACAAAGACCGCCTTGCCCTGAGCATGAGCCTGCTGTACGGAGGCCTCACTCCAGGCAGCCCAGCGAGCCTTCTCCTCTGCCGCAGCCTTCTGGCCGGTGAGTGGAATCGCTACGCCGCCAATAATCAGCAGGACCGCAATGGCGACGCCAAGCCATTTGCCCTGCCAGCGGCGCATGGCCCAGCCGGCGATAGCAATCAACAACAGCCCGGCAAGCAGACGCACCGCGCGATCCACACCGTCCTCACCGAAGAGCCGGCCGAAGACCCAGACCAGCCATACCACGGTGCCAAAGAGGAAGAGCGACGTGAACTCCTTCAGCGTCTCCATCCAGGCTCCCGGCCGTGGCAGAATCCGCGTCCAGGCGGGCTGCAGGCTTAGCAGCATATACGGCAGAGCCAGTCCCAGCGCTACCGCGGTAAAGATCGCAAAGGTCACCCAGGCGGGCTGCGCCAGGGCAAACCCGATGGCCGCGCCCATCAACGGAGCGGTGCACGGTGTCGCCACCACGGTTGCCAGAACACCGGTAAAGAAGCTTCCGGTATATCCCTGCTTTGCCGCCAAGCCTCCGCCGACACTCATCAGCGACAGGCCGATATCGAACATTCCTGCCAGTGACAAACCAAAGAGGAAGAGAAAGGCCGCCAGCACCGCGACAAACCCCGGCGACTGCAACTGAAAGCCCCAGCCGAGCTGACTTCCACCTGCGCGCAACAGCAGCAACAGCGCCACAATTGCCCAGAACGAGACAACAATACCGGCGGTATACGCTATGCCATGAGAGCGCTGCCGCTTCCGTTCTTCGCCGGCGCTCTGCACCAGGGCCAGAGCCTTCAGGAACAGCACCGGGAAGACGCACGGCATCAGGTTCAGGACGATGCCGCCCAGAAATGCCAGCCCCAGGAAGCCCCATATCTCCGCAGTAGGTCCGCTATTTGCTGTAGAACCAGCCCCCGGAATCGCCGCCGCTGCCGCCGTGCTTACCGGCGCGCGGAACTCGTAGCCCCAGCCGTCATCGAGCTTGATGAGGCCATGCAGTTCCGCCGGATTCTTCGTTAGTTCTTCGGCCTTTGCCAGATGAATGCGTACGCCGCCGGGGAAGCTCTCAACCCGCTGCGCTGCGGCGTTCTTGATCTGCTCCTGATCGAAGGGATAGAACTCCCACACCTCTCCTTTGTCCGGCGAATGCAGCGTGACCAAGAACTCCGTCGGCGTCGCATTCACGACAACCCTCGCGCCATCCGGTAACGGAGTCGGCAGGCTCTTCAGCGCTGAACCGATCGCTCCCACAGGCTCTTCGGTCTTTTCGTCCGCGGGCTTCACCGGCAGGACATCGAGATCCATGCCCAGAACGGCCTTCCCCGGCAGGCAGACCTGTGCGCAAACCAGCCAATCCACCTTTGCTTCGACGTGAGCCTTTCCCGGCTTCGCCTTCTCGGTTGCCTTCAGTGTGAAGGGAAAGGTCACACCTTCCTCGTAACCGAAGTCCATCAGCGGGCCGAGAGGCAACCGCTGCGGAACCGGGAACTTCAGGTCAGTAGCGGTAATGCCGGCCGGCATCGTCCACTTCGCATGTGGAGGCTCGCCGGAGTCGCCGGCATTCAGCCAATAGACATGCCAGCCTTCTTCAAGAGTGAACACCAGACCCGCGTTGAACTCGCCCCCCGGATAGACGTAGGGATGCTGGGTAACCAGCTCCACCGTAAGATGCTGCGCTTTCAACGGCCCAGGGGTCTTACCATCGCCCACGGGCTCAATCTGCGCGTATCCAGACGCGCACACCACCGCCCATAAGACGAGCAACCGGCCGAGCCATTTCATATTCATCTATTGTAGGACTCCCCCAGACGAGAAGGGTTACGCAGCGCGCCGATGCTCCACCATGATGCAGCGGTCCATGACAACCCGGATTCCGCCTTCTTCCGCCTTTCGTGCGGCGTCGAGATGCACGATTCCCTGCTGCACCCACAGATTCGTCAATCCGAGCTCCAACATCTCGTCGACGATGCCGGGAATAAAACTGGGGACGCGAAAGACATTCACGACATCCGGTTTGCCCTCGGCCGCCACCAGGTCAGTCAGACTGGCGTAGCTCTTCTCTCCAAGAACAGACTGGATACCCGGGTTCACTGGCAGGATCCGGTAACCGGCCTGCTGCATGTACTTGGAGACGTAGTGACTGGGCTTGGCCGGATTGTCACTCAGACCGACGACCGCAATCCTCTTCGTCTCCAGCATTCGACGCAGAACCTCAGGCTCGTTCATTCCCATCTCCCGTCATCTCCAGATTCCCAGCAGCCGCCGCAGCATGATCAGCTCGCCTACGTGGTATGCGGAGTGGTCTGCGACCAGCAGCACCTCCCGCAGGAGGTTCTGTCCCTGTCCCCAGGCGAATGGCGTGTGCAGATCACCTTTTTCGACCAGCTTCTCGAACTCTCCCAGATCTTCTTTAATTGCGGCGATGCTCTCGTCCCACGCCTTCGCCGAGGGCGGCTCGGCTTTTTCCGGCCAGTACCCATCAGGCCACTTCAGTTCCTCGTAATGGCCGTCTTCGTTAGTGCTGAACTCGAGGATATCCCGCTGTGCGATCCGCAAGTGCTCCAGCAACTGCCAGGCGGAGTACGGCAGCCCTTCTGGGACGGCGCCTCGTTTTGCTGCCGGAAAATCCGCAACGGCATCGTCAAAGGTTGCGTGTGCCTGGGCTTCTTTCAGAAGCGCCAGAAGCTGTTTCCGAAGGTCCTTGTCCGCATTCACAGTCACCATGGTGAAAATTGGATGCGTGAAACCGCACCTGAGTACCTCAGATTTTCCGGACAAAGCAAGGGGCCTGCGTCACGCGCAGGCCCTGCTTTGATACTCCCTATAGATCCTCGTCTTCCGCAATCGGCGCCGGAACACCGCCTTCACGGCGCAGCTTCAGGTAACCCGCAATGAAGATATCCAGATCGCCATCCAGTACCGAGTCCACATCACCGGTTTCCACGCGCGTGCGTAGGTCCTTGGCAATGCGATAGGGCTGCAGCACATAATTCCGGATCTGCGAACCGAAGTTGATATCCAGCTTCGAGTCTTCAAGCTTCTTGGTCGCGGCCTTCTTCTTCTCCAGCTCAAACTCGTATAGCCGCGACCGCAGCATCTTCATGGCTTTCTCGCGGTTCTTATGCTGCGAACGCTCATTCTGACAGGCCGCCACGATTCCAGTGGGAATGTGCGTAATACGTACCGCGGAGTCGGTCGTATTGACGTGCTGTCCCCCCTTGCCACCGGAGCGGTAGGTATCGGTCCGAATCTCGTCCGGCTTGATCTCGATGACGATCGAGTCATCGATCTCCGGCGAGACGAAGACGCTGGCGAACGAGGTGTGGCGGCGTTTAGCCGAGTCGAAGGGCGAGATGCGCACCAGGCGATGGACGCCTGTCTCTCCGCTCAACAGGCCGAAAGCGTATTCGCCCGTCACGGTAAAGGTCGCGGACTTGATGCCGGCCTCATCACCATCCTGCAGTTCATTGATCTCGGTCTTGAATCCCTGCCGCTCTGCCCACCGCAGGTACATGCGCAGCAGCATCTCAGCCCAGTCCTGGCTCTCGGTGCCGCCGGCGCCCGGATGGACGGTGACAATCGCGTTCAACGGATCGGTCTCGCCACCCAGCAGTGTCTTGGTCTCGAGCTTTTCGGCAAATTCGCTCAAGCTATCGACCTCGCGCTTCAGATCGGCGAGCAGCGATTCGTCTTCGCCGCCTTCTTTGGCAAGCTCGAAGTAGGCCTGGACATCGCCCGACCGGCGCTCCAGCTCCTCGTCATCGGCCAGCAGCCCTTCAAGGCGCTTGCGCTCGCGCATCAGCGGCTGTGACTTCGCGGCATCGGCCCAAACCGCCGGATCGGCTACTTTTTCTTCAATATCAGACAGTTCCCGCCGCAGACGTGCGGCGTCAAAGATACTCCCGCAGGTCGCGCACCTTCTCACGCACCGGGGAGTAAGCAAACTCTAGATCAGCAAGCATGCCGTTATTCTAATGCGCCAGAGGCGGATGCGCCGCAGACGGTTGCGCCGGAAGCCGTCCGCTTCTCTCGAAACCCACCATATCCCAACAGAGTAATCACGACCAGACAACATCCGTAGGCGAATAGATCGCCAAACCGCGTATAGAAGGTCATCTCATCCGCGTAGTCGAAGCCCACGGCGATCGCCGTTCGTATGTGCCGCGGGGCCTGTTCGCGAAGGTGTCCATAGGGATCGATAGCGCCTGTCAGGCCAGTGTTGGTATCCCGCAGCACCCACCGGCGGTTCTCAATGGCCCGCATCCGGGCCATGTTGAGGTGTTGCCACGGTGCGCTGGTATCTCCGTACCATCCATCGTTGGAAATATTGACCAGCACCTCGGCGCCCCCCTTCACAAATTGCCGTACCTCGTCGGCAAAGATCGACTCGTAACAGATAAACGTGCCATAGCCGTGACCATCGGGACGAAAGACGATACGGAAGTGCCCGCGATCGGATTCGCCGACCTCGGCGACGAGTCCTCCCGCAAACTGAAATATCGATGCAAACGGAAGATACTCCCCGAACGGAACCAGGTGGATCTTGTCGTAATGTCCGCGATAACTTCCATCCGCAGCAAACAAGGCAGCAGAGTTATATGCCTTGTACCCACGCGGCACTGAGCTGTCCATCTCGATACCTTCCGCACCGATGATGGCGGCACTGTTTGTTATTTGCGCCATGGTTCCGATCTTCTGCCGGAATGTAGGATCGCTGGTGGCGAACGGCGCAGGCGACTCGGGCCAGATGATGATCTGTGGATGCTGATTGCTCTTACCAATTGACTCCCGCACAAACGCAGTCAGCAGCGAGTCAGCATCGCCATTCCGTGGAGCCTCCGGACCAGACTCTGCCAAATTGCCCTGCAACAAGACGGCATGCTGCTTCGCCTGCGGAAAAGAGCGCGATCGGTGTTCGTCGCGCCTCTCTTTCACCCACCCACCCGCGTGCAATGCAATCGTGAGACACAGGCCTGCCACGGCCGGCTTCCAGGAATGTCTCTCCAATACCCACCAGGAGGCGACCAGAGCGTTCACCGCCGCGATGACGAAACTCATCGCATAGACTCCGCCCCATGGCGCAAGCAGTGTCAGCAGAGGATTGTCTACTTGTGCAACACCTAACTGGTCCCAGGGGAAGCTTGTAATGCGGGCTCGCGCCAGCTCTACCGCTACCCAGACAAATGGCGAGGCGCAAAGTACGTAGCCGGCGCTCCAGAAACGGCGCAGAAGGCCGATCAGCAGGGCGAAGAGCGCGTGGTACAAACCCAGGTAAAGTGCAAAAAGCAGCAGGATACCGAAACCGGCAGGTTTGCTCATACCGCCGTAGAGATACATCGTCGGCATTACCCAATAACAGCTTCCGAGGTACCAAAGAATGCCGCAGGCATACCCAAGGGTTGCAAACTCCCTCGTCTTCAGAGACTTAGCATCGAGCAACGCTACCAGCAGCGGAGCCAGGGCCAGCCAGCACAGGGCGGCTCGCCACGCAGGCACAGGGCCTGCCATAGGAAAGATGAGCACCTGCAATACTCCCGACCCAAGCGTGAGCGCCCATCTCTTTCCCGAAACTGCCTGCATGCATCCTCCGCTCGGGAAAGTCTAACAACCATACGGGCGTACAATGGTGTTCGTGGTCGACCTGTTTATTCACGGACTCTCGCATCTGCTTGTGCCGATGTTCTTCTTCGGCCTTGTCGGTTCAGCCTTCGTTGTCGTCATTAGTTCGGCGCATGATCTGCTGGAAGTTTTCACTCCTGATGAAGAACCCAGCGAGTCAGAGCTATAGCGATACCGCTCCGCCCATTGACCTTGCCCAACCACAGGTCTAGACTCTTCGATGGGCGTCAGTTTCGTTGAGCGACGGATAGCAATGTCCTCAAAAAGGCGCGACCATTAAGATGGCCTCTAAACCCACGGTCACCGTTCCGCAATCGAACCGAGTTCGGCTCGTCGTAGCCTCCTCGGTTATGCTCACCTTCATTTCCTTCTGGCGAGCCGCCGCCATTGTTCTGAATGACCTTGGCTCTTCGGCCTTTTATGCGGGAGGCATCTCAGAAGAGGCTGTCGGCAAATCTGCGCCGTGGTTCATCATCGGCGTGATGCTCTTCTCCTACTCGGTGCGCTCGGTTTACGTCGAGAGCTGTTCGATGTTTACCCGAGGTGGCGTCTACCGCATCGTGAAGGAGGCGCTCGGTTCCACCTTCGCCAAGGTTTCAGTCTCAGCGCTGATGTTCGATTACGTGCTGACGGGACCGATCTCAGGTGTTTCGGCCGGTCAGTACATCGTCGGCATGATGAACGATCTGGCCAGGCTGTGTGTCGAGAAATATCACTGGCCCACATGGGCAGCACCCCAACTGAACGTCAACTATGCCTCTGCCGGCTTTGCCGTCATCATCACCATCTATTTCTGGTGGCAGAACATTAAAGGCATCGAGGAGTCCAGCGAAAAAGCTCTGACGATCATGAAGATCACTACAGTCATGGTGATCCTTCTTCTGACCTGGGGCACCGTGACTGCAGTCCACCGTGGAGCCCACCTTCCACCGCTGCCGACGCCTTCGAATCTGCACTTCTCAGATGCCGCGCTCGGCTTCCTCAAAGGAACCCATTTCGCCCAGACTCTGGGCCTCTTCGGTGTTTTGATGGCCTTCGGCCACTCAGTGCTGGCCATGTCCGGCGAAGAATCGCTGGCACAGGTCAACCGCGAGATCGAGCACCCTAAGCTCAAGAACCTGAAGCGTGCGGCGATGGTCATCGCCATCTACAGCCTGCTCTTCACGGGTATCGGATCGATGCTCGCGGTCATGATCATTCCGGATGATGTTCGCGTCTCCGTCTATCGTGACAACCTCATCGCCGGTATGGCGATGTACATGGTCGGCCCGGAGTTTTTGCGGCTCGCCTTCCGCGCCTTCGTCGTTATTGTCGGCTTCCTGATCCTCGGCGGAGCAGTCAACACCGCCATTGTAGGCTCTACCGGTGTGTTGATGCGCGTCGCGGAAGACGGCGTTCTCACAGATTGGTTCCGCAAGCCACATAGAAGGTTCGGCACCAGTCACCGCATCGTGAACCTGGTCAGCGGCATGCAATTGCTGGTGATTGTCATCACCCGCGGCGACGTCATTCTGATTGGCGAAGCATACGCCTTCGGTGTGATCTGGTCGTTCACCTTCAATGCCCTGGCCATGCTCGTCCTGCGCTATCGCTTCCGCGGGGAACGCGGGGCGAAGGTGCCACTGAATCTGCACATCGGTCGTACCGAGATCCCAGTCGGCCTGATGAGCGTCTTCTGCGTGTTGTTGACCACGGCCGTAGTAAACCTCTTTACCAAGTCAGTCGCGACTGTCTCCGGTGTGATCTTCGCCGTCGCCTTCTTCATCATTTTTTCGCTCTCAGAGCGGGATAACAAACGCCGCCATGCACTCGCAGAGCGCCAGATGAAAGAGCACTTCCAACTCGAGCACTCCGATGACATTGGCGCGGAAGAGCTAAAGATCCGCCCCGGCTGCGTTCTGGTCACCATGCGTGATGCGGCGAATCCCTATGCGTTGAAGTGGGCCTTGGCACGCACCGATACTGATGAGCAGGATGTTGTCGTACTCGCCGCCCGTATGATGGGCGTGGGCGGTCCGGAATATGTCGACGCCAGTGAACAGCTCTTCTCCGAGCATGAGCAGATGCTGTTTACCAAGGCAGTCTCTGTCGCTGAAGGCTTTGGCAAACATATCTCACTGCTTGTTGTTCCGGCCGGTGACATCTTTGCAGCCATCGTCAAGACTGCTACCTCACTGGAAGCCGCTGCCGTAGTCTCAGGCCTCTCCAGCAAGCTCACCGCGCAGGAACAGGCCTATCACGTCGGTCAGGCGTGGGAGACGCTTCCCGAACCGAAGCGGCAGTTCACGTTCTATGTGGTACCGCAGCAGGGCGAGGCTGAAAGCTTCCATATCGGGCCGCACGCACCCACCATTCCCGCGGAAGATGTCCAGTTGGTACATCGCCTCTGGTTGAATCTCCGCCGCAATCCGAACATGCAGCATCTACATCACAGTGACATCGTGACGTATGCGTTAACACGGCTATCCTCGGAATATTCCAAGGATCGCGATGCGGTCGTGCATGGCCTCCAGGAATGCATCGAACATACGCAGCACCATCAGGCTCTTGGGTCTCCTGCTCGTTATGACTCGATGGAAGGAGCGGGACCCGGACTGTCCTTACAGGCTCCTAAACCAACTCCTGCAACAACTACCAAGTAACTGAGGTACAATTTCCAGGAATTTGCAGGTATATTATCTGCTGGGTATCCTTGTTACTTAGAAGATTTCATTGATCCGCGGATCCTTGCACGCGCAGAGTTACTCTGGATCTCCCAACCGCGGACATATTCAACGGAGGCACTTTCGTGGAAGTTTCTCGCATTATCGCCGAAATCGATGCACAGATCGCCAAACTTCAGCAGGCACGCGCCCTGCTCGCGGGTGCGGCAGCCGTAGGTGGCCGTCGTCCGGGCCGTCCCAAAGGCACAACTGCTGCAGCAAAGACCAGCATCTCTCGCAAGCGTTCCAAGCGGGTCCTTTCGCCCGACGCGCGCAAGAGAATCGCCGATGCGCAGAAGCGCCGCTGGGCTGCGCACCGCAAGGAAAGCGACAAGTAAAAAAAGAAGCCCCGATCCACTCCGGGGCTTCTTTCGTATTCTGTAAAACTTCTATGCTGTCGGTTCTCCAATCGTAAGTTCCAACACATCAATCCCTTTTCCATCCAATGCCTCTCGCAGCGCATCGGGCCTGCCACGTAGAACCGGGAAGGTACCGAAGTGAATTGGGATCACCGTCTTCGCGCCAATCCACTCGGCAGCGATTGCGGCGTGTTTCGGTCCCATCGTGTAGAAGTCTCCAATCGGCAGAACGGCAACCTCAGGGGCATAGAGCGCCTTGATGAGTTTCATATCGCTAAAAAGCGAAGTGTCTCCGGCGAAATAAATCACCGGCCCATTCTCGGGTTTAACGATGAGACCTGTCGGCGGGCCGGCATAGACCGGCTTGCCGTCGATCATATAGCTGGAAGAATGACGCGCTTCCACCATCGAGATCTCGAGGTCCTCGACATGTGTCGTTCCGCCAAGGTTCATCGCAATGAGCTTCCTGCTTTTCAAGCCTTGGGCTTCGAGCAGATCGCCAAGTTCCACCATGCAGACCACCGCCGGATTGTGTTGCTTTGCCACTTCCAGGGCAGATCCCGTGTGATCCATATGACCGTGCGTCAGCAGCATGACATCGACCTTGTCGAATTTCTTTTTATCGGCGGGATAGACAGGATTTCCGTCAATCCATGGGTCGATCAGAATGGCTGTCCCTGCGGCTGTCTTCAGATGCAGCGTTGCATGTCCGAGCCAAGTCAACGTGATCCCGCCAAGTCTGCTCATCGTAACCTTCCTTTTTCCATTTTGCGGTTGTGCGATTCGGGCCGAATTTACCTGCAGATAAGATGCAACGCTAACGGGTAATGACCACTTCCCGAAGGTTATCTTTCGCCAGGAAGAACTTATAGGTGCTGAAGCTCTCAAACATGCGCTCCACCTGGCGATTCGTCCACACCTGCAGCAGCTTGCGATCGGCTATGCGCTGCATATTGATCATTTCGTTTTCGGTCAGGTGATACCGGTAGAAACTGGCGTCGCTGTCTTCCTTCTTTGTATGGAAAAATGCCAGAACCAGCCCACCGGGGTTAAGTACCTCGTGGAGCCGGGCAATCACCGCTTTTAGCAACGGTTCAGGAAGATAATCCGCAACATCCCACAGCAGCACGATATCGAAGGTGCGCCCGGCGAAATCGAAGTTCTCTGCCATGAAGCGATCTACATCGAAGCGCTCGCCCTCACTTTCGGTGGCGGGAAGGATCCAATGCGGCTTGGCGGCCTCCTCAGCCAGATCGGCCATATAGACGCCATGTCCAAGACCGGTAAGGAAATTGATGTTTCCTGGTGAGGTAGCGCCGATATCAAGGACCCGCAACCCCTCGCTCGCTTTTAACTGTTTCAGAACATGAGTCCAGCCGCTGGAATGACGTGCAGTCACTCCGCGCGGCCCACTCGCCTGCTCGCTTCCACCGAAGAAACCTCGCAACACAGCGCTGATCCCGACTCCTGGTTACTGATGCTGAAACAGCGAGGACTCTTCCACCGCAGGAGAGGCATCTTCCGCCTTCTCCTCAGGTCCACGCAGGTCTACACGGCCACGTAAGACAGCGCCCTCTTCCACCGCCAGACGGATCGCAAGAATATCGCCCCTCACGGCCGATTTGTCCCGCAACTCTACTTTTCCCTCGGATCGCAGATTGCCGTCAAGATCACCCATCACAATCACCTCGGGCGCCTGCACATCCGCCTTGACCTTGGCGTTCGGTCCAACCGTCAACCGGCCTGCAGACAGGGTAACCGTTCCTTCGATGGATCCATCCACGTACAGATCTTCGCTTCCACTGACTTCGCCGCGAATAACCAGAGAACGGCCAATCAGCGTACCGGCACCCAAAAGGCTCATATCCGGAATCTCTCCTTTTGCAACATGTGGGACTTGCCCGAAGTCTATCCGACGAAAGGTTATCCGGCAAACCGCAAAACTTTCCTGATAAGCTGAGCGTCTACTTCAAAAGGTGCGCGCCCTACTCCTTACGGTTTTGACAGCCATCACCCTGCCGGTCTCCGCGCAGACAGCCGATCTTTCACAATCGCCACGGGACTGGATCGTCGCCACCGTCAAGACCGAGCTTCCGGTTGTTACCCGTGACAACCTTTACCTGCGATATCTTTCACGCCGCGTTAACGAACACGGCGACTTGGTGCGCGACACCATCGAAGCCAAAGAGGGCGCCGTAGCACGGCTTGTGAGCAAAGAGGGCCGTCCCCTTACCAAGGAAGAGAACGAGGCGGAGTGTGCGCGGCTCAATGCCACACTGGAAGACCCGAGCAGCTTTTTGAAACATCACAAACGGGATCGATCGAACGTTGCGATGACCGCTGACCTGATCAAGCTTATGCCGGATGCGATGGTCTGGACCTACGTCCCCGGTCAGCCGCAACTGGCAGGGCGGTCTCCGCAGCAGGTTGTGTTGGATTTCCATCCGAACCCGGCCTTTCATCCGTCCGGAATGGCCCAGGCAGCCCTCGGTGCCCTTGAAGGCCGTATCTGGATCGATGCGCAGAGCCATCACATGATGCGCATGGAGGGTCATATCTTTCGCGACGCCAACCTGGGATGGGGCCTGATCGCAAAGATCTACGCCGGCGGTAAACTTGAGCTCGATCAGCGCGATTTTGGCAATGGGCTCTGGACCTATAGCCGGCTCACTATGGACATCACCGTACGTGAAGTGCTGGTGCACACCGTCAAAGTGAAATCGCTGTTCGAGGCAAGGAATGTGACACAGCTGCCGAACGCACTCTCATGGCAGGACGCCATCAAGTTGCTTCTCAGCGCTCCTATGAAGCCATAGAGACGCCTCAGTAGCGGGAGACGGGTCTATGGCGTTTCCTTAGGGTGTATCTACAAACGAGCCTTCATTCAAACTTATAGAGCAGGCCTTTTCAGCCATTTCCTGCCTGGGTGCCCACCCTCGGGGTCCCCAACGAACTTTGTTCGTTGGGGTGAACGCTCGCAACGCTAGGGTGGGTGAGGAATGCCCTAAATTCCTAACAAAACTAAAATCGAATCTACTTCGTGATTCGTTCCTCTCGGACAGTAAGTTTCTGGATCAGGTCGGTCTTCACCTCAAAGCCCCGTCCCGGCGTTGTTGGCACCGTGATCTCACCAGTGCTGCTCACTTCGACTGCCGGCTCGATGATGTCCTCTGCCCAATAACGCTTCGAGGCGCTTACGTCACCGGGAAGCCGAAAGTTCTCCAGCGACGACAACGCGATGTTCTGCGCGCGCCCAATGCCAGTCTCGAGCATGCCGCCGCACCACACTGGAATTCCTCGTTCCGCGGCAACGTTGTGGACGGCAATCGCTTCGCTGAAACCGCCCACGCGTCCGACCTTGATGTTGATAATGCCGCAGCTTCCCATATCAATCGCCGCCAAGGCATCACGGCGGTTACGGATAGACTCGTCCAGGCAGATGCGCGTCTTCAGGCGCGCCTGCAGCTTGGAGTGGAAGTAGAAATCGTCATACCAGAGCGGCTGCTCGATCATGAGCAGGTTGAAACGGTCCCATGAGGCAATATGATCGGAGTCTTTCACCCGGTAGGCCGAGTTCGCATCGCAGCTCAGCAGTATCTCCGGCCAGCGCTTGCGGACCATCTCGAAGATCTCTACGTCCCAGCCCGGCTTACACTTCAGCTTGATGCGCTGATAGCCAGCGGCGAGCTCCGTCTCGATCTTTTCTATCAGCTTCTCAGGCGAGGGCTGAATCCCGATGGAGACACCACAGGGAATCTTCTCGCGCACGCCGCCAAGCAATTGCGCGAGAGGAACCTTCCTCAGAACCGATTCCAGCTCCCACACAGCGTTTTCCAGAGACGCTTTCGCCATGCGGTGTCCGCGAACCTGCTTCAACAGGTCGGGTACTTTGCCGCCGTTTTCGATCTCCACGCCTACCAGGCGCGGCGCCAGCTCAGTCTTCGCGATGATCCAGGCGGTGTCGATCATCTCGTCGGAAAAGTAAGGATGCTCTCCGGCTACGCATTCCCCCCAGGCCGTCGTTCCCTCGGCCTGCAGTTCGACGAGCATGATGCGCCGCATCGTGGTCAGCCCGAAGCTGGTTTCAAATGGGTGAGCCAGGGGCATCTGGATCTCGCGCAACACTATCGCATCAATCTTCATTCGTCTCTCGTTTCTTTCTAAACCAACAGATTTTCATCCCAGCGGCCCAGCAAGAATCTACCGGTCCCATCCGCATCACGCTCATAGCCGATCACCGAGAGCCCCTCCGCAAACGCCGCTTCCAGCGCCTTGCGATTCACGGTCTGCACGGCGGCTGCCTTATCGCGGTTCCCTTCATTTGCCTTCCACTCATAGATCGCGGCAGGCACCTCCACGGTGCGTTCTATCTCCATCCGAGGCTTCTCGCCTGCGAGGACTGTCTTGACGCGATCGCTCTTGAGCCACCATTCGGCGTACAACCGATCGGTGGGAAGACCTCCCTGCAACGGTGAGGTAGAGGAGCCGTAGAAGTCTGCCTTATATCGTCTGGAGATGGCGCCGAGCTTCGTAATGTTGAGGTAGGCATTTTTGATCTCCAGCGGATCGTAGGTCCACTCCATCAGATCAAAGCCTTTGGCGAGCGCACCATCGCGCTGAGCGAGCTTGAGACGGCGTCCGACGCCACCGTTGCGGTACTCAGGCAGAACGGCCAGCATATGCGAATGCAGATAACTGTGTCCGTTGCGGAAGCCAGGCAGGCCCATCGCGAAGCCGATCATGCGGTCGCCATCATAAGCACCGAGCACCTGCCCTCCAATGCGATACGCGACGAGGAAGACACGTCGAGGGATCAGGTCCTGCTGCGAATAGTTCCATACAGCCAATTGCAGATCAACACACTGGTCGAACTCATCGAGTTCCGACAGATCCCGGATCACAATCTCCGTACTCAAGCCTTCTTTGCCTCCGTCCACAGCTCTTCGAGCCGGGTTGAGGAGAGACCCTCCAGGGAGCCTCCCGCGGACTGTTCCATCGCAGCAAACCGCGCACGGAACTTTGTATTTGCCAGACGCAGCGCCTGCTCGGCATCTACCTTCAAATGCCGCGCAAGATTGACTGCTGTGAACATCAGATCGCCAAATTCTTCCTCTACCTTCGCACGATCTCCTGCGGCCACCTCTGCGGCGAGTTCTCGCGATTCCTCTTCGATCTTGGCGACAAGCCCCTGAACATCCGGCCAGTCAAAGCCGACCTTGGCGGCCTTCGAGCCCAGCTTCGCCGCTTCGACGACAGCCGGCATGCTGCGAGGCACCTCACCCAGCAGACCGCCTTCACGTGCCTTTCCGGCCTTCTCTTCCTTCTTGATGGCCTCCCAATTGCGAAGGACAGTATCGGCATCCTCTGCCGTAACCTCACCGAAGATGTGCGGGTGACGCCGGACAAGCTTGGAGTTCAGTCCATCCACAACCTCGGTAATGGAGAAGTAGCCTGCCTCTTCGGCCATCTGGGCGTAGAAGAGCACCTGCAACAGGAGATCGCCGAGCTCATCTTTGAGCTCCGGCCAGGCGCGGCGCTCGATAGCATCGAAGACCTCGTAGGTCTCCTCCAGCGTGTGCCGCTTGATCGTGTCGAAGGTCTGCTCACGGTCCCAGGGACAGCCATCCGGGGCTCGCAGCCGCGCCATGATACCCACCGCCTCAGCGAACCGTTCTGCCGCCAGGTCTGGGGTCTTCTTCGAATCCATGGCTTAAGCATAACGAACGATATGGCGCACGCCATCCAATTCCTGTCAGTCAAGGATTGGATGACACGCGCCCGGGTCGTGCTACCATCAACCCCATCGTGTCCACACCGACCAAGACGCGCATTTCGCCCTGGGCTTCTCTCCTGCTTTTGCCCTACCTGGCGCTCTGCTTTCCGAGCCTCTACAACCGATTAACGCCGGAACTGATGGGCTTTCCATTCTTTTACTGGTACCAGTTGGCCTGGGTGATCATCGCATCAGTCATCATGCTGTTCGTCTATAAGAAGCTGAAGTCCTGATTCGCACCCCATATACACGTGCTTTCCCGCACTGCTCGTGTCACCGCACTACACGCAGCTTCGGGATGGAAACCAGTCGACGGTACAGGGGCCGTTGAAACCGAAAGCTATGCGGTTTCGAGTAGCAATGGACTAGAGCATTTTCCTGTAGGTGTAGTGCAGGGCTTCCACATCCATGGGCGTTTTCCGCAATGAAAACGCCGCTACACGCCTTTTGCGGGATACCCAGCAACAGGGAAATGCTCTAGCTGGTCTTGCTCCTGCCCTCAGCATTCCAGCATTGAATGTTGTGGCTTTCCCGCCCACCCTAGCTCCGCGAGGGTGGGGCACCCGGCTGAGGTCGTTGCTTTCGCCTACGGCAGGGAAAATAAACCTTCCGCACACCAGCAAACGTTGAATTAAAGAAGCTGGCGGAGCCACATAGAGTGCTGGGCTCCGCCGCCTTTTGGGGGTGAGTCGTGAGACTGGCAGCACACCGGTCTCACGACTGGAGGGTGGGTACTTCACTTGCAGTGACTACTGAGGAAGAAAACTCTACTTGGTACCACTCGGAGCGGACGTGTCAGCCTCGTCCTTCATGTTCGACATCAGGCGAACAGCGACGCGACGGTTCTGCTTGCGACCGGCGGCCGTTTTGTTGGACGCAACTTCCTGATCCTTACCGATACCGATGAGATAGAACTTATGAGGAGCAACGTTGTACTTGGTCTGCAAATAATTTACGACCGCATCCGCGCGCCTCTGGCTGAGCTCGTAGTTGTACTGCGGATCGCCGGTGGAGTCAGTGCCTCCGGTGACCTCAAGAATGTAGTGACGGGCGCTGCCGAGCTTGGCGGCGAACGCATCAAGGTCCTTCTTATCGCTGGCAGTCAGGGTGGCTTTGTCGAAGCCGAACGTCACGGTCACATCTGCGACCGGCGTGTAGTGATCCAGATTGGCGACAACACCCGTGAGCGAGTCGACACGATTGTAGGCTTCCTGGGCGCTCTTACCAGCCGCATCTGCAGCCGTTCCGGCGACCATGGCATGCTGATCAGCAGTATCGGCAGCACCCTGGGCACGGGCGATACCGGCCTGGGCGCGCTGATCCGTATCGATGATTGTGCGATGGTCCTGTGCCGTCTTCGCATCCAGATCGTTCGTGTTCTGGATGATCGGAGCAGTCTGCGATCGAACATAGTTCTTTGTAGAGCAACCGACCGTCAGGAAAAGAATGCCAGCCGCAGCCACCGTGGTAGCAATCGCGGCTCCAAGATTCTTGCGTGCAAGGCGGAAATCGTTCGTCATGATGCCTCTCCTGTTGTTTGGCCCGGCAAACAGGCCCTCTGTTACGCCTTATTTAGATGCAAACTACGCACCAAACTAGCCCTCTAATGTTTTCAATGACTTACGAGGTTTTCCGAGCCTTAATAGGGAAAAAATTTCCTACCACCTCTTCCAACGATGTCCGGCGGTGCGGCGGAGTAATCTAATAATTTGCGCCTGTACAGGCGTCTCCTCCGATGGATCTTCTGGCAAAAATCCGGACACTGCCGACGAAACCAGGCTGCTACCTCTACAAGAACGCTGAGGGCGAGGTCATCTATGTCGGTAAAGCGAAGAATCTGCGGGCGCGGGTCCGCAGTTACTTCCTCGCCGCCAGCCAGGCAAACGCCAAGACCGGCTCCCTGATGCGGGAGGCGGTCGACATTGATTACATCCAGGTCGCCAATGAGCACGAAGCTCTGGCGCTGGAAAACAACCTGATCAAACAGCGGAAGCCTCGGTTCAACATCCTGCTGCGCGATGACAAGACCTACCCATATATCAAGCTGACGCTGGGAGATCGCTATCCGAAGGTCTTCGTCACGCGGCGGTTGAAGAAGGATGGGTCAGCTTACTTCGGGCCATACTTTCCCGGCAACCTGGCATATCGCCTGGTGGATCTGATCCATCGCAGCTTCCTGATTCCTTCATGCAAGGTGGATCTCTCCCGTTATCACTCACGCGCCTGCCTGCAGTACTACATCAAGCGCTGCCTGGGACCGTGCGTGGAAGGCTTCACGACTCCGGAGGCGTATCGCGAGGCAGTGCGTGACGTGCAGCTCTTCCTCGATGGAAAAGAGAGCGAACTGGAAGGGCGCCTGCGCGAGCGCATGGCAGAAGCGGCTGCCGCGGAGCAGTACGAACTTGCCGCGCGAATGCGTGACCAACTCATCACCGTGCAGCAGTTGCAGGAAAAGCAGCGTATTGCCAGTACGGAAAATGAGGATGCGGACGTCTTCGGCTTCCACTTCGAAAAAGAGATGCTGGCAGTCAATCTCTTCCATATGCGATCCGGCAAGATCGTGGATAAACGCGACTTCTTCTGGGAAGACCTGCCCGACTTCAGCTTTCTGACGGAAGATCCGGAGGAGAGTGATGAGATGGAAGACATTGAGGCTCTCGGTCCCGATGGTGTTCCGGAGGCGGCAGCAGAGGCCGCGATCGAACGGCCGGCATTCTCTCCGTCAGCCTTCTTCTCTGCTCTGTTGAAGCAGATGTATCTCGATCAACCGTATGTACCCAAACATATCTATGTCCCGGTCGACTTTCCAGACCGCGTGGCGCTGGCTTCCCTGCTCTCAGAGCGAACGGGACACAAGATTGAGCTGGCCGCGCCGCAACGCGGTGACAAACGCTCCCTTGTAGACCTGGTTTGCCAGAATGCCAAGCAGGCCTATGATCAACGGTTCCGCACGCTGCAGCCGACCAACAAGGCCATTGCAGAAGCGTTGCAGGATGCGCTGAGCCTTGAGGAACCACCGCGTCGCATCGAGTGCTTCGACATCTCCCATATCCAGGGAGCGGAGACGGTTGCCAGCATGGTGGTGTGGGAAGACGGCGCGATGAAGAAGTCAGACTACCGCAAGTTCAAGGTGAAGACCGTGACGGGTGTCGACGACTTCGCCTCCATGCGTGAGATTGTGCATCGCCGCTACTCCCGCCTGCTGGAAGAGAAGAAAGAGCTGCCGTCACTGATTCTGATCGACGGCGGTCTGGGACAGCTCCATGCAGCCTATACCGCGCTGGAACAGCTTGGCCTTACGTTGCAGCCGCTAGCTTCCATCGCCAAGCGCGAGGAGATCGTCTACGTCTACGGTCAGGAAGATGAGCCTGTAGTGCTGGACCGGCGTTCTCCGGTACTGCATCTGATCCAGAAGATCCGCGATGAATCGCACCGGTTTGCGATTACCTATCACCGCAAGCGCCGCGAGATGCGTGACCGCGATTCGGAGCTACTGGCAATCCCGGGGGTCGGTCCACGAACGCGGCAACGACTGCTCGAACACTTCGGATCGTTGCGCGGCATCAAGCAGGCGGGACCGGATGCCCTATCGGCGGTGGTGAGTCCAGCAACCGCAGAGAAGATTCGGAATTACTTCCAGGCTGAAAATGAGGCGGCTGTGGATACGGCACTGCGGGTGATTCAGTAAAACGGCTTCTCACGGCTGAGGCGCTGAGGCGCCCAAATCGATATCCTTAGAGTGTGAGTACTGCCGCTGAGCTTCATGCCGAATCGATCTCTTTTCAGGATCACTCCGAGGACTCCGGCCCTTTCGACATCGTGGGCGATGTCCACGGATGTATCGATGAGCTGCGGGAGTTGCTGGAGACGCTTGGATATCAGGTGGGTGATGATCTCTCCATTACGTCCCCGGACAAGCGCAGGCTGATCTTTGTCGGCGACCTCGCGGATCGCGGACCGGGAATCCCGGAGGTCTTTCGCCTGGTATCCACAGCCATGGCGCAGGATAAGGCATTCTCTGTCGCCGGAAACCACGACGTGCGGCTCGCGACGGCGCTGTGCGGCAAGACACTGCCTCTTACTTATGGATTGGCCGATTCGCTGGAACAGTTCGGGCGGCAGTCGCCGGAGTTCACAAAGCAGATGGCGATCTTCATCAAGCGTCTACCGGGGCATCTGATCTTCGACCATGCCAGGCTTCTGGTCGCTCACGCGGGCCTGAAGGAATCCATGCATCGCGCTGCGACTATCCAGGCGCGGGAGCTGGCAATTCATGGAGAGAAGACCGGAGTCCGCGACCAGTGGGGCGAGATCAGATATCCGTGGGCGGCGGAGTACAAAGGGAACCCTCTGATCGTCTTCGGGCATACTCCGGTGGAGAGTCCGGTGATCCTGAACAACACGATCAACATCGATACAGGGTGTGTCTTCGGTGGCAGGTTGACGGCACTGCGTTATCCGGAGTGTGAGTTTGTCTCGGTTCCGGCAAAGCGTAAGTACTACGAACCGACGCGACCGTTTCTTCCGGATGATCCTCGGTTGCACATCGCTTAGCCAGCCCATTCACTGGTTGCCCCATCCATTGCGTAGCAATGGGTGGGATTTTCAGGGACAAGGCGGATTCGAGCTTCGCTCGAATGTTCCCACTCACGCTGCGCGTGAATGGGGCACCCAGTGAGTTGGCGCATCGACTGGCGCACCAACATTCAATTGCAGCTTAGTAGGCCGCGACCTTCTTCGCCTCATCCGCCAGCATGCCTCCGGCTATCTCGTGGGCTCGCGTTGATGGATGCCCTTCATGGTAGAAGAAGTACTTCTCCGGAGTAGGGCACGGTGTAGGGTCTTCGTCACGGAGCACGCGGCCGGCACAGCGATCTGTCGTATTCGTAATACCGTACTTCGCAGGGTTTGTAATTACCTCGTCGAGAAATGCGCCCCAGTTACTGGTAGCGATCTCGATGTCGGCATGACGGTGCTTCATCTCCTCCGGAATACCGCGCAGTGCCGGGTTAACGCGAATTCCCTGCTGCGCGAACTGCGGAATCTTCTCTGGAAGAATAGCTACCATGAAACGACGTGCGCCCAGACCATAGAGCGTTTCGATCTCCTCCTCGATGTCCTTTGCGCTCGTTTCGATGGGCAGAGCCCTATCATTCAAGCCGCCGGCGAAGAAGAACATCGTCCGCTTCGGATCGAAGCTTACGAGACCAGCCTGCATCAACTCGCGGAACTGCCCGACCTGGAGTTGCATGCCATACCCGAGAATCTCGCCGTGTTTGTTGATACGTCCGAGCCCGTCATCAGTACGGGCTCCGCTGACGGCGAAGTTCACGCTGGCCCCGGCCCATGATTTCAGCGGTGTGACCAGATCGATGCCAAGATCTTTGGCCATATACCAGACGGCGGTGGGACCATTGCCATCGATGTAGCCCGCTCCGGTATCGGAGTAGCTATCACCGAAGACAAAGAGCTGGTCGTATGGGCGTGACGGCTTCTGTGCCTGAACTGCAATCGCGCCAAGACAGAGGACAAGAGCAAGCTTCCGGAGTGCATGCATGCCGCCATGCTACGACAGCAGCGTGTCAGTAGTCCTGGTTATCTGCATCGCTGAGGTTCTTGAAGGTATTGCAGGCGCCGATGGTTCCGTCCTGCAGACCGCGCTCCAGCCACTGCTGCCGCTGTGCGGAAGAACCGTGCGTGAAGCGCTCAGGACTGACGGCCCGCCCGGCCATCTTTTGAAGATGATCGTCGCCAACTGCTGCAGCGGCCTTCATCCCCTCTGCAATGTCGCTGGTGTGAACGTGGCCGCGCTGTTCCGCGGAGTGCGCCCACACACCGGCAAAGCAGTCTGCCTGCAACTCCAGCGCGACGGAGAGCTGGCTGCGCTGCTCCGGACGTGCATGCATCAGGCGTTGCACATTACTCTCAATCCCGAGCAGGCGTTGCACATGGTGACCGATCTCGTGCGTGACAACGTAGGCCTGTGCGAATTCGCTGGTGCCGCCGCCGAAACGCTGGAGCTCGTCCCAGAAGCTGAGATCGATATAGACCTTCTGATCGACGGGGCAGTAAAAGGGACCGGTAGCCGCCTGCGCCGTACCGCAGCCGGAATAGGTGGTATCGCGGAAGAGAACAAGCTTCGCATGACGATAGGTTTTGCCGCTCTGTTCGAAGATCTGTTCCCAGGTCTTCTGCGCGTCGTCCAGAGTCCAACTGATGAGCTGCACACTGTGCTTTTCCGCCTGGGTCTCCTCGACAGGACCTGCACTGCGCCGCTCCGTCGGCTGCGAGGGAGCGTGACCGCCACCAAAGAAGCCGCCGAGAAAGTTACGTCCCGTGACCAGGCTGAGGACCAGCAGAAGGATGAATCCACCGATGCCGAGGCCACCGCCCATACCGCCAAAGCCGAAGCCGCCACCTCCGCCGCCTGAGTCGTCGCCTCGCCGGTCTTCGATATCGTCGCTGTTGCCGCCCGGTGTCCAGTCCATGAATCATCCCCTACTCCGTAATCTTAGATGCATCGCAAGGAACCGCAGTGCCATTCCTTGCGTATCCTTGCCGCATGGCAACATCCGTATCCGTAACCGTCCGCCCCGCTGATCCTGCGCTCGTGCAGGCCATCAGGCTTGCAACGATCTTCGCGCTCATCAAGCTTGCGATTCATATCGGCACGAACCTGTTGGAGCCGATGATCGGATATGGCTACTTTCGCGATGAGTTTTACTACCTGATCTGCGGCCGTCATCTCGCATGGGGATATGTGGATCACGGCCCGGTTGTCGCCGTGCAGGCAAGACTCGCGGAGCTCTTGTTTGGGCACTCTTTGGTTGGGATCCGCATGTTTTCAGCCCTGGCGGGAGCGGCTCGCGTCTTCGTGACCGGCCTGCTCGCCTGGGCCCTGGGCGGACGCCGTCCGGCCCAGGGCCTGGCAATGCTGTGCGTGCTGTGTGCGCCACAGTACCTGGGCCTCGACAGTTTTCTCTCGATGAACTCCTTCGAGTCGATGTTCTGGATGACCTGCCTGCTGGCTCTGATCCTGTTGCAGCGGAACATCTGGACAGCACAACGAGCTTGGATCGTCCTTGGCCTCTCGGCAGGGCTGGGACTATTGAACAAGCCCTCGATGATGTTCTTCCTGATCGCTGTAGGACTGGCGCTGCTGTGCACGCCGCAGCGTAAGTTGCTGTTCACGTGTCATGCGGCGATGGGCATTGCCCTGCTGCTCCTGATCGCGAGCCCGAATGTCATCTGGCAGGCAGTTCACCATTGGCCAACGCTGGAGTTTCTGGAGAATGGGCGCAAAGCCGGAAAAAATATTTCGCTCCGGTTCCTGCCCTTCTTCCTCGCGCAGTTCAAAAACGTGAATCCCATCGCGGCCCTCGTGTGGATTCCCGGAGTTGTCTTTCTGCTGCGCCGGGCGCAATGGCGCTGGCTAGGCCTTACCTGGGTCTTTACCTACGCCATGATGTTCGCCCTGCATGCGAAGGACTACTACCTGGTGCCGATCTATCCCGTCGTCTTTGCAGCCGGGGGTCTGGCCTGGGAGACGCGCTTTGCGACACGCAAGGCGGTCCAGTGGGACTATCCCATCGCCTTCCCCATACTGTCAGGCTTGATTGCACTGCTAGCCATCGTCTCTCTGCCGCTGGCGATCCCGGTGCTTCCGGTGGAATCCTGGCTGCGTTATATGAAAGCGACGCATCTTTACGACAGTTCCACGAATACGGAGACAGATAGCTCCGGGCAGCTGCCGCAGTTTTATGCAGACCGTTTTGGATGGGAGGAACTCTCCTCGAAGATACGCGCCGCCTACCAGTCATTGCCGCCGGAAGATCAACGGAAGGCCGTAGTGACCGCCGGCAACTATGGCGAGGCAAGTTCGCTGATCTTTCTTAACAAGCCAGGTGAGATTCCGCCTGTTGTGAGCGGCCACAATACTCACTTCCTTTGGGGACCGCAGGGCGCTACCGGCGAAGTGGTCCTTTCCATCAATGCAGCGAAGCTTCCGGCCATGCTGGAGTACTACCAGAGCTGCACCGTGGTCGGGCATCTGAATCATCCGTACGCGATGCCATTTGAGAACCGGCGCTACATCTACCTCTGCCGGAACAGGAGGAAAAACCTGACTGAGGACTGGGCGAGTTTCAAGTTTTATTACTGAATGATTGAATAACGAGATCATTAAATAAGCCGTCGGACCGCGCCTGACTTGCCAATCGTTGGTGAAACTCTGTAGCGTCCTTGCTGTTCCCATGTCTTACTTCTTTGCGCTTGCCGCGTTTGCGGGGATCCATTTTCTCGGTATGGCTTCGCCCGGGGCTTCGTTTGTGAATACGCTACGGGCCTCGACGCAATACTCGCGTGGAGTCGCTCTATTTCATGCGCTGGGGCTGGGGGGCGCTGCCTTCGTCTGGGCTCTTGCTGCAGTGTTAGGTATGCAGAGTGTCTTGATGACTGTGCCTGGCCTCTTTCGCGGGCTGCAACTCTTTGGCGGCGTCTACCTCATGTGGCTGGCGGTGAACGCGTGGCGTCATGCCAACGTCCCCGCACGTCAACGTGCATCGCCGGATATGGGCGCAACCACCACCAGGTTTGCTCTGTTCCGGAGAGGTTTACTCACCAACCTGGGAAACCCAAAGGTGATGATCTTCTTTGCCAGCGTCTTTGCCGCCGTACTGCATCCCGAGTGGCCGATGTGGATACGACTTGCAGCGGCACTTCTGGTCTTTGTTGATGAGTTCACCTACTACACCAGTCTGACGCTGCTGCTTTCCACACGCCATGCGCAACAGGCCTATCGGCATGCCAAACCCATCATCGACCGGGTCGCGGGAACGGCTCTGCTGCTCTTCGCGCTCCGGCTCTTCTACCGGGCGCTCGAAAGCTGATTCCGTACACTGGAACGTATGCACTATGTTGCCGCACTGCTTGCACTGGCCGGCGTTCATCTGCTCGCCGTCGCTTCGCCCGGACCGGCCTTTGTCGCCACCATGCGCGTCTCCATGCAACACCGGCGGCAAGTCGCCGCAGCACATGGCTTTGGATTAGGCTTTGCCGCGTTTCTGTGGGGTGCGGCGGCTGTCTTCGGAGTGCAGATCATTCTGGCCAAGGCGGAGTGGCTTTATCGCATTATGCAGTTCGGCGGCGGTGTGTATCTCTGCTACATCGGCATACAATCGTGGCGTCATGCAAAGTCAAAGACCGCCAATGGCGCAGCTACCATCTCACCGCCCAATATGTCGGTCGGCGCTGCCTTTCTGCGCGGCCTTACGCTGAACCTTGCCAATCCGAAGGTAATTATTTTCTTCGCCAGCATCTTTACAGCGGTGCTGCAGCCTTCGTGGCCTCTGTGGCTGCGTGGTATTGTTCTGGCGATCGTCTTTGTGGATGAGGCGGGTTACTACATCGGACTGTCGCTGCTGCTCTCCACCCAGAAGGCACAGGCAGCGTACCGGCGCGCTAAGACCGCCATTGAACGCACTGCCGGTACGGCGATGTTCACGTTCGGCGGAAAGCTGATCTACTCAGCAACGAGTAGGAGTTAGAAGTTGCAAGTTGAAGGTTGACCGAAACTGGTGGGAGCAGCGGGGTTCAGCCCGCCGATAAAGGCGCAAAGTAGACAGGCTTCAGCCCTAGGCTTCCTATCCTCCGTGAGTAAAAAAGCCCAGGGCTGAAGCCCATTTCTACATTGAGCCCACGGCTCCCACCGACTCGAGCTTCGCTCGAACATCCCACCCATCGCGTATCGGGGTCGACGAACTTCGTTCGTTGGGTGAGTAGCGATGGCTGGAGCACCCAGGGGTATGGTCTAACCTGGAATTTTGACTTAGCCGGCGAATGGGGTCAGCACTTCGACCGCTCCGCCGACATGGCGGCGGAAGCTGTGCAGTTCTTTTGCGTTCTGGTCGAGGTGGCGGATGATGATGGCGTCGTCCTTCGCTTCAAAGTGGGTAAAGCCGAGGACTTTGCTGCCCCAGGGGCCGCGCTTCTTTGGATCGGTCGTCCAGTCAACGAGCTCCGCTCCACCGCCTCCCGAAACAACAAACGATGTCGGATGTCCAGCAAACTCCAGATGCTGAAGATCGTGATCGTGGCCGGTGATATAGAAATCCACCTTGGCGTCGCGCAGAAGTTCGTCCCAGCGCTCGATCAGCACATGGTTGTCCTTGTGGATGCCATTGCTGAAAAGCGGATGGTGCGCGACGACAGCAACGAAGGGCGTGGTGCGAGGTTTGGCGAGTTCCTGCTTGAACCACTCGTCCTGCTGATCGCGATGCTCACGCTTCATCGTGAAGGACCACGGCCATGGATCGCTCTTTGTCCCAGGAAGATTCGAATCCAGGCAGATGAAGGTCACGATCGGCTTCGCCTGCGGCCAGGTAAAGGTGTACCAGCGCGACGGCATATACCAGCGGGTTCCCTCGTGGCGCTTCGCGTAGCCGAGCTGCATCTCAACCTTGTTGCCGATCTTGTACTCGTAATCGTGGTTGCCCAGTACTGCATAGGCAGGCCCCGGAAAGTGCGACTTGGGATACATCTGCTCGAACTGGCTCTGCCAGCGGGGTGAATCGTCACTCAGCGTGCCGTACCAGTTGTCGCCCAATAGGAAGAGGCTCTCCGGGTGAACCTGGCGCACATCGACATAGCTCTTCATCCCATTGGCCGTGGCCACCTGTTGCTCCAGATACTTGTCAGTACCCCAATCGCCGATCATCAACATATGAGCGGCATTGCGATCCGGAGCGGGGGACGGAAGCTGGCCAAAGACGGCGCGCGGCTGGATCGCCGCCAAGGCGGAGAAGGCCACCGTCTGCTTCAAAAATGCTCGCCGGGATATGGAATCTGTCTTGCTCATCACTTCCTCATCAGACGCAGAAAACGGCCGGCGCGTCACCTTTTAAATTGCCGGCTGACCCCGTCTCTCCATTGAAAGAGAACGGCCTTAAGTACCCCTTAAGTCAGAGGGAGAACGATTGATCCGGCAGCGTCTGGCAGGGCATGCTACCCTCACTTCAACCCATGCCATCGCAGACAGCACCGCCAGCCGTCCATGCCGAACTGCCTCGTGTACTTGAAGCATCGCATGCCACAGCGCTAGTGATTGGCATCATCATCGGCTCGGGAATCTTTCTTGTACCGTCAGAGATGATGCAGGCCGTAGGTTCCTCGGCGATGGTCTACGCGGTCTGGATCGTCGGCGGCATCCTCTCCCTGTTCGGAGCGATGACGTATGCGGAGATCTCCGCGACCCGCCCGCGCTACGGCGGCGAGTACGCCTACCTGCGCGAGGCCTATGGGGACGTGACCGGCTTCCTCTTCATGTGGACGCAGGTGACAATCGCAAAACCGTCGTCGATTGCATCGATTGCAAGCGGCGTGGTGCGTGTGTTGGAAAATTTTGCTGTCTTTCACATCTTTACTCAACCAGCCTTTCCACATGTGGTTTGGGGCCAATTAGCCGCCATCGCCTTTACCTGGCTGATCACCGGCCTGAACATCCTGGGCACGCGCAAAGCCGGAAATACACAGCGGTTGCTGCTCATCATGAAAGTCTTTCTGGTGTTTGGCGTCGTCGGAATCTGCATCTTTGGCGGACACGGCAGCGTTGCCAACTTCCATACAACGTTCAGCGGCGCGCGGGGTGGCTTCTCCGGATTTATGGTCGCGTTGATTGCTGCTCTCTGGGCCTATGACGGTTGGTCCGATGTCACGCACACTGCAGGTGAGATCAAGAATCCAAGCCGATCACTGCCCATCGCTCTCATCGCCGGAGTCGCCGTCGTTGGCGTGTTGTACATGCTGACGAATGCGGCGATCCAATTTGTGCTGCCGGCAACCGCAATTGCCCATGCGGATCGCCCCGCTGTGGCAGCCATGCTCACCAGCGCTCCACCGATTGCTGCGACGATCTTCTCTGCCGTGCTGGCCATCGGCTACGGAAGCACTTTTATCGGGTCGTCCTTGACCGGCGCACGTATCCCCTTTGCGGCAGCACGCGACGGCCTGTTCTTCCGTTGGCTGGCCTGGGTACATCCGCGATTCAAAACGCCGGCGGCGGCGCTGATTTTGCAGGCGACGCTATGCAGCCTTTTTCTGCTGCTGATCGATACCTTCCAGGGATTGTTTTCGCTGGCTATCTTTTCGGAGTGGCTGTTCTACGCGGCAGTGACGGCTTCGGTCTTCGTCTTCCGCAGGCGAGATCCGGATGCTCCGCGGCCCTACTCCGTAACCGGCTACCCCGTGGTGCCGGCGATCTTTGTGTTATGCGCGATTGTGCTGCTGGTGTTTTCAATCGTGGATCAGCCGCGAAACTCGGGCATTGGAGCGATGATTATCGCGTGCGGTATTCCGTTGTACTTTTTGCTGAAACGTTGGGGTGTCCTGCGGCCCAGTCCCACTGCACCAGCGAGTGAAGCGTCGTAAAACCTGCATCGATATGCATGCATTGACACCGCTTCTTCATGATGCGATCTGTCTTCGTAGTGATCGAACGGTTCGAGCCTGGCTCGAATGCCCATGTCCCCGAGGGACACCACCCCGGACATTGGGCACCCGAGGCACCCGATACATTCTCTGGGTTCTAGAGCACTTCCTGAGCAAGCATCTCATCGACCGTCTCGCGGCGGCGGATACGCTTTGCCTTACCGTTGCGGACCAGCACCTCAGCAACACGAGAGCGGGTGTTGTAGTTCGAGGCCAGCGACATACCATACGCGCCGGCATCGAGCAGTGCGACCAGATCCCCAGACTTGACCACAGGCAGCTCGCGATCGCGCGCAAAGAAATCTCCCGACTCGCACACCGGGCCGACGATGTCGGCGACGATAGTCTTCTTCGAGCTTGACTGCTTCACCGGCAGGATCTCGTGATGTGCCTGGTAGAGCGCCGGACGGATCAGGTCGTTCATTGCCGCATCCGTAATCACGAAGGTCTTGGTGCCGTTCACCTTGGTGTAGAGCACGCGTGAGAGCAATGTTCCCGCCTGGGCTACGAAGAAGCGTCCGGGTTCGAGCAGCAGATGCACATCCAGGCCGCCCATAGCCTTCTTCAGCGCGTTAGCGTATTCGTGCACCTTGGCTGCAGGGTCGAAGTTGCCATTACCGTATTCGATGCCAAGGCCACCACCCGCATCGACGTAGCGGATATTGAGGCCGTCCTTGCGGAGTTGCTTCACCAGGTCCACGACGCGCGCCAAGGCCGAGCCAAAAGGCTCCGTCGAGCGAATCTGCGAGCCGATGTGCACCGAGACACCTGCGGGCTCAAGCCACTGCTTCTTTGCAGCGCGGCGGTAAACCTTGCGGGCAATGCGGATGTCGATCCCGAACTTGTGCTCGCGCAGGCCAGTGGAGATATACGGGTGGGTCTCGGCAAAGACATCCGGATTCACTCGCAGAGCGATACGAGCCTTCTTCTTCAGCTTTGCGGCTCGCTCGGCCAGAAGCTCAAGCTCGGCCTCGCTCTCGACGTTGAACATCAGGATGCCGGATTTGAGAGCAAGATCCATCTCGGCGGCCTGTTTGCCCACACCGGAGAAGACGGCGCGCTTGGCGGCGTCCTTCGATACACGCAGAACACGCTCCAACTCTCCGCCAGAGACGATATCGAAGCCGGTGCCGGACTGCGCCAGCAGCTTGAGAATCGCGAGCGACGAGTTTGCCTTTACCGCATAACAAACGGTGTGATCGACGCCGGCAAACTCATCGGCGAAGAGATTGCGGCGCTCCAGGATCTGATCGCCGGAGTAGACATAGAGCGGCGTTCCGAACTTCTGGGCGAGACTATCCAGAGCGACACCGCTGCAGGCGAGCGAGCGCCCCTGGTAGGTGAAGGGACGGGCTTGATTCGTGGATTGTGTGTTGGTCGACTTCGGGGAGACAGCGTTTACCTTGGCCTTCACTTCGCTCACGGAACTCTCGTCGGCGGCCCGGCGGGCAGCACATAACTTTCTTCTGGAATTGCTATCCACAGGATGATGTACGCCACAATGCCGGTGCCGAAGAGAACGACGGCGAGCAGCCACGCCACACGGACCATGCTGACATCCCAACCATAGCGGCGGGCGATGCCGAGGCACACACCGGCGACAACACGGCCGGAGCGCGGTCGCGTGATGCCGTCAAAGTTGACGGGCGGGTTTGTAGGCGCTGCAACATCACCGAAAGAGGCAACTGGCGCACCGCAGGCAGAACAGAAGCTGGCCCCGGCGTTTACTTGCTTTCCGCAACGAGAACAGTACATGGTTACACTCCCATGGAAGAATTCCATTGTTTCATACGCTGTGCAACGATTCTTCGTTCCCACGAACAGGAAGCCCGGCATAAATGCCGGGCTTCCTGTTGCTGCAAACGGGGGAGGGCTTCTCTAATAGCGGTAGTACCCACGGTAGTAAGGGCGATAATACGGACGGTAGTAGCCGTAGTAGTAAGGGCCCGGAGCCCCGACGACAACCGCGCCGTAGGGATAGGCGTACGGATAGGGATATGGGTACGGACGCGGTCCCATGGTCGGAGGTCCGCCGGCGGGTCCGGCTCCGTAGGCCAGACGGTTGAGCTCCTGCTGGTCAACTGTCGCGATAGTGGCAGGCTGCGAGACACGGAAGCGGAGGACGGCCTCACCGGGAACCCAGACGTTTCCGCTGGGGGATGCGGCTGCCGCGCCCAGGCCAACGCCACCACCGACGCCCGCTCCGATGGCGGCGCCAGCTCCGCCGCCGGCAACGCCGCCGATAATGGCTCCGATAGCAGCGCCGCCAAGCGTGCTGTCCACGCTGGTGACGGCCTTATCGCCACCGTTGCGTGTCCAGGGCTCGGAGGTGAGGGCAAACTCCTGTCCGCCAAGCGACACTCCGGTGAGCTGCAATGAGAGCGATCCGCGGCCCTTGAGGGCTCCGGCGTTCGATACCTTGACAACTTGGCCGTGGACGGTGGCTCCGCGCGGGATGGCAATCGCCCCATCAGCGACGATATCCGCGACGACAGTTCCATCAAAGCTCATGCCCGGCTGCGCATTGTGGCTGTCGAGCGGCTGATTGATGCGGACAGAGAGGACGGTTCCGGCAGGTACGGTGACCATACGTCCCGCCTGCTGGCCGCCACCCTGATAAGGCTGCTGGTTAGGATAGTTACCCTGTGCCTGCTGCGGCGGCGCTCCGGGATACGGATACGGTCCGTAGACGCGGCGCTGATACGGGCCCCGGGGAGCTGGGTAGCCCGGCTGAGCCTGAGGATTCTGAGGCTGCTGTTGTGCCTGTTGATCCGGTTGAGCCTGAGGGGCGGCTTGCGAATCCATCGGCTGGGGTTGCTGGTTCTGGGCCTGCTGATCGGCAGTAACGGAGGGATACTGCTGCGGCTGGGCCTGACCTGGCTCGTTTTGCGCTTCGGCAATAGCCGCCGCGCCTGCATCTTCTGGATTCGGGGTTGCTGCGGTGCTGGCCGGAGCCGCTCCGAGTGCAAGTTCGTCCACAACCTTGGTGACGCCGTTGGTCTGTGCCGCGGCCTGTTCGGCCGCGCGGCGAGCATTATCATCGGTCACCGTACCGGTGAGCGTGACCGTCCCGAAGGCAACCGATGCCTGGATGTCTTGATTCTGCAGCGAGGCGTCGGCGGCAAGCCGCTTCAGCACGTCCGCCTGGATCTGCGCGTCAGAGACAGTGCTCTTCTTCGCCTGGGCAGATGCACTCGCAACCAGAGCAGCGGCGAGGACTGCGTAAGTAAAAGTCTTCCAATACATATGCTTCCTATCCCCTGTCAGTGCCGAAGGATACCGACACTGACCCGTGCCTGTTCAGACGCGATTTCCAAGGGAAAGTTCTGGTAGTGGTAAGTGCGCTGGCCGAAATCTTTGTAATCCTGTCCTCCCTTACTGTTTTTGGGGAGCATCTTTGTAGTCGGCTGTCAGTTTGTAGGTCCCATCCTCACCACGATGAATGAAATACTCCTGACGCCATAAATGGGAGGCCAACGAGGCTTCGCCGACAAACATAATTTCAGCAGGCTCTGCGTCCTGGCGTACCACGCGTATCGATACGACTTTCCAGCACTGGACGGGAAGGGCCTCATCCAGGCTTCCATCGAGAAAATATGCAGTTCCCTGTACAGGCGCCACATAGATACCGCAGGTATGCCGCGATATTCCAGTGCCAGCATTCGGATTGGGCACATCAAAGTCGACTGCGGCGAGCGCCAGTTCTTCTGTGCCGTGCGGACCGATCAGTTTAAATATCTGTTTGGGGTCGATATTCCTGTGGCTGGCGCCGGCCGGCATAAGTGCTGGATCAAGCTTCTTTTCAAGGGCTGCACGTTCAGCCTCCGATGGGGGCACCAGGTGGCGCCGTGATTGCGCGTGACCCGCCACACCGCATAATGCCAGCAATACCAGAGACGTCATTGCCTTATCTATCCGAATGCCCATAGACCCTCATCCAAAAAGTCAAAGCTCTCCTGTGATGGACATAGATGCTTCCTATCTGAAACAAGATGTTGGAGGTTAATGCCATTCTGCGAGGGTTCCAGTAAGAGGGGATGAAGTTGACCTAATGGCCCCCAGATGGCATCATAGGAATGCGGGGTGGAGCAGCCCGGTAGCTCGTTGGGCTCATAACCCAAAGGTCGCAGGTTCAAATCCTGCCCCCGCAACCATTCGACAATCAAGCGATCGGCAGAGCAGTATCACTAGCCACGTTTGTTAGAGCCTCCAGCATGCGCCGGAGGCTCTTGTCATTTCTGTTTACGATTTCTCAAAACCTTCAGTTAGTGGATTTGCCTGGCATATTCCATGGCTCCGAAATCCACCTAAACGATCTACTTCACCAGCACCACTTGCCCGGCATGAAACGACACGTGGTTGGTGCGACTGAGAAAGACGGCGAGACGGTTCCGCGTTGGTTCTTTGGCGAAGTCTTCCTCGGAGACTGCGGCGTGCTTCTTCAACCAGTCGTCGGCAGAAAACTTTTCGACCGCAGAGATCAGAGTAGTATTCACCTCTCCCCAGGCCGTTTTTAAGTCCGCCGCGGAGAGTGGATCAGCAAGCGAGCGATCGGGATTGGCGATGTAGACCTCATCGAGCTCGGGGTAGAGTCTCTGCCCAATACTAAGGAGCGGCAACATGCGGTCATGAACGGCCGTGAGGTGGCCGAGCAGATAAAAGAGGCGGTTTCTGTCAGGGGCAATCTGCTTCTGAAGCTGTTCGTCGTCCAGTGGAGCAAGACGTTGGTCCAGACGGCTGACAACCTGTTTCCACGAAGCTATGACAAGTTTTATAGAAAGCTCGTCCATCGTTCCTCATCCTTTTGCGGAGATACCCATTGGATGTCTTCGCCGTCGGGACGATGCCAAACGGGAGCAATGGAACACAAATTATCTTGCTGAGCTGATTCCTGTGGATGACAAAAACGGTCGCGCAAAGCGCGATACCACGCCAATCCCGTCGAACAAAGTTCCCCGGGAACCCTAACCTTCGCAATAAAACCGCGAAGAATGTGGCAACGAGCGTAGTGACTCAACCGGATTTGTCGATACAGACTAGTCCCGGTCGTGATTTCCCGAGGTGAACTTCTTCAGGACGAACTCCTGGGCAAGAGCGTTGATCATTCGTCCGCCGGCAGCCGTCAATGCCGTATTGACGACAAGGTTCGCACCGCGGTTGGATTCTGGGTAGTAGAGATTCGAGATCGCACCCGAGGCGAGATCTCCTCCGATGGAGGAGTAGTTGAACTGCCACTTCCCGTTGTCGCCCTTGCAGATAAACGGACTCGAGAGGGCATGTAGCACGCGGGACTTCCTTGTCCCGGTACCCTGGTAGAAATAACGAGGATCCTGATGCAGGAGTGATGGCAGGACCGCGCCGCCGATAAGGATGTCGGTGACACCGTCAGCATAAATAGCGCCATATCGCTGCCCGTATCCCTCGGCGCCCTGACGAAAATCAGGGCGGTCGGCGGCCTGATAGATACCCGAAACAAACCCCACCCCGGCAAACGTAACAACATCTGTAGAAGCCTTCAGCGCCAGGCGAAATTTCAGCGCACTCGTCATCGGGACCGCATTGTGATCATAGACAACGTAGAAGTTCGGGATCACGCCTAGTACGCGCTGCTTCTCTTCTTCCTTCACCTGTTGCTTCGCAAGTTCTTCGGGGAAGATCGCATTAACCTCGGTATCGATCGCTGCGACTGCGAGCTTGATCTCCGGCAGCTCCATATATTGTCCCGGCGTCAGCGTGACAGGAGCCGACGTCCAGGAAGCAAATCCATTGACCGACACGTTGAATGCCACCGCAGTCCCGGACGGCACACCCGGCAGAGAAAAGACGCCATTCCCGCCTGAAACAGCAGAAACGCCATCAACTACCGTTCCGTCGCGGACAACGGTGATCTCCGCCCCCGGAATGGCTGCGCCATCGGTATCCGTGACCACACCGGCAATCGTACCGGGCTGGGGCGCCGGGCCCTCTGGGACTGCAATCATTAGTTGTGCACGTGCGATTACCGCAGTGAAACAGAAGAACAGGACGAGCAATTGTCGCGAACGGCGCATATAGGTCTCAGAAATAGATGAGGAGAAAGCGCTGAAAGACGCGGACTTTGCGCAGTTTTATGCGTGGGATCGCTCATGACACCACAAAATAATTTGCATCCGATATCGCATGGCTTGAACGACAAGAGTTGCGATCGCCGACTAGAGCATTTTCCCTGTAGGTGTAGAGTAGGGCTTGCGCATCTATGTGTGTTTTCCGCAATGAAACGCCGCTGAACTCCTCTCGGGGTTTACCCGACAAGAGGGAAAATGCTCTAAATGCATGCCAAAACGAAGGTTTCGCCTCATAATTGAGAGTTGAATAAGATTCATCGCCCCGAGAAGGAAGAATGAGGCCAACGATTCCCGACGGAAATGAAATGCTCATCGACGAGCGCCGTCACCACATCCTCAGCAAGATGCAGCAAGAAGGACGGGTCCTGGTTTCCGAGCTTTCTGACGCACTGGGCATCTCGCGGATTACGATTCGCAAAGATCTGGACTACCTGGAATCCAAGGGCATGGTGCGTCGCACCCACGGCGGCGCCATTCCTCCGCAGGGAAGCATCCTGCAGGACCTCTCCTTTCGGGAGAAAGAAAAAAAACAGTTCAAAGAAAAGCAGCGGATTGCTAAGGCAGCCGCTGCGCTTGTGGAAGAAGGCACCTGTGTCCTTCTGGACTCCGGCACAACAACCACTGCCATCGCTCAGGAGCTGAAGCGGTTCTCGCAGTTAACAGTGATCACCAACGCAGTCAACATCGCTGCCGAACTCTCCGGAACGGACTTCGAGGTCATCATCACCGGGGGCACCCTGCGGAAGAACTCCTTCTCGCTGGTCGGCCCCCAGGCAGAAGACATGTTCCGCGAAGTGCACGCCGATATTCTCTTCCTCGGCGTAGACGGCTTCGACACAACCATCGGCGTGATGACACCCAACATGCTTGAGTCGCGGGTAAACCGCGCCATGGTCAAATGCGCTACACGCGTGGTCGCCGTTTGCGACTCTACCAAGTTCGGTCACCGCAGCCTGGCGCTGATCGTGCCTCCGACTTCGATCCATGCCGTAATTACGGACGATCAGATCCGTGATGAAGACGTGGAAGCGCTGAAGGCTTCGGGTATTGAAGTGATCATCGCCTAGGAGTAGCGACATGTCGCACAAGAGAAGAGCATCGGTAGAGAAGCAGATTCTCCGCTCAGCTTCACCCAGCCAGCAAAGCTGGCCGGGGACCCCGATCGCTACGAAATGACAAGGGCGAGCCCGGCTTATTGAGGAAACAGCTTGAGCGCGTTCTCGCGATAGACCTTCTTCAGTACATCGTCCGGTAGATAGAGTCCGTAGATGTTCCACCGTCCCTGTCGTGAAGCGTGCGAGGGATATTCGAAGTACTCGTCGTCGGTCTCCAGGAAGCGATAGTACAGCCTGTACATCTCGATCTCAGGCAGCAGATCGGTGCCGAACAAGATACGATCGGCATACTTCAGGAAAAATCTGCGCGCGGTATACGGCTGGCGCCCAAGCTCCGGCGTGCGGGCGCTGATGTCGATCATCAGGTTCGGCAGCGCGTCCATCTGTTCTGCGAGATAGGCCAGATCTTCGCCTGACTCAGCGCAGTGCGCCCCCACAAAGGTGATGGATGGATGACGAGCAATCACACGGTTTCTCTGTTCGAGCAACTCACGCTTGCTGAACGGTGAGTTGCTGAAGCCCCAGTCAGGATGAGCGGCCAGCTCTTCGTAGCGCTCGTTCTTCGCATCGATGGGATCGAAAAACGCACTCGGATCGGCGGTATGGAACATGACCGGCAAGCGAAGCTTTTCGCATTCCTCAAAGATGGGAATCAGGCGCTCGTCGTCAATCCGCAGCAGTTTGCCATCGCGGTCACGCACGGAAAGGCCAAGATCTTTCCAGAATTTGATACCGATCGCGCCGTGCTCCACCAGGCGATGCAGACGAGCGATGGAAATCTGGGAAAAATCGTCGCGATCGACACTATGCCAGTCCATCCAGCCAATACTTGCGAAACGATCGGGCGCAGCTTGGTGAAACTTGTCGAGCATGGCGATCGCACGATCACCCACCTGCATGGTGATGTTGACCACGCATTCGACCCCGCAGACATCCATGATGCGCAGAACCTCGGCGGGTTCCATAGAGTCCAGGTGATTGTGATAGTCGATGACCGGAAACTTCGGCTTCAGAGGAGTTCGTACTGGCGTCACCAGTGACGACCGCGGCTGAAACTCTCCGAGAGGAAGATCGACGCGCGTCACCGCGCTCACCATATCGACGAACTTGTCACTGCCTGCCATGCTTCCTCCGATTCTCACACTCCGTGATATGCCGCTTCTCAAGCTCCGTAAATATGCCGCCTCTCAGGCTCTGGGAATATGCTGCGCCAGAAATGCCTTCCGAAACCCCGCATCGCGAAAAGCCTCGGTTCCGCCGGGACGCTGTGTTGAAAGCGCTGCCGCGACATTACCCATTGCCGCGCAGACCGGCAACGGTTCTCCTGCCAGAAAGCCCTTCAGAAAACCTGCATTGAAGCTATCCCCTGCGCCGATCGTATCCACTGCCGCTATCGGAATCGCCGGCACATGCGAGTGCTGACTTCCCTGCCGCACCATCGCGCCCGACCGTCCCTGTTTGACGGCAACAACAGGTACGCGCCGCGCGAGACGATCGATCGCTTCTTCCAGATCATCGCAGCGAGTCATGCGGCGAGCCTCATGGTCGTTCGGCAACAGAAGATCGATGACGTCGAGCATACGGTCCAGCACCCCACCCCATTGATCGTCCGGGTCGTCGTTGGTATCGAGGGAGACCGTGCAACCTTCGGCTCGCAGCTCGCTGCAAAGCTCGGGTAGCCCGGCATGTAAACCGCGCTGCAAAAACAGAGAAGAGATATGCAGGTGTTTCGCCTGGCGAAGATAGTCCCGATCAATCTCCGCAACGGTAAGCTCCCCCATGATTCCGGGATACGTGAGGATGCGGCGCGTTGCCCCATGATGGAGCACAACCGTCACCCCGGTCTGCGACTGCGCGTTCACCACGCCGGGCGGCAGGTCGACGCCGGCTTCGTGTAACCGCTCCAGTGCAAGGACGCCCAACGGATCGCCCCCAACCTTAGTGATAAAACCTACCCGGCAACCCAGCGTGGCGAAGTTATGCGCCAGGATGGAGGAGGAGCCGCCGAGCGTCATGCGGAAGTCCTTTGCCAACACCTCTCGCTCGATAGGCAAGTCCTCCTCAAGACCGTAGAGGATCAGGTCGAGGTTGGTTTCACCGAGAACGATCAGGTCGAGTGCAGGCATTTTCAAAGAGTCACGACACGGCTTAGGTTACGCGGGTTATCGGGGTCCAGCCCCTTCTCCAGGCCGCGGTAGCTACCCAGCAACTGTCCCCACACCACATACACAATCATGCGAGCTAATTCGGGCACCGGCAGATCGAGTTCAATGATCAGGTCGGCAAACTGCCGCAGTTCCGGTGTTGCCCGGTTTACGATTGCCAACGTACGGCTGCCAAGCTCCTTCATTTCACGAAGCACCGCGGCCTCGGCCTCGAATCCCGCCTCGGAGAGAAGCGCGCCGATAACCGTATCAGGCCCGACGATGGACTTCGGTCCATGGCGAAACTCGAGCGTGTGGAAGAACTGGGCGTAACTCGATGATGACTCCATCACCTTCAACGCAGTCTCCTGCGCAATGGCGTAAAGAGGCCCCTGCCCCAGGAAGACAAAGTCGTCGACCGGAACCTTGGCGAAGGCTTCCACCTTCGGTCCATAGATCGCGAGAAGACGGTCCAGGTGATCGGGCAGTACGCGCAGAGCGGAGAGGAAGGCTTCGTCGCCGGCCAGAACTGCCGCCAGATATTGCAGGCCAAGCACCATCGAGGTAAAGGAACCGGTCATCACCGTGCTCTCTTCCGCCACCGGAAACTTCAGCACGCGCGGTGTCATCTGTTCCAATTCGCGACCGTCGCACGTTACAGCAAGAAAATCGACGCCTTTGCTCTGTAACAGAGCAGCAACCTGCAATACTTCAGAGGTATGACCCGAGCGTGAGATCAAAATGGGGAAATAACGGGAGGCATCCTGCGGCAACGTCAGCGCTGGAAAGAGCAGAATCTCAGAAGCCGGCACCGCCCGCGCTGGAACACCGAGCAACGAGGTCACACTTGCGGCAGCGGCCTGGGCCAGATAGAAGCTGGTTCCACAGCCGACAAAGACCCATTCCTTCTTCTCCGGCTCACACCCCTGCACCAACACACGCAGATCTGCGGCAGCCAGGGCCTGCAGGCAGTCGCGCCACACTTTTGGCTGGCGATAGATTTCAGTAAGTGTTTGAATCGTGAACTGCATGCAAAGGAACTCCTCCAGAACAACGGGCCAGCACCAACGGTACGGCAAACTGGCCAGATACTCCAACGATGCTAGCATCGAAAGAAACATTAAGAAATAAAACGAAACAAAAAGCCTACCGTTCAGAGATTCATGAGAGTAGCGCGCAACCAGACAACATTTTGTTCAATTACGTCAGCCGGAGATTCTATGGGTCGTTCTAATTCCACGACAGTTTTTTACACCTATCTTTTGTTGTCTGTTGCCGGCCTGGGCGGGCTTCTGTACGGCATCGATGTTGGCATCATCTCGGGCGCCTTGTTGTACCTGGAAAAGACGGTAGACCTCACTGTTAGCCAAACTTCCATCCTGGTAGCTGCCGTCCTTGGCGGAAGCACGTTGTCCTCTTTGATCGCCGGCTTCATGGCTGACTGGTTCGGCCGAAAAAAGATGATCATCGTCAGCGGCGTGCTCTTTGTTCTGAGCATCGTCCTGATCGTCTTATCGCAGGGCTTCTGGTCGCTGCTCTTCGGCCGCATTCTGCAGGGCCTCAGTGGCGGCATCATCGGAGTGGTGATTCCGTTGCACCTGGCCGAGAGCCTTCCCCCCTCCACACGCGGACGTGGTTCGGCCATCTTTCAGTTCCTGCTGACTCTCGGGATCGTTGTGGCGGCCGGCATCGGCGTGTACTACAGCCGTGGTGCTGAACAGCTTATCGCTGCAGCCAATGGCAACGCCTCCATCGTTCACGCGGCGCAGGACCATGCCTGGCGCGGCATGTTCCTCTCCGTCATTTATCCCGGTTCTCTCTTCCTGCTGAGCACCTTCTTCGTCAGCGAGTCACCGCGCTGGCTGCACACCCGCGGCCGCCGCGAGGAGGCACGGACAGCGTTGGAAAAGATCGTCTCTCCCGCAGAAGCAGAGCGCGAATTGCAAGAGATGGACTCGGTGGTGGCGCCGCAGTCTGGGTCGTCGTCCAAACCTGCCTTCGCCGGATCCTTGCTGCAACGGCGATACATCGTTCCGTTTGTCCTTGCCTGTGTCATTCTCGGCTGTAACCAGGGGACCGGCATCAACTCCGTGCTTGGATATCTCTCGGTCATCCTGAAGCAGGCGGGAATGTCAGCCACTGAAGCCACACGTGGCGATTTCGCGGTAAAGCTGCTCAACTGCCTGACAACCGTAATTGCCGTAGCGCTGGTAGACCGGAAGGGCCGCAAGTTCCTGCTAATGCTTGGAACCGGTTGCATTGTTATAGCGCTGGGTGTCGGCGGTGTGCTATTCCGGAGCTCCGAGGCGAAGCGCATTGAAGTCGCCGACCAGGTGCGTCCGCTCGTGCAGGGCAACCATCTCAGCGTCACCCCCGAGTTCGTCCGCAATCAAGGCGGAGATAGCAGTCTGACGGTGCTCTACAACTACGGTGACGGCGAGAAGATCGCCACCCTGAGCGCAAACGACAAGGAGGCGCTCCAGGTCGCGCCCGAAAAAGCTAAGCCGGATGCACCGCTGACGATCACCCGCGCCTTCGTCGCTCCCCTACCCTCGCGCCAGACCGCATGGTTGATCGCCCTCAGCCTGGCATTCTTTATCGCCGGCTACGCCGTCGGGCCGGGAGTCGTCGTTTGGCTGGCTCTGTCCGAACTGATGCCGACCCGGATTCGCTCCGTCGGTATGGGCATTGCACTTCTCATCAACCAGGGCGTCTCCACTACGATTGCTGGCGTCTTCCTGCCGGTCGTCTCCTCACATGGCTATGCGGCCATGTTCTTCTTCTGGGCGGCGTGCAGCCTGGTCTACTTCCTGACTGCCACCTTCTTCCTGCCGGAGACAAAGGGGCGGACTCTCGAAGAGATCGAGGCCATCTTTGCCGGAGAGAAGCACGCCGAACTGCCGGAGACAGCCCGATAACCACAACTGCGTTTCAGAACGGAGAAGGGCCGGCATCTTGCCGCCCTTCTTCTTAAGCAAACAGTTGTGACCAGCATCACAGATCGAAGAGCCGGGACTCGATACAGTACCTCCATCGATGGTCGAAAAGGGATTGCGGGTGCAACACCTAAGCGACCCCGAAATAGACCGAGTGAACCGTCAGCCGGGGCAACCTGGAGGACGACCAGACCCGAAAAAATCGACCGCATCCGCGAGATGCCGTCGAGGCCTGGAACTATGAAAATAGTGCTCACCCAAGGGCTGCGATGGCAGTGATCCACCTTGACTGACTCGGTGAACACAAGCCAACCAAACGGATGACTGCCTTCCGTCGCAGCCCTTTTCTCTTGTGGGCTGGTTTCACACATTGCCACCAGATCAAACCTGGGATTCTAACTTCACACCCAATTCAGCGATAGCTGCTCTATGCTATCGAAGCGCTGTCCTGTGCGGTTCCATCGCAGGCTGCTGGAAGGGGCGAAGCTGCATGCCTGAAATCAGCACCCAAAACGCGCCAGACCTGGAGCCCTCACTGACTGGCACGCTGCTGCTGCTGGTGCAGTTCGACATCTGCGATGAGATTCAGATCGATTCGTTAGCCCAGACTCTCGGCATCCCAACAGTTTCGCAGTCCGGTCTGCGTCAATCCTCACCGGTTTATGGGAGATACGAGAGACCTCCCCTCGTCGAACCATTCGAGGATGTGCTGTTCCCGGGCGAAGGAAAGCTCAGCGGTGAGGTCAAGTACTACGACTACGGTGTCCTCAGCGTCCTGATTCACCTGCCCTTCAGTGGTGACTGGTCCTCACTTATCAGACAAACCGCCCACTGGATGTGGGAGGTAGATCTTGCTGCACATGCCGAGCGCATTGTGCATGAGAAGATCGCTCGCGCGACACCCTGCATGATCAAGGCATACAAACGTTACCTGAGTGAAGAGTACGTCATCTTTCATACCAGGACTATCTCCGGAATCCGGAACGCGGCGCAGATGCTCTCACAACATGGTCCACGGATCGCCCAGGTCGTACGCGGCGACAGCGGTGAGCTTTCCGAAGGCGAAATCACTGAGGTCTTGCGATCGCAGATCTCCTACTACGCCACCGATCTGGCCGTGATTGGCTGGAATGCAGCATTCGTCTACGACACAACAGCAGAGGCGAAGGAAGCGGTTCAACTACTGGAATATGCCAACTCCCAGTTACTTGAGCTTCGCTACTACGATGAGTTGCTCACGCAGGAGTTGGCAGAGGTTTATAAACAGCTTGAGAGAAAAACCGGAACCTTCGCGCGATGGAGAATGGCTGGTTCCGCCACAAGGCTGCAAACAACGCTACTAGAGGTCTCCGAACTGACCGAACGCGTCGATAACGCCATCAAGTTTCTCAGCGACATGTTTGCCGCACGTCTGTATCGATTGGCTGCCACGAGGGTTGGCGTCTCCGACTATCGGAACATCGTCACAGCGAAGATCCATGTCGCGGAGGATCTCTACCAGTTCATGGTGGATCAGTTCAATCAGAGCCGAGCTTTCCTGCTGGAACTGACGGTTGTCATCATTCTGGTCGTAGAGCTGATCTATCTCTTCCGTGGAAAAGGCTTCTGACGCGATTGTCCATGCGGCCAGACACTGCGAAGTGAGATGAGATAGCAGATTGAAGCCCTTACTTTTTTATCATTTCGGAGCGAGCAGGGTCCCCAGCCAGCTTGCTGATTGGGGTAAAAGCGTAGCGAAGAAAATCTGCTTCGCTACCGATACTCTTCTGGGCCGGTGAAACGATAGCCGCCTAACGCAATGCCCATTCTTCGCGGTTGACCGCGAAGAATGGGCAGCAAAGAAGATTGCTTCGTTAGCACTGCAAAGCCCACAACGTGCCGCTACGCCCTAGTGCGTTGCAAGTTTGTGCTGGCGCAGCCAATCGGCCAGCTCCGCCGGGCGATTTGTCTGGATCCCTGCTGCACCCTGATCGATCGCCTTCTGCCATACCTCCGGCGTATCCGCATCGCCCAACCGATCCACGAAGATGCTGGCATGTGCTGCCTTTGCGCAGTCGATCACCGGCTCCTTGAAATCATTGGCGTCGAAGGCAATGACCTGCGGCTGCAAACCACGGACAAGGAACTTGCAGATATCCGGCGTAATGGCCTCCGGCATGACTTTCAGCGAAGGACGAACCTTCCGCACGTCATACAGGAAAAACGGATTGCCGTAGATCACGACGTGATCCTGCATGTCATGTTTCACGATGGTATCTACAAGTTGCTGCGGATCGGCATACTTGGTATCGACATAGATGTTGATCTTCCCGTGAGCCAGATCAAGGGCTTCTTCGAATGTCGGCACCTTTGTCCCAGCAAACGCAGGTGAAAACTTTGAGCCCGCGTCCAGGGCGCGGATCTCGTCGAAGGTATGTTTGTGTACCTCGCCCGCTCCGTTGGTAGTGCGATCAAGCGTGCTGTCGTGCATGAGCACCAGTTTGCCGTCTGAGGTGGTGCGAACGTCCAGCTCAAAATAGTCCGCACCCACATCGATAGCGGCTTGAAACGCAGCCAACGTATTTTCGGGATGAAGCAGGTGTTCCCCGCGATGAGCGATCACCCGTATCTTGCCATCACTCTCCAGCGGCTGCCATGCGGTTTGAGCCACAGCGATACCGCTGAGAGAGATACAGCAGAGAAGAAGCTTTCCTAATGATGTATGCATCGTTCTTACACAATCCTTTTTCATAACTGATGTTGTCTTCCTTAGAAGCGCAGGCGGCCGACGATCAGCAGCGAACGTGGATCCTGTGCTCCTGTTACCTGACCGAAGTTCGCGTTGCTGATGTTGGTGCCGAGTCCAGAGAACTGCGGATGGTTGAAGGCGTTATGCGCGTCCACGCGAACCGCGAACACCACACGCTCACGTAAAGGAATCTCCCGCATTACGCTGAGGTCCCATACATTCTGGCCCGGACCATAGAGTGCCGCCCGCGGCGAGTTGCCCAGAGTATTTGGTGGAGTGATGGCAAAGGCAGACGTATTGAACCACTTCTGAACAGTGCGCGAACCTCGCGAGATGTTGGGATCTCCGACCTTGGTGACATACTGGGCACCCGAGAAGATACCCAACTGGTTTGCCTGCGTGATGAAGTACGGATAACCCTTCTGAAACTGAGCCACCGTGCTTACCTTCCAGTGACCGATTACCTGTGATAACACCGGGATATTCTGCAGGTACTTCCCTCCCGCGCCCACGGGAAACGCGTAGACCGCAGACAGCGAGAAGCGTTGAGGGATATTGTTCATGGCCGTTCCCCACTGCGCCCGCAGGTTGTAATAGTTCTGTACTCCCACGGCATTCGCACGCGAAGGTCCGTCCACGTCATCCAGCGAACGCGCCCAGGTATAAGCGGCGCGCACAGAGACACCGTTGTTCCAGCGATGGCTCAGCGTCGCATACATCGCGGCATAGGAGGTGGCGCCTCCATTCTTCAGCGCCGTTACCGTCAGGAACTGCGGGTAGGGACGCAGGCTCTGCGCTGTGCTCAAACCGAAGCAGCAGTTTGCAGACGGCTGAATTTGGTTGATAGGCACGCTGATCGGCAGATGCACGCCGTGATTGCCGGCATAGTCGACCTCCGCAATCCACTCATGCCCCAGGTCATGCTCGACACCGAACTGCCACTGCTGCAGATAAGGCAGCACAGCCGTCTGAGGCAGTTGTGTCGGGCTGAAGGACGGCTTGGTGAGGCTGGTTGGAATCAGCGGATTTCCATTCGCATCCGCATTCGGACTATAAGGAGGAACACCCTGGCTCAATTGGAAGGGTGCGGTAACACCCGGGTTGGAGCTCTGGAAGCTGACCGCAACCGTCGAAGCCGAAGTAAGTCCTGCCGTGCCGTAACCGATGCTGGGCAGTTGATAGATACCGTATCCGCCACGAACCACGGTCTTATGGAAGAGCCGGTAGTTGAAGCCGGCACGCGGCAGAATGCCCGTATAGATATTCGGAATCAGGCTGTGGGGAGCGCCGTTATATCCCGCGAACTGGATACCGCCGAGCTTATTGGTCGTGGGATCGGTGATGTTCGGGTTGAACGTATACATGTTGTTGTGCTTCTCGGAGAACGGACCGTCGAACTCATAACGAAGACCGAGGTTGATGGTCAGCTTCTCTGAGAGCCGGTAGTCGTCCTGGATATAGGCGGCGAAGTAGTTGAGATTCTCGTGGAAGATCGTGTTGGTGGTGCTGATGCTTGCGCTTGCCGGCAGACCGAGTTCCAGATCCGTAATCCCCAGACCCGACTGGCCATTCGCGGTGCTAAAGGTTCCTGTGAATCCATAGCTGCCGGAGAGCACTCCGGGCGTGTAGTAGCTATAGGCGTAGCGCATGACCTCGCCGCCGATGGAGAGTGTGTGACGGCCAAGCTGCAGCGCCACCGCGTCGTTCACAATAATGTGACCGTCCCTGGTCTTGGCATACGAACCCGCGCCGAAGCTGGCGAACTGTGTCGTGGAGATGCTGGGAAACTGGGTCAGCGGCACGCCCTTCAGACCGATCTCGGCAGGCGCCGGCTGCGGCCGGCTGAAGTTCTCTTCCGAGACGTAGCCAATACGAGCCTCGTTCGAGATACGCGGAGAGAAGATATGGCTCCAGGACATCTCGTAATGATCGTCAACCCATCCATTGATCGCTGAAGTATTCGCCGCATTCGGAATGAACTGAACCGGCTGGTTGGTTGGACCGTCACGCGAAAACTTCGCCCAGATGTGGTCATAGTCCGAGTAGTTGAAGTCGACACGATCCGCGTTGTAGAGATAGCTGCTGTGCGCCACCGGGTTGACGCAGTAGTTGTTGGTCACAGCGCCAACGGTATAGCTGCAGTTCGGCTGAGGGAAGAAGGAGAGAATGCTCATGCCCACCGGGTCAAGCCGGTTGGTTGGAATGATGTTGCCCTTGAACGCAGTCCTGCTGATCTTGCCGTTGGTGACAACCGTCGTATTCGGGTCGTAAATGGTCGGTGTAGCGCCGCCCAACGCGGAAGGCCCAGAGAAATCACCATTGCGTTCTGCCGCGGTAGGCACGTTGGTATTCAACGTACTGGCTGCGTTGTTCAGCGTGTTTTCCCAGTCCGTAAAGAAGTAGAACCGATGCTTGCGTCCGTCAAAGACCTTCGGAATCCATACCGGTCCGCCGAGCGAGCCGCCGAAGTAGTTGAATGACTGCGCCGGAATCACCGCGTTTGGAGCCGTGAAGTATCCGCGCGCATTCAATGCCTGCGAGCTATAGGACTCAAAGGCCGAACCATGAAACTTGTCCGTCCCTGACTTCGTGGTGGTAAGAATAGCGCCGCCGCCCGTCTGGCCATACTGTGCTGAGAACGGAGACGTCAGTACCTGCAGCTCTTCCGTTGAGTCAGGAGTAGGAATCAGACCGTAGGTGCCATCCACTCCCATGTTGCTGGGCAAGCCATCGATGATGATGGGATTCGAGACCGGCCGGCCGCCGCCCAGCGAAAGATTATTCACGTTGGAGTAATTCTGGCTGGTACTTGAGGCGCCCGCGAAGGTCTTGGTAATCAGAAACTCATTCGCGCCCTTGCTGCCCGTCGCCTCCGGTAGATCGACCAGCTCCTGTCCGCTCAGTTCGCCGCCGATCTGTGCATTCACAGTGTTCAGCGTATTCGCGTCGCCGGTTACCGTCACCACTTCAGAGGTGGCTCCCGGCTTGAGTACGGTGTCAACGACAAGTTCCTGGTTCAAGACAAGGTTCTGTGCGTTCGTCACATACTGGGCAAAGCCGCTCCTCTCGAAACGGACGGTATAGCTGCCCGGCTTCAGGAAGGAGACACGATAGGCTCCAGACTTATTCGTTACCGTTCTGTAGTCGGTCGCCGTGCTGTTCTCATGGACAGTAACGGCAACATCAGGAATCAGGGCTCCATCCGCATCTTTAACAAGACCGCTGATTGAGGCATAGAAGGTCTGGGCAAAGACAGGTCCACTCAGCAAGAGCGTGCAACACAGCGCCACAGAGGCGAGAAGCATCCCCGGTCTCCTGCCGCCCTCTCGGGAGCGGTGGTGCAGGCGGGTGAGTACATGGGAGAAAAAGATGGTGCGGTTCATAAAGTCTCCAAAACTTTCGGTGTTCGTCATCGCAGGCGAAACGTGGAGAAGATCCCGCTGCTCTCGAAGACGCGGGAAGATTCAGGGTCGATGAGGGGAACAGTAACGAGAAGTTGTTAATAGGCGACAAAATAATCCCAAAATATGTGAATTATTTTCACAACTCAGGCCAACACAACTGCTGCGGAGCCCTGCTTGCCTTTTGCATCCAACCGCATAGATCGCGGTATAATCATGCGAATTCCTACAGGATTGCCGGACCGGAATGAGCGAAACCGCTGAACATTCAAGACTTGATTCGATCATCCAGTTGTTAAAAATGAACACATCGGCGTCCATCGCTGAGATCGCGGAGACGGTTCACGTCTCGCAGATGACCGTACGCCGCGACCTGCAAAAGCTGGTCGAGGCGGGACAGGTCATTCGCATTCCGGGCGGGGCGCGCATCGAGCACTGGCGTGGAGCCGAGCGTAGCTTTTTCGAGCGCCTGGAGAAGATGTCGCCCGCCAAGCGCAGCATTGGTGCGGCAGCGGCGGCCATGGTCCGCGACGGAGAATCCGTGGTGCTGGATTCCGGAACGACAACGCTCCACGTTGCGCGCGAGTTGCGTGCACGCCGGAATGTCGTGGTCTTCACCTTTTCCCTGGCAGTGCTGGAGGAACTCACCTCCGCCGAGGGCATCCGGGTAGAACTCACCGGAGGTGTCTACCGTTCCAGCAGCCATGACCTCATTGGCCATGCGGTAGCCAAAAGCCTCACCTCGATCTTTGCCGACACGGTGATCTTCGGCGCCGCGGCCGTCTCATTCAGTCGAGGCATCATGGTCCACGATCCCGATGCGCAGCATGAGCTGTTACAGGCCGGCAAACGCAAGATCCTGGTCGTTGACAGCAGCAAGATCGGAACCGAGGCGACCTATCGCCTCTGCGGGATCGAGGATTGCGATCTGATTCTTACCGACAAGGGAATTTCGCCGGAGGATCTGGCGCGCCTGGGACAGATGACGAAGGTTCAGGTGGCAACGCCCTAAATATTAACGTTCCTTGTACAGCCGTTCGGTAGCCTGTGGCAGAATGCCATCGCTAATCAGCAGCGAACCGGAATCACACGGCGTCGAAGAACAAGTCACGGCGGCACTTGCGGCGGTGCACGGCTTCTTCATCCCCGAAGATTCCATCATGCTTGCGCGTGCTCCCGGACGACTGGATGTGATGGGTGGCAACGTCGACTACACCGGCGGCGCTGTCCTGCAGGGATTATTGCGGGAAGCGGTATGGGCAGCCTGCCAGTCTCGCTCTGACGACACCGTGCGTGTGCTCAATCCGGGCGCCTCCTGCTACGGCTGGACGACAAGCTTCGAGGTCAGTCTGAGCGCGCTGCGCGATGAGGATGCGATACAGACGATATGCAACGCAGAGGAAGGCAGCTTCTGGGGACGTTACGTTCTTGGAGCCGTCTACTTCGTCATTAGTCAATTCGAGGGCACTGGAACAAAAGGCCTCAACCTGTTCCTCCACTCCGACCTTCCTCCCAACAAGGGCGTCAGTTCTTCGGCAGCGTTGACCATCGCCGCACTCAAAGCCATATCTGCCGCCTGGGAGATTCCACTGAGCGGTGTTGCCCTGGCAATCGCGGGGCAATGGGTTGAGAACGTCGTGGCCGGAGCCGCATGCGGCATCATGGACCAGGCCGCGATTGTGCTGGGCAAAGACAGCCATCTCCTGCCTCTGCTCTGCCAACCGTGCCTTCCCTCCCCTGCCATCGCTCTGCCTGACGACCTTTGTATTTGGGGTATCGACTCGCTGGCGCCCCGTTCCACCACAGACACGGCATATGCAACTGCGCGCGCTGCGGCATTCATGGGATACCGCATGCTCTGCGAGAAGGAAGAACTTACAGTCATCGCTGATAAAAGCTCAGGCATTCCACGCTGGGTGGATGCGCGGTGGAACGGCTACCTTTCCAATCTGCCTCATCCGGAGTTTCGTTTACGTTACGAGTACTGGCTCCCCGAAAGGCTAACGGGCAGCGAGTTCATTGAGCGTTATGGAGAACACCTGGATCCATTCACGACGATTGAGCCTTCACGCGAGTATCCCGTGCGCGCAGCCGTCCGCTATGCCACAGAAGAGAACTTTCGCGTACGGATGGTGAGCTCGTTGCTGGAAGCCACCTCCTGGGATGCATCGGAGAGCTGCCTCCGCTTGATCGGCAAGATCCTCTACCAGTCACACCACGCCTACACAGAATGCGGGCTCGGATCGAGAAAGTGTGACGATCTCGTGGAGCGCGCGCTGAAAGCGGGTTTCCCGGGCGCGAAGATGACTGGCGGAGGCGCTGGAGGCGTTGTGGCAATTCTGGGCCGCGCATCGGACCGCCCAATACTTCTCAGACTCGCGGAAGAGTATGCCCTCGACTGCGGCGCGGCTCCGCACCTATTTGAGGGCAGCTCTGACGGGGCAGATACCTTCGGCATACGTACGCTGCAGTTCAAAGCCGGCGAGGGATGGGTGTGTTTCTAATACGCAGTTTCGGCCGAGGCCAATTTCTCGGCGCCATCCTGATGCTGCTAATCGCCAATCTCCTGTGGGCCGGCCAGGGAGTCGCCGTCAAACTACTCTCCGGCAGGCTCGGGCCTTTGGCAATCGCACTCTTTCCGCTCTACGGCATTACCCTTCTCGGATCAGGGTTGCTTGCCATCCATGGCAATCTCACGGAACGGTTTCGTGCTGCCTGGAGATATCGCCGCGAGTTCTTTCTTGCAGGCATCTGCGGACAACTGATGGCACAGGTCGGCATGACGCTCGGCGTCAGCTGGTCTACGGCCTCCAACGGCGCGATCCTGAGTCTGCTGATTCCGATCTTCGGCGCCATCATTGCCGTCTGGCTGCTGCGTGAGCGGCTGTCGCTACTTCGTGTAAGCGCTCTGCTGATGGGATTTGCCGGAGTCATCCTGCTATCACCGATTCACCGCGCCACCAGCCCCGGCACCCGCGTTCACGAGATCGCCGGCAACTGGCTGATCGCCATCGGATGCTTCGGTTCCGCGTTTTACAACGTGTATTCCAAGCGCCTGCTCGAGCACTTCAACGGACTCGAAACCCTGTTCTTCAGCTACCTGTCCACGACGGTCTTCAGCCTGCCCATACTCTTCCTGCTGGAACCGGACTGCGTACGGAATCTGTCTCGGCTGACCATGACACAGTGGAGTGCATTCAGCTATCTCGCCATCTTGCTCTACGGCGTTTCGATGGTGCTCTTCCTCCGCGCTATTGAATCGGTGGATACCATCCTCGCCTCCGCCTCGCTCTACCTGATGCCGATCTTCGGCGTAGCTCTGGCCTTCACTATCCTCAGAGAACGTATCGCTCCACACGCCCTGCTCGGCTCGGGAATCGTGCTCTTTGCCACGCTGATCCTCTTCCGCTACGACTACGCACTCTAGGGACCCCCAGAGTGGGGATTGTTAATAATTAACATCCTTCCACCCAAGAGACGGAAAGACGTCTATGCTCTTATTTTGTGAAGGCTAAACGGTCATACCCCGAAACGGATAACTCTCTTTTGCTACCAAAAGAGGGCGGGGAGGGTGTTAATTATTTTCGGAGGGAGAGGGGACGCTTCGTTATCTCTACCGACCCCAACTCTCTTGACCCCGAAGCGGTCTATGGATTTCTCGCCGAAGCCAAATGGTGGTCAAATCTCACTCCGGAATCAATGCACCGCGCGCTGCGTCACTCAATCTGCTTTTCGTTATTGGAAGAAGGCCGTCAGATCGGTCTTGCGCGCATCATCACCGATTACGTGACCTACGCCTATCTCTGCGATGTGTTCATCGTCGAAGAACGCCGCCGGCAGGGCTTTGGAACCTGGTTGATCCGCTCTGTCCTTGAACACCCTGACCTGAAATCGTTGAAGCGGATCTCTCTCATCACCCACGATGCGCAGAGCTTCTATCTCGGCCTCGACTTCCACTTCGCAGCTCATCCCGACTGGTATATGGAACGTTATCTGGACAAGGTCTATCAGCCGTTCGAACTCTGATCACGGTCACGTGCCGATAAATGCGATAGAGCCCATGCATCGGGAGCCCCGTGTCCGGGGTCCCCAAGGGACATGGGCCGGGCTTTATTCTCCCAGGCGGAATTCTTCGGATGGCACGCACATGGCTTCTACGGCATAGCGACGAATTTCGCCTTGCATCGAGAGGTAGAAATATAGAGCGGGCCTTCAGCCCTCGATGGTTCAATGTTGCCCGAAACCTGGGGCTTTGCCCCAGGCCTGGGTATAGAGCGCGCCTTCAGCGCTTCTCTTGCCCGGGTGCCCCACCCTCGCAACGCGAGGGTGGGGCAAGGGACACCCACAAATTCCCCACAGGGCACAGAACGATCTAATTTGTCGATACGCCTTAAGATACTCAGGCCTCGATTGTTATGCCCGGTTTCCTCTGAACAACCCAGAGCAGAATGCCTGCTAGCGCCCATGCCGTGCCCGCCGCCAGTGCGAGACGTCCGAGGTTTCCCCAGAGAAACATGCAGGTGATGAGTCCGCCCAGAGACAGCAGCATGGGAAACCATTGATGCAGCTTGCCATGACGCCAGCCGTAAAGGATAGAAGAGAGGTTCACTCCTGCAAAGGCAAGCAGCGCCCCATAGTTCAAGAGCTCTGTCCCAAGCTGATAGCTGAAGCAGAGCGCACCAACCAAGCAGATAACGCCGATAAGCAACACATTATTTCTCGGAATGCGGTTACGGGAGTCGACTGCAGCAAAAAACCGATGCGGTAGAGCGCCATCCTGCCCCATGGCATAGAGGAGCCGTGCCGCCCCAAGCTGTGAGGCCATGCCCGATCCCATGTTCGCGAGAAGTAGAGCTCCATTCACGATGAAGAAGAGCAGCGGTCCTCCGGCACGACCGGAGACGTAGACATACGCCGTATCGAGATCGGGAAACGCCTGGCCACGCGGCCAGATGATCTGCGCGGCGTACACCTCGATGGCAGCAAGAATTCCTGTGATGAAACAGGTGAAGACGATGGCGCGCGGAATACTGCGTGCTGGGTCTTTGGCTTCATCGGTCAATGTAGAAATGCCGTCGAAGCCGATATACGTCAGCACCGCAATCGAGGTGCCGCGCAACAGGCCGTCCATACGGAAGGTTCCAGGGTCATAGAAGGGCTGAAGAAATGCTCCCAGTGGGAGGTGTGCTTGCATGGCGATCCAACGAACAGCGGCGGCCAGGACAAGCACGATGACGGCGCCCAGCAGCGCCGCGACAAGGGCGTTGATGCGAGCCGAGGTCTCTACTCCATTGCAGTTCAGAGCGGTGAAGAGGATGACGAAGAAGACTACAAAGACGACGTAAGGAATGCCGTGAATAAAGTTCATCGCTGCACGGCTACACCAGATGACACAGATCAGTGGATTGAGGATGTAGTCCATCACCAGGCACCAGCCGGTCAGATAACCAAGGCTGGGATGAATCTCCTTACCGACATAGAGAAACGCCGAACCACCGTGCGGATGAGCGCGGGCCATACGGCCATAACTGACGGCAGTCAGCAGCATGGCGATCATGGCAAGCAGAATTGCCGTAACAGCGTGACCATGCGTCTGCTGATAGATGATGCCGAACGACGGCATTGGCGCTGTAGGCTGAATGAGCACCAGACCGTACAGCACCAGATCACGGAAGCGCAAAGCGCGCTTAAGTCCAGGTGCAGCAGTCTGGTTCGCGGTAAGTGTGTCTGCCATGTGGTCTCAGTATCCCGTATCCGCAGTGGCAGATTCGATAGGGCGGATGGCCTACCCAGAACACGCTGGATAGGCCTTCGCCACAGTCTCTTTACGGATAGAGAGTCGCCGGCTTGATCTCCGGCGAGCCTTCCCCGGCGTACTCAAGCAGCTTCTGCAGCTCCGCTCTAAGCTCCTTCGCCTTCTCTACATATTCCTTGCGGCCTGAGAGATTGACGAGCTCGTGCGGGTCATTGCGCTGGTCATAGAGCTGCCACTCAAGGTAGGTGGGGCTTTCAGACTTCTTTGCTCCAGAGATATCCGCGACACAGTAGGTCCAATCCGGCGTGCGGATCGCGCGGGCGGTCATCGACTCGCTGATCTGGACCAGTTCCTTATTCGGCCAGGCCTCGCGTGCTGCCGTGTCATTCAACAGCGGCAGGAAGCTGCGGCCCTTCCAGGAGGACGGCGCCGGCACGCCCACAGCTTCAAGCAGCGTGGGTGCGATGTTGATGATTCCGGTAAGCTCCGGAATCTGTTGTGCCCCGTTGAAACCCGGGCCGTCAATGATGAGTGGAATACGGATCGAGCTGTTGTGCGTGGACCGTTTGTACTCCTGATTGCGGGTCATGAAGTGGCAACCATGGTCGCTCATAAAGACGAAGATCGTGTTGTCAGCCTGGCTCGTCTCCTGCAGCACCTTGCGCAGACGGCCAACGGAGGCATCGATGCTTTCGCAGGCGCCGTAATAGTCAGGTAGTTGCTGGTGCCAGTCACCGGGGAAAGCGCGAAGATCGGGTGGCACATGGGCATTGATGAACCGCTCTGCCGATCCCTTCGGACCGACCATGCGATTCTCGTCGTTCTGCTGATGCGGCTCAAGCTGCGAGACGAAGAGGAAGAAGGGTTTGTCATGTTTCTGCCGAAGGAAGCGCTCTGCGCGGTCCGTCAGAAAATCGACACGGTACTGGTTCTCGAACTTGATCTCCTTCCCGTCACCGTCAAAGAGTGAGCCGTAGTACGGGTGCGACGTGTGCTCCAGAGCGTTAGCGCCCTCCCACAGATCAAGGAAACCGCCGCGATACTCCGGCGGAACATAACCGGGGCCACCGCCCTGCGCTGCGGCTGCGGGCGAGAGATGCCACTTTCCGATCAGATTGGAGGTATAGCCGGCTTTGCGCAACTCTCCGGCGAGTGTGGGCAGCTCCGACTTCAGGCCGGGGCCGTTGCGCCACACACCGGTCTCGGTAGCGTAGCGGCTGGTCATCAGCACAGAACGCGCCGGTGCGCATACGGGCTGATTGGTCACGGCGTGGGTAAAGTTCTTGCCGCGCCGCGCCATGGCGTCAAGATTCGGTGTGCGGGTGGAGCTGTTGGCTCCATTCACGCCGACAAAATCCCAGCGGAACTGATCGGAGAGATAGACGATGATGTTCGGCTTCGACTTCGCAGCCGAACTCGTAGTGCGCTGTCCCTGAGCTTCGGTGACAGAGGCAGCCGAGCTGAGGACCGCGCCACCGGCGGCAGCAGAGGTGTTGCGGAGGAATTGGCGACGATTCATGCGACTTTCTTTCTCCTTAGAAGTAGAACTTGAGACTCGCCTGCAGCTCACGCGGATCGTTCGGATTGTCGCGTGTGGCGCTGATCTGGGCAAAGGTGCTGGGCGAGGTAAAGTTCAGCGATCCGGGTTGGGCAAAGTTGGGCGTATTGGTGAGGTTGAAACTCTCCGCACGGAACTCGAAATAACGGACGTCTGACAGACTAAACCTCCGGAAGACGGAGAAGTCCAGCCTGCGGAACGGCGGGCCGGAAACCTGAGCTGGAGCTCCGCCCAGGCTGCCCACAGCCGGGTTGGCAAAGGCCGCCGGATTGAGGAACTGCCTTGCGTTATGCGGGCCGGCATAAGGATCCTGCCCTGGCACCTTCAAAGCAAAGCAGCCCAGACCGGCGGCTGTGGTCGTCGTGCAGGCGACGGAGAACGGCTGACCGTCCTGAGCGGTAAAGATCCAGTTGGCAGACCATCCGCCGGCAAGTGCCCGCGCAATCCCGGTGGTCGCGTAGCGCTTGCCTTTGCCGAAGGGCAGCTCATAGGTGCCGCTGGTGTGGAAGATGCGGCGGACGTCGATATCGCAGGACGCGTAGTCTGCCCCGATGCCGTAGCCGGAGACATACGGCGCGCGGTATCCGCCGACACCGTTATCCAGCAGGTCGCGCGCCGTCCCCAGGCACTTCGAATAGGTGAAGTTGGCCAGAAGACTGAAGCCACGGCTCAAGCGATGCTCCACGCCGGCCTGGAGCGAGTTGTAGTTCTGCGAGGCGTTGCGGGCGTTGTAGTTGCCGCCTACGGCGAAGTCTTTGAAGAAGGCGTTCGACTTCGTATTCGCAGTCGGTGCAAGGATCGTGCTAACACCATTGGTAGCAAAGCTCGACTGGATGTGCTTCGCATTACTGCCCACATAACCGAGGAAGGCGATGGTTCTGGGTGTGAGCTGGTATTGGAACTGCAGATTGAAAGCCTGACTGTATGTGGTTTTGGGATTACGCGGCTCGCCGAAGAGTGAGATGGAACCGAGCGTTGCCGATGCCGGATTGAGGGGGACGTTCTGCAGGCCCTGCGAGAGCGGCCCTACAGAATTGTCAGCCGTAACCGGTGAAATCGAGCTGCCGGCGGTATAGCTGGTGGTGACCTGGAAGGGGAAGTTTACCCATGGGCTGATGCTGAGACCGTGATTCTCATAGCCCTGGAAGAAGAGTCCATAGCCGCCGCGAATCACCAGCCGCTCACGTGCCTGATACGAGAAGCCCACACGAGGTGCAAAGTTCTTGTTTGATGCGTAACCCATGACCTTATCAGGGATCGGTGTGAAAGCAATGCCATCCGTTGCCAGCAGATTCTGGAAAGCAGACGGAACATTGGCGACCTGCGATTGCGGGATATAGAAACGTGAGACACCATCGCTGGTATCCCGTGTCTGAGCCGGAACGAAGTTTGCGAAGCGTCCATCGGTCTCAGTGGGAATACCAAGGAACTCCCAGCGCAGGCCGAAGTTGAGGGTGAGCTTATCGGTGGTCTTCCAACTGTCCTGCACATAGGCGCCGACATACTGGCGCACCAGGTTGAAGATCGGCGAGAAGCTGGAAGCCGAGACGGTATTCGCTCCTCCAAGGCTGCGCAGCGTTCCCGGTGTAGGCGCCAGCGGAGCCAGAAGGAACTGCGCACGGTCCGTCGAGCCGTCTGTATTGGCTACAACTGACGTATAGCTACCGTTGTTCGCGAAGCTGCCGCGGGAGGTGCTCGGCGTCAGCGTGGGAAAGGCAATGTACTGGTATTCAATGCCGGTGCGGATCTGGTGCCGAGCTTTGTCGATCGTCAGGTTCTCGGTAAACTGTGCGATCTTGCTCGACTTGTCGCTGGGCAGCGTGCCAGGTGCACCGAGTGATGAGAGTTGACCGAAGGTAAACTGCGGCAGGCCTCCATTGCCCTGCACCTGCGGGATACCGGGGACGCCGTACTGCGCCGGGATACCAAGCGTATTCGCTCCAAGTTGCAAGCGGACATCCCGCACGCGGCTGTAACCGACGCGGGCTTCGTTCACGATGTGCGGGCTGAAGATATGCGTCTCGCTCAACGCAATATTCTGCGACTGAGTGTTGCCATTGCCGGGACGCGAGGCCGAACCATCGGCCACTCCGGGAAATGGGCTGGGGATCGTCTGCTGTGTATTGACGATGCTGTAGCGCACGAAGGCCGTGTCTTTGGAGCTGAAGGCTTCATCAAAGCGAATATCACCGCTATCGGTCGTCGTGCGATTGATGGGACTGGTGACATAGTTGTTCTGCAGAGCAGCGCTCGTCGGCTGCGGATAGAGATTAAGCAGCGCAACCGCGTTGTCCGCGAGCCGGCTGCGGGGGATCTGATTCAGAAGTGCCTTGTTTGCGGCAGTGGTGAAGTTGGTCACGCCGACAAGCGATCCGCTATAGAACGGATCACGCACATAGCCACCAGGAGTGCCGGAAAGACCGGTGACCGGATCAACGCCGCTTGCTGGGAGCTGACGTGTCGTGGAAGGATCGAAGACTGTACCTACAGGGAAGCTGCGGTTGAGCACATCACTACGTGAGCCGGATTGCAGTGCGATGAGATCCTGCAGATTGGTGTAGTTGTTATTGCGCTCGGCCAATGTGGGAACCGTCTGCGTGTAGGTCCGGCCCTGAGCAATGCGGCTTCCCTGGTAATCAAGGAAGAAAAATGTACGGTTGTGTCCGTCGTAGAGATGCGGAATCACGACCGGTCCGCCCAGCGTTCCACCAAACTGGTTCTGACGGAATGCCGGCTTGCCCTGTGTGGGCAATACGAAATAGTCCTTTGCATCGAGTGCGCTGTTGCGCAGATACTCCCACACGTTGCCGTGCAGGCTGTTTGCTCCGGACTTGGTACTGACATTCAGCACAGCCCCGGCGGAGTGGCCGAACTCGGCCGAGTAGGTGCTGGTCTGCACGGTGAACTCGCGGATGGCGTCCGGCGGCGGGAGTACGACATACTGCGCCTGGTTGACCAGGTCCGCGATAGCGGCGTTGTCGTCCATGCCGTCGAGCAGATAGTTGTTCTGGGTGCGACGAGCTCCATTGGCAGTGAATGAGCCACTCGCCTGCAGGTTGCGGCTGTCATTCTGTGCAAAGGTCACGCCCGGCGAAAGCTGCGCCAGGAAGGTCGCATTGCGGCCGTTGAGCGGCAGAGCATTGATGCTGTGCTCACTCACCAGTTGCTGCACGCTGGAGGAACGCGTATCGAGCAGCGGATTCTCGGTGGTAACCTCTACGACTTCGGAGGTTGAGCCGGCTTCAAGGTGCGGGTGGACTTCAAGCCGCGACTGAATGGTGACCTCGAGGTGTTCGGTGACGCTCTGTTTAAAACCCTGCTGCGAAACAGTGAGCGTATAGGTACCCAACTTGACGGGACTGAAGTTGAAGTAACCGTCCTGCCCGGAGTGCAGGTGCAGGACAATGCCAGTCTTCTCTTCCCGCAGAACGAGGTCAGCATCGGCGATCACGGCTCCGGTGGAGTCGGCAACCACCCCGCTGATGGAGCCGGTATCAACCTGGGCATGCAGAGCGTTCGACAAGACCAAAGGCCAGGTCAACAACAGAAGAAGAGTCACGTACAGGCGATATCGGCGCAAAGCGGCCGCGCGGAGGTGCATAGACACAGGTGCTCCTATGGCATGAGCAGGCACGTGTCGAGACGGAACTCTTACACGTGTCTCATTGCGTTGATTCAGTTGTGGGGAAGAAGCGTAACCGCGAGAGGAACACGAAGTGTGTTTCCTGCATGATGAGTGCAGCAGCGATCAACGACAACAACAAAGGCAACAGTCCTGCCGGAACAGACGAACCAGTTCTACGGAAGAAAGTCGCATGGGCTGATGATAACGAGAACGGAAGGATGCGTCCAGCAAACGACATTGGCGTTCTGCACAATCTTTGACAGTCGGGAAGCCGTTCTAGTATCTAGGTAACGCGTTTGACATCCTTTAATCTCCACGCTGAAAAGAGAGCCCAAATGACTTTGTTCTCCAACCTCCGCTTCTGTATGCAACGCACTCTCGCCTGCACTGCCGGTGTGTTGCTGGCCAGTACTATGGCAACCGGAGCGACATTGCATGCGCAGAAGACTGCGCCGATGCACATCTACTTCATCGACGTGGAAGGCGGGCAGTCGACCCTGTTCGTCATGCCGGATCACACCTCACTGCTGGTAGATACCGGGTTCCCGGGCAATGGAGGGCGCGACTCGCAACGCATCGTCGATACAGCCAAAAAGGCGGGAATCTCTCGGATCGACTACGTGTTGCTCACGCACTATCACCTGGACCACCTGGGCGGCGTGCCGGAACTGGTTACAAAGATTCCAGTGGGCACCTTCATCGACCACGGCGAGAATCGCGAGACAGTCGTTCCGGGCACCGTGCGCAACTATGAGAACTACCAGGCGATGCTGCAGTCCGGAAAGTACAAGCACATCGTCGTCAAACCGGGCGACAAGCTGCCGATTCCGGGCGTGGACCTCACCTTCTTAAGTGCGGCGGGCGAAGTTCTGGATAAGCCCCTTCCAGGCGCAGGACAGGCAAATGCGGCCTGCTCTGCTCCGGACAACATGCCGGAAGGGATCAATACACCGGACCAGGCGGAGAACGCTCAGTCCGCAGGCTTTGAGATGAACTTCGGCAAGCTGCGTATTCTCGACCTCGGCGACCTGACCTGGGACAAGGAACGTCTGCTGATGTGCCCCATCAACAAGATCGGCCACATCAACCTGCTGGTCGTCTCGCACCATGGTTCGAAGCCTAGTTCGAGCCCGGCGTTGATTGATGGCATCAGCCCTCAGGTAGCGATTATGGACAATGGCGAGCGCAAGGGTGGCTATGTGCCGGTGTTGGATACTATCCGTGCAACTCCAAGCAAGCCCGACCTGTGGCAGTTGCATTATGCATTGGAGGGTGGCGATCAGCACAACACCGGCAAGGCAATGATCGCGAACCTGTTGTCGCCCGATGGCGAGGCCGCCGCCAAGGTACTGGCAGAGGGTAAACCGCTACCTCGGCCAACGTCGCACGCTGATGATGCGGGCAACAGCATTACGGTCGAGGCCTATGCGAATGGACGCTTCACCGTAACCAATGGACGCAACGGCTTCGCAAAGACTTATCAGGCGAAGTAGACGAGCTGGACATGAAAAGCCGCGCATCTAAATGCGCGGCTTTTCGCTGTCTTCGATCTGCAGCCTGGGCACAGGCCGTGAAAATGCTCTAAGCCTGTTGAAAAGCCTTCAGGACCTCTTCCTTCGCAGTCTTCAACTCAGCTACCGGGTCGCCTTGCGCATAGAACTCCATAGCGATGTAGCGGTTGTATCCCAACGCGGCGAGGCGTCGATAGATGTTGTTGTAGTTGATTTCGCCGGTGCCTGGATGATGGCGCCCGGGAACATCAGCCACGTGAATCAGGCCGATCTGGTCGAAGTTGTTTTCCAGCTTCTCGATCAGATTTCCGGCGCCGCGCTGCTCATGGTAGAAGTCGTACAACACCTTAATCGATGGGCTGCCGACGGCACGCGTAATCGTAAATGCCTCGCTGACGGAGTTAACTGCCGCCTTTTTGTCTTCGAGCAGATCGATGGGCTCCAGAAGCAGTTCCATCTTTTCCTTCTCCATAATCTCGGCGGCAACCTTCAGGTTCTCCGTGATGTTGGCGATCTGTTGCTCAGGCGACTGACCGGGTATTCTGGGACCAGAGGCGTAGCCCAACTGCGGGCAGCCGAGCTCACGCGCCACAGGAATTGCCTTGGCAAGCTGCTCCCGGATGATGTCTCGCGATGCGAGATCAGCCAGCGGCGCCCGGCCGGGGAACATCAGGTCGATGGTGATGCCCAGCGACTTGGCCACTCCCGCGACGCGACGGCGCTCTTCCGGTGACCAGGCCATCCATTCCGTCACCAGCTCAGCGCCGGTATAACCGGCTTTCGCCACGGTTTCCAGCCGCTGATCGATGGTCATAGGCTTGGGAAAAGCCCAGATCATGTACGAAAACTTCGGCAAAGCGGCAGGGGGAGCGGCAAACAAACCGCGCGGGGCCAGGGATAGTGCGGTACCGGCCATTGCGAGATGACAAAAGTGTCGGCGATTCATAGTCCGAATCTCAGTTTCTGTTCGTCGTGCGAACAAAGTATAAATAGGAACGATGAGATTTCGCCTCTTCGCTCGTTCTGAACTGCTGCTTGCCCTGGGCCTCAGCATAGCAACTCCAGCCCTGGCGCAGTTTCCACGGTCGATCATAGACCCTGCCGCAGCCGAACGCGGCAAGACTCTCTACGAACAGCAATGCGCACGCTGCCACGGTGATGATGTGCGCGGGACACAGACGGCGCCCGACCTGATCCGTTCGTTGCGGGTGCTGCACGATCGCCGGGAGAACCTGAAAGGTAAGGAGCTTGCGCCTTATCTGAAGGATGCTCCCCACAAGCTTGAGCTCGACGCCAAACAGGCGGCCGACCTCTCGAACTTCCTCTCGCTCTCCGTCAACAAGATCCTGCGCAGCGGCTACGACGCCGAGCCCAAGAACCTGCTGAGTGGCGATGCCAAGGCGGGCGAGGCGTACTTCAATGGAGCAGGCGGATGCAACAAGTGCCATTCGCCCAGCGGCGACCTTGCCGGCATCTCCAAGCGCCTGAGCGTCGCTTCCCTTCAGCAGCGCTTCCTCTTTCCCAATACAGGTTTTGGATCCAAGCGCAAAACGCAGGTTGAAGTGGTAATCGGTGGGAAAACGATTACCGGCGACCTGGTGCATATCGACGATTTCACCGTCTCCCTGAAGGATAAGGACGGCCGTGTGCAGTCGTTCAACCGCATCGCCGGCGTCAAGGTAAAGACGATTGATCCGTATGCAGGCCATGTGGAGCTGCTGAACCGCTACACCGATGCCGACATCCACAACTTGACCGCATATTTGGTGACGATTCCATGAAGCATCTGTTTTCTCTGGCCGCCCTGGCCATGCTCTCACTGCCCCTGTCCGCGCAGACGGCTGCCGCCAAAAATCCGGCGCAAGCGCCGCAGACTGACTGGCCAACATACAACGGTGACTACAGCGGACGCCGCTTCAGCAAGCTAAGCAAGATCAATACCGCCACGGTCGGTAAGCTGCAGCTTGCCTGGACCTATCGCATCAACACCACCACCGGCGGCGGACAGCGCATCTCTGCCACACCGCTGATGGTCGACGGGGTGATGTACTTCACTGTCCCCAGCCATGCCTGGGCCGTGGATGCACGCACCGGTCTGAAGCTATGGCAGTTTGACTGGGCCAGCAAAGGCGGCGAGACCATCGGCAACCGCGGCGCTGCCATCAAGGGTGACACGCTCTACTTCGAGACAGAGGACTGCAACCTGGTGGCGATCGATATTCACACCGGTAAGGAGAAGTGGCACTCCTCCATCGGTAATCCTGACCAGTTCTACTTCGGCAGCGTCGCTCCAGTAATCGTCAAGAACCATGTGATGGTCGGCATCAGCGGCGACGATTTCGATATCCCCGGCTACGTGGAGGCGCATAATGCGGATACCGGAGCGCTGGAATGGCGCTGGTACACCCACCCGGAACCCGGGACTCCTGAAGCCAAGACCTGGCCGAACGATGAGGCCATGACACACAGCGGCGGCATGACCTGGGTGGCCGGTACCTATGATCCGGATCTGAACCTCTACTACTTCGGTACCGGCAACGCGCAGCCTGTCATCAATGGCGCGGCACGCCCCGGCGACAATCTTTTTACCTCCACCATCTGCGCCCTGAACCCCGATACCGGCAAACTGGTTTGGTACTTCCAGCCGAACCCGCATGACACCCACGATTGGGATGCGGTGCAGACACCGGTTCTGATCGACGGGACTATCGAAGGCAAACCGCGTAAGCTTCTGGCCCAGGCCAGCCGCAACGGATGGTACTTCCTTCTGGATCGGACGAACGGCAAGGCCATCACCAGCACTCCATTTGCCAAGCAGAACTGGGCCAAGGGCGTAAATGAGAAGGGCCAGCCGATTCCCGATCCCGCCGTCGTCGCAAAACAGAACGGCACCCTGACGGCTCCGAACCAGGCAGGCGCTGCCAACTGGTATCCACCAAGCTTCAGTCCGCTGACCGGCCTCTTCTACGTTCCGGCGTATGACGCCTACAGCGTTTATTACATCTACGACAACAACAAGAAGCCTGAGGGCTGGGCCGGTAATGATCGTGGCGGCTGGTCTTCGGCGTCCCTGCGCGCCATGGACTATCGCACCGGGAAAGTCCGCTGGAATCACGAATGGCCTACGACCGGCGCCCGCTCCGGCATTCTGACGACTGCCGGCAATCTGCTCTTCACTGGCGACCCGTCGGCGAACCTGATTGCTTTCAACTCCTCTACCGGCGAGATCCTGTGGCATGCAGGCTTGAATGCTCCCGTCACCAACGGACCGACGACGTTTGAGCTGGATGGCTTGCAGTACATCACCGCAGCGGCTGGCGATACGTTGTATGCCTGGGTGCTGCGCTAGCAAAGGATCGAGTTGAACAAAGATGGAGCGCCAGCGGCGCTCCATCTTTGCTTAATCCTGCAACGTGCATTCCAAGGCGCTCTTCTCAGGTTTCGTCGCGCCGCTGTAGAGTAGGGTGCGCTTCCAAAACTCTGCCGAGGTCGTGATGAAACACACGCTTGCCGTCACCTGTTTCGTTGTCTCCACCGTGCTTCTCTCGCAGCAGCCGCAGACCGCAGCTACGCGTGGACCGCTGCGCATTCTGCCGGTCGATGTGGATCCCAACGATCATGAGGGTTTTACGCAGATCTTTGACGGTTCCAGCCTGAAAGGCTGGGATGCGAATCCAGCTGTCTGGAGCGTCAAGGATGGCGCCCTGGTCGGCGAGTACACGTCATTGGAAGGCACGCGCAATCCGCAAACCTTCGCCATCTATCGTGGAGCTGAGCCGGCAGACTTCGAACTCAAACTGGAAGTAAAGCTTGAAGGTGAACAGGCCGACAGCGGTATTCAGTATCATAGCTACCCTGCACAGCCAGTCACGCCACATCCAGGCGCACCGGTCTTTCCGCAGGACCCGAAGTGGAACCTTGCCGGCCTGCAGTTTGATTTGAGCCTCCAACGCGACGGAAACAACATCGGCATCCTGGCCGAAGGCGGCGGACGCGGAATCATCGGAGAACGCGGCCAGATCGTTCACACCCAGACCGGCAAAACACCACAGCTCCTGGGAGAACTCGCATCCTCCAAAGATCTGAGCAGCTTCTTCAAACCGCACGACTGGAATAGCATTCACCTGATCGTGCGCGGACATACGGTCGTACAGAGGATCAATGGGCGAACGGTCGCTATCCTGATCGATGACGACACGGCAAAGTGGAAGCCCAGCGGAGTGATTGGGCTTCAGTGTGCCGGACCAGGATCGGTAAGGATCTCTTTTCGAAACGTCTGGCTGAAACCCCTACCGTAGATTCTCTCTCCGCCTGCAGCATAGCGAGTGATCACGCAACACCTCGTAGACACATCTTATTGGGGAAAGAACCTGGCCATTGCGCCATATTCCGCCTGTCACGGGGACACATGATTGCGCCGTCCTCTGCCCCGGCATCCAAGTTCCCACGAAGGAAGCAGGATCTTACTGCGGTAGCATGCGATCGAATTTGCACGCATACCGGCTTCGAGGGCGGGAACGCTTACGACAGGTATCAAATGGCAGAGATACAAGAGCAAGCCGGAAAACCAGAGGTGCAGGAAGGCGGAATCGCGCGCGTCAACGACGAACTCTCGCTGGGATATGATCGCGACTTCGAAAAACAGTGGTGGCGTATTGAAGTTGGATTGTGGAGCTTCCTCACTGTAATCCTGCTCCTTGGAGTTATGGGACTTCTTGGCCGGGGACCCATGGCGCACAAAACGATTGGCAGCGCAGACGGAGCGCTCACCGTCGATTTTCAGCGGATTACGCGCTATAAGACGCCGGAAGCAATGACCATTCGCCTCGATCCAAAGCTCTATCGCAACGGAAGAGCCTATGTCTGGCTCAACCGCGCGATTGTGGAACGCATGGGATTGCAACGTATCATTCCGCAGCCGGCGCTTTCCATACCGGGCGAAGACGGGATCGGATATCTCTTTCCGATCTCTGATCCCGCGAAGCCGACCCTGATTTATCTCGCAAAAGAACCGGCCGCACCAGGCCTCTATGAGGAAGAGGTGAAGACCGATCCGGAGCATGACATCTTTATGCGAGCACTGATTCTTCCATAGGAGCGGATGATGGCGACAATTCTTCGCGCGATTCTTGCATACTGGGCTCTCATCATCGTGGTACGGGCAATTGGCCGTCGCCCGGGTGGCCAGATCACACCATTCGAGTTTGTTCTGATCTTTTTTATCGGTGGCATCAGTATTCAAGCCGTTGTCGTCGATGATCGCTCTATCACCAACGCCTTCACCGCGGTCGCCACTGTTGCCCTGATGCACGTGCTGGTGACTGCGCTGAAGCAGTGGTTCCCTGCGTTCGGTCGAGTGATCGATGGAACTCCCGTATTGATCTTTGAGAATGGGGAGTGGCACCGAGAGCGGATGAAACATCATGGTGTACAGGAGACTGACGTCATGTCGGCTGCCCGGGCTCAGGGACTGGAGCGCGAGGATCAGATCAAATACGCCGTGCTCGAACGCAAGGGAGATATCAGCATTATCAAAGCATCGTGACAAGTCGCTCACGCCTTGAGCAAGGGCCAGATCAACACTTCCTGTTCCCGGGAATAGCCAGTGAGATCGGGAGATGCGTTGATCAACAATCCCGCAAAAGCTGCCAATTTGTTCGTTGCAAAGCCAGCTTCAACGGGCTGCAGCAGCCAGGGGCGGTGATCAATGTCCGCGACAAAGACAGTATGCTTTACCACCGTATACAAACGGTAACGTTCAGCCAGCCAGAACTCCGCAGTACCCGGTTGAGCAGTGTGGGATGCGGCTGCCGGCCGATACGTTACGTCAAGAGCAGCGGCCCCATCCATTCGGCGGCTTTCAAAATGAAATTGCTGCGCTGAACGTTGCAAGCGCATCTGCGCCTTGACGTAAGGAAGCCGATATAGGAGTCTCGCGCCCTTCACCGCGAGAGAACTATCCGCATCAAGACTGAAGAAAAATATCCCCGGAACGCCGCGATAGCGGACGTAGGTACGAAGATTCAATTCTGGAAAGGTCCAGAGGTGACCGAGAAAAGAAATACCGCGAGGGCGCATACGCACTTCAAAGGGCGTCACTGAGATCCATGCCCGTCCTCCGAAGGTGTCAATCTCCAGTTCTGAAGGCACAAGGTCACGGACTGAGGAGAGCGGCATCTCCCAGTGAGCGAAGAGCAGGTCGTACCAACCCTGCTGCATGATCCATGGCACTCGCGGCAACGGAACCGGACGATTACCGGCCTGCGTAAGAACTTCGCCCGCATCCATCTCTATTTAGATGAGGGCGGACGAATTACCGCCGTCTGTCCGCTAGAGCATTTTCCCTGGGGGCGCAGTCCAGAGCATCCGCATTTATGGGCGTTCCGCAATGAAAACGCCACTGCACTCCCCTCCGGGATACCCAGCAACAGGGAAAAGCCTCTAGATTAAATAATCGCCTGTTTGCTGAACCCCGCAAATCCGGGCAGCTTTCCTTCGACGATGGCAGGAGAGATCATCGCCACGCTTGGGGTCAAACTTAAAATCATCTCCTCCTGGATGTGGCGCACTGCTATCCGTACCTGGCAGAAAAAAAGACTGCCGCAAGAGATCTGCCGGATCTCAATGATTTCCGCCGCATTTCTCAATGCAGGCACGGCAGCCAGAGCATTTTGCAGAGCATGGCGCAGCGCCGCATCGCTGCTGCTTCCAATGCCCCACTTCGCCACCTGGTCGGTGAGCCGGAAGAGATGCCAGTCCAGCCGTTTCACGTTCTGCTCGATGGCTTTTGCGTTGCCCGCGAGCTGGAGCCATTTGGCGTCCCAGGAGATCGCCTCACGCGTGATCTCTGCCGGGACTCTGGAACCTTGCCGCAGAAAAATCTGTCCTTCAATGACCTGCATGCGCAACCTCCTGACGTGATATGGACGTTTCTCCGCATGGAGACATCGACCGTGACAAACTGCTTTGTATGGCGGACGGTTGTCCGCGGACGACAAGTGCATCCTCTACGAAGGAAACACCGTAGACATCTCGCACCCTGGATAACAAGCTGTCTTTACGCTGCGGGTCCGAGATCGACCCCATCAGCGTGACAGTACCGTTGGCAAAGGAGGCTTTAATCGGTATATCGGCAGAACGGGAGAGTTCAGGATCGGAATAGATAACTTTATTGACCCTTGTGCGGGTAGTCTCATCCGCCAGCAGGTCAGGCTCTACCGAAAGCCTGTCTTTGACCGATAAGACCCCATCCGTGCTGCCGGCAAGTGAGAGTACGACTGCACGCTCGATCGAGTCTTTTACCGGGCCGGTCAGATACACGACGCCCTTGACGGCCTCCACCGCGATCTGGGGGAAGGTGAGCCCCAGATCAGCACGCGCGAAACGAAGCCGTTCTTCTACCTTTCGCTCGATCTCCGGATCCTCCATAACAGGGGTCCTCACAACGATCCCGTTTCGCACCGACCGTACCCCTGGCGTTTGGGTCGCAATCGTCTCAGCATCGACCTTATCCTGATAGTGCGCCACGGTTCCCTCGAGAGATACCATTCCGCGAGAACTCGAAACGGAGACATCCAGCAGGTGGGGATTTCGATTGAACGCCTGCTGAACCGCACGCTGAACGTCTTTGATCGACATATAGGTGCTTTCGTAAGCTCTGCCCATTTGAGTTGCCAAGATCTGACGGTGAGCCGATATCAAGTAACCAAAGACAAGGCAAACAATGATCTGTTTCCGCAACCTCATGACTCCTCCACAATTCGCTGCCAGTCCGGAATCATCTGGGCGCGATGCTGCATCTGGTCCAGACTTCTTCCGGACTGGTCACATTCACTGTTTGTCAAGGAAACATCGAAGCATCACGCCGTACTGGCGGAGATACGCTTCACCATCGAACCCGAGACCTGCTCACCAATAGGAATCTTGCGCGCTCTGGCCTCCATCTTCTTCGCCATCGCGATATACAGAACACCGTGTTCGCATCTTGCCTGGATGGAGGCAGGATCGACGGTCGCGGGCAGAGTGAAGGTCCTCGTAAAAGAGCCATACGAACGCTCCCTACGTTGATACCGGCTGTGGCTGGAGGGCTTTCGTTCCCCCGTGACGGAGAGGTTGTTGCCCTCAAGGGAGATGTCGAGGTCATCCTCACTCATACCGGCCACATCGAGCTCTATCATGACGCGATCATCTTCTTCATAGATGTCGGCTCTGGGAATGACGGCGCTCGCTGTTAGAAGCGATTGTTCTAATGAATCTGTAAGTGGAAGAAAGCTGCGAAAAGTCTTGTCAACCTGTTCCGTCAACGAAGTGAGGTCGCGGAACGGCTGCCATACGGACAGAGCAGTCATAGCTATTCACCTCTCGGGAGATACCCGATCTAATTCGATAGACGCAGCAGACTGCAAGATCGGTTGCATGTTTTAGCAGAGGGCCTGCTATCCGGGTTGCAGCTCGCAGGTGCAGGCCTCTACCGTGCCAAAGCTGCCTGAGAACCACGGATCGCCGGCCTGGTAGGAACCTTGAACTATATTTTGGGCAGACGGCTCTGCGACGTTAGCAACTCAGGCAAAAATGGAGGCCTGGCGGGCTGATTGACTTCAGCGCGCCGGGCCTCATGTGATGGCGGTTATACGAACTACTGTCTGGGCTGTTCCAGACGATAACCTGACGGAACTTGAAACAACGAGATTGCCTGCTCTCCAAGTTGAATATTGTGTAACTGATATCGTGTCTCGCCGAACCTCGGATCGTTGGTGGACGACTGCACGATGGTGTCGATACCCGGAGCAACCCAGGTCTCTGTAACGATGGCGATGGGCCGTTCGTTGCCTAACTGCCCGGCAGGGATCGTAATGGTCTGCTGACGTCCATTACAAACAATCCCTTCGATCGTCTTGGAGCCAAGATCCTGCCGGGTGATGCTGCGCGCTTCATCGAGCGGTGGAAGCTTGCGCAACGGGGGATTGCTCTCAGCTTCACGCTCATCGAGGAACTTGCGAGACCGCGGCAGTTGCAACGCTTCTTTCTGACCTGGGTCCAACACATAAGCCATATTGCTTACCGGATCGTCGATAAAGACTTTCACCTCGTGAGGAGCTGGATTGGCAGGATCGATGTTGCCAAACGTCTGCTCACGTCTTGTTCTGCCCAGGCTGTCGCGATAAAACCTGCTGACCGAGTGACGCACGATGCGGTTGCCGTCGGGCAGTGTCTGAACCGTCTCCGTGGTGGAATCAGCGACGTAGGGTTTGCCTTTGATCAATTTGCTATCGATGGAAAGTACTTCGACAGCGCGGTCCTGTTCATGCCGCTCAGGCTGTTGAGCCATGTTGGCGGCAGGCAGGAGAGAGAATGTAAGCGAAAAAAGAGCGGTATAGATGATACGGTCATATTGCATTGAAGTAGTCCTTTCTAAGCTGGAAATCAACGAACAAACCGAACAGCGCGCGACAGGCCATCCTGGCCCACGACAAACTCCGCCAGAACCATCTCCGAAGCGTCAGCGGGAGAAACATCGAAACCATACTGACGAAGCTCGTCGCGGCGAATCTGCATACGGACGAGAGTCGCCATCGATGGCGCAGGCAGGCCCTCACTCGATGGCAGCGCGATGAAGGGATCCGTAGTGCCATTGACGGCCGGGACAGCGGCCGCCCTCTGCCTTGCTCTCCTATGCAGCACCGGGGAGGGGCCTTTGGAAACATGTGAGGCTGACTGCTGTTGAGGAGCCGTAGCCACAAGCGGCACATCTGGCACAATCGCGGGAGCTACTGGCCGTACCGGCAACGCTGGAGCCGCCTGGTATCGATAGAAGATGCCCGCCGCCATGCATGCTGCCACCGCCGCTCCCAAAGCTGCCACTCGAAACCATGAACCTTGCTGAGATCTATTGGAGTCGACACCTGCCTTCACCAGCATGACCAGATCGCGTTTGATCGAATCGGGAGCGGCGATCTCCTGATGCTCCTGACGTAAAGACGAAAGCGCTTCCTGCAATGGACGATTCATGGACGTATTCCTTTTTCCGCGCCTGCCGGAACCGGGGACAACAATGTGGCGAGCCTTACCTTGGCGCGATGCAATCGCGAGCGAACGGTGCCGATCGGTACAGCGAGGATGAGCGAAGCCTGCGGATAAGTCATCTCTTCCAGCTCGCAGAGAATGATGACCTCCTTCAGCAGTAACGGCAGCTCATCAATTCCCTTACGGACCATCTCGATAGCCTCTTTGCGGCTGAACCATTGATCCGGAGCATCTGAGGACGGAGCTTCGACAGGCTCTTTACTGTCGTCCAGTTCAACAAAACGCTCGTCGCGTTCCAGCCGCTTCCACAACTGCCTGCGTGCAACACCGCAAAGCCACGTTGAAAAAGCGCTGCGTTCCTCTTCGAAGTGATGTGGCTGTCGAAGAAACGCGAGAAATGTCTCCTGCGTAATCTCTTCGGCCATAGGGGCATCTCCGCACATGCGAAGAGTGAATCGGTAGACGATGGCCCCATGCCGTTGATACAGCTCCGCGATCGCGTCTCCATTGCCGAGACAGGCAGCCCGGACCAGTGCCGCATCGGAATCACGATCGCGAGGAACTCTGTATCGCTTGAACATGGCTATTCATGATTACCGCGAGCAGGCAAAAGAGTTCCCTGAGAACGAGAAAATCGGATTCAGGGGAGAAAAGCACGTGTCAATACAAGCGGTCGAAGGGATAAATGGCTTATACGGTTTCAAAACATGGCTAAAACGGGTGGGAGCTGCGGGCTTCAGCCCGCTGATAAAGGTCAAAAAGTGGACGGGCAATCGTTAGGCCCTGGGCTAAAAGCCCACGGCTCCCGCCCGGGTTCGAGCAACGCTCGAACAACCCACCCATTGCGATGCAATGGATGGGGCACCCAATTCCGTGGCTAGCCCTGATGCGTCCTATCGACGCGCTATCGGAACCCGTCCTCCGCCGCCTGCAGCGCCTGCTGTGCCAAGCGACGAAAGACTGCACGCAGTTCTACCGGACTATGGACCATAATGCGGCGCCCCAGGCTGAGCAGCATCGCAGCAACCATCTCCAAACGGTCACGCCCGCAGCGCAGACGGGTTCCCCCATCCTGTTGCTCCGTCGCAATCCTCCAGGGAGAAAATGCTCGCTCTGCCTCCTCGATCGGCATATCGATCCAGACGTCGATCTGGTAGTCCGACTGCACAAATGGCATGTGCTCCCTCATATGCTGCTTCGCATCGAAGCGCGCCGGAGGATCGAAGCCGCCGGTAGATACCTCCAGTGCCTCAACCCGGTCCAGACGGAACGTGCGCAGTGCTTTGCGCGATAAACAATGGCCGATCAGATACCAGCGGCCATCGGTGTGGAGCACCGCATAGGGGCGAATCTTCCTGCGGGAAGCCGCTCCGTCATGAGAGCGATACGAGAAGCGAATCTCCCGGTGGGCACGGATGGCAGACGCCGCGCGAATCAGGCACTCCACGGACGTGGATACGACCCACGGCCCAGGCTCGATGGCCACCACATCTTCCACCGTACGGATACTGTCTCTGAGCGAGTGCGGCATCACGCGCTCCAGCTTGGCCAATGCCCCTTCGGTTGCTGGAGCAAATGCCGACAAACCCATCTGGCTGAGCGAACGTAGCCCCAAGGAAAGAGCGAAGGCTTCCTCATTCGTAAGCAGCAGCGGCGGCAGGCGGTAGCCAGGCCGCAGACGGTAGGCTCCGCCGACTCCGCGGGAAGAATCGATAGGAATGCTCAGATCCTTCAACCGGACAATATAACGCTGCACCGTACGCAGATCGACCTCCAGGCGCTCGGCCAGCTCTGCTCCGGTTACGTGATCACGCGCCTGCAGGATCTCCAGGACCGTCAGGACGCGCATGATGGGGTCGTACATTCGATTTTAAGTCTGGCATAAATTTACGACAGAGGTTGTCGGGAATTCCCGCTAATCTTCTCCTGAGCCTGGACAGGCCACCTGGAGGAATCGACATGGCAACCGAGACAGCAACCGTGAACGTAGTGACGGCAGACGCCCTGCTCAAAAGCTGGCAAGGACATCGGCGCCTCACGCGACGCGTGATTGACGCATTTCCGGAGGACAAGCTTTTTCAGTTTTCAGTGGGCGGCATGAGGCCGTTTGCCGACATGGCGTGGGAGTTCATTCGCATGGCCGTACCGATCGTGGACGGAGTCGCCACCGGCAAATGGGAGGAGTTCAACAAGGGCGAGAAGCCCACGACCAAGAGCGAGATTCTTCGTCTATGGGACGAGCAGACGGCAGCTTTGGACAAGAAGTTCCCGGAGATTCCTCCACACCGCTTCCACGAAGTCGATAAGGCTTTCGGCCAATGGGAGATGCCTGGGATTGTCACGATCCAGTACGCGATCGACAACGAGATTCATCATCGGGGCCAGGGATATGTCTATCTGCGCGCGCTTGGTATTGAGCCGCCACCGTTCTGGGAGCGAGACTAAGCTCATATCAACAAGCTCAGGAATCACTACTCCGAATGCCCCATTCACGCAAAGCGTGAGTGGGGCATTCGAGCGAAGCTCGAACCAGTGGGAGCCGTGGGCTTTTAGCCCACGGTCTACCAGCTCAAAAAAATGGGTTTAGCCCTGGGCCTTTCCTGACCTACCATGCTGCATCGTCAGTCGCTGCAGAGCGATCCGGAGCCTATTGACAATTCGATCTGCCCGGTTGCCCCACCCTCGCAACGCTAGGGTGGGCCAGGAATACCCATAACTCCTGACTAAAGGGGAAGCAAATTCCTCGATATACCTAGTGCACGGTTGAGAAAAGGTCACTGATCTTCTGCAGCAGGTCATTGCGTTTGAATGGCTTACTCAGAAACTCCAGTTGCCCTTTGTGAAAGCCCTCGCGAGCTTCCTTGTCATTGGTGTAGCCGGAAAGAAAGAGCGTCTTCAGCACGGGCCGCGTCGTTTGCAGTCTCTCGGCAAGCTCTCGACCTCCCAGGTTCGGCATCACCACATCGGTGAGCAGCAGATCGATCTCGCCATCGTACGCCTCCGCGACCCTGAGCCCATCGAGCCCATCGCATGCTTCCAGCACGGTATATCCCTCGCGTTTTAATACGGCGGCGGTGTAGGCACGAATGGCCGGCTCGTCTTCGACAATGAGGACAGTTCTTCCCGCGACCGGCCCTTCCTCAATCACCGGGCTCTCTACCGGCGCTGCAAAGGTCTCCTCCCCGGAAGATTTGAGTGCGGGAAACAGCACGTCAAAGCGAGTTCCCTTGCCCACCTTGCTGGACACGGAGATGTAGCCCTGAGCTTGCTTGACAATGCCATAGACCATGGCCAGACCAAGGCCGGTTCCCTTTCCACTCGACTTCGTCGTAAAGAAGGGCTCGAAGATATTGCGCTGAACCTCATCACTGAAACCTATTCCGGTATCCGAGACGATAAGTTGCGCGTACACACCGGGCTTGAGCCCTGGAGATAGTCTTGCGGCGGATTCCGATATGCGTGTCAGCCTGGATTCGAGACGAAGTATCCCGCCCAGAGGCATCGCATCACGCGCGTTGGTGGCGAGGTTCATCACCACCTGCTCGACCTGGGTTGGATCAGCGAAGATTTCACCGACCTTTTCTGACAATACGAGATCAATGCGGATGTCTTCTCCAATAATGCGGCGCAGAAGATCATGCGTCTGCGCGAGCACGTCATTCAGGCGAATGCGCTCGGCCCGGATCAGCTGGCCTTTTCCAAAAGCCAGAAGCTGCTGTGTCAGTTTCGCCGCGCGATCCCCCGCGTCCAGGATTACGGTGACTAACTCATGCTGTGCCGCATCCAGAGGATGTTCTGTGAGCAGAAGCTGCGAATAGCCATTGATGATCGTCAGGAGATTATTGAAGTCATGAGCGATGCCGCCGGCCAGCCGGCCCAGGCTTTCAAGTCTTTGGGAGCGATTGAGCTGGTCGGTCGCAATACGAAGCGCACTTTCTGAGAGACGGCGCTGCCTGGCGTCACGAAAAGCCAGAACGGCTCCTACGATATGGCCATCGTCATCCCTGATAGGAGCTGATGAGTCATCGATCGGGATAAGCTGGCGGTTTCGCGTCATGAGAGACGTGTCTCCCTTGAGATAACGCGTCTCGCCCTCACGCAGAGCCCGTTGCAGCGGATTCTCCAGAACCGCATTGGCGTCGTCATCAATAAACGTCAGCACTTGTTCAACTGGAACGCCCGATGCTTCTGCGAGCGTCCATCCGGTCAGCGCTTCCGCCACTGGATTGAGAAAGGTGACCATCCCGTTTGCATCCGTCGCAACAACTCCGTCGCCAATGGAGGAGAGGGTTGCCGCATACCGGCGTTCGCCGGCGCGCAGCCGCTGCTCCAGCTGGGAACGCTGTGTCGCGACTTCGATCGCAATCAGCAGTTCCCGCTCATCGAGAGGTTTCAACAGGTATCCAAAGGGAGAGGTTTGTTTCGCCTTACTCACTGTCGCGGCATCAGAGTGCGCAGTGAGATAGATGATGGGTACTTCTCCATCCTTGTTGATGAGGCTTGCCGCCTCAATTCCGTTCATCTCGCCCTTGAGATGGATATCCATCAGCACGAGGTTAGGTTTCTCAATTCTGGCAAGTTCAATCGCATCTCTGCCCGTGTCCGCGACTCCGACAACGCGATGCCCCAGCCTGCTAAGTCGCGCCCGGAGTTCCATGGCGATGAGGGCTTCGTCCTCGACGACAAGAACATTAAGAGGGAGGCCTGCCGTTTCCGTGTTGGAGATGGGTTCTCTCATCGAAGCGGCACCACGATTTCTGCGCAGGTGCCCGGGTGAAGCGGGCTCATCTGAAACTCACCATTCACCTGTTTCACAAGAGACCGGACCAGGCTCAATCCCGTGTTTTCGGTTACAGAGCGAGCACCGTCAGGCGATGATGCATGGAATGCTCCCACGCCATCGTCGACAACGGAGACGCGCATGAAGTTCTCCGGCTTGATCGTTACCGAAACGGTGACGGCGCCATGCATTCTTCCCTTGAAGGCGTGCTTGAACGCGTTGGTCAATAGCTCATTCATGATCAGGCCAACCGGGACAGCTCGATCGATGGAGATCTCAACCGGTTCCACATGCGTAATCAGTTGGATATGAGCGCCGGCGCTGTGATTGATATGGACGTTTTCGGCCAGCTCTCTGGTATAGGTACCGAACTCAACCGCATCGAGCTCACCGGAACGATAGAGCGACTCGTGGACAAGGGCCATGGACTTCACGCGGCTGCGGCTCTGTTCAAGCGCCTGCCGGGCTGCCGGATCATTTGCATCGAGAGACTGAAGATAGAGAAGGCTGGAGATCGCCGCCAGATTGTTCTTCACCCGATGATGAATCTCCCGCAGCAGCACCTCCTTCTCGTTCAGCGAACGAGCCAGGTGATATTCCTGCTCTCGATGAGCGGTGATGTTCATGGCGACACCAGCGAGAAAGAGCTCTCCGTTAGGGCCGTGGAGCGGAAATTTATGGGTTCTCCAATATTCGAGCCCATTATCCTCTCCGGAGGTCGTTTCTTCCACCTCCACGGGAGTACCAGTCGCAAGCACATTCAGATCTACTGCACGATAGGAATCCGCCGCCTTGCGCGGCCATAGCTCATGATCGGTCTTCCCGATCCACTCACTTCGCGAGATATCAAAGAGCTCCGCAAACGCCCGGTTGTAATATTGCATGCGCCCCTCTGCATCCTTGATAAAGGCCAGAAAGGGGCTGCTGTCCATAAACGCTTCGAAGCGCAGCCGGCTGGTTTCCGCCGCAATGACGGATGCACTTGCTTCGTTGCGAAGCTCTTCCATGTGCCGGGTGGTTCTGACCTCATCGGTAATCTCCACCGAGATGCCCGCCACCATGCGATCGTCTACCGATCCTTCAAGAGGCACCTTGATCGCGCGCCAATACATTGGCTTACCTGAAGCATCACGGGTCTCCACCCGTTGATCGAGGGTGGCGCCGGAACGCAGGACATGTTCATCCTCCTCAGCAATCATGCGAGCTACCGTATCCGGCCACAGGTCCACGCTGCTGCGTCCGAGCCACTCCGTCTGCGAAATACCGAATCGCTCCGCGAGCTTTTTGTTATAGAAAAGAATCCGCCCCTGGTGATCTTTAAGGTGGGCCTCAATCGGAAGTGCATCGAGAAAACCGCGAAAGACACGATCTCTTCGCTGAATCTCGCCCATGGCCTGATCCAGGGCGGCTTCGTCCGTCAGTTGGCGGAGTTGCAGGGCGAGTTGCCGGCCGAGCGCACGAAGAGAGCGCACCTGGACGGCTCCGAGTTCGCGGGGACGGGTATCCAAAACACACAAAGCGCCGAGGGTTTCTCCAGTGGGAGCTTTAAATGGAATGCCCGCATAGAAACGAACTCCGTTCCCAACCCGATGCGCAAGATCACGAGAATACGGGTCCAGCTCTGTGTCGTTAATAACGAGCAGATCAGCCTGCTCCAGAACGTGTCTCCAGATCGGCTGGTAGCGAGCAAGCTCGCTTGCCTCGATCCCGATCTTTGACCTGCAGATGACACAGTGGTCTTCGACGAGCGTGATTGCGCCCATCGGGGCTTCACAGATCTCGCCGGCGAGGGCCAACACTTCCTCAAATTCCCTCGATATCTCAAATAGCAGGAGAGAACGCACGGCTTTGAGGCGAGCGGACTCGTCTGCGTGCAACTCCTCTGGCCGCACGTCACGTCCTGGAAGCATTGTTTTTACCCATCTACTGCTCGGTACTACGTTTGGATATCCTGGCTCTGATCGTATCCGGGCAGGGATGTTCCCCAAATGCTCCTGAAGTCACTGGACTATGGTTACTTCCCGAAATGGGAAATACTTGCGGCGAAGCTCAATGGCCGAGCGGACATGCGAACGCTATCCTGCCATCACCGGAAAGACAGGAGAAGCAGCCGGCTTTCGTGGGACCGAAGATCGATCCTGATGTGAGAGGTTGCGGGGATACCGGTTGTAGACCATGGATCAAGGATCGACGTGGGACGTGGAACGTCGATCGATCGCCAGGAGAACTCGTGACTTTCCGGCATCTCTGCCACGTTAAGGAACAGCACCGCACGATCGCCGTTTTCAAGGAGACGTTCCCATATTTCAAAGCGGCCGAGCTTACGTTTCAGAACGGCCTGCCGTCCCAGCCTATCTTGATCGATGGCGATGAGTTTCCTGTTCAGAAGAATGCCTCGCGTGGCCTCGGTCATGGTTCGTACATCATTGCCGGCAAAAAGGGGTGCGGCCAGCATGGCCCAGAGGTTCATATGCGAACGTTTCTCAAGATCGTTCATGCCGTCATTTCCCACCTCGAGCATGTCTGGATCGTTCCAGTGACCAGGTCCGGAGAATGGGGCTGCCATCTGTTGCGTGAGTGCGTTTTGATGCATCGTCGCGAAATCGGCATGTATATCCGCCGTAGTACGCCACATACTGGCGCCTACATCGGCGCCCCATGACCAAACATCCTCCATACCGTACTGGCAAAGGCTGTAAAGAATCTCCCGGCCGGTAGCCTGCAACGCAGCACCCATCTTCTGGAAGACTGCCTGACTCTCCGATGGCAGATAAACGCGAGAAGCCGTGCACCAGTCATACTTCAGGAAGTCGACTCCCCATGCCGCGAAGGTCCTCGCATCCTCTGCTTCATGCCCATAACTTCCTTCATGGTTTCCGCAGGTCTGTGGCCCTGGAGAAGAGTAGATACCAAGTTTCAGGCCTTTTGCATGGACATAATCAGCGAGTCCCTTCATATCGGGAAAACGTTCGTTTGGATGCAGACGTCCGTTCGCGTCCCGCTGCCCTTGCCAGCCATCGTCGATCACGATGTAAGAGTAGCCCGCCTCCCTCATCCCATTGGAGGCGATTGCATCCGCGACCTGTCGGATGATCGCGTCACTCACATTTTGGTGAAAGTAATTCCAACTGTTCCATCCCATAGGGGGCCTTCTCGCAAAATCCGGAGGCGCCTTGACAGCACGGATGGGGGGCAGGGGCGGACGATCCACTGGAATCCTGAGATCGCGCTGATCCGCGCGTGAAAGGAGCAGGATCTGGTCGGGCTCATGACTGCCCGTAAACAGAAGTTCAAAGCCGGTTGTGGTGCGGGCTCCAGAAAACTGAAATGTTGTACCGGCCTGGAAAGCGATTTGATCGCCTTCATCTCGACCGTCATGGATCGGTAGATCACCCCAGTCAAACCGAACCGTCCCCATGAGACGACGATCCACCTGCCTGAACTCGAACAGCACGGGGCGGCTCGAGCCGTCCCTTAGCCTTCGCGTCGCTTTCCACCAAGCTCTTCCTGCCGGCCGCGAGACTGTATTCGGAACGCATATTCGGCAGAACGACAGCATAACCAGAAAGACTAATAAAGCGACGCTTCTTCCCTTACGGTGGACAGGCCAAATCAAAATCAGAAATACCTTAAGACCGATTGCCATCCATACGGTCTTCGTGGTGGAATATTTGCGCTCAAGCAAGTACATAGGTTTTCGTAAGAATCGGCAGCGCCAACCGCTCAGACAAGTGCATTAACCGTCAAATAACGTCTGTTAACGTCAACGGCCGCAGAATTCACCGATACACCTTGGAACTTCGAGATGTCGATAGCAAATATGCCCTTACCCGCAACCGGGAATCACTCGCAGGACGATACTCTGGCACACGATGAACGCTGGCTTCTGATTCAGCGGATTGTCCGAAGTAAAGGATTTCAACGGGCGGCGCAGCTTCGTGCGATTCTGCTCTACATTTCAAAGTTCGCCATTGCGGGAACAGAAGAGCAGTTGCGCGAGCATGATATCGCTCGCGAAGCACTCGGCCGGCGCGGTGATTTCGACCCAGCTTATGACAACATCGTTCGCGTTCAGGTAAGCCACCTCCGCCGCAAGCTGGCGGAGTATTTTGCCGACGAAGGCAAAGATGAGACGATGCTTATCGAGATTCCGAAAGGAAGCTACCTTCCGCACTTCGAATCGGTACGGCATCCCAATGGCGCTACCCTCGACGGACACACGACTCACTATCCTGAATCGATAGAGCCCGAGGGGACGACTCACGACCTCCTGAAACTTCCAGGTGTTGTACCTTCCTCCGTTGGCGGGATCAGCCGATTGCCCATGGTCTGGGCTTCTCTCGGAACCGCTGTTCTGGCATTGGCGATTGGATTGGGTATCCGGTGGAATATCGGGCAACGTTCACAACAAAATCTTCCACTGATCCTGCTACCGATGTTGCAACAGGGCAACAACGTGGCGGTAGTGCTTCCCGATTTGTCGTTGATGATCATTCAGCAGATGCTTAAGACCGAAATCGGTCCGCTGGAGTACATCGAGAGCGACTTTCCCCGCAACCAGGTGAGTAAGGTGGCCGATCCCGAACTGCGAAATACATTGATGTTTCTTGGCATAAGAAAGACGACAAGCTTCAGCGAAACGCGGCTCGGGCTGGAGTGGATGGAGACCTTATCCAAAGCCGGCATGCATGGGAATCTTCTTTACTCGCGGGACCTGCACGTGCGCGATCTGAGTGACGGGAATGTCGTACTGATCGGCAGCCGGCGAAGCAATCCATGGATGTCACTTTTCGACTCGCGGACAAACTTCCAATTCATCGAGAGCACGGAGACCCACACTTACTCATTCGTCAATCATCATCCACTCGCCGGCGAAGAAACGCGCTATATTCCTCACCATGTCGCCAACCAGGACATCAATTATGTGAATGTGGCGCTGGTTCACAGTTTAGGAGAGAAGGGATTTGCGCTGCTGATCAACGGCTCAGATTCTCAGGCGAACGAGGCGGCGGTTCGGTTTGTCCTGGAGGGAAAATTTCCCAAAGCGATTCAGGACGAACTGCATCGCAAGGATTTTCATGGGATGGAGATCTTTCTCAAAGGATCACACCTCGACGGAGAGTCCAATGATCGGTTCGAAATTGTAACCTTCCGAGTGGCGTCCGCCTAAAGCTCATATCTCGACGCCTGTGTCTGCTAAGGAAGCAGGCCCGGCGAGGGAGGTTTCCCTCCATGCGTCCAGTCTATGAGCTCATCAAAGGCCCTGCCGATTTGTTCCGGCGTCATCAGGCAATGGCCTTTGCGATGGACGTATTGCTGCACATAGTTCTGGCCGTATCCTGCCCGATCGATGGCCTGGTGGTAAGCGGTAAGCTGGCTTACCGGCACATTCGCGTCATAACCGGTATGCAGCGCAATCACCGGCTTGGTTACTTTTCCTGAGGGCTCGTAGTACTTGAGCAGATATTGCCTCGCTGCGGCATCGGCGGTGTATCGCCGCACCCCATCGTTAAGGGCATAGTCAGTGTCGATGTTTTCCGAAGTTCCTCCATAGACCGTGTTTCGGTTGTCGACCGGAAGACCTCCCGATTTGCGTTCCAGGTCTCCAAGAAAGACCGTATAGAAGATCATCATCCGCACCACCTCGGAATTGGTGGGCAGGGTGGTGATATTCCTCATGGCAGATGCGGCGCCAGGATCGCTATCAAGCGCTTTTTGAAGCGTGGAACCCAGCTCTGGAGTCCCGGCAAAGTCGGTCGGGATGTTGTCCAAGGGTGGAAGGAGGCCAGGAAAGTAGTAGTCGAATGCTGCGCGCTGTGCAAGCCGCCTGCCGGCGTGGACGATGCTTGAGCCGACTGCCCCACAGAGATTGAGAGCCCCCATATACGGAGCCGGATTACGTTCCATGGTCTCCATCGTCAGGGCGCCGCCCATGCTGGCTCCAGTGACATAGCGCTCCGAGGGAGTACCGTACGTACGCTCAAAATATTCGCGGAGTTTCTCGGTATCGCTAAAACCGCTATTGAGCGCCCACCCTGTCTCAGAATAGGCACTCTGAATCACCGCATACCCACGGTGCAGGAACTGGCTCATAGTAGGCCGCGGCGGATCGTTCGGATTGAATTGCATCCGACCTACGGAGTAGCCATGGTGCATGACTACCAGCTTGTGATTCCACTTCTCCGGAAGGTCAATGCGATAGGGCGCGCCTCCGAGCTCACCAACCTCAACAGTATCGCCAGCCTGCTTAACCACCGTGCGTGCTGTCGTGGCACTCTGCTCAGGCCAGAGTGCAGTGCTGGAACAGAACACAAAGAAGAGAAACGCACACCTGTTGCAATGACGGGCATAAAGCCTCATGGAAAACCTTTCGGGGCTGTTTTCTTTCATCTCCATAGATCCGATTCCAAGGAAGAGTAACCGATGGAAGACCCAGCTGGACAGCAGCTCCACTAAAACTCGAGCCGCCCTCCCAGTTGCAGGAAACGTGGATTGAACGAAGTAGAACTCTTCCCGAAGAACGAGTTGTTGGTAACATTCCCGATCGGGCCGAGGTTGGCGCGATTCAGCAGGTTTGATGCTTCACCTCGCAGCGTAAAGGTCGCTTTCTCTCCGCGAATCCAGGGAATGGCGAAGCCTTTGGCCAGGTTTGCATTCGCCGTAAAGTAGCCTGTGTTCCGGAAGATATTCGCTCCCTGGTTTCCCATGCCGGGTGTCTTGGTGTAGTTCGCGGGAGCACTGAAGTCGGAAAGAACAAAGGCCCCATTCCGGGCCTCTTCCCGGCTGAAGGCGCCACGACGGCTCCCGTTGTACGAAGGAATACCGAAGTTATTGCCGTCGGCCATATATCCGCCACCGAGTGGATTTGAGGCAGAGGGCGCTGTGTAGGCCGTTGTATTGACTACGGTGAACGGCGTCCCCGACTCGGCGGTAACGATAGTGCCCAGGCGCCAGCCCGACGCGGCCAGGTTGAGAAGACGATTTTCTCCGAATTTCGGGACCGTATACCCACCTGACAGCGAGAACACATGGGTACGATCGAACGCAGTGTTGCCATAGTACTGCTTGGGAGCAATCACATTGGCCATCAACTGTGTTGTCGATGTGTTCGATTGCCCGGCGTTTGGCGCATCCTGCAGCGCATGACTCCAGGTATAGGAAGATTTCCAGAACAACCCCTTATGGCTTTGTCGGATGGCAAAGATCACACCATTGTAGTTGCTCGTGAGGCCATTGCGATAGAACGTAATCTGTCCCCAATCCTGCGTGCGACGTTTCTGAAATCCGTTCACGATCAGGTCACCAGGAAGCAGGTTGTAGTCGCCGCCGTAATACAGGTCATAACCTCGGCTTCCCACGTAGGTGAGAGAGAAGACAGCCCGCCCCGCAGTCTCCTGCTCGATACCAAGCGAGTAAACCATCACCTTCTGCGACTTCAGGTCACGGTCGTATCCATTCAAGCCCGAGGCGAACTTGGTCGTGCAAGAAGGGTCGTAACAAACATTTCCTTTCGAATCGGTGCCATAGGTCACGACCGGCGGCAAATGGATACCGTACGGAGCAACGGGAGTTTGAAAATCTCCATAAGAGATCGGTTTGAGAAATGCCTGGTATTGCGGAGCGCTGGATGTCGACACGGATAAGGAGATCCGGTTGGGCGGATTCGTTGGAAGATTCACCGAGACTTCTCCGGGCTGCACGGAGTCAAGATAAAGACCGACCCCGCCACGCACCAGCAGCTTGCCATTGGATGCGGGCGTCCACGCAAAACCTCCACGAGGCTGGATATTTCCTTTTCTACGGCTGACAAATGCATTGTCTGCGCGGCGGGTACTCGCGTTCAGAACGTTGCTCAGCAGATCGGTGCCGGAGCCGGTAAAGATTGGATAGAAATCCAGTGCGTCGTTGGCAGTTTTTGAAGGGTTGCCGAAGTCGTCATAACGAACGCCAACATTAAGCGTAAGACGGGGACGGATCTTCCATTGATCTTCCACGAAGATGCCGTTCCAACTAACCTGCGATCCGTAGATCTGCGGCTGATATTTGCCGTCACCGCCGATCGAGAAGTAAGACGCATTCGTCGCCTGATCCTGCAGGAAGGTCAATTCGTTCGTGAATTGGGTGCTGAATGGACGAGCATAGCGATCCTGCCGCGAGTAGGAATCGCCGTGAAAATACTGGTATCCGAATCGCAGGCTATGGGCGCCAAGATTCCAGCTCACCGTATCGCGAACATTCAGCGGATGCTCGCGCGTGCTGGTGCCGTTTTGCGTCGTCTGAATGTTCGATCCGGTATTAATGCGAGGGGTTGGTGGAACTGATTGCGAGATCGGATTCGCTGCTTCAATCGCCTGCCAGGTACGGGCAGCGCCGAAATGGGCCTCATTCACCAGACGCGATGAAAAAGCGCGAACGTAGTTGATCGACCAATACCAGGTCACGCTGGGCGATGCGGAATCGAAGAATGCGCGGTCCGAAAGAAATCCGGAGGTCTGGTTGAGGTGGATATATTGCCCGTAGATGCGATCTTTCCCCCCACGGAAAAGCTGATCCAGACGAATGTTCCACTGTGTGCCGTTATATGGGTTGGTCTGCGCCGACTGTCCGACATAACGCACTGGAGTACTGCACGGGAGATTATTGGTCGCAGGTGTTTCACAGCCTGATGTTGCGGTGTGCGGAAATGCGGCGGAAGCCAGAACGGGAACACCGTTGTAAACCCTCGTTGGGGGCGCCATGGCGAGAGCCTTTGGCCCCATCGCTGTTGGGTAGGCCGTTTGCGCCCACTTCACCAGCTCCGGAGCCAGCCAGGTGTCGAGACCACCACCAGCGCCCGCCGAGCGAAGCAGTTGCACGGAACCAAAGAAAAAGGTTCGATCCTTCCATAGGGGCCCGCCAAGCGCGGCGACAAAGTTCTGCCGATGGAAGTTGAAATTCGAAGGAGAAAAGACCTTCGACGCGCTCAGGAAGCGTCCTGTGTAGGTGAAGTCCAGGCTGCCATGAAATCTGTTCGCGCCCGACTTCGTCGTGAACGCAGTCTGGAGGGAAGAGCTCTGTCCGTTTTCAACCGAATAAGTCTGCGTCTGTAGACTGACCTGATCGATCATATCCGGATTAGGCAGAATGGTTATGTTGCCCCGTGTCGTGGTGCTCATCACTGGCAGGTCGTCGATGAGGTAGAGATTGGATGCGCCGGGCAGACCATTTGCGGTGATGGGGGAGGAAATAGAAGAATTCGACCCTGGCTGAAAGGTGCCGCTCCCAAATATGGACGAGCCGTAACCAATCCCGTTGCTTGGATCGACAAAGCCACCCACCCCTGGTGCAAGTTGAACCAGCATCGTGGTGTCACGATTTGGAAGCGGCAAAAGACCGATATTCTCACTGGTCAAAGTGGCCTGTACCCGGGTCTCATCGGGATTGATGCCTTCGGAGCTGGTAGCGACATCCACCAGTGTGTCGGTCGCTCCGATCCGGAGCTCTACATTGACACCACGCACTTCATTGGCTCCGACCTGGACATCGATCTGGCTCGTGGAAAAACCTGGAGCGCTGATCCGGAGTTGATACGAACCAGGAGCAATGGATGGGAAAAAGAAGCTTCCGGACGAAGAGCTCGCCGTTTGGAGGTCGCCTCCCGTGGCCAGGTTATGAAGCACGACAGAGGCAGCGGGAACAACCGCGCCGGTCTGATCCGAGACCGTACCCTGAACCGTCCCGCTGAATTGAGCTATTGCGATGCTGCTCCATAGCAGTGCAAACAGACTAATGACCCGAAGATACCTGCTTCTCATCTTTCCCCCAGAGGCTGCCGGCAGGCTGGATGCCATCATGCCCGATCCGGCGCAACGCGAATCCTCGGGGTCAGGTTTCTGCTCCGTCAAGAGACTTAACGTAAGTGAACCTTCGTTTACGTTAATCCCGTTTTAGACTCAGCGACATACCGCCATCTCCTGAACTCTGAACACCAGCCGAATCGCAGAAAGATGATTCCGAATGGCAACAGCATAGAGAACGCATTCCGGCCTCATGCACCGCAGCGGAAAGTGACCGATTTACGTAAAGACGTGTTCTTAGACAGTTAAGTCACTTGAGCCTCGTCGGCGTGCGGCACGACGATTCACCGGTTCCCAGACCAGTGGCTCACGCGTTCTGAAAACAGTTCACATGGCCGGGATAAGGCGTTGCGGCAAGCGTGCCACAGCGATATGGCGTCTTGAGATACCCGTAGTGACTACGGGCAAGATGCATGCAAACGATCGTCGACTAACAGGCGGATGGAGGAAACATGTTGGTAGCTATCACTCGTAAAGCTGTATCGGCAAGCACCACACCGCGATGGGTGCGGCTTGTTCTAGGTGCTTTTCTTCTTGCAAGTGCCCATGGGGCAATCGCCCAGGGCACATATGCCGGCAAGATCGGGGTGGAAGTCTCGGAGAGGCCAACTGGCTTCCGCGATGCCTTCGTCCACCAGGGGCGGCTTTTTCTTACGACAGATGGCTCCGCGAAGGCCCCTTACGACGCCAACGGCTGGCCAACGACGGATGGACTTGCGGTAATCTTCGATCAGCGACCCTACCTGGCGTGGAATCCGCCGATGGATGATCCGGATGCCGTACAGCCGGATTGCAGTGGAAGGTACCTGATGTCCTTCTATGGACAGGCAACGCTGTCTCCGGGACCGGACTCCCCCTATCTTACGATCTCGAACCAGACCTACGACCCGGTCAACAACTTTTCCATCGCCTACGTGACACTACCGCCAGGACAACCATCCCTGATGGAACTCCTTTTTACCAACACTCAGCGAACGCAGACATCGGGATTAAATACCGGCATCCGCTATCTGAAAGTATTTCGTCCAGGGCTGTATCCAAACGGCACTCTAAGCCATTTCGATCCTGCCTACATCAACGCCCTGGCCCCGTTTGCCTATCTGCGTTTCATGAACTGGACCGGGACAAATTATTCGGCCGGATATTACGGCGACCCCGGACATCACCTCATTAACTGGGCGGACCGCAGCCTTCCTTCCGACGCGTATCAGGGGATGGGAACCGCTGTGCGTGCCGGCGCGACAGGGGTCTCATGGGAGTATGTGATCCTGCTGGCAAACGAAGCGAATAAAGATATCTGGATCAACATACCGGTCAGCGCCACAGGCTCAAGCCCGACCGACACGACCAGTTACATCTACAAACTTGCGCAGTTGCTGAAGAATGGGGACTCTTTTACGGGCAATCACGGGCTCAATCCGGGGCTGCATATTTATATCGAGCATAGCAACGAGGTCTGGAACCCAGGCTTCTCTCAATACACCTGGAACCGGCTCGCTGCCGTTGATGAAGTCGGCCAAGGTGGATCTCCGCTGAACAACGATGGGGATACCGTTCAGCTCGACTGGGCCTATCGGCGTCATGCCAAGCGGTTGTACGAGATCGCGAAGATCTTTGAAGCGGTCTTTGGAGCCGGATCGCTGAATACCACCATCCGTCCCGTCTATGCCTGGTGGAACCTTCAGGAGGGCCCGAACTCTACGGGCGCAAAAACACTGGCGTGGATGAACACGACCTATGGACCGCCCAGCAACTACTTCTACGCCATGGCGCAGGGATCGTACTTCAGCGATACCTCGCCATCGACGACGGCGACCATTCCCGACGTGCTCGCCAACATGCTTGCATCCTCGAATGCATCGGTGACCAAGACACAGCAAAATAAAGCCACGGCAAATCTCTACGGCCTGAAGCTTTTCGCTTACGAAGGAGGACCCGATAACCGAACCACTTCGAATATCGGGATACAAATTGAAGCGAATCGAGATGCCGGAATGGGGCCGCTTGTGGAGCACCATATCGTCGATAACTGGTTTGGACAGGGCGGAGATATGTTCGGCTACTTCAGCCTTGCCGGCTACTACAGTAGAAATGGAGACTGGGGCGCCACCGAGGATTATCGGATTCTTTCAACACCCAAGTACCAGGCAATCATGAATGTACTAAGTCAATAAGTTCGCAGAAACGGGGTGCTCGCTGTGTCTTCTCCCGTGTCGACATAGCGAGCACATCCATCTATGAGATTCTTTCTCGCAAATCTTCCTTATAAGTTCTAGTGCCGTGCGCGTAGCGCGCCGTCAAGGGCCTTGCTGTCACACGAAGCTGGAGCATCGACCGGATTGCACCGAGCAACCAGGCCACCGGGGAAGCCAACAAAGAATCCCGTCCAGCTTGCCGGCTCTGATGGCGGATAGTCCGTGCTGACCAGTTGCGCCCCGCTGGCGAGAACCTCATCGCGCCGCGTGGTGTCGTTGGTGCGCGCCGCGGTTGTGCCATCGTCAGTGCGTGCACGAACGAGATAGCCCTGCTTCACTAAAGCATCGATCTCTTCCTTCGATCCGCTGTTCATTTCGGTAAAGGCCGCGTCATCACGGCCCGGTACGGCATTGGTAAACATGACCCGGCCCTTCAGCGCAGGATGTCCGGCAACGTAGGTCTCTTCCTTGGGGCGTTGATCGATCAGGAAGACGACCTTGCCGCGTGCCTTATCAAGCGTCGGCCAGTTCCCTGCCTTCACCGCCTCAGGCAGCGTCGCATACTCGCCGCGCACCATATCGGGCGTAATCATCTCGTCCTCAGAGAAGACACTGCGGATCTCTGCGTCCACAGCGTCAAACGTCTCCGTTGTAAACGGCAAGGCGACCTCTGCGTTCGGCAGGCCGCGCACTGCGCCTTCCTTGGTCTCAATCAAAAGAAAAACCGGCAGTGCTTTGGGATGGGCTTTGCTCCAGCCTTTGACCTGCTGCAGGCACTTCACGAAGGTGTGGCACTGACTACGCTCATCCAGGTCCTGAACGTGCATGACCTTAAACCCTGGCTTGTTCATCTCGTGATCCGGGTCAAAGTCGGGGTCAGCAGGCAGTCCCGCGGCCTTGACCCATTCCACAACCTTCGGATGGGCATACTTGCCGCCCTTGGGGTCGGCGAAGATATCGATCTCCAACTGGCGGACGCCGCCATCCAATTGATCGGCCAAAGGAGCATGACGGTAGTCCAGGCTGCGGAAGGAATCGGGGTTCCGCTGCTCCAGCCACTTCGCCTCACTGGGAGCAAAGCCCTTGTGATAGCTGTTGTGTGAACCGATCACCTGGATCTGGTTCATGTGAATCTGTTTGTCCTGATTTCCCAGGGCGTGCTGCGCTAAGGCAGCCGGTGCAGCCGCAACGGCGAACAGAGTTACGAGAAAAGACCGCATGAATCCCTTGTAAAGCGACCGTGTTGCCGCACGATGAATCGGCTCATTTGCAGCAGATATCGAAGTCTCCAGCGAAGGCGTTCGCTGGGGTGATGAACAGAGTATATGCAAGCCAGGTTTGAGCTTCCCGGAAGGACGCCGGAATCTTCAGGCAGTCCCGGCGAAAAGATCGTCGAGAGCGCAGGACACAGGACGGCCAGTCATTTAGAATCTGTATATAGCGTCTCCTGTGCGAAAGTGGCGAAATTGGCAGACGCACCAGACTTAGGATCTGGCGGGGCAACCCGTGGGGGTTCAAGTCCCCCCTTTCGCACCAATTTTCTCCACTCCTGAAAGGCATCATGAGCCAGCCGAACAAACCCGCGGAAAACAGCACCACGCTTCACCTGGAAAAGACCGAAGACTACCGTGACAGCTACGCCAACAGCGTGCAGGTGCGGATGTCGGTTTGGGACTTTCAGCTGATCTTCGGCACCATGCATCCGCAGGCCGCCGATGAGGTGACGGTGCGTAATTTCCAGGGCGTATACCTTAGCCCGCAGCAGGCCAAAGCCCTATTGGGCGTGCTGGGCGAGAATGTGCAGCAGTATGAGCGAGCCTTTGGACAGATCGCTCTGGAGCCGAACTTCAATCCTCCGGGACCTGTTCACTAAGTGCTGCCAAATCGCAACGCTGAGCTGCCGCTCTGGGTGATCTATCCGTTGCTCTTCGCGGGGATTTACCTGTCGCACATCACGCTGTTGCGCCTTCCCTACTTCTGGGACGAAGCCGGATACTACATTCCCGCCGCGCTGGACTTCTTTCGTACCGGCACGCTGATTCCCTTCACCACCGTGACCAATGCACATCCTCCCCTGCCGTCGATTCTGATGGCCGGCTGGTGGCACATTGCCCGCTTCGTTCCGTCGGCAACGCGCACGTTGGTGGTCATGGTCAGCGCCGCTGCGTTGCTGGGCGTCTTTCGGGCAGCACGCCTGCTGGCAGGAACCGCAGTTGCAGCCACAACCGTGCTCCTGACTGCCGCCTACTCCATCTGGTTTGCGCAAAGCACGCTGGCGCACGCCGATATCTTTGCCACGGCCTTTACCCTGTGGGGTCTCTCGTTTTACTTCGAAAGCCTCGTCCGGATGAGTCCCACCCGGAATGCCATCTGGGCAGCAACTCTATTTGGCTTAGCGGCTCTCGCGAAAGAGACGGCCATTGTGACGCCTGTAGCTCTGGCCTGTTGGGAGCTGGTGACCGGCAATCGCGCTCGTAAGATGCGGTGGGCCTGGGTGCTGGCGCTTGCGTTTCCTGTACTCCCGCTCATTACCTGGTACCTCTACCATCAGCACAAGACCGGCTACATGTTCGGCAACCCGGAGTTTGTGCGCTACAACGCGACGGCAACGCTCGACGCCAGGCGAATCGCGCTCTCGTTCTATCACCGCATCTTGCACCTGGTAGTGCATATGAACATGTGGGTAGCAACGGTGCTGACAACCGGAGCCTTGCTGCTGACGCCCTATGCCCCGGAGCGCACCCGGCGTATTGCAAAGCCGGTCTTGGCGGCGATCACCATTGTCCTCCTGGCGAATCTGCTTGAGTTCTCGGTCCTTGGCGGAGCGCTGCTGACCCGCTACCTCCTGCCCTGCTTTCCCCTGCTGCTGCTTGTGTATGTCAGTCTCTGGCGGCATCACTTTCGGCAGTGGTGGTTGCTGGCAGGCATCAGCTTCGCGGGATTTGCTGCAGCCATTACCATCAATCCACCATACGCCTTCGCTCCCGAAGACAACCTGACCTACCGCGACTTCGTGATGCTGCATCAACAGGCCATCAACGTCATTACGCAGCGTTATCCCCAGGCGACGGTCCTTACAGCATGGCCTGCATGGACGGAGCTGATGCATCCGGATCTGGGTTATGTAAAGCAGCCGGTCAAAGTCGTACCGATCCAGAATTTCTCGAGTGAAGAAGTACAGGCTGCGGCGCGGCATCCTGAGAAATACGACACAGCCTTGATCTTCAGCACCAAATACGAGCCCGCGACAGGCAAGCTGAATTTCGGGCGGCCGCTCGAAGGTCAGGCGACCCGCTACTTCGACTTCCATCGCGACCTTCTGCCTGCGGAAGCCGCCGCCGTGCTGCACGGCGTAGTCGTGTGGCAGGCGCAGAAGAATGGTGAGTGGGCGGCGGTGATCCGTTTCCCCAGAGCCGTGGACGCTGCCATCGAGGCTCCAGAGACGTCCAAACACCTATAATCAGGCCGGTGATGATGTTTTCGAAACGTCGCATTCTAGAGCATTTTTCCTGTTGCTGGGTATCCCGGAAACAGCGTGCGATGGCGTTTTCATTGAGGAAAACGGCCATAAATTCAAAAGCCCTGCACTACACCTACAGAAAAATTGCTCTATTGGGTCTTCTCTCGGTTGCAGGCGCCGTGACGGCACCGGCTGCACCCATCTCCCATGGCCACGTCGTGCTGGTGTTGCCGTTCGACAACCGCTCAGGGCAGACGGGTTTGAACTGGATCGGCGATTCCTTTCCCGAGATGCTGAACCAGCGTCTCTCGTCTTCCGGTTTTCTGACCATCAGCCGCGATGACCGGATGTATGCGCTCGATCATCTCGGTTATCCCCTGGATCTGAAGCCAAGCCGCGCCACGGCATTGCGGATTGCACAGACCCTGGACGCCGATCTCATCGTCATCGGCAGCTTCACCATGCAGGGTGACCGGCTGGCAGCGCAGGCGCAGGTGCTGGACGTCAACAAGCTCTCGATGTCCAAACCGCTTGAAGAATCGGTCGACAAAAACCGCTTCTTCGATCTTGAGAACGCGGTCGCCTGGAAGATTGTGAAGGATGTAGATCCGTCCTTTCCTGTGGCTGAACAGACGTTTCTGGCACAAAGCGCCAATGACAAGCTGGAAGCTTTTGAGAGCTACGTTCGGGGCGTCTCGGCGCAGACTCCCTCAGAACGCTTGAAGCGCCTGAAGACCGCCGTCTCGATCTCTCCCGATTATGCAGCCGCAATCCTGGCGCTGGGCAAGGCGCAGTACGCGCAAGGACAGTTTGAAGAGGCTGCGGCTACGCTGACCAAGCTGCCGCAGAGCAACCGCCTGGCACTGGAGGCGAACTTTTACCTCGGCTTGGCCAACTTCAACTCCGGCCAATATGCCGCAGCGGAGAATGCGTTCGGTTTTGTTGCAAGCCGCCTGCCTCTTCCCGAGGTCGTGAACAACCAGGGAGTTGCGGCCAGCCGCCAGGGGAAAGATGCCGGCGCTCTGTTCCAGCGCGCCTCCACTGCCGATCCGAAGGAGGCCGACTATCACTACAACACCGCGACCGCGCTCTTTCAGCGCCGCGATTTTCCCGGAGCCAAGGCCGAGTTGCAGAAGACCCTCAGCCTGAAACCGGCTGATGCCGAAGCTCCGTTGCTGTTGCAGAAGATCGATGATCCGTCTGTTGATTTCGAGGCGCTGCCACGTATCCGCCGGACCTACTCCGAGTCCGGATTCCGTCAGGCGGCCTTCGAACTCGAACAGATGCGGGCCATGCAGTCGGCCACTCTGCCTCCGGCAAAACAGTCTGAGGCGCTTGTGCAGCAGGGCCAGGACTATCTGCAACAGGGACTGGTGCTGGAGGCCGAGCGTGAGTTTCAGGCGGCGCTGCAGATGGACGCAACCTCGGCTGCCGCGCACATTGGCCTGGCACAGGTACGCGAACGCAGCGGCAACACCGCCGAAGCCCGCAGCGAGGCCGAAGCCTCTCTCAAGCTCAAGCCCAACGCTGCAGCCTATCTGGTGCTTGCAAGAATCGAACTAGGCGCCGGACAACTTCCCCAGGCGGCGAACGACGTAAGTAATGCCATGCGTATTGAACCGAGTAACGCCGCAGCCATCGCACTGAAACAGACCATCATCAGCCGGGGACAGCCGGTGCAGTAATGTTGATTGCGCTTGCTTCTCATCCGACGGTCCTCTTCTCTGCGATCTTTACCGGGGTGCTGCTGATCTATACCGAGGCCAACCGGCCGGGCAGCATCGTTCCCGGCTGCATCGGGCTTCTGCTGGTGTTGGCTCCTCTGCCTGCCCTGCTCACTCCGCCCGTACGTCTCGCTTCGGCCGGACTTCTCTCAGCAGGCTTCCTTCTCTGTGTCCTGCAGGCGTGGATTCCTATCCGCTGGCTGGCTACAGCCGCAGGGGTAGGGGGCATGGCGGCCGGAATCGCACGCTTCTATGACGGATCGGCGCAACCGAATCCGATCGCCGGAGTTCTGCTCAGCGGGATTCTGGGTGTCACCACCAGCTATCTGGCCACAGTTGCACTACGGGCGCGCCGCGCTAAGCGCCTCACGGTACACTAGAAACACCGTTTTTGTAAGGAGTCACCGCTGTTCATGTCGAAGTTCTGCCGCGCGTTTCTGATCGCAGGTCTAGGTCTCGCCTCCGTCGTCTCCACCTCCGCATACGCGCAGACGTCCACCACCAAGCGGTTGGCTAAGCACATTGACCGCATGGACTTCGCCCTTCAGGGCGCGTACGTCAGCCACACCAGCGTCAATGGAACCAACTATCTGAACCAAAAGGTCGATCAGAGCGTGAGTACGACCTTTGGCGCGCTGGTGCAACTTCGCTACACCAAGAGTCCTCTGGTTGGATTTGAGTTCAACTGGAACTACAGCCGCTCGACCCAGACCTACGTACGCTCCAACGCAAACACCCTGACAGTTCAGTCGACACCGAACGAGTTCACTCTCGGCTATGTCTATCATGGGCCGGAGATTGCCGGAATCAAGACCTTCGCTTCGGCAGGCGCCGGCGCGACCGAGTACAAACCAACCCGCTACGGCGGTGTTGGCCTGCAGCCGCAGGCGCGCGCCACCTACTACTATGGATTCGGCGGGGAGATGCCGGTATTTACACCGAACATTGGCGTTCGCGTTCAATTCCGCCAGGCCTTTCATAAAGCGCCTGACTTCGGACAGAACTACCTGACGATCCAGAAGCAGAACATGACGATCGAGCCGGCTTTCGGCTTCTACGTACACTTCTAGGTAACTTTAGGGGGATATCCACCGCGCGATAGTTGGCCTATCATCGCGTTTGTAGGCTATGGCTGACGCCGTAAGCCCGGTGGATATCTTCTCCTGTTATGAGCACCGTGGTCGACGACCTGGATCTGCAACCCGCGCGGAAAGATCGCGAAATTCATCTCAGCACCGGCTCGGTGTTGGGAATCTTTTTTGCTGCTGCTTTAATTTGTGCCCTGTTCTTCGGCTTCGGCTACACCGCCGGCCGCCGCTCGGCGATTGCCGCGCCTGCCGAGCAGACTGAAGCCGGCAGCAACTTCAGTAATTTCAAACCGGCACCTGGAGCGGTTGCCATTCAGCCGGTCCCCGGTTATCTCTCGGCAAAGCAGGCAGCAGACGCCAACGCAAATACCGGCACACAGCAGTATTACGGCGCCGCTAACACCGGTGCACAGACGCAGCCTGTGACAACGGTCGCAAATGCTGACACCACCTCGAAGGCCTCTCAGCCCGTAAAGGCATCGACTCCCATACCAGAGACGGTACCCGCGCCCCCCCCCGCACCGCGTGTTGTTGCTACCGCTGCCCAACCCCAGGTCCCGGCGGTGCAGCCTGTCTTACTGCCAACGACGCAGCCTCAGGGACCGGCCATTGTGCAGGTTGCCGCAGTCTCGCACCAGGAAGATGCTGAGGTATTGCTGAGCGCATTGAAGCGGCGCGGCTATGCGGTCTTTACGACCTCAGCTCCGACCGACCACCTGATCCACGTGCAGCTTGGGCCGTTCTCCAATCGCAAAGACGCGGAGGCAATGCGTCAGCGTTTGCTATCAGATGGCTATAACGCCATCGTCAAATAGCAGCGGCGTCAATAGCCGCAGGCAGCTTGTCATAGATACCGCCGAAGCCGCCGTTGGACAGAATGGCGACGACATCGCCCGGCTGCATCTCCTTCACAATCTTTGCGACGATCGCATCCACATCCGGCAGCAACTCCGCGGGTTTACCCGCAGACTTCAGGCCAGTGACGACACTCTCCGGGTGCAGCCGTTCTTCCACCGGGATGCTCTCGCTCTTGAAGACAGCGGCCAAGACAATGGAGTCGGCCAGAGCCAACGAATCGACCAGCTCCTTCTCAAAGACATTGCGGCGCAGCGTATTCGATCGAGGTTCCAGTACAGCAATCAGACGCCGCGATGGATACTTTGCGTGCAGAGCACGCAGTGTCTCGCGGATCGCAGTCGGATGATGCGCAAAGTCGTCGATGATGGTGACACCACGCGTCTCGGCGATCACCTCCAGCCGCCGCTTTACGGAGCGGAAGCTGCCGAGAGCCTCGACAATGCTGGCAGCATCAATTCCCTGCGTCGCCGCCAGGGCGACAGCGGCAGTTGCGTTGAGAGCATTATGTTCGCCCGCCATCGGCAGGTAGAGCTCGGCAAAGGGTTCACCGCCGCGAAGTAGTGACCAACGTGAACCTTCGTTCTCATCGCGGAGATTGGTCACTTTCCAGTGCGAGCTCTCGGCCAGTCCATAGCGCTCTACGCGGCAGAAGGCGCGGGCAACGCATTCGGTGACATTCGTGCTGCCGTCAAAGGCAACGACGATTCCATTGCGCGGCACCAGATTCACGAAGCGTTTGAATGCAGTCTTAACGCTGGCGAGATCGGCGTAGATATCGGCGTGATCGAACTCGACGTGCGTCAGGATCGCCGCCTGCGGGAAGTAGTGCAGGAACTTGGGTCCCTTATCGAAGAAAGCGGTGTCGTACTCGTCGCCTTCCAGGATGAAGGGCTTGGTGCCACGTACGCGGAAGCTGGTGCCGAAGTTCTCGGCGACGCCACCGATCAGGAAACTGGGAGAAAGCTCGGGTCTGCGGCGCGAGGCCACCTCGAAGATCCAGGCAAGCATGCTGGTGGTCGTAGTCTTGCCATGGGTCCCGGCGACAACAAGCGAGTCGCGGCCACGAAGAAACTCGTCGTGGATCAGCGCTGCCATCGAGATGAACGGCAAACGATGCTCCAGCACATACTCCAGCTCGACATTGCCCCGTGAGATCGCGTTGCCGACGACCACAAGATCAGGAGTGGGCTGCAGATTCTTCTCGGCATACGGCTCGGCGATCGGAATACCGAGCAATGCCAGAAGATCCGACATCGGCGGGTACGCTGCCGCATCTGAGCCCGTTACCTTGTGTCCTTGTGCCTGCAGCATACCGGCTAGCGAAGCCATCGCTGTGCCGCAGATACCGATGAGATGGATGTGTTTGAGTCCCTGCATCTAGACGACAGCACTTTCCAGAAAGTTGAGTTGCGGTTCCCCGGAGCAATCGAGCATGCACGACACACCCAGCGGCAGACTGATATTCGGCTCTGAGACATGACCTGAGCGGAGACCGATCGCCACCGGCCCGGCGAAGTCACGGAGCGAGTGCTGGATGGCATCCTCGAGCAGTTGCATATCTTCCGGAATGACACACTGTTTCATATCTCCGAAGACAATCCCCCGCACTGTATCCAGCCGCCCTGCCCAGCGCAAATGCAGCAGAATACGGTCCCACTGATAAGGCTTGGTGCCGATGTCTTCCAGGAAGAGAATGCTGTTGCCGGTCTCCGCCGCCCAAGGCGTCCCCAGCGATTGCCCAAGGATCGAAATGCAACCACCACGGAGCACTCCGGTTGCTTTTCCGGGACGCAGCACACGTAGACCGTCCGTAGTGCTTAGACTCCACTGCGAGGCGCCTTCGAAGACCGAGCACCAACTCGGCCAATCCACGCCATTGTCGCGGGCAAAATCTGCGGCTACCATCGGGGCGTAGAAGGTATTCAGATTGCAGTACGTCTGGAAGTAAGTATGCAGCGAGGTGTGATCGCTGTAACCAATAAAGACCTTCGGATTGGCTCGAATGAGTTCAGTATCGAGCAGCGGCAGCAGCTCCGCTGTTCCCCAGCCGCCGCGCGCGGCGATGATGCCCTCGATGCTCTTATCCGCAAAGGCTGCATGGAGGTCGCTGACCCGCTCTTCGGCGGTACCGGCGTAGTAGAGCGGGCCGCCGCCAAAGACATGCGGATACAACACCGGCTCATAGCCGAGCTCGCGCAGCACTGCCGCGCCTTTCTCTACCAGAGCACGCTGCGGTGTGCTTGCCGGCGAGACAACCGCCAATCGAGCGCCTTTGCGTAGCGCCTTCGGCTTGGTGCTCACAGAGTAACCTTCCCAATGCAGATAATCTCGGCAGGCCCCGTCAAGCGCATCTCTTCCGCTGGAGCAGGCCAGACCACACGCTGGGTTCCGCCTTCGGCAGTCGCTTCGAGGCTCGTGCTACAGCCGCGCAAAGCAATCGCTGCCGTCGAGGAGGCGCAAGTGCCTGTGCCGGAAGAGGTGGTTGGCCCTACCCCACGTTCATAGATGCGGAAAGCTATGTGGCCCGCCGCCAATACGCGGACAAACTCGACGTTGGTCTGCTTCGGGAAATCAGGATGGAAGCAGATCTTCTCACCCAGAGCCTGCCAGGCAAGTCCATGCGAAGAGAAGTCATCGCTGTCCACAAAGATGACGAAGTGCGGATTACCGACGTTGACATTCGCTCCTTCCACAGCGCCGACGCCTTCGACCTGGACCATCTGCGGATGCACCTGAGGCACTCCCATTCCGGTCTCGATCAGGAAACTCGTGTCTTCGCAGGAGATGGTCGTGCACGCGCGCGGTCCGCCGTGAGTCCCAAGCGTTACCTGCTTCAACCCATCGCTATAGGCCAGCCACGCAGCCACACAACGGGTGCCGTTCCCCGAGAGCTCTGCTTCGGAGCCGTCGGCATTGAAGAGGCGGATGAAATAGCTGCCGTCGTCGCGACGTTCGAGGAACTCAACACCGTCGGCGCCTACGCTCGTGTTGCGGGCGCAGAGCTTACGGGCGATCTCCGCATGCTTGCCGTGAGCCACCGTCTCCTCCACCACGAGGAAGTCATTGCCGCAAGCATGTGCTTTTACAAAAGGAATCATGTTCTTTCTCTACTTCTTTGCCGGTTGATAGATCTCGGACTCGTAGATGCGGGCGCAGGGCTGCCCTGTCGTACAGAGCACGGTCAGCTCTTTCAGGTTGGCGGAGTTCTTTTTGACCGCATCCGCGACCGGATCCCTGTCAATAGCGACGACATACGCAGCATATTTCGCAGGCTCAGCCAGGGCGCGATGGAAGCTGTCATAGTCCGACTCGGAGATGAACTGCTTCAACGGAATTCCGGTCTGCTGAATAGCTCCGACATGATCTGAGGTGTACATCATCACCGGCAGCGCCTGCGGCATTGCCAGGAGCTCCCGGGCGATAGAGGTCTCAAACGGAATCCGCGTGCGGGAGTTCACGATACCTTCCTTCAGCACCAGCGGCGTAAACCAGGTCATGGCGACGCAGTTCGCGATCGCAAGCACCATCACCGCGGGCTGCAGGAAAACCGCCTGCACAGGCCGAGTACGAATGATTCGGTTCTCGAACCAGGCGACCACGACAAAGGCAAAGACAACGAGAGCCGGAAGCAGTTCCATGCCATATCGCGCGTTGTAGTACGAGTGCGGATAGAGCTGCGGAATGAAGATCGGTACCGATCCGAACGAGACCGAATAGACATAGAACGGCAGCGGCATCCACAGAAGGATCGCCGCCCGCGCCAGGCCACGCTTCCACAGCATCCAGGTACCGGCAATTGCAGCCGCCATCAACAGGAAGCCCGTCTCCCAGGCTGCGGCATCCACCTGCGCGGTCCTTGTATAGAAGAGCAAAGCCCAGGCAGGGTTATGCCAGCCGCGATAGTGCTGCCCCGGAGGAGCTGTCTTGCGCTCGATGGCCGCGGCCGAGTACGGTCCGCGGATAAAGTCCAGCGGATCGCCGGTATAGCGCCAGTTGTGCGCCATCCAGCCGACCGGAGCCAGTACCGTCAGGACGGTGAGAATAACGAACGCAAAACGCACCTGCTCGAAGACGCGCTTGTTCTTCACCAGCGAGATGGTGAGCATCAGCCAGACGCAGGCGGCAAGCATCCAGCCGTCATACCGTGTGTAGACGGAGAGTACTGACAGGATGCCCGCGCTGACAAGTCTTCCCTTGACCACACGGATCTGCTCATCGCGGATAGCGTCGATGCACTCCATCACAACGACGGTCGACCAGACGAAGATCGCCAGGAACAGAGGCTCCGTCATGGCAGTGGTCGCCAGATAGAGAAGATTCGGATTCAGCGCATAGAACAGCGTCGCGCCGAAGGCCCAGTGCATTGGCAGCATGCGGCGGGCGAGCCGGTAAAAGCCGACGTTGCCAAGGATGTAGCAGGCGAAGGAAGGCCAGGTTCCGCCAGTGCCTGTCTGCCACCACTGCATCTTGGAGACGAACGGCACCAGTAGCAGGTGCGGCAGCGGCAGCCAGACGCTGCCGATCTGCGGCAGCCCCGGATTCACGGAATCGATAATGCGGCGCGCGATGGCGAGGTGAGCCACCGCGTCGCCGTAGAGCAGAAGGTATCCACGCGAAGCGGAGATGAGCACTGCCAGAAAGGCCAGGATCATCGACGCGAGCGCAATGGGAAACATCTCCTCACGCTTCGCCGGCTTGATGGCCATGCGCGCCGCAATGGTCCCCTCATCATTGGGGATAGCGTCGCCGCTCTCCTGACGCACCCGTTGGTTGTACTTACGCCTCAAGCTCAAGGTGTGAGATCTCCTGGAAGAGACGGAAGCGCTCCTCCACCTCGTCCTTCGTCGTGTGCTGCAGACGCTCCGTGCCAAAACGCTCTACAGCAAACGATCCCATCACGCCGCCGTAGAACATCGCCTTGCGGAAGACCGCAGGTGTGAGCTTCGGCTGCGATGCAATGTAACCATAGAAGCCGCCGGCGAATGAGTCACCGGCGCCGGTCGGATCCACAACCTCATCCAGCGGCATAGCGGGAGCCCGGAATGGCAACGTGAGGTGCGTTGTGTCCGCAAAGCTGCGGTCACAGAAGAAGGCGGATGCGCCGTACTCTCCATGCTTCACGACCAGGGCCTTCGGCCCCATCTCCATCACCTTGCGTGCGGCACGCAGCAGGTTTGATTCACCGGCCAGCATGCGCGCCTCACCGTCATTGATGAGCAAGACGTCGAGCTCCTTCAGAACCGTCTCCAGGTTGGCGCGATGATCGGCGATCCAATAGTTCATGGTGTCGCCGGCAACCATCTTTACCTTCGGCAACTGCTTGCGCACCTGCAACTGCAAGACAGGATCGATGTTCGCCAGGAAGAGATACTCACTGTCGAGGTAGCTGTCAGGGATCTTGGGGGCGAAGGTTCCGAAGACGTTCAGATCGGTCGCCAGCGTCTTCGCCTCGTTCAGGTTCTCGACGTAGGAGCCGGTCCAGTGGAAGCTCTTACCCGCGGCATGCTCGATGCCGGCGACGTCGATGCCTTTCGAGGTGAGCACAGTTTCGTGCTCGGGAAGGAAGTCCTCGCCGACGACTCCGACGACCCGTACCGGGGTAAAGAAGCTGGCGGCCAGAGAGAAGTGCGTTGCCGCACCACCCAGAACGTTCTCGCGCTTACCGCTGGGAGTTTCAAGGTTATCGAAGGCGACGGAGCCTACTACCAGAATTGCCAATGTTCTTGTTCCTCTTCGATCGGGATCTTATTCGTACTTGTCGAGCAACAGCGCGAGCCTTGCACGTGTGGCCGGGGGAATAACTTTTTTGTCGGTCATAACGGCATACTTCAGGGCTGAGGAGCAGGCACAGGTGCGCTCTCCTATGGGCATGGCCGCAACCGCCGCCTTAACCACCTTGGCGGCATTCGCTGAATTGGTGTGCATCACCGCAATGATCTGATCGACGGTGACATCGTCGTGCCCTTCAAACCAGCAATCGTAGTCAGTGACCATGGCCAGGGTGGAGTAGCAGATCTCTGCCTCGCGGGCGAGCTTAGCTTCCTGCAGATTGGTCATGCCGATAACATCCGCTCCCCAGCAGCGATAGAGATTGGACTCCGCACGGGTGGAGAACTGCGGACCTTCCATGCAGACGTAGGTTCCGCCGCGCTTTCCGACGACACCTACTTCTTTACATGCGGCTTCAAAAGCCTTCGTCACCGTGGCACAGACCGGATCGCCGAAGGCGACGTGGCCGACGATGCCATCGCCGAAGAAGGTGGCCGTACGGGCAAAGGTGCGGTCGATGAACTGGTCAGGAATCACGAAATCCGTCGGCTTATGCTCTTCCTTGAGCGAACCGACCGCAGAAACGGAAAGGATGCGCTCTACGCCAAGCTGCTTCATCGCGTAGATATTGGCGCGGAAGTTTAACTCCGTCGGCAGAATGCGGTGCCCTTTCCCATGGCGGGCCAGGAAAGCCACCTTTCTGCCTTCAAGCTCACCCAGCACCAGCGGATCGCTTGGATCGCCGAAGGGGGTGGTGATCTTCTCTTCGCGGATGTTGGTGAAGCCGGGCATGGAGTACAGTCCACTGCCGCCGATGATGCCGATCTCTGCCTGCTGCAACGCGTTCATTCTCCTGTGGGGGCCAAACTCTGAGTATATCGTTCAGCAGCGTGGATTCCCGCCTTCATCGCTCCCAGCCGGGCGAACCCTGTGACCAGCGGAGCCGAAAGCGGCTGCAGCGCGAGCCGCGTGGGTCCTTCTCCCTGATTGGAAGTGATCTGCTCCCGCAGTTTACGGGCCATCTCCAATGGGAACCCTTCGCAGGTAAAGACACCGGAGCCCATGGTCGAGACCAGGACATCCCCCTCGCTGGTCGAGTAGACCTCCTCGCCCTCTTTCTCATCGTCCTTGCGGCGCTGCAGGCCGGAGTACTTGCGTGCCAGTTGCGCCGTGTAGAGCTTCTGGAAGCTCTCCGCGGAGTCAGTATTCTTCCAGCGCGAGTAGTAGAGCAGGCCCAGATTGCCGGTCGTTGCCGGGGCATTCTTCTTGAGCGCCGCGTAGTACACGCCTCCGGCCCAGGCCGGTGCCAGAGCATCGGCCATCTGCGGCCCCGCGAAGAGTTCGGCAAGCATGTGGACATCGAACTCCCCAAGCACGCCGACGTCGTACGGCGTATAGTCCTTCTCGATCACAGGATGGATATCCGCCAGATGGATGAGCGGCTGCGGAGCCTTTGTCAGGTAGCTCTCCGGATGCATGATCTGCGACGTATTCACCGGTGGATCATCAAGAACGCCTGTAAAAGCCTTCTGAACACCGGAGCGCCGCAAAATGGACTGCTCGAAGGTCAGGCCGTTCGCATACGGAAAGAGCAGGCTCTGCTGCAGAATGAGCGGAGCACGTGCCAGCACTGGCGAGCTCTCCGTTCCGCTGAGCATATCCTTCATGCGCCCCATCAGCTCCTCGGGAACATCCGCCAGCGTGCGGCCCGTGTCCTTCATGGAGTAGTCAACAAAGACGACCATCGCCTGGCCTTCGAGCACGGCCTCGCGGGTGGTGTCGACCTCATCGTTCTTGATATGGGCGTTGTCCTGCTGCACGTTCTTCGCAATGTCCTTCAGCCCCTGGTCGCCCCACTTAGTGAGGTCGACGTGCTGGTCCTGCAGAGCGTGCGTCAGCTCATGCGCCATTACCGGCTTCTGGGTCTCGGCATCCACCCAGTCCAGCAGGTTGATGGTCTTGGTCTTGTTGTCGTAGTAACCGGCAATCTGCTCGGTCAGGAGGCTGAGCAGAAAGGGCTTCAGATCGAAGTCACGGTCGAGCAGGCCGAACTTTTTCAGGACGATCTCACTGCGCTCCATCCGCTTAGCGCCCTCATCCTCGTCGAACTTCTGCTTCAGATACTTCGTCACCGCATCGCGGGTAATAAGTACTTTTTTCACAGGACGGCTGGAATGCAGGCCGGAGTCTTTGGCGGCAAAACCCTGGATCTCGTCGACGCTCTTAAAAAGCGCCTCCGCCTCTTTGGGCGTGATGTGGACTTCCGGTTTTTTCCCAGCATCGGAGCTGCCCGGAGGAGGTCCGGGCGTCTGGGTCTGGGCAAACGCAGCCAGCGGCAGAAGTGTAACGGTAACAGCAAAAGCAGCGCGATAAGGGTGGCGCATCAAACGGGGGTCTCCCATCATCCAACGAAACGTATACTTAGGATAGACGCCGTTTTATGAGCACACTTGCACACAACGAAGCTCCGGCGCTTTCAGTGGACCATCATCTCGCCCTGAAAGCACTCCTGTCCACGGCGGCTATCTATCCCTTGGACGCCACTGGGTGGATCGGGGTTCGCGGCGAAGACCGTGTTCGCTGGCTGAATGGCATGTTGACCAACAACATTCGCGATCTGAAGCCTGGAGAAGGCTGCTACAACTTCCTGCTCTCGGCCCAGGGGCGTATTCAGCACGACGCCACCGCCTTCCTGCTGGAAGGACAGATTCTTCTGGAGACCGCCCGCGAGCGCGTTCCGGCGCTTATGGCAGCTCTCGACCACTTCATCATCATGGACGACGTCGAGCTGGACGATGTCTCCGCAAAGCACCAGGGACTGGGCATTGCCGGCCCCAAAGCCACGGAAGCTTTGGCCGCGACCGGCCTAAATGTGGCCGGAATGGCCCCTGTTTCTACCCGCGCATTCGAATGGCGCGGCTCAACGGTTTGGGTTGTGGCCCAATACAGCCCCCTGACGCCGCGTTTTGAGTTGTGGGCGGAAAATGTCGTACAGCTTACAGAGGCCCTGAACGCTCTCCCGCAAGCTGACAGCAAGGCCATCGAATCTCTCCGCATCGTTGAAGGCATTCCGGCTATCGGAAAGGATCTTCGCGAAAAGGAGCTGCCGCAGGAGACAGGACAGACCCGCGCCCTGCACTTCACCAAAGGCTGCTACCTGGGGCAGGAGATCGTGGAGCGCATCCGCTCCCGCGGCAATTTGCATCGCACCTTTGCCGGATTCCGTTTCAGCGGGGTTGTCCCCTCAACGGGCGCAGCGATCCTGGCCGATGGCGCCTCGGTTGGCGAGCTGACCAGCGTAGACTCCGATCTGAAGATCGCTCTTGGATTCATTCGCCGCGAGGCCGTGGAACGCGGTCAGGCGCTTACATACGAAGGGGGCGCTCTGGCGTCGTCACCGCTTCCCTTCCGCATCAAATAAAGGATTTATGGCAGATAAAGTTACCCCATTTGTTGTCAACGATCGCCGCAAGTTCACTACAGAAGGAGAACTGCGGCCCGAATCTGAACGCCCTCACGACGAAGAGCAGAGCGAGGCTTCCAAGGCCGCGGTCACCGCAACGCCGGAACCGCCGGCGTCCGAATCTGCGCCAGAGCCGGAGCCTGAGGCCACAGAGCAAGAGCTGCCGAAGCTTACGGAAGAGCAGGCAGAACGTTCGAAGGCAGCCTATGAGGCGACCGCCGAGCGGCTGGATACGGCTATCCGCGCCGCAAACCCGGGCATGGAACAACTGCCGCCCGTGAACTTCGACCGCCTGGTGCAGTCCATCTACATGACCGCGATCATGCAGCTCGGCGGCGGAACGCCGGAAGGCGAGCAGGCGCGGGTCGATATTCTGGGAGCTCGCCAGTCGATCGACATGCTGGGTGTACTACAGGAGAAGAGCAAGGGCAATCTGACCGAGGCTGAGTCGCGGATGCTTGAAAACGCTCTCTTCGAGGTACGTATGGCCTTCCTGGAGATTACGCAGGCGCTGGCCCGCCAGGCGTCTCGTCAGCCTGAGTCTCCGTTGCCTCCACCGCCGGGCGGAGGTCCGCGCATCGTCCGCTAACGATGGAGGCGACGCTTACATTTCTCGGCACAGGCACCTCCATGGGTGTGCCGACGCTTGGTTGCGGCTGCGCCGTGTGCACCTCTGCAATGGATGGCACACGGCCGCACAACCGCCGCACCCGCGCTTCCGTGCGGCTGGATTACAACGGTCGAACCGTGCTGATCGACACCGGCCAGGACTTCCACTTCCAGGCGATACGCGAGAAGGTCACCCATGTCGACGCGGTGCTCTACACCCATGGCCATGCCGACCACGTTCTCGGCATGGATGACCTGCGTCCGCTCTCGTTTGCGAACCCCATTCCCCTCTATGCCGACGACGAGACCGCACGCGTCATCGAGCGCATCTTCGAGTACACCTTCCGCACGCGGGATCGCTATATGACCTCGGCCCGCGTGGAGATGCACCGCATCAGCACCGAACCGGGCGCCACGGTCGAGCTCTTCGGAGCGGTATTCCAACGCATCCCGGTACAACATGGCCGGCAGGTCATCACCGGCTGGCGTTTCGGGAAAGCTGCTTATCTGACCGACCTGTCTTCTCTGCCCGAGGAGAGCTTTTCCTTACTCGAAGACCTCGACGTGCTGATTGTGGATGCCCTGCGCCGCGCGCCGCATCCCTCGCACTCGAACCTTGAGAACTCCATCGCGCTGGTGGAACGCATCAGGCCACAGCGGGCTTTCTTCACCCACATCTCGCACGATCTGGACCACGACGCCATCAACGCCGAGCTGCCGCCGAATATCCGCATGTCCTATGACGGCATGTGCCTCGATTTCGAGATTGCCGCGGAGGACACGGCATGAAGATCTTCCGCTCCATTGCTGAGGTCCCGGCAAACTTCGGCCCCTCGATCATCAGCATTGGCAACTTCGACGGAGTCCACCGTGGCCACCGCTGGGTGATCTCGGAGGTTATTGCGCGTGCCCGCGAATCAGGAACGAAGTCGGTTGCAGTCACCTTCGATCCTCATCCCGTACGCATTCTGCGTCCCGATTCGCCGACGAAGATGATCTCTCCGATCGAAGAGAAGCTACGGCTGCTCGCCGACACAGGTCTGGACGCAACGCTCGTTCTGCCGTTTACGCAGGAGCTGGCGCAGACCTCTGCCGAGGCTTTTATCTCTACCGTCATCTGCAACTGCCTGCGTGCGACCGAGGTACATGTCGGCAGCAACTTCCGGTTCGGCTACCAGGCACAGGCTGACGTCATGCGCCTGGCGGAGCTGGGAAACAAGCTCGACTTCTCAGCAAGGATCTACGAACCGGTACCGATGCGCGGCGGCATCATCTCCTCAAGCCGCATTCGTCAGCTCATCCTCGCAGGAAACCTCTCCTCCGCTCGTGTGCTTCTGGGAAGGCCCTACAGTATTTGCAGCGCGCCGGCCAGAGGCCGTGGATATGGCACGAAGTACGCTGTGCCCACCATCAACCTGGCGCCGTATAACGAGTTGCTTCCAGCCAATGGCGTGTATGTCACCACACTGCAGATTGGCAACGATGGTCCAGTCTTCGAGGGCGTCACCAACGCCGGCAACCGGCCAACCTTTGGGCCGGACAGCTATGCAGTGGAGACACATCTCTTCAACTTCCATCCCGTGGACATGACGGAAGAGACACCATTGCGGCTCACCTTCCTCAAGCATCTGCGGCCAGAGATGAAATGGGATTCTCCCGAAGCGCTGAAGACACAGATCGGCAAAGATATCGCTCGCGCACAGCGTTTTCTACGTGGTTATCGACGGTTGATGCAGTAGTACAGGTATCCGACTTCACTCAGAGTTGTCATTCTGAGCGTAGCGAAGGACCTGCTTTATACGACATTAGGCGGATAGCTACTAGTAGTGTTAACGAGTGCGGAAGATTATTCAATCTTGCCCATCGCCACAAATTATCTGGTTACGTCCCGTCTCTCCCCAGATTTCCTGGCGACGGCTTCTGCCCGAGCGCGAAAGTCGGCGTCTTCTCTTTTTGGGGCTATTAAACCGGCCAGGCGTCTCGCTTTTGCCGCCATGTCGTCATCTCCGGTTCCCAACAGCTCTAAGAAAACAATTGCGTCCCCGTAACAGATCATCTGGTCGGCACTACCGAGAAGACCTTCTATGCGACTCAACGCTGCTCTTGTCGCGGTTTGGTCTCTATCACCCGCCGCAAGAAGTCCCTCGACCGCACTAGCTGAATAGAGCGTACTCAAATCATGCTCTTCAAGAGCACGCCGAGAAGCCGTCTCGGGCCAGCTACGTGCGCCATGACTATCACGTTTCGAATGTAACTGGAAGTAGGCGTTGGTCAACGCGGTATACGCACATGGACGAAGAGACTCCCTCTCAGACATGTAGGCTTGGGCTATATCTAAATTTCGTTTAGGGGATGTTCATAAAGATGAACTAGATGTTGAAGAATAATCTCTTCTCTTTTAGGTCATTGCTGCTCTGTAATCCCCGTTGAAGAACCGCATCTGCGTCCCTAAAATTCTGCTGGCACATCGCCTGCGTCGCGATCTGGATGATGCCGTCTAAATCCGTCATTGCGCGTGCCCCTCCGCAGTTCCCATCTAGGGTAACGCGCCTCGTCTCCACCGAGGGTGGAATAGCGATGTTCAGCAGCATGGATTAAGGCGGCGTAACTACTCACAGAGACAACCATCTAAAAGCCTCTAAGGGAACACCAGAACACACCCTACCCACTAATGTGCCAGTACGAGACTTCGTACTGAACACATAGAGATCAGAGACATCATCTAGGCATTCGGCAAGCGACCGGCCTCGCTTGCGATCTTCGGCGGCCCAGAAGAAGAAGAACGCGCTGTCCGGGGACCATTGAGGGGCGGTTAGCAGTCGTGTTGTTTGTATGTTCACGCCCGGTCCCGATGGTGGCGCGTGTTGGAGAACGAGTTGCTTGTTCTCTTGTTTGGCAACCCATTTACGATCCGGAGATTCGGTAGCAGAGTAGTCATAAACGGAAGCAGCATTCGGAGCCGTCTCGAAATGGATGCTGTGATTGATATCCGTATTGCAGGGGTTAAGGACAACCAAATGCCCATCGGAGGGGAAACCTATAGTGAGATGCTGCGTGGCTTGACATAGTTGCGCAGCCACCGCCTGATCATGCGGCAAACTCCCGACACTTGTATCGCGGCAGCCTATTAAGATCACGGCAGACAGCACACTCACCAGCATGGAAGGAACAGCTCCTCTAAAAGTATGGGCCATGAGTTTTTATCCCGAGGTTCACTCCACAACTGGAGAATATGCCATTAAGCCAGATATTGCTATTCGGCCCGTATACCGGATGATATTCAGGTGCATCCGGAGATGCCTGACTCGCCGAGGCAGCACCGATCAAGCACTTAGCAAGGCCGAGCGACTCCCGCCCCCTCCAGAAATTCGTAGCCCCCGTTGGGAGAGTGTGTGTTTTAGTGACAAATCCCCTAAGACGACCATCAATCGGTCCCGCCGAAAGTGAATACAACCAGCCATCTCCGATTGACACGGTCGCGTCACAATGCTGCGCCAAAATCGCGCCTAGATGATAGGTCTCAATGCCACGGCAGTTCACGCCGACATTTGGATAATTCCCACTTTGCTGGAACCCGAAGCCTCCACCGCCACACGCTCCGAAATCGCATCCAGGCGCGCTCAAACCGCCCACATCTCCAATCATGGAAGCAATACTAGAGTATGGACTGTGGTGATACGCTCCTTGCTCATCCCAATTCCCATTGCTTGGTCGAGGTTCGAGACTTCCCTTGAATTTCGGGCCACTGAATAGCCAATGAGTTAAGAAACCAAAAACGCAACTCGCATCCGCCCCGACGTTGGCGCCGCCAGTCACCACGGCTCCTAGGCACCCTCCCGCTCCGCCGGCAGCCCCTACTCCATCGAGTCCAGTCGGATCTATAGTCGTAAGCGGCGAGTTCCCCACATAGGCATAGCGATTGAGGCTCTGCGGATTAGAAAGATCAATGCTCCCCAAGTACGGGTCGGGAGACATCCAGCGGCCCACCGTAGACGCATACATTCGGAATGTGGAGTAGTCGAGCCCTGACTCTTGGTCTCTTTCTTTGCCGGTAAACTTGTACGGATCGTTCGATCCGCCCGTAAAGATCTGCCCGAATGGAGCTGAGTCGGTCACACTGCTCAGTATTCCACTCGCATCCGTGGTCGCAACTTGTGTCCCTAGATGATCAAGTAGCCGATACGATGGTGACCCATTCTGCGTGCCGGGCACCTCCGCCAGCAGCCCAGCCGGCCCGTAGATCAGATCGGTCCACTGCCCCGCTTGCAGTCGGGCAACGGGCTTGCCGCCGAAGTAAACCGTCTCCGTCGTGCCCACGCCGGACTTCGAGACGCGGTTCCCCTCGGCATCGTAGACATACGTCGTCCCATTTGCGGAGCGGATGCGGTTCTCCGCATCCCAGGTCATGATGTTGGAGATGCCATCAGCCAGCAGATTGCCGGCGGCATCGTACTGATAGCCTGACAGCCGGTTATTCGGCAAATAGGTCTGCCAGAAGGTGAAGTTGCCAGACTGCTTGATGTTGCCGAATGAGTCGTAAGCGTAGGTCTGGAAAAGGCCATTCGGGACCAAAGCTCCTGGCTGCCCTAATGTTGTGGTCGAACTGCCGCTAGACGTCGCCACATAAGTACCGGGATCGGTCCCCTGCACCATCTGGGTTCCCCACACCTGTAGCACCTGGCCATTTGTAAATGCCCCCGCTCCTCCGATTTGCAAGGAAAGCTGGGTGAGACCATTTTGATTCGTTCCCGTGACAGTAAATCGCTGCCAGGTCGTCGTGAGTGTAATCAGTGACGAGTTGGCAATCGACCACCCGGAGGTACCGACATTGATCAGATAGATTCTCGTCGAAACGCTGCCGCTTGGCACCCGGAGATAGACCGACGCTGTTACGGTCGAGCCACTATACAGAGACGGGTTTACGACCGAATCAATGACGTAGGTGTCGTTCGCCGTCGAGTTGGAAGTTACCGTCGCCGCAGTGTTGGTATTGTCAGGTGCGGTTGCGGAGGTGGGCTGTATTGTTCCCTGCGATATTCCCCAGGTACTGCCGGTTAAAGTCTGGGAATTGGAAAGGATATTCGCGTACTCTGACCCATTGGTTACGGGTGTAGCGCCGGTAGCGACATAGTTGCCGGCATTACCTGCTGCTTCCACCTGAGCACCCCAGACCTCAATATTCAGGCCATTCGCAATCTTTCCTGAACCTCCAACCTGGAAGTACAAGCGGTTCGGAGCCTGCTGCACATTAAGCGTTGCCTGGACACGTTGCCAGTTCTGCGAGAGCGTAATCGTTGTCGACGTACCTCCCCATCCAGCTTCGCCGTCATGCAACATATACACGTCGATAGACGGATTTCCGTTGACGGCCCTCAAGTAGACCGATCCCGTAACAGTTTGGCCGCTATATAGCGCAAGATTCTGCACGTTCCCTGCGATATAACCGTCACCACTCCCGCTCGGTCCCTGGAGCAGGGTCGCCGTCATGCTTCCATCCGGAGCCGCATCGGAGGCCGTACTCAAAGTAACTTGATTCTTCGCCCATGTGGAAGCCTGGAACTGGTTCGAATACGGCAGGAGATTGGTAAAGTTCGTACCTGTCGAGGCGGCAGCATTTCCGGTGGCAACATAGGTATGGGCCGTCGATCCCATCTCCATCTGCGCCCCCCAGATCTGGAACTGCCCGGAGGTCAGAGTACCGGCTCCTCCAATCTGGAGGTTCAGCATCGTGAGTGCATTCTGCGTATTGCCGGTTAGCTGGAAACGCTGCCAGCTTGTTGTCAGTGTGACTTGTTTCGCTGCAAGTACGCTCCAACCGGAAGCACCGGTTTCCGTCATAAAGATACTGAAGGTGATGGTGCCCGACGGCACCCGCATCCAGATCGATCCGGTCACCGGGATGTTGCTATACGGTGCAGGAGTAGGGATGTGATCGTCGAAAAGTGCGTCTGTCGCGCCAGCACTAACAGTTGCGGTTCCGGCAGTATGAGTACCGTCGGGGGCATCCGCAGAGTTATCAGAAAGAGTTACCTGACTCTGCCCCCATGCAGTCGTCGTAAATCGCTGTGAGTAGGTCAGGAAGTTCGTCACCGTTCCGTTCATCGAAGGCGACGGCTCGATCCGTGATCCCCAGATTTGGAAACTCTGCCCGCTGGTGATCGATCCGGCGCCTCCTACCTGCAGGAAGACTCGGGTCAACTCGCCGGGAAGAGATCCGCTGAATTTGAACTGCTGCCACTGGTTGGTCACAGTGGCTGGAATCCAGCCAGCTACACCCCAACCACTCGGAGTGTTGTAGACGATATGAACGCGCATTGTGAACGGCGCCGAATCAGTTCTCAACCACACCGAACCGGTTAGCGTGGAGTTGCTGTATTCCGTCGGATTGACGATGTCGGATGTCATCAATGCGTCGGTTGCGCCACTGTCTGCTGTTGCTGTACTCGCGGTCTGCGTCCCATCTGGAGCTGCAGCGGCATTATCGGCAATACCAATCTGACTCTTGCCCCATAAGCTTCCAGGAGAAGGCCCGTCCTTCAGCAGGTTGTTGCTTGTGGCATTCGTCGTTCCCTGCTGCGTACTGATCGTCTGATTTCCTGCTGCCACGCTGCCAACAACATCGGTCGCCGAGACCAAGCGATTCAGGCTGTCATACCCATACTGCCGTTTGATTCCTGTAATCCAATTCGTCTCCGAATCAAGGTTGCCATTTGGCTGCCAACTCAGCCCTTTCGTCCAGAGGTATCCGCCGTTGTTGACGTAATAGCCACTTGAGGCCAGGAAAAGACGGTTGTTATAAGACGCCGTGTATTGGATCCGGGATCCCATGGTACCGCCTACAAAGTGTCCGGCTGGATCGTAGCTTGCACCTGAAAGATAGGTGGTCCCGATACTGGTGCCGCTCCACTTGTCATAACTGACGCCGGACAGCCGGCCGGCGTTATCGAAGTCCTGCTTTACGCGCCGACCATCCGGATAGGTCAACGCTATCGTATTGCCGGCAAGATCGTAATCCGCATACGCGAAATAACCGCCTGGTGCGCTCGACGGCGTTTGCTGCCATTTGCGCTTGACGCGGCCCATCGCATCGTAGCTGAAAGTCGCCGCGCTCGCCCCTCCCGATGCATTGCTGTAGTTTGCGAGACGGCCAACCACGTTCTGCAGATCCGACATCCACCCGGGCGCTGTGTCATACGTGTAGTACTCCGCGGGCGTTACACCATCCGAATACGATTTGCCGGTCAACCGATTCAACGAGTCGTAGCTATAGCTTGTCACAACACCGCGGGCGTCGGTCTTGTACTTTAGATTACCGTTAGCATCGTAGCCTCCCTGACACACGCCGTTGCCGATACTTCCGCCGCTCCAAGTCCCGTAGCATATGGTGCCAGACTCAGGGTTGTAGGACTGCGTCAGACGTGACAGTGAATCGTAGATAAAGGATCGCCAACGCGAACTAGTACAGGGAGTACCAACGGTATTTGCCTCCCACTGGTCGACGCAATTTAGTTTTCCTAACGCGTTGTATTGATAGCTTGTTTTTAGGCCACCGGGCTCAACAACAAACGTCAGGTTTCCGAAGACGTCAGACGTCCGTTGCCAGGAATGTTGGGCTTCGTCCGTGAACGTTACAGTATTGCCACTGTAGTCCCAGGATACGGATGAAGCACCGTCGGATTGACTTTGCATCTTCGGCCTATCCAATCCGTCATACGAGGTGATGCATGTACTTCCGTCTGTAGAAGACGATGAAGACAAATGGGGATTAGTCGTGCAGTACGGTCTCCCATTAACGTCATACGTCGTCTCAGTAGATACACCCGCTTGAACATGCTGATATGGGCGTCCAAGGCTATCCACAATGTCTTGCGATGAGATGCTTGGGCTGGGGGTAGCGGTAACCGTAGTGTCGATCTCGGTCGAAGATGGATAGGAATAAGTTGTTACCCCAGAATCCGGTCGGGTGACGGAGGACAACCTGCCCGCAGACTCATAGGCATAAGTTGTTCCAGAACGGCTTGCAGCACTGTCGTTCGGGTCTTTCTCGCTTGTGATCGCTCCCGAGCTGCAGTCATAGCCAAATGTTGTTGTATGCCCTATCGGATTGATCGCCTGATAAGGTAGTGAGTTTGAGCATTGATAGCTGATCGTGGTCGCGGAGTTCTGGTTGGGATCAGTGATGCTCGTAACCATTCCCGTATCGTCCATGATGTACGTCGTGTAGGGCGACGTGCCGCCATTCAACCACTTTGTCACTTTTTGAAGGTACGGCCCACCTGCATTGGTCGTCCCGTGCTGAGACACACCAGACGTTGCTGTTGCGGAAGTCGTGTAGTCGTAAGTGGTCTGGGCGACTTGGGTTCCGTTTCCAAACACAGTTTCCTGATGAAGATCGACTCCACTGTACGAGTAGTCGGTTTCTCGCGTCGGGGTTGTCGATGGGGTGCCCGAGTAATAATCCCACTCCTTCAATTTTGAAGGCTTTCCTAGCCACGGCGCATCAAATACATACTGTCGTTGGCTCTGTAGCCCGCCGGCAAGTGTTGTGACAGATGATGATTGCGTGATGTAGCTCGAACCACACCCGGAACATTGAAATGAATACCCGTTTGTAGTTGTGGCAATAGGGGTGCCGCTCGCGGCGCCGGTGTAGACTGACACCTTTGTATTCCAGGCGCCATTGTTTAGCGTCATTTCGTAAGCCGTTTCGTCACCACTTGGCTTGTGGACGACCACTTTCTCCTGACAGCCTGTTCCATTGCTTGCACATTGCGTCATGACCGATGGAGTAAAGGTCATCGCCGGGTCGGAACCAACTGTCCTGCTCGTTAACCAGCGATTCATGTTGTTGTATGAATCCTGGAAATTGGTCCAGCCGTAATGAATGACACCACCTGTGGGCAGAGTGACCGATGTCATCTCCCCGTAGGAGTCGTATGTAAAGGAATACGAGCTTCCATCGGGCAATTGAATGCTCTGCACAGGATAAAAATTCCCCACCCATTCCGAAACCGCAGGCTGATAGAACAGCGTGGAAACATAGAGGGGCGATGTGGTGACGGTGTAACGAACGCGCGTGCCGTTGTTGCTGATCGGTCCGTTTGGGGCAAGAACGTCATAATAGGTAACGCTCCCGTTTTTCGTGACGATCACGGGAGTTCTCCCCACATCATCGATGAGATTGCCATTGGCGTCGCTGGACCAATAGTTACCAAATCGATCGATTACCTTGGGATAAACCTGGTTGCCGTTGTTATCCAGAATAAGAGGATTTCCATTTGCATCCGTCTTCAGTAGATAACCGCTGGCATCTGATGCGTAATTCGGGCCGATCGTATCCATATAGGTGCCGGCGCAGTCATCCTGGATGATCGCTCTAGCGGAACCAAAATCGCGCACAGTCCCTGAAGGATCGCTCCACGATACGTTGTAGACAGTGGTGGTTTGGGCGCCGCCCATTCCCCCGGCACAAGCATAGGAGGTCGACGGAGAGGCTAGCGTATATGTCAAGGTGCCAGTTTCGGCTCCTGTGACTAGCCTCCATCCTCCCTGAAGATCTGGAGCATTTGGGATATTGCTCGGGAAAAATCCGTAATAAGGATTGGAACCAGGCGGAAGAATTCTCCAAATGCGACTATCGTAGACAAGCCGCTCATTAAGCTGCAGCGCACCGCGCTGTTTGTGCGTAGCAAGCGGAAATTCCATATGCAAATTTCCGTTCGTGATGTTGATGAACCCATTCTCGACAGGAATATCGACGGCGAATGCCGGATTGCCTATGGCATAGATATAGTCCTGGGCAAAGGAATGACCGGCAATCAGGCACAGGAAGATAAAGAGAAACAAACGAACGGTTCTCATCGTGGCGTCCTTAGAACTCGAAGTAATTCGATTGGAGATTGGGATTGAGCTGGACTTCCGAGAATTGAATCGTCCACTGCTTCTGCCCATCGAGAACCTGCCTGTAGAGGAACGGAACCATTACGCCATCTACCGCCCGATAGTCTCCATAGGTAACGACACGCAGAAGTTCACTTTGAGATCCATCGGGCCGGATGGCATTCGCAGTCTTGACCAGGAGATGTGTCTCGGGGTCGAAATAGAGATCAGTTGCAATATTCTTCTTCGGGGTAAGCGGTTGTTCGATTGTCACCCGATGCAGATTCATCCCGTCAATGACAGTCACGCCATGATCGAGGACCGATGATCTGGTCTGAAGGTCAGCGAGGCGTGGAAGCTCGAACTGCACGATTCCTGATGCTGCTATCTCAGGAGCGAGCGGAAAGCTTTTTCCATCAGGATGCTGAATATTGCCTAAACGGCTGTTGATTCGGGTGCTGATAGATCCCGTAGCAGTCTGTATATCGAGACGGGATCTGCTGCTGCCGACGATGGTCAAAGTAGCTGAATATGAATTCTGGTCACTTCCGTAGGTGATAGTTCCTGTTCCCTGCATCCCTGTCCAGGGAGCAGTGCCGACCACTTTGAGATGCGCCAGAACCTCCGCAACGGCTGCAGCATCATATCGCCCGAGCTTATCGGTGGCTGCGGGAATAGGTAGAGGAGTCGGGCCAGCCTGTGGATAGGCGCATGGGCTTCCGCAGAGTGTGATGATGCATACAAAAACCTTAACGACCCCGAAGGAGCGCCACTTACCAGAGCAGATCGACATGCACAGTCCCTCTCAAATCAGGACCTTGGAGAATAGAGAATACTGCTGCGGTCTATAGCCGCTCTTGCCAGTCACAATGTAGGAAAGGCAATGCCAGAATCTAAGGCAACGGGTAGTTTGTCAAGCTTAACCTAGACATGGAGCTGCGCTAAAGATAGGTCACGAGTCCAGGTTTTTACCTGCAGGGATCTGCTTGCCGTCTATCTCCGAGTCAAATCTCAAGCTAGAAAAGCAGATTTCTCCGCTACGCTATGAAATGACAAACCAAATTCTATGGCTCTGTAGGCTTCGCCGGAGCAGGTAATGCCCGGAGCCGCTGACGGCGTTCAGAAAGACAGTGTAGGCCCCCACCTGATCAAAGAGCTTTATATCTGCGGCGCCGATCGCAACTGGAAGAAACGCCGGAATCTTCGAGGTGACACCGAAGCGCTGGGCGACATCGATGACCTTCTGGATGCCAAGCTGGTGCGCCAGCCGCAAAGCCAGAATATTACGGCTCTCGACGAAGGCCTCCAACATGGTCATTGAGCCTTTGTAATTGGGCTCGTAATTGTGCGGTGTATAGGGTCCGCCAGGAGTAGAGAAGACCTGTTCGTGCTTCCGCCACTCGATCTATCACGATCGTATGGTCGGCTGAACCTGCAGTGTGCAATTGCGTACATACTCTACCTGGAGCAAGTAACGGAAGTAACCCGCCATAAGCAGCTCAACTGTAATGGTAAGTGGACAGCCGTATACGGATGTTTACCTTCCGAGTTGAGAAACCGATAGTTCGGTTCGAATACATCTTTTTTATTGTTGGCAGCCAGATCGCCCGTCAAGTACGGGCGCCAGTACCTTCACGAACATCAACGTGCAAGTGTCTCAACGGCTGATTTCCTAGCCAAACCCCGCAACTCATTCAGTTCCGCGACGGGTTCCTATCTGTTGCCGCCGCCTTGTATTAAGAGGCCTACCAATAGGAAAGGTCCGCTCGCGGTCTTGACCTGGCCATGTATGGCGTTCGGATTGCTTTCGTCGAGAAACGTCGGCGTTGTGTGATCCCACGCCGGCCAGGACTCTTGTGTGATGAAAGTACGTCTCTTTGTTTTATTGCCACTGCTTTTCCTGCTTTGCGTTCTCAATCTGAAGGCTGCCGCCGATCAGATTCCAAGCGGTACCTGGCGGGCCGGCGCAGTTCTTTCCACTCCCCGCACCGGAGCTACAGCCACTCTGATGAATGACGGTCGCGTTTTGATCGTTGGCGGCAAGGATGGAAGCGGAAACGCGCTGGCTACCGCGGATGTACTCCAAACCGACGGAACTATCGTAACTACGCCACCGATGCTCACCGCGCGATACGGCCACAGCGCAATCCTGTTGCAGGATGGCCGTGTTTTCGTAGCAGGCGGGTACGCCAGTGGTGGGGCTGTTTTGAACAGCGCGGAGCTTTTCGATCCCAATACAAATACCTGGGTCCCCGTACCGTCTTCAATGGTCGAACCGAGGGCGCAGTTTACGCTGTCCCAGTTGAAGGGAGGAGACCTTTTGCTTGTGGGTGGGGTTCGTGAAACGGGGCCCACCTCAAGCATTGAGAGATTTATTTCCGCTACTGGGACATTTCAGTATCAGACTTACCTGACGACTGCGCGGAAGTCTCACAGCGCCTCTGTACTGCATGATGGCCGCGTGCTGATCTCTGGCGGTAGCAGCGTCGCAAATGATGGGTCGACGATTGCGCTTGCTTCCACAGAGCTCTACGATCCCACGACCAACGCTGTAAGCCCGGGTCCTGCGCTCAATATAGCCCGCTCATCCCATTCATCGACTACGCTCGTTGACGGAACGGTACTGGTGGCCGGCGGAAACAATGGTACTGCCGATCTATCGTCCCTGGAGATCTTCGATCCAGCAGCCAACACCCTGACGGTTGCTTCAGCGCATTTGGCCACCGCTCGAAGCGGTCATGTTGCTCTGCTATTGCCCAATAACAATAGTGTATTGATAACGGGCGGAACGTTGTCCTCCACTCCGCTCTCTTCGAGCGAGCTCTATCAATCCTGGAACTCGACAGTAGTCACAACATCTGCGATGAACTCCGCGAGAGAGGGTGCAGCTGCCAGTGTGTTGCAAACCGATGGTGCGGTTGTAGTCGTGGGGGGAAGCAATCTAGACAGTACGGAATTCTATGGATTCCCGACGGTAAAAACTGACGCTTCAGACTATCCGCCGGGGTCAACCGTTCATATCTTCGGTTCAGGCTGGATACCCGGGGAAACGGTATCTCTTACTCTGCTAGAGTCGCCGTTGATTGATACTCATGGGCCATATTCGGCTATAGCGGATGCGAACGGCAACATTTCCAATGACAGTTACGCTACCGACGAGCATGACCTCAATGTATCGTTCGGATTAACTGCAGCGGGTTCGAAGGCACAGGCTTTCAACTGGTTCACGGATTCGAACCCACAGGTGTTCACGGTTGGGGCTCAAACACCAAATCCTGTAGTCGTGGGAAGCAGCGCGACGTATGCCGTAAGTCTCACGTTCAACGGCAATGCGAATGCTTGCTCTTTCGACTTTGCTGTCTCGGGACTACCGGTTGGAGCGAGTGGTGTATTCAGTCCAGCCTCTGCAACTTCCACTGGCAATACGGTAAACGCAACACTGACTATCGCCACAACTGCCGGTCTAACGCCCAACACATATCCCTTTACCGCATCCATCACAAACACCAGCGCGGGCTGCCAAGGCAGCCATCCGAGCGCCACGGCTAACCTCGTAGTACGAGCTAAGACCGCCACGACGACTACGATCACAAACACAGGTGCTCTTGCGACAGCAACTGTTGTGGGTCAAGTGTATCCGGTGACCTATAGCGTTGCAGCCGGCTCCGGAACGCCGACCGGAACCGTCACGGTGAGCGATGGATTAGTGAGCTGTGTTGCCAGTGTGAGCGCGGGCACCTGCAATCTCGCTTCGACGAGTTCAGGCGCCAAGAACATTACAGCGACTTACTCCGGCGACGCGAACTTCGCCACCAGCACGTCAAGTGGAACCTCGCACCTGGTAAACGCAGCCAGCACTACGACTGCTTTGACTTCCTCGCTGAACCCCTCCGTCTCCGGGCAATCTGTTACGTTCACGGCGACTGTGACTGTTACTTCACCCGGCGTGGGCCCCGTAGCCCCCGGATCGATAGTCAGCTTCAAGGATGGATCTGCCACCTTAGGCACCGGAACGACTGACAGTTCTGGAGTCGCGACCTACTCAACGACGACACTCACCGATGGGAACCATTCCATTACCGCTGTGTACTCAGGCAACACTAACTTCACGACAAGTACATCCAGCGCAGTGGCGCAGTTGGTAAAAGGAAATGCAGTATTCAGCTCTCTTGTTCCTCCATCTGCTGCCATAACCTATGGCCAGGCGAGTATTTCGATCTCCGGCCAGGTAGCGAATGCGACAAAGACAGTGTTTGCAGCAGGCGGGGAGACGGTTACAGTCACGATCAACGGCACGTCCCTTCCTATGACTATCGTTGGAAGCAGCGGGAGCTTTAGCGGGACTTTCGACACTCACACCATTCCTGTGTCCGGAAGCCCGTATACGATCAGCTATTCCTATCCCGGGGACGCGAATCTCACTGCGAGCACGGACACCAGCACCAAACTCACCATAAGCAAAGCGACGTTGACGGTGACTGCCAACGATCTAAACACGGTGTACGGGGCTGCGGTTCCTGCCTACACGAGCACGATCACGGGCTTCGTCAATGGCGAATCTCAGAGCCTGGTCACAGGCAGCGCATCGCTTAGCACCAGTCCGGCAACCCCGATGAATGCTGGCACCTACACCATTACTGCGGCAACCGGCACCCTCGCTGCCGCAAACTATAGCTTCAGCTTTGTAAATGGCACCTTGACCATCAACAAGGCGGTTGCGTCAGTAACCCCGAACGCCGCGAGCAAGACCTACGGAACAGCAGATCCGGCCCTGAGCGGAACCCTGAGCGGGTTTGTGGCTGCGGACAGCGTGACGGCGACCTACAGCCGTGCGGCAGGCGAGACAGTGGCCGGGGGGCCGTACAGCATCAGCGCGGTGCTGAGCCCTGCTGCAGTGTTGAGCAACTACACCATCACCTACAACACGGCTGAATTCACCATCAACAAGGCAGTCGCTTCGGTGACTCCGAACGCCACCAGCAAGACCTACGGAACCACGGACCCGGCCCTGACCGGAACCCTAACCGGCTTCCTCGCTGCAGACGGCGTGACGGCGACCTACAGCCGTGCCGCTGGTGAGACCGTGGCCGGGGGACCGTATACGATCAGCGCCGCTCTGAGCCCAGTTGCAGTGTTGAGCAACTACACCATCACCTACAACACGGCGGAATTTACTATCAACAAGGCAGTCGCCTCGGTGACTGCAAACGCCGCCAACAAGACTTACGGAACGGCAGATCCGGCCCTGAGCGGAACCTTAACCGGCTTCCTGGCTGCAGACGGAGTGACCGCGACCTATAGCCGTGCGGCGGGTGAGACCGTGGCAGGTGGACCGTACAGCATCTCTGCGGTGCTGAGCCCAGCATCTGTGCTGAGTAACTACACCATCACCTACAACACGGCTGAATTCACCATCAACAAGGCAGTTGCGTCAGTAACGCCGAACGCCGCGAGCAAGACCTACGGAACGACGGACCCGGCCCTGACAGGAACGCTAACCGGCTTCCTTGCTGCAGACGGCGTGACGGCGACCTATAGCCGTACGGCTGGTGAGACTGTGGCCGGCGGGCCGTACACCATAACTGCCGTGTTGAGTCCGGCAGGTGTGCTGGGCAATTACACCATCACCTATAACACGGCTGCCTTCACCATCAACAAGGCGGTCGCGTCAGTAACCCCGAACGCGGCCACTAAGACCTACGGAACAGCCGATCCGGCCCTGACAGGCGCCCTCACTGGCTTCCTGGCCTCGGACAGCGTAACAGCAACCTACAGCCGTGCGGCTGGTGAGACTGTGGCAGGTGGACCGTACACCATCAGCGCGGTGTTGAGCCCTGCATCTGTGTTGGGCAACTACACCATCACCTATAACACGGCTGCGTTCACCATCAACAAGGCGGTCGCATCGGTGACTCCGAACGCGGCCAGCAAGACCTACGGAACAGCGGACCCGACTCTGACAGGAACGCTAACCGGCTTCCTTGCTGCAGACGGCGTGACGGCAACCTATAGCCGTACGGCTGGTGAGACTGTGGCCGGTGGACCGTACACCATCAGCGCGGTGTTGAGCCCTGCATCTGTGCTGGGCAACTACACCATCACCTATAACACGGCTGCGTTCACCATCAACAAGGCGGTCGCGTCGGTGACTCCGAACGCGGCCAGCAAGACCTACGGAACAGCGGACCCAACTCTGACAGGAACGCTAACCGGCTTCCTTGCTGCAGACGGCGTGACGGCAATCTATAGCCGTGCGGCTGGTGAGACTGTGGCCGGTGGACCGTACACCATCAGCGCGGTGTTGAGCCCTGCAACTGTGCTGGGCAACTACGCCATCACTTACAATACAGCGGAATTCATCATCAACAAGGCAGTGGCGTCAGTGACCCCGAACGCGGCCAGCAAGACCTACGGGACAGCGGACCCGACTCTGACAGGAACGCTAACCGGCTTCCTTGCTGCAGACGGCGTGACGGCGACCTATAGCCGTACGGCTGGTGAGACTGTGGCCGGCGGGCCGTACACCATCACTGCGGTGTTGAGCCCGGCAGGTGTGCTGGGCAACTACAACATCACTTACAACACGGCTGCCTTCACCATCAACAAGGCAGTCGCATCGGTGACTCCGAACGCCGCCAGCAAGACCTACGGGACGGCCGATCCGCCCCTGACCGGAACCCTAACCGGATTCCTTGCTGCAGACGGCGTGACGGCGACCTATAGTCGTGCGGCAGGCGAGACTGTAGCCGGCGGGCCGTACACCATCACTGCTGTGCTGAGCCCTGCAACTGTGCTGGGCAACTACGCCATCACTTACAACACAGCGGAATTCATCATCAACAAGGCGGTCGCATCGGTGACTCCGAACGCCGCCAGCAAGACCTACGGAACAGCGGACCCGACTCTGACAGGAACGCTAACCGGCTTCCTCGCTGCAGACGGCGTGACGGCAGTCTATAGCCGTGGGGCTGGCGAAACCGTAGCTGGCGGGCCGTACACCATCAGTACAGTGCTGAGTCCTGCAGGTGTGCTTAGTAACTACACCATCACTTACAACACGGCTGCGTTCATCATCAACAAGGCAGTGGCGTCAGTAACCCCAAACTCTGCCAGCAAAACCTACGGGACGGCCGATCCGACCCTGACCGGAACCCTAACCGGATTCCTTGCTGCAGACGGCGTGACGGCGACCTATAGTCGTGCGGCAGGCGAAACCGTCGCCGGTGGACCGTACAACATTAGTGCTGCTTTGAGCCCTGCGTCTGTGCTTAGTAACTACAGCATCACCTACAACACTGCTGCGTTCATCATCAATAAGGCAGTGGCGTCAGTGACCCCAAACTCCGCCAGCAAAACCTACGGAACTGCGGATCCGGCCCTGAGCGGAACTTTAACAGGCTTCCTGGCTGCCGACGGCGTCACTGCAGTCTATAGCCGTGCGGCTGGCGAAAGCGTAGCTGGCGGGCCGTACACCATCAGTGCTGTGCTGAGCCCTGCAGGTGTGCTGGGCAACTACACCATCACTTACAACACGGGTGCGTTCATCATCAACAAGGCCCTAGCCTCTGTAACTCCGAACGCTGCGGGCAAGACCTACGGAATGGCGGACCCGATACTGACAGGAACGTTGACCGGCTTCCTGGCTGGAGATGGAGTGACGGCGACCTACAGTCGTGCGCCTGGTGAGACTGTAGCAGGGGGACCATACACCATCAGCGCCGCGCTAAGCCCTGCAGCTGTGCTGAGCAACTACACCATTACCTACAATACGGCGGAGTTCACTATCAACAAGGCAGCCGCCTCGGTGACTCCGAACGCTGAGAGCAAAACCTACGGGACGGCCGATCCGGTCCTGACCGGAACCTTAACCGGCTTCCTGGCTGCAGACGGCGTGACGGCAATCTATAGCCGTGGAGCTGGCGAAACCGTAGCTGGCGGGCCGTACACCATCAGTACTGTGCTGAGTCCTGCAGGTGTGCTTAGTAACTACACCATCACTTACAACACGGCTGCGTTCACCATCAACAAGGCAGTGGCGTCAGTAACCCCAAACTCTGCCAGCAAAACCTACGGGACGACCGATCCGACCCTGACCGGAACCTTAACCGGCTTCCTGGCCTCGGACGGGGTGACAGCCGTTTATAGCCGCGCCGCAGGCGAGACTGTGGCCGGTGGACCGTATATCATCAGCGCCACGCTGAGTCCGGCCGGTGTACTGAGTAACTACGCCATCACTTCCAACACCGCGGAGTTCACCATCAATAAGGCCGTAGCCTCGGTGACCCCGAACACTGCCAGCAAAACCTATGGAACGGCTGACCCGGCTCTGACGGGAACCCTAACGGGCTTCCTGGCCTCGGACGGAGTGACGGCAACCTACAGCCGTGCCGCAGGAGAGAGCGTCGCAGGTGGGCCGTACACCATCAGTGCTGTGCTGAGTCCTGCGTCTGTACTGGGCAACTACAGCATCACCTCCAACACGGCAGATTTCACCATCAACAAGGCGCTCGCGTCAGTAGTGCCGAACGCTGGCAGCAAAACCTACGGAACGGCCGATCCAACTCTGACGGGAACCCTAACCGGCTTCCTGGCCGCAGACGGCGTGACCGCGACCTACAGCCGTGCGACAGGCGAAACCGTCGCCGGTGGTCCGTACACCATCAGCGCCTCGCTGAGCCCGGCTGCCGTGCTGGGTAACTACAACATCACCTACGGCACCGCAGAGTTCGCCATCAACAAGGCAGTTGCCTTGGTGACTCCGAATGCAGCCAGCAAGACCTACGGAACGGCCGACCCGGCCCTCACTGGAACACTAACCGGCTTCCTGGCTGCGGACTGTGTGACGGCAACCTATACCCGCGCCGCGGGCGAGACGGTTGCCGGCGGACCGTACACCATCAGCGCCGTTCTGAACCCGGCTGCTGTGCTGGACAACTACACCATCACCTACAACACGGCTGCGTTCACCATCAACAAGCGCATCTTGACCGTCACAGCAACGGCAGCCAACAAAACATACGATGGCACAACCTCGGCGTCGGTCACCCTAAGCGATAACCGCGTCGAAGGAAACCTGTTGACCGAAGCCTGGGCAAGTGCGACCTTCAGCGACCAGAATGCAGGCTCCGGGAAGACAGTGACCGTAACCGGAATCTCCATCTCAGGCGTCGACGTCGGGAACTATGACTTGGGAAATACCACCGCATCGACAACTGCAGATATAACGCCACGGGCAATCGAAGTGACGGGGGTGTCAGACAGCAAGACATATGACGCAACGACCACATCATCCAAATCTCCTTCGATCACGGCAGGATCGCTTGCAACAGGAGACAACGCCACTTACTCTCAGGTCTTCGACAGCAAAAAAGTGGGAATTCGTTCGCTGCTTCCCTCGATCGTCATCGCAGATGGAAACAGCGGACACAACTACTCTGTTGTCTTCCACAATGCGAGTGGGACGATTAGTCCTTTGACGATCGCCGGTTCGATCACAGCATCGGACAAAACATACGACGGCACAAACACTGCTTCGATCGCCACTCGTACGCTGAGCGGCATTCTCTCCAACGATGCGGTGAACTATACAGGAGGGACGGCAACGTTCAGCGATAGCAATGCCGGCGTAGGCAAGACCGTCACTGCTGTGGGTCTTTACCTCTCAGGTGTCGATGCTGGAAACTACGCCGTAAATTCCACAGCTACAACGACAGCGACGATCGCCAAGGCTAACCAGCAGATCTCGTGGAGTGCACCAGCTCCCATCGTCTTCGGCACAAGCCTGAGCAACACGCAGCTCAATGCCACCGTCACCGGTGTGCAAGGTGGAACCGCACCTGGAGCACTTACCTATACGCCGGCAGCGGGAACGGTTCTAGGTGTCGGAACCCGCCAGCTGCGCGTTGATGCTGCTTCAACGATCAACTACAACGCAGCGACCGCCACGGTCTCCATCAACGTCAACTATTCGACAGGCGCCTGCCTGGGCGACCTGGGACACTCGATCCTGCAGCCGATCAATGCGGACGGAAGCAGCACATTCAAGCAAGGAAGTACTGTTCCGGCGAAATTCCGCGTATGTGACAGCACAGGGCACTCCATCGGTGCTTCAGGAGTGGTGACGAGCTTCAATCTGGTCCAAATTATTGGCGGTACGGTGACAACCACTGTAGAAGAAGCCGTTACTTCCACGACACCAGACACCAGCTTTAGATGGGATCCGACGGCTCAGCAATGGGTCTTCAACATAAGCACTAAACCGCTCTCAATACAGAAGACCTACGTCTATTCGATTGGGCTAAATGACGGATCAACCATCCTCTTCCAATACGGATTGCCGAAATAGTGGAGGATCAAGATGCGTTCACTCGTCTCGCGAACAATGCCAATCTCGGCCAACAGCAAAAAGATCGGCTATCTGCCCTCAATCACTTCTATATGGTGCTATACCAATGGCCCTGTGAACAATGCTCGTATTCGCCAATGGCTTGGAAAGGCTCCGAGGATTGGGCTGCTCCTGCCTGTTGCAATCTTGCTGTTTTTTGGCCTTGACTGGCGGTTCTTCGCATTTTCCATAACGACCGAAGATGCTCAACTAGCACGCTCTAAAAAGCGAGGCAGCAAAGACATTGTTCAACTGGCGGAACTGCCTCCGACGACCTTCGCCTTGACGACAGAATGGATTGCGGATCCAGGATTGGACAGCGGAACATTCCGCTATAGTGTCGATGCTATCCCGCACCGCATCCTTGAGAACAATCCGGATTCACTCTCCTACAAGTTTTTGCTCTGTAAATACACGCTCGTGCTTTACGGCCAGGATCACGCCATATTGCAGGCCGTTCCATTTTCGTTTGTTCAGTACACAGATGCGGGCAAGATAGAACGCTTGAGCAGCAATTACTCGGCGCGAATGACGAGATCCATATACAAGCAACTTGGTATTGGAACTGATTTCTGGAGCGTCGAATCGCGCTGCAAACTTGAATAACTATCGCCTCGAGCGTTCCTGCCCGGTCTGCTATCCGAAACGACTAGAGCAGTTCTCCTAAAGGCGTTGAGCGAGCTTTGGCAGTTTGCGCCCTTTTCTTCCCATCTCACGGAAAGGATGGTTGGACACAGGAACATCATGCCGAAGCAATCCTGCTTCTTATCTATCTCCGTCTGGATACCCAAGGCAGAAAAGCAGATTTCTCCGCTTACGCTTCGGGATACAAACCAAATCCTACGGCTCTGTAGGCTTCGCCGGAGCAGGCGACGCCGGAGCCGCTGACGGCGATTGCGATGGCAGGCCCGGCACTGGTACTGGTTTCGGCACATTGTTCTGCGGCGCCGGATTCGGCGATGCAGGCTGCTGCTGGTTCGGCGTCTCGGCCGGGTTCTGCGTCGGTGGCGGAGACGGAATCTTCGGAGCCGGCGCACGATCCACAGGCTTGATCGTCTCCGAGGTCCGGTCCTCGTCGCTTTCTTCTTCCGCCTCTTTCTTCTTCTGCTCTTCGGTCACCGAGCGGGCGTCGGAGTTTACCGTTACTTCGAGCTGCTTCTTCTCGCCGCCAGTGGCGAACTGCTCGTCCGGCTTGCCGGCAATCGCCACCTTCATGAACTCCATCCAGATGGGTAGCGCAGCGCGGGCGCCGGTCTCTTTCTCTCCCAGTGACTGACGATCGTCATACCCGATCCAGACACCGCAGGTCACTGACGGAGAGAAGCCCAGAAACCAGGCATCCGTATAGTTATTCGTTGTTCCTGTCTTGCCACCAAGAGCATGATGCAGTTGTGATGCTGCTGCTCCTGTACCGGAGATGGTGACCTGCCTGAGCAGCGTCATCATGGTGCGAGCCGTCTCCACGGAAGTGACCTCGCTCACCTTCGGTGCAGGCTCGTCCATCGGCAGACCATCTGAGGCAGTAACGCGGCGAATGTAATGCGGCTCAACGCGGATGCCATCGTTCGGAAAGACAGCGTAGGCTCCCACCTGATCAAAGAGCTTCATATCCGCAGCGCCGATTGCGACCGGAAGAAACGCCGGAATCTTCGAGGTGACACCGAAGCGCTGGGCGACATCGATGACCTTCTGGATGCCAACCTGATGCGCCAGCCGCAGAGCCGGAATATTACGGCTCTCCGCGAAGGCTTCCAACACGGTCATTGAGCCCTTGTAGTCGGGTTCGTAGTTGTGCGGCGCATACGGTCCGCTCGGTGTGGAGAAGGTCGTTGGAACGTCAAGCACGTGGTCCGTCGGCTTGGTGCCGGCCTCGACCGCTGCGGTATAGACATATGGCTTGAACGAAGAGCCCACCTGGCGCTCCGCCTGGGTCGCACGATTGAACTGTGACAGGGCGAAGTCGCGGCCGCCCACCATCGCGAGCACCTCGCCATTCGAGTTGTCCATAGCCATCAAGGAGGCCTGTGCTCCGGAATCCTGTTCCAACGCGGCGTGGATTCCCTTCTCCCCTTCGGTTGCCAGAATGCGGACATAAGCGATATCGCCCTTCTTCAGCAGAGCGTCGCCGGTCTTGAGTTGCGTCCATGCCCAGTCGGCGGGCTCGAGATAGGCTTCACGCTGGCCGATCCGTACCCGGATCTCCTTCTCGCTCACATCCGTTACCAGAGCATGGAAGTACGCGTCCTTCTCGACAGGCATCGTCCAGTCGGGATGCACATAGGTTGCGGGATCCTGGCCGGCAAAAATGATGTTCTGTACACGGTTCTTCCAACCGTGACGGCGTTCATAGGAAGCCGCACCATTGAGTACCGCGCGGTTGGCAGCCACTTGCAGGTCATAATCCAGTGTCGTGTAGACGCGCAGGCCGGCTCCATGCACCTCTTCCGCGCCGAACTGCTGTTCGAGCTGGCGGCGCACCTCTTCCACAAAGTACGGCGCGACCGAGTTGGCGGGAGCTTCGATCTTCAACCCCAACGGAGCTTCTTTGGCCCGAGCCTCTTCTGCCTCAGTAATCCATCCATCCTGCCGCATCTCGCTTAGCACCAGGTTGCGGCGTTTCAGCGCCCGCTCTGGATGCCGCACCGGAGAGTAATACTCCGGCCCCTTGGGCAGAGCGGCCAGCAACGCTGCCTCAGGCAGCGTTAGTTCATGGACGTGTTTGGAGAAGTAATACTGTGCGCCTGCCTCGAATCCATAGGTGCCGCGGCCGAGGTAGATCTGGTTGGCGTACAGCGCGAAGATCTGTTCCTTGGTAAAGTGGCGCTCGATCTGCAGCGTCAGGAGAACCTCCTGCGCTTTACGGCTGAAGGTCTTCTCCGGTGAAAGGAAGAGGTTACGCGCCAGTTGCATGGTCAGCGTACTGGCTCCCTGCGCTCGGCCCTTGCTATGCAGATCGCGGTACGCCGCGCCGATAGCGCGGAACAGGTTCACGCCCCAGTTGCTCTCGAAGCTCTTGTCTTCGATCGAGAGGATGGCCTTGCGCAGAACGGGCGGGAACTCGCTGTATGGCACAACGACACGCCGTTCCAGCGAGAAGGAGCCAAACTGCTTGCCGTGAATGTCGTAGAGTTCCGTCGTCGTGTTGGGACGATACCGCTCCAGATCCTGCATCTGCGGCAGGTCAACGGAGTAAACCAGCATCAGGCCGCAGAGAGATCCGAACAGGGCGGAGATGCCCAACAGACCGATAAAGGCGCTACGCCGGATGACAGCGCGTGTACGCGCAGCGACGCGACGCGTCCGCAGGTTCGGCCGGCGTGTCTGCCGCGGGTCTTCAGTAAAGATGGAGTTCACGGACGTAGCACTGCCTATGGGAGATCATCCCATAGAAATGGGGGATGCCGCCCGTGATAACACAGGCACTCATCTAAGCGGCTTTGTTCTTAAGGATCTCCAACGCCTTTGAGAGCTGATCGTCCACCTGGTCCTTGCGCGCCGGAGCGGCGGCATTATCGTCGTCACCATCATCGATGGCGCCGGCAACCAGGACACCGGGAGTCACGCCGTCATCCTCAATCTTCTTGCCCGCGGGCGTGGCGTACTTGGCCACCGACAGGATAAGAGCTCCGCCATCCGGCAGGTCAAAGGTCTTTTGCTGGCTGCCGATGCCGAAGGTCTTCTCGCCGACAACCTCGGCACGCTTGTTATCCTGCAACGCCGCCGTTACCAGTTCGGCTGCACCAGCGGTACCCCGGTTGACCAGAATCACCACAGGCGCCTTCTCCGCGACGGTCTTCGAGGGATCGGCCGTAACAGTCTGCTTGGGGAACTTCTGCCCTTCCAGCACGCTGATGGTCCCGGACTTCAGCAACATATTTGCCAGACGCTGCGCTTCAGCCATGTCGCCATCGGCAACATTACGCAGATCCAGGAGCAGCTTCTTGTTGCCACCCTTGTTCAGGCCCTTCAGCTTGCCCTCAATCTGCGAGACATGATCGTGGTCCAGGATGCCGGGCTTGAGGTACAGAATCGTCGAGTTCTCGTAGAGTGTCTCCGCCACCGGAGCCAGCGGCGTGATGGCGCGGGTGAGGTCAACCTTGTCCGGAGCCGCCTTGCGAGGACGAACGACAGAGATGGTCACCGTCGTGCCGGGCTCACCGCGCAGCATCATCTCGATGGAAGCCAGGGAGAGCTCGTGAGTCGACTTGTCACCAATGGACTCGATGATGTCGCCGTCATTCAGATTAGCCTTGTCCGCTGGGCTGTTCGGCACCACGCTGACGATGGTGGCATAGCCGTAGCGCTTGGAAACGTTAATCCCAACCTGCGCCTTGCCTCCCTTTAATGTCTTGTAGGACTTGTTCTCTTCCGGCGAGAGGTAGCCGGACTCTGAATCCAGCGATTCCGCCAGTCCGCGCAGCGCGCCGTTGGTCACGGACGGAATATTCGGCTCTTCCACGTAGTCCGACTGAATATGGCTCAGAACTTCGCTGTAAACATTGATCTGCCGGTAAGCATTCTCCTGCGGGTCGCTGGCCGCGCTTACGCCGGTGGCGTTCGCGCCCAGGAAGACAGTCAACACCAGTGCGACTGAGGCAAGGAGGAGCAAAATCTTAGGGATACGGGGCATTAGGGAACCTTCTCCGGCAAAAAACGATACGAGCTGACCGCGCGCTTGGCTGTTAGACGCCGCGGGGTAGAAATAGCATACTCCCGCTACATGGCCCCGAGGAAACCAGAATTTTCTCCATGCGACCTCCAGAATGGTTTAAGTCTGGAGCCGCAAATCGCTGAAAATAAGAGACTCGCGAGCTACGAAGAGCCAAAATGGGACTCAGCAATATCTTGTACCGGCCGAGTCACAACCTACAGGGACAATGCTCTAAGCTTCGCGCCAGATGCGGACGGCCTTCACGTCTTTCATCTCGCGGTGAAGCCGGGCGAGATCTCGAAGGCACTCCGCCTCTTCCTCACTGAACGAAAAGCTCTCTGCCTCGGCTTCAAGCAGTGAAGCAATATACTCGCCCACCGTCATTCGTACCTCGTACCCGGCCGCCATCCACGTAAGGTAAATGCAGGCCGAAAAAGGACAAAACGTTTTCACGGTCAAATTACCGTTAACGTTTACCTACTAGATTCGGATTACCTGACGTTAGCCAGGATTAATCAGGGTTATCGAGAAGGCAGATGCGAGGACGTCGGCAGAGAGGCAGCGGTGAGCACTTCACCGTGCGGAGTCCACATCTCTACGCGATCAAATTGCCGATGGCAGCGGGGGCACTCCTTCGGCATGCTGCCGGCACTGTAACCGCACTCACATGTAAGCACCTGAACGGAGCCTGCGAATTCGATTGTCAGTTTTGCCATGGGACCCTACCTCCACCAGGTTTTTTATTATGCACCTCGGGAACGAAATAATGTTGAACTTATGTGAAAACATGGATTGCCGTAAGTACGGCTGGATCGCTTCCGGTTGAGACGAGATAACTAAAGCATCTCCCTGTTGCCCGGAAAACGCTCTAATCGAGATGGAAGATTTCCACAAGCGGGCGCATTGCGTCATCCGCCTTACCACTCGCCTCAAAAAATGGCAGCATCTCAACCTGCCAGCGCTCATTTACCTCAAAGGCCTTCATTCCCTCTACAGCCTTCGCGAAATCTTCGACCTCGACGTAGCCGATCAGGGTTGCTCCGGGTCCAAGAAACAGTGAGTAATTCTTCCATCCTGTTGCGCGCAGAGCATCCTGCATCTCTGGCCAGACATGCTTGTGCCGCTCAATATACTCATCCAACCTGTCGGCGCGAAGCTTCAAGGTGAAACACACACGCTGCATTTACTTAAGTCACCTTCTCGTAGTCGTCAGTACTCGAATTTGAGCTCTGACGAGGCAAATTGTATCTCGCGGGCGGCTAGAGCATTTCCCTGTAGGCGTAATCCAGAGCATCCGCAGCTATGGGGCGTTTTCCGCAATGAAAACGCCGCTGCACGCCACTTCCGGGATTCCCAGCAACAGGGAAAATGCTCTAATCTCCCCAGAGATAGCCGCCCGATGACTCACTGGAGTGCGACGACAGCAACTTCGAAGGGCTCAAGCGAGACCGCATTCCCCTGCGGCTTTCCCGTCCCAGCCGCATGATCGCCGGTTAATGGAGCCGTGTAAGTAATCGACCGCACCGCCGTTCCCGGGGGGAGTTCTACCGTTGTTGCCTTCTGGCGCTTATTGACCAGCAGGATCTTTTTGCCGTTCGATGTCTGAATCGCCTGAATGGCGATATCGCTGTTCCCTCCCGACGTTGCTACGAAATGATCACCCGGCCCGAAGTTATCTTTGAGCAGTTTGAGCGTCCAGAAGCGGGCATTGGGCTCGGAGGTGTTGTAATTCATCATCGACACGCTCGGAAACTGTGTCGGATATCCAACCAGCTGAGACTCCCCAACAACATCAACACCCAAGTTGACTGCTTCAATGTAAAGATAGGCATACATCGCACTTGTCAGGTTCCAATACAACGCCGGCTCCTGCGGAGTCTTCTCACCATGATTGCTCGCATCATCCTCAGGCAAGATGGCTCCCAGTTCGTCCCAATCTGTCTTCGTACCGGGCGACAGCTCGTGTTTGATCTGCTCGACATATCTCGCGGTATTCAGGAAGCCGTCCGCCTGGTCGAAGAAGGTGTACTGCATCGCTTCGAATGGCTCTCCCTTCGGCGGAGAAGCATAAAAGTGATAGCTCAGGAAATCGATCGTTGTTCCCGGAGCATGGTTCTTCGGGTCGAGAAAGTAGCGAAACATCTCTCCGTGCTTCGCCGGAATCGCCGACGCACAGGCGACAAACTTCAGATCCGGATCAACCTTCCGCATCGCCGTAGTCACAACATCGAAGAAGCGGGTGTACTCCTTGGGGGTCCAGTGATGCTCAAAATCGATCTCATTGAGCAACTCCCAGTACGCAAACTTGTAGTGGTGGTCGCTTTTGTGGAACTTGCCATTCTCGTCGGTAAAGCCGCCCTTCTCATACCATGAGAGCAGACGCACATAATAGTCAGCCGCCTCTTTATAAGTCGGATCTTTGATTTCGGTGCCCTGCGTATAGTCCCAATAGACCTGGTTCGGATCGGCGGGGTAAGTCACCGGCTTCTCTGTCTTCCATAGCCATGCCGGCATGGTGCTGAAGTTCATGATGACCGAGTGTCCGGCCGTAGCTTTCATCAGGTCTTCCACCATTGGATCGATCAGCGAGAAATCCCACGAGGTCTTCTCTTTCGTCGGAGGTTCAAGCTCCGCGACGGCAAGCCTGGGATACGGCAACCATGGGACATAGCGGACGTAGTCCGCACCAATGGTGGCGATTGCTTTGAAACTGCCATCGTGCATCTTCGCTCCTCGCTCCAGCATGGGGTTCACCACAACCTGATACGCAGGCGTAGAGTTCGATGTAACAGTGGTCTTTGTCCAGTCAATCTTGATGCCGGAGACCGTAGCCTCTTGTGCGTGCAGCAGGCCGCAGCCAAAAGCAGTTATCAGGGCAGCGGCCGCAAAAGCATTCTTCATGATTCCTCCTGTTCGTGACTCTTATTAAGGAAGCACCTAGAGCAATTTCCCTGTAGGTGTGGTCTAGGGCTTCCGCATCTATGGGCTTTTTCCGTAATGAAAACGCTGCTGCACTCCTCTTCCGGTATACCCAGCAACAGGGAAAATGCTCTAACAGACCTGGTGAAAACCAAGGTTCATCAGGGCTGCCAGCTTTCGAAGTTGATTTCCTAAATGACCAATACCGATCGCGCAGTGATGTGCCGGCCCCTGGGCATTCCATGCCTCAGAAAATCCGCGAGCGCCGATCGGGAATCGGTAGCGGCTGTTGGTGTTGCCGATCTCGAGAATGGGACCGGGCACGCTCTCACCTTCCGCAACCAGAAGACGGAAGCCATGCTGCATATCCTCCACAACAGAGAGCAGCGTGACCGGCCCATGCTTCACCGCCATCTCTACGGAGAGACCGCGTCCCACTTTCCCGTGGTACACGGGCAACGGACGCACGCGGATTCTGTCCTGGGCAATACGTGGATGTCCTGGGCCATCGTGTCCCATCAGGACGAGATCGTCAGTGAAGTCCATGGCGTAATACTCGGTAAACGATCCTCCGGCGCCAAGCTCGTCCAGAATTTTCATGGCGAGGACATTCTTCACCTCGTACTCGCCCGCAACAGGAACGCCCCTGCCCGTCAGCATGGACGTACCAAGAATGATGGAGCTCATGGTGTTCTCGTTCTCAGGTATTCCGGAACCGCTGTAGTAGTACGCCAGCATGTCGAGTCCCTTACGGCGCACGAGCTGATCCAGCGCGGCCGCCGTGGTTGCGGCGCGGGTCAACTCGTCCGGAGGACAATCCTCATCAAGTGCAAAGAAATCATGGAAGTCAGCGACTTTCTTCTCAATCTCTGGTGGCGTAACGCCTCGCCGGATCGCGCTTAGCTCATCGACCTCGAAGATATGAATCAGCGTCCCAAAACGGCCGCTTACCTGGGCGAGATCCGTCGCGATGTCGAGCATGCCGCTGTAGTAATGTCCCATGAGGCCCAGCCGGCAATGATTCATTACCTTCACCACGTCGGCTGCCTTTAACCATCCTTCAAGGTCGTTCCAGCACTGAGGATCGTTCTCGAGCATGCCGGTGACCTGCTGAAATGGAATATCGAGACGGCGCAGGACGTTGGCGATCTCAGGCACGGGGCAGGCTGAACAAAAGGCCAGCCATTCCCCAGTCATCGCAGTACGATCGCCAAGACGATTGAACTTCACATAGTCAATCGCCGCCGCGGGAACCAGATTGAGCAGGATGACGGGCACCTTCGCCCGCTGAATAACCGGCAGCACCGTAGAAGAGAGCGCGTACGTCGTGACATAGACCAGCAGGATGTCGATGTCTTCCCTCCTGCAGGCATGCCCCGCGTCCACCGCCTTCTCCGGTGTATCAATCAGTCCCAGCAAAATCGACCTGCGGCCGCTCTCCTCTATCTTTTTCGAAACCAGATCCAGATAACCTTCCAGACGTTGCTTCAGACCTTCGAATTGCGGCCAGTAGCTGTCCAGGCCAAGACCGATCAAGCCGACGCGAAGCTGAGTATCAAAACGCTGCAATGTGTGTCCTCCGTACTTCGGGGAGAATTCGTACCGTTGCCACCTTATTCTGTTGCGCAACCAAATTGAAGAGAGACACCCGTCTAGAACACAAGCCGCCCTCCGATCTGTACGATCCGCGCTGCTCGCGTGGACGTAATGGCTCCGAATCCCGGTCCGAGCGAGGTGCTGGCGTGCCCGAACTGGGTGTGGTTGAAGACGTTGAACGCCTCCATGCGGAGCTGGAAGCTGGCGCGCTCACCCAGCGGAAGCGATTTGAAGAGACTGGCATCCCAGTTCTGATAGCCCGGTTGCTCCAGCGAATTTCTACCCGCATTACCTGGAGTGCCATAACTCGGCTTTGAAAAGGCAGCAGCGTTGAACCACTGCGTAGGTGCATGTCTACCGGCACTGACATTACCCACAACATCCGGCCGAGACTGGCTGAAGTCACCAATATTCAGATTGTCGCCGGCCAGCGTAGGCGTGTTGTACTGCCCGGAGCTGAACGTTGTAATGCCGTTCAACTGCCAGCCGCCAATCAGATACTCCACGCCCAGGGGCGCGCTGTTGAAGAGGCGCTGACCGCGGCCGAACGGCAGTTGATAGGTATAGCTGGCGACCAGGCGATGCGGCACATGATAATCGGAGACGCCGCGGTCATAACGGAAGAAGTCACGCGACAGTGCCGAGAAGTCATCGGTGATACCGATATCAATGGCTTTGGAGTAGGTATATGCCACGAGGAACGAGTTGCCATGGCTCATCCGCTTCTCCAGCTTGGCGGTAAGGGCGTTATAGTTTGAGCGCCCATAGTTGCTGCTCACCAGGATGAAGCCATACTGAGGAAACGGTTTGCGCGAAGCGAGCGGGATAGTTCCTGTCGTGTCAATTGCTCCGATATTTGCGTTCTTGCGCTGCGCCAGCTTCTGACCGCTGGAGCCGGCATATTCGAGTTCCAACAGATAGTCCGAAGCGAACGCTTGCTGGATATCCAGCCCCCACTGGTTGATATAGGGAGTCCGGTTGTTCTGGTCCAGCGTGAAGATATTTGCATGGGCAGGCGGAAATGCCGTCGACGTCCCAGCGAAGGGATTGAAGATCGATACCGGCGTCGACGTACTGGGTGTGTTGCTGCGCGAGGTATAGAAGGGACTTCCCTGATTCTTGAACTGCTCTTCGTTGAAGTTGTCCGTTGCGTAGTACGTTCCCACACCTCCGCGAATTACAGTGTTGGGCAGGAAGGACGGTCTCCACGCGAAGCCGACACGCGGAGCAAAATTATTGAAGTCAGGCTTGACGATCGACCGCCGGATCGAAGAGCCCGCATAGGCAAACTGCCCGGTAGCGGTATCGAAAAACTGGCTGCGGTTGCGAGACTCGATCGGCGAACCGGCATACTCATAACGAATGCCAAGATTGACCGTCAACGAAGGCAAGACCTTCCAGTTATTCTGCGAATAAAAACCATAGTAGGAGCTGTGCAGATATTGAGTCGAGTCGCCACTGGCGGCCGTAACCTCATATGGCAGGCCAAGCAGAAAGTCACTCAAACCGATGCTGCTCACACGTTGCCCTGCCGCGTTTCGCGTGGAGTACCCATTGCTGTAGGCCAGAGTTGGATTCGATGCAAAGTCAGTGATCTGCGTAAAGTTCTCATGAAGGTACTGCAGACCATTCATTGACGTCAGCTTGCCATGCGTCCACGTCAGATTGTCGGAGACTTGGTAATACTTATCGTCTGCTCCAATCACCTCAGCAATAGAACCCACCGGCCCAAAGCCGGCGATACCGAAGACAGGCACACCATACGTCGCCGGATTCTCATTGTTGGCATATGGAAGGCCAAATAAAACACCAGCATAATTCGGCCCGTAGGCTCCCTCAGAGTTACGGAAGGTCGCAGAGTCATTCACTCCGAAGCGGAACTCGTTCACGAGCGTTGGCCTGAAGGTGTGCACATAGGTAGCTGTCCAAAGATGATCGTTGAGCGGAACGGCATTGCCGCCCAGCGGGTTGATTGCAGCGTTGAACAGATTGTCATTGCTATTCGACCATGTGGCATACAGACTGTCGCGATCTGAGAAGCGATGATCGAGCCGGGCGTTGTACTGGTTGATTGTCTGCGTGTTCCGCGGCGAAGCAACAGTGTTATAGCTGGGAAAGCCCACACCGCCGCCCACAGTAAGGTTTGGCCTGGGGATGAACTGCAAGGCCTTCATCGCCGTCCCATCCAATTGATTGGATGGGATGACATTCCCGGTGAACGGTTGGCCTGTCTGAGGATTAATGATGTTCACACATTTGCCGGACCCTGGACTAGCAGCACAGAACGCTGACGAGGTCGGAAAGAGTCCGGTGCCTGCACTATCGTCAGCCAGGTTTCCTTGAAGCTGCGCGAAGGAAGGATAAAGTCCCGTCAATGTCTGCCCCTGAATGAGACGGAAGCCTTCGAAGTTGAACATGAAGAACGTGCGGTTCCGTCCGTTGTAGAGCTTCGGAATCCATACCGGCCCGCTGAAGGTTGCGCCAAAGTTATTTTGGTTCAGCGCGGGCTGAGAGAGCCCTCCCTGCTTCGCGAAGTAGGTATTCGCAGCATAGGCACGATTGCGATTGAGCGCGAATAGCACCAGATGAAATGGATTCGCACCCGCCAGAAGTTCCGTATTCACGATGGAGGCGGCATGGCCGAACTCCGCACCAAAGGTCGTGCGCTGCACGCGAAACTCCTGGATTGCGTCCACTGATGGCCGGATTCCCGTGTTGCCAAAGCGCGAATTACGCGTTTCGATGCCATTCACCAGAAAGCTGGTGTCACTCTCCCGCAGGCCCGCAATAGAGATCGTCGTATCGCTGCGGCCGGTCCATGTGGTGGCGGGTGAATTACCGTTGCCGATCGGCGCTGCTCCTGTAGTGAGTTGTGTGAGCTGCACAAAGTTGCGGCCATTCAACGGCAACGTCTGGATGCTGTTTTGATTGATGACCTGCCCAACAGCAGCACTCTCCGAATTGAGCATCGCAGCCTGGGTCGCCGATACGGTGACGGACTCACTGTTGTCGCCGACCTGCAGATGAACTTCCAGATTGGTACGCTGCCCAATGACGACAGTGATGCCGTTCAGCTCTGCCTTGCGGAAACCGTCGCGGCTGGCGACAAGCTTATAGTTGCCAGGCCTCAACGAGCTGAACACGGCAAGCCCGTTCGCATCGGTCTTCAGGACCGTCTGCTGCCCCGTCTCCAACTGGGTAAGCACAAGACTCGTATCGGGGACCATCGCGCCGGATGGGTCCGTGGCGGACGCGATGATGTCGCCAGTTGTCGACTGCGCAACGCATGGCAAAGCCAGAACCAGCGAGAGAAGACATAGGGACAAACAGCCAACCATCCTGACCTGCTGCACGAAATTCACGCGTCTCCATGGCCTGAAGATCTCGAAGCAATGCTGATTTTTCTGAAACATGTTCGCCTCCTGGCTCAGGCATGACATGCGGTAGACCTGAGAATGGCGAACATCCTAGCCATGCAAATCTTTACTGCACCAAAGGAAAGTCTGGCGGGGCATGAATTTCACATTGTGAAATTTACGAAATTCAAAATCGGGCAATTTTCAGCTGATTTTCTGATGCAACACCTCCCACTGGCGGTTTCGTTTCGCAAAATGATATTTTGCATTGCGGAAGAACTTCCATGTCCCCTAAACACGAACCCACCACGCGCAATGGTGCTGTCCAATCGGTCGTACGCGCCTGCGAGATTCTGAAATACCTTCAACAATCCTCGGCCGACGTAAGCCTCGACGCCGTCTGCAGGAGTACGGCTCTCCCACGGCCAAGTGCCTATCGGCTGCTGTCCACGCTGGTTGCGTGCGGCATGATCGAACGCATCTCCAAAAACAGCTATCGCCCTGTCGTGCTCGCAGGCATCAAGAAGCCTCGTATCGGCTACGCATCACAGACGGAGGAGTTCTCATTTTCCCGGCTTGTCTGCGACAGCATTCGAAGCAGTGCCTACCACGCAGGGATCGAGCTTCTGGTACTGGACAATCACTATTCCCCGAAGGCAGCACTGCGCAATGCCGAAACCTTTGTAAGGGAACATCTGGACCTTGTGATCGAGTTCCAGACAAATCATCAGAGCGCTTCACTCGTGGCCGCAAAGATTCTTGAAGCAGGGATTCCTATGATTGCCATCGAGGTGCCGCATCCCGGGGCCACCTACTATGGAGCAGATAACTACCGGGCCGGCATTCTGGGCGGACGCGCTTTGGGCAAAGCATGCCTGCAACAATGGCAAGGCATTGTCGATGAGGTGGTATTGATGGAGCTGCCGGTTGCCGGCCCGTTACCGCGGTCGAGAATGACCGCAACCCTCGCTGGCCTGCGCGAAATTCTGCCGCGCTTCCCGGAGGAGAAAGCTGTCTTTCTTGACGGAAATGGCCGCTTCGAAGGAAGCCTCGCGGCGATGAGGAAACATCTGCGACGAAGCCGTGCCAACAAGATACTGCTGGCGGGCCTGAACGATCCGAGCTGTCTCGGTGCACTCCAGGCACTGGAAGAGTGTGGCCGCTCACAAGACTGTCTGGCGGTGGGACACAACGCCAGCATTGAGGCAAGACGAGAGATGCGGCGTCCGGACTCGCGGCTCATCGGCTCCGTCGGCTATTTTCCAGAGAAGTATGGAGAGGCCGTAATTCAGTTGGCCATGGATATGATCCACGGCCGCGAAGTACCAGCCGCAACCTTCGTCAAACATCGGCTGATACATCCCGGTAACGTGGATACCGCGTATCCAAACGATCACGAGATCAGCATGGCCGACTCGGATTCACTGCTCTATAGCAAACGATAATTCGGGTTTCTGTGAAAACAGGACTACTGCAAGATTGCGATCTCCTCGAGAAGTTGCCTTGGATGGACCGGTTTTGTCAGCAATTGAAAACGATAGCCTTGCGAATGAGCCTCATTCATCAGATCTGTAGTACCGGCCTGTCCGGAGAAGAGAAGAATTTTGCATCGGGGATATATCTCTGCGACCCGAATCGCAAGTTCGATGCCTGAGATCTCCGGCATCATGACATCGCTGATGAGGAGGTCCGGGGGTGATATCTTCATATGCTCCAGAGCGTCCAACGGGTTTGTAAAGTATGACGCGTTATACCCTTCGCGACGAAGAATGATCGCGAGTGACTCGGAGATTACCTGTTCATCATCCACGACGAAAACGACAGAGACATGCTGTTGAGACATAACACCTCCGTCTTTTGGCGGGAGAAGCGGGAAAAAAATTCGTGCCAAAAGAACTTCCTTTCGTCTTACGCCGCGCATTTTCTGTGCCTTATCAGCGCGGTCTATGTATGGCGGAGCAATTAGCTTGCCAATAGGCACCCCCCCGTTAAAACGCTCAGGACCTTTTCCAATTGATTCCGCTAAGTGGCTGTGAGTTGGGCGTTTAGCGGAATTGGCACATCGGCGTCGCGGTCTCCGGCGCTGATTTTCAGTCAGAAAATGCCGGGTAGGTGGATATACGACGATGTGAGACAGCCTATCGAGGAACACCACCATCTAAGGCGTGGAAGTGGCGTCCTTATCTCCAGGTCTGATAGAAATTCTTCGCTCCACTCTTGCACGGGTAGAGCAAAAATTAGGTCTTTCCCCCAATGACAATGCAGTGAAAGAGCTTCGGTATTCCATCGTGCGAATGATCACGGAACTGGAGATCGCAAAGGCTCGTGAGACAGAGAATGAAAAGGATTCGGCGGCTGTCGAACAGAAGCGCGAGCCGGCCGCCTGACCCCACCGTTCAAGACGACACAACGGCGCTCTAGAGCTTTTCCATGTTGCATGGGAATTCCGGAAGGGCGTTCAGCGGCGTTTTCATTGCGGAAAACGCCCATAGGATGCGAAGCCCTACACCACACCCCCGGCGAAAATGCTCTATCGAATAAAACAGAAAGGCGCTCCCGGCGGAGCGCCTTCTGTGGTTCCAGCAATGGATCAGAACGCCAGCTTCATCGAAAGCTGTCCGATACGCGGATCGTTCGCCGTCGTAATCCGTCCAAAGGTCGTTGCATTGCTGAGACTGTTCGAAGGTGTGTTGAAGTTGGTGTGGTTGAAAAGGTTGAAGTACTCGGCCCGGAACTGGAGGTCCGTATGCTCCGTGATCTTCAAGTGGCGGGTGAGCGAGGTATCGAAAGTGACAAAGTTTGGACCGGTGAAGGTATTCTTCCGGACGTTGCCGAATGTTCCCTTCGCAGGTGTAGTGAAGGCTGAGAAGTTCAGCCAGCTCTTACAGGACGTCGTCACGCCGCTGCAGGCGTTTCCGCCATAGGCATTACCGGAAAGGATGGGCGTATCTCGATTGATGCCTGTTAGGGATACGTCCTGCCCCAGCGCGAGCGTAATGGGATCGCCCGTCCTAGCGCTTACCAACCCGGACGACTGCCAGCCATTCAGGATGGCGCGCAAGGGAGCCCAGCCATTGCTGATGGATGGGAAGGCCCACACATACTTCGCTGTCACAACGTTGCGGTGATCGAAGTCCGACGGACCGACATCCAGCCGTTTGTAGTTCGGCAGGTATACCGGGAGAATGTAACCCTGCCCGGCTCCAGCACTGGTGGTTGCCGCGCCATTTGGAACATTGTCCAGCGACTTCGACCAGGTGTAGTTGAGAGTAACGCTCAGCCCATGCGAGAGTCTCTCATCCAACGTCGCCTGCATCGAGTGATACGACGAGTTGCCTCCCATATCGGTCAGGCTGATCGTTGAGAAGCCCGGGGAGAGACGCCGCGTATTCGTGTTCGCTGTGGTGGCAGTGCTGCTGTAAACGGCCGGATTGATCTCGGGCGAGGTGAAGATATGGCTGCCATGCCCTCCGACGTAAGCCACTTGCATGCTCAGGCTATTGGTGAGCTGCTGAGCAAACGCCAGGTTCCACGCATACGTTAGCGGCACCTTGAAATTGCCGGAAGGATCAAACGTGATAACCGGAATCGTCCCAATGAACGCTCCGCTCGCCGTGTTCGAAACCGGAAATGGATTGGTGGTTGAACCATAGGGGTTAGAGAAGTGCGTTCCTGCTGGGTTCAGGCTGACCGTCGTCACAAACGGAGCACTGCCGATCCATCCATTGTTGAAGAGACCATTCGAGCGCGTGTCATAGAACATGCCGGCTCCGCCGCGGATACTGCTTTTCCCTGTGCCGAAGAGGTCATAGGCAAAGCCAACACGCGGCATCAAATTGGTATAGACAGGACGAATGCCGTCGACTGGAACTCCGGCGTCACCGGCAAAAAGTAGACCGGCGGGAGCATTCGGGAACTTTGTGGATCGACGCCCCGAGGCATAGGCAGCGGAATTGAACTGCCCCATGCGCAGCCCACGCTCGTGCAGCGGCAGATAGGGCTCATAACGAACACCGAAGTTCAACGTGAGGCGACGGTTGAGCTTCCAGCTATCCTGCGCGTAAACACCGATGAACTTCGCGCGGTTCTGCTGGAACTGACCGGAGCTCTGCGAGAACGTGTTCAGGTACCCGAAAAGAAAGTTTGCCAGAGCCGTATTGCCATTCGTTGCGGTAAAACCATAGGTACCGGGCTGGCCGTTCTGGTTCACCACATCGACCTTCGCGACCTCGCCATGGAAGCCGAAGGCCATGGTGTGGCGCCCCTTTACCCAGTGCACATCGTCGGCAAGAGTCATATTCGAGCGCAGGAAGTCTGCGTGCGGATTATCGCCGACGGAAAAGTAGCTGGCGACGCTGATGCTCTGAATCGACTTGAACCCAGGCTGCCAGACATTCACGCCGAGGTCGTTCATATTGATGCCGCCAGAGAGTGGACCGCGTGTCGCATACTCGCGCTGATAGCTCAGGATGAAGTTGTTCAGCAGATTATCCGTGAAGGTATGCGTCTCAGAGATCAACGCATTCTGATAGTCGATGTTGGAGCCATCAGAATAAGTAGGCAGGTTGCTGAGATTCAACACACCGGCATTGGAGAACTTATCCAGGTAGTAGCGCGCGGTAAAGCGGTCCTTCTTGCCAAAGTTGTGGTCATAACGGGCAACGTATTCCAGGAAGTCCTGAGCGACCGGGCGGATGAAGTTCAGAGTGACCGGCGCAGTGCTGGTGGTATTGGCGACTGCAACATGAGAGAGCAGGGCCAGAGACGCAGGGTCGAAGTTCGACGGGTTCACAAACGCCGTACCCGTGGAGGGATTCACCGGGTAGAAGGTGTTATTGAATGGATTGGTAATGCCGGCCTGGCCGCTCAACACGGGAATGTTGCCGGCAACGTTCGCCGTGGTCGGTACCGTGGATGAACTGGGCGCATTCTGGGTGTGGAACGTCGTGCGCTGAATTCCGAAAAAGAAGAAAGAGGACTTGCTCTGCCACAATCCCGGCAGGCCGACAGGGCCACCGACCGTGCCGCCAAACTGATTGCGCTTCAGCGGATCGACCGCGGTTTGAAAGTAGTTGCGCGCATTGAAGACGCGGTTGCGGACATACTCGAAGAGATTGCCGTGAAACTTGTTACTGCCGCCCTTGGTGATGACGTTCACAACAGCGCCGGCATTCTGACCGTACTCCGCGTTGTAGTTGCTGGTCTGCACGCTGAACTCCTGCAGTGCATCCGGGAACGGAAACGGAGCATTGACGTTCGTATACTCGTCCACGTTATTGCCGCCATCCAGCAGATAACTGGTCTGGTTGGCGCGGGTACCATTGGCAGAGATCGTCACCACGCCTGGAAAGGTCTTCGTATTTCCCTGGTCGGCTGCACCGCTGGGAGCGGCCACGACACCAGGCGTCAGCGTCGTGAGTTGTGCCGCGTTACGGCCATTTAGAGGAAGCTCATTGACCTGCCGCTCATTCACGACCTGAGAGATGGTGCCCGTGCTGGTATCCACCTGAGGCGCAGCAGAGCTTACCTCAATTGTCTCCGATGTCTGACCGATAGAGAGCGCCGCATTCAGAGTGACGGTCTGGTCCGCAAGCAGCGTGACCGCGCTGTTCGTGTAGGTCGAAAAGCCTGTGGCCTCCACGCTGATCTTGTAGGTGGCGGGTGGCAACGAGGGGAAGACGAATCCCCCGTCGCTGTTCGTCACAGTCTCAGTCTGCGTATTCGTCGTGACCTGTGTTGCCTTAACACGTGCGCCCGGTACTGCCGCGGAGTCCTTGTCTGTGACAAGGCCAACGATACGGCCCAGGCCTTGCGCGAGTGAGCACGTTGACATCAGAACGAACAGCATCAAGAGCAAGGACGCGTTCCGAAACAGACGTTCGCGAGGAGAAGCTTGCATGATCTTCATAACGGAGGTGAATGCTAAGGAGTGATCTCCACGCCTGTCAAGCTTTCTTGCATCAGCGCATATTTATGCAATCTCCCTCGCAATGAAAAAATGCTTTTTCTTCCTATGCATTCAGTCGTGAGCGCCTTATCTTGGCTCCAGCATCCAGCGGATACACCAGATCCACATTTTTCGAAGTAAGGAACTGGTGCTTTACGAACACTGCCGGAGCAACCGGTTTATTCCGCAGCAGATTCAGGGCCAGAGGAATGACGTAGTTGCCGTATCTCTCCGGGAAATAAGCAACCGAGCCAATAAGACGGGTTCCTGGACGACGGAGTTCGGCACGCGCCTCAGGCGTCGCATTCTGGCTGGCAACAGCACAGGTCTTCTCAGCACCGAACTCTTCCCAGACGCGAATAGCAGCCAGCGCACAGATGTCGTTAACGGTACCGACGAGCGTACGTTTCGCGCGGGCTCTCCTCAGATATTTCCGCAACATCTCCTGTACCTGTTCGAAATCGCCGCGGCCATTCAGATGAACAACAGATGCAGAGGCGATCTCCGGAAGTTCGGACTGAAGGCCATGCAGAAAGCCGGTGCCGCGCAATTCAAGCAAAGAGCCGGCAATGGGAAGCTCCATCAGAACCACACGATCCACGCGGCCATTCCAGTTCTCGTTTGCCCAGCGTCCAAGTGCCTTCCCGGCGATGACGCCTGCCTTGTAGTTATTAGCGCCAAAATAGGTAGCTCCGGGATGCGGAACCTCAATGGCGATAACCGGCGTCTTCGCTTCCAGGAACTTGGAAGCGATGGCCGGCGCTACACGCTCATAGGTCTGAAACTCCAGTACGAGGTCAACGCCTTCCCGGATCAGGAAATCGGCATTGCGCAGCGCCTCACGCGCTGAATAGCGGTTATCGACCGTGACGAGATCCACGTTCTCTCGCGCCGCCACCGTCTCAATACTGCGCAGCACCTCCTGCGAGAACTCCGTTACCCCCTGCGTGGCAAACCCGATCCGATATCTGCGCCCTCTAACTGGACCAAAGCGATTGCGATAGACCCCGGCGCCGACACGCTCCAGCAGCCCTCCATGGATGAGAGTACGTAGCAGCCGGAAGGCTGTGGTCTTGGGAAGCTGGGCGCGTTCCATCACCTCCAGAAGCGTGAGTTCTTCCCCGAGGCTCTTGAATGCCTTCAAGACCTCACATGCACGAAGGACGGTCTGGGACTCATTGCGATCGCTGCGACGGCTCGTCTGCACATTTGATCGACGCTCCAGATGTCTTGGCGGGCTCACGTCAAAAACTCCATCACTGCTGGCTCTGCATTCCGGATTTCGGAATCGCTCACTCGGCAGAGTACGGGGATCGGGATCAATGGGCAAGGACGGATCGGTGTGGATATTCCGAAGTGTGGAATATCGGTTTACCCTCCTACTCCTGCTGCTCGAGGATTTACGAAGACTCAGAGTCTTGCGAAAGAGCAGAGGACTGTATCTACTTGTCTCGTTACGAATCGCTCTCTGGAGATAATCATGTCCGAGCGCCTTCTTGAGCTGCGCCTCAAAGGTAAGAAGATAGTCTCACCAGGATGGGTGTTGCTTGCAGCGGCTCTGCTGGCGCAAGCGCAACCGGCATCATCGCCGGCTTTGCGTTCTTTCGATCGCGTTCTGCTGCTTGAAGACAAGGCCGAAACCTCGGCCGGCGTGAGCGTGGGCGACCTCAACGGAGACGGCCTGATGGACATCGTTCTTGGCAAAGGGCGGCATTGGCCACTCTTCAATCGCGTGCTATTCAACGATGGCCACGGGAGCTTCCTCGCCAACAACCTCGGGACATCGCCCGACCGTACCTATTCCGCAGCGCTGGCCGATGTTGATGGAGACGGCCACCTCGACATAGTGGTCAGCAATGATGCACCCGATCGCAAACTTGTCTACCGGAATGACGGCAAAGGAAACTTCACAGAGAGCGGTACCTTTGGCAGCCCCAACTGGGCGACGCGTTATGTAACCCTGGCTGACCTGAACGGCGACGGCTATCCGGACATCGTGGCCGCCAATCGCGGCGACTATCCGGACCTGGTGGATGGAAAACCTGGGAAAGGCACCCAAAATCCAACGCCAAGTTTCGTCTGCTTCAATGACGGCAAGGGACACTTCCCCGCATGCGAAGCCCTTCCGACAGAATCGGCAACCTCAATCGTAGCGGCAGATCTCGACGGCGATGGCGCGCTTGATCTCTTTGCCCCTCATCGCGACGGCGGCCAGAGCATCGTCCTCTGGAACGACGGCAAAGGACACTTCCCCACCTCGACGAAAGTGGGCGCCGCCAACGCCTGGATTCGCATGGGTGCGGCCGGCGATCTCGACGGCGATGGGCAGCCCGATCTCGCGATCATTGATGAACGCCTGAAGGCTTCGTTCATTCTCTTCAATCGCGGCAAACGCCAGTTCGGAGAACCGTTCAGGCTTCCCGGTCCCGACCGGCCGCCTTACTGCCTGGCGATCGCCGACCTGAATCGCGACAAACGGCCGGACATCATCGTGGGGTATGTGGAGTTACCCGGATCGGTGTTCTTCAATACCGGGCGGGGCCGCACCTTCCACGAGGTCCCCTGGAACGACGGCAAAGGCACGGTGTACGGCCTTGCCTTCGCCGACTTCAATGGAGATGGCTGGACGGACATCGTGGCGGCTCGTTCCGATGCTCCCAATGGCATCTGGTTCAGTAAGAAGCCGACCGGCAAACGATAGGATGTGTTTTTTGTTTTGTCATTTCGCAGCGCAGCTGAGAAATCTGATTGGAATCAAAATCTAAGTGCAACATCTCTAAGTTTGGGGGTGTTGGATGGGTTGCAGCTACAGTCAGCTGGATGATTTTGAACGAGTAACGATTCAGATCCAGTTGCAGCTTGGG
>NZ_JAGTAS010000037.1 GCF_025685425.1 Terriglobus albidus
CTGAAGAAAAAGGCTCCGGCAGAGCTCTTCCTCCCAGAAGGCGCCTTCGACTTCGTGCAGTTCTGGCAAAATCCTGCTAAGTTCACAAACGTTGCACTTGGCGCTTGAATCCGCCCTGCTTCTCTACACATTGCCCTCAGCGGCTGAAGCCGCGTTTTCGTTTGGTCAGCTACGGGACGGCTGAAGCCGTCCCCTTAACAAGACATGCGCACTGCCGTGCGCAGTGGATGTATTCACCCGCCAAGACCCTCCAGCATTCCGATCTCAAGCTGTTGCAGTCGTTCTGGATCCGCGATTACATCGAGCTGCGTGATGCGGCTGTCTGTAAAGGTGAATCGCAGTACCCGGAACAGACGACCTCGCGGCGCCAGAAGAATGCCAACTGCTCCGTCCACCAGGGCGGGCTGTAAGAAACGCAGATGACGCGCGAAGGCGACGGCGTTCCTGGCCCAGTTGCGTGCTCCATGGATCTCGACCGGAACTCCGGTGGCTGCTGCACTCTTGTCAATGTGAACGACCAGACCGGGATCGAGCACCTGCACCAGGGCTTCGATATCGCCGGCGCGTAACGCAGTGAGGAAGCTGTTTACTACCTCCTGCTGTTGTGCAAAATCGATACCCGCATCAGGGCTTACGCCGCGTACCTGACGGCGGGCACGGCTCGCGAGCTGGCGTGTCGCTGTGGAGGTGCGGCCCAGAATCGGAGCGATCTCATCGAACGGCAGATCCATCAGGTCGTGCAGCACAAAGGCAAAGCGCTCTGCCGGGGTAAGGCGGTTCAACAACACCATCAAGGCGATGCCGACGGACTCTGCCAGAATTGCTTCCTGCTCCGGGTCAATGCTCGCCTCGTCTTTTGCCCGGATCTCGATAGGGTTTTCATCGATCGAATCTTCGCGGCGTGAGCTGCGGGAGCGCAGCATATCCAGGCACACACGCGAGACAACTGTGGTGAGCCAGCCGCCAAGATTATCGATGCTGTTGGCATCGGAGCGGTTAAGCCGCATCCACGTCTCCTGAACGGCATCTTCGGCTTCGCTCAATGAGCCTAGCATCCGGTAGGCGATGCCACGCAGATGTCCACGGTTCTGCTCGAACTGTTTTGTCAGCCAATCTTTTTCCGTCACCGCTGTCACATCCCTCCCGCAGGTTCCGTCATGGTTGTGACGAGCGAAACCCGGGCGATGTGACAAGGGTACTCGTCGTGCAACACACCCGCAGACCGCGGGAGAGGAAAAGGAGAAAACACGATGCAGGCAAGGATGAAGAATCCGGCGATGGTTGTTCCCGAAGCCATGCAGGCGCTGATGGCGCTTAGCGCAGCTACGAAGAATGGAGCGGTCCCGGAGAAGACACTGGGTCTGATGCATCTGCGCGCCAGCCAGATTAACGGCTGCGGCGTCTGTCTTGATATGCATGCCCGCATAGCCAGGCACGAGGGCGAGACCGATGAGCGTATGTTCGCAGTGGCAGCGTGGAGAGAGGCTCCGTACTTCACGGATGCAGAGCGCGCAGCGCTGGCGCTGACAGAAGCAGCCACTCGTTTGAGCGACCGCTCTGATCCGGTTCCGGACGCCGTATGGAACGAGGCAGCGAAACACTACGATGAAAAGGCGCTAGCGGTTCTGGTTCTCCAGATCGCTTTGATCAATGTGTGGAACCGTCTGAACGTCACCACCAGACAGATTGCCGGCGAGTGGATGAAGTCGGAAGAGGCAAAGAAGTGGGCGCCGGAAGTGGTTCAGAAGGCCTCGTAAATCAAAAGATCCAGCCACCGGAACCAGGTGGCTGGATGCTTATTCTTTACAGGCGGGGATCGATTGGTTCACTCTCCAGCGCCAGGACACCGAAGACGCATTCGTGTGTCCGGCGAAGCGGTTCATATCGGATGAAACGTTCCAAAGCTTCAACGCCTAGGGCAAATTCGCGGCTGGCCAGGGAGCGTTTTGCACCGACTGCCCTTGAACGCAAGCGCTCAAGATTGTCAGGCAGTAGATACTCAGGCCCATAAATAATGCGCAGGTACTCCGGGCCGCGGCATTTGATGGCGGGCTGTACCGTTCCACGCCGACCCTTGCTGATAAAGTCCAGCGGTTTGACGACCATACCTTCGCGGCCGGTGTTTGTGAGATCCGTCCACCAGGCGATGGCAGCATCGCAGCTTGTGCTGTCATTCAGGTCTACAACCTGAAACGGTGTAGCGACCAACAGATGGTTATCGGCTTCGCAAAGCCTGGCGATCAGCTCCATATGCCAGGTATGCCGCTTATTGGTGTGCACATTGCCTTCGCTGGCAAGTATGTGGAACGGAGCCAAACGATAGTCGTCCAGAGATGTAGCAGGCCAACAGTATTGCCGGTACTCCCGGACATATTGCTGCAAGGCATTGAGACGTTGAGTGGTACGTGTTGCCAGCTCTTCAATCTCAGGCAATCGCGCCTGTGTCTGGGCAAGAACGTGCTGTTCCGCGGTCAGTGTACGGATGCCGGCGTTGCCGACTGGAGCATACTGCTGACGAAGGAGCTCCTGCGCTTTGGCCGACCATGGCATCAGTTCGCAATCGAGACAGATCCAGTCAGTACCAAGCTCTGTCCACAGACCTGCTTTTTCCGCCGCGTCGCGCAGCCGGGTTAGAAACGCAGTTTCCAGCGCAGTATCGCTGAAGAAACGGCGTCCGGTACGTGTATAGATCATTCCGAGTGCCGGTGTGGTTACCCCAAAGCGGCGTTGTGCGGCTTCCTCTTCGCGGCAAAGGATAACAACGGCGCGAGAGCCCATGTGCTTCTGCTCGCAGACAATAGCCGGAATACCTTCGTTGCGGTAGTAGGCGAAGGCTTCCTGCGGATGCTCCAGAAGAGTCGCGTGCTGACTCGTCTCTGACGGAGACATAGTCGGGGGAAGATAGATGAGCCATTTGGGATCGACGGCAAAACGGCTGATGACTTCTAACGCCGCGATAGCATTCTCCTCGCGGATGGTGATGCGAGGGACAAGCCGAGTGTCTATCAGGCGCTTACCGATAACATCTTCGAGATCGAGTGTGTCATCGAGAGCCTGTTGCATGGTCCGTGCAGATTTCTGATCGCCTGCGAGGAATGGCCGCCTTGGCTCCGCGTAGATTGCACGGGCGTGAACTGAAACGATCTCTCGTTCTGGATAGCGCAGCGCAGAAAGGCTGCCGCCGAAGACGCAACCGGTGTCAATGTTTGCCGTGTTGTTTAGCCACAGCGGCTCCGGTACAGGAGTATGCCCGTAGACCACCAGTGCTTTGCCGCGATACTCTGCCGCCCAGTTATGACGCACGGGCAGGCCGAATTCGTCGGTCTCCCCGGTCGTCTCACCATAAAGGGCAAACTCGCGGACGGTGCCGGAGCCCCGCCCCTGCATCGATTCCTTCAAGCCTGCGTGAGCGACGACCAGATTGCCGTCGTCGAAGACATAGTGGCTGACAAGCCCATCGAGGAAGTCAGCCATTTGCCGGCGGAACTCCGGGGTCTCTTTTCCTAGCTGCTCCAGCGATGTGTCGAGTCCATGCGTGATTTGTACATTGCGTCCGCGTAACGCCTTGACCAGCTTGATATCGTGGTTCCCGGGAACACAGATGGCCTGTCCTGCCTGGACCATGCCATGGACCAGGCGCAGGACCTGTGGAGTGCCGGGGCCACGATCGACGAGGTCTCCGACAAAAATAAGTTTTCGGCCATACGCTGGTTTTACGACGTACGACTCCCCCTCTGCGCAAACGGAGTAGCCGAGTTGCTGCAGCAGCTCCAACAGCTCGTCGATGCAGCCGTGAACATCACCCACGATGTCAAACGGACCGTGATCTGTCTTCCTGTTATTCCAGAGCGGTTGCCGTTCGATACTGGCTGCATCGACCTCTTCCGGAGAAGAGAGCTTGAAGACGTAGCGGACTCCTTCACGCTCCAACCCTCGAAGGCTACGGCGAAGTTGCTGGCATTGGTTCCTGACGACATGCGGGCCAAATTGGCGATCAGGACGCAACGCGTTGCGCTCCTGGCAGAGCTTCTCCGGGAGGTCGAAGACGATTGCAACCGTCATGACGTGGTATTCGCGGGCAAGCTCGATCAGCGACCTGCGCGATTCCGGCTGAACATTGGTGGCGTCAATCACAGTCAGCTTGCCGCGCGCGAGACGTTTCCGAACAATGGTGCGAAGAATATCAAAGGCGTCCGCAGTCGATGCCTGATCGTTCTCGTCGCCGGAGACAAGTCCCCGACAGAAATCGGACGAGACGACCTCCGTCGGCAAGAAATGCTTCCGCCCGAAGGACGACTTCCCTGAGCCTGACGGACCGACGAGAAGGACAAGGGAGAGTTCGGGAAATGCGAGTTTCATGCCGCACCTCCCACGCGCGAGAAGATTCCCATCTGTGTTGGTGCACCGAGCATCTGGTCCTGTGGACCTACGGCTTGAAAGCGAACTTCATAGCCATATTGGTCAGCGATGCTTTTTGCCCAGGTCTCGAACTCCGCCCGGCTCCATTCGAAACGATGGTCGCGATGACGAAACTGTCCAGTGGGCAGCGTCTCAAAGACGGAGTTATATTCCACATTCGGTGTGGTGAGCACCACGTGCATGGGACGTGCAAATGCGAAGAGAACACGCTCGAAGGCTTCCAGACGCGGAGCATCGAGATGCTCGATCACCTCAACGACCGTGGCGGCATCGAATCCGGAGAGCCGTTGATCGCGATACATCAACGAACCCTGCACGAGCTGGATGCGGTCCTTCTGCCGTTCCGGAAGGCGATCCAGATGAAGCCGTTCTTTGGCGACTTCGAGCGATTTCCACGAGACGTCCATACCGAGCGTGAACTCGAATTGCGGATCTGCCAGAAGGTAACGAAGCAGCTTGCCTTCACCGCATCCAAGGTCGATGATCCGCCTTGCACCGAGGCCTCGAAGCACCGACAATACTGTACCCATGCGCTGTTCGTGCAGGCCGAGAGAACGCTCGACCTGCTGCTCTTCTTGGTTCCGTGTCTCTTCCTGATTTTCCTCTATTTCTGGAGTCTCTTCGGCGAGGCGATCGAGAGCCTCGCGCGTCAGACTGCGCTGGCGCTTGAGATAGCGGGAGACGATCAGATCCTTTTCCGGATGCATGGCAAGCCACCCCTCGCCACGTTTCAGCAACTTTTCGACCTCGTCATCGCTGACCCAGTAATGTTTCTCGTTATCCAGAACTGGAATCAGCACATAGAGGTGGGTCAACAGATCCCGCAACCGTGTCGTGGCAGCGATCTCGACAGAGGCATACCGCGACTCTCCCCAATCTGGAAAGGTTTCGTCCAGCAGGCCGCTTTCCGTCGAGATGCGATATCCGAGCGGCTCGAAGAGGCGTCGTACCAGCTCTGATCCCGAACCTGCAGCTATGGCCGGCAGTTTTGCGTTCAGGGGAAGAGATATGTCGACGAGTTCCTGACGCTCTTTGCTCCGGCCACTGAGGGCCGTCGCAAAAAGCCTGCCCAGCGCAACACTCATAAACGAGTTGGCCGCATATGGCCGGTCGTTCACGTATTGCTGCAGTTGTCTGCCGTCTCCTGCAGGACCACGGCGTCCACGCACGAGTGCGATGGGATCGACCTCCAGCAAAACCGCCACAGTGCAGCGATCGACGTTCGCTTCGGGATAGAACACATGCGCCTTCCCGAACGAGAGTTCTTCGGTCTGAAGGCGGGCTGGATTCTTATGTAGGAGATACCCGAGATCCGTCGCAGGAACATGGGCGGTAGAGATGGTTAGCAGCATGGAGGTTTTAGTCTACGTGACTGCCTCATTTTGCGTGTTGACAGACCCGCGAAAGAGGATTACTTTGCAATGTAAAGTGAAGCGATGAGCGACCTGCACAAAGCGCTTGGTGACATCAGCAGTATTCGTAAGCAACTGGCGAATACCACGGAGTTTCGTGGATATGGGGCGGCGACGCTGGCTGCTACCGGAGGCTTCGCTGGCCTTGCTGCGATTGCACAGGCGTACTGGGTGCCGGATCCGGTGCATCATCTGGCGGCGTATCTGGCGGTATGGGTCGCGACCGCAATTGTTTGTGCGGCGCTCACGGGAGTCCAGATGTATACCCGCACACGCCGTATGCACTCGGGCCTGTCGGATGAGATGCTTCGCATGGCGGTGGTGCAATTCCTGCCTTCGGCAGGTGCTGGTCTGTTGCTGACCGCTGTGCTGATGTCCTTTGCGCCTACGGTGACGTGGATGCTTCCCGGGCTGTGGCAAGTGATCTTCAGCATCGGCATCTTTTCTTCCTGCCGGTTTTTGCCGCGAGCTATGAGCGCAGCGGGCGCATGGTATCTTGCGACCGGACTTGGTTGTCTCTCGCTGGCGGGGAACCGCGCGCTTTCGCCATGGACGATGGGTGTTGCCTATGGCGTCGGCCAGCTTCTGGTCGCCGGTGTTCTGTATGTGAACGCGGAAGGAGAGGGCGATGAAGTCTAAGTCTGTCTACGACGGTGGCCGTTTTGCCTACGAGGGGCTCGACCGTGTGATTCATGAGCGGGCGCGTCTCAGCATCCTTACGTCGCTGGTAACAAATCCCAAAGGGCTGACCTTCAACGATCTCAAGCAGATGTGCTCTCTGACAGACGGCAATCTGAGCCGGCACCTGAGCGTGCTGGAGAAGGAGAAGATGGTCGAGATCCTGAAAGGACACGATCAGAACCGCCCGCTTACCGTATGTCGCATGACCTCATCGGGGCGAAAGCGGTATCTCGAATATCTCACCACACTGGAGCAGGTGATTCGCGATGCTGCCGAAGATACGAAGCCCGTGGGAGCACAGGTGCGTGGCCTGACACCGTCACAAGCCTAAAAAATTTGTTCATTAACTTTGCAATATAAAGTTCTTTGCAGTGGAGAGAAAAGGAGAGAAATCGATGGCTGAATACTCAATCTTGCAGGTGCCGGTGCGAGGAATCTTTCGCTCATTATCGATGGGCGTAAAGCTGATCCTGATCTGTTTTCTGGCGTTGTTCATGACCATACCGTCGTTCTTTGTTGAGGGGCTTGTCAGAGAACGTACGAACCGTGCGAAGGAGGTCGCCAACGAGATCGGCAATGGCGTTGGCGGATCGCAGACCTTTCTCGGACCGACGCTTGCGATCCCCTATACAGCTCCAGGTTCGTTGCCATCAGCTCCTTTGGAACGAGGGACGTATTTTGTCTTCCCCGCGGATGGAAACGCGGCGATTAAAACGGCCACGGAGGAGCGCCATCGTTCGCTGTTCCGAGTGCCGGTCTTTCAGGCTGATCTGGTCTTCGACGCGAACTTCGACCTGACGGGCGTTCCGGCGGCCCTGCCGAAGGACGGGACGCTGCACTGGGATGGAGCTGAGATTCTTGTGGGCGTAAGCGATCCGCGCGGTGCTTTAGCTGACGCGGTGCTTACGTCCGATGCCGGAACCGTGACGCTCACGCCTGCAAAGACGATCGATAGTGTCGTCATGGGAGAACAGAAGGAGCAGCAGAAACTCTCGCTCATTGGAGCGCAGGCCGGCGAGCAGGCGAAGCCCGGAAGCAAATTCCACGTGAAGTCTGTCCTTAGGTTCTCCGGCGCCAACCGGATTGCCGTTCTTGCCTATGGCAAGACAACTCACCTCACAGCGCAGGGGGACTGGCGCACTCCCGGTTTTGACGGCGGTATTCCACCGGTCACCAGAAACCTCACCGAGCAGGGATATACCGCCGCCTGGTCCGTGCCTTTCATCGCCCGCAACGTACGCTCTGAAGGGGCAGGAAACATCCTGGCTTCGCTCGACACAACCAGCCTGGGAATCTCATTTGTAGAAGTCGCAGACCCCTATCAGTCGGTCGACCGGTCGCTGAAATACGCACTTCTCTTTCTCGGTATGGTCTTCCTCTCCTACTTCGTCTTTGAAGCGACGACGCGCAAGAGCGTACACCCTGCGCAGTATGTACTGGTTGGCATCGCACAGCTTATCTTCTATCTGCTGCTGCTTTCATTTGCGGAACGTATCGGCTTCAACTACGGATTTTTGATTGCAGGCGCCGCTACGGTGGGGTTGCTGTCCATCAATGCCGCATGGATCTTTGAGAGCCGGTTACAGGGCGTGCGGGCGCTCGCTATCTTCTCGCTGCTGTACACGATGATCTATCTGTTGCTGACGCTGGAGGACAATGCGCTCCTGGTGGGCTCGGTTGCCAGCTTCCTCGTCGTAGCGGCTGCGATGTACTTCACGCGGACGATCGACTGGTCTGGATCGGTGTCCGGCGCATCAGGCCCTGTGCCGGTCAATCAGGAAGGCACGCGATGACACACGAGGGACTGCATGTCGCCATCATCATGGATGGTAACGGCCGGTGGGCGACGCGGCGCGGGTTACCTCGCGTCGCCGGCCACCGTGCCGGGGTGGCTACGATCCGGCGTATTGTCGATCGCGCGCTGGATCATGGGATCGCCCGCCTTACGTTGTATGCCTTCTCGTCGGATAACTGGAGACGGCCAACCGCAGAGGTACAAGGTGTCTTCTGGCTGCTGCGAGCGTTTCTGAGGCTCGAAACGAATCGGCTTCAACAGCGAGGCGTACGGTTGCAGGCGATTGGCCGGCGTGACCGCTTAGCACCGATCGTTCGCGAGGCAATGGAAAAGGCCGAGATGTTGACGGCAGCGGGAGATCGTCTCGACCTCTGTGTGGCGATCGACTACTCCTCAAGGGAGACGATTGCACGGGCCGCGGCGGGAATGACGCTATCCGCAGACGAAGCCTCGCTTCAGCCGATACTGTCCCAGCGCCTCATGCGCAACAACAGTGACGTGGACCTTCTGATTCGTACCGGAGGAGAAAAACGGCTCTCTGACTTCCTTCTATGGGAGTCTGCCTATGCGGAGCTGTACTTTACCGATTGCATGTGGCCCGACTTCGACGAGGTTGAATTCGATGCAGCCCTGGCGGAGTTCTATCGCAGGGACCGCCGTTTTGGTGGCCTCTCCGTGGCCTCACCCAGCACAGCGGTATCGACGCATTCGACTTTTGCCCTGAGTCTGACAGGAGTTCATGACGCACGCTGAGGCTCTTCGCCGCATCCGATTCTGGCTCGTTTTCTTCATCATTGGACTGGTTCTCAGCGGCGTCACTGCCTTTCCACTGAAGACCGAGCTGGACTGGCTTGCTGCCGGCCTGCATCATTCATGGATTCAACCAGCCGCGGCATCCACGCATCTGCTGCCGTGGATCGACCGTGTGCAACAGGCATTGACGGTGACAAGTTCCAGATATCCGTTTCTGGCCTACGGAACAGACTGGTTGGCATTCGCGCACCTCGTTATCGCCATTGCCTTTGTTGGGCCGTACGTTGATCCCGTCCGTAACAAGTGGGTGATCACCTTCGGTCTCATCGCCTGCGCGGCAGTGATTCCCCTCGCCTTGATCGCCGGACAGGTGCGGGGGATTCCGTTTGGCTGGAGGATGATCGACTGCAGTTTCGGTATTTTCGGAGCCATTCCGCTTCTGCGGTGCAAGCAACTCATCCAAGCGATCGAGTTGGGGAAGCGGTAGGACAGCGAATTTGATTCCGGTGTTCAGAAAGACTTGCCTGAGCGCCAATTCTTAGATACTTGTGGATAGGGCCGCAACTGAGCCGGTTGTCCATATCAAGATGCCAAACGTTCAGCTTTACGCACCATCGATTGTTCTCGAGTGGGAGAATGTGAAAGCAAGCGGTATCGCTCGCGTCACACGTGCTCTTGGTGAAGTCAGCCTCCAACTCAAGGAAGTTCAGAATGAGCTACGCGGACCGGCCGAGCTCATTGTCTGCTATGAAGAATGTGTGATCTCCGGCATGGCTCTGCGCTCTCTACTGGAACGTGCTGCAGCACCTGGTGGATGGCAGTGTTCTGTGATTACTGTGCCTGTGCCCTCTGGCACGCACTACTACGAGAAGAAGAACGCCGGTGCGCGAGCATCCAGCAATGACATCGTGCTGTTCCTGGACTCCGATCTGTTGCCTGATCCTGGCTGGCTGCGGAACATGCTTACCGTCTTCAACGACTGGTCTGTGTCGGCAATTATCGGAGCGACTCATCTCGACCACGCCACGCCTTATGAAATGGCCGTAGCTCTGTTCTGGATCTTCGATCCGGCGACGCATGGACGCGGCATTCAGCCGTTGCGGCTCATTACGGCTAATAATCTGGCATTTCGCCGCGCGCTCTTCATGCGCTTTCCCTACCCATCTCATCCTGTGTTTCGAGGCCAGTGCGGTCATCATGCCAAAACATTGATGGCGGCAGGGATTCTTCTGGAAAGACATACGGATGCGCGCGCATCGCATCCACCCCCGGCAGGATTTGCGGGATTCATTCGGCGCGCCTGGGCGGCCGGTAAAGATGAATGCTTCTATCAGAGCCTGGAAAGACGGGTCTCTCCTATGTCCGCTTTTCGCCAGTGGCAGCACGACCTCGGCGTGGTTAGGCGGCGCATGCAGGAGCGGTGCATTCTGCTGCGGCCGACCCCCGTCGGCCAGGCACTCGGCTGGCTATTGGGATGGGTATACTACTCCATCAAGGCGGCTGGGTTCCTAACGTCGGCTTCTTGTCGAGAAACCAAGACCGCCGGCCAGCGGCTAACGGTCTGAATTTTGGCACAGGAAAAAGCGTCATCACAAAGGTAGTGACGCTCTGCACTATCTATCGAAGAACTGCCGGATCTAGCTACGACGCGCAGGTGGTACCATCGGCGGAAGCAGACGCATGTCCGAGCAGGGTTGCCACAGAGACCTCGGCTACTTTAGCAGCCGGTTTGATCCATTCACGCAGAGCAGGAGTCCGCTCCTGATTGAGGCCGGTGGGGGATGCATGAAGGTTTACTTCAGGGTTCATCGGTTGTGGTCTCCTGAGAAATCGATGCAGCGATTCTACGGCCTACGGTATCTATAAGCAATGTTGCTCTGTCATAGACAGAAGAATCGCTTCGTAAGATGAAAATCTCCGCCGTTGAGGATATCTGGGCGACGGTTCTCAGGTGACCTTCCTGGCATCCCAGCGCTTTCAGGTAATTCGGTTTGTACGTATTGGCAGTCACAAGCGCAAGTCTCTCGGGACCACGCACCGGCAGCACGCATTGTGGAATGCCTCGCTCCAGCAAAAAGACAGCTCGGAGCGGAAGCGGCCCACCGGCTGTTTCGATGGGAAAAAGATACTTATCACGCTCTCCAGGGAGTGGATTCAAAGTTCCGGTATCGATGTCGAGTCGCTCGCATGCATCGCGCCACAATTTGAGTCCGGCTTTGCTGGGCCATGCCATCACCTGCGTCCGTTCTACATAGAGGGGTGTCACGTCGTCGCCCAGCAGGGACCATCCGCGTCTGACTAGTTCTGCCGCCAGAGTCGACTTTCCTGCTCCGGAGTGTCCGGCGACCGCAACTGCGTATCCAGCGGCAGGTGGCGTCAGACAGGCCGCATGCAGCGGCACGCCCCCGCGTTGATGGACCAGGGTTGCGCGTGCCGCTCCGGTAAGGTACTGGTCCACAGCGATTGGATCCGCGCCTTCGTCCCAGGCTACTTCGATGAGATCTCCGTTGGTGATGCGAAAGCGCGCGACTCCGGGAACGGTGTGCACCAGGGCGCCTGGTCGTGCGATGGACCAGCCGCCGCACTGCACTGCGCCGTCCAACGTTTCTGGAAGCGTAGGGACTCTTCGTATCTCCGCGCCTGGGACTCCTGCGACAATATCTCCCCGCGGTTTCAAAGTAACGTTACTCCTGTTTCAGCAGAAAAAGTCCTGCATCCATGACACGGTCAACGGGTGCGGTTAGTTCCGGCGACCGATTTCCGGCTCCTATCCGATCGAATATTCCAGCGAGTTCCTGAAAATTGAAGAGCTCACGGCAAACCGCGGACTGCTGCATACGTTCCGCCAGAGAGCGATAACGCGCTAGCGCAACGGCCATTGCCGCAGAGTAGTCCGCCGCCTGTGATCCTCGCTGTGTCCGCAGCCGGATCTCTTCCGGCAGTCGCCTGCGTCCCAGAGCCCGGGCCAGGCCACGCGATCTTCCTTCCTGCAGAAATGCCACCAGAGGGAATGAGAGCAGAAGTTCCAGCAGGCGTTTGTCTGCGAGTGGATCGCGCCATTCAGATCCCCACATCGCAAGCGTATCGGCGGCCCAGGGGAAGGCCGGCAGGGTCGCGCTGCGGCTTGCCGCTGCGCGCGTACCAGGGGTTGGGCGTCTGGGATGTATCAGCGCGCGGTAGCGTCGTTGAAATGAGTTGGACGTCAGTGAAAGAACCGCAAGGTCAGATCTGTTGACGGCTGGAAAGAGTTGCCTGATCGCGGGTGGCAAGACTCCGGCGCGAAGGGTCTTCCATATCGGCGAACCCTGACCTTGTCTAAGCTCCCTCGCAGATCGCCATGCGTGCAGAAAGCGTCCTCCCCTCAGCAACTCGATATTGGCTCCGGCCCCTGAGTAGCTAATGCTGAAGTTTCCACGAGCGCCGACCAGCATGACTCCTTCACCAGCGGTTTTGTGAATGGCATCCATCCATAGGTGGTTGGCGCCGTTCCGTACCGGTGTGGCGGAGGTGGCATGAATCTCCGGCAATAGATCGAGTGCAATCCGTCCATCACCACGTATGACGAAATGTTCGATGTTCGAATGCATGGCTGCGGTCAACGAAGCACACGCTGCATCGTCGGCATCCCAGCCCCGCCGCTCAAAGACCGGGACGCCATTTGCTGGCGCTGCCGTGAACGCTTTCAGAGTTTTACCCTGAGCCCGAAGCAACATGGCCGCCGTCGCGGAGACCAGGCCGGAATCCAATCCCCCGCTCAGGTTGGCGCTGATGGGCTGAGCCGAGCGCAGGCAGCATGCCACCGCCCGGTCAAAGGCTTCGCGCGCCGCAGCGACATATTCCTCGGAGCGGAGATATCGTGTGGCGTGAGTTGACGGCTGCCACCATCGGGAAGTCGTAACTTCGCCGTTGCGCCAACGGAGGCAAGATCCTCCTTCGACGCGATGTATGCGGCGAAACGGCGTTCTCCCCTGGATGTAACGTGCTTCGGCTGAAAGTCCGAGTAGGACCTCATCCACGCCGCCATGTTCTTCAGACTGGGCCAGGGCTGCCAGTTGAGAACATATCGCCAGTCTCCTGTCGTTTACAACGAAGTAGAGCCGATAGTGTCCGATGTGGTCGACAGCCGCATAGACACTATCCGTCTCCCCCATGTAGGCGGCGAAGGCGTAGTCTCCGGCGAGATGCTGGTGTATCTCTTCTCCCCAACGCTGCCACGCGGCAAACAGCAGACTGGAGTCAGCGACGCCGCTGCGCTTGGGCATATCCAGCTTGGGCAACAGCTCCTCGCGGTTGTCCAGTCGGGCCTGGCAGACAAACAGTGTGCGGCCGTCGTGCGACCGTAGTGGTTGCACGTCGTATTGATCTTCAGGAAGCAAGCCGGGTGCGCGGGCGGCGGCGACTGCATCGTGCCGCGTGACGGAAGGGCCCGGTGGCACAGTCCGCAGAGGGCCGGCACTCGCCGGTCCGCGCATGCGGACGGCGAGGCGCACGACCTCTTCCTGGGTCGTGCCTTTGTGCTGATCGACAATCAGCGCGAACATTCGTCTTGCCCTCCGTCGTTGCGGAAGTGATAGATCGGCGCATATCGCCCCATTTCGCTACGTCCGGTAACGACGATGCCGGCGGCTTCGAGCCAGGCATGAGCATTCACCGTCGTACCGGCCGTGGGCAATACCGCCAGCGTCAGGCATGAGGCGACTTGCCGCCGTGCAAGGACGCGTTGTGCGGCAATCGCCCGCATCAGGCAGGTCGGTCTCCATGGGATGCGGCGTAGGATGCCACCCATGGCTTCCCGCACCTGGCGAACGATCTCTGGCTGCCTGCCGGGCGCACACTGTTCACTTATGGGGGACTGCAGGGTGGCGGCTGTTCTATCGAAGGGCCGGTGGAGGATCATATGTCGCGCGCGGAGCAGTTCGAGAGCACACTCGCCCATCAGACACACACGTCTCAGGCGTTTTTGGAGGGATTGCGCGTTCAAGAAAATCTCCTGCTACAGTCTATGAGAAACATCTTCGGCTGTTTCCGTCACGCAGATTCTTATGGTTCAGACTTTTCCCATTTTCAAACGCTCCGCTGAGGTCGTTGCCGCTCACGTTGACGATAAGTCACTTCTTTTGCACATCACGGATTGGGTGTACCTGGAACTTAATGAGAGCGGCAGCCGCATCTGGGAACTGCTCGGCGACGGGCGTACTCTGGATGACCTGGTCGGCGATCTATGCCGCGAATTCAAGGTCGATGCCCAAACCTGCTCCGCCGATACATCGGAGCTGCTTGAGATGCTCGAAGCCAAACGCTTTATCCAGCGTGGTTAGTTTCTTGCGCTGCATCTTTGAACCTCGCTCCGAAGCTGCGTAAGACCACCGCCGCTGCCGCGCGTCCTGTATCCAGCAATAGCAGCAGGGGCGTGAGAAACGGCAGACAGCGTTCGAAGTGATCGTCGATACGGCGTACGCCTGCATCGGTCCATAGAGAGAGCTGCCGGAGCCAGGCCCAGGTGCGCACGCACCGTCTACGCCACATCGGTGGAACCGGCCGTCCCCGGAGTGTCTCAGGGCAGGCTGTTGCAAGCGCGGCGAGATCCGATGGAAGATCTCCGCCCGGAGGTTCTGCGTACCACCAGCCGCGATGATGGACGGCATGTTCCTCGCAGCGTGCCAGATGTGGCGGGTATACGCCGCGCTCGCCTGACCACTCAACATGGAAGACGCGTTTGAGCTTCTGCGAAAGCTGGGCGGAGGGATCAACGGCTGTCAGGTGCCGCCCACATGCGGGAAGAGTCAGTTCGATGTCGGTTTGAAAACGCCATTGGTAGGGTGTTCTTCCGTTCGTTCCGCGCAGGCATCCCACAGGAACAGCGACCCCTGACCGGCCATGCCACCGTGATCCCGGCTCCCAGCACTCGCCGGCGATGTGGCCCGAGGCAAAGGCAAATGGCTGTAAGCGGTCAATGCAGCAGGTCGAAGCCGGCGCCAGCAGGTCCAGCCGCTGGTAATGACGCGTCATCTCCAGGCGATGCGGTGCATGTAGTCCCTTGCTCCGGAGGCGTTCAAGCAGCGACTTGCTCGGAATCTCATCTGCATCCAGAAGTAATACGATTTCATTCTCTGTCGCATCCATCAGAGCGAGTAAGAGGGCATTGCGTTGGACTGCTGCACGTGTCCGGGGGACGGCATCCGGCGGTCCGAGCGAGTGCAATGTCACCGGTCGGATCTTCTCTGCCGCCCAGGCAAAGCGTGCACGATTTTCGGCGAAGATGAGTGGTTTGGGGGTGCCGCGATAGGTTTCGGCGGCTTCAATCAGGATAAAAAAATCCGTGGCGTCGAAGTTTTGACGCAGACGGTGCTCCAGCAAGTCGAGCTCTCCGTCGAAGAGAAAAGTGTCATAGATGCGCCGTGACCTGGATGTGTTCGCGTCCATCTTCTCCCCTTCGCATGGTACCCGGGCACAACGTTACTTCGGGAAAGTGTCTCTCTTTTTCCACCTGAGATTTTGTTCGTATTTCGCGGCGCTGAGCATACACTAGGGGTCGCCCTAAACATCCTGTGGAGTTCTTCTGTGAAAAAACCAGCGCTTCTGGCAGTTGTTACTGCCATGTCTATCTTGTCCTCTGCCTCTGCCATCGCGCAGGCCAGCCGCACCTGGGTCTCCGGTGTCGGTGACGATGCTAACCCCTGCAGCCGCACTGCACCTTGCAAGACTTTTGCAGGCGCCATCTCGAAGACCGCGCCGAACGGAGAAATTGACGCACTCGATCCCGGCGGTTTTGGCCCAGTGACTATCACTAAGTCCATTACGATCGACGGTGGACCCAATGCTGGCGGTATTGCGGGAGCCGGCACGAACGGCATCGTCATTTCGGCCGCATCCACCGATGTCGTTACTATTCGCAACCTCTACATTGAGTGCCAGGGGACCACGCCTTGTAACCAGGGCGTCCAAATTTATAGCGGGAAGGTTGTTCATCTTAATCACGTTGATATCGGCGGATTTACGAATGGCGTGAACCAGGCCTCCGCCTCGACGACAAATCCGACCACTCTCTTCGTGGATTACTCCATGATCCATGACTGCACCGCCGCAGGGATTAACGTCAGCCCCGCTGTTGTGAGTAATGCTTCTATCGCACATACTATGCTGCAAAACAATCAGAACGGCATCAATGTGAGTGACTATGCCAAGGTCGCCGCGAATGATGTGATTGCCGATGGCAACAGCAATGCCGGTTTCAAGGTGACGGCCAACACGGCTTCCGCTTCGCTGAATCTGTTCAACAGCAGTGCTGTCAGCAATACCGTAGCCGGAATACAGGTAACGGGTACCGGTTCGGTAACCGCCACTGCGCGGATTAGCGGCGTTTCTACAGCGTCGAATGGCGTAGCGATCTCTACGTCAGGACCGTCGGCTGTTTTGAGCTTCCAGAACAATCCCATTATCGGGGCTGGTTTGCCGACGGGAAACATCGCACTGCAGTAAGCTGCCTCTCAAGGCCGTGCGCCCTTTGCTGTTCTCACAGGTGAGAGCAGTAAAGCGCACGGCTTTTTGCGTGAATCAAGGAAGAGTGTGTACGGCGCGCAATATCCGTATTAATACGGATATTGCGCCTTGGCATGGGTGCATTTATAGTTGGCCACACACTGTCCATAAGGGCTGCAACGAAAGTCTTTTGTCCGCTTTGCTGTTGTAGGTCCCATGTTACTGACTGGCTCTATGTATCCTCGCCTGCTCAGGTTTGCAGCATTTTCCAGGTAGTTTTCAGGTCATGGTTGTCGTGGTCTTTCCACGGTATTGGAGGAATGTTGTCTTCTCTGGTGTATCCATCGCTTCGGTCCGGTATCGCAATGGCGCTTGCAGCGTGTGCGACGGCGGCCTTCTCGCAGCAACCGGTTCCCTCACCTGCTTCAGCCCCGGCGATCGTGCAACCCGGAGCTCCCGGCTCTGCGAACAAAACCTTGTCTACGGCGGCTGCCACGGCAAGTGAGGCGCCGAAGCCGCCCTCCAAGCCGGATGTGGAGTTCATGCAGGGCATGATCATGCACCACAATCAGGCAGTCGAGATGACTGAGCTGCTTAAGACTCGCACTAAGGATCCGGCGATTCAGGAGCTGGGGAATAAGATCGATGTCTCGCAGACCGATGAGATGCGCTGGATGAAGCAGTGGCTTACGGAGCGTGGCCTGCCTACCTCCATGGACTCGATGGCCGGCATGGATATGTCCGGTATGGATGCCAAAGAGAAGGAAGAGCACATGAAGATGATGGCCATGAGCATGCCGATGATGCCCGGCATGCTGACGCCGGCGCAGATGGAAGAGCTGCGCAAGGCCAGTGGGCCGAAGTTCGACCATCTGTTTTTGAAGGGCATGATCCAGCACCATACGGGCGCTCTGCAGATGGTGAAAGAGTTGTTTGCAAATCCAGGAGCCGGCCAGGATCCGCAGTTGTTCGATTTCGCCAATGATGTCGACAACACCCAACAGGCCGAGATAGACATCATGCGTCACATGCTGAAGGAGAGAGAATGAGCTGGAAGAATTCCCTGTGCGCTCTGCGCAAGACCCTGGTACTGACGGTTGCATTGTCCGCCGCCGGCCTGGCTGTTGCCCAAACCACCACTGCGTCATCAGCGACTCCCACCAAAACGCCACCGAAGCCGCCGAGTGTTTTTGTCAATCCGCGGGTTACTGACGATCCACGAATCGGTCTCAAGGGTGGACTTTATGATGCGGGTCAGGCCGCCAGCGGTCTGCAACTGCTGATCTCAACGCCCAAGCCTGCGGGATTCGCTCCGGATCTGGACTCCATCAAGGCTGTTGATGCGACACCGCCTCCGCCTCCGGTTGATCCGGACGCGCCGCGCCAGCCCGGCGCCGCTCGTCCTACCGGCCCGCGGGCGAACTACGGTGGAACGAACTCCGACCTTGCCTTCAACTCGAAGTATCTCTTCAACGGCAACTACAACGGCATCAACATCTATGACATTACTGATCCGGCACATCTGAAGCTGGTGACGTCGATCGTCTGTCCCGGCGGCCAGGGTGACGTTTCGGTCTACGGACACCTGATGTTCATGTCGGTGGAAGCAGCGAACGGCCGCATGGATTGCGGTACACAGGGCTTCCCGACCGCAGGGCCTGAGCCCACGCCGCCAACTCCGACCGGCGATACGGAAAAGGATGCCGCCGCCATGCGCGCCTTCCGCATGCGCCAGCCGCCCCCGAGTGCTGATCGCGTGAAGGGCGTTCGCATCTTCGACATCTCGGATATCCGCAGTCCGAAGCAAATCGTCGACGTACAGACCTGCCGCGGATCGCACACGCATACGCTGGTGGTCGATCCGAAGGATAAGGACAATGTCTACGTCTATGTCTCCGGTTCCGCGGGCGTTCGTCCCGCGGAAGAGCTCTCAGGCTGCTCCGGCGGCGATCCCGATAAAGACCCGACTACGGCGGTCTTCACCATCGTGGTCATCAAGGTTCCGCTGGCGCATCCCGAACTGGCGAAGGTGATCAACAGCCCCCGCATCTTCTCTGACCCGCAGAGCGGTAAGTTCGATGCCCTGTGGCATGGCGGCAACCATGGCGATGGCACGCAGACTACCTCGGCGACGCGTGGCTGCCATGACATCACTGTTTATTCGTGGCTTGGTCTTGCGGGTGGCGCCTGCTCGGGCAATGGCATCCTGCTCGATATCAAGGATCCAGCCAATCCTAAGCGGATCGATGCCGTCACTGACCCGAACTACGCCTTCTGGCACTCGGCCAACTTCTCGAATGATGGCAAGACCGTGCTCTTTACCGATGAGTGGGGCGGCGGCGGGCAGCCGCGCTGTCGTGCTACTGACCCAATGGCATGGGGCGCCGACGCGATCTTCACCATCACTCCGGATAAGAAGCTGAAGCTTGCTTCGTACTACAAGATGCCCGCTCCGCAGACGGATAAGGAGAACTGCGTTGCGCACAACGGCTCCATGATTCCGGTGCCGGGACGCAATATCGAGGTCCAGTCCTGGTACCAGGGAGGTATCTCGATTGTGGACTACACCGATCCCACGCATCCCTTCGAGATCGGTTATTTCGATCGGGGTCCGGTCGACGACAGCCGTCCGGCGATGGGTGGCCAGTGGTCGACTTACTACTACAACGGCTATATCTACGGATCTGAGATTGCTCGCGGTACCGATGTTCTGAAGCTGCTTCCAACCAAATACCTGACTCAGAACGAAATCGACGCGGCGGCGCAGATCAACCTGCCCGAATTGAATGTGCAGGATCAGCCCCACATCGATTACCCGATGACGTTCGTTACGGCGAAGGCTTATCTCGATCAGCTTGCACGCGGAACCAGCCTGCCCGCTGACAAGATCAAGGCGATCGCCGCCGACATCGACGCGAAGAATGCGAAGAAGTTGGCAGCCGATGCGAAGGCAGCGGAGAAAGCAGCGGCGACTGCCAAGACGCCGGCCGATGTTGAGCGTCTGCATGAATTGGCAAAGATTCTTGCGGGTGGTGGAACTGCCACAACCAAAGCGGGAATGTAGTTGATTTGGAGAAGCAAGCGGAAGGGCGAGCCGAGAGGCTCGCCCTTTCGCTTAGATGGGTCGAAATATTCGAAACTCCCATGCGCTGGGTGTCCCTCGAAATGTTCATCTAATAATCAATGTTCCGCAATGCCTGCACTCCCAAACGTTGTTTCAACTGTTCAAGGTAGAGGCTTGCGGGTGCGACCGGTGTTCCTTCGGAGTCGATGATGCCCTGCGGCAGCATGGGGAGTTCAGGGCCTGGATCGAAGGTGGGCAGCTTGCCGAGGAGTTGTTCGCCACGGTTGCCGATGGCCCAGTTCGCGGCTCCCGGAGGCATCTGGACAATGTAGGATTTGGCGACGTTGTTCCACAGCACACCCCAGCCCATTGTCCAGCCATGTCCCGATCCCATTGAGCCACGGTTCATCAGGTCGATGCCGCCTTCAGGAACCTGGCAACTATCGATCAATAATCCGGTCGACCAGCGCTGGTGTGGCTGGACGTGACCGTTTCCATGAAAGATGCAGTGCAAGACAACATTCGGACCCTGCATACCAGGACCGACGGCGATGTAGAAGACACTATCGCCGGTGGCGCTGCATCGATCGAAGAGAATCTGCGTACCATTGGCGGAGAAGTCCGCGGGTTTGGCGTTGCCGACGATTGATTTGCTCTGTGTCACGTCTACCTGCTGCACTGTGATCCGTCGCGCGTCCTTACCGATGCCGATTGCTTCGGTCGTGTCGAAGATACGGAGATTACGAAGCCAGCCGTCGACCACGTTATTCATCTGCAGCCCGTTGAAGTGCTTGTCATTGAGCGTCACGCTGCGTGCCGGAGCAACTAGTCGCAGGTTCTCCACGCCGACCTGCGAGATTTGCCCGGTGTGTTCCACCCTGGTGATGCTTGCTCCATTGGGGCCAAGGTAGCGAGCGTCATACGAGTCGGCGAGAGGAACATCGAAGATGAGCTTTTTACCATTGATTGCGGCAATGGTGCGTTCTGTCTTAAGGTCGCCGGCGATCCATGTCTGCTTCTTGCCGTTGCGGACCAGCGTGTCCATGCCCATCTGGTGTAGCCACTCAGGTGTAACCGGACGGGTGATCTGCACCCTGTCGCCGACGTGAAAGAGGGCTGAATCACGAACGTTCAATGAGTTAGACCCGGATGGCACATAGGCATCGGAGATGGTGGTGGAAGGACCGTCTGCCTTGATGTTATTTTGTCCCGCGATGGAGATGGCCAGATGCGGATCTCCGGTCATCTCAATCACCGTGCCACCTTCCTCCATTCCACTTCCGTGGAGGACAACGCCGTCTGCCTCAATCTTCAAGGTAGCCCGGCAATGGAAGCGGCCCTTGGCGAGAACCACGCTTCCCCTCACGCCATTCGCTAGCGGCAGCTTCGATACCTTGTCGATCGCCGCTTGGATTGCCGGTGTGTCATCGCCTCCGGAAGGAGCAACGGTCGCTTTCACAGGCAAAGATGGAATGGCAACGCCGCCGCCACCGTAACCGGCATATGAGAAGTCGAGGATGCGGTCACCGGCTTCGAGTGTTTTGTAGGTCAGTTTTCCGGAGGCATCCGGATAGACCCATTGGCTGCGCGGCGCAGAGGGAGGCGCTGCATTGATTGCAGCACTCAGAGTTAGGAAGGCGATACCGAAGGATCGAGAGTATTGTGAATACCGCGCCGAGCTCAAAAGGGGTCTCCTCGTTTCCATCAGCCTTTGTCTGTCTCGACGCGCACAGTTCCGCCGGCGCCGACCGTAACACGAACCGAAGAAAGTGAGCGCCCGTGGTCGTCAGTCTCGACGGCAGCCTTCACCGGCTGTCCGTTCACCAAAAGCGAGTCGTGGCGTCCATCGAAGATCGCTCGCCAGATCAGTGCCGGACCGCGTTGGTTGGTGAAGGTAGTGCGGCGGTTGCCCTCATGGCGAACGCTGACCTCGCAGGCGCGGATGGGAAGGTTGCGTACCTCGGCCCAGCCAATGGTGTTTCCCAGGCCCGAGAGTGTCTTCACCGTTACCTCAACCCAATTGCCTTCTACCGAGGAGAGCAGAGGCGACGTGAATTGCAGGTTCACTCCCATGATGTCGCTGATGATATCGCCCACTCGAGTGAACGAGATCTCGGGATACTCCAGGCGCGCATGACTCAGATCGAGCAAACGGGAGACGACAGCATTCGGATCGTCAGCGCGTGGGAAGCCTCCTGTGCCGGAGATTCCCTCTGCATTCCAGTCCAGGGTCTGGGCTCCGCCAGCGCCGCGTCCACTGCGGCCTTCGAGTTGATAGTCCTTGTTGAGCCGCGCATAAAAACACTGGTCTGTTTGGTTCCACCATGTCTCGCGCAGCAGCTTTTCAACGGCCGCGGCTTTTGCCAGGAATGTAGCCGCCAGTGCAGCGTTCTGACGCACCTGCTGGATATGCGCATAGGCAAGATAAGCAGCACGTTGCGAGGCAAGCACGTCGAAGCCAAGCACATAGGTGTGATCGCTCTCGTTGTAGCCGGGAATACCGCGATTTTTTGGAAACTTCTTCTTCGTGTCGAAGATGCCGCGGACATTCAGCAGGCGCGGCCGCGTCATGATGTGGTCGATATCCAGGCCCCAGCGCTCAACATAGTCGTTGACGGTGCGGTCGTAGAGATTAAGAAGCCCCGGATCTTCGACGTAAGCCGGATCGCCGGTCCAGACATACATGCGATAGCAGCAGTCGACCAGGTCGAAGTTCGAGGGAAGGTTGTACCAGAACTCCGCGTCATCTTTGTAGTCCACTGGAGCGGGCCGGTTGAAGCGGCCAATCTCCCAGTAGCTGCACCAGTCTTTCGAGTCGGAGATGTGCTCGGCGAATCTGCGCAGCATGTTGAGATTGCATCGCGCCAGCCCGAGCATGTGTGCCCCAAGGGCCTGATGGCAGGTATCGCGGATACAGAAAGCCTCGCGTCCGGGTTCAACGGCCTCATACCAGGGGCCTACGGGATCGTTCTGGTCAAAGGTGTAGGCCATGGCCTGTGTTCGAGCCCAATCGAAGACCTCGACGAGCTTTGCGTTGGAGGAGGCAATTTCGAGCTTTGACGGTAGCAGCGCTGGGCCTGGTTTTACCTTGCTTGCCCCCGTCACTAACTGCGCGAAAGTGGAACGCGATGCGGCGCCGAGCAGGCCTGTCGCTAGAAGGGTTCCGCATAGTTCGCGGCGAGTGAAGTGTCTGCGATGTGAAATCCGATCGGTCGGCATGGTTGATGGGCTGGGATCTTGAGGTTTCAGGAGTGGCACCATCATACATGTATTCGTATACATTCCGGCATAGAGCCCTGGGCTCTTTTTCGGATGGACAGAGAAGACCGAGGGCTAAAAGCCCATTTACTGTTACGCCTTTTTCAGCGGGCTGTGCCACCTTTTCAACTGCTCCTTAGACCCTTCGGATTGAGGATGGGGCGCGATTGTCCTGTACCACACACCCTCCTGCATCGCCTTCCAGAAGTTTTCGCCGGTGTAGGCCTGGATCCCACTCCACACCGCTCTCACCTCCCTTGCGGCGCTCTACCATGCACTGGATGGTTTCAAGGCCGGGCGCTTTCGTGCCGTAGGAGCATTGCTCAAGGTATGATTCCCCTTGTTTCAAGGTGCGCGCCGAATATAGCAACGCCCTGCGGGTTGCATCTATGGCAATCGACCTAAGGAGAACTGCCTTGCTGACAAGACGCCAGCTTCTGAAGTCTGCCTCGCTTGCTTCCCTTGCCGGCAGTGCGACGACATGGGCCGAGCCGTTCGTGGAGCGTGCGAGAGCGATGCATCAGCAGATGCTGATCTTCGATGGCCACGTCCATGCGCTCGACCGAGAGTTCTATCACGGCGGCAGTATGGGAGAGCGTTCGAACCAGGGACAGTGGGATCTTGTCCGCGCCAAAGAAGGTGGAGAAAAGGCCTTCTTTCTCTCCATCTTTGTGCCGGAAGAGTACTATCCGGGCCGCTTCGAAACCAAGCAGACGCTCCGGCGTATCGATCACGCATATCGCCAACTGGCGTTGAACCGAGACAAGGTCGTGCTGGTGCGCAAGGCTTCTGAAATTCAAGCGGTAGCGGCATCGGGCAGGCTTGCTGCGGTTCTGGATATTGAGGGTAGTTACGATCTCGACGGAGACCTCGGCGTGCTTCGTGAGCTGCATGCCAGAGGCCTGTGCTCGGCGCAACTCTCCGCTCATAACTGGAACCAGCACTATGCGGATGCATGCTGCTCTCCGGCAAAAGCCAATGGCCTTACGGAGAATGGCCGCAAGCTCATCCGGGAGATGAACCGGTTGGGTATGATCATCAACGTCTCGCACTCGGCGGACACGACGATGGAGCAGGCCATCGAAGTAAGCGATCATCCGGTGGTTGCGACGCATCACGGACTGCGCAGCGTGAATGACATCCCCAGAAACATCCCGGACCGCCTGCTGCAGAAGTTAGCGGCGAAGGGAGGCGTACTCGGCATTCAGATCGGCAGCGAGTTCGCCTATCCCAAGGAGTATGCATGGATCACGGAGCATCGCCGCAAGACGTTCTGGGACACTACCGATATCCCGACGCGTGTTAAGGGGAAATCGATCTACGAGGTCGATGAACTTGTGGCTCCGGGATATCCGATGCTGGGCGCCGAAGTTCCGGCTCAAGTGCAGATGAGCGTGGACAGCTGGGTCGATGTGGTGGACCGCGTGATCCGCCTGGCGGGTGAAGATCACGTCGCGCTTGGCAGTGACTTCGATGGCGGCCCCACGCTGGCGCGCGGGATGCGCGACGTTCGTGACCTGCCAATGATTACGGAGAGTATGCTGCGGCGAGGCTATTCGGAAGAACGGATAAGGAAGTTCTGGGGTGGAAATCTGTTGCGGGTTTTTGGAGAGATTGCCGGAGGTTAGTTTTTGTTTTTGTCATTTCGGCGCGAAGAGGAGAAATCTGATTTGATGAATCACCCCTGCCCGGGTGCCCATCCTCGCAACGCTAGGAGGGGTTGGGTTCACTAGTAAGTCACGTCAACTATTCGTACTTATGCTCGTTGGAATTTGGGGTGTTCCTAGCCCACCCTAGCGTTGCGAGCGTTCACCCCAACGAACAGCGTTCGTTGGGGACCCCGAAGGTTGGGGCACCCGGCAGTATTGAGAACGAAGAGTCCGCGTATAAATGGCGAGTCCGAAACGACATAGAAGCAATCTGCGGTATACCTCCTAGAGGTTTCTGCCATCTCTAAAGATAGGTTCTTGCCATAGTCGCGGTGATTTTCCGGTTGCTATGATCTCCGCACTATGCTCCGTCAGTCGATTCGCAAAATCCCGGGCGTGCCGCAGCTGATCAAACTCAACACCGATTTTGAGAACTGGTGGTTTGACTGGCGTCATGGCACGGATACTTCAGCTGACCGAGCCGACCAGGCTCGCAAAGGCTGGGAAACCGATCCAACCAACCATACTTATGTGCCGATTCGCCCCAAATGCGCGCGGCGTGTGCTGCATGCCCTGCCTGTAACGAATCCGCAGGAGTACACCTTCATCGACGTCGGTTGCGGTAAAGGACGTATGCTTCTCCTGGCTCTGGAGGAGTATCCCTTCCGCACCGCCATCGGAATCGAGCTGCGCAAGGAGCTGAGCGATCTCGCAAAGTTGAATCTCCATAACGACGAGCGTGCCCGCTTATGTGAGGCAACGTGTATGAACGTTAATGCGATGGAATTTGAGTTTCCCGACGAAAAGCTGGTCGTCTACCTCTTCAATCCGTTCGGTGAAGATGTGATGCGGACTGTACTGGAGAACCTGGGACGCTCACTGGAGTCGTCTTTCCGCGATGTCTGGGTCGTTATGGATTTCCCCGTCTATGCGAGCGTGGCGGATAGTATGCCGTATCTCTCGTTCGTAAAGGAGGGCTACGACTATCGCATCTACCGCGCTAAGAATCCACAGACGATGGCTGTTGCAGCGTAGCGTTCACCGCGGAGGGCGGCAGCCGCTGCATGTCTCGGCTGCCGTCTTTCGCTAAGCCGTCCGAATCAGACCTAATTGGGTGAGTGCGGTCACGCCATCGTCCAGACCGATCTCCTCGGCGATCTTGCCATCTTTGATGCGGAGAACAGTGGTTCCTGTGAAGTGCATCCTGCGGCCGCTGTTGGCGGGCAATGAGCCGGCGAGGAAATCACTGAATGCGGGTCCGGTGTGCGTACCCCCGCCTTGCCAGCGCCCGACAACGTAGTCTCCCTCTGCGATGAGGTCCGCCGCTCCCCAGAAGTTGAGGTTCGGGAAGGCTTGGCGAAATCCCGTCATAAATGCCTTGATGTCGTCGTGACCCCGGCGTGGTTCGTGCAGCGAATACTGCAGCAACATGTCTGGAGCCGCAAGTTCGTCCACGATGTTGAGATTTACGTTTGGTCCCCAGAACTCCGTGAACCAGCGGCCTACAAGAGCCTTGTTCTGTACTTCCTTCGACATACCTGTGTTCCTTTTGGGTTGAAATGGCAGAGGCGAGATGTCGCTCTGCACGTCAGAACCTAACCTGATAAGGTGTCGATCACACTCCGGATCTTGCCGCCAAATTTTTGAACCGTGCATCGCAGGCGGTCCGAGTTTGAAGGCAAGAATCGGAGTGTTCCGCATCACGCGTCTCGATAGTGTTGTCCTCAAAGAGAGACACGTATGAAGACTGATCTAAAAAATTCAGGACTGGCCTTGCAGGAGCCTGGCTTGTCACTTCCAGACGCAACACACGCGTTATCGCGCATCGCATCGATTGACTGGCAGCTTATTGCAAGCGACCTCAATGACTCAGGCAATGCCGTGCTGAAGAACATCCTTATGGTGCACGAGTGCGAAGCTGTGGCAGCTCAGTATGGGAACGATGAGTTGTTCCGCAGCCGCGTCGTTATGTCGCGGCATGGTTTTGGCCGTGGCGAGTACAAGTACTTTCGTTATCCGCTGCCTGAGTTATTGCAGGGGTTACGGACGTCTCTCTACGAGAGGCTGGCTCCGGTTGCGAATCATTGGAACGAACAGATGGGGATCGGTATCCGCTATCCGGCCCAACACGCCGAGTTCATCGAGCGTTGCCATCGGGCTGGGCAGTTGAGGCCGACACCGCTGCTGTTGCAGTATGGCGCCGGAGACTATAACTGCCTGCACCAGGACCTGTACGGTGAGCATGTTTTTCCCATCCAGGTGGCATTTCTATTGTCGGAGCCGGGGAGAGATTTTACCGGCGGTGAGTTTGTCCTGACCGAGCAGCGCCCGCGCATGCAGAGCCGGGCTGAAGTCGTACCTCTGCGGCAGGGAGATGCGGTTGCCTTTGCTGTTCATCATCGTCCTGTGCAAGGCACGCACGGCAGCTACCGGGTAAATCTCCGGCATGGTGTCAGCCGTCTTCGCTCAGGACAGCGATATACCCTTGGCGTTATCTTTCATGACGCCACATAGTGAAGATCATGAATTCCTCACTTTTTGAAGACGGACCCCCGTCCCTGCTGCCGAAGGATCTTCTGGGTCCAGGTACGGCAGTCCTCGCAGGCTTCGCGCTTGCCGCTGAGGAAGATTTACTTTCCGCTCTCAAGCGCGTCACTGAGCAGTCGCCATTCCGCAATATGGTGACGCCCGGTGGGTTCCGCATGTCGGTGGCGATGTCGAACTGCGGTGAGCTGGGATGGGTGACAGATCACACCGGCTATCGGTATGACCACATTGATCCGAGGACGAGCAAGCCATGGCCTGAGATGCCAATGGAATTCAAAGATCTGGCGAGTTCTGCTGCGAAAGAAGCAGGCTTTGCGGAGTTCAAGCCGGATGCGTGCCTCATCAACCGATACGAACCAGGCTCGAAGTTGTCACTGCATCAGGACAAGGATGAACGTGACTATACGCAACCGATCGTCTCGGTGTCGTTAGGCCTGCCTGCGACCTTCCTTTTTGGCGGGCTGAAGCGAACGGATACGCTCCAACGCATCCAGGTCGTTCATGGCGACGTGCTGGTGTGGGGAGGGCCTGCGAGGCTGCGTTATCACGGCATTGCACCGTTGCGAGATGGAACCCATCCGCGGCTGGGTCCGGTTCGCTACAACCTTACCTTTCGGAAGGCCGGCTGAAGGTTTCGAAGCGCCAGTTACTCCGCGTCGTCTTTGCCATATTCAGAATCGGATTGTCTGCCGAGATTCTCCCGGCAGACAATCCGGCAAGGACCTTATCGATGTGCAGCTTAATCACCGTGCGACGAAGTGGTGCTGTTTGCTGCGGATAAACAGGAACATCACCATCATCCAAAAAAGATTGCGGGCAGAGGCTGCCGTTCCTTCCCGCCTGAGGAGACTGAGGATTTACCTCGCTCAGCAGTTGCATGTGGATGAATTCGCCGTTCCTCCATAGTTGCTCGGCACGATTTGAAACGGCGGCAACTGTGCATCTGCCGGCGGAATCGAATTGAGCGCGTCGACTTATTTGATTCGCACAACAGAATACCGATCTTGTGATCGTCTTTGCCGTCTTTTGCGCTCTTTCATCCTGTAGTGCTGAAGCCGCGGGGAGTGTGAGTCTCGCGGTAAGATTTGCTCCGCCGCTACGTCAGGTTATAGTCAAATTATCTTCTAACTAGTTCGCATACGACGAACTGATACTGGTGCAGTGCAATACTGGCCTTCGGCTTCTTCCATTGGTCTCCACTTGATGTGCGTAGATCAGATCTTGAGAGAGGAAGTTCACGTCATGAATTACAGTTTTAGGAAGACTTTTACTCACATATTCGCCTGCATGAGGCATCTTGTTCTGCTTCGATTCGCTTGCATGCTGTTCGTTATGGTGGCGTTGTTTGAAACAACGGTTGCTCAAACTACTGTTGCTAACGTTAACGGCACGATTTTCATCATGGCCTCACCCTATAACGCAAAGTGCGATCTTTTGAAGCCTGGAGGGACGCTCACAGTCAACACGTCAGGTGTGACAAGCGGTGTCACGTTTTTGAGTACGGACGTGGGAAAAACCATTAATGGCGGTGGGTTCGTTTCGGGGACCTGGGTTGTCTTCTCTGGTGTTATTGCATCTGTGACTGCGGGCAATGCCACGCTAGCCTCAGGCGCGCCTTCTTCAACGGTAACTACCACGACGTGGTACTACGGTCATGACGATCAGATAGCAATTCAAGCTGCACTCACCGCGGCGGAAAGCGCAAATGCGCCGGTGCAGCTACCGCCGGGCGCTTGTCTTACGAGTTCGCTTGTTTGGCATGGGCAAAGCATTTTCGGCGCCGGCATTTCCTTGAGTACGCTGCAGGGAATGCCGGGACAGGATGTTCTTGCAACTCCGGACACTCCTACTATCTGGTCTATTCCTCAGAATGGTGTGTTGGTGCATGACTTCACGGTGAATGTAGATGCCAGCGTGAATGCGGCTGCCACAGCAGCGGGAGGTAACAATAATTTTCCTAATCGCATTAGTGGAACGGCGGGAGGGAGCACGCCACTGTCTTCGCCACCGGCGCCGGGTCCGGTGACGATTAGCCCATCGGATGCTTGCGGAGCCTATATCAACGACGGCGTGCATTCGACAAGTTTGTCGACGCTGTATACAACGTGTGGAGGCTTCCAGGCCATTCCAAGTCAGTACGTAATTGGAGCTCAGGTTACTGTCATCGGTGCGGGTCCGAGTGGCGGAAATCTTAATGCGACCATTACCGCAATTACTGGAGCGAATACCGTAACAATCTCGCCAGCTGCCTCGACCGGCATCTCAAATGGATCTGGCAGCTGGGGTGCGGGTGTAATCGCGCCATGGTACGTAGGCAATTGTGCTTTCGCCGCTCCCGATAGCAACGCCTCAACTGGTGTAGGCAATCAAGGCCTAAATCATTGGTATTGGGAACACATTAATATTCAAGCGGTTGATCAGCCTGCGAACCGCGCAAACAATACATGCGGAATCTTCCTGCAGGCCGCATCAAATAAATTAGGCTTCCGGCACATGATAGTAACGAATCTGTGGGGTGGGATCATAGAGGCACTTCCTGCGGCCGGCCTCGGGTCTCTGACGGCATGGACACCAGACACTAACGATTATGAGGACGTGAATCTGCAGTTCAACCTCATTCCAATGGTCTGGTACAACGGTGCACATCGAATCGTTAATGGACTCAGTATCTACGCCGGCGGATTGCAGCCCTTTTCGCTAGGTCTCTTTCAGTTCAATGTTCCAATTGGCATCTCTTCGACTCCGAGTGCAACATTCAACCGTTACTACGATGAATGCTGGACACCAAACTCGGGAGAACACGCCCGATACACCGGTGTAAACAATGTGATAGACGGTGGTGTATTAGGGCAATGTGGCTCTGCAGGAGGCATGTATATCAATTGGGCTACATCACAAGGATTTTCCAGCGCCGCGATTGGGCCGAATTTTCGGATCAATGGAAGCCACAATACCTTCTTGAATTCGAACCTCTTACCTTCGCAGGTAACCAATAACGGCCCTGCTAACGAAATCGAAGGTGGGACATCCGGAAGTAATCCGAACCTATTTCGCAGGGCTTATGCGCAACCGGATGCTCCTTTTCCTCCAGCGGGCTTTGGCGATGGAAGTTCCGCTCTTTCGGGAAATTCAGCGACGCCCTATCGGAGTTCTGCAGGACTTGTTGTGAAGGCGGACGACCTTTTTGGCACACTCAATTCAAGCCTGATTTCCTCGGGGATATTTAAGTATGTCGTGGATAACGGCCTTGAGACCTATGGCTCTTATCTCGATGTAGCGGGAACTCAATATATCCCTGGTCAGGGTGGGGAACAGATCGGCGCTAATATCTTCTTTCTTCTTGGAACGAGATGGCCCACTACCAGCGGCTATCTTGTGACGCAGGGCATGTGTGAGGGTGCGGCATCTTGCTCCGCTACCTTCACCGTCAGAGACATTACAACATCTACTAACCTGGGTAGCTGCACTGAGACATATAACGTGCAATACAACGCGGCCACGTATTCTTCGCAGGTGTGGTCTATTTCCGGCGCACCGGGGACGGCAACAGCTTGTCCGATCAATCTTACGAACGCAACTCCCGGAGATGAGTTTGGCGTCTTCACCAGTACATGGTCCGGAACAGGTCTCTCGGGTTATCGTGTCGGCTACATCATGTTCGTGCCGGCCAATACAGATGTGGCCTCTGAACTCTCATCAGTATTCGGCAAGGTGTTGAGCGCGACCACCTCAAGTATCGGAGGTGCTTCTGTCTCCGCTGGCGCATGTGCCAGCGGAACAGTCTCAATTACTGGAGCTACTACGAGCATGGTTGCAGCGGCATCCCCAAACACCAATCCGGGATCGGCTTTCACGTGGAACGCCCAAGTCACATCTCCAGGGACGGTAACTGTATACGTATGTACCAACCTTGCTGGAGGCGGAACCCCCGCAGCCTCAACGTACAACGTGCGGGTGATTGAATAACAGCTGGATGCGAAATAGAGAGCCTTGCGAAGGGGTGGGGGGATGCGAGCCCGCCCTTTCGCGCTCAAAGGCGTTCAAGCTTTTCATATCGTCAGGCCTCGGGAACGCTCCATTCTCGCACGCATTTCAAAGAAAAGACGCAGCGCAGGAGACTTGTTGCTAGTCGGCAAGTGTACTTGCAACTAATACCAGACGTTGAACGCCTTTCCAGGCCTCGGTGATGTCGATGGTCTCGTTCACCGTGTGTGCGTCTTTGCCTGTGCCTCCGGCGCCGAGGGTTACAGAAGGAATGCCGAGGCTCATAGGAAAATTGGAGTCGGTGGATTGCCGGCTGGTCGTCAACGCCGGCAGGCCCATTGCCTGGTTTACTCCGCGCACAGTATCAATCAGCTTCGAGTCTGACGGTGTCGAGCCTGTAGGGCGATAGCCAAGCAGGTCGATCTTCATCGTGAGTTTGCCGCGATCGTGCCAGCGGGCGTTCTCTTCGTCCAGGGCGGACTGTGCTGCCCGCTCCACGGTGGCTTTGGTTGTTTCGAGTAGGCCTGACTCTTCTGAACGCATATCGATCTCTGCGAAGGCGCTCGAAGAAATGGTGTTTACCGAGGTGCCGCCGCCGATGCGGCCTACGTTGAAGGTGGTCCGGGGCGTCTCGGGTGTCTGTATCTCGTCTATCTTCGCGATCGCGCGGCCGAGCGCATGGATGGGGTTGGCGATGCCGAAGGCATTGAAGCTGTGTCCGCCGGGGCCGGAGTAGGTGAGGCGCAGGCGATAGCTGCCAACTCCTCCGGTGACTGCGTCGGTGATGGATTCCGGTCCATCGATGGAGATGAAGGCGTCGATGTCTAATTTGGTCTTGCCACGAAAGAACTCCTTCATGCCGCGGAGATCTCCGAGACCTTCTTCTCCGGTATCTGCGACGAAGGTGATAGTGCCTGTGGTCTGTACCTTGCCCGCGTCCAATGCCTGTGCGACACCCACCAAAGCCGCGAGACCGCGGCAGTCGTCATAGATCCCTGGGCCCTTAAGTACATTCCCCGTGCGCGTGACGTGCACATCCGTGCCTTCTGGAAAGACAGTGTCCAGATGTGCGGCGATCACGATATGAGGGCGTGGGTTTTTACCGGGTCTGTCGCCAATGAGGTTTCCTGCGGCGTCCGTATGTATGTTTTGCAGGTGTGCCGCTTTGAAGAGCTCTTCGACGGCAGCGGCACGCTTCTCCTCGTGGAACTCTGGGGCGGCGATCTCGCAGAGGTGGATCTGGGTCTTGATATTGGCTTCCGCGTTCGATTGCGCGAAACGCAGCGCATCTGCGACGGCGGGCTGTTGCATCGTGGTTTTGGGGTCGGCAGCGTGAGCGAGGCAGGAGAAGAGGAACAACGCGATTGCCGGCTTCAATCGGTTCATGGCATTCAATGTAGAGCATTTTCCGACGGATTGAGAGCGGGAAAATGTTTGCCAGGGTGTGCCAACATTTTCATGTTGAAGCGAGGAATTATGGAGCGGGCCTTCAGCCCTTTGACCGAAGCGCCAAAGGCGCTTTGTTTTGCTTAAGGGCACGGCTTTAAGCCGTGCCGTGTGGATCTCCACTGAGAGCGGCTTTAGCTGTGGTGTCTCAACAGGTTGTTGTCTTTGAGGCCGGATCTGCTGATGGGTGGAGCTTGATTGAGGCTAGCATGAGGTCGGTGCCAGTTGTACTGATGGATCCATGGTCTGAGGTGT
>NZ_JAGTAS010000036.1 GCF_025685425.1 Terriglobus albidus
CAACCTCAAACGCATCTACATCCTGCAGAAATCCCGATAAAACTGCTCACAGACTGCGGCTACAGAGACGTTGCAACTGCAATCGCTCTCTCAAACAAAGAGAGGATGCCTCACTCACACAGACTCTAAAGCCCGCTGCTCCCACCCATATCCGTCCTTGGAATGCGACATCAGCCCGCTTGCGTGCGCCACTGGGTCGGCGTGCATCCGACCCGCTCACGAAACGCGCGGGTGAAGTTCACTGGCGATTTAAAGCCGCAACGGACCGAGATCTCTCCAACAGACGCCGCGGAATGCTTCAGCAGCGCCTTCGCCTCGTCCATCCTTCGATCCAACAGATACTGATGTGGCGTCTGACCGGTGCTGCTGCGGAAAGCGCGTGCGAAGTGGAAGGGGCTGATCTCCAGCTCTTCGGCGATCTCGTCCAGGTGCAGATCCGAAGTCAGGTGTTCGTTCATAAACTCCATTGCCCGGCGCAGCTTAGGCCGCGGCAACCCACCCTTGATGACTGAAGCCTTATACGTTCCGCCCGCATACTTCCGCAACAGGTGATGCTGTAGATCCAATGACAGCAGGTTGGCATACAAACTTCCCAATGGCCAGCCGTCCTGCACCTGCCTGCCCATCTCCATCAGCAGATTGCGCAAGCCGCTGTCGGTCGCCGACCACTGGGGAGAGAAGTTCACCTCCGGCGAGCCGATGGTTTCCTCTGCCAGCTTTGCAATCTCACTCGACCGCAGCGAGAGCAGCAGGCGATCTGAGGGGCCGGTCCAGCGCAGCCGGTCACGCGTGCCCGCCGGCAGCACGATCATCGATCCCGGGATGGTGGTCTCGATGCGGTTCTTCCCTTCCGTCCACCACTCAAAGTCCGAATTGCCGCTGAGCTGCAGGTGGAGACACAGGTCTCCATGCTCATGCTCGGGAATCTCCATCGGCTTGACCGAATGGCGCTCCAGCACCACACCGGACCACGGCTGCTCCGCCGCCTGCACCGGCTCCGGCAGCAGCGGGACGAGATCCCGGTTGCGGAGCACCAGAATGCGGTCGGCTGAGCTCATGTTTTAAGAGTACGCCTCTGTAGAGCATTCTCCTGTTGCTGGGCATCCCGCGAGAAACGTGCAGTGGCGTTTTCATTACGGAAAACGCCCATAGATACACAAGCCCTACACTGCACCTACAGGAGAAATGCTCCATTGCAGCAAGATTTGCATACTCCCGACCACGGGCGGCGACATCCTAAGAACGGACCGACATTGGGGAGGTTGCCATGGGCAAGTTTACGGAGTGGGTCAGCGAGTCATTTATCTGGGGCGTAGGCGTCACCCGTCCCAAGCCGGGCAGCGAGCGCTTTGCCGCGCGTTACATTACCGGACTTCTTCTGGGAGCCATCGCGTTTCTGGCAGCCGTCTTCCTGATCGTTGCCACCCACATCTAACGGCACAGAAGTTGAGCGACACTTATAGGCAGATCTGGCATCGAATGAGCGAGGTTCAAGGAGTCGCTCAGTATGCCAGGTCGTCCTACGTGGTCGGGATCGCTTCAGATTTCGCTCGTTTCCATCGCAGTCAAAATCTTTCCGGCAACCAATACTGCTCGCCAGGTCGAGTTCCATCAGATCGACCGGAAGACTCATCAGCGAGTCCATCATCGCAATGTCGATGAGCACGGTGAAGTCGCCACCGCCGATATAGTCAAAGGCTACGAGTACGCCAAGAACAAATACATCGAGATCGATCCGGATGAGCTGAAGAAGCTGCGTCTCTCCACCTCCACGACCATGCAGATCGAGCAGTTCGTGAAAGCGGAGGAGCTACCCGCTTCTCTCTTCGATCGGCCCTACTTCGTCGCACCCAAAGAAGACAGCCAGGCCAAAGCACTCAGCATCATGCGTAAGGCACTGCAGCAGACGAATACCTACGGCATCGGCGAGATTGCCTTCAGCGGACGCGAACACCTTGTCGCGATTGGAGCCCCTGCCGATGCAAAGCAGAAGGGACTCATGCTCTATACGCTGAGATACGAGGACGAGCTTCGCGATTCCAAGTCAGCGCTGACGGGGACGAAGGACGTAGCTGTCGATGCGGACGAGCTATCGCTGGCTAAGAAACTCATCGATGGAAGCACCTCGAAGTTCGATCTCAGCGCTTACAAGGATGACTACGAGGCAGCGGTCAAGAAACTGGTGGAAGCCAAGCGTAAAGGCAAGCCGCTTCCTGAAGAAGAGCCGCAGCCAGCCAAACCCAAAGTCGTCAATATTATGGATGCCCTGCGCAACAGCCTGGCGGAAACGAAGAAGCCGAAACGGGCAAAGGCTCGGGCGACTGCGAAAAAACACGCTCAGCGGAAAAAAGCAGCGTAGAGCCGATTTCCTGTAACCGTATTCAGGCCGGGGAGAAGCGCCGCTTTAGCCGCTGAGATCATAGCTTTGGTACCTCAGCGGCTAAAGCCGCACATCTTCGGAACTCACTACGGGACGGCTGAAGCCGTCCCCTTAAGCAAGGCATTCGCACACCTTCGGTGCGAAATGGTGCGCGGTGCGCAACGATCGTGGAGCAATGTCGTGGAGCTCTACTTCACATCCGGGTGGGCAAAATACGTAAGAGATGCCCCAGCAAATAGAGCTTGGCTCTCGTTCGCGCACCGCGCGAATGTTTTGTTTAAGGGCACGGCTTTCAGCCGTGCCGTAAAAGACCAGGCTAGTAAGCGGCTTCAGCCGCTGAGGGCAAAATCTCGGAGGGGCAGGCTTCTCCGAGACCTTCGCCTCACCCAACAGCCAGGTGCCCCAGGCCGACACATCTATCGCAACAGTGGTTCGAGGGATCAATGTCGCGATTTGTCGCATAGGCCTCAGCAACCGGTACACATCCAACGATGAGTTGTCTGCCAGGGAGGCTTTCCATGGAATCCCAAATGGAACCAAGGATCATCGTGATAGGCGGTTCCGCGGGGAGCGTGGGAGCTGTGGTCGAGATTGTGCGCGCGCTCCCGCGAGAATTGAATGCGGCTGTTTTTATCGTTCTTCATTCGATGCCTCGCGAAAGAAATCATATGCCGGAGATCCTGACCGCGCGGGGACAACTGCCCGCGCAACAGACAAGTGAGGGAGCGAGGATCAAGGCAGGCGAAATCTATGTCGTCCCACCGGACCGGCATCTCGTGATTGCCGAGGGACATGTTCATATCTCCCGGGGACCGAAAGAGGGTCTGAACCGCCCCAGCATCAATGTCACCTTCCGCTCCGCTGCCGTGACCTACGGGGAGCGCGTCATAGGGGTTCTGCTCTCCGGCATGCTTGACGACGGCGCAGCAGGTATCTGGGAGATCGCGAACCGGGGCGGCATCACCATTGTCCAGGACCCCGAAGATGCACAGTATCCCTCCATGCCGTTGAACGCCTTGCGGGATGCACCAGTGGATTACAGACTGACTGCCGCCGAGATCGGGCCGCTCCTGCCGAATCTTGTGAATGGGACGGTGAAGCCGACACAACGGCGCCTTCCCGAGGATGAAGGGGGACGCATCTTCACTGGCTTCACCTGCCCGGAATGTCGAGGCCCCTTGTATCAGAGCGCCAAACCGGGTCCCGTTGAGTTCGAATGCCGTGTCGGGCACGTGATCTCGCTCAAGACGCTGGTAGAGGAAGAGACCTCGACCCAAGAAAAGACGTTGTACCAGGCAATCGTAGCCCTGCAGGAGGGCGCCGATCTTGCCGAGTACGCGGCGACTCGTATGACAGACGTTGATGTAGAGGCGCTTCGCCGGGAAGCGGAACAACTTCGCAAGCATGCCGACACCATCCGCAGCATGATTGAAGAACGAGTCGCGCCCAGCGTGAGCTGACAGAAAAAGCAACGCCTCCTCTTGGGAGGCGTTTGCTTTCCTAGCAACCACGGCGTATCGACAAATTCCAGTTGATCTGACGGAGGATGACTGAAACTGGTGGGAGCAGCGGGGTCCCCATCCAACCTTGCTGGATGGGGTGTTCAGCGGGCTTCAGCCCGCTGATACAGGCGTAAAAATAGACGGGCTTCAGCCCTGGGCCTCCTCTGTACGCGAGGAAAAAGCCCAGGGCTAAAGCCCATTTCATATCGAGCCGATATACCGTGGGCTGAAAGCCCACGGCTCCCACCGAATCGAGCTTCGCTCGAACATTCCGCCCATCGCGATGCGATGGATGGGGCACCCAGAGTATCGGCTATCTGGAATTTGTCGATACACCCTAGTCTTAGATGGACTGGTTCAACACACGGTTCAGGCGCTGCACAAAAGTAGCCGGATCCTTAAGCGGCACGCCTTCGAGCAGCAGTGCCTGGTCGAAGAGCAGCCATGCCGCGTCTTCCACCTTGCCGTTGCTGGTGTCGGCCAGCAGCTTGCGGATGATCTCGTGATCGGGGTTGATCTCGAGCGTCGGCTGCAGCTCCGGCAGGTTCTTCTGTCCCATCGCCTGCATCATCTGGCGCATGCGGGCTGAAGGCTCGTCTTCGTCGGAGACGATGACCGAAGGGCTGTCGGCAAGCCGCGACGAGGCGCGTACCTCTTTCACCGCATCGCCGAGCGTGGCCTTGATCTTCTCCAGCAGAGGCTTCAGTTCCTCGGCTTTCTCCGGCGCGGCCTCGTCCTTGAGATCTTCCGAGGTAGACGACTTGTTGACGGCCTTCAGGTCGATGTCGCCGTACTTCGCGACCGTCGAGAAGACGATCTCGTCGATATCGTCATCCAGAATCAGGACCTCGATGCCCTTCTTCTTATAAATTTCGAGCAAGGGCGAGTTGCGCAGCATCGACTCGGTACCGCCGGTGATGTAGTAGAGCGCCTTCTGCTCCGGCTGCATGCGATCTTTCGCCTCGGCGAGCGAGGTCAAGCCTTCCACCTTCGACGACTTGAAGCGGATCAGCTCCAGCAGCGTCTCGCGGTTGGCGAAGTCGCCGTAGAGACCTTCCTTGAGCGGACGGTTGTACTCGGCGATGAACTGCGCGTACTTCTCAGGATCGTTGGCCGCAATCGTCTTCAGCTCAGAGAGGATCTTCTTGACGCTTGCGGTCTTGATGCTGGTGAGCACTTTGTTCTGCTGCAGGATCTCGCGCGAGACATTCAGCGGCAGGTCTTCCGAGTCGATGATGCCACGCACGAAGCGCAAATACTGCGGCAGCAGGTCCTTCGAGTCATCCATGATGAAGACGCGCTTCACATACAGCTTGACGCCGCCTCGATAGTCGGCTTGATAGAGATCGAGCGGAGCCTTAGCCGGGATATAGAACAGCGTGGTGTACTCGAGCGTGCCCTCGGCGCGGGTGTGGAACCAGAAGAGCGGGTCTTCCCAGTCACCGGCGATCGACTTATAAAGCTCCTTGTAGTCGTCGTCGGTGAGCTCAGACTTCGACCGGCGCCACATGGCGCTGGCGGCGTTGACCTGCTCGGTGGTGCGGGTCTTGATGGACTCCTTCTTTTCCTCGTTCCATTCGCTCTTCTCGTAGGTGAGGAAGATGGGGAAGGCGATGTGGTTGGAGTACTTCTTGACGATCTCCTGCAGGCGCCAGCCGTTGGCGTACTGCGCTCCTTCGTCATTGAAGTGAATCAGGATGGTGGTTCCGGCGGCCTTGCGCGCCTGGTCGCCGGTGACCTCTTCGATCTCGAAACCGGTCTTGCCGTCGCTGACCCACTTATAGGTCTTCTCTTCCCCGGCCTTGCGCGAGATGACTTCCACCTTATCGGCAACCATGAAGACGGAGTAGAAGCCGACGCCGAACTGGCCGATGAGGTTGGAGTCCTTGCGGTCATCGCCGGAGAGCTGCGACAGGAAGTTCTTCGTGCCGGAGCGGGCGATGGTGCCAAGGTGCGAGACCAGGTCTTCCTCGTTCATACCAATGCCGGTATCGGCGATGGAGAGGGTCTTGTTCGCGCCGTCGAGGTCGAGGTCGATGCGTGGCGAGTCGATGCCATTGCCGACCAGAGCCTTGTAGGTCTCGTCGGTCAGGCTGAGATGGCGCAGCTTGTCGAGCGCATCGGACGAGTTGGAGATGAGCTCGCGGAGAAAGATCTCCGGGTGTGAGTAGAGCGAGTGAACAATCAGATGCAGGAGCTGAGAGACTTCGGTCTGAAATTGCTGCTTGGACATAGCACCTTAATTTTGCCAAAAATTGGGCCGGGATGAAGCCGAGTTTATGTGGAACGTCTGGGCCGGACACCTCATCTAACCCGCCATGGCCCTCCAAACCGTAACCCGTGCCGCCGAGTCTGAGCTTGAGCCGATCAATATCTATAACGTTCTTACCGACGTCAGCAACCTCCCCAAATGGGCGCCGGCCTTTGCGGATGCAATTGAACGCATCGATGCCACTCAGTTCCGTGTAACCAAAAACGGCGACAGCTTTAACGCGGAGCTCTTTCTGCATCCCACAGCCCTCGCCGTCGATTACATCCGGGAGATGGCCGACAACAGGCGGGGCGGCGCTTACATCCGCGTAACGCCCCGTCCACTGGGTGGCAGCACCGTCATCATTACGGTTCCCCTTGCTCCTACGGCGGATGAGGCTGACGTCGCAAAGGTCCTCGAGCAGGAGCTCGCGGAGATTATCCGGCTTGCGCGGCCGTAGCTGAGGCATAATTCACGAGCACGTCATGTGGCGAAAGGTACTCTACCCGGGATGGCGCACGCGGGGCTGCTGTTTGAATTGATGGTTCTGTTCATCGGATTACCGGCGGCATACCGGCTTGCGCCGGTACGCATTCCAGCCTTACCTGTACTTTGGCTGGCGGCTGGATATGCGTGTTGGCAACTGGCGCGGGATCCGGGCTTTGATCGCGGGCAGCTATGGAATCCTGCTCCGCTGGGAAGCCAGTTCGCCAGCATCCTGGCAATCTTCGTTGTGGTGGCAGCGCTGCAGTGGGCGGGTGTGCACTGGCTGGCGCCCAAGCTGGAATGGAGCCTCGCACGCCGGCACACACGCGTCTGGGCGATGGTGATCCTGTTATACCCGGTTCTATCGGTGTATCCACAAGCCCTTCTGTATCGCGCTTTCTTCATGCATCGCTATGCTGTCCTGTTTCCGGCGACGCCCCAGGGCGGGTTGATGCTGGTTGTGGCAAGCGCAACAGTCTTTGGCGGAATGCACATTGTCTTCCGCAACCCTCTAGCAGTCGTGCTGACCTTCCTCGGAGGCCTGCTGTTTGCCTGGCGATATCAGCACACGGGATCGCTGTTTGTCTCCAGCGTGGAGCATGCGCTGTACGGCTGCTGGCTGTTTACCGTAGGTCTGGGGCAGTACTTTTATCACGGGGTCTGGCCTAAGCCTCAGTAGAGCTCATACAGGACATCAGCCTGATGTGGTCCATCATGCCTGCTGATACCTTCAGCGCAAGAACACTTATTTCTGGCGTGTAAGAAGGGATTTGGCACGAAATGACATCTTTCAGGTTCAAGCATTTTCCGTGTTTTCGGGTATCCCGGCGGAAGCGTGCAGCGGCGTTTTCATTGCGGAAAACGCCCATAGACGCACAATCCCTCCACTACACCTACAGGAAAAATGCTCTAGGCGCGGGTCTGCTTACCCTGGCGGCAGTGGCCGCCGCAGCACAGACAAGCAGCAAGCAGGACGAGGTTGTACATCTGAACCAGATCCAGGTTGTGGGCTCACACAACAGCTACAACACCGGCTTCGCGCCCAGCGAGGAGAAGTACTTCTCCTCACATTTTCCTGACGCCTTTCACGGTGTCGACTATCATCACCAGTCGTTGCCGAAGCAACTCGATGCCGGCATCCGTCAATTGGAGTTGGATATCGTCACCGATCCCACAGGCGGCCGCTTCTCGCACCCGAAGGTTGTCGGACTGACGAAGGAAGCCGGTCTTCCCGCCGATCCTGACTTCGATCCCCAGCATGAGATGGACAAACCAGGCTTCAAGGTCATTCATCTGGGCGATGTGAACCAGCGCAGCAGCTGCCAGACCTTCGTGCACTGCCTGAAGGACATTCGCGGATGGTCGAAGGCCCATCCCAGGCATGTACCGATTCTGCTGTTGATTGAAGATAAGCAGGGACGGTTAAGTCAGCTTCCCGGAGCAACCACCGCCGAGCCCTGGACGGCAGAGACATGGAACGCACTGGATGCCGAGATCCGCTCGGTCTTCTCCGAGCAGGAGCTCATTACTCCGGACAAGGTGCGGGGCAAGTATCCCACGCTGGAAGCTGCGGTCCTCGCAGGCGCATGGCCCACGCTGGCGGAGTCACGCGGCAAGGTTCTCTTTCTTCTGTACAACCGTCCGTCTGCTCCCGCTTATTTAGAGGGACATCCGCTCCTGCAGGGGCGCGTACTCTTTACCAACTCTGAGCCTGGCAAGCCCGACGCTGCGTTTGTAGAACGCGACAAAGGTTCGCAGGATGAGATTCGCGCGCTGGTGAAGAGCGGCTATCTGGTACGCACACGCGCAGACTTCAATACCGACCAGGGCCGCACGAACGATACCACGCGGCGCGAGCTGACGCTGGCAAGCGGAGCGCAGATGGTCAGCACTGATTTTCCGGTCTCAGAACCCGCACCGTGGACGGGTTACACCGTCGGTCTGCCCGGCGGTTTTGCCGCACGCTGCAACCCGGTCAACGCACCTTCAGAATGCAGCGACGAACTGCTGGAGCCGGGAGTAAAGACGAAGGAGCCATCTCCTTCGCATCGACCTTAAGCACCGTTGCGCGTAGCTCAACCATTCGCACATCAGTCCGAACGTCTTGCTTAAGGGCATGGCTTCAGCCATGCCGGACAGACGCTGCAAAAGTGGCGGCTTCAGCCGCTGAGGGCGATGTTGTGGAGCACCTCAGAGTGCTGCACTTCGCACTCGATTTGACCTCAGCGGCTAAAGCCGCGTGCCGTTCAGTGCCGATACGGGACGGCTGAAGCCGTCCCCTTAAGCAAGGCTGAGTACGCTTGCTCAATCAGGGTCCTGGTGTCGGTCACACAACCTCCTGCAACATCTTCAAACCTATTTTCCTCTTCGGAACCCAAACGGGAGCTGTGAACAAAAGATTTTGTAACCAAACCGACTAGTTGGTAGTCTACCTATGTATGCAGGGAGAGATGGCAGAACGCATTCTGAAGGCAGCGGAAGCCTTGATGATCGAGAGAGGATATTCGGCCTTCAGCTACGCCGACATCGCCGAAACGGTGGAGATCAAAAAGCCAAGCATTCATCATCACTTCCCGACAAAGGCTGGTCTGGCCGCTACCGTACTCAAGGCGCATCGCGAAAGGACCATTGAAGGAACTGCCCAACTCGACAGCCAGATTGAAGATCCCTGGAAACGCCTCCATGCCTATGTTCAGTACTGGGAGGGATGCATTCGAGGTGGGACAGTTCCATTCTGCGTGGCTGCCCTTATGGGTGCGGAGCTTCTATCCCTTCCAGAGGAGGTGCAAGCCGAGGTACGCCTGCACTTCAGTGCGTTGGGCGAATGGCTTGAACACACGCTGAAGGCCGGCGCAAAAGCAGGCGTGATCAGGTTGCAGGATTCAGCGGCAACGGAAGCGCAGACGCTGATGGCCGTGGTCCACGGGGCGATGCTCTCCGCGCGCGCCACCGGCAAGTGCGAGGTCTTCAAGCAAATTACAGGAGCGGCGCTCAAGCGGATCGCTGTCCCGAAACACTAAACCGCGTAGCCATACATGGCCTCGCTTTACCTATTTTACCTACCAACTAGAAGGTAGAAAGGCGTTCCATGCAAATTAATTCCTTTGAGTCAGCCCGCTCCTTGCGAAACCTATATCTCGTCCGTACTGCGTTCCAGTTGATCTGGGCCGCAGCAGTACTTTCGACAGCAGTTACGCAACCACGTTTTGCATCTGTTCTGCTGATCGCGTATCCGCTGTGGGATGTCGCCTGCACACTCTACGATCTCACCGCTTCGCGACCGACCGGGAGTGCACGCACCTCACAGGTGATCAATGCACTACTGGACGTTGCGACTGCTATTGGAATAGCCATGACGATCTTCCGCAATGAGGCGACCTCCATCGCGATCTTCGGCGCATGGGCACTCGGAGCCGGGCTGCTGCAGCTTGTTGCCGGACTTATCCGCCGCAAGCAATTCGGTGGACAATGGGCGATGATCCTGAGCGGAGCGCAATCAACCGCAGCAGGCATTGGATTTGTGCTGGGCGGCCTCGGCGGAAAGCTGCACACGAAGGACATTGGCGGGTATGCCATCTTCGGCGCCATTTACTTCCTTATCGGCGGAGTTCTGATTAGCCGGAAGCGCTCGCAGATCTCTGAGGCCTAGCTGGGGAGCACTGACCAGAGCTGTTTTGTTATAAGAGAATCGACTGTAAACAGACCGGATCAGATCACCCTGTGAAAAAGAGACAGCTTGAAATCGCGGCTACAACGGCAGATACATCACCCATCAACGGAACGACTGAATCGAACGCTCTCTTCACGCGGCGTGACCTCCTGGGAATGGCCGGCATGGCGGGTCTAGCGAGCTTGACGGGGTTCGTGCCCGATGCCGTTGCGCAAACCAGTGGAAGACGGCCGCGTATCGCCTGTCTCGTCAGCTACTGGGGTTTACCGACGTCCCATGCAGACTGGATCGTCAATAAGCTGTTGGATGGCTATTGGTGGCAAGGCGCCCATACACCTTCGCAGGTGGATGTAGTGTCCGTTTACATCCATCAGTTCGATACCAGCTTGCTGGGGCAGAAAGTATGCAAGGCAAAAAATATCCCCATCTTCAAAACGCCGGGAGAAGCCGTCACCCTTGGTGGCAAGGAGCTGGCGGTGGATGGTGTCGTTATCGTCGCCGAACACGGAAACTATCCAACCGATCTCAAAGGGCATTGGCTGTTGCCGCGCTGGTGGATCTACCAGCAGGTCATCAAGGTCTTCGAGCAGAGCAACCGTTCCGTCCCCGTCTTTAACGATAAGCACCTCTCCTACAACTGGGATGACGCCAAGTGGATGTTCGATAAATCACGCGAACTGAACTTTCCTTTGACCGGCGGCTCCTCCATACCGACTTACTTCCGCAAGCCTGAGATCGATCTTGCTGTGGATACGCCGCTCAAGAACTCGATCGTGGTTGGAGCCGCTCCGGATGAGGGAGCCATCTTCCATTGCATCGACGTGCTTCAGTCCTTTGTCGATCGCCGCAAGGGTGGCGAGACGGGCGTCAGGTCGGTGCAGTCGATTCGCGGACCTGAAACCTGGAAATGGGTCGAACGTACTCCCTGGGCCGGCAATCTGCTGGAAGCAGTGCGAAAGAACTTCGACCTGAAGCCGGGGCATTTCCGAGAGACCAGCCGGCCGGCCGTCTGTATTGTGGAGTACAACGATGGGACCCATGGGGCCGTAATATCGGGCGAGGGTGTGGGATGGACCTATGCCGGCGAGATCGATGGGCAGAAGGATCCGACGATCATCTCCATGCTTGGCTGGCCCGGCCCCGTCTCGCAATATCACGCTGCCAATGCTTTCGAGCACTGGATCGTCCAGACGATGCTGACCCGAAAAGAACCGTTCAATGCGGAACGGCTGCTTCTATCGACGGGCATCGTGAACCACTACATGGAATCGAACTGGGAGAACGGCCGTTACTCTGCTGTAGGCCGCCGCGTCGAGACCCCTTTCATGAACATGAGATATCGCTCGACACACGGTCCACTCTTTGAGACTGGGCCACGGCCGCCGAATACTCCCTATATCCGCGGATTTGAATCGTAGTGCGCGGGCGAGGCATGAAGATCTCTTCATGCCTCGTCCGATTTGGCTCAGGTCACGCGAACTTGGCTGCGAGTCTCTTCAGGAAAGGTACGTACACCGCGGGGCAGGAATGGGTTCCCTGACAAGCCATTGACGCATCCTTATTCTGATCATTCTTATCGCTGAAGCTGATGAGGTTTTGGTCAAGCAGAGAGGGCTGGACGATTCCGAGGAGTATCGCCCCCAGGTCACCAAGGACGTGGGCGCAATAATTCAGCGGCGGTATCGGTGGGGTGACAGGGTAAGGAAGTTGCGGTATCGAGTCCAGGTCGTTAACGATGCGATAGCTATCGGGGACATACTTCTGGTAGTTGGAGACGAAGGTACCGGCGCCGCTCGGATCTGATACCAACGTATCAGCTACACGTGGGCTTGCCAGACTGTACAGTGAGATCGCGTCATACTTGAACTCAAAGTTGAAAGCGATATCCAGCGCGCAGAGTGTAGCCAACGCTCCACCCAGGCTATGTCCCGTGACCTTCACTGAGATAGTTGGATCTTCGTTCTCCTTGAAATACTGGTAAATCTGCTGCGCGAGAGAACCGTCGGCCCGAGCTATCAAATTGCCCGGTTGCAGGTTGGAGCCGGTTGTGTACTGGGCATAAAAGCCTCCGTGCACTGACCCCAGAGTCGCCACCAGCCCGCCAAACGTAGCAGGGACGATGTAATTGTCGACCTTGTTTACCTCGTAACTGTTCTGAGTACCATGGAAAGCCACGACGATGATGCTGCTCTTCTTCGTGTCTGTCGGCTCAAGCCGCACGATAAATCCCGCCGGAATCTCTACGGGATTGCCGTTTATATCGATCTCGCAGACAGACAAATTGGAATGCTTTGGATTCGGCTTGTAACCCTGCGCGAGTATCTGGGAAAAATCGGGGTCCCAGGGGGCGGGCTTAACGGTCTGTATTTGCCAACTCGTAGGGCCAAATGGGTCGTTGTTGTTGTCAGTGATAATGGGTGAGGTTTTTACATATGCGGTGTATTGATCATTCGCCGCGTTACAGCATAAGCCAAGAACATACGCGAGCTGAGAATCAAAGTTTGGCGGAACGGATTGGGGCAATACTGGTGGGTTCGTGCTTTCTTGACATTGTGCTGTTCCCTCAGAGGAGAGGGAAGCCGGTGCATAGGCAGTGGTCGACATGAGCGTTTTACCTCCTGGAGCGAATACGAACGTGGAGGGACCGTGTAGAGCATTCTCCCTGTCGCTGGGTATCCCGGAAGAGGAGTACAGCGGCGTTTTCATTGCGGAAAACGCCCATAGATGCGGAAGCCCTACTCTGCACCTACAGGGAAAATGCTCTATGGCCCAGATGCTACTTCACAGGCGATCACACAAATGAGCGCGCCGCGCGCGGAACGGCGAACATTCCGCGGAATGAGGGCGAGATAACGTAGTCCTGGGGTCGGCTAGGGCAGTGGGTGCGAACTTCTTGCCGCATTCATAGGTTCTCCTCGCGTGTCTTGAATGACACAGCACACCCATGGGAAAACGAAGGCAAGAGGGCAATGTACTGACATTGCATTGATGTTCTTCTTCTTAGTACAGCTCAGCGTGGAAGAAGATATCGCCTCGAAGATTAGTGATGAGATCTGTGGTTGTCAATGGATGCAGAGTTAAAAGTTAAGCGAATCGAAGACGAGAGTGCGGAATCATCGGAGACGCAGATTTCTTCGCTTCGCTACGAATGACCAAAAGTATGGATCCCCTCGAGGTTGTACTTCAGTGTGGATAAATTGCCCTCAGCGGCTAAAAGCTGCGTGTCGTTCAGCACCGAAACGGGACGGCTGAAGCCGTCCCCTTAAGCAAGGCATTCGCACTGGCGTGCGAAACGGGATCTACGGATGTGGCTCATTGCGCGTAGCGCAACCATTTCGATGTACGATGTGGCTCGTTGCGCATAGCGCAACCATTTCGCACTATAGGCGCGAACGTCTTGTTTAAGGGCATGGCTTCAGCCATGCCGTACAAGCTTTCGCAAAAGTGGGTACAGACCGGGCAGATGGGTAACAGATTAGACCGGGGAGATAGGTAACACTTTCGCGAGGTCGTACTTCGACGTGGATGAATTTGACCTCAGCGGCTAAAGCCGCGTGTCGTTCAGCTCCGAAACGGGACGGCTGAAGCCGTCCCCTTAAGCAAGGCATTCGCACTGGCGTGCGAAACGGGATGTACGGATGTGGCTCATTGCGCGTAGCGCAACCATTTCGATGTACGATGTGGCTCGTTGCGCATAGCGCAACCATTTCGCACTATAGGCGCGAACGTCTTGTTTAAGGGCATGGCTTCAGCCATGCTGCACAGCTTTCGCAAAAGTGCGGCTTTAGCCGCTGAGGGCAAATTGTTCGACACTGAATGAACGGTCGACGCAACAACGACGATGCAGCAAGTCCTCGACAAATTCATCGTCTAAACTTCTGTCCTGAGGAGCATTTCCAATGATCATTGACCGCCGGCGATTCCTGCAGCTCAGTTCAAGCTCGGCAGCCATCAGCCTGGTTCCCTCTGCCTTGGGAAAGATGACGCAAGAACAACCCATCATTGACGTGCATCTGCACGCCTACCCCGATGACCTGCCCATCCCCGCCGCGGTGAATCCCGCTACTGGCAAAGCCGTGCAGCTCAAGGACGGAGCGGCTCACCGCGCTGCCTGTCTTGCCGAGATGAAGCGACTGAACATCGTCAAGGCAGTCGTCAGCGGAGGAGACGGAGATCGTCTTGCCGCCGCTTATTCCTGGAGCAAAGCGGAGCCGGACAAGGTGATTGCCGGCGCCGGCGTGCGCGGCTCCGCCGATACTCCACTGCCCGATCTGGATGTGCTTCGCAGCGCTTTCAAAGATGGCCGCCTGCGCGTGCTGGGCGAGGTCACTACGCAGTACGCGGGGATTACGCTCGACGATCCGAAGTACGCTTCCTACCTGGCGCTCGCCGAAGAGTTGGATATCCCGGTGGCGCTGCATACGGGCACCATGCCGCCGGGGATGTCCTTCGATCCCTGCTGCCGCAGTGCTCGCGCACGCCTGGGCGATCCCCTCCTGGTGGAAGAGGCGCTTAACCGCTATCCCAAGCTTCGGCTGAACCTGATGCATGCGGGCTGGCCGTATCTCGATGACACCATCTCTACCTTGTTCCACTATCCGCAGGTCAATGCCGATCTGGGCGCGATCGACTGGCTCCTGCCGCGAGCTGAGTTCCACCACTATTTACAGGCGCTGATGCGGGCCGGTTTCGGCAAGCGGCTGATGTTCGGCACGGACCAGATGTACTGGCCTGAAGGCATCGCGATGGCAGTGGAGGCAGTACAGTCTGCGCCGTTCCTCAGCGCTGATGAGAAGCGTGACATCTTCTATAACAATGCTGCCAAGTTCTATCGGTTGAGTTGATGGAACAAGAACACGAAGTCGGCCCGTAGGTGACACAGATCGCATCCACGATATCCTTCCGGGGTTCGTGCGCGTCAAACCGCCGAGGCCCCGGAGTTACGAATGAATCGCTGCTATCTCGCTGCTGTCCTTTTGCTTGCCACAACAGCCTTCTCTCAGGTGCGCGAGAACGCCGCACGGTTCGTCACCTGGCAGCCGATGGATGTATCCGCCTTTGAAGACGGTTATAAGCGCCACCTCGCGTGGCATCGCTCCGCGTCTGATCCTTGGACATGGTATGGCTGGACCATCATCTCCGGCGACCGCTATGGAGCGTTTATCGACGCCACCATGTTTCACCAGTGGCCCGACTTCGACAATGCCGTGAAGCCGGCGGAAGATGCGGCGGACAATGCCATCAACGTTCTGCCGCACGCGCAGATCCACTCTGTTGTCAGCTACGAGGTGATGTCACCGCTGACCGTCTTTCGGCCGCAGGACATCGAATCGTATCCGCTGATGAGCTTCTTCACTCTGCGGCTGCGTCCCGGCGCTGAAAGCGCCTTCGAGCATGCCGCCATCGGCGTAATGCGCAGTATCGGTGGGCCGCACGCTATTCTGCGTCCGGTGACCGGAGCGACGGATTATCTTCTGCTGCTGCCGGCACGCAACAGCATCGACCTGCCGGAGAATGCGGAGATCTTTCGGCGGCTGGTTGCAGCCATGCCGCAGGATGCCGTCATCGACACACGTCTGGAACTCGCCCGCTTCCGCAGAGACATGAGCTACTGGCCGCGATAGCCCTGTTCGCGCATAGCGCGAATGTAGTGCTTAAGGGGACGGCTTCAGCCGTTCCGCATCACGCCCTCAAAGAAGGCGGCTTTAGCCGCTGAGGGGCGGCTGTACTACATCAGGGAAGCAGATCTCTGCGGATAATAAAAGCGGTCGCGCGCAGCGCGATACCCCACGCTAAGCCCCAGCGAACAAGTTCGCCGGGGACCCCACCCTTCGCGATAAAACCGCGAAGAATGGGGCAACGAGAGTAGTGGCTCGTCCAAGGTTCTTACCATCGCTTCAACCGTGTTCGACACGCGCCTTGATATCCGAATATGCTGCCCTAATCAACCTGTTCAACGCAGCGGCGTTGGTTTCCACTCCTGGCCTTAGCTTCACATGCCGCATGAACCTGCCCGTGCCTTGCAGTAACCGCGCCGGATCCGGCAGAGCTGCGCCATGAAAAAATCCCACGTTGACGTGCGCGTTGAAGACATTGACGTAGCCGAAGGGAGCGTCTCCCAGGCACGCAACCGGACAGCCGTCATGCATAAGCTCTCGCACTTCGTCTCCGCATCGCCGCATCACTTCAAACCATTCCCGAGCGATGGCGCCTAAGTCTCCGCGCTGTTCGTTCATCCATGCATCGATGGCAGCGTCGCGTTCAACGGCCCCATCGAATCGCAGTATCTCTGTCTTCATCGCTTGACGCTTGCCGGACCGCTGTATTCGAGCTTTGGATACCAGTCCTTCCCGCGGCCGTTAGGAGTAAGGTCAAGGATGCTCCACAAGACATCCGGATCCGGAGCTCCGCGTGGATCCTGGCCGGGGTCAGCCATCTCACCGCTCATCTCTCCGCTCCAGAAGTGATAGATTGTGCCATTGCGACGCGTGAAGACACTCATGCCCGGCACATCAGCATCGTCGGCGCTGACATAGGTGCGGGTGTAGTCGCCCTTGATATCGGAGTAGAGCTGCAGGTTTCTCCACCCGCGATCCTCTTTGAACTCCAGGAGCCGTTCGATGGGTGAGCGTGCGGTGACGGCGAGAGCGACCCGCTCGCGCAGGTTCCTGGCAGCACCGTCCCAGGTGGTGAGCATGGCAGTACACATCGGACATGCTCGCTCGCGTTGCGGGCCGAACATCATGCTGTAGACAACCAGGCTGTCTTTATCCCCCAAGAGCTGTGAGAAATGCACCTCCCCGTTCGGTCCCTGGAAGGTATAGTCTTCCGGAATCCTGCCTCCGAGGGGCAGAGCGCGGCGGAGCTCAGCAACGCGTTCAATATTGCGCCGAAGCTCGATCTCCTCTGCGAGCAGCGCGTTACGAGCCTGGCGATACTCCGGGCTTTCATTGGGAAAGTGCGTCTGGTTCTGTGCCGCAAGCTCTGTTGCGGGAGTGAGGCGAGGACCGTTGATCATTCGCTTCTCCTTAGGGGGAGGTCACGTGCCAGCGGACATTCTAGTCTTCGCGGGCATCCTACGTCTGCCGTTGCGGGACCCATCAGTCCAGCCCGACATGACTACAATGGAGGGAACTGTTTATGGCAAACGAAGACATCCAGAACGCAACTCCCGACCCCACCAACGCACCCGAAACCGCTGACGAGTCCACGGAGTCGTTCGGCGCACTTCTCTCGCAGTTCGAGAAGGAGCATACCGATCGATCGAAGTCAGAGCCCTCGCAGAAGGATGGCATCGTGGTGTCGATCTCACCGGAGTCTGTGTTTCTGGATATCGGCTTCAAGGTCGAAGGCGTGCTGCCGCGCTCGGCCTTCGAGAACGATGCCGCCGGCATCGCGGTGGGAGATCACTTCCCGGTCTCGGTCAAGGGACGTAATGAAGAGGGCTACTACGCGCTCTCGCGGTTGAAGATTGCGCAGCCCACGGACTGGGCTTCGCTGGAAGAGGCTTTTGCGCAGAAGACTCCGGTCGTAGGTATCGTCACCGGTGTTGTCAAAGGTGGCCTGACGGTCGATGTCGGCGTTCGTGCCTTTCTGCCTGCATCGCGCAGCGGCACCCGCGATGCCGCTGAACTCGAAAAGCTCGTCGGTCAGGAGATCACCTGCCGCCTCACGAAAGTGGATGCCGCCGACGAGGATGTCGTTGTGGACCGCCGCGTCATCCTGGAAGAACAGGCGCGCCAGCTGCAGCAGCAGCGATATGCCGAAGTACGCGAGGGCGACATCGTCACAGGCCAGGTTCGCAGCCTTGCCAGCTATGGCGCATTCGTCGACCTGGGCGGTGTGGATGGCCTGCTGCACGTCAGCGATATTGCCTGGCAGCGCATCGGTAGCCCCGAAGAGGTTCTTCAAGTCGGCCAGCAGGTGCAGGTCAAGGTTCTGAAGGTAGATCAAGATAGCAAGCGAATCTCACTGGGCATGAAGCAACTGCAAGCCGAACCCTGGGAGACTGCGGCCGATCGCTATCAACTTGGCCAGCGCGTCAGCGGTACCGTGAAGCGTATTGCCGACTTCGGCGCCTTTGTCGAAGTCGAGCCGGGCATCGAAGGTCTGATCCATATCTCCGAGATGTCGTGGGTCAACAAGGTTCGCAAGGTCAGCGATCTTCTCAAACTGCATGACACGGTGGAAGCGGTTGTCCTCGGCATCAATCCAGCGGAACGCCGTCTCTCGCTTGGATTGAAGCAGGCACTCGGAGATCCGTGGGCTGCGGTTCCACAGAAGTTCCCTGCCGGTTCGGTGATTGAAGGTCCAGTGACACGGCTGACAAAGTTCGGCGCCTTTGTGCAATTGGCTGAAGGGATCGAAGGTCTGGTGCACATCAGCGAGATCGATGCGGAGAAGCGCATCAACCATCCGCAGGATGTGCTGAAGGTAGGAGAGGTGGTCAAAGCCCAGGTTCTCGCCGTCGATATGGAGAAGCGGCAGATCAAGCTGAGCATCAAGCAGCTTGTTCCGACACATCTGGACGAGTTCCTTGCGGAACACGCCGCCGGCGACACCGTTTCGGGGCGCGTGATCCAGCAGAGCGGAGATCATGCTGTTGTGGAGCTCGGCGAAGGTATTCTGGCCGACTGCACTATATTTTCCAAGGGTGAAGCTGCACCATCCAGCACGGCTGCACCCGCGCTTGATCTTTCGGCATTGAGCTCCATGCTGAATGCACGGTGGAAGGGTGATGCGAAAGCATCCACCTCACAGGCACAGCCGCTTCAGGTAGGACAGGTGCGCAAGTTCACCATCGCTGCGATGGACGCTGCCGCGAAGAAGATCGCGTTGGAGTTGGTGAACGAAAGATCGTAAAAGCAGCAGGAGGAAATCATGGCTCCAGGTCGTCACCAGAAGGTAGAGTTGTTCCGCAACCTGCACGTACGGCCTGGAGCCTTCATCATTCCGAACCCCTGGGATGTCGGCACAGCTCGTCTGCTTGCGAATCTTGGCTTTGAGGCGCTGGCGACCACCAGTATGGGGTATGCCTTTTCGGTCGGACAGAGAGACAACACTCTGAGCCGCGAGCAGGCGATCTCTCATATTGCTACCATTGCCGCCGCTACCGATCTGCCGGTCAATGCGGATCTGGAGAACTGCTTCGGTGACGCACCGGAAGTTGCTGCAGAGACCATCCGCCTCGCAGCCGAGGCGGGTGTTGCAGGTGGATCGATTGAAGATGCGACCGGAGATGCCGCAAATCCCATCTATGCCCGCGAGTTCGCGGTCGAGCGCGTGCGTGCAGCCGTAGAAGCGGCACGCAATGTTCCGGGTGGATTCGTCCTCACGGCACGTGCAGAGAATTATCTGCATGGTCGACCGGATCTGACCGATACCATCGCGCGGCTGCAGGGCTATCAGGAGGCAGGCGCCGATGTGTTGTATGCTCCCGGCCTTCGCACGAAGGAGGACATCGCTGCAGTCGTATCGTCTGTAGATCGGCCGGTGAATGTGGTGATGGGATTGCAAGGAGTACAACTCAGCCGCGAGGAGCTGGCCGGGCTCGGTGTGAAGCGCATCAGCGTGGGGAGTTCGCTGTATCGCACGGCGCTCGGCGCATTTCTGCGCGCGGCGCATGAGATGGCCGGGGCAGGGACATTTACGTTTGCGGCGGATGCGGCGAATCCGAAGGAAGTTGCAGCGTTGTTGACTGGGGAAGTGCTCGGATAGGCCCACATATTTTGTTTGTCATTTCGCAGCGACCGGGGTCCCCGACCAGCTTGCTGGGTGGGGTGGATCGACCGAAGGAAGCGGAGAAATCTGCTTCTCTACCCATGATGTTCAGTATGGCAACTACTGCAGAGCTATAGAGCGGGCCTTCAGCCCTTTAACTTCTTATGGGTATCGAGACCTGGGGCGTTGCCCCAGGCTGGTATAGAGCGCGCGTTTCCACCCCAATGAACAAGTTCATTGGGGACCCCGGCCTTCAGCGCTTTATCTTACCCCGCCAGGGTGCCCCGTCCTCGCAACGCTAGGGCGGGTGAGGAAGACCACAAACTCTTACTTCTCCTGCACCACACTCGAACTCCACCCCCACAATCCCTTTCGTCTTCCTACTGGAGTTGCACAAAACCGTACCTTCGAGCTATGTTGTCAGTGACAACACACATTGCGGAGGTGGCGGATGTCTCTTGTCGGACAAGTGCGAAGCTTCAACCGGTTCTATACCCGCGAGATCGGCCTGCTGGCCGAGCACCTTCCTGAGAGCGATCTCTCCCTCGCCGAAGCGCGGGTGCTCTACGAACTCGCGCAGTCCGGCGAACAGACCGCTGCGGATATCATCCGCACCCTGGGAATGGACAAGGCTCACGTCAGCCGAATTGCCGCCCGCTTTCGGGCAGCCGGTCTGGTGAAAAGCCGCATCAGCCCGGAACATGGCAAGCACAAGCTGCTCTCGCTCACCGCTGCCGGCAAACGAACCTTCAAGCGGATGAACGACGGCACCGAATCGCAGATCGAGACGCTGCTCGCGCCGCTCAGCACTGAGAACCGCAAGCGCCTGGCAATGGGTATGCAGGAGATCCAGACAGTCCTTCGGCCAAAGCCTGCATCGGCAGAGGATGTGCGACTTCGTCCCCTGAAAGTAGGTGACCTGGGCTGGGTCACGCATCGTCAGGGAGTTCTCTACGCACAGGAGTATGGCTGGGACTGGACCTACGAAGGTTTGGTCGCCCAGATCCTCGGAAGCTTCGCTGCCAACTTCGACGCTACCCGCGAAGATGCATGGATCGCAGAACTGGACCACCAGATAGTCGGCTCGGTGTTCCTGATGAAGACCGATGATCCGCAGGTCGCAAAGCTACGGCTACTTTATGTCGACCCGGCTGCCAGAGGACTGGGTGTCGGCTCGCGCCTGGTGCACGCGTGCATCGAACGAGCGCGAGAGCTGGGATACCGCAAGCTCACACTCTGGACCAACGACATACTCGTCTCTGCCCGCAAGATCTATCAGGCAGCCGGTTTCATCCTGCAGGAAGAAAATCGTCATCACTCGTTTGGAAAGGATCTGGTCGGCCAGATCTGGACACTTGATCTGCAGAAGTAGCCGAACCAGCGGGTTGTGGAATTCCCTGCGCGAAGACCGTTTGCAAGTGCCTCGTCTCTGCGCTCTTCGAGCGCACCCTCTCGTGTCGAAAAGCGCGGAGAAATGAGATATGATCGCGCAGCTTTCATGCCATAAAAGCTACTCACGCCACCTAAGACACACGCACGAACAACTGCGTAGAATGACGTTCGATACTGCATCGAAGGGATTCCGTCGATGATTCGTCTTTACCTCCCGCTCCTGCTCGGATGTATCTTCTGTGGCTTTGTAGCCGGCTCGTACGCCCAGCGCCCTCTCCCATCCAATAAGGAGCTTGCCAGTCCTCAGATCGAGAAGAGGGTGGATGCTTTGCTCCGTCAGATGACGCTCGCGGAGAAGATCGGGCAGCTTGTGCAGTACAACGCCACCCAGGCGCATCCCACTGCGCCTGAAAAGAAATCGACGGCGGCGTTGAACGTCAACCCGCCCGGGCCGGGAGGAGTCGACAGCTATGAGCTGGCGCAAAAAGGTGAGCTGGGCTCCATGCTCAACACGGTAGGCCAGGAGCTGACGAATCACTTCCAGCATGCGGCAGTGGATCAGACGCGTTTGCATATCCCGCTGCTCTTCGGAGCGGATGTTGTGCATGGCTTCCGCACGATCTTCCCGGTGCCGTTGGCAACTGCTTCAAGCTGGGACCCGGATCTCATTACCGAGATGGGCCGTACGGCAGCCATAGAAGCGCGTACCGCCGGCGTCAACTGGTTCTACTCTCCGATGGTCGATATCGCGCGCGACCCACGATGGGGCCGCTGCACGGAAGGCGCCGGAGAGGACCCGTATCTGGGTTCCGTCATCGCTCGTGCCTACATTCGCGGCTATCAAGGCAACAGCCTGGGTGATCGGAACTCCGTCGCTGCTTCGGTCAAGCACTACGCAGCCTATGGCGCAGCAGAAGCGGGACGCGACTACAACACCACGGATATGAGCGACCTGCTGCTGCGCCAGGTGTACCTTGCGCCATATCACGCCGCGGCACAGGAGGGTGCAGCGACGTTCATGTCTGCCTTCAATTCGCTCAATGGTGTACCGGCCAGCGCCAATCCATACCTGATGCAGACCATCCTGCGCGATGAGTGGGGCTTCAATGGCTTTATCGTCTCCGACTACACCGCTGTCATGGAGCTGATCCGGCACGGCATTGCGCTGGATGCGGCCAGCGCCACAGAGAAGGCTCTCACCGCAGGCGTGGACATCGACATGAACGCTCATTTCTACGACAAGGAGCTTCCTGCGCTGGTGCAATCGGGCAAAGTTCCTGTGGCGGTTGTCGATGAAGCGGTACGGCGTATCCTGCGCGTGAAGTTCGCTCTCGGACTCTTCGAGCATCCCTTCACGGAAGGCCCTGAGGTTACAAGAGCCGTTCCAGAGCACAGACCGTTGGCTCGCCGCGCGGCAGAAGAGTCTTTCGTTCTGCTGCAGAACAAGCCTGTCAATGGAAAGCCTCTCCTGCCTCTGACCGGAAATGGACAGAATATTGCGCTTATTGGACCGCTGGCCGATGATGCCCCTGACATGGTGGGCGCATGGTCCGGAGCGAATAACTTCGAGGATGTACGGACATTGCGGCAAAGCTTTACCGAAGCCGCGCAGCAGGAAGGATTCGCCCTGGCCTATGCGAAAGGCACCGATATCTCGGGCAGTTCTAACATCGGCTTTGAGGAGGCAGTTGCGGCGGCAGAGGAGGCCGATGTCGTGGTGATGGCGCTCGGCGAATCCAGTGACATGAGCGGTGAGGCTGCTTCGCGGACTCATCTTGATCTGCCCGGCAACCAACAGGCCTTACTGGAAGCCGTGCAGGCGACGGGCAAGCCGATCGTGCTTCTTGTCTTCTCCGGCCGGCCGCTTGTGTTGAAGTGGGCCAGCGAACATATTCCCGCGATCATGGAAGTCTGGTTCCCCGGAATGGAAACCGGCCCGGCCATCACCAACGTGCTCTTCGGCAAGACCGCACCTTCGGGGAAGCTCACCATGAGCTTTCCGCAATCGGTGGGACAAGTACCGATATACTACAACCACCTGCCTACGGGCCGTCCGATTCAATTCCCTGACCCGGCACATCCGGATGCCTATGTGGAGAAGAAGTATGTCTCCCGCTACCTGGATGAGTCGAACGATCCGCTCTTCCCTTTTGGTTATGGCCTGACCTACACCACCTTCGCGTATAAGGCCGTCGCCATTTCCAATCAGCAGGTCAGCGCTGCAACTTTGATGAAGGACAGGAAAGCCAAACCGGTGGTCGCATCGGCGGTAGTCACAAATACCGGTGAACGCGAAGGAACCGAGGTCGTCCAGTGCTACATCAATATCCGTGGAGCAAGCACCGAACAGCCGGTCCGCAGTTTGCAAGGCTTCGCACGTGTAACGCTCAAGCCGGGCGAGTCCAGGAAGATCGAGTTCCCGCTCGGTTTTGAGGAGCTTTCTTTTTACAACGTGAAGAGCCAGCAGGTGATCGAGCCGGCGGAGTATACGGTTTTCATCGGTGGCAGTTCTCTTGCCGATCAAGCGGTGCAGTTTGTTACGTTGCCTTAGGGTGTATCGACGGATGCATTGCATTCCAATTGTTGGGGATTCGAGCGGAGCTCCCATTCGCGCATGGCGCGAATGCCTTGCTTAAGGACACGGCTTCAGCCGTGTCGTACAAGGCGCAAAAGGAGTGCGGCTTTAGCTGTGGTGTCTCAACAGGTTGTTGTCTTTGAGGCCGGATCTGCTGATGGGTGGAGCTTGATTGAGGCTAGCATGAGGTCGGTGCCAGTTGTACTGATGGATCCATGGTCTGAGGTG
>NZ_JAGTAS010000044.1 GCF_025685425.1 Terriglobus albidus
AACGGAACGCGTTCTTCGGATTGTGCTTCGACAGTACCTTCGTGATCGCTGCCGTCAGCGTCGTCTTACCGTGATCGATATGCCCAATCGTTCCCACGTTTACGTGCGGCTTCGACCGGTCAAATTTTTCCTTCGCCATCTTTTTCTCCTGTCAGATTGCACACCCGGCCAACTGCAGCCGGTTTTGTTTCAAAACTAATTTTGGGGTTTGCGTACCGCCTCAGTAGTAGGCGTATACCTTCAGATATTTCGCCCGCAGCTCGGGAGCGACCTTCTCCAGGGTGGAGAGGTAGAACTCACGGATCATGCCCTTGTCGCCGTCGCTGAGCTTGGCATAGCTATTGGAAGCTGCATTGCCAAGCTTGCCGGCGGTAAGGACCTGCTCGAAGTCGCGGACACGCAGTTTGCTGCGATCCAGCGACTTCAAAAAGTCCTGTACTTTTGCGGAGGAAAATGAAAGCTCGATTGCGGCTTTGACCGCGTTAAACGTCTGCTGGTCTTGCACAGGAATCACTGCCTGCTCGTACATCCAATCTCCTCGACAACACCGAAGCATCTGGAGCGGGAGACGGGAATCGAACCCGCGACCAACAGCTTGGAAGGCTGTGACTCTACCACTGAGTTACTCCCGCCCGCCTTACAGAAACCTGGAGCTGATGATGGGGCTTGAACCCATGACCTCTCCCTTACCAAGGGAGTGCTCTACCACTGAGCTACATCAGCTTCTTCTCATCCTGCCGATACTTCATGCGGCCTAGCAGGATGCGTACAGCAAAAAATCCCAGCAGAATCATGGTGAGGGAGCGGTACTTACCCGGCTCCATCGTCTCCCAGGCTGCTGCTGCCAACCCAAGAAGCACCACCAGCGCGATGGTCATTCGACCGGAACCGCCCGCGCTCAAATCCATCGGCTCCGCCCTCGCAAACTTAGTGGTGCACAGGGGAGGATTCGAACCTCCGTAGCGCGTTGCGCGGCAGATTTACAGTCTGCTGCCATTAACCACTCGGCCACCTGTGCACATTGTCACCCCTACCGCACGCAACCCTGCATCACAACCCGAACAACCGTTGAGATGGCAGGAAGTGCAGCCGGGAGGGGCGTTACTACCAAAACCTGCGCTGCCAGGGGAGCTAATTGGAGCTGGCGAAGGGATTTGAACCCCCGACCGTCTGATTACAAATCAGATGCTCTACCAGCTGAGCTACGCCAGCCCAAACAGCAATCTGCGCTGCCGTTTTCATAGCAGCGCAGAATCAAATCTAGCACACAGACGGCTGTGCGTAAAACCGAGGACGATGCAAAATCGATGAAAGCAGGCCCTTATGAACGAGAGGGGCGATTCCCCTGGTGCGGGATCGATTGCGGCAGGTTATCTTTTCCTCCAGTCTCTCGTCCCACAGAGTAGTTTCTGAGGTGTTCTTTTATGTTTCGTTCTCTAGCCCTTGGCACGCTGCTGATTCTTCCGCTCTCCATGAGCCCGGCACAAGACGTTACCGGAACACAGCAGGAGGGGCCCGCATCCCCCAACGTTGGCGCCCCGAAAGAGCAGAAGACGCTGACCAACGATGCCATCATGCGCATGGTCAAGGCGGGGCTGGACGAAGACATCATCGCGCAGACAGTGCGGACTCAGCCTGGAAGTTACGCCACCGGCCCCGACGACCTCATCGCCTTGAAAGAGGCCGGTGTCTCCCAGACGATAATCTCCGCCATGCTGGCAAAGAACTCCGGCATGACAGCCCATGCGGAAAAGCCAATCGACCTGCCTCCCCCTTCGTCGCAGGTTGACGATATCGGCGTCTACTACAAGCTGCGCGAGACCCAGGACTGGCAGCCGATGCCCATCGAGCTGGTGAACTTTCGCCAGGGCGGAGCTCTGAAGTCGACCCTCACCAACGGCATCATCAAGAAAGACATGAACGGCCACGTCAAGGGCTCGAGCGCAAAGCTCAACCTGCGTGCCGGAGATCAGATCCTGATCTATACGCCGGGCGGCACGCAGCCGGAAGAATACCTGTTGCTACGCTTCCGCCAGCACGCCGACAATCGTGAGTTCCGCACCGAAACCGGCAATGTCTTTCACTCCCAGACGGGTGCCGAGCGCGATGCCGTCTCTTTCCAGGCTCGCAAGGTTGGGAAGAACATGTACGCCTACGAGGTACCCGACCTTGAACCCGGCGAGTACGGTGTTCTGCCGCCGGGAAATGTGAATCAGCGGGGCATGGCGAATGCTGGGAAGATTTATACATTTGCCATTGGCAAATGAGTTGAATGGTTGATTCGTTGAATCGTTGAATGGTGGCCGTAGCGGCGGAGAAAAACTATTCAACCATTCAACAATTCAACCATTCAACTTGCTCCGCATTCAGGAAACCCGCACAATTAACAACGCATGCGAAAACGCACGCGGTACTCGCTGCTGATCGCCCTGGCGCTGCTTGGCGCGCTGGTGGTCGCCATTCTTCTGCGCAAGAACGCTCCGCCCGAGGTGGCGCGGTTGCTGCCGGAGTCCGACGGTATTCTTTACCTCAACCTGAAGCCTATCCGGTCGGTCACGAAGGTGGACCAGAAGGCCATTACACACACGCCGGACTATCAGAAGTTCATCGATGCGACCGGTTTTCTCTTCGAGCGCGACCTCGATGCCGTGGCCTTCTCGTTACATCGCATGGAAGATCCCACCGGCCCGAACGGTCCGGTAGCCTACTCAGAGGTCTTCGAGGGGCGCTTCGACGGCAAGCGGTTGACCGACTATTTGCGTTCCATCGCCAGCTCGACGGAGAACTACGCCGGCCATGAGATCTTCACCGTGCCGGTGGAGAACCGCAAGCTGCGGGTCACAACGCTTGGCTACGACATGGTAGCCGCGTCCAATATGCCAACGGCTGAGCAGATCCACTCCATCCTCGATCGCTACCGTGCCTCGGCCTCGCCCTTCTCCGGCTCCTCGCTGCTGGGCGAGTATTACAGTTCTATTCCACTGCTCTCGTTTGCCTGGGGCATCGGTCAGATCGGCCTGCCTTTGACCGAAAGCGGCAATATGAGCATTGGCGGCGTGCAGCTTCCTCTGCCGCAGGACGCGACCTTTGTTGCCTCAGCGCGCTTTGTCGGTTCGCTGCGCCTGCGCGTGGAAGAGATCGCGGCCAACGAACCGGCTGCCGCCCGCGATGCCGGCAATGTGAACATGCTGCTGACGCTCTTCCGGGGATTTGAGCTGAATCAAGCGCGGTCAGCTGAAGACACGCTGATCCTGGAAGCCCTGGCGAATACCAAAATCGAGCAAAAGAAGGAACGCACGGTCCTTACCTCCACCATCTCTCTCGATGCGCTACGGCGAGCGTCCAATAACCAGAAGTAAGGAAAGGCGGGCGTGGAAGTTTGAACAACCGTTCGATTGCGCTGTTGAAGTGGGTTGTCTTTCCTCTCAGCCTGCTTCCGTTTGTGCTGGTCGCCTGGCGTTTCTGGCTGGCGGCCACCGGAGCGCAGCCGGACGCTCTCGGAGCCGATCCGGTCAATACCCTTACCCACATCACCGGCGACTGGACGATGTGGTTTCTGCTGATCTCCCTGGCGATCACACCCATTCGCCGTCTGTCGCCGAAGCTGGCATGGCTGATCCGTTTCCGCCGCATGCTCGGCCTCTTTGCTTTCTTCTACGGAACATTGCACCTCGGCACCTATCTCTTCCTTTTCTCGGGCTATGACGTGAATGGGGCCTGGGAGGGGGTGAAGTCTGGACACCTGAGCGTGTTGTGGACGAATTTTGTCGCCGTATGGCCCACCATCTGGGAAGACGCGATGAAGCGTAAGTTCGTCCAGGTGGGCCTTCTGAGCTGGTTCATCTTGCTGGTGCTGGCGCTCACCAGTCCGCAGTGGGTGCTGCGTAAGGTGGGTGGCAAGCCCTGGCAGCGGCTGCACCGCTGGGTCTATGTTGCCGGAGCTCTTGCTGTCATCCACTACTGGTGGCTGGTGAAGAAGGGTGTACTTACGCCGTGGAGAGACACGGCGGTTCTCACGGTATTGCTTCTGGGCCGTCTCGCATGGACATTGTGGAAGCGTCGCAAGACACAGGCCGCTCCCCGTGCCGTACAGGCTGTATGACGCTCCCTTCGCAACTTTCTCCATAAGGCTCGGTTCTAAACAGGCAGGCGGAGGTATGTCCCCCATGCGCCGAGCGTTTGCTTGCTTTGCAGTAGTTCTTTTGCCTGCCATCCTGCTTCCGGCACAGATGGTGCGTTCCGCACAGATGGTGGGTTCTGCACCGAAGGCGAAAATCTCTAAAACCGAGAAGACTGTGCCCCTGCAGCCTCTCACCGAGCGTGAGCGAGCGCAGCAGATTCTCAATCGGTTCACCTTCGGAGCGCGGCCAGGCGAGGTGGAGCAGGTCCTCTCCATGGGCGTCGACAAGTGGTTTGCCCAGCAGCTCGATCCCAACAGCATCAAGGATGACGCGGTGGCTCGCCGCCTGGGCGATTATCCCGTCCTGCGCATGACGCCGGATCAGGTGGTGCAGACCTTCCCGGCGCAGTTTGTAGTGCAGCAGGTCGCCGAAGGCAAGATGCCTAAACCATCCGACCCGCAACTCGCCGCAGTCTACGAGGTTGGGCTCTGGCGCTGGCAGAAATCATTGGACGAGAAGAAGGTCGATGCCGGCGGCACCAGCCACATGCCTACACCCGAGCAGCAGGAGGAGCAGAAGAAAGCTGACCAGGCCACCGCGGCTCGTATTGCCGGGGAACTCTTCGCCATCGATCGCAAGGATCGCATGGCGAACCTGCTCGCGCGTCCTGTAGCCGAGCGGGCAGCCTTTGCGCAGTACGTTGCTGGAGAACAGCGCAATCTTCTGATTGGCGAATTTACGCCGCGCGAGCGGGAGTACTTCTACGCCATGGCCGCTCCCTCAGGTTCCAGCTACCGTGCCCTGCAGGAGCTGAGCGAGGCGAAGATGCTGCGCATGGTGCTGAGCGAGCGCCAGGTGCAGGAGGTGATGACCGACTTCTGGTTCAATCACTTCAACGTCTACGGTCCGAAAGACTCCGACCAGTGGTACACGGCCGCCTATGAACGTGATGCGATCCGCCCGTATGCTCTGGGCAAGTTCCGCGATCTGCTGCTGGCGACCGCCAAGTCTCCGGCAATGATGATCTACCTCGACAACTTCACCTCCATCGGACCGAACAGCGACGCCAACGGCGGCAAGCGCATTGATGGAAAACGCAACGGACGCGGCCTCAACGAAAACTATGCCCGCGAGGTGATGGAACTGCACACCGTCGGCGTGAATGGCGGATACACGCAGGCGGATGTCACAAAACTTGCCGCAATTCTTACCGGTTGGAGCGTCGATAACCAGAACCTCGGCGGCAAATTCATCTTCGACCCGAAGAAGCATGAACCCGGCGAGAAGCAGTGGTTCGGACAGACGATTCCTGACGATCCGCAAAACGGACAGCAGCAGGGAATCATCGCCCTGACCAAGCTTGCCTCGATGCCGCAGACTGCGCACTTCATCAGTTGGAAACTGGCACAGCGTTTTGTCGCGGACGATCCTCCCCCGGCTCTGGTCGACCGCATGGCCGCTACCTTTCAGCAGACCGACGGAGACATCAAGCAGGTACTTCTGACCTTGGTACACTCGCCCGAGTTCAACTCGCGGAAGTACTTCCGCAACAAGGTGAAGACGCCGCAGGAGTTTCTCGCCTCAGCCTTCCGCGCAACGGCGACCGATCCCGGCAATCCCGGTCAGATGGTGCAGACCTTACGGCAGATGGGAATGCCCTTTTACGGCAAGCTGGAGCCGACCGGCTACTACATCACCGCCGATCGCTGGATGAACACCACCGCTCTGATCGATCGGCTGAATTTCGCCATGCAGTTGACGCAGAGCAAGTACGGCGGGCAGAAGTTCGACTCCTCCCGTCTGCTTGCCGTTGGCCTGATGTCCCAGCCCTCAGTGGGCGGAGGAATGAAGCCTGTCAGCACCCCCGCGAGTAACGGTGAGGTCCGAGCGGTGAAGATCGCCGATTCGGTATCGTCTGGGCGTGGACGTACGCCCTCGCCGGTGACCGGAATGGATGTTGCCCTGGATGTACTGGAAAAGACGTTGGTGGGAGGTCAGGTCTCGGAGAAGACGAATGCCCTGATCCATCAGCAGGTCGCTCAACCGGCGCCACAGGTGCAGACTGGATTTCAGCTCGATCAGCATCAGGTCCAGGCCGCTCAATCCAGCCAGGCCCAGCAGTCGGTTCAACCGCAGCAGCCCATGAGCCCGCCCGACACGCTGAATATGCTGACGGCTCTCGTTCTCGGTTCGCCGGAGTTTCAGGTGAGGTAGAGAATGGCTTTTATACCGGTATAACCAAGCCCGAGCGGGAACGGCGTGAAGCGGTCCTCCACTCCATCAGGATGACAATTTGTGACAAGAAATTTTGTATTTAGCGCAGATTAGCGATCCAGTACCCGAACAACGCCAGCCCAAGCGCGGCGGCGAGGAAGGTTACGGTCTGCCGAGTGAGATATTTTTCTCGTCCTGCGGTCATGCGCGGCAGCAGAGGAACACCCATTGCAAGGCCACATAGAAAGCCACCGACGTGGGCGCTATTGTCGATGTGAATGCCGGTGTCTCGGAACAGAGTCGCCAGGCCGATGGCCAGGTTTAAGATGGCGAACTGAATCACCGATCCGCGCAGCTTCTTGAGTTCCGGCCAGGGGATAGGGAGCCTGCGGTTTGAGAGCAGCACGATCAGGATTCCGGCCAGACCGAAGACGGCACCCGAGGCTCCTGCGCCCGCTGAAAAGTAAAGAGGACACCAGTTCCGGTCCCAGACGCAAAGGATGACGTTGAAGGCCATGCTCAGCAGGTTTCCGGCGGCGCCGGTCAGGATGTAGACCGCGAACATGCCGCGGCGGCCCAGAAGGGGTTCTCCCAAAAGCCCCAGGTTCCACAGGCACCACATGTTGGTGGCCAGATGCAGGATGCCGACATGGACAAACATCGCCGTCAGCAGCCGCCACCATTGTCCCTCCAGAACCAGCGCTGTAATGTTGGCGCCATAGTGCTGCAGATCCTGCGGAGAGGGTAATGTCAGCGAAACCCCGTGCAGCACCATCCATAAAAAGACAGTGCAGTTGACGCCCAGCAGGGTATAGGTCGCCGGCGCGGCGAGAAAACGCCAGCCGGAGCGGTTCTCCTGCGGCTGCGGCCCTGGTTCGGGCGGCAGAACATCAGGTTGCGGTGCAGAATGGGGGGATTGTTCAGCGGGGTCCATCAAACGGGTCTTGCTTCCTTCAGGGTAGCACTTCGCCGGTTGGATGCAGGACTGCCCGCTGTGGTGTCACGGAAAATGACAAAGCCCCGGACATCGCCGGGGCTTTGAAGATTTTGAGAACGGCGTCAGGCGCGCTTATAGCGTTCCCGCCCGTCGTCCGAGATACGCTCCTGCAGCATCCCGTTCAATACCTTGGGAGCGGGTGTCGCAACGGCGACCAGCACCCAGGCAATGGTGGAGAACAGCAAGCCGGCTACGGCTGCGTCTTTCATGGTCAAAGCCCATTCCACGCGCCGCAGGTGCAAGTGCGCCAGGGCAACCTGGGAGAGACCGGCATAACGGTGCAGGATGGCGACCGCAATGATGAAGGCAAGTACTGAAAGTGTGCTGACAACGATTAGAGAGACGTCGATCGTACGATGCAGATGCTGGCGGCTTCGGCAATGGTCGCAAGTTGCCAGATGGCGTTCATAATCGACCCGCATCTCGGGGGTTAAACCCGAGATGTCGTACCGCCATCCGGAGAGAATATCGCCGACTACCTGATCTGTGCATTCCGATGTGCGCATGCAGCTCCTTCCCGGCACAAAACCATAGTGTTCATGGGGAATGTGAATTCCATTTTACAAAGATTTGACTTTCTTCCGCCCTAAAAAGATTCTCTGTTTCAGCGGCTTACAGGCAGATCGGTTCCATTGGCATATCCTGACGTGCAAGCAGGACTTTGTTGCCCAAAAGACTCATTTTTCCGTTCAAGGCCTCCTCGGCGGCCAGTTGCGCCAGCTCCGGAAGATTATTGCTTTCAGAGAGATGCGCCAGAATGACGAACTGTGCTCCGCCGTCATAATCCTTGCCCAGAAACTCGGCAGCGGCATGGTTGGAGAGGTGCCCTACCCGTGACATCACCCTCTGTTTCACGCTCCAGGGGTAGGGGCCGTCCCGCAACATTTCAGGGTCGTGGTTCGATTCAAGCATCAGGACGTCACATCTCCGGACGGCCTGCTTGACGTTGGGGGGCATGTAGCCCAGGTCGGTGGCAATGGCGATCCGGCAGCCATCAGCCTCAAAGACAAAGCCGCAGGGGTCGGCGGCATCGTGGGGGATCGTGAATGGCGTGACGTCGATATCACCGATCGCGAAGTGTTGTCCGGCGGAGAAATATCCTACCGACGGCAGTCGCGCCGGGTCGGCTTTTGGGGCGTCTGCGTCGTTTTCGACTTCATCTTCCTCGGCTTCCGCCTGTATTTCTGCGGTTGTCGATTCTCCGGTGCAAGCGGCATTATCCGGACCTTTCCCATAGACGACTTCCATCTCCTGCTCGCGCTGGGCCAGCCACTGGGCATAGGTCATCCGGCGCTGCGGCGACATCTGCCTTACCCAGGCACGGTGGGTCTGTTCGGTGAAGTAAACGGGAATGCCAAGCTTACGCGCCATCACCGGGAGGCCGTTCACATGGTCCTGGTGTTCATGAGTGATCAGGATTGCGTTCAAGGCCTGCGGATCTTCGCCGGCTGCCCGCATGCGTTTCATCAGCTCGCGGCAGCTTAGGCCGGCATCGACCAGGATGCGGGTCGAGCGGGAGGAGACCACGGTGCTGTTGCCCTTGGATCCCGAAGCCAGCACCGTCATTCGCATGACGTTAACGATACGCCCCTCCGCTGTGCAAACGGAGGGAGTTATTGGGTTTGATACCGGGCTACTTTTTTGCTGACCGAAGCGGCGCCAGGAAGTTGACCCGGCTGCGCATGACGATCTCGTCGCGCTGGTTCAGAGTGAGGGTCTGGATGGTCACCACGCCGAAGTTCGGCCGTTTATTGGACTGCCGCACACCCACGACCTCGGTATCCGTGTGCAGGGAGTCGCCGGGACGTACCGGCTTGGTCCAGCGGATCTCTTCCACACCGGCGCCGATCATGCCGCCGGCAACCCGGATGGTTTCCACACGCATGCGCATGACGATGGCAGCAGTTAGCCAACCCGAGGCGGCCAGGCCCCCGAAGAAGGAGTTCTCACCGGCCGTTTCGTCCAGGTGAAAGGGCTGAGGGTCGTATTTCTCGCCGAACTCTTTGATATCCGCCGCAGTTACCTTTACGCTGCCGTGCGATTGAAACTTCTGCCCCAGGTGGAAATCTTCAAAGTAAAGCTCGTTCGCCATACGCTCCTCTTGTTGAGCGAAGTCTATCAAAGCGGGATGCGGACAAGCAGGCAGGTGATGTTATCGGCGCCGCCCATCACATTGGCCTCGCCGATCATCGAGCGGCAAACCAGCTCCAAATCTTCACCGGCGGAGCGCAGATGGCGCGCCAGATCGCTATCGGACAGATCCCGGGTCAGGCCATCAGAGCACAGCAGATACAGGTCGCCAGGCAGCGCGTCCTCGCAGTGGACCTCAGCATCGATGTCACCCTGCGAGCCGACCGCGCGTGTGATGACATTGCGGATGGGAGAGAACTCGGCCTCTTCCGGCGTGATGAGACCGGCGCGGAGCTGTTCTTCGACCAGGGAATGATCCTGGGTCATACGATGCAGCTCGCCCTTGCGCAGACGGTAACATCGCGAGTCACCCGCATGCGCCGTCCAGACTTCAAACGGCGCCTCATGGCCTTCCTCACCCCGCTGCACAAGCAGCGAGACCAGGGTGGTGCCCATACCACGGAGATCCGGCGAAGTCTTGGCTTTGGTGATGACGGCTTTGTTGGCGGCGGCGACGGCATCGTCGAGAAGCTGAGCCGGAGAGGTACGGCGCTTTGCCGCCCGCCGTGTCGCGAACTCCTTCAGGAAGGTCTCCACGGCGAGATGACTGGCGATCTCGCCGGCAGCGGCTCCGCCCATGCCGTCACAGACCACGAAGAGCCCGGCCTTTGCATCGGCGCCGCAGGCGTCCTCGTTGCCTTTTCGGACACGGCCGACGTCCGACAGCATGGCGTGCTCAAGCTTCAGATCCCGACGGGCTTCCATCCATCCACGACGATACACGCTTCCGTGGATGGGCGATTGCATTTTTCGGTGCATCGGTTAGCCTCAAAGTCACTGTGGGACGAATTCTGCTCGGTGACAATCTCTCCAGACTCAAGAAGCTAGCTACGGGCTCAGTTCCGCTGATCTACATCGATCCGCCGTTCAATACAGGCCGTATCCAGAAGCGGCAGCGCATCCGCACTATTCGCGATGAGGTCCATGGCGATCGCAGCGGATTTGCAGGAAAACGGTATCGCACGGAAAAACTGGATGGTCCGGCGGGCTACCACGATATCTTCGACGACTTTCTTGGCTTTCTGCAGCCTCGCCTGGCAGAGGCCTACCGTGTGCTTTCGCCGGCAGGATCATTTTTCCTCCACCTGGATCCGCGTGAGGTCCATTACGCCAAGGTGATGCTCGACGGTATCTTCGGCCGGGAATGCTTCCAGAACGAGATCATCTGGGCATACGACTATGGCGCCCGTTCGAAGTCACGCTGGCCGGCCAAGCACGACAACATCCTCTGGTACACGAAGGATCCCGCGAACTTTACCTTTCATCTCGAGGAGTGTGACCGTATCCCCTACATGGCTCCCAAGCTGGTTGGGGAGCATAAGGCAGCAAAGGGGAAGACACCAACCGATGTCTGGTGGCACACCATCGTCTCGCCCACAGGGAAGGAGAAGACCGGCTACCCGACGCAGAAGCCACTCGGTGTGCTGGAGCGCATCGTGAAGGTGCATTCTAATCCGGGCGATCTGGTACTGGATTTCTTCGCCGGCTCAGGAACGACAGGAGAAGCCGCCGTCCGCAATGGCCGCGACTTCCTCCTGATGGACTCCAGCAAAGAGGCCGTCGCCATCATGCGCAAACGCCTGGCGAAATGGACCCGAAAGAAGAAGTAGAAAGGGCCGGCAAAGCCGCGCCCCTCATCCAATCATTCATTTATCCCATCATTCAATTCATGGCTTTCTAACTAGCAACCAGGAACTAGCAACGAGCAACTGCCGTTCAGCTGTCTTCCCGCACGGATGCCCGGAAGCCATAGGTCTCATACCGTGTCGAGAGTTTGCCATTGCTGACAGTGACCACGGTGTAACCTTCGGGCGAGCCCATGTGCGTACCCTTCCACCAGTTGCCGCTCACAGCGCCGGAGGTGATGTACTGCACACCTTTCCAGGTGACAATCTCGTTGACGTGGGTATGGCCCTGCAGCACAGCCAGGACGTTGTGCCCTTCGAACGTTTTGATTACCTCTGCCGAGTTCGCAACCGTCAGTCCGTGATGCGCGGAAGGCTTTGCCGGAGGCGGAAGGTACTGCTCATAAGCAGAAACGACGGGAATGTGACTGGTTACGACGATCGGCGTGCTGGAAGGGACTTTCTTCAGATCGGCGTCCAGCCAGCTTAGCTGATCGGCCTCAATGCGGCCTTCATATGCGCGATCGCTTGTGATGAAGATCGAGTCCAGGATGACGAAGTGCACGCCCTTGTGATCGAAGGAGCGATAGCGCGCTCCCATGCGGTCTTCAAAGGTCTTCTTGCCGTAGAGCGGATCGGTTGGGGCAACCCCGCTCTTGGGATAGATCCCCAGCACATCATGATTGCCGATGGCATGGTGCACCTTCAGGCTAAGATCCTGCTCGGTCTTGTTGTAGAGATCGAACAGGCTGAGCGCACGCGAGGTTGGAACCTCCAGAGAGTCGAAGACGTGGTCGCCGCCCTGGATGGCAAAGTCCGCCTTGATCGTCCGCATCTTCTTGAACGCCATATCGCAGCCCTTGGCAGCATCGAGTTCCGGCTGGATGTGGGTATCGGTCAGGAAGAGGAAGGTGAAGTCCTGTTGCTGAGCATGAGCCGACGGCGCGTCGACGCCGAGCGCTAGGGCAGCTCCGGCAGTGCCTGCGAGGGTAAGAAAATCTCTGCGGTGCATGGCAAAAACGGTAGCCGACCTGTGTAAAGAAACAATGAACAGCCCCGTCGGGAAATGGGGTGGTTTGAGAGTTCACCGTAAAGGGTTCTTGAGAAAACAACTTTGTCGGAGGATGATTGGGGGCATGTCATACCACCAAAGGATTGGTGTCAATCAGGCACTCCCTAATCCCTCAATGGGTGACAGAGAAGAAAATTCTACCTTGGTCGCTTCGTATCGGTTTGGTGAAGTTGAAGCTGTGAAGTTGACACTGGAAACCCATTCGCACGCCATACTGCCAATCGAGGGCAAGAAGGGATATCAGCTGGTGAATATGTACGTCAGACCTGGTCGAGAGGACTTCATAGAAGAGCAGAGACTGAAACGACTCCTTGAAAACGCGGAGACGCAGAAGAATGATATTCAGAGCCAGTATTCAAAGGTCCAGTCTGAAAACGCGAAAGATCGAGTTCAGTTTTTTGAAAAGATTGCCCTTGGTGCTGGAGCTACGATAGCAGGGCTTGTGTCTGCCATTGGGATACATGGTGCGACTCAAAAGATAATTAGGGGAGCTTTGTGCCTTCGAGTGTCATTTGTGCTTCTAGCTGTGGCATTAGCAGGAGCGGTCTATAGAAACTGGCGTTATCCTTACTACCTTCTCCGGGTCATCAATGAATCAGAACTCAGAGCCCACCTGAAAATTCAAGAGCTCAAGGGAGAATATTTTTCCAAATTTGAGACGTTCAGCATGCAGACAGGAGAGCCCATTAGCCCGGATTGGGGCGAGAAGGCTGCTGATTCAAACCATGCATTGAAGAGTAAGATTGATGAACACAGGAAAAAAGCTAAGAACATCTGGACGGAAATAAGAACCATCGAGAATGTCACTCTCGTGTCGTCTATTCTCGCGATGGTTGGCCTTGTAGCACTCGCGTGCTTAAACATCTAGTTTCATGCACCAAACGTTGGGGATAAAAACTCGGCTTGGCTACTTACGCCGTCGCAACTTGCCGTCACGCGTCAGCTCATACAGCCCACCGTGGTAGTACATCTCTCCCGGCAGATAAGAACAGACCCAGATGATGGAACCCATCAGATCACGCAACGGATACAGCAGCGTATAGCGTGCCCAATTCCGATCGTCGAGTACCCGCAGCATGGTCAACGCCTTCACCATACGGTTGACGCAGGCCGCAGCGAGGAAGCCGAGGCCGAGCAATGGATGACCTGCAAGCAGCCCCCACACCAATCCAAGTACGCCAAAGGGAAGCGCGAATGTGAGGCCTGTACCGAGGTGTCCCGCAGGGCGGGAGCGGCGCGTGCTCTGCATCCAGCGAAGCTGGTTGCGGAAGCTGAGCACCAACGTGGTCTTCGGCACGATAAGGTCGATGATGTGCGGTGACATGATCACCTGCTTGCCCTGTTCGGCCAGGCGGCTGCCGAGGATGAAATCTTCGGCATGGTACTGGCCGAGATCCTCATATCCGCCGGCTTGAGCGAAGGCATCGCGGCGCAGAATCATCGTGACGCCAAGCGAGAACTTCGTACCGCCCTCAACCATGGTGGCTACCAGAACGCCGGCGCACATCTCGACGGTCTTGCCCATGGCATCGAGAGCGGTGGCAATGCCGGGCTCGTCTACCGTACCTCGATAAAGACAGGAGGAGAGAGCGGTGCCGTCTTTCAGATCCTGCACGCAGCGCAGCAGGTAATCCGGGACAACGCGTGCGTCGGCATCGCTGGTCACCAGCGTCTCGTGCGTGGCAGCTTCGGCAAGCACGCCGAGCGAGTACATCTTCGCGTTGGGATACTTCGGCTCGCCGCAGGTGAGATAGCGCGCTTTGACTTGCGGGTATCGTTGCCCTACCCGTTGCGCCAGTTGCAGGCCGGTATCGTTGGAGTGGCGGGCAACAAAGATCATCTCCCATTCGCCCGGATACTGCTGCTCGAAGAAGGAGACCAGATTGCGCTCGAGACCGGGCTCATCGCCATGGAGAGGCTTGCAGATGCTGACCGGAGGAACAAAGTCGGCAGGCATACGCTCAGCGGTCTTTTTGCGCCGACGGTATTTCAGCGCAGCCACAATCACCATGCCGGTATAGATGGCAGACGTGACTGTGCCCAGAATCGAAAGAGACAGCAGGCTCCGGAGAGCCCACCCCCAGAGTGTCGAACTCACTATTTCTTCGGCCCCACTGGTCGCTTGAATGGCACGAGACCCGGGCCCTGCGGCTGTTGGGCCTGATGGATGCGGGTGATCATCTCGCTGCGGACATACTCGACAAAGTTCTGCATCTGCCGGTTCATCTCTTCCATGCGTTCGCGCATCTGCAACACGATCGCGATACCTGCGATATTTACACCAAGGTCACGGGCAAGGTTGAGGATGAACTCCAGGCGCTCCAGATCCTCATCGGTGTAGAGACGAGTGTTGCCTTCGGAACGGGAGGGACGCAGAAGACCTTCGCGCTCATACAGGCGAAGCGTCTGCGGGTGAATGTCATACATCTCGGCCACGGCCGAGATCATGTATGCTCCCTTCGACTTACGCTTGGTCGCCATAAACTACTCCCATAGTATTCGACGTCGTTTATGGTTCGAAAGCATATCTTTGCAGCAACCGGCTAGAGTGGACGGCCATCTGAACGGATAGCTATGGGATTTCTCTTCAAGATCGGCAAGCGGATGGCTCTACGCAAGCTCTATCGAGCCGCGACGGCGGCCAACCCAACCGCCCAGGTGTTGCTAGGCGCAGCAGGCATGGCGGTTACGGCCGGTGCGGTTTATGTGGCGAGCAAACGCCGTAAAGCTGTGCAAAACAAGGTGGTCGTGATTACCGGTGGTTCGCGCGGCCTTGGACTTGCCCTGGCGCAGCGTTTTGCCCGGGGCGGGGCATCTCTGGTGTTGGCTGCACGCGATCCTGAGGAGCTATTGCGTGCCCGGCAACTGCTGCTGGACCGCGCTGCCGTCCGTTATGAGGAGGACGTCTTGCTGGTACCCTGCGATCTGAGCGATCAGGCCGCAGCGGCGGAGTTGATTCAGCGCGCGACCACCCACTTTGGACGGGTGGACGTGCTGATCAACAACGCCGGCATCATCCAGGTCGGTCCGGTGGAGGAGCAGCCCCTTGCCGCTTTCGACGAGGCAATGCGGGTGAACTTCTTCTCCGCTCTGAATACCGTGCACGCGGTGCTGCCGCAGATGCTGGTTCGCCGCTCAGGCACGATTGTGAACATCGCGTCTATCGGAGGCAAGGTCGCAGTGCCGCACCTGCTGCCGTATACGGCGTCAAAGTTCGCGCTCACCGGTTTCTCCGAGGGGCTGCATATGGAGCTGAAGTCGAAGGGCATTCATGTGACCACTGTCTGCCCGGGGTTGATGCGGACCGGATCACACGTGAAGGCGGAGTTCCGCGGACAGCCGGAGAAGGAATACCAGTGGTTTGCCACCGCGGCAATGTTGCCGGGACTCACGGCCGGCACGAAACGCGCTGCCAACCGGATATTCAATGCCGTGGCTGCGCGGAAGGCGGAGCTGATCATCACGCCCCAGGCCTGGCTGGCCGCACGCATCCATGGCTTGGCGCCGGAGACAACGCAGGCAGTGGCGGGAATTCTGAACGCCTGGTTTTTGCCCAAGGCGCCGACAGGTACGCATGCGCCGCCAGTCAAAGGCAGTGAGCTGCCGCAGCCGGAGTTCAAGCCGGTTGCCGTCTGGAATAAGCATCTCCAGCGCGACAACAACCAGAGCGCCGGGGATTAGAGCATTTTCCCTGTAGGTGTAGCGTAGGGCTTCGGCATCTATGGGCGTTTTCCGCAATGAAAACGCCGCTACACTCCTCTTCCGGGATACCCAGCAACAGGGAAAATGCGATTAGAGCATTTCCCTGTAGGTGTAGCGTAGGGCTTCGGCATCTATGGGCGTTTTCCGCAATGAAAACGCCGCTACACTCCTCTTCCGGGATACCCAGCAACAGGGAAAATGCGATTAGAGCATTTCCCTGTAGGTGTAGCGTAGGGCTTCGGCATCTATGGGCGTTTTCCGCAATGAAAACGCCGCTACACTCCTCTTCCGGGATACCCAGCAACAGGGAAAATGCGATTAGAGCATTTCCCTGTAGGT
>NZ_JAGTAS010000038.1 GCF_025685425.1 Terriglobus albidus
CTGCGATCTTCCGCACTGACAGACAACGGAGCTAAAGGACGACCTGCACCCATCGGACTTCCTCCCACTCTATCCGATGCTCGTACCCTCAATAAATATGACAATTATTTTAGGGACAGGACACTAGTGCTAGTAGGAAGTATTCACCGCGGTAGAGGTGGAACTTCATGTCTTCAGCTCCACGCTACCGCTGGAAGACGCTATACGACACCACCTCTGGCATTACAACTGCACTTGCGTCATCAATTCCATTTTTAATAGCGACAAGGAGCTTATACCCGCACCAAGCCTCTTCGTTATCAGTCAAGGGTGGATCCGCTAGGCCATCCAAAGCCATCTCGACAAATGGTCAGTCAAAGAAGAAGCGAGTCCTCAGTCCTGAAGCCCGACAGCGCATCGCTGATGCTCGGCGGAAGAGATGGGCGACCACGAAGAAGTTCAAATCTTTGTAGACGATCCTCCTTAGACAGTACGTAGAAGATCGACCTCAGCACGTATTTCGATCTCCGCGTGCGGAGATCGAATTGAGGTATCCCACCACGCGCCGGAACCTCGCCACGTCGGGCTGATCCCACGGCCGTTATTGGAATGAAAATCGGCCTCGGGACGGGCCACTCCTTTCTGAAGGAGCGCAATAACTCGCTACCTTATCGGTCCGTTGCGTGATGAACCTTCAACGTCATCAAAAGTGTGTGGATGATGTTGGGACTCGTGTGGCGTATGGTTTGCACTGTTCTGCGATAGTTTCCTCTCCCCCTCCTCGTTTACTTGGCGAACAGCTTGAGCTTCAGCCAGACGCTGCGATTCCTCAAAGCCCTGACGGCAAGTGGGACAGTAGGCCATGTGCACCTGCAGGAGTGCCCATTCTTCGTCCGAAAGTTGATCGAGAGGGACGGTGCAGAACGCGATGAACTGTTCGTGCATGCTTGAATTCATAACTGCCCTCCAATGGGATGATGACATATGCCAATCGTAATTGCCGCTTCGCATGCCAGGCATATGATTCACCCGATTAGGCGAAGGCCTTGTGTCTAGTTTTGTCTCTGGTGGACGAACTTGTACTGAAAATCTCCAGCAAGGTGGAATGAATCTGCGCTGAGCCGCGCGCAATGGGAAAACAGCAGATGTCGCCATTAAACCTTAGACATGACTCATTACCGGGGCAATGGAATTGAGGCAGACGAATAGGAAGAGCAAACCACAAACCGAAGCCAACCTATGCAACGAATAATGCAAGGTACTCGGATAGGAGCTCATATCTCGGGAGATGCATGTTTCCTGCCTCTCGCAGGCAGTACCCGGATGAAATCCTGGCAGCAGAGCCTTTTTTGCACTGTTGCAGGTGCAGGACGAAGCCGCGCGGAGGACCTATCAAGCCCGGTGAGTCATCTAAGAAGCGGTTACTAATGACTGCTGCAGGAGAGCGGTTTAGCCTCTACCCTGAACGGCAGGAGGCTGATACTCTAACGGCATCTCCCCGAAACCTAAGCTGAGGTTGTCTTGTGGATATCCATCTCCCATACAACTACGAGTTGCGGATTGTCCATGTCCCTGAAGGCCCCAACGATATTAGCACCATACGTTGCACTGTATGGCGGCTAGATGAGCCACTGGATGCTCCATTTGGAGAAGCGACCCTCAATTTCGAAACGGTTCTTCACAAGCTGGAAAACACACTCGAGCTCTCGGATTCCTCCCTCATAGAGATCATGGACGACTATATGAAATCTGGATGCTCACGATTCAGGCTCAGAACAACTCCGGCTAAACTACGTGATGCAGAGCTCTTCAATGAGAAGGAATCTCGCATGCGTACTGATGCCCTCGGTTCACTCGTCACTTTGGACTATCCGGCTGCTCCTCCTGGCTTAGCGAAATGGAAGGAGATGCTCTGGGAGGCAAATGTACATAATGCGCTGCAGCTGCGGGATTATGCAGAGAAATCTGCCGAGCGCTGCGCGGCATTCTGGAACGAGTATCTCTCTACTGCAGAATCGATTCTCTTCCAACGCGGCATTGAGTTCTGAAATCAGCTCGATACAAGCTAGCAACTGCCTGATGGGTCGATTTTTAGCGGAACCGGTGTCTCCCATCAGCATGATATTGCTGGCCTCTAGGCGTCGCGGGATACGGAAATTATGGGCGACTAGCAACCGCCCGAGCGCTCCTGTCAGCTCCACGTGAAAGCAGATACCGCCATCACCCGAATCACGCAGCCAGACGATCGGTTCGGGTCCTTTGATGCGGCGTCCATGGCCTTGCTCCTGTTCCCGTCAGCCCGGCGTTCTCGTTCAAACTGAAGATCGCCCAAGCGCCATCGGGTCGTAGATCGTCGCCTGAAAGTACGTCTGCAACTCCTCGCTCGGCCCATTCGCATTATTGTCATATGGGCGGAGTACGTTGATCGGATCAATCCTCCCACATGAGAGAGCCTAATCTTTCCGGCCAAGCGTGATCAAATCACAAGCAGGTCTAGGTAGCTTGTGTCTGATAGGCTAGAAGGACTATGCCAACTTCGGTTGTTGTGACAGTCCAAGCCGCCATACCTTCAATGGGATTTGCCTATTGGGCGATTTGCCGCCACAAAGGATGCGTTCATTTGAAACGCGTCAAGAGCCTAGGCGAACTCCCGGACATTCTTCCCGAACTGACCGAAGAACAATGGAATGATTTTCAACATCAGTTGAAACGAGACATGTGGGCTCAACTTGGTCTCGAAGTCGAAGGCGATTTCGCTCATCGATTTGATATGGCTCTACCCCAAAGCTGAGGTGCAAAAGCCACAACCCCGGCGTAATACCTCGATCGTTGCCGTGCAGTGCTCGGTTTTGCGTCGTCACGCGCGGCGAAAGCTGTAATGCTTGGGAAAAGCTGGCGGTCTGGTAGGGTATACGTTAAGAACCACCCGTCCAGAGGGTGGTTCATCTCATGCACTTGTTAACTCTTTCGAATCTTCCAATTAGATGGCGGCTCCGAACCGTCAGAGAGGGTCGATCTGCAAAGCCGCTAGTATCGCGATGAACCGCCTCCCCTAGGCCGTTCATTGCGACACCGGCGGTATTCATCAACACCTTCGCGACTGGCGCAATATCAACGTTGTCTAAGGCTAAAAGCGCCCTGCAACACCCATAAACCTAGAAAATATTTGGCCAATGTACTCCATCTTCCGGCATATTGCTGGCTAATAGCGTCTCTACGCTACGCTTTTAGGGATAACATCGGAACGACGTTTCCCTCTATTGCGACGATAGGAAACCTCGCCGCATCGACGACAGCCCCAGGGGTAAAACCCAAGCTTGAACAGCAGCTTTGATTTAAACGAGTTACCTCGCGCTAACCGATATACTCCTACCCGACATGTGCAGCGATTTAGAAACATTGACATGCAAACCTTCGTTCCGTGTTCGTCAGCCTACAAATTTCTTATCGGCCGGGATCTCGCCTCCCTGAGTAGAAAGCGATAAACGCCGCAAATGAAAGGGGTCGGTTGTGAGATGTGCAGAAGTATTCCGACGGGCTGCGTAACGGAGATGGCAGGAATCACATTGATAGGCAAACAAATGGAGAATTTTAGCCATAACACAACTGTCGGCAAAGCCGGCTCCAGTATCAGCGAAGACATTTTCAAGGACTTGTCATTAATTTGAAGAGGCCGCTTGCCGAGACGCATGGAAATTGTATTGTGGTTGTATGTTTTTGAAAGCGTGTAGTTGTTACGCCCGGCAATGTCGGCTGAGGCGCGATTCGTCGTGGAAGGCCCAGGTTCTATTCCGACTAGGCTTTTTCCCGTGGAAGTGCACTCTCTGCAATAAAGTCTCCTACTTGCGAGATCGGGGCCCAAAACGGCGCTACCAGAAATAGATCTAAAGCATAAGGTAACGCGGAGAAGGCTGTTGAATTGTAGGGCTCGCTCTTCACTGGAAGTTGCTTCCGAGAATCGCCTTCAGGACGCACCTTAAACCGTTGCCCCTGCTGCTTTGAAGCTAAGTACCGCCCCTGCCCAAGGGATTTCGTGAAGGTCTCCCCATCCCTCACAGATAGAAGCTCACAGAATCAGGAGATTCTTTACACCTTGGAGCTTGGAGGGGGTCTTGTCCTGGAAGGCGAGGGATGTGCGAGAGTAGCGGATAGAGTTTGTGATCCGAACCCGGCGTGGCGAGTCGATCAGTGTACTTTGCCGGAGTACGGGTTGGACAGACAGCAGCGGCCCTGATTGAGATAGAAGTCAAATCTAGGTCGTACCTCTAGAGGCTGCTGGACCGGAACAATTATGAATAGAGAAACGCGCTTAGGATAGGCTACGACTCGAAGCGGTGGTGGCAGTTCATGTCGTCGAGGTCGCGTTGAAGTCAACGCGCAAGGTCTGCAGTAAGTACTGGCAAACAAAAGAGAAAGGCAAAAGAGAGACGTCCTTAGGCCCAACCCGCTACTAAACATTCCTCTGGATCAATCGTCCTGATACGAGGTCCCAATCTCTATTTAAGGCAAACATAGAAGAAAGCTCTGCTATATTTCGAGCAGCCGAACTGAATTCTATTCACCTTATGTGCCCCAAAATCAGTAAGGCACCTGCGTTCATGAGCCTTTAATATTGAGCGTTGCCGGCCATCATTCGACAACATATCTGAACATTGAGCCTGTTTGGCTTGGGTCCATACCGTTTTTGAGGAACATAAAACTATGCTGAGTGCATTTCTCAAATGGCGAACCTATATCGGTTGCGTTCCAGCCCTATTTGTTATTCTGCTCGGTTGTTCTGCTGGTTTCTCGCCATCGGTCGCCGCACCGTCCGGATTCAGCTATACGCAGACCTCCATTTCCGCCACTGTAGGGAAGGCAATCCCGGACAATAGCCCCATTGTGACCGGAACAGTCATATCCTATTCGGTTTCTCCAGCGCTTCCAGCCGGAATCAGTTTGAATGCAACGACAGGTGTGATTTCAGGAACACCGACTGTGTCCTCGACATCCGTCACCTATACGATTTCCGCAATCAACAGTATAGGATCGGCAACAACATCCCTCACGATTGTGGTCGTTCCTGCAACGTCAGCCCCCTCAGATCTTCGCTATCCTCTCGCGAGTATCTCGGCCACAGTTGGAGTGCCCATCGCTCCGCAGACACCAACAGTGACTGGAACAGTCACATCCTATTCGGTTTCTCCAGCTTTGCCAGCCGGAATCAGCCTCAATACGACGACCGGCGTCATCTCAGGAACACCGACCACGGCATCCGCATCCACCGCCTATACGATTTCTGCAACCAACAGCGCAGGATCCACAACAACTTCCCTAACGATTGTGGTCACGCCCCCTGCCCCCTCAGGTCTCCGTTATCCTCTTGCGACTATCTCCGCCACAGTTGGAGTGCCCATCGCTCCACAGACACCAACAGTGACTGGAACAGTCACATCGTATTCGGTTTCTCCAGCTTTGCCAGCCGGAGTCAGTCTCGAGGTCTCCACTGGGACTATCTCTGGTACTCCAACGAAAGCAGCAGCATCGGCGGTCTATACAATCACGGCGACTAATTTCGGCGGAACAACGTCAGTTGCGCTGACGATCGTGGTTTCCCCTCTTTCTCCTCCTTCCGCATTCAGCTATCCACAAGTATCAATCTCCGCCACGTCCGGAACGGCAATCACTCCGGACGTACCCAGTATCAGCGGTACCGTTCAGGCCTACACGGTTGCTCCAGCTCTACCGCAAGGAATCAGACTGGATACCGCAACGGGCGTTATTTCTGGAACGCCCACGGCTGTCACTCCGTCAGCGCCTTACGTCATAACGGCGTCGAACAGCAGTGGTTCGACTACGGCAACAGTTGTGATAGTTGTGGGCGTCCCAGTAGCTCCAACGGCGCTCAAGTATGCCCAGACCGCCCTGCGAGCGCTTAAGGGCTATGCGATTACGCCAGATATTCCGACATTTACTGGTACACCAGTTGTCTTTACGATCGCGCCGGCGCTGCCAGCAGGTCTTAGTCTAGACGCAGCTACCGGCTCAATCTCCGGTACGCCATCAACAGTCAGCGCCGCTCCCGTTTTCTTTACTGTCACCGCAACCAACATCGCGGGTTCGATATCGACCAAAGTCCAGATCTATATTTCGGAAGAGATCTCCGGGCCACAAAGGCCGGTTTATCCGTCTACAACATATGTCAGCAGCACCACCAGCCAACCGGATTCAATGGTAACGATCAATCTAAGCGTTGGCGATCCAGCTCCGACACTTCTTCCTTCCGGAGCCGCTCTATTCCCCACCTATACAATCTCTCCTTCTTTACCAGCTGGACTTTCCTTTGACGCCTCGACTGGAGCCATCTACGGCACACCAACAGCGATATCGTTCCCAACGACCTATACTGTTACCGTCACCGACGTTGCTGGCTCTGCAAGCGGCATGGTCAGCCTCGCCGTTTACAAAGCCCTGGAACGGTATATAGATGCTGAGGGATCTGGCGCCGTTGTCAACCGAATGACAGACAGTCGGATTCTGACACTGGATGCGAATGAGCACTGGTTGCTCCTTGATGCAACAACCGGAGCAAAAATCGCAGCGGGAAATCGCCTTCCCCCTACCACAAACACACCCCAAGATCTGAATACCCTGGATTGGCCGCTGGAGATGAAGAATGACACAATCATGATCGGGGTCCCAAATGGTGTCGAGATTCGCTCGGCGACAGACGGAAGTTTGGTTAGTATCATTCGTTGGTTGTATATCGATTCACCTCTCCCGACCACGCAAACTAGCTCATTAGCCGAGGACACTAGCTTATTAGCTGAGGACGGTAGTTATATTGTCGGCTCAGGTCAGACGACAGGGGTTGAGTTATTCAGGCGCGACGGCACCTGGATCACGTTTGTACCAGGAGCGTCGGCTCCACGGCCTGCTAACACTGCGTGTCTCGTTTATGACTCCGACCTGGTGTCCTCGCTGGATCCAAGCACAGGTGAACTTACCGTTGGAGCCCCATTAAATGGCTCCTTTGCAGGTTACTTTGTTGATGGCAGCCACTTTTTCACGTTGAATTCGATAGGAAGTGGGCTCTGGGTCAATGATCTGGCGGGAAACCACCAACTTCTCTCGATACACAGCGGCCGCAGCGTAGATGGAACAGGAGAGTTGATCTGGACCCTTGACTACTCGGGAATCCTTTACATCTATTCGCTCTCAAGTAGCACACCGTTAGCTCAATATTCTTTCGACACCAACGCCCAGTTGTCGATTCTTTCGCCGACCGTTCTTTCGATCACTTCCACAGGCAAGGTCTCATTCGTGGATCTATCCAGTCCATCGTTGACACGTACGGACTATACCGCTCCCACGATAAGTGCGATATCAGCTGCAAACCCAACACAATGGGTTGCTGTTTCATCCGGGCGGCTCGCAGATGGCCCTTCTCTCTCGACGTCGTCGCCGCGTTATTTTTCGAAAGCACAGCTCGTGGCCATCGCCGCGTCCCCGAGCAAAGTAGCTGTGGCCTCTAGCGATGGCGTTATACAAGTTTTCGACTCTGCCACGAGAACCCTTCTAGGCAGTATCAATAATCCCGCATCAGAACTCGCGATGTCGTCCGATGGTACAACACTGGCTGCTAGCTTGGCCATTGACCTTGGAGGAGAGACAAAGGTCTTCTCATTGACAACGAACACCCTAGTTGGGTCGCTGCCGTACTACTTCCACCCACTTCTTTCAGCGGATGGAAGTAGCATCGGAGGAATTACCAACTACATCTATGGTCGATGGACGAAGATAGAGTTCACAGTCGCCCCTTCCAGCGGAGGACCCTCGCAGTGGACGATTACAGATCAGAGTGACAATATACACGATATGCAACGTATCTCTCCGGACCTGACGCTTGTTGCTGTCCAGGATGTTCATAGCCCCACTTCAAACGATAGGTCCGTCTCGATCTTCAAAAATGGATCATATGTCACGACAATTCCTGGCGACCTAGTTGGCTGGATTGACAACAACAACTTGCTGGTCTTTGTCCAGGCAATCGATGGCAGCGCTTACTCGATATATTCTTCGACAGGTGCTCTCAACAGTACAAGCCCCTTAAAACCATCAATTCGAATCCCTTACTTCGCATCTCTCGATAGCAACCGCATTTATTCAACTTCGTTGAACACGATTTTCCAGCTGTCCTCTGGAGACAGTATTTGGTCTTGGGGACTTCCAACGTACATACAGAAGGGCCTCAATGTTCCGGCGTGGAATAACGGTGCACTGGCGGGTTCTTCCGTCGTCTTCATGAAGGGATACCAGGTACTCCAAGATACATTCTAGGCTTAGCCGGTAAACGAGGTGCGATGATAAAACTCCATGTGATCACTAACTCCACTTTTCTATGAGATGACCGTGCGGACTATCATAGCGGTTTGGGTACCTACTTCTCTTTCGCTGGAACGAACGGCATCGAAGGTGTCGGTGATTATCGGCACTTGAATGGCAATGATCGTGGAAGCGATAGCTTGGAGACTACTCGATTTCCTACAAAGACCTCGGCTTCTAAAGGCTACCTTTTTCGGTTCGACAGAGCGCGCTGCAACGGGTTATCTGGATTATCTTATAGACCGATGAGATTATATTTACGGGGCGCGTTTCAGGGACTCTAAATAATCTGAAAGGATCAGCCGTGGAAAGCGCAGCCGCGCTCCGACGAACTGCGTAACGACAGCCTCGGAGCCGCCCACTAAGAGACTGGGCTTATTGACCACGTGGGGATTCAGGGGCAGGGGCAATCAATATTGCTGCCAACTCTTTCGAAAGCGACTTCGGCTTTCTTGATGACGGCGCCGACTGCAACGGCTTGCACATAGTTGACATTCGCCACGACACTCATCGATCAGGCGCGGATGCCGCAGGACGCTGAACGCGGCGTCGGAGCGGCGTAATCACGTGAATATGCAAAAGTATATAAAGCAATCCAGCGCCGCATGCCAACGTGCGGAGCCAACGACCCCAGACGCCCGAATAGTGACTCATGCCGAGCGTATTGCACGTACCGTGCCAGTTCTACCCAGGTCTCCGGGCGGCGGGGTTTGTTGCTGCACGGTCCTCTTCGAGCATTCAGACGACGAATGGTTCTCTTCCAGTTCCCTACTTCGCCACCCGTAGGAAGCGGTTTTGAGGCACGTAGGGATAGAAGGTCGGGGCGACCGATCTACAGCTGGCGAGATCAGAGCACTCAAGTCTGTGTGGTCTCCCCAGCCAAAGCCCCCATAGATCCGGAATTCGCCGTCGTAGCTCTTCTGCAAAGTCTTATTCGCGGTCTCGTTGATCGTTCTGATGAGGTGACGATTATCCCTCCGCGTGAAGGTCCAAGAAAAACGATTTTGCGATCGAGGCTCATCAGACGACCTCGGCAGGGTCATCGGAGAGCGGGAATCGATGTTAATGTCTGAACCTGACTCGCAGTTGTAGCGCAGGCATTCACAGCGGCATAGTGGAATGCGATCATCAAATCGGGCATCTATATTCCATGTTAAAGTAACCCAAGAAGCGATTTGGACCGGATGCCGGATGCAGCTTGAGTTTGCCGTCCACAAGATCGTAGGGCTTGCGACTTGTTCGTTGCATGCCGCCCGCATTATCTGATTGGAGCTTGCGCCCTTCGGCCTGAGCAACACGGGCTACGCTCATCCCAAGCTCCAACGTCAACATCACGACCCACCGCTTCTCATGTCCGGCTATCCTCCGCTTCCTCCTCAGCATCTTCAGCCAAGCCACAATAGAAAATGGATGGAACCACCAAACGCTTACGATATACTGACCGTCCGATGGATCAGACTATTCACATCCCAAAAGAGATTCAGTCGCATCGTTTTCCGGAATTTGATTCATTACGTGGCTTGGCCGCTGGGAGCGTAGTTTTACACCACATACTTGCCATATGGGAAGGCTCTAATGCTCAGTGGTGGATTCGTACACTGCCCACCGGCATCCTCGTAAGCGGAACTTCGGCAGTCACGTTGTTCTTTGTTCTCAGTGGTTTTGTACTCACGTTGCCTTATAAGCGGCCTAAGCATCCGGGATACGCAACATATCTGATCAAACGTATATGCCGTATTTACCTGCCCTATGTAGCTACTCTCTTTATTGCACTATCGGTACTCAGCCTCGTGCGCGAGCCAGTGTATACGGGCAATAGTTGGCTGGACGGCAACTGGAACCGTAACGTGGACTGGGGACTGGTGCTCAAGCATCTCTCAGGCGTTGGTAACTTCGATACGCACGTTTACGTTAATCCATTCTGGACTCTCGTGCTGGAGATGAGAGTGTCGCTCTTTATGCCACTGATCGCTGTTCTGGCCCTTCGTGTACGCTTCAGTGTGGGAATGACGATAGCAGTCTTCGGCAATCTGGGGTTCTGGTATCTGACAAAAATCTCTAAACACGGCATGCTACCTCAGACGTTACAGATAGGCTGCATCTTTTTGCTGGGAGCAGTTCTCGCGGCTAACTTTGAGAAAATCGCGTCGCGGTGGCGCACCCTTCCCAAGGGGGTGAGGGGGTTTGCGCTGTCCTTGTCACTATACGTCTATACATGGTTTAGCTTTCGGAACTTTTGGTTTCCCCCTGCGACTTCGCTGATCGTCGCCCTTGCCTCTTTATGCTTTTTGTTAGAGGCCTCCCAGAGCCGTCGCATCCGCCGCATTTTGCATCTCGGAGTGATACTGCGTCTTGGGGAAATCTCGTACAGTTTGTACTTGGTCCACATGATTGTGCTGCTGGCACTGGTGCATCTCTTCTGGGGAAAAATTTCCATGCTCGTACTGGTTCCGGTGATACTACTTGGATCCTATGGGACTGCCGAAATCTTTCATCATGTTGTGGAACTCCCCACCATAATGTTAGGCAGATTTTTGGAAAAAAGGCTGAGTGGAATGCGTGGCGTAGCCTCCCGCTCGTATTCGACCAAAAGCGTCCCGCCGCCGTATCAATCCGATAAAATGGATACAATTTAATACACTCCCTCAAACACACCACGGTGCATCCCGGACGCTCGTTCTCATTTTCATGCCACAGTGCAGTCTTATAAACGACTTGGTATCTCCGCAAATGCACCAAGGAGAGAGGTGAGAGCCCGAAAGCCATTCATCCTCTTTCGCTTCTTTTCTCTTCCGTGTGGTGATCTCTTCAATATAGGACAGTATGGATACAACAGCTTTTTTCCGTTTTATTACTGATACTGGCAGGAAGCAGGCGAAGAGGCCTTGATATTCGGCCCCGATGTCAGGATGCAGCTTGCTGCTGGCGCTCGGGGGGAATGGGCGCCCCGCCTGCCGAATTAAAAAAGAAACGCCTCTTGTTAATGCTCAATATCGGAGGCATTTCCTCTGAACGGGAGTGGGAGATGTCTCTGTCGCCCGTAATTCAGTTGAAACTTTAGCTTAAATAAAAACGCACCTCTCACCAACAAGCTCTGAGAGGTGCAGGACTTCCTTTTGTACGAGTCGATTTTATCGCCTGAACCGATAAGGTGGGAGCGTATCCCCTGGTGCGATGCGCAGGATGCGCCTGGGGTCCCCGATGAGTTGCACTTGGATCATCGGTCCGTACAAGGAAGATCTAGGAGAAGGGAGCACGTGCCGCTTTTAAGCGAATCCGCACCTATGCGATGAGGAGAATGCTAGTGCGGAAGTGCGGCGGTTGAGACATGCGACCGCATGGCAGACAGCAGTCCAAGAAGAAATGCCGCAATCGTCAACGGCAGTCCTAGCGCCAAAAACATGACAATCAAGCCGATCTCTACGCGTGCACGCGGAAGCTTCGGAGATGAGTACAACCGGTCGATATGTGTCACTAAAGCAATCATCGCGTTGAGGGTGAAATAAATCAGGGCAAGAATGATCATGTTCGGACCTCCCTTTCGTCTCCACTTTCTCGACTCTCCACTTTGGACTTGCCACATTTACGTAGCGTTGCCCACTAAAATTTAATGATCATTCGCTTTTCGTGCGACATTGTCAATTCGGAAGAAATCACAGCAACCAGATGGAACCAAAGATGATATCGAGTGTTGTGGTTTCATGATCAACTGTGTTCTTCTGCGCTTTAGGGCTTCGACAAAATATTTGCTTCCGTGGTTCCCAAAATGGAACCAGCGAATGGGGCGAGAGTTCTGACGGTCATGCCACAGACGGACGGCTTGGCGCCACTCCCGAAGACATAATCCGGACTAGCTACTCTCGGAGAATGACCTGCAGGGGCATGGACAATGTGGGCATTGCGATTATTGACTTCCGATATAAAGATGGAGCATCTACCACGAGAGCTTTCGGCCTCTTCCAGGTCCAACACCCTCAAACGGGACACGGACAGTTGAGAAATTGCCGTTGTGCGCGCGTGTCATGGCCCATTCCTGCTCCCAGCATTCTGCCAAGCGGTCTTCATTCGGGGCCCCGGAGCTATCCCCTTTCCCCTGTACACATGCCTTCGCGATGTTATTGACGGTTTGCGTCCTTGCTCCTCGCTTCCTCACCGGCAAAGCTTTATCGTTTCACCCCAAAGCGGCGAAGTCATTCGTTCCGGCGATATCGTCTGTTACGCGGCCGACAAAATCCATAGGGCTCTAGCGGGACGGAAAGAACCTCAGCCCGATCGGCTCCGGCCCGCGACTTGAAAGGGTTCGTTTCGCGGCTCTTAACCCTTCATATGCAGTCCTGACTGCTAAAAACAAACTTAACTTGCAAGGAGCAACCGGATGGAGGATGATTGTGGCTACCTCCTCCGTCACAATCGCGATTACATTGCGGTAGTTGTGCAAAAAGCCGTCTTGAACCAACAGGGAATATCACAAATTGAGTTGCTTGCAGAGGGGAGAGGACATCAATGAATTGCCGTCAAGGGAGTTGTATTGGAACCTTGCATCGAGAAGGCCGGCTTCCGATATTGTCGCACTTCGTACTGAAGTGGTTAGGCTTCTACCCTTGGCGTTGTGACGTGTGTCGCCAGGAAGTCTTTCTACGCAAGCGTTCAGAAGAGATAAAAGAGATGGCTTGAGTCAACTCTCCCTCCTTCGATGGAAGACATCTGCAGACGTTTGCGGTCGATATAGTGCTCCATCTGTACCTGCTTCCGTTCTGTATTGTGTAGCTGCCGCCGGATAACGGTATCCGCCCATTCCTTTCGAACTATTGACTTTCCGAATCGCAGTTAGCTCCATCGAAATACCGGATTGCTCCATAGCCATCGCGACCGCTGCGCGAAAGAAAGAAGCGCAGAAAGTTAAGGTCTTCGTGTAGCACTTCTGGCGGACGGCTTCCTTCGGCAATCGCGGTTCTCACGGTACGTTGCACACGATTAGCCGACACCTCTCCACTACTCTGTTCTACACAAAGTTCCGTGTGGAAGGGCGAGCCCCATCCGGCCAATACTGCCCCTGGGAGCAGTATTGCACCGCAGACTTTGCTTGGTTAGTCGACCTCTTGGCATCAATCAAAATCAGCACGGGTGAGCTTGTCCGGACGGAAACTATCTTAAGCACATAGATCTCTACTTCCATCTCGCTGTATGATTCGACTTCGGTCCGTAAAACTCAATTGGCCATTTCGATTTTTGCAGGCTCTCATTCATTCATCCCTGGGGCGGAAGGATGTTAGTCATTTCTAGTGCGAAAGGCGCTGATCCCAGTTCCGACGACATCAGCGAGTACCCAGGCAAGGGCTAAGAAGTACATGCTTTGAAAATCCAGACTTCGACCTTCCAGAATGAGCCAGATAAAAAAGGCAATCTTTATAACGAAAGAAATCCGTTTATTCATAACCCCTCGATGCGCCGTAGCGCCAAACTCTACCTCAATTGTCCCCAGCAAACTGACGCTCCTTTTGGAACCGTTCTGGCAGTGGAATTATTTCCCGTATCGCGTACAGATTCAAGGGCTTGGGATATTCCAGAGCCTCTCCACGAGAGTGGCTCCATTTTGCTTTTTAACGAATTCTTCGACAGAGGGAATAACGTTCCTTCGAATCAGATCGACAGGTAGCCAGAACCTACCCCCGCTCCCTCAAAAGTGCAATGGCGCATCCCGGGACCACATCTTGGGCGCGTTTCTTCATTTGCATCTCATGCGGTCCCTCTGGTGCGCTAGCCTTCCCGGATACAATTCCGATACATGATCGAAGCGGCTCGACAATCCGATAGAGTAGGCCTACAAACCGCTAGTTGGACCTTCTCCGAAGTTCTTTTTCACTAAAGTTTGGCCCGATCTAGGACAATAAAGAAAGTACATCTCAAACTTCCGTCCTCAACAAGAAACTCCTCCCAATCTCAACTGAGAGGGAGGCGTTTCTTCTAATCCCTTCAGGGTGATTCGCATCTGTCATTCCTTCAAAGAAATACGGCCCGAACGGGCAAGGCAAGCAGAAATTTACCCTGATATCGGTGCAACTCTTCTTGCCCAAACGATAGATGTCGGCCATCTCAGCCCAGGTTCAGGACACGTCACTCTTTCGCACAAATAACTTAAAGCCCGTGGCCCTGCTCCGGATGATCTCGGAGGCGGGCCATGGGCAACGGGTGTTCTAGAAGGCCCAGGTGATCCCAAACTCGGGATAGCGGTTCATCTGGGTCAGTTCGTAGGGTCCGCAACGCGGGCAGTTCGGAATCATGACGTACTGGTAGTAATTCCGGTTGTTGAGAGCGTTATCGAGTCCGCCGTACAGTTTCATACCGCGGCCTTCCTTCTGGAGATTCACTTCATAGTGAACGTCGACGCGTTGATAGTCCGTGCCACGTGCAGTGTTGACGCTGGTGATGTCATAGATCGGCCGCTGCTGGAGCTGCGACTGTTGCACCAGGTACGGGGTGTACGGCGTTCCCGTATGCGAGGAGTAGCGAGTTGTGAAGATCTGTTTCTTACCAATCCGAAGACCGGTGATCAGGTTCGTCCGCAGAGGCATGTCATAGTTGGTGCGGCGCGAGATGCCATCGAGAGCAGCCGCGAACGAACGTCCCAGGCCCACGTTGGCGCGAACGAACAACTTGCGGCTGAAGCTCGAGTTGAATTCGGCCTCTACTCCGTTGGAGATACCAGTTCCCTTGCTGACCATCGGCATATAGAGGAAGGGCTGTCCGAAGGTGTCCACGATGTTGGCCAGGCTGAGCG
>NZ_JAGTAS010000039.1 GCF_025685425.1 Terriglobus albidus
CGCTCTTCCAACACTCCGCTCGCTCTCCAAGGCATGCCTGACTTCTACACGCCTCCGCTCGACCTCGCGAAAGTGTTACCTATCTCCCCGGTCTAATCTGTTACCCATCTGCCCGGTCTGTACCCCCAGGTACGGCATGGCTGAAGCCATGCCGTAAGCAAAACCGTTGCGCACCGCGCAACTAGTTCGCACCTGCGGTGCGAATGCCTTGCTTAAGGGGACGGCTTCAGCCGTCCCGTACAGAGCCGGAAGAGATTGCGGCTTTAGCCGCTGAGGGCAATGCGCGGGCAAAGCAAATTTCTCGCTCGCCACGAAATTACAAACGATCTTATTCCGCGCAGGCCGCCTCGAAGACGACCCCAGTTAACCGTTGATCTCCAGCAAGCCTTCCGGAAGATTCATCTCGATGCGTTTCGCTTCGAGGTCCATTGACTGGATATAGGCCTGCACGAAGGGGATCAGAAGTTCATCGTCGCTGTCGCGTTTCTTCACGACGAGAAGCGAGGCTCCGTGTGGGGATTCACTGCCGTGAACATCCATGACGGTGCCGATGGGGCGGTCGTGATGATAGAGCTCGCAACCGATCAGGTCTGCGATCCACACACGGTCTTCTGTGAGGGCGACGCGCTCTGTGTCGGGCACGAGCACCAGCTTGCCCTGCAGGGTCTCTGCATCATTGATGGAATCAATGCCGCTCAGCTTCAACACGACCCGGCCGGCATTGCGGCCCACGGGAAACCAGTGGCCTTCCACTGTGGCTGGTGTGGGTTCGCCGGAGGCGTTTTCCAGCAATACGGAAGTAGTTGTTGCAAAGCGCTCCGGAAAGTCGGTGAGCAGATCCGCCAACAGCTCGCCTTTGCGACCTTGCGGACGCAGAAGGCGAGCGATGGCGGTATAAGGTGAAGTGCTCATCCGAGGTTGATCGGCTCGTCCGCCGATGGTCCATACATGCCTGGGATAGGAACTTCCAGCAGGCGCAGATAGACGCCAAGCTGTGCCCGGTGATGGACAAAGTGATTGAAGAACATGGTGCGATAGGCCAGGATGCGGCTACCGGTAAAGAAGACGCGGTCATGGAACTTCAACTGCCAGGTCTTCTCCAACTCCTCGTCAGAGATGTTTTCAAGAAGTGTCCGTGTCTTTGCCGCAGTTTCAGCCAGCACCGCCGAGGCCTGAGCCGGGCTCTCGAAGGCGAAGCTCGGTAGTTTGCCCTGTGCCATGTCGAGGACCGGCTCGCTCAACACCTTGGCGCCAAAGCCCGGCAGGGTGGCTATGTGCATCACCAGCTTGCCGAAGAGCATGGACTTTTCATGGGGCTTCCAATCGGCCTTCTCGGCGGAGGGGAGCCGTTCGAAGAGGCGCTGGGCGCTTCTGATCTCCGCGTCGTAATCGGCCAGTAGAACATCTGCAATGCGCATGTCGGGTTCTCCTTACATTCCCGTGATGTTGTAACCGCAATCGACGTAAGTGATCTCCCCGGTGATGGCGCTGGCCAGAGGCGAGCACAGGAAGAGCGCCGCGCCGCCTACTTCGAGCTGATCGACATTCCGATGCAGCGGAGCACGCTCGGTTACGGTGTCCAGAATTTTGGTGAAGTCGCCGATGCCACGCGCAGCCAGCGTCTTGATCGGGCCGGCGGAGATGGCGTTGACGCGGATGTTCTTCGGTCCGAGCGAGGCGGCGAGGTAGCGCACGGTCGCTTCCAGGGAAGCCTTGGCCACGCCCATAACGTTGTAGTTGGGGAAGACCTTCTCGGCGCCGTAGTAGCTCAGCGTGAGGATGGCTCCGCCGTCGGTCATCAGCGGTAGTGCCGCGCGCGAGACGGCGATCAGCGTATAGACGCTGACGTCGTGCGCAATGCGGAAGCCCTCGCGGCTGGTGAAGATGAAGTCGTTCTTGATCTCATCGGGAGGTGCAAAGGCAACAGCGTGGACCAGGATATCGATCTTGCCGAACTCCTGCTGGAAGGCGGCGAAGGTGGAGTCGATCTCAGCATCGACGGAGAGGTCGCACTGGAAAGCCTTGGCGTTCTTCAGCTCCGGCAGCAGAGCATCGGCTTCTCTCTTCAGGCGCTCGTTCTGGTAGCAGAGGGCGATGGTCGCGCCTGCCTCAGAGAGCTTCTGGGCAATACCCCAGGCGATGCTGCGTTTGTTGGCCAGGCCAAAGATAACGGCAACTTTGCCGGTCAGATCAATCATGCGGTTACATCCTTTCCCGTGGGTTAGGGTAACAGCTTGACCAGCGTTATTGGGGAGCGTTTGCGCCTTGGCGCCGAAACAGCAAGCCTGGAATATTGAAACTGTTAGTCCGGTGGAATAGGTATCTGAACGAGGCTCGAACCGGGTGGGAGACGCGGGCTTCAGCCCGCGTGTTGTCGCCATTATAGGAAACGGGCTTTAGCCCTGGGCTTTCGTCGTGTGGCAGAAAAAGGCCCAGGGCTATAAAGCCCATTTACTTTTTTGATGCTTATCAGCGGACTGAAGCCCGCTGCTCCCACCGTTGATACGACTCTGGCGTGAGTCCTTTACTGCTGAGGTTGCGTAGGCTGTTGTTGCTTCTTATCGCCTCCGCCGCCGAAGATCTTCTGGAAGAAGTTCTTCTTCTTTTTCGGTTCCTCTACGACCGGATTCGGCGAAGAGCCCGGGTTCGGCTGCGCTACTGGATTCGGTGGAGGGCCTGAACGCACGGCGGCTGGATTCGGCGAAGCTCCCGGCTCATTGCCTGCGGGCGGCTGTTGGTTCTCCTGCGATTGCGTCTGTCCTCCGATGCCCAGCATCTTCTGGAAGAAGTTGCGCTGGTCGTCGCCCATATGCGAGCAGGTGTTATGCGGCTCGGTCCCAGCGAGGAAGGCTGCCGAGTAGGCGTTCGGGCAGGATGAGTCAGAGAGCAGGTTGGTGTTCTTATCCAGCCGCTCCATCACCACGCCGTCCGGATAGCTGAACGGCTTCATGTCGGAGTACTGCGGCAACTTGATAGCGCGGTTCATGAACTCCGCCCAGATGGGCGCCGCGGCCAGAGCACCTGCAAGTTTCACATCGGTATAGTCATCATTGCCGACCCACACAATGCAGATCAGGTTCGAGGTATAGCCCGCGAACCACGCATCGTGACTGGTGCCGGTCTTGCCCGCGGCCGGAGCCATGAAGCCGCGCTTGCGGGTCTCATAGCCGTAGCCGAAGTTCATCACGCCTTCCATCAGCGAAGTGGAGAGTGCGGCGACGCGTGGATCAAGCACCTGACGTGCCTCCGGCGCGAAGTCGGCGACGATATCGCCGTTCAGGTTGCGGACGCTGGCCAGTGTCCACGGATTCAGGTGCACACCGTTGTTGGCGAAGATGGTGTATGCACCGGCCATGTCGAGTGGGGTGGCGTCATACGCTCCCAGCGAGACAGCAGGCGTGCCGCGTGCCGCGGAGATGCCGGCCTGCCGCGCGAGTGCTGCGACGTTCTCAAAACCAACCATCTGTCCCAGCGAGATGGTCGCGTTGTTCAGTGAGTGCGCCAGCGCGTAGATGGCGGTAACGGAGCCGTGGAACTCATCCTTGTAGTTGCGCGGCGTATAGGTCTGACGGCCGTTGTCGAAGGTGAAGGTGGTGGGCTCGTCATCCAGCATCGTCGTTGCAGTGAAGATGCCTTTATCGCCGATCGTCTGACCGTTGATGCTGGCGTTGTACGCAGCAGCATAGACGAAGGGCTTGAAGATCGATCCTGTGGGCCGCTTGGAGGTGGCGTGGTTCAACTGTGAGACGCCGTAGTTGCGTCCGCCGACCATTGCCAGCACCTGCCCGGTGTGCGGGTTAAGGGCGACCAGAGAGACCTGCGGCCAGGTGATGGGGCCGTTGCCGCGATGTTGCTTGCGGACCATCTCATCCACGTTCTGCATGCCGATGGCAACAGCCTCTGACGCGGCACGCTGCAGATCCGGATCGAGCGAGGTGTAGATACGGAGCGATTGATGCGAGAGCTCCTGGTCGCCGATGCGCTGAACGAGTGTGTCGTGCACAACGTCGACGAAGTACGGCGCCTCAGAGGCATCGACGTTTGGTGGAGCCAGGCGAATAGGCTCAGCCTTGGCGCGCTCGGCCTCGCTCTTGGTGATGGCATTGGTCTCCACCATCGAATCGAGAACGATATTGCGGCGCTCCATCGCGCGCTCCGGATGCTTATACGGCGAGAAGTAATTGGGCCGCTGGATCATGCCGGCCAGCATGGCGCACTCTGCCAGATCAAGCTGCTTGAGATCTTTGCCGAAGTACGCCTGCGCCGCCTCACCAAAGCCGTTGATGGCGAAGCTGCCGCGCTGGCCCAGGTTGATCTGGTTGGCATACATCTCGAAGATCTGCTGCTTGGAGAAGCGGGCCTCGAGCTGGAAGCTGATGAGGATCTCGATCAGCTTGCGTTTGATGTGCTTTTCGGGAGTAAGGAAGAAGCCGCGCGCGAGCTGCTGCGTCAGTGTCGATCCGCCGCAGGCTTTGCGGCCGCTCAGCACATCCTGCACGCCGCACTTGATGGTGCGGGCATAGTTGATGCCACCGTGCTCGAAGAACTGACGGTCTTCGATGGCGGTGACCGACTGCACCATGCGTTGCGGGATGTCCTTGTAGCTGACCAGACGGCGTTTGATGCGGTTCTTATCTTCGGAGAGGCCGGTGATGAGGAGCGGCTCCAGCTCGTAGCCGCGCAGCGCCACACCGTTTTCGGCGGTGATGGACTGCACCTCTCCGTCGGCGGTGGTGATGGTCGCGCCGTCTGTGGAGTGGAAGCTCTGCGGACCCGGCTTGATGAGGATGGTATCGCCGCGCAGTTGGAAGGTGCCCATCTGCGGGTTGTTGTTATAACCGGCCTGGCGAAGCTCCTGCGCAATCGCGCCGGCGCTCAGCTTCTGGCCCGGACGCACCTCGCGCGGAGCCGCGAAGATTTGCGAGGTGTTGGTGAACATGGGACCGGCGTTCAGCCGGTCGTCCACGATCTTCTGATACTTGAAGTAGTAGTAGCCGAAGACGGAGAAGAAGAGGAGCAACAGCGCCGAGCACGCGATCAGCGCGGCCCGAAGGATACGAACGCCCAGCGAATGCTGGGCGCTGGTGCGGCTGTTGCCGCCGATCTTCACTTTTACGGCCATAGGCGTTCTCTTACTTAGACGCAGATTCGCAGACACGCGTCAGTGCCTGCGTAACTTCCTCTACAGCAACATCTACGCTCTCGTTGGTCAGGCGGTTCACAAACTCCACCTTCCCTTCGGCAAGTTTCTTACCGATGTTGATACGGAAGGGGATACCGGCCAGATCGGCATCCTTGAACTTCACTCCCGCACGTTCATCACGGTCGTCGAGAATCGTATCGAAGCCGGCTTTGTCGAGTGCCTGGGCCACGGTTTCGCCGGCCGCGCGAAGCGTCTCGTCGGCGACGTTCGTCACCGTGACCACTACTTCGAACGGAGCGATGGAGGGCGGCATGGCGTAGCTGATCTCGCCCCTGGCGTCGACACCGCGGTTGGCGGCAGATTGCTCGATGGCCGCCGTAAGAATGCGCTCGATGCCGATGCCATAGCAGCCCATGATGGGCATAACTTCCTTGCCTTCACGATCGAGCACACTGGCGCCCATCGACTCCGAGTAGCGGTAACCGAGTTTGAAGATGTGCCCGATCTCGACGGCCTTGCCCAGCTTGAGCGAGGTGCCGCACTTCGGGCAGGGCTCGCCCTCGTTGATGTTGCGAACGTCGGCGATGAGAGTCGGCTTGAAGTCCTTACCCGGCGTGACATTGCGCAGGTGGAAGCCTTCTTTGTTGGCTCCAGTGATCAGGTTCTTGCGGCCTTCCAGGGCAGCATCGAGGATGACGTAGTCGGCCTTGACGCCAATCGGGCCAAGGAAGCCGGCCGGAGCGCCGAATGCAGTCAGAATTTCTTCGGCAACCATGGGGCGTAGCTCTCCTCCGCCGACGGCAGTTGCGAGCTTGGCCTCGTTCAGCATGTGGTCGCCGCGCAGGAAGGCGACGATGGTCCTGGACTTGCCGTCGGGCGCGGTGACAACCATCGCCATGGTCTTCATCTGATAGACCGGCGCCACGTTCAGGAACGCGCCAACTTCGTCGATGGTGCGCTGGGTCGGCGTGGAGAGCTCTTCGACAACGCCGTCTTCGAGTTCCGTGACGACCGCGAGGGCACTGGTGGCCTTCTCCAGATTGGCGGCGTAATGGCAGTTCGGGCAGCTTGCAATAAGGTCTTCACCGGCTTCGGTGTAAACCATGAACTCCTGCGAGGCGGAGCCGCCCATCGCGCCGGAGTCGGCCTCGACGGCGACAAAGTCCAGGCCGCACCGCGAGAAGATATTCCGGTAGGCGCGGTCGTGTTTGTCGTAGCTTACGTCCAGGCCGGCAGCGTCGATGTCGAAGCTGTAGGAGTCCTTCATGATGAACTGGCGGACGCGCAGCAGGCCGGCCTTGGGACGGGGCTCATCGCGGAACTTGGTCTGGATCTGATACCAGATTTGCGGCAACTGCTTGTAGCTGCGCAGCTCCTTGCGGGCGATGTCAGTCATGACCTCTTCGTGGGTCATGCCAAGGCAAAGATCGGCGCCCTTGCGGTCTTTCAGGCGGAACATATTCTCGCCCATCACCGACCAGCGGCCGCTGGCCTCCCAGATCTCGCGTGGGTTCAGCGCCGGCAGAAGGAACTCCTGCCCGATGGCGTCCATCTCCTCGCGGACGATGGCGACGATCTTGTTGATCGAACGGTTACCGAGAAGCAGGTAGCTGTAGATGCCGGCGCCCAACTGGCGCACATATCCGGCCCGGAGAAGCAGCTTATGGCTTGCCACCTCGGCGTCGGCCGGAGCCTCGCGCAAGGTGGGGATAAAGAGCTGAGACCAACGATGCATAAGTGTTGATTGTATCGAAGGGAACTCGGCGAAAAACGATTCCGGCGCCCCCCGGTTCCTGCTTGGTATAGTGGTAGGCACCATGCCGCCTGTGCCCTTGAAGATTGATACCGCTCCTGGTGCGTTGGAGGGAATCCTCATCATGCGTCTTTCCGGTTCGTTGACGCTTGGCGATCTGCCCAAACTGCAGGCAGCGGCAAAGGCCTCTACAGAAGCCCTGGTGGTTCTGGATATGTCGGGCGTGCCGTACGTCGACTCGGCCGGGCTTGGCGCGATCATGAACTTCCATCTGGCGGCCCAGAAACAGGGCAGAAGGCTCGCTGTCGCGGCCCCGCAGCAGCGCATTGCCGCGCTGATGGAACTCACCAAGGTGAATACGGTGTTGAAGGTGTATCCCACCATCGCAGACGCCGAATCGACTCTGTAGCCTTAAGTCAGGCTTAAGGTTCAAGACCCAAAACGGGCTTTTTTTTCAAAAAGTTGCACTATGTGTGCTGTATGACAGACACGTATGTGCAGAATCATTCAGGATAGGTTCAGCACTTCGAGCTAAATGCTGAAAAATGCCCGAGATAGGCATGCCTTAAGGTATGGCATTCGTCGTGCTCTGTGTTGTGTTATGTAAGGAACCCCACGATGAATGAACTGGAAACGTCGGGGACCATGAATCAGCGGCCCCTGAACTGGATTTTGCTGCAACTCCCGGAAGCCACCTATGCCGCACTGCAACGGCATCTCACGCAAGTGGATTTACAGGTGGATACAACCATTGCAGAACCCGAGAAGCCGGCGGAATTTGTGTATTTTCCGCTGAGCGGATTCATCTCGCTGAGCGTACTTACTGAATCGGGCGATTCGGTTGAAGTGGCCACCATTGGCCACGAAAGCCTGGTCAATGTCGGTCCGCTGATCGATCAGCCTCTTGGGCCTCACCTGGCGACTGTCCGGGGCGAGGGTTCGGCTCTGCGTATCCGTTCGGCGGTGATGCGCGAGGAGGTACGCCGGGATCCGGCGCTGCTCCATGCCGTACATCAGGCGGCGTATCTCAAGATGGTGCAGATGGGGCAAAACGTGGTCTGCAACCGCATCCACTCCGTTGAGCAGCGCCTGGCGCGCTGGCTGCTGACAGCTTCTGACCGCATGCAATCGAACTCACTTCGGTTGACGCAGGAGTATCTGTCGCAGATGCTGGGTGCGCGCCGGTCGACCGTGACGATTGCGGCGGGCGATCTGCAACGCGCCGGACTGATGGAATACACCCGCGGCAAGATCCGCATCAAGGATCGCGCTGAGCTGGAGAAGGCAGCCTGTGAGTGCTATCACACGCTGCGCGCGACGATGGAACGGTTTAGACCGGCCGCGCTGAAGAAGGCTTAGGGGATCGATAGCCCATGCACCGGGGTGCCCCATCCCTTGCAAATCGGGGTGATAACGCAATGGTGGGGACATTCGCGCTCCGCGCGAACCGGTGGGAGCCGTGGGCTTTCAGCCCACGGTTTATAGGCTCGACATAGAAACGGGCTTTTAGCCCTGGGCTTTTCCTGTCAGACAGAGCAGGCCCAGGGCTAAAGCCCATTTACTTTTATGCCGTTATCAGCGGGCTGAAGCCCGCTGCTCCCACCTGGCCACAGCCACGCACTGGGTTGTCTTCACGATCAAAGTGGTCCATACACCCTAAACCAGCTCCAAGCCCCAGAGGTCGTGCAGGTGCAGGACTCCCTGCAGGGAGTTGTCTTCGGCCACTACCACCAGCGAGGTGATCTTCCGCTCTTCCATCACAGCCAGAGCGGAGGAGGCCAGGGCCTCGGGAGCGATGGTCAGTGGCGCCGTGTTCATCACGTCTGCGGCGGTGCGGGAGAGTGCCTGCGCCTGTTCTCGTTCCAGCAGGCGCCGCAGGTCGCCGTCCGAGATAATGCCGAGCAGCCTGCCGTCTTCGGCCACGGTGGTGACGCCCAGCCGTTTGCGGCTCATCTCGTGGATGACCTCCGGCATAGGGGTGGAGGGGGTGACGACGGGGATGGTGTCGCCTGCGTGCATAAGCTGCGAGACCAGCCGCAGCCGTTTGCCCAGCTTGCCGCCGGGATGGAGCTGGGCGAAGTCTTCGCTGCGGAATCCGCGTTGCCTTGCCACCTCGATGGCGAGCGCATCTCCGAGGGCGAGCATCACGGTGGTGGAGGCCGTGGGGGCGAGGTTCAGCGTGCAGGCCTCGCGGGAGACGGAGCAGTCCAGAACAATATCGCTTGCCTGGGCGAGCGCTGATTGCGGATCGCCGGTCATGGTGATGAGGGCGTCGCCCAGCCGCTTCAGTAGCTCCAGCAGGCGCAGAATCTCTTCGGTCTGTCCGGAGTAGGAGAGAGCCAGCACCAGATCTCCGCGGGTCAGCATGCCGAGGTCTCCGTGGATGGCTTCGGCGGGATGCAGAAACTGTGCCGGCGTACCGGTGGAGTTCAGCGTTGCGGCGATCTTCTGGGCGATAACTCCGCTCTTGCCCATGCCGGTAATTACGACGCGTTGACGATTGTTGGCACAGGCGGCCAGCCGCTGGGCGGCGTCGTGAAAGGCCTTGTGCATAGAGCCGTCCAAGCGTGCGGCCAGGCTCTCCAGGGCAGCGGCTTGAATGCGCACCAGATCGGAAGGGGTGATGCTGTTTGCGGTTTCCATCAGTCCAACCAGATGCTACACCGGCAGACGCGACTGTGAGCCGTGCCGGTACACTGGAATGTAGGAGACTTCAATCGTGAAGCGGAATCTGGCAGTACTCGGCGTCGTTGCGTTGTTGGTGGCGGCGCTGGTGTGGGCGGGGGTGCAGAACCTGCGCGCACGCCGTCTGGCGGCAGAGAAGGCAAAGCAGGTGCCGGAGCTTGCCATGGTGAAAGAGGGGGAGGCGCCTCCCACCCCGTCTGTGAGTGCAGATAACTTCGTGGGAGATCTGGATCTGCGGGGCAAGCCCGCACCGGCCTTCACCTTGAGCACGCTCGATGGCAAGAAGGTCTCACTCAGCGACTACAAGGGCAAGCCGGTGTTGGTGAACTTCTGGGCTACCTGGTGTGCGCCCTGCAAGCTGGAGATGCCCTGGTTCGAAGAACTCCGCAAGAAGTATGCCGATCAGGGATTCACCATCCTTGGCATCTCTGAAGATGAGGATGAGCCGAAGGAAGCGATTGCCAAAGCAGCCAACAAGCTGGGTGTGACCTATCCCATCCTGCTGGGCGATCACAAAGCGGATAAGGCCTATGGCGACTTCGCCATTCTGCCCATGAGCTTTTACATCGCCGGCAACGGCACTATCGTCGAGCAGTCGGCCGGGCTGGGCAGCAAGGACGACATCGAAAGCAAAATCAAAAAGACCATTGCTGCAACGGGAGCCATGTAACGATGAAGCGTCTACTGAACCTGCTGGTTGTACCGGTATTCGCCGCCGGACTCGCGTCCGCACAGATGAATGGCCCTGTGCCGAAGAGCTTCGTGACCTACGCCGCCGAGCCCGCGTCGATAGCGGCAAAGAAGCCCGCGGTGGTGGAACTGCACTTCAAAGTGCTCGATGGGTATCACATGAACTCGCACACGCCGAAGAGCGAGCTACTGATTCCTACGGTGTTGAAGCTGGAGCCGGCAACCGGTGTAAAGCTTGGCGCGATCGACTATCCGGCGGGTCATGAGTACAGCTTCTCGTTCAATCCACAGGAGAAGCTGGATGTCTATACCGGCGACGTCACGTTGAAGACGCACCTCACGGCTACAGCGGCGGGGACGTATACGGTAAAAGGCGTGCTGAGCTACCAGGCTTGCGATAACGCTGCCTGCTATCCGCCGAAGAAGCTTCCGGTGGAGATTGAAGTGACCGCGAAGTAAGAGTTGTTAGGTGGGAGCCGTGGGCTTCAGCCCACGGTCAAGCGACCATAAAGAATTTGGGCTTTAGCCTGGGCCTTTTCTGTAGCTTGTATGAAAAGCCCAGGGCTAAAGCCCAAGTCATAACAGGCGCTTTAGTCAGCGGGCTGAAGCCCGCTGCTCCCACCCAGATCGTGCTTCGCACGATGCCAATAAAAAGCAAAGACAAAAACAAAAAGCCCGGCATATGCCGGGCTTTTCTTATTTCTTTGTATTGGCGGCTGCCTTCTTCTGGTTATCGATGAAGCGCCGGATGCGGTCGATGCTGCGAGCTTTACCGAAGACCACCAGCGACTCCAGCAGCGGTGGTGACTGAGCGCTTCCTGTGAGGATGGCGCGCAGCAGCATGAACGCTTCCTTGACCGACCATTCCTTCGCGGTCAGCAGAGCACGCAGTGCTGCATCGATGGCTTCGGTGGTCCAGTCCGTTCCTTCCAGAGAGGTGAGCATCTCCGCGGCGAAGGCCAGTGTCTCTTCCGGCGTGCGTTTCTTCGGAACCCATACCTCCGCGGGCGGAGCGACGTTGTCGCGGAAGAAGAAGTCGGTCAGGTCGCCCCACTGCCCCAGCGTCTCCAGACGCGTCTGCACCAGCGGTGCAATGACGCGGATGTAGCTGTCGGAGAGGATGGTTTGTTTCAGGGCAGCGACGAACTCCTCCTGCGGAAGGGCGCGGAGGTATTCGCCGTTCAGCCACTTGAGTTTCACCAGATCAAAGACCGGTCCGCCGAGTGAGATGCGCTGGAACTCGAACTTCTCCACCATCTGAGCGACTGAGAAGATATCGACTTCCTTCGTGCTTCCGGCATTGGCGGCTTCGATTGGGTTGAGGGTCGGCATACCGCCGCCCATGAGACCCAAAAAATTGATCACGGCCTGGGGCAGGAAGCCGGACTCGCGATAGTAGATCAGCGAAACCGGATTCTTGCGCTTGGAGATCTTCGATTTATCGATATTGCGCAGCAGCGGCATGTGCCAGAACTTCGGGCGTTCCCAGCCGAAGGAGGAGTAGAGCAGTACGTGTTTCGGCGTGGAGCTGATCCACTCCTCGGCGCGGATCACGTCGGTGATCTGCATCAGGTGGTCGTCAACGACGTTTGCCAGGTGATAGGTGGGGAAGCCGTCAGACTTCAGCAACACCTGGTCATCGACGTTGTTGTGGTCAATGACGATCTCGCCGCGCAGCTCATCGCGGAAGGTGGTGGAACCGTCTTCCGGCACGGCCATGCGGATGGTGAAGGGCTTGCCGGCGGCGATGTTCGCCTCAATGGTCTCCTTCGGCAGGTACTTGCAGGTGCGGTCGTACTTGGGTGCGACCTTGGCCGCCATCTGCGCCTTGCGCTTGGCTTCCAGTTCCTCGGGGGTGCAGAAGCAGCGATAGGCGGTGCCGTTGTTGAGCAGCATCTGCACGTGCTCGCGATAGATCTTGGTGCGCTCCGACTGGCGGTATGGACCGTAGGGGCCGCCAACATCCGGACCTTCGTTCCAATCCAGACCCAGCCAGCGCAGCGAGTCGAAGATCATCTGCTCGGAGGTGGGGACAAAACGGGTGCGATCCGTATCCTCAATGCGCAGGATGAACTGTCCCCCGCGCTGGCGGGCAAAGATGTAGTTCAGCAGGCCAATGTAGGCGGTGCCGACGTGGGGATCGCCGGTGGGCGAAGGAGCAATACGGACGCGAGTAGGGCGGGCGGAATCAGTCATGCTGGATATCAGAACCAATTTCTGATTCTAGCGGAGATTCCGCCCGTCCCCGGGATTGCTCAGGCCATAGAAGCCACGGCTCAGGCCTGCGGCGGGGCCTCATAAGGCGAAGGCGGTGGCGGTGGCGGGTATCCGGCCGCTGCGTATAGCGGGACGACGGGCGTCTTCCACTGCGAGAAGGCCAGGACGTACAGCATCACGAGGTTCGCCAGCGGCACCACCATCAGAAACGAAAGCGCCGGCGCCATACCGGCTTTCTTGAAGATCTGCCAGAAGGGAACAATGAGGATGGCCGTAGCAATGATCCAGCACATAAGGATCACAGGGGCCATCAGGGCGATGATTGCGGATGGATCGGAATTACCAGAATTCATGCCAGCTCAACTCGCTTTCCTGAAGATGTGAGCCACTGTAGATGCTTTCCTTCGGTATGCCAATGAAAAAACGAAGGGCGACCGGTAGGACGCCATTCGTTTTGAGATGAGGCAAGAACTAAGTCAGATCGTCGGTATCGAAGGCCGGTTTGCGGCCCAGGGCGCGGGTGTCGTGGACTTCGATGCCGTCCACCAGATTCTTCACCGCCGCGTCGACATCGTCTTCCACGGCGATGGCGAGTTTGCCTTCGGGGGTCTTGATCTCTTCCAGCAGAACAGTCGCGTGGGCTACGGCTACGCCGTCCTGGTTCAGGCCTTCGGGTGTCTTGGCCTTGATGCCGACATCACGGGGTGAGACGCCGAGCAGCTCGGCCACACGGGCGCGCATGTCTCCGGCGATGGGAACGATCTTTGGCTTGGCCAGCACCAACACGGTATCGATGTTCACGATGCGATAGCCGGCGGCGGCGACCTCTTCCAATGCGGTGCGCAGAAAGATGTCAGAGGCTGCGCCCTTCCAGCGCGCGTCGCTCGGAGGGAAGAAGGTGCCGATGTCTCCCGCGGAGACGGCTCCGAGCAGGGCATCCGTGATGGCGTGCAACAGTACGTCACCATCCGAGTGCCCGGCCAGGCCCTCCGGACAGTCAATCGGCAGACCGCCGATGATGAGGGGAACGCCCGGTTTAAAGGCGTGAGAATCGAAGCCGTAACCAATTCGCATGCAAGCACCAGCATAAATGCACCGAGGGGACGCGATATACTCGCGTCCTGATATATGCGAGTCTTTGTCATTCTTCCAGCGGCCGGAATCGGCACGCGCATGGCGGCGGCAGGAGCTGCCGCTCCCAAACAATTTCTCGAGCTGGGTGGCCAGCCGATCCTGATCCACAGCTTGAAAGCCTTCGCCGGAGTCGCAGAGGTCACTGAGATTCTGGTCGCGGTGCGGCCGCAGGAGATGAAGCGGGTCCACCAGCAGGTTGCGGCGGCAGGTCTCAACGGCCGTGTCCGGGTCGTTGAAGGTGGAGAAAATCGCCAGGGATCGGTCGCCAATGCGCTGGCCGCGCTGGACTGTGCCGATGATGACATCGTGCTGGTGCATGATGCCGTGCGTCCTTTGATCGACGGGCACACCATCGAACGGACGATTGCGGCCATCCAAAAGCACGGAGCGGCGATCGTCGGCGTGCCGGCGATCGACACCATCAAACAAGTGGAGCGCACCGCCGACGGAGCGATTATCACCGGCACCATTCCGCGCGAGCTGATCGTGCAGGCGCAGACGCCGCAGGGCGCGACGGCCGCCCGATTGCGGAGAGCCTTTGCGGAGGCCAATGCCGATGGCTTCAGCGGAACGGACGAGGCCAGTGTGTTGGAACGCGCCGGGATGGAGGTTGCCCTGGTGGCAGGATCACCGCGGAACTTCAAGATCACGCAGCCGGGTGATTTGGAACTGGCGGAGTTTTATTTGAAGCATTAGACCTGTCGTTTCCGGTGGGAGCAGCGGGCTTCAGCCCGCTGATTCACGTCGGAAATTAGATGGGCTTTAGCCTAATGTCACTTACTTTTTGATTTTGGGAGAGGACCGAAGTGATGTTTTGAGGGGAAGGATTTTCCTTTTCCCCAGATTTCGCGAGGGTAAGATCGATGTTTGGTTCGTTGTGGAA
>NZ_JAGTAS010000040.1 GCF_025685425.1 Terriglobus albidus
CCTCACTCAGAACTTCATCCACACGTGGCGGAACCAGGTAGCCCTGCTCCGGTGAATACGGAAGATAGCGCGACATACTCTCTTTTCGTATATCTATCCACGAAAATCAAGCACTCACACAGACTCTTTAGCCCCGGGCCTTCTTCGTCGCTCAAGAGAAAGCCCAGGGCTAAAGCCCATTTACTTTTAGGCCCTTTATCAGCGGGCTGAAGCCCGCTGCTCCCACCCCATCCAGCGAAGCTGGTTGGAGACCCCGCCGCTCCCCACCCCGTTCGAGCCTTGCTCGAATAGATCAGATCTTCATTACTTGAGAAGCGCATCAATACCGGCCTGCGCGATGGCTTCGTCAATCTCCGATTTGGAGCCGCTCGCGGAGATTCCTCCGAGAATCTTCCCATCGACCTTAATCGGCAATCCTCCCTGATTGGGGAAGAACTCAGGGAATGCCATCGCCTCCGTATTGCCCTTCTTGATCGTGTCGGCTCCATCTTTGGACGGCCTGCCGTAGAAGGCCGCATGGCGCGCTTTTCGTTGCGCAAATTGAATCGTATTCAGCGAGGCGGTTTCACCCTTCTCCAGAAAAAGCAGATTGCCACCCTCATCCACGATGCAGATGGTTACGGAAACATTGAGCTCCTTCGCCTTTGCCTCCGCCGCGGCAACCATGATTTTGATGTGGGTGAGATCCAGATACTTCTTGTTTGGCAGATCGTTGGCAAACGCCGTCACCGCCGGAAGAAGGATTGCCGCCAAGAGTCGCTTCACGAATACCTCCTCTAGAATTGCGCTTCCCAAGGTATCAGAGCCGCTTTAGATTCAGGGCGCAGGACTGTATCGATATCTTCAGGGATAACCCATGTACGGGGTAACCCAACGAACAGTTCGTCGGGGACCCGGACTTCAGCGCTCGGAGCCATGGCACCTTTTGCTGAGCAGACCTGTTCTACTAAGCCGATGATCACTGCCAGGTTGTCGCAACAAGTCCAGATTAATGGGCATAGCTGACGACGCGTGTCAGCTTCCAGCTTCCATCTTTTAGTTGCCAGATGTGCAGGAACCTGGCTTCTCCTACCGGCCACTCAGACGCACCCGGATCGAGAAAACGAGTCATGCCCAGTTGCTTTGCAGCAGGAAACTCCTTCTCGTGGCCGGGGTGATGGAAGCGATGGACTCCCATTTCGATCGCTCCATAGCCTTTGACCGGATAGACCTGCAGGGTTCCGGGCACGAGTTCACGAATCATTACGCCGCAGGTATTGTGTTTGATTGAGTCCAGAAAGGCTTGCCTGCCCAGCATCAGTCCGCCCTGGTCATGGTAGAACTCGAGGTTCTCATCCACCATCGCGGTCAGCTTCTCGTAATCACAATGATTCGCCGCATCAAACAACTGCGTATCGAGGCCCTGCATCGTTTCGAACAGCTTGGACGGCTCGCTCTGGGTAAAAGCTGCCGTAGAGCCCAGAAGCAGAAGGCAAAAGAATGACTTCGGTAGCGCAAACTGCATGGGTGGTCTCTCCCTGTTCGTTGCGTCGAATGGAAGGCATTACGCAATGGGAGCCGCTAAAGTTCCACGCATATGTCGACCCATGCACCGGGTGCCCCATCCATCGCCATCGGGTCCCCGACGAACTTGTTCGTTAGGGTGACAACGCGATAGGTGGGATATTCGAGCCCCAGACGAATTGTTCGCTGGGGAACTATCGAGCGAAGCTCCAACCGGGTGGGAGCCGTGGGCTTCAGCCCACGGTCTATCAGTTCAACATAAAGATGGGCTTTAGCCCTGGACCTTTTCCTGACGAACAGAGAAGGCCCGGGGCTAACGCCCATTTATTTCTACGCCTTTATCGGCGGGCTGAAGCTCGCTGCTCCCACCCGTTTCGATCATGATCTGGGCTGGATTCAGACCAAACGAACTTTCCGATACAGCCCAGATTCGTTTCGTCTGACCGGCTCACAACAGCAGCCATCTCTGCGCCGCATTCGCGGCGCAGAGATGCTATCGATTTACTTCGACCACGGCGGCACAACACCGTTCATACGGGCGTAAGCGATCGACTGGCCAAGATGCTCGTGCTGATCCGAGAGCAATATCATGATCGCGTTCTGTTTGGTCATGTCCCTGCCGAACAGTTTGACCGATGCGCTGAGGTCGCTGTCAGAGAGGCCGCTGATGGCCTTCTGCAGATCGGCATAAGAGCTCTTCAGCGCAGCCTGCAGTTTGGCCGGGTCGGTGATGGGCTCCGGCTTGGGTCCGGAGGGAGCGGCCGCGCCCGTAATTACGCGGGTAAGCATTCCGTTTTCCATTACGATCAGGTTGAAGACCTCGCCCACGGACCTCACACCCTGACCAGGCTTCCAGTCATACTTGCCGGTCATCGAATTGGCAAGGCCAACGAACTTTCCGGAGAGTCGATCCGCGTCCGCTGCATACGCACTCTGGAAGCTCGACGACGGCGCGGCGGTTTGGGCACGAAGACCCGAGGCGGCGAAAACGACAAGGAGGAAGAGCCCACACGCAAGCGAAGCGATTCTGTTGTTTCTCATGATTTCTCCTCTTTCTACCTGCACAGTGCAGGCGGTTCGGATTTGACGGCAGATGTGCACGTACGTCGACCGAGAACCATTGGGTAAGTGTGAACCGAATTGTACTCGTAACCGATGAATTCCCGGAACTATTCCAGCGAAGCTCGACTGGTGGGAGCCGTGGGGGTAAAGACCCGGGCCGAGATGTATTGAGCGCTGAAGGCGCGTTCTATACCAGCCTGGGGCAACGCCCCAGGTACGGAGACAGGAAACGTTAAGAGGGCTGAAGGCCCGATCTATAATCCCCAATCGTCACAAACCAAACGGTTCGTGAAACCGATGTATGCTCTATCAAAACGATACGGTCGGATTGAAGGCCCTTATATAGGGCGGGCCTTCAGCCCTTTAACATCTTGTGGGCGCCAAAACCTGGGGCGTTGCCCCAGGCTGGTATAGGTCGCGCCTTCAGCGCTCAACACATCTTTCTGGCTCAATAAAGAATGGGCTGAAGCCCGCTGCTCCCACCCACCCAGATCAATCGAATTTATCGATACGTCCTAATTGCCTCACCGCCTCACCAACGTCGCCTACTTCTTCATTCGCCTCGGCGCAATGTCGTTTGCCTGCCGCATGAGGAAGTTCCGAAACGCTCCGACGCTCCCCACTGGTTCCGGCCCCGCGGGATACGCCATGGCGAACCGGCGCGCCAGCTTCACACCTTGAATGCGAGCGAGTTTAACCTTTCCCAAGGACAGTTGGTTGCGCACCGCCCATCGCGACACGATCGTTACTCCCAGGCCGGCCTCGACCGCGTTGAGCAGACCCTCTGTCGAGTCGAGCTCCATTGAGATCGTCAGATCCTTCAGCTTCAGGCCGGCCGTCGCGAATGCATGTTCGATCACCCGCCTCGACCCGGAGCCGTATTCCCGCGTGAGCAGCGGCTGGCCCTTCAGGTCGTCTGGCGAGATCTCGTGATCGGCCCACTCGTGCGACGCCGGAACGACGAGGACCATGTGGTCCTCCATAAACGCTTCAATGTGGATGTCCTTACGCTGCTCCGGACCTTCGATCAGGGCGAGCTGGATCTCACGCGCCAGCAGAGCTTCCAGCATCTGATCCGTGTTCCCGCTGCGCGCGCGTACCTTCACCTTGGGATTCATGGCGGTGAACCCCGCGATAAACCTGGGCAGAAGATACTGCCCGATGGTTTGTGAGGCGCCAAGGACGAGCTCACCTGCCTGGTGGCCGTAAGCTTCGGCGACCGCGGCGATCGCCTCGTCACTTAAAGCCCGCATCTTTTCTGCGAACGGCAGCAGCGCCTGCCCGCCCTGCGTCAGCGAGATGTGGCCGCCGCCCCGGTCAAACAACGGAACTCCCAGCTCTTCCTCCAGCAGCTTGACCTGTTGCGTGACCGCCGGCTGCGTCAGCAGCAGCTCTTCGGCAGCTCGCGTAAAACTCAGGTGCTGGGCTACCGCCCGGAAGACCCGGATGCGAAAGTTATCAATCACACTCTCTCCTCAACGCGAGCAATCACACCCTCTCCTGAGCGCGAGCAACCACAATCTCTCCTCAGCGCAAGCAATCACAGTCTCTCCTGAGCGCGAGCAATCGCAATCTTTCCTCAGCGCAAGAGTATCGCGCCGCATCATGCAGCCGCAGCTTCCGGTTCCAGCGGATCTGGCGTCGCAATCGCGTACAGCGAACGTGACGAGAGCCGTCGTGCAATCTCGCAGGCCAGCAAATTGTAGAGCAGCAGCAATGGAAGCAGATGCCACTGGCCCGTCAGCTCAATTGCCATCATGGTTGCCATGAACGGCGCGTGGGTCACAGCAGCAAGAAATGCCGCCAGTCCGATCACGGCAAGCAGGCCCGGCTGGGAGACACCCAAGATCTGTCCGGCGATCAGGCCAACGACGGCGCCCGTAAATAACGTCGGTGTGAACACTCCGCCGGCTGTGCCCGCACCGACACACACGCCAGTTGCGATGGTTCTCGCAAGCAGCAGGACGATACTCGTCCCCACCAGGCCAGAGCCGGTGAGAACCTGCACCAACGCCATATCCCCGTTGCCCCACACCATAGGTGTCATCAGGCTTAGAAGGCCGACGACAAGGCCGGCCCAAAGCATAGCGAAAGGCCAACGAGCCAGAAAGCGAAGACTCCGGAAGAACCGGTGGTAGAGCGGCGCAAGGCATCCCAACATGATCGCGAGAAGGATTCCCCATCCAGCCTGGCGATCGAAGCTGAGGTGGCTATGGATCGCGAAGATAGGACCACCTCCAAGCAGCGCTCGGCTCATAAGCCAGCCGGAGATGGAAGAGAGTGCCAGAGGAGCCGCATCTTCCCATGACCATTCGCCGAGAACCACCTCGAAGGCGAAGAACACCCCGGCGATCGGCGCAGAGTAGGCGGCGGCGATCGCTGCCGCTGCGCCATAGCTGACCTGACGGCCAAGTGAGGTAAACCGGACTCCCGATCGTCTCCCAACCCAGGACGACGCTGCGGCGGCGAACTGAATCATGGAGCCTTCGCGACCGATCGCAGCACCCGTAGCCACGGAGAACGCTGACGAAAGAGTGCGCCAAAACGTGGAGGCTAACGGAATCTCTCCATCGCTGAAGCGGACCGCTTCCACGTACTCGTGGAACGGCGCCATGCGGAGGCGCCGCTTCACGATCCAGGTGATGGCTGTCGCCAGAAGTGCTCCCAGTATGGGGATGACCAGGCGGCGGCTAAACGGGAGTGCTGCGGCGGCTGCCGGCAAAGAGCCTGCATGCTGAGTGAAGAGCCATTGCAGCGCCCGCATCACCAGACGAACCAGAACGCATGCCAGTCCGCTCACCGCGCCCAGGACAGAGGCCCATGCTGCCGCGCCGAGGATCTCCGTAAATCTGCGAGAGGTACAACAATCGTTCTCTGAGATCATGCGACTGCTCCGCTGGGCACGAGGATGATAGGGTCGGCGGTGTAGAGAGTAGCAGCCCTATGAGGCGCTGCTTCCGTTTGCTGCGTCATCCGGTGGAGCGTATGAGCCAGCTCCGCTGCCTGCGTGCGAATCTCCGGAATAGCAATCGACTCCAGCAGAGTTCCCAGACGGCCGGGCCCGACACTGAAGAGAAGCGCCGACTCCTGCCCTGCGGCATCGATCACTGCTCCACTGGGAGAAGTGCGAAACCCTCCGCCCAGTGGACCATCGGCAATGATGCCCTGCGCGAACAGACTCGCGAGGAGGGGCGAGCCTACCTGCCTGTAGTGGGTGCTGGGACCGGTGCAGTTAATCACCCGGCTGGTCTCAAAACTCTGAGTCCCCTCTGCGGTTCGGATCGTGACGCTGGCACGCTCTCCTTCCAGATCAACAGACTGCAGCCCGCCTTTCCGGATGCGCAGAGTGCCGGCCCGCAACTCTGCATCGACGATATCGGCGATCGCGGGAGCCATGCGGTGCCGCGCCACATCCCACCGGCGCTGCAGATGGCGACGGAAGCGGCCCTGCTCCTGGACCGGCAGAGCCAGCCAGAGCTCGTTGGTGGTCGCGCGCAGGCTATCTATCGCTGCGCGCCACTCCGCGCCGTTGCGCAGAGCCTGACGGAAGGCGCGCAGATAAGCCAGGCAGGTGGCCGGAGTGCTCCGCGGAATTGCACTCCGCTGCAGAGCCGTATAAGCGGCATGGCGCTGGGGAAAGATGCCGTGACGTGAGACCGCCGTGATGGTTCCGGTGTGCCCGAGCTCACGAAGCCGCAACAACACATCCACACCGGTCAGCCCCGTTCCGATCAGCGTGACGGGGGCCTGCGGATCGAGCCCGACGAAGGCGTCAGCAGCCCAGGCATTATGCCGGTAAACGCCGGCGGTCAGCGCCTGCTGTGCGATGCCTGGAAGTGGGGCCGGATCGAAGTTACCCAGCGCCAGGACGACGGCTCTCGCTTCCAGCGTTCGGCCATCGTGGCAGGTCAATATCGCTCCCTTGCGCGTGAGCTTCAGATCGACCACCTTGGCGCTCAGGTGCTCAATTTGGGAGACAGAGGCCAGCAGCGACTGAATGTATCTTCCGAAGACGGCGCGCGGCGCGAAGGTCATGGACGTCGGCGTCATTGGCCCCGCCTGCGGATCATGATTCGCTCGCAGCCATTTCAGGAAATGATCCGGCTCATCGGGCAGCGCACTCATCCTGCCTGCCGGCACGTTCAGCAGATGTCTGTAGCTTGGAGTCGCGTAGGCCAAACCCAGTCCGAGCGACGGGCTGGAATCCACCAGAACGACAAAAGCCTTCGGGTTCTGGCGGATAAGGTGATAGGCCGTGAGAGCTCCACTCACTCCGCCACCAACGATTGCGATCGGTGCTGTTGCTGTCTCCTGCGTATCCATGACTCGACACTAGGCCGAGATCGGCGGCATTGGAATTCGCAAATTCTTATGCCGCATAAGCGGGGCGCGATGCGGGTCGATGTCCCGGTTGGGATTGTTCCGGAGAGAGACCTGCCCTCAGCGGCTAAAGCCGCGTCTCTTGCTGCGTCGGTACGGCATGGCTAAAGCCATGTCCTTAAGCAAGGCATTCGCGCATGGCGCGAACGGAAAAGCGATTCCATTGAAAGTAAGGCAGACTTCTAATAGTCATCGCCAATCATGCGAACGAACCTGTTTCGTTCGCATGATCTATCGCGCGTTGCGCGCGATTGTCTTGCTTAAGGGCACGGCTTTTAGCCGTGCCGTAAAGGACCTAGCAAGTAAGCGGCTTTAGCCGCTGAGGGCGATGTATTAGAGAACGATCCGCTAGTGGAGCTGCGACTGATCCGACCACGGGGAACCCAGAGGGCGATGTATTTCGCATCGATCCACTGAATCGATCCGCTTACGGAGCGATCTCGATGCCTTCCCATTCTTAGGATATCGCAGGCCGGGGGACTTGCCGCAAGGCCCGGGTTCTGCCGCACAATCGGCAGGCTGTACCGAGAACCTGAGCCCATGGGAGGCAAAATGGATATGAAATCGAGTGGATCGCATGCGGTGATCATCGCCGGAGGAGGCCCCGCGGGGCTGATGCTGGCGGCTGAGCTGGCGTTGGCAGGAGTGGACGTTGCCATCGTTGAGCGGCGCACCAGCCAGCAGCTTGAAGGGATACGCGCAGGCGGCCTGCACGTGCGAACGATCGAGGTGCTGGACCAGCGCGGCATCGCCGAGCGGTTCATCACACAAGGCCAACCGCACGACATGATCAGCTTCCACGAAACCCCGCTGAAGGTCAGCGATCTTCCCTCACGGCACAACTACACGCTCGCACTGTGGCAGAACCATTTCGAACGCATCCTCGCCGACCGTGTCAATGAGCTCGCGGTGCCGATCTATCGTGGATGCGACGTCACCACCTTCACACAAGATGAGACCGGTGTCGATGTTGCACTCTCTGACGGCGATTCGCTGCGGGCGGAGTATCTCGTCGGCTGCGACGGAGGCCGCAGCCTGATCCGCAAGACAGCCGGCATCGAGTTCCCGGGGTGGGATGCAACGACCAGCTGGCTGATCGCCGAGATTCAGACGACCGAAGAGCCGGCTTGGGGCTTCCGCAACAACGCCGTCGGCATCCATGGAATCGGCAAGCTTGACGATGGGAAGCGTGCGCGTGTCGTACTCACCGAACCGCAGGTGGGCACAAATGAACCGACGCTGCGCGATGTGAGTGAAGCGCTGATCGGGATCTACGGCACCGACTTCGGAGCTCATAGTCCTAACTGGATCTCGAGGTTCACCGATATGACACGGCAGGCCGCGACCTATCGCGATCGACGCGTGCTGCTGGCCGGCGACTCCGCTCACGTGCATCCTCCGATGGGTGGACAAGGTTTGAACATCGGCGTGCAGGACTCGATGAACCTGGGATGGAAGCTGGCCCAGGTAGTGAAGCGTATCTCACCGGATAGCCTGCTGGATACGTATCATGCCGAGCGCCACCCGGTCGCTGCTCGCGTACTGCGCAACACCATGGCGCATGTCGCACTGCGCCGCCAGGACGAGCGCTCGAAGGCTCTGGCTGACTACGTGGCGCAGTTCCTCCGCATGGACGAGCCGCGCATACGAATGGCCGCAGAGGTATCGGGCCTTGACGTTCACTACAACCTCGGCGAAGGACATCCGCTACTCGGCCGCCGTATGCCCGATCTTGATCTGGTCACCGCGAATGACACCGTGCGGGTCTTCTCTCTGCTGCACAATGCCCGGCCGGTGCTGATCAACTTCGATGAGTCAGGCAGCTTCGAGATCGCTCCATGGGCAAATCGAGTTCCGTTGGTCGATGCGCAATACACCGGCACGTGGGAGCTTCCGGTGCTTGGGGTTGTCACGGCTCCAAGCGCGGTATTAGTTCGGCCCGATGGATACGTGGCCTGGGTGGGAGACTCGACGCAAGAGGGACTCACTGATGCGCTGACTACGTGGTTCGGACCGGCTGCTGAGGCGTAGCGCATCGCAAAACTAACCCAAACTGGGTGCCCCATATCTGGCGGCTTCATCGCCAGATGTGGGCTCATTGCGAACATATTGCCCCAGCGGCTATCCCGGGAGTGGGTGGGAGCAGCGGGCTTCAGCCCGCTGATAAAGGCGTAAAAGAAAATGGGCTTTAGCCCTGGGCCTTTTTCTAATAGAAAGAGAAAAACCAGGGCTAAAGCCCATTTCTATATAGGCCGAAAGACCGAGGGCTGAAGCCCTCGGCTCCCACCTGATTCGAGCTCCGCTCGAACGATCCCATCCATCGCCAATCACCCAACGAACAAATTCGTCGGGGACCCGCGATGCGATGAATGGGGTACCCGGTGTATAGGTAGTTCCTTTACTTAGGTATGACCATCACATCTTGAAGATGTAAAGCTGCCAAGCTTGCTTCATGACTGAGCAGAATACCGATGTCATCCAGGGCACGCTCGACCTTCTGATTCTGAAGACGCTGAGTCTGGAACCGATGCACGGCTTCGGCATCGCCCGCCGTGTCGAGCAGGTCTCCCGCGGAGTCTTCAAGGTGAACCCCGGCTCTCTTCTCACGGCACTGCAGCGGCTGGAGCGCGCCGGCTGGCTCGATGCGGAGTGGAAGAACACCGAGAACTCGCGCCGCAGCGTCGCGGAACGGATTCACGAGATCGGCGTGCGTATGGCCCTGGGAGCCACGCGCAACGACATCCTGACCATGGCGCTGGGAGATGGAATGCGGCTCACCGCCTTCGGCATCGCAATCGGCGTATGCGGAGCCTTCGCCGCCGGCAGAGCGATTGCCTCCCTGCTCTTCGGAACATCGGCGCTTGATCCATTGTCGTGGTTGGGCATGTTGGCAGTGTTGGCTTTTGTCGCCATGCTGGCCTGCTGGATTCCGGCTTGGCGTGGAACAAGAGTGGATCCTGCGAGGACGTTAAGGTCGGAGTAAGCCACGAAGCCGGCTCCCCCGGGCAGAAGTGGCAGAACATTGTGGTACCTCAGCGGCTGAAGCCGCATGTCTTCACGGCATCGATACGGGACGGCTGAAGCCGTCCCCTTAAGCAAGACATTCGCACCTATGGTGCGAAGCGGTTGCATTACTCCTATGATGCAATGCTGCGCAAACCGATCCAACTACATCCGTTCGCGCCTAGCGCGATGTTTTGCTTAAGGGCATGGCTTTAGCCATGCCGTACCTAGTCAATGAAAAGAGGCGGCTTCAGCCGCTGAGGTACCAAGGGATACTTCTACACTTGTGTCTTCCCGTTATCCATCTCAAATAAAGCTTTCTCATCTCCTTCGATTCGAGCTCCGCTCGAACGATCCCACTCACGCTTCGCGTGAATGGGGCACCCGGCGCATGGGTAGTTCAACTAGCAACCAGGAACTAGCAACCAGCAACTAGCTCGCTTCCACCAACTGGATCCGATACGTCCTCCCGACTCGCAGGCTCCGGAACTCCTCTTCCGGGACCGATAGGTTGGGGCCGTTCAGTAATTCGTGGGAGGGGGCGTCCGAGGCGTCGCTGTCGCGCACGATGCGGGTTGAGGCGATGAACTCCTGGGGCTCCCATGACTCCAGGCCGACGACGCGAAGACCGATGACTGGCATAAAGACTCTGCACTCCTTTAAGGAAGATCTTGGAAGCCGCAGACTGGGCCGGGAGCGTTGTGCGAGGACGCGGCGGGCGCGGTCCAGTCTGCGGCAGTACACGATGCGGCGGGCCAGTACATCCTTCGCCTCGGCGTCCAGAGCGCTTACCGCCTCCTTCTCCTCGGCGGTTCCGAAGAGCTGCAGGTCGCAGTGGCAGTAACGCTCGCGCTCGCAACAGGTGGAGCGGTAGCGGGCCAGGATCACCGCCCGGCGCCGGTCGGCTTCCAGATAGCTGCTCCATAAGCAGCCGGCTTCAGCCTCCCAGGCAGCCATTCGCTGCTCCAACGCGTCGGGATGTGCCGGTATGGGCATCGTGTGTACATCGCATTTACCGGCTTAGCGATAAACGCGATAAACAAATGATAACCATACTAATCAAATTTAGCAAGACCACTAAGCGAATTTTTCCCCTGGGTGCCCTACCCTCGCAAGGCTAGGGTGAGTTAGGAATACCCCAAATTTCAAACAAACACGGAAACGAATTGTCGATGAACTGGGGTGAAAAGTCCTGGATTCCCGCCCACCCTAGGGTTGCGAGGGTGGGGCACCCAGGGGAGGAAGATGTCGAAAAGCAGGTCCTTCGCGATGCTCAGGATGACAAGCTTGGAGGACCGTTCAGGTCCTATTCAATCATTCAATTCTTCAATCATTCAATTACCGGAGCGCCATTCAACCATTCAACAATTCAACCATTCAACCGCTTTTAAAGCCCCCCCTCCCCCATCTTGTGCATCACCTGGCCGATGATAACGACGCGATCGATCTCTTCGCTGTTGACGATCTCTTCGGCATAGGCCTTGTTGTCGCTGACGATACGCAGGCGGCCGTCGGCGAGCCAGAACAAGCGCTTGATGCGCAGGTCGTTGCCGTAGGCAAGCGCGAAGACACGGCCGTCGACGACGTTGCGTTGATTGATGTTCACCGCGACCTTATCGCCTCCCCATAGCGTGGGCACCATACTGTCACCCTCGACGGTGACGATGCGCAGATCCGTCTCGCGGAGGCGCTTCTTGCGCAGCCATGAGCTCTTAAAGGTCAGCCGCTCCAGGGTCTCAATAAACTCCGGCGGCTGTGCTCCGGGGCCGGCCTGCAGGCGGACGTCGTAGACGGGAATGCGGACCTCGCCCTCATCGTCATCCTGATATTCGGCGTCGTCAACGGCGCGGACGCGCTGCATGGAAAACGGCTCGTTCGGGTGAGGGTCGCCCTTGCCCCAGATCAGGTAGTCCACTGTGGTGTTCAACGCCTCTGCCGCCGACTCCAGCAGAGAGCGGCGAATGCGGTCCGGCTGCGTTGTATCCGACTCCCAGTTGAAGATAGTCGGCCCGGTCGCGCCGATCAGGGTTCCCAGCTTGCGCTGCGAATAGCCCAGTTCTCGCCGCAACGCCTGAATCCGATGTCCGAAGGTCTGCATGTTAATCAAACTTAGCACAAGATTGCACCATTTGCGATTAGAGTTATTGACTAATTTGGTTAGTGCGCTTATCGTCTCTCTATGACGAAACAAGAGGCGCTTACCCTGCTGAGAATCAACCAAGCGCAGATGGCCCGGATCTTCGGCGTGAGCCGAGCCGCGGTCTCCCAGTGGCCCAGCGATGCGCCGCTGCCCCCCAAGCGCCTGATGCAGTTGAAATACGAGCTTCACCCCGAGCTCTTCGACCAAGAGGAGGTCTGAACCGTGGAAACATCCTCCCGCGAGATCATCCGCTGCACCCGCTGCCGCCTGCAGCAATATATGACCCAGACGCAGCGCTGCCGCCGCTGCAGCGGAGACCTTCTGCCGCCTCTGCCGCCTGAACCTGAACAACCCCAATCTTCACAGTCCCAGACGATAACCGCATCGAACCTGATGGCCTCGCGCCTTCGCCTGGTAAGGCGCTGCCGCCACTTCAGCCAGCCGGAGATGGCCGAACGCGCCCGGGTCTCACAACAGTTCATCTCCGTGATGGAGCGGGGCCGATCCCGGGTCACGCTTGAAACCCTGGAACGTTATGCCAACGCATTGAATCTTCCGCTGCATGTGCTCTTCGCGCCCGCGCCGCAGTTCGAGCGCTTCCTGCAAAAACAAGGGATGGTGTAAATGGCACGCATCCGCACCATCAAACCCGACTTCTTCAAACATGAGGATCTCTTCGACCTGGAGCAGGAGACCGGACTTCCCGTCCGCATCGCCTTCGCCGGGTTGTGGACCGTGGCCGACCGCGACGGCCGCTTCGAGTGGAAGCCACGGACGCTGAAGACCGATGTTCTACCGCATGATCCGGTGGACTTCGCCAAAGTACTCGACGCGCTGGAGACGCGCGGCTTTCTCAACACCTACGAGGTAGACGGCAGGCGCTATGGCGTCATCCCTTCGTGGGAGAGGCACCAGGTGATCAACAACCGCGAGTCGCAGAGCGTGCTTCCGCCTCCTCCGCAGCTCGACAACGCGTCCCCGACGCGTGAGCCACGCGAGCGGGACGCGGGCAAAGATTCTCTTGGGCACGACAGGGATTCCCTTGGGCATGCTCCAGCGGAAGGGAAAGGAAGGGAAGAGGAAAGGAAAGGAAGGGAGCAACGCGGCAAGGCACGCGTTGACGCCGCCGCCGGTTTGGCACGCGGAGTCCTGGAAGAGCTGCGACTCTCCGGAAACGACCTGCTCCGCACACTCACTGAGGTCTGCAAGCTCGAGCTTCAGGCGGACACGGCTCCGGAGGCACTACGTCAGAAGCTCATCGAGAGCTTCCTTCACTTCAACCAGGCTCGGCCGCGATTGCAGATCACCTGGGGACCGGCTCGTTTCTTCGGGGAAGGACACTGGCGCGATGCGACGCTGTGGCCCTGGAAGGAGGAGCATCGCTCCGCGGCCAGCGGCCAAGTCACGGTTGGGATCTACAGGCGGGCAGAGGCAGCTGAAGAGGAATCCAGGGCTAAGGCTGAGCGACGACAGGCCGAGCTTGAGCTTCTTCAGGGCGCGAACACCAATACCGGATACTCCGTCTGGCAGTCGATGCGATCACGATTGCAGGAGTCGCTCGACAGCCAGAGCTTCGATACCTGGGTCAAGCCGCTGGGAACGGCCGGCATCAAAGACGCTCAGTTGGTTCTGGTGGCTCCGAATGAAGCGTTCGGACAAGTGCCGGAGCGGTTCCAGTTCAAGCGTTTTCTTCCTCACAACATTGCGGCCATACGGATGATCTTTGGAGATGGTGCTTGAGGGTGGAGCGGCTCTGAAAGACCGTCGCGCTTAGCCACCGAGGTCAATTTTTGGTACCTCAGCGGCTAAAGCCGCATCTCTCCGGCCCTTGTGCAGCCTGGAAGATAGGTAACAGTTTAGACCGGGCAGATGGGTAACACTTTTTGCTCGGTAGGTTTATGAATGTGAGCCATTTTTTTGTCTCAGGTAGTGGTGGAGGCGGTGGGAATCTGGGAA
>NZ_JAGTAS010000041.1 GCF_025685425.1 Terriglobus albidus
CAGAAGCTCTGGTCCTCGAAACCCTCGCTCCCTGGACACTCATACGGTGCTCGCGCATCGAATAGTGGTGTACGCTCGTTTTACCCCTTGACACAGTCTTCTTCCTTATCGAGGGGCACCCGGCTATGACCTCCACGGTCGTACGTTTTCAACTTTCAACTTGCAACTTTCAACGAACCAGCCCACGCATCCCGGATTACTGCAAACATGGCGGCCCCGGAACACATCCGTGTCCCAGGGCCGTGTTTTTGCAGATAAGGCCCGTAAGCCGAATTCTGTTTTAGACGGTCATTCCTCTAGGCGCCGCATTACTGCGGACACTCAACAGCAACCTACCCGCGAGTTTCGGCCCTTTGCGGCGAACCGCATTGGGGACCCACCTTAACGTGCCGGGCCGGCACGCGATGGCCCTGTCTGGGTCTTGAGCCATCTCCCCGCCTATTTGGTCTTGCTCCGTGTGGGGTTTACCCTGCCACAATCATTACTGACTGCGCGGTGCGCTCTTACCGCACCTTTTCACCCTTACCCCGGTTACCCGGGGCGGTATCTTCTCTGTGGCACTGGCCGTCCTGCACCCTTTACGGTGCAGTCCCGGACGTTATCCGGCACACCGCCCTGTGGAGTTCGGACTTTCCTCTCCCGGCCGAAGCCGGCAGCGACCATCCGGCCCCATCTGCTGAGTTCTATTCTAACGAACCAGCGAACTTCTGCCGCGTTTCTGACGTACCCTTATCGAACAAGATCACCCACCCATGGAATTCCGCGAAGCCATCAAGATCGCCCTGCAATCGCTGTGGGCCAATAAGCTCCGTTCCGTGCTCACGCTGCTCGGCGTGGTCATCGGCGTAGGCTCGGTGATTGCTGTCGTCACCCTGGTCAACGGCGCCAACGTCTACGTCGCCGAAAAGATTTATCGCTATGGCGCCGACGTCTTCACCGTCAGCAAGCAGCCGCGTGTCATCACCTCGTACGAGGAGTACACCAAGTTCCAGAAGCGGAAGATCATCCGCATAGACGACTATCAGTTCCTGGCGGAGCACTGCCGCCGTTGCCAGGCCGTAGGAGCGCTGCAGAGCACGACCGGCAAGGTCGTCTCCGGCACGCACTCGACTACGGATACCGACATCCGCGGATGGACCGCCTCCATGCCGCCTATGTACAACCTCAACGTGGTGCTGGGCCGCAGCTTTACCCCAACCGAAGAAGAGCACAACGCGCACGTCGCCATCATCGGCACCGACATTCAGGACAACGTGCTCGGCGGCAATGATCCGCTTGGGCAGGAGATTCGTGTCGACGGCGTTCCGTACACCGTGATCGGCGTCGGCGAAAAACAGGGCAAGAGCTTCGGAGCCAGCCAGGACAACTGGGTCGCCGTTCCCATCACGGCCTACCAGCGCAGCTATGGCACCTCGAAGTCGATTACGGTCTACGCCAAGGCAGGTTCGACCGGTGAGCCGTTGAATGCCGCCGTGGAAGAGGTTCGCACGCTGATGCGCAGCGAGCGCCACAATCGCCCAGGCCAGGAAGATGACTTCAACCTCGACACCAACGACAGCTTCGTGGGCCTGTGGAATCAGATCGCCGGAGGCTTTGAAGCCGTCGCCGTTGCCATTGCCGGTGTTTCGCTGGTGGTCGGCGGTATCGTCATTATGAACATCATGCTGGTCTCGGTGACCGAACGCACCCGCGAGATCGGTGTTCGCAAGGCGCTTGGAGCCAAGCGGAGCGACGTGATGCTGCAATTCCTTATCGAGAGCGCGACCCTCTCGCTGGTCGGTGGCGTCTTCGGCGTGATTGGAGGCATTGGCGTAGCACAGGGCGTCACTGCTGCTCTCGGTTTCCCGTCATCGCTCGCCGTCTGGAGCATCTTCGCCGGCCTGTTTGTTGCGACCGTCGTCGGTCTGTTCTTCGGTGTCTATCCTGCAAGAAAGGCAGCCACGCTGGATCCCATCGTTGCGCTGCGGTCGGAGCTGTAAATGAACCTCGGCGACTTCAAAGAGACTGTAACGATGGCGCTGGATACGCTGCGCGCTAATAAGCTGCGCAGCGGCCTGACCATCCTTGGCATCGTCATCGGTGTCTCCACCGTGATTTTGATCTCGTCTGTCATCAACGGCCTCAATGCCCAGGTCTCGGACGCAGTCGCCAGCTTCGGCACCAATGTGTTGTGGGTCTTCCGCTTTGAGTTCGGCTTCGGCCGTCCGACAACCGAGATGCTGACGCGCAAGCAGCTTACCTATGAAGACGCCATGGCGATGAAGGAACTGCCGCATGTCGTCGCCGTCTCGCCTGGCCTGCGCTACACCAACTTCCAGTTCAACGAAGGCAACGTCACCGCCAAGTACAAGACCCGCAAGGTGCAGTCGGTCTCCATCGAGGGCGATACCGCCGCCGTTAAAGACGTCTATGACTACAACATGACCGCTGGGCGTATGTTCACCGACACCGAAGAAGAACGCGCCTCTGACGTTGTTGTGCTCGGGCACGACACGGCCGCGGGCCTTTTTCCTGGGGAAAACCCTCTCGGCCAGGAGATCACTCTCGAAGGGCGCTCCTTCACGGTCATCGGGGTGATGGACAAGCAGAAGTCACTGGTCGGCGGGGGGAAGAATCCGCAGGACAACTACGCCTACGTGCCGCTTAACACTTTTCACAAGCTGCATCCCGAGGTGCTGGACTACTGGGTCAGTGTGAAGTACGACGACCAGAAGAACCGTCCGCTGGTCGAGGATGAATTGCGCGACCTGCTTCGCCGTCGACGCAAGGTGCCGAATAACAAGAACGACAACTTCGCCATCTTTTCCTCGGACTCGATCACACGTCTGTGGTCGCAGATCACCGGCGGCCTGTTTGCGTTGATGTTCGGCCTGTCCTCAGTCGGCCTGATGGTCGGCGGTGTGGGCGTGATGAACATCATGCTGGTCTCCGTCACGGAACGGACACGCGAGATCGGCGTGCGCAAAGCCATCGGAGCCACCAAGAAGACGATCCTCTCTCAGTTCACGCTGGAGGCGATGACGCTGTGCGCCGTCGGAGGCTTCATCGGCATCACCGTAGGAGGCATTCTCGCCAGCCTGCTTCACTTCATCGTTCCGGTCAGTATCTCGCCGGTCTGGATTATCGTTGCCTTCATCGGCTCCTGCGGCATTGGACTGGTCTTTGGCATTTACCCGGCCTGGAAAGCAGCGAATCTGAATCCAATCGAGGCGTTGCGCTACGAGTAGCGCAACGCAGTTGCTGGTTGCTAGTTCCTGGTTGCTAGTTGGGCCGAAGCTGCATGGCTAGTCACCTCTTTAGTGGCTTCTTCCAGCAACTAGGAACCAGCAACTAGCAACTCGTTTCTTCCCGGACCAATTACCCTAACCATAATGGCTCTCGCTATCGCCATCTTCTTCGCCCTGCTCACGCTGGCAGGGATTACCTTCTCGCTTCTGGCTCTGTGGGGCGCGCGTGACTTTGTCCGTTTCTGGCGTACGGCCAAGCGTCCGGAGTTTGCTCCTGGCGTTACGGTGATGAAGCCGCTTAAAGGCGTCGACCCGAAGCTCTATGCGGCCTTTGCCAGTCACTGTACCCAGCAGTATGAGGGGCCGGTGCAACTGCTCTTCGGTGTCTCTGACATGGATGACCCCGCAGTCGCCGAGGTGCATCGGCTGCAGGCCGAATTCCCGCAGATGGACATCGTGCTGGTGCACTGTCCGTTGCGTCTGGGCACCAGCGGCAAGGTGAGCAACCTGGCGCAGATGCTGCCGCATGCACGTCACGAGTACATCGTCATCAACGATGCGGATATCGTCGTCTCGCCGCGTTACCTGGCGCGTATCATGTCTCCCTTTGACAATGCCCGCACCGGGATGGTGACCTGTGCCTATCGCGTCGTGACAGCTACGCGCGGCGCAACGTTGTGGGCAAAGTTTGAAGCGCTGGGCGTCTCGTGCGACTTCATTCCAGGTCTGCTGACCGCGCGGCGCATGGAGAAGGGCATCCGTTTCGGTCTGGGCGCAACGCTGGCCACACGGAAGCGGATCATCGAGGAGATCGGCGGCCTGGAATCGATCGTCGAGTATCTCGCCGATGACTACGAGCTTGGGCTTCGTATCAGCCAAGCCGGGTATGAGGTCGTGCTCTCCGATGAGATCGTCGACACCTCGGCGCCCCAATACGACGCCGCAGGTTACTGGACGCATCAGCTTCGCTGGTACCGGACCGTGCGTGATGCACGCCCTGGCGGCTACTTCGGTCTCCCGCTCGCGTACTGCGTTCCGTGGGCGGTGGCTACTGTCATCGCCAGCGGCTTTGATCTCTGGAGTTTTTCACTGCTTTCGATGGCTCTGCTGGCACGCATCGCTGTTTGCCTTGCGATCGGTGTTGGTGTGCTGCGCGATGGACAGGTGTTGCGCGATCTTTGGCTTGTTCCTTTCAAGGATGTCGCTTGCCTGCTGCTCTGGCTGTATGGGTTGATGGACAACACGATTGAGTGGCGGGGGGAGACGTTCAGGTTGGATAAGGGGAAATTGATCCGAGCGAATTGAATCATTCAATCATTGAATAATTGAATGATTCAATTCGTGCTCACTTGAGCCGCGCCGCGTAGTTCGCGATCAATAGCTTTCCGCCGCTCTCGATGACAACGACGTAGTCTTTCCCGAGGAATGCCGGAACCTTGCCGCTTTCGGCCCAAAGGAAGATTCGTTGCGAGCCCTTCCATTTCGCCTTCAGAGAAGCCTCGTCCTCGAAGATCTTCGGTGCGTCCGTGAAGAACGATCCGTACCAGAGGTTCGCACTATGTCCTTCGAAGATATGGATGTCGTTCCTTCGCAGATAGAAGCCGAGTGTGGACCCAGCCTCATACTCGCCGTGGATCACGATCAGGTCGTTCGGTTGCACCTCGTCCTTGATGGCATCGGCCAACTGTTTGGAACTGAGCGCCGGAGCGAAGAAGCGCAGTCCCGTGTGCGCCGCCAGCAGAAAAGTGAAGGCTAACGCCACGATCCAGAGATTCGAGTGATGCGGCTCAAACTGCCGCCGCTTCCACCATGCCATCGCGCTTCCCACGCCAAAGGCTATGGCGGTCAGACCCAGAGGCCCGGCAAACATTCCCATGGCCGCCGCATTGAGGTCGAGGAAGTGCCCGAACGATAGGGCGTAGTCGCCGGGATTCTGCTGCAGCAGGGATGCAATATCGGTGCCCGGAGCAGGCTCTTTCGCATTCAGCAGGAGCAGGCCGCAGACCAGCATCACCAGGACGCCGATCACAAACACCACGGTCGCCGCACGTTGCCCGGCAGTGACTAACGGCTGCGGTACAGTAAAGCTCTCCGCCTCCATTGCCTCCTCGTGCAGCCACCATCCAATCAGCAGCGCGAGGGCGGGCAATACGGGGAGCACGTAGTACTCCTGCCGTGTGGAGAAGCTGAAGAAGAGCATCGGCACTGCCGCCCATACCGCCAGAAAGAGCTTCGCGCGGCCGGCCTCTGTCCGTTCCCGCAGCCGGACCCGTTTCAGAGCCGGAAACAGGAATGCTGACCAGGGCAACAGCCATACCAACACCAGCAGCCAGAAGAGCCAGAGCGGCACGGTGTCGTAGTCCCGGGGCACACGCAGGTTCATGTAGCGCAGTACGTGCTCGTTCATGAAATAGAACCAGGTCCACCCATGGACATTGCCCAGCGTGGGCCCCGGCACAAACCAGTGCCCGTTCAACCGGGTAAGGCTCCCGGGATGCCCCTCGGTTGGATTTGCCCGTCCGATGAGGACGTGCCACGGAGCTGCCACCGCCAGAAACACCAACAGAGAGCTAATCGGCCGGAGGTGCCAGAGGCGGACCAGCGTCCCCCTTACTCCGCGCGTAAACAGCAGGTAGGCCGCGGCAATGAGGAGGGGGAAGACCATGCCGATCAGTCCCTTGGTCAGCACCCCCAGGGCGCAGCAGACGGCGAAACCCCAACACCAGGCGACCGGCTGGGCGCGCCGCTGCCCTTCCCATCCGTGCTCCGCGTCGGCGAAGTCGATCCTCTCCGTCTGCCAGAAACAGAACATTGCCAGCGTCAGCCAAAGGCATACCGCCACGTCGGGCAGCAGAATCCGGCTGAAGATGAAGATGCCGAAGCTGGAGAGCAGTATGACCGCCGCATAGAATCCGGACCGCTCGTGCCCTGCCAGCAGCCGTCCGAAACCCCAGGCAGCTATCGCTAAACCAAGCACCATCAATGCCATAGGAACTCTTGCGGCTGCGGCATACGCGCCAAACAGCTTGATGGAAGCAGCCATCGACCAGTAAAGGATGGGCGCCTTTTCCAGGTAGCGGATGCCGTTGGCGTATAGCGTCACCCAGTCGTGCCGCTGCACCATCTCGCGCGCCACCTCGGCATGGACCGAGTCAGCGTCGTCCAGCAGGGGCGGGGTAAACAGCGTAAAACTGGCGTAAAAGAGAGCCCACAGGGCCAGGAGCCACAGCAGACGACGGCGCTGTGGGGCCATCGGGGAAGTTGGAGGAGCGATCTCGCGCATGCTCCCTTTCAGTGTATGTGCGTCACGTCACTCTTCCTTTACAGCCTGAATGGTGTAGCCTCAGGCTCGGATGAAGTTGCGCAATGACAGTCTCCTGGCCCATGTTGAAGGCCCGCCGACCGAGCTGATCTTCGGCGACTGGTACCCGGCGCTTCGCAGCGACCTGCTGCGCAAGGGAAAGACCACGACCTCCCTGCTGCTGGGTGTTCCGCTGTTGCTGGGACGAAAAAACGACGGCCGCATCTTCGCCATGCGCGATCTCTGCCCCCACCGCGGCATTCCGCTGTCAGCCGGCTGGTTCGACGGCGAGCACGTCCAGTGCAAGTACCACGGCTGGAAGTTCGAGCCCTGCGGTGGCCAGTGCGCCGAAATCCCATCGCTGACGCAATTTGACACGCTGCAGCCCGGCAAAATCTTCGCCGGCGCCTATCCCTGCGTGGAGCAGGACGGCTATGCCTGGGTCTATATCCCTAAACCGGGCGAAAATCGCGCGCCTGCCAGTCTGCCGCCCGTCCCGGAGCTGCCGAAGTTTGGTCCGCGGTTCACCACGGCTCACCTGCAGGCAGATCTGCCGTGCAATGTGGATCACGGCATTATCGGCCTGATGGACCCCGCACACGGCCCGTTTGTACACCGCGCCTGGTGGTGGCGCAGCGCCGCCAGCATTCACGAGAAGGCCAAGCATTTTGAGCCGATCCCGGATGGGTTCCGGATGTCGCCGCATACGCCTTCGTCGAACTCAGCGCCCTACAAATTAATAGGGAAGCCGGTAACGACAATCGATTTTTCCCTGCCGAACCGCCGATTCGAGACGGTGGTGGCAAGCAAGAACGGCGAAATCACCCACTGGTTCGCCTCGCTCACGACGGTTACACCGGTAACGGCCTCGACCTGCCGGATTGATGTGATTGCCGCCTGGAGCATGCTGGCCTGGCTGCCGGTCGTGCGGCCCATCGCCATGTGGTTTGGCAAGCGTTTCGTCCGTCAGGACCAGGAAACGATGATGGAGCAGGCTGAGGGTTTGCGTTTCCGGCCGGCGATGATGCTGATCGACGACGCCGACAAACCTGCGAAATGGTATTTCGCTCTGAAACAGCGGCGGCTTTCTGGTGAGGGAGAACACCCGCTTCCAGGCCCGGTGGAGCTGCACTGGCGGAGCTGACCCTATCAAAAGATGGGGCTCGGCAGCTTCGGTGAACCCTATGGATTGATGTGATCCGCAAATGGCGCTAAATCCGCGTCAAATCAATGTAAATCTTGTGTCAGGTTGGTTTGACGCGGGATATCCACGTTGCTAACATAGAAATCGAGCCCCTCTGCTCCACGAGACCAGCGGGGGGACCCTGCAACAACCGATTCGCTCCTGCCTGCCGAGCCTCCCTTTGGGAAGTGGGACAAGTAGTTGAGCCGGCCCCCAAGATGCTGCGGGCTGACTTGATGTCCTTGTCGGAAAATCAGCAGGTCGCGTGAATCCTGGCCTCGGGAGTTTTCGTCCAATGGTTGAATCCCAAACTCGTCCAATGGCTGAACCCCAAAATCCTTTAACAGAGAGCAAAACCCTGAACACCGAACTGGAAACCCTCACCCCTGAAGAGACGACCGCCGTTGCGGCCGCTACCGACACCACCCACACCACCGATGTAGCCGATGAGCACAACGACGTCGACTACGACATGGCGGACTTTGCCACCGCGCTCGAGAGCTTCGACCGCGAGCAGGCAGCCGAAAAGGAAGCAGCCCAGTCGGCGATGTCCGACGACACCATCACGACAGGCACCGTGGTGAAGATCACCGACAAGCACGTGGTGGTCGACATCGGCCTGAAGTCCGAGGGTCTGATTCCGCTGGATCAGGTTGTGGACCACACCGGTGCGCCGAAGTTCAATGTCGGCGATACGGTGGACGTGGTCGTTGAGCGTGAGGAGCCCGAAGGCGGCTATCTGGTCAGCTACGAGAAGGCACAGCGCCTGCGCGTATGGGATGAGCTCGAGAAGGCAGCCAATGAAAAGACCATCGTCACCGGTACTGTTCTCGGCCGCGTGAAGGGTGGCCTGACCGTCGATATCGGTATCAAGGCATTCCTGCCGGGTTCACAGGTTGAGATCCGCCCCGTTCGTAATCTCGATGGTTATGTGGGCCATCCGATCGATGTCCGCGTCATCAAGCTGAACAAGAAGCGCGGCAATGTCGTTGTCTCCCGCAAGGAGATCCTGGAAGAGGAGCAGAACTCCAAGAAGTCCCGCACGCTGGAGACTCTGGAAGAGGGCGCTGTTCTGACCGGTGTGGTGAAGAACCTCACCGACTACGGCGCGTTCGTTGACCTCTCCGGTCTGGACGGTCTGCTGCACATCACCGATATGAGCTGGGGCCGCCTGACGCATCCGCGCGACCTGGTACAGGTTGGCGATGAGATCCAGGTCAAGGTTCTGAAGTTTGACAAAGATAAGCAGCGCGTTTCGCTCGGCTTCAAGCAGCTGACGCCTGACCCGTGGCTGGATGCGGTTGAGCGCTACCCGATCGGTGCGCAGGTTCGTGGCCGCGTTCTCTCGGTCACCGACTACGGCGCGTTCGTCGAGCTGGAGCAGGGCATCGAGGGTCTGGTGCACGTCAGCGAGATGAGCTGGTCCAAGCGTCTGAAGCACCCCTCCAAGCTGGTCAAGCCGGGTGACGAGGTCGATACCATCATCCTCGCGGTCAATCCGCAGGATCGTCGCATCTCGCTGGGCATGAAGCAGCTGCAGGAGAATCCGTGGGAGCAGCTGGATGACAAGTTCCCGGTGGGTTCCACCGTTGAGGGCCGCGTCCGCAACCTCACCGACTTCGGCGCCTTCATCGAGATTGAAGACGGCATCGATGGTCTGGTGCACGTCAGCAATCTGAGCTGGACCAAGCGCGTGAAGCACCCCTCCGAAGTTCTGAAGAAGGGTGAGAAGGTGAAGGCTGTTGTCCTCGGCGTCGAGCCGGAGAACCGCCGCCTGTCACTCGGCATCAAGCAGCTTGAGCCCGATGTCTGGGATACCTTCTTCGCGCAGCACCGCACCGGTGATGTCGTGAAAGGCAAGGTTCTCCGCACCGCGCAGTTCGGCGCCTTCGTTGAGATCGCCGAGGGTGTTGAGGGTCTGTGCCACGTATCCGAGATGGTTGATGACATCGGCGCACCTGTACACCTCGAGATCGGTGACGAGCGCGAGTTCAAGATCGTAAAGATGAGCCCGGAAGAGAAGAAGGTTGGTCTGAGCCTGCGCGGTATCGGTGACGACGCCAGCCGTGAAGAGGTTGAGAGCTACAAGTCCAAATCCTCCTCCTCTTCGAGCACTTCCAGCTCTTCCAGCACCACGCTGGGCGATCTGATCAACTGGAAGCGCAGCGAGCGCGAGTAACTCACACGCACTCTCTCTGATAAACAAAAGAGCCACCCTTCGGGGTGGCTCTTCTGTTTTGAGCTGGCCACAACACCCGTTGCCCCATTCTTCGCGAAGCGAAGGGTGGGGTATCGCGTTGTATCGGCTCCTTGAAAAAAGCGCCCGGGGCCGCATGAGGTAGGGCCGCCGGGCGCGTGTGGCATAAGGAATGGGTCCGTGCCAAAGCTTCGACGAGTGTCGAATATTTAAGGAAGACGCCGCGGCTTGCGGCGGGGATGCATTAAATCCGGGAGAGCTCTTCGAGGTAGGCTTTGAGAACTTCGCGATTCAGGGTGAGGAAGCCGCATCGGCCTTCGCGGCGGACCTCGATCAGGCCGGCGGCCTCGAGCTCTTTGATGTGGTGCGAGAGGGTGGGCAGGGTGATGTCCTGGGTCTCCTGCAGCTCACCGCAGGTCATACAGGTCTCGCGGGCGGAGAGGTCTTTCAGCATCTGCACACGACGCGGCTCTGCCAGAGCACGGCCAATCAGGGCGAACTCTTTGGGGGTGAGCGTGACCTTCCGGGATGTCATAGCGCGATTATTTCATCTCCCGCGAAGGCGGCTGAGCTGGCGGCGATCGCGCTTGGAAGGACGGCCTTCGTATTCGAACTCAAAGATTGGCATGGACTTGCGCGCTTCGGCAACAAGAGCGCGGGCGGCCTTGCTCTCTTCACTCTCCTGGTAGAGCGCCTGAGCGACCGCGGCAGGTCCGCGCGTTTCGCTGAGCGCGAGAACTGTCACTTCAAACGTGCCGCCGTCATTGGTGATACGCAGCCGGTCATTTGGTCTTACCTCCCGTGCCGGCTTAGCGGCCTGTCCGTTGGACAGGATGCGGCCCAGCTCGCAGGCCTTGACTGCCAGAGATCGAGTCTTGAAGAAACGCGCGGCCCACAACCATTTGTCGATGCGCACATGCGCGGGAACTGCCATAAGAAACATTCTCGCGCGCCGAAACGTCATTCCGCCAGTGGTGACAAGCCAAACCTCCACACCGTATGCCATGATCGATTCCATGAAGCACGTAAAGCACGCCGCCGTAGCTGCAGTTCTTTGTCTCTCTGCCCCGCTCTTTTCCCAGAGCGCACCGAGTTCGAAAAGCACATCGACGCCCGCCCAGCCGGTGCGTCCGACCGTGAATGAGCAGGTGACGGTGACGGCCTCGCGGCAGGCTTTGTCGCTCGATGCCGGCGCTTCCAGCGTGCGTGTGCTTTCCAATGAAGATCTGGACCGGACACCGGGATTCACGCTCGATGATCGCTTGAAACAGGTGGCGGGTTTTCAGCTCTTTCGCAGAACATCGTCATGGGTGGCGAACCCCACATCGCAGGGCATCTCGCTGCGCGGCCTGGGATCGACCGCGGCCTCACGCACGCTGGTGCTAAGCGACCAGGTGCCGCTGAACGATGCCTTCGGCGGCTGGGTGCACTGGAACGAATTGCCACGGATGGCGTTACGGCAGGTGGACCTGATGCGTGGCGGAGCTTCGGACCTGTACGGATCGTCAGCGATCGGTGGAGCTATCAATGTGTCTCCCGAAGAGGCTGGACCTCTGCGCTATGGAGCGTCCATCGAAGGTGGCGGACTGAATACAACCGACGGCGATGGTCTGCTGACGCTGGCAAAGGGGCCGTGGAGCGGCCTCGGAGCTGTGACGCTCTTCCAGACTGACGGCTATAGGCTGACAGCGCCGGCAGCACGCGGTCCGGTCGATGTGCCTGCCTTTGTGCATTGGCAGAGCGGGCGCGCTGAGGTGCGTCGCCGGTTTACGAATGAGCTTTCGGGATTCCTGCGCGGCAACCTGCTGAATGAAAATCGAGGTAATGGGACTCCGCTGACCACAAATGCAACGCGGCTCTGGCGCTACTCCGCGGGCAGCGACTGGAACTCTGCCAACCATGGACGTGCTTTCCTGCGGCTTTACGGAGCGGAAGAGAACTACCGCCAGAGCTTCAGCACGGTGCTCGGCGGAGCGGCACGTAGCTCAGAGCGCGTGGTGCGCACGCAGAGTGTTCCTTCGGAGGAGCGCGGCTATGCAGCACAGTGGGCACGTGGGTTCGCGGGAGCTCCCGTAACCATCGCCTTCGGTTCGGATCTGCGCGACGTCCGCGCAACCAATATCGAAACCCCCTACAACGCCACCGGCGTGCCGCAGGCACAGACCAATACGCGGGCAAGGCAGCGTGATACCGGCGCTTACGCGCTCGGTGTGTGGCAGCCGCGGCACTGGACGCTGCAGCTGTCGGGACGTTATGACCGTTTCTCCATCATCGATCCGCGGCAGATCTCGACACCGCCGGTAACGCTGACCGGACGAGCTGAGAATGTCTTCAGCCCGAGGCTGGGTGTGGTGCGTGATATCGGGCGCGGCGTCTCGCTTACAGGCTCAGTCTTCCGCGCCTTCCGCGGAGCGACGCTCAACGAGCTCTACCGTACAAGCACAGTAGGCACAACGACGACCCTGGCGAATCCGGACCTGCGCTCAGAGAAGGCAACCGGATTCGAGCTGGGCGGCAATGCCACGCTGGCGCACGATATACAGATACGCGCCTCAGGCTTCTGGACGATGGTGAACCGGCCGATCACCACCGTGATCCAGACACAGACCGCCACTGCAACCACGGACAAGCGCTTCAATGCGGGCCAGCTTCGCAGCCGCGGCATGATGCTGGAGGCGCGGATGCATCCTATCCGTCCGCTGGTGATTACGGGAGCGTATCAGCTTGCGGTTGCAACCGTGACACGCTTCGATCAGCAGCCGCAGCTTGTGGGCAAGTGGGCTCCGCAGGTTCCACGTCACTCCTTCACACTGACAACGACCGCAGAGAGCGAGCACATTGGGCGGTTGAACGTGGTGACGTATGTCAGCGGACGCCAGTATGACGACACGCTGAACACATTGAAGCTGGGAAGCTACGCGCGCTTCGACGTACAGGCGGAACGCGATTTTGCGCGGCGGTTTACGGCTTCAGTCGCGGTGCAGAATCTGCTGGATCGGTCGATCGATGCGGGACGAACGGGCGTGCTGACGTTGGCGGCGCCGCAGACGGTGACGATGCGGCTCGCGATTCACGGCGCGAGATAGTTGATTGGTTGAATTGTTGAATGGTTGTCTTTGCTTGAGTTGAAGTTTTGTGGCTTCCTTGCCCACCCTAGCGTTGCGAGGGTGGGGCACCCGGGATAGGGACCGCGGTTTGAAAGCAGGCTCTTCGCTCTGCTCAGCGACTGTCTGGATTGTCAAGGAAAGGTTGTTGGAAAAGGCGGAAAACGGTGAAGCTGTTTCCCTCTTTCCCACAACCACGGCTGCGGGCGAGTTTGGCTCAAGTAGTCACGAGGACGGGAG
>NZ_JAGTAS010000042.1 GCF_025685425.1 Terriglobus albidus
AGCTTCCGCCTTCTTCTCCATAACAGACGCAGCGGTTCCTCACAGAGCTACTTCTGATTCAACCCTAGCTCCCTCTCCTCAACTCACTTTTTCTCCTCTCACGTACAAAGTAAGTGACATTAGGCTTCAGCCCGCTGATTAACGCGTAAAACTAGATGGGCTTTAGCCCTGGGTTTTCTCTTTGTGCTACGAAAAGACCCAGGGCTAAAGCCCATTTCTATATAGGGCAGATAGACCGTGGGCTGAAGCCCACGGCTCCCACCGGTTCGAGCTTTGCTCGAATAGTTCACCTCAACGGACAAAGTGCCGCGAATTGGTTCAGTGCACGTGATGAGTACCGAAAGCCGCTATGCCCTACCCGGTTGCAGTTGAACAGATGGAAGATCGCTGGAGCGCTCAATCTCCACACAAATTTCCCTGATTGCTGAATCCAATAGCGGCGCCCCGTCATCATTTCGATGGACATCAAATTATCGAAGGTCGAAAAGGGAGCTGGTATGGGAAAGCTGGATGGAAAGATTGCACTCGTTACAGGTGGGAACAGCGGTATTGGATTGGCAACCGCAAAGCGCTTTGTGGCTGAGGGGGCGTATGTGTACATCACGGGTCGTCGTCAGGAATCGCTGGATGCGGCGGTGAAAGAGATCGGAAGCAACGTGATCGCTGTGCAGGGTGATGTATCGAAGCTGGAAGATCTGGACCGCCTATTTGCGCAGATCAAGCAGGAGAAGGGCAAGCTCGACGTCCTGTTTGCCAACGCGGGCGGAGGCGAGTTTGTTCCGCTGGGAAGCTACACCGAAGAGCACTTCGATAAGACCTTCAACATCAATGTGAAGGGTCTGGTGTTCACGGTGCAGAAGGCGTTGCCTCTGCTGCCGGACGGTGCAACGGTTGTGCTGAATGGCTCTATCGTCTCCATCAAGGGATTTGAAAACTTCGGCGTCTATAACGCGACCAAGGCTGCGGTCCGCTCCTTCGCGCGCACCTGGACGAATGAGCTGAAGGCTCGCAAGATCCGCGTGAATGTGGTCAGTCCCGGACCGATCGATACGCCGGCGATCTCTGGCCTGGTCGGCAATGATTCCGAGCAGGAGAAACAGCTCAAGGCCGGTTTGGCGGCCGGCGTACCGCTGGGCCGCATCGGCGAGCCGGATGAGCTGGCCAAGGCAGTCGTATTCCTTGCATCGGACGACAGCAGCTTCGTCGCCGGCGTGGAACTGTTCGTCGACGGTGGCTTCGTCGCCGTGTAAGAGAGATGCCGGAGGCGGTTCCCACCCGCCTCCGGCGCGTCTTTCTGCGAAGTCTCTGTCATATTGAAGAAGAGTCGTAGAGAGGACTTGAATGCGCTTTCTTGCCGACCTGGCACTATTTGTAGAGGTAGCCAACACCCGCAATTTCAGCCGGGCGGCAGCGGCACTTGGAATTCCCGCATCGACGCTCTCGCGACGGATAAGCGCGCTGGAGAGGGAATTGGGGTTTCCCCTCATCCATCGCTCTACACGGACATTCAGGCTCACCGACGCCGGGCAAGCTTGCTACGAGCAATCCAAAGCGCTTGTTGCGGAAGCGATGCGCATCCAGGAAGAGGTGACGGGTATCGCCTCCAGGGCATCAGGGCATATCCGCGTGGGTGTTCCCTTTGATCTGGCGCAGACCGTCTTCCTTCCTCTTTTCGCCAGCTATATGCTCCGTCGTCCTGAGATCTCAATCGAAGTGCTCTCCATCAGTGGCCATCCGAATGTCCTGACCGAAAGCCTCGATCTGGCGATCATGGTAGGTCACCAGCTACGTCTGCCGAATTCATCGTTCTGGTCTCGACGTGTAGGAAGTTTTCCCCGCCGTCTGTTTGCCTCGCAGGAGTATCTCGCCAATCATAAGAAGATTCAGGACCCCGCAGATCTGGCCGGGCACTCGTGCCTCCGTCTCATCCACGGAGAGCCTCTGAGCGATTGGGAACTGCGGCGGGAACGCGAACTCAGGACCGTGAAAGTGGGCGGTATGGCTACGGCCAATTCAGTCGGAATGTTGGCGAAGCTGTCGAAGGAAGGTATGGGTGTCGCGATCCTATCCGATTTCATCGCACTGCATCCGGGCTTCGGCGATGGGCTGGTACGAGTGCTCCCCGATTGGGAAGCCACGCCGGCACATATCTTCGCGGTGACGCCCTCCGAGATACTGGCCCCTCGGGTTCGCAAGCTCGTCATCTTCCTTAAAGAGCACTTCGAAGGCGCACTGAAGGATCTGACCTCTCGACGGAAATCGTAGCCTCCAGACACCATATTCAGCTGACGCCAGCCCATTTCTCATTATTCCAAAATTGCAATTCTGCTTTCCATTAGATATTGACGCCTATGCGGGGGCTCATGAGTCTTTTCTTCGTACGCAACGAGTGAAGACTCGGAAGGAGAAGGACAATGAAAGCGCTACGCATCAACGACTATGGGGCGCCTCTCCACGTGGACGAGGTGCCTGTCCCGACGGCCGGCCCTGGACAGGTGCTGGTAGAGAATAACTTCACCAGCATGAATGGAGTCGACCCCGGACGCGGCTTAGGTTTCCTGCGCCAGGTCTTTCCACTGCAATTTCCGTGGATACCCGGTGGTGACGTTGCCGGACGGGTAGCTGCCGTGGGCGAAGGAGTCACCGCATTCAAGGTGGGTGATGAAGTGTTTGGTTATACAAGAGAGGCGGGCGCGTACGCGGAGTTCGTTCTGGTCAACGCTACCAGTCTGGCGCACAGGCCTGCCGCAATATCAGCCGAGGAAGCAGCCGCGATCGCGCTGGTTGGACAGACCGCGACGCAGATGTTGGAACTCTCCAAGATCAAGGCGGGCCAGAGGGTGCTGATTCTGGGAGCTTCCGGCGGAGTTGGATCGTTGGCGGTGCAGTTGGCCCGAAACGCCGGAGTAAACGTCATCGCAACAGCTCGGCAAAGCAAGGCAGCTGCCCTTCAGGAGCTAGGCGCGGATCGCGTGATCGACCTTACGCAAGAGCGGGTGGAAGACCTGCAGCAGGTTGACGCAGTGCTCAATCTGATCGGCGGTAACACCGTCGTGCCCTCCTACGCATTGGTCAGGAAAGGTGGCGTCGCTGTAACCGCCAATCGGCCGCCGATCGCGGAGGAGGCCGCACGCCTGGGAATCGAGGCTGCCTTTGTAGAAACCAACGTCACCACCGAAGGATTGAATACGTTTGCCCGGTTGATCACAGAGGGAAAGATCAAGCCGCAGATCGCCGCGATCAAAACACTGTGGTCGCCCGCCTCTTTATGGGAGAGGCATGAGACGGAGAAGATCGGTAAGGTCATCTTCTCAATCCGCTCCTAGGCGTTTCACGCGTGAGCCAGAGATGATGAGTCGTCCCTGGCTCGTCGCGTTTGCCGGAGCGGCGTCGGCGTAGAAGGCTGCTTGCGCAAAAGGTTGCCTTTATGGAGTGAAATAAAGATTACAACTGGAAGGCTATCTTGCGCCGTCTGAGGTTCCACGTTGTGTTGGGGGCCACTGATGAGCCGCTCTTCTTGTTGTTGTTCTTCTCCTTACCTGAGTGTGGCATTGATGATAGGCATTTGCTGTTCTGCGCCGGCGCAGAATTCTATGCAGTGGATTCCGTACGGACCTGGAGGAGGAGATGCCCGGTCATTTGCGCAGGATCCTTCGGATCATAACCATGTTTATCTCGGAACCGCCGTGGGAACCGTGTATGAGTCCCGCGATGGTGGGATGAAGTGGGCTCGGCTGGCACAGATCGAAAATCGCGATGATCTGGCGTTGGACAATATCGCGGTGGACAGAAGCGACCCCAAGCATCTGGTTGTGGGCGCGTGGGTGCTGGGCCAGACTGATGGTGGCGTCTATATCTCGCATGACGGCGGCCGCGCATTCACGACAAACGCAGCCATGAAGGGGCATTCGGTGCGAGCCTTGACCGTAGCGCCATCGGACCCAAAGATACTGGTCGCGGGCGCGCTGGACGGGATCTATCGATCGGAAGATGGCGGTGAGACCTGGAACCGTATCTCTCCGGTAGAGAACAAGGAAATCCATGAGGTAGAGTCGATCGCGATTGATCCCACTGACCCGAAGACAATCTATGCAGGCACCTGGCACCTGCCATGGAAGACAGTCGATGGAGGCGCGAACTGGACGCCGATGACGAAGGGCATCATCGATGACTCGGATGTCTTTTCCATCATTGTTGACCCAACGAATGCGCAGAATGTCTATCTGTCTGCCTGTTCCGGAATCTATCGCAGCACGGACAAGGGTGCGAACTTTACGAAGGTGAAGGGAATTCCCTCGACGGCGCGAAGGACGCGTGTGTTGATGGAGGATCCAAAGCAGCCGAACGTAGTGTTTGCCGGAACCACTGAGGGGATATGGCGCACAGTGGACTCAGGACAGACCTTTGCCCGCAATGGCGATCCGGCCTGGATCGTGAACGATATCGCGGTGGATCCGTCGGACAGCAATCATGTTCTGCTGGCTACGGACCGGCACGGGATTCTGCTGTCCAATGATGGCGGCAAGAGCTTTACGCAGTCGAACGATGGATTCTCCGCGCGCCAGGTAACAGCGATGTTGACCGATGAAACTCACCCACAGCGGCTGTACGTGGGTGTCTTGAATGACAAGACCGCCGGCGGCGTCTTCGTGAGCGACGATGGCGGGCAACACTGGAAACAGAAGAGCGAAGGCCTGAAGGGCGCCGATGTGCTGTCGTTGTCGCAGACGTCGAATGGAACAGTGCTGGCAGGAACAGCGCATGGACTCTATCGGATGGAAGGCGAAGTATGGAAGCCATCGGGAATGGTCTCTCCTCTGCAGCCTGAACCGGTTCCGGACCGGCAGGTCAAGCGCGGTAAACGCATGATCACTATCAAGGCTCGTCAGCCGCGGCCGAAGCCCGCCGTGGAGACGACGGCTCGTGTGGACTCGATGAGTGTGTCGGGGAGCTCTGTGTTTGCAACATTGCCCGACGGAGTCATCGTGTCGCAGGATGATGGCCGCCACTGGAATCACATTCGAACCGCAGCCGGCATGCCGCTTCGCAGTGTGGCCGCGACCGGGGACCGCGTGCTCGCAGGCGGCGGAGATAAGCTACTGTTCTCGGTGGATAAAGGCGTGACCTTCCGTACGATTCCGCTGCCGTCAGGTTTGGCCGAGACGTGGGCCACGGTTGTGGATGACAGCGGACGCTGTTGGATCGGCGGCAGGGGCGGTCTGTTTTACTCCGAGGACGACGGCGCCACGTGGAAGATTCATAAGAACCTGTACCTGACCAGCGTAAGCGGCCTGTACTTCGATCGCACCGGCGGCCGCGTGCTGGTAACACCAGGAAACGCGGACACCAAGGTCTATGCCGTAAATACCGGGGCAATGACAGTGACGAAGTGGGATGCGGGCTGGTTCGTAAAGCAGGTGCGCCCGGTCGGTGACCGGCTTGCAGGAGCAACGACCTACGAAGGTGTGGTGCTGCAACCGAAAGCGGCAAACGGAGATACGACGGTAGCTGAAAAGCAGTAGGGCGGGGGATTGCGGGATAGGGAGATTCGGGGTCGCTACGGGCTTTGTCGTCGGGGTAAAACTGAGGTGAGAAATCTGCTTCTCTGAACCTTGCCTCAGCGCCTAAAGCCGCGTGTTGTTCAACGCTGATACGGGACGGCTAAAAGCCGTCCCCTTAAGCAAGGCATTCGCACTGGCGGCGCGTAGTGTGATAGCTGGCTCGACGCGTGTTCCGGCACGAGCGGGGATAACGATCGCACTTCGGAGGAGCAGAAGATCAGATGGCTGCGGCATGCTCTTTTCTCGTCATTCGACAGCAGTTTTATGCGAGTTGCTCTGATCAACAGATTAGAATCTTCGCATGAAAAAACTGATCCAGCTGATCTGTTTGGTATTGGTGTTTGACATCTCGATGGACGCACAAGCACCGAAGCGGGTTCATGTAACTGGACCGAAAGCGTTGCAATTGATCTCGCTGCTGATAAGCGGGAGCAATTCCGTCAGAACTGCGGTTAAGGATCAGAACAAAAGCGAGATCATCATTCACGATCTCTCTATCTTGTCTGAAGCGACAAGCAAATATGATCCCAGTATGCCCATGTTCAATTTGGCCGTTTATGATGCAAAGGGCAAGGTCGGAACAGCGGCGAATCCAACTCCGATTGGCGAGGCCTCTGCTCTTTTCAAGTTCTTGACCGGGCTGGGACTGCCGGTAGATGGCGCGATGGAAGGAAGCTCCGTTAACATCGCCTCGATCAGCTGCAAAATTAACACAGCCGCGGACGGAGACGCGCCAGAGCGTTTCCAGTGCGATATAGTGAATGGCTTCTGAATCCTGAATGTGGAGCACAAAAATGCTGAGTAGACCGATCTATTTGTGTGCACTCCTTCTGCTAGGCCTTAGTGGCGTTGCTCAAACCGCAGCCTCTAAGGAACCCGAACTAGCCGCAAGCCAGCAAGTGGTCGTGAATCGTAAGATCGCGACGTTGAAGTCTCCGGTCGATCGTCATGTCGCTCAAGGCTGGAACAATGCCAAGAAAGTAGCGGAGCTGCTATGCCGGCCGGCAGCTCTGCCCGTGCTGAAAAAGCAGAATGCAGGCATCGACCGGGTCTTTCTGGGAACCGATGATCCGCACACCTTGAATCTCGAGAGCAACCGCAGACTAACTGGCAGTGGTGAGTTCCGCACGCCGGCAGGCTGGCAGGACTTCACCTTTACCTGCGAACTGGACCCAACGACAGGAAAGGTCACCAGCTTTCACACGGCATTGTCTTCCACAAGGCCATAGTTTCCATGGCCCAAGGTGTCCTGGATGGCTAGTGTCCTGAGTCATTCATTCGTGCAATGAAGGATGAAGTGCATTTGCCATCCGAAGCGTTGAAAAAGAAAGTTCTTCGTTTTCCACCCCAGCCAGCGAAGCTGTCTGGGGACCCCGTTCGTTGCCGGGCATCCCGGAAGAGGAGTGCAGCAGCGTTTGCATTGGGCGGAAAACGCCCATAGATGCCAAAGCCCTACGCTACAGCAAAGGGAAAATGCTCTATCGCATCACGAAGCCGCCATCGACCGAGATCGACTGGCCGGTAATGTAACTTGCCGCATTGCTGCACAGGAACAGAACGATGCTCGCAATCTCTTCGGGACGGCCTTCGCGCTGCATGGGAACGAACATCTCGCGCATCATTTTCAATGCCTCTGCCTGGCCGCCGGCCTCCATCTTGTCGACCATCGGAGTACGGATGAGACCGGGGCATACATCGTTCACGCGAATGCCGCGAGTTGCATACTCGAGAGCCGCACTCTTCGTGAGACCGATCACGCCATGTTTCGCCGCGTGATACGTCCCGCGTTGATTGCCTCCGATGAGACCTCCAATCGAGGAGCAGTTGACGATGGCGCCACTCTTTTGTTCGCGCATCACCTGCAGCTCGAACTTCATGCAGCTCCAAACGCCCCGCAGATTCACCGCCATGACGCGGTCGTAGTCATCGCGAGGCGAATCCGCGGTCTCGGCAAGGACGTTCTGAATGCCTGAGTTGTTGAAGGCCATGTCCAGGCGGCCGAACTTCGCAACCGTCTGCCTGACCATGGCTTCCACTTCATCGTCGTGGGAGACGTCGCAACGGATCGCCAGAGTTTTGAAGCCTTTGTCAGCCAGATCCTTTGCTGCCGCCTGAACCTGCGTCTCATTCACGTCCGCCAAAGCCACGGCGGCTCCCGATTCTGCAAAAGCCTTTGCTGTTGCAAACCCGAGTCCTGATGCTGCACCGGTGACGAGTGCTACCTTGCCTTCAAATGAAATGTTCATCGTCTCCCTCTCGCGCCCGATTTCTTTGACCACGGCGCCGTTCGCCGTCTTCGGAGGCATCTTCCACACTAGGGAAGGAGATGGCACTTTGCTTATCTGGTCCTGCCGATTTTTTGCCTGATTCTGTTTCGGTAAAAGATTTCCGGCAAAAGGGACTAAGCTGAAAATAGGAGGCACTGGATGCCTGCCAAGATGAAGAGCTTTGTCCCGGTTGAACCAGCCGTACTCGAGGCGCGGCGCGAACTTGCCCGCCGTATCGCATCGATCACGGGCGGTCCCGGGGAGCATGTAACGGCTGCTCCCGGATTAGTTCTCTACCACCGGGACGAGCCGACACCGTGCTATCAGGCGTCCTATGAGCCCAGTCTCAGCATCTTCGTGCAAGGGCGGAAGCATGTCATTCTGGGAGAAACTGAGTACGTCTGTGACTCGTCATCCTTTCTCCTGTCCTCGATCGACGTGCCGGCGAAGAGTCAAATTGTAGAAGCTTCGCAGAAGACGCCGCTGTTGGTCATGTTTCTGCGTTTTGATATGCCAATGGTCCGCGAGATGCTTTCTCAGGAAGACCTGCCCGAGGCCAAAGCCACCGCGCATCGACAAGGTCTGGCCGTGGGCGAGACGACACTCGGACTGCTCAGCGCTTGCATACGTTTGCTCGATCTTCTAAATACTCCCGAAGACATTCCTTTCCTTAGCCCGCTGATCCAGCGCGAAATCATCTATCGTCTGCTCAAGACTCCGCAGGCCGGCCGCCTGAGGGCGATTGCGACCAGCGGCGACCGTGTGCAGCGAACTGCAAGAGCCATCGCGTGGCTGCGTGCCAATTTCAAGAAGCCTCTTCATATCGAAGAACTCGCGAATACAGCACGGATGGGTGTTTCCACGCTCCATCACCAGTTCCGCGCATTGACGTCCATGAGTCCGTTGCAATACCAGAAGATGCTCAGGCTTCAGACTGCGCGCGAGCGGATGTTGATGGATGGCCTGGATGCGACCACCGCGGCCTATGAGGTTGGATACGAAAGCATCAGCCAGTTCAGCCGCGAGTACAGCCGCTGTTTCGGCCTCCCACCGATTCGGGACATTCGGGCCCTGAAATCGAGTGGCATGACCGGCAAGCAGGTCTCGGTTGATCCGGCTCGTGATTTGCACCAGTGATAGCAGGATTATCGAGGGGTCGACGATAATACGCGCCACAAATCGCCCATGTACTTATTGAAATGGGCACCCAATGGGTGATTTGCCCTGCCAGCGCTTTTAGAAGAAACCCCATCTATGAGTTGTGAAGCTTCCCCGAAGTGCAACTATGTCCGAAGCATACACATCGTACCCCTAGTATGCCCGCGGACGATGACCGGAATTTAGAGCTCATATGACACACCGTGTCTTACTCACAATTCTTTTATCCGTTACTGCCTGCAAGCAGTCTCAGACTGCGCCACCGCCCGCACCCGCCCAGCCGGTGGTCAAACCTGCACCTGCTACTCCGCTCTCTGAAAAGAAGGACGAACTGGGTACCGAAAATGCGTGGACACCAGCCTGGGATGCATTCATTGAGAAGAATCTGCCGCCTGAAATGCTGTCTACCAAGGCTGCAAAGGCTGTAGCTTCGTACTGCCCGGCCTTCTCCGCCGCGTCAGAAGCCGACAAACGGGCATTCTGGGCGTATACGATACAGGCCATGGCAGCTGCGGAAGCAGGCCTGAAACCCGAAGCCACCGCCCGACACACGCAGCCCGCCGTCGCAAAGACGGATAAGGTCACGCACCGGCCCATGCGGCAAGAAGGCCTGTTGCAACTTTCTTATCAGGACGGACAAACCTACGGCTGTGACTTCGATTGGCAGGCTGACAGCCGGCTCGGTCTCAAAGATCCGGCCCGCACGATCCTTCAGCCTGAGCGCAATCTTGCCTGCGGAATCCGGATACTGAAGACCCAGATCATCGATCAGGACAAGCCTCTGCTCTCCCGCAGCAGCTACTGGTCCACCCTGCAACCGGGCACGCAAAGCTACCGTATCTTCGCAAAGCAGATGGCCAATGTCCCGCCCTCGTGCGGGAAACAGATACCGAAATCCGCCGGGCGGAGTAAGGCAACGCGCCCAGCACAACGCTAGAGCATTTTCCTATAGGTGTAGTCCAGAGCATCTGCATCTTGTCGGAAATGGTCAGGTAATTACCGACAGGTGCCGCTGGAATTCCCACGGCCTTTATTACAAGCCGTATGCTGCGGGATGACGTTCTCACGGCGCAGGTAATAGAGCACTTTTCCTGTTGCTGGGTATCCCGGGAGGGGAGTGCGGAGGCGTTTTCATTGCGGAAAACGCCCATAGATGCGGAAACCCTACACTACACTTACAGGAAAAGTGCTCCAGCGTTTCGTGGAATCATGCCGAGGGAATCGTCGATGGCTTACTCACGCCGCACCTGGATGAAAACCGCCGCCATGGGCTTGGGCGGCCTGCTCGCGAGCGAGCGCAACCTTGCCGCGCAGCCGGTGAACCACGCCTCCGCCTTGGCCGACCCACGCGACGAGATCAAGATCACCGGGCTCGAGATCATCCCGGTCAACTCGCTGCGCAGCATCTTCATTAAGATGCACACCGATGCCGGTATTACCGGTATCGGCGAGGGCACTGTGGAAGGACGCATTCCCACCGTCGTCGCCGCCATCAAGGAGATCGAACCCTATCTCATCGGCAAGGACGCTCGCCGGCCGGCACACCACTGGCAGGCGATCTACCGGCACGCGTTCTATCGCGGTGATATCGTCCTCACCTCCGCGCTAGGCGCGGTCGATATTGCGATGTGGGACATCAAGGGTAAGGCTTTGGGAGTTCCAGTCTATGACCTTCTGGGCGGCCCCACGAGGGATCGCATCAAGTGCTACGGCCAGGCCGAGAGTGTTGAAGAGGCCCGAACCCACGTGCTCGCCCAGGGCTACCGGTCGATGAAGACCAGCGTCTCATCCACACGAGGCCGGCTGTCACGCTCCTCTGAGAGCCCGTACTACATCGATGGCTTTGTCGAAAAGGTAAAGGCGATCCGCGAGCTCGTCGGTCCCGACTTCGACCTGGGCATCGAGATGCACGGCGAGCATGAGCCGCCCGCCGCGATGGAGATCATCAAAGCGCTAGAGCCCTTCCGCCCCTGGTTCTATGAGGAGCCGATCCAGTTCCAGAACCTGCCTTTGATGGCAGAGATGGCGAAGAAGACGGCGTTCCCCTTCGCCACGGGCGAGCGCATGGTGACGAAGTGGCAGTTCCGCGACCTGCTGACGGCGGGTGCGGCGCAACTGCTGCAGCCCGACGTCACGCATGTGGGCGGCATCACCGAGCTGAAAGCGGTGGCCACGTTCGCGGAGGCCTTCTATGCCGATATGCTGCCGCACTCGAAGGAAGGAGTGGTGGGCTTTGCCGCGTCGATGCACGTGGCGGCTTCGATCCCGAACTTCCTTGCTCATGAGGTGCCGTCGCTGCAGGCGGTGAAGGGAGGGCCGCCCAATGTGCAGCGCAGCCCCATGGGGAAGAGCTATATCAAAAAGCCGTTCGTGATGACCGAAGGCAATATTGTCCTAAAGGGCAATCTGGACAGGCCGGGGCTCGGCATCGAGCTGGATGACGATCTCATCGACAATGAACGCGGCATCCCGGAATGGAAGTTCCCGGAGATGTGGGATACAACAGACGGATCAGCACGCGACCATTGAGATTGCAACGTTCCATAAATCTGCAGGGCCGTACGTGCTGGATGAAGTTGTGCCTGTACCGTTCTCAATGATGCTTCATGGCCCTTACGTCTTTTTCAAGGCGCTATCCTCCACGTCCTCCGATTGTTCTTCGGGCGTATCGACAAATTCAGTTGATCTAACACCGGATGACTGAAACTGGTGGGAGCAGCGGGGTCCCCAACCAGCTTTGCTGGATGGGGAGTTCAGCGGGCTTCAGCCCGCTGATAAAGGCGTAAAAGTAGACGGGCTTTTAGCCCGGGGCCTCCTCTGTACGAGGAAAAAAGCCCAGGGCTAAAGAGTCTGTGTGAGTGAGGCATCCTCTCTTTGTTTGAGAGAGCGATTGCAGTTGCAACGTCTCTGTAGCCGCAGTCTGTGAGCAGTTTTATCGGGATTTCTGCAGGATGTAGATGCGTTTGAGGTTG
>NZ_JAGTAS010000043.1 GCF_025685425.1 Terriglobus albidus
GTACGCTCTTCCAACACTCCGCTCGCTCTCCAAGGCATGCCTGACTTCTACACGCCTCCGCTCGACCTCGCGAAAGTGTTACCTATCTCCCCGGTCTAATCTGTTACCCATCTGCCCGGTCTGTACCATCTGATACGGCACGGCTCAAGCCGTGCCCTTAAGCAAGACAAAAGAACCGTTTCGTTTGTGACGATTGGAGAATATAGAGCGGGCCTTCAGCCCTTTAATATCGTGTGGGTACGGAAACCTGGGGCGTTGCCCCAGGCTGGTATAGGGCGCGCCTTCAGCGCTTTAAAGGCCTCTCGAAACGCTGCCGTAATACACCAAACGAAAACGGCTATTCCACACGGCTTGACCTAATTCGCTAACCCGATTCTCCGGTCTTCTGCTTCGCGTAGCTTCTCCGCGGATGCCTCACGAAGCTGCTCTGCTTTTGCTTTTGCCGAGCGGGCCTGGTCGATCTGACCGATCGAATAGTAGAACTCCGAGAGCGCGTTGTAGGGGGCGTCCGATTCGGGATACTTCGTGATTGCGCTGTTGATCAGCTCTTCGCCACGCTGAGGTGCGCCACAGGAGAACTCCCATCTTGCTTCCAGCTCCATCACGCCATCGGCCGAGGCATTGCGTGACGAATGACCTGCAATCTGCTTCCACCGGCCTTTCCAGCGATCGCACAGAAGCTTCGCTTCAGCCGGACGGGCGAGATGTGTCAGCGATCGCGCAAGCCCAAGATCGATCAGATACGCGGAGAATTCAGAAGCAGCCTGATTCTGCCTGACGATCGATGTCGCCAACTGATACGTTACCGCCGCATTCTGGAACTTCCCGGCGGCCTCTTCCAGCAGGGCGTGGTCAATGGCTTCGGTATAACGAAAAAGAACCTGCCGCGGATATACGGCCAACAAGCGCGTCAGAGCAGCGTTCCAACGCTCCGTAGCGTCCACAGCTTGATCAAGGTGATGCGCGCGTTCCAGCGTGAAGATTTCTGAATTCAGGAGAGACTCTCTCGTCGCCAGAGGAAGCTGCAGCTTCAGCATCTCCTCGTATGCGGCAACGTGTGCCATCTCGCCTTCAGACCAGGAGTGAAGAGACGCCAGGCCTACGCGCGCTTCTACAAAGTCGGGATCGCTCTCTACCAGGCTCTCCAGATAGGACTCCGCGCAGAGATCTTCCCGATCCAGACACTGCCGTGCAACGCCGTAGCGTGCAGCCAGGGATGATGGGTTTTTATCCAGAATGTACTTGTAGCAGTGCGAGGCGGCATTATCATCGCTGCCGAGCCTGAGCTCGGCCACGCGATACATTACCGACAGCGCCGTCCTCGGGGTGCAGGTCTGCTGGGAATAGGTCTCCCATGCTTCAAGGGACTTTTGCTGCGGATCCTCTTTGAGCCTGAGTACGAAGGCACGCCCTGTCTGCTTCGGATCGAAGGTGGCCTGCTTGATCTGAGGAGTCAGCCTGCTGAGATAAAGACTGAAGCCTCCGATGGGCTGTACTTCACTCACCTTGCCATCTTCTCCCAGGGTCACAAGGAAGGTCACACCCTTGTTGCCGGGTCCGAGGTGGTTCACAAAGACAAGATCGTCTGGAAGAGGAGTGGTTGGCGTCCAATCGATCACGCGGGGAAGGGGCTCGGCTCCTCGTGGTCCGTTCTGCGTGCTGGGGCCGGATGCGTACCCTGCCGTACCAAAGATCCATAGGATCATCACGACCACGACTCCGATGCCGTGCAATCCAGATCTCCGCGTCTTCTTTCGCAAACCGAAAGCCCTCCCTACTTGTTCAGTTTGGCTTGGGCTCGGTTACAACTTGAAACACTTCGCGAGACATTCTTCCGTTCGCGACCCACTATGGGAAAGTTAGAGTTTCTTAATCTTCCGGTGGCATGAAAGACAGAAAAGACCATCGGGAAAGAGCGCCCGACGACAACAGCGTTCAGACACAAATTTTGCGAGCCTCCGATGAAAAGCGCTGAAGGCGCGTTCTATACCAGCCTGGGGCAACGCCCCAGGTTTCCGGCGCCCCGAAGATGTTAAAGGGCTGAAGGCCCGCTCTATAATCGCGTCTTCAATTCCAGACGTATCGTCGTCGCATAAATTCCGTATCTCGTGTGAACGGGTCCGGAGGCAACAACGATCGAGGCTATGACATTGCAGGAATATGGGTCGGGCCTTCAGCCCTCTTACCGTTTCGCTATCAATATCCTGGGGCGTTGTCCCAGGCTGGTATAGGGCGCGCCTTCAGCGCTGAAAACAACACCGTGAAGCACGACTCTGAAACTCCATGACCACTGGGTTATTGCCCTCTCGAATTCGCTGCTATCCCAGCAAGCTCCTTACCAGATCGCGATGATTTAGCCCTGGAATTGTCTGTCCGGTAAGGGCCGTACTGAAGCTGCGAAAGAACGAAGCAGACATCAGGATCGACGCGATCACCTCGGCATTCCGGTCTTCTGGAATCCGGCCGAGCTTCTGCTCTCCCTCGATATAACGTGCGATGCGCGAGATCCCTCCGCGCGGTCCTTTGGCGCGGCCGTCGAGCATCTTGCGAAAGCTCTCCAGAAGTGGAGGCTCGGCAAACAGGGATGACAGCATGGGCCCAACCCGCTCGTGGAAGCGTTGCAAGCCCTGCAGCGCCGTGAGCAGGTTCCGTTCCGGCGTTTGCTTCCCGATGTTTTCTTCCAGGGCATGCAGCGGCACCAGCATCTCCGGCAGGCTCTGCTCCAGTACGGCGAGCAGAAGCTCAACTCGCCCGGAGAAATGCACGTAGATGGCGCCCTCCGAACATGGAACGGCTTCGGCGATCGCCCGCGTCGTCACCCCGCTGAGACCGCGCTCGCGGAGCAGGCGATCGGCCGCTTCCACGATCTCCGCCTTGCGGTTTCTCTTTGGCTCTCGTTCCGTCTTACGCTGCATGCATCATCATTCGTGGGAGAAAGAGAAACATTTCCTCCTGCACAGGAGTATAGTACAACTCACATAGTGAGCACTCACTCACCATATAGGAGTCAACCATGAACGGCATGCTTTTCAGCAAAGTTCTTCTCACCTTTCTGCTGGTCTTCGGTAGCGCTTTGTCCTTCGCATTGGACTGGAGCAAGAACCACCTGCTCAATCCGCTGTGGCATCCGCATGCAAAGTTTCACGGCGCGGTTCTGCTCTTCTTCTTTGCCGGAGTTGCTATGACCGGTGTGTGGCTGTTATGGCGCGAGTCCGCCGAGCCAAAAGTTGCCATTACGGCGGCTGCCGCACTCTCCGCTTCCTACTGGACACCTTTTTTCTTTATCCCGTATCTGCTGCCTGGCTCGTCCTATTGGGCGGGAATCCCGGGCCATGAGCCGCACTTTCATGGAATGGTCTTTTATCCCAACCTTCTGGTGATCGGGGTTTTTCTGGCGCTGACCGTTGTTGCGTGGAGGATTGGAGTCAGCGGGCTGGCTGGTCAATCGGTGGTTAAGAGTGGGCGCCGATCGTAAGGCCCATGAAGACAGACCTCAACGAAAAGCACGGGCTCGATCGGAAGGCTATGCAGACAAGATCACCGATGAATAGCGCTGAAGGCGCGTTCTATACCAGCCTGGGGCAACGCCCCAGGTTTACGCGCCCGAAGATGTTAAAGGGCTGAAGGCCCGCTCTATAATCCGGCAATGCCACAATCTCTCTCGCTGCTGTTGGTTCATGTGGTGTTCAGTACCAAAGAACGATATCCATTTCTAAAGGAAACGATCCGCGAACCGTTGTATGCCTATATGGCAAGCATCATCCGCAATGCCGGATGCGAATGCTACCGGATCGGCGGCGTCGCCGATCACGTTCATCTGGCTATTCGCCTGTCGAGAACAGCGAGTGTGTCTGAGTTGATTGAGTTATTGAAGACGTCTTCATCCAAATGGCTCAAGAACCAATCGATCGAGAAATTTGCGTGGCAACGCGGATATGCCGCCTTTTCCGTTGGATTGGATGACCGGGATACCTTGATGGCCTACATCGATACCCAGGCAGAGCATCATCGAAAGGTATCGTTTCAGGATGAATTCCGTGCCTTTCTCATGAGGTACGGAATTGCGTTCGATGAGCGGTACGTATGGGATTGAGAACTGTTATAGAGCGGGCCTTCAGCCCTTTAAAACTTGGTGGGAACCCTTACCTGGGGCGTTGCCCCAGGCTGGTATAGGGCGCGCCTTCAGCGCTTTTTCGCGATGCCCGGATCTTCGTAGCCGTTCCCATCGGACGCAAGACCACAATCCCTCTGGTTGCTATTTCCGCGCCTTTCTGCCGAGGTATGGAATTGCGTTCGACGAAGTGGTGACCGATGACCGCGATCTGGCAATCGAGCGCCGGAAGCTGATCGATCGGCTCGATCGCTTCCAGGCTGGAGGTCCTGCCGGCTGCACCCGAGATCCCCACTATGACAAAAAAATAGAGCCTGGACATATCGCGTTGCCCCTTACCTCTATCCATGTGTCGATACACTCTAGAGTTCAGAAAACAAAGCACTTGCTTTTCCTTAAACCCCCTTGACAAACATCGGAAATCTTCTAGTCATAGCTAGACACGGCAGATCAATCGCTCGCTGCCATCCCTGTCTCGTACGACCAACCGCTGCTCGCGTTCGCACGGTCATAGCAGTAGCGAAGCTGCCAGCTTTTTGCCCCTCGGTCTAGACTTTTAAGAGGAGTTGTATCGAGATGTACGGGTCTGTGGGATCGAGCTGGCCAGGGCGGGGATCGAGCTGGCTGCTGTGGTTTGGCACCTTTGTGGCGTTCACGGCCACGATGCAGGCACAAACCGCATCACCTCAGGCTCCAGCGCCCGCCCAACAAGAACATCGCGCACCCAAGTCCTCCCGCGAAGCTCTGCAGGAGCGCGGTGTCGGTGTGGATCCTGACTCGCTGATGAAGGCGCTCTCGCACTCCGATCCCGAGGTGCGGCGCCTTGCCGCCATGCGCCTGGGCACGGACAACGTGCGCAGCGCGACGCCGGCGCTGAAATCTGCACTGCAGAAAGAGACGGATTCCGGCGTCACGCTCAGCATGATGAGTTCCCTGTTTCGGCTGGCGCCGCGGTCGGGGCAATCTTACGTCTACTCTCTCTGTCAGGACCCCGCCCTCGGCTCCCAGGTCAATCTCGCCGTCGCCAATGCGCTCACCACGCTGGACGCCGCGCAGGCTGCCCGCGCCTGCGCTCCCAATCTGGAAGCATGGGTGACGAAGAGCTCGCCTAACCCGGACGATGCCGCGAATGCGCTCACCGCGCTGGCCTCGCTGCAATCGAAGCTCGATGAAGAGACGGTCGTGCGCCTGCGCAAACAGTCCATCGGCTTCCTGGCCGGGCAGGAGTTTGGCCGGCGCATTGCGGCGATTGAGTGGCTCAGCCGCGACCGCTCCGCCGAGGCGGAGAAGGCCCTGGAGCACGCCATGGACACGGAAAAAGACCCGGCCCTGCGCGATCTGATGAAACATATCGTGAATTCCCGGCCGGCAAAGTAGAGCTGCGCAAATATTGAGAGCTCGGCAGCATCGCTCAAGTCAGCGAAATCCATCGCAACGACGATGGGTGGGAACCGCGGGCTTAGCCCGCGGTTTGTTTTGCTTAAGGGGACGGCTTCAGCCGTCCCATACAGAGTTCACAGAAACGGCGGCTTCAGCCGCTGAGGTCGGCTTTTCCAAGATATTGCCCTCAGCGGCTGAAGCCGCTTGCTTTCTAAGTCCGACTACGGCACAGCTGAAGCCGTGCCCTTAAGCAAGACATTCGCACCTGCGGAGCGAAACGGTTGCGCCAAGCGCAACGGTCCGATGGGGCACCCAGTTTGTGGGCCGATTTATCCATCTGCTCTAACGGCCCCCTCACATCCACCACGTAAAATAAAAGAAAAACGTCCGGCGCTCTCGCCAGGACCTTGAGGTTTGAATGTCGGTCATCCTGGAACACCTACCTACCGGCCAGAAGGTCGGAATCGCCTTCTCCGGCGGCCTGGACACCTCCGCCGCCCTGCACTGGATGAAACAGAAGGGTGCGATTCCGTACGCCTATACGGCCAATCTCGGCCAGCCCGATGAGGCCGATTACGACGCCATTCCGCGCAAGGCGCTGGAGTATGGAGCCGAGAAGGCTCGTCTGATCGACTGCCGCGCCCAGCTTGTCCGCGAAGGCATCGCCGCCCTGCAGGCAGGCGCCTTCCACATCACCACCGCCGGTGTGACCTACTTCAACACCACGCCCATCGGCCGCGCCGTGACCGGCACCATGCTGGTGACCGCGATGAAGGAAGACGGCGTCAACATCTGGGGCGACGGCTCGACTTTCAAGGGCAACGACATCGAGCGCTTCTACCGCTACGGCCTGCTGGTCAATCCTGACCTGAAGGTCTATAAGCCGTGGCTCGACTCCACCTTTATCGACGAGCTGGGTGGCCGCGCCGAGATGTCGGAGTTCATGCAGCGTTCGGGCTTTGCCTACAAGATGTCGGCGGAGAAGGCTTACTCGACCGACTCCAACATTCTGGGTGCAACGCACGAGGCCAAGGATCTGGAGCTGCTGAGCTCGTCCGTGCGCATCGTGCAGCCCATCATGGGCGTTGCCTTCTGGCGTGACGATGTTCCGGTCAAGGCCGAAGAGATCACGATCCGCTTTGAAGAGGGCTTCCCGGTGGCGCTGAATGGTACCGAGTACACCGACCCGGTCGAGCTGATGCTCGAGGCCAACCGCATCGGCGGACGTCACGGCCTGGGTATGAGCGACCAGATTGAGAACCGCATCATCGAGGCCAAGAGCCGCGGCATCTACGAGGCTCCGGGCATGGCGCTGATCTTTGCCGCCTATGAGCGCCTGATCACCGGCATACATAACGAAGACACCATCGAGCAGTACCGCGACAACGGCCGCAAGCTGGGCCGCCTGCTTTATCAGGGCCGCTGGTTCGATTCGCAAGCCATCATGCTGCGCGAAGCCGCAACCCGCTGGGTCGCCAAGCCCATCACCGGCGAGGTCACGCTGGAGCTGCGCCGCGGCAATGACTACTCCATCCTGAATACCGATTCGCCCAACCTGACCTTCAAGCCCGAGCGCCTGACCATGGAGAAGGGCGAGAGCACCTTCTCGCCCCGCGACCGTATCGGCCAGCTCACCATGCGCAACCTCGACATCATCGACACGCGGGAGAAACTGCTGAGCTATGCCAAGTCGGGTCTGATCAAGCTGAGCCAGGGCACCGAGATGCCGCAGCTCAAGTCGGGGGAGAAAGAGTAGTTGGTTTTCTAATGGGTGGGATTTTGTGGATTCCCGCCCACCCTAGCGTTGCGAGCGTTCACCCCAACGAACGAAGTTCGTTGGGGACCCCGAGGGTGGGGCACCCGGGTAGGGAGTTCTAAGCGCTTAAGGGCCGGGGTCCCCTGCGAACTTGTTTGCTGGTGTGATTCGCAATGTGATATCGAGCGAAGCTCGAACGGGTGGGAGCCGTGGGCTTCAGCCCACGGTCTAACGACAACAATAAAGATTGGGCTTTAGCCCTGGGATTTTTCCTGACTTACAGAGAAGACCCAGGGCTAAAGCCCAACTTATTTAGGAGCTTCTATCAGCGGGCTAAAGAGTCTGTGTGAGTGCTTGATTTTCGTGGATAGATATACGAAAAGAGAGTATGTCGCGCTATCTTCCGTATTCACCGGAGCAGGGCTACCTGGTTCCGCCACGTGTGGATGAAGTTCTG
>NZ_JAGTAS010000045.1 GCF_025685425.1 Terriglobus albidus
TTCGATGAGTGTGATCGCGCGTTGACGTTTCCGCTCCAGCTCCTCCGCACTGCCGACTGGACGCATCATGCCTCCTCGACTGCTCGGATAATAGTATAGGACATTATTTAAGCAGGAATCAATAGCCGCTGAGGTACCCAAGGCTATGACCTCAGCGGCTAAAGCCGCATGTTGTTCAGCGCTAACTCGGCACGGCTAAAGCCGTGCCCTTAAGCAAGACATTCGCAGAGGTGCGAACCCGTTGCGCAAAGCACAACGGGTTGGCTAAGCCCCTCACGAAAGAGCCCACCCAGAGCGGTTTTCCCGCCGTATAAACGGCGCCGCCTCAGGACAATTCCTCGCCACCATCTTCGGTCCGTCCCATTCGATCTTGTGGCCCGCACGCAATGACACACAGCCCAGCAGCATGATCTCCGTCAGACGCGCGGCGACGTCGAAACGCGAGTAGCACATCTCCGGCTTGTTTTCCTTCACTGCGGCGAGCCATTCCTGCGCATGAGCAACCACAAGATTCCCGCCATGTTTGTTGCGGGCGATCCGTTCCGGATATTGCGCCATGGCCGGATGCTTGAGGTAGTGGACGAACTTCTCCTCGCCCTTCAGCTTCACGAAGAAGTTGGTTCCATAGTCGTCCGGAGAAAAGACCGTGCCTCCCTCGCCAACCAGCAGACAGCCACTGTCGGGCACCTTGCCCTGCAGCGCCACAATGTCGGCGGTCAGTTCGACCGGCGGCTTGTTGCTCAGGTCATGGCCGCCACGGGCGCCTGGATCAGGCTGGCCGCCGTCGTACCACCACAGTGTCACTGCATCGTGCTCAACTTTTCTGTTGTGGTGGAAGAGATGCGGATGCTCAAGGGGAACGCGCCCTGTGCGCTTGGGAAAGTCGAAGCGAATTTTCGAACCGACGGGATACGATTCCTTGTTCATCTGGCCGAGAGGAGTCGCTTCAATCTCCGTCGGGTAATCGAGATCTAAAGCACGAAACGCCAGATTGACCGTGTGGCACGCCATGTCGCCCAGCGCGCCGGTGCCGAAATCCTGCCAGCCACGCCAGTTAAACGGCTCGTAGATTCCGCCTCGATCGTTCGGTTTGCCGCCCTTATATGGCCGCATGGGAGCAGGCCCAAGCCAGGTATCCCAATCTAATGTCGTAGGAACCGGGTCTTCTCCGTCCGGACGATCCATGGCCTGCGGCCAGATCGGGCGATTCGTCCAGACGTGAACCTCGTGCACTTGTCCGATGAGTCCGTCCTGGATCGTCTCTACCGCGCGGCGCAGACCGTCGGAGGCGCTGCCCTGATTGCCCATCTGCGTAACCAGCTTTCGATCGTTGGCCATCTCTCGCAGATAGCGCGCCTCATAGATGGTTTGCGTCAGCGGCTTCTGGCAAAAGACCGCCTTGTTCTTCTTCATGGCCAGCGACGCCACGATCGCATGCATATGGTCCGGCGTCGAAACCGTCACCGCATCGATCTGATTGCCCATCTGATCGAACATCTGCCGGAAGTCTTTGTAAAATTTCGCGCTCGAATACTTTTTGGTCTGCGCTTCATACGCCGCGGAACCTGTATCCACGTCGCACAACGCGACGATGTTCTCGCCGGCGCAGGCATCGGTGTCGCTGCGGCCTTTCCCGCCGATTCCGATGCAGGCGATATTCAGCTTGCTGTTGAGATTCTGTCCGCGCACAAACGCAGGCGCGCCAAACGCGAACGCGCCGGCAGCCAGAGAACTCTTTTTGATAAATTCACGGCGGCCGACACGCGAGGAGCCGGCGGCCTCGACAGTTTTCAGAGGGAGCAGTTTTTCAATTGGTTTCGACACGCGCACCAGAATACACTGTCCCGTTGAATGCAATCTCAAAGCATATCTTGAGAACAATCGTTTGAGGTTACTGACGTCACTAGCGCTCGCTTCAAACGTTAAGCGATTTCAGATACGGCACGCTGGGCGGCATCAGCGCCGGGTCTTCTTCCAATTCGACGAAGTAGTTCTTCACACCCGCGGTCTTTGCGGCTGCGAAGACCGCCTTCCAATCGACGACACCCTTGCCCAGCGGAACCTGGCGGAAACCGGACTTGGTGGATGGGTCCTTGACCCAGTCCTGGCAGTGCATGGAGCGGAAGCGGCCGGGGTACTTGTTGAAGTATGCGACGGGATCGTAGCCCTGCTGCATGGTAGAGACCTGGAACTGCAGGCTGGTGGTCTCCGGGTTCAAAAGGGCGATCATCATGTCGTAGACCGGCTTGCCGTCGATGTACGCGGAGACGAAGCCTTCGTTGTGCAGCAGCGCAACGATACCTGCGGCGTGGGCCTTTTCGGCGAAGGCATTGAAGGGCTCGACGTACCGCTTCACGTCATCTACGGTCTCGGTGCCTTTGTAGTTGAAGGGCCCAAGCGCGGCGACTGCCATCTGCGTCATGCCGAAGTCCTTGGCATAGGCGATGCTCTGGTCGGCCTTCTCAAACAGCTCCTTCGGCGCCCAGTGCGCGGAGACACAGCCGATGCCCCAGTCGTTCAGCATGCGCCGCAGCTCCTGCGGCTTGTACTGCTGCAGGCTGGAGAAGTCACTGTAGCCATAGGGCGAGCACAGCTCGATCTGAGTGAACCCTGCCGCGCGCAGGCCTTTCATGGTTCCGGCGAAGTCAGTGTTGATGGTCTTGCGTACGGGGTAGGTCTGGCAACCGATGGGCAGGCCAAGAGGATCGGCAGGCAGATACCGCGTGGCAGCGAGGAGAGCGGAGGCGGCGGTTCCGCCCTTGAGAAACGTTCTGCGATTCATCATCTGGCTGATCTCCCAAGGTGAAGCAATCGAAGAAACTATAGCAGCTACGGAGTCATGAGAGGGTAACGCCCCAGGTTTCTTGGCCATTGAACCTCAAAAGGACTGTGAAGGCCCGCTCTCTATACGAGCCGGATCACCGGTCGTGGCACGAGGCGTAGCCAGTTCGCACCTGCGGCGCGAATGCCTTGCTCCGGGGTCCCCAGACAATTTCATTGTCTGGGGTGGTTAAGGGGACGGCTTTTAGCCGTCCCGTTTGAAGCCTGGAAGAAATGCGGCTTTAGCCGCTGAGGTACCAAAGCTATGACCTCAGCGGCTAAAGCCGCATGCATTTTACGGTTTGGAATGGCACGGCTGAAGCCGTGCCCTTAAGCAAGACATTCGCACCTACGGTGCGAAGAGAGGGATTTATTTGACAATCAAATTGACATTCTGTACCAATACTGTGGTACAGTTTGCGGCATGATCTTCCGCCTCAACCCAGCCTCCGGCCATCCTCTCTATCTCCAGCTCATGGAACAGGTGCGTCATGCCGTCGAGACGGGCGTCCTGCAGGACGGCGATCTCATGCCGAGCATCCGTACGCTCGCCGAAGAGCTTGTGATCAGCCACAACACGGTCGCCAAAGCCTACATGGAGCTGCAGCACGAAGGCTTGCTCGAACTGCGTCATGGCTCCGGCGCTTACATCTCCGCGCCGCGCAGCGGCAAGGCGCGCGCCGCCAAGCTGCTCAAGGCGCAGACGCGCGTCCGCAGTGTCGTTGAAGACCTGCTCGACGACGATTTCTCCGCCGACGAGATTCGGCGTCTCTTCGAAGCCCAGCTCATCCACTCCACCGTCTCCGTGAGGAAGCCATGATTCCCGAGCGCGTCATCCAGACCAGCGAACTCACCAAGAACTACGGCAGTTTCCGTGCAGTCGACCATCTCAACCTCAGTGTCCGCGCCGAGCGCATTACCGGCTTTCTGGGTCGTAACGGAGCGGGTAAAAGCTCCACCATCAAGATGCTTCTCGGCATGATTCAGCCCTCTTCGGGCTCCGGTGTTGTCCTCGGATACCGCATCGACGACCCCAAACAGAGCATCGAGATCCGTCGCCGCATTGCCTACGTCGGGGAGGACAAGGGCCTCTATGGCTACATGACCGTCGCCGAGCTGATTCGCTTTACCCGCTCGTTCTATCGCGACTGGCAGCCCGACATCGAACGCCGCCTGCTTGCCGAGTACCGTCTTCCGCCCAACCGCAAAGTCAAAGCCCTCTCCAAGGGCATGCGCACGAAGCTCGCGTTGCTGCTCGCGCTCTCACGCCGTCCGGCGCTGCTCATCCTCGATGAGCCGACCGAAGGCCTCGACCCCGTATCCATCGAAGAGCTGCTGCAGACGCTTGTCAGCGCACCGGCCAATGGAACCACCGTCTTCTTCTCTTCACATCAGCTCTCCGAGGTCGAGCGCATCGCTGATGACATCCTCATGATCGACCGCGGCTGCGTCGTCCTCGATATGTCGCTTGAGCAGATTCGCGAAAACTATCGTCGCATCTCGCTCGGCTTCTCCAATCCCGCGCCGCAGCTTCAATCCATCCTCGGTGTGGAGAAGATGCGCAGCGAAGGCCGTCAGATCACCATTCTCGCCAGCAGCAATGCCGACGCCATCGCGCAGATGGGCCGCGATCGCGGAGCCGTAGATATCGACGTCTCCCCTGTCAATCTGCGCGAAATCTTCCTTGAGACCGTGCAGGAACGCAACCGGCAGGATCAGCAGCAACATCTGGAGCGCGAAGATGCTCTGGTATAAATCCTTCCGCGAGCTTCGCACCGTTACCCTCGTCGGTGCTGCCGCCATGGCTGCCGCCTGCTTATTCGTCGTTTTTTACCAGCAGCCCATGCGCGCCACTGCCGACGTACCCATGACTTACATCGCCTACATCTGGAAGTCGATCTACAACAGCCTCGGCACCGACATGTTCCTTATCCTTTCAGTCATTCTCGGTTCCGGCGGTCTACTGCAGGAGCGTGCGCAGGGCACTTCCGGCTTCACCCTCGCACTTCCCGTCAGCAGACGACACATCGTCATCACCCGCGCGGTGATGGGCTATTGCAGCGTGCTCATCATCGCCGCAGTGCCCATCTTCGCCGTGCCGATGGCCTCGCATTTCATCGGCGAGTACTATCCCGTGGCGCAGACCTGCGGCTTCTTCGCTCTCTGGGCCGCCGGCGGAGCTGTCTTCTACGGCCTCACCTTTCTGCTTGCGCATCGGCTCGAAGGCGACTACATCGCCGTGCTGGTCGCCATTCCCTCGTTCATGTTGTATGGAGCGCTGCTCAATCTTCCCTGGCTCGCACGCCTGCCGATGCTCAACATCTTCCATGTGATCAATGGCGAAGACATGCCGTTCTTCAACGAAGCCCAGCATCTGCTCGCCGCTCCGCTTCCCTTGCTGACGCTGACCGTCATGTTCGCCGTCAGCGCAACCTTCATCCTTCTTGCCGCGCGGCGTATCGAGCCGCTCGATTTCTAGAGAGGGGACTTATGCTCTGGTACAAAGCCTGGCGCGAAAGCAGCCTGCGATTCCTGATCAGCGCCGCCGTCATTACCCTGATGTGCCTGCTCTACACACTTTTTCAGAGCCGCCTCTATCCGATGTTCGCGCATATGCAACCGCGTATTCACAATTACACGCAGTACATTCACTGGACCATCTTCGGCGGAGCCACACGCGGCATTCTGCAACTCAGTTGCCTTCTCCTGGGACTGGGCGGACTGCAGCGGGAACGTAAGCAGAACACAATCGGCTTCACGCTCGCCCTTCCCGCCAGCCGCCTCAACCTCATCGCCTCGCGTGCTGGCCTCGGCATGCTGCAGGTGCTTGCTCTCGCGACTATTCCGTCGTTCATCATCCCTGTGGCATCGCATCTGGTCGGCCAACAGCTTCCGTTGGACTACTCCCTGCGCTTCATCCCGCTCTGGGCCGTAGGCGGTATCTTCACCTACGCCATCTCGTTCCTCGCATCCGTGCTCTTGCCCAGTGAATACGTCTCGCTTGGCGTCGCCTATGTCGTTTACTTCTTTTATCTCGCAGCAGCCCGGCTTCCCAGCCTGAGCCCCTTCCACTTGCATGTAGCGGACTTCATGGGCGGCCTTTCCCCTCACTACCTCGACCGCGGCACGATGCTCTGGACAGGCTCCTATGCCATCACACCCATTGCAGGATTTTTTGCCGCAGCGGTGACCTTGCTCGCTGTCAGCGGATTCGCCACAACGAAACAAGAGTTGTAAAAGGCCTGCAATATAAGCGCTGAAGGCCGGGGTCCCCAACGAACGTATTCGTTGGCGTGGAGATGCGTTCTATACGAGCCTTGAATTCCACGCGGATCAGCGGTCGTTGCACAGGGCGTAGCCAGTTCGCGCCTGCGGCGCGAATGCCTTGCTTAAGGGCACAGCTTTAGCTGTGCCATTCCAGACGTAGAGATGTATGCGGCTTTAGCCGCTGAGGTGCCCAAGCTATGACCTCAGCGGCTAAAGCCGCATTCTTCCAGGCTCCATACGGGACGGCTAAAGCCGTCCCCTTAAGCAAAACATTCGCGCCTACGGCGCGAAGCCAAAACCTGGGGCGTTGCCCCATAAGCGCTAACATATTAATTGACATTTATGTTCTTGCTCGATAGTTTCTGAATTATGGCGGAGTTGGAAGATTGGCCTGTATTGGTAGAGTTGTTTCCTTCAGGATGGCGGGAGCTTAGTC
>NZ_JAGTAS010000056.1 GCF_025685425.1 Terriglobus albidus
CTCGACCACGCACTGTCAAACGGGCATGATGGTGATAGTCCATCTGGCCTCCGAAGATTTTGGATTGCTCTCACAATCAGCTTCTTCGTTCTCGGTCAGATGGACAATAACCTATTGAAACTTCACATTTAGCCACTGAGGTACCCAACCAATGACCTCAGCGGCTAAAGCCGCGTTTCTTGCCAACTTTGTACGGCACGGCTGAAGCCGATGCCCTTAAGCAAAACAGGAGCGAACTTCGGTATAGTGCGGGGTCTTGGCAATTTGCGCCGTTTTCCTGTAAAGCAAACTGCATTCGTCGGAGCTACAGCATTAGGAGAATTGCTCTAACTCTTCACCGCTTCGCACTCTGCGGACGATGTGACTGGCTGGGGGCTGGGCTCGATTTTGGGCGATGGCTTTCGCATACTGCTGTTCATCAGAATCAAGCCGGCGATCACCACCAGCACTCCTACATAGGCCAGAGGCGCAACCTGTTCATGTGCAACGAGCCCCCAGAAGATACCCCAGATCGGCAAAAGGTAGGTCACCGCGACAACGTGGGTCGCGGGAATGTGGGCCAGCAGATTGAAGTACAGGAAGTAAGCCAAGCCGCTACCGGCAAGGCCGAGGACCAGAATAGCGAGAACAGGAGGCAGGGTGATGTGAGTCGGATGCCGCGTGAGGACGGCGACAGGAGCCAGCATCGATGCAGCCAGCGAGAGCTGTGCTGTGGCCAGGCCGATAGGATCCAGGCCCTGTAGCTTCGCCTTCGCGATAAGTGTAGCGGTCGCGTAGCCGAGTGTCGCCAATACAATCACGGTGATCCCAAGGGTCAGATTGCCTTGTCCCGGCGCCGGGTCGGAGGCTCGGCTGTAGACCACCAAGGCTACACCGCCAAAGCCGATCAGAACACCGAGTATCGTCGCCAGTCCCATCTTCGTGCGGTGCACAGCCATGCCTAAGAGCATGGTCCAGATCGGGAGAGTCGCATTCAGGACGGCAGCCGTATTGCTCGGCACAGTTTGCTCTCCCCAGGCAAAGAAGCTGAAGGGAATCGCGTTATTGAAGAGCGCCACGGCAAGCAGCCAGGGCAACATCTTCCGTGGAGGAAGCCGGTTTCCCCTGAGTTTCAGTAAGACCAGGAGCAAGACCGCGCCCGAGCCGGACCGGAGCATTCCTACCCAGACCGGCGGGAAGGTTGTCGCTGCGATCCGGATCATGAGAAATGAGATGCCCCATACCGCTGAGAGCAGGATGATCTGCGCGATGTGCCGTGGCTTCATGGAGATTAACTTTCGCAGGCGGTATGAATCGCGTCCAGCGAATTGATATGATGACTTGCATCGAAATTCCTGATGGGAGTGAAGCTGTGCTCGATCTCAAGCAGGTACGGACGTTTGCGGAAGTTGCGCGCGAAAAGAGCTTTACCCGTGCTGCCAGTCAGTTACATTATGCGCAGTCCAGCGTAACAGCGCAGGTGCATGCGCTCGAAAGCGAACTCGGTTTGCCGCTGTTCAATCGGTTGGGCCGGCAGGTGGAACTGACGGCAGCAGGCACGCAGTTTCTCGCGTATGCAACCCGGCTGCTGGTCCTGGCGGAAGAAGCGCGTACCTCGGTGCAGAAGAGCGGGCAGGTAGTCGGCCCCCTGGTGATTACAGCGTCGGAAAGTCTGTTGACCTACCGTCTGCCGGACCTGCTGCGGAGTTTCCAGTGCACTTACCCGGGTGTACAACTTACGCTGCATACCAGTACGCAGTGTGCTTCTGTCAGTCCTCTGGAACCGGGCATCGACATCGCCATCACTATCGATGAGCCGATCGAGGTGCCGCAACTTCTGGTGAAGTGTGTCCGCCGGGAGCCGATGCTGGCCCTCGTTGCCAAGGAGCATGCGCTTGCCGGCTATAAGAAGGTTACGGCAACGGAGATCGCCGAACAGCAGATACTGCTTACGGAACGCAGTTGCAGTTATCGCGCACTCTTCGAACGTACCCTGGCGCAGGGCGGTGGCCGTGTGAGTAAATGCCTGGAGTTCGCGAGCGTCGAGGCCCTGAAACAGTGCGCGCTCGCGCGCATGGGCGTCGCCGTGCTGCCGGAGGTTGTGGTGGAGGAAGAACTGGAGAAGGGAAGCCTGGTTGCATTGCCGTGGCCGGAGAAGCGGCTCTCTGTCTATACCCAGGTCGTTCGGCATCGCGACAAGTGGTTTTCGCCGGTGATGCAGGCATTCTGGTCGATGGCGCTGGAGATGCTAGCGGAACGGTAGAGCATTTCACGAAAAGAGTGAAGCTGTGCTTGCAGCTTCACCCTTTGGTGATTGAGTGGAGATTATTTCGACGTTGCTGCACCGGGTTCTGCCGCTGGGGGTTTCGGCACATCGAGTAATGAGGTCGCGACGGTGAGCTTCTCGCTTTCCTGTGCTGCGGAGATAGCGAGGATGCGAATCTTGTCGTTGTTTGGCAGCGTGATGGTCTTTGCACCTTCCGCGACATCGATCGGATAGGCAAACAGGTAGGAATACTGATAGGGCTGGTTGAGTCCTTGCGGCGTATGAATGTGCGAGGCGTACCAGGCGAGACCAGCTGTCTTCAGGAAGCCGGCTTTCAGGCCGATATAGTCGTCCGGATAACGAGGCGCCGGAGGACGTGCCTCGCGCTGCTGCAGATCTGCAGGAGGCCATGCCGCGTGATTGGCTGAGATGGCCCAGTTGCGCCCGGGCTGCTGTTCCTTCCAGAGACGCGTATCCCACTGGCCGATATAGCCGGTCCAGTCCTGGATTTTGAGCGTCGTAGTATGAGAGCCGACCTTGAAGACACCGGTCTGATCACCATCAGCAGATGCGGCCAGGATATAGACACGATTGAAGTGTCCTTCCGGAAGCTTGACGGCCTGGCCTTTTGCTACTACGGCATTCAGGTTGCCTGTCTTCGCAGAGGCAAGGTCGAAGACTATGCCGTGATAGTCGATCTTGTCTGGGAGCATCTCGGCAGGGATGGCATTACCTTTCCCATCGAAGCCACCGCCATTGGTTGCAGTATCGTCGTTGCTGCCGGCGGCAAGGTCATACTGTAGCGGCACCGCCTGAGATTGAACCGCATTCAGCTTCTCCGCGGCATCCACGAGCCGAATAGCAAAGGTCCTTGGCTGATAGGCGGTCAACGAGGTTTTGAGGGCTCCTTGTTCGACGGTCGCATCACCCAGGGGCTGCTCCTGTGCGTTGACTTCACGGGCGGAAGCAATTGGGCCTGCGAAAGAGACCTGAACATCCTGTGCCGGTTTGCCGTCAAGCTCCACCATGCGGAGGATGACTTCATCGCTGTCTTCTGCTTTCTTTAACGCGAGGACGCGGATACGCGAGTTGTTTAGATGCATGAGGGAGAAACTCTTCCCAAGTGTTCCCTGGTGTTTGCCGGTCTGGAAGGCAATGACGGGAGCGTTCATGCGATAGGCCTGCCAGTCTGTCTGCGCAGTGCGCCAGTCACCGTCGTGCCCGGCAAGACCGAAGATGAACTCGTGATGTCCCCAGTCCTGGTTGGCTTGATCCGAATAGGGAATTGGCCGCCCGTTGGTCGAAGGTTGAAGACCCGGAGAACGCAGAAGTGTCAGCCGGATGGTGTTGTCATTCGGCTTGTCCGAACCATTCTTGAAGTCGGTCAGGATCGTGGCTCCGAAGCTTCCACTCTTGTCCTGCAGATCGATCCACTTGTGCGAGGCAACCTCGAACTGCCGCTCATTGGCATTAGGTCTCTGAACCGTTCCAAGGTCCCAATTGTAGGTGGCGTTCTCATTCGACGCGCTCAGCGGGAACGTGGCCTTCAGGTTAGCCGAGAGCGTCTTCCAATCGATACTGTTCCCCCACACCACGCGGTTGCCCGGGTTTCCGGCGGAGAGGCTGACGGTCTGTACGAACTTCGAGCCTTCGGCTTCGCGCGTTACTTCCAGCGTGACGCGGACCGGGCCGTTCTCCTTGATGCGGATCGTGGGCTTGCCCGCGACATAGGAGCGAGGCGCGGCCTGCTCCTGATCGAAGTCCATATTCCATGCCGGCCACTGCTTTGGCTTGTCATTGGAGATGGCCAGACGTACAGGAGCAGAGAGAAGTTCTTTCTTCATTTGCTTGTCGTAGATGCTGGAGACATCACCATCTGAGTTGAGCTTCACGAGATAACGAGCGTTTTCGAGAGAAGAGTTAGTCACCTTGAGGCCGGTCGAGGGAGCAGCTTTTTGTGCCGCCTGCACGTGATACACGGCGTATCCAACAGATGGGACCGTTGCTAAGAAGAGGACCTTCCCTTCGGCAATCTGTGCGGGCACTTCTTTGCCCTGAGGATCGGTGACTGTGACGCTCTTTGGAGGGGCGCTGGGGAAGTGGAGATCGGCTTCGACCACATCTTCACGCTCAACGTTCAGCGGATTGAAGAGAACGACAGGGATGCCTGCCCCTTCGGTGTCTAATCCTGAGGCGATCGCCTGGCTCGCGCTGGTGAGGATGCCGGTGAACTGGTTGGCGACGATGGCATCGTCATTCCAGGCATACTCATACGACTTTGGTGTGGCGGTTCCAGCGGCGGTGTCATGGAAGTGACCTGCCAACGCCAGCATCCAGGCATCGTTCAAACGCTGTTGCGGATAGGCGCCGCCACCCATCCATGCAGCCGCGAGTGCAGACTTCTCTGCGGCATCGGCCAGAAGCTCGTTCTTCAGCACCCAGCGCTTGTGATAAGCCTGCGAGGTCAGGGAGCCGGCGGAATGGTTGATGAGCTCAAGGTCTCCTTTTACGGTCGGCAGCCTTGAGGTCATAGACGAGGGAATATCTTTGAAGAGCTGGTCGGCGGTTGCGATGACGACATGAACAGGGCCGTCTCCCACTTGTACCTCAGGTCCTGCTTCTGCGGCTTTGGGTGTCTCTCCCATCGCAAATGCGCCGCGCGGCGGAGTCGGCAGAACAGTCTTGCTCTTGGTGACGATCGCTTCCAGAAGTTTGACCGTAGACTCCTGAGTCGCGCCACCCACGTCTCCTGTACCGACGTAATGATAGTCGGCGAAGATGCCTGTTACTTTTCCATCGAGCTCGATGCGCTTCACCCAGTTCGGCTCTACATTACGGGGACGAGGAGGAAGCGCGGCAAGCTGCTGCGGGGAAAGGCGGGCGCGCTCTTCACTGGTGAGTTGTGGTGCATTGGCCACAGCTTCTGTCGGCTCTTTGCTCAAATCGGTGTAGGTGTTGCTACCGTAGCCGCCGGGATTGAGGGCTGCGATCACGCCTTTTCCATCAGGGCCGTACCACATGCCGACATTGAAGGGGATGCCTTCGGGAGTCTGCTCCGGCGAGTTAGGACCACCGATCTTTGGCGCCGGCTGCCACTCGGCATTAAGCTTCTGAGTCGAGAAGCCCTTGATTCCGGCATGGGCAAGAATGCTCGGCAGCGAGGCCGGGAAGCCGAAGCAGTCCGGAAGCATGTATTCCTCGCTAGCCTTACCGAAGTCTTTGCGGAAGTAGCTATTGCCATACAGGATCTGGCGGAAGATGCCTTCTGCGCTGGGAAGGTTGACGTCGCCTTCCTCGACAGATGAGCCGGCGGGATACCAGCGGCCGGCGGCAACATAGGTGCTCATCCGTGCGTAGTCGGAAGGGAAGTACTCCTTCATCAGCCGGTAGCGGTTGGCTCCGGTCCAGTTGAAGACGTAGTGCGGATAGCGGTCCATGTAGTCGAAGTTCACCCGCATGGTCTTCAACAGGTATTCGCGGATGGTTTGGGGGAACTCCCAGCGCCACTGCGTATCGAGGTGTGCATATGGAACGACGTAAAGCGTCGGCTGGCTGGTGATATCGGGCGCCTTCATCGTCTGGGCAAAGGCTGCGCTGGAGAGAGCACTAAGCCACAGGACGCGGCGGACGAGGCTCCACCTGGAAGTGTTGCGATGTTCACCATTGAAGAATGAGCGCGAAGAATCCATCGATCGCATCTGACCGCTCCTCGTTCCTTGAATCTGATTTGTATGGGGAGAAAGAGAAAAGCCCCGCGGCGTATGCCGCGGGGCCTGTGGTTTAGAACGCGTATCTCAGACTGAACTGGAACTGGCGTTCCGACGCGTAGGTTGTGCCCTTGTTCGTGACCTTACCGAACGTGCTGTTGGTGGGGGTCATGTCAGGGTTATCCAGGTTGGGATGGTTAGCGAAGTTGAACGCTTCAGCCTTGAAGACCAACTGGTGGTTTTCATGACCGGGGATGACGTGGAAGGCCTTCTGCAGCGCGGCATTATAGCTCTGGAAGCCGGGGCCATAGATGAGGCCACGGGAGCCGCGCGGAGCAAAGGTGCCGGCCGCGGCAGGCTGGAAGATGCAGGTTGAGTTGATCGGACCGCAGCTTGTACCAACCTCAAACCACTGGCCAGACGTGCCGAATGAATGTGGCAGAGAAGGGGTGCGGGTGCGGGTATAGTATTGGTTGCCCGAGCCCGGTCCTACACCAGCCTGATCGAGGTTGCGCGTAACACTTTGTGGACGTCCAGACTGCGCCTGGATGGTTCCGGAGAACTGCCAGTCGCCAACTACGGTGCGGACGAACGGATTACTTGCGTGGGTTCCGTAAGGGATATCCCAGACGTAGTTGGCAACCATCACGTGTTTGGTGTCGAAGTCGCTCGGACCATACAGGTTAGCGTTGCTGTAAGCATTGGGAATGTTGGTTCCGTTGGAAGAGCCGTAATCCAGGCTCTTGGACCAGGTGTAAGCCACACCGAAGAGGAAGCCCCTGGTAAGACGGCGCTTCAGATTTGCCTGCATGCCATGGTAGAACGATCCGCCATTGTTCTGGGCCTCGATGATGGTCGAGAAGCCCTTATAGGGACGGAGCGCATCCGGAGCCTTGACCGTCGGATTCGCCTGGATCGTTCCGGGCTGAAGCTGGTTGATGTTGGCTAACTGCTCCAGGTGGTAACCACGGCGGCCGACATAGCTCAGAGTGAACGTGCCGATGTTGGTGAACTCGTGTTCCACCGTCATGTTCCAGGCCCAGGCCTCGGGACTGGGGTAGTTGTATGCATGCGAGGTGAAGGCCAGCGGGGTGATGCTTCCTGCGGCTCCGCCGGGGTTATCAACGCTTCCCTGGCTTACCGTGGATGCCGGCTGGAACGGAGCGTTGCCGCCGACGTGCACTGTATCGCTGATACCGAGACGCTGCATATAACGGCCGGCGCCACCACGGATTACCGTACCAGGCTCAACCTGGTAGGCAAAACCTACGCGAGGCTGGATGTTGGTATAGACCGTCGGAGAGTAGTTCGCGTCGTAGCCGCGGAAGAGCCGCTGGAAGTTGCCATTGAGGATGCTGTCGGGAACATGTCCCTTGGCGGCGCTGGGGAAGCCGGAGCCAGGGATCACGACGCCATTGTACTGATCTCCACCGATCAGGAAGCCAGTGGTCGTATTGACCGTAGGAGCCAACGTCGGGTTGTAGTCCTTCGGGCTGAAGAAGGCCTGGTTACCCCACAACGAGTGATACGGCTTCATGATGCTGTAGCGGACGCCGTACTCGAGCACGAACTTCGGAGTCATGCGCCACTGGTCCTGGGCAAACATCTCGAACATGTTGCCGCGGAACGGAGTGTAGGAGCGCTGGCCGATCTCTCCGTAGGTGTCGAAGATGCCCAGCGCTGCGTTGGCGACTGCTGCCTTGGACGTGGCCCCGCCGCCGCGATTATCCGTAAAGACGAACAGACCGTTCTGGTTGTTCGTGGTGCCCGGCCGCGTGTTGTCGACGCTGATCTGGTCGTAGTTGTTCTCGCCGGCGTACTCCCATACTCCACCGAACTTGAGCGTGTGGTTTCCTTTGACCCAGGTGAACGTATCGCCCACGTCGTAAACCATACCGCCGGACCGCGACGGATACGGACCGCCGTCAAGCGTACCGAAGCTGCCGAGCTGAATGGTCGGGATCTTGTTGGGAACGACCTTGGTGGCGGAACCGAAGAGGTAGGGATAGTTGATGCCGTACTTCGTACGATCAAAACGGCCCGAGGATGTATCGATATTGATGTCGACGTGATCGGCAGCGCCAGAGACGAAGGCGTCATTGATCATCGTGGAGTTGATGGTCCAGGTATGGTGCAGCACGCCGACCTGGTTCGGGCGGTGGAAGATACGAGGATTGGTGTTGAAGTTGCCGAAGTGCGGCTCGTAATCGTCGTAGTTGTAGTTCAACAGGCTGAAGCGCAGACGATGCGCATCGTTGGGAACAAAGTCGATGATCAGCGTGTCTTTACGCTGACTTTCGGTGTAAAGCGCAGTATCGGTCCAGTTGCTGGAGGCATTTCCCACGAGATTGGGGAGTGGATATGCATTCAGCAGGCCAATACCGTTCGGGCTGAGCTGAGCGGTGGGAATGACGTTATTGGCGTAGGCAACACCCGTAGTGGGATTCACGATCTGCACGGGCGAGCTATAGAAGATGTTCGAGCCGAGCAGTTCGCCGAAGTCACCCGTTCTCATGCGAGCTGTCGGAACCTTCAGCGTGGCGCTGGAGGTATCGTCGTGGTTGTACTTCACCCACTCCTGGCCGGCCAGGAAGAAGAGCTTGGAGCGACCCGAGTTGAAGTGGCCGGGGATGAAGAACGGACCGTTCAGGTTCCAGCCGTACTGGTTGTAGCGGAAGGCGCCGCGCTTCAGCTTTTGATTGTTGCGCTGCCAAGTGTTGGCGTTGAGATAGTTATTGCGGAAGTACTCGAACAGGCTGCCGTGGAAGTTCGCCGTACCGCTCTTGGGAACCAGACGGATCAGACCGCCGGAGGTGCGGCCGTATTCGGCAGGATAGTTCGAGCTGAGGACCTGAACCTGCGACGTGGAGTCAACATCGGCAACACCAACGCTGGTGCCGTTGGAGCGGGTACGCACCATCGGTGCGCCGTCGAAGGTCTGCATGCTCTCCTGCGAGCGGGCTCCGTTGATGTTGAGCGGGTTATCGAGACCGAAGCCAAGGGCCGCCATCGAGTTGTTGCGGACGACGCCGGGTTCCATCTGTGCGAGATAGAGCGGGTTACGGCCGTTAAGCTGGATGTTCTTGACCTGCTCCTGCGTGATGAGCTGGCCCACCGATGCGCTCTCGGTCTGGACCGTGTTGGCATTGGCTTCGACCGTGACCGAGGTGGTGCTGTCACCCACCTTCATGGTTACGTCGACGCGGCGACCAATGTTCGGGTCGACCTGGATACCGCTGAGGGTTACGGATGCAAAACCCGCGGCCTCGACGCGCAGGGTGTATGCCCCCGGTGTGACGTTGGTGATGTTGAAGTTGCCTTCGTCGTTTGAGACCGCATGGGTCTCAGCGCGGGTAGCGTTGTTCTGAAGGGTGATATTGGCCTTCGAAACAAGGGCTCCGGACGGGTCGGTAATGGTTCCTGACAGTGAAGACGTATCCTGCGCAACGAGCGAATAGCCCGTTAAAAACAGATACACCAGAACGGATAGAAATATCCGAATAGGGATTTTGTGGCGTTTCATCCAGCCTCCTCGAAAAAATACAACGTCATCGTTTACGTAAAATTATGATTGCGCTATCACAGCGACAACCATATTTATGCGTTTGGAATAAGTGTTGTCAAGACAGATGCACCGATTTTATTGTGGAATACGGACGCTACCAGAAAACCGGTGATATGGTAGCTCTCTCAGATTTGAGGCCATGATTGCATCAACAATCGAAGAAAAAACGGGCAACGTTGCAAGACGTGGCAAAAGCAGCCGGAGTAGCCCCCATGACCGTCTCTCGGATGATCAATGGGCACCCTTATGTCACGCCCGCGACCGCCAAAAAGGTCCGTGAAGCTATCCGGAAGCTGAATTACCGTCCTAATCATGCCGCACGGATGTTAACAGGAAAGTTATCGCGCTCCATCGGTCTGATTGTTCCTGACATCTCCGATACGTTTTTTTCGGTTGTGAGCCATGCCGTCCAGGAGACCGCCCGGGCCCAGAACTATCTGGTGTGGCTGGCTGCGTCGGAGGACGACTCTGCCATCGAGGCGGCGCAGGTTGAAAGTATGACCCATCACCCGGTGGACGGCATTCTTCTTGTTCCCACCCAGAGTCGGGAGCCGTATCTCAAGGCCATCGTTTCTGGGAATACACCAATCGTAACCATCGACCGCCCGATTGAGGTGGCCACAACAGATTCCGTCGGAGTTGAAAACCAGGCCGGCGCCGCGATGGCCGTGGATCACCTGGTAGAGCATGGTTGCAAGAAGATTGCATGTATATCAGCGAATGCGCACCTCCGGACTATGAAGGATCGTATTGCCGGGTACCGGGACTCGCTCCGAAGAGCGAAACGTTCTTATCAGAACGAGCTGGAGCTGAAATCGAGTCTTTCCTCAAAAGCTGTCCTGGCCGAATTGCTTACCTCGCGCGACCGGCCTGACGCCTTGTTTACGGCGAACAACGCATCCACGATCTGGGTGATTGAGGCTCTTAAAGAGCTGAACATTCAGATGGGGAAGGACATTGCGCTGGTTGGTTTCGATGACGTCGACTTTTTCACCCTGATTACTCCCGCCGTAACCGCTGTGCGTCAGCCTGCCGCCGAACTGGGAAATGTGGCTACCCGGCTGCTGTTGCAGCGTATTAATGGGGAGTTCAAGTCGACAAGCGTCCGGACGATTCTGCCTGTGACCCTTACCATCCGTGAATCCTGCGGATGCCGAAGAGCAAGTGCTTAGCTCGCCCCCCAAAGCCCCTCCGGGGCAAGTTGTGAGAATGTGACGCCGCCGGAAGGGCGGTAAGAGACAGGAGATGCCTTGAATCGCTATCTGGTAAAAGCAACCGCCGTCGGAGCCCTGGGGGGCCTTCTATTCGGCTTCGATACCGCCGTTATCGCAGGCACGACACAACAACTGACCGAAATCTTCCATCTCACCCCCGCCACGCTGGGCGTCACCGTCTTCATCGGCCTGGTGGGAACCGTGATCGGCGCCATGGGATCGGGAGTACTGGGGCAGAGGTTTGGCGGCCGGGAGGCTTTGCGGTTGATGGCTGTGCTTTATACGATCTCCGCAATTGGCTCCGCGTTTGCCTGGAACTGGGATGTGTTGCTGGTGGCGCGCTTTATCGGCGGTCTTGGTATCGGCGGATCGTCCGTTCTGGGACCGGTGTACATTGCTGAGCTCGCGCCGGCAAAATGGCGTGGCCGGATGGTGGGCCTGTTTCAGGTCAATGTCGTCGTCGGTATCCTGCTGGCCTATCTGTCGAACTTCCTGATTACCTTAATGCATCTTGGCGCCGCTCAGTGGCGGTGGGAGTTCGGGGTGGCGTTTCTGCCGTCTCTCTTCTTCCTGATCCTGCTGTACGGTATCCCGCGCAGCTCCCGCTGGCTGGTGACGACGAATCAGACAGACGAAGCCCTTGAGGTGCTGCGCCTGATGGGTTCACCCGACTCAGAGGCCGAGCTGCAGGAGATCATCGACTCCGTTCATCTGGAGCGAGGTGTCGCGCAGGAGTCGTTGTTCCAGTGGAAGTACCGGCTGCCGATCTTTCTGGCTATCTCGATCGGTATGTTCAACCAGCTTTCAGGCATCAACGCCATCCTTTATTACTCGAACTATATCTTTGCTTCGGCCGGATTCAGTGAAAGCTCGGCGGCGTTACAGACCGTCGGTGTGGGCCTGGTCAATTTGCTGGCGACCTTTCTGGGAATGAGTCTGATCGACAAGTGGGGAAGGGTGACCCTGCTGATCGTTGGCGCTGCTGGAATGGCGGCAGCCCTGGCCGGGACCGCGGCGATCTTTTATCTGAACGCGCATCAGGGCCTGCTGATCTGGATGTTGGTTGCCTTCATCATCTTCTTTGCCATCTCCCAGGGGTCGGTGATCTGGGTCTACCTGGCGGAGGTCTTTCCGTCACGAGTCCGTTCCAAGGGCCAGAGCCTGGGATCGTCGTCCCACTGGATCATGAATGCGGTGATTGCAGGTGTCTTCCCGACGATTGCCGCGAAGAGCCAGGGGCTTCCATTCGCCTTCTTTGCAGCGATGATGTTGGTGCAGCTGGTGGTTGTGCTGGTGGTGTATCCCGAAACGAAGGCGATCTCTCTGGAACAGATTCAGTCGAAGCTGGGCGTTTCCTGACAATCGCAGGTACTTACAACAAAGCCCCGAAACCATGTTCGGGGCTTTGCTGTATCTGGAGGTGACCTGTCTTACTCGTCTGCAACGACGGTCTGCTGCTGTTCTCCCAGACCTTGGACTCCCAACCGGATGACATTGCCGGCACGCAGGTAGACCGGCGGCTTCTGGCCCAGGCCGACTCCCGGAGGTGTGCCGGTGCTGATAATGTCGCCAGGCTGCAGGCTCATGAAGCGGCTCAGATAGCTGACCAGGTAAGCGACGCCAAAGACCATGGTCGATGTTGTGCCGTTCTGATAACGGTGTCCGTCGACTTCCAGCCACATCGAGAGCGCCTGCGGGTCGGGTACCTCATCGCGGGTGACCAGCCATGGGCCGGTCGGGCCGAAGGTGTCGGCACTCTTTCCTTTGACCCACTGTCCGGTGCCTTCAAGCTGGAAGGCGCGTTCGGAGACGTCATTGATGACGCAGTAGCCGGCCACATAGTTCAGAGCGTCCGCTTCCGAGACGTACTTTGCCTTAGCGCCGATCACCACGCCAAGTTCAACCTCCCAGTCTGTCTTCAAGGAGCCACGCGGAATCACTACGTTGTCATTGGGGCCGCAGATCGATGATCCGGCCTTCATGAAAAGAACCGGTTCCGCCGGTACCGCCATGCCGGACTCGGCGGCGTGGTCTGAATAGTTCAGCCCAATACACAGGAACTTGCCCGGCTGCGCGACGCACGAGCCCAGGCGGACCGGCCCGTCGACCAACGGAAGGGAAGCAACATCGGCCGACGCAATCTTCTCTAGCCACTCCGGCGTGAGGTACTGCCCGGCCAGGTCCGGAACAATCGAAGAGATATCGCGGATGCTGCCGTTCTGGTCCAGGATGCCCGGGCGCTCTGCCCCTTGGGCTCCATATCGTAGAAGCTTCAATGCCGATCTCCTTGGTGATGAATGCGGGTGTTCATGAATAGAGTAGTCTGCCTTATGCGGATGATGCGAGTTTCTGCAACTCCGGGTGTAAAGATCGATATGGGGACGCTATCGTTATCAAGAAGAGTACAGAGCGTAAGCTGTATGACGGAATGGGAGACCCCGAGAAACATTCCATGGACGACCTCTACGAGTGGCTGGCGAGATGCAAGGTGGGCGGCGTAGGGTGGATTCGCAGCTACGTTCGAAAGGGCCTGGAGCATTTTCCCTGTAGGTGTAGCGTAGGGTTTTCACATCTATGGGCGTTTTCCGCAACGAAAACGCCGCTGCACGCTCCTTCCGGGACACCCCGCAACAGGGAAAATGCTCTATGAGATTGAACTTCCGTGCGTGGCTTGTGTTGTCTTTTTTTTGCCTGGTGATTGGGACCGCAGCCGCGCAGCAGGATCGATCTCCGCTTGCGCCCTACGTCTATCGGTCGCACTTTCAGCCCAGTTCAGGCGTTGCTCCTGGCTCCGGCTCCCGCGATGGGTGGGAGAGTTTTCCCCTCGCGGAAGATACAGGTTATGACCCCACCCTGGGAGTAGAGACCTCCCATGGTCTCAGTGCTGTTACGCGCGAAGTGGTTCCGCATCGTGATGGAAAGCTGGCAATGGGTTTCATCCGTCGCATGTATGTGGTTGCCGGGCCCTCTTCCTCGCTGGCATTTCGCCTCAGGGTCTCCTCCGCCACGGGTGGGATACCGGTTTCGATCCATATCTATCGCGGAGAAGAAGAGGTTGTCCTGCGATCGGCGATTCAGGGAGGTGGCTGGCAACATGTGCAGGTTGCCTTGCCGGCATCTTCGCGGCGCATCACCGCAATTGCAATTACGGCAGACCTGCCTCATGTCAGCAGCGAACGACTTGAGCGGGTTGCCCTCTCCGATGTCGAGCTTCGCGCACAATCCACGCGGCACTATCTGTTGAAGGCGCCCACCGCATTGTGGGATGGAGTTCAAGAGCTGTTTTATCTGCCGCACGCACTGCGGCCCGGTGATCAGCTTGCGGTAGAGTTTGACGGTCCTAAGCCATCCTTTCACGCGAGTTGGGAGATCGAAGGTCCGGATGGCCAGCTGATTGACCATGGCTCCGGTCTCAAGGTGCAACACGCCATCTCGCCGTCTGATCCTGACGGTGTCTGGACCCTCCGTTTGGTGGGGCAGGGCGGCTTCTCGACGGTGCTTGCTCTGATTCGTCCTTCGATACGTCAGCCGCTCCTTGGCGCTGCTGTGCATGCAGTCTCTCCGGAGCTTTTGCAGCAGGTTGTTGCCCGGCGCGACGAACTACGGAAAGATCTGGGGCCGGCTCTCGCATTTGGCGTGGGGACGAACATCCCGGAGATGAATGCGCAGCTGCTGCTGCCGGGATTATCGTCCTACTTCAACCTTGTTCAGAAACCGACGGAGCTTGCTCTATGGGATGCGGTCTCCTATCGCACGACCGGAGAGAGCCGCGAACGGGACGAGGCGCTTCACATTCTGCGAGAGATTGCCTCATGGCCGCAATGGGTTCACCCCTGGTTTCCAGCGCATGGATATCTCAGCTATTACCCCCTCGGCATCATGACGAAGAACATTGTTATGGCGGAACAGTTTCTGGGGAATGCGCTGCCTGCGGATTTGAAACACACGCTCGATGATGCTCTGTTGCAGCAGTCCATCAAGCCGGTCTACCAGGAATATGTCGTAGAGGATCGCCTTCAGTTCGACACCAGTAACTGGATTGGCCACACGGTTGGAGGAGCGCTGCTGGCGGCTCTGCAGAGCGACGATCCCGATATCGCCGGGTATGTCCTGGCGCTCTACGCAAAAGAACGTAGACATCTGGAGTCGGCGTACACTGCGGACGATTCCTATGGTGAGGGAATCTCCTATCATCGCTTTGACTTTGAGACGACGGCGCTGGTGGCGGCCGCGGCGAAGGAGCAACTGGGGAAATCGTTCGACAGCCGGCTTGCACGTCCGCAGCGCTACCTCCGTTACGCGACCTACGGCAAAGACTCACTGGAAGACTTCGGCGACAGCCATGGCGATACCGGCCCTTCGAATGTCTTCGCCTACATGGCGGCGCAGAACAGTGATCCAGATCTGACGGCGTTTTATTTCCAGTATCGGAATCCTGGGACAACTGAACTGTTGAGCCGGGTGCTTTGGGAAGACGGCATTCATCAGTCTGCGGCGACAACCGCGGTGGATGCACCAACGTCAGCGTTGTTCGAAAAGCGCGGTGTTGCCGCACTGCGTGATAGTTGGTCGCCGGAGTCTGCGGTTATTGCCATGCGCGCCGGACCGAACTTCAATCACAATCATGCCGACCAGGGCAGTCTCTACTACGCCTGGAACAACCGCCTCTGGATAGGCGAGGCGGGGTATGCCGATTACTATAAAGATCCCAACTATCGCACCTATAACATCCAGGCGATCGGCCATAACACGATTCTGGTAGACGGAGACCCGGAGAGCCAGGTGGTTGCCGGAAATGCGGTCTTCGGCAAGTACCCTTCGATGCGCCGGCTCGCTTCGAAGGATGGATCTGAGATCATCAGTGCCGACCTCAGCTCTGTCTATCCACAGGTTCGTTCCTATGTTCGTACGCTGATCTATCGCAAGGGCGGAACTCTGGTGGTAATGGATCAGATCCGTGCGGACGGGCCGCACCGCTTCAGCCAGATATGGCATCCCGAGCAGGCAGTCGAGTCCTTCGATCTGCAGAAGAACCTGCTTCGCATGCGGGCGCAAAACGATAGTGTGGAGATGCATCTGTTCTCCACGACGGCGATGATATTGGGCCAAAGCAAGGGACCATTTCCTCTGAGCAGCTACGAGAAGGCTGAACGGGAGCCGGTGCAGAAGCCAATGATCATCGAGTATCAGTCAGGGCTTGTCGACTCTCTGACGATTCTGACCCTCATTCAACCATCTGGAGGCGCGATAGCGCCGCAATGGAGTGTGGCGGCAGGGGCGAAGAGGGCGCTTCGCCTGGGGGACCTTCTGATCCAGTGCGACAACCGGCAGGCTACGGTCTCTTTCGGAAAGACGCCTGATATGACCTGGACGATCGGGCCCCCTTCGCAAAAGTAAGAGTGCTTTTGCCGAAGGGAGCTCGCAATCGGTCGTGTTAGCGGCGGGTTGATTCGAAGAGGAACCAGCTACGGCGCTGTGATTGATCGATCCAGTTCTCCAGCAGACTGGCCGTAGCAACATCGCCGCCGTCATCGCAAAGATCATGGATGGCGCGCATTCTGAGCGTCAGCGCCTTTTCGTCTTCATGCAGCTCACTCAGCATATCTGCGGCGGTAACGAACTCGGCATCGTTGTCCGCAACTCTCTGAAGCCGGGCAATGTGGCCGATTGAGCGGATGGTGGTGCCGCCGATCTTCCGCACGCGCTCCGCGATGTCATCGGTCATGGCGAAGAGCTGATCGCCATGCTCATCCAGCAGCAGATGATAATCACGGAAATGTGGTCCGCTCATATGCCAGTGGAAGTTCTTCGTCTTCAGATAAAGGGCGAAGACATCTGCCAGCAGGCCATTCAGGCCGGCCGAGATATCGCGCACGGCTTCACTGGAGAGATCTGAGGTGAGGGTGAGGGGTGACTGTTGGCGCTTTTGCAGATCAGCGGTCGCTGTCATTGATTTCCTCCCAGGGTATGGAACTACCGTAATTCCATCCCTCTCTTCTCACCATACTCCTTAGAGGGGGATGTCTGACCTACGGAAGGGTGACAGGCAGGACTGGATGATCGATGTTCGCCTATTCCTTTGGCATGGAGTGGAAATAGGCCGTTATTCGCACGCAGAGGGCGTCTATCGCACAGGTGTCGCAATGCAGCAAGAGGATGTCGGTCATAAGGCATCGGACCTTAAAAGGGCTTGATTTATCCCGCTGAGGTTTTCATGCGATGCGAAAACTTGTTTGCAAAGTAATAAATAATGCCTGCACTTAAGTATGGATACCTTTGAGTATTGCGCCCTCAATGGGAAGCAAATAGGGTCACGGAATCCTTACGACAAATTTCGAATGACTCCTGGAGAGTCGACGACGGAGTCGTTTCATGAAGTGGGGTTCCTGTGCGTTTGTCTGTCCTTCTGCTTGGTACTGCAAAAAATAGAGTGTGGTTCCGGACCGTACTTGTCGCAGGGGCTGTCTTATCCGGTGGTCTTCTCGGCATCGCACAAAACGCGTTTCCCAGCAGTGGGAATGTGGGGATCGGAACGCTAAGCCCGAACTCGTTGCTGCATCTCTATACGTTCACGCCAAGCACGATGCTCACAATCCAGTCTGGTTACACCGGCCCTGCTGAAGTGGGGATCAAGTTCCAGAATTCCGAGGCGAGCGGGTCAATTGTCTCCAACTGGTGGGCAGGAGGAATGACGTTCACCACTCCGCGGGATCTGGTACAGAGTGGCTTTCATTTCTTCTCTCAGGGGGGATCTGAAGTAGCCCACATCGATACCAGTTCAGGTGGAATGGCCGTTGGCTCAACGTATGCATCAGGAACCGTTCAAGCGCCGGCGAACGGCATGATCGTGAGGGGGAATGTCGGCATAGGTACGACATCTCCAGCCGCCAAACTCGACGTCAATGGCAGCGTAAAGATCAGCGGTAGCGGCGCTTCAATGACCTTCCCTGACAGCACAGTGCAGTCGACGGCGTGGAATGGCACGACTTGTGGCGGAGACTACGCAGAATCAGTCGATGTGACCGGCGACCGTAAGGCTTATGAGCCCGGCGATGTGCTGGTGATCGACCGTACCGCCTCGGGTAAATTTGCGCACTCCACGACACCATACTCCCGACTTGTCGCTGGTATTTACTCCACCAGGCCAGGACTGACCGGCCGCCGTCAGGGCCGGACCGTGACTGGAGAGGAGGCTCCGATGGCAATGCTGGGTATTGTCCCTACAAAGGTCAGCGCCGAGAACGGAGCCATTGACGTGGGTGATCTGCTGGTCTCTTCCGGAACGGAAGGCTATGCGATGAAGGGAACGGACTTCAGCAAGTTGATGGGTGCTGTTATTGGGAAAGCAATGGCAAAGCTGGATACGGGGAAAGGCTTGATTGAAGTTCTAGTTTCACTGCAGTAACTACTGTTTGGTTCGTCGAGTTAGCGGAAGAACGAAGGGTTCGAGGAGAGAAATATTCATGCGTAACAAATTAGGCCTTGGTCTGGTACGTGTAAGCGTGTCGTTGATCTTTGGAAGTGTCTCGGTTCTTGCTCAGACAAATGTGACTGTCGACACCAATTCCCCTGGTTCCTATATGAGCATTCCTGTATTCAGAAGTGGTTCTGTCATTGCTAATTCAACGATGGTGCAGGCTCCAAACGGCAACATCGGAATCAAAACCGGGACGGCCGCTCCTTTTTTTCCGTTGACGGTCTATGGCAACGCCGCGTTCGGTTATGGCACCGATACTATGAACGGTTTGATCACCATGGGGAAAACTCCACTCGTTCAGATCGTTGGAGGTGGTAATTCGAATGCGGCTCCGAGCCTTGGACTGCTGCAATTGAATATGAACGCTATTGGCATGACCCAGGCCGCGGCTGAGATCTACATTGGCGCTTCAGCCGGCACGACTGCAACCTCGCGGGCCCCGGTACAGAATGGGGTGCTCCTTGGACAGCTAGGGTTCTTCGGGGATGACGGCACGAATGTGCGTACGCGGGGCGCCTTTATCAATTCGTATGTTGATACCTCGCATGTCCCAGTATCGACCGGTGTTATTCCGGCCGGTCTTAACCTCGGAACGACCAGCAGCGCTCCGATCATCTTCAGCACGAGAGTCAATCTGGCAAACGGGAGAGACGTAACTGATCCGACGCAAACCTCCGAAAGAATGCGTATTGACTACAACGGCAATGTCGGTATCGGTACCGGGACTCCTAGGGAGAAGCTGGAAGTAAACGGCAATATCAAGATAAGCGGTGTCGGTGCATCGATAGCTTTTCAGGATGGCTCGGTGCAAAACACTGCCTGGAATGGAACTACCTGTGGTGGTGACTACGCTGAGTCGGTAGACGTGACCGGAGACCGTAAGGCCTACGAGCCGGGCGATGTGCTGGTGATCGATCCCTCCTCTCCTGACAAATTCCTCCGCACCGCTGAGCCTTATTCTCCTCTGGTCGCTGGAATCTACTCCACTCAGCCCGGTCTTACAGGCCGCAGAAAAGGAGCTCCCAAGACCGGCGAAGAAGTTCCTATGGCGCTTGTCGGTATTGTGCCGACGAAAGTAAGTGCTGAGAACGGGCCCATCAAGCCGGGCACACTGCTTGTGACTTCGTCCACTGCCGGCTATGCGATGCGAGGCACGGACCGGGAGAAGCTGACGGGTGCCATTATCGGTAAGGCGATGGGCACACTCGACTCCGGTAAGGGAGTCATCGAAATTCTGGTTTCACTGCAGTAGTTACTGCCTGGTTCGTTTGGACAACAGAAAAAGATTGGTTCTAAGGGAGAGAAATTTCATGCGTTATAAGTTGAGCCTTGGCCTGATCGGCGCGAGTGCGTTGCTTATTCTCGGAAATGTCGCAGCTTTTGCCCAAACAAATGTGACGGTGGACAACAGTTCTCCAGGTACATACGGAAACATTCCCTATTTCAGAAGTGGATCTGTCATTGCTAATTCCACGATGGTGCAGGCTCCAAACGGCAACATAGGAATCAAGACCGGGACTACCGCCCCTTTTTTCCCGCTGACAGTATATGGCAACGCTGCGTTCGGTTACGGCCCCGATACGATGAGCGGTCTTATCACCATGGGGAAGACACCCCTCGTTCAGATCGTTGGAGGTGGTAATCCGAATGCGAATCCGGGCCTTGGACTGTTGCAGTTGAATATAAACGCTCCGAATATGGCCCAGGCCGCAGCGGAGGTTTACATCGGCGCCTCAGGCGGTACGACTGTAACCACCCCGGTTGCAGTACAGAATGGGGCGCTCCTTGGCATGGTGGGGTTCTTCGGGGATGACGGTACGAATGTGCGTACGCGGGGCGCGTTTATCCATTCGTATGTTGATACGGGGGTTCGCCCGGTATCGACCGGTGTTATTCCAGCCGGTCTTGTTCTAGGAACAACTAGTAGCGGCCCGATCATCTTCGGCACAAGATGGAATCTGGCAAACGCGAGAGACGTAGACAATCCGACGCAAACCGCCGAAAGAATGCGCATTGCCTACAACGGCAATGTTGGGATCGGCACAGGGGCTCCCGCATCAAAACTGGAAGTAAACGGCAATATCGCGCTAACTTCCGGAAGCGGTGCATCGATGATCTACCCGGATGGAACAGTGCAGTCAACCGCCTGGAATGGCACGACCTGCGGCGGTGACTACGCTGAGTCGGTAGACGTGACCGGTGACCGAAAGACGTATGAGCCGGGCGATGTGCTGGTCGTCGATCCAAAGGTCGAAGGCAAATTTCTCAAGTCTTCCGAGCCGTATGCGACTACTGTGATGGGGATCTATTCGACCCAGCCCGGACTCACTGGGCGTCGTGTAGGTGCTCCGAAGACAGGTGAAGAAGTCCCGATGGCGATGCTGGGCATTGTGCCCACGAAAGTAAGTGCGGAGAACGGCGCTATCAAGCCAGGTGACTTATTGGTGACCTCGTCCACTCCTGGATACGCAATGAAGGCGACGGATCGCTCCCGCATGATAGGAGCACTGATAGGAAAAGCCCTCGGTCATCTCGATTCAGGAGTTGGCGTGATTGAAGTCGGAATAGCACTGCAGTAATTATTTGCCTGGTTCGTTAGGAGAGAGTGCAATGCGTTTACGGAATGTTCTTGTAGCCGGGGCTATCGCGGCCGGCAGTGTGGCCGGTTTTGCCCAGGTTACCGGCAGTGGATCAACCAATACAGTTCCTAAATTCACCGGAAGCTCAACGATCGGTCCTTCGGCGATCTCCGAAGTAAATGGGAATGTCGGGATCGGCACGACAAACCCTGGAGCTTCTCGTTTGCAAGTTTCAGGCGGGAACGTCGCAGTTGATTCTGACCCTACTCCTAACCCTCTCCCCGGTGACAGCTCAGAAACAAACGCAACAAGGTATTTTCAGTGGAGTCGTGCATCGGACGGATGGACTCCTGCACGGATTGGACAGACTTACGGAATCACTTATGGTGGCAATCTTGTTTTCGACTTAAATTCAGGTGGCTCTCCTACATCTCTATTTACTGCAATGACGATTCTACAGAACGGCAACGTCGGGATTGGAATGGTCAATCCAGTAATGCCTCTGGATATTAAGCCCGATGCTAATAGCAATTGGATATCTTTGAATGATGGTAGCGGGCATGTCCTTGGAAGTTTTGGCCGCTCCGGCAACGGATTAATTATTGGAACCTGGTCCGGTGGTGCAAGCAATTTGATTCTAAATCCTACTGGCAACGTGGGCATCGGCACGACATCTCCAGCAACCAAACTCGATGTTAATGGAAGCGTGAAGATCAGCGGTAGTGGCGCTTCGATGACCTTCCCTGATAACACAGTGCAATCGACGGCGTGGAATGGAACGACGTGCGGCGGAGACTATGCGGAATCCATCGATGTCACCGGCGACCGTAAGTCTTATGGGCCGGGCGATGTGCTCGTCGTTGATCCGAAGGTCGCAGGCAAATTCCTTAAGTCCTCTGAGCCGTATGCCACCACAGTGATGGGCATTTACTCCACGCAGCCGGGATTGACTGGACGTCGCGTTGGTGCTCAGAAGACAGGCGAAGAAGTTCCCATGGCGATGCTGGGGATTGTGCCCACCAAGGTGAGTACGGAGAACGGCCCTATCAAGCCTGGCGACCTGTTGGTGACCTCGTCGACTCCCGGATATGCGATGAAAGCTACGGACCGTTCTCGCATGGTGGGAGCTCTGATTGGAAAAGCCCTCGATTATCTCGATTCGGGAACGGGCCTGATCGAAGTCGGAATTGCCCTGCAGTAATGATTTGCTTGGTTCGTTAGGAGAAGAGTGCAATGCGCTTACGGAATGTTCTTGTTGCTAGTGCTATCACTGCCGGAAGCATGGTTGGTTTTGCTCAGACAGTTACCGGTAGCGGATCGGCGGGTAAGCTTCCTGTCTTTACTACGACTGGATCCACGATCGGTGATTCGGTGATCTACCAAGCAACAAACGGCAATGTAGGGATAGGCACAACATCGCCGGATGCTCCATTGAAGGTCAATACAAGCGCTGGAACTACAAAGATATTCGGACCAAATCTCGAGCTGAATAATTTCGGTGCTGAGTACAACCTCTCAGTGACCTCTGGGAACTTTAACATTCAAAACAATTCCGATGGAGGCGCGCCCGTCCGCTTTGCGATTCTGGGCGGCTCAGGGAATGTTGGCCTGGGAACCTCTTCTCCGCAACAAAATCTCTCAGTGCAGGGAGGAGCTGTTATCGACCAGGGAAATGCCAATGCTGGGGCCTTCGATAACAGTGGGCTACATTTCGGTTCCTCCAGCGGAGAAGGAATTGCTTCTTCGAGAAGCGGAACGAACAACACGTGGGGACTTGATTTCTACACAAACTTTCAAAAGCGTCTATCGATTACGAATGTAGGAAGCGTCGGTATCGGAACATCAAATCCTCTGGGCTCTTTTGAAATAAGTGCTCCCGTAGGTGGCTTCGTAGTCTCAGGGCTGAATCTCGATCCTCAGTGGAATTCTCTCAACCTGAGTCGAGTCGTTAATAGCGGTAAATTAGTTACCGGATGGAACCGCATGGGCGGTGATGGCGAGGCTGATTTTCTTGCCAATCGAGGCGGTGGGGGAACAGGAGGCTTTGCCTTCTACGATGTAACCAATGGTGGTTCCGTCAATCCTCTTTTGCGCCTTCATGGAAACGGCAATGTGGGCATCGGCACAATCCAACCCAGCGCAAAGCTGGAAGTAAACGGCAGCATCAAGCTCACATCTGGTAGTGGCGCGTCCATGACTTACCCCGATGGCACCGTGCAGTCGACGGCATGGAACGGCACAACCTGCGGCGGCGACTATGCGGAATCAGTTGATGTCACCGGCGACCGCAAACGCTACGAGGCTGGAGACGTCCTGGTCATCGACGCTGACACACCGGACAAGTTCCTCCACTCCAGCGAACCCTACTCCAGATTCGTCGCCGGAATCTACTCCACCCGTCCGGGACTGACCGGCAGACGCGAGGGAAGAGCCAAGACCGGCGAAGAGGTCCCGATGGCCATGCTCGGCATCGTGCCCACCAAGGTAAGTGCAGAGAACGGAGTGATCCGCCCAGGAGACCTTCTGGTCTCTTCCGCCACGGAAGGCTACGCCATGAAGGGAACCGACTCCACCAGAATGATGGGCGCCGTGATCGGAAAAGCAATGGGACGTTTAGACAAGGGAACCGGAACGATCGAGGTTCTGGTGTCGCTGCAATAACTACAGGGTTAGTTAGAAAAGTGTGCGAGTCGTCACCAAATGAAGAAGGTAGTAATGCGAGACTTTATGAGTATTCGGAAAACAAATTATAAGCTCATCGTTGTGGTTGGAATTGCTCTGTTCGCCCTTCCTTTGTACTCCGCCGCTCAAGCAGGCTCTGCCAGCGAGCAGGATAAGACGCGTTTACTCGTACAGAAAGTTATTGCCGCGATGGGAGGAAATCAGTGGCGATCCGTCGGGGCAGTGACCTCCACGGTATCCATATCACTCCCCGACTCCTCCGCGGCCCTCAAAGAGGAGTGGAGTGATGACTGGAGTACGGGAACGGTTAGCAACCGGCGTGAACAGATCGATGGATCTGATAAGAAGGCCTGGATCTTTACACCGGAACGTTCGGAGACATACGGGAAGACGGCAACACCGTCCATAAGCCCGCCGGAATACGATCTGATCAATATCGCAAGGTCTATGCCAGCCGTTGCTTTGCTCATTGGGGCATCTAGAGACTCTTGTGTTTTTTCGCATGAAGTTCGAGCCGATGAGTCAAAGCAAATTGCCATATCGCAAGTCTGCATTGCTCGCCTCTACCCGAACCACCGCGTTGAGATCAAATGGATAATCGATGCCTCTTCTGCTCTGCCTATATCCGTCGAGCTTCCGATACGGGGAATGAATGGGAACGTTTCGCTTGCAACGGTGACCTTCCTGGAGTTCAAACAGGCCGATGGATTGAAGTATCCGGTTCGCGCCGAAATTACTTGGAGCGGGACAAAGTTCACTAAAACAATCAGCATGACAGAGACGAAGTTCTATACAGCTTTGGATAAGAGCAAGTTTTTAGGTCGTTAGGGAGCCAGTATGCGTAGAATTGTGTTTTTTCTTCTTTGGTTCTTAGCTACATGCTGTGGATCGATTGCTGTAGCGCAAGGGTTCAAAACAGATTCCCTCTTTCAGCATTTTGATGCCGACCATGTGAACGTGAGTGATTTGACATCGGTGGTGCGCATTCCGCTGTTTTCATGGGCGCAACGCGGATCATCGCCACCGCTGGAATTCGTGCTAAATGCGAATACCCCTATGTGGTATCCGCAGGTCAACTGCCTGGATGCAGGCCATTGCCAATACTTCTACAACCATGACCAGCCTCTTCCAACCAGCGATGGGTTTCCTAACCTGGGAGGATTTGGCCCGAGTTTTTTGCCGGTGGGAATACCATATGTAATAACTAAAAACTACACGTTCCAGGATCCGGGGTCCGCCTGGTGGAGTTATGATAAGAGCTATGTTATCGATGACTCTGGGGCAAGCCATCAGCTTTGGGTTGATGCAGGGAATGCCGGTTCGTCGCGAACTGTAGACGGGTCAGGTTACTTAGACGATAGCACGGGATTAAAAGACTCTCTGGGGCGCACTATAACGACTTCGTGGTCTGCGCCTCCATCGACTAACACCGTTACTGATAACGATGGGAACGTGATTTCCTGGACTTACAACTCAAACCAAACCGTTACATGGACGGATACGGTAGGTCGGTCACTTACCTTTGGTTGGAATTCGTTTAGCAGTAATACTTCGGGCTGCCCAACTCCTCCCGTAAATGAACCGTTGCCAGTTGCAAAGCTATTGATGACTGTTCCGGGGTATTCTGCCCCCTTGATGATTTGTTCGGCGAATGTCAATATCAATACCAACTTTTTTGGGAATGGACCTGGGCAGTCAGTCTCACAAACTATGAGTGGTGGCTGCGCGGGAGATCCGGGATGTCCCGCTTATTTCGTTATCGATTTCCTGGAAACATCGAAGACTGTTCAGCCAATACAGAGCGTAACGCTTCCGGATGGCCGAGTGTGGATGTTCCTCTATGACTCTGCCCCCGACAACACCACCAATGAAGCATATGGAGAGATAAAAAGAATCATCGAACCCACCAAGGGATCGATCTGGTATTGCTATAAGCACGACTGGCTTAAGCCCGGTAATCCCCCCGGCAGGTGGGGCTCTGGAACTCCCCTTTCTATATATCTGAGTGAGCGTGTTATCGACTCTGACCCCAATGCTCCCAACTATCAATGCGGCAGTTCGACTTCAGCGAACGGTCGTTCGATCTGGCACTATGAGGTCGGCCCAGATTCGGTGGGATATACAAATACGGTCACAGACCCCCAAGGGAATGACGAAGTGGCATCGTACGTTCCGGGTACCATATATAGTCAATACAATACGAATACCCGAACTGAAAGTTATTATTTGCATAGTGGAAACTCCCGGCAATTAATGAAATCTGTAACGGAAAGCAGCCAGGGAAAACGGCTGCCAGTCTCAGGAGATTCGGCGGAGCAGTTTTCTTTTGTCAATCGAGATAGCACAACGACAACGAATGTAGACAACGTTACAACAGAGACAGACTCCCAGGGCTACGACAGCTCATTTCAGCCGGCAATAAAAGTCTGTGGATTGGGACCGGACAATAATTTCTGTCAGTACAAAACGTCTGTCGCCACTGGTATAGGGCAGGTCACCAGCACCTCGAATGGAATTCAGACCCAAGCTACAGTCTATAAATGGAGTACCGATACAAACTTCTCAGCGGCAAATTTTATAAACGCAGTTCAGTCCCAGACTACGAGCGATGCGTCCTCATCCTCCGAGACGGATTACGCCTATGACGAGCCGAGCTATTACGGAGGCACGGGGAAAGGGCATTTGACGGGCATAACGAAGGTGAATGACAGCGGCTCCAATGTGACGACGCACACCCACTATGATTCGTACGGCATGCCCGACATACAATATGACGGTAAGAACCACTCGACAACAACGACTTATGATGCGACATACCATGTCTATCCTATTTCTGTGACAAAGGGCGGTTTATCCGATGGTTACTCCTATAACCTGGATACCGGAGCAGTCCTCTCTCATACCGATGCCAACAACCAGGTGACACAGTTTGGGTACGATTCTGGCGGCCGCCCAATAACGGTTCAGACGCCCGGGTTGAGTAGTGGCCACTACTCAACCACGATTTGCTACCCGGATTCCAACACGGCTCGTGTCTTCCAGGCGCAGGCTACCTCGATTTCGAGTCCATCCTCAGATGGAACGACATGTGGCTCATCCGCGTCCGATACAGTCATAAAAACCTTCAAGGCTGATGGGCTGGGAAGGACAGTCCGCTCTAGTCTCGATTCCGCTCCAGGTGGGGCCGTTCAATCGGACACCAGCTATGACGCATGGGGTCGTGTGACGTTCACGTCGATCCCGTATCTCGCTACTTCCAGTACATCGATTGGAACATCAACTCACTACGATGCGATCGGGCGGGTTTCCGAGGTTGATACGCCCACGGGTGTGAAGACCTGGGCGTATTCTGGCTTCACATCAAAACTGACTGATGAACTGCAAAACAGAAGGTGGACAACCACCGATGCGCTGGGGAGGATTACGTCCGTGCTTGAGCCGACAGCTCCGAGCACGGATCCCACTCTTTCCACCACTTATACGTACAATATTTTCGGTCTTACAGATGTGACCCAGTCAGGTGCAAGTGGAGATCAGCCACGCGTAAGAGCATTCCGTTACAACTCGTTGGGACAGCTAAAAGGAGCTTATAATCCAGAGAGCGGTTTGGTTTGCTATGGGACGTCTCTTGCGGGAAGCGTGGATTCTTGTTCGGGATCGTACGATCTGAATGGCAATCTGCTGGCTAAAACGGATGCGCGTGGAATCACGACGAACTTTGATTACGATTCGCTCGACCGCCTTCTGCATAAGACGTACGCTAATGGTGCGACTCAATCGCACACGCTTTCGAGTTGTTATGCGTATGGAACCAGCACCTCAGGCAATCTAAACGGGCGTCTGATTCATGAATGGACACAAGATGGATCCTGCCCAGGGGCACCGTCGTCAGGTGTCTGGACTCGCCACTCGGTGATTGCTTACGATGCGCTTGGTGGGATCTCACAGGAGGAGCGGTGCAACGGCAATAGCTGCACTCAAAGTCGGCCCCATTCCTTCACTTATCAGAGCGATCTCTCGGGAAACCTGACTCAATTTTCTGACGGACGTCAATTCTTTACCTTCCACACCGCATACGATGGCGCAGGAATGGCATCTTCGCTTCGTTCGTACCGCGGAACGTTGTCCTATCAGACTTTATATACCTTAACCGGTTCAGGCCCGGGTGGCATCACTGGATACTTGCTCGGGAATAATATCGCTGTTCAAAAGACATACGACCAATATCTAAGACTCCAGGGTCTGACAGCAAAGGCGAGGTAAGGTTAGGATGAGATTCGTTAGAGTGTCTGCCCTTTTTAGGCGTGCGCTGTTTGCAGGCTTTTCCATCATGGCCGTCGGTAATGCTACCTCACTACGAGCTGCCACGACTGTCGCCATTACTTCGCAAGGGAGTCCCGCGTCTGGCGGTAGTGTGACGCTGACCATTAATGGCGTCAGCAAAACTACTCGCTATGGTGCCTTCTCTACAACTCAGTCCATTGCATCGGCATTAGCCGCGATGTTTTCGGCCGATTGCAATGGACCCGCTACGGCAAAGGCTGACAACAATGGCGTCATAACAGTAAAACCGCGTGGTAGTGGTGTCTTATCCTCGGTTCAGGTGACAGGAAGCTCGGACCAAGGAGGAACGATAGCATTTGGCGGCTCTACCACTTCGACGTCGCCGCCCACGAATACCGTTCTTTATACCTATAACATTCAGCAAACGAACGGCTCCAGCGGCTATGCCGCGGATGGCAAGATCACGGCCTATTCCGATTCGGTCAATGGTACATGGTCCATGGATAACGGGTATGATTCGCTCAACCGGATCGCTACGGCATTCCAAACTCCCGTTGGCCGTTCATCACAGTATTTCTGCTGGGATTATGATAGCTTTGGCAACCGAACGACACAGTCCATATCTCAGTCTATATTCGGAGGATCCCCTGGAGATAAATGCACCTCACGTGCGACTGGTGCGTTAGCCGTAAATAACTGGGTACACTATGACCAGAATAACCGCCCAACCGAGTCGTGGGCCTCTGCATCGCCAGGTAGTCTTTCGCCCGACTCGGCGGGAAATTTAACTTCCGATGGGCAAAATTCGATGCTCTACGATCAGGAAGGCCGTCTTTGTGCCGTGAGCGGCCCTGGAGGTAATATCGGATACCTCTACGACGCCCAAGGTCAACGCGTCGCGAAAGGTACGATCACTTCTCTCTCCTGCAATCCGTCTCAAAATGGATTCACGATGACGGAGGAGATCATCACCACAGCGGGAGGTGCGCAAACCGTTCGTTTCGATTCGCAAGGAGCGTGGACCGAAAGCGATCTCACCGTCGGCGGACAGCTCGCCGCTACATACAGAAATGACGGTCAGGATGCGCACTTTCACATGGCGGATTGGCTTGGGAGCAAACGCTTTACGACTACTTCGGATGGCGCTCCAGAGCTCAAATGTGAAAGCGGAGCTTTTGGTGACGGGCAGATTTGCTCTGCGTTAGCTACTAACGCCTCAGATGTTAGTAACGTTCATTTCACTGACAAAGAAAGAGATCAGGAATCAGGACTCGATTACTTCGGAGCTCGGTACTATGGAAGTTCTATAGGACGGTTTATGTCCCCCGATCCAAGCGGTCTGGCATACGCTAGTCCCGGTAATCCGCAGAGCCTTAATCTTTATAGCTATGCGCTGAATAATCCGTTGAGATTCATAGATCCTTCTGGATTAACTTCATGCTTCTATGGTGGTGAGGGGGATACAACTGAAAACGATCATGATCCCACTGATTATGAGGACACGGGTACTGACGCAGCTTGCATAGCTAATGGAGGCAAGGTTCTGTCGGTAAATGCCACCGTTGACGTTCATGCTGATGGGAGTGGTGCTGGAGATATAACGACAGTTGGTGATGGCTTAACTACTCTGATCAACGTTTGGGTCGTTCCGAATATCGGAGGTTGCCCCTCGGCTGTAAAATATGCCGGAAAAACGATGGCCGGCGTCAAAAGAGCCGATGCTTCGTCTGCGGCGATTAATGATGCTGCATCCAAAAACAATGTGCCAGCTGCACTAATAGATGCGATTGGTATGGAAGAAACTGACTTCTCAAGTGTTCAGGAAAAAACGCAGGGTGGTGGTACAGGACCTGGGATGGGTGTTTTCCAACTCACGAACCAACCGGGGGTTTCCAAAGAGCAGGCATTCAGCATCCCGTTTTCCGCAAACCACACTGCACAGTCCCTTTCGAAGAATATGGTTAAATTCGCCAATAAGTTTCCTGCGCTAACTCCGACTCAACTGCTACAAGCTACTGCGGCTTCCCACAATATTGGCCCGGGAGGCATCAGTGGAAATCCTGCTACCATCGATAATGGTACTCATGGCACACCAGATGGTCATTACGGAGCTAGTGTTGTCGGCCTTATGAATTGCTTCGGAGGTTGGTAAATATTTTCTAAGAGGATTTATGCACAACCGTACCCTTTCAACTGCCTTGCTGATCTGTGTTGCGGTCACTGGTTCATTATTTGCGCAGAAGGATCTACCCGCGAGGTCAGCCTCTTTTCGCGATCCGCTAAAAAAGTTTGTGAGATCGGTTTTGAATCCAGATGGAAACAAAGATGGCAATGAGGATGCCAGGATCGTTTTTTTTCAAGTTCCTCCAAAAGGAAAAGCGAAGGCGATCGTACTTGTTTACGTCATCGGCAGCAACTGGTGCGGTAGTGGGGGCTGCACCTTGCTAATCTTGGAGCCGCTTGAATCTTCTTTTAAGGTTCTCGGCAGACTAACCATCGTTCAACTTCCAATATGGCTCTTGCCCAGTACAACGAATGGTTATCCTGATATTGGCGTTGGTGTTCGGGGAGGTCGCAGAACTCCTGTCGAATACGAAGCAAAGTTGTCGTTTGACGGGTTTATGTATCCAAGTAATCCCTCCCTTCCCCCGGCTCATAGAATACCGTTTGGTCGTGGTCGAAAAATCATTGTTTCTACGGAAGATAGCGTGGCGTTGTACTAGAGGACCTCGAGGGAAATGTGGGGGAGCGGGAAATGGAGGTGATAGATAGGACGTAACCGGATAATTTGTAGTGATGGGACGACTTGCACGAGTAGTTGCTGTCGGACAGCCGCATCACGTAACGCAGCGTGGCAACGCGCAGCGGTACATCTCGGAGCACGATGACGATCGGTCGTGTACTGAGGTGGTTGCTGGGAAGATGCAGCAATACAATGTGTCATTGCCTAGATATTGCTGATGTCCGAGCGCTCCTGTCCGTTGGAACCGTATTTAGCACTCCAGCATCCAGCACTCCGGCCATGGGTGTGCTTCAACGCCAACGCTAGGCTATCCGTCTCGTATGGAACCATCACAAGATGGACCACCCCATGTTCGTCGGATCGGCTTCGTCCCGTGCTCGCATGAAGCGTTTGATTTAATGTAGGATAGAAACACGGAGAGGTGGCAGAGCCCGGTTTAATGCACCTGACTCGAAATCAGACGTACCAGCAATGGTACCGGGGGTTCGAATCCCTCCCTCTCCGCCATCTGCTCACTCGGACCCGCTAAAATGCGGGTTTTGTTATCTGTAACGCAGCAGCGTGAGCTAGGTAGTCTTATGGGGAACCGGGTCACATCTATTAGCTCTGAACTTCGCGATGCGCTTGTGGCTCGCGCGTTGGAGTGTGGCTTCTCCGCTGCCGGGATTGCTGCTGTTCCTGAAGATAATCCTGATCTGCGGCGACGCTATGAGGGCTGGGTTGATCAGGGCTATGCCGGAGAGATGGGGTATCTACAGCGACGTGATGAGGCTGGGCAGTTGTTGCGCTCCTCATTGCGTGTGGCCATTCCCTGGGCGCGGTCGGTGATTGTCTGCTCGCTCAATTACAACGCTGCGCATCCGAAGTCGATCGATCCGGCTCCTGAAGGTTCGGGCTGGATCGCTCGGTATGCCTGGAGCGGCCGGCCTGATGGCGATGACCTTGCTCCAACCGATTATCACGATGTGCTGCTCGCGAAGCTGCGGGGCGTCGAAGAGTTTCTGCGCGAGCAGGCCGGGCCTGATCTGGAGGTCCGCAGCTATGTCGATACCGGTCCTGTCGTCGAGCGAAGCTTCGCCGAAGCCGCCGGTGTGGGCTGGGTAGGGAAGAATACCTGCATGATTCAGCAGGGAACCGGCTCCTGGACGCTGCTTGCTGTCATCGTCACTTCGCTGCCTCTTGTCCACGAAGCTGAGCTCCTGCCGGCGGCAGATCGCTGTGGCACCTGCACACGCTGCCTGGATGCTTGCCCGACCGGGGCGCTGATCGCTCCGCGGCAGATGGATGCGCGCAAGTGCATCGCCTATCTGACGATCGAGAAGAAGGGCGAGATCGAAGAGGAGCTGCGTCCGCTGATGGGGCGGCAGATCTTCGGCTGCGATATCTGCCAGGATGTCTGTCCGTGGAATCGCAAGGCTCCCGTGGGCAGCACGACGGAGATGCAGCCGCGCACCGAGCTGGTGAACCCTGACCTGGCGATGCTGGCGGCGATGACGCCCGCTGAGTTCCGCACGCGTTTCCGCGGGTCGCCGCTGGAGCGCACGCGTCTGAAGCGTCTGCGCCGGAATATCGCGATTGCGATGGGGAACAGCGAAGACACACGTTATCTGCCGCAGCTTGAAGCGTGGCAGCAATCAGAGGATACGGTATTGCGTACGACGGCGGCGTGGGCTGTACAACGCATCACCCACAGCCGCCAGCGTGCTGTGATCTAGCCGTCTTAATCTAAGTTCGCGCCATCTGAAGCGTTGAAAAAGCAGGTCCTTCGCCATTCGGCTCAGGATGACACCATTTGGGTACGAACTTTAGACTCGCCGCCCTAGACCCCGCGAACGACGTTGGCAGCGCTGAGTCCCTTCGGACCCTGCTGGCACTCGAATTCGACTGCCTCGCCTTCGTTCAACGTCTTGTAGCCCTCCTCCTGAATTGCGGAGAAGTGTACAAATACGTCCTTTCCATCAGCGCGCTGGATAAAGCCGTAACCTTTTGTTCCGTTGAACCACTTCACGACACCCTTTTCCTTCACAGCCAGTCCCTTCTTGTTTGCGAGCCTCTCCCTGGAGATAGAGAGACACCTCGGAGAGCCTTCGACATGTGCGAAGCGGAGGAGGCCCCTACACCCGAAAGAGGATATGGAGGTTTTGGAGTTACACGTGGAGTTGCAAGACACCGAGGGCCCAGTGAAACCTATGAGTTCGAATGTCTTATGCCTTTTATGGCAAAAATCGGGCCGTCATGCAACACAAATTTTTCTGTCATCCGGCTCTGCTAGCATGAAAGTTTGCGGATTCCACTGACGATGCCATCCATTCTCCCGCCCAGTGAGGAACCTCGCGATCCCGCGTCCACCTCCGCTGAAGAGCTGACGGAACGTCCCGCCGTACTGGAAGCCGGCTCCTGGCCGCAGCTTCGGGCGCTGCTGAAATATCTCACCAAGACCGAGGTCCACACCTACGCCTTCAGCGTCGCCGCCCAGGTGATTCTCTCGCTGTTTCCGTTCATCGTGATGATGTTGACGCTGAGCCGGAACCTCTTCCACTCTCGCGCCATGGAGTCCGTCGTCGGTGAGATGATGCGCAACCTGTTGCCGGTGGGGCAGGACTTCATCGTTCGCAATATGCAGCTCCTCGCCCATCCCCGCAAGGGAGTACAGGTGTTCTCCATCGTTATGCTGCTGATCACCTCCACCGGCGTCTTCCTTCCGCTGGAAGTGGCGCTGAATGCCGTATGGGGCGTGAAAGAAAATCGCAGCTACCTGCATAACCAGATGGTCTCCCTGGGGCTGGCGCTCGCAGTGGGTGTGCTTGCCATGGCCTCGGTCGCCGGAACCGCCGGGCAGCAGTCGCTGCTGAGCTGGATCTTCTTTGGCCACACCGACAACTGGGTCTTCAACTTCGTCTCGCATACGGTGCTGAAGATCTTCTCCGTCGTGGCGGGCATTCTGCTCTTCTTTCTGATCTACTGGTTGCTGCCCAACCGGAAGATTCCAGCGGCCGCTGTAATGCCGACGGCCATTGTGGTTGGCCTGCTGTGGCAGCTCGCCAAGGTGGTGTACGTGAAGGCGCTGCCGTGGCTGGACTTCCCGGGAGTCTACGGCCCCTTCTATATCTCAGTGGGGCTGATGACGTGGGCCTTTCTCTCCGGCCTGCTTCTGTTGGCTGGCGGACACTTTTCCGCGAACCGGCATGCGATGCGCATGGCCCGTCTCGCGGAGCAGAAAGAGGCGGCGCAGGCATGAGTGTCGATCTGAAAGGTGCATGGCGAAGCTGGTCGGTTCTGACGCGCCTTATCGCGCTGCTGACGGCCCTGTTTCTGCTGCTGTGGCCCATCAGCCTGTTGCAAAATGCGCTCGGCAACACCGCTCGTGACCTCTGGTTCCTGGCCGGCGGCGCGCTTCTGGTCTGCGTGATTCCGTGGGGCATTCGTCAGGCGCGGATGCGCTTTCTCTGGAGCCTGCGCAACAAGCTCGCCATTACCTATCTCCTGATCGGCCTGGCGCCGGTGGTGCTCTTTGTCACGCTGGTGCTTGTCTCGGCTTATGTCGCGGCAGGGCAGTTCGCGATCCACCTGGTCGCGCAACGGATCCAGACGCAACTGGACCAGATGCAGACTGAGAATACCGACTGCGCCGTGCACTTTGCGCGCGTCCTCGCCCGGCCCGAGACGAAGGTGGATCAACACAACCTCGATCCCAGCCTGCTGGGTCTGGACAAAGCAGAGATGGAGCGCGGACAGGTCGCTATCTTTATCGATCGTCTTCCCGCTCTGCTGGCGCCCGAAGCCGGCATGGAGCACTCGCCGCTTGGTCTGCCGGACTGGACGCCGCCGCGCGAAGGCTTCCACGGCATTGTGATCGATGATGGCCGTCTCTACTTGGCGGCGATCACCCAGCGCCACTCGCGCAACGGGCACGTTGTTACCGTGGTGCGCAGTGTCCCTCTGGATCGACACATCATGGAGCTCACGGCACTCGGCCTGGGCCGCGCGTCGCTTGTTCCCGCGCTGGCAGAGTCTACGGGAAGCTCGCTGCGTAGCAACTTCACGTTGGCTCGGCGTAGCGACGTCAACGTGCAAAGTGTCTCCGGTGGAACATTTCCGGGCGCCGTGAACCTGCTCGATGTTCCGGTGCACTTCTTCTCGACCATTCCCATGACGGTATGGGATACGGCTGCGAAAGAGAACGTTCCGGTCGAGGTCGACTCCCGTCCGTCGCTGCTCTATACCCAGCTCTTCGCCGTGTCGATCGAAGGCCTGATGCCGGAGTTCATCCGGCTTCTGCTGATCGTTCTCTGCATCCTGTTTGCGTTTATAGAGGCGTTCGCGCTCTACATGGCGATGCGGCTCAGCAGCACGATAACGGCTTCGGTCTCCGATCTCTATGCCGCAACGCAGGCCATCGACCGCGGCGAGCTGGCGCATCGCATTCGGGTCACGCGCACCGATCAGCTTGCGGAGCTCAGCCGGGCCTTCAACCGTATGAGCGGGTCGCTGCAGCGTCTGCTGGCCGAGCAGCAGGAGAAAGAGCGGATGCAGAATGAGCTTTCCATCGCGCAGGAGGTCCAGGCCAATCTCTTTCCTTCCGTCGATGTGAAGATACCTTCACTGGAGCTCCATGGTGTCTGCCGTCCGGCGCGAACCGTCTCCGGTGACTACTATGACTTCCTTGTCTACCAGGACGAGGGCCAGCCGCCCAGCGGCCTCGGCATCGCGATTGGTGACATCAGCGGCAAGGGAATCTCCGCTGCGCTGTTGATGGCGACCCTGCACTCCGCTGTGCGCGCTTACCGGTTTGCCAGTGAAGAGCTGAGCCAGCCGATTCATGCCGCGCAGGATCACTGTGAAGATCTTTTCGATTCGCCCGGACACATCCTTGGCCTGCTCAATCGCCATCTCTACCGCAGCACCCAGCCGGAGAAGTATGCCACGCTCTTCCTGGCGCAGTACGACATCGCGCGCTCGCGCCTGACGTACTCCAACGCCGGCCAGTTGCCGCCGCTGGTGCTCTGCCGTGACCGTTCCGTGCATCGGCTCGATAAGGGCGGTACTGTCGTCGGCCTGATAGACAACATGGAGTACATGGATGACGCCGTCACGCTGCAGGTCGGTGATATTTTCATTGGCTACTCCGATGGCGTTACGGAGCCCGAGAACGACTTCGGTGAGTTTGGCGAGCACCGCCTGTTGGAAGTGGTATGGCGCTACCGCAACGAGCCGCTGCATGTCATCTCGGCGCAGGTGCTGCAGGCACTCGATGCCTGGATCGGTGATGCTGAACAACCGGATGACATCACTCTTGTCCTCGCCCGCCGCGTGTAGGGAACAATCGAGTTTAAAGTCAGACGGTTCGAGCCAGGCTCGAACCGTCTTGATTTTGCTACTTTGTTCTAAACCCCAAGCTTACGCGGGTTCGAACTGTGTCTGGATATCCCACGCGGCATTGGAGCTCTTCTTGTCGACCTGTGTTTTGCCTTCGACGACTGCGCTCAGGATGCGAACGCTCTCGTTGAGGGCCCGCGACTCTGTCTTCAGAGTGGATGCAACCGAGGAGCTGGACTCCGCGTTCGCGGCCGACTGCTGCGTGAGGGTTTCCATGCCAGAGAGCGAACGCGAGATCTGAATGATGCCCTGTGTCTGCTCACGGCTGCGGAGATTGATCTCGTCGACCAGGCGCTTGACCTTGGAAGACTCTTCGGTGATGCCGGCAATGGCTGCCGTTACATCGTCGAGTCTTGCCTTACCGCTCTGCGATTTGGAGATCGACTCACCAAGCAGCTCGGCGGAATCGCGAGCCGCTTCGGCGCAGCGCTGCGACAGGGTACGGACCTCTTCGGCGACGACCGCGAAGCCGAGACCCGCATCGCCTGCACGGGCCGCTTCAACTGCAGCGTTCAGTGCGAGGATGTTGGTCTGGAATGCGATCGTATCGATGATGGCGATTACCTTTGAGATCTTGCCGCTGGCGGCAGTGATGCCTTCCATGGCGCGAATCAGTTCGTTGAGTGAGGAGTTGGACTCAATGGTCTTCGCCTCGGACATGGCAACCAGCTCAGCCGTCGAGCTGCAGCTATCGCTGCTGGCCTGCGCCATGGCGCGAATCTCTTCTGACGACGCAGAGATCTCTTCGATGGAAGAAGCCTGGCGTGATGAGCTCTGCGACAGGCTCTCGCTCGACTCCGATACCTGGTCTGCGGAATCCGATACACGGTTGGCGCGCAGCGCGAGATTCTTGGCCAGCTCACGCAGAGGAGCGCTAACCTTTCTCTCCATGATCACCAGTGAGCCGCCGGCGACCACCAGGGCAACCAGGAAGAGTGCGATGCCCAACACGGCCTGAACGTGGTTGGCCGAGGTCACCGCCTCCAGCTCCGCGCGATAGCTCGTGCTGCCCACTTCCGTACGAAGCTCGTCGATGGTCTTGTCTAGCGCCGCCTGGTCACGCTCGAGTGTAGCGAGCATATTCGGATCGGCGCTTGCCGGATTGGCAATCGCCTTCGCATAAGCACCGCGAGCACGCTCATGCAGCTCCTGGTAGCGAGCGATCAGCTCACTGGCCTTCTGGCCGTACGTGGGATTGTAGGAGAGCTTCTCCTTCGCAGCTTCCAGAGCGCTGATAACGGCCCGGGTCTCCGTGTCGCCGGTGTTCAACGCTGACGGATCCTGCAACATCAAAGCATCCTTGTAGGACTTAGCGACTCGCTGTGAACTGGACTCCGCGAGCTGGAGGTTGGAAGCGCCTGGGAACAGGAAGTCAGACGCTACGTGAAGATGGCGTTGTACCGTGGAAGTGGTGATCGCCATCAGCGCAAAGAAAAAGACATACCCGAGCGCAAGGGCGCCGATACTCCAGAAAAGTTTGCCACGAATGCCCATTACAGTTAGCTCCAAAAGGGATAATCAGTGTCTCAATGGCGACAGAGTGTGGTGCACAACTAGCACTGCTCTTTAGAGCAGTGACTAGTTGTTTGCTTCAAAGTTGATTTCTACGGTGACCGTCTCGGTCGCGTCGCCGGGAGCAAACTTCCAACGCTTCACAGCATCAACGGCAGCGGAAACCAGCATCTTGTTCGGGCTATCGGACTCAGCCTTCAGAACGTTGCCACCTGCATCGACGGTTGCCGCAACGCGGATCACGCCGCCAATGTGCATCTGCTTGGCGAGAGCAGGATAGGTGGGAGGGGTCTTCGATACAGCCTTGCGCGACTGCGCATGAAGAGAGTTGGTGGTCAGAAAGAAAAGGCCGGCGGCGAAAAGCACCAGAGAAGACTTAGGTGACAAGGCGTACTTCATGAGAGGGCTCCTTAGGAAAGTCATTCACTCCCACTTATCGGCACCTTGGTCATCGCCATTAGAGAAACGGCGGTATTACGACATATTTTTTTAATGTGCTAAACCGGGACTGCTGCGTCTCACGAAACTTCAAGAGCTGCCGAGCCATTTATCTCGTAAATACTGCGATTTAGAGGGCTTTGCAGCGCCAGGAGAGGCGTGCGTAGATGAAGCTATATGAAGCCGATACAACCGCTGCACTAGTTACCTTTAGCACTGTCCTATTTCGAGACATGGGTACGTTTGCAGATTCGAGAGCCCATATCTTGGGTACCCCATTCACGCGGAGCGTGAGTAGAAAATTCGAGCGAAGCTCGAACGAGGTGGGAGCCGTGGGCTTCTAGCCCACGGTCTATTGGCTTAATAAAAAGTGGGCTTTTCATGATCCACAGAGAACAGTCCAGGGCTAAAACCCGGCATATTGTTCGGGCCTAAATCAGCGGACTGAAGCCCGCTGCTCCCACCCGAAACGGTCGCGCATCGCGCGATATCCCACCCATCGCGATGAGATGGATGGGGCACCCAGTTCCGAGGTTAGTTTGGCGCTCGGCTTACTTCACGCTGAATGCCTTCACTCCAATGGCATTCGGCTGGGCGCCTGCCGGCAGCATGGTGAACAGCTCCGGCTGTCCATTGCGTCCTTTGGTGCGAATCACCGCGACATCCCCGGATTTCGCATTCGCGGCGAGCAACAGGTGTTCATCCCTAGAGAAGGCGAGAGCATCGGGCGCTGTACCGGTACGTACGCTGTTGACTCGTTTTCCATCCTCGATGCTGTAGAGGCTCAGCATATCCGCGCCGAAATTTGAGACCCAGAAGCTCGTGTTATCGCGACCGATCACACCGTGAACGGGATGCGTGCCGATCGGAAACGTGTTGCTGACCTCATTAGTCCAGCCAGAGATTTCAGAGATCGTGTTCGAGTCGAAGTTCGAAACAAACAGCTCAAAGCCATCCGGCTTGAGCGTGATCTGCATCGGCGTCTCCCCCACGTCCAACATGGTCAAAAATGCATCCCGCTGCAGCGAGGGATCCTGCTTGCCGCGCCATTCGTTCGGGTCAGCAGCAAGCCATACTGCCATCACCTGGCGATTCGAAGAGCAAGTCACAAAAACCTTAGTCGAGTCGCCAATAATGGCGGCATCCGTCGCTCCGGGGCAGTTGCCCCAGGTGCTGCGAAGCTTTAACGGAGGAGCGTTCTGTTCTGTGGATACGGCATAGACCGAGACCGATCCTGAAGCCCGGTTGGTGACCACAACCGCGCGATTGTCCGGTGCTACCACAACGACACCCGGCTTCTCCCCGGCGCCCACAGCCGCGATCTGCCGGCGCGTATCCAGATCGATGACCGAGACCGAGTTCGAACCGGAATTAGCCGTATAGGCACGCTTTCCATCGGGAGAGACTGCAATGGAGTAGGGACCGCGCTGTACGCCGATGGTGGCCTCAATGCGATTCAGCTCCGTATTGATCACCGTGACGGTGCCCGAACCTGCATTGGCGACGTACACCTCATTCCGTAGCGGGTTCACAGCGATGCCTGAGGGTGACTGGCCTACCTGCAGCACCTTGTCCTGACGCAGGTACACCAGGTCCAGCACGGTGACGGTGTTGGCCGCGCCGTTGGTGACATACGCAAATTCGCGATAGTTTGCCGGGTACTCCGGAAAGGCGCCGCGCTTGCAACCGGCGAGGAGTACCAGCATGGCAGGAAGGGTAGCCCGTAACAGCGATTTCACACGCACAGATGCGAGTGTATCAATCCCGCGCCCTTGCAAAGCAATGCCATGAAGGCTACATTGCATAGGAGCCAGAGGGAAAACGAGACCTTGCTTCGCAGTTTCTTCATCGCACTCTCCCAAAACAGACAGATGCGCGCGTTTTCTGAGCGCTCCCCCATCGGCCGCCGGATGTCCAGCCGCTTCGTCGCCGGTATGACTCTGGATGAGGCGCTGAAAGCCTGCAAAGAGCTCAACCGCCAGGGCATGGCCGTGACACTCGATGCTTTGGGAGAGAGCGTCCTCTCCGAGGAACACGCCCGTCGCACCGGCAGGCTCTACGCGCAGATGATTGAGGCGATCACCCAGCGGAACCTGAAGGCGAATGTCAGCCTGAAGCTGACGCAGATGGGCATGGATCTCGATCCGCTGCTGGCCGAACAGGTAGTCGGCGAACTGGTAGACCAGGCCGCCCGTGTCGGAAACTTCGTGCGCCTTGATATGGAAGGCTCCGCCTATACGGAAGCGACGGTGGCTATGACCGAGCGTCTCTTCCGCAGGTACGGTGCTGCCGGAACCGTGTTGCAGGCCTATCTCTACCGCACCGAGCAGGATGTCGAACGGCTGTTGGGGCAGGGAATCCGCATCCGGCTCTGCAAGGGCGCTTACAAGGAACCGGCGTCGCTCGCCTTCCCGGAGAAGGCCGATGTCGATGCAAACTACCTCAAGCTCGCGAAACGATGCATGACCAGTGGAGTCTTCTGCGGGATAGCAACGCATGATGAGCGCATCATCGAAGAGCTGAAGCGATTCGCCGCTGAAGCGAAGCTGCCGAAGACAGCCTTCGAGTTCCAGATGCTCTATGGAGTGCGGCGCGATTTGCAGCGTGAACTGGTCGAAGAGGGCTGGGGTGTGCGCGTCTATCTGCCCTTCGGCCCGGAGTGGTACCCCTACTTTATGCGTCGTCTTGCCGAGCGTCCGGCGAACGTGCTCTTCCTGGCGAAGAACTTCTTCCGGAACTAAAGAAGCCCACGCCGTAGCGTAGGCTTCTTGGGGAAGATGAAAGCTTAGTTGCTCGCCTTCAGCGTCTGCGACTTTTCGGCGAGCAGCTTCTCGACGAGTTCGGTGGTCTCCTTGACCAGCTCCTCATGAGCCTTGCCGGTCGCAGGACCGGAGAAGCCGGCATGGATCTCCCGCACTTTGCCTTCGCGATCGACGAAGAAGCTTGTCGGCCAGCAGTTCAGATTCTCAGCGCCGGTGATCTTCTCATTCAACTGGTCAGTGGTTCCGGCCAGCAGCACGGGATAGGTCACGTTGTAGCGCTTGATAAAGGCCTTCACGCGGACCGGATTCTTGAGCTGGTCTTCATCCTGCTCAAAGGTCAGACTTACGACCTCCAGCCCTTTGCTATGGAACTTCTTATAGAGCGACTCAAGCAGCGGAGCCTCATCGTGGCAGTTCGGGCACCACGATCCGCCAATCGCTACGAGGACGACCTTGTCCTTGAACTCCGGGTCCTTGCTGGAGACAGTCTTGCCGTTCAGGTCAGGGAAGCTGAAAGACAGCGGCTGTGCCGGATCCTTCCAGCGGGTCTGTTCTGTGGTGGCCGTAGGAGGAGCCAGGTTCTCCTTGCGCGCGTCGGCTGGACGGCGAGCCGTCCACTGCTGGTCGTCCTTGAGAGCATTGGTGACCACCAGGGTGCCGTCATCCTGCGGCTTCAGGGTATAAAGAGCGGGTCCGGCAGCCGTGAAATGCGACAGGACATACTGCTTTGCGTCGGCGTCGTAGTTGCCGTACAGGCCGCCCGTGTCACCGTCGATACGCAGAATGGCGCCCTTCACTACGGTGGGTGTCTGCTCGATCTTCATGTTCCAGGCCGACTCACCTTTGCTGGACGTGCCGACGGCAATCTCCCAATCGCCGTGGATATCCGGCCCCTTGGCCGCGGCGGGCTTGGTCACGGAGCCACGGTGCAGCGCCAGCGGATACTTCGTTGTCACCGTGCCGAAGGTGCCAGTCAGATCGTCTCCCTTGACGGTTGCGTCGACCTTGCGAGCGAAGTAGTCAAAGCTCAGCACCAGGTTTCCATTCGTAGCCGAGCCGCTGGTAGCCTCCCAGCGCTCCGGGCCGCTTAGAAAAGCGCCCTTCACTCCATTGGCTTCCTGCTTGAGCTCCAGCTTGACAGGGACCTTCTGCCCATGGATCTCGGAGTAGCCCTCCCACGTACCGGTCAGGGCCGATTGGCCAAGTGCCGGCAGGGAGAAGGCGAGAGCAGAGGCGAGTGTGACAAGACGTGCATTCATGGTCATTTCCTTGCTGGTGAACGGTTCAGGTGGTTTTCTCCGGGGCAAAATAAGAACGCCCACGACTTCGGGGAAGGTCGCAGGCTCGCGGGAGAATTGGATGTTTTTGGATTAGGAGGGAATCAAGCTGGGATCGCTTGACTCTACCGTCCGAAACGCAATTCCACGGCGGCCTGCTGCGGACAGCAGCAGCGGCAACAACAAGCGTGGATGGCGTAATGTGACATCTTCTGTACGATAATCGCTTGCGTCCTGGCGGGTCAAGTTCGGCCAGCCAGGACGTTGGCTTCGAATATTAGATGCAGCAACCTCTACGGTTGTTGCGGGAGCATCGGCTCAACCTGCATCAGGTTGTTGAGCGTAGAGCGCTCCTGCGGCGTGAAGTCACGGTAAGCAGCGGAGTTAAGGGCGTTCTGCCGCTGCTCCGGGGGGACCCGGCGGAGATCGCGGAAAGCTCGCGCCACCATCCGGCGGCGTTCCGTCGGCAGTGCACCAAGCTGGCTCAATGCGCCACGGACCTGCTGCCGCTGCTGCGGCTCCAGTTTCTCCATCGCCTCTGCCCGGTTGATGACACGCTGCCGCTGCTGCGGGGGCATGGCGTTCAACTGGCCCAGCCGGCCCATCACCCGTGCCTGGGTCTCCGGCGGAAGTTGCTGGAAACCGGGCTCGCTGCGTAGAGCATTCTGCTGCTGTTGCGGGGTCAGGTTGCGGTGCTTGTCCATCCACTGGGCAAGATGTTCGCCACGGCCGCCGCCTCCGGCGGGTGGGGGTGGCATCTGGCGTTGTGGCGGCGGTGAACCCGGCCGACGCTGCTGAGCCAATACCGGCATGACCATAGCGGCCATCAGGGCTACCTGTGTCACTCTCCGCATTGTGGCTAAGCAGTTCATTTCCGTACCTGTACTACGCGTCAAAGATAGCAACTTTCGCGGCAAAAGCCAGCGTGAAATATCAACGCCAGTGTTACCTTTCCGCTCCCAGCCGCACGCCTGGGATTTCCTTCGTATAGAAAGCCAAGAATCCCCTTCTATTAAAGGACCCAAAGCTCGAGAAAAGGATGTGGTACGGGCTCCTAGGTCTGAGGAGTCCCGTCTTCGTCCTGAACAGCGTCGTCCAGAAGATCCATCTCCTGGATCGCCTGGTCGTTGCGATCCAGAATTTGAAGATCGTCAACCACAGCGGCTCGCGCCGGCGGCGTGGACTTCAACTGTGTAAGAACCCCTGCGCCGCCCAGCATCAGAACCAGCGCCATGGCTCCGGCCATCATCGGCCGGAACTGGGCTCCGGTGTTATAGAGCAGGCGGGCGCGCATACGCTCCAGGAATCCTGCGGGAGCAGCCTTCTGCTCGGCGCGGATGCGGGCGTTCACGCGGGTATCAAACCACGGAGAAGGCTCAGGCGCCGTCCAGGCGTCCATTGCCGCAAATGTCGCACGCAGTTCCTTCAGCTCGACACTGCACGGTTCACAACCGGACAGGTGAGCCTGGGCCGCACGCGAGGGAGCCTTTGCCGGGTTGAGTACCAGGTCTTCTAGCTCGTTTTGGAATTCATGGCAGTTCATGACAGTTCATCCTGGCGCCGACGCGCCTTATACAAAATCCTTCAGTTTCACCCGCAACGTCTGGTAGGCGCGGAATAACAGCGATTTAGTAGCGGACTCAGATAGTTTAAGGACTTCTCCTATCTGTTTGTAGTCCATTCCCTGATACTTGTGCATCAAAACGGCGTTCTTTTGCCGTTCCGGAAGAGCCAGCACATGTTGCCGGATGGCCTGCATACGCTCGTCCCGTAAAAGGTCGGCCTCAATATTCGGCGTATTGTCGGCCACATCAGGCATGGTTCCGGTCTCATGGTCTGGCTCATCCAGGTGCACCGTCGGGGCAGAGCGCTCGTGCTTGGTGTCACGCGCATAGTTCACGCCGAGGTTCGTGGCGATGCGGTATAACCACGTCGAAAAACGGGCTTCGGCGCGATAGGTCTCACGCGACCGGAAGACCCGGAGGAAGACCTCCTGCGCCAACTCTTCGGCAACGGCCTGGTTGTGCACCATGCGATACATAAAGCTCACAATTGGCTTGCGGTACTTCGCCAGAAGAATGTCGAAGGCGGCAAAGTTGCCGGCCTTCAGCGCCAGCATGGTCTGGACGTCGTCATTGGCCGCAAAGTCGGCCTGCATGCCTGTCACCGCCGGGTCGGGAAGGGTGACGGTCTGGAGGTCCGGATTGAGCGCCATCGTGCCCATGTCTTTCTGAACACGGTCCTCGGCAGGAGGTTGCGCGCCTTCCTCCGGGAATTTAGCTGATCGTGGCTCCGGCATTCCGTTGGCCTATTCTACCGGTTGAGATGCGGGTTGCGGCCAGTGGCGTCATCAGGGCGTCAATGGTATCTTGGATAAGGTCGTCGAGGCGGCGTGTGTAGCGGTCCGCGGTCCGGCCCAACCTTTATAGGGCGCATAACTCAGCGGTAGAGTGCCACCTTCACACGGTGGAAGTCGTAGGTTCGAATCCTGCTGTGCCCACCATAAAATCAACAACTTACAGGCTGTGGCGAAATGGATTTGATGCCATTTGATGCCAAATTGCACCGGTTGGCATCAAGTGCGCCGGTTGTACCGGCTGCATCCTTCCTATGTCGCTGGCGGCTCGGTTGACTCTGCGGTGAGCATTTCGAAGACCGCGCCGACCATTTGTTGCACACTCTCCGGCAGCTCCTGCATGTACTCGTTTGCCGTCGTGTCGGCTCTTGAGTGCCACAGATGCGACTGGACGTCCTTCATCGACCCCAGCTTTTGTGCACGCGTCGCAATCGTTCGGCGAAGCACCTGGAAGTTCAGCTTGGGAACTCGATCTTCCCAACCCGGCGCTGGCCACAATCGAAGACGTTGCGCGAAGCGGCGACATCACAGTCCGTATGGACAACCGCAGGGTTGTTACGTTCGACCCATTGGAGCTGCGGCACTTTGATCACGGCTCCGCTGTCACGTCGCACAGCTCGCAAGGTTTGACTGCGGAACGTGTTCTGGTCAACGCAGACACCGAACTGCATCCTGAACTCCTCAATGCACGATTTGCCTATGTAGCAGTGTCTCGGGCGTCTCGCGAAGTCAACGTGTATACCAACCGTGCTTCCTCCCTTGGAGAAAAGCTTGGTCACGACACTCCGAAAAGCTCAGCATTGGAGCTTTCCGCTAACGCATTGGGACATACGCCGAACACTGAGCAGGGCGCGAAGATTCCAGTCGTTATCCGAACGTCTTTCAGCTTCCCGTACGCAAGCAGCGATGCCTTGGGAGCCAGCGCATTTGCAAATGGCAGCATCTCAGGGGTCGCTCGCTGCCTGACTTGGCGGGGACAAGCGCTTTTCAAAACGATATATGAGTTCGCTCTTTATCCCATGATTCTCTGCGAAAGCAAACCTCAAACGATCATTGAATTGGGATCTGGCACCGGAGGGAAGGACGCCTTCCCGACATCGAAGTCCTCTCCCATCTCAGCAAGTACACTCTTCCTGGGGACTACTTGATTGTTGAGGACAGTCTGACAAAGGCGGGCGAACTCGCCGTCATCGACCGAGTGTGGAGGGGAAAACTTGGCGTGGACACGAGATACACGGATTTTTTCGGAAGGAATGCCACCTCCTGCGTCGATTCAATTTTTATAACAATTTAGCTCAATGAACTGACATTGCAGGAGTGTGCTCCAGATCGTGTTGTCACTCTTCTTACTGACAACGGTAGCCTTTTCCCCGAAGATGAGAGAACCGAGATAAAAATTGACCGCGAGGAGATGGCGTATCTTGGCGATCATGCCATAGTCAGGTCGCCCGTTTCGCGCGGCTGTAGTGTTCGGTCATGCCGGAGCATGGTGCATCGCCACCAGTGAATATCATTGCGTTAGCTGCGATACCTACTGTCAGATCGAACATGACGAATTGATGAACTAGAAGCTGTTGCCTGTCTTCGTCTCGCAGATCTGATCTGAAATGGCATCGTAAATTTTGGCGGCATGTGTTTGACGTCGTGTTGACCTGTGAGGCAATGCACATCGGGTCTTACGGGCGGTACGTAGGGGTAGTCTACACCGGCTACCTGCGTAATCTCTTTAGACGCCAGCTTCCTATAGATTCCTCGGGAGTCGCGCTCCATGCAGATATTCAACGGGCAATCTACATAGACTTCGAGGAAGCCACGATGCAGCAGCTTTGCACGAGCCGACTCACGATCCTCAGCATCGGGCGAGACTGCACATATTAAGATGATCAAGCCTTGCCTCATCAATATGAGTGCGTCCGCCATTTAGGGCGGAATCGTGATCTCGAAGGGAGTCGAGGATATATCCAAAGAGACGGTGTGCTCCATCTGCGGTGAGGGAATTCCGCATCCCGAAGTCATGTACTAAGCTCAGCATCGGCCGGTTACTGAGTCGTCTGAGATTCGACAGCAGGTTTCCTGTCTTCTGCTCGCGGTAGTTGTAGATCTCTTGTTCTGCAGCAGTCGTTGGAGCTACCTGCCGGTGCAGGTTCCGGATATGTTTGATTCGATCTACGACTTCTTCTCGAGAAACATGTTCGTACATGATCCGGCAAGCTCCTCTTGAAAATCTCAATTTGGGAGTCGCAAAGACAGACGTACGCTACTGATCGACAACTACTATTTAGCATAAGGACGTAGTCGGAACGAGAATGGTTACCCAGCTTCGAAGTCCACAATTGCCCAGCGAACTTTGAGAGCGTGACCAATTGTTACAAATCGTTACCCTAAGCATGCTCTGAATGGGTTGTACTGATTACACCTAATCGTACTTGCATGCCGGCGTGTAACCACTGTTCCACCCGGCATGCTTTTTTTGCGAAAAAGGTGCAGCTCGGGATCGGGGTCAGGATGCTTCCGGTCACTACAAGCCCAGCGGTAGCGATTGCCTCTGCGAGGCTCCCCTCGTTTCTAAGTGTGCGGATGCGCATTCCGAGACGCTGACAAATATCAGTTACCACCTACTTAGCCTTTATAAGATTTATTAGAAGCAATGAGCTCGTGCTGATTGCTGTGTTTCGAAATCGAATTAGGAAGATATAACGAAAAGCGCCTGTCACAGGGCGCTTTTTCTTTGTTCGCTACGCCGCAAGTCTCTGTGGTTGTTACGACATGAGAGTGAATTGCGGTAAATGTTGAGCGGTTCCTGCGCCTCTCCAGAGTGCAGTTGTCGTGGTATGACGATTGCTTCATTACGGCCATAGCAGCAGTTTGCTGCATGTTTCCCCGGATCCCTGAAGGAGAGTTCGAGATGACTACGTACACACTAAAAAGTCGAGCTGTCGCTGTACTGGTTGTAATGCTGCCATGGTCTTTCATTGGACAGACTTCTAAACACAAGATGCCTTCTCCGACCGCAGCACCCGTAACGCCATCCGCACCCGCAACCACCGTCATGCCAGCAGCGATTGCTTCCATCACCGTGGAAGGCCACTCCGCAGGTGACATTCTGCAGGCCGACACCGCTATCACACTGCAGGCGACAAGCGCCGAGATGCAGGCCGCACCTGGCACCTATAACGACATCCCTCGCTTTCTGATGACCGAGCCAGGCGTAACCTTCGATACCGACTCCAGAAACACCTATATGGTGAACGGCGGTAACCCGATCGAGAATCTGTATGTCGTCGACGGTGTTGAGATCGCGAACATCAACCACCTCAGCACCAGCAATTCCTCGGGTGGCTTTGTGTCGATGCTTGATACCGACGCGGTCTCATCGGTCAGCCTGCACAAGGCGCTCTATAGCACGAAGTACACCGGAGCTCTGTCTTCCGTTCTCAGCGTGAATACGGCTTCGCCGGCTGCGCAGAGGCGGCATCTGCAGATGGATGTGGGTTATGCCGGCATGGGTGCAATTTACAGTCATCCGCTGGGGAAGAAGGCCGCATTCCTCACGCAGTATCGTCGTAGCGTGATCAACTACTTTACCGATGACATCGGCATCGGCGGTGCGCCGATCTACTCCGGTATGCTGGCTCGTGTTGATACGCATCCGACTGGAAAGGATACGGTCTTCGGTCTGTATATTGGCGGCAACGACAAGATTGCACTCCATCCTAATCTGCTGGACAACGAAGATCCGGGATATGTCAGCACAACGTATACAGGGAATCGCGGTATCTATGCCGCGACGTGGAACCACATTGTCTCCGGCAACACGCTGCTGACAAGCCAGGTGAGCTACGCGTCATCGCATACAACGACCTCGCAGGCGAATGAAATGCAGAATAATGCTCCGGTGTACAGCGATGACCTGAAGGAAGGCCTCAGCAACGGCCGCTTTGAATGGCTCTCTGACAGGCGTAATTTCAAAGTGCTTCTAGGGACAACCTTCGGTGTTCGCCAGCTTGACTACAGCATCAATCAGGCGAAAGGCTTTCCCAGCCCCTACAACATCGACCCTCTTCCGGTGAATGCAAGCGATGTCCAGTTCAACGGAAATCCGATGGACCAGGCAGCCTACGGTCAGTTCACATGGAAGAAGTTCCGCAAGCTTGAAGCGAACCTCGGCGCTCGCATGCAGCGGTTCGGCCTGAGCGGAGCGACAGCCGTTTCTCCGCAGGGCAGCGTCATGGTGCAGCTCACCAAGGGCGTGCGCTTCTTCGGCGGTGTTGCGAACTATAGCCAACAGGTGCCGCTGCCTACGACGCTGGGCATTGCATCGAACCGCACCCTGAAGCCGATCTCCGATGTGCAGTACCAGGTAACGGTGGTCTATGAGAATGAGCGTGGAGATCGCTTCAGCCTGGGCGGTTATCACAAGGTGTACTCGATGTATCCGGTATCGGTAGAGCATCCGACGCTCAGCCTGGCCAATATCGTGGATACCTTCGGACAGCCCTTCCTCTATATGCCGATGGTCAGCAAAGGATCGGGTGTTTCCAACGGCGTCGAGGCTGAATTCAACTCCAGCTTCAGCCGCAAGCTGTTCGTTCGCGCGAACGTCGGCCTGGGACGTTCGTTCGCGACGGCTCTGGATGGCGTCTCTCGCCGCACCAACTATGACATGCCTTTGCGGACTAACCTGATCACCGCTGTCCGTATCGGCAAGAAGCAGATGTTCACAACCCGCTACTCCTCGCACACGGGAACGCCGTACACCCCGTACCTGGTGGCGCAGTCGCAGCTTCAGCAGCGGCCGATCTATGACATCACCAGCGTCAACACCGCACGTGGCACCGACTATCAACGCATCGACGTTCACTACGAGGTGAATCTCCAGAAAGAGGGCCGCGGTATGAAGCTGTACGGCGGACTCGATAACGCCCTCAACAACCGGAACTATTACCAGTACGTCATGATTCCGCACTGCCCGGGTTGCGGACCCTACGAACTGACCCAGATGAATCGCTATCCTGAGTTCGGGCTCACCTGGGCCTTCTAAACGAAATACCTTGACGTTGCCATGGGCCGTCTCCGGATCGTATCCCGGCCAGTGCGTTGCATTGGCCGGAATCGTCTGCGTGGTTTTCTCAATGATCTGCTCGATGGTCTCGGCCGAGATCGATGGCGTGCGGCCGGGACGGCGCATCCTTGAGCGCCCGGAATGCCGAGCGAGATATGCATATCCTCCGCCTGCGCAAGAAGCTTCATGAGCCCACACGAGCTCGACCACAACTGCGATACGATTAGCCGACGTTCTGAGGCCCGGATCGTCCCGGCTCGTGTGGATGAACCATTCCGCGTTGACAGGTTCACTGTCGACACGATGTCCCGAGAAATACGATATGCAGACGTCAAACTGAACCTGCACGGGGTCGAATCCGTTGCAGTCTGGGAAGTCCAATATCAAGCAGGACCATAGCCGGGGGCCTGCATCGCAAGAGTTCCAAAGCACGGCGGCCGTTATGAACGAATTCGGCGCTCAACTATGTTGTTCGAGAAAGCATGTCGGCGTGCGGCACATGGCGGCGTTACCATCCACGATGATGACGGCCCGATGCATCGCTGGGTTGAGCTGTACCGGTTCTGAACTTTGCTTCTGTCCCACCTTGTGTATCGGCCTCTTTCTCACCTGCTGATTTGTTACATACACGAGTTATGACAAATCGTTACGAAGAGTGACATTCCATTACGGAACCTCCTTACTACTCCTACGTCATACCTCTTAAACGTGGCCCGAGGGATCACCATGAACACCGAGAATGCACCTACCCTTGTTTTGCCCAGCCGAACAGCCAATTGGCTATGGTGCCGACCAATTTACAGCTGGCTGACGGTCCTGATAGCCAAATCCTGTCTGGAAGGTCTGCTGGCTACAATGCTGTCCCTATTGCTGGCCGGATTTACGTGGATTCGGTTCTACAGAGATGAGCTGTTTCCGCCACGGAGGGAGATTGTTCCTCCCGCCATGAACAGCCGCGCGCACGCAAACGTGGTGTTATCGCTGTTTGCAATTCTTGGGCTTGCAAATGGCAGTTACGCATTCGGCAGGCAGTGCGGATCGAATCACACAGGAAATTACTGCTCACAGCTGTTCCTCATCCTGAAATTGAAACGAAGAGATTCGAGCACAACACATTCGATGAAAGGCGAAAACCCTGATGAGTGAACCAGAAAATCCGACTGTTCCTATCTGCAAACCGGATCAGAAGCGACTTGGCGAGAACTTCTTCCAAACCGCTATCCCGATCTTATTCGTGGATGACGTAAGCCGAAGTGTCGCTTACTACGAGCAAAGCCTTGGATTCAATTTGCAATGGAATATCGACTCCCAATCTGCTCTTGTGACCCGAGGAGACTGCACTCTTCTCCTCGCCACCGCAATGCACAACTCGTCACCTTCCCGGGTGTGGATCGAAGTCGATGACGTGCAGGACCTCTTCGAAGAGTTTCTCATCGCCGGGGCTGTAATTGTCGGTCCTCCGGACGATTTGGAGTCCGGCACAGAGATGCAAATTGCCGATCTTGACAACAACTTCCTTTGGTTCGCAGAGCCGAAGCCCTTACTCCATTGAGCGCCGAGTTTAAACAAGGCAGATGAACGTCGTGACCAATCGTTACGCAGTGCGACATCCATAGACCACTTGCAGATCTTTAATGAACTTATGGTGGCCGGGATAGACCACCTTTAGCCCACGTAGGAGAAGCAAAATGAACTTCTTTCCAGTTCCTCCCCATCTCACAACCATCCGCGGTTCAGGCATGGCAGGTGCCGTCCTGATTCTGGGTTCCATGGGAGGCTCCGTGGCAGCTCAGCAATCAGTTGGCGGCCAACCCATTGGCGGCCCGCCTCCCCCATTCAAGCCGGTTGTGACTATTCGTTACGGCGGCGCGTACAACGGACCGCGCAATGCTCCCCAAAGAACCATTACCGGCCTGGTTAAGAACAAAGAAGGCGAGGTCATGTCGGAGGCGATGGTCTACCTCAAGGATATCCAAGGTAAATCCACACTTGTGGCAATCGTTGACTCCACCGGCAGCTTCCACTTCGGCCCCCTGTCTTTAGAGCACGACTATGAAGTTTGGGCGGAGGCAGGCGAACTGAAATCTCCAAAGAGGTCAATCAGTACATTTATGGCACAGAACGAGGTCTCGCTACCGCTGTTGGTAGATGTGCCAGAGAGACATCAGGGTGAGCCCACCTTAAAACGCCGGCCTGAGGCCCCCGCTTCTACAGAGCCTCGGGCTTCAGAGGGAGCGCAGCTTGGGCGACAGAAGGAGCAGATATCGAAGAACTAACATGCTGCGCAAGCTACGCATTTATTTCTATGATGCTGCTCACGACGCGAGTCACAAACCAGCTTTACCGCCATGAGGCTCCCGTAAGGAAACCAAACCTCGCCGCGAGCTGTTGGGAGCTACGCACCCGCATTCTGGCGATGACGATGCACAATCTACAACCGGATCGTTACACATCGTTACACTCCTCGGAGACAAAAGGGCATACCCTCAGATTGCCAAAACGAGAGCGTCAAGCGCGACTCCGAAGAAGGATGCATCATGTTGCTAAGCCGCGTCGGTCTTTTGCTTCTCTACCTGTTTTTCGCTTTCCAGATGCCGCACCCTCTACCCGCCCAGGCTAAAGATATCTCCGGCACTTGGGTCGCCAAGACGGAGGGTCCGATGGGAGCTATGGAAATCGTCTATGTTCTGAAGGTCAAGGACGGACATATCACGGGCCAGCAATCCCTCCCCTTTGGCGATTCACCGATTACGGATGGTGTCATTAACGGCGAAACCTTCCATTTCACTGTCGAGCTGGAGTCCTTTGGCACGCTGAGCAAACGCGAAGTCAACGGCAAAATTGTTGGCGACACTCTGAAGCTCACGCCGGTGATGCCCGTGCCGCCCCCGGGGGCCGTAGAAGCACCGCCAACCACGAATACGTCCCCAGCCGCTGGTGCCTCACCGATGCCGTTACTTCACATTGGAGAAGTCACGGCAGTGCGCGGTACTCCCACACCGTCGTACCGCGCACCCGCGGTGGATTACTCAAATCTGCCGAAGATTGTGTTGCCGACTCTTCATACGAGTGACTATAACGGCTTGGCGAAGACACCGCCAATGGGTTGGAACTCTTGGAACAAGTTTCAGACTCACATCGACGACAAGACAGTACGTGGTATCGCCGACGCGATGGCCGCGAACGGCATGAAGGCCGCGGGATACGAGTACATAATCATTGACGACGGCTGGCAGGGTAAGCGAGACGAACAGGGTATCCTGCAGCCCAATCCGAATTTCCCAGACATGAAGGCGCTCGCAGAGTACGTCCACGGTAGAGGGCTAAAGATCGGTATCTACTCCTCACCCGGGCCCCGCACTTGCGGAGGCTTCGAGGGAAGCTACGGACACGAGGCTCAGGACGCCAGGACTTGGGCTGCATGGGGCATGGACTACCTGAAATACGACTGGTGTAGTGCCTCACGCGTTTGGAAAGAGACAGAGATGCAGGCCGTCTATCAGCTCATGGGCGATGCACTACAGTCTACGGGCCGCTCGATCGTTTACGCGCTTTGCCAGTATGGACGGGCCGACGTCGAACAATGGGCGCCGCTGGTCGGTGGCAACCTGTACCGCACCACGAGTGATATTCGCGACAGCTACGATTCCATGACGAGCATCGGCTTCGCACAAAGCCGCCTCGCGTCCTTTTCCGGTCCTGGCCATTGGAACGATCCGGACATGCTCGAAGTCGGCAATGGCCGCATGAGTCAAGACGAGTACCGCACTCACTTTGCACTTTGGGCAATGATCGCCGCGCCACTTATCGCCGGTAACGATCTTCGGGATATGACGCCCGAGACACACGAACTGCTTACCAACAAGGAGATTATCGCAGTCGACCAAGACGCGCTTGGTGCGGGTGGCAAGGAGTTATACAAGGAAGGCGACATTCGTGTCTGGAGCAAGCCTTTGGCGTCAGGCGACGTGGCGATTGCGGTTTTCAACACGGGAAGCGCAGCGCAGACCGTCACTCTGTCCAAGCAACGTCTTGGCCTCGACAGCCAGTTTGCCGCTCAAAATCTGATTCTTCATAAAGCGGTGAGCGAAGACCAGGGTGTGATGGCAGTTCGGATTGCACCACATGGGGTAAGCATGTTCCGTTTTCACAAGAAGCCGTGACTCGATCTGCACAGGGCAATATTTGAGACCGAGCACGGCGTGCCTTGATCCATTGTGAAATCTTGTGTGGCGCTCGGCATCAGGCTGTCGCAGCTTTTGCGCCAGATCGAGGTGATGTCAAAGATTTGAGGGCACGTTACTTTGTGCGCGGTAGTTTGCGCTGAAAAAATCGCTTCAACTTTTACTCAGGACTTGGCTGGAGCCGCCAGGACAAAGTTCAAGATCGTGACCAATTGTTACCCTGAACATGCTCTGAATAGGTTGTACCGATTGCACCTAAACATACTTGCATGCCGGCGTGTGATCACTGTTCCACCCGGCATGCTTTTTTGCGCGAAACTGTACAGTTCGGGATAAGGGTCACGATGTATGGAGTATCTGCGCTTTAATTACGGTGTAGATGAAGGGACCTATCGAATCTTCTAGATTCATGGGCCGGGGCCACAAACACTCGGCTTTGCTGGACTATGGACGCTGTTCGTGCCAGAGTTCCGCGAGGAGGTACGTTTCCGTTATCTGGGTGTCCAGAAGATTCATAACGTAGAGACGGATGTCATCGCCCTTGCACAGATTCCCGGAAGATCAATTCCAGGCTTCATCAAGATGGAGGCCCACACCCTGCCCATGTTACAGCAGGGGTTTGCATGGATCGACCGTGAAACCGGTCATATCCTCAAGATCCGAACAGAATTGCTCGCGCCTATCCCGGAGATTGAGATGCAACAGCTTACTTCTTCAATTGAATTTAGTGCCGTCCACATCACCGGTGTCCACGAGATCTTCTGGCTTCCCAGGCAAGTGGATGTCCGGATGAACTGGCATCAACGCTGCGGAGGCGAACTGCACAAATACAGCAATTATCGGCTCTTCACGGCAACGATCAGGATACTGCCCCAGTGAGCCATCCGCTTTTGCCGGGACGTAGCCCTGATGGCGCATCACCTGCAATCAGCATCGAGTCTTGTGAGTGAGCTTGGAGGACGCGGGATCTAAACGAGGTCTTCCCCTCCTCGCCAGATCCCGACCTTCATCCGGCCCCAGTTACTCTGGCGGTGGGGGCGGGTCCCCTGGGTTTGGTCCCCCATCCGGACCGGATTCCATGCGTTTCTTCTCTTCAGCCACCTGCCGGTCGAAGTCCTTACGTTGCGCTTCGTTGAGCAGAGAACGGATCTCTTCGTTCGAGCGATCCCGAATGGCCGTGATCTTGGGGAACTTATCTTGCATGGATGTCTCTTGATCGGCGAGGAGCTTCTCAATCGCGTCCTTGCGCCGCTGCAATATCGGAAGAATCCTTGTCTTTTGATCGTCCGATAACTTCAGGACCTTGTTCATGCGCTTGAGTTCTTTGTCGGGATTACTTCGATCCGCCATGGGTGGCGGGTCTCCCATTGGCATCTGGGCCCATGAACGAGATCCGGGACAGATCGAGAGCATGAGCGCGCCAACTATGGAAAGAGTAATAAGCGTTCGCTGGGACATACAGTGGAGCTCCTATGTGACGCATCCTACGCGGTAAACAAAGAGTTCAAAGTCATATTGGGTAACGATTTGTAACCTCTTGCCGGCGGTTATGGACGCAGGCATTGTTGATTACTCATCGCTGTCGGAACGGAAGGGCAGAAGAACCTGTGCACCTACTGCTACAGAGCGCGCTGGGCGAAGGAGATGGGGGGTGACGAGAACCAAAACCTCCTCGGTGTCTTTTTCGCGGTCTCCCCCGGTCGACGCGGTCTGGAAACCGGGAAGTTCACTCAATCCCGGAATTCCATTGAGTGCTTTGGACTCCTGCACTGTGAGGCTACTGGATAGGGCCACGGTCTCCCCTGATCGGGCGGCGATATCACCGATGAACTGACGATTGGTCAGGATCGGCATATCATTCAAGGAACTCCCCGAAAGATTACGGAATGTCAGGTCGAGATGAAGTTCGACGTTGTCCGCGTGCACTTTGGGAGTGGCGGCTAGAGTGAATCCAAGGTCTTCGTATTGCACCTGGGGGACGGTAGAGCTGCTAGACGTCGAAGATTGGCTAGAGGTGACGATCGAGGAGTACTGGGAGGTAGCGATTGGGTAACGGCTTCCATTTCGCAAGATGCCTTTCTCGCCGTCTTTCACCCGCATTTGCACTTTATCAACCAAGCGACTGTCTGAGGAATTGAGTGCCAGATGGAGTGTCGTTGTTCCAAACGAAAGCCCGCTCCAACTGATTCCCCCGCCAAAGACAGCGAAGCCTTGCCCGAGAGGGGAGCTGCTGGCGTAGCCGCCCTCGATTAAGAGAACCGCAATGCCGAGAGTATCGTCAGACGTAACCAGTCCCGCCGAGATCGCCTGATTGACGACGGATTGGTTGTCGGAGATCAACTTACGGACTTCCGCGCTGACATTGAAGACGCTCGCTTCCTGAGGAAGTTGGAGCCCGATATTGCGAGTCTTCGAGCGTGCCAGCTGATAGACCTCCACATCAATTACAACTTCCCCACGAGGACGAAAAATCTCGTCGAAGGTTTCATTGAACAGCAGGAGACGATCCTCCGAGCCACGAAGTGTGATCTTCTTTTCGCTGGTTTCCACGTTAACGTTGCGAATTCCGAGCAAGCCTTTCGCGATGTTTTGAATCTCAACGACTTGATCGGGCTGGAGTGAGGAGGCATTGAGCGTCTCATAGCCCAGAGGATCGAAGTGCTGCCGATTCTCGATCGTATCTTTGTAGACTATGGCGCGATCCTCCGCCACGGGTACAAGAAAGGTACGGGTAAGCATTTCCAGCCCTCTACGCAGATCGCTGAAGGATGCATCGTCGAGATCGATACGGATCATTTCGTTGGAAACCGATACATCGAAGAGCGTACCGATGCCGAAGGCTGTGAAGCTTTGCCGAATAAGCTCCTGGGCGGGGGCTTGCATGTGAATGCTTATCCGCCGACGCCTGGGATGAAGAGTTACCAAAGTTTCAGCTTGCGGAGCGAGAACCAATGGGCTTTCGCGAGTTGTATCGTCGCCTCCGCCTCGAAGCGTTGCAGTGTTCGGTGGCGAGGCTGAGAACGTCTCATCTGTTACTTTGTCAGTGGCCAACTTCCTCTTCCTGTAGTTATCGGCTATTGCGGCCGCAGCTACGTAAACCCTGCTGGTGCTATCGAGAGCGAGTGCCTCGTGAAATTTGGAGGACGCAAGAGCGAAGTTGGCTTTCGCAAAGGCACGAGCGCCGGCCAGATAGAGATCCTCCGCCCGATAGCGCTGTTTCGGGGAAATCGTAGGACTGGAGCCCGTCTCATTTGGCGTGTCTTGCGCGCGCGCTGGTTGCTGGGGTTGAGCATGTCCCAGTGCGGCGTAGAGAGACACAAGGAGCAGATTTACGGACCATACGGTTTTCATCTCATTCCTGGGGAGGCGCCGGTGACACTGCCTCCGGTGAGGGGGCGGTGGCCGGCGCGCCGGGGCGAATCTCAATTGTTTGGCTGGTTCCTGTATCCACGATGGATGTGCTTCCGTTTCCTACCTGCGGCATGCGAATAATCCGCGGTGTGATGGCGAAGACTACCTCGCTATTCACGACTTCATGTTTCTGCGAGCTAAACAGATATTTCAAAAGCGGAATCTCTCCGAGGCCTGGAGTTCCGGAAACGCTGCGGGTGTCATCTTTTTCCAGGATTCCTCCCATGAGATTTACTTCTCCTTCCGTAAGCCGAACCGTTTGCTCGATGGTCTTCTGGCCAATGATGGGCTCGCTGATGCCGCCGATATCGCTAGTACCTGTCTCCGAAGAAACCTCGATCTTCATTTTTACGGTGACATCATGATTGGAGTGGATAGTTGGCTGCATATCGACATTCACGCCGACGTCGATGTACTGGTACTGCGTATTTACGAGAGAACTGGTGGTTGTACTGGTTGTAGAAGAGTAGGAGCCGGTAGCCACAGGAATGCGGGAACCGATCTTGAGGGTCGCTTTCTGCCCGTCGCTGGCACGCATTTTGGGATTCTGCAGAATCCGCGTATCGCTGTCGCTGAGCAGCATGTTGAGGGTTGCTTGTCCGATGGTTACGGAAACGTTCGAAGCATTCAGGTGGGCAACATCATTGAGGCTCAAGTTCGAGGAAGAACTGGACGAGGAAGAAGAACTACTGGAACTGCTACTGGAGCTGCTGCTGGACGATGAGGTAGTTTGAAGGCCTAGGCTGATCGACGAAGGCAAGGTGATTCCCATATTGCGGAGCTTGTCTCGGCTCACCTGAAGAATCGAGACGTCAAAAACCACCTCCGCATGCGGCTTATCGAGGTCGTCGATCATCAACTTCGTTAAATACAACTGGTCCGGCGTTCCGCGGACGGTGATTGCGTTCTGACTGGGGACGCCGAAGACCTTGAAGGAAGAATCTCCTCCAAAGAGATTGCGGATGGCGGTAAGGACTTCATTTAGATCGTTCTGCTGGGAGACATTTGCCAGATAGAAAGTCTGCAGAGCCTGGGTTTCATACTCGGTTCGTTTCGCTTTGGTATCGGCTGCGACAAAAATGGTATGTGCCGTAACAGGGGATACGAAGGTTTGGGAGATCCGTTGGATGACCCGCAGGGCATCCTGCATATTCTCGTTCACCAAATCGACGGAGATGCGTCGCGGCGGAAGCTCTGGGTCAAAAAGTACGTTGAGGCCATTGATCTTTCCAAAAGCCTGGTAGACGGCTCGTACATCTTCGACCATATGCAGCGTGATGGAGTCCGGCTGGAGTGGCTTCATCGGAACCGGGCCAGATGGACGGCGCTCATCCTCGGGAGACATCCTGGCTGGGGATACGGCAGGGATTGGCTTGCCTGCCAGGCTCTCCCGCTTCAACCTTTCGAGAACGACCGTGGCCATTTCATTGGTCTCGTCGACTGCGATCGCATGCAGGACTCTCACCATTGCACCTTGGATGTCTCCTTCCTTCTCACGCTCCTCCCCCTCTTTCAGATAAGCCATCGAGGCAAACGGCCGAAGACGGTTGAAAGATGCAAGATAACGCATGTCTTCGGGTGCGGATTGGTGTGCATGTTCATACGCAGTGAAGGCAGCAATGACGTCATTGCGCGTCTCCGCCTTTTGGCCCTGACGAAAATAGTCCTTTGCAGAAGTCGGACGTGCAGGCTCTGCATTTAGCAGTAAAACGATGAAGACGCAGAGCCACAGCGATTTGCGAGGGCTATCCAGGGGCAGCATACTTTCAAAGACGTAGCGGCTACGATTTGGATTTGTCACGATTGGTCACTGTTGGTCACGATCGCCTGTCGTCCAAGCGGCCATCTTGCGATATCTGCTGTTACCGGATCGATGCCCGAATACCGAAGGGTTGCCACATGGCCACTCAGTTCCGATCCGATCCTGGATGAAGTAAGAACATGTATCCCACGTTGCGAATAGTGCGTATCGTTCCGTTGAAGTGTACGGACGTCAGTTTTCGACGCAGCCGGAGGATGTGCATATCGAGGCTCCGCCCCTGAGATTCTGCGGCTCTTCCCATGGTCCGTCGTATCAACTCGTCGCGATTGAGCACGTCATACGATCGGAGAAGAAAGAGGCGCAATAGCAGAAATTCGATTTGCGTGAGCCGCAGCGTAGAGTTTCCGTATTTCACCTCCTGTTTGGGGCTATCCACGGTAAATTCGCCGACCATAAAGGAGTCGGACGATTCCGGTCCAATGTGAAACGAAGAGCGGCGAAGTACGGCTCCCATGCGAGCCAAAAGCTCCCGCACACTGAACGGCTTGGTGAGATAGTCATCGGCACCCAGTTCGATTCCTAGAATGCGGTCGGCTTCTTCTCCCTTCGCACTGATGATAAGGATGGGAGTAAACCGTTCCCGCCGTAGACGCCGAAGTACCTCGAAGCCATCGCAATCGGGCAGAAGCAGGTCGAGCAGAATCAAATCAGGACGACATTGAGAGGTGAGTTCGAGGCCACCTTTCCCAGTCGGCACCGGATGTACCTCCCATCCACATTTCTCTAAGAAGTCGCGGAGCATCTCGCAAAACTCGTCATCATCATCGATGATGACGACCCGCTTACGTTGAGCTGGATACCTGGCGCTTCCGTATCCGCTGTTTGTGTGCACAAGCCCTCCCCGCTGTCACGGCTTGTGTCGTTACATACCGTGACAAATCGTTTCACCGCAGGGTCTGCAGAGTTCGCCATCTCGCCGCAAGGAGACCGCGCCGTATCCACTTGCAAATACGAACGCTTACCTTCCGTCAGACGATAGAGCCGCTGACGGGTCTCCGCCGGCATCAGCGAATTTCCCCGTTGCTTTGTCGCAACGCGCTGGATTCCGCAAACATTCCCATATATGAATTTGGACGTCGAAAGATCGTACCGGCACTACTCTTGAACCAAGATTAGAAGTCGATTCCGCGTTGGAAAAGAATCTCTTCGGCTGCGTCCACATACTGCTCCCAGGATTCAGAATCGTCCCCCAACTGCTGGATGGCTTGCTCTCGCAATTCCAGTGCTTGATACACGCTCGCGCCTCGCACTATTTCCTTCCATGCACCGATTCCGGGGCAGGATAACGACTGATCGATACTTCGTTGCATGCTGGTCCTCATGGCAATAACCTGGCGATGAATTGCAGTTACGTGAGGACCCCCAGGGATAGATCCGGTACTGATGCCAAGTGGATATTCGACTGCACTCAACCAAGATGGTGAGCGGTGGTATTAGCTCCGTGGATTTCTTCTTGAAGGAATGCGGCGGCTCATTGTGTTATCGAGGGCGTGCGTAATCCGTACCAAGTTCCATGTTGTCAGACGTCACTTATTCAGCATGCGACATTCGGGTTCCCCAGTAGGGGAGGGGAACCAACTCGTCTCTGTCTGATCCAACTAAGACTAGATCTTCGCGAAGCCTGCTGCGGCCGCGCTACTGGATAGCTCGAGAGTCGTGGACGAATCCCGCGGTGACGAGAACCTCTGGCTCAACGTTATCCCCTCTGGCCGTCCACAACCTCCTCGAGAGCACTTGGACGATGTTGACCGTTTCTCTATGAGGAAGCAATCCAGCTTCCTCCAAGATGATGCAGGCGTCTTCGGTCGAATCGAACTCGCACATCCAGCAACCGAAAGTGCTGTCTGTCCTGAGGGCCGTGACCCGGACGTTTCCCATGAGTTCACTAATGAGGGCGATGGCTTTCATGAAATGGTTTGACGTATCAGGAGATGAATTCGACGACACTGGTCGTGCTCGATTGACTCTCGTGCTACGGCTCAGACGCGTTGTTCAATAACAAGCTGTTACCCGTCGTGACGAATCGTTACAGATCGAGTGTGCACCTTCGCCGTCTATACAAGACAAAAGTATGACGGACCACAATATGAACACGTATGTCTCGCGCTTCTTGAAGAGCGAAGCCATTGATATTCGCCGGCTCGTAGCTGCTCTGATCCTGATGCTGCTGGTTTCAAGCTTGAGCTGCGGTTACGCACTTGCACAGACGATACATGCCCGAATCACACAAGAAATTACCAACCAAAGCCGTGTGACCTTGACGGGTTCACATCCCCCGATGGCTCGTTCAGAACAAGATGCCGGGCGGGTCCCCTCGGACAAGCCGCTTAGCGGGTTGGCGCTCGTCTTTAGCCGAACAGAAGATCAAGAAAATGAGTTGCAAGCCTTGTTGGCTGCCCAGCAAAATCCGTCATCCTCGCAATATCATCAATGGTTATCACCGGACGAATTTGCGGCACGCTTCGGAGTTGCCGATTCCGATATCGAAAAGGCCGAAGCTTGGTTGCAGCAGCAGGGATTCACTGTCACCGGCGTAGCACGTGGCAAGAACAGAATTACCTTCTCTGGCACGGTGGGACAGGTCGAGTCCGCCTTTGGCACCCAACTGCACTATTACAAATCCGGCTCGCAAACCGAATTTGCTCCCTCCACCGACATCTCTCTCCCTGCCGCGCTCTCATCGGTGGTTCAGACGGTCTCCAATCTATCGAGCTTCAGACCAAAGCCACACGTAAGATTCAAGCCCGCTCAGAAAGCCTCTTCGATCTCGGCGAACTTCACCTCAAGTCAGTCGGGAAGCCACTTTCTAAGCCCCAAGGATGTTGCCACCATCTACGACATTAACCCCGTCTACAATTCCGGCTACAAAGGTAGCGGCCAAGCCATTGCCGTTGTAGGACAGTCGGACGTTCAGCTCTCTGACATTGAACACTTCCAGTCAGCTGCGGGCTTTACGGTGAAGGACCCTACTCTTGTGCTGGTGCCTAACTCGGGAAGTTCCACCTACTATACCGGGGGAGATGAGGCAGAATCCGACCTGGATTTGGAATACACCAGCACGATCGCTCCCGAGGCCACAATCTATTTTGTCTACACGGGCAACAATCAGAACTACGGCGTCTTCGATGCCTTGCAATATGCCATCGACACGAACCTCGCTCCCATCATCAGCGTAAGCTACGGCGAGTGCGAGACGGCTCTTGGCTCTACGGACTACAAAACCTATAACGGAATCCTGGCACAAGCGGCCTCACAGGGACAGACGGTGGTCGTCGCGGCGGGCGACTCAGGCTCAACGGACTGCTACGAGCAAACCAGCCTCAGCACCTCTCAACGTCAGGCTCTCGCCGTCGATTTTCCCGCCAGCAGCCAGTACGTCACCGGCATGGGTGGTACCGAATTTCCTTCTGCGGACGTATCCTCCTCGAACACCACCTATTGGGAATCAGCCGGTGGTAGTGATGTCGTTTCGTCGGCAAAATCTTATGTTCCCGAACAGGTCTGGAACGATGATTCCTCCAGTAGCGGCCTTTCGTCGGGCGGTGGGGGTATCAGTACCTTTACCTCCCGCCCCAGTTGGCAAACCGGCGTTACCGGCATTTCCTCGGGAAGCTATCGGCTCGTTCCAGACATCTCTCTCGATTCTTCCCCTGACAACGCAGGCTATCTCTTCTGTTCGAGTGACTCTGACGCTACCGGTGTCAGTGGAAGCTGTTCCAACGGATTTCGTGACAGCAACAGTACTTACCTTACAGTCGCTGGTGGTACCAGCTTTGCATCCCCGATCTTCTCCGGCATGATGGCCCTGATCAACCAGAAGCTCAACTCCACTGGTCAGGGAGTTATCAACTCCACCCTCTATCAACTGGCATCGAGCTCCAGCACCTATGCTTCCGCCTTTCATGACATCACCAGCGGAAGCAATGCCTGCACCGCGGGCTCAAGCTATTGCTCAGGGAGCGCCACAAGCCAATATGCCGCCACGACCGGATACGATGAAGCCACCGGTCTGGGCTCCATCGATTTCTATAACCTCTTTTCCGCCTGGCCAACCCCAACCAACACATCTTCAAAGAGCTCTTCGAAAACGACCCTGACTGCTGCCACGACTTCTCCGAGTTCCGGAGCGAACGACGTGGTGACCATCACGGTTGCCTCGGGATCGAGTTCCGCCACATCTACACCCACCGGTACCCTATCGATCGCCGTGGACGGCACGACCGTGAACTCATCGTTGGCGCTTACAAGCGGAACCGCCGCCTATACCTTCTCGTCAACCACCTCCGGCACTCACGTCGTAAGCGCCACCTACTCTGGTGATAGTACGTATGCCAGTTCTTCGGGGGTGATTACGCTCACGATTGGCTCGACAAGCGGTACTACGTCTGGAAGCGGCGGTTCGGGTTCAACCACGGTGACTGCCACTCCCTCTGGGGGCTTTACCGGCACCGTGTCCTACTCTCTGTCGACATCCAACACCTATTTGCAACAATATGCTTGCTACGACCTCTCGGACGCCTCCGTTACGGGCACAAGCGCCGTCAGTGAAACGCTCACCATCTATCTGGGGACCACATACTGCGCGAATGCCCAGCGCAAAGGAAAGATGCATGGTTTCACTCAGGTCGCTCAAACAAATTCCAGTGCTCTTCCAGGAGGCGCCCTATCAGGGATAGCCGGTATCTTTGCGGCTGGCCTGGTCTGCCTACGACGCCGACGTCTTCGTTCGCTCTGGTTGCTCGTACTCGTAGGGGTAAGCATGAGCTTTGCGCTCACCGGATGTGGAAGCAGCAATGGTTCATCGTCTTCCTCCAAGAGTTTCACCGTTTCAATTTCGCCATCCACTGTAACGCTTTCTGCGGGAAGTTCAGGGGTGCCCACGGGCACTTATAGCGTCACGATCAAAGGCACTTCGGGATCTCTATCCTCTTCAACAACGCTCACCCTGACGGTCAATTGAAAGGCAAGATTCAAAAAACGACTGAACTTGCCATCCAAAGCTAAGACATATTTGCCTCCGCAACAGGCAAGGGCAGTTCGGCTCCGATACTCGGAAGTGCCCGATGAACCAAAGACTCGTCCAATGATGCGAGTGATCAATGGTCGCCTCAGAACCAACGTACCGAGGTCGGAAAACCTCTCCTTCTTCGATGGTTGCTCTTCGATTTCGAGTTATCCGCTTTTCACAAAGCGGTACCTGGTGGCGGCGCACAGATTAGTCCCGAGCCGGTCGGAGCTGCGCGAACACAAACCGCGTGACACTTCGTTACAAACTATTACCTATCGTGACAACAATCGGTGAGGCGAGATCGTCTTCCTAGCGGGACTCAAAAACGATTGCGCGGTGACACGATGACTTTTATCTTCAAAGGGCTAACGCTCGCTCTGATCCTTACATCGCTCTGGATGCCGATAGCATGGGCTCAGAGCTCTACAGGAACGGTCCGCGGTACGGTTGCGGATCCCTCCGGAGCACTCGTGCCATCCGCCGGGATCATATTGACCAATGAGAACGGCTATTCGAAGACCGTTAGGAGCGGACGCGATGGAGGCTTTGAGGTGGGGAGCCTTGTTCCAGGCCGCTATTCACTTTCGGTAACTGCGGGTGGGTTCGCGCCACTGACGGTGAATGACGTCCTCGTCTATGGGGGCAAGGTAACCTCCGAGAAACTCACCCTGAGAATCCTTGTCGAAGAGCAGCAGGTGCAGGTCAGTACAGGTGGCCTCAGCGTCGATACCAGCGCAGACAACAATGCAACTGCCATTGTGATCAAAGGGAAAGATCTCGACGCCCTCTCTGATGACCCGGACCAACTCCAAAATGAGCTCAACGCATTGGCCGGTCCTTCGGCAGGCCCGAACGGTGGCCAAATTTACATCGACGGCTTCACCGGGGGACAGCTTCCGCCTAAATCGTCGATTCGGGAGATTCGCATCAACCAGAATCCGTTCTCGGCACAGTATGACAAGCTCGGGTATGGCCGCATTGAGATCCTCACCAAACCCGGCACAGACAAGTTTCAAGGCTCGGTTCTGGTAAATGGCAATGACTCATCGTTCAACTCCCTGAATCCTTTCATCACGAGCCAACCGAACTACTACACCACGTTTCTGAGCGGAAATCTGAGCGGCTCTCTAAATCGATCGACCTCGTGGTTTGGGAGTGTGTTCCAACGAGACAACCAGTCCAACTCCATCATCAACGCGCAACGGCTTGATGGAAGTGGCGCCAGCTACAACTACAAGGCGGCGGTGGCCAATCCGCAATCACGGCTTGATCTCAGCTCGCGGATCGATCTTCAGTTGACTACGAATAATACCCTCAGCATCCGATATATGTATGACCGGCAGAAGCAGTCGAATAGCGGGGTGTCGCAATTTGCGCTGGAGAGTCAAGCGTATGATGTTTTGGATCATGAGCATACCGTCCAGGTCAGCGATACTCAAGTTCTCAATGCGAACGCCGTGAACGAAACCCGCTTTCAATACACAGGAGCACGGGATAGCCAGGTCGCACGCAGCGCCGACCCTACGATTACAGTACAAGGTGCGTTTACAGGTGGTGGGAGCAATGAAGGCACGGTTCGGGATAATCAAGATCGATTCGAACTCCAAAACTACACGACCGTCGCTGCAGGGAAGCACGCAATCAATCTTGGCTTGCGATTACGTCTTACCCATGCATTCAGCTATTCGACCTCGGGTTTCAATGGCAACTACACCTATCAGTCGCTAAATTCCTATGCGCTCAAGGCACCTTCGCAATACGAGATCACAACCGGGGCGACCGATGTACGAGCGAATCTCTTCGATGCCGGCCTGTTTTTTCAAGACGACTACCGGGCACGGCCAAATCTGACTTTGAGCTATGGGCTCCGCTTTGAAGGACAGAATCGCATTAACGATTACGCCAATTGGGCACCGCGCTTCTCATTGGCTTGGGCACCTTTCTCCGGGAATGGAAAAACTCCGGCGAAGACAATCGTTCGCGCTGGCTATGGATGGTTCTTTGATCGCTTTACGACCACCAACCTCCTTACTGCGATCCGGCAGAACGGCGTAAACCAAAAGCAGTATGTTGTGAAGAACCCGACTTTCTATCAGAATGCTCCTCCCCCAACGCAGCTAGCCTCCAGCAGCACGGTCGCTCCGACGATCTATCAGGTCTCACCCAAGCTCAAGGCCGCGCTCAATATGCAGCTGGCATTTGGCCTTGAGCATCAGTTCGGAAGAGTGGCCACCGTCTCGGGGACCTACATCTATTCCCGTGGCATCCACCAGTATCTAACGAACAATATCAATGCGTTCGTGCAAGGCACCTATGATCCCGTGAGCGGGACGGGCGTACGGCCCAACGGTTTGAATGAGAACATTTATCAATTTCAGTCTGGGGCCGTATACAACCAAAATCAATTGATGATGAACTACACGGTGAGGGCGCGCCGTATTTCGCTCTTCGGCTTCTATATGTTGAACTTCGCCAAGGCCGACAGTTCCGGAGCAACCTACTTTCCGTCGACTCCAACGAATCCCGGAGCTGATTACGGCCGAGCCAACTTCGATGTGCGGAATCGCTTTCTGCTTGGCGGAAGCTTGCAGGCCCCCTTCGGAATATCGTTAAGTCCGATGCTGGTCGCGAACGCCGGAAGCCCCTTCAACATCACGGTCGGGCAGGATCTCAACGGCGACAACCAGTTCAATGATCGTCCCGCATTTGCCACCTCCACGAGCACCAAGACGATGCAGACCGAATATGGTCTCTTCGACCTGAGCCCAGACGCCAACCGAAGCCGCATCCCTTACAACTACGGTGCTGGCCCCGCCCAGTTAAGCATGAATCTGCGCGTGAGTAAGTCATTTGGCATCGGCCCGAGAATGGAGGGTGGACCGCGAGGAGCGACGGGCATTCCAGGTGGCCCCGGCGGGCCTGGAGGCCCTCCTCCGGGCGGAGCCCCAGGCGGAGGGCTTGGTCCGGGCGGTATGAGTGGAAACGGGGGACCACCCCGATTGGACATGCTCGCGCCACGTCGATATTCCCTCACGTTTGGGGCGATGGGCCGGAATGTCTTCAACAACGTCAATCTGGTGGCGCCGGTCGGGGTCCTCCAATCTCCTCTGTTCGGCAAGTCCAATGCGCTTGCGGGAGGATTCTTCTCATCGCAGGCCGCCAACCGCAGTATTGACCTGCAGATGAGCTTCTCTTTTTAGTGCAACCCCGAGAAAAAAGGGAAGTGTCCGATTCAGGTTAGGACGTCGTCGATGGTGCTGAATTGGCCATGGACCGGATTCTGAATGGATTTGTCGTTTGTAACGATTGGTAACGAGAGCCAGAGAGATCGTTCAGCGAGGAGCAGACTAGTAGGGGAGGGGTTCAGAATGATCGAGACTCCACATGCCGGGACGGAGCACGTACTCGTAATCGATGACGATGTGGAACTCTGTTCGATGCTGGAGGACTTTTTATCCCGACATGGGTGGCAAGTATCCACGGTTCACACGGGGCAAAAGGGGATGGATGCCGCGCGAACGATGCATGCCGACCTGGTTGTGCTCGATGTCATGCTGCCGGACTTCGATGGTTTCGAGGTACTTCGGCGATTGCAACGGGAGATGCCGATCCGGGTTTTGTTGCTGACCGCCCGAGGGGAGGAGATTGACCGGATTGTTGGATTGGAACTGGGAGCGGACGATTACCTTCCCAAACCCTTCAATCCAAGAGAGCTCTTGGCGCGCATGAGGGCAGTGATGCGGCGCTCGACCATTATGCCGCGGACGGATCTCCCCGCCGACACGTCGAGCGCTGGTTTCTCGGTAGACAGTCCGAACCGGCAGATCCGGTTCAAAGGTCGGCTGTTGGAGCTCACCGATGTGGAATATCTCTTGCTTCGGCTATTACTCGCACATCCAGGTGAAGTTCTCAGCCGTGACGCGCTGTGTCTCGAAGCGCTGCAAAGACCACATCGTGCCTATGACAGAAGCCTGGACATGCATGTTTCTCGTTTAAGAAAGAAACTAGAGGCATTGCCCTCGTTTCATGGCGCATTGATTGCAGTTCGCAGTAGCGGGTACCGCTTTTCTCCTTCACTCCCTGAGGACCCAGCGGAAGAAGAGTCGAAGGCATAAGGACATTTTCTTCAACTGTTCCTGTCCTGTCCTTCTGGATCTGTTCGTAGTCTTCGATGCGCCTGAATGGGAAGCCAACTCCTTCCGGAAGACTGCCCATGAGGCCGGTGTTGGAGTTGGCGAGATGGAACCTCAAGCGGGTTTCTGATGTGCTGCAGTCTTCTTCAACTTCTTAGTCACGGACTTCGCAAGCTTGTTCGCGATATCGAGACTGTCCGAATCCCCACGCTCGGTTTCCTTGAGGTCCTTGTCCAAAAGCACCTTGCCTTGGTAGTCCTGCAGATGGACGTGAAATTTCAGGCTTGTTACTCCCAGGAACATGCCAAGTGGCCCTGTGGAGGCCCGCACTGCCGCGTTTCCTTTGTTGAATGCACTAAGACTCAGAGCTAGACTTGCCATCGGACACGCCGCACCGCTGGCACGATCGCCGTCACGAAATACCTGGCCGAAGCCAGCGTCCGCCTGCAGCCGCCGGATCAGTTGTTCGTAGAGCAGCACTTTGTATTCTGTCGGGACCGGTACATCGGCGGCATCGATCGTTGAAATCTTCAACGTGGCCATTCCTGCAGTTCCATCCACGCATGGATGCTGTTGTTCCTCGATCTTTGCCTGAGCAAGTGGAGAGCCGAAGAGCTTAGCCGCATTGAGGGCCTCCAATTTGGGAAGCAGAAAGACCGCCCCGTGATATGCGTCATGTGCGTCTCGAAATTCTACGGTTAGAAGATCCACCTGTTTGTGGGTCACCGCTGCGATGACCGATCCCCCACCGTAGGGGATTACCTTACGGCTGAATCTTCCGAGCGTGCCACCCTTCTCCATGTGCATATCTCCCGCCGAAATTGCGAAAATTCGTGCACGCTCAATGGTGGTCTGGCCGGAAGAAGTGGCGAATGTAATCGTCGTTGGCGAGATGGACAAGATACCCTCGATGTTCGGCTTACTCTCAATCAACCCGATCAGATGAAGCGCGTGATCGGACTTCCAGAGAAGGGGAGTAGGCGAGGGCGCGGCCTTGACGACATCTTGACAGATGGCCGCAGCGGTGGAAAGCAGGAAGGCGGCTAAACTGAACGTGTGAAACCTACGCGCGGAGAGGGAACGGCGGACAGTAACTAAGAGCATAAACAAGGTCTCCAGCTAAACGTGAGGCCGATACCGAACCGTTCTGAGTGCGGGTATATCGGTGTAAATAGCGCGCTACAACGAAGCTCATGGATGCCAGGTCGATTCTGCGTTTGGCACGCACCTCTTTCGGAGAGCAAACCGGACGAACTTCATCGTTCCGCAGTGCGACTCCTATAGGAGATATCGAGGAGCTAGATCAGGGCGTAACGGTGAGTCATCGTATGTAACGATTGGTAACGAGAATCTAAGGAATCATTCGGGCAGGAGCACACTAGAAGAGGAGGGGGTTCAGTATGATCGAAACTCCGCTTGCAGGAACGGAACGTGTCCTCGTTATCGATGACGATGTGGAACTCTGTTCCATGCTGGAGGATTTTCTATCCCGACATGGGTGGCAGGTATCCACGGTTCACAACGGACAGACCGGAATGGATGCGGCGAGGAGGTTCCATGCGGATCTCATTGTGCTCGATGTTATGCTGCCGGACTTCGATGGTTTCGAGGTACTTCGGCGGCTGCAACGGGAGATGCCCACGCGGGTTCTGTTGCTAACTGCCCGAGGAGAAGAGATTGATCGCATTGTTGGATTGGAGCTGGGAGCGGACGATTACCTTCCCAAGCCTTTCAATCCGAGAGAGCTCTTGGCTCGTATGCGGGCCGTGATGCGGCGTTCGACCATTATGCCTCGATCGGAACTCGCCGAGGGAGTGTCCAGCGTTGGCTTCTCTGTCGACAGTCCGAATCGGCAGATCCGATTCAAAGGCCGGCTTTTAGATCTCACCGACGTGGAATATCTCTTGCTTCGGATGCTGCTGGCACATCCCGCTGAGGTGCTCAGTCGTGACGAGCTGTGCCTTGAAGCCCTGCAAAGACCGTATCGCGCCTATGACAGAAGTCTGGACATGCATGTTTCCCGTCTAAGAAAGAAATTGGAGGCGTTACCCTCGTTTCACGGTGGATTGATCGCAGTCCGCAGCAGTGGTTATCGGTTCTCTCCTGATATTCCTTCAGAAGAGGGGCGTGAATGAGGACCTTCTTTCTTCAGTTGTTCTTTTCTTTCTGGGTTTCCACGATCGTTATCTTCGTGGCTGCGACGATCTTTTCCCCCATGAACGCGCCTCGAACCCCCGAAGAGTTGCAGGCGATCCTCGGGATGTCCACGGAGCAACTGACTCAATTCATTCTTTCTGACTATCGCGCCCATGGTTGTTCCGCACCCGCTATATCAAACTCCCACTTCATTCTGGCTGACGGGAACGGGGAGACGCTATGCTCGCGACCAATCGATGAGGAAGGTAGATCTTTACTTCATAAGGGAATCGAAGCACAAAAGGTCCTCGGCCAACGTTCCGGTAAAGAATGGCTTCAGATTTGGCCGGTAATTCTTGAATCCGGCGAGAAATGGTATCTCCTGTTGCGAGCCCCGGCAGGCCAGCTGCGGTTGTTTCCACCGTTTCCCAAGAGTGCGTTACCGATTTCCATTCTCGTGACATTCCTGTTTGCCTATCTGTTGACCCGGCCTCTTCGCGCGCTCTCCAAGGCGTTCCGACGCTTCAGCGCCGGGGACCTCGGGGCACGACTTCCGGTATCTGGAACATCACGTTGGGGGAGGTTTGATAGCGCCGACGTGCGGACGCTCATGCTCGATTTTAATCGCATGGCAGAACGCGTTTCAGAATTGATTGATGCGCAGAAGCTTCTGGTTCGGGACATCTCCCACGAACTTCGCTCCCCTCTAACTCGACTTCGCTTGGCGCTTGAATTAGCGCGAGAGGACAACCTACTCGATCAAGCATCGTTCGATCGCATGGCGCGCCAGACGGACAAAGTCAACGATCTTATCCGCGAGATATTGACCCTCTCTTTGCTGGAGAGCACGGGAGAGTTACCGCGTTCTGAGAGTTTCAGTATGCGTACGTTGATCGAAGAGTTGTTGCCGGACGTTAACTTTGAAGCAGCCGCGCGCAGTTGTACCATCCGGCTTTCTTCGCAGGCGGAAGCGGGGGTAAATGTGACCGGGCAGAAAGAAATGCTGCAGCGTGCCGTTGAGAATGTTCTGAGAAATGCGATCCGATACAGCCCATCCGGTGGCGTTATCGACGTGGAGCTGAGTTTGGGCGAAGACGGTGGGACGGAGATGAGCGGGGTCCATCATCAATGGCTCTGTGTATCGATCCGAGATATGGGTCCCGGAATTCCGGTGGAACATCTCACCCAGATCTTTCGTCCGTTTTATCGAGTCGATCTGGCAAGGAGTGAATCCTCGGGAGGCTTTGGCGTTGGCCTGGCAATTGCGGAACGGGCAGTTCATCTTCACGGCGGAAAAATAGTAGCCAAGAATCGCGCCACTGGCGGACTGGACGTGCAGATTTGGATGCCACGGTCGGAGGCTCGCTCGGCTTCCGAAACAACACCTGTCTAAACTCCTTCTGCGTTGCAAATGGATCTCTCAAGAAACCGCCCTGCTTACAGAAGGTCGCCGTGGAGCCGTGGCTGTAGGAAGCGGAACAGCAAATACAGCGGAGAACCTCCACAGCGCAGCAGTGACAAACTGTTACCAATCGTGACTGCACGATATACCAATATCGGGTGTACTCGAATGGAGTAGCACGCGATGTCAGGCAAAGAAATCGGGGAGATTTTGAAGCTGGCGCATTGAGCTACATCGCCATCCTGCGAGGCATCGATATGTTGGGCCTTGAGCTGAAATGGAAACGCTCTGAGTTTGTTGAGTTCTTGCTTCTATCGTTGGTGCTTATCGTCCGAGGGACTACGCTTCGTGCCCAAAGCGGGCCGCCACCGGAAGGGAAACGCGTGGCCACGGTCGTCTTCGGCGGTGCTTATGATGGCCCGCGTACCGCTCCCCATCGTTCCATCCTGGGTAGGGTCACTGATAAGGATGGTAAGGCAATGCATGGAACGATGGTCTATCTCAAAGACCTCAAAACATCCCAAGTTCGAGTGTTACATGCTGATGACGGAGGGGAATACCGATTCAGTCCCTTATCTCTGAACAATGACTATGAAGTTTGGGCTGAGAACGGCGTGAGGAAGAGTCGGGTCAAACCGGTGGGTTCGTATATCACGACCAATGAGGTCTCCGTCCCCCTGCGGCTCGAAGACCCTAGCCCGACAAATCCCACAAGCCGATAGTGGGTCAGTTGATCAATTGAATTTTATCTGTGCTTGTCTGCCTGGATCTCTTGGTTTGAAGGAATGAGCACACATGGAAATGTATGTGCGCTTGCTTCGGGTCTAGTCAGAAAGACTTCAAGGCGCTGTACCCAGAGAAGTCGATCACGCCCAGCGTGACCTCGATTGACTCGTGGCCTTTCTGCCGCGGAGATTCTGTCTCCGGCACTGAAACATCCGTTCTACGTTGAGTTTCGTGACGGAAGGTTCCGCGCGGTATGAACAATGTTGTCATCTTCGTGTCCCTGATCCGCATTGCCCCCGAACATATTACCGCCTTCGTCGAAGCGATCACGCCACTGCTCTGGTCTAGTCGAAGGGCAAGAAACTGCCTGTTTTTCGATCTCTATCGTGTTTGCGGTGACGAAGGAAGCTTTGCGCTGCATGAGATGTGGAGTGTACGGGAAGACCGTGAGCGACATCTCGATGGGCCAATCGGGAAACAGATTCAAGCGCTCACTGCGGATTTAGGAGCAGAACCTGCGAAGGTATTTGAAATCGAAGAGGTTCTCTGAGGTTTGGGGGCACTGTCGGACATGAACGGTTTGCGCCGCTATCACGGCGAGCGGCCCCAATATTGCCATTCGTCCCGCCCAACCCACTGCAAGCCAGCAATCCGGCGATGTAGTGCGACGCGATTCCGAATATGGTCCCAACCTACACACACCGTTGTTCCTGTATTTTTGTTTGTTATCCCCGAAAGGGAATGTTTCTCCACGCGGTCAGGCCGATCACAAAAGGTGGTCTTCGTCGGCAAAGCGGTACTGAGAAGATTCAATCCCAGCAACGAGTACAGATTTGCGCAGCGTAGAGATTTTTTGTTGAATTTCAATTATTGATACGAGCGAGGCTTGGAAGCGATTAGATCTGGAACGGCGTAGCCGCTGCCGCTATATGCCGGTAGCTTCGGATTGATCTGGCTGGTGTCGCTGTAGGTGCTGGAGCCCTTGGTGAGCAGGTGCACTTGGTTGTCTCCTGCGGTGCTGACGTAGAAGGTATTGTCATCCGCACTAAAAACGCCTGCAACGGGAGCCGTGGGGGTGCTGGAGCCGGAGGTGGTCGCCAGCGCAATGTTGGAGACTGTGCCGGTAGAAGGGAAGTAGGCTGGAACCACCGCGGATGCCGGCGAACCCACTGAGTACGTAACGAAGGCAACTGTGGAGTTCGAAGCGGGAACAATGCCCGTGATGGCTGTACCGGTGGCGGTTGTAGTGTATGTGCTCTGGCTATTGAGGGTAAAGCTAGGCACAGCGGCGCTGGTCGTCGGGCAGTTGCCCGTTGGCAGGCTTATCCCGAGATCAGTGATCTGTGGAACGCCGCTAACCATGGTGGCGCCAAGGATATGTGTTCCATCATTCGTGGCCGCGAGGCGATCCAGCGGCACGGAAACCGTTGCGGCTGTTCCGCCGGCAACGGGGAAGTACTCGATGGAGGAAACCGTGGTGCCCGAAATGGTCGTTTTGGGGCAGTATGTGTGCGCCACCGTTGAGGTCGATCCGCCAAAGAAAGCGCCGACAGCGGGTACAGTAACTGCGACATCTTTGATGGCAGAGAGGCCCGTGCTGCTGAGCACCTGCCAACCTGCTTGCTTCGAATAGGTAATGATCTGGTTATCGTCGTTAATAATGTAGACGATCGAGCTGTCAGGGGACCAGGCAGCTCGCGTCGCCACGCCACCGTAGGTCGTGCTGATCGCAGCCGAAGAGGTGTAGAGGTAAATAAGCTTCCTCGATGAATCCGTAATCACCACGGTTCCAGAATCTGGCGAAACGGAGATGACCTTCCCGGAGAGCGATGTGTCTTCCTTGGTGATGGCGTTAGAGCTCGCATTGACCGTGATGATCTCGTTGTTCGTACCTAGGTAGAGGGCGGACCCGTCGGTTGAAAGTTGCATGGAATTTGGCACATAGGTTAGGCGCAGGGTGCTGCCGACATTTCCAGTCGTCATGTCGATCTGTGTGATGTATTGCGAGGCGGTGCTTCCCAGGTAGAGGTAATTTCCGCTTTGTCCGGTCGTGGTGACCTTCACGTTGTTGGAGACGATTGGCTTGCCATTCCCAAACAGGCCTACAAGGCTGGATGGTGCAGTATTGCAGGTAGGCGGCATGCAGAGGGCCGTAATAGCGGCCACTCCGCCATAGGTCGGCGTGACCGAGCCACTGCTGCTAACCGGGATGGTCCGCGGCGTTGTAGAGACGAAGGTCAGTGTCAGATTTGTTAAGGTTGTGTTGTTCTTGTCCAGAACGGTAGTGGTCAAGGCTTGGGTTGTGTTGGGGTCGACGCTAACACTGGTCGAAGATCCTGCTGTAAGCGCAATGCTGGTTGGCGGGCAGGTAGAAAAGTACCCTGCTGCCGAGGTGGCATTCGAAACGGCAGCGTTAATAAGCGTCGAACCGGGCTGCGCGGCAGTGGCCACTCCATTCTCGTCGACGGTGACAATGCTGCTGGATTGCGGCGTGTAGGTGAAGTGGCCAACGATCGATGAGTCAATCAAATTGCCTGACGTGTCATAGGCGGAGGCCGACAGCATAATAGAAGTTCCTTGTGAGACGCAGTCCGCTTGGAGCGAACTTTTCAAGGCAACGCTGCCGATGATGGGGTGAACATAGACGGTGACCGTGTTACTCGTAGCTCCGCCTGCGCTTGCCGTGATGTTCGCTGTGCCTGTCTTGCCGCTACTGGTGCAGTAGGTGTAATCGGCGATGCCGCCGGCGCTGTTCCGGTTCCAGCTTCCAGCGCAGAGTTTCCCAGTGGAAGGATTGATGTCGACGAGCTCGTGGGTCGTATCAGAACTGGCGTACGTAAAGGAGGAGACGCTGACGCTGTTGCCCTTGCAGTCTGTTGCGGAGGCTGTACCAACGCTCCCCATCTGACCGTTGGAAAGCGAGACCCCAGTCAATTTGGGTTCCAAGGTGATCGAGGAGATTTGCCCAGTCGTCATTCCGGTGTCGCCACCGTTGCAATAGGTCGAACTGCTGTTGCTGCTTGAGCATCCCGTAACCGAGATACTCACCGGAATAAAGCACATCACCAGAAAAGCAAGTAGAATAAATCGCTTCATCCAACCTCTCCATTCGGAGAGAATTCCTTCCGAACGGTTCATCCCCCTTACTTGTCGCAGTAGTGGTATGCCTGTAAATGGTGACGATGGCTTGTCGGTAAAAGGTGACGTGTCGAACAGCAAAATCGGGTGACACGCGTAGGGTGGTAGACGTCCGAACATTTGTGTGACTTAATGCTACGGAGTGCTAGTCCCCGTTATCCAATCCTCTAGCTTGCCAACCTGTTTCAGGTAGCGAATATAGGTTTCGAGGTATTCGTTAGACAGGTTGAGCGCATCGAGGTGCTTCTGTCCTGCATCCAGAAGAGCTCGCTGTTCTTCCTTGGGTGTCATTGGACCGGAGCCAGGAGAAGCTTGGGATACGCGGATAAGAATCTCGGCTAGTTGAGCGGACGCAATCTTATAGTCGAGCTGGGCAATTTTGTATTGGGCCGCAGCTTCTACCAGCGAACGGCCCAAATCACTGCAGCGCTCTTTCTGTTGCTCTTCGGCGAGGAGTGCTTGCTGTTTGGCCTTCACCGCTTCGGCAGCGGATTCGCGCGCGCGTGCGCGCCGTCCCTGGTCCAACACCGGAAGCTGAAATTGAATACCAACCGCAAGCGTGTTGTAGTTGCCATGGAGATTGTAGTAGGACGATACGTCGTTGAATGGGCTGATTCTTCCATACTGCGCTTGCAGAGTCACTTGCGGCCGCCAGGTATAGCGTTGATCTCCAACGCCAGTCTGCCATTTTGCTTTGGCATCTGCTTGGGCCGCAAGCACACTTGAACTCGGAACACATGTCTTTTCTAGAGACTCCACTGAGAACATCTCCGGGGAGATCCCGTTTTTCTCGAGATCAACTGCGTGCTCGTCAATGCCTGTGACATTGGCAAGATGATGGGAGAGTGTTGCAATGCGATGGCTCAACTGCACTTGCTGTAGTTCCAGTGAGGCCGCCTCTTTCTGTGCCTTCATCAATTCGAGTTCTGTGTCATAGCCAACCGCCAGCCGCTCTTGAACGATGGAAACGAGGCGGTTTCCCGCAGCTAGTTGTTCGCTGAGAACGACTTGTCGCTGAAATGCATTGTCGAGCGAAATGTAGGTGATTGCTGCGTCCTCTTCTGCCTGCAGACGAGCATCCGCGAGCGTGTGAGAAGCAGCTTCAACTCCAAATCGTGAAGCACGGATGTAGTCTTGCTGCGAGTAATTGAATACCAGAGATTGTGCATTGACAGTGAAGATCGTCGGCACTGTCAGCGTGATCCCGGACGACGCACCCAGACCGCTAGAGACAGAAATTGCCGGCACAAAGACAGCTTTAGTCTCGGAAAGGGCGGCTCGCGCCTTCGTAAGATCTGCAGCGGCGATCTTGATTTGGGGACTGTTCTCAATTGCCAATTGCACGGCAGCTTTCAGCGTGATTTGGCCGCGTGCGATCTTCGGCGTAACCGTGAGGAAGGTGGCAATCGCGCTACAGACAAGCAAATTTCTATTCCGTCGAAGGAACAAAAAGCTTGTTACGAAAATCGACGAACTCATCTTCTGATCAGGCCTCGAATAAGTGCTTCATTGGTGGAAGACGCAGGGGATGAGCATGAGGAAGCATTATCTTCTGTAACGATTGGTAACGGCTGGCAGAACGACGATGTAATCGGCTATACGATTCGGGCGCAGCAATGAAAGCGCATTATGCAACGAAAGTCACAGGCTGTAACAATATGTAACTGCAAACAACGCGACGGTCTCTCATGCGAGAGATACAATCGAGAAGCGAACCGTCTTCGTTATCGAAGACCGGCTCTCACAATGCAGCGTGGATGATGCCGGCAATGCCCGGATCACGCCTCAGATAATCGACCGCTTGCTGTTGATCGACTTTGTTTCCATTGACAGGGATCACTGTCCCGAGAGGCAGGCTTCACGGTAGGCGCCAAGGACGGTCTTCTCATACTGCGCCAATGACTGTCTGTATGCAGCCCGCGCCTGTTCCACATCGGCTTTCAGTCTGCCGCCCGTGAAGAGTATCGATGGTGTTGCTGAGAATCTGCAGCTCCTGGTCTGTCTGACGGATGTTGTAGTAGGTCACCGCAACATCGGACTCGACAGAAAGCATCACAAAGCGAGGGTCTGCCTGGGACGCTTTCTGTGTGGCCCGGGCAGATTCGATCGAGCGCGGATGCGTCCCAAGGCGTCGAATTCATAGCTGGCAGCAAGGGAGAGCTGAAGATCGTTCTGACACTTGGCCTGCGGGGGCGACAGACGAAAGCTCTCGCAGCAACCACACGCGCCATGGAATCGGAACCGGTCTCGGTCATCCACGCGAAGGCAGGCGCCGCTAACAGCGACCTCACATTGCCCGGAACCTTACAGGCCTATGAAAAACGCGCCGTTTTAGAGAACATGTTGCTGCGTCAGATGAGTTCTCTGAATCCTAGAATGTCCACGGATCGATTACTGGAATGTCTGCGGCTTTGAAAGGGGACGTGTCTCGTGTCGCCACAGTAAACCCATGTTGCATAGCGATTGCCGCGATGAGAGCGTCCGCAAGACCAATGGCTTTGCCCTCAGTCTTTGCCTTGGTCCGGAGACTGGCGTAAGCTGCGGTCGATCCCTCCTCGAAAGAAAGAATGCGGCCGAAGAAGAGAGAAAGGATACGCTCCTCGAACTCGTCTTCGAGACGCCGTCGACGGCTTCCCAGAGGAAGAACCGCGATGCCGAAGCGCAGTTCTGCGACCGTAATGGCGGTCAAATAGAGGGTCTTGATATCTTGTTGGTCTAACCAACGGAGAACAGCTGGATCGCCCTTTGGGCGGAGCGGTTCCGAGATGACATTGGTGTCGAGGATGATCACGACAAACGAACCGGTGGAGCAGGGGATTGGTCCCGGTCGGCGGAGATCTCAATGCCGCCATACTTTTTACCCAGCTCAGCCAATGCCGAGCCTAGACGGACCCGGTTGGCAGGTCGAACCGCGGTCTCAATGATGTCGCGAATCTCGGCCTCGGTACTTCGGCCATGCTTGGCTGCGCGCGCCTTTAGGGCGCGATGGGTGGCTTCCGGAAGATTTCGAATCGTCACCGCAGGCATCAGATTCTCCGTATTGATGATATCAACCTTCCGCTAATGATATCACTTCAGGAGGATTCACGATCCAGATTTAGTACAGGGAAGTCGGCCTTCGAAAGCGACTCGGCCACGAAAGGGATGTGGTTTCTAGAAGGTTGTAAGAGACAAGGGACCGATCCGCCACAATCGGTCCCGACGCCCACCTAAAAAGTTGATGCCAAATTGATGACAAATTGAGCCCTTAATACCGGTTTTTATGGTGTAAACCGGTAAATAAGTCCTTTAGAATGTGCAACCGACCGCTTCGACCCCACCTTCACACGGTGGAAGTCGTAGGTTCGAATCCTGCTGTGCCCACCAATAAATCAATAACTTACAGCCGGTAGCTTCGAAAATTTGTGGCATTTTGTGGCAAATCTGAAAACGACTGTTTTTCTTCCATCTCTCCTGGCCGCTTTTCTGCCCCCTTTCGTGAGCATCAGGTAAACCGAACCGACCCTCTGCTGAACACTTTCAGGCAGCGCCTGCATGTACTCGTTCGCGGTCGTGTCAGGCCGTGTTTGCCGCAAGTGCGCCTGAATGTCTTTGACCGATCCCATGTTTTGGGCCTGCGTTGCCTTCGTGCGGCGCAGAATCTGGAAGTTCAGCTTCTCGATCCCGAGACGTTCTGCCAACCGCTTTAGGACCCGGTGGCGGTAGTTCGTGACAAGCAGGAAAACACCTTCTGCGTCAGGGAAGATGAAATCGTCAGGGGATACGTCCCCGCATTCCGTCTTCCGGGCACGGAGCTCGGCAGCAAGGCCGTCCGGCAAAAAGACCTTCGTCAGGCCGCCAGGCGTCTTCCCGTAAGGGCGAAGCTTGCCACGGTAGACAGTCTCCGTGATGTTCAATGTGTTCTGGTCATCAAAGGAACGCCAGCGCAAAGCAGACAAATAATGAGGTGCCGAGGTAAGAGACTGGGCGCAAGGCAACGTCGGTTCCACCTACGCACGGACTTCTACATCCCGCAGTGTCAGTTGTTTGCGCAGACGCACGGCACGCAATCGATGGCCCATGGATTCATTTGACGGCGTCATCGTACTCCTCATCGCAAGAACGACGTGATCGTTTAAGGGGAGATGTGGAACAGCGTTCCGACCTACTAATTTGATCTAGAAATCTCTTGTGTGCACGATCGCGCCGCCGGCCACAAATAAGACGAGTGAGATGAAGACGCAAGCAAGCGCGCTTGGAAAAAATGCGAAATTTTGTAGGAGTTTGTTGGACGGATCGACATAGTTAGCAGCACTCATGGTGTCAAAGATATTCCACCGATGTAGGACGTGACCTTTGTACGCAAAGAAGATGGCAGTGATGCTACACAACCCGAGAACAGGGGCGGTGAACTCTCCGGAAAAGATTTCAGACAAGAGTAATCCGAAGGCGATAAATACCAGACCCGCAACGCCCATCAGGGTACCAAATGTGAGCGATTGGAATAAAGAGTATGAAGAACCAATCAGACGTGATAATAACGCGATCAGTACAGATGAAATGAGAGCGAGAAAAAGGCCCTGTACAGATGCGACGAGAGCGCGGACTCCGAACAGATGAAGACGTCGGGCCGGTAGGCCCAAACTGTAGAGAGCCGCGCCGGTGGCCTTCTCTCTGTAAAGTCCCCCGAGGCACAGCACAAAGGCTGCCAAAAGCCAGAGACCCTGAAGGGCATAGTGAAATAGACCGCTCCAGATATAGTCCGAATAACTGAGTGGGGACATAGGAAAGCGAGCGTTGTAGCGCGCGAGAAAGTCGGAACTCGTGAACACTGCGTAAACAATTAGCGTTGAGAGGAGAGCTACACCGGCGAAGAATCGCGCCTTGGATTCCTGCCAAGATTTCCAAGTAAGAGGAAGCCGCAGAGATGCTTGGGATGCGATTCTGTTAGTAGTCAATGTGATCTCCATAGACTGCTGCGGTGCGAAGCAGAATTGCGGTCATTACGGTCATTACAAGGATCGTTATCCACGGGACAGTCGACCAGGTGAGGTGCCATGGCCCTGCCATCGCATAACCGAAGTCGACGTATGACAGCCATGTCGAACGACCAATTGAGCGCATATGTTGCACATAGGTTTGGATGAGCAGATAAGGCGCGCTGATCACTGCCAAAATCAATATCAGTGAGACGTAATTGCTCGGAAAAAGTGTATAGAAAACATTTCCCAATGCCGCGGCAAAGAAACCGATTCCCACCATCAACGCCGTGTGCGCGAGTACTTGGCTGAGCGAGTAGGTCTGGTGGATTACTGCCGAGCCGATTGCAATCACGAGTACAGAAAATACCGCGAGTGCGCAGCCTTCAAGGAGCGCGACGAGCAGCCTCGTGTACAGCCAGCGTCGTCGGCTAACCGGCAATCCCAAGCTGAAAAGAGAAGTTCCATCCTGTTTCTCGCGGATAAGGCCTCCAAATGCGAACAAGGCGGCAAAGAGGCACCAAATTTGCTGTAGATAGTTGTCGTAGAGGTAGTGCCAGAGATAAAAGTTATAGTCACTGATTGCCAGGCGCATCCAACCGAAGTGTGGCCCCTTCGGATCCTGCAGCATATGGGTCCACATCGCAACGAGTGAACTGTGTGCATAGAGATAGTAGCTGCAGACGATGAGCGTAGTCGCCAGTCCTGCTAAGAATCGGATTCTGGTTTCGATCCAAGCTTTATAAAGAAGCATGTCCTGACCTCGCTGTTACCTTCTCCAGAAAAACCTCTTTGAGAGATGTCGGAAGGACATCTATGCTGCCGGCACGAAGCATGCGTACGTGTTCTACGATGCTGTCGATATTGTGACTAGCCAACAGGGAAACGGTGCGCCCATTGGTACGGACTTTTTCGATGCCAGGGACGCGGAAGTCCCGCTCCTCTACCGGCTCAGGAAAAACAGCCTGAATATGGCGATATTCCTCTTTCACCTGATCCATGGTCGAGTCGAGCACCAGCAAGCCTCGGTCAATCATGAGAACACGGTCGGCAACCTGCTCAACCTCGGCAATCTGGTGCGAGGAAAAGAAGATGGTGGTACCTTCCGAGGCGAGCGAAACTACGATCTGCAAGACTTCTTCGATCGCAACAGGATCCAAACCTTCCGTGGGCTCATCGAGGATGAGCAGTTCACATCCTCGGCAGAAGCCGAGCAGAAGGGCAAGTTTGGTTCGCATCCCCTTGGAAAGTTGACGTACTTTTCGCGCTTTCGGGAGTTCGAATCGCTGCAACAAATTCTTTTCAAGAGTTGCATTCCATCTCGGAAAGAAGGAACGAGTAAAGCGGATAATTTGCTCAACCGACATATAGTCGTAAAGCCTCTTGTCCTCAGCTACGTAGGCAACCCTTTGTCGAATGAGGAGGCTTTCGCTTTCTCGATCGATCCGATGTCCAAAGATGGTGCCGCTGCCGGAGGTGGGATGAATCATGCCCAGAAGCATCTTGATTGTCGAACTTTTGCCGGCGCCATTCTGACCTAAAAAGGCGCAAACGGACCCTTCTGGTACGGAGAGATTTAGGCCTTTGACGGCTTCATGGTTTCCGTAATTTTTCCTGAGTTGGACAGTTTCGATTACTGTAGACATCATCTACCTCTCCTGGAACATCTCATTGAGTTCGGCTTCCAGAAGCCTCCGGATCTCGCCTTCGTCGAGTCCCTGAGCCTTCAGAGTATGGACAAAATCACGCATCAGTTGCTGTGCGTCCCGCAATCCCTCCGTTTTGGAGTTTGTATTGCGTCGGGATGCGACAAACGCGCCCAATCCGTGCTTGATTTCTAGCGTCTTTTCTCCCTCGAGCTCTCGGTAGACGCGAATAACCGTGTTTGGATTGATTACCAGCGTTTCCGCTAAACTTCGGATTCCTGGTAATTGGTCGCCTGGAGCCAAGGCGCCCGTCTCAATTGCGTGTCGAATCTGTTCCTTCAGTTGGACATAGATGGGAACACCGGAGGACGGATTGGGCTTTCTGAACACTGTGCTATAGAAATAGCACAGTGGAACTGTCCGCGCAATGGAAAGTAAAAACCACTCTCCCGAATCGGTACGGTTTACCAAGGACGGAATGTAACGTTTGCTATGTTATGGTTACGTTTAGCTGCGAATTATTACCAATTGGAGGCGTCTGGATGAGCCAGAAAAACAGTGTGCGTGCCGAAGACGAATTCTCGCGATACATGCGAGTGTTTCCGCAAGCCGATGGGTGGCTTGGACGTTCCGAAGAGGAACGGGACGGACTTGCCTATCGGCACACGCTGTGTGAAATTTTGCAGCAACCGGACACATGGCTGAAGACGGCTAGCCAGGTACTGGCCTGTGCGAACAGGCTTGGAGCCCTGCTGGATGGTTGTGAGCAGGTCGTGCTCACAGGTTCGGGAAGTTCTGAGTACGCGGGTGAGTGTGTGCGCGTTCCTTTGCAGAAGGCATTGCGGATGCCCGTACAAACTATTGGATCCGGGGCGCTGCTGACCAATGGCACGGCCCTGCTGCCTGAAACGACCGCGTTGATGGTTTCGTTTGCGCGTTCCGGCGACAGCCCGGAGAGTGTAGCTGCCTTGCAGGTGGCGCAACGATTGAACGCGAACGTTCGACACCTAATCATCACCTGTAACAAGCAGGGCAGGCTATCTACCAGTTTCCGGAAGGGCGACGATCTGGAAGCTATCGTGCTGGATCCACGCACCAACGATCGCAGCTTGGTAATGACCAGCAGCTTCACGAACATGGCGCTTGCTGCGCTCGGCCTCTCCTACCTGAAGGCGCCACAGCAGTTCGTGCGGCACGCAGAGCAACTTAGCGAAACTGGCACAAACATTTTGCGAACTGCGTTCGAGCGTTTTCCGGAGTTTCTCCAGGAGCGATTTGAAAGGGCCTTCTATCTTGCCAGCCCGTCGTTGTTCGGTGCGGCCCGCGAATCCGCGCTGAAGATGACCGAGATGACCGCCGGCCGCGTCATTACTGTTTGCGAAACATACTTGGGGCTGCGACATGGTCCCATGAGTGCGGTGCATCCAGATTCGCTGGTAGCGTGCTTCCTCTCCGCAGATCCGCTGGTTCGAGCCTATGAACTGGATGTCGTTCGCGAGCTGAATCAGAAGCAGCTCGGCATGAAGAAGCTTTTCATTGGATCAGACATTCCAAGCGATATTGCACGTCCGGGTGACCTCACGATTGATGTCGCGGGGTTCGACGATGATGACTTCACCTCGATTCTGTACGTTGTTGCGGGACAGGTGTTGGCGCTGCTGCGTTGCCTGCAGGAAGGTTTGCGTCCGGATGCCCCATCAAAGGATGGCGTCATCAGCCGGGTAGTGGGAGAGTTCCGCATTTACGGGATGGAAGAAACCGCTGCGGTGTTGTGAGGCGACCGTATCGTCGTAAGTTCGTTGCAAGTGATTCATCATCGGTTTTCGGAGAGGGATGCCTAGAGTGAAAGAAGCGGCGCAGCGCGCCAGACGCAGTGTTGACGTTGTGGTCGCAGGCGAGTTGAACCTCGACCTGGTGCTCTACGGCCTGCCGCCCAAGATGGAGCTGGAGCGTGAGCTGCTCGCCAGTAATTTCAGCATGACGCTGGGCAGTTCTTCCGCAATCCTTGTACACAACATGGCGAAGCTGGGTTGTTCTGCGGCGTTCCTGGGAAAAGTGGGGGACGACGCGATGGGCGAGATCACGGTGTCCCGTCTGCGTGAAGCCGGCGTGGATACCACCAGAATCAGTGTTGCCCCAGAAGGAACATCTACTGGCGTTACCGTGTTGTTGCCGCATGGGCGCGACCGTCACATCCTGACCTACATAGGGGCTATGGCGACCCTAACCGAAGCAGACGTCGACGACGCATTCCTGTTGCAGGGACGTCATCTGCACTTGTCGTCATTGTTCCTTCAGACAGGACTCAGGCCGGGAGCCGCCGCACTACTGCGCCGCGCACGTGAAGCAGGTCTCACCACTTCTCTCGATACGAACGATGACCCCGAAGACCGCTGGGAAGGTATTGATCAACTTCTGCCGCTGGTCGATGTTCTGCTACCGAATGACGCGGAGGCATGCCGCATGACGAGTTCGGCCGATGTGGAGCAGGCCATGGAACGCCTGGCCGCTCAGGTACCTTTGGTAGCAGTGAAATGTGGCGCAAATGGAGCGCGTTTGGCATACGGAACAGTACGAGCGCACGTTGCAGGTACGCCTGTGGTTCCGGTTGATACCATTGGCGCGGGCGATAGCTTTAACGCAGGCTTCCTGACGGCGTATCTGCGAGGACACGATCCTGAGACCTGCGCCGCCGCCGGTAACCTTACTGCCGCGCTGTCCACCTTGCGCAGTGGAGGCACGGAAGCCTTCCGTGATGACGAACTACGCAATAGTTTCCTGCGAGAGCATGGATTTGGTTGGATGGAGCGTGCCGGGTGAGTGAGCATTTGCCGCAGCCAAGTACACTTCGCCGCGTGCTCTCGCGTCGCGATCTGATCCTGTATGGCCTGGTGATCCTCACGCCCACTGCGCCATACCCTGTTTTTGGTATCGTGCAGCAGACATCACATGGGCACAGCGTGTTGAGCTACCTGGTCGCCATGGTCGCCATGCTGTTCACTGCAATGAGCTACGGCCGTATGTCAGGCGCGTTCCCGTCCGCAGGCTCTACCTATACCTATGTGTCAGAGGGGCTGCATCCGATTGTCGGCTTTCTTGCAGGTTGGGGCATGATCCTGGATTACTTGCTGATCCCGCTGCTGAGCGTCGTTTACGCTGCGCTGACTGCAAGCCGTATGGTTCCGTCCGTGCCATATTCTGCGTGGGCCGTGATGTTCACGGTGGCGATTACGCTGATTAATCTTCGCGGCCTGCGCATGACCAAGTGGGTGGGGAATGTGATGATGGGGTTGATGTGTATCTGCGCGGTGCTGTTCGTGGCGCTCGCGTTGCGCTATCTGGCAGCTCATGGCATCTCTCTGGTTACGCCGCGTGCGATCTACAATCCGGCCACATTCAGCCTGCGACCGCTCATGCTGGGCGCTGCCATCGCAAGCCTTTCGTTTATCGGCTTCGACGCGATCTCTACATTAGCGGAGGACACGATCGATCCGGAGCGCGACATCTCTTTCGCAACCGTCGCGGTGTGTCTTATTGAGGCGGTCTTTTGCGTTGTGGCTGTATATGTCGCATCTCTGGTGGCACCGGATTTCGCGAACTACACGGAATCAGAGACGGAGATCCTCGACATCGGACGCGCCATCGGCGGCACAGCCATGCTGCAGTTCATGAGTGTCATCCTGCTGGTGGCGGGCCTGGCTAGCGCATTGACTGGTCAGGCGGGCGCTTCGCGACTGTTGCTGGGCATGGGACGTGACGGCGTGGTGTCGCGCCGCTTTTTCGCGCACATTAATCCAAGACATGCCACACCCACGCGAAGCATTTACCTGATGGGTGCGATTTCGTTAGCCGGATCGTTGTTGTTACGCTTCCAGCTTGTCGTGGAGTTGTTGAATTTCGGCGCTTTCTTTGGGTTCATCCTGGTGAACCTGAGTGTCATCCGGCACTTCTTCGGGCGCAAGGAGCAGCGGAGCGGCCTGGCGATCCTCACGTCACTTGTCTTTCCCGCACTCGGTGCTATCGTGTCCGCCTATGTGTGGCTCAGCCTCACTGCGAAAGCGCAGATCGCAGGTTTCGCCTGGCTCTGCACTGGCGCAGTTTATCTGGCTGTTTTGACGAAAGGCTTTCGCCGCAACGCGGGACGACTCACCAGCCTGGAGGGAACAGCCGTATGACCCCTGATGCGCAGAAGATCCGCACCCTTGTTGAAAACAATCGTGAACTCCTGCTGAAGACTTTGGAAGACCTGATCCGCATTCCATCAGAGAACCGCTCTCCTGCAGGGGATGAAGCTGCATGTCAGCAGTACCTGGCGGAGCGTCTGAAGGCGACGGGATATGAATATGATCTGTACCCGCTGAACGATGTAAGGGAATTGCGCGGCCACCCGCTGAGCACACCGGATCGAGACTACCCCGACCGGCCCAACCTCAGTACTGTACGCCGCGGATCGGGTGGTGGCCGCTCACTTATCCTCTCCGGGCACATCGACACGGTGCCGCGCGGCACCCTGCCGTGGACGCGGGACGCATTTGAAGCGGTGCGCGAGGGCGACCGCATCTATGGCCGCGGGGCGAACGATATGAAGGCGGGTGTCGCGATCAACTTATTCGTGTTGCAGATGCTGGATGCGATGAGATTGCGGTTGCGCGGGGACGTGATCTTCGAAAGCGTTGTGGATGAGGAATTCGGCGGTGTGAATGGGACGCTTGCGGCGCGGCTACGGGGCTCTATGGCGGATGCGGCCATTGTGACGGAGCCTTCCTCTTTACGCATCTGTGCGGCGCAGCGTGGCGGGCGCACCGTGCACCTGCTGTTTACCGCATCTGGCGGCGTCTTGGATGGCGGCCCTGGCGCGGGTGTCATCACGCAGTTGAAACGCTTCATGGATGAGCTGCCGAATTTCGCCAACCAGCGGAAGAGGGAGTGCAAGGGACACGCGCTTTATCAGAGCGATGATCCCGTGCCGGTCACCATCACCAAGATCACGACTGGCCCTTGGGGGACGAGTGAGCCGATCACCGTGCCGGAAGAGTGCAGGGTAGAGCTGTACTGGCAGCTGATGCCGGGCGAAGAACAAGCCGATGTCGACACCGAGTTTCAGGCGTGGCTGGATGGCCTGATCAATGCAGCGCCAGATATCTTTGCATCCGCACCGACGTTGACGAAGGCAGTGCGCTGGCTACCGGGATCAGCCATTGAAGCAGATGAGCCGCTTTGCGTGGAGCTGGCGGATGCAGCGCAAGAAGCGAACGGAACGCGTCCGTCCGTTGTGGGCATGGAAGCCCCATGCGACATGTTCATCTTCCATCGCTTTGGCATACCTGCGGTGCTTTGGGGGCCCAGCGGTGCCGGGGCACATGGTTCGGACGAGTACGTCACCATCTCCAGCATGCTGGACGCCGCCGCCGCCCTGCTGTTGTTCACATGCCGGTGGTGCGGCGTCGCCGGGGGGCCGCAGGAATGAGAGTGCTACAGAGCGTGGCGATTGGCATTGGATGCATTCTTTCGACGGCCGGCGCTGCCGCACAGACAATCGTCATCAAGCCAGTGGAATCTGACCGTGTGCTGACTAATCCTGGCATCGGCTTCACCACATTCCAGCGCTTCAATGGAGACAAGCTGAACAGCGGTACGGGGTGGACCGAAGGCTCGCCGATCGAGTCCCAGCCATTGCCCGGAGCGACGGTTGCGCCCGGATACCCGAAGTCCACCGTTGCATATCTGCGGCTGTATTGGAAGTTCCTCGAACCAGAAAAAGGTCGCTTCGATTGGAGCCTGCTGGACCGAGCTTTGGAGACTGCTCAGCAGCGCAGACAGACGCTGATGTTGCGAATTGCGCCCCATGGTTCGCAAGCTACCGAGGATGTTCCGGGCTGGTATCGCAAGGAGACAGGAGAACACATCGACGCGGGCCACAGGCAAACCGACTGGCAATCCAAGAAGGCCAAGTGGCTCATCGATCCCGAGCAGCCAGCGTACGCGCGAGAATACGGAGCTATGATCCGTGCCCTCGGGAAACGATATGATGGCGATCCAAGGCTGGAGTCGGTCGACATTTCACTGCTCGCAGCATGGGGCGAGGGAGCAGGGAGCGATTTGCTGAGCGGCGCCACACGCACGGCGTTGATCAGGAGCTACACCGAGAGCTTTCACCGCACACCGCTCCTCACACAGCTCGCCGATGCAGGTACCGTAGCGGAGACCCTTGCCGCAGCGCATAACGGAGGCGCTGCAGGCAGTCCAGATGCTCCGGTCGTAGGTTGGCGCGCAGATTGTCTCGGCGACATGGGCGGATTCGATCCAAAACGAAACCTGATGACGGATAGCTACCCGGAGGCCATTGTCGGACTGCATCTGGATCAGCTATGGAAAACCGCACCGGTGGCGATGGAGTCCTGCTGGGTTATGCAGCATTGGAAGGACCAGGGCTGGGACCTGAAGTACATTGCGGCTCAAGCGGAGAAATGGCACGTATCCACGTTCAACAACAAGTCGTCCGCCGTGCCGGAAGAGTGGTGGCCTCAGGTGAATGAGTGGCTGCGCCACATGGGATATCGGTTCGCGCTGCGACGGTTTGCCTATCCGTCGCGCATAGGCTCCGACCGCACGCTGAAGTACGAATCATGGTGGGAGAACAAAGGGAACGCCCCTGTGTACCGGCCGTACCGTGCTGCGCTGCAGCTCACCGACGGCCGGGGCACGTGGGTTATTCCACTTCCGGCAGATGTACGCAGTTGGTTACCGGGAGATATCGTGCAGAATGGCACCGTGACGCTGCCGCAGGGCATACCCTCGGGTGAGTATCGCCTCGCCATCGCGCTGATAGATCCCATCGAGCCGCAGCCCCGCATCCACCTCGCCGTGGAAGGCGAGAACAGCAATGGATGGTTTCCACTGGGAAGCCTTTTCCTTGAAGGCACGCCGTCCACCAACCGTTAGCAACGACCCTCCGCTCAACGAAAAAAAACGGCATATATTACGTATTGTTATCTTTTGTTGACTTTGTGTTTCCTTTCCTGTACTAAGTACGCACTGCCTTTTCTCTAGATCCGGCCGGTCTGCGGGCCGGGCATAGTGCTGGTGCTTGTTTCTCCAAGGAGCTTGTATGGGCGTTTTCCTGCGTACTTTCGGTTGTAGTCTGCTTCTGTCCACCGCGGCAGTAGCCCAGTTGTCCAACTCGGGTGTGAAGGGCACGGTGCACGACAGCACGAACGGTATCGTGCCCGATGCTGCCGTCACCCTGACGAACCTCGGAACCCAGGAACACCGCCAGGACCGGACGAACCGCGAAGGCTACTTTGATTTCACCGCGTTGGCGCCTGGCGAGTATGAGGTGCAGGTACAGCGCGAGGGCTTCGCGGACTTTGTGGCCAAGCTGACGCTGCGAGTGGCCCAGAACGCTACGGTAGATGCGGTATTGAAAGTGGCTACTACCTATGCTTCCGTCGATGTCGTGGATGCAACACCGATCATTGAACGTTCCGAAGCGACGATTGCCGATGTGAAAGAAGACGTCCGCATTCAGACGCTGCCGTTGGCGAATAGAAACTTTCTCAACGTGCTGAACTTCACGCCAGGCGTGGTGGCGAACGGGTTTGGCGGCCAGGGAAATGGCTATACGCGCGTCAACGGAATCCCAGGCGGATCGATGGACTACCTGGTGGATGGACAGACCGCATCCGAGCGCGTCACCAATGAGCTTCAGCGTACGCCGCAGCCTCTGCCAACCATCCAGGAACTCAAGGTCACAACGTCGAACGGCAGCGCGGAGTACAGCCGTCCGGGCATGGTGGAGGTTGCAACCAAAAGCGGTACGAATCAGCTTCATGGCCAGCTATTCGAACTGAATCGCATCAGTGCGCTGCAGGCGAAGACCATGGGCCAAACCTCTGTGAAGTCGCTTGTGCATAACGAGTTTGGCGGCAATCTTGGCGGTCCGGTCATCATTCCCAAGCTGTACGACGGACGCAATAAGACGTTCTTTTTTGTGGACGTGGAAGCGATTCGTGAACGCTCCGCTGCAAACGCGCGGTACACGGTTCCGCAGAAAAACTGGAAGACCGGTGATTTCTCGAACTTTGTAGATTCGCAGGGTGCCCCGGTAATCATCTATGATCCGCTGACGACGCATTACGATCCCGCACTTCAGTCCTATGTGCGTTCGCCCTTCCCCGGTAATCGCATTCCTGTGGAACGTATCAATCCCATCGCAGCAAAGATCATGACCTACATTCCCGATCCGACCAGCTCGGCCCCGTATTACCTGGGACCGAACTATCAGGTACCCAACCTGCGAGCAAAGTCTGATCAGACCTTGATCACGGCGAAGGTGGATCAACTCTTTGGGCAGCAGCGTCTCTCGGTTCGCTATACACACACCGATACGGCCTCGGGAGGCGCCGGATATTTTCTGAATCCGCGTCAGGGTGCTCAAGGTGGCCACAATGCTGCCATCTCATACACGCACATCTTCACACCGAACATTGTGAATGAAGCGCGCGGCGGCGTGCAGGTGTTCCATGCATACAGCGGTCCGCAGATCATTTCGCCGCCCATTACGCAGACACTTGGTCTACCCACATACCCGGGTACGATCGCGTGGCCCAGCTTTTACTTCGATGATGCCTATAGCTACAACTTCGATGGTATCGATCGTGATAACCCCAAGGATTCACCGAACATCACGGTGAATGTGGCGGACAACGTGAGCCTCACAAAGGGACGTCACGAAATGAAGACGGGTTTCGCGTTTCAGCACGTGATGGTAGAGACTTATGAGACCGGGCAGCCAGGCGGAGATTACAACTTCTCCGGTCTTTTCACGGCGCAGATGGATCCCAAACAGGCAGCCAAAGGTATCTACAACCAGCAGATGGCAGACACCGGTGCCGGTCTTGCTGATCTATTGCTGGGCCACACAGATTACGCCGGCCTGAATCAATATCCCGTCTTCGATACACGTCAGAGCTACTTTGCCGGATTTTTCCAGGACAACTGGAAGGTAACACCCAAGCTGGTTCTGAACCTGGGCCTTCGCTATGACTATTGGACGCCCTTCAAAGATGCGAATGGCAAAGCCTCCACGCTCAAGTTCACGGCGGGCAGCAACAAGCCTGTGGTTGTATATCCCGGATCAGGCACGCCAAACGTTGATCCTGCTGTCCTGAGCGCCTACCAATCTGCCGGCCTTCAGTTCCAATCGGCACAGGCAGCCGGTTTCAACTCGGATTTGTGGAACATGGAAAAGAACAACTGGGCGCCTCGTTTCGGTATTGCCTATACGCTGAACGAGAAGACGGTGCTTCGCGGTGGTTACGGCATCTATTACTGGGCCATGCCACTCATCCAGTACCACCAGAACACGCGTAAGAACGCTCCGTTCAGCTATATCTATCAGAGCACGGTTGATAACACTGACAACAACGCAGCAGAACTTGCGTTTCCTGCGGCTCCCAGTCGCTACAGCAACCAGTCTCCAAATGCGCGTACGCTCGGCAACCAGTTCATCAATCCTACTTCGCTTGCGATTGCGGAGAACAGCGGCTGGAACATCCTGCCGTTCGATCCAAACTACAAGCCACAACGTGTGGCTCAGTACAACGTGACCTTGGAGCGTGATCTGGGCAAGAAGACCGGAGTTCGTCTGTCCTACGTCGGAAACAACAGCAGCAACCTTGTGATGTATGACCCCATCAACGCTCTGGTTCCCCGTGCCCAGGCTCCGGCCGGCGCCAAAATTCAGCAGCGGCGCGCCTATCCGAACTTCGCCACATCATCCACGAACGCAATGGACCTCATGCGCTACAACGGCTTCGCCAATTCAAACTCGGCGCAGGCGGAAGTAAAGCAGCAGGTGAATGCAGACATGATCCTCCAGGGATCGTTCGTGTATCAGCGAGTGCTGACGACGTCGGAGGGCAGTAATAACACATTCGCGGGATTGGAGATGTTGCCCTCTGCTCTGACCAACAATGCTTCGGATGCGCAGCGCTTGTCCTCTGTGTACGCGAACGACTCCTCTCTTCCGCGCTATGCAATCAGTATCAACACGCATTACGTGTTGCCATTCGGCAAAGGCAAGATGTTCCTGAACAACACGAACGGTTTTGTGGATCGTCTTGTGAGCGGATGGAACTTTACCGCCTTCTTCTACTGGCGTAGTGGTCTGTACTTCTCGCCGTACTATAGTGCGCGCGGTTCGGCAACGATCCTCGCACAGGGCAAGAATGGCGCGTTGCCCAAGGATCAGCGCACGCGTAAGCAGTGGTTTGATGCTCGTGTATGCCGCCTGGACCTGGGACAGACCTGCACCACTCAGTCATACCTCCAGCGGGCCAATACACTCGATAACGATCTGCTAAACAACATTCCGCGTAGCACCCTCACCGGTCCGGGATTCAACAACATGGACGCCACATTCTCCAAGATCACGCCGATCAAGGAGCGCTTGAACCTCCAGCTGGAGGCGCAGGTCTTCAACATCTACAACCACATCAACATGAGCATTCCCAACAATCAGGGAGTAATTACTTCACAGGTTGGCGGGAGCCGTCTGATCCAGTTGCAGGGCAAGATCGTCTTCTAAAAGCGCGAAGGTCACTCCTGAAGGATCCCGTAAGGGATCCTTCCTTTTTTGTATTGGAGCTGGAGGTGTGCGCTGGAGCATTTTCCTTGTTGCTGGGTAGACCGACAGAGGAGTGCAGCGGCGTTTTTATTGCGGAAAAGGCTAATCGCGAAGAAGGTGCAGGTAGCCGAACCGCGACGGCACATGGAAGCTGACATCATGTGTGGGTTGCCACGCAAGTTCTACGGGAGCGGGTCCTTGGCTACGGAAGAGATTCAAGCGCAGATCGCGGGTCCCGCGTTCGGCGAGTAGCGGGACCGGAACGCGCAGGAAGGCCAGCCAGCGACTCTGGCTTTCACGCAGCTCAGCGGCCGCAAGAAATCCGGAATTGAGTGCGACAGAGCTATGGATGGCGCCATCGTCCGCCGTGATGTCCAGATCGAGCCATTCACCACGCGGTGATACTTCATACTCGCCATAGCCTTGCGACGCTTTCGGGTCGCGTCCAAGGAAGAGTTCGGCAACGTCGTGTTCCCAAAGGTTGGGGGTCGGTTGTGTAAGCACCGCATCGTCTGTGCGTAGGTTTAGGTGCTCGTAGCCAGAATTGAAGAGCAAGTAAAGATTATTGTCTGTCCAGCGCATGCGAACTTCCGTATCGTGCCCTTCCACGCGCAGACCTGAATTGTCTGTCAGAAGGAGGGCAGACGGAGCAGACTGCCACCATCCAGAACATGGATCAAGATCAACGTCTATCTCCTCCCCCGACCACGCAGCCAACGCCGTGCGGTGCCAGAGACGGCGCTCGTGTTCCGCATCGCTGATTGCCATCCAATGGACAGCCTCAACGGCGTGCGTGCGCCGTACTAACCAGCCGATACGGCCAGCCTGCTTCTCATCCGCTTCTACCGTGAATTGGATGTGCATGGCGCTGTGGCATTGGCGGGCCTGCAAATGTTGGGGAGGGATTCGCTGGGTCTCAAGCACCTGAAGGATGCGCGACACAGATCGCTCCACGGCAGAAACACGTACCTGGAAGTACCAATGCAATGCGGCTCCTTGGGTGGCTGGTGGGAAGATCCTTAGCAACTCGTATAGAAAATGCTAACAAAACGAAACTAAACGATAGTAAAGAGTCGCGCAATCAGGTACAGTAGCTCCATCGCTCGATCGCGGTTTTCTTGGAGTACTTCACGAATGAAGAAGCACGGCATCTTTGTCCTTGCGTTGTCCGCTACTCTTTTGCATGCGCAGGGGCCGTCCGCGGTGACGGTTCGCGAGGGCGAGATTTCGGTGCCCACGTACGAGAATCCTGGACGGGAGCTTCAGCCACCGCTCTTTGCAGGCTCAGCAGCAGGTGGCGTCTATCCGTTTCCCACGTACAAGACACCGCTGCCTGCAACTCCGACACCAAAGACCTACAAAGCCGTCTTCCTCGAAAGTGACACGCTTCGTCTGACCTATGTGCCGGAGTTCGGCGGCCGCTTCATGGAACTGTACGACAAGCTAAACAAGCGTGAGGTCTTCTACAAGAACGACGTCATCAAACCGACCGGCTTCAATCCTCGCATGAACTGGCCGCAGGAGGGTATCGAGCTCACGGGACCGTTTGACATTCATTCGCTGACGCTGAAGTCAGACCCGTTCTGGTCGAACACCGTGGTGAAGCATGACGATGGCAGCGTCAGCATTATGCTGGGCGAGATCGATCCGTTTTACGGTATGGACGTGACTCTTACCGCCACGCTGCATCCTGGTGTACATGGCCTGCAGATCAGCGTGTTTTGCTTCAACCCGAACACCAGCCGTATGCCACAGATGTTCTGGACCAATGCTGCGTTCCCATTAACGAAGGAAACGCAGTTTCTCTATCCCATGTCGCGCACTGTAGGTCACAACACCGGTGAGGTCACAGACTGGCCCTGGTATCACGGGGTGGACTATAGCTGGGACCGTAACAACCTGAATATGCTGGGCGTGTTCGGTATCGACGCGTATGACAACTACGGGGGCGCCTACATGTATGACCAGGATTACGGCGTCTTTCGCTATGCCGACCGTCGTGTGGTGCAGGGCATGAAGATGTGGACCTGGGGACACGGCCGCGACTCTGCCGCTACGGAACGCAGCTACACGGACAAGGCCGGCCCGTACTACGAGGCGCAGAGCGGTCGGCATGTCTGGGATGGACACTACGAGTGGGTGGGGCCGCACGCCGTCGAACGCTGGAGCGAGTGGTGGATTCCCGTTGCGGGCACTAAAGGGCTTAGCACGCTGAGCGATGCTGCCGCGCTGAACGTCCGGGAGGAGAAGCAGGGCAGCAAGCCGTCGCTACAGGTTGACCTTTCGCCAGTGCGTGCAGTGCAAGGCGCACATCTGATCGTGACATCCGGCGCCGGTATGCTGACGGACACCACGCTCGATCTCGTTCCGGGAACGCCCGTTCATAAGACGGTTGTCGCAAAGAGTGGCATCCTGCGAGATGTACAGGTTGTTCTCAAGGACGCAAGCGGTGCAGAGCTGCTTCGTTATCAGCGGCCCAATCCTGAAACGAAGCCGTCCGATTACACCGCCTTCACGCGCGAATTGGAAAAGCCGACCAAGCTTCCGGAGCAGATGGACCCGGAGGAGCTAGTGCTTGCCGCCGAGTCAAAGCTGAAGGACCTGGATGACGCAGGCTCACTCGATCTTCTGGCGCTCTCTCTGAAAAAGTTGCCGGGCTACAGCGTGGCCAACACGTTGAAAGGAATCCTGCTGTACAAGCAAGGCAAACTGCCAGAGGCGGAGGCCGCCTTGCAGGCGGCAGTGGATCGCAATCCATACGAAGACCGCGGCTGGTACTACCTTGCGGTTACTCAGCTAGACCGGGGCAACCGCACTGCCGCGGAGCGTAACCTCTATTACGTGTGGCCGGAGAGCGCCTACTTCGGTAATCGCGAGTATCAGTTAGGACGTTTGAACCTGATGCGCGGAGACTTTCATGCTGCCATCGAGCATCTTCGCGGCGCTGTGAACCACAACGCGGAAGATCTCAGCGCGCACCAGATGTTGGCAATGGCCTATCGCGCCACGAAGCAGGATGCGCTGGCCGAAGAAGAATGCGCGACCTTGTTAGGCATCGACCCGACCAATCGCGCAGCATTCGCGGAACGTTTTCTGCGGACCGGAGACGCTGATGTGAAGGCTGAACTCAAGCGCCGCATCGGTGACCAGACACAGGAGGCGCTCCACCTTGCGGAGTTTTACAGCAACGCGGAACGGTGGAAGGATGCCGCAGCGTTGTTGGAACTAGAGATACCGCCGAATGCTGATCCGTTCGGGACTTCTTCCGTTTTCTATTACACGCTTGCGGATGCCCAGGACCATGCGGGTGATCACAGCGCGGCGAAGGCCTCGCGTGCGGCGGCAAAGCGCACTGAGCCTGTTATCGATCGCTTCCCGTATCTCCGATCCAGCGAAGCGCCGCTGCGTGCCGCTATTGCGGTAGACCCGGCGGATGTACTTGCGCACTACGACCTGGGCTGTCTGCTTTACTCGCTTGACCGCAAGGATGAAGCCGTAGCGGAGTGGCTGGCTGCGGAACATCTACGCGGTAGCGACTTCAAGATTGAGCGTGTGTTGGGTCTTGCCGCTGCTGAGGCAGGCCAGACGAACATGGCCATCAATCATCTCCAGAAGGGCGTGGAGCTCGATCCAAGTCACCTTGCAACGGTGAATGATCTTGTTTCGCAATATGCGAAGGCCGGCCGCTTTGACGAAGAGTTGAAACTTCTGCAGGCCAGCGTTGACCGCGCGGCAGACAAGGATGACCTGATGATGCGCCTGCTGCAGGTGAACTTAGTGCAGGGCCGGTACGATGATGCGGAGAAGGTGATCGGCACCCACACTTTTGCGCCGCGCCACCGCGACACACAGCTTCGCGACAACTATCGCGCTTTGAAGTATGCCGAAGCAGGAAAGGCGTTCCGCGCAGGCAAGTATGCGGAGTCATATACCGCATTGCAGGCAATCGCAACACCGCCGGCAACGCTCGGCGTGGACGACTTCCACTTTGAAGCCACACCCCGGCTGAACTACGATCAGGGACTCGTCCTGGAAGCACTCGGCAAGTATGCTGAAGCGCAGGCGGAGTTCAACGATGCAGTGAAGCATGCCGACCTGACCTCAGGCGACAGGACCAGCTACAACAGCGACAGTATCTTTGTGCTGTTTGCCCTGGATCGCCTGAACCGGAAGCAGGAATCGGATGGACTTGCGAAGAAGTTCGGCGAGTTCGCGCAGACACAGTTGCCGCTGAAGCGCGCGCATCGTCGGGCTGAAGGTCATTACCTGTTGGCACTGCTCGCGTTACGCGCCGGCGATCGCACTGCAGCAAATCAGCATATTCAAGAGGCTTTGCGCATCGAGCCGGACTTCCTGGCGCCTCGCTTTGATTTGCGTGGTGATTCGGTGGATGTGGTGTTAACGGTTCGGTAGTTCTAAGGAGAGCGATACACATGGTACGACGTACATTCGGCTGGGCCTTTGCGACCTGTCTCTTGCTGCCGCTTGCAAGTGTTGCGGCAACGCGCGGCGTTGTGGGGCTGTCGTTGCCGTCAAAGGTTCTGGAACGTAAAGGGACGGTCGTGGCCACCATGCGCTTTCAGCATGCACATACGGGCAAGGGAAGTGTACATGTGCGCTGGACGGATTCGCTCAATCGAGTTGTGCAGGAGTACGACTCTCCCATCGAGCTTACGGACGAGGAAGAGTTCACCTTTCCGGTGGACATGACACGCGCGGTCGCCATGGAGAACACGCTGGAAGCGCATTTCACCATGGATGAGAAGACTGCCAAGGGTACGGAACGTCTGGATGAGACGGGTCGCGTGGACTTTACTGCAAAACCCCTGTTTCAAGGCTGGCGCGACTACGTCATCATCATGTATCAGTCCTATCCTGCGCCCATTCACGAGAAGCTGGAGCGGCTGGGCATTAACGGCGGACAATGGGTGGGACGCAACCAGACGACGATCCCTCAAAACCTGCTGAAGAACAACATCCGTTGGTACTCTGAGCAAATTGCAACCGATTTTTACGCGGAGTACCATCGTTTCCGAACGGATCGGAGCGTGGACTGGTCGTTTCAGCAAGCCAAGGACCTGTACTTTGCTGACCCCACGTCGAAGGAGGCCTTGAAGCGCCATCCCAGCCTCTCTGACCCGGTTTGGCTTGCGAAGATCACAGATCGCCTGCGCGCGACGGTCAAGCTGAACCAGCCTTATCGGCCGTTCTTCTACAGCCTGGCAGATGAGACCGGGATTGCTGAGCTCGGAGCCCAGTGGGACTTTGACTTCTCCGACCAGTCCCTTGAAGCCATGCGCATCTGGCTGCATGAACGGTACGGCACGCTGGCCGCACTGAACGCGGCTTGGGGGTCGAGCTTCAAGGATTGGAATCTGGTCACGCCGCAAACCACCAATGAAGCGATGAAGCGCACGGACGAGAACTGGACGTCCTGGGCTGACTTCAAAGAGTGGATGGATATCGCATACGCCAACGCCATCAAAGCTGGTGTGGACGCCGTGCATGAGGTAGATCCCGAAGCCTACGCCGGCGTGGTGGGTGCGCAGAAGCCCGGGTGGGGCGGCTACGACTATTCGCGGCTGACGCAGGTTGCTACGGTCATGGAGCCGTATGACATTGGCGGTAGCGTCAAGCTGGCGCATTCCCTGAATCCATCTATACCCTTGCTGTCCACAACCTTTGCGAGCGATGACGCGGAGCGCCAACGCATCTGGCATGAATTGTTTCAGGGCAATCGCGGTCTCATCTTGTGGGATGAGGATCAACGCTACATCCGTCCTGATGGTTCTAAGGGAGAAGGTGGCGCAAGGGCGGAGGGTTACTACAATGAACTCCGCGACGGTCTTGCTGCCCTCATCATTGCCAGCAAGGGCGATGATGATGGCATTGCAGTCCACTTCTCGCAGCCAAGCCTGCGCACGCAATGGATGCTCGAGCGGCGCCCTGATGGCGATGCATGGATGAAGCGCGACGCTTCTTATGAGCGCAGCCACAACGACTTTCTCCGCCTTCGTGAATCATGGGGACACGCCATCGAAGATCAGGGCCTGCAGTATCGCTTCATTTCGTACGCCCAGGTGGAGAAGGGTGGCCTTCTGCATGGCGGCATCAAGGCATTGATCCTCCCTAACTCCAGTTCGCTCTCGGCTGCAGAGGTAAGCGAGATTCGGAACTTCATCTGGCGCGGCGGAACGGTGATTGCAGATGGTCTTCCCGGCACATACGACGAGCACAGCCGACGCCTTGCGGCATCACCGCTTGCAGATCTGTTTGTGGCGGGCAACAGGGAAATCACGCACACGTTGAAGTATGGCGCTGGTCAGGCCATCACTGTCGGCTTCAGTGTGACGCCGTATCTGCAAAACCGTCTTAGGAGTAACGAGCAGCCAACAGCGAGGCGCATCGCAGAGATTCTACACAAGGCGGGCGTTACGCCCACCATCGCCGTGACCGATGCCAATCGGCAGCCCGCAGTGGGCGTGAACGTTCGCACCTTTGAAAATGGAGGCGTAACGCTGCTCACGCTGTTGTCTAACCCGCAGCTCTCCGTCGACGAACTCGGCGCGGTCAACTCCCGCTCGAACGAACGCTTCAGCAAGCCGCAGCAACTGGTGGTGCATCTGCCTTCTCCCATGTATGTGTGGGATGTTCGCGCGAAGAAGGACCTGGGCCGAGTGACAAGCCTCCCCGTCACAATGGCTGCGTATGATCCTACCGTGCTTGCCATCAGTAATACTCCACAGCCGGAGATGAAGAGCGTGATGCCGGACCATGTAAAGGCTGGCGATCGGCTCACCCTCTCCATCACGTCCTTGAATACACCTTCAGCGAAACAGATCTATCACGTCGATGTCATCGATCCTTCCGGGCAACGCAATGTCCAGTACTCCACCAACGTCTTTGGTGAACATGGAGCAGCGGCGTACACATGGCCGTTGGCGAAGAACGATGCAGCCGGTGCCTGGACCTTCCGCGTGCAGGAAATGTTGACCGGCGTGGTGCAGACGCATACTGTGCAATTGCAATCCGGCGAATAAGGAGATGGGGATATGAAGCGGTCAAAGCTATCTTGCCAGTGCATTCTGCTTTTATCCATGCTGACGCCGACGCTGTTTTCAGCGGGCGCGCAGGTGTACTCTCCCACGATCGTTCGCGAAGGCGCAGTCGACACAACGGATCTGCACCGCATGGCTGAAGGCATTGTGCAGAACGCACATGCGGAAACGCCCAGGCAGAAGGCCGAAGCTATTTGGCGATACTTCCTGACCGACGGCCGCTTCGTTCGCCCTGGCATCTTCTATCACATCCCCGGATGGGCCTACGAGGAGCCGTTGGGCGAGGTGCTGGATCCAGTAAAACTGGTAAACAGTTACGGCTTCGGTCTTTGCTACCAGGACGCCCCTCTGCTTGCTGCCACATGGGAGGCAGCGGGGCTGCCCGCGCGCGTGTGGTTTCTCACCGGGCATACCGTTGCTGAAGTCTATTACGACGGCGCATACCACTACTACGACTCAGACATGATGGGTTACACCACTGTGGGCAACGGTCCGGTGTGGAGCAGCCCTGTTGCCTCGGTGCAGCAGCTGGCAGACGATCCAAAGCTGATTCTGGACAAGCTGATCTCTGAAAAGATGACGCGAGCCGGCAGCGTGGATGCACCATGGTATCCGGCAGACCTGCGTGCGGGAGCCATCCCGGGCCTCGCTGAGTTGTTCTCCACGAGGGATGACAACTATCTCTACGCTGGTTCGCGCTACCCCCATGGGCACACCATGGACTTCACGCTGCGCCCGGGTGAGCGCATGATCCGATACTACGAACCCGGTGAGTATGCATCGCGCTATATGCCGTACCATCGTGACGGCAGCACCTGGCAGGAGTTTCCAAAGGACATCGGCGAAATCCTGCTGGTGAAGAACGGCCCTCGGAGCGAGAAGGATGAGCGGCGCTGGTCTGTGGGTGTTCTGGAGTATCGGCCGGACGCAGCGGCGCAACGTGCCGGCAACGGAAAGGCCGGTGAGTGGACGTATCGCATCGCATCGCCGTATGTTCTGATAGACGCGCAGTTCATTGCGGACGCCGGATCAATTGGCCTGCAAGCGGAAACGTCTGCAGACGACGGCCACAGCTGGACGCCAGTCGTCGTGAACACATTTGCTGGAGGGCAATGGTCTGCAGCGCCTGGACGACTCGCCACCACAACGCATGGACAACTGAATGCGGTTGCGGGAACGTACGGTTACCTGCTGCGTCTGCGCAGCTCGAAGCCCATGCAAACTGTACCCGGCCTGCTCATCCGTTCCACGTTTGAGGTGAATCCGCGGACACTGCCGGGACTGCTGCCCGGAACGAACCGGTTCACCGTAACTAAGTCGCAACAGGAGAGACATGAGCTCCCTGTACACGCAGAGACAGCAGTATCATTCGCTAAATTTGCAAAGCATGTGACCTTCGAAAGCGATCATGGTCAGGGCTATCTTCGCAATGAAGACGGCCACGACGGTGAACTCATCTTCGCGTTTGATCGTGACCGTGATGGACATTTGAAGGCGATCGATGCCGGTGGGCGCTTCCTGGACCTTCACAGTGGTTTGGCGCCGGACAAGCTCACGGCGGAGACGCGCAAGGTAACTCCGTGGCCGGCGCAGGCTGATGCACCGCAGTCCGCCAGCATTGCCTGGTCGACCAGCGAAGCAGGCCCATGGATTACAGTATGGAGCTTCGCCGGTCAGAAGCCGCCGTCAGGTGATGGTTCACAGAAGCTGCAGACTCTGCAGTGGCCTGAGGTGGACCGTACCATCAGTGGCTTCCCGAATGGCGCCGGCAACGTGTACGTTCGCTATCAGTTCCGGAATCTCGCAGTAGACGATGTGCGCCTGGCAACGATGCGTGCACCCGAGGGGAAGCCCACGGCGTTGACCGTGACGCACTGCTGGACCGCCGATGGCAGGGCAGGATCATTCAGTCGTACGCTTGCGGCAGATGACTTCAGCTACGAGATCAAGGTCCCGGAAAGCAGCGCGGTAACTCCAACAGCCTTGATACTGTTTGCGGGCAATGCTTCGGATGCATCATCTGTCTGCACGGAACAGGCGCCTTTGCAGTTCGCAGGGAGCCGCTAGACTCGTATGCCAGGCAACATGCTCATAGTGCAGGGCGGCGGCCCCACGGCGGTCTTCAATGCGAGTCTCGCCAGTGCCATCCGCGAACGGGCAAAGCAAGCGCCCGGTGGTCGCATCTACGGTGCACGATTCGGCATGCAGGGCTTGTCTCGTGCCGACTTGATCGACCTGAGCAGCCTGTCCAGCGATGCGCTATTACAGGTGCGAAATAGTCCGGGCGCTGCGCTTGGCTCATCGCGCTTCGCGCCTTCGGAAGCAGATCTGGATGCATCGCTGCGGCATCTGAGTAGTCGCGGCGTTGACCAGATTGTGTTCCTTGGCGGCAACGGCACCATGAGCGGAGCTAAGAAGTTCGCAGAGTTTTGCGAGAGCCGTAGTTTCTCCGTGCAGGTCATGGGATCTCCGAAGACGATCGACAACGATATTGCCGCCACCGATCGCTGCCCTGGTTTCGGCAGTGCAGCGCGCTTCATCGCACAAAGCACGTTGGATCTGGCTGCTGATCTTCGCTCGCTCCACCAGCCTGTCTCTATCTTCGAGACGCTCGGGCGCGATGTAGGTTGGCTCTCCGCAGCAGCAGCGCTTGCGAAAGAGAATGAGGATGATCCGCCACACGTGGTCTGCGTGCCGGAGGTGCCGTTTGAACTCGACCGGTTTCTCGATGCCATTTCCAACACCGTCGCAAAGATCGGGTGGGCACTCGCCGTGGTATCGGAAGGAATCTCGTATGCGAACGGCAAACCTGTCTTTCAGCAGGTATTGCCGTCAGGCGGGAAAACGGCCATGAGGCCATTGATAGGTGGAGTTGCACAGCACCTGTCGGGACTTGTGGCGGAGCACCTCGGGCTGCGTTGCCGCAGCGAAAAGCCTGGCCTGATCGGACGTTCAGCCGCTGCTTACGTGTCATCACAGGACCTCGCAGATGCAGAACTCACTGCGCAGGAGTGCGTGCGTGCGCTTGCCCGCGGAGAAACCGGCAAGATGGCGTCCTTGCTTCCCCTTGGGACTGGAGCATCGCCTTCATGCGAATTGATCCCGTTGGCAGCTGCTGCAGGCCCCCGGAGAGCGTTACCGCAGGAGTGGCTCGGCACGGGTGCGATCGCATCGAATGAAAAGTTTCGGGGGTATGCCGCGCCATTGGTGGGCCAACTCAGGCGACCGAGATATCTCTAAAGCAACGTCGAAGGTGGCCAGGCAACTTGAAGAATGCGAGTTGCGTTCTTCGCCTCGACATGAGCAACAGATCAGTTGCACGAGGGCTGTCAGGGCACCGGTAGAGAACACCATCCGATGGCCTCAAGGCTTTCTGGCTTCATTGCTAGTAGTCCTCACTGGCGTCGGTGCGCCCTAAGAAATGGATGACGCGTCTCTGAGAGGTAGCAGATTGCGTCAAAGCTCGTGATGAACTGCCATAGCTCCCAGGAGGGTGAGATCTTCTTTTTTAATGTCTTGCAGAGGGGATTGACGGTCGACAACGCTCCACGGGTACCTTGGTCAAGGTCAAGCGTACAAGCCAGAAAGGAGTATGTATAACCCTGCTGCTTCTGCAATATAGGCTGTCCCGAAAGGATGGGAGCCTCTTTGGGGGTGCCCACACGGGATCATGTGTGCACAAGGAGTCGCAATATCGCACCGTCTATGGCTTTTGCCTTAATTAGACTGCGGAGGATTGAGATATACACGGGAGTATCCTCGATTGCATCATGGACGAGGCGTTTCATTGCGTGACGGAACCCATTTGCTCACCTTTTCAGCAAGATTGGCTTCCCACCGATATTCACGCCCACAGGAGTTGGATGAAAACTGTCAGATATCTGCTACCGGCCGCCCTCTCGTTCTGCTGCTGCCTGGGAATGGCTCAGCAAAGAGCCTATGTTCTTCCGCCAAATCCCTTGCCTTACGATCTGTTGCTTCAGGGAGGACATGTAGTCGATGCGAAAAGCCATATCGATGGCATCCGTGATGTCGCTATCAAGGATGGCAAGGTCGCGGCTGTCGCTGAGCATCTGGAAGCGAAAGACGCCTTGAAGACGATTGATGTGAAGGGATTTTGGGTAACACCGGGTCTCATTGACATTCATACTCACGTCTACGCCGGCACGGGTGAGCGTAACTCATATGCTGGTGACAATTCGGTGTATCCAGACGGTTTTACACTGCGTAACGGCGTCACGACGATTGTGGATGCAGGTTCGTCGGGCTGGAAAAACTTTCCCGACTTCAAGGACAAGGTTATCGATCGTTCTATTACGCGGGTTCTGGCCGAATTGAATATTGTGGGTTCCGGGATGCGTGGTTCGAAGTATGAAGATGATCTCGATGACATGGATGGGAAGACGACCGGAGAGTTCGCTCTCAAATATCCCGGTGTCATTGTTGGCATCAAGAGCGCCCACTTTACCGGGCCGGAGTGGAAGCCCTATGAGCAGGCTGTGATCGCCGGCAATGTCGCGAATATTCCTGTGATGATCGATTACGGAGCACGAAGAATCGAGCGTCCACTTGACGACCTGGTTACAAAGTACCTACGTCCTGGAGATATCTACACCCACTGCTTCTCTGGAAATCGCGGCGAACAAGACCCCAAGACAGGAGGACCCTCAAAGGCCCTCATGGATATGAGGAAGCGGGGTATCTACTGCGATATCGGTCATGGCGGCGGTTCTTTTTCATTTTCAGTAGCGGCGCCCATTATGGCTTCGGGCTATCATCCCGATTCCATCTCTACCGACCTTCACATCACGTCCATGAACGGGAGCATGAAGGACATCCTGAATGTCGCTGACAAGATGATTCTGTTGGGTGAAACCATCCCCGAGGTCTTTGCGCAGATGACCGCGAATCCGGCACACGAGATCAAGCAGGACCAGCTTGGCAACCTTTCAGTCGGATCGGTGGCGGATGTTGCCGTCTTCTCGGAAGAGCACGGCACCTTCGGTTTCTTTGACATGTTCGGCGCCAAGGATATCGGACAGGTGAAGCTTGTCTGTGAGTTGACGATCAAGAGTGGCAAGATCGTATATGACCTCAATGCGATCGAGTTCGACAAGTGGGATGCGCCGAAGCATAGCTCCGATCCAGCTCTGGCTGGACACTGGACGACATTTAGCGAGCGCCCTTTCGGATCGCAAAGCAGTGCACGCTGGCCTTCCTGGATTCCACCATCACAGCGTAAGACCGTGGAGACTGGGCCTCCCGATGTCTACAACATGAAGACACCCGAGGAGAAGAAGTCGCCTCGATGAATTCCTGCCAGGGGGACGAACTACAAGTTAGTTCGTTCCAGTGGAACTTCACAGAGGCGGTGGAGTTTTGGAAGTTGAGCAAAAATCGCCAATGGATCGTCTTATTCTTTAGGAGGCCCGGTACCTGCGATGAACCTGCCAATTCCTTTCCTCTTCGGCCTCATATTATTCGCCACCAGTCAGGGAGGGTCTCCGCCCAGCATCTCATGGGCTACGCTGAAGACCCTCAACTCGTCGCGGGCCAGTTCTCCTGCTAAAGATCTGGACGGGAAGAGGATTGCCGTTCCTGGGTTTATGGTGCCTCTGGAGGACGATGCGGATCAAGTCACAGAGTTTATTCTCGTGCCATTCGCGGGCGCTTGTATTCACGTTCCTCCACCCCCGCCAAACCAGATGATCTACATTAAGCTAGCCCACAATCAGAAGGTGAAGATGTCTTTCACGGATCCTGTTCTGGTTACCGGAATGCTTCACGTAACCACGGTGCAGAGCCCATACGGGGATATCTCTTTCAATATGGATGCGGACCTTGTGCGGCCCTATGAGCAATAGAACACCGCTATCCATTTCGCTAAAGGGAGTTGTTCTCTCATATACGAAGGGGAATCCTGTTCTCGACATTGATTCATTGGAGATATTCGCAGGACGTCGTGTCTTCCTCTACGGACCGTCCGGCAGCGGAAAAACAACTCTACTCTCTCTTATTTCGGGCATTCTTTCTCCGCAGGAAGGAGAGATTCATGTGCTGGGCCACGATCTCCGCAGACTCTCTGCATCGGAGCGGGATATCCTGCGCGGATGTGAAATGGGCTACATCTTCCAAAGCTTCAATCTGATTCCTTATCTTAGCGTTGAAGAGAACATAGCCTTACCCTGCATGTTTCATGCGAGCCGCCGCCGTCGTATCCGCGCCGACAGCCTTTCGGAAGAGATAAGGCGGATTGCGAAACGGCTCGACATCCAAGACAAGCTCAATGCGCCCATCTACGAGCTCTCGACCGGGCAGCAACAGCGCGTAGCTATTGCCCGCGCCATCATTGGTTCGCCACCGCTGGTTGTCGCCGATGAACCGACCTCTTCGTTGGACAATGACCGGCGCGATTCCTTTCTCGACTTGCTAACGGAGGTGGTTGCGGAGACTGGGAGCACTCTGCTTTTCGTTTCTCACGATCTCACTCTTACGAAACACTTCGAGCAGTCGCTCTCTCTGACATCCATCAATCGAAGAAACGCCGGGACCTTCTTATGATGCTGATCCGGCTTGCCTGGAAATCGCTTTACAGCCGCGCGTTTCCAACCTCATTAACCATCTTTTCTATTGCGCTCTCTGTGACGCTGCTGGCGGGAGTCGATCGCCTGCGGTACGCTGCACAAGCGGGCTTTACGGGAACCCTCTCTCGGACAGACCTGATCGTCGGCGCCCGCGGAGGGGAACTGCCTCTGCTGCTCTCCACCGTCTTTCATCTCGGCGGTGCAGCAAACGAGATCTCTTGGGAGAGCTATCAGCATTTCGCCCAGCATCCGGCAGTAGCATGGACGATTCCTATCTCTATGGGAGACTCACACCGAGGTTACCGGGTTGTAGCTACCGATGAGAACTTCTATGCTCACTACCAGTACCGACGGGATCGTCATATCAGCTTCGCCGAGGGACATGCTCCATCTTCGTTCTCCGAGATCGCACTTGGCTCTGAGGTCGCCTCGTCGCTGCACTACCGTCTTGGCCAGAAAATTGCGTTGTCTCACGGCATTGAAGAGCACTCCATTCTGAAGCATGATAACGTCCTGTTCACGATCGTCGGGATCCTTGCGCGGACAGCAACACCAGTCGATCGGGCGCTCTATATGACATTGCTCGGGGACGAGGCGATGCATGTCGGATGGGAGAACGGGACTCCTCCCGCAATTGGAGAGCAGTTGCCGGAGCTGGATCCGTCCAAGCTCTCGGTCAAAAACATCACCTCGTTTCTCCTCGGAACAAAGTCCCGCATCAGTACCCTCATGCTGCAGCGGGAGATCAATTCCTATAAGCCCGAGCCGCTGACGGCGATTATTCCCGCCTATACATTGCAGGAGCTCTGGAGCATTCTGGACTATGCGGACCAGACGCTCTCGATGATCTCGGCCGCAGTTCTTATTGTTGGCCTGCTCGCGATGCTAATCGCTCTCTACATGGCAATTAATGAACGGCGGCGGGAGATCGCAGTTTTGCGGGCTGTTGGCCTTCATCTGCGTCAGATCATCACCCTCATCCTCATGGAGGCCGGCCTCATTGCTATCGCGGGGACGGTACTCGGCCTTGGTGCGGTGTACGTCCTGCTCTTTGTCTTGCGGAGCGTCATCGAGAGCCGCCTTGGACTTCCGATAATGCTGGTCGGGCTTTCCGCCCGGGTCGAGATCTATGCGCTAGCTACGATCCTTGGAGCAGTTCTACTGGGGATTGTGCCAGCTTGGAGGGCCTACCGTAATTCTCTTATTGACGGACTCAATGCAAGTTGATTGACAAGGCCAGCGGCAACCCTAACTCGTTCCACGAGAGACTCAATATTTACAGCATTTTCCCTGTTGTTGGGTATACGGAAGAGGAGTGCAACGGCGTTTTCATTGCGGAAAACGTCCATAGATGCGGGAACCCTATGCTACACCTACAGGAAAAAGGCTCTAGTGCTACTACCCATCATCCGGGTATCAGAATCACCCTTTTGCCTCTCCCAGGATTGTGCTTCAAAGTGAAACGGGACCATCCGGCGCACTTGACACCTCCGGACTATTCCGGTTTCGAGGCTACCGCCTGACACAAGACATAGGAGTCGATAGTGCTCGGCCGACACGCTTTACCGGGGGCAGCAGTGATGCCAGGTTTAGGGAAGGGAGATTTATCCTGAGACCATGGAAGTGCCTACCCCCAATCGAATCGGACTGATCGTCGTTTCGCATCCGGACGATGCAAGCTTCACCGTCGCGATCGCGCGACGGTGTGAGATCTCTTTACAGTCAGTAGGCTTTACGACACACTTCTGTAATTTATATGCAGATAACTTCAATCCCGTGCTGACCAGACGAGAGATGCGGGGCCTTGGGACTGATGATCCTCTCGTCCAGCGCTACCGCGATCTCCTGCTTTCCGCAGAAGTGCTTGTGGTCGTGCATCCGAATTGCTGGGGTGCACCTCCGGCCATGATGAAAGGCTGGATGGATCGCGTCTTTGCCGAGGGGTCGGCGTACGCTTTCGAGAAAGATAGCGATCAAGGCGACATCCCGAAGGGGCTATTGCACACCAGAGTGGCGGTTGTGTTTAATACAAGTAATACAGAGGAAGAACGCGAGCAAATCGTATTCGGCGACCCACTCGAAAGAATCTGGAAACAGTGCCTTTTACAATACTGCGGAGTTCAGAACGTGATCAGGCATGTATTCAGAATCATCGCAACCAGCTCAGTCGCAGATCGTGAGCGCTGGCTCGATGAAGTTAGCCGTATCGTCGTTCAAGCCGCAGGTTCTTGATCTGTCATCCCGGAGATACGAGGCAGGCGCCAGAACGCACGCCGCTATACGCCCTTGAAACCTACATTGGCGTGTTTTCTCGATTCAATCTATAACGTTTACTATATCGTTGACTTTTAAGGGCCGCAGTCTTCACACTGGAGCCGAATACACATATTTAGGCGAGGTTCCGGAGGTACATTGATGAAGGTTAAACCCTGTGTTCTGGGAGCCGTTTGTGCAATGCTCCTCGGGGGAACCAGCTTTGCACAGACGAATGTTCGGACGGTTTCCAGCCCAGACGGCCACGTAAAAGCCGAAGTGTTCGTGACAAATGGAAACCTGCGATATCACGTTATGCGGGATGGCCAGGAGGTACTCGTCTCCTCCCGCCTCGGGATTCTGAGCAACGGTATCGAGTACGGCAAGCAGGTCGAACTCGCAGTTCCCACTCTCCACGAAGTCAATGAGGAATACCGCTTGCTGGGCGGTCATTCGACGAGCATCAATCATGCCTTCGAGGGGGAGATCCCAGCAACTTCTTCCGGACACAATTTCTGGATAGACCTTCACGTCGCAAATGATGGTGTGGCTGTCCGCCTCAGGTTGCCAGCCGAGGCAGGCCGCCGGGTGGAAGCGGATAGAAGCAGTTGGAATTTGGCCGGGAATCCCGTTTTGTGGGCGGATCCACTGAGTGCTGCATATGAGGGGCAGTATAGGACTACAACACTGTGGAGCGTAGGAGAGGACCCGATTGGGCTGCCGATCACTGCAAAGTACAAAGACCTCTACGTCACCATCAGCGAAGCAGGTCTAAAAGATTTCGGGGATCTTGCGATAAAACGCGGGGCAAATAGCGAGCTAAACGGATATCTCTATGCCGATCCCAAGGGATGGGTGACGGACGAGGAAGTCAGGCAACCTTGGCGCGTCACGATCATCGCCGCCGATCTAACACAATTAGTGAATAGCACTCTCATTCAAGATCTGAATCCTCCTCCGGATGCAGCCCTGGCGAATGCCGATTGGATCAAGCCGGGGCGCTCGACCTGGCAATGGTTATCTTCCGGCGCACCAGTAATTGGCGAGCAAGATCAATGGATTCGATGGACCAAAGAACTGGGATTTGAGTACTACCTGATCGACGAGGGATGGGAGAGGTGGGATAAGCCATGGGAGTCTCTTCGGCAGATCGTCTCCGATGCAAAGAAACAAAACGTAAAGATCTGGGTTTGGGTCCACAGCAAGTACGTTAAAGATGCAGTCGAACGGAACGCGTATTTCCAACAACTAGTTGCTGCCGGTGTTGTCGGTGTAAAGATCGACTTTCCTCAAGAATTTAACCGGGAATGGTCGAACTGGTACTACGACACCGCTCGTGATGCGGCGAAGTTCAGACTGTTGGTAGATTTTCACGGAGCGGTGAAGCCTACCGGTATGGAACGCACCTGGCCGAACGTGCTGACACGTGAAGCTGTTCGCGGCCACGAATATCAGATCACACGCTATCACCGCCGGCTTGACTCAGCTCACGATACGATTCTTCCTTTCACCAGATATGTCATCGGTCCGGCCGACTATACGCCGACAGTGCTTGAGAGCAGGGAATTGCAGGACAACACATGGACGCACGAGTTCGCTCAGGCGATTGAATTCACCTCACCGTTTCTTTGCTATGGAGGAAATCCCAGAGACCTTGTGAGCAATCCGGCACGGGACATATTAACCGCGATTCCGAGCACATGGGACGAGACCTTGGTGCTGCCGGGAAGCGAGCCAGGAAAGATAGCGGCCATGGCTCGTCGCACCGGAGAGCAATGGTTTGTAGCCATTTTGAATGGCGAGAACGAAGGCGATCTTAAAATCCCGCTGACATTCCTGGGCTCCAGCAAATGGAAAGCGAGTCTTTTGAGTGATGAACAGGGTTCACTCGATAAATTCGCCAGGAAAGACACTACGCTTAGCAGCGGTGACGTTCTGGAAGTTCACGCTAACAGCCGTGGCGGATTTGTCGGTTGGTTTCGGAAATGATCCGCGGTTGTGGACACATACACCATCGGTGTTGCGGCGGGAATGAGGAATTTTTGCAAACAACATGCGCAGCGAGAGCTTTTTATGGCTGCAGCTTACCAGGTTTAAAAGGAGGGCGGTGAGACGCGCGTTCGCCCTATGCGGAAAGATCCCATCACTTTCGGGAATTACCAATTCAATCGTCGTTGACGAGTGCCACGTCGAGTTGCTAGGATTCGTCTCGCATGAAAGCAATGAATATTGCATATTATGCAATACTGTAAGCAGGCTATACCTCGCTTTATGTTCGAAGATCGACTCCCGAGGCAATAAATGCGCAAGAAATGATCGGAATCGAAGAAACCGTGGCACGAGAGAAAACGTTTCCCGGGTTCAGAAGGAAATGTTTCTCTTGACGTTCGGAGCACCATGAGAAAGCGCCCTTCCGCTGTTAGCTCGCCATTTGCTGTTCATCCTCACTCCAAATCTGTCGCCATTTGCAAGGCAACGCGGATATTTGTTTCTTGGGCATCACTTGCTCTGGCGCTCGGCTGTGTTTCACTGCATGCACAGGCCGCAGAGGCTCAGGTCATCTCTTTGGGGCACCTGGATAGTGGCGCGGAAGTAGTTTTCCAGCGAGCGGGCAATGAGTGGGGAATTGAGGTCGCAGGAGGAGCGGCCTCAAAAATCTCGCAGCCGAAGCCGGCGCGGATTGAAATCTACCGATCGGAAAATGACATCCGCCAGATCATATCCGGCTATTCAAAGATCAAAAAAACGCCAGATGGGCTAGAAGCAGTGGCCGACCTCAGGAATGCGGACAAGACCATCTTTCACGTGCATGACCTCTGGATGTTGGATGGATCGGTTTTGAGCATACGGCGTAGTGTGACCGTAGATGGTCATTCGCCGGGTGGATTCAACTCCGCAGTCGTATTTGCATTTGACCCCTCCCTGAAATGGGATGATGTAAAGTTCATGTTTCCCGGCGCCATCTATGGCGACCCTACCTATGATGGAGAACGCTCTCCAGGGGGAATTCTGAATTTCAATGCGCATCGTCTGGTTATGCGGGAAGACATTATGCCTGCGCCGGCATTTGCAATTTCTTTCAACAATGGCGCCAGCGTGTCGGTAATGGACCCCTCTCCCCGAGGTGATTCAACTGACGAGGAGACCAAGCTTACGAAATTGAGCATGATCGATGCGCGATTCCAGTTCGGCGCGATAGGAGTCTGGCAAGCCGAAAGCGCTCCTCTGGAGTTTGGATATAGATATCCGGCGAACTCAAATGACTACGGCAGTTCTCGCGATGCTGCAGCAAAAGAACGGTGGATCCGGCGGTACCATCCGATTGTTCCTGGAGTGAAGCATCATTACGAAATCCGGATTCGGTTCGCCCAGGATGAAGACTTTCACGATGCAACACGAAACACATGGCGCTGGGCGTGGTCGGCATTAAATCCGGCGATCAACTATATCGATGTCCGCGCCATGCGGACCGTGCTGGCTGACCAGCTTTCGTCTCAGGTGCTGACTGTAAACGGGAACACTGCCGTGCCGTTCGTGATGTCGACATTGAATGATGTCAGGAATTGGAATTGGCAAATGGTAGCGATGGGGTTTGTCGGAAAAGATTTAGAGTGCGCGGACATGCTTCTGCGAGAGTCCGAGCGTGATAAGACGGCGCGTGGAGAGAAAATGCGTGAACAGGGATTGGCGATGATTGCCACGGCTATTCGTGCATTGCCCACCGTACCTCTCGCCGGTACAGGGTTCGATATTGCGACAGGAAGACCATGGGACCACATCTGGTTATCACCCTGGCTTCGTAACGCGACCGAAGATATGGCGGTTCTGCTTCGTGCCTATAAACGGGAAATGCAGGAGAGAAGGGATCATCCCGAGTGGCTGGCGTGGATCAAACAGTATGGAGATTGGCTGATCCAGCAACAACGCGAGGACGGATCCTTCCCGCGCCGCTGGAAGCCGGGCAGCAATGAGGTTGCGGAACCCTCTGGTACCGCTAGCTACAATCCCGTGCCTCTGCTGGTGAGGCTGACGCAGGTTACTGGAGACGCCAGGTACCAGTTGGTAGCGGTCAAGGCAGCTGAATACGTGTGGGAGCAGTTTGGCAATCGCGGGTTCTTCGTTGGCGGCGCGATCGACAATCCCAATATCACTGATAAAGAAGCTGGGATGTTGAGCATGGAAGCGTTCCTGACTTTGTATGAGTCAACCAAAGAGCCGAAATGGTTGGATCGGGCGCGCGTGGCAGGTGATTTTGCTGAAAGTTGGATATGGATCTGGAACCTTCCCATGCCCATAGACGCGAAGGATGAAGAGCTGCATTACAAACGCGGTGTTTCGACCGTGGGAGTGCAGGGAATTACCGCAGCTAACACCGGAAGCACCGATGAGTATCTTGATTGGGCCGTGGCCTCTTACGCCAAGCTTTATACCTATTCTCATGATTCTCATTACCTCGATGTAGCCAAGGTATTGCTGCATGACACCAAGGCGATGGTGGCTATGCCCGGGCGCCAGTTCGATGTCAAGGGAATCGGCTGGCAGCAAGAGCATTGGCGCATGGGACCCGGGCCGAACGGCCGTGGGCGCGGATCGCACCGGTTCTGGTTGCCTTGGGTGACAGCCAACCATCTGAATGGGATCAATAGTCTTGAGGAGTTCGATCCGAAGTTATTCGAGATGATTTCTACCAAGCCGGCGTTGGCTGCGAGCAAGAACTGATAAATAAGGAAACCATCGGATAACACGAAGCATAGAGGAAGGAATCGATAAGACGATGAACTCGCTTTTCCGAAACGTACTGCTTGTGGCGATTGAAATGCTGTTATCGCTATCGACGGCAATTGCCCAGCCGGCGGACGTTGCAACAGCTCATCTGCCTTTTGTGAGTCCCATCTTCGGGGACAATATGGTGCTGCAGCGGGATAAGGTGAACAGCGTCTGGGGATGGTCCGAACCGGGAGATCGGATTACCGTGCAGATTGGTGATGTGTCGGTAACAGCGACCGCAGGAGCTGATCGGAAGTGGACTGCGATGATTACGCCCCCAGCGGTCGGTGGACCGTACACCATGAAGGTTATGGGCAAACAAGTCGCCGAGCTGAAGAACATCATGGTGGGCGACGTATGGTTGTGCAGCGGGCAATCGAATATGGAATTCATGATGCGGCAGGTCAAGAATGCTGACCAGGAGTTGAAAGCCGCGAACTATCCAGACATACGATTTTTCGTGGTGGCGCAACGATCGGGATATCACCTCGTGAGCGTGCCATCGGGAAGTTGGCAGGTGGTGACACCGGAGACGGCCGGGCGACTGTCTGCAGTTGCGTACTTCTTCAGTCGAAGACTAGAAGAGGAGCTTCATGTGCCGATCGGGCTGGTGGTGGATGCTGTCGGTGGCACCCCGGCTGAGACCTGGATGAGCGTGGCTGCTTTGCACGAATTGAAGGACTTTGAGCCGCCATTGGCCGAACTCAAGAAGATGGCGGATGAGGGCTTACCAGAGTACGGCAATTATGTAAGCCATTGGTATGACAGGTACGACATCGGCAAAAAGGAAGGATGGCAAGAGCCCGCGTTCGATGATTCCGGGTGGGCGACAGTCACACTCAAGAGTGGATTCAGGGATCTCGGTGTGGCAGACGCGCCATCGGTTGTCTACTTCAGGAAGGAGTTCACCTTACCTGAAACGATTCCTGCGCAGCGCGCCACGGTGCGGCTCGGAGTTGTCGAGAAGATGGATACGGTATGGGTGAATGGCCAGACGGTTGGTGGCAGTTCTTGGGTAGAAAACCCGCGAAACTATTTTCTGCGGCCAGGAGTATTAAAGCCCGGCAAAAATCAGATTACGATTCGCGTTCTGAAGACCTTGCCAGATGGCGGCTTTACCGCAATGCCGGAAGACCTGAAACTTCAGTTCGCCGATAACACAACGATCCCGTTTTCCGGTCCCTGGAAGGGCAAGGTGAGTGTGGATGCACGTCCTCCGTTTCCGTTACCCAACTCCTATCAGAACTGGCCCGTTATCCCTTCTGTCCTTTTTAACGGAATGATTGAGCCGTTGACGCCGTTGGCGATTACCGGCGCTCTGTGGTACCAGGGCGAAGCAAACTCTGAGCGTGCGTATGAGTATCGCAAGGTTATGCCGGCATTAATTGCTGACTGGCGACGAGCCTTCCATCAGGGAGATTTTCCTTTCTATATTGTTAGCCTGCCCGCGTTCAAGGCGCGAAGCGAGGTTCCGGTGGAGGACTCATGGGCTGAGACCCGCGAAGCACAAGCGGGTACGGTGGCTGCGGTGCCGAATACCTGCTTAGCAGTCACCATTGATACCGGAGAAGCCGACAACATTCATCCCAAAGATAAGGCGCCGGTCGGCGACCGGCTGGCTCGCTGTGCCTTGGCGAAACAGTACGGCAAACCCATTGTGTATCAGGGGCCGACTGTAGATAAAGTGGAGAAACAATCTGGCGCAATTCGGCTCCACTTCATCCATGCCGAAGGAGGCTTAGTGGTGAAGGGTGACCATCTCGGTCAATTCCAGATTGCGGGGGACGATCATCAGTGGATGTGGGCGGATGCTCATATATCGGGAGACTACATTATCGTCTCAACCTCACTTATCCAAAATCCGGTAGCCGTGCGCTACGCGTGGCAGGCCAATCCCGTTGCAACATTGTTCAACGGAGCGGGACTACCTGCTGCTCCGTTTCGTACAGACAACTGGAAGGGAATTACAGAGGGGCGTCAGCCTTATTGAAGTACTTGGCAGCGAAACATGCAAGACGACAAGCATAAGAACCTGTTTCCGGTAGGACTGCCGCAACAACAGTCCGGCTGGAAGCACACGATACCGAATGATGGTTTTTAAGCACGGCTGTACTGGAGCATGAATGAAGTTAAGACACGGTCTTGGAGTTATGTTCGCCCTCGTATCGGTGTTGATCTCCGTAACACTAGCGACGGCGCAGCAGTCCACCGCGACCGGGAGCGTATCGCAGCCGAAGGGCCCATGCGACATCTATGCGGCGGCTGGTACTCCGTGTGTCGCGGCACATAGTACGACTCGTGCTCTCTATGCTTCCTATAAGGGGCTACTCTACCAAGTTAAACGCCAGTCAGATGGGAAAACATTCGAAGTCGGCTTGATGGACGGATATGCCGACGCAGCCGCTCAAGATGCTTTTTGTTCAAACATGCTTTGCGTTATCAACGTGATTTACGACCAGTCTGGCAAAGGAAATCATCTTTACCAGGCGCCCCCGGGGACTTTCAAAGGTCCGGCCAAAGGTGCTTTTGACACTCAGCCCATCGCAGATATGGCGCCTATCACCATTCACGGGCGCAAAGCCTATGGTGTTTACATCATGCCGGGCATGGGGTTCCGCAACAACAACGCAAGCGGTATTGCGATCAATGATCAGGCCGAGGGAATCTATTACGTGATCGATGGCACTCACTTTGACAGCGGATGTTGTTTCGACTATGGCAACTCTTCCACGAATGGCCGCGCGGTTGGTACCGGCACTATGGAGACGACCTACTTTGGCACTTCTACCGTCTGGGGCCGTGGCGAAGGCAAGGGGCCATGGATTATGTCTGACATGGAAGCAGGCCTTTTTTCAGGACGTAACGCTAAATTGAATGAGGCTGATCCTAGCATCCATTCATGGCGGTTTGTCACAGCCGTTATGGATGGCGATACCGGAGATCATTGGGACTTGCGCGGCGGTGATGCCCAAAAGGGAAACCTTGTCACGTTCTACAGTGGTCCTCGTCCTCTGCCCGGTATCAGCGGAGGTTATGCGCCGATGCGTAAGCAGGGGGGCATTTTGCTCGGCACCGGCGGCGACAATGGCAACGGTTCCGCCGGCACTTTTTATGAGGGCGTCATGACCCGCGGATTTCCCACGCAAGCCACGACGGATGAGGTGCAGGCGAACATTGTTGCTGCGAAATATGATCTACCGTCTCTAGGTCTGTCGCGAGTAATGACATTTACTCCGAAGTCGAGGCACCAGGTTCTAGTGTCCTTTACCAATACGACCGGCGGTACAGTGAGAGGCTTGCAGCTAAGTCTTTCCCTGCCCGGTAAAGGCTGGAATTCTGTCGTTTCTGAGAGCACAGCATCCGCAAAGATTTTCCCTGAGGCTATTCCCCCGGGAGCAAGCGTTAGAGCGGCATTCCTCGTTACCTCTCCTGCTAAGCCTGAAGCCGGCTTCCTTACCGCGAAAGCGATGTGGCTTAACGCCATGGCGCCTGACGTTATATCCGCGCGCGTGCGTAACGTGTATCCAATCAAGATCAATGAGGTGCGGTTCGGTACAAGTCTGAACGATTCTGATCAGTTCATTGAGCTTTACAACCCAACGGACGAGCCGATAGACGTTTCTCATTGGAGAATCCTCCATACTCCTGGACAGTGGGCGACTGTCGAATTGGCGTCCGTCCCATCGAGCACCAGGATTGCCCCGCACGGTTTTTATCTGCTCGGTCTTTCCAGCACCGGGTTGGCCGCGCCGGCAATCGCGAGTACGAAGACGATTTATGTGCGTACTACAAAGGGGTTGGCTGCCGGAGAAGCTATCGATATAGACGGAGAGAAACGAACTGTCGTGGGCATCGGCCAAGCCGCTCATGCTATGACGACCATTTTTATTCCGGTGTCTACAGGACCGTGGCTCACCATCCCCGCGGGCTCAACCAATCTGCCGATCGCCAATACCAGCGGCTTCGAAGCTGGACAGCGCGTTGGCATCGACATCGGAGGCAACTATGAGGAGGTTACGGTCAAGTCCGTCGGAAAGGCATCGACCCAGACTGTCCTTGCCGGCGCTGCCTCCTCTCGGGCAACCGATATCAAGGTTGTGGCAGCATCCAATATCTCCGTCGGCGACATGCTTACAGTGAGCACTGGTTCGCTTAAGGAAATCGTAAAGGTGTCCTCGATCGGTTCGGCGCAGGCCAACGGCGACACGGACATCATTCTCACCTCGCCTTTACGTTTCGACCATATGACTGGAGTCGATGTCGCAGATCCTGGGACAGGAATCACGTTTGAGCCGGCGACGAAGTTTACCCATATGAGTGGAGATGCGGTCCAGGCTCTGGGCACTGGGGTCACACTAGATCGTCCTCTCTCTCGTAGCCATCCCTACGGCGCCTATATCGCCGGTATCGCAACCAGTTCGGCCGGCTATCAGGGATCCCCAATGCCGGACCAGTGGTTTGGGACTTCACTGTCGAACCCGACTGTAGCTCAAAACCCCGCAGGCCCGTTCGCAAACAACGCCGGTTCACTCGCGCTTGAAGATCCAACCGGCAAGATTGTCGTTGATGCGCTGGTCTATGGAACGCGGCAGAGCAATTCAAGCGGCAACGGTACCATTACCAGTCCGGAGCTCGCCACACTTGAGGGAGATCAGAGTCAGGGAGGATGTATCGTCGTAGCTCCTGCAATGGTTGGAGGAGGCGGTACGAGTGTAGGCCGTTTTCCGGATGGCGCCGATTCTGACAGTAATTGCATAGACTTTGCTTCTCAGGCGGCAACCAATGTTGCAGCCGCATCCGAGGCTGAAACAAGCAATATTAAGGTGATAGGCACGGCAGGTTTTACGGCTGGTCGAACCGTGATGATCGGTTCCGGCACGGAGCGGGAAACAGCAACGATTGCGAATGTAGGAACTTCAGGAGCTACCTCCTCTACTGCAGCTACGACGGCCGGTTCGACGGTGATCCCCGTCCTTAGTACGGCAGGTTTTACGACGGGGCAGACCATCATGATTGGCAGCGGAGCTAATACTGAGGCCGCGGTTGTCCGGTCAGTCGGTAGAAGGGGCAATGCCAGCATTACGATTGAGACTCCATTGGCTCACCTTTACGAACCGGGCACGTTCGTTGCGGGCACTGGAATAACTTTCACCTCACCATTAAAAAAGGGGCATCCCATTGGGTCTCCGGTTGTAAGCGATTTACCAACTCCCGGTGCATCGAATACGTACTCTAGCCAGGCGCCTTAGTTTGGGAAGACGATAGGCGCCCTGATCCTAGTCTGTTTTCCCGAATCAGCTTCACCGCCGTCAGTTGTAGGAGTAAGAGCCAGAATGAACGTCCGCAATGCAGTCGTCCTCACAGCTATCAGCACTCTCCTTTATGGAGCGCAGGCCCAGAGGGCCGTTCAAGGCGATGTCCTCTGGTACGATCGCCCCGCCATTATTTGGGACGAGGCGCTGCCCGTTGGCAATGGCCGTTTGGGTGCAATGGTTTTCGGTGGGGCGAACGACGGGACGAACAACGGCGACCTGCAGGATGCTAAGAAAAACCTGCCATTGATGGACGGCAAGAGCACGCGCCCGCAAGACGAACATTTGCAACTCAACGAAAGTACATTGTGGCAAGGCTCACGTGCGGATCTGCTAAACCCGCGCGCTCACGAAGGATTCTTGGAGGCGCGTCGACTTTTGCTGGAGTCCCGAGGAACGGATAGCGCGAAGATCAGTCAGGCAGAGAAGCTTCTGGAACAGACCATGCTATCGACGCCACGCGGCATGCCAGGTTATTCAACCTTGGGGGATCTTTACCTTCGTTCCACGTCCAATTCGCCGGTGGATAATGATCGACGCTCGCTCGATCTCGAGACAGGTGTCGTGCGCAGCTCCTATACACAAGACCATACGAAGTATCAGAAGGAAACATTCGCCTCGGCGCCCGACCAGGTGATCGTAGTGCATCTTACGGCGAATCATCCAGGCGCCATTTCCTTCAAACTCAGCATGGACCGTCCTGCGGATTTCACAACCGTCGCGCTGGACGCTCGTAACCTTACACTTCAACCCTCTGCGAACCACCACGACCAGACTGGCTTCCATGCTCAAGTGCGTCTCCTCACAGATGGTGGTCAATCCTTGCAGGATGGCAACTCGCTGCAGGTGATTAAGGCCAATCAAGTAACTATTCTTATCAGCGCTGCGACTGACTTCAAAGGCGGCCGCTTTGCAGGAGGCGATCCAGCCCTGCAGGACAAGGCCACGCTTGATCGCGCTGCAAAGAAGAGCTATGAGCAACTCCGCGAAGCCGCCACACGCGATGTTAGCCGTTACATGCAGCGCATGCATTTCACTCTCGGTGCGGCCGATGCTGCTCTCGAAGCGCTACCTACGAACGAGCGGTTACGCCGTGTCGCAGCCGGAGGCAACGACCTCGGTCTGCAGTCGCTGTACTTCCAGTTCGCACGCTATCTACTGGTCGGATCGAGTCGGCCCGGCGGCCTTCCGGCCAACCTGCAAGGTCTCTGGGCTGCGGGCATTGGCAACCCGTGGGGCTCCAAGTTCACCATCAACATCAATACCGAGATGAACTACTGGCTTGCGGAGCCAGGGAACCTCGGTGATCTGCACCAACCGCTTTTTGATCTCGTCGAGATGGTGCGCAGCCCCGGCAGCGGCACCGGCACGGAGGTCGCACGGAAATATTACGGAGCACAAGGTTTCGTCATCCACCACAACACGGACATATGGGGGGATGCCCATCCCATCGATGGTGTTCCTTATGGGATCTGGCCGATGGGCGGAGCCTGGCTGACGTTGCATGCCTGGGACCACTATGCCTTCTCGCTCGACCGCGATTTCCTCCGTACACGGGCATGGCCTCTGCTGCACGACGCCTCACTCTTTTTCCTGGATTACCTCGTCGACGACGGTACCGGCCATCTGGTCACCGGCCCATCATTGTCACCAGAGAACAAGTACAGGATGGCCGATGGCACAGCGCACTCCATTACGATGGGCCCGACGATGGATCTCCAAATCGTGCGGGAGCTCTTCACGCGTACGCTGCAGGCGGGAGATATTCTGCACGAAGATCCCGTTTTTCTGAACCGTGTTCGGGTCGCAGAATCCAGGCTGCTTCCGTTGCAGGTCGGCAAGCGTGGCAATCTGCAGGAATGGCCGCTCGACTACGATGACGCGGAGCCCGGACATCGCCATATCTCGCACCTCTGGGCGCTGTTTCCCGGCACGCAGATTGACCGGTGGCATACACCTGACCTTGCCCGCGCTACGCAAAATACATTGCAGGCGAGACTGGAGCACGGCGGCGGCCAGACGGGATGGTCGCGCGCGTGGGTCGTTAATTATTGGGATCGCCTCGGCGAAGGGGAAAAGGCCTATGAGAGTATGCAGGTCCTCTTCCGCCAATCGACGTTTCCGAACATGATGGATACCCATCCTCCGGGCGTCTTCCAGATTGACGGTAACCTCGGGGCCGCTAACGGTATGCTCGAAGCTCTGGTACAGTCGCGCTGGTACCCCGACCACACCGAAGTCGATCTTTTCCCGGCGCTTCCCTCCGAATGGTCGCAGGGCAGCGTTACCGGCCTGCGCCTCCGGGGTGACGGTACGCTCGATTTGCAGTGGCAACCGCAGGGCACAACCATCCATTGGCACGCGAACCGCACCGGGCCAGTCGATCTCCGCCTGCCACAAGCTATGGATCCCCGCAAAATTGTCATCGACGATAAGCCCGTACTTACATCACAGATTAATGGTCAGGTCGTGCGCCTCAATATAGTCGGAGGACACATCTACACGCTTCGCTTCTAAGGACAAGCATCTGAGCTACACGGCATAGTCCAAAAACGTCATCATTCCACTTCCTACGCAGGAAATTTCTCCCACAGCGTTCGAAGAACTAAAGAAGCAGAGTTGCCGCTGTTTCTGGCAGGCGCCTGGTTGCGTCAGCGGCGATTGCCCTGAGCCCAGTTCAGCGCATCCTCTCTGTTCGCGAAGGCGCGCATTTTCGTAACTCTTCCGCCTTCAAATGTATACACGTCGGCAAGTCTGATGTCCTGCCAGGTATCGCTCTCCTTCGGTAGCACTTTTGCATGGACGAACACCACAATACGATCGTCTACCGGAATAAATCTCTCAGGCTCGCTAATTACTTCAGCGGCGCCGGCGCGGGATTGCGCGAGATACTTTTTGGCTCCGTCGATCCCATGGTAAGTTCCACCGCCCGGAAATTCTTTGGGCTCTGTCCATTCAACGTGAGCGTCCAACATTTGGACAGCTGAATCAATATCGCCCCGGTTGAATGCTTCGTATGCTCCACGGAGTTTCGTTATCGCATGAGCGGTCTCTTGTTCAGTTAGCACTCGATTTCCTTTCCAAGCGTGATGACAACCGATGATGGAGGCGACCAAAACACAGACGGCCGTCCATAGCGACTTCACACTGCGCCTTCGAACCGATATGTGCTCCGGATGCATCATTGATCCGCTTTCTGCCCCGATCCACGCCGTGCGACCTCGACATTGGCTGTCTACCAAAACCAAATGTTTCGTTGGCGATTCTCGGTACACTACCGGCCTTGAAACGCGCCTATTCATTCACTCACTTCTGCGTGCTTGAAAGGTCAAGTATGGACCTCCAGAAGCTAAGCTTGTAGACACTGGAGCAATGATAGAGCACCGTGCGCCGGGTGAGCGGTGATTCGAGCGATGCTGACGCATATGTAGAACAGGAGGGCAATTTTGTCCAAGACGATCCTGCTGCTCTCCCCTCAATGTAATCATTATGAACACATATTCCCCTCAAAATATCCCACTCGTTGCTGACCGTGAACCCTCCCTTGATACGCCCACTCCCAGGCTGCGTGGGGAGTTCACAAAGGCAATGGAAATCGTCATTCGTCTGTTCGAACAACTGGAACACGCGCCCATTACAATGTCGAAATCTCCTTCCGAAATTGCCTCTCTATTTAGTGAATCGCTTCCAGAGGAAGCGCAGCCCATTGAATCGATACTTGATCAAATCGAGAACAGCATCATTGCAAATTCCACGCTCTGCCTGTCGCCTCGGTTCTTCGGGTATATCAACGGGAGTGGTAACCAGGCGGCGATTATGGGCGAGATGCTGGCCGCTGCCGCAAATCAGATTTGCGCGAAATGGCATTTTTCGCCAGCGGCCTCGGAAGTGGAGCGACAGGTGATTCGCTGGATCGCAGACTTCGTTGGCTATCCAAAAGGGGCTGGAGGTTGTCTTCTGAGCGGAGGTTCGGCCGGGAACCTCATCGCACTGGCAATCGCTCGAAAACGGAAACTTGGATTTGATGTGGCTTCCGAAGGCATGTATCGGTCACCCGTCGCGACCGTTTATGTTTCGACAGAAGGACACGCTTCCATTGAAAAGGCAATGGGCCTTCTGGGCATGGGGCGCACCGCCCTTAGGAAGATCCCAGTCGGAGAAGATTTCACAATCAATCGACAGGCGCTAATGGAAAGGGTTACGGAAGATCGGCGAAACGGCTGTATACCGATCTGTGTGATCGGTAACGCCGGCACAACGAATACTGGTGCCGTCGATCAGCTGAATGACCTGGCAGACTTTTGCCACGAGCAGAATCTATGGTTCCATGTCGATGGGGCGTACGGCGGCCCAGCAGCGCAGACTAAAGCTGCCGGTGCGCTATTCCGCGGTTTGGACCGGGCAGATTCTTTGGTGATCAATCCTCATAAGTGGCTCTATGTCCCTGTGGAGGCGGCCTGTATTCTCGTCCGGGATTCCGAAGTGCTTCCCGAAACCCTAGGCATCGAAGCTGATTATCTGCAGGAAAAGAAATCCATCGGCTTTAATGCGGACGGGCAATTCGATTTCAAGGACTATAGCACTCAACTCTCGAGGGGATTTCGTGCATTGAAGGTATGGATGACGTTCAAGGCTTACGGTGCAAACAGACTTCGGGCGGCAATCGAAAGCAATATCGAGCTCATGCGCGATTTTGCGAACCAGATCGATAACGCCGAAGATTTCATGCGCTTTTCCCCTGTGCCACTGTCTGTAGTGTGTTTCCAATATCGGACTGTAGATCAATCGGTTCATCAGGACAGGGAATTCCTCGATCGATTAAACAGGGACCTACTCAGCGCGCTGGAACAAGACGGTCGCATATTCCTTTCCGGAACCAAAATCAATGGGAGTACCGTCCTTCGGGCATGCAGCGTGAATCATCGGCTCCAGAGAAGACATGTGAATCTCATTCTGGAGGTTGTTCGGCAGGTAGGTTCTGCGCTGGCGGCTCGTTTGAGACAGGGTCGCTGATAGATCAGATCGTCCCCGCCTTAACATACTTTCCGGGTGCGATTCCGAAGGATTGCTTAAAGCAGCGATTGAGATGGCTCTGATCGCAAAAGCCCGCCTCAGAAGCAGTTTCTGCGATCGGTCGACCGGAAGCCAGAAGCTTCTTGGCGCGGTGGACCCTTTGAATCGTCTGATATCTGTGAGGGGCAACCCCGACTTGCTTGTGAAATGTGCGGACTAAATAGTAGGGGCTTAGGTTCGCCATCTCGGCCAGAGTGTTGATAGATATATTTTGGTCAGAATACGCGTCTAGCCATTCTCTGACTCGCCGGATCGCTGCACTTTCGCGCCCGATCTTGCAGGAAACTTGATGTGGAACGAAATGACTTGAGATCAATCGTGCAACGACCGACAACAGCAGCGACTCGATTTGCAGTAATGAGGTGGATTCGATCAAGCTTTCGAAAACACTTACTAAATGCGAAACCAGAATCTGATCAGATACCAACGGAGAATCGAACCGAGGCTCAAGAGGACCTCTCCGGTCGAGGCCTACGAAAAGGTTCTTCATCAGAGCGGGCTCAATATACAGATTGCGGTATTCCCATCCGTGATGGGAAACTGCGCGACCGGTATGGAGTTCTCCCGGTGCGATGAGATTGCAGGTGCCAGGTGAGGCATCGTGGATCTGACCACGGCAGTCGAAAGTACCACGACCTGCATAATTCAGGCTAATGGCATAGAAATCATGCATGTGAGGGGCGAAGGAATGTTTCACCCATCGGGCACTCATCACCTCCAGACCGTCCAACCCGGGCGGGCGAGAGTACTTCACAAGTTCCTGATGGTTCTTCCCTTCGCGCTGAACAGGTTTCTTTTTCTGATGGTCAGCCATTACAACTCTCGTCTCGGCAGTTAGATGAGTGATGGTCCGAACGGCGCTGAACATAAACATCTCTACACCGGTGCGGAGAGAGGATTCATTCTACTGTGAATCCAGACGGACCTCCCGTCCCAATTTGGCGAGTTGTACACGCATCTCGCGCTCCAGTGCAGTCCATTCCTTACGGGCGGTGTCGAGATCGGGAATGCGCTCCGCCTTCTGAAAGACCTGAAATGCTTCGCCTCCCAAATGATTGATCCAGATGCTCTCGGCAGCACAGATGTGCGCGACAGATCACGCACTGAACTGAAGCTGTTGCCCAGGGGATATGAATTGCTCGGGTCTGATCATAGCGATGGCGCCGAGTACGCGGTCTCGCGCCCAATAGTTAATAGTCGATGAGAGGCAGAGATCGTCGTAGGTCATCAAGTCCCGTTCCAAACGTGCGTGCTCGCTGTTGAGCGGTTGACGAGCGCTGTGCAGAGAAATAGCGGAAGTGGCTGAGGCTATCAGTCTATGTTCCGCAGAGAGCACTCGAGCACTTTCCATCAGATCTCAACGATTCTGACTGAACACGAAACCATGGGCCTTGGCGTTGATATGACATTGAAAGCAGGATGATCCGGAGTCGTGGACAGCATCCTGGAGCTGTTGATTGCCCATGAATCTTTCGAATTTCCAGCCCCCAGTACTCTTGTAGAGGCTCGCATCTTTGATCATCACGTCAACTCTTCGGCGCTCGCCCTCGATGATGACCCCATTCTTCTGTTGAGCTTCACGTAACTCGTATACGATTACTGCTCCATCAGGGAAGTTGCCAGATACATATCCGTCGACTGCTTTCTGGTTTGCAAAAATATGATGCATTCCTTGTTCGTTCTCGGGGAAGACGCCGCCAGGTAGAATTACGCCGGTTCCCACATGGACCCAGCGACGAAAATTGTCGGGGTATTGCGCCGAATCGGCGGCCCACGCCATGCCTACCGAGATGAGTGCGAAAACCAACAATATTCGAATATTGCGCCGTGACAGCTTCAACCAAAACGTGATTTCTTTAGTATCCATGGCTCCCCGCTTAACTGAAGGTCCGCGTTCCAATTCAGTTCGCTGCTGCAATATACGTGGTTCTTCCAGGCACATTGGGATTCTCGGCGGAGCCAATTTGTCTTCGATCTACACGGCTTGCGAGAATCTCGGCAAATATCAAACATGCTCCGATCGCAGACAGGTTGTAGACGGCGGCACCCCATGTCGCCTGATTGCCAAGACGAATAAAAGTAGGAGGAATTTCTACAAAGCCCTCGAACAGCAGCAGCATCAACGCGAGAAGCCTGGCAGCCAGAATGGCTTTGATTCCTGAACAAATCGCAATTCCTGCCAGAATGAAGGCGATTCCGGTTGTTGCTGCCCAAAAATATCCCAACCCCATCCAATGTGGGACGATGTTCGCGAAGACGCGAATGCCAATGAGATGGAGTACGCCAAAGACAAGAGGAGGCAATCCCAACATCCAGCGCGCCGCGACTGCGGTCCTCGCTTGCAACGCGGAATCTGTCGAGGCAAGGGATACGTAAAGCATTGCTGCCGCGGCGACCAACATCACCTGTTGTGCGACCCCAAAAGAAACCCCTGCCAGGACATCGAATCGCCAACCGAGCGCATGAATTCCGGCGTAATACCTAAGCAGCCACATGGCTACAAAAATTAAGTAAGCGATAGCGGAAGCTATGGCGCCGGCCCTTGCAGTTCGGCGTGATAGGACTGCAAGACCTGCTGCGACCATCCAGATGCCCACAACGTCGGCTAATATGTGCTGACCGCGAAGATTTCTCCCTAGGGATTGGATGGGCTGATGAGATGCATCAAATGCATGCCATGCAATATCCAGAATGCCCGTAATAGCAGTTCCCAGGCCATAGAACCACACGCCAAATTTCATCTGTAATCTCCCGAGTTGCTTAGCCAGCGACCAGAAGGCAAACATAACGTTCGCTCTTCGTGAGCCATCGTTCCCTCTGTTCTTGTCCTCGACTACGCTGCCATCCTAGGGGCGCAGCGGAAGAGATAGACACATGCTTTTGACGAACAGCCCTGGCGGGAGGTCCAACTGGATTGAGGTCTTTGCGAGCAGTCTGAAGAAAGTGCGTGTAGTCGGGTGCATTGCGCCAAAGCGAATGTACTTGTGGGTAGATCTACAAAGTCTCATCCCAGAGAAGTTCTGAGGACAACTCACGCGAGTTCGGCGCTCATCTCTATTTGCACGGACTACCGCGCCCTGGCAGCCGGAAGATCTCGCGGCCACGTGGAACTACGATCCTTACAAAGCGACTCTTCTTGAGTGGAGGATTACATGCGATCTGTTGAAAATGATTCTGAGTTCAAAACGATTGCACCAAAGATTCTGTACTTCGGGAATCCGGTTGCACTCATCAGCTCAGTCAATGAGGACCGCACTCCTAATCTCGCGCCGATTTCATCCTTCTGGGCACTGGGATGGACGATGACACTTGGGCTTCTCATGGACACCAAGACTCTTGAGAACCTCGAATTACGACGAGAGTGCGTCGTTAACATACCGTCGCCCGATATGTGGCCGCAGGTGGAAGCACTCGCTTCGCTTACAGGGCAAAATCCAGTGCCTGAAGACAAGCGGAATAAGTTCCGCTTCGAAAAAGACAAGTTTGGCGCTGGCTCCTTCGCCCCTCTGCCAAGCGAAGTCGTTTCAGCACCTCGGGTAAGAGAATGCCCGGTACACCTCGAAGCAATCGTGCGTTCACTCCATGAACTCCAGGGTGACCCGCGTCTCCACAAATTAGGCGGTGCGGCGTCCGTCGAAGTTGAGATATTACGCGTACACGTTCGGGCGGATTTCGTCGTAGAGGATCACTACGTTGATCCTGCAAAGTGGCAACCTCTCATCTATAACTTTCGGCACTATTTTGGACTGGGACAGGAATTGGGCAAGACATTTCGCGCAGAGGTATAGAAGCCTTCTTGAAATCAAGACCCAAGTGCAACAAATAGTCGCAATCAATTTTTAGGGATAGCCGCAGCCGGCCTGCCGCCCACGTCACGCTGGTACCACGACCACACCGAAGTCGATCTCTTTCCGGCGCTTCCCTCCGAATGGTCGTAGGCAGTGTTCCGGTCTCGCTCCGGGGTGACGGTACGCTCGATCTGAAGTGGCAACCGCAGCCATCCATTGGCACCCGAGCCGGACCGGGCCTCTCGATCTTCGTCTGCTATAAGCTATTGATCCCCACAAAAGGCCCAAATAAGCAATCGTTTTTCTTGGAGAAAAAATAAAGATAAATACGTTTTTATAGGTTGACGGGGGATGCGGTAATTCTTTAAGTTTTGGTCGCGAAATTTATCTGTTTTTTGTGTGAGCGAAAGCACGCCGGGGCGGGTGGGTTCTCACCCACGAGTCTTAACGGGCGGGCCGTGCAATGAGAACAGACGTGAGGTTGTAAGGAGGAAGCGGCGAGATGGAAAACAATGCGGCAGATGGCCGGCAGTCTTCAATAAACCGCCGACAATTTCTGGAGTACGCTGTCGGCGCGACGGCGATGCTTGGTCTACGCAGTCCCGCATTCGGGCAGAGCCCGGCGTCGGGAAGTGATGACTTGCTGCCGGACGGCTCGACGTACGTCTCTTGGGAACAGCCACTGAAGTTCTCCAAAACCTACTACGTTAACAATGGTTCTGCTCATGCCAGTGATGACGGTCCCGGTACGGAGGCAAAACCCTTCCGCACCATCAACAAGGCCGCGCAGGTGCTGCAGCCGGGCGAACGCGTGGTAATTGCCGCGGGAACATATCGCGAGTGCGTAAAGCCGGCGCGTGGGGGAACGAGCCCGGACAAGATGATCAGCTACGAAGCTGCCCCTGGAGCGAAGGTTTACATCAAGGGATCAGAGGTGGTGAAGGATGGATGGACGCAGGACCCGCCGGTCGTTTTCGGCCGGCCTGGCGCCACGCCTCCTCCTCCGCAGGCACCTACGTGGGGATTCCAGCTCACGGGAGCGATGTTCCCGGATGCCTACAATCCGTTTGCGCTGGCCAGCGTTGCCGGCGACCGCGTCTGGTTGGACACCAAGGCCGTGGACATGGGGCCATACTTCCGCCGCCGTGGTCTGGTGTTTGCGGACGGCAAGCCGTTGGAGCCGGTGGAGCTGCAACGTGAGCTGGTGAGCCCGAACCTGCCTGGGCCGCCGCCGCCGGGAGCACCGCCGTCCATGGCCGGGACGCCGCCGCGTACACGCAACGGACCGATGATGCAGGAGCTTGGTGGTACCAAGGATGACAGGTTTTACACCGATGCGAATGGTCAGTCGATCCACATCCGTTTGGCGAGCGGGACACCGGTTGATCACACGATCGAGATCACGACTCGCGAACAGGTGTTTGTCCCCGCGAACCGTGGGACCAGTTACATCCGTTTGAAGGGAATCACCTTCGCGCATGCCGGCAATGGATTTCCGCTGCCGCAGCGCGGAGCCATGGTGGATACCAATGGTGGAGGACGCTGGATATTCGAAGACAACACCTTTGAGTGGGCGAATGCTATTGGCCTGGAGATTGGCGGAGTGGCCCCAGCAGGCTCGCAGCAGCCTAACAGCGCTCACATCATCCGCAATAACACCTTCCGCTACAACGGCATTGAAGGCGTAGCGGGCATTGGTTCGCGCGATGTGCTGATTGATAGCAATTTGTTCGAGTGGAATTGCTGGGCCGATGCGGAACGCGAGTGGGAGTCTGCTGCGGCGAAGTTCCACCGGGCGCAGAACATGATGTTCCGTCGCAATGTGATTCGTCATACCCGTCACGGCAACGGGATCTGGTTGGACAGCGGTGACGTGAACTGCCGTATCACGAGTAATATCTTTGCCGACACGCTGACGGTGAGCGCGGCGATCCACATGGAGATGAACCTTCAGCCTAACCAGATTGATAACAACATCATCTGGGACGTGCGCAATGCTGAGCCGGGAACTCCGGGGCAGCGTGGATGCGCGGGTTCGGGCATCTTCATTAACGCGAGCGACAAGATTGTTATTGCGCAGAACCTGATCGGCAAGTGCGAGAACTCGGGCATCTTTGCGATTGTTCGCCCGGACCGCGCAGGCAGCGGTTTTGCGTCAGAGAACAAGATCAGCAACAACATCTTCTCGACGTTGGGCAAGTCGGGAATCGTGTTTCTCACGGAGAAAAACGAGGCCGACGGCAACGTGTATGCATCGCTGCCTAACGAGTTCCAAGGGTTCTTTACGGGCGAACAGAAGCAGTGGTTCAGCCTGGCGGATTGGCGAGCGAAGTATGGCTGGGACAAGAACTCGGTCGTGGCCGATGTGCAGGTGAGCTTCGACCCGGACAAGCTGGAGTTGTCGATCAATTGCCCGCAGCCGTTGCCGAAGGTCAGTGCCATAAATCAGATTGACCAGGACATTCTTGGTAAGACGGCGGGGGCAACAAGAGTTGCCGGACCGCTGGCAGATCCGGGATCGAAGCGTGTCTGGAAGGTTGACCCACGCCGCACCCTTGCTTAGGCAAGAAGGCTTATATCGGGCGAGATGCTTGTCGCCAGAAGCAACGCAAAAGGTTGGACGGAAAGACGAGTGATGAGAACGAGGTCAATTGGAGGAGCGGTCGTCGGAGCTATTGTCGTGGTCGGTGCGGCGACAGCTTTGACACAACGGAGCAGAGAAATGGGGAGTGGTCCGATTGATTGGGGCCATGCTCGTTATTCTTCACTGACTCAAATCAATGTTGGCAATGTACAGGGGCTAAAGCCGGTCTGGGTCTACGACACGGGGGTAAAGGGCCGGGGCTGGGAGGGTAGTCCCATTGTGGTCGATGGTGTCATGTATCTCTCCATCCCTGGAGGAGCATCCGCCCTGGATCCGGAGACTGGAAAAGAGTTGTGGAGGTTTGTCCCCCAAGGTCTCTCCAGGCCAGGACGTGATCGGGGTGTCGCCTATTGGCCTGGGGATGGCACGCTCGGCGCCAGAATCATCTACGCTACGGCAGACCGTCTTTATGCGCTCGACGCAAAGACTGGCTCTCCTATTTCCTCTTTCGGCAAGGACGGGATGGTGAATCTGCGCGATGAGGTTGCAGATAAGTATCCGGATGCTCTTTACACAATCTCGTCGCCTGCCGCGATCTACAAGAATCTTGCAATCATCTCGCCCTCTACGCAGGAGTTTGGCAGCAAGGGTCCGAGTGGTGATCCCCGGGCTTTCGATGTCCGGACCGGGAAGCAGGTTTGGCGCTTCCATACCGTACCCCAACCAGGAGAGCCTCTAGACGGTTCGTGGGGGCCGGAGGGCTGGAAAGAACGAGCGGGGCCCAGCGCATGGGGCGGTGCGACGGTGGACCCGGCAACCGGCCTGGTGTTCATTCCGATTGGGAATCCCGACGACAGTTACAACGGTATTGATCGCCCCGGGAATAACTACTATGCGAACTCAATCATTGCACTCGATGCCAATACCGGAAAGTTGAAATGGTTTTACCAGATGACGCATCACGACATTACAGATCTTGATGCGGCGGCAGCTCCTAGCCTGATTGACATACACCGAAATGGGCAGGTCATTCCCGCGTTGGTGGAAGTGCCGAAATCGGGAATCGCATTCATTCTTGATCGGCGTACCGGCAAGCCTGTATTTGGAGACGAGGAGCGTCCGATCCCTCAAAGCGATGTTCCCGGCGAACATAGTTCACCGACTCAGCCGTTTCCGCTGAAGCCGGAGCCTCTCGCGAGAATGCGAATAAGCCGGGATGACATCACCACCCTTACTCCTGAAGCTCATGATTACTGCACTGCATCGTGGGATAAGCAGCAGATGCATAATGATGGTCCTTACACCCCGGTCAGCACGAAAGGCACCACGGTCTTCGCGCCGGGAACATCAGGGGGCGGGAATTGGGGTGGCGTCTCCACCGATCCTCATCTCGGCTACTTCTTCGTCAATGTGTCGAATATGCCCACGACCAGCCGGATGGTTCCTGATGGCGCGGGCGGCTATAAGCTGCAAGGGGCTTACGGGCGATTCAATGATATGAAGGGATGGCCGTGCGTCCGCCCGCCGTGGGGCGAACTTATTGCCGTGAATGCGAATACCGGAGACATTGCATGGCGCTCGCCCCTTGGCGTATCGGATGATTTCGGCGCGGCAGGCAAGACTACTGGCACTCCTAACCTGGGTGGATCGATAGCCACGGCAGGAGGTCTGGTCTTTATCGGAGCCACAGTGGATTCGCGCTTCCGTGCTTTTGATTCACACACAGGGAAGGAAGTCTGGACGGCCACGTTGCCAGCTCCCGCAGTTTCAACCCCCCTAACCTTTCAAGGTAAGAGCGGTCGCCAATATGTTGTCGTTCCCGATGGCGGTCCCGGCACCATCGGTATGCCAGGTCGTTTCTTGAGCTATCACGCGATCCTGATCGCGTATGCGCTGCCGAAGGCCGGCGAGAATGCGATTGATCTTGCGCAGTATGCGCCGGTAGCTGCGCCGCGTCCACCAGGTATGGGAAACCAGATCGCCGCTGCTGGGAGCGCATCGCCCGGTATGGCAGGTGAGCCGATTTTGCCCGCAGGCGAGGGAAGAGAGGATGTGCTCTCGATGTGCGGCAAATGTCACGGTCTCAGCACCGTGGTGGCAAATCGTCGCTCGCCGGACGGATGGCGAGATCTCATTCAAGACATGCGCTCCCGTGGTGCACAGGGAGATGATGCGAAAGCCGGCAGGGTCCGGGATTATCTTTCACGTTACTTTGGATTGCTACCGGCGCCTGCCGAACCAAGCCCCCCGGGCCGGTGAAGGAAAGGAACCCGTTATGACATCGAAGCAGTTATTCAACGTAGGCTGAACTGCTCCATCACGAGAGGCCGTTCAAGGATTGTCGCCTCAGAGATCGCTTTAGCGTTAGCACTGAAGGAGAAGTATGAATAGAAGATCGTTGTTGAAGTATTCAGCGTTGGTGGGTATCGCCCGGCCATTTGTTTCAACCGCAATCGCGAAGGCTCAGGCTTCTAAAGAGCAAGTTCAAAAAGCAATCGTTTTGTACTGTGATCTCGCGATCGATCCGGCGCGCGAGCAGGAGATGTTGCATCAATTCCATTCCCAGTTCAAACCAGCGGCAGAGAAGTTCGAAGGATATATCGATGTCAAGATCGTGAAGCTTCGCAAGGTAGTACAAGGACGTCCGGCCCCGGCGGCGAATATTAATTACCGCTTCCAGCTAACGTACAGGAGCGAAGAGCTGCGGCAGCGCTGGATTGCCTCCGACGTCCACAAACGCGTATGGCCCCTCATCGAAAATACAGTGCTCAATCGGGACTATCTTGTATTGCTGACGGACAATGCTTAGCGTGAGCGCGCAAGAACGCAAACGCGGCCTCGCATTTGGGAAGTTACATAACGGAGAAACAGAAATGTGTCTGGGCTTGAGATTGATCGTAGCTGGTGTTGCGAGCATCGCGCTGTCTGGGGTGGTAATGAGCCAAACTCCGGATGCGGAGAAACGCGTCGCAAGCGGAGCGGAAATAGTACGGCTCGATCCCGGTTTGGACGCCGTGATTGCCCCGGGAACAAAGATCGAGAAGGTTGCGAGCGGCTTCGTGTTTACTGAGGGCCCGATGTGGCGTTCAGGGCGCCTATGGTTTTCAGACGTCAAGGGCAACAAGATGTACGCACTGACGCCTGACGGCAAATCGGTCCTCTTGATGGACCACTCGGGTGGCATCGACAACGCCTCTTCTGGCGGAGGGTTCAAAGGATCGAACGGCATTGCGCCCGCCAAGGATGGCAGCGTGCTCGTGACCCAGCATGGAGCCCGAAGGATCGTGCGCCTCGATGAGCACCTGAAGCCCTCCACGTTCCTCGACCGCTTCGAAGGGAAGAGATTCAACAGTCCGAACGACCTGGTCTTCGCGCCAGATGGGTCTCTATGGTTTACCGATCCACCTTACGGGCTCGATCGCCAGGATCGCGACCCGGCGAAGGAGTTGGGATTCAACGGCGTATTCCGATATGCCGACGGTAAGCTTACAGCTCCCATCAGAAATTTAAGCCGGCCAAACGGAATTGGTTTCAACAGGGATGGGAAGACTCTTTATGTCTCCAACTCCGGCCCGGAGATGTTTGTCGAGAAATACAAGGTCGCCGCAGACGGCAGCGTCTCGGATGGGACCAAATTTATTGAGTATCCGGGCAGTGCGCCTGATGTCCCAGACGGCCTGAAGCTTGACTCAGCGGACAATCTCTGGACCTCAGGCCCAGGTGGCATCCGAGTGATATCGCCCGCAGGCAAAGTGCTGGGACAGATTAAGCTGCCGGAAGTAGCCGCAAATCTGGCTTGGGCTGACGGTGGCAAGACTCTGTACATCACCGCTTCTACGAGCATCTATCGCCTGCGAGTCAAGACGCCCGGGGCGATGCCACTCTACGGACGATGATGGTGCGTATAGCTTTACGAATCGCATCAGCAGGTTAGGTAGGAGCGATGAGCATTAGACATAAAACGAAGGTTCGCTGGGCACTTGCATTCGGCTTATTCGTCTTGAGCGCCGTTGCCTATCTAGACCGTACAAACCTGTCGATTGCCGGACTGCAGATTAGCCGAGAGTTTGGTCTCGGCAATCAGCGTCTCGGGTGGATGGCGAGCGCATTTCTTGTCGGCTATGCAGCCTTCCAGGTCCCGTCCGGGTGGGCTTCCGCTCGATTTGGGCCGCGGGTTGTCCTTGCGATCGGTGTTCTATGGTGGGGAATCGCCACCATCTTCACCGCTCTGTTGCCATCGTCCACCACGCATGCTGTGCTTTTCCTGGTGGCCCTTCGGTTTGGTCTCGGTGTTGGAGAATCCATCATTTATCCGGCCGCAAATCAGTTTGTGATGCGATGGTTCCCCTCCCACGAGCGGGGTTTGGTCAACGGACTCATCTTTGCGGGAGTAGGAGCGGGCAGTGGCCTGACGCCGCCTTTGCTTACCTGGTTCATCCTTCATCACGGCTGGCGTTCTGCCTTTTGGTTCAGCGCGGCAGTCGGCATTCTGGCAGGCCTCCTCTGGTGGTTGGTTGCGAGAGACCGGCCGGAAACACATCCGTTGGTCAGTGAAATCGAACTCAGGACAATTCGCGAAGTGTCACCGGGCGATTCGCCGGATTCAGGACATCCGCAGCCAGAATCGAACAAAATCTCCTGGAAGGAGATTCTGCATCGGTCCGATCTGCTTGCTCTTATGGGTGCATACTTTGGGTTCTTGTATATCGCCTGGGTCTACTTCAGTTGGTTTTTTATCTACATGGCCCAGGTTCGCGGCTTCGATCTGAAGGCCAGCGCACGGTACACAATGCTTCCGTTCCTTTCGATGACAATCTTCTGTCTTCTAGGAGGCAAGCTGACCGATGTACTTACACGCAACTACGGTCTTCGGGTGGGAAGGTGTGGACTCGCAGCGGCTGCATCGTTGCTGACGGCGTTGTTTCTTGTGCTCGGATCTCAGCTTCATAATCCACAACTGGCAGGTCTGACACTTGCTGCCGGAGCGGGTGCACTGTATCTGTCGCAAAGCGCTTACTGGTCTGTTGCAATCGACATTGCAGGTCCAAGCTCAAGCGTCTTCTCAAGCATCATCAACATGGGTGGTCAAATCGGCGGCGCCGTCACCGCTTCATTGACTCCATGGATCGCGCAGCGATTCGGCTGGACGACATCTTTCGCCACAGCGGCAGGTTTTGCAGTTCTCTCCGCGATCTTTTGGTCGACCGTCCATCCGGAACGGCCCCTATCTCCCAGATCTACCGACCCGAGGCGTCTGTCGAGTGACGACAGGAACAAGATTGAATTTCATAACGGAGTCATTGAGGAGGCAAGCCTGTGATTTTTATTTCAGACCGGCAATTTCCTGGAGGAAAGATGGTTAAGAGGCCTTGGTTCGCGTTGTCGCTCTTGCTCATCATTACGTCCGCAGGCTATACGCAAACCAGCACTCCCGCGGCGCAGGCCGCCCGGACGCTCGATCAACGCATCGGCCACACCGATCCGGCGAAGGCCAACCACCTTACGGCGGTGCATGACGGTCCGGGGTCAATGGATTTCCGTCCATTGCTTGGGTTGAACTCTCTCGATACGAACCTGATCTTCTTCCATCGCGGCGTTATTCAGCCCAAGAGCGGCATCGGCCAGCATTTTCATAACAAATGCGAAGAGATGTTCGTCATTCTGGATGGTGAAGCGGAGTTTACCGTCGACGGCCACACATCTCTCGTTAAAGGGCCGGCTGGAGTGCCGGATGTCATGGGGCATGCCCACGCTATTTACAATCCGACGGACAAGCCGGTCCAATGGCTGAATATCAATGTGGGATTGAGCAAGACCTACGACGCCTTTAACCTGGGAGACCCTCGTCTCGGGGTAAACCTCGATCCCATTCCTCAGTTCATGACAATGCATTTGGATCGGGCGTTATTGAAGCCGATCGAGCACATGGAAGGCGGTACCGGAACTGTCCAATACCGCAGAGCCCTTGCTCCAAGTGTGTTCTCAACCGTGTGGTCTTACGTGGATCATTTGGTAATACCGCCGGGGAGCTCGGTGGGGCCGGTGACCAAAGCTCAAATGAGCGAGGTCTACTATGTTCTATCTGGAGCAGGTGAGGCGCGCATTGGAACGGAGAAGGCTGCGATTCAGACTGGAGACGCCATTCCGGTCCGGCTAAACGAAGAACACAGTTTTACCAGCAGCGGTAACCAGCCGCTTGAATTCATGATTGTTGGCGTTGCTAAGGACTTCGCATCCAAGGATGCACTCATGAATGCCAGACGCTGATGGAGGGGGTAGTCTACGATCAGCAAATTCAAAATGGTCATGTAAGAAAGCGATTTGAGGTTTCAGAAACAGAGACCCAGGAGCGCCGTCGCCTTGCTGTCGTGAGGTTTATGGCATCGCGCGTAGAACGTTTGCACCGCAAAATTGGATCTTGGAGAAATAAAGATGCGCGTCTGGGCATGGGTATGTGCGGCCACATTGATAGTGGCCGCGGTTGGTGCGGAGGCCAAGTCGGTCTACACACAGCGGCCTGACGATCCGCATGCCGTCTACCTCGAGAACGGCGCTTTTGGGGTAAAGGGGGATGGCGCCTCCGATGACTCTGACGCGCTGCAGGCCGCCATCAATAAAGTGCAGGAGACCACTGCAGCGGGCATCGTGTATCTTCCGCACGGTCGCTATCGTTTGACCAAGACCATTTATGTCTGGACCGGCATTCGTATTGTCGGTTACGGGGCTGAGCGTCCTGTTCTGTTTCTTGCTCCCAATACGCCGGGTTTCCAGGATGGCCATGACTTCCTCGGCACAGGCCGCTATATGGTGCAGTTCGCCTCGAATCGTCCTCAGCGAGGCGGCCCGGTGGTCGATGCCAATGAATTCACCTTCTATAGCGGCATGAGCAATGTGGACTTCGAGATTGGTGATGGCAATGCGGCCGCGATCGCTATCCGTTTCCATGTGGCGCAACACTCGTCTCTGAATCACATCGACCTTCACATAGGACATGGTCGTGCCGCCCTGGAAGATGTTGGCAACCAGGCGAGTGACCTGAAGATCTACGGCGGAGAATACGGCATTATCTCGGTGAAGACCTCGCCGGCCTGGCAGTTCCTGTTGATGGACTCGATCCTCGAAGGCCAGCGCAAGGCCGCCATTCATACGCAGGAGGTCGGCATGACGCTGATTCGTAACCGGATCGCGAAGACTCCGGTTGCCGTCGAGATCAGCAAGGGAATGCCAGAGCAACTCTATGGCCGCGATCTTGTCCTGGAAGACATCAGCCGCGCCGGTGTTGTCGTCGGCAATGTGTGGGCGGCGCACTCCCAGATCACGCTGGATAGCATTGCCTGCAACAACGTGGTGAAGATGCTGGAGAATGGTGAAAGCGCGACCGGTTACACGGAGATCAAAGCGCCGGGAAGGTTCTGGAGAGAAGCCCAGCTAACCCTCGGGCTGGAGATCGGCAATGATGGACGGGAGGCCGGCTACGCTCTTCGTCATCGCGAGATCCCGCTGAAATCTGCTGCATCGTTGGCGAAGACCGATATTCCTGAGCTTCCGGCGATGAACGAATGGGTCAACGTGCATACGCTTGGCGTTCAGGGTGATGGCGGCACGGATGACACGCCCGCGCTGCAGAAGGCGATCGACACCCACCGCGTGCTCTACCTGCCGGAGGGTATGTACCGCTTAACGGGCACGCTGCATCTGAAGCCAGACACAGTGCTCATCGGCATGAATCCGGTAACCACCATGCTGATACTGCTGAACCAGGAACCGGCATTCTCCGGTACGGGTGCGGAAGTCCCCATGGTGGAGAGCGCGCGCGGCGGCAACGCCATGATGATGAGCATTGGCATCGGTACGGGGTTTGGCAACCCGCGCGCCGGCGGTGTGATGTGGCGTGCAGGGGCTTCGTCGTTTCTTGACGATGTGAACTTCAGTATAGGTCGTGGACGCGCCAACAATTTAGTCAGTCCCAACGCTCCGCCGACCTCTCCGCGCACAGGTCCGCGTCAGGAAACTTCTGAGAGCGAGCAGCCCAGCCTGTGGGTTGGCGAGGGCGGCGGCGGTCTCTTTCGTGGCATCTGGACGGCGAATACGACCGCGAATGCTGGTCTTGTCGTGGAGAACACGAGCACGCCCAGCATCGTTTACCAGATGTCCTGCGAGCACCACATGCATTTCGAGACTCGCTTTCACCAGGCGCAGAATTGGACTGTCTATGCGCTGCAAACCGAAGAAGAAAAGCCCGCGGGCGCCGAGGCTTTCGCAATCGAGTTGGTGAACTCACAGCACATTCTGTTCACTAACCTGTTTATGTACCGGGTTTCGCGTAACACGATGCCTAAACTCAATGCGGTTGAGTCTAAGGGCTCCAGCGATATCCGGCTGGAGAATGTGCACGTCTTCAGCATGACCCGCCTGGCCTATGACAACGCAGTGATGGACTTCAGCAGCGGCGTGAAGGTGCGCACCCATGATTTCACGACATTTCTGATCGGGCCAGAGCTGAAGCCTGGAGCTCCGGTACCGATGCCGGAAGGCGTCTTTGCGGCAAATGCAAAGCTTGAAAAGCTGGCGGATGGTTTCAGCAATGCCGCCGGCCTGACGGTGGATGAGAAGGGGACGCTCTATTTCACCGATGCGGCGATGCAAAAGATCTATCGCTGGGACGACACAGCGAAGAAGGCTGAGATCGTCTCAGCGGACGTACCTGATCCTCGCGTAGTGCAATGGGTGAAGCCCGGTCTTTTGCTCGCGATGGATTACTCCAAGTCTGTCTATGCTGTGCCTCTTGACGGCGGCAAAGCTCAGAAGATTGCCGAAGGAACGATCGAACCCACAAGCGGCAAACTTGCGATTACGAGCGGTTTTCACAACGACATCGGTTCGTTGCAGAGGCAGATCAACCATAGCGGCTACATCTTTGCTCCGCGCAGCAACATGGCCGTCACGGGATTTACGACCGATGAACACCGTGGGTACTTCACCGCGCCGCAGAGCGATGTGACCCTGGTTGCTGGTGGGACCTGGCTGCCCTACATGCAGGCCAGCCAAATGGGGACGCTTGCTGTCGGCGGAGAGACGGTGGTGGTCAGCGAAGACGATGACAAGACGTATCGCGTCAAACTCGACAACATTCGAACGCTGAGTGCAGGTATCTTCGCCGAGCGGGGAGGTACGGGCATTGCGCAGGATGCGGCCGGCCACGTCTTCATTGCCGCCGGACAGGTCTATATCTACGACGCAACCGGCAAGCAGATTGGAGTGGTAGAGATTCCTGAGCGCCCGTCCAGCCTCGCTATTGGTGGCGCAGACCGAAAGATGCTCTTTATCGGAGCGCGCGGGGGTTTATATAGCCTGCATTTGAAATAACGCTACGAGACTGAAAAACGCTGTGAAGTGCGGTCGCAGCGCATGCGCTCTTGAATTTAAATCGATTTGGGAACCGATGATCTTAAGCCAGGCACGAAAATATCTCCCGATAAAACTCGGGATGCGATTGCCAGGTCTGTCCCGTGACCAGCCGGCCATCACGAACGGCCTGCTGGTCTATAAACGTACCTCCAGCTTGCTCTGCTTCGAAGCGAACGTGTTCATAGCAGGTAATGCGTTTTCCTTTCGTGAGGCCTGAGGCGGTGAGTATCTGGATGCCATGGCAGATAGCAAAGATCCACTTCTCCTTCGCATCGAATTCACGGACAACATCGAGCAACCGCCGATCGTTGCGGAGGTACTCAGGAGCACGGCCTCCCAAAATGAGAATGGCATCGTAGTCATTCACATTAATTTGGTCGAACGAGACCTCGGACTCCAGACCATAGCCGGGCCGCTCGATGTAGGTATCCCATCCCGGCTCGAAGTCGTGCATGACGAGATTGAGGCGACGAATAGAAGGGGCAGCAACTGTGGTGCGCCAGCCTGCCTCACGAAACCGATGGACCGCATAAAGCGCTTCGTACGATTCGCCGGCATCTCCGGTGACAATCAAGATATGTAGCATTCGGTGACCAATGTACCATTCCGTGGACTTCAACGTCACACCGCATCGAGAGGTAAAGGAAGTACAAATCGGCACGTCCAAATGGGCGTCCCAATCCCGAAATAATCCTTGCTTCAGGACCATTTAACGAACCCGACGACTTCAGATAGCGACGGAGGCCAAGTCTTCTGCTTTCAAGAAGATGAGCAACGTTAAAAGGTTCTGAACAATTTTGTGCGAGATAGAACTTCACAAACTGCTGTCCAGCTTGCAGGATTCGTTCGTTGGTAACGAGGGCAATGCCATCCCGGATTCCAAGAGCATCTTCAAAACAAGAACACAATCGAGAGGAGTAGTTTTGCAACGGAGCGGGTATAGAAAATGGGTTCTTTTATTCTCTGCTGTTCTTATATCGGCCACACTCAAGGCAGACGCGCAGATCGAGTATCCATTCCGCGATCCGAAGTTAGGGGATGAGGCGCGGATTGCGGACTTGCTCAAACGTCTGACCCTGCAGGAAAAGGTTGACCTTATGGGAGGACATGCGAAGGTCCCTCGCCTGCATCTCGTCCTTTCCGATGAGGCTGAAGGTTTGCACGGGCTCGCACTCGGCGGCCCCGGCGGATGGGGCCCACGCGGTCGTCCCCCTTTACCGACCACCACCTTTCCCCAGGAGAAGGGGCTGGGTGCGACATGGGACCCGGCGCTGATGAAGAAGATCGGTGCTCTCGAAGGAGAGGAGGCACGGTACTACTATCAGAACCCCGCATTCGAGTTCGGTGGAATTGTGGTGCGTGCGCCTAATGCTGATCTGAGCCGTGATCCACGCTGGGGCCGCACAGAAGAGTCAATGGGAGAAGATCCCTATCTTGTCGGCGCAATGACGGTGGCATTCATTCATGGGCTACAGGGGCCTGATCCCAGACACTGGCAGGCCGCATCTCTGATGAAACACTTTCTTGCGAATGAAAATGAGGATGGCCGATCCTATACATCCTCGAATTTCGATGAACGTCTTTTCCGTGAGTACTATTCCGTTCCATTCCGTATGGGCTTCGAACAAGGTGGATCCCGTGCCGTGATGGCTGCCTACAATTCCTGGAATGGTACCCCCATGATGATCAACCCTGTTCTTAAAGATGTTGTGCTCAAGGAGTGGGGTAATGACGGGATTATTTGTACTGACGGCGGTGCGCTGGGACTTCTGATCACAGATCATAAGAGCTTTCCCGACAAAGAACATGGTTCCGCTGCCGCCGTTAAAGCTGGTATCAATCGGTTCCTTGATGACTTTCAACCCAATCTCACGAAGGCCCTTAACGAAGGCCTGGTGACTGAGGCTGATATGGATGCGGCGCTCAGAAACCTGCTGCGTGTTCATCTTCTCCTGGGAGAGTTGGATCCGCCCGGCGTTGATCCTTACGGGAAGATTGGCTGCGAGCAGAAGGCCGAACCTTCGCCATTGAGTCGTACCACCAGTAGGGAACTGGTGCGCCAGGCAACGGATGAATCGATCGTCCTGCTGAAGAACGAGAATCACGCGCTGCCACTGGATCGCGCGAAACTCAAGACCATCGCGGTCATCGGTCCCTGGACCAATGAAGTCCTGCTTGACTGGTACAGTGGAACGCCACCGTATAGCGTGAGCATTGCGCAGGGAATCAAAGAAGCCGCGCCAGGGGCCAGGGTTCTATTGAGCGACGGTTCCGATGTTGCCGAAGCACAGAGTTTGGCTAGACAAGCCGATGTGGCTATTGTCGTCGTCGGGAATCATCCCACCTGTAATGCTGGATGGGCTCGCTGCCCCATACCTTCCAATGGCAAAGAAGGTATCGACCGGAAAACTCTGGTCCTGGAACAAGAGGACCTGGTGAAACAAATCCTTTCCGCCAACCCTCATACCATTGAGGTGCTACGCTCCAGCTTCCCCTATGCGATTACCTGGAGCCAGGACAAGGTACCCGCGATTTTGCATATGACCCACAACAGTGAAGAGGAAGGTCATGGACTTGCCGACGTACTCTTCGGCGAATATTCGCCGGCAGGGCGCCTGAACCAGACCTGGCCTGCAAGCGATGCGCAACTACTTCCGATGACTGATTACAACATTCGGCACGGCAGCACCTATATGTACGCGAAGCAAAAACCGCTTTATGCGTTTGGGTACGGACTGAGCTATACAACGTTCGCATATGAAGATCTAAGCCTTAGCTCTAAAAAAGTGAATGCCGATGGCGAAGTCCGTGTAAGTGTGAGGGTAAAGAATACGGGCAATCGTGCCGGCGACGAAGTGGTACAGATCTATGTTCAACATCTCGGTTCGGCAGTGGAACGTCCTCTGCTTGAGCTCAAGGCGTTTGAGCGTATCCATATCCAATCGGGAGCCACCAGAAATGTTGTATTCCATCTCAAACCGCGCGATCTGGCCTATTGGGATGAAGCTGGTCACGTCTGGCGCATCGAGAAAGAACCGATTCGGGTACTTGCCGGAGGATCAAGTGACAAGCTTCCCATTCAGGCGACTCTCCATGTTGGGAATACGGGAGAGTACAAACCATGATGAAGTTGCGCTTTCGCCGAACATCACTCTGACTCGTCGATGACTTCAATCGCGGAGATCGTCGCGTAATTGACGATAGGATCGAACGTCAGGTCGAGCTTTCCTTCCTGGGAAGGTCTTAAGTGATGGAATGTCTTGGTCAGGGCATGCTGGGTGCCGACTTCCTTGAAGATGTCGAAGTCGTCCAGCAGGGTTGACCCATTGCAATAGACCCGGAACACACGTCTCCCCACGCCGACGGAGCCTGAAGTCTCTGGGGTCCAGTAGAGTTCCGCGAAGTGAAGCACGAGCGTATAACGGCCTCGAGTATCCACCGGGATGGAGTAGGTGAAATGGCCATACCGCTCCCACGCATAAAGGTTCGGGTCCGGAGTGCCACTGATCGTTCGTGGCTGATCGTTCGTTGCGCCGTTACTGAAATAATTATCCGAATGCCACAGATTTCCGCTATGGTCCCTGACTGCAGTCGGCTGCATGACCAGACGCACCGGCTGTTGCCGGTGGGGTAGCCCGGGCAGAATCTCAATAGCATTCAGTGAGGGTGCGGACCGCCCCATAAAAAACTTCAGATGGAGATAGCCGTCTTTGTCCGGATGGATGTCTTTAAAAATCTTCTCGTCGGCGATATTCGTCCCGAGCGCGTCGGCATTGATATTGAAGTTGCTCAGGAGTAACTCGCCGTTGGCGCTCACATTGAAGAATTGCGTCTTGAAATCTTCAGGCGGCGATGCAACGAAGAAGAGATGTAGCTCGTAGGGGCCTGGCGCGAGGGGAATATCGTAGGAAAATTCGCCTGTCCGCCACTGATCGAACAGCATAGGATCGCTCGTCCGTGAAACCGGCAAATGCGGGCGTTCGAATGCAGCGCCGCCGGAGAAATAACGATCGGCTTCCCAATATGCGCCAGAGCTATCGATTTTCGGGCTCCCCTGATAGCCGGCCAGCAAGCGCAACGGCACATGAGCGGCATTGGGAGGAGTTACCAACTGCGTGTCGTTCCGGGGGCTTGCCGCCGCCAGGTTCTCTGGATGGGCCGACCTCATCCTGAGAATGAATTCACGTACCCCGAACCCAAGCAGGATCACGAACGCAGCGGCTGTTAACCCATAAAGCCAGATCCGCTTACGCCGATCAACTGATCGGGGGTGAGCGGTGACATGGATCGTAGTTTCGACAAGGTTCTTAGAACCCTCTGCAGCCGAGCTATCAAAGGGAGTGTTCCGGAGATCTGTTGTCTGGGAAATCGGCGACGGTGTGCTCACCTCAAGAGATACATTCCGGCAGTGGAACTCCGGCACGTAACTCCGAACCGGCAGGGAGATGACAACGGCGTGATCCTTTCCTTCGGTCTCGTAATACTCCTTAAGTCTCTTCCTCAGGCGGAAGGTCTCGACGCGAACGATGGAATCAGTGGAACCGTCGAAGGTGGCTTTTGACCTGTCGAAGACCTCCGTGGCGATGGAGTATTCGTTTATCTCCTCGGTCCGTCCCTGTAGAGATCGTTCGGAGACAAATTTCAAGAGCTTGGCCAAACGTGGATTGCGGGCCAGAGCGGTGAGCACCGCTTCTAATTCTGAATAGGCCGATTCTGAGTCGGCAACTTGCCCCATGGGGAGTGCTCCAAATCAAATTCAATTCATAGTACAACTGCTGCCACATCAGATAAAGAGTCTTCCGCACGGCTGACGGGGCCGAGTAGCGTCGCGTTACAAACGTTAAACGCATTGAAAAGATTACGCATTAGGCCGACTGTCTATACCGGCCTTGTGAGCCTTTTGAAAGGCTTGGTTCCGTTTAGGCATCCCTATTTACCTGGACGTCAGCCTCGCGGCCAGAGTTTGAGAACCCCAGGATTGGACAATGTGTGCCGTCTTGAGGAGCAAGCCGGGGTGACCTGTTGCGCCGGCCTTCAATGACCTCATTCTCCCCAAAATGTCCCATCGTCTCTGTTCTGAGTCGGTGCTGGTTTAGCCCGCCCTGCAACAAATCAGAGGTATAGGTCCTTCTCTTGAGCCATTAACAACGGCTTGGCTCTGCATGTAACAAACGGCTAAACGTCTTCCTTTCAGAGACATGGCGACGTTCGAAGACTCTAAACAACTTTGTGCGAGATGGAACTTCACAATCGCTGTTCTCCGCTTGCAGGATTCGCTCGATTCACTTTCTGAGTAGTGCCGCAACGGACGGCAACCAGGGCCGTTATCGAGGGATTCGGAGGCAGCAGATGCGTAAACTAATATCGGGAGCGTTCCTTGTATTGACCATCTTGGTCGCTCTTTCAATAACAACACTCGGTCAGCAGACGGGAAGCATCGTCGGTACGGTGGCCGACCCTACTGGGGCAATTGTCACAAAAGCCCAAGTCAGTCTTACCAATTCGCAAACCGGGGATATTCGCACTACAACTTCCAATGCTGAAGGGTTTTTCGTATTCACTGGCACGGTAGCTGGGGACTACACGGTGAAGGTTGAGTCCCGCGGATTCCGGAGCGCCGAACAGACGGGGATTCACGTTGGCCCTGGTGATCGCCGTAATTTGAACGTTACGCTGGCCGTTGCGACGAACGATGCGACAGTCACCGTGGTTGCCGTGTCTTCGATCGTGGTGGATTCCGGGGATCTTTCCAGCACGCTGTACGAGAACAACATTAAGAAGCTTGCGCTCCAGGGCCGAGACGTTACCGAGCTACTGAAGACCCTGCCCGGGTTCAACGTCAACACCAGCTATAACGGTGTGCAAAACAAGCCCGGCTACGACACCCAGATTACGAGCATCGCTTCGGCAGTGGGACGCGGTGTCACAGCGAACGGCGCCCCCGACCGTGCCGGCGGAGCAGATTTGATCTCGGATGGCGCTCACATCCTGGACCCAGGCTGCAACTGCAATGCGAACCAGACGATCAACGCCGACATGGTCTCCGAAGTTAAGGTGACAACTTCAGCATATGGAGCGGACAGCACCACCGGTCCGGTTGTGGTTTCGGCGGTCGGCAAGTCTGGTTCCAGCGCATTCCATGGAGCAGCGTACCTGCATTTCCGCGATCACTCCATGAACTCGAACGACTGGATCTACAAACACCAGACGCCAATCCAGGAGCGACCAAACGATCGCTATTGGTATCCCGGCGGTCAGATTGGCGGGCCGGTGCCATTTACGCACAAGAAGCTGGTGTTCTTTACTGCGTATGAGTATTACAACCAGAGCTTCCCTGAGCAGACAAGCGGCGGTTTGCTTAAGGCGTTGGTACCCACGCTAAGCGAACGCGCCGGCCACTTCGATCCCACTCTTCCTGACAACGCGGCGTTGTGCAGCGCCATCGCCGGCTGGGTTGCCGGTCAGTACCGCTGCCAACCAGTCACCTCAATCGACACTGCGAACGGCTACGTCGGCGGCATCAAGAACAGCGATGTCTCAGCTTATCTCGCACCGGGGGCTCAGGCATTGATGAAGATGATTCCCGCGCCGAATCACACGCCTACCTCTGCCGCCGACTATAACTGGGTGAAGCCGTTGATTAACACCAACAACGGCTACATGTTCCACGCCAAGACGGATTACAACCTCAGCGACAATACCAAGCTGTATGTCAGCTTCAATCAGCAGCACGAGCTCTACGGCTCACCCGTGCAGCGGTGGTGGATCCCCGCCGATTCGATCGACACTCCGGGCGGTCCGGCCACCTCGGCGACGTCCCGGACGATCTCGGGTAACTTCGTCAAAGTCCTTACCCCGACCATGACGAACGAGTTTATTGCCGGATTGAGCTACCTGTACGATCCCATCACCTTCTCGAATTCAAAGGCGGTAGACAGAAAAGCGCTGAACTATCCCTATGCATCCCCAACTTCCTCCAGCGTCATGCCGAGCATCATGAACGGTTGGTGGACGAACGATATGGGGATCCCGATGATGATGGACACGGGCCGTGGTTCTTATTTTGAGCGAAAGTGGCAGCCTTCCATCGACGATAACTTCACCGTGGTCCTGAAGACGCACACGCTGAAGTTCGGCGTCAGCTGGATGCAATCAGCAGACAGGGGAACCAACGTGGGACAGTCGGACGGGCCCAATGGAACCGCCGCGTATGGGCCGGTCTGGGACTACAACGGACCAGGCGGAAGCCAGATTACCTCTGCCTACAACCCTGTCCTCGATTTCATGTTAGACCTGCCGAGCAACTTTTCTTATCTGCCTGTGACCCTTTCCGACATGAAGGGTTCCGGCTGGGGCTTTTACGGGCAGGATCAATGGAAGGCAACCAAGCGGCTGACAATTAATTTCGGTCTGCGCTTATCGCACGATCTGCCTTGGGAAGACGCCAGCGGAAAGTACGGAGCATCCGCCTGGACCCGAGCCTGGTACGACGCCGACCTTGGCAAAGGCACGGCGCTTCCCGGCATGCGGTGGCATGCGATCGATTCTTCTATTCCTTTGGCGGGACGCTCCTTGGACGCTATCTTCTTCGCTCCGCGTTTTGGCGTCGCCCTCGATCTGTACGGCAATGGCAAGACTGTTTTTCGTGGAGGGTTCGGCACCTATTATTACCGCGACGGCCTGGGTGGTTCTTCAGGAACCAGCATGGCGCAGGGCGGCACCCAATGCAGCCTCAGAACTCCGACATTTCTCTCTCAAGTCGACGGCGGCAAAAACGTTGCGTGCGCCAATACACTTGGCGGTCTGACGTCCGGTTCCGCAGTGGACCCCAACGATCACGTCGAGCCGCATACCTACACCTACAACTTCACTGTCTCTCAGCAGTTGATCGGGAAGTCGATCCTGGAGCTTACCTACTCTGGAAGTCAGAGCTCGGACCTGATCAATAATTTGAGCGACGTCAATAAGATTCCGATCGGCTCCTTCATGAAACCGGACCCGAATCCCGAGTCCGCGGACTATGGCAAGCGGTTCGCGATCGACAAGATTACCGGCACCGTGTTGCAGGACTACCGTCCGCTTACTCATTACACGTCCATGAATCTGATTCGGCATGGCGCCTGGGCAAACTACAACGCTCTGCAGGCCTCATGGCTCAAGCAACAGGGCGTCCTAACCTTCAATCTCAACTACACGTTGTCGAAAACCCTGGGTATCACAGGTGGCAGCACCCCGGCCGATCCCATCAACATCCAGAATGATTACGGCGTTCTGGGCCAGGACCGCACGCATGCCTTCAACGTGTCATGGGCTTACGAGCTCGGCAACCGCTTCCGGAATAACAAACTCAAAGCCGCGGCACTCAACGGCTGGATGATCTCCGGTATCGATACTCTGCAGAGTGGCGCCCCGTTGCCACAGAGCTTCTCGATGAATCTTGGGTTCCAGGGTTCAAATACCCTGAGCACCTATAACACCATCAACAGTACTTATTATCTCGGCACCCCCGATTACACCCTGATGCCCAGTCTGGTCTGTAATCCGGCCGCTGGTCTTAGTGGTGGGGCATACATCAATGCCAAGTGCTTCAACGCGCCGGCCTCGCCCCAGTTCGATGGGAACGGTGTGTTAACTGCTCTGGGCGGGCAGGGGCAGTACCACATGCCATATCTCCGCGGGCCCGCCTACTTCACAAACGACCTCTCACTTTCCCGCACGATCAACATTACTGAGCACCAGAACGTGCAGTTCAAGTTCACGGGCATGAACTTCCTCAATCACGCTCTGAAGTCGTTCGACCAGAACAGCCCCAACAACCTCAATCTGAACTTCACAAAAGGCGTTCTTGCTACTTCGGGAACCGACTGGGTGTACGGTGTTCCGAACGTGAAGTTCGGACGTCGCGTGCTTGAGCTGACCATGCGGTACAACTTCTAAGTGTCCCGAGACTCAGAAGATAACGGCGGCGATGGTTCTTCTCCATCGCCGCCGTTATTTTGTTTCAAAAAAGGCGGTAGTGGGCGAGACGCGTGCCGGGCATCAAGATTCTGTGAGCCGCCATTCTTTTCAACTGGCTCAACCTCAGCAGATTCCCGGCTGTTGTGTTGTGAAATCCCGAAGATCCCGATCTTTGAAGTACCGCGTATTTACGCAGTTGCTTGTCCGCGCTCGCCGGGGACATCATCCAGAAGTTCGCGCAATCGACGGATTGCAGTTTCGATTGCTTGTCGCTCAGCTCCGGTCTCTCAAAAACAGCCTCGTTCGCAAAGTCCACAGGAAGTCTGAGGCCAGGTCTCAGGCCTCGATTAACTCTGAATCCGCAGGCTTCCGTTTGCGTTGTAAAGCCTAACGGTTTCTGTCTATTTCGTGAGTGGAGTGATTCACGCAGCCTGCTGCCTCTGCTTTGGAATCGCCAGGATCAACAGGGAGGACAGGATGACTGCGATCGACATAAGAAGAAAGCCGGCCTTGGGGCCGCCCGTAGCCGACTGAAGCCAACCGACAAGATAGCTGCCGGCAAATCCACCGAGTGCGCCTGCAGAGTTGATCATCGCCATCACCTCCCCCGTAACGTTCTTCGGAACGCGTTCGGGGATGATGGCAAAGTAAGGTCCATAAGGTGCATACATTCCTGCGCCCGCAATTACAAGACACACGAACGCAAGCGTGAAACTCCTGCCCGACGTGAAATAAGACCCAAGCATCGCAAGGCCGGAGATCATGAGGAAAGGCCAGACAACAGGAGCACGCTTCATCGTTCGGTCAGAGATGGAAGAAGCCACCAACATCAGGATTGCGGCTACAGCGTAAGGTATGGCCGAGAGCAGGCCCGTATTACCCATCCCCAGGCCCGAGCCTTGCCGAACGATCGTCGGAAGCCAGAGTACAAAGCCATAGATTCCGAGGCTCCAACACAGATATTGAACTGCCAGCAGAACGACGTCCGGTCTGAGGAGTGCCTGCCGCACATATTTCACTTCGGCTACCTGGGCCTGTTCCGCGAGCAGTACAGCGTCCAACGTTGCTACGGATTCTTTCTTCAGCCAGCCGGTCTGCGAAGGGAAGTCTTTGATGAACAAGATCCAGACAAACGCCCAGATGATGGAAGGTAGCCCTTCCACAATGAAGGTCTTCTGCCACCCGAGTGAGTCGATGAGCTTCCCGGTCAATGCAAACATCCACAGAACAGTGATGGGGTTACCAAGAATCAGAAAGGTATTGGCGCGTGAGCGCTCGCCTTTGGTGAACCAGCGGGTGAGCAGAAGGAGAATGACGGGGAAGATGATGCTCTCGGCAACGCCGATCAGAAACCTGTCCAGAACCAGAAGCCAGAACGAACGGATGACACCGGTCAGTGAGGCGAGTACACCCCAGGAGAACAATGCTGTGAAAACCAGTTTTGCGGCGCCGTGCTTTCGAGCGAACGCTGCCCCGGGAATCTGGAAGAGAAAGTAGCCGAGAAAGAAAGAGGCGCTGATGAGAGACGTCTGCGCACCTGTGATGTGGAGCGTCTCGGCCAGCCCCGCAGCGGCACCCAGTCCAAAGTTCGCTCGATCCAGATAGGCAAGACTGTAAGTAATGAAGACTGCCGGCAGCATAAACAAGAAGCGCCGCCGAAGATCGGCATGCTGTTTCAGCGATTTTTCGGCATTGTTCAAGGGCGATAGCTCGTATTTCTTCCGGATCACGACGCAGGACTTAGCTGCATCCGGAGTGCTTACAGCCGCCATATACAGGTATGGGAGGAAACGTTTTCCAAGAGCAAGATACGAATCAATTTCGCTTATGTCAAGCAACGGTCTGCCGCGCGTTTGCATGAGGGCGGGGCCACGCGATCACGTCGCTCCACCGTGTGTTTATAACCCGTAAAGGTGACCGAGTTTGGTTGCCGAAAATCAAGCAGCAAGGGTATGATTTTCCGCGCAACAAGAACGGCAGGGAAACGTTTTCTAATCTGCGACGTGCCGTTGGCTCGTCTGCTACCAGAATTTTCCGACGCTGCGCGGCCTCCAGAACTCCAGCGCGCCCATCCTCTCGGTATCAGAGGATGGTCAACGGTGTGCTCGGAAGAAATTAGTCGGATTGTGAATCAGTAAAAGGAGCGAACAGTGATGATGAAGAGATTTTGGCAGCCAGGCAAGGTAGCCACGCTCATTGTGCTTACAGTGGTACCGTGTGCCTGGACTCTGGATGGCGTCGTCAACATACACGATCCTTCCACTGTCATTCAGTCGGACGGCAAGTATTACGTCTACGGTACTGGCGGCGGGTCCCTCGTCTCAGACGACGGATGGACATGGCGGCAGGGCGCCCGTCCAGCGCGTGTTGGCCTCGCTCCCGATGTCATCCACATCGGTGACCGCTATTACATGTATGTCGCGCGGAACACCGGCGTCACCAAAGGCGCCGTGAATATGATCTGGAGCAAGGCGCTCGATCCCGCATCTCCCAACTATAAGTGGGAAGAGGGCGGCGTGGTCGCAAGTTCTGATGGTGTGGAAGAGTCGAACGCGATCGATCCCGGAGTCTTCCTCGATCCCAACACCGGCCGTCTATGGCTGGTCTACGGCTCCTACTTCGGGTTCATTCGCCAGGTCGAACTGGATCCTAAGACAGGCCTCCGCCTGCACGAGAATGAGAAGCCTCGCGATCTCGCGATCAACTGCGAGGCCTCTGACATGATCTATCACGACGGTTGGTATTATCTGCTGGCAACGCACGGAAGTTGCTGCCGCGGCGCGGATTCCGGCTACAACATCCGCGTCGGAAGGTCCCGCAAGGTCACAGGGCCTTTCCTCGACAACATGGGTATCGACATGATTCAGGGCGGCGGCAAGCTGCTCCTTGGTTCAGAGTCTCGATTGATCGGGCCGGGGCACTTCGGTCTTATCGATCTCGGCGAGGGGTTACAAAAGTTCTCCCTGCACTACGAGGCTGATCTGGAGAGGGGCGGCGCGAGCGTATTGGACATCCGTCCACTGCTCTGGAAAGATGGCTGGCCGGTCGCCGGAGACAACATGAAGGCCGGTACCTTCGAGATTGAATCGGCACGCGTCGGAAATGCCCTTGAGATGGCGGTAGAAGGAACTCCAGTCGGCGGCCGAATTGTCCGCCAGAGGCCGGTAGGCCCGCCACCTGCGGGCGGTGCTCCTCGTCCTGCTACGGGTGAAACGCCTGGTCCGCCGCCGGGCGGCATGTTTGCCGGCGTAGGCCACGTCATCGAGCCGCAGCTGGCCACTCAGGTCTCCTCGAACTGGCCGTCAGGCAATGTGGACGTCCGGCTCTCCAATTTCATGTCGCAGGCGCAGCAGAAATGGACGATCAGCCCTGCGAAGGGCGCCGGCGGATATCTTGGATCGCCATATTTCACCATCATGATTGCCGGCACTGAACGGGTCCTTGCCGCAACGGCCAACGATGAGTTGACCGTGGTGCCTGCCTTTACCGGCGTCCCCGAACAGCTTTGGAGGTTTGACCAGCTTGCCGACGGTACATGGAGAATCATGCCGAAGTCTGCACAGGACGCAAAGAATGGGATGGCTCTTACGGCGGTTGGCAGTGGCGGCGTGACACTCGCGAAGTTCGACGCCTCTAGCGACAAGCAGCACTGGCAGGTTCACCTGCAGTAAATACTCCTTGCGTCGAAAACAAAGCTACACAGATAAAGGTTTGAATCAATGAATCCGTTTCAGAGACATTCCGTAACACCGGCAATCTTGCTCGCCGGATTTCTGGCGATCAACACAACTCATCTCGCGGCGCAGGCCCCAGCAGCGGCTCCAACGGGTCCCATCCCTGCGTCCACGCTTACAACTCCGTCAACACCCACTGCCGTTCCGAATCCAGCCGGATTCATCCAGCGCTGGATGGTGCTTGAACCCATCCCTGTCAATGGGCTCACACAGAATGCAGTCCAGGCAGAAGTAAGGAAGTACGCCCTTCCCGAAGGTCTGACAGTTGTTCCGAAGAACGGTGACAAGACGAACGTCGGCGGCGCCGACCTGACGTGGCACGCCCTGGATACAAAGAACTACAACCTGAACCTCTTCCATTTTGCTCGCTCGCTTGCAAAGCCGACCTCCGATGTTTTGTTCTGGGTGACCACGGTCGTCAACTCTCCGGTCGAGATGAATAACGTGCGTCTAGCGATCGGCTCTAACGCGGCCTCAATCTGGTGGCTCAACGGTGAAGAGGTTATCGGAATCTACGGCGATCGTCAGACGGTCATTGATGACGGAGTATCCAAACGCCTCACCCTGAAGAAGGGCGAAAATATCATCCGCGCTGCGGTCGTAAACGGCGGAGGAGCCACCGACTTCTGCGCGAGACTGCTTGATGCCGACGATAAACCGGTCGAGGGCTACACCATCAATCTCAGGAAGTGATCCTTCTCATTGGTTAGAGACGATGGGAGCAATTGAAACAACAACATCCCGATTCTGCTGTGTGCATCGTTTAGGGTGAGCTGCCTCCCGGTACGGATGCGGACTCGCTGGGGAACCTCTATGCTACGGCTCTGCATGGTATTTCGGTTCAGGCGCGTGATGGAGTGAGCGAAAAAGCCATGTTGCCTCCGTTACTAAGCCTCTTAGATTCGCGATAATTCTCGTCATTCCCAAATCTGCGACCAGGGCGGAACGTTACGCTTCGGCATGGCACATAGGAAAACCCTTCGACTGTGGCGTCTCAGACGAAGATCATTCGTCCGGTCAAAAAAAAATTGAATCATAAGATTACGGTTGTACTCTATACGGGTGAGCAGGAAAAGTTTTGACATTTGAAAGGAGGGGAAATGTCGCCTTCATTGATTTTCAATTTGCATCTGGTGCTGGGTTACGTAGCCTGGTTACTTTGCACAGTCGCGTATATTCATCCAAAGCTCAAGGAGATGAATCCCGTAAATGCCCAGCGAGTCATTGCGACGCTCCACAGTTTTAGGTTTTTCGGCCTCGTGTTTATCCTGCCCGGCGTAGTTGGCCACAACTTGCCGCAAGGCTTCGCGCCTTTCGCTGCATATGGAGATTTCGCAACTGGATTGCTGGCAATCCTTGCCCTCCTTGCGGTCAGGTTCCGTATCATCTTTTGGCCGCTGGTGGTCGGGTTCAATGTAGTGGGCGCAATCGATATCCTCGTTGACTACTACCACGGGGTCAGGCTCAATCTACCAGCCGTGTCGGGCGACTTGGGATCGACATATGCCATTGTGGTCATCTATGTGCCTTTGTTGATGATCACGCACGTCATTTCGCTTTCTCTGATGTTGCGTAGCCGGAAGACGGCTGGTGCAATCGTCCGCAATGCAGTGGCTTCCTGATTCATCCGTCCTGGAGATTCATTCCTGACCAGCAGTTTGCTGCAGGCCCCTCCGCATGGAAGGTAATTTCTGAAAGGAAACCATCATGTCGACTCCGATCATCTTCGCTGTTCAATCTGTCATGAGTTACCTTGCATGGCTGCTTTGCTTTAATACCTATGTTCTACCGAAGCTTAAATTGATGGACCGCATTGCTGCACAACGCGCAATTGCTACGTTGCACAGTTTTCGCTTCATTGGGCTTGTTGTGATGGTTCCAGGCATCGTCGGCGACCATCTGCCTCTGAGCCTGGCTTCGGTCGCCGGCAGTTGGGATCTCGTGAGCGGATTGTTAGCCATCTTTGTGTTGATTACCGTACGAATTCGCCCGCTCTTTTGGTTTTTCGTCGTCACCTTCAATCTGGTTGGAATACTTGACCTCATCCTTACCTACTACCATGCGGTCCGGGTCAATCTTCCTTCCATCGCTGGACAGATGGGGGCTGCGTACGCCATCCCAATTCTCTTCGTACCCTTATTGACTATCACGCACGTCGCCGCAGTTTATTTAATGTTGCTCCCTCAGCGTGCGATGGCTCTCTCCGACGATGGCCTCACGATCGCCTCTTAGAGTCGCTCAGCCCACTGGGCACAACCCGGATATCCTTCCTGAGTGAATGCCGGTCACTCATATTGATTTGACTTAATAGATTATGAGCGTACTCTATTCGTTATGCGGTACTCCCAAGAGCACAAAGCGAAGAACCACGAGAATATCCTTTCGGTAGCTGCTCGTTCCTTCCGCGAGCACGGTGCCGATATCAGCGGCATCGGTACCGTCATGAAAAAGGTTGGCCTGACGAAAGGGGGGTTCTATCGTCATTTTGACAGCAAAGACGATCTGTTCGTGGAGGCGGTGACTCGCGCATTTCAGGAAATGGGAAATGGCATGGTGGAAGCTGCCGAGTCCGCGCCAAAAGGTCAGGCTCTGCGGGCTATGATTGAACGTTATTTGAGTAGGAATCATGCAAATTCGCCGGGGACAGGTTGCGTCCTCTCCGCCTTGGGGCCGGAACTCGCACGAAAGCCATTGGCCGTAAGAAGAAGGGTCGAGGCATCGTTAGATGCCTATCGAGAACGGCTGTTACCGTTTGTCCCCGGTTCTACGCGAGAAGAAAGACTCGCGAAATGCAGAGTTTTGTTCTCCAGTATGGCCGGAGTGATGATGATGGTTCGAATCACTTCGGATCGTCAAGTGCGGGAGCAGAGACTGAGGGAAGCCAGGGATTTCTTTATAAGGAGCTTCACGGAATAATTTTTTTGCCCCGAAAAGAGTACGATCGTACTCTTTCCCGTTCCACATATCTCCACTGAATCGAAAGGTAAACGGATGAAACGCATAGTCACTATTCTTCTCGGGGTGCTGACGACAGCTTCCCTGGCGCAGTCACAATCAACGACTCCTACGGCTCTGCCGAGCGTGGCAGTCCCTGCTACCACCGCTGTTCTCGTGATCGAGTCCCCCAAAGAGGGCGTCACTTTCCAACAGGTAATGGCTGTCATGCCTTTAGAGGTCCGGGCGACCGTCAAACTTTATCTCGATGGAAAAATCCGGGAGTGGTATTCGCGTGGTGATGGCAAAGGAGTCATCTTCCTGGTCGATGCGAAGAGCGCAGATGAGGCACGGGAATTTATGGAAACACTGCCTCTTGCGAAACAAAAGCTTATGGATAGCGAGTACATTCCTGTCGGGCCCCTGATGCCACTGAGAGCTCTGATGAGTCCGAGTGCCCAGCAACAACCTCCAGCGGCTCAGTAGCAGGGCAACACCAAACGGCATAGGAGTCGATCATGATTGCATCAAACGGTTTTCTCTCCGGTAGCGATTGTCTGTTGCACAGCGGCGGCTCCGCCACAGCCGCCATCAAACCCGTCCTCGCCGGAGTAGACAGAAGAGATCGTTCTAACAATCCAGGGAAGGGAAACAGGCGTTACATGGGAGCGGTTGTGTTGGTAGCCCTGTTTCTCTTTTCAATATTTACCCGGGCTGCATTTGCAGGCGATATTAAGCCCTATAACACCGCTGATTTCAATAAGCTTGCCGCCGAAGGCAAACCTATACTCCTCGATATTCGCGCAGATTGGTGTACGACTTGTGCTGCACAGGCGCCTGTGATCCGGGACTTGATGGCGCAAAGCAAATACAAGGACCTGACGACCTTCACGATTAACTTCGACACCGACGCGGCGCTCCTGCTTGCTTACCATGTGGAGGTTCAGAGCACGTTGATCGTCTTGAAAGGAAAGCACGAGACGGGTCGGTCGGTCGGTGATACAAGCAGGCAGGGTATCGAGCGTTTGCTGAGCGTCGTGATCCATTGAAGCGAACTCAACCCGTGAACTTATTCGCTATGAGGCAAACAAAGCCGTTCGTACCGGGAGTGTCACTTCTGGGCGCAGTTGTGACACTTCTTATCCTCTATCTTCTCGTCATTTGTTATCCGCAGCCGTTCTTTCGATATTCCGTTTGGCACGACAACATTCGCCTGTATTCAACCGCCCCGATACCGCCCAACGCTGTATTCCTTCTGAAAGAAGTACAAACACGACTTGCAACATCGCCTGCCTACGATGGCAGCGTTGAACAACGCATCTTTATCTGCGGAAGCGCTGCAGGATTTGCGTTCTTCACAAACTTTGCCGTCAAATCGAGTGGGCTCACTTATGTTTACCTCAATCGCAACATCTTCCTGCGGCCGTCCGACATTCGTCAGAACCGCTTGACCAATTATTCAGGGCTCAAGGTGATGGACGACCGGACTCTGGTTTACTACATGGCTCATGAGGTCACACACAGCCTAACCGTTTCCTATATCGGCGTTTGGCGCTACCATAGCCTTCCTAAATGGTTGAGAGAGGGCTATGCCGATTACGTCGGGAAAGGTCACGATTCCCTTCTGCATCTTCAAAGAAAATTTGAAGATTGTTCGTATCAAACCAACCGTGAATACCTTGGTTACGAGCTGATGGCAGCATATCTGCTCGACATCAGGAACATTGGCCTGCGTGATCTTCTGGAACAAAACCACGTTTCTAACCTGGCAGCAGCGCAGGTGTATATGGATTCCCTGAAGAGATCATTGGCGTGCTCCTCTGCAGGATCGTTGGGCCGCGAGGTCGCACACTGAACGTCACCCATTAGAGGATTTCCCCTATTGCTGGGTACCCCGGAAGGAATGCAGCGGCGTTTTCATTGCGGAAAAGCATCATAGATGCGGATGCTCCGGACTACACCTACAGAAAAAATGCTCTAGCTGACTGGGGAGTACAGAAATGGTTTCGACCCTGACGTCTTACGGCTTCGGTTTTTTAGCAGGATTACTCTCGACGTTGTCGCCGTGCGTTTTGCCCATTGTCCCGATTCTGCTGAGTTCCGCAATGAATGCACATCGCCGCGCGCCGATCGCCCTTGCGGCTGGATTAGCGGTCTCTTACGGAACCATCGGCACGACACTTGCGTGGGCAGGCGCGGCGCTTGGATTGAACTCGGAGCTTCTACGCCGACTTGGCGCGGTGTTTCTCGCGTTGTTCGCCCTGATCATCCTATCGAGCACACTTCAGCAGCGCTTTGCAGCCGTAATCTCAGGTTTCGGTAACACTGGAAATCGGCTCCTGGCGCGCCTTCACCTAAACGGGCTATATGGGCAGTTCGTCGTCGGACTTGTTCTTGGGATGATCTGGAGTCCGTGCGTCGGACCTACCCTTGGCGCAACCATCGTCTTGGCGAGTCAAGGAAAACATCTAGCAGACTCTGCATTGCTCATGACCTTCTTCAGCTTTGGCGCGGCATTCCCAATTGTGATCCTCGCATATATCTCACGCTCGGCCATGCTGAGTGTCCGAGGAAAACTCCAACACGCCGGAAGAGTCGGCAAACTTGCACTCGGTTCTGCGATGTTTCTCATTGCCATTGCTACTCTTTCCGGCAAAGACAGGCAGGTGGAGGGCTGGCTTGTTCAGCATTCGCCGGCATGGCTGACGACGCTCACCACACGTTTTTGAGGTAGCTCACTCCTTGGAGTTACATATTTGCTCGTAACAACAATCATCATGGCTCCCGCGATTGAACCGGTGTTCTCTACATGGGCCAGAAAGCGGTCACGACAATGACTCGAAAGACAATCATCGCCTGGGGAAGCTGGATCTCGATCCCAATCACGGTTCTCGCGCTGGCCTTTGGGTTTCTTGGAAAAGCCGAAGCGCAGAGTTCGCGGCCTCAAGTCCAGGGATTCAAAGTCACTATCCTCTCCACGATGTTGGTCGGCGATACGAACGGTATAGGCGAATGGGGGTTTGCCGCTCTGCTCGACGTGGATGGTCATAAGATCCTTATCGACACCGGAGCTCATCCAGATACCGTGATTAGAAACGCTCATGACCTGCACGTCGATTTGTCTGGAGTGCAGGAGCTGATTCTGACGCACAATCACTGGGATCATGTTAGTGGCGTGTTGACGCTTCGTCGCGAACTAATGAAAGAAAATCGGAACGCGCTCTCCGTGATCCACGCTTCAGAGGACATCTTTAGCAGCCGCCCTTCGGAAAACGGCGAGCGTAATCAGATGATCGCCCTTCGGAAGGAGTACGAGGCCACGGGTGGCCGATTCGTCGTGCACTCGTCTGGTGCGGAGTTGATTCCTGGCGTTTGGTTTACGGGACCGATCCCTCGCATCTACCCGGAACACAACTGGACCAGTTCAGGGAAGATTTTGACTGCTTCAGGACTGGTGGAAGACAACATTCCGGAAGATTCATCTGTTGTGCTCAATTCGTCAAAAGGCTTGGTGATCATTACCGGATGCGGGCACGCCGGAATAGTGAATATCGCAACGTATGCCGAGAAGCATTTTGGCAATCGGCCCATCTATGGCGTCGTCGGTGGCTTGCATCTGTTTGCCTCTACTGATGAAGTTCTGGCCTGGACAGCGTCCAAGCTACGAGAGTTTCAGACGGCAAACCTATTAGCAGCTCACTGCACCGGTGTTGAAGCTACATTTCGGCTGCGGGAAGAGCTCGGACTCAACCGCAAGACGGCGGTAATTGCCACCGTTGGATCATCTTTTTCCTCGGCTTCCGGCATTGAGGTGGGCCCCCTCGCGAAGTAATGCATAGAACGTTGTCTCCGCAAGCGTAATCGTGCCAAGCAATTGGCTACCGTAACCTGGCTCGGTTCATCTGATTTGGGGTGGACGGGTGCCGCACGCCGGCTGCGAGGGTTGGTTCTCGAAATTGAAGAGAGCAACTCAACCTGTTTATTTGAGTGCTCCCAGAATTTCTGCGGTCTCTTGATCTGCCGGATAAAACGCTTCCAGTGTCACCTCCGACAGTTCGATCTCCACCGGCGTTCCAAATATGGTCACAGTACTAAGGAACGAAAGCACTCCGTTCGGCGTTCTCACTCGAAGAGGAATGGCAACTTCATGGACCAGATTGTCGCCGGAATGATTCGACTGCACGCTGGATTTGGAAGGATAACCGGTCAACTCGCTAAGAAGAACCTCCAGTGCGGGGTCGCGAGAGATCCGAAACTGGCGCCGAAGGCGATCGAGCAAATGGTGTCGCCACTCACCGAGGTTAACAATATTGGGAGCGAGCCCGCGAGGATGAAGGCTGATTCGCAGTGCGTTGGCAGGCGGCTTCAGCAGCTCCGGGTCAACCCCATCCAGCAACGGCGCAAGGGCTCGATTTGTAGCGACAATGTTCCAGTGCCGGTCCACGATCAACGCAGGATGTGGTTCATGGGCTCTTAACAGGCTTTCGAGAGCGGCCATGGCGTGAGTCAAGGTGGGATCCTGCAACGAGCGATTGCCGTAGATGGGCGAGTAGCCCGCGGCGAGAAGCATCACATTTCGTTCCCTCAACGGGACGTCCAGGTGCTCCGCCAAATGTAAAACCATCTCCCGTGAGGGAACTGCGCGTCCGCTTTCGATAAAGCTCAAATGCCTTTGAGAAATCTCAGCTTCAATAGCAAGTTCGAGTTGGCTGAATCGTCTGAGTTCGCGCCAAGAACGCATGATTTCGCCCACGGTTTGAGCTGCACCGGCCATGTGCCCCATCGTATGAGTTCGCCTGCTCAGGTTCAATTACCTCACAAGTAATTGCTCGGCTTCTCGTTTTATCACACGATCGGAGTTGCAGGAAAACTCACAACGAAGGAGCTGATCATAATGTTCAAACTCGATCGCCGGCAAATCATCCGAAGTGCTGCGTGGGGTACTGCGGCGCTCATGCAAGCGAGTCCCATTCCGTCCCAATCTGTCTCCGGTAATCAGCGAGGGGCAGCGAATCCACAGACATTCGTACCCGCGCGTGATGGAACGAGGCTCTTCATTCAGGATTGGGGATCGGGGCGCCCAATCATCTTCCTTAGCGCCTGGACCTTTCAATCAAATGTCTGGGGCAGCCACATGGCGGCTCTTACCGCGCATGGGTTCCGCTGTGTAGCTCCAGATCGCCGGGGGCATGGCCGTTCAGACGCACCAAACACGGGGTACGACCTGGATACTCTGGTCGATGATGTATCCAAGATCATGGATCAGCTCGATCTGCGAGATGCCGTGCTCGTGGCCCACTCCATGGGAGCCTTCGAAGCAGTCCGCTATCTCGCGACGGGGGGAGCACATCGCATCGCGCGACTTGTCTTGGCGGCGCCGTCAACTCCGTTTTCAACCAGAACCGCCGATAACCCCGAGGGATGGCCAAAAGAGGGAATTGAAGCGCAGACCCAACTCATCGTAAAAGACTTTCCACGATGGATTGGAGAAAATGAGGAACCCTTCTTCACGCCCGATACATCTCAGGAGACCCGGACCTGGATCAAGAACATGATGATGAACGTTTCATTGCCTGTTGCTTTAGCGACGCGAGCAGCAACCTCAGCCGCGGATGTTCGTCCAGATCTGGCAAAAATTTCCTGCCCCACGCTGATTGCCCATGGAGACAAAGATGTCAGTGCTCCTCTTGCGATGACCGGCGCTCGAACTGCGCGGCTCATTCCGAATTCCAGGTTGATCGTCTATCCCGGCGCCCCTCATGCCATCATTCTCACTCACCGAGAACGATTCCTCTCCGATCTGCTGGCGTTCATTGAAGCGTGATCGAGCCGACCATCGTTTTCTACGAATTCCATTCCACGATTGCATCGCATTGCCTGTACTCGCTGGTCAAGACAATCGAGAGCCAGTTCTGTTGAGACGGCTGCTCTTCGTTGAGTGACGGTATTCATCTGAACAACCGTGGCGGAATGATCGCAACCGATCTTGTCCAGCAATTCATCGATTGATCTAGCCGCTCGCGCCAACGCACTGAATACCAGTCAGGAGTTGGCGAATGCTCGACTTATCACAAATCGCCGAGTGCACGATCTTACCGCTGCCACTTGGATCGCGAAGGAAGAAGCTCAGAATTCAATTCCGGTCATCGAACTCCTGATTGAGTTGGCCTCTTGCGGAACCTGTGACCAAGCGTGTCGGCATCCCTTGGGATGATCTTCCGGAGGAGCAGAAGCTGTCTTCGTTCCCGAGCAGGACGATGCGAAGCCGGCAGGGAAGAAGCTGGCAGCGAAGGGTATTGCGCGTCAAAAGGTAGCGAAAAAGAAGAGAACGGCCTAGCAGGAACCCACGTCGAAGCGGACTCGAGGATGTCGAGGCCGCTATTTTTTTGCCGGGATAAACCGGCTCGATTCCCCGGTCTTCTCACGTTGGGAACGATCACAAGAATTCTTGTCGGGATTGCCTCCCGTATTTTCCATTGACAACCCTGCTCCGGGTTGACTAAATTCAGCTGCCATATAGATAACGATCATCATTTTTGAATACAAAAGATTGAATTTGAGGTTGCCAGTGCAGGAGCATTGGGGCGATGGAGTCTTGCCGCCCGGAAAGTGACGCGATATGGATAACAAACATGCAAATTTAGGCTTACGTGCTGGTCTGGTGAGGCTGGCAAACTCCTTCCAAAGATTCTTCGCCGGAACGTTAGTATTGCTGGCAGCCACCGTCGTGACGTTCGGACAATCATCGTCCGGGATACGCGGTAGGGTTGTTGATCCATCGGGTGCGGTAGTTCCTCATACACAAGTCATAGTGCGCAATGTGGACACAGGTGTTGACAAGCAGACGGAGACAACGGGGGCTGGCGAATATTCAGTGCCGTTTCTTCCCGTGGGCAGGTATGAGGTTCGCGTAAATGCCGTTGGGTTTCAAATATCACAGCAGACGAACCTAACGCTTACCACCAATCAGGTTCTTGACGTGAGCTTCCGCCTGCAGCCAGGCGCAGTCACAGAAACGATCAATGTGGATTCCTCAGCTCAGGTCCTGGACTATGACAAAGCCGACCGTGGTGACTTGATCGAAGCAAAGCGCATCGCGGAGCTTCCGGTCAATACTGGAAACACGTTCAATCTCGCCACCCTGAGCGCCGGTGTGACCTCCACCACGACGGGACAGCGCTACGACAACCAGAGCGCGCAGTCGCTGTTGATCCATGGCGCTACTGTCGAGTTCAATATCGATGGAGTCACCAACTACAGTCTGACCGGCGGCCAAAACTATGCCTTTCCGCCGCCCACCGCAACTGTTCAAGAATTCAACATCACAACCAATGCGTTTGACGCTTCTTCTGGACGAGCTCCGGGAGGATCAATCGATATGACCCTCAAATCGGGCACGCAAAAGCTCCATGGCACCGTCTACGAAATCCTTCAACGCGCCTTCATGAACGCCAATACCTCGACAAATGGCGCTTTCATTCAGCAGGCGTTGGCCGCTGGGAAGCCGACTGCGCAGTACAACAAGCCTGCCTCATCACAGGATCAGTACGGCTTCGAGGTCGATGGTCCTGTCATCATTCCCAGGCTTTGGGGACCGGAAAAGAAGACCTTCTTCACCATTTCGTATGAGAGGTTTTACCTCAGGGGAATTGGGAATGCGTCCGCTTCTGTTCCTCTACCTGCCATGATCAATGGTGATTTCAGTTCGTTGCTGACCGCAAATGGAGCTACCTATAACCAGCCCATTTATGACCCCGCATCCGAAGCATCCTGCACGGCGAACAATACCGATAATGGAACTTACTCGAACGGGAAGCCTCATACCTGCCGCTACCAGTTTGGGTATGGGCCTGGAGGCGGGCCAGGGCCGCAGGGGAATCCTGTCCTTACCGGGCGTGCGAACGTCATTCCCGCAGGCCGCCTGAATCCGGTAGGCCAGGCGATTCTTTCCTGGTTTCCAGCACCTAATATTTCTCCTACACCGACCACAGCTAACAATTTCTCTAACAACTATCTCGGTACGACTCCTGGTACTGCTCTGCAGCGTTTGTATCTGATCAAGATCGACCAGAATATCGGTGACAAAGATACGGCGAACGTCACGCTCAAGCTCTGGACGGACAACAATACGGCGAATGGCGCATTTCCTCGCAACGATGTAAATGCCGCTCACCCCGGGCTGAACTACGCCGCAAGTGTTGCCCACTACCTCAGTCGCTATAAGAACCCGTCGGGCACTGTGGCCTGGACGCACACCTTTAGCCCTCATCTGGTCAACAACGTCAAAGTTTCTATTCTTGTGACCAATCAGACTGACAGTACAGGACCAGGTAATGGTTTCAACCCGAGCGGTCTTGGACTTCCCGCCAGCATCGCCGCTGCCAATCCAAACTATTTCAACCGGTTTCCGCTCGTGAACTTGACCGGATATAACGGGCTAGGTTCAATCGCCGGTCTCAATCGCGGTGACAACGAGCTTCAATTCACCGATGTTGTGAATCTGGTGCGCGGTAACCATTCCATTCATTTTGGTGCAGATCTTCGTCCCATTCAATATAGCCAGAGGTCGTCTAATGCGGCAGGAAGCGGTCTTACGTTCAACGAGAGTAAGGCCTGGACTCAGCAGTGGAACACAGTTGTGACCGGAGGTGCGACCAACATTTCGACCCCGGCGGGTTATAGCGGCAACGCTCTCGCATCACTCCTGACGGGAACGTTGGACTCCGGCAGTGCGGGCTCTCAGCCCGACAACTATTTTTCCTCGCACTACTACGCTGCGTTTGTACAGGATGACTGGAAGATTCGGCCAAATCTCACCTTGAATCTCGGCTTGCGGTGGGAGAGCCTCGGCGCCCCCGTTGATCGTCACAATCGCACCATATCCGCATTTGATACCACCTCTACCAACCCGATCAGCAGCCAAGTCAATTTCTCCGGACTGCCGATTTCGACGCTCCTTGGTGGAATCACGTTTGCCGGCGTGAATGGACGTCCTCGTGCACCGTTCGAGGCTGCGCTATCGCAGTTTGGTCCCAGGGCTGCATTCGCTTACACGGCTCATCGCAACTTGGTGGTTCGCGGTGGCATTGGCGTGTATTATCAGCAGACCGGTTCCGGAAATCAGTATGCAGCCCCCCAGACCGGCTTCGCGACAACAACGAACTATGTAGGCTCGTTTGACGGGGGCGCTACACCGCTGCAGAACCTTTCCAATCCGTTCCCATCATTCCAAAACTCAGTCGGCAATTGTGGCGGAGATGCGAGTGCCTGCCTGACAACCAACGCGGGACAAGGTCTCTCCTTCATCAATCCGAACTATCGCCCGCCTCTGGTCCTGATGTCTGCATTGGGCGTCCAACAGCAGTTGACCAAGTGGGACACGCTGGAAATTTCCTACGCTGGAAACCGTACCTATGGCTTAACGTACTCTGACGATCTGAACCATATTAGCGCTGCAGCTCAGGCAGCTTGCGATCCAGAGCGTGGTGGCGTGGGCACCAATTGCACGAACGGCGCGAGCAATGGCACCGTGGGATATATCAACAATCCCTTCAAAGGGATTCCTGCGTTTGCCGGCACGGCGTACTATACCGCGTCTACGATTCAACGCATCAACTTTACACGGCCATTCCCGCAATTCACCAATGTGACCGAGACACTTCTCAACGGAGGCGAGTTCTACTACAACGCTTTGGAAGCAACCTATAACCATCGGACATCGTTAGGGCTGACCCTGCATGCTACCTACACCTATTCCAAAGCCATTAGCGCAGCGGGATTCACTAGCGGAGCGTCGGGATCCATTGACTTCGTCAATCGAATTCCTTCGCGTACTATTTCAGGAACGGATATCCCTCACAGGATTTCGATCTCAGGCGTCTATCAGCTTCCGATCGAGCGTGGCCGCGGGATTTTTCCGAACCTGAACCGGTATTTGGACTACATCGTGGGTGGATGGCAGGTCAGTAGCATTATGACGTATCAGTCTGGTCTGCCTTTCAACATCACTGGATACGAGATCGACCCTACGGCTAACGGCGGTTACATTCTGCCGAGGCAGCGCTTCTACCCCGGTCAACCGAATCCGTACCACACTCAGGCGAACAGCAATTCGTATGTGCAGGCATTCAAGCCTTGTGTTGGAACCCGTGATCCCAATACGGGCGTCGTCACACTGCAGGCGTACTCTGTTACGGCTGGATGCACGGGTGCGAACTTCATTTCCATTGGGACTTATGGCGCCGTCCCGAACATCGTTTATACCGGAATCAGGCTGCAGCAGTTCGTCAACATTGACGCAAACATCAGCAAGAACTTCCATATCTACGAGCGTGTCGCGGCACAACTTCGCCTGGACGCGTTCAATGCGGCCAATCACGTTACCCAGTTATCCTCGGGCTATAACACCACTGCCGGAGATGCGAACTTTGGTACCTATCAAATGGGCACAGCAGCGGGTGGGAACATCAGCAATCGAATCCTTCAGATTACTGGAAGGATCAACTTCTAATGGCATCACGGCGGCAGCCGAACGCTGCCGCCGGCCTCAATCCTCATCGACCTGCCCGGAGATTTTGGTGGGATATCAGCCTCTGTTCATCATTTTGTGTTTTATATTTTTCTGCATACCTTCTCCCGGAGAGATTCTGACCGCGGCGGTGCCTGCCGGTATGCCTCAAAACAAGAACTACGTCATCCAGGTCAAGACATCGAAGGAAGCATGGCGTCGCGTCGACTGCTATGAGCCGGAAGTTGATATGCGTTCCCCCGCCAGGGCAGCAATGGCAGCATTTGACTTTACAGGGAAAGTCCGCGTCTCCATCGATGTGGCGTACGAGGTTCACGCAGTACGGGTGCGGCCTGCTTCTCTCGGTGTAAACGCTTTGGTGCGGGGACGACGGATTGAGTTCGAATTGGCTCATCCGGCAAATTTATCCATTGAGTTGAACGGAGACACACACCATAATCTGCATCTCTTCGCCGGTTCGCCCAATACCTCGGTGCCGGAAAAGACGGACGACGGTGTCCACTACTTCGGCCCCGGTTTGCACCATCCGGGTGATGTTCTGCGTCTCAAGAGTGGCGAAAGTCTCTATCTCGCACCAGGAGCAGTTGTCGTAACGAGCGTCGTCTGCGACCACGTCAGCAACGTGCACATTTTTGGAAAAGGGATTCTTTGGCACGCCAAGGACGGGATCCGTATTGACGATTCGAAGCATGTGCTCGTGGAAGGTGTAACGGTCATGAATCCCGACCATTATTCGGTCCTGATCGGCAATTCATCGGATGTGACTGTTCGCAATATGAAGTCCTTCAGCAGCAAGGGTTGGGGAGATGGCATAGACATCTTCACCAGCAAGCACATTCTTGTGGACGGCGTCTTCATGCGCAACTCCGATGACGCGATCGCGATCTACGGCCACCGTTGGAACTACTATGGTGATACCGATGACATTACTGTCTCTAATTCCACGCTGTGGGCGGACGTCGCACACCCTATTCTGGCCGGGACACATGGCGATTCGGAAAATCCGGAGATCATCGAGCACCTGACGTTCCGGAACATCGACGTCCTTCAACAAAACGAGCCGCAGATCGACTACCAGGGTTGCCTCGCTCTGAACGCCTCAGATGGAAACCTGATCCGTCACGTATTCGTGGACGGGATGAGAGTCGAGAGTATCGAGAACGGACAGTTGTTGAACGTGCGCGTCACGTTCAACCGGAAGTACGCAAAAGCACCCGGCCGGGGCATTGAAGATGTATACATAAAAGATCTTAGCTATTCAGAGGGGAGTCCCGGGCTTTCGATTATCAATGGGTATGACGAGAGCCATATGGTCCGCAGCATTAAGTTCGAAAATCTCCGCATCGGAGGGAATGTGATCTCAGATCACATGGCTGGCAAGCCGCCGTACTACAAGACCGCAGATATGGCTGAAATCTTTGTTGGCGATCATGTGGAAGACATCACTTTCATAACGACGGAAGAAGCAGCGAAAGTCACGCCTGTAACAGGGCCGTGAGAGTCGGCGCCGCCAAGAACTACTTGCGGAAATGGGCGTTCCGCCGATGCTTTCGCCGCGTGGCTGAGCTTACGCTTCAAAACAACACAGAGGAAGTCAATGAAAGATTCCTTCGGGGAATTGTCCGGAATGGCCGAAACGGCGACCGCCGCTATTAGTTGTGTCCTCTAACGATTTCCGCCGACGTTTGACGCATTTCTATTTCGACCCCACGGCTGGTTTAACGGGTCATAACGTGCGCGTAACGTTATATTTGCTGCTTTTAACTATCTGATAATAAAGGATCGCGGCTAAGGGGCGGCGACTGAACTGTTCCGAACATTGACGGGACATTCCATCTCTTTGAGACTCCTTTCGAACACTAGAAGAGGAGCGGAAATGAACCAACGAATCTGGCAGAGGGACACGGTCTTGCTCACCATGACAACAGCGATGGATCGGATGCTCTTTGTCGATGAGAGAGTATCGGACGATGCAGGCTTCGCGAGAGCAAATCGAGTCGTTTCCAGACGATCTCAGCGCAGTCGGAAAAATGCGGTTATACCGGCTCGGCGGTCTTCTTGGAGCGCGGATGAGCCCCGCAAGACTCGCGCACAATAAGGGTAGCCGGCAAGAGTATTTTCTCCGGCGAACGGCCAACGTCGCTTCCGGTAATCTCAATCCGATCCAGCAGAAGGCGGAAGGCTCGCCGTGCCAGATCCACCGCAGACTGTCCGACGGTAGTAACTGGCGGCGCGATCACCGGTGCCAGTTCGAAATCATCGAATCCTATAATCGCCACTTCGGAGGGGATCTTTACTTTTCGCTCCGAAAAAGCTCGTAAAAGATGAACGGTAGTCCGGTAATTGGTAGAAAACACCGCCGTGGGAGCGTCTTGTTTCAGGCGGGCACTGTCAACCCAATTCATGGCAGCTTCTAAACAGTCGACCTTCATGGAGAGGTACGGACGAAGCCCGTGCGCCGACATTGCGCTTCGGTAGCCTTTTACGCGTTCCGCAACAGGATAGGCTTCGCTGTCGAAACCAACGCAGGCAATCCGTTTGTGGCCATGAGAGATCAAATGCTCCACCGCTTCTTCGGCCCCGGCCCGGTTCTCAATCAGCACAGCATCCGTTCCAAGTCCTTCCAGGGGCCGATCGAAGGCTACGATTGGAAGCCCACCCTCGATGACACGCTGAATGCGGTTTACATCGAGGGTTCCAGAAGTGACCAAAAGCAAGCCCGATAGCTTTCGACGGGCCATCAGTTCAGCCTGCTGGGTCTCCAACTCGACATCGTGCCCAGATGACACAATCAAAGTCAGATAACCGCTTTCGCGCGCGAGCTTCTCGATAGTGTTCGCACAATGTGCGAAGAAGATATCTGATAGATCGGGCACGATCAGTCCGATCATCATTGCTCTTTGCCCCTTGAGTAGGCCGGCCGCCTCGTTCCGTTCATATCCCAGTTGCTGGATCGCGGTGAGGACTTTCTTCTTTGTTTTTGGCTTGACTGCCGGATGGTCATTGATGACGCGTGAGACGGTCATTACGCCAACCCCGGCAACTCTTGCAACTTCACGAATTGTCGGCGTCTGCCGCTGGGACTTTCCTATGCCCTTCTTTTGTACCACCCAAAACTCCCTGACCGAGTGCCGACATCGCGACGCTTACTTCGCCTGACTAGCGAATATTTTAGTTGGAACATGATATCGCAGTTTGATGATCAGATAATTCGTCTCAGTAATAAGGGCGGCCAGTGGCGCTGGATCATCTATTAGGGGGGCGTGCCGGCCTGGACCGTTGGCACATCATTACTTGGCAACGTATGTTTTTCAGCAACTATGCGTTACCGTCCGCATGCCTGTGGGGTAGCCAAGACATTTGCTCTTGCTGAATGGCTACGATTTGATTTCCTTCACAGCCTATGGACACTTGGATATAACCATCGAGCCGCGTGAATTTACGGACAGGATGGTCATCCAAGCGCTTCTTCACCGAATGGGGGTTACTGCGTAGCTGCCTGGTTCCCCACTAAAAGGCGTAACGACATCAGCGGTCCGACTGGAATGTACTCGTGATCGAGAAGGTTCTCTTTAGCAAGGGGCAAAGACTCCATGATGGAATCCGCCTCCGCAACGTCTCGGGCGTTTAAGAGGAAAATCGCTCCTCTACCATCTTCTCGCGAGTACCATTCGCGAACCTTCCCATCGAGGTAAAGTTGGACCGTCGCGCGTATCTCAGCAGGCATGATGGCCATGACCTGCTCGCGCGTTACACCGGGCTTTGCTTTTAGCAAAGCAAACACCCCGATAGTTGCCGCGGTAGACGTTTGAGTTGACGTGTGGGGTTGGTCAGCCATAAGCGAGCGCTCCTCTCAGGTTATTGTGAGTTGTGAAGGCAACTACCTGTTGCCCTGTGGATGCAATAACAAACGACATACAACAGCTTGCCTAGCCGTCCTCAAAGAAGACGTAAACATCACCGAGATCGCGGCAGTACTGTCTTTAAGCGGTGTGGCTTCAACGGCAATACACCATTAGAAGCGTTTCTTCGGATATAGGATGATATGCGTAATCTGATGGACTCATTTTTCATGTGATTATTTATTTGGGCGGTTGCCGGGCAAGTCGGGGGGCGCGTGCGGATGATTATCCCGGCACAAGAAAGAGCCTCCGATTACCGGAGGCTCTTCTCTTTTCAGGCTTCGTTAATAGAGTTACCGGAACAGGCGAGGCGCGAAGTCATAGAAGGAGCGGCGCCACGTCAGCCACTCATGCGCTGTGCCAGGAGACTCGTAGTAGACGTTCTCTACGCCGGTCTTTTTCAACAGTTCGCTAAACTGCTTGACGCGAGGTCCTTCCATGGATCCGGTTGAGAGATAGAGCAGCTTGATCTTCTTGTTGAATTCTGCGGGCTTTTCAAACGCTCCACTGCAGCTTGTCTTCGGATCGAAGTTTCCTCCACTCCCACAATTGCCGCTGAATCCGCCCAAATACGAGAAATCGTCCAAATGTGTCAACCCCGTGTTGAAGGTCTGAAATCCTCCCATGGAGAGCCCAGCCATGGCGCGGTTCTCGCGACCGGGCGCAACTCGGTATTTTTTCTCCACCATTGGAATTAAGTCCGCGAACATCATCTCAGTAAAGGTGGTGCTCATACGGGGCATGCCTCGCGGCGCGGGTGTAGCTCCCGGCGGCGGAGGTGGTACGGGGACCGCCTGAGTGAGGACGGAACGGGCGTTGTAGATGGATGCATCTTCACCCGGCTTGGCAGCGTTGAGGTTATCCATGACGATGATCATTGGCTTTGCTTTGTTGGCGGCTATCAGGTTGTCCATGATTAACTCAACGTGACCTTGCGCTGTCCAGCCAACCTCGTTCTCTCCCCACCCGTGCATCAGGTAGAGAACCGGGTAGCGGATCTTTGAGTTGGCATCATAGTCCGGTGGCGTGTAGATCATTGCGCGGCGCCACTGCTGCGTCACAGTCGAAAAGTAATCCTGTTCGCGGACCACGCCATGCGGAACAGCCTTGCGAGCGTAGAAGTCAGCATCCGGCGCCGGTACCTCGACAGCGCTGCTCCACTGCCCGCCACCGAAGTACGTCCGTGTAGAAGGATCAGAGACCGAAGCTCCATCCACCGAGATCATGTAATAGTGGAATCCCTCGACTAACGGGGGCGTTGTGGCGTACCAGAGACCGTCTTCTTTCTTGGTCATCTCGACGCCACCAGCTGTTTTTACCTGCACCTTCTGTGCGTCGGGGGCGGACACGCGGAACATTACCGTGCGGTCGGGACGAATGCACGGATAGGGCGCGCCGGGAATATTGAGTGCCGAGGGTTTGCAGTCCGCCGGAGGCTGGGCGAGTGTCGTGCCACCTGCTAGCAGGGCCATCAATAGGATCTGTGGCTTCATAGTGCTCCTCTTTTGCTATATGAGTTTTTGGGTTTATGCAGATCGTCGCCTCGAAGGCTATCCTCTTGAGCTCTTCGAGGCGACGGGTTGTTGACTCAGATCGAATCAGGTAAGTGCTAGAAGCTGTATTTGGCGGCAAGTTGCAGCTGGCGCATATTACCTGTCGACCCAACGCGGCCAAAGGTGGCCGAGTTGATGTTCATGTTCGGAGCGCCCACGTTCATGTGATTCAGGACGTTGAACGCTTCAAACCGGATCGAGAGCTGATGCTTCTCGCTATAGGGCATCTTGAAGTTCTTGTGAAGTGAAGCATCGGTGTTGATCAGACCAGGAGCGCGGTAGCTGCCTCTGGCTACAGATCCAAAGAATCCCGGAGCGTTGTTTTTGAAGGCCGCCTTATTCGCCCATACGCTGAATGTACGAGCGGACGAGGACAGATAAGGACTGATTCCGGTCGGATCTGGGCGGTCAAAGGTCCCGTTCGAATTACCGATCGACGAGTTGTCCGCTCCAACGCTCGGGGTAATCGGTTGACCAGTCTGCTCCGTGAAGATCGTTCCGAGCTGCCATCCACCGATCAGGGCATCCATGAAGCCCTTCACGTTGACCAGCTTTCCAGGACCGATCGGTAGATCGTAGAGGATAGAGCCCGATAGCCGATGCGTTACGTCGAAGGCCGATGGACCGTACTCGCAGCGCAGGCAGTAGCTGTTCTGCGGGAAGAGCAGGTCGTTGCCCTGGTTTCGAATACCGGAACCGTTGTCCAGCGACTTGGAATAGGTGTACGAAGCAATAATGTTCAAACCATTGCTGAAGCGCCGGGTAACCTTCGCTGCTCCGCCGTGGTAGCTGGCCGATCCCTGATCATGAACCAGCTGGATCACGCCGTAATTCAGGAAGGGAAGACGGGATGCTACCGAGGTCTGAGCACCGTTTCCGATATATCCGTAGGGCGTTGGCTGGTTCATGTTCAGGAAGCCATAGAGATGACGGCTCACGCTGCCCAGGTACCCAGCCTCCAGAACCCAGTCTTTGCCGAACTGTTGCTGCAGATTCAACAGGAACTGTTCCGTGTAACTGGTCTTATGTGAGACTGCGTTCGCGTAAGCATACAAGCCGGTGGTTCCCGGAATTGCCGCCACCGCGCCGGTACCGCCCGGCAGGGCATTGTTCCAGAACAGGTCTGCTGTTCCAGCCGGAGTGCTGGTGTTCGCGTTTACCGTGACGCGGCCTGCAATGTTGCGCGCCATGTCAAAGTAGGCATTGCCAACATCCTGGTTGTAGAAGATGCCGTAGCCAGCACGGATTACCATGCCGTTGACCGGTGAGTAGGACAGTGAAAAGCGCGGCGCCCAGTTCATCTTTGCCGTATTGACCAACGCATCCGGCAGTAGGCCATTGCTGCAGCGCGCCGCTGGATTAGCGCGTGTACCCGCCTTGCCCGTGCTGTCCGTCCAGTAGATCGAAAGGCCCTGATATGGGTCGCTGCAGTTGCCTTGGCGGACAAAGAATGGCCACTGAGCCTGCGGCTGCGTACCCGAGCCGAAGGTAGGCGCGTTCGGCACGTATACAGTGAACTGGTCGTTCAAGGCATCTACCCATGGAGGAGTGAGTTCGTACCGAAGTCCGAGTGACAGGGTCAGCTTCGGGGTGAACTTGAACGTGTCGTCGATGTACGCAGCCCAGACATTGCGGCGGTACTGCGCGTTTGCGACGGCGACCGCTACGGAAGACTGCTGGATGTTGCCGAGAAGGAATTCGGCGAACGCATCGCCACCAGAGTAAACATTCGATCCCGAGGAATTGGTGCTCACGAAGGCAGTTGTGTTCGGAGCGAAGTTGAACTGTCCACGGGAGAACTGGTTACCCAGCTGATTGAACTGCTGGCGGCTGTACTCCATGCCCATGCGCAGGGAGTGCTTGCCCTTTGTCCACGAAACATTGTCGACGATCTGCCAGGCCGGGTCATCAACAACATACGGTCCATCCTGCGTATCGCCGAAGTTACTCCAGAAGTTCGTCGTTCCGCTTCGGATCGTTCCGAAGCTGATGAACGGAATGCCCCATGTCGAAGACGGACCGCCGGACAGTCCTGGAATCTGCAGACCGGTCACAACGTCCGTCGTAAATGCAGAAAGCAGACCGAGCGAGTTATAGAAGTGGCTGTATCCGAACCTTGCTTCATTGACGAGATGTGGCGTGAACGTAAAGGTATTGGATCCCATGTACTGGTAGTACTGGGTAATGGTCTTGCTGCCCGCGCCCGACAGGCCGGTATTGATGATGTCTTCGTCGCCTTGGCTAAAGCGGAAGGCAAACTGGGAACGGGTAGACATGTAGTAGTCACCGCGGGCGGTGAAGGACTGGCGATTCTGAGGGCTGTTCGTCGGGTAACGGTAGTTAGGATTTCCTGTGCTTGGCGTCGGTCCCACCGCATAGTACTTCAGCAGCCGCTTCGATACATCGCTAATGCGGCTGGGGCAGATAACGTTCAGCACGCCGTTGCAGGAAAACTGCTGTTTGTTCATACCTGTCGACGTTCCCGTAGCGGGATCGTAGATCCTGGTCGCATACGTTGAGAAGTCGCCATTCTGTTGTACCGCCGTGGGAACGGTTGCTGTGGCCGTCCCGTTGGAGCGGATGCGTCTCCATTCATCGTCGACCATGAAGAAGAACTTGTCCTTGCCGTTGAAGACTTTCGGAATGCGTACCGGGCCGTCAAAGACAAAACCGTAATCGTTCCACTTGAAAGGGTTCACGGTAGGAGCTGTGGGATTGTAAGAGAAGTAGTACGGCAACGCGTCGACGTAGTTGTTACGGATGAACTCATATGCAGATCCATGAAATGCATTGGTGCCGCTCTTGCTCACAACGTTGACCTGCGATGCCTGATGTCCATATTCGGCAGAGTAGACGCCGGTCTGCGTCTTGAATTCCTGAATACCGTCGATGGAGGGCAGGGCAATGTAGGTATTGAAGTCCGGATCAGTGTTGAGAATGCCGTCGAGCGTGTAGTAGTCGAACATAATGCGCTGTCCGCCTACTGCCAGGGCCTGTGCTGCGCGGTCGCCGCCAAGGCGGCTGTTGGCCTGTCCCGAAGAGGGTGACAGCGTATTCACGTTGGACGACAGTGCTACAAGGGCCAGGTAGTTGCGGCCATTCAACGGGAGCTCATTGATCGCTTTGTTTTCGATCACGGTACCTACGGTTCCGTTTTCAGCCTGCAGCAGTGTTCCCGCTGCTTGTACTTCTATCGTCTCAGTCACGTTACCGAGCTGGAGCATCACGTCGAGGCGAACCGTCTGCTGGACCTGTACCTGGAACTCCTCACTCGTCGTGGTCTTGAAACCCTCGCGACTGACGCTGAGGGTGTAGGGCCCAACAGGCACTTCCGAAAAAGTGTAGTCACCGGTGCTGGTAGACGTTGTCTCACGTGTAGTCCCGGTCGAGGTGCTACGGAGCACGATCTTCGTGTCTGGTACAGCTGCGCTGGTGCTGTCACTGATGTGGCCAGAGACCACGCCGGCCGTTTGTCCGAATGTGCTGACGGCAGACAACAACATCAATATAAGGAACAAGAGAGAAAGAAATGTAGAACTTCCTCGAGGAAACGTTTTCTCTAATGGGCGTATGGCTCTCCTGAAAATGTTCACTTTCGATGACCCTCGCGATGCTGGTTTTGAAATCGGGAAAATATACGGCCAATGTGGGAGCAGTAGTCAAGCTTTTTCGTTTATTTCGCACACTGCTCAGGACGGTTGAGTTCTAGAGCATTTTCCCTGTTGCTGGTATCCCGGAAGAGAAGTGCAGCGGTGTTTTCATTGCGGAAGACGCCCATAAATGCGGAAGCCCTGCCCTACACCTACAGTGAAAATGCTCCATTGCGTAAAGAGCAAAGCCCAGCCACAAAGGATATGTGGCAGGGCTTTGGAGGATTGTTAGAACAAAAATCGCCCGGACACCTGGAGTGCCCTGGGATTGTTCAGCTGGGTTGTGATGTTGCCAAAGAGAGTATTGCCAACGGATGTGTTCGGATTACCGAACTGCACGCGGTTGAAGACGTTGAATGCCTCCACGCGGAATCTGAATTTCACATTCTCGTTGATGGAGAGGTCCTTGTAGACAGACATATCCCAGTTGGCCTGGCCCGGGCCGCGCAGCGTGCTATCCGTTCGCGATTCGTTGCCGTATTGGAAGCGATTGAAGACGTATGGGTTACTGACACTCTGCTGCACAAAACAGGCCGTATTGAAGTAGGTCGTCTTTGCCGCAGTTCCTCCCAGGCGGTCATACGCTGATCCGCTGGTCGTCTTGGTCCCATTGCAACCGTTAGCGCTAGGGACGTACATCGGACGCATTGATCCCAGGAACGCGTAGGTTGAGAGCGTATTGGTGGCATTTGTGAGAGCGAGCGGAAGTCCCTTCTGGAAGGTGGTAATGCCCTCCACGCCCCATCCGCCAAGCAGTCCGTTGCCGATTCCGTTGAGGTTAGATAGGAACCGTTGGCCTTTTCCGATTGGCAGCGGATAGACATAACTGACTACGAGACGCTGGCGGGCGTCGAAGCTCGACAGCGCGTATTCGCCTGCGAGATTGTTGTAGTCCGAGTAGCCTGCCGTTCCGGTTGCGTCCAGCCATGAGGTGAGGTACTCGGCGTTGGTCAGCAGCTTGGAGAAGGTGTACGACCCGAGCAGTTGCCCGCCACTGGCCATGCGCTTCTGCAGTTTCACCTCCAGCGAATGATAGTTGCTGAGGCCGGCATAGTGACCGCTGTTGCTGATGCTGCCGTAATGCGGGAATGGGCGTAGCAACTGATTCCTGGTTATGGTGGCATTCTTCAACGTTCCCTGGGTGATGGTCGGGTAGAAGGGATTGGCCACCTTCGCGTTCAGGAAGCAGTTTCCGATATTGCCTGAGGAACAGTCGGGATCTGCAGCCGCCTGCGCCACAACGCTGTCTGGCAACGGGTTGATGGGGATGCTGATCGGCAGATTCTCGCCACGCAGGCCGGCATACGCTGTTGTCAGAGCGATACCAAGCGGGAACTGATGCTCGACAGAGAGGTTCCACTGGTATGTGTAGCCGTTTGGTTCATCGGCGTAGAGGGCCTGAGCATTGCCGCCCAGCAGCACCTGCTGGTAGTTCGGGTTCCGGTGCGGCGGGCTCTGCAGGCCGCCCGGATATGGATTGTCCAGCGTGTCATACGGCGTCTGCTGGCCGTCAACTGTATTGACCATCAGGTTGTTCAGGAAGTTGACGCCCGCCTGCAGCGGTGCGCTGGGAAACTGCAGGTCCGCCGGGACAAAGAACTTGCCGAATGCTGCCCAGATGACGTTGTTGTTGTTGACGCGATAAGCAACGCCGATGCGCGGCGCCCAATCGGTCCAGTTCTCGTTGTAGACGCCGGCCGCGGGGTGCTGCGGCGAGCTCACCAGGTCGTAGGCTCCCGGTCTGTTCACGACGGGGTTGATCTCAGTGGGATTGAAGGTGTTGGCCCAACCGCGCCGCGAGCGGAAGGTGCCCGGCACTTCGTAGCGCAGCCCGAGGGTTGCGGTCAGCTTATTGGTGATCTGCCAGGTGTCCTGGGCAAAGTAGCCCTGGTAGTAGAGGGTCTGATAGGTGGGCGGCGCAATCTGCACTGTCTGTGCGGTACTGGTCGAGACATATCCCAACTCGAAGGAGGCGAGCGGGTTTCCGGTCGCTCCCGGCGATCCCGTGCTCTGCGAGGTAAAGATATTGTCGAAAGTAAAGATGCCGCCCGGATTATTGTTCTGGAAGTAGTTCATCTCCAGCCGGCGCAGATCAATGCCGAACTTGAACGTGTGCCGGTTCCATATCCGTTGATAGGTCGATGCGATTGAGTAGTTGTTGTTGATCGAGAAGATGTATCCCGCGGAGCCCTCGTAATAACTGATGGGGCCTCCAGTACTAATCATCGGCACCGAGGTGGACTTCGGCAGGTTATTCAGCGAGCCGAAATTCATATAGGAAGGCCAGCCGAAGGCCTTGGATTCGTCGATGCCAAAGTTGGTTGGAATACGGTTGTAGTTCCACCGCAGATAGCCGAGGCGCACATCGGCCACCGACTTGGGGCTGAAGACGTACGTGTCGCCGAAGACGATCTGTTTGGTGGTAAAGACCTCCGGCGCCAGAGCAATGTAGTACAGGTTATTGTTGGGGAAGGGCTGGGGGTCGATGTTCTTCGAGCTCCATGCGGTGTAGCGCTCAAACATCGTCTGTTTGGAGCTGAGGTTCTGATCGCCGCGGATCGTGTACTGGTCATTGTTACCGCCGGCGGTGGCCAGGCGCGAAAAGTTGTTCACCGGGCCCTGGGCGGTCGGTGTTCCTGGCACATTCGGTTCCCCGTAGATGGGAAATGCGATCAGGTTTTTGGCAACCCCGCTCATCCTGCTCGGAGGAATGACGTTCGGGGTGCCGTTGTAGGAGAACTGTTGCCGTGTCGGAGCTGTCCCGGCGTTCTGGGCCGCTGTACAAGGTGGATTCACTGTGCCGTTTCTCAGCGTAACTCCGCATGTCGTCAGCGGATCGTAGATTGGAGCACTGATGCCGGAGAAATCACCTTTCAACTCCGCCAGCGTAGGAACTGTGACATTAACCAGTTGGCCGTTGGTCTGGCGGTAGCCCTGGTAAGCGCCGAAGAAGAAGAGCTTATTCTTCATCAGCGGTCCGCCAATATTGGCACCGAACTGGTTCTGGTGCCATGCCTGCTTGCCGGAGTTATTTCTCTTCGCGAAAAAGCTGTTGGCGTTGAGCGCCGTATTACGCAGGTACTCATACGCCGTTCCGTGGAAGGCGTTGGTGCCGGACTTGGTGCTCATGTTGATCACGCCGCCGGTGTACTTGCCGAACTCAGCGGTGTTGTTGTGCACCTGGACATTGAATTCCTGGATGCTGTCCTGGTCCATTACCAGTTCGACGGCATTGCCATAGGACGTATTCACTGAGACACCGTCCACCAGGACCGATCCCTGGTTGGAGTTGCCGCCGCCGATCTGGTAGTTGCCGGCCGCGAACACATTTTGTCCGCTCAGGTTCATGTTGGACGCACCTTGCGGCACAACGCCCGGCACCAACGCCACAAGTGCCAGCACGTTGCGGCCGTTGAGAGGAAGATCGCGTACAGCGGTGCCTCCGATCACTTGGCCGAGCGATGCGCTGTCAGTCTGCATGATGGGCGGCGCATCGCTCACCGTCACTGTCTGGTTCTGGTCGCCGACGGACATAGCGACGTCGACGCGCGCTACCTGGTCGACAACCACCTCAATGGGGCTGCGCGAGAAATGTTTAAAGCCGGGGGCTTCGATATCGACTGTGTATTCACCGCGTTTCAGCGAGAGCACCTGGTAGTTGCCTTGGCCATCACTGGTGACGCTGCGCTTATCACCTGTGGCAATATCGGTGACAGTGATGGCCGCATTCGGAAGCACGGCCCCTGACTGATCGCTTACCGTCCCAACGATCGAGCCGAAGATATTTTGAGCGTTTGCTGAAATTGCGGAAGCGCCTGCAAACACGAGGGCAACCGCAAGTATCCGCAATACTGCTTTTGAAATCCGCATTGTAGCCTCCAGTAATTCGTACAGTGCTATCTGCGACCTGAGATATTGCATAATACGCAAAGACTATGTCGCGCTACACAATAGTGGTTGGCACTGTAGGCCGACCGCGGAGCGATTGTCAACGTTGAAGTAAACGTTCTATCGAGAAAATTTCGACCACCGTGCTTTTCGCCTGGCAAGGCGGCGCCCAAGTGGGCGGACCACTTTGAGTTCCGCAGAGGTCACTGGCGTACCGCTGCTACTACTCACCGTAAGAAAATATTCAAGTAAACGTTTCTTCAGAACCTTTGACCAGCATGCTTTCAGTTCCCGCTCAAGTGGGCGGACCACCTTTAGTTGCAACGGGGAAGTCACTGGGGTACCGCCGCTACCACTCACTCGTAGTTCGCATTTCCAGGCCACATCTGACCGCGGCAGCCCACGAAAATGGGCCTTGACTTTGACTTCCGCAGCTTCCTCACTTGTCCGGTCGATGCTGACCCGAACGGTGCATGCCGGCAGCCGCAAAGCATAGAGACCCTGATAGTCTGCCGTGCATGGGCAGCGCATTGAGAGGACCCGACTCCGCGGGACCGGACGGCGGACGATCGCGATACCGCTGGTGGATTCTTGCCACAGGATCGGTAGCTCTACTCGGGGCCGGCGCCATCTGGTATACGTGGACGCCCATTCCTCGATCGCCACAGTCAGACCTTCGTAGGGCGGGTTATGTCGATTCCTCTGCCTGTAGCGAGTGTCATGCCAATATTGCGAAGACTTACCGGCTCGCGGGGATGGCGCGCAGCTTTCACCGGCCGAGTGAACAGACCGTAATCGAGGATTTCAAGCGCGCGAATCGGTTTGTCCACGACGCCACCGGGCTGACCTACACGATGATCGATCGCGATGGGAAGTTCTACATGCGGCGCTCTGCAATCGGCCTCGACGGCAAGGAAGCAGACGTTCTGGAGGAGCAGATCGACTATGTTGTCGGTTCCGGAAACCATGCGCGCGCTTACCTGCACCGGACCGAGCAGGGAAGGCTGGTGGAATTGCCGGTCAACTGGTATCTGGAGAAGGGCGGATCCTGGAACATGAGTCCGGGGTTCGACCAGCCCGACCAGCCGGACATGCACGGCGCCGTGAGTTCGGAGTGCATCTTCTGCCACACGGCGTATCCGCTGGCAGAGGATCGAAAAACACAGGACGACGAAGAGGTGTTTCCGGCAACGCTGCCGGAGGGGATCGACTGCCAACGCTGCCATGGGCCGGGGGCGGCACATATCGCTGCAGCGCGTGCCAAGGCCAGCGACGATCGGATATCCGAGACCATTGTCAATCCGAACAAGCTAAGTCGTGAACGACAGCTTGAGGTCTGCATGCAGTGCCATCTGGAGACGAGTGCGCGCCATATACCAAATTCCATACGTAACTATGGTCGCGATCTGAATTCCTATCAGCCGGGTAAGCCGCTGGCGGATTACAAAACTTATTTCGAGCGATCGAAGGACGCCAACGACTTTGGCTTCGAGACAGCCCATGCGTCGTACCAGCTTCCCCAGTCCATGTGCTTTCAAAAGTCACAGATGACCTGCCTGACCTGCCATGATCCGCACGATATTCCACGCGGAGAGGCAGCGACGCGTTCTTATGTCGAGGTTTGCCAGAGCTGCCACACCTCAACGGTAGACCTGGCGAAGGACGCTGCTCACAAAGGCGTGGTGATAAAGGCGGGGAGCAATTGTCTTACATGCCACATGCCGAAGCGACGGCCAGAAACTTCCGTCCATGTGGTGCTGACGGATCATTGGATCCAGCGCCGCCTTCCGCCGGGCGACCTGCAGGCGCCGATTCCGGAGAAGGCATTCTTGCCGGACCACACCAAGGTTGGGATTTACTATCCAAAGCCGGCGACGCAGAGTGACGCCGCTCTCTATCTTGCAGTTGCTCAGGTGAATGATGCCGGGGTCGACGGAATTGGAAACTTGCGTGCCATCTTAGATCGCGAACATCCCAAATGGCCTGAGCCGTATGTGACGCTGGGCAAGGCTTACGCTAAGGCTGGGCAGACGGATGCCGCGGTGAAGGCGTTTCAACAGGCGCTTGATCGGCGCGCGGAGGACCACGACGCACTCGAAGGAATGGCCAATGTCCTGCTCGCTGCTGATCGCAAAGACGAAGCTATCGCGATGCTCGAGCGCGGCGCGAGACGATACGCCAATGATGATCGTTTTCTACTGAAGCTCGGCAATACATATCTCAGAGAGGGCAAAATCCCGGAAGCACAGGCCGCCTTGCATAAGACTCTCGCCGTCAATCCTGAAAATGTGGAGGCTCGCAACCTTCTGGGGCTCTGCGGCGTTCGGTCCGGCGACACGCAGGATGCCGAGCAGAACTTCCGCGAAGCAATTCGCCTTGAACCGCTTCTGCCGGAGCCGCACAACAATCTCGCAACCCTGCTGGTAAATAGAAACGAGTTTCGCGAGGCTGAGTTCCAGTTCCGTCGTGCTCTTGCTCTCAGACCCCGATATGCCGAAGCACACCACGGGCTGGGATTGCTCCTCGTCTTGACGAAGCGGGCGAATGAGGCGGGAGCCGAGTTAGAGGACGCCGCAGCGGAAGCGCCAGATAGCGCGCAGATTTGGGTTGATCTCGGTGACCTGCGCAGCGCGCAGAGACGCAGCACTGACGCGGCTGCCGCGTATGAGAGGGCGCTGTCGATCAATCCTTCGCAGCAGGATGCCAATCTTGCACTAGGGCTCATCCTGCTGCAGCAAGGGAAACGCAACGACGCTGTACTTCACCTGACCGCGGCGGCACAAGGGGCCGATCCCGATATCGGGCATCAGGCACAGAGCATCCTCGCCCAGATGGGGCGCTAACTCATCAAGAGGGTGACCGGGGACCGCAGGACAGGTTGGAAGCCTGATCAGTTCAGCAACTTCCGCGAATCAAGGCAGTTGCCATACCCATAAAACAGAGGTCGGTTCAGGGCGCATGTATTCTGCCGATGCTCGAACCGCGCTGCTGCCGATCAGGCCAGGATTGCCGGCGATCATAGCGATGTACTGCTTGCCATCGACCATGTAGGTGATCGGGAAGGCGTTGGGCACATCCTGAACGCGTGTCTCCCAAAGCACCTTTCCATCGCGGTCATCGAAGGCACGGAAATAGCGGTCGGCAGAAGCGGAGAACAGCAGGCCGCCCGCGGTCGTGAGCTTGGCCGATGACTGCATCACGTGAGATTTGATGTCCATCGTGAATTCTTTACTCTTCAGATCGAGACCGACCATGCGATCCGGCAAATCTCCGCCCTTCCCGGTACAGACATCATTGATGGAGAGATAGTAGCGATTGGTGTTCGGATCGTAAGAGCCGGCCAGATAGTTGCGGGCGCCATTGTTGCTCGGGCAGCGGCGCACTCCCTGGGGAAGCACAGGAGGAAGCAGCGTCTTGGTGCCGGTCTTTGGGTCGAAGGTGAAGATGTTCTGTGCGCCGGGATCGCGTCCGAAGAGCCATTGGCCGGTTGCGGCATCCACTGCCTCGATTACACCGGGCTTGCCGGCCGTGAGCACCGCCTTGCGCTGCCGCCCCTGCCACTCTACAGGAACAATGATCCGTTCGAAGGCATAGTCCTGGTCATAGGTATCGTTGGGCAGGTACTGGTGATACCAGACCAGCTTGCCTGTGTCCGGATTGAGGGCCAGTGTGGACTCGATGTAGAGCGAGTCGCCATGGGTGCCGCCACCCGCGGGGTTGTAGGTGCCTCTGTCGATCGACGACCAGGGGAAGGGCGAGCCGACGCCCACATAGAGCAGATTGAGTTCGTGGTCGTAGCTGGGCGGTATCCAGACCGATCCTCCCCATCGCTTGTCAGCAGGCACGTTGTTCCAGGTCTCGTCGCCCGGCTCGCCAAGCTGCGCAATGGTGTTGAAACGCCACAACTCCTTGCCGTTGTCGAGGCTGTATGCAGCGACAAAGCAGCCTGAGTTGCCGGGCGCACAGCCACTGGCGCCCATGATGACCTTGTTGTTGACCACTAAAGGACCGCCGTTATAAACGCGGTGGCTCTTGACGTAATCGTCTGTCGCAACGTCCCAGACCACCTTGCCCGTCTTTGTGTCGAGGGCAATGATGTGCATGTCCGTCGTCGGAAAAATGAGCTTGTCGCCGCCAAGGGCGAGGGCCCGCTTGGTCCTGTAGAAGACATCGCGGTGGTATGAGGCGGGAATGTCGTGATGAAACTGCCAGAGGAGGTTCCCGTTGCGCGCATCGAGCGCCTGCACCGTCTCCCCGTAGTTCCAGACGTAGAGGATACCGTCGTGCACCAGCGGCGTGAATTCGGTAAAGCCGGTGGAGTTCAGGCCCCAGGTCCATGCCACCTTCAGGTCCTTCACGTTGTCACGATTGATTTGGTTGAGCGGACTGTAGCCCCAGGCGTTGTAGGTGCGACGCCACATCAGCCAGTCATTGGGAGATGGATCGCGTAGCATCGCATCGGTGACGGGAGTGACCCGATCGAGTGGAGAGCTAAGCTCCTTCAGGTGCATCTGCGCAGCCGCATCGAGTCCCAATCCTAAGCGGTCGGTGATGGTCAGAATTTCACGAGGGCCGTTGCTGCCGTAACGGCCGCCAACCTGGTCCGGCACGCCCATTACCGCCGGTGCACTTGGGTTAGACTTCCCGCTGAGGACCTCGCCGATGGCAGCAGGCGAGCCGGCGGTCAGTGCCTGAGGCCGCGCCGGCGCCCCATTGCGCTGGAGGATAAACGCCAGTACGGCAAGGGCATCTTCACGGCTAAGCGATCCGGGGCTCGTCAGGGGCATGGTTTCGGAGATAGTTCCAAATAGCTCCGCAACCGTCCTCGATTGCCACTGCGACTGGAAGGTATTGCCAGACAGGGCCTGTGCGTTGAATGAGCCCTGTAGATTCTCGCCATGGCAGGCGGCGCACTTCCTGCTAAAGACGGCGGTTCCATGTTCAATCTGCGCTGTGCCGGTAACGGGGGTGGCCTGCGCCGGCGCGGCTACCTGACCCGTTGCGGCAATTCCGTAAATCAAAAATCCCATTCCGCAGATCGACGCGGTAAGAGTCCGCATTTCCAGCCTCCTTCTTGGGCGATGCTCTATCGCCTGAACTTTGTGGCGACCAATCCTAGCAAGTAAACGCTTACTTTGGGAGCTTTGATCGGCGATCGGTGGGTTTGCGACAGGTATGACCGGTTCGCTGCAGGTATATAGTGCTGTGGTCGAGTTCGGGTCCATCTTTGGTGATGCGAAACAGATGCGATGGAGACGCAGAGCGCTCCGCGTATCGCATATCAGCGAACTCGCGGCCGGATATAAAACCATTCGCAGTATCACGACCGTAATCGATGTTGATGCCAGGAGGAGTATCCATGATCCGTTACACTCCCGCGCTCCTGCTGATGTGGCCTTTCGTCCTGGCAGGCGCAGCGGCCACCCACGCGGCCGATCCGTCCATGTCGTCGGCGCTGCCGCCGGCCAATCCGCTCGAGGCCAGAATTACAAACGGCATCGTCACGGCGAAGCTCTATCTGCCCAGCGCAGACAAAGGCTACTACCGCTCGACGCGTTTCGACTGGTCTGGAGCCATCTATAGCCTCATCTACAAAGGGCACGAGTACTACGGACCGTGGTACGACAAGATCGATCCCAGTGTCATCAACTGGGTCCACCGCGATGGATTGGTTGTGTCCGGGCCGTGCAGCGCGCTCATGGGGCCGGCGAATGAATTCCAGAAGCCGCTAGGGTTCGACGATGCCAAGCCCGGGGGCACCTTCATCAAGATCGGTGTCGGCGTGCTGCGCAAGGAGGACGGCCCTTACAACAGCTATAAGCCATACCCTGTGCTTAACCCGGGAAAGTGGACGATCCGCAAGTCGCGCAATCAGATCGTCTTTACGCAGGAGCTCTCTGACCCGGGCTCCGGTTATGGCTACATCTACCGCAAGACGGTGCGTCTGGAAAAAGGCAAGCCAGAGCTGACCATTGAACATAGCCTCAAGAACACCGGCAAACTCGTCATTGACTCCAATGTCTACAATCACAATTTTGTTGTGCTCGACCGTCAGGCGCCCGGCCCGGACTTCACCTTCCGCGTGCCGTTCTCGATTCACATTGCGCCTCCGGCGCCCGGTGGTGCTCCGCGCGTCAACAACTTCACTGTGGTGCGCGACAATCAGATCGTCTACCTCAAGCCGCTCTCTGGTACAGACGAAGCGGTAGTTCCTATTCAGGGCTTCGGTGATTCCGCCAGGGACAATGAGGTCGTGATGGAGAACAAGAGAGTTGGCGCGGGCCTGAAGATCTCGAACGACCGCCCGCTCAGCCGCGAGCTCCTGTGGTCCATTCGCACAGTCCTCGCCGTTGAGCCGTACATTGCCATCAACGTCCAGCCCGGCAACGAGTTCACCTGGACAGACACAATCGACTACTACACAATGACCGGGACTCAGTAGACCTGGTTCATTCCAGGTCCATATGAGGACGTTCGATCTGTGGAGTACGTTTGACTGATCGCATCTCGTCTCGGAAGCGCCTGCAGATACGAGGGCGACTGCAAGCATCCCCAATGTTGCTTTTGAAATCCGCATCGTAGCCCTCCGGTTATTCGCATAGTGCAATGTGCGACCTGGGAAATGTTGCGTAATACGCAAAAACAATCGCGTGTTATACAATTTTGCCCCGAAGCGGTTGTCACGTTTAAGTAAACGTTTTTTCGAAACTTTTGATCGGTGACAAGGCCGCTGGAGTGTCCGCTAAGGAAAGTTCAATATGTGGAAGCTGGTCGGCTTTACAGCAGTCGTAACAATCTTTGGCATGGTCTTCTTAGCTCCTTCTGCGAAGGCAAACAGGAACTTCGTACCGGACTGGACCTTCCAGGGATCATCGTTGGCGCAGTTCCGCACGCTTGGCGACGTCGACTGGCATGCAGAGAACGGGGAGATTGTGGGGGTTCCGCGCAGTCCGGCGGGCGGCTGGCTCATTCTGGATAGATCACTTCAAGACACACAGTTCGCTGCAACCTTCCGCTGCACCGGCGGCTGCAAGGCGGGAGTGCTGTTGCGCACGCAGACGACGGCGGACGGAATTCATGGCGCATACGTGGCACTGCCGGATGGGCAAAACCCCGCAGGTAGCTTTGACTTGAAGCTTGATACGCAAGGGCGCGAACTTTCACGCGAGCCGCTCAAACCTGCAGGTGGCATGGTGCGTGTCATGGCTCCTCCCGCGGCGCCGCGCACTTCGCCTCCGGCGACATCAGCTCGGCCGGGCGGCGGTCCAATGCGTTTTCCCGGCAACGGTCTTCCGCCAGGTTCCCCCTACACGCGGCCGGACTACTCCTACCATGTTGGTGAATGGACGCCCTTGGAGATCATTCTCGATGCCAACATCATGCGTGTGTGGCTGCACGATGGACCTGAGAGTGGGACGACCAACGGCGAGGCCGATGACGATGTAGCGTCCTTCGGCCCGGTGGCGTTCTACGTTGGCGGCACTGGGGAGATACGTTTCAAAGACGTAGAGCTGAAGGACCTGGGACGGCGTGTTTTGCCTGACGAGCAAATCTCCAACCGATTCCGGATGCAGCACATCAATGACTTCTATTATGGGTGGTCGGCGACGGCCGCCGATGTCAACCACGACGGCGTTCTCGATATCATCTCCGGTCCTTTCTATTATCTCGGTCCTGATTACAAGGTCTCCCGCGAGATCTTTCTCAGCAAGACGTCCGATGTGACCTCGCAACTTACACCTAACATGGTGAATTTTGCTTATGACTACACCGGCGACGGTTGGCCGGACCTGCTGGTCTCGAAAGGCAGGTCCATGTCGCTCTATGTGAATCCGAAGGGTGAGCTGCGACGATGGGACCGTTATGATGTACTGCCCGCCGTATGGGGCGAGATCGTCGCCTTCAAGGATGTCAACGGAGACGGTATACCCGATGCCGTCTACGTTGGCGGCGGTTACGTGTGCTGGGCCACTCCCGATCCCAAAAATCCGACGGCGCCCTGGATCGTGCACAAGATCTCTGAGGAAGGCTACAACGTCCCTGCGCAGCACGGCATCGGCGTGGGAGACATCAACGGCGACGGCCGTATGGATATCGTCTCTCCGCATGGCTGGTGGGAACAGCCTCAATCCGGAATGCCGGACAAACCTTGGCCCTATCATCCCGCGGAGTTGGGGCGCTGGCCGCGCGCCGGAGGCAGCGTAGGCGGGGCGGAGATGGCTGTATGTGACGTCAATGGAGACGGGCTCAACGACGTCGTCACCAGCCTGGAGGCACATGGGTGGGGCATCGCCTGGTTCGAACAAAAGCGCGACAAAAGCGGCACGATCTCTTTTGTCGAGCACATGATCATAGACGACTACTCCACTAAGAACGCCGGCGATGTAACGTTCTCCGAGCCGCATGGAGCAACATTCGCAGATGTGGACGGTGATGGCATTCCCGATTTCATTGTGGGGAAACGCGTTTTTTCGCACCAGGAGAGCTATACCGATCCAGACCCGTTTGGGCCGGCGGTGCTGTACTGGTTCCGCACGACGCGCAATCCGAAGGCCCCCGGAGGGGCCGAGTTTAAGCCTGAACTGATTCACAACCGGTCTGGCGCCGGGTCTACGATTCTGGCGGCCGATCTGAATCACGATGGCGCTGTCGATATCGTTACGTCGACCAATCGAGGGACCTTTATCTTCTGGGGTAAGCCGAAAGCAAGGAAGTAAGTTCGGCTTGCCGCATTCGTTTCAGGATGGGGAGAGAGTATATGTTGTGCTTTGGCTGCTTTCTTAGAGGATTCGCTGGGACCGTCATCATTGCAGCCGTTGGCGCAAATGCACAGCAGTCTACGATCGGCTGGACAGACTATCTGGGCGGTCCGGACAGCTCGCACTTTTCTCCTTTGAAGCAGATAACGCCGGCCAACATCAGCAAGCTTGAAATGGTATGGAACTTTCCGGCAGGCGATGGCAACTACACCTTCAGTCCATTAGTAGTGGATAACATCGCGTACGTTGCTGCGCACCAAGGTGCGCTGGTCGCTTTGGATGCCACGACTGGCAAAGAGATCTGGTCGCATCCATTCGCCGGTGGTGGTGTACGCGCCGGCATTGGTGGCCAGCGTGGCTTGAACTATTGGGAGAGCAAAGATCGCAAAGATCGTCGAATCTTCGTCACCACAAACGGCTTCCTTTATTGCATTGACGCGATAAACGGCAAGGATATCGACTCGTTCGCCGACCATGGGCGGCTGGACCTGAAAACAGGTATCGATCGCACGCCGGTCTCTCTCGGTTCCAGAACCCCGGGAAGGACATTCGAAAATCTGATCATCCTTGGTAGCTTTCCTGGCGAAGGCTACCTCGCGCCTCCCGGCGATATTCGTGCATTCGACATTCACACGGGTAAGTTGGTCTGGATCTTCCACACTATCCCACGCCCTGGCGAGATGGGCTACGAAACATGGCCGAAGGATGGGTACAAATACCTGGGCGGTGTAGACGTGTGGGGTGAGTTCACCATAGACGTGAAGCGCGGCATCGTCTACTTCCCGGTCTCATCGACGAAGTATGAGTTATATGGAGGTGACCGGCATGGGAATAATTTATTCGCGGATAGCCTGTTGGCTCTCGACGCGCGTACCGGCAAGTATCTGTGGCACTTCCAGACCGTTCATCACGATGTGTGGGATTACGATCCCAACCAGGCGCCGCAATTAGTCACGGTCCGTCATAACGGCAAGATGGTCGACGTCGTCGCTCTTGCTTCGAAGAACGGCTTCCTCTATGTCTTTGACCGCGTCACGGGCAAGCCTCTCTGGCCAATCGTCGAGCACCCAGTGCCCCAGTCCGATCTGCCCGGCGAGCAGACATCGCCTACGCAGCCCTTTCCCACTGTAGTGCCGCCGTTTGCTCGTCAGAGTATGACTGTAAATGACCTATACACCGGTTTTATGACGCCCGAAGAGGCGGTCTGGTGGAAGGACAGAATCTCCAGGGCAAGGGGCGGTTTATTCACCCCGCCCAGCGATAAGTACGAGACCATTCAGATTCCCAGCGTCACTGGTGGAGCGGCGTTCTTCGGTAGCGGTGCGGATGCAGCTAAGGGCATGGTCTTTATCGAGACCCGAAACCTGCCTTCCATTCTCAAGATGGTGCCGGCGGGGGAGTCGACCTCCGCCAACAACGGTGGCCTGATCCCGGGAAGGATTGCCTCGGCTACGCCCCGGCCGACTCCAACCTTAGCCGGAGGAGCAGTCATGCAGGCACGGCTGGGCCGAACCATCTATGAGCAGACCTGCCTGATCTGCCATGGTCCGGATCTGAAAGGAGACCGCGGCCCCGCGCTCGACACCGTTGTTAGCAGGCTCGGTCCGGAAGGAGTGAGCACCATCATCACTCACGGACGAGGCTCAATGCCGGCGTTTTCTTCTATTCCCGCGCAGGGTATTACCGACGTGGTCACGTTCCTGAATCAGCCGGATCTGGCGCCGCCCGGAACGGGGATCGGCGGGAATGCCTTCACGGAACGCATCGAACCCGAGTATCCCGCTGACCTGAATCCGAAGCCACAACGGTACAAGACGGGGTACGGGCAAGAGGGGTACATCATCAAGCCGCCCTGGAGCACGATCACTGCCTACGATCTGAACACCGGCAAAATCGCATGGCAGACACCTTATGGCGATATGCCACAGGCAGGTCCAAGTGATCAACTGCGCGGCAATATCTTTCCCAAGAGCGGATTTGTTGTACTCGCATCCGGACTAATCGTCTTCGTGGATAACCAGGGAGTGCTCTACGCACTTGACCAGAAGAGCGGCAAGGTCATCTTCAGCAAAATGGTGCCCAATGGCGGAGTGGGTGTTCCGGCTGTGTATGAGGTGAATGGGCGCGAGTACATCTTGTTCGCACTTACTGCAGGCCCTGCATTTTCGCAGGGGCTCAGGATGGCTCCTGGTGGAGTCAATCCGCCCGCAGGACCGAAAAGCTACGTCGCCTTCGCGCTCTCTCAATAAGAGGATGCCTTAGTCCCATTACGTGTATAGGCGGCTCCTCGGGGAGCGCCTCAACAAAGCGATAGGAGTTTTCTCAATGAATCCGCTACGACTGTTGTCTCAAGAGAAGCACATGGTATGCGAGCAGATGAAACACGCCTCGCTTCTTGCCCTGCTCCTCCTCACTGGAACATCTGCCGCTTTCGCCGATAACTCTCGCCTTCCGGACGGTACTGAATTCCCAGTATGGGAGAAGCCGCTTCACTTCACGAAGACCTACTACGTTGACGCAAACGCCAGGAATGCAACCGACAGTGGCCCAGGTACAAAGGAGCATCCGTTCCGTACCATCGACCATGCAGCACAGGTGCTGCAGCCGAGTGAACAGGTCATCATCGCCAGCGGAGTGTACCGCGAGGCGATCCGCCCGGCGCGGGGAGGCACAAGTCCCGACGCGATGATCAGTTACGAGGCGGCGCCGGGCGCGGATGTCGTTGTATCAGGCGCGGTCGTGACGGCAGGATGGCAGCCCAGCGAGGGCTGGAACATCGGCCCGGACCGGGAGACGAATCAGCCTGTGAAGGCATACCAGCTTCACCTTGATCCCAAGATGTTCCCGCTTGGGTATAACCCGTTCGCTCTCGACAACGTGACTGACGACCGCTACTGGATCAACTACGCCAAGGACAATATGTGGAACTACTTCCGGCGGCGGGGGCTGGTCTTTGTGGATGGCAAGCCGCTGGAGCAGGTGGAATCGCCATCGGCTCTCGCGGGGCTTTCGCCGCGCTCGCTGAGTTTCTTCAGCGACATCCGCTGGACACCGTTGTTCCAGGAGTTTTCGCCCTATGCCGGGAAAGTGTGGGTCGAATCAGACGGACTGACATTGCATATCCGGCTGGCAAATGACGATGATCCGGCGAAGCACGTGATCGAGATCACGAACGAGGAGTCGGTCTTCTCTCCTGCAAAGCCGTACCAGTCATATATCCGGGTGAAGGGCATCAAGTTTCGGTATGCCGGAAACAGTTACCCAAACCCTCAGCGAGGGCTGGTCTCGACCAATCACGGCAATCACTTCATCTTTGAAGACAATTCTTTCGAGTGGGCCAATAGTGTGGGGCTCGATATTGGTGACGTTGACTGGGCAGCGGCGCGGCCGCCGCAGCCAGTTGGTTTCGACGTTATCCGTCACAATGTCTTCCGGTACTGCGGAATCGAGGGGCTTGGTGGAACGGGCGGCCCACAGAATGTGCTGGTGGAGAAGAATCTCTTTGAGTGGATTGGCTGGCAGGATGCCGCCCGAATGTCGGAGTCCGGCGGGACAAAGATGCATCGGACCCGGAATCTGCTGTTCCGAAATAACGTGGTACGGCACATCCGGCATGCCAACGGCATCTGGCTGGATATCGGCAACACAAATGATCGGCTTACGGGGAACGTCTTCGCAGACATCCCCGGCGATGTGAATCCACACGCTATTCACATCGAGGGCAGCGACGCGCTGAACGAGATTGATAATAATATCTTCGACCACCTCACCGGCGGAGTTCTGATCCGCGACACGAACCATGTCATCATCGCGTACAACCTGTTCGTGGACTGCGCCAAGGTGTGCATCGATACTGCGTCAGGCCTCGGCGCACCGCGTCCAATCAATGGCCACACGAACGACGTACACGATCTGAGAGTCTTCGGAAATGTGTTCTCGGGCATCGGCCAGTCGGCTATCGAGTTCAACAATCCACGTAACACTGCGGACGGAAACGTCTACGGCTTCGCGCCGGGCCGACGGGCGGGAATGCAGCCCTACCTGCGTGTGAAATTCCCGGATCCGCCGGAGTGGGACAACCTGGAGTCCTGGCGCGATCAGCACGATTGGGACAAGACGGGAACTACGGCGGAGGTCGCAGCGACATTCAACCCTGATGCTCTTGAGATGAGCGTGGCGGTGAAGGGCGATGTGAAAGCTCTACCGGTGTACGGCGGAATCGATGTGGACTTCTACGGCCACCCAATCACTGAGACAAACCGGATGCCGGGACCCTTCGCTGATCTAACGGCTACTGCAGGTTCACGAACCATCGACCCACGCTAAATCCATTGTGGAGGGTGAGCCTTTCATCACTGACCGAGTTACGTTGACGTAAGTATTGTTTTGACGCTGTAAATCTGAATAAGTCGGCTGTTCGGCCGTATTCTCTGAAACGCTTACGGTCGCCACAACAGATTCAAGAACTGAGAAAGGTGGAACAATGGCAAATCTCTCCAGAAGATCAATGCTGAAGCACGGCGGCCTGGCACTGGGTTCTTTGGGAACGTTTTCTCTACCGGCGCTCTCACAGGCTATCCAGGCGAGCAGCTCTCCCTTCAAACGTCCCAGGCTCAAGATCACCGATGTTCGTACGGCACAGGTCAGTGTGCATGGGCCGCAGACGCATGTCCGCATTTACACCGATGCGGGACTGATCGGTCAGGGAGAATCGACTGACGCTGCCGTTGGGTCTGCTGCGCTGATTCGGAGCTTCCGCCGCGGCCTGGTAGGGCAGGATCCGCTGAACGTTGAAGCACTTTGGGAGAGGATTCGTACCTCCGGAGTGTTCGCCGGCGCGCAGGGCGGCCAATACACTACGGCTCTTACCGGAGTTGAGATCGCGCTTTGGGACCTGGCCGGCAAGGCGCTGGGTTTGCCGGTTTACCAACTGCTCGGTGGGAAGTTCCGCGATAAGGTTCGTATCTATTGTGACTCCGGACGGGACGATGTCCTCACCCCCGAGTCGGAGAAGAAGATTGACTGGATCAAGTCACAGGGCTTCACCGCGATGAAGGTCGATCTTGATGACGCCGCCGACCCAAATCGTTTCGACCGCGTCAACTGGACAGCGAACAATGCCGAGATCGATCGCATGGTGAAGTGGGTCGAGCACGTCAAGGGCATCATTCCCGCAAGCATGGACTTCGCATGCGATATGCATGGGCGTTACGATGCGCCGACCGGGAAGAAGGTCGCGAAGGTATTGGAGCCCTTCCGTTTGCTCTGGCTGGAAGAGCCCGTTCCGCCTGAAGATATCGATGCGTTGGTGGATATTCGGCACTCGACAACCACGCCTATCTGCGTTGGCGAGAACATCTACATGCGCTGGGGATACAAAGAGATCTTTGAGAAGCGTGCGGCGGACATCATCATGCCCGACATCCAGAAGACAGGCGGTCTGGCCGAAGCAAAAAAGATCGCCGACATGTCTCACGCTTACGAGATCCCCTTCGCTCCGCACTGTGTTGTTTCGCCCATCGGCCAGATGGCTTCGGCGCACGTCTGCGCCTCTATCCCCAACTTCCTTGTCTGTGAGTGGCACTGGATCGACAACCTGGACACCTGGAAGAGCTTCGTCCAGGAAGGCGAGATCATTCAGAAGGGATACATCACCGTCACTGACAAGCCAGGTCTGGGGGTCGAGATGAATGAAGAAGCAGCGAAGAAGGTACAGATCCCCAACACGCCATGGTTCGAACCGGGTATGTAGAGCATTTTCCCTGTTGCTGGGTACCCCGGAAGAGGAGTGAATCGGCGTTTTCATTGCGGAAAACGCCCATAAATGCAGAATCCCTATGCTACACCTACAGGAAAAATGCTCTAGCCCAAGGAGTAATGAATCGCATGTGTGCAATAAAAAAAATGATAAGCGGCGCATCTCTGGTGTTTTGCGTTCTAATCGCGGCAGGGCCTGCCGTTAAAGCACAGGAAGGCTTCTTCACTCCGGAAGAGGTCATCAAGTACACGCCGGAATGGAAAGGGGAGCGCTTTCCTGACGGACGTCCCAAGGTGCCCGACGGCATCCTGGACCGTATGAAGAACGTGACTCTGGAAGAGGCCTGGGCTACGCTTCGCTCGGCCAACTTCAATCACGAGTATGAGGACGGTTGGTTTGTCATTCACCCCGACCGAGTGCTGGTAGGAAGAGCTTTGACTGCCATGTGGATGCCCGGTCGGCCAGACATCCAGAAGGTGATCGAAGAAGACCAGAAGGGCAAGCGCAAGGGCGCCATGAACGCCTGGCCTGTCGATATGCTTCAACCGCGAGACGTCTATGTTGCCGATCACTTTGGATTGAAAGTGGACGGGCCGTCAATCGGCGATAACGTCGGCAATGCCATCTATGCGCGCTCTGGAAACGGGATCGTCTACGACGGCGCCGTTCGCGATATCAATGGGCTGAACGAGCTCCCTAACTTTGACTCGTTTGTCCGTTCGTATGATCCGTCTCATCACTTCGGAAGCCTCGCTACGGGCGCTCGCCTCAACTCCACCATGGTCAGCATCAACGGTCCGGTGCGTATTGGCCATGCGCTTGCCATGCCAGGTGATGTGGTTCTCGGCCGCAATGGTGGGGTTCTATTCATTCCCCCGCAGTTGGCGGAGAGAGTCGTAAAGGATTCAGAACGTACACGCTTGCGGGACACGTTCGGACATCAACGTCTGAATGAAAAGAAATACACTGCGGGTCAGATCGATACCCGATGGACGCCCGAGATCGAGCAGGACTATCGCGCGTGGCTGAAACAAAACGAAGACCATTTGCCCGTCGCCAGACAGCAGATTGAGGAGATTCTGAAAGAGTCGCCCCCTCCTAACCAGTGAGGGGGACGTTTTCCGCCGTAAGTGCTCTATGGCGTATGCTGATCTGAGCAACCAACCGATAGAAGCGAAATGATGCAATCAAAGCTCTCACGACGAAAGATGCTTCAGGGAATCGGTGGCCTCGGGTTCACGGCCACGACTCCCAACGTGTTCGCCACGCAAGCAGCGGCGACGCAGGTTCCATTGCTCAATCCTGCCCCGTCGCCTGTGGCCCGGCAGGTGACACCATTCGCGCTGAACGATGTGGAGCTAATGCCCGGGCCATTCTTTCAGGCACGGCTTCGTTGCCAGCAATATCTATTGTCACTTGAACCAGATCGCATGCTCCATACCTTCCGCGTGAATGCTGGTTTGCCGCCGAAGGCAGAGGTGTATGGCGGCTGGGAATCGAATTCAACGTGGGCCGACATCCACTGCCAGGGCCATACGCTGGGTCATTACCTCTCCGGCTGTGCGCTGATGTATGGCGCTACGCAAGATGCTCGTTTCAAGCAGCGGACGGATTACATCGTCTCCGAGTTACGCGACTGCCAGACTGCCAGTAAATCCGGTCTGATCACAGCGTTCCCTGAAGGCAACTCCCTGATGGAAACCGTCCTAAGTGAAGGGAAGTACACCGGGGTTCCCTGGTACACCCTTCATAAGATCTACGCCGGTCTGCGCGATGCCTGCCTCTATACGAACAACCCCACGGCAAGGGAAGTGCTGGTCCGATTCTGCGACTGGGCCCTCACCGCGACCTCTCCGCTCACTGACGCGCAGTTTCAAAAGATGCTCGAAAGTGAGCACGGGGGCATGAACGAGGTGCTTGCCGACGCCTACGCTATGACCGGTGACGAGCGGTATCTCTCACTTGCGAACCGCTTCTGCCACCAGAGCATCCTCATCCCTCTCGCCATGAAGCGTGACTATCTCGACGGTCTCCATGCCAATACACAAATCCCGAAGATCATCGGCTTCCGCAGGCTCTACCAGGAGACAGGGCAGAAGGACTATCAAGTCGCATCCGAATTCTTCTGGAAGACGGTTGTGAACACGCGTTCCTTCGTGAACGGAAACCACGGCGACAACGAGCACTTCTTTCCGCCGGCACAGTTCAGTGAGCATGTTTTCTCAGCGAAAGCCTCCGAGACCTGCTGTGAATACAACATGCTCAAGCTGACGAAGATGTTGTTTGAAGATAATCCCTCCGCGGCTTATGCGGACTTCTACGAGCGTGCTCTCTACAACAACATCCTTGCATCGCAAGACCCGGACACAGGAATGGTGACCTACTTCCAGGGGAACCGTCCGGGATATATGAAGCTCTATTGCACTCCCGTTGATTCGTTCTGGTGCTGCACAGGTTCAGGCATGGAGAATCATGCGAAGTACAATGAGTCCATATACTTCAAGAGTGCGGATGCGGTATACATCAACCTCTTCATCCCTTCCACGGTTCGCCTGCGGCCAGGAGTATCGCTTGCACAGACGGCGCAATTTCCCGAGCAAGCCAGCACTAAGCTGCAGTGGAAGACAGACGCACCGATTCATTTCAAGATGAAAATACGGCATCCTTACTGGTGTAAGAGCGTCACGGTCAAGATCAACGGCAAGACGGTTCTCACGTCAAAAGACGCAAGCTCCTATATGGAGCTGGACCGCGAGTGGCACAACGGGGACGTGGTAGAGGTCGATCTTCCAATGCACCTGCGAGCAGTCGCGCTACCCGGTGAGGAGCGGATAGTTGCTTTTGTGTACGGCCCTGTTCTCCTGGCAGGAGCGCTGGGCCGCGAGGGTATCTCCACGGGCAGTGATCTGAATGTTAATGAGAGGCTCTACGGCAGTGTCCTCAATATGCCTTTCACGCCACCAACCTTATCAGGGGACCCGCACGATCTTGTGAGACAAGCAAAGCCTGCTGGAGAGGCGCTCCACTTCGACATCCCCGCGAGTGGATCTGATACGAAGGTCCGTCTTAAGCCTTACTACAAGATCGCGCACGAGAGATACGCAACCTACTGGAAGCTCTCCCCGGAAATTTCAGCGGTATAGGTTACGCTCTCCAGGTGATCGATTTGAGTTTGTAGGGCAGGGTGCTGGCCGTTTCGGAGTCCGTCGCCTCGCGCCTCATCGCATCTCGCGAGAGCTCGGGCTGATGGAGTGCAGCGGAACTCGCGGCTCAGAGCGGTATCCAGCACCACCGTAGCGAATTTTCGATTCGCCGATCAAGAGGAGCTGTGATTCAGCTCAGATAAGGATTTTTCGATTGCAACTGTTAGCTGGTTATTTTCCGTGGGCGTTTTGATCGCGACACGGAAATGCCCTTCAGATAAACCTTCATAGTCGGCGCAGGACCGTAGCACCACCCGGTGTTCCGTAATCATGAGCTGCCAAAAGGCAAAGGCATCAATCTCGGGTGGGATACGAAAGAGAAGGAAGTTTGCCGCTGCGGGATAAATAGGAAGCGACAGTCGTCTCAGGTTTCGCTCAAGCGTTCTCCTTCGTTCGAGATTGTTTGATCGAGTGCGTAATGCATAAGGGTGGTCGTCGAGAGCTGCGATGACTGCTCGCGAAGCGAGCGTCGTGATTGGCCAGGGCGGGAGGGCTTCGCTTATCGACGTCGCCAGCGATGGATGTGCAACTGCATAAGCGACGCGCAGCCCCGGAATGCCATGGAACTTCGTCACCGAACGGAAGACGATGAGGTTCGCTGATCGTTGCGCTTTTGCTGTGAGGGAGAGTTCAGGTACGTAGTCGATGAACGCCTCGTCGAGCAGGATATAAATGTTTCTTTTAGAGGCTTCTTCAACGAGCCTTTCGAAAAATGACGGGTGCTGGCAGATGCCCGAAGGGTTTTGCGGATTCGCCAGCAGAATGGCATCGCACCCCCGGTCAAGCATCCTGTTTACGTCGTATTCAAAAGATCTTTCTGCAGATGCAACCTCTATCTCAATCTCGACTCCCAGACGTTCGAGCGTCCTCCTGTATTCCACGAACGCAGGCACGACAAGCAGGCAGCGGCGTATCGAGAACGCACGTAGGGCGGCTTCGAGAAGTGGTACAAAACCATTCGCGACGATGATGTTGCCAGGTAAAACCTCTGAGTAGTTTGCGATGGCCTCTTTGAGATTCGTCGAGTCGAGGTCTGGATAAGCGGTGATTGTTTCGATCTCTTCGAGGCTTGCTCGCAAGGCGGACAGGACAGATGCAGGAGGGCCATCCGGATTAATGTTGGCGCTGAAATCGAGAAGGCAGGATACGGGAATGCCGAACCTGTTCGAGATTGATTGGAGCTGACCACCATGTTGTGGATAGTGCCCTGAACTATGCATTAATCGCGTCTCCTGGGCTTTCGAAGGGCCGTGATGAATAGGCCAAGGCCAAGACCAATGACGGTTGCGACCGATACGATGCGGATGGCCTGGACTACTTTTCTTGAATCGGGGGCAGCAAACTCGTCACCGATCCGTTGCCCCCGAATCAGTTCCCCTGCATAGGTGTTATCGCCGCCGAGAGCGACATGCAGCGCTCCCGCCATCGCGCTTTCCGGTTGGCCTGCATTGGGACTCTTGTGCTTTGTGTTGTCGCGCCGCCATGTGTCCCATGCGGACGATGCTTCCGCACCCTTTACAAGTTGCGCGGCTCCAATAATGCTAAGAGCGCAAAGTCTTGATGGGAGAAAGTTCGCTGCGTCATCGCAACGGGCCGCGAATTTACCAAAGTAGAAGTAGCGATCATCGGCATGACCGATCATGGAATCGAGCGTATTGATGGACTTGTAGGCCATGGCGAGCGGTACACCACCAAGAGCCATATAAAAGAGCGGCGCCATAATGCCATCGGATGCGCTCTCTGCAACCGTTTCAATGACGGCGCGGCTGATCTCCTCGGGGTTCAGATGCTCGGTGTCACGGCCTACAATCCTTGACAGCCGCTTACGTGCAAGGGGGAGATTATTTGCATCGAGAGCCTGCGTGACTGCTCTCGCCTCCTGCTCGAGGTTGCGCGCTGCGAGACAGGTCCAGCCCAGAAGCAACTCCACAACTTCTCCTAGTCGTGCGGAGCGCCGACGGACTATGCGAGGGAGGGCCGCGGTAAGCCAATAGGTCGATCCAACGATCGCGATGGTGAGCACCGCACCGTTGATCAGCTCGGAACGAGCTGACTGATCTCGACAGCGCAGGGCTGCCTCTCCACGTGAGATCGCGGAACCGATCAGCCTGACCGGATGGGGAAACCACTCAGGGTCTCCTGCGAGTTGGTCAGCCAGATACGTCGAGATGAGGAGAGTCGCACGGTTCAATGCTGCTCCTTTTTATGCAGCTCTTCACGATATGCGAGACCGGTAAGATCAAAGATCTTCGTCAAATCAATTGAGTCTCGCACGGTAGCTGCGAGGCGGTTGAGAGATTGCTCTCGTCGCTGCTTCCAGTTTTCGAGCTTTTGCGGAGCAGAAAGATGACAAAACTTTCGAGCCGCTGCGAGAAATGAATGACGGAAATCATCTGCGTCGAAGATGCCATGGAGATAAGTTCCAAATACATTGCCTCTGTCCGTTATGCAGCCATCGAGAAAAGGGTTGTCGCCGCGTTCGTTAGCCAGGCGCGCAAATGGAGCCGCTCCATCGAGATACTCAGTCTCGCCGATGTGAATCTCATAGCCACTCACACTTGTTGAAGTGACGGGCTGCCCGAAGAGAGAAGGCGTGAGTAAATGACCATAACTAATACGGGTCATTTTGTTAGGCTGCATACTCGTGCGTATGGCGAGCAGCCCGAGACCGTTGATGGTGGATGCGCTCTCCATCTTGAGAGGGTCAGCTATTTCTGTGCCAAGGATCTGCATGCCGCCGCATATTCCGACAATCAAGCATGTATCGGCGTAGCTCAATATGGCAGTGTCGATATTCTGGGAGCGCATCCAAAGGAGATCGTCGGCAGTCTGTTTGCTGCCGGGAATGATGATAACGTCGGCACCGCCGAGTTGATCGGGCGTTCTGCAGAACTGCAGAGATACACAAGGTTCTGCGTTCAGCGCGTCGAAGTCAGTGAAGTTTGAAAAAGATGGTAAAGCTATCACGGCGATTCTCAAACGCCTCGACGGATCGTTGGATGGTTGCCACGATAGGTTCGGCTGGGAATCAAGATCGGGAAGCCCCAGGCTATCTTCCTCGTCAAGCGAGAGCCCGGGGATATATGGCACGACACCGATGCAGGGCTTGCCAAGGCGATCCTCAATCATGCGAATACCGGGCTCCAGTAGTTTCACATCGCCACGAAATCTATTGATGATAAATCCGGCGATTCGAGCGCGTTCATGGAACTCGAGCAGTTCAACGGTGCCGAGGAGCGATGCAAAGACGCCGCCGCGATCGATGTCTCCAATCAGGATGCATGACGCATCTGCGAACTCGGCCATGCGCATGTTAACGATGTCCTGAGACTTGAGATTGATCTCGGCGGGGGATCCCGCTCCCTCGAGGACGATGACATCGTTCTGCGAGGCGAGTGTCTGATAGCTCTCGCACACAAGCGGAAACAGTTCGCTGACCCTTCGCAGGTGATAGTCAGCAGCAGAGAGATTGCCCCATATCTTGCCATGGACAACAATCTGCGAGGTCATACTGCCGCTTGGCTTGAGCAGGATGGGATTCATGTGGACGGATGGCAGGATGCAAGCGGCCTCAGCCTGGAGCGCCTGGGCGCGGCCTATCTCGAGTCCCTCGTGTGTCACCGCAGAGTTGAGAGACATGTTCTGTGACTTGAAGGGCGCTACACGATAGCCTTCCTGGGCAAAGATGCGGCAAAGCGCCGCGGTGAGCAGTGACTTGCCGACATGCGAGCTGGTTCCCAGCAGCATAATGGAACGTGCTGTCATGGCCGACTCTCTGCATGATAGAAATCGTAGAAGACCGTGGTCTCCAGGGGAACGCGCTTCTCCCATCCAGCGCGCTGCAGGTCAGGCTCAGTTCCGAATTCCTCAACGTAGCCAACGCAGAGATAGGCGACTGGAAGAATGTGTTCGGGGATGCGGAGTACCGCCCGCAGGCGTGCGGGATCAAGGATACTAACCCAGCCAACTCCTATGCCTTCAGCACGCGCCGCAAGCCACAGGTTCTGTATCGCGCAAACCGTCGAGTAAGCAGCGGTCTCGGGCATGCTGAGACGGCCGAGGCCGTGACCCCGTTGGCTATGTGTGTCGCAGACAACGCAGATATTCTGTGGAGCTTCGAGAATGCCCTCAAGCTTCAGGGAATCGTATTGCTCCTTCCTGTCACCCTCATAGAGTTCTCGTGCCTGCGCGTTTGCATCCTTGAAAATGTCGTAAACGGCCCGGCGAGTGGTGTCATTTCGGATCACAATGAAGCGCGACGGCTGCATCAATCCAACCGAAGGCGCATTGTGAGCCGCGGAGAGCAGCCTCTTGAGTATCTCGTCGGGTAGGGGACGGCTGGTGAATCCACGCCGGACGTCTCTGCGCAGGGCGATAGCTCGATAGATAGCCAGACGATCGGCATCGCTGAAAGGTTGATCTGCCGACATCACCAGGCTCTCGACCATCTGGGACCGCCTTTTGACTCGGGACGGAGCCGCGACTCGACACCAGCCAACACTTCGATCCTCCGGCCGAAGAGCCAGATAACATCCGATAGCCGGTTGAGGTACGGCAGGATGGTCGGTTGAACGATTCCACCGTTTTCGACGAATCGGACGGCAGCACGTTCGGCTCGACGGCAGACGGTTCGGGCGACCTCGTAGGCTGCAGATTGAGTGTGAGCCCCGGGTAGTGACCAATCAGAAAGAATACCTTCCGTAGCTTCGATCTGATGTACGAGACCAGTGAGCATATCGACGTCTTCCTGGCTGATCACAGGTGGTTGCTTTTTGCTCTCCGGTGGTGTCGCGAGTGCGGAGCCTACCCGGAAGAGCGTGCGCTGAATCGCTTCGGTCCAGTCTGCGATCTCCTTCTGTTGACAGATGCTGCGAGCGAATCCGAGAGCGCAGTTCAGTTCGTCGACCGTGCCGTAGGCCTCAACACGAAGGTCTGCCTTAGAGACGCGAATACCACCGGCCAGGCCAGTCTCTCCTCCGTCACCACGTTTGGTTGCGATGCTCATGTTTATTCTCCTGCTTTTGACTCTGGAACCAGAGTGTCTTCAATGGTTAAACGCAGCGTTCTGATCAGTCGAGGACGATCGTATTCGTTGACGAGGTCATCTTCAAGAAAGTCCGTCACGAGTGGAGGAGCCTGGGAGAAGAGGATCTTTTCCGGGAAGAACCATGGCTGATTGGCGCCAACCTGTTCGATTGTCTCGGCATTAATGATGACTGCGGGCACGTGGTGGATGTCTGCCTTGAGAAGAGAATAGGCCCGGTGATAACCGTCGCGCAGGAACCAACGGCCTGCATAGCTGGCGACCTCGAAAAAAGGACTCCCGGTGTGAACAGTGATCGGAAATGTCGCGTCATTCGTCATCCGAATATGGGTGTTTGGGTTGTCGGAACGCAGTACCAGGGTGTTCCTCGATGGATCATGTGTCTTGTCAAACTCCGGCGGCTTTACTGTTCCGAATGAATGCTCGATAAGAGCCGGCCAGTCACCCGCGGCGGGAGGAAGAGGATGAGAGATTTCTTGTGGGAAATATAACCTGCGTTGAAACGCGATGAGCGATCTCAGGTCCACAATGCCCAAGGTCCATGAGAGTCCGGACATTTCCTCGAGGAGATCGGAGCGGGAGGCATGTGGCTCAAGAAGATCCTTCAACTGATGCGATTCTGACGCACACACGGGATCGAGCTGTGTGAAAGCGGGTCGATGCTGCAGGAATGCCCGGGCTCGTAGAAGCTTGTCGCCATTGATAAGCGGTCGATATTGGTAGTCATCCAGATCCCAGCCGGCGAGTTCGCGAATGTGCACGCGTTTCGTGGTCATCGCACTACCTCACGGGTTGTTGCAGCATCTCCAAGTTCAAATGAGCAGCAGTATTCCCTGGTGATTTCGTATGCTTCTTGCTGCCCGCAGCCCAGAAGTCCGCAGAGCACGAGACGCATTATACCCGCATGCGTGACGACCACGGCTTTCCTGTCTGGCTCTCCATCCCGTAGGCATCTAACGGCTTGCATGACTCGGTCTTCGAAGGCGGCAAACAATTCGCCATTGGGTGATGGCATAGAAGGGAAGCACTTAAGCCACTTGTGGGCGTAGTCCGGATCGCGCTCTTCAATCTCTTTCCACGTCAGCCCCTCCCAATCACCGAAATAAATCTCCCGCAGAGTGGAGTCTTTATGAAGTGGCAGGTGGAAGGCCGCTGCGATGGGCGTCGCTGTGTCCAGGGCTCGTCTCAGATCGCTGCTGTAGATGGCATCGAACTTCTGTTTGTCGCCGAGATGCGATATGAGGTCCAAGACCTGTTTCCGGCCTGCTTCATTGATGGAAGGATCCGAATGTCCGCAGAACTTGCCTGCCATGTCGGTTTCGGCGTGACGGACGAATACAAGATGGCTCATAGAATCCACGCTCCACAGAGATAAACGCCAATCTCAGTAATCTGAATTGTGGCGCCGAAACAGTCACCGGTAACACCTCCGATGCGCCGCTTGTAATAAATGGCGGTAAGCCATGTAATAGCAATGCTTGCCAGTAGCGGGGCGATTGCGCGCCCTCTTAGCAGCACGATAGGAATAGCAGAACTGACTACACTTCCTGCGATCAGTGAAGCAATCGTTGTACGGCTAGCGATACGCGCACCCTGGCCGTCGGCGGGGTGCGCTCCCTCGTTGCGAGCTGCCGGAAGGAAGTAACTTAGCGGAAGTGGTGTCCACCGGCACAGTACACCCGCCGCAATGAGATAGCCGGAAACATTCTGCGGTTGCAGCGCGGTAATCAGGAGCATACGGCCAACGAGGCTCACAATGAGCGCCATGCCTCCGTAACTTCCAATACGGCTGTCGCGGAGTATGAGGAGGATCTTTTCCCGGCTAGTACCGCCGCCAAATGCGTCGGCGACGTCGGCGAGCCCGTCCTCATGCAGACCTCCGGTAAGGCACACAAGAAAAACGACTGTAATGAGCGCGGCTACAATTCGAGGAAGATGTGGAGCGATGAAATGATGCAGAAGCGCGCCGCACGCCCCGACGATGAGCCCGATGATGGGGAAGAATTTGACAGATCGTGCAAGCGCTTCGGCTTCGTAGGGCCACGCGGGTACGGGCAGGCGCGTCAGGAACTGTAAGGCTGCAAGGAACTCGGAGACGGTCCGCCGAGGCAGAGTCGCTGCGCTCATGAGGCACCACTTACGCCGGCGGATGCGAATGTTGCCATCCGTGTGTAGAGCGCAATCGCGGATTCTATGAGCGGCATCGCAAGCACCGCGCCGGTACCCTCGCCGAGACGCATATTGAGCGACAGGACGGGCGTCAGCTGCAGACGGTCAAGCAGGAGGCGGTGACCGGGTTCTTGCGATTGATGGCCGGCTATAAGGTAACCCGCGACCGATGGAGCCAGCGACACGGCCAGCGCCGCCGCGGCGGTAGAGATGAAGCCATCGATGACAATGATGAGTCGCGCCCGTGCTGCGCCCAGAATCATTCCAACCATTGCGGCGATCTCAAGACCACCCACACTGGCCAGGATGTTAAGGGGCGAGCATTTTGTCTTACCGACAAAATGCTTTTCCAGGATTGCACAAACAACCGACACTTTATGAAGATGGCCATTGGTGGAGATCCCCGTCCCGTGGCCAGTGGCCTCTTCCGGTGGCGCGTTAGTCAAAGCACAGGTAATTGCGCTTGCCGAGGTCGTGTTACCGATTCCCATCTCCCCAATGGCAATCATTGCTACTCCTGCGGAGGCTGCATCAGAAGCGAGCTGCACGCCGATTGAGATCGCTTCTTCGGTCTCCTGCGGTGTCATGGCCGCTTCATGAAGCATGTTGCGGGTGCCTCGACGCACTTTATGGTGCAAGAGCCCTGGAATGTCCTCGAAATCTGCATCGACTCCAATGTCGGCGACACAGAGCTCGACGTTGTGAAGTGCGGCCAGGACGTTGACTGCGGCGCCATGATGCAGGAAGTTCAGGACCATCTGGTGGGTGACTTCCCTCGGGTAGGCACTGACTCCTTCGGCGGTAATTCCATGATCGGCCGCGAAGACGAAGACAGCCTTCTTAACCGGCAAGGCAATCTCCTGCCTGCGAATTGCGAGAACCTGTGCGACGAGACCTTCCAGGCGGCCGAGACTGCCGAGAGGCTTCGTGAGTGTGTCCAGATGCGCCAGCGCCTTCTGCCGCCACTGCTCACTTGGCGGTTCAATCGTTCGTGCGAGCTCCTGGAGGAGGGGTGTTTCGAAGGTCATAAGGTTTCCACTAGATCGGATGGATGAAATGGTAGCTGGTGGCGTCGAGAGACATAGTTGAAAGCCTTCTGCAGATTTTCCGTAGTAAGAATGGCGTCGGGCGGCCCGCTTACGAACGATGTTCCGGGACCGAGAAGATGCACCTCCGAGAAGTTCCACCGGATCAGGTGCAGATCATGTATCGACGCGAGGACTGCAAGGCCCTCCCCGCGGAGGCGCCGGAGCAGTTCCATCAGCTCAACCTGACGGCCTATATCGAGATTCTGTGTCGGCTCGTCGAGCAGCAGGAGTTGCGGGTCCTGAGCGAGTCCCAGGGCAATCTTGACGCGTTGGCGTTCACCACCACTCAGCTCGTTGAAGATCCGCTTTCTCAGCGTAGCCGTGTCTGTCCATTCGAGTGCGCGTTCGACGGCGGCGCGGTCCTCAGGAAGTAGCCCCCGAAGCATGCCCAGATATGGAGTCCTACCTTGAGCGACAATTTGTTCGACGGTGAAGTCGAATGGCACATCAAGTTCCTGCGGCACGAGAGCGACGAGGCGGGATCGATTGCGGTGGGACAGCCCATTGATTTTCTTTCCGTTCACAAGTACCGCACCTGACGTTGCAGTAAGCGCACCTGAACCAAGCCGCAGCAGTGTCGTCTTGCCGACTCCGTTAGCACCGATCAGGGCAGTACACGTCCCGCTTCTCACAGAAAAGGAGATGTTCTCGAGGACCTGTCGTCCGGAGTATCGGAAGCTCGCGTTCTCAAAACGAAGCAATGGGGTCACAGTGCGTACTCCTTTTTCCTCTTCCGTAGAAGGTAAAGAAAGAAGGGACCTCCCAGGAAGACCATCAGTATGCCGACCGGCAGCTCGGATGGCGCGACGATCGAGCGGGCAAGAGTATCGGCGATCACCAGAAAGATGGCGCCGCTGATGACCGTTACAGGCAGCAGGCGCACATTGTCGGGGCCGAGAAGAAGCCGGATGACATGAGGGATAATGAGCCCGGCAAAGCTGATCAGTCCTCCCAGTGATACAGCAAGTGCTGTCAGCCATGAGCCGGTGATGATGATGGCGATTCGAGTGGCCTCGACTCGCACTCCCAGCTGCTGCGCATATTCATCTCCAAGCGCCAGCGTATTGAGCCGTCGCATCAGGGGATAGCAGGCAATGAGTGCGAGAAAGAACAGCACAAAGGTGATTGCAAGCTGTCTCCATCCCGGGACGCTGATGGTGCCGTGAAGCCATGCGGCAACAATTCTGGTGCCCGATGATGAGTTGGGATCAAGCAGCTGCAGCAGGTAGGTCGAGTTGCTCAGCATCGTGCCGACGGCGAAGCCCGCCAGCAGCAGCGTCACGCCGTTGGTGCGACCGCGCACTCGCGCCAGAGAGTAGACCACGGTCATGGTGAGTACTGCGCCGACGAACGCCAGGAGAGCGGTGGAGCTGAATCCGAAGAAGGTGAGTTGTGAAAGAAAAATAATGCCGACGCACGCTCCGACGGCAGCGCCTCCGGATGCGCCGATGATATATGGGTCCGCCATGGGATTGCGAAACAGCCCCTGGAACATCAGCCCTGAGGCTGCGAGAGCGGCGCCGACAATTGCCGAAGCAAGGACGCGCGGAAGCCGGATGCTCAGGAGGATGGTACTTTGTGTCTCCGTCAGTGCCCGGTCCCGCAATGCCGCATGAAGTAAATCGTGTGTTGGGATGTGAACGGCGCCGATGGATGCGGAGGTAAGTAAGGATATAAGCAATATAAAGAGAAGCAGGCAGACAATCCCGAAGTAGCCGAGATTACTCATTGAGGCGAACAGCCCAGGTATTTTCTGAGCCGTTCGCTCCTGTCCTGGCTTTACGATGCCGGGAACGGGCGCTCCCCCCTTGTCTACCTTAGCTTCCAGGATTCGCCTCCAAGCGTGATGCGCAGTCCAGAACGAAAGTTGAACGGGAGCGCACGATATCCAAACGCCTCAGAGTAGTGTTCATTGAGAAGGTTCTGTACCTCTGCATAGGCGGTCATGTGGTGGGAGACTCTGTACTCGCCAGTCAACTCGAGCCGTTGGTATGCACCCCCGAGGTTTTGGTTGGGCAGCAGCATCGTGCCCGAGAGAAAGTCGCTGTCGTCTCTGAGTCCAACGAGGGTTCCGCTTAGTTGGGCGTTCCAACGCGAACGGGTGTACTGCAGACCGAAGTACCCTGAGTTTCTCGCGCGGCGGAACGGACGATTATTCTTGAGGGGGCCAGAGCTGCCTATCAAAATACCTGGAAAGAGCGGGTTAATCGTAGGCTTGAGAGCCGACGATGCGAAAGAATTCTGGACCTTCGCGTCGAGCAACGTGTAACCTCCACGGGCAAAGAGGGACTTGCTGAGTTTCATCTCGAGCTCGACTTCGAGTCCCTGTGCGCGATAGGCGAGACTGTTGACGTATGCGCCGCCAGAGAAGGCTTGGTTTGACGCGCCTGAAAATCCGTTGGCTACAAGATTTGCCTGGGAGACGAACTCAAGACCGCCATTGTATTCGTTGTGAAAGTAGGTCAGGCCGAGCCTTGCGTGTCCGTTTCCAAACTCCTGGTCGACCCCACCGTCATAACTGCGTGACTGTTCGGGTCCTGCCTGGGAGATACCATACTGCGAGATGAGAGCGGGGTTGCTGATGGCAAGCAGTCCATACAGAGAGTGATTCTGGATATAGATGCTCGGTCCCTTGATGCCCTTGGAGAAGCTGGTATGCAGTTTAGTTCCGCCGAGCAGTCCCTGGTGGGTGGGCCGCACGAGGTAATATGCCGCCGAGGCGCGGGGAGTCGCCGCGAAGCCGTAGACCGCATTGTTCTCGAGTCCGGTCCCGACGGTGTAGAAGAGGCGGCTTGCGAAGTCGCCCTGCATTTCCAGCATCGTTGAGTAGTTGTTACGGTCGGCCGCCCCGGTAGGACTACCGGTCGAGGCACTTGTTCCGCGTTCGCTCTCATATTTGAATCCGCCAAATAGCAGGGTATGCACAGGTCGGCCGAAGATCGAATCCAGACGATAGTCCGATTGTGCATAGACAAAATCGCGCTGGCTGAGATTATTTGTGATGCTCGGATATGTTCCCGGAAAGTTGAGCGTTGCCTGACCCGAGACGACATAGCCGTTCGCGCCGCGGATTGTTACAGGGTTTCCGATATAGCTGGTGATTACACCACTCGCGTTCTTCACTGGATTACCTGCTGGGTATGACTTGTTATACAGGTAGTTCAGGCGAAGTCCGCCATAGCGAACTAGATTGTGCCAGTGTTCCGTCGTTCGGTTTTCGAGTGTGCCAGCGACAAAGAGATCGTGCTCCGCCGAATATGCTGAGTCTGGAAGACCATAGAGTGCAAGCGCGTTCGGTTTGCCTCCTCCGGCGGAGACGTGGCGGAGCGTGAAGCGAATGTCCGTAGCGGAGTTTGGTTGGTAGCCAAGATTCTCGGCAAAAGTTACATTGTGAAACGCGCTTGAGGCAAGGCTGTTATCTGTATCGAAGCGCGCAAAGCTCGAGAGATAGTCGACGCGGTGCGCGGCGCCGGAGAGTACGGACTCCTGGCGCCAGGTGTTGAAGTTTCCACCGTCGATGGAATATTCGAGCTGGGGAAGCGGGGTAGATCCACGACGTGTTGTGAGAGAGACGACACCGGCAAGCGCTTCCGATCCGTAAAGCGCGCTGTTCGGTTCGCGAAGCACCTCAACGCGATTGATGCCGGTGCTGGCGATGTTCGCGAATTCAACGGAGCCACCTAGATCATTGGCCGGGATCCCATCGATCAGAACCTTGTTGGCGTTCGTGTTTCCACCGCGGATGTAGAGTCCGCTGGTCCCACCTGCTTGCCCCGTTTGCGTGATCTGCGCGCCGGGGAGATAGCGCAAGGGCTCCTGGATGTCGCGTGTGTATTTGAACCAGTCTCTGTCGAGGATGGTCACCGATGCGGCGACCTGAGCGATGGGCGTTGGCGTGCCGGACGCTGTAATGGAGACCTGCTGCGTGTCCGTGGGGGTAGCAACGATGAGGTCTGTCATCGTTGCGGCGTCGGCGCTGAAAAACATCGCAGCTGTTGTTGCAGCGTTGAATGTGGGAGCCGACGAGCGCAGCTGGAATCGTCCATTTGAAGGAACTCGAACTCTGTAGTGGCCCTGCGCATCAGTAACGCCGGTAGCGACCGCCGAAGAGCCCGCGAGAAGCTCGACCAGGGCGCCCGGCACGACAGCACCGAGCGGATCGCGAACGGTACCGTATACGAAGCCACGGCCGCGCGTTGCATCCTGTGCGGGTTGCTCTGCGGAGGCGGCGCTGGCAGCAATTTGAGCAAGGCTCGCAGGCACAAGGAGCGAGAACCATAAAGAGGCGGCAACACATTTTAGACGAATGGAGGGTGATCCACCCCTGGGGCCGCAGACGCGGGACTTATATTCAAATGTTTGTTTCATCGTACCTTTCAACCTTCCAGGGAGAACGTCTCCAGCGGCCGTCTTTTCGGTTGTCTCACACACGTATCGTTCAGGCGGCGATAGATGCTCACCTAGGGATGAAGTTGTTTCGCCAGATCCTCCAGGGCATCGACGGCGACAGGGCTGGGAAAGCTCACTCTCTTATCCACGTAGTAGACCCGGCGATTTTTGACGGCAGGAAGGATGTTCCAGCCGGGACGGTTCTGGAGCGAGTCGAGAGTGATGGTGCCGCCGCGCATCATGAGAAGCGCCGCTGGAGCGCGGGCAATCACAGCCTCCAGGCTGATATGTGGCCATTCCTGATTGATGTCGGAGGTGATGGAGTGACCGCCTGCGGCGTCGATGATCTCCGAAATAAACGATCCCTTGCCGATGGTGACGACAGGGTCATATGAAACGGGCATGTAGACGTCGATGACGGGAAGTCCCTTCACCCTCGTGCGGACGGCATCGATGCGCTGTTTTAGCTGCCGCGATACCGCTGTGGCCTGAGCTTCATGTGCAGTTGCCTGTCCCAGGCTCTCGACGGAGCGAAGAATTCCCTGCATACCATGCGGATCGACGATGTAGAGAGGTACTCCGAACCGTTGCAGTTGATCAAGGATCGCAGGCTGATTTTGATGAGGCATGCCAAGGACAAGATCAGGATGGAAAGAGAGGATAGCCTCCACCGAAGGGTTGCTGATGGATCCGACGCTCGGCCTTTTCGTGGCCTCCTCGGGATATTTCACGTAGTCGCTGATTGCCACAACTTCATTGCCTGCGCCAATGGCAAAAACCGTGTCCGTGATGCTTGGAACGAGACAGATGATGCGTTGCGGATGGTCGGGCACTGTCACCACACGACCCGTCTCATCCGTAACAGTACGAGCTGCGGTGCAGGGGAGAGTCGCGATAAGCAGAGTGAGGATAGCAAAAGTTTTTTTCATGGGGCGGCCTCTTCATGATTTCTAGCGGTGGAAGCAGCCTCAACGAAGTACTTCGCTACATGCGGTGAAGTGCGGAAGTGGAGATGAATGTAGCTGGCGAAAATATTTCCGACGAGGTAGCCTTCGTCTTCTTCTCGTTTGGATAACGAATATTGAACGTGGTAACAGGTGTCACTGGTCGGGGTTCCCAATATCCGTGAATAGTGAAAACTGTGGCCTCGCAGGGATGTACCGGTTTTCCCAAGAAGACAGTCGCGTGTAGGCCGCACGGTGACGTAACCAAACTGCACTAGCTTGTCTGTCATCTCGAACGTGAAGGGAAGCACACCAGCGAACTGAGAGGACGCTCCGTCCGTCCTCGCGATGGAGCGGGACAGGTAGATCATGCCCCCACATTCGGCGTAGACCGGCTTACCGGAGGATACGAAATCGCGAATCGACTGGAGCATCCCTTGATTGGAACTCAATTCCTCTGCATAGAGTTCCGGATAGCCTCCACCAAGGTAGAGGGCGTCGAGATCTTCCGGAACCGCAGCATCCTGCATGGGACTGAACGAAACAATCTCGGCGCCGGCGGCGCGCAATAGATCGAGATTGTCTTCGTAGTAGAAGCTGAACGCTTTGTCTCTCGCAACTCCGATACGAACCCGGGTTTCCGCTGAAGTTGGGGTGAGGGAAAGGTCTTGTTCAAAGTAGACGCCGCACTCAAGCGAGAGCAATGCTTCCAGGTTGACGTGGTCTTCGGCAACGGAAGCGAATCGCTCAAGTTGCAGGCCGGCAGAGTCGTCCCCGTAATGTTCCTCAGACGTCCTAAGGCCGAGATGTCTCTCAGCAATGGCAATCGCGGGCTCTTGCGGTAGCCATCCCAACACCGGCGTCCGGCAGGACGAAGTGATGGACGACCTCAACATCTCGAAGTGGCGTTGATTGGCGACACGATTGAGAATCACACCAGCAAGGCGAAGGTCTGGATCGAATAACTCGAAACCGAGTACGGTGGCGGCGATGCTTTGCGACGTCTTGGCTGCATCGAGCACAAGAACGATAGGAAGCTCGAACAGCTTTGCGATCTCGGCGGTGCTGCCGCTTTGGGTTATGCCGTCTTTGCCGTCAAACAGCCCCATCATGCCCTCAACCACAATGACCTCAGCGCCGGTTGACGCCTGACGAAGAACGTCACGGTTGGCATCGATCGAGAGCATCCAGGTATCGATATTTCTAGCGGTTCGTCCGGCAATACGCGTGTGGTGACCGGTATCCAAAAAATCGGGTCCCGCCTTGAATGGCTGAACGGTAATCTGTCGTCGCATCATCATCGCAATGAGTGCGAGGGTGACCGTAGTTTTGCCTACGCTGCTGGCTGTGCCGGCGATCAAAAAGCCTTTCATGCGCCAGCCTCGCGTGGAATGCTGCCTTTGAGTGCGAGCGGAAGGCCGGCGACCATGAACAGCACTGTGTCTGCCACCGATGCCACACGTTGATTGATTTCGCCAACAAGGTCACGAAATTGGCGGCCCAGTTCGTAAGCAGGCACGACTCCGCTGCCCACTTCGTTTGACACTAGGACGACGGAGCAGGCAGTGTTACGCAGCGTCGCGCAAAGCTGATCGATCTGAAACTCCTGCTTTGACCGGTCTGCGCCACAAGATTCCAAGAGGTTTGAAGCGAAAAGAGTCAGGCAGTCGACGATGATGATCTCGTGATCTTTAGCTGATTGCTGAATCGTCTCGCCAATCCGAAGGGGCTCTTCAACCGTCGTCCAATGTGTGGGCCGATCGGCGCGGTGGCGCTCAATCTTGGCTGTCATCTCCGGGTCGTTGCGGCGTTCGGCTGTGGCAATAAACGCTACACGCTCCCAGCGTTCCGCGAGCTGTTGAGCGTAGCGACTCTTTCCACTGCGCACACCGCCGAGCACGAGAGTCACGGAAGCAGCTTCAGGGTTCTGCATACATCGCTCCTGGCGCTTGCAAAGAGAGTCTGCAAGGACGCCGAGCGGGATTGGTAATAGGCAGCTGCCACGGGCGGTCAGATCGCACGTGGATAAGCTCTTCAACTCTCCCAGCGAAGTTGAATCAGCCCGATCGTATCTGGCCGGTCTCCTGACTTGCGCTTCGCTGGACTAAGGCGGCCTTCCCCGGGCTTTCGCCCGAGTGACCCTAAAGTGCCCGTCCTCAACGCTTACAGTTACGGGGTAGTGGCGGACTCGCACCGCCTTCCCGAACACCAGATAGAGGATTTATACCGCCCTTTCCAATGGCGGTCAATTGGGTAAATTACGGACCGGAGGCAAATGCCAAACCGAGGTGGATAGGTCATATCACGCTGAAGCGATCATCTCGGATGTACGGGACACTGTCGCGATCACTCGTCCTGCAATTATTTATGCAGCGATAGAGCATTTTCCCTGTAGGTGTAGAGTAGGGCTTCTGCATCTATGGGCGTTTTCCGCAATGAAAACGCCGCTCTACTCCTCTTTCGGGCTACCCAGCAACAGGGAAAATGCTCTAGTCTCGTCTTTGCAGTCACCGGTCAGCTCCTTCTAGAGGATTGAAATCTCTCCTCTCAGATACAGACCTCCGATTCAATTGGAAAAATTAGACGCTACGATCGTCAGTATGTCCGCTGTGAGTCGCTGGTGATGTCTCGCAATTGTAAAAAGTCCCATGACCGATCTACTCGCCCAGACTCTGATCCGTCTGCAGGGCGGGAGCGAGAGCCTTTGCCACAGCCATGGGTTGGCTTTTGTTATTACTGAACACGGAGAGCAGCAAGCGGATCTACACGAGAAGCCCTCCGCGCTGGTAAATATCCGGACATCAGGGCCACCGCAATGATCGCTGACATCATGGCAGTATAGGTAGCCATATCCCAAGGTGAAGTACCGAAAAGCAGGGATGCGATGAGATGAGACGATGCGATCGAGACGCTTGTCCCCACCAGAATTCCAATGGCCGCGAGGCGTAATGTGTTAAGAATGACATCACGCTGGACGCGGCCCGAGCTTGCCCCGAGCGCCATGCGAACCCCGATCTCTTGCGTCTTTTGTGTGACCGAGTAGGAGATAACTCCATAAATGCCCAAGGCCGCAAGCAGGATGCCGAGAGACGCGAAGGCCCCCACAAGCATCATGAAGAAGCGACGCGGAGAGACGGCACGATCGACGATTGTGCGAAGAGGGCGGAACTCAGCGGCAGGTTGTCTGGGATTCAATGCACGCAGAATATGAAGAACGCTCGTGGCAAGCGAAGCCGGCGGAAGACTCGTGCGGATGACAAGCTGGGCTCCAGCAGGATTTTGCTGTGTCGCCGGATAATAGATCTGCGATCCGGTCGCTGACTCAACGTTCTCTTCACGAACATCATCCACGACTCCAATCACATGGTCTGCCTCGTTGCCGCGCATAAGGATCTTTCCCACGGCGCTTTCGCCTGGCCAGTAGACTCGTGCAGCAGACTGATTGATGAGAACAACCCGTTGACTCTGCAGATTGTCGGCCCAGGTGAAATCTCGGCCTTGGAGCTGAATGCCCATCGCACGGAAGAAGCCCGGCGAAACAACATACACAAGAGGAGCGGGAAGCGTGCCGGGTGCGAAGGTCTTTCCCTGTGGAGCCGGTTCATCCCATTGACGATTTGGGCCAAGCGGAAGATAGTCTGCTATACCGGCAGCTTCAACCCCTGGTAGCGCGCTGATCTGCGCGATGACCTGCTGAAAGATCGCGCCGCGTTTGGCCGCAGCTGCCTCGGAGGTGGGAGCGCTGTCTTCATAATCAAGTTTGATCGAGGCAGCACTGTCTGGCCGAAACCCAAGGTCAACATCTAGCACTTTTAGGAAACTGCGCAACAGTAATCCGGCAGTGATCAGAAGAACACATGCAAGGGCGATCTCAGAGACAACAAGAATTGACCGTAGACGGTCATGGGTGCGACCAAGACCCGCTCCTTGCCCTGAATCCTTAAGTACCTCCTGATGATTGATCCTGGACATCCTTAATCCTGGAAGAAATCCGAAGAGAAGGGCAGTGAAGGTGACGATGAGAACCGTCCAGCCTGCCGCGTGGCTGTCAATCTGTAAGGTGCTGAGGAGTGGCAGCGCCAGCGAACCCTGATGTGAAAGCCATTTGAGCAGAGTCGCAGCCAGGGCAACACCGAGAACCGCGCCCGCAGATGAGAGCACGAGGCTTTCTATCAGCAATTGACGCACAACCCGGCTGCGGCTTGCGCCGAGTGCGCCACGGATAGCGAACTCCTTGGCGCGGGCGGCCGAGCGGGCAAGCATGAGGTTGGACAGATTCACTCCAGCAATAAGAAGAATCAGGCCTACCGCGGACCATAAGATAATCAGGGAACGACGTAGCGCGCCCGTAACATGGTCCTTGAGCGCCACGGGAATGAGATTGCCTTTGTAGCGGCCCTTTGTCTCAGGGTATTTCACGTTGAAATAAATATCTGGAGCAATACGATTGGCATCGTCGAGTGCTTGCGCGATCGTGACGTGCGGCTTGAGGCGGCCAACAAGAGTTACAATATTGCCCCAATTGCGAGCCTGATCGAGATACAAGGGGGTGAAGACATCGACCTTGGTACCCGGGGCAAACACAGCGCCGAAGTCGAAGCTTGCCGGCAACACACCGACAACCGTAACCAACTCGCCTGCCTGTCCGCTCAGGCTGATCGCCTTGCCGACGATGTTTGAATCTGCGGCGAATTGCCGTCGCCAGAAGGCATTGCTCAATAACACTACAGGCCGCCCGCCATTACGTCCTTCGTCAGCCGTGAAGAGACGTCCCATCGCCGGCTGAACTCCCAGCACCTGAAAGAAATTGCCGATGACATCGAGACCGGTCACTGGGATTGGGTCTCCATGACCTCTCAGGCGCAGATTGTCCGCCGTCGAAAAGGCAAAGTAGCCTGTGACGTCCTGAAACGTACGGTTTCCGGCACGGAATTCGTCGTATGCGTCGGCAGAGTAAGTAGCGCAGGAAAGGCCGCATTCACTCGGCGGCGGAGCAATCCATACCAGTCGATCCGACTCAGGAAACGGAAGCGGCCGTAAAAGCAGTGAATTCACTACGCTGAAAACAGCAATGTTGGCGCCGATCGCCAGGGCCAGAATAAAGACCGAGATTACGGCGAATCCACGATCACGAAGAAGAATGCGAAAGGTATATCGAAGGTCCTGGCGAGCATCGCTCCAATAGTCCCTGGAATGTTTGCGCTTCTCGTCTTTTTGTCCGAAGGCCCTGCCAACCTTCCGTATAGTGCTAAGATCTCCGAACTGCCGCTCTGCCTCTTTACGCGCCTCATCCGGCTGCCAGCCTTGCGCGATCAGCTCTTCCGTTTTGGTTTCGAGATGAAATCGCAATTCATCTTCGACGTCAGCTGCAGGGTCTGCGCCGAAAAAACGTGCGTAGCGGCGCCACATGGGAGTGGGTATCATTTCGCTACCTCCGACAGAGAAGGCTCCTTCGCGCTAAGGACCTTGGCAACAGCGGTCGCATACGCTTCCCAGATTTTGATCTCCTGATATAGCTGGCGACGTCCCTCAGATGTGAGCCGATAGAACTTTGCCTTGCGATTGTTCTCGGATAGTCCCCATTCGGCCGCAAGGAGCCCTTTGCTTTGTAACCGCCAGAGAGCGGGATAGAGCGTGCCCTCTTCCAGCAGCAGGGCATTATCACTGTGTCCCCGAATAAGGCTGGTGATGGCGTAGCCATGGAGAGGTCCCCAGACCAATGCCTTGAGGATAAGAACATCGAGTGTGCCGCGAAGAAACTCGAGTTTGGTGTCCACGTGCTCCCCTTTGATTGCAAGGGGAGAATCTCATGGTTTCCCCTTGGTACGCAAGGGGAGGTTCGGACCTATGCGCTCAACGTGCCTGACTTGGAACGCTTCAGGACATAAATCGGCGTCTCAATGAGTGATTTTGAGAGAAATCGTCAATTGAGTTCGAAACTTCCGCATCGCCGGTAAGTCCAGGAAGCCGGGGCAATCCTGGATAGATCAGCATGCCTTCACTTCAGGGGTGCCGCTCCCAAGGAGCACATCGAGCCTGTAGCCCGCGGACGCAGCTGCCTCCAGGGCCTGCTTGATCGCCTTACTTAACTCCGCGATTGCGCTTTGGTCTGGCACTTCTTTGCCAGCTACCTTACGCAGAGCTGGCAACTGGAGCCACCAAATCAACGCCTCGTAGGATTCTTTGACGAAATAGGTATGCCCCTGCGCCTCGTGTACGCCGGTTAGCCAGCGCACATCCGGGTCGTGCCACAGGATAGGTGAGAGAGCCGCGGCAGCCTGCTTCTGCTCCTGCTCCTCTGGCGCTTTGACCGGAGCAGTTTTCGTAGCAATTGCAGATGCAGCTACGCCTTTAACTGGCATTGTTTCCGGCTTATCAGGTTGAGCCATTGTGCTGACGGCTTTGGGCCTGGTTACTTCGGCCTCAACCAGCAGGGCAACCTTGATTCGAGCCGCCGCACGCCAGCTTTCTTCCCCTTCGAATCCCAATGCAGAGAAGGCGTGTGCCAAAGGTTCCCGCAGGCGTAGCCGATCAAACAGATCGAGTGCCGCGCGCTCCGGTTTCTGCGGATCGATCGATTCTGCGAGCAGTTCCAAAACACACCAGCTGAGCACTGGACCCCAAATGGCGGTGGCGATCAATTCGGGGCTCAGGCTGGGCAGTAATCGGCGAGCCCCGACCTTCCAAGGCGTAGGGAACAGGTTTTCGAGCGCTGGGATATTCATCGCGGCACGTACACGCTCGCGGAACTTCTCTGCGAGCACGGCTGGATCCGTCGGTCTGACTGCGAGAGATGCCTCTTTGCGAGCGCCATACGCAAGCTGCGACTCACGCAGGAAATCCTGGCTTCGTGTCCATGCGTTCTGAAGGAACTCCTCTTTCTGCAGCTCGATATTCCTTTGTTTCTCCGAGCCTTTGGCCGTATGCGGATGTTCGGACAGCTCGGCGAATATTCGCACCAGCGCGGGATCCAGCAGTCTGCGGAGCGCGTCGTGTCCTGGCCGCAATGCCAGGTTGATCAGCTCATCTTCCAGATTGGTAACGCCGCGCCCGTTTAGCTCGTCGCACAAGCGGTCCCATGGTTTGTCTGCGGTCGAACGCATCTCACGCCAATCCAGAAAAACGTGGCATTGGTAGGCGTGCAGTTCGATGCTCAGTCCCTGCTCTGCCGTATTCTGAGCGCGCCGGAGATACTCCAGCCCGGTCAGGGAATCGCGATACCTGAGTATGATCGCGGGATCGCCGCTTAGACCCAGACCATCCTTTAATCGTTGCTGGCGCAGTTGTCCCGAATGCTTGTCGGCGTAGGCCGCCGACCAGTCGACGGTCCCTTTTGTCGTGGAGTAACGGTTGTTGTAGAGAACGAGTCCGCGTTGGTCACCGCGCCGGTTCGAGTAAGCGAAGACGTTTTCGTCGACCGTGCCGTTGTCGTTAAAGAAATCATAGAGCAGGAAGTTGCTGCTCTCGGCAAAGAGTGCCCGTTGGTGCAGCAAGGGAGCTATTTCGCGCTCATGTCGTTCCACCAGCCAGTGGTTCGGAGTCTCGTCATACCGCGGCCTCCGATACTCCATGCCGTACTTCTCGGTGAACCCGTCTATCTGACCGTGACCGAACATCGGCAACCCCGGCAAGGTCGCCATCATCGCCGTAACTCCGAAGCACTTGTCGCCGTCGCCAAACTGATCAATGGTCGTCCGCTCATCAGGATTGCTCATGAAGTTTACGTAACGCTTCATAATGTCCGGGTCGAACTCCAGCGTGTTCTTGAGCACAGAACGATATTTTGCGTTCTCCTCGTCACGCATCATGTTCATGAAGGCGCTGTTATAGACACGATGCATTCCGAGCGTTCGGACGAAGTAACCCTCCATCAGCCAGAAGGCCTCGGCCAGCAGGAGCGTTCCCGGAACCTCGGCAGCTACTCTGTCGACGACCTCCCGCCAGAACTCATGCGGCATATGCGCATTGAACTCGTCATTCGACATCCCGTATTCGGCGCGGGAGGGAATCGCTCCGCTGCTGCCGGGGCCCGGAAACCAGAGCCGGTGAAAGTGGCGTTTTGCGAGGGTCATAGCAGCGTCGAAGCGGATGACCGGGAACAGGCGTGCCACATGCAGAATGGTCTGGATGACCTGTTCCCGTACAGCGGGATTCAGATAGTCCAGTTGGGCGGTATCGTTCCACGGGAAGCTCGTGCCATCATTTCCGTGATAGATGTACCTTGTCTCCCCTGACGCACGGTCACGCCGCCGAAACACGACCGCTGCGTCCGTCTGCTCGTAATAGTGGCGTTCGATCTTGATCTCTACACGCGGGTCCTGCGACAGGTCAGGGCCATCAAAGTTGTAAGCAGGATAAGGACTATCCTGCCGCGAGATGAACCAGTCCGGATGCTCTACGACCCATGGCGAATCGATACCCATATGGTTTGGCACCATGTCGCTGGCCAGCCGGATGCCCCGCGCATAGGCGCGATTCCGCAGGTTCACGTACGCGGGTTCCCCGCCCAGATCCTCGGCGATGGTGTAATCGAAGAGCGAGTAAGCTGAAGCCACCGCATCTGGATTTCCGCAGAGCTGCTTAATTGTTTGCGACGCCCGGCTGCGTTCCCAGATCCCGATCAGCCACAGCGAGTTCATCCCGCGACGTGCCAGAGTGTCCAATTCCTCATCCGGGATCTGATCCAGCCGATGAATCGGCCTCTGGTATCGCTTACTGAGCTGCGCGAGCCAGACGTAAGTGCTCTTGGCGATCAACACGGCGCCGGGCATCCAGGCCACGTCCGGGCTGAACTTTTCAGTTTCATGGACGGCTTCGCCAAACTGCGGCACTTCCGAATGGCTCACGCTCGAAGGCCATTGCTGTTTTCCGCTCTCCCTGCGTCGTTGCGCTGCCGCTGCTGCTGCGGCCTCCACAGCGGCCCTGGCAGCCGCTTCGCTCGCAGCGTTCGGTGGATTGAATTGCAGCCAGATAGCCAGGTCTTCTTCCTGCAGGATCTCGCCTGCGATCGACAATAAGCGATCGAGACTACCCCCGATCAGCCGTCTCCACTTTATCCGGATTAGATCAAGTTGTTCCCTCAGCGAGGCTGGAGCGGCCACCGCGGGCGCTCGCAATACGTCAAACAGGCTTTGCGGCTCGGAGTCCTCCATCGGCACAAGGGGGCGGGTCGCAAAATAAGCCGGCAGCTTCTCCACGACGCTCCGATAGGCGGTTTGCTCCGCCAGGCTCCTGTCCTCGAACAACTCTTCGAATGGCCGGAAGGCCTCATTGCGGTTTGCCAGCCAAAGCAGCATCATCTCTTCCAGCGCGACCGCCCGGTGCGGTGTACCATCGGTCGATCCTGCGAGCCATTCCTTCGGGGTTTGCAGCCCGCGATAGACGCTGCTGCCGGGAAATTGCTCCACAAAGCTCAGCAGCATCCGGTCCAATTCACGCGATCCGACGTGTCCGGAGAACCAGGTGAGGGCATCTGTCATTGCGGCGGGATCAAGCTCTTGCCGATAGCGCTCCAGGAGTACATGGCTGGCCTCGTCAATCAACCCCATGGCGTAAAGCGCTCCCGCATGCATCGCACGCTCCGGATGCTTCTGCACGTCACGGACCTGATTCATCCGGTGCGCAAACTCACGGCTAGCCGACACATTCGCGAAGACTACGTTGCCCGTAAACGAAAAGAGGTTTCCCGCGAACTGGTAACGCTCTCGCGCGCCTCTCGAAATATGAAATTCCATCATCGCGAACTTGTCCCCAATCAAACTCTGGTATTCATCCATGCCTTGGTTTTGGAACCCGGACTCAATCCCGAGGTTGGCTCTAAAGAAATACGCAGGATCGTCCAGGTGAGTCAAGTGAAGCCAGGTCCCCCAGAGCCGATCCAAAACCGGTGGACCTCGTTTTGCGAGCATCCAATCTTATGATTATCAGCCATGGTCTTCAGCGGACATGCGTTCTTTGCTGGCTGCCTTCCAGACGGTCTTCGCAGCATCCGCGTTCATGATGGCAATGCCAAAACCTACAATCAGGTCAGGCCAGCCAGTGCGCCACCCAAGCGTGATGAGTCCTGCCATGATGATGGCAATATTGGCCAGCGTGTCATTGCGGGCTGACAGGAAAGCAGCTCTCGTCAAACTCCCACTGTGATGGCGAAACCTGGCTAGCAAGAGAGCGCAACCGAAGTTCACAACAAGGGCCCCGAGCCCTGTGCCAGACAGCAGCCGCGGTTCCGGGGGCCTTGGCGCAATTAATTTTTGCCATGCAGTCCAGAGGAGAGCTGCTGTTGGAATAAGGATGATACCTGCAAGCAACATTCCGACTCGGGCACGTCTCTTGAGAGACCAGCCAAGGGCGATGACGATAAGCAGATTGATAGCGGCATCTTCCAGGAAATCGATACTGTCGGCAAACAGGGATACGGATCCAATCCGCTTTGCGACCGCAAACTCAACAAAGAAATATGTCAGATTGGCCAGAGCGACGATCCGTACCACACGACGCAAGCCGGCGTCTGCATGCCCGTTAGATAGAGTGGATAAAGAATTCTGCATGAAACTCCGTTAATTCAGTGGCGCCTACTCCGTCGCGGGAACGATTCTTGAATCCATGAATGGAAAACCTATAGGTTAGCTGGTGTCGTCATACTAAGAGTTATATCTGTACCTAAGTCTGCTCGGAGCGGCTTCATTGCTTTCACCGAGTAACTCGACTGTGCACCAATTGATGATGACGGACAAGGCAAGAAGAGGCGTTGAATCACAGAAAGCACTCGTGGAACACTCGAACGTCAGGAGTCGTTATGGTAGATGATTGAGTCTACAAAAGGTATTGCTCGTTTCCGGGGTGGAAGATTTGCTCTGAATTCTCCGTCGAGGCCCTGGCCCCACTTCTATTGACAATCTGTAGGAAATGCGAACATATACCGCCATTCGCACGGATGCATATTAATTCTGTGCTGTTGATGAAAGGTGATACGTAATTCCTACCCGGACTGCGATCTGGTCCATGCCGGGGTTACTTGCAGCCATATAACCATTAGAGATATGGAAAAATTCGAAGGGTTCCACGCGCAGGTCATATCTCCCTTTCATCCTGAATAAGAGGCCGGCTGCGGCCTGGATATTGAAGTTGTATTTGCTCGCGGCGGGTGAGAACGCTTTTTGATTGAAAATAGCTGCTCCTAGTTTTCCAACGGCGAAAGGCCTGATTCTGCTTTTCTCGAACAACAGGAACCGAAACCCGATTGGCAGGATGGAAATGCCAGGGACTGGCTTCTGATTGTGGCTTATACCATTTCCCCAAAAATCCGACCTTGCTGGCTGGCTTAGAAGAAAGACCGGAATCGCCTCGACGGCATAGTCTACACGCATTCTGAACATGTGCATCATAGGACGCTCGTATTCAACTCCCACCGTCCATGCGTAGCATCGTGTCGTCGCGCTGAATAGCTGATAATCGCCGTCTGGAATCATCAGAGTGACGGAAACTTCACTGCCCGGAGCTCGATAAGCCTTGGCTGGAGGTCGCGGAGGGGGCGAGATCCCAATGGCAAGGTCATTGCCTTTAGCAGCGGCCAATTCGACGGACTGGCCGATTAGCGGGGGTGAGAACAGAAGGAACGTAAGAATGACAACCTTACAGGGGGCCGGCGAGCCGAGTGGCATAACCTCACCTCACATGGACTAAGATGCACGCTGGCCTCAAATTGCTTAAAGAGGATTACCAAAGATTAAGGCGCCGAAGGTACAGCGCTAAGGCGGGTACTCTAGAGCAATTCTCCTAACACCGCAGCTCTGGATAAATCTGCGAAACTCCGCTCTATACCTTCAGGAGATCTGCTCTAACGGAAATCCCCAGAAACTAGACTGAGGTATTACGGATGGTGGATATCCCACGCGCCTATTAGTTTCCGGATTATCCATGATTCCGCTCCGCAAGACTGTTCAGGTGCGTCTGCAGCGAGAACTTGCGGAGCAAATCAAGGGGGCAGGCTCCGAATCGTGTCACGAGATCGAGCTGGATATCTGACATCTTCTCTTTCGTCGTCTCGGGTCGCCAATCGCTCTTACGAAGAGGGAAGTAGCGGTTGAGCACAAACCATTCGGAGATTCGGCTTTGCCTCTAAAGGAAAGGAACAACGGGATTCCGAGACACGCCATAGAAGCGTTGTAACGAGCTAACGATCAGATCGGGCCGGTCCAACTGTATCCAGTGGCCGCTCCTTTCAGCAATGATGTGCTCGCCTTTGCTGGAGAGGGAAGCTAGCTTGTGATGCTCCCTTACTTCTGACTCAGTTGCACTTTCGGCCGAAATCACAGTTAACGAAAGATGACCTAGCGATGTGTAAGCAATTTCACTCACGCACCGCGTGAGTTGAGACAAATACTGGGCCAGGGTCTCAAAACTCTGCGGGCGCGACCAGTGTGCGCGTACCGCAGGCAACAGTTCGCGTGGCATCTTGCTGACCTCGCCCGTGACGCGCGCGAGAACACCCTCGCCGCCGGTGCCACTTGCCATGCGTGCGATCCACTTCGGTAGCGTTTTTGCTCCTGCCGACAGCAATAGCAGGGAAAAACGAACCACACCTACCCGCGCTAGCCAGGCGCCGCGTCTTGCCAGCCTGGCGCCGAGTGCCAATCCTTCCCGGCCTTCGGGAAGCAGCGTGCGCCAATGCTCACAATCGATTGGATCCAGTAGCAGAAGGCCAACCACACGATTGGGATTGCGGTAACAGTAGTCACGAGCAATCAAACTACCGAACGAATGTGCGACCAGAATAAGAGGTCCACAGATGCCAAGCCCGTCAAGCATCTTCTCTAATTCGGAGGCTAAATTGTCGATCGTACGCGGGGTATGGGCCGCCTCGCTCCACCCGAAACCTGCACGGTCATAACTGATCACACGCGCGAACTGCGCTAACTCTGATTGCACCGTTCTCCAGTTCAGCGAAGACGCTGCGATTCCTGATTCCAGGATGATCGTCGGCTCGCCTTGACCTTCCGCATAGGCGTGGAGGCGGCTATTCTGTATCGGAACAAGGCTGCCGGGTGCAGGATAGCGGCGGCGATCAATCGCTGAACCTATCGCTTGAAAGAGTGCCCCAATCAGCAATATGGCCAAAGGCACAGTTACCGCCCAAAGTAGGATGCTCACTGCCAGCCTCCTGCTCTATGAGATGCGGTATGGACGAATCCCAAACATCCGTACGGATCTAATCTTTGGATAAAAGCTGCCGTACGCTCTCCTCGAGCTTTGCGGTTAGTTGCGCGGGCTCTGCACCTTCCTCGACGGCTACAGGCTCGCCTACATGCACCTCCAGTTGTCCTGACCGGAACCATCGAGTCTTGCCTGTGCGCATCTCGCCCAGCCCGATCAACGCTACCGGCACAACAGGTACGCGCGACTGCTGCGCCAGCAGGCCGATTCCGGGCCTGAACGGTTGTAGCTTCCCGTCGGGGCTACGGGCCCCCTCTGGAAAAATCAGTACGGAGTAGCCTCGATCCATTGCCTTGCCTGCATGGGCAAAACTTTTCCGGAATCCACGCAGCCGCGGCAGAGGAAATACATTGAACAACGCCGTCACCAGCCAATACCCCGTAGGTGCGAGCAGATTACGAAGCGTGCTCTGCTGGTTTCGCCCCCTCCGAAGATCCAGAAGAACCTCAGCAGACATTGCAATTGCAACCCGTTGCCGCAGTTTTGCCGGGAGTGAATATAAGATCAGTGCGCCATCGTAGGCTGTCACATGATTCGCAATGATCAGCAGTGGCCCTGGCGGTAGCTCAGCCTTCTCTCGCGCTACGTGTGGTGCCGCGAGCAACCATGTCAGGGGACGCATCGTGAGTTCGATAAAAGCAACGCGGACCGCATGAATCGGCCAACTCCACGGCCATCGCCAAAGCGAAAGCTGAGATACATACCGCTCTTTCGGGAGCGCTGTTTGAGGCAGGGACATCGCAGTCGCCACTTCACCAGGGCTCACCGAAGCAGGGCCGACCTCACCCGCGATACGAGCTGCCTTTACCGCTGGGAATGTTCCTTCCTTCTGCTCCAGCAATGCCCGCAAATCGCCCAGCGTCTCCACTCCGGCAATGGCATCGTCCTCAAGCTCGAAGGCCCACCGGTGCTCGAGCGCCGATTGCAACTGTACACGCCCCAGACTGTCCAGATGGAGATCCTCTGACAGCCTTAGACTGTCGCCGCCGCCCGTGATCGATTCGCCGGTGATCTCCGCAATCAGATTGAGTAGGGCATCGGCTTCCGCGGCGACCTCCGCAGTTCCGTCCTGCCTGAAGAGCGTCGCGCGAACCCACTCTGCCACCTCCCTGCGCAAGAGCTTCCCCGTCGAGGTGTATGAGAACTGCGGATCAGGCCACCGCAATGCTCGTCGAATGTGCTGATACTCTGCCAGCCCACGGTTTGCCTGACCGACAAGTACGTTAAGATCGGAATCGCCTCCTGAAAGGAGCACCACCGCAACCGGCTCCGGGCCCTGGATTGTCTCATACGGGACCACGACGCATCCGCGTACTCCGGGTAGTTTGGCCATCGCCTCTTCGAGATCTGAGGGGTACACGTTCATCCCTGCACCGGTGACGATCACGTCTCCCTTTCTGCCAAGGAACCGCAGCTCGCCGGACGTATCCTTCGTCGCCAGGTCACCGGTTGCCAGCCACTCTGCCTGGCGCGGACGCAATGAGCCCCCCTGCCACGTCGCGGTTGCCACCATGTCTCCGCGAACAAGAATCTCGCCGTTGTCGCTGATGCGAACCTCGCGACCTGGCAGGGCTTTGCCGATTGTTCCGCGTCCGATGCGAAATGGATGATTGAGCGTCACAAGGGCGGTTGTCTCTGTCGTGCCATATCCCTGAATCAGCGCGAAGCCAAGTTTGTTCCAGAAATCTTCAAGATCGGCAGCTAACGTCGCTCCCCCGGAGATAGCCGCCCAGAACTTCCACCCGAAAGCGCGATGCACCTGCCGGAAGCGCCACCATCGCTTCCAGACCGGGAGATCGTTTGCGGATTCCAGGTCGTGTGCGAGCGAATCATAGTGCGACAGCAGATGCATCCGAAGCAGATGCAACACACGCGGCACGGTGACCAGGACTGAGATGCGTTCGCGATGTATCAGCTCCATCATCCGCGACGGCTCAAGCTGTTCACCAAAGTGGACCTCGGCTGCCAGCAGGGAAGGCGTCCACATGCCCATGAATTGGCCGAAAACATGGCTCAGCGGCAGGGTATGTAGAAAACGCAATGGATGCACCCACCGCTCGTACTGCAGGTATTTGGCAATCTCGGCCTCAATAGGCTGCAGGCTCGCAAGAACATTGCGATGCGTAAGAACGATTCCCTTCGGCTCCGCGGTTGTGCCCGATGTAAAGACGATCTGAAACGGTGTCTCACCGCTGACGGCATCGCTCACCGACAACATCGGCGCGGCTGGCAGCTGCGTGTTCACTTCTGAGAACAATAACCGCGGAACATCGCTGTCTACAGAAGCCAACAGGCCGCGATCACCCACGATAAGCTTCGGCGAAACATCTTTCACGATGCGATTGGCGAACTCGGCCGAACCTGCCGCGTCTAATGGAACCGCGATCACTCCCCGCAGCAGACAGCCGAAGAAGACGCCAATCCATTCCGCTGAGTTCTCACCCCAGAGCACAACCCGTTCCCCCGGGGCTATTCCGCGGCGCTGGAGTTCGGCAGCAGACCGGCCGGCGAGCTCCGCGAGCTCACCATACGTTGTCGCATAGCGCCGATTGCCTCGATAAGCCACCACTGCGGTGTCCGCAGCGTGCTGGCGAAATTCCTCAACGAGGCTGGCCAGATGAAGTCGCACTCCGACATGATAGTTCTCGCCGTTCCAGCTTGCTGCCGATACATGACTCATTAGCTTCGCCGCTTGGGGATCTCGGAGCGGAAAAGAGGCCGAAAATTTTGAACATGTTCGAAAATATCTTGACGCGAGTACTGCATTGTGCGCACTATTTGGACATGGTCAAAATGATTCGGCCATCAACAAGGCGTTATCGGGACTTGCACAGTTTTGAAGCCAATCAGAACCAAGCTTCTTCTGCTTTTGCGACAGGTAGACCTTCTGCCGGGGAGTGAAAGCAACCTATGATTCGACTCGAAGAGACCACCATCATTGAAGCGCCGATCGAACGTTGTTTCGATCTATCTCGTAGCGTCGAAGTACATTTGCTCTCGAACATTCATTCTGGAGAGCAAGCATTGGCGGTCGGAGGCGTTACCTCTGGCCTTGTTGGCCTGTCGGAAGAGGTCACGTGGCGTGCCAAGCACTTTGGGCTCTGGCACAACCTCACCAACGAGATCACTGCGCTGGAATCGCCCCGCTACTTCCAGGTCACAATGGTTCGCGGAATTTTCCGTCTTATGCAGGCGGATCACCTGTTCGCGAGCCTGGAATCCGGCAGAACTGAGATGAAAAACATTTTCTCAATTGCCGCTCCTGTTCCGCTGTTCGGTCCGATTGCCGAGACTCTTTTCCTGCGGCGCTACATGCTGGCTCTGGTGCGCGAGCGCAATGCTGTCATTAAGCGCGTTGCGGAGTCTTCAGCGTGGGAACTGTACCTGCCTGGCACTCCCCAGTGGAGCAAGGACACTGCGCTATGAAGATCATGATCGCTGGAGGGAGCGGGCAGGTTGGAACGATCCTCGCGCGGCACTTTCACCGGAATGGGCATAGTGTGGTTGTTCTGAGCCGTAGGTTGCAAAAGTCGCCGTGGCGCGTGGTTCATTGGAATGGCCTCGCCTTGGGGCCGTGGCTCGACGAACTCGATTGCAGCGATGTTTTGATCAACCTCGCCGGTAGAAGCGTAAATTGCCGCTATACCCGGAAGAATCGCCGGTCGATCCTTGACTCGCGTGTGCTGTCGACGCGGGTCCTGCATCAAGCGATTGCTGAAATCAAACATCCGCCTCCAGTTTGGCTCAACGCGAGTACAGCGACCATTTACCGCCACGCACTTGACCGGCCAATGGATGAAGCGACGGGCGAGTTTGGCGGCAACGAGGCAGGAGCTCCCGACACCTGGAACTTTTCAATTCAGGTTGCGAAGGCCTGGGAAGAGAGTTTCTTCTCCACCCCGACTCCTGGAACCAGAAAGGTCACCCTCCGGAGCGCCATGACCTTCAGCGCTGATCGAGGCGGAGTCTTCGATGTATTTTTGAATCTTGTTCGCCATGGTCTCGGCGGGACGACGCTGCCCGGCACTCAGTTCGTCTCGTGGATTCATGAGGTCGACTTCATTCGCTCAGTCGAGTTCATTATCAACAGGACAGAGCTCACTGGAGCCGTAAACCTGGCTGCTCCCCACCCATTACCGAATCGCGAGTTTCTTAGCATTCTTCGAAAAGCATGGAGTGCGCGCTTTGGTCTGCCGACGACAAGGTGGATGCTGGAGCTGGGTACCTTCCTGCTGCGTACTGAATCCGAACTAGTCCTCAAGAGCCGCCAGGTCGTTCCCGGTCGTCTGCTCGACGCCGGCTTTCAATTCGAATATCCAACGTGGCCTCAGGCCGCAGAGGACCTGGTCGGCCAATGGAGGGCCGTCAATCTATAAGGGAGTCTTCGGGTATACAGGGAGAATTCTATTCTTCGTGATCCTTGCCGCCCGTGACGCGACATCATCGCGTCACAGGCGGGTTCACAGATTTCAGAGCTTAGAGCATTTTCCCTGTTGCTGGGTATTCCGGAATTGGTGTGCAGCGGCCTTTTCACTGGAAAATGCCCATAGATTCGGAGCCCCCTCTACACCTACAGGGAAAATGCTCTAGTCGTCATGGCCGTGGCCATGACCATGCCCGTGACCATGCTTCTCACCTTGATCGTCTTTGTACCATCCGAGATGGCGCCCACGATCATGGTGGTCCCAATATCCCCTGTGGTAACGGTAGCCGTCATCGTCGTGTTCCCAATAGGCCGGATGCCAGGCAGCGCCGTAGTAAGGCGGACGCATCCAGCGTCCCGGATACCAGGCATACCGCGGTCCGTCCGGAACCCAGTAACCCTGCACCCACACATAGCCCTCCTCTGGAGGAGGTGGTGGCGCCTCATACCGCACCGGCGGGGGCGGCGTTCCGATCATGACTCCAATTGAGACCTGTCCGAATGCGGGTGCCGATAAAGCCGACACAGCAAGTGCTGCACCAAGGAACCAATTCGCTTTCATCTCTTTCCTTTCGTACTCTCCGCCATGCGAGCTCAATGTGGGCAGGTAATTTTTTCCCGTCAGGCGGTTTAACTTTCCTGCAAATGACGGGTAAACATCCTCTCCGCATCTGCTGCCAGTTCATGAATGCAATTAGGTCGCCATACCGCGCGCCTCGGATTGATGCGCAGTGATAGAGGGCAGTTTTGCTTTGAAGATGGACCCGAGATGGTATGGGTGCCTGGCCGGGGAGAGTTCTGTCTGAATCCTAGCTCATAACCCGTTCGATCTGACGGACAACGCGGAGAGCATCTTCTAAGGCTCTCTTTCCGACCTCACGTTCAAAGCTCTGCTGCAGGCGATCAAATGCACCGATGACACGGACGGCTGTGCGCTTTCCAGCGGGCTTTAGCGTTAGCAGAAATGCTCGAGCATCGTGCGGAGAGACCCGGCGTTGCAGAAGATCCTTCGCTTCCAACGATGAAATGCAATGACTAATGTTCCCTCTGGTCATTTCGAAGGTCTTTGCCAACTGCGATGGGGTGATCGGATCTGGCGATTCGAAGAAGATCGCCGCTAGAATGAGGCCCTCGATGAAGCTCAGTTCGTTATCAAGAAGTGTACGTTTCGCAAACGAGTCGAACGTACGAGACGCACGGTTGATGGCGAACATCGGGCTTTCGGCCAGAAATGCATTGATTCGCACGTTCAATAGTATAGCAACTAAACTATTTAGTATCAGATCAAATCGAGATTGTTTTGAATACACCTTGCTTGCAGAATCGGGAGGTATAGGAGCTGTAGAGCTGCAGGCATGAAACCCAAACTCCGATTGTTGACTTTCCTCTTTGGCGTGTCGATTACCGCGCTACCGGCACAGAATGCTTGCCAGCAAATTCCGACAGTAGAAACGAATGTGATTGTTCTGGGAAATGTAGAACCGATCAGCGTGAGCGAGGCGTCACGACCGGTCGTCTATATCGATATAGACCAACATCGGCTCGCGTATCCCTCTGTCGAGGATTATCTGCGGATGGATTCCAGCGTTGACATTCAACAGCGTGCAGGGGCGGGAATCATGTCGGATATCCTGGTCCGCGGTGCATCCTTCGAGCAGACGTTGGTTCTTCTCAATGGGCTGAGAATGGATAGTGCGGAGACTTCTCACTTCAATCTGGATATTCCTGTTCCGTCGATTGGTCTTGGGAGCGCCAATATTCTGCATGGCGCAGGCTCGACGCTTTACGGATCGGACGCTATCGGTGGGATTGTCAACTTTATGACATGGCATCCCGAGCTTAGTGGCGCCAGGGTACAGCTTGCGGGCGGCAGCTTTGGAACGAATCGAGAGGCCGTGAGTGGTTCTCTTGTTGAAAGCCGGTGGAGTGAAGTACTTTCAGGGGATCGCGAGTTTTCGACCGGATTTATCCGCGGCCGCGACTACCGGACAGAGAATGTCAGCTCTGATAGCCGTTTCCACTCGCGTGCTGGCGATACAGAGATTCTAGCCGCAGGGGACGATCGCGCTTTCGGCGCTGATCAATTCTTCGGGAACTATGATTCCTGGGAGCGAACCAAAGGATGGTTTGCTGGTATGAATCATCAATTTGATTCCAAGACCGAGCTTGATGCCGGATACCGACGGCACTCCGATATTTTCCTTCTCGAAAGGAATCAGCCGCTTGGCTATAAAAATCAGCATGTGGATAGTGGCTTCCAGGGCTCCCTTCGCCGGCGGTCCAATCTGCGTTCTAATGTCGTTCTACTCAGCGGCATTGAGGAGTTGACGGAGCAAATTCAAAGCACAAATTTGGGAAATCACGGGAGGAATCGCGGAGCAGGTTATGGCCAGGTGAATTGGAGAGTTCCGGCCAGAGGATCCGTTTCCCTGGGTATTCGGGAAGAGTTGTTTAGTGGTGGCAGGTGGGTGTCGAGCCCGATGGCGGCAGGTTCACTCTGGCTTCCTAAACGTATCAAACTGCAATCCTCAGTAAGCTACGGTTTCCGAATTCCTACGTACCTGGATCTCTACTACAAGGACCCAAGCACAATTGGAGACCCCAATCTAAAACCCGAAAAGGCATGGAACTTCGAGGGCGGTTTGAGTTGGTTCCCGTCGCAGCGCTTAACGACAATCATTACGGGTTTTTATTCTCGACAGAAGGACACCATTGATTACATCCGCACATCAGGGGCAGGACAATGGCGGGCAACCAACCTGTCGGGATTGCACTTTGCAGGAGTAGAAGCTAGCGCTGATTGGAGACCCCTTTCGCGCACTCAGATTGGTCTCAGTTGGTCGCTTCTGAAGGGTGAGCAGAATAGCCTTGGCGGGTTGGAGTCCCGATATGTATTCAACTACCCGGTAAACAATGGACGGTTGCAATGGACGTGGAACGCGCCTCGCTCCATCTTGGTGCATTCGCGGCTTGGAGTTCTTCAGCGCTATGGAAAGGATCCCTATGCCGTGTGGGATGCTTCGGTCGCTCGAGAGGCCGGCGTTGTCAGACCGTTTTTACAGATGAGCAACCTGGCGAATACGGGATATGCGGAAGTCTTAAATGTACGTATGCCCGGCCGCACGATCATTGGAGGCGTTGAGCTGCTCTTTGGTCGAAAGCATTGAGGCCTATAAGGCATTGAAGCGGATGAAGAAAACAGCTTCGAAGAAGTTTTGCAGAAGTGGCCTCAGGATCGGAGGCCGCTTTTTTGCCGTGAGAACGGTTTCGGTTTCTCCCGGCCAAAACTTCACCCTGAACTCGTTCGCTGAGGACCCCGATTCTTCACCCCAGCGAACTCGTTCGCCAGGGACCCCGATACTCCGTTCTATATATCTTTAGAAGAACTGCTCTACGTGCTTTTAAGCTGGACTTAAGGTCATTCCGTCACTATTGATATATCACCGCCTCATGATGCCATAGGAGCTCATGTCAGTGGCAGGGCGGGCAGGGAGTCTGCCGCTTTACAACGCGAATGAGCCGTTGAACGATGAGCTTTGCGCCATTCTTATCGGACAGAATTAGATGGTGTGGGAATAAGAATGGGAACGATCTCGCGAAGAATGTTTGTGCAGCAAGTGGGCCTGCTGGCCGGAGCTACGGCGTTGCGTGGGGCTGAGCTACCCGCGGACTACAACCTGGAAATTGCCACCACGAAGGTTGAGTTCTCTCCCAAACATTCCATCCGGACGACTACCTATAACGGTCGGGTTCCAGGGCCGTTGTTACGCCTTCGCGAAGGCAAGCCGGTCCGCATCAAGGTTACAAACCGCAGCCCCAACCCTGAAATTGTGCACTGGCACGGTCTGTTTCTACCATCGGAAATGGATGGCGCCATGGAAGAGGGATCGCCGATGATCTCCCCTGGAGATTCTCTAGTCTACGAGTTCTCTCCGAGTCCGGCTGGTTTTCGCTGGTTTCACACGCACACGTTTGCCGGGAATGACCTTAACAAGGGCCAGTACACCGGCCAGCATGGCCTGCTCTACGTGGAACCAGCGAACGAGCAAGGGGCGTTCGATGCAGAGTTCTTTCTTACCCTGCACGATTGGCGTGGGCAGATGATGGGCAGCGACGATGGTTCCATGAATCCCTCTTACGATATATCCACCATCAATGGCCAAATGTTGGGTTTCGGGCCTCCCCTGCGTGTGCGACAAAACCAACGCATCAAGCTTCACCTTCTGAACTCCAGTCCAACGGAGACACATTGGCTTGCGCTGCCGGGACATACCTTCGAGGTGGTGGCACTGGACGGGAACCCGGTGCCACAATCGCGCGCCGTATCCATGGTGCGCCTTGCACCCGCGGAACGAGTCACCGCATTGGTGACAATGAACAATCCGGGCGTGTGGATTCTGGGCGAAGTCCGCAAGCATGTTCAGGCAGCAGGTATGGGCGTTGTCGTGGAGTATGCCGGCTCATCCGGATCCCGAAAATGGCATCAGCCGCAGACGTTGCAGTGGGATTACGCGATCTTCGGTGGAATTGAGCAGCAGCAGAAGGAGCACGTGGAGGAGATCCCTCTTGTTTTTACCTCGAAGTTTAAAGGTCACGGAGCGATGGAGGCCTGGTGCATCAACGGCAAGTCGTACCCATATACCGACTCTCCCGTATTACACGCCGGGCGACGATATCGTCTTCTTTTAAAAAACCCCAGTCTCGATGATCATCCCATTCATCTGCATCGCCATGTCTTTGAACTTCGCAGCCTGCCTGGAAAGGGTGCGACACAGGGCATTATGAAAGATACGGTGCTGGTGCCGTCACGCAGTGAGGTGTCAGTCGAGTTCGTCGCAAACAATCCTGGACAGACGCTGCTGCATTGCCATCAGCAGAATCATATGGATCTCGGTTTCATGATGGTGTTCCGTTATGCGTGATCTGCGTCTCGCCTTGCGCTTGGCCGCTGCGTTGTTCTGTGTTTTTTCCCTCAAGGCGTATGGCCAAGGGAACTATGAGATCCAGGTCTACGGATCGGATACGGTTCCACCGAAAACAACAATGGTGGAACTCCATTCGAATTTCACCGCCAAGGGGCAGCGGTATCTCGTCGACGGTGTCTACCCTACCTACCATCAGCAACACGAGACGATTGAGATCACGCAGGGTATCAATAACTGGTCTGAGGTGGGCTTCTATATTTTCACCAGTGAACAGAACGGCCACGGCCTGCAATGGGTTGGGGACCATATTCGGCCGCGCGTGCGCGTTCCCGATAGCTGGCATTGGCCCGTGGGGGTAAGCATCTCTACCGAGGTGGGATATCAGCGAGCGATGTACTCCCCCGATACCTGGACCTGGGAGATAAGGCCGATCATCGATAAGTCCATTGGACGGTGGTATTTCTCTGTGAACCCTGCGTTGGAGCGCACTTGGCATGGTCCGGATGTGAATCAAGGGCTTGGCTTTGCCCCTGGTGTTAAGGTGGGGTATGACTTCACCCGCGTCATCAGCGGCGGCGTTGAATATTACGCTGACTACGGAAGGCTAGGTAGCTTTGACGTTCTGCACAATCAGCAGCAACAGGTTTTCGTCGTAAGCGATCTAAACGTCTCGCCGCAATGGGAGATCAACTTCGGAGTCGGCCTCGGAGCGACCTCCGCGACAGATCACCTGATTATCAAAGGCATTATTGGCAGACGATTCTCCTGGGGCAAACATTCCGAAATTGAATAGCGACTTTTCAGGGGTTACTACACCTCGATCTATGCAGAGGATCCGTCTAATCCTCCATCGGAAACGGTACGCCTTTCATCCGATCGAGGACCTTTCGAACGACCTGGATCACGATCAGTAAGACAAGAACTCCTGCTGCTGCCAGCACGATCGTTCTATGATCCTTCATCGCAGACCCGATAATTTGAAGAATCCGTGGACCGTAGAGCATCGCGATGATAGCCAGCACGCCAAAGCGAATAAACATCCCTGCGAAGACGGCGCAAAAGAGCGACATCACCCGCATCTCGAAGACCCCGGCTGCAAACAGGAAAATCTTTACCGGTATCGGAGGCGACATCATAGAAGGAATCATGATGGCTAGAAACTCCTGTCGTTCGAAGCGGTCGCGAAGCTTGTCATATCGGGCGCGATCAATCTTCTTCATCAGGAAGAGTTCACCGCCTGCCCGGCCCAGATAAAAGGGAACCAGGCTGCCGAAGGCCTCACCCGATGCCGCAACAAGACAATAGAGAAGAAATTTACGGTGGTCGTGGACTGAATATCCAATAACGAGCGCGTCAATCGGAACGTAGATCGACGCAGAATCGATGGCCGCCAGCACACCCAGTCCCCATAGACCAAGGGGAGCCAACGCAGCAAGTATGGCGACGGTCCCACTGTGAAAGAGGGAGAGAAGTGGGGTCTGCACGCATCTTTGATTCTAGATCGGAAGAGGGATGCACCGTTGATTCGAAGATTTTTTGAGGACTTTCCGTCATCGAAGACATGGCCCGAGGAGCCTCCCCCAATCTGAGTGATTTCTCTCCTAATGGGCGTACATTTACGGCAATCCATTTGGGCTACAGATGATTGTCTGCGACGCTTGATCGTCGATAATTCAGGAAATCTTCCGATTTTTGGCGATATAGCATAACGCCCCAGAATCAAATACTCATTGACGTCTTTGCTGTAAAGGTAGTACCTTTCGTCTCGCTGTCTGATCTTACGGTGAATCGGCGTGTCGCGTGCGCGAGAGGCATGTGGCCTCATTCCGATGATCTTTGACGCAGCAATCTCTGTGGTGTTTTGAAAGGAAGCTTGTATGAAACTGTTTGCTTCAGTACTGTGCCTGTGTCTCGGAGGAGTGATGCTGGCGCAGAACTCACAAACGCCGGCATTTCGTAATACAAAGCTTCCGATTGAGGAACGCATCACGGATCTCATCGGGCGGCTATCGCTTGAGGAAAAGGCTCAGCAACTGAATCATCTAAACCAGGGAATTCCAAGGTTGGGAATTCCAATGTGGGGCGGATGGAACCAGACACTTCATGGGGTTTGGTCCAAGCAACCGACAACGCTTTTTCCTGCGCCCATAGCTATGGGTGCGACCTGGGATCCTGGACTGGTTCATACTGTGGCGGAAAAGATGAGTGATGAAGCGCGCGCTCTCTATAACGCCCGCGCGGATGGACCGCGGTCCAGGCATGGACTTGTTTTTCGCTCACCGGTGATCAACATCTCCCGTGACCCACGATGGGGCCGCATCCAGGAAGTATTCAGCGAAGATCCACTACTGACGAGCCGTTTTGCAGTTGCTTACATCCGCGGCTTACAGGGCGACGACATCAATCATCTTAAATTAGCGGCAACTGTAAAGCATTTCGCAGTCAACAACGTTGAGACCGGCAGGCAACATCTCTCAGCAGCAGTCGACGAACGCAACCTCTTTGAGTATTGGTTACCTCATTGGAGAGCCGCAATCATGGAGGGTCACGCACAGTCCGTGATGTCCAGCTATAACGCAATCAACGGGACACCCGACGCCGTGAATCACTATCTTCTAACGGACATCCTTCGAAAGAAATGGGGGTTCGACGGGTTTGTCACGGATGATCTCGGTGCGGTTCACCTTCTTACGGGTGGAGGGAACAATCGGAATAGCTCGGAACCTGGTCAGAGATGGTCAGAAGATCCCGTTGCTGCTGCGGCCGAAGCTATTAAAGCAGGCAATGATTCGGATGATGCGGAGTTTGAGAAGAACCTTCCTCTTGCGGTCAAGCAAGGACTTCTCACCGAAAAAGAACTGGACGGAGCAGTGCGGAACGTTTTGCGCGTAGGCTTTCGCCTCGGCGCATTCGATCCGCCCGAGGCGAGCCCGTATGCCAGGCTGTCGATGGATGTGGTTCGTGCGCCAGAACATCTCGAACTCGCTCAAAAGCTGGCCGCGAAGTCACTCACCCTGTTGAGCAACCGGCAAAGCTTTCTGCCGCTCCACCGAGACGCGGTCCATAGGATTGCAGTGATCGGGCCCGCGGGCGGAGAGGAATACGAGACCGGCAACTACTACGGAACTCCCGCGCACAAAACGAGCGTCGTTGCGGGATTGAAGCAGTTGCTTGGGGATTCCGTTCGAGTCGATTTTGCTCAGGGCGTTGGCTTCGTGGAGCAAGTAAACGGCGAGGAAATGGAAAAGGCAATAAGCCTTGCGAAACAGGCAGACGTTGTTATCCTTTGTCTCGGTACCAATGCTCGAGTCGAGGCGGAAGGGCATGATCGCCGCGGTCTGGACCTTCCCGGCTATCAGGAAAATCTGCTCGAGGCTGTGTTTGCCGCAAACCCGAAGACGGCTGTTGTGCTGATGAACGCGGGGCCTATCGCATCGACGTGGGCGCAAGATCATGTTCCGGCGATTCTTGAGGCCTGGTACCCAGGTGAGTTCGGTGGGACAGCAATCGCTCGGGCTCTCTTTGGGATGGATAATCCGGGAGGGCACCTGCCGTATACCGTCTACGCCAGTCTCGACGGCGTTCCTCCGCAGAACGAATATGACGTTTCGAAGGGCTACACCTATATGTACTTCAAGGGAGTGCCCTTGTATCCATTCGGGCACGGACTAAGCTATACCCGCTTCGAATTCAGTGATCTCAAGGTTTCTCCTGGGCCTGTGACGCAGAACGGGAAGATATCCATCTCCTTCGATGTTCAGAACAGTGGAGAGTTGACTGGCAGCGAAGTGCCACAACTCTATACTCATCAGCGGGCCAGCAGGGTGGCTCAACCGATCAAATCGTTGCGGGCATTCGAACGCATCGAGCTGAAGGCGGGGGAGAAGCGTCACGTGGAGTTTACGGTGCCGGTCAAAGATCTTGCATACTACGACGTCACGCGCCATGACTTTATTGTCGAACCGGGCATATTCGATGTGATGATCGGTGCATCTTCAGACGACATCCGGCTGCGCGGAAGCGTGCGCGTGGGAGCGGCTGCTACCGCAACGAAAAGTCCGGTGAAAAACTAGGATATATCGAAAAATTCGGGATAGAGCATTTCCGTGTAGGTGTAGTCCAGCGCATCCGCATTTTATGGGCGTTTTTCCGCAATGAAAACGCCGCTGCACGCCCCTTCAGGGATACCCAGCAACAAGGAAAATGCTCTAGTCCATGCATGGGGTACCCCATGTCCGGGGGGCACCAACGAACCCGTTCGTTGGGTGGTGTCGCTCGGAGACATGGGCCCGGCCTTCATTTTCCCGACCACTCGTATCAATCTCTTCTATTCGCGCGAAGCGCGACACCCCACGCTAAACCCACCGAACAAGTTCACCGGGGACCCCAGCTTCGCGATAAAACTGCGAAGAACGGGGCAACTTCTCGCGGTCTCAATTATTTACTTGTTGAACCTCAGGCTGCGAGCGGTGCGGAAGCACCCAGTCCGGCCGGATAAAGTGGCAGGTATATCCATTCGGGATTCGCTCCAGGTAATCCTGGTGCTCTGGTTCCGCTTCCCAGAAAGGACCTGCGGGAGCGACCTCCGTGACGACCTTTCCTGGCCAGAGGCCGGAAGCATTCACGTCGGCGATGGTGTCCTCGGCGATTTGCTTCTGTTCGTCCGTGGTGAAGAAGATTGCGGAACGGTAGCTGGTGCCGACGTCATTGCCTTGACGATTGCGTGTCGTGGGATCGTGAATCTGGAAGAAGAACTCAAGCAGCTTTCGATAGCTCAGTTTGGCGGGATCGAAGATGATTTCGATCGCCTCTGCGTGGCTGCCGTGATTTCTATAAGTGGCGTTGGGCACTTCACCGCCGGTGTAGCCTACGCGAGTCGAAATGACGCCGGGGTAACGGCGCAGCAGGTCCTGCATTCCCCAGAAGCATCCGCCGGCAAGGATGGCAGTCTCTTGGCTCATATTATTTTTGCTCCTTCTTGAATAGCTTCAGGTAATCGCCATAACCTTCGCTCTCGAGCTTGTCTACAGGAATAAAACGCAGCGAGGCTGAATTGATGCAATAGCGAAGGCCGCCTTTGTCACTGGGGCCGTCGTCAAAGACGTGGCCGAGGTGGCTGTCCCCATGTGCAGAACGTACCTCGGTACGAACCATGCCGTGCGTACGATCGGTGAACTCCTCGACGTGTTCACTCTCCAACGGTTTGGTAAAGCTGGGCCAGCCACAGTGGCTGTCAAATTTGTCAAACGAGGAGAAGAGCGGCTCGCCGGAGACGATGTCAACGTAGATTCCAGGCTCGTGATGATCCCAGAATTCGTTTTGAAACGGTCTTTCGGTTCCGCTTTCCTGGGTAACGTGGAACTGCTGAGGTGTCAGACGTGCAACGGCTTCTGGGTCTTTCGTGTAATTTGCCATTGTTTGGTACCAATCCTTCTCCACATTTGATTGAGGAATCTGCGTTTCGGTTACAAGTGACTTTAAATTAGCTTGGAGGGTTCTAGAGCATTTTCCCTGTTGCTGGGTATGCCGGAAGAGGCATCTATGGGCGTTTTCATTGCGGAAAACGCCCATAGATGCGGATGCTCTGGGCTACATCTGCAGGGAAAATGCTCTAATGTGCGATTTCGGCGAGCATCCCCGTGTAGAACTCCTGCAATTTGGTATGGCGCTCCTTTGCCAGCCGTTTGCCGGTGGGCGTTCGAAAGCCCTCGGATAGGATGAGCAACTTCTTCGGAAAGTGATCGAGTGCAAAACGCTTATCATCTGCGAGCCTGTCGATTGGCTCCGGTTGATTGGGATGGTAGAGCGCGGAGCCCATACGGCCGGCGGTATAGAAGCAGCGTGCGATTCCGACGTATCCAATCGCATCGAGGCGGTCAGCGTCCTGGAGGATGCTTCCTTCCAGGCTGGTAGGCGTCACACCCGCCGAATAGCTATGGCTCTCGATTGCGGCGGCAACCACATCGATCCTATCTGCTTGCCACTCGAGCTGTTTCAGAACAATCCGGGCCTGGTCGGCGGCCAGAGCCGCGGCACGAGAGCGGAGTGGGGAATCTTTCGGAACCTGGACACAATCATGCAGTAGTACCGCGGCGGCCAGCATCTCCAGGTCGCCGCCTTCTAACTTCTGGATGGCTTTTGCGTTCTGCCATACCCGCTGAAGATGAGATAGATCGTGGGCTCCGTCCTCTGCTGACGGGAGGTAACCCTCAAGCTGGAGGAAGAGTTTGTCGTAGGGGTGGAAGGATTCCTGGATCATCGCTTATACCCTTGATGGTACCTGGCGATGCAATGGATGGGGCACCCAGACTATCCAGAATTGTTTCGGTACTTTAGCATGGTGAATCTGAAATTCTTAGCGAAGTTTGTCATCCCGAACAAAGTGAAGGACCTGCTTTTTAAAGCTCTGGATAGCAAACGCACTCATTACTTTATGGCGCTAACTTTAGATTCAGGACACTAGGAAGAAGCTCGATTGATCCTGTTGATATGAGTCTTGCGCCCGGAGTGAGCATTATGAACTGACGCTGTCCAGACTGAATCTGTATTCGTCGCAGGTTGAAAGCAGAAACGCGCCGGCTGATGCCGAAAAGACCGAATAGCTCAGCGGTGGCTCTAGTCCAAGTCCGTAGATCATCGAGAGACCGAAGACAAGAAGCAGCAGGCCGCTGAGAAAGGCCGCGAGCCGCGTCTGCCATCCCAGGATAAGGGCGATTCCGAAGACAATCTCCGCGATGGTTGCGATCCAGGCCAGTGCTGGTACGGAGGAAGCTGGCATCATCGAGGTCAGCTTCCGGGTGTAGGTGATGAAGTGGGAGAAGTCGCCCCATCCCACGTTTCCCGTTCCGAGTGGCCCCCATAAACCGAAGCGATCCGCGACCGCGGAGAGGAATGCTGTCCCAAGCGCCAGTCTCAGGAAGACGATATAGATGTCTTTCGCCTGCCATTTCTTGTCCATTTTCAATCCTCTCGAAACCTGTCCTAAAGATGCTTCGATAACTGTGGTCAGTACCTGGATCCTTCCAGGTGCTGACGGGACCCTATTTGACGGGAATAGAAGTGGGAGCACCCTTGTCCATCACGAAGAAGACGACGAACTTCGCCGGAGCCGTCGTACTGGCGTTTTTACTGACGAGGTGAATGTCTCCAGGCGCCTCATAGAAGGTTTGTCCGGCGGTAAGCGTCATTTCCTTTCCACCTTTTACCTGCATCACTACCGAGCCCTCTATGACATAGACAAAGACGTCGGCATTATGCCGATGCACTGCCGAAGATCCGCCCGGCAAATAGTCCACGATGAGCATTCTGCCTTCCTTGCCTGGAAGATCCGGAAGGTCTTTGGAGAGTAGAGGTGTCACTTTGGCTTCCTGTGCTGCCAGTGTGCCTGCCATGAGCCATAAACACATGAGTATTTTCTTCATACTTCCTCCTTATTCGTGGGTACCAGGCTGATACTCACCAGGAACATAGCGGAAGCCGATTGCGATACGGTTCCACCCGTTGATGGTGATGATCGCTAGGGTAATGTTAACGAGCTCTTCAGGGGAGAAGTATCGCTTAACCCGTTCGTATGTATCATCGGGCGCATGTCCGTCCGTGATCAGCGTGAGAGCCTCTGTCCATTCCAGGGCAGCGCGCTCGCGATCAGTGAAGAACGGAGCCTCGCGCCAGGCTGAAAGCGTATAGAGTCTCTGCTCACTCTCGCCCTGTGCACGCGCATCCTTCGAATGCATGTCGAGGCAGAAGGCGCACCCGTTGATCTGGGAGGCGCGCATCTTGATCAGTTCGAGCAGTGACGGTTCCAGCTTTGAGGCCTTGCAGAGAAATGCCTCCAGACCAAGCATCGCGTTATAAGCCGCAGGGGAGGTTTTCTGAGCGTCCAGTCGTGATTGCATCTCGTAGATCTTCCTTTCCCCTCCAGAATAGAGTTCGACGGACCATCGGAAAGGTCCATAATCGAAATGTTGAGTAGTCCACTTTGCGATGGGGTATCTAATTAACGATGCCAAAGAAGGAAACATTTCAGGATCTGTCCCTGCCCGCACTCAAAGGCGAGCAGGAGCTGTGGCGCTGGCTCTATACCGAGCTTCGCGCCGCAATTCTCGGCGGCAGGTTGAAGCCCGGCGCACGGCTTCCATCCACGCGCAGTCTGGCGAAGCAATACAGCCTCTCTCGCGGAACCGTCATCGCAGCCTTCGATCAACTGCTGTCGGAGGGATACATTCGCACCCAGGTCAGTTCCGGTACCTATGTCGCCCCCATCATGCCGGGTCAGTGGTTGCAGGCGAATCGTAGGCGCTCCACCCTGAAAGTGCCCGCCTCCAAGGCAACGCTGTCGAAGCGTGCCCGCGCGATGATTCACGGGATCGATCTTCTGGCGCCGTCCCACTCGGTGGGTAAGGCATTCCGATCCTACGAACCGGCGATCGATCTCTTCCCGGTGGAACTGTGGTCCCGGGTTGCGTCGAGAGTACTCAGGCATGCACCGCGTTCGCTCTACGGGCACGGGGCTGCCGGAGGCTATCAGCCCCTGCGGCGCGCAATCGCCGAATATATTGGCGGGGCGCGTGGCGTACGTTGTGTGCCGGAGCAGATCATTGTCACTTCGGGAGCGCAGCAGGCATTGGATCTGGCTGCGCGCTTCCTGCTGGACCCGGGTGATCACGTCTGGATGGAAGATCCTGGTTATTCCGGAACCACGCAGACCCTACGGGCGGCCGGAGCGAAGATCATTCCGGTGCCGGTCGATCAGGATGGTTTCGACGTAAAAGCCGCACGCAAACTTTCCCCCAAGGCGAGAATGGCATACGTGACCCCAGCAAATCAGTTCCCCCTGGGCGTTACCATGTCTGCCGATCGCCGCCTGGAGCTTTTGAACTGGGCAGCGAGCATCGGTGCCTGGATTGTGGAAGACGACTATGACGGCGAGTACCGCTATCACGGGCGTCCGGTTGCCGCGCTGCAGAGCCTGGATCACTCAGGTTCAGTCATCTATATCGGAACCTTCACCAAGATGCTGTTCAATGCGCTTCGTTTGGGTTTCATGGTGGTGCCGGAGCGATTGGCGAACGCATTCGAAGCCGCGCGCAGCTTTGTAGATCGCCATCCCCCAACGCTTGACCAGGCCATTCTTGCCGAGTTCATTACGGAGGGGCATTTTGGTCTTCATGTGAGAAAGATGCGTCAGACATACCTGGAACGCCTATCCGTCCTTAAGGAGGCAGCACAAAAGCACCTCGATGGTTTGCTGACCATTGAGGATGCTGCGGCGGGCATGCGAACCATAGGCTGGCTTCCGGCCGGGGCATCCGACAAGCTCGCGTCAAAACAGGCGAGCATGCTTGGACTTGAGGTGAGCGCGCTCTCAGCATTCGCACTCAAGAAGACACAAAAGCCCGGCCTGATTCTTGGATTTGCCGGCTGTACTCCACACGAGCTCCGCAGGGGCGTCTCTGTACTATCGACTGATCTCAGAGGCAGTCGATAGTAGCGTCCATGCCAACAAACCATGCAGAAAGGTGGGTAAGGGTTATACACCTATTGCGGATTGCATCAATACCGACTGTCGGTAGTCTGATATCCTTGCTTGCTCGTAGCGCTTCGTAAGCATCCTCGTTGAGGTCCGTAGGCTCTTTATGCAGAAAGCTTCATCGCCCTTCGTCGTTCTACCGCGGGAACCGATGATCCTACCGCACCCCCATGAGTTCTTCAGGGACGCCCGGCGTTTGGAAGAGCGCCTACGGCAGGTGGTACAAGGAGAGGTCCGCTTCGACGAAGCGTCTCGCGCTCTCTACGCGACAGATGCATCCAATTATCGCCAGGTCCCCATCGGTCTCGTTGTTCCTCGCACCATAGAAGATGTGATTGCTACGGTAGCGGCCTGCCGAGAGTTCGGCGCTCCCGTACTATCACGTGGAGGCGGCACCAGCCTTGCCGGCCAATGCTGCAACGTAGCGGTCGTACTCGATTTTTCGAAGTACCTGCGAAACATTACCTGGCTCGATCCGAGCCGGCGTCTCGCACATGTAGAGCCTGGCATCGTGCTCGATGCGCTCCGAACCGAAGCCGAGAAACACGAGCTTACCTTTGCACCGGACCCCGCTACTCATAGTCGTTGCACACTCGGCGGTATGATCGGGAATAACTCCTGCGGCGTACACGCTCTTATGGGCGGCAAGACCGTCGACAACATTGAAGAGCTTGACATCCTGCTTTATGACGGCACGCGGATGACCGTGGGCCGTACCAGTGAAGAGGAGCTTGAGACCATCATTGCGGCCGGTGGTCGGAAAGGGCAGATCTACGACGGACTCAAACGTCTCCGCGATAGATACGCGCAACTTATCCGCGAGCGATATCCCGACATCCCTCGCCGCGTCTCAGGCTATAACCTCGATCAGCTTTTGCCCGAGAACGGATTCAACGTGGCACGTGCTCTCGTCGGAACCGAGGGAACCTGTGTCACAATACTCGGCGCGACCTGTGAGCTGAAGGCGAGCCCACAGCATCGCCGTCTGGTTGTACTGGGCTTCAAGGATGCCTTTCTCGCTGCGGATCATGTTCCCCTTGTACTCCGCCACAAACCGATCGGACTTGAAGGATTCGATGGTTTGTTGGTGGATTACATGCTGCGCAAGAATCTCGCAGTGGATGATGTTAAGCTTCTGCCTCCAGGGCGCGGGTTTCTGCTGTGTGAGTTTGGGGCGAACTCGCCGCAAGAGGTGGAGGCCATCGTTGACCGGTTCGTGGAAGATGCAAAGTTTTACCCTGAGCATCCCAGTGTCGATCGCTATTCTCCCGCCGAGGCCGCTCGGGTTTGGAAGGTGCGTGAATCGGCTTTGGGTGCGACCGTCTTTGTCCCCGGTGAGCGCCATAGATGGGAGGGCTGGGAAGACTCTGCTGTCCCGCCGGAGAATCTCGGCCAATATCTCCGCGACCTGTTCCATCTGATCAGCTCCTACGGTTACAGCACTCCGATCTATGGGCACTTCGGGCAAGGCTGCGTCCATATGCGCATCACCTTCGATTTCAGTAGTGCGCAGGGCGTAGCGAACTTTCGTCGATTTCTCGAAGAAGCGGCTGAGATCTGCTTGAAATATGGTGGATCATTTTCCGGCGAGCATGGCGATGGCCAGGCCCGCGGATTCCTGCTGCCGAAGATGTTCGGTCCTGAATTAATGGAGGCTTTTCGCGACTTCAAGGCGCTGTGGGACCCAACAAATGCCATGAACCCGGGAAAGATGATCGATCCTGTTCGCGTCTATGACGCCACGGAAAACCAGCGCATCAGTCCAGCGTACTCGCCCGCGACCCCGAAGACATGGTTTACCTATCCCGGCGACAGAGGACTCTTTAGCGAAGCGACCACTCGGTGCGTGGGGGTGGGAGCGTGCCGCAAGGTCGATCAGGGAACCATGTGCCCATCGTACATGGCAACCCGCGAAGAGAAGCATTCCACCCGAGGCCGCGCGCACCTGCTCTTCGAAATGCTTCAGGGAGAGACGATCAAGGACAGATGGCAAAACGAAGAAGTGCGTGAAGCACTCGACCTCTGCCTCTCCTGCAAGGCCTGCAAGACTGAATGCCCGGTAAACGTTGACATGGCTACGTGGAAGGCAGAGTTCCTTGCCCATTATTATGGGCACTATAACCATCCCATGCGGCACTATGTCTTCGGGTTCATGGACCGCTGGGCCCGGTTCGCTTCATTCACGCCTCGACTTGCGAACCTGCCCAGCAAGATCGGTGTTACCTCCTCCTTGATGCGCCGTCTTCTCCACATTGCCCCGCAACGTAAGATTCCGCAGTTTGCCAGGAGAAACTTCCGTAGGGAATGGAACACTCGACACGGATGGAAGCCGGCAAATGCACAGGCAGATGTCCTGTTGTGGCCGGACACCTGGAACAACTACTTCCATCCCGATGCACTCCATGCTGCGCATCGTGTGCTGGAGGACGCCGGAATACCCGTTACTGTTCCTCAACATCACGTCTGTTGCGGTCGTCCTCTTTACGATTTTGGTTTTCTTCATGCTGCAAAGAACTATCTGAGTCAAATCCTCGACACCTTCGCCCCGCAAATTATGGCAGGCATCTCGGTCGTCATGCTCGAACCAAGTTGCGCCAGTGTCTTTCGCGATGAACTTCTTAACTTCTTTCCAGAGGATCCGCGTGCGCAACGACTTGCGAAGCAGACAATGATGTTGAGTCAGTACCTTGCCGAAAATCGACGTGGCTGGAAGATTCCAGACCTTACCGGCCGGCGCTTGGTCGTGCAAGGGCATTGCCATCAAAAGTCATTGATGACGATGAAACACGATGTCGATCTTATGCGCGCCACCGGCGCTGAGGTCGATCTGCTCGATTCCGGATGTTGCGGTATGGCAGGCCCGTTCGGCTTTGAGGCCGGGCACTATGATGTCTCTCAGACGCTCGCCGAACGGGTCCTGCTTCCCGCGGTCCGATCTGCGCGTCCAGAAGACATCGTCGTCGCGAACGGGTTCTCCTGCCGCGAGGCAGTAGAACAGAACAGTTCGCGGCGAGCCGTCCATCTGTCTCAGGTGCTTGCGGGCGAAGTTTAGTCTAGCTGTTAGAGATTTTGGGAACGGATTACAGGAGCTGTTCCAGCGCAGGCTACTTCCCGCAAGATGGATTGTGGGCACCGCGCAATGTCAAAACGTTGATCGAAAGGGGAAGGAGAGTAACTTTACCTTTTCGAAATTTTGTTCCCTCCAAATGCGGTACTGTGCCGTCCTGAGCGAGCCGAAGTTCCTGTCCATTCAGGAAGACTGTCTTACTCAACAGGTCTGGTGATGTAAGCGTGTATCGGCTGCCGTAGGTCGGTACCTGTATTGTTTGTGTATTTGTTTTACTAAGATTCAATAAAAGGATGGAGACACCTCCAGCCGAATCTTTCATGCACTGCGCGTACGTGCGCATCTCTGAAGTTTGCGGAAGTCCAGGATCAAGAGAACGTGTCCCCATCGTCTGCTTCCACAGCAGGGAAGCCCAATAGTTAGGGCGGGGTTCATAGGTTTCCTCGTCGATGAGGCCGTAATCACTGCTCGCGAGTGTGTTGTACATGATCGACTTCACACCGCTCTGCGCCAGGTTTCCGAATTGGTCCAGGAGCCTGAAGCTGTCCACGAACTCTGCCGCCCAGGTGTCACCACCGCAGGAAGCCTCGCCGGTTTCTGTGAGCCAGATTGGTTTACCGGGCAGAAATTTATCGCGAAGCGCGGTAAAGTAGGCATTCGCTACCTTGCCGCGGTCCAGCCAATCCTGGGTAAGAAGCTCATTCAGTTCCGTGCCTTCGTTACGGGCACAGCGATGTGAGCGCGTGTAGTAGACGTGATACGAGAAGCCGTCGAACAGCGGTCCGATCTCTGTCATCAGGGTGGCAGTTGGGGTTAGTTTCAATCCGGGAAGATCTGGTGTTTGAGGGACTCCTTCGGCGGCGCCGCTTGGGCCGATGTAGATGGTGCCGGGAGACTCTTTCTTGAGGAACTCGGCGAAGATCTTACTGTCTCTCGCATACTCCTTTGCTCCATATTGGCCACCGCCGCCACCTACGCTCAGAAGGGTCGGTTCATTCATGTATTCAGTGACCGCGATACGTCCACCAATGGATTTGGTGTAGTCGAACCACTGTTTCGCCTGATCTGTGGTCCACACGCCCTCGGCATTGTGTGTCCCGGGACTAGTTGCAACCGAAGCTACGATCTCGCCATCGACAGCTTTGGCAAATTCCACCACCCCTTTCCATTGCGCGCGGGTCATCACGCCCTGGAAGCCGGGTGGAGGTGTCTTTATAGCGGGCTGATCGTCATCCTGGAAATACGTCGAATTCCGCCAGCTTCCGCTTACGCGAACATACGCCGGTCCAAGCGCGGCCGCCAGTTTCCGAAGCTTCGCATTGGACAGATCAATCGGCGGGCGATATTTAAAGCGCGGTTCGTTGGTGTCGCGGATACCACCAAAATCTCCAGGTGCAGCTGGCGGCGCAGTCTTGGAGAAAGACTTGAAGGGAGCCCAAAAGCGGCCGCCAGTCACCTCAACGGCCTCTACGTTATAGGAGACGAAGCGCGGATCAACCTGTCCCAGAGCTCTCATCTGCTTTGGATTGAGAGCAGATTGTGCATCGATATTGCCGGGGGCTCCCGCGATAGCAACGGCTATCAATGCGAGTTGCCAGGAGTGCAGGGACGAAAGGCGAGATGTCATGATGCTGGCTCCAATATGTTTTCGTATTCTTACGAGTCGAATCCGCATCATTGCTCGGTAAGTTTCGATCAGATTGAATACGTGCGAACACGAATTTACAGCACAGTTGACTCCATTGTCCCCTGTTTTTTTGCTGGCATGTAGATCCCAGAACCCCGGAGAGCGCGTCAATGCTTGTCGGTTTCCGCTAAGTCCATTGGATCGCGTCTCATCAGCCCCGGAAGAGTAACGACACCCTCCAGCATCCCTCCTGCACGGCTAATTACCGGCAAAAGATCCCACCGTTCAAGATGCGGGAGTGCTTTCGCCAGTGGCTGATCCGGATACAGCACGGGTGTCCGCTCCCCGTGCATCAAGTCGCTGATCCGAGTCTCGCGTTCTGCGTTTTCAAGCTCGTCGCGCTGCATCACATACCATCGTCCATCCGCACAATGCACCAGCGCTATGCCGTCCTGTTCCATCACTTGCATCGCGTCCGCCACATTGACGGAGTCCTCGATCACGGGCACGGTCACGGGTTGCAGCGCATCTTCCAACCGCAGCTCGTCTTCCTCGCGGATTTCCTCCATCGAGGGGAGCACCAATCCGCTCTGCTTTGTTAATAACTCGAAGATTGGCACCGGCTGCAAACTCCGCGACAACGTATACGCAATTGTGTTCGCCACAATTACCGGCAGAACGATTGAATAGTTCTGGCTTACCTCCAGCACCATAAAGACGCTGGTCAGCGGTGCGCGGAGGAAAGCGGCAAACAACACGCCCATTCCTACGAGCGCGTACGAGCCGGTGGAGCCAGTCAGGCCGGGGAAGAATTTCTTCTCAAATACTCCGAGCGCCGCGCCGAGAGTTGCACCGATGAACAAGGTTGGTGCGAACATTCCCCCGGGCGTTCCGCTGGAGAAAGAAAGTGACGTTGCCGCAATCTTCAGGCCAGCCAGCATCAGCAGCATCTCCCAGGTGAACTGGGAGTGCATTGCCTGATCGATGGCGTCATAACCCGCGCCCATCACCTGGGGAAAACCGAAATAGCCAATTGTCCCCACGATCAGACCGGCCAGCATTGGTTGCAGCATTCGTAATGCCGGTGGTTGCTTCCGTAACCACGGATGCAGCCAGCCAATGGTCTTCGCGAAGATCAGGGCTGCAACACCGCCCGCAAATCCTAGCGCTGCGTACGCAAGTAGCTCACGTGGATCGCGCAGCATCACCTCTGGAATGCGGAACATCGGCTCCGAGCCCCAAAATGCACGTGCTACTACGACGCTTGCGACAGCCGATAGCACTACGGAGCCCAGCACCGCCGCGCTCCACTGGCCGATGACCTCCTCAATCACGAACAAGATTGCTGAGATTGGCGCATTGAATGCAGCAGCCAAACCCGCCGCCGCGCCGACCGGTGCGAAGATCCGCAGTTTCCTGCGTGAGATTCCCACCTGCCGGCTCACCAGCGAGGCCACCCCCGCGCCGATTTGTAATGAGGGGTCTTCCGGACCTAAAGAGTGCCCGCTGCCAATCGCAAGCGCCGAGAGCAGAAACTTTCCAATCGTTGTCCTGAAGGAGATGTATCCGTTATGGATGTATAGCGCTGCCTTCGTCTGATTTACACCGCTGCCGCGAACGTCGGGAAATACATAGCGTGTCGCAATTGCGACGACAAGTCCGATACCGGCAGGCACGAGGATCATGCGCAGCTGATGGGGTTCCGATACCGATCCCAGTAGTAGTACCTGGAGCCATTCAATCGCCATCCGGAACGATACGACCAGTAAGCCGGCAATGACTCCAATAAAAATCGACAGCAGCAGAAACAGCCGCTCTTCACGCCGCTGCTGCTGCCTTGGATCCAACGGGCTCTCCTCTGGCATCTGTTGCGTCGTGTCGCTCATTGACCGGCACCGGCCTTTGCGAGCAGATCGTTGACTTCTCGTTGCACTGCCGGGTCTCTGGGCCAGTTTCCTCTCACGACTAGCAGTTCCTCGCGAGCCGCAGGTTCATCATGTTGTGCGATCAGATATCGGGCTAGCTCCAGTCGTCCCTCGCGCCGGTGTACTGCTCCATTCTCGTCCCACCGCCCATCAATCGCCGCGCGATAATACCTGACTGCTGCTGTCGGGTCTTTGCGTCGTGCCGCGATCCGCGCTAACTGCAAGTTGATCAGCCCGTCGCCCGGGTGGACATCCCATAGCTCCAGAAAGGCGTTGTACGCCTCATCGGTATGCTTTGGTCCTGCCGCGGCGAGTGACTGTGCCAGCAATAGCTCATTCACAGAGGCCCCCGGAGCAAATGTCAGTGCGGTGCGAAAGTCTTTCACTGCATCTTCCGCGTGCCCGGCGTTCAGCGCCATTTGCCCCTTTGCCGTCCACGAGCGAGCCTGCTCTGAACGATGGTTTGTAAAGCTCCGGAACAGCAACAGTGTCATCACAAACAGCGCCACTGTTATCAGCGTCAGCACGAAAAAAGCCAGCGCATCATGCAGCAAAAGTTCACGCCGAGTGAGCTTGTGTGTCTCCACGGAACCAGTGTAATGGGCCAAATGATCCATCCTGCGCGTAGCGTGGCGAATCTTAGTCGCTGACGGCTTAGAGCTTTTTCCCTGTAGGTGTAGGGTTTCCGCATCTATGGGCGTTTTCCGCAATGAAGACGCCGCTGCACTCCTCTTCCGGGACACCCAGCAACAGGGAAATGCTTTGGGCAGCCACGGCAGCTTCTAATCCGCCAGCACTCCGATCGATAGAGATCGCTATCTCCTGCTAGTCGAGATCGTATCCGAATAGACGGAGACGCTCGTTTTCACGCTCAATCGAGCGTTCTCTGCCTCGTAGCAGGCCCCTGATGGAGAGTTCGCCGCATATCTGTCCCGTTGCCCGCTCGACGACCGGTAATGCTTCTACTCCTTCAGTTGCCATAATCTCCGCTGCTCCGCGCGTCGTTGAATCGTCATAGGCATAGAAAGGCGGGAGCGCGTTGGCTGGGGGATCGGCTGTGAGAGGAGACATCACTTCACGGACAAGCACGAGCTCAAGCGGGTCAACACCGTATTCCCGCGTGAGGTGGAAGCCCCGCCGGCTGAGTTTCTCGGTCAGGATCGATCGAGGCATGATCAACGCTGTAACCAGGTAAGACGCGATGCAGGCCATCGAAAGAGGCAGCAGCGCGGGCAGGCAATGCGTTACTTCCAGGCTGAAGAGAATTGCGGTCAAGGGAACACCGAGGGAGCCGGCCAACATCGATCCCATGCCGATTAAGGCAAAGAAAGCCTGGGTTTCGGCCGAAGCGTGAGCCAGATGTCCAGCAAGCGCTCCAACGGCGCCTCCGATCATGAGGAGCGGCGCAAGAACACCGCCGGAGGTCCCCGATCCCAGCGAGAAAGCCCACATCAGCGACTTCGCCAGAAGGATTCCAACGATCAGGGCAAGTGGTGCAGACCCTTGTAGCAGTTCGGCAATGTTTTCGTACCCAACGCCAAGGCCACGGGGGAAGAAAAGGCCGCCCAGACCGATGCCGATACCACCAATTGCAGGCCACCACATCCAGTGGAGATGCAGATGCTCGAAGAGGTCTTCGAAGGCGTACATCATGCGGCTCATAAGCGCCGCGACGATGCCGATGAATGCGCCCAGGAAAAGAGACGCAACGGACAGGGTAGCGAAATGAACTTCCGCAATGGCGGGCATAGCGAACAGTGGCCCTGCGCCCAGCCAATAGACACGGAAGAGCGCGGCTGTAGCACTCGCAATCGCAACTGGCACCAGACTGCGCGGCCGCCATTCAAAAAGCAAAAGCTCAACCGCGATAAGAATAGCGGCCAGCGGTGTTGCGAAGGTAGCCGACATACCAGCAGCGGCTCCGGCAACAAGCAGCGTGGTTCGTTCGGCGTCGGTAACATGCATCCACTGTCCAACCAGTGATCCTGCCGCGCCGCCCGTCATAATGATTGGACCTTCCGCACCGAACGGACCACCCGAACCAATGGCGATTGCCGCCGAGACAGGTTTCAGGATCGCGATCTTTGGATCGACTTTCGCGCGGCGAAGCAGGATGGCTTCGATTGCTTCCGGAATACCATGTCCCCGAATCTTGTCGGAGCCGAAGCGAGCCATAATACCTACCAGCAGGCCGCCCACAATTGGAACGAAGACCATCAGGTGTCCTAGAGGACTACCTGCGGGAGACACGGGGGCGCTGCTGAAACGGTGATAGTAAAAAATATTGGTTGAAAATGCGATACAGCGTAGAAGCAGGACCGCCAACAGCGTTGCACAGATACCGATGCCGACTGCGACGCCAGAAAGCAGCCAAACTCGTTTATCAACTGTGAAATCTCTAAGTATCGATGGTTCCGACTGCAAGGTTTCCTTCTTTCATCGGCCCGGTATAGCGAGAGCCGTTTGAGGAGTTGATTTGCCTTGACGCTCAACCACGGAATTGTGTCGAAGGCGCACCACATCTGCGATGTAAGAGATCGCCGCCAGGGTGCCATCCGGAGCGCCGGAAATTTGCAACAAGGGCTGACGCTGTTGCGACTGCAGGCCCGCCTTCACTACGAATTGTTGACTAAATTGGAGAAAACGCCCGATTTTTTGATTGAACGGAGCCAGTAGCTGAATCTGCCTCCGTTCAATCGTTCTGGGGGAGCGTTTCATTACATTTATATCGTAACACGATTCATTTCCCGGCCGAAACTCAAGCGTAATTCGATCTGACTGCTGTATCCAATGAAATCGTGGCTCGCGCGCATCGCAGGCTGCAAGCGCAACATCCGGCGGAGGTACTGTTGACGACGTCCGCGGACCTTTACTAGCATCGGAACGCTCCGCAACGAGCAATGAAGCATTTCGGTTGAGGAATGAGACAAACTGCGACCGCTACCAAGCGACACAGCCGCAGTGTGACTGGCTATAAAGAAAGGCGCGGCGATGAATAAGCGTGAGTTTTTGAAGACGTCTGGTTCCGTAATGGCGGTAGCCCTGCTCTCGCGGTTAGGCGTCGGGCAGGAGCAAAAACAGGCGGCGGCTAAGGCAAACCGGACCAACTGGGCTGGTAACTACACCTATAAGGCTGCACATCTGGATGAACCTGGAAGCGTGCAGGAGGTGCAGCGACTGGTCGCATCTCTCAGAAATGCCAAGGCTCTCGGCGCGCGCCATTCGTTCAACGATATCGCCGACTCCTCCGGCGATCAGATCTCACTTAAAACATGACCGAGATGACGCTGGATAAGGCAGCGGGCACGGTCACGGTCTCGGCTGGAGTGACCTACGGGAAGCTTGCGCCGTGGCTCGACGCACAAGGGTTCGCCGTGCACAACCTGGCCTCTCTGCCACATGTCTCTGTCGTGGGCGCCTGTGCTACGGCCACACACGGTTCTGGCATTCACAATGGAAACCTCTCCACAGCGGTTCGCGCTATCGAATTTGTGGATGGCACGGGGCAGCTCAAGACACTTTCACGCAGTGCCAATGGTGACGAGTTTAATGGAGCTGTTGTGGCGCTAGGCGCACTGGTCGTCACCCGCATTACGCTGGCAGTTGTGCCCACATTTCAGATCTCGCAGCTCGTCTATGAGAATCTGTCGTTCGATCAACTGGAGCACAACCTGGATGCGATCTTCGGCTCGGGTTACAGCGTCAGTCTCTTTACGGACTGGCAGCGTCATCGCGCGACCCAGGTATGGCTGAAACAGAGCATCACCGGTTCGACGACGCCAGCTCTTCCGCCACTCTTCTATGGCGCCACGCTGCAGAAAACGAAGCTCCATCCTCTGGCCGGACACTCCCCGGAGAACTGCACCGAGCAGCTTGGCGTTCCGGGACCATGGTACGAGCGTCTTCCACACTTTCGCATGAACTTCACACCATCCAGCGGCGCGGAACTGCAGTCGGAGTACTTTGTGCCACGCGCGCAGGCGTATAAGGCCATTCTGGCGGTGGAGCAGTTGCGTGACAAAATTACGCCCCATCTTTTCATTACGGAGCTGCGTACCATCGCTGCGGACGATTTGTGGCTCAGCACGGCTTACAAGCGCGATTCCGTGGCAATCCACTTCACCTGGAAGCCGGAAGAGAAGGCAGTACGGAGTGTACTTCCTCTGATTGAAGAGAAGCTCGCCCCATTTGATGCTCGTCCGCACTGGGCGAAGGTGTTCACCATGTCACATCAGCGGCTCAGCGAGTTATACCCACGGCTTAACGACTTTCGCGCATTGACCGCGCGCTATGATCCTAATCGCAAGTTTTTCAATACCTATCTGCAGAACGTCCTTGGCGCATAAGGGTGGAACATCTTATTTAAGCGGGTACAGCTTCATATTGCGGAAGTAGATCTCGGCGCCTTCTGACTGGAAGAGAATCTTGCCTCTGGACGGGAAGGCGTTCGTCCCTTCGTTGGCGAGTTTGCCGTTTACGTACTGCCATACGTGACCGTTGCGGTTGACCAGCTCCACCACGTTCCACTCGCCGTGCGGCTTTTCGACCTCGTTTACCGGGTCGCGATATCCCACCACGTTCTGGTAAGGCCCTTTGTTGAAGCGATCGATCTTCAGAGCCTTGCCATCAGGACCGGTTACACGCACACCATCTTTGCCCGTTAGCGCCGCGCCGTCCGTCATCCAGAAGTCGCCTGTACATCCCTCATTGATCTGAAACTCGACCGACCGTGGCCACACCTTGTGGGGGCCCTGGATGTTGTAAAGAATGCCGCTGTCGCGCGCCTTGCCCTGCCGTGAGCCGTAAGTTCCTTCACCCCACTTGAACTCGGCGCGCAGATAGTAGTTGGAGTATTCCTGCTTGGTGATGAAGTAACCCATCTCCATGCCGGAAACATGCACGACACCGTTCTCAATGGTGAAGACGTGGTTCGGATCGGAGTTCAGTCCCTCACCGGTGAGGAACGTATCGAAGCCTTCCAGGTCCTTCCCGTCAAAGAACTTCACCGCGCGTCCGTGTTTGGGTATCTCCGGTGACTGGCCTACCGCGAGAATCGTGCTGCCAAGTAGCGCCGCTGCGCAGATACAGGCTGCAATACGCATCGGTCGAAGTGCCTCCGTTTGTGTCGCAAGTATTGTCATAGCGTGCCGACGAGCTAAGGCTTCGGGTGGGGAGCGGTGATGGGCGAGCAGCATGGCGTCATCACTGGAGTGAACTCCATCAGCTCCGTGCGTGTGCCTTCATCATCGTAAGAGTTGAACTGCCACTTTCCGTCGCGGCCAATCTGCATGGGGCTATGTTCGGTGCTGAGGCGGTCCTGCGCTGCCAGCGTTGAAACAGCCTGTTCCATGTTCACGACGCCGATAGAGTAATGGTTCATGACGCCCGCCTGTTTCTGGGTCAGTTCCTGGCCCTCACGCGGCAACATATACTCCAGCCATTCGTTAGCATCGGGTGTCTGCTGCGAGACCCAGGACGTACGGCCGTCGGTGCCGCCTCCATACCAGTAGGGCCGGAAGTTTAGGATCTCACGGTAGAAGGTGTCTTCCTTTGCCCGGTCATGCACCACCATGCCGACATGGATTATCCTTGTGCCGATCGGCTGGGCTCCACTGAGGTCTGCTTTTCCGGGTTGTACGAACTCCACCGTGTTGCCTTCGGGGTCTTTCACCGAGAAGGTTTTTGATCCATCATTCAACGCCTGAATGGTTGCGGGGACCTCGACATGCTTCGCAGCGAGATACGACCGCAGGCCTGCGGCGTTGACCGTTTTGTAGGCAAGGTGATCCAGCCGGGTAATGCCGGCCTGTGCGGGCAGCGGCAGGACCTCCACAAACTGTGTCGCATTGACGTAATAACGGGTGCCGGCCGAATTCTCCGGATCCGCAGCCTTCTTCAAGCCCATGTCATGTTCGTAATATCGTTGTGCGGCGGCCATATCGCGCGCATAGACAGCGATATGAGAGATGCCGTCGATCGCGGGCCGCTGCTGCGCCGCAAGGGGAAGAGCGCCGAAAAGGAGGAGTAGAGTGGGTGCCTTCATCGCGCAACCATCATAGTCCGTCTCCATTTCTGCGGCTAGATTCCCGTCAATTGCGAGGTAAAGATCTGGTGCCCCAGTTCCAGCCGGGGCACCAGATCGGGGTAGAGGTTGATTTATTGAGGGAAGTTCCCTCCCAAAGGGAGGTTGAAGCTACAGACGTTGTCCGTGCCGACTTCGGCATGCAAAACCGCGTGGTCAAGTGTCGTGGCGGTCAGCCGGAACTTGTAGCCGGAGGCGATCTGCACTTGTGACCCTCCGTCGGGAGTGACGTAGGCGTCGTAGGTCTGGTTGGGAATGTTGAGAATCATCCAGAAGCTATATTTCGTTCCGCCGGTGTAGGGAATTGAATTTACCGCGGCATAGCCCCCGATGTTGCCGTTGTAAGCGTCAATGAAGCCAGATGGGTTGAAACGGACGATAGCCGCTAGCTGGGCATATGCGGCCGGCGTGCCGCTGCTGAGGCCCACAACCGTATTGGCGTTATTTTGCGACGGTGTTGCGTTGAACTTCACCGTCGGAGAGCCGGTCTGCGCAATGTAGGCGATGCTATTCCAGGAGGAGTTGTTTGCCTGGGTGCAGACCTCGGCTGTATGTGTCAGCGCCTCGAACAACGTCATGTGATTTCCGTGGTCGGTATCCTGGGCAAGGTTCAGGCCGTTGTTCTGGATCCAGTTGTAGGTATTCGCGGTACCGTGCTGGCCGCTTGTTCCATGCTGGTTTTGCATGGCGGCGACATTTAGGCGGTTATGGTAGGCGTTGTAACCGATGACATACGTAGCGCCATAGCCCAGTTTGATCTGGTTGATACCGACTCCGCCGGAGCTGGTGCAGAAGTCGAAGGGCGCGGTGATGATGTTGTTCTGCCCCGGGTTCTGTGCTTCGAGACCAGAGATAAGGTTCAGCGCGCCAACGATCCGATCCTCCGCTTTGACCTGGGCTCCGGTCTCTGTGGAATTGCTTGTGTCGGTGTAGAGTTCACCACCCTGGATCCAGTCGGTCTCAGCGGTCATGATGGTCGAGGAGATGCTGTCTTCTGTGTGCGTAAGGTCACGGCAGGTCTCCTGATTCACATTCTCCGTGGATGCGTTGAAGATGCTTTGGCCGAACCAGCTTGGATTACCGCGTGGCGAAGCCGCATGACTGGAGCCATCAATCGCGTTGAGATAGAAGAGATCGGGAACCCGGCCCAGCCACATGGTGCGGGCTTGATTGAGTAGTGAGCGGTTCTCGGTCAGGACGGCGATCTGCATGGTGCCATCGATCATGCTCATGTCCCAGTTCCCGTTGACTCCCGATCCATTCTGGATAACGGGTTGATAGACATTGACCAGCATATTCTTGAAGTTGTTAAAGCTGGTGCTGGACCACCCGGAGCTGGCTCCTGAGGATGTGCGGCCGTAGTAGAGGATCTCGGCAGCGCGTGGCCACTTCTCGGCATCCCAGCCGGACTGGAGTGGACCATTGGAGCAGTCGGTACCGCTCGGGCAGGGGATACCGTTGGTTCCGGCATAACCCTGGAAGCTTGCCCAGGCATTCAGGATGTTCATCGCATTGTTGGCGTAGGTCTGGTTGCCGGTGATGTACCAGAGTAACGCCTGAACATAGGCCGCGTTCGAGTCGTTGTCGGCAGCCTGGCAGCCGTGGTTGGGATTGGAATTTGCCCCGCATTGGTTGACGCCGCCGGGGTAGTAGCCCTGAACGGCGTATGTCGTGGACCCATAGGTGGAGGCCATGGCTTTGCTGACCTGGTTGCCAACTGTGGCATCTCCGGTCTGATACGCGTTCCGGGTTGCCAGAAGTTGTTGCGGGCTAACGACGATACCTGGATGAACCCATGTCTGGGCGTCAGCGATAGTACTGGCAAAGACGACGGCGCAAGCGATGGCGAAGGCCAGAGCCATTGGCCTGCTGAAGGGAGTGATTCTCATGCAGATGCTCCTCGAATTTTATTGGGACGTCATGGTGCCGAAGCTGGCCAGCTTTGAGCGGCACCATAGGAGCATTGCCAAAAGATAAATGTCAAGTTCGAACTAAATAAACAATCGGTTGTTTACCGAGTTATCCCTTCTTAGAAAAATGAGACGATTCGGAGGCCCATCTGGTAGGCGATGCAATCACTCAATCCTTAGAGCTTCCACGGGATTGATGGATGCCGCACGTTTTGCAGGAACCAGACCCGCGACGCAGGCCGCCAGACCAAGCACGGCGAGTGCTCCCAGCAGAATGCCGGCGTCTACACTCGTGATCTCGTAAAGCTGCGACTGAACAAAGCGCACGCAGAGCAGAGTGGCGGGAATCCCGATCGCAAGGCCGATGATTGCCTGCAGAAGGGCGCCACGCAGGATCATGGCCATGACACCACCCCGATCCGCTCCCAGGGCCATACGTATACCGATTTCGTTTGTCCTGCGCACGACAGTGTATGCGGTTACTCCGTACAGTCCGATAGCCGCCAGCAACAGCGCCAGGCCGCCAAACATCATCGTTAACCGTGAGAGCATTCTCTCTTCGGTGAAGCGATCAGCGATCTGTTCATCGAAGGTCTGGAACTTTACCACGGTTAGATTAGGGTTGATGGCGACGAGAGTTCGTCTAGCAATCGTCTCCATCTCGCGGATGGGCCGATCGGTCTGCAGTACCAGAGCTCCGGCATAGAGGCCGAGGTCATCCTCTATGGGGCCATCCGTCGCTACTCGTTGCAGCGTTGGGAGAAAGACCATGAGATGGTCTGTCCATCGCACCGTGGTATAGACCGTATCCTGCACCACGCCGATAATCTCGTAATCGCCAGGGTGAGTTTCGGAAGTACCAATACGCCTGCCAATCGGATTGCTATCCCCGAAGAACTTCTTCGCGAATGACTGATTCACAACGGCAACTCTGGGAGCTGTCGGCGTATCGCCGATGCCGATGTCTCTCCCGGCAAGCACCTTGGTTCCGACAGAGTCGAAGTACTCCGGGTTGACACGTATGACCGAGGCGCCGTGGCTAACATTCGGCACACCTTCCGCGTTCCAACCCCAGCCGTTGTTGTTGTCTTCCATCGGCGTGTAGCTGGTGATGCCGACCTTCTGTACTCCAGGAACCGCGTGGAATCGGTCCTCCATCTCGCGATACAGGGCTTCGAGCTGAGTCTGCTTGTAACCGGCTGCCTGAGGATTGATATGGACGATATACCGGTTCTGTGTCTCCAGCTTCATGTCGGTGTTTTCGAGTTTACGCAGGCTCTGTGCGAAGAGTCCCGCGCCTACCAGAAGTACAAACGAGAGCGCCGCCTGAATGACAACCAGCACCTTCTGCAGCTTGGGAGTACCGCCGGTTGTCGTTCTGGCTCCGCTCCGCAGTACGTCCGCCGGCTCCGTCCTCGATGCAACGAACGCAGGAGCCAGACCGAACAATAGCCCAGTCAGTAGGCTGAGTCCGAGGGCAAATGCAATGACTGTAGCGGAAGGAGCAGCCTCGATCGGTACTCCGTGCTCGCCGGGAAACGCCAGCGCCAGCAGGATTCGCGCTCCACCGTACGCGATCACCAGGCCGAGAAGGCCGCCGATTCCTGAGAGCAGAATACTTTCGGTCAGTAACTGACGGATGAGACGGTCGCGCCCCGCACCCATGGCTGCGCGTACCGACATCTCGACCTTTCGCGCCATGCCGCGCACCAGTAGCAGATTCGCAACATTCGCGCACGCCACCAGAAGCACCAGCGCTGCGATCCAGGTCAACAGGTGGAGATGGGCGCCGTATGCCTCCTGCATTACCTGGATGCCGTTTCCTCCAGGGGTGAGTGTTACGTGAGAACGGGCCAGCCTTGTCTTGCCGGCTTCCGAGGTAAAGTTGAGCCGTGTCTGCAGCAGTGTCTGCCGCAGAATGCCACTCAGCTTCTCCTGCAGAGGAAGCATTGCGGTTCCTGGCTTCACACGACCTACGATGTACAGCCAGTTTGTGCTGGGATCATGGACATACGGCACGTTCATGATCGCAGGCATCGTCTCGATCGGCAGGTAGTAGTCCGGAGGCGTAGCCACAAGGCGGTCGCCATAGAACCCCTTGGGCGCGATGCCAACGATGGTGACCGGCTTGGTATTCACCCAGAAGGTGCTACCCACCACTTTGGGATTGCCTGCAAAATCCCGTTGCCAGGCGGCATAGCTGATCACCGCCGTCATCGGCGCGCCCTTTGTATCGTCCGCATCGGTGAACAGACGCCCGGCATAGGGGCGCAGTCCAAAGGTTCGGAAGTAGTTGCCGGAGACATACTCTCCCATGACCGATTTCGGCAGAGCGTCGGGCTCATCTCCTCGCACCGTAACCGGACGGAAGGTGAAGCCTGCCTGGATGGCTGCCAGTTCCTCAAACTCCGGTGCGCCCTTCTTCATCTGCTCGTACGTTGTGGTCGAAAAGAGTGAATAGTTGCCATCGCTCCGCCAACCGGAGCCGACACAGCAGTCGTTCGAATCACCGACATGCACCAGCGCTGATGGATTGGCTGCAGGGAGACTCCGCAACAGAACGCTGTTGACCAAGGTGAAGATTGCCGCATTCGCTCCGATCCCCAACGCAAGCGTAAGCAGCACGGTCACCGTAAACGCGGGCGTTTTCTTTAACTGCCGCACGGCATAGCGAAGATCCTGAGCGAGCGTGGTCATTGCAGGCATTCCTCCATGAGTCAATGAGTTTGCTGCATGTGAACGGCCACGCGAATCATCGTTGGCGACCACGAAAAATCAAAGACTTCAATCGCGAAGTCACCTGCTGTCATGTCCGGAAGTGAAATGGGACGTCCAGTTCCGGACAGCCCGATCAGAACTTATTCGCGCTGTTTGCAGCCATCTGGGGGAGACCTGCCCGTTCAGCGGTTCCTGCCGGGAGTCGCACTTCGGCAACGCAGCCTGTCACTCCATCCGTACGATTCGCCAACCTCACCGCTCCGGCGTGCCCTTCGGCGATCTGCTGCGCGAGCACCAGTCCTATACCTGTTCCGGTCGGTTTCGTCGTGTAAAAGGGCACAAAGAGATTGCTCGCATTGCTCAACCCTGGACCATTGTCGAGAATGGAGATGGTGACCTCATCGTCAACTCGGCGCCATGCGATGGATACGCTCGCAGTGGCTGCATTCTCGGCCTCCGGGCCTAACGCAGCTTCGGTTGCATTGCGCACAAGATTGATGAGCGCCTGCTGCAACTGATCGGCGTCGGCCTGGATGACACACTCTTCGCCATCGATCACGCGTACGCGAAGCCGGGTCTCCAGCTTGGCGACTCTCTGGAGCAGACTATTGATCTCCACGGGAGCAAGACGTGGAGCAGGCAAGCCCATTAACTGACGGTAGGCCTGCAGAAATCGATTGAGTGATTCGGAACGATCTTCGATAACCTCGAGGCCGCGATCGAAGTCTTCCAGATCCGCGGCGCTAATACCTGGCCGCAACTGTCCGCGCAGACTGGCGGCAATGGACTTGATCGGCGTGAGGGAATTATTGATCTCGTGGCCAAGCACGCGGATCAGCCGCTTCCACGCCAATCGTTCTTCTTCTCGTAACGCAGAACTTACATCGGCCAGCACCAGCAATTGATGAGGAATGCCGTGAAGACGAAAGCCGGTGCGCTTCACCATCCATCGACCGGGCTGAGCGCTGGTATCCATCGTGAGCAGATCTTCATCGGCAGCGCCGGAGAAACGCTCCAGACCCAGCTCCTGGGCGGTGCGTCCCAGCGCGGTGCGTATCTCCAGCCCAAAGACATGCTCTGCCGCCGTATTCAGCAGCTTCAAACGCCCATCCGGGTCGAACGCCATGACCGGCGACTGCATGGAGTCGACGACGCGCTCAACAAGGGCAATCGCCTCCAGAGCACCAGCCCGTTGGGACTGCAGCATATTGGCCAGGGCATTGATCTCGATGGCGAGATCGCCGATTGCATCTTCGCGTCGCGCACCTCGTGCACGGAAGGAATAATCGTCTTCCCGCAGCGCCGCTACGACGTTGGTCAGTGTCTGCAGAGGACGCGTGATCTGCTCCATCGCGATCGAGGCGAGAAAGGCCCAGAGCAACAGATAGAAGGCGAGCAGGATGCCTGTCACAATCGGATCGACGGCATTGGCGTATAACAACCACCAGCAGAGGACCATGCCGGGAGTTCCGAACAGCCAGAAGAGCATCCGTAGACGCGCCTCAAAACTCAGCCGCCTTCCCGAACGCTGTAACGGAATGCGTTGTATCGTCGGTCCGCTCGCGGGCTGGTGGTCAGAGTCCATACTTTTCGATACGGCGATAGAGCGCTCCGCGGCTTAGGCCCAGGGCATCCGCTGCATGGCTCACATTTCCGTTTGCACGGGCGAGCGCCTTCCGAATAAGAATAGCCTCAACGGCTTCAAGACTCATCTCGTCAAGGCTCTGTGAAGCAGTGCTGCGATGCTGCGCCTGCAGACCGAGGTTTGACGCTTCAATCCGGGTTCCTCGCGCCATCAGCACGGCACGTTCCACCGTATGGTCGAGTTCGCGGACATTCCCCGGCCAGCCATATTGCAGCATCTGTTGCAGGGCATTTGCTTCGAAGCCCTCAAGCTGACGACGGTAGCGGGCGGCGTACTTTGCGAGGAAGTGTGCTGCCAGCGCGGGAATATCTTCACGTCGATCGCGCAGCGGCGGAAGAGAGATCTCGACCGTATTCAGCCGGAAGAGCAGATCTTCGCGGAACCGGCCAGCCTCGCATTCGGCGCGCAGGTCGGCATTGGTCGCCGACAGCATGCGTACATTCACCTTCTGGGTGCGCGACGATCCAACGCGCTCCATCTCTCCGGTCTCGAGTACGCGCAGCAGCTTGGACTGCTGGCGGACAGGGATATTGGCAATCTCATCCAGGAAGAGCGTTCCGCCGCTCGCAAGCTCAAAACGACCAATACGGTCGGTACGGGCATCGGTAAAGGCGCCCTTCACATGGCCGAACAGCTCACTCTCAAAGGTACCTTCGGGAAGAGCGCCGGTATTGACGGCAACCATGGCGCGGTCGGAGCGGTTCGAGAGCCGATGTAGTGTCTGGGCGACAACTTCCTTGCCGGTGCCGTGTTCGCCGGTAATCAGCACATTGGCGTCGGAAGGGCCTATGCGTGCCATCATCTCGACCACACCGCGCATGGCCGGCGCCGAAGCGATGAAGTCCGGAGCACCTGAAGTACGAAGGAGACGGTTTTCCGCCTCCAGCTTTTGCATGCGCCGCTGGCTGCGATAGAGCTCTGTCTGCGTGCGGAGAACGTTCAGCAGGCGGGCGTTCTCCCAGGGCTTCTGGATGAAGTCGCTGGCTCCCCGGCGCATCGCTTCGACGGCAAGATCGATGTTGCCCCACGCCGTCATGACGATGACTGGAAGCTGTGCGTCGATCTCTTTGATACGGGCAACCAGCTCCAGTCCTTCCTGGCCGGAGGTGGTATCACGCTCGTAGTTCAGGTCGATGAGGACGCCGTCGAACTCCTCATGCGCAATCGCTTCCAGTGCCAGAGCCGGGGTTCGAACCAGCTCCAGATCGTAGCCTTCGGGTTTGAGAAGCAGGCGAATGGCCTCAAGAATATGCGGCTGATCGTCGGCGACAAGTAGTTTGCCGGCCTGCCTTCGATCCGATCCTTTCGCATCCGAAACCATTACTGCCTCTGCCATATATCAATCCAACTATTTACTGTCCGCCCGGAATAGTTCCGGTTCTCGCTGATTCTATCGAAATGTTGTGCGATTCCAGTGTGACACCCAGGGTCCGGTCGAGCTCGACCTTTGCCTTCTGGTAGGCCGTCATCGCGGCCACCAGGGTGGACTCGGCCGTGGAGAGGTCGCGGCGAGCGGTGAGTGTCTGCAGATTTGAGCCAGCGCCCAGCTCCTGCTCCTTGGCGGTGATATCGAAGGTACGCTGTGCGAGATCACGCGCCTTGCGGGCGGACTCCACGCGGGCACGGCTCTGTTGTAATGTGTACTGCGCGTTGCGCACTTCGATGCGGATCTGTTTTTTCAGCTCTTGAGTGCGCAGCTCCGCCTGGCGCGTTTCCAGCTCTGCGCGGTATTGGTCTGACTTGGCAACCCTGTTGCGGATAGGGATATTGACGTTGAGACCGACATAGTAATCCGGAGCGGAGTTGTTGAAGGCGCCATTTACCGCTCCATGCCAGTCCATGGGTTGGGTAGACGCAACACCTGCGGAGGGATTCGGCGGACCTGCCAAACCGCTGCCACCGTAAAACGCTGTGAGCGAGATGGTAGGAAGCAGAGCATTGCGTGCTGCGCCAAGGCTGATGCCGCGGTTTTGCAGGTCGATATCCGACTCAATCAGTTCAATGCGGTTTTTCAGCGCGAGTGCAATGCTGTCAGCGGTTGCGGCGGAGGCGGCGTCGGGCGCGTTATCGACTGAGCTGGAGTCGGTCGGTTTCACTGGCATCGCTTCCAGGGTCGGGTCATCGAGGTTCTTTGTCAGAGCATTCTTGATCAACAGCTCCTGGAACTGCAGGGTTGTCTTCGCCACGGTAAGGTCCTGCTCCCGATTGGCGACTTCAGCCTCGTCCTTGAGCACATCCATCGCGGGAATTGCCTGGAGAGCGAGCTCCTTGCGCGCACTGTCCAGCGTCTGCTGTGCGAATGCGAGGGTGCTGCTCTTCACCTGTTCATCTTCATAAGCGGCAACCAGGTCCCAGTACATATTGGCAATCTGGGTAATGGTGCTGACTACCTGCAACTTGAAAGCCTCATCGGAGATCTTCCGGTTATTCTTCGCGATGCGCAGATAACGGAGATTCGGCCCGAAGCCGAAGCCGGCCAGCAACTGCTGTTGCAGCGCGACGCGATAGTAGGTATTCAGCGTGGGATTGAGGTAGCTGCGCGGGCTGTTAGTCGCGGTGCGGTCATTGTTGAAGACTGCCGAAAACGTCGTGCCGGTGGGGAAGGCCTGCGAGTAGCCGATGTTACCCGTTATCGTGTTCAGCTGCAGTTCCTGCACGCCATAGGTAGAGATATTCGACAGCGGCTGCGTATAGTGTTCGACATTGGCGGTGCCGGTAAGGGAGGGATCGAACGACGGCACATTGGTGCCGGTACCGAGTGTCGACTGCACCAGGCCGGACGCGCCCGATCCCGCTCCGCCTGCGCCACCCGAAGTTCCACCGGCGCCAGCTCCTGCTGCCCCTGTACCGAAACCTCCAACGCCTCCGCCCGGTGTGTTCTGTACGACGCCGGTGTTGACGCCGCGGAACGATCCGCCGGCGCGGGTGCGGAGAACGTCAGCTTCGGCAATCGGCAGGTTGTAACGCGCGATTGCCAGGTCGAGGTTGTTCTCCAATGCGAGTGTGATCGCGTCCTTCAGGCTGAGCTCCAGCACGCCATTGTGGATCAATTGATCGATGCGCGGCGTATTGGAGAGGTTCGGAGGGGGAACGCTCACCGCGCGATAGGTATTGATCGGGTTGCTGGAGTGAGGAATATCCAGACGTAACGCCGGTGACGGCGCCTGTGATGTTGGCGCTGCGTTCTGTGCTGTTGCCGTGACACTCACCGCCGCCAGCAGTGCGGCCGATCCCAGTCTTCTTCCGATCACGAACGTACCTCCTGCAGCGGAGGTTGTGCCGTGCCGGCGGTGTCGGAGTGGACCCAGCCGTCGCGCAGTTCGATAATGCGTGTGCCGTAGGCGGCGTTCGTTTCAGAGTGTGTGACCTGTACGATCGTCGTGCCTTCCTGATTCAGTTGCCGAAACATCTCCATAATCTCTTGTGCCTGTTTTGAGTGCAGATTGCCTGTCGGTTCGTCGGCGAGCAGCAGTGCCGGCTTATGAATCATGGCGCGGGCGATGCCTACCAGTTGCTGCTGTCCGCCGGAGAGTTGGTGCGGGTAGAGGTCCTTTTTTGCGACTATCTGAAAGCGGTCAAGCGTGTCTGCCACCATCGCTTGCCGCTCGCTGCGCGGGATGTCTTTGTAGGACAAGGGAAGGTCGATGTTCTCGGCCACCGTCATGTCATCCAGCAGGTGATAGCTCTGGAAGACCATACCGATCTTCTGCCGGGCGAGGTCGGCCCGCTGTTTACGATTCAAACGGTGTACGGCTACGCCATCGAAGTCGAACTCACCCTTCCACTGGTCATCGAGCATCGCGAGTACGTTCAGCAATGACGACTTGCCCGCACCCGAAGGGCCCATGATGGTGACAAACTCCCACGGTTGGATGGTTAGCGAGATTCGCCGCAGCACCCAGGTCTCGGTACCGCCTGCGCGGTAACTCCGCTCCACATTCCTTAGGTCAATCATTGTGTCTCCAGTTGCTTTACTACTCTGTTCGCAATGCTTTTACGGGATCGGTTGATGCGGCTCGTTGGGCGGGAATCAACCCTGCCAGCAGCGCTGCGATCGTCAGCACCAGGACAGAGCCAGTCATGACCATGGCATCATGGCCGCCGACGTTGTAAAGCTGCGACTGCACAAGACGAACGCAAAGCCACGCGGCAGGAATGCCGATGGCCAGGCCGATGATGGCTTGAAGCATTGCCTCGCGCATTACCATGGCAACTACGTTGCCGCGTCCCGCGCCCAGAGCCATGCGTACCCCGATCTCGGGTGTGCGTCGCGCGACGGAGTAAGCGGTAACGCCATAGAGTCCAACCGCAGCAAGCATCAGCGCCAGCAGGCTGAACATTAGCGTGAGCCGGGCAATCATCCGCTCCTGGTCAAACTGGCCACGGACCTGCGCCTCGAAGGTGTTGTAGTCCACCACGGTGAGATTCGGGTTGATATTGGCCAGGGTCCGGCGCACCTGTGATTCCAGGTTACCCACCTGGCCCTTGGTTGTGAGCATGATGGCTCCGGCATACAGAGACCGGGTATCGGTCTGCGACTTCGTATGCGCCACCTGTAATAACGGCCGGAAGTACATGGCTCTCGTAGGCCGGCGCAGATCGTTGTACTTGATGTCGGAGACAACGCCGACGATCTCCCAGTCGCCCACACTCTCCATGCCGGAGATGCCGAAATGTGCTCCGAGGGGGTTCTCTCCATTCGAGAAAAACTTCTTCACGAAAGCTTCATTTACGACAACGACCGGGAGGGAAGTCGCAGTGTCCTGCGCTGTAATTCCGCGGCCACGCAACACACGATGACCAACGATATCGAAGTACTCCGGTCCTACGCGCAACCATGAGGCGCCGTTCTTTGCCTGAGCGCCAGGCTCAGGACGTCCCTGGATATATACACCCTCTCCCCAGTTGTTACCTTCGAGCGGCGTGTAAAGTGACAGAGCTGCTTTGTCTACGCCGGGTAGCGCATGCAGATCATTGATGATTTTGTCGTAGAGACCTTGAAGCTGCTCCTGCTTGTAGCCTGCGCTCTCAGGACTGAAGTGCACCACGACGCGATTCTGGGTGACGACACCGAAGTCCTGGTTCTCCAGCTTGCTCAGGCTCTTCGCCATCAGCCCCGCACCAACCAGCAGAATCAGAGAGAGCGCAGCCTGCAGAATCACCAATGACCGCTGCAGCCAACCCGACCGGTCTGATGTAGTGCGATTCGACCCCCGCAGGGCATCGGCCGGCTGCGAGTGTGACGTGACCCATGCGGGCGCTACACCGAAGATCAGGCCTGTGAGAAGAGAAAGCGCGAAGGCGAACCCAAGTACCACCAGAGAGGGCGTCGCCTCGATAGGAAGGCTCTGCGCATGGGGAAACGCCATTGCCAACAGAACCTTGGTTCCGGCATAGGCAACGAGAAGCCCGGCAAGGCCGCCGAGACAGGAGAGCACGACGCTTTCTGTGAGCATCTGCCGGATAAGCCTTGCGCGTTGCGCTCCCAGAGCCATGCGAATGGAGGTTTCAGCTCTGCGCGCCATACCGCGCACCAGCATCAGGTTGGCGATGTTGGCGCAGGCGATCAGCAGCACGAGTGCCGAGACCGTGATCAGCATCTTCAGGCCGACGCCGTACTCCTGCTGCATATTTTCGATACCCGCGCCACCTGGGGTAAGAACCACATGCGCACCCGCCAGATCCGCCTGCCGGTCCTGGCGCTGATAGAGCGGCAAGGTTGCGAGATAGTTGCGAAGCGAGGCGCTCATCTTTGCCTCGAGCTGTTTCAGATCCGTCCCGGGCTTGATCTTCCCCAGAAGGTAGAGCCAGTTTGCATCTCTACGGTGCAGCAGACTGGTAGGGTTCCCAGGGCCGAAGTTCGGCTCCATCACCATGGGGATGTAGAAGTCCGGCGGTGCTGAAGTCATGCGATCGCCATAGAAGGATGGAGGCGTAATGCCGAGAATTGTGACCGGATAGGTGTTCAGTACGAAGGTGCTTCCTACAACGGAAGGATCGCTGGCGTAGTCACGTTGCCAGGCCTGATAGCTCATGACAACACCCATCGGTGCTCCCTGCACATCGTCCGAGGGAAGGATGAGTCGTCCTGCATAGGGCTGCAGGCCCAGCACCTGAAAGTAGTTGCCTGTCACTACCTCGCCGCGCTCAGCACGCGGAAGATCGCCAGGCTTGTTGCTTCTCGCTGTTACGCCGGCATAGCCAACGCCTGCCTGCATGGCTGCCAGGCTCTCAAACTCGGGTGTGTTTTCGCGCAGGTGCTGATAAAGCTCAAAGGCGAAGATCGAATAGTCGCGTTGGTCGGGAACGCCGCCCTCAACGCAGCAATCGTCTGTATCGCCGACACGCACCAGAAGTTTGGGGTCGGAGACGGGAAGATTCTTGAGCAGCACGGCGTGCACCAGCGTGAAGATCGCCGCATTGGCGCCGATGCCCAAAGCCAGGGTCACGATCGCGGTGATGGTGAATCCAGGCGACTTTCTGAGCTGCCGCAGCGCGAACTTGATGTCCTGCACCAGTCGATTCATCGTGCACCTCTCCTTCACCGGCTGAGAATCCGGTCAATGTGTACCGCATGCAAGGGGTTCAGTCTTAAGCAACGCTTCTTGCCATGGGGCAAGGGTTTCCGGCAGGCGCTCCGGGGAGTTCCCTGAGTAGAGGAAGCGTCGGCGCAGATGGCACGCTCAGCCGGAGAGACAGGCTTCCCAGCCTTGCATCAAAGGAGAGGCGCGATAACGTAGCTTTGGACGATTGCGTGCTGTTCCGGTCGTGTGCCACGGCCTGCAGCACGGTGTCCTCGCCGTAGGTAACGACCAGGCTTACCCGGTCTGCCTCGGTATTGCTAATGGTGGTTGCATGGATAGAAAGGCTGGACAGCAGCCCGATCAACACAAGCGCCGCTGCTGTCCAGGGTGTGAGATACAGTGAGTCGCCTGCATCTTTCAACAAATTACGCATGGCATTAAACCTCCGCCATCAGATGGCTCAGCTCACCCTCCGCGACGACCTTGCCGTCGAAGAGGTGAATCTGTCGTTCGGCATGTGCGGCAAAGCGTGGATCGTGCGTCACCATGCAGATGGTGGCGCCTTCGTCATGCAGCTCTTTCAGCAATTGCATGACGGCTTCACCATTTTTGGAGTCAAGGTTTCCGGTAGGCTCGTCGGCCAGAAGGATAGAGGGTGAGCCGGCAAGAGCGCGTGCGACGGCAACACGCTGCTGCTGACCGCCCGAGAGCTGCGCGGGATAGTGCCGCATGCGGTGCGCCATGTTGACACGTTCGAGCGATTCCTGCACACGCTTCTTGCGCTCTGCAACCGGCATGCCGCTACGGTAGGTGAGTGGGAGTTCTACGTTTTCGGCAACAGTTAGGTCGCCGATCAGATTGAAGCTCTGGAAGATGAACCCGATCTCCTGATTACGGATGCGTGACCGGTCGGAGAAGTTGAGATTCGCGACTTCCTTTCCATTCAACTGGTAGCGTCCGCTCGTCGGGGTATCCAGAAGACCGATGATTGAGAGCAGCGTTGATTTGCCGCAGCCGGATGGACCGGACATGGCCACGTATTCGCCGCGCTGGATCTGCATGTGGACGCCGGACAGTGCATGCGTCTCGATCTCGTCGGTATAGAAGACCTTGGTGAGCTGCTCGATCTCGATAATCGTCTCTGCCATCTAATCTCTCCTTGTCGCTTCGCTGCCTATTCCAGGCGAATTCTGTCTGTGTTCTCCCATCGGCTCATGTCCGAAAGGATCACGGTGTCTCCGGCCTGCAATCCTTCTATGACCTGGATTGCGTTCACCGATGCTTTGCCTACCTTGACCGGAACCCGAACTGCGGTCTTTCCATCAGGTCCCAGGCGGAAAAGACTGATCGTGCTGTTCTCGTTGCCGAATGCGGGACGGCCCACAAACAGTACGTTGGACAGCCGGTCTAGATCAATTTCGCCATCGACGCTGAGGTCCGGACGCGCTCCCTGCGGAAGAGCGCCTGCTAGTTCTACGTCAACGGTCACGGTTCCGTTCACTACGGCTGGGTCAATTCGCATTACTTTGCCGGGGATGACACCGTTATGGGTGTCGATCTCAGCGGGCTGGCCGATCTGGATATCGCGCGCCTGGGTCTCAGCGATCTTCAGGCTGGCTTTCAGCTGGTCAGGCTGGACGACTTTGGCGAGGGTCGTGCCCGGCGCCACGTGTTCGCCCACCTGGTGGGGAAGGTCGACGAGGACACCGCTGATGCCGGCCCGGACGCTGAGGGCATCCTGCTGCCGCTGTTTCAGGGCAAGCAGCGCTCGCGCCTGATCCACCTTGGTCTGCTGGACGGCAATCTGCGTCTCGATCGCCTTCTCATTGACGGTGATCCGCTTCTTCTCAATCTCGTCGCGCGTCGTAAGCTCATCGGCCTTGCCCTTGGAGGCGCTGTAGGTCAGACCGCTGATTACGCCCAGATCGAAGAGCGATTTGTCTGTCTGAGCCTGCAATTTCGCCTGTTTGTAGTCGGCGCTGACGGTTGCGGCTGCAGCCTTCTGTGTCATGAGATCGCTGTCGAGCTTCGCCTTTACGTTCATCAGGTCGGTCTGCGCCGCCTTCCACTGCAGTTCAGCATCCAGCAACTCCTGCTGCACGGTTGGATCGACCAGGTCCATCAGGATCGTGTCCGGCTCGACCTTCGCGCCGGGAAGAACCCGGATGCGGACAACGGTCGCTTCCGTCTCGGAGGGGATCAGGCGAATTCGATCTTCACGTGGAACCAGCGTGCCCGGACCGCGCACCTGGCGGAGCAGCGGTCCCTGCTTTACGGTGTCCGTCCACACGGTCGCGCGGTCAACGGTTGGCGCGGCAGGCTTCAGGCGGGAAACAGCCCATCCCACGACCGACAGCACCAGGACCAGAACGCCACCCAGGATCCACTGCCGCCGCTGCTTTTTTAGCCTGATATCAGGTCTTTGGATGTCCATACGTAGAAATACTGGAGCACCTTTTGTGCCAAATTAACTCAAGCGATATCAACAAGTTGCGAGTGCTCCTTCAATGCTGTGGTGTCCGCAAACGCATCCTTGTGTCCGGAAATGGACAGGAGCGAATTAGTTTTCTCGTGCTTGAAGGATGTGTCTTCGTAGCAGAGAATGGCTGACGTTCGCCATTTCATCCGTTTCCGCGAGAACACATGTTTCCATCCCGATCCCTCGGCATGATCTTCGTTGTCCTGTGGGCTTACGGAACACAGGCACAAGTTTCTGCGCCTTCTTCCATATCGCTTCCTGGGAAAGGTCTTGCCGGTCACGATTTTCTCTATGCCGGCGAATCTCGTGACCGAAAGGTCTTTCTCATCCGACGCGGCAAAATCGACTGGAACTACGACGACCCCCAAGGGAAGGGAGAGATCAGCGACGCCGTTTTGCTTTCAAGCGGCAACCTTCTCATTGCTCATCAGTACGGCGTTAAGCTCATCTCGCCTGAGAAGAAGATTCTGTGGAGTTATGATCCGCCCGCCGGCCACGAAGTTCATACCGCGGTTCCTATCGGTGCGTCTCATGTGCTCTACATCCAGAACGGCGATCCCTCCGCTTTACTGCGCGTGGTCAATACCAACACCGGCGCGGTTGAAAAAGAGCTCACGCTCGCCGTCAAACATCCGGTTCATGTTCATACCCAGTTCCGGCATGCTCGGCTGACGGTCCAGGGAACGCTGCTTGTCGCTCACATGGATCTGAATAAGGTTGTAGAGTACGACGCGGGCGGCAACGAACTCTGGTCGTTTCCGGCCACCAGTCCCTGGGGTGTTTCGCCGCTGGAGAATGGCAACGTCCTGATCACCGACCGCGTCGGTGTCCGGGAAGTAACCCGCCGCGGAGATACCGTGTGGTCCTTTACTCCGGCGGAAGCGCCTGAGTATCACTTCACCAGCCTGCAGCAGGCGTGGCGATTGCCGAACGGAAATACCGTCATCAACAACTGGGTCAATGAATGGAGCAAGAACTATGCGACGGCTGGGCCGCATACTATCCAGGCCATCGAGGTTACGCCGGAGAAGGAGGTCGTGTGGGCGTTGCGGGAGTGGGATCCTCCCACAAACCTGGGCCCCTCGACCACTCTTCAGTTTCTGGATCAGCCTTCCGCTCCGGAGGCAGTCCACTTCGGTGAGATCCAATAGACGGGACTCGCCGATATAGCAATATAAGCCGGATGCCATCCAAACGGCTGCGGAAGGTGGAGAAATCAGATCTCCGCCATCGCGGGCTCCGGATGAGAGCGGAGATGCTCCCGAGCAATCCGGATAAAGGTCTCGGCCTCTGGGGTAGTTCTGCGCGGATAGAGAAAGTATCCCTTGGCGTCTTCTTCGAAGTCGCGCAACTCTGAGAGTTGCAGCATCTTCGAGCCCACGGTGCTGGGCAAAATGGCGGCGGCCACGCCCGCCTGCACCACGTTCAGGATGGTGGCAATGTCATCGATCTCCATGATGACCTGGGCCTTCACCTTCAATCGCCGCAATGTATCGTCGATCAGCGTGCGCGTTCCGCAGGTACGGGGAGGCAAGACCAGCGGTTGACGGCAGAACTCTTCCAGGGTGAGATTCTCGGGTATTGCCAGATCTCGTGAAGAGAAGCCCACCATGCGCGTTCTGAAGACAACTTCCCGAACAAAGAGCGGGGAGTCAGGAAGTTCGAGTCCCAAACAAAGATCAAATCGCTCATTCTCGAGCCCGCGGATAAGATGCTTGGATAAGCTCCGGGTCACGCTGACCTGTACATCCGGATGCGCTTTATGAAAGGCAAGAAGATCCGGAGGCAATAGCTGCACGGAAGCAGTAATGCTGATTCCGAGGCGAAGCGTCTTGTCTGCGCCCTCGCCTAGGCGGCGAACCGCGGCATGCCCGGCGTCGTACATCGCACTGATTCGTTTGGCATAGACCAGGAAAGCCCGGCCCGATTCAGAGAGCTCCAGGCCGCGAGGCGACCGGTGAAAGAGTGTAGTTCCAAGCTCGCGCTCTACCTGCTGAAGCTGCTGGGTCAAGCGGGGCTGCGAAGTCGCAAGCTCTTCCGCCGCCGCTGAGATGGAACCGGCTTGCTCCAATACCAGCAGCATCTTCAGATGGTTAAGGTTCATCGATCCCTCGGGTGCTCGTTTTATATCGGTATAAGAGCATACCGGAGGCGCAAGAATATCAATCAGAAAATCTGCAGCAGGGCTCAGAACGTATACCGGATTGATACTGTCATGGCGCGGGGCGTCAGGAAGTGTGTTCCGGAAAACGTCGAGAGATAGTTGTACAGAGCGCTGGTATTGTTCAAATTGACGATATCGAGCCGTATGCCCACGCTCTGTTTTTCGCGAGAGATCAGATCGTCTTTGCCGATGGAGAGATCGACGGTATTGCGAACGGCGATGCGGGAAGGATTGCGGTCCGCGTCATACGTGCCTGGAAGTGGAATGCGAATGCGGGTCGCACGGATCGCTCTATCGCAGGAACGAATTGGCGCGGAGACTGTTGCAAAGACTCCGCCACAGTGAAGACCCATCTGTTGCTGTTCATCTCCGCTGCGTTTGAGCACTGTGGGAATGTCAGGTGTGGCGACCGAAACCAGCCCTCCATCGTAGCGGTAGGATGCATTGATCCACTGGCCGCGCCTGCCGAACTGATAACGCGCGTTGAGATTCATTGCCAGGCCCTCGTCGTGGTCTGGCCGCACAACGTCGCTGTACGGTGCACTGAAGCTGACGCCTCCCAACTGCGGACCAAAGAGGCGAGATCGCGTATGGCTCACGGTGACGAAGCCGGCGAATCCTCTATAGGGACGAAGAGTTACCCGCACCAGCCCACCGTCGATCTTGGACTTTGCAAATTGCGTGGGGAAGGTCAGCGGGCTATTAAGGAGCACATCGAAGTCGTAAGCGCCGTAGGTGAATTTCCAGAGATACTCTCCGGTGAAGGAGACGCGTTTCAGGTCCGTAGTGAAGCCGATATTGAACTGGTTTCTGGTTGCGGTGCTGAGAACGTGCGAATCCGAGGCTCCGAGGGTCGCTGATGGCGATCCCGGACCATTGGAACTGGCCACGATGAGGTTCTCGTTGTACGGCGTCAGGAAGACGCGGGAATAGTCTCCTCGGAAGGTGGTGCGGATGCGCTGGACTCCGTAGGTTATTCCCACGCGAGGCTGGATACCGTTCGTGCTCACCATGCCGTTGTACTTGTCGTAGCGCAGGCCAAGCTTGAATTGAAGCTGTCCTAAGCGAATGAAGTCCTGTCCGAAGAGGGCTAGCTGCTTAATGTCGGTTCTGCCGCGGAACGAGTAAATGGAGCCTCCGCGGGTGAGATCGACCGAGAGCAGGCCTGGGAGGTAGTCGGCGTTGGCTGTGAGTCCGGCCTTGGCGCATTGCGAAGGATCGTGCACCGTGGTGTCGGAGGACGGCGAGCCATCCGCGCCCAGGCATGGACTGTTATAAGTAGGGTCGGTCAGCCCTGTCGCGAACTGCTCCGTCAGGAACGTGTGCTTATATTCGCCTCCGGCAACAAGATTATGCCGGCGGTGGGTATAGGTGAACTCCGTGCGTGTTCCCGCATTGGTCAGGCGGCGGGCCTGCGCCAGATATGCCGGAGAGTCGGAGAAGATATCTCCGGAGGGGCGATAGCGAACCTTATCCTGCCGCACCCAGAAGTTGATGCGGTGGAAGGCGTGATCGTTGAAGGTATGAACCAGTTGCGGAGCGACGTTGAAGCTTACGATCGTCTGCCGCTGATTTTGTCCGAGCGTCTGCTGGTCAAAGGTGTTCGGAGTCTGGAACCATGAGTGGCTCAGACTGGTACTTAGTTGGAGAATCGTCCGATCCGTCAGACGATAATCAAATCGCTGGAAGGCGTTTTCTGCGTTGCCATTTGCATGCAGGTTCACAGTTTCCGGCGTGTCGAGAAAACGTGCGCTGTTCACCGCATCCGCGGCGGTGAAGGAGCCAAAACGTTGCGTTCCAAATCCGAGGCTGGCGCTCGCATTGCTGGTCGAGAAGGAGCCGCGGCTGAACTGGAGCGTTCCCGAAGGCTTGCGCTGATCCAGTCCGGATCGCGTCTGAGCCGCGATGATCATGCTGGTTTTGTCGCCCACATCCGCACCCGGAGCACCTTCGCGCACATCGACCGACTGCAGTGTGTTGAGCGACACCTGTGTCGAAAAGGTACGGCTTTGCTGATCCGTGATCGGCTGGCCATCGACAAAGAAAGATGCTTCCGCATGATCGCCGAGGGGATGGAAGGACCCGTTGGAGTCGGCCGAGACTCCCGGTGTCGTCATGGTGATGAGGGAACTGAAGGGAGCACTCACGCTCTGTGAAGGCATGCGATCGATCTCCTCTGGCGTGATGAACACATGCGCCGGTGCTGCCGGCTCTTCGGCAATGTCTGTTGCTGCAACCGTGACCTCGCCGCTGGCGGCGGCTCCAAGCGGAATGGTCAGATGAATCGGGGCGCCCTGATAGGAAACAGCCTGCTGCGCTGATCCAAAACCAATGGCCTCAACTCCCAGGCGGTACTCGCCGGTGGTGAGCTGAAGAAACGCGAATCCACCATCAGGGCCGGCAACCTGCTTTCGTTCCGCGCCGCTTCTCTCAAAGGTGAGAGTCAGCCTCGCCCCTGGAAGCGCGGCGCCGGTGGCATCGGTAACCACTCCTGAGAGAGCCGCAGAGATGCCGCTCTGTGCAGAGAGAAAGGCGTCGAGCAGGAACAGAAGAGCGAGCGCCAGGGCGGAAGTGAGTCTGAGCCGGATCATTTAGGTGGGCCTAAGTTGATATTTAGGCTAGCCTAAATATCAGAGAAAGGGAACACCGTGCGCGAAAAATTACTCTCCGTTCACTAAAGCGGGCGGACCGGATGCCGGCGGTCGCAAGTTTGCAGTGAGTTTTACGTTGCGATGGAAGCACTACGTGGCCGGTAGTATGTGGGGAGCAGCGTCCTTTGTAGAAGATACGCTCTGGTGACGTCGAATGACCTTCTTTGAAAGCCTGCTTCTTCTGATGTTTGCGGCTATTGTGCTGCTGCAGTTGGCACGGCGGCTGTCGCTGCCTTATCCCGCCTTGCTGGCGGCAGCGGGGGTGCTTATTGCGCTACTCCCAGGCTCTCCGAAGATCGAGATTGAGCCGGAGACCTATCTCGCATTGCTGATCGCGCCTGTCCTGGTGGATGCAGCCTTTGATTTTCCTCTCGGTGCTGCACGTCGCCTGTTTCTTCCACTCTTTTTCTATGCGGTGGTCGCGGTTGTGATTACGGCCTTGGTCGTGGCGTGGATCGGGAAGTTGTATCTTGGCTTGCCGTTTTCCGCAGCTCTTGTAATGGGCGCCATTGTCGCGCCGCCCGATGCCGCCGCGGCTACGGCTGTGCTGAGGCGATTTTCGATTCCTCGTGAGGTCGATAGCATCCTGCAGGGTGAGAGCCTCTTCAACGATGCGACGGCGTTGCTGCTCTTCAGCGCCGGGCTTGCCTTCGTGAACCATCACATGGATGCGGGAAGTGTGACTCGCCTGGTGTTCGCCGCCCCCGGAGGAATTCTGTTCGGTGTTGCGAGCGCCTATCTGATCATGCGTGTGAATCCGCTGGTGCGGGGGACGCTGGGAGGAAACCTCCTTCAGTTTGTCTTCTCGTATGCCATCTGGATCATCGCCTCGCATCTCGGACTTTCGGCGGTTCTTGCCACCGTTGCCTTTGCCATGACCGCAGCGCATCGGACCGAACCAAATGCAGGCGCCCTCGATGCCCGCATGCGCATTCAGTCCTATGCCGTCTGGAGTGCAGTCGTCTTCACGCTGAATGTCTTTGCCTTTTTGTTGATGGGTATGCAGGCGCGCGTCATTCTTGGACGAATGGAGAGGTCGCAGCTTCACAACGCCCTTATCTTTGCGGGTATTGTTGTTGCTGTTGTAATCGCTGTCCGCCCATGTATCGTTCTCACCTTTCGGGCCGTCCGCTGTCTTCAGGCGCGAATGGGGCAGAGATGCCAGCCGTCGCCTTTGGGGGAGAGTCTCTTCATTGGCTGGTGTGGTATGAGAGGGTTTGTCACGATGGCGACGGCCCTCGCGCTGCCTCAGGGGTTTCCGCACCGCGATACCGTGGTGTTGGCGGCGTTTTCGGTTGTGCTGACGACGCTGGTAGTGCAGGGAGTGACACTCGCTCCGATGATCCAGGTGCTGTGTCTCAGTTCGAAAGAGGCCAAGGAGGCGGAGGCCTTAGCAATTAGAGTGAAGCTCGCGGATGCGGCTCTCAACGCGCTCTCGGATAAGACCGGCTGCGAGGCAGACAATATCCGATTCCGGCTTCGGTTGGTACGGGACACCTGTATGCAGCGGCAGGACTCCGTTGGGTTACAGAGGCTGCGGGAGCTCGGGCTGGAGTCGGTACTCTCGCAACGCCAGGAGCTGGAGCGCCTGCGGGACGAGGACGCGATCAGCACCGAGGCGTACCTCGAGTCGCAGGAGCAGATCGACTGGCTGGAGCTTACCTTCCTGCGCGGGGAAGAGCGCCGCATCGAAGAGATTTAGCGCCGTTTATCGCGCAATTCGCATTATTTTTGTTCATCGCTGACATTCCTGCGAGGATTCAGGACTATTTCTGTCGTATATTTGTATTGATATTGGACTGTTTCGATCCTTATTTGGGTTGAGGCAGGTCCTTTCATTCCAAAAAACCTGGGCAGATCGACATCGCATGAACCTTCGACGAGTACTCTTTTGGTTTCACCTTGTTATCGGCCTCGTCGTTGGGTTGACGATCTGCTTCTTTGCTTCGACCGGCAGCCTGATGGCATTCCAACCACAGATCATCGCGTTTGCTGAGCGGAAGATTTCCGTTCCAGAGCACCTCCCGGACGCGATGTGTCTCGCTCCGAGCGAATCACTGAGAAAGCTGCAGGGAAAGATTGGCGCTCCGCCGACCTCATTTGAGGCGTTCGCGAATCCTCGCACGCCGGCCCAGGTGATGACCGCCCCAGACCGGGTTTTCTTAGTGGATGCCTGCACCGGCGAGTTGCTTGGAAACGGACCGAGCCGGGTGCGCGCGTTCTTTGCGCACGTCAGAGACCTTCATCGCTACGCCGCCTATGGCGGAACCCGCTATGAGGCATTGCATTCCATTACCACTGCCGGCAATCTGGGATTTCCGATCCTTATTCTTAGCGGCTTGATCCTTTGGATCCCGCGTCAGTGGAAGAAGGTACATCTGCGAAACGCTTTAGTTATTCGCGGCGATCTCAAGGCTCGTGCGCGTGACTGGAATCTGCACACGGTTGGTGGTTTCTGGTTAGCTCTTCCACTATTGGTGATCTCGCTCTCCGGATCGGTGATGGCCTATGACTGGGTCAATGCATTGCTCTACCGCGCGGCGGGGACGCCGTCGCCGCAGGGGAAAGAAGAGAGGCCGAAGGCGGTTAACCTCGGAAATGTCGAACTGCTGGATAAGCTTCTTCCTCTCGCGAAAGAAACAGATCCGCAATGGAACAGCCTGACGGTACGTTTTCCCATCGCTGCGAATAGCGTTCCCTTCGCGCTCGATGAGGGATCAGGCTCGCGGCCACAGGAGAAGACGCAGCTTGTGCTGTCGAAGAACGGCAAACTGACGAAGTTTGACACCTTCGACAAGCTTCCGCGCGGTAGACAGTGGAGGCTCTATGGGCGCTTTCTCCATACAGGCGAGATCTTCGGATGGATAGGGCAGAGTGTTGCCTTTCTCGCCGCCCTAACCGCTGTGTTGCTCGTCTGGACAGGATTTGCGCTCAGTCTTCGCCGGTATGTGGCGTGGAGAACGCGCAAGGCTCGTGCGAGAGAGCGAGCTCCAGTGCTAGAGGCCGTCTAGAGCATTTTCCCTGTAGGTGTAGCGTAGGGATCCCGCATCTATGGGCGTTTTCCGCAATGAAAACGCCGCTTCCGTATGCATTCCGGCTCAGCGGAACCACAACCGCTGCGAGTGGGTTGCCGGTGAATCCGCTGACAGGTGTTGACAACGATGGGGATGGCATCGCAAGTGATCGTCCTATCGGGCTTTCGCGCAATTCGTTCCATGGGCCGCTGCAGGCTCAGACGGACCTGGCTTTGACTCGGACTTTCTCCTTCTTTGAAAAGGTGAGAGTCGAGACACGGGCCGAGTTCGCCAACGTCTTCAATCACAATAACTTTGTGAAACTGACGACGACGTACGGAAACACAGCGACCGCGGGCAGCACCTTCCTGTTGCCGCAGGCAGGTATTCAGAACAGCGACCCATCCCGTCAGATTCAATTCGCAACGAGGATCCTGTTCTAGACTGAACCCGATGACCTACGATGATCTCCATCTCCTCGTCGACTACAACTATTGGGCGCGCGACCGCGTGCTCGAAGCGGTAAGCGCGATCACGCCCGAGCAGTTCACACGTCCTCTGGGGAACAGCTTCAGCTCGGTACGCGACACCGTTGCGCATATCTGCGCTGCCGAGCGCATCTGGATCACCCGATTGAAGGGAGAAAAGCTGCAGGGAATTCAGAAACCGGATCGCCTTCCCGATGTTCACGCGGCTCGTAAGGAATGGGCCGAACTGGAGGCTGAGATGCGCGAACAGCTCGCAAGATTGGGGCCGGAAGCTGTAGAGCGCGTGATCGAGTACCAGGACCTGCGTGGTAATGATCAATCAGACGTGCTTTGGCAGATGCTGCAGCACATGGTCAATCATGGGACCTATCATCGCGGACAGATCACCACGATGCTACGACAGTTGAGTGCGGCGCCGCCGAAGTCCATGGATCTGATTTCCTTTTATCGCGAGCAAAACCGGAAGCCTTGACAGGCTTTAGAGCCCATCGGCATATAGTAATTTTAGATTCCAAACAGAGCCTGAATAGCCTTTCAATCTCCAGTTATTTGTCGATTCGCCCTACAGAAAGTGGCGCCTTTAGAAGCTGTTTTCGTTCGATGAATGGTAGTTGAGAGAGCAGACACAACGCTTGCAAATCTCGTTCTCATCGACCTTCAGTTGCGACCGGAACTCAAAGGCGCTACTGCCGTGAAGGATATCTTCCAGCGTTCCGTGTGCCAGATTGCCGATGGACTGGTGGAAGAAACAGGGTTTTACGGTCCCGTCCACCTCCCATACAGCAGAGACCCAGGGAGCATTGCATACCGGAGCTCGATGTGGAATCAGGCCGGCTTCTGCGGCAAAGTGGTCCGCAATGCGCTGCAGCTTCTTCCGGTTCTCTGCGATCAAGAACCCCGGGGCCAGCCGCTCACGCGCTTCGGCGACGAGATCGAACTGACGCTTGAGGGTCTCGAGCTCGGTGGCGTCCACCTGAATCGAATTGCGCCGCTCAATGGGCCAAACCAGCTCCCGGTTGAAGGCGGTGGACGAGAGATCCGCAGCCAGGAAAGAGATTCCATCCAACCCGGCATCGATCGCGGCGTCCACGGTGGCAGCCAGATGAGCGAAGTTTGCGTGTTGAACGGTGCAGCGCGCTTTGACCGGAAGTGCACCGTGCTGTTTGAGTGCATGGACTCCGCGAGAGAGCAGGGCAAAGGCGCCTTTGACACCGCGAATCTGATCGTGAACCTCGGGCGGGCCATCGAGAGAGACAATAACCTCGTGGAACTCGGCTGTGACCAGGACAGCATGCCTCTCCAGCAGGAGCCCGCTGGTAAGCAGGGTTAGTTTCGCTCCGATCTCACGAAAGAAGTGCGTGAGCTGTGGCAGCCTTCGATGCATCAATGCTTCGCCACCGGTGAAGACGACCTGTTCTACACCCAGCGCGAGCAGCGACTCACGTTGCCTTTGCAGAACGGCGAGGTCGAGCTCCTGGTTCTCCTCGCGTTTCCAGATGTCACACATGGCGCACCGGCAGTTGCAGCGGCTGTGCACATGCAGCAGAAGGATCGGCATCCGCGTCATGCGGTGCTTCTCTATTTGCGGTGTCTCCGCGATTGCGGCTGTCTCAGGCAAGAGCCACCGTCCTTTCTCCCAGGCGGAGTACGCCATCTTGCTGCAGCTTGGCGGCAGCTTCAAACGCAGGACGAAGATCTGCTCTGATCCAACGTCGCCGGCCATCGACCTGTATCCCGGTGAAAGCGGAAAGCTCCGATGGCTGCAGAATGTGTACGAGTTCTTCCGCAACAAGCTGGACAACGCCGTTCCGCATCACGAAGTGAACATCCTGCCATGTCAGATGACGGAGCGTCTCTGCGGGTGAGAGGCCGCGGTCGGGTACGGCGATCAGATCGGCCCGGCCATCAATTTGAATCTTCCCCTGACCATCGGTCAGCCGCAACATGGTTGCTGGGTTCTCCATGAGCAGGGAGTAGAGCCGTGCCGCCGGCAGATCGTATCGCGCCATGACGAAGGCTGCTTCGTCCAGCAGATCGCCGCAGGCGGTAAGTGGGGAGTCGCTGCCAAGGGCAGCATTTTCGAAGTCCTCGATCAGTGCTGCGGCTGGAACCGTTCCGAAGAGGAATTCATTGGAACTGGGGCAGAAGATTAAACCGACACCCGCTTCGATTAGGCTTGTGATCATTTGCGGCGTAACAGCAAGTGCGTGAACAAGAATCGTCGAAGGCTGCAGCAGATCTAACGCCCGCAGTATTTCGATCTCCTGTTTTGCTCGTTCGCTTACGCCCTCGGCCGCATGTACGATCAGAATCTCTCCAGAACCGATCGACGCTTCTTCCTGAAGCCCCGCAAAATCGAATGCCGCGGAGTGCACCCAGCGCATCTCTTCCACCACGCTGACTGGGAATTCTGGCTCTCGCATCGCGCCTGTGATGGGATTGTGATGGCAGACGCTTGTTACCCCGCACAACAGATTCCTCAACGCTCCCCACTGAATACGTGCCTCCCGTTGGACACTGCGGTGCAGTGCAATGGCTTCGGCATAACGCACCTGAATTGTGGCGGCCCATTCCTGTGCATCCGCATAGGTGCCGTCTCCCAACCTGGGAAAGAGACCGAACTCCAGATGATCGTGCGCATTAATCAGCCCAGGAAGAAGGAGATATCCATCCAGGGATATCTGTGGCTGCGGCTCAGGTGAACTGCAAAGGATAGAGCGTACACGCCCTCTCTCCACGGTCAGTGTGCGCGGCAGCGCATCATAGGCCGATAGAGCGCATCGTGCTCCGCTAATGGCAAGCTCTTGTTTCAGGTCTTCCCGCGCAAGTTGAAGCAGATACATCACCGGCTCTTCCATCAGTTCTTCGAAGGCAGAAGCCCGGTCTTGCTGTACAAAGATCCCGCGCTCCGCTTCCGAAAATCCAGGTTCGAGATCGCATACGCAATGGAACCCTTCAGCCGCAAAGATGGCTCTCAGGTCTTCCAGTCCGATCCGGTTCCAGCCAATCGTGATCTCTTCGCCATGCTGGTGGAAGGAGCGATTCCAGCCTCGCCGTTGTGCTGTATCGGGATGGATGTCGGCCAGGATAATCTGGCCTCCTGGTCGAAGCAACCGCCGCATTTCATTGCAGAAAGCTGGAAGATCGCTCACGTATCCCAGAACAAGGGAACAGAGGACGACGTCGATGGACTGTGCACAGATCGGAACCGCAGTGCAGTCTGCCTGGTGAATTGTGGCGTTCTCTGGAAGCCGCTGTTTCGCCAGCTCCAGCATCTGAGCAGAGTAGTCTACGGCGTGGATCCACTTTGCTTGCAGCTTGCTCAGAAGCGGGAAGTGTCTTCCCGTTCCGCAGCCGGCATCGAGGATTGTCTTTTCTCGCAATGATGGCAGAAGCTGCCGAAGCAGTCTTACCTCTAACGCGCAGAATGGGTTGTGGGCATCATCATAGACCGGTGCCCATTCATCAAAGACTGCGGGAGTTGCAGGAGCCGCGATCATAGGCTTTCCCGTTTGGGCTTTCTAAGATCAATGAACCGCTGCGCCAGTACCAGTTCGTGAGGAGCGGTATAGAAACGGAATGCATAACGCCATGCACTGAGCGTCTGCAGCAGATACCGTCCCCAGCGCGGTGCGCGAATATCCTGCACCGTCGGCCAGCGCGAAGCGACAACGATCTCGAAGTTATCGATCAGGCGTTTGGTCTTGTCCTTCATCCACGGAGCGCGGGTATCGATGCGGAGGGTGAAATCCATCCACTTCTTCTCGGCCCACTCTCCCGGGCTGGTTGGAAAGCTGATCTTATCGTCGACGTCACCGTACATCGAACCGCGCTGCGGTGTCGGCGTGTAGTGCTGAATGATGATCTCCGAATCAGGGTTGATGCGCTTGATCTTGCGAATGAACGCCAGCGTCTCGCGGGTATCGCGCTCGGGGTCTTTTGGATTACCGACAACGAAGGAGAATTCAGGAATGATGCCGGCCTCGCGTGTCCGGCGCGCCATGATCAGCGTCTGTTCGGTGGTGATGCCTTTCTGCATCTCTTTCAGCGCCCAGTCTGAACCTGACTCGGCGCCGAAGAAGATCATCTTGCAGCCGGCACGCCGGATGGCCTGCATGGTCTCATCGCTGTAACGCGACATAATGTCGACACGAGCTTCGCACCACCAGCGTAACTTCAAAGGGGCGATGCGATCCATGAGCTCCCGGGCATGATCTTCGCTCAGAAAGAAGTTCATATCGTAGAACTGGACGGAGTCGGCGTCGTAGCGGTCGACTAGGTGACGCAGAATCGCTTCGGTACGCGCGGGAGACTCAAACTTTTCGGTTCTGCCGTATGCAGCATGCACGCCACAGAAGCTGCAGTTGAAGGGACAGCCGATGCTGGCGTGGTGCACCGCTGTGCGTTTGCCGAAAAATGAGGGACGAAGATACTTCTCGACCGGAAGCCGGTGGAATGGTGACCACGGAAATGCGTCCGGCCCCTTCATCGGGCGCTCGGCGTTATTACGATGGAAGCCGAACTGGTCCTTGTGCGAGAGCCCTAGGATGCTGTCGAAGGTACGCTGTCCACGAAGCGCCTCCAGCAGCTCGAGCAATGTGTCCTCCCCCTGTCCGCGGACCGCAAAGTCGATGTACTTCGCATTGAGCGTCGCTTCGGGATAGATGGAAGGGAAGTAGCCTCCCCAGACGATCGGAACGTGAGGCCGCAGTTTGCGAATCTCGCGGCAGACCTCCATGCCGGCAGCCATCTGCGGCCCGGGCATCACTGACACACCAAGCAACTCCACGCGATGCTGGTCGATCAGGCTGAGCAGCGTGCCCAATGGGTCGTCATCGACATTGCCGTCGACGATCTCATACTCCTCACGACCTTCCAGCACGGCCGCCAGGGCAAGCACTGCGAGAGGCAGCCGGCGGCTTCGAGGTTTCACGGCACGAGGATGAAAGAGGAGAATCATACAGCCTCCCCAGTCTTCTCAAAGTGCAACAGCATGTGATCTCCAAGTTTGCGCAGCAGCGGCAAGCGGGAGAACATCGCATCCAGCCGGACAAAGATCCGAAGCAGAAGAGGGCGTTTCTGTATCCACGATTCGACGTATGACGGCGGCACGAAAAGTCCGATCGCCCGCACGCCGCGGAGTCTGAAGTGTGGACGGAAAGCCTGTTTGAGAGTGTTCAGCGTAGGGTAGTAAACGTCCACCGGCATGCCCTGCAGCATTGCCTGATGTCTTCCCGTCCACCGACGAAAAGCCTTAGCAGGCTTGGCGTGCAGTAGATACCACGCGGTCTCCCACAGGCAGACACGGGTCGACATACAGAGAAGCAACGGAGAGCCTGGCGTGGTCTTTTCCGCCAGCATGCGAGCGACCGGAGCCAGATCGCGAACGCAATTCAGGCCTGAGAAGTTCGAGAAGACGCCGTCGAACTCCCCAGCAATCTCTCTCAGGTCTTCGGTGGCTACCTGCCTGAACTGCGGATTGTCTCGTGCTCCAAGGTTCTCCCTCCGAACCCGGGCGCAGGCGATCATCCTCTCCGATGCATCCAGAGCCAGCACTCTCCAGCCATTCTCTGCGAAACGGAGAGCGTCTTCGCCGGTACCGCAATTCAGTTCCAGAAGCCGTCTACGGCCTGGAAAGATACGAAACGCATCCTTCATCACTGCGGAACGCTGTGCCTGCCCGACATCGCTTTGCGTGAAGTCGTCGTCATACGTGTCGGCCATCGTATCGAACGCCCGGCCGGCTGGGTGTTCCGCAATCATGCCTCTACCTCTGCAGCCGCATCCATCAGGCCGGTCCGGGCATTGCGTATCTCTTCAGCCAGGCGGCTGACCTCCTGCTCGTCGGGTGTGCTTGTACCGCTCATCCGCGCGAGAGCGACTTCGCTACGGAGCAGCTTGTCAGCGAAACTGTAATAACGGCGGGAATGGCGGCCGCGAATCTTGATCTCCCGGTCAGAGCTCGTGCCCCACGGTGCAAGCTGAACCAGGTCATCCTGGATCTTCTTGTAGTAGGGCGTTCCTTTGATTGGGTAGGAGACAGTAGTGAAGAAGATATCCGGCTGCGTCCGGCTTACATGCTGGATGGTGGCTTCGATGTCTTCCATCTCTTCGCCATCGTAGCCCCACATCAGGAACATTCCGCTCTCGATACCGTGGGTCTTGCTCAGTTCAACGGCGCGCTGCACCTGGTCCAGCTTGACGCCGCGCTGCATGGAGTCCAGAATGCGCTGCGAACCGCTCTCCGATCCGATCCAGACGCGGAAGCAGCCCAGCTCAGCCAGCAGGTCCATCGCCTCTTCATTCAGACGGTCGGCTCGTGAGATGCATTCAAACGGAATGCGAAGGCCGCGGCGCTTCATCTCGGCGGCATAGGTGCGTAACCAGGTGTGGTTGATAGTAAAGACATCGTCCGAGACCCACACCATGTCCGGCTGGTACTCCGAGAGTAGCCACTCTACCTCATCCACCACCAGCAGCGGATCGCGGCGGCGATGGGTGTTGCCATAGACCTGGTGACTGCACCACTGGCAGCGGTAGGCACATCCGCGTGCCGTGATGAAGTTGACGGAACCTTTGCCGTGGTGTGTACGCCAGGTATCCACGTACTTCTGGATATTCACCATCTTGCGCGCAGGCCAGGGCTGGTCGTCTAGGCACTTGATCTGTGCCCGCGGTGGAGTTTGGCGAAGCTCTCCGTTTTCGAGGTAGGCCAGGCCATCGATCTTGCTCACCTGATCGAGTCCGCCTGAACGGATGGCGGTCATCAACTCTTCCAGCGTCAGCTCGCCTTCGCCCAGAACCACAAACTCGGCGCCGGCATCAAGATATTCTTTGGCGTAGGCCCCGGGCTCCGGACCTCCGACGATCGTTCGCCATCCAGCCTCGCGTGCGATCCGCAGCAGCTCCACTACATTGCTACGAGTCATCAGATTGGCATAGAGGCCCAGCGTTGACGGTGTCCCTGTCTGCAGGCGTTCGATGAGGGCCGCCTTCGACGAGAAGGTCGTATCGAAGACCTCGACATCGAACCCCTTTGCCTGCAGATGTGAGCAGAGATAAAGAATGCCCAGTGGGGCATAGGGCTTCATGATCTGCAGCTCTTTGGGGTCTTCGTAGAGAAAGTAGCCGTGGGCCAACAGCAGGTCAGGAGTCATACGGCGCCTCCAGCAGGTGTGAGTGCATGAAGCGGCAGGAAACTTGCTGAGTCCTTGCTGGAACGTGGCTGCAGTATGTGTTCTATGTCTCTCCGTTCCTGCGGCTCAAGCGCGGCGATGTGTTTCCACATGGCATCCACCTGCGGCTCATGGTCCGAACCGCTCTTCCATCCGCTGACTTCCAAGTGCAGCGCATCGCGAATCGTGCGATAGAAGCTGTCGGAGTAAGCGCCGGAGAACATGACGCACAGATCGTCACTGTCCTTCCAGTTACGTTTTGCCGCCAGCTCGGCCTGGACGCGTTCATAGAAAACCGTTCCCGGCAGGGGGTACGAGATGCTGACACCGATATCATCCGGACGCGTGGCGCGGACCAAAGCAACTGTTTCCAGCAGCTCCCGCCATCCTTCGCCCGGATAACCAAGCTGCAGGAAGAAGCATGCCTTGATGCCGGCAGTGCGGAGATGAGTGGTTGCCGCGACTACGTCTGAAACTTGAAGTCGTTTGTCCATCGCATCCAGAACCTTCTGTGATCCTGACTCGACGCCCATCCAGACCTCGTCGCATCCGCTTTCCGCCAGCAAGGAAACCACATCCTCGCGCAGGAGATCGGCTCTCGCCTGGATCTTGTAAGGAATGACCGCCTCGTAGGTGTGCACCCACCGGGCGAAGTCATGCAGCCAGTGCCGGTTCAGGGCAAAAATATCGTCGCTGAACCAGATGTGTTCCGCGCCGTAGTACAGCTTCAGGTCGCGCAGCTCCCGTGCGACGTCGGCTGCAGGGCGAAGCTGATACTTGTTGCCGGAGATCGGCTTCGCGCACCAGTTGCAGGAATAAGGACAGCCCCGGCTGGCGACGACATTCGCGGAAAAGCGCCCGTGAGCATCGGTCCATGCATCGCGGTAGAGGCCCATGTCGATGAGGTCACGCGCCGGCAGCGGCATCTTGGACCAGTCGCTATTACGAACCGGATTGCTTCCGCTGCGGTGAAGCGAACCTGCCGTATCCTTCCAGATCAGGCCCGGGATTCCGGATGGATCCTGATTCGCAAGGAGGGCATGGCATAACTCGGTAAGGGTACCCTCAGCCTCGCCAGTCAGAATGTAGTCCACACCGGCCTTCAGATACTCTTCCGCGAAGTCGGTCTCGTCGGAGCCATGACCCACGACGACGGCTCCTGCCGCCTTTCCCAGCCGTGCGATCTGTTCTGCTGTCTGGCGCATGGAGAGCAGACACATCTTCGAGAGAAAGTTGAAGTCATCCTCGTAAATCACTAGTACCTTTGGATTTTCTCGATTAAGGACCGTCTTTAGACTCCGGAGCGGATTCTTCAGGGTGGTATCAAAGACCGTTACCGAGACGCCGGAATCACGGAGAGCCGCGGCGGCATAGAGGGTGCCCAAAGGGGCATAGGGCTGCATCTTCCGCAGTTGCTTCGGATCGTTAGCCAGGTGATAGGAGTGAGTGAGAAGGATATCGGTCATCGTGGGTACTCCGTGCTAACAAGCGGCTGCCTGGTCAGGAAGATCCTGACCGGTCACCAACGATCTGCGGGATGCAAGTGGTCCTGAGAGTCTGGACGCCCAGAGTTCCCAGGGAAAGCCGTAATGGCTTGAACGGACGCGCCAGCTTACGGTCTGTTTGAACAATCGGCGGAGGGCGGCTGTCTTCAGGGTTTCCTTTTCGTGTCGACGATGAACCTGGCCGTTCAGGAGGAAGTAGTCTGTCATCCGTTTCAGGCGCTCAAGCTCCTCGCCTTGCAGCCATGGCAAGGCATTCACGCTGAGCGGCAGCTTGATCCACTCTTCCAGGGTTTGGGGCTCCCGCACTCCCAGCTCACGGAGCTGAGGCCAGATGGGAATGCCGGGATAAGGGGTAAACAGGTTTGGCGAGAACTGGACGTTGTTGTAGCGCTCCACGATGTCACTCATGGTCTGGAAGGTAAGTACCCTGTCTTCTTCTGTTTCCCCCGGATATCCAAAGATCAGGTTGAAGTTGATCTTGATGCCGGAGACGTGCGCTTTGCGTGCCGTCTCATACATCTCGTCCACGCGCTGATGGCGCTTGTTCATCAGCTTTAGCACCCGTGCTGAGGTTGACTCGGTCCCGAAGCCCATCACCTTTACGCCGCTATCGGCCAGGAGTTGCACTTCATCCTGGGTCATGCGGCAAAGGAAATCGGTCGAGGCCTGAAAGGTCCACTGAAAGCGAACTCCGGAGTTTACGATTCCGCGGGCGATCGCCAATGCCCGCTTTACATCTACCGGGAAGTTCGAGTCGAGCAGGGCGACCTCGTCGATCCGGTACTTGCGTACCAGATCGACGAGCTCACCCACCACCCGGTCCGCGTCATAGGCATTGAAGCGTCGCCGGTATACCACCATGTCGGTGCAGTAGTTGCATGCGTAGGGACAGCCCACGCTGGTGGCGTAGGCCAGCTTGCGATGTCCATTGAGCGGCTCATAGGCGTCGAAGTCCGCCAGGTCGTAAGCGGGCGGAGCGAAGCTGCCGATGGGAGCGACGGTGCGCTCGGGATTCTCAATGATCTCGCCGTCCTGTTTCCAATGAATGCCTGCGATCGGGCCAACTGAACTGCCCTGAGAGAAGGCCTGGGCAAGTTCCAGCATGGTCAGCTCTCCCTGTCCACGTACCACGACATCGACGTACGGCTCGCGCACGGTCTGGGCGGGTTCCAGCGAGGGATGCCACCCTCCAAAGATCACCGGAAGTTCGGGGCGGGAAACCTTCAGTGCTTTCGCTGCGGCGATCGCCCCGCGGATCATCGGCCCCGTCAGCACAGAGATCCCAACGCAGACAGCGTCAGCGCTCTCCGCGACGATGCGTTGTAGATAGTCCTTATGAATGCAGGCGTCGATGATGCTGATCCTGAAACCGGCGTCACGCAGAACTCCGGCGAGCGCCAGAAGACAGAGCGGAGCTCCGAGCGGGGGGCCGTCGTAGGGCGGATAGAACAGCACCACCTTGTCCCGGCCGGGCGAGGGGCATAGCGAACTGTGCACCGGAGCCGGCCGGATGGCGCTGGCTGGCAGCACGTTCAGCATGCCGCCGCCTCCGCCGGGGTGCGGGCAAGCCGCTTGGCATCCACAGCCGGTTTTCCTTTGGGAATCCGTTTCTTCAGCTTGTTATTCAGCCAGATGTCGACCGGAAAGCGGTACACGTCGTGATCAAGACGCCAGCGGGCCGGGAAGGAGATGGCCTTCTGTGCCAACCGGATGATCGGTGGGCGCGTGTCGGCGGCGATGGGGATACGGTTGAAGGCCAAGCGCAGGTACTCGCGCGTGTCCTGAAGCCGCTTATGGTCTTCACCCTTCAGCCAGGGCAGTTCGGTGTAACGGGGGAAGAAGTCTGCCCAGCCCTCCAGCGTGGTCGGCGGCTCGATGCCAATCTCCGCTGTGCGCTTGAAGATCGGAGAGCCCGGGTAGGGCGTAAAGATGTTGGTCCAGAACTCCGCGCCCGGAAACTTGCGGCAGACGTCGAGCATGAATTCGACAGTCTCGCGGCGTTCCTTCGGTCCTTCGCCGGGGAAGGCAAAGATGATGTTGAAGGAGGGGCGAATGCCGGCCTCCAGGCAGCGCGCTGCGCTTTCGTAGATCGAGTCGAAGTCCTGGAAGTCCTTGTTCATCGCCTTCAGGATCGTGGGCGATCCTGAATCGACGCCCTGACATACCTGCCGCAGTCCAGCCCGGCGCAGCAAACGCATATCTTCCAGTGACAGCCTTGCTACCAGGTTCGTTGTTGCCTGAATACTCCAGGTGTAATGCGAGTTTTCGCGGACCAGACCTTCGGCGATGCCGCGCGCACGGTCAAGATCGACGAGGAAGTTATCATCGACGACCCAGATCATCTCCAGCTCATAGCGCCGGCTCAGATCCACGGTCTCTTCGACAAACTGTTCTGGGGGGAGGGCATTCCATTTTCTGCCATAGACGCCACCGTTGGTGCAGTAGGCGCAGTTGAAGGGGCAGGCGAGACTGGAGGTGTACATTGCCCAGCGGCGTCCGCAGGATCGCTCGTAGGCGTCGAAGTCCGCCAGGTGGTAGGCCTTCGGCGGCATCTCCACGATGGGGCGCAGCGGTCTCTCTGGCGTAAAGATGATGCGGCCGTCGCGCTTGAAGCCGATACCGGCGATCAGGTCCGGCGCCGATCCGCTGCTGAGATGCTGCACCAGCTCCAGCATCGCGTCTTCGCCCTGGCCACGGACGACGTAGTCCACGCAGGCGGCTTCGAGCGTCTGTTGCGGCAGCAGCGACGGATGCCAGCCACCCAGGACGACCGGAAAGTCCGGCTTCCATTCCTTGACGGCTCTGGCGATCGCAACGGTCTCCCGGATCATCGGTCCGGTGACCAGAGAGACGGCGAGGCAGAGGGCGTCCTTTACCTCTTCGAGAACCCGTTTCTGGAAGTCCGGTGTGATCGTCGAATCGACGAGACAGATCTGGTAGCCGGCGCGCTCCAACGGTGTCGAAACCGCAAGAATACCCAAAGGCGCCGTCGCTTCCGTACTTGCGAACGACGGGAAGAAGAAGACGATTTTGCGGGAGCGTGCCAGTTTCGGATACCTCGTTTCGCTCGTTCAAGAAAAACGATAGAGACCCGGTCTCATGGCAATGTCACCTGCATGTCAGCGATTTGTAACTGTGTGGGCGACTTGTTTTTGCTTTGTCACTGGGCGGGACAGTGAGTTCGCATGTATCCGATTTCAAATGTCTTGCAACAAGAGCCATGATTTGATGTGATGGGACGGCGGAAACATCGATGTGAATTGGAGATACAGATGGTGGGAAGTAAACGTTTTCTTGCTTCGATCGGCAAGATGATTCTTTTTGTGTTGGTTGGGCTGGCTGCTTCCAGGGCAATGGCACAACTGCCCGATACGATCCTCTTCGGAGTTGCTTATTACGACGAATACACACCGGTCGATCGCGTCGAAGAAGATGCACGGATGATGAAGGCAGCCGGCATCACAGTCGTTCGCATCGCGGAGTCTACGTGGGGAACCCTGGAACCGCAGCCCGGTGTCTTTGATTTCTCCCACATCGACCGCACGCTTGCCGCCATGCAGCGGAGCGGGATCAAGGTTATCGTTGGAACGCCGACCTACGCGATTCCGACGTGGCTGGCGCGTCAGCATCCGGAGATCCTGGTCGTCCGTCGGGAAGGCCAGGCCCGTTACGGCCCTCGCCAGAATATGGACATCACCAATCCCGAGTTCCGGCGGGAGGCTGAGCGGGTGATTGTCGCTCTCGTGGATCACGTCAAGGACAACCCTGCCGTCATCGGATACCAGGTAGACAACGAAACGAAGGCATACGGCAATACCGGAGCGAATGTGCAGACAGCGTTCGTCAAGGAGATGCAGCGTAAGTTCCCTAGCCTGGACACTCTGAACCATGCCTTCGGTCTTGATTACTGGAGCAACCGGATCAATCGCTGGGAGGACTTTCCCTCGGTCGACGCCTCCATCAATGCCAGCCTCTCCAATGCGTTCTCGGAATTTCAGCGGGGACTGGTGACGGAGTATCTTGCCTGGCAGGCCGGTCTGGTCCGCGCTCATTATCGGCCTGGACAGTTCATCACGCAGAACTTCGATCTAAGCTGGCAGGGCTACTCGTACGGCGTTCAGCCCGAAGTAAACCATTGGGAGGCAGCCAAGGCGCTCGATGTCGCCGGGATCGATATCTACTATCCCAGCCAGGAAAAACTTACCGGCGCGGGGATTGCCTTTGGCGGGGATGTCGCCCGTTCCATGAAGAACGGGAAGAACTTCCTGCTCATGGAGACCGAGGCACAGGGGTTTCCGAATTGGACGCCCTATCCCGGCCAGCTTCGATTGCAGGCGTTCAGCCACATCGCTTCCGGCGCGAATATGGTGGAGTACTGGCACTGGGCCACAACCGCCAACGGGATCGAGACCTACTGGAGGGGAGTGCTCACGCAGGACTACCAGCCTAACCCGACCTACGAAGAAGCAAAGACCATCGGCGCCGATCTACAGCGGCTTGGAAGCAAGCTCGTCAATATGAAGAAGCACAATCAGGTCGCCATGTATGTGAGCAATACAGCGCTCGATGGCTTCGACGCATTCCGCATTAATACAGATGGGGGCATCGGCTACAACAATGTACTCCGCTCGCTCTACGATGCGCTCTACCGCATGAACGTGGAGGTGGATCTCATCTCCCCGTCGTCGACGGTCCCGCTGAGCGACTACAAGTTGATCCTTGTACCTGCGCTGTACTCAGCCAGTGACGCGGAGATCGCGAAGTTGAATGCCTACGCCAAAGCGGGAGGGCACCTGGTCTACACCTTCAAGAGCGGCTTCTCCGACGAGAACACGAAGGTGCGCTATGCTGCGCAACCTGGTGGCATCTCTGAAGCTGCGGGCGTGAAATACAGTGAGTTCGCGATTCCGGAGGGTGTCACGTTGGATGGTGATCCTTTCGGTGTCGGCGAGCAGGACAATAAGGTGCGTTGGTGGATGGAGTTTCTGAATCCTACAACAGCAACTGTTCTTGCACGCTACAAGCACTCGTCGTGGCCCGCATATGCCGCCGTGACACGCAATACCTACGGCAAAGGCGAAGTCACTTACGTCGGCTTTATGCCGACGGATGCGACGGCTGAAAAGATCCTCGAAGATGCTGTGAAACGAGCCGGTGTCGAGTCGCTGCCGGGCGCCCATTTCCCCATGATTGTCCGCAGCGGAACGTTGCAGAATGGCCATCTGGTTCACTATTTCCTGAACTACTCGAAGGATAAGCAGCAAGTGAGCTACGGTTATCAAAACGGAAGTGATCTTCTTTCAGGAAAACAGATCAGCCGCGGACGGGCGTTGGATCTTGCTCCATGGGGAGTCGCGATTGTGGAGGAGAGTCAGTAATAGTTCCCACTGAGGGCATCTCAATTCGTTGAAGGTCGAGTGATATGTGTGATGATTACGGCATCAACATCCGCTTTCATCGCTTCCAATCTCAGACCAAGCTCATCCTGCAAGGCTGTGAAGATAGACGCTCTGGAAACGCCATCTTTTTCCGACCCATCTTGAGCGTTCGGCAAGGTATTGTCAGAAGTCCATGTCAGCGAGATATCGTATTGTCCCACCAATCCTGTTCTATCGATGATCTGCCGTTCGAGTCCGACTTTGCTCAGCGCGTAGATGAGAGCATCCATCGGAATACCCCGCCCCTCGATCTTGCCTGTACTCTGCGTCAGGTTCCATCCTGGGCTTTTCGCGTCAGCGCGAGCGGGAGAGATTTCTTTTATCTTTGGTCCAGATTTGGAAAGGACGAGGGCATAAACCGGAGCTTCTTTCTTGCCATTGTGAGCGACTAAACCACACCGCTCTTTCAGTATTTGCTGCAATACTGTCTTTTGCTCTTCGAATGGCATCTGTCTGAAGGTCGTTACACTCTCTTCGGCGATGGTCGCTTCGATATCCCAGCGCAGGTCTTCAGCCCACTCAGGTAATCCCTCAATGAGATCATTCCGCTGCTTGTTGAAAGCAAAACCGATGATCCGAAACATCGGGGAGTTTGTGACGACAATTCTGTTTCCGTTGGGGGGAATGCTGAGATAACCTTGTTCGTTGCCGGATCGATTTTCCTTCATGGAGACAGCGTCGAGGTGGATGGCAGTCTGGGCAGTCAGCTGAGCCAATCCCATAATCGGCATCAAGAGAAGGGTAGAGGTGAGCAATCTCTTCAGCATGGGACGAGTATATCCAGTCCCGGACGCTCATCAGCCGCCATATACTGTATCCGTTCCACTAGAGTTCCCCTCGTCAAAGGTAATATCTCCGAGTGGCTGCTTGCTCATCTCTGTCATTCGAAACCTGCGATGAACGCATCGGAAACCAACTGTTTTCCAAGCGGTCCACCGACTTCGTGGTTCTTCCAGATCGTTTTAAGTATGTTTTCCCAGCAAAAAAGGGGCACTATGAATTCCATGCACCGCGCTCTTTTGGTCTTAACTGCTGTAGCCGGGCTCCTGTCGGGGACACGTGGCGTGGCACAGACGACGATCCACCTGGACGCAACCAGCTCTGGCAAGGTATTTGAAGGATTGGGCGCGGTGAGTGCCGGAGCCAGTTCACGGTTGTTGATTGATTATCCGGAGCCGCAGCGCTCCGAGATCCTGGACTTCTTGTTCAAGCCGAAGTTTGGTGCTTCACTGCAACATTTGAAGGTTGAAATTGGATCGGACGTTAATTCCACGGATGGGTCCGAGCCCAGCCACATGCGTTCAGCGAATGACCATGATTATTCCCGTGGATATGAATGGTGGTTGATGAAGGAAGCCCGGAAGCGCAACCCGGCAATTGTGTTGGATACGCTCGCGTGGGGTGCTCCTGGCTGGGTGGGACATGGCAAGTTTTTCAGTAAGGACATGGCGGAATACGTCGCCGACTTCCTGGAGGGTGCGCAGAAACAAGGTTTGAATATTGAATACACCGGAGCGTGGAATGAGCGCCGTCCTGACTATGAATGGGTAAAGTTGCTGCGCACGGTGCTTGACCAGCATGGCCTGAAGACCAAGATCGTTTGCTGCGATATGACCCCGAACTCAGGCATGTACACGGTGCTGGATAAAGTGAACGCCGACCCGGCACTGGACAAAGCAGTCGATGTGATTGGTGTGCATTATCCTGCCGAGGTTCCGGGGATCGCACCGGCAGCGATTCAGGATACGCAACGCCGGGTCTGGTCCAGTGAAGATCAACCAAACCCTGGGAGCGGCCCGTTTATCGCGCGCGATTGGGCGCATGGAGGACGTATCCTGGCGCGGCGCTACAACGAGAACTACATTAAGGCGCACTTTACGAAAACAGAGATATGGAGTCCGATCACTTCGTACTACGACCTGCTTGCGGCGCCGAACTCCGGTCTGATGTACGCCAATACGCCCTGGTCGGGAAACTACGAAGTCCAGTCCACAATCTGGGTAACGGCGCATACGACACAGTTCGTCGAACCGGGATGGAAGTACATGGATTCTGCTACGGGCTATTTGCCTGACGATAGCGGTACCTATGTGGCCATGCACGCTCCTCTATCAGGGAGCAAGCCTGCGGATTGGAGCATCATCCTGGAGACCACATCCGCGAACCGTGTGCAACACGTCACACTGCAGTTGAGTAAGGGGCTGAGCAACGGAACGGCGTTCGTCTGGCAGACGAATGCAACAAAGACGTTTGAACAGGTTGCTGCTACTCCGGTGAAAGATGGGCGCGTGACGTATGACTTTGAACCGGGCTCCATCTACACCGTCACGACAACGACCGGACAAACTCGCGGCACAAGCCATCCGCCGGCGGCCGCGGCATTTCCTTTTCCGTATTCTGACGATTTTGAAGCAGTCGAGATCGGTCGAACCGCGAAGTATCTGAGCGATCAGGACGGTGCATTTGAGGCGATTGCATGTGAGGGACGCGCCGGCCGCTGCGTACAACAGAAGATTACGGAAAGGCCAACGCCATGGTCGCCGCGACCCGATCCATTCACCATGGCTGGTGATGTCAAGTGGACCGACTACAAAATTGGTATCGATGTGATGCTGCCTAAGGACGGTATCGCAACAGTGCAGGGCCGGATAGATTCCGCGGACGTCTTCCAGGATCACAACGCTCTCTATCCCAGCGGTTATGTTCTCAAAGTTGCAGCGAATGGGAACTGGTCATTACTATCGACGCGATTCAAAAATTCCCCGGCAGCTCTGGCGCAGGGACATACTGATCTCAAGCAAGGCTGGCATCGGATGGAACTGCAATTCCAGGGAGCCTCGATTACCGCGTTCTTAGACGGGAAGCAACTTTCGCTGGTTCAAGATACCGCACACTCTGCAGGAATGGCCGGCTTTGGAAGCGATTGGTCGAACGTGCAATTCGACAACCTCAGAATAAGTAAATAGGAAACATTCTGTGCGGGAGGAACTACAAAGGACCTCATCGGCACGTGAGATCTTGGTCTCACGTGCCTGGAGCATTTCCCTGGAGGTGTAAGACTAGGGCTTCCGCATCGATGGGCGTTTTCCGCATGAAGACGCCGCTTCACACCCTTTCCGGAATCACCAGCAACAGGAAAGATGCTCTATTTCTTGTCCACCCGGAATACATAGAGCGTTTGTGACTTGAATAGCTGTTTGGGGCGGAGCGTCGTCGAAGGAAAGTTTGGGTGGTTTGGCGAATCGGGGAAATGTTGTGTCTCCAGGCAGAAGGCGGCAATTCCGGGTCGGGATGCAACGGACGCGGAAGGAGGCAGCCTTGGGACATAGAACTGTAGTCCAGGCTGATCCGTGATCACTTGCAAGGTGCGGCCACTCTTCGGATCTCTTATCTCCGCATTTGGCGATGTGTTGTGATGCACACTAAGTACGAAATTTTGATCATAGCCACGTTCAGGAGCTTTCTCGCCAATCGCGTGAGGAGTTGTGAAATCGAAGGCGGTTCCATGCACCGTTTCGATCTCACCGGTTGGGATACCGTTGGAATCTACCGGGGTATATCGATCCGCATCAATCCATGCAACGTCATCAAACACTGGGTCCTCTCCTGTCGCGGATAAATTGAAGAAGGCGTGGTTGGTGAGATTAATCACCGTAGTACGGTCCGTACTCGCGCGATAGACGATCGAGAGGGCTGGGTCATGCCCGTGTTTGACCAGTGTGAATGTGACCTGAACAGAAAGATTGCCTGGAAATCCCATATCGCCATCAGGGGAAACCAGCGACATCTCGACTCCATTCTTGAGCACGTGGGCGGTCCAGACTTTCTTATTGAAGCCAAGCGGCCCACCATGGAGAGCGTTGCCATTGTTGTTGGGCGGGATGGTGTATTCGCTTCCGTCCAGCGCGAAGTGCCCACGCGCGATCCGGTTTGCGAATCGCCCGACCGTTGCACCCATCACTGCATTGCGTGGTTCCAGATAGCGTTCGACACCTGGAAAGCCGAGAACGATGTTTCCGGTCTGACCACTATGGTCCGGTACGCGTATCGCTACGATTCGCGCACCGTAGTTGGAAACCTGAACGATCAGCGGACCATCGCGCATGGTGAAGAGTTCGACTGCCTGGCCGTCGGGTAAGCTGCCCCAGTTTTCTTTTGAGACGATCGTTTCCGCGTTCGAGGCGGATGTCCAAGCCCCCAGCAATAGCGCTACAGCACAAAGTAGCCATCGCGTTCGGTGGGAAATGGACATAGGAGTTTCCGGCATCGGTGTAGTCCTCGTTTGCAATCTCGCCCAGCTTATATCCGAATCGATAAAAATTGCTGCCAATTTGAATAAGGAAAGATGAGATTGAAGCCAAAACGTTGAGGACGGCTCGGAGTCGGCGCACGAATGCGCTCCTCATCAATGTTTCGTTGCTGCAGCCGGCGTCGTCCCGCTTGAATGGCCAGAGCCCTCCACGCTGTGTGGCGACCGCAATTGGGGCAGCAACTGGCCGGGAAGTGTGTTGCGCGGGAGACGCTTTCCGTTCTGAAGGCGAATACGACGCCGGACCTGTTTCATACTCTTGTCTGGGTCAATGGTCACCATGTGTATGGTTTACAGACCTGACAGGACTTTACGATCTGCGAAAGGTTTGACCACTCGGCAGGACGGCTCGGTATCTGGGGGAGCACGCAGGGAAAGGCTCATTGCAGTTCTATATGGTTGTTGTGAGTTTGAGTTGAAGGCGCATAAAATGTGCTTCGTCTCGAACAGGCAATGGCTACTCCTGCTACCATTTCGTTCTCTGCCCAAGAAAAGGCCCTGATCCTTTCCGAGCTGGCGCTCATTTTGGAAAGTGCTCCATTTCGCAGCAGCAAGCGCTATCCAGCGATGCTGGAGTATTGCGTCCGCCATACGCTGGACGGCGAAACCGAGAAGCTCCGCGAACGTCAGCTCGGAATCGTACTGTTCTCCCGCACTCCCGGTTACGAGACGAGTTCCGATCCGATTGTTCGTATGGGCGCGAGCGAGATTCGAAAGCGCCTGGCGCAGTACTATGACATCGCCGGCGACTTGGCGCGGGTCCGGATCTCATTGCCGCCGGGAAGCTATGTAGCCGAGTTCCGGTTTCCGGAGCCGCCCCATGTCATGCCTCTGGCGGCGATTCAACCAGACACGCGCCTTGAATCGGTCTCTGCCGCTCCCGCTATGGCCGTTCAGACAGTTCCTGGCGAGCATGAACCCGGTGCGATCGCCCGGAGGAAACGGCGCCCGATTCCAGTTTTCGCGCAGGTTTTTGTCTCTGTCGCAATTATCGCGGCCTGCGTCTGGGGTGTAATGAGCTTTCAGTCGAGGCGGCAGGTTCCGGCCTTGTGGCGCGGCTTTGCCGGTTCTGGCAATGGTCAGGTACTGGCCGTGGTCGGACAACTGACTCCTCATGCCGACGATAAGTCCATGGATTCCGATCCGCCGCTGTCATCGGATATCTACCGTACGAATCATTACGTCTCCGTTGGAGACGCATCATCGGCGATGCGTGCTTGCCTGGTTCTGGCCCGCATCGGGGCAGATTGTCAGATGAAGGCTGTCCTGGCTACCGATCTCTCCAACGTGCATGCCCGCCCCGTCCTGTTTGTGGGCGCCTATAACAACCCTTGGGTCCTGCGCGTGACTCAGACGCTTCCATATCGATTTGGGGATCTGGCCTGTAAGTGCATCCTCGATTCGAAAGACGGCAGCCATGTCGGAGGCGTCGACTTCTCCATGCCGCGTAACAAAATCACAACCGACTACAGCATTGTGGCGCGATTCAACTCCGAGATCACGGACGGCCCCGTCGTTGTGATCGCGGGGATTGGTCCCATGAGCACGGAAGCCGCGGCGGAGTTTTCTGCCATCCCAGAGCGATCCAGAGAACTGTTTGCGCTTGCTCCCAAGGGATGGAAAGGCGCGAACGTGGAAGCCGTTCTTGCCACCGAAGTGGTCAATGGAATCCCCGGCCATACCCGCATTTTGAAGGCCACCTTTTGGTAAACCGGACTAGTCTGATGCTCCGGTCTGCCCTTCGAAACACTGAAAGCAAGAGCATGATTCCTGTAAGTAGCAGGTAAAGGACCTTTCGCTGCTGGGGCCCAAGATCTCTACTTTCCCTTATGAAGCAACGCATCGTGCAGCAAGCATGGCCCCTCGTACTCACGATGACTGGATCGCTGTTGTGGGCGCAGTTCGGTCCCCAGGAACCGCAAGGGCATGGACCTAAACTTCCTCCTCCCACGGCTTTTCCCGCTCCGGGCTCCTATTCGACCACAGAGTCGGTCACGCTGCGTAGTTCAGAGCCGGGCGTCACTATCCACTACACCTGGGACGGTAGCCAACCCACATCGAAGAGTTCCATCTATGACCCATTACAGGTACTTTTTGTCGGCGGTGTTTATGAGGGGAACCATGGCCTGAAGACCTGGTACACACTGCGTGCGGTCGCAATGAAGGAGGGCAACACAAATAGCGACGTTGCGAACTTTCAGTACACGATCGATCGCCGGGACCGTACAGCTTATGTGTCAGAAGAGATCGTACCGGGTGTCCGCATGGCACGAGACTCCGATAACGACAAGATGTTCCTGATTAGGGGGAGTCAAAAATATGTACCTTAGGCCGGACATCTGCATTGACCGTGAACAATGCGGATTTCTTAGCTGCAAAGAACATTGATATTCCTGTCTCGGGAGATGCCAGGATCGTCGTAACTTCACCGAATGGCAAATCAACCGCTACCTATACCTTGCATTTCACAACCATAAATTCAGGAGAGAACCGTGCAAAACGTTAGCCTTTCGAAGGCCTCAGTGATCGTTCTGGGAACCGCTCTGGCGTGCAGTATGGCGGGTATTGGCAATGCGCAAATGATCTACTCGTTGCGGGCGGGTGCGGCGATGATCGATATTACGCCGAAGCCAGACGAACTGAAGCTCAAGACGGACACGATCCGGGATCATCTGTATGCACGTGCCATCGTTGCCGACTCGGGTGACAGTTGCGCGGTGTTGATTGGTGTCGATCAAGGGGCGATCCGCAAAGACATGTATGACGCTGCACTCCCGCGGGTAGCTTCCGCGACTGGGTGTGCGAAGGAAAACATCTTGATTTCCGCAACGCACACTCATAGCGGATCGACCGATGGCTTTGGCGGTGCACCATCCTCGGCCACGGTCGCGGATGGGATAGTGAAGGCTGCTACGGAGGCAAAAGCGAAGCTAGCGCCGGCAACCGTCGGATATGGGCGCGCAAACGTCGATCTGAATGTAAATCGGGATCTATTCAACAGCAAGCTGGAGTGGAGGCAAGAGCCTAACCCGCAGGGCATCTCAGACAAGACCTTATCCGTCGTTGAGTTCATTGGGGCTGACTACATTCCGATTGGCGTCTATATGAACTACGCCATGCACCCGATCAACTTCTATCTTTCAGGTGTCATCAGCGCAGATTTCCCAGGAGAAGCATCGCGCACGATCGAAGAACATTTCGACCACGGGACAGTCGCTATCTTCACACAGGGAACTTCGGGGGATCAGAACCCGATGCTACGCGAAAACTTTTTGACCGCGTTCCGGGGAGAGACAGTGCCTGGCACCGAGACGATCGGTGCACCGCCTCCTCCGCCAGCTCCAGCCAGCAATTTCAACCCCGCTACTGCTGCCGCAGGCCTGAAGCCAGTGCCGGAGCAGAATCTCGCTGCGTATCGGAAAGCAATTGATCGTACCAGCACAGATGTGACGATGATGGGTGTATTGATCGCCGAGAAAACTCTCTATCTCATGCGTCATGACATTCAACCTGTTGCCGAGGCGCGCATCTGGGGCGGCCAGGAAAAGTTCACCTGTCCCGGACGCGACCGTTTGGACACGGATCATCCCATCCGTGAGAACGGGATGCCACCCTATAAAGATGGCGCTGACGTAAACCTGATGGTGAGTCTGGTTCGCATAGGTGACATCTATTTCACCGGGATCAATGGGGAAGTCTACACAAATATCGGACTGAAGATTAAGAACACGGCCCCGGCGAATAAGCTCGTTATCTCAACGCTCACGAACGGCGGGGCAAACTCCGGCTATATCTACTCAGACGATGCTTATAGCCACCTTTCGTTTCAGGTGATTGGTTCGAGGCTGAAGCCCGGCTGCGCTGAAAACAAAATCACCGATGCGGCGTTAGATCTTATGCGGAAAGCCGACCAATAAGCGTGCTAAGGACGCCAGGTTCTTTGTTTGAACCTGGCCTCAGTCAATCAGTTTTGCGAGAGGGTTTGGCTCGAGAGCGTATGACGGCCATGCGGCTCTCGATACTATTTGATTGCCGTAGCAATCACTTCGGAGGACAGGGAACACCCGCTACGATCGGAGTTTTGGAACGGCGAAATGGGATTCGTGTTCGGCTACGCGCCAATCGATGACTCGTGCAGAATGAAGATCGTCAAACCAAACTATTGAATCTAGAAGCTCCTTACAGGTAAATGACAGGGGCTACACTTCTCTTGCTGCATTGGAGCACGGTCGCGAACGTGCGTCGATGTCAAAGTCCCATCGAATGCAAACCCCGGAGACACGACTCATATCATCAGCTCGGTGAGAGATTCCGGTAAGCCAACGTTGACGAGGTACGCCCGCTTTATCCTCACCATCTAACCGAGTGCTTCCGAAAAGAAAGGGTCAACGTAATGCGAAGAAGATTCATTCAAGGAGCCATCATCCTCGTGTGTTTGGTTTCCTCAGCCTCAGCGTTCGCTGCAAACTTCTCAGGCAAGTGGGCTCTCAAAATTCCTATGGGAAGAGGCGAGGCGACGGTAATTCTTCAACTGAACCAAGCCGGGAATCAGATTTCAGGAACACTCGCGCCCGCGCGGCTGGATGCCGGGAGTGGTTCTCCTGTGTCTAATGAGGTATTCGACGCCAAAGTAGACGGGGACACGATCTCATTCTATGTCTGGAGGGGAAGCGACCAGCCTGCAAAGCAGTACTACAAAGGCACAATGACGGAAGACGAGATTCAGTTCACCGTGACCGGCGGACCTGCTTCGACGGGAAATTTTGGCCCTCCTGCTCCAGCCAACCTTACGGTAAAAGCGATACGCGTTCCTTAACATCAAGGCTGCAGGGTGTCTAAAATATGACACCTTGCGGCCCAACATCACCTTGCTTAAATGTTCCTCTAGTCTGGTACGCGAATCGCCACAAGGGGCCATCGTGCACGCTGGACTAGTCTAGAAGCTTTTGCTGAATTTCTAAGTTGTTGGGGAGTTTGGAGGCGCGGGTCGGAATCGAACCGACGCATAAAGGTTTTGCAGACCTCTCCCTTACCACTTGGGTACCGCGCCGAATGCTGTAGGGATTGACAGCAGTGGAGGGACTTTATTGGAGCGGGAGACGGGATTTGAACCCGCGACATCTTCCTTGGCAAGGAAGCACTCTACCACTGAGCTACTCCCGCCCGTTCCAAGAACAACTATATCGATTGGGGCGAAATCAATCAAGTCCGCCCATAACTTAGTTGTTGGAAACGGTGATCGGAACCAGGGGGCCGGCATTTCCTTTACGGCGGCTGCGAACGATGTGCGGCGTCAGCAAGATAACGAGATCACTCTTGCTGCGCGAGCTCTGCTTGTTCGTTGTGCTGCCAAAGCCAGGCAACTCGCTCAGCCCCGGCAGGCCGCTTACCGCGTATGCCTCCTGCTCCGACATGGCTGAGACCAGCATGATGGTGTCTCCGTCCTGCGTCGTAACGTCCGATGCGTACTGCCGGCTTGCAAGCACGGGGATGCCATTCAGTGAGCTTCCAGCCAGGGCTTCAATCTTGAAGTCCATCTTGACGTGAATGTCCCCGGTCTTCTGGATGGTCGGCTCAGCCTTGAAGGTCAGTCCCAGATCTTCATATTGAATCTGCGGGATAGCGCTGCTCAGCAGGTTCGATGAGGAGTTGGTTCCCAGATATTGGGACAAAAGGGAAGAGGTCCTTGATGACGAAGTGAGATCCGAATAGAGAGAGGTCGCGATCGGGTACCGCGTTCCCGCCCGGAAAGTGGACTGCTCCCGATCGCGAACACGCAGCATTACGTCATCCAGCGCACGCGAGTCGGATGAAGTGAAACCCAGGTTCAGTATCGGTGTGAGTCCGGCCGACAGGACAGTGGTCGTCAGGCCTCCGCCAACAGCGAGGAACGAATTCGACAACAGGCTGGAACTGACAACGCCCGACGCCAGCAGGTACAGCGCAATCTGGGTCGGTGTTGTCGAAGAGGTGAAGATGCCGGCTGCATAGAGTTGATTGATCAGGCTCTGGTTTGCCGATATGATGCTCTGCGCCTGTGAGGCAAGATTGTAAGCGCTAAGCTGCGTTGGAAGAATGATGCCTACATTCCGCGTACGCGAGGTGTCCAGGGCATAGACCTTCAGGTCAAAGACAACTTCGCTTCCGCCATCCAGAAGATCGCTGAGCACCGCATTCATGGCCTTGATGGACTGCTCCGGCGCTCGTACTACCAGGTTCCCTGAATTGACCTGGACGGTCGCCAGCTTGATGTCGAAGACCTGACGCACAACATTACCCAGCTCCGTCATCTGATTGTTGTTCAAGCCGGCAAGGTATACCGTCTCCTGAAAGAGATGCTCGTACTGGTCGTGATTCTCAAGGGTATCGTTGGCAACGACGATCGTGTGTTCGTCAATGGGTACGGCGAAGGTATGGAAGAGCTGGCCAAGAATATCGAGACAACGCTGATAGGTCAGGCCGTCGAGATCGATCTTTGTCTGTTCGCCGCTGAGACCGTTGCCGAAGGTAACGTGAAGACCGGCCTGGTTAGCGGCTGCCACATAGGCTTCGCGCGCTCCTCCCCGCAGATGCAGGCTGATCGGGGTGTTTTTGAGGACCAGGGAGATCGGACCCGCAAGCTGTGGTGTCGCATCGGCAGGCAAGGTGGGCACCGCCTCAACACGTGGCGTCGTGTCGAGGTTGGCGAAGTGCTGCGTGACGATAGGATTGTCCGGAGCGAGAGCACGAGCCTGTTCCAGAAGCCGGGATGCATCCGTCAGGTTGCCGGAGAGCCCGGCATTGGCTGATTGTTGTACCAGCCCCGTGACCCGGTGTTCCCGGGCGGTGAGCGCGGCGGCCGCATATTCAGCCTTGGATGGATCCAGCTTGAAAGCCCTGGCAAACGCTTTTTCCGCAGCAACCAGATCGTTCCGGTCCAGCGCCCGCGCACCCTCCAGGTAAGCATCGGCGGCCTTCCTCGCCTGTTTGGCGGAGACTGGTTTGGTGGGAGTCTGCGCACCGACATACGACCACGCGGCGCCGGCAAACAAGACTGCGGCCACGGTGATGCGAAGATGCTTCATCGAAGAGTTAGACGCGAAAGAACGAGATTAGGGCGTTTTCCCTGTTGCTGGGTATCCCGGAATTGGTGTGCAGCGGTGTTTTCATTGCCGAAAACGCCCATAGAGCGAAAGCCCTGCTCTACACCTATAGGGAAATGCTCTAGCGTGCGCCGGCAACAACATTGAATGCCGGCCGCTCCACATTGCGCTCACTGCGCACGGGACGGCGAAGACCATTGCGGATGGCGTGCGAGTCCATGTTCAGCTCCGCCAGGGTACGAGAGAGCGTATTGCGGTGCATGCCCAGCTCTTCAGCAGCCTTGCACTGGTTGCCACGATGACGAGCAAGCACTTCGAGGATGTAGCGCTTCTTGAACTCGCGCACAGCATCGGTATAGCTGATTCCTGCATTGTGCATCTGTGCGACTAAAGTCTCGAGTTCTCGCTTCATTTCTTCCTCATTCGAAGTTGCAGTCGTTTTCTTACTACCGATGTCCTGAGACCATAGCGGCCTCATTTTTGAGTTGCGAGACACCGTTCATCACGCGCTGCTGAAAATCAGTTGGCACGATGAAGGATACCCCATGCGATGCGGTTAGGAAATAGGGAGCCAGGTACGACTGGCGAAACAGCGTCGATTTGGGCAAAAAAGCCGCAATGGCCATAACAATTGCCGTAACCGCCAGGCAACCCCTCAGAAATCCAAAACAGGCGCCTGCCAGACGGTCAGCCATGCCAAGTCCAATGGCCTCACAGCTTTTACGGATAGCAAAGCCGGCCAGCGTTGCCAGAAGCATGACCGCAAAGGCGATGATCAGAAACGCCGCCGTCTCAGCGGCCGACCGGGCTGTGACCCATCGGGTCAGAAGCGCGGCTACCCGCTCGTAGTACACACCCGCCAGCACGATGCCGAGCGCGATGCCTGCCAAAGAAAACAGTGACCGGATCAAGCCGCGGAGAAAGGCGGCAATTACCGACCAGGCAAGCAAAGCGACGATGGCATAGTCCACCGGGGTCATTACTCCTATTTTGAGTGACACCCGGTGGATTTAGCTGTTGACTCTTTGGCTACACCTCAAGAGGGTGGCCGGTGATGCGTTGATAGGCCTCGAGATACTTGGCGCGGGTATTGACGATGACCTCTTCTGGCAGAGCGGGCGCCGGAGCCTGCTTGTTCCAGTGGATCGATTCCAGGTAATCGCGCACGTACTGCTTGTCGAAGGAGGGTTGCGCCCCGCCCGGCGAGTACAGATCGGCGGGCCAGTAACGTGAGGAGTCCGGCGTCAACACCTCGTCCGCCAGCGTGATAGCACCATCGATCACACCAAATTCGAACTTGGTATCCGCCAGGATCAGCCCCTTCGATTCGGCATGAGCCGAGGCCTTGGCATAGATGGCCAGTGTCAGATCCCGCAGCCTGGTCGCCGTTTCGCGTCCGACCACCCGGATCACATCCTCGAACGAGATGTTCTCATCATGCCCAACGTTGTTCTTGGCTGCGGGGGTGAAGATCGGTTCAGGCAGCCGGTCGGACTCGCGAAGGCCTTTGGGTAACGGAATGCCGCAGATCATGCCGGTATTCTGGTAGTCCTTCCAACCGGAACCGGAGATGTATCCGCGAACGACACACTCAACCGGGAACATCTCCGCCCGCTTTACCAGCATCGAGCGCCCCTGGAGCTGCGTGGCATATTCCGGCAACGGAAACGGGTACGCTGCGGCATCGGCGGTAATCAGGTGGTTGGAGACGATCTCCTTCAGGTGCTCAAACCAGAAGAGAGAGAGTTGCGTAAGCACCTTACCCTTGTCCGGAATGCCAGAGCCCAGCACATGATCGAATGCCGAGATGCGGTCGGTGGCAACGAACAGAAGTTCGCGGTCGCTGACCGCCAGAATATCGCGTACCTTACCGCGAGCAGTGAGCGGCAGAGGCAGGTCGGTTTGAAGTAACGCCTGATGCATATGGGGAAAACATGAGTGTATCAAGCGGTTACTTGGCTGCGCGAAGATACCGCGGCGCGAATACGTTCTAGAGCATTTTCCCTGTCGTCGGGTGTCCCGAAAGGGGCGTGCTGCGGCGTTTTCATTGCGGAAAACGCCCATAGATGGGGATGCTGTGAACTACACCTACAGGGAAAATGTTCTAGGCCGCTTCATTCCGTGGCTTAGCCGGATGCGAGAGCTGTTCCCGCGCGAGCTTGCGTTCGGCGATTGCCGCCTCAAGCTCTGAATTAAACTCCGCCCCCAGCAGGATTGTGAGGGCTGTCAGATAAAACCACGTAAGCAGGATGATGACAGCGCCCAGAGAGCCGTAGGTGACAGAGTAGTTGTTGAAGAATTGAAGATAGATTCTCAGCCCGATAGATGCCAGCAGCCAACAGGAGATGCCGAGCGCTCCTCCAGGGGTGAGCCATCGCCAGGCGCGGACCGTGAAGTTTGGCGCGAAGTAATAGAGCAAGGCGATTGCTAATGCCAGGAAGGAACCGCCCACGGCATATCCCAGAATCCGCGCCGTCCAACCCAACACTGACGGAAGGTGAATCGTTGCCGTAAGCCAATGTCCGAGCAGGTCGCCTCCCAGCATGGATGACAGAGAGAAGGTCAGGATGATGGAGATCACGACCGTCAGCACCATGGCTGAGAGACGCGCGCGCAGGTATGAGCGCGATTCCCGGATGTTATAGACCGAGTTGAGCGCCTCCTGCATGGCCGAAACACCGACGGAGGCAGACCATAGTGCCGCTAGCAAGCCGATGGTGACCTTTCCGGTCGTGGAATGTGCCGTCGTCTGATGAAAGGTTCGCAATACCAGGTCGAATGCCTCTGGCGGGATCACCTTGGCGAGATATTGCAGGATCTTCATGTAAAACCCTGTCGCAGATTTGGCCGCAATGCCGAGCAGGGAACTGGTTGCGATAAGAGCCGGGAAGACTGCAAACAGGAAGTAATACGCCAATTGTGCTGAGCGGCCCAACAAGTCATCTTTCAGGAACGATCGCGCGGTTCGCCGCAGCACTACGCGCAGGCTGATGCCTTCCAGGTTCCATAGAGACCGCAGCGGAGACCGATTGACCATATCCCACACGTACTCCGGCGCGGATGGACTCCTCGGCTCGGGTTGGGCACCCAGCAACATGCATCTACGTTGGATGGCTGGATTGCAGGAAGGTTTGGATGGGATGTCATGTCGGGTATCCCACACAAGACCAGGGGCCTCGCGATGGAGGCCCCTGGTGCGTCGGTCGTTCACGTTCAGGCTGCGTTCGTCGTCCGGTCCGCCCGGTTCAGATTCACGCTGACAATGCGCGAGACGCCCGGCTCCTGCATGGTGACGCCATAGATCATGTCGGCTTCTGACATCGTGCGTTTGTGGTGGGTAATCACCACAAACTGGGTATTTGCTGACATCTCGCTTACCAATTTGGCGAAGCGGCCAACGTTGGTTTCGTCCAGAGGCGCATCGACTTCGTCCAGGATGCAGAACGGCGCCGGAGCGTAGAGGAAGATGCCGACCAGCAGGGAGAAGGCGGTAAGTGCCTTTTCTCCACCGGAGAGCAGCAGAATGTTCTGCAGCTTCTTGCCCGGAGGCGAAGCGATGATGTCGATACCGCTCTCGGAGATGTTGTCCGGATCGGTCAGCTTCATCATGGCCTGGCCGCCATTGAAGAGCTTGGTGAACGTGGTTGAGAAGTTCTCGTTGATCTGAGCAAAGGCCTCTTCGAACTTGGTACGCGAGACCTCGTCGATTTCCTTGATCGACTGCTGGGTGTTTTCGATCGAGTCCAGCAGGTCCTTACGCTGGCTTTCGAGGAAGCCGTGGCGCTGCTCGGTCTCGGCGAACTCTTCCAAGGCCATCATGTTGACCGGTCCCATGTTCTCGAGCTTCTGCTTCAGATTGCCTGTCTCTTCGCCGGCGGCGGCAAGCTCATCGCCGCTAATACGCAGAGTGAGTTCGTCAGCCCGCAGTTCGGCTGCCTCCACGCCAAGGTCCGCCATGGTCTGTGCTTCGAGATGTTCGATATCAGAGCTCAGGCGTGCTGCCTGTGCGGTGAGTGCGCTGCGCTTTTCCCGCTGCGCATCCGTCTCGGCACGCAGCGTCTTCAGTCTCTGTTCGAGCTCCGTCAGCGAGGCGCGGAGTGCAGTCGCTTCAGAGGTGAGTGTTTGCTGTTCGGAGATCGCCTGCTCCCGCTGCGCTGCCAGCACGGTCTGCTGTTCGGCCAGTTGCAGGTTCTCCTCTTCACGACGCTGCTTCTCCGTAGCTCCGGAGGTAAGCTGCTGCTCCATCTGGAGGAGCCGTTGCTGCTGGCCGTTGAACATGCGTTGGTTCTGTTCAAAGGCGGCCGTTGCGTTGCGACGGCGTTCTTCCAGGCCGGCGAGCTGGGCTGACGCAGCGGCGGCTTCAGACTGCAGCACCTCGCGGCTCAGACGCAGCTCGTCCATGCGTGCTGTGAATTCGGCGATACGGCTTTCAGCGGCGACACGCTCGGCCTCGTACTTCGCAGCCTCTTCCTGCTTGCGGCTGATCAGGTCCTGCTTAGCGTTGCGAGCCTCGCGGTTGCGCTCGACAGAGAGCTGCCAGTCTGCCAGGCGGCGCTCAATGCGGGCAGCCTCTGACTCCATCTGGCGCAGGGCGGCACCCTGGTTGGCAGACTCTCGCTCGGCTTCGCGGCGCTCAGCCTGCTTATGCTCCAGAAGCTGCGTCAGCTCAGTGATCTGACGGGCCAGGGTAGCCGCATGAATCTCGGTTTGCGACAGCTCTGCTTCGAGAGCTTCTAATTTCGTCTGAATCTCACGCAGCTCGCGCTTGAGGGCCAGAGGTCCTTCGCCGCGCGGACGTCCACCGGTAACCGTGACGTTATGGAAGGTCTCACCGGAGGGCGACAGGAAGAAGGCGTCGGGATTCTGCAGGGCAAGGTCACGCGCGGTGGAAGAGTCCGGAGTGACATATCCCTCACGTAGCTTCGGCAGGACAACCTCAAGGGATTTGCCGAAACCGTTCAAGACGCGAATGCAGTTCTTCAGCGGCACAATGCCGGAATGTCCGGTTGTGTTCGCCGTGGATTCCATGCCCGCAGTGAAAGGGAAGCGGGCCTGTGAGTCCGGAGGATGCACGAGGAACGTCGCACGGCCTTCAACATCCGACCGCAGCATCTGCATGCCCTGGTCGGCGGCGTCCCAGCTTTTGACGACGATGTAGTTCAACTCGTCACGCAGGAACTCGTCGACGACCTGTTCATACTGGCCATCAACTTCCAGAAAGTCGGCAAGAGTTCCGATGGGCGCAACCGCGCTGGCCGCTGCATTGTGGCGGAAGATGTTGCGGACAGTATCCGTCGAATAGCTGTGCTCACGGATCAGGGCTTCCAGTGAGTTACGGCGGCCTAGCAGGGTAGCAACCTCGGCGCGAAGCTGATCGCCGCGGCGCTTGGTCTCAGCCTCTTCCGACCGCTTGCTCTCAAGCTGAATGCGCAGATCGGCGATCTCTGCTTCAAGGCGCTGCAGGCGGTCGGTGGCCGACTCAAACTCCATCGAAACCTGTCCACGACGTTGCCCCAGAGCCTCAAGCTCCTGCCGGGCTGTCTCCGACTCGGCCGTCAGGCGCTCGGCTTCGCGCTCCAGGCCGGCCAGCGACTCAGCGGCCTGCGCCTCTTCGCGATGGGCCTGGGACGTGCGCTGCATCCACTGGATGGCCTGCTGACGGTGTGCCTCGGCTTCACGTTCTGAGGACCCTACTGCACGCACCGCTTCCTGGGCTTCAGCCTGCTTCTGCTGAGCCAGTTCGCGGGCTGCAGTAGCTTCAGCCGTTGCCGACTCCAGGAACGACTGTGTCTCGGCACGTTCAGCGGCCAGAGTCTCCATCTGCTGGCGAATCTGGGCCAGCTCGGCGTTGCCTGTCTCAAGACGCGTCTCCAACTCGGAGATGCGGTCGGTGTTCGAGGCAGTGCGAGCCACCACGCGTTCAAGCTCGACGGCCGTCTGGTTGGAGCGGACACCTGCTTCGCGGATGGCGGCGTCCAGCTCATAGCCGCGGGCGCGGCCGGTGCTGGCTTCGGCGTCCAAAGTTTCGATCTCCGCGGCCTGAGTGTCGATTGTTTCTGTCAGAGAAGCGATCTGCTGGGCCGTATTCGCCTGTTCTGCGTCCATCTGCGCCAACTTGCTTGCCAGCACAACCCGCAGTTTGGTGCGAAGCTCATCGCGCAGGGCCACATAACGCTCTGCCTTGGCCGCCTGGCGCTTCAGGCTGGCCATCTGGCGTGTGACTTCGTCGAAGATATCGTTGACGCGGGCGAGGTTCTGCTTTGCAGCTTCAAGGCGAAGCTCAGCCAGACGCTTTTTGGTCTTGAAGCGGGTAACGCCGGCAGCCTCTTCGATGATGGAGCGGCGGTCCAGAGGCTTCGAGCTCAGCAGTTGGCCGATGCGCTCCTGACCGATGATGGCGTAGTTCTCGCCGGAGAGACCGGTTCCGAGGAAGACGTCCTGGATGTCCCGAAGGCGGCAGATCTTGCCATTCATCAGATATTCGGACTCGCCGGATCGGAATAAACGGCGGGTTACGGTGATCTCGCCGGCGCGCACAGGGGCACGATTGAACTTGCGGCGGCGGATCTTCAGAACGACGTTGTTGGCCGCATCGCCCTCGGGAATACCCTCGAGCTGCTGTTGGGGATGCGCTTCGCCATCGATTACCTGGCCAGGCTGCGCTTCCAGAACCGCGGCTTCGGTCTCCGCGGCGCGCTCCGCACGCAGGGCAGCTTCATCCCAGTCGCCGTTGGGCTTGATAGCCGTGCTGTCTTCGGGATGCTCGTCTTCAATCTCGATCTCGGGTGTCTCGCCCGGCGCCAGCAACTGGCCGTCATAGACCTCGGGGTCCACCAGCGTCAGAGAGACTTCGGCCATGCCTGTCGGCTTGCGGTCGCGGGTTCCGGCGAAGATGACGTCTTCCATCTTCGTTCCGCGCAAGCTCTTGGCGGATTGTTCACCCAGTACCCACGTAATGGCGTCCGAAATATTCGACTTGCCGCAACCGTTCGGGCCTACGATGGCCGCAATGCCGTTGCCGGCGAGTTGAACCTCGGTGCGATCGCAGAAAGACTTGAAGCCGAGAATCTGAATGCGCTTCAACTTGAGCATGGAATGGGTGCCTCCAACCGAAACAGGCCGTGAGGGTCCTTGAACATTGGACGCTCCAGAGCCTCATATCAATTGTGTGCATGGCGGGCGGCATGAATCAACAAGGGCAACCCAAGATTTTGTGGATAAAGCGGCCGTAACCCCACAAATGGGCGCAGGTTACACTCGAAAGGTCCGCCCGGAGAGGGGCAACGTCAGCTCCTGGCCTGTCGGACAAATACAGTGACAGTTTCCCGAAGAGAGCGTCTATAGGTTGTCATGATCCCGTTACAAGGTGGTCAAACCACTGTGACGGTGAAGGATATGCCGCAGTTCCTCGTTACGTCCGGCTCTTTTCGACCTCTTGCCAGAGAGCAACGGGCTTCTTATAATCCGCATCAACCCCCTATGGCAGGGCGAAGCGGCGCAGCGCGCAATCGCTGTCGTGCAGTGAACCTCTGGTCCATCGGGGAAAAATTCTCCCTGCTGTACCTTCATAGACATCGCACAGTAGATTTTGAGAGTACTTAGGAGCCTTATCAAATGAAGAAGGTTTTGTTCGCCTCGTTCCTGGCGGCCGCCGCGGTCACGGCCTCCCCTATCGCCCTGGTGGCAGCAACGGCCAACATGGGCCAAGCCCAGGGTGGCGGCGTGCAGATGTCGCAGGAAGAGTACAACGCTTACGATGCGGCCACGAAGACCGCCGATCCGAAGGCCAAGGTTGCCGCTCTGCAGGCATACCTCGACAAGTATCCGCAGAGCAGCGTGAAAGAGGGCGTCCTGGAGCTCATCATGGGCACCTACGGTCAGCTCAATGATCCTGCCGGTATGCTTAGTGCTGCTGACAAACTCCTGCAGGTAAATCCGCAGAATCTTCGCGGCCTTACCACTGAGATGAGTCTGCACAAGGGTATGGCCGATCAGAAGACGGATCCGGCAGAGAAGCAGGCTGAACTCGACAAGGCCGCCGATGCCGCCAAGAAGGCATTGACCGCGACGAAGGGTAAGGACATCGATCAGGCGACCTGGGATGCGATGATCAAGCAGGCGACACCGTACCTGTACAGCGCAATCGCCTCTGCCGCCCTCAACAAGAAGGACACTGCCACAGCGATCGACAACTACAAGAAGGAGCTGGCCGCTGTTCCGGTCGAGCAGACCGCTACTCCCGGACCCTTCCTGCAGGACACCTTCTTCCTCGGCTTGGCTTATCTGCAGTCCACTCCGCCTGACTACGTGAACTGCACCTGGTACACCACCCGCTTCGTCGAGATCGCTCCAGAGCCCTATAAGAGCCAGTACGCTCCTACCGCCAAGTACTGCTACACCAAGTACCACGGCAAGGCCGATGGTTATGAGACCGTGCAGGCCGCTGTCAAGTCCAGCCTGAATCCTCCGGCTGACTTCAAGATCGATCCGGCTCCTTCGCCGGCTGATATCGTTGCCCAGACCATCTCCTCCACCCCGGACCTCTCGACGCTGGCTCTCAGCGACCGCGAGTTCATCCTGGCTTACGGCAAGAAGGAAGATGCCGACAAGATGTGGGCTGTGCTGCAGGGTAAGGACGTAAAGATTCCTGACGTGGTTGTGGTTGAAGCGACGGAGTCGGTCATCAAGGGTTCCGTCTCCGATGATGCCGTCCAGGCCAAGACTGCCGACTTTACCTTCAACCTGAAGGAACCTCTCACCAAGGTTCCCGCAGTTGGTGACAAGATCACCGTTGCCGGTACCTATGACTCCTACACCCAGAGCCCCGGACAGGCCGTTCCGGTAATGATCACAATGAAGGACGCTGTCGTGGACCAGCCGAAGAAGACTCCGGCGAAGCCTAAGGCTCCGGTACACCACGCCCCGGCCCGCAGGAAGTAATTGCGGTCCAGAGAAACAGAAGGGCAGCCCCGAGGGGCTGCCCTTCTTCTTTCCCTTGAAGTTGTCCTTACCCCGCTGCGAGCTGTTTAGCTCGCTCTGTAGCCCGTTTTACGGCCTTGATGAGGGTCACCCGGAGTCCGCCCTCCTCCAGCTCCAGAATGCCATCCACAGTGCAGCCGGCGGGCGTTGTCACCTGGTCTTTGAGCAGGGCTGGATGGTACCCCGTCTCCAGCACCATGCGCGCGGCGCCAAAGACCGTCTGCGCGGCCAACAGTGTGGCCACATCGCGGGGCAGCCCGACGTTTACGCCGGCCTCAGCCAGGGATTCCACGATGATGTACACATACGCCGGGCCTGAGCCGGAAAGCCCCGTCACCGCGTCCATATGCTTTTCATCAACGATGACGGAACGTCCTACCGTATTGAAGATTTTCTGCGCCGTCACAAGCTGATCGCCAGAGACGAAGCGCCCCGGGCAAAGCGCCGTAACGCCCGCTGCCAGCATGGAAGGTGTGTTTGGCATCGCGCGGATCACCGGAATATTAATCCCGGCAGCCTCTTCAATCGCGCTGGTCTTTACCGAAGCGGCAAAAGAGACGATCAGCTTCTGCGGCGTCAGCGCCGGTTTGATCTCTTCGATCAGCGCTGGAACCTGAGTCGGCTTTACGCCGACCAGAAGGATGTCGGCCGCTCTGGCTGCCGCCAGGTTATCGGTCGTGACCTCCACCTGGAACTGGACGGAGAGGGCTTGTGCGCGCTCCGGATGTGCCACTGTGGCAATAATCTGTTCCGGGTGCAGCAGGTTGTTCTTCAGGAAGGCCTGCAGCAGAATGCCGCCCATCTTGCCGGCGCCAAGGACAGCGACCTTGATGCCGGGCAAGGATGCGGGCCCGAGGGTGGGTATCTCGATTTTCAGATCGTCGTTCGCCATAAGTGTGTCGTACTAGAATCATTTTCCCTGTTGCTGGGTATCCCGGGAGAGGAAGTGCGAGGCGTTTTCATTTGCGGAAAACGCCCATAGATGCGGAAGCCCTAAACTACACCTACAGGAAAAATGTTCTAGTCGATGAAATCAACCTTGGCTTTGTGCGGAATGATGCCGCGCTCGTAACCGAGTTCGAGCAGCTTCTTGATCGCTTCACGCCCATCATCGCCATAGTTGAGGGTGCGCTCGTTCACATACATGCCGACGAAGCGGTTCGCCAGGCTGGTATCGAGATCGCGCGCAAACTGCATGGCATATTGCAGCGCCGCCTCGCGGTTGTCGAGGGCATGCTGAATGCTGTCACGCAGCGCCTGGGTCGTAGTTTTCATGACATCCGAGCCGAGCGAGCGGCGAATTGCATTGCCGCCCAACGGCAGCGGCAAACCATTGGTCTCATCACGCCACCATTGCCCAAGGTCCAGAATCTTATGCAGTCCGCTGTTTCCGTAGGTGAGCTGTCCTTCGTGAATAATGAGCCCCGCCTCGAACTCACCGCCGGCGACACGCGGAATAATCTCATCGAAGGGAATGGTTGCGGTCTCAACATCAGGAGCGAAGAGCTTCAGGGCCAGGTAGGCAGTCGTCAATGTACCCGGAACCGCGATCTTCACCTTCTTGACCTCATCCGTAGTCAGCTTCTTCGGAGCCACGATCATCGGACCATAGCCATCACCAACGGAGCCGCCGCAGGCCATCAGCGCGTAGTTGTCCTGCAGATAGGGGTAGGCGTGGAAGCTAATGGCGGTCACATCGTAAAAGGCCTCATTCATGGCCTTCCGGTTCAGAGTCTCAATGTCCGTTAACGTGTGGCTGAACTTGTAGCCCGGGACTCGAATCTTGTTCGTCGCCAGGCCATAGAACATAAATGCGTCGTCGGAATCAGGAGAGTGCGCGATGGTGATCTCGCGAATGGCGGAACTACTCATACAATCGGATGACCTCTGGAAAGGATACAGCGGTTAGTGTCTGTGGACTTGCGGATGTCGATCAGTGTGCGGCGCGACGCTGCACGGAGCGCGGTCGCTGGTACGGGTCGCTCAGATCGCCCGCGTCATTCGATGACCACGGTCGTCCGTGCGGCTGGCGACGCATCGGTATAACACTCTCTTTGTGTTCGATGTTCGACACGTCGTGGTGCTTTTCAAAAATATTTTCTGCGGTCAGATTCCCAGGCTTTTGGCCTGCCGAAGCGGCTTTGCGGACGTGACGCGCAATAGCCCAGGACGCCCATAGAAGAGCGCACACGGAAAGCACGGCGACTGCGAAAAGAATCTGCATCAGACAATGAAAAGGATATCAAAGCGTAGCTAGCCGGGCTGCGCGTTCTCCCGTAACCACGCAAGGTACGCCGCGCTGCCTCCTGTCAGTGGCACGACCAGTAACTCCGGTAAGGAATATCCGTCCGGACGTTCGGCATGGAAGTTGTTGATTCTCTCGTCGATCCGGTTGAGATTTGTTCCGAGCGATTTGATCGTGAGCTGATATTCCTCGCTGCGTTCGATGACGCCCTGCCAGCGATAGACCGATCGTACCGGTCCGCTGATGCTCACGCATGCGGCCAGGTTTTCGTGCACCAGAATGTCCGCTAGCGCCTCCGCGGTCTCCCGCGTGCCGACGGTTGTCAGAACTAAGACGGGCTCTGTCATGCATAGGAGTATTCCACGCCCTGTATCTAGCCGGGTTCCGGGGAAAGAGTTTTGCTTGACCGCAGCGAGGGTCGTCGATACTTCTGGAACTGTATGAGGAACTCTTCCAGCCTCTGGAACAGATTGATCGGCGCGGGTGAACGGCTCTATAGCGGTCGCCGCAAGCTTGCAACTGTTGCGGCTGTGGGGTTGGCGGTTTCACTCGGGTATCACGTCATCTTCGGCCAGAATGGTCTGACCATGTATGAGCAGAAGAAACGTGAAGCCAAAGAGCTGGATATAGAGCTGAAGCGTCTGCAAAAAGAGAACGAGCAGATGTCAGGTCACATCGAGCGTCTGCAGAATGACCCGAGTGCCATTGAGCATCAGGCAAGGGAAGAACTGCACTATACCCGCCCCGGTGAAGTCATCTATACACTGCCTGCCCCGCCTGCCAAAAAGTAGTTGCTGCAAGTAAGATTGACTCGTTCCGATTGACTGGTTCCAGGACAAAGCAGTGTTGACTAACGGTGTCATTGCACTGCATCAACTCCTTGGGGCATATACCGTTGGAACAAGGAGAGGCGTTCTGCGGGTCTCACTCTTTATCACTTGTTATAACGACACGCTTTTTCCCGGAACAGGGAAGGCGGTTGTACGTGTGCTCGAGCGGTTAGGTCATACGGTGGAGTTTCCTGCCGGCCAGACATGCTGCGGGCAGATGCATTGGAACACCGGCTACCAGAAGGAAGCACTTCCGCTGGTGCAGCGTTTTGTCGAGCAGTTTCGTAATGCGGAAGCAGTCGTGGTGCCGTCGAGCAGTTGCGTTGCCATGATGAAAGATCACTATCCGCTGATGGCGGAGCAGTTGAAGGATGAAACACTGAAGGCAGAGCTGAAACAGCTACTGCCCAAGGTGTGGGAGTTCTCTCAGTTCCTTACCGAGTGTCTTGGTCTGAAAGATGTGGGCGCCTACTATCCGCACAAGGTGACCTATCACGCAAGCTGCCATGGTCTGCGCAACCTCGGCATCAAGGGCGGTCCCATGGAACTGCTTCGTCAGGTGAAGGGCCTTGAGTTGATTGAGATCGAAAATCTCGATCGCTGCTGCGGCTTTGGAGGAACCTTCGCCGTAAAGAATCCTGATACTTCAACCGCCATGCTGGAAGAGAAGATCGGTTCTGTGCTGAAGACCGGTGCTGAGGTTTGCACCGCTTGCGACAACTCCTGCTTGATGCACCTGGAGGGTTCTCTGCATCGTCAAAAGGCCGGCGTGCATACCATTCATCTGGCGGAGATCCTCGCCGGCGAGGAGGCAGGGCAATGAGCCGTATCCCACTCGATCCGGCCACGTCGCCGGCCTTCCCGAAGGCGGCGAAGAAGTCTCTTGGCGATCAGCAGTTGCGCCGCAATGTGCGCCATGCTACCGACGTCATTCAAGCGAAGCGCAAGCGGATGGTGGAAGAGCGCGATGACTGGCAGGAGCTGCGCGAGAGCGGCAGTCAGATTCGTCAGCATACGCTTCGCTATCTGGATCAGTATCTGGAAGAGTTCGAGCGGAACTGCACCAAAGCCGGCGGTCATGTGCATTGGGCGCGCGACGGCAAAGAGGCCTGCGAGATCGTAACCCGTCTTGCGCGGGAGGTTAGCGCCAAGGAAGTCATCAAGATCAAGACGATGACCTCGGAAGAGATCCACCTCAACAATGCGCTGGAAGCCGCCGGCATCATGGCGGTTGAGACCGATCTCGCCGAATTGATCATTCAGCTCGGCGAAGATCAGCCGTCGCATATCGTCGTTCCCGCATTGCATAAGAATCGGCACCAGGTGCGTGAGATCTTCAAGCAGAAGATGGGACTCAAAGATCTCGGCGATACTCCTGCCGATCTTGCCGAAGCCGCACGCTCCTACTTGCGTCATAAGTTCCTTACTGTGCCAACGGCAGTGAGCGGCGCGAATTATCTGATTGCTGAGACCGGTAGTGTCTGCATCGTCGAGAGCGAAGGCAACGGACGTATGTGCCTTACGTTGCCGGAGACACTGATCACCATCGCCGGCATTGATAAAGTGATTCCACGTTTCCAGGACCTCGAGGTCTTTCTGCAGACGCTGCCGCGTTCCGCCACAGGCGAGCGAATGAACCCGTACAACTCGATCTGGACGGGCGTGCACGAGGGCGATGGGCCGAAGAACTTCCACGTCGTCATTATGGATAACGCTCGTACGGAGATTCTGGCCGACGAAGAGGGACGCCAGACGCTGCATTGCATCCGTTGCGGCGCCTGCCAGAATGCCTGCCCTGTCTATCGCCAGACCGGCGGTCACGCCTACGGCAGTGTGTATGCGGGGCCGATTGGCGCCATCCTGACGCCGCAGTTGCAGGAGCTGCATCATGCGGAGAGCCTGCCGTATGCATCGTCTCTCTGTGGCGCTTGCTATGAGGTTTGCCCGGTCAAGATCAACATCCCCGAGGTGCTGATCCACCTGCGCCACAAGGTGGTGGAGAAGCAGACCAAAGGTCTCGGCAAACTCAATCCTGAAGCGGTTGCGATGCGCGTGATGGCCAACATCTTCCGAAGTGAAGCCCGTTTCCGCGCGGCACAGAAGTTCGGCCGTACCGCCGAGAAGCCGCTGGTGAACCGTGACGGCTGGATCGGGTGGCTGCCCGGAATGCTGGGTGGCTGGACTCAGGCCCGTGACCTGCAGGCCATGCCCGATGAGACCTTCCGCGAGTGGTGGGAGAAGCGCGACAAGAAGGAGGTCCGCAATGGCTGATGCTCGTTCTGCAATTCTTGAGAAGATCCGTGCTGTGAAGCCTGCGGGCTTCGGAGACAAGGCAACCGCCTGGCATCAGATTTCGCGCGGCTTCCTTGCCGGCTCAGCGTTGAGCCGTGAGGAGATTCTGCATCTTCTGGAAGATCGCCTGCTGGACTACGATGCAGCCGTCGAGCGTTGTGCTCCTGGTGAGATCGCCGGTGTTGTGAAAGCTCTGCTGGATAAGCGCGGTAAGTCGAGGATGGCCATTCCTGAGGGAACGGACCCCACATGGCTGCCTGCCGAGGGAGTCGATTTTGTTGTCGATCACGATCTGCCCTACGGCGAACTGGATCGTGTGGACGGTGTATTGACCGGCTGCACGGTGGCTATTGCCGATACGGGCAGCATCGTCGTCCGCAACACAGCAGGGCAGGGACGCCGGGCTATTACCCTGGTGCCGGACTATCACCTCTGCGTTGTCTTTGCGAGCTCCGTCGTGAAGACGGTACCTGAGGCGATGCGCCTGCTACAGGCCTGGAATACCGCTCCCATTACATTCTTCTCCGGCCCATCGGCTACGGCCGACATCGAGATGACTCGTATTAAGGGTGTCCACGGTCCGCGCTTTCTGGATGTCGTTCTTGTGCTGGACTAGAGCTTTTTTCCTGTTGCTGGGTATCCCGGAAGGGGCCTGCAGCTGCGTTTTCTTTGCGGAAAACGCACATAGATGCGGAAACCTCTGGACTCCTACAGGGAAAATGCTCTAACGCAACACGAATTCGCTATCGAAGCCCGCTCATGCTTAGCGTGAGCGGGCTTCGAGTTTTGCCGGAGATTGGCAGCGGATATCGAGGTCGCATCGCTGCTTTCGAGAAATTTTTTCGAAAAATCTTTTCCTCACCACTGGTTGACCAGCCACAGGCTCGCCTCAACGGCTCACCCTGGATTTCGGGAACAATTCCTCACTCGAAGAAGTCTGCGCGTTTATCGGTCTTGGCAGCGGCGACACAGAACAATGCGAAAAATACCACCGCAGCCACGCGATTGTAACCTTAGCTCCGTGGTCAGACCAATTTCTCGTGTTTTGCAGGAGGATGTCCGGCGATTGCAAACCACTGGCATGACATACCGCCGGGGACAGGTGTAGAGTGGCCCAGCGCAGGGATTTACCAGTATTTTCGCGTGTAGAATCACCGTGTCGCGCCAAGCGCGCAATCCACAAAAGTGAATCGAAACAGAGGGAAAGATGTCAGGTCTAAAGTTCTTGGAAGATCGTTGGGACGACTCAATCGCGTCGAAATTGGATGAACCGGAGCTCCTCCGTTACCGCTCCAATCTGTTGGGCTCGGACCTGCGCATCACCAACTTTGGAGGTGGCAATACCAGCTCGAAGCTCGACCAGGTCGACCCCCTGACCGGTCAGACGGTCAAGGTGCTCTGGGTAAAGGGATCAGGCGGTGACCTTGGCAGCATCAAGCGTGCCGGTTTTGCCACCCTGTATATGGATCGCCTGCTCAGCATGGAGAAGATCTATCCCGGCGTAGCCCGCGAAGACGAGATGGTCGCGATGTATCCGCTGATCACCTTCGGCAACAATCCGGTCGCCGCATCCATTGACACGCCGCTGCACGGCTACCTGCCTTTCCCGCACGTCGACCACCTGCACCCCGACTGGGGAATCGCTCTGGCAGCTTCGTCCAACGGCAAGGAGAAGATGGAGCAGTTCAACAAGGAGTTCGGCCATAAGCTGGCATGGGTGCCGTGGCAGCGCCCCGGCTTCGAGTTGGCCATGATGCTGAAGAGCACCGTTGAGTCGAACCCCGGCTGCGATGGCATCATCCTCGGTGGACACGGCCTGTTCACCTGGGGCAATACGCAGCGCGAGAGCTACCTGAACACCATCACGATCATTGATCAGATCGGCCAGTTCATCGAGAAGCACGCGGTTGCAAAGAACGTTCCGGCTTTCGGTGGTGCCCAATTCAAGACCCGCGAAGATCGCGCCGACATCGCGAAGAAAATCTTCCCGGTCATCCGCGGCGCCGTTTCGCGCAAGCAGCGCTGGATTGGCACCTACTTCGATGGTGCGGACGTGCTGGAGTTTGTGAACTCTTCGCAGGCCAAGAAACTGGCGCATCTGGGGACAAGCTGCCCGGATCACTTCATCCGTACCAAGATCCGCCCGATGTATCTCGAGTGGAACCCGGCGGGCGATCCGAAGGAGCTGGAATCGCTGGTCGACTCCACGCTCGCGACCTATCGCGATGAGTATGCGGAGTACTACAAGAAGCACGCTCTGCCGGATTCACCCGCAATGCGTGATGCCAGCCCAACGGTAGTGCTTGTCCCCGGTGTCGGCATGTTCACCTTTGGAAAGAACAAGACCGAGTCGCGCCTGACGGGTGAGTTCTACACTAACGCCATCCACGTGATGCAGGGCGCCGGTTCTCTTGGTTCCGGTGTTGACTGTGTCGATGTTCCGCAGGCCGGTCCGGCCGCAGGCGCAGGTGAGTTCACCGTCTACGAGAACTACGTTGCGCTGCCGCCCAGCGAGGCCTTCCGCATCGAGTACTGGGCACTGGAAGAGGCCAAGATTCGCCGCATGCCTCCTGAGAAAGAGCTGAGCCGCCGCATCGCCCTCGTTGTCGGTGGCGGTTCGGGCATCGGCCGTGAGGTCGCTCTGCTCGCAGCAGAGCGTGGCGCACACGTTGTCGTCGCCGATCGCGATGTCGCTGGAGCCGAGAAGGTTGCTGAAGAGTGCAAGGCCATCGCCGGCAAGGAAGTCGTGACCTTCGCTTCGATTGACATCCGCGACCGCAACGCCATCCGCGCAGCCCTCGATGCCACCATCGAGAAGTTTGGCGGACTGGATATCCTGATCAATACCGCCGCCATCTTCCCGTCTTCTCCCGATGGCGTCATCAGTGACGCACAGTGGGCTCTGACGCTGGAGATCAACGTCACGGCGAACTATCTGCTCACGGATGAGGCGCAGAAGGTCCTGGCGAAGCAGGGGCTGGACGGCAGCATGGTGCTGACCAGCTCCGCCAACGCGGTTGTTGCCAAGAAGGGAACAGAAGCGTACGACGTCTCCAAGGCGGCCCTGAGCCACCTGGTACGGGAGCTTGCTGTCACCTACTCGCCGAAGATCCGTGTCAACGGCATCAGCCCGGCAACGGTCGTGAAGGGATCGACCATGTTCCCGCGCGATCGTGTAAAGGCATCGCTTGCCAAGTACAACATCGCCTTCGAAGAGAATGAGACGGACGACGGTCTACGCAACAAGCTGGCTGGCTTCTACGCGAAGCGCACGTTGACTCACGTGCCGATCGATCCGAAGGACTGCGCCGAGGCGATCCTGTTCCTGGCTGGTCCAAAGACTCCGGTAACCACCGGACATCTGATTCCGGTGGATGGTGGTCTGGTGGAGGCTTATCTCCGTTGAGACGCACCGCACCTAAAACCCTTCGCCCTTCAGATACCCGCGCTCTGGTCGCAGTTGACCTCGGCGCGGGTAGCTGCAGGGTTTCTCTGCTTCGGTGGGTTGAGAATAAGCCGCAGATCTCGCTGGTGCATCGCTTCGCCAATGCGCCGCGTGAGATCAATGGGGGTCTGTTCTGGGATCTCACAATGATCACCGAGGGACTTGAGGCGGGTTTGCGCAAAGCGGCCGAGATCGCGACCGAGGGTGTCCGCGCGATTGCTGTGGATGGCTGGGCCGTCGACTACGTGCGCATAGACACGTCAGGTAATCCCCTTGGAGATCCGTATTGTTATCGCGATGAGCGGACGATCAAGTCCGAGAAGTCTGTGCATCGCCGCTGCAGTCCTGACCGCATGCGTGAGCTGACAGGTATCCAGCTCATTCGCATTAACACTCTCTATCAGCTCCATGCCGATCAACTGGCCGGCGTTCCTGAAGGCGACCAGTGGATGAATCTGCCGGAGTACTTCCTCTCACGATGGGGAGGAGCTCGTGTAGCTGAGTTGACCAACGCCACGCACACGCAACTGGTAGAGCTGTACCGTCCGCAGTGGTGCCATGAGATCTTCACCTCCGTCGGTCTCGATCTCGCTTCCGCGCCGAAGATTGTTCCTCCAGGATCGGATCTCGGCGAGGTACGCGGCCCACTTGCCGAATTACCAGCCTTTAAGGGAACCAGGCTCATTGCTCCCGGATGCCATGACACCGCTTCAGCGATCGCGGGTATTCCTGCCTCCGGCCGTGACTGGGCTTACATCAGCTCGGGAACATGGTCGCTGGTTGGTACGCTGCTGGAGCAGCCCCGCAACAGCGACGCCGTTAAGGCAGACAACTTTACTAACCTTGGAGCTGTGGGAAGCCGTATCTGCTTCCATAAGAACGTCAATGGCATGTGGCTTATCGAGCAATCCATGGCGTACTGGTCGGCCAAAGGTAAACCATGGAATATTGCGGACCTGGTAAAGGCTGCCGAACAGATTGGCAAGCCGGATGCTCTGCTCGATGTGGATGATGAAGACCTGCTTTTGCCCGAGCGAATGCCGGAGCGCATCAATGCACAACGTGCGAAGAAAGGCTTGCCGGCCCTCGACACCTCATCGGCGGGTGCACCGGTCATCGCGAGTCTGATCTTCTACTCGCTCGCTGCGCGATATGCCAAGGTGCTGGATCGCATCTCGCTACACAGCGGCAAGAAGTTCAAGCGGCTGTATATCGTCGGCGGCGCCAGTCAGAATGAGTTTCTTAACCGTCTCACGGCGGAGGCTACTGGACTCGCCGTACATCGTGGTGCGGTCGAGAGCTCGACGATCGGCAACTTCGCTGTGCAGATGGCGTGCCTGGAAGGTATGGGAGACAAGGTCACAGGAGTCTTTGCCGAAAGCGTTGTCGACTGGGCCGGTCTCTTCTGCAATGCCGCTATGAAATAACCATTCTCGCTACGACAGGTAGGCTGCCTCGATGGCGGCCTTTTTCTTCGCACAGAACCGATGGGGCCTCGTCACCGTATGAGGCAATCATGTCTCGAGCGTTCGCATGGATTCTGAACGGAAAGGAGCGCACGGTGGTCTGGAAGACGGCTCCAACCGCAGCTTCCGGATGTTTGCGGTGCGGGTTCGCGGTTCGGAAGAGACGGTTATCGTCACAAATCATCGTGGAATAGACCAGCCTGCGATGGGAGATTTTGCAGACGCCGGCTTGAAATGGTTGTGTGAGGGCCAAAGCAGTTAGAAACGCGCTCCTATTAGTGCCTGACGAAATTTATGTCGGGTACTTCCATGCGTGTGGTATACAGGTCGCCATGTCACTCTACATTGATAAGCCTTTCTTGCTCCTTTGCGGGGCAAGTAATCTTGCTGCCGTGGCCACAGACGCGTCGTCCCTTACGGTAGATACTGGGCCGGGTTCACCCACCATCTACAAAAAGTACTTGTGGAGGTTTGTTCCTTTTTTCAACGGGGAATCTGTTTTTAAGGGTTTCGGTATCCGCAGCGAACTCAATGGCAAATACATCTGCTGTAACTCAGGCATGCCGAATGGCGGAGGCGTGAGCCTTGTCGATGGATCACAGATTGATGAATGGGCAGGTTGGAATTTAGGGACACCAGTGTCGGGTCGAATGCCACGCTATCTTCCCTTTATCTCATCGCAAGCAGGCTCCTCTCCAATCTGTGTCATGACGCTCTACGGTGCAGGAGGCTGGGGACCGGGTACTCAGGTCATTACGTATCAGTGGGGAAGTGGCGAAAATCAGATTTGGTGGCCGGCGTTTCAGGACAGTATTTAGTCTCGTGAGCCTTAGGCATCAAAATCTCACGGCAGGTCAACGTCAGCATTCTGTAGTGCGTACCAATGGACAAGGGGAAACCTGGTGTGGGATGCCCCATCCCTTTTAGGCTCTTAGTTGTGGAAATCCTCTCGCGAAATGAGACGGTTCCTAACACGACAGCCATTTCCAGTTGCAAGCCATGCGCCCAAACGGGCATGGTGTATGGCGAGAGGTGATCTTCGTCGATGCTCCGTTCCGCCCTTGTGAGTCTTGTCCTGTCTGCAGCGGCCGTCTCCATACACGCTCAAACCCCTCCTCCCGCCGTTGCCTATCCTCCAGGAGGTCCCGCAACTCCCACAACGGTTCCAGCCCCGATGTTGCTTTGGCCGAATGGCGCCCCTGGAGCGCAAGGAGATGCTGATGAGGACAAACCCACCCTGACGGCCTTTATTCCTGCGCAAAACCCGACCAGGGCCGCAGTTGTTGTCGCTCCCGGCGGGGGATATACACACCTCGCGACTGAAAAAGAGGGAACCATGTTTGCGCAGTGGCTCAATGCGCAGGGAGTCGCGGCATTTGTACTCAAGTACCGGCTCGGGCCGAAATATCACCATCCCATCGAGATTGGTGATGCACAGCGTGCGATTCGTACCGTGCGCGCACGTGCGGCAGAATGGGGCATCGATAAAGGAAAGGTCGGCATGATGGGATCGTCCGCCGGAGGCCACCTGGCGGCGTCTACCAGTGTGTTGTTCGACGATGGTCTTGCAACCGGTGACTCCATTGATCATGAGAACAGCCGTCCGGACTTCGTCATTCTGTGCTACCCCGTCATTCGTCTGGACGCGCCATACATGCACTCCGGCTCGCGCAAGATGCTGCTTGGGGAGACCCCGGACGATGCGCTGGTCGAGAAGATGTCGTTGACCGGCCTGGTGAACTCAAAGACACCGCCAACTTTCCTTTACACCACGACCGACGACAAGACCGTGCCGGTCATGAATAGTGTTCTGTGGTACGAGGCACTGGTAAAGGCCGGGATTCCAGTGGAGCTGCATGCCTTCCAGCACGGCTCGCACGGCAGCGGTCTTGCCCAGGCAGATCCGGCTCTTCGCGAGTGGCCAAACCTGTTGCTGCATTGGCTCCAGGCCAATGGATGGGCGGCGAAGCCATGACGGTCGAAGAGATGATGGCAGGCAGGCCTGAGGGCCTGCCGCGAGCTCTGCGTGCCTTGTGGCACGATGCCCATGGTGACTGGAATGCGGCTCACGAGACGGCCCAGGTAGAAGAGTTTGGTGACTGCGCCTGGGTCCATGCCTACCTGCACCGCAAGGAAGGCGACGACGGGAACGCCGGTTACTGGTACCGCCGGGCAGGGAAGCCCGTCTTCCGGGGATCTCTCGAAGAGGAATGGCGGTCTATTGCCGAGTCTCTGCTGGCGTCGGAAATTGGATGACACGCCCTGGAGAGAAAGCTTTTGTGGTGTCTTCACAATTGTGTAAAGTAGAGCCATCCACGAAACATCTGCATGCTTTCGGTTGGCGTCAGCCCCGTTTGCAGAGCTTTCGGTAGCCCTTCGGGCCTTAGTAGAAGAACAGGTGATATGTCCATGCGTCTTCGTAGTGTGAAAGTGTATCTAGCGGTACTTCTGGGGCTGGTTCTGGCGACCGCTCCTGCATTTGGACAGGCAGCAAGCACTCCCAAAGTCGACTCAGGCGACAATAGCTGGATGCTGGTCAGCTCCGCTCTGGTGCTGATGATGAGCGGTCCAGGACTTGCTCTCTTTTACGGTGGCCTGGTGCGTAAGAAGAATGTACTCGGTACATTCATGCAGACCTTCGCCATGATGGCGGTGATCACGGTTCTGTGGGCAGTGGTGATGTACTCTCTCGCCTTCGGCCATGGAAATGCATTCATCGGCGGCTTCCACCACCTGTTTCTCAAAGGTGTTGGCCTTACGCCGAATCCGACCTATGCGGCGACGATTCCCGAGCAGACCTTCATGGTCTATCAGCTCATGTTCGCCATCATCACGCCGGCGCTTATCACCGGCGCCTTTGCCGAGCGTATGAAGTTTTCGGCCATGCTGGTCTTCAGTATTCTGTGGGCGCTCTTTATTTACTCGCCAATGGCACATATGGTCTGGGGCGAGGGTGGTCTGCTGAACGCAGCGCTCGGCGGTAAGTTCCCATGCCTGGACTTTGCCGGCGGCACCGTGGTGCACGTGACATCAGGTGTCTCGGCTCTGGTGACGGCTATCTATCTCGGCAAGCGCATCGGCTTCCCGAAGGAGCCCATGCCGCCGCACTCGGTCGTCCTCAGTTTCATCGGCGCCTGTCTTCTGTGGGTGGGTTGGTTCGGCTTCAACGCCGGTTCCGCTCTGGCCTCCGGTACCCTGGCAACTTCCGCCTTTGTAGCGACGCACTTTGGCGCCGCGGCTGCGGCTCTGGGTTGGCTGGCAGCGGAGTGGTTCCGCAACGGTAAGCCTTCCGCTCTGGGTGGTATCTCTGGAGCTGTCGCCGGCCTGGTTGCCATTACCCCGGCAGCCGGCTTTGTGACTCCGATGAGCGCTCTGGCGATCGGCGCGATTGCCGGTGTCTTTTGCTTCTACATGGTGGTGAAGGTAAAGACCATCTTCGGTTACGACGACTCTCTGGACGCCTTCGGCGTCCACGGCGCAGGCGGAACGCTGGGCGCCATCCTGACCGGTATCTTTGCCAACAGTTCCATCAATCCGCTGCTTGGGGCAGGGAAGGCGACGGGCTTCTTCGAGGGAAACCATACGCAGGTCCTGAACCAGGCTATCGGGGTGGGGCTGGCGTGGGGTATCTCTATCGTCGGAACACTCATCCTGCTCTTCATTGTTGATAAGCTGATTGGTCTGCGGGTTTCGCCGGAAGATGAGGCGATTGGCCTTGACCTGTCGCAGCACGGAGAAGAGGGCTACCACGCAGAGGCTTCGGCGCACTAAGCACGCGCCGCACGGAAAAAGGACTGAAACGATGCTGAAGATTGAAGCGGTGATTCAACCCGGAAAACTGGACGCAGTAAAAGACGCTCTGGTCGAGATCGGCGTGCAGGGAATGACCATCCTGGAAGCACGCGGCCACGGCCGCCAGAAGGGCCACACGGAGTTCTATCGCGGTCGCGAATACTCCGTGGACCTGCTCCCAAAGATCAAGATCGAGACCGTTGTTGCGGACGATATTGCCGAGAAGGCAATTAATGCCATCATCGCGGCTGCCCAGACCGGCAAGATCGGCGATGGCAAAATCTTTGTCTCCCGCGTGGAAGAGGTGATTCGGATTCGTAACGAAGAACGCGGTGAGATCGCTATCTAACTCCTCCACAACATCCACCTCTCTTCGCTGTATGCTGGAGCTTCATACTCTGCATACAGCGAATGTCTTTTAAGTCACAGCCCGCAAGTAAGGTCACATCTCCGGTGCGCGAGATCTACGAGCATCAGATGGAGACAGTCCGGCAGGTCTTTGAGAAGTTGCCCGACGGTTCACGCATGGTTGCCGCCCGGTCGATTGCCGTCGACGAAGTTGTACGAGCGCTATGGCAATCCACCGGCCTTGGAGATGCGGCTGCGCTGATTGCGATCGGCGGCTACGGCCGTCAGGAGCTCTATCCCTGCTCGGATGTCGACCTGTTGGTGCTGCTGACTGACGCCAGGCCAACCAAAGCTCTGACCGATGGCGTGCGGACGCTCTCGCAGCAGATGTGGGACTGCGGTATTCGTCTGGCTCCGGTAACGCGGTCTCTGCTGGAATGCGAACGGTTCGACCCGACTAATGTCGAGTTTGCCATCGCCATGCTCGATCATCGTTTCCTTACGGGTAGCCAGGAACTTTACGCTACGCTCAGCGATAGGCTGTTGCCGCGTCTTCTGGCAAAGGAAAGTGCGGGACTTCTGGCCCAACTGCAGCAGATGACCGCGGAGCGCCATGCCCGTTATGGCAACACGCTCTTCCATCTCGAACCCAATATCAAGGAATGCCCGGGCGGCCTTCGTGATGCGCACGTCTGCGGCTGGTTGCCGCGGATCCTCAAGCTGGCGGCGGATGGCAAGGGGAAGCCCGTTCCTGAGTTCCCGATTGCAGACGATGCCGAGTTTTCTGAAGCGGTCGACTTTCTAAAGACCGTGCGGGCATACCTGCATTACCGTCATGACCGGGATGACAATGTGCTGGACTGGCAGGCGCAGGATGGAGCCGCCTCCTCCCGCATCGGTCTCAGCGGGCGAGGGAAGGCGGATGCCGCTTACTGGATGCGGAACTATTTCCGCCATGCGCGCAGCATTGAGAGCCGTACGTTGCAACTGCTCGATGAGATTCCGCAGAAGAAGAGCCTCGCGGCGCTTGCATTGGGACTGAAGCCCGGCGGAAAACAGGCGCCCCACGGTTTTCGTGCGGAGCGCGGGATTATCTTTCTCGACAAAGCGGAAAAGGGAATGGATCCCGCGCATGAGATGGAGACCGTGCTCGCGATCTTTGAAGCGATCGCCGCTCAGGGCTTGCGCCTTAACCGTAATGCGGAGATGCGCCTCGCCGATGCGCTTCCGATGCTTTCTGCGAGCCTCGAAGATGGGCCCGCGTTGTGGAGGCACCTCAGTGCCATCCTGACCGGTCCCTTTGCCGGCCAGGCGCTGCGTACCATGCATGCCCTGGGCATCCTGGAGCTGATGTTGCCTGAGTTTCATGGCATCGACGCTTTGGTGATTCGCGATGCCTACCACCGGTACACCGTCGACGAACATACTTTCCTGCTGATTGACACCCTGCATGGCCTGCCGCGGGTTGTTGAGGGTCCACTGGCGGATTGGGCGAAGAAGTTCGGAATCATTCGCGATGAGATCGAGCACACGGCACTGCTGTATCTGGCAGCGCTGCTGCACGATACCGGCAAAGGACGAAGCGGTGACGACCATGCGGTCGAAAGTTCACGCATGGCGCAGAGCGTCTGCTCGCGTCTGGAGTTCGATTCTCATGAAACCGGCCTGGTCCTGTCGCTCATCCAGAATCATCTGGAGATGTCGAATGCTCTCCGCCGCGACATCTTTGACCAGGAGACGGTACGCATCTTTGCCTCCAAGGTGCAGACACATGAGCAGCTCCGCATGTTGGTTGTTTTCACCTACGCCGACATCAATGCCGTCCATCCTGATGCCTTGACCCCATGGAAGGCCGAGAACCTGTGGCGGTTGTATATGGCAACCTCCAACTATCTGGATCGCAGCGTGGATGAAGACCGCGTGGACACGAAGATGGAGCGCGAGCTCGTCCGTCGTGTCACCGCACTGCAGCCATCCAAGGCCGAATCCATCCGCGAGTTTCTTGATGGCTTTCCCCAGCGTTACCTGCACACAAGAACTCCGGAGGAGATCCGGGTGCACTTTCAGATGGCGGAAAAAGCTCAGGACGGTTCGATTCAGCTCAGTCTTCAGCAGAGCAGCGCTGACTGGGAGATAACGCTGATTGCCAAAGACCGTCCCATGCTCTTTGCGGCTATGACCGGCGCTCTCACAGGCTGGGGCATGAATATCGTGACTGCGGACGCTTTCTCTGACGCCAGCGGAATCGTCGTCGACAGCTTTCACTTCACCGATAGCTTCCGGACCCTGGAGCTCAATCCCAGCGAACGTGAGCCGTTCCTGGAAAGCGTACGAAAGGTAGCCGGCGGGGAGATTCCGCTGGCGAAGTTTCTTGCCGGGCGGCGCCGCACCAGGAGACGCGCCCCGCTCGTCACTGTAGAGACAACCGTCAGCTTCGATGACATCGCTTCTACGCACTGCACACTGCTGCAGGTGGTAGCCCAGGATGTCCCGGGCTTGCTTCATGCGCTCAGTGAGGCTCTGGCGGCGTTTGGCTGCAACATTGAGGTCGCATTGATCGATACCGAAGGTGATACCGCCATCGACGTGTTTTATCTAACGCACGAAGGGGGCAAACTCAGCCAGACCGATCAGGCCCGGCTGAAGGAAACGTTGTTCAAGGCGGTCAGGGATAATGCGAGCTAGGGCCCTCAGTACCCTTGCGCTGTTTTGCATTTCGTTAACAGCCTGGGGGCAGAACCAGCAGTGCACGGTCTCGAGCTTCGAGGGTGAGGTTTCATATGGCCAGAGCTATCACCATGCGATCAACAGTAATCTGGAGCTCGTACTCGACCCTTTACCTTCTGGATGGCTATTGCGTGTGCTGCCGGCGGGCAAACCTCGTCCGCAGCATGATTATGCCGAACTTGCAACCCCTCCGTATCAGTCGGTGACGCCATTGGCGATTTCGACGGACTACAGCTTTCGCGCACAGGATGCGATCGCGTGGAATCCGCGCAACTTCCGTTTTGTGGCAGCGTCTGATGCTTTCAACAGGCTCATGGTGGCTTATAACAATTACATCGGGGCTCAGGATCCTGTCTCACGGCGTTCGGCAGAAGGGCGGTTGACCTCCCTGGTGCAGCAGACGCAGTCGGGGGAACTCCGTATTCTGGACGCCAGGATCGTCGCTGGCACGGCAGATCAGGCAGGCTCGGCGGCAATGGTCGCTTCGCACCTCAGTGAAACCGCCCATTCAGTAGTACCGACACACGGTGAACTGATTTCCCCCCTGGGGCGCATTACATGGTTTCGATTCCGAATATCGCTCAGGTTGCCGGAAAAGAACACAGGAAATACGGTGTTCTGCAGATAAAACAGGCAACATCTCAGGTTCCACAGGCATCATGACAGATAGGGGAGATTCTGGCTTGTTCCACATCCGCGTAATCCGTTCGATATATTGAGAGTATGAGCACTCCGGCGCAGGAAACCACGAGCAATGGCCGCCCGATGAATGGGCCCGAAAAGAATGACCGTTATCTCTTTGGCAATTTGGACAGCTTTGGCAAGAATCGCGAAAAGCTGGAAGAGGTGTCCTGGGGCTACGATCAGCCAGAAGGCGTCGTTTTGGCCTCTATGGATGCGGCCATTAATTGGGTTCGAAAGAATTCGGTATGGCCTATGACTTTCGGCCTGGCTTGCTGTGCGATCGAGATGATGTCGATGGGGGGCTCGCGGTACGATATCGCGCGTTTTGGCGCTGAGGTCTTCCGGCCTTCGCCCCGGCAAAGCGATTTGATGGTGATCGCAGGCCGCGTGTCACAGAAGATGGCTCCTGTGATCCGCCGCTTATATGAGCAGATGCCGGAGCCGAAGTGGGTTATTTCGATGGGCGCCTGCGCAACCTCGGGAGGCGTCTTTAATAACTATGCACTGATGCAGGGCGTAAACCAGGTTATTCCGGTCGACGTCTACGTGCCAGGGTGCCCGCCCCGTCCAGAACAGCTCATCTATGCCATTACCTTATTGCAGGAAAAGATTCAAAAGGAGAGGGGAACGTTGAAGAAAGCGTTGAACCTTGCCTGAGAAACTCGTTTCATGGGGTAAAAATACCGTAAAACGGGGTAGTAAGTTGAGTACCGCCCGGAATTTGTAGCTGAACCTGAAACACAGGTGCGCTACACTTTTGGGGAATTCGTAAGCCACTGAGTCTGTAAGCATTTGAGCTCAGAGCACAACATGTAAGTATTCGCGGAGGAAATAAATGTTCGAACGCCCAGTTCGCAGTATCGGTAGACTTCTACTCGCTGCCTGCGCCGTCAGCCTTGGGGTCACCGGGCTGCAAGCGCAGACGGCCCCGGCGGCTCCGTCGGAACCCAACCCGTCGCGCGCTGATATTTTCCTGGGATACTCGTACTTCGGTACGCATAGCCCCATCAAGCCTGCCAACATCCAGTACAGCTCCATCGACCTTGGTGCGATCGGTAGTGGTGCTTACTACTTCAATAAGTATGTCGGCGGCGAGGTTGTTTTCGCAGCTCACCCGGATGGTAAGAACGACTCGCTCTATACCATCTCTGCCGGTCCGATCTTCCGTTACCCCGCCCAGAACTTTACCGTTTTCGCTCACGGTCTGGTTGGCGGCGCAAATCTCGGTGGGCCGAACACGATTGCGGGCTACAACCCGACGAAGTGGGGTACTGCTCTGACGGCAGGCGGCGGTATGGACTATGACACGCCGCTGTTCAATCACAAGCTAGGTATTCGCCTCTTCCAGGCGGACTATCAGTACATCCACGACAACTTTGGTCCGGCCATCCCTGCCTCAGGCATGCTCGGTGGACGCGCTAACATCAGCGCTGCACAGCTGAGCAGCGGTATCCTGTGGCACATTGGAAGCATCGTTCCTCCGCCGCCGGTGACCTACTCCTGCGTCGCGTCGCCTGCGACCGTGTTCCCGGGTGATCCTGTCACGGTGACCGGCACTGCCGCGAACCTGAACCCGAAGAAGACCGCGACCTATAGCTGGACCTCGGATGCCGGCACTGTTTCCGGTACTTCCAGCACCGCGAACGTTGACACCAAGTCGCTGAACCCCGGCAGCTACACCGTCAAGGGTCACGTGGAAGAGGGCAAGAAGGTTGGCCAGTTTGCTGACTGCTCGGCTCCGTTCACGGTCAAGGCCTTCGAGCCGCCGACCATCAGCTGCTCGGCCAGCCCGTCCAGCGTTCGTCCGGGTGAGTCTGCGACGATCACTGCGAATGGCGTCAGCCCGCAGAACCGTCCTCTGACCTATAGCTACAGCTCGACCTCCGGTTCGGTTTCCGGCAACGGAACCTCCGCGACCCTGAGCACCGCCGGCGCTGCGCCTGGCACCCTTACCGTCACCTGCAACGTGGTTGACGATAAGGGCCAGACCGCTTCGGCTACGACCTCGGTCAGCGTTGTTGCTCCGCCGCCGCCGCCGGCTCCGAAGACCTCGAGCCTCTGCACGGTCAACTTCGAGCGCGATAAGAAGCGTCCGACCCGTGTTGACAACGAGGGCAAGGCTTGCCTCGACGATGTCGCTCTGAACCTGCAGCGCTCGTCCGATGCCAAGGTTGCTCTGGCCGGCTCCGCCGACGCGAAGGAGAAGCACGGTGACACGGTAGCTTCTGAGCGTGCTCTGAACGCCAAGGAGTACCTGGTGAAGGATAAGGGTATCGACGCTTCCCGCGTTGCCACCTACACCTCCACCACCGAAGGCAAGACCGTCACCACCACGCTGATCCCTGCTGGCGCTACCTTCAGCACCAGCGGCCTCACGGAAGTGACTGCGCCGGTCAAGCCTGCCAAGCCGGTTCGCAAGCACGCTGCCAAGAAGAAGTAAAACGAACCTATAAAGGCTCAGGGCCGACTGGCGATATGCCAGCCGGCCCTTGGTTTATTTAAGAGAAAATAAGTTAATGAGAAAGTCCTTTGGCGGAGCAATCCGCGTTGCTGCATTCTCTATTCCGTTTCTGGTGTCTTCCTGGCTACACGCTGTGACGTGGTTCCCGTTTGGTCCGGATGGGGGCGATGCTCGTGCCTTCGCGGAGGATCCACACGATCACAAGCATGTGTATCTGGGAACAGCCATCGGCTGGATGTACGACAGCCATGATGGCGGTCGTACCTGGAAGCGGCTTGCTCGTCTGGGGAAGCGTGACGACCTGGTGATCGACAATATCGTGGTCGACGCTTCAGAGCCGAATGTGCTTTACGCCGGTGCCTGGGTGCTCGGCAGCACGGATGGAGCTTTCTATATCAGCCGCGACGCCGGTATGACATGGGTGGAATCACCCTCGATGCACGGCCAATCGATTCGCTCACTTTCAGCTTCTCCCTCATCGCCGAAGACATTAGTTGCTGGGACACTCGATGGCATTTTCAGGAGTTCGGATGGCGGGCAGCATTGGAAGCAGATTAGCCCGGTAGGCAGCACAGAGATTCATGAGGTCGAATCCATTGCAATCGATCCGAAGGATCCTAATACGATCTATGCCGGAACCTGGCACTTGCCGTGGAAGACGACTGATGGGGGACTCAACTGGAAGAACATCAAAGACGGAATTATCGATGATTCGGACGTGTTTTCCATCATCGTCCATCCAAAGACTCCATCGATTGTCTATGCCAGCGCATGCTCCGGTATCTACAAGAGCGAGAACGCCGGAGATCGCTTCACGAAGGTACAGGGCATTCCATCTTCAGCACGTCGGACGCGTGTCTTGATGCAGGATCCGAAGCATCTTGATACCGTGTTTGCCGGTACGACCGAAGGGCTCTGGCGCAGCTCCGATGCGGGGGCAACCTGGCGCCGCACCACTGACCCCACCACGATCGTGAATGACGTTTTTGTCGATCCGGAAAATCCAGAACATGTACTGCTCGCGACAGATCGCAGCGGCGTCCTGATGAGTGATGACGGCGGTTTCTCGTTCCGCACATCCAACTCCGGCTTCACCTCTCGTCAAATTACGGCGTATGCCGCCGACTACGTTAACCCGGCGAAGCTCTATATCGGTGTGCTCAATGACAAGGATTCCGGCGGTGTCTTCACCAGCGCCAACGGAGGACTGACCTGGGATCAGCTCAGCTCCGGCTTGAATGGCTTGGATGTTCTCGCGTTGGTGCAGGCTCCGGATGGCACCGTTATTGCCGGAACTTCACACGGTATCTTCCGCCTGCAGGGAGCCGTCTGGGTTCCCAGCGGAACGATTGTTGGAAATGCAGCTATGAAACCCGCAGTAGCCCCTGTGAAGAGTGCCGTGGGGCTGCGGAGTGCTGGCAGTCAAAGCGCAGCGAAGACGCGCCGTCCTGTTCCTGTGCGCCAGGCTGTGCCGCGTCCTTTGGGACCAAGCCGTGTTCTGGATGCTCCGGCTTCTTCCATCGTGCGCTCCGGCAACATGCTCTATGCCACGACTCCTCTTGGCATATTGCAGAGCAACGATTCCGGAACCACATGGCGGATCACGTCTCTTACCGGCGAGGATTTCCGTTATTCCGGGGCGGCGCCAGGCGGGAACGTTGTAGTTGCGGGTCTTCATCGGATCGCATTTCTGAACCCCTTGACGCAGCAGTGGACGGAGGCTTCGGTGCCTGGCGGACTTGCCCAGATCACCGCGATTGGAGTCGATGACAAAGGGCGGCTCTGGGCCGGCGGCCGCGAGGGTGTCTTCCGCTCCAATACCGGGACAAGCTGGCAAGGTCTCCCGGAGCTTCACGTTGCAGACGTCAATAGCATCTTCTACGACGGCGCGGGGAAGCGGATGCTGATCTCGGCTAACAGCTCGACGACCCTGACCTATGCTGTGAGCCTCACGGATGACCATATCTCGTTCTGGGATACGGGATGGCATCTTCGCTTTGTCCGTCCTGTGGGAGATCACCTGATCGGCGCTACCCTTTATGACGGGATCGTCGTTCAGCCTCGGATGGTTGAATCCGCGGTAAGATAACGGCTGCCGCAAGGAGGATTAGAATGGAAAGTGCGATGACAGCTACCTCAATCTCCTCGCGGCCGCGCCATGCATTTCAGACAGATGACCCACGCCTTGAGCCCATTGCGGACAAGGTCCTCTCCGGCACGCGGCTGGAGTATGAGGATGGCCTAGCCCTCTATCGCAGTCCGGACATTCTGGCCGTAGGCTGGCTGGCCAATTCGGTACGCGAAAAGCTGCATGGAGATGTGGCGTACTTCAATGTCAATCGGCATATCAATCCGACGAACGTCTGTGTCGCAAGCTGCCGCCTCTGCGCCTTCGGCCGCAAGAAAGATACTCCCGGCACCTACACAATGGCCCTGGAAGAGGCTTGGCAAGCGGCGGCTTCGGGGTATAGCGAAGCGGTCACGGAGTTTCATATCGTTGGTGGTCTCCATCCGGATCTGCCATTCCAGTACTTCATGGACCTGGTCAGCGGCTTGAAAGAGCGCTTTCCGAAGGTGCATATCAAAGCCTTCACCATGGTTGAGGTCGCATTTCTTGCCAAGAGAGCGAAGCTTTCGATTCCTGAGGTGCTGGAGCGCATGAAGGCTGCCGGTGTCGATTCCTGCCCGGGCGGTGGCGCAGAAATCTTTGCTGACCGAGTTCGTCACATCATCTGCGACCACAAGATCGATGGCTCCGAGTGGCTGGAGACAGCGCGTCTTGCCCACAAGGCAGGCCTGCGCTCGAATGCCACCATGCTCTATGGCCATATTGAGAACGAAGAAGATCGGGTTGATCATCTCTTGAAGTTGCGTGCCGTTCAGGACGAGACCGCAGGCTTCCAGACCTTTATCCCTCTGGCCTTCCACCCCGACAACACGCCATTGGGACATCTGCCTCGTACGACCGGCATGCTCGACATCAAGCAAATTGCCGTCGGCCGTCTGATGCTGGACAACTTCCCGCACATCAAGAGCTACTGGCAGATGGTGACACCGAAGATGGCCCAGATCTCGCTGCGTTTTGGCGCGGACGATATCGATGGCACAGTAGTCGAAGAGAAGATCTATCACGATGCCGGCGCCACTACTCCTCAGGGCATGCGCCGTGCTGAACTGGAGCGCCTGATTCGCGAAGCAGGCCGTGTTCCGTTTGAGCGAGACACCATGTACCGCGCCGTCACCCGCAGCGAAGACAGCTTCACCATCGCGGTATAACGACTTCTTCAAGACTCATAAGCGAAGGGCGTGTCATCAAATTCCTGTCAGTCAGCGTTGCGAGCGGAAATTGCTCCAGACGAGGCGGAGGCCGATGACTGTGGCGGGTCCACCGTCGAGGCTGACAACGAAGTATGGACCAATTTCCGCCGCAACCCGAAGGGCCGCGGCAGATTTTCCCGATCTCTTCGTCACAATCTGCTCCCGGCGCTGACTGACAGGAATTTGATGACACGCCCTGGGCCTTCAGGACGATATCCTGAAGGCCTGATGTGCGAAGCAAGCGTTGAGCCATTTCTCCTGTTCGAACATGTAAATGTTGCACGCGGTTCTCAGCGGGTGCTGCATGACATCAACCTCAGCATTCGCCCGGGTGAGAACGTCGTGATTCTCGGTCCGAATGGCTGCGGCAAGTCCACACTCATCAAAGCGATGACCTGCGAGATCTATCCGTTGTTCGAGCCCGGAATGCGTGTCCGCATCTTTGGCCGTGAGCGCTGGGATCTACAGGAGCTAAGGCGTCGGCTGGGTGTGGTCTCTCCGGAACTGCCGGGCAAGCCAACACTCAAGACCACCGGCCTGGACGCTGTGGTCTCCGGCTTCTTTTCGAGCTCGACGCTCTGGCCCAATCTCACCATAACGGACGAGATGCGAAGCAAGGCTGAAGATGCGTTGCGCCTGGTCGAGGGGGAAGTGCTGGCTGACAAGTTTGTTGGACAAATGTCTGCCGGTCAGCAGCGCCGTGTCATGATTGCGCGCGCTTTGGTGCGGAGCAACGAGATGCTGCTTTTGGATGAGCCGTCGAACGCGCTGGATATCGCTGCCCAACGCAGTCTGCGTTTGACGTTACGGAGCCTCGCACAGCGGGGAACCGGCATTCTGCTCATCACGCATCACATCGAAGACATTCTGCCGGAGATCGAGCGCGTCATCATGATGCGCGATGGACGTATTGTCGCCGATGGCGCAAAACGCGATCTGTTGACTGGTAAGCGGCTCTCTCAGCTTTTTGATACCGAAGTTGAGCTTCGGGAGCGTGACGGCTTTTATTCCATGGCTTAGGTAATCAGGATGGATGGCATGGCTTTTGGGTAATCCCCGCGGCATACTTTGCGTCTATTCATGGCGTATCGTCTCTGCGCAGGGGCAACGACTCAGGAGTTTTCGGCCATGTGTGACATTGCCCCGGATCAATATCTTCGTATGGGAGTTTTGCCTCCCGAAATTGCAGTAATTGTGCGCGCCTCTTCTCGCAGGCGCGCAGTAAAACTGATGGGTTTAGCGGGTCTGGCAGCGCTTGCAGGCTGCGGCTCCGGTGGAACCGCAGCAACCACGGCCTCATCCTCATCGAGCAGTAGTTCATCTTCCTCAAGCAGCAGCAGCTCGACAAGCTCCAGCAGTAGCACGACGACGTGCTCCCAGGGCAGTAGCACGACTCAAGGGCCGTACTGGGTAGATGGTGATACCGCTACTCCGCTGCGGAGTGATATCCGCCCTGACACGGTCGGTACTGCATCGTCACGCGGACTATCGGGTGTGCCGTTCTACATGAACTTCGCGATCTATCAGTATTCGTCGAGCGGTTGTACACCGCTGCAGAATGCCCGTGTCGACGTATGGCATGCGGATGCCGGAGGGGTTTATTCCCAGGAATCTTCTCAGTCGGAGACAACCGAAGATACGTCAAACGATAACTTCCTTCGGGGATATCAACTTACCGATTCCAGTGGCCTGGTTTCTTTCACGTCGATCTTTCCCGGATGGTATGGCGGCCGGACGACACATGTGCATCTGCGTATTCGTACCTATGATTCCTCGGGCAACGTTGCGACAAACGTCACCACACAGGTTTTCGTTGACGACGCGATCTCCAGCCTCGTCTACAGCAACTCGTCGTATTACACGCGATCGAAGACTCGCGATACCTACAACACTAACGACTCGATTTACAAAGCGTCCTTACTGCTTAGTCTGAGTGGTTCCGTGAGTGCGGGATACACGAGCAGCGCGTACGGAATCGGTCTTCCGTTTTCGAGCTAGAACATCTAAAACGCACGAGGCGGAGCTTTTGCTCCGCCTCGTGTATCGTCCTTTGTTCGACTAGTGCCGTTCGCCGCTAAATGGAATCTGGATGGGAACCAGCTCTGTGTCCTGCACCCGGCTGGGACCGAGTACAGCGACGCGAGGAATCGGTCCACGCACCATGGCGACTTCATCGCAGGCGTGCAGGCGAGGGCAGTTCTGGCAGTCTTTGTAGATCTTGTCCGGCAGAGCCGCGCGATCCATCGTGATGCGGAAGCCGAAGTGGAAGAAGAAGTCGGGGATCCGGGTGAAGAGACACACCGACGGAACTCCATGATCGTCGGCCTCTTCCAGCAGGGCACGCAGGATTCTGCCGCCTGCTCCCTGGCCTTTCGCCTCAGGTTTTACGACGATGGAACGGACCTCGGCTAGATGCGGTCCGTACAGGTGCAGTGCTCCGCAACCAAGGAAGATGCCGCTCTCTGATTCGGCGACAGTGAAATCGCGAACGTTTTCGCAGATCTCGGCATAGCTGCGACGAAGCAGTGTGCCGTCGCCCGACAGGGAATTGACGATGTCGAAGATATTATTCGCATCCTGCAGGCGCGCTTTACGCACCTGGGCGCCGTTGACGCGTGGGCGCGTCGACACGGTCGATTCACTGATCACACTAGACATGGACCTGCTCCTGCTGTGGAGTCAGAGCCGCGATCTTCTCGCGCGCCAGAGCCAGTGATGCCGCCACCTGCGCCGTCGCTGTGCCACCGATGACGTCATGGCAGTCCACGGTCGCCTGCAGCGTAATGGCCTCGTGGAAGTCCACGCCAAACTCATCTCCGAATTGTTTCAGCTCGTCCAAAGTCAGTTCGTTCAGCTCGCAACCCTTATCTAAAGCATAGCGGACGGCGTTCCCGATCTTCTCATGCGCTTTGCGGAAGGGAACTCCCTTATGCACCAGATAGGTGGCTGCGGCCATGGCATTCAGGTAGCCGGTCGAGGCTGCTGTCTCCATCCGGTCTAACCGGAACTGAAGGGCGGTGGTGAAGGGCGCCATCAGGGGCAGCATTCCTGACAGGGTGGCAGCGACCTCGAAGGTAGCCTCCTGGGTCTCCTGCATATCCTTGTTGTAGGCCAGAGGAAGCCCCTTGATGATGGTTGCGAAGGTCGTCGCAGCGCCGAGCAGGCGACCGCTCTTGCCGCGGACTAACTCAGTCAGGTCAGGATTCTTCTTTTGCGGCATGGCCGACGATCCGGTCGAGAACGCCTCCGGCAGTTCGATGAAGCCAAACTCCTGGGTCGCGTAGAGCGTGATCTCCTCGGCGAAGCGAGACAGATGCAGCCCCAGTCCGGCAGCGCACTGAGAGAACTCCAGGGCGAAGTCGCGGTCGCTGGTGGCGTCCATGCTGTTCGCCGTCGGAGCATCAAAGCCAAGTGCCTCTGCTGCGATGTTACGGTCCAGTGCGAGCGTTGCACCGGCAATCGCCCCTGAGCCCAACGGGCACAGATTCATCCGCTTGCGAGCATCGGCAAAGCGGGAGGCGTCCCGCAGGATCATCTGCACATAAGCCTGCAGCCAGTGCGCCAGAAGAACCGGTTCGGCGCGCTGCAGATGTGTGTAGCCAGGCATCACGGCGTCGCCGGCTTTAACCGCCTGGTCCAGCAAAGCATCGGCCCATGCAGCCAGATCGGTCAGCACCTGGTCGATCGAGTCGCGCACGAAGAGGCGTAGGTCGGTCGCGATCTGTTCATTGCGCGAACGGCCGGTATGCAGCTTAAGCGCCAGCGTGCCAATGTGCTTCGTCAGCTCCAGTTCGACGAAGTGATGTACATCTTCGGGCGTCTCCGATGCGAGATCCAATGTGTCTGCGGCGAAGTCTGCGCCGATGCGATCCAACCCGGCGAGAATCTCCGCCAACTCGGTCTCGGTCAGAATGCCTGCGGCCGCGATCATCTTCGCGTGAGCCTTTGACGCACGGATCTCCTGGGGGATCAGCCGCCAGTCAAAGGGAAACGACCGCTGCCACAGCTCGAATTTGCGATTGAGCGGTTCCCGGAACCGCCCAGACCACATTTTCACGTCACAACCTCTTTCATTGCGTCCGGTCACCTGCGTGCAGGTGACCGGACAGAGTGCGGTGTTTCTACCGCCTGTCTGTTAGACGAACCGCTTCTTCGCCTTCGGAATGCGCTTGGCGCCTCCGAGCAGCATCAGCAGGATGGCCTTCTGCGCATGCATCCGGTTCTCCGCCTGATCGAAGACGATCGACTGCGGACCATCCAGCACGGCGTCGGTCACTTCGGCGTTGCGGTGTGCCGGCAGGCAGTGCATGAAGACGGCCTGATCGTTGGCATGCGACATGAGCTCGTCGTTGACCTGGTAGGGCTTGAAGATCGGTGCGCGCTTGGTCGCCTCGTGTTCGAAGCCCATCGAAGTGCAGACATCGGTATAGATCGCATCAGCGCCGGTGACGGCCTTGATGGGGTCCTGCGTCAGCGTGATGCTTCCGCCGGTCTGCTCCGCGATCTCGATGGCCTTGTGAATCACGTCCAGCTTCGGTCCGTAATTCTTCGGCGTCGCGATGGTGCAATGTGCGCCGAGCTGCGCCGCGGCCAGCATCAGGGAGTGGCAGACGTTATTGCCGTCACCGACGTAGGTGAACTTCAGGCCTTCGCAGGTTGAGAACTTCTCTTCCAGCGTCAGGAAGTCGGCAATCGCCTGGCACGGATGCTCATAATCCGAAAGGGCATTGACGACAGGCACCTTGGCGGAAGCAGCCATCTCGGTGATGGTGTCGTGCGAATACGTGCGCAGGACAATCACGCTCATCCAGCGCTCAAGATTATGGGCCATATCGGCCAGGCTCTCGCGCTCACCCAGGGGGCTCTGCGTCTGGTCGACGAAGATGGCGTTGCCGCCCATGGTATTGATGGCGGCTTCGAAGGTCAGGCGCGTACGCAACGACGCCTTTTCGAAGAACATCACCATCTGTTTGCCATCGAGGGCTGTCTTGAAATCTTCCGGATGGTTTTTGACGGCATGAGCCAGCTCCATGATGGCTGCCATCTCTTCCACCGTCAGATCGGCGATCGAACACAGATCGCGGCCCTTCAAGCGCTTTGCGGCCTCGCTGAATGCGCTATCGCTTTGAATTCCCAATGATACTTTCGGCACTGCTACTCCCTCATTCCTCGGGCTCATGACGATGGTTTTGCTATCCATGGGCTGCCTCACCGGCAAGCACTGGAGTCGTTGCGTCCTTGGCTTGCCTCAAAATCTCGTCCAGAGCGCTTACTGCAATGTTTACATGTTTCTTTTCGATCAGGTAAGGCGGAAGGAACCGCAGTACCGTCTCACTGGTGCGGTTGATTAGAATACGGCGGTCCATCATCTGCGTGGCAACCAGCTTTGCCAACTCAGGGTGTTTGATCTCCGCGCCGATCATCATACCGATACCACGTACCGAGATGATTTCAGGGTGCTTTACAGCAAGGGCCTGCAACTGCTCCATAAAGTAGTTACCGACCTCGGTCACATGAGCCAGCAGGTTTGATTTCTCGATCTCATCGATCACCGCTGTAGCTACGGCGCAGGCCAGCGGGCCTCCGCCAAAGGTGGTTCCATGCAGACCGGGCTTCATGGCACGGGCAGCTTCCTCGCTGCAAAGCATGGCGCCCATCGGCAGGCCACCCGCGAGCGGTTTCGCCAGGGTCGTAATGTCGGGTTGAACACCGAAGTGCTGGTACGCCGTCCACTTGCCCGTCCGGCCCATCCCGCTCTGAATCTCATCGGCCAGCAGCAGGGCGCCGGTCGAGTCGCACAGCGCGCGTGCCGCTGCGAAGAACTCCTTCGAGACAGGGTGAATGCCACCCTCGCCCTGCAGCACCTCAATGCAAATGCCACAGACGTCGTCGGAGAACTTTGCCTTCAGGTCTTCGATGTCATTGAAGCGCACGAACTCAACATCGGGCATCACGGGAGCGAAGGGCTCGCGGTACTTGTCCTTATGCGTTGTGGCGACCGATCCCATTGTCCGGCCATGGAAGCTGTGCTCCAGCGCGAGGAACTTCGTCCCGATCGTCCTGCCCTCTTCGCGCAGTACGCCGGCGTGGGCGCGGGCGAGCTTCAGCGCCGCCTCCCAGGCCTCTGTACCCGAGTTGCAGAAGAAGACCCGGTCCATGCCGGTCAGCTCGGTCAATTTGAGCGCGAGCGTGGCCGTGCCTTCATGAAAGAACAGGTTGGAGGTGTGCAGCAGTTTCTTCGACTGCTCCGCGATCGCATTCTCAATCGCGGGATGCCCGTACCCCAGGGCCGAAACACCGATACCGCTCAACAGGTCCAGATAGTCGTTGCCTTCGCTGTCGCGCAGATAGACGCCCTTGCCGCTTACAAACATCACCGGGTTGCGTTCGTAGGTCTCAAGCAGGAACTTCTTTTCCGCCGCCTGAATCGATGCAAGATCCATTTTTTTCACCCTTTCCTGGTTGTTCATCTCTACGCCACCATCACTTCTGTACCGTCGTTGACTCGTGTATGGACGAGATCCGGCAGCACGGATGCTGCCTCCGCCGGCAAAATTCGAACCCGCTTTACACCGCCCAGAAGAGCATCCTTGCACGCCTTCAGCTTGGGCAGCATTCCACCGGAGATCACCTGGCTCTTTTCGAGCTGAGGAATCTCCTTCAACGAAAGCCATCGCATCACCGCTCCGTCCGCTCCCTTTACTCCGGGAACATCTGTCAGGAACACCAGGGCATCAGCCTTCGTGGCGACCGCGGCAGCGGAGGCCATCTCATCTGCATTTACGTTGTAGTACTCACCGTCAAAACCTAAAGCGATAGATGAGATGACCGGAATGGCGCCCATCTTCCAGATAGCGTCCAGCCACGTCGGATCGGTTGCGGCAATCTCGCCGACAAAACCCAGGTCCGGATTGGTCTTCTTCTTTCGTGCACGGAAGACATTGCCATCACCGCCGGCAAGCCCGACGGCCTGCTGGCCGAGCTGCCCCAAAGCCGCTACCAGCGACTTGTTGACCCGGCCTGCGAGCACCATCAGGGCCGCATCGCGGGTTTCGGCGTCTGTGACGCGCAGCCCATGGATAAACTCACTCTTCTTGCCCAGAGCCGTCAGCGTCTTGGTTAGCTGTACACCGCCGCCATGCACCACGGCCACCTGGTGGCCATCTTTGGCCAGTTCCACAATGGCGCGCGCGCAATCCATCCGCAACTTCTCGCTCTCCAGGCCCGCACCGCCCAATTTCACGACGTACTTCACAGCAGGCCCTCCTCTTCCTTCCATCCACACATCACGTTCATGTTCTCCACGGCTTGTCCGGCCGCGCCCTTCAGCAAATTATCGAGACAGCTCACCAGCACCATGCGTCGGCCATCGGCCGCAAGCTCAAAGCCCAGATCGCAATAGTTCGTCCGCACGATGTACTGGATCTGTGGAAGGCTCCCGGCCTTGAAGACCCGCACCAGCGGATGGCCGGCATAAAACTCGCGGAAGACCTGCTCCACGGCTACCTTGTCCATCCGCGACTTCAGCCGCAGATAGATCGTCGACAGAATGCCGCGGGGAATTGGCAGCAGATGCGGTGTGAACTGCAGCGCATCCGCCGGCAGACCCACCTGCTCCAAAACTTCGCCTGTGTGCCGGTGTCCGAAGACGGCATAGGCACTCAGGTTGTCGGCGGCGTGCATAAAGTGTGTCTTTGCCGTCGGAGCCTTGCCGGCGCCGCTTACGCCGCTCTTAGCGTCGCAGACGATACCGTGTTCGATGTCCACCAGCCCCGCGGCTACCAGCGGACGCAGCGCCAGAATGATGCTGGTGGCGTAGCAGCCAGGATTGGCGACCAGACGTGCATTGCGAATGGCGTCATGGTGCAACTCCGGGCAGCCGAAGACCGCTTCGGCATCCAGCTTCGCCGCCAGTTCCGCATCGGCATCGTGCAGCTTATAGACAGCCCGGTTCGAGGCCGATTTTAACCGCCAGGCGCCGCTCAGATCCACCACCCGAAGTCCGGCATCCAGAATCTGCGGTACCCATTCCCGCGACTGCTCATGCGGCGTCGCCAGAAAGATGATCTCCACTCCGGCGGCTTTCAGCTCGCTCCACGCGGGGTAGGGAACTACGGGCAGCTCCTGCTCGTCAATGGCGTAGAGATGCGGTTGTAGCTCGCTCAGCGTGGTCGCCTCACGGCCAATAAACATGGGCCTGGTTTCCTGCAACCGGGGGTGCTTCAGCAGCAGCCGCGCCAGCTCTCCGCCGGCATAGCCGCTCACGCCCGCAACCGCCGTGCGCACGCCGCCCGTTGTTGCTGTCATCTCCGTCTTTACCTCTGTCGCCGTCGTCATCTCTTACCTGATAAGCTCCGCAATCCGTGCGGTTATGGTTTTAGCTTGCTCGATATCGCCGCAGATCACCAGCACGGTATCATCCCCGGCAATGGTGCCTACAATCTCTTCCCAATCTTCGTAGTCCAGGGCGGCAGCTACCGGCTGAGCCCCGCCAGTCGTCGTGATGATGACGACCTGATTCATGGCCTGCCGCACTTCCAGGCCAAAGCTGTGCAACAGGTCATCGATCTCCGGAGACCGGTCATCCTCGGTCGCTGCGACGTTGGCGAGCGTATATCCGTTCGGGCCCTTGTAGAGGTTCAATTCACGCATATCCCGGGACAACGTAGCCTGCGTTACATTGAAACCACGCTTGGCCAGCTTTTTGCGCAACTCATCCTGGCTGGTGATCGTCGCCGTCACCAGAAGCTCTCGAATTGCACTGTGCCTTTGCTGTTTCATCCTGAATTTCTATTCATCCATCCTGCATCCTCTGCCGCTTTGAACAGCAGAAAAACGCAGCACCTGCTTTTGACAGCCGGCACTACGTTGTTGATGCATAAAAATACAAGATCATGTATAAATATTCACAGCCGCTATGTCAAGTGCCGGGCGGTGTTGCTCTCAAGGTCGAGATCCATGCTTCCGGACGCTATCCGGATGGGAAATCGGCGTAGAATACAGACTGGACCCCAGCAGTGCCGCTTTTCAAGGCGAAGTGTACGCGCCATCGCGAGCGTCTACCTGCAGGTGTCCCCGAATGACAGGAAGGCTTTACCCAGGTTCATCGCTATGAAGATGTCAGTGCCCTCGCTTCTCGACTCTCGCTTTGACCATGACTCCTGCGGCGTTGGATTCGTCGCCCAGGTGTCTGCCACACCGTCGTATGACATTCTGGCCAAAGCGCTGACCGCCCTAGCCCGTCTCGCCCACCGCGGCGCGGTCGCGGCCGATGGCAAATCGTCGGATGGCGTAGGGATTATGGCGGCAGTACCGCGTGCGTTGCTGCTGGAAGAGCTGAAACTGGACCTCCCGGCGGACAAACCGCTGGCCGTCGGCATGTGCTTCCTGCCGGTGGATTCGGCCAAAACTGAGGCCGCCATTGTCCGCTCGCTGGAGCTTCAGTCGTTTAAGGTCCTGGCGTGGCGTACGGTGCCGACCCGTCCGGAGACGCTGGGAGAGATCGCCCTCTCCACCATGCCTGTCATCAAGCAGGTGATCGCCACCACCGACGATACGTCCACAGACGTGGAGCGTCGGCTGTATCTGGCGCGCAAGAAGTTTGACGGCTTCCTGGCTTCGGGTGAAGCCGACGGATACCTTTGTTCGCTCTCGACTCAGACCATCGTGTACAAGTCGATGTGCGCCGGCCGCCTGCTGCCGGAATTCTTTCCTGACCTGGCCAATCAAGCCTTCGTGACGTCCTTCGCTCTCTTCCACCAGCGTTACGCCACCAACACCACGCCGACCTGGCACCGCGCACAGCCTTGTCGTGCCCTGGCGCATAACGGCGAGATCAATACCGTTTGGGGCAACCGCGCCCGTATGGCTGCTCGCGATGCCACCCTGCCTGATGAGTGCAAGCCGATCCTGACGCAGGGCGGTTCTGACTCCACCTCTCTCGACGAGACCGTCGAACTGCTTCGTTACAACGGCCGCACGCTGCCTGAGTCACTCCGCATGCTGGTGCCGCCGGCCTATACTGCGAAGCCATCTTCCTTCCTGCAGTATCACGTGGATATGGCTGAGCCCTGGGACGGCCCGGCTGCGCTCGGTTTTGCCGACGGTAAAGTCGTTGGCGCGGCCCTGGACCGTAACGGTCTGCGTCCCTCACGCTATGCCGTCACCAATACTGGCATCGTCGTGGCGGGATCCGAGGCCGGCCTGGTCGATCTTGATCCCAACACGGTGATCGAGTCCGGACGTCTTGGGCCAGGTGAGATGTTCGTCGTCGATCTCATCGAGCACAAGGTGCTGCATAATGACGAGCTCTTCGACCTGTTCGATGCAGACCCGACCTACCAGCAGCTTCTTGCCGAGCAGACTCCGCTGGTCAAGGCCGACATCGCCGATACACCCGATCTGAAGTCGCTGCTGCCGATTCACCTTGCCTTCGGCTATACCAAGGAAGAGGTCCGCATGATCCTCGCGCCGATGGCGACCGAGGGCAAGGATCCAGTGTGGTCGATGGGTGACGATACGCCGCTCGCATTTCTGGCGAAGGCTCCGCGTCCGCTCTATGCCTACTTCCGCCAGCGCTTCGCCCAGGTAACCAATCCGGCGATCGATCCACTGCGCGAAGCCTGCGTCGTCTCGCTGCATACGCGTCTCGGCCCGTGGTCACACATGCTGGACAAGCATGCTCCGCTGCCAGGTCTCTCGCTGTTTTCGCCCTTCCTCTCTCTGGGGCAGGCCGCTGCGTTGCGTGAGCACAAGTACGATCATGCCGCCAACCTGAAGACGGTTGAGCTGCCGTGTCTCTTCACTGCAACTACGACCCTCGAAGCCGGGCTCGAAGCTGTCGGCGAGCAGGCTGTAACTCTGGTGCGCAACGGCGCCGGCATTCTGCTGCTGACCGACCGTGGAGCTTCAGCCGCCTCGCTTCCAATCCCCATGGCGATGGCTACCGCCTACGTCAATGAGGTTCTGGTTAGGGCTGGTCTGCGCGCCAACGTGGGTATCGCTGTGGAGGCAGGAGACTGTCGCGACATTCACCACGCCGCCGTCCTCATCGGCTACGGTGCAGGCGCGGTCTGTCCTTGGCTGGCGCTCGAAAGCGGACGTGCTCTTACTCCGGCCGGAACCGACCCCTACGAGTCCGAGAAGAAGATGCTCAAGGCGCTCGACGCCGGTCTGGCCAAGATCATGTCGAAGATGGGTGTCTCTGTCGTCGACTCCTATCGTTCGGCCCACCTCTTTGACATCCTCGGCCTGCACATGAGTGTCGTCGATAAGTGCTTCCCAGAGACGCCGGCTCCTATCTCGGGTATCGGTTTTGCCGAGATCGAGCAGCAGCTCCGTAAGCTTTGGGGCGCGGAGCAGGCAACCGATCTCACCGATCCGGGCTGGGTGAAGTTCCGCCGTGCAGACGGCACTGAGCCGCATGGCTGGGCTCCTCCGCTGGTGAAGGAGCTGCAGACTGTTGTGGGCTCGGCTCGTAATGTTCCCGCCGCTGCCGACCCTGCTGCTGCTTTCCAGATCTATACCCAGAATGTTGCCAGCCGCGAACCCGCCTTCCTCCGTGATCTGTTGGAGATTCGCCCGGCAGGACCGGAGCTGTCTGTCAGTGAGGTAGAAGCGCCGGAGAAGATGTACCGCCGCTTCATCGCATCGGCTATGTCGCTCGGCTCCCTGAGCCCCGAGGCGCACTCGACGATCACACTGGCCATGAACACCCTGGGCGGCAAGTCCAACACTGGTGAGGGTGGAGAAGATCCAGGCGTCTACAAGCCGAGTCCGGTCGTCTCCAGCTTCCGTACGCCTGGCGGTGGTGTCGTCACCATGGCCCGCAACGAGAGCGAAGGCGGCGTCGCTGTTGCCGAGCCGATCGTTGCCGCTCCGGCGATCCATGGCATGCTGAACAACAAGATCAAACAGGTTGCCAGCGGACGCTTTGGCGTTACGGCCGAGTATCTGGCAAACGCCGAGGAGATCGAGATCAAAGTTGCCCAGGGCGCCAAGCCCGGTGAGGGTGGACAGTTGCCCGGACACAAGGTCTCCGGCCTGATTGCTCGTCTGCGCCACGCGCAGCCGGGTGTGCCGTTGATCTCTCCGCCGCCGCATCACGATATTTACTCGATCGAGGATCTTGCCCAGCTGATCCACGACCTGAAGCACGTCAATCCGCGTGCGGCTGTGGGTGTGAAGCTCGTCTCCTCCTGCGGCGTTGGAACGGTCGCCGCGGGTGTGGCCAAGGCATATGCCGATTACATCGTGATCGCCGGTAACACGGGCGGTACGGGTGCAGCAGCGCTGTCGTCGATCAAGTACGCGGGTAATCCGTGGGAGCTTGGTCTGGCCGAGGCGCAGCAGGTGTTGATCGAAAACGGCATGCGGGGCCGCGTCCGTCTGCGTACCGATGGTGGTCTCTCGACGGCTCGCGACATCCTGGTCGCCGCGCTTCTGGGAGCGGACGAGTTTGCTTTCGGAACGGCAGTGCTGGTGACTCTGGGTTGCGATATGGCTCGCCAGTGCCACCTGAACTCCTGCCCGACGGGCATTGCCACGCAGAAGCCTGAGCTCCGCGCGAAGTTCCGCGGCAAGCCTGAGCACGTGGTGCAGTTCTTCCAGCAGCTCGCTTCGGAAGTCCAACAGCTTCTCGCCCGTTACGGTCTGCCTTCGCTGGAAGCTGCAATCGGACGCACCGATCTATTGGAGCAGGTCCGTTTCGATGGCGGTCTGGATCTGAAGCCGATGTTGGCCGTTCCTACCGAAGAAGGCGCAGTTCGCTGGCAGGGAGGCCGGAATGATCGCCCGGTCTCGCGTCCTGCTGTCGATGAAGCCTGGGTTGGCCCGGCAGTCGACGCGGCGAAGCAGGGAATGCCATACCGTGTGCACTCCGACGTGGCGAACCGCGATCGTGCTATTGGCGCGCGCATCGCGGGTGAGCTGGCATTATTGAAGTCGCGCGCCGAAGCTCCGCTGCCGCGTCCCGACATCACGCTGAACCTGAACGGCACCGCTGGTCAGTCCTTCGGCTGCTTCGCGGTCGACGGTATGAAGCTCATCCTTGAAGGCCAGGCCAACGACTTTGTCGGCAAGGGCCTTGCGGGTGGTGAGATCATCCTGCGTGCACGCGGTCTGGCGGCACAGCACTCCGGCCACCACGTCATCCTAGGCAATGTGGCTCTCTACGGCGCAACCAGCGGCACGCTCTTTGCCGCCGGCCGCGCGGGCGAGCGCTTCGCGGTCCGTAACTCCGGCGCCACTGCTGTGGTAGAAGGCATCGGCGACCACGGCTGTGAGTACATGACGGGCGGCATGGCTGTCATTCTCGGTAAGACCGGTATCAACTTCGGCGCCGGAATGACGGGCGGCATCGCCTGGGTATACGACGCTGACGGAAGCTTCCTGTCGACCAAGCGTTGCCACGAAGATTTCCTGGCTCCGGAGACCTTCGAGCAGGCAGGCGAGCATGCGCAGATGCAGCTTCACGAACTGATCGAAGCACATGTAGAAAGGTCGAACAGCTCGCTGGCGAAGACTCTGCTCGCCGACTGGGCGAACGCATCGCAGAAGTTCATCCGCCTGGTTCCTAAGCCCCAGGCATAAAAGGAACTTGCAACACAACCGGCTGGCCGCAAGGTTGCCAGCCGGTTCCTCTTTAAGGTATTTCCCAGCCGCGCCTCTCCGTGCAGGACACCCGATCTCCAGTACAGGCATCTCAGCATCAAGGTTTGGTTCTATCGAGATGGAGGTGCGACATGGAGAGTAAAGCCAAATTTCTCGGACACCCTATTCATCCGGTGTTGGTCGTTTTTCCTCTGGGATTGCTTGCCACCGCGGCTGCTTTCGACATCGTAGCCCTCATCCAGCGAGATGCCTTCTGGTATCGCGTCTCTTTCTGGCTGATTGCGGCGGGCATTATCGGCGGCCTCTGCGCGGCTGTCTTTGGCGCTATCGATTGGTCCGCTATTCCCAGGGAAACGCGAGCGTGGCGAATCGGCCTCCTGCATGGTGGAACAAACGTCGTTGTCGTGGTGATGTTTGCTGCAAGTTGGTGGATACGCGACAAGACTGGTCAGATTCCGTCGACTGCTGCATTGACGCTTTCATTTGTCGCCGTCGCATTATCTTTCGTGGGTGGATGGTTAGGAGGCGAGCTTGTGGATCGCCTTGGCGTCGGCGTGGAGGACAATGCGAATCTGGATGCCCCGAGTTCGCTCTCGCCTCGTTCCGGGAAGGGGCACGAATTTCCTTTGCGTAAAGCCGGATAGCCGTGCGGTAGCAGTCGCAGTCCACGCGGTGTTCTAAAAGATGCAAATGGAATCAGAAGCTGCGCAGCAGGAAGTCCCTGGTGTTTGCGAGTACCTTCTCTCGTAACGCGGGATCCGGCAGCAAGCGGGCAATCTGGACTGTCCCGATCATTGTCGAAAAGATTACAAAAAAAGCGCTCTCTTTATCAGTAGATCTCCGTCCCGGCATGAACGGCCGCATGAGGTCTTTGTAGTTCCTGAGCTCGTCGAAGATCCGGCCCTTCATCTCTTCGCTGGTGCGAACCATCTCAGGAGCAAGCGCGGTCAGGGGGCACCAACTCTCAGCTTGAGAGCAATGTTCCGGCTGCAGATAGGTTGTCACGATGGCCTTCCACGCGATCTCAGGGCGAGATTCTTTTGCGGCCTTCAAAAGACGGTTGATAATCTCCCGGAAGGCCTCGTTTAGCGACTCGAGAACTAATTCATCCTTGCTCGCGAAATGTTTATAGAAGCCACCATGGGTCAGACCAGTGTCCTGCATCACCGCGGAAACGGCAGCGCCGGTCAGCCCTTCTGTACGGATTCGCCGTGAGGCGTCTTTCACAATTCTTTGATGGATTTCAGCTTTATGTTCCGGCGGGTATCGCATCGTCTCATTATAGGATTTTGCGCATCATCTAACTTCGGTTAGAGCTTTTTCCCTGCAGGTATAGTCCAGAGCATCCGCATCTATGGGCGTTTTCGCAATGAAAACGCCGCTTCACGAACCCTTCCGGGATACCCAGCAACAGGGAAAATGCTCTAAACAAGAAGGGGCTTTCCATCTCTGAAGAGCCCTTTCTCATTCAACATCACCTTATTGAGCCATCGTTATGTTGACGCTCGCGGAGCCCGAAGCGTAGTTTGTGCCACCTGCATAGGTGGCGGTAATGGCGTGCGATCCCGCGGAGAGCCCGGATGTCGCGTAGCTTGCCTGGCCGCTGCTGTTGACCGGAACCGTCTGAAGCAGAGTTGAGCCGTCATAGAACGAAACCGTACCGCTAGCATTCGGCGGACCCGCACTCCAGGAAGCAATGGATGCCTGGAACGTGATGGTTGTTCCGACTTTGCTATACCAGCTGGACGGTGTAAGCGATACGGTCACCGGCGCCAAAGTGACGGTGAAGTTATTGGTTTGCTCTGTTGCAGCCGCATAGTTAGCCTGTTGTGCGTAATCGATCGCGGCGGTGTGACTGCCCGCATTCGGTTTTGTGATTGTGAACTGCGCATTGCCGGATGAGAGCGCCACGCTTACGGGAGCACTCCCGTCATAGCTGTACGTAATGACACCTTGCGGCGATCCAGCGGAGGAGCTCAGATTCACGGTGCACTGATAGTTGGCTCCGTATGCAAACGAAGAGTTCCAGCAGGACGCGCTCATCTTCACCGGAGTCGGGCTGACAGTTACCAGAACCGGAGCGGATGTTCCGGACGGATTGCTGCTATTGCCCGAGTAGGTGGCGCTGATCGAGTGGCTACCCGCACTGCGTCCCGGCGAAATGTACCAATAGGCACATCCATTACCCTGAAGCGTTTGCGTAGTCAGCGTGGTGCTTCCATCTGCAATGGTGACTGTGCCGGTCGGTGTTGCCGAAGTTGCTCCCGCAACGCAGACCGTCACATTCGTTGCACCGGGATAGACCAGTTGTGTGCTGGCTAACTGGAGTTGCACCGACGTGTCATAGACGTTCAAAGCCATGTTGCTCGTGGAGGCCAGATGGCTCTGATCGCCCTGATACTGGGCTGTGATGGTCAGAGTTCCTGATGCGGAAGGAACAAAGGGACAGGTCGCTATTCCTGACGCGTTGAGTGGCGAAGTGCAAAGGATGTTCGTTCCAGAGGAGAAGACAACGTTGCCTGTGGGCTGTCCGACACTTGTCACTGTTGCCGTAAGGGTCTCTGTCTTGCCCTGGGCCGCCGGATTCGGCGTTCCGCTCAATGCAAGGTTGGACGCGGCAGGGTTCACCGTCAGATGAACCGTCTGCACTGCATTGGTGTAATCGGTTGTGTCGTTAGGAGTGAAGGTTACCGAGAGCAGTTGCTGTCCTGCACTTAACATCATTCCGGCCGCAGGGGAGTATGAGAATGTGCCGGGCACGCTTGCGGTGGCATTGAGCTGCGCGCTGCTCAGTGCGGTGCCGTAGGTGACCGATGCTGGCGTGGCCCAGGTAATGGTTGGCGTTGCCTGAGTCACCGTCAGAAGGACCGTGGTTGTTGCCGTTGTGTAGTCGGTTGTGTCGGTCGGTGTGAACGTGACGGCCAGGGTTTGTGCTCCGGCCGTCACTACCGTGCCAAGCGCAGGGGTGTAGGTGAAGGCGCCATCGACTCCGCCTGAGGTTGCGTTCAACTGCGTCGCGCTCAGTGGAGTTCCGTATGTGATCGCCGCCGGTGAAGACCAGGTAAGAGTAGGCTGCGCCTGTCCGATGACAAGCGTTGTTGCGGAGGTGCTTGCAGCGGTGTAACCGTTGCTGCTTGTGTACGACGCCGTAATGGAGTGAGAACCGGCCTTCAATGACGGCAGCGTTGCAGTAGCCACGCCATTCACGAGATCGGCGTTCATCGTGGCGCTATCAACGGTGAAAATTACCGTTCCGGCGGGAATAACGGAAGCGCCGGTGACTGTCGCCGTAACGGTGATGCTCTGACCATAGACCGGTGAGGCTGGAATGAACGAACCGAGCGTCATGCTGGCGGCGGGTGCCGTTGCAGGTCCGGTCACGGTCAGCTGCACCGCAGACGGGGTAGAAAGGCTCGCGTTCGCCAGGTTTCCGTTGAAGGTTGCCGTGTCGGTTGTAGTGACGTAGGTGGTAGGTGTGTAGGTTGCCGTAACGTTGCATACACCCCCGATCGCCAGCGTACCGGCATTGCTTGTGTTTACGGAACAGTCTGTGGACGAGGCAGCGCTCAGACTGTAGTCGGCTGGATCGCTCTGGCTGACCGAGGTCAACTGCAGGGTCTGATTACCAGACTCCAGCAGGCTGAAGTTTTGAGGCGCCGCAGAAGTGTTCGCGAACTGGAAATATCCTTGCGTGCGGATCAGCTTGAGAATCGAACCGGAAGAAGAACCGGTATAGAGATTGCCGGCGCTATCGGTAGCAAGTCCAGCAGGTGTTGTAGTTGCGATGGTGAAGCCGCTGCTGTTCGCGCTGGCTGGAACAGCGAGGATCGACCCAGAGTCGGCAATAAGCAGATTGCCAGCAGCATCCGTTATGGCAACGGACGGCTGAGTGGCGGTTGTCGAAACCGCACTTCGGGTTCCGCTCTGCAGGTTATAGCGATAGAGTGCCGGCGCGCCCGAATCGGCAATCAACAGATTTCCGTTCGGGTCGATGCTGAGCCCGGCAGGCGCTACCAGCGTTCCCACCGGCAGTTGACGCATGACACCGGTGATCGGATTCACCTGGTAGATCGCCTGTGCCGATGCATCAGAGACATAGAGGTTATTGATCGAATCGACAGCCAGTCCTGTCGGCTTGGTGAAGGTGAAGGGCAGTATAGATGTTGCTCCTGCCGGCGAAACCTGCGTAACCAGGCCCGTCGATACGTCGCTCACATAGACATATCCTCGCGGATCAGTCACAACGGCGCCGGGGGCCGTAAGAGCTGCCAGGGTCGTCGGAACAGCGCTGCTGCCTTGCGCCACTGCCGAAGAAGCATATTTCAGCAGAGACTTGCTTGCGCTGTCGGCCACATAGACATTCCCCGCATTATCCGTTGCAAGTCCTGCTACCTGCAGGCCTGTTCCGAAGCTGGTCGTGCTGGCAGGATCGAGTGTCGCACCTGCGCCAAGACCTGTACCGGTCAAGCCGAGATAGGCCGTATGTCCTTGCGTGCTGGTTGCCGTCAGTATCGTGGAGCGAGCGCCAGGTACGGCCGGTGTGAAAGTGGAGGTAAGCAGGCAATCCGTCGTGGTGTCACCGTTGGTCGAGCACGCTGAAGATGAGAGAGTCCATTCTGGTGAGTTGACCGATATGCCATTGCCGGTGGCGGTGTCGCCTGCGATGAAGTGGATATTCACAGGCGACGAAGAAGCCGTTCCGGTCGCGACTGCAGTTGATTGCAGGTTGGTGCTCACCTTACGAATACGCAGGTTGAGCGTGTCTGAGATGTAAATGTTGCCGAGGGTATCGCTGCCGACACCGATGCCGTTGCCACCATTGCCGAACTTCGCCTGCGTCGCAGGGCAACCATCGCCGATGCTGTTGGTTGCGCCCGCGCAGACTGCGGAGGCATTGCTCGCAACCGGGCGGAGATTGCCGGTCCGGAAGTCCTGGAACCAGATCACACCATTGCCATCGGAGATGTAGAGGTTGTTGCTGCTATCGATCGCAAGCTTCTGCGGAGACATAGTGACATTGGTGCCTAGCGTCGGATAGGTGCCACTGTAGGCAGCGCCTGCACCTCCGGCGATGGTGTAGATATAACCATTGACCGGCGCGGTAACTCCGAGCTTGGCAAGCAGTGCATCGAGCGGCGAATTCGTTCCGCAGGTGACGCACACCACGCGGATCTTACCGCCGCTTGAGTCGGCGATATAGACGTTCAGGTTCGCGTCCGTCATCACACCCTGCGGGTTGCTGATCGCAGCTGAGGTCGCGGGGCCTCCGTCTCCGTTCGAGGCTGCGGTGCCGGTTCCGGCAAACGTGTGGATCACACCGGTCTCGTCGACGACACGAATCTTGTTAGCAGTCGTGTCGGCGATATAGATGTTGCCCACCGTATCGCCCCAGACACCGCGAGGAGCATTGACTTGGGCCGATGTGGCCGCGCCTCCGTCGCCGGTCGATCCGGCAGTGCCGGTACCTGCCACGAGGTACATCAATCCCGTGGAGACGCTGACCTTATAGACCTTGTTTCCGCTGTAATCAGCAATGAAGATATTGCCGGCGGCATCAGAGGAGATTCCGCGAGGCTTGCTGATACTGACCAGTGTCGGCGTGCATCCGGTTGTTGCCGAGGGCACGCAGGCGGTTCCGGTCACGCGCCCGGCGAAGTTGCTGATGATGCCATTCGGCGCGATGCGGCGTATCAGCGCGGCGCTGATATCGGTGAAGTACACGTTGCCGAAGGGATCGGCAGCAACAGCACGAAGATCATCGGCGCTGGACAGCGCGATTGCGGTTGCCTGGCATCCGTTACCCCACTTATCGATTGCACCGGCGCACGCCATCGTTCCGCTGCTCGGAACCGTCAGGGAAGAACCGCCTGCGATGGTCGAGATGGTGTACGGCATCGCGATTGGAGCGGTAGGTAATGCAACAATGGTGGGCGGATTGACAGTAATGGTCATCGCCGTGGAATTCGATGCTCCGAATGCGCCCGTTCCTGTATAGCTCGCAGTGACGGAATTGGCTCCGATCGGCAAGGATACAGAGACCGATGCTGTTCCACTCACCAGAGAGGAAGAGGTCAACAACGTTGCCGTCGAATTTGTCGTAGTTGTGTAACTGAAACTTACTATGCCGGTAGGTGTTCCAGCGCTTGAGGTCACGGTTGCATTCAAGGCTACCGGGTGACCGAGAGTGCTCGTCGTCGAGTTCGCCGAGAGAGTCGTTGTGGTCGCCGCCGCCGAGACGGAAACCGTCGCCGCCGATGAGATGGATCCGGCATTCACCGTGTCTCCGCTATAGATTGCGGTGACACTGTATGCGGAGGCGCTGTAGGGTAGGGTAATGGTCGTGGTTGCGGCGCCAGATGTCAGCGTCGAGCTCGCATATACGGAGCCATTTACAACGAATGCAACCGTGCCCGTCGGGTTCGTACCTGTCACGGCTGCTGTCGCCGTGAACGAAGATCCGTATGCAACTGACGAGGGAACACCAGAAAGTGCTGTGGACGTGCTCGCCAGGGTTGCGGCATTCACCGTAACGACATATGGTCCTGTCTGGGTGTAATAGGTCGAGCCACTGGGTAGCGGGTAGTTGGTGTCACCGGAGTAGGTTGCGGTAAACGTATGCGTGCCAATCGCCAGGCCGCTCAGCGGGATGGACGTGGTTTCCGACGAACCAGTCAGGGTAACCGTCTTCTTGCTGTTATCGAATGCGTCTGTCAGCGTAACTGTGCCGGTAGGATAAGCGGCGCCACCGACCGCTGGCGTCAGGACGACCATTGCAGTCGCATTCTGTCCGTAGCTGATGGTCTGCGGTAAACCGTTAGGACCAGTGAGTTCAGGAGCGATGTAGGTGAAGTTGCACTGGGGCGCCTGCAGGGTGGTTGCCGTGCGATTGTCCGTCAGTGTGTTGCCGTTCGACCCGGCGAAGCCTGTCCATGCCGAAACGAAGTTGGATGAGACCTGTCCCGGTCCCAGCGTGAGTTGTGCATTGGTTTCTGTCCCGCCTGTTCCCGTAGTTACGAAGTTCGACGAGGAGAGGGCACTTGGGAAGGTCACGTTGTCGAGCGTGACAATAAGCGGGTTAATGGTTGACCCGTTTGCCGCACCGGTAAACTGCAGACTTCCTGCGCTCGCAGTCGTCGCATTGTTCAGGAACACCAGGTTCTGCATCAGGATGTTCTGGAAGTTCGGTGTTTGTGTTCCGGTATTCGTGTTGTAAAGCGGCGTGAACTGGACGTCCGTCTTATGATCGAGGAAGCAGGAGTTGGAGTACTGAATTCCTGTGACAAGTCCACCACGATCATTCGCCGACTTGATTCGAATTGCGGTGGAATTGCCGTCGGCCGTGTTGTTCACCGAACTGCCGAGTCCTGCAAATCCGTTGCCCGCCAGCATATTGCCGTCGAAAAGAATATTGCTGATACCACCCTGGGTGATGCTTCCAATCGACTCTCCATGGCCCGCAAAGAAGTGGTTATTGGTGATTGAGATGTTCTGTGATCCGCCGCCGGAGGCGCCGACAGCAATATTGTCGTCACCATCGGAGATCCACGAACGCGTGATCGTGAAGTTTGTCGCATTTCCTGGATCAATGCCATCTGTATTGCGTGAACTCGTTGGCGTGACAACCTTCACATCCCATGCGGTGAAATTGCTTACTGCGCCGCCGGTGGAGGAGACATGGAATAGAGGAGAGTTGCGGAGCGTGATCTTGTAAAGGGTAATGTTGCTTGCGCCGCGTTCAAGAAGGATGAAACGCGGATTCTGCTGATTCGCGACTCCGTTCGCTGCAGCCGATAGTCCCCACCAGCTGTAGCCCTCATACGGATCAATGGCATTGAGAAGCGCGTCGCCGCCGCGGCCGTCCAGCCGTCCGTATCCCATGATGCCGACATTGGTCGAGGTGCCTGGAATATCGATGAGAGGACGGCAGGTGGAAGTAGCAGCGTTGTTGTTGATAGTGCCGCAGGTGTGCGTGCCTTGCACTTTGTCGTAGTCCTGCGCATTGCGCGAGAAGAAGACGATAACGCCGGGATCAACCAACAGGGTCACATTCGACGGCATACTAAGCGGACCGGTGAGGAAAGCGTTGTTTCCTGCGTTTCCGGCAGAGAGTTCTACTGCCTGACCGGTTCCAGAGCAGCTATTGAGGGCAGCCTGAATGCGGGCTCCATCGGGATTGGTGACTGTGGAATCGACAGAGGTTGGTAGATCGTCGTTTACCGACGCCAGCGAAGCAGCTAGCGCCGTGCAGACGGCTGGGAATTGCGGCTCGGTTACGGTGCGGGTATCACCTGTAGCCACAGGAGCCGCCTGATTCACAGCCTGAACGTACAGATAACCACCGGTGAAATTGAACGTGTAATTCGTGGCAGCCAGAGTGCCGGTCGAAACTGTGATTGGAAAGATGCCGACCGTGTTTGTACCGGTCGCTGCTCCGGTGAATGCGGGCGACCCGGTTACGGCCGTCGCCTGCGTATCACTGTTAACGAAGCCTGTGATCGTTGCCGTATAGGAAGGCAGAGCTGCGCCGACCTGGACTGTGACGTTGTTTGCCGTTACCTGCAGAACAGCACGCGCAATCGTGATGGTTGCTCCGCCTGAAGTGCTGGTTGCATAAGACGCATCGCCGCTGTAGACCGCCTTGAGTGTTTGAACACCCGCGCTCACACCCGAGAGTGTGTACGTGCAGGCGCCACTCGACAATGTGCATGATCCAACGGTGGTGGATCCCGCAAGAAGGTTTACGTTGCCGCTGGGCGTCCCGCTGCCGGAGTTGGCGGCTACAGTGGCAGTGCCAGTAATCGTGCCGCCGTAGGTGCTGCTCGTATTGTCGAGGGTGAGCAAGGTGCTGGTGGCAACCAGCGGAGCTGCCGGTACGGTGATGGTGAACGCCGATGACGTGCTTCCGTTGAAGTTGGCATCGCCGCCGTACACCATGGTGATGGTATGGACGCCGGCGGCGAGCGTACTCGTGGTGAGATACGCTTCACCCGCGGCATCAAGAGAACCGGAGGCAAGTACAACATTCCCGTCGAGGAATTGATAGGTTCCCGTCGGGATCAAACCTGCGCCTGGCGTCTGCGGACGTCCAAGGATGGTCACGCTGCTGCCGTAGGAGTTCAGCGTGATGCTGCCCGTCGGGGCAAAGGAGTTGACCGCAGTGGCAAGCGCATTCACGGGGTTCCAGTTGGCGGAGAAGCCGCTATAGGTCTGTGTTGGAACTGTTGCCGAAAGGAACGTGACTGGATAGTACTGTGCTGCCTGGGCAGCAGTAAGACTCGTATGCACCGCATTGTTCGCTGCGATGGTGCCCGGATTGGTCGAGGTCGTCTCACGTGATCCGTTTACCCCCGCGCCAGTATTACCGCCTGTTGGAACAACGGCTCCGTTGAACAGCGATGCGGGATAAGGAGCCGTGCCAACGGCAGGGTCAACGTATGGCTGCGTGTTGTACTCGGCATAGGTGGATGTCGGCAGATTTGTATTGCCTGAGAACTCTATCCAGCCGACCGGATTCACCTGATCGACGAACGAGTTCAACATGATCCAGGTGGAATATGCTCCATAGGGCCGGCCATAGTAAAGATTCGACATGCCGGTGCTTTGCGAAAGCAGAGTGCAATCATTGCAGATATAACCGCTCAGATAGTCATTGCTGCTGCCGGTCTGGAATTTCTTATTCTGTGCTTCGATGGTTGTCGGGCCACCCGGCGAAGTTCCATGCCACGCGGTGAAGAAGTTCGTCCGATCGAAGACAAGCGCGGCGTCGCCGAAGACGTAATCGACATCGCCGATGATGGTGCCCTTCCACATGTACTGACGCGCCGGAGTGCATGAGCTGCTGCTGCATCCTTGGCTGCCTGCATAGAGCGTGTCCTGCAAGCTGGTGAGATTGACGTTGTTCAGCACCGCCTGGTCCGCGGTCATCCACAGCGCCAGCGCCTGCGAGTTGCACTGCTTGCCAGAGTCATAGAGAGACTTGAGCGTCTGTCCCACGCCTGTGTCAGCACAGCTTCCACTTGCCGTGGAGTACGTCGACGTAGTGGTTGTGCTGGTGTTGTACGTGTTCTGGATCGTCAGATACTCGGCATAGAAACCGTTCGGCGTGTACTGCACGTTTCCGGAGGTCGCCTGGCTGCCGATGTAGGCGCTCTTTGCCACGTTCAAGGTAGACGATCCCTGGTCACCGCCGGCATTGGCATTGCCGGCGCTACTACCCGGGTAAACGAAGGGGGAAGAGAAGGCTCCATCTTCGCCGGTAAGGATCACCTTTGTCGGATCGCCACCCAGGCCGCGTAGGGCGACATTCGGATAACTGACCGTATTCTGGCCTGTGTAAGTTCCAGGCTTCAGATAGATGGTTCCACCGGTAGTCGGCAATGCGGCCAGTGCTGTCGAGAGACTCGTGTAATTTCCGGTTCCATCTGCTGCGACGACATTCGTTGAGGCACCGGCGCTCGCGGTGGTATTCGCCTTCACCACGCTGAAGTTGGTGACAGTCGCGGTTGAGGTGGTGTAGTTGACCGCGTCAATCGGAGTGAATGTAACCGTCAGAGTGTAAGTGTCGATTGGCAGATAGGAGGCTGCATCCACGGTGACAGTAGAGCCACCAGATGGCGTTGCCGTGTATACAAATGTTCCTGAGACCGAGGGTGAGACCCTCGCATTCAGGACGCTGGTGCCGATGGCCTGGCTGACGGGAGAACTGGTCACGCCGGGTGTCCAGGCTACAGTCGTCGGTATCTGCGCAATGGCGAAGCTTTGCGCTGTGCCGGAGTTAGATCCGGTGAAGCTGCCTGACGTACTGTAGACGGCCGAGATCGTGTGAGTGCCTGCGGATAAGCCAGTGACTGTGACCGTAGCAATGCCACTTGTTCCGGACGCAACGAGCGTGGGATAACTCGTCGTGGAGTCGATCGTGACTGCAACTGTGCCACCTGGAGCGGTTGCTCCGGAGCCGGCCGTGACGGTTACGGTAAATGTCGCTTCCGTTCCACCTGCTGAATAGATTGGGGAAGCTGGCGAGGGACTGCTGACTGTGGTTGTCGTTGCGATCGCGACGCCCTGAAGTGTGCCCGTAAGAGTCAAGGCTCCTACTGTGGATGCAGTCGGAACGAAGCTCAGCACATCCGACACCGTGCCTGAGCCACTTCCGACGAGCGTAGCTGACATATTACAAGCGCCACCCGCGGAAAGTGCGCCAAGAACGCTGCTGGTAAAGCTGCAACCGTTGGTATTGCCTCCCGTCACATTGAAGTTGGTTGTATTGGTGACGGTGTTCGATCCCGTGATTGCGATATTGCCTGCGTTGGTCAGTGTTCCCGCGAAGACAATGTTTTCATCGGTTCCAAAGTTGTACGTAATAGCGCCGCGGTTCACCTGCGTGATGCCGCTGTTGGCGTCAGCACTGTATACGACTCCTTTACCGTCCAGGGCTAGTCCGGTCGGGGCAGTGAGGCCGGTCAGAACGGTCACGGACGAAGGACCGCTTACCGGAACTTCGAGCACAGAACCTGTCGTTTGATCCTGTACATACACATCACCGCCGGGGTCGACCGCGACCGCAACGGGAATCACGTTGGTGAGGAATGTGGATTGTGTGTACGCTCCCGTCGAGCTTGGAGTCAGTTTGAAAACACTAGCTGCACTGCGATCGGCCACATAGACGTTTCCTGCTCCATCGACTGCGAGTGAGACGGGATTGCTGAATCCCGTTGCGACCATGGACTGCTGCCGCACTGTACCTCCGGAGGTGGAGAGGCGATAGATCGCTGTATTGGCCGAAGTGGATTGCAGATCAGCGATAAAGAGATTGCCTGTTTTATCAACCGCAATTGCCTGCGGCATTGCAGTCCCGCTGACTGGTGTGTAGTTCAGGGAAACAGATGAATAGCTGGAGGTCGCGGCGTTGAGCACGAGCTCCTGGATCGATGGCGTTGCCGTTCCGACAAGGAAGACATTTCCTTGCTGATCAACGGCAATCTGAGTGGGACCGGAGGGAATGCCGCTCGCGAGAGTGACGCCGCTCCCGCCCTGGAAAGAGGCAACGATGGTTCCGTGATTCGGGTCGATCGTATATACATTGCCGGCTCCGTCGACAGCTACACCGACCGGTGTGGTGCCGGACAGGAGGACGCTTGTATTCGGTGCGACGGGTGAGCTGCTTCCCGACGCCGTTGTGCTTGCATGATCGAAGGCAAGCACCGAGCCGGAGACCGTTCCGCCTAAGTTGATCGATGCTGTTGGATTCGTCCAACTTCCGGATGGCAGATTAATACCGAGGCCGGCCGATCTCTGTCCTGCGGCAGATGGAGAGGCCGTTGCGGTGACGGCGCAGTCTACTGATAGATCTGCATTCTGCGAACAGGCTGGGGTTCCCACCGCAATATCGGGAGTCGGTGTCAGCGTTGCTGTCGCACCGGCGACTGTGCCGCTCGCAGTCTCGGCTAAGTGGAGCTGGTAGGTCTGCGATAGGGATGTGCCGAGTGTCTGGGCGGCCATGCCTTGAGCAAGCACTTTACGCACCAGCATGCCGGTGGTGTTACTGGCGCTGTCATAGAGATACAGGTTGCCCTGTCCGTCGACAGCGACACCCAATCCATTGCTGTTTGAGAAGAGCGACTTCGAAGCGGGGCATGCATCGCTGTAGGCGCTCAGCGACTTCTGTCCTGTGCTGCCGCTGCAGTAATTTCCTGCGGTGACATTGGCTGATCCTGTGAGGAGCGTGCGAATGTAGCCGGTATTGATATCGAAGAACAGGACCTTGTTGCTGTCACCGATGAAGATATGGCCCTGGGGACTGATTGTCACCTTGGTAATGGTGGAATCTGTAAGAGCGGTACTGTTGCCCAACGTAGGAGTTGCAGAGACGACCGTGGCTCCCGCGCCGGCCAGCATATAGATGAAACCCGGCTGCGGACTCACGCCAGAATTGTTTGCGACAATAGCGGCGCGCATCGTCGCGCCTGATATTCCACTGCCGCTGACATAGAAGACTCGCAGGCCGTGCGTGGGATCGGTAAAAACCATGTTGCCCGAGCCATCTACGGCTACGCCACTCGTATACCCCGAAGATGCCTTGACGGAGCTGAATTCGAGGGGACAGCCATCTCCGTAGGCGTCGAGTGCAGTTCCCGCATAGGTGGTTCCGTTCGTGGTAACGCTGCAGGCCGCGCCGCTGCTTGTGGCGGTACCACCAGTGGAGGTACTGGTGCCAGCCGTATTTACGACCGTGTAGGCGTAGCCCGCGGTGATGGAGGGGTAATACACCCCAAGCGCTGCGTAGATAGGATTCGCCCCGCTGAAGTACGACGAGGTAAGAGGTCCAACGACGACACGTGTGCGAGATGAGTTGGTATCTGCGAAATAGACGTTGCCGTAGATGTCTGCGGTAACGCCGCGAGGCCCGTAGACCTCACCTTTTGCAGCCGTACAAGTTCCTGCAGCGGTCGTGAAGGCAGGCACATTGTCTGAGCCCGCGCCTCCCGTACCGTTTGAGCCTGTGCCCTGGGAGCAACCCGCCACAAGCTGCATAGTCCCAACCTGTGCTGCCGTGCACAGCGGGGAAGCCGTGCGGCAGACGAGGTGAACGAGATTGTCGCTATAGCCCGCCAGCAGCACGTTTCCGTATGGATCGGTGCCGATGCCACGCTGGCCGCTAGTAACCGTCTGGGTTGCCGCAATGCATCCATCTCCGGCGGCATCAAGTTTGGCGGAGCATGCAGTCCCTCCGCCCGCGAGCCTCGTCATGATGCCTGAGGTCTGGTTGATCATGTGGATGATGCCGCTGACGTCGTCTCCCACAAAGACATTGCCGAAGTTGTCAACCTGAACGCCGCCGCGGCCCGCCGCTCCGAAGACTCCATTGATCGCAGGGCATCCGTCACCATAGGCGTCAATCGCAGTCGCCCCGGCAAGCGTGGGGCACGCGCTTCCCGCCGTTGTTGCCGTGGGAGAAAGTCCGGCAAGAGTGGTCATGGTGTATGGCAGGGGAGTTGACGCCTGCTGCGCCTGAAGCTGGAAAACGATCGAAAGGCAAATCAAAGCTACAGACGCAGCGATACGGCGGGCACACAAAAACATCCAGAAATCTCCCAAGACAAAATCCAAGTGATTGAAGCACACGAGTCCAGACCGCCTGCGCGATGGAGTTTTATGTGGTCTGACCTCTTGAAACGGAGCCCACTATATTGACGCGCAAATATCTGTGTCAATCGAAATTTGGTTATGGCTGGAAGGAGATATTGGATCTATCGGTCTGACCATTTCGCGGGAATGGTGCTTGCCTTAAGACAGAAGAGCACTCAAAAAGTTCCGCGGTTATGAAACTTTTCCTGGATTTGAACTTATGCGCGATCACAACGACGGCCACGACAAACCGCGTTGCCATTTGTGGGAGCGCGGCTGCCGGCGCGATTGGTGAATCGGTAAAGCGTTGGTTAGAAATCGCGGCCCGATCGATAGTCTTGTCACTCCAGACTGAGCTACTGCGGGATGCGAATGTACCTCGCACCCTCCTGAGCTATTCGCGAAGCCCGAGGCTGGTAGGGAACTCGTCTGGGTCGCTGTCGTCGAGGTTTCCGTCAAAGTCATTGGCGCGCCACTCCTCGGCGGCGCGAATGAGATAGCGGTGAAGGAGATACATCGCGAGTAGAAGGATCGAGAGCCAGCCAAAGCTCATGTGCATCCAGCGCACCTCTAATGTCATGAGAAAGGGAAACACCAATAGATACCGGGCGGCAGCAAGCGGGCGCTCGTGCTGTGTTGTTTTCATGGCCTGCGTAAAAGGGATCGCGCTGGCATGGCGGCCATAAAAATCAGTCGTGAGAATGGCGACAGCCGTGCAAATCAGAACGGCTAACAAAAGCCTCGTGATAGAGATTGCTCCGGCGACGGCAAAGGCGATCGCGAGTGCTGCCGAAATAAACAGGACGGCATAGACGGTCCAATGTTTCTGGACATCGAGAACGAGAGATTTCTCGCGACCCAGGATGGAGCGGAAGACCCAGCTTCCCCTCAGATCAACGGGAGAGGCGAACGCCGCGCGCAGACCGAAGGTAAGCCAGAATGCGATGATGGCGACGGAGACAAGCGCTCCATCATGGCGGAAGTGGATACCCGAGGAGTTGATCGTAATGAGATTGGAGAAAGCAAGGGCAAGCCCGATACTCAGAAAGATCGCAATCATCGCCCTTGGACGGCGCGAGCGCCACAATGTCTGCCCAATGAATCGGTAGACGCCCCGCTGTATGGAATTCCGGACAACCACAGGAATAATGACGTCAGCGGCGGTGTTGAAAATTCCTCTGCGCTGAGTTGTGGCGGCGGAGCCCTCCATCACCAGACGGACTTTCCGCCGATAAGCGATCGGGTACGTGATGCACGTGATAGCTGCTGTGATGAAGGTTGCGATGATGCCGCGCATCGCCAGCACATCGAAGGGTGGCGCACTGCCATACATGATGCGTTGATAGATACCCAGGAACCAGAAGGGAGGAAACCATTGGGACCAGTGAGCAGAGCTGATGAGGACTGTTTGTAGAGCGCCGACCACCAACGGAAAGGTCGACAGGAGCGTAAAGAGTATCAGCATGCCCAGAATCTGCAGAAAGGGAGTGATCTTCTGGAAGAGGCGTTCCGATATGAGGGTGAGCAGAATGCCCTGAATCGACAACACGAGCGTACAGGCGAACGTTCCGGCGAAGACTACGGCAGTGAAATGCGCGAGGATGTGATGTCCGATGTGCGGCTGGTCGGCTGCAAGCGGAAAGAAGAAGATACCGAGTGCATTGGTGCCGACCAGCGCAGCGGCCAGGAAGATGGCGACCGCTACGATGCGGGAACTGAGGAGTTGTCGGGCCGGCAGAGGTAGAGGAACGAGCACAAAAACATCCATTGCATCGGGAAAGAGAACGTCCCAGCTGTAGACGGCAACCGCTCCCATAACGAAGAGGGCATAGGTGATGAAAAAATAGTGATCGCCGGCCTGGGGCCAGTAGCCCCGTGCGGGTGCGCCAAGAGGCTGGTGATAGACAGGGAAGCTCATCAGTGTGGCAAAGAGCTGCGGCAATGCCATCGCCCAGGCGGTTTGCAGCGCGCGGCTCATGTCGCCATCGATCGAGAGCATCTCGTTCTGGCAGAGGCGGGCGAGAAGATGACGAATGAGGATCTCGGTTCGTCCAGGCATACGGGCTGCAGGTGAGACCGGGTCGTGGCGCAGGTCGAGAACATTGCTTTCAGGCATGAGAGATAGCCTCCGCAAGTTCGCGTGCCGTGGAGCGCGTATCGTGCTGGCGCACCAGTTCCGCAAAGACCTCTTCGAGAGATCCGCGCTGCATGGCAAGTTTCAGGCCGGCGGGTGTTTCGTCTGCGATGACTTTGCCTTTTCCAAGGACAATCACGCGGCTGCAGACCTGCTCCACGACTTCCAGAACGTGAGAGATGTACAGGATCGCCTTGCCGCGCGCTGCCAGTTCCTCAAGCAGGTCTTTGAAGATGCGGGCTGACACGACGTCGAGTCCGCTGAGCGGCTCATCGAAGATGAGAAGCGACGGATTATGCAGAAGGGCGGCAGAGAGCAGAATGCGCTGTTTCATCCCCTTGGAGTAGAGGGCAATGGGGCTGTGACGCCAGCTTTCGAGCCCCCAGAGACGGAGCAGCACATGAGCGCGGGCGTCGAGCAGAGATTCAGACATCCCACGCAGGCGGCCGACCAATTGCAGATATTCAAGTCCGGTCAGATGGGTGTAGACATGAGCCTCTTCCGGGACATATCCAAGCGTGGCTCGGTATCGCTCCAACTGATGCCGAATGTTTCCACCCTGGAAGAAAACGCCGCCTTCCGTGGGTTGTACCAGGCCGGTAATGATCTTGACGGTGGTTGACTTGCCTGACCCGTTAGGGCCGAGATAGCCGACCACCTCACCCGGACGGATGGTGAAATTGATGGATTCAATCGCGGGAAGTCCCCGGTAGATCTTCGTCAGATTTCTGGCTTCTAGCATCTCGCTACCCCTATGTAGAAAGCTTCATAATAAGTAGGCGAAACCTGCCCACTTGTCAAGTAGATGGCTACATAGGTATCCTTCTGCGCATGGCTGAGACCGGAAAGCTTTCGCACACCGCCGCCCTGATCCTGCATGCGATTGCGGTCGGCTATCGTTATGGCTTCTCCATCATGGAGAGCACTGGGTTGCCGTCGGGTACCGTGTATCCGGCGCTGCGGCGGTTGGAAGCGGAAGGGCTGATCCGGTCACAATGGGAAGCGGAGGCCATCGCCGAAAAAGAGCAGCGTCCACCTCGTAAGTACTACAAGACGACTGCGGCCGCGCGTCCTGTCCTGGAGGCTTCACGCAGCCGGTATCCGTTACTGGCAGCACTCACCGCGCCGGCAGAGGAGAAGGAGCGCGTATGAACACCTACCTGCGGTTGCTTTCTCTTTTACTGCCCGCCCAGCGGAGATCTACATGGTTGTCTGAATGGAATGCCGAACTGTGGCATGTGCGGAGTGAGTGTGGATGGGGCGCGGCAGTCCATCTGTTGAGCGGAGCCTTGGCCGATGCGCGGGAGCTGCGCGCGGTGACCGAAAAGGATGTGCCGGTGGGCTGGTCCGTGACGCTGCCCTGGCTGCAATCCCGGCTCTGGACGCATTCCTGGCTGCAGGCACTTGTTCTTCCGTCGATGGCACTGTTGATGATGGCGTTCGCCGCAATGTGTGTTCCAGGCTCCCGGGATATCTTGCTGAGCCGGAGTTACAGCGCTCCCTCATCCATAGTGCTGCTGAAGGATGCGGAGCATCCCGCGATCGCCTATGAGACGTACGCCGAATGGACACGACGGCGGCAGTCGCTCTTCGATGAGTTCGCGTTCTATGCGGTCCAGAAGCGGTATGTCAACGGCGAGCGCCTGCGTGTCGCGACCGCCTCCGCCAACCTGATACGGATGCTAGGGTTGGGTGGCTCTGCCAGGGAGGGAATCTATCTAAGTTACGCCGCTGCGAAAGGGTTAGGGTTTCCCTCAAGAGTGCGTCTTGGCGGAAACACGGTGCGGGTCCAGGGGGTACTTCCGCGTACGACGCTGCGGTTATGGGACGATCCGGAGGCGATTATCCTGGCAGATCGGCTACCGGCTGGTATGCATGGTCACGTATTGGGCGCCGTGGCTCCGGGAGCACCCAATATTTATTGGGGCTTTCAAATACTACAGAACCGACAGTTTCCCTTGCACATTCACGTCACGACTCTGGAAGAGCGTGTCTTCATGCCAGGAAGGGCTTTTCTATTTGCTTGTGTGATTTTGCTATTCGCCTTGCCGGGAACGCGTCCTCTTGCGCGTGAAGATGGCATGCGCATGCCAATGCGCATGCGCTGGCGTCCAGCGATATTTCTAGGCGTGCAGATGATTCTGTTGCTTGCAGCTGCCTATCTCGGTTCGCTGGCAATTGCAATGGAATTCGCTTTTCCGCGGCCGGAAGATGCGAGTGGTGTACAGGCGTTTGCAGCCTTCCTGCTTTTGCTGCCGACGATACGGCTTACCTTACGTAGCAACCGCCATCGCTGCCCATGCTGTTTGCGAAAGCTGGGACATCCGGCCCGTGTAGGCCAGCCCTCCGCCGCCTTCCTGAACTGGTATGGCACCGAGCTGCTCTGTGCTCAAGGGCATGGCATGGTTCATATCCCGGATATGCCGACGACATGGTTTTCGGAGCCACGCTGGATGCCGTTGGATGCATCGTGGGCTGCGTTGTTTTCCCAGTGATGGGCTTCATCGACCTGACCGCACCTGACCATCAGCCGGTTTTCTTTGCGCTAGAGCATTTTCCCTGTAGGTGTAGTCCAGAGCATCCGCATCTATGGGCGTTTTCCGCAATGAAAACGCCGCCGCACTCCTCTTCCGGGATACCCAGCAACAGGGAAATGCGAGTAAAGCATTTTCCCTGTAGGTGTAGTCCAGAGCATCCGCATCTATGGGCGTTTTCCGCAATGAAAACGCCGCCGCACTCCTCTTCCGGGATACCCAGCAACAGGGAAATGCGAGTAAAGCATTTTCCCTGTNGCATCCGCATCTATGGGCGTTTTCCGCAATGAAAACGCCGCCGCACTCCTCTTCCGGGATACCCAGCAACAGGGAAATGCGAGTAAAGCATTTTCCCTGTAGGTGTAGTCCAGAGCATCCACATTTATGGGCGTCTTCCGCAATGAAAACGCTGCTGCACGCCCCTTCCGGGATACCCAGTAACAGGGAAAATGATCTATTCAAGGAACCGCAACGCAATTCCTTCCGTATAGCCCAGCAAAGAGAGTTTTGGTAGCTCCGAAGCTATTTGGAGGGGAATGATGCTGGCAGACCTGCGGGACGCGTTTCGGCAGTTAAAGAAGGCACCGGCATTTGCGGTTACGGCGGTGGTGACCCTGGCCCTTGGAATCGGTGCGACCACCGCGATCTTCACTCTGGTGCACCAGGTGATGTTGAAGTCGCTGCCGGTAGCGAAACCGGAAGAGCTCTGGAGAATCGGCGATAAGATCCGCTGCTGCAATTGGGGCGGCTATACGCAGGGCAGCGATGGGGATTTCTCTCTCTTCTCCTGGGAGGCATATAAGAACTTTCGCGCGCATACACCGGAGTTCAGTGATCTGGCGGCGCTACAGGCCGGGAATGCAGCGCTCGGTGTGCGCAGAGCCGGCTCACAGGCACAGGCAGATACACGCAACGGAGAGTATGTCTCCGGGAACTTCTTCCGAACACTCGGTGTGCAGCCATGGATCGGCCGCCTGATGACGGATGCGGACGATCAGGAATCGGCATCGCCTGTCGCGGTCATGAGCTATCACGTATGGCAGGAGAAGTACGGTTCCGATCCTTCTGTGGTCGGCGCAAATTATCAGATCAATGGACATTCCTTTACGGTGATTGGCGTGGCGCCGCCCGGATTTTATGGCGCAAAGCTCGCCGGCGGCGGGATGCCGGACTTCTGGCTTCCGCTGACGACTGAGATCATGATCGACGGCGCTACGTCGAGGTTGAAACGGCCCAACGGCAACTTCCTCGATCTGATCGGGAGAGTTCGCCCCGGTGTCGATTCGACGACGCTGGAAGCGAAGCTGCGCGTGGAGTTTCATGACTGGCTGGCAAGTCATGTACCCGATATGGAGCCAGGCGAAAAACAGCTTTGGCAGCAACAGACGCTGCACCTGATTCCGGGTGGATCGGGAGTCGCTGCCATGCGGGACCAGTACAAGGCTGGGTTGAGGCTGCTGTTGATCGCAGCCGGGTGTGTTTTGCTGGTCGCCTGCGGCAACATCGCAAACCTGATGCTGGCCCGCGGTCTCAAGGATCGAGCGCAGACCTCTATCCGGACCGCACTGGGAGCCTCCCGGCGCCGCCTCGTGCGCCGAGCAATGGTCGAAGCAGTCACGCTGGCCTTGATTGGAGGTATCTCCGGAGTTGCTGTGGCCTACGCCGGCACGAGGCTGATTTTGTATCTGGCTCTGGAGCGTGGAAACTCCAACAACTTCGTGCCGATCAGCGCGACCCCGTCCATCCCGGCTCTGTTGTTTACGCTTGGCATCGCGGTGTTGACTGGAATCCTCTTCGGGATCGCACCTGCATGGATGACCTCACACGCCAACCCCGTAGACGCACTGCGCGGAGCGAATCGTTCCGTTGGTGGAAAAAATTCCTGGACTCAGAAGTCGCTGGTCATCGGTCAGGCGGCGATGTCCCTGGTCTTGCTCTCGACGGCGGCTCTGCTGGGGCGGAGCCTGAGAAACCTGGAGCACCAGAATTTCGGGTTTGAGACAGAGGGCCGGTACATTGCGTGGATCAACCCGATGCTGGGCAACTACAAGCCCGAGCAACTGGAGCCGCTGTTCCGCAAGATCGACTACCGTCTGATGCAGATTCCTGGCGTACGTATGGCGGCCCCGGCTCTCTACGCTCCAATGACGGGCGACAGCTGGAATGACGGAATTCGTATCCAGGGCAGGCCGGAACCCGCGCCGAAAGAAGACACGGGGGCGGGCTGGTCCCGGGTCATGCCCGGATTCTTCGAGACGATTGGGGCGCAGATGGTTCTGGGGAGGTCGATCGGCGAGGAAGATACCTCGACCACACGTAAGGTCGCCGTGGTCAACGAAGCGTTCGCCAGGCGATTCTTCAAGAATCAGAATCCCCTTGGCCAGCACTTCGGCATCGACAAGATCAAATATGCGGGAACGTTTGAGATTGTGGGTGTTGTGCGCGATATGCGCTACATGACCTACGACTACAAGGATCCGGTGCGTCCGATGTTCTGGGTGCCGGAGACGCAGACGGTGCAGTACGACGATCCTGCGTTCACGGCCGGTGAGACCTGGTCGCACTATCTCTACAACATCGTGATCTGGGCTCCGGGAGCTCCTTCCGGCATGGAGGAGCAGGTAAGGAAGGCGCTGGTCAGTATCGATCCCGACCTGGTGCTCTACGGCGTTGATCCGTACAAGAAGGTCGTGAGTGCTGACTTCAAGCAGGAGAATATGATCGCGACCCTCACGACACTCTTCGGCGTGCTCGGTCTTACGTTGGCGGCCGTGGGGCTGTATGGCGTGATGGCGTATATGGTGGAGCAGCGGACGAGCGAGATCGGTGTGCGGATGGCGCTTGGCGCGAACCGCAGTGATGTCGTGCGCATGGTGCTGCATAATGCCTTCATACAGATCGCAGTGGGCCTGGCGCTCGGCATACCAGCGGCCATTGGAGCAGGGAAGCTGATGACCGACCAACTCTTCGGTGTAAAGCCGTGGGACCCGATAATGATTACGGCGGCAGTTGTCCTGCTCGCCTTGGCTGCGCTATTGGCGTCGCTGATCCCAGCTCGTCGTGCAGCCGGTGTCGATCCAATGGTCGCCCTTAGAAGCGAGTGAGAACCTTTGGATACAGATGAATTTCTTTGTCTGTCTCCGGAGACGTGATACAGTCGCCTCGCAGTTCAAATCTGATGTGGACGTGCGTCCCTTCGCTAACAACAAACAGTCACAAAGCTTCTGACGCTGAGGAGATATTCAGGATGCGAGTTCTGTTCACTGCTGTTTTCACGCTCATTTTCGCCGGCTGGACAGGAAGCCAGCCCCATGCTCAAGTTAACGCAGCAACGCAGCCCGCGGCAGCCCAGACGGGGTGGGCATGGCCGGCAATTCCGGGGTGCCTCTCGGACCCAGCCATCACAACGCCGGGAACAACCGATTTCAGTTCGCCGGTCTGTCCTCTCTACGATCAGTTGCTGACCAGTGGCGTTACCAGGATTGAGCTTGTTTCGGCGCGTCGGCTCAATGGGGAGATGGACGGTGTTCTTTATCCCGCATTTCTTCCGGGTACAGAGGTTGTGAGCTTCCTGACCGAGGACAAATTCAATCAATCGTTCCACGGCGCAACAGGACTTGTGCGCGTCTCCGGAAAGTCAGTGACAGCACGGAATGGGTCTTGGTGGACGACCCTATCCATGGTCTCAAACAATGGAAAACTGCTCGATGCCGCGGCCATCCGGCAAAAGCTCGCGCTGCCGAATGAGCCTTCTTGTCTCGCCTATGCAGACAGCGTGCGCAGCGGAATTGTGGCTTATATGGGCGTGGTTGCGCCCGCGTTTGATCAGCCAGGAGGAGGTATTGAATTCTGGCTTCCTCCAGGAGCGGTCGTGGCCAAGAAGACAGTTGATCTCCCCGGCAGTCCTGGCTGCGGTACAAATTGATTCAGTCAGACGCAAGCGGGGTGAGCATAGCCTTACCTCGCTTGCGTTTCTTAGAGCTGATAGTTGATGCATACAGCGTGCGGCGACTCGGCTTAGGATAAGTGCAGCGCAACTGGTCGAGTCGCGATTGTATGGCATGAAGACGATCGATCCCGTAACGTTGGGAGTTCTGTTGGCGACGAAATCATCTTTGCTGTCGCATTCGCGATTTGCCCCAATTAAGCCAAGTCCTGAGAATTGATTCGGTGGAGATGCTGCGAGCGGAGTAGGAACCCAGATATGGGTCAGAGGCGCCCGGCTGGATTCCGTCTTTGCTGAAAATTGAGAGGATTCAGCCGGAATGATGAATTCCTGAAACCTGTCTTCGGTATCATTCTTTCGGCGATGATCCTCGACCTCCGTACCCTAAACGACCTCTTCCTCCGCGCCGCCTCCAAGGGCGACACCACGGTTGTTCTCACCCAGGCAGCCGATCACTCGTGGCGCCCCATTACCTCTGCCCAGCTCTATACCCGCGTACGCGCCTTTGCCAAAACACTGGAGTCGTGGGGTATCAAGAAGGGCGACCGTGTGGCTCTCATCAGCGAAAACCGGTGGGAGTGGGCGGTGACAGACTTTGCCGTGCTTGCCATCGGGGCCGTCGGCGTTCCGTTGTTCCCGACACTGACTGCCGAGCAGACAACCTATATGCTTAACGATTCCGGTGCCCGGATCGCGGTCGTTTCCACAAAAGAACAGTATGAGAAGCTGGCTTCAATCCACGAAAAGACGCCTGGCATCGAGCGCGTCATCGTCATGGATGCCGGGGAGTTTCCAGGCGCGGAGAGCTTCAGCAGCCTGATCGCAGATGCGGAGAAAGATCTGGCTCGCGATGCTGCTTTTGAGGCGAAGCTGGCCGAAGCGAAGCCTGAGGACCTGGCCACCATCGTCTACACCTCAGGTACGACGGGCGAGCCCAAAGGCGTGATGCTGACGCACAACAACATCGCGCAGAACATCAACTACACAGTCGAGTTCATCGATTTCAATCCCTCCGACTCGTGCATCAGCTTCCTTCCGTTGTCACACATCACGGCTCGCATCCTCGATTACGAGATGTACGCCAACGGCTGCGTACTGGCGTATGTATCGCGTCTGGATCGCCTGCCGGCCGCGATGCAGACAGTGAAGCCGACGATTCTGGTGGCTGTACCGCGCGTTTTTGAACGAATCCGGCACTCGGCAGAGACGAAGTCATTGGCCTCCCCCATCAAGGCGAAGATCTTTGCCTGGGCCATCGGCGTGGGGACGAAGCACCGCGAGACAGTGCTGGCCGGAAAAATACCCGCGAGCCCTCTCTGGAAGCTTGCCAACAAGCTGGTTTTCTCGAAGATCAAGGATGCCTTCGGTGGACGGGTCCGCCTGTATATCGCCGGTGGCGCCCCTCTCGGCCTGGATAACGCCTACTGGTTTGCAGCGGCGAACATTCGGATTCTGGAGGGCTACGGTCTGACCGAGACCTCTCCGGTCATTGGACTGAACCACCCCATCTACAATCGCGTCGGTTCTATTGGCAAGCCGCTTTCCAATCTTGTGGTGCGTTTCGCTGACGATGGTGAACTGGAAGTGAAGGGTCCATCGGTCTTTCAGGGTTACTGGAACAAGCCGGAAGCGACCAAAGAGGTCTTTACTGAGGACGGCTTCTTCAAGACTGGGGATATCGGTCATAGCGATGATGACGGTTTCATCTTTATTACTGACCGCAAGAAGGAGCTGATCAAACTCTCTGCCGGCAAGTTCATTGCTCCATCGTTTGTTGAGGGCAAGCTGAAGGCTTCGAACCTGGTGGGCAATGTAGCGCTGTTGGGCGATAAGCGGAAGTTTGTATCGGCGTTGATCTCGCCCAACTTCGCCAATCTGGCGCTTGCCGCCAAGCAGCAGGGAACAGAGCTGCCGTCCGACCGCAAAGCCGCCCTGGAGAGTCCGGCGGCCCAGTCGCTGTATAAAGCCGTAATTGCTGACGTGAACAGCACTCTGGCGCCATTCGAGAAGATCAAGAAGTACCGTGTGGTTGTCGATGAATGGACACCGGAGTCGGGCGAACTGACGCCGAGCATGAAGCTGAAGCGGCGAGTGATCAACGACAAGTACAAGGACGTGATCAACGATATCTACTCCGTCGACACCGAGTAGAGAATTGAGGAGCCACAGCGTTTAGTCGTGTCATCCTGAGCGTCGGGGTCCCCAGCGAACAAGTTCGCTGGGGTGATTAGCGAAGGACCTGATTAATAGGCCGGGCATCTTCGAAAGCTACAGTCCCCGTCGCCCCATTCTTCGTAGCGAAGCTACGAAGGTGGGGCAACGCGCTGTGCGCGACCGTTTGTGCGGACTTAAGACGATATGTAGAGAAGCAGATTTCTCCACTATGGTTTCAGCCCAGCCAGCGAAGCTGACTAGGGACCCCGAACTCTGCGAAATGACAAACAAAGTGGCTGTAGTTTATGAAGCGGACGTTGGGGATGGATGCCTTTCAAGAATTAGAATCCCGGCATGCGCTTCCGCAATTTTCTGCCTCTTCTTCTGGCTACTTCGCTGCTGGCCCAGCGCCCTACACAATCTGATCCGCTGAAGCCTCCTACATGCCCGGGGCGTGGACCATTGACCCATCCCACCGCGCAGCAGCTTATGGAGACGCAGCAACAGGCAGCACATGATCCGCACTATCTTCTCTCCGCGGAGCCGGTGCCGAACTTTGCTCAGGAACGCTACAAGCTCGCGGACTACTACGATTGTGTTCCCGGAGCAGGTTGTTACTGGGCCGATATCGATGCGCAGTACGAGCGTGCAATCGCAGTCCTGGAGCATGCCACCGCATCGCGAAAGCAGGGCGAAAAGCTGGCGATCGTGTTGGATGTCGATGAGACGACGCTTTCCGCCTACTGCGAAGAGAAGCGCGAGGACTTCGGCTACATCGGAAGCATGTTCAACCAATGGGTAATCTCTCCGGAGGCCTCGCTGCCGATCCCGGGAACACTGCGGCTGGTGGCAAAGGCGCAGGCTGCGGGTGTCGACGTCTTCTTCATTACTGGCCGTCCAGAAGAACAACGCGAAGCCACCGCTCGAAATCTGGAGACGGCGGGCTTCCATGGCTGGAAGGAGCTCTATCTACGGGAGCCGGGGAAGTATCCTTCCACGATTGCCTACAAATCCGCGCAGCGGTCAAAGATTGCAGGGGCTGGATATCGGCTGGTCCTCAATATCGGAGATCAGTACAGCGACCTGTTCGGCGAGCCTCAGGCCGAGACCAGCGTAAAGCTGCCCAACCCGTTCTATTACCTGCCTTAAAGATGATATCCCGCCCTCTCGATGAAGGCGGGATATGGATGTCTCTTCTCAGTATCCGCCCGTAGGAACGCCAATCGCATCGGTAGGATTGGTCAGCTCGTTCACGATGCGTACCGATGCGGATGCGCCGATTCTGGTGGCTCCGGCAAACAGCATTGCCTGGGCGTCGGCCAGGCTACGGATGCCGCCCGACGCCTTGACGCCAGAGCGAGTTCCGGCCACACCTCGCATCAACTGGATGTCGTCGACTGTCGCTCCACCTGTCGAGAAGCCGGTCGAAGTTTTGATGAAGTCGGCGCCGGCTTCAATAGCAAGCTCGCTGGCGCGCATCTTGTCTTCGAAGCTCAGGAGGCACGTCTCCAGAATGACCTTCAGGATGCCACCGTTGGCGTGAACCACCTCGGCGACGATATGGATGTCGTGTTTGACGGCGTCGAACTCGCCGGACTTCAGAAGACCAATATTCAGCACCATATCAACGTCATGCGCGCCCAGAGCGAGGACGCGGCCGGCTTCTTCCTTCTTGCTGGCGGTCAGAGAGGCGCCCAGAGGGAAGCCGATGACGACGCCGACCGGAACTCCTGTGCCTTTCAATGCCGCTGCGGCAGTCCCGGTCCAGAATGGATTTACCATGGCGCAGGCGAACTTGTACTTGGCCGCTTCCTCGCAGATAGCCAGTACCTGGGAGCGCGTGGCGTCCGGCTTCAGCAGGGTGTGATCCAATACCGCAGCCAGGGCTGAGGGAGAAGAGAGTGCCTGCGTGGCAAAGCCGGCGGCGTCGAACGTAGTCGGATCAGGGATTGAGATACTCATATTGCTCCTGCGTACAGCCCATGTGGGGCCCAAATGCATTCTATGCCCGGGAGTGGCAACCTAAATACAGCCAGAGATGAAGTGGATGGACCAATCGATAATTTTTTGCTGGCTTACAATCACCCTTGTTGGTTTGTTAATACGAAGAGGTTTGGATGGAGCTCACAACAACGCAGTCGATCTCGGGTGGACCAGAGACGACAAACATGAAGGCCCTCTCGACAGCCACCGTGCTGTTCTTTATGTGGGGGTTTCTAACATGCCTGAATGACATTCTGATTCCTCACCTGAAAATGGTCTTCGAACTCAGCTATGCGCAGGCCATGCTGGTGCAGTTTGCGTTCTTCTCCTCCTACTTCATCTTCGCGATTCCATCGGGCAAGCTGGTGGACTTCATCGGATACAAGCGCACCATGATCGCCGGCCTGCTGACGATGGCCGTAGGCGCGCTGCTGTTTCTCCCCGCGGCCACTCTGGCGGCCTTCCCACTCTTTCTCGCTGCTCTGGTTGTGCTTGCCGCCGGCATTACTGCCTTGCAGGTCGCAGCGAATCCGTACGTGGCGAACCTTGGTCCGCAGCGTACGGCCAGCAGCCGGTTGAATCTGGCACAGGCCTTCAATTCGTTGGGAACGACGGTGGCCCCTTATGTGGGCAGCGCCTTGATTCTTGGCGCTGCGGTCGAAGCTCCGAAGCTGGGCAGCCTTACTCAGGCAGCGCTGCAGCAGTTCCGCGCGCAGCAGGCCTCGACAGTCCGTCTGCCGTATCTCGGTATTGCCGGTTTGTTGATCGTTCTGGCGGTGGCGCTGGCAGTCATCAAGCTGCCGCCGATGGGTGGGCTGACGCAGGACTTCCGTCCTGATGAGCGCGGCTCCTCTTGGGGGGCGCTTCTTGGACATCCGCAGCTTCTGCTGGGAGCCGTGGCCATCTTCGTCTATGTCGGCGCCGAGGTGACGATCGGAAGCTTTTTGGTGAACTACATGCACCTGCCCGAGATCAGCGGCTTCACCGAAGCAGTGGCGGCGAAGTATGTATCGATCTACTGGTTAGGCGCGATGATCGGACGGTTTGTCGGTTCGGCTGTACTGCAGAAAATGAAGACATCATCGCTGCTGGCGATGGCTGCTACGGCTGCGTGCCTATTGGTACTGCTCAGCATGTTCAGTTCGGGCCATACAGCAATGTGGTCGATTCTTGCGGTGGGCTTGTTCAACTCCATCATGTTCCCAAGTATCTTCACCCTCGGTATCGCAAATCTGGGCGAGTTGACGAGCAAAGGGTCGAGTCTGATGGTCTGCGCCATTGTCGGCGGAGCGGTGATTCCGCTGCTTTCCGGCTTTGTGGCCGATAAGATCGGGATCCAACATGCGCTGATGGTGGCGGCTGCCTGCTACGTGTACATCGTGGTCTTCGGTTTGCGCGGTGACCGCAGTGCTACGGAGCACCGCGCAGCTTAGAGCAATTCTCCTAAAGGTGCGGAGCGGAGTATCGGGTCTCCAGCGAACGAGTTCGCTGGGGTGAAGTCTTGGCTGTTTGCGCCGTTTTCCTGTGAAGAAAACGGTATTCGCAGATTTATCCAGAGCTACAGTATTAGGAGAATTGCTTTAGCTATGGCAATACGCAAGTCGCTGCTGGCCCTGGCGGTCTCGGCCTTCGGAATCGGGACGACTGAGTACGTCATCATGGGTCTGCTGCCGGAACTGGCGACGGATTTCCATGTCTCGATTCCACGCGCCGGCATCCTGGTCTCCGGATATGCGCTCAGTGTGACCATCGGTTCGCCGATCCTGGCGGTACTGATGGCGCGCATGGATCGCAAGCTGGCGCTGATGTGGCTGATGGCGTTATTCCTGCTCGGCAATGTCGGCTGTGCGCTGGCGCCCAACTTCCAGCTTCTGCTGATCGCGCGCATCATTACTGCTCTCTGCCACGGAACTTTCTTCGGTATCGGCAGCGTGGTGGCGTCGACGATGGTGCACCGCAGCGAACGCGCGCAGGCTATCGCACTGATGTTCAGCGGCCTGACTTTAGCCAATGTGCTGGGTGTGCCGGCAGGAACCGCCCTGGGGCAGACCTTCGGCTGGCGTTCGACCTTCTGGGCGCTCATCCCAATCGGGCTTGTGGCAGGCGCCGGTCTATGGAGTCTGGTGCCATCACAGATGCCGGACCGTGTGCATGTGAAGGATGAGGTGCGGACTTTGCTGAAGCCGCAAGTGCTGATGGTACTGGTTCTCAGCACTATCTCTTCGACCTCACTGTTTGCCGTCTTTACTTACATTGCGCCGATCCTGCGAGACGTCACGGGATTATCGCCGCATGCCGTTGCAATTGTTCTCGTCCTCTTCGGTGTCGGGATTACGATCGGAAATCTAATCGGGGCGAAGCTTAGCGACTGGAAGCAGTTGCCGAGCTTCCTCGGATGCTGCGCCGTGTTGATCTGCTTGCTATTGGTGATGCCAGTGGCGCAGCGTTATCCGCTAACCTCAATTGCGATGGTGCCTGTGTGGGGTCTTGTGCACTTCGCCATGGGAAGCCCGCTGCAGTCGCGCGTTGTGGATCAGGCCAGGGGCGCTCCAAACCTGGCGGCGACCATGAACCAGGGAGCCTACAATCTCGGCAATGCTTTGGGGGCTAGCGTGGGCGGTGTCGCTCTGACGATGGGCCTCGGCTACGGGCAGCTTGGATATCTGGCTGCTGCGATCGCCGGTGTGGTACTGGTGCTGGGTTTCATCGAGTTGAAGGCGGACCGCAAGCGGCCGAAGCACACGACCAATTCGACCTTTGTGCCGATGGGCCACTAAATCGCTTTTGTTTGTCATTTCGTAGCGCAGCGGAGAAATCTGCTTTCCTGCCCATCCTTGAATAGCCGTACACAAGGCAGTGAAAACGGTTCGAGCTTCGCTCGAATGTCCCATGTCCCTTAGGGACATGGGACACCCAGACTTGGGTTTAGTGACCAGCGTCTTCCGGATAAAGACGAATATCTGGGACACCGCGATAGCGTTCGGCGAAGTCCATACCGTAGCCAATGATGAAGTGATTCGGAATTTTGAAGCAGACGTAGTCGGCCTCGATCTGTGCAACACGGCGGGCCGGCTTGTCAATGCAGGTGGCGATTTTCAGACTTGCCGGCTTGTGCTGCAGCATCAGCTTATGCAGGTAGCTCAGCGTAAGGCCAGTGTCGAGAATGTCTTCGACGATGATGACGTGTTTGCCCTCGATGGGGTTGTCGATATCTTTGATCAGCTTGACGGCGCCGGAGGAGACACGGGCGCGTCCGTAGCTCGATACGGCGACGAAGTCGAAGGTGTTATCGACCGTGATCGAGCGGGCCAGATCGGCGAGGAACATAGCCGCGCCCTTGAGCACGCCGATCAGAACAATCGACTTACCTGCATACTCCTCTGAGATTTGTTTGCCGACTTCGGTGATACGGTCTTTGATCTGCTGTTCCGAGATCAGGACTTCCATCTTGTCAGGAGGAATGAATGCGGGCTCTACGATGCTGGGTGTGGACATAGATGAATCCGAGCTTATCGAGCCTCGGGGCGGGGAATCAAGCCTGTGGAACCGTATACTTGAAGGAAACATGTATCCGTACCTGCATCTTGGCCCGTTGACGCTGGGCACCTTCGGAATCCTTCTCTGGCTGGGCGCCGTCGCCGCGACGATCATCCTCCACAAGAACTTCCAGCGCTTTTCCATCGATGCCGACGCCCTGAATGTCGTCGCGTTCGTCACGATCGCCGGTGTGCTGGGCGCCAAGGCGTATCACGAGCTGCAGGACCCCGCGGAGCTGGCCGACTCCATGCGCCGCATCATGCTGCCAGGCTGGCATCATCCGGGCGAGATCCTCCTCTATCTGCTGAAGTGGTTCCAGGCAGGTTTCGCGTGGTTCGGCGGTCTCTGCGCAGGCATCGCCATGCTGCTGTGGCAGGGACGTCAGGCGAAGTTCCAGAACGGGGGCAGGGTGGGCGGTCTGCGCATGCTGGATCTTGCCGCTCCCGCCGCTGCCATCGGCTATGGTGTTGGCCGTCTCGGATGCCTGCTCTCCGGAGACGGCGACTACGGCAAGAGCACCACGTTGCCCTGGGGAGTGCACATCCGCAATGACGCGCTCGATCCGCCGGTGCCGAATCCTCCCGAGCTAAAGGTCCATCCCACGCCGGTCTATGAACTCGGTTACTCACTGGTCTTCGGTATCTGGCTCTGGCATCGAGCCAAGAAGAATCTGCCGATCGGCCAGCTCACGGGCGAATACCTGGTGCTGACGGGTATCGCGCGCTGGTTCGTCGAACTCATCCGCATCAACCCTCGGGTGCACTGGGGCATGAGCAACGCTCAGGTCGCTGCTCTTGGTTCGATCGTAGCCGGTATTGTGCTGATTCTCTGGTCGAAGGCGCGTTCGAAGAAGTGGGTTGCGGAGACCGCCGAAGTCGCTGGCTAGCCAGTTGCTAGTTGCACTAGCGATATAGCGATGGGTTGCCTCGCATGGGTGTGTTGAAGGTGTTTCTTGTACCCATGCAATACCTCGTCAACTGGAAACGGTTAACTGGCAACTAGAGCTTTTTAAGGTAGGCTTTTGCCTCTTCCAACTCAGGGAACAGGCGTTCTTCTGCCTGAAACTCGCGTGAGTGCACGCAGCGGCGGCCTGACTTTACACGGACGGGATGCTTCAAGTGGAGCATCTCGTGATAGAGCAGGTACTCGATTGCGTACCGAGGCGTGTCCGGCCGGTCGAAGACACGGCTGATCATGATGGTGTTGTGAGCGGCGTCGTAGTGTCCCAGAAGACGGCGTGCATTATGTCCGCTCCAGGTCAGTACTGGGCGTCCCATCAGGCCGTGGAAGAACCTGCGGTTCAGCGTCTCGAAGACCTCGTCGAGATCGTAATGCCGCCCTTTGGCGGTGAGGATACGTTTCCGGCCGCGCGTCTGGCGGATGTGCTCGGCCATCTTTGAGACCGGTTCCGACTGTGTATAGCGGCGGTAGCGGTCGGCGTGCAGACGAAGGATCGGCTTACGGTACAGCTTTGCGATCAGGATGTGGGCAATCGCCCGGAGCACGCTCTCGGGAGCAGCCTCCAGAAGATCGGACAGCGAGACATAGAGCTTACCCTCACGCAGACGGATCGTCGTATTCAGCGAAGTAAACCGCCGGAACCGGACATGAAACTCCGGCATTGGGGCACGCGGCCTCAGCTCGCGGTATTCCTCGTGAAACAGTTGGCGCAGCTCGGGAGACACTACATCCAAGTTAAAGCATTTTTCCTGTTGCTGGGTATCCCGGAAGGGGCATGCAGCGGCGTTTTCATTGCGGAAAACGCCCATAGATGCGGAAACCTACACTACACCTACAGGGAAAATGCTCTAGCTCAACCTGCGTTGAAATCTGCTACCTGGGCACCACGATGGGTTCAGGTGCTTCGCCTTTCTTCTGGGGTGGCTTGTGGGTCTTCCACCACTCGGTCTGGTCGTCAATCATCTCCTTGGCGGAATCGTGGAGATCCTGCGCGGCTTCGATGGCCAGCTTGCGGGCGAGCGTATAAGCAGCGTTGTCCTGCGGCGTCTTCAGAACCGTCATCCAACGTTCGGTTGCCGCCAGCAACTTCGGAAGAATCTTGCGCAGATCGGGGTGCTTGGGCTGGTAGTCGTCCAGGTTGTCGTCGAGCTCGTCGGCAATCGCCCGGAACTGCTCCATGTAGTCGTGGATATCCTCGGAAGCTCCCGGTGCTTTCGGCTTCTTCAGAATCTCCTCAATCCGATTGATCCGGGCTTCCAGAGCTTTCTGGAAGATGCTGATGCGCGCGGCGGGATCGATGGCGGCTTCGCGGATCTCCTCCACTTCGGCATCGGAAAGAGCAGTCTCATCGCGTTTCTGCGCGAAAGCGCAAAAGGCGGAGCCGAGCAGCAGAAGGCAGATCAGGCGGCGAAGCATGACGGGATTGTAGGGGTAAACCGGAGAATTTGTCAGCAATTTGCGAAGAAGGGCTGGGCGTCCTAGGTCATATAGCCGTGATCTCCGTCGCTTCGGAAACCTATACTGTCTGTTCCCGGTACGCGGGACCTACAACTCATGAACATCGATCGTCTTCGTCCGGTTCTCTTTGCCGCCCTCGCCCTCATTGTTCCTGTAACCGTCAAGGCCCAGACCGTGCCCGAGACCGGTTTGGTGCCCCTGCCGGTCGAGCTGACGAAAGGCTCAGGCGCGCTGGCGCTGCAGTCCACGTTCAAAATCACAACTCCGCGCTCTCATGATGCCCGCCTGGAAGCCGCGATTGCACGTGCTGTTCGCCGGATCGAGGTCGCGGCTGACCTTCGTCACGAGGGAAGAGGTGTCTTTGGAACGACGCCGATGGAGGTTAGTGTCGCCTCGCCCGGCCAGGAGGTGCAGAGCCTCAGCGAGGACGAAAGCTATTCGCTGACGGTAACCGGCGAACAAGTCGTCATTGAGGCTAATACCGACGTGGGGGCGATGCATGGGCTGGAAACGTTGATCCAACTCGTACAGCCGACACCGCAGGGCTATGTGATTCCGGCGGTTACGGTCCATGATTCACCAAGGTTCGCATGGCGCGGTCTGATGATCGACTGCGGACGTCACTTTGAGCCCCTACCTGTGTTGAAGCGCAACATCGATGCCATGGCTGCAGTGAAGATGAATGTCTTTCATTGGCATCTGACTGAGGACCAGGGGTTCCGCCTGGAGAGCAAGCTGTTTCCCAAGCTCACCGGTAAAGGATCGGATGGCCTGTATTACTCCCAGGAGGATGCCAAGGAGATTGTCGCTTACGCCCGGGCCCGCGGCATCCGGGTCGTGCCCGAGATTGAGATGCCGGGTCATTCCGCTGCCTGGCTTTATGCCTATCCGGAGCTGGCCAGCGGCACAGTGCCCGATGACATCCGCCGTGAGTTCGGCGTGAGCGACGTCGCCATCGACCCCACGCGCGAGGAGACCTACGTCTTCCTGCGGAAGTTCCTCACCGAAGTAACCGCTCTGTTTCCCGATGCATATGTTCACATTGGTGGCGATGAAACTCCGGCGCCTGACTGGAAGAACAATCCGCGTATTCTCAAGTTCAAAGAGGCGCATCATCTCAAAGACAACGAGGCATTGCAGGCGTACTTCAATGCGCGGGTGCTGGCGATTTTGACATCGCTGCACAAACGGATGATGGGATGGGACGAAATCCTGACACCGGAGCTTCCGAAGGACATCGTGGTGCAGTCCTGGCGCGGTGTCGCCTCGCTGGCAAAAGGCGCACAGATGGGCTATGAGGGGATTCTTTCTGCGCCCTACTACCTTGACGGTATGAAGACGGCGGCCGATCACTACCTCGCCGATCCCATCCCTCAGAACACGACGCTTACCGCCGAAGAGCAGAAGCGCATTCTTGGCGGCGAAACACCCATGTGGGGCGAACACGTGAACGAGGTCGACATCGACTCCCGTATCTGGCCGCGTGCTGCCGCTATTGCGGAGCGCCTGTGGTCGCCACAGAGCGTTACCGACGTCAACAGCATGTATGACCGGCTGGAGGCCGTTTCCCTGGAGCTGGAATCGCTGGGACTCAACCACCTACAAAGTGGAGATGCCCGCTTACGCGCAATGGCGCATACGGAACAGATTGGAGATCTCCGCACGGTGGCATCCGTCCTGGAACCAGTCAGCTTCGGCGAGCGTTACCAGGCCCAGCACACTGACCAACTGACTCCATTCGACCGCTTCGTCGATGCCGTGCGGCCTGATCCGCCGTCGCGTCACTGGAGTAACGTGATGGTCGACCGCTGCCTGCAGAAGGACACGGACGCCTGCGGCAAGCTCCGCTCCTGGTATGCGGAGATAGCGCGGGCGATTCCACATGCGAAGCAGCAGATGCAGGTCTCTTCCCATATGCAGGATGTGCTGCCGAAACTCGATCAGTTGAGTGTTTTGACAGCTCTCGGAGAGAAGGCTGCGGAGTCGCTTGAGAAGGGAACAGCCGTTTCCAGCGATACTGCCTGGCAGTCACGGAAGAGCACAATTGAGGAAGCCAGAAAGGCCACCGCTATGGTGCGCCTCACCTTCCTTGATTCACTGACGAAGCTGACGGAAGCGGCACACTAGATATTCGCGTGTCCTATGTCCGCCATGGGGCATAGGACACGCGGGTATGGCTGTTTTTAGTGTCGGAAGATAACGGCCAACAGTTCCGTGTGAACAGTCTGCAGCCGTTTCAGGGTGGCTTGAACCATGCCACGGTCATCACCGGAGGAGGCATGCATGATGTCGTTCAACCGGTGGTCGGTCTCGCGGAGCAGGATCTCTGCCTTCTTCAGTTTCTTGGAATCGTCGGCTACGCCCATGTGGATGCGCTCGGCGTACTCGGAGATCTTCTTGATCGTGTTCGCGGCTTTGTCGGTGTCACCCATTGCCAATTGACGGCTGGCCAGCTCCGTCATACGGCCTACCAGCTCCGTGTAAAGGAAGCACTGTTCTCGTGGAGCTGCGAGTAAGGCTTTGTTTTCGAGTTGTTGAATAACTGCCAGGTCTACGTCTGCGGCGCCTGCTGCCTGCACTGCTGGAGGCAGCAGTAGGACGCCCACCGCGAAAAAGGAAAGAGCGGCGTGGCGGAAACCAGGGCGAAGTAAAGCGTTACATGCACTGCGTACTGCGAACGGCATACCGCACCCCTTTCGGAAGTGCTCACCTGTGTTCGAGAGCGGCAAGTCGGTGGCGAGCCTGCCACTCTTGGTCCGGATACTTACCTGCAGCGGCTGATAAGAACTGGTGATACAGCAGAACAGCTCGTTCCGTCTGATGCAGGCTATCGTTCGCCGTTGCCTCCAAAAATAGAGTTGACGGCGAATTTGGAAGGAGTGTAGCTCTCTGTGTCAGCGCCTGCAACACAATTCTAGGCTGATGATTCTCTGACGCTGCAAAAGCGAGATGACCGAGTGTCTCACCCAGATCCTGTGGGCGTTCCCAGCGATCCAAAGGTAATGCTACGGCTTTGGCGAACACCTGCTGCGCTTCGTCGAACTTCTTTTCCAGCACCAGGGCAGAACCGAGATCGTCCAGCAAAGACGGGTCGTCCGGCGTTGCGGCAAGAGCAGCACGCAGCATCGGTTCGGCCTTCGCCGGATCGTTTGCCTGGGTATAGAGGTGCGCAAGCAGCCGCTTCAGATTGGCATCGTCAGGATGCGCTGCCAACAACTGCTCAAGTAGCGGAGTCGCCTCCGCTGCCTGGCCGTGCCGCAGCAGGTAACGGGCGTAACTCACGGCAACTTCGGGGCTGGTGGGGCCTTTTGCCATCAGCTTTTTGTACTGAGCCAGAGCGTCAGCAGTGTCTCCGGCGGCATCGGCAAGCTCGGCGACCATGAGAGTATCTTCGGGTGTTTCGGGCGTAAGCTTGAGCGCTGCTACCAGCCAGTCGCGCGCAGCGGCCGGGTCTTTGGTCTGGTCGATCTGGGCGAGAGCACGGAAAGCCCGCGCTTTCAAAGCATTTGCTTGTGCAGCATCTCCCGGCTGCAAAACGACTGCCTTCTGCAGCGTCTCTCTTGCGCTATCCAAATGCCCCCTCCGGGCCTGTAGAAGGCCAAGTGCCAGGGTGGATTCGAACTGCTTTGGATCGGCGGAGATCGCGGCTTTATAGGTGACCTCCGCCGCATCGTCCTTGTCCTGTGCTTCCTGAGAGAAGGCGAGTTGGTAAAGCATCCCGGCGTTCTTCGGATCGGCTTTGACGAGACCCGTCAGCAGGCGTTCAGCCTCGGCATAGTTCTGCTGGTCAAGAGCGGTCTGGGCCTTCTTGTACTGTTCGGCTCGATCCTGGTCTTCGTCGGCGACGGAGCGGGTCCCGGCAGGCAATTGCTGGCCGGCGACAGGGAGCATCCATGGGCCGGTGGTGGCGGCCAGAAGCGCTCCGCCGAAGGTGAAAAGGCGCAGGGACGCCGGAAAGATCTTCGATGCCATGGATGTTCCTCTTAATGTTTGACGTCGAGCACCGGCGCAAGCCACTTCCCGGTAAGGCTGTCGGGGTTGGCGGCAATCTCTTCCGGAGTTCCGATGGCGACGATCTGTCCGCCGCGGGAGCCGCCCTCGGGGCCGAGATCGATGACCCAGTCGGCGCTCTTGATCACGTCGAGGTTGTGCTCGATCACCAGCAGAGAGCCGCCGCCTTCGATCAGCTTGCGGAAGGCAGCAAGCAGCTTTGCCACATCGTCGAAGTGCAGGCCGGTCGTTGGCTCATCGAGGATGTAGAGAGTGCGGGACGATGCTTTCTTGTTCGCGCTCTCTCCGCGTTGCGCCGCAATGGCGGCACGGGCGGTTGCCAGGTGGGCGGCCAGCTTCACACGCTGTGCCTCGCCACCGCTCAGGGTAGTGGCCGACTGGCCGAGACGAACGTAGCCGAGGCCGACCTCATCCAGTACTGCGAGCCGATCGATAATCTTCGGATGGCCGGCAAAGTAGCTCAGGGCATCGCGGACAGTCATGTTCAGCACGTCATGGATGTTCTTGCCCTTGTACTTGATCTCGAGGATGCCGGCTTTATAGCGGGTTCCATGGCACTCGTCGCAGGGCAGCTCAACGTCGGCAAGGAACTGCATCTCGACAGTGACCGTGCCGTCACCTTCGCAGACATCGCACCGTCCGCCGGGGACATTGAAGCTGAAGCTTCCGGCGGTGTAGCCCTTGCGCTTGGAGTCGGGTTGCGCGGCGAACAGATCGCGGATGGCATCGAATGCCTTGATGTAAGTAACGGGATTGGAGCGCGGTGTACGGCCGATGGGCGACTGGTCGACGAGCACGACTTCGCTCAGGTTCTGCGCCCCGGTGAGTTCACGGTAAAGTCCGGTGGGATCTCCGCCTTCGGTTTGCCCCATCTGCTGCATGAGAGCCCGGTACAGAACCTGATGGATCAGGGTCGACTTGCCCGATCCGCTGACTCCGGTGACGACGCAGAGCAGGTTCAGCGGAATCTCAACATCCACGCCGCGAAGGTTATGAATGCGTGCGCCTGTAAGCTTCAGCTTCGTGCGGCCGGGTTCACGGCGGGTCGCGGGGACGGGAATGTGAGCGCGTCCGGAGAGGTACCGTCCCGTGGTGGAGTCCGGATGCTTTGCGACTTCCGCAACCGTCCCGGAGGCCAGCAATTTACCGCCGAGTTCTCCCGCGCCTGGGCCCATGTCGATGAGACGGTCGGCGGAGCGGATGACATCGGGATCATGCTCAACAACGAGGATGGTGTTGCCCAGATCACGCAGTTCTTCCAGGATGTGGATAAGCTTGGCGGTATCCCGCGTATGCAGTCCAATCGACGGTTCATCGAGAACATACAGAGCGCCAACCAGACGCGACCCTAGTGAGGTAGCAAGCTGAATGCGCTGGGCTTCGCCCCCGGACAGCGTAGAGGAGAGCCGGTCGAGAGTGAGGTAATCGAGGCCAACCTGTTCCAGGAAGCCGATACGCTGACGAACCTCCTCCAGGATCTTTCCGGCGATTTCGGTCTGTGCCGGAGTGAGACTCAGGCTGTCAAAGAACTCGCGGGCGGCGGTGATGGTGAGCGACGAAGCCTCGCAGATGTTCTTTCCGTTCAATAGAACAGCCCGTGCCTCGGCGCGGAGCCGCTGACCATGGCAGACCGGGCAGGGAGCATAACCCCGGTACTTTGCAAGGAAGACACGTACGTGGAGCTTGTATTTCTTCTTCTCAAGCTGGTCGAAGAATCCGCGGATGCCAGGGAAGCCATTCCCGCCCTGCCGCACCATCTCCTGCTGCGCTGGAGTCAGGTCGTACCAGGGAGCGTCGATGGGGATGTCATTGGCCCTGGCGAAGCGCTTTAGCTCGCCGTGGAAGGCGCGGTACTTTGGACGCTCCCACGGATCGATGGCGCCGCCGGCCAGGGTCTTCGACGGATCGGGAATGATGAGGCCGGGATCGAAATCGATGGTGTTGCCGAAACCCTGGCAACGAGGGCACGCGCCGAAGGGGTTATTGAAACTGAAGAGGCGCGGCTCTGGCTCACGATAAGCACGGTGGCAGTTCACGCATTCGAAGGCGGCGGAGAAGTGCAATGTCTGCGGGGAGGAGCCGTCACGCGGAGCTGTCTGGAAGTAGATCTCGTTGGATTCGCGATAACCGGTCTCGATGGCATCGACGATACGGGCACGAACATCTGCGGAGACTGAGAGCCGGTCGACCAGTACATAGATCGGCTTGGTGAAGTCGAGCTCCAGCAACGACTCGGGGGTAGAGAACTCCACGATGTTGCCGTTCTGAAAAAGCCGGTTGTAGCCGCGCTTGCGGAGCTCGGAGAGGCGCTCTTTCTGGGCGTCGGTTGGATCCACCAGAGCGGGTGTTTCGACAGGTTTTGCCGATTTCGCGCTCTTCTTCGCTGCTTTTTTTGCAGGCTTGGGAGGAGCTGCCTCTTCCTCCGAAGCAGGGGCAAACTCCTGCATCGGTTCGAGCAGGACATCGCGGCGCTGGATCGGGAAGAGTGCGTACAGACGGGTACCATCACCCAGGCCGAGGACTGCGGCAGCGATCTCGTCGACCGTATCGCGGCGAACAATGCCGCCGCAGTGCAGGCAGGTTACCGTACCGCAGCGGGCATACAGAAGCCGCATATAGTCATAGATTTCCGTGGCGGTCGCAACCGTGGAACGCGGATTCCGGGTAGTGTTCTTCTGCTTGATGGCGATTGCCGGAGCAAGCCCCTCCATGTGGTCGACATCGGGCTTCTCGATACGCTCCAGAAACTGGCGGGCGTACGCCGAGAGCGATTCGACATAGCGGCGCTGTCCCTCGGCGTAGACCGTATCGAAGGCAAGCGACGACTTTCCCGAGCCGGAAACGCCGGAGACCACCGTCAGGGCGTTGTGGGGGATGTCGACATCGATGTTTTTCAGGTTGTGGGTGCGCGCTCCGCGGATGACGATCTGCTCGTTCATGGCCAGTCTTCTATTGTCGCCGGAGCGGGCGGTTGAGGGAAACTCCCCCTGCCGCCTGTCTCCGGCGCAGTGATGGCCAAGCTCTTATTTCGACAGACCTTTCAGCCTTTCCTTGCTGATCTTGAGCACAACGCCCGCATTCCGGTCGGCTACTTCGCTGATGCGATATTCGGCCGCGGTGCCGAAGACCATACCGATCTCACTCGGCGTGAGGTGGTACTCGTCTTTGAGCCAGCTCGCCATATTCTCGGTGGCTTCCTTGATGGCATCGTCGAGCGATCCGTTTTCGCCCATCGCCATAATGTGCGTCGCATTTTCGATCCGGGGCTCCATGGGACGCTTGCCCGGGATGACATCAACTGTCACGGTGACGTCCATGGAGGTCTCAAGAGCATCTCCCGTGGTTTCTCCATCGCCCTGAACCGCGTGGCCGTCACCGAAGTAGAGCAGAGCTCCCGGAACCATGACCGGCAGGTAGACTGTGGCGCCTTCAGTGATCTCGTTGAAATCCATATTTCCGCCATAACTTCCGTCGTCTCCTGTCCCAGGGGCGGCATTGGAGGGGCGTACTGCAACGGCGATACACCCAAGCATGGGGCGGACCGGGACGGTGTAGTTCTTCATGTGTTCCCCTGGGTTTTCCGGGGTCGCAATGCCTTTAGTCAGGTCGAGCTTCCACTTTGTCCCTTTGCCCGTGTCCTTCATCGTCACCGCCATGCCCTGGCTCTGCGCCCTGGGAACAATGCCGTCCGTACTGATGGCGTAATCCCGGTTCAATTTGAGTGACTTGATATGGATAACCAGGGTATCGCCCGGCATAGCGCTACTTATGTAGAACGGGCCGGTCTCGGGATTGCCTCCAAGCGAGCGCCTGACGCCAGTGGCATCAGCTCCGCCGGCATCGACCGTGGTCGTATGGATGGTGTCGCCTGGATTGATGGTGAGCACAGGCTTGTTCAGGGCAGAGAACTGGCGATGGAAGACTGTGGGGACAAATTCATGTGTCTTCGCAGGACCCTCGGGGCGGACTGGTACCCGCTCCGCAAGGAAGGTGCGCGTCGCTGGATGCTCCTTGTCGGAGCTGTCGATCCAGATCACGGTGCCGCTGATCTGGCCATTCACAACAGAGGCAGTCAGCTCTTCTGAGCCGCCGTGCGTATCCTTCGCCAGGAACTGGAGTTTACCGCCGGCATAGGTCCCCTCGACTTTATCGCCGGAGAAGTCTCCGGTGATCCTCTCCCCGTCCTGCTTGAGCTCCATCTTCCAGTAAAGAGGCGAGCCATAGAAATCTACCGTTGCCATCCAATTGCCCGTCAGACTCTGTTCCTGCGCGATTCCTGACGCAACGCATCCGAACAAGCACACCATCACTGCCAAACCCTTCATGCGACTCTCCTTGTGAGGACTGAAACCGGTTTCGGTTAGACAAGGCTACGCGGTGGGGGTAGGGAAGTTCCCCGCGTCAACGAATTTTTTCGTATTTTGCAGGAAGCGATATTCCGAACTGGCAACCTTCCACCTCAACTGGTACAACAGTGCCAACGTGTCCACGCAAGAAACCTCGCAGCCTAAATTTGTTCAGGGCCTCGGCCTGTTCTCTGCCACTGCCATCGTCATGGGATCCATGATTGGCTCCGGTATCTTCATCGTTGCAGCGGATATCGCTCGCGGTACCAGTTCGCCCGCGCTGTTGATCGGCGCATGGCTGGTGACCGCGGTGATGACCATCATCGGCGCACTCAGCTATGGCGAGCTTGCTGCCATGATGCCGAAGGCCGGCGGACAGTATATCTATCTCCGCGAAGCGATCGGTCCACTCTGGGGTTTCCTGTATGGATGGACGCTCTTCCTGGTGATCCAGACAGGCACGATTGCCGCGGTGGGAGTCGCTTTCGGCAAGTTTCTTGGAGTCTTTTTCCCATCGGTCGCCGCAGATCACTGGCTGATCCATCTCGCGCACGTTCCTCCGATTCCAGTGGGTCCCATGGTGCTGGGCAATATGGATATCGGTTTGTCCACGGCTAATCTGGCAGCGATCATCATCATCGTTCTACTCACCGCGCTCAACTCGATGGGCGTGCGGCTGGGAGCCCTGGTGCAGAACATCTTTACCTCGGCGAAGATCTTTGCTCTCGCCATGGTGGTTCTTCTTGGCCTGCTGGCCCGCAATGCCACAGCGATCGCCGCCAACTTCTCCAATGGCAATTTCTGGAAGGGCGCCGGATGGAGCGATCTGCATCCGGTACAGCAGGGAGCGGGCGGTCCGACCGTATTGATCGGTCTCTTTACGGTGCTGGCGGTGGTACAGGTTGGTTCGCTCTTTTCCGCCGATGCGTGGAATAACGTCACCTTCACCGCAGGTGAGGTCCGCAACCCCAAGCGCAACCTGCCGCTTTCGCTGGTGCTGGGCACTGGTACCGTACTGCTGCTGTATATCCTCTGCAACTTCATCTATCTGGCGGTGCTTCCGCTGCACGGCGATCCGCAGGGAACCACGATCGTTGCCCGCGGCATTCAGTATGCGAGCCAGGACCGTGTAGCGACGGCAGTCATGGAGCAAGCATTCTCGGGATACGGCTCGCGCATCATGGCGCTCGCCATCCTGATCTCGACCTTTGGCTGCGCGAACGGCATGCTGCTCGCCGGGGCGCGTGTGTACTATGCCATGAGCCAGGACGGCCTTTTCTTCAAGTCGGTCGGTAAGCTGTCGCACAAGACGAACACGCCAACAGTCTCGCTCTGGGTGCAGTGCCTGTGGACGTGCCTGTTGTGTCTCTCCGGATCGTACGGGCAGTTGCTGGATTATGTGATCTTTGCTGCGCTGGTTTTCTACATCCTGACCATCGCAGGCATCTTCATCCTGCGGCAGAAACAACCCGATGCGCCTCGTCCCTACAAGGCGATCGGATATCCGGTGCTGCCGGCAATCTATATCGTGATGGCAGCGTGGGTAAGCTACGTCCTGTTGCGGTATAAGCCTCAGTACACCTGGCCGGGATTGATCCTGGTGTTGCTGGGGGTACCGGTGTACCTGGTTTGGAAGAGCCGCAGTGAGAAGTCTGAGAGCCTGGACGGCGTGGGCGTTACTGATTGAATTCCTGCGGCACCGTCCACAGGAAGGTCTCCATCTACCCTGAACGCATCATGCCGACACGCCGCGCCTTTCTTGCATCCACTGCCGCTGTTCTTGCCTCCAGGAACAGATTGTTTGCTGCTTCATCTACGCCCGAACTCAAATCGCTGGAGCCCTTTCTCATGCAACTGGAGAAAGAGAAAGGCGGACGCCTGGGCGTGTCTGTTCTCGATACGCAGACCGGAGCCCGGGCCGCTTATCGTGTCGGTGAAGCCTTTCCGATGTGCAGTACTTTCAAACTGGCGCTGGCGGCTCAGGTACTTACACGCGTGGACCGAGGGCAAGAGAAGCTCGATCGCCTGGTGACTTATACCCAGGCAGAGGTGCTTTCGCACGCGCCGGCCGCGAAGGAGCACGTCGCGACCGGAATGACCGTCGGAGCGCTATGTGAAGCAGCGATTACGCTTTCGGATAATACGGCGGCGAATCTATTGCTGGTGACCGTGGGCGGACCAGCCGGGTTTACAAAGTGGCTGCGGAGCATCGGCGATAAGACCACAAGGCTTGACCGGAATGAGCCAAGCCTGAACTCCGCAATCCCAGGCGACCCGCGCGACACCACCACCCCATCGGCGATGCTGACGACACTGCAGAAGCTGACTCTCGGCAATGTGCTCAGCGCTGCCTCACGTAAACAGTTGAATGATTGGATGTTGGCGACGCAGACCGGTCTGAAGAAGATCAGGGCCGGTTTGCCAGGTAACTGGAAGGAAGGCGACAAAACAGGAGGGGGCGACTACAACACGACCAACGATATCGCGATCCTGTATCCACCCAACCGTCAACCGATTCTGATCACCGTGTATTACACCGGCAGCAAGCTGGAGACGGAGCAGAGCAATTTGGTCTTTCAGGAGATTGGCAGAAAGCTCGTGTCGTTGTACGTTTAGCAGTGCATGTAAAAGGATTTAACCCCGAAGGCGGGGGCCGGAGAGTTTTCCCCGCAACCCGCCCACCTTCGGGTATTCTCTTCACATCCCAGCAATACTGAGGCACTAAGGAGCTGTCGCCGCTACATGGCCAAACTACTCGCCACGAAATCAATGGATACTCTCCTCGAAGAGGCACATGAGGAAGGCTCCGACACACTCGTCCGAGCGCTCGGACCGTTTCAACTGACTGCGCTCGGCATTGGCGCGGTTATTGGCGCCGGCATCTTTGTTCTCGCCGGGATAGGCGCACACTCCGCAGGGCCGGCTCTTACGCTGGCCTATGTACTTTCTGGCCTAGGATGCGTCTTCGCCGGTCTCTGCTACGCCGAGTTCGCCGCCATGATTCCGCTGGCGGGTTCTGCCTATACTTACGCGTATGCCACGCTGGGTGAGATCTTCGCCTGGATCATCGGCTGGGATCTGACGCTCGAGTACGCTATGGGCGCCAGTACCGTTTCCTCTGGCTGGTCGAATCACTTCATCGAGTTTCTATCGATCTTCGGACTGAAGTTTCCGCTGTGGCTCTCCTATGACCATTGGACGGGCCTGCGTACTGCGACCGATGTCATTGCCCGCAAGATGCTGGCTGTACAGCATCCCGAGCTGATCCCAGGAACGCAGACGTTTTCTGCCGCTCTGGATGCATTGAAGGCTGCCGCTCCGGCTGATCTAACCGCGCAGGCGCATGCACTGCTTGGAGCCCCGCATCTCTTCGGCATGGAGATAGGATTCAACCTTCCGGCCTTCATCATCGCTCTGGTCATCACGACAATTCTGGTGATCGGTATCTCGGAGTCGGCTAAATTCAACTCCGGTATCGTCGTGATGAAGGTAGCCGTGGTTCTGTTCGTCATCCTGCTTGGTATCAAGTACGTCGACAAGGCGAACTGGGGTCATGACTGGTCGACCTTCGCACCCTTTGGTAGTGGTGGTATCGGTTTGGCGGCGGGTCTGGTCTTCTTCAGCTATATCGGTTTTGACGCGGTTTCGACTACCGCCCAGGAGGCCAAGAATCCGCAACGTGATCTGCCGATCGGCATCATCCTCTCCCTGCTGATCTGCACCGTGCTCTACATCGGTGTGGCAGGTGTTCTCACCGGCATGGTCTATTGGAAGGACATCAACATCGAAGCTCCAGTGGCCCGCGCCTTCCTCTCCCATAACCTGGGATGGGCGGCGGATATCATCACAGTCGGAGCTCTGGCTGGTCTCACCTCGGTCATGCTGGTGATGTTGCTCGGTCAGTCCCGAGTCCTGTATGCCATGGCCAAGGATGGTCTGTTACCGCCGAAGTTCTTCGGTGCGATTCACCCGCGGTTCCGCACACCATGGAAGGGAACCATCCTGGCCGGCTTGCTGGCCGCCATCGTCGGTTCCATTACACCGATCGACGATATCGGCAAGATGGTGAACATCGGTACGCTGCTGGCCTTCGTAATCGTCTGCATCGCGGTTGTGGTGCTGCGCAAGACCGATCCAAGCCGCGAGCGCCCCTTCCGCGCTCCGCTGGTATGGCCGATCCCGGTTGTGCCGGTTCTCGGTGTGGTGTTCAACGGCTACATGATGTACAAGCTCGGCTGGCAGAACTGGGCCCGCCTGATCGGTTGGCTCATCATTGGCCTGGTGGTCTACTTCACCTACTCCCGTTTCAACTCGAAGGTGCAGGCTAAGGTCGAGAACGAAGTTGCTGCCGACTAGCTTCCAGTCGTAAAGAATGAAGGGCGGCCGCGTGCCGCCCCTTTCATTTTGGACAAGATTCCTAGCTTTAATTGGGTCTTGAATTCGGCGGCAGCTCGGTGGCGAAAAGCTGTTCCTGGAGAGATTTGTCGGGGGTCGAGGCGGCAGGTTTCTTCTTGGACGGTGTAGTGATTACCGCCAGGAGGTCCATGCTCTCAATGGCCCGGCGGGGAACGAAGATCCGCTGCACATTGGAACGGACGTCAGGAGGTGTGAACTGGATACCCTTATCCTCCAGCGCCGAATCCATCAGGCTGATGTCCAACGGTGCAAGACCTTCCAGCACATCTTCATCGCGGAGCTTCAGTCGGATAAAAAGGCCCTCCGTCCGCGGCTTGGAGAGAAAGGTCTTCCGCAGCGTCCGCTCCGGATCCTTTTCCGTAAGATTGAAGTCGCGGACGTAAAGCACCATCTTTATCTCGGAGAGGGGAACAGGCGTCACCCTTCCGGAAAGATCCAGAAGCTCCAGTGCATCGTCCTGGACAAAGCCTGCGGCCGGCAGGTAACCGGCTATGCTGTCGCGGCTAAATCTTCGGATGAGAACTTTTTTTCGTCCCGCAGGCATACTCGGCATTGTCTCATCGGGTTCATAAAAAGCAGCAGGAATGTAGCAAAAGCAGTACCTATATGTTACATTTGGCTTTTGTGTCGTCTTGCTTGCCGATGCTAAGCGATTGATACGGCGAGAGTTAGCGACGAATCCGAAGCCCGGAGCGCTGCCCGCCTATCTATGGCCGACTACATCTACCTGCTCGAAAATCGACTATCCGCTAACCAGAAGGATGCGCTGGAGAAGATCAGGGCCGTCGTCCGGGAGCGCGGAATGACGTTGTTCCTTGTTGGAGGAGCCGTGCGCGACCTTACGGCAGGCACCTCCGTGCGCGATCTTGATGTAGCAGTTCAGGGAAATGCTCTCAAGTTAAAGAAAGATATACAGAAAGTCGGTGGGACTTTCTCTGGGGAGTATGAGCCGACACAGTCACTTTTCTTCGACTTTCCAGGCTCTGTACGGGTGGAGATCAGCAGTACGCTGGGTGTCACCTATCCCAAACCGGCCAAGCCGGTCTACAAGCCGGCGAACATTCTGGAAGACCTGCGCCGCCGTGACTTCACGGCCAATGCCATGGCGCTGTCGCTCAATGAGGGATCCTGGGGTCTCCTGATGGATCCGTTGAACGGCGTTGCCGATATTGAGAACCGGGAACTCCGGCTAGTCTCGAATTATGGATTCATTGAGGATCCGTCCCGTCTGATTCGTGCCGCCCGATTATCCGCGCGTCTTGGCTGGCAACTGGAAGAGCGTACCCGCGCCCGTTACGAGACGGCAAAGGAAGAAGACTATATCGCCAATCTTCCGGCCTGGTACCGCGGTTACGAGTTGGAAGAGATCGCATATGAGGAAGACGGCCTGCGTGTTCTGCGCCACCTGGAGAACGAGGGCTGGATGAAGGCCCTCATGCCGGCCTGGGGACCGAAGGTCGTGAATGCGACCGGTCTGGACGATCTGCGCGACAAAGTAGGTGTACTGCAATTACAGGGAATCTTTCCGGACGCCTCTGCGATTGCCTTCCCTCTGCTGACGGCCAAACTGCCGCCGAAGGATGTCGCGACGCTGAAGCATAGCTTTCCGCGTCAGGCCTTTGTGGAAGCGATTGACGGCATGGAGGCTCAAGGCAAGACGCTTGCCACGGAATTTACCGGCAAGTCGGCAGCGGCTCCATCCGCTGCGTGGAAGTTGTTGCACGCTGCCAAGCCTGAAGCCGTACTGCAGATGGTCTTTGCGGCAAAGTCCGGTTCTTCCGTGCAGAACAAGTTCAAGGCTTTTACCGCGGAGTGGCCGCAGGCCCGCTTGAAGATCCCTTATGCGTTGATGCTGGAGATGCGTATCACGCCGGATCTCCCTGGCTATGACGAGTTGGTCGAGAAGCTTTTCTTTGAGTTGATGGATGGCAAGTTGTCGACTGTGGAGGAGATGAAGGCGTACCTCGAGCCCTACTCGCCGCCTGCTCCGCCTCCGCCTGTTAACCTGCGCCGTCCGCGTGCGGCCAAGAAAGAATCAAAGCGGGCGAAGAAGGCCGCTCCTGTCGTCGAGGAGGCCGCAGATGAGCTGATCGCCTCTGGTGACGTCGGCATCGAGATTGCAGATGAGAATCTGGCCACCGAGATCAATGAGGCTGCTCCTGAGCCAGTGAAGGCAGCTTCTGCGAAGAAGGCCACACCAGCAGAAGCGAAGGCTGCAGAGCATGCTCCTGCGAAGAAGGCTGCGACCACGCCTGCGCCATCGAAAAAGCCGGCACTTCCTGCAACTCCTGCGAAGAAGGCGGCTCCGGCTCCGCCGGCAAAGGCTGCTGCTAAGAAGCCGGCTCCTGCTCCTGCGAAGAAAGCTCCTGCGAAACCGGAGGCCAAGAAGCCGGTACCGGCGCCCGCAAAGAAAGCTGCGGTTCCGGCAAAGAAGGCGGCTCCGGTCAAGCATGCTGCTGCCAAAAAGCCGGCCCCTCCAGCGAAGAAAGCCGTTCCGGCAAAGAAGCCCGTTGCTCATAAGGCGACCAAGCCTGCGCCGAAGCCTGCCAAGAAGGCTCCTGCGAAAAAGGCCCCCGCGAAGAAGCGGTGAAGGTGACAGCAGGGGACGAACAGGAGTAAGGTTTTCGTCAACGTAGACTCTGTGCCGCCGTCGGGGCCGGAGCCACTGATACGTGGAAAGGGCTGCCCGGTCTGGCAGCCCTTTTCTCATTCCCCGATGTTTCTCTTCTCATTCCTGGACGCTTGCTGATTCCTTCGGCTGCGGCCGGAATATCTCAAGCAGCAGCAGGCAAGCGCCAACACAGATGGCAGAGTCGGCCAGATTGAAGTCGGGCCAGTGGTAGGTGCCGATGTGGACTTCCAGGAAGTCGACTACATGATTAAAGCGGATGCGGTCGTACAGATTGCCGAGCGCTCCACCGAGAATCAGAGCCAGTCCGAAGCTGGTGAGTGATAGTGTGCGGCCCATTCTGTAGATCATGGCGGCAATCACCACCGTGACACAGATTGAAAAAACAACCAACGCAATGCGCACACGTTCCGGCGAAGTGGAGTCGGCGAACATGGAGAACGCCGCTCCTGTGTTCAGGACATGGGTCAACCGGAAGACCCGCGGGATGATGGTGATGGCCGAACCCAGGTCAATATGCGCTTCAATCCATAGCTTCGACAGGCGGTCTGCAGTCACTACCAGTGCGGTAATGACAAGCAGCCACAGCCGAAGGTCGCGTGTACGGCTGGACGGGACGATTGGATGAACAACCACTTCAGGCATTTGGTGGACTACTCCTAGGACGCCGTGTAGGGCTCGTAGCCGATCTCGTCGAGTGCTGTTGCACAGCGGGCGCAGACGGTTGGGTAATGGCTATTGGAGGCAACATCGTTGGTATAGCGCCAGCAACGTTCGCACTTTGTGATCTCGGAGAGCGTCTCGCAGGGCGTTACTTCCACCGAAGACGCCTGATCGCCATCCACCGAGAACCGGAATGCAGATACATTGCACAGCTCTGCGAAATGCGAGCCGAAGCTATCGAAGCTTTCTTTCAACACCATCGGAATAGTTACGGCAACGCTGGCATCGAGCGCTTTACCGATCTGCTTATTCTTTCTGGCTTCTTCGAGCGACAGAAGAACCGTATCACGAACAGCAAGCAACTTCTCCCAATTCGCAACCAGGGTCTCGGTGCTAGCCGGAGCCAGGTCTTCAGGCGCAGGGAAATGCGCGATGTGGACGCTTGCTTCACGGCCGTCGACCTTCGGCAGATACTCCCACACCTCATCTGCCGTGAACGAGAGCACCGGAGCGACCAGGCGAACCAGTGCCTCCGTAATCTTCCAGATCGCGGTCTGGGCGCTCCGGCGTCCCGGAGCGTTGGGCGCGAAGGTGTAGAGGCGGTCCTTCAGAACGTCGATATAAAACGCGCTCAGGTCAGAGTTACAGAACTCGTTGATGGCGTGATACGCCCGATGGAACTCGAACTCATCGTAGGCCTTACGCACCTTAGCGACAATCTCGGCCCCCTTGGCCAGCATGTACTGGTCGAGTGGTTCGAGAGCGCTGAACTCCTTTACCGCATCTTCCGCCGGATTGAAGTCATACAGATTCGCCAGCAGGATGCGGAAGGTATTGCGTAGCTTGCGGTAGATCTCCTCTGCGAGGCGCTTCATCAGTGGGACGGAGGCGATGACGTCTTCGCGGAAGTCGACCGAGGCCACCCAAAGACGGACGATGTCGCCGCCGAGCTGGTCCATGACCAGGACGGGATCCACGCCGTTGCCGAGCGACTTGGAGAAGGCGCGGCGCTGCTCGTCAAGCGTCCAACCGCTGGTGGCAACGTACTTGTAAGGCGCGGCATTGCGGATGCCGACAGAGGCCAGCAGCGACGAATGGAACCAGCCGCGATGCTGGTCGCCGCCCTCGGTGTACATATCGGCGGGGAAGCGGAGTTCAGGCTCAACCTCCAGTACGGCATGCCACGATGAGCCGGACTCGAACCAGACGTCGAGGATGTCCATCTCCTTGCGGAAGGCTGAGTGCCCACACTTCGTGCAGGTGGTTCCGGCAGGCAGCAGTTGCTCGGCCGGGTACTTGTACCAGGCGTCGGCGCCTTCCTTCTCGAAGAGCTTCACGATGCTCTGATTGAGGGCCTTATCGCTGATGGGGTGGTCACAGCTCTGGCACAGGAAGACGGCGATGGGCACACCCCAGATACGCTGGCGCGAGATGCACCAGTCGGGGCGTGTGGCGATCATGTTCGAGATGCGCTCTTCGCCCCAGGAGGGATCCCAGGTCACCTTCTTGATCTCATCCAGCGCGCGCTGGCGGAAGGTGGTCTCGTTACCCTGTTGGTCTTTGACCGGCGTCTCCATACCGATAAACCACTGTTCTGTGGCGCGGTAGATCACCGGCCTGTGGCAGCGCCAGCAGTGCGGGTAGCTGTGCTTGACCTCGGTTTCGGAGAGCAAAGCCCCGTTCTTGCGGATGATGTCCAGAATGATCGGGTTGGCCTTATAGATGTGCAGGCCGTCGTACTCCGGCAGGCCGTTGCGGATTCGTCCCGCATCGTCGACATTCGTGGTCTGCGGCAGGCCGTACTTTGCGCCGGTGTAGAAGTCATCGGGACCGTGTGCCGGAGCGGTGTGGACGGCGCCTGTACCCTGTTCGGCGGTCACGTGATCGCCCAGCACTCCGAGGATCGTTCGTCCATGCAGGAAAGGATGCGCGAAGGTGGTGTTCTCCAGCGCCGTGCCTTTTACATGGGTGAGCACCTTTGCCTCCGGCATGTTGCAGGACTCACGGACAGCGGCGGCAAGCGCTTCAGCAACCAGGTAGACGGCGCCGTCGCTGTTTTCGAGGGCGACGTAGTCGAACTCCGGATTGAAGGCAACCGCCAGCGAAGAGGGAAGCGTCCACGGCGTGGTGGTGTAGATGATGGTGTAAACCTCGCGGCCGGCAAGCTCCGGCGACAGGTCGGCAGGATCGCTGAGGAGCCGATAGCGAACGTAGATGGAGGGCGAGGTGTGCATCTCGTACTCCACCTCGGCTTCCGCCAGAGCCGTTTTGTCGTGCCAGCACCAGTAGACCGGCTTCAGACCCTTGTAGACGTAGCCATGCTCGAAGAACTCGTAGAAGGTCTCGACGATACGGGCTTCGTAGGGGAAGCTCATTGTCAGATAAGGATCGTCCCAGCGGCCCAGGACTCCCATGCGGCGGAACTGCGAGCGCTGCAGGTCCACGTACTTCTGCGCGTAGTCACGGCACTGCTGACGGACGGTAACGGCGTCCATTTCCAGCTTCTTGCGGCCAAGCTGCTCATCGACTTTGATTTCGATGGGCAGGCCATGACAGTCCCACCCGGGCACATAGGGGGAATCAAAACCGGCCATCGTCTTGGATTTAACGACGAAGTCCTTGATGCACTTATTCAGCGCATGGCCCAGGTGGATAGCGCCGTTCGCGTATGGCGGGCCGTCATGCAGAATGTACTTCGGCGCGCCGGCGCGGGCGGCACGAATTTGTCCGTAGAGGTCGTTTTCGATCCACTTCTGGAGGCGTGCTGGTTCGTTCTGCGGAAGGCCGGCCTTCATGGGGAAGGCGGTCTGCGGCAGGTTCAGGGTAGACTTCAACGGCTTCTGCGCGGGCGAATCTGACATGCTTTTTCCTGAGTTGGTACGCGAGGTCACCAAAAGATCATTTTACTTTGTCGGGGCATTGCAGCCGTATACCCGGATGTGGTTCCATGCGTCAAAGAAAGTGACTGCGCGGCTGGTAAAACCTCTGTAAACTAGGAGCGGAGCCAGACGCTGAGCGCGATCCGTGGCAGGAGCCGGCGAAGACCGGGAGACGTAGTCCACCAACGGCGCGAGAATTTGGAAGAAGGGTGTGGGTGCAATACGGCCCGCAGGCCAGGTTTGCGAAGCAGCTTATGGCGAATACCGTTTTGACGCCACCAGGACTCGATCCTAAGAACGACGGTCAGTTCGACGCCCTCAAAAGCGCCGAGCCTCTTTTCGGGACAGAACTCCAGAAGACAGAAGAAAACGTGTTCGTTTCGCTGTGGGCGAGCGTGAAGGACGTTTTTTTCCCGGAGAAACTGCCCCCTCTCCAATTGCAATCAAAGCCGATTGCGGTCGTCGACCGCATGAAGGTTAAGCGCGACCCCAAGTCTACGGCCATAGCGGTGGTTGTACATGTGGTGGTGATCCTTGCCATCTTCTGGATAGTGAAGAACAAGGTCGTCCAGATCATGGCAAAGCCCGTCGTCAGCAACCTGGACATGTCGAAGGTGCCTCCTCCTGTTTCGCTTAAGGCCGCGCAACGCATGGGCGGCGGCGGCGGTCAGCGTGGTCCGACGCCGGTCACTAAAGGTGAACTTCCGAAGTTCGCTGATAAGCAGATTGTTCCTCCGAACAAGCCTCCTATTGAAGAGCCGAAGATTCATGTTCAGCCCACGATCGAGGTCCAGAAGGACCTGAAGATGTCGAACGTGACCATGCCGAACTTCGGTATGCCGAATGCGCCGGCGGTCGGGGTATCCTCTCTTGGCAACGGCTCTGGAACAGGCATTGGCTCCGGCAACGGATCAGGTCTCGGACCGGGATCGGGTGGAAACTACGGTGGCGGCGTTAAAAAGATCGGCAACGGTGTTCTTGCGCCCCAGTTGATCTACGGTCCGGAGCCTGAGTTCAGCGAGGAAGCCCGTAAAGCCAAGTTCCAGGGCGAAGTCATTGTCAGCCTGATCGTTGATACACAGGGTCGCCCGCAACGCGTCCGCGTCCCACGCCCGGTTGGCATGGGGCTGGACGACAAGGCAATCGAAGCCGTACGGCAATACCGCTTCAAGCCTGCTACTGAGAACGGCGTACCAGTAGCGGTAGAACTGGCGGTCGCGGTGAACTTCCAGATTTTCTAACAGGACCTCTTTTACGAGCATAGCCCGGGATATTCCCGGGCTATGCTGTTTAACGTGCTGCCAGCATTGCAGGATCATGCCCCTCATCCCCAAGGAGTGGGCGTGGTTTCCGCATGATCATCGCCAACGCGGCGAAGGTGCTATGAACGAGCGTGATGCAAATAAGCCGCTGCCTGTTTCAGGTCTTCAACGAGAATCTCTCGGTTGCGATGCCGGTCTTCATCCGTTTGCGCTCGAAGGACCGCCGAGGGATGTAATGTCGCGATAATCGGGGGAAGGCCCTCGGCCCGTTCAATCTCTCCGTGTGCTTGTGTAAGCTTGAACTTTGAGCCGAGTAACGACTGTGCGGCAACGGCGCCCAGGCAGACAATCAGTTGCGGATGTACCGTCTCAAGTTCGGCCCGAAGCCATGGTCTGCACGCACGGATCTCCTGCATACCAGGTTTCTTGTGAATGCGAAGTTTCCCGCGAGGTTCCCACTTGAAATGCTTGACGGTATTGGTGACGTATACGGCATGACGATCGATCTGTGCTTCATCGAGACACTGATCGAGTAGTTTTCCGGCCGGGCCAACGAACGGGCGGCCCTGCCTATCCTCCTGATCGCCCGGCTGTTCGCCAATCATCATCATCGCGACCTTTGGTCGCGTGGCATTCTGATGAGTTTCCAACTCGCCGAATACGGCCTGGGTCGCATGCCGGTAAAGGTCGCATCCCTGGCAATGCTGTACCGCCTCACGAAGCACAGGCAAGCTGCGACCTTCTGGAACAAACGGAGCAGCACCTTCGGTGGCAATTTTCGGCATCGGGAACGTCTCCTCGCCGGAATTAGATGTCGTGGATCAGCAGGCCGTTGTCATGGCATTTTTGAGAGGCGGAGGCACGAATGCCCGGCACATTGCCGGGCATTCGTGGGTGAATCAGTATTTAGACGTACTTTCGAAGATCAAGGCCGAGCTTGTACTCTTCTTTGTCAGCTTCGATCTCTTCCCAGGTCACAGTGCGCCCTGTCTCCGCGGCCTTGCGGGCCATCATGCAAGTGCGGGCACTATCGACGCCGGCAGCGATCTGGTTCTGGAATTTGTTTTCAGTAATGCTCTCAATGAAGCTCTGGTCCTTCTTCTTGTCGGCTTCTGCGAGGTTGTCGCTGAAGGCGCCATCGGCCGCGAATTTGGTATTCGTTGTCTGGTCGCTTCCGGCCCAGGTCCACGGCTTCAATCCTTGAATTCCAAGTGCGCCCTTATACGGCATCTCGGCAAGCCCTTCAGAGCCGAAGATGGTCTCCTTCACATCAAAATATCCGGCAGAGTTGAACTGCGTGGAACTGAACACAAATTCGGCTCCGTTGGGATAGGTGAAGATCACCTCATAGTTGTCGTTGATGTTGCCAAAGTTCTGCAGAACCTTGCGGCTGGCTCGGGCGGTGGCCTTTACAGGATGAGCCTGCATTACCCAGTTGCAGACGTCGATGACGTGAATGTTCTGCTCGAGCAGAATGTCGCCGGAGAGTGTCTTGTCCCACAGCCAGTTCCGCAGCCGCTGTTCATCCTGTGGCATGGCGCCACGATCAGGATAGGTGGCAGTCGGAGCGTTGTAGTGGCCGCTAAGGGAAGCAATCTTGCCGATCTGTCCGTCGTGGATGCGCTTAACGACCTCGACAAAGGGAGGAGCAGAGCGAATCTGGAAACCGACAGAGACACTCACTTTGCCGCCGACACGCTTTGCGATCTCAAGCGCCCGCCGCGTCTGGGGAATATCGACACCGACGGGTTTTTCGCAGTAGACATGTTTGCCGCCCGCGGTGAGGGCATCCATGTGTTCGACATGGAAGAAAGGAGGTGTGGAGATCTGTACCGCATCGACGTTCGGGTTAGCTGCCAGGGCTTTGTAGGCCTCCCACCCGTGGAACGTCATCTTGTCGTCGATTGCAGGCAAGCCAAGCGATGCATTGACCTGGTCGAAGTGCTGCTTACCCTTCGCAAGCTGGTCGGGAAAGATGTCTCCCAAAGCCACGATGCGGGCCTGAGTATTCTTTGCAAACGAGGTTGCGACCGAGGTGCCGCGTTTGCCGCAGCCCAGCAGGGCATACTGCACGGTTGAGTTTGCTGCGTAACTGAAAGCGACACTGGGCTTCACGATCATCAGGCCACCCAGCGCGCCTGCACCCTGCAAAAACTTTCTGCGATTCATCATCTGTCTCCGTCTGGTTATGCCTTCTTGATCTTGTTGAGAATGCTTTCGAGATACAGCTTTTCAGCTTTTACATCCTCGACCTGCTGCGGTCCGGAGGTCTCACGTTCGATGCTGACTGCGCCTTTATAGCCAAGGTCATGCAGCATGGACAAGACCTTCGGGAAGTCCACTTCACCTTTACCAATAAGCACTTCCTTGCCAAGCTGATCTGGATCAGTCGGCCATTTGCCGTCCTTGGCGTGCATGGCGCGAACGTGGGGCCCGAGGACCTTCAACGCGTCCACCGGGTTGGCCTTGCCGTAAAGAATCAGATTGGCGGTATCGAGACCAACACCGAGCGCAGGATTGTTCACGTCCTTCAGCATGCGAAGCATGGTAGTGGGCGTCTCCTGCCCGGTCTCCATCAGGAAGCTTTGGCCATTAGCAGCGCAGTGCTCGGTGATTTCACGGATGGCAGCCACTGTCTCCGGATAGAGAGGGTCCTTAGGATCTTCAGGAATAAATCCGCAGTGTGTCTGGACCTTGTCGATGCCAAGCGTTTTGGCGAAGTCAGAACACTGCTTCAGTGCATCGAGCCTGGCCTGACGGTAGGCGCGTGGCACCAGGCCGATGGTGGCAGGGCCTTCCGTGAAGTTCCATTTGAGCGGTTGGGGATTCACAACCTCAGCGGTGGTTGCAATCACCTGATACTTGTCCAGGAGGTCGGCCATCTGCTTCGTTAGTGCGGGTGTGAAGTTGTTCAGGTAGCCGTCGAGCGAGAGGAAGCAGGTTTTGAAGCCGAGATCGTGGACCAGGCGAATCTTCGCTTCGGGATCCGGAGAGGGTTTGATCAGCAGGCCAAGCTCCATCGGTGCGTACGCGGGTTGTTTTCGCACGCCCTGCGCGAAGACAGCTGCTGGAGCCATTCCACCCGCGGCTACACCGATGGCAGCAGCAGCGGCCTGCTTGAGAAAGGTACGGCGTTCGGTCGGCATCTCTTCCTGTTTCTGCTGTGTTGCAAACATCTCAGGACCTCCGTGTACGAAGTTCTATAAGGACATCAGGTAGTTGAAAGCTGCGATGGAAGCCGCACTTCGCGGCAACGACACTGGATCGGCGGTGGTGAAAAGAATCTCGGTAGAACCGAGATAGCGGGGAAGGATACTGTTTTCGATTCCCTGGCGAATGGCTGTACGGAAGACACCATTTTCAAAGCCTTCGAGGTCGGTAAAGAGAACCGCCTGCGGATTGTTGATGTGGACCAGCGAAGCAATGGCAGATCCAAGAGCCTTGCCTGCGCAGCGTAGTAGTTGCACAGCGTCCCGGTCACCATGCATAGCCAGATCTTCGAGGTCACGCATCGTCTCAATCCCCAGGCCTTTCTCGTGAGCTGCCTGCCGCAGTGCAGAGCCGCCGGCAATTGTATCGAGACATCCATTGCGTCCGCAGCGGCAGAGTATTCCATGGGGATCGACAGAAATATGCCCAATCTCACCGGCGCTGCCGTCGTGTCCGCGATACAGGATTCCATGCATATAGTGGGCAGAGCCAATCGTGCGTCCGAGCACGATGGAAGAGAAGTGGTCGTACTCCCGCGCATTGCCGAAGATATGTTCTCCAATGGCAATTGCATTGGCATCGTTGTCAGCCCACGCTTGCAGTTCCAGAGCCTCTCCAATCATGCGAGCGATGGGAACGTCACGCCAGTCCAGCGCGGCCGAGTAGCGGCAGATGCCCTGTTCAGCGTCGACGATTCCAGATACCGCGATGCCTGCGCCTCGTACACGGGTGCGCGGAATTGAGGCATGATGTAGCGCAGCGAGGAACGCTGCGCGTACCGCGTCGGGAATCTCTGCAAGGGAATCAACCGCCGGAACATGACGCTGTTCCAGAACTTCTCCCTTCAGATCTGTAATCGCGAGTACCATCTCGCCTTCGCCGATATTGATACCGGCAAAGCAGGAGTGCCCTGGCTGAAGAGAGAGCTGTACCGGCGGCCGCCCGCGACGTTTGCCACGGCCGGGAGGGTCGATAGAGGGAGTCTCTGCCAGGAGCTCCTGCTGCAGAAGCTTCTGGGTCACCTCGGTGATGCCCGCTGGACTGACCCCGGTGAGCTCACTAAGTTCAAGCCTTGAGAGGCGGTCGTACTGCAGCAAGGCTGCGATGATCGAGGTCTTCGCGGATTGAAACGGCACCTTCAACGACAGCTTCTCCGGTCAGCAAGGCGGAACAAAACGGCACGGGACGCCGTACTCCATCATGCGGTTACAGGACGACCAAACCAGGGTTACAAATCGCCTTGACCGCCTGACGGCGCATGGATATCATCCAGTCACCGAAACATTGCATTCCTGCTTTCCTGTAGATCGTACAACGAATGACGCTGATCCTGGCGCCGAATAATTTCGGTGACTGAAAGAATCCGAAGACAAACATAGAATCGCAGCGCATTCCTACTCCGCGGGTCTTTTCCTGGCGTTATGGTGGGCAGCCCCGCATCACACACAACCAATCGAGATTGTGGGAGGCCGCAAATGAAGTTTGGTTTTAGGAGTTTGAGTCAACGTAGGCCGGGCAGATGGTTCCCGGCGAGTTCCCTTTGTTTCACGCGTTTCGTCCTTGGCGGAGCCCTGCTTGCCGGCTCTGCTTTGTTGTTTACCGGGGCGCCGCTTCTGGCGCAGAACACGACTGCTGATGTCGTCGGTACGGTTACAGACGAAAGCGGCGCCGTTATCCCGAATGCAAAGGTTGAGCTGACAAACATCGAAACGCACGAGACGCGCACCCTCACCTCGGGTGACGGTGGTGAATACGTCTTCACCCTGCTGAAGCCAAGCCGTTACTCGTTGGTCGTAACCGCTGCCGGATTCAAGGTCTTCCGGATCGACTCGTTCAGCATCGCAGCCGGTGACCGCGCTCGTGAAGACTCACACATGATCGTGGGTTCCCAGGGCGAGATCGTAAATGTCGAGGCCACTCCTCCAGCGCTGCATACGGACTCATCAGCGCTGATTACAACCGTTACGGAAAAGGCGACCCAGGAACTGCCGCTGAATGGCCGTAACTTCATCAACCTGGTCCAGGTAACCCCGGGAGCGACGGAAGGTCTGAATAATGGTCTTGCCAGCGGCAACCGGCCGGACGATCGTCGTCAGACGTCATCTATCTCGATGAACGGTCAGGCCGACATGATGAACAACCAGACCATCGACGGCATCGATAACAACGAGCGCGTGATCGGCTCGATTGGCGTTCGTCCTTCGGTCGATGCGATCCAGGAAGTCAGTGTTCAGGCAAACGTCTTTACGGCGGAAGTAGGTCGTGCAGCGGGCGCGATTGTGAACGTCATCACCAAGTCCGGTGGCAACACCTTCCATGGTTCTGTGTACGAGTTCCTCCGTAACGATGTGCTGAATGCGAACCCGTTCAAGTTCGGCGCCAATATCCCTAAGCCTAAGTTTCGTCAGAACCAGTTCGGTGGCAGCCTGGGGGGCCGCATCATCAAGGACCGAACCTTCTTCTTCGTGGATTACGAAGGCCTGAACATTGTCAGGAATCAGAATCCGACGACCACGACGGTGCCTACGCTGTTTGAACGCCAGAATCCTGGGAACTTTACCGACAATCCGGCGATTAATAAAGTCGTTCCAGCAGCCTCCTTCGACAAAATCGGTCAGCAATACTTCAACTTGTTCCCGCTGCCGACGAACAATAGCCTTGTGGCCAGCAATTACGTAGGAGCTCGCGCAGACAGCCAGTTCGCCAAGACGGGCGATGCGCGTGTAGATCACCGTTTCAGTAATGGCGACTTAACCTATGTCCGATACACCTACAATCGAGTCGACACCAAAATTGGGACGCTATTCCCAGCCGTAAACACCGCGGCGGGCGTCATTGAGCCAGGCGGCAACCTAAGCAGTTACCCTGGTCCCGCGCTAACTCGTGCGCATCAGGCTCATCTCAATTACATCCATACCTTTACTCCCAATGTTCTGCTTGAGCTGAAGGCTGGCTACACGCTTCTTGACAATGCCCAGTATCCGCTGAACTTTGGAAAGGCAATCAATCAGGCGATGGGGCAACCCAACATCAATGTTGATGGCCGAACGGCAGAGCTCTCTGCAGTGACTGTCAGCCAGGGAACCGCTCCGACGCTAGGTAACCGTCCGCCGATTATTTATCACGAGAACACCTGGCAGTATGAAGGTGTTGTTAACTACATCCGTCACAAGCAGACCATCAAGATCGGCGGTGGTGTCATTCGCCGTCAGGATTCGACGACGCAAACGGACACCGCGAACGGCAATTGGACATTCCCGGACTTCTCCACATTATTGAGTGGTGACTACACCAGTGGCGGTCGCAACTGGATACTGTATGTGCCACACAACCGGACTTGGGAGCCGCATGTGTTCGTGCAGGACGACATTCACGTGCTTCCGAATCTGACCCTGAACGTCGGCGTCCGCTACGATCTATTCACACCGTATACGGAAATCAACAACATCCTGTCCAACTTCGATATTTATCAAGGTCGAATCGTGGTGGCAGGTCAAAATGCAGACTCGCATGGCGGTATTCAAACGGACTACAGCAACTTCGCTCCGCGCTTCGGCTTTGCTTACACACCTATGCCTCGCACGGTAATTCGTGGTGGCTTTGGCTTGACCTTTGCTCCGGAGAACACTACCTCGGGTTCAGCATTGGTCAACCAGCCCTTTATAGCGACCTGGGGGCCTTATACTCCCCAACAAGCAGCCTCTGCGGCGGGATCGTCGCAATACCTGAAGTTTGCGGGTGGCTTGCCTACACCTGGGCCCAATAGCTATACCGATCCTAGCGGTAGCATCACTGCTGCAGTGGATCCAAAATTCCGCTCTACCTATATCGAACAGTTCAACCTGACGCTGGAGCGTGAATTCTCCGGTTTTGTGGGGACACTGTCCTATGTGGGGGAGTTAGGTCGCCACAACGCCTATTACCTCTCGGACTACAACACTATTCCGATTTCGCAGGGAGGCGCGTCGTTCGTCAATCCGGGTGATACCACGACGACTACGCCTCTGACTACAACTACTTTCAACGCCAATCGTCGTTACGCCCTCACGTTGAAAAAAGTTACGTCGATCCCGCTGTACCAGAGTGCCGGTTCAAGCAGCTACCATGCAATGCAGGCGGTCCTGAAGCGCCGCTTCAGCAAAGGACTGGATCTGCAGGTCGGCTATACATGGGCTCGTCTATTGGATAACTCGGAGTCGATCAGTAATAACGGAGGAAACGGCTTTGGCTCCTCAGCGGATCTGATTCCAACCCTCGAATACGGTAACGGCAACCTTGATGTTCGTCATCGTGTGACAGGAACCTTCAACTATACGTTGCCTTTTGGTCAAAACCTGCATGGCTTCAGAGGAGTGCTGGCAAGGGGATGGCAGGCAAATGGTGTCGTGGTGTGGAATACAGGCATGCCGTTCTCCGTTACGAATAGCACGAACCGCAGTGGTACACGTCCGACTGTTGCCAATGGTGACCGATCGAATATGGTAGGCAACGGCAAGCTTAGCCATTCCACCATCTTCAAATGGTTTGACATAAATGATTTCACCTTCCAGCCGACCGGAACAGTGAGCAATCAACGCAGGAATCAGCTTTATGGCCCCGGACTCCAGCGCGTCGATCTCTCGTTGTTCAAGAACTTCGATATCACTGAAGCGGTGAAGTTGGAGTTCCGCACCGAGGCCTTCAACGTGTTGAACACCGCACAGTTTGTGAATCCGTCTGCTTCGCTGCAGATCAGTCCATGTACGACTACTTGCAATGGCTATCCGACTGCGGGCTTTGCGCCTGTATCGACCTTCGGAACCATCGGTTCAACGGCGAATGCCTATAACCCGCGTCTCATTCAGTTCGCGGCGCGCGTGAAGTTCTAACCAACAACCCACGGGGCGGCCATAAAGGCCGCCCCAATTTCCTGAATCGTTTCAACTTTCCAGGAGCATCTGCACCCATGCAGCGTAGAGAGTTTTTGAAGACCGCTTCGGCGTCTGCCTTTGCCCTTGCAGCCTCAAACCGCGGATGGTCGGCAGGAACGACGCCGCGTATCGCATACGGCGGTATTGGAATTGAGAGCAGCACCTACGGCCACATCCGCGCACGCATGGAGGACTTCACCATCCTGCGTGGAAAAGAAGCGGATGAGAACGCCCGCTTTGCCTTTCTGAAGAAGCGTTATCCTACCGTTCCATTTATGCCGACACTCGTCGCGACCGCCGTTCCTGGAGGTCCGATCGCGCGAGATACCTACGACAAGATCAAAGCAGAGTTTCTGAAGCGTCTGCAGGCTCTGCTGCCGCTCGACGGGCTCTACCTTCCCATGCACGGAGGCATGTTCGTGGAGGGAATGCAGGATGCCGAGGCCGACTGGTATGAGTCGGCACGCAAGGTCGTCGGACAGAAGTGCCTGATGTCTGCGAGCTATGATCTACACGGCAATATCAGCAAGCGCATTATCGACACGCTGGACATGATGTCTGCCTTCCGGACTGCGCCGCATATTGATCGCGAAGAGACCATGAGCCGCGCCTGCGACATGCTGGTGAAGTGCATCCAGGGAAATATCCGCACAACGCTGATGTGGGCCAGCATCCCGGTGCTGATGCCCGGTGAGCGGAGCTCGACGGAATGGAATCCCGGCAAGCGTTTATGGTCCCAGTTGCCGGAGTTGAATAAGACCCCCGGCGTGCTCGATGTATCGATGCTGGTTGGATATGTGTGGGCAGACGAGCCGCGCGGCGCCGCATCCGTGGTCGTGACTGGAACCAACCCCGCTGCGGAAGAGAAGATCGCGAAGAACCTCGCACAACAGTATTGGGATGCTCGTCGCGAGTTCGACTTCGGCACCGAGGTCTGTTCGCTCGATGCCTGCATTCAGAAAGCCATGGCGTCCAAGACCTCTCCCGTCGTGCTTGCCGACTCTGGCGATAACCCTACCGGCGGAGGTAATGGCGACCAGGCCACCGTATTGGAAGCCCTGCTGAAGGCTGGCGCCAAGGATGTCGTCTTCGGCGGTATTGCCGACCGGCCCGCAGTCGAGGCCTGCTATCAGGCGGGTGTCGGAAAGACCATCCCGCTGTCGATCGGAGCTACGCTCGATCCGTACGCCAGTAAACCGGTAAAGGTGCAGGCTACGGTAAAGTCGCTGCTCGATATTGCTGATCCGGCGAAGCGCGAAGCGGCGGTTCAGATCCAGGGCATTACGCTGATTTTGAGTGCTTACCGCCGTCCGTATCACGAGATCGTCGACTTTACGAAGATGGGCATCGACCCGAAGACGGCAAAGATCGTCGTTGTGAAGTCCGGTTATCTCGAACCGCAGATCAAAGCCATCGCCAATCCTAACCTGATGGCGCTGACGGATGGTTCCATCAATCAGGACATCGTTCATCTGCCAACCAATAAGTACCGCAAACCCACCTTCCCGTTTGTGGATGACCTGACGTTCACACCCACTGTTTACACTTCGGCTCGAAGCCGTGCCTGATACATCCCTGACTGGGATAATGAATGCGGAGTTGTAAATGAAGATCGGTCTTATCGGATACGGTTTCATGGGCGGTGCCCATGCGGGCGCTATTCAGCGTCTCCCGGGCATGACCTTGTATGCCCTTGCATCCAACACACGCCCCTCGGCCGATAGCCCTACGCGCGGTAACCTGGCGCTGAAGACAGCCACGATTGACGAGTCTGTGAAATGGACTCCGAACTGGCGTGACGTGATCAATGATCCGGCTATCGATGCGGTCGATATCTGCTTGCCGACTCACCTTCACCAGGAGGTCATCACGGCGGCGTTGCAGGCAGGGAAGCACGTGCTCTGCGAGAAGCCGATGTCTCTGCACGCGACCGAGTGCGAGGAACTGATGGCTGCTGCCGACAAGGCAGGCAAAGTCTTCATGGTTGCCCAGGTGCTTCGCTTCATGCAGCCCTACGTCTATGCCATGGAGTATGTATGGAGATCAGGTGCGGACAGTATTCGTTCCTGCCAGTTGCAGCGCAGCACCGGATATCCGCAGTGGAGCACATGGCTTTCGGACGAAGCTCGCAGCGGTGGAGCGATTCTCGATTTGTTAAGCCACGATCTTGATCAGGTGCTGCTCTGGTTTGGAGCTCCTGCATCCGTCTCCGCGGTAAGCATTGGCGACGTCGATACCGCGGAGATCACGCTGACCTACCCGAACAATCTCAAGGTCCAGGTCACCGGAGGCTGGTTGGCGCCGGAGACGCCGTTTTCGGCCAGCCTTCAGGTAAGTGCAGCGGAGAGCGGATTGCACTACGATGGCAGCGTACTTAAGCAGCAGCAGGGCGATGTCGCGGAAGAGATTTCTATCCCCGAGCACGACGCCTATGCTGATGAGATCGCTTATTTTGTTGATTGCGCAACGCGCGGTCTGGCTCCCCTCCGCTGTCCTCCGGCGGACTCCGCTCGCGTGGTGCGTCTGGCTGAACTTGTAAAACGCTCCCGCGAGGAGCAGGGAAGAGAGATGCAATGGAAGTAACACCGATGCAACTGGGGCTTGTTTTCTGGGCAGAAAAGGAACCGGCAGTTCACCTTGAGGAGCTGAAAGCGTTTGGTCTGAGCGCCGGACAGCTTGGTGTGCCGCCCAGTCTGGATACAACAGCAGCGCTTGCCGGCTGGAAAGACGCCCTGGCAAGCGGAGATGTCTACTTCTCCAGCGCCGTGGCTGCATACGCTGGAGAGGACTATGCCGATCTGGAGCGTGTGCACCAGACTGTCGGATTTACGGCTCCCGGCTATGCCGCCGAGCGCATCGAGCGAACGCGGCAGGTCTCCGACTTTGCCGCACAGCTCGGTCTGAAGGCTCTCTCCTGTCATATTGGCTTTATCCCTGAGGATGCCTCAGACCCCTTGTACCAAAAGCTGATCGGTATTGCTCAAGAGCTATGCGATATCTGCGGTGTCAACGGCCAGAACTTCGTGCTTGAGACCGGCCAGGAGAGCGCCGAGACGCTGCTCCGCTTCCTGGGCGATGTGCAGCGGCCGAACATCAGGGTGAACTTCGACCCGGCCAATATGGTGCTCTACGGTTCCGGCGATCCGCTGGAAGCGCTTGCGTTGCTGCAGGAGCATGTTCTCTCGGTGCACTGCAAGGATGGCCGCTCTCCAGCAGGCCCTGGCCAACTCGGAAACGAAGTAGCGCTGGGGGAAGGTGAAGTCGACTTTCCTGGGTTTCTGAAACTTCTGAAGCGGATCAATTACACCGGCTTGCTGACGATTGAGCGCGAAGAGCCCGATACAGCGCAACGGACTGCGGATATCAAGCTTGCCGTGCAGCGGCTCAATGATTGGAAACAGGCCCTCTGATTACGCGAGCATCACAGAAATCCTTGAAGGAGATCGAACGATGAGCAACATGGCATCCGGCTTCACGAAGCAGTACAACCGCCGCGGTTTTCTTCGCGGTGCAGGCACAGGGCTGGCCGCCGGTTTGCTTGCTCCATCAGCACTTGAGGCGCAACAGGCTACGGCACCAGAGCCCATTACGCATGCCGGCGTGAAGCGCGATCTTACCGATAAAGAGAAAGTCGCCCGCATCGCTTCAAACAGCTATCCCATCCGCTGGATCTTCAAGAACCGCGGCAATGTCGGCGACAAGAAAGTGGTCGCTGATATGAAGAAGAAGTATGGCGAGATCACCATGTTGGACTTTCCGGCATTCACCAAAGCCACCTTTCCCGGCGTAACGAAGATGGACATCTGGTCCAGCCTCTTCGGCGATGTGGACGATCAAAGCCAGTATGAGCCGATGACCATCACCAGTTACGACGGGAAGCCTCGCCAGATTACCGAGTTCAATCCCGCAAGTGACAATGGGAAAAAGTGGCTCGAAAAGATGGCCGCGAAGCAGCATGCCGAAGGCGTTGCATGTCATCACATCTCCAACAACGCTCCGCGCGATATCTGTGATCTGGATGAAGCGAAGCGCCGGGCAGGAATCGATGTAGCGAAGAAGTGGCTGGACGGTGCCGCGATTCTCGGCGCGAAGAGCATGCGCGTCAACAGCGGAGGTCCTCGTATCGCTCCGTCACCACAGCCGAACGAGACCAGCTATCCCAAGAATCCTGACCTCGAAAAGTACATGGACAAGTGCATCGAGTCATTCAAGGAGATGGCTGAGTATGGCGCACAGGTCGGCGTGAAAGTAACCCTGGAGAACCACTGGGGACTTACCGCGAATCCCATCAACATCCGCACCATCATCGAAGAGGTCAACAACCCCTACTGCGAGGCCTCGCCCGACTTCTGCAACTGGGAACACAAATATCTGCTCTACCACGCACTGGAAGACTTGGCGCCCTACGCGCACACGACATGTCATGCGAAGTTCTGGGATCGCTGGGGACAACCCGATGTGCAGCGGAACGTGCGCATTATGCTGAATAACAACTACATCGGTGTTTTCGCCCTGGAGTACGAAGATGGTCCATGGGACGGCATCGAAGGCGCAAAGTATCTCTATCGTGAGGTCATGGCTGCGCTATAGTAAACGCTCTACAAATAAGAAGGCGCGCCCGATCTGGGCGCGCCTTCTTATTTTCTATGACAGCTCAGCTACTTGAGCTCGAATGCATACACCGTATCTCCTGCAGCGGAGATGACGTATTGATGTCCATCGAGCTCGAAGGTCTGTGGAGCATTGGATACAGAGCCGATGCGCGTACTCCACAGCGGATTGCCATTGCCGGCATCATAAGCAACCAGGCTGCCTGAGCCGTCACCGGTGAAGACCAGGCCTCCAGCCGTAGCCAATAGACCGCCGCCGCCAAAGCCGGTCCCATAGAGCTTGCGACGCCAGCGTGGCTTGCCGGTCTTATAGTCGATACCCAGTACGTAGCTGCCGGTAGTTCCCATGCCGACCTCTTCCTTACCGCCCAGACCCATAGCGCCACGGGGATCGGGATCAGTGAGATAGGCCAGGGAGTAGCTATCGACGTGGTACTGGTACAAAAGACCTGTTTGCGGCGAGAAGGCCGGCGGCTGCCAATTGACCGTGCCTCCCGAGGCAGGTGAGATCAGCGTTCCGCCAATGGAAGCGTCTTTAGCAGGATTGGTCTTCGGGGCGCCCTTCTCGGTATAGCCTTCTGCCCAGTTGGTTGCGTCGCTCAACTTGCTGGTCAGCAGATGCTCTCCGGTCACCCGGTCAAGCACAAAGAAGTAGCCGTTACGGGAAGCAGTCATTACCAGTTTGCGCTGGTGCCCCTTGAACGTACCATCCACCAGTACCGGAACCTGGGCGGAGTCATAATCGTGCGTGTCATGTGGCGAGGTGGAGTAGTACCACTTCATCTTGCCCGTATCCACATCCAGACCGACCAGCGAGCAGGTGTAAAGGTTATCCCCATCCCCACGAAGACCGGTCTGCCATGAGGGGGTGGGATTTCCCGTTCCGAGGATATAAAGGTTGGTCTCCGGATCGTAGGCTCCGGCGACCCATGTTCCGCCACCGCCATGACGCGCAGCATCGAGGTTCTTCCATGTATCGAGTCCAGGATCGCCGGGGTTCTGCGGTGTGACGTACCAGGTCCATTGCAGATCGCCGGTCTCAGGATCGTACGACTTCAGAAACATGGGGGCATCAATGTCATTGCCCACACCTGCGAGTACATGGTTTTTGATGATGGTAGGCGCGGCAGTAGAGAAGTAGCCGCCTTCAACGTTTGCGATCTTGCGATGCCAGCGCTCTTTGCCAGTCTTGGCTTCGAGAGAGACGAGATAATTGTCCGGGGTCTCGAAGAATACATAGTCATGCCACAGGGCAACGCCGCGGTTGCCGATGTGCGTGCCGCCGCGCGTCTTCCAGAAGTAGTGCCAAAGCACTTCACCGCTGCGGGCATCTACAGCCCATACATTGTCGGGCATGGTGACATAGAGCACTCCGTTGTTTTCCAGAAACGTGCCCTTAATCGAGCCGCCGCGAGTACTGCGCTGCTCTGTACCTTCTCCTCCCACGATGACCGGTGCATTGACGCGGCTATAGCCGGTCAACGGCGCCGGCTCATTCCCGGGCACCATCTTGGCGATCCAGGTGAGACCGAGGTTTTTCACCGTCTTGCGGTTCACCGCGGTCAGGGAGCTATAGCGTTTCGAGGTGTAGTCACCGTTGTAGGTCAGCCATGAGTCTTTGAGCGGGCGCATCAGGTCCTCATGCGTGACGGACTGAGCATGAGACAGAGGGCCAAGCAGGAGCGCCGCAGTAAACGAGAAGATCCGAAGCTTCATCACTTGAGTGTCACCAGGTATGCGGTTACGTCGTGAATATCTTTGTCGGTGTACGTCGGAAGCAGGTTGCGATGAGCCTCCAGGGGATCATGCACCTCAACTTTGGTCTGCGGTGTCCGGCGGATAGTTTGCATCGTGCCGTCCTGCAACTTCACCGTCACCAGGAAGTCATCGACGTGAATCGCTGTACCTTCAACGGCTGGTTTGCCGGGCTCCTGTACTGTTGCGGTGATTACCGGAACAGGCACACCGAAGTGGTTGCCACGGATCCACGCCGATTGCAATGTCTTCGGGCTGGAGATCTTCTTACCGATGCCCTTCATGTCACCCTCGGCGGAGTGGCAACGAGTGCATTTTGCTTCGAAGTACTGTTTGCCGCTGGCCGCATCACCCACAAGGATATTGGGTGACCGCAGGGAATCCCCCGGCGGCCGTCCCTGGCTGCCGATCTCGGTCAGGATACTGCGGACATAGGCTGCGACGGCCGCGACATCGTCCTTCTCTGTCAGAATGCGGTGATTTGTGAGTCCTGCCTTCTCGCCCCGGATGATCGGTTCGAGCGATTCACCGTGCATATCGACAAGCGCGTCCTGAGAACGAAGGATGTTGGGGCCGATGTTCTCCTTACCGCGTAGATCTGCGCTATGGCAGCTCTGACAGTTCTTTTCGTACAGAGCCTTGCCGGCAGCGACCACCTGAGGCGGATCGACCGGACGCATAGGCGCCTCGTTGAATTTCGACGTCTCAATATGCTGCGCCACGCTGTACAGCGTGATCACCGCAGGGATGAGCAGCAAGACCGCCGCTGCGATGCGGCGGGAGGAACTACGGCTCCTGTTGCTTTCAGGCATGAAGAGATCCTAAGTGCAAAGTTAAACGGTGTAAGGTTGAAGCGATGCAGGTTGAAGCGAGCGGCTTCAGACAAGCTGAGCTAGATACGTTTGGGATCAGCGTTTCGAGAGATCGCGAATCCAGATGTCTTTGAACTGCATGTTGCCTTCGCCGCCGGCATGCAGCTGCAGCGCGATTCGGCCATCGGGAGCGCCGGGCTTGGGATCGGTGAAGTCCACCATCGGTACACCGTTCAGTCGCGACCGGTAGCGGTTGCCAACCACTTCCACCAGATAATCGTTCCACTCGCCCCTGCGGACGACGCCTTCATTCTCAGGTGCAGGCCAGACGACCCATCCGCGTCCATCTTCAGCATAGACGCCGGCGGTGTGGCGCATCATGGTGCAGTCGATCTCAAACTGCATGCCCTGTATGGTATCGACGGAGTTCGGTTTGAAGCCGGTATGGAAGAAGACACCGCTGTTGCCATCGCCGACGCACTTGAAACGCAGCGAAAGCTGGAAGTCTTTGTAGTCCTTATCGGTCTCCAGATAACCGTAGGCTTTGGTCAAACCCTTGCCGTGCAGCACACCATCGTCTTCCACGGTCCAGCTTTCTGCTCCAACGGGAACCCAGCCGGTGAGGTCTTTTCCATTGAAGAGCTGAATCCAGTCATTACCAGGGGTTTTGGGCTTGGCCTGTTGGGCATCCACGCGGCCCATGTGGGTGACGGTCAGCAGCGTCACCGCAGCAGTACAGGCAGCGCCGGCGAGGAAGAAGAGACGACGGGTAGGAACAAGGCGGGTAAGGAAAGACAAGCCTGCAAACTTCGGGGTCATTTCGCTGACGGTACTCCTGCGCTAGTGAGATTGCCCCAAATGATAATTGCTCAAGGTGTCGATAGAGAAGTCAATCGATTGCGGAAGGCTTATTCGCTCATTTTTTCTGCGCATTGGGCGCAGTAAAGCGTTTAGAGCATTTCCCTGTAGGTATACAGTAGGGCATCCGCATCTATGGGCGTTTTCCGCAATGAAAACGCCGCTGCACTCCTCTTCCGGGATACCCAGCAACAGGGAAAATGCGATTAGAGCATTTCCCTGTAGGTATACAGTAGGGCTTCCGCATCTGTGGGCGTTTTCCGCAATGAAAACGCCGCCGCACTCCTCTTCCGGGATACCCAGCAACAGGGAAAATGCGATTAGAGCATTTCCCTGTAGGTATACAGTAGGGCTTCCGCATCTGTGGGCGTTTTCCGCAATGAAAACGCCGCTGCACTCCTCTTCCGGGATACCCAGCCACAGGGAAAATGCTCTATATCGCCTCGAATCCTATTGAGATTGCATGACATCTAAGCGGAACGAGGGAGACGAGATGGCATCGATGGCGAAGACCTTCCGCCTGGGCGGAGATCTGGAAATTAATCGTTTGGGTTATGGCGCAATGCGCATTGTAGGTAAGGGAGTGTGGGGTGAGCCTGCAGACCGTGAGGCAATGAAGGCCGTATTGCGCCGGGCAGTAGAGCTGGGCGTGAACTTTATCGATACGGCTGACAGCTATGGACCCACCATCAGCGAAGAACTCATCGGCCAGGCCTTGGCTCCCTACAAACCGGGTGTTGTGATCGCAACCAAAGCTGGACTTGCCCGCACAGGCCCCGATATATGGATACCGCTTGGGCGGCCGGAGTACCTGGTACAGCAGGCCGAGCTAAGCCTGCGGCGTCTCAAGCTGCAGCAGATCGATCTATGGCAGCTCCATCGCATCGATCCAAAGGTGCCGCTAGAGGAGTCGCTGGGCGCGATCAAGAAGCTGCAGGAGCAGGGAAAGATCCGCCATGTTGGATTGAGCGAGGTTTCGGTGGAGGAGATCAAGCAGGCGCGCAAGGTCATTGAGATCGTCAGCGTGCAGAACCTCTACAACATCGCCGATCGTAAGAGCGAAGCGGTGCTGGACTACTGCCATCAGGAGGGCCTGGCTTTTATCCCATGGTTTCCGGTGGCTGCGGGTAAGTTGACGCAGCCAGGCGGCAAGCTCGACATCTTCGCGCAGCGCCATGGCATCACGCTCTCGCAGCTTTCGATTGCCTGGCTTCTGCATCGCTCGCCGGTCATCCTGCCGATTCCAGGAACGAGCTCTATCCAGCATCTGGAAGAGAATCTGAAAGCAGCAGATGTGCAACTGAGCGATACGGAATGGCGTGAAGTGGAGCTCCTTGCAGGCCGGCAATAAATAGAACAAAGGGCGCCTCACTTTCCGAAAGTGGTGACCTTTGTTTACGCGTCCGTAATGCTGGCGACGTACCTTCATGGAGACTTAAGCCGCAATCGTTATTCTGGTTGAGGACAACTGAAATACAGCTAGTCTGATTTCCGACTTCACCAGGTCTGTCCAAGCCGGAATGGATACCACGACGAAATGATGCGGAGAGTATTTTCGCTGTTTCCTGCAGTACTGTTGTCTCTCTTGTGTGTGGCCGCGAAGGCTCAGGCTTCTGATGAGACGGGGACGACGATTGATGCTGGAGAGCCACTTCGTATCCAGATCCGGAAAAGCATACCGCTCGCTCGCGGGGCCTCCGTTGAGGGCTTTCTCGTAGCGCCCGTCTATGTACGGGAAAGACTGGTCTTACCTGAGGGAACCCGCGTTACCGGTATCGTTCAGGATTACGCTCCTGTTGCTTTCAAGACTCGCCTGCAGGCCAGACTCGATGGAGACCTGACTCCTCTGCATGAGCCAATCGTGCATTTTCAGTCGCTCGAGCTGGATGGCAAAGAGATCGCGATCGATGCGATGGCAACTGTTTCTACCGCACAGCCCATCCGGTTTGTCACGGCGCAGAAACGCCCGTCGTTGATGAAACAGGCCACTGGCTATGTTCATGGGCAGATCAACGACACGAAGGATGCAATCTTCGGTCCGGGATGCTCCGACCGTGCTCTGCAGCTCTTATTCAGTCAGTTACCGTACCATCCGCAACGGATCTGGTCGGGAACGAGATTTGTTGCGGACCTTGGCCGGCCCTTGATGATTTCTTTGCCCGCCGCCGCATCGCCGGAGCTGTCTTCGGCTGCGATTGGACCGGAAGGGATTTCGGTTACAGCCAGGCTGGCGGACCGCTTGAGCTCAGAGACGGCAAGGAAGGGTGACGTGGTGCACGCTATTGTCACTGTGCCGGTCTTCGATGATGCAAAGCATCTCATCCTGGCAGAGGGAGACTCGCTGGATGGGACGGTATTACAGGCAAAACCCTCACGAAGCTTCGGCAGAAATGGCCAGTTGAGGTTTGTCTTTCAAACAGTGAAGCCGCACAACCGGGAAGCAAAGCCGGTCTCCGCTGTGATCAGTAGTGTCGACGGCTCTAAATCGGACAATCTCTCCATCGACAATGAGGGCGGTGTTAAGGCGTCGGCCGACAAGAACCGTTTTCTGGCTCCTGCGCTGCTGGGGGTGCTGGCGGTCGCAGGGCATGATCGCGATCGGGATGGAAATGGATTAGGAAGACAGACCGTTGCCGCGAATGGTTTCGGAGTTGTCGCCCGCGTCGTTGCGCTGACCGTTAACGACCGCAACGTCGCTACCGGTTTTGGAGTGTATGCCTTTGCGAAATCCATTTACTTCCGGTTCCTCTCTCAAGGACATTCGGTAGAGTTTCCCAGAAATACTCAGGTGGAGTTGAAAGTGATCAGCCGCCAATAGGCGAGATGCAGGCTTATTCCGGGACATCGTCATCCGTAGGGACATACCAGGGAACATCCTTCAAAAGGAATAGGCTTGGATAGCGGGAGATCAGGTGGCTCAACATGGCTTTTGCTATATGCCCGCTATGCTCCACCTCTTTTTGCCAATCCACATTGGCTAAACCCTCATCGGAGGTTGCAGGCCAACGGGCTGTACGAATTGCGAGTACAAGGCTCGACGCAATCAAGAGCGCCGGACCAAGCTTTTGAGCATCTACTTCTTTACGAACTCCTCCTACTCGTGCGCTAGTGGAAGTCATGTGATCGAACCTCCAGTGACAAATCGTTCAGCGTTCGTATCCGGGTAGCTTTGACGTGAATCACGCCGTCCTGATTTTGGAGCAGACCTTCAACGAAAACAAATTTGCTTCTTGTGACGATAAGACGTTCTCTCTCGAAGAGGTCAGGTGTCACAATCACATTGGAAATACCTGTCTCATCTTCCATCGACAAAAAGACGAATCCATGTGCTGTGCCGGGGCGTTGACGCGCAATAACACAACCTGCAGCCTTTACGAAATCTCCGTGGTGGTAGTGCCTGAGTTCTTCCGCGGAAAGAATGTTGCGACGATGAAGTTCCTGCCGCCGGTAAGCCATTGGATGCTGACCGACCGTAAGGCCGGTGCCCGCATAATCCGCCATCAGCCTCTCTTCTGTCGTCATCCTGTTCAGCGGGGAGGAAGGATCTTCCTCGCGCAACGCAGATACCTGTGAAAACAGTGGACCTTCCGGCCGTCCTGCGCGTTCTACCTGCCAAAGAGCATCGCGTCTATGCTGCACCCCGTCAAGAACGTTCAAAGCCCCCACGCTTGAAAGGAGGGTCAGTTCTTTCCGATTGATCATTCCAACTCGTGCTATAAGGTCATCGACAGAATGAAATAAGCCTCGTTCCGTTCTCTCCATGACGAGCGTTTCGGCGGTCTGTTTTCTGAATCCCTTGGCATAGCCGAGTCCCAGGCGCAACGACAGTATCCCATCCTCTTCATGTTCAATGGTGCAGGCCCATTGTGATCGTTGAACGTCAATGGGTTTAACGCGTAGCCCGTGCCGTTGTGCATCCTTTACAAGGACAGCAGGCATGTAAAAGCCCATCGGCTGGCAATTGAGAATGGCGCAGGTAAACGCGGCCAGGTATTTAACCTTGAAATAAGCGGATGCGTAGGCGATCAGAGCGAAGCTGGCTGCATGGGATTCGGGAAATCCATATAAGGCGAACGAGCTGATGTGCTGAACGATATCGTCCTGTGTCTTTGCGTCGATGCCGTTAGCGGTCATGCCTGAACGTAACCTTCCTTCGAGATTCTTCATGCGCTCCCATGACCGGCGCATCCCGACAGCACGGCGTAACTCCTCGGCCTCAGCTCCCGTGAAGTTGGCGACCACCATCGCCATGCGCAGAAGTTGTTCCTGAAAGAGTGGAACCCCCAGTGTGCGCTTAAGTGTGGACTCCAGCGACGGATGCGGATAAGTAACTTCCTCTTGCTTCTGCCGCCTCCGCATATACGGATGCATCATCTTTCCGACGATCGGTCCGGGACGAATGATTGCGACCTGTACAACAAGGTCATAGAACTTCTCCGGGTTGTTGCGCGGGAGCGATGCCATCTGTGCACGGCTCTCTATCTGAAACATGCCTACTGTGTCTGCGCGCCGCAGCGTGCGATAGACTTCATCGTCTTCTGGAAGTTGTGCCAGGTCTACCTGCTCTCCATAGTGTTCTGGAATCAGTTCCAGACAGTCTTTCAAAACGGCCATCATGCCCAGCCCGAGTAGGTCTACCTTGATGATGCCAAGCTCGGCGCAGTCTTCCTTATCCCATTGCACAACGGTCCGGCCAGGCATTGAGGCTCGCTCCAGCGGAACAATATGGTCCAGTTGTCCCTGGCAAATCACCATCCCACCCGAGTGTTGTCCAAGGTGACGCGGCAAGTCCTGAATGCGCATACAGAGTTCCAGATATTTTGCGATGCGAGGATGGCGAAGATCGAACCCTGCATTCCGGAAGGAATGCGCCATCGTGTCCGTCGGCCCCTTCCACTCAAAGTTCGCCACAATAGAAGAGAGCCGTTGCAAGGACTCCGCATCGAATCCCAACGCCTTTCCGACCTCACGCGTTGCGGATTTACCGCGATAAGTGATGACATTCGCTGTCATGGCGGCGCCAAGCTCGCCATATTGGTGGTAGATGTATTGAATTGCCTGTTCGCGCTTTTCCTCTGATGGCAGGTCCAGATCGATGTCCGGCCACTCACCACGGCTTTCCGAGAGAAACCGCTCAAAAAGCAGATCCATGCCAACTGGGTCGATGGCCGTTATTTCAAGGGCATAGCAGACGGCAGAGTTTGCCGCACTGCCACGTCCCTGGATCAAAATATCGTTCTTTTTGCAGAACCGAATGATGTCCCAGACAATGAGGAAGTAGCCGGCGAAACCCAGCTTCGCAATGAGCTTTAATTCATGATCAACTTGCTTCTTCGCCCGCTCCAGCAGCTCTTTATTGCGCTTTGGCCCATAGCGGCAGGTCACGCCTTCATCGACCCGCTTGCGAAGAAAGCTGTCCATCGTCTCACCCTCAGGGACCGGATAACGAGGGAACTCATAGCCGAGATCTGAAAGCTGGAACGTCAGACGGGAGGACAGCTCAAGCGTGTTTTCAACCGCACCGGGGATATCGCGAAACAGCGCCGACATCTGCTTCGCATCGCGAATATAACGTTGATTGTTGATGGAGAGCAGGCGTCCTGCCCTGTCCAGCTCCGTATGATTGCGAATCGCGGTAAATAGATCCAGGATCTCGCGATCCTGCCTGGTTGCGTACCGTACGCCATTCGTCGCGAGAATAGGAAGCTTCAGCGAGTGCGCAATGCGGATGGCGGCCTGGTTACGCCACTCTTCCTCGCGTTCACAATGGCGCTGCAGCTCAACATAAACATTGCTTTGTCCGAAGAGATGAACCAGTCTTTCGACAAGATCCCGGCCGGCCTCTTCTCCTCCTCGCTGTAAGGCTGAAGCCAGCGGCCCTTCATCGCCGCCTGTAAGACAGATAAGACCTGCGGCATGCTCTTCCAAATCGGATAGTGTAGCCGTGCCTTCCTGTTTCTTCTTCTCACGCATTTTGAACCGCGTAATGAGCTGGCAGAGATTTTGATAACCCTGACGTGTCTCGCACAGCAAAGGCAGCCGAGCCGGTTCCGAACGATGTTGATGTGGCAGCCAGGTTGGAGGTGCGAGCCGTTGTCCGAAAGCGGCCGATGAGACCTCAGCTCCGACATGTGCATGGATATGATTCTCGCCTGCAATCTTGTGAAAGCGCGCCGATCCATAGAATCCGTTTCGATCGAGCAATGCCATTGCCGGCATATCGACTTCGAAGGCGCGCTTCGCTATTGTCTCCGGCAAAGATCCGCCTTCGAGAAAGGAAAAGGCACTTGCAGCATGGAGTTCCACATAACCGCTAGTCATAAAGCCCTACAAGAAGCCAGGATTTTTGGACAAAATCCTGATGCACGCATCCATACAATGTCGTTTCGTCATCGCCTTGTGCAATCAGATCCCATTGCTCCTGTCCCCAGATCCGTTCATTCCACCATTCGCCGCCCGCAAGCCACGGTCCATAGGCATGCCGAACCGTATAGCGATGTCCGCGAAAGAAAAAGCCTGATGGTCTGCCGCAATCGAGTGTGATGCTGAGCCGTTCCGGCGGGCATACGCGCCGAAGGCAACCATATGCGGTGCGGGAAACCTTTGTGGTCGAACTGCCTGAAGGAACAGCAAATGGCTCCATATGGAAACCAGGAGAAGTATGTGTGTCATCGAGTACAGCACGGCCTACGTTGTCGTCACCGACCAGCGCCGCAATGCGCGCGAGCGTGACATCCAGCCGGCCTGACTCAGGAAGCTGTGGAGAGAACAATCCGAGTTGAACTTTGCTGGTAACTCCCGGTTCGGCGTGAAGACAGACCTTTGAGATGGGAGCACCTGCGGGGTGAGCTTCAAGATCGAGATGAAGCAGCTTCAACCACAGATGTCTATCGTTGGTAGGAACGCGAGGAGAGACAGTGCGGCAGTGTGTTCCTCCCCCGTCCAGATGGAGTTCGACCGTTACCGCTGCGAGTGCATAGACACGCATGGCCGCGCGGACGATGAGCTGTTCCAGCATAACGGCAACGCCAAAAAGCAGAGATTCGAGATTGTCGAGCGGATAGTCCAGCTCCGCTGTTTCTTCAAGTACAAACGGAACATCGATAGGCTGGAAGAGATGAGGCATGGTTCCGGTAGCCATCTGCTGCAGGCGTTTGCCATCCTGTCCCAAACGGGCAATGAGGTCTGTCCGCGGCAGCGCCGCCAACATGCCAAGGGTACGGATACCCCACCGAGACAGTGTCTCAGCATGTGCTTCCGAGATGGCTAAAACCGATAAGGACAGGGGAGCCAATGCCATTGATTCTGCGCCGGATGGGACAACGACAATCGCTGTTCTGGCAGGGAGCCCCTTCGCGAGCAGAATGCTCGCATGGAAGTTTCCGCTTACCGCAACCTGGGCGGAGAGACCAAGCAATGCCACTCGCTGTCGCAGAGTCTTCGCAAGAACTTCAGGAGGGCCAAAAAGTGCTTCGGTCCCGGTGATATCCAGGCAGCAGAGAAAGACATTCTCCTCTTCCTGTAGTTCAACGCGCGGAGAATGGGCTCCAGCACACTCCAGAAGCGCGGTCTTCGCCGCCGCTTCGACAGATCTGGAGCGGGGCAGAATGGTGATGCTTCCGAAGGTATCCACTTCGACCTTCGTCATTCCACGTTGCACGCCCAATAACCGGGCCCTGGTATTTAACGAGCACACCGTTTCAGCCGGTGGCTCGCCATCCAGAATCACGCATGGCTTCTCGCGCAGCTCAGGCCGCAGGCGTAGCAGCGCCTGCGCAGGGAACTCTCTTACCAGGAGACAGGCATACAACTCACCGGAGTTCATTGTGCACCTGCCCATGGAGTGCGGCTCTGCCAGGAAGCAGTGCGGGCCGCTTGCGGAGGTTTGCGCATTGACACGACATTGCTTGCCGCTTGCAGGAAGCGTTGACGCACGATCTCGATGCGCGGCCGCATCCCACTGAAGACCGTGTGGGCTTCAAGAATCGGTTCGGCTTCCAGTAGACGTAGTTGCAGTTCCGAGCCACTCTTCGCGCAGGGATACTGAGTCAAAAGCAGAATGCAGGCTTGCGTCTTTTCCGCAGCTACACGATAGCGATGCCACGTCGATAGCTCAATGCGCGCCACGTATTGCGGCGCGATACCTGCAAGATCAAGAACAATGGCGCTGAAACCTCCAGTCTGCAAGAGCAGATCTGTGGTGCGAAGAGCGCGCTCAATTGCGTCGTAGTGCCTCGCGCGGCGCTTTCTGCGCGTGAAGGGAATTGAAGGGATAGATTCGCCTGAAGCCAGGCGATTTCTCTTTGTCGCAGATGGCTCAACAGGTTTGGGCAATGGAGTCTCTCCTGTGAAAAGTCCGGCCATTGCTTCGGAGAGCCCGCGGATCTCCGTTCTGGGATGAGGACCGAATCCACCGCCATGCAGCCCCTTTTTTGGAGAGCCAGGGATGAAGTACTTCTGAGGCAACGTTACTGCCTTTGTGGTCTTCGTTGAGGCCTCTGCAACATCAGCACAACGGATCCACAGCAAGCGGTCTAAGTCCACTCCGATGGCAGCAGCAGAGGCAGGATCGAAGGCATTGGCCGAGTCGACCCAGGCGCACACCTTGTTTGCCTCGGTCACTTGCGCCAGGAATGAGAGAGCCACTGAAGTTCGTCCGGTACATTCAGCGCCGACCAACTCCGTTAAAGCGCCCAGGGGAAGCCCTCCTCCTGACAACTCATCCAACTCAGCCAGGCCCGTGGGTATCTGCGGCCGGATAAGCCTGGGAGCCGGCGTCAAAGCTGAGGGAATCTTCCGTGCAAGAGCTGACTCAACCTGCAGTCGAATTGTGGAGGCGAGCGGCATATTCTTCGCCTTATATTCGCCCTTTCCGGCTGTGGAAGGCAAGTCAATTAAATTCGAGAATATGCTCGGTGATTGCTATCTATCTCAAAGTAAATAAGATACTTAGCAGAATGAGACGGGCGTTTGCTAGGTTCGGTACCCGACCCTTACGGCCGGCTATTTCGAAGGTTCCATTGACAGGTGAATACCTGATATCTGGATGTCGATATCCTGGGTGCCTGGATGCCCCATATCTGACGGTATCATCGCCAGATGTGGGAGTAGATACTACACTACATTCCTGCAAAACCCACATCTCGGCCATGCCGAGATATGGGGCACCAATCCGGACCACACAACCCGAATGAATGTGCGTGCTGATAGGAAAGCAATTCGGAGATCGACGACAACAAGACTCTCTGGCATCGATCAGCTCTCGGTGCAGCAGACTAAGAAGAGATTGCTGCGGGACGCATCGCGTCCGGAAGAGCAGCGCGACCGCGCGTTTGGCTGATGATTCTCTCTATTCCTCCTGGCAAGGTCAGCACGTATGGCAGAGTCGCCGCGGCGGCCGGCTATCCACGTTACCATCGTGCCGTGGCGCGGCTTCTACGGACGGATCCGCCAGATAATCTGCCGTGGCACCGTGTGCTTGGCGCCGAAGGCGCGATCAAGCTGCATGGAGATGCCGCAAGGGAGCAGCGCTCACGCCTCAAACTGGAAGGCGTCCGCTTTATTGGCGAGAAGGTGGATATGGAACGGCATGAGCACACCTTTAGACCCTGGGAGGTCTACGAGTGAGTCTGTCTAATCCCTCTGCAAGACCCCGTCGCGGTAACATCCCGTGATAAGGCGGGTGGATTCGATCCTCCACACCGCCTCAATCGTGTCTCGTCATGTTGACGTTCTAGGCCTTCGTCAGATTTTCGAAGCCCTCTGCTGCTTTCCGAACATCCTCGGGGAAATCGTTGATCTCTTGAATCTGACGGACCTCGATGATCTCGTTGTCTGACATCGGTGCGCGTTTTGCCCATTCAATGGCTTCTTCCCGCGAGCGCACCTGAATGATCCAATAGCCTCCAACGACCTCTTTCGCCTCGGCGAACGGCCCATCTGTAACCGTAGCTTTGCCGTCGGTGTAAGAAATACGTGCACCGGTCGAAGGGGGTAGAAGCCCATCGAGAGCAAGCAGTACGCCGGCCCTCTGCAAACTCCTGTTGTACTCCATCATCTTGGCCACTGCTTCGGCGCTTGGGACCGCGTCTGAAGCTGCATTTTGATAGCCCTTGGGGATCACGATCATCATGAAACGCATTTGCTCTTCTCCTGTGATTGATTTCAGCCAAATTGGCCGTTCTATCTAAACGTCGAATGGGAGGTGCCGATTTCTACCATGCAACAATAAAATCCTGGTTCTTTTGTCCGGTGCCTGGCAGATCACGTTCGACAATCTGCGGCAAACTACAGATCGGTCCCATTTTGGGCCGGGGACTAAAGTCTGATGGCCGGGCCTTGCTGTTGGCAGCACCGATTCAGGCTACGGTTTAAAGACCGGCTAACAACTGTTGTAATTGCCTTGGTTAGGAATCTTCAGATGGGTAAGCCCGCATCTTCCCCCCGTACGTCGTCAAGACCCCCGCTCGTAGTGGATTACGCTGTCAATGGCGTTGTCACCATCGCAGCAAAGATATTCGCATCGCTGTTCATGTCCCTGTTCTTCGTCATGCGGCTTTCTGCTCGGTTGCCAGGAGAGAAGCCTGAGTCTGCGAAGACTAATAAGGGTTCTGACGTCGTCTGCATTTTGCAAGAGCGTTTTCCCGGCTGGGCTGTTTACCAGTCAAAAGAAACGTTCCAGTCATCGAGGCACACCGAAAAGCGTACCGCTGCCGGTAGAGGATTTTTCTTGTAGGTGTATGTCGGGCTTCCGCATCTATGGGCGTTTTCCGCAATGAAAACACCGCTGCACGTCCCCTTCCGGGATACCAGCAACAGGGAAAATGCTCTAATGCAAAGCTTTTCAGATAGAGATCCGCACCCGTACGGGTGCCACGGGCGGGTGTCCCATATCTCGGCTTAGCCGAGATGGTTTGCAGGATCTTTTAGGAATACCTGCCGAACTTCAACGGCTCGCAATCCAATTTGCCGCCGAATGCCCGTAATTCACCTGGAAGGTTCCCGGCGCCGCCTGCACAACCGCATAAGAAAGGCCTGCTACAGTTCGCTTTTGCCACTGGACGGTCGCTCCATTGAGCGAAATGGTAGTCAAATCACCGGCGGAGGAGTGGATCGGTAGCATTGCTTCGATGCCACTTCCTCCGATTCCCACGTCGATTGAAAAAGAAAGCTGGCAGTTTGACCATTTGAGATCCCGAAACCGGGAAGCATTCCGTCCGTCAAGCCATTTCAATAGCTGTGCAGCAGTAATGATCGGGACGTGATGTTTTTGTGCTGATGAGATGATGGCGTCAGCGCCGGGAGACTTTACCTCATCGTTATGCATATTGGCGGTGAATACGCCGAAGTACTCCTCGCTTCCCAGCGCATTCGCGAGGAGCGTATCAATCGTGAATGGATAGCTCTGTTTTGATTCGTCTGTCATCTGGGTGGCAGCTTGATAGACATCAATCACGCTCCCATCACGGCGGGCAAAGCGCATCGGGAACCCAGAGCCGGTAAATAACCCCGGCGTATCTTTGACCCACTTCGGGGGCCAGTAGTAGTAGTTCGTATCGAGCCGAATCCTGTGGTTCAACTCTACTTGTGGCTGCGTATCGTAATCGCCCCAGGTGATGCAATCAGTCCGGTTGCTGACAGGAGGCGGAACATTGGGATACTTTGCGGCAAAACCCTGAAGTTGCTGCAAATAGAGATCGTTTACAAATTCGCGATCGATTTCTCGTCTTACAACACCGTCGCTCTCTCGAACCTGATGGGCCGGCCAATCTGTGCATGCTGTATAAACGTGCAATCCGATCTCGAATCCCTGCTTCACGAAGTCGTCAGCTTGTTTCGAAGAGATTGATCCGACAAAAATATGCGAGGTCGCACGGATGCACTCCCATTTTTCGAGTGAACAGTTGCTGGCGCTTTTGCGTTGATAGTTACGGAAGCGTCCCGCCGTTCCTCCATGTCCATGATCGTCCCCGGTCATAACGATGACGGCCTTGAGACCGCGGGGCAAATACCAGAAATGCGGAAGCGGTGTTTTGTTCGCATTAAAGGTGATGATCAAGTTGGCCAGCAGCCGTTGTTGTATGTCCGCTTGCGGAATCGCAATCACTTCTCGGGCCACCCAATCTGGTTGGGGATCCTTTTCGTTCGCCCCATAAAACAGGTCATCTGACCGTATCGGCGGGATACCATCTCGTTCATGTGCCGACCACTCGGGATTACCCTGGCGCGTATAGACAACGGACTTTGCCAGATCGTAGCTAAACACGATGACATTGCCGGCGCCAAGCGTTACAGAACTGACCGCGGGGAATTGAGTCGCAGTTTTGGCATCCGTATACAACGTGGCAAATACGGTCGTTTTATCAGCAGTGAATAGATCGGCGTCGCCATGGAACTGGATCGCCTGCTGAATCAACCCGGCGCCCGCTGGAGTCTTCGAGTTGATGCGCAAATAACCGCCATGCTGAACTGCCTTGTCCGCTTCGGAAGTTGGCGGATTAAACCCGAAGCTCTCCGCAAGTTTTCGGGATGGCCGCATTGCGATCAGTGTTCCACCGCTTCGCACCCAGCCGGCCAATATCTGGATCTGGCTCGTATCGACAGGCATTTCCCCCAGAAGCACGATGTCATGGCTGGCGAGTTCCTGTGCGGAAAGCTGCGTTATGTCTTCGACGTCAAACTCATTCAATCCTTCATTGCGAAGAATCTCCGCATAGTATTGGCTGAAGCCATTTGCCTTACTGGTGACAAGCAGGATGGGGCCGTCTGGCCCTTGTTCCGGCGATCCGGCAGCCGCAACGCCGGTCGTGAACCGCCATTTCATGTCTCCCGCCAGGGAACGATTGTGCTGATCGAGGAGGCCTTGTTTGCCTCCCCGCAGTGTTACCTCATAGGTGGAACCCTGGCTCAATGCGGCGAGGGGCGTGAGAACGGCCTTGTTTGTTGCATCGTCGTAAGAGACCGTCGCCGGAATGCTCCTGCCCTGTTCATCACGCAAGCTGAAGGTCCCCGGAAGTATCGTTTCGGGTGACATCGGCTTATTGAAGGCTAATGTGATCGGTTCCTGGGGCTCGACACCTACCTCGCCGGCGTAAGGGCTGGCAACCACGACTCGTGGCACGGTAGTAAAACCACGGAGCAGCGGTGCGACCAAGACAACGCATATCACTGCGAAGAGGAGAGCGGCAGCAATCGCGAAGCTCCCCCTGATCTTGAGATCCGAAGTCACAGCTCCCTCCTTAGCGCCGTTCGTCGTTCTGGTCAGGGTACAAAGACCGCCTTGCCATGGCGCATAAGCTTATGCAATTTGTGAACCAAATTGCCAGTGCACCTGTAAGTTATTTGTTTTGATAATTTGCGGGCGAGAAATCGTGAAGGCGAGCCAGGGCGTTATTGAACATTGCAAAACACTGCATACATCGAACTGCGGTGGATACGATAGTTTTCACCGTCCAGAGATTGTCTTCGTCAAGAGTGCGGGATAGTTAGAGCGTTTTCCCTGTAGGTGTAGCCCAGAGCATCCGCCTCTATGGGCGTTTTCCGCAATGAAAACGCCGCTGCACGCCTCTTCCGGGATACCTAGCAACAGGGAAAATGCTCTAAATTATTGAGGGGAAGGATGGCGGAGAGACAGGGATTCGAACCCTGGATACCTTGCGGTATACACGCTTTCCAAGCGTGCGCCTTCAGCCACTCGGCCATCTCTCCGTTGCGGGGGTGCAACATCTCTGAAGGTATCACATCCTGCGCTTCCTTACAGCGCCGGCTGTGCCAGAACGCTCTGATAGTAGCGTTCGTACAGGGGAATGATGTTGGAAGTGCAGAAGCGCTTCTGGGCGGTCTGCCTGGCCGCACGCGACATCTCTGCCAGCCGGTCTTTATGGGTCAGCAAGTCGATAGCAGCGGCAGCCATACCATCTGTGTCTCCTACCGGGAAGAGCATGCCGGTGACGCCGTCGTCGATCAGTTCCGGTACGCCGCCGACGCGAGTCGCGATTGCCGGGACGCTGCAGGCCATCGCCTCCAGCGCAGCCAGGCCGAAGGACTCCATCTGGGAGGGCATCAGCATCAGGTCTGCCAGCGACAGCAGGTTCTCCACGCTGTTCTGCTTGCCGAGGAAGTGGATGCGGTTCTTGATGCCGTAGCTCACCGCAAGCCGCTCGGCCTCGCTGGTGTCGGGCCCATCGCCGATCAGCATGAGTCGCGCCGGTAGCTGCCTTGTGACCTTGGCAAAGGTGTGGACCACATCGGTAGCACGCTTCACCGGACGAAAGTTTGAGAGATGGACGAACAGAGCTTCTTCCGGAGCAGCATACTTCTGCCTGTTTCGTTCGTAGACCTCGGGGCGACGCGTGTAGACGTCGCAATTGACGAAGTTGCGGATGACCTCGATGGGACGCGTGATCGAGAAGGCGCGTTCTGTCTCTTCTTTCAGATGCTGCGAGATCGACGTAATGCCGTCAGACTGTTCGATGCCGAACTTGGTGATTGGCAGAAAGGAGTGATCCTGTCCGACGAGCGTGATATCAGTCCCGTGCAGCGTGGTGATGAACGGCAGCCTGATTCCGCGAGCAGCCAGCATCTGCCGCGCCAGCAGCGCACAGACCGAATGTGGAATGGCATAGTGCACATGCAATAGATCGAGCTGGTAGAACTCCGCCACCTCTGCCATACGCGTGGCCAACGCCAGATCATACGGAGGGAACTGGAAGAGCGGATAGTTGGTGACCGGAACCTCGTGATAGCGGATGTTGGTCTCACGGTCGGTCAGGCGGAAGGGCTCCGCGTAGGTGATGAAATGAATCTCGTGCCCACGGGCTGCGAGTTCGATACCGAGTTCCGTCGCGACGACGCCACTGCCGCCATAGGTGGGATAACAGGTAATACCGATCTTCATGGACGACTCATTTCCTTACCGGACGGCGATGTTGCCGAAGTGTGTGAGTTCGATGTCCGGGCGAAGGGTTTGGATGCGGGGAAGTATGGCCAGAAGACCACGCAGCTCTTCCTCGCGCGATGCCTGCAGGCGCGTACGTTGCGAAGCGAGAACGCTGTCACGGTAACCGGGATGACAGGCAATCTCCCAGACGCCGGACGGCATAGCCTTCATCCAGGCTTCGATCATGGGAGCGTTGACCCGGCCCGTAGCCGCAACGCCAATGCAACCATCGGGAGCGAAGACATGGTTCTGTTGAGCTTGCCTGCGAAAGCGGGAAAGAAAGCGCGCGCGCAGGCCACGCACCTCAAGCTCGCGTAGAGCATCGGCCTGTGAGGCCTGAAGGCTCCACGGCTGTTCGAAGGAATTCCGAACCCTATGAACCCCGCAGGCTTTTGCCGCCGCAAGTACCGGCCGCAGGACCGAGGGAAACATGTGCGTATGTTTGTGCGTGTCGACGTGAGTCACAGTAATACCGGCGTCCTGAAGCCTGCGGATCTGGGTAGCCGCCTCACGCTCGATCTCTTCCTCTCGTACTTTGCCCGCGGCCAAAGCCCATACAAAGCTGCCAAGTGTCGGCCGGAAGCTGCGGCCATCGGGACCAAGCAGGGAAGCAACCTCACCCGGCGACAACATCGGCTGACCGTCGAGAAGAACGATGTGGCACCCGATTCCCAGGTTCGGGCGTTGCTTCGCGATGGATACGGCCTCATCGAAGGCAACACCACCGGCCATCAGGGTTGCGGAGGTCAATGCGCCGGCATCATGCAGCTCGGCGATGGCACGGCAGATTCCAGGCGCCTGACCGAAGTCGTCGGCGTTGATGATCAATTGCGGCATCAAGCCTGAGTGTAGAGCGTTTTCCCTGTTACTTGGTAGCCCGCAAGAGGCGTGCGGCGGCGTTTTCATTGCGGAAAACGCCCATAGATGCAGAAGCCCTCCTCTACACCTACAGGGAAAAGGCTTTAGTTGTTACTGCGGTGTCTTGCTGAGCCGCCGATAGTAGTCGGCGACAGCATCCTGGTACGCCGGAGCCGCTGACTTTGGCTTGGGACTCCGCACCTGCCCCTGATCGAGCGCTCCATTCTGACGTAACCGCAGCTCGAGCTTGTCGGCCTGCGCCAGAACCTCGGCGCTCATGTGCTCCACCATCTGCGGATTACCCGGGAAGCGACGTGGATCGAGGTTCTGCATCTGGCGCTGCAGCTCTTCGATATCTTTCTTCGCCTGCGGATCGTTACCGGCAGCCTGTCGCAGGTTATTGAGATCGCGAATGCCTTGCGAGATGATCTGCTGCATATCAGCCGGATTGTTGGGATTGCCAGGGTCGACAGCGCGACGCGAGCGATCGAACTGGTTGTTGCCGGTATTCACATTGCCCCATACGGTGCCGTTGTCATAGCCGCCACCTCGGTTTATGGTGTTGCCCAAATCGTTGCTCAGACCATTGTTGAGACCCCCTCCCGCTGCTTCGGCCCGGCCGCCGCCACCGCCATTGCCGGCCATCTGCTGCTGTCCGCCACCGCGTTGATTGCCGCCTTGCTGCCCTCCCGGTTGTTGACCGTTTCCGGCCTGCTGGCCTTGTTGTTGTCCCTGTCCTTGCCCATTGCGGCTACCATTCTGACCGTTGGGTTGGCCACTCTGTCCACGCTGCTGGTTATTACCGGGCTGTTGACCATTGCCACGGTTGAGCGATTCGATGCGGCTGCGGAAACGGTCCAGTGCACTGAGAGCCGCCGTCTGATCGCCCGAGTTCTGCCGCTGTTGCTGCCGGGCATCATTCCCGCTGCCGATACCATTCGCGGCCTGGCGAACCTGCTGGCTCAGCTTGTCGATGCCGGCGCGAATCCCTTCTTCGGTACCGTTTGATTCAGGATTGATGCCGCGGCGCAGCCAATCTGCTGTGCGCTGAACACGGTTGTCCAGACCATCCTGATCGGCAGCGTTGAGAGCATCGCGCAGTTTGCCGGAGACTCCTGGCTGCGTCGGCGCAAGCTGGCGAGCCGTATTGCGAAGATTGTTCTGCAGCCGAGAGAAATCCTCCGAGAGCTTCTGACGATCGTCAGCGATACGGTTCCGCGCATTGGATCGGTCCACCATCTCCTGCATCGTGGTTGCCGGACCCTTCCGGTTCTGCTCGTCGACAAACTGACGGATACGATCGGCCTGGTTGCGTTCTTCCTTCGCAATGCGGTCAGCCTCCTGCGAAAGGCCATCGAGCTTACCGCTGGCCTGCTGTTGTTGTGCGCCTCCCATAAGACCGGTTGCCTGGCGGAGAGACTCCGCGGCGCGCCGTGCTGCCTCATTCGCTGCTTGCTGTGAGTTCGGCTGGCCGGCCTGCGGACTGGCAGCCCGCTTCATCTCATCGTTGGCACGGCGTAGGCGATCGAGCGCCTGTTGCACACGGGGATCATCCCCACGTTGATTGCCGGGCTGGCTTCCGGAAGAGCCGGATGCCGAAGCGGAGCGGGAACCTGATTGTGATCCGGATTGAGAAGAGCTGGATTGCGAACCGGACTGGCTTCCTTGTTGGCCTGATTGCTGTCCATTCTGCTGACCCTGCTGTCCGTTCTGGTTCTGGGTGAGCTGCTCCATCTGCTTCTGCAGTTGTTCGGCCTCGCGCCGCAACATCTCCTGCTGCCAGCGCTCCTGGAAGCTCTGTTGCGGATTGTTGCGCTGCTGCTGTGCCAGCTCTTCCTGGCGCCGTGCTAGAGCATCAAGCTTCTGCAGCGCATCGTCGATCTTCTTCTCTTTCTCTTCCTGTGGAGATCCTGTCTGCGCGCTCTCGTACTGGTTCTTTGCGGTATCGAGCTCGAGATCAAGCAGCGTGGCCAGGTCGCGTCCCATGGATCCACCTCCGCCACCGCCTCCACCACGCTGCCCAAAGGCGACCTGAATCTGACGGAAGGTCGCCTCGGCACGCAGCAGATACTGCAGCGCCTTCTGCTCATTGGCGATGGCTTCCTTCCACTGCATCTGGCGCAGCTTATCCGTCGCGGGAATCATCGCCTTCGAGGCTTCCTGCATGTCCTTCTCGAAGGAGTTGAAGCTCTCGTTCATAGCCGTCATGTCGCGGCTGTCGAGGCGGCTGGAGAGAGCATCCACCTGCTGACGCAATTTGCTCTGCACATCCGATAAAAACTTCGCCTGATCCTCTCCGGATTTCTGCGTGGCCTTCTTGTCGTTCTGTTGCTTCCACGTCTGCGCAATCAACTCTTTCTCGCGGCGGGATATCTCGCCCTGGTCCTGTCGTCCGCCGCCACCCCCACCACCACCTCCGCCGGCCTGCGATTGCGAGAATTCGCGCTCAAATGGATCGGCCTGGATGAAGCTGATCTCGGTCTTCGATTCAGCGTGTCCATCGCGGGCAGTAGCGTAGAGACTGATGACGTCGCCCGGCTGCATCTTGAAGCTCTCAAGACTCAGCATCTGCGAACCATCCGCCTGACGCAGTCCCGGAGCTTTCAGCATGGGAACGGTCTGCTCTGCACCGCCGTTGACGGAGTAGTGCAAAGCCATGGCATTCAGGCCAAACTCCGCCGAGCCCTTTACCTTGACGGTGACCTCTTCAATCGGACTGGCGCGGTAATCGTTGGAAGGTTTCTCGATCGCAATCGTTGGAGGCTCAGCCTTGTTGGTTGCGACGAAGTAGTCCTCTGTCAGACGTACAGGTTGGCCCTGGTCGATACCGGCGATATGATAAGCGCCGTCCTTCTGCATCTTCAGCGTGGTTGTGTAGGTATTGGGCTGGCCGCCGCTGAGCTTCAATGTTGTGCCATCGTCGAGAGCGAGAAGCCCGTCGTGTAACGGCCGGTCCGTGTGGATCTCAAGTTCGGCTTCGGTACCTTCAATAGCGCGCAGGTCGCCGCCGTGATCATCCACCTGCGGCTTCATGCCGGTCCATTTGGGATAGTTGTAAGTCACCTTGATGGCGGTGATCTGCGGCATGTCTACAACACGAAGGGTGTAGTGGGTGCTGGTCAGCGGACCGGCAGTTACGTAGTACTCCACATTCTCGGGCAGAGCAGTGAAGAGGAACTGATAGCCCGGAGCTCCTTCCAGCGGCTTCATAGGAACAGGTTCCCAGCGTCCTGCACTCTGGTAACGGGCAAAGAGCCGCACCTTGTCGGTTTGCACGCCGGTGATCTGCGCGGTAACAAGCTGGTCGGTATTGCGCCGCAAGGCAGCGTTGCCAGGACTTACGCGGATGTCATAGAGCGGCGGAACATCCTTCTTCGGGCCGGTCCAAAGAAGCGAAGCACCGTAGCCGAGGTAGCCAGGACCGGCGGCGATCATCCACAGCAGGATGCCGAGTGAAACCACACCCCCGGCCATCAGTACATAAAAGGTGCGCTGTGGCACCAGGTCGTGTGGACTGGCCGTCTCGGCAACGGCGAGGGTGTCTCCTGCAAGTAGTTCAAGAAATGGGCCTGACTGTTTCTCGTGCCGCTCAGAGAAGGTGAGCAAGCGATCATCGAAGGCCGGGAAGGCGCGTTCCGCTTGTTTCACACTGGCCGCGCGTGTGAGCCGGAGCAGCGGGATCACCAATGCGATGGTCGCGGCGACTATGATCGCCAGCAGCATGGCCAGGCGTGCCAGGGTAAGGCTGCGCAACGGAAAAGCATAGGCATTCAGAATCAGCACGGCGACGACAGTCACAATCAGGGCGGTGGCCGCAATCACGGCCGAACCGCGCAGGGTAGCTGCCAGCCGAAGCCGGCGTTCGACGCTGTCGATATAGGCGTTGAGCTGTTGTTGACGGCTCATGCTTCCTCCCTTTGCGTACCCAGGTACTGCCCGGCCACGATGGACTCCGCCAGAGCCACCAGGAAGAGGACGAGCATAGCGTACCACCATAAGCTGACGCGTACGGTGTCATTTTGCGCGGCGCCGGCGGTGCTTCCGCCATTGCCGTTGGCGCTGCCCGCCCAGAGTTGTTGCACATCGGGCGGAAGGATTTCGAGGTTACTCTCACGTGTGTCGGCATTTACGCCGATCAGCCCGTCGCGCCCGTTTGCAAATCGCACTTGATAGAAGCCTGCGGAGCTGAGCCGCAGTGTCTGCGCGGTGGCCGCCTCGGCCAGTGTCAGGGGACGGCGGCCGTCGGGCGCAATGACGTCCACACTCGTTCCCGGTCCGTTTCCGGTCGTAGCTGAGCGCAGAGGAACGAATTCATCCACCAACCGGGCTCCGCTCAGACGTTCTGTCCCGGAGAGATAACGTGTCGCCAGATCCAGGAACGGAACGAAGGCCGGCGAGAGTGGAAGATCGTTCGTCAGGTTATCGAAGCCCGAGGCGAGGATGAGGACATGTCCTTCACCTAGCTGCTTGTCCATAAGCAGCGGTGTGCCATCCGTCAGCTTTGCGAGAATGCGCATACCATTCGTATCGACATTGGCGGCAAATGAGAAGTGTGCGTCGGTCCAACCGGTGGTTTCACGCAGTACTGCGTGCGTGTGGTCAAGATCACCAACACCCATCGGATCGCCTTCTCGCGTATAGAGGTGCGGCTGCCCGGCACCGGTGCCGAGCAGCGGAAGCTTGCCCTGGCGTCCGGCGTTTGTGCCGATCGCCATCAGCACATTCCCGCCACCCTGAATGTATTTCTTCAAAGCGTTCTCAAAGGCGATCGGCAGAGAAGGAACATCCGAAAGGATGACGTAAGCATACTTCGTCGGATCGGATTCCGTGACAGCATCGGAACTCATCGGCTGCAGCAGGTAGGCTCCCTTGCTGGCAGACGCGATCGCGGCACTGACGTATAGCGGCGAGCGTGTGTCGTTCGCCGGGCGAACCAGCAGGATGTGCTCAGGATCGCTGCGACGTACGGCGAAACGCCACTGGTCATCCGAAGGAAGTGCATCGCTACCTTCAATCGCAACGGCGCAGCGGCTAAGGCCGTAGGGAACATCCAGGCCAGTGAACTCAACTGTGGCCGTACCGTTCTCTGCAAGATTTACGGTCTTCGTGGTGACCGTCCTGCCGTCGATGACTAAGGAGACCTTCTTCGTGGCAGCTTTACTGTTGTAGCCGGCAACAACAGCGCGAACGCGAGCGGTCTTCGTATCGGCTATTTGCGAGGGAGCGTCCACATTCACGACGCTGAAATTCTCTTCGGTGCGATTGGTTGTCGGATGCAGGATAAGTTTCGTGCTCTCCGGCAGCACCATCTCTGCGAAGTTGCCGGGGACGCTGGACCGTTGCATATCGCTGAAGAGATGAAGATCGATGGGCGTAGGGTTTGCTTCATCCAGCGCACGTATCCCGCGGCCGAGGTCACCGAAGTTGGAGTGGCCGTCGCCGGGCTGAAGTCCGTTGATAGCCGAACGCAGCGTTTCATTATCTTCGATCGGCTGTGTCAATGCTTCGAGCTGGCCACCCAGAGCCATCACCTGCGCCTTCTGGCCCGGATGCCGTCCACTCAGCGTATTGAGCGCCTGCTGCTTCGCTTCGGCAAACTGCGTACCGCTACGCATGCTGAGCGAGCGATCGATGACCAGCAGCAGAAGCCTGTCATGGGCCTTGGAAGCGGGTCTTCGAATAAAGGGCGAGGCAAAAGCCAGCGCAAGCAGCAAGACGATCAGAGTGCGAAGCGTGAAAAGCAGCAGATACTTCAGGCGGCGGTGCCTGGTAGAGCTCTGTGTGCCGCGCTCGAAGAACATCAGCGAGCTAAAGGGAAGCGGAATGGATTTGTGGCGGCGCAACAGATGCACATAGACCGGCAGGCCTATGGCGAGTGCTCCGGCAAGAAACCATGGCGCAAGGAATCCCATCAGGCAGCCACCGCCTTTCTCAGAGAGAGGTATGCCTGCAATGTGGCATCCAGCGGCTGATCGGTAACCAAGAGACGGTAGTCCATGCCAGCGGCACGAGCACGTGCTTCGATCGCCGCAAGGTGAGCCTGCAGGCGGCGGCGATACTCATTCTTCGCGTAGTCAGGAATAACCTCCATCACCTGACCGGTCTCCATGTCTTCCAGTACGGAGGGTCCACGGAGCTCCGGCTTGATCTCTTTCGGATCGAGTACCTGGAAAAGCGTGACCTCGCTGCCGTGATAGCGAAGCGGTTCAATTGCCTCCACCATCTCTTCCGGATCGCCAAAGAAATCTGAGAAGACCATCACCATACCGCGCCGGCGCAGCAGCTCATGGGCATGGCGCATCGGGTTGGCAAAGTTCGTTCGCGCTGCCGGTTCGGCGCGATCCAGGGCTGCCAGCACTCGATAGAGCTGCCCCTGCCGCGTCGAAGGCCGTACCGAGTCTCGAACGTCATCATCAAAGACGACAATGCCGGCCGCGTCGCGCTGATACTTGATCGCCATGTACATGAGCGCCGCGGCGGCGTAGCGGGTGTAATCCATCTTATTGACGGCGTGCGAGGTGTACTTCATGGAGTTGCTGGCATCCATAAGCACGGTCACCTGGCTATTGGTCTCGCCGCGATAGCGCTTCAGATAGGTACGTTCCGTACGTGCAAAGAGATTCCAGTCGATATGGCGCGGATCCTCTCCCGGCGTGTAGGCGCGATACTCGGCAAACTCCTGGCTGAAGCCGAAGTCGGCAGAGCGGTGCAGACCGGCGACAAAGCCGTCCACCACCGTGCGGGCCAGCAATTCAAGATTGCCGATGCTTGCCAGAATCGCGGGATCGAGGAATCGCTGCATCAGATATCCTTTGGTGCGGGAAGATGGGCGATCAGGCGCCGCAGAATCTCATCCGTATCGATGCGCTCGCTCTCCGCATGGAAGTTAAGCAGAATGCGATGACGGAGCACCGGCACTGCCAGAGCCTTCAGATCGTCATAGGTGACGTGGTACCGCTTATGCGCCAGGGCGCGTGCTTTCGCCGCTAACACGAGGAACTGTGCCGCGCGGACACTTCCGCCATAGTTGACATACTTTTTTACAAAGTCCGGAGCGTTGTCACTCTTGAAGCGAGTCGCCCGCACCATATTGACAGCCCACCGGGCCAGCGACTCCGCAATTGGCACCATGCGGACGAGCTGTTGCAGATCCAGAAGCTCGTCAGCCGAGGTAACCACATCGATGATTGGATTTAAGGTGGCGGTGGTCATGTCGACGACCTTTACCTCGTCGTCGGCTGAGAGATAATCCAACACCGTGTTGAAGAGGAAACGGTCAAGCTGCGCTTCAGGAAGGGGATATGTGCCTTCGAGCTCGATCGGGTTCTGGGTGGCAAGCACAAAGAAGGGAGAGGGCAGTGGGTAGATATGTCCGCGGACCGTGCAGGAGCGTTCCTGCATCGCCTCCAGAAGTGCTGCCTGGGTCTTGGGCGGGGTTCGATTGATCTCGTCAGCCAGCACGATATTGCCGAAGATCGGTCCGGGTACAAAGGTCCAGGTTCGATGTCCGGTTGCGGGATTCTCTTCAATGATGTCGGTCCCGGTAATGTCTGATGGCATGAGGTCCGGCGTAAATTGAATGCGCTTGAATGAGAGTCCCAGCGCTTCCGCGATGGCCCTCACCATCAGTGTCTTGGCCGTGCCCGGCATACCTGTGAGAAGGCAATGGCCGCCGACAAAGAGAGCGGTGAGAATCTGATCCAGAACCTCATCCTGCCCGACGATCACCTTGCGGACCTGCGTCAGAATGCCATCGCGCACGGCGTGGAATCGCTGTATCCGCTGTTCGAGCTCTACTGCATCCAGGTTATTAAGTGCGGTCTCCATCCAGTCCCTCGTCTTCAGTTGGTCTTGGGCTGCGCCGATGCGCCGCCGTTATGCAGTTGCAATAACAATGTCTGTGCCGGCCGGTAGCCAGGCGCGGCCTCGAGCGCGGCAAGAACAGCCTCTTCCGCCTTGGCCCGGTCACCCTTCGCCATGTATGCCTGGGCCAGGTTGTATTGCGCGCCCGCGACGTCGAGCGGATGCAGCGCGACAACGGCGTTATATTCCCGCACGGCGCCGTCGTAGTTCTTCAAATCAAGGAAGAGCGTTCCAAGCCGGCGATGCAGCTCTTCGTCGCCTGTGGGATAGACGTAGTTCAGCCGATCGAGCGTGGCTGCCGCCGCTACCTTATCACCGGCCTCCTCTTCCAGCGTCGCCAGTTGTTTCAGTGTGGCAGGCTCGTGCCCGCCCATCTTTTCGTACTCCACCAGAACTTTAGTGGCGGCCGGTTTGTTGCCGCCGGCGAGCTGAGTATCGGCAATCATTTGGTAAGCGTTTGCATCGCCGATGTACTGCGGATAAAGAGCCTTCACCTTTCCTCCATTTGCAAGAACGAAAGCATAGTCCTTCGACTTTGCATGTTGCGCCAGCTCGGTAAGCTGTTTCCGCCAGGGATCGAAGTTCTTCACGATGTCGCCGAACTGCTTGTCGAGCCAGGCCATATAGTCCTTATCGAACTGCTCCGCGGAGATACCGAGGGTTGCCTGGATGACCTGAGGTGTAGGCGTCAGTTTGGCATAGGCATGCACAATTTCGAGCAGCTTGCCTTCGCCCCAGCGCTCACCGATGTAGTCGCAGATGCTTCCGCCCTGGAAGTAGCTCACGATAACCTGCGCCGGATACTGCGGATAAATAAACCCGCGATCCAGCTCCGCGACCGGCAGCAGCTTCTTATCGCGAATCGCAACCAGAATCTCCGGCGTGACGCGGTCGCCCCACTCCGGGTCAGCCTGCGTCTCTTCATGGACAGCAAGACCTTCCGTGAACCAGCGCGGTACGCGATGGTTGGTGGCGGACAGGACGTACACGTGACTGAGCTCGTGCCGCAGCGTGCTGGCCCAGTGAAACTCACCCGGCTTCCTGCCGGACGGACTGTCCATGGCGACTACCTGCCCAAAGGTCACACCCAGAGCCCCGAGTCCGGGCATTCCCATCGTCCGCACTGCAAAGTCTTCATGATCGGGATAGACTTCGAGCTGGACCGGCCCTTTCAACTTCATCTGATACTTCTTCTCGTAGGCTGCCATGGCGCGGTGCAGCTCAGCAGAGAAGTAGGGTTGCAGCAACTCTGCTTCCTTTTTATTGAGCTTCAGGATGGTAGTGTCGTCCGTAAAAGTCTGGAAGTTCTTGTAGCTGTCCAGCAGTCGCAGGCTGTTAACCGTGGCGGCATCGCGGTATCCGTTGTCGTAGGCAAGCTGCAGCTCTTTCTCGGGTTCATCCTGCTGGCCAAGCCGCATCAGGTTGATGCCGAGCTGTGCGTGCGCCGACCATAGACCGGGTTGGACCTCGACGGCCTTGCGGTAGTAGGTCACGCCGTCGTTGTAACGGCGGTTCTGCACCAGGTGATAGCCGATGCGGGCGTATCCCTCGCCATACTTGGGATTGATCGCTGTGATCTTTGCCAGCCAGGCATCGGGCGAACGGTCATTCAGCAACTCGATGGCAGCATGGATTGCCATAGCATCCAGAGCGTCAGGCGCGAGCGCGATAGCCTGATCGGCCTCCTTGATCGCAGTATCAAAGTCGGAGTTTTCGAAGGCCATATCAGCGGCCAGTTCTCGGCTCTCCACCGATTTCGGATCGAGTGTCAGTGCTTTCGCGATGTACTGTGGAGCGCGTCCATCAAATCCATCGGCGCTGACCAAAGCCAGTCCATAGAATGCAGGCGCGTAGTTAGGGTTCTTAGCCAGGGCTTCGTTGAATAAGTTGACGGCCTCAGGATTATTGAAGCGTTCGTGGAAGAGCAGGCCCCAGCGGACACGCACAGCCGCACCGCTGCTCGGGGAAGCGACTGCGTCACGAAACTCGGCATTGGCCTGCTGGTAATTCTCCAGCCCCCAGAACCCCTCGGCACGCAACGCGGGATCATTCGTATGCGTGAGCTGGGTATAACACGCCGTAGCATCTTTGCCGTGCTTCTCCAGACCACGGCATTCCTGCCACGTCGCCGCGTGTGATGAAAGCGTGAGTGCGAACGTAAGCAGGAGGTATCTCATTTCTCCATCTCCTGCTGTACCTTGGCCAGTTCCAATAAGGCAGCAGTGAGAGCCTGTTTATACTCGCCAGGCTCCATCGCTGCCTTCTCATACTTCAATTGATCGATCTTGCGCTCCAGCTCTTCTTTCTTTGCAAGCAGGGCCTGATGCGCCGGATCGTTGGCAATGGCCGCATTGCCTCCATCGAGGCGCAGTACCGTGAAGGTAGAGAGCAGTGCACCTTCACGAGATCCTTGCGGGATGGTTCGGACCGCTTCTCCCTTGCCGGTATCTTCGAAGACCGGATGTTCCGTCGCCAGACGTTTCTGCGAACTGTAGAAGTCTGCGGTCTTGCGATCCGCATAGACGAATGCCTCCATCGCGGAGATGCTGCCGCTTTTATCGGTATCAGCAGCAGGGTCCTGCATCGCCTGCAGCCAGTAGCGTGCAAAGACGGTGGCATTTTTCTCGGTGCCTGTCTTGGTTGCCGTAATCACGGCACGGCCCGGATGTTGCAGCGCAATAACTGATCCTCCGCTGGCGCTGGTCGTATTCACGACCAACTGTCGCTTCGCAGGGATTTTGTCCAGAACGGCGGCAAGCTCTGTCCCCGAGAGGTCGGGACCGACGAGGTTGAACTTGTACTCTTCGCCGTCGAACGATCCATGACCAATCAGGATGAGCACCAGATCATCCTCAGGTTTCGCGTTGCGGGCCACATCATTCAATGCGTCCATCAGCTTTACCCGTGTCGCATCATCGCCAGCCAGCGTAACAACATGACCGGCAGCCGAACCGCGGTAGATCTTATCGAGATCTTTGGCATTGGCGGTGAAGCGCTGTTCATAGTCGGGCTCGCCGCCAAGGCCCGCTACCGTGATGTAGTAGACGGCCGCATGGCAGCGAGGTCCCGCAACCGCGAGCAGCAGACCAAGAACCATGCGCTTCATACCACACCCCACTTTCTGCGTAGCAGCCACTGTGTGCTGACAAGCCCGAGTAGCAGGAGGTAATTGATGGGCATATCCCAAAGAGGCTTGGTGTCACGAACTGAGATGCCGGCCTCAGAGTAGGAGATGTCACGCGGAAGGGTGTTGAGCTCCGAAGGTCTCCAGTAACGACCGCCAGTACTGTTTGCCAGACGCTCCAGCAGCTCGCGGTTCTGTTCTGTATGAAAGTTCTCGGCTATGCCATCCTTCCGTTCCAGCGTGACAATGTCAGAGCCGAGAACCTCACCCGCGCGCGATCCCGTAACCTCCACCGCATAAGAGCCGGGTTTATCGGCGGTCCATTCCGTGCGGAAGCTTCCGGCTTCACCAGGAACAGCCGCCAGTTGCACCATGGACGACGTACCATCCGGACCCACGATGCGGGCCATGACATCGGCATCAGAAGCGGGCTGATACTGCTTGTCCCGCACCGTGGCAGAGAGAACGACGTGACCTTCGTCCATCAACGTCTGCGCCGGAACGCTTGCTGTGACAGGTCCGGGCGACTCGGCCGCGATATAACGCAGAAGCTGTCTCCAGAACTGATCGTGCGACCCGTCGCCGACGGGCATACTCATCTGCCAGCGCCACGTACCTGCAGTGGCCATCAATGCTGTACGTCCACGGCCATATGGTTCCGTGACCAGCATCGGCATCTTGCGGTGCGTGTCAGTCATCTCCAGAAGCACCGTCGCTCCGGGCTTGGGAGAGCCGGCATCCTGGTAATCAGCGGTATAGGGAAGCTTCTTCCATCGCGCAGCATTGACAGTGGCGTCGTCGGCAAGACGCGTCACCGGTGATTCGGCGCCGACCTGGGTTAGCAGCGGATAAGCCGGATCGCGATGAAAAGTCTCCTTCGTCTTCGGCAGAAAGGTGGGAATAAGATCCGAAGCTCCGGAACTTGTCCAGCCGCCGTCGGCGAGAGAAAAACGGCCACCGAGGAAGAGCACGCCGCCTCCGCGACGATCGACGAACTCCCGCAACAACTCTTGTTGCGACGGTGTGAAGTATCCGTTCTCGACCGAACCAATGATAATGCCGGAGTAGCCGAAGAGATCCTCCGCTCTTGTCGGGAACCCCTCCGCAAGCTCACTCGGGTCGCTGATGCCCTGGCGATAGATTTTGTTCTCCGTCGTCCGTAGCATGGAGACCATCTGCAGTTGCGGGTCATCATCTGACGCGCGGCGGATGAACTTGAACTCCCAACGGGGCTCGCCTTCCACGAACAGGATCCTGCGTTTATCACCGCTGACGTTCACCATGCGGCTGAGACTGTTGTTGATGACATTGGGTTCGCCTGGCATCGGCGAGATGGAAAACTCAAAGCTCTTTGCGCCCGCGGCGCCGGCATCGAAATAAAGAGTATCGGTGCGTGTTTCGCGATTCGCAGGCAAAATAATCTCGTGCCCGGCGAGTGCCTTGCCGCTCTCGCGCACAGTCAACATCGCCTTCTGTCCTGAGAATCCGTGCTGATGAAACCTGACTGTCGCGACCATGCGTGAAGACGCCAGGGCGCGGGGGGCGACACTGACGCCTTCCATCTCCACGTCGTGCTCTGCGGTTTCACTGCCGAAGCCGATCGTATGCACCGGAATGTGACGATTACGGAGAGCATCGAGTGCGGCAATGTCGACACCGCCTCCCCCTTCGTCACCGCCAGAGGCGTTCTCCGCGCCGTCGCTCATCAGCACAATGGCGCCGATCGGCAGATCCTGTGTCTGGGTGAGGAATTGCCGCAGTCCGTCGCTGAGATGCGTGGAGCGTCCGGCAGCCTGCAGCTTATCCGGACTGTCGACCTCCCCCATGGAAGCACCGATGTGGTAAAGCCGGGTTTGAAAACGCTGCTTCAGGCCATCCTGAACACCGTTCTTCAGTGCAGCAACTGCGGCTTGTTCGCGCGTCTGCTGATTGCCCGCATCCGATTGTGCCATGCTGTGTGAGTCATCCACCAGAATGGCAATGATGTTCTGCTGAGAACGCAGTTCCGCAACGTTGAGGGCCGGCTGGCATAGCAGAAGCAGCAGTAACGTCAACATCGCGGCCTGCAGGACCCAGATCACGGCGGATCTCCATGACTTCAACTTCGGCGCCGCTGCACTCCAGCGGAACCAGATCAGCCCTGCCAGACCCACAGCGCCCAGAACGATGGCAATCACGAGCATCCAGCGTGGCCATGAGCTGAGCAGGATCAGCCGTCCGCGGGCGAAGGCCGTGTAGGGATACTTGAAGAAGAATTCGAACATGTGCCGCGGAGCCTGGTGTCCTGCCTATGGTTTGGTTGATCAATGCGTCATGCCATACACGATGTAATTCAGACCGACACGAAATGCTTGTGCGGCAAACTTTTCTGGGTATTCGGGATCATCAGCCCACTCCCATGCATCACCCAGATGCATGTTGTGGCAGATAGCCACCATGATGCGCCCTTTATCGTCACGGATGGCGCGCCACTTCGGAGTGAAGCCGTCTTTCTCATAAGTCCTGTGCGTCCGGATGTAGTGTTCGCCCGGGACCTGGATGCGGTCATCCATGTCATACAAAACATGGAAGATTTCGTCTCCGCTCTGCAGGTCTTCTACCGGGCGGTCGGGAAGAACCTGGCGCATGCCTTCCATAAAGTCTTCCCAGTCCTGGGTGCCGTGGAAGTCATCCACCATCAGAAATCCGCCTTTATTGAGGTAGTCGCGCAGGCGCTTCGCCTCCGCATCGGAGAAGGTCCAGGCCTGTACCTGCACGGCGTAGATCCAGGGATATTCGAAGATGGCGTCTGAATCCAGATCGACGACCTGCTCGTAGGGGCGACCTTCAATACGCGTAAGACGCTTCATCGCGACCAGAAGCTGGCGATCGGCTTTGGGATAGTCGCGCGACCAGGCGGCGCGACCCCAACCCCAGCCGTATCCGTTGCCGCCGGAGCGGGAGGTATAGGCCAGGCGCGACCAGACGAACTCGGCCTTCTGAGCCTGGTGCTGCTCCGAATCATCAAACCCGAAGTAAGCGGTCCGCTGGTAAGCCCGAACGACGGAGCAGCAGGCAAGGGCGAGGGCAGCAACTGCGGTAGCGGCAAGCAGCTTCATCGTGCGACCTCCTGAGAAGGTACTCAGTCTACGTGCGTATAAGGCTTGCAGGATAGACGAAGCGACTCAAGGAGTTGTTTCCACGAAAGTCTCGTCTTTTTTCCATGTACTGCGTCTTACCGGTATGCCGGCCGCTGCTTGCCTGAGAAATTCTTACCGTGAGACCATCACCTTCACACGAGGCCCGAGGTGAAACGGCGAGATTTTTTACGGTCCGCCGCCATGGTGCTGGCGGCTCCTAGTCTGCGAGACGCAGGCCCGTATGGCCTATCCCAGATGGGGCAGATGGCCACGCCTTCCCAAGGGAAACCGTCTGCCGCTCCCGGTCCGGAATCGCCTTCAGCATCGCCTGCCGATATTACTCTCCACATTGAACCGGTGACCGTGGAGCTCGCCCCGGACCGCATTCTGTCGACGATTGGGTATAACGGGACGTCGCCGGGACCGATCCTTCGCATGAAAGAGGGAAAGTCCGTCACGGTGGACGTCATCAACCGGACGGATACTCCGGAACTTGTCCATTGGCATGGCTTTCTGATCTCGCCGGAGATGGACGGTGTAGAGGAGCAGGGCGCTCGTCCTATTCCGCCGCAGGGAGCACGCCGCCTGCAATTTACGCCGAGCCTTGCCGGCTCGCGGTGGTATCACACCCACGCCATGGCGGAATCTGACCTGCACAAAGGCGCCTACACCGGGCAATTCGGCTTCGTCTACATTGACCCGGCATCGGGCGATCCGGGCCATTACGACCAGGAACACTTTCTCGCTCTCCGAGACTGGGAGCCATTCTTCTCCTCGACCATGGAAGACGATGACGATGAAGACGGCAAACCGGCGGTTCAACCCGAGAAGCCGACCCGCGACCTGCCTGGCTCACCAGGGCTCGAGGTCAGTTCCATGACCTACTCCATCAATGACAAGGCGTTAGGGGCAGGCCAGCCTATCCGGGTGAAACAGGGAGAGCGAGTTCTTTTCCACTTACTGAACGCATCGGCGATCGAGAACCGGCGCATTGCGTTCGCCGGGCACAAATTCCGGATCATCGCCATGGACGGTAATCCCGTCCCCACACCGACGGAGGTGGATGCGATCTTTCTAGGAGCGGGGGAACGTGTCTGCGCCGTCGTGGAGATGAACAATCCGGGTGTATGGATTCTAGGGGCGACGAATGACATGATCCGCAACGCCGGTCTTGGCGTCATCGTGGAATACGCCAACCAGCACAAGAAAGCGGTATGGAACAAGCCCGGGCCGGCAAATTGGGACTATACCATCTTCGGCAAACCGGGAGGACCGGCGCAAAAGCCGGATGCAGTGATCGACATGGTCTTTGAGAAGATGCCATCCGGTATGGGAAAGTTCAATGCCTGGCTCATCAACGGCAAACCATATCCGCATGAACGCGAGTTTGTGCTGGAGCAGGGCAAGCGTTACCGTCTCATCTATCGCAATCGCACCGATGATGCCCACCCGATGCACCTGCATCGCCATCAGACTGAGCTTGTGGAGGTCAACGGGAAATGGACCCATGGTCTGATCAAAGACACCGTAGTCGTGCCGTATTTTGGCCGTGCCTCCATAGATTTTGTCGCTGACCAGCCAGGGCTGACTCTCTTCCACTGCCACATCCAGAACCACATGGATTACGGCTTCAAAGCTCTTTTCCGCTACGCCTGACCCGAGAGCATTTCCCTGTTGCTGGGTACTCCGGAACGGGCGCGAAGCGGCGTTTTCATTGCGGAAAACGCCCATAGATGCGGAGGCCCGACTCTACACCTACAGGGAAAATGCTCTAAGGGCCTGTCGACATATAGCTGGGTGTATCGACAAATTCAGATAGCAGATACTCTGGTGCCCCATCCATCGCATCGCGATGGGCGGAATGTTCGAGCGAAGCTCGATTCGGTGGGAGCCGTGGGCTTTCAGCCTAATGTCACTTACTTTTTGATTTTGGGAGAGGACCGAAGTGATGTTTTGAGGGGAAGGATTTTCCTTTTCCCCAGATTTCGCGAGGGTAAGATCGATGTTTGGTTCGTTGTGGAAGCTTGGCT
>NZ_JAGTAS010000046.1 GCF_025685425.1 Terriglobus albidus
CCTGTCCCTGAAGTTCACGGCCTAAATCATTAAGAGTTTTTGCCGTCCGGAGCGTCGAAAAAGCAGGTCTTTCACTACGTTCAGGACGACAACATCTATGACAAGAACTTCTGAGACACCTCACTAGCAACCAGGAACTAGCAACTAGGAACTGCTGCGCAGCAGCCCTGCTGCTTCTTTCGCAAAGTAGGTAAAGATGAAGTCCGCGCCGGAGCGGTGAATGGCCAGCAGGCTTTCCAGGATGGTGCGCTCGCGTTCCAGCCATCCCTTTTCAAATGCCGCGCAGAGCATGGAGTACTCGCCTGAGACCTGGTAGGCGCCGAGCGGTACATCGAAGCGCTCGCGCGCGGCGAGGATGATGTCCAGGTAAGCGCCGGCGGGCTTCATCAGGATCATGTCCGCGCCTTCCATCAGGTCCAGTTCGATCTCGCGCATCGCTTCGCGCGGATTCGCGGCGTCCATCTGGTACGTTCGACGATCGCCGAACTGGGGCGCTGAATCTGCCGCCTCGCGGAAGGGTCCATAAAACGCCGAAGCAAACTTGGCCGCGTAGCTGAGGATCGGCACTTCGGTGAAACCTGCGAGGTCCAGCTCTTCGCGAATCGCTTCCACGCGGCCGTCCATCATGTCCGACGGAGCAACGATATCCGCGCCTGCCTTTGCGTGCGAGACGGCGGTCTTCGCCAGCAGCTCGATGGTGGCGTCGTTGTCGACGTGATAGTGGTCGCCCTCCCGGGCGATGATGCCGCAGTGTCCGTGCGAGGTGTATTCGCACATGCAGACATCGGAGATCACCAGCAGCCCATCCAGCGCACGATCAGCCTTGATGGCGCGGATCGCGCGCTGCACGATGCCGTCCTCGGCGTAACCGCCTGTGCCCGCTTCATCTTTACTTTCGGGAAGGCCGAAGAGCAGCAGGCCGCCGATGCCGAGCCTGGCGCACTCATGCGCCTCTTTCAACGCCTCATCGATCGAGAGGTTGAAGACATCAGGCATGGAAGAGATGGGCTTCCGTACACCTTCTCCTGGACAGATGAAGAGCGGATACAACAGCATGCCGGGACGGAGATGGGTCTCACGAACCAGCGAGCGCATCGCCGCAGTACGGCGAAGACGGCGCATTCGGGTGATAGGAAACTCCATGCCTTAGATTTTAGTGGCTCGTCTGGTTTTGTTAGTTGAATGGTTGAATTGTTGAATAGTTGAATCGTGGCCTCGGTGTCGGACGATGCATCCGGGCTAGCCCAGAACACCATTCAACGATTCAACAATTCAACGATTCCACCGTCTTTGAGTCCCGTCCCACTCAAGCCCAACCGCCTTGCCTCCTGCAGATACCAGAAGATTTTCTCTGCGGCTGCCTTTGGCTCGAGACCGCCGTCGCGGATATTCGAGATGCAGTTGCGATCGGCGTCGGTCTTTCCGACGCACGGATCCCAGGTCAGGTATGCGCCCAGCGAATCTGCCGACGAGAGTCCTGGGCGCTCGCCGATCAGTACCAGCGAGCACTTCGCTCCCAGGGCTTCGCCGATCTCATCCCCAACTGCGACGCGAGCCTGGGTCAACAGGACGATGGGCGCCAGAGCCCATTCGGCCAGCATCGGGAGCAGGGCGGCCAGAGTTTCGACGGCGTGCCGTTCTATGGCCAGTGCGGACAATCCATCCGCGACCACAATCGTCAGGTCATACGATCCGCGCACGAGCTGGGTGCGTGAAGCATCGCTGAGCTTTCGTCCTAATCCTGGATTGCGCAGATACTGTGCTCGATCCTGCGCAGCCGTGGTGAGTTGTAACACCGTTGAGACGCCCGCCTCCTGCTGCAGCCGCAGGGCCAGGCTTGGCAGATGCAGCGGTACGTGTACTGCATCGCGCGCTTGTGCGTGTGCCAACTGGAAGGCCAGCACTTCGCTGGTCGCGAGACTCACACCGGTTGACGGCAGCGCCACTCGCGCCGGCGTGTAGCGGCGTAGCGTGCTCAAGGCTCGGGTCATGCGCCGCCTCCGGCTGTGAGGTGCAGCGGACTCGCCTCTGCCAACCGTGCCGCATGATTGCCGGCAAGCCATGCCTCGAACTCCGGTGCGGGCTTCAGGCCGAGCACCGGGCGCAGATACAACGCGTCGTGGAAGGAGGTGCTCTGATACTGCAGCATCACATCGTCCGCTCCGGGGACGCCCATGATGTAGTTCACGCCTGCTGCTCCCAGCATGGTCAGCAGTGTGTCCATGTCGTCCTGATCAGCCTCGGCATGGTTGGTATAGCAGACATCGCAGCCCATCGGCAGCCCCAGCAGCTTGCCGCAGAAGTGATCCTCCAGGCCGGCGCGCAGGATCTGCTTGCCGTCGTACAGATATTCAGGCCCGATAAAGCCGACCACCGTATTCACCAGCAGAGGCTTGTAGCGCCGCGCCACCGCATAGGCCCGGGCCTCGCAGGTCTGCTGGTCCATGCCGTGATGCGCGTCAGCGGAGAGCGCCGATCCCTGCCCGGTCTCGAAGTACATCAGGTTCTCGCCACCGCGCCCAAGCTCTCGCACCATCGCATGTGCTTCATCGAGCATTGCCAGCGTGATACCAAAGGATGTATTTGCCTTCTCTGTTCCCGCAACCGACTGGAAGACCAGGTCGAGCGGAGCTCCGCGCTGGATCGCCGCCATCTGCGTGGTCACGTGCGCCAGCACACAGCTCTGCGTAGGGATAGCGTACCGCTCCCGCACCGCGTCAATGAGTCGAAGCAGGGTCGCGGTCGTCTCGACGTTGTCGGTTGCGGGATTGATGCCGATGACGGCATCGCCGGACCCAAGCAACAGGCCATCGAGAATCGACGCCGCTATACCGACCACGTCGTCGGTCGGATGGTTCGGCTGCAGCCGTGTCGATAGTCTGCCTGCCAGGCCAATCGTCGTCCGGAAACGCGAGACCACACGAATCTTGCGTGCTGCCGCAACCAGATCCTGCACCCGCATCAATTTGCTAACAGCCGCTGCCATCTCCGGGGTGAGACCGGATGCCAGTCCAGATAGAAGATCGCCAGTAGCCTCATCTGACAGCAGCCAGTCGCGGAATCCACCCACGGTGAGGCTGCTCACCGGAGCAAAGGCCGCAGGATCATGACTGTCGGCGATCAGGCGTGTGACCTCGTCCTCTTCGTAGGGGACGAGCGCTTCTTCCACGAAGATGCGCAGCGGAAGATCGGCTAAGGTCATCTGCGCTGCGGCCCGCTCTACGGCGGAGCTTGCAGCGACTCCGGCCAGTTCGTCGCCGGAGCGCAGCGGTGTCGCTTTCGCCAACAGATCTTTCAGATCGCGAAAGCCATAGGTGATGCCGCCGATGGTATGTTGCAGTTGCACGATTGCCCCGAGTGTAGCAATGCGGTAGTCGACGTGGCCTGTAAACCGGCGTTACAGGCAGGCCGCGGTGCCGCGTACTCCATCTGCCGGACCGTTCAGACGCATGGTCTGCCACAGCTTCCAGCCGGCGGTGAGAGAGACTGCGACCAGCGCTACCTTCAACGCCATCAGGATGCCGAACTGAATTCCCATCTCCGTCTCGATTGGGATGCCCGCGGTCGTGGTAAACAATACCTCGCCCGGGAGCACCAGCAGAGCCAAGGCCAAGGCGGAGCACAGGTCGGCCGCCACATAGAGCAAGCCGGTTCTTCGGGCCGAATGCCGGCTGCCGATCGCGATCGCCTTCAGTACAAGGCGGGTGAGCAGCAGGGCAGCGATAGGCGCAAGCATGCGGTGCCAGATGGGTGCGGCTTCGATGTGGAAGAGACGGGCTGCAGGCCCGAAGAATAACAGTACGGGGAAATGCGGCACTGCCACCAGCCATGAGAGCGCTGCTGCATCCGCGATCAGGTCCACAATCGGATACTTCGGTGCGATGCCATACAGTGTCGGCCGCTGCTGCTCTTGCAGCAACTTCATCGGATCCCATTGCGCCGTAAACCGCCTGGCTCCGACGAAGTGCGTCACACCGTAGTCGAGGCCAGCGAAGACTGCGGTGGTTACGGCCCAAAAAAGAAACAGTACATACGGCACCGAGCCCAGGCGATACATCAGGCTTCCGGATTCGGGGCTCACAAATGCCAGCATCAGCTGGCTCGCGAAGGCAAACAGAATCACCAGTGGGGTTGCGCGTTTGAGCGTATACCAGTAGATCCCGAAGAGTGGACCGATCAGCGCTCGCTGCGGCTGGTAGCGCATCGCCACCTCGAACGGATGACCATGCGCGCGCAGCATGGCAGCCTGCTCCTCCAGCGTCAGCGAGTGCCGAAGCTCTTCCTCGCGGTCTTCCATGGCGTCCAGCAGATTCGCACCCAGCTCGGCCAGGATGTCGTTCTTGCGATGGGTGGGAAGATGCTTGCCGACGGCCGCAAGGTACGGCATCAGCAGAGCAAAGGTCGTGGGCGGATAGGTGGGTTCGGTGTTGGACTGGTTCATGGCGGTCACTCCTTGGTGACAACAGCAGACGAAGCAAGAATCCGTTCCAGGGCGGAGGTCAGCCCGGTGTACTCGGCGAGCAGCTTTTCAAAGACGGTTGCCCCAGCTGCCGACAAGCGATAGAACCGCTTACGGCGCTTGTCTTCTTCACGCCACTCGCTGGTCAGCAGCCCCTGTGTCTCAAGGCGCCGCAGCAGCGGATATAGGGTGCTCTCTTCCATCTCCAGACCGCGCTCGGCCAGAGCCTTACGCAGTGTGTAGCCGTAGTGCTCCTGCTGCAGGGCCGCCAGGACGGCCAGGACCAGTGAGCCTCGCCGGAGTTCCAGCGTGAGGCTCTCGGCAACTTCGGGAGTGGGGAGAAATGTATCCATACCCTGTACAACACATACTGTGTCATATACAGTGTACGACGTCAAGTATTTTAAGGACGGTTTCAAGTTAAAAGTTGAAAGTTGAAGCGTTAAGGCATGGGCGCGACGTAACTGAAAGCCACATTAGGTCTTGGAAATAGCGGTGTCGCAAAGACTTACACAGCCCAAGGATTAACGCTTCAACTTTTAACTTTCAACTTTTAACTGTTCTCAGAGAGCTTCGTTCTCACAAATCCACCGCTCGCAATGCCATCACACAACTCTTTCCAAGGGCATTCCTCGCAGGCTGCGCGGATGTCTCCATTACGGAAGGCAGAACGCAGCATGGCCAGACGGGCGCCGGTCAGTTCCAGCACGGCGCCGGGCACTACCGGTTCTCCCAGAAGGGAGGAGAGCTGCTGGGCGGCTTTCTGGTCACGTTCGAGCACACTTTCGTTGAAACAGTGGCACTCGCCGCCGGCGACCAGTGGGGCGCAGATGTCGTCTGGTCCGGAGACGATTTCGACCGGCTCATTGCCGGCAGCAAGCTGCCGGGTAAGCCGGTCGAAGTTCGCAATAAACTCCGGCGAGTAGCCCTCGCCCTTGTACGTCAGCATGCACAGCAGGTGATGCGGACGCAGACGAATCATGAGATCCCTTGCCTTAGACCGCGGGCTTGAAGGTACGCCGCGCCGCCATGACGGTAGCCGTCGCCAGACCGGCCTTCACCAAACCGCCGATGACGAAGGGCATTACGCCTACGGCGATGGCCTTGTTCCAGCCCACCAGCGTCGCCAGCCATGCGGCTCCCATGCCGAGGTTGATGACATTGCCGGCCAGCATTGCGCCCAGGTTGGCGGCAACGCCGTTAATCCACTTGCGATCGCTCAGCCAGCCGATGAAGGCGGCCGTCACCGGGAAGCTTGCCAGATAGCCGGCGGTCGTTCCCATGAAGACGGCGACACCAGCCGAGCCATGCGCCAGCACCGGCAGACCCATCGCTGCTTCCGCCAGCCACGCCAGTACGGTGATGGTTCCCAGCCGCGCTCCGAACAGGGCCCCTACCACCAGCACCGCGTAAGTCTGCATGGTGATCGGTACCGGGAACATGGGCACAGCCAGCCACGACGAAGCCGCCAGGAAGAGCGTTCCCAGAGCGACCTTCACCACGGAGCGGGTCAGCGTGTTTGTTCCGGCATCTACGAACGGAGAGAGACGAGCGCGAAGTTCCATGGGGATGATTGTCTCTCTTTTCCCCTTAGGGGGAAAAGAGGTTGAATCCAAGGAGGTTGAAGAGGTGCGGTGGTGGTCTGGGAGACAGGATCGTCACACGATGCCGCCTTCATCGCATGAGGAAGTTGAAAGTTGAAGACGTACGGCATGGGTATGAGAGACGGATGGCCACACGATGGATGACAAAAAATCTTTGTTTTGAGTTTCGTGGTTTCCTCGCCCGCCCTAACTCCGTGAGGGCGGGGCACCCTGGCTCCTGGCGCCCGCCGAAAAGCGATCCCACATCTGCTTCGCAGATATTGATGGGATAAGGAAGAAGGCTTCAGCGAAGATCGAGATAGTAAGGGTTTCGAGGACCAGCTATCAGGAAGATCAGGAGAAGCCTTCTTATGCAGATTGTAGGTTGTGATTTCCATCCGCGGTGGCAG
>NZ_JAGTAS010000047.1 GCF_025685425.1 Terriglobus albidus
TCAGGCCAAGACTTGCACTCCACTCCATCATCCAGCAATGGAATCAAATCGCTCACGCCCTTAGCGAACCAGCCCGAAAGCGAACACTTCAGCTTCGATTGCTAGGTTAGTTAGCGCTTATGGGGCATCGCCCCAGGCTGGTATAGAGCGCGCCTTCAGCGCTTAGTCCGCAGGCTGAAGCCCGCTTCTACTAGAAGTTCCGGGCATACGTATCGCGAGGAAGACCAACCTGACGAGCGCGGTTGCGGAGATCCATCGCGGTTGTCTCATCGGACGGGTTGCCGAGAGCCACAAAATAAGGTGCGTGTCCCGTCGGCGTGAAGACCTGCGGATGGAGACTCACGTATTTATGCTGCAGCTTCATCACCTGTGCCTGCGCCTGCTGCTCGTACTTGTAGGTATAAGCGATGACGTGCCAACCGGCTCGCTCGCCCGAGGCAATCAGCGAGTTCTGCGCAGGCTGAGCTTCGGGAACGGCGGCAGGTCTAGAAGCAGGCCGCTGTGAAACCGGCTGCTGCTTCACAGTGTTCTGCTGGGTTGCCGGTTTTCCGTCAACGATTGCCGCGTGCTGTGGCGTGGCCTCTTGTTTGTTGTCCTCGTGTTTGCCACCTGCGGCGGCCCAAATCACTATCCCCAACATGGCCGCGGCGGCGCCCGACGCGATATAGGTTTTGCGGCTGATGGGTCTTGGCTTCATCGGCCTGAACCGTCGCATCAAGCCTGCGCCAATGGATGTTGTGCCGAGGTGCTGGCGCGATTGCTCAAGCAGATCGTCGAGGCCCATGCGGAGCCGATTCCCCATCCCGGCAATGCCGGTTGCCGGCAAGACGTTCGCATCTGCTGCGATCTCTTCCGTGGCGGCGAGCCTGCTGTGAGCGAGCGTTGGCTCATCCTGAAGGGGGGACGAAGCAACCCGGTGAGAGCCTGTGGGCTCTGTGTTGTTCTCCTCCGAAGCAGCGGCCTTGGGTATCGAAGCGGCAGGCCGGGGTATTGTTGCGCCTGTCGAAGCCTGCTGCACTGCGGGCACGACGGGGGTTTGCTTTGGCGGCGGTTGAAGAATGGCGACGATATCTTCCGCCTTCAGCGTTCCATTGAATGCGCCCGGAATGATGCGATCGAATGGCTTAGGAAGCCGTGTGGAAGTATGCCCCATCCAATCCAGTCCGAGGCAGCGAAGCAGGAGCACACCAAAGTCGTGAACATCGCGCTGACGCAAAGCTTCGCGGGCCTCAGGGGTGTCGGCTTCGAATTCGCCGACACACTCGCGGCAGCAGTCGCTGCGCAGCTTGATGACTTCTCCTGACGCGAAGACATTGGTCGCATCGACGTGCTCGTGAATCAGACCGGCGGCATGCAGAGCGGCAAGCGCGCCGCCCACCGCTTCTGCGATGTCCTTCGTCTCCTCAACCGAGAGAACCCCCTCGCGAAGGGCGTCGGAAAGACTGGCATCCGTGGGCTCCAGAAGACAGCACGCAAGCGACAGACCGTCGAAGGTGGTCTGCCCTGCACGCTTGATCGCCTGCAGGTGTGGGTGAGAGACAGCCGCGATCCTGCGCCAGCGCCCAATGAGTTCCGACTCATCGAAGTGCGCCTCCGTAAGCCGCAGCAAAGCGGGTTGACCATCGGGAGTAGCAGTGGAAAAAAAGGCGTTGCGTCCCTCTGACCGGTTCAGCCGGCCAAGCAGATATCCGCCAAGCGTCTTGCTTTCATAATCGGTCCATAGATGCATGAGTTTCTATCCTGCAAACAAAATTCGATGGAACGTTATGCACGTTTCATTCCAAAAACACAGACGCGGTCACAATGCGGATTTCTTGATAAAACCTCCTGAGGATTGGGAATTTTCTCCCCTGTCAGCTCCGGCAAGGCGGAAGTTATGCGGCATCTAGCAAGATACCTGCCTCCAAATCTTTCCCTCTCGCGAGTCGCCTTTACAGAAGTGAGTCGATCAGATCGGAAGCAGCCTGATTCATGTTGATTCGCGCGCTCATCACGTTTACCGCAATCGCGACTGACATCTTTTGCTCAGGATATACGGCAAGGAAGTAAGCCCCGCCGCCCGTGGCCCCTGCATGATGCCAGCGGGCACGTCCCTTCTGGTCCGGACTGATTCTCCAACCGAGGCCGAGCGGCGGCATCTGTTTGGTGGCCGGTGTCATCGGAGTGAAAAGCAGCTCACGTTCCTGCTTTGTCAATTTCGACTGCGGCGTCTCGATCATGGCGGCGCCAAATCGTGCCGCATCAGACGGAGCCATCAGCAAGCCCGCCCCTGGCCAGCAGTAGGCCGGGTTTGAGCATGCCATCTTTGCCCAGCCGTTGATCAGCTGAGGCCGGAGCGCCGGCTGCAGTCCGGCGCCAAGCATTTCAACATCCTGGGCGTTCATGTACTTTCCAGCGCGAGACGGCACAATCGCCCATGGATTGTCGGGTGTAAGACTCGTCAGACGGAACGGCTTGGCGATCTGTTGGTCAATGAGATCAAGGAATGGACGTCCCGCTGCCGCCTGCATCACGAGTGAGGCAAGGGTGTATCCGAAAGAGGAGTAGCTGGGGGACGTGCCAGGCTCAGCAACGAGCGGATCATGGATGAAGAGATCCAGCACCTTTGCGTCATCCGGATAGAGACGCATATAAATCGCACCTGAAGGATTCGCGAGGCTGATCTCTTCCGACTTGTAGTGCCGGATACCGCCGCGATGAGTGAGCAGATGACGCATCGTGGTCTTGTGGTGCTGCTCCGGAAGAGGGGGGAGCCACTTTATGACGGGTGTGTCCAGGTCCAGCGTGCCGCTTGTAACCAGCTTTGCAGCCAGAGTGCTGGTAATGACCTTACTCACCGATCCCAACGGAAAACTATGTGCAGGCGTCGCCGGCACCTCCAGTTCGAGGTCGGCATGACCCATCGCCTCACACGCAATGATGTCCTCACCGCGTGCGACTGCGAACGACAGAGCCGGAGCCGGTTTCGTCGCAAAGAGCTTCTCAGCACTTCTTTTTGCGGTGCTGACCGGCGGTAGTATGCTGCTTTGCGTCTGCCCCAAAACAGGAGATGCCATGGCGGCCGCAGAGGCTCCCGCGATAAACCTGCGGCGGGTCATCGAATTCAGGTCGATCATCTGTTTCCTCTGTCGTAATTAAGAATGTGAACAGTGGGCTTTACGCAGAAGAGCGGCGTCGGGTTCCACACAATCCTCATTCCTTCGTATGTTTGCTCGAAAGCACTATGCTGGAGCGATGGCGATGAAATTCATTCGGCCAACGAAATCAGACTGCCTGTGCAGCACGAAATACCAGAGGGACTTCCATCATGAGTAAGTTGCCAAAGGTCGGTATCATCGGAGTAGGCACGATCACGGAGGCTCTGACGCATGGCCTGTGTGGGTTCGGCGAGCGGCGTGCGGAGATTCTGCTGTCTCCGCGCAACGAAGCCATTTCGGCGGGGCTTGCACTCCGGTACCTTGATGTCAGCGTCGCCGCCGATAACCAGGCCGTCGTGGACTCGAGCGAGATCGTCATCCTTGCGGTCCGGCCGCAGGTAACGGAGCAGGTCCTCGCTGCGTTGCGCTTCCGGCCGGATCAGAAGATCCTCAGCCTGATCGCCACCTTCAGCGTCGAGAGGCTCTCCCGGCTGGTGGCGCCCGCGAATGATATCTCCCGCGCCATCCCGCTGCCGCCCATTGCAGAGCGGCAGGGGCCGCTGACGCTCTACACGCAGTCGGAGGAGATTGCACGATTGCTCGACGGGCTGGGCCGTCTGATCCGTGTTGATGAGGAAACTCACCTCGACCTGGTCAGCGCGGTGACCTCGCTGATGGGCACGTACTTCGGCATGATGGGAGCGGTAGACGGTTGGCTGATCGAAAATGGTTTCAAGCCGGAAGCATCGCGCGCCCTGGTGGGGGAATTGTTCTTCAACCTCGCCCAAGCCGCGGAAAAGCGTTCCGAAGAATCGTTCAGCAAACTCAGCCGGGAGTACTCAACGGCGGGCGGGCTCAACGAACAGGCCTGGCGCGAGCTGCGAGCCGCCGGGTGGGACGGCCAGATTCAGGCGGCGCTGGACCTGGTGCTGGACCGCATCTACGGCCGCGCGAGCTTTGACACCCGGCTCCCGCAGAATCGCGACCAGTACGCTATACCGCTAACTGATTCGTAAGTAACGTTAAGGCCTATTCTGATCGCTGAAGGCGCGTTCTATACCAGCCTGGGGCAACGCCCCAGGTACGGAGATAGGAAACTGGTAAGAGGGCTGAAGGCCCGCTCTATAATTCCCAATTCAAAGTGAATTATGGATAAACCGTGTGCCATCCGAAGCGTCGGAAAGCGGTCCTTCCCAAATTTACCGAGGGCTCCGAATATCCCACCCATTGCGTTGCAATGGATGGGGCACCCGGTGCATGGGCGCGCGCAATTTGTCGCAACCCCACTCCACAATGACTTTGGATACCGGTTCCCCTCTCCAAAGTCACCGGCCCCCAACTTCCTGAAAGACAGCTTGATTTTCCTATCGCCGGCATGGAAAGCCGCACTATACTGACGCGCACAAAAGGAGGTTCCCATGGCAACGTCAACAGCAATGGCTGCCGACCCAATCGCTTGTGATCCACAGCACTACACCGTGGAATTCGAAAATGAAAAGGTCAGAGTGCTCCGGATTAAATATGGCCCCCATGAGAAGTCACCCATGCACAGCCATCCAGCCCTCGTCGGTATCTTTCTAACGCCCCATCACAGCCGGCATATTTTGGCGAATGGCGAGGTTCTCGATATGCAGGGCAAAGCAGGAGAGGTCATGTACCTGGACAGCGTCCAACACGCGCCAGAAAACATGAGCGATGACCCCTTTGAGGTAATCGCAGTCGAGTTGAAGTCCTAAACCTAAATCGCAACATCGTTGATTCGGGCCTCGGCAATGGGTGGGAGCCGTGGGCTTCAGCCCACGGTCTATCGGCTCAGCATAGAAATGGGCTTTAGAGTCTGTGTGAGTGAGGCATCCTCTCTTTGTTTGAGAGAGCGATTGCAGTTGCAACGTCTCTGTAGCCGCAGTCTGTGAGCAGTTTTATCGGGATTTCTGCAGGATGTAGATGCGTTT
>NZ_JAGTAS010000055.1 GCF_025685425.1 Terriglobus albidus
CTCAGACCATGGATCCATCAGTACAACTGGCACCGACCTCATGCTAGCCTCAATCAAGCTCCACCCATCAGCAGATCCGGCCTCAAAGACAACAACCTGTTGAGACACCACATTTAGCCGCTGAGGTCGACTATCGGAAACTTAACCTCAGCGGCTAAAGCCGCCGTCTGTGTGGGTTCTCTTACGGGACGGCTGAAGCCGTCCCCTTAAGCAAAGCATCGCACCTGCGGTGCGAAACGGTTGCGCGCCGCGCAACGGCTGGAGCATAAGCGAAAGACCTGCTTTTTAGCTTTGGATGGCAACCGCTCTTCAATATTTATGGCGCGAACTTTAGATTCAGGACCATCGATGCCTCGGCCCCTTCCCCGATAATCTCTCAGTTGACCGGCCCGTCCGCAGGAAAGTTCTCGAAGGTCTCTTCGGCAAAGGCATCCGTTCCTGATTGAAGGAGTATGTGCCATATCCGGCTGTATTGCTCCTTCATCTTCCCCCGCATTACCGGATCGGCAAGAGCGCTCTCCTTGGCCTGATGAATCTCCCGTGAGGTCGCGCCTTTTGAGATTGCCAGCTTTTCACAAGCGCCCGACTCGATTGCCAGCTTCTCGATCTCGCCGGCCAGCCGTTGCAGCAGCTCCTGAAACAGCAGGAATTTGGCATTGGTGTCGTTTCCCATGATTGCCCCGCCTCCTCAACTGGCTGTTACACAAAATACAGGCGATACCGATTCGTGGATGGAATAAAGGACACCCGCAGCCAGATCCATTCCCACCCTGGGACTGGCGGTCTTTGATCGCAGATCTCAGGCCCTAAAATAGAAACCATGTTCACAGGCCTGATTGAGACATTGGGGACGATCCAGTCCGTCACCCCCACCGAAGGCGCTACCCGTATCACGCTGCAGGCTCCGGTCTCGCTGACCTCGCGCTTAAAGGAAGGTGACAGCGTCGCCGTCTCCGGCGTTTGTTTGACAGCCCTCGATATCGCCGAAGGCGTCTTCTCCGCCGACCTGGCAACAGAGACCATCGCGCGCACCTCGCTGTCACGTCTTGCGCCGGGCCATATCGTGAACCTCGAGCTGCCGACACCGGCAGGAACTCCACTTGGCGGACACATCGTGCAAGGCCATGTCGATGCCACCGGCACGCTGCTGGAGCTTACGCCCCTGCATCCTGCCACACCGGAGCACTCCGACTGGCGGCTGCGCATCCGTGTACCAGTCGCGCTGACACGCTTCATCGTGGAGAAAGGCTCCATCACCGTCGAAGGCATCTCTCTTACGGTCGCTGCCATTGAGGTGGATGTCGTTACCGTCGCCATCATTCCCCACACCTACGGTGCGACCAATCTGCATGCGCTCAAGCCAGGCTCCGAGGTGAACCTCGAAACCGATGTCCTGGCTCGCTACGCCGAACAGATGCGATTACAGTCCCTGGCCGCGACGGGAACGCTGACAGAGGCCGGGCTGATTGCTCGGGGCTATTAATCAGCTAATCAGCTTTCAGCTTCCCTCTTAGCTGCTGTACCATTCGCGTATCCCATTTTTGTCGCACTTTGATTCCCATCTGCCATGCGTACCTGCATTGTTTGTACCGCTGAGTTGCCGGATACACCTGGACCTTGCCCTGTCTGCAAGTCCGAGCCGGTCTATCGAACAGCAATTGCCTTAGCAGAATCGGGCCCCGGCACCAATGGAGCGACTGCTCACGGAGCAACTCCTTATGGCGTAACGCCTAGTGGCGCAACGCCTAATGGCGCAACGCCGACGCCTTCTTCCGGCACATCGAGCTCTTCAGCAGACGAAGCGACGTTGCTTTCTGTTCCCAGCCAATACCTGACACCCGCAGACGAAATGGATACGGGCATCTGGGCAGAAGAGACCCTGGTCACGGACGACGCGACACCTACGCCTCCACTGCCGACACCGACCCCTCTCAGCAGCCTCCCGGGTGTAGTCGCACCGCCTTCTCCTACGCCCGTGCCCGCATCCATGGGTGAGGTATCTACGGGTGGAACGCCGACCCCGAGCGACCTGCCCATCAGCCATAGCCATAACAGCGGCACGCCGATCACCGCCAGGTCTTCAAGCGCCACAGGCGGCTCGACCCCCTCCAGCAGCCAGACATCCCTTGAAGAGCAGGAACTGGTTCCAGGTACTTTGCTGGTCGGACGCTATCGCGTCGTATCTCCTCTTGGCCGGGGCGGCATGGGCCGCGTCTATCGTGCTGAGGACCTGAAGCTCGGGCAGACAGTCGCGTTGAAGTTTCTGCCCCCGGCGATGTCGAACGATCCAGCCTGGCTGGCCCGCTTCTTTGCCGAGGTTCGCACCGCGCGCGAGGTAACCCACTCCAACGTCTGCCGCGTGCACGATATCGTCGAGATTCCGAATCCCCACGGACACTCGGTTCACTTCCTGACGATGGAATACGTGGACGGCGAGAACCTTTCCGCTCTCCTCAAACGCTTCGGCCGCCTGCCAACGCAAAAGGCCATCGAGATGGCCGCGCAGATCACGGCGGGGCTGGCGGCAGCGCACTCCAAGGGAGTGCTGCATCGCGACCTGAAGCCGGCCAACATCATGGTCGACGGACGCGGCCACGCCAAGATCACCGACTTCGGCCTCGCCATAGTTGCCGGAGAGGGCCGTCTGAACGAAGTCGCGGGCACTCCCGGCTACATGGCTCCGGAGCTCTTCACAGGGGGACAAGCTTCGGGACGGTCGGATCTGTTCGCTCTCGGCATCGTTCTCTACGAACTCTTTGCGGGACGCCAGCCGTGGAGTACCAAAAACTACAAGGAGCGCCAGCAGGCCGCACCCTCGCCGCTGCGGCGTTATGCTCCAAAGGTTCCCACCGACATCGAGCGGGTGATCATGCAGTGCCTCTCCACTGCAGTCACTGACCGGCCCATCTCCGCCGCGTACATGATGCAGGAGTTCCCTGCCGTGGATCTGGTCGCTTCCGCCATGGCACAGGGTGAGACGATCTCGATCGACGCACTCACCTCAGCCGCGAATGAGTCAGAGCTGCCGCTGTTGCGTGCCTGGACACTGGTTGGAATTACGCTGCTCGGCTTTGTGAGCTGCTTTCTGTTCGCTCCGAAAGCTACAACGCTCGGCGTCGCGCCGCCCGCTCTGTCGTACGACGAGATGCTGCACCGCTCTCAGGAGCTGTTGCGCGAGCTGCATATCCCCGACCGGGCCAGAAATACCGCAGCCTGGCTGCAGACCAATGGAAGCATCGCCGAGTACTGGCAGACCGATCCAAAGAAGATGGCCTCAGCCAGTGAAGGTCCACTCATTCTTACCTATAGGACCTACCGCGACTCCCTGCTTCCAATACAGCTGAGCCCAAGAAACCTGCCGACGCAGACCGATCCGGCGGCGAACCGTCCGGGGATGGTCTCGATTGACGTCGACTCCAACGGCCGCCTGATCCGGTTGGTCAACATGCCCGCTCAGGAAGAGCTGAACGCGCAACACGAAGCCAGGCCCACGGACTGGAATGCTGCCTTCGCCGCCGCCGGGCTCGATCCGAAGCTGATGCATGAGGTCACGCCCACCATTACGCCGCCCGTCGCCATGCACGAGCAGCGGGAGTGGGTCGGTACCTACCCCGGCCATCCGGAGACAGAGGTAAGTTTCACCGCGAGCTCCTGGTACGGCAAGTTCACCTATCTCCGCGTGATGCCGCCCTGGAACAAGCCGCTCTCGGTCGCAAAGGGTCTTATCGCCGCGACGTGGAGCCAGATCTTCCTCTATCTCGCCTTCTTCGCCACCGCTATTCCGCTGGTGCGTCGCAACCTCGCTATGCGTCGTGGCGATACACGGGGCGCTTACACGCTGGCCTCCGGAGTCTTCCTGCTCTTTGTCGCCGCTGCCTTCTGCGGATTCAAACCGACCGGCAGTCCGGATGCAACGTTCTCGTGGCTGCTTACCAAGCTGTCCTATGGACTGCTCACGGCCAGCATCGCATGGCTGGGCTATGTCGCCATGGAACCGTTCGCCCGCCGCCGGGTTCCACGTTTGCTGATCAGCATGGCTCTGCTGCTCAAGCGCCAGTTCACCTCCCTGACGGTGACACGCGACATCCTGCTGGGCACCAGTCTTGGCGTTGCCTGCGCCGGCGTCGAGTTCGCTCTCACCGCATTGCTCAAGCCCTGGATCCATTCCATCGAACTGTGGGAGGCTGAGCCACTGCTTCTTGGCGGTCCGATTCCCTGGCTCAATACGGTCCTGATCCTTGCCGGCACAGTGATGGTGAACACCGTGCTCGCCATTCCGGTCTTCGTCGCATTACGAGCCGTTCTGAAAAAGACCTACGTCGCCGCGGCGATACTTGCCGTCATCATGCTGCTGGCTCACGTGTCGGCCCACGGAGACTGGTGGAGCCTGCTGGTGGAAGCAGTATGGGCCGCCATGCTGGCTTATCTCATCTCGCATGTGGGAGCGCTCGCGGCCGCAGTCTTTGTCTTTACTTCCAAGCTGCTGGAACAGCTTCCGTGGACCGTCGATCCGGAGCACTGGCTGGCTCCGCCGATGTATACCGGGGTTGTCGTGATCACTGTGTTGATGATCTGGAGCTTCTATCACGCCATCGGCGACCAGAAGGCCTTCGGCTTTATCAAGCTCGACGACTAGGATTTTTTTGTCATTTCGCAGCGAAGCAGAGAAATCTGCTTCTCTACCGATACTCTTCTGAGTTGCTAGGGCGTATCGAGAAATTCGGTTTATCTGGCACAGCATGACCGAAACTGGTGGGAGCAGCGAGGTCCCCAACCAGCTTTGCTGGATGGGGTGTTCAGCGGGCTGAAGCCCGCTGATAAAGGCTTTTAAATAGACGCGCTTTAGCCCTGGGCCTCCTCTGTCCATAAGGAAAGAGCCCAGGGCTGAAGCCCATCTCTATATCGAGCCGATAGACCGTGGGCTGAAGGCCCACGGCTCCCACCGATTCGAGCTTCGCTCGAACATCCCATCCATTGCGATGCAATAGAGCCGGTGCATGGGTATCTCGATCTGTCGATACCCTCTACGACTCAAACCGATAGAGGATTGCCTCGCCTACCGCTTTGTATCCGATCTTGCGGTAGATCGAATTTGACGTAGGATTGCCCAGGTCCGTGTAAAGGATGCAGCGGTAACCGGCGTCGGTGAGAAGCGAGGTGACTGCATGGACACAAGCGCCGGCATATCCGCAGCCTCGATGCGTCTTGGGCGTGTACACCGCCGAGAGACGAACGACTCCTGCAATCGGCTTACTACTGACGGCCATCGACACTATGCCTCCGATGTCCCACAGCCAGAGCCTCTCTGCTGCGATAGCAGCGTCGATAAAGCTCTCAGCATCCACGGAGTGCATATGCGTCTCGGTATAGAACTTCTGCAGCCAGCTCACTGCCAGCTCCCGGTCGCCGTGATCGCCCTTTCGGAGCTGCCCATCCACTGGAGTCATTTCCTTGAGCCCGTCCAGCTCGTAGATGCGGAACCCTTGTATAGGGACCGCTCCTGACCGGCGCCGCTCCGTCCACCTGCCTGCGAAGCTTGCGGCTGTTGCGACTTCACCGTTCACTCCCGGCAGAACGATTCCTCCGTCGGTGATCGCGTCGACAAGAGCACCGGCTACCTCCGCTTCCATCGGCACGACGAGAGCCGGAAATGTCAGAGGAGACTGAAGCGCGAGACCAACAACGTGAGAATCGCGAAACGCTACCCAGTAGCGGCCCGGCTCAGGCTGAGCCAACCTGGTATCCACAATCGTCAGGACCAGATTATGAAGCACAGCACGCGACAAGAGAAACTCTTCGGCAACGGCAAGGAATGACCGTGGATCTTCATAGAAGCGAACGCTGATACCCATGCCATCCAGCTTATCGTCCGCCAGTGTGAGTCCTTCTCCCGGAATCGCATGACGCGTCCGCCACGCGTGAGCTACGCGTGCGTGACGTCGGCCAAGGCTTCCCTGTGCATGCACTAGAGGAAAGGAAGGGAACGGAATGGAAGAGAACCACGCGTCATTCACGAGTGAATCGTCAGGCACGCGTGAACGACGCCCGATTGACGCGTAAGCGACGCGTGGTGTTCTTGCTCACCGAACCTCAGCAACGAAAAGGCGCAGCCCGAAGGCTGCGCCTTTGTCTCGCTCTCACCACCTGGACCACGCACCGCGTAAGCGATCTGCGCCAGAAGAGCGATACCTGATTACAGTGAGTTCATGTTGTGCAGGAACTCGCTATTGTTGCGGGTCTTGCCGAGTTTGTCGGTGAGCAGTTCCATCGCTTCCACCGGGCTGAGCGGATTGAGGACCTTGCGCAGGATCCAGATACGCTGCAGATCTTCCTTCGCGATGAGCAGCTCTTCCTTACGCGTACCGGAGCGCTGGATGTCGATCGCCGGGAAGACGCGCTTGTCGACCAGCTTGCGCTCCAGAATCACTTCGGAGTTGCCGGTTCCCTTGAACTCTTCGAAGATCACTTCATCCATACGCGAGCCGGTATCGACCAGAGCCGTGGCGATGATAGTCAGGCTGCCGCCCTCTTCGATGTTGCGGGCCGCGCCGAAGAAGCGCTTCGGGCGCTGCAGGGCGTTGGAGTCCACACCGCCGGAGAGTACCTTGCCGCTGGGCGGAACGATGGTGTTATAGGCGCGTGCCAGACGGGTGATGGAATCGAGCAGGATCACGACGTCGCGCTTGTGCTCTACCAGGCGCTTCGCCTTCTCGATCACCATCTCGGCGACCTGGACGTGGCGGGCAGCGGGCTCATCGAAGGTCGAGGAGATCACCTCACCTTTGACCGAACGCTGCATGTCGGTGACTTCTTCCGGGCGCTCGTCGATCAGCAGAACGATCAGCACGATCTCTGGGTGGTTGGCAGTGATCGAGTTCGCGATCGACTGCAGCAGCATGGTCTTACCGGTACGCGGAGGAGCGACAATCAGGCCACGCTGGCCCTTGCCCATCGGCGTCAGCAGATCCATCACACGGCCGGAGATGTTGTCGCGCACCGTCTCCATCTTCACGCGTTCCTGCGGATAGAGCGGGGTCAAATTGTCGAACAGTATCTTCGAGCGGGTCTCTTCCGGAGACTCGAAGTTGATGGCCTCAATCTTGACCAGGGCAAAGTACTTTTCGCCCTCATGCGGAGGGCGGACGTTACCACTGATGGTGTCGCCGGTCTTGAGGTCAAACTTCCGGATCTGTGAAGGAGAGACGTAAATGTCATCCGGGCCGGGCAGGTAGTTGTAATCGGGAGAACGGAGAAATCCATAGCCGTCAGGCAGAATTTCAAGCACGCCTTCGGCGAAGATATGGCCTTCCTTCTCGCTTTGAGCCTGAAGAATCTTGAAGATAAGATCCTGCTTACGCAGTCCGCTGGTCCCAGGAATCTCAAGGCTGCGCGCAAGCTTGCCCAGCTCCTGGATATTCATTTCTTTGAGTTCTGAAATCGTCATTGTTGCCTTTGTACGTAAATTGGGGAATGTCTTGCTGCGGGCGGGGATGTCCACTGCGGAACTACTGACTGCGATTTGCTGAAGGGGATGTTGCAGAAGAGGTATTACGGTGGCACTACGAACCAAATGCAAGGAAGCGGCAAATGCCGCGGGGCCGATTAGGCCGCGCGGCGATTGTGCACGCGATCAGAGTGAGCCAGGCTGGCGGAGCCATGGACCGGCGACTCTGAGCGAAAACGACCGAGAACTTCGTTCGTGGTGTCCTGAACACGGGTGTTGGGCTTATGGAGCTTACGCGTTGCCTTGGAAGCGAGCTGGCAAAGCTGGTAACGGTTCTTGACGTGCGTAAGTGCCCCAAAGATAAGATCTGAGCGCATACCTATTCCTCTCTATACCGGGGTGCAGTCCTCACCCGGCGCTGCTATCGACCGCAGGCTTCATTAGCTGCAAATCGTGTTTCTGTTCAATAGACGATGCGCCAGTACTTCAGGATGCACCTATCTTTTGTCCATTCAGGCGCGCGCAAATCTGCGCTCTGTCTACATCCACATCTGCCTTTGTGGAGATGGCGCCGTGACAGATCCCCAGAGGAACCTCCAAACGGAACTGACGCCATGAGTCGGGGTTCTATCGCCCCGTGCTTACATTTGAACTCGACTGGGTCACGCCTGGCCTGACGGGAAACCCTTGACCACCGTAGCGAACCGGAAATCCAGCCCGTCAACCGCGACCTTCCAGAAGGTAACGCCTAATGACCGGCGAGGTCAATACTTTTTTCGGGATTCGAGAGAATTCTCTCCTTCCAAAAATGGGAGATCTTTAATCCCATAAAATACAATAATTTACAAAGCGAGTGCCCCGAAAACAGGGCAACCTCAAGACCAGTATTGCCGGTCGAGTGTGCGATATTGGATCGCCTCGGCGATGTGTGGCACACCGATCTGTGCTTCACCAGACAGATCGGCAATTGTCCGGGCGACCTTGAGAATGCGGTCATGCGCACGCGCGCTAAGTCCCTGCTGCTGCATGGCGCGCTCCAGAAGACGTTCAGCGTCCGAGGCAAGCTCGCAGTGCAGGCGAATCTGCTGCGTTGACATCTGGGCATTCGCGAAAATCCTGCGGCCGCGTTTGGCACCTTCGGGCGCCAGAGCAAAGCGTTCATGTTGCCGCCGGCGCGCCTCGAGCACCCGAGCCCGGATCTCCTTTGAACCTTCCGCCGCCGCTCCCGACCGCAGCTCCTTATATTGCACCGCCGGAACCTCGATGTGGATGTCGATGCGGTCCAGTAGCGGGCCGGAGACCTTGGAGACATACCGCTGGATCATCGGAGGCGTGCACATACATTCGCGGCTCTTGTCATTGAAGTAGCCGCAGGGGCATGGATTCATCGCAGCAATCAACATGAACCGTGCCGGAAAGCTCAAACTCATGGAAGCCCGCGAGATGGTCACCGTGCCATCCTCGAGCGGTTGGCGCATCACCTCCAGCACATTCCGCGGGAACTCCGGCAGTTCGTCCAGGAAGAGAACGCCGTTATGCGCCAGTGATACCTCTCCCGGACGTGGCACAGCTCCACCGCCGATCAGACCGGCATCACTGACGGTGTGGTGAGGAGAACGGAAGGGGCGATGTGTCACCAGACCCGTCTCGGCATTCAACACGCCTGCAACCGAATGGATCTTGGTTGTCTCCAGTGCTTCTTCAAACATCAACGGAGCCAGGACCGACGGGAATCGCTTTGCCAGCATCGTCTTGCCGCTGCCCGGAGGCCCGATCATCAGCACGTTGTGGCCACCGGCGGCGGCAACTTCCAAAGCGCGCTTAGCCGTATGCTGACCGCGAACGTCGGAGAAGTCCGGCACCGCCTCCTGAATCTCATCCAGCAGCGTGCTCCTATCCAGTTGTATCGGAGCGATGGTCTCCTGACCGGTGGCAATGCCGTTGATCAGTTCCCTTACCTCAATCAGGCTCCGCACCGGATACACCATGAGACCATCAACGACGGCAGCCTCGCGCGCATTCACGGTTGGCACCACCAGCCGCTTCACGCCTTTTTGTCGTGCAGCAACAGCTACGGGAAGAATGCCCTGCACGGCACGGACCGTACCATCTAGTCCAAGCTCTCCTAGAAAGAGAAACTCCGTAAGATCCAGCGGCTGCAATGCGCCATACGCGCCGAGGATACCGAGAGCGATCGGTAGATCAAAACCCGAACCTTCCTTGCGAATATCTGCGGGAGCGAGGTTGATGGTGATGCGCACGGGAGGCATGTCGAAGCCGGAGTTGCGGATAGCGCTGCGTACACGATCACGACTTTCTTTCACGGCTGCATCGGGCAGGCCGACGGTCGAGAAGCTCTCCGCATCTCGGACCACTGTGGAAAAGTCAACCTCGACATCAATCAAATGAGCGTCGATACCGTAAACGGCAGCACTACGAGTCTTAAAGAGCATGTAAACCTGTGTTTCGCCAAGGCAGTAAATTCTTCCGACTATAGCATCCAACCAAATAGTAAAACGCTGCAGGACTCTCCCCGCTGCAAGCGCCGGAAAGACAAACATGAAGGCATACACTTCTCCTTTGCGTCGGTCGCTGCATCTTCTTGCCTGGGTCGGCGGACTGATCGTCTTATTTCTCTGTATTCACGCGGTTGCGCCTGCGGAGATGCGACGTTCCGCAGAGGATGCAACTCCCGAACCGCCGAAGGCAACGCCCTCCCAGATCAATACGGATGCATGGAACATTCTGAACAGAGAGGCCTCCGAAAAGAAGACCGATACGCTCGTGATCGTCGTCGCTGCGCTTGGCGATCTTGGCGGAGAACCGAAGGCACAGAAGATGCTGCTGGAGGCGATCGGCAGCTCCGACCAGGACATACGCATGGCTGCGATCGCCGCCATGGGACAGACCAAGAATCCCATGTTCGTACCAACGTTGCGTAAACTGCTGGACGATCCCAAACCACAGATCGCGTTTGCCGCCGCGACCACGCTGTGGAGCATGGGAGACCACTCTGGACAAGATCTTCTTGTCGCTGTCGTTGAAGGCGATCGCAAAGGAAATGCGGGCGTACTAGGCGGAGCGATCCATCAGGCCAATAAAGACTTGCACTCCCCTACTGAACTCGCAAAGATGACGGCCCCCTTCGTCCTTGGGCCTTTCGGTATCGGCATCGCGGCTTACAACTACCTGCACAAGGCAGGCGGAGACAGCCCGCGTGTGATTGCGACTGAACTGATCGCACAGGACAAGACTCTGGAGGTCCGCAAAGAACTGGTTGATGCACTTGAAGATAAAGATCAGGAAGTACGGTTGACTGCGGCGCGCATGCTTGGCGACTTTCAGGATCCGGATCTCGCGGAGAATCTCATCCCTATGTTTCTCGACAGCAAACCGGCGGTACGGATCACGGCTGCGGCAGCAGCCATTCGCCTGACGTCAGTACGTACTTCCGCGCCGATTGCTCCGAAGCACAAGAGCAAGACGGTAAAGCGCTAGGGCGTGTCATCGATGTACTCTGAAAGGCAGAGCCGGCGGCTCTGCCTTTCTGCATTGGAACGGCCGGCCAGTGAACGACCGTGAATACTTCTCTCTTTGAGCTCTTCAAGATCGGCATCGGCCCCTCGTCATCACACACAGTCGGTCCCATGCGTGCGGCGCTGCAATTCACGCAACATCTGCGGCAGGCCGGTCTGCTCTCGCAAACCAGCCGGGTCTCTGTGGAGCTCTTCGGTTCCCTGGCGCTTACTGGACATGGACACGGCAGCGATAAAGCGATCGTGCTCGGCCTCTCGGGCGAAGCTCCAGATCAGGTAACACCCGAGACCATCGAGCGGGTCCTTACTGACTGGCAGACAGATGGCCGCATCCAACTGGCGGCGGACCATGCCGTGACGCTGCGTGAAGGAGAGGAGCTTCTTTTTCGTCGCGACCAGATGTATCCCGATCCAGCAGTTCCCTCTCATCCGAATGGCATGCGGTTCACGGCATTTGGTGAGGACGGCAATACGCTGCATCAGGAGACGATCTTTTCGATCGGCGGTGGCTTCGTGGTGCAGGCAGAGGATTTCGGACGGCAAAGTGCTGTCGCAGCGCGTAATGTACCGTATCCGTTTCACTCGGCGGCTGAACTGCTGCAGATTACCGCGCAACATAGTCTGACGATTGCCCAAGCCGTGATGGCAAACGAGGTTGCACTCGCCGGCAGTGAAGCGGTGGTGCGGGAAGGTATTCTCGCCATCTGGAAGGTGATGCAGGAGTGCACGGAGAAAGGCATCACGACGGAAGGCATTCTTCCTGGCGGTCTTAATGTGCGGCGGCGCGCTCCCAGACTCGCGACCCGTCTGCGCGCTGAGGGCAGTAAAGATCCGCTGGCTCCAATGGACTGGGTCACGGTCTATGCCATGGCGGTCAATGAAGAAAATGCCGCGGGCGGGCGCGTGGTCACCGCACCGACAAACGGAGCGGCGGGTATTATCCCTGCGGTCGCACACTACTACCTGAACTTCATTCCGGATGCGGACGTCGAAGGTATTCTGCGTTACTTCCTCACATCAGCCGCTATCGGTGTGTTGTACAAGGAGAACGCATCCATCTCCGGCGCCGAAGTGGGATGCCAGGGCGAAGTAGGTGTTGCCTGCAGCATGGCGGCAGGCGGACTCGTCGCCGCCTTGCATGGCAGCAACGACCAGGTGGAACACGCCGCGGAGATCGCCATGGAGCACAATCTCGGCATGACATGCGATCCCATTGGCGGCCTCGTACAGATTCCATGCATTGAACGCAATGCGATGGGAGCCGTAAAGGCAGTGAATGCTTCACGCATGGCAATGCATGAAACAGAGGGCCACAAAGTATCACTCGATCAGGTGATCAAGACGATGTATCAGACAGGTCTCGACATGCAATCGCGCTATAAAGAGACCTCTCTCGCAGGTCTTGCATTGAATGTCATCGAATGTTGAGACACCTTCTCGTTCCCGTCGTGACAAACTTCATTGCAACTTTCTTCACTTTTCTCTTGACACAGTTTTTTCAGACTTCTATACATTCCCTAGTTGCAACTCAGCACCGCTGACTGCAGCAGGGAGAATAGAGAGGCGACAAGAACGGCGAAAAAGAAGACCGCCGGGAGTCAGCTTCCCAACCTAAGGCAACAAACAAGGCAACACATGTGGGGAGCGCGACAGCGCTCCCCACAGTGTTTAAGCTGGATGTGATGACACGACGCCGCTGGATTGCCGATCGATGGAATGACGAACGAACCTCTGCTTCCCTGCTTGGAGACCAAGCGCAACACCTCGCACGAGTGTTGCGCGCCGAGGTCGGTCAGACCTTTGACGTCGTTGCAGGTGGCTTTCTGCATCGCGCTACTGTAACGATTGTCGGCGAAGACGAGGTTCGTTTCGATCTGCACGAAGAGCAGGAGATCGACCACGCGCTTCCGGTACATCTGCTGCTGGCGGTCTTCAAGTTCGACCGCATGGAGTGGGCGATCGAAAAAGCGACGGAGCTCGGTGTCGAACGCATGACTCCCATCCTGGCTCGACGCACAGAGAAACACCTGGCGCAAGCTGCGGCCAAGCGCGTCGAGCGCTGGCGCCGTATCGCGCTTGAAGCGAGTAAGCAGTCGCGCCGCGCATCCGTGCCGGAGATCAGCGATCCCGTAACGTTGAAGTCCGCTCTGGGTAAGGAAACCTCCGCGGTCAGAATCCTGCTCTCGGAGACTGAACAGCAAACCACTATCGCGTCCGCACTTCTGAAAGACGAGGTGACCGCGCTCGCTATCGGTCCCGAAGGTGGATGGACGCCTGAGGAGATGGCGCTCTTCCAGCAACATACCTGGACGCCGGTGACCATCGGCCCCAGAATTCTGCGGGCAGAGACAGCTGCAATTGCGGCGCTGGCGATCGCCGGAGCTTTCCTATAGGGCAAAGATGAAGGCGCGACCTCTGGTCGCGCCTGAAAGCTGATCGAAAGATTCCCGATCGCTAGCTGAACATATCCTTCATCTTGTCGAAGATGCCCCGTCCATGTGGTTCATTTTCAATCGACATGCTCTCGCTGAGCTGCTCCAGAAGTTCACGCTGCTGTTTGCTGAGCTTGGTCGGTGTCTGCACCCGGATCTCCACCAGCAGATCGCCTTTGCCGCCGGCATTGAGATGAGGCACACCCTTGCCCTTGAGTTTGATAACCTTGCCACTCTGCGTGCCCTCAGGAATCTTGATGGTTGCCGGACCTTCGAGCGTCGGAACTTCCAGCTCCGCGCCGAGAGCCGCCTGTGGGAACGAGACGGGCATGGAGCAGTGCAGGTCATCGCCATCACGCTCGAAGAACGCATGTGCCTTCACCGTAAGTACAACGTACAGATCGCCTGATGGTCCGCCGAAACGTCCCGCCTCACCTTCACCGCCATACCGGATGCGCGTGCCGTCCTCGACGCCTGCAGGGACCTTCACCAGGATGACGTGATCGCGCTGCACACGGCTTTCGCCGCGGCAGGTCGGACACGGATCCACAATCAGTGTTCCGGTGCCCTGGCACGAGGTGCAGGTACGCGCGATGGAGAAGAACCCCTGCTGCATCCGCACCTGTCCACGACCGCCGCAGTGCGGGCACGTGATGGGCTGCTTGCCTTTCGCCGCGCCGCTGCCGTGGCAGTCTTCGCAGACTTCCATGCGGCGGATCTTGATCTCCTGCTCTTTGCCGAAGGCGGCATCCTCGAACTCGATCTTGAGGTCGTAGCGAAGATCGCGTCCACGCTGCTCTCGCGTTGGGCGGCTGCCGCCACGCCCTCCACCGAACATCTCGCCAAAGAGGTCTCCAAAGATATCGCCGAGATCCTGCGCATCGCCGAACGGGCTGCCGGTGAATCCGCCGCCAGCACCCGCACCGCTGACACCGGCATGACCGAAGCGGTCATAGGCAGCACGCTTATTCGGGTCGCTGAGCACCTGGTATGCCTCGCTGCAGGCCTTGAAGCGTTCTTCCGCATCCGCATTGTCTGGGTTGCGGTCGGGGTGATATTTCAGCGCCATCTTGCGATAGGCCGCTTTCAGTTCTGCATCTGTTGCTGTCCGCGATACTTCCAGGACTTCGTAGTAATCAATCTTCACGTTGGCCGTCGCACTCATCCGTACTGCATCCCTGCAAGATTGTTAGAGCAATTCTCCTAATACTGTAGCTCTGGATAAATCTGCGAATGCCGTTTTCTTTACCGGAAAACGGCGCAAACAGCCCAGACTCCGCTCCACGCCTTTAGGAGACTTGCTCTAGTCGTTTACCTGCGCATGGTTAACGGCGATCTTTACCATCGCCGGGCGCAGCAGTTTATCTTTGATGCGGTATCCGCGCCGCACTTCCTCAAGTACCTGATGATCGGGATACTCGGAAGTTTCAATCGATCCCAAAGCCTCATGGAAGCGAGGGTCAAACTGCGCTCCGACGGTCTCAACCGGGGTAACGCCCAGCGCCTTCAACGCCTCTTCCATCTGCTTCAGAATCAACTCGACACCGGAACGAAGCTGCTCCGCGCTTCCCTGCGACTTCAGCGCAAGCTGGAAGTTATCCAGCACCGGCAGAAAATGTTCCACGGCGTTCGAGACGGCATAGTCGCGGAACTCCGAACGCTCTTTGGCTTCACGCTTGCGGAAATTATCGAACTCCGCCTGCAGCCGCGCAAGGCGATCTACGAGGCTGTCACGCTCAGCCTTCAATGTCTCCAGCTCGGCCGCCATAGCGGCTTCGGTTCCTTCCACCGGAGCAGCAACTGCCTGCTCCTGCATCTCAGTTTCTTGACTCATATTCCTGAAAATCCTTCTCATCTATTCTCTCGCATCAGGGCAACTCTGTGGTGCCGCCGGTGTGGAGCATCCGGTTGAAGAGATGTGCGACGTAGCTGACGGCACCCATCGTCTGGTCGTAACGCATTCGTTGGGGTCCGATGACAGCCAGCGCTCCCCGGGTTTCCCCGGCTACCGATGCAGGAGCGGCTACCAGGACCAGCCCCTCCATTCCGGGAGCATGCTCTTCGAGATCGAAGACGACGCGAACGCTCTTCTGCTGCGCGTCGATATAGGCATTCAACAGATCGATCAACCGTTGTTTGGTCTCGAGCGCCTGCATCATGGCGCGCAGGCGATCTCTGTCCGCATGGCTGGCCACCAGATTGGCGACGCCGTCCACGTATACGGTCTGTATCACCGCCTCTCCGGAAGGCAGTGCCTGCCCCCAGAGTTCTTTCACGCGCTCGAGAAGCTGGTGGTATTCGCTGCGCTCGCTTTCAATGCGCAGTGCCAGCTCTTCTCGAATGGCATCGAGCGTCCATCCGCGAAAGTTTTCATTCAGATAGCTCGCCGCGATCTCCAGGTCGGTGACGGCAAGATCGTGACTTAAGGTCAGCATACGATCGCGCACGACGCCCGGCCGGGTTACGACGACCGCCATCACCCGGCCGGTTCCCAGCCGGGAGAAATAGATGTGTTCCAACTGGTCGCTGATGCGCGCGCTGGCAAATGCAATACCGACACCACTGGTGAGCGCTGCAAGAACCCGGCTGGTGCGTTCCAGAAAGTTCTGGGGATTGTCAGCTCCCTGCAACTGCTGATCGATCGCAAAACGCGACTGCTCCAGCAAGGTCGCTTGGTCAGAACGGATGCGCTCGACATAGACACGGAAACCAGAGGCAGTAGGAATGCGCCCAGCAGATGTATGCGGCTGCTCCAACAGGCCCTCATCCGAGAGGTCGGCCATCAGATTGCGGATGGTTGCGGAGCTCAGCCCTGCGATCTCGCCGATGGCATTTCGCACAACGGCCTGGGACGATACGGGTTCGCCCGATGAAACATACTCTTCCACGATGGCCGTAAGTACGGCCAGCTTGCGCAGAGAGAGGTTTGCAGTCACACCCTGCCCCATATCTCTATTGTGAACCATTCCGGAGAGATAGCTCCACCGGAAAAAACTGGTCCCGGTGATTCACTCTCTGTAAAGCCTTTACATGCTGTGGTTTGAAGCTCGTTCTTGATTGAGCCGATAAAACCGTGGGCTAACAGCCTGGCTTCAGCCCACGGTTTTAACCAGCCTGTAAGCTGGCCGGCCCCGATGCTTCCACCGGTTCGAGCTTCGCTCGAATGGTTCACCCCAGCGAACAAGTTCGCTGGGGACCCCGAATGTCCCACATAAGCTTCGCGTATGTGGGGCCCCAGAGCATGGGCTATTCCGTATTCGTCGATATGCCTTAGGTGATCTCCAGCACGTCGTCGGATTTGGCGCTGACCTCGGCGGCGCGTGCGATGACATTCCGGGCGATCTCATAGAAGCCCTTCGCACGTTCGGAAGTCTCGCCTCCGAGAGCCACGGGAAGACCACGGTCTCCGCCGGAGCGAATCTCGGGATCGAGGTCGACGCTGCCGAGGAACGGCAGACCGAACTGCCGTGCTGTCTGCTCCGTGCCACCGGCGCCGAAGATATCCAGCATGCTGCCATCGGGCATCCGCATCTGGCTCATGTTCTCTACCAAGCCGAGTACTTCCACGTTCACCTGGTGGAACATCTCCAATGCCTTACGCGCGTCCTGAAGCGCCACGCTGGAGCCGGTGGAAACCACGACAGCGCCGGTGAGAGGCACGGTCTGTACCAGTGAGATCACAACATCGCCGGTTCCCGGAGGCAGATCGACCACCAGGTAATCCAGCTCTCCCCACTCGACCTGCTGCAGGAACTGACGGATGATCTGGTGCAGCATCGGTCCGCGCATCACCATCGGCTTGTCGCCGGGTGAGATGAGACCGATGGAGATGAACTTGACGCCGTGCGCCTGGATAGGCTCAATGCGGTTCTCACCAACTACGTTTGGCTGACGCTGTGTCCCGAGCATGATAGGTACGTTCGGGCCATAGATATCGGCATCCACCAGGCCGACACGATACCCAAGCTTCGCAAGCGCGATGGCCAGGTTGACACTGGTTGTGGTTTTTCCTACTCCGCCCTTACCGCTGCCGATGGCAATGACGTTGGCAATTCCAGGTAATCTTTGCGGGCCCTGAGGCGCGCCATGTCCCATGTGTCCCATATGGTTGACTCCCAAATCTCTTTCGGTTGCGGCGGTTAGAGCAATTCTCCTAAAGGTGTAGAGCAGAGTCTTAGCAGTTCGCGCCGTTTTCCTTCGAAGAAAACGGCATTCACCGATTTGTCCAACACTACAGTATTAGGAGAATTGCTCTAGAGATACCAGCCGGTTTCAAGACTTTTGCGGACGCGCTTCTTTCGCTCGGTTTCGCCACTGCGCGCCTCGCGCCGCTTCAGTGCATCCTCATAGCGGCGTTTCTGATGCTCCGTCTCAGGAAGGATGCAGTCCACCGCGACCGGATTGCCCTTCTCATCCACGGCCACATAGGTGAGATACGCCGAGGAGACATGGCGCAGCTCGCCACTCTTCGGATCTTCCACCATCGCCTTCACCCCAACCTCCATGGAGGTGCGGAAGGCACGATTAACGCTCGCCTTCAGAATCAGCACCTCGCCCACGTGAACCGGTGCGACGAAATCGAGCGAGTCCATACTGGCGGTAACAACCGTTGTCGCTCGCGCGTGCCGGTAGGCGGCAACTGCGCCTACCAGATCGATAAACTGCATCAAACGTCCGCCGAAGAGGTTGCCGAGCCCATTTGCGTCGGCGGGAAAGATTACTTCGCTGCGCTCGGCCTGACTCTCGACGACCGTACGCTGTCGCTTCTCTTGCATACCAATAGTTTACCGCCGTAGCCGTTTCGTTTGTCTTTGACCCAGTGCGCCAGGAACCTGTCATCAAATTGCTGACGGGCAGGAGCTTGATGACACGCTCTAGCTCGCTAAACTATCGGTATGGACAAGATTGCCGCACTGACCGAGATTCTCACCCAGGACCCCGCTAACCCCTTTGCCCGCTATGGACTCGCCATGGAGCACCTGGGCAAGGGTGATACGGAGACTGCCCTCCGTGAATTTCAGACATTGCGCGAGCATCAGCCGGACTATGTTCCCGGACATCAGATGGCGGCACAGACATTGATCAAGCTGGGCCGCTACAGCGAAGCGCGTGAGCGGTTGGAAGCCGGCCTGGCGGCAGCGGAGAAGACCGGCAATGGACATGCGCTTTCAGAGCTCTCCGGTTTGTTGGCCGATCTTCCCTAAGACATAGTTACTACGGCGCTTTCGTCTATCGCGAACAGCAAAACCTCCGGTAGCATGGTGGCCATGCTTGCTGCCCAACTGCCTGTAATGTCTCCTGTGGTGACGTGGACGGATGTCGCGTTGCGCCTGGGACTGGCTGCTCTGGCTTCCGCTGGAATCGGTTTCAATCGCGATGAGCGCTCGCACCCCGCAGGCCTTCGCACCATCATGCTGGTCTGCCTTGCGGCCACTCTCGCCGCGATGCAGGCGAATCTGGTACTGCCGACGGTGGGCAAGGCGCTCAACTCCTTTGTCCAGATTGATCCGATGCGATTGCCGCTGGGCGTGTTGACCGGCATCGGCTTCATCGGCGCTGGCGCAATTGTCCGCCGCGATAACTTCATCACCGGTCTCACGACTGCAGCCACCATCTGGATCGTCACGATCCTTGGCATCCTGTTCGGCCTCGGTCAGCTCGTCCTGGCGAGCATCGGTTCTGTCCTGGCGCTCATCATCCTTTGGCTGCTGCGGTACATCGATGACGTACTTCCACGAAAGCGCCGCGGGACCTTAGCGGTATCGATGACGTACACGCCCACCATCGAGACCGAAGTGATGTTCCTGCTGGCCTCAACAGGATTCGTCGCTGACCGCTGGCATGTGACGCACGATGAGGTCAACGGAATCACAACGTTGCAATGCGACGTCACCTGGAAGACCAGGGGAGGACACCAGCCGCATACGCCACGGCCGTTCACGGAACTGCGTGCTCTTCCGGGGATTCGAACCTTCTCCTGGGAAGAGTAAGACTGCTCCGATGCAGGAAGCCTATACTTAAGGCATGCCGGTACCGACGAATCTGCCCCTGACCCTTGGAGCTTTGAAGAAGAGCGAATGGACTGCGGAACGCGTAAACCGCTCCGTCAAGGACGAGCTGCGCGAAAATCTGATCGCGCGTCTGCGCTCCCGGGAGACCATCTTTCCCGGCATCGTCGGGTATGAGGACACCGTCGTTCCGCAGATTGTGAATGCCGTGTTGTCGCGGCATAACTTTATCCTTCTCGGTCTGCGCGGCCAGGCCAAGAGCCGTATCCTGCGCGCGCTGACCGGCCTGCTGGATCCAGTCATCCCCTATGTCGCCGGCTCAGAGCTGCGCGACAATCCGTATAAGCCGCTGAGCAAGTTCTCGCGCGACCTGATCGCGGAACAGGGTGACGAGACGGCCATCGCCTGGCTCACACCCGACGAACGCTATGTTGAGAAGCTGGCGACTCCTGATGTCACCGTAGCCGATCTGGTTGGCGACCTCGATCCCATCAAAGCAGCACGCGGCGGGCAGGAGCTCTCTTCCGAACTGACCATGCACTACGGTCTTCTTCCTCGCGCCAATCGCGGCCTGTTCATCATCAATGAGCTACCTGACCTTGCCGGAAAGATCCAGGTGGCGCTTTTCAACATCATGCAGGAGGGCGACGTGCAGATTAAGGGCTATCCTGTCCGTCTGCAGTTGGATGTCGCCATTGCCTTCTCCGCCAATCCCGAGGACTATACCGCGCGCGGCAAAATTGTGACGCCGCTCAAGGACCGCATCGGCTCAGAGATCCGTACGCACTATCCCGAGTCGCTGGAAGAGGCCATCACGATCACCACACAGGAGGCTTGGGCTGCCCGCCCCAACGCCGAGATCGAGATTCCGCAGTACGTCCGCGAAGTCGTTGAGCTGATCGCCTTCCTTGCCCGTGAGGACAAGAAGGTGGACAAGCGCTCCGGCGTTTCACAGCGCCTGCCAATCTCGACGATGGAGCTTGTTCTGTCGAACGCCGAGCGACGTGCGCTGATGCATGATGAGACTCTGGCTGTGCCTCGGATCGGCGATATCTACACGGCGATGCCGGGCATCACCGGCAAGATCGAGCTGGAGTACGAAGGCGAGATGCGCGGCGCTGACGTGATTGTCCACGACATCATTCGCCAGGCGGTACAGCGCAGCTTCGATAAGTACTTCGCCGGCATCAACACGCAGCAGATTGAGGAGTGGTTCAACCTCGGCGGCACTGTTCAGTTGAACGATCAGCAGCCCGCATCCGCATCGCTGAAAGAACTGAAGCAGATTCAAGGGCTGATGGACAAGCTGGAGCCACTGGGTATCACCTCGAAGTCTTCTCCGGAGCTCGCTGTCTCGGCGGCGGAGTTTCTGCTGGAAGGTATGACGGCACACCGCCGCATCAGCCGGAGCGAAGAACGCAGCTTCTCTGCCGGAGAGAAGGCGCGTCGCACTGAGCAGGCTGCCAACTTCCATGAGACCGTACGCGAACGTGAGAAAGAACGCGCCGAGTGGGAAGCTAAGAACCGGACGCGGCGCGGCTTCAACTAGTTAGATGGAATTCAACGGGAAAGACGATTATCTCGCACGTTGGATTCACGGGATCTCAGCTATCGTTCTGGGGCTTGCCGGTGTGATTCTGCTCCGTTTCTTCGGGAATGAAGATCGTTTTAGTTCACGCCTCAATGTGGCCGGCTTTTTCGCTCTTCTCCTTGCGATGCGGTGTGCGTGGTACGCCATCTCTGGAAGAGGCAACCCTAATAACGATTAGGGCCTGGTGCGCGGGGGAAAAGTAATTTCGAATTTCAAAATTACTCTTTCTTATAGGACCTTTCACTCCACTACATTCGCGCTTATGGTTCAGGTCATGAACATCAGTGCCACGCAGCTTGTCTTCGATACGACCGCCGCCACCTACGACCAGGACCGTGCAAAGCTGATTCCTCCGCACGATGACTTCTACGGCTGGGCCATCCGCCTGATTCCGCCGGCAGCGAAAACCATCATCGATCTCGGAGCCGGTACAGGAATCCTGACCGCACTCATCCGGCAGCACTTTCCTGACGCACAGATTCATCTCGTCGATCTCTCGCCATCGATGCTCGATATCGCCCGCGTACGTCTCGCGCACGACAGCCGCATCCACTTCCATCAGCTCGACTACACCAGCGATTCCCTCCCCGGTGATGCCTGCGCCGTCGTCTCTGCTCTTTCGATCCATCACTCAACCGATGAAGCCAAACAGCAGGTCTTCCGCGCCGCCTTCAACGCATTGAAACCGCGTGGTGTCTTCATCAACGCCGATCAGGTGGCCGGGCCGACGCCTTCTGTCACCGATCGCTACCATGAGCTCTGGTTGCGCCAGGTACGGATGATCGGAGCTACCGAAGAGCAGATCAAAGCGAGTCTCTACCGTATGACTGACGACAAGTGTTCTCCGGTTGAAGAGCAGCTCCGCTGGATGCGCGAGGCAGGTTTTGCTGACGCCGACTGCTGGTACAAGGAAGCCCGCTTTGCGGTGATGGCAGGTACGCGTTTTTAGGGCATTGGATTGATCTGAGCGGTCAAAGGATGACTGAAATTTGGTGGGAGCAGCGGGCTTCAGCCCGCTGATAAAGGCGTAAAAGTAAATGGGCTTTTAGCCGTGGGCCTTTTTTCTATTAGACAGAGAAGGCCCAGGGCTAAAGCCCATTTCTATTGAAGCGATAGACCGAGGGCTGGAAGCCCTCGGCTCCCACCCGTTCGAGCTCCGCTGGAATAGTTCACCTCAGCAACCAGGTCTTTGTCGGGGACCCTGAGTTGCAATGGATGGAGCACGCAGAGTACGCGATCCAAGCTGTCAGCGCGCCCCAGAGGCGTATCATCGAAGCAGGCCGATGAAGACGACGCGCTACAAGAAGTACGAAGGCGACCTGGCCAGCGAGCTTGGCCTTGAAGAGCTGATGGAAGCGCTCGGCGATTTTCTGCTCGACTCCGGCTTCCAGAATCCTTACGCCGATTTCAGCGAGATGAACCTGGACCAGACGCTCGACGATCTGCGCGAGGCCATCCGCCAGGTGCTGGAGAATGGCGACTTCCTCGACGAGCAGACACAGCAGCAGTACGACGAGATGTCTGCCGAGCAGCAGGAGAGCCTGGTCGACCGCCTGGTCGAGCGCATGCAGAACGAGAATATGATCCGCACGGATGCGGAGACCTCGGACAGGACGCAGCAGTCCACCGCGCCAGGCGAAGTCGGACGCAACGAGTCGCAGGTCCGCTTCGAGGTCACCGACAAGTCGATGGACTTTCTCGGGTACAAAGCGCTGCGCGATCTGCTTGGCTCTATGGGGCGGGCTAACTTCGGGCGTCATGACACGATCCAGGAAGCATCCGGTGTCGAAGCCAGCGGATCGTCCAAGCCTTACGAATTTGGCGACACACTCAATCTCGATGTCACCGCCACGTTGAAGTCCGCGATTGAACGCGAAGGACTGAACATGCCACTGAACATTGAGTACAGCGATCTGTACGTGCATCAATCAGAGTTCCAGGCTTCCTGCGATACGGTAGTAATGCTCGACTGCTCGCACTCGATGATCCTCTATGGAGAAGACCGCTTTACACCGGCGAAGCGGGTAGCGATGGCGCTTTCGCATCTGACGCGTACGCAGTTTCCCGGTGACTCGCTGCATCTGGTGCTCTTTCACGATTCGGCTGAGGAGATTCCCATCTCGCAGCTTGGCCGCGTGAAGGTCGGCCCCTGGTATACGAACACGCGCGAGGGCTTCAAGGTCGCCCGCCGTATTCTTTCCCGCTCCAACAAGCAGATGAAGCAGATCGTGATGATCACGGACGGTAAGCCATCGGCACTGACCTTGCCCGACGGGCGTATCTATAAAAATGCCTTCGGCCTCGATCCGCTTGTGGTCTCTGAAACGCTGGAAGAGGTGGGGCGGTGTAAGAGGTCTGGCATTCAGATCAATACCTTCATGCTCACCAACGACTTTGCCCTGGTGCAGTTTGTGCAGAAGGTGACGGCCATGTGCCGTGGGAAGGCTTACTTCACTACACCGCAGACGCTGGGGAATTATCTGCTAATGGATTTTATGCAGCGGCGGATGAGGACTGTGCACTAGAAACAGGCCGACGTTTCATGGGTTCCTAGCCCACCCTCGCGTTGCGAGGGTGGGGCACCCAGGCAGGTAAAGATATAACCAAAGCCCCTCGTAACGAGGGGCTTTGGCTTTCTGCAATCTCTTCTGATTAGAAGTCGATGATGTCTTTCTTGTCGTCGATCTTTTTGGCGTCCACATCCGGAACTTTCTTTAGATCGTCGATTGTTTTGAAGTCGCCGTTCTTGGTGCGGTAGTCCACGATGGCGGCCGCTTCCTTGTCGGTCAGGCTGAGAGCCTTGGCCAGGTCGGCGGCAGTCGCCTTATTTGCATTGACGTGTGCCGTCGCTGCAGCTCCTCCGGTACCGGGAGCGGGGAAGTTCTTGGAAACGTAGTCGAGGATGGCGGCGAAATCCTCATCACTGGCAGTGGCTCCCATGTCCACCATCTTGGCGATGGTTGCTTCCCAACCTTCGCGGTTCTGCGGGCGGCTCAGAATGTTGTTGGGCGAGTGGCAACGGCTGCACACACGCAGCGTCACATCGCGTCCCGGACCAGCGGGGAACTCAGGATGCTCATCCTGCTGATAAGCGGACATGACGGCTGCCGGCGGATCGGCCGGCTTCGGCTCGGCGGTGACCGAAATGGCCACCAGACACAACGCAACCCCAATACCTGCAGCTGTGAACTTCAGATACACCGGATTCAGCTTGCTTGTGAGCCGATTCCATTTCGTGTGTAAAGCGCTCATTTCCCTCACCTTCCCATTGGTAGACCCTGCCGGGATTTTAACATTCTGACTTCTCCCCGGGCCACATGGTGAGCGGAGCGGGGAAGGTTCGGCCGGTATTCGCCCGTGACCTTGCGTCGACTCTCATATAGAGTCGCATGTAGAGTTGGTTGATGTATCTGGACGCATAGCCAACGATCTAAAGGAATTGTTTTCCGGCCCATGGCACCGAATCAGAAAGAACTCGCGAAGCTCGCCGGCGTCTCCGCCGGTACGGTTTCAAATGTTATTAGCGGATCTGCAAAGGTAAGCGAACGCTCGCGGCAGAAGGTGCTGGAAGCGATCCGCGTCCTAAACTATCGGCCCAACCTGATCGCACGGAGTCTGAAAACCAATCGCACCTACACGCTGGGCATCGTGATCCCCGACATTACGATTCCCTTCTTCCCTAAGATCGTGCGAGGCGCAGAGGCTGCGGCGCGTGAGCGTGGATACTTCCTCATCGTGCTTGACTCCGAAGGAAGCCCGGAGCGCGAGGCCGACATGCTGGCGCTGCTGCGCGCACAGCGAGCAGAAGGCATTCTGCTGGTCACCGCGCAATCGCGCGACGCCGCCGAGACCGAAGATCCGCAAAGCGTCGCCGGTTCACCGATCGTCTGCGTCGACCGCGTGCCGGTTGACCTGGAGGTCGACTCGGTCTGCGTCGATGACGCCGGCGCCTCTGAGATGGCCACGGCCCATTTGATCGAGAACGGCCATACCCGCATCGCCATTATCACCGGTCCGCTCTCACTGCAGAATGAGCGGGAACGTCTTCGCGGGTATCGCAATGCGTTGACCCGCGCGGGCCTGCCGGTGGATGACTCACTGATCTGGAATGGAGCGTTTGGCCAGGAGGTCGTCTCCGGTCTGTGTCAGCGTGGCTTTCGCACCGGCGACAACAAACCAACGGCACTGCTGGCTACCAATGGCGTTACCGGTATGGCCGCACTCCGCAGCCTTTACTCGCTCGGCCTGCGCACGCCGCGAGACTTCGCATTTGTGACCTTTGACCAGGTTAACGCTGAGGCCCTCTTCAAGCCCGGTATCTCTACCGTGGTACAACCCACCTACGAGATGGGTCACCGGGCAGTGGAAGTTTTGCTGCGGCGGATTGAAGGTGGCGAGCAGTCGCCGCCCCCCATCACCCGTGTACAGCTTCCGGCGGAGCTGGTTGTGCGCGAGTCCTCTTCAGGACGGCTGAAAGACGAACCCGTAAAGAGCGAGACAAAGAAGCACGCGAAGGAATAAGCTGGTGACCCAGTTTCCCGCATGCAAAACGTCTCATCGAACAGTGCTCCACCGCTCGCCATCGCGGCGAAGTCTCTGACGAAGTCCTATGCCGGTGTGCGGGCGCTTCGTTCCGGTTCGCTGGAACTGCTGCCTGGTGAAGTTCATGCTCTCATCGGAGAAAACGGCGCCGGCAAATCGACCCTGACCAAGATCATTACCGGAGCCATTCAGCCGGACTCCGGTGAGTTAGAGATCTTTGGTCAACGGATTTCGGAGAACGATCCCAATCGCTCCCGCGCTTTGGGCGTTGCTGCCATCTATCAGCAGCCGGCAATCTTTCCACATCTCACGGTCGCGGAAAACATCTGCATGCCGCTGGAGCGCGAACGGGGCGGCATCACGGTGGATTGGCGCAGCCGCAAACAGCGGGCGAAAGAGCTGATTCACTCCATCGGCGCAAACATCGATCCGGACCGCCTTGCCGGAACGCTCAGTATGGCGGAGCAGCAGGTGGTAGAGATCGCCAAGGCCATTGGGGCGAAGGCGCGCATTCTGCTGATGGATGAGCCTACCGCGCTGCTCTCCGAACGGGAGACAGAGAAGCTGTTCACGCTGGTAAAACGTCTCCGCTCCGAAGGCGTCGCCATCATCTACATCTCACACCGCCTGGAAGAGATTCTTTCCCTTGCCGATCGCATCACGGTGCTGCGCGATGGCGAGACCATCGCCTGCTGCAATGCCGGCGACGTTGACCGCGCAAAGCTGATCGAGCTGATGGTCGGCCGATCGATTGAATCGGTCTTTCCCAAGCGGACGGTTGTTCCGGGGGATGTCGCTATTGCGGTGAAGGATCTCAATAATCCCGAGGCCGGGCTGCACGATATCTCGTTCTCGGTACGCAAGGGAGAGATCTTCGGTCTGGCCGGCCTGGTAGGCTCGGGCCGTACCGAACTGGCGCGTACACTCTTCGGAATTACTCCCGTACATACATCGATCACATTGCACGGACGCGAGGTCACGATCGGCAGTCCTGCTGAGGCCATTGCAAAGGGTCTCGGCTATCTGCCAGAGGATCGCCGTCAGCATGGCGTGATCCTGGACATGAGTATTGCCAGCAACATCACGCTTGCCAGTCTGAACGATGTAGCAAAACGTGGTCTGCTGGACAGCAATCGGGAACAGTCGGTTGCCGAGGCATACCGCACCAGTCTTCGCATCAAAGCCCCTGCGACTGATACCGTAGCCGGAGCACTCTCCGGCGGAAATCAGCAGAAAGTCGCACTGGCGCGTTGGCTGGCCATCAAACCGGGGATCATGATCCTGGATGAACCGACGCAGGGCGTGGACGTGGGTTCCAAGTCAGAGATCCATGAACTCATCGTGGAGTTCGCGGAACGCGGCATGGCGGTCATCCTCATCTCCTCGGAACTGCCGGAGGTGTTGGGGATGAGTGATCGTATCGGAGTCTTTTATAACGGCACTATCGTCGCTACGCTCAGCCGGGAAGAAGCCACACAGCAAAAGGTGATGTCGCTGGCCTTTGGCCATGAGGTGCAGGCATGAAGGCGTACGCACGCGAACTTGCCGTAGCCGCAACCATTCTGCTGGTGCTGGCGCTGCTGGCTGCCACAACACACGGCTTCTTCACGGTGGACAATCTCTCGGACCTGTTTCTCGCGAATGTCCCGGTCCTGATCGTCTCTCTCGGAATGACCCTTATCATCCTGACGGGACAGATCGATATCTCGGTTGGATCTGTTTTTGCGGTCTGCAGCATTGTTACGGGAGTGGCCGCACGAGCGGGCCTGCCGGTATTGGTCGCCATGCTGATTGCCAGCGTTGTCGGCGCCCTTCTTGGCTCGTTTAATGGCGCACTGGTCGCCTGGATGCGCATGCCTTCCATCGTCGTGACGTTGGCATCGATGGTGGCCATTCGCGACGGCCTGCGCTGGCAGACTCAGGGTGCATGGGTGGGAGATCTTCCGGCCAGCTTCCAGAGATTCGGCCTCTCGCAGACGGCCTATACGATTCTCATGCTGGTGGTTGCGGTACTGCTGATTGTCTTTTTCGCCGTAGGGCTGCGCTACTTCCGAGGTGGGCGAAACATCTTCGCGACTGGCTCGAACGAAGCCGCGGCGCGCATCCTCGGTATCGACACCAACCGGGTGCTCTTCTCGGTCTTTGCCATCACAGGTCTGCTCACCGGCTTCTCGGCGGCGTTGAATGCGGTGCGTTTCAATCAGATCCCGAGCAACTCCGGCATTGGCCTGGAACTGAAGACGATTGCTGCTGTGGCCGTCGGTGGGGCCACTATCACCGGCGGCTCCGGCACGATTGCCGGGACAGTGCTTGGTGTCGTTCTGTTGGGCATCATCGGGCCTGCGCTTACTTTCCTTGGTGTCAGCGCTTACTGGGAGCACGCGATTCAGGGGCTCATCATCCTGGCGGCTGTTTCGGTCAATGTCCTGAGTCACTATCGGCGGCGGCAGGTGAGCCATGCTTAGGCGCCTGCATATCTCCGCTGCGGAAGTTGCGCTGGTTGCGGCTCTGGTGCTCGAGTGCATTTACTTCAGCATTGCCGCGCCAAGCTTTGCTACCTGGGGAAACTTCTTTGAGATCATCCGCTTCTCGGTCGAGCTCGGCTTGTTGGTGATTGCCCTTACGCCGATCCTGATTACCGGCGGCATCGATCTCTCCGTCGGTTCAGCCATCGGTATGACCGCCGTCCTCTTCGGCACGATGTGGCATGACGGGCATCTTCCGATTGCCGCCTGCGTTGCGCTGTCACTCCTATTGGGCCTTGTTGCCGGTGGCCTGAATGCTCTCCTAATCGCCGGGCTGCGGCTGCCGCCGCTGATCGTAACTCTGGGCACCTTCTCGCTCTATCGCGGCATCGCTGAGGGCATCACGCATGGCGCAGTGAGCTTTACCGGTTATCCCGCAGGCTTTCTCCATCTCGGACAGGGATACTTCTGGAAGCTCATCCCAGTACAGCTTCCGATCCTCATCGTCGTGCTGGCGGCCTACACCATCCTGCTGCACAAGTCGGTGATCGGCCGCTCCATCTATGCCATCGGCTTCAACGCCGAAGGCGCTCGCTATGCCGGAATTCCGGTACGCAAGCGGCTGGCGTTGCTGTATGTGCTCTCGGGCATCATCGCATCACTTGCCGCAGTGATCTATGTGGCCCACCTCGGTCTGGCAAAGTCCGATCTTGGGACCGGATATGAGCTGCAGGCCATCACTGCGGTAGTCGTCGGCGGAGTCTCGGTCTTTGGCGGCCGAGGCACGCTGCTGGGCTCTATGCTGGGGCTCTTCTTCCTCTCCGTACTGCAGAACGGCATGCATCTGATGGCGCTGCCGTCGGAGCTCACCGGAGTTCTGATCGGCGTGTTGCTGTTGGCCATCGTCGCCGTCGACCGGCTGCGTTCTACCGGTACGTTCAAGGTCACGGCCGGCGAAACTCCTTTGCGGAAGCGGCCGGCATTTGCTCTCGCTGCCGTTGTAGCACTCGGTGTCGTCTGCACGTTGCTCTTCCACGCTGCCGGTCATCGTAATGGTACGGTCGCCGCGGGACACCGCCTGACCATCGCGGTCATGCCGAAGGCCAAGGGAGATCCGTACTTCATCAGTGCGCGCGCCGGAGCGGAAGAGGCCGCGAAAGAACTCGGAGTCGATCTCATCTGGGATGGCCCCACCAGCCTCGACGCCTCGCAGCAGAACGAGCTGGTGGAGAACTGGATCACGCGCGGCGTTGACGCCATCGTCGTTGCGGTGGAGAACAAAGGCAGCATCTCCACCGTACTTCGCAAAGCTCGCGCTCACGGCATCCCGGTACTGACCTGGGACGCAGACGCCGAACTCAACGCACGCGACTACTTCCTGAACCAGGCCACGCCTGTCGGCATCGCCAACGCCCTGACCGATGAAGGCGCACGGTTGCTACCGAACGGCGGACAGTTCGCCATTGTGACCGGAGCGCTGAGCGCCGAGAACCAGAACGAGTGGATTGCCGATATCAAGAAGCGGGTCGCCTCAAACCATCCGAACCTGCAGCTCGCTACGATTCAGCCCAGCGACGACGACCGCGACAAGGCCTTCAATCAGACCCAGGTCATCCTCAAGGCGTATCCGCAGGTAAAGCTGATTATTGCTATCTCTGCTCCAGCGGTTCCGGGAGCGGCTGAGGCCGTTGCACAGTCGGGCCGCATAGACGTCAAAGTGATCGGGCTCTCCCTGCCGTCGATCTGCCGCACTTATCTGCACGATGGATCAGTACAGACGATCTTTCTCTGGAATACGCAGGATCTTGGATATCTGACCGTCTATGCGGGAGCGCTGAAGGCGGAGAAGAAGATTCAGGCTGGAGCCAACAGCGTGCATGTTGGCCGGTTGGGCAACCTGGAGATCAGTGGATCGGAGATTATTCTCGGCAAGCCGCTGCTTATCGATAAGAACAATGTCGACAGCCTGCATTTTTAGAACAGCCCATACACCGGGTGCATGGGTCACCTAGACTTCGGTGGCTTTGATGGCGGCGGCTACTGCTTCTGCGCCGTCGTGGACAGTCAGCTCCACCCGCAGCACGGTCTTTTCGCCTGGCTTCAGGCTCTTCAACGTTCCGCGCTCGCGCTCTTTTTTGCGACCGAGGCTGCGGCAGTTGGAGGGTTCCAGGCCCAGAACGTAGTGGTTTACCCCCGTCAGCTTCCATTGGACGAAATCAGGCAGCGTGCTGGCATCGTAGCGCACGCTTACGGCCCAGTCTTTCTTTTCCCGGTCGCTGACCAGCAGGGTGTTCACCCAGCCATCGGCTCCCGGCTTCATCTTGTGGAAGTAGACGCGCTCTTCGATGCCGCGTGTGGGCTCTTCAAAGACATTCCACTGTTTGAGGCTCTCCTGCGCATAAGGTGTAGCCGCGTCAGTCTTTGCCGGGCTGGCAAAAACCTCGCTCTTTCCTGTGAGCAGAGGGTATCCGAAGTTGAGGTGATACAGCGCCATCAGCGGAGACTCGCTATAGCCGAGGTTCTCAATGGTGTCCTCTATCGAGATCGTGCTGGACTTCAGCGAGGTCGTGATCTTGCGGCTGAGCACCAGGTTTGGGCCAAAGACCGAGGCCTCACGTACCTTTCCTGTGATGGTGAAGATGCAGTCGTCGCCCTTCCACTCTTCTGACCAGCTCACCTGCTCAGCAGGCGTATTGGAGATGGGGCCATGCAGGCCGAGGTGCTGGCCACAGTCATCGCAGGGGGCGCCGGCGTGGGAGAGGCCGCAGAAACACAGCAGGCCGCCATGGAAGCCGCTCAGCCACTCCAGGCCGCGGTTTGAGTAATAGGATGAGTTCGTCACACCGGTCGGCGACTGCCAGCTCAATGACTTGCCCAGGTAAGTAGCCTCTCCGATATCCATACCGCGGCCCGGCATCACCCAGAACTCGAGGCCCGTGGCGGTACGCACCCGTAGAGCCGAAACCCCCTTGGACTTGCCTTCGGCGTACTCAAATGCGGTGACACCACCCACCTGCGACAACCGGCCGATACGTTCTTCGATATAAGTGCGAGTTTCGGAACTCATGTGCGTCCATCTCCCTTGGCCCATTCTAAAAACAAGTTGCGCGGTGGTTAGAGCATTTTCACTATTGCTGGGTGTCCCGGAAGAGGAGTGCAGCGGCGTTTTCATTGCGGAAAACGCCCATAAATGCGGATCCTCTGGGTACACCCGCAGTGAAAATCCTCCAGGGCGTGTCATCGCCCTCACCCACCGCGCAAGCGTAAACCATCAGTCGGGGTTACGGAAGCTTCTTGATGTAAATGTTGCGATGAAGGATTCGCAGAGTTCCGGATATCCCCTACTCTTTCGGCGGAAGCGCCGACTCCCACTGCCTCGACTTCGCCGACTTCAGGACCGCGTCGGTGACATAGTCGCACCTCAGACCGTCCTCAAAGGTTGGCTCGGCACTTTTGCCCTCACCTGCGGCGATCAGGAAATCCGCAACCTGGTGGATGAAGGTGTGCTCGTAGCCGATCTGCAGACCCGGGACCCACCAGTTCTTCATGTACGGATGATCGCCATCGGTGATATGAATGCTCTTCCATCCACGCAGGCGGCCTTCGTCGCGATGATCGAAGAACTCCAGGCGATGCAGGTCGTGCAGATCCCAGCGAGCGGAAGCCTTCTCACCATTGATCTCCAGGGTGAAGAGCGCCTTGTGACCGCGGGCGTAGCGCGTCGACTCGAACAATGCCATCGATCCGTTCTCGAAGTGCCCAAGGAAGGCGGCAGCATCGTCAATGGTGACCGGCTGCTTCTTGCCGGTCTCATTGTGCATGCGCTCCTTGATGAAGGTCTCGGTCATGGCCGTCACATCGACGATCTGACCGTTGAGCCACATCGCCATATCGATGTTGTGCGCCAGCAGGTCGCCGGTAACACCGGAGCCTGAGACAGCGGAGTCGAGGCGCCACAGCGCTTGACCTCCCTGCGGGAGATCTTCCGAGATCGTCCAGTCCTGCAGGAACTGCGAACGATAGTGGAAGATGCGCCCGAAGCGGCCCTCGTCGAGCAACTGCTTCAGCAGAACAACGGCGGGAACGCGGCGGTAGTTGTACCAGACCATGTTGGGCACGCCGGCTTTCTTAACCGCGTCCCACATAGGCTTACCCTCTTCAGCCGTACGGGCCAGAGGCTTTTCGCACAGGACCCACTTGCCTGCCTCGGCGGCGGCGATGGCGATCTCGGCGTGGGTGTTGTTCGGGCTGGCGATATCGATGACATCGATATCTTTGCGTTCGATCAGTTTGCGCCAATCGGTCTCAACCGACTCATAACCCCAGGTGTCGGCAAAGCCTTTGGCTTTTTCCGCACTGCGGGCACAGACGGCCTTCAATACCGGCTGATAGGGCGTATCGAAGAAGCGCGGAGCCTGCAGGAAGGCGTTCGAGTGGGTCTTCCCCATGAAGCCATAGCCCACGAGGCCGACGTTCAATTTTTTCTTAGCCATGTCTTACTCCCACGTCCCTTCTTTCAGTCCCATCCGTGCGCATCGCGCACCTTGATCATGGTGGCAAGAATATCGTTCCAGGTCTGCGGATTCATCATCATCGCATTGGGGAACATGCAGCCGTCCCAGCAGATGTGCTGCATCGCTCTGGTTGGTTGACCGTCTGCGCCGCGAAGCCACAGGCCGGCAACCTCAACGACATCCATCTTGCCGTTCGGATCGTTCACCGGGCAGTGACGTCCAGTCTTATCGTGCGATCCGGCTCCATGGACCGTACCGTCATTCTGCGCAACGTGGAAGTCGACCGTCCACGGACGCAATGCATCGGTCAGCGTCTTGAATGCCGCCATCAGCGTGGCTTTGTCATTCCAGTCAAAGTTCTCGGGCAGGATGCGATCTTCCGGCGCGTTGTAGCCCAGCGTATAGAGCATGGAGTGCGCCATATCCGCCTGGTAGCCCAGCGTCTGCGGACAGTTCACAGCCTCCAGAAGCTCCACCACGCGGCGCCAGCTATGCATAGCGCCCCAGCAGATCTCGCCTTCGAGAGCCAGGCGCTCGCCATACTCCTCGGCGATCTTGCAGGCTTCGGCCAGTGTCGCTGCAGCCTTCTTCGTATTCTCAACGGGATTCTCGGCCCACTGAGAAGGGCTGGCGGCGGTATCCACGCGGATGATGCCGTACTTGCGGATGCCGATCTCCTTGAGCGTCTTGCCCATGATGCAAGCCTTCTTCACCTGCGTGAGATAGTGCTTGCGATCTTCCTCGGAACCAAAGCTCGATCCACCGCCTGTCGGCGGCCACACCGGCGCTACCAGCGAGCCCACAACCAGGTTGCGGCCGGCGATGGAGTCGGCGAGCTTCTTCAGATCGTCAGGGGTCGAATCGATGTCGGTATGCGGGGCTGAGGCGAACAGGTCCACGCCGTCGAACTTCACGCCGTTCACGTCGGCGGCGGCCGTCAGGTCGAGCATCTGTTCCAGAGAAATTGGCGGCTCCGAGTCTGGTCCTTTCCCGACCAGACCCGGCCACATTGCGTTATGCAGTGCAGGCTTCTTGTGTGTGCTCACAACACGCTCCGGTTACTTTTTCTTTTTCAGCGGCTCGGCATCGGGGTTGCCGGGACCAAAGTGCTTGAGGATCACCAGCGGATCGCTGATGCTCTTGTTCTCGACCACGACGCCCTGGTTGGCAGCTGTCTTGGTGATGAAGTATTCGTCTTCTGTCAGTTGGCCGAAACGGATCATCGTCGGAGCGGAGACCGGCTGCTTGCCGAGCGATCCATGGCCTTGAACGACGATGCAACCATACGCTTCCGCATCGGTGATAGTCACCTTTTGGCCTGGCAGCACAGTGAGTTCCTTGGCTGAGTAGAAGCCCGTACCGTAGGTGATCCATACTTCGCGGTAGCCCAGCTTTTCGGTCTCAGCGAATGGCTTCACAGGAGTTGGGAAGCACTTGTTCGACTTGCCGAACTCGGGGTTCACATTCGCATCCCAGTCGAGCATGGCAATCAGGTAATCCAGATCATGCTGCTTGTCTGCGGGAACATCCTTCACGAGCAGGCTCCAGTCGACGAGACGTCCGTCTACTTCCGATTGGAACATCGCGAAGACGTCAGAGTTTACCTGCGGCTCGTAGGTAACAAGCGAGCCCGGAGCATGCAGAATGCCCGGATCGATCTGCCAGCCGGTGCCAGGCTCCAGCAGATAGGCGCGAGCGAAGCCGAGGATGCCGTTGTCGCCCTTGTTCCAGTTCTCCAGGCACTTGCGCACATCATCCTTCGTCGTGCCAGGTTCAAGGCCCATAAAGGTGTACGGGAAGTTGTTCTTGATCTGGTTGTACTGCGGCGGGAAGTAGTACGCCTCTGGCTTGCCCTTGAAGCCGACACGCGCCGCGAACTCGTCGTCCTGGTGCATGTGGTGAGGAATAGGCCCCATATTGTCAAAGAACTTGCAGAGGATGTTCCAGCCCTTCTCGCGGGCCATGACATCGGCGCCCAGCAGCAGATCGCCGGCTTCGTCGACGGCATCCTTCAGAAGGAACTTCTCACCGGAGCTGGTCACGACGTAGCTCAGACCTTCGTCCTCAGTGGTCAGCGGGCCGTTCGAAGCCTTGGTCGTGGACGAAAACCAGCGTTCGTTGATGCCGCCACGATTCGCGCCAAAGGCATAAAGATCGTCCGGATGCAGCCGCAGACGGCGGCCGGGGATCATAAACGAACGGGGGACCCAGCAGGGAGCCAGCCGGAGGATGCCCTCACCGGCATTGACAGCGGCCTGAACGATAGAGCGATTCACCATGTGACGTCTTCCTTCTTCTGTTGCGGAGAACTGGCTGCCCCACCGATGACAGGCAGAAACCAGCGAATCCGGTTGTTTGAGGACGCCAACACTATAACGCCCACCCGGCCTTGCCCGGCACTGCGGGGAAACGCAGCGTATAAGGGCATTTGGGCAGAGTATTGAGCAGCATCGTGAGACGTCTCATTGTCGCGAGGATAGTATCGATGCGGAGAAGCCAATGTCAAGGACTTCCGAAAACGCTTCGGGTTTTCCCTCCGTTTCGATGATCGGCCACACTGGAACCCAAACGGAACCTCGTACGTCCCATAACCGTTAGCATTCGATATGCCGTCACCACGCACGCTTACCTGTTTCGCCGTCCTGCTCCTGCTGCTCGCCGGATGCCGCTCCAGGACCCAGGACAACCCGATCGGGAAACCCATCGCGATCAAGGCGCCGCTCGGGCTTCCACCGGTTCCCGTCCCTGCCGACAATCCGCTTACGGCAGACTCAGTCGAGCTGGGACGGCGGCTCTTCTATGACAAGCGCCTCTCCAGCGACAACTCCCTGGCGTGCGCACATTGTCACGATCCGAAGTTCTACTTCACCGATGGCCTGCGGCTCTCGAAGGGTGTGAACGATCAGCTTGGCGTTCGCAATGCCCCAACGCTTCTCAATTCGGCATATATGCCCTTCCAGTTCTGGGACGGGCGTGCTATTTCCCTCGAACAGCAGTCAGTCGGCCCCATCGCCAATCCGGTCGAGATGAATAACGTCAAGCACGAGATCTTTCTCGACAAACTGAAGGACGATGCAGAGTATCCCAGGATGTTTCGCAAGGTGTACGGCTCGAAGGAGATCAATCTCGTGCGCGTCGAGAAGGCTCTGGCCAGCTTCGAACGCACACTTTTGAGCGCGAACTCCGCATTTGATCGCTTTCAGTATGGCGGCGACAAGAATGCGCTAACACCGGCGCAGCTTCGCGGTCTGGCAGTTTTCCTGAATCCCGCAGGAGGCAACTGTGCCTCCTGCCATACCATCGGGCCGAAGGATGCGCTCTTCACCGATGGCAAGTTCCACAACATCGGCCAGGGCGTGAGCGGCGATGGAGACTTCACGGACGTTGGCCGGTATCACGAGACCAAGGTCGAGACGGACAAGGGCGCTTTCAAAACGCCGACGCTGCGCAATATCGCACAGACCGCGCCTTATATGCACGATGGCAGCATCAAGACTCTGCCGGAGGTTGTGGACTTTTACGCCGGGCAGGGTAACTCCAACCCCTATCTCGATCCTGAGATCAAGAAGATTCATCTCAGTACGCAGGACCGCCTCGATCTGGTCGAATTTCTGAATGCCCTTACCGGCGACCTGCCGCCAAACTCGGGTCCGCCTGCAAAGTAGCCGTCGCAGGTAGTAAAGTGACGGTGATATGCGACTGAAGCCATCCTTCGCCCTGGTCCTGCTTACCGCGTCTCTCGCCGGTTGTAAGTCGAAGCCCACCGAACCTGTCGCGACGACGGAGACATCGTCCGCTCCGGTCTTCTATCATGTCGACGCGGCAACGACCGGCTCCATCTCCGGCACCTTGAAGTACACTGGCAAACGCCCGGCGCCGAAGCTGATCGACATCAGCCAGGACCCTACCTGCGTTAAGGCTCATAAAGGAAAGGCGTACGACGAGTCACTCGTCGTTGATAGCAAGGGGAATCTGGCCAACGCCTTCGTCTATATCCGGAAGGGGCTGGAAGGAAAGGTCTTCGAAGTTCCCACCACGCCGGTGACGCTGGATCAGTCCGGCTGCTGGTTCCGGCCACATGTATTGGGCATCATGGTCGGCCAGCAACTCACCATCACCAACTCCGACCCTGTGACGCACAACATTCATCCGGTGGCACAGATCAACCGCGAATGGAACCACAGCATGGGTCCGGGGGATGCTCCGCTGCAACGTAAATTCACCAAACCGGAGATCATGGTGCCGGTGAAGTGCAATATCCATGACTGGATGCATGCGTTTATCGGAGTCACGGATAATCCATACTTCGCGGTTTCGAAGGATGATGGCACCTTCAAGATCGAAAACCTGCCGCCCGGAACCTACACACTGGGTGTATGGCACGAAAAACTTGGCGTCCAGGAGCAGACCATAAGCGTCTCTTCGAAGAGCGACACTCCTGCCAACTTCACCTTCAAGGGAGAATAGTCAGAATCATGCGGAAGCTTGCACTGCCTTTCGTTGCCACCACCTGCCTTGCTCTTGCAGCCCTGGGCTGCAAGTCGAGCGCACCTGCGCCTTCCGCCGAGAAGCCCGCACCGGAACCAACCGGACCGCGCGTGTATGCCACCAATGAAGTCTCGGGTGATCTGACGATCATTGACATTGGCACGGCTCAGACGATCGCGAACGTGCATCTAGGCAAGCGGCCACGCGGCATTCATGCCGCGGCCGACGGCAAGCAACTGTATATCGCGCTCAGCGGAACGCCAATCGCCGGCCCTGGTGTGGATGAGAGCACGCTGCCTCCGCCGGATCACTCTGCAGACGGCATCGCGGTCTTCGATCTCGCGACACGTAAAATCGTTCGCACCATTCCCGGAGGTTCTGACCCTGAGAACTTCGATCTGAGCAAAGATGGGAAGAAGCTCTTTATCTCGAATGAAGATATCTCGTCCGTCAGCATCATTGACGTCGATTCCGGCACGGTTGAGAAGTCGTTCAAGATTGGCAGTGAGCCTGAGGGCGTGCGTGTCAGCCCTGATGGTAAGGAGGTCTGGGTGACTTCAGAAGGAACGGGAGAGATCTCCGTTCTGGATCCGGAGAAGGGCAAGATCATAGCCACCATCAAGGTCGGCCATCGTCCCCGCAACATAGCCTTCATGCCCGATGGCAAGACCGCTTATATCAACGCCGAGAATGATGGCAACGTGGTCGTCGTGGACGTGAAGTCACACAAGATGACCAAGACCATCACGCTTGGCCAGGCCGGAGTCATCAAGCCGATGTATGTTCTGCTCTCGCCCGATGCATCGAAGCTTTACGTCAGCACAGGCCGCGGCAAGCAGGTCTTTGCGATTGACACCAAGGACAACAAGATCATCGGTTCGGTTGAGGTTGGCGCCCGTCCGTGGGGCATGACACTCTCGCCGGATGGCAAAACGCTGTTTACCGCCAACGGGCCGTCAAATGATGTCTCGTTTGTCGACCTGGCGAGCTTTACTGTTACGAAGAAGGCAAAGGCTAGCGGCGGCCCTTGGGGCCTGGTGGCGCTGCCATAGGCCTTTACGGTAGCAAAGGACGTTCAAGCCCCGCTTCCATACGAAGCGGGGCTTGCGTTTTAAACTCCTGCTTGTAGCTCTCGATCCAGTCGCCTGCAAGCTCATGCTGTGCTTGCTCCAGGGTCATGGAGCCACTGCAAACCATCCCATGTAGCCTGCGTTCCAGCATGTCCTTGGCATGTGCGTTCCACATGGTGCTGTAGGGCTGCGGCCACAGGTTCCGAATCTCTGCTGTTCCGCCGAGCTGTGGGCTGATCAGGTAGTCCACCTGGAACTCTTTGCCGCGCTGCTGTTGCGGTACGTGATACTCGGCGAAGACTACCTGCTGTGTCGTTGCCGGAACTGCGGGGTCAAAATCGTCGTCTTTCTCGCCACATACCTCACCCAAAGCCATGACGCGAACAGCTCCGGGAGTCAATTGCGGATTCGGCACGGGACGGTCTTCGAGGTAAGGCACGACCGCCTGATGAGTCCGATGCAGCGATATTCCGAGTCCGGCAGTTATCAATAGTCCCGCTGCAGCGGTGGCGAAGCCTATCGTCCAAGATCGCCGTCTTGCCAACATCATGCGATAGTGCAATGCGTCGCGCTGGGCCTCAGGCATCTTCGAGGTTTCGACAGCAATCGTCGCCGCAGCTGCAGCGAAAGTCCGTTCCGTTCTGAGCTTCAATGCGCGGCAAGCTTCACACTCACAGAGATGGAGCTCTGCGGCTGCTACCTCGCCGGCTGTCAGTTCTCCATCCTGCAATAACAGGAGGTCTTCGCGCGAAAGGTGTACATTATTGCCCACGGCTTACCTCCGATCGCTCCAGCCTCTCGATGGAACGCGCTACTGCCGCCGCAACTGAGCCAAGAGAGATTCCAATGACTTCGGCGATCTCGCGATATCGTAGCCCCTCAGCGCGAAGCTGCAGGCATGCACGGTCAATCGCGGGCATCGCCTGCAACACGCGTCTCAAATGGAGCCTTCGTTCGCAGAAAAGCAAGGTCTCTTCCGGCCCGGGAGCAGGATCGGTGCACTCCAAAGAAACGTTGTCAGCTTCGGGCACTTCGCGGCTATATGCTCCACGGCGTTTCAAGGCCAGATTGTGGGTTACGCGGAAGAGCCAGCTACGAAGGTTATCCCGTGGTTTCTCTTCAACCAGATGCCGGAAGAGGGCCAGGAAGCTCTCCTGCACGACATCTTCCCCATCCTGCACGGCGATGCCAAACGAAACCGCATAGCGCAACAACGCCGCGTGGTGCAGATCGAACATCGCAAGCACCTCAGTCTCGACGGCGCGTGCTCTTCCTTGACCTGCTATGGCAGGTACCAGAATCGCGAATCTCGACTGGCCGAAGCTGGAAGCCATAGGAATGCACTCATTATGAAGGACGACGGAGATAACAATCCATCTCCTCCTCATTGAAAAACTTTCCGAAAACACTGAACAAAGGGTCTTCGTCCGGAATATATCCATGCAGAAACATAAAAATTCAGAGTTATCGCCGGGTCACCCGCCCGGCCCAAGGTGTCATGCGTCGTCTCCCCGGTCTTGTTTGCGGTTTATTGCTTGTTCTTCTCCATGTCTTCGCGGCGGCACAGTCTCGTGACTCCGGACAACTCCACCTGGTGGTGAAAGATACGTCAGGCTCAGGCCTGGCGGTGACCGGCACCTTGAGCGGTCCTGGGTCCGTGCGGCAGTTCCAGACCGCCCGAAATGGCGAGCATATGTTCACGGGGCTTACCTTCGGCAGCTACAAACTTCAGCTCTACCGCAATGGATTCGCAACACAAACAGTCGCAATCGACGTGCGCTCTTCAGAGATGGTGGAACGCGTTGTCACGCTGACACTGTCCTCCCTCTCCACCTCAGTTACGGTCTTCTCAGAGACACCGATCGGTCAGGCCGATACGGACACCTCGACCGTTCCCGTGCCTGTGCAGAACCTTTCGGCGCAACAGCTCTCTGACGTCAACTCGCTGAACATCGGCGATGGACTTAACAAGCGAGTAAGCGGCATCTACATCAGCGAGAACCAGGGCAACCCGTATCAGATGGATGTGAACTACCGCGGTTATGCGGCTTCCCCACTCCTGGGCACGCCGCAGGGACTTTCGATTTATCTGGATGGAGTGCGGCAGAATCAGCCCTTCGGCGATGTGGTCTCCTGGGATCTCATTCCTCAGGTCGCAGTTCAGGACATCGAGCTGATTCCAGGCGCGAATCCGTTGTATGGCCTTAACTCTCTGGGTGGAGCGCTTGCGATGCGCACCAAGGACGGCATCTCCAACGCCGGCCTGACAGTAAAGTCCATGGGCGGCAGCTTCGGCCGCCGCGCTCTCGAAGGTGAATGGGGAGGCTTTACCTCACGCGGCTTCAACTGGTACGTCGCCGGCAATCTGTATCACGAAGACGGTTGGCGGAAGTTCTCTCCGTCTGACGTGAAGCAGTCGTTCGCCAAAGCTGGATGGATGTTCGGCAGGACGACGATGTCGCTCTCCGGCGTCTATGCCATCAACAACCTCAGCGGAAACGGCACACAGGACTTCCGGAATCTGAACAAAGACTACAGCAGCGTCTACACCATTCCCGACCAGACCAGAAATCATGCGCCATCGCTCACTTTCAATGTGACGCACGAGGTGAATAATGAGCTGACACTCTCGGCGAATGCCTACTATCGCTATATTCGCGCCAACACCTTCAATGGGGACTTGAATGATGATTCTTTCGATCAGGCACTCTACACGCTGAGCACCGCCGAGAAGAACATCCTTACCGCCAACGGCTATACCGACTTCCCCACCGGAACCAGCAACGCTCCGCAGCAGCCCTTCCCCTACTGGCGCTGTATTGCGCAGGGATTGCTGAGGGACGAACCATCAGAGAAGTGCACCGGCATTGAGACGTATACGCAGAACAAACAGAATGCCTATGGCCTCTCCGGCCTGCTGTCATATCGCACGACACGCAACCGCCTAGCCGCCGGTGTCTCCTGGGATCGCAGCGACATCAGCTACACGCAGATCTCTCAGTTCGCGTACCTGAATACGGACGGGATAAGCTTCACCACTATTCCCAGCTATACCGATGGCTCGACCTACTCCGACGGCCTGCCGGTCGATACCCGGGCCAATCTGCACGGCACGGTCAACGTTCCCAGTTTCTACGCTACGGATACGGTCCTGCTGTCGAAGTTCACCGTTACCGTTTCAGGACGCTACAACCACGCAACGGTGGACAACCTGGACCGGCTGCCGCCTTCCGCCGGTCGCGGAACATTGACCGGAAAATATACTTTCCAACGCTTCAATCCATCCGCCGGTCTGACGTATCGCGTCTCTCCGTTGGCGACGCTGTACTTCAACTACAGCGAAGGCAATCGCGCGCCGACCTCAACCGAATTAGGCTGCGCAGATCCGAACTTCCCGTGCCGCCTTCCCAACGCAATGGTCAGCGATCCGCCGTTGAAGCAGGTCGTTAGCCGCACCTTCGAAGTGGGTATTCGAGGCAAGAACGAAAACCGTCTGCAGTGGAATGCCGGTTTCTTCAGAGGGACCAATTACGACGATCTGCTCTTCGTCTCGTCGACTACCACAGGTTTTGGCTACTTCACCAACTTCGGACGCACCATCCGCCAGGGAGCAGAGACCGGGATCATCTACCAGTTCCATCCGTTTACGCTCTCAGCAAACTACACCTTCCTGCAGGCGACTTATGGCGGCCCGCAGGTAGTCGACGGCAGTGCGAACAGCTCGAACCAGGCGGCTGTTGATGGAGCTCGCGGCATTGAAGGCGAACAAGATATCCGGGCCGGCAACACGCTACCGCAGACGCCATCACACATTCTGAAATTCAACGCAGACCACCAGCCCACCCGCAAGCTGACGGTGAACTTCAATGTGGTCGCCACTTCGGGCTCCTATGCTCGCGGGAATGAGAACAACCTCCATCGCCCTGACGGGACCTACTATCTCGGCTCCGGCCATACGGATGCATACGGCATCGCTAACATTGGAGCGAGATACGCCTTCTCGCCGAAATTTGAGTTGTTTGCCCAAATCAACAATCTCTTCGACATGCGCTACGCTACGGCGGCACAGCTTGGTGGAACTCCGTTCGACAACAATGGAGCGTTCATAGGCCGCCCGTTTGCCTCCATCAGTTATGAAGGCGAGACACAATACCCAACCCGCCACTCAACCTTCCTGGCGCCTGGTGCTCCTATCAACATCTTCGGTGGTCTTCGCGTTACCCTCCAGAAGAAGGCGCCGAAGTCATAACTGTACTGTTGCTCTACTGCATTTCAAGCACCAGCAGGTTCCAGTCCATAAAACCTTTGTGGCTCAGCGCCTTACCTGTATCCGGATCGTAGTATTCATTCAGCGATCCGTTGACACGCAGGTCCTGCGCCAGCAGTTGCGTTGTTGCCGCCGCAAGCGTCTGCGCCTCATGTGTGAATCCATATCGTTGCAGGCCACTCCATGCGAAGTAGTTTGCGATGATCCAGACTGGACCGAGCCAGTTGCTCGGGTTACTGCTGGCAGCCAGCGAATACATGCTCTCCGCACGGGATAAGGTGCGCACGCCATACTTGCCGCCGAAGGTTGTTGGATTTAGAAAGTGTTGCCGGAGATCTTCAGCCTGTTCCCTGGTTGCGAGTTCACACCAGAGAGGCAGAAAACCAGTAAAGGTCTGGATGCGGATTGGAATCGCGTTCCACGACATATCCATCCCGCGCCTGATATTGGGAATCAGCTCAGCGCGGCGGTCCTGGCACTGGACATCGACGGTATAGAAGAATTTGTCGCGCGGATCCCAGCACTGCCGCTGCACTGCCTCACCAAGCTGTTTCGCACTCGACGCAAATCGCGAGGCGGCATCTTCCTTCCCCAGCCTGCGCGCCAGTTCGGCCGCTGCTTTCAGGTCCTGGTAATACAGGCAGTTCAACAACAGATTCGCGGAAGAGAAGAACGGCCGGCCGAAGGTCGTTGGATCGTTGTCATTGCCGATAGCAACATCGTCGCCCCAGACCAGCAGGCCTACCTTGCTCGTATTGTCCGCCGTCCAGGAATCGTAGAAGCGCTGCAGCCTATCCAGATACGGAGCGAACCACGCAGTATCACCACTTTCGTCGGCGGCCAGCAATGCCAGTTGTGCAAGGACGGGCTTGGCCTGGTTCTCCTTGTGAGGCCGGCTGCCGCTCAGACAGTGCAATGGATCGGGATCGTTCAGCTTGATCAGCATGGGAATGCGGCCTTCGCTCGATTGATGGTCGAAGAAGTTCGCGATGCTTCCCTGGGCATGGGCGATGATTGCCTGCCGCAATGAGGTATCCGAGGTTTGCTTCGCCATCGCGAACAGGCCGCGTGCTGTCCAAAGTGTGTCCCAATCCCATAGCTCCGAGGAATACGCAGCCTTGGGCAGGCTGGGAGAGATGCTCGGATACTTCAACAACCCAGCAGGTTCACGCAGCAACGCACGTGCATTCTTCGCAAAGTAGCCAAGCAGAAGCTCTTTGTCACCAGCAGCGCGGGACGCCGGCTGTGCGTATGCTGTGGCAACTTCAGAGAACAGAAGACTGTGAGCGGCAAGGCCCGCGAGGAAGCTGCGACGATCTGGGCGAAGGTTCATGGTCATCTCCGGATGACCGCATTCTACCTTCCGGTTCAGACGCGGGTCGCGATACGCGAGCGAACGAAGTAGACCATCAGTCCGCTAACGGCAACAATACCGGCAAGCTTGAGCTCTGCCGCGAAGTTTTGCCGTGAGAAGAGAATGAAGATGAATCCGCCGAGAGCGACCAAGGCGGGCAATGGATACAGCGGCATCCGGAAGCGGCCTTGCTTTTGCCGTTCTGCCCGATGCTTTGGCGTCATAACAGCAATTCCCTGCATCAGGAACTGGAAGACGATGCGGATGATGACCAGCGAGGCGATCACTTCCTGCAGCCGCAGCAGGCACAGCAGCATCGCAATGCCTCCCAGGGTAAAGAGCGAAATCGCTGGGATGTGGAAACGCGGGTGCACCCGACCGAAGACCCCAGGGAAGTTGCCATCCTGGGCGGCGGCAAAGGGGATGCGTGAGTATCCCAGCAGCAGTCCGAAGACCGAGGCCAGCGAAGCCGTCGCGATCAGCACCACCACAACCGATGCTGCCGCGTGCGCCCAAGGATGAGAGGCAAACGCCATTTGCACAAAGGCTGCCATCGTGTACTGCCGGGCTGCAGCATCGTGCGTCAGAGCCATCATTGACTGCCAGGGCAGCACGCCCAGCACCGAGATATTCATCAGCACATAGAGCGTTCCAACGATAACGATAGACCCCAGCACGGCCCGAGGGATGGTCTTCTCTGGCTTCTCAACCTCCGCTCCCAGGAAACAGGCGTTGTAATAGCCCCAGTAGTCATAGGCCGAGACCAGAAGGCCGGCGCCGAGGCCATAGAAGAAGGCTGCATCCAGGTGGAAAGCTCCGGCAGGAAACGAGAAAGCCAGGCGCGGAGAGAAGTGCGTAAAGCCGACCAGGATGACAGCGACCAGCGTTGCGACGACAACGATGCCGGTCACACGAGCAATGCGGCCTACATGTGCGACCGGCCGATACAACGCCACCAATGCAATGGCGCAAGCGCTCATCGCGATCAGAGTCTGGCCACTGAAGATGATCGGCGCATGGAAGAGGTGACTGCTGACGATCGGCTTTGAAGCGGATGGCACAAACCAAGAAACATACTGCGCAAAACCGATACATCCTGAAGCAATCGAGAGTGGCGCGGAAAGAAGAAGCTGCCAGGCATACAGGAAAGCAAAGACTTTGCCCGCGCCATTCTTCCCATAGATATGTTTCAGATAGGCATAGGAGCCACCGGCCTCAGGATAGGCAGTGCCAAGCTCGCTCCAGACACATCCATCGCAGAGAGAGAGGACGGCTCCCAGAATCCACCCAAGCATGGCCTGGGGGCCACCCATCGCGGTCACGATCAGCGGAAGCGTGATGAACGGGCCCACGCCCACCATATCGATGATGTTGGCGCTGGTAGCCGCTGCGGTGGAAAGACCGCGTACGAGCTGCGGGTTCTTCTCAGCCACGGCCAAAGGCATTCACCGCCGCGTGCAACCGTTGCGAAGAGGCGGCCAGGTGATCGACCTCGTTCCGGTGCCATGCTGAATCTGCGTGAAGCTGCGAAGTTGCGCGATCGAGCTGCGGATTCAAGGCCGACAGAGCAGGCCCTCCCGTTGTCGTCCGAACGGAGACGAAGTTCTCCGGATCGAGAGCGCGCAGTAGCGTCGCACGCGCCATCGGCTTCGCCTGTTTTTCTCGAAGGGCGCTCTCCACAAAATCGACCATCGCTTCTGGCTGGTACCTTCCCATCGACGCTTTGACTGCTGTCGAAACGATAGCATGCGCATCGTGGAAGGAGAGACCGGCCTCGCGGGCCAACGTATCCGCCAATTCGGTCACCGCGAGGAAATCGCCATGTGCGCGGGCGGAGAGCCGTTCAAGATCAAACGAGGTCTCCTCCAGCACGCCCGCCATCAGCCGCAACGCGCGAAGGCCGTCGGCAAAGGCAAGATCTACGAGCGGCTGCAATGAATCTTCACTGTCGTTCATATCGGCGAAGGGGGTGTTGTGCAGTGAGTTCAGCACCGCCTGAGACTCGCTCATGGCACGCGAAGCCAGAATACGAGTATGTTCCAGCGGAACGGGATTGCGCTTCTGCGGCATGATGCTGGAGACCTGCACATATCCTTCCGAAAGCCGCAGGAAGCCGAACTCGGCGGTTGACCAGAGCAGCATCTCCTGGGTAAACCGGCCAAGGCTGACCATCAGCGTAGCAAGCACCGAACATGGCTCAGTGATGTAATCCACTGCTGCGATCGCGCCGTAGGTATTGATCTGCAGCCCCTTGAAACCGAGCAGTTCCGCAGTGCGCTCGCGGTTAATCGGAAATCCTGTGCCTGTAATTGCACACGCGCCCAGCGGCGATTGATTGACGTGGGCATATGCGGCACGCAGACGTTCCGTGTCACGTTCCAGCACCTCGATAATCGCCATCAGATAGTGCCCCATGGTTGTAGGCTGGGCAGGCTGATTGTGCGTGTAGGCCGGGATGAGAGCAGCACGATACTCCCCTGCGAGGCGCAGCAGGACTGAGCGTAGAGAGAGACAGGCCTCTGCTACCTCCAACAGGCGTCCACGCAAGACCATACGGTACATGGTCATATCGAGATCGTTGCGGGAGCGGGCTGTATGCATACGGCCCGCATCCTCTTCTCCGCAAAGCTCGGCAAGCTTGCGTTCGACCAAAAAGAACAGGTCCTCTACGGACCCGTCGTACTTCGCCGCAGCAATCTCCTGCAATGGGAGCGCCTTCAGTCCCTGAAAACAATGTGCTGCCGTTTCTTTGGAGATGATCTGTTGCTCGGCGAGCATCAGCACGTGTGCGTAGTCAATCTCCAGCATGGCCGGCAGAAACAGGCGCTTTGCGTCCTGAAAGACATGGGAGAGCACCTGATCACGATAGATAACTGCCGGAAATGTCGAACTCTTTGAGAATGCCATGATGCCTTCTGCAAGTTGAAGGGCCGCAGGACAGTATGTACCCGCGGCCCTTGTGATGGATAGTTAGAAACGAATCGCAGCGCCCCACTGGACGATACGCTGTTCCAGAACGCTGGTGCGGGTCGTTGTGGTGGCGCCATTCGCAACACCGGTGGAGGTATTAACCGGCTGCGTGATAGCAAGCGTGCTTACGTTGTTCGTATTCAGGATGTTGTTCGCCTCCAGAAGGAAGGTCGGCGCGAAACGATCCTTGATCTTCGGGAAGGTGCGCGTGTAGCGGGCATCGATCTGGGTGATCGAAGGTCCGCGAGCCGAATTCCGGCCAACGAAGGCAGGACGGGCCACGCCGCTGGTTGCAGCATCGCCGTAGAAGGTCGTGTTGCTTGCCAGGATGTTCGCCTGATCTCCGGAGGAGATGTTGCCGAGAATTGCGAGCATGTTGTGGTTCGCAATCTCACGGCCCACACGGTTGCTGACGTTGAACTGTGGTTCGAGTACGGCGGACATATTGAACGCATTCGGCCGGTTTACCGAGGAATTGCCGCGATCAAACTTTCGGTTCAGCGTGTTCGAGACCCCAAGGTTCTGCTCAAAGGTGTTGACCTCCGGGGCATCGGAAATAACATGCGACCAGGTATAGCTGGCATTGAACTGCATACCGCGCATCGGCGACATCGTCACGTTGGTAAACATCGCATTAAAGCTCGAATTCGCTCCGGACTCGACGCGGTTTACCTGATCAAAGCGCGGATCGTATCGGGTCGACGAGTTTACCGCCGCGCTGAAGACCGGGCGGCCATCAGCCAGCGTTGCTCCCGTTGGGATGACGTTGATATTGTGCATCCACGGTAGATTGCGACCGTTCGACATAATGTAGCCAATCGTCGCCGAGATGTGATTTGTGAGCTGCTGGGTCACCTGTGCGTTGATGTTCCAGGTGTACTCATTCTTGATATTCGGATTGATGGTCGTCACATTCTGCGTGGCGCCTGCACCCGAAGCAGGAACAGTGGGAAAAGCGGGGCGTCCCGGAGTACCGCTGGCTCCTCCAATATAGGTAAAGGAAGAGGTACGGTTCGAGCCGTCCAGGTTCAAGGCATTGAACCACAGGTTAGTTGGGGTCTGTTGGTAAAAGATTCCGGCGGAAACCTTCACCGTCGTCGTGTCGGTTGCACGATAGCTGAAGCCCAGGCGCGGGGCGAAGTTGGTGCTGGGGACATTGAACTTACGCGAATTCGGATAGAGTGCATTGGCATTCGCCTGGGGTGAAGAGAAGCGATCGTAACGAATGCCATATACCGCCGTCAGGCGAGGCGAAAGCTGCCACGTGTCCTGCGCGTATCCGCCATAGAAGAGCGAGGTATAGCCGATACCATTCACATCCGTCTGGGAGGCATAGTTAGCGTAGCCGTAGGGATCGGTGCCATTCTTTGCATTCAGGTAGGCCTGGACGGTAGCGAAAGTGTAGCGGTTAAACGAGACCAAACGCTGGCGGTTCTGCAACTGCGAGAGCACAAAGCCGGCCTTGATCGTATGCGGTCCACGAACATAACTGATGTTCTCAGAGCCGGAGGGCTGTTTGTCGTTGTACTGATCTCCGCCGCTGCTGGTTCCATTGAAGGCGGCGACGTTAGTGATCACGATCGCCGGTCCTTTCCCTGTGCTGGGTCCTGCGAAATGGGTATTGGAACGGAACGGCACCGAGAAGCGGAACTCATTCACCAGGCTGTTCGAGATCGTGGAGATCCACTGAAGCCCGAAGACATGCGCACGGTCTTTGAAGTCCACGTTGGCGCTGGTCGCGTTAATACCGCCGACCTGCGTATTGAACGGAAACGAGTTCCGGAAATAGTTGTAGCGCAGGAAGATGGAGTTCTTCGCGTCGATGTTGTAATCCGCACGAACATCTGTAAAGGTGCCATGCAACAGACCAGGAGCGGGTACAAGCTCTGATGCCGCCAGACCAATCGCCGCGGCATTTGCAGCCGTGATGGTAACCGGGGCAGGGCTGCCCCGCAGGACATGCTCGTACGATCCAAAGAAGAAGAGCTTATCTTTCTTGACTGGCCCGCCGACGTTAAAGGAGTGGTCCTCAAGAATCAGATTCGGCTTCGTCGGGCTCGTTACCTTGTTCTGCAGCAGCGGATAGGCCGTAGCATCCACCCAACGTTTGATAAATTGATAGGTCCCGTGAAAGTCGTTTGTTCCGGAGTTTGAGATGACGTTGTAGACGTCGCCAGTCGTCCATCCATACTCGGGCGCGAAGGAGTTCGATACCGTCTGCACTTCCTTCACGAAGATATTGCCGATGGGGAAGAGGCGAAGACCAGTACGATCCGCCTCGGTGTTCACCATGCCGTCCATCTGGTAGTTGATACGGTCCATCAAGCCATTGGTGTTCAGCGTACGAGGAATACCAAGCTCCGGATTCGGATGACCTGATACGCCAGGCTGGAAGACGATGAAGTTATACGGATTGCGCGAGGTCAGCGGAACATTCTCAATCTCGGTCTGGGTGAGAGTACGCTGCACATTCAGATTGGTCGGATCGATCGAAGCAATGGAAGCCTCGACAGTAATGGCTGTATCGGCCGTGCCGACCTTCAGATCGCCGTCAATGACGGCTTCCGTACCGGCATTCAGGTTCACGCCCGATACTTTCAGAGGGGAGAACCCCGTTGATGTGATATTGACGGTGTATTCACCCAGTGGCAAATTGACCAGCACATAATAGCCATCGTTGCCAGTAGTAACGGTGCGCGTAAATCCTACGGAAGCATTCGTTACGGTGACTGCCGCCCCCGCGACAGCTGCACCGCTCGGATCCGCGACACGGCCGCGGATCGTTCCATTGATGGATTGCGATTGTCCATATGCCGCGGGTCCTGTGAGAGCAACAGGCCCAAGCATGGCAAACGCTAGTAGAACTGATCGAACACGATGAGTTCTCATAGTTTTGACCTCCCCATTCAGCAACTGACCTTGAAATTTGAATCACGTCCCCGGATGGCCTGCCGCGACTACTCCAGCGCGACCTCCGTTACTGCTACCCCATCGTTCAACCCAGCAGCTTGCTGTCCATAGCCTGAAGCGACAGGGCCACGGAACCATAGAGCTGGGCCTCGGGCCCAAGCACGCTACATCGAACCCGCGGATGCGGGAAGTCGCTCTCCGCGAGAACACCACCCACGGCTTCACATAACGCCAGGTGCGATCCAATGCCCCCGCCCATGACTACCAGCGATGGGTTGAAGAGCAATGTGATGGTCGCAATGGCGTCAGCCAGAATGCGCGCCGTGTTCTTCAGGACGGCCTTCGCCTGTACATCGCCGGAGGCCACTCGATCAAAGATTTGCGAAGCACGCAAGGCACGAAGCTCGGCGTTATCGCGGGTTGCACGGTCCAGTTCCTCTCGCCATTGGGCTTCAATACCGGCGCCACCGATCACGCGCTCCAGTTGGCCAGTACGGTGCATCTCCAGAGGTTCGCGCGGCATTCCAGGAACACCGAGATAACCGATTTCGCCGGCGCTCCACGCGGAACCATGATGGATTTGCCCTCCAAGAAAAATACCCGCGCCGACACCAGTCCCCATGGCGATAAACACAAAATCATCAACGTTCTCGGCTGCGCCGTGCCAGTGCTCCCCCACCGCAGCGAGATTCGTGTCATTCTCTGCAATCACCTCAAACCCAAGCTGGTCTTCCAGCAGCGCACGCAACTGAACCTCGTCCCATCCGGTCAGGTTCGGGGCGGACAGAACCACGCCGCGCGCTACATCGGTCACGCCAGGCGCACCCACCGTTAGATGCTGCACCTTTTTGACAGAGACCTTTGCGTCTGCACACATCTGCGTCAGCCCGCCACGAAGCAGATGGCAGATCGAGACCGGATCCTTCTCCCTTGTACCCAGCTTGCATGCCCACTGCGCCACCGGCCTGCCATCCAGGTCGGCGAGCATCATGCGCAAGCGTGTTCCTCCAATATCGGCGCCGGCGACATAGGCATGTTCCGGACGGAAGCGCAGCAACTCCGCCGGGCGCCCACCGGAAGAGATTCCCTCTCCCAGATACTCGATCAGCTCCAACGCTTCCAGATCTGCAATCGCGGCAGTGACGGTCGGAGCAGATAGCCCTGACATTCGTACGAGATCCGCACGCGAGCAGGGGGAGTTTTCCCGCACCAGTTGAAGAAGGGCCCGATTGTTCGCACGGCGCAGATTTGCCGGACGAGAGATACGCGGCTCACGCGAATTGGCTAGCGTAGAGGACATAGTCAGGTGTAGGCAGATTATAAACAAACTTTACAAAGTAGCAAGTAGGGTGATATCTACAAGGACAATCCAACATCACTCATCGGCGGGCGCGGCCTCCTGTGTTCGTTCGCCGAGGAATGGCTCACACATGACGACGTGGAAGCACTGCATATCGTACTCCCTGGCCGTATGGCTTGCGTTCTCTCCAATGGCGGCTACGGCGCAGGCAGGTCCTCAGCCCCGCTATCTCTCTCCGGAGGCCTATCCACTTCCCCTGGACCGCGGCGCCTCCGGTTTGTGGCAATCGCTGCAAAAGCTGAAGACCCGCGCCAGCCTGATGATGGTTGTCGCCCATCCCGATGATGAAGACGGCGGCATGCTGGCTTATGAAAGCCGTGGGCAGGGCGCCGATACTACGCTGCTGACGCTCAATCGTGGTGAAGGCGGCCAGAATGTCATGACCGGCGATTACTGGGACCAGCTCGGCATTATGCGTACGCATGAGCTGCTCGCCGCAGGATCCTATTATGGGGTACACCAGAACTGGACTCGCGTCGCCGACTATGGCTTTTCCAAAACGCTCGACGAAGCGCTGAAGAACTGGGGCCATGACCGTGTGCTCTACGATGTCGTCCGGCAGGTGCGTATTAGCCGGCCGCTCGTCATCACCAGCGTCTTTGCCGGCAACGTCTCCGACGGACACGGACATCACCAGACCGCCGGCGTTATGGCGCAAGAGGCCTACAAGCTCGCAGGGGACCCAAATATTTTTCCAGACCAGATCGCTGCCGGTCTGAAGCCATGGTCTCCCCTGAAGGTCTATGCCCGCGTTCCCTTCGCCCGCGTCACCAAGCAGGGTATCTTCGACTACGCTACCGGCAAGTGGGAGCCTGTGCGCTTCAAGAATTACGTCACCGGTTCGTGGATTGAAGGAGTCCCCTCAAAGACCCTCGAAATCCCGGAAGGGGAGTACAACGCCCTCTTTGGGCGCAGCTATCTCGCGGTCGCTCGTGAGGGCCTGGCCAACCAGAAGTCGCAGAACGACGGCGTCGGCATTCCGCTGCCCGCGCAGTTCAACTCGCCCTACCATCTCTATGCCTCGCGTGTGAACGGCGATACGTTGCCCGCTACGGAAAAGACCTTCTTCGACGGCATCGACATCTCGCTCGCCGGCATTGCCGACTACGCTCCCGCCACTGAGCGCGCACCCTGGCGCAAAGGTCTCGAAGAACTGCAGCAGATCGTCGGCGAAGCGACCGCGCAGTACAGCGCCGCAAATCCATCTCAATCTGCCGCTGCACTCGCTCGCGGCCTGGAGAAGACACGTTCTCTCCAGAACGAGATCAAACGCAGCAGCCTTCCTGCCGCGGCAAAGTATGACATGCTGCACGAGCTCTCCATCAAGGAAGATCAGTTCAACGATGCCCTGTCTCAGTCCCTCGGCGTCATGCTGGTCGCCAGCGTCAATCCGGTGGGCGAGAAACCGCGCATGGGCCCCTTCGGAGAACTACGCGGCAACACGCCGACGTATCAGTTCGCCATCCCCGGGCAACCGGTCTCGATCAATGTCCATATTGCCAACCAGGGAACACAGAATGTCGCGATCGACGATCTTTCAGTCCTGGGTGACTCCGGTGACTGGAAGTGGTCTGCGCAAAGCAAACCCGCTGCGTCGATGAATGCCGGGCAGGCAGATGATCTAACAGTGGAGGGTGTCGTTCCAGACAACGAGCCTATCACCAAGCCTTATTTCAGCCGGCCGACGCTGGAACAGTCCTACTACAACCTGGATAATCCGGCATATCTCGGACTGCCCACGATGCCCTACCCCGTGACCGCGCGCCTGCAGTACAGCTTTCAAGGTGTGCAGGCAAGCGTGACCGGAACGGTACAGACAACACATCGTATCAATGGCATCGGTCCGGTTCCTGAGCCCTTGATGATCGCGCCGGCCATTTCGGTGCTGGTCTCTCCGGAGGCGGGCGTAATCCCTTCCAACAACGCAAAGCTTACCCTCAAGGTAACGTTGCGCAGCAACGTCAAAGGACCTGCCGAAGGAGAAGTTTCGCTGAAACTGCCCGAGGGCTGGACCTCATCGCCACGCTCCGCATCTTTTTCCACCGCGCGTGATGGCGATGAGAAGAATCTGTCCTTCGATGTCACCCCCAGGAACGTACAACTTAAGCCCTACACCATTACCACTGTCGCGAAGTATGCCGGCAAGGAGTACAAAGAAGGCTTCACCACGGTCACCTGGCCTGGTCTGCGGCCTTATCCTTCATACCGTCCGGCGACCTATCGTACGACGGGCGTGGATCTAAAGACGCCCGCCGACCTGAAGGTTGGCTACATCATGGGCACTGGCGAAGATGTACCTGCCTCGCTGAGCGATGCAGGTGTGCAGGTGACCCAGCTCTCCGCCGGTGATCTCGCCTCTGCGAATCTGGACAAGTTCGATGCTGTGATCATCGGCATCCGAGCGTACGCCAACCGCCCTGACTTGCGAGCCAACAACAATCGCCTGCTGGAGTACGTCAAGAACGGCGGCACCGTGGTGGTGGAGTACCAGACCAACGAGTATGACCATAACTACGGCCCATACGCCATCTCTGTACCGGCTGACGCCGAGAAGGTTGTGGACGAAACCTCTACAGCAACCATCCTCGACTCGGCCGATCCGCTACTGAACTGGCCCAACAAGATCACCAGCGCAGACTTCAATAACTGGGTCGAAGAGCGCGGCCATGGCTTCGCACGCACCTGGGATCCGAAGTTCACGCCTCTGACTGAGATGCACGATGACGGACAGGACGCGCAAAAGGGTGGTCTGCTTTACGCCAAATACGGAAAGGGCCAGTACATCTACACCTCATTCGCCTTCTTCCGGCAGATTCCGGAGGGAGTCCCCGGCTCCTTCCGCATCTACATGAACCTGATCAGCGCCTCCCGCAACCCGGCGTGGAACGCTTCTTTGACCGCTACGAAGTAGAGCATTTCCCCGGTTGCTAGGTATCCCGGAAGTGGAGTGCGACGGCGTTTTCATTGCGCAAAACGCCCATAGATGCGGAATCCCTACGCTACACCTACAGGGAAAATGCTTTAATCGCATTTTCCCTGTTGCTAGGTATCCCGGAAGTGGAGTGCGACGGCGTTTTCATTGCGGAAAACGCCCATTAGATGCGGAATCCCTACGCTACATCTACAGGGAAAATGCTCTAGCTCGCCCACGCTTCGCATCGTGGCCCTTATCCCTTTCGTGGATAAGGGCCTTTTTGTGGATTGCTATTTGTGGCGGGAGAGTAGTGATTCTGTCTTTGGATTCCAGGTTAGCGTGACCCAGGCACTTCCATTCCGTTGCGGACCTGGCTGCAGCACTGGGATCAGCCAGCGCTCATACTGGGCAAATGCCGTCACAGTCCACTCTTTTGATAAAGCGTAGGTTCCAGTGAACGAAATATCCGTGATGGATTGACTTCCGGGGAGCATACGCCCCCCCTGTACATGGCGGAAGAGCGCCGTATATGTCGTCCGGCCCGATTGCCAGTACGTCGTGGAAACCTCGTAGCCACGAGCGTTGCGACCGATGGCGTTCCCCAGGAGGAAGCCCTTATTGGTATTGGAATCCAGGTATTGGTTGTTGAGAAAGAAACGGGTGCCACCTTCATCCTGGGCCATCTCCATCGTGCTGGGGACTTCAAAACGCAGGTCCATCTGGTGGAGAAACGGCAACTGAGAGAGGTAAAACCCAGGATTCCAGGCAGCACGACGGGGATTATCCATAGGATTCAAATCATCATCAGCATACCCATCTGCATAGACCGTCAGATATCGCTCAAGTCCTGGGACATGGAGGCGGAAATCGAATCCGCTCTTGCGATCTCCGGGATCTGTACGCTCGCCATAATTAAAGCTCGCCCCCGTCGAATTCGAACTAAAGATATTTCTCTTGAGAGAACCTAACGTCATGGGATGTCCCACTCCCCACAACAACGACCAGCGGGTTGCACTCATCTCAAGATGGCTTCCAAATGTGAGCTCGATCTTCTGGCCGTTGAAGTATGGGCGAGCTGGAAACTTATGCCCTGAAAGTTTTCCAAAGACAAAGTCATAGCGATAAGTCACGGCGCCTCCCAGAAATGGGACATTCCGTGGCCTGGTGGAAACTAACCGCAGGTTGTATGTCGGCTCCGCATTGCTGGAAAACGAAAATGGACCGCTTTTGTTGGGTCCCCAGTAAATCTGCTGTTTCCCGAAAGAGAGTTGCGTCCCCATGAATGAGATGCCGGCATACAATTCAATCGGCCGCTGACGCACTACGGCTCCGGTTGCGGGCGTAATGGGATAGGGATTTGCTGGCGTCCCGCTAAACGGGGCCATGTCGATCTCATTAAAGAGATTCGACAGTGCAGGAGTAATTGCCGTCTTGCCGGGTCCGTATTGCAACTCCTGCCGGTCATAGAAGAAAAAACGGCCGCGATTGGCGCGAACAGAGAAACCAGCAAGCGCGCTGTTTCCCCGCCCTAACGGACGGCCATAATCGTTCCACCATGTCTGGCCGAAGTGAAATCCGTCGGAGAGGGCCGGCCCAGCGATCGTACCTGCGCGCACATAGATCGATTCGACTTCTGCAGCCGGTGTATCCGCGTCAACAGGATCAAACTCCCGTTTCAGGTCATGGATCAACGGCGCCACCTCGTCAATGAGAGGATCTCCCTGTGATGCGGCCAGATAGACGTAATTCGACTCCGCTTCCGCCAATTGCCGGCGGCACTCATTGCGGCTCCATGGTCGAATCGAGATACTTTGCGAAGGAATCAGGCCGACATTCGCCAACCGCTCGAGTGCGGGGTAAACCCAACTGTCCATCGGCACGTTCGTTGAGCCGTACGCATCCCGCTGTGTCAGTTCCTTCTCGTCATCGTGGAGCTGAATCGGAGATTCTTTTGCCTGGGCTATTGCATCCGCCGTATAAATAGCGAAAAGCATCGCCACGCTCGAGACGACAGGTAACCAGAGATACCTGCGTCCCCTCCAAGAATGAATTCCGATCATCCAACCTCCGTCCTTATATATTTCTACAATCGAAACACGTTCAGCGCTAATATCCCCAGACTCCCGCTGGAGGCGTATTCTCGCCAGCACCCCCGTCTTTCTAGATAAACAATGGATCAGCCAGCGAGAAGGACGTCCCGGCCCCATCGACGCACAAAAAAACTGGCCAGACGGGGCGGTGTCTGGCCAGATAGAGTGAAACGGCGATGAATTAGAAGGTGTACTTCACCGCCAACAGCATTGTGCGCTGCGTGTACTTCGCATCGGTGACGCCGCGTCCCACATTGGAGACCTGCGAAGTAAACGTTCTGTTATCTGTAGTCACCAACTTGGGCTGTACCAGGCTGCTGGAGCTGTAACCCGGCAGTGGATGGTTGAGGAAGTTGAATGCCGTTGCACGGAACTCCACTCCCCGGTGCTCCGTGATCTGGAACTTCTTGTAGATACCCAAATCTGAATTGACGTAGGAAGGCAGGCTCAGATACGGAAGCTGCCGCAATCCTACCTGTCCTAGCTGGGGAGCGGTAATGCAGTTCAGATTGATGTGCTGATAGGTTCCCAGGTTCGAGTTCGGATTGCATGTCGTCACCGGAAGCACCGTCTGTGATGGTGTGCCGTAGTAGGTGTTCGAGGTGATGTAGTGCCCGAGTGCGCTGTTATAGACCGTCATTCCCAGGTTCTGCCCCAGGTTGGCCTGCATATTGCCGCCTGCCTGCCAGGTGGTCGTACCGGACAGCGTCCAACCATTCACCGCGCCGCCAAGCAAGGGATTCCCGTGCACCCACCGGCCGAGATCGAAGGCATAGGACGTATTGATCACATGGGGACGGTCAATATTCAAAACGCCATAGTTATTGCGGACATTGAACGCATCGAGCGTGCTGCTGACGATGCCCAGCGCCTTTGAGAAAGTGTAGTTGATATTGAATGTCGCTCGGCCGGTCATCCGAACCAGGCTGAACTGTGCTGCGTTGTAATTGGAGTACCCAAGATGGGAAGACATGGCAATGGCATTGCTTCCATAGCCCTTGTAGTAGGGAAAGTAGTTCACAAGATTGGGAACATTCTCTGGATCGCCGGGAGCCGCCGCACCGGTCACCGGATCTGGCTTGAACAGACCGCCAAGAGGGATCTTGTTCTGGTTGACGAAGTTCGATCCGCCGACGCCCGATCCGCTGCTCTGGCCTCCCATCAGGATGTTCTGCGTGTTATTACCGACATACGCTGCTTCCAGCAGCATCGCCTTCGGCAACCGTTGTGAGACGGTGAAGTTGTATGCGCTGGTTACGCCGACCTTATCGTCATTGGGATCGGTGACGTAGACGCTGGATGGCAACGATCCCAGCGAAGAGCCGGAAGACGAGAGCGCACTGATCTCTTTCAGAGTGATCGCCTGTCCCCCCGTCGAGTTGTAGGTCTTTACGCCGAGCGCTGTCTGCAGCGGGCCGCCGTAGTCATTGAACTGATCGTTCCAGCGATATTGTGCCCACCCACCGCGGAAGACGGTCTTGCCGTTCCGATGGAGATCGTAGGCCAGACCGAACCTTGGCTCCAGGAAGAGCATCTGTACCGGCGATCCGCCATTCGGCAAGCTGGAATCCAGTGCATGCCAGGAGACACCGGGATAGGCCTTCCCTGCACCGAGTTCCGACGCATACTTATCGGCACGCCATACCGCCATGCCTGTTCCTGAAGCATCCTGCCAGCGGCCCATGTGTTCGACACGCAGCCCCAGGTTGAGGGTAAGTCCCGGAATCACCTTCCAGTTATCCAGAAAATACCCGGCGCCGGTGTTGTAGTACATGTCAGTCACCGGATTCGTGCTGCTCTGCGAGAAGCCGCTGGTGATTCCCATCAGGAAATTCGCCAGCGGGTTCGCGGTGCCAATCTTCTTTCCGGTAACCTGATCGACCATCACACCGCTGCCGAAAGAGAGGGCTCCATTCGCTGAACCATAGGTACCCTGCTTGTTTCCTGCCTGACTCCAGTAGCCGCCCATCTTGAAAGTGTGAGTCTTGTAGACGACGGTAAAGTCGTCCGCCACGGAGGGGGACTTTTTGATGGAGTTATAGGTATTGCCCTGCTGGAAGATGTCGGGCTGCGAGATGTCAGGAAGAGTACGAGCTCCCGGAGAATTGATCGACGGAACGAAGGACGACGCGCCGTTATACACGGTGTTGTAGTTGTACCCGACTGCACTCTTCGACATCGCCTGCAGATTTGAACCAGTGAATGGATTGTCGAGCCAACCAACTGCAACACGCAGCTCGTTGGTCGACGCCCCGTTGAAGACGTGGATATAGCTTCCACTCAGCACATGGGAATGCGTTGGGCTGATCAGCGGTCCGCCCGGATAGGCCACGGAGTACGAAGGTGTCCACCAGATATGCGCCGGCGACGTTGCAGAGTCACTGCCGTACTGATAGCTGACGAAAAACTTGTTACGGTCGCTCAGGTTGTAGTCAACACGTCCGCGATAGATGTAGCCGTTATGCACATTTGTCGGTTGCAGGTAGTAGTTGTAGCCGCCTGAGTTGCTCGATGGATCGGTATTCGCTGCCGGGAAGAGTTTGAGCAGCGCCAATGCGCCAGGATCGAGATAGGAGGATGGAACCTGTGTTCCGCTCAGTGGAGCTCCATCAGGAGCGTAGCCGCCATTCAGAGAAGAGCAGAAGTCATTGCCGGTGCTTGTCTTGCATAGCGCCGCATTGGCGGAGTCTGTCAGGCTGAAGTTTCCTGACCTCATTGCCGTGGAGGGCACATAGCTCTGAAGGGGTGACGATGCCGGCAGTGTCTGGCGAAACGCTTCATAGCCGGCCCAGAACAGAAGCTTGTGGTCCTTATTGAACCCAGTGCCGGGAATCAGGATCGGACCGCCGATGCTGCCACCTGGATAGTAGTAGGACGCTTCCGGGCGTGCCGTCGGCGAGGTGCTGTGCTTGTTCTGCCAGGTATTGGCGTTGAGAATCGCGTTGCGCGTGTACAAGTAAGCCTGACCGTGGAACGCCGCTCCACCGGACTTGCTGATGACATTGATCACGACCGGTCCCTGCGCCGCATCGGCTCCGAAGTTGGAGCTCTGGACCTTCACCTCCTGCGTCATATCGGGGTTCACAGTAGCGATCGACCAGCAGGCGCAACCGGGATCAATGATATTGGCGCCGTCCAGCAGATACGCTGTTCCTCCGCGATACGGCGCGCCATTCGTATTCAAACCCACACCGACGGCCGATCCCGATGATCCCGCATCCGTGAAATCGAAGCCGGTGCCGTTCCCTGTTCCGGTCGAGGTTGTCGTTACGCCCGGCAATACCTTCAACAGCTCTGAGAAGTTTCGGCTTGCAAGCGGAATCCGCTCGATATCTTTCGCATCCAACAAGGCTGAGCGTTCACCGGAGTCCTCAGGCGCAATCGCCTCTGCGCTGCTGTTGATGGTGACGGTTTCGGTCGCGGCTCCCGGCGAGAGCACCAGATTTGGGAGCGAACGCGTATCCCCAGGGTTCAGCACCACGCTCTCTTGCCGATATCCGCGGAAACCTTCCGCCGTGATGTCGACGGTATAGTTTCCCGGGACGATCCCTGCAAAGTTGAAGTAGCCGGACGAATTCGTCTCCAGCCTTCGAACCTCGTTGGTGGACGTATTCGTTAGCACCACGCGAGCGCCGGGGATGATGGCGCCCGTACCATCCTGCACCGTCCCGGAGAGACTCGACGTTGTCTGCGCCATAAGCTTCCCTGAAAAATTGCCTAACATCAGCAGAAGCACGAAGAAGATCGCAACACCGTGATAGCCCGGCATCGTCATTTTCCGTTGTCTTGTTTTCATGATGGACTCCCTCAAAACAGAACTTGATAGGCCTCTTGGAACGTCTCTATATCGGAACGATTCGCAGAGTCGGCACGGGTGATGCCCTGATGGCAGAGACACAGTGCTTCATGGGTGCACCACCTGCACGACACCCTTTGCCGGATCGACTGGAATCGACGCATCACTGGAATTCAGCCGTTGCGCATGGTTATCCCAATGCAGCTCGGCTATATGGTGCTTTCCGCTCTCGTAGGCATAGGTCGTGCCATCGTCGTCATAGAGCGTGAACTGACCATCGGCGCCGGTATAGACCTTGATCGTCGAAATAGTCTGCTTGTCCTGCGTACTCTCCACCATGGAGCCCAGTGGAAGAATCGATCCTGCACGCACAAAGACAGGGATGGTATCGATCGGCGCAGCCACTGTTACACGCTGACCGCCCTGCAGACACTCGTTGGTCCAGAAGTTGTACCAGGAGGCTCCCGCGGGCAGATACACGCTGCGTGTCGTCACCCCCTGCTCCGTTACAGGAGCCACCAGGAGCGCAGGACCAAGCATGTATTCGTCTCCGAGATCGGCGACATTCGGATCGTTGCCGAAGTCGAGAAAGAGACCGCGCATGAAGGGAGCGCCGGTCAGATGTGACTGCCATCCCAGCGAATACAGATAGGGCATCAGCTCGTAACGCAGCCGCAAATACTTTTCGAGGATCGGCTCGGCCTGCTTGCCATAGCTCCATACCTCGTTGTGCAGACGCGATCCGTGCGCGCGCATGTTGGGCTGGAAGGTTCCGTACTCGAACCAGCGGGTATACAGCTCCGGATAGTCGTCGAATCCACCGACGTTCTCGCGCGCATCGCTCGGATCGAGCAGGGGCGGATGCTCCGGTTTATGAGACTGCGGAAGGTACTGCCATCCGCCTATATCGGTAGACCAGTACGGCATACCGCTGGCAACAAAGTTCAATCCGGTCGGGACCTGGCGGCGCAGGACATCCCAGCTCGGAGAGATATCGCTCGACCAGAAGATGGCGCCGTTGTGTTGCGCTCCCAGATAACTATCGCGGGAGAGGATCAGCGCTCGTCCTGGCATATCCTTGCGCATGCCGTTGTAGAAAGCAGCCGTATGAAATAGCGGATAGACGTTGAAGAACTGTGTTCCCGGCCCAACATGGAAGTAGCTGCCGTTCGGAGGGAGATCAGGCTCTGTTTCGTCTGCCCAGAAGGCGTCGAAGCCCTTGGAGACATAGTTATCGCGTACCGTGTTCCAGTACCACTGCGCCGCTTCCGGATTTGTGGTGTCGATGTCCGATCCGGCGCGATCGTAGGGCAAGCCGTTCGTCGGTGTTCCGTCGTCCTGATGCATCAGCCATCCCTTCTGCATCAGCGTGTTGTAATAGCGGCTCTCGGGGACAAACCTTGGCCAGACGCTGATCATCGTCTGGAAGTGCATCTGGTGCAGCTCACGATTCATGGCTACCGGGTCCGGCCACTTCGCCGGATCCATATCCATCTGCCCCATCTTTGTGTAGTGGAACCAGTCGATCACCAGGTCATCGATCGGTAGATGGCGCTCGCGGTATCCCCTGGCGACCTGCAGCAGCTCCTGCTGGCTCGTGTATCGCTGCTTCGACTGGATGTACCCGAAGGCCGACTTGGGCGGCATTGGCGTATCGCCGGTTAACAACCGGTAGCCCTTGTACTGCGCCTCATAGTCCCCGGCGATGATGAAGAAGCTTACCCGCTGGCCAACTTCGCTCAGGAAGGTGTTCTGGTCGTTGAAGCCAAAGCTGGCCGTAGTGCGTGACGGATTATCCCAGACGAGCCCGTACCCTTTATTCGTGACGACGAACGGCACACAAACGCTCTGCCCGCCGGGAGCGTTGTAGTCGTGCGCACAACGAAGCACGTGGCCGCGGCGGTCGAGGTAGCCCTCCTGGTTTTGCCCCATGCCGTAGTCATGCTCATCGGCGGCGGCGCTAAAGCTGGCGCTTACGGTGAAGAAGGGAGGATCAGAGGGCCTGCGATCCGCGTTGAGCCAGGCCGTTCCGTCCTTGTAGTTCGGTACGGCCATGCCCCAGCCTCTGAGGTCGACCAGCGACCGACCATCCACCGTAGCGATATGTAACCCTACCCATGGGGTCGATCCGTTGAAGAACTTCGCAATGTCTGCGTGCGTTCCTGACTCCGCTTTCTTCTCACTGGCAGGCGCCACCTGGATGTCCAGCGCCTGGGAGCGGAAATGAGCTCCGTCGGCTCCCTGTCGCTGTGTCCATCCATCTGCCACCGGACGGGCCAGGATGCCATAGCCCGCCGGGGCCACGGCATCCTGTTCCCGCAGGCTCAAGCTGACATGAACGATGTTCGGCGCGTAGGGTTCGACCACCACGGTGGCCTCATTGCGATGCAGGACAAACTGTGCCCTCGCACTTCCCTCCAGCGTAGCCAGCAACATAGCGGCCCCTACTGCCCAACGGCAGCCTCCTGCAAGGTGTCGAAACAGACTTTGTTTGCTAGCCGACACACTCTCTCTTTTCTTTTGGTCTCAAAAAATAAGAAGATTCAGATGCCGAATCACTACACTTATCTGCAGATACATCCGACAAGGTGCAATACAGTACAGAGATTCAGGTAACGGAGCTAAGTCCTTTGAAATCAACTTTGACAGCCCGAGAAAGGGAGAGGTAGCATACCTCTCTGTCCCATGAAATCTGTCCCCCAGGTTGTGGACGCGCACGCGAAAGACATCTCTCCCCTCGCTTCAGGCGAGCGGGAGCAGATCTGGGCTGCGGTCCAGGAGATCCTGACGAGCTCCTCTTTCTCTTCTTCTTCGCAAAATCAGTCGCTGTTGCGATACGTGGTGGAACACAGCATTGCGGGAGACGAAGCTCTGCTGCGGGAGCGCGTGATCGGGAAAGAGGTCTTCCATCGGCCGGCAGACTATGAGCCCGGCGAAGACCCTGTCGTCCGCATTCGTGTTGCGGACCTTCGGAAGCGACTGGCCATCTATTACCAGGCCAATCCGTCGGCCAGCCCCCGGATCTCTATCCCGGTGGGGGGATACCGGGCGGCCTTTGAATTTCTCGCTTCTCCCAAGCAGGAGGAAGCTTCGGCTGCCCGGGCGACCGAAGTCGCTCCTTCAGGCTTGCCCCCCGAGCTCCAGGTTGCGGTACCCACGGTTCAAGTTGTCCAAGATCACCCGAGACGCAATCGGCGAGTCATCCTCACAGCCGGCATTGTCTTGGCCGTCGTCCTTGCGGCACTCGGGATCCGGTTTTACAGCGCTCGTCCTCATGGCGCCGTGCAGCAGTTCTGGTCACCTCTACTCACGACAAACTCTCCCGTACTGCTGTCCGTGGGAAGCAATGCGGTTTACCGGCTCTCAGAGGGTTTTTCCGACAACTATGTTAAAGAGCACCATCTGGAAGCTTCCGGCATGGAGTTCTTCCCCACGCTCGATCCCCATCAAACTGTGGACTCCATCGGCCTGCATTCTGCGCCGGACAGCTTTGTCGCTCTGGGTGACGTCGCCGCTGTTGCGGAGATTACGCGAACGCTGACTGGCTTCAATAAGCCACAGCAAATTCGCTTCTCGAACGATATCTCGTTCGCGGAGGTGCGCAGCAATCCGACTGTCTCCATCGGCGGCTTCAATAACCAGATGACGCGGGAGTTCACGAAGAAGCTGCGCTTCACCCTCACCAGCCGCAACCGCATCGACGATCATCTGAACCCCGGCCAGAGCTGGCTGCTCAACGCATCATCCGACTCGCACGACACCGAAGACTATGCGCTGGTTACACGGTTGCTCTCCGGCAACGCCACGGGGCCGTTTCTCAGCCTTGCCGGCATGGGGCAATATGGCACTCTGGCGGCGACTGACTTTGCCTGTGATGAGGAGTCGATCAAAAAGCTCGACAGGCTTGCACCTAACTGGCAGCACAAGAACCTGCAGGCCGTACTCCGCATCAAAGTCGTGGATTATAAAGCGGTCTCGACAGAACTCGTCTCTGTTCACACCTGGTGACTTACGTTATTCCGAAGTCCGGCTTCCACGCCTCATGCAATGTAGTCGCAGATCAGGACGGTAAGGTCGTCATTCTGGTGAGGAGCCCATCGCCGGATTGACTCAATGATGTGGTCTGCCGCTTCGGCGCAAGTTCGCCCAGCCGTATCGCGAACCAACGCACAAAGCCGGTCCTTGCCGAACTCTATCTTCTCCGCGTCTTCCGCTTCGAGAATTCCGTCGGTATACAGTACGAAACGGTCGCCCGGTTGAATAGGGACACTTACGGTCTGATACTGCGCGAAGTTGAACGCGGCAAGCATAAGCCCATTCTCTTCGATTTCGATCGTTGCACCGTGGCGAAGAAGAAGCATTGGCGGATGAGCGGCGGCAGCGTATCGCAGTTCCCGGTCCGCGGCACTCAGGTAGACATATCCCGCCGTCACGAACTGGCTCTGAGTATTTCCACAAAGAACATCATTCATACCGGATAGAAGCTCCGCGGGTGTACGCGCGTTCTGATGCTGCGTGGTAATGGCGAGCTTGACCATGGATGCGATCAGCGCTGCGGGAACACCATGACCGGACACATCGGCAATCAGTAGCCCTGCCTCGTCGTCGCTTGCAACCACATACTCATAAAAATCACCTGCGACCGAGGTCATAGGAACGTAGCGGGCTGCGACCTGGAATCTCTTGGATATAGGAAAGGAAACGGGCAGCAATGAGAGTTGGATTCGCTGGGCGATCTCGAGCTCTTTCTGAATGGTCGATAGCTGCTGTTCTTTTCCAAGAGCCCGGCGACCTGCCACGATACCCAGGCAGGCGAGCAATACTACAAATCCGAAGGGCTCTATGTTGTCATGCCGGTCGAAGAACTCGCTCACATTCCCATAAAGCGCAGAAGCAATGAACAGTAACAGCCCCCTGCGGACGAGACGAATATCGTCTTTCTCCGAGTCAGCCCGAACGAGCGCAATGGAAACGAGCAAAAGAGCAATAACGACGAACCCGTTGTTAATGTTCCAAAAGACCTGCTGAGACCCGAAGATCAAGCCTGCAAGAGCAAGCAGCGACGCGACCGGCCAGATGATATTAGATGCGATGCGTCCAGCCCGCCCGAGTAGATTCAGTTCGCGGAAGAAGAAAAACGCCGGAATGGGGACCAGAAATCCAACCGCTGTATAAATTCGCCAAAAGACCGGCGGCCGCAGGCCCAGCAGCAAAAGAAGCTGATACCTCATCCAGAGGCGGCCACCATAAAGCAGGGCGAGCAGCGCGAACCAAAGAAGAAGCGGATCAAACCGGCGGCGCAATAATGCGAATAAGCTCGCGACCATGCCAATGCTGCTGATGGCCGCCCCCAGGAAGAGATAGACCTGGGCATGGTTGAACGTCCGGAGCACTTCGCTTCTGGCGAATTGTGGATCGGGTTGAAACATGTGCGCCCCTCATCTTATCCGATCTAAAGAATCGGATAATGGCGCCTTAAACGTGCTCAACCTCAACCGGGTCCGGCCGTTCCGGACAGGTTGAGGTTGAGTGGTTGCGATACAAAGATGCTGTTATCTACGCCAGCTCAAAGCGATCGAGATTCATCACCTTGTTCCAGACTCCAACGAAGTCCTGAACAAACTTGCCGTGTGCGTCTTCGCTTCCGTAGACCTCAGCCAGGGCCCGTAGCTGGGCATTGGAACCGAAGATCAGATCGGCGCGTGTTGCCGTCCACCGGACTTTCCCTGTCTTGCGGTCTCGCCCTTCAAAGACATCGTTGGCGTCTGAAGTTGACTTCCACACGGTTCGCATATCAAGCAGGTTGATGAAGAAGTCGTTGGTAAGCGCCTCCGGCCGCTCGGTGAAGACGCCATACTTCGTTTGTCCGAAGTTGGCATTCAGCGCACGCATACCACCTACGAGTACGGTCATCTCGGGCGCGGTCAGTGTGAGCAACTGTGCCTTATCCAGCAGAGTGATCTCGGCCGGAATGCCGCTGCCGTTGGTATAGGACCGGAAGCCGTCTGCAATTGGTTCAAGCATCGCGACTGACGCCACATCGGTCTGCTCCTGTGAGGCATCTGTGCGGCCCGGAGTAAAGGGGACGGTCACATTAATACCGGCATTTCTCGCGGCCTGCTCGACACCTGCACACCCAGCCAGGACGATGAGATCTGCAAGCGAGACCTTCTTGCCACCGGGCTGTGAGCCATTGAAGTCGCCCTGAATTCCTTCAAGCACCTTCAGGACCTTTGCCAGTTGCTGCGGCTGGTTCACCGCCCAATCCTTTTGCGGAGCGAGACGAATTCGTGCGCCGTTCGCGCCACCGCGCTTATCAGAGCCACGGAAGGTAGATGCAGAAGCCCAGGCCGTGGAGACCAGCTCCGGGATCGACAGACCCGAAGCAAGTACCTTCTGCTTGAGCGAGGCAACATCCTGCTCATCCACCAGCACATGATCCACCGCGGGAACAGGATCTTGCCAGATCAGTTCTTCCGCCGGAACCTCCGGGCCGAGATAGCGTGCCCGCGGTCCCATATCGCGATGCGTCAGCTTGAACCACGCACGAGCAAAGGCATCCGCAAACTCAGCCGGATTCTCGTAGAAGCGACGCGAGATCTTTTCATAGATCGGATCGAAGCGCAGCGAGAGATCGGTGGTGAGCATCGCCGGGGCATGACGCTTGGACGGATCGTGGGCATCCGGCACTGTACCGTCACCCGCATCTCCCTTTGGCTTCCACTGATGCGCGCCGCCGGGGCTCTTGGTCAGCTCCCACTCGTACTTGAAGAGATGATCGAAGAAATCGTTGCTCCACTTCGTCGGTGTCTTCGTCCACGTGACTTCCAGGCCGCTGGTGATGGCGTCCCCTGCAATGCCGGAAGCGTAAGCGCTCGTCCAGCCCAGCCCCTGCTCTTCGATCGGGGCTCCCTCCGGCTCACGCCCCTGATGGTGAGACGGACCTGCGCCATGGGTCTTTCCGAAGGTGTGGCCACCCGCGATCAAAGCGACGGTCTCCTCATCGTTCATCGCCATACGGCCGAAGGTCTCGCGGATGTCCCGCGCGGCCGCGACTGGATCGGGCTTACCTTCAGGCCCTTCCGGATTCACGTAGATCAGCCCCATGGTCGTCGCACCAAAAGGATTCGCGAGATCGCGCTCTCCGGAATAGCGCTTGTCGGTACCCAGCCAGGTCGTTTCGAGTCCCCAGTTAACGTCGAGATCTGGCTCCCACACGTCTGCACGTCCACCTGCAAAGCCGAAGGTCTTGAATCCCATGGATTCCAGAGCAACATTACCGGCGAGAATCATGAGATCAGCCCACGAGATTTTCTTGCCATACTTCTGCTTGATGGGCCAGAGCAAGCGGCGGGCTCGGTCAAGGTTGACGTTGTCAGGCCAGCTATTGAGCGGAGCGAAACGCTGCTGGCCTCTGCCGCCGCCGCCGCGACCGTCTCCAGTGCGATAGGTTCCCGCGCTATGCCATGCCATGCGAATAAACAGCGGACCGTAATGACCGAAGTCGGCCGGCCACCAGTCCTGAGAGTCGGTCATGAGCGCCAGAAGGTCTTTCTTCAGCGCTGCATAATCCAGGCTCTTGAACTCTTCCGCGTAGTTGAAATCCTCGCCCATGGGATCGGACAGAGACGAGTGCTGATGCAGTAGATTCAGATTCAACTGGTTCGGCCACCACTCACGATTCGTTGTCCCGGGACTGCTGCCGTGATGAAAGGGGCACTTTGCTTCGGTTGCCATGGATCTCTTCTCCTTCTTGAATGCTTGTTCACTCATCGCATCTGGCGCAATGGAAGCGTCTGCCTTGGGGTGCAGAAGCCGTCATTCCTTATACGCCCGATCCGCTGTTGTTTTCTTCAGCCGCGTGTAAAACACGCGCACCATTCGCTCTCGTCGTTCTCGACCAGATGACTGTAGCACTCGGGGGATCGATAGCTCCAATACATATTTCCCATCCGGAGTATAGTTATCTCCTATGGAATTCCATCAGTTGCGCTACGTCTGCGCCATTGCTGAAACAGGCAGTTTCAGCCGTGCCGCAGAGCGCTGTCAAGTCGCCCAGCCATCGCTTTCACAGCAGGTTCTTAAGCTTGAGGATGACCTGGGGGCAAAGCTTTTTGACCGGCTGGGGCGCAGCGTCCGCCTCACAGAGGCCGGCCGTGCCTTCGTTCCTCATGCCCGCTCAATTCTCAACCAGATGGAGGCGGCACGGGCGACTGTCGCTGATAAATCTGCTGACGTCCGCGGCAGCGTCGCCGTCGGCGTTATCCCCACGATCGCGCCCTTCCTGATGCCGCGCCACACGGCTGCATTTGCGAAGAGATACCCCGAAGCCAATCTGCGGATTGTGGAAGAGATGACACCGGTACTGGTGGAAAGCCTGCGGAATCTTTCGATCGATATTGCGGTTCTGGCCCTGCCGTTGCGCCACAAGGATCTGGAACTCTTCCCTCTCCATACCGAGCCACTCTTCGCTGTGCTGCCGAAGGATCATCCTCGTGCCGGAGCGAAATCGCTCTCCCTCAAAGAGCTACGTGGCGAGTCCTTCGTCATGTTGCGTGATGGACACTGCTTCCGCGATCTCAGTATTGCCGCGTGCACGCATGCTCACGTCACGCCACGTATCGCCTTCGAGAGCGGCCAGTTCAGTAGTCTTATCGGAATGGTCGCTGCCGGAGTTGGTATCTCGATCCTTCCGGAGATGGCCATCGACCGCAACCCAGGCTGCCGCTACATTCGTGTCAGCGATGCGCGCGCTACCCGCACCATCGTTGCCGCAGTTTTGCGAGGGCGTAGTTTTAACCGCATTCAGCAGGCATTTCTTGCAGGGATCCAAAAGTGAGATCTGACGACGGAAAGCGAGCTGCGGGGGGCAAAAAAGTTGCCGGCCAGAACGCAGCGAGCCCACATACTGACCGGCGAAGGAGAATTACTTGCCATTTGTTACAAACGACAACCACGTTGCACCGTGATCGAAGGAGAGATCACGATGAAGAGAGAGGTCGGCCACCAACTGCATGACCGGCTTCCCTAATCTCGACTAATGAAGTTCTAGAGCAACACGGAGAATGCTCTAGAACTTCCATGCCATCGATGGAACCCTCGGTCTCAAAGTTTTTATCGGCCGAATGGCGGCGAACGTGACAGGAAGATTGAAGAGAATGAGGCTGTTACAAAGCTCTACGATTCGCGGCATAGCCCTAATGCGTCGACATATAGGATTGTGTTTTGTTTGTCATTTCGCAGCGATAGCGGAGAAATGACAAAAAGCCAGGCAAAATTGCCCCGCTCAGCATGCCGATATACCCTAAACCTCCGAGGCAGTAATCTTTCCCTTCCGCCCTCTGACAGCACATCTGCACGCCCGACGGAGTGCAGACATCGTTCCGGGAGCATCCATAAACCAGCGGATATCTCGGTTTTTGAGCCAAATGCAGTTTTTTATTTACAACAAATAGTTTCTAAGAGTAAAAAAGCGGGCGTAGTTCAAGTTTTATTTGTTTGGACATCAAACTATATCATACGTGTATCGCGCCCTATTCCTCGTGTCGATTTTGGCGGCCCCCGTTTCACTTTTCGGCCAGGTCACTACCACTTCTATCGTCGGCACGGTCACGGATCCCACCGGAGCCGCCATCCCAAATGCCACCGTAATAGCCACAGATAATGACCGTGGGCAGTCGAAGTCCGCGCAGACGGGAAGCGATGGAGCATACCGTATCGACTTCCTGTTGACCGGCAACTATACCGTCACCGTATCCATGCCGGGCTTCAAACGGTTTGTGCAGAAGGGCATCACGCTCAATGCTGGAGCTCCGGCAAGCGTGGACATCGCTCTTTCCGCCGGTGAAGTGACGGAATCAATCGAAGTCACTGCTTCGGCGCCGCTGGTCAACACGGTCAACGCTGAAGTCGGAACCACGGTGGACTCACGCCAGATGATTGAGCTTCCCCTGGTGAACCGCAACCCTTATCAGTTGCTTGACCTAACGCCCGGCGTGCAGACCAACTCCAACATTCAATCGTTTGGCGCTCCCGCGCAGATTACCCTGATCAATGGAGGCAGCGACAACGGCGCCGGTTCCGTCAACTACTATCTTGACGGCGCACCGAATATGACCGGCCTGCGCAACTCAGGGAATATCCTTCCCAACCCCGATGCGCTGCAGGAGTTTCGCGTTCAGACCAGCAACTACGGCGCCCCGTACGGACGGTTTGCCTCTGGCATCATCAATGCGCTGGTCAAGACGGGGACGAACACGGTCCACGGTACGGTCTTTGAGTTCATTCGTAACCAGAAGCTCAACGCGCGCGACTGGGGATCAAATGCCTCTCTCCCGAAATCTCCTCTACACCGCAATCAGTTCGGGGCCACGCTTGGCGGGCCGATCGTACCCAACAAGACGTTCTTCTTCGGCTCCTATGCGGGTCTTCGCCAGACCAGCGGCACCTTCCTGCAGAACTCCATCATTCCTACAGCCGCCAATCAGGCCGGCAATCTGAGCGATCACTTCCCTGCCAATCTTTCGGCGACCTCGGCCTACTCGTGCGCGACAGGTTCCGCTCCCGTCCTGTCCGCTGCGGATCTCGCAAGCGGCAAGTACCTCATCTGCAATCCGTACAGCAGTTCCAGCGCAGCCAATAGAACGACCTATCCAGGGAACATCATTCCCGCAGGCCATCTTGATCCGGTTGCCGCGAGGTTCATGCAGAGCTATCTGCCGGCTCCGAATACGACCTTCTCCAGCTCCGTCGGCACCTATCCTTCGTGGCAAGGGTATTTCAGCTCTCCTTACAACACCGATGACTTTCTGCTGAAGCTGAATCACACGCTGAACGCGAACCAGCAGTTGTCGGCCACCTACTTCAACTCCAGCGGCTTCAATGCAGCTCGTGGTGGATCGAGCAACGTTCCTTACTCCTCGCAGAACATGTTCTGGCGGCAGCAGAACTTTGTTCTTGGACACACCTGGACCATCACCCCGGCCGTCGTCAACAATGCCTGGATCTCCTACACGCGCCTGCTCTCGAATCGCGTCAACACCCCGACACTCTCGCTTGCTGACTTCGGTTCAGCCTTCACACCGCAGGGACCGAAGGCTCTGCCTAATCTCTCCATCACCGGTTACTTCACTCTTGGGGAAACGAACTCCGGTCCCGGGTTCACGAACAATTACGCCGTCCGTGACCTGGTCACCTGGACGCTTGGCCGCCACACACTTCAATTCGGGGGCGAGGCCGTCCTCGACAAATCGCAGAAGGTCGCCAATCTGAATAACTGGGGAAGCTTCTCCTTCAATGGAGGCGTGACTCGCGTCGGCAGTCAGTCCACCGGACTCGCAGGCTTTGGCGACTTCCTGCTCGGTCTACCCAGTTCGGTACAGCAGGACGCGCCTGCCTCCGTCTCCGCCGTTACCCTTACCTCATCCTTCTTCCTGCAGGATGATCTCCGCCTCAATCGGCAGCTTACGGTCAATCTGGGATTGCGCTATGACATTCAGACGCCGCCGGTCGACCCTGCAAATCGCGAATCCAGCTTTGTGCCTGGACAGCAATCTACGGTGCGGCCGAATGCTCCCGTAGGCCTGCTCTTCCCCGGGGACGCAGGCATCTCTCGCGGTATCACACCTATCCGGTATAGCCATTTCTCTCCCCGGCTCGGTTTTGCCTACGATCCATTTGCAAATGGCAAAACCGCTTTCCGCGGCGGCGCGGGACTTTTCTGGGGCTCTCTCTCAGAAGAAAGTTGGATGGCGAGCGGCAACACCATTCCTTTCGCCATTCGCTACAGCTTCCCTGTCGTCTCCAGCACGACGGGCGCCAGTCTCTCCAATCCGTATCGCGGCCAACCTTCCGGAAATATCTTTCCATACAGCGGCAACTTCTTTCCGGTAGCCGGCCCCATCCAGCCGACAAGCAAGACGGCGGATTCTCCCTATACCGTGCAGATGAATCTCTCTGTCCAGCAGCAGCTTACCAACTCCTGGGGCATCTCTCTTGCGTATGTGGGAGCACTCAGCCGCAACCAGGTTTATGCTCCTGATCTCAACTACCCGGGACTCAGCACGAACTATGGTCTCGCAGCCGGCAGTTCGGGATGCACCAGCGGTTCAACCGGCGCTCCCATCCTCACGGCGACAACCGGCAATGTTCAGTGCCGGCGTCCTTACCAGCCGTTTGGCACCATCCTGCGCACCGAGTCGAATCAGTCCTCCTCGTATCACTCGCTGCAGGCTACGATTACGCAGCGCATGTCTCACCACTTCTCAGTCAGCGGCACCTATGTATGGTCAAAGTCACTGTCGAGCGTGGGACTTGAAAGCTCCGGTCCCGGGGGCACAGCGCAGAACTACACACGTCTGCGTGACGAACGCGGCCGCACCGACAACGACTACCGTCAGATGTCGACGATCGGCATTGTCTGGCAGCCGGACTATTACACCGGACCACAGCGCTGGCTCAAGGCAATCACGAACGGATGGGAGATCTCACCTCTCGCCCGTCTGCGCAGCGGCTCTCCCTTCACCGTAATGAATTCGCTCGATGCCAACCTGGACGGTCAGACCAACGACCGTGCCTCCGTGATCGGCGACCCCAATGCGGTACAGCGCTCACTCAACCAGTGGTTCAATACATCAGCATTTGTTCAGAATGCAGTGCCCACCAATGGCGTTCCTGTCAACGGCAACACGCCTCGTAACTTCCTGACGGGCCCTGCCTATCACAATGTCGATCTGAATCTGGCGCGCACCTTCCCGATCACGGAGCATGTCAAATTCCAGTTCCGTGCCGAGGCTTCCAATGCCTTGAATAATCCCAGCTACTCCAACCCCGGCAGCACGATCGGCACAGCGACCTTCGGCCGCATCACCGGCGCCGGCACTGTACGCCAACTGCAGTTTGGCGGCAAACTCAGCTTCTAACCATGTGGCGGGTCGAGGGCACAATTCTCGACCCGCTTCATGCAAGCAAAACTATCTCTGCAGCCAGATGCAAGGAGCAGCACGCATGACTGTTCACCCTGATCGACTTAGCCGCCGTACTCTTCTCAAAATCAGTGCCGCCGGCATGGCCATGGCAAAAACTGGCCACCTTTTCTCGGAACCAGCCACTCCCGTTCCTACAGGCCGCATCCTCTCGCTACGCTCGCCGCATCTCGTTCTGCAACTCGACGCAACAACCGGTCTTCCCATCTTCTATCGGCTGCTCGGTTCCGGAAAGCTCTACCGCGGAAGCACACCTTCTACCCCTTTGAAGGTCCGCCTCTTTCAGCACGAACCTCACGCCTTCAGTGATGTCGAGATACACCCGTCTCACGAGAAGACAACACGGACGACTGCCGACTTCCACTTCCAGGCGCTCTACGGTACCACCCCTGCGGCGAACTTCATCCTGCACTATGCAATCGATGGGCGGACTATTCAGGTCACACTCGAGGAAGTACAGGAGCATTCCGGCTTCGAGCTGATCTCACTCTCGATGCCCTCCCTGGTCAGCGTGCATGAATCCGATCCGAACTCATGGATCGCTCATGCAGACGACGGCGGCGATCTGGTTTCGCTGCGCGATGCCAAGGCAGGCAAGCTGCCTCTCAATACCTTCTGGGGGGAGATCAACGGTATCCTCCCGGTCATCATGGCCGGGCACTCAGGCACGGTCTGCGTGCAGGAGACCACCGCCTTTATGGACGGCACACTCCTGTCGGTGACTGGCGAAACTCCTGACAGGACTGCATCTCTTGGCACTACCAAGGTTCACCGTGTTGATGGGAGCGCCTGTTACGACATGAATCTGGGACGCGGGGCTCCGAAGAGCTGTGGCAACAACGCTACGCCCAATCTGCTAGTGGAACAGAAGTCGACCTGCCGGCTCGACTTCCTTGAACCGGAAGCAGGTGGAAAAGCACTCGACTGGCTTGACGGAGCAAGACTTGTCCGGGCCCGGATGCCCGCTATCCCTAACCATTTCTACGATGACAAATTCATCTATGGCATCCGGGTTGACGAACCGAAGTTTCCCAAACCATCGGCGACATTTGAGCGTTGCGAACAGATTATTCGAGACATTCATGCGCTGACCGACGGCTCTCCGCAACTCGTTCACCTGTGGGGTTGGCAGTTCCGCGGAAAAGACACGGGCTATCCGGCCGTGAACGTTGTGAATGAGCGCATCGGCGGTTATGAGGGCATGATGCGCCTGATGGATCGAGCAAAATCCTTAAACACCACCGTCAGCCTTTCCGACAACTACGATGATGCATATCGCAGCAGCCCGGCATGGAACGAAGGGATGATCGCCCGCAAACCCGATGGCGACCTTTGGAAGAGTCGCGAATGGACCGGCGAAGAGTCCTACATCCAGGGACTGGCCAAATATATGGAAGGCCCAGGCCCGGACCGCGTCCGCTATACCTGCGAACGCTATAAGCTGCCAGGAACCATTCATGTCGACGTGCTTTCGTATTACGCCATTCGCAATGACTGGGATCCCAAACATCCCGCAAGCGGCATTCGGAATCTCAATGCCGGTCGTTACCGGATCCTGGAGGAGTTCGCCAAGCACGGCGTCGACGTCACGTCGGAAGGGCTTCGCTATCCATTCATCGGCAAGATGAGCATGAGCTGGTATGCGGGCGGCCCAAAGCCCTGTCCCTTCGGGGGAAAGCCTGTGCCGATGCTCTCTATGATCTACCGCAAGAGCGCCGTCTGGGGCCGCGCCGGAAACGCGGGTGAGCTTCCCCTCTTTCTCATGACCTTCTATGGCGAAGCGCAGCACTCAATCTTCAATGGAGATGCCTCGCAGGAGAGGATGCTCGACTCCTTCTATCTGACGATGGTGCCTTGGTTCCGCCTGCACCTGCTCAACATCGAAGGCTTTCAGCGCACCCAGGAGCGAACCATTACGTATCTTGAAGGCGCCGGCAACTCCATCGAGATGGATTGGGAGAATCAGAGTTACAAAGTCACTCTTAACGGAGCAGAGGTCGCAAGAAAGGATGCTGTCTTCTGCCCCCTGGGCAATGACCGCATCGCTATGTATTCCGTTCACGACGGCCCATTGACCGCGACGCTGCCCGCATCCTGGAAGCCACAAGAGGTCGTTGGCGCGGCGCTCTTCCCAGATAGAAAGGAACCCGTCCCTCTGAAGCAGGCAGGACGTGAGGTCACGGTCACAATGCAAGGACGACGTCCTGTCATGCTGTACCGCAGCCGGAACAACACAAGCACAACTTAGCCGCAGAGACCAGAGCCGGGTGTCCTATAGTGGCTGAACCGAGAACATTCGTTTGTTCAGCCACCACACACTGCAAGATGTTGGGCTTCCTTCTGTTCGCTTGACCTCCATCAAAGCGACACGGCACACTGCCTTCTGACGGCAAAGGAGCCGGTCCTAAGTGAAATTGAGATTACCCCTTGCAGTTCTCTTCCTCGCACTCGCACCGGTGCTCCCCGCGCAGCAGCCGATTCGAGTCGCGATCGTCGGCCTTGTTCACGGCCACGTCAAAGGCTTCCTGCGTGATCTTCCCAAATCCAAAGACGCTCAACTGGTTGCAATCGTCGAACCCGATACCGCGCTTGCCGCTAACTACGAGAAGCAATTCTCGCTCGACCATTCCCTCTTCCACACCGACCTGGAAGAGACGCTCAACAGCACACACCCTGATGCAGTTCTGGTTTACACGACCATCCTTGACCACCGCCGTGTTATTGAAGCTGCCGCGCGTCATCACATCTCGTCCATGGTAGAGAAGCCCCTGGCGACCACCATGCCCGATACACTTGCCATCCGGGATGCTGCGAAACGTTACAACGTGCACGTCCTTGTCAACTATGAGACGACCTGGTACTCCTCCAACGCTGAAGCCCTGAGCCTCGCTGCGAATGGCAAGCTCGGCGATGTACGCAAAGTCGTTGTGCACGATGGGCACGAAGGCCCCAAGGAGATTGGCGTCGGCCCGGAATGGCTTCCATGGCTCACGGATCCCGTCCGCAATGGCGCAGGTGCACTCTTCGATTTCGGCTGCTATGGCGCTGACCTTGCCACTGTGCTGATGCATGGAGAAACTCCAATCTCTGTCACCGCCTCCGCTCAGACCGACAAGCCGGAGATCTATCCGCACGTCGACGACGATGCAACCATCATCGTGCGCTACCCGAAGACCCAGGCCGTCCTGATGGCGTCCTGGAACTGGAGCTTCGCCCGCAAAGATATGGAGCTCTATGGAACCCAGGGAACCATCTTTACCGTTGGCCCCTCCCACGCACGGAAGCGCTTCCGTGGTGAATCCGAAGAGCAGATGGGAACCTCACCCTCGCTTCCTCCCGCTCAGTCCGGATCTCTGAAATACCTCGCCGCTGTTCTTCATGGTGAGGTCAAAGATCAGGGTGATCTGTCTTCCCTGGACACGAACTTGATCGTGATGCAGATCCTCGATGCCGCTCGCACCTCGGTACAAACCGGAAAGACAGTCTCTTTGAAACAATTGCAATAAGACATCCGCCTGGACACAGGCACCCCACCAAACAAGAAGCGGAGGAACGATGCAGCAACTTACTATCATTGCAACCCTCGTGGCGAAACCTGGCAAGAGCGAGGAACTTGGAGAGGCGCTTCTCGCACTGGTACCGCCGTCGCGCGCAGAAAAGGGTTGCATCAACTACGACCTGCATCACTCTTTGAGTGATGCGAATACATGGGTTGTCTACGAGAACTGGGTCTCCAAAGCAGCCCTGGAAGATCACTTTGCCACCCCGCATTTTCAGGCGTTTTCCAAGCAGCTCGACGAGCTTACCGGCGGAAGCGTTGGCCTGCAGGAGTTCCAAATGGTGAGCTCAAAGGCCTGATCGGAGACAATTCAGACATTCTCCCCTTGACATTCGACACGAAGATGCGAAAGCCTTTTGTCGAATATCAAGGGGAGAGCCTATGCCGCCGTCTACCGACATTCTTCAGGGAACACTTGACGTTCTCATCCTGAAAACCCTCGCTCATGGACCTATGCATGGATGGGGTATTGCCACCCGTATTCAGCAGATCTCCGCGGATGTTCTCCAGATCGGGCAGGGTTCTCTGTATCCCGCTTTGCATCGGCTCGAATATAAGGGATGGATAAAAGCTTCCTGGGGAGCCTCCGAGAATAATCGCAAGGCAAAGTTTTACGCTCTCACACCTCTCGGCAGCAAGCAATTGCGGTCTGAGCTGGAACAGTGGAATCGCCTCAGCACGGCTATGTCCACAGTGCTCAACGCATCCCGGGAGGAGTTCGCATGATCCGCGAAGCTATCTACCGCCTCCGCTACATCTTTCGCAAGCACAACGTCTCAACGGATGTCGACGAAGAGTTGCACGTTCATATGGCGCATGCGATCGAGGCAAAGATTGCTTCCGGCCTGTCACCGGTCGAGGCCCGCCGTCAGGCCTCTATTGAATTCGGCAGCATGCAGGCTGCACGCGAACAATGTCACGACCAGCATCCGCGGGCATGGTTTGACACTCTGCGGCAGGATCTCCAGTTCAGCCTTCGTTCCCTGAAGCGCGATCGCGGTTTTACTGTAATCGCTGTCGTCATTCTCGCAATTGGTATGGGCGCCAATATCGCCGTCTTCAGCCTGGTGAACACGATCCTCCTACGGCCATTGCCCTTTCACGATCCCGAAGCGCTGGTATGGATTCAGCCGGCAGATGCGGACGGAGGACTTTCCGGTTCTACCTATTCGGTCGACGCGTATGAAGACCTCCGCGATATGAACCGTTCTTACAGCGGTGTGACGGGCTATTTTGCATTCAGCTCGCCGAATAACCATAAACTTACCGGTGAAGGCATTCCGCAACCGGTGACCGGAATTGACGTCATCCCTAACTTTCTTGACGTACTCGGCGTAACACCTGCTCTCGGACGGGACTTCCGTAGAGAAGATGGGCTTAAAGGCGCATCACCGGTTGTGATGCTCTCCCATGCATTCTGGATGACGCGTTTCCACGGCGATCGCAACGTCATCAATACCGCGGTCTCTATCGACAACGCACCAGTAACGGTTGTCGGAATACTTCCAGAGAGCTTTGATTTCGGTTCGACGTTCTCGCCCGGCACACGCGTAGACGTGCTTACCCCTTTGAACGTAGAGATGATTCGGTACTCCGGAAACACGCTAACGTTCATTGGACGTCTAAAGCCCGGTATTACCGCGCAGCAGGCATCGGCCGAAACTGCAACGCTATTCCCGCAGTTCTATTGGGGAAAGAAATTCCCCGAGAGCAAAGGCAGTTACGGCAAGGCCGTTGCCGTTCCCCTGAAAGAGCATGTTGCCGGACAGCTTCGTCGTTCTCTCTATGTTCTTTGGGCTGCGGTAGCGACCATCCTGCTGATCGTCTGCGTCAACCTCTCTAACCTGTTGCTCGGACGCGCGGCATCGCGCAGTAAAGAGTTTTCCCTTCGCTTTGCATTAGGCGCCAGCCGCGGGCGATTGATAAGACAGTTGCTCACCGAGAGCTTCCTGCTAGCCACCTCCGGCTCAATCCTGGGAGTCGCCCTGGCTGCGGCCGTGGTTCGCTGGCTTGCCCATCAGGGATCGATTGCACTGCCACTTATCTCAGAGCTCCGCATTGATCCGGTTACGCTCTTGTGGACGCTACTTCTCAGCTTCATCGCGATGGTGCTCTTCGGCATTGTCCCGAGTCTGCGGGCGACGGATACCGGACTACAGTCACGTCTTAAGGACAGCGGTCCTGCTACCAGCGAAGGCAAACGGCATGAAGGACTGCGCAATGCCCTGGTCGTGAGTGAGATCGCTCTTGCGTGCGTCCTGATCGTCGGCGCCGGCCTCCTCTTGAGAAGCTTTCTCCATGTTCTGGATGTTGACCTCGGCTTCCGGCCATCCCAATCCGCCTCGATCACGGTCGATGTACCGAACCTGAAGAAGGAGGAACGATACAACTTCTATCGCAATCTGCTACACGAAATCCCCATGATTCCGGGCATTGAGAGTGCGGGTCTCTCCGACAATCTTCCACTCGCGCGCAATCGTACATGGGGCCCTCCTGGAGTCAAAGGAGTGACGTATGGGCGGAACGAGCGTCCATCTACATTCGTTTACATCATCTCTCCTGGTTATCTTCCAACGATGGGCATGCATCTTCGTGGGCGCGATATCTCCTGGAATGACAATGCTACAAGCGAACCGGTGATCATCATCAATGAGAAGGCTGCGCGCTTTCTATTCCCCAATGGGGATGCAGTCGACCACATGATCGTGATGAGCGGGAAGGACGTCCGTATCGTCGGTGTTGTCTCCGATGTCCATGAGACCAACGTCGAAGCCAGTTCTGCCTGGCAGGTCTATCTGCCCATTGCCCAGGGATGGGGCGAAGATGGTGCGGAACTGGTCATTCGCAGCTCTATGCCGCCAGAGACGCTTGCGACGCCCTTACTCTCTACCCTGCGACGGCTCAACCCTGGTCAGCCTGCGGCCGAGCTGCGTCCGCTGCAGGCTCTCGTCGACCACAGCACCTCACCAAGGCGCTTCTTTGCCTTCCTTGTCGCCATCTTCGCCATCGTAGGGCTTTTGCTCGCATGCCTTGGCATCTACGGCGTGATCTCCTACTCGGTTGCCCGCCAGACGCAGGAGATTGGGATTCGCATGGCACTAGGCGCGACACGTAGCCGCGTGCTGCTCAGCGTTATCGGAAGGACAGTGCGCCTTTCGGTCATCGGCATTGCCATTGGAACGATCGTTTCTTTCATCGTGGCGAAGGCGATCAGCGCATTGCTTTACGGCACCGAGCCAAACGATCCTATTACGTTCACCGGCATGATATTACTCTTGATCTCTGTTGCCGTCTGTTCGGGCTACCTGCCGGCAAAGCGTGCAGCAGATGTGAGCCCGATGACCGCACTTCGAACGGAGTGATTCTTGATCTACATATCCGGACGTACGATGATTGATCATCGAGGAATTCTCCGATGCGTGCTGCGTTACTGGAACAACCGGCGCCGATTGAGACCTCATCGCTCATGCTGCGGAACGTCCCCGTGCCCTCTCCCATGCCAGGTGAGGTCTTGCTGAAAGTCCTGGCATGCGGAATTTGCCACACGGACCTCCATATCGCTGAAGGCGACCTTCCTCCGATCAAAAAGCCCGTCATCCTTGGGCATCAGATCGTGGGCGAGGTTATGAAGACAAACGCTGGTTCGTCTCAAATTGGAGATCGCGTAGGGATTGCCTGGCTGGGCGGTACCGATGGTACCTGCCGATACTGCAGAACGGATCGTGAAAATCTATGTGATCATCCCGTATTCACAGGCTACAGCCGGGATGGCGGCTTTGCGGAATATGTCGCCGCCGATGCCCGTTTCACCTATCCAATTCCAGAAAACCTGCCCTCCGAAACGGCTGCTCCGCTGCTTTGCGCCGGCGCCGTGGGCTATCGGAGCCTACGTGTTGCTGAGGTCAAACCCGGTACGAAAGTTGGCCTGTTTGGATATGGCGCCTCAGCGCAGATGGTGATGCCTGTTCTTCTCCATTGGGGCTGTGAGGTTTTCGTCTCCACGCGGGAACCAGACCACCAGGAGCTGGCCCTCACACAGGGCGCACGTTGGGCAGGGCCGCTCGATGAGAGAGCTCCCGAACAACTTGATGCCGCGATCACCTTTGCGCCGGTCGGTCATGTTGTTATCTCTGCCCTGCGGTCTCTCTCGAAGGGAGGGATCGTCGCGATCAATGCCGTCCACCTGGACCGCATTCCGTCGTTCGATTACGACACGCTTCTTTGGGGAGAACGGCAACTTCGCAGTGTCGCCAACCTCACACGGAAAGATGCTGCCGATTATCTGCAGCTAATTTCAAACCTTTCATGGCGACCAAAGACGACCCCATGCCACCTGGAAGAGGTGAATCGGGCTTTGCTTGATGTTCGGGAAAGCAGATTCACACTTCCCTATGTCATCATTCCGTGAGTCCAACACAGGTAAGCACCATAACGTCCCTGTGTTCGAAGCGAGTGGAGCTGCTTCTTCACGCCACCTTGATATTGACAGCTTTGGAAGGAGCGGATTTTGGCAATGTAAGTTGGAGCACGCCATCGCTGAGCTTTGCTTCACTCTGGCTTGCATCGATCATGGCGGGCAATTCGATATGGCGCGCGATCTCATTCGAAAATACCTCGCTATATGTGACAACCCCCTTCCCCTTTTCTTCCCTCCTGCTTTCGGATCTGCCGCGGATGTACACGCCATCCGGCTCCACTTGAACGGTCAGCTCCTCGGCTTTGAACCCGGGCACTTCAGCCCGAATGGAGAAACTTTGATCTGACTCTGTAATCTCGACCGGAACCGCTTTCAAGAACTCCGATTCAGCCTTAAACCAATCATCCCAGTCGCGGCCCTCACCCCCTCCGCGCTGCTGGAACAGGCTGAAAGCACGCTTAGAGATACGTTCGGTGAGGCGCTCCATATCCTCAAACAGATTCTGAATATGAGGAAATTGAATGGCAGCCTTACTCGATTTGCCTCGGTGGACGGTTAGCGTAGTAGGCATGGCAAGCCCCTCCTTCGGCGCAAGCGCGCTCACATAGCTACATAGCAGGCTCGATACGGGGAAGACCGTGACCACCTGCACCACCTCCGGTGACTGCCATCACTTACAGAGGAGATTTTCTGGGAACGAAGTTAAGAATTAGAGCATTTTCCCTGTAGGTGTAGTCCAGAGCATCCGCATCTATGGGCGTTTTCCGCAATGAAAACGCCGCTGCACTCCCCTCCGGGATACCCAGCAACAGGGAAAGTGCTCTAAGCAGCGGCCCGTACGCAATTCACCTGAGATCTACATTCAGGTCGTAGATCTCTGCCGAACCATCGAGGTACTCGAAGATCAGGTCTCCATCTGCGGTGAATTCTAATGTCCGGGATACATCACCATTCGCATAGACCTCTGGTATCTCCATCACCTGGGTTACGCCCTGTCCTCCGACCTGAAACCTGAAAAGGGTACAACGCTGATCCTGACCTGGCTGACTCTGGCTTGCCGCGCCCCCTTGTCGTGCTGTGAAATAGAGGGTGTTCCCCTTGCGATCCCAGATACTGGCGCCAATCCTGGCCGAGTTGAACACTACGTCCCACTTTCTGGACACCCTGTCAAAGACGCGTAATTGTTCTCGATCTGCACTTACCGCAGAGATATAACGACCATCGGAGGACCACCTCGCGGCCGTCATCCCCTCAGATTCGGGCAGTTCTTCTAACAGTTTTCCTTTTGAAGAAAGAATGGCGAGCTTCCCGGACCTCGTGCTGCCCGAGCCCATCTGATCCATGACAAGTTGATCGCCCGCGGCACTATACGCCAGTTCACTCGTTCCGCTGCCGCCGATTGCCAGGATGCCTGGCTTACCGCCACGTGCGTCCACCCGTGCTAAGCTCCACGGCTTGCCGTCGGTCATGCGCAGATAGAAGATTTCATGGTCATCAGACGACCATTGCGGCATGCGCGTGTACTCGTCATGCGCCGAAAGCCGGGTTCGTTCGGTGCCATCGAGACGGCTCTTCCAGAGTGAACCCTCCGGATACACGGAGTACGCAACCCACTGTCCATCATGAGAGATGCTCAGTGAATTCGCCGAAACTGCCGGAAGAAAAGGAGCAAATTTCGAGTTGAGCAGTACGAGCTTGTGCCTCGCCTGTTCACCGATCGCATAGATATGATCCTGGTCGATAACAGGCGCCCGCCAGAAATCCACCGGCCCCGATACCAGCTCCCAGGAACGTTTGATCTTTTTCCACCCAAGTATCTCTTCGCGCTGCACCCATAGTGACGTTGACGCGGAGTTTTCAACCACATATGCGAAATACTTTCCATTGGAAGTCCATACGCCGCAACATGCACGATGTTCATGCGGCTCGCCCTGGAGTACCGGTGAAAGGCGTTTCGTCGTCAGGTTTACCTCCTGAATGCTTTGCCCCCCATCCGGCTCTCGAACCGAAAACCGTATAGTAGTACCGTCAGGTGACCATACGGGCCAAAAGGGAATTCCTTGCACGGTCGCCAGGGATACGGGGTTTTGCCCCACCTTATCCGCGGTGAATAATTGCTGACCGCGGATGAACGCCAGATGCTCGCCATCCGGTGACCACGCAGGCGATTCTCCATTGAATTCGCTTAATGGACGGTCGTTGCCTCCCTTTAACGAGGCCACGGTGACTGTACCTTTATCGCCCGGCCGCGCAATGAGTATGTCCTCCGCGCCCGTCCCTATACCAGACAGAACCCCATCACGAAATGGAAGTACCTGGTTCCTGTAGATACTTCCATCGAGGGAGATACTTGCCAAAATATTCCGGCTGTCCTGGCGCTCCGTCAAAAACAGCCTCTTATCGCGCAGGAAGATGGGAGCATCACTTACCTTGTACACGCCATCATGTGTTAGCTGCCTGACTTTCAATAAGTGTGGCCTCGCCTGAAAACCACGGAGCAGCGTAGCTGCCATCGTGACAACAAGGACGGCTGCCTGTATCAGAAACATCTTCTTAATAATGCTCCTGGACCGTCTCCCCTCCATCACAGGCGCAACCGGCCCAACCGGTGATGGAATCTTCTTTTTTGTTTTATCCGATAGGGAGAGTGAGGGTTCGCGCATTGTCGAAAGAGACAATGCGGATGGTGACATACGGTACCCTTTTTTGGGTACTGTCTCTATGTACTCCTGACCATTTGGTAACTTACCTAAGGTCTTACGCAGCAGGAAGATTGTCTGGGTCAGATTGTGTTCTTCGACAATAACGTCACCCCAGACTTTGTCCAGGAATGTCTCCCTGCTAACGACCTCTCCTTTGGCATCAAGCAGCAGAGATAGGGTCTCCAATTGCCTGGGCGTGAGATCAATCATCTCAATTCCGCGCATGACAAGTAGCGGAGATTTCTCAAACGTATATTCTCCAAAAAACTGTATCTCTTTCATTGCAAAAGACCTGGATATAACAATGGATCAATTGACCGGCATCAAGAACGGTTTTGAGGACTATATCTGGCCGTTGTATGTACCTTGGGCCTGTTTCACTTTTACCGGGTTTCAATTCCGTATCGATCGTTGGCCCGTTGTACTGCATTTGGTTTTCTTAAAGGACATACCATTATGGAAATTACTGGACTGCATCGGTCGCTTTATGACCCTGCTTTGTATACCTCTCATGTTCCGCAAAGATTGCTGATCTGGAGCCCATATCTCCTGGTTGTCATACTTACATTGGCTGGAGTCAATATCATCCTTTCGACGTACCGGATGTCTCTCATCAATGCCATGCCCCCGAGCGGACGGCTGGCTGCGATGGGGGTACTGCAGGTAGCCTGTATCGTTTCGCTCTGTGAGATCTGGGTACAGAACGCATCTTCCATCCTCCGTCGGGAATCACGCGACGCAAACCAGCAAGTAGGCGACCAAACCTCCAGGCGCTGAAAGCACACATCGCCAAAGGAATTAAGGCGTCTCAACAGCCGGTAAAGGTGCGCCTTGGAATCTGGGGTACACCATACGCCTGTTTGACATAAAAATACGAGCGATTTCAAACATATTGAGGTACTTAAGGTATCCGTGATGCTAAGGACTAAAGTAGTCGCAATTATTACAAGCTCAAGGCCATTTATTCAGACTGCCGAGGCTACGCTTCAATCCGAGGGACATCTTGTTGAGGTCTTCGAATCCCTGAAAGAAGCCTTGGCTGCTTGCCAGACACGCCATTTCGATGCTGTCATTTTGGACGTCTCCGCACGTCCTCCCAGAGATGAGACTTCTTTGTCGAGACTTAGTCAGCAGGTAGGTGCACATCGCATTTGGCTTGCGCCCCCCCTCGGTCTGAGCCCGTGGGTTCAGGATGCAGAGACACTTGGGATCCATCATTTTCTCAAAGTCCCGGTTCAACGCCCTGAACTCGAAGAGATGCTTACGGAACTCTCCCAGTTAACGGAGGAGTTTGAAGTTACTCGCGACGTAGATCATGACGTCCGGCCGACTTCTGGACGCTATCATCTGGAAGAGATAAGCCATAACCGCTACTTCCTTGCGGCCTCACCGGCCATGATGCGAATCTATGAGAACATTCGCCTCCTCGCCGCGGTCGATGTTCCTGTATTGATCCTTGGGGAGAGCGGCGTCGGTAAGGATGTCGTCGCCAATCTCCTTCACAAGCACTCTCGCCGCTCGTCGCACACCTTCAGCTCCGTCAATTGTGCCGCTCTCCCGCCGGACCTTCTTGAAAGCGAACTCTTCGGCTATGAGGCGGGCGCCTTTACCGGAGCCGTCAAGGCGAAACCCGGTAAGTTCGAGCTGGCCGATCGGGGAACCCTCCTGCTGGACGAAATCGGTGAGATGAGCGCTCCGATGCAGGCTAAGTTGCTTCATGTCCTGCAGGACGGCCGTTACTCCCGTCTGGGTGCAAGAACCGTCTCAACCGCTGATGTCCGGGTGATCGCTGCCACCAACGTCAATATCGAGAATGCAATCACAGATAAGCTCTTTCGCGAAGACCTTTACTATCGCATCAGCGCCTTCACGATCAATATTCCTCCGCTGCGCGAACGGCGGGAGGAGATTCCGTTCCTTGTGGAACAGATGGTCAAGCGGCAGGCCGCTCAGTTCCAGCAAGATCCGGTCTATATCTCACCGCGCATCGTCTCTTTGCTACAGGAATACCACTGGCCCGGAAACCTGAGAGAGCTCTCGAATGCCGTCATACGCATTCAGATTCTCAAGGGTAGCGATGCCTCGGTCGCCGATATCGAGAGCAAGGTGATGGGACGTGCCTCCATCACCGAGCAGACCTGCCCGACGATTGAAGGAGAACCCGATGCCAGCGTAACTCATATGCGCTCCATCGTCCGGAACTTCAAAGACCAGACTGAAAGCCGGCTGATACAGCAGGCCCTGGAGGCGGCTCGCTGGAATCGCAGGCACGCCGCCGCGGCATTGCGTATCAGCTATCGCACTTTGCTGTACAAAATCGACCAGTATCACCTGAAAGAAGCTAGAGCTCCAATGCGGTTTTCGACGGGTCACTAAGGGATATCGCAGACGCGGGTACCCCGCTTATCGGTTTCACGAAGACTGGGCTTTAGCGCTGGGCTTTCCTGACGAAAGGAAGGCGCAGGGCTAAAGCCCATTTATGTTTATCGATGCAGTGTGGTCGATAGAGCGCAGATGAACTCTAGACTAGAGCGGCTTTGAGGCTTCCACTCGCCTCGAGTTGTTCCTTCTGCCACGCGATCGTCTTCATCAAGCCGATCGCTAGTGGTACTTTGGCTCGGAAACCAAACAGGCGTTCTGCCTTCCGGATATCCGGAACGCGACGGCGGACATCCTCGTACTTACGTCCTGCGATCTCGTTATAAGGGACGAATGTAATACGCAGCGATCCATCTTTTCCACTCAAGCGATGGATGCTGTGTGCCAGCTCCAGGATTGAGATCTCAGTATTGTCTCCAATGTTGACGATTTCACGATTGGCATTCTGGGATTCTGCGGCAGCTACGATGCCACGTGCGGTGTCCTCAACAAACGTAAAGGATCGTGTCTGCAGGCCATCACCATGGATGGGTATGACCTCCCCGCGCAGGATGGCGCTGATGAAGACAGACTGGGGGCCTCCCCACCAGCTCAGGTTTTGACGCGGCCCGTACGAACCAAATATCCGCAGAACAGTCGCATTGATCCCCGCTTCTTCCGCCATGGCAAGCACCAGGTGCTCGTCGAACATCTTCGAAGCAGCATAGGCCCATCTCGCCACCGTCGCGGGTCCAAGAACTGAATCTCCATCCTCGGAGAAAGGTACCCTTGGATTTTTGCCATACACATCCGAGGTGGATGTAATCACAAAGCGAGCGTTGTTCTCGACCGCGATCTGCAATGCGTTCTGAGTCCCATGGGAGTTCACCATCAGTGTCTTCGTCGGGTTTTCGTAACGCGGGATCTTGTATGCAGCCAGATGAAGGACAATATCGACCTTCCCCGCGGCCTGCCGCAAGGCGTCGTAATCACATACATCCGCGGCGTGAAATTCAAATCCAGGATATTCCCTCGCGGAGTCAAGGTTTGCGGAGTTCCCGTGTGACATGTCATCTACAGCAATGACGTCGTAACCTTTTCCAAGCATCAGATCGGTTACATGCGATCCCAGGAAGCCGGCAGCCCCCGTAATAAGTACCCGTTTTGTCATGCAGCCCTCACCATTTCCATAATTCGACCGATGCTACGTTCTCCTGCATGGCCTTCACCAAACTCGACCAGATCCCTGGGCTCCTGGATACTATTGCGCCCGAAGCGTGCCAGGCGACGAGCTCCATCCAGGATTTTTCCTGCCTCATTGCCGACCAATATGTTCCACCCCCCGTGCAGCGTCTCAATCCACTCGGTCTCGTCTCGGAGAGTCAAGCATGGTACCCCCATGAAGTAGGCTTCTTTCTGCAGCCCACCCGAATCCGTCATGATGAACCGGGCATTTCGCTGTAGCGCGAGCATATCCAGGTATCCGACCGGCTCGATCACGTTCACATGATCCGCAAGAAACAGATCAGAATTGCTCGTTCCGAGCAGACGTTTCCGCAGCCGCGGATGCATCGGAAAAATAATGGGAACATCCATCTTCTTTAAAGCCTCAAGAATGCCATTAAGCCGTTCAGGCTCATCCGTCGCTTCGGCTCGATGAATAGTAACCAGAGCATATTCCTGGGTTCCCAAGTGAAGCTCACGCTGTATTGCGGACTGCTCATTCGTGCCGAAGAGGCTGACAGCATCGAGCATGACGTCTCCTACAAATGCTGCCCGCTCGCCGAGTCCTTCCATCTCTAACTGCTTTACGGCATTGGGCGTCGGGCACAGAAGAAGGTCTGATATATGGTCTGCAACGATTCGGTTTAGTTCTTCCTGCATCATCCGATTGAAGCTGCGCAATCCAGCCTCAAGATGAATTACAGGAATATGAAGCTTCGCTGCCGCCAGCACAGATGCAAGGGTCGAATTTGTATCGCCGTACGCGATCACAGCGTCCGGCCTCCACTCCAATAGTTCCGCTTCCACTCCGGCAAGCATGAGCGCGGTCTGAATTCCAGGAGTCCCCATCCGGACGCTCTCCAGCAATCTGGGCTTGGGCAGACCCAGTTCCTGAAAAAATACCGAAGACATCATCGGATCGCTGTGCTGCCCTGTATGCAGCAGCCTGTGTTCTATTGCACCGAAGTGTTCACGGTTATACTCTTCGATCGCCCTTACAAGGACTGCCATCTTCACGAATTGCGGCCGCGTTCCACCTATGGAAAGTATCTTCACGGTGTTTCTCCCGGCTTGGTCTCGCTCTCGTATGGCAACAACTGATCAATATCTACCGGGCGGACAACTCTGGCCGGAGCCCCCATGACAACCATGCGCGCCGGGACATCGCGCGTTACCACGGACCCCGCTGCAACCAGAGCATCTTCCCCGATCAACACTCCCGGCAAAATCGTGGCGTTCGCAGCAACGCGGGAGCCTTTCTGCATGGTCACTCCGCCGAAGTGTTTGAACCTCTCCTGCGTGCGTCCGACAAAATTGTCATTGGTGAAGGTCACCTCGGGAGCGACAAAACACTGGTCTCCGATTGCGGATTTCGCGGTGATGTAAGCCCCGGTTTCAATCTTGCAGCACCGCCCTACTCTGACCTGGTTTTCAATGGCAACTCCTCTGCCAATGATGCTGAGTTCGCCAATGGCAGTGTCTTCACGCACGCTGGCAAAGTCAGCAATCAGAACCCCATCTTCGACAATCGCCCCTGAATAGATCACGGCGTTGCTCCCAACCAGACAACCGTTACCCAAAAAGGCCGGCCCCAGTTCCTTGGTTCCAGTCATAGCGCTGGCTTTTGATTTCAGTGGCTTCTTGCCGATAATTGCCCCGTCATCGATCCTGACGTCCTTACCAATAGTGGCGTGATCATGAAGAACGACATGATTGCCAATAACCGTGCCTTCCCCGATACTGACGTTCTGGCCCACAACTACATTCCTGCCGAAATGCACGTTGGGGTATCTTCTGTTTCTTTCCTGCTCCAGGAGAAGAGCATTTTCAGATGCAACAAATTCAAAACTCATAGGACCTTCTATCTTTCCAACGGATCGTAACGATCCTGCCGGACGTGCGTAAACTAACGACTTCCAACAATCTTCATCATTCGCCCGACATCCTCTCTCTTCTCCTGCCCGTCCTGCTTTGCCTCGGGCTTGCAGAAGGACGGATAGCCATTGTTTCTGGCGAAGACACAATCCAGAGCCAATTTCAAGTGATCTCTGATTGTGCGAAGAATTCGCATTTTGCTGCATCCAGTCGTACGTCGATGCAGCGTCATTGGCACCTCGTGGATCCGATAGCCAAGATAGGATGCATTCATCAGAATCTCCACCGTAGACACAAATCCGTTGCTCCGGAAATGCGCTCGCCTGATGAACGAACCGCGATATGCGCGGAACATGCTCGTATAGGTGTAGAGCTTGACCGGCGAAATCATGCGATAGAGCCGTGAACAATAACGGCTGAGAGCATACCGCCAGGGCGCGACCCCCTCGACGGAACCTTGCGGATGATATGGAGATGCCACGACTACATCCGCCTTCCCATCCACGATCAAATGAACCATCTGGGCAAGCTGGTCCGCGCGGTAGCTGCAATCTGCATCCAGAGTGCAAATAACATCGGCGCTGGCTGCGATCTCAAATCCCGTGCGGAATGCTGCGCCAATACCGAGATTGCGGGAGTGTGAAACTACTCTGTAGGAGGCCCCGTACGGTGCCGTCCGTGGCAGAAGCGCCACGGTACGGTCCGTACTTCCGTCGTCGATAAAGAGGTAAAACGTGATGTAGCGATCCTGCAGACCCCGCTGTAACTCCGCAAGCCGGATCCGAAGAACCTGCAGTGATTCCTGTTCATTACATACGGGTATGACTACAGCAACTCGAGGACGGCTAAGGCTATGTCGCGTGTCTGGCATTCGAGCTCTCCTGTCTATCCCCGAGGCAGCTTGCTTAACAACGAACGATCTTGGAAGACACGATCCCGCGGGTGGCGTTACGCGTGTCCACGACAAGTTGTGAATCGCGCACGATCGCCTGGTAGTCGTAGTCGGAGTGGTCAGTGGCAATGACGACACAGTCGTAGTCAGCCAGACGATCCAGGGGGGTACACGTCATGCCAAGGTCGTAATGCCGGCCGCGGCCGACAGTTGGGAAGTAAGGGTCGTTGTAGTCGACGCTTGCCTTCTCTTCCTGCAGCATCTCGATAATCTCGAGTGATGGAGACTCACGCAGATCGTCGATATCCTTCTTGTAAGCAACACCGAGAACCAGGATCTTTGCCCCATTCATCGATTTGCGATGGGCGTTGAGGGCCTCTGAGACCGAGTGCACCACGTGACGAGGCATTCCCTCGTTGATCTCGCCGGCCAGCTCAATAAAGCGGGTGTGGAAGTTCCACTCCCGGGCTTTCCAGCTCAGGTAGAAAGGATCGATCGGGATGCAGTGACCACCAAGGCCAGGGCCGGGATAGAACGGCTGAAAGCCGAACGGTTTGGTCGCGGCGGCATCGATAACCTCCCAGATGTCGATTCCCATCCGGAGTGAGAGCAGCTTGAGTTCGTTTACCATCGCGATGTTTACGCACCGGTAAATGTTTTCAAGCAGCTTGGTCATCTCTGCCGCCTGCGTCGATGAGACCGCAACAGTGCGGCCAAAAATATTCCCATAGAGTGCGCCTGCCAGCTTTCCGGCAATCGCGCCATGCCCGCCAATCACCTTCGGGATATCCCGGCGAGCTACTGTGTTATTCCCCGGATCCTCACGTTCAGGCGAGAACGCTACATAAAAGACGTTCGCGTCCTCATCCATACCCCGCTCATAGGCCTGAAGGCCGTCGCGGCAGCCGCGGTCCAGAATGGGGATCAGCACCTCTTCCGTTGTTCCGGGATAGGTCGTACTTTCCAGAACAACCAATTGGCCGCGAACCAGCCACGGAGCAATGGACTCAGCAGTCTTCTGAATGAACGACAGGTCCGGATCGCGATGATCCGTCAGCGGTGTGGGGACACACATGATAATGGCATCCTGTTCGCTGATCTTGCTGAAATCGGTCGTTGCACGGAATCCCTGCGAACGAGCCATCTCAATTTCCGTCGCAGGAATGCGGAAGATATAACTCTTCCCATCTTCCAACTGTTCCACTTTGCGGGCGTCAATATCGAAGCCCTGCACTGTAAAGCCCGCTTCCGATAGAAGAAGGGACAGGGGGAGACCAACATATCCAAGGCCGATAACACCGACCTTTGCGGTCTTCGCTTGGAGCTTCTCGAGCTGACGCTCCGCTTGACGAGTTTGCGTGGAGACGGTTACTAAGTTCATGCCGCGTAGACAATGCACGGGATGTGCCAAATCCTCTGGCCTGACTTAGAGCATTCCCCCTGTTGCTGGGTATCCCGGAAGAGCGTGCAGCGGCGTTTTCATTGCGGAAAACGCCCATAAATGTGGAAGCCCTACACTGCACCTACGGGGAAAATGCTCCCGCGATATCGCTGGGGCAGCATCCTGTACCGGCTTATCTCCACTATCGTGCCCCTCTTTTGGGGTTCTGATCCCCTCTCGGAGATGGGAAAAGTATGCAAAGAGTTGCGCGTAACCTGCCATTTTCGGGGCAAAATAGCAGGCTTCTGCTCCCTCCAAGGTGCGATCCGAATTGGCATAGAGATTGCTCCTGTGTCTGTATGCGGTTCATACAAGGAGACATCCACGATGATGGGAGCTCGATTAAAGGTAGGAGTTGTCGGTCTGGGCGCCTGGGGCTGTAACGTCGCCCGGTGCCTCTATGAAATGCCGGAATGCGACCTGGTAGTCTGCAGCGATCTGAACGAAGGCCGCTGCTCGATGGCGCGGCACAACTGGAATGTGCAAACCGTTGCATCACTTGATGAAATGCTCGCGCAATACCCCGAGATCGGAGCTGTGGTCATCAGTTCTCCAGCTACGACCCACTACAGCCTCGCTAAGAAGGCGCTACTTGCCGACAAAGACGTCTTCGTAGAGAAGCCCTTTACCCTGAACGTCCGGGACGCCGAGGAGCTATCGGCACTGGCTGCGTCGAAAGGGCGGATTCTGATGGTTGGGCATCTCCTCGAATATCATCCTGCGGTCAATCGGATCCGCGAGATCATTCAGTCCGGCGACCTGGGTGAGATCTACTACATCTACACGCAGCGGGTAAATCTCGGCCGCATTCGTGGTGATGAGAATGCCCTCTGGAGCTTTGCACCGCACGATCTCTCTCAGATTCTCTACATACTCGGTGAGGATCCAGTCGATGTGAGCGCCCGGGGACAATCGTTTATCCAGGACGGCATTGAAGACGTTGTCTTCCTTAGCCTGTTCTTCGCGAATCGCCGGATGGCCCATATTCACATCTCGTGGCTCGACCCACACAAGATGCGCAGCACGACTGTTGTGGGCAGCAAGAAGATGCTCGTCTTCGATGACGCGGCTGCTTCCGAGAAACTCCGGATCTACGACAGCGGCGCGCAGAGCCCAGCTACATGCTCTTACGGCGAAGCGATCCAGGTGCGTTTCGGCGATATTCAGATACCCCATCTGAGCGCGACCGAGCCGCTCAAACTTGAGTTCCAGCATTTCATTAACTGTGTCGAGCAGCGCATCACACCAAGGAGCGACTCTCAAGACGGTCTGCGTGTCGTCCGCATTCTGGAAGCGGCTCAAAAATCCCTGGAAATGGATGGTCTCCCCGTATCGCTTCACTCGGGCGCCGTTTCCAAAGCACTCCATCCACCGCAAACCATCAACCGGCAATGGACGCCGAGCCTACCGATGCTCCCGGCCATGCCGGCAGTCGCGGCGCATTCCTAGACGGGCAGAAATTGCAGGATCTTCATGCGAATGATTCGCTACAAGACAGAGATGTTGGTGGGAGGCTCAGTGGCTATGGCTGCGGCCGGGCAGATACTGATCAAAGTTGGCCTTTTGGGGAAAGGTAGACTTGGTCTATTGGCCCTCCATTGGCCACTGAGCCTCCCATGGGGGGTAGTGATCGGACTTTGCGTCTACGGAGTGGGAACACTGCTCTGGTTCGCTGCGGTCGCGCAAAAGAACATCAGTTACCTCTACCCTCTCGCTGCCAGCAACTACGTTTTGTTGGGACTTTTGGGCCACTATCTTCTGCATGAATCGATGGGGCCTGGGCGCTGGACCGGTATTACCGTCATGGCGGCCGGCATTGCACTACTGTCCAAAACCGATAGAGGAATGGTCAGATGAATGCCGATACCACGCCATCGCTGGCATATTCCTGGGGAATACTCGCCGCAAGTATCACCTCTGGGTCGTTTGCACAGATTACCCTCAAACATCTGACCAACACCCTTGCCAAAAGGCAGAACGCGGGCCGTCTTATCGCCATTCCATGGCTCGCTCTCTGGGTCATTCTGTTTGGACTGGCAACTGTGTGCTGGCTCATCGCGCTACGCCATCTCGATATCTCGTACGCTTATCCCCTCCTCAGCCTCGGATACGTTCTGGTAACAAGCCTGGCAGCCCTTCTGCTGGACGAACATGTATCCCGGTCGCACTGGCTGGCAATTGGACTGATTACATGCGGCGCTGCACTCGTCGCGGGGAGTATCTGACATGCAACAAGGCACATCGCGTCCTTCCCATATTGCCGTTGTGGGCGGCGGTTTTACAGGCATGGTATGCGCCTTCCGTCTACTGCGCGCCGGATACAAGGTAACGATCCTGGAAAGCCGGTCGGACCTGGGCGGCCTGACCAGCACGCACGACTTCGGCCCATTCCGTTGGGACAGGTTTTATCATTGCATTCTTACCTCGGATAAAGCCTTGCTGGGCCTTCTTACCGACCTGGAACTGAGTGATCAGCTCCGGTGGACCAAGACCGAAGTTGGCCTGTTCTCCCAGGGCGCCTTGCACAAGATGACCAGCCCGGTAGATCTACTGCGTTATCGTCATCTTTCACTCGCATCAAAGCTCCGCCTGGCGCTGATGACCCTGTATGTAACAAAGATCAAGGATGGGCTCGCGCTGGAATCCATTCCGTTGTCTCAGTGGACGCGTCACATCTTCGGCGGGAAGGTATACGAGCAAATCTGGGAACCGCTCTTCCGCTGCAAACTCGGCGAGTTGCGCAGGTATGCATCGGCGGCATTTCTCTGGGGTACGATCGTCCGGCTCGCGTCGACACGACAGCGTGGTCCGGGACAACAGGAGCAACTCGGCTATATTCGCGGGGGGTATAGCACCGTTTTTCAGAGACTGCAGCAGGTCGTTGTGTCGCTTGGGGGCTCGACCAATACGGGAGTGAAGATCCGCTGTATCTCTTCCAGGAACGCTACGCAGGAAGGACGTGTCCGCGTTAAAGCCTGTCACAAAGATATGTACTTTGATGGCGCCATTCTAACGACTCCCAATAAGGTCATCGCCGATCTGCTCGACACGGAAGATGCCGCTTACAAAGCCCGTCTCGGGCAGGTAATGTACCTCGGGATTATCTGCGTTGTGCTCGTTTTAAAAAAGCGCCTAAGCCCGTTCTACGTAACGAACGTGACAGAAAAGATCGGCTTCACAGGCGTCATCGAAATGACGAACCTGATCGATCCAGTACAGGAGACTAACAATCGCCACCTCGTCTATCTGCCCCGCTACACTGCTCCCGACGATGCCTTGTTTGAAGCCTCTGACGATGCAGTCTGGCAGCACGTTTGGGCTGATCTTTCGCGGATGCACCCCGATCTCAAGGAAGCAGACATTGAACATCGTTTTGTCTTCCGCGAGCGAGTCGTCCAGCCCGTACCAACGTTAGGGTATTCCGAGATTCTGCCTCCCGCACGGACACCGGTTGCCGGCGTTTATGTTGCCAATACCTCTCAGATACTGAATGACACGCTCAACAACAACGCAATGACGTCCATCGCGCAGGCTACATGCGACGAACTTATGAAAGATATCCCGCTGCAGCAGCAGGTTGATACGTCAATGCCGAAAGGGACGGAAGAGGCGCTCAGCCCCGCTTTCGCACGGTAGGTGTCCCACTATGCACATCCCCATCCTCCCTATCCAGGCCATCCTCCAAGCTATCAATCATCTATTGCTTGGCCGTCCGGTGATCTCGCTTCTTCTGATCTCCGGATGCCTGTTCCTCATCTCTGAGGTAATCCAACGTGCCAAACACAGCCAGCCTCCTGTGCCGACAAAGACACAGATGCTCCATCAAGGCACAGAAGACGGCTCCGTATGAAACTTTCGTCAACCATTGTTCCGCACGTCCTGGCCTATCACGAGATCGACGACCAGCACTCGGCGGATGTCTATTGCATCTCTCCCGATATATTCATGAGCCACATGTGGGCGGCCACCCATGAAGCAGAACAGATCAAACGATCGGTTCGTATTACGTTTGACGACGGCCATGTGTCTCACATGCGATGGGCGGTTCCCATTCTGAATGAGCTCGGCGTGCAGGGACACTTCTTCATCCCTACGGCATGGATGGGATCGAAAGACGGATATATCAATTGGAATGACGTGCGGTCGATCGCCGAACAAGGACATCGGATCGGCTCGCACGGAGCTACTCACGTTTTTCTATCAGTGTGCACCCCCTCCCAGCTGGAGCAGGAGGTTCGCCATTCCAGGCTGATTCTGGAAGACAAGATCGGCCGGGCTGTCACATCAATTTCAATGCCTGGTGGGCGTTGGAATGAAGCCGTGATTCGCGCCTGCGCTGTAGCGGGATACGAAGAGGTCTATACCTCGGAGCCCGGCATGTACCGCGCCGCTACAGTCGAGAACAACATGCAGCTTCCCGCTGTCATTGGAAGATTTGCGGTACGCCGTAAGACCTCACTCCGCACGATTGCCGCCTACCTTGAAGGCGATCTTTTCGCTGTCAGCCGGCTTCGCGGTATGTATCTGTTCCGTCAACTTGCTAAGCGCATGATCGGAGACAGGGGCTATCAGCATATCTGGTCTTCCCTGTTTCGGGCGATGCCAGGCTAGTGAGGAGTGTGGTGTATGAGGGTCCTGCAACTTGTCTCAAGCTCCGGCTTCTACGGTACCGAAAGGATGATCTGCCTCCTGTCGGCGGCACTTCAACGCTCCGAAGCCGAGGTCTATATCGGTGTATTCAATGGCTCGAGCTCATCCTGTTCGCGGTTTGTCCAGGAGGCTGAACGTCAGAACCTGCAGGTGCTCGATCTCGCCTGCAAAGGCCGGTGGGATCTTAGAACCATCGTGCGTCTGGCCAGATGGCTGCGCAAGAACGATATCGAAGTGCTGCACACCCATGGCTATAAGGCGAATATCTACGGGCTGGTCGCTGCCCGCCTCGCCGGCTGCGCGCTTGTTGCAACCTGTCACAACTGGACAAACCGTACCGCGTCCCTTCGACAATACGCGGCGCTCGATCAATTTCTCCTCCGCCACTTTGATCGCGTGGTAGCCGTATCGCAAGGCGTCCTGTCGAATCTTCGACGTGCCGGCGTGCCCGGCCGGCGCATACGGCAGATCCCTAATGGCATTGAGGTCGCCGCATACAAAACCGCAGCACAAAACTCCGACAAGCCTCGGCATATAATCCTGGGTTGCCTTTCGAGGCTTTCGAAGGAAAAGGGTGTCGACGTCCTGGTCTGGGCTCTTCCCAAACTATTGGCAACCTATCCTGAACTGCAGTGCGTCGTCGCGGGAGAAGGTCCCGAAAGGGAGCGCCTGCTTGCACTGGCGGCCGAGCTCTGCGTGTCTCACGCTCTTCACTTACCTGGGTTCTGCGACGACACCGCCCGCTTTTTGTCGCATTGCACACTTGTCATACAACCTTCGAGAATCGAAGCGATGCCTCTGGCAGTACTGGAAGCAATGGCCTCTGAAAAACCCATCATCGCCTCCGCGGTCGGCGAAATTCCTCGTCTGCTGGAAGGCGGTAAGGCAGGGCTGCTCGTACCTCCTGGTAATCCGGACATGTTAGCAGCCGCCATTCTGAAGCTACTTTCTTCACAGGAACAGCAGCAGGCACTGGCGGCTCGTGCGGCAGAAAAGGCAACTGCGTGTTTCGACGTCTCGGTCATGCTTGCCGGCTATCTCTCGACGTACAAGGAAGCAATGGCAAAGCGTCATCTGCTGATGCGAGTGAGTCCTTCGGGGAAAGCAGGCGCATATTATGAGCGTGGTACCGATCGCAATATCGCATAAGGCGATGGAAGGCACACAGCCGGACGGTTCATCCTTGCGCGTTTGGCTGAGCGATCCGCTATGCTTTACCCCTTGGTATACAGCCGCTCTCGCCCGTGCACTCGCGTCGGCAAATGTCTCCCTTCGTTTGCTCAGCGCCAGCGTCTCTCGCGAACCTGAGTATTTCGCCCAGGTGAGTCTCTCTCCTGACCCTGGCCCTTTTCACTTTGACGATCTGGCAAATGGCTGGCCATCCTCACTACGGCGTGTCTTGCGCTGCGCCGCCGCCATCTCGAACTCCATTGCACTCGCGAGAACACTGGAGAGTACTCCCTCAAAGCGCCCCGATATCCTCCACCTGCAGCAGCTTCCTCTGTTAAATCACAATATCGGGAGTGACTTTGAGTTACTCGCGGCCGCCAGGAGATGCGGTATCCCGGTCGTACACACCGTTCATAATCTGCTTCCGCACGACACCGGGAATCGCCGGGAAAACATATTCGGGCGCCTCTATCGCAGTGTGGATCACCTGATCTGTCACTCGCGGGATATCGCAGATACTCTGGAGGCTCGATTCGACATACCTTCCAACTTCATTTCCGTCATACCGCATGGGCCCCTCTTCGAATCCCGGGAACATATCAATCCCAGCGATGCCCGTGCAGCACTGAAACTTCCTCAAGATCGTCCAATTGTTCTCTGGCAGGGAGTGATGGCGACCTATAAAGGGTTAGACCTTCTGCTCCAGGCATGGAGGCTCACTGCGCCTCGGTGGAGAAATCGATCGGCGGCTATGCCCCTGCTGGTGATCGCAGGAACGGGCTCATCGGAAGTTGAGGCCGCGGTTCAGGCAGCAGCCACCGCGCTTCCGGATTCTGTCCGAGCAGACATTCACTACATCCCCACAAACCGGCTGCCTTCCTACTACCACGCGGCCGACCTGCTGGTGTATCCCTATCGTTCGATAACGACCAGCGGCGCTTTGCTGACCGGCCTGTGCTATCGGAAGCCAATTATCGCCTCCGATCTACCTCCATTCCGGGAGTATCTGGAACCAGGCGAGAACGCACTGCTGGTGCCTCCCGGCAACGTTGCAGCGCTTTCCTCCGCACTTGAAGAAGCGATCGGCGGCATCGCAAAGTTACACCAGCAGCCGCGATCCGAGTCAAGCAAAAACATCTATCTCGGCCTCCTTTTGGGAGCAGCGAACAACCATCGCAGGTACGTCGGTTGGGATCAGATCGCGCGCCAAACGATTGGCGTGTATCGGGCGACAATTGCCACTAAAGCTGCGCAGCCGAAAGTATGCAAGACCCTGCACACATTTCCGAAGGCATCCTTCCGCAAAGCCTGATATCTGCCAGAAACGCCCTCAAAAGGAGGGGGGATTTGGCTTTTTGATTGCTCTCTTTCAAGCATCGGAAGGATGGCCATTATGAAGCCCAGGTCTCATACCATTTGGTGCTTACGAGCCGTGTCTGCGGCTCTTCTCTGCACCGGAATCTGCTATGGACAACAGCGAGTGGCAGATGCAGGCAAGACCAACGCTCCCAGCGTGCCGAAAGCCGACCCTCACACTCCCGCTGCCGTCGCCACGCCACAGTACACAATTGGAAGCGGGGACGTCCTCAACATCCAGGTCTGGAAGGAAAAAGACCTGAGCCAAATAGTCGTTGTCCGCCCCGATGGCAAGATCTCACTCCCATTGCTCGGCGAAGTTTATGTCGTTGGCAAAGAGCCGTCCCAGTTGGAAGACCTGATCCAAGCCCGCCTCCAAACGATGGTGGTGGAACCGCGTGTGACGGTTACAGTGGCCGAGATACACAGCAGAATGGTCTACATCACCGGGGAGATTGCACGTCCCGGCGCCTACCCATTGAATACGCCGATCACCGTGCTTCAGCTGATCGCACAGGCCGGCGGTCTCACTGAATTCGCTTCCAAGAAAAAGATTCATGTACTCCGCGCAGGCGGGCCCGCCGGCGGCATCTGGATGAATTACAAGTCTCTCCTTCAAGGGTCCGATCCGAACCGTAATTTGCAGCTCAATCCTGGCGACACAGTGGTGATCCCGTGAAAGTATTTAGCACTGTTTCCTTGCTCTGTCTTATCTGCCTTACTCCCGCGGTCGGCATAGTTGCTCAAACTGCACATAAGCAAACGTCTTCTCAGTCCCAGCAAGACGCACAGGAAGACAATAGCCAAACCTCCACGCAACAGGAAATACGTCCGACCTGGGTAGATGCGGCGATGCCCCGCGAAGAACGATCCTATTTTGACCTCGCAGCGTCGCTGTCGTACGGCCGGGACACCGCCGTAAACAACACTCCCGACCTGAAGTCCAACACCCTCGGAATCCAGGGCCACATCGGCATCGGTTCGGTGGGACGCCGCTACTCCCGCTCTTTTACGCACGACGCCACCCTGGTTGAGTTCCCCTCAAGCAATATCGAACGGCAACAATACCACTGGACAACCGTTAACCTCACAGGTATGTCCAGCCGCCGTACCGCATGGGGTCTGAACGCGGCAAATGCATATGGCGCGGATGCAGCACGCGCCGGAAGCAGCGTCAGTCTTGCTTCCGTAAATTCGCCGATCGACAACAGCGGTGTACAGACGGGGCTCATCACCGGCAGCACGCTACGGCAATACGTAACGTTTCTTGTCGATCACACTACTTCTGAAGTAAGCGCAATATCCTTCGGAGCGAGTGCAGGCTTTCATAATTTCCTTGGCGCTGCCCCCTCCACCCGACAATACGAAATAAATGCAGCTTATCGGGAATTCTGGAGTCCCCGCCTGCTTGTTGGGGTCCGAGGCGATGCCGTACAACAGAACTTCGGCGCAGGCACCTGCGTAACCGCAGCGCTCGATGGCCTCTCCACCTACCAGATGACCACGGCGATACGGATCGATGGTTCGGGCGGTCCGGTTTTCGGTTCCGCACAATGCACCGGCAACTATCAATACGAGTTCATCGTTTCCGCGCAGAGCGCTCGAGGAAACCGAGCCTACATCGGTACTAGCCGTAAACGCGGCAATGGCAGCGTCGCAGGATCCCTTTGGGAGACCTCTGTGTATGGCGGAGCGCAGATGGGCAATCCCAGACGATTTACTGCGACATTGAGCGGTGGTTATAGCAGCTACCATGGTGGAGCTTTGACGGATACAAGCGCCGACATCAATGGCTATTTTGTGTCGGCTGAGTACCGACGTCCTCTTTCGGAATGGGCGGAATGGTCATTTACCGCACGCCATTTTCAACGTACCGGTTCGTCAATCGATTTGACCAGAACGGTCTTTTTTGTGACCTTCACCTGGTTGAAACAGCATGGAGGTCCCCGTGTCAGATGAGCATACCCCGATTTCCGTCCGCATTCCGATGTTGTTCGGTGCGCTGAAATACCACTTGCGACTGATTCTCACCGTCCTCGTAGTCGTCTTTGTGGGATCGGCTGTTTATATCGAACGCATGCCGAATGTTTACCGGGCACAAACTCAGATCCTGGTGAACCCTCAGCGGGTCTCGGACAAGTACGTCAGCAGCGCCGTTTCGATGGGCGCAAACGAGCGCCTGAATACTTTGAGCCAGCAGATTCTCAGTTCTTCCAGGCTCGAGACGATTCTGGAGGAATTCGGACTCTTTCCCCAGTTACGCGGGAAGGTCAGCCGAGAGGAACTCATTGACCGCATGCGGAAAAACATTGGTATTGAGTTGAAACACAACTCCGATGGTTTGAGCGCCTTTACGTTGAGCTATACCGGAGAGTCCGCCCAAGAGGTCGCTGCGGTTGCCAATAAACTCGCGGATTCGTTCATCACGTGGAACCTGCATGACCGTGAGCAGGAAGCTCAGGGGACTACCGCATTCCTCGCCAATGAGCTACGCACGACGAAAAGCCAACTCGACAGCCTGGAAGAACAGCTCCGTGTGTACAAGATGAAACATCTTGGTGAACTACCGGATCAGTTGCAAGCAAACATGCAGACGCTCTCCCGCCTTCAAGTGGAACTTCAATCGAACGCCGACGCGCAGAGCCGTCTCGACCATGAAGCTCTTCTTGCCGCCGCGATTGCCCCCGAGACAACATCGCACTCGCAGGGCATAACACTCAGCGCACGGCAAAGACTTATCAGCGAGAGACAGGTTGCCCAGGCAGACCTCGCCGAGCTGCGAAAGCACTATACCGACAGCTTTCCCGATGTAGTGAAGAAACAGGCCGAAATACAGGCTCTTAGCGAGAGGATCGCCGCAACTCCTGATGTGGATGCAACGGCGATTGCCTCTGATTCGCAATCGACCTCCAATCCACAATTGCAACTGATCCGTCGCGACCGTGTCCGCCTTGTGAACGAGCAACGGAATATCCAGATGGAGATCAACCGGTATCAGGCGAAGGTCGATTCTGTACCCGTTCGCGAACAGGAAATCGCACAACTCCTACGCGACTATGATACGGCGCGAGACCACTACCGCTCGCTGCTTGAGAAGAACTACTCCGCGCAGATGGCGGCACAGTTGGAACATCAGCAACAGGGTGGCAGTTTCACCATGCTGGACTACGCCCGGGTTCCTGATGCAGCTGTCGGACCGAAACGTATGCCCCTTCTTATCGGAGCCTTCTTTCTGGCCTTGATCGCCGGCATGGGCGCAGCATTTGTCTCCGAAATGATGGATAGCACGGTAAAGTCGGAACTCGAGTTACGGGACTGCCTTCCTGGCATTCCACTTCTAGGCATCACGCCGAACATGGAACAAACACGCGGCATGCGGCGCGCACTCGCTCCGCAACGCTATTTATTAGGGGGCCAATAAGGTGATCTCTCTCTCTCTTCGACCCGAAGCTGATCTCCGCAGCCGTAACTTACGCCATCAAAAAGCGGACTCTGATCATGCCTCCACGCGGCAAAAAGAAGCGATCCTCAATGCCGCATCCGGGCTTGATGAGATCAAGCGTATAGATGCCAACGGCGAGGCGCGCGAGGTCTCCGTATTCGAGGCCGATCCTAACGGGGCTGCCGCGGAGCAGTTCCGATTGATGCAACACCGTCTTTCCAATGTTCGTCCTTCAGGAGGGTCGGTATTGATTACCAGTCCAGGCGCTGCGGATGGCAAAAGCCTGAATGCCTTCAACCTTGCGTGGGCCCTGGCCGAGGCCGGAAACAACACTCTGTTGCTTGAGCTCGATCTGCGCCGGCCGAGCCAAAGCCGCCACATTCCAACACCACCGCCATCCAGCCTGGTTGATGTTCTTACGGGCGAGACAACTGCCCTATCCGCAGTACGCAGGCTCAGCGATGTTCCATTGTTCTATTTAGGCCTGAATAAGCCGACATCGAAGCCAGTCAAGCTGCTACGGTCCAAGGCGCTGCAAGACCTGCAGTGCTGGGCGCGCCAGACATTTTCGTGGGTCATCATCGATGGACCACCTGTTTTGGCTGTATCCGATATTGAAGAGATACTGCCCGGCGCCGACCTTGTGCTCCTTGTTGTTCGCGAGCGCGGGACATCACGGACGATGCTGGAACGCACCGTGGAACACCTCGGCGACCGGCTCAATTTTGTGATTTATAACAACGTGTCAATGTCCGGCCATTACGGCTATGGATATCGCGGCTATGGAGATCGTTGACTCTGTAGCAAGGCTATCGAACGTGACCAACAGATAAGGGAACCCCCATGAACACCTTAACTATCTCGATCTCTCGTCATCTTCGCCTGCTCGTTCTCTGTGCACTGGTCTTTGTTTTAGCTGTGCTGTTGGTATCCCATGCGGTGGCGCAAAGCCAGGATCTTACGGTGGTGGTGCTGGTGAATTCATCTGTTCCATCCGGCTATAACACCAGCAGCACAAGCCCAGGATCCTATCAAATGGGCCCCGAGAGATATCTCGTTCATTTGCAGGTTCCATACAAGGTTGTTGATATCAGCCAGACGCCGGCTACAGATCTAACAGCATCGCAATTGATTATTGCGGGCCATAGCGGTTTGAATCCGAGTGCTGCGTGGCAGAATGCAATTCTGACCGCGGTCGCAAATGGTACAGGATTTGTGAATCTCGACAGCGATCAGGCGATCGGCACGCAGAATCACATAATGACGATGTTTCATGCTACCGGCGCAACGTTAGGCGCCGCGCAGACAAGCATTACTGTTCCCGCGGCAGTCCAGGTGGGTGGATCAACGCCGCACTATATTGCGGCACTCCAGCGTCACTGGCTCGGTGACCCAGCCGGCGACATCACATACAACTACCACGGCAACGGCTCAACGACGATTGCTTCCAATGCGACGATTCTCACCGGCGCGACCGGCACCGTTGTGGCTAAGCTTGGAACCGACCCTCTGATTCTAGCCAGTACTTATGGCATGGGACGCATCGTCGATTTCACTACTTATGACTACCTCCACGCCGATCGCTTCGGATTTGTCGAAGGTGTTGACGATCTGTTCTGGCGCAGCCTGGTATGGGCAGCTCGCAAGCCCTTCGTGCTTCGTGGATATCCGCGCCTTGCGGCGATTCAGATGGACGACAACGAAGTTGGCGTTATGTCTCGCATTCCAGATATGTGGAACACGACTCTTACCGGCAACATCGCCTCCGATGGCACGGGAGGTCCATGGCTGCCTCAACTGAACATGCAGCTCTCTTCGTTGGCTACCGCCGGCGGCGAGCGCGCCCAGTTGATCAGCGCCGTCAACTCCGGCTTTCTGCATGCAAGTCCGCATGGCCTGAACTATGGTTCGGGCGGAGATCTTTACTGGAATCTCAGCATTGCGAACACGGATGCCCAGTGGCAATCGAATGTAGCTTCGACGCTGCAATGGCAACTTGGGCAGGGCGGAACGGATACATTTCCCGCTTTTGGCCGTTCGGTAGTAGGGCACTACTGGGATATCACTGACAATGCCGGATACGAGATGTGGAACAGTTTCGGAACTCGCTACATCACAACACCGCAAAATCCTGGTACTTACTACTTCAATTTTCCGAAGACAACAGCCCAGAGAATTCCTTATGGACCGTTCCGCATCTACGAACAACCGCCGGTCTATTCAGGGGATTATGAAGAAACATTTCCCTTCTTCTATGCAGACGATATGACAGTACACAGCGTTGCTGGAAAGCCTGCGCAGACCTTCTTTGCCTTCGCGTCCCAGGTTGGACAGTCGGGCGGCCGGTTCTCGCGCCCAGACGCCGTCTGGCCCAGCTCACAGAATGGTTATACCGTCGCCCAGAGCCTCAACCAATGGGAGTACTACATGTGGCGATTCTGGTCGGGCATGATGCCGGTCGAAATCTATACCCACGACGGTAACAATCTTCAATATACGACAACGTCTAATCGCCAGACATTTATCCAGCAGCTCTCTCAATGGTTCAGCACGAACAAAGGCATTCATCAATATATGGACGGCATGGGTGACTACCTCCGCGCCCGTAACCACTCGCTGCTTACCAGTGGCACGGTCACCTCTTCGGCCATCACACTGAACTTCACTGGCTCCGCAACCGACGCCGATGGCCACCTCATTCCGACCAAAGCTTACATCTTCTACGGGGACGATGAGGGACAGCTCCTCGCTATTCCTGGTTTCAGCAACGGTGGTACCTACAGCTTCGCCAACACACAGGCTGCTACCATGCAGGTCACGCCGACCACGCTCAGCTTTACGACTCCTTCGGGATCATCACCAGCATCGCAGACAGTCACGATCGCGAACATCGGTTCCGGTTCCTATAGCTGGACGGCTACGGACAATGCTTCCTGGCTTAGCGTCAGCCCCGCAAGCGGCACGGCGGGCAGTAATACCGTGACGGTATCCGTCAATAGCTCCACCCTGGCTGCCGGTTCCTACAGTGGCACGATCACCTTCACATCGGCCACTGCAGCGGGAAGTCCAAAAACAGTCGCGGTCTCACTTACGGTTTCACCGAGCAATCCGTCATTGGTCGTCAGTCCGACCTCGTTGTCCTTCAGCCAAAATAGCGGCACGACAACAGCTACAACGCAACAACTCTCCATCACGAATCCAAGCGGTACCAATGTCACCTGGACCGCATCGAGCAATGCTTCCTGGCTTAGCGTCTCTCCGACCACCGGCGGAACGCCCGGCACACTGAATGTCTCTGTGGTTGCAGGCTCACTATCGCCTGGAACCTACAGTGGAACCGTTACGGTCAGCTCAACGAATCCTGTGCAGTCCGTATCTGTTCCTGTTACATTCCAGGTGCTCACACCGTCCACCGTGATATCCACGTCGAGCCTCAGCGGCTGGACGATCTCGCCCCTCGGCGGCCTTTCCGGATGGTCCTCAACCGGCAGCGCTCTTCGCTATAACGGCGGAGGTGAAGCTCCGCTCTACGCCGGCAACGCCGGATGGACGGACTACGACCTCTCCGTAACGATGACGCTGCCGGCCTCCAATTACCCTGGCGGCATCAGGGGCCGTGTGAACACAGCCAATGGATCCGGCTATGCTCTCTGGTTCTACCCGTCGGATCACACGGTCAATCTCTACAGAGTGGTCAACTGGAGCATCGACGGCGGATACACCTTGATCGGAAGCTACAACCAGCTTGCCTTTGACACCAATCCCCACACATACAAGCTATCGTTCCTCGGCAGCACGATATCGGTCTATTACGACGGAACGAAGCTCTTCTCATCCACAGACTCAACTTATACCTCTGGCCTCATAGCCCTGGATCCGTCGAACCAGGTTGTTACGTATAGCAATGTCACCATCACGAATGCAGTTGCTCCACAAACGACGGCAAGCGCCTCGCCTACATCCTTAACCTTCAGCGCCTCACCCGGTGCTACGGCGGCCGCTCAGACGGTAACACTTACCTCGTCTCCGAACAGCGTCTCCTGGACAGCCTCTTCCAATGCGGCGTGGCTTACCGCCTCGCCAACCCAGGGAAACTCTACCCCTGCATCCATTGCAGTTACTGCGAGTGCAGCGAGCTTAGCTGCCGGAAGCTATTCAGCCACACTTACGCTGACTCCATCTGCCGGATCGCCGATTCAGATTCCGGTGACCTTCAGCGTTAGCTCACAACAAACGGCCGTCATCAGCGTCACGCCTTCAAGCCTGTATCTCTTTAGTCCTACCGGCACCTCTCCATCACCGGCAACTGTGTCCGTACAGAACAAGGGGACAGGCGCCATGCCGTGGACCGCAACCAGCAACAGCTCATGGCTGACGCCATCGCCGGCCTCTTCGGGCGCTCCAGGCACGTTGACACTGACAGCATCCAGCGCTGCACTGCCTGCGGGAACCACAATGGCGAACGTTACACTCAGTTCGAGCAACGCAACCAACTCAGTCACACTGCCGGTCTCGCTCCACCTCGGAACGAAGCTTTTCAGCGATAACTTCACTTCCGGATCGTCACAATGGACCGCTTCTCCCCTTGGTCTTGCCTCAAACTGGACAGTATCGAACAATTCTTTCAATTACAACGGAGGCGGCCACACGCAGCAATATGCGGGGAGTTCCACCTGGACCGATTACGTCTTCTCCGCCGATGTCACTCTGGCAAATCTCTCCAACTACCCAGGTGGTATACGCGGCCGCGTCAATTTGTCGACCGGTGCGTCCTATGCGGTCTGGCAATATCCGGGGGATAACGTCATCAAATTGTTCCGTACTACGGCGTGGGCAATCGACTCTGCCGGATTGACGCTGCTTGCACAATCGCCCCCGATCGTTATGGATACAGCGCGTCATACCCTCCGTCTCCAGTTCGCGGGCAACCAGATCATGGTGTACCGCGACAACAGCCTTATCATTTCGGCGTCTGACAGCACACTCACCTCTGGCGCCATCGCCCTGGATGTTTCATCGCAGCCAGTCAGCTTCGCAAACATCAGCGTTCAGCAGTAGGAGGAAAGGGCGAGGGGCTTATGGCGACGCTTATGCCTGTTTCAGCACGAAATGAGCAGGATCATGGGAGAGGCATCGCAGAGCGATGGGCAATCCGGCTGCCCATCGCTCTGGGCTCCTCCGCCATCGCCATCTGGAGTTGGCTGGCATTTTTTCGCCCGGTGGGACCGCGGGGAATCATTTGGGCTGTCATCACGGGTGTATTAGCCTTCGCATTTTTCTCAGTCACTTCGTTGCTGGTTGCGATGCTGGATGGAAGTGGCTCACGTACACTTCATCGCGAACTGGCAAAGTGCTCCATGGCGTTCGCGTTCCTGTTCCTCTTTCTTCCTGAATATACGGCTCGAGTACGCCCACCGGTTCTTCGTTCTTCTCTGCTACTTCTCACACTGACCATGCTTTGGCTCGCGCTTTATCATTTCTGTCGCCGCGAGGCCGAAGGCATCCGAGATTGGGCAGAGCGAAAGACTTATTGGCCAATCGCAATGCTTGCCATGCTCTCCATTGCGCTGACGGGACTCGCCATTCGCAAGTTCTATGTCTTCGGATATGTCGGGCAGGATCTCGCCTATTTCGCGCAGATCATGTATACGACCTTGCACGGCCATCTCTTCTGGGGTTCTCTGCTGCAGGATCTGCTGTACTCCTATCCGGTAACCACGGATTTTGCTGGGCACAACTCGCCCGTTATGTTTCTCTTCGTGCCCTTCTATGGGCTTTTTCCCAGTCCTATAACGTTGCTTGTCCTACGCAACGCTGCCATGCTTGCCTGCTGTTATCCGATTTACAAGATAGCTCGGACATACTGCAGTGAAAGCACCTCCCGGCTTTGGTCACTTGCTTTTTTCCTGGTGCCAACCATCTTTTATCAGTCGACGTTTGACTTTTATCCACTGAGCTTTGTCGCACTTCCCTTGCTTTTTACGATTTACTTTTTCCAGCAGTCTCGCTTTCTACCGTTCTGTGTCGCACTGGCCTTTACCCTGGCCGTAAGAGAGGACCTAGCAATCTTTGCGCTCGTTCTCTCGATCATTGCGCTGATCCAGCGAAAGTCCATTCGCTGGATCAGCACTCCGTTCGTCGCCGGGATCGCCTGGGCCTACTTCTCGTATTTCATCGTGCTTCCTCACGCGCTGCACGGCTCATCGTTTGTAACGGATGCATGCTTCAGCCACCTGGGCGCGACCCCGAAACAGATGCTGAGCCACGTTTGCAGCAGCCCACAAACCACGTTGATAACCCGCGGCAACATTGTGTACCTGAAGGAGCTACTGACGCCCACCGCGCTCGTCCTTTCACTCGGCAATGTGCTCGTGCTTTCTTCTCTGCCCTTCATCGGAATCAACCTCGCTGCCGGAGCAGGAAAGTGCATCACCACCGTCATCTATGCTCAATATTCGGTGATTCCGGCGGTGTTGCTTTTCGCCAGCGCCCTGCTTGCCGGTACGCGTACACGCGGGACCCTCAAAGGAATCTCAAGATTGTGGATCAAAAGCGACGCAGTTGCCCCAGCAATCTGCCTCGCGCTTTGTGTCGCGAGTCTGATCTTTGTAACAGGAGAAGATCAGGCCAGCGAGCTACGCTCCAAACCCTGGACGCAGGAAGCCCACCAGGTGGCCCGCCTTATTCCTGATAGAGCTTCCGTCGCAGCCCCTCGCTATCTGTTGCCGTCTCTGGCAAATCGCGATTGCCTCTATCAGACTCACCGGCTCTCGCAATATCACCATCCGGTTTACGAATACCTGATCCTCGACACCGACTGGTCGCACATCAATACCTCCCAGGAGTACCGAACGGCATATACAGCACTTCTGGAGAATGCCCCGAAAGATCCCGCTTTCCGCCTGATCTACAAAACTCCGCGGTTTACCGTCCTACAGAACCCCGCTGCCCATGGAAAAGGATGCTTCCCAGTGGAGGCACCACGATGAACGCGCGGTCGACACTCTTCCGGGACATGGCCAACTACCTGATGGGCCGGGGATCGCTCATCCTGTTAGGGCTTATCACCTTCCCTCTGCTGACGCGATTGCTCTCGGTCAGTGAATACGGTGTTCTGTCTCTTACTCTGCGAATCGTTCTGGTGCTGGTTGTCCTTTCGAAGTGTGGACTTCAATATTCTGCGGCACGTTTTTTTAAGGCCGGCGCATCCTCCGTGCTGGAGCAGAGGCGTCTTTACACAACTCTGCTTATCTGCCCAGCCTGCATTGTGGTTCTGGTCTCGCTGCTGTACTACGCATTTCTGCTCTTTACGCCTGTCTTTCATGGAGATCCGCTCCTGTATCAGTGCCTCATGGTTGCACCGGCGGTCGTTTTCTTTCGGACCTTACAGGCAATCCTGCTCAGCTTTCTCCGGAACGAAGGCAAGAGCCGCCTTCATACGATCGTGGAGATCACGACCAAAACCAGCACCCTCGCGGCCTTCGTGATTCTTGCATTTGTCGGCCTTCACCATGCCTTTCCTGTGCTGCTCGGTGTTCTGGCAAGCGAATTCATCATCGTTGCAGCGCAACTCATCAGCTTTTTGAGACGTGGATTATTCCATTTTTCAGCAATGGATTGGACACTGATCCGCGACTCGCTCCTCTTTGGCGCCCCCCTCATCGTCTATGAGCTTTCCAGCCTGGTGCTGGATTCAGGCGACCGCATCATCGTGCAACGCTACCTTGGGGATCACCAACTGGGGCTTTATTCGGCAGCCTATGGAGTCTCTGGATATCTTCAGGACACGGTGATGACACCCCTGAATCTCGCCATCTTCCCGATCTATATGCGGATATGGAATGAAGAAGGCAAAGCAGCTACTGAACAGTTCCTTTCCACCGCGGTCTCATGGTTCATCCTCGCGGCTCTCTTTATTGTCGGAGCATGCGCTCTCTGCTCGCGGGAGATGCTGACACTCCTCGCATCGGCCCGCTTTGCCGGAGCTGACCGGTTACTGTCAATCCTTATTCCGTCATTGATGATCTACGCGCTGCACATCTTCTTCAATGTGGGTCTGATTCTCGAAAAACGAACGACACTGCTTGCAGCCATTGCAGCTTCGGCAGCAGTAATCAATATCGCGTTGAACTTGTACCTGGTCCCCCGGTTTGGCCTTATGGGAGCAGCGTTCGCCACTCTTCTCGGGTACAGCGTCATGGTCGCCAGCCTCATCCTTATCAATAGAAATAGCCTGCCGCTTACGCCGAATGCTCCACTCATCATGAGCGGCGTCGCGGCAGTGGTTCTTGCGTATCCACTTCCATCTCTTACTACGTTCCATCTGCCTGTTATCACACTTCTGGCGCGGCTCACCAGCTACACCGTCGTCTTCCTGATATGCATGCTTGCCATCTCGTCCAGCTTCAGGACACTGGTGCTTACCGCATGGAGGCGGGTAGTGTCCAGACTTGTCTTTCGCGGACATACCACCGAAGCCGCAATCATCGAGGAGTGTGAGACGTCCAACGCAGGCCAAGGAGTATCCCAATGATTCTCGCTGACCTCGATCCATCGGCAACGATTGGAGTACGCAGTATCGCGCTCTATGCGTCCGTTGTAATTGGCGCACTCCTTACCCTTGCGTGGCGGTCAGAGATCGGGATCTACATCCTTTCGGTTCTGCTGCCCCTGCAGACGACGCGGTATCACCTGCATGCGTTTCCGCTCGGCTCCAAGATCGTCGACATCCTGCTCCTTTGTGTACTAATTGGCACCGTGATACGGCCGAAGTCCAAACTTGCCTATCGTCCCCGTATCGCGATTTTTCTCGCAGGTCTGGCATTCTTCTACTTTCTGTCTTTATGGCGAGGAGCGTTTTACCTTGGCGGAGAGCTCCCCATCTGGTTTTCGGACCATCGTCTCGTCGATTACAAAAACTTCATCGTTATGCCGCTTCTGGCCTTCGCGGTTGTCCGTACCATTCGGACCAAACGGCAGATCGTCACGATTGTCGTTCTGTGTGGCCTCACCTCGGTGGCTGTTGACTATAGCTACCTTAAAGCGTCTTTTGGCAGGGACTTCGCACACTACTCTGAGGAAACACGAGATGCAGGTCCTCTCGGCTATGCCGGTGAGAACGGTCTCGCCTCCTATCTGGTGGAAGCAACCGCCTTCGTCCTTCCGCTGATTGTCGTAAGGAAGAATCCGCGGCTCAGGCTATTTGCCCTCGCGGTTGCCGGGGCAAATACTGTGTGCCTCCTGTTCTCCTATTCGCGCGAAGCCTACCTGGCTCTCGCGGTCATTCTGTGTTTTCTTGCGGTTGTCAGGGTACGCGCGCTCTTCATCCCGATCCTGCTGCTGGCGCTCGGATGGCAAGCTATCCTGCCCGTGGCCGTCCGCGAGCGTATCACCATGACCTATTCGCGTCCCGACGCAGGCATGGCCGCCGAGTTGGATGCGTCTGCTCAAGAGCGGGTTATGCTGTGGAGCGATGCCATGGATCTGTTTCGTCAGAATCCGGTGTTTGGCACAGGTTTTCTCACATATGCCGAACTCAGCCGGGTTGGGTCCTATAAAGATACCCACAATTTCTATCTGAAGATGCTTGTGGAGACCGGCCTTATCGGCCTCTGCCTCTTTATTCTGCAACTCCTGCTGCTCTTGCGTGAAGGGATGCGGCTCTTTACAAGAGCACGAGATTCGCTGCTATCACTTATTGGTTTAGGTTATGCCGCCATGATCGTAGCTGCCACCATCGTGAACCTCTTCGGGGATCGATGGATGTTTATCCAGGTGGACTCGAACCTATGGATCCTCCTTGGGTGTGTGATCTGCGGATCATCCCTGGCCGCTGAAAGCCGTAAGCAGCTGCAACGTCCACAAACAACCTCTATTGCCAAAGCTCCGTGGGCGATCCCCGCTGCCTCGCTGTCCTATGAAAAGGCAATATCATGACTTCTCTTATAAACAACGCGCTCACAATGCGGAAGATGACCTCTTCCCCCAGAAAGGTTCATGGAAGCACTTCCAACCGCTCCATCCTTTTCCTGATCGATCAATTAACGGAAATGGGTGGGGCAGAACGGATGATGTTTGAGCTGGCAAATCGCCTGAAGAAGATGGGGTATACGGTATCGGTCATCACCTTTCGTGAGAATCCCAGCCCGGAGGCCTATACCTATGACACTGAGGTGATTGTGCTTCCAATTCGCTCCTGCCTTTCCTGGCAAGCTATCGGTGTTGCGCGGAAGATAAGGCAGATCATTCGCGAGAGAAACATTGCCATTGCACAGACCTACTTTGAAAGCTCCGATCTGTTTGGCGCCGTGGTCTGCCGGTTATCTGGAGTACGAAAGATCTGCTCCAGCCGCCGTGATATGGGGCTTCTGAGAACTCGAAAACATATGCTGCTCTACAGGCTCTGCACTCCGCTCTACAGCCGAGTGTTCGCCGTCTCAAAACGAGTCGCAGGGTGGCATCAGCAGCAGGACGCCATCGTGCCGCAAAAGATGGAGGTCATTTACAACGGTGTTTATCTGGCTACCTATAACCACCATATTGATAGGGACCGGGCGCGCAAAGCCTTCGGCATCCCCCTGGGCGTGCCAGTAGTCACAACGATAGCCAACATCAACCCATGGAAGGGACTCGACGTTTTCCTGGAAACCGCCGCCATCGTCCACATCCAACATCCCGAGATCGCCTTTGTGATCGCTGGGGATAAGACTGACATGGAGCACTATCAGGTGCTTCAGAGTCGGGTTCAGGAGCTGGGTCTGTCCTCGAATGTCTTCTTCCTCGGACGTGTTTCCGATGTCCCATCTCTTTTAATGTGCTCTGACATCTTTACTTTGCTGTCTCGTACGGAAGGGTTCCCGAATGTCGTGATCGAGGCAATGGCTGCAAGAGTCCCGGTGATAGCCACGGACGTTGGCGGAACGTCAGAGGTAGTGACAGATGGTGTCACCGGCTATCTTGTTCCCTGTGAGGACCATCTCACCGCGGCTGCCACTGTTCTGTCTCTCCTGTCATTCCCTCCCCGGGGAGATCGCCTCACGAGTACAGCAAGGGCTCTTGTAGAGAAGCAATTCTCAATCGAGACGATGGTTCAACGGCATGTTGAGGTCTACGATGCTCTTCTATCTGCCTAAAGCGGGCTTCGGCCCCCAATTCGATCGTTATGCCGTTGTGGCGTTCTGGGCATGTGTCGCGGTTATCGCATATACCTATGCCGGCTATCCGCTCCTGCTCTGGGTACTGACAAAACTTCGCCGGTCGCGTCCGTCAGAACCGTCGACGACGCCAAGCATCACAATACTCATCTGCGCGCACAACGAAGCAAAAAACATCGGAAAAAAGCTTACCGACTGTCTTGCGCTCAACTATCCCCATGACCGGTTGCAGATCATTGTCGCGTCTGACGGCAGCACAGACGAAACCGTTCAAATTGTCCGTTCATTTTCAGACCGGGGAGTCGGTCTGGTCGCCATTCCACAGCAGCGGGGAAAGACAAACGCACAAAATGTCGCAGTGCAATATGCAACCGGTGACATCATCGTCTTCTCGGACGCAACGACGGAGTACCAGGCGGACGCGCTTCAGTACATCGCCGGAAACTTTGCCGATCCATCTGTCGGCGCCGTCTCAGGCCGTTACTACTATTTCGATCCGGAGAAGGCGTTATCGTCCAATTCCGGGGCGAAAGCTTTTGCCGGTTATGACAATCGCATCCGTCAGATGCAATCGGAGATCGCCAGTATCACAGGTTGCTGCGGCTGCATCTACGCGGTTCGTCGATCGTTGTACACACCGCTTCAACCGCACATCATCAGTGACCTCGTAGAGCCAATGCATGTCCTGCTGCAAGGCGCGAAGGTCAAGCTGGAACCTCGTGCTGTAGCGCGTGAGTCTACCGCAAATACCTGCCGCAAGGAGTTCTCAATGAGGGTGCGCGTCATTACCAGGGCACTGCATGGGATCAGTAGCGTAGGTGCGCTTCTCTCTCCCTGGAGATACCCGTGGATCGCCCTGCAGCTGTATTCCCATAAGTTGCTCCGATACAGTGTCCCCGTATTCCTCCTCGGCGCCCTTTTGTTTTCCTCTCTTCTGATTCACGTACCTCTTTATCGGTTCATCTTCGTTACTCAGGCATTCGTCTACGCCATAGCCCTGCTTACAGCTTTCGTTCCTGCTCAGAAGCTCGCCCGGCCCCTGGCGCTTCCTCTCTACTTTTGTATTGTGAATGCCGCGGCACTCACAGCTATCGTCCAGTTTGCGCGGGGTGAACGTTACGTCTCATGGAGACCGGAACGTGAGGTGTCGCGTGCACATTGAGAGAAAGCGCAACAACGGCACTCCCCTGAAAACCGTATTGCGTCAGATCAGAATCCAAACCCTTGATGCATGCGGTCAGCTCCAGGCGGCACGCAGTAGTATTGCGAGAAGGAACGGCGTCATTGTGCTGATGCTGCACCGGATCATTCCGGATCACCAAATGCATCAATGCCGATCGCCTCGCGGCATGGTGCTCCGCGAAAGTGGGTTTCGGAAGCTGCTGCAGTACCTTCGTGCCGAGACCGATATCATCGGCCCCGCTGATCTGCCACACACGCGCGCGCGTAGCGAGCGTCCCCAGGTCCTGCTGACCTTCGATGACGGATGGGCTGATAACTATGAGGTGGCCGCTCCATACCTGGCTGCTTTCAATATCAAGGCATGTTTCTTTGTAGTGACGGCCTATGCAGGATGCTCTCATCCTTTCTGGCCGGAACATGTTCTCTGGTTACGCGGCCTCTCCCAGCAGGCGCATCGTGGGGATCTCTGGAGGCGCTTCCTGGAGAGTTTTCATGTCCACGAGAACAACCGGCCGCGCGGGGAGATTGTGTCGGGCGCCGAGGAGAGGGTCTTGTCATGGCTGAAGCAGTTCAGCGCAATGGAGATTCTTGAGCGGGTTGACGAAGCGCTCTTCCGATTGGATCCGGCTCTTGATCGCATTATCAGCGATCCGTATGAGCGGCTTATGACATGGGACGAAATGCGGTCTCTTGCAAAGCAGGGTCACATGCTTGCTTCCCATACGTGCACGCATTCACTTCTGACACATCTTGGCGGCAAGGCGGTGGCAGAGGAGCTCCGCAACTCGTGGCTCACTCTAAACACAAAGGTGTGGCAGGGCGTTGGTACTTCAGCCTGGATTTCATATCCCAATGGAGATGTCGATAGCTCCGTCCAGGCTGCGGCACAAAAGGCTGGATATCGGTACGGATTCACGACGGTGCCTGGCGTTTGGCCAGGAAGACGCGAATCGCTCTCCATCCCGCGGGTCAACATCTGGGATGGATCGCTGCTCTCAACTGATGGGACATTCAATGAAAACAGCCTTGCACACACTCTCTTCTGGCGTCCAAGCCATGCGGTCCGGCACTAGAACTCTGCTCATCCTGCTGGCATTGCTCATCCGCGCCTTGCCGGCTGACAGCCAGGAGCGCACGGCTGCTCCCAGGATCTTTTTCAGCGATCTGCTCAGCGGCCCAGCCGTGGGAGGCCAGAGCGATCAAGGAGCCTTCGTTACGATCTATGGCTCCGGCTTTGGAACGTCGAGAGGCACAAGCTACATCACGATAGGGGACGTAGCGGCTGCGTCTTATCCAGTCTGGTCGGACGGTAAGATCTCTTTTCAGCTTGGAAGAAATGCAAAATCCGGGCAGATTGTTCTGCACACCGGCAGTGGGCCTGTCTCAAACGGTATTCCATTTGCGGTCCGCCCTGGTCGAATTCTCTTCCTGACGGCAAAGGCACGGGAAAAGCTAAGCACGGCTGTCGGGAAGCTGAAGGCCGGCGACATCCTGTATGTCCAGGATGGGTTCAGCGATGCGGGCTTAGATCGCTACGAAGCAACGGTGAACATCATGTCCAGCGGGCGCCGCGATGCACCCATTGCGCTTCTGGCGTATCCCGGCGCAAAAGTCACTATCGGCTCCGCCAACACACCGCGTATCGCAGCACGCACACCTAATGTGGCACGGACCTCCGATCATTGGGTCATAGGAGGCATTCACTTTATCGGCTATCAGGAAGCACTGGATGTAACGTCTTCGACGGACTGGAGAGTTGTCGGTAATGACTTTACCTGTCCGAACGGATTCGGCCCTACCGGCTGTATTGAGTTTTCCCAGGCATCGAATGTCGCTTTCCTCGGAAATATCATTCACGATGTCGCACAACCCGGTACGACTAAGGTCTACCATGCACTCTACTTCAGCACTGACAGCAATCACATTGATATTGGATGGAACAATATCTTCAATGTTCGTGGTTGCCGGGCCATTCAGTTCCACTCCACTCCAACGGACCGCGGCACCGGCCGTAACCAGTACGATCTGCATGTACACGACAACATCATTCACGACGTTGTATGCGACGGCATAAACTTCGCGACCATCGATCCATCCCGCGGAACGGTGGAAGCTTATAACAATCTTTTCTATAACGTCGGTCAAGGCCCCGATCCGCCCGATGGGAGTTCCAACTATTCGTGCATCTACGTTCAGGGTGGCACAAACTACGGTGCGACAGGCACTGGTGTGGTCGAAATCTATAACAATACGATGTACCGATGCGGCGGCCGTCGCAACACAGACTCCGGCGCTATCTCTTTTTCCCGGGGATCGCCAGGGCAGATCGTTCATTTGCGAAACAACTTGATCGTTCTCGATTCGAAGGTTCCTCTGTTCTCTCCAAATAGCACGATAGTGCCGCTACGAGCAGAGTCAAACCTGGTGTGGTGGCTCAATGGAGTAGCCTCCTCACCGACTCACGCAGGCTTCACGATTGCTAATCCGTTACTGCGTGATCCTGCACACGGCAACTTTGCACCAACCTCTGGAAGTCCCGCCCTTGGCAAGGGCACGCCGTTGGACCTGACCTGGAATCTGTTGGGGCAGCCACGGGAGAAAGGCCGCTTAGATATCGGCGCTTACTGACGTAAGGCTTCTTGGCGCGGCACTATGTTTGAACAAAGCCTCATCCATCAGGTTCTCGAACCGATGGACCGCTTTGTTCACATCGAAGTTAGCTGCCCATTCCACCGCCTGCTGCCCCAGACGCGTGCGCAGCTCGTCATTTTCCATAAGGATGGAGATCGCTGCGGCAACCTCATACACCGATTCGCCGTTCACCCGGAATCCTGTTCTACCATGCGCAATCGCGTCCGCAGTGCCCCCGGCCTCACCTCCAATTACCGGCAAACCGCACGCGTTCGCTTCCAGGAAGACAACTCCGAATCCCTCCGTATCACCATTGATCTCCCGGTTGGGCTGCACAAATACATCTGCACTCTCATAGAGTCCCGGAAGATCCTCGTCTGGAACGAAGCCTAGAAATTCGACACACTCCGTAAGTTCCAGTTCTTTTACGAGCTGAACCAAAGTGTCGTGTTCGGGCCCCTTGCCTCCGATCACGTATCTCCATGACGGAGACAGTTTTTCCTGCCGCCTCAAAACTTCCAGCCCGCGAAGCACCTGATCGATTCCCTTTCGCTTCTCCAGCCTTGCCACCGTCAGGAGAACGGTTTTCTCTTGCCAACCGTAAGCGGCTCGCAGCTCTTCACGCTTTCCCGAGATATGAAAGCGCTTGAGGTCGATAAAGTTGGAAAGGATTTTTGACTTCTCCACGGGAGCTCCTGTCTTTCGAGATACCAGGTGCGCTGTATAGCTGCTCACCGAGAGATTCATATCGGATCGCCTGATACAGCGGCGTTGCCAATAATGCATGAAGGGAGCGAGCAGACGGGGCTTAACCGCCATTGTCAACTCCTCGCCATGAATGTAGTTCACCAGAGCCGTGGGCTTAGGGAGATTCTTCATCAGCCATCCGGCAGAGTATGTTCCGCCACAGACAACAGCGTCGGGTGAGTATTTGCTGCAGAGTTCCTGCCATTGCCGTCGCCCCCGCCGCAGAAATCGAGCCAACTGTATGAGGCTGCCAATCGGTCCCTTCTTTCGATCACCTATGTGGAACTCAAATGCATCGATCCGTTCCACATCCAGACCGTAACGTTGTTTTGCCAACGCGTCCCATGCCTGCAATTCCGCCAATGACACATTGGATCGATCGCCGACAACAACAACTCGGTACCGTTTTAGCCGTGTTAATAGGCCGAGATAGATCTGAACAACGCCGCCGTGATATGCCGGGGCAAAGTATGGAGCAGCAAAGAGCAGCAGAGGGTGTTTTGACTTGGTCATAGGGTGACCTCTGGCGCCTGCGCGATCTCTTTCACGGTTCTTTGTTTTACGACGACAGCCGGCACTCCCATGACAGTCGCTCCGGCGGGAACATCACGATTGACCAGCGAATTCGCGGCAATCATGGCTCCGTCTTCTACCCGTATCGGACCAATCAGAACTGCGTTCGCACCGACGTAAACATTATTTCCAAGTTTGGGAGCACCCTGCGAGCCCGCACCTCGTGTACCCAGCGTGACGTGGTGCGCGATATCACAATGCCGTCCTATGACGACTTCCGGATGCAAGGTGATTCCACCACAGTGGGCAATCAAGAGACCGGGACCGATCTCGGCACGCACGTTGATCCGCATCTGCAAAACCGCCTCGATCCACGTGGCCCCAATCAAATGGAGAGGCTTGGCGAGGCCCCTAACGAGCAGGTTCCTATCCGGGCTATAGACCCAGCGGCCCAGGCGGTACCAGAAAATACACCAGACCGCAGGATTGAGGAGAATTCGCCGGTAAGACTCTCCATAGGCCCGATAGCGCCCCAAATCTTCTTTGAACTCTGTGACCAATGCGTCATCCAGCACGTCAAGGCAACGGACTGGCCTCCCTGGCCTGTCTCGGAGCACGTCGCTGGCCATTCATTGAGGCCCGGGCGGGAATTTTTTTCCTAGTCATGGAATAAATCTTCCGCAGCCAGATCAGAAGGTAAACGAAAAATCAATTACTTAGGTGTTTGGAATCAGCGGAGACAGGATTGCAAGCCTTTGCACACGTTCACCAAGTCGGGCTTCATTCGACATATTTTTTTCACCTCACCTTTTTCAGGGAGACGAGCGCGTGCTCAAGGAAATTTCTGTTTGTTTTAAAAAGACTCAACACCAAACTGTATCTTGCACCCGTTCTTTCGGGTTTCCCTTATTCCTCTCTAGTCTGATGCTTCTCCTGCTCGGCACCAATGGGTGCGGTTGGGGTGGATCCGGGGTCAAGGCAGCTTCAAATACGTCAACGATTACGCTGAACGCCGGCCAGTCGATCCAGATTCCCGCAACAACCGCGTCCAGCATCTCCTGGACCGTCAATGGACCGGGATGCTCTGAAAAAGGAAGTTGCGGCACCGTCACCCCTGGATCTGGATACATCAACTACACCGCACCCCAGGCGATATCATCCCAGCTCCACACAACCATCAATGCCACTCTTGCCTCGGCAAGCGACGCTGGGTCCATCGCAGTTACCGTCAATCCGGAACTGACAGTAACGGCGAATCTGGATTCCGCTACAGTTGGCTCTCCCTACTCGGGCTTGTTAACAACCTCGGGAGGATCGAATCCGGTTCAATCATCGATCTCCGCTGGTAACCTTCCGGCGGGCCTCTCCTTTGATCCGTCTACAAACAAGATCGCAGGCACGCCCACAACTGCCGGCACATATACATTCACCTTCAAGACAACCGATGCCAGTAACGCGCAGACGAACGTCCTTACCCCAAAGACGATCCGCGTCGGCTCGACAGCATCTACGATTTCCATTACGTCCCGTTCTCTTCCGCGCGGCACGGTAGGCGCAGGGTATTCGACTCAGCTTTCCGCCGCCGGCGGCTCTTCCTCGTATAGCTGGGCTGCCTCATCAGGCTCGCTTCCGACTGGTCTCACACTCTCTCCCACCGGCATCATCAGCGGCGTGCCTGCCGCTGCGGGCACATTCGCGATTACGGTAACTGTCACGGACGATACTGGAGCATCAACATCTACACCCCTTACCCTTACCGTCGCTGCATCAACCTTGGCAGTCACGACCACATCGTTGCCATCAGGCGCCGTCGGTGCCTCCTATACTGCGGCCATCACGGCAGCCGGAGGAGTATCTCCCTATGCCTGCGCAGTTGCATCCGGCAACTTACCGAGCGGTTTGTCGCTCTCAGGTTGCGCCATCAGTGGAACACCTACTGCCGCCGTCAACTCTTCGTTGGTGTTCTCAGTCACTGATGCGGCTGGTACATCCGCTTCCAGCAAGACCCTGGCGCTCACGATCGCGGACGCAGCCACGTTGGACATTACCTCTCCTGCCTCGGGGACTGTAGGTGCTGGCTACTCTGCTTCCATCGGCGTCTCAGGTGGAAAGGGTCCATACACCTGCAGCATGACCGACGGCACACTACCCACCGGCATCCTTCTGAACAATTGCACGCTCCAGGGCACTCCAACGGCAGCCGGTGTTTACACGCTCGGTATCAGCGCCACGGACTCATCCAAACCCACGGCTCAGGGGAAGAAGAAGATCTCCGTCGTTGTCCAGAGTGCTGCGACGCAGCTGACGATCACCTCGCCATCCACGGCCACCGTTGGACAAACCTACAATGGCACGATCGGCGTCACCGGCGGAACCTCCCCTTATTCCTGCTCCATTGTTAGCGGGACGCTGCCTTCGGGTCTGAACATCAACAACTGCACCATTACCGGAACCCCGTCGGTAGCAGGCAGCACAAGCTTGGCCGTAAAAGCGACCGATTCCAACCATCCTGCAGATTCGGCGACCGCATCCATCACTTTGACCGCCGTCTCCCCGCCGGCAACTCTCACACTCTCTTCTCCGCCATCGGGTACCGTGGGAGCACTGTATAACGGCTCCATTGGTGTTGCAGGTGGAACAGCACCCTACGCCTGCGCACTGGCAAGTGGAACGATTCCTAATGGATTGACGCTGACCGGTTGCTCGCTGACTGGAACCCCCACAACTGCCGGCAACTCCACCTTCTACATCAAGGCAACCGACTCCAGCAGTCCGGTTAACTCCACAACGGGACCGGTCACACTCAATATCGCCGCAGATCCAGTAACGTTGGCCCTCACCGCACCACCCTCTGGAAGCGTTGGTGTCGCTTATAACGGAACCATCGGGGTCTCGGGGGGCACGGCTCCGTATACCTGTTCACTGGCTACCGGTAGCATGCCCTCCGGACTTACTCTCAATAACTGTGCCATCAGCGGAACTCCGCTTGTGGCCGGATCCTATAGCCTGTCCATCAAGGCAACGGACTCCGCTTCAAATACGACGACGGCAACGGTGCCCCTGAACATCATCGCTCCAACGTCTGTCACGCTTAAGATCAGCTCGCCTGTTTCCGCCACCGTAGGTACTGCTTACACCGGTGCGATTGGTATCACCGGCGGCGCTGCACCGTACACCTGCTCACTTGTGAGCGGATCGGTCCCAGGGCTTACGCTCAGCGGCTGCTCGCTCAGCGGAACGCCGACCACCGCTGGAACTTATTCACTCTCCGTGAAGGCAATCGACTCCAGCAGCCCTGCGAACTCGACGACCAGCGCTGTCTCGGTCGCTGTCAAGGCTGCCGCTGCTTCCTTGACGATTACTCCTCCCTCTACGGCCGCCACGGTGGGAACGGCTTACATTGGCGCAATCGGAGTCTCCGGTGGCTCCGCACCATACACCTGCTCGCTCCTGAGCGGATCGGTCCCGGGTCTCACGCTCAGCGGCTGCTCGCTCAGCGGAACGCCGACCACGGCGGGAAATTACTCACTCTCCGTGAAGGCAACCGACTCCAGCAGCCCTGCGAACTCGACGACCAGCGCTGTCTCCATCGCTGTCAAGGCTGCCGCTGCTTCCTTGACGATTACTCCTCCCTCTACGGCCGCCACGGTGGGAACGGCTTACATTGGCGCAATCGGAGTCTCCGGTGGCACCGCACCATACACCTGCTCGCTCCTGAGCGGATCGGTCCCGGGTCTCACGCTCAGCGGCTGCTCGCTCAGAGGAACGCCGACCGCGGCGGGAAATTACTCACTCTCCGTGAAGGCAACCGACTCCAGCAGCCCTGCAAACTCGACGACCAGCGCTGTCTCCGTCACCGTCAAGGCTGCCGCTGCTTCCTTGACGATTACTTCTCCCTCTACGGCCGCCACGGTGGGAACGGCTTACACCGGCGCAATCGGAGTCTCCGGTGGCACCGCACCGTACACCTGCTCCCTGACCAGCGGCACAGTCCCGGCAGGCCTCACGCTGACCAACTGCTCGCTCTCCGGCACGCCGACAGCTGCGGGCGCATCCGCGCTCACCATCAAAGCCACTGATTCCAGCTCTCCCGCTGCATCCACGACGGGTACGGTGACTTTGACGGTCAATGCAGCTTCTTCCTCCTCCCCAGGCTCATCGGGAGGACCGCACATCAATTACACCGATCTGAACGTTGGCAGCGGCACCGGCGGAGACAACGGAAACGGCGTCTACGTCCGCATCTTCGGCAGCAACTTTGGCTCAACCCAGGGCAGCAGTACCGTCGTCCTTGGCGGGCCGTTGGTCACGAATTGCAGCCTCTGCTCATGGAGCGATACGACCATCATTGCGCAGCTTGGCAGTGCGGCGAAGACCGGCAATATTGTCGTCACCGTAAATGGCGCGGCCTCGAATGGCGTGCCCTTCACGGTCACACCAACAGATATCGTGTTTGTCTCACCGAACGGAGCCGACACCAACACAGGCAGCTTCACCTCACCCTTCAAGTCGTGGCGTGCAGCCTTCAACTCTGTAACTTCATCCGACTCCATGACGCCGGTACGCAATACGGTCATCTATCTGCTTCCGGGTACGGATGTCAGCTTCGATGACGGCCGTGGATACAAGTCGGCGATCTCCATCGATATTGGCGGTTCCTCGCCAACGAGCCAGCTATCGATCGTGGGCTATCCCGGCGGAACGGTGAATGTGGGGAGTCCTTCCATTACGTATGGCGTTCACGGATGGGGTAAGTACGCCACCATCGCAAACCTCAATATCGTAGGCCAAAGCTCGGCGATCGATGCTGAAGCCGGAAACGTCCGCATCATCAATAACAGCCTCTCCTGCCCTGCACCCCCATCGGGCCTGGGTGGAACCGCATGCGCTCTTGGAGAGACCACCGACCCATCCGAAACCTGGGTCTTCGATGGCAACAACGTGCATGACACCGGTGGCAACGTCGACAAGACGTATCACGCGGTTTACTTCTCGAGTAATGTCAACCATGCCGAAGTAGGCTGGAACGATGTCGGCCAGAACTTCAAAGGTTACTGCCGCGGCATCATGTTCCACGCTACCCTTGGCAACAACGAGTATGACCTGCACATCCACGACAATGTTGTAACCAACTCCTATTGCGACGGCATTGCACTTGCTTCCGTAAATCCGTCAGAGGGAACGGTTGAAATCTATAACAATGTTGTGGCACATGTGGCCCTTGCTTCCAATCCCTATGGAGTTGCCAATGAAACCGGCATCGCCATCAACACTGACCCTGCGGCGGGGTCAAGCAGCGGTAATGTTGAGGTCTATAACAACACCGTGGTTGACGCAGGAGCGTACACGATCGGAAACCAGAACGGGTGCTTTGGTGTAGTAAGCAGCGGAGCCGGATTACACCTGACGAACAATATCTGTTCACAGCCATCCGGTTCTCAGCCCTATGTCGAAAGTGGATCGACGAATGTCAGCGGCTCCCACAACCTGTGGTACGGAGCAGGTGCGGCGCCGTCCTGGGATTCATCACCCGTAGGTTCAAACCCGCTGTTCGTCTCAACCGGAAACTTCGCGCTGCAGTCACAATCGCCGGCGAAGGCAGCCGGCACTAAAAGCATAACCTCCACCATCGACATCGAGGGCGCATCGCGAGGCTCTACGCCGTCGATGGGAGCCTACCAGTAGAATCCCTCTTGCCGCGGGGGGCGCGAAGTTTGCGCTCCCCGTTTTCTTTTAAAGAGCGCCCCGCCCCACCAGGACCACTTTCACCGTCTCCAGCGCGATTGCACAATCGAGCCAAAGTGAAAGATGTTTTACATAAAACAAGTCGTACTCGAGCTTGCGCTTTGATTCCTCGATCGTGGAACCGTAGTGGTATCGCACCTGCGCCCATCCGGTTAGTCCAGGAGGAACTGAATGACGGTGTTTGTAGAACGGCACGTGCTGCTCAAGTACCTCACACAGGTGAGGCTGCTCGGGTCTAGGCCCAATCAGACTCATTTCGCCACGCAATACATTGACGAGCTGCGGCAACTCATCGATACGATATTTCCTTAGATGCTTCCCCAATGGAGTAATACGATGTGTCTCATTGCCGGCCCAGCCGGTCTTTTGTACCGATGTCACCGGCGACATCGTTCTAAACTTCAGAATACTGAACCGTTTTCCAAATAGCCCGACACGCTGCTGCCGGTAAAACACTGGACCGTCCTGCTGCAGGTAGATCACGAATGCAACGATAAAAACAACCGGACTGGTAACGATCAATAGCATTCCAGCAACCAGAAGGTCGAAGATCCGCTTCGCAAATCGCTTCCCTATCCGATTGCTATAGCGGTCTGAAAAGATACATTGTTCAGCACTCAGATGATCGACGCGGACTCTTCCTGTTGCCTTCTCAAAGAAGGCCTGAGCATCCTCGATCTCCGTGCCGGCCATCTTGCAACTCAGCAATGTTTCCAGGTTCTCGTCAGACTGTGCCTTCACGTTGGTCACGATGATACGTTCGAACGCCTCACCTGCCCCCTTCTCACTTTGAAGGACCTTCGTCAGCATGGCAGGAGGCGCAATCTCGGCTACCTCCATATTCCATTCCGGGCTCGAAAGAACAATCGCCTGTAACTCCGCCGCCTCGTCACCGGCACCCACGACAAGAACCCGCTGCCGGTTGCGAGGCAGAGCCAGCCTTCTCGAAACCAGCGTCACCAGTGCAAGAAAGCCGGCGAATAGCAACACCTTTGACAGCACGGGGGCCAGCCACGGCAGAAGCAATACTCCCATGGCCAGCAGCAGAAACAGGAGAGCGAAGGCGCGCAGAACCTGCACGATCGTGGTTCTGGGAATTCGAACTGTCTGCAGGTTATAGAGATCGTGATAGTAGAAGATAACCTGACAGACAATTCCTACCAGCATCAGCCGCAGCAAGCCTAGCAGAACCGCACCAATGGGCTTGCTGCTCGATCCCGCGACAAGCGGCACGATAAAGAGGAGCGGCGCCGCAATCACCAGAACAACAAAGTCCAGAGAGAGGAGCAGCGCCGCCCTTGGAGGCAATGCTTTTCCGCAAATCTTCATATATCAGCTCACCTGTGCCAGGATCACTTTGGTTCGCATCTCAGGTTTCGCCATGATCTGCTTCAACGCGTCGCCGACGTAGTGAATCTCCTCAGGAAGCAGATGGGGATAAATCGGCAATGAGAGCACCTCCCCTGCAGCCTTCTCCGCCTCGGGTAAGCGGCCTTTTTTATATCCCAGGTGCTCGTACATGGGCTGGAGGTGCAGTGGAATGGGATAATGAACGGCTGTTTCCACCCCTAACTGGCGTAGTTCCGCCTGCACGGCGTCACGATTTGGAACCCGGATCGTGTATTGGTGAAATACATGCGTCCGGCCCTCCACGGTCTCCGGAAGCACTACTTCATCGATATCCCGTAGCACCTGATGATAGAGAGCTGCGCGTTCACGTCGCTGCTCGTTCCATTGATTGAGATGTGGAAGCTTGACCCGCAAGATCGCCGCCTGGATCTCGTCGAGACGGCTGTTCCACCCAAGAAATTCACTCTTATACTTCTTCGCACTGCCGTGGGCGCGCGCCATTCGCAAATACGCGGCATGTTCGGCGTTCTTCGTCACAATCATGCCGCCGTCTCCGTATGCGCCGAGGTTCTTGCTGGGGAAGAAGGACAGGCATCCGAAATCTCCAAACGAGCAGACCGCATCTCCGGCATATTTGGCGCCGAGTGCTTGTGCCGTGTCCCCAATAAACACAAGATTGTGTGCGCGTGCAAACTTCGCGATTGCGAAGATATCTGCCGCCTGTCCATAGAGGTGCACCGCAATAATCGCCTTTGTCGCCGGCCCCACCAGCGCTTCCAGCCCATTCACGTCCATGGTGTAGGTGACTGGATCAATGTCGGCAAATACTGGCGTCGCCCCCAGCAAACTCACGGTATCCGCCGTGGCAACGAAGGTAAAAGCCGGAACGATGACCTCGTCGCCGGGGCCAACTCCAGCAGCCTTCAGGGCCAGAAGCAGCGCATCGGTTCCCGAGGCGACACCTACCGCGTGCCCCACCTGGCAATAACTCGCAACCTCTGACTCAAGCGCGGCCACCTCAGGTCCGAGGATGAAGTGCTGCTTTTCCAGCACGTTTTCAATCGCTTTGTCGATCTCTTCGCGAAGCGATGCATATTGGCGCTCCAGATTGAGCATTTGAATCTTCTGCATTGGCTCTTCCCTCCCTGTGGATCCGCCGGCCTATGAGGCACAGGTCACCCTCATAACGGCTTCTTTGCACGCCGGCAGCCAGACCTGGGTTTGCTTCAAAGTAGCGACCAGGCACGAATTACACGCAGGAAACGAAATTTGCAGGACTTACAAGCTTCGGAAGCGATGCAACCGTTTGCACACTTTTACAAAAGTGCTGCCCCCGGGTTATTCGCCGCCGCATGCCGCAAGTCCTTGCTCCCTTTATGTATCCGTACGCCAGTTGCGGAAATTGTGGATTTGAGCGGCTGTTGTTGGGCCATTTCGCTATGGTCTTTGAAATGCACCTACCATGGCGATTCTCAGAATGGTCCAGGAGTCGGCAGGATGGCACGTTATCTTATCACTGGAGTAGCAGGGTTTATCGGATCGTCCCTCGCGCATGAACTTTTACAACAAGGGCACGAGGTGATTGGAGTAGACAACCTTACAGCCGGTGACGTTCACAATCTTGATGGCGTCATTCGGGACCTTGATTTCCGGGTCATGGATGTCAACGAAACCAGCCGCCTGCGCGAGTGCTGCCGTGGTGTAGATTTTGTCCTTCACCAGGCAGCACTCGCATCCGTTCCGCGCTCTGTCCGCGACCCCCTCTCGACGCATGTCGCCAATGTAGATGGAACACTGAGCGTCCTTATGGCCGCACGGGATGCCGGCGTTTCCCGAGTGGTTTATGCGGCTTCGTCCTCCGCTTATGGCAATAAGTCGTCACAACCGAAACATGAGGAGATGTTGCCGGAACCCCTCTCTCCATATGCAGCACAGAAACTCGCAGGCGAGTACTACGTCCGTAGTTTCTGGCATGTATATGGGCTTGAGGGCGTATGCCTGCGTTACTTCAACGTCTTTGGTCCGAGGCAGAGCTTCGATTCACCCTACTCCGGCGTTATCGCGAAGTTTGCTTCTGAGATGCTGAAAGGCGAGTCTCCATTGATTTTCGGTGACGGCAATCAGAGCCGGGACTTCACCTTCATCGATAATGTAGTCTCTGCGAACCTCCTGGCATGCAATGCTCCTGCCGCCGAGGTCTCCGGGAAAGTCTTCAACATCGGTACCGGGCAGAGTCACACCCTTAACCAGACCTACGACCTACTGGCCCACTTCCTCTGCTTCAAGAAGAGAGCACTCTATACGGCCCCAAGGCTCGGCGACGTCCAGCATTCTGAAGCCGACCTCAGTCTTTCGAGACGTACGCTCAAGTACGCACCCATCAGCAATTTCAAGGACGGTATCGCAAAAACTGTGCAATGGTTCCTTGAGCGGGAAGCACTTACCATCACCAAACACACAGCCTAACGACGCCGCGAGTGCGGCCCATCTACATAAGATCACGTGATCTTGAGTAAGGAGACCTCATGTGTGGAATCGTCGGATACGTTGGTCCGAAACCTGTTGTCCCTGTCATTATTGAAGGTCTGCGCCGTCTTGAATACCGAGGATATGATTCGGCCGGCATCGCACTTGCCGATAGTGATGGCGACTTGTCTATCTATCGTGCACCTGGCAAGCTTCGCAACCTGGAGGCTCTGGTTGCCGGTATGCCGCTGACCGGCAGCTATGGTCTGGGACACACACGATGGGCGACACACGGCCGTCCGACAGAAGAGAACGCACATCCTCACCGCGACTGCTCCGGCTCCCTCGTTGTTGTCCACAACGGAATCGTGGAGAACTACCTCACCCTCAAGCGGGATCTGGAGGAGAAGGAGCATGTCTTCGTCACGGAGACCGATACAGAGATCATCGCGCATCTGATCGAACAGGAATTCCTCGACGCAGACGATGTTCCGGGCTCCTCGGCGCCTCTGCCCCTGGAAGAAGCAGTTCGGCGTGCGGTCCGAAAGTTGAAAGGCGCCTTTGCTATCGGTGTACTGTCTGCCCATGATCCAGGAAAACTGGTCGCAGCCCGAAGCGGCCCGCCGGCTGTAATCGGTTTTGGAAACGGCGAATACTTTCTGGCTTCCGACATCCCAGGCATTCTTCACCATACGCGCAATATCGCCTTTCTCCAGGATGGTGATCTCGCCGTACTGACACCTGCCGGCGTACAGTTCAGCGACTTCGAGGGCAATGCTCTCTCGCGGCCACCGCAATATGTTGCATGGGATGCGGCCCAGGCAGAGAAGGAAGGCTACCCGCATTTCATGCTCAAGGAGATCTACGAGCAGCCCCGCGCCGTCCGTGACACGATCAGAGGCCGTCTCTCAACGACCACTGGCCGGGTCAGCCTGCCTGATCTGAAGCTGTCAGAAGAAGAGCTTCTCAAGATACAACGTGTTGTCATTGCGTCCTGCGGCACAAGCTGGCATGCGAGCCTGGTAGCGAAATTCATGATCGAACGGCTTGCGCGTCTTCCTGTTGAGGTCGACTACGCCAGCGAGTTCCGCTACCGCACACCTATCTTAGGAAAGACTGATCTGGGAATCCTCGTCAGCCAATCCGGGGAGACAGCAGATACACTCGCCGCACAGGCAGAGATGATTGCAAACACAATGCCGACGCTTGCGGTCTGCAATGTTATCGGCTCCGCCATCCCCCGCAGAGCCCTGGGATCAATCTCCACCAACGCAGGTCCTGAGATTGGTGTTGCCAGTACAAAGGCATTTACGGCACAACTAACAGCTCTGTTTTTGTTTTCGGTTTACCTTGCGCAGGTCCGCAAGACACTGAGCAGCGAGGAATGCAACCGGCTTCTCTCGGCGCTCAGGGATCTCCCCAACCAGGTTGATGCGGTTCTGCGCACAGCTGCGCCCGTCTGCGAGCAGCTTGCGAAGGCGTTCTACCGTGCAGAGGATTCTCTCTTTCTCGGTCGCGGAATTCACTATCCCATCGCTCTGGAGGGAGCACTAAAGCTGAAAGAGATCAGCTACATTCACGCTGAGGGATATCCGGCCGGTGAAATGAAGCATGGTCCCAACGCACTGATCGATGAAACCCTGCCAGTGGTTTGTGTGGCGACGAAAGATCCAAATGATCCCGTAAGTGTACTCAAGTACGAAAAGACCCTCAGCAATATCCAGGAAGTGACGGCGCGCAATGGGCGTGTCATTGCCATCGCATGCAAAGACGATCAAGAGATCTCCCGGCTTGTCGAGCAGGTAATCTTCATTCCATCGACCGTGGAAGCCTTACTGCCCATCCTCGAAGTTGTCCCATTGCAACTATTCGCCTATTACATCGCCGTAGAGCGTGGATGTGATGTCGATCAGCCTCGTAACCTCGCAAAGAGCGTCACCGTGGAATAAACAGGAGATCCTAAAAAGATGGGACCTGCGTTCCAGCGTCCTGCATATCTGGTCTATGGAAAATTCGAAGCGTAGTGCTGACCTCCCCCTCCGATGTCCATGGAGCTTCCCCGAACAATGGCTCGCAGTGATCGTCGAATCCTCCGATGCGGCGATTATGGGCGCGTCGCTTGACGGCACAGTCATAAGTTGGAACCGCGCGGCTACTCAGATGTTCGGCTATACCGCTGAGGAGGCTATCGGAAATTCCGTTCTCTCTCTCGCATGGCCGGGAGAAGAACAGAGAATGCGTGAACTGCTCTCTGCAGTACGGCAAGGCGAACAAATCCGCGGACTTGAGACATCCAGAAAGCACAAGGATGGCAAACGCGTACACATTTCACTCAATCTTTTCCCAATCGAAGATGGCAACGGGGCCGTGATCGGCGTCGCCAAGATCGCCCGCGATATCACCGGCGGTAAACAGGATGAAGAGCAGTTCACCCGGCCACATGTTGAAGGAATATCCAAAGAGATGGTTGACCGTGCTCCCGATGCGGTTCTGGAAGTCAATCAAGATGGCGATATTGTGACAGCAAACAGAACAACGGAAATACTCTTTGGGTACCGCCGCGAAGAACTACTCGGGCAACCCATAGAGCAACTTATCGCTCCCGCACACCGCAGCAAACAGATACTCGGCCTCTCGGTCTTTATGACGTCGAAAAGGCGATGCTCGTTACACTGCCTTGAGGTCAACGCCCAAAGAAAGGATGGCTCAGAGTTTCCCATAGAGATCGCCCTCAATACCAGCAAAGATGATCATGGAACTATGATCGTCGTGATGCGAGATATATCGGAACGGCGGAGCGCCGAACAGCAACTACGAAGTATTCACGAAAGCTATCTGAAGGAATTAGTCGCACGGCAGCAGGAGTCGGAACGTCTTAATCGCTTGAAAAGCGAATTTATAGCAAACGTAAGCCACACACTGAAAGCGCCGCTCCATACCATTCTCGGCCTTGCCGGCCTTCTCAGGGAGGAAATCCACGGTTCGCTTTCCCCTGCACAGATACGTATGATCGAGCACATTCAATACGATTCGGAACATCTGCTCACAACCCTGAATAACGTTCTCGATTTAAGCAGGATCGAGGCCGGCACAGTCCATCTTCACACCCGGGAAATCGATATTACGCATCTTCTGCGGGAGATTGTCGACTCGGTTCGCGGTCGGGCCATGGCGAAGGGCGTTGCACTGGAGTCGGAATGGAGATCGAACCTCCGGATCCTCGCGGATCCCACATACGTACGCCAGGTACTCCACAAGCTCCTCATCAATGCCATCAAGTTCACCCCGGACGGAGGAGCGGTATTGATTCGAGCTATCGAGCAGGAAGAAGGGATCCGGATATCTGTACTCAACAATGGAGCAGGAAATCCGCCCAGTGATTTGGACCAGATCTTCGAAAAGCTTTATCAGGCAGAGATAAGGACCGGAGGCGCCAAGGAAGGTATCGGTCTGGATCTAGCAATCTGCCGTCAGTTGATCAAGATGCACGGCGGCGAACTGTTCATTAATAGCTATCCGGGCATTGGACGCGAGTTCTCATTCACTCTACCTGCTTAGAGCATTTTCCCTATTGCCGGGTATCCCGGAAGAGAAGTGCAGCGGCGTTTTCATTGTGGAAAACGCCCATAGATGCAGAAGCCCTACTCTACACCTACCAGGGATGCGGGAGCCGAAACCCGGGAAAACTAATCGTTGTGATTGGCATCACCTTCCTTTGTGTCTGAAGCGCGGATACTTATTGGTAGCTCTAGAGCATTTTCCCTGTTGCTGGGTATCCCGAAAGAGGAGTACAGCGGCGTTTTCATTACGGAAAACGCCCATAGATGCGGAAGCCCTACGCTACCCCTACAGGAAAAATGCTCTGTTCGGAAACCTCCCTGCAGAAGGAGGGAGCCGTCAATGCAGACGCTTGTTCCCATTTTGATCACCGTTATTGGCTTTCTTTTCATCATCGTCGGAACAGGCGGCGCGCTGCTCACTCGTCTAAGAAGAAAACAAAAGAGGAGTGCACACACTCCACAGTGAACTGAGCGAGGAGAGGCAATGAAATTCAAAGACCGTACCGATGCCGGCATGCGATTGGCACAGCTTCTCGAAAAGTTCACAAATCGGCCGGACACCGTTGTCCTTGGAATTCCACGTGGGGGCGTCCCCGTCGCATCTCACGTAGCCCATGCCCTCCATCTCCCTCTCGACATCTTTCTTGCCCGTAAGCTCGGAGTCCCAGGTCACGAAGAATATGCATTTGGCGCCGTCTCAGAAGGTGAGGGGTGGTACTTCAACGATGCCGTGATCCGCAGCGCAGGAATCACTCCCGAGAAAGTAGAGGAGATCACGCGTGCGGCCAAGGCTACGTTGGACGAACGTGCCAGGCTCTATCGGCACGAAAGACCAGCTCTCCGGCTGGAGGGAAAGACCACCATCCTGGTTGACGACGGCATCGCGACGGGGGCTAGCATCCTGGCGGCTGTGCGATCGCTCCGTTCCATCAATATCGCGCACCTTGTGGTTGCGGTTCCGGTTGCCCCTCGCTCTACCTGTGCATGGCTCTCTCGCGAGGTCGACGAGCTGTTTGTTGTAAGTGAACCTACTGACTTTTATGCCGTAGGCCAGTTCTATGAGGATTTTGGACAGACCACCGATCAGCAAGTAGTCACCCTTTTGAATGAAAATTCTATGGGCATCGTTTCACAAAAGGCGGAAGGCGGAAGTCTGCCGGTCGGTCCCTGAGTGGCTCCAATATCTCTTACTCCTGTCTGGAACAGTGATCCGTATCACATCCACGCGGCACACCTCGGGACGAACATGAATACCACGAAGGAAAGATCGTCATGGCTGGAACGTGAAGAACCGTAGCAAACCGCCTGACGCGCCTCAGGCCATCGCATAGATTCGCGATTGTTCTTTGGAGAATCATCAGGCCTGACATGCGGGAGGGAGTATCTGGTATGAACATCACAGTAAAAGATGCAATGAGTAAATCCGTTGTGGCATGTGTTTCGACGGAATCGTGCCAGCGCGCAGCCGAACTTATGCGACGACATCATGTGGGCGCTATTCCGGTTGTGAGTGACAAAAACAGCCAGCATCTCATCGGGATTATCACCGATCGCGATCTCGCTATGAAGCTGGTCGCGATGGGACGGAACGCCGCTGTCCCTGTTTTCAATGTAATGACGATGAACCCTATTACCTGCCGGGCGAGCGATCCCCTCGACATCTGCGAAGAAAAAATGCGCCTGCATCGTATTCGCCGGGTGCCAGTCGTCGACGAACTCGGCTCCTGCATCGGCATAGTGTCCCAAGCGGATGTCGCCTTGCACGATGATGCGCAACACCTGCAATCGACCGTTTCAACTATCTCAAGACCAGAACCCATCCTGGCTGCCTGACCTCGAACATGAGGGCGCAAATCGATAACGCCATGCGCCCTTGCTCTCGTTCGGCCTTGAGCTTGTCTAGAGCATTTTCCCTGTTGCTGGATATCCCGGAAAGGTCGTACAGCGGGCGTTTTCATGCGAAAAACGCCTATAGATACAGATGCTCTGGACTACGCCTACAGGAAAATGCTTTGATCGATCTCTCCTGATGTGACCTCAATCACTGCGGTACCCTCAGCCGGGATAGTGTGGCCTCGCGTTCTCCGGAGGGCCACCAATGAACATTTCAAGGCTTCCAAAACCATCCGGCAATCATTTGGTAGCTTCACCAATCTCCTTCGAAAGAATCCTCGTTGGCACCGATTTTTCTGAGCCGGCTGAGCGGGCATTCGATGTCGCATTCGAATTCGCAGAACAATTCGGATCGCATCTTTACATTGCACATGCCATCTCGTTGATGCTGCCCAGCATGGCATCGGCCGGCATTGTTCCAGAGGCTGTTGACGCTCTTGTCCAGTCAGCGAAGGAGGAGCTCAACAAAGTTATTCGCTCACGTCGGACAAATGCAGTGTCGATCGAAAAAGTCGTTGCGTTCGGTGGTGCGGAAGAGGTGCTTCTGGAAGCCGTCCGAGAGAAAAAGATCGACCTTCTCGTGCTTGGGACCCATGCCTCATTGGGGATAGCCCGCATCGCACTCGGATCGGTGGCCGAAAGTGTGATGAGGCATATTTCTTGTCCTGTGCTCATAACAGGACCTAAGTGTCAGCGAACATCCAATTTATTTGGCTCAATCCTCTTTGCGACCGACCTGACGACAACCGGCACACGCGCCGCGAGATACGCAGCAGCGCTGGCCGAACAGTTCCAGTCGATGCTCACGATATTTCATGCCATGGTTAAGAAAGAGTCCGTAGCAAGCGGGCGCCGCGAAGAAAGCGAGAATGCAAGCAGACTGCAACTGGAGTTTCTCTTGCCGGAAACCGCAGACCTGTGGTGCAGCCCCCATATGGAGCTCGCATACGGCGACCCGGCGGAAGAGATATTGGCCATGGAAAGTAACTGCGATGCGACCCTTATTGTTACGGGGACCGGCCGCCATCGTGCCCTGGCAGACCACTCCCCGCATAGCACGCTTAGTAAGGTCCTACATATCGCGAAATGCCCAGTCCTCGCCGTTCCCGATTCCACGGGCGAATGATCTACTTGCGGATGGCGGTACCTGAAATTGAATGCGCCAAATTCTGCCAAGTGTTCCTTTCGCTGGCAGGAAGTTATAAGCTCGGCTTAGACAGGACAGAAAACCGTTTCAGATGTAAGCAAGTACTCTTTGAATTAATTAAGCTCGAATTAAGCTTTCGTGGAGACTCACGCTTTCAGGGTGGATTTATCCCGCCTGCTATATATTGCTAACAAGTAGTTGCCTGAATTACCGCCAAATTGATCGATACTCATGAAAACACCATAAAAATGCCCCTCGTCGGTTTTATACGTGCTATGATTTTCCCGCATTACAAGGGAACCTGAAAGATCACTTCGACCTCCGCGGAGAAGGCCTGTGAGAAGTGTTTATATTTTCGGTGACTATATTTTCGAGACGTCTCCCGATACGCTGTCCCGGGGAGTGCAGACCGTCCCTGTGCCCTCGAAGCAACTCAGTCTGCTTCGCGTCCTTCTCCAGGGAGAAGGCAACGCAGTAAAAAAAGAAACCCTGCTGCGCGAAGCATGGCCCGGCTCCGACGTGGAAGACCATACCCTTGTCCAAACGGTCTATCTTCTTAGACTTACGCTGGGTAAGATGTCCGACGGGAGAGAATATGTTGAAACGGTCCCCCGTTACGGCTACCGGATCGCCGCAAGCATTTCACAGCAGGGGCTGGCTTTCCCAGAAAGTGACCCGTGGAAGCGCCCATCGAGAGGATCGGGATTCGTCCAGTCTCTAAGCCAGATCTGGCGGAGACTCAGTTCTTCTTCCCGGGCTGCGGTGTAACCAATTCTAAACACCTGACCTATCACTCGTTGAAGTCGATACGAGAGAGGGCTTATTTCTATCTGACTTACAATCCCTTCGGGAGCGCGAGGAGAAGATTCACCAGGCCAGCTAGGTAAGACACAGTGAAAGAAAATTGGTAACCTTTTCTAGTTACCTATAGTTACCTTTAAACTAAAGTAACCCTTCCTGCTCGATTTACCCGGTGCGGGTAGAATGTGCGTCGTCCGACTTTACTTACAGGCCTCAGTGGAGAATGTCTGCCCAGAAAATCGAATTGGCTGGCTGACTTCTCGTTCTAGCGTGCTTAGTTCATAACGAAGGCAAATAGCTTATCCCCGGCGCCGATAAGCAGGTACTGATGGCCGTCGAGCTCATAGGTGATGGGGCCGTTTGACATGCCTGTTCCCAGGTTTACGTGCCAGAGTGGGCTGCCAGTCGTCGCATCGAGTGCGACGAGGTTGTTGTTTGGATCTCCGGCAAAGACAAGATTGCCTGCGGTGCTAAGCAGCCCGCTTTCTCCACCCGATGTTTCCCACTTGTGGCTCCATCTGATCTTTCCGGTGCGGTAGTCCACCGCCTGCAACATTGCCTCTGACCATGTGCCGATACCATGTCCTCCCCAGCCTTCCGGTTTCTGGCTATCGTCGTAGATGTAGAACATCGAATACGAATGCGTGGCATTGATGTAGAACAATCCCGTCTTCGGGCTGAACGTCGAAGGCGCCCAGTTCACGCCGCCCGAGGAATCCGGTGTGACCAGCACACCCGGGATCTGCGGCTCCTTGGCGGGATTGGGTATCGGCTGTCCCTTAGCGTCCAGCCCCTTGGTCCAGTTTGTCTTCACGAACTCCGAGCTGACGTAGTTTTTCCCCGTCTCGCGATCCAGGACAAAGAACCAGCCATTGCGGCTCGCCTGTGCCAGCAGTTTGTGCGGCTTGCCTTCTATCTCGCCATCGAACAGGACCGGGGTTTGGATTGCGTCCCAGTCGTGGGTGTCGTGCGGTGATGGCTGGAAATACCAGGCCATCTTTCCGGTGTCTGCATGAAGAGCAACGATGGATTCTGTATAAAGATTGGCGCCCTTGCGTCCACTGCCGGCAATCACCGGCTGCGGATTCCCAGTGCCGATGTACAGCAGGTTTAATTCCGGATCGTAAGTTGGTGAGATCCACGTCATGCCGCCGCCGTGTGCCATCGCATCGGCATTTGGCCAGGTTTCAGACCCCGGCTCGCCAGGCTTGGGTACAACCGACCAGCGCCACTGCAGCGCGCCGGTCTCCGGATCGTGGGCTTCGAGAAACCCGGGACGGTCAAGATCATCACCGCTGACGCCGGTGATCACATGATTCTTCACTACCAACGGCGCCATCGATGCGTAATACATCTGATCCAGATCGCAGATGGACTGACTCCAACGCTTTGCGCCATCAGTCAGATTCAGAGCGACCAGGTTGCAGTCCGGCGTTTCGAAATACAGGGAATCACCCCAGACACCAACGCCGCGGTTTCCCAGGTGAATGCCCCCCTTGGAAGTCCAGGCGTAATGCCACAATGGCTTGCTTGTCCGCGCATCAATGGCCCATACATGGTCAGGCACAGTGATATACATGACACCGTTCACAACAACCGGCGTTCCAGCGAGCCGCCGGACCATTCCATCGCCCAGATTGGGTAACTGGTAAAGCCAAGCGAGACTGAGCGATTTAACATTCTTATCGTTGATCTGAGCCAACGTGCTGAAGCGCCGGCCGGAGTAATCTCCGTTGTAAGTCGGCCAGGTGTCCGGCGTTGGGTTGAGTAATACCGCCGGATCAAGGCCGCCGCCTGCCTGCTGTTCGGCGCTGGCACCGCGCGCGGAAGCAAAGGTTAGCAGGGCAAGGAAGAACGTTGCAAAAAGCTTCATTGCAGAGTCTCCAGGTATGACACGACGTCGTGAATGTCCTTGTCGGTATATGTGTCAAGTAGGGCGTCGTGACCCGCATACGGATTGTGCTTCTCTACCTTGAGCTGAGGACTGCGGGTAAAACTGAAATAGTGTCCGTCCGCGTCTCGAAGAGACACATTGAAGTCATCGAGATTCAACGGTTCGCCGGTCACAGTTGCACCGGAAGGTGTCGTAACGGTGATGGTGGTGCGGAGTTGACGCGAAGCCGTGCCCTGTCTGGTGATCGCCCGGTTTTGCGGAAACACAACCTTCTGCTGAAGAGCAGGGGGAGCATACTTACCGGCGATATGAGCAAGATCGCCCGTGACCGAATGGCATTTTATACAGCCGCCAGTCTTTTCAAAGTAAACTTTGCCCGCTTCGGCATCACCCACCAGGATATTCAGCGGGTTGTTATAAGGTCCTGTACGCAGTGTGTCGCCGATCTGCTGATGTAGAAAGTGAGACAGATCCTTCACTTGTTCCTGGGTCAGCTCCGCCGGCTTGGATTTGGGATGTCCCTGAGCGAGATACGGTCCGATGGTGCTGCCATACCGATCATGCAAAACCACCACCGATCGCACCAGATCAGCGCCGCGGCTGCCGCCGCGCGCTCGTGTTCCATGGCAGGTAATACATTGCGCGATGTAGACCGTCTTGCCGCGAGCGGCGGCATCCTCATCGACGACCTGCTTGTCGTCGGAGCCGGCCTGGTCGATCAGGCTGGGCTTGCGCGGAACCTTGGCTTGCTTCGTTGTAGCCGTGCCCGGAGCGGCCTCACCGTTGAGAGGAAAAGTCGTTGCCAGATAGCCGACGATCTGGTCGAACTCGTCATCGTTGATCTTTGCTCCGCGGGCGATCATGCTCGAAACGGTAGTTCCCCACTGCTCTCGACTCATCCTGCGCGCGGCGAACATCTGCACAGAGTGACAGCTCGAGCAGACGCGCTGGACAGTGTCGCGGTGCACACCTTCCGGTAGCTGCGAGCTTTGTGCTTGCCCAATCGCAGCGAGGGGCGCCAGGGTGGTCGTCAGCAGAAAGCAAAGACGAGACAATCGCATAACGTGAATCATAGGTGTGATGAACATCTCTTGGCGCATGGCCGGAAGGTGCGCAGTGAAACTGTGCGGCTCAAGCTCTGGGAACTACGCCTTAGGATGCATCTCGCCTGACAGGATCAGAGCAAAGCGGCGCCGCATCTCCTTCAGATAATCCGCATCACCGGGATTAAGCTCGAGCGTTGCCGTTCCCTGATAGCCGATCTCCTGCAGTGCTGTATAGACGGCGATCCAGTCGATATCCCCGTCCCCGGGAGACACCCAGCGGGCTACCGAATCTCCGCTTCCCTGACCGCGATGGAACGAGAAGTCCTTGATGTGCAACTTGACGATACGCTTGCCCAGAGTGCGAATCCAATCCTGGGGATAGCCATAGAGCACAACATTGCCTACATCAAAGTAGGCCCGCACATGCTGTGAGTTGTACTCATCAATGTAGTGCGCAAACTCCAACGGACTCAGCAGGAATTTATTCCAAACCTCTTCAAGCGCGAGCGTTACGTTCAACTCCTCGGCGAGTGGAATCAGCTTACGAACGGCTGCCTGCGATCGCACGTATGCATCCTTGTAGGACGTTTGGGCATTCACCACACCCGGCACCAGCAGTACCGTCGAGGCGCCCCAAAGATGCGCGTTTCGAATCGAAGTGCGCGCGCCCTCCAGGCTTTTCTCCACCACAGCGGGATCAGAGGAGGTGAACGGATACTTCCAGTGATCCATATTCATGACGGAATGAATGGGCAACCCAGACTTTTCGGAAGCACTCTTCATCGCCTCTGCAGTTGCCTGATCCGTTTCGGTAGGGCACTCAATCTGCTCATATCCACAGTCTTTGGCAAGTTGGAAGCGCTGCGCGATCGAGAGATTCTCGGGTAGCATGCTGTATTCCACCGCCATGCGGATCGGCAACCGGCTCTTAGACTGCGCGGGTAGAGAAGAGGACATGATGGTGAGTGCGGCGTTCTGCAGAAAGCTTCGACGAGTCATCATGACTCCCCTTTGAGGATGACCATTAATAACAAGAAACAGTTAGAAAAACAAATAAAACCATACAAACGAAAGAAGTAAACGTAATCAACATCTAACCATACCAGTTGGGGCAGGTTTCTCCGCCCAGGACTCGTGCAGGTCATGCGTGGCCGCGGCGCTGGCTGATCTTGAAACACCTCCGTCGTGATCGACTAGGTGCTTGGATAGTCCCAAACATCAGCCGGAAGCTTATCCTTGAGCGACGCGTACATGGCATCGCGGAACAGTTTCAGAGCCGGATAGGGCCGGAGGGCAATGGTTCGCTCCACAATCAACCCCTGCTCATTATCCACGATGACCTCCAAGCTCTCGAACTTGTGACCATCCATGGTTCCAACCCAGCGCAAGAAGGTAGTGCGCTCATCGAGCTTGAACTCCGCTGTATAGGTACCGGAACCACGTGTAGAGCTCGACTGAGCGAAAATAGCCGCGATAGTTTCGCGCCCCTTGATCGGCCGTACCAGGATCGGGCTGTTAAATACGATGTTTTCGGCAAGCAGCTTGCTCACTTGAGCGGCTGTAGGGTTACCGGATTCCCGAAGCTTTCGTAGTGGATGCATGGTGATTTCTCCTGTGCGGTGTTAACTACCGCCAACACACAAGTTCTGTAAGCGTGAGGCGTGCTTACGTTGGCAACTCTTCGCCCGACTGCCCATGAGAGTACCTCAGGCCGTGATTGCCTGTCCGTTCCTAGCTTCGATGGCTTTGACGCTATTCACAAAGGCCTTCTCCAAGACTCCTTTGCCAATGGTCCTGAGCACAAAGCCTAGCAAGTACCCCTTAAAGTTCTTGCCCTCACGTACCACCACCAGGTCAATATCGGTTGCACCATCCGCGTGGCGCGTGAAGGTGTAGTCATGGCCGGAAGCGCCGCCCCACACGTTGGAGTCAGTAGTGGTCAGGACGACATGATTGGGGTCAGACCAGTCGTACTGCAGACGTTCCCACACGCCATCCGAGCCTTCGGTCACATCGGCGTGTGAACGGCTGACGTGATGTACGGTGAGATATTCGTCGGCGCTGTTGCCAAAGATCTTCGAGCGGCCGGGCCCGAAGTCGACGAGCCCGGCGATGTATTGCTCGGGAGTGAGAGTAGTTGTCAGATGCAGATGGATGGAGGACATGGGTTTCTCCTTCGAATTGATTTCTACTGGTGAGCGCGCCGCGTATGGCAGCCCTCATCCATTGCTGCGCAACGACCGGAAGCCTGTGCAAAGCTCTTCGGAAGCGCCATCAATGAGCGCCGTTTTTTGTAGCCAGTAGGCGACATAGTTGATACCTCCCGAAGCCGTAGGCAATTTGCCTGACAACTCAGTAGAGTAGACCAGTCGGTCGAGGGATTCACAAAGTTCCTGGGTTGCGGCGCGATCTGATCGGATTCACCGACGATAAGTTTGGCCACGCACAATCGGGAACGTCCGAGAGAATGCCGGCGCGCAGCAGAGTATCGCGACGCAGTTTCCTTATTGGCCCTTATTGTCCCCGCAGATAGACCCTGATCGGAAGTGGCAGAAAGCGAAGTGATTGAAATTTGTCCGTTTTGCCTCCGAATAGGCGCTCATATCCGCTCGCAGTTTGGCACGAATTCGGATTGGGAGAAGAAAGTTAAGCCAGATATGCCGAAGATTCTCCGAGCGGCAAAGCGGCAGAGACTGAAGCCACTCTATACCGGTAAGAAGCTCGCAAATAGCCGCAGGTGAAAGTTAGTAGAGAAGCGGTCACATATAACTGAGACCGCAACACTAACAGCCACGTAAAACAAAGGCATAAGGCTTGCCTGGGATGCAATCTGCTCATCCATGAGGGAGACGACGAATCGGATTAAGTTTCCGTTCCAAATTCGCGGTCAGTTCCTGCAGATGATCCTTTGCTTCGAACCGGGAAGCCTCAGCCTCAATGAGGGCTTTCTTGGCAGCCCTCTTTTCAAGTCACTCATCTATGCTGGCTCCAATATGTAGACGAAGCGCTGTTGACGCTGATTCGTGTTGCGCTTGTTAACAAGCTGGAACGCCTCCAGCTCTGGCATACCCGCCATTAAAGACGCTGGGACACCCATTTCTTGAAAATCATCGGCAGCGAACGGGATACGCTTCACGTCTCCCGTCTTCAAAGACTTCTTTAGGTAATGTGTCGGTCTCATTAGTTAACCGTCCTTTCCTAAACGCGTGTGTAGCAATTGCCGATCCAGGATTTTTGCGCTGTCCAGGGCCAAAGTGTTTATGGCTGTATACAGTTATGTTTCGGAATGGATCCGGGCGATACACCAGGGCGGGCATAGTGAAAACTAACGAATCAATCCGTCTTTAGGAGTGTTCTCGCGCGAAGTCGGGTCTGAATCCCGATCGGGGGAAACAGTCCGCCGGAGCTTGCTCGAGTTGCGAGGTGCCGGGGATCCAAGAAGAACACCAGAGGGTGTTCTTGTATCAACGAGCTCTATTGCACCAGTGCGATCTCGCTAACGTGGTAAATCGTGCTGGAGCTGATGTTCATGGTGACGGCTCCATTGCCGCCCAATTGCAGGGCGTCAACGATAATCAGTTTCAAGGGGGGAGATGCATTGCAACACTGCTTGCTTGTTGGACCTTACTGGCCCCGCAGATGGACCCAAATCGGAGGTGGCGGAGAGCTAAGTTGTTGAGATAAATGGTGACCCGGGCAGGAGTCCAACCTGCGACCTTCGGAGTTCCCTGCCACACGTATTTTCAACAACTTAGAGAAAACACTTAACAATAAGAATCAATAACTTAGAACCCTGCGCAATCCTTATTGGACTCTTATTGGCCCCTCAAATGGACCCGCGCTGAACCCACTGCGGCACGAACGGCAGTTCAGCGTCCCAGATGACGGCCAGTTCGGCGTGGCGGGAAACAGGAGCAAATCTCGAGGTCCGAGAGCCGTGCCGACATTCATCTCTCGACATTGAAGCGCTACGTCGAGGCAATGGGGGGCACGCTCACGCTTGTTGCTGAGTTCCCTGACAGTTCCCCTGTGAAGCTCACCGGGTTCGCGGATATCGCCAAGTAGGCCTAATTCAACTGCACTGAAGCGGACCAGGTGATGACTCGACAGCATGCACTCGCCCAACTTTCGGTTTTCAACCGCAATGGCCTACGCGTTCTGCCTCCTCGACACATGGTCGAGTTCTCCGCAACACGAGGCCGAGCTGCGGGAACTCGCGACGTCTCTAAAGAAAGAGTTGCAGGAAGAATATGAGCGAGTCATTCCCGCGCGGAGCCAGAAAAACATGACTCTCTTTGAGCTAACGCTCTATTCGCCAGCAATCGAGGAACTGTGGTCGGAAACTGGAATCAGCCGCTTGAAGCCCGATGGGGCGATCACCAAGAAATGGAACGACATCTTCGAAGATGTAGCCTACAAGCTGTCAAAATATTCTTCTTAAACTTCGAATCCAGGGCGGGTTGGCGAGAAGCAACTACTATTCTCGACCTCGTCGCCAAACAGGAGATTCCCACCTCTGCCTGCTCGACCTTAGCAGTCAGAATTCAGCTCTCATTCGGGACGGTATCGATCACCTCACCCGCACCATCGAGCTGAATCCCGACTACGACAATGCCATGCGGTATCTGAATCTCGCCTATCGCCACCACGCGGATCTGTCATGCGGCGACGACACAAAGCGAAGCGAAGACCTCACACTGGCAGCTCAATGGAGTCAAAAGGCAATGGCAGCGCGAAAGCACAACGAGGAAACCCGCGTCAGCCGAATCCATAAGTAGGAGACGGGCGTCCCACCCAAGCCTGGGACCCATTTTCCGCACGGACATTTCGACCCGGTTCCACGAAAGCTCCGTATTGCCGGTAATACGCCACTGCCGGCTACCAAACTATACTCCTCAGCGATGAGGAGAGGCCGTTCTGAAGCAGCTATCAAGATCGATCGTTTCCTTGCTGTTTTGTCTGTTTCGAGACCCCTTGGTTCGTCCGCAGATTCAGAGCGGGCCAAACCCGAACCCACCTGCAACCAAGACGGTACCCTTTGCGTGAAGGCTGACGTGGAACAGTCCGTAGTCGTGAATCCGCTCTATTTTGAGGTCCGTGTAAGGTGCTCGGAGCAGATCAAGTACGCCCAGAAGCCCTTCCATGAGTGATGCGAGCTTGTAATCGCTTCGCCCACTCCGGCGCATCAGTTCTCAGGGACTGCGTATCCGCATCGCCCGAGACTTCTGACAAAAGCTTGCCCGTTTTCACATCATAAAGGCGGTAGTCTCCAACCTCGGGACCGTGCGTCGGTCCGTAGACGACCGCCACCTGCTTGCCACCTTCGAGAAACATCCAACCCCACACCATCTGGCCCTGACGGAAGGTATGGAGCACCTGCTTGTGCTGAAAGACGACAACACTCAAGGGGATCGAATAGGACGTACAACAGTTCTCGACATTAATCGTCCAACCGAGCGTTTGGCGATCTTGCGCTAACTCAACTCCAGAAAACCCGACCACGTTGAAGACAATTTCCTTATCGGTGCTGGCCTTCAATGGTGGAAGGGTTTGGACAGATTCCGTTCCGTCACTGTAGATGATGTGCAACGGGCCGGTCTCGTATCCAGAACCGGATGTCGGTTGTGCGATGAAAAACTTCGTAATCTGAGCCGCTTGCGACGCGTCTTTCATTTGCAGAATCGTCACCGAGGAGTGTCCAAATGTCGTTGCGGGTAACCAAGCGACCGGCAGAAACACCCATGCAAGAGAGGGACCTTTCACGAGCACCATCCATCGCTGCGAGTTGATCGACGAAACTTCCGATAGAAGTCTACCGCGTTCTTGCTGCAATCAGGAGCTAGGTCATCGACGGCGAGCGTTGTTTCCGGCAAGCTATCAACAAGTTCGTGGAGACGAGAGCGGTCAGTCATGGCTGGATCGCATGCCAGGCCGGTCGTCGGCAATTCGGAAGTTTGCGTGCCGATGAATGTCGAAGAGCATAGTCGCCAAGTAACTCACCGAAGCTGGGCTCGATGGGTGATTTGCCCTGTTCTCAACAGAAGGGTGGCGACAGAGACTCGGGAGACGAGGGGGGAAGGCTTAAGCAAATCTGTATCGTTTGCGGACCGTCTTTCAGCGGCCCGCAATCGTCAGTCGTGAGAGACCTCTTGAAAAGAAACAACACTCTTGTTCAGTGGTAGCTCGTGTGTTCGTTGCTGCGCACTTGAACTACCCTTTGTGGGCATGAGGGTGTAGTGGTCAATGACATACGGAATACCCTCACCGATGAGCGGTTTGGGGGATGTTGTGACCTCGAAGTGCAAATGAGGCTCGCGGGCATCTCCAGAGCCACCAATACGCGCGAGGACTTGTCCACGACGGACATGCTCCCCAATCTTTACCCGGATGCTCCCTGGTTGGAGGTGGAGATAATAGGCGTATTGTCCATGACCGAGATCCAAGGTAATGAAGTTGCCTGGGACAGTATCGAGTGTGATTGGTATAGCTGGGTGGAATGCATTTCCGTGCCCAGGAACGTTCTCCGGTAGACCATCTCTGACAGCGATGACACGGGCATTCGCAACCGCGAGCGCAGGCTTCCCATAAGAGAAATAGGAGTCTCTTTTCGTCGGATCTCCGGACAAGGTAACCCCATTTTGCATTTGTTGCCAGTCGATCGCGTAGCGTTCATCGATGGCCGGCTGACCATTAAGGACGTGTACCCCACGACGATGGTGATTGTCGGGACTATTATCTGGAGCGTCATCAGCAATCCAGTCCGGCCCTTCTACAGGTGGACCTAGTACTTGTAACGGCGTGTGATGTGTTTCAACAATAGCGCCTTCTGCTACTAATCCGGAAGCCACGACACGATGAGCGAGTCGTGGGGGTATTTGTGCAGTTCCGTCAAATTCGACCGACATAAACACTATGACAGTCTGACCGCCTGGGATTTGAACTGGCACCGTCGGCTTTCCAGAAGTCAGAAGCGCAGTCATGGACTGAAGATTCTCACCATCAAAGACCGCGATTGGTTGGGTCGGTGCGTCAGGGTTGATCACCTCTATGCGGTCTAGGGCCGCAGCAGAAGGCATGAAGTTAGTGAGGTGTAACTCGTAGAAAAGATGGATACGACCTTCACTCGGAAATGCAGTTGGAGCGAATGGAATGCGCGTTTCCATCTGAAGGGGAAAAGGAGCCTGCTTCGGTGGCTGCTGGCACGGTGCCGCAATGCAAATGGAGGCGGTCATCATGGCAAGAAGGAAACGGAATCGCATGCCCTGTGTTACGAAGCCGACATCAAAAAGTTCCCGGCTTCTCAACTTGAACTTGACACCGCCGGGCCTTCTCATGGAAGGTCCGCTCAACCTCACGAGCGATTTATCGCCGAAGCACTCATCGAGAGGGGCTCGATCGGTGCCTCGCCGGAGTCAACAAGTGAGCATCGTGGTCAAGATGCTGCTGAATGGCCGATCGAAGTTTTCTTCCCCGAGAGATACGCCACAATCCCTTGTCGCCGAATGGCAGTTCGATCCCTAATCACAACGCAGTGCTGTTATTGGATCAACGCGAGAAGCTTCCCGCGCAGGAACTGCGCAGGCGATTCCCGCAACCACGCCCAGCACCAGGACGCCGCCCAGAAGAACGAAGGGGTCTTGGGCATTGCCGTCACTCCACTGTGCAACGAATTTGCTCAAAACCACCGTGAGCGCCAAACCACATAGGACACCGCTGCCCACACTCAAGAATGTGGACGCGAAGACAATCCGTAAAACATGACCGCGCCCAGCCCCCAGCGCCAGTCGAATCCCAAACTCATTTGTACGCTGAGCTACGGTATAGGAAACGACGCTATAAAGACCCACAGCAGCCAGGATCATGCCTAGTGCGGCGAACAATCCAAATATCCACGACACCAGATGATCTTGTTGCCACTTTGGCTCGTTGCTGATCCAAGTCTCCAAATCCTCAACATTGTTGTAAATCTGCTGTTCTGGATTCACCGCATTCACCTGAGTCGCCAGGGCATGCATGAGTGTCAAAGGAGGCACGTCCGACCTCGCAAGGACTTGGGTCCCCTCGCTCATGCTTAGCGTGTAGGGAATAAAAATCCCTGGTTTGACTGGATTTTTCAATCCATCGTTGCGTGCATCTCCGACAACTCCCACGATCAACAGCCATGCATCCGCAATACCTGGCACGGACAAGACCTCCGGCGGCCGGCTTTCGATGCCCAGCAGCTTCAACGAGTGTCCGACGGCGTCGCCGTTCGGAAAGTAAGATCGCGCCAGCGTCTGGTTGATCAACGCTACGTGGGCGCCGTTCCGGTTCTCCGTTTCGTTCCATAGCCGTCCTTGCAATAACGGAATGCGAAGCGTCGGGAAGTAACCTGAATTGACAAGATTGAGAGAACCCAGCTCCTGGTCTGTCGCAGGCTTGCCCAATTTCAAATCGCAGGTTCCATCCGTTGCGTGGCGGAGTTGCATTGCTTGAGATCGCGGTCATCGTTACCCCAGGAGTTTCCGCGATCTTCGAACGCAACTGTTCAAAGTAGGCCGCACGAGCAGCCCATGTGGTAAACGAATTCTTATGGAGTGGAATCCCCACCGACATGATATTGTGCGGGTCGTAGCCCAGAGGTGCATGCATCAACCGCGCAAAGCCCTTCATTGCAGAACCCGCTCCAACAAGTAGTAGAAGGGTGAGCGCAATCTGTCCGGCGATCAGTGCGTCATGCGTTCTGCGCCCATGCACGCTTCCGGCTACACGTCGAGTTCCCGACAATGCCACACGGCTCAACTGCGGACGCGAGAGCTGCAGCGCAGGCCACATGCCGAAAAGAATCCCTGTGCCCAGCGCGACGCCGATGCTGAACATTAGTACTGGGAAATTAACGTGTATTAGTACCTCGGGCGCGAAGGCATACTTCGGCAGCACCACTTGTAGGACCGCGAGAATGCCATAAGTCAGAGCCACGCCCAGCGCGGCCCCGATTGTGGACAGCAGCAGTGATTCAGTGAGCAACTGTCGTACTATGCGCCGTCGGCTTGCCCCAATCGCTGCTCGCACAGCGAGTTCATGCTGTCGTGCCGTGCCACGGGCCAGCAGCAGAATAGAAACATTGCTGCACCCGATTGCCAGGAGCAGCCCCACAGCGCCAAATAACAGATACAAAGTTCCGCTAATACTCTTGACGACCCAGTCGTTCAGTCCTTCCACCTGTACCTTGAAGTGTTCGGGGAACTGTTTTGGACTGCTTTGAGCGAGCCGCTCCAGTAAAGGCTGCAAATCAGCGTTTGCGGCGTTGTGGGTCACGCCTCGCTTCAGAAGAATGTCGATCATGTACCGGGAACTCTGGGTCTGAATCAGCTTGAGAGGGAGAAAGACATCGGCGCTATACCAAGTGAAGCGTGGCGCGGCTATACCAACGATCACGTAGTTCTTCCGATCCAACTGCAATGTCTGCCCCAATACTGCTCGATCCCCCAAAAGTGCTTCTGCCAAAACTTGTACGAAAGCACAACTACAGGCTGCGGCTCTTGACCATCAGGAGCGTCCGAGGGTAATAGTCCCCGTCCCAGGACAGGAGGCACACCCAGTTCATTAAACCCGTTCGCGATCAGGCTGATTGCGTTAACGTTCTCGGGTAGATCGTGTCCGGTAAGGGTCATGGGATCATAGTCCATCGCGAGCACGCCCTCTACGCTCCGCAGCTGCTGCAACTGCTCAACCTGTTGACCATTCAGATTGATCCAATCGCCTGATCTTATTTGCTGTTTACAGTCAGCCGAACGATGCGGCCGCCGCAGGATATGGATACGGATTTACGAGCGCGGCATAAATGACGCTAAAAACCGCCGTGGTTGCCCCAATACCTACAGCCAGCGAGACCACCGCCGTCAGGGTAAGCCCTGGATTTCGAAAAAATTGGCGCGTTGCGTACCGGACATCATGAAGCAAGGTCTGCATACACCGTCCCTACAACATAGAAGTTGCTGCCCATGTTCGCATAAAAATGACTCTTGCAGAAACGTGTTCGCTTAAGTGCGTCCCTACTACTTTCGAGCGCCACAGCCAATGCACTCGTTGAAGGGATCGGCACCGAAAGTCGGCCTGTGGAAGGTGATTTCTGGGGCAATTACTTCCGCCATACGCGTTTATGAGGACAGATGCCTGACTTTGTACTCGATAAGAGAGAATGGTAACGAGCGAGGTACGGCGGGCAGATGGATCAACAGTTTTGGCAAGACAAGTGGGCTAGCAATAAGATCGCGTTTCACAATGCTGAGGCACATCCATTGCTGGTCCGGAACTTCCGTGCTCTGGGACTACGGAGGGAGGCCCACATTTTCGTGCCTCTCTGCGGCAAGAGCAGGGATCTGAATTGGCTAGCTCAGCAAGGCTATCGCGTTACCGGAGCCGAACTGAGCAACCTCGCAGTCAATCAGTTCTTTCAGGAGCTAGGCGAACAGCCTACAGTGTCCACGTGTGGTTCCCTGCAACGTTGCGAGGGAGGTTGGATTCGTGCTCTTCCAAGGCAGCATCTTCGATCTCACTCCGGACCTTCTCGGCCCCGTCGATGCCGTGTACGATCGGGCAGCTTTAGTCGCCCTGCCGGCAGGTCTACGCGACGAATATGCGAGCCATTTGACAAGCCTAACGCGAGCGCGGCGGCAACTTCTGATCTGCTATGAGTACAACCAAGCTTGCGCTGAGGGGCCACCTTTCTCCGTACCTGAAGACGAAGTAAAGCGGTTGTATCAAGCGACCTTTGCAATAGAGCTTTTGGAGAATCAGAGGGTGGAGGGAGGTCTGAAAGGCCGTTGTCCCGCTACTGAACGTGTTTGGCTCCTTCGGTAACGACGAGTCCGCTCCTATTTGTCAATTTTGGCTTACGCTAACGTCGCTGACAAGGCGGCGCAGAGCACAGTTCATTGAGAAAGAATGTGGCGGATGGTTTGGAATGGCCAGATCCATAGAGGCGGCGTACGGGCAATCACATCTCCGCGATTCTCGATGAGCGCATTATCGCCAATGCGCTCATCGACGTGTGCTGGGCAGGGATGAGCGTCTGGCCAATGTTTTGTCCGTAACAGCATGGCGGCATCCTGGCTTTATCCAGCACTCGCCGCACGAAAAACAGGCCATGGAAATGACAGAGTATGGAAAGCATGAAAGCCATGAAGCCGGCTTTCCACCCTTCCCACGCTCCTTGGAAATCCCTGCGGGATTCCCACATTCCCACGGCCTCGACGATTAGAGATATCTTCTTGTCCCCCCTGAAACCCGAATCATCGCCACCGCAAGGGGCTTGTAACGGATGTCTGAGGTCCACAACGTAACGCATGTCCAGGTACACTCCCCCTAGTGGACTGTAACAGCCGAATCCGTAGTGGGCAGGATGGAATGAGAGCGATCGCGATAGGCGCACTTGATCGCCTTGGCGCTAGGTTATGATGTCGGATGTGGCCGTGAAGCCCGATGCCGATGAAGCACAAGGATTGCGAAGAGCGCAACCAGCCAGCAACCCTGATGGAGCGCGGCTTGGCAGCCATCCAATCACCAGGTAAGCCCAACGGCCTTTCTCATTGCATCCTCGAATGCCTGATCGTCGAGGTTTCTTCGCAAGCCCACAATCATCTCAGCGTCTTGGCCGACCGGGACACGGAGGGGTGTTGCGGGATCTTCGATTGCACTGGCGATGGCCAATGCGACCACTTCAGGTCCGGTTGAACCAGATGGGCCCGTCATCTTGGTGTGGGCTCCGGCCCACTGCTCCCAAAGTCCGGCGTAGTCGGCTGGTCCCTTATGAGGCTCGATCGGTTTTATGCCAGTAGCGATGTTTCCAGGCTCGATTAACACGCTGCGTATTCCAAAGTGACGGACTTCCAAGTGCAGTGATTCGGTCATGGCTTCGAGCGCGAACTTGGAGGCGCTGTAGGCTGCTCCGAGCGGCGAGGAGACTCGGCCGTTCACACTCGACACATTCACGATGACGCCGGAACCCCGCTTTCGCCAGGCGGGCAAGACCGCCTGGATGATGCGCAACGCGCCGAGCGTGTTTGTCTCGAACATCTGTCGGAAACGATCCAGTGGATAGCCTTCCACCGGCCCTCCGCCAAATATCCCTGCGTTGTTGACGATTGCATCGAGCGGACCAATCTTTTTAAGGCACCGCGCCACGGAGTCATCGCTGGTGACATCGAGCACATGTGCCTGGATGCCTTCCAATCCACTCAACGCGGAGATGTCGGTGGCGACGACTGAATGCCCTCGTTTGGCAAGCACCTGCGCCGTTTCCATTCCTATGCCGCGTGCCGCGCCTGTAATCAAAATCTTTAGTGCCTTTGACATTCGGAAGTCCTCTTGCGTGTCGTAGATAGTTGGACTGTAGCAGCTGAATCCGTAGTGGGCAGGATGCGATGAGTCTACGGTCTCTCACAAGCTGCCGATATCAAGCCGTTGTTCACATTTACGGCTTGAGCGGGGTGTTTGCCGATTCCAGCCCGGATGGGAGGACAACACAAAACACGGTCCAACTCTTTCCGGGGGTTGTATTACTTTTCACTCGAATCGACCCGTGGTGTCTGTTCACGATATTGGTGCAAACCCAAAGTCCTAGACCGGTGCCGACATCTGTCTTGGTGGTAAAAAACGGCTCGAAAAGCTTTGAACGTAAAGAGAAAGGGATACCCGGCCCCGAATCGGCGACGGTAATGCGAACTGCTGACGATCCATTGCTATGAAGACGGGTCGCATCGATCCGGATTCGAATGAGACCCTGTGAGCCGACGGCATCGATGCTGTTGCTGACAAGATTGGTGATGACCTGGCGAATCTCCCCGGCTACCGCATATATCTCTGGGTCTCGTCGAATTTCCGAGAGAATTTCAATTCCCCTCTTCCGTGCACGCGCTCCAAAGAATGAGACCAGCGAATCGAGCATCGGACCGATTCTTACAACAGATGGAGCCTTGGATTCGCGGTAGAAGCCAAGAGTTTGCCGAGTGAGATGGGCGATGCGTTCCAGTTCTTCATCAATTGAATTGAGGTATTTCTGCACATCTTCGCGAATGGCGGAGCTCTTGGCCAAATACACCAGATTCGTTACTGCTTCGAGAGGGTTATTGATTTCGTGAGCGACCGTCGCTGCCATCCGTCCAACGGAGGCGAGGCGTTCGGTCATTCGCAGGGCACGCTCGGTCTTTTTTTCCTGAGTGATGTCCCGCGCAATCGAAGCCGCACCGATGACCCGGCCTGCTTCATCCCGAACCGGAGATATCGTCAGCGACACATCCAACCGTTCGCCGTTCCGTGTCACTCGGACTGTCTCTTGGCGTTCGATTCGTTCTCCGCGCCCGATAGTTTCCAGAATCTTCCGTTCGTCGTCGTGCAATTCGGGGGGGATGACGGCCGTGATCGACCGCCCGATCATCTCCTTTGCCGAGTACCCAAACATTCTTTCGGCGGCCGGATTCCACGTGGTCACAATTCCCCTGAGATCCTTGCCAACTATGGCATCATCGGACGACTCTACGATGGCCGCGAGTCGATTCTGGACTTGTTCCGCCTCTTTACGAGAGGTGATGTCGATATTGACCCCGGTCATTCGTACCGGCTGGCCCATTTGATCTCTGAAAGCCTGCCATCTCCCGAGAATCCAGTGAACGCTCCCATCGGGCCAGATGATGCGAAATTCCGCTTGGACGGGAGTATCGATCTGGATTGCAATTTCCACTTGACGGATTGTTGCATCCCGATCTTCGGGATGCAGGAGCTCCTGCCAGGCCTCCAGCGTGCCTTCAAATTCTCCTGGCCGAAGACCGTAGATTGCTTCTAGAGTGGGGGTCCACCGGTTCACATTTGTTTGAACGTTCCACTCAAAAGTACCTATGGTTCCGACCTGCTGTGCGAGGCGGAGGTGCTCCTCACTTTCTTCCGCGCGAGCTCGCTGATTCCGCATTGCGTCAAACAGGCTGGCATTATCCATGGCGATGGCCGCCTGTTTGGCGATACCCTCTATCAGGCGTTCTGCACGTTCAGTAAAGACACCCACTTGGGAATGACCGAAAAAGAGCCCGCCAATAACTTCCCCTGAACGCGAAATCACCGGAACAGCAAGATAACTGCGTACCGGCAGATGACCTGCAGGAATGCCATGATGGGGCGGATTCTTTCCATAGCGAGGATCGCGGAAGATATCGGCCACACGCACTGTCCCCTCGCCTCGAAAGGTAGGTCCAAATACTGCTGTATTGCGCGGCATCGGAAAATGGCTGAACGCCGTCTCAGGGACACCGGACAGTGTGTAAAGGAGATATTTTTCTCCTGCCTGATCGATATCGTTGTAGAAGAACGCCCCAAACTCAGCCTGGCTCAGTTCTCGGCCCGCATCGGTTATTGCCTGCACCAGCTTCTTCAGGTCAAGCTCAGAAGCCAGAGTAGAACCCACCCGATGGAGGATGCGCAGTTCTTCCTCGCTCTCACTTAAGGCTTCTATGGCGCGTTTGCGTTCGGTGATGTCCTGAATGGTGATGAGGGTGGTCTGGCTAGTATGGGTTCCCCGCATCAATTGACGAGCGTTAAGTGATAAGGTTCGCCGACCCACTCCTGAAAATTCAAGGTCGCACTCAAGTGATCGAGAATTCTCCTCGATGGATGAGTTGTCGCCTAATAGCGCCTGCAGACGGGGAATATTCCAGTCTCCGCTTCCCAGATGATAAAGGTGGGTTCCCTGAGATTCTTGACGCGAGGTCTGGAACAATGAGTAGAATGCCTGATTAGCTGCTTGAATCTTCAGATCGGAGTCAACAATCACCAGACCGTCGCCAATGGTATTGAGTACGACCTTCGTGAATTCACGTTCCTCAATTGCCCGTTCGATGCTTTCACGAAAAGCTGTGACGTTGGTGAACGTGAGTACGGCCCCGTTGATGTTCTGATCTGCCTTGTGACAGCCGACATCGACCGAAAAGCGCGATCCTTTGCCGTCGGCAACCTCCATCCGGTGGGAAGAACCGGTGGCGATGACGTGTTCGCAGAGTTCCTCTATTTGTAGTGTTCCAGCCGGCTTCTGAATGGAATGGAGGCGCTTACCATGATCGCCATCTGAAAGGGATAACAACCGTGCCGCCGCCGTATTGAAGCTGGTCACAGTCAGGTCGCGGTCAATGATAAGGATGGGAAGCTCGATACAATTAATGAGTTCCATCCCCGGCCAATTTGGAGCGGGACGCGCGTCGAGCATGGTTCAGTTCCGCCTCAAAAAAGCTTTCAAATTGACTGGGTGCGATATAGCGTGCCGCTCCGCTGAAGCACAGCGTCAGCTACCTGCGGCAGAAGTTGGCGCAATGCGAAAAGCAATGCCTGGGAGGCAGGCATCTTGAATGGAGGCGTGTAATGCTCCAGCAGCTTCTTTTCAAGCACGCTCGCCTCGACCGGCCCAACGATTTCGCGAAGTGCATCGGCGACTGCACCTTCGAGGCGATTGTAATTCTCGACGGGAATGAGATGCGAATGATTCTGCCCAAGCCTCGGCAGCATACGGGTATGAATCTCCCCATCGAAATTGTCCATAAGGAAAGAGCAGAAGATTGCAATTTCCTGTTCGTGCGCCAATTGGTCGAATAGGTCCTCAAGAGCCATGCTAGCGGTTGCATTGCCGCGTTCCCACAAAACATTCACCATCTCGCCCCACCAGCGCACCTTCGGATAACGGTTTCCACCTCTCGCGCGCGCTACTGCTTCGCCGGCAAGCCCCAGAAAGACAGGCGCATCTGGCATCTCCTGCCCCATGAAGCGAGGCAGGAGTTCGTCCGCATCGATCACAGACAACTGACCCCGCGACTGCGCTTCCGTAATATTCACGCCCTCCGCTTCGAGACGCGGATAGAAAGCTTCCCAGTGAGCGGCGGTGGGGACCAGGATCACACCTTCTCCGTGGGCGAGCGCAGCGGCAGCGAAGCGGCAGACGGCCCGGTTAAGAAACTGCTCATCCTGATAAAGCTGGACTATATGTTCGGTGGGCGCGGCATCGTGCAGGAGATTCCTCCAGGGCTCTTGATTCTCCGCTTTGTGACTACCACGGCAGCAGGCAGGTTGGAAGCCGGTCTTCGAAAGCTCCGGTGATTGCGAATCGGTATCAAAAGAACTCACAGTTGTTCCCCCAGTGCGGGAAAAGCTCCGCCATCTCGTTCAGAACACAAAAAGGCCTGTGAGCGTGAGATTCTTGGTCGTCTTGCCGGGTTGCTCAACTACATGAGTTGTCAAGTGAAAATTCGATACTACCTGGCATGTGCGGAAACACGGGCAGCGCCCCTAGCGAGGTCCTGGTTTCCTTATTCGTGCGGGTTAGCGCACCAAATTGTCAGGGCGGCGTTGCGGGCAGGAACAGGCCCGCCGAGATGGTGACAAAAGAAGTCACGCGGCGCTAGCCAGGGAGGAGACCTCACTCCTTCCGACAAGCCGACTTCTCAGTCCCAATGAATTTCTAAGGCGGGATTGACTTTGCCTGGTCTCTTACCCAAAGAAGCCAAGGGTCACGGTCGCTGTGTAGCTGCTCGTTCACAGGGGCGGGAGCAGCCCAGGTTCACTGTCAATTCAGAGGAATCCTTTGACCTTTTCAAGAACAGGAGATATTCCGCTCCACCCTTGTAGAAATTGGCAAAACAGCTTCCTCCGCGACCTCCGGGGCGAACACAGGTGTACGGAGGGACGTGGTCGTTGAAATCATCCCGTTGAGCAAGGTAGCCACGCAGAAGGAGAGAGCGCAGAGGACTACCATGAACGACCTCAACAACCCTGAAGGACACGACGGAATCAAGAACGCCTGTCGTCCACATGTTCGGGTTAGCTGGCGGGATTTGGTAGTCGGCTGCCACGGCTCGCACGATCACGTCAGCTCCTGAGACCGGTTCTTTTGGACTTTCTAGGCGCGAGACAGAACACGCAAGGGCGAACGATGGAAACCATTGCGGCAATCAGAGCGATAGTGTGCAGTTTCGACATCACGACGCAGACCTCCCAGGAAGAGCATCGTTTTTGTTTACAGAACTCACTCTAACGGCAATCTGCGCAGAGGTCCCTGACGGTTTCCGGTGAAGCTCAACGGCTTCGCCGCTATAGTCTAGTAGCCTGATCTAACCGCACTGAAGCGGACCAGCTGATTGGAAAGTGTGTCTCAGAACCTGTCCCGCTTTGCAGTTTCAGTTGCGATTGCGGCTATATAGCTTCAAGAAGAGAAAGCAGCAGACTATTGCACGGTGTCGGAATGCTGTGCTGCTGTCCAAAGCGAACGATGGCGCCAATGCGAGCGTCCGTCTCCATGGGACGGCCAGCGAGGCGGTCGGCCAAAAGCGAGTTCACCGAGTCGACGGGGAAATTGCGGTATTGAGCGAGCACTTTCTGAGGAAGATCCTCATCCAGAATTGCTCCTACAGCGCGACCTACCGCGGCGCATTCACGCACTACATCGAGTGTTGCTCGACCGATCGCCTCATCCTGAAAAACGCCAGCGGGCTTGCCCAGAAGCGCAGAGATCGAACCAGCGGAGTTGATACAGAGTTTTCGCCATGCGGCGGATAGAAAGTCAGCGGTCAAAGTAATCTGTGCGCCTGAGCCATCAAATATCATCCCGAAAGAACGGCCAAGCGTGTCTGCCTCTATGAAGAGTTCGACTGGCCCGCGTTGGTGCACGCTGTCAGGTGCTCGACGCTCGGCAGGGCAGTCGATAATGACAGGGACGATCCGGTCCGCTGGCACATAGGAAGCAAAGCGTTCGCGATGCTCCACCCCATTTTGAATCACCGCCACAGGAGCACCCTGTCTGCAGAGATGTTCGATCCACACCGCGGTGCCAGGAGCGTCGTACGTCTTGGTGGCAACTATGACCCAATCCACCGGTTGCGCCTGTGACGGCGCGGTAATGTTTGTGTAGTGGACGTGAATGCTCCTTCCAGGAGTCTCAACATCGAGGCGTGGCAGAGGCCGTCGCGTGCATAGTACAAGTTCGTGTTGTTCGGTGGACTGTAGTAATGCCGCGATAACACTTCCGATAGCGCCCACCCCGACAATTGCGATCCGTGCCATAGCACTATTATGGCAGTGGAATTGAATGCGACGAGCATCTGATTCGGTGGGCTGGAGTGCAGCAACGCCTCGCTTCCGATACCGATCGTGGCGCCAGTCGTTGCCCTACTGGTTCGGTCATGGTCTCTACCGTTCTAGATCAGGAGAGGAGGCTCATTTTGCTGCCCCTGTTGTGCATCGGAACGCAGCTCCGACCTTTCCGAGAACGCATCTTGCTATATGAACCCGCCTGCCTGCAGTGAGTAGCAGTGAATCCAATCGGAAACTTTGGCAATTCAATTGTGAGGATAAGGCTCACTCACAATCTCCGCGCATGGGAAAGCCACAGTGAAGATCGTCCCCTTCCCTACTTCACTGGCCAGGGTGATTGAGCCGCCATACACCTCCGTCAGACTCTTTGCGATGGACAAACCAAGCCCCGAACCTCCGTCGCCCGGTGTGCGCACTACATCCACACGATAAAACCGTTCAAAGACCTTGCTCTGAAGCTCGGCGGGAATGCCGATGCCGTCATCTATGACACGGAATCCTCCTCTGAGGCCATTTCTCCACATCTCAACTTGAACTGTCCCGCCTGTGGGTGTATACCGAACCGCGTTGTCGACCAGGATCATCATGACCCGTTCAACAACATTCTGGTTTCCTTTCAGGAGCAAGAGATCTTTTTCAAAGTCTGTCTTTATCTGGATATTCTTTCTGCGGGCAAGGGATAGAATCCTCGGTTCCAGCGCACGCAGCGACTCACTAAGCTCAAAGAGTTCACTCGGGGGCAGGTTATCGTTTGCGGATGCCCGTGCAAGGGTCAATAAATCTTCGATGACCCGCGTCATGTAGTCCGCTTCCGAAACGATGTGGTTCAGCGTTCTGCGAGCCGCGTCAGGCTGGCTGTCCTCCATCAGCAAAACCTCGGCAGAGGCCTTAACGACCGCGGTCGGAGTTCTCAGCTCGTGGGATGCATCTGCAGTAAATTGCTTGATCCTCTCGTAGGAGCCTGCAATCCGGTTCAGCATCCCGTTGATCGTCTCCGAAAGACGATCCAACTCGTCTCCAGTCCCCGTGATCGTCAGCCGCCGTTCCAGATTGTTTGCATCAATCGAATTTGTCGCGCGGGTAATTTCCTGGATCGGCCGTAATGCCCGCCCACCCATCCAATATCCAGTGCCCGCCGCGAAGAGCCCAGCCAGAGGTGTGATGAATACGAACAACCAGGCGAGACCAGTGAGCAATTCATGGTATTCCGTCTGGTCCACAGCAACTTGCACTACGAACGGGTATGGTCCCGCATATGCGTAACGGCTCATCGTTCTGTACGAGCGAGAGCCAACTTTGAGATTCCGTACTGTCGTGCCTTCAGACGGCTGCACATTCGGGATCACTGCCATCTGATCTGGCTGATAGATGAGATTGCCATTCTGATCTATAGCCCGAAACATCCGATTGCGTGGAAGAAGCGCAGCGTGTTCACGCAGCTCTTCTCCCAGGTTGTCCACCTGGTTGATGTCAAACTTGTGGCGTAGAAAGGCTTCAATGCCGTTGATGCCGGCATTCAACTCCTGGTCGGCAACCCGCCGGACGCCCCAGATGGCCGCCAGGTAGATTCCGCAACTCAGCAATGCAATGGTGATTGCCACCACTGCGGCGTACCAGATCGTCAAACGGATACGAATCGAGAAAGACTTCATAACTTTTCCGAGGCCAGACGATAACCGAAGCCACGTACCGTATGGATCAATTTGATCTCAAAGCCATCGTCAATCTTCGAACGCAGCTGCTTCATAAATGCGTCCAGGGTGTTGTTTTCGACCGTCCTCTCATAGCCCCAGACCGCGTTAATGATGGAATCTCGCCGAAGAACCGAGTTAGGACGGCGCATCATGTACTCAAGTAGCAGATATTCAGTACGCGTGAGCTGTATTGACCTTCCCGATCGGCTCGCATGGTGCGTGACAGGGTCGAGCTTCAGGTCTTCTATCTGGTAGTGCATGGAAGGCATGCCGACCCGTCGGCGCGCCAAGGCCCGTAGACGTGCAAAGAGTTCTTCGAACGCAAACGGCTTCGTCATGTAGTCGTCAACACCACAATCAAGCCCATCAACGACATCGGTGATCGTATCCCGAGCAGTCAACATCAGGACCGGAGTACCGATGTTGCGGGCTCGTAAACCGCGAGCGACCTCAAGCCCATTCATACCAGGCAGCATGATATCCAGGATAATCAGTTCGAACTCATGTTCAGAAGCGATCTCCAGCCCATCGCTGCCAGAGGTTGCCAGGACCGTGAGATACGATTTCTTCTCAAGCGCATCCTTCAGAAGCGGTCCCATCCTTGGATCATCTTCGACGACGAGAATCCTCATACACTCAGCCTACCGCCTAAAACGAGAACCGCGCTCCGAATTGAACTCTGCGGGCAGGCATCGCCGCGGTCGGATGCGAAAAGAAAGCAGACCGGACATTCCCGACATATGTTGTATAGGACGTCGTGTTGGTGACATTGAAGACATCGATCGACAGTCCAAGCTTTGCCTTCACGTCTCCGTTCTTCAGCCCCAGATCGTTTTCCTTCCCCCAATGAAGATCCAGCGCAGCGGTCCGTCCTCCCTGCAACGTATTTCGCGATACGCCATCGGGCCGAGCATTGAGGAGGCCAGTGTTGTAGCGATCGAACCCGGCCGTCTGCGTGTAAGGCAGGCCCGAATACAGCTTCACCGCAACGCCCAGGTTGAGCCAATGATCCTCATTGAAGGCTCCGAGCATGTTGAAGCGATGCCGCTGGTCAAGATCGGAATGGCCATACTCCCCAACGAGCGAATACTGATTCGCCGGAAACCAGGTCACACCGCCTGTGTCATTGTTCGTGTGGCTGAAAGAGTATTGAGTCATCCCCGAAAACCAACGTCCAGCTTTCCCTTGGATGGTGACGTCGAGCGTATTTCCAATCTGTTTCCCACGCGACTCCATCTGACGCACAATCCCGAAATTCGCTTCAGGAACGATTGAGTATGCCGGCGGCAAAGGGGCGTTGATATTTCTGGACCGCAGAAGAGATATCCCTCTCAGCCCCCGATAGGTAACCGCAAGGGTCATTCCCTTTACCAACTCATGTTCCGCCGTAAGGCTGTAGTTGATGTTGTACGGAACGCGTCCGCCAGGCTCCAATGTCACAAGATTTGTTGGAAAGGAGTTGATACCCGTACCTGAAGGATAAGGGTTTGGGTAGCCGGGATTCAGAAGAGTGACCGCTCGAATCGTGTGCCCGTTGTATCGGTTGAGATCGGCCTCCGGCGGCGCTCCGCTTCGGTCGAAGAAGACACCAACCCCGCCTCGCAACACAGTCTTCTGGTCGTTGAAGCGGTACGCAATGGACCCGCGCGGACCGAAATCGTTCCACGCCTTGAAGTAGGTCTGCCAATCGTAGCGAACACCGAAAGATAACTGCAGGTTCTTTCTCAGCTGAACCTGGTCTTGCACAAATGCACCCAATTCGTTCATCCAGAAGATTGAGCGTCCGGGCCCCGCCTGCTGCGTGAACGAATACGGCTTTCCTGATTGGTAATCGCCGATACTCGCGAAGTTGTACGTACCGCGCCGATTCGAATTGTCGTCCCATGCGCGTCGGCTCAAGTTGGGGATATTTACTCCAAATGTGACGTAGTGGCGCTTGTGAGTCCAACTCACCGTGTCATTGATCTTCAGATTGTTTTCGTTCTGCAGCATGTCGGCCTGGGCGCCGCCACCGGTGAAGCTTCCATCGACAATAATCTTTGGCGCATTGGTCGTACTGCGGATGGGCCCATAGTCCTGCTCATAGAACAATTGGATCTGGTTTAGAAGATCCGGAGTCACGATGATGCGCTGCGTGAAGATCACATCGTCCTCACGAATTCTCTGGTTTGTTCCGGCTTCGGCCAGGACAAGACCGCCTGCACCCTGATTCCTGGTCACGACATCGCTGACGTTGTATTGAAAGGAGACGCGGTTTGATGCCGAGAAGTCGTGTGAAATACGTGCTGCAAATTCCGTAGTGTGCAATGGCGTTGCAACGTTGGCGTTGCTGATACCGGTAAGCGTGATGGCATGCACAATGGCTTGCAGGTTATCTTCCTGCCGCGTACCGGAGATGAGGAACGTAGTGTGGTGGTCTGTCGCCGCAGGACCGGTGATCGAGCCCTCATAGATCCGCTTCTGCTCGAACGGCTTCGTCATAGCAAAGTAGTTCTTCGCATCCGTCACAGAGTCGCGCATAGTGAAGTTAAAGCTACCGTGTACACGCGGAGTTCCAGGTTTGGTAATGATGTCGATGCGTCCGCGGCCCGGTTGTCTGGTCTCTGCGCTGTACGGATCTCGATTGATCTTCACCTCCGAGATCGCGGAAGCCGAAACACCGGGCCCCTTCCGCTCGACGCCGTCAACAACAATGGTCACTCCCCCGGTGCCAATCCCCGCTTGATCGAGAAAGGGGCTGAGTGCCGCGATGTAGTTCTGGTCAAAGACCGGAACGGACTGCAGCAGACTCGCGTCCGCCCTGATCTGGTCTCGGTTGTTCGAGTCATCCAAGGAGACCGCATCCGGTTCGCTGGCGACAACGACTTCTTGTGCAACTGAACTTACCTTGAGCTGAATGGAAACACTGACCGCGTTCGCACCCACGGAGATATTTCTCTCGTACGCTTCGAACCCGTGGTTTGCTTCCACTCTCAACCGGTATTTGCCGGGCGCCACGTGTAAGAACTGGAAGCTCCCATTGTTGTCTGACGTTGTCGCCAACTGCCGACCATTAGCGAAAACCGCAACCTGAACCTCTGGAACATTCGCGCCATCTGGATCTGAGATATGCCCTGATACCGTGACTTGCGCGTAAAGGGTCGGCGACAGCAGGAGCAGAACAAGCGCCCGAAAAAAAATTCTGAAGTTCATCGAATGAAAGCGTATGCCTGGTGACCTGAATATTCCCTGAAACGAATCGTGAAATCGACGTAACAGAGCCTGACAACAATCGAGAAAAGGGGACGCGGCCGCATGTTGCGGCCGCGTCTCCTTAGAGCTAGTAATCGATGCGCAGGCTGAGCTCCAACTGCCGTGGTGTTCCGCTTCCGGTAGGGACCGTGCTGAAGGCGCTCTGAATCAAGCCAAAGTTTCCAGGAACGATCTTTGCGGCGCTTCCTGCTCCTGTCGAGGTCAATGCAACGATCGGCGAACCATACTGCGCTACATTGAACACATTGAACGCCTCGGCGCGGAACGATGTGCTCAGCGACTCCCAGACCTTGAACGTTTTCTGAAGAGCAATATCCGCCTGCCAATGGCCCGGTCCACGGACCGCATTGCGGCCGAGATTACCCCAGGTTCCATCTGCAGGCACGGCGAATGCAGCCGCGTTCAACCATTGCCGAGTTGTCTTACTGACCGGATAAAGAGAAGCACCAGGAAGAAGATTCGGACGCTGATTGCTGTTGATCTGATCGGGCAATACGCTTGCCGCGCGCGAAAGGGTTACGTTGAGAGGCAGTCCGCCGCGTACACTGCCGACTGCCGCCATCTGCCAGCCACCCAGAATCGTGTTGACCACAGGCCCAGCGTTGCCAAACACCGCATGTCCTCGGCCCACCGGAACCTGCCAAATAGTGCTGGCGGAGAAGTAGTGCCGCATGTCGAACTGGCTGTTCGCGCGCTCACAAGAGATGCAGCTCTGGTTCTGAGGAGCAATCGCTTCCGCTCCGCCAACCGAACCCGTGTCGATGGAGTGGGAGAGTTGATAGTTCGCAGCAATCATCAGGCCCGTACGATAGTCACGGTGCAGGCCGACCTCCAGCGCGTCGTAGGCTCTGTCACCCTGTGTACGGTTCCATGTAAAAGTGGAGTTGCTGTAGCTCGCATACGGGCGCTTCCCTGTCGCAGGATTGATTCCGTTGGCAATGGTGTTGCTCCACAGGCTGCTGCCTACGCTGCCAATGTACGACACCATCATCGATGTCCGCTTCGCCAACTGCTGTTGGAGGCTTAGCGTCCATTCGCTGATCTGCGCATCTTTACGATTGCGGTCCTGCGCGGAAGGGCTAAGGCTGAAGGCCGCGCTGCCGAGGAACGGATCGATGGGGAACCTCAGACCAGGTGAGTTCACTTGTGTAAGAGTGAAGCGTTGCGGAATGTTGCCCACCGCAGATCCCTGGTGACCAAACTGTCCCTGGCCATAGAAGATACCGCCGCCTCCGCTAATGACCGTCTTGTTGTGAAAGATCGCAGGTGACCACGATAAGGAAAGACGTGGAGCAATGTTGTTCCGGTCCGGGAAGTACCATGCACTACCCGATGGGCATTGAATATTCGGGCAGGTAGACGGATCCACGACAACGCCGCGGCCCAGGACATCGTGATCGACGCTCCAGAAGTCATAACGAAGACCGGCTGTGAGAGTGAGGTTCTGTTTCAACCTCACAGTGTCCATAAGGTAAGCGCCATACTCGGTCTGGCGCTGGCCGGTCATATTCGAGAACCCCTGGTAAGCGTATGAGTCCATTACATTCGACGTAAAGTTGGTCTCATTCAGATAGGTTGCAGTAATAACCGGAATCTTAGGAGTGTTCTTGTTCTCCTGGATACGGCGAACGCGCACACCGCCTTTGAAAACATGACTGGCCTTGACGAAGGTCATGTCATCGACAACGCTGTAGGCTGTGTCGTAGCGATCATCCGTCGCAGGCGTAGTCAGTGTGGCGAATCCGGTGACGGCCACGTTGTAGGGCAACAGCTGATCGCCGCCTTCGGAATATTCGTCGCGGTTGTAGCCGATACGAAAGTCGGTAAAGATCGACGGCGTGAAGTTGTGTGAGATGTCGATAACGGCATTGGGTGCGGTCAACGTATTGAATAGATTTGAAAGCTGGCCTCCAGGTGTGACCTCAATACCGTTCGGCGCCGTGGTGCGGAAGTGGTCTGTACTGTAGCGGCCGAAGATGCTGGTGCGAGTGCTCAGCTTATAGTCCAGCCGGATCATGCCGGAGTCTTCCTGCACAGGATTCCGTCCATTGCCGCTAAAGCTGATGGCATTCGGGTCCTTCGCCGTTGGCGTGCAATTCGCCGGGCATGGGTTGATATACGAATTGACAACGCCCGCAAGGCTCGGCGACTTGGCAATGAGTGCGGCGCGGTATGCCGGAGTCGGGACCAAGCCTGTCACTTGTGCTGACAACACCTGGCGGTACGCTTCCCAGTTTGTGAAGAAGAAGAAGCGGTTCTTGAGGATCGGCCCGCCAATGTTGGCGCCGAAGTTATTCAGGCGCAACTGCGGCAGGCCGGTGGAGTGCCAAGGCGTTGCATCGAAAACATTGTTGCGCAGATACTCCCAGGCAGAGCCATGGTACTTCTCTCCGCCGGACTTGGTAACAATCTCAATCTGGCCGCCGGCAGATCCGCCCTGGTCGGCACTGTAGGCGGCACTGCTTGCCTTGAACTGCGAGATGGCTTCCACCGGAATCTGCAGGCGCATGTCCAGCTTCTCGAACTGATGGTTAATACCCGATGCGTCGACCCCGTCCATGTGAAAGTTGTTGTCCTCCTGCGACAGGCCGACGAAACGAATCTGGTCCTGGGTGCTTCCAGCGGCATCCACCGCTCCTGGCACAGAGGCTTCAAGACGCTCGAAGCTGCGGCCATTCATTGGAAGCTCGTTGAGCTGCGCGCCCTGAACAACCCCGCCGATCTCAGCGGAAACACGGTTCAGATCGTCTTCCTCCGTGCTTACCTGAACCACGGTGTCGACGGCGGCAACTGCCAGCTTCGCGTTCATCTCACGGGTTTCACCAACTTGCAGTGCAAACGATTGAAACTTTATGGTCTGAAAGCCGCCACCATTAATGGTCTCTATGTAATTCCCCACAGGTAAGGAACTGAGCACATACACGCCGGCAGAGTTCGTGAGCGCCGTATAGGTCACTCCGCTCTCCATTGCGGTTGCAGTAACTGAGGCGCCACGAACCGATGCTCCCTGGACGTCGGTTACAGTCCCGGTCAAGGTGGCACGATCCGTTTGCGCCATCATCGGAACCACCCCGAGAAGAACGGACAACACCGTGCGTACAAGCGTTCGCATAATCGCTCCTGATTGGTTTGTTCGGAGCGATTACAACAAGGCCGCCTAAAGGAAACCTAAGAATTCAGGCTTTGTGACGGAACATTCACACAAGCGATCAGCGTCCTCCAGACGTCAGCCCGAAGACGAACACGCCACTAGGACCGGACAATGCAACATATTGCTTGCCGCCAACCATGTAGGTCATCGGAGAGGCCTGCCAGTCCTGCCCGACCGGGATATGTTTCAGCACTTTACCCGTGGATGCATCCAGTGCAAGGAACGTGCCGCCGGGTCCTCCGGCAAAGACCAGGCCACCTGCTGTCGCGAGCACTCCGCCGCGATTATTGGTTGAAAGAGGACGCTCCCACATCTTCCTGCCGGTATTCACGTCCAACGCGCGAATATAGCTTTCGGCACTTGCCTGGTTCGGAGCAACTCCGCCATACCATCGGTTTTCAACCAGTGGATCGTTCTGTTTCTTGTAGATCGCGCACCACTCATTTGCTCGCAGGTAAAACAGCCTGGTCTGGGGGCTCCATGCGCTGGAATACCAATTCGTTCCACCGCTTGACGCCGGGCAAATAAGCGCTCCAACTTCCGTTGGCTCCGATGCCTCTGTAAGGACCGGACGCCCATTCTCATATCGCTTCGCCCATGTTGTCTTGACGAAGGGCTCTGCCAAGAGGAGCTCGCCCGTCTCACGATCAAGAACGAAGAAGAACCCGTTCCGGTCGGCGTGCACCAGCAGCTTCCGAGGCCTTCCCTTCCAGAGCTGATCGATCAGAAGAAGGGGCTGCTCAGAATCCCAATCATGAGTATCGTGCGGTGTGAACTGAAAGTGCCACTTCAGCTCCCCCGTCTTCGCGGACAGAGCAACCACGCTATTGGCGTAGAGATTGTCGCCTTTCCGTTCGTCGCCATTGAAGTCCGGGCATGGATTGCCGGTCGCCCAATAGACCACGTCAAGCTTTGCGTCATAGGAACCGGTCAACCAGGCAGCGGCACATCCATGCTCCAGCGCGCTTCCAACCCAGGTTTCAGCTGCCTTCTCACCACGCGCAGGAATTGTGTAGAAACGCCATACGCGCTCGCCCGTGCTTACCTTATAAGCGGAGATAAAGCCACGAGCACCTTCTTCACCACCTGCAACACCAACAATCACCAGATCGCCAACGACAAGCGGTGCTGCCGTCGCGCTATAGCCATCGGCAACCGCACCCATCTCTACATCCCAGAGTTTGCTTCCATCAACACGATTCAATGCCAATAGATGCGCATTGTCCGTCACCATGAATAGCCTGCCGTTCCATACGCCTACACCGCGGTTCGTCCCTCGTCCAGCCTCACTCAGCAAGCCTGGCGTGTGGGGCTGACGATACATCCACAACTGTTGGCCGGTGGTGGCGTCGAGTGCATAGGCTTCATTCCAACTTGTGACGTACATAACACCGTCGATGACAACAGGCGTTGTCTCAAGCCGCACGGAGACCGTGGGGAATAACCATGCAAGCGACAACCTGTCGACATTCGCTTTATCGATCTGTGCAAGTGCGCTATACCGGTTTCCTGAATCGTCGCCGTTATAGGTGGTCCAGTCCTGCTTCGGCAGAATGGCTTTTTCCGTATACTTGCTTTCATCACGAGAGAGCAGATGATAGTGACGATCTGTGGTCAATACTTCTGCCGTATAGTCACTCTCGATCACAGTACCGTGTAGTGTCCGGCCATCCACTAGTTGCACCTTGCCAGGGTGGGGTCCTGGAGGCGGCTTCTTTCCTCCACCTTTGACAGGAGCAATTCCGGTATAGCCCGCAGTTCCCATCGCGGCATTGGATCCGGCCAGCTGGCGGAGATGTGGAATGAGGTTTTTCAGATCATCCGACGAAAGATCAAAGTTCGGCATCCCACGATCAATTCGCCCTTCATGGAGGAGCGACGTCAGCTCCGGGTCCGTGTGATAGCGGACAAAGCCAAGGAGCGACGGCGCACGTCCGCCCCCGCTGCCATCGCCCCCATGGCATAAGGAACAACGGTTCTCAAAGATTGTGGCACCGGCAGAGACCGCCGATTGCGCATGACACGTAGCAGAGAGAAACAACAGGAGACCAGCCAACAATCGCATCTTCTTCTAGCGCTTTCCCTGGGGAGCTGATTTGGTCTGGTTCTCGAACACGAAGAGGCCCGTCTTTCCGCCCATCACCAGGTCCAGATCGCCGTCCCCATCAAGATCAGCAACGGCAATCTGCATGCCGGCGCTGATGCGTCCGCCATAGTCGATCACGTGCTTGATCCATTCGATCGAGCCGTCCGAGGCTTTGCGATACTCGTACCAATAAATGCCCAGAGGTTCTCTTTCGCCGGGATCGCTGCCGTTATGCGCCATATAGCGTTTGCCCGTCACGAAATCGGCCCGTCCGTCGCCGTTCAGGTCGACCATCGTGAGCGCATGGCCTTGCGACCAGGTGTCATCGATGACATGTTTTTGCCACTTGCCTCCGCCCATGTTTTCCATCCAGAACATGCCGTAGTCATGGGCGACAGTGGCCACAAGGTCCACGCGGCCATCTTCATTCACATCAAGCGCGTAGATATATCCAACACTCACCAGGTTGAATTCCTGGTGGAAGGTCCAGTCCGGCATGCGAGGATCCGCGGGAGCTTCCAGCCATCCAAATGGTGTAATGATGTCGTTCCGCCCATCGTTGTTCAGGTCGCCGACACCAATGCCGTGAAAGTAGCTGCGCGAGCTGACGACATGTTTGACGACCTTTCCATCGCCGACAATCTCAAACCACGCCAGCGGATCGACCATCGTATGCCCGCCCCACTGTGGCAATATTGCGGGCGTCTTACTCTTCTTATCGAGTGTCACCAGAAAGCTGAACTCGACGCTGTGACCAACTTCGATGAGGTGTTCTTTCCATTCCCCTGGTTTTCCCTGTGGGTTTTCGTTCCACCAGATGCGATTGCCATGGGATGCGGAGCTCACTACATCCAGGTATCCGTCGCCATTCACATCCACAAGAAGATCCGTCAAATCTTCAGTGGCGTTGCGATAGTACTCAATCGAGCGGAAGGGATGCTTTATCCAGTGCGGACCCTCGTACCAGTTCTCACCGGAGACGATATCGGGATGGCCGTCGCTATTGATGTCCCCTACGGCTGCCGTCTCAAAGGCGCCTGGGTCGATCATCCGGCTGGTAAAACTAATCTCCGCTGGACGACGTTCAGCCTGAACCGCGGAGGTACCGGCGAGCAACACAATAAGAAATAACGGCAGCCCAAGCGAGCTTCGGAACATGGCAATCCCCATAGTCTGAAGGAGTACCAGCGAACTCTAAAGAGAACCTGAGAAAAAGCCATCTATTAACAGCGATTCACAATGTGTCTCGGCAGCTAAAAGTTCAATCCCAGATGGCCGGACATGTAGTCGTACATCGGCTTATCCCCGCCACCGCTCTCACCCATCACCCAGCCGGCAAAACCATCCCACTTTAGCTGCATCAGAATGCTGGACAGATCCACGATTCCTTCGCCAAACGGCACATTCCCGGCAACCTTGCCTGCCTTCACAGCAATGCCTGCCGGCGGCGCAGGGGAAAAGTCTTTCAGGTGTACCGCTATCAGACGTTTCCGGTACTTTTTGCATATTTCCAAGGGATCATCGCCACCTGCAGCGATATGCCCCACATCGGCGACAAAGAACACATACCGTTCATCGGTTGCCTGAAGCAACCGCTCATACAGTTGATGGCTCACCTCTCGCTGCTCAGGGTGGTACGCCACCTTCACGCCGTGTTGCTCGTATACCCGTCTGGCAACCTCATTCAGATTCTTCGCCCATGTCTCCAGGTTGATCCGGTTGTATGCCTCTTCATCGTCAACCTCGTTCAACACTTCTGAGGGCGCAATCATGTGCGTGATGTATTTGCCGCCGATCTTCCCCATGAATGCTGCAATCAGCAGATGTTGTTTGGAGATTGCTTCGATCTCCGACGTGTTCCCCATATGGCTGAACTGTGCGATACCTGGCATGGTGAGATGGCGCGCAGCCATTCCATCACGGAACTCTGTGATGCGGCTGCGGTAGGCTTCGGCGATCCGGGCCCGTGTGTTGTTGAACTCAATCCGGCGTACGTTCAGCTTCGCCACTTCATCGCAGTGGGTCCAGAAATCCTGTACTCCGGTCTCGATCGTCGTCTTACCCGCTGGTATAAGGCCCACCTGAAACAGTGAAGGCGTTTGACCGCCCGCGAACAAGCCTGCCGCGGAAAAGGAGACATTTCTCAAAAAATCTCTTCGGTCCATGGAAAGGAAGGATGTCGTCATGGGAGAAGGACAACACATGAATTTAAGCTGAATCTAAAAAAATCGACCTGTCACACGCGTTTCATGTTTCTGGAGTTTGCAGAACGTTAACGTACCTGCATATGCAAATCCTGGTTGTAGAAGATCGCCCCCGGATGGCGCGCCTTCTGGACCGTGCACTTCGGCGCGAGGGTCACACGGTTACCCTCGCATTCGATGGAGAACAGGCTGTGGACTATGGCCGCTCCCCCGATCTCGACGTCATTCTCCTCGATGTCTCCCTGCCGGTCACAGACGGGTTCACCGTTCTTCAGAGGTTGCGCGCGGAACGCTTTTCCACACCAACCATTATGGTGACAGCCCGTGACTCGATGCAGGATATCGTCCGCGGACTTGATCTCGGAGCAGATGATTACCTCACAAAACCGTTTGCGCTCGACAATCTGCTTGCCAGAATTCGAGCAGTCTCACGCCGCCGTGCAGCCATCGAAACCGACCGGCTGGAATTTCAGGACCTTACCCTTGATCGCAAGACCCATCAAATCTACCGGCTGGGCCGAACAGAGATGCTCACACGCATTGAATTTGCGTTGCTCGAGAAGCTTATCCGAAATGCCGGCTTGATCGTCTCGAAGGACATGCTTGTCGAAGCCGGATGGGGGCTTGGCGCAGGTGTGAGTGATGGTTCGCTTTATGTCTTCGTGCGCGCATTGAGAAACAAAATCTCGGCCAAAGGCGAGCCGCAGCTGCTGCACACTATTCGCGGCGTTGGTTATTCCTTGCGGCGGGCTTGATTTGAAACATAAAGTATCGATCTCTCTGCGCCTGACCCTGTGGTTCTCCGCTGCCTTCATGCTCGGCTACCTGATCTTTGGCGTAGCAATGTATCTGCAGCTCTCCTTCTCTCTTGCCGCCGGCCGGGATAAGACCCTCTCGCGGAGAGCAGAGCGAGCTGCCGCTCTATTGAGAACGTGCCATGTCGGCAACACAATATGCGAGGCAAAGTACGACGACTTCGCCGCAGCAACACCTGAAGGTAATCTCATTCACGTTTTCAATCAAAATGGCACGCGCCTTTATCCCGTCGCTACCAGTCCTGACGATATCTTTCCATGGCCTACCGCAGCTGCACTACAAGAACAGGAGTTCTCAAAGGTTCAATATCAGGGAGCTTCCTTTCGCATGCTCTCCCAGATCGTATTGCTGGGCGGGCAGAGATACCGCATCGTAGTCGGCGGCCAACTGCGAGACAATCGTGCGCTTGTTGCCCAGTTCCGCCGCGGGCTGCTCTGGGCAGTGCCGGTGTTCCTCGTCTTCTCAGCCGCATTTGGATATTTCCTGAGTACACGCGCGTTGAACCCCGTGGGAGAACTGATCGCATCCTTCCGTTCAACCAGCATCGGCAACCTCTCGCGCAGGCTGCCGACGCTCCATTCCGGCGACGAACTTGAGGCGCTCACTGAGACCTGTAACGAGATGCTCGCACGGCTGGACACGGCGGTTAGCCAGATCACGCGATTCACCGCCGATGCATCGCACGAACTGCGAAGTCCGATCACCTATATCTACACACTCGCTGAATGTGCGCTCAGAAACTCCTCTCTCGATGAAGAAAGCACTGAATCCTTTCAAGAGATCGTAAAAGAATGTAAGGAAGCGACGGAGCTGCTTGATGACATGCTTACGCTCGCCCGATGTGATTCAGGACACACGGGCATGGTGTTCGCTCCAACAGATCTGCTAGAGATTCTCGAAGATGTCGCCGCGAAAGCCGGCCCCATTGCAGACCGCAAACAACATCGTCTGATAACCGATTTCAACCGCCACGACCCGGTATGGATCATGGGGGACGCCTCCAGTCTGCGGCGTCTGTTTTGGATCATGCTGGACAACGCCATCAAATACACTCCGGCGACCGGGCAAATCACGATGCGGCTGCAAGTTAGTAGCGGTGAAGCGCGCATTGCCATTCAGGATACCGGCGTCGGTATTCCACATGATTCCCTTCCCCATGTCTTCGATCGCTTCTATCGCGTCGATAAAGCGAGAACCTTCAGCGAAGGAACGGGCCTAGGCCTCTCCATCGCAAAGTGGATCTCAGACATTCATCGCGCCGTCATCTCAGTAGAAAGTACCGAGAATGCCGGCTCAACCTTTCAAATTGCTTTCGGGACGATCAACGCACGCATATGAATGGATTTAAAAAGCAGGTATCGGTTTACCCTCGCCACACAAAGATTATTGCGGCATCTGCCTTGCTTTTCTGCACAGCATTCCTTCCAGCGCAGACACCTGGAACAGGTAAGGATTGGCCTGCGTATCAAGGTGGTTCCGATTCTATTCATTACTCAAAACTCATACAGATTAATCGACAGAACGTTAAGGATCTGAAGGTCGCATGGACCTTCGATACGGCGGAACGCACGAAAGCAAAACGTGAGTTCGAATCGAATCCTCTCATCATCAACGGCGTATTGTACGGTCTTAGCCCTACGGTAAAGGTCTTTGCTCTAAATGCTGCCACCGGTCAGAAGCTGTGGTCGTTCGACCCAGCCCCAAACTCGGCACAGGTTGGCAGTACGCGGAATCGCGGCGTCACCTATTGGTCGGATACGGATGGAAGCAATGCTCGTATCTTCGTGACTTTTCGCCAATATCTTTATGCGATCGACGCAAAGACAGGCAAATTGATCGAAAGCTTTGGCGAGAAAGGTAAGGTCGATCTCCGGGTCGGACTGCGTCACGAAGGCGAAGGCCTGTTCGTTACCATGTCGACTCCCGGTGTCATCTATAAAGACATGCTCGTGTGCGGCAGCATGATCGCCGAGCAGCTTCCTGCATTTCCTGGAGACATCCGCGCTTTCGATGTTCGCACGGGTAAGATTCGCTGGCAGTTTCACACGATTCCGCATCCCGGTGAGTTTGGCTACGATACCTGGCCAAAGGACGCGTGGAAGTACAGCGGCGCTGCCAACGATTGGGCCGGCCTCAGCATTGACCAGAAGCGCGGCATCGCCTTCGTTCCCCTCGGATCCGCTGCTCCTGATTTTTACGGCGGTGACCGTATTGGCGACGACCTTTTCGCCAACTCGCTTGTCGCGCTGGATGCGAATACCGGCAAGCGTCTATGGCACTACCAGTTTGTTCATCACGACATCTGGGATCGTGACCTCAATGCTCCGCCCGCTCTGGTCACCATCAAACGCGACGGCAAGCTGATCGATGCCGTGGCCCAAACCACCAAGACCGGCCACGTGTTTGTCTTCGATCGTGTAAGCGGAAAGCCGGTCTTTCCCATCGAAGAAAAGCCGTATCCCCGCAGCCAGATTCCAGGCGAAGTCACCGCGAAGACGCAGCCGTTGCCCGTCGCACCTCCCGCATTCGCACGGCAAAGGATGACAGAGAAAGACATCACCAACCGGACACCTGAGGCCCACGAAGCCGTACTGCAGCGCTTCAAAACGGTTTTGAGCGATGGACAGTATGCCCCTCAGACATTGGAAGGCACCATCCTGTTCCCCGGATCCGACGGCGGCCAGGAATGGGGTGGACCTGCGTTCGACCCTGAGACAGGCTACCTCTACACCAACGCAAACGAAATGTCATGGATCGTCAAGCTGGCAAAGCGCCCTGCCCCCTCTGAGTTGAACAGCGGGAAAGGGCTCTATGCAGCGCACTGCGCCAAGTGCCATAACAGTGACCTCTCCGGCAATCCACCAGATGTTCCAGCGCTTGCGAAGCTCGACCAGCGGCTGACGAACCGTGAAGTCGTCACCACCGTTCGCGGCGGCAACGGCAGAATGCCGGCCTTCCCGCAACTCAGTCCCCTTGAACTGAATGCAATCGCCGAATATGTCCTCAAAGGCAATGACAACATCGTCAGCGCCACGGCTCCCGCTTCGGAACAGCAATATATGCTGGGAAGCTCACTGCGTTTCCTGGACCCTGATGGCTATCCGGCCATTACACCTCCGTGGGGAACCCTTACCGCCATCGACTTGAATAAAGGGACGTTCGCCTGGCGGATTCCTCTTGGAGAGTACCCAGAACTCGCCGCCGAAGGATTGAAGAACACCGGTTCCGAGAACTATGGCGGGGGTGTCATCACTGCGGGCGGACTTTTCTTTATCGCAGCTACGAACTACGACAAAAAGTTCCGCGCCTTCGATAAAGCCACCGGAGAGCTTCTGTGGGAGACAACACTTCCTTTCGCAGGCAATGCGACGCCTTCCATTTATGAAGTGAATGGCAAAGAATACATCGTAATCGCCGCGGGCGGCGGCAAGTCAGTTCATGAAGATTCCGGAGGAGTCTATGTCGCATTCTCCCTACCGTAGCGAATAGAAATTAGGCCATCGAATCTCAGTCTAATTTTAGATTCAGTCAGTACTCTCTCCGTGACGCTCCAGCAGTCTCTGCTTTCTGCGTGAAAGCAGAGACATCGAGGGGCTCGGAGATTTCAGCGATGAATTACTCACGGCGCCAGTTCAACAGGCTGGCTATATCAGGTATCTCTGCCGCAGCGGCAACATCGTTCGCCCCCGTCAGGGCCTTTGCCGCCCAAAAACCCAATTCAAAGTTCGGCGGAGTCCAGATCGGACTAAACACTGGCTTCAGCTATCACAACATGCCCAACGATGCCGTAACGGTGTTGAAGTACCTGGTGCGTGACGGCATCAATGCCATCGAAATGCAAACGCCCACGCACGAAGATTGGGCTGGAGCTCCGCCGGCGCCACCACGGCCATATCCGGAAAGGATCGGCGGCGAACAAGTCGGCGCACCGCCTCGTCCGCCTCTTACCGCCGAGCAACAGGCGGCCCGCAAAGCTTATCTCGAAGCCATGACTCGCTGGCGCACCACCATGCCCGTCAGCAAGTATGCGGAGCTTCGTGCGATGTACAACGATGCCGGTGTCAGCTTCTATGCCTTCAAGCTTCCACTTGAAATGCGCATGCCCGACGCTGAATTCGACTATGCCTTTACAGCCGCAAAGACCCTAGGGTGCACTCAACTCACCATGGAGATGCCTGATGGCAACCCTGCATTGACAGCACGGGTCGGAAAGTTTGCCGAGAAATACAAACTGCCGGTCGGCTATCACGCTCACCTGCAGGCAAAGCCAACCACATGGGACGAAGCAATGGCTCAGTCAGCCTACAACTGCATCAATCTCGATATCGGCCATTACGTCGCCGCCGGCAATCACGACACGCTGGAGTTCATCCGGAAAAATCACGCTCGCATCACCAGCCTTCACATCAAGGATCGCAAGTTCCCAGAGCGCGGCGGACAGAATGTTCCCTGGGGGGAGGGCGATACGCCCATCAAGGAAGTTCTTCAGTTGGTTAAGAAGAAAGGTTACGAGTTCCCGTGCACCATTGAGATGGAATACGCGCCTCCCGAAGGCTCAGACAGTGAAAAAGAGATCCTGAAGTCCCTGGCTTATGCCAAAGCCGCACTCGCATAAGCCAATTCGCTCTCTATCGTCTCCCAAAACGCTAACCCTTTATCCACGAATCCGCTTTTGCGGAAACACCTCAAGGAGAGTTCCTTTGAACCGCACGCTTGCCGTCCTTGCCTTCGCACTGACTATTCCTGTATTCGCAGCCCATGCTCAAGCACCCACCTCCAAGCCTGCAATGTTGAAGAAATTGAAGTTCCTTACCGATGCGGAAACCGACCCCTCCAAGATTCTCCCCCCTCCGGCCGCGGACGGTTCAGAAGCACAACAAAAAGAAATGAAGGAGGTGAAGGCCCTCATCCACAATCGTTCGAAGGAACGCCATGATCAGGCAATCTGGGATGCGCGGAATGAAAACCCATCGCCCTTCATCACTGTCCTTGGACCGGAGCTCGATCTGGCGAAACTGCCGGCGACGAAGAAGCTTCTCGACGATGTATTGAACGAACAGAACGTGGCGACCAGCCACGCCAAAGACTACTTCAAGCGCAAGTTCCCACTCTCCGCTGCCGACGACAATGATACGTTTGCAGACTGGACCTGCGACGTGACCGCGCGCAAGCCCGCTGCGCTGCCTCTGCGTTCCTACCCCAGCGGCCATGCCACCATGGGATTCACGCTCGGCGTTGTCCTGTCAGACCTCGTTCCCGAAAAGTCGCAGGCGCTTCTAGCTCGTTCAGCCACCTATGCTTATAGCCGCGAGGTCTGCGGAGACCACTATCATTCGGATACGCAAGCTGGCCAGGTATTGGGCACTGTACTTGGCTTCAAGTTGCTGAAGAACGAAGCCCTGAGGCCCGAGATCGAAGCTGCCCGCGCAGAATTGCAGGCAGCGACAAAGGGAGCGAAGTAGGCATCCTGGAACACATCAAAAAGCGGAGACTCACCCTAGAGTGAGTCTCCGCTTTTGTTTGGCCTAGTGTGCTGATTCTGCTTCGATACGCAACAGAGTAAAGGTTCCAGGCAGCACAGGCTTCTTGGCCTTGCTTCCCTCGGGTACTGTTCCAAATTTCGCTGAAGCGACAAAGACCGTGTGGTTGCCGGCGTCCAGGCCCATGTTCCGCGAGCCAGCTGCCGTTGCTAGGTTCTGGACGACTCGATACTGATCTGCACCATCCTGGTGGATTACCGTCAAGGTCCCATCGGCATTCGCAGCAAATGCATCATGCGTTCCCGCGTCATAGCCAACGCCGTCGACTCCGGCTCCAATTAGAGCGCTCGCAACGACTTTCCCCGCCTTGTAGTCAGATACGGCCATCACACCGCTGCGGCAACCGCTGAAGAGGCGATGGTTCTTCATGTCGATCGCCATGGCAACCGGCTGCTTGCAACCATCCGTCGACCAGCGGCGCGTCACCGTCAGGGACTTTGTGTCGATTTCGACAACCTCATTCGTGTCGACCAGGTTGGCATAGACCTTCCCGTCTCCCGCAGAGACGCCATATTCCGGCTTTCCTCCCAGCGGGATATTCGTAACCAGCTTGCCGGTTGTTGCGTCAATCACCGTGGAGGAATGAGCATCGCCATTCAAGGTAAAGACACGATCCGATACGTTGTCGAATAGGATGGCATCGGCGTCGTCAGCCGCCTGCACACGTTCCGTTACCTTCAGCGTCTTCAGGTCGAAGATCATCACGGCCTGATCGTTTCCTGCCGTAGCAAACCCCTTACCGCTCTTATGTGAGATCGCAGTGCCATGCGCACCGTTGATGCCGGTCACTTCGCCGATCAGCTTTCCGCTGTTCTCGTCCACGACCATCAGGCGGTTTTGGCGAGCGATGTAGATGCGATGGTCTGTTGTATCCGGAACAATGTAGTCCCAGCCTCCATCTCCGCCAAGCAAATACGACTGAGAGATCTTGTAGTGCGCTGGGGACTGCGCGAACAGACTGCCTGCAATAGAGAGGGTAAAGAGAAGTGATTTGAAACGCATAGTGCTCCTTGGGTTGACGAACGTTAAACCTGACAAAATCCATAGACCCAACCGATGTTTCGGCTGGGTCCATGGAATCTGCCACATACTGCTTCTTTCTTAGAACGCGATCTTGAGTGCGAACTGAATCTGACGAGCCGGTAGCGTGCTGGTGATTTTGCCAAACGAAGAGTTGGCGCGATCGCCGTTCGCCGGAGAGAAGTTGGTCTTGTTGAATGCGTTGAAGAATTCGGTTCTGAACTGCAGGTACTGCCCTTCCCGAAGTAACGGGAACTCTTTCTTCAAGCCGAGATCGAGGTTGTAGTAGTTGTTGCTGCGTCCGATGTTGCGAGCGGCGTTTCCATATGGATGGCTCACATCGGTCGGTACAGTAACGGTGCTGGGATTGAAGTACTGTGTGATCGTCCGTTGCCCCTTCGGCATCATCGGATCACCCGATACATTCGGCCGGTAGATTGCAGAATTCTTGCTTCCATCCGTTGCAAGAAAAGCTGCACTGGGCGTGTAGGTAAGGTTGATCGGCTGTCCGCTGGTCATGGTGTTGATACCGGTCAGGGTCCATCCACCGGCAATCGCATTCACCAGCATTGGCGAACCGCCACCGAAATGGCGCCCGTGGCCGTACGGAAGATCGAACACAAACGAAGTCGTGTTGTTCAGGGGTTGATCATACCCTGACACGCCGCGAGACGAGGCAATATCGTAGATATTGACCGACTGCTGGTCTCCATTTGCCATCTCCAGTGCACCGGAAGCACTGTCCATCGCCTTGGACCAGGTGAACGAGTTCAATAATGAGAGTCCATTCGAGTAACGCTTCTCTACCTTGAACTGCAGCGCGTTGTAATTGGCAAAGCCGGCACTCAGGTTTGAGTCAATGTAGTCAAACTTGGCGTTCGGTCTGCGAGCCTTCACCGAAAGGTTTTGCCCCGTTTTGTTTGGCAATGCCTGATTCAGGTCGCCCGTGACCCATAGGGCTACCGTGTGGTTCCCCACATAGGCCAGATCGGCCATCATGTTCCATGGAAGCTCACGCTGCAGGCTCAAGTGCCAATTCTGGACATACGGAGTGCGGATGTTCGGATCGATGTAGACGGTCTTCGTCGTCACCGTCGAGAAGTTCGAGGGCGAAGTGAAGCCATCCGGATATCCCATCTCCGTCGGGCGGAAGCAGGAGGTGATTGCCGATGTAGCTGTGCATAGTGGCGAAGAAGGCGTCTGTGTGATCTGCGAGTTCACCACAAACGGTCCATTGTAAGCCAGGTAGCTATCGCCGCCCTGGCGCAGGAAAAGTACGTAGCTGATGCCGTATCCGGCACGCACCGCAGTCTTAGGCGTCAGGCTATACGCGACGCCGGCACGCGAAGCCCAGTTTTTGTATGAAGGATTTACCAGGGTGCGGTTCTTCAGTGAACCACCTTTCGCATATACCAGCGAATTGCTCGCCGGATCGAAGTTCGCCATGCGGTTGTCGCGCTCATACTGCGGGGTCGCAAACTCATAACGAATCCCGAGGTTGAGCGTCAAACGCGGCGACACCTTCCAATCGTCCTGCAGGTATCCAAAGTCCATCCACTGGCGCAGGTTTGCAGTCGTGTATGTCGAAAGCTGATAGGTCGAACGCGCGCCAAAGAGAAAGTCCGCCAGGTTATAGACCGAATTGCTCTTCGTCGGTGTAGGGTTGCTGAACTGGCCGGTATAGATGTCCTGACCATAAGCAGGATTGAAGTCATCCATATATGTATGGATTGCCTGGTACTCGTAGCCAACCTTAAGCGTGTGGCGGCTCAGAATCTTGGAGTAGTTGGCCTTTGGGTTGAAGACCATGGGATTCTGCCACTGCGGACTGGTGTAGTCGCGCCCATAGGATGCGTATCCGGAGACATTTTGCGTGTTCAGACCACCGGTCAGCGCCTTGTCTGTCGGCAGACCAGAGATTCCGTAGAGGTCCAGCATACTCGGACCGCCATCAAGCGTTGCCGGGGTCTTCCCAGCCGAGGTATTCGACATCCCGAAACGCACGTCCAGATAGGAACTCGGGTTGATGGCCCAGGTCAGGCCGGTAGCCGTCTGCCAGTTATTGGCATAGGAGACGATACCCGCGCCTTGACCGGATGGCCCCGGAATATTGTTGTTCGGCGCAGCCAGCTGGTTATACACGCGATAGCTGTACCGCTCGAAGAATGTGATCTTTTTCGTTAGATAGTGATCGTAGCGAATGTTCGCCTTGTTATCGTTGTCCGTCGCGGGAAGCAGCGCCTGGTAGTTTGAAGTGTTGCCGGAAAGATTCGGCGCGGGCAGAGCAGCAAATACGGTTCTGCCAAACTTCGTGATGGCCGACGCCGGAATCGTACCGTTGGCATACACGGCTCCGCTGTATGGATTCACCACAGGAAGGCTGCTGCCAAAGATTCCGTTTCTCTGGTCCAACGTCGGAACACTGCCGAAGCTGAGGGCGCGCTGAAGACGCCGCAGGCCCTCATAATCCGCGAACAGAAAGAGCTTGTCCCTCTTGATCGGTCCGCCGGCTGCCGCTCCAAACTGGTTCTGGATGTAGACAGGCTTCTTGCCTCCCGTCGGCTTGAAGTATCCAGGTGCATTCAGAGTTGTGTTCCGCAGAAACTCCCAGATCGTACCGTGAAACTGGTTGCCGCCGTTCTTGTATACGGCATTGATCACTGCACCGCCAACGTGCCCATATTCGGCACTGTAGTTGTCGGTGATGACCCGGAACTCCTGCAATGCGTCAGGAGAGACCTGGATGACCTGGTTGGAAAGGCCCTGATTTGAGGTTCCGTAGGCGTTGTTATCCAGCCCATCGAGCACAAAGTTATTGAACTGACTGCGCAGTCCATTCACATTAAATGATGCTTCGCGCTTTGCAAGTCCATAGGCATTACGAACTCCCGGGGCAAGCAACGCCAGCGACCCGGTCGATCTTCCGTTCAGGGGGAGTTCCACAATCTTTTCATTGCTGATCACTTCGCCGCGATCGCTGGATTCTGTCTGAAGAAGCGTCGCGGCCCATTTCACTTCAACAACCTGGCTCGCATCTCCTACCTGCAGTGCTAAATTGACCCGCTGTCGCTCACCGGCGTCAACGCGGAAGCCGTCGCTCTGGGCGGACTTGAATCCCGAGGCGTCTACATTGACGCGGTACTTTCCGACATGAACCTCAAGAAACTGGTAGTCCCCTTTGGAATCTGTTGTAACTTGTTGCACTACTCCTGTATCGATATTCAGAAGACTCACCCGCGCTTGCTGCACAACTGCGCCATTGGGATCTGAGATCGTTCCCAGGACAGCCGCGTTCTCAAACTGTCCAAAACAGAAGGTCACCTGTGAGAATAAGGCCGCCATGAAGAGAGCAGCACAAAGTGCACCGGAAAAGCGTCCATAATTTGTCTTCATGGCCCGGATTGAACCAAGCAACTCTGAAGACAATCTAAGGAAGCGAGCGTGTCACGCGAAATTAACCCAGGAGAGGCAGTTCACGGGCCGCCCAAATGCCCACTATCGCTCTCACGAATACCTCCTCGGATTCCATAACAACGCATTTGAGATGCGGAGCCTTCCTTCAATTCATCTTAGATAAAGACTCTCTAAAGGAAGGAGAGAAGGAGGTTTGCCAAGGAAAATGCCCTCAGAATAGTGCAATTGGATCGGCTTGCAGCCCAAACGAAGCGGGCCATTCCGACCCGGTTACCAAGGATTAAGGCATGGAAGGTACCGCTGTCCTCGCGCCCAGCAACTGGGGCTGATATCTTGATCGCACCCCCCGAGACTAGAACGAGGTATTGCGGATGGATCTGTATATCCCACGCAATTTTGAGTTACGGATCATTCACGACTCTAAAAAATCTGAAGTCAATACGGTTCACTGCACGGTATTGCCGAAGTCCCATGGAGGCAGTCGTCAGCTCTCAACACCTTCCTCTCCGGAGGGTGTTCTTATGTCGATGCGTTTCCGGTAAGGAAAGTAAGGTGGATCCAATATAGATTCACTAAGCTCGCTCGCGGTGGTGGCTACGAGATTTAGCGAGGAACCAATTAGGGACAATAAAGATCGCGTAGAGTTAAGTTGTTTTTAGTTGAGGTTTTCTCTAAGCGTTGGATGATTTCGAAAGCGCGCTTATAGTTCGGCTCCCTCCGCCGCATGCTTTTGCGCATCTTCGGCGATCGCCTTTTCCCCCGCTTTATCAGAGATCACCTGACCATATTCAAGCAGGGTGACGATAAGAACCCCGCCGCAAACGTTGCCGGCGACGGCCAATGCCATCCATCGGATGTAACCAGTCCATGCAATCTGCTTTGTCAGAAGCGCTGTGATCACTTCCCCACTCCCCGCGATGCAGTGTGCGAAGTGTCCAAGACCGATCACGAAGGTGAGTGCCCAGATGACGATCACCGATCCGCTGATTGAATGGGATGCCGAAACCAACCAAGCGACCGTGGCGATCATCCAGCCTGCCAGCACCGCGCTCCAGAAGATCGAAGACGATGGCCTTTGCGCAGACTCGATACCTATGTGAGCCAGCTCAGAAAGAAATTCCGGCTTGAGGGCGGACGTTCTAGCGACAAGCAACGCAAACACACCCGCACCAACTATGTTGGCAGTAAGAACAATTGCCCACAGCCTTAGAGTGTGCCCGAAATATTTACGCTCAGCGAGGGAGAGCGCCACGGGATAGAGAGTGTTCTCCGTAAACAGTTGGGCTCGACCGAGAATGACAACCATGAAGCCCAAAGGATAGAACATCTGAGCGATGTAGTGGGAGGCTTGGGAGGGACCTAGCAGGGCTGTTGAGATGGCAACTCCGAGGCCAGACAGCCCCATAAACATGCCACCTGCGAGACCTGAAATCGCCAGAGAGAGCCACGACCGCTTCAGCTCATCGCGCGCATTGGCGGCAACTTCAACGTAAATCTCCTTTGCACTGGGCCGGGAAAGTTCATTCTGCGCTCCCGAACTGTTATTGTGTTCATCACCCATGTCAGCACCTCGATATTCAGGTGCTGAGATGCGGCACACATCGATGCGGATCGCCTCGCGATGCCACGGTCTTGCACCTTCGCATCGGCTTCATCGAGTCGTACGATTCCGAACCGATGACGAAGACGCCCTGGGCTCCGGGTCCATAGTGGACACGACGGGCACGCCATAGTTTCCGGCTTTATGCTGTAGGGAAGCTTTTGGATCTAAGAGATTAAGAGGGGTCGTACACGCGGACCGAAACTACCGCTCGTTCTACTTCGAAGTAATCGCGCCGCTCATGCCGTTGGGGTAGAACCCGACCGATGTTGCCCCTCTGGCGTAAACAATGTTCAGTATTTGCGATGGTGTCCTCAGGACTCTCTTCACGGTACGAAACGTAAATCATCTTCCGGTCCTCTCACGGGTACAACCCAGGGGCGACAAACCGCTTAATAGGAATATCCAGGAATCAATCTAGACATTGACCAGATCAACCATTTAAAGGCAAACTAGACATTGACTAGATTGTTGCGTAATTGACAGAAGTTCCGACAGGGCGAATCCGTGAGGCTTCCTCTCGTCCGGTACCAGACCCACACAATGAATCTGGTGCAAGGGCCTGCCAACAAATGGCAGCTAACACCGCGGAGTTCGAGGAATGTGATGACAAATATCGGAAAAGCAGCACTCTCACTCTCTATTTTCTTTGCTTCCATTCCTGGACTAGCGCAGAGTCCCTCGGCTGCGGAGGATACCGCTAAAGCAGTGCTTTATCAGGCTACTGCTTCCAACGATCCCCGAGTGCGAGTCAAAGCGGTCGAAGCGACCGCACTGATTGGTGGGGACGAAGATGTACGCACCCAGATCGAGCATTTTCTTACTGACAAGAATGTGGACGTTCGGGTGGCTGCCGTAACGACTTTGGCCGGTCACGCCTTCCAGGCAAGCATTCCTTCTCTCGAGAATGTGCTCAAGACGGACAAAGTTCCGGAGGTCCAGTTCGCTGCGGCGAAAGCCCTCGATGCCCTCAAAGATCCTGAGGGTCGGAGCTGGTTGATCGATGTCTATGCGGGAACTGAAAAGGGGAAATCCGGCCCGCTGGCAGAGCGATCACGTAAGTTTTTGGCTAACTTCCACTCTTTCGAATCTGCAGGAACATTTCTTGTGACGCAGGGAGTCGGCTATGCCCCGATCCCCGGCGCAAGTGAGGCATGTTCCGCGCTTTTGGACCTGATTTCCGACCAGGATCTTTCCCCAAGGGCCACGGCGCTCTTGTTGGTTGGGCGTGACGCAGACCAGTCTATCGACCAGCTGCTGGAGCAGGCGCTCAAAGATGGCGACTGGTCTGTCCGCGCGACCGCCACCCAGGTGATCGCACTCACGAATCGGCAAAATTTGCAGGAGAGCCTTACCCCACTCCTTCACGACAAAAATGAAAGAGTCCGACTGCAGGCGGCTGGAGCATACCTGCGATTGATCACTCTCTCAGAATGGAATTCATCCTTCAAAGCAGCTCGATCCAGACAAGAAGTCTTGAAGACAGGCACGGAGCAAAGCAGCCGCGCCGACACCAATAAACTTTGAAACTACATACAAAGGTCCTTATGCCTATCTCGATTTCTATCATCGGCGCTTCAGGATCTGTAGGCGCGACCCTGGCCACGCATATCCTCCGTAGCCATTTGCTGGGTGCCTATGACCGTCTTCAGCTTGTCGGAAGAGGTATGCCCGCGAGCACTGCCAAACTGTTGGCCACGCGTATCGACCTGCTCGACGCTTTTGATGATCAACGTGTCGAAATAGAGGCAGTGCCCAACATTGAAGATGTTGATGGCGATATCGTCATTGTATGCGCCGGAAATACGATTTCGCCCAGGCTGATGAACCGACGGGATCTGGGCGCAGCCAATCTTCCGATCTTTGAAAATATCGCGCAGGCCTGTGCCTCGCGTGTTCCTGAAGCGCTCTCTATTGTTGTCAGTAATCCGGTAGAGCTCGGAGTACAGGTCCTCTCTGGGAAACTCGATCGGCATCGTGTCCTTGGAATGGGGGCTCAGCAGGATTCGTTGCGCTTTGCCCGCGCGATCGCAAAAGACCTGGGTATCAGCCGTCACGAAGTACATGCGTCAGTTCTCGGCGAACATGGCCAGGCTATGGTTCCTTTGTGGAGCACCGTTGAACTTATGGCTTCAGATCCAGCCCTCCGAAGTGCTCTTTCCGAGCTAAAAGAATGGAGTGGAGCTGTCCCGCTTAAGGAAAGAGTGGCAGCACTACAAAAGGAGATTTCAGAACTCCTTCGCTCAGAAAATATTGCAGAAGCCTATGAGGTGACTCGGCGCGCCACGCCCGATGCTCGAATCATGGTCGAACCGGCCATCACAGGACACGCGATGCACTCGACACCGGATGCAACCGCAAATGCTACGCTACAGTGTCTCTCGGCCGTTCTGACGAACGATCACCGGCGCATTCACGGTCAGGTACTCCTTCGCGGTGAGTTTCTTGGACTCAATGGAATTTGCGGTGTTCCACTCAATGTAAATCGAGACGGTTGGCAAGCTGCACAGCTCGATACCCTGACAGACGAAGAGCAGGTGCAAATCAGGGGTGCCGCCCGTTCGATCGGTGACTATCTGAAGACCATCTATGCCGAGACCGGCCTGCTCTCGAAGCTCCCATGAAACCTGCGAATCTTTATTCTGATACCCCTGCGTTGATCGCGGGCATGCTGAACGCGGTGGTCCTAGCTGCTCTTGCTGCCGTCGCGTACGCTGACTGGATCGTTGTTACCGACGCATCGCTGGCCTACCTATATGTGCTACCAATCGCGCTCTGCGCTCTAGTGAACCCCCTCACGTTCACCGTTACTCTGGCCGCCATCTGCACGTTCCTGGGAGATGTCTTCGGGCCAGCCCGGGATTCGTTGTATTGGAGGATGGTCCACAATACTGTTCACCTGACCAGCTTCCTGATCGTCGGATCGCTCGTTACTCTCATCGCACGTCAACGTAATCGTATGGCTGACGTGGTGCGGGAGCAACGCGACGCATATGAGCAGGATCTGCTACTGGCAGCCCAGGTACAGCGTCGTGTACTGCCCAAGCCTCTCAGTTTTCCGGAGATTGATATTACTGGGCAGATGACGACGGCCCGTCTTCTCGGCGGAGACTACTACGACTTTTTCTCGATCTCAGAGCACCTCATCGATATCGTGATCGCCGATGTCTCAGGAAAAGGAATCGCGGCCGCACTCTTAATGCCATCGCTGGCGGTTGCCCTGCGTTTGCGTGCAAGGGAACTGGAAGGTCCGGCGCAAATCATCGCAGATCTCAACGAAGTCCTGTTGGAAATAACAAGTTCATCAACCTTCGTAACGATGTTCTACGCACGTTTTAACCGCACCACGCGGACCTTGCAATATACCAACGCGGGACACAATCCGCCATTGTTCTTGTCAGCTGAATCGCGCGAACTACAACAGTTGGATAAGGCTGGAGGCCCGGTGCTCGGCTTACTCAGCAGTGCAGAATACACCGAGACATCCATCGGGCTCGGAGAAGGCGACGTGCTGCTCCTCTATACCGATGGCATTACGGAGCAGGAGAATCCACAGCGCGAGGAGTTCTCCGTTGAGAGACTAGCGGATGTCATCTGCCGGGAAAACGGTGCGTCCGCAGCCCGGATTGCTGATCATATTGCGGATGCCGTGACAAGATTTGCTGGATCTGCTGGACAAAACGATGACTCTACAATACTCGTGTTGAAGACATAACGGCATACTTTATGTGGCCTCAGGCCCCTCCTAAAAGTGTGATACCTATGCAGAGGGGCCATGATGGAACTGGTAGTGTTCAGGCGCACCGGGATCCGTCGATGGATCAGAGCTGCCGCGGGAGGATAGGTCTGACTGTTCTCCGACTGCGAAAAAGAAACACTCGGCTCGAAGATGGATTTCGCGTTATTGAAGGCGTTGGTAACGTCGGATGATCTTCGACGAGCGCTTGTGATCTGTTCCTTCAGTTATCTGCGGTTACTTCCCGGCGCTTTGCCATCTCCTGTACATTGCGCAACATCGTATTGAGGCGGGCTCTACCTTCTGGAGAGCCCTCAACGATGCGCTCGATGTTCCGCATCCATTCAGGAAGATTCATCTTTTCTCGGAAACCGGCGAGGTGCGGGTGTATCTTGGCGTACTGGAAGTACATCTCCTGGCAGACATCGTAGATGAGCGCAGGTTCAAGCGCGCCGTGGAGGGCGAACCCCGCAACCATATCCCAGTATCCGTATACCTGCAGGATGTACGCCCCCTCCTGCTTGCCGGAAGCGACCAGGGACACCAACTCATCGGCCGAAGCCGGCAAGAACGCTCCGCCGATGTAGCTGCGGGCTTGGCGCATCACTGGTTCACGCCGAAGCTCATAAAGTTTCAGAATCAACTCGGCTTGTCGGATAGAAATCTCGGTTGGCATCATAGTTCTCCTTATTTGTGGTGTCGATCTCTCAAGCATCCAAAGGCTTCTCAGCTGGCAGAAAAGTAATTCCGTACGGAGCAGAGATATCAATAACCCGATTCATCTCAGGCGGCATTGGGAGTTTGGATAACTCTTCGAGATAAATATCCAGGCCACCGGGAATGACTGTCGTTTGAATGCAGCCCATCTCGGCGCCACGGTTGCGGAACGTGTGCACTTGACCTCGCAACGTGAAAGCGTTTTGCATTCCGTCGAGCGGATGCCATTTGCGACCATCGAAGATCTCGAACTCGCCTTGGATGACGGTGAACAGCTCATCTTCGTTTGCGTGGGCGTGGGGCGGCGGCCCTCCGCCGGGGCCGGAATACTGCCGCAGCACACAGAAACTACCGTTGGTTTCCGCACTGGTGACGAGGATTTCGACCAGTTCGCCGAATACATGAAACTTCTTCTTCACTTCAGACATAGAGATATCCATTCATAGGGTGATGCTGGACAGAGACAGGCATCGCGTTGCTCCTTCCGCTGTCCACATAGGTCAAATTCGGTGAGCCTGGGTGTTTTACGGGAGAGGTTTGACGGCGGGCGGATGCCAGCTGCCATTTAGGATCTCGGCCTCCGGCCAATACAGCCGCAACATCAGGTTGAAAGGGCCTTCGCCGCATGGCAGCCAGTTCGCTTCGTGAGCCGGCCCAGGGTTCTGATTCTGGATGTACAGATCCAGGGAGCCGTCAGGATTGACCTTCAAGTGGTCACGGTCTCCGATTGCGTACCGGTTGATGGGGTTTGCAATGAAGTAGCCCTCCTTGTCGTAGGCCGTAACCGACCAGAATGCCCGTACTGGCGGCAGCTGGGATGCTTCGAAGTGCAGACGGTAGCTCCTCGATCCATTCAGGGCTTCTCCGTTTGCATCGGTTGAGTTACCGATGTAGACCGCGTCTTCCGCAGGGTTAGCGCCTACCGCGATGCGCGCCGTTACGGCACGCGCGACGTAGTTGGCGCCATACCGCCCCACTGTGCCCTGGAACGAGCTCCAGCCAGGTTTCAGTGCCGCCCCTGACGCCACATACTTTTCAATATGCGCCGCTGCTGCCTTTACACCCTCTTCCAGAGCGGCTCGCTGTTCAGCTGTCAGTTTGGATGGATCGAAGTCCTGCCCCGGAACTAAGCCGATACGAGCCAACTGCTGCATGACCGGCGCATCCTCTGCGTGAGGAGGGTTGATCTTCATGGCCGTTGCGAATGCGGCGAAGAACGCTTCTGGCGTCATGGCCTTGATCTGCTCGGGCGCCGTCGGACCGCTCATGGCCGGCCGCGTGACCGGCGGCGTTGGCTTTTGGTCCTGCCCAGGGTACTGGCTCAAGGGGACCAAACGCATTCCACGTTGAAAGGCATGGACATTGTCATAATCGGCTACGCCATTCGTTTGCGTGCGCCCAAGCAGCCACACAAGATTGGTCGGCGCATCGATACGAACCACGTGATCGGGCAGCTTGGCGCTCCATCCCGGACCGACCAGGGCATACCATGCCTCCGAGGTCCCGGTGGTTCGCTTACCAGGATCCGCAAACGTCTCCGTCCAGGCATCCATGAACTGCAGCAGGTAGTATCGTCCCGCTGAATCCGGTACATGCAGCAACATCGGTTCTTTAGAGACGTCGATCCATGCCGTGGAGTAAAGCGTGTCCGCATTGGGACGAACGATGGTGTGGAAATTAGCATCCGGAAAGGCCGCCACGTGAAGCAGATGGTTGGTCGGCATCGACGCGCGGGTGGTCTCGAGCATCACCAGAGGATAGGCGTAGACATACGCCTTCTCTGCGATACTCTGGACCTCGGCAGGCGTGGGATCTTGTGCATTGAGATTCGACATAACAGAGAACATTACAGTAGCCACTCCTGAAAGGAACCAAATCCTTGGTTTCATTGTTTTCTTCCTCGCCCGCGCTACTGGGCGTCCTTGGCGGCGCCGGGAGCAGCGGAAATCCAACCCTGCGCGATCATGCGGCTCTCCACTTCCCTGGCAGCAGCAGCAGCAAGACGAGAGGAATCACCCTGCACCGTGGCTTTACCATCAGTACCGCCACTTGCAGCTACACTTGTCGCTGCGGATCCGATGCCCATTGTTTCCACGGCTCCGGGCTTTTTGCCGCTCACCGAATCCACTTCGAACTCCGCCAGCAGTACCGGCCCGTTCGGGGTAATCAAGGACACGATGACGTCTGCCTGCACATCGCTCGCGCCTCGGCCGAGACCGATCATCATCCTGGCGGCCTTGTTGCCCTGTTTGATCGTTGTAAAGTTACCGCGGATGATCAGGCTGCCAATCGAAGGCGGCTCATTGGCATCGAGGGATACCTCGCGGGTTGGGACACCTGTCTTCGTCAGGCTGGAGACGAGGGTCTTGGAAAAGGAAGCCCGGACATGGTTCGCAACGTTGGCCGGATCCTCCTCCTTCCCGGTGTCTCCCTTGATGTGCGCAATCGGATCGTGAGACAGGATATGCGCCGCCGGCGAGTGATCGATGGTGATGACTTCACCAGGTACATCGAAGTGGTGAACTAGGATCTCTGTGGGCGTCGGAAGCTTTTCGTGGTCTCTGTACTCGGCAACGACAGTCACCTTTGTGGTGCCAACCAGTACTTTCTCCGCGGCATTCTGTGCCTGCGCCGCAACAGAGACCGCAAAAATCAATGCTGCGACGAGGCAGGCTTGGCGCTTTCTAATTGTCTTCACAGTTCCTCCACAAGAGCAGTTCTGACACTGTCAAGATTAGCTAACGGATTCTATCTTGTCAATGTCTAGATAGAATTTTAATTTGAACTTTCGCACGAGAAGATTGCCGTCCCCCGTGTCCGGCTGGACTATCCTTACACTGTCTAATAAAATCGGCGAATGCCCAAGCAGACCATTGAAAAGTCTTCCTATCACCATGGCGATCTACGCCAGGCCCTCCTCACCTCTGCAGAAACGATTCTGCGGCGCGAGGGTCTGCAATCGCTCACGTTACGGGCTGTGGCACGGGAAGCCGGCGTCTCGCACGGGGCTCCGGCGCACCACTTTCCGGATCTGGCGAATCTGCTCAGCGAACTGGCGGCTGTCGGCTTTCATCGGCTCGCCGCAGAGTTGGACAAGACGGACGATGCAACGATCCAGGACCGCATGGCAACCGGGCGCGCCTACGTCAAGTTCGCCATCGAAAACAAGGAGCTCTTCCAGCTGATGTTCCAGTCCGCCAAGCTTGACTCCAGTAATACGACTCTACGCAACGCGCGATCCAAAGCGATTGCGAGACTCGCCAAAAGTGGAGCAGTCCCATTGGAGGCCCCCTCTCTCGCGCAGCTGGGAGACATCACAGCGAACTGGGCGGTAGTCCACGGATTTGCACAGCTGTTGCTGGATGGCCGTTTGGCCACTATCTTCAAGCTGGCGCCTGAAGGGACCACGGCAATGAACCTTCTCGACGCTGTTCTCACCTCTGTCGCCCGTGCACGAAAGAGCCGGTAAACCCGCAAAATTAGAAAGTTGAAAGCCGGTCTCAACCCTGAGACCGGCGTGATCTGAATCCAGGCATGCTAGGGCGCCAAATCTGACCTCCGGATGAAATCCGTTGGGAACTCGCCCAGAAACAGCGCAGAGAGAAAAAAATCACTTACATCTTGACACTGGCTACATGCACCTCTATTCTGACAATGTAGACACTGTCTAAATGGCCCATAGGGCTTTCAAAAGGAGAATGGGATGAAAAGGTATTTGGCTCTGAGAGTTGCGGCTGCAGTCTGGATGGCCTGCTATATGTCCGCGGCGTTCGCAGCACAGGATGTTGCAGGCGCCCTCCTCGGCACGGTCAAAGCAATCGACCGGGCTTCTAAGGTTGTGGTGGTTCGCACGGGTGATGGGATCGACCACACTTTTCACTACACCGATAAAGTTCTGGTGCATGGCACGAAAGCAACGGCCACGGCTGGTGACGATGTGCTCCATGGCATTGGCGCGGGTAGCAAGGTAGTCGCACATTATTCCCTGCGTGGAACTGTCGATACGGTTCGAGAGATCGATGATGTCGGCAAGGATGGACTCAAGGTCACGGAGGGCACTGCAATCAAGATCGACCACGCGACCAGGAAGGCATCCATCAAGATGGCCGATGGCACCACGGAGACCTTTCGTCTGACCGACCACGCGTTATCGGATACAGCCCGCGACATTGGCAAAGGTGGAGACCGCGCAGGCAAAGTGACGGTTTACTACACGGAAGAAGCCGGCAAGAAAACCGCCCACTTTATCGCCAAGGCTTTCTGATCCCCTAAAAACTCCAACGCAGTAACCAGGCGGCGAGGCGTTCTCGCTGCGCCGCCCTCGTATGTCCAAAATCTGCTCCCAAAGGAGCCATGGAAGGTTGTTATGAGACGTTCACTAAGGAAAATTCTTATATCGAGTGCGCCGCACCTGTTTTGCGTAGCACTCGCCTCGGGGCAGGTGAATGCCTCAGGGCAAGCACCAGGCAGGGTTGACATCCAACAGACCGCAACGACAGCAGACTCGGCGACGATCCGCATCAAGCTGCCTGGCGATACCCAAGCCAAAAGCCTGCAGGTAAATCTAAACGGTAAAGACATTAGCCGCAGCTTTACTCCCGCGGAATGTAGCGGTGGTACTTGCGAGCAGGCGGTTCTGACGACGAACGAGGGCCTTCGCGATTCAAAAAATGTGCTCTCGGTCAATGCTGGAAATGGCATCACCGGCCGTCTTCGTTTTGACCACTCAGCCACCGCCAATTCATCCAGCCCGATGGTGCGCTCTATGGCGCTGACCTCCGGCATCCACTCCCAGAGCGCGACAATCACGGGGCCTGCCCCATTTCTGCCCCCAACCCTCACTTTCAAAACGAACTATAACGGGGGATGGGATAACTCGCGCGCCTGGTTCACAATCGGCGGTCAGGCATATCCCGACACCACGAAGAGTATCACCGGATGTCCATCTGTTTATGTCGCCGTCGTTCTCGATCGGCTGGCGTTGAATCAAACGGATGCGCGGTGCTTCGGCGATTCGGTCTCGCTTAAAACGTACTTGCAGAAATTGACTGCTGCCGACCTGGTTGTCGTCGGTACGATGACACAGCAGAAGGCAGCAGCATCCTTGGACTTGACGCCCATTGGCGGTACGGATCATACAAGCGATTCGAATCTCGGCGGAATTATGGCAATCGGCGCCGGTGGGGCAAGTGCTGGTTCAGCCTACGAGTCCTACTTCGACTTCAACACCACAAAGGAAATCGTAGTCCCCTTCGCAAGCGGCACGTTGCAAGAGGATGCCTATGGCTTTTACGATTTTCAATCGTCCGAAGTGCGCGAGTTCACTGTCTCCCCGAACGATCCGTCATATCTGACGTCGAACAACACCAGCGCGATCAGCGTTTCCGCTCCTGCCGGAAATCCCAACAAGTTCTTCGTGTATATGCCACCGTCCGGAGCAAACGGCTACTGGCTGCTTACCCTTTCGAGATACAGTCTTAACACCTATCCATACAACTGTGCTCAAACCGGTGGATCTTCCGATGGATCGATCGTATATGTAACGAACTGCGGCATGTTCTACAACACGGGGAGTTCGAATCCCGCTACGTCAAAGGCAGCATATCTGCAACTGGCAACGGACATCGCCGGCGTGACTTCCAGCCAACTCGGCTTTCTTACCACTGTCGGCCAGGCTGCCTATGGTGGAAGCAATGGCAGCATCTGGAGCGTCGGCGGCTTCAATGGATCGTACGGCGGTCCTTCCAACGGTTTCCTCGAGTTTTGGAACGCCCTTGAGGCTGTGGGAGGAACGCCAGGATTAACGGAGCAACTCCTCACGCCCACCTCGGCTTACACGTTCGTCTTCAGCCCTGGCATGGGAGGCCCGTTGGCCGGCAACGGCATTGAATCGACCACCGTGCTTACAGCCCAGGGGCAAACGGGACTGGTGCACGGCATCCTGGAGCGTAATCTCAATGGGCTCTTTACTCCTCAGCAGACGAACCAGGAGACGAACCAGTCATTCCAGGCGAAAGGCGGGCTCAATAGCCCGGAGTTCGTGCTGCAGGAAGCAGCTATGCAGCAGCCTGTGGAGTGGCCCTCAAGCAGCCAGACCACACTATTGCAGGGCGCTTCTACCATCCAGGGCCAGGTTGCGGCCTACCAGTACCTCAGCTATGTCCTGCTAACGAAGATTTATATGCCTGGACTAACGGGATCGCACCTCGACGATATCCACTACTTCTTCACGGGCTCTTACAACACGGCTATCAATTACCACAACTACGATGTCATCAACATCCAGTGGCCAGGTCTCAACCCTGCACCCACCGGCCCATATGTGATGCCTTGCCAAACCATGATCTCCGGCACCCAATGTTCGATCACATTGCCCAACGGAGAGGCGCTTCTGTTCACGGAAGGCGACTTCCTCGCAGTGCGGAATCAGCTTCGTACAGAGATTCAATATCTAACCAACACGCTCCAGTTTCTGGTGACTGGCTCGAATAACATGAAAGACGCGATCGCAGCAGGAAACTCCAACGCCGGGCTCGCACTTACAGGTGCCGCCGCGACGATCCTCGGAAGCAAGCTTGTCCCAGTCGCGCAGCAACCCGTGGTGCATGTGAGCTGGCAGAACATCGTTTCAATGGTTGGCGGAATCGCGTCCACCTTATCTGCGATTCCAGGTATTGGCGAGGTCGCTGGCGTGGTCGCCCTCGGCAGTGATGCGGCGAAGATCATCGGTGGTACATCCAGCGCCATTGGCGGCGTTGCAGGTATTGCTGCCGGTGCCGGCCAGATATCGTCGACATCTTCCGCCTCCACGCTACCCAGTGCATTCTCTAAGTTCGCTATCAATATCGGCGACCTGGCAAATGAGAATATGCAGGACCAACTCAGCGTCGGCTTCAATGCAATGACGGACAGCATCACCTCAGACTGGGGTCGCTTGTCGCTGATCGGACCGATGGTACTCGATTCCAATAATCCCGTCTTCTTCGCTCCAAACCAGGTTGCTCAGAACGTCGCGATCAAGATCATGACCCAGGCAGCATCTCGCAGCTTCTATTTGGATCTGATGCCTGACTTCTACCACATTCACTACTGGGAAGGAGTCGCAGGAGACGAGAGGACTCCAGCACACAACATGCCCGACATGGGCTGGTATCACCACGTGGGCTCTGGCAATTATCCTGGATATTACTGCAAGGCGTTCTATCTGAACCCTAACGAAAACGGCGAGTCGCCATCGTTAGGCACCATTCCTCCACTAACAAGTCTCTTCTATCCGACACCTGCAGGAACACCGCAGCACTTCCAGTACGACTATTCCTATTGGCCGATCAACTATTACGTCATCGCCGGATCTACCACAGGCGCAGGCTCCGACGATGCAGTGATCGCCGTTCTGGACCCAAGTCTTTCGTCAAACCTGTTTACAAGTACTGGCCTTAACCTGCCGATCGATGAGTTTGTAACGAAGAATGGCCCGATGCACGCCGTGTGGATCGATGGCGCTTCCACAAATCCCTCCGGAGAATCAGTAAGTAGTGTTTGCAACGCAAACGTCTACCCGAGCCCCGGCGACAATAAAGTGGCACCAGAATACTGGCCCCCAGATGTGAGCAGGCCTCCTGCTGACAGTACCGATCCAGACATCCCGACCACGACCTCGCTCGTTGCTCCTTCTACTGTCACCTCCGGAGCTTCTGTAGCACTGAAGGCTTCAGTGATAACTACCAGCGGCCCGGTCACTGCGGGCCAGGTCTACTTCACAGATAACGGAAGCATCATCAGCACTGTGGCTCTCGATCAAACGGGCGCAGCGACGGTAACCTTGACAAACCTCGCACTCGGACAACATACACTCCAGGCAAAGTACGGGCGGGTGGACGGATATGACCCATCGTCTTCGCCAGCCACGACATTGGAGGTCTACGCCAATGCTCCATCGCTTGACCTCTCTTTGTCATCCATATCGATCCAAGCGCCTTACGATGGGACATCCGCACCCATTGCATTGCAGCTGACGTCGATGGCAGGGTTGGCCGGAACCGTCAACCTCAGCTGTACTGGCCTGCCGGTCGGTATGACCTGTAACTTCAATCCGTCTCAGGTTCAGCTGTCTGCCGGCGGAGTGGCTACGGTCACATTGACTGTATCGGGCAGCGTGCAACAGGCTTCGTTCCTTCCGATGGCGCATGGCTTCGCCCTGGTCTTCGGACCGGTGCTGATTCTGTTGGTCTGGCGGATCAGAGGAAACAGACGTGTTCCGGTCATCCTGACAGCAATTGTTATATCTGCCCTAACAATCACTGGCCTGACCGGCTGTAGCGGTTCGTCTGGACCATTCAAAGAATCTGGGACGAAGACCGTCATGGTGAACGCAGCCGTCGGTAAAGCGGTGACCAGCCAGCCACTGGTCATCAACATCCAGTAATGACCGAATGCCGCGGCAGCGGCGCCCACATCCCGCGGAGGGGCGGCTTCGCCCCTCCACGGGAACCAGAGGCTCACTATGAAGTCAGGCAGCAGAAGAGATTTCCTGAAAGGCTCGGCAACACTGGCGCTCAGTGGGTTAGCCCAGCGGATGCTCGCACTCGGGTCATCCGTCACTCCAAACAACGCTGACGCGGAGTTGCAAGCATACATGCGGAAGTATTCTGTTCCCGGTATTTCGATCTGCTACCAGCGCGGGAGAGAGGTGCTTTACTCAGCGGGTTTCGGTGTCAGTGATGAAGTTAGCGGCGCGCCGGTAACACCAGCCAGCCTCTTCCGTATCGCAAGTAACTCGAAAGCATTCACCGCAGCGGCAATCTTTCTGCTAATCCAGGCAGGGCGCCTGAAGCTAGAAGACACGGTCTTTAGCCCGCAAGGCATTCTGTCCCAGTACGCGAATTCTGGAAACCAGAAAGACTGGCTGCATAGCATCACCGTCCACCAACTGCTGACGCATACCTGCGGAGGCTGGAGTAACGAGAGCGACGACCCAATGATGGAGCAACCCGGATTCGATCATCAACGGCTCATTGCATGGACGATCCAGACACATCCGCTCGTGAACCCTCCGGGACAGCATTACGCTTACTCCAACTTTGGATACTGTGTGCTTGGCCGTGTGATCGAGCAGGTCTCGGGCCAACCCTACGCGCAGTTCGTGAGACAGAGTGTCTTACGCGTCGTGGGTGCGAACGACATGCGGATTGCTACGCATAGGCCTGCCCCTAACGAGGTGACCTACTACGGCCAGAACGGCGAGCAGCCCTACAAGCCGCCAATCACTCGGATGGATTCGCATGGCGGGTGGATCGCCACGTCCCACGATATGGCCACCTTTCTCGCGAGTCTTTTTGCTCCGGCAGATGGCTCGGATGCTCCGGCACTTCTTTCCCGGGAAAGCCTCACCTCAATGACAACGGGGAGTGATGCGAACCACGGATACGGTTGTGGGCTCGCGATTAATCGCGCGGGGAATGCATGGCACTTCGGAAGCCTACCCGGAACATTGAGCCTGATGGTTCATACGCATACCGGCTATTCGTGGGCGGCGGTCATGAATACCCGGTCGCCGATTAAAGACCAGGCATCTGACCTGGATCGCATGATGTGGCGTATCGCGCGCACAGACACCACGTGGCAAGTTTGAATCGGTCACTCAACAAGTCAAGATGAGTTCTCAAGGAGAAAGCGTCAATCGGAACGCTTCATCGATTGAGTCGCAAACGCGGAAGCGAAGGCTGGACGTAAGATGAAACTAACTGGTTCAGGAAAGCTTTTGATTGTGGGAGCTGCGGGGTTGGGGGCCCTTACAGCCCTCCGGCACGCCTGGACCCGCGTTCACCTGCCTCTGTCCTTCCACATCTGGAGTGAGAGGGTTGGCAATGTCTTGTCCACCGAGCTCTTCCAATTCGGCAATAAGCCGGTCCGCCTGCTTTTTGTCTTGAAGATAGCCGCTTTCCTGTTTGTGCTGGGTAAGTTCTCAGCGCTTGCTCGTTTCCTACTGCGGCGACTTCTCCAGTCGGATCCCCGTTTCGATTTCCACCGTATCTACGTACTCTCACGTCTTCTCACGATTGCAATCTTTGTCTTCGGCTGTCTAATCGCAATCCACGTTGAGCGGATCAGCCTGCATACGTTTGTCCTGATCGGAGGCACTCTGGGAGTGGCGATCGGGCTGGGCATTCAGCGCTACGTCGGGAACCTGATTGCCGGCGTCTCTTTGCTCTTCGAGGCTCCGGTCCGATTGGGCGACTTCGTGCAATTCGGCAGCCATCAGGGATTCGTCGAGCGCCTCGGCACATCCACTTCCTGGCTTCGTACACCGGATAACACCACCGTTGTGATTCCGAATACGGAATTGATGAACAAAGAGATCCTGAACTTCACTGGCAGCCACCAGATCTTTCGGCTCGCCATTCCCATCTCCATCTCCTATGGCGTCGACCCCGCGTTTGTCGCAGACGCAATTTCAAGAACAGTAGCAGATCATCCAGCCGTACTGCGCGAGCCGCAGTCCTCAGCCATTCTTGTCAGGTTGGAGACGGCAACGATGACGTTCAATGTTCGTGCGTGGACAAAAATGACCCCTGACAACTTTGACGTCTTGACCTCCGAGCTTTATTTGCAACTAATCGAGATGTTCAGGGTGAAAGGCATACGTCTGCCACGTCCCGAGTTGGACATCATATTGAAAGAATCCCGAATGGCTTTGCAACCCTAGATGAAGAAGATGGGAATGAATGGCTTGTGGTTATAGGTGTAGAAAAGTGCAGTTTTGCACCCACGAAGTCCCGTTCCTTCGAAAATGACGGCGCCGTTAAGATTCGTTTTGAATGGAACTCACAGCGCGGACCTGGGCACAACTAACGCGCTCATTACGGCTTCTTGAGCCTGAAACTTGGCTGCAGTGATCGATTGAGTGTAAGTATCCAACGTCATTCGGGCTAATGATTGCCAGGTAATCCTGCTGGACTTTGATATCTGTACCTATGGAGTGGAGAAGCGTTGACCCGAGAAGTGTCCTGCTCCGTTTCCTCTTATCACAAATCACCGTGGACCTCTAGAAAGAGGTCGAAAGGAGCGCTTTCGGTAGCTCCCAGCGAGACCAAGGCTAGGATCGATCTGGCTTCCGATCGAAGTCACGCGCGCTCTAGAGGATCGAGTTTCTTGCGCAGCGCCGATGCATTGGCACACGTGGGGTGCGCTTCTGGCATCACTGTTAGCTCCTAGCGACTAGCGTCGCTGCTCGTCTCAGGAGGCACAAGCATCCGGACAGCACAGGAGATCCTTCGGCATGCTTCCCCGACAATGACCCTGGGCACCTACGCGCAGTCGGTAACGTCCGAAAGAATGGCCGCGCAGCAAAGCATCGCAGCCCAGTTTCCTTATTGGACCCTTATTGGCCCCGCAGATGGACCCAAATCGGAGGTGGCGGAGAGCTAAGTTGTTGAGATAAATGGTGACCCGGGCAGGAGTCCAACCTGCGACCTTCGCCTTAGGAGTGCGCCGCTCTATGCAACTGAGCTACCGGGCCACTTCCTTTCAGTCTAGAGCATTTCCCTATTGCTGGGTGTCCAGGAAGGGGCGTGCAGCGGCGTTTTCATTGCGGAAAACGCCCATAGATGCGGATGCTCTGGACTACACCTACAGGGAAAATGCTCTAACCCGCCCCGCTACCCTGCTGCGGTAAACTTAAGGGTAGAGAGTCCAATGCCTGAAATCCACCGCCGCAAAGCTGTAACCGTCAATGTTGGAGGAGTCCGTGTCGGCTCCGATGCACCCGTCGTCGTGCAGTCCATGACCAATACTGACACCGCCGACATCGAGTCCACCGTCCAGCAGATCGCCGCTTTGGCGCGTGCCGGCTCTGAGATGGTCCGCATCACCGTTAATAATGAAGACGCGGCCAAGGCTGTTCCCTATATTGTGGAAGGCATTCGCAACAAAGGCTGGAATACGCCCATCATCGGCGATTTCCACTACAACGGCCACATTCTGCTGACGAAGTATCCCGACTGCGCCCAGGCGCTCTCCAAGTACCGCATCAATCCCGGTAATGTCTCCATCGGGCGGAAAGACGACGATAACTTCCGCACCATGGTCGAATGCGCCGTCAAGAACCAGAAACCGGTCCGGATCGGTGTGAACTGGGGTTCACTCGACCAGGCATTGCTGACCCGGATGATGGATGAGAACTCCAAGTCAGCGAATCCTCTGGACGCGCGCGACGTCATGATGGAGGCCATGGTGGTCTCCGCCATTGACAACGCCGCCGCCGCCGAGCGCTACGGCCTGCGCCGCGACCAGATCGTACTCTCCGCCAAAGTCTCCAATGTCCGCGACCTGATCGACGTCTACTCTGAGCTCGCACGCCGCTGCGACCATGCCTTGCATCTTGGCCTCACCGAAGCCGGCATGGGCATGAAGGGCACCGTCGCCTCTGCCGCTGGTCTGGCTCCCCTGCTTCTGGCCGGTATTGGCGACACCATCCGCGTCTCGCTCACCCCCACGCCCGGCGGCGACCGCAGCGAAGAGGTCCGCTGCGCCCAGCAGGTATTACAGGCACTGAACATCCGCAGCTTCACTCCGCAGGTGACAAGCTGCCCCGGTTGCGGACGCACCACCAGCACCTACTTCCAGGAATTGGCGCAGCAGGTGCAGAACTACCTCACCGCCTCCATGCCCGATTGGAAGAAGATCTATCCCGGCGTGGAAGAGATGAAACTGGCAGTCATGGGCTGCGTCGTCAATGGGCCCGGTGAGTCCAAGCACGCCAACATCGGCATCTCTCTGCCCGGCACCTTTGAGGAGCCGAAGGCTCCCGTGTATGTCGACGGCAAACTCTTCACGACGCTCAAGGGTGACCACATCGTGCAGGAGTTCCAGGTCATCCTGGATAACTACGTCAAGCAACGCTATGGGAACCAGCCCCACGTTATCTAGACGGATCTTAAGCACCCAGCCCGAAAAGACCGGCCATGTGCCGGTCTTTTCTCTTTCCCTTGGAGCTGAACTTAGCTACCCTCATTCCACATAAAAACTATGCGCACGTCTCCTGCTCTGGCTCTCATCGTGCTCACACTCTCTGCCGCTGCACAGACCCCGTCTATCCGCACCGGCACGCAGATCGTCATCGTCGACGTCTCCGTAACCGACTCACACGGCAATGCGGTCCATAACCTCAAGTCCGCGGACTTCACTCTGCTGGAGGACGGTAAGCCACAGAACATCGTCCGCTTCGAAGAGCACAGCGCGCCTTCCGTCACCACGCCGCCGAAGCTCGGACCCTCCCTCAAGCTCGACCCCGGTATCTTTACCAATTACACTGCCGCCCCAGTCGACCGCCCCCTCAACATTGTCCTTCTGGACACCCTGAATACGCCGCTCAAAGACCAGGCCTATGTCCGCAACCAGATGCTCGCTTTTCTCAAGACGCTGCAACCGGGGACAAATATCGCCATCTTCGGCCTGACCACACGTCTGATCCTGCTGCAAGGCTTTACTTCCGACCCGGCGGTTCTGCGGAATGCACTTGAACACAAGAAGTCCAGCCCCAGGTCCTCTTCCCTTTTAAATGCCCCCGTCGGAACCGAAACTATGTCTGACCAGTTGGCCGACGCTATGGGAAACGACCCAGCCGCGGCACAGGTGATCGCGAACCTGCAGCAGTTCGAAGCCAACCTCGCCGCCATCCAGGATCAGATGCGGACCGTTTACACGCTGGACGCCATGAATCAGCTTGGGCGGTATCTCTCCTCATTCCCCGGCCGCAAAAACCTCATCTGGTTCTCGGGCTCCTTCCCGATCAGCATCCTACCTAACGCGGATGATCCTTCTACTGTCCAGTTCACGGCCGATAAAGAGTTCCAGGACACCACCAACCTGCTCACCCGCAGCCAGGTTGCGGTTTATCCCGTCGATGGTCGCGGTCTGTTTGTTCCGCCTATGATGGATGCATCCAACTCCGGCAGCCGTTATGCCCGCAATCAACGCGCTTTCTCACAGGACCTGATCAAGTTCTCTACGCAGACAGCAGCTGAGCACGCCACCATGCTGGAGATGGCGGACGCTACCGGCGGCAAGGCCTTCCGCAATACCAACGACCTGAAGTCGGCCGTGCAGAACGCCATTGATGCCGGCTCGAACTTCTACACCCTGGTCTACACACCCACCAACAAAGACTGGAACAGCAGATATCGCAAGATCTCTGTAAAGACCTCGATCCAGGGTGTCCAGCTTATCCATCGCCATGGCTACTATGCCTACGCTCCGCAGAACGCGATGGCCGCTACGAATTCACAGACACCCCCGTCCGGCTATGACGCGATGCGCTCTGCGATGCAGCGCGGAGGCCCCGTTCCGACAGAGATCCTCTTTACGGCACGGGTCGTAGCCTCTCCCGATACGAGTGATAAAGCTGCCGGCACCACCACGACGGCGCCTTCGACCAAAGGCCCCTTTCGCCAGTACACGGTGAACTATGCCGCTCTGCCGAGCAATGTCTCCATGCCAACGGGAGACGACGGAAACCATGTCCTGGCCTTGCAGTTCGTTGTCATCGCCTATGACCGTGATGGCAAGGCGCTCAGCTCCGTGAATAACCCGATCTCTGTCTCGCTCAAGCCGGCAGACTACGAAGGGATGATCAGCGGCGGCATCAAGTACGCGCAACAGATCAGTGTTCCGGTCAAAGGCGAGACCTTTCTGCGTATCGGCATCCACGACCTTATCGGCAACAAGGTCGGCGCCATCGAGATTCCGGCCAGCGCCGTCCCGTCACAGAATCCATAACCCGGCACTGCTTTTTGTCTGCCATCCCGCAGCGGAGCGAAGGGATCTGCTTCTCTACCCAAACTCCTGCTTAGGGTTGGACAAGAGCAAAAGCAGATCCCTTCCTGCCCCAACCAGCAGAGCTGGTCGAGGACCCCGTTTCGGGATGACAACAAAAGAGCGGTTCAGGCTATGCCTGAACCCTAGTAAGCGAACGAACAGGTCGGTACACTTCCACTGATGTTCGTCACCGTGTAGGTGCTTACACCAGTCCCTGACGGCGTAATGTTCGAGTTCTCCAGTCCCACGCTGGCGTACTGGCTGTTCTGCTGCGTCGTCGTGTCGAGACTCACATTCGCCAGATAGAGTCCCAGCGGATAGCTGGAGCTATAGCCGTTGAAGGTGGAGTACGCACTCGACTGCGAGCTCGTTGTTTTTACGCCATTCACGATGATGTCCGTGAAGTAAGGCGTTCCAGTAGTGCCCGAGCAGCTTCCGTAATTCGAATTGAAGATCAGCAGATGCTTCACATACTTCATGCACGTATTGGTGTACGTCACCTGGGTCACGTTGCCGCCGCAGTCGATATCGGACTTGATATTGATGCCGTTGTTGTTGGTCGAATACGTTCCACCCGAGGTCTTGCCATACACGTAGTTGTTCTTGAACAACACGTTGGTAATGCCATACATCGTCTGGCTGCCGATCGACATGCCGTGAGTTCCAATGAAGGTCGTGCCGCTGATCGTCACATTAGAGGTCGCGGCCGAGTTTGTCTTGATCGCCACACCATCATCGCCCGCGGTGATTGACGATCCATAGACGGTCGCATTCGTAAGGCTATCGATGTCGATACCGTCAGTGTTCGCAGTCGTAGGACCGGAGTTGATGGTTACACCCCAGGCCGTGAACCCACTGCCGCCCTCCACATAGAGGTGCATCTTTGCCGCATTCTGCAGCGTGATGTTATACGCGATGAAGTTGCTGATGCTCTTTGCATTGATCAACCGCGGTGTTCCACTGATCAGGTCTCCACGGCCATCGATGGTTCCCGGCCCCATAATGGCAGCGTTGGTTCCGGTCACACTGATGAGCTGCGAGGCGGATGAGTAGCTGTCATTGCCGTACAGCGTAACGCCGGAGTTCACCACCAGCGCCACACCGCTCATGTTCAGCGCGCCAGTAAAGAATGCGTTGTTTGAACCAGACGTAGCCAGCACCACACTCTTGCCGGTTCCCTGACAGGCCGTCAGGGCATTTTGCAGACGGCTGGTGTCATCGGAGCTTGAACTCGGAGGTGACGATCGCTGCGAGGTCGTAAAGTTGGCGGTCAACGTCTGACACACGGTTGGATAGCTGGGTTGACTCACAGTTCGCGAATCTCCTGTGGCCAATGTCTGCGCCGTCAGAGATACCGTTGCCGACAGCGCAACGGCAGCCAGAATAATCTGCGATGCCTTCATTTTTGTAACTCCTCATTTTTGGGCAAGTAAAAATTGGTATGACCAATTTCGATCGAGAAGTGTAATGTCAGCATCAAGAAAAAGCAAGATCAAATTTTTAAGGCTTTATCTCTCTGATATATCAATAAATTGAGCCGAGTCCCTTGGGCAATCGGCCAGAAATGAGGACATACCAATAAATGAATACGTCTCAATCTGAGAGGACCTTTACGACTTGCCGTTGGAATTGAGGATCTCAGCAAGCCGCTCCAGGAAAGGCCACTGAGCCTCACGGAGATACTTCCTTGCGTCTTCCTGCGTGAACCAGCGGCCCCGATCAACCTCCGGTATCTCGATAGTCTTCCCCGATCTCGGCGGCCATTCGATCAGGCACGTATTACTCACCAACCTGGCCGGATCGCAGTCTCCACGAAAGCCCCAGGCTTCAACGATCTTTCCGCTCTTCTGCCGAACGGTACCCAACGGAAGGAATGGCCCCTCGGCTTCGAAGCCGGTCTCTTCCCGGAACTCCCGCACCGCCGCGGCTAATGCATCTTCTTCCCCGTCGAACTCGCCTTTCGGCACAGTCCATGAACCGGCATCCTTCTTTGCCCAGTACGGTCCGCCAGGATGCACCAGAAAGACCTCAAGCTCCCTATCCCGCATACGGAACATCAACAACCCGGCACTCTGTTTCTCACTCATCGCTGCATTAGAGCATTTTCCCTGTGGCTGGGTATTCCGGAAGAGGAGTGCAGCGGCGTTTTCATTGCGGAAAACGCCCATAGATGTACAAGCCCTCCTCTACACCTACAGGAAAAATGCTTTATGGTTTCGTCTTTGATACTCTTTTCGCAAATCCTCATGTCCGACATCCTCGCCCAAGCACAGACCGCTGCGACTTACATCCGCTCAAAGACCACACTTCAGCCGCAGCTCGCCATCATACTTGGCTCAGGCCTGGGCAGCTTTGCCGCACAGGTGGCCGACGCGGTCACGATTCCCTATGCCGAGATTCCGAACTTCCCGCAGTCGACGGTCGCGGGGCATAGCGGCAAGCTGGTGCTGGGCACCATCGGCGGAGTTCCGGTGGCCGTCATGCAGGGCCGTGTGCATGCCTACGAGGGCTACACCATGGCGCAGGTTACCTTTCCCACGCGCGTGCTTGGCCTTCTGGGCATCAAAAAACTGATCGTCACCAATGCCGCCGGCGGTATCAACACACGCTACGGCCAGGGCGCCATCGTCGCCCTCTCTGACCACATCAACTTGACCGGAACCAACGCCGCTCTTGGCCCCAATATAGACGCGCTCGGCCCACGCTTCTTCGATATGTCCGCAGCCTATTCGCCTGCGCTGCGTAAGCTCGCCATCGATGAGGCTGCGAAACAGAGCTGGACGCTCAACGAAGGCGTCTACCTTGCGGTTCTTGGACCCAGCTATGAAACTCCTGCGGAGATCCGCGCCTTCCGCACCCTGGGAGCAGATCTGGTGGGCATGTCGACGGTGCACGAGGTCATCATCGCCCGTCACATGGGCATTGAGGTTTTGGGCCTCTCCGTCGTCACCAACATGGCCGCCGGTGTGCTCGACCAGCCCATTAACCACGAAGAGGTCATGGAGATCGGCAGGCGCATCGAAGGTCAGTTCACGGCACTTCTCACCGCGCTGGTGCCGCAGATCTAATCATGTTCAAGCCACTCGTCATTGCAATTGCCGGCTGTTCGGGCTCGGGCAAGACCACTCTCGCGCGCGAGCTCTGTACCCAGCTCGAAGCCACGCTCTTCGCCCTTGATCTCTACTATCGCGATCTCTCGCACCTGCCGTTTGAGACCCGCGACAAGACGAACTTCGATCATCCGGATTCGCTCGAAGCTGAGCTACTCATCGAGCACGTCCGCCTGCTCGCTGAGGGCAATCCCATCCGCCGGCCGATCTATGACTTCAAGACACACTCTCGTGTGCCCAACCAGTTCGATCCGGTTACGCCGACACGCGTCGTTATTGTCGAAGGCATCCTCGCGCTGCACTATGAGGAACTGCTGCCGTTCTACGACTTCTCCGTCTACGTTGATGCACCCAACCAGATCTGCCTCAATCGCCGCATCTACCGCGATATGCGTGAGCGCGGACGCACTGAGCAATCGGTCCGTGATCAGTTCGAGGCTACGGCAAAGCCCATGGCAGAGATGTACGTGGTGCCGTCGCAGCGCAATGCCGACATTACGGTCAAAGGCACCGAAGCACTTGATTGGTCCGTCGAAAGCATTCTGGTGGAGTTGCGCAAACGCAACTTGCTCTCCCGCTGAAGCTCAGTCGTAGATAGATTTCTCGCTACACTTCGCCCCAATCGGCTTTGCTGACTGGTGCCCCAGAACGTTGCGAAATGACAAAAAGCACCTGGAGCGTATCGAGATACTTTTACGCCTTTATCAGCGGGCTGAAGCCCGCTGCTCCCACCCATTTCTGCCATACCCGGGGCTGTCTTATATGGATCGGATTTGTCGATACAGCCTAGGACACCACGACCTCATTTGCCGCAAGCTCTGCGTGCATACCGCGCATGAGCTCTTCGCTCCGTCGTGCGGCATCCTTACGGTCTTCCGTGCGGATCGCCACGGGCGAGTACTCCACCACGGCGTCGATCGTCTTCAAGGTGAACAGCTTCATCATGTGCGGACCAAAGGACATATTGCCCCAGTAGGCGACCTTCTGCCGAACCGCGTCGCGTCCCTCACCCGGAATTGCATAGCGGACACAGCACGTCCAGATCTCCGCTTCAGCCCTTACCGGGGCCTCAAAGAGCGATGTACGGAAGGGGAGAATTTGCTCGCCATCCGAGCTTGTTCCCTCAGGGAAAAACAGCACCATCAATCCTTCTTCCATGCGCTCATGCATCTGCGCAGCCACACTGGCCGTCGCCATCCGGTTCTCACGATTCACGAAGATAGTGCCGGCAATGCGAGTCAGCCAGCCAAAGACCGGCCAGTCTTTTACCTCTGCCTTTGAGACGAAGACGGTCGGCACAATCGAGCCCAGCACCAGCACATCGATATAGCCCATGTGGTTGCTTACAAGCAACCCGTGCCGCGCCGGCTCGCCGACAATGTGCACTCGCACACCGGCCATACGCACGACGAAGCGGCTCCACTTGCACATCCAGACCGCCCTGCCCCGCGCCGACTTATCCCTTTGCAGCGCCGCTTCGGTCAGCGCCACCACCGTCATTCCTGCCAGAAACAACAGACGCCGCAGCGCCCGCAATACACCTGTCAACTCTCTTGTCCCTTCATCCAAACAGCCGTGCAGCCATTCTAGGATGAAGCCGTTCCAAATCCATAAGGGTAAGAAAATCGATGGTGCGGAACTCCCGGTCGATCGCCGGTTCTCCGCAGATACGCGCCCCCAACGCCAGGTAGCTGCGCAACAGCTTGGGAGGCTGCTTTACCTCCGCCTCATCTCCAGCGCGTTCCATGCGGAGCGCCTCAAGAGGAAGCGTCCGGAGCTGCTCTTCCACCTGGTACTCCTTCAGTCCGCGAAACACGCTCCAGCCTTCGGCCGCATCCTGCGAGTTGAGCGAGCAGCAGCCGATCAACCAGCGTGCATCGTGCTCTTTCGCGTAGAGGGCAATCGCCTTCCACAACAGGTTCAAGACCTCGGGAGAGCGATGATCGCGATGGATGCAGGCCCTGCCGAGCTCGATCGTCCGCTCCCGCAGTGCTTCATAGGGGCTGAGGTCAAACTCCTGCGCGCTGTAATAACCATGGGCCTGCAGAGCGCGTAAACCTGTCTGCAGCCGATAGGTGCCGATCACTGATCCGCACTCGATGCGCTCCACAATGATGTGATCGCATACGTCATCGAAACGGTCACGATCGTGGCCGGTGGCAAAGGCCTCTTCGCTTCCTTCATTCAGCTCCAGGTTGAAGACCACAAACCGCAGTCGATATACCGCCAACCTATCGGCCTCCGTTACTGCCAGCCTTGCCCGGTAGGGCCCTGCCTGCAACACAGCCTCGCCCGGCGCCCATACAACCGGCTGCAAAGAAACCGGAGTCCGAACCGCAGTTGCCATCTTCACCTCGCCCTGATTGCTGCGTGAAGAGTGACACCGTTCCGCGAAGAACCTGCAAACCTACGGTCAACATCTGGTTCAGATCGTGTAAATACACTGCAAATATGAAAAGCGGAAGAGTCCATGGGACTCTCCCGCTACCTGACGCACAATTTGTTGGATCTACGGACGATAGGGCGGCACCGGGTCCGCGCTACGCACCCAGGCTGTATAGATCATGTCCCGCAGCTCTGTCGCTCCCGCCGCCAGACGCTCGTCAATGAAGCTCCTCGCTTCAGGTGTGCCGGAGCCCATAAAACCACCCGCCTTCTCCAACTGATAGGTCTTCTCGACCATGGTCTGCGAGTGCCGCAGGTATCCTACGTAGTCGTCGAAGACATCGCCCAGCAGCTTCGGTTCCTTATTGACCAGCGGAGAGACCTCCGCGATCTTGATATTCGCCTTAACGTAGGTGCTCTCCATCAAGCCATGGATCTTGTGCTCGGTGGTGTAGCCGTTCGGATTCGGCCCGGTCCAGCCGTTGTACTGAATCGACGTGTGGTGCGGGTTCGATCCATCGCCGACATAATGTCCCAGCCAGCCGGCGTAGAACAGGATTGCGGCCTCGACCGGTTTTGTATCCTTCTTCTCGGCCGACAGAGTGCGGTAGGCTCGCATCGCTGCCTTCAGCCGCTCCCAGACTTCGGTGGTTACGTACGGCTGCAGACCAACCTTTTCGGGAGTGAGCTGAATGTCGGGATGCTTCGGCTGCGCCGCAGCCAGTCCGCGGATAAAGTCATAGCGTTTACGCGGCAGTGGCCCGGCCAAATCAGCCCACTCCATGTCCATGAAGTGCTCAGGCGCCTGCGCGGCGTTCAGCTCGGGTTCGGTAGAGTCGCGCCAGCGATCCGGCTCAGGCCCCAGGTATTCCACCTCATTGATCGCCTCGGGCGTCTTCAGAAATGCCGGAACATCGGCCGGCAGGGCCTGCATCGCCAAGCGGTTAATCATCATGTGGCCTTCCAGCCCCCATCCATACGTCGGCGGAGCTGCCATTAAAGGCAGCAGCGCCACAGCCGCGCCAAAGCGCACCAAGGTCCGCAATCTTTGCATGGCGACGAGTATATCTGCCTGCATACGGCTCCGAAAGACCCGGGATCTGTCAACAAAATCCCGGCATTTTTCCGCCAACTGAAAATTCACGAAAACCCGCGCCGTTCCAGTGCAGAATTGATATCCTAGAGGTTGTTATGCCGACTAAAAAAGAGCTCCTGACCAACCCCATCCAGCACATCGACATCAAGCAGCACAACGTCGTTCCGCTGGTCGATGCCATGGCAAACATGGCTTATTCGTCGCGTGACCTCAACCGCGCCGCCAAGATCTACGAGATGATGCTGCAGGACAAGGACTGCGGCGTGATCCTCTGCCTCGCCGGATCCCTCATCTCCGCCGGCCTGAAGCAGATCTTCGTCGACCTGATCCGCAACAACATGGTCGACGCCATTGTCTCCACCGGCGCCAACATCGTCGATCAGGACTTCTTCGAAGCCCTCGGCTTCAAGCACTGGATCGCCGGCGAAGAGTACAAGTACGGCGCTCACGATGCGGATCTCCGCGATCTGGCCATCGACCGTATCTACGACACCTTCATCGACGAAGACGAGCTCCGCATCTGCGACGACACTACCAAGATCATCGCCGACTCGCTCGAGCCGCGCGCCTACTCTTCGCGTGAGTTTATCCACGCCATGGGCGCCTACCTGGTGAAGAACGGTAAGACCCCGGCAAATGGCGGAGCCGACTCGATCGTGCTCGCGGCCTATGAGAAGAACGTGCCGATCTTCTGCCCCGCCTTCTCCGACTGCTCGGCCGGTTTCGGCCTGGTCGCTCACCAGCACCAACGTACCGCCGCCGGCAAGCAGGTGGTTGCCATCGACTCAGCCAAGGACTTCTACGAGCTGACCAAAATCAAGCTCGAGAACCCCGTAACCGGCCTGCTGATGGTTGGCGGCGGCGTTCCCAAGAACTTCGCCCAGGACATCGTCGTGGCTGCTGAAGTTCTGCTTGGCGATGATGCCGATGTGGCCATGCACAAGTACGCCATCCAGATTACCGTTGCCGATTCTCGCGACGGCGCCCTCTCCGGCTCCACGCTGAAGGAAGCTTCGAGCTGGGGCAAGGTCGACCTGGCCTGGGAGCAGATGGTTTACGCCGAGGCCACCATGGCTCTGCCGCTCATCACCGGCTATGCCTTCCACAAAAAGGCCCACGCCGCCCGCACCGGCAAGAACTTCGCCACCATGCTCGAGCCGGTTACCGCGTAAAATCCACATCAAGAAGAAAGGCCGGGCATATGCCCGGCCTTTTTTACTTCTTATCGCCAAACAGGGTTTGAAGGGCGTTCTTCTTATCTTGACGCTCGTTCGACCACAGCCATTTTCGGTACCCGCCCCACGCCATGACACATAGAAGTGTGGCAAGAAGCAGCACAGAACCTACGCTCTGAAGAAAGTGCAAAGGATTACCGGCAATCTTTCTTTCCGGTGTCGGCAATCCCGGCGATCATCCACGTCCCGTCCTTCTTCACCATGTTGAAGAGGTCGGTTCCGCAGTGGTCGACCTTCCCATCGACATAAAAGTCGAACGGAGCCCAGACAACCGCAAGATCATTGTCGATACGAATCAGCGGGTCATGGATCTTTTCTTCGATTTTTGTTGTTCCAGGCTTACTCACGCGCTCGGCGAACTGCTCGATCGTCATCTGGCCGGGCTTGCCGTTGCGCATTAGCACCAGCGATCCACCAGGCAGAAACGGCGCCTTCATCGACGAAGCATCCCGCGCCGAGAGCCCGGCAAAGAACGCCTGTATGGGGGCCAGCACCGCATCGTCCTCCGGCGTGCCCGCCACCGCAGCCGAAGTCACCAGTAGACCTGCACAGAACAATGCAATCTTCTTCATGGCTGCCGATTCTAGAGCATTTGCCGTTCGCGAGGCACGCCAAAGATTACATCATGGTGATAACTGGCCGGCAATCGCTTGCTAAGGTCATCCGCAAGAGGGATAGAAAGAGTTCCCGGCACGTGTCAGTTTCCACCTCGCGGAGGGGTACCGATGCACGATCTGATTATCGCAGTTGCTCTCGCTACCATGCTGTTTGCTCCCTGCCTTATCACCTTCAGCTCTAACAACGACGATCCTCAAGACACCGGGATGAAATAGGCCGCAAGTATCTTGCGCCTGTGGCGCTACGCCTGTACTCTTTCCCCGTGCCACGCATCCTCATCATTGACGATGAAGACGACATCCGGGAGGTCGCCTCGCTCGCCCTCGAAGCTACGGCCGGATGGGAGATTCTTACTGCCTCCAACGGGCGGGAAGGCATCCAGCGCGCCGCGCAGGAAAAGCCCGACGCCATCCTCATGGACGTGATGATGCCGGGCATGGACGGTCCTACAACCTTCAAGGCGATGCAGGAGAATCCTCAGACTGCCGGCATTCCCGTCATCCTGCTTACGGCCAAGGTACAAGGCGTGGATCAACGCCGCTTCGCCGGCCTCGGTGTGACCGCAGTGCTCTTTAAGCCATTCGATCCCATGACCCTCGCCGACCAGATGGCCGAGGCTCTCGGCTGGTAGATATCGATGTCGACTGCCCAGGAAAAGACCTCTGTTCTGATTGCCGCGCTATGGCAGAAGAATCGACCGATTGTGGAAGAGCGTATCGCCGTGCTCGCCGCAGGCAATGCGGATCACACCGCAATGCTGGAAGCGGCGCACAAACTTTCCGGGGCGCTTGGCATGTATGGATTTCCCGAGGCGTCGGCAATCGCGTCACAGATCGAGTCTGCTTTGCGTAGCGGTGATATGGCTAAGATTCCTGAGCTTGTAATAGCACTGCGGGCTGCTATTCCGGCAAATTAGGAGTTATTCGAGCGAAGCTCGAATTGGGTGGGAGCCGTGGGCTTCAGTCCACGGTTTATCGGCACAACTGAGGCGGGCTTTTTCTGAGACCCAGGGCTCAAAGCCCATTTACTTTTTGTCCCTTATCAGCGGGCTGAAGCCCGCTGCTCCCACCAGGACCGACTTAGATCGTTACCGGATGCGCTCCATCTCACTGCCGGCCATCAGGAATGCGCCGATTCCCTTCAGGTCATCGGCTACCGTCTTCTCGTGGATGTAGTAATCGTAGGTTCCATCGCGATACGGTTTACCGCCCAGGCCTGAGACAGCCACGATGCCGGTCAAGCTGATAGTGCCATCGGGCAGAGTCTTAACAAATTCCCTCTGGATTCCCGCCCAGCCACGCACGGCAGAGGCCTGATACCGCTTCGGCACCCATCCCATACGTGCGCCCTTTGCCATGCCGTAAACGAACATGGACGAGGCGGAAGCCTCCACATAATTCCCATCCCACGATCCTTTATCCAGGACGTCCCACCAGACGCCGGTCTTCCGATCCTGCACCTTCTCCAGCGCGACAACGCAGTCGTTCAGATCTTTCACCAGAGCTGCCTGCTTGGGATGATCCTTCGGGAAGTACTCCAGCACATCCACCAACGCTACGACGTACCAGCCCATCGCGCGCGCCCAGAACTCCTTCGAGCGGCCTGTCTTCGAATCGGACCAGCGTTCCTTATGGCTCTCATCCCAGCCGTGATACATCAGTCCCGTCTTTGGATCGCGCAGGTGCTCATCCATCAGCAGGAACTGCTTCGCGATGTCATCCCACGCCGCCTTGTCATCGAAGGTCGCGGCATACATGGCATAGAAGGGCTCGGCCATGAAGGCGCCATCCAGCCACATCTGGTTCGGGTAAATCGCCTTGTGCCAGAAGCCACCGCTCGGCGTCCTCGGCTGCTCATCGAGCTGCGCACGGACGAAGCGAGCCACCGTCTCGTACTTCTTGTCCTTGGTCTCGCGGTAGAGCATCAAGGCGGCGCGGCCCATCTCCAGGTTGTCCAGCGAGCGCGCATCGGACTTGAAGCCCTTGATTGTTCCATCGTCGGTGATCAGCGCATCCACCGTCTGTTTCACGTAATCGAAGTACTTCTCATCGCTGGTCGCCTTCCACTCGGCCGTCAAGCCGTCCAGCATCGTGCCCTCTTCATACACCCAGCGCGGTGCGGGGTTCCGGCGGATCACCGCGTCTGCCATCTGGCGCGAAGGAGATACCTGTCCAAACGCCACTCCGGCGAGCAAAATCAGTGGTAAAGCAAGCTTCGAACCGTGTTTCATATACCTTGCCAGCATACAGGATTGGTCAGACCGATTTACAGACAGCACCTGCCCAAGCAGCCTCGGTGTAAAGGAAAATCGCGCCAGTGCAGAACTGCCTTCCATCCCGGACGGCATCTCTGTCATCCTTGCTTCTATGACCAACGTGTTAGCTGGCAAGCCTGCTCCGGAATCGATTCTCGTTAATGTCCCACGGCTCATTACGGCCTACTACACACAAAAGCCGGACGTCTCCAATCCCGCTCAGAAGGTCGCTTTCGGAACCAGTGGACATCGCGGTTCGAGCCTGCACTCCAGCTTCAACGAAGACCATATTCTCGCCATTACGCAGGCCATCTGCGAGTTCCGCAAGAACGAAGGCACCACCGGTCCTCTGTTCCTCGCGGCTGACACACATCCACTTTCCGATCCCGCATGGGCCTCTGCGCTTGAAGTGCTGACAGCCAATGGTGTGGAGACGATGATCGACTCCGAGCAGGGCTACACTCCCACCCCTGCTCTTTCACATGCCATCCTGGTCTACAACGCTGGTAAGACCTCTGGCCTTGCCGACGGCATTGTCATTACGCCATCGCATAATCCTCCCGAAGACGGCGGCTTCAAATACAACCCGCCTAGCGGAGGTCCAGCCGACACTACGGCTACAAAGTGGATTGAGAATCGTGCCAACGAGCTTCTGGCCTCCGGCCTCAAGGGTATTCAGCGTGTATCCCTGACAAAAGCCCTCGCCTCATCTACGACACACAAACACGACTTCGTCAGCGAATATGTCAACGATCTCGGTTCAGTGCTTGATCTTCGTTCGATCGCGTCCTCCGGTCTCATCTTTGCGGTCGATCCTCTCGGCGGTGCAGGTGTTGCCTACTGGCCGCGCATCGCGGAGAAGTTCAAGCTGCCGCTCACCGTACTCTCAGAGACCGTTGACCCGACCTTCCGTTTCATGACATGCGACTGGGACGGCAAGATTCGCATGGACTGCTCCTCTCCCTATGCCATGGCGTCGCTCATCGCCGGCAAAGACCGCTTCGATGTCACGTTTGCCTGCGATACGGATCACGACCGCCACGGCATCGTGACCAAGAGCTCGGGTCTGATGAATCCGAACCACTATCTCGCCGTTTCTATCCAGTACCTCTTCATGCACCGTCCCCAGTGGAGCGAGAAGGTTGGCATCGGTAAGACGCTGGTCTCTTCGTCAATGATCGATCGCGTTGCCGCGGGGCTCAAGCGGCCCATGCTCGAAGTACCAGTAGGTTTCAAATGGTTCGTCGACGGTCTGGTAAATGGCACGCTTGGCTTCGTCGGGGAAGAGTCTGCCGGCGCCAGCTTCCTGCGGCAGGACGGCTCAGTGTGGTCTACCGATAAGGACGGACTCATCCTCGGCCTGCTCGCGGCGGAAATGACCGTTCGTACAGGAAAGGATCCAGGACAGCTCTATGCCGAACTCACGGCGAAGTACGGCTCGCCGGTATATCAGCGCATTGACGCTCCCGCAAACCGCGAGCAGAAGGCGAAGCTCGGCAAACTGAATCCCTCGCAGGTCACCAGCAAAGAGCTTGCCGGTGAGCCCATCACGGCGGTTCTCACAGAAGCGCCCGGAAACAGGGCGGCCATCGGCGGTCTCAAGGTCACGACAGAGAACGGCTGGTTCGCCGCGCGTCCATCCGGCACAGAAGATGTCTACAAGATCTACGCGGAGAGCTTTAAAGGTGAATCACATCTGAAGCAGATTCAGCGCGAGGCGCAAGAGCTGGTGACCGCCGCCATCAGCTAGGTGTATCGACAAATTTGATAGAGTCCATGTACTGGGTGCCCCATTCATCGCAAATCACCCCAACGAACAAAGTTCGTCGGGGACCCCGATACGCGATGAGTGGGTGTATCGAGTGGCAGCTCGATCCGCTCTATTTGTCATTTCTGAGCGCAGGGGAGAAATCCCCTTCTCCACCCATACTTTTCTGTTCCGCTCCTAAGCGAGAACATCCCACCCATTGCTTCGCACTGGATGAGGCACCCAGAGTGTGGGCAAGTCGAAAGCTCGTACCAACCAGCAACCATTACTAGCAACTTCTCGACAATCCTCGACGAAACAGAATTGGCCGGGATTGTCATTTAGCATGAATCGTTTCAACTTCGCGATCAGGCCAGCCTCCCACGAATCTTCCACATCCAACTCTCCTATCGATAGGGGAACCATATCCGTCTCACACACGTATGCCCTTATGAATGCAAAGTTTCGGCACCTCAACGCGAACTTTCGACCGTTCGCTGTGGAAGAGCCTGGACTCCGCAGTTGCTTCAGCTACCATTAACGTTGAAGCTCGAGGAGAGTTTGTAAGTATGGCCACCGCTACTCCGGAAGCAGCCGCCGCCTGTACCCCCGTCGACCAGATCATCGCCGCGCTTCGCCGCGTAGAGGCTCTGGACGGCCTTGCAGAGGAAGACTATCTCTGGCTCGCCGAGAACGGCACGGAGCAAAAGCTCTCTGCTGGTCAGGAGGTCTTTCAGGAAGGCGATCCCGCTGACCGTATGACCATCCTGCTGAAGGGTGAGGTACACGTTCGCCGTCGCGAACGCGGATCGGTTGCGTTCTTTATCTCACGCGTGGGGCAGCTTTCAGGCCTTCTTCCCTACTCCCGCATGAAGACCTACGGCGGCACCGGTTGGGCTGTAGGCGATGTCTGGGGCCTGCACATCTATCGCCACCAGTTCGACGACATGCTTCGCGCGATCCCCGGAATGGGCCAGCGTTGCGTCTCCACACTGCTGAATCGCGTTCGCGATGTCACGCGCATGGAGCAGCAATCCGAAAAGATCGCCGCACTTGGAAAGCTTGCAGCGAATCTTTCGCATGAGCTCAACAACCCAGCGTCTGCGGCGCAGCGCGCGGCTTCATCGCTCCTGGGAGAGCTACGCACCTACGGTGATTTGAAATATCAACTCGGCTCCCTCTGCCTGACCGAAGATCAGAAGGCTCAGTACCGTGAGTGGGTAACCCGTATGCGGACCAAATCGCCCACCGGCAGCCGGCCTGTGATCGCCCGCGACTCCATCGCCATCTCGGCCCGGGAAGACGACTTCGCTGCGTGGCTCACAGAGCACGAGGTCAGTGAGCCATGGAAATACGCTCCCGTGCTGGCGGAAACGACACTTGAAGTCTGCGATCTGGACAATCTGTCACATATTGGCGCCGAGGTGCTACCCATTGCCATCGGAACCATTTGCTCCGCGCTCAAGACCGAGCGTATGACGGAGACTGTCATCGACGCGACAGTCCGGATCTTCGACCTGATCTCTGCCATCAAGGACTATTCCTACATGGACCAGGCACCGATCCAGGAGATCGACCTGGCGGCGGCGCTGGACAACACCCTGGCCATGATGGCCTCGCGGTTGGGCCATGTGACGGTAGAGCGGGATTACGACCCCATGCTGCCCCATGTGCCTGCCTATGGCAGCGAGTTGAACCAGGTCTTTACCGCCCTGATCGAAAACGCCCTGGATGCCATGGAGGATCGCGGCACGCTACGGTTGCGCACCCGCACCTCCGGTCAGCTTGCGCTGGTCGAGATCTGGGACTCCGGCATTGGCATCCCGCCTGAGATGCAGTCGCGTATCTTTGAGCCCTTCTTCACCACCAAGGCTCCGGGAGAGGGTCTGGGATTGGGACTGGATACAGTGCAGCGTATCGTCTCCAAGCACTCCGGACACATTTCGGTGGAATCTCGCCCAGGCGCAACCTGCTTCCAAGTTCGCCTCCCGATCGAGCAAATGCAGGCATACTAAAGAAATACAAATAGATAAGGCCGCCTATTAGGCGGCCTTTCTTATCTTTGGAGGCAACGACTCAGCCGTGGTGAAGTTGGTGATGATGTTGCACGACCGAGCGGGCAAGTGCATAGAGAAACGCGCCGAAGACCATCGGCAAACCAGCTATCAGAAATAACAGAGAGTAGACGACAAGCTCTCCCTTTTTCGGTTGCGCCAAGCTGGAGTGGCGGAAAGAAGTATGAAGGGCAACGCCGAGGAGAATATTTACCAAACAATACAAAATGACGGTCCCAGATGACATAGAAGCTGAGTCCCCTTTCCATAGGGGTACACACTAGTACCTTGGTAATGCCTTCCGCAACAAATTTTTACCGGGCTGTATTGTGCCGCACTACCATTTTGGGACTTTTAGTGTTACTTCGAAACTTCAACGCCGCGCCAGAAAGCGATGTGATGTTTCACCTGGCGCGCAGCTGGTTTCGGGTCTGGATAGTACCAGGCAGCATCAGGGTTTTCCTGACCGTCGACTACAATGGTGTAGTAGCGAGCCTGGCCCTTCCAGGGGCAGCTCGAGGTCGTCGAGCTCGAACGTAGAAACTCACGCTTGACGGTCTCTTCCGGGAAATAGATGTTCCCCTCGACCGTTTCGAAATTGTCACTCTCGGCCAGAAGCTGGCCGTTCCATACTGCCTTCGCCATGAAAGCGTCCTAATCTTTTCAACAACTTACAGCGTACTCGGACCTTAGTCCCTGCCTATGTTGTATCAGGTTCGGCGCAAAAACGAAAGGCCGGGTAACCCGGCCTTTCGCATTGGCAACATGGCCCAGATCAGGCCTCTACCAGAGGACGCGTCTTCTCCGGGTTAGGCCGTTCCAGCTCCTTGGGCGCGGGCGCGTCGCCGATTCTCTTCTCGAAGTGGCATTCCGTTGCCGGTTTTGCAGCCTCTTCCCCGGCCTTTGCCTTCCGCTTCGGCAGGGCTTCCACATTGTTTGGGCAGACCAGGTAGACGCCGTCCTTGCGCTCGACCTCAAGCAGGTAGCTGGATTTGCACTTGGGGCACGGTCCCGGCACCAGCTTCTGGTTCGAGGTGAAATCGCACTTCGGATAGTTCGTGCAGCCATAGAAGGTGGTGTTACGGCGCGTCCGACGTTCGGCGATCTTGCCGCCGCACTTCGGGCAGGGCACGTCGAGCAGGTTCTGCTTGACGTACTTGCACTTCGGATATCCCGAGCAGGAGACAAACTCGCCGTAGGGTCCCTGGCGCTTAACCAGCTCATTCTTACCGCACTCCGGGCAGATCTCGCCCGTCGGCTCCGGTGGCTTCTGCTGGACCTTCTGGTTCAGCTTGCGGATGGTCTTACACGGCGGATCGGCGTTGTAGTCCGGGCAGCTCATGAACGGACCAAACGGGCCGTTCTTCAACACCATCTGCTTGCCGCAATTATCGCAGTACTCCTCTTCCTGCTCCGCATCCTGCGCATCGGGCGAGGCAAGATCGGGCTTGTCGGCGAAGTTCTCCTTCGTGAAGTCGCAGGAGAAAGGCTCGATGACGATCTTCTTGGCACGCTCAGACGCCTGCGCCAGGGCATCGCGAAGCTGAGTGTTATCCTCAACCTCTTCAGCGAAGGCTTCAGCATCATCCACCATACCCTTTACCGTCAGGGGATAGCCGAGCTTGGCGGTGATCTTCTTGATGGCTGCCTTCGGATCCTTCTTCACGCTCGAAACCGCGATCGACATCGGCTTCGCCTTTGAGAAGTTGGAACACGAGAAGAAGCTGCCGAACTTGCCCCACTTCAGAATCAGCGGAGATCCGCACTTCTCACAGACTTCCGTGGTCGGCTTCTCCCAGCGCTTGATCTCCTCCATGTTCTTCTCGGCAACTGAGAGCTCCTGCTCAAAGTGGTCGTAGAACCCCTTCAGAAGATCCGTCCACTTCTCCTTGCCGTCCTCGACATCGTCGAGCTCGGTTTCGAGTTGCGCCGTGTAGTCGTACTTGAAGATGTACGGGAAGTTCTTGACCAGAAGCTCGGTGACGACCATGCCGATCTCAGTCGGCACCAGCTTCGCCTTCAACTTCTTGACGTAGTCGCGCTCCTGAATCGTATTGATGATTGACGCGTAGGTAGAAGGACGGCCGATTCCGAGTTCCTCCAGCGTCTTCACCAGCGAAGCCTCATTGAACCGCGGCGGCGGATCGGTAAACTTCTGCTGCGGATCAAGCTTGTTCAGGTTCAACCCATCACCCTGATTCAGGGCCGGCAACCGGGTATCGGTGTCGTCGGAGTCCTCATCCTGCTTGCCCGCTTCATCCTGAGCCTTCTTCGCAACTGCTTGCGGAGCTTCATAGACCTTCAGGAAACCGTCAAACTTCAATACCGATCCGGAGACGCGGAAATCGTACGTTTTATCACTCTTCGCAGCGATATCGACCGTGGTCTGATCAAAGACCGCCGGCGTCATCTGGCTGGCCACAAAGCGATTCCAGATCAGCTTGTAGAGGCGGTATTGCTCGTCGGTCAGATACTTGCGAATCGACTCCGGCGTGTACTCAACGTGCGTCGGACGAATGGCTTCGTGCGCATCCTGCGCATCCTTCTTGCCCTTGAACTGATTCGGAGAGGAGGGCAGATACTGTGCACCCAGCTTCTTGCCGATGTAATCTCGCGCCTCGGTGATGGCATCCGGCGAGACACGCACCGAATCGGTACGCATGTAGGTAATGAGACCCACGGTGCCATCGCTGCCGACGTCGATGCCCTCGTACAGACGCTGAGCCACACCCATGGTGCGACGAACATTGAAGCCCAGACGCCCGGCAGCGTCCTGCTGCAGCTTGGAAGTCGTAAATGGCGCGGGCGCATTACGCCGCCGCTCCTTCTTCTCGACAGCACGAACCGACCACGTCGCTTTGTTCAAAGCCGCAATGGTAGCGTCCGTAATCTTCTGATCGGGCAGCGCATTCGACAGGAACTGCGCCTTGCCTTCCTTATCCTTGCCGTTGGCGACTCGCGCCGGTTCTCCATCGATACCGACCAACCGTGCAATGAAGCTTTGCTTACCGGACTTCGGCGTCAGCTCGGCATCAATGGTCCAGTACTCCACTGGCTGGAATGCATTGATCTCGCGCTCGCGCTCCACGATCAGCCGTAGCGCCACGGTTTGCACACGACCGGCGGAGAGTCCGCGCTTCACCTTGTCCCACAGCAGCGGAGAGATCTGGTATCCCACCAGCCGATCCAGGACGCGGCGCGTCGTCTGCGCATCGACGAGATGCTCATCAATGTCGCGGGCATGCTGGAAAGCAGCCTTTACAGCCTTGGGGGTGATCTCGTTGAAGGTGACACGCTGCACCTGCTTGCCGCGCGCGGCAGGCGAGATCTGCATCTTCAGATGGGCAGCAATCGCCTCGCCCTCACGGTCGGGGTCAGGCGCGAGGTATACAGCATCAGCCTTGGAGGCGAGCTTTTTCAGGCGGTCAACGACCTTCTCCTTGCCCGGAGAGACGATCAGCGTCGGCTCAAAGGTACGTTTCTTGAGCTCTACCCCGATATCGTTCTTCGGCAGGTCCATGATGTGGCCAATTGAAGCCTCCACCGTGTAGTCGTTGCCAAGATATTTTCCGATTGTCTTTGCCTTCGCCGGGCTTTCGACAATCACCAGTGACTTCGCCATGGGTCTTCCTTCTGCGCTTCCAAACCGGCCGCCGCAGGTGGCAGCCTACTCGCTCTTAATACTGTTGGAGAACCTAACACGCCTCCCGGCCCCGCGGTCAACTACGGAGCATGGCTGCTTCGACGCGCTGCAACACAAAACGTAACGAAAACGGGAAAGGTTTCACACCATCACACGGACGTAGTTTTTGCCCGGTAACTGCCGTACCTGCCCTGCAAGTTCCAGTTCGAAGAGCGCCGCAAAGATCTCGGCCGCCCCCATCGAACCTTCCAGTTTCTCAATCAACTCATCGAGTTGGACGGCACTATCCATGGCGAGAGCACTAAGCACCTGCCGCTCCTGCTCTCCCATCCCCGCCGTGTTCTCGGGGAATAGAGATGCGGTTCCTCCCGGTGAGGATTCATCTCCGGCCGTAAGCTGGGCCCGGACGTCGCTTGGCAGGTCCTCCCAAATGTCTTCCCATGTTGCAGTTAGCCGGGCTCCCTGCCTGATCAGCGTATTCGGACCCCAGGCGTTCTTGTTGGTCACATTTCCGGGTACCGCGTAGATGTCTCTCCCCTGTTCCAGCGCGCATCGGGCTGTCACCCGGGTGCCGGAATACTCTCCGGCCTCCACCACCAGCACTCCCACCGACATGCCGCTGATGATTCGGTTTCTCACCGGGAAGTTCTGCGGAGCCGGAAAGGTTCCGAGCGGAAACTCGCTTACGATGGCCCCGCCTTTGAGCAGGATCTCTTCTGCAAGCTTCTTGTTTTCTTTAGGATAGATCACGTCGACGCCTGTTCCCCAGACAGCAACGGTCTTTCCCCCTGCCGCCAGTGCCCCTTTGTGGGCGGCGGTATCGATGCCCCGGGCCATGCCGCTCTGGATGACGAGGCCACGCGCGGCAAGATCACGCGCCAGCAGTTCCGCCATTCCCTGGCCGTAGGCCGAAGGATGCCGTGTGCCGACCACCGCGATTCCGGGCAGGTTCAGGATTGCCGGGTCACCCCGCAGCCACAGGACTGCCGGTGGGTCATAAATCTGTCGTAGACGCTCGGGATAGGCCGCATCCTCCGGGGTCAGAAAGGACACTCCGGCTTCCTCAGCCTTTCGGGCTTCGTCTTCCGCAGCGGCAAGCGCACGGCCATCGGCGACAAACTGTGCCGCCGCAGCGGGCAGTCCCAGCCCTTCCAATTCAGTAAGCGGCAAGGTCAGCAGGCTCGCGGCGTCTCCCAGACGCTGCATCGTACGCCAGCTGCGAATCGCACCCATGCCGGGGGAAAGGATAAGCGCCATCCATGCCAGACGCGCGTCGTTGGTGCACGCATTCATTTTGCTGCTCGGCTCCTGCACTGTTGATGTGTAGCAACCTTACACCATGCGAAAAACATGAGGCCCAAACAGGACCGCCGCTGGACAGCGATTGAGTAGACTTGAAAGAGTGGCACGTTTACGTATTTCAGCGATCGGTTTTCTGAACCCTGCTCCTCTGCTCTACGACTTTGAGCACTCTCCCAAACGCGAAGCTCTCGCGGGACGGTATGACATTCATTACACACTGCCGTCGAACTGCGCCCGTGAGCTGGCGGAGGGCGAAGCCGATCTGGGACTGATTCCCATTGCAGCGCTTGCGACCATACCGGATCTTCTCATCGTTCCTGGCTGCACGATCGCCTCGCTGCAACGCGTCCGCTCCATTCAGATCGTAAGCCGCGTTCCTCTGGATCAGATCCGAACGCTCGCGGCAGATACTTCGTCCCGCTCCTCCGTGGCCTACGCAAACGTGCTGTTCCGCCATTTCCTGGGAACCGATCCGGAGTTCCGGCCGCATGCTCCGCTGGTGGACACCATGCTTGAACACGCCGACGCCGCCTTGCTGATCGGCGATCCGGCGCTTATCGCCAGCGAATCGCACCCGGCTATCGAGATGCGCGCCGGTCAGCGACTCTACTGGTACGACGTCGCCGAAGAGTGGACGACGCGCACCGGCCTGCCCTGGGTCGCCGCCATCTGGGCTCTGCGCCCGGAGGCCTTGGCGCAGACGGATGCCGCACTGCTGATCGATGATCTGAACGCCTCCCGCGACGCCGGTCTGGCACACATCGAGGATCTTGTAAGCCATTGGAAGAAGCGCATCCCCGTCTCTCCCCAGATCATTCGCACCTACCTCACGGAAAACATCCACTATGTCCTCGATGAGCGGTGTGTCACAGCGATGAAGCACTTCTTCGATCTTGCAGCGGCAACCGGAGCCATTCCGCAGGCTCCGGAACTGCGATTTGTTGAATAAAAACTTTTCATCCGGCGACAAGAACTTTGCAACACAACTCCGCGTCCTAGCAGGATATGAGGCTCCAGGCCGTCCATTCCCGGCGCGGATTAGTGCAACTTGTAACCGGCATGGGTATGGCTGGGCTTTTTCTGCTGGCGGTTGTGGACTCATCGTTCATTCCCCTGCCTATTCCCGGCGCCACCGACATTCTGCTGGTCATTCTGGCGGCACGGCATCATGCGTGGTTATGGATCACGATCGTGGCTACGGCGGGCTCTCTGGTCGGCGGCAGCATGACCTACCACCTGGGCAAGGCAGGTGGCATGCATACGCTTGAAAAGCGTGTCCCGCAGCGCTATCTGGAACGCATCACCCGATGGACAGCCAAACACGGACTTCTTGCAGTGTCCCTGCCTGCGATTCTTCCTCCGCCCGCGCCGTTGACGCCGTTCCTGTTGGCTGCGGGCGCTCTCCAGGTTCCACGGAAGAAGTTCTATGCTGCCTTTGGTATCAGCCGTCTAATACGTCATGGCGCAGCGGCTTGGCTGGGCTATCGCTATGGCCGCTCCATCCTGAGAGGATGGACGCACTTCTCAAACGAGTGGTCGACGCCGTTGCTGATTGTGCTGTGGGGAGCACTGATCGCTGCCTGCGCCTGGGGGATCTATCGCCTGGTAAAACGAGAACGCGGAGAGGCGCGTCAGCGCCTCTCCGCGTGAGCAAGGATTTCAGATCTACTTCCCTTTGTAAGGCTTCTTCAGGTATTTGCGGGCTTCGTCAGCCTGACTCTGATCCCCGACCGGTGCCGAGGCCAGTTGGTACTGACGCACGGCTTCGTCGCGCCGACCCAGAAGATCAAGCATCTGGCCCGCATTCAGTTGCGCACGCTTCTTGACCCAGTCACTTGCTGCTGGAGCCGAAGCCGCGGCAAGGTAGTGATCTGCAGCGTCAGGAATCAAGTGCTGTCCGCGTTCCGCTTCCGCCAGGCCATAGTAGGCCATATGCAGCCTGGGCTCGATGAAGTATCCGTTCTTGTGCGCATCCGCAATGACCGCCCGATAGGACTCGACCGCGCGCATGCCGGTCCCGCCATCCTTCAAAAGATTCGCCTCTTCCAGGCGGAAGAGGTAATCGTGCGGATATTGCGCTACCAGTGTCTGCGTTACACCCAGGGCTTCAGCGTATCGTCCATCGTGCCGCAGAAACAGGCTGAGCGCCGTACGAGACTCCACGCTGGTCACGGTTCCGTGGGCAGCACAGTCCCGCAGCAGGACCAGTCCCTTTTCCTTATTGCCGCCTACGCCGAAGATTCCGACCATGATGCGAACCAGTCTGGGCAGGCTGGCGACAGCGAACTGTTGAATTCCCATCGCCATCTTCGCGTCCACATAGTCAGGATCGATCTTCAACACCTCTTCCGAATCGGTACGGGAGGACAGACCTTCCTTTGCGGCCTTCGAAAAAGAATGGTCCACCAGGGTGGCGAAGGACGCATGCATGCCCTTGGCATATCCACGGGCGAACAAAGCATCTTTGTCTTTTGGATCGACCTTCAGGCGGCGCTCAGCAAGATCGATTGCTTTGTTTGTCAGCTCTTCGATCCGCTGGCGCGCAGCGGGGCTGACATTCGTCTCGCGCTTGTTGAAGATAAAGCTGTCGTGGGCGTAGTAGGTGGTATCCAGCAGATCCTGCCGGTAGAGTTCGCGATAGAGCGTGACCAGGAGCTGATACCCCACCGCCATGGGATCATCGGGATGCGCAGTCTCCACCCGGTCAAAACGCTGGAGCGCGCCGTCGTAATCCAGGTCGTAAAAACGCGCAAACCCTTCCCGGACTATAGGATCCAGATTCAGGGGATTGGTATGGTGTGCCTGTGCCCACACCGGCTGCGTGATCGACAGAATCCCTGCCGCCACTACACTCGCTACAACATTTCGTACCTTCATCAGACTCCATCTCACCATCAATCACGTCTTTTGTCTTGACCACTTGCCAAGGGCGACCTAGCGTAGGGTCACTGCAGTATTTGTAATTGGACGCTTCTCCTGTCTTTATGACTCGGTACGAACTGTTGACTTTGCTTGTGGGAAAGGCCCATGCCAATGGCTTTCCCTTCCGGAAGTGGTACGTTAGCCGCCTTGGTCTGCCCTGGACCAGTGGCGAAGACGCTATCGCCACGCTCTGTGAGCAGCGCCGTTACTACGCCCTGCTTTTTTCTCATGAGTTCGCGCATGCCTTCTGGAAGCCGGGCGAGCCCATCACCTTCCAGGTGCCATCACAAAGCTTTCAACGGCGCATGGCAGACGGCACCATTGGAACCGTCATCCGCAAGCCTTATACACGCCGTTCGGCGCGCACGGATGCGTGGAAGTACCATCTCCGTGAGATGGCTTCAGCAGAGGAGCCCCTGCGCTACATGCGCCGTTACCTGAACATCGAAGAAGAGTTCGACGAGGCCTAGAGCATTTTCCCTGTTGCTGGGTACCCGGAAGGGGGCGTGCGGCGTTTTCATTACGGAAAACGCCCATAGATGCGGAGGCTCTGGACTACACCTAGGGGGGAAATGCTCTAGGTCTACTTCAGCGAAGCTAACGCCTTCTCTGCCGCCTTTTTGGTCTTTGGCTCGGCATCGGCTTTCAACACAGCCTCAAAGTGTTGCCGCGCTTCGTCCTTTTTGCCCAGCTTCAGCGCCATCTCCGCGGCGCCGAGGTGCGCATCCGGATCGTCGGCGAACTGGTCTAGCGCGTCGATGTAGCGGTTATAGGCGCCCTGGATATTTCCATCCTTGCGGTAGAAATCCGCGACCTTCAGGTCTTCATCGAAGCGCTGTTCGGGGGTCTGTTTCTTCGTAATCTCACCCCGGCTGCCCAGATCCTTCAACTTCACACCTGTCGGAGTTGCTGGACCGGCGTCCTCATCCTCAGGGGCCTTCGACTCATCGCCCGGATTGCCACCGTTCGACGACGAAGAAGAGCTGGAGGACGACGAAGAGGAGGAATTTCCCGCGGGGTCATTCGTAGCCGGGGCATCTTCGCCCGGAAACGGGAAGCTCTTTTTGGCATCGGCCGGCGTTACTGGCTTCTGCGCAGAAGGAGCATCGGCCTCAGACTTTGGTTCCCGGGTCGTGTCGTTTCCTTTGGCCGCATCCGCCTCGGGTTTTGGTTCCTGTGGCGTGTCCTTTCCTTCGGCTGCCTTCCGTGACTCTTCTTCAGGAAACGGGAATGCCTGTTTTACCTGCTGCGGGGTCTGCGGATCGCCCGTCTTCGCTTTTGGATCGTCGCAGGCCACGGTTTTCCCTGCCGCATCCTGGCAAGGCTTCGCGGGCTGCTGTTGCTGCGACCAGCAGAGACCACTCAACATCATGACTGAACTCAAAACCAGCCAACGCATATGTCGTATTAGACGCCGTGACCGGTGGCGCCGCCAACCCACGTCACTCATTTGTTCACAGCCGTTCCGTGCTACTCTCTCCCCACAGGGATACACCCATACACAACCTATGCCAGCAACTCTCGTCATCCGCTCCAGTGCCATTCACGCAGCCGGCTGCTATACCACGACGCCTATCCGCAAGGGTGCACGCATTGTTGAATATGACGGCCCGCGCATCACCAAGGATGTTGCCGACGAACGTTATGCCGACCGCTTTGTCACCTACCTGTTCGGCGTGGGCGATCGCAATACGGTGATCGATGGCTTTGGCGCGGCAATGTTTATCAATCACTCCTGCGACCCAAACTGCGAGACGCAGGAGATCGACGAGCGTGTCTTTGTCGTCGCGATCCGCAACATTGCTGCCGGCGAAGAGCTGACGTACGAGTACAACCTCTACGACTCCGACGAAGAGGACCAGCCCTGCTACTGCGGCGCCCCTGTCTGCCGCGGCACGATGTTCAGTGAAGAAGAGATCCGGCGCCGTAAGCGCATAGCCGCACGTACAGCAAAAGTCGGCCGGGCCTGAATTTTCATCATCGCGGGCGGCAGGATAATCCCGTACCCGCCTCTCCACACCCCACGCGGCGATACAATCAACGCCAGTAACAATGGCCTATCAGGTTCTTGCACGCAAGTATCGCCCTCTCCGTTTTGCCGACGTGGCCGGACAGGATCACGTCACCCGGACGCTCATCAATGCGCTGGAACAGCAGCGTATCGCGCATGGCTATATCTTTTCGGGCCATCGCGGCATCGGAAAAACCACCATCGCCCGCATTCTTGCGTCCGCGCTGAACTGCCGTAATGCCATCGGCTCAGCCGAGCGCCCAACTGCGGAGCCCTGCCTGAAGTGCGACTCCTGTATCGAAATCCGCCAGGGCAATGCCGTCGACGTGATCGAGATCGACGCCGCCACGAACCGCGGTATCGACGAGATTCGCGAGCTGCGCGATGCCGCCCGCTACCGTCCGGCGCGGGACCGCTACAAGATCTACATTCTCGATGAGGCGCACCAGATCACGGATGCCGCCTTCAATGCCCTGTTGAAGACGCTGGAGGAGCCACCTGACCACATCGTCTTCATGATGGCGACCACCGAGCCGGAGAACATTCCGCAGACCATCCGCTCACGCTGCCAGCACTTCAGCTTTCACGCGGTTCGTCATGACGACATTCTGGCCGAGCTGCGCGGCATCGCCCAGCAGGAAGATGTCGCTGCGGATGATGCTGCACTCGCCCTTCTGGCGGAAGCGGGCGACGGTTCCATGCGCGATGCACTGTCCATCATGGACCAGGCCATCGCCTCTGCCCCGATGGTGGACGGCAAGGCACAACTCGTCGCTACCCAGATTCGCGACCTGATGGGCAGCGTACCGAACACAGTCTTTGAAGAGATGCTCGAGGCCGTCAGCGCAAACCAATCTGCCGTGGTGATTCAGACGGCAGCCCGGCTGCTGGATGCCGGTAACTCCCCAACACAGATCTCCCGTCAGTTTGTGCGTTACCTGCGCAACTGCGTCGTCGCCAAGATCGCGAACCTGACCGAAGAGAACAATCAGAGCGACCTGCTGCAAATTTCGCAGGATGAGCGCCGTCGTGCCGCCCGCAGCTCCCAACTCTTCACCGAAGAAGAGCTGACGCGTTTTCTCCAGGTGATGCTGCGTACCTTTGACGATCTCGGTTTCCGGCAGGAACCTCGCTTCCATCTTGAGCTCGGTTTGCTGAAGCTGGTTCACCTGCAGCGGCTGCTGCCGGTCGAAGACCTGCTCAGCCAACTCCCTGCGCCGACCGGGACAAGCTCACGCCCGGCGACAGCGCCGCCGGTGCGACCCGCGACGCCTCCGCCGGCACGTCCCTCTGGTGGCCAGCCTGGAAGCTCTACCTCGGCTACATCCGCCGCTCCGGCAAAGCCCGCCTTCTCTCCCTTTGAAGCAGACCGCTCGCGCAAGACAGAGATGTCTTCGCGACTGACGCTGAATAACGTCATTCCTATTGATCAGACAGCCGGCAATCTCGCACTAGCTCCGGAGCCTGTGCTTCCGGCAGCCGCTCCCGTGCCAGAGGTCGCAGCCCCGATCATGGTCGCTGAGTCAGTGGTGGAGACAACGCCGGCGATTCCATTCACCGCGCCGGAACCGGTGGTGCCCTCCATCGCTGTATTCGCCGAGCCGATTGCTGAACCAGTGATGGCTCCTCCACCTGCTCCTGTCATGGCTCCGCCTGCACCCCCAATTGAGGTAGCGGTTCCGGCTCCTGCCCCGGTCGCTACAGCAGTGGCAACGCCAAGCCCAGCAGCAGGCCAGGCTGCAGGAGGCTATGACATCGCGGCATTGCAAAACGCCATTGTCAATGAGCTCTCCGCCAGCAAGGGCCACAGCTCCGCCGCCGATCAGATGGATGAGTCCACCTTCACCATCGAAGGCAACGAACTACGCGTCCAGACGACTCTCTCTGCTGGCATGCTGAAGCTGCTGATCAACGCAGAGGCGGAGAAGATCATCAAGACCTCGCTACGGCTGCAAGGAGCCGCAGACTTGAAACTGGTCCTGCTGCCCGGCTCCGCAGCCAATGCCGCAGCAAAGAAGGACCGGCCTGCAGCCGCAGGCTCCGTCAAGGCCGCAGCGATGGAGCATCCTATCGTGCAGCAGGCACAGAAGCTCTTCAACGCAGAGATCCGAACCGTCATCGACCTGCGCGAAAAATAGACCCTTAACCGATCGAAAAACCGTCCAACAACGTATGAACTTTTCCGACATCGCGAAGATGAAAGAGATGATGGGCCAGGCCCGTCAGATGCAGGAGCAGATGGAGCAGAAGCTCCGCCAGGCCGAGGTCGAAGCCTCCTCGGGCGGGGGAATGGTTACGGCTCGCATGAATGGCAAGAAAGAGCTGCTCTCTCTCAAAATCGATCCTACGGCCTTTTCCTCGGGCATGGGGGCGCCTGCCGATATTGAGCTGCTCGAAGACCTGATCAAGGCCGCCATCAATGAAGCCGGCCGCAAAGCCGACGAGATCATGAAACAGGGAGTTCAGTCAGCCCTTGGCGGTCTCAACATTCCCGGACTGACGTAATGGCCCGCTTCGCAGAACCCATGGCGCGGCTGATCGAAGAGTTGCGCAAGCTTCCCGGCATCGGTACCAAATCGGCCCAGCGGCTCGCCTTTCACATCCTGCGCTCCAGCACCACCGACGCCGAAGCTCTCTCAAAAGCGATTCTTCAGCTCAAGGCGAGCCTTCGCTTGTGCTCGCGCTGTAACAACATCACTGACGTTGATCCCTGCGCCATCTGCTCCAGCCCCACCCGCAACCAGCGGCTGGTCTGCGTCGTGGAGGAGCCAACCAACATCGGCGCGATCGAAAAGACGCGGACCTGGAACGGAGTTTTCCACGTCCTTCACGGCACGCTTTCTCCGGTGAACGGGATAGGCCCCGAGCAACTCCGAACCACCAACCTTTTCAACCGTTTATCCGATATAGAGGAAGTAATACTCGCACTCTCCCCTACGGTGGAAGGCGAGGCAACAAGCCACTATTTAGCGCAGGAAATCCACAAGCTGGCTCCCGCCCTTCCGGTCACCCGTATCGCCACCGGTGTTCCTGCGGGAAGCGATATTGAGTACGCCGACGAGATCACGCTGAGCCGCGCTCTCGACAACCGCCGTCAGCTTTAGAGATCACTTTGCGCGATCTTTCTTGGGAAGATAAGGCGGCCCCATGTCCCAAGGGGATATGGGGCACCCAGTGCATGGGTTGGTTAAATTTACGGCTACGCTCTACTTCGCTGGAGGAAGCACTCGCAGGTCACCACCGGTCATCTCCTTGGGCTGCGGGATTCCAAGGAGCCCAAGAATCGTCGGAGAGATATCGCGCAGCGAGCCACCTTCGCGGACGCCGACCTTTCGCCCCTGATCGGTCACCAGGATGAAGGGCACGGGGTTGGTAGTGTGCGCCGTGTGCGGGCCTCCCGTGGTCGGGTCGATCAGCATCTCCGCATTACCGTGGTCGGCCGTTACAATCATCGCGCCTTCACGGGCTTTGATGGCCTTGTAAAGACGTCCCAGGCAGTAGTCGACCGTCTCTACACCTTTGACTGTGGGTTCGATCTTGCCGGAGTGGCCCACCATATCTGCATTCGCGAAGTTCACAACGATCACGTCGAAGGCTGTATCGTTGACGGCCTTCTCGACAACTTCAGCGATACCTTCGGCGCTCATCTCCGGAGCGAGATCGTACGTCGCAACCTTCTTCGAAGGCACCAGTTCGCGTTCCTCTCCAGCGAACGGCTTCTCGATACCGCCGTTGAAGAAGTAGGTGACGTGCGCGTACTTCTCCGTTTCCGCCACGCGCAGATTGCGAAGCTCAGCGTTACCCATCACGTTGGCCAGGAGATTATCCATGCTCTCCGGCAGAAGGTACATGGGGATTGAGAAGTTCTTGTCGTATTGCGTCATGGTCACCACGTGCAGATTCTTCGGCACAGTGTTGCGAGGAATCTCCAGATCGAGCTCTTCGGCCTTAGGCAGTTCGCGGCCTTCATTGGCCGTGAGATGCGAGTTGCGGGCCAGCACACGAATAATCTGGCGAACACGATCTGCGCGGTAGTTGAAGCAGATGACCGCATCTTCATTCTGAATGGTTGCTACCGGCTTGCCGTGCTCAGTGACGACAAAGGGCACGATGAACTCATCGGTAACGCCATTGTTGTAGCACTCACGAACACGGGCGATGGCGTCCTCATAGGCTCCGCCCTCAGCTTGGCCCTTGACCATTGCGTCGAAGGCCTTGGCCTCCCGCTCCCAGCGCAGATCGCGGTCCATGGCGTAGTAACGTCCGCTGACAGATGCCAGCTTACCCACGCCGTACTCACGGAACTTCTGGAAGAGCTCCTCCAGGTAGCCTGCTCCGGAACTCGGCAACGTGTCACGGCCATCCATAAAGGCATGCACAAAGACATCCTTGATGCCCTGCTGGGCCGCCATCTTCAGCAACGCATAGAGATGCCGCTGGTGCGAGTGCACACCGCCATCCGACACCAGGCCGATCAGGTGCAGCGAACGGCCATTGGCGGCAACCCGCATCGCCTTGAGAAGAGCGGGGTCGGTAAAGAAGTCGCCCTTTGCAACCGCCTCATCGATACGAACGATATCCATGCGCACAATACGCCCAGCGCCGATATTCAGGTGGCCGACCTCAGAATTGCCCATCTGTCCGTCCGGCAGACCGACGAAGTGATCGCTGGCGCGGATCGTCGTGTTGGGATACTCCGCCAGCAGACGGTCGTAGTTCGGCTTGCGGGCGAGGGCGATGGCGTTGCCTTTGGTCTCGGTGCGGATACCCCATCCATCCAGGATGGTCAGGACGAGCGGCTTGTTCTTTGACATTACAGATTCACTTTCCGCGTTGGTGTACTGCTTCGGCTGCCTGCGGCTCAGCCCTATTGCAAGAATGGGTGCGGCTGCCCGGTAGCAGCGCACCCATCATCGCAAAGGAAGTTGAAGAAGACCTCTCGCAACTGCCTACTCACCGCAGTTGATGGATTCAATTCCGAGGAACTCAGCGCCCTGGCCCAGCTCTTCTTCGATGCGGAGAAGCTGGTTGTACTTGGCGATACGATCCGTACGGCTGGCCGAACCGGTCTTGATCTGTCCCGCACCCGTCGCCACCGCCAGATCGGCGATGAAGGTATCTTCGGTCTCGCCCGAGCGGTGCGAGATGATCGAGGTGTATCCGTAGCGGCGGCCGAGAGCAATGGCTTCCAGCGTCTCCGAGACCGTGCCGATCTGGTTTACCTTGATCAGGATGGAGTTGGCTACGCCCTGCTCGATACCCTGCTGCAGGCGGCGCGAGTTGGTCACGAAGAGATCGTCGCCGACAAGCTGCACGAAGTTGCCGATCTTATCGGTCAGCAGCTTCCAGCCGGCCCAGTCATCTTCAGCCAGACCATCTTCGATGGAGACGATCGGGTACTGGCGGCACCAGCTCTCCCAGAACGATGCCATCTCTTCGCTGCTCAGCTCACGCTTGTCGCTCTTCTTGAAGACGTACTTGCCCGTCTCCTTGTTGTAGAACTCAGACGAGGCGGGATCGAGCGCGATGGCGATCTGCTCCCCGGCCTTATATCCTGCCAGCTCGATCGCCTCGAGAATCACCTCGATAGCCTCAACGTTCGACTTCAGCGAAGGAGCGAAGCCACCTTCGTCACCCACGGCGGTATTCAGGCCTTTCTTCTTGAGCACACCCTTCAGCGTGTGGAAGACTTCCGTGCCCCAGCGCAGCGCATCAGAGAAGCTCTCCGCGCCGACGGGCATGACCATGAACTCCTGGAAGTCGACCGTATTGTCGGCGTGGGCGCCGCCGTTGAGGATGTTCATCATCGGCGTGGGCAGAATGCATGCATTCACGCCGCCGAGGTAGCGATACAGGGGAAGCTTGAGCTGTGCGGCTGCGGCACGAGCGGTGGCCATCGAAACGGCCAGGATGGCGTTGGCGCCCAGCTTGCTCTTGTTCTCCGTGCCGTCGATCGCGATCATCGTTGCATCGATCAGGCGCTGGTTGCTGGCGTCCATACCGGCCAGCTCCGGAGCGAGTATGCTCTCGACGTTCTCGACTGCCTGCAGTACGCCCTTACCGAGGTAGACCTCTTTGTCGCCGTCACGCAGTTCAACAGCCTCGTGTTCACCGGTAGATGCGCCGGAGGGCACAGCGGCACGGCCAAGCGCGCCACCGGCGAGCAGGACATCGGCCTCAACGGTCGGATTTCCACGCGAATCCAGGATCTCGCGGGCGTGAATGGAAACAATCTCGGTCATCTCTCTCCTCAAATCTGTAGACAGCACGCCCGAGGGGCGCACAATGCGATGGGCAAGGCGGTCGTTGAGTTTCGGACGGCGGTCGACAGCGATAGCGCTGCCACCGACTCCGGCGATCATCTCGACAAGCTCTGCCATACAAAAAACTCTCGGTTCTAGAAAATTTTAGCAGCCGAAAACCGCCCAGAGGACTGACCACGCCAGCTTTAACGATGCCGTAGCAGTGTTAGCAACAGAGATTCCCAGGGGGTCACAGGCGCAACCTATGGGGCTACGCTTGGTCTATAGGATTGCGCTTCCTGCGCGCGCGAGGTTTTATGTCCGTCAAGCACTCTGTATCCACCGCTGCCCTGCTTCTATCGATTGCGCCGATGTTTGCGCAACAAAGCGGCGTGTCCGTGCCCCCCAAAGAGGACTACACGCAGGACGCCGCCCCACAGAAGCCGAGCGCAGCCAAACCGGTCGCGACGGTCCCACCTGCCCTCGGCGAGGAACCCGCACCTGCTCCGGCTCCCGTTCAGACCATGCCGGCCCCCGTGGCCGCACCCAAGCCGGCACCGGCAGCCCCTGCGCCGACCGCTGTGGCGGAGCTGAAGACGCACGTGGATGCGGACCCAGATAGTGGTGTTGTGACCTACGTTCCCTCGCCCAAAGGTGAACTTCCACAGGGCACGCTGATCCGCGTGCAGCTCAACGATGAGATCTCCACCACCGATACTCCGATCGGCGCTCCTTTCCACGCCCGTGTTGCGCAGGATGTCTCGCGCGATGGACATGTCGTTATTCCCGCCGGCGCGGAGATGATCGGTCGCGTGACAGAAGTGCGGGGCGGTAAGCGTATCCGCGGCGCAGCCCTGATTCACCTGGAGCCCCAGCAGATCAACCTGCCTGACGGAACCCACTTCGTCGTCCATGCCCAGGTGATCGACACCGACCAGCAAGGAAACGCCCGTATCGGCAGCGAAGGCAACATCGTTCGCCGTGATCACGCCAAGGGAACTCTGGCTGCCATGGGACTTACCACCGGGGGCGCCACCGCTGCGGGAGCCATGGTGGGCGGCGGTGTTGGCGCCCTGGTCGGCGCGGGGATCGGCGCGGGAGCCTCGACCGTGGTCTGGTTGAAGCAGGACCGTCAGCTCACCATCATGAAGGACTCCACCATCGACTTCGCTCTGAGCGTACCGATGATGACGACACCGCTGCACAACTAAAGACTGGTAAAGAGCAAAGTAAAGGGGCCGGAAATCCAGCCCCTTTACTTTGTGTTGAATAGTTGAATGGTTGAATCGTTATTCGCGGCTTGGATCACTGATTACGCTGCACGCTACAAAAGGGCTGGCAATACTTTCCCTTCCGATGCCGTACGTCTTCAACTTTCAACTTGAAACTTTCAACCTAGTTTTCTGACGTTGCTGAGCAGGCGCTTCCAGTTCTTCTGGTTACGGCGGAAACTCTTCTTCAGATCTTCCAGGATGCGTTCGAAGTCCGTGTGGCCGCGCAGCTTGCTCCATGCCGGGTTGATGGAGAACCAGGGATAGTTCTCGTTGCCCAGGTAGATAGCGCGGCGCAGCCAGTGCAATGCCTCGCTCTCGTCACCTTCTACCGCGAAGTACGTGGCCAGGCGATAGGCCATCTCGGAGTCTGCCTCGGCGGCCGCCAGCGTCTCATCCAGAATGAAGGTCGAGGCCTTCTGCCGGTCTCCGAGCTGCACATAGCACATTGCAATCGTCGGCGAGATGATGCGCAGCGACGGATCGTCCGCGACCACGGACTCCAGTGTCTCGACGGCTTTCTGCAGCTCTCCTCGACGCATCAACTGATATCCCTCGGTGATGCGTAACAGGGCGTGGTCGGGCTGCAGGGTCAGGCCCTTCTGAATCTCGTCACCTGCAAGTTCCAACTGGTTCTGATACTGGTACACGCGGGCGCGATGGTTGTAGATATTCGGCGCTCCTGAGGGATTGAGGCGCAGCGCGGTGGAGAACTGATCGAGAGCTTCTTCGTACATACCATCAAGCCGCAAGGTGATGCCGGCGATAGTATGCACGTTCCACTCATTCTCCGCGGTCTGCAGCAGATGCTCGATTCCGTGACGGACGCTCTCCTTCTCACCGCGCGAGAGCAGCATGTAGACGCGATAGAGATTCGCTTCAATCGATCCGGGATCGAGCGATAGCGCTTTATCGAAGGCGCGTCGGGCCTCCAGCAGATGCATCTGGCCGCCCATACCATGACGGGCATACTGCAACTGAGCGATGCCCAGCCCACTCCATCCAGGAGCGAAGTTCGGGTTGCGAGTTACCACTGCCTCCAACAGGTCTCGAGCTCGATCAAGATCGTCACGTGAGCCCGTCGTCTGCATGAAGGTGGAGAGAATGGCGCGGCCCTGGAGATAGTCCTCCGAGGTATCTTCCGTCAGCGGTACTGAGGTACTTGGAACACCGGCGGCACGCTTGCGTTTCAGACCGCCAAAGCCCTGCAGTGAGGCGAAGACCTCATTGCTGATCTCAGTCTGCACGGCAACCAGATCGAACGACGCCACGCTGATGGCGCCGCCGGCGAGAATGCTCTGCCCGGCGACATCCAATAGCTGCCAATTGAGGTCAAAGCCTTTCTCTGACCGCAGAAAATTCCCGGCAAGCACAAACTGCACCAGCAGCTTGCGGCCGATGGCCAGCGGATCGAGCTGCTGCACCGGCACATTCATCAGGGCGCTGGTGGGACGCACCACGAGATCTGAGATACGCGCGAGCCTGGCCGAGATGGCATCGGCGAGCGCATGCCCATAGAGCGGAGAGACATCCCCTGCCGGAGCGAAGTTCACGAAGGGAAGAACCACGATCGAGTTTTCTTTGGCAGGCGTCTCCGTGCTGTCACGAAAACGCTCGGCGAGCATAGACAGAATGCCGGTAGAGCGCTTCTCTTCCTCCTGCGGGGTCTCGAGAGGACGTGCGAGCGGCGAGCCGCCAGGTACCACCACAGCTTCAAGCTGCATCGTGGTCAGAATGGTCTTCAGGCTCTCGCGCAGTTCTACGGCCGCTCCGAAGCGGGCCGACGGCTGCTTCTCGAGGCAGCGGAGGATAACGCTCTCCAGCTCCTGCGGGAGCGAGGGTGCAATCTCACGCAGGGGCGGCGGATCGGAGAACTGAATCGCACGAATCGACTGAAACTCCGGCGCATCCGGGCGATGAAATGGATGACGGCCGGCAGCCAGCTCGTACAGAATGAGTCCCAGCGCGAAGATGTCGCTCTGCACGCTCGATTGCCCGGTCACGAATTGCTCCGGAGCCATATAGGCTACGGTTCCTCCGCGGGCGGTGTACGTGGGCCCCACCGGAGCGTTGGCGTCGCGCTTATCGCCTGGCTTCACCGGGTCAAAGTGCATGTCTTCGGCTGAGAGCCGACGAGCCAGGCCGAAATCGAGGATCTTGATCAGGCCGCCATCGGTCAGCATGACGTTGGCGGGCTTCAGGTCGCGATGGAAGATACCGAGCGCATGCGCGGCTGCCAGACCGTCTGCCATTTGCATGCCTGCTGAGAGGATGAGCTGCAGGCTCGCGGGTCCCTCGCTGATGACCTTGTCCAGGCTCTTGCCGGGGATGTACTGCATGGCAATGAACGCCTCATCCTCGGTCTCACCCGTGTCATAGATCGCACAGACGTTCGGATGATCGATAGCGGAGGCGAGCCGAGCCTCACGCAGAACGGTTGACCGGATCTGTTCGACGGTCAGAGCTCCGCGCTTGATCAGCTTGAGGACGACGGGGCGTTGCAGCAGCGTGTCCGTGGCAAGATAGACGACGCCGGAACCGCCCGCTCCCAGCTTCCGGACGATCTCATATTGCTCCACCTGTCGTTGCTTCATATCTTGATTATCGCAAGCGGGTTGTGGAACTTTATTCTTCCATCATCGTTTTGGTAAATGCTGGCCGAGTCTAATGTTGAATTGTTCGGACTCAGCAGCAGTCATACCGGCTTTGGAAATAGGAACAAATGTCCCACGGCCGCGATGAAAAATCACGAATACAGATTCATCTTCAGCGAAACCACTAAAGAATTTCCACGTCGCCTTAGTCTCATTCTCACCACGAATCTGAGATAAGCCATCGTCATCGACACGATATGTTTTGTCCACGTGCAGACTTTCATTTTTTGCGAAGTCGCGTTTACTAATCCATTCCCTTAGGGGAAGAAATAAAACACACCAGACTCCCAGCCCTGCAACTGCATACAAGCCGCCATCCACTTCCCCGAGAAACAGTCTGTATCCGGCTAATGCAAGACAGAGCCAACCTACGCCCTGATACCAATAACGCTGCAGCACCCATAGGGGACCGTAAGGTCCACGCTTGCGGCGAGCCAGTTTGATCGAACGAATATAGTCCTCTGGACTAAGCCTCGAGATCACCGTCATGGCTCTAAATGTGAAGTTTCAATAGGTTATTGTCCATCTGACCGAGAACGAAGAAGCTGATTGTGAGAGCAATCCAAAATCTTCGGAGGCCAGATGGACTATCACCATCATGCCCGTTTGACAGTGCGTGG
>NZ_JAGTAS010000053.1 GCF_025685425.1 Terriglobus albidus
CGCTATTCGACACTACCTCCAGCACCACAACCAACACCCAAAACCCTTCGTCTGGACTAAAACCGCGGACGACATACTCAACTCCCTCGCAAAATATTGCCAACGAATTAATGACTCAGGACACTAGAGCATTTTCCCCGTTGCTGGGTATCCCGGAACGGGAGTACGGCGGTGTTTTCATTGCGGAAAACGCCCTTAGATGCGGATGCTCTGGATACACCTCCAGGAAAATGCTCTAGCGTTTTACTGCGAGCAGTTCCTGCAGGGTCTTTTCCCATTTCTCCCCATACTCTGACCAGCCGCCCAGATGCCGTACGCGGTTGAGGGAGGCCTCGCGCATGCGCTGATGCATGCCGGGATCGTCGGCGATCCGCTGCATACGGTCGGCAAGAGATGCTGCATCGCGTACCGGAACGATAAAACCTTCGACACCGTCGGTATAGAGATCTTCACTCCCCGTATTGTGTGAGGCGATCACCGGGCATCCGCATGCCATTGCCTGTGCCTGCACCAGGGCCAGACCTTCTTCAATGCTGGGAAGGACGAGCACGTGACTCTCCGACATCAGAGTGATGAGATCGCTCTGGGGAATAGCCCCCAGCCACTCCACAGAGGCGTTCGGGAGCCGATCGAAAACCGGCTTGACCGCGGGGTCAATGGCTCCGGCGATACGAAGGCGTTTCTTGGGATGCTTGAGTTGCGCGAACGCCTGCAGGAGGTAGGGAACTCCCTTGCGGAGGCTGACGGAGCCGGCGAAGAGAACGTCGAAGGAGTCAGTGGGAGGGTCGGCTACAGGGCGAAATCGTTCCAACCGGACTCCGTACGGAATGAGCCTGAGTTTTTCCCGGGGAACTCCCATCTCAACAAATGAACGTACGGCAAAACTGGAAGGTACGCTGATCGCGTCTGCGAGCTCGTACTGCTCTTCTTCAATGGCTGTGACACGAAGGTCCGACGTTGATTCCCGTTCGACGCCCCAAATACGATCTTCTTCGGCAACGATATTGCGCTGATAGCGGTGGTGCGATGATCCACGGTCACAGATGAAGACCCCGCCGGTCTGCTGTAGCAGGCGCCCGGTCCTGGTTCCGGAGCCAGAGATGGCGATGAGGGCGTCTACCCTTGTGTCATGGCGCTGGAGCGCGCGCAGACGGCGCATGGTCCAGCGGTCGAAGAGCGCTGTATTTAGAAGCTGAAGTTGCTGCGCCACCGGCACCCGGTGGAGCTTGGACCGGCCGTAGAAGTAGGCCGGCGTGTGGATCCAGGGAAAGCTTTCAACGCGCTCCCTGGGCAGCCCCTCGCGTTTCAGCCGGGCCCAGGGCCAGGTGGAGTAGACCTTCTCCAGATGGCCTCGTTTCTGGAGTTCGGTTGCAAGATCGAAATGGTGAAAGACGCCGAAGACAGTCTGAATGACTCGCATGGGTTCGTTCGGCGTCCTTTTTCTTTAGCGCTCAGCCAGGTTATCCAGAAGCGTGTAGAACTCAGGAAAGCTAACGCTGGCGACCTCTGCGTTCTGAATGATGGTCTCGCCTTCGGCACGAAGGGCAGCGACAGAGAAGGCCATTGCGATGCGGTGATCGTGTCCGGTCTCGATGCGAGCTCCGTGGAGTTTTTGATTACCAGGGATATGAAGCCCATCTTCGAACTCTTCGAACTCAGCTCCCATCGCCTTGAGGTTCTTCGCTACCAGAGCGATGCGGTCGCTCTCTTTGACGCGAAGCTCCTGGGCATCCCGGATGCGAATGCCTTCCTGGGTGTAAGGAGCGATGGCGGCAATCACCGGAAGCTCGTCAATTAACTGGGCTGTAAGAGCACCGCTGATGTCAGCGCCCTTCAGGCCGCCCGGAGCGCGGTTTACCTGGATGGTGCCTACCATCTCGCCATGTTTCTCCTCCAGGTTCAGGACTTTGACCTTCAAGCCGATGCCGGTAAGAACGTCGAGCAGAGCCGCGCGGGTGGGATTCATGCCCAGTCCGTCGAAGACCAGGTTAGATCCGGGGAAGAGCAGAGCGGCACACAGGAAGAAGGCTGCCGACGAGATATCTCCCGGCACAGCCACGTCGATTCCCGTCAACGTCTGTCCGCCGGCGATGGTGATCTTGTCCGCGGTGCGGTTGAGCTCGGCTCCAAAGGCTCGAAGCGCATGTTCGGAGTGATCGCGGGTCCTGACAGATTCAGAGATTGAAGTCACACCTTCGGCCTGCAAGCCGGCAAAGAGAATCGCAGTCTTTACCTGTGCGCTCGGAATCGGCGTTGCAAAATCGATGGCCTTGAGCGGCGTGCCGAAGATCGTAACCGGAGCATGGCCTTCGGTGAGATCGATACGGGCGCCCATCTGTGAAAGCGGCTTGCGAATGCGCTCCATTGGGCGGCGGGTCAGAGACTCGTCGCCAATGAGGGTAAAGACATGCGGGTGCGAGGCGATAAGCCCGGAGAGCATGCGCATGGTCGAACCGGAGTTACCGCAATCGAGCTGACCTGTGGGGCGTTCAAAGGCGCCACCGACACCAGTCACTTCGATGGAGCCGTCACTCAGCGTCTTGACCTTCGCGCCCAGCGTGGCCATGCAGCCGAGTGTGGAGTGAGGATCGGCGCCGGTAGAGAAGTTGTATAACCGCGAGGTGCCTTTGGCCAGTCCAGCCAGCATGGCATAGCGGTGAGAGATGGACTTGTCGCCTGGAACCCGGAAAGAACCGTGCAGGTTCTTCGCGGGACGGATCGTCTGAGTCGTACTAATCGTCTGCATCTTGAATTTCTTCCGGGTAGCCATGAGCGGCCATCATTGTGCCGCAGAGGGAAACCTTGCGGAGACTCTTACGGCTAACGTGCGGACAAACTTGCACCCGGTTCTGAGCTTCCACTTCCGTTGAACGTTTGCCTTTGATTGTACCGTGAGGGAAGGCGTGGAAAGTTCAACGGACGTGAAGCACAACGACCGTTTCGTCGTCGAAGTGCTCGGTCTGGGATTGGAAATGTCCGACACCCTTCAGGATGGCTTCGCCGGTGATCTGGGCTGTTGGGTTCTTCAGCTTTCGCAGCACCTCGACGAGACGTTCGTTACCGAACATCTCGTGTGACGAGTTCTCGGCATCCGTAATACCGTCGGAGAAGAACACGATCTGGTCGCCGGGCTGGGTGGAAAGCGTTACTTCTTCGTACACCGCATGGGGGAAGAGGCCCAGGGGAAAACCTTCCGCCTGGATGGTGCGAACCTCTCCACCGGTGACGAAGAGAGGCTGGACGGAGCCTGCGTTCGCGATGCTCAACGTTTGTTCGTTATCGTCCCACAGACCGATCAGCATGGTGACATACTGCGCATCCAGCTTGCGTTCCTGTAATTGGTCGTTGAGGGACGATAGAAGGTGGCCGGGCGAGAGCTGCTGCGCTCCGAGAGAGCGAAGAATTCCTGAGACCAGTGCGGCGTAAAGAGCCGCTGGCGCGGCTTTTCCGGAGACATCTCCCATAACGATCAAAGTCCGTCCGGGGCCATAGTCCAGAAAATCGTACATGTCGCCGCCGATAGAGCGCGCCGGCAGGAACTTTGCAAAGAAGTCTGCGTGTGGATGTGACGGCGGCGCACCCGGCAACAGACGGAGCTGCACCTGGCGAGCCATGGCTAGGTCGCGCTCCATGCGCTGTTCTTCTTCGAGAATGCGCTCATAAAGACGCGCATTTTCGATAGCGATGGCGACCTGCCCGGCCAGCGTGGTGAGCGTTCGCTGATGCTCTTCGTTGTAGTAATTTGCGCGCGTATGTTCGACATCGATCACGCCGATGACTTGCTCTTTATAGACCAGCGGTACAGCAAGCTCAGAGCGGGTCTCGGGGTGGTAGTTGATGTAACGCGAATCCTTACGCACATCTGGAACCAGGATGGGCACACGTTCCTTGGCGGCGGTACCGATGATGCCCTGGCCGGGCTCAACGATGTGCTGGCGCTGGACTCGCTCCCCAAAACGGGTTGAGAAGCGATGCTCAAAGTGCTTCGAGCGGGAGTTCCAGAGCAGAATACTGAACATCTGGAAGTCAACCACCCGCTTCATCAGTTGCCCAATCCGTTCCAGCAAGTCATCAAGGTCCAGGATGCTGGTCAATTCGCGGGAAATCTCGCCAAGAACGGTGAGCGTCTGCGCCTGGCGGGCGACTCGCGTGTATAGTCTGGCATTTTCGATGGCGATGGCGATGCGGGAGGCGACGAGTTCGAGTAGCCGCTGGTGTTCTTGCGTAAAGTACCCGATCTGCGTCGATTCGATGTCGAGTACGCCAATTACCTTGTTTTTGCTGATGAGCGGAATCGCCAGCTCTGACTTTACGTCCGGGTTTGCCGGGATGTAGTAGTCCTTCTTGGAGACGTCTTCCACCAGGACGGCGCGGCGCAGCTCTGCGGCTCTGCCGATAACACCTTTACCGATCTTGACGCGCATCCGTTCCGACTCCGGGGAGTGGCCGATCTGGAAACGCATCCAGAAGTCCTGAGTGCGGTCGTTGATGAGCAGAATGGCAAAGATCTTGTAATCGATGACGGCGCGCACCAGGTCCGCCACCCGCTGCATGGTGGTCTGCAAGTCGAGGGTATTGTTCAGCGCATCGGCCAGTTGCGTGAGGAAGTCGATCTGCATCGGCTCGATATGCACCCGCGGCGTCGTCGGAGACGCCGCGTTTGACGGCCGGTAGTCACCCTCGAATTCGTGGGTGTGTTCTACAGGGCGCGTTGTCTCCGGCGAGGGCATAGTTAGACGCGATGATATCGCAGTAAGCTATGAGAAAGGCGAGTCTTCCGCCAGCTTCACAGGAGCAGCGGCGTTGTTTTCCATGTCACTCAGTACTTTTTCCGATTGGCTGTGTATCGTTGGTTTTGTCCTTGGTCTTCCCACTATGGTTGCCACCTATCTGCAGGCTGTAAAGGCCCGCAGAATCGCCGAGGCGACGCGACGGGAGCTCATCTTCAGTCAGGACTGCCTCGAGTTCGTACGTGATACCGGTGACTTCGTGAATCTGGTTCCGCTGGACCAACTCCACACGGTGCCGAAACCCGGGGACATCGTTCTTTTACCCGGCGATGGACTTGAAGCCGGGGCAGGACCTTACCGTGTAGAGCGCATCGAATACATCTTTGCGACGGAAGATCATCCGGAGAAGGCCCGGCAGCCTCGCCAGGCCAAACTCACGAAAGCTGTTGCCCACGTCACCGACCTGTTGGAGGGGGGATGGGACTAAGGTGTTTTGTTCGGTGGTGATGCCCGAATTGCATGAAGCGCCTGGCTAGACGCCTTCAACGATACGAAAGTCGCGATCGACGCCGTTGCCCAGAGCCGCCAGAGCCTGCTTGTATGCGTCGCCGTGATGGGTGTCGACCGCAGCCTGCAGACTGGGAAACTCCACGACTACCGTCCGTTCCTTGATCCCTCGGCCGTCAACTTCATGCGGAAGACCGCGTACCAGGGCGGTTCCGCCGCCTGCCGCGATGGCTGCTACTGCGAGAGGTGCATAGGCGGCAAGTGCCGCCGGATCGTGAATGGCCTGGTAAGAAACCACCCAGTAAGCCTTTTTCATTACCTTCGTCTCCTTTTTTCCTGCGCCGGGGACCGTTGCAGGGCATCAAATTTTGTGTGAGTTACCTGAAACCGGCCCAGCGCCAAAACGGCAAATTTCTTAACCCCGTCCCGACCCACTTTACCAGTGCGCGCGAAATGTCCCGCATGCTCCCGGAGTTCCTGTTCGGACGGCGGAAACGTGAACCGGCTCCGCAATTGCCGCACTTTCGCACCGATGTTCGCTGGTTTGAACCGTCTGGCGCCTCTCCTATGAGAATTACCTGGTTTGGACATTCGTCGTTGCTGCTGGAGGTAGATGGATTTCGTCTGCTGGTCGATCCGGTATGGTCACTGCGTGCTTCTCCAGTGCAGTTCGCCGGTCCACAGCGTTTCTTTCCGCCTACGATGGCATTACATGACCTGCCACCGCTGGATGCGGTTTTGATCTCACACGATCACTACGATCATCTGGATGAGACCGCTGTCCGAGGTCTTGCCGAGCGCAACGTCCGTTGGGTGACGTCGCTTGGCGTAGGGAAGTACCTTCGCCGGTTCGGCGTTCCGGCAGAACGCATTCACGAGATGAACTGGTGTGACCGCCTTTCGCTGACCAGCGGGCGAAATGGAGCAATGCTGGAAATTCTCTCTTTGCCCTCGCGCCACTTCTCGGGCCGCAGCCTGTTCAACCGCTTCGAAACGCTATGGGCTTCGTTTGTGCTACGGAACGAGCGTCACAACCTCTATTACGGAGCAGATTCAGGACATTGGCCGGGATTTGCAGAGATTGGTGAGACATACGGTCCATTCGATCTGACAATGCTCGAAATCGGAGCCTCGAACCCACTATGGGAGTCGATCCATCTCGGCCCAGACCGTGCCGTGGAAGCCCATATAGCATTGCGAGGACGCGTGCTCTTTCCGATCCACTGGGGACTTTTCGACCTCGCCTTACATGAGTGGCGTCAACCGATCGAGCGGTTGCTGAGCATCGCTCCGGAGAACGGCGTGGATCTGTGGATACCGGCGCCCGGTGTACCAACGGCATTTCAAGGCGAACCCGTGCAGAATCTGTGGTGGCGGCAGTTTGCGAACCGAGCACAGGCGCCAGTTCCGTCCCTGGCAACAGCGAAAGGTTGACGAAACGGTTGTTAACCCCTCTGTAAACCTCAGAAATTACTTGTACTTCGGAAAAAAACGGGGTAAAAACAGAGAGCCGGGGAAGTCTGCCCGCAGATGTGATCAATGCCATCCGCTGCCCAGATCGCGCTTCGAGAGGTGATGGATATTCGCCAGGCTGCCGACTATCTCGGCATCAGTGGCGATACGCTCTACCGCTATGCCTCTGAGGGGTTTGTTCCTGCTTTCAAATTGGGGAACCGGTGGCGGTTCAAACGCTCACTACTCGATGCCTGGATGGATGAGCAGTCAGGTGTGCGTAAACCATCTGCCCCGGTGAAAGCAAAACCGACGCAAAAGAAGCCTGTTCGTCGCGCACGTTAACCTTGCTCCAGTGTCAGGATTGTGATCTCCGGCGGGCAGTTGAGCCGGAAGGGAACCTCTGTGGTGCCGATACCGCGATTAACGTAGAGTTGCGTATCACCTACGCGAAAGAGCCCCTCAACATACTTTCTCCCGGCCGGCGGCAGGATCGCTTTGAGCGGAGGAAGGAACGGCAGCCGTACCTGACCTCCATGGGAGTGGCCTGAGAGCACCAGGGCGACCGATTGACCCGACGGAGACTTCATCAACTCGTCGATGTAATCCGGCTCGTGAATCATCAGCAGGATTGGTTCCTTAGGATCACGGATTTTAGACGGGATCGCCCGTTCCGGTTCCGGATAAGAGGCAAGCGTATCGCGCAATCCTCCGAGCCAGATGCGGCTGCTCCCTCGCTCAATGGGGACGTTCTCATTCAATAGAATCGGCGTTCCATTGGAGACGAGAGCATTGTGAATCTCTGTTTCTCCCATGGCCGCGTCGTGATTGCCAAGCACCCCGTATCGAATGGGGCACTCCAGCATCTTCAAGATCTTGCCGCAGACGTAGGACTGTTCGATCGGATAGGAGCGATCGCGTGCGTTCGTACTGATGAAGTCCCCAGTCAATAAGACTGCATCAGGCCGAAGCGCATTAACACGGCGCAACACGGATTGTAGGAAGAATGTTTCCGTGTATTCGTGAAAATGAAGATCGCTGATCTGTGCGATGCGGAAGCCGTGAAAGGCGTCAGGCAGATTTGCCAGTCTGATGGTGAGCTGGACGACTTCCAGCTCGTGCCGTGCAACCTCGCCGGAATACAAGGCCATCCCGGCTACGCCCGCTATTCCCAGTTGAAGAACCTTACGTCGTGTCATCCACGAGGCATCAGGCATAGTCTGATGATATCGTCCTCGTTGGCCCGAAGGGGAATCGGAACATAAAATAGAACGGATGCAGGCAAGAATCCGTACCACCCGAAAAGCCATGGCCGAACAAAACGTGCAGGCATTGTTGCTGACTCATCTGCCTGATGTCCGTTATCTGACTGGTTTCACGGGATCCAACGCCGCTCTGGCGATCACGTCACGCCAAGCTGTGCTGTTCACGGATGGCCGCTATACCGTTCAGGCAAGGGAAGAGGTTGAAGGCGCTCGCGTCGTCATTGCGAAGAAGAAGTCTGCGCAGACGATGGCTGCTGAATGGCTGGAGCAGCAACAGCTATCCCGGTGCGGTATCGACGGGACGCATACGACAATCGCGCTGCTGGAACATCTTCGTAAGGCAGTGAGTGGACGATTGCGCCGCAGTTTCTTTCAGCCGCTGGAGTCTCCTCTGGTTGCAGTCCAGCGGGAGATCAAGGATGCAGCTGAGATCCGCCGTATGCGGCAGGCTGCCGCACTGGGTGCGAGGCTGTTTGACCATATTCTCGGCTTCCTGGAACCGGGAATTACGGAAATAGCTGTAGCGGCGGAGTTGGAACATCAGGCGCGCCTGTTGGGGGCAGAGGCTATGTCGTTTGAGACGATTGTCGCCTCTGGATCTCGATCTGCGCTTCCGCATGGACGCGCAAGCTCCTCCCGCATTCCCCGCAAAGGGTTCATCACACTGGACTTCGGTGTTATTCTCAACGGGTATTGTTCGGACATGACACGCACGGTGCATATAGGCCGTGCAACCGCTGATGAGGAAAGAGCCTATGCCGCGGTCCTGGAAGCACAGGAATCGGCAGTGGCAGCCGCAAAGCATGGAGTCACTTGCGGCGATGTGGATGAAGCAGCCCGTAGTGTTCTGAAGCGTGCGGGGCTGGCACGATATTTTACGCATTCCACAGGTCACGGTGTTGGCCTGGAGATTCATGAGGGACCAAGGATTGCCGCCAACCAGAAGCAGCCGCTCGCCGAGGGCATGGTCGTTACGATTGAACCCGGTGTTTACCTTCCTGGCCGTTTCGGAATCCGCATCGAAGATACCGTCGTCATTAACCGCAACGGTTGCGAGATCATAACGCCGTCGCCGAAAGCCTGGATCGAGTTATAACAAGGACTGGGCCTGCGGTCGGTTCCGCAGCCAGCGAATCCGGAAGAAGAGATAAAGCATGGAAGCAAATGAACTGAAGGACCTTCGCGAACTCGTAGAGTTTCTGAAAGACAACAAGATTGCCGAATTCGATCTTGAACGTGGCGACCTCAAAGTCCGTATTAAATTCACTGGCCCGCCCGCTCCGGCGGCTATTGACTACACACAACTCGCCACGTTGATTCCGCAGCAGACGATTGCACCGGCGCCCTTGGTGGCAGCAGCCGCGCCGGTCTCTGCGCCCGCGGCCGAGGTACAAGCGCCGGCGGAAGCTGTTCATGAGGTGAAATCTCCGATCGTCGGCACCTTCTATGAATCTTCGGCGCCGGGGGCGGCTCCGTTTGTCAAAGTTGGCGATCAGGTTGAGGTCGGCCAGGTGCTGTGCATCGTGGAAGCCATGAAGCTGATGAACGAGATTGAATCTGATGTCGCGGGAGAGATCGTACGTCGCATCGCTAACAACGGCCAGCCGGTGGAATATGGCCAGCCGCTCTTTGCCGTCAAGCCACGTTGAGACGCTGTTCGACCTATCCCCGGTAACAAGACTGGAAGAAGATGTTTCGCAAAGTCCTTATCGCCAATCGCGGTGAAATCGCGCTTCGAGTGATCAATGCCTGTAAGGAAATGGGCATTCGTACCGTCGCGGTCTATTCGACGGCGGACCGCAATTCACTGCACGTCCGTTTTGCCGATGAAGCTATCTGCATCGGACCGCCTCGCTCGGCCGAGAGTTACCTGAATGTGCCGGCGGTGATCTCTGCTGCAGAGATTGCGGATGTGGATGCCATTCATCCTGGCTATGGTCTGCTTTCGGAGAATGCTAATTTTGCCGAGGTATGCCGCGCATCGAATATCAAGTTCATCGGGCCGCCGCCTGAAGTAACACGCATGATGGGCGAGAAGTCTACCGCGCGCCAGACGATGAAGAAGGCGAAGGTGCCGATTCTTCCTGGATCAGATGGCGTGATCGGCAGCGTAGATGAAGCTCTGGAGTGGGCCAAGTCCGTTGGCTATCCCGTCATTTTGAAGGCTGTAGCCGGCGGCGGCGGACGTGGAATGCGTATCTGCCGTTCTCCGCAGGAGCTTCCAGACCTCTATAACCAGGCATCGACCGAGGCGCTGAATGCCTTTGGAAATGGTGACCTGTATATGGAAAAGTTCATCGAACGGCCTCGTCACATTGAGTTCCAGGTGCTGGCCGATGAACATGGTAATGTTCTTTCTCTCAATGAGCGCGAGTGCTCCATCCAGAGGCGTCATCAGAAGCTGATCGAAGAAGCCCCTTCACTCAAGGTCACACAGCAACAGCGTGAAGAGATGGGTAAGGTAATCCGCAAGTCGCTCAAGGATATCGGCTATTGGAATGCGGGTACGATCGAGTTCCTGATGGATGAGGACGGGAAGATCTACTTCATTGAGATGAATACCCGTATCCAGGTGGAGCATCCTGTGACGGAGATGATCACCGGTATTGACCTGGTGAAGGCGCAGCTGCGCGTTGCTGGCGGAGAGAAGTTGACGGAGATTATTCCGCAGCCCATCGTGATCAACGGGCACGCGATCGAGTGCCGTATCAATGCGGAACATCCGGAGAAATTCACTCCTTCGGCCGGCAAGATTACAGCCTTCAATCTGCCAGGCGGCAATGGCGTCCGCGTTGACACTGCACAGTATGCAGAAGGAGTTGTGCCGCCGTACTACGACTCACTAATCGGCAAGCTGATTGTGCACGGGAAAGACCGCGAAGAAGCGATGAATAAGATGCAGAGGGCTCTCGACCAGTTCATCGTGCAAGGCATTCATACGACGATTCCGCTGCATAAAAAGATCTTCGAGGATGAAGAGTTCCGCGCTGGGAACTTCGATACTAAGTTCATGGAACGCTTCTTCGAACGGGAGAAGGCGAAGGCCGAATAGGGATCATGGAGGACGCTCTCAGGCCGTCAGACCATCGTCGATGGACTCTGCGCGGCCTGTTTCGTTCTATCCCGATATGGGTCATTCCTTTCCCTCTGTTGTACTTCGGTGTTTTGAGCTGGGGCACTGTGGGAGACCCGATCATGGCTCTCTGGTGGCATGTGCGCCACGGCAACTACGCTAACTTCAATGGTCATAGTTTTCGTCTGCCGTTGCTATGGCGCAGTACCAGCCCCGATCGTGGAGAGATCTTCCGCCTTTCGCATACCGTGCAGTTGAATCTCGATCATGCCGTCGGCGGGATACGTAATGAGCAACAGGCCGAGGCATTCCAGAGACAGATCCTTGCAACCTATGGCCGAGGCGTGGAGGAAGGACGTTTTTCTCCAGAGACAATTCGAGCGCACGGGCTGAGCTTTCTTTGTGTCCATGAAAATTCCGCACAGCCCTGGGCGTTGTATATGTGCGTAGTTCCGGGAACAGACTGGCAGATCGGATTGACCGGAGGCCGGGCCGGTTTGGACGATGCACGTCGCATCCTGGCGTCGGCGCGGTAACCATCATGCAGATTCCTCGGCTTTATCCCATCCTCGACGCCGGTGTATTGGCCGCACGGCAGATCTCGATCGAACAGTTTGCAGGGGAACTGGCATCGGCTGGGGTCTCGCTGCTGCAGTATCGTGACAAGGCCGCCTCGCCGCAGGCTACTCTTGCGAATCTACAGCGAATCCGATCGTCTACTCCAGGAGTAACGCTGTTGCTGAACGATCGCCCTGATCTGGCTCGGATTGGACGATGTGATGGTGTTCATGTCGGACAGACCGACCTTCATCCAGATGATGCCCGCCGGATCGTCGGCGCCGGGAAGCTTATCGGTGTGTCGACGCATACGTTTGATCAGTTCGAGGCGGCAGTGTCGACTGAAGCGGACTATCTGGCGATTGGGCCGATTTATGCCACGGCGACAAAGCAGAATCCGGACCCGGTGACCGGGTTAGCGCTTCTGCGGCAGGTCCGCAAACTGACTCAAAAGCCGATCGTCGCGATTGGGGGTATCACGTCTGAGAGAGCACTGGAGGTGCTGGATGCGGGTGCGGATTCGGTCGCTGTGATCTCAGCGCTTGTGCCTGCTGGACCGGAGCTTTCAGCATTGCCGTTGGTCGAGGTTTTCCTGAGCGCGGTGATGAGGTAAGGCACTCTAATCAGGCAGCAAGGGTGTACTGTCGATGTGCCTTGAAATGCACCGTTTGAGGTTCATTTCTGCACGACGGGAGGGGTGTTAACGGTATACTTACTAATGTGACCACCACTGCATCTGAACCTCGAGTCAACAACCTCTCCAACCAGGCCGAGGCCGCAAAGCGCGTTCTGTTACTTAAGCCGCGTGGCTTTTGCGCCGGCGTTGTGCGAGCCGTCGATATTGTGAAGATCGCGCTGGATACCTTTGGTGCGCCGATTTATGTCCGTAAGGAGATCGTTCACAACCGCTATGTTGTGAGCGACCTGGCGAAGAAGGGTGCGATCTTCGTCAACGAGCTTGATGAGGTTCCCTCCGGTGCGCGTGTCATCTTCTCGGCGCATGGCGTATCGCCCGCAGTGCGCGCGGTTGCCAAGGAACGTGGCTTGAAAGTGATTGACGCGACCTGTCCGTTGGTCACCAAGGTTCACGTAGAGGCGATCAAGTTCGCCAAGCAGGGGTACTCGCTGGTGCTGGTGGGGCACCGTGAGCACGAAGAGGTTGAAGGCACACAGGGCGAAGCGCCTGAGGTCACGCAGGTTGTTTCTACAGTGGAAGAGGTGAATAACCTCGTTGTTCCCGATCCTGACAAGGTTGCCTATTTGACCCAGACCACGCTCTCACTGGATGAGGCGCGGGACATGATCGAGGCGCTGAAGAAGAAATTCCCGAATATCGTCGGGCCGCATGCCCAGGACATTTGCTATGCCACAGAAAACCGCCAGACTGCTGTCAAGAACGTGGCGCACGGTGCGGATCTGGTGCTGGTAGTGGGTTCGAAGAACAGCTCGAACTCAAACCGCCTGGTGGAGGTCTCTCAGAATCTGGGTACGAACAGCTACCTGATCGATAAGGCTGAGGATATTCAGCCGCAGTGGTTGAATGGCGTTGACAATGTAGCAGTGACCGCAGGTGCTTCGGCTCCTGAAGTACTGGTGCAGGAGGTAATTGAATACCTCCAGACTAAGGGATTTGGTTCGGTAGATGAAGTGGAAGTCATGCCGGAGAATGTGCGTTTCGGTCTCCCTCCGGAGATCGTGCAGGCTATCAAGCCAGCTCCGGGCGCAGTGACCGTAGGCGCCTAAGCAGGGTGCGTCTAAGAACTGAGGTTTCCGAACGCATGGCAATTGACGCTAGTAAATCGACGGCATCGTCTCAAGCAGGCACACAGCCTCGCTTCGGGCGAATGGACCTCGAACTGGACAAAGTTTCCTCTGGCATTAAACGAGCAGTCGATTGGCTCTTCGCTCAGCAGCACCAGGATGGTTACTGGTGCGGTGAGCTGGAAGCTGACGTCATGCTCGAAGCGGATTACATCTTCGTGCATACCCTGCTTGGTACGGGTGACCGGGCGAAGATGGAGCGCGCCGTCAATGAGATTCTGCGTCATCAGAACGCCGATGGTGGATGGAGTCTCTATCCTGGCGGACCATCGAATGTGAACTACGGCGTAAAGGCCTATCTGGCATTGAAACTGATGGGCTGGAGAGCCGACCACCCGTTGATGGTGAAGGCACGTGAGAATGTGCTTTCGCTTGGCGGTGTGGTGGAGTGCAATACCTTCACCAAACTCTATCTCTGCGCTCTGGGAGCGTACGAATACGATGCAGTGCCGGCGATTCCGCCGGAGATCATCCTCTTTCCCAACTGGTTTTACTTCAACATCTACGAGATTTCTTCCTGGTCACGCGGCATTCTGGTGCCGCTGTCGATCATCTATGCGAAGAAGCCGTTCAAGAAGCTTGCACCCGAGCAAGAGATCAATGAGTTATTCCTCGGCGGCCGCGACAAAGCCAATCTTCATCTGCGCTGGGACAAGAAGCGGCCGGTAAGCTGGCGTAATTTCTTCCTTCTATGCGATCGTGTCGCACACTGGGCAGAGCGTGTTCATATTCGTCCGCTTCGCAGCATGGCGATCAAGAAGGCTGAGAAGTGGATGCTGGAGCGCTTCGAGAAGTCTGACGGACTTGGCGCGATCTACCCCGCAATGTTGAACGCCATTGTGGCGTTGCGCTGCCTTGGTTATTCAATGGATGATCCTGTCCTGATCCGCGCGGTGGACGAGTTTGAGAAGCTCGGCATTGACTGTCCGGAAGGAACCGAGGACTATCCCACGCCGACATTCCGCATGCAACCGTGTTTCCCGCCGGTGTGGGATACAGCGCAAGCGATCTATGCGTTGGGCGAAGCCGGTGTGGCGAAGGATGATCCCCGCATGATCAAAGCTGCGGACTGGATCCTGAGCAAGGAAGTCCGTCACAAAGGTGACTGGGCTGAGAAGGTGCGCAACGTAGAACCGGGCGGATGGTACTTCGAGTTCAATAACGAGTTCTATCCGGATGTGGACGATACCGGCCAGGTGCTGCTCGCTCTGAAGAGTGTGGATAACCCGCGCGAGCGCTACCAGGACGAAGTGTGCGAACGCGCGCTTAACTGGATTTGGGCGATGCAGTGCAAGAACGGTGGATGGGCTGCCTTCGATAAGGACAATACGAAGACTATCTTCGAGCAGATCCCGTTTGCAGACCATAATGCCATGCTCGATCCGCCGACGGTGGACATTACCGGCCGCATGCTGGAGATGCTGTCGCTGTATGGCTACAACCGTTCTGACAAGCGCGTCGAAAAGGCAGTGCAGTTCATCCTCTCAGAGCAGGAGAGTGACGGTAGCTGGTTTGGCCGTTGGGGTGTGAACTATCTCTACGGCACATTCCTGGTTCTGCGGGGACTGCAGGCGATGGGAATGTGGAGCCACGAGCCCTGCATTCTGCAGGCAACCGAATGGGTGCGCATGGTGCAGAATCCCGATGGCGGCTGGGGCGAGAGCTGCGGAACGTATGACGATCCATTGCAGCGTGGCATCGGTCCAAGTACACCATCACAGACGGCATGGGCTCTACTGGCGCTGCTTGCCGGCGGGGACGTCCGTTCGGATTCTGTTGCCAAGGGTGTGCGTTGGCTGATCGACCACCAGCACGAAGACGGAAGCTGGGATGAGCTGGTGCCAGGCCGCAACGGCGAAAGTTATTACACCGGCACGGGCTTCCCGCGCGTCTTTTACCTGGGATATCACCTGTACAAGCAGTACTTCCCACTGCTGGCATTGACGACTTATATCAAGGCGCGCGAGACGGAAGTCTCTGGCGCGCTGGAATAACCAAAGTTCTACCCAAGGAGTGCGAGCCGATGGCAGTGCCAATCTCACAGATGCTGACGGTTGCAAGTTATGTCCTGAAGCAGAAGATCAAAGGCAACAAGCGGTATCCGCTGGTGCTGATGCTGGAGCCGTTGTTTCGCTGCAACCTTGCCTGTGCCGGTTGCGGAAAGATTCAATATCCCGCCCACATCCTCAAGACGGATCTCACCCCGGAGCAATGCTTTGCTGCCGTGGAAGAGTGCGGCGTGCCCATGGTCTCTATCCCGGGCGGTGAGCCGTTACTGCATCCGCAGATGCCAGAGATTGTTGCCGGTCTGGTGGCGCGCAAAAAGTACGTCTACATGTGCACCAACGCACTGCTGCTGAAGGAGAAGCTCCATCTCTTCACGCCGAGCAAGTATCTCTCATTCTCGGTGCACGTCGACGGGCAGAAGGAGCACCACGATTTCGCTGTATGCCGCGAAGGCGGTCACGACCAGGCGATGGAAGGCGTTCGTGAAGCGGTGAAGCGCGGCTTCCGCGTGACGACGAACACGACTCTCTTCGATGGCGCCGATCCGAACTCGGTGCGGGCTCACTTTGATGAGCTCACGCGCGCAGGCGTTGAAAGCATGATGGTCTCGCCGGGTTATACCTACGACAAGGCGCCGGATCAGAGCCATTTCCTGGGTAAGGCGAAGTCGCGCCGCATGTTCCGCGCTATCCTGTCGAACCGCAAGAAAGAATGGCAGTTCAACTCGCACCCGCTCTTCCTCGAGTTCCTGATGGGGAAGATTAACTTTGAATGCACGCCCTGGGGAATGCCGACCTATAACATCTTCGGTTGGCAGAAGCCCTGCTACCTGCTGCAGGATGGTTACGCCGATTCCTTCAAGGAACTGATGGAAGCCACCGAGTGGGCCAACTACGGCGCAAAGAGCGGCAATCCGCGTTGTGCGAACTGCATGGTGCATTCGGGGCATGAGGCTTCGGCGGTGAACTATGGCTTCGGATCGCTACGTGGTTTCATCCGTACGGCCAAGGCCTATATGAACGCTCTGTACTCCGATGCAGGAGCACAGAAACTGCTGGATGAGTGGCAGCCGGAACACCGCGGACCACTGGTTCAGATCGCCACGACACCCGCCGCGCAAACCGGCGAACTGGTCTCAGGAGACTAAGCCTATGTCGACAGTGCAGCAGGAAGCGGGAAAGATCGAGCAATTGAAAGAGCATTCGGCTGATGAGCTCGAGGTTGTCGCCGGTCGTGAGCGGGAGAATCTTGAGGGCTGGATTCCGGCTCTCGCTTCCGATGATGAAGTGCGGGAAGCGTTGGAAAAGGCTTTCGATTATCGCGGCGATGTGACGATTACCAAGAAGGACGGCACGCTTATCGAGGGATATATCTTCGACCGCCGTTCGGGCACATCGTTGCATGACTCTTTCATTCGCATCATTCCGGCAAAGGGGGATCGCGCGAAGGTCAACGTCGCCTACAGCGATATCGCCGCCCTTGCATTTACCGGCCGCGATGCCGCCGCCGGCAAGTCCTTTGAAGCCTGGGTCAAGAAATACTGGGAAAAGAAGGCTGCGGGGGAAACGAATATTGGAATCGAAGCGGAGAAGCTGGACTAGAGCATTTCCCTGTAGGTGTAGAGTAGGGCTTCCGCATCTGTGAGCGTTTTCCGCAATGAAAACGCCGCTGCACTCCTCTTCCGGGAGACCTGGCAACAGGGAAAATGCTCTAACTTCCTACCGGATGCGGGCTACATTTACCCGCATTGTCTTTGTGTGAGGTCATGAAAGTCTTTCTCACCGGAGCGACGGGGTTCGTCGGTAACCATGTCGCGCGCCTGTATGCCGACCAGGGTGCACAGCTGCGTCTTCTGACGCGCGGCACAAACAATACACAGCTCGAAGGTATCCCGGCGGATGTGATCGCCGGTGATCTGCGGCGGCCCGAAGAGCTCCGGGCCGCAATCAACGGGTGTGATGTCGTTGTTCATGTGGCGGCGGACTATCGTTTATGGGTCCGCGATCCGGATGATATGTACCGGGCCAATGTCACCGGAACGCGAGAATTGTTGCGCATTGCCCGTGAAGAGGCTGTGCCGAACTTTATCTATACATCGAGTGTTGCCACCATGGGGTTTAAGACGGATGGCACAATCGTCGATGAGAGCACGCCTGTCTCCCTGGCCGACATGGTGGGCCATTACAAGAGGTCGAAGTTCCTTGCGGAGCAGGAGGCAATCGCCGCGGCCGGGATGGGCCAGCGTGTGATGATCCTGAATCCGACGACGCCGATCGGCGCTCGTGATGTTAAGCCGACTCCAACCGGCCGTATTATTGTGGACTTTCTCAACCGCAAATTTCCGGCATATGTCGATACCGGCCTGAACCTGGTGGATGTTTCAGAGGTGGCCCGAATGCATCTTGCGGCACTGGATACCGGCCGGGCGGGAGAACGGTATATTCTCGGAGGAGAGAATCTAACGCTGAAACAGATTCTCGACCGCATGTCGGCGATCACCGGGTTACCCTCCCCCACAATGCGGGTACCCCATACGGTCGCCATGATCTTCGCCTTCTTCGACGAAACGTTTACCGGCAAACTGCGGGGGAAAGAGCCGCGCGCTACTTTGGAGGCTGTGCGTATGGGCAAGAAGAAGATGTTCGCATCCTCGGCCAAGGCAGAGCGAGAGCTGGGATTCAAGGTCCTTCCGGTGTACAAGGCGCTACGTTCTGCTATCGACTGGTTTGTGGAGCATGGATATGCTCCCGCATATGAAGGGAAGCGGGCCTGATGGAAGAATGCTTCGGTATCGTTGCGGCGTTACCTGGAGAACTCAAGCCCCTGGTTGCCGGCTGGCAGCAGATGGAAGCGACCAACGGCGTGAATGCGTGGAAGCATCCATCTCGCAGCATTTATGCCGTGTGTGCTGGAATGGGATCGGAGGCCGCCCGGCGCGCATTTGACCATCTGACAACCATCTGTAATCCAACGACGGTCTTGTCGATCGGTTGGGCAGGCTCCATCGATCCGCGTCTGCCTGTAGGGTCAGTGCACTATCCTTCGCAGATCGTCGATAGTGAAGCTGAGGAGCACTATCCGCTTCATCTTGACGGCACGATGTTGCTGATCTCGGCCGACAAAGTCGCCGACCGTGGAGAGAAGTATCGACTGGCTCTGGCTTATTCCAACGCAGCCCTGGTGGATATGGAGGCTGCGACCATTGCCAACCTCGCCTTCGCTAGAGGGTGCAAGTTCCGTTGCATCAAGGCGGTTTCAGACGGAGCGAATGAAGAGCTGCCGGATATGAACCCCTACATCACCAAGGATGGTAAATTCGCTACGGCACCTTTCGTTGCCAGTGTGATGGTGCGTCCCTGGTACTGGGCAGCTCTTACGCGTTTTGGAAAGAATGCAAAGATGGCTGCTGAGAATCTGGCGGTTGCTGTGAAGAAGGATCTGAATCTATGAGTTTGCTGGAGCTCCCCGCAACCATGCGGGCAGCCGTTTATCGCGGCATCGATGATGTGCGCATTGAAACCGTACCCGTGCCGGAGATCGGTCCTGGAGAAGTTCTCGTTAAGATTCATACCTGTGGCATCTGTGGCACGGATCTGAAGAAGATCCATACCGGATCGCACTCGGCGCCGCGTGTCTTCGGGCATGAGATGAGCGGTACTGTCGTCAAGGTCGGTGAGGGAGTAGAAGGCTTCGCGGTCGGAGATCGCGTGATGGCCTTCCACCATATTCCGTGCGGCGAGTGTTACTACTGCCGCAAGCAAACCTTTGCACAGTGTGAGACCTACAAGAAGGTGGGAACCACCGCCGGCTTTGCGCCCTCAGGCGGAGGGTTTGCAGAATATATCCGTGTTATGGACTGGATCGTGAAACGCGGTCTGGTGAAGATTCCGGACAATGTGCCGTTTGAACAGGCAGCCTTCATTGAACCGGTGAACACCTGCTTCAAAGCGATTAAGCTTCTGGAGCTTAAGCCTGATGAGACCGTACTCGTGATCGGCCAGGGATCGATCGGTGTGTTGCTTGCCGCGTTGGCTGCGCGCACCGGCGCTACCATACTGACGAGTGATATGTTTCCGGAACGTCACGCTGTCGCAGCAAAGTTTGGTTTGAAGCATCCGATCGATGCAAGAGGGGACGTGGTGACTGCTGCGCGGAATGCGACTGAAGGGCGAGGAGCCGACGTCACGCTTGTGGCGGTTGGCAGCGATAAGCTGATTCCTCTGGCGATGGAAGCGACGCGGCCGGGCGGTCGTGTAATGCTCTTTGCATCGACACAGCATGGCGAGGCAATCTTCGACCCAGCGGCAGTCTGCATGGACGAAAAGACGCTGATGGGCTCCTATTCCGCTTCTGTTGCGATTCAGGACGAAGGCGCGCAGCTTGTGCTGGACGGCTACAAGGACGGCTTCGATCTCACTCAGTTGATCTCACATCGCTTTACGCTCGAGGAGGCGGTGCAGGGAATTCACCTGGCATCGAATCCGCAGCCGGATTCAATGAAGATTGTGATTCAGCCGTAAAGCTTTGGGTTAGTTATTGCCGCGCCTTTGCCACAAAACATCACCGTTCGGGAAGGTATGTATTGGCAGAAAAGAGCGCGTCAGGTAGTTTCGAAACGGTGAGAGGTAATCCTTACAACTGGAGAACGAGCATCGTTCATCGAGGTGTTGATTCCAGAGAACAGAATTCACATGTTTCGTATCCATCTGCTGAAGGGCAGGTTCAATATCTTCTGGCCGCGTGGAGTCCCACCGCGACAAAGTTGGCAGGTACAGTGGATTGTGTAGCTTCAACGGGAGATACACGCCGGGCCATCCTGCTTCGAGGAGGTATTCTCCCGGCCGTGTCTGTTGAGCCAATACGCGCAGTTCATCGAATTCTTCTGGCGTCGTGGCAATTTTCCCTCCAGGCAGCTGGCCTTTAGCGCGACACACGATATGCTTGGCGACGCCCTGGTGGCCACCCAGGATAACGATGACGCCGAGAGCGCTGGCCAAAAGTGTTCGCTCCGGAAACGAAAATTCTCCTAAGATCCAGATAAACAAAATGACCGCAGGCATTGCGATTGCGAAGAGCCTTAGCACGTTGATACTCGCGGTGATCTCAAGGAGCAGCGAGAGTCCACACAGGCTCAGCAACGTAATGGAGTTCCAGGGGAACAGCGCGTCATTGTGCGACCGTGAGCACTTCCAGAGAGCGAAGCCGTAGACCAGTGGTGTGAGTGCGTAGACCAGCAGGTAGGGCAGCATCCGGGGAACATTAGACAATCCCAACTGACCGGAAAGTCCGAGCGATCTCGGAGACTCCGCGACATACCGAGAGACGGATTCCACCAAACAGAACCACAGCCGTTCGTGCCCCACAGCACGGAGATAGTAAGCGTAAAGGGAGAGACTCACCAGCGCGAATGCGATTACCAGAGCGGCAATAAGTCTTGCTGTGTGCGCGCGTGCCTCACGTCTCCGGATGGCGCTGAGAACTAAGAAGACAACAAAACCTACGAGAGCTGCCGCGGCGTGCGCTTGGTTGAAGAAGCTGGAGATCCCAAGAAGTACGCCTGATATCACATTGTTTCTGATCGTCAGGGACTTCATCTCGATACGGACTGCAAGAAGGATAAAAAATACCGCGAACCAATGATGTGTGGGGTTCAGGAATTTCCCGTAAATCAAGACCAGGAACAAGCCTGTCGCGGTCAGAGCAGATGCGACCCTCATGATCTGTCGCGAGAGTGAATAGCAGAGGCAAGCCGAGAGAACTCCAAAAAACAGAGCAACCGCATTGGTTGCCCAGATCGTCTCCCCAAGGAGGCGGAAACTCGCGGCATAGACTAAGTCAGTACCGGGAGGAGTGAATTGAAAAAAGTCCCTATAAATTGTTTGTCCGTTTAAGAGACGCTGCGCTCCCATCCAGAAGTAGACCTGATCACCGCCAAGCAGAAACGGGAAGCTGGGGGAAGAGAATAGGTTTAGATAAAGATATATCGCCGAAAAGAAGGCGACAACCGCATGCCATCGCAATCCCTCGGGGATTCTATGGAGCGGCTGAATGACAGCAAAACTCGTTCGTCTCATACCGGTGAAACCAGCAAGCCGTCCTGTTATTTCCTCAGATGTCGCCTGGCAGGGCCACTCAAAACACGTTATCTCCGTGTCCTCAAGGGCGTAACGCGACTCCGCAGACCGAGCCTACATCTCCTCGCCTAAATGCACAAGCGAGGAGCCTCGGCACCGCTTGGGGCCTCCAAAGCTTGTTCCAGGCCTAAGATCGTCATCAATTTGACGTAGGAAATCGTATCTTCGACGGAGTTCCCGTCTAGGGGTAAAGACCCGCTTTGAGGATATGTGAAGCCGTACAGAATCGTTCCCGTCTCGAGCATCGAAACTGTTGAGACTACGCGTCTGTGCGTATCATCCTGAAGAGCAGGATCCATAGCGGGAAAATCATGGGCCACTTTAGCTTGGATAACGGCTGCCGTTGCTTGAGACAGGCCTGTTCTAACCGCGACTATCGCTTTCATTTTGAGCAACGTCGCGATCCGTATTCCCTGTTCTGTACTAATATCCAGCGGCGGCCACGGTTGGCTTAGAAATCGTTCGGGATCATTAACTTTGATTGCGGCCTGGATCGTGCCTGGCTGTAAGGATGGATTGAAGACTAGCTCGCTAGAGAGAATACGCAAGCTAACTATCTCTCGAAATCTGGCAACCACCGTGGTTTGAACTACGCCGGTCGGCGACTGGATCGCATATACCCAATCGGTCACAATCCACCTCCTTTACACAAATCGAGGTCAAGCCTACGGAATGAGGGACAAAGTGGATTACGGATGTAATGCCGGCTTTCGCGAACGAAGCCACTGCAGCAGGCCTGCTGGATCATCTGTGATGATTCCGTCTACGTGCGCCTCGCTCAGCTTCTCCCAGCGTTCCACGGTGTTTGATGTGTAAGGAATTACCTGCAAGCCTGCCTTGTGAGCCACGGCGACCTCGTCTGCAGTGGCGAGACTTTCGTCCGGGCTTAGAATATTCGCGCCAGAGACGGCAGCGATGTGAGCGAAGCTCTTGTCCTTGTCGGTAATCCCCATGAAGCCGTCGTACTTTGCCTGACCGAAGAGAGCGGAGAGGCGAATCTGCGGATCGATCTCTTTCATCGCCCGCAGCGTACGAAAGTCGAAGCTCTGCAGGATGACACGCGATTGCAGATGGTGCTTGCGCACAGCGTCATCGATCATCTTCACAAAGACCTCAGGTGAGGGTGTGATCTCCGGGTGAGCCGGAGAGATCTTGGTCTCGATATTGAAATCGAAGGTCCCCTTTGGCGCGAGGTCCAGAACCTCATCGAAGGTCGGAATATGCGTGTTGGGCACGGCTTTTTGCTGGGGAAAAGCTGCCAGTCTCTTTGCGCCACAGTCGTACTGCCTGATCTCAGCCAAGGTGAGTGAGTGGATCAGCGTGCCCGGAGGAAGTGGAGGACCGCTGCAGACGCGCTCGTTGGCGAGGACTGCCTTCATAAAGGCATCTGTCCCTTCGGGTTGCACCAGGTAGGGAGAGTGCGAGACGACCAGGACGTTATCTTTCGTGACTGCCAGGTCGAGCTCGAGCGCATCGGCGCCTGTATCGATTGCGTACTGAAACGCGGGTAATGTGTTTTCAGGACGGGCCGCCCGGCCGCCACGGTGAGCGTGGACGAGGATGGTCTCTGATGACACCGGCAGTGTCGCGATCAACAGAAGAAAGCTTAGACGTACTCGCATACAGCGTAGCGTCATGGATGCCGGTTAAAAGAGAATGAAGCCGGCTTGCGGCCGGCTTCGAGAGGAGTCGATGAATCTTGATCAGGCCAGCAACTGACGCGTCAACTTCACGTAGAGCTGCACGCACTCCAGCAGCTCTTTCTTGGAGATCTTTTCATTGGGCGTATGCGCAACGTGAATTGATCCGGGACCGAGCAGGAAAGGCTCTCCCCACTCCGTGAGCTGCGGAATGTCTGTGGCGTATTTGACCACTTTGGTTGGTAGATCCGTTTGCAGTTTCCGCATCTTCACGAAGGGGAGATGCAGCGTGAACTTCACGTCGCAGCGATCATTCACAGTCTTGCGGACCAGTTCCTCCACCTCTTCTGCCGGCCCGACGAGGCGGACAAGGATATGCGCCTCCGCGGCATCGGGAATGACATTCGGAGCACGTCCGCCGGAGATAAGACCGATGTTCAGTGTAGCCGGGCCGATCTCGGGCTCGACTGGCAGTTCGAGCGCACGGATATCGTCGAGTACATCCAGCAGCTTTTCGATTGCCGAGTCGCCCAACTCGGGATAAGCAGAGTGCGCCATCTTTCCTTTGGCGCGGAGCTCGATTCGCAGAGCGCCTTTGGTGGCAGTGGCGAGGTAGTTATCGGTCGGTTCGCCGTTGATGAGGAAGCGCGATCCTTTGGGGTTCTTATTCGCGGCTTTGGCGCCGGCAGAGTCCCGCTCTTCTCCGACGACGAACAGCAAGCCGACCTTAACTCCTTCAGAGCGCAGAATCTCGGCAGCCGCGATCTGGCAGGCGATGATGCCTTTCGCGTCGCAGGCGCCACGGCCATAGACGTTTTCTTCGTCTTCAGAGGAAGGGAAGAACGGTGGCACGGTGTCAATGTGGGTGGAAAAGACGATCTCAGGTGTCACGCCGGCAGCGCAGGCATAGACATTGAATCGCTCGGACTCACCGGCGGGCGTTCCTGCGAGCTCTGTCTGCTCCACCCGGGTGGTTTCAATCTCGTAGCCCAGTTTGCCAAGATAATCTGCCAGGAAGTGTCCCGCAGGGCCTTCAAAATAGGTAGTCGATTCGATATCGACGAGTTGTCGTGTCAGTTGAATGGGATCGATCGCCATGCTTTTCAAGGATAACTGAAGCGCAGAGACAGACCTTTATGATGGGTCTGTGAGCTTTGCCTCGAAGATTGAAGCAGTGGATGATCTCAGTGGTCCTGCGGGACGCCTGGAAGCGATTCTGAACACCGGGAGAGAGGACGCTCCCTATGCCGCACTGGTTACGCACCCTCACCCTTTGGGTGGCGGCACCATGCACAACAAGGTTGTCTATCACGCGATGAAGGCGTTCAGTCACTTCGGCCTTCCGGTATTGCGATTCAACTTTCGCGGTACTGGCCTGAGCGAAGGTAGTCACGATCAGGGAATCGGGGAGCAGGACGATGTCCGTCGCGCACTGCAGTGGCTGGATACACGTTTCGGTAAGCCGATTCTCTTTGCCGGATTTTCCTTCGGTTCGAATGTAGGGATGCGGGTCTGTTGTACCGATCCGCGCGTTCCGGCGATGGTCGCTCTCGGACTTCCCATCGAAGCCGAGGGCCGCCTCTACCACTATGACTTTCTTTCCGCATGTTCGAAGCCGCGTCTGTTTCTCTCGGGGGATCATGACCAATATGGCCCGGTTGCCGAGGTCGAGCAGGTCGTAGCGCAGCTCCCTGAACCGAAACGACTGGCGTGGATTGCCGGTGGGGATCATTTTTTCGCGGGTACTGCCGGTTCTCCGGGATCGAAGCTCGATCAGATGCGCGAAACCGTGATCTCATGGCTGGCGGAGACAGTTCCGGGGCTGACCGTCTAGCGTCCTGATCTGAAGTTCATGATATGAATCATGCGATTTTGCCATCCGAAGCGTTGAAAAGCGGGTCCTTCACGAATCACCCCAGCGAACAAGTTCGCTGGAGACCCCGAATGTTCAGGATGACTAAATTTGTGACAAGAACTTCGAGAGACCACACCAGCAGACTCTAAGCGACCTCAGATTTGTGGGCGGTTACACGATGAGTCATGGTGTTGCGACGCAACCAGTCAGCAAACAGCAGATTGGCTTCATGCGGCGCTTCCTCAAAGATCAGGTGGCCGGCTCCGGTGATCACTTGCAGTTCCGCCTGGGGAAGGCGCTGCCGCAGTCTTTCCGAAAGATGTACCGGAGCTGTACGGTCTCTATCACCCCAGAGCAGCAGCACCCGCTGTTCCGGCAAGGCGGCCAGCGCCTCATCAACGGCGTTCATGTTGTGGTGCCACAGCTGAATGATCGAAAGGATATGCATCACCGCCCCCGGACGTCGCAAGGCGCGGAGGTACAGGTCGAGGGTCCTTTCGTCAGCGTGGCCCCGCTCGCCATACATTCGGAGGAGCGCCAATTCCTGCAGGCGGCGTGGAAGCTCGGTGACGCGATGCCCGAACCAGCGGCCAAGTGGACTGTTCCAGAACCGAATGAGAGGAAGAAGACTGGTTGCGGCCGCGGTCGGGGGAGCCAGCAAAACCAGGGAAGCTACCCTTTCCGGATACTTTGCGGCAAAGACGACGGCCACCGAGCCCCCATAAGAGTGCCCGATGAGATGGCAGCGCTCGATTCCAATACGGTTGAAGAGCTGCAGCAATCTCTCCGCAGAGGTCGCAATATCGGCATCCTGCTCATTGACCCAGCCATGGCGTTCGCAGGTAAGCTGGTCGACGGCGATGACGCGATATTCCCTGGCCAGAGTGGGCAGATTCCGGCGCCAGATATCGGCAGCTCCCAGAAGCCCATGCAGCAGAACTACCGGATAGCCGGCACCCGCCTCCAGATATCGCATGGTGCAACCGGGCGACACCTCCGTTTGAGCCGGTTGGGCAGCCGGCTCAGGTAAGGCAGATGTCATCCACTCCAGAAGGTTCATTCGCCCCCAATCCCATGACTCAGATGCGTACTAGATTCCGAGTGGATGCCCATTTACAACCAACAAATTGGGTTGTAAAAAACCCAGTAAGGCCCGATCTTCCGTATTTCTGTAGCTCGTTATGATATTTGGAAGAATAGCTGTATCTTTTTCAAGGACTTGGCCTTATTAGCCGGGGTAAAAATTTGGTCTTTAACGTGCAAGAATGATGTTGATAGTTTCAATGGAACTTTGATGCCAAAGGCCTTTCAAGTCCGCATCACGGCGATTGCGCTTGCCCTGTTGACGGCTGCCGCCTGTGCGCTTGGCGTCGTAAATTTCCTGCGGGAGATCCATTTTGATCTGCCGACAGACGGCGTGTCCTGGACGGAGATTCAGGGTGGACTGAAGGCAGAGCGGGTTCCCGCTAACTCTCCCGCGCAACGAGCAGGTATTCGTCCGGGAGATGTGCTGATCGCCGTCGATGAGCATCCCACTCCCCGGGTGGCAACCCTCAATCGCCAAATTTGGCGTCATGGTGTCTGGTCGCGGGGAACCTATTCGATCGTACGGAACGCAAAGGCTCGTTTCGACGTTCAGGTTATCTTTGAGCCTACTGATCGTTCGATCAACCAGGGTATGCGGTTGATTGGCCTGGTGTATCTCGGCATCGGACTTTATGTGCTTTTCCGGCGCTGGACCGCGCCGGGGTCGATGCACTTTTATCTCTTCTGTCTGGCCAGTTTTGTCTTGTACGACTTCAAGTACACGGGCGAGCTAAACACTCTGGACTGGACGGTCTTTTACGCGAATCTGCTGGCGCAGGCACTCCAGCCCGCACTTTTCCTGCACTTTGCCGTAAGCTTCGGCCGAAGCTCCAACAGCCTGCCGCGGCGCATCCTCTCTGCCGCGCTTTATATTCCAGGTTTTGTGGTTGCGGCGCTGCAGATTATTGCCTTCACCACATGGTCCGCGACGGAACAGCTTCATCATCGGCTGGATCAGATCGCCATTGGCTACCTGTCAGCGTTTTACGTTACGGCGGCGATTGTTTTCTACACTCGCTATCGCCGGGCACGGTCCGGCTTGGAGCGGCAACAACTCAAGTGGCTCTCGCGTGGAGCATTGATTGCTGTTATTCCGTTCACGCTGCTTTACACCATTCCTTACATGGCAGATTGGGATATCTGGCCGATCGTTGCGAAGCTTTCCGGCTTGTCTTTGGTATTTCTGCCGCTGACGTTCGCATGGGCGATTGTCCGTTATCGCCTGATGGACGTAGATCTTATCTTCAAGCGTGGCGTCACCTATACGCTCGCTACCGCCGGCCTGGTCGGTCTGTACTTTGCGGTGATCGCTGTCTCAGCAGAACTGGTGCATGCGCGGCTTCCCGGCCTGCGTGCCTGGGGTCTGGTGGCGGCAATCGTTGTTACGTCGCTGATCTTCGATCCATTGAAGAACATCATTCAGGCCCGCGTTGACAAACTCTTTGACCGCCGCCGCTTCGACTATCGCAGCACGCTGGTCGATTTCGGCCGCAGCCTGTCTTCCCAGACCGATATCAACCTGCTGACGCGTTCGATTGTCGAGCGTCTGCAGCAGACGCTGCTGGTTACGCGCGTGGCGCTGTTTACATCAAGCGAGCCTGGAGCCCCGCTGCATCTTGCGGCATCGCATGGCCTGAATGATGTCCCGGTGAACGACCTTAGCTTCCTGCACTTTTACGGGCAGGCGCGGCATCTCTTTCTGGAAACACCGCAGCATGCAATGCACCTTACAGAGACGCAGCAGGCCACTGCCGCCGCGCTCGACCTGAACTACTACCTTGCCTGTACGGTTGGTGAGCCGGGAACGGGGGCACAGCGCACCATTGCTGTGATTGGGCTTGGGCGTACGTCACGCGGCGACTTTCTTTCGTCGGAAGATATCGAGGTACTTGAATCGCTGGCAGGGTATATCGGCATTGCGATTCAGAATGCTCAGCTCTATACACGCCTGCAGCGTCAGGTTACTGAGTTTGAACGGCTGAAGGAGTTCAACGAGAACATCGTTGAGTCCATCCATATCGGTATCTTTGCGGTCGATCTGGAAGATCGTATTGAAAGCTGGAACGCCGAGATGGAGGTCATGTACGCGACACCACGTGTCTCTGCGCTCCGCCGCCATCTGAGTGAGGTCTTTCCTCCGGAGTTCCTCGGTGAATTCGAGCGGCTCAAGACTGAAGCCACAACGCATACCTTGTACAAGTTCCGCCTGCCGACGCCGGCTGGTGAAGTTCGTACCGCCAATATCGCGATTGCACCCCTGCTGACACGTGATTTTGTCCCTGTCGGCCGTATTGTGCTGGTGGATGACATTACCGACCGCGTCAACATGGAAGGTCAGCTTGCCCAGGCCGAAAAGCTGTCTTCCATTGGCCTACTGGCGGCCGGCATTGCCCACGAGGTTAACACGCCGTTGGCTGTGATCTCCTCGTATGCGCAGATGCTGACGAAACATGCCGGCGCCGATCCTCGTCTGTCCTCCATCCTGGAGAAGATCACGCAGCAGACCTTCCGTGCCTCAGAGATCGCGAATGGCCTTCTCAACTTCTCGCGCACCAGCACGACGGAGTTCACGCATCTGGACATCAATGTCGTAATACGGGACACGCTGGCTCTGCTGGAGCACCAGATGAAAACCTCGCGGATCAAATTGGAGATTGACCTGGCTCCAAATCTTCCTCTTATCCGCGGGAATCAAGGCAAACTTCAACAGGTGGCGCTAAATCTGCTGATGAACGCCAAGGACGCAATGTTCAATCGCGCCGAAGGCTGCCTGCACGTGCAGACCGAGGCTGTTGGGAACAATGTTGTGGTTCGTATCGGAGATAATGGCAGCGGAATTGAACCGTCACACCTGCACAAGATTTACGACCCATTCTTTACCACCAAGCTCCAGCCTGCTGTCGGCCAGCGGAAGGGAACCGGCCTCGGCCTCTCCGTCACTTACGGCATCATGCAGGAGCACAATGGCAAGATCGACGTTGAGAGTGAGCCTGGCGTCGGTACCGTTTTCATCCTAGAATTTCCTGCCTTGGCTGATGTGACACGGCTAGGCAACGAGGCCAGCGGACGAACGATTCATGCCTGAAGCATTAACGATAAACCCGCCGGACGCGGGCTTTATGCTGCCTGCCGGCAGCGGACGTATTCTGATCATTGACGACGAAGCTGCCATCCGCGACTCGCTGGAGACTCTTCTGACGTTAGAAGGGTTCACGGTCACCATGGCCGAGGAGGGAAACTCCGGCCTGGACCTGTTGGCACGCGAGGAGTTCGATCTTCTGCTTCTCGATCTGTCTCTGCCGGGCGAAAGCGGCATGGACCTGCTGCCCAGAATCAAGGCGTCCCATCCTCAACTTCCGGTCATCATGATCACCGCGTACGGTGCGGTAGCGAACGTCGTTGAAGCGATTCGCCTGGGTGCGGAGAACTTTGTTCAGAAGCCCTGGGACAACGAAAAGCTGCTGGCTGACATTCGCTCCGCAATCGGCAAGCGCCGCGCCGAGCAGGAAGTGCTGCAACTCCGTCGGACTCTCAAGCAGCGTTATCAGTTCACGAATATTGTGGGCAAGAGCGACGTGATGCTCAAGCTGCTCGATCTGGTGGCGCAAGTAGCCGCTTCGCGTTCTACTGTCCTGATCCATGGAGAGAGCGGCACGGGCAAGGAATTGATTGCTAAAGCAATCCATGCAAATTCGCCGCGGAAAGATAAGCCCTTCGTCCCTGTGAACGTGGGTGCTGTCCCCGCAGACCTGCTGGAATCAACGCTCTTCGGCCACTTGAAGGGAGCCTTTACCTCGGCAGTCGCTACAAAGAAGGGACTCTTTGAGGCTGCCAACGAGGGCACGCTCTTCCTGGATGAGATTGGCACCATGCCTCTTGAAACCCAGGCCAAGGTGCTCCGCGCACTGCAGGAGCGCAAGTTCATGCAACTCGGTGGAACACAGGAGATCTCCGTCGACGTTCGTATTCTGGCGGCAACGAACGTTGATCTGCAGCAGGCGGTGAAGGAGGGCCGCTTCCGCGAAGATCTCTTCTACCGCTTGAACGTCATCTCCGTGGAGCTTCCGCCGTTGCGCAACCGCCGTGAAGATATCCCATTGCTGGCACAACACTTCCTCAAGCGTTTCTCAGAGGAGAATGGCCTGCCGGAGCGCACGCTCTCCCCAGACGCAATGCGGCTGGTCATGGACCACAGCTGGCCGGGAAATATCCGCGAGCTGGAAAATGCGATGGAGCGCGGTGTAGTTCTCTCAACCGGACCGCAGATTACGCCGGATCAGCTTCCGCCTCAACTGACTGGAAACACCTACTCGGCAGCATTGATGGAGCACGCTTCCTCTGCTAGCCTCGCCGAGATTATGGAAGAGATCGAGCGCCGTATCATTGGCGACCGGCTGGAGCGTTGCAATTGGAATCAGACCGAGGCTGCAGCCTTCTTCAAGATTCCGCTAAGCACGCTGAATCAGAAGATCAAACGCCTGAACATTGAGTTGAAGAAGCGCGGAAAAGAATAGAGCATTTTCCATGTAGGTGTAGCGTAGGGATTCCGCATCTATGGGCGTTTTACGTAATGAAAACGCCGCTGGACTCCTCTTCCGAGATACCCAGCAACAGGGAGAAGGCTCTAGTAGCTTTCGGGCAAGTTTACTGAGCAAAGACCAACAGGCCGAAGAGGAAGGCCCAGAAGACTCCCATCGAGTGCCAGTACCACGCCGTGCAATCCACCACGATCTGCCGAGCCTGGATTTTCTTGATGGCGTAGAGCCCAATCACGGCGGCTGCCAGTGCAAAAATACCGAACACCAGGTGAGCGCCGTGGATGCCGGTAATCAAGTAGAAGAACTTGCTGGAAGGGTTTGAGCTGAAACTGTGGTGCGCCAGGCTCAACTGCTTCCACGCTACTAATTGCCCGCTCACGAATGTCAGGCCAAAGACCAGGGTGGCGATCAACCAGGGCATTGCCCGTGTGGAGCTTGGCTTGCCCAGGCCCAGCCACTCCTCCATGACATCGATCTCGCGGAACATGTGCCGGCGGGCGATTTCCATGGTGATGGAACTCATCAAGAGAGCGGCAGTGTTGTACCAGAGGATGTGGGGAATCGCGATCGGGACCCAGTCCACGATGTAGTCGTTATGTGCATCGAAGTGCCCACTGGTCTGCCGGACGAAGAAGGCGCAGACGATGACGGCGAAGAACATCAGGTCGCCGGCCAGGGCAAAGAAGATACCCATGCGATACCGGGTGAGTGTCTCCCGGGGACCGCGGCTACCGGCCGGCCGGTTGTCCCAGTTATCGCCGTCACCACCGCCGCCAGTCGGCTTACGGTCAACAGGGGGCCGACGTCCTGAACCGCTGTCGCCGTCGTCAGGACGACGTTTGCGTTCGGTTTCGTTCGGTGTAAGGATCGCCGCCACAGGGAGCCCCTTCGTTAACATCAAGAGTACTCCCGTTTCGGATTTTTAGCGCAGGTGTTTCTTAGCCGGCATGGGCTTCCGTTGCAGAATGGGCCAGCTTCTCCCGGCGTACCATCTCGACGAAAAATTCATGCACACGGCGATCCGTGGAGAGCTCCGGATGGAAAGTGGCCGCCAGGATACGGCCTTCACGTACCAGGACCGGATCGCCGTTCCTCCGGGCCAGCACTTCGACGTCATTACCGACGGCGGCGATACGAGGGGCACGGATGTAAACCATCTCCATCGGGCCGCCTGGCAGGGTTGTCTCGGTCTCCTGGATCGTGGAGTCTATCTGCCGGCCGTAGGCGTTGCGCTCTACCGTGGCATCCAGCACAGCCAACGACTTCTGCACCGGGTTGCGTACATCCTTGGCAAGCAGGATGGTTCCGGCACATGTGCCGAACGAAGGCTTTTGCCGGACGAAAGTGTCCAGGGCCGCGAAGAAGTTGTTCCGCTCCAGATGTTTCAGAAACGTCGTGGACTCACCGCCAGGCAGGATCAGGCCGTCCAGGGAAGCCAGATCTTCCGGCAGACGGACAAGCGGAGCATTTACACCAAGAGAACGAAGTACCTGGGCGTGTGCTTCAAACGCACCCTGCACGGCGAGCACACCGATAGTCAGATGTTCAGAGGTCATTAGAGCAATTCTCCTAATACTGTAGCTCTGGATAAATCTTCGAATGCCGTTTTCTTCGAAGGAAAACGGCGCAAATAGCCAACACTCGCCCCAGACCTTTAGGAGAATTGCTCGAGTCCCTATGAAAAAACAGCGAAGCGGAGATGTCCACTTCGCTGTCCGGTTTAGAACGGTTATTTCGTTTGTTTACCAGCCGCGCGTCTGCATGAGCTGTGCTTCTTCGATCGCTGCGGCGGCGAGTCCCTTCATCGTACCGGTGACCAGTTCGCTGGCTTCGGCTACAATCTTCGGCTCGTTGAAGTGTGTCGCCGCGATCACAATCGCCTTGGCGCGGGAGACAGCTTCCGCACGCTCCTTCGGATCGTTCTCAATATCCAGCGGAGTCGCACGCTCCTTCATGAAGATGCCAGAGCCGACAAAGACGGTCTCCGCACCGAGCTGCATCATCAGGGCAGCGTCTGCCGGCGTAGCGATACCGCCTGCCGAGAAGTTGGGAACCGGCAGCTTGCCTTCCTGCGCCACCATACGCACCAGCTCGTAGGGAGCGCCGTGCAGCTTGGCTTCGTTGTACAGCTCCTCTTCACGCAGGGCGGTCAGGATGCGAATCTCGCGGTTCATGGTGCGCATATGCTGTACCGCGTGAACTACATCACCGGTGCCAGGCTCGCCTTTGGTACGGATCATTGCGGCGCCCTCAGCGATGCGGCGCAATGCTTCACCCAGGTTGCGTGCCCCGCAGACAAACGGTGTTTTGAAGGCGTGCTTATCGATGTGGTAGGTCTCATCGGCGGGCGTCAGCACTTCGGACTCGTCAATGAAATCGACGCCGAGCTGCTCCAGGACCTGAGCCTCGACAAAGTGTCCGATACGAGCCTTTGCCATGACGGGAATGGATACCGCCTGCATGATCTCTTTGATCAGCTTCGGGTTTGCCATACGAGCAACGCCGCCTTCGGCGCGAATCATCGCCGGCACGCGCTCCAGAGCCATGACGGAGACGGCGCCGGCTTCTTCGGCGATGCGCGCCTGCTCCACGTTCATGACGTCCATAATGACGCCACCTTTCAGCATTTCGGCCAGGCCGGTCTTCAGGCGCAAGCCCGTGCCACTTGGGTTGCCGCTAGTGCTGCCATTCAGGTGTGACATCGTATAGAGCTCCTTGTCGTTGGTCCGGTGACGACTGCTGCGATCGAGAGAGACACTCCCAGGATTGCCCGCAGCGGGACATGCATGTCATGGTTGCCCGGGAAATTCATATTTTAGCAGGTTTTATGTGCTAAGACGCGGCGAATCTGACTTGCCTGCAGCGCGATTGCCTGCACGTTTCAACCGGCGCAAAGCGCGCAGATTTGTTCGCCGAAACGCTGCGCTTTGCTCGGGCCAATGCCGTCTACCTGCAGCAGATCTTCGATCGTACGCGGGCGGTTCAATACGATCGCGCGCAGTGTGCGATCGGCGAGGATCATGAATGGCGGCTGTTTCAGCCGGCGAGCTTCTTCGGTTCTCCAACTGCGAATCTGCTGCTCAAGTGCGAGCTGTGCCGGGCTGAACGCCACCATCTCCTCGGCGTCCGCGGATTTACGTTTGCGGGTGACAGTTCGAGGAGAGGCCTGAGCCTCTTCGCCAGTCATCAGCACTCCGAGAGGCTCTCCGTCCGGCAGCAGTTCCGCATCGCGAGTGATCGAGACCCGTTTATAGGGAATGGTGCGTCCCTCGGAGTTTTCGAAGGTTGCACTTTCAAGCGTCACCCATCCGGAGCGCGCGAGGCCTCCCAGAAGATCCTCCATCTCATTGCGAGAAGGAGACCCACCCGGAAACACCTCACTGTGAAGCTTGCCCGTGGATTTGCCTCCTGAACGCTTCAGTGCTCGAAGAATCGTCCACATGGCCTCTTCTTCGCCGATGGTTGCATTCCGATAACGGACAGCGATCGCGCTCTCCGGAGAGCAAAAGTCGCATTTGCCGCACATCCGGCGGGCATCTACCGTGTCGCCGAAGTGAGCAATCAGAGCCGACATACGGCACTGGTGAGAGTCTGCATAACCGATCATCCGATCGATCTGCGCCTTCCGCTGCGCCAGCTGCTGCTCGTAGAGTCGGCGCCAGCCTTCGATGCGTCCGCGAACGGCAAAGCCCTCAAAATCCACCAGACAGGCGCCATGAGCGACCAGCTTTTCTACAGCGGAGGAGAAGACTTCGGCGTCCATGCGCAGCTCTTCGCGTAACAGATCGAGCGGTAGCGGCTGATCGTTCAACTTGCGGAAGATCCGATCCAACTCGGTCGTCGCCGGGTACGACTTCTCCAGGAGAAAGTCCTGCGTGCGCTTGTCGGCATAGCTGTGCAACAGGATGCACCGGCTGGGCTTCCAATCGCGGCCTGCGCGCCCGATCTCCTGGTAGTACGCTTCTACGGAACCGGGAAGGGCGACGTGGATAACGGTGCGCACATTGGCTTTGTCGACCCCCATGCCGAAGGCGACGGTGGCTACGACGATCTCCAACTCACCGGCCAGAAACTTCCGCTGTGTCTGTTCGCGAACTTCAGGAGGAAGGCCGGCGTGGTAAGGGGCCGCAGGGAAGTCGGCGGCAAGCTCCTGTGCAAGCGATTCAGCATCTCTTCTGGAGGAGGCATAGACGACAGCCGGGCGGCGTGCTGTATCAGCGAGAAGTCGCCTGGTTGTGGCGAATCGCTCGTTCTTTGGAGTTTCCACCACCTCGATGGCGAGGTTATCCCTGCGGAAGCCGTGGATGAAGCGTGCGGGCCGCTGAAGGCTCAACTGAGCGATGATATCTTCCTGCACCTGCAGCGTCGCCGTCGCGGTCAATGCGACGACCACCGCGGGCCGCAGTGCCTGCACGTACTGCCCGAGAAGCCTGTAGTCGGGGCGGAAGTCATGTCCCCACTGGGAGATGCAGTGGGCCTCATCGATAGCGACAAGGCATGGAGGCCGCTTTGCCAGCATCTCCATGAAACCGGGTACTCTCAGCCGCTCGGGAGCGACGAACAAAAACTTCAGCTCTCCGTCGAGATAGTGTCGGCAGGCTTGCCGTTGAGCTTCGCGCGGCAGACCGGAGTGAATGCGCGCTACTGCCACCCCCGCGGCCTCCAGTTTTGAAGACTGATCGTCCATCAGGGCGATCAGGGGACTGATAACCAGAGCCGTTCCCTCCAGCGCGAGAGCGGGAAGCTGATAGCACAGCGACTTTCCGGAGCCGGTCGGCATTACCAGCAACAGATCGCGACCCTCGACGGCGGCCCGGCAGACCTCTTCCTGGCCTTCCCGGAAGTCATCGAAACCGAAGGTCTGCCGTAGAAGGGAACGGAGGTCTCTGGAGGAGCTTTGAGCCATAGAGCGAACACTCATCTTCGCATAAATCAGGCAGTGGAAGATTTGGGGGTAAATCCCCGCGCTGGTGTGTGTACGCCTTATAAATGAGTAATTTACGGAAGAATTGCAGCTTCTTTCCGGGGGCGATTGAGTACCTCTGCAAACTTGAATCCGGGCGCAAATCAGGGTAATCTAATACTTTGCGGACACAGTCCAGTTGTTGCTGGAACTCACAGGGCGTGAGTCCGCAAAGAGCACCAGCAAGTACGAAACAATTTAACAAGGACACGAAAAACTGCATGGCAAAGCGTCGTGGCAATCCTAACTGGGGTAAGCCGGAGCCCATCGGGCCGGTCGTACCTACGGTGACATCGTTCGAGCAAGTGGTGAAAGAGTTCAAGCTGACCCCGGACCAGTATGTCCGTTCGACGCGCCTGCGTGAGTGGGCTCGCCGTAACAAGAATTCGAAATACATCCCTGAGGCTCTGTTGGAAGCGTGGGGATTTGAAATCGAGTCAACACTGTAACGACTCAGTTTGAAGGTCCCAAAAGACGCCGCCCATGCGCGGCGTCTTTTGTTTGTCATTTATGCCACGGCTCTGCTTCAGTTTGCGACCTCCTCGGCTATGCTGAATCTGTAAGTTATGACCGAAAGCCCATTCACAGACGTTGCCACCGCCATCGACGAGATCAAAGCCGGCCGCATGGTCGTGGTCGTCGATGATGAGGACCGAGAGAACGAAGGCGATCTGACTCTGGCGGCAGAATATGTAACACCAGAGGCAATCAACTTCATGGCGATGTATGGCCGTGGTCTCATCTGTCTCACGTTGACCGAGGAGCGTGCGGACTACCTGCGTCTGTTGCCGATGACACGGCAAAATACTTCGCGGTTCGGTACGGCATTCACAGAGAGTATCGAGGCCCGTGAAGGGGTCACGACGGGGATTTCGGCGCACGATCGTGCGCACACCATCAAAGTTGCGATCGATCCGGCTTCGACAGCGCAGGACCTTGCACGTCCCGGTCATGTCTTTCCGCTGCGCGCCCGGAAAGGCGGAGTTCTGGTCCGTGCAGGGCAGACTGAGGCGTCAGTGGACCTCGCGCGCATGGCCGGTCTCATTCCCGCCGGCGTGATCTGCGAGATCATGAACGACGACGGCACTATGGCCCGGGTTCCAGACCTGGTCGAGTTCTGCAAGCTGCACAACCTGAAGATGGTGACCGTCGCAGAGCTGATCCGTTATCGTCTGCGGCATGAGCGCTCGGTACGTCGAGTTGCCGAGACGGTGCTTTCGACGAAGCACGGCGAGTTTCAGATGATCGCCTACGAGAGCGAGACGGACCCTACGGAGTCGCACGTCGCCCTGGTGCTCGGAGACGTAGCCAGCCCGGATAAACCGGTACTCGTGCGCGTGCATTCACACAACCTGGTGGAAGATGTCTTCGGTGCGATGATCCCAGACTGTTCCCATTCTGTGGAATATGCGCTGCAACGTATTTCCGAGGCGGGAGCAGGCGCGTTGGTCTATCTGCACAATGGATCGCGCGGTTTTGGCATCGACAGCACCGTCTCTCCCGCTCGGATCGTCACCCAACGGGAACCGAATGCCATGCCCGGTGGAGATCCGTACGCTGAGCGTCATCAGCGCACGCTGCGTCAGACAGGTTTGGGCGGACAGATCCTCTCCGATCTGGGAATTCACAAGATTCGACTGCTGACGAATCGGCCGACCCACGCGCCGGCGCTGCAGGGTTTCGGCGTAGAGATCGTGGAGCAGATACCGCTGCGGCCTTCTGTCGCGCAGCGCTGAATTAACCGGGCGTCCGTCAGATCTCGCCTATCTTCGAAGCAGATCCCCAAGTCCTTCGGCTTCCATCTGACCCTCAAATGCGGTGTGGTTGTTCAGATCATATTGAATGGCTTTCATGCCCACTGCACGTGCTGCCTGAATGTTCTCCGCCTTGTCATCGATAAAGAGAATCCCATCCGGGGAACATCCAAGACCTTCGGCTGCTTTGCGATAGATAGCATGCTCCGGCTTGGCCAGGTTGTGTTCGTAGGAGTAGATGGCATGTGCGAACGCGCCCATCCAGGCGAACTTTGCGCGTAGCCCATGAGTCATGGCATCGCCGATGTTCGACAATAAACCGGTCTTCACCCCAGCCTGCTGAAGATGCTGCAGCCATTGCACCATTGGCTGGTTCAGCCGAGACCACATGCGGACATCGGCATCGATCAGATCCTGTAGCGCTGCGTCGCTAAGGGTGATCTTGTAGTCTTCGGCGATCCGATGCCAGTACGAGACGGCGTTCAAATCTCCACGGTCATAGGCGTGGCGGTACTGCCAATAACTTTCCTGGAAGTCGATCTCCTCGAGTCCGAGAACCCGCTTCATGCGTTCCCACTGTTCAAGGTCGGGAGTAAGCGAAAGGACCTGTCCAAAATCAAAAAGAACCGCGCAAAGGTGATTGGAAGCCATCTGTTTCAGAGTATCAAGCTCTTATCGGCGGTAGGATGAATGGCATGTTTTCGCGAAGGACTGCCTGGGACATCTCTGAATCACCCTATGCCACTGCGGTACGACAGGCGCGAAGTAGCGGGCGCATCGCAGCGGACCTTACGCTTTCGAACCCAACGGAGTGCGGCTTCGACTATGATGCCTCCTCGATCCTGAATGCGCTCGTTCATGCCGAAGCGATGGGCTATGATCCGGATCCGCGCGGCATTCTTTCCGCTCGTGCCGCCGTCTCCGGCTATTATGCCGCGCACGATGCAGCCGTGAGTGCTGACAACCTGATTCTCACGACCAGCACCAGCGAAGCCTACAGCTATCTGTTTCGCCTGTTGTGCGACCCGGGGGACGAAGTCATGGTACCGCGGCCGAGTTATCCGCTCTTTGATTTCCTGGCGGGTTTAGACGACGTGCACCTGGCGCCTTATCCCCTTTTTTACGATCACGGCTGGCATATCGACCTGGCATCGCTTGAGGCGCATATCGGTGTGCGGACGAAGGCGGTAATGCTCGTGCATCCGAACAATCCGACAGGGCACTTTGCCCGTGATGCGGAGCGAGCAGCCTTGCAGCAGCTTTGTGCCCGCCATGGCCTGGCGTTGATCGTGGATGAGGTCTTTCTCGACTACACCATCGAAGGTTCAAGCGCCAGTTTCACTGCAGGAGAACATCCGGCCCTCACCTTTGTCTTGAGCGGCATGAGTAAGATTGCCGGACTTCCGCAAATGAAGGCCGCCTGGCTGGCAGTACAAGGTCCGGTCGAGCTTCAACGCGAAGCCATCGCGCGCCTGGAGGTAGTAGCCGATACCTTCCTGTCGCTCGGAACGCCCACGCAACTGGCTCTGCCTGTTTGGCTGAAAAGCGCAAAAATGATCCAGGCGCAGATTCGGCAGCGGGTTCGGAGGAACCTCAACCAGCTCGATCATTTGCTCGAGACTACGCCCGAGGTGTCACGCCTGCCAGTGGAGGCTGGATGGGTGGTGGTATTGCGTATTCCCGCCGTGGAAGACGATACGGCTTTCGCGATACGTCTGTTGCAGCAAGCAGGAGTGCTGACTCATCCCGGAAGTTTTTATGGACTGCCGGCGAAGGGTTGGCTCGTCGTGAGTTTGCTGCCTGCCGCGCCAGTCTTCGAGCAGGGGATCGGAGGGTTACTGGAGAACCTTTTTGGTTAACAGTAAGGTCGAGCCCCATCGAGTGATACATTCAGTTGTTTTTGTATCTACCTGATTCTTTGTTATTTGAGGAAATGGTTATCTTCCCGTTCAGCGCCGACGGTTGTGTTCTTTCCATGGCCAGGAATGACGAGCGTCTCGTCTGGAAGCGGCAGGAGAACGTCTTTGATCGAGCGGAGGATCGTCGGATAGTCGCCGCCGGGGAGATCTGTGCGTCCAATGGAGCCGGCAAAAAGTGTGTCTCCGGCAAGAAGAAGCTTCTCGCCAGGGATATGGAGAACCAGGCTTCCTTCGGTGTGACCGGGAGTATGGAGGATGGTGCCCTCGGTAGCTCCGAAGCGCACCTTCATTCCGTTACCGGCATCGGCGTCCGGAGGAGCTACCTCCGGCGTGGGTATGCCGAGCCATCCGGCTTGAATATCCATGATCTTGACCAGGGGAAGATCGAGCTGGTTGTAATAGACCGGAGCTCCGGTCAAGCGCTTCAGCGTCTGCGCGGCGGCGATGTGATCGATGTGGGCGTGGGTGATGATGATCTGCTTGCAGGTCAGGCCATGGCGGGCGAGGGTGGCGGTGATCCTGGGAATGTCATCACCGGGGTCGATCACAATCCCTTCGCCGTTGTCGCCCAGAACTGTGCAATTGCAGCCGAGAAGGCCCACTGGGAAGGTCTCGCGAATCATTGCACACCTCCGTCGTGGTATCCCTGAAGCCGTGCCAGTTCCTTGCGCGTGATCTTCAGAAACGAGCCGTGGCGCAAACCTGCTGGAAACTCCATCATGTCTTTCCCATCACGCCAGTGCTCCAGGTCGCGCGAGAAGGTCGAGCCATAGTGCTGGCCCGGCGACTGGTAATGGTCGTAGTAGACAACCCATCCGTGGTCGATCGCAAAGCCCGCAGGTCCTTCTGACCCGGGTTCTGTAAAAGCTTCCGTCACGTCGCTCCAGGGACCTTCCATGGAGGCTCCGCTGGCCATGCGGATGTGTTTTCCGTCCGGCTCCTTCCGTTCGTCCTTGAAGACGAGGCGGTAACTACCGTTCGCTTTGCTTCCATCGGAAGGAAGTAACGTAGCATCAATCACGTTGTAGCCAGGATCGAAGAAAAGCTTCGCCGGGGTGAATGTACGGAAGTCGCGGGTCGTGGTGGCATAGATACGGTGGTTCAGGCCGTTCTTGTCGTAGTGCGATTGCGGAAAGCGGCCGGGAACGGTGCTGGACCAGAAGATCAGCCAGTGGCGCTTTGCTTCATCCCAATAAAGCGCTGGAGCCCAGACATTGAGTGCGGTTGGCTCGTTGGCCATGACTTCAAGCTGGCGATGAGGAGTCCAGTGCAGCAGATCCTTGGATTCGGAGTACCCGGCTACGGCCGGTTGCCGCCAGCCCCACGTCCACATCATGCGGAAGCCGCCGTTCGGAGCGCGTTGCAGGAAAGGATCGCGCATCAGTTCACCTGACTGCGCCGGTGCAATCACAGGCCTGCCGTCATTGATCAGCTTCCAGTGCCAGCCATCTTCGCTGACAGCGAAGTAGACACCGTTCTGGCCGTTGTTCTTGAAACCGGCGAAGAGCCATGGACCTTCGGAGGATTGAGCCAGGCAGGAAGTTGCAAGCAGAAGCAGGGCAGCAGCTAGAGCATTTTTCCTGTTGTTAGGTATCCCGGAAGAGGAGTGCAGCGGCGTTTTCATTGCGGAAAATGCCCATAAATACGGAAGCCCTACTCTACATCTACAGAAAAAATGCGCTAGTCGAACGAACGCCATGCGCTGATTGTCTCATCCAAAGCAAACGGCGCAGACCTTAGGTCTGCGCCGTTGACAAGAGAGAGCGAAGCTACTTCTTGGCTGGAGCCGAAATCGGAGCTTTCTCACCGGAGAAGACCGAGCTGGAGCTCGAACGAGCCATCAGTACCGTGAGGCCGATCGAGGTCAGCATGAACAGGATGGCTGACCATGTCGTGAGACGGGTAAGCAGGTTAGCTGCGCCGCGCGGACCGAAGGCTGTCTGTGAACCCTGTCCGCCAAACGCACCGGCGAGGTCGGCGCTCTTGCCCTGCTGCAGCAGGACCACGCCGATCAGGAAAAAGCACACGATGATGTGAAGAACAACAAGCAGGTAAATCATTGCTGCTGGGAACCTCAGAACGGCGTATTTTGTGGTTTCGCAAAACCGAACGCCGAGATGTGTTGGATTGGTGCGGAGGAGGGGATTTGAACCCCTATGCCTTGCGGCGCAAGCACCTCAAGCTTGTGCGTCTGCCAATTTCGCCACCTCCGCTTGGGCACTTCTAAGGGTGACGGTCAATCCGAAAGTCAGTATAGCATCCGCGGAAGATTTGCGAAGGCACGCTAACCAGAAGGAACTAAAGTTCTTTCGCTGCTTCTTCATTGAGAAGAAAAAAGCCGGCAAAAGCAGGGGAGTCTTCCGTGTCATGAAGGCGCTGCTGATGCATGGTGCCCGGTGCTAGGGCATCTTTCCTGTAGGTGTAGAGTAGGGCTTCCGCGTCTAGGGGCGTTTTCCGCAATGAAAACGCCGCTACACTCCTCTTCCGGGATACCCAGCGACAGGGAAAATGCTCTATCCTCAGGCTGAATGCTCGAGTGGATACTCTTTCGCGGTTTCACCGTAGCCGTGTTGATTCTGGCGAACAGTTTCTTTGTGGCCGCCGAGTTCGCGCTGGTGAGTGTGCGAGAGACGCGACTTCGGCAATTGATTGCGCTTGCCCGGCCGGGTGCTGAGACGGCACTTGCATTGAAGCGCTCCATCGATGAATTTCTGCCGGCCGTACAACTCGGTGTGACGCTTGCATCGTTGGCGCTAGGTTGGCTCGGAGAGCCGGTCGTCGCCGAGTTCCTGTTGATGCTGCTTGGAAAAGCAACATGGCTGAACCGCATTCCAGGCTTCGAGACGCATGTCCTGATCTACGCCCATGGCGGAGCGATTGTGATCGCCTTCGCTTTGATCACCTATTTTGAGGTCCTGCTTGGTGAGCTTGTACCAAAGGCCCTGGCGCTGCAGCGGGCCGAACGCATTGCGCTCGCAGTGGCCGGCCCGATGGATGTCTTCATGCGCATTACCCGTCCCGCGGTGAATGTAATGAACACCTCGGCACGACTGGTCCTGACTCTTTTCAGGGCGCCATTGAGCGGTGAGGGCGCTGTTCATTCTCCTGAGGAGTTGAAGATGATTGCTACCGGCGCACGGCGCATGGGCTTATTGCCGGCGATGCAGGAGCAGGTCATCCATCGCGCGATCGAGCTAAATCATGTGCTGGTGCGCGACATCATGACACCCCGCGGTAAGATCTTCGCTCTTCCTGCGGATATGCCGCTTGAGGCGGCGAGCGCCCGCATTATCGAAGAGCAGCACTCGAGGATTCCGATCTTCGATCCGAAAGCCGGGAAAGAGCACATTATCGGCGTGGTGTATTCCAAGGATGTATCGCGCCTGATGCACTTCCGCAGCCGCATGCGGCCGTACGACGCCGGCGGAGAGATTCAGTTGAAGCTCGGTCAGATCATGAAAGACGTACTGGTCGTGCCGGAGACAAAGCCGGTAGCGGATCTAATCGAAGAGATGCAGCAGCGTAAGCGGCAGATCGCCATTGTGGTCGATGAGTTTGGCACGACCGTGGGCCTGGTGACCGTAGAAGATGCGCTCGAGCAGCTTGTAGGAGAGCTGGACGATGAGTTCGATGTCGCCAATCGGGCCGTGCTTGAGAGCGGGGCCGGGTGGATTCTCGATGGCAGTGTGAACCTGCGCGACCTTGAGACCCAGATGCGGTGGAGTCTGCCCCGCGAAGAAGGAGAGCAGACAGTTGCCGGCTTCCTGCTGACGCAACTTGGCCACATTCCGCACGTCGGAGAGTCGGTTGAGTTTGACGGCAGACGATTTACGATTCTCGAGATGACGCGGCAGAAGATCAATCGCGTCGGGGTAGAACAGGTCTCACAGCGCGATACAGCTGAGGCGAAGGCATCGTGAAGGCCGGCAATATCGTCAAGCGGCTGCTGATCACGCTGCCGGTGCTCTGGTTGATTGTGACAGCGGTATTTCTGCTGATTCGTCTGGTGCCTGGCGATCCGATTGTGCAGATGCTCGGTGAGGGGGCAACGGCCGCCGACATCTCGACATTGCGGCATGCATACGGCTTCGACCTTCCTCTGCAGACGCAGTACTGGCAGTTTCTGAAGGGTGTGCTGCATGGCGATCTCGGACGCAGCGTACGCCTGCGCGAGGGGGTGATGGCGCTGATTGGCCAACGCTATCCTTACACCCTGGAGCTCACTGCTGCTGCGATGTTCCTCGGCATTCTGTTTTCCGTGCCCGCGGGCATCTGGTCGGCGTATCGCAATGGGACAAGAGTGGACCGGACAATCGGAGTTGCCAGTCTGTTCGGGCTTTCTCTTCCGAATTTTGCTTTGGGGCCGGTCCTGATCCTTGTCTTCGCCATCTGGCTTGGATGGCTTCCTGTCTCAGGCGCGGGGACCGGTTGGCAGTTGATAACGCACCTGGTGTTGCCTGCGATCACGTTGGGAAGTGGTTTGGCAGCGACGTTGACGCGAATGGTCCGTACGTCAGTACTCGAAGAGCTTGGTAAAGACTATCTGCGTACGGATCGAGCGAAAGGTCTTCCTGAGCGTACGGTGGTCTGGCATGCCTTTCGCAATGCTCTGGTGCCTGTGCTGACAGTGGTCGGCTTGCAGTTCGGTTCGCTGCTCGCCGGGGCCATCGTTACGGAAACGATCTTCAGCTGGCCGGGGCTGGGAAGGTTGACGATCTCGGCGATCTCCAATCGAGATTATCCGTTAGTGCAGGGCTGCATTCTTGCGATTGGAGTGACGTATGTCGCGGTCAATCTCCTTACCGACCTCACCTATCGCCTGGTGAATCCACGCATGCGCTCCGCTTAGATGAGGTGTATGAGCCGGTGCATGATCCGCTCCCCATCGATCTCCAGCAGTGCGAGTGTGATCGGAAGGCTGAAACGGCGTGGTCCGCAGGAGCCAGGATTGAGGTAAAAAACACCTTGCCGTTCTTCAAAGGACGGCTTATGGGAGTGCCCGAAAATGATACAGTCCACGCCCGCGGCGGAAGGGTTGATGTCAAGCTGAGCGATGTCATGCACCAGATAGAAGAAATGTTCGGCCAGCTCAACCATTTCTGTAGCCGGTAACAGTGCGCATGGGCCGTGAGTGTCGGTGTTACCGCGAATCGCGGTGACAGGAGCGATGGAGCGCAGATCATCCAGAATCTGCTGGGAGCCGATATCGCCTGCGTGCAGAATATGGTCCACGCCTGACAGCGCGGGCAGAACCTCCGGACGCAGAAGCCCGTGGGTGTCGGAGAGGACGCCGACGAGAAAGGGCATATCAGGCCTCGACTGGGAGAGAACGACGGACTTTGCGCCGCGGGTCTGCGGTATCCCGCAGGATATCGCCAAGGAAATTGAAGGCGACCACGCAGATCATTACCGAAAGAGCAGGGAAGATGACCATGTGTGGTGAGTCGAAGAGGTGTGAACGTGCATCATTGAGCATATTGCCCCAGCTTGGTGCGGGCGGAGGCGTTCCCAGACCAAGAAAGCTCAATGTCGCTTCCGCGAGCACCGCAGTTGCCAGGGCGAGGGCCGCCTGAACCAGCACCGGCTGCAATACGTTGGGCAGGATGTGCCTCACAATGATGCGGAGATCGCTTGCCCCAAGAGCACGCGCTGCTTCGACATATTCCATCTGCGCGGCGGCAGCGACCTGAGCCCGCACCAGGCGGGCAAATCCGGTCCACATGGTCAACGAGAGTGCGGCCACAAGGTTGCGAAACCCGGGGCCTGAGAAGGCGACGAAGGCGATTGCCAACAGGATTCCAGGAATGGCCATGAAGGCATTGATCAGGTAGACGTTCAAAACCGTATCAAGCCATCCCCCATAAAAACCGGCAAGAGAACCGATCAGCAGCCCCAAAAATAGCGAAAGAATTACAACGCTCATGGCAACCGATAGCGAGATTCTTGCACCAAAAATACAACGAGACAAAATGTCGCGCCCTAGTTCATCTGTCCCAAACCAGTGGTGTATTGCCGGTGCTTGCAGTCTGTCATCCAGGTTGAGTTGTAGCGGATCGTAAGGAGCAAGAAGCGGTGCAAAGACCCCGGTCAGTATAAAGATGGTTAATAAAATGGCGCACGCCATGCCCAAGGGTGACCGCATGTGATAGATGGTAATCGATTTAGGGTTACCTGCCGACAAGTATCTTGTGTCGGATAAAGAACGGTCGGGTCCCAATTCGAGTTACAATGAACTAGACAACCTCATCCGGCAAAGACCGGTTCATCCGGCGAGGACCGGTCCGTAAGAAAAACGAAACCAAAAATTTGCTTTGGTCGAGAACCGCGTGAGAGATCATAACGATTCGATGACGAAGACTATCCTTGGTGTGCCTTTTTTCACTGGAACTGCAGAAGAGGCCGTTCAGCGGATGCTGAATGGTGGATTATTGGTCGTCCCTGCTGCACCAGCCCTGAAAGACATCGGCACACATACTGCATATCGTGACGCCCTGCTGGCGGCCGATCTCGTGATTACAGACAGCGCCTTTATGGTTCTGGTCTGGAATATGCTTGAGCGCGATAACCTGCGCCGGGTTTCCGGCCTGAAGTATCTGCGTCTATTGTTGCGCCAGCCTGAGGTCCGCCAGCCCGGCCAGACCTTCTGGATTATGGCCGGCAACAAGAGCGCGAACATGAACCGGAACTGGCTGCGCAGCGAAGGCATTGAAGTGCCGGACGAGTATGTTTACAACGCTCCGATGTACGGCCCTGTGATCGATGACAGGGAACTGCTGGAGCGTCTGGAAGAATTGCGTCCAGCACACATTGTGGTAACGATCGGCGGCGGCAATCAGGAGCGGCTCGGCCACTATCTGCGCCATCGTCTTAGCTACGTGCCGGGTATCCACTGCATCGGCGCCGCGATCGCCTTTCTGAGTGGAGACCAGGTTCATATTCCAGAGTGGGCGGATCACCTTTTCCTGGGGTGGTTGTTCCGTGTACTCGATAAGCCAAAGCTCTACTTCCCGCGCTATATGGGCGCCACCGCACTCTTCGGTTTGCTTGCGAGATACCGCAGCGCCTTACCGCCGGTGGAAGCACCCATTGAACAGAACGTCCTCAATTAGAGCGTTTCTGCAGCACGGCCGCATAGCTACTTTTCGGTTCCTTCAGGGTTGAACTCGGTAGCTATGCGGTTTCGTTTTTTACTGGCGTTTGTGGTTTTGACTCTCTTTGCTTCTCACCTGCAAGCTCAGAGTTCTCTTGCGGAGCGATATCTTTTTCAGGCTCTGAATTCTGAAAGAGCACAAGCAGGTCTGCCGCAACTGCGCTGGGATCGCCAGCTCTATGTTGCGGCTCGCTATCATGCGGAGCAAATGGTTCGGGCAGGAGCCATCAGTCATCAGTTCCAGGGAGAGGCGGACCTCACGGAACGCGTCGCTTCAGCTGGGGCACATGTCTCTGTCGTCGCGGAGAATGTGGCCATGGCTTCCACGGCCGTGATGATCCACGATGGCTGGATGCATTCGCCCCATCACCGGGAAAACATTCTGGATCCGAGAGTCACCTCTGTAGCCATTGCTGTCATGCCGCGGGGCAATGCGCTTTATGCAGTAGAAGACTTCAGCCGCGATGTCCCCACGCTCTCGCTCTCGCAGCAGGAAAACGCTGTCATCGAAAGTCTGCGGGCGCTGCGTCTGAATGCCGCAGCGAGTGCTGCGGCCCGGGCGAACTGTGCGGTCGACTCCGGCGTTGTGCAGGGAAGCCGTCCACTGTTTGTGATGCGCTGGACCGCCACGGACCTGAGCGCCGTACCGGAACAACTTAAGGCTCGCCTGCGGCAGCGCAGATACAACAGCGCTGAGGTAGGAGCATGTTCCGTCCATGGCGCCGGCGGTTTTACGACATACCGGGTCGCGGTGCTGATGTACTAGTTGATTCCGTTGGAGCATTTCCCTGCAGATGTAGAGTAGGGCTTCCTCATCTATGGGCGTTTTCCGCAATGAAAACGCCCCTGCACGTTACTTCCGGAATACCCACCAACAGGGAAATGCTCTAGAGTTGCCAATCCACAGCAATTTTCGTATTCTTACTAAGGCGCTTGACCGGTTGGAAACAACAGGGTCGCGCCGATACTCCGCAGTAGCTCAATGGCAGAGCATTCGGCTGTTAACCGAAGGGTTGTAGGTTCGAGTCCTACCTGCGGAGCCATAAATTCCTCCACAATTTAGTGCCTTTCGTCGGATGACGAAATTCGCCTCTTTTCGGTGGATTGTGCCCATTTTTGTCCCCAGTGCGATTCAAAAGCGTGATTATCACAGCCTGACAAAGGCTTCGGTGATCAGGTGTTCTTAGCCGTATCGTAGTTGGCGGCGATGCGCCAGGAATCTATTCATTCTCCCGTAGTCAAGACAGACCTTTTGATCGTTCAAGGCACGACGGATTGGGCGATCAGATTGTGTCTGATGCACGACTGTCTGGATTTGAAGGCCATTTAAGAGGAACTGAATGAGAAAGTTCTGGCCTTCCGGAATCCGGACGTTGTATTGTTGTCCGGCCAATTCGCTGCGAACACCCAACGAATTAGCCGGTGGTACCGAAAGAGCGCTGCAGGATGCATCCGTTGTTGTCGTATCCGACGTGACTGTCACGACGACTAGCACCCGATTCGGTACCAGCCGTTTGAGTCTCGCAATCCTGTCTTGCAGTCCTGTCTTCGGTCCTTGGCGGAGGATGGCAAGGGATCCCATCCCACCACGGTTGGCTTTACCGGCAATGTGATGATCGATATGTCCTTCGGCGGCTATGGCTCATACATGGTGCTTAGAGAACTTCGGGTCAGTGGCAACAATCATTTTCGGAGGTTATGGGATGAACGCTAAGATAAGTTTGTTTGCACGTATAAGTCTTTTCAGGCTAAGCGTCTTTGCGTGTGTGTGCTTCCTGGTATTTCTGAGCCGAGGCGCAGCCGCGCAAGTGGACCAAGGTTCGATCACCGGCATTGTCTCGGACCCATCCGGCGCTGTTATCCCTAATGCGCACGTTACCCTTCGGAATACAGATATTGGCTTAACTCTGGAAACTGTAGCGAGCACCAGTGGGCAGTACACTTTTTCACCAGTCAGGATTGGCCACTATTCCATTACGGCCTCATCACAAGGGTTTTCGTCAACAACACAGGAAAATCTGCAGGTGAATGTGCAAGAGCGCCTGCAGGTTAACATTCAGCTGCAACTCGGCTCTGCCACAGAAACTGTCACCGTCACTGGAATTCCACCACAGCTACAGACGACGGAGGCATCGGTCGGTCAGGTTATTAATAGCGCGACACTGAACAATCTGCCATTGAATGGGCGCAATTTCACGTTCCTGGCTCAGCTATCCGCCGGAGTTAACACGCCGCAGGCTGATACGCGCGGCAATGCGGCATCGGGTGCGTTTTCTGCAAACGGCTTGCGCCCGGCGCAGAACAACTACCTGCTCGATGGCATCGATAACAACTCAAATGCGGTTGATTTTCTGAACGGCACGAATTTCGTCATTCTTCCCCCGCTGGACGCGATCCAGGAGTTCAAGGTTCAGACAGCTCAGTTCAGCGCTGAACAGGGGCGCTCCGCAGGAGCAGTGCTGAATGCCACGATCAAATCCGGAACCAACGGCATCCATGGCGCAGTTTGGGAGTTCTTTCGCAACGACAAGCTGGATGCAGCTGACTGGTTTGAGAATTACAACCGTGTCACGAAGGGAAAGCTGCGCTGGAACCAGTTTGGGGCTTCCATCGGCGGTCCTGTAATCAAAAACAAGCTCTTCTATTTCGGCGATTATCAGGGATTCCGTCGCGTCCAAGGCACGGTGTTGCCAGGTACAGTTCCAACATTAACTGAGCGTAACAGCAATTTCACAGATCTTTCCGATCTCATTACCGGTCAAAACGGCACACCCCGTAAAGATGCGCTTGGTCGATCTATTCCTTTCGGAACGGTTCTCGATCCAGCGACGACGCGAGCGGTCACTGCGGGGGCCGTGGACCCAGTGTCCGGTATCAGGGCTACACAGACTGGCTTTGCACGCGATCCATTCGGTACGTGCGGACCAGGAACAACGAATTTTACGGTTAGCGGCTGCAACCTGAATCACTTGCCCGCGAATCGTATTGATTCCAATGCGGTAAAACTTCTGCAGCTGTACCCCGCGCCGACGACCAGCTCGTTTACTACGAATTTCACAACAAGCCCCAAGCTGTATGAGCACAGCAATGCCTTCGACGTGCGCGGTGACTACGCAATGAGCGACAAGAACCAGATGTTCGTGCGCTTTAGCTACTTGGATGACCCGCAGTTTCTCCCTGCAATCTTCGGCGGTATTGCTGACGGCGGAAGCTTCGCGCAGGGCCTTCAGAATGCAAAATCCAATCAGTCCGTTGCGGCCTGGACTCATGTGTTTTCTTCAAGCACCGTCAATGTAGGCCGAGTCGGTTTCAACCACTTGCATACGACGCGTTTTGGTCCACAGGGAAATAACATGGGAATCCCAGCGCAATACGGATTTCAAGGAATTCCCCAAGTGGCCCTGAACGGCGGTTTGCCCCAGATTGTGGTCAGCGGTTTACAGAATCTGGGCAGCAACAACTATCTGCCGTCGGATGAGATCAGCCAGACGCTTCAGTTGACGGATGATTTCACGAAGATTCATGGGGCGCATAGCTTTAAAGCAGGCATTGAGTTCCAGAAGATTCACTTCAATACCTTGCAACCTCCATTTCCGCGTGGCGAATTTGATTTCAATGGGAATTTTGCGGGTGTTCCAGGACAGGCGGGAGATCAAACCGGCCGTGCGCAGATGTTGCTGACCCCGATCGCAACCACTGTTCCAAATGGTATTAGTTATGTTGGTGGTGCGAATCAGGTTCTAGCAACCAATATCAGCAAGACCTACGACGTCAGGCATTATCTTGCGGTCTACTTTCAGGATGACTGGAAGGTCAATTCTCAATTGACGTTGAATCTTGGCCTGCGCTGGGATTATTTCAGCCCCATCTCGGAGGCGAACGGTGCTCAAGCGAACTTCATTCAGAATGGGCCGCCGTATAACGCTCCGACATTCCTGATACCGGCTAGCGGAAAGGCCAACCGCGCTCTCTCGACAACTTTCCAGGCCCTGCTTCAGAAAGACGGCATTGCGCTTCAAATGACGGACAAATACGGGAAAGGCCTATTACAGACTCAGAAGAGCAACATTGCTCCACGGTTTGGATTCGCCTATCAGGTATCGCCGAAGTTTGTAGTTCGTGGTGGGGCGGGCTTGTTCTTCAATTCTTTTGAGAATCAAGGCTATGGTCCTAACATTGGATTGAATTACCCCTTCATCTATAGCTTTACGTTCACTGGCACAACGGATTCAGCGCCATTTAATACTGGATCGAACCCATACGGCACATGTGCGACCGCCGGTCCTGGGGGAAGCGCGACGATCGAATCGGGTCTCACCTGTGCCCAGTTCACTCCTCTGGCGGTGAATGGAAAGGGATTGGGCCTGCAGGGATTACAATTCAACTACAAGACGCCTCGTACGCTCAGCGCAAATCTCACCCTTCAATACGCCATTACACATAACATCTCGGCACAGGCTGCTTATGTCCTTACCGATGGAAGCTCACTGCAGGCCGGCATTGGCAACAACAGGGTCTCGCAGATTATTGGTGCAACTCTGCCCTCAGGTACAAGTACAGCGAACTATCGACCATTCCCGGACTTTGCCGAGGGAGGGAGTTATCAGCGTACGATCGGCCGGAGTGTTTATAACGGTTTGCAGACCAAGTTAGAGCGGCAATCTGCACAGGGAGTGGGCTTCTTGGTCACATATACCTTTGCGAAGACTCTCTCTGATGCGGGCGATCTATTGAATGGTGGCAGTGTGAGCGGATACCGTGCTCCCTGGGTTCCAGGGTTCGGACCGCACTTCGATTGGGGCCAGGCAGCATTTGATATACGGCATGTAGTCCACCTGAGCGGCAGCTATGAGTTGCCGTTTGGTAAGAACAAAATGTTCCTTGCCAACTCTGGTAAGGTGACAAACGCGGTTCTTGGCGGTTGGGCAGTCAACGGCATAGCTACCCTTCAAGGAGGACAACCTATCACGTTGACCTGCCCGTCTGCGACAACCTCCGGCACAAGCTGCAGAGTGCTGCAGGTTGCTGGTCAGGATCAGAAGCTCGGACTGCACAGGGATTCGAGCGGAGCCCTCAACTGGTTCGGCAATCCAGCGGCATTCAATCAGCCTTGTATATTGAACCAGGTAAAAAATCCTGATGGTTCGATGTCTATCAATCCGGTTATAGATAGCCCTAAAGGGTGCGTTGCCCTCCCGGCTAACAGTAACCTTATACTCGGCGGTCCAGGCTCAACGAGCACGCATGGACCCGGTTTCCATCGGTTCGATTTCTCCGCCTTCAAGAACTTCCCGATCCATGAGGCGATTTCACTTCAGTTCCGGGCAGAGTTCTTCAATATCCTCAACCATCCGAACTTCAATTCCCCGAACTTTGGAGGCAACGGCGTCGTTGCAATTGGAAACTCGGGCAACTTCCTGAGCTCTACATTTGGAGAGATCGGATCAACACGCGATGCTCCATTTGATCCGAGGCAGATCCAGTTTGCTTTGAAGCTCTACTACTAAGCTGATGAAGGCACCGTGTAGATTACGGTGCCTTCACTAGCCGCTTGAGAGTCAGGATGCAGTCTAGATTACGGGTTTCGTGACGATGCGAAGTTCTGTCATGAAATATGGAGCGAACTGGCGTTGACTGCTAACCTGCCTGATGCGTATTTTTATTCGGCTGGACTATATTCATATCGAACAGAGGACCGTACACGGGCCGGCGTCTACCGGAAATGGCGGACGCATCCGGCTCGCATGCATAAGGAATGCAGTGGCGTACTCGACGACCGCTTCTGCGGAGTAGTAAGGGATGATCGTGAAAGAACCATCCATTGGCGACGCATCCTCGAGTTGTCTGCGTCAGGCGACGTACGGTCTCAGTTGCAGCCGTCGTGACTTCCTTCGCTCTGCTGCGGGTATGGTTCTTGGTGGGGCAAGTCCATTTCTCTATGCAGGATCCGCGAGGACGAGAAAGGTGATCGTAGTCACCTTTGGCGGTGGAGCCCGCGATCAGGAGACGTTTGCGCCTGCGGGGCAGGAGAACATTCCTCATCTTCTTAAGGAACTGATTCCCCAAGCCAGTTTCTTTACCCAGGTGGTGAACCGCGGAATTCTTGGGCACTACGTTGCGACCGCAAGCCTTGCTACAGGTGTCTATGAGACGTTGAATAACTTCTCGTCCGTGCCTCCAGAGCATCCAACAGTTTTTGAGTATTTTCGAAAAGATCTCAAGCGTCCGCCTAAGGATGCATGGGTCGTTGCACCCAGCAATGGGTTTAGCCGTATTGGTGAAAGCGAGTCCCGGCGATATGGACCTGGCTGGGGCGCACAGGTGATCCTCCCAAAACATCTGCTGTTAGCAGCAATGTCAGGAGGAACAATCGACTATGAACATCTGCTGCGAGACAACTATGAGACTCCACTATTTGCGCCACAACTCGGAGGAAGTGAATTTGAGTTCCAGCAGATGGAGACCATATTGAAGCTGTCGGTCGGCGACTTCAGATCCCATGCGAAGACTTTATCGAGCCCCGACGAGCTTTCAGTCTATGTTGTGCAACAGCTGATGCAACAGCAGGCGCCCAGCCTAATCTGGGTTACGATGCACGACATTGATGTCGCACACACAGGTGCGTATTCGCTTTATGTGGAAAGTGTTCGACGGACGGATCGGCTCTGCGCTGAATTGTGGAGGATTGTACAAAACAATCCTGAATATGCGGGCAACACCACGATGGTGATTCTTCCCGACTTTGGACGAGACTCCGATGAGGAGGCGGGTGGAAATGGCTTTCAACACCACCGCACCGGCGATCCATCGTCGCGAACTACGTGGATGATGGCATTGGGGGCAGGGGTCCGCGAAGGCATGATCTACGATCATCCGGTTCAATCGACGGATCTGGTGCCAACGCTTGGATCGATGATGGGATTCCAGGCATCGATCGCGCAGGGGCGGCCAATTCAAGAACTGTTCTAACACGATGCTTCCTCGCGATCTCAAACCCGAACAGTTCAGGGCCTATCCACCAGAGGCACGAAAGCTTGCAGTGAATAACCTGAGGACATTGCAACAGTTGCCGCTGAGTTTCCTTCCCAATCTGCTTTCTGAGGTTATTGAACTTGACTATAAGTTTCCCGTGGAGCGCCAGCGGATCAGCAAAGAGATGGCGATGCTTGGATCGCTTACACCGGCGCAGATGCAGGAGTGGTTTGGATCGTTTCGGGATCTGTCGCTCTCAATAAAGCTGGAACACTTCGATTGGCTGGATCAGCCAGCTCAATTTGTTGAGCAGCTTTCTGCCCATCTGTGGTCGACGCATCAGCTGGATGCATTCCGTCAAGCGGCGAAAGAATATGGTAATCGGTTACAAGCGGCGGTAGCCCCCGATCAGCCGGTGATTTCAAGGCTTGGTATAGCGATCATCGGACAAGGACTGGATGCCTACGATGGTCAGTTGTTTCGCGATCTACGTGAACACGGAACATTCTTCAGCCACATCAAGCCTGAAAACGGCATACAGCAACTCATGAAGGGGGTTGCCGCACGTGCTCAGGCTCATCCGGTTCCATATGCGCATTGGTATGTGGAAGGAGGACAAGCTGTCGAGCATGCTCCAATGCTGACGCACGTGTCTTATCAGGCATTGGAGCCAAAACGCATTGCGCTGCTCAATAAGATGCAGGCGGAGATCAAGCGTCCAGGAATGGGACCTGAGGAATTGCGGACAATCCTGGCGGCTCTGCAGCCAGCCGACATCGGATTCGACAGTCAGAAAGATCTGGTGCTGAATCGCTTTCAGCTGAAGCTGCTTACGGAAGGCTCCGGCACGCAGGTCTTCAGTACGACGTTTGTACAGTGGACTGCGCGTGAGGCACTACGCCGTGCTCAGCCGCTGACACTGCTTGTACGATTCGGACCACGACAACGGCAGCGCCCAATGAACGAATTACTGGCTAATATCGATGGCCATTCGGAACCAGATCTGGTGGGATCGTTAGTCGATGCGGACATGGGAGCGTACTATAACTGGATCAATCAACAGAGGCTGCCCGGAGCCGAGTACTCCTCATTCATCGCCTGGTTTGAAGGGAGCTCTCGAGCGGTCGCACTAGGCCCTCCATTTGCGAGGGGAGCAACGTCGAGCGCTACGGCTACTCTTGAAGAGCTTGCCTCCTGGGCGGTCGGATAGAGTAGACCTGTCGATGTGAGGAACCAAGTGTGCCTCCTGACAAAGGTCCCGCGTCAGCTCGGCGCCGGGGTTGGTCCAGATCACATCTGTTCGGCCGGTATTGCCAGCTTCGACCCTCACGGGCTCGCGAAGTAACGGCGCTAGAAGTAGAGAGCCAGATTAATTCACGCAATTCGCGTCGAATCTGAACTGCAGCTTACAATTCGCGAATTGCGGTCACGGGGTTCCGGCGCACCGCTCGGTGTGCGGGAAGGTAGCATGCTACCAAAGACATTGTTCCCAGGAGCATGACGACGGAAACGACGGTGACCGGATCGTTGGCGCCGATTCCGTATAAGAGCCGGGCGATAACACGTGTCAGTCCCAACGCAAACGCCAGTCCCAGCACCACTCCAGTGCCTGCGAGCCACAATCCCTGCACCAGCACGAGTCTCAGCACGTCCACACGGGAAGCACCTAGAGCCATCCGTATTCCGATCTCGTGGGTCCGCAATTGGGTTCGATAGGCCACGACTCCGTAGATCCCGGTTACCGCAAGAACCAACCCGATCAGCGCGAACATTCCCGCCAGGGTGCTCTGTATGACCGCGAAACTGCTCGCCATCTGGGTACTCTCTCGCATGGGACGCACGTCGAAAACCGGCAGCCGCGAATCGACCCCATGAATGGCCTGCTCCACCGCCGGCTCCAAGTCGACCGGATTCCCCTCGCTTTTCACTTGCACCATTGTCTCGAACCCCGGGCGCTGGAAAAAGCTCATATAAACCATAGGCTCCGGCGACTCGTTCACGAACGTGTGGGTTGAATTCCTCGCAACTCCGACGACCGTGAAAAGCCTGCCCCACATGCTGAGTCTCTTTCCCAGCGGATCCTGTCCTGGCCAGTAGCGCCTTGCCGCGGTCTGATCCAGGATGATTACCTGCGGGGCCTTTGCATCGTCATCCCATGTAAACTCGCGTCCTTCCAGAATGGGTATATGAAGAGATTCGAAATACCGCGGGCCCACCTCGGCATTCTGCACCAGCAAAGATTCATGGGGATGGGGCACATACCCTTCCGGATACGCATCGTTCCTCTTTTGGATCAGGGTCATCGGAATCCAGTCGGTAAGAGATGCAACCTCCACGCCGGGCAGTACCGACACGCGATCAAGTATCTTGCGGCGGATCAACTGTGCCTCATCGTTGCTGTAGCCGGCAATATTCAGCCCCACGGACGCAGTCAGAACGTGGTCCTGCTCAAAGCCGGGGTTCGCTGCGGCGAGATTCCGCAGCGTTCGCAGGAATAGCCCGGAGCAGATCAGCAGAGGAAGGGCAAGCGCGATTTGCGCCACCACCAACCCGCTGAGCAATTTCCTGTTGCGTGAGCCGCCGGAGACACTTGCAGACTCTGCCTTCAGTACCTCAATGGTCGGCGCATGAGACGAGCGCCAGGCGGGGAGCGCGCCGCAGAGCATGCCGGCCAACAGGCTGGATACCGCAATCCCGATCACCACCTTGTGATCCATGCTCCCGTTGAGTATCAGGGGAATCGAGTTCGCCGGAAAGAACCATGCGAATGTCTTCGACGTCCACGACGTCAACATAAGAGCTATGGCTCCTGCGACGATGGAAAGCAAAGCGCCCTCGAGCATCATCTGCCGCACCAGTTGAATACGATTCGCCCCGAGTGACTGCCGGATCGCAAGCTCACGCCGCCGGGATACAAACCGGACCAGCGTGAGCGTCGCCACATTCGCGCTGGTCAGCAGCAGCACCAAACCGGCGAAGGCCAACAAAATCGGCAGCGTCGCCGCCATGTATCCATTGGCGCCGAATGGCGAACGCCACATGGGATCGAGCGTGATCCGGTTATCGCCCAGATGCTGGTCCGGATACGCCACCACAAGATGGTGCATCACAGTATCGAGATCCTGGGCTGCCTGGCCACGGCTCACGCCGGGCCGCAATCTTCCTATTACGATGAGCCAGTCCGAGTCGCGATGGGTCATCCGCCCCACATCCGTCCCGAGGGGATCGAGGGTTACCCACAGATCGTCACGCAGTCCGGGCGCTGCTCCGACAAACCCTTCCGGCGCCACACCAATCACCGTCACAGGATGCCGGGCGACCTCGATCGACTTGCCAACAATTGCCGGGTCTTTGGCATAACGCGTCTTCCAGAGCGAGTAGCCCAGGACCACGTTGGGAACTGCACTTGACTCCTCTTCCGGCAGAAAGAAGCGCCCCAGCACTGGCTTGATGCCGAGCACATCGAAATAGTTCGCCGACACATTTGCAATATAGACACGCTCCGGCTGCGCACCGCCAGTCAGCGCGATCCAATCGTTATGATATGCAAGTATTCCGGTCAAGGTGCGGTTTTGCTCGCGCAGATCGCGATAGTCGAGATACGAGAAGGGCGGAGTCGGCGAGAAATTTCGTTCCCCCCGCTGCAGGCTAACAAGATCGCCCGTTTCCCGCGCGCCAGGAATCGGACGCAACATGGTGCCGTCGATCCAACTGAATATCGTGCTGTTGGCGCAAATAGCTACGGCCAGCATCGTCGTGGCGGTGATCGTAAAGCCGGGGCTCTTGCGCAGTTGTCGCAAGGCATAACGGACATCCCGGCCCAGTTGTTCAAGCCAGCCCCGGCCCCACATCTGACGCGTCACATCTTGTACGAGAGGAACATTTCCAAACTCCCGCGCAGCCGCTTGCCGCGCCGTCTCCGGTGTCTCGCCTCGCGCCACTCGATCTGCAATCGCCATCTGCAGGTGTGCATCGATCTCTTCCTGCAATTCGCGCTTGCGCCGCTGAAAACCGAAGCTCCGGAACCACTTCATGACTCACTCTCCTCCGGCTTGACGTACTTTCATCCGTGGATGTAGACACTCTACTCCCATTGGGGTAGAGCGTCTACTCCCTCTCATGGCGCGCCTCAATCCAAAGCCGTGCTTATAGCAGCTCCGAATTTTGTGATGCGAGTGGGATACTTGAAGTGACGATGTCTGACAGCAGTGCCACAGTGACCGCCGTTCTGGCGGAGAAACCCTCAGTTGCGCGCGATATTGCCCGCGTTCTCGGGGCCGCGAAGAAGGGCGACGGATTTCTGCACGGAAACGGATATGTGGTGACCTGGGCTGTGGGGCACCTGGTTTCTCTGGCGCAGCCGCACGAGATGCGTCCCGAGTGGAAACAGTGGCGACTGGATTTGTTGCCGATGCTGCCCGGCGAGTGGCCGCTGGTGGTGTATGAAAGGACCAAAAGCCAGTTTGAGGTGGTTCGGAAGATTCTGACCTCGCCGCGCGTGACGCAGGTGGTGTGCGCCACCGACGCCGGGCGCGAAGGCGAACTGATCTTCCGCTACATCTACGGCGCGGCACTGTGCGATAAGCCCGTGAACCGGCTGTGGATCTCATCGATGACCGCAGAGGCGATTCGCAAGGGCTTTGAGAAGCTGCAGCCCAGCAGCGCCTACGACGGACTAGCTGATGCCGCGCATGGGCGAAGCCGTGCCGACTGGCTGGTGGGGATGAACCTGTCGCGGGCCTATTCGCTTATCTACAACGAGGAGATCTCGGTCGGCCGCGTGCAGACACCTACGCTGGCGATGGTGGTGGAGCGGGAACTGGCGTTGCGGCAGTTCGTGCCGGAAGAGTACATCGAGGTTATCGCCAAATTCGAAGGTCTGGCCGAGCGAAAGCAAGAGACCTATACAGGCACGTGGTTCCGGCCGCGTGGAGATCAGGGGAACGAGAAAGAGACCCAGGCCAAGCTATCGCGACTTGCCGCAGACGGGGAAGAGGCGAAGCAGATTGTCCAACGCGCGCGTACGGGCACGGTGGCTATTGAATCGGTAAAGTCGGAAACGCAACGCGCGCAGCCGCCATTGTTGTACGACCTGACAGAGTTACAGCGCCACGCCAACCGGCTGTTCGGATTCACGGCGCAGGAGACGCTAACGTATGCGCAGGCGCTTTACGAGCGCCATAAACTCATCAGCTATCCGCGTACCGACAGCCGCCATCTGTCGACCGATGTGGCGGCAACGGTGAGTCAGATCGCGAATGTGGTTGCACCGCAGTATCCGCAGACGGTGGCGGAGGGGACCGGGACGCGTACACTCAGCAAACGCTATGTGGACGACAGCAAGGTAAGCGACCACCATGCGATTCTGCCGAATGCTGTCAACCCTGGAAAATTGAACCTCAGCCCGCAGGAACGCAGGATCTACGACCTGGTGTGCCGCCGCTTTTTAATGATGTGGCACGACGATCATTTGCAGGCCGTAACGACGGTGATTACGGCGATTGCGAATCTTGGACAGGATGGAGCGGAGCCAATCGTGGATCGGTACCGGACAACGGGAACGCTGGTCCAACAGATGGGCTGGAAGGTTCTGGACCCGGTGCCGGAGAAGCGGAAGAAGGGCAGCAAAGACGGCGAAGAGGAAGAGGCGGCGCAGGTATTGCCGACGGATCTGGCGGAGGGCCAGCCGCAGCAGGTCGCTGCGATCGATGCGAAGAAGAAGAAGACAAAGCCGCCGAAGCGTTTTACGGAAGCTACGCTGCTGACTGCCATGCAGACGGCAGGGCAGACGCTGGACGAAAAAGAGCTTTCGGAGGCGATGAAGGACACGGGCCTGGGGACGCCGGCCACGCGGGCCTCGATCATCGAAACTCTGCTGAAGCGTGGCTACATTGTGCGCAGCGGCAAAACGCTGGAAGCCACGGACAAGGGGATTCACCTGATCGACGTGGTGCATCCTGAGGTGAAGACCCCGGCCATGACAGGGCAGTGGGAAGCGAACCTCAAAAAGATCAACCAGGGAGAGGCTCATCTTGCACCATTCATCGAAGGCATCAACGCATATGTGAGCGGGGTGGTGGAGAAGGTGCGGGTAACGCCGCGGCGCCGGTTCGCTCCGATGACGAAGGCCGCGCAGAGTGCCGGTGACAAGAAAGCAGCCGATACGCCGCCACCCGGCAAGACGGAAAGCAAGGCGAAGGATAGGGCGAAGAAGCCATCGAAGACGACACAGGTGAACGCGCTTCTCAAAGAGCGGTTCGGTCACAAATCGTTCCTTCCAGGACAGAAAGCCGCATGTATGGCTGCACTGTCGGGTCAAGATCATTTGCTGGCGCTTGCTGACGGTGCGGGAAAGACGTTGTGTTACCAACTTGCCGGGCTCGCGCAGGAAGGAACCTCCTTGGTGGTAAGTGTGCAGATGGAGTGGATGGAGGCCGAGGTGGCGAAGCTCCGCGAGCGTGGGATAGCGTGCGACTGCATTCACGCGAACCGTAGCCGCGAGGCGCTTCGAGCTGCGTGCGTGGATTATCTCAATGGGCGGTTGAAGTTCCTGTATGTCGCACCGGAGCGGCTGAGCGTGACGGGGTTTCCGCAGATGCTGGCGAAACGGGCTCCGGCCCTGATCGCGATTGAAGAGGCAGAGCGTGCGGTACGGTCGAACCAGGGTTTCCTGGCCGACTACGAACTTCTGCGCGAGCACCTTCCGGCGTTACGGCCGGCACCAGTACTGGCACTGACACGCGAGCAGACGTCCGCAGTTCATGCGGCCATTGCAGAGGTCTTTGGATTATCGCTGTAGGTTCTGGACTAGAGCATTTTCCCTGTTGCCGGGTAACCCGGAAAAGGCGTGCAGCGGCGTTTTCATCGTGGAAAACGCCCATAAATGTAGAATCCTGCGCTACAAACTACAGGGAAAATGCTCTAGCGTGGTGAGTCTGAAGTTCATCGCAAATGTTGTCATCCTGAACAATGCGGTATCCGGGACTCAAAGATAGATTTCCTGATTCGAAAACTGCGCCTGTATGTTGCACAGCAGTTCATCTGATCCAAACCCGCCACTCTTCAATAGAAGAGGAGTCCCGTCATAGGGCCCGCCTACTGCAGTTCCCAAGGGGACGCCGGGTACGAGCTCTCGATATAAACGAATTGCCGTGATCCCCAGGGCGCGGCAAACCAGGCTTGCGGTGTCTCCTCCGGTCATGACGAACGTGCCTATAGGGTGTTTGGCGACTTCCAATGCACTTCGAATCGTGGACTCGGGAGTGTCCCTTAAAACCTTCTTGAGAAAAAAGCTGCGCGGCTCACAATTGGATTGAAGGTGCGCTATTTGCCTAACCGTAACAGGATGGTCGCTACCGATGAAGTAACAGGCTATCCCCGCCGGCTTTCGTTGTACCAGGGGAGAGGGCTGAATTGCTGAGGATGCTGCGGCGAGCGCATGGGCGAGCCCCCCGGAACCAATCCATAGAGTACGCACTTGCAAGGACCGCGCCACACGTGCCACATCTTCCAGATGCTCCTGTGTATGTGCGTCACATAAAACAGCTCGCTGCTTTTGATTTAAGACAGATCTGAAGCGAGCCTGGATCTGATCTTCCGGGAGTCCTGCAGGAAGAAGGGGAATCTCGGGGAACTCCTCGACGAGGTTCATCGACCGGGAGCCCGTGATGTCGTCGATGTGCAGCACCCCCTTTTCGATCCGCCGGCCAACCTGCGGATAGGCCGGAGCGAGAATGGCCAGATCGTAAACTCTTGTATGAAGAAACTCGCGAATCTCTGCGAAGGTATTCCCGCGAAAGACCGAGTCAATTTTCTTGAAGAGGATCGTGGATGCCGGCAGGTTACGTAAGACAGCCTGTATCCGCTCTTTGAGTTGAGCCGGTTCCGTATCTCTCGTGTCGGAACTCCACGCAACAACCGCGCCGGGGCGAGGCGCAGGCGTGCTCATGTCGACCGTGACGTCGGAGCAGATGCGCGTAAATGCGACCGCTGCATCGGCTGCACCAGTAAGATCGTCAGCCAGAATGACCAGGGGTTCGGGCAATCCGCCAATCATCTCTGATGCTCCGTTGGACATTCGCTTTCTCAGGATAATTTTCAAATATAGAGAAGCCTGGAGATATCGTTCAACGGTACCCCCTGTGCCTGTATCTTAAGAGACCGTTCGGAGATTGCAGAGTGGGTACGCTACATCGTTGACGATCCGCGCTCGCTAACCTATAGTTAGGGTCGCATCAATTGCAATAACAATTGCGTATTATGCAATTGTTATTCGGCAGTTGCGTGTCCAAGGAGGGTGCGGTGAGAAAAGGCCTGATTCTGTTGAATGTGTGCTTGATCGCGGCGAGTGCGTTTGCGTCAGGACCTTCTTTCGTGCCCGATGTGCGATTTACAGGACCGGCGGCGAAGGGCTGGAACAAGGTAGGCCAGGCTAACTGGACTGCGGATGCCGGCACGATTACGGGAAAACCGGCAGAGAACGGCGGAGGCTGGCTCCTGCTGGACAATTCGTACCAGGACGTCAGCTTCTATACGGAGTTTCGTTGTGAAGACAGTTGTGTGACCGGAGTATTGCTGCGCGCGGAGAAGACGTCGGACGGCGGCATGAAAGGTGTCTATGTCTCGCTTGACGATTCATCGCTTGCTACATACGCGGTTGCGATTGATTCCAACGGAAAGATAGTGAAGCAGGAGAAGCTACCTCGAGGTGGTGTACTGGCTCGCCTGACTCCTCCCCCGTCTGCTTCTCAAGCGCAGAATGACAACCGGCCCAGACCGCAGAGCCCTAGCGTCGACCTTCCGCTCAAACCTGCCGATACCTCCCTTCGAGCTCACGAGTGGAACTCGGTGGAGATCTTCTTTGATGCCAATACGGTTCGGTCTTTTCTCAACGATGGCCGCCAGCAAGGTGCGATGGTCGAAGACGGTGGCTATGGACCTGTGGCACTGTATGCCGGTGGCAAGGGGGCTGTTCATTTTCGCAACGTCGCCTATATGGATATGTCCCTGAAGACACGGGATGAAGAGAAGGTCGGTCCGCACTTCCGGAAGCAGAGACTGAGCGACTTTTATTACTCGTGGGGAACAGCCGCCGCGGATTTCAACAAGGATGGCGTGCTGGATGTCGTCTCCGGGCCTTACATCTACTATGGTCCTGACTACCGAAAATCCCGTGAGATCTACTATGCATTCCCCTCCAATCCGTTGACCGAGTTTGCGAGCGATTCGACGATGGAGTTTGCCGCAGACTTCGACGGAGACGGTTGGCCCGATGTACTCACCGTAAACTTTGGCGGCGGCCCTGGCGCCCAGCTCTATATCAATCCAAAGGGAGAGAATCGACGCTGGCAGAAGTATGCGGTAGGCACAGGGGTGCAAAGTGAGATCGCGTTACTGCGGGACATTGATGGAGATGGGAAGCCTGAGCTGGTCTACAGCGGCGCCGGACACGTTCGTTATGCCAAGCCTGATCCTGCCAGGCCAACTGAGAAGTGGATCGTGCATGACATCTCAGACGCGGGTTATGGTGTCGCTCATGGAATTGGCGTAGGTGATGTCAACGGCGATGGACGGCTCGATGTCGTGAACCCCTACGGCTGGTGGGAGCAGCCGGCCGCGGGAGCCGGCTCAGGTCCGTGGACCTATCATCCCGCCGCTTTCGCACAGTTCGGTCGAGGTCTGATGGGCGGCAGCGTGATGGCCGTTTATGACGTGAACGGTGACGGGAAAAACGACATTGTGACCTCACTCAATGCTCATGGCTGGGGGCTTGCCTGGTACGAGCAGAAGCAGGACAGCACTGGCAAGATCAGTTTCATCGAACACATGGTGATGAATGACCGATCAGCCAAAAACGCCGGCGGGGTAGTGTTCTCAGAACTGCACGGGACCTCGTACGCGGATGTTGATGGCGATGGAATACCGGACTTTATCGCCGGGAAGCGGTACTTCTCGCATCTCGATACGAATATCGATCCCGATCCGAGAGGAGCTCCGGTTCTTTACTGGTACAAGACCGTTCGAAACCGCCAGGCACCCGGAGGAGCTGAGCTGGTTCCTGAGCTGATCGATACGCATAGCGGTGTCGGCTCGGATGTGCTTGCTGTCGACCTGAATCATGATGGAGCCATCGATGTCATAACCTCCACTCGCTTTGGGACGTTTATTTACTGGGGGATTCCGCGACAAGTTGCTGCGTCGGCGAAGAAGTAAGCACGATCGTAATCTTCTGTCGGTTCCGGGCGGAGGACTTTCTTGAGCAAGAACACATGTGGTGAGAGGAAGCCTCTCCCTCTCACCACACACGCTTCAACAGTCAAAAACAATTTTAAGAGATTTCTGGAGCGATACCAGGCACGCTTTTGCGGATCGATGACTGGTACCAACGCTCAATCTCCCGCGGGCAGATGCGCAGAGCCCCGATCGGGCCGAATGCTTCGAGTTCTCCTCGGTCAACAAGTTCATAGAACTCGCGGTATGGGATCTGAAACAACGCGGACAACTCCGTGACGGTCCATGCATTTTCCCGCTCCCGTAAAACCTGCGCGATTGACTTTGCCGTGCGGTGGTCTCCCATAACGGAGATGCGCGCTTTTGTGGCAAGGTATGCAAGAGAACCAGCGATTACCGTGAACCCCGTCGTTCGAATAATCAGCAAAAGGGAAACGGGCAGATTGTGAGTAACGATTGGAAAGACGACATTCAGTGCCACCGCCCCGACCGCAATGGTAATGATGATCCATCGAGTATTACTGCAGAGCGCGGTCCCGATCACCGAACCGATGAATAGCATTGCGGGCAGACCAGCGAATGACGGTAAAACATGATGGGAAACGAGCGCCAAGCCGGTTGCAAGCAGTAAAAAGAGGAGAGGCAGGACTTGTTCGAGTCGAGAGAGTGACGATGATGCCGGCTGTGCAGCACTTGGTGCCGCTGCTTGTTCGGCAGACGTAAACTGACTTGCTGGTCCGGAACGCATCGGATAAACAGTCTTATATAAAGGAATCTGTTCGAAGAGTAGCGTCTCAACGGAGAGTGCCACAATACGAGATTTCACCAGGAATCCCTCCAAGTAACCCCAGTCAACACGCTTAAGTACCCAATTGGATTGATACAGGCCGAACGAATGGATAGTGTTTATCTCGATCACGCATCCCGGAGTCAACTTCGAACACCAGCGAGAGTGGAACCGATTGTCCATCGCGATGGAAATCGTGTGTCGCTGCAATTTCAGATCGGTGAGATCCAGAGTGAGATGCTCGTGGATGACCCAGTTGCCCTGGCGCTTCCGTACACCCGCACGATGATCGATTTCATGCTCTGTCATCGAAATCCAACCTATATCGTAATGATCGGGTTGGGTGGGGGATCGATTCCGAAATGGTGTTATCGCGAAATGCCTGCTGCTGACATAACGGTCATCGAAATCGATCCGCAGGTCATTGCCTTGAGAGATCGGTTCCATATTCCGCCGGACGACGATCGCTTTCGTGTCATTGGTGACGACGGCGCGGACTATGTTGCTCGGGCGCCAGGAAGGATCGAGGTGTTGCTCGTTGATGGATTCGATCGATACGGACAGCCGCCCCAGCTCTGTTCACAGGCGTTCTACGATGATTGCTATCGCGCCTTGACCCCGGATGGAGTGTTGGTTGTGAACCTGTGCGGGCCGGAGAGTGAGGCTGCGATCGAATACATTCGGCGTAGCTTTAAGGATCGCGTACTTGTCGCCAGCCCCGAAGACAGCGAGAACAGAATCGTTCTCGCGACGAAGGGTGAGCATCGCCGGATGGGTGAAGAGCCCTACGATGAACTCATGAAAAAACTGCGCCTGCAGTTGTGGCCCGCGCCGGCGGTTGGGCTCTAGACGGCTTAAACGGATCGCGAAGTGTCAGGCGATGGAAGTGCGGCCGAGACGCAGATCCCAGATCGCTGTGACCAGCTTATCGATGTCCTCATGCGTGTTGTACAACGCCAGCGATGCGCGGACAGTACTTTCATAGCCGAAACGTCGCAGGATCGGTTGGGCACAATGATGCCCGGAGCGGACAGCGATCCCATTCTTATTCAGGTACGATCCGACATCTTCGGTCCGGAATCCGTCCAGCACAAACGAGAGGACTCCTGCCTTCTCCTTCGCCGTGCCGATGATGTGGAGCCCGGGGACTCGCAGCAGCTCTTTTGTGGCCTGCACCAATAGTTCATGCTCGTGGCGGGAGACATTCGGCATTCCTACCCGATCCAGATAATCGATGGCTGCACCCAGCCCGACAGCATCTGCAATATTGCCTGTGCCTGCCTCGAAACGCTGTGGCGGACCGTGGAAACGCGTCTTCTCGAAGGTGACATCCTGGATCATGTTTCCGCCGCCTTGCCAGGGAGGCATCCCTTCCAGGACTTCGGGCTTGCCGTAGACGACACCGATTCCGGTAGGGCCAAAGACCTTATGCCCTGAAAAGACGAAGAAGTCGCAGTCGAGTGACTGTACATCGACGCGCATGTGCGAGACCGATTGCGCCCCGTCCAGCAGGACTCTGGCTCCATAACGGTGGGCGATCTCGATCATCTTCTCTGCGGGTGTAACAACTCCTAATGCATTCGAGACCTGTGTCATCGAGACCAGGCGGGTCTTTGGGCCAAGCAGCTTCTCATACTCGTCCAAAAGGACTTGTCCGCTGTCATCGACAGGTGCTACGCGAAGTTTGGCTCCGGCTTCGGAGCAGAGCATCTGCCACGGAACGATATTGGCATGATGTTCGAGCCAGGTGATGACGATCTCATCATCCTTGCGCACATTGCGCCGGCCCCAGCTTTGGGCAATCAGGTTAATGCCTTCAGTGGCGCCGCGAACAAAGACGATCTCCTGCGTGGACGATGCATTGACGAAGCGGCGTACTTTCTCTCGCGCCGACTCGTAGGCATCCGTCGCTCGCGCTGCAAGTTCGTGGGCGGCGCGGTGCACGTTGGAGTTTTCGTGTTCGTAAAAATACTTCAGCCGATCGATGACGCTCTGCGGCTTCTGGGTTGTGGCTGCGTTGTCCAGCCAGACAAGGGGACGGCCGTTGACGCGTTCGCGCAAGATGGGGAAGTCTCTCTTGATGGCTTCGGAATCAAAGGGATACTTCGAAAGATCCAGCTCGCGAGGCACATCCCGTTCGATACCTGCTGGTTCGTAGAGGACGGTGGCATCGGCCGGTTCAAGCGGTCTTGTCGTATGGAAGCGGCTCAATGGGTCCTGGTCCGCAAGCTGACTCATCTCCTGCAGGCGGCCAAGATCATTGGGAAGCTGAAGATCGAAGGGACTCTCTTCGATCAGTCCCGCTCCGGCGGGGACAGGCCCCGGAATAGAAGGCGGATACGAAAACAGCGGCCGGAGCTCCTCAAGAAACGAGAAAGGAGGAGCCGGTGCGTACTCCGTCAGGGGCGGCATCGGGAGGACGCTGATCGATGGAGATTGCGGCTCGATTGCAGTTCTGGAGAGGCTGTCTTCGATGATACCCGTACGCCCTTGAGGGGCGCTCGAAGATGGGGGCGCTGCCTGAGGAGTCGCCGGAACGCTTGTCGGATACCCCAGCCCCGGAGACGAAGCATAGGCGGGCCTTTCGCTGAAGATGGGCCGAGCATCCTGCAGGAAAGAAAACGCCGGCGAAGGAGGAATAGCTCCACTGCTCAAACCGGTATCCGTCGCTGTGCCCAGGATGCCGGGAACAGCGGGAGGTCCTGCCTGGTAAGGAGCAGAGATCGGGGCAACCTGCGCCGGACCGATACTGGCAGGCAGCGTTGGAAGGTGTTTGTCCGAAGGCAATTGAACTTCGGGCTGGAAGGCAGGCGGCGTTACCGGCAAGCTTGCCGGTGGATCGATGGCTGCGGGATGTTGCGGTACATCGAGAGAAGAGGGAAGCGCGGTAAACAATTCGTTCGCCATGCGTGCTAGAACGAGGGGGTCCGGTAGGCCGGCTGGCAACGATTCTCCCGTTGGAAACGCGGGAGCTTCGCCTTGTCCCCTCTCGTCATGCAGTACCAGCGAGTTCAGATCACTTGTACTCATGGTAGTTGCCTACCTCGACGTTCTCCAGAGACGCAATCGCATCATCAGTCAGAACCGAAGCTGCGCAATAAAGTGAGATCAGATAGGAGGCCAGGCCGCGCTTATCGATTCCTGTGAATCGCACCGAAAGTCCGGGACTCTGTTCCCCGGTAAGACCAGGCTGGAAGAGACCGATCACGCCCTGCTTGCGCTCTCCTGAACGAATCAGCAGGATCTGGGTCTTGGATGTCTTACCGGAGACGCGGATCTTATCGGTCGGAATGATCGGGACACCGCGCCACGTCAGAAAGGGCGTACCGAACAACGTTACGGTCGGAGGAGGAACGCCCCTCCGGGTGCACTCACGGCCGAAGGCGGCAATGGCACGCGGATGGGTCAGGAAGAAGGATGGCTCCTTCCAGACCTTTGTCAGCAACTCATCAAGATCATCGGGAGTAGGAGCACCTTTGCGCGTTGAGATCTTCTGCGAATCAGCAATGTTATTCAATAGACCGTAGTCGGCATTGTTCAGAAGCTCGTTCTCCTGCCGCTCCTTCACGCCTTCGATCGTGACGCGAAGCTGCTCACGCACCTGATCGTAAGGATTGTTGAAGAGATCGCTGATGCGCGTCTGCACGTTGACCAGGGCGTTGATGCTGCTCAACCGGTACTCGCGAGGTTCCTCTTCGTACTGTGCATAGGTCTCGGGGATCTCAGATTCGTCCACATGGCCGCAGAGCACATCGATCGGCTTCTCTTCGACAACACGGTTACGGCGGAAGATGCCGGACTCCAGCGGCTTCCAGTCCAGCAGGCGAACCAGCCATCTTGGTGTTACCGCGCCATAGATCGGAGCTGTCTTGGTTACGTTGGCTAATTGATATGCTGCTTGTTCACCGAGTGAAGACTGGGGCGTTGTATCAGCCACGTGGAAAGCTCCTTGCGCAAGGTATCGAATGCGTCAGATTGTAGCGGAAGCCTACCAGCCGACGCATAAAAAAGAAAGCCGATAGAACAAGATCGTGGGCTTTAGTATTTGCGAATCTTGCGATCCACGCGATCAGACCAGGCGTGGATCCCCCCGCGCAGGTTCAATACCTTCTTGAACCCATGCTTTCGCAGGTACTCTGCCGCCTTTACACCGCGGGGGCCATGCTTGCACACTGCGACGATCTCTTCATCGACGCTCAACTCATCCAGGCGTTTCGCTAGTTCGGGCAAAGGGATGAGATGGCCGCCGATGTTAGAGATCTCATATTCATATTCATCACGGACATCTAGCAGGAAGAGCTTGTCCCCCTGATCGAGACGCTGCTTCAACTCTTCGGCTTGAATCTCTGGAACACTCACGTTTAACCTTCTTTCGCTGAAAAAACAAAACCCACCAACCAGGCCTTCTGGTGGTGGGTACGATCAACCTCGATTACTGAAACCGAACAGGTTATTCAGGAATCGCGCTCAGCCAGAAGACACGCGGATGTGTGTGCACCATACAGGTGGCACAACATACACGGCTCTGACCGGCAAACTTCATCTTTAAAAGGCTACCACAGGTCGCATTCAGGCTTGTCTCCAAGCCACGGCTGACAGGGTCAGGTTTACTCTGTGGGCGCGTGATTTATGTATCTATTTGATTCCACAATGGTTGCGGGCATTAGCTTTGGCCGAGATTAAAGGAGGTGATGCGCGTTATCTTGGATACGCCAATGACCTTCACCAAACGCCTGCGCGGACGTATCCGGAGTGGAGAAATCACCACTACCGTCCGTTTCTGGGTTAGTCCGCGGGTTACTGCCGGCCGTCGCTATCAGATGGAAGAAGGTCTCATCGAGGTTGACTCCGTCGAACCTATCGGCCTGCCTGATATCACTCCGCAGCTCGCACGGGAGTCAGGATTCCTGGGTGTCATCGATCTGCTCAAGGTCGCACAGCACGGCAAAGGGCAAAACATCTACCTGATCCGTTTCCACTACATCCCCCCGAAATAGCATCCATGGATCGCGCTGTCCGCGAGGAAATGCCGAACCATCCAGCATCGGACGGTTCGGCATAGAGCGTAAGAGCGCCTCTCGACGAAAGGAACGGTTAGATATGAGCAGCGGCTGGACGGCCAGCGATGGGGCGAACAGCCAGAGGCTGACGTTGGACATCGTTCCCGAAGCCGACCATCTGCCCCAGGCGAGCGGCGAGTACCCGCAGAGCATCCGATTGAGCATGGAGTTGCTGAGCCGCCGCAGCCGATTCTTCAGCATTGGCCGCGCTCGTCTGTGTGGTCTGCTCCATGCGGGAGATGGCTTGGGTAATCTGCTGGACACCCGCTAACTGTTCCGACGAACTGCCGCCGATATTCTCGACCAGAGTTCTGATCTCTCCGAATGCGGATTCAAGTTGTTCTTCCGACGAGACGACCGACCGGATCTTCTCTCGGCCGTCTGCGGCATTGGCCAGAGCGGTTCCAATAAGTGCCGAGGTCTCTTTAGCCGCTTCTGCCGAACGCTGAGCGAGATTCCGCACCTCTTCGGCAACGACCGCAAATCCTGAGCCCGCATTGCCGGCGCGTGCAGCCTCAACTGCGGCGTTCAAGGCAAGGATGTTGGTCTGGAAGGAGATCTTGTCAATGACGCCAATGATCTTAGCGATCTTCTCAGAGCTGTCATCAATAGCTTTGATCGACTTTACGCATTCATCTACAGCGATTCTGCTCTGTTGCGCTGTTACCACCGCGTTGCCGACGATTCCAGTTGTCACGTGGGCACTATCTGCATTGCGTTTGGCCATGGATGAGATCTCTGCTGAAGAAGAGGACGTCTCTTCAATCATTGCTGCCTGATTTGAGCTCTCTCGCGCCAGAACCTGGCTGCTGGAAGCGATCTGTTCGGCAGCTGTAGCGATCTGCTCAGAACCCTGATTGAGCTCAATCACATTCTTGCGTAACTGACGTTCGAGGTTAATGACGATGCGGGCAATGACACACGGTACAGCGAGAACGATGCTCAGAAGGATCCACGAGACACGCATGGCCGACGAAACCTCGGCCTGTGCCAGCGTATTTGCTTGCGTCATCGTTTCACGTTCAAAGGCAATGGTTTCAGTAGTGAGGTCATCGAGGTTCTGGATTGCCGCTCCCAGCTCGCCCATATTGATTTCGGTAGCACGGGAAACATCATGGGCGTCGATCGCGGAGATAAAGCGCGCATAGATCGGGTCCAAGCGCTCAAGCGCGGCCTCGATCTTGTCGATGACGATCGTTCCACGTGCAGATACCCCACCTGCCCGTAGCTCCTTGAGTGCTTTACGGAGAGTCGTTTCCTGTTCCGCAAACTCGGTTTTCCGCTTTTCGGCGGCGTCCCAATTCCCAGTCGCGGCCTGCACCATCACACCGCGCTGTGCCGCTACCATTTCAGAACCCGAAGCGTCAGCAAGGCCTGAAAGAAAGGACTGGTTGCCTTCTTCAACGCCAAGGTGGTGAATTGTGTTTCCGAAGGCTATGGTGCGGTAGATGGATGCAACTGCGAGGGAGATGGAAAGTAGAGTCAATGCTGCTACTGCGCTGAGGAGCTTTTGTTTGATGGTGAGGGTTGACATTGGTGTGTCCTCTAGGGGTTCATGTACGGTCTATCGGCCAGAGGAGGGAAATGAGTAGAACACCGCCGGCAGAACATGGTCATCAGAAAGCGTTACCAAAGTGTTCTCGCCGCGGATGCTGTTCAGCCGCTACGCCGGTAGATAAGGTCGCGTCAAGCAGGCCTGAGCAGATTAGGCCTGATGCGCGGTTTCTCCGAGCACTCTTCGAAAAGCAAGGAACTGCTGAAGAAGACAAACCCCAAGAGACCTCTGTAAACTTCCCTTCGCCGGAGCTTCCCCTGACACTGCTGCTGCGAAACCATAAAAGATCTGTTGCCGATCGGAAGTCCGAATGGCAACGCTGAAATAAAGGAAGAAGGATGAAAGACCTGACACGGAGAATGACGCACTTTGTTTTGGCAATGGCGTTCGCTGGTTTTACAACTGGATCGGCGATTGTGGCACAGGTGCCGCTCCGCACGTTATTGGTTGGCGTCGATCATAGAAAGGCAGTCTCTCTGAATGGCCCCTGGCACTATCTGGTTGAACAACCGCCAGCACGAGAGCTTTATGACGAGAAGGGCAACATCCGCGACAACGGGTATGCACTGAATACTCATCCGAACATCAGCAGCGGGCCCCATAACTCCGAATACGACTTCAGCACCGCACCCACGATGAAGATTCCCGGTGACTGGAATACACAGGATCCGACTCTCTTCCGTTTTGAAGGAGTAGTTTGGTTCCAGCGAGATTTCGAGTTCCAGCCGGCGCCCGCCACACGCACGTTTTTCCATGTAGGTGCAGCGAACTACCGCTCGGTCGTGTGGCTGAATGGAAAACGTCTGTGCAATCACGAAGGGGGCTTCACTCCCTACGACTGCGATGCCACTTCATTGCTGAAGCCCGGCAACAACTTTGTCGTGATTGCCGTGGATTCCACCAGACATCAGGACGATATCCCCAGCGTCAGCTATGACTGGTTCAACTATGGAGGAATTACGCGGGATGTATCCCTGGTCACAGTACCGTCAGAGTTTATTGACGACTATGACGTTCATCTAAAGCATGGAGCATCTTTCTCCGCAGGCGACGCTAATACTGTGAGCGGCTACGTTCATGTGGAAGGTGCAGGAGAGGGAAGAAGCGTTGCCGTTCGCATTCCTGAAGCCAATGCCTCAACGACAGCGGTCACGGACGCCACCGGAAAAGCTACGTTCGAGGTGAAGGTCAACGGGCTGCAGCTCTGGAACCCAGGTTCGCCGAAGCTCTATAAGGTTGAACTTCAGGCCGGTACGGACACGCTCACCGACGATATCGGCTTCCGCGACATTCGCGTCGACGGCACACGCATTCTCCTGAACGGCAAGGCGATCGCCCTGCAGGGCGCCAATATGCATGCGGAAGCTCCCGTTCGAGGGGGACGTACAAGCACCGACGAAGATGTAAAAAACGTCTTCAGCATGCTTCACCAGATTCATGCCAATTTCGTGCGGCTTGCCCATTATCCGCACGACGAGCGGATGGTGCGGCAGGCAGACCGTGAAGGGCTTATGGTGTGGTCTGAGATTCCGCTATGGCAAAGAATCTCGTTCAGTAAGCAGGAGGTCTACGACAAGGCCGTCGTGATGCTGCATGAGATGATCCGCCGCGACCGGAACCGGGCTGCGATTATCTTCTGGTCGGTTTCGAACGAGACACCGAATAATGCCGACCGCACCAGGTTTCTTACGGCACTTGCCAATGAGGCTCGGCACGAGGACCAGACCCGCCTGATCACGTCAGCACTGATCGGGCCCCGGGTCAGTGAGGACCGCATTGTGCAGGACGATCCGCTGATGGAGGCTCTGGATGTCGTCGGCCAGAACCAATATATCGGCTGGTATGAGGGAACTGCCGAAGATGCCGATCGCAAGACCTGGGTGCTTCCGCAGAAGCCTTTCATCATGTCTGAGTTTGGAGCTGAGGCCAAGTTCGGGAATCATGGCGGTCCCCATGACCGGTGGACGGAAGAGCAGCAGGTCAACGTGCTGCAACACCAGTTTGCGATGATCCGGAAGATTCCGCAGATGCGCGGGGTGACGCCGTGGGTGCTGATGGATTTCCGTTCGTCAACCCGCAACATCCCCAGGCTGCAGGATGGATACAACCGTAAGGGGCTGTTCTCGGAAAAGATGGAAAAGAAGATGAGCGTTCCCTTAGTGGTAAAGACATATACCGAAGATCCGGCGGTGAAACCGGAGTAGCTCGTTTTCTCTAGAAACAAACGATTTTGTACTTCAACCTGTGCGGGCCGGCTTTTGTTCACTTCCTGGAATAAACGGGCCCGAAACTTACAGTTTGACAATTCTTCCAAAGATGCAACAAAATCTCGAACGGCCTCAGAACTATAGATTCTGAGCGCCTCAGGTAAAACCGCAGTGATTTTTGGGCTAGCCGGGAAGATCGGCAGCCTTTGGAGGTTTCAGATGCAGAAATTCCTATACAGCGTGGCCACATGTGTGTTGCTCCTCTTGGCGTTTTCGGTCAGTGGACGCATGGAGGCACAGACCAGCTTCGGGCAGATTACAGGATCAGTCACCGACGTAAGTGGCGCCAGCCTGCCGGGAGCCACCATCAAAATTACGGAACAGAACACGGGGAATACCCGCACCGTCCAGAGCGACCAGGACGGCAGCTACATTGTTACCAATCTCCCGATCGGAACCTATACGCTCGCTGTTTCTCATGAAGGCTTCAAGACAGTACAGCAGAGCGGCATGAGCATCTCGGCAGATGCAAAGCTGACCTCGAACTTCAGCCTTTCCCTCGGTGGTACGACGGAGGTTGTGGAGGTGCAGGGAGGCGCGATCGAAGCGCTGAATACCACCTCGGGCGAACTGGCTCGTGTGATCGATTCAAAGCAGGTAGAAAACCTGGCTTTGAACGGACGGAATTACACCCAGTTGCTGACACTGGTACCGGGTGCTGTCGTTACAAATCCGGATATCTTTTCGGTCACGACATCTCTGGCCTCGAACAACCAGACCATTAACGGCAACCGTTCCGACTCGAACAATCTCACCGTGGACGGAGCCTACAACCAAGTGGCCGGTTCCAACGGTTCACTGATGAACAACGTCGGCGCCGACTTCATCGGCGAGGTAAAGATCAATACCTCGAACTCCTCGGCCGAGTATGGACGGACTCAGGGACCTACCTTCAATATCGTGACGAAGAGCGGCACAAACGCATTCCATGGTGGCGTCTTTGAATTCGCCCGGAACAACTATCTGGATGCAACGAACTACATTGCCAAGAAGAAGACCCAGTTGATTTATAACGACTTCGGATTCTTTATTGGCGGTCCGATTATCAAAAACAAGCTCTTCTTCTTCGTTGGCGAGGAATGGAAGCGTTTGCGGCAGCAGGCCGTCGCCACCACCTTCAATGTGCCGACCACGGCAATGTTGAACGGCGACTTCTCGGCGCTTTGCACCTCTGCCGGTGGTTCATTCAACGGCGCTGGTGTGTGCTCTGCGCCGACCAACACCTATGGCCAGCTTTACTATCCAGGTACGGCGAACCCGATCCCGTTCAACAATATTGCCAGCCAGATGTCCACGGACGGAAAGGCGATCGGCAATATCTACAAGACGATCATTGCGGGGGGGCTAAGCTATCGCGACTCGCTCCAAGCCAATAACCTTACGCTCGCCCCCTCCAACCCTCTGAACTTTCACCAGGATCTCGTTCGCTTCGACTACGTCATCAATCAGAGCCACGCACTCTTCGGTCGCTGGATCCACGACCAGAACACCCTGATCGACCCGTACGGTACCTTTTCGAACACTGGCATTCTCAACACCACGCCCACGCAGCGTAATCGCCCTGGCCAGAGCTACCTGTTGAGTGAGACCTGGACCATCCGTCCGAATCTTATCAACCAGGCACAAGCGAATGCGAGCTGGGCCGCACAGCGTATTCCTCCTTACGGCAACAACTGGAAGCGTGAGACTTACGGTTTCCAATATCAGAAACTTTATCCGGGAGTGGGTCCCTATCCGAACGGAATTCCGATCATCAACATCTCCAACTTCGCCGGCTTCCAGGGACCAAACTTTTCTCTCCTGTCGCCGTCCACGGATATTCAGGTTGCGGACACCATCACTTATGTGAAGGGTGACCATAATATGAAGTTCGGTTTCGCCTACATTCGCGATCGTGTCGATCAGAACGGCCGCTCGAACTACACCGGTACGGTAGGTTTCAGCCAGAATGGCACGGCAACTGCCGCCTCCTCCAATTGCCGCCAGACCAACGCGAACACCACCTGCTACTCGCTGGCAGACGCTTTCCTGGGGAACTTCCAGAACTATTCAGAGGCCAGTGCTGATCCGGTCGGGCACTTCCGCTTCAATCAGATTGAGTGGTTCGCGCAGGACCAGTGGAGAGCGACCCGCAAGCTCAGCCTGGAGTACGGAGTTCGCTTCCAGTGGTTGCAGCCCTTCTATGCGCAGGGCAACAATATGACGAACTTCGATCCTGCGGTGTATAACCCGGCGAATGCAGTTACTGTCAGCTCCAGCGGAACGATCGTAAATCCCAGCGTTGGCAATCCATATAACGGCCTTATCAGGGTAGGTGACGGTGTACCTGCGGACCAGCAGAAGCGGGTACCGAATGTCAACACTGCACTCTTCTCGCAGATTCCGGCGGGAGCTCCCCGCGGTTTCTACAAGATGAATGGCGCCGTAGGCCCGCGGTTCGGCTTCGCGTATGCAGCGAATGACAAAACCTCGATTCGCGGCGGCGTAGGACTGTTCTTCTATCGCCCGCAGGGCAACCTGGTGTTCAGCCAGCTTAACCTGCCGCCATTCCTGCAGAACACCCAGTTTTCGAATGGAAACCTGGCTACGCTGACATCGCTTTCGGCGGCTAATAACGGTCTGCAGGGGACGATCAGCGCGGTCAATCCCGCTAACAAGAACCCGTATACCTGGCAGTACAGCCTCGGGGTACAACGCCAGCTTCCCTGGGCGGTCCTGTTCGAAGCCAATTACGTTGGTAGTGTCTCGCGCCACCAACTGCGGCAACCCAACGTCAACATTCCTGACGTGCTGAGTGCATACACGAATCAAAATCCAACCTCCGGTTCGGCGCCTACATCCATTGCCTCGCTGAACCCCTACAAAGGCTTTACCACGATCAACTCCAACCGCTTCGATTCCAATTACAACTACAACGCACTGCAGTTGTTTGCTTCGAAACGTAAGGGTATTGTCACGACGACGCTCGCCTATACGTTCTCCAAGGCTCTTGGAGATTCGAATGGCAACAACATCACACTCGAGAATTGGCAGAACCTGGCGTACAACTATGGTCCGCTGTCGAATGACCGGCGTCATGCTTTTGTCGCCAGCTTCGTCATTCAGGCACCCGAGCTGCATGGAAAATCGTTCCTGATGCGTACGGCTGCGGGTGGTTGGCAGCTCAGTGGTGTATCGCGGCTGCAGAGCGGCGCCTACTACACCGTTCAGCAGACCTCTACCATCCAGCTTGGTACGGTGCGCGCCGATTACGTTCCAGGTGTGCGTGTCTATAACGATCACGCAGGCATCTGCGGCTATCTGAATAACGGCTCAGGCGGAAGCTGCAATGCCACCGCCAAGGCTTATATCCAGACGGCCAAGAACCAAGCCAATCACTACGGGAATGCGCCTGTGGGTGGAGTTGTTGGACCCGGCCTCGCTCAAGTTGACGCAACTCTCTCCAAGATATTTCCAATTACGGAGCGTGTTCGCCTGAAGGCACAGGTAGATATGTTCAACGTTCTAAATCGCACGAACTTCAACGGTTTGAACCTGAATGCAAGCAACAGCAATTTCGGCACTATCTCCTCGGCATTTCCTCCGCGGCAGATGCAGCTTGGTGCTCGTATTCTGTTCTAAGAGCTATCAACCCAAACGAAAAGGAGAGGCGACTGCCTCTCCTTTTCGTTTGTATGCCAATCAATCATTGTCTGGAATGCTTCACGGCTTTGACTGCCAGTTTGTACTCGCGCGGGTCAGTGATAACCGGTTGCTGTACCTTCTGAGAAGTTCCTCTCAGGAGCTGGAGGATGATCTTTCCAACAAACGCCGGATTGTTACGAAGATACCTGGCCAGCAGTCGCCTTGGGTCCTGGATAAGACGGTGCAGCCACTGCATTCCTATTGTCTTGACCCATTCCGGAGCATCTTTGATGCGACCGGTGTGATAGTCAAAGGCTGCGCCGACTCCGAACATGAGTGTTGTATCGAGTCCGGCGAGGGCGTGATACATAAACTTCTCCTGCCGCGGTGTACTGATACCAACCCAGATGATATCGGGCTTGAGCCGCTGGATCTCGGAACGCAGGAACTCCCACTCCTGCACATTCAGCTCGCGAAAGGGCGGGGTGTAGTGCCCGACGATCTGAGCATGAGGAAATCGCCGGGTGAGCGCCTGCTTCAGCTCTTCAGCAATACCGGACTTGCCGCCGTACAGGTAATGTCGAACACTTGAGAACTCGGGCCGGCGGAAGATCTCGAGCATGAGATCGGGGCCGGTGACCCGGCGCATTTCGTCAAAGCCTTGCCAATGGCCGACCCACACGGTGGGCATGCCATCGGGAAGCATCAAGGTTGCTGCATCATAAATTGCCGCGAGATCGGAATCTCGTTGCGCTTCCATCACACCGTGCACTCCGACCATGCAGATGAAGCCCTTCTGTCCCTGGTCCAGGAGTTGGCGGACTGCTGCCATCGCCTGTTCCATGTTGGCAGGATCAAGAGAGACTCCAAGGACATTTACTTGTTTCTGGTAAGTCATGAGAGGTGCGTTCCTTTCTCAACGACATCGGCGCCGCGAGTCGCCAGGTACTGCGTTGCATTTGCAACGATTACCTGTTGGTAGAGGTTGACCCATTTGGCGGCGATCGTCTCACCAGAGAGCTCAGGAAAGATGGAGGGTGCTGGCCTGGGTAATTGCAGCGCCGCGGCCGCGGCGTTGATAAAGTCTTCCTTGCCATGGTCTGACAGCGGCACAAACGTGCACAGGCCGTCGGCCATCTCACGGAAGGCAGGAATGTCAGAACAGACCACACGTGCGCCGCGCTGCAGTGCTTCAACGACAGGCAGTCCAAACCCCTCGGTCAGGGAGGGCGCGAGCACGCACTCACAGTTGGCATACAGTGTGTTTAGTTCTGCATCACTGATACCTGCGCAAAAGTCGACGTGGTCCACAAGACCAAGGGTGCTGATCCACGCTCGAATGGCCGTAGACTCCGGTCCCTGGATCCCGACAAGTACAAATCGCGTCAGAGGGGGAACGACATTCCGGTAGAGGAGAGAGTGAAATACAGAAAGCGCGAGCGGGATGTTTTTATTGTGCCGGTGTTGTGCAATGCACAGAATGAATGGAGGCCCGGAGTATGGCGCCTGCCGGCCAGCATCGTGCAGTTCGACAATATTGTGGATGACTCGGGCTCTGCGCGAAGCTATCCGGGGGATGTACTGCGTCAGCCGATCCAGGGTGCTGTGTGAGACGCACCCGATGGCATCCGCAGCGTGAAGGCACTGCGTCAGGACTGCACGGTTGACAAGGACATGAGGCCACGTGAAATTTTCCGGCGAATCGATCGGATAGAGATCGTGCAGTGTGACGATGGTCGCATGGTCGCGCGATCTCCTGGTCGGCATCGGATAGGCGAGATGGACCACATCTGCCTGTAATGTCCTGGCGAGTCTCGGGAGCTGCGTGTAGTACCAAAAGTTTCTCTCGACCGGTGACATGCCAATCCTCGCAAAGTGGACGTGCAATCGCGGAGAAGGATGCAGATAAGCACGAAGCAGTTCCTCCTGCCAAGGGGAGGCGACAAGATGGATAGAGTCGATCTCAGAATGAAGTGCGAGTGCCTGGGCCAGGTCCAGAGCGTGGCGCTGGATGCCGGAGATATATTCCGAAGCAGAGACGAGCGTGAGGAGCAGATTCATGCTGTCACCTCGTTCTGAAGTGCCGGCGCACAGGCCAAAGTGCTTATGAGCAGGATGGCCCACATTGGCAAAGAGAGCTCAAAGCGATCGGTATCGGCCAGGCCCCGGATCAGGATGAAGAGCAGCAGACTATGGAACAGTGTTCGTACCTGAGGATTTGCCCGGCGGATATGCTGATAGAAGCTGCTGTAGATGCCGGCGAACATGACCAGGCCGAGGACACCGTAGGTATAAAACTGCTGGATTAACTCATTGTGGGCGTGCCACGCTTCGAAGTCGCCAAAGGCCGGAATGACATTTCGAAATCCGTGGAAGCCGTGCCCAATCCATGGGCTCTCTAATGCGCGCAGAAGAACGAAGCCCCATATCCCGATACGTCCGGTGAGTGTTTCGGCCTGGTTGCCCGCATTCGTATAGACGACGTAGTAGCTACTGATCAGCGGCCAGAAGAGCGCGAAGACGACAATGGCGCCCAGGATAGCTGTTCTGCGAGTAGCTGCTGATACTGTACGGTCACGGAGCAGGAGATAGGTCTGAGCAATGCAAAAGGCGAGGATGGTGCTCTTGCTCAGAGTTCGCACTAAGGTAATGGAGAGCAAGACCGGGGTGAAGCGCCAGCCTCGTGCAGCGCGGTTAAGGTATTGAGAGAAGTACACCCCTAACACGCAGATGAAGCCAATGGCGTTGGGACTGAAATACTCATCATCGCCAGGACGCAAGTCCTGCATGGTGGGCGAAAACCATGTCACTACCGCAATGAAACATGCCCCCCATACATACCCCTTCATGAGAGATTCCCCGGCGGCCGTGAGCGGTTGGTAACGCAAGATCATCCAGACGATGGCGACATCGGCGGCCATACCGCTCCAGTAACCCGCCGCAATCGGAATCGATACGGTTACGCTCCAAGTAAGGCTGATTAGGGAAACGGTCAGAAAGCAGAGAACCCAACGGAACGGAGCCGTGACAGGCACGGCATTCGCATGGCCGCTGAAGATATAGAAGAGTGACCCGATAAGGAAGGCGAGATTCAGAGCGAGGCCAGCAATGGCTCCTGTCCGCGGTTCGGCTTGAAAGAACAGATACGAGAGAGCCAGTCGGGCCGCGAAGTAGAAGCCGACGGACGCGGGAAAAAGATAGGTCGACGTGCGCGAGACAGGATATGCAAGAGTTTCGGCCGCCATCATCGCACCTCCTCATAGGCAGCAGCCGGGAGGTTACGTGCCGCAAGCACAGAGAAGAGCGGAAGATACAGCAGCAGGTTCGCGACACCATAGGGAAGTCGCGCCGCCGCAAGTCCGACGATACCGAAGCGGGAAAGCAGATAGGGCATCAGGCAGACAGAGATGGTTCCGCCAATGACATTGAAGAGCATGACCATCCGGGAATGGTCATGCGCGAGCAAGGTGTATGTAGCCGTGACGCCCATGCCGGCAAACGCCGTACTGATGACAGCAAACGGGAGGACACCGGCAGAGGCCTCGGCGATCGTGTCTGAAGCCCATATCCGCAACAGGGGCAGCCCGAACGCTACCAGAATTGCCGCTCCAATCGTGACCAGGATTACGTTGCAAACAGTGGCGATGAGAACCTGTCTCCCCTGATCGTGCCTGGTGCCGGCGCCCGACGCGAAGTGAGGGAAGAGAAAATGGAGTCCAGCCGCGGCGACTCCATACAGTGGCTGCGTTAATTGCAGGCACAGGGCATACGCTGCAACCGCCTGCATGCCAAGATGCATGCCGAGAAAGATGCGGTCGACCTGGACGAAGATGACGGCCGATACGGCCTGAAGCCAGCTATAGATTCCGAACCGTAACAGGTCTTTGAGAACGTCCCGATCAAATGCAGGAGTGACCGAGCGAGCATGCATCAGCTTTGCAAGTTCATAGAACTGCCATGCTGTCCCTATCACGGTGATGAGAGCGGTTGCGGCGACGATCGAAAGGATCGATGCATGCAGGATACTCAAAAACGCGGCGACCAAGAGAGTAAGAACGCGGGCGCAGAGGCTGATCCTGATGCTGGCTGCGTACCGCAGGAAGGCGCGTTGTGTGCTGACGCATACCGTTTCCAGCGCTCTTGAGAGTACGATCAGCGCAGCCAGGCAAAGACTGAAAAAACATTGGCGGGTCAGCTCAGGGGTAACCAGTGTGAAGCGTTCTGCGGCCTCGCGGGAGAACACAAGAAGGATGATTGCCAGTAGAGATCCAAGAGCGATATGAATGCTAAGGGTGTTACGGACGGTGCGTCGAATGGCAACCGGATCGTCCTGTTCAAGCCAGCGGCTCACCCTCTGGATATTGGCGTCACCGAAGCCGGAGGCTGCAACGCTTCCGATCGTTACAACGCTGGTGACAAGAGTCCAAAGGCCATACTGCGCGGCTCCGAGATGATGCAGCACGACGGGAGCGACAATCAGCATTCCCAGTGGAAACGCCAGGTAATCGACGACGCCATACGCCGCATTGGCCAGATGCCGTTTCATCTGCGTACTCCGGGGATTCGATGGAGGGTGCGGTTTGCAGAGGCCGCAATTTGTTGTAGGAAGACCTTCTGTGCTGTCTCGGCCGGTATCTGTTCCCAGCGATCTCGAATGAGGAGTAAGGCTACGGTCAGCAAAAGGCTTACCGCAGTGAGAGCGAGAACGAGCAAGGTGCGGGGAGGAAATGACTTCTTTTCTGCAATGCCAGGTGCGTCGATGACACTGACGACTGGAACGTCTTTAGCTTCTTCAATGCGGGAGAGCTCATATTGCTGTGTAAGCAACTCGAATAGCGTCTCCTGGATACGAAGGTTACGATACAGCTCGGCATAGGGAACTGCGAGCTGTGGCAGGCTGCGAAGCGCAGGATACGGCTGATCGCTCGATACCGGAACGTCCACGCCGGAACTGGACGGTCCGGCAATGGAATTGAGCTTTTGCTGCAGGCTTCCAATACGCGACTCCGCGGACTTAACCCGGATGTTCTGGTCGCCATAGATCTGTCGAAGAGAGCTCAGACTTGACTGTTCGGCGATCAGCTCCGCCTGGACGCGCGCCATCGCATCGACCATGGCGCGCGTTTGCTCCTTGATGTCGATGGTTGTATGCGAGCTTGAGAAGTTGCTCAGCTCCTGCTGCGCACGTATTAAGTCGGCATGTGCGTTTTGCAGCCGTCGTTCAATAAAAACGCGTTCCTGATGTGCCGAAGTTGTCGATGTGTGCGTGAGCAGGAGGTTCAGTTCGTCGAGGTATCCCTGAGCCAGATCGCGGGCGCGGATACGGTCACTATCCTGTACCGTGATGGTGATAACGCCGCTCTTCTTGTCTTCGGTGACGGAGGTGCGCCGCGCAAGCGTTTTGGCAGTGTCGATGCGGTAACGTTTGTCATAGACCTTTTGGAGATCGAAGCGTTCGATGAGGTGACCGCTGATTGTGCCGCTCTTGATCAGGTCGATGTAGAGTGCTGTCGTGTTTCCTGTGCCGAGTAGGGTTCCGGCAAGATTACTGAAGCTGTTGGAGCCACCTCCGAGAGCCCGCCCTGCCAACGCGGCGATCATCACCGAACTGGAGTTTGCATTCGCCGGTGGCATGATCATCGCCGTTGACGTGTAGCGCTTCGGAATCAGGAATGCCAGGACAAGGGAGCAGGTAGCAGCGACAAGAAAGACACGCATCAGCAGTCGCCGATGTTGCCATAGAATCTCGCCGTTATGAACCCAGACTGGAGTCTCGCTCATAGCACACCTGCCACAGCGGCCGTGATTGCAATCGATGAGGCCAGTTGCGCCGTTGTCAGGAGATTGCGCCAGAAAAGAGACGCCCCAAGAATCTTCTGTGGAACGACAACCACATCGCCTGGATTGAGCTTGGTAGAGAGCACACTGCGCGGCAGGAAGCCACTATCGCGTCCCACCACAGAACCATTGGCGCGGATGATGAAGATCTGTTTCTCATTCGCAACCTCGGTAACTCCGCCTGCGCGGCGAAGATACCAGCCGGCAGCCTTACCTTCTGCAAAGGTGATCGCCGTCGCGTTGTAGACTTGTCCGTTCACAAGCACGAAGCCAGGACGTTTCGGAATCCGTAGGACGTCACCGGCGCGCACCTCGATATCCACCGCTGTTCCTTCCCATGAGGCAATGTCGTTGGAGATGTGGATGACAAGGCGGCCGACCGCCGGTTGGTTCTTCAACCGGCTCAACACCTGTTCCTGCTGCGCCTGAATAATCTGCAGTGTTGAGGACTGATCATTGGCAGAGACTGCGGGCGCCAGCCTGGCAGCCGAAGAACTTGTCTCGATCTGCCGGATCAGCTCCTGCCTCGTCTTCTCTTCAAGGACGCGAACCTCTTCACGAATCAGGACGGCCCCGGCCGGGTATGCTGTTTCGCGGAAGCCCCCGGCCCTTTTCAGGATGGAACTGAGCCGTTCTCCCTGCTGGATTCCATAGGAACCGGGATAGGAGACTTCGCCTTCCACCGTGATGGAGGCGGCGATATCGTTCCAGCCTGCGATCTGATGGATGGTCAGCACATCCCCGGGGCGAAGCACAACGTCGGAGGAACCCTTTCGGGTTGTGACTGCGGCGCCAATCGGGATCGAAGAACGCTGACTGACGACGCGGTTGCCATTCACGATCTGATAACTGGTAAGGTCGGCGGCTTCCAGCAGCGCATCCCGCTTGAAGCCACCTGCAGTGCGGACCAGGTCAGCGGCGGTCATCCCTTCGGAGAGCGGATAGATTCCTGGACGCAGGACCTCTCCTGCGATCGTTACGCGGGGAGCGTCGGCCTCATATCGTCCAAAAACGCGTATGGTATCGAATGGCTGCAGCATGAGATCGATGTTGCCTGCGAGCGCCTCCGAGACGCTGAACTCGATTGTCGAAGGCCGCAGATCGGGAGCCTGAAGGCGTACGATCTCGCCCCGATCCGCCGGTTCCGGCAGCAGGTCCTGATAACTGTGAAGAACATCTGTAATGCGCATGCCATCGCGATATGCCGTGCGTCCCGGCCGGACGAGATGTCCTTCCGTATAAATGACCCGGCTGCTATACGGAAGAACACTGCCGACAAACAGACGATCGCCATCGCGAAGGTAGAACGGTTTCTCTTGTGTCGTGCGCAGGTCGTACGCTACGGTTTCACGCTGGTGATCGGGTGTAATTCGTTCAATCCGAATCTGGCTCGTCTCCGCCGAAGGAGCGGGCCCACCGGCATCTTCTACAAGAGTCGAGACAGCGGTATTACCTTTTAGCTCATAGATGGCGGGACGCTTGATGGCTCCGTCGATCCAGACCTGGGGTCCCGATGGAGGGACAAGCAGGGTATCTCCGGACTGCAATCGGATCTCGGATCTGACGCCATGCAGCATGAAGTCATAGAGGTCGATTTCGTCCAGCAGGCGGGTGCCGCGATAATGCCGCAGTATCCGCAGCGATCCGACGGCGGTAGGTCCTCCGGCAGCATAGAGTGCACTGAGTGGCGAAGAGACCGAAGTCAGTTCGTAAGCTCCGGGGCGCTGTACATCACCGACGACATAGATGCGGATATTCCGCGGACGAGCTACGGAGAGCTCAACCTGAATGTCCCGGAACTGTGTCCGAAGGCGGTCTGCCACCATGAGCTTCGCCTTCTCAAGGGATATTCCAGCGACTTCGATCGCTCCGGCCTCCGGCAGAACGATCTTGCCTTCCCGGTCGATCGTGCGCTGCAGGTTTTGAGAGACGCTGCCCCAAAGAGCAATGGTCAGGTTATCTCCCACTCCCAGCACGTACTCCGGGCCAAGGGGCACATCGGCAGCGATGTCAGGCGTGGTCTGGGCATTCTGGCTGTTTCTACGGAGGAAGACTTCGGAACCAAATCGCTTGAGCGATCGCGAGGGTTGAGGAATCTGTGTGTAGAGATCGCGGAGCGATGTCAGGTTATACGGCGTATCGCGATGAAGCACGCGGTCACGTGTTGCCGGATCCTCTTGCCGCTCCGGAGTCTCCTTTTGTGCGACAGGCTGTTTCGGCGTCTTTCGTCCCGCGGTGGTACTGGATAGTAGATCCGCATTGTCTGTCACGGCGTCGTTAGATGGCCTCAGATTCCGCGGACCGGCATCGACAGGAGAGGTCACGCCAGGAGCTTCGGCGTCGGTGAGATAGCCACGTGAGCGAAGAAAGGTGATGACGTTGTTGCGGAGTTCAGCATTGGTCTGCAGGCGCGTATAGAGAGCCTGATCTGAGATGGAGTCCGGTTGAGTCGGATTGCCTTGTTGCGTCAGATATTCGGCGATGACCGTCTTGACCTCGATCATCGCATCGGGATTGTCCTGCAGAACACGGATCACTTCCAGATAGGAGGCGGAGCCCTCCTGCGTACTGGTGTCCGTCAGGGATTGGGGACGCAGATTCTCCTGCTGCGAAGCCCGAGTGTCGTCCGTGCCGGCAGTGGAAGGCGACTGTGCCGGCAGATGCGTAGACAACCCGAAGATGCAGCAGCAGATAAGGACGAGCCGTTTCATCGCACACTCCCTGAAAGAACCTGCCGCCATTGCATGGACGCCATGATGTAACGCGCTCCTTCTACCAGATGAAAGCGAAGACGAAAAAAGATATAGGGAATCTGCTGCCGTAACCGGTAGAGCCTCGCAGCCAGGGAATCCTGTTCGGGTTTGCAGTGGATGGCTGGGGGAAGCCGGCGCGGAAGAAGCGCTACGCGAAGCGGACGTCCCGCAAAGTCTTCTTTCCGAGTCAGTTCTTCTTCGAGAAGCAGATATAGCTTGCTTCCGGGAAAGTCGGTAAGCAGGGCGGTGCGGCCGTAGTGCGCGATCCAATACCGAGTCGCGGGCGAGAGGAGGGGCCCGGTGACGGCAGATACACACGAGGGAACAAATTCATCCAGGAGTTCCTGGGAGGTTGCCGCCGCAATGCCATACCCAAGGGCCGTCTTCTTATCTTCTTGCAGGCGTGAAAGAAGATCGGTCCAGAAAGCGGCCTCCGGCTTACGTACCTGCGTATGGTGCCGGAATTCAAGAAACCAGGAGAGCCGCGTAAATTCTCCGCGGATGTGTTTAAAAAGATGAAGCGCCTGGCCAAGATAGTGATCGATGGGCGATAACGATGGAATGGAGACTCCTTCTCGTTGAATCCACTCCACTCGATGGAGTCGTTGCGAGCCTTCCGGCTCCAGGTGCAATTCGACCGACCGGTGGGGCGTAACTCTGTAAAGGTCGCTGAGCCGGGGATTGGAACGTCCAGGTGTCTTGAACTCCATACTCTTGCCGCTTACAGCGTGCAAGCGATAGCCGCATCGTTCGAGGACCGCATGAGCTCGTTCGGCGCAGGCAGGATCTACAAGAAAGTCAAGGTCTAGCTGAGATCGCAACTCCATGCGAGGTACTGAGAAGGGACACAGCGTAATGCCCTTCAGGTTGGCGTACAGAATGTCCTCGTCCTGGAACGCGTGATTGAGTCGCAGAGTTTCTTCGAGAAACGCCGCTGAGCGCAGGGTATTGTCGGCAAGAGCCTGTTCCAGCTCCGCGTGGATAGCTGGTGGCAGGCTGTCTAACAACTGCAGGGATCTGAGCCGATCAAAGAAGTAAAGTGCAAGTCCGCTCACGTGCAGCCACTGCAACAGGCGAAGCCATTCAGCAGCCGATGGATTGACGTTGAGCAGATTGTTAATCTCGTTTGAGCAAAAAACTTCCATTACGGCCTGCCGCAGACGATCATGGCGTCTGATTGGAGGACGTACGGACGTGCGCGGAACTTGCATTGGTCGAACCCTACTCAACGACGTGGAGCGTGAGAGCCATCTGTCCGTGGCCGGTCCCACAGAAGATGAAGCATTGACCCGTGAAGTCACCGGCTTTTTCAGGAGTGAATGAGAGTATTGCAGGTGTGCCTTTGTTGATCTGGACCTTCTGGTCGAGATCGGCAAACTGGAGTCCGTGAGTGACATCACTGCTTTGAATTACGAATTCGACGGGTTCACCTTTTTTGACCGTGATCTCTGAAGGAGAAAACTCAAAGCGCTTTGCTGAGATTTCGATACGGTGCGGCTCAGTGCCGGCATGAATCGGGCGGAATGATATCGCAGACATCAGTGTGAAAGAAGTAAGAAGGGTCCACTTGAATTTCATCGGCTATCGGCTCCTGCAACGATCGTCAGTGAAAGATCATCCACAATGGGGATCCTTCGATTCGTTGACTGTAGTTAGCCGCTAAAACAGTGTTGTCATGTGTCTGTCAGGCGATTGTCAGTGAAATGTTGGCCCTTACGGTGACAATGCTTTGACAATGCGGCGACGAACCCGCGACACATTCCGGGTCATGTCTCGCTATCGTCTGCCTCATGCAAAGTGTGAAGCGTTGTATACCCGTCCATTGGGTGCTTTGTTATCTCATCGTGACTGCGTTGTTTCCGGGTGTAGCGGTGCAGGCCCAGAAGACGCCTATTATCTCGGGAGGCGGGGGCATGTTCGTCAGCCGGAATGGCGGCCAGAACAGCTACTTTCCGGTCATCTCTCCGCTCGCCGCTGTGCCTCTCGGCGACCATGTGCTGGTGGAAACCAGGGCGACTCTTCTGGAGTCGTTCACCGCGAATGGACATGGCTACGATACGTCACACTATGCCGCGCTGACCTATCTTCAGGGAGACTTCCTTGTCTCTCCTCATCTCACCGTGGTAGCGGGTAGCTATCTGACTCCATTCGGTACGTATAACGAGAGGCTGACGCCAATCTGGATCAGTAATTTTCAGAATGGCCCGCTCATTCTTCCGCTCGGAACCATGTCCAGTACGGGGACAGGGGGCATGGTGCGCGGTTCTGCAGTCTCCCGCTCCTCTTTTTCTATCGACTACGCCGGGTATTTTTCAGCCCGGAGCGGGAATGAGCAATTCCTGTCACAGCGATCCTCGGGTGGGCGCGTCTCTGTCTATCTTCCGAAGCAGAGATTGGAGCTTGGTACGTCGTACGGCCGCTTGCTTCAGGGGCAGCAGGCCAACTTTCAAGGAGTTCATCTCTGGTGGGAACCTGCAAATACCGGAGTCCGGTTCCGGTCAGAGTATGCGCATGGAGCACACTCCTCCGGATACTGGTTCGAAGCTGAAATGCGGCCAATCTTCTGGGGCGGATATGACAGCTGGATCGGCCGTTTTCAGCCGGCCTTCCGCATGCAGCAGACCTTCCGCAATAAACCGGACCCATCGGATGGCTTGCCTGGCGTGAATACGCGATTGGCAGATTTCGGACTTGTCTACAACCTTCCGCATGAGGTGCGGTTGCGAGCAAGTTATTCAAGGCAATTTTCAGCAGCCGGCGACAAAAACATCTGGGCTGCGAATGTGACCTACCGGTTTCTATTCCCGGCATGGAAGGGGAAGAAGTAATGCACACCAGACGAAATGGACTTCTCGCCTTCCTGCTTGCCATTGCTTTGCCGTGTTTTGCGCAGCAACCCCAGCCGGTGGCCCCGGCCAAGCCAAAACCCAAACGGACGCCGAGTGCCGGGGAACTCGTCTTTCAACAGAACTGTTCACGTTGCCACAATCCGCCGCAGGGATTTTCGCCACGGATCTCGGGAACGATCGTAAGGCACATGCGGGTGCGTGCATCGCTCAGCAAGAAGGATGAAGAAGCTCTGCTGCGTTTCTTCAACCCATAGGGCGCAATCTTACGAGCGAAATTCGTTCAGATAAGGCGATGCCGAAGGCTGCGGTGATTAGTAGATCTCATGGTCTGACGGACCATAAGGCTGTCCGAACTTGTTCAGGTGCTGTGTGGGCTGAGGGTGTTCAATGGCAATATCGCCGAGATTGATGTTCTCTGCGGTGATATGGACGCGCCTGGTGTAGCGGTCGAGTATCGGCTGGCGTTCGCCTTCGACCCACACATGCATCTCATACTCTCCTTCAGGCAGTCCTGTAAGACGAAACTGCCCACCGGCATCCGCGATGGCATAGTAGGGCGTGCTGAGCGAGATAACCACCGCCGACATCTCCGGGTGGATATTGCAGAAGATGTATGAGATGCCTTCGCGTGAGAAGTTAACCGAACGGCTTGAGTTGGCCTCGTAAAGGCCCAGGTCAAATCGTTTGCCATCGAAGAGCGAGAAGACATTGTGGAAGAAGGGGTCGGCATTCGGGAAGATTACGTTGCCGCCTACAGGAACCACCACAAGATGAGGAGTGAACGTCTTGTTCTTCTGCAGCATGACTGGGCTAGGGCCGGCAGGAAACGGAGGCGGTGGAAAGCTCAGAGGTTTGAGCCAAAGTACCGCTGGAGGAAGCTTTGCCGGTCGTTTCGCTGATGCTGCATCCATAAGACGTAACCGCGCGGTTGCGTCCGAAGCGTGAGCGGAGGGTAATGCGTATGCGATAAGGCAGACGGCCGCGATGTTGCGAATAAAGGCGCCGGTAGTCATCAGAATCGATAAGCCCCTGAAAGTCCAATTGCGTCGCTTGCATAGCGGTCGCGGCTTGGGAAGGTGGATTGCAACCGCTTGTATTCGAGTGAGAACTGCAGGTAGGCATTTGGGCTGTAGATCGTATTCAGCATGAGTGTGCTGTTGCGTGTCAGCCCTGAATATGTGGGAGCCGTAGAATTAGCCGTCCTGGAGCGGATCTGCTTACTAAAGGGATTATCGAGGCCATAGGCAATGTTCGTCTCAAAACGACCAGTCTTGATAGCAAGTTGGGCCCAGCCACCAACATCGTCGATTGGTTGAATTGCAGTTGCCCCTTCGTAATCGCGATAGATGAAGTCGGCATAGCCTCCGCCACCGAGTCCGCCCAGGGCTTGTCCGCGGTAGGCATTGGAGGTGAGCATGAGGTATTTCCCAAAGGGCAGATGGAGGTCGACCGTGGCCGCCCAGGCATCGAACCGGCTTCCATCGGCCGCGCGATGTGGGCTGAAGTAGCCGCCAAGTCCGAACCGGGTTTCACGGTCGGCTGGGCCGAAGCTGCCGCCGGTACGAAGCTGAACGCCCGGCCATCTGCTGCGTTCTGCCAGAGTCGAAGTGGAGCTGCTGCTGGCAGAGGGAAGCAAAGGATCGCTGACATCGATAAACGCCGTCTGGAGCGTGAGCTTCGATGTGGTGGAAAGAGGGATAGACTGACTTACACCAACCTGTGGGTTCCATGTCCACAGATTGCCGGACCAGGAGAGCGCGGGAACGGCTACCGAAGCAAGAGATGTTGGCGCGTCAGGGTTGAGGATCGTCCGGTCGTACGAGAAGAAGGCCTGAGTATTCTTCCAGTCCAGGGAGGCCAAGGCGGTACGAAGACGGATAAGACCTCCGGCGGAGTATTCGGAACTCGTGGCGGAGCCAAAGAAGTCTGTACGGAGTTGAGCCCGGCTGGTCGCACCCAGGAAGTGCGGTCCACGCGCGTCAATACCAAGCACGGTTTGACGCATCGTGAATCCTGTAGTTCCGCCACCTCGCAAGGCATACGTCGGAGTAGCCGGCACATCGACACGATGCGTATTGACAAAGGTATTGAACAGCACCAGGCCTGTGACTGAAACTGGATACTTCGATTCAGACTCAACCTTCAACGAATCATGGGTCGCGACGGCAGATTCCAGTGCGTCGACCCGTTCTTCGAGGGTTGGCGTTGCGGCGGGCAATGGCGTCGTTCCAGTTGTGGCGGCAGTGGTTGCCGAGGCAGCAAGTTGTTGTTTCAACTCCGCAAGCTGCCGCTGCATCTCCTGAATTTGTTTCTGGTAGTCCTCCACCTGTGACTGCACCCGCGTGATTGCCGTTGAAAGCCGGGTGATCTTTTGTTCCGGAGTCTCCTGCGTCTGAGACACATTCCCAGGCGGCGCAGATTGCGCCTGACTCATGGATGGCTGCAGCAGCGCGAAGACCAGGATCATGCTCTGGAGTTTGAGAGTGTCGCGCATCATTGGGTCAATACCCCATCTCGTAGATGTGACGTTCCGTCGCCGGAATGAAGAGTGCGAGAGATCGTAAAGACGAATGTCGTTGAACCGGCACGCCCGTCCACGAGTCGTACATCACCCTCATGTTCTCGCGCGACGGTCCATGCCAGAGTAAGCCCCAGACCGGTACCTTTGTGACGTCCCTCGCTCACGAACGGTGCGAAGAGATTATCGCGGATGCTTTCCGAAACGCCGGGGCCGGAATCGACAATGCTGGCGGAGATGGTTTTCGGTGTCGCCGTCAGTGTAAGAGAGACGCTGCGCGTCGTGGGACTTTGCCTTGCCGATTGGCAGGCATTGAGCAGCAGGTTGTACAGAGCGCGCTCAATCTGGCGGCCATCTACGGCAGCTGTGGTATCTGCGGCGTTATTGATGAAAGTAACCGCGACTCCATCAGAGTCAGGATGTGATTTGACGAGAGTAATCGCGCGTTCTGCAAGAACTTCTACCGAGGCGGTCGTACGTAGCAGCGCATTCCCAGTTCGGCCGAAGATGAGCAGCGAATCGAGCATCTCCGTGGTGCCCTGGACAGCGAGCCGGATCTCCTCATACAGCTCATTTCTCTCAGGCTCCGATAGATTTGGGGATGCCAGAAACTCCGCATTGGCGTAGACGGCTGCAAGGTAATGTCTCAGGTCATGCGAGATGGATGCAGCCATGCGGCCGATTGTGGCCAGCCTCTCGGACTCCAACAGTTTCGAATTGGTTGTCTGTATCTGCTCGCGCATCTGCGCGAAGGTCTTGCTTAGGAAACGGACCTCCTGCGTTCCGTTGGAAGGTAGAACGTAGGTGTCATTTCCTGTGCCGAAGGCACGGACACCCGAAGTGAGCCGCTCGATGGGACTGGTAAGCATGCGCGACAGCAGGAGCATCAAGATGGTGCCACCAGCAAGAGCAATGGCGCCCGCCAGTGCCACGAGACGGTTGATCTGTTTTTCAGCGGCGTCCGTCTGCGCAAATGACTTCAACATGACGAGCCGTATCGGCGTAATCTCGTTGGCCTCGAAATTTTTTGTGATCGCAAGATAGCGTTCGCCATTCAGGACTGCCGAAACGGGAACAGATGCCCCGATGATGGTATGCAGGTCAGCGGAGATCCTGGTAACTCGCGCATCCGGGAGACTGCTGGCGATAAGCTGGGAGCCGTGGAAGACTGCGGCATCGGAACCGGCGCTGCTGGCCACGTCCTGCATAAGCTCGTCGTCGATCGCATAGCCGCTGATAACGTAGCCAAGAAGAGTTCCTGATGCCGGGTCGCCAAAGTAGATCGGCGTCGTTGTGTATTCGTATAAATCGGATCCCGCAAGCAGAAGGTGTTGCGATGGGTCTGAAAATTTCTGCCGCAGGGCAGGTAAAAGCTGCGCCGAAGGCCGGCGGGTATTGAGGGCCAGGATGTTGCCATCCCGGTCTGCAAGGGCGAACAGGTCGTTTCCGCTGACCTTCCAGAAGGGCACTGAGCCGTCAGCTACCGTCTCCTGGTGCCGGGTTGTCATCAACGCCTTCAGGCTGGGGAGATCGGCGATCAGCGCATTGGCTCTGCGCAGGTTGACTAACTTTTGCGTTTGCAGCTTTTGGAAGAGCTCGACCGAGCGATAGAGGTCGGCTGAAAATGCCTCCTGGGCATGCTGTTGAAGACGGCTGCGGATAATGAGGAGACTTGCAGCGGTAGATCCCGCAATGACGAGGACCAGCGAGGCAAGCAGAAGGACGCGTGTACGAATGCCTGGCGTGTCTTTCGTTAACATTTTCAATCTCAGACCTACGGTACGAATTTATACCCTGCGCCGTAGACCGTCTGAAAATGTTGGGGTTCCGCAAAATTGACTTCGAGTTTCTGGCGAAGTTTTAGAAGTTGATTGTCAACGGTCCGCGTCGTTGGATAGGAATTGTACCCCCAGACTTCGTTCAGCAGCTCTTCGCGGCTGAGCACGCGTTCCGCATGTTCAACAAAGTACTTCAGAAGCTTGAATTCGTGGGCCGTCAGCGTGACAGGCTCTCCCGCGCGGTGAGCAGTCATGCGTGCGAAGTCGATGGTGCAGTCCCCAAAGGTATAAGTGGTGACCGTGCTTGGCTTCTGCTGACGGCGAAGTGCGACCTGGAGCCTGGCAGTCAGCTCTCTTGGAGAGAAGGGTTTGGTGACGTAATCGTCCGCGCCCAATTCAAGAAGAAGAACCTTGTCCGCGACTTCATTAATGGCTGAGACGACGATGATCGGTGTCTCCGGCCGCTCTGCCTTCATCATCTTGCAGAGGTCGCGTCCGGTGATATTGGGTAAGACAAGGTCCAGAATTACGGCTGATGGCCGAATGCTATGGAAGGCGTCGAGGCCCGTCTTGCCGTCGCCACAGACCGTCACGCTATATCCAAGCTCACGGAAGGTCCTGTGAAGAACCTTTTGCATCCGTGGGTCGTCTTCAACGACGAGGATGTGTGTGCGAGTCGGCATCACAACGGGGGAATGAGTCAATTCTTGAGTTCCCATCTGGAGCATGGGCTAATTGTCACTCTGAAAGCCCCGCGTCCGCCAAAAAAGGTAGCAAAGTGACAATCTTGTGACAAGGGGGAGACGGTACGGAGTGATTTGGCCTTAGTGCAGGCTGTGAAGGTACTGCTCCAGATGTTGGATGGCATCTCCAAACCCGCTGTAGGTCAACCGGATAACCGGCGCCTCCCGCAATAGCCGATCTACCGCTGCATGTTGCGATTCGCGCATGCCGGACCAGTGTTGCCGGATAAAGGACCGGGCATGGCCCGACTGAAGAGGAAGAATCGCCGGTGGACCGTAGGACACGCGCTCAAGAAAGACAAGCAGGGATACCGAAGATCTCTGCTGGCTTTTGATGCCATTGAGCTTCGCTACCGGCAACTCCATCGACGGCTTCCCGGCTGCTCGTGGAGTGATCTCGAAGTTGCGAAGCTCCGGAAAGAGCTCGCGGGCTCCTGGCCGGAAACGAAACTGATTGCAGTTGCCGACGACGGTAGAGGGAGATTGCCGCAACAGGAGATAGGACGCGTCATCGGAGGTATAACGCCAGCCGGCCCGGGCGCAGGCATACGCAAACGAAGACTTTCCCGCCGCGGATTCGCCGCATAGCAGCACTCCGTGGTCCTGCGCAGAGACGCAGGCGGCATGAATGGGGACGCAGTGCCGGGTCGAGATCATCGTGAGCGCCGCAGCTTCGAGGAAGAAATATCGTAGATACGAGCGGGATGTTAAGGCTGCCGTCGAAATGCAGATCTGCGAATTGCCGGTCTCCATATCCGACAGCAGGACGTTGGACGAGTCCGCAATATGCATGCCAACGTGGCCGAGAGAGCGAAAGACAGGCGCCGGAGGGCAGATAGTATCTCCGTTCTCTACGACGGTCACCGCAATATGAATCGGATCGTCGGCAAAGAGGGCAGGAGCCGTGCTCCAGCTTTCGGCGGCTGCTATCTCCACTTCAGGATGATTTGTAGCGAGATCGATGGCAAAGCCGAGACAATTGAACCGGCGGCGGATGTGTAACTCCGGGCCGTGCACCAGATGGCCGTCCTGTAGCGGTGCGGCTGTTTCGAATCCATGTTGGGCGATCGGTAGACTCATTGCGGGTTGCGTCGAAAGTTCAGTATGAAGTGGCCGGTTCGCTGAATTGTTGGTCGAATGTCATCTTTTTGTCTGAGGCGGAGAACTCGTCCAGAAAAGGAATCCGAACCGGTTGAAACAGATGAAAACAGAGACTCAGCGGGGAAGGTTGTGGCGATACCTTGATGGCGGTCGCCAGAGTCTACCCGCTTCCTGTACATTTCTTTGTGGGTCGAATTTTATCGGCACTCCACCATTGTTTAGCGGTCTGTATGTCTGAAGCGGTCGGGATAGAAACGATTCTCAATAGCGATCTGTCATTGTTTCAGGCAGTGAAGACGCACGCACGCGGTCCTGAGGGAGCACTGCCGATTACGCCGGAGATGCTGGTGCGGCAGCCATCGGGCAATCTCTTCGGCCTGTCCCAGAACGCCGGCATGGGCTGGGAACCTGGGCGCCTGAATGACCCCGAATATCTCATCCTGAGCACACACGGTGGTGTACGTGCGGCGGATGGAACCCCCATTGCGCTTGGCTTTCATACCGGTCACTGGGAGGTAGGCCTGCTGGTAACAGAGGCCGCCCGTGAGCTCAGAAATCTCCGCGCGACGCCGTTTGCCGGCGCATGCACCGACCCCTGTGACGGCCGAACCCAGGGAACCCACGGCATGATGGACTCTCTGCCGTACCGGAACGATGCCGCTGTTGTATTGCGCCGCTTGATGCGCTCGCTGCCGACCCGCCGTGGTGTGCTTGGTGTGGCAACCTGCGACAAGGGGCTGCCTGCCATGATGATGGCGCTGGCATCTTCGGGAGCCTATCCCAGTGTTCTAATTCCAGGTGGCGTCACACTCCTGCCTGAGAATGGCGAAGATGCCGGTAAGGTACAGACGATCGGCGCACGCTATTCCCAGCACCAGATCACGCTCGAGTACGCCGCCGAGATGGGTTGCCGGGCCTGTGCCTCACCTGGAGGCGGATGCCAGTTCCTCGGTACGGCCGCGACCGCACAGGCGGTTGCCGAAGCGATGGGGCTCAGCTTGCCGCATACGGCGCTTGCGCCTTCGGGACAGGATATCTGGCTCGATGCCGCGACGCGCAGCGCACGGGCGATGCTGAGGATGACGGCGCTCGGCATCGGAACACACGATGTACTGACTGACGCTGCCATCCACAATGCGATGGTGGTTCATGCTGCTATCGGCGGTTCCACCAACCTGCTGCTGCATATTCCAGCCGTTGCCTATTCCGCCGGTCTTCGCCGTCCAACGGTTGAGGACTGGACGCATACCAACCGCAGCGTTCCTCGACTGGTCGATGCTTTACCAAACGGTCCTAAAAACTTCGCCACGGTTCAGGTTTTTCTGGCGGGGGGTGTCCCTGAGGTGATGTTGCACCTGAGGAATGCCGGCTTGCTGGATCTCCGCGTGATGACGGCCAGCGGTACGACTCTTGGCGAGAACCTGGAATGGTGGGAACACAGTGATCGCAGGCGCATCCTGAAGCAGCGCCTGCGCGATCTGGATGGTGTTGATGCCGAGGAGGTGATCATGTCTCCGGACCGGGCGCGTTCCGCTGGACTCACCTCCACTGTCTGTTTCCCCTCCGGTAATCTCACACCGGATGGAAGCGTGATCAAGAGCACCTCCATCGATCCCGCGTTGATCGATGCCGATGGAGTCTATCGCCATACAGGTCCCGCAAGAGTCTTCCTGACAGAGGAAGCTGCAATCGCCGCGATTAAACAGGGAAGCATCGGTGAAGGGGATGTGATGGCGTTGATCTGCAGCGGCCCTAAAGGAGCGGGCATGCAGGAGATCTATCAGATCACCTCTGCGCTCAAGAATCTGCCGTACTGCCGTCATGTCGCAGTGATCACCGATGCACGATTCAGCGGAGTGTCGACCGGTGCATGCATCGGCCATGTATCGCCGGAGGCGCTCGCGGGAGGCCCCGTAGGCAGGTTGCGGGACGGCGACACGATTGAGATCGTGATCGATCGCAAACAACTTCACGGCTCGGTAAACCTGGTCGGTGAAGGAGACGAGCGCTTCACCCCGGAAGAGGGAGCAATGAGGCTGGCGGCGCGGTCACCTCGGCCCGACCTTGCACCGCATCCAGGTCTGCCCGCAGATACACGGCTGTGGGCCGGCCTGGTGCAGGCCAGTGGCGGAGTCTGGGGCGGCTGTGTCTATGACGTTGATGCAATCCTGCAAAAGCTGCAGGGATAACAGGAGAGGGAAATGAGACTTTATCGCACTACAGGCGGAGCTTTTGTTGAAGCAGATCAGGTGTTCTATCCGGTAGCGGCAACCAGCTGGGATGAACTGCTGACCTCCGCCGAACTGCAACAGCGTGCCAAGGCTGCTACGCAGGGCACGGGCCGCGCTTCACTTGATGGATTGACGGTGCTGGCTCCGGTGGAGAGCCAGGAGGTCTGGGCCTCCGGCGTGACCTACTATCGCAGCCGCAGTGCACGCATGGAGGAGTCGAAAGATGCCGGAGGTGGTGACTTCTATGATCGTGTCTATCATGCGGAACGTCCGGAACTCTTTTTCAAATCTGCAGGGAAGCGTGTCGTGGGTTCGGGCAGCGCGGTGCGGATTCGCCGCGATGCCACATGGTCGGTACCGGAGCCGGAGCTTGTCATGTTGCTTACGCCCAAAGGTGAGATTGCCGGCTACACCATCGGCAACGACATGAGCTCACGCGATATTGAAGGCCAGAATCCCCTCTATCTGCCGCAAGCAAAAAACTACGACGGCGCCTGTGCTCTAGGGCCGTGCGTCCTGCTGGCGACGGAACCGATTGCGAAGTCCACAAAGATTTCAATCGCGATCGCCCGTGGCGCCGAGATCGTCTTCACAGGCGAGACCTCCATGGCAGAGATGAAACGTGAACTGAAAGAGCTTGCCTCCTATCTCTTCCGTGAGTGCAGCTTCGCGGATGGCGTGTTCCTGATGACCGGCACAGGCGTGGTGCCACCGGACAACTTCACGTTGGAATCAGGCGATAAAATTCGGATCACGATTGATGGAATCGGAACACTGGAGAACCACGTTGCCTAACGACGGCAGTCCCAGGTTCCTGGTACGTTGAAGCAGATTTCTCCGCTATGCTGCGCAAATGACAAGGTGGCGTTTGCCGGAGAAGTATCGGTAGAGAAGCAGATCCCTGCGGGATGACAAACAAAGAGGCGTCTCGGTCGATTCAGGTCTCGGGACACCAAACAGCGTAATTTTGGTCATTTCGCAGCGTAGCGGAGAAATCTGCTTCTCTACCCAAACACTGAAACCCACTCTAGTCCAGATTCTGTGATCAGCTAAGAAAGCAGCTCCATCGTTTTCCACCCCAGCCAGCCACGCTGGCCGGGGACCCCGGTTGCTCAGGATGACAAAGTGCGAAGACGAGGTGATCTCATTTCATCTCTCAGCAATAAAGGGCAGACTCTCTTCGAGTCTGCTCCTCAGTACAAAAAGGGAATGATAGTTAGACCAGTTCGCGGACGGCATCGGAGACGGCTGTCAGAGCGATCTTCCCGCGGTTTGGTTCTCCCCGCATGAGCGACTCTGCGAACTTAGCTGCTTGCGCAGGCTTGACCTTCGCCGGCATGGGTGGCGTAAACGGATCGACCACTGCTTCCACCAGAGCGGCGCCTTGCCGTTGCAGCGCAAGGTCCAGGTCTGCGCCGCAACGTGCCGGATCCTCGATCCTCCATGAGGGGATGCCGCAGCCCCGCGCAATCGCGGCAAAGTCAGCGGGGAAGAGATCGCAGGCGTACTCAGGGTTTCCGAGAAACACCATCTGCTCCCATTTGATCTGACCGAGAGTGTTGTTCTTGATGACGATGACTTTGATATTCAACTGGTAGGCGGCGATGGTTATCAGTTCGCCCATCAGCATCGAAAGGCCGCCATCCCCGATGATGCAGTAGACCGGCCGGTCCGGATACGCAATGGCGGCCCCGATCGCGTAAGGAAGACCGCATGCCATGCTGGCGAGGTTGCCGCTGCAGCTATGCTTCTGTCCGCGGAGAGCCGGGACATAACGGGCCCACCAGGTCGTAATCGTTCCGGAGTCCGAAGTGATAATCGCGTTTGCGGGAATCCGTTTGCCCAGCTCCCAACCGACCACCTGGGGCTTCATCGGCTTGTCGAGATGAGTTCCTTGCTTCTCGAGCAGTTCCGCCCATTTCTGCTTACCCTTCTGGGCGCTGCGCAGGAAGCGGTCGTCGTGCTTCTTCAACATCGGAAGGAGAACGCGCAAACATACCCTGGCATCTCCCACGATGCCGACATCCGCTGGATATCGCAGACTGATACGCTGTGGGTCGCAGTCGATCTGGACGCACTTTGCATCGCCGGGCTTTGGCAGGAACTCGATGTAGGGAAAGGATGTGCCCACCATCAGCAGGGTGTCGCAATCTTCGAGTGCTGTCTGCGATGGCTCCGTTCCCAGCAGACCGATGCCGCCGGTGGTGTAGGGACTATCATCCGGAACCGCAGCCTTACCGAGCAGCGATTTAATAATGGGAGCTCCCAGTCCGGCCGCGATACGCTCCAACTCGTCAGTCGCATGCAATGCGCCCTGACCGGCAAGGATAGCGATTCGCTTGCCACGGTTCAGGATGTCGGCGGCATGGTGCAGGTCGACCTGGGAGGGCAGATGTGTATCAAAGGCCGGCGTTGCGGTAGTGTGATGCGGAGGATTCCGTTCAGATCGTCCTTGCTTAACCGGCTGTGTTTGTACGTCGACAGGAAGCGTAAGATGCGCGACACCTCGTTTGGCTAGCGCTGTCCGTATTGCGAGGTCGGTCAGGCTCTCGATATGAGCTCCATTCATGACCCGCTCGTTGTACTCACACACATCGATAAAGAGCTTGTCCAGCGCGACATCCTGCTGGGAAAAGGTCCCGAGCAGATCTGAATGTTGCAGTCCCGTGATCGCAAGGACGGGAGCGTGATCCATCTTGGCATCGTAAAGGCCATTGAGCAGATGAATTCCCCCAGGCCCGGAGGTCGCGATACACACGCCCAGCCGGCCGGTGAACTTGGCATACGCGCATGCTGCGAAAGCTGCCGCCTCCTCATGCCGCACATGGATAAATCGGATGCGGTCTTTCCGCTGCCGCAGTGCCTCGAAGACCCCATTGATGCCATCGCCGGGAAGACCAAAAATCGTGTCCACGCCCCACGCGATCAGCCGCTCCACCAGTACATCCGATGTATTTGACATAGGTCTGTCCCCTCGCGAAACTCTGATGCCGCGTTTCGTGGGGCAGTTTCCCGGTTATCGAAGGGGAAGTTCCGTCTCGCCCATACACCGGGAGGTCATCACCGGTGTATGGGAACCTCAATTTAGTACTTCACGATAGCGGCGAAGGAGTCCGCCTTCAGGCTGGCGCCGCCGACGAGGGCTCCATCGATGTTGGGCTGTTCCAGGAGTGATCTGGAATTCTCCGGCTTGACGGAGCCGCCGTAAAGAATGCGGATCTCGTTGGCTGTATCGCCCAGATGTTGCGCCATATGGTTGCGAACGATGACGTGCGTCTCTTCGGCGATCTCGGGCGTGGCGGTCAGGCCGGTACCGATAGCCCATACCGGCTCATAGGCAACAACCAGCTTGTCCGCATGCTCTTTTGGAAAGCCGGCGAGCGCTCCGGCCAATTGGCTGGCGAGAACATCCTCTGTCTTTCCAGACTCCCGCTCATCGAGCTGCTCGCCGATGCAGAGCAGCGGTGTCAGTCCGTGAGAGATAGCCGCCTTCACCTTCAGGTTGATGCGTTCGTCCGTCTCGTTATCGTACTGACGGTTCTCGGAATGACCGATGAGTACGTGGGTCGCGCCAAGCGTAGTCAGCATGACCGGCGAGGTATGGCCGGTATAGGCTCCCTCATTGGCCCAGTGCATGGTTTGCGCGCCGGCTGCGACATTGGTGCCGCGGACGCGGCTGATGACTGTCGCGAGCGATGTGATGGAAGGGAAGAGCACGATCTCATCTCGAGTATGTCCAGCCACGAGGGGAAGGAAAGCCTCGACAAAGCTCAGCGCTTCGGAAGGAGTTTTGTACATCTTCCAGTTGGCAGCGATCAGTTTTTTACGCATGGCCAACCATTCTAACGATTCGAACTAACCACGAGGAAGAAAGACCCGCGCCAAAAGGTAGCCACCGGCCGCTCCGAAGATCGCTCCGACCATCACTGGTATGACAGACACATTTGCATCGACCGCGACAGCGTTATTGGAGTGAAAGAACTGAGCACCGCTCCTGACGAGCGTGCTGAGCGCGATCAGGCAGCCTCCCAGTACTGCGGAAATGACTATCAGGACCGCGATCAGCAGCGTTCGCATCAGGTTATTTATTCGTCAGAGCTTCCACACCAGGCAGCTTCTTGCCCTCGAGGAACTCCAGGCTGGCCCCGCCGCCAGTTGAAACGTGCGTGATCCGATCCGTGACCTCGGCTGCATGTACGGCTGCGACAGAGTCGCCTCCGCCCACAATGCTGGTGGCATCGTGATTTGCCGCTACGGCGCGGGCAATCGCCATCGTGCCCTTGGCGAAGGCCGGCATCTCAAAGACGCCCATCGGTCCATTCCAGACGATCGTGCGTGCATCCGCAATGACGTGCTTGAACAGTTCAATCGATTTCGGACCAATATCCAAGGCCATCCAGTCGGCCGGGAAGTCGCCCTCGCCGTCGAAGATCTGTGTCTTTGCCTTAGCGTCGAACTTGTCAGCCAGCACATGGTCGACCGGCAGCAGGAGCTTCACGCCCTTAGAGTCAGCCTTATCCATGGCTGCCTTGGCGACTTCAATCTTATCGGTCTCTACCAGGCTCTTTCCGGTCTTCTGACCCTTGGCATTGAGGAAGGTATAAGCCATGCCTCCGCCGATCAGCAAAGTGTCGACCTTATCGAGCAGGCTCTCGATGACTTCGATTTTGTCGGAGACCTTGGCGCCGCCGATGATGGCGGCAAACGGCTTATCGGGGTTATGAAGCGCCTTGCCGAGATAGTTCAGCTCCTTCTCCATCAGGAGGCCGGCGGCAGACTGCTGTACGTAATGCGTAATTCCCTCGGTCGAGGCATGGGCGCGGTGGGCAGCGCCGAAGGCGTCATTCACATAAACATCGGCCAGCTTGGCCAGCTTCTTCGCGAAGGCGGGATCGTTCTTCTCCTCTTCGGCATGGAAGCGCAGATTCTCGAGCAGGAGCACCTGCCCGCTCTCAAGCTGACGCGTCAGCTCTTCCGCGACTTCGCCGACACAGTCGGGGGAGAAGGCAACATTGATCTGCTCGCCCAACGCGTGATCCAGCAACTGGCGCAGGCGATCGACTACCGGACGCAGGCTCATTTCAGGATTCACTTTGCCTTTGGGGCGGCCAAGATGCGCTGCCAGGATGACCTTTGCATGATGGCGGATGGCATATTCGATCGTGGGAAGGGTCTCACGGATGCGGGTGTCGTCGGTGATCGAGTGTCCTCCGTCCGCCAGCGGAACATTGAAGTCCACGCGGATGAAGAGACGCTTGTTGTCCAAATCGAGATCGCGGATGGAGAGCTTGGCCATACTGTCTGGTGTCCTGTCTAAAACTAGTCTGTGATGAATGCGTCGGCTTCGATTTCGATACGCCAGTCGGGGTTGAGCAGTTCCTTGACGACCACCATCGTCGCCGCGGGACGAATGCTGCCGAAAAATTCGCCGTGCACGCGGCCCACCTCTTCCCAATCCGCAGCATGAGTCAGGAACATTCTGGTCCGCACTACATGCTCCAACCGGGCACCGGCTTTTTCCAGGGCGGTCTGAATAATTTCGAGGACTTTGCGGGTCTGAGAGGCTACGTCTTCCTCATCGGCGCCTACCGGTCCAGTACCGGAGACATGGACGTGTCCGCCAACCTTGACCGCGCGGGAGAAACCGATGATCGGCTCATAAGGAGATGTGCCTGCAATATTCGTGCGTGTCACTTAGGCTCCTGTTTTTGTGCGTAACTATCAGCGCCAAGAAAGTGTAACGACACATACGGCTCGTCGCCTACTACCCAGCTATCGTGTCCCGGCGCGATGTAAAAGAGATCCCCCGGCTTCATGACGATGACATTGCCATCATCCATCGCGGCGGTAGCCTGGCCGGAGACCACCATACCGACATGCTCCACGTAACAACTGGTCTGGCCCGAGGCCTTACCTACGTGTTCGCTCCACTTCCATCCTGGTTCATAGGTAGCGCGGCCGATGGACATGCCACCCAGCCGCACTACCTCAAACCTGCCTTTTTCGAAGATCCGGATCTCGTCCGGTGTCTCGAATCGCTTCAGGATGACCTCAAGCGGGGCCACGTGCCTTAGAGCCCCTTCTGCTGAAGGAAGAGGATCAGGTCCTTCACGCGTGAGGAGTAGCCCCACTCGTTGTCGTACCAGCTGATGATCTTCACCGTATTGCCAATGACCTTAGTCAGAGACGAGTCGAAGATCGAAGAGCGGTTGTCGCCCTTGAAGTCAGAGGAGACCAGCTCTTCCGTGGTGTAGCCGAGGATGCCCTTCAGGGGACCTTCCGATGCGGCCTTGATCGCGGCGTTGACGGTTTCAACGGTCACCGGCTTTTCAGCGACAAAGGTCAGATCAACGACTGAGACGTTCGGGGTTGGAACACGGATCGCGAAGCCGTCCAGTTTGCCGGCCATCTCCGGGATCACCAGCTTCAGAGCCTTGGCGGCGCCGGTGGAGCTGGGGATCAGGTTGATGGCTGCGGCGCGGGCGCGGCGCAGATCCTTGTGCGGGAAGTCCAGGATCACTTGATCGTTGGTGTAGCTGTGGACCGTCGTCATGATGCCGTTAACGATGCCGAAGCTCTCATGCAACACCTTCACCACGGGAGCAAGGCAGTTCGTGGTGCACGATGCGTTTGATACGACGTTGTGCTTGGCGGGGTCGTACTTCTCCTGGTTCACACCCAGCACGAGAGTGATGTCCTCGTTGGTGGCGGGGGCGGAGATGATGACCTTCTTGACGGTCTCGCCGAGGTGAGCCTTCGCCTTGGTGGCGTCGGTAAAGTGGCCGGTCGATTCCACGACGATCTGAGCGCCGACTTCGGCCCAGGGAAGCTTGGCAGGATCGCGCTCAGCGTAGACCTTGATTTTCTTACCATCCACCTGGATGTAGTCCGTACCGGCCGAGATCTCGTTCGGCAGGTTGCCCAGGATGGAGTCGTACTTCAGCAGGTGTGCCAGCGTCGCCGGGCTGGTCAGGTCGTTAACGGCGACAAATTCAATTTCAGGGTTATTGATTGCGGTGCGGAAGACATTGCGGCCGATGCGGCCGAAGCCGTTGATTCCTACCTTCACTGCCATATGCAGTTGGCTCCTTATTCAATTCACAGGTTGAAACGGGTAGCATTTCGCGTTTCCAGGCCGCTGGTTGGCGGCAAACGCACATCTAAAGACCGATGCTACCAGCATGGGAAAGGCCCCCGCAAATAGTCGGTGGACTGACCATTAGCCAAAACTATGGCCTCCCATTACCCAGCCGAATACCTCTGGAGAGGGAGTAGTTTGCGGCTGGCAAGTCACTGTGTTACAAGCAGAAACATATGCGCGAATGGATGCGCGAAAAGATGAGAAGACGTTCCCGCCGCGGGCCGAATAACTCGGAGTCCACTGGCAAGATCGGTCAGGAGTTGCCGACCGACCAGCCGGCTCCGTTGCGTCCCGCCTATCCCGATGAGCCAGCTGCCCAGCAAGCTGCGGCTGAACCTCCGCCCGACGTTGTCGCGGCAAGTGAGGTTTCCGCAGTCGCAGAGGCGCTTGAGGCTACTCCAGAAGCCGTTGCCGAGGGCAAGGTAGAGGTCGAGACTCAGCCTGCTGAGCCGCCGACATCCCAGCCAGACGAGCCCTCGACGGCATCTCCGCGACAGCCACGCGGCTTTGTGGTGCTGACCATCGGTCTTCCCGGAAGCGGGAAGACCACCTGGTACAAGCGCCGTGGCGTAACCCCGCTTTCGAGCGATATGCTGCGCAGCATTCTGTTTGATGACATCACCGAGCAGCGTTATCAGGGGCTGGTCTTTTCCACCCTGCGGTCGCTGCTGCGGGCCCGGCTTATCGCCAAGATGCCATGGAACTATGTTGATGCCACCAATCTCTCGGCGCATGAGCGTCGCCAGTGGATCAAGATGGCCAAGAGCTTCGGCTACGAGGTGCATGCCGTGTACTTCGACGTACCGCTCGAGATCTGCATGGAGCGCAATCATAAGCGTGAGCGCAGTGTCTCTGACGATGTCATGAAAAAGATGGCCGAGCGACTGAGACCGCCAAGCTTCAAAGAAGGGTTCTCGAAGGTCACCGTTGTCCGTGTAAAGAGCGGCACTAACGACGATTCTGCGCCTGCCGCAGAGGCCTGAAGTCCGGCATTCAGGGGAGGCCCTTTTATGGCCATAGCCGCCGTTGAGTTCGACGCCTTATCGCTCGTACTCTCCGGCGGCCGCTCCATTTTGAGCGGAATTCATCTCGCCATTGAGCAGGGAAGCACGACCGCCTTGCTTGGCCGCTCCGGTAGCGGCAAAACAACCCTTTTACGCATGGTGAACGCTATGGCGGCGCCCACCGCCGGAGAGGCGCGTGTGATGGGGGAGCCTGTCGCCTCTCAGGACTGTACGTCGCTCCGCCGCGGCATCGGCTACGTCATTCAGGAAACAGGCCTCTTCCCGCATATGACGATCGAGCGCAATGTCGGGCTCCCGCTGGAGATGGCGGGGGCATCGAAGACGCAGATCGCTACGCGCGTCGCCGAATTGCTGCCCATGGTCGGCCTTGAAGGGACGAGCTTCGCCCGCCGCTATCCCTGGCAGCTCTCCGGGGGCCAGCGGCAGCGGGTGGGCCTCGCCCGGGCTCTTGCTGCCGATCCGCCAATTCTGTTGATGGATGAACCCTTCGGGGCGTTGGATCCGGTAACCCGGGTGGAGATGCAGGAGATGATGGCGTCACTCATTGAGCGTCTCCACAAGACAGTCCTGCTGGTGACGCACGATCTGGAAGAGGCTCTTTATCTTGCGCAACGAGTGATTTTTCTGGAAGGCGGCCGCGTCGTCGCAGACCTTCCTTCAAACAAGGTCATGCCTTCCAGTGATCCCCATGTACGGCAGTACATCCGCGCCGTCCGGCACAATCATCGCAACCACGAGGAGACGGCGTCATGACCGGTTTCCTGCGAGCCCATGGGTATGAGATGGCCCGTCTGACCTTCGAGCACCTGTGGCTTACGCTATTTGCGATGCTGCTGGCGACGGTGATCGGGTTGCCGCTGGGCATCGTGCTCTCCCGCCGGCCGAGGCTGGCTAAACCCATCATCGGCTTTGCCAATGTGCTGCAGACTGTGCCGTCTCTCGCACTGTTCGGACTGCTTCTGCCGGTGCCGTGGCTCGGAGAAAATGCAGCTCGTTTGGCCATCCTGGCGCTCACTGGTTACGCATTGCTGCCAATCCTTCGCAATACATATGCCGGAATCCGCAGTATCGATCCGACGCTGACCGATATTGCTACGGCACTGGGTATGACGGCGCGCCAGAGGCTCCTCAAGGTAGAGCTGCCGCTGTCGGCATCTGTCATTCTGGCAGGCCTGCGGACCGCCACTGTGACCTGCGTCGGTGTCGCGACGATTGCAGCAGCCATTGGCGCGGGCGGTCTTGGTGAGCTGATCTTCCGCGGTGTCGCCTCGGTCGATAACGGCCTGGTACTCGGTGGGGCGATTCCGGCAGCCCTGTTGGCGTTATTGGCGGATGCGGCCCTTGGATTTGCAGAAAAGAAGCTGACGGTGAAGCGCGCATGAGCCGCAGATTCCTTCTGCTGCTAGTTCTGGCTCTGCTTGGTCTTGTGGCCTGCGCTCCTCCACGAGTATCTCGCATCGTGGTTGGTTGCAAGAACTTTACGGAGCAGGTCATCCTTGGCGAGCTGCTGGCGCAGCAAATCGAAAGCACAACCCACGAGCGTGTCGATCGCCGTTTCTATCTTGCGGGCAGCTATATCGCGCATCAGGCGCTAGTGCAGGGACGCATCGATCTCTATCCGGAGTACACCGGAACTGCTTTGACCGCTGTGCTCAAACAACCGCTTGATCGCGATCCGGCGCGAGTACTGGCCACCATTCGTACCATCTACGCCAGGCAGTATCACGTCACCGTCGCACAACCATTAGGCTTCGAAGATACATTTGCCATGGTGCTGCGGAAGGATGATGCCACCCGTCTGGGCGTACAGACCCTCTCCCAAGCCGCCCAGTTTGCTCCACAGTGGAAGCTTGGCACCGGCTACGAGTTCGAATCGCGCCCGGATGGGCTGCCAGGACTGGAGCAGACCTATCAGCTCCGTTTCAATGGAGCTCCGCGGGTTATGGATCTCGGTCTGCTGTATCGCGCCCTCGCCGGGCATCAGGTGGATATCGTCTCCGGCAACTCGACCGATGGAGCCATCCGTGCGCTGGGCCTGGTTGTATTGCGGGATGACAAGCGTTACTTTCCTCCCTATGAGGCCGTGCCGCTCGTCCGGGAGGATGCACTGCGGCGTCATCCGAGGCTCGCGGTAGCGCTGCAGCAGCTCGCTGGAAAGATCTCTGCCGAAGAGATGCAAACGTTGAATCACGAGATTGACGGCAATCACCGGGATGTTGCCGAGGTCGTACGAGAGTTCCGCCAAAGAAAGGGACTGTGATGGTAGAACCCTGGCTCCGGATGAGCCGCACCGAAGTCGAACCTATTCGCCGAGCGGTGCTGCACGCCCTCGACCTTGCGGAAGAAGATCTCTATCGATGGTCGAAGGATCTCTCTCAGGAGGAGCTGCACGCGCGGCCGCATAACCTGCCTTCGGTCGCGTTTCAGCTTCGTCACCTCGCACGCTCTCTCGATCGTTTGTTGACCTACGCCGAAGGCGGTTCGCTGACCGAAGTACAACTGATCCTGCTTCGCTCTGAAGCCGATCCGCAGGGAACTTCCGAAGAGATTCTTGCGGAGTTGGGTGGCGCGCTCGCCGCCACTCGTGACCGAATTCTCGCGATAACTTCAGACTTTGGCGAAGTTCGCCATGTCGGACGCGACAGACTTCCGGTCACGCTGGGTGGCCTGCTGGTCCACGTCGCCGATCACACGCAACGTCATGTCGGCCAGGCGATCACGACCGCCAAGGTTATCGCTGCGCTTCGGCAGAAGGACTGAATCACTTAGAACTTATAGATCAAATTCATGTTGAACAGCAGCTGGCTGCTCTCTGTACCGTTGTCGTAGCCCTGGCGGTCCCATGAGTGGTCGAAGCGCAGTTCGGAACGCAGCATGACTGTTGAGCCGAAGTCTTTGGTGACGTACACGGTGTTGACGGTGTAGCGGCCGGGAACGCCTGTCCGCTGGCCCTTCTTATCGTTCATAAAGCCGTTGCGCATGCCGATGTAGAGCTTTGAGTTCACGGCACGATTGAGGTAGTTCAACATTGCATATTCGGGGGCGAAGCAGCTTGCCTGTTCGGCGGAGCAGAAGGCTCCATTGGCGCCAGTCTCAACCGGAACGACGGGATGAGCACCAGTGGCGACGTTCGGCACATCGCGCTCGTACATGACCCATCCCTCAGTGGAAGTGTTCCACTTGCTGTTGAATCGGTGATTCCAGACCGCGTCGAAGTGCTGCACGTTGTTATAGGCATAGTGCCCGCCGTTGATACCGCTGGCACAGACCTCAATGTTGTTGTGGTTCGAGCGGGTCGAGTAGTTAAGGCAGGCCAGTGCTGAAGGGGTGCGGTCCACCGTCCAGGGAGCGACATCGTGTCCTGCCGAGATGCCCGCCTGTATCATCCATTGCTTCGTGAGCTTCAGCGTCGCGACAGCACCGGTCTCGGTGGAAGGAGCCATGGCAAAGATGAGTGAGTGGGTGTGAGTCAGATTGCCCGGCGCCATCTGCGTCTCGATGCCCGGCAGAGCGAGGAAGCGACCGGCGCGGATGACCAGTCCCTCTTTGACTGGGAAGTAGAGGTCGAGCGACTCCCATACCGGGTCGAAACCATACTGGCGATTATGATCCAGCAGCTGGCCGCTCAAGTACCCCTTGGCCGACATGTAGCGGTAGTCAGCCCCGAACAGTCCCGAGAAATGGAAGCCCCAGTCGAAATGCTGCGTCTGCATCGTGTCGGGCTGACGCTCGAGCACAACAACCGCCTGGTTCAGGATCACGCGATTGGGGAGCGCGCTGTAGGCCAACGGGTAGTTGGTCTGGGACGAAGTGCTCACGTTGGCAGATGCCTCCACCCATCCGTACAGGTGCGTCTTCGCGCCCTCGCGCCGGAGCGCCGCCATCGTGGGATAGACATTGCTGTCCGGCGTGCCGATCGTGGGAGCACCGCCGTACCCCCAGTCCGAGCTGGGAAAGGGAGGTGAGTCCATGGGAGCGTCAAGCGCACGGCGCGGCGCCGGCTCTGTGCTGGGCGCCGCATGCCAATCGTTGAGGTAGAAATGGGTCAACCGGCCAAGAAAGCCTTCGGCAGGCTTATGGACGGCAGCAGCAGGGCCCGCGGTCTCCACGTTGAGCCCCGGTTCAGTTCGAGCGGTCAACGTGTCCGTAATGCTATGGCTGGATGACTCCTGCGTGAACAGAGCCCTTGGCGCGCACAGCAAGATAAGGCACAGCCCTGCAGCGTGGAGGGCATGTCGATTCAAAATCTAGTTCTCCCGTGGTTCCGCGCACAAAACAGACTCCTGCGCCGGAGTCCAAAACGCTGTACGTTTATCGGAACCCGGAGAGTCTAGCATCCCAAATACGCCATTGACCACGGATGAGTGATTCCACTGTCGTGCAGGCGATAGAGCATTTCGCCCTAGGTCTAGAGTAGGGCTTCCGCACTATGGGCTTGGCTTGGCCTTCCAGCCCACCCTAGCGTTGCGAGGGGGCCACCCGGCGGTAGTGAAGCAGGTCTTTCGCTAAGCTCAGGAGGACAACATTTATGACAAGAAGTTCCGAGACACACACTAGATGCTTTCGAGCAGGTGGCCCATCTTCTCGCGCTTTACCTGGAGATATTTTTCGAAGGTCGCCTCAGGCTCCACCTCGGCAGAGATTCGCTCAAGCACTTTGATTCCGCCGGCCTCCAGCGCCGCCACCTTCTCAGGATTGTTGGTGATCAGCTTTACGGCGGTGACGCCGAGCAGCTTCAACGCTTCGGCCGGTAGCTCAAAGTCGCGGCAATCTGCCTTAAAACCGAGTTCTTCATTCGCCTCGACCGTATCGAGTCCTTGGTCTTGCAGCGCATAGGCTCGCAGTTTAGCCATCAGGCCGATGCCGCGGCCTTCCTGCTGCTCATAGATCAGAATGCCGGCTCCGGCCTCGATGATCATGCTCATCGCCAGCTCCAGCTGGAGGCGGCAATCGCAGCGGAGGGAATGAAAAACATCGCCGGTCAGACACTGGGAATGCACGCGTACCAGAGGAGGGGCAGAGAAGACATCGCCATGGACCAGCGCGACCACACCTTCAATCCGCTTCGCAGGCGAGGGCATAGCTTCATTGCACGGCTCTGGATTGGCGACGACGCCCTCAAAACCATGAATCCGGAACTGACCCCAACGGGTGGGCAGTTCGGCTTCGGCTACTTTACTAACTCGGTCAAAGGGCATTGTGTCGATTATAGTTCCGCTATTTAGATGAATATGGTGCGGCTTTGGCTTCGGAGGAGTTGTCACCATCTCGTAAAAGACCACGAGAGCGTTCTAAAGTAGGGAAGACGCATGCATCCCACTGACCCCAAGCTGATCCTCATCACCCTCCTGGTAAAGCTTGGTGTTGCGGCGGCTGTCTCCAGTTCGCTCTCGCGGTCGAGCCTCTTCAAAGACCTGTTGCTGTCGCACCATCGGACCCGGCGGCAGACCCTGATTCTGCTGGCACTCATCTGTACGCCATTGATGTTGGGTGTCTGGCTGCGGAGCATCGTCCCCAACTTTCTGGCCGCAGATATCAGCTTCGAAGCCGTGATCCTGCTGGGCCTCGTCCTGGGTGCGGGACCTGCGATGCTCGGCGGTCTCTTCCTGGCCCTTCCGGCCTTGCTCCATCATGAGTACCTGGCACTGCCGGTGAACATGCTGGTGGGCAGCCTTGCCGGAGGATTTCGTTCCTTTACCAGCCTGGAGGATGTCTGGTCGTTCACACCTCTTATTGACCTCAGCCTCTACCGCTGGGTCCGCCGAAACCTCAGCAGGCCTCATCTGGACCGGCAATTGCTATTGCTGCTTCTGATTGCGGTTCTCGAACTTGGCGCAAGCGGTTTAGCAACAGTATTTCCCCGGCGATTCTTCTCGCTTCACTCGAATAAATGGCTTGTAGAGTTAGCCATTTGCGCCTGTTCTCCTGTCGTGGTCGGCATTCCGTTGAAGATCTGGAATGCGGTCCGCATCGAACGAAAACTAGAGGAGCAGACTCGTCTATTGCTGGAAGCCCGTCTGGACGCGTTGCAGCGGCAGATCAATCCGCACTTTCTTTTCAACACCTTGAACTCCATCGCCTCGCTGGTCCGGTTCAAGCCGGAGCTGGCGCGGGAGATGGTGGTGAAACTGGCAAACATCCTGCGGGTACTGCTCAAGGATCGAGAAGCCTTCGTCCCATTTTCAGAAGAGCTGGCGTTTACGGACGACTATCTTCGAATCGAGGTCGTCCGGTTTGGCGATAAGCTGCACGTTGCCAAGGAGATCAGTCCAGAGACGGAGCACCTGGTCGTGCCCAGCATGATCCTGCAGCCACTGATCGAGAACAGTATCAAGCATGGCTTGGAGCCTCGGATTACCGGAGGTACGGTCACGCTTCGCAGCAAGCTGGATGGTGAGCAGCTCCTGATCGAAGTGGAAGATGACGGCATTGGAATGGCTCCGGAGAATAACGCACCATCACCAGTCAGCGGCCTCGTACGCCCGGGGACGGGTATCGGAATGCGAAACGTCCGGGAACGGCTGGAGGTGCTTTATGGCGACTCCGCCTCCATGGAGACCAACAGCCGTCCAGGCAGGGGGACCAAAGTGACTCTCAGAATGCCGGTCATGCATGCGCACGAGGCGGCAGCACTGTCGGAGACATAGCCATTCCGACGATATGATTTACGTCTGATAACACATATTCTGTAGAGTCGAATTGGCCAATGATTCGAGCCCGTATCCATTCTGCCTTCTGCCGGGATCATCTTTCCTTTCTGTATTTACAAAGACCTGCAATGTCGCTGTGCTAGGATGCGAAAAATGCGGTTCCTCTTCGACCTTCCTGTTCCAGCATCAGCCTAAAGGACCTACAGCACTCGCTTTCTATGAATCTGCGCCGAATCTTTAAGACGCTCTTCACGAACTTTCTAGGTCAAGGTGTCACGATCATCTCGCAGCTCATCGTGCCGCCGCTGTTTCTCCGGTCCTATTCCAACGGCATCATGGTCTACGGCGAATGGATTGCGCTCAGCGCCGCCGTCAGCTACCTGGGCACTCTCAACTACGGGGTCCAGAACTACTCCAACAACCAGATGTCGATCCTGTATAACAGCGGCGACATCGAGGGCGCCAAGAACGTCCAGGGTGCAGCTCTGCGGTTGCTGGTGGGATTCTTTACGCTCTTTGCCGTCGCAGGCCTGATCGTCTTTGTTCTGCCGATCTCGTCGTACCTGAACCTGAAGATCCAGTCCCCGTTCCAGAACGCCCTGGCGCTGTATCTGCTGATCCTTCAGATTGCCCTGAACATGCTGTTCAGTCTGATGACCAACAGCTACATGGTCGTGGGCCAACTGCACCGTGGAAACTACTGGGCCAGTGCGCAGCGGCTCGTTGCCATCTTCGCCATCGCATTGGCCGTGAAGATGCACGGTTCGTTCCCAGTGGTCGCCGGAGCGCAGTTAGGAACCTTCTTCACCTTCCTGATCCTGGTGATGATCGACATGCGGCGGAATGCACCGATCCTGCTGCCGTCACTACGGTACGGCAGCATGGAGCATGTCCGCGCCATCATCAAACCCAGCGGTCACTTCCTGCTGATTGCGCTGGCGGGATTTCTTACCTGGCAGGGGCCCATCATCATCATCCAGCGCATGCTTGGCCCCGCGGCCGTGGCAACCTTCGCCCTGGTACGCGTGGTCTTCCAGATGGCTCGGCAGATTCTTTCGATTGCCAGCTCCACTATCTCTCAGGACATCACCATGCTGTTTGGCAAGCGCGACTGGAACGCCCTGCATAAGCTATACGACCTCTCGGAACGCGTCGTCCTCTTCCTGACGCCGATTGTCACGATCGGAAGCTTCCTGATGTGCCCATTCCTCTTTACGGTCTGGCTGCACAAACGGAATCTGTATGATCCGAAACTCTGTTTCCTGATGGCCATTGTCTCGGCGGTACTCGGAATCAAGGAACACAAGACCCAGTTCCAGTCCTCCTCGAACAAACACGAGCGCTTCGCCGTCTTCGCCGTGGTTGGCTATCTGGTCATGCTGGGAGTTTCCCTCCCCATCATGAAGCTTTACAGCCTTACCGGCTTCATTCTCTGCTGGCTGGTCTGGGAGATCATCCAGACCTATGCGGTCGTCCGCTTCAACGAAGACATCTTCCCGGCCGAATACAAGGTCAGTCTGCAGCCGATTACCCGGCTGGCTATCTTCATGAGCATCGCGTTCGCCCTGTCCTTTTATCCCTCCAAGCTCGAGGTTAATTGGTCGCTCTGGGCCGTTGTAGGCTTCTCCTGCGTCACGGTTCTATTGTTTGCGGCTGCCGCGTACGCCTACTTCGGGATCGGCGAATTGAAAGACCTTCTGCAGCAACGGTTCAGAAACCGGCTTCTCAAGACTCGCTCGGCTTGAGAGAAGACATGAAGCGACTCTTCCTCGTTTGCAGCCGCCTCTCTGCCCGGATGGGGTGGTGGACCATGACGGTCGCCAGCCTGGTCTACACCGGTCCCCTGCCGTCGCTTGCTGTCTTTGACCGCGGCAGGTTGTCCTATGCTCTCCTGCTCTCCAGGAGGAGCGGCGTATCCCAGGCGCTCTTCGTTCGGCTGCTGAAGCGCGACTTCGGTAAAGATGCGGCGATCGATCTCGAGATCGCCGAAATGGCCATGCGTCTTGGCAACCCTTCTCTGGGAAGAGACCTGTTGCTAAAAGTCGCTCAGCGCGACAAAGGGGCAGCCGGCACGGTCGCGGCGACGATGTACCGGTATATCACTCAAATTTTGGATGGGACTGTTTCCGCTACTTTCAATCAGCAGATCGAGGCTCTCGATCTCGGATCCGGCAGCCGGGTTACGGTCATTACGCTCAGCGGCCACTACCTTGAGATGTTCGAACTTTGGAAAGAACAGGCGCTGAAGTATGTCGACCGGCGTTTCCTGGTGATTGCTCTCGATACGAAAGCGGTCGAGGTGGCTTCTCAGTTGGAGTGCTGCCGCGTTCTGGACATCTCGCCCTACTTCCTCTTCGACGCCAACGGCAAGATCAATCCCCACAGCCGCCATCTGCTCTGGGTTTTGCGCTCCTTGATCCTGAAGACGCTGCTCGAACGCGGACATACGGTCTACTCGATGGATATCGACGCGGTTCCGGTAACCGATCTCGATGCGATGCTTGCTACCCTGCCGCAGGCCGACATCGTTGCCCAGGAAGACTTTTCCATTCCCATGGATGTCGCCCGCAAGCAGGGGTTCATTCTCTGCTGCGGCTTCATGATCTTGCACCCCACAGCAGCGACCCTGGCGTTCATGAAGCGCTTCACTGACCAGGTGATTCTGGAGCTGGATGACCAGCTCGCGCTCAACCATCAGATCGCGGAAGCTGGCATCACTAACATGGAAACGCAGGCTGCCTATCGCCGCTTCACAGCGGATGGGGCGGTGATCGTCTGCCCGGACAAACAGCGAGTCTCCCGGGATGTCTCCTATGGAACCGTGGTGCGTCACTTCCAACAGCGCAACGAGAGCATTGCTGAGCTCCGGCAGAAGCTGGAGATTGCCTAGTCTTTACGAGATACCGCCACCTACGAAGTGGACGATTTCTACCCGGTCATTGCTCTTTAGAAAGGTCTCGTCCCAGGTGCGGCGGGAGACGATCTCCTCATTGAGCTCCACGGCGACGCGGTCGCCCTTAAGGCCTGAGGCGCTGACCAGGTCCTTAACGGACGCGCCTTCGTTCAGATCCGGAAACTCTTTGCTCTTTCCATTGAGCGTAATCAGCAACGGCATATCTCTAGTTCTACCCTAAATTTCTGCTAAGCATTTTCCCTCTGCGTGTAGGCCAGAGCTTCCGTACCTATGGGCGTTTTCCGCCATGAAAACGCCACTGCACGGCGCTTTCGGGAGACCCGGTAACAGGCAAAATGCTCTATGGCTTCTCCGTAAGCGGCCATAACAGGTTCAATGGCCCCTTCCCGTGTCCGATCGCCGCGGCCCGCAGCATCCCCTGCCGGACGTACTCCTTCGCCTCTCTGGCTGCCACCAATGGCAGCTTTCTCTCCACCAGGCCACACAGGAAGGCGCTCGAAAAGGCGCAGCCGGTGCCGTGAGTTGCACGGGTGGCGATATGCTCACCGGCAAGCCAATCCCCTGCCGTGTAAGCGGGAGGCAGGACATAGTCGTCCGGGGTGTCCAGATGGCCACCGGTCGCAATCACACCGACTCCGTACTGTTGCCCCAATGCAAGGGCGGCACCCTCGATCTCCGCCTGCGTAGTAGCCGGCATACCCGTCAGAAGCGACAGTTCGTCGACGTTTGGTGTAACCCAGTCGACTTGCTGCAGAAGGCTGCGGAACACGCCCATGGCCTCGGGGCTCAGCAATGCATTACCTGAGCTGGAGCGAAGCACCGTATCCAGGACTACCGGACAGGCAAGCCGCTGAAGATACTCTGCGACGACCTCCACGACCGCTTCTGAGCCCAACATACCGATCTTGACGCCGGAGGGCGGCAGGTCCTCATCAAGAACGTACAGCGTGTCGGTCAGGACCGCCTGCTCTACAGGGTGAACCGACGTGACTCCAGTCGTGGACTGGACCGTCAGCGCGGTGATAGCGCTGGTTCCAAAGAAGCCATGGGCGGCAAAGACGGCAAGGTCGGCCGTGATGCCGGCACCGGACGAAGGGTCGAACCCAGCAATCGTAAGCAGGTTTCTGGAGGATTTCAGGAGTGATTCTCCACGGTAAAAGGCGAAAAAAATCTGTGGAAAGGTCCTCCCCAACCAACTGAAGTTGGTACGGGAGGCATCCCTCTTTCAGTATGCAATGTAGCACTGGGCCCCAGAAAAACCGCAGAAGCCCCTCTGGCCTCCGTTTTTCTTTATCACGGTGAGGCTAGGATGGCAAGTCCAAAAATAGGTGTAAGTCTCTGGGTTTGTTTGACTTAGCGTTTCCGGAAACTAGAAAATAACAAGGGAGCAAGAACGTATGCAAGAACAATTTTCTTCCAGGCTGCTGAATCGTATTCCACGTTTGCTGACAGGATTTGTGGCTTTCGGTTTGGGTGTTTCAGCAACAGCTACATCGGCCGCTCCGGCTGACACTCCTACAGATCTCCCTCGCGATCTCAATAAAGCACCGAACGACGGCAAGACCCGTAAGGTGACATCCAAGAAGCCCTGGTATCAGATTGGCAAAGCATCCTGGTATGGTTCCGAGTTCCAGGGAAAGACAACTGCCAATGGCGAAAGCTTCGACATGAACGGCCTGACCTGCGCCCACCGGACTCTTCCTCTGGGAAGCTGGGCGCGCATTACGAACCTCAAGACGAAGAAGTCCATCTTTGTCCGCGTGAACGACCGTGGTCCTCTGCTGGAAGATCGGATCGTCGACCTTTCCTATGCTGCTGCCCGCAAACTCGGGATTGCCGGCCTGGGCAAGGTTCGCATTGACCCCGTAAATGGTAGCAATCCAGATCAGGTGCGCGCCCTGGTGGCACAGACCGCTTCAGTGCAGCCTTTGCTGCTGGCGTCCCGCTAAAATCGAGAGCATGAGCTCTCCACAACGTCAGTCCCTCGACCGCCTCATCCTCGCTCTCGACTATCCCACTCAGTCTGAAGCGCTCCCGGCGGTCGAGGCTCTTAACGGCCTCATCTCCTGGGTTAAGGTCGGGCTGGAACTCTATCTCGCCGAAGGGCGCTCCGTTGTTCATTCCCTCCTGCAGCGCAAGCTCAACATCTTCCTCGACCTGAAGCTCCACGACATCCCCAACACTGTGGCAGGAGCCGTTCGTTCCGTCTCCGAATTAGGTGTCGGCCTGTTGACCCTGCATGCCTCCGGCGGACCCCAGATGCTCGAAGCCGCCGCGAATGCCGCAGCGAAGATTCCCGGCGCTCCCAAGCTTCTGGCAGTTACCGTGCTCACCAGCATGGACCGTAGCCAACTTGCCGCGACTGGGATCACCCGCACACCGGCCGAGCAGGTCGCTGTTCTGGGAAAAATGGCTATCGATGCCGGCATGGACGGCCTGGTGTGCTCTGGCGAAGAGATTGCGTTACTCCGCGAGACCATCGGTGATGAACCGCTGCTGATTGTTCCAGGCATCCGCCCCGCCACCTCGGAGGTTGGGGATCAGAGGCGGGTTGTGACACCCGCATCAGCCATCCGTTCCGGCGCGAGCAAGCTGGTTGTCGGCCGCCCCATTACTCAGGCAACTGATCCGGCTGCGGCGACCCGTTCCATCCTGGACGAGATCGGCTCCGCCTTACCGACGCTACAGGGTTAAACAACAGAACCCGGCAAAAGCCGGGTTTGTGCTTTAACCTCAAGTGGTGCTTAGAGCTTCTCGTAGAAGTCACACGCAGAACAGGAGATATAGACGCCGCCGGGAACGTTGCGCTCACGATCCTTTACGCGCTTCACGATGCGCGTGGGCTTGGAGCACTTCGGGCAATCCGTGCTCTTGGAGGTGTCCATCACCTTCTTACGATCTGCAGTCTTGGCAATCTTTGCCATGGTAGCTCCTTCGTCTTCGGGCCAGGCCGCGAAGAAAATCTCTCATCGTTCGCCCCATCGCAGACACGCGAAATCGCTATCTGCTTTTATCCTGCCCCAATCCCGCATTGTGCGTTGGAAAAGGAACCCGCTCGGGCGAGCGATCGTTTCTATCTTACCTCAAGTTGGACTGGAGCTGTTGCTCAGGCTTGTCCTGCTGATCCTTCTTGTCCGGAGGTAACTGGACCAGTGATGGAGAGCCAGGGGCTGTCTGCTGTTCTCCTTCACGCCGCAGCGAAGGAGGAGGCGCCTGTTTGCCGCTTCCCTCTTCATCGGGCTTAGCGTCGCCCAAGGCCACTGTACGGACGGCATCTGGATTGATATAACCTGCCATCTCGTCCTTGTCGTGCACCTCGATCGGCTTGCCCAACTCTGCGATCTTGATCATCACGACACGATCACCCACAAAACGGACAAAGCGGATCGTCTGCGGGGTACGGCCGTAAATCCACTCCTCGTACTTATTACCGCTCGCGTCGTCGATCTTTTCCCGCACCTTCATGACCGGCTGCCCCAGCGCCGCCAGCACCATGCGATGATTCATGCCGACCAGGATGCGATGATCAGCGACCGCAAGCTTAAGCGGCTCCGGCAAGGTATTGGCGTAAGCCTCTTCGCTTGTCTTCACACCAAAGTCAATGACGGGCTCTAACAGGCTCTTGACCTCGGCAGGGGTAAGGTCAGGGATGAATTTTTCGAAGGCGAGCGTGATCCGCGAGCCTGTCGGCTGGTCTTCCGGGGCGACCACATTGTTGTCGTTGAATTGCACATGCGAAAGCCAGCGGTGCTTCTTGAATGGGCCGCCGTCCAGATCAATGATGAGGCGATCCTTCTCGAAATGCAGATTCGTCACGACGACCCGGTCGCCGGCTTGCGCAGAGACGCCCTTCTTATAAAGGGCATCCCGGATAGCATCAGGGTCCGGAGAGAGTGTCCCATTGGCCTGCAGGGTCAATCCCTGACCACCCATCGGCAAAGCCGTGTGGGCGAAGCCCTGCTCCGCTTCAAGCATACGTAGCAAATCTCGCCGGCCTCGTTCTGTCAGAGGCTGAGATGGCAGCTGGACTCTTGTGGGATGAAATTGGGTGACCAGGCCGTCAGTGGCGGTGTTTTTGCCAACGACAAAGACTTGTCCCCGTGCCGCCGGCAGCCAGAGGGCGGCCAGCGAAGCTGCTACCACCCAATACTGAGCCCGCGATGCCATGGAGGTGTCACCTCAAGTTACCAGCATCTTGCGCCTTCCCTGCGGGGCTTGGCAAGTCAGCGTTTTGTCATTTTTCCCCGGATGGGAAATCCTTCTGTTCGGCCGGTCGTGGCGCTATCGGCAGGGGTGTGGAAGCCGGCATGATCTGGACCAGAGCCGCTTGTTTTTGAGCAGCTTCCGCCTCCATGGCGGCATGCTGCGGCGGGGGCGGAGCATCCATTGGGTACCCGCCAGGTACGATCGGATCAAATCCGTATTTCCAATGGAGATCGCGAGTTACCCGGACAACGACGGCAATGCCTGCCAGGAGAACAAATGGGGCCAGCACTGATGCTTCAGGGCCGTAAAGGCCTCCCGTCAGCCAGACTGGAAGACTGGGACGAGCCTGCACTACGGTGGAGAAATCCAACCCACTTACCGGCAGACCGAAGAGCACTCCCATGCTGGCATTCCAGCCGAAGTGCAGTCCCCAGGCCATCCACAGACTGCGTGTCTGCAGATATGCCACCGACAGCATGATGCCCGCAAGCATGGTGACAAAGACCGCCGGCCAGCCTCCGTGGGGGTTGTTCAAATGAACCAGACCAAAGACGGCGGCGAGCAATAAGGTGGCAACCGTCGGGCCAACGGCGTCGCGAAGTCGCTGAAAAGCATAGCCACGGAAGGCAACCTCTTCGACCAGCGCCGCGACCGCGAGCACGATCAGGTTGTTCGCTGTAAGAAGGATGGAGCGGGCACTCCACCAGAAGCTAAGGTCAAGTCTGCCGGAGAGCATAATCGGCAAAACCAGAACCATGATCAGTCCCCATCCTGTAGCCACGCCCATGGCCATCTCTTTGCCATATCCTTCTCGCCGGATAAGCCCCATGGCCCGAATCGGACTTTCCTGCCCATCAAGCGCACGTCCCATTCCCCAGAAGCCGAGCAGCAGCAGAGCCAGCCAGAATGTCCGGAAAAACAGCTCGTGTGCCGAAGTGTCGATATTCGACGTCGCCATCACGGCAATGATCTGAGACGCAAAGACCCAGATGGTGCCAAAGACGAAACGCACGGCTGCACTGCCCCGCGTCTGGCCTCCAAAGAGCCCGCCGGAAGCACGCATACGGTCCTGGGTCTGCAAAGTCATCGTGGGAAATGCAGCTTAGGAGGCTACCTCAAAGAACTGGGCCATGTTGCGGAACTTACCGTAGCGCTGGGCCAGCAAGTCATCAACGCTGAGCGCACGGAGCTGAGCCAGATTGGCTTCCAGGCGGTCATTCAGAATAGAGACCGAATAGGCCGGATCATTCTGTGAGCCACCCTCCGGCTCGGCAACGATCTCATCGACGCAGCCCAGCCGCTGCACATCGTCCGCGGTGTACTTCAACGCCTCAGCGGCCTTCTGCTTTTTAGCGGCATCCTTCCACATGATGGACGCCGCGCCCTCGGGAGAGATCACCGAGTACATCGCGTTCTCAAGCATCAGAACCCGATCGGCGACAGCGAGTGCGAGTGCTCCGCCGGAGCCCCCCTCACCGGTGATGGTGGCGATGATCGGCACGCGCAGGCGAGCCATTTCGATCAGGTTGCGGGCAATGGCCTCCGCCTGGCCACGTTCTTCCGCGCCCAGACCGGGATTGGCGCCTGCCAGATCGATGAAGGTAAAGACCGGCCGGCTAAACTTCTCCGCCAGCTTCATGGCTCGCAACGCCTTGCGGTATCCCTCGGGGTCGGGACTGCCGAATTTGCGCAGCATGCGCTCCTTCAGCGTGCGGCCCTTCAGGTTGCAGATAACCATGACCTCTTCCCCATGAAAACGGGCCATCCCGGCTGCCATGGCGGGGTCATCGCCGAAGGCACGGTCTCCGTGGATCTCGCTGAAGTCGGTAAAGAGTGCCTGGATAAAGTCCATCGGGTATGGGCGCTGGGGATGCCGCGCCATCTCAGTCCTTCGCCAGGCTTCAGATGTCTCGGCCACGGCGGGCTTTGCTGCCTCAAAATCTGCCATCAGGTTCGATTGTATCGAAGCTGGTCGAGCGCAAGCCAGTTATCGCTGCGGAAGTGCAGCAACATGAAAAAGACGAGGAGATAGAGCACCTGCTGGCTGGCCACATCCCACTGCTGATTGGCGGTGGTTCCAGCGGTGAGCATCATCATGAAGATCGATCCGCAGATCAGGGCAAGGCGGGTAAGGACGCCGAAGATCAAAGCCAATCCAAGGGCAGCCTCCGCGAATGGGATGACGTAACCGAGAGCGAGTACCAGGCCATGCGGTAATGGAGCATTCGCAAGATGCTGTGCCGTATGAGCAGCGAAGGCAGCAACGCCGGAGTGGATCCGCGTAAATCCGTGACCGGCGAAATTGATACCGAAGGCGATGCGAAGCAGAGCGTACGCCAACTGGCGGTCGGTAGCCATACTCGTTGGACTGCCTACATCGCCTGCGAGTTTCGTTTCGTCTCCAGAAAGGACGGCGCAACAGGAGGGACATCACTGGAGTCGTTGAGCATCTCCCACCGAACCAGCGAAAACGGTAGATTGCCGTTCAGCCAGACGAAGTCGTGGAACCGCTGGAGATTGAAGCTCTCACCCTGCTTCTGGCGGGCATCGGTCATTAGCCGCTGTATATCGAGCTTGCCGATCTGATAGGTGATCGCCTGTCCTGGTGTGGAGGCAAACATGATGGCCTCGCTGGTCGCTGTGCCGCGATCCATGGGGACGACCTTCGTTAGATAGTCAGCCGCCTCTTCCAGCGTGAACTCACCAAGAGCGAGTTTGACATCAACCTCGACTCGCAACGCCCGCAAGCGCATCATGCCGTAGATGGCCTTTTTCATATGCGGCGAGTCGTCGAAGAGGCCAGCTTCCAGCGCCATCTCCTCGGCATAGAATCCAATGCCCTCATTTGATTCCGAATCGTAGTAGTGTCGGCGGAGCGGATCTGGATGATGCCAGCTCCAGGCCATCTGGAAGTAGTGCCCCGGAGCACCTTCATGCAGCGTTAGCGGCCGGGTATCCCGCCCAGTGATAGCACCCCAGAAGTTGGTCGTCGGCCGCGGCGTTCCCTTGTAGCTGGTGCCGTCTTCATCAAGGCGCGACGGTCCGGTCAGATCGTCGGTCACGCCCATAAAGCTGAGTGCAGCGATGTAGGGAGGAACGGGAAGGTAGTAATAGTGCTTCACCTCGGCAGGATCGGAGAGGACACCATGCGTAACCATGTACTTCCGGATCGCCAGTTCATTCGCCTTCTCCGCATCCATCTGCTTTTCCAGGGCGCCGTAGAACGGAACCTCTGGGACACCGGTGCTCGCAGCTTTGGCCAGAGTCTCAAAGGCTACGGACCTCTCCCACTCCTGGCGGCCCATCCGCAACAGGTCCTCCGGGGTGTACTTCATCAGCGCGACATTGCGGAGGAACCAGATATAGCCTTCCCGACCTACCGCGGTCTTCTCCGGTAACGCGGACTTCCCTCGTCTGGTAACCCATTCGCGATAGTCCACGAGTGCCTTTACCGCGGCAAACTCGGCCTTCTCGAACCTCGGCTTGTTCGCATCAGAGAGGACAGGCAGCAGCCCATCGTGAACCTGCTGCATCTGCTCTTCGATCTCTTTCAGTTCAGAGAGCGTCGCTCGAACATAAGGGGCGCGGATGTCCGTAAGGTTCTTCTTCCCTTCTTCCAGCGTGTAGGGCATGCGTTCCAGGCGGGAGAGAATGATCTCTTCACGCGCAGGAGTGATCGGCGGCTTCGGCAGAAGAGCGGCGTAGACCGAACCGAGACTCTGATCGACGTAGAAGAACGGGTTCTCCTTCCACATCGGAAAGACCGTCAACTCCCAGTGCACTCGCGCGATAGCGGAGCCAAGAAGCCGGTAGTCCACCTGATCGGCGACCGATTCCTGCGCTGCGGAAAGGGCGCGCCACTGTTTCTCAAACGCATCGATCTTCGCCTTGTACTGGGTGACATCGCCTGCCGCCCAATGAACGACAAAAGGTTCCGCACGCTCGATGCGGGGAATGTCATCGTTGGTAAAGGGCTGCTCTGTAGCGCGCCACGTCCAGAATTCTTCGCTCAGGTTACGAAGCTTCGTTTGAAACGTGGAGGTTTGCGTTGCGGCAGGCAACGAAGATGATGCAACTGCAAACAGCGAGAGCAGGAGAAACCGTTTGAGAGGCATGCAGACAAACTAACAGCTTGACGAAGATGGTGGCACGCGAGAAGGTATCTCTGAAGCGACATTCCGGTCGAGCAACCGGCTACACGTTGCTGGTGATCCGCCGCGCTGGATAAACCTGATGACTACGAATCATTAGCTCGGAGGTTTAGAACTTAGGGCGTGACGAATCCGGTTGGCTTCGTCGGAATTTGGGGTATTTCTTTACCCGCCCTGGCGTTGAACGTTCATCCAGACGAACAAAGTTCTTTGCGGTGACACCGAGGATCAGGCACTCGGCAGAATAGACATCGAAGACCGATCTGAGACAACGCCCTGATCGGCTTGTTCAGCAACGTATGCCGATCGCTTTAGTCGATGACGCGGACGGCTCCCTGGCCTACAAGCTCTTCGACATGGTCGATAAAGAGCTTGTCCGCGGCGACAGAAAGTCCCTGTGGTTCCAGGACCGCGCAGAACTGTCCCGGCTCTTCGAGATCGAGCAACACCTTCCCCGGTCCGGGGGTCCCCTGGAAGAGTGCAAGCAGCTTCTCAAGCAGTGCGGCATCCGGATGATGCAAAGGTACCTTCACGCGAAGCGCAGCCGGCAGCTTGATCTTCACGTCTTCCAGCGCCTGGATCGAGGTAATCGAGAGCTTTGGCGCTGAGTCTTCTTCCCCGCGCAGGGAGCCGCGCACGAGCACCGGAACGTCAATCTTCAGCTTCTCGGCTAATTTCTCGTAGTCCTTCGGGAAGGCAATGATGTCGATCTTTCCCGTCTGGTCTTCAAGCGAAGCCGCAGCATACATCTCCCCGGATCGCTTGGACTTGGCCACCTTTAACCCCGTAATTACGCCGGCGATCTGAATCTCATTGGCGCTGTTGTCCTGACCGCGGCGGAAGACCTGCGGCTCTGGCTTCATTTCGCACGCGGTGGCCGTGTCGACCACCTTGAGATTACGCAGCTTCTCGCGATACTTGTCCATCGGGTGACCGGAGACAAAGAAGCCGAGCACCTCTTTCTCGTTCTGCAGACGGGTGTGTTCGTCCCAGTCGGGAACCTTGGGAAGATCATCATCTGCCTTCTTCGTGACATCAGGCTCTGCATCGAAGATGCCGAAGAGGCCGTGCTGTCCCGTCTCGGCATCGCGCTGTGACTTCTGTGCGCGTTCAATTGCCCTATCCAGGGCCGCCATGACGCGAGCACGTGCACCGAAGCTATCCATGGCGCCGGCTTTGAGCAATGACTCCAGTACGCGCTTGTTCATCAAGCGCAAGTCGACCTTCTCACAGAACTCCCAGATCGTGGAGAAGCCCGGCTTCCCTTCCGCCTGCAATGCAGTACGCGCCTGCTGAATGGATTCGATGGCATTGCCGCCGACGTTCTTGATTGCAGCCAGACCAAAACGGATCGCGTCACCGGTCGGTGTGAAGTTCGCCGCAGAGATCTGCACATCCGGCGGCAGCACCGTGATTCCCATTTCACGGCACTCCTGGATGTACTTCACCACGTTCTCCGGCTTGGAGGTTTCCGAGGTCAGAAGCGCAGCCATGAACTCGACCGGATAGTGCGTCTTTAGATAAGCCGTGTGATAGGCCAGCAGGGCATATGCAGCCGAGTGCGACTTATTGAAGCCATATCCGGCGAACTGCTCCATCAGGTCGAAGAGCTGACCTGCCTTATCCTTATTGAACTTCCGCTCCACAGCACCGGTCATGAAGATGCTGCGCTGCTTCGCCATTTCAGCCGGGTCTTTCTTACCCATGGCGCGGCGTAACAGGTCAGCGCCACCGAGCGAGTAACCGCCGATGGCCGAGCTGATCTGCATCACCTGCTCCTGATAGACGATGACACCGAGCGTCTCTTTCAGGATGGGCTCAAGCTCCGGGAACATATATTCGACAGCGCGGCGTCCCCACTTGCGTTCGATGAAGTCATCGATCATTCCACCCTGAATCGGACCGGGGCGGTAGAGCGCGTTGAGAGCGGTAAGGTCTTCTACGGATGTCGGCTTATAACGGCGCAATACATCGCGCATGCCGCCGGATTCAAACTGGAAGACACCGGAGGTCAATGCCCGATGGAAGACCTGTTCGTAGGTCTTTTCATCGTCGAGCGGCACCTTGTCCATTTCGACTTCGACACCCCGATTGGACTTGATCAGTTTCAGACAGTCGTCGATGACGGTGAGTGTCGTCAGACCCAGAAAGTCCATCTTGAGAAGACCCATCTTCTCGACGGCCTTCATGTCGTAGGCGGTGACGATATCGTCGTTCTTGGCGCGTGTGACGGGAACGAGTTCGGTAAGCTTGGTCGGCGCGATCACGACACCGGCGGCGTGTACGCCGGCTCCGCGCACCAGGCCTTCCAGCCTCATCGCCGTATCAATCAGCTCACGGATCTTCGGATCCTCGTAGGCCTGCGCCAGCGGAGGTGAATCCTTGAGTGCCTGTTCGATGGTGATGCCGATGGTTGCCGGAATTAGCTTTGCCACACGATCGACTTCGCCGTACGGCATATCGATGGCGCGACCGACGTCTTTGATTGCGGCTTTAGCGGCCATCGTGTTGAAGGTAATGATCTGCGCTACCTGGTCGCGCCCGTACTTGCGGGTGACGTGCTCGATGACTTCGCCGCGGCGGTTCATGCAGAAGTCGATATCGATATCAGGCATGGAGATACGCTCAGGGTTCAGGAAGCGTTCAAAGAGCAGCTCATTCTGCAGCGGATCGACGTTGGTGATCTCCATGCAGTACGCAACCAGCGAACCGGCAGCGGATCCACGGCCCGGACCGACAGGAATATCGCGTTCGCGTGCGTACTTGATGAAGTCCCATACGATGAGGAAGTAGCCCGGAAATTTCATCTGCTTGATACAGTCGATCTCGCGGTTCAGGCGCTCTTCGTATTCAGCAATGGTCTTACGCAGCAGGCCACGCTCCTGCAGATGGCGGATGGCCGTTTCCTTCCGCTTCTGGAAGCCCTCGCGGCAGACCTGTTCGAAGTAGCTGTCAATCGTATGTCCCTCGGGAACGACAAACTCCGGGAAGGGATTCTTGACCTTATTGAGCTTCACATTGCAACGTTCAACGAACTGCATTGTCCGAGTGCAGACCTCGGGCGCATGCTTGAACAGCCGATGCATCTCTTCCGCGCTCTTGATGTAGAACTCGTTGGTATCAAAGCGGAACCGATTTGGATCGTTGATCGATCCGGCTGTTTGAACGCACAGCAGAATCTCGTGCGCACGACTGTCATCATCGGCCACGTAATGGCTGTCGTTGGTGGCGATCAACGGGATGTTGAGTTCTTTTTCTAGTTTGAAGAGCGCCTCGCAGACAGGCTTGTCCGGTTCGAGACCGTGGTCTTGGATCTCAAGGAAGAAGTTTCCCTTCCCAAACATCTCCTCAAACATGCCGGCAGTGCGCTTGGCCTCTTCGTACTTACCGGCCATCAGATGCTGGTTCAACTCACCGGCAAGACATCCGGAGAAAGCAATCAGACCCTCGGTATGTTTCGACAGAAACTCCTTGCTGACGCGCGGCTTGCGATAGAAGCCGTGCAGAGCTGCTTCGCTGGTAAGGCGGACGAGGTTTCTGTAACCCTCTTCGTTTTCGGCGATCACGAGAAAGTGGTTGTAGCCATCAGCGAGTTCACGATGATCCGCAGTCTTCGACAGATAGAGCTCACAGCCGATGATGGGCTTGATGCCCTTCTTCTCCATGGCGGCCGCGAAGTGCACTGCGCCATAGATATTGCCATGGTCGGTCATGGCGGCGGCCTTCTGCCCTAGTTTGGCCAGATGTGAGGCCAGTTTATCGACGTCACAGGCGCCGTCCAGAAGCGAGTAGTCGGTGTGCAGGTGAAGATGGGTGAACTCGGCTGCCATGTCTTAATTTTAGTGAGCTTTGGCTGGAACCGCAGGATGTTGAAAAGGCGGTACCAAATTTGGCTCCCAGGCGAGCCAGTCGCCGGTTGCTAGTTCCTGGTTGCTAGTTGGCTTTATCGACAAGTCCGATAGAGCTCATGCACCGGCCCCATCCATTACATCGCGACGGGTCGGAGTTCGAGCGAAGCTCGAATCCGGTGGAAGCCGTGGGCTTTTAGCCCACGGGCATTGGCCTCACCAAAAAAAGGGCTTTAGTCTTAGGCCTTCTGCTAACGGACAAAGAAGGCCCAGGGCTAAACCCCATCTATTTTTGTGCTTCAATCAGCGGGCTGAAGCCCGCTGCTCCCACCGATTTTAGATATGCCCTGAACGTCTCAGATTCATTGAACTTGTCGATACACCCTGGTTCCTGGTTGCTAGATGACATCGTCCAAGCTTCGGAACCTTATACCCTTCCAAAACGATAACCAGTGCCTTAGAAAGTGGAGTTACTGTGGCAGGAACTTTGACTTCGGGAAGCCCTTGCGGCGGAGCGTCCAGCAGTACTGCGCTTCATTGAACTCGAAGAGCGCTTCACGCCACCAGCCGTATTCGGCAGGCTTGGCCGAACCGTCCGTCTTCCATGCCAACGGGAAGTGTGACAGGATCATGCCCGCGCGCGGCAGATGGCTCTTTGAGCTGACCACCTCCGCCGAGTGCCAGCCGTGCTGCTGCATGATCTCATTCGAGTAGTAGATGTTCTGAACCGTATTCTGAGCCTTGTTCTCTTCAATGACGGCAGATTCCGGAACGCCTTGCTGCTCCGCATAAACAGCCATTGAGTGGGCCTCGACGAACTTGTTGTGCGCGGCTCCTCCGGTCATGATGATGACCGGAGCGACGCCTGCCTTCCATTGCCTGACGCCTTCGAGCACACGTTCTCTCTGCTCCGGTGAAGGTGTTCCATCGTCCTTCGAAGGCGTGCCGAGCACAACGATAGCGTCAAACTTGGCTTGCTGCGTGTTGGAGTTTGGCAAAGTCCAGTGAGCGACCTCCAGACCTCCCACGATGACGACGGCAAGTAATAACAGCACCAACCCGATCCACTTCAGCGTTCGCATCAGCTCTCTCGCTTCTTACACAGGTTCTGCAACTTCGGCTTCGCCGATCATCTGCTCGGCATTCTTACGACTGGCTTCCGTGATCGTGGCGCCACTCAGCATGCGGGCAATTTCGTCCACGCGCTCTTCCCTGGTCGTCTCCCTTACGCCAGTGCGAGTCTTGCCTGCCTTTACCGTCTTCTCGATCACAAGGTGGGTATCGGCGAAAGCTGCAATCTGTGGCAAATGCGTAATGCAGAGCACCTGCTGGCCTTTGCTGAGCTGCTTGAGCTTGCGTCCCACCGCTTCGGCAGCGCGTCCACCAATGCCGATATCGATCTCGTCAAAGATCAGTGTGCGCGGTAGAGGCATCTTTTTGCGCAGCTTACTCACGCCGTCCTCCACCGACACCTTCAGCGCCAGCATTACACGCGACATCTCGCCGCCGGAGGCGATCTCTGTCAATGGAGCGAGAGGCGCACCGACATTGGTCGCGATGAGAAACGAAATATTGTCCCAGCCATGTGCGGTCCACGCGCCCTCGTCTTCCTCCCACGTGACCTTTACTTCGAAGCGAACCTTCATGGCCAGGTCGTTGATCTGCTTTTCAGCGACCTTTTCCAGACGTGCGGCAGCGCTCTTGCGTTCAGCCGTCAGCCGGCCTGCCGCGAGGCGATATTCCAATGCTGCGGCCTCCAACTGCTTCCGTATCTGCTTGACGAGCTCATCCCGGTTTTCAATCTCACCCAACTTGCGGGTAACTTCCTCCCCGTGTGCGATGACTTCGGCCAGCGTGCGACCGTACTTACGTTTCAGCCGATCGAGCAAAGCGAGACGGTCTTCAATCTCCTCCAGACGCTGCGGAGACGCATTGATCCCATCGGCATAATCCCGTACCAAAGCTCCTACATCTTCGACGGATGCCTTAGCGCCAGCGAGCTGCTGCACCGAATCGGCGAACCTGACATCGAACCGCGCGAGTTCCTCAACCTGGCGAAGCGCCGCTCCGAGCTTGGAAGCAGCGGCCCCTTCTCCCTCGTACAGCAGATCAAGAGCGGTCATGGCGCAGGAGTAAAGCTTTTCCGAATTTGCCAGAACACGCTTTTCGGTCTCGAGAGCGGTGTCCTCGTCAGGGCTGGTGAGACCGGCGTCCTCGATCTCTTTCGCCTGAAAACTCCAAAGGTCGGCCGATCGCAGGCGGTCCTGCTCATCTCCTTCCAGCTCGCGAAGGCGCGAACTGGCCTCATTCCATGTCGCATAAGCAGCGCTTACGTCAGAGAATACGGACCCTCCCTCACCTAGATATCGGTCCAGAAGCCCGCGTTGCTGTGCCTGGTCGAAGGCCGCCAGCGTGTCGCTCTGGGCATGGATCAGGGCGAGCTCGGGCGCAAGTTGCCGCAGTACGGCGACGGTCGCGGGCTGGTTGTTCACCCAGACGCGCCCCTTGCCGTTCAGGGCAATCTCGCGGCGAAGCAGAATCTCGTCAGATTCGATGTCGATTCCGTTTTCCTCAAGAAGCGCCTCGGCCCCGGGGGTGGCCTCAAAGACGCAGCTCACCACGGCCTTTTCTGCCCCGTGGCGAACGACGTCACTGGACGCTTTACCGCCCATCAGCAGCGCAAGAGCATCAATCAGAATGGACTTACCGGCGCCGGTTTCGCCGGTCAGGAGATTCAGGCCGGGACCGAATCCGGCCACGGCGTGGTCCATTACGGCATAGTTTTCGGCTCGTAATTCCAACAGCATGGCAGCCTGAGCATAACAAACGCGTGCACCAAACTGGGAACCTCACCCAACTTCTGCCCATTTTGCGCGTTTACACTGGGAATAAGCATTTTGTGATGACGATGACCCACGTACATCTCCTCGCCTCTTTTCTCCTGCGGATGCAGGAGACCGCCGCCGACCAGCAGGCCGCGCCGCTTCCTCCCTCAGGGACCGGCGGTTCCGCGCTGCTCGAGATGCTCCATAACTCTGGTCCGGTCGCTCTGTGTGTGCTGGTAATACTGGCCTTCACAAGCGTCTTTTCCTGGGCCATTATCTTTGCGAAATGGTCAGGCTTTCGCCGCGCCCAGACGCAGTCGCAACGCTTCGTTCGCGCTTTCCGCAAATCTTCGCGTCTGAGCGAAATCGCCACGGTAGCAGAACAGTTCAAACCGTCGCCTCTCGTTACTGTCTTTAACGAGATCAACGACGAATACCAGCGTCAGACTGGCGGTCGCGGACTTCCCCGGAACCCGGTGGCCCTGGAGCGTGCGGCCCAGACTGCATCCTCTGAGGCGCTGACCCGGATGGAATCGCGACTGACGTGGCTTGCGACGATCGCTGCCATCGCTCCCTTCGTCGGCCTATTCGGAACTGTAATGGGCATCATCGATGCTTTCCACGGCCTTGGCACCCAGGGTGCAGCGACGCTGCGCGCAGTGGCGCCCGGCATCTCCGAAGCTCTGATTACAACCGCTGCCGGTCTGGTTGTGGCGATTCCAGCCGTTATCGGCTACAACCAGTTCACTGCACGTCTGCGGGAGTTCGGCGCGCGCATGGATGATTTCGCACGCGAGCTGCTCTCTGCGATCGAAAACTCAGCCATGGCTCAGCCCGCTGCTCCTCAGGTAGAAGAGCGCCGGGTACGGCAGTACTAAAGGAGACGAGCGATATGGCCTTCTCCAACGGCGGTAGAACGCAAACCTCCCTCGCAGAGATCAACATGACACCGTTGATCGACGTCGTGCTGGTGCTGCTACTTATCTTCATGCTGACCGCACCGGTACTACAGTCTGGAATTGATGTTGCCGTACCCAAGACCCGTTCCGTCAATCAGGTCACGGAGGAGCGCCAGGTCGTCACGATCAACAAAGATCAGCAGGTGTTTCTGCAGGACAAGGTTGTTAATATCCATGAGCTGCCGACACTACTGCGGGCCGGCTCAGCGAACCCTGCGAAGAAGATCATTTACCTGCGAGCGGATGAACGTGTTCCCTTCGGCGCCTTCGCTTCGGTGATGGACGCCGTGAAACAGGCCGGGATAACCAACATCAGCATAGTGACCCAGCCGATCGAGAAGTAGACCATGGCGAACGATCACACATGGACAGAGCAGGACCCACTCGGTGGCAATCTCGCCGGGTCGGCGATTGTGCATGCTCTTGTTGTCGGCGGGATAGTCGCTGCGGGTTTCCTAGTCCATCGCGGATCGAGCTGGGGCGCCGCCACCGCTCAGGCGGGAGCAATTCAGGCAACGATGGTCACGGCGATTCCGTTGCCTTCAACACAGCGCTTTGACAAGGATCAGGTGCTTACCTCAGATACGCCTAGTCCCGCTCCCAAAGAGCCTACGCCGCAGACGGTTGCACCGCCGAAACCGGATGAAATTCCGATCCCGGTAAAACAGCCACAGAAACCACCGAAGATCGCCCAACAGGAGACGCCTGCCCCGCCGAAGCATCCGCAGCCGGTACAGCCACCCAAGCCGAATGTGGCGCAAACAGGTGAGACTTCAGGCATCCGGATCCAGCAGTCGACGATGCAGGTAACCAATGGAACGGCATCGGTTGCTGTTCAGGACTCTGCATTCGGAGCCCGCTATGCTTATTACGTCAACGTTGTGAACCGCACGGTGGCGCAGAACTGGTTCACGAGAGAGGCTGATCCCGTCACCTCTGTAGGACGCAGCGTGACCATCATCTTTGACATTTTGCGGGACGGTACCCCAACCAACGTCCGCATGGGACAACGCTCGGGCTCACCGTCGCTCGACGCTTCAGCTTTGCACGCCCTGGAACGTGTGGACGGCTTCGGGCCCTTGCCCGCAGGCGACCACATTACGGTGGAGTACACCTTTCATTACCAGCCCCATTGAGGTTTACCGCATCAAACCGGATTAAGTTCCGTCATACCATAGGATGAGAATGCAAAGTCCGTCGCGTAAGTTCAACGTTCTTCTAGCGTTCGTGGCTGCAGTGGTCACAACGGTGGTCCCCGCCCGCGCTCAGGACTGGTTCAAGACTGAGACCAGCACCGGCGTCGATAAAATTCGCATCGCCGCCGCCGATTTTAAACAGGGATCAGCCGATTCCGCTGCGCTGAAACGCACCTTCGATTCGGTCTTCTATGCCGATCTTTCCAATGCCGGCATCTTTGACCTGGTCTCGAAGAGTCTGCTGCCCCAGGCAACGCCGGGAGCACCGAGCGAGATGAACGTCCAACAGTGGTCGTCCGCTCCCGTCAGCGCCGCTATGGTGGCCTTCGGTTCTGCTACTGTGCAGTCTGGCAAGCTGGTCGTCAACGGTTGGCTCTTTGACACCAAAAACGTGCAGTATCCGCAGGTTCTGGCCAAGCAGTACAGCGAAGACGCCACCGATGACATGGCCCGCCAGATAGCGCACCGCTTCGCCGACGAGATCATCTTCCGTCTGGGCGGGGGCATTCCGGGTATCGCGGAGACTAAGATCGTTTACGTCCATCAGGCGGGCGCCACAAAAGAGATCTGGATGATGGACTATGACGGCGCGAACCAGCACCAGATCACGCATCTGGGCACGGTTTCCCTGTCTCCCCGCATCTCGCCCGACGGCACCCGTATAGCCTTCTCCTCCCTCGGCAAAGATGGCTGGGGCATCCGGATGTATTCGCTGGTTCTGGGACGCCTGGTGAACTTCCCCAGCTTTGGCGGAACCAATCTTTCACCCGCCTGGGCCTCGACCGGCAACAGCCTCGCTTTTTCGAGTTCACGCACTGGTGACCCGGAGATCTGGGCCACGGACGCCAATGGCAACGGAGCGCATCGCTTGACCTCTTTCCGCGGTCCTGATGTCTCCCCCGTATGGAATCCCCGGACAAACGCACAGATCGCCTGGATCAGCGGTCGCAGCGGCCTTCCGCAGGTCTACATCATGGACGCCGACGGAGCCGGCGTGACCCGTCTGACCGACACCGGGTACGCGACCTCTCCGTCATGGTCGCCGAACGGGCAATTCCTTACCTTTGCCTGGAACCGGAAATACGGCCCCGGTGCTCCAGGAGGACAGGACATTTATGTGCAGGAGGTCTCACCTGGGGCCGGCGGTTCTTATCGCTGGGTTCAAGTGACGCATGATAGTGGGCGCTGCGACTTCCCGTCGTGGTCCCCTGATGGACGCCATATCGTTTATGCCAGTACAGCCAGCGGCAAAATGGAGATCTGGAGCATGCTGGCTGACGGCACACAGAAACGTCGCCTGACTACAAACGGCGGCAATGACATGCCAAACTGGAGTTGGAAATAGCCTCGTTGGCACCTGTATTTCTATTTACTTTGCAGCAACTTACCAACAGTTTTGAATCAAAAAAGTAGGACCCGGCCGTTTGAGAACGCGCCGAGGCAGGAGGAAAGATTTCCGATGAACGTACCCGCACTCCGTAAGATGACCGTCCTGGCGATCGCGCTGGCTTTCGGCGCTGCCGGTTGCCATAAGAAGGCTTCTGCCCCCCCACCGTATACCGCCCCGGAAGTTCCGCCTACTCCCGCTCCTACAGCCAACATTACGGCTGAACCGCTGGCCATCGATCTTGGTCAGTCGGTCGTGCTGAACTGGCGCACGACCAACGCCACCTCGGTATCGATCGACGGCATCGGTGCGGTTAACGTGAACGGAACCCAGACGGTGACTCCGTCGAGCTCCACGAACTTCCATCTGGTTGCTCGTGGCGACGGGGGCTCGGCTGAAGCCAATGTCCGTGTGACGGTACGTGTTCCGGAGACCCCGACTGCGCCCACCGGCAACGCTGATATGGGTTCGGATGCCGAGTTTGCGCGGAATGTCCAGGACATCTTCTTCGACTACGACAGCTACGATGTCCGCGCCGATGCTCAGTCTTCCATCGCCACTTCCGCCAGCTACCTGGCCGCTCACCCGGCGATCAAGGTCGTGATCGGCGGCTACTGCGACGAGCGTGGTTCGGCTGAGTACAACCTCGCCCTGGGAGAGAATCGCGCCAATGCCGCCAAGACCGCGCTGGTCAATGCCGGCATCGCGCCATCGCGGATGCGCGTCATCAGCTACGGCAAGGAAAAGCAATTCTGCACCGAACAGACCGAGTCGTGCTGGCAGCAGAACCGCCGTGCGCAGTTCTCGCTGGACCGCTAGTCCTGGTCCTGGCTATGCCGGGGCGTCGTAGACTGGATCAACAACCCGGAGAGGCGCTTGCTCGCGGCAAGCGCCTTTTCCGCGTCAAAAGCGTTTGAGGAAACCGCCATGAAGCTTACACGTCTTGCACCAGTCGCCCTGCTGACCTGCTCTCTTTTTGTCCCTCCAGCATTCGCCGTGAATAAGGACATGGTGCAACTGCAGACCCAGGTGCAGGCGTTGCAGGACGCCGTCGCGCGTCTGCAGCAGGCCAATGATGAGCGAATGGGAGTCCTGCGGGATCTGGTTCAGCAGACTGCCGACTCCGTCAACCGGATGTCTGTCACGGTGGACGGTTTGCATAAGCAGATGACCACCAGCGCAGAAGCCCAGAGCGGCAAGTCCGACCAGATCAACAATCAGGTGCAGGCGCTGAACGATGCTTTGGACGAATTGAAGGCTCGCCTCGGCCGCATAGAAAAGTCGCTGACGGACGTACAAAATCAGCAGCAGTCCATCAATGCCAAGCTGGATAACGGCGTACCTTCGGGCGGTGGGAATACCGCAGTGCCTTCGGGAACGAATCCGGCTCCTGATATGACCCCATATACGCCTCCGGCGCCGGTGGTTCCTTCGCGCAAGGGCAAGCCCACCGCCGGAACTCCGATGAGTCAGGCTCAACCAAGCGATGCTCCGGCCGCCCAGCCCGTGGCAGACGCAGCGCCGCCGGTTGCTGATCTTTACCAGACCGCATATGGCGACTACGTTGCCGCCAAGTATGCTTTGGCGTCAGCGGAGTTCAATCGTGTTATCCAGTACTATCCGGACAACGCTCTGGCTGGGAATGCGAACTTCTACCTGGGCGAGATCGACTATCGCGCCGGAAAGTTTCCTACCGCCATCAAGTTCTATGACAAGGTGCTGGAGCAGTACCCAGGCAATAACAAAATTGCCCTCTCTCACCTGCATAAGGGCTACGCCTTAATTGCCACACGGCAGGAGGCTGCCGGCGCTCGCGAGCTGCGTGCCCTGATTGCCCGTTATCCTGGCACACCTGAGGCGAATCAGGCCAAGGCGAAGCTGAACGGACTGAAAGCCAGCCGCTAGAGCCTTTTCCCTGTTGCTGGGGTATCTCGATAGGGTGCTGGAACCCTACACTGCATCTACGGGAAAATGCTCTCTAGCTCCGAATTCCGTACATATGGCGCTCTACCTCTGCGCGCTGATCAGCGGTGAGCGGCAGACGCGGTAAACGAGGCTTTCCACCGTAATATCCCGTCAGTTCTGCAGCATACTTCACGCCAGCGATTCCCAATCCCCCTACGATCTCAGCCGCCGGAACCGCGACACGAGCCTGCTTTTCTGCGGCAAGGTTGGGATCGCCGTCTTTCCACGCGGCATAGACTTCGTGACATGCCTGCGGCGCGCTGGCCGTAAAGGTCGTCAACAGTCCCTGTGCTCCGGCAGCCAAAGCATCGACCATGCCGGCATCTGAGGCGGAAAGGACCTGGAAACCTACGTTGCGTGTGCGTGTCTTGAGTGCCGGCTTCGGCGGAGCGACCGCGAGAGCAGCGCCTCCACCCGCGAGACTGCCGGCGCTCACAAAGGTTGCAGCGTCCGTACTCTGCGCCGCCTGCATCCGTCCGGTTACGGCGGAGAATACCGGCGTGACCACGACATCGCGCCGCGGAGCTTTGGACGACGCAGCAATCACAGCCGCGATATCGCTGGTTCCACTCACGATGCCAAAGATCCTGGCATGGAGCGACAGCCGTGAAACCTCTTCCGTGTCGAGCGCTGATCCGGGGTCGAAGATCACAACGGGAAGTTCGCTGGCATCTGCGATGGCGTCGAAGTACACACAAGTTTCGACTGCAGGAACGCGGACGAGGGCCACATCGTAACCAAGGCCTGCCGCGTAATGGATCAGATCCAGCGTGGCAGCTACACCAGGGCGGCCAACACCAGCCCAAAGGAGCTTCTCGGGGGCAGCAGTGCCCACGGCTGCTGCCAGGACATCCCGAGTCTCTCTATCATCCAGCATCTCCGCTTCGCCCGGCCCGGCAAGAATCGCGATGCCGGCGGCAGGAGTCATGGAATAGCGCGCTACATTGTGCTCCAGCTTACGCAGGTATACGCGGCCATCGGAATAAAACGGAGTGGTGGCAGGGATATGCAATCCATCGAGCAGCATGACTTTTATTTTAATCCGCTTCGTAGCAGTTGACGGCACCAAGGGCAATACCACGAAAGGCTATTTCCATCACTTCCCTCGATGTCGTACCGTGTATGCAAGCCAAATAGATCATTCTGGGAGACAACAGCTCGAGGCATGGCAGAAGACATCGAAGATGTAGGTGGGAAGTCTGCAACAGATCTGGGCTTTGAGGCCGTCTGGTTTGCAGGGCACATACTCCTGGCATTTCTTGTAGTCGTTGTTGTAGTCAGTGTTTTCGGATTCTCAAGGCCTGACCCGACTGCTACTCAACCGAAGCTGCTCTGTACCGCCGTTATCTTTCTGGCAGCCATCATCACCGGCTTTGCAACCGCAAAGGTGACAAAGAACGAAGTCGCACGCTACATCTGGATCGCCGGCTTGCTGATGTTTTCGATTCTGTGCGTCTATGTTCTGGATCTTCCTACTGGGCCTGGTCTGTGCAATGGCTGCGGCGCGCTGGAGAAACTCTATCGGACGTTCTTCGACATCTCCAATCCCAGCGGCCTGATGGGCGGCTATGGCTTCGCGGCCGGGAGTTGGATTCCACTGTCGCTGATCTCGTACTCGATCGGTGCGACTTTCGGTCTTCCCAAAGAAGAGTTCTGATTCACTTGCAAGACATCTGGTTCACTTGCAAGACAAAAGGGGCGTGAGCATTGAGCTCACGCCTCTTCCGTATGAAGCAAGGTTTGTTATGCCTGTACCGCTTCGCGCTCCGCATGCAGTGTCTGCAGCGCATTGACATTGACGGAACCGCCCTGGATGGATGCAATTCCCTCTGCCGCAGCGCGTGCCGCGGCAATCGTCGTGATGGTTGGAATACGAGCCAGAACCGCGGCGCGACGGATCGCTTTTTCATCGAAGAAGGTATCCTGCCCACGCGGCGTATTCACGATGAGCTGGATACGCTCACCCTTGATGTAATCCACGACGTTGGGGCGGCCTTCCTTGACCTTGTAGACGCGCTCTACCTGCAGACCGGCATCTTCCAGCACATCGGCCGTTCCGTGGGTTGCCACGATGTGGAAGCCCATCTCCCGGAACTGACGCGCAAGGCCAACCACCTGAGACTTATCGTGGTCGTTTACGCTCAGGAAGACATTGCCTTTCTTCGGCAGCACCTGTCCGGCGGAGAGCTGTGCCTTGGCGAAAGCTTCGCCGAAGTTGTCAGCTACGCCCATCACTTCACCGGTGGACTTCATCTCCGGTCCGAGCACAGTATCCACGCCCGGGAACTTGCCCCATGGGAAGACCGGGCTCTTTACGAAGTAGTGGCTTCCGGTTCCAAGATCCTTGCCGCTGGCGAGCTGCTCCGGCAGCAACTCTCTTAGCGTCTTGCCAATCATTAGCCGTGACGCAATCTTCGCAAGCGGGATGCCGGTTGCCTTGGAGACATACGGCACCGTACGTGACGCGCGCGGGTTGACCTCGATCACGTAAACCTTGCCGTATTGGATCGCAAACTGGATGTTCACCAGGCCAACGACGTTGAGCGAGAGGGCCAGCTTCCGCGTGTAGGTGCGGATCGTATCCAGAACCTCCGGAGCGATATCCACCGCTGGCAGCACGCAGGAGGAGTCACCGGAGTGAATGCCGGCCTCTTCGATGTGCTGCATGATGCCGGCGATGATCACGTCCTTGCCGTCGCAGAGGGCGTCGACGTCGACTTCGGTAGCGTCTTCGAGGAAGTGATCGATCAGTACCGGCCGCTCCTGTGAATACTCAATCGCAGTGCTCATGTACTTCACGATGGCATCGTCGTCGTAGGCGATTACCATGGCGCGTCCGCCAAGAACATACGAAGGCCGTACCAGCACGGGGTAACCGACACGGTTGGCGCCTTCGAGGGCCTCCTGCACCGAGGTCGCCATCGCGCCCTGTGGCTGCGGAATTCCTAGCTCTTCGATCAGCTTGCCGAAGCGCTTGCGATCCTCCGCGAGATCAATGGACTCGGGAGAGGTACCGATGATCGGTACGCCTGCAGCCTTCAGAGGCAGAGCAAGATTCAGCGGAGTCTGACCGCCGAACTGAACGATCATGCCAACCTCGGCCCCGCTTGCCGCCTCGTGCTCATAGACAGCCAGGACGTCCTCGTAGGTCAACGGCTCGAAGTAGAGGCGATCTGCCGTGTCGTAGTCGGTCGAGACCGTCTCGGGATTGCAGTTCACCATGATGGTTTCGTAACCGTCGTCCTTCAGAGCAAAGGCGGCGTGGCAGCAGCAGTAGTCGAACTCAATGCCCTGTCCGATCCGGTTCGGTCCGGAACCAAGGATGATGACCTTCTTCTTTGCCGTCGGCGTCGCTTCGTCTTCTTCGTCGAAGCAGGAGTAGAAGTACGGAGTAAAGCTCTCGAACTCAGCGGCGCAGGTATCCACCAGCTTGTAGACCGGAGTCACACCCAGCTTCTTGCGAAGGTTCATCACCTCGATCGCGCCATCGCGTCCCTCAAGTCCCCAACCCGCGGCAAGGCGCTCATCAGAGATACCCATGCGCTTCGCCGTGCGCAGATCGTCTGCACTGATCTCAGCCTTCGGCTTCTCGCTGACAGCCTTGATCTCGTCGACAACCTGCTTGACCTGGTAGAGGAACCAGGGATCCATGCCGGTCAGGCGCGCAACCTCACGCACGCTCATGCCCTTCTCGAAGGCGTAGCGAATGTAGCTGAAACGGTCAGGATGAGGCGTAACCAGGCGCTGCGTCAGGCGGCGAGGTTCAATGTCCGTAGCAGTAGCTTTCTTGCCTGTCTCGAGCGAACGGACAGCTTTGAACATGGCCTCTTTGAAGGTACGGCCGATGGCCATAACCTCGCCGACGGACTTCATCTGCGGTCCAAGGCCTTCTTCCGCTCCGGGGAACTTCTCGAACTGCCACTTCGGGAACTTCACCACGACGTAGTCGATGGTGGGCTCGAAGCAGGCAGGCGTGGCCTTGGTGATGTCGTTCTTGATCTCATCGAGCGTGTAGCCGACGGCCAGGCGCGCGGCGATCTTTGCGATCGGGAAGCCTGTCGCCTTGGAGGCAAGAGCCGACGAGCGCGAGACGCGCGGGTTCATCTCGATGACGGTCATGCGGCCGTTCTGCGGATTCACTGCGAACTGCACGTTACTGCCGCCGGTCTCAACACCGATCTCACGAATGACTCTGATGGCCGCATCACGCATGACCTGATACTCGCGGTCGGTCAGCGTCTGCGCCGGAGCAACGGTAATGGAATCGCCGGTATGCACGCCCATCGGATCGAAGTTCTCGATCGAGCAGATGATGATGCAGTTGTCCTTGAGATCACGCACGACCTCAAGCTCATACTCTTTCCATCCAAGTACGCTCTCTTCGATCAGACACTCGTGGACAGGAGAGAGATCGAGACCGCGAGAAAGAATCTCCATCAGCTCTTCACGGTTGTAGGCAATACCGCCGCCAGAGCCGCCAAGCGTGAACGAGGGGCGGATCACCGCCGGGAAGCCAATCTTCGCGGTGAACTCGAGACCGTCGCGTAGGTTGTTGACGAGCGCGGAACGCGGCATATCGAGACCGATCTTGTTCATCGCGTCCTTGAACAGGAGACGATCTTCGGCTTTCTTGATGGCGTCGAGCTTGGCGCCGATCAACTCGACGTTGTAGCGCTCCAGAACGCCGGCATCAGCCAGATCGACAGCGAGGTTCAGCGCAGTCTGTCCGCCTACGGTCGGCAGTACGGCGAACTTCCCTGTGTTGCCGGTCTCGGCAAGCAGCTCGCTCTCCAGTCTTAGAATCTCTTCCAGATAGGCAAAGCTCAGCGGCTCAATGTAGGTGCGGTCGGCAACCTCCGGATCCGTCATGATGGAGGCCGGATTGGAGTTCACCAGCACCACCTCATAGCCCTCGGCCTTCAGGGCCTTGCACGCCTGGGTGCCGGAGTAGTCGAACTCTGCCGACTGGCCAATTACGATCGGACCTGAGCCGATCACCAGAATCTTCGCGATGTCATTCCTGCGTGGCATTGCGTCTCTCTTCCTAACTCAGCTTGTCAGCGCAGGGCACTGCCTGCGTTGTCATCCAACGTGTGGCCGCATTCAGTTCGTCCAGGTAGCGGCCTTTTTCTTCCGGGTTATTCATTGGCGCGCGCATCTGCTCCCCGGTGACTGCACGAGCCTTGTAGTAGTGAACTGTTGTGAGGCCTTTCTCTGCCTCGCCATCCAGCGTAAGTTCCGCTTCGGCGACCCAGTAGCCCCAGTAATGTAACGAAGCCTGAAGAGACTTCAGATTTCCAGCCGTGTCGTAGTGATACTCGAACATTACGTCACGGTTCCGCTGAAAGCGGCGCCACTTAACCCGCTCTACCATTGTTCCGCTCGCCCATATCTCCGCGTAGGTTGTGCCCGCTTTCGGATTGATCAGCGGCGGATACCCCTGAAGTTTCCACTCTGACGGTGAGGCCGGAACACAGAAATATGACTTCAGTGATTTCGGCTTTTCGCCTGCAAAAACGGCGGGGGTAAGAAAGAACACCACCACCGTCTTTGCCAGGCTCCGAATCACTTCTTCCACTCCTCCATCATCTTGCGGAAGTCCTGGAAGAGATAGTGCGAGTCATGCGGCCCGGGACTTGCTTCCGGGTGATACTGCACGCTGAACATCGGATCAGTCTTGTGCTTCAGACCGGCAAGCGTATCGTCGTTGAGATTCACGTGAGTCACCGCAACATCTGCGGGCAAACTTGCCGGGTCGACGTTGAAGTTGTGATTCTGCGCCGTGATCTCAACCTTGCTGGTCTCTTTGTTCATGATCGGATGATTGCCGCCATGATGACCGAACTTCAGCTTGTAGGTCTTGCCGCCCAGGGCCAGACCGAAGATCTGGTGCCCAAGGCAGATCCCGAACATCGGAGTCTTTCCTTTGAGCTTCTGCGCATTCTCGATGGCATAGCTCAACGGCTCCGGATCGCCGGGGCCGTTCGAGAAGAAGACACCGTCGGGATTCATCGCCAGCACTTCTTCCGCGGGCGTGGTCGCCGGGACAACGGTCACGCGGCAGCCCTCGCGCGTCAGCATGCGCAGGATGTTCTGCTTGATGCCGAAGTCATATGCCACCACATGCAGTGGCTGACCTTTGGCATCGCGCACCTGCGGCAGCAACGGATCGCCGGCCTGGTTGCGTGGATCGTCGGCATCAAACTCGTAGACAGACTTGGTCGTGACCACTGAGGCCAGATCTGTGCCGTCCATCTTCTTGATCGCACGTGCCTTGGCAACCAGCTTGTCCGCATCCGTTTCCAGGGTGGATACAACGCCGCGCATGACACCGTTGGTGCGCAGATGGCGAACCACGGCGCGCGTATCGATATCGGAGATGACTGGTACGTTATAGCGTTCCAGATACTCATCGGTAACCTGAGTGGATCGCCAGTTGGAACTTATAGGAGAGAACTCACGAACAACCAGCCCCTCAATGTAGGGGCGCGACGCTTCTGCGTCGCTGGGAGTGGTGCCGTAGTTCCCGATCTGCGGGTTCGTCAAGACAACGATCTGCCCGGCATATGAGGGATCCGTAAAGATCTCCTGATATCCGGTCAGCGATGTATTGAAAACGACCTCTCCGTAGCATTCGGCCTTCGCGCCGAAGCCCTTGCCGCGAAAGATGCGCCCGTCTTCGAGCGCCAGGATGGCTTGCATCGCCTCTCCAAGGAGTGGATTCAATCGATTTTATCAGCTTTTGCCGCGCCTAAAAAGCGCAAGGCCCGAAGATGCTCCGGACCCTGTGTTTTTCAGCAAAAAACCGCCATTCCCGGTGAAACGACGCCCAAACCTGGCTGCATTCACGCGAGATCAACGAGCAGATCGTCGCCTTCCTCTTTTAGACCAAAAACTTCCACGCTTGCCCGCTCGGGCGGGTGCGCTACTCCCGTCTTCAGGTCGAAGGCCCAGGCGTGCCACGGACACACGATCGCTCCGCCTTCCACCCACCCTTCACCCAGCGGACCCCGGCGATGTGGGCACCAGTTATCCAGCGCGTGCAGTTCGCCGTCCAACCTCGCCAGGCAGATATCAACACCATCGGCTGTTGTTACCTGCATTGCTTTGCCTTCCTCCGGCGCTTCCTTGATAGAACACAAGCGGACCCACTGCGACATGAACAAGCCTCTCCAATCATCTATGCTAACGAACCGGATTCCTTTCTGTTGTTTTCACACTGACAGGCGTACGCAAAGAGAGGTTAACTAACCATATGGGTAAATGGCTCGATGGCTTGCAACCGACCGCCGCTCTTCTGCTCCGCCTTACGCTTGGCATTGGCTTGATGTATTGGGGATGGGGCAAGGTGATTCCATCGCATGGAGCACCTGCGCTCTCTGCCATGAACCATCACGCAGCCTTTGTGCATTCGCTCGGCATGCCGTACTGGCTTGGCTACATCTCCGCCATCACGGAGTTCGTCGGCGGTCTGTGCCTGATCCTGGGACTACTCACTCGCTTCTGGGCAATTCTCGCTGCAATCAATATGGGCTTCGCGATCGGTCTGGTGACGATTCACAAAGGCTTCGTCGGCTCACAGTACGCGCTCTCCTGCCTTGTGATTGCCTTGATGCTGGCTACCTATGGCCCCGGCGTTATGGCAGCGGATCATCGCATCGGCCTGGACTAGAGCATTTTCCTTGCAGCGCATTCGCATCTATGGATGTTTTCCGCAATGAAAACACTAATCAGACGCAAACGCTCTGTGAGCAGAAGCTCTCTTCTCATGAAATATCATTCTGACCTTAAGAAGTGAGGGCCCCCGATACTCTGGGAGCCCCGAATGGGAGGGAGTGATGGTGCGGATTATGGAAGCCCAGGTCGTAGTCGGTAACCCAGACTGTGTTGATTGACAACACTTCATCAGACGCTTGTGATCTGAAAAAGTTGTCTCACGTATATCTGATAACGCAGTTAACGACTGAGACTCACAAAAACTTTAAGAACTCTTGCGGTTGTACGTTCGCATTTGGGAAAACGAGCTTCAGATCTTTCGCTCCCAGCGTTTTGTACGCTGCCTCACCCAGAACGCGACGGAAGTCGGTCGTCACCGCCAGATCGCGGCCTTCATTCAATTGTTCGTTCTCAAGGCCGGGCCATTTGCCGTAGACTTTACCGCCCTTTACAGTTCCGCCGAGAACAAACATTACATTGCCGTGACCATGATCCGTGCCACCTGTGCCATTTTGACGCGCGGTGCGTCCAAATTCAGACATCGTGACCAACGTAATGTTTTCTGTATCGTCACCCATGTCCTTCCAGAAGGCAGCAATCGAATCGGAAAACTCTTTGAGACGATTCGCGAGGCGTCCGTTCACGTTGCCCTGATTCTGATGTGTGTCCCAATCACCGATGTCCGCGAATGCCGCTTCCACGCCAAGATTTGCCTTCAGTAACTGTGCAATCTGCTTCATGCTGTTACCGAACGGTGTATTGGGGTATGCGGCTCCGTTCGCAGGCGTGTAGTGCGCCGGATCTGCTGACTTCAGTATGCGAACCGCTTCGAACGTCTCCTGCCCCGTACCGTGCAACACCGCGTCGACACTATCGGCATACATCTGTTGAAACGCATTCGACATCGGAGATGGGTTGGGACCGCGTCCACCCACGGAGAAGTCCTGCAGGTTGCTAATGGCGATCGCAGGCAGCTTGCCCTGCAGCGTACGCGGAACCTGACCGCCTAAGGCGACCGCACGGAAAGGAGATTCCTCACGCAGCTTCTCCTCCTGTAACGCCCGGTTCAGCCAGCCATCGGGCGTAGCTTTCAGACCAGGCGTACCACTCTCCATGAAGTCCTGAGCATCAAAGTGAGACCGCGTCATATCGGGCGAGCCCACCGCATGCACGATCGCGAGATGTCCCTGCTCATAGAGCGGCTTGAAAGATGCCATCGATGGATGCAGGCCGAAGAAGCCATCCAGGTCCAGAACCTGTTCCGCCTTGATAGCAAGCGACGGACGCATGGTGTAGTAGTTCTTTTCGCGATACGGCACAACGATATTCAAACCGTCCGCAGCACCACGCTGGAAGAGCACGACGAGTTTCTTCTTGTTCTCCGCGGCTGTTGTAACCTCAGCCATCACGGATCGCGTCAAAAAACTTGGAATCGTCGACGTACCCACCAGCGCCAGTGCGCCACCCTTCATGAATCCACGCCGTGTTATCCGCATCGCCACAACCTCTCTACATTTTTGACCCGTGTCGGGAGTATTTCTCTCGCCGGGCAGAAGATTCTTCCTGAAGCATTTTCTTGTTGCGGTATCCCGAAGAGGAGTGCAGCGGCGTTTTCATGGGGGAAAACGCCATGGATGCGAAATCCCTACCCTACACCTACAGGGAAATGCTCTTATCGCCGTTGGAACTCAGGCGATCCGATCAAAAGACCGATCATATTCGCCGTCTGATCATCCAGAGGGGAGACTGCTTCTCCAGTACGGAAGCGCCGCATAGACATGCCCGTCGGGGCCATTTCGTTGTTCTGAGTCTGTTCCTCGGTAGCAGCAAGACTCTTTTCAGCCTGGGCCTGCAGCTCTGGATTGCGGAACTGAGCAAGGACCGTTCGATGCGTTCCCTCACCGGCCGGCCTCCCCAGGAGTGCCTTCTCCAGAGCCTGTTCCTTCGCTTCTACCGATTGCTGCTCGACGGATGGGTCTCCAACAGTCACGCCAGGCAGGCTGTGTCCGAGCCGTACTCCGAAATTCATTCGATTGACCAGGGCCGCTGTGTTCAGCCATGTCTCCTGGTCCCACTTGTAACCCGTGGGCGGCTGCGCTCCGTAAAGCGGCATACCGAGTGTGTTCATGGCTTGAACCAAAAGTAACGGATTACTTACCTCGGCTCCGGTTGCACGAACGGCACTCACAAGGAACTCCTCAGGAGTTTTGAACTTGGCGCCTTCGTTCGATTTCGCCCAGAATCCAGGCGCATCGAACATGGTCTTCAGTACAGCCTTTATCTCTCCATGGGAGCGCGTGAAGCTGGCTGCCATCTTATCAACCAATCCTGGATCTGGATGGTCGCTGACAAAACGCTCGGCGAGTTTCTGACTGATGAAGTGCGCGGTTGCCGGGCTGGTGGCAAGCATATGGAGTACCTCAAGCCCCTCTTTCTCACCGTTTTCCTTGATTGTGACACCCAGCACAGTCTTCGACCCAGGCTCGTGCCTCCGTTCCAGAAAAGCGAAGCTGTTCGCTGATGCGATGCCCATACCGACCTGTTGCGCTGCCTGCGGCCTGCGTCCCCGGCCAAGGGCGCCGCGAAGTTGCTTTGGACGGAATCCCGGATCGAGTGTCCATCCGGTAAAGACCTTCGCTACTTCGGTGACGTCTTGTTGCGTATATCCGCCGTTCACCCCCAGTGTGTGCAGCTCCATCAGCTCCCGGGCATAGTTTTCATTCAGGCCTCGCGGAGCATTCTGCTGTGCCGCTGCACGCAGAAAACCTCCCTGGCCGGCCGCGACAGAATTGGGGCCGGTGCTCTGGAAATTGTCGAGATAGACCAGCATTGCTGGGCTTCGGGCAACGGCTACCAGCAAGTCCTCAAAATTCCCGAGCGCGCGCGGACGAATCACGTCACGCTCATAGCTCGGCAGATAGTACGGCTCCTGCGCGTTTTTGCGGATGTACACATTAAAGTGGTTCATCCAGAAGTTCGTCATCACCTCTTCGACCTGATGTGTCGAGTAGATCTCGCGAATAAGCCGTTGCTCCATCAGCTCTGCGCCGACCAGCCGCGGTGTCCCACCCAGTGCTGCCAGCGTCTCCTTCTGTGCGGGCGACATTCCCTCTACAAGAAGAAATAACCGCTGCTGCCCCGCGATGCGTAGCGCCATCAGATCGCTGGTATTCATCGCGAGAATCTTCTGGAACCGATCCTGCGGTGAAAGAGCCGCGAGTTCCTTCATCAGCCGCTGCGGCTGTCCTGGAGCAATGCCCGCGGCCTGCATGCGTGCTTCGCGTTTGGTGGGATTGTCTTCGCCGGCAGCCATCGCATTCTGCGGCTGCATCTCATCGAGATTCTGTCCCTTTTCCTGCGCGGCAGTCCGCAGCCTGTACTGCTCGATCTGGCTGCGGTAGATCGCCCGCTCGATGGGGTCGCTGGGAAGGGATGCTCCGGTCCGATCCATCACGCGAATCATCTGCGGACTTGGGAAGCGCCGCATTAATTCCGCAGTAGAGAGCTTCATGGCCGGATACTCGTCCAGCCGCGACAACATCGCTGTGTCATCCAGCCGATCGGGATGGAGTTGCTGCTCGAACCAGCGATCCAGTCCGGTCTTCTCTACAGCCTCGATCTCGCCTGGACGAGGGCCGAAGGTAAACCGGCTCAGGGCGTAACGGGCGCGATCCTGAGCAGCAATACTGCCTGACGCAGCGATACTGCGTGATGCCGCAATAATTCCCACAGTTTTCGCTTTATTGGAAATCGGTCTCTCCGCCAGCAACGGCTGGCAGAGCAACATACCGCACAGTACGGCGGAACAAACGGCCTGGAAGGAAGAGTCAGAGTGAAGCATAACAACACCTGTGGGGAAGAAACCCAATCTACCCCACAAGTTGCCGTTTGAAACGACTTTTTACCCGAAATACCCGGCGAGTTAGAACTCGATCAGATCCTTCATCGCGGCGTAGATCTTCTCCGGCTGAGGCAGGATGATGTCTTCCAGAACTGGCTGGTAGGCGACAAAAGTATCCATGCCGGCTACACGACGAACAGGCGCATCCAAGTCGTGGAAGAGTTCGTCGGCGATGCGGGCCGCGATCTCGGCGCCGTATCCCCAACTGATCATGTCCTCGTGAGCGATCAGGACACGATTGGTCTTTCGGACTGATTCGGCAATCGCTTCCCAGTCGTAAGGCGACAGGGAGCGCAGGTCGATCACCTCAACGCTGATTCCCTTCTCGCGTTCCAGCTTCTGTGCTGCCTGCAGCGAACGCGGCACAACGGCGCCGTAGGTGACGATAGTAAGATGCTTGCCCGGTTTGACGATCTTTGCCTTGCCAAACGGAATCATGTAGTCAGGCCCTGGATTGGAAGCGCGGCCATAGGCCTCGCGATAGAGCCGCTTATGCTCCAGAAACAGCACGGGGTCATCGCAGCGGATGGCGGTGCGCAACAGGCCGTTGGCGTCGAGGGCGTTGGATGGCATCACCACCCGAATCCCCGGTGTATGGGTAAAGATGCTCTCACCCGACTGAGAGTGATAGATCGAACCACCGGTCAGGTATCCCCCGATCGGGCAGCGGATGACCATCGGCGCAGAGTAGGCGCCATTCGAGCGCCACCGCATCACGCTCAACTCGTTACGCATCTGGTGGACAGCCGGCCAGATGTAGTCGAAGAACTGGATCTCGACCACGGGCTTCAGGCCCCGAACCGCCATTCCAATCCCTCGGCCAACAATGTTCGCCTCAGCGAGCGGAGAGTTGAAGCACCGGTCGCTACCAAACGCCTTCTGCAGGCCATAGGTGAGCTTGAATACTCCACCCTTTCCCTTGAGTTCCCCGCTTCGCAGGCCATCCTCACGGCTGACATCGGCAACGTCCTCACCGAAGACGACGACGCGTTCGTCACGCCTCATCTCGTCGTGCAGGCAAAGATTGATCAGGTCGGCCATCGTCCGCTCGGCAGCATCGGTCGGCTTCGGCTCCGTAGCAAAGGTAGATGACGTTGGATCGAGGTCTTCGGAGTACTGGTGGACCAGGATCGAATCTTCCGGCGGCAGCGGAGCAGCCAGCGCAGCGTCTGCCGCACGCTGCACCTCTTCGTCGACGGCCTTCTCCAGCACCGCAACACCCTCCTGGTCCAGAATCCCCTCCTGGATCAGGAATGCCTGCATCTTTGAGATGGGATCCCGCAGTGCGTCGGCCTCGCGCTCTGTCGCGGTACGGTAGAGGCGTTCGTCGTCCGACAGTGAGTGCGAATATGGCCGAATCACATGGCCATGGACCAGCGCCGGCCCCTTGCCACTGCGGCACCAGGCTACAGCCTCGGCCAGAGCACGGTAGCTGGCAACAGCGTCGGTGCCATCGATCTCGGCAAAAAAGAAGTTTGGGAAGTTCGCCACCAGATGCGAGATGTTGCCGCCCGGCGTATTGCACTCGACCGGCGTGGAGATGGCGTAGCCATTGTCTTCCACTAGAAACAACACCGGAAGCTTGTTGTTTGAGGCTGTATTCAGCGACTCCCAGAATTCGCCCTGAGAGGTGGAACCCTCACCGATCGAGGTATAGGCGATCTCGTCGTTATAAAAAACAACATCTTTGAACTGACGATAGTCTCCCTCAACCTTAGCTGCTGCGTCTGGATGATGGCTGAAGTAGCGCCCCGCCTCGGCCACGCCGACCGCGTGCAGGCACTGGGTTGCAGTTGCGGACGAGGGGCTGACGATGTGGAGCTTTTTGCTGGTCCAGTGGGAGGGCATCTGCCGTCCACCGCTCTGGGGATCGGTTGCGGCTCCCACCGCCTGCAGGAGCTGATCTTCCGCCGTCTGACCCAGCACCAGGCTGATGGCGCGGTCGCGGTAGTACGGCACAAACCAGTCGTAGCCCGGCTTAAGGGCAAAACCAGCCGCAACCTGCAGGGCCTCATGGCCGGCGCAGGAGATCTGGAAGAAGATTTTCTGTTGCCGTTTCAGCAGAATTTCGCGGTCGTCAATGCGCCGCGACAGATACATATACCGGTAGAACTCGACGAGTTGGTCGGCGCTCAGGCCACCGTAATCGGCGGCCTGCTTCGGGGTCGTAGCTGCTGCGGCGTTGCGAGGCATCGTTAATTTCTGCTTTTCGATTGTAACCCTTTGCCCCTATTGCAAATCCCACGATTGCCGATGACTCCCCTTGAGGGTCAAAACACCGTTTCTCGAAGGACGAAAATGAGCCGCAGCCTCCTGTTTACGATCATGTATCTCTGTGCTTGCCTGCTCGCGGTCAGTTAGGGGTTTGGCTGTTACCCTTTCATCCGCTCCTTGACAGACTTAGCCAGCTTCTCGATCTCTTCAGCCTTCTTGATGACGGTGATCGACATGGTGTCCTTGCTGGACTTGTCTACCTCTTCCTTCAGCTGATTGGCCAGCGTCAGCAACTTTTGCGTGTCTTCCACCAGCCGTTTCTGCCGGTCTTCATTACGCATCTTGGCCCGTTGATTCTCCATGGCTGCATCGAAAGTCCCCGGGCGCTCATCCGGAGCCCCCATCGTTACATCCGGCAGCGTTGTCGGCGGCCCGGGCCGGGAGCCGCGCGAGCCACCGGTATTGCCGCCCTGCTGAGCCACCGAGGCCGTCATAAGCAGACTGAGAAGCAGAATACGCGTGACTTTCATGGGAACCCCCTTCGAAACCGCCGTGATGAAATAGAAGCTTATGATGCACCTTTCGATCTTCGCCCCGCAAGAAGTTCGCACCCTGCAGGTGGAACGCAACTGGCATGAGCAGGCGAGTGATTTTCTTCACCACGATCTGCCGAAAATCGCTTTCATCCTTATCTTCGGCTTCATCCTGCAGCGCATCACCCTCTTCTTTGTTAGACGCATGCGCCGCATGGCCGACCGTCAGGTGGGCAACTCGCAACGCGCCTCGCAGTTGCGCACCATGTCGTCCGTGCTGCGAGCCACGGCCTACACAGCTATAGGCTTTTATGTTCTGCTGCAGATTCTGCCGATCTTCGATATCGACCTGAAGCCCCTGCTGGCGTCTGCCGGCGTCGTCGGACTCGGCATCTCGTTCGGAGCGCAGTCCATCTTCAAGGACATGCTGAACGGGATCTTCATTCTGCTGGAAGACCAGTTCAACGTGGGCGATTCGGTAAAGATGGCCGGGCTTACCGGAACAGTCGAAGATATGAGTCTGCGCTGCACCATTCTGCGTGACGGAGACGGAACCCAAAACATCATTCCCAACTCGCAGATCACAACAGTTCAGAACCTGTCGCGCGACTACTCCGTCGCTTCGCTGCATGTAAGCGTCGATGCCGGAGAGAACCCAGACAAGGTGATGGAACTACTGAGCCAATTGGCGATGGATGTCCGAAGAGATACCGCCTTTGCCCAGGTGACGATTGAAGACCCAAAGGTCCTGGGTGTCGACAAGATCAATGGCAATGAAGTCATGTACCTGGTGAATACGAAAGTGCGCGCTAACCAGAAAGATGGTGTACTGCGTGAGTTGCGGCGGCGGATCCTGCTCGGCTTCGAGAAGAACAAGATCCGGCTCGGTATTCCTTCCAGCGCCGTCATCCTTAACGCGCAGGACCCCACACTTCCCTCCGCGCCCACGACGGTGTTACCGGGAGGCGGGGACTAGCAGTTCTCCTAAAGGTGTAGAGCGGAGTTGGGCAGTTTGCGCCGTTTCCTTCGAAGAAAACGGCATTCACAGATTTATCCAACACCAAAGTATTAGGAGAATTGCTCTAGTGCGCGATTCAAAATCTCCAGCAGGCTCTCTGGATCGCTGACAGGCGGATGGCATGTCTTCGCCGCACAGACAATCGCGACGCTCTTTCCGGACTCAATGCCGGGGAGATTGGGGATGGTGTCCGCCAACGTCTCCGGAAGAGCAGAAAGCTGTGCGTGCGAGAGGCGGATGACGCTTTTGGAAACCGAGTAACGCGTCAATGCCGCTGCTTCCAACATCTTTGCGGCGTCATCGTCTCCCAGGACCACTACCTGAGGCGATGGCTGGACCAACCGTTGCAGGGCCAGACCATAACTCGCCGCGTAGAGTCCGAAATGCTCCACAATGCTGCCGAAAGTCTCCAGCGTGTCGAAGGCCATGTCCCGGTACTCCTGCTTTCCGGAAAGCTCTTCGAGCCGCACCAGTAGCGAAGCCATCGTCGGATTTGCCGCCGGCGCCGGAGCATCCTGCAAAGGTTTCCTCCTGGCTGAAAGGGCCCCGAGCGCCGGTTCATTGGTGAGAGGTGTATCGAAGAACCCAAGCCCCGTCGCATCCCAGAAATTCGCGACAACATCTTCCACCAGGCCCTTTGCTGCAAGGTAATACTTTAGATTTCCGCTGCATTCCCATGCATCCAAGCAGGATGTTGCCAAAAATGCATAGTCCTCCAGTGTCGAGGGAACAGGCTTCTGTACGGGTGTTCCGTCAGCGTAAGCGACGACATGGGAGAGTCCCACCCCAGGATTCCAGGCTGCGGCCAGAATCCGATCCAGTGACTTCAACGCGAAGGCAGTTACGGCCGGAATCGCCAATGCCCTGCCGGCCGCGATGTAGGCCGAGATCATCATGCCGTTCCAGCCGGTATAGATCGTCCTGTCGATATAGGGTGTCGGACGCTGCAGCCGGGCCGCATACAGCTTCTTTTTCGCGGAACCGAGAAGTTCCCGCGCCCGTTCCAGCGACATTCCTACCCGTTGCGCCACCTGCCCGAACGGATGCTTCACATGGAGCACATTTTTCGCCGGGTTGTGGTGCATATCGCCCACGTCGCCGATGTCATAGAACGGAGCCGCAATCGCCAGTTCCTCGGTGGTGAGCACGGAACGGGCTTCGTCAAGCGTCCAGGTAAAGTAGTCGCCGTCATCGTCCAGGTTGATATCAGCGTCCTGAGAAGCGTAAAAGCCACCACGTTCACGGTCTGAGAGCCACGTATCGACCCACAGGATGGTCTCGCGTGCAACCCGGGCAGCCTCCGGCTCGGCAAAACTCTGGAACGCGTGGGCGTAGTTTGCCAGCAGACCGGCATTGTCATAGAGCATCTTTTCGAAGTGAGGAACGATCCACTGCTCATCGACCGAATACCGATGGAAGCCGCCGGCGAGATGGTCATAGATTCCACCTCTGGACATGGCGCTGAGCGTACCGAGTGCAGAGGCGGCGATCTTCTCGTCGGCGCCAGGACGAAGCGCGCTGTCCAGCAATAGATCGATCGCGGTTGAGTGCGGAAACTTCGGCTGGGAGCCGAAGCCGCCGTGCCGCTGGTCGTACATGCCCGTAATGGCGGAGGTGAGCTTGGTAACCAACTCTGCCGTAATGCGGGAGGAGCGGCCGGAGAAGGTCTCATTATGCTCAATTGCGGCCATCACGGAAGCCGCGGAATCGTCCACCTCATCACGTTTCTCGTGGAAGGCAGAGGCCATCGTGAGGAGAACGCGCTGAAATCCGGGTCTGCCGAACTGGTCCTGCGGAGGAAAGTAGGTGCCGCCGAAAAAAGGCTTTCCTTCCGGAGTAAGGAAGGCGGTTAATGGCCAACCTCCCTGCCCGCTGATCGCGGAGACAGCGGCCTGGTAGCGAGCATCCACGTCGGGACGTTCATCCCGGTCGACCTTGATGGCAATGTAGTGCTCGTTAATGACGGCTGCAGTCTGATCGTTCTCATACGACTCACGATCCATCACATGACACCAGTGGCACCAGACCGCGCCTATATCGAGGAGGATCGGCTTGTTTTGTTCCGCGGCGAGCGCAAAGGCCGCGGGGCTCCACTCATGCCACCGGACTGGCTGGTTGATGGCGGAACGAAGATATGCGGAGGAGGCAGCGGCGAGGGCGTTCGGCTCGTGAGACATCGATTCAGACATCGATTCTAGGATAGTTGGTTTGCCGAATCCTTGTTCCGGTTCGTCTGTTCGTGTCACTTTCAGCGTGCTGAAAGTGACACGAGTGTGACAACCATCGGAATAATCGGGCGTACCCTTCCAGATTACTGGGGACGCTCGCGAGTTTCTGTTGGGGATTGAAGACGGAGTCCCGTGAGCGCTCTTTAGAACGTAAAACCCTCTGCGGGCCGCCTCGCGCCGGGGCGGCCCACTTGTCTTTACGCAAGAAGCCCAGCCATCAGGCTGGGCTTCTTGCTATCTCCTTGTTGCTGGACTACTGCGGGGTAAGCGGTTTAGGCGCTTCCGGTTCCTTTGGAGCTGTCAGGCCAGGGATTACCGGAGCCTGGTTGATGGTGCCGGTCGCAGCATCCGTAAGCGAGATGCCGTAGCGGTCCAGCGTATTTGCCAGCAACTGATAGAGCGACGCACGATCGCGAGCATAGGCTGCCGTCGCCGAGATCAGGCTGTTCTCCGCAGTTGCGAGGTTACGCTCCTGCTGAAGAACATTCGCGGTGGTTGAAGCACCGAGACGGTACTTCTTCTGTTCGGAGTCAAGCGACTGCGCCTGGAAGTCGCGGGCAGCCTGAGCCGCCTGTACCGCCGCACGGTCATTCGTAAGTGCAAACTGAGCGTTGGTGACCAGCATGCGGATCTGCGTGTAGAGCTGCTGCAGACGCATCTGTGACTGGCGAAGTTCCATCTGGGAACGAGCCTGGTCAGCCTGGGCGACGCGGTTGCGGATGGGGATGTTGATCGAGAGACCAACAGCTTTATCTGGGTTTGAGGAATTGAACAGATCAGAGAACGTTCCGCCGTAGCCACGTTGCGCCAGGCCCTGGCATCCGGTCTGTGCACCACCGGCGCAGACCGGGTTCCATGCGCCGCCGATCGCAGCGGCACCGTAGAACCCGAAGACATCAACCGTCGGCAACAGACCGTTCTTCAGCGCCTTAATTGAGATCTCGTTATTCTTCATGGCCAGCATGGCCTGTTCGATCTGAGGATTGTTAACGTAGGCCTGCTTCACCAGGTCCTCAATCTGTACATCCTCTTCCGGAAGACGGTCGAGGCTGACGCGATCCGTCGGCACCACGGGGGCAGCCGCGATTTGAGGATCGTTCGTGTTGCGAGCGATGGCCTGTTTGATCAGCAACTGCTGGTACTCGAGATTCGACTGCGAGGTGATCAACGCCTGCTTGTCCGTAGAGACAGCAGAGTCGGAGTTGACGACGTCGAGAGGAGCCAGGGTACCGATCTCGAGCTGCTTGCGATTATCAGACGCGAGCTTGGTCGATTGATCAAGAGCGCGGGTCTTGGCCTGTACGTCCTCATAGGCCGAAACCAGAGCCCAGTAGATGCTCTCAATCTGGGTTACGGTCGAGATGAGCTGCTGACGAAACGCCGAGTCCACAATGCGGCGGTTGTTCTTCGCCTGCACGATGAACCGTCCGTTCACACTTGGCCCGAAGCCCTGCAACAGATGCTGCTGCAGACGGAGCTGGAAGGTGGACTGGAGCTGTGGGCTGAATACGCTACGGCTACTGTTGTTGCTGGTGCGTGAGTTGTTGAAGCCTATGGTCGCCTGAGTGCCGGTAATGAAGCCCTGCGAGTAGGCGAAGTTATAGGTGTCCGTCGCCTGGTTCAGCGAGAACGTTCCAGTGATGAAATTCGTCGTCTGCGGGGTACGGGCACGCTCTAGCTGCAGCGTGCTGGTCAGTACCGGATCCAGGCTCATCGGTGTGGGGCCGGCGCCGTTGGTGGTAAGCACCAGGCCCGAGGCGCCCGCACCGGCTGCTCCGGCCGCGGTGCTGGTACCGCCAGGACCGCCGCCTCCGGTGATTGTCGTCGTGGTGCCGCCGAGGGTATTCGAAACCAGACCTGAAGAGACGCCGCGCAGGGTAGCGCCGGCGCGTGCACGGAGAAGATCCGTATCCGCGATATCGAGGTTCAGACGGAAGATGGCGATGTCATAGTTGTTCTCCAGCGCCAGCATGACGGCGTCCGAGAGAGACAGGTAGATCTTGCCATCGCGTAGAAGCTGGTCGAGCCGCGGCGTGTTGCCGAGACGAGGCTCCCCGACGTTGATAGGGGTATAAGGCGCCCAGGGCTTGAAAAGGTGGCTCTTGGGTTTGGAATAATCCCGGGCTGTATCGCGCAGGTCAAAAGGCTCCGTGAGCTTGGGCTCGGGTACCGCAGGAAGAGTGGCGTTGGCCTGTGCCTGTGCGGGCGTTCCGCCTCCGGGGACGGTCTGCTGCTGCTGTGCGGCAGCGTACTGTGCGGCGGGTCCCATCAGGAGCAAAGCAATGCTCGCTGTGGCTTGCAGATGTCTCAATTTCACGTTGCGCTCTCCAGCTAATGCGATCGTTTAGGGTCGCCGGTCTGCCTTAGTTTTTCGGGTCGCAGTTCCGGGTTGGCGAGTGGGTGGTACGGCTATTCCCTTTTCTCGGTGTAAGTGTTGTACGGATACCAAGTGACAGATGTTTCAGAGTGGCTTCCGGTTACGAAATCATTGAAATCATTCCACGACAGGTTCAGGGGCTGATACGTAAACAGGTTCCTGTAGGTTCCGTGGAGTTCGTTGGAAGCGAGGGACATGGCTTTTGGCGGGATAGCGATGAGTATAGCAAGTGACACATGCGGCAGCATGTTACCGTGCAAAGATGGCTTTTTCTCGGAACACCTGGAAGCTGACCCTGAGCTATGACGGCGGCGACTTTCATGGCTGGCAGGTACAGCCGGGATTACGCACCGTTCAAGGTCTACTCTCAGAGGCCATCCGAAAGGTCACAGGAGAAGAGATTCTGCCACAGGGCTCTGGTAGAACCGATGCCGGCGTGCATGCTCTGGGTCAGGTGGCGACCTTCGATCTGGAGGCGGGCATTCCGCAACAGAACCTGCTGCGGGCTCTGAACCGAGCGCTGCCTGCAAGTGTGCGAGTGATGCAGGCAGAGGTCACGCCGCCGGGCTTCCACGCACGGCATTCGGCCTGCGGTAAGACCTATGAGTACCGCATCTTTGTCCGTCGCGATGCTGGGACGCGCCATGAGCGCATCTGCTCTCCCCTGCTTTCCAGGTACGTGTGGGACTGCCGCTGGCCGTTGGACATTACTCCAATGCAGCAGGCAGCCACAACTGTAATTGGTGAAATGGACTTCAGTTCGTTCGCGGCAAACGATCCGGATGCCTCCGTACGTCAGGGCGCTACTCCCCCGACAATGGTGCGAACTATCTCCTCTTCCGAGTGGCGGCGCGAAGGTGACATTCTGATCTATCGGGTCAACGGCAATGGCTTTTTGCACCACATGGTCCGGAATCTGGTTGGCACCTTCGTTGAAATGGGGTGCGGGCGGATGTCCGCTTCTCAGATGCCTGAGATCCTGGCAGCCCGGAACCGGTCGATCTCGGGGCCGACGGCTCCTGCCAGAGGCCTCTTCCTGGTTGAGGTGCAATATTGATGCGCGCGAACCAGAGAATTACAGAACTGGCAGGTCTGCGTGGCGTCCATGCCGCTTTTCAGTGGCTGCATCTTCAGGAACAACGGCTGCTTGCCTGGCAGATGGAGATGCTGCGGATTCCTGCTCCACCTTATAAGGAGGAGCAACGCGCCTTGTGGGTCCGTGACCGATTTGTAGAACTCGGTCTGGAGCAGGTTCAGATCGATGCCGAAGGAAATGTCCTGGGGGAGATCTCCGGTCAGGTTCGGAATGGCCCAATTGCCATGCTCTCGGCTCATCTGGATACCATCTTTCCCGATGAAATGCTGCCGGAGCCACGCCTGGACGAGGGGCGGATCTATGCCGCCGGCGCTGCGGACAATGTCGCCGGACTCACCGGCCTGCTGGCGGTTGCTGCCGCCATAAAGGCAGCACAGCTCATACCGAAGCACACCATCCTGTTTGCAGCCAATGTCGGTGAGGAGGCGGAGGGAAACCTGCGCGGCATGCGCCACCTCTTCTTCCGTTCGGAGTACGCGGGGCGGATCCGTTGCACGATCTGTCTGGAAGGGGCAGGTACCGAAAACGTAGTAGTCGGCGCCATCGGCAGCCGAAGACTCCAGGCAACTGTCACCGGCCCGGGCGGACACTCCTGGACAGAGGCGGGGGCTCCCAACCCGATCGTTGTCCTGAGCAAGGCAATCGCCGCGATGGAACGAATCAAACTCCCGCGCCAGCCGCGCACTACCTGGAATATTGGGCGTATCGAGGGCGGCATGTCCGTCACCTCGGTTCCTGAGCGTGCGAGTTGCCTTATCGATCTGCGTTCTGTCGATATGGACCAACTGATCTCTCTCGAGGTCCAGGTCCACCGGGCACTCGAAGATGCCGTTCTGGAGGCAAATGAGGCTGATCGCAAGTTGGGCCTCCAGGTGGCAACGATTGGCGACCGCCCCGCAGGAGCCCTCTCCAAAGAGGCTACTCTTCTTGAGACCGTCCACGCGGTTGACCGCCATCTGCGCCTGCGAACCGAGCTCCGCATCGGCTCGACCGATGCCAATGTGCCTCTTGCCCTGGGACGGGAGGCGATCGCGGTAGGAGCCGGGGGTGTCGCCGGAGGTATCCATACCCACGGTGAATGGTTTGACCCTGCCGGGAGAGAACTGGCGTTGCGCCGCGTTTTGTTGATCTTGCTGGATGCCGCAAGGTGATGTGGCCAGACTACGCAGCCGGAATTACGCAAAACACCTTTCCAAGGTTGGCCAGCGTCTAACCTGCGAACGCCGTCAGGCACAAAATTGTCCGTTTTCGGCGATATACTGGCGTATTGCATGGTGTCTTTGGCGCGCGTGCTTTTTTGAGGGAAACACACTACATGGAGAAAAAGATGTCATTGTGGGAACGGATTCAGGCCCGTCGTCTGACTTCGACCTTCGCGTTGCTGGCAACGCTGTCGATCGGCATTGTGGCCGGCTCGGTTCTGACCGCGAAGGTTCATGGCAAGGAAGCGCAGGAGTCCTCCGACGCAACACCTCTGCGTATTCCTGAGCCCCAAAGCGTGGGCAATGGCTTTGCGAAGATTGCCAAGATGGTTGGACCCGCGGTGGTCAACATCAACACCGAGAGCCTGCCCAAACAAGCTACCCAGCGCCGCCGTCGCGGTAACGGCAGCCAGGATCAGCAGGACATGCAGGACTTCTTTAACCGGTTCTTCGGCGGAAATCCTGGCGGCGGTGATGACGAGGATGATGATGGCGTAGGCGAGCGCAGAGCTCTTGGCTCCGGTTTTATCGTCGATCCGAAGGGCTACATCATCACCAACAATCACGTGGTGGAGAAAGCCGACAAGATTTACGTAAAACTCTCGACGGATTCTGAGAGCGAAACCGGACGCCCGGCCAAGGTGATCGGCACCGACAAGGACACCGATATCGCGGTCATTAAGATCGACGCCCCTACCCCTCTTCCGACCGTCAAGCTCGGGAATAGCGAAGGTGCGCAGGTAGGCGACTGGGTGCTCGCGGTCGGAAGCCCGTTCGGTCTGTCGCAGACGGTCTCGGCAGGTATCATCTCGGCGAAGGGCCGCCAGATTAACGAGCCATCGCAGAGCGGTTTTGCGCAAAACCAGTTCCAGCGTTTCATTCAGACCGATGCGGCAATCAATCCTGGCAACTCCGGTGGTCCGCTGGTGGATATGACGGGTGCTGTCGTCGGTGTCAATACGGCGATCTATACACAGTCAATGGGCTCGCAGGGTGTCGGCTTTGCCATGCCCGCGAACACCGTCGTCAATGTCTACAACATGCTCATCGGACCGGAACATAAGGTGACCCGTGGATCGATCGGAATCAGCTTCCAGTCGAACATCTCCTCGGCAGTCTCCCGTATGTATGGTTCGGGCGTCATCGTCAGCACCGTCACCAAGGGCGGTCCGGCAGAGAAGGCCGGCCTGCAACCGGGCGATGTGATCGAGTCGATTGACGGCCGCAAGATCAAGGACGGCGATGACATGGTGAACGACATTGCGGGACGCCGCCCGGGATCAACAGTCAAGCTCGGCTATCTGCGTGACGGTAAGCCGGCCTCGACGACGGTTTCCATCGGCGATCGCTCGAAGATCTTCGCCGATCTCAATGGCAATGGGCAGGACGACTCACAGGAGGCACAATCCTCTGATGTCTCTGCCGATAAGCTGGGCCTGACCGTCAGCGCTCTGCCGAACAACGTAGCAACCAAGCTCGGCATCAAAGGTGGAGTTATCGTTTCCGCCCTGAAGCCGGGATCGTTTGCAGACGAGATCGGACTGGGCCGTGGACAAGTAATCGTTGAGATTAACCGCAAGCCGGTGACCGACATGGCCAGCTTCCAGGCCGCCATCAAGAGCCTGAAGTCAGGTGATGATGTGGTCTTCCTGGTTCGTGCGCCGAACTCTCCGACTGGCGGCAACAATTATGTGGGCGGTACCCTGCCGTAATCCTGCAATTCACTCGCAGAAAAGAGCGGCGCAAAATGGGAAATCTGCCCTTTGCGCCGCTTCTTTTTCTGTTGCCGCGGGTTTACTTTGTCAGTAACCTTGAAAGCAAATCAAGGTCAGACAAAATTGAAAATCGCCTGATACTGGGCATTGCAGGTGTTGAAATGATGCGTATTTCCCAAGTCTCATTTGTCGTTGCGCTTGCAGTCGTTACCGCTGTTCCATCCCACGCGATGATGCGTTCGCGGCGGGGTCCAACAGCGCCACATGTCCAGAAAAGATCGAACAAACCGGGGGCGGTACGTCATACTTCATTCAAGCCGGGCCAGCGTGGCATTGATGATAATCGCGCTACCGAGATCCAACAGGCACTGATCAAGGCAGGTTACCTGAACGGCGACCCGAGCGGCCACTGGGATTCTTCAACGGAAGCCGCAATGCAGAAGCTGCAATCTGACAATGGCTGGCAGACCAAGCTGGTGCCGGACTCCCGCGCCCTGATCAAGCTGGGCCTTGGACCACATCAGGAGAGTTCGGCCACTGCTTCCGACAGCACGTTGTCAACACTCGGATCGAAATAAGATCGTTTCCGGAAGGCGTTTGGACACGACGGAGCGTTTCCCTGTAGATGTCGTGAAGGACTTTCGCGTCTATGGCATTTCCGCAGTGAAAACGCCCCCGCACTCCTGTTCCGAAATACCCAGCAATAGGGAAAATGCTCTAGTCTGGAAGAGTGAAGCGACGGATCGTTGTTCTCTTCCTTCTGGCAATAGCGGCAAGCGCTCATGCCGTTGAGCTGAAGATCTCAGCCGATGCATTGGAGCGCACCCTGAAACAGCAGTTATTCAATACTCCCGACGGCCGCTATTATCTCCGCGGCGATGCGGCGTCAGCCTGTTATGTCTACGCCGAGAAACCCCATGTCAGCTTCAAAGAAGATCGCATCATTGTCAGCGTGCACACCAGATCCCGCGTGGGCGCCGGATTGCGCGGCGCATGTATCGGGGTGGGACTGACGACGGATGCCGATGTATCCATGTTGCCGGAGGCCGAAGGTGAAACCATCGGCTTCCGCGATACTCACATCGACCAGCTAAGTACCTCGAAAGAGTTAGGCTTTCTTCTGGTTCCCTTTCTCAGCCGCAAGCTGCCGCAGAATATGAAAGTCAATGCAGCGGATCTGTTGCGCCAGGCGCTGACCAAGTCAGGTACTTCCACCGGATACCTGCTGGCGCTGGAGCGACTGAAGATTCACTCCATGCTGATCGAGCAGGGAGCGCTGGTTGTGGATGTGGATGGAGCTGTGACCGTGAAGTAGACCGTTACAGCATTTTCCCTGTAGGTGTCGTGTAGAGCTTCCGCATCTATGGGCGTTTTCCGCAATGAAAACGCCGCTGCACTCCTCTTCCGGAATACCCAGCAACAGGGAAAATGCTCTACAGCGCGCGGTCGTTCATTACGAGAGCTACGGCACTACGCAGACGGGCCAGACTTCCCTCAAATGCTGGACGGAGCCTTGGACCGCTGTGGAAGGCATTCCGGCGCATCTCTTCCTCAATAACCGGCGAGACCAGTTGCCAGACCGTGGTGATATCACCCACGATGACGATCTCGCTCGGCGCAAGGCCTGAAGCAATCATGCGCAGACCTCTGCCGAGGCGGCGGGCCATTGTCTGAATGGCAGCAACTGCGTGTTCCTCCCCGATTTGCGCCAGGTGCAACAACGTATCGAAGGCCGCCAGACGGCTGCCGCCCTGCTGCTCGTAATAACGCAGTGCCGCGCGGTTCGAAGCGGTAACCTCCCAGCAGCCGTGATTGCCGCAGGCACAGGCCGGTCCGCCCTCTTCCATCTGCACGTGGCCGAACTCGCCGGCCATACCGGCCTCACCACGAAGAAGCTGACCGTTGGCAAAAATGCCTGTACCGATTCCCTCGGCAACGTTCACGACGACAAGATCGTGCATCCCATCGCTTTCTCCGAACCAGACCTCGGAGAGAGCGCAGGCATTGGCGACATTGTCCATCTCAACGCGCAGACCTGTGGCACGCTCGATGCGCTGCTTGACGGCCAGCACCGGCCAATGAAGGTTAGGAGCAAAGATAAGCTTCTGTTGATCGAGATCGGCACGGCCTGGAACACAGATACCGATGCCATCCAGAGCGCGTTCGGGATGGGTATCCACCATTCTGCGAACTGCCTTGATGATCGCATTCATCGCCAGCTTGGAATCATCGGGAAGCGGGACAAGACTCTGCGAGATCACACGGCCACCGAGATCAACGATGCCGAGCGTCGTCTGTGCCGGATGAATGTCGAGTGCAAGGACAGCGCGCTTGTCATTCACCTGCAGGAAGGTTGGCCGACGACCGCGAGGCAGGCGGCCAACTTCACCTTCGATGATCCATCCGCCGGAGATCAGTTCCTCAACAATGAGAGAGACCGTGCTGCGCTGCAGGCCGGAGAGACGTGAGAGCTCTGCCCTGGAGACAGGCTGGCGTGTACGGACAAGATTGAAGACCAGCGAGAGATTGATCTGGCGTGGAGTCTTGTTCGAAGCGCTCTGGTGACGTGTAAGGCGGAATCGTTGCAAGCTTGGGTCGTCCGTACGTTACGTTCCCAGCATCTTAGAGCATTTTCCCTGTTGCTGGGTATCCCGGAAGAGGAGTGCAGCGGCGTTTTCATTGCGGAAAACGCCCATAAATGCGGAAGCCCTACACTACACCTGCAGAGAAAATGCTCTAGCTGGAGCAGACCACCATATGGAAGTCTTTCGTCTTCTTTGCAATCCATGTTGGGGAATGGTGGGCAGAGAGGGACTCGAACCCCCGACATCCTGCTTGTAAGGCAGGCGCTCTAACCAACTGAGCTATCCGCCCATTCCTCTATGAGTTTATCGCAAATTTGTGTGGATGACTGCCTTGTCCTCATATTCCATCATTTCATCATTGCGGTCTGGCTACTGGCTGCGGTTTACCCCACACACTGTCGAGGAACAGATAGCGCTCTCGATGTTGATCTGCCTTCGCTGCCGAATTCTTATCCAGCACCATTACCTGCCATTGACTCGGGCCATAAACAGGCCACTTCGGTAGCCCTGGTCCATTGGGATCGCCGGTACGCGCGAAGTTCGTCCAGTAGTCCTGCATCTGCTCCGAGAGTTTGCGATCTTCTGGACGCACTACGACCTCCAGGCGCGAGTCCAGTGTTCCGAAGACATATTCGATATCGTCGGAGTGAAACGCTCCTACCGCAGGAGTATGGTAGCGGTCACCCGGATTCGGTAGAGCAAACTTGTAGCGATACACAGGCTTCGTGCCGGTTGCCGTGTGTGCCTCCAGCCACTTCCATGTCGAGTAGGCGATGAAGCGATCACCTGCATAGTCGGAGGCGGACGCCACTGCTTCTTCAGGAGTTGCTGCGCTGTACAGCTTCAGAAACTCCTCGGCCTGCGTTGGGAACTCACGCTTCGCTTGTGCGGCGAAACCTTCGGCGCTGAAGCGGTTGTTTCCGCCCACTACTCCTCCGCGAGCTTCATCCGCATTCCATCCTGCGAGCAGTGGAATATGTGCCTGCTCACCCGCGGCATAGATCTCCGCCGGCGGCTTCGGGAAGAAATACCCATCGACCACCGGGCGGAACGAGGGTCCGGGCCGCGTTGCCATGATGGGACGAATGATGTCTTCCGTCGGAATGTGCCGCAGTTCCGCAAGCTTGGTCGTGCCATAGGTCGTAAGCGCGAAGGCGGAGTCTGTCTTCTCCCGCTGCTCACGGCTCTCGATTGGGAAGGTGCCGGTGGTCATCACACTTCCGCTTTCACCGATTGCCTTCTGAATGAGATCCTTCGAAAGCGGCGAGGCCATCTGCGCACTGACGGACATCGAGCCTGCCGACTCGCCGAAGATAGTGATGTTGGAAGGGTCACCACCGAATGCCGCGATATTCTGCTTCACCCACTGAATGGCTGCTGCCTGATCCAGGAGACCGTAGTTCCCCGAAGCGTGATTCGGAGACTCTGCCGTCAACTCCGGGTGCACGAAGAAACCGAAGATCCCGAGCCGGTAGTTCATGGAGACAACCACGACGTTGCGATGGGCGAGATACTGGCCGTCCTGCCGGCGCTCCGATGTGCTGCCGCCGGCGAAGCCGCCACCGTAGATCCAGACCATGACCGGCAGCTTGCTGGTTTCAGAGGCCGCGGGTGTCCAAACATTGAGGGTCAGGCAGTCCTCTGAGGCTCCAGGATCATGAAAGGCCATATCTGCGTAGCTGGCGGACTGCACACAGTGATATCCAAAATCGTGTGCGGACCGTACACCGGTCCACGGTTCAACAGGCGCGGGCGGCGCCCAGCGTAACTTGCCTATCGGAGGAGCTGCAAAAGGAATGCCCTTGAAGGACATAACCTTGCCATCGGTTGTCGGTTCTCCTTCAACAACACCGCTGGCAGTTTTGATTTGCGGTCCGATTGCGGCGAAGGCGGATGCTCCAAGAACAAAGGTTGCAGCGAGCGAAAACAGAGAGCGTGCAAATTCCATGAAGAACCTCGGGAGCTACGGTAGCACACTGATATGAACCGAGGTATCTGAGCCATGCAGGCCTCCGAAATCATTTCGACGATTCAACAGGACAAGGCCCGAAAGCGCTCCATGAAGAGTTTTTGCCATCCGAAGCGTTGAAAAGCGGGTCCTTCGCATTCCAACCCCAGCCAGCGAAGCTGGCCGGGGACCCCGTTCGCTCAGGATGACAACATGTATGGCAACAACTTCTGAGACACCGCACTTACTCAGGAAGATTGGTCATGGGAGTCGTCATGAGCTCTGTATACCGCTGCCAGCGATTCTGTGGACCGCCGGCATTGACGTATTTCGTTACCCTATCCAGGCCGACCGTGTAAGTGAGCATATAACTGCGATATTCGTTCAGGTAGGTCAGCATGGTCTCTCCATGCTCCATCAACAGCTCTTCTTCTAACCGCGACAAGGCGCGGGCGAACTCCAACCGACCGTCCAGATATTCGCGAGCGATCTCCGGCTCACCGGTGTGCAGCATCGCTATTAGCTTTTCGACGCGAAGGTAGCGTTCGATATCGCGCTGCGGCAGACCGACTATGGGAAACAGAACATCATGCTCGATCTGCATCCGCGTTGCATCTTCCAACACCATCCGAGGCGCATAGCTGGCTGCGGCTTCACTGACGAACGACTGCGGAGAAAAGGCAGGCTGTGCCGTCCATTCCAGTTGACGACGTTGCTTGACCAGGGCCTCCTCGCGCAGCGTGTTGAAGACATGATGGCCGGGATAGCCTTCATGGCAGGCAAGGTCAAGCAGCCGGTCGACCGTCTGCGGAAATTCAAGATTTACCTGAATCTGGCTATGAGCATTGCCAAGATAGCGACTGAAGGCTGCCCACGGCTTATTAATGACATAGACGACATCAACCTGCTCCCCTGCCGGCATCGAGATGTGCGCCCGTGTCTGTTCTCGGCACACCTTCAAAGCTGTCTCGAACACTGCAGGAATGTGTTTCGCAGGCACCACGAACATCGCCTCGTAGGAGCTATAAGCTTTCGCTCCGGGGCCGATCAGCGTAGAGATTTCGGTTCGCACCTTAGCTCGCTGCGCAGCATCGGTATCCGGAGGAGCGACAACGCCGAAATAGTTCCGGCTCTCTTCATTGAATCCGGCAGTCACGCCGCGTAACTGGCGCACACGCTGATTCATGGCGTTGAGCTGCTGGCCCAGAAAGGTAACGCGCCCAGCGTCTAATCCGCTGTCGAGTAGCTGTGCCTGCAGGCGCTTCCTGTCCTGCTCGATCTTCTCCAGCGACGGGAGCGGAGTTCTTGCGGCCAGTGCCAAAGGTTCTGGGCCGGTATAGAAGTCAAGAAAATCGGGATCTCGTTCGCCGAGCGACACGGCAAGTTTCAGGTATTGCTCCACAATTCCGGTACCGTTGCCGGTAGACCGGCAGCCGTTGATCTGCCACACCAGAGCTAACAGCAGCATGACCCAGAAGGGTTTACGAGATCTTTTGAATTTAGCTATCACGTGATAGGAAAGTCTAATTTTACGGCTGTGTGAACCTTTGTTATAGATAGTTCATCCGGGACATCACAGAAAAGTCCAAATGCAGTTTGTAAGAACGCCGAAGCGCATCTGGCCGCATTCCTTTCTCTTTTCGGCGTGCCCGGCGTAGTGTCTTTCGTCGTTTTGACCTCTGTACCTGCGAAGTACTGTTGGCTTTTTCCTGTAGTCGTACGAGTCGTCCGTAACCAGAAAACGAGCCGTTCCACAGCCACTCTGCTGCACGTTTAACACATTCTGGAGGCATCGCATGTCGTCACTTGGACGTAGACGCTACCCGTCTATCTCTATCTCCCTGTCGTTGATGTTGCTGTTTGCAGTTACGTTCCTGCAGTCCGCGTCGGCGCAGACAGTCAATGCGACACTCACAGGACACGTAGAAGACTCGCAGGGCGCAACAATTCCAGGCGCTACCGTCAGCGTTAAAAATACCGGCACCGGCGCTGTTCGTACGACCGTTACCGATCCAAACGGCCTGTACACCGTCACCAACCTTCAACCCGGCGCCTACGAGGTCACCACGACAATGAACGGGTTCAGCACCAAGACCTTAACGGGGCTTACGCTGAACGTCGGTGATACGCAGGAACTTCCAATTTCTCTGATCGTCGGCGGCGTGAATGATACCGTGAACGTTGAGGCCGCAGAACCTCTGCTACAGACGCAGAGTTCATCCAACGGAACCCTGGTCGACAACAAGCAGGTCGTAGAGCTGCCCCTTGCGAACCGCCAGTTTTATTCGCTCGCGCTGCTCTCGCCTGCTGCTTATCAGCCTGCGCAGAACTCGACACTCGGTTTCCGTGGCGGTATCAACATCGCCGGGGCTTCCGAAATCTCGAATCAGTTCACGTTCAACGGTATCTACAACAACGATATGGGTGTCGCTCAACCCTCTTATCGCCCATCGGTAGAGACCATTCAGGAGTTCCGCCTGCTTACCGGTGTCTATCCGGCAGAATATGGGCGCATGGCCGGCGGCCAGGTCGTCGTCATCTCCAAGTCCGGCACGAATGCCTTCCATGGCTCAGTCTATGAGTTCCTTCGTAATGAGATCACCGATGCAAAGCCTTACTTTACCCAGGCAGGTGCGAAGAAGCCGTCGTATAAGCAGAACACCTTTGGTGCTACGCTGGGTGGCCCGGTCTGGAAGGATCACACCTTCTTCTTCTTCGGCTATGAAGGCCAGCGCATCCGCCAGGCAGTGACGGCTGTTGCAACGGTACCAACGACAGACATGTTGAGCGGCATCTTCAATGTCGGTAAGACGCTGTACAACCCGCGTACCGGCACGGCCCTCACCGCCAATTGCGGGACGGGCTGCTACAACCTGACCACGTTGCTTGCCGGCACGCAACGTGGCCAGTGGGGCTCAACAGGCGCCGCGGCAGGCCAGGCGATTGCGAAACTTGGTTTTCCGACACCATCATTAGCAACGGGTACTGGAATCTATCCGGCAAACAACTACTCCTTCCAGGAGACCCGCTCTGAAAATATGGATGAGTACACCATCCGTGTGGACCACAAGCTAACGGAGAAGGATGGTCTCAGCGGCAGCTTCAATATCTTCAAGGACCCGGCATTCGAGCCGTCGAACTCACTCTGCTCGTCCTACGTCGTGCCGAAGTTCGGCTGCTACACCAATCAGATCTCGACCCTCGCCAACGTGACCTACACTCGCGTGCTGACACCAAGTCTGTTGAATGAGTTCCGTGCAGGCTATCAGCGTCTGCAGCAGCCTCGCATTCAGGAAGACAATACGGCGGTTGGCTCATCGTATTCTGGACTTCCGGGAGGCCCATACTTCACACAGGCCGGTTACGCCAATAACAGCGGACTTCCGAACACTGCTGTTTCTGGCTTCGCCACGATTGGTGGCGCCACAAACCTTCCGCAGAACCGCTGGGATAGCCACTATCAGTTGGTGGATTCCATAAGCTGGACCCACGGCAAGCACACAGTAAAAACGGGTATCGATTTATTGCTGGCGCGTTCGATCAACCTCATTACCTCCTCCGGCCGTGGCGCATTCTCGGTAAACGATGCGAATATCGTCTCGGCGAACGGCGGCAGCCATCTTGGTTCGGTCGGAGATTCCATGGCGGATCTTCTCCTCGGCCTGAGCTACACATCCACCGTCGGCACAACAGCTCCGGTTGTCTATCTGAACTTCTTCGGCAATCATCTTTTTGTGCAGGACGATTACCGTATCACTCCGAGACTTACGCTCAATGTTGGTTTGCGCTGGGAGCTGGATACACCTGTTTACACGCCAAATGGAACAGTCTCCCGTTTCGATATTGCCAGCCAAACCTTTGTCGATTCGCGTAACGGAGCCTTCAAGCATCTCTACAACTACGACTGGAATAACTGGGCACCCAGACTGGGTTTTTCGTGGCAGCCGTTTTCGGATGACAAGACCGTTGTCAAAGGAGCGTTTGGAACGTTTTACAACACGCCGCTTCTCTACAATCAGTTCCTGAACTTCGGAACACAGTATCCTTATCGCATTATTGGAACCTCTACCTCAACGGCCAGTACCGCCAACTCGATCAATACGGTTTCGCTGGATGCTCCCTTTGCGGGCGCTGCTACCTCCTGCGCAACCGGCACGCAGACATCGTGCTCCGCATCTCTCTCTCCCCTGTCGGTGAATGCGAACTATCGGACGCCGTATATCAATGAATGGAGCTTTGGGCTTCAGCAGTCCCTGGGCAAGAGCATGGTCTTTGAAAGTACCTATTTCGCCTCAAAAGGCACCAAGCTCCCTCTCAGCATCAATCTCAACCAGATCAATGTGAATAATCTGGCGCAGGGTGCGACAACGACGCAAGCGATGCGCCCTTTCGCAAACTTCTCAACCGTATCCAATCAGGACACGCGTTCCAACTCTGAGTTTCACTCCTGGCAGAACAGTTTGAAGCAATCCTATTCGAACGGTGTGACCTTCATCCTCTCCTACACCTGGGGTAAATCCATCGACGGGGGCGGCGGTATCGGTTCCGGTTCAAATTCATCGGGATCACCGCAGAATATCTACAACCTCAAGGCGGAACGTGCCTTATCTGACTTCAATGTGGCGCACCGTCTCGTATTCAGCCCGGTCGCACAACTCCCCTTTGGCAAGGGGAAGAAATGGCTCAACTCCGGTGTGAGCGGCGCTATCGCCGGCGGATGGCAGTTATCCGGTATCTTCCAGTTCCAGACGGGACGGCCTTTCACCATCTCCAATAGTTCCAGCAACAACAGCCGTTCTTTCGGGAATGCTGATCGTCCCAATATCGTGGCCGGACAGGACCCGAACGCAGGTCCGAAGACTGTGGCGCAGTGGTTCAATACCGCAGCCTTTGCTCTAGCGCCAACAACCCGATTCGGAAATGCCGGCCGTAATATTGTCATCGGACCGAAGTTCACGCAGTTGGACCTGACGCTCTCTCGTGAGTTCCCGATCCTCGAACACTTGAGAGGACAGTTCCGTGCCGAGTCTTTCAACTTATTGAATCATCCGAACTTCCTCAATCCGCTGACAACTGGCGTTCAGTTTGGCGCAACCGGATTCGGCGCCCTTACTCAGGCCAATACACCGCGCGATATGCAATTCAGCATGCGTATCCTGTACTAATCGCGTCAACACAATCAACACGGAGAACGTAGACGTGAAGCTCAAATTCAGCAGTCTCGCATTTCTTCCCTTTCTGGCCGGGGGCATCAGCCCCGGCCAGAACTCTTTGACACTAGAGAAGACCGCGTTGGTCCAGCATGTCGATAAAAACGCAAAGCTGGCGCAGGTGATGGTCGATACCGTTTTCTCCTACGGCGAGCTTGGCTTCCAGGAGTTCGAGACGTCGAAATATTTGACTGGAATCCTTGAGAAGAATGGATTCAAAGTCGAACGTGGCATCGCCGGTATCCCCACGGCGTGGATGGCAAGCTGGGGCTCCGGTAAGCCGGTGATCGCTCTCGGCTCCGATATCGACTGCATTCCACAGGCATCGCAGAAACCAGGTGTCGCATGGCACGAGCCGCTTATTCCGGGAGCTCCAGGACACGGTGAAGGACATAATTCTGGCGTTCCGCTCAATATCCTCGCGGCACTGGCGGTTAAGGAGCAGATGGAGAAGAACCATCTCTCCGGCACAATCAAGATATGGCCAGGTGTTGCCGAGGAGCTTCTGGGCGCAAAAGCCTATTACGTCCGTGATGGCTACTTCAAAGACGTTGATGCTGTCCTCTTCGCCCACGTCGGTACCAATCTGGGGGCTCGCTGGGGAGAGGGCGGACAAACCGGACTGATCTCACTTCAGTACAACTTCCATGGAGAGTCGGCTCACGCGGCTGCTGCCCCGTGGCGGGGTAAGTCAGCTCTTGACGCTGTCGAGCTTATGGATGCCGGCTGGAACTTCCACCGTGAGCATCTCCGCCCTCAGCAGCGTTCACACTATGTCATCACCAATGGCGGCGATCAGCCGAATGTCGTTCCTCAATCTGCTGCGGCCTGGTATTACTTCCGTGAACTCGACTACGACCACATCAAAGGTCTTTGGGAAGACGGTGACCGTATGGCCAAAGGCGCCGCTCTCATGACCCAGACCACATGGGACGAAACCATCCTCGGCTCCGCGTGGCCTGGACATTACAACAAGCCCATCGCCGAAGATCTGAATGCCAATGCGACACAGATCGGATTGCCGGTATGGTCCGCTGATGACCAGGCGCTGGCCAAGGCATTGCAGCACGAAATCGGAGCTCCGGAGAGTGGCCTGGACACCGAGTTGCATACACCGCGTCCACCATCGACCATGGCAAGCTCAGAGAGTGGTCCCTCTGACGATATCGGCGACATCTCATGGAACGTACCCACCATCGTTCTCTCCTATCCCGCCAACATTCCCAACCTTCCCGGACATAACTGGGCTAACGCTATCGCTATGGCAACACCCATCGCACATAAAGGTGTCATCACTGGCGCCAAGGTACAGGCAATGACGCTTTACGACCTGATGACCAAACCTGAGCTGGTAGCCGCGGCAAAGGACTACTTCATCAACGTCCAGACCAAGACCGTAAAGTACAAGTCTCTTGTTCGGCCGGAAGATAAGCCCGCGATCTTCATGAACAAGGCCACGATGGAAAAGTATCGGGCAGAGATGCAGAAGTACTACTACGACGCCTCGAAGTATCCGACCTACCTCGACCAACTTGGGATCAAGTACCCGACCCTTACCAAACCAGCAAGCAGGTAGGAGGCGAGCAAAGGGCCGCGGAGTTCTATCTCCGCGACCCTTGCCGCAATCGTACCGCTACCTACTCATAGCGGAGCGAAGTCATTGGCGTCACCCGCGAGGCCTCGCGGGCTGGATAGTAACCGAACAAGATTCCTACCACGGCTGAGAGACCGAACGAGATGAAGATCGCGAGGGGGGAGATACTCGTCGACCAGGCAACCATCCTGGTAATGGAGCCGGAGGCAAGCACTCCAAACAGGATGCCGAGCACTCCTCCCGTAAGGCTCAGCGTCACCGCCTCTATCAGGAACTGCAGCATTACCTCATTCGACCGTGCACCCACCGCACGCCGAATGCCGATCTCCTTTGTACGTTCGGTCACTGAGAGCAGCATGATGTTCATGATGCCGATACCGCCGACGATCAGCGAAACCGAAGCGATGCTGGCCAGCAGAGCTGTCATGGTACGGCTTGCCCGGTCGAGGGTCTTACCTAACTGCTCCAGTGTCACTTTATCGAGGTTAGTGACATTCCCGGTGATAGCACGCGCGATATCGGTGCGCATGCCTCCCCGCGCCAGCGACTTGCGTGCCTGGCTGGAGACAACGAAGTCATCAGGATCCTCGTGCGCCAATCCATGACGCTGCCGAAGGAGAGCTGCGATGCTCTTCGTTACGCGCGTGACGTCGCCGGTTGAGACAGTGGATACGGTGATCGAGTCTAGCGCCTGCTTGCCAAGCAGATTCTGCCCTGTCGTTACCGGCACATAGATAGCATCGAATTGATCGTCACCGATCGCTGCCGGCACCATCCAGCTACTACTGCCAACCACTCCGACAACATGAAAGCTTCTTCCCCGGATCGTAACGTTCCTGCCTATCGGATTCGCATTTCCGAAGAGCCTCTCTGCGGCAATGCTTCCTAATACGATCGTGTTCGCAGCAGTTGCGATCTCATTTCCGGAGAAGAAACGTCCTTTCGTAAAGGTCCATGCCCTTCTTATAGAAGGCAGATCCTTTCCCTCTCCATGCATACGTGTGTACCAGGTAGCATCAGCAGCTTTGACCAGAACGTTCTCAGCAACTCCGGCGGAGGTCCACTGAACACCATTCAGATCGGCAATCGCATCTGCATCGGAGAGGCTGAGCTTGTCAGAAGCTCCAAGACCTGCCGCGTTCTCACCGCTATGAGCGATCCCCTGTTGCGGATTCGTTCCCGGCTGGAACACTCTTGTCAACGACACAGGAGACGATGGCTTCCACGTTAGAGCATTTTCCCTGTTGCTGGGTATCCCGGAAGGAGCGTGCAGCGGCATTTTCATTGCGGAAAACGCCCATAGACGCGGATGCTCGACTCTACACCTACAGGGAAAATGCTCTAGCGTTCGAAAACGAGCACGATAGCCCTCTGGAAGATAGGCTGCTGGCTCTTCCGCCTCGCCCTGGCTCGTCCACTGCTGCTGCATCTTGTAGTTGCCGGAGCTGACGACGATCACGTTCATACCAGCGGCGCGGACCTGGTCCTGAATTGCTGCCTGTGCTCCGCTGCCCAGGGCAATCATGGTAAGCACGGTAGCTACACCAATCGTCATGCCACACATAGTAAGAATCGTCTGCAGCTTATTCCGCTGCAGCGCTCGCCAGGCGATGGCTGTACTCTTTCGAATCGAAGTGAGGTCTGCCATGCGGTGTCTTACTCGAAACGCAGGGCGTCGATGGGATTCAGCTTCGAAGCACGGCGGGCCGGGTAGAAACCAAAGAAGACACCGGTGGCCGCGGCGATGCCAAACGCCATGGCAACGGCCGTGGGGGACACGGTGGCATCCCATTGCAACGTACGTGTGATGGTGAATGAAGCTAGAAATCCGAGGATGATTCCGAGAACTCCCCCTGAGACGCCGAGGGTCACGGCTTCGACGAGGAACTGCATCAGGACGTCGTAGGAGCGTGCCCCAACCGCGCGACGGATGCCGATCTCACGCGTCCGTTCCGTGACTGAGACAAGCATGATGTTCATGATGCCAATGCCCCCGACGATGAGTGAGATAGTCGCGATTGCAGCTAACAGGGCCGTCATCGTCTGCCCGGCACGGTTCAGGGTTCCGGACATCTCCTGCATGTTGACCTGATCCATCTGAGGCATATTAGCGAGAATGAAGGCGGCCACAGAAGTATTCAGCCCCTTAGTCAGAGCCTCCGAGGCCTGTGTCTTGACGGTGAAGTCATCCGGAGTTCCGCTCATAGTGGCGCCCTGCAGACCTCCCAGGCCGAGGCCGGCAGAGGTTGAGGGCTTTGGGACCGACTCGAGTTTGTGACGTGAGCGAAGCAGCGGGACTATATCCCTGGCGACGTCTGAGGCCTTGCCGGCTTCTTCCGCCGAAACCATGATGTTCGACAGATAGCTGATACCAAGCATCTTCTGCAACTTGGTGTAAGGGATGATCGCCATCTGCGACTGCTCTTCGTCGCTGGTGGAGAAGACGCCCTTCACCTTGAACTTTTCACCGTGGATCTCGATCTCTTCTCCGACTGGATTGACATCGGCAAAGAGGTTATCCCCCAAGGTGGCGCCGATGACAGCCACATTCTCGGCGTCCTCCACCGCGCCTTTCTTGAAGAACTTCCCTTCTTCAAAGTTCCAGTCATACATCTCAGCGTAGTCCGCATCGACGCCATAGACCTGGGTGTAGGTCTTGTCGTTGCCGTAGGCTACCCATCCGCGCATGCGTGTCAACGGAGAGACATGAGCCACACCTTGCACCTGGGAGCGGATAGCTTCGGCGTCGTCAGCAATCAGGTTGGTGGCTGAGCCTAGGCCGGTGGCGATCTTGGACTCTTCTCCGCCGCGTGTAAAGTTGCCGGCACGCACATTGATAAGGGTTGTGCCGGCCGATTTCACATCCTTAGAGACAGACTGCTGAGCTCCGGTGCCAAGAGCGAACATCGTCAGCACCGCTGCGACGCCAATAGTCATACCGAGCATGGCAAGGCAGGTGCGCAGCTTATTGGTTTTGAGAGCTTTAACCGCAATCTTGAAGCTTTTGCTGATCACCATTACTCAAACCTCAACGACGTCAAAGGTGCGACGCGCGATGCTTCCCGAGCGGGATAGTAGCCGAAGAAGACGCCGACCGCTGCGGAGATGCCGAACGACAACACGATCGAAAACGGCGAAACGCTAGTCGACCACTGTACGACATGTGAGATAGAGATTGCGGCGACAACGCCCATCAGAATGCCCAGCAGACCTCCAACTACACTGAGTGTTACTGACTCGTAGATGAACTGCATCAGAACTTCCTTCTCACGTGCACCGACGGCGCGGCGAATGCCTATCTCGCGGGTGCGCTCCGTGACCGAGAGCATCATGATGTTCATGATGCCGATGCCGCCGACGATTAGCGACACAGTCGCGATACTGGCCAGTAATGCAGTCATCGTCCTGCTGGATTTATCGAGGGTCTTGCCGAGTTGATCGAGCGTGATCTTTTCCAGGCCGGAGACGTTTCCGGTGACCGCTTGCGCCACATCCGGACGGAGACCACCTTTGAGCAGCGCCTTACTGGCCTGACTGGTCACGGTGAAGTCGTCGGGATGATTGGTATCGATGCCGTGGCGCGAGCGTAGAACGGTTGTAATTGTCTTTGCGACACGGGTTACATCTCCGGTCGACTCTGTCGTCACAGTAATATCGTTGAGCTTCGTAAGATTGAGCAGACTCTGCATGGTGGTCACAGGGATATAGACGGCGTCAAACTGGTCATCCCCGGCTTCGGGAGTTACCATCCAGTTCGCGCTGGTAACGACGCCGATCACCTTAAACGGCTGCTTCCATAAGGAAACCGTCTCGCCGACAGGACTCTTATCACCAAAGAGCTTCTCCGCGACAATGCTTCCCAAAACAACAACCTGCTCCTTATTCCGCTGTTGCCTTGCGCTGAAGAATCCGCCGTGAGTGAATCTCCAGGATCTGCGTATCTCAGGCAGTGCACTACCGTCGCCGTGGACACGTGTGAACCAGCGGGTATCGCCGCTGGCAACGTGCACGTTCTCATGAACGCCTTCGACCGCATACTGTACCCCCTTGATCTCGCGGACAGCCTCGGCATCATCAAGCGTCAAAGTTGCCGCCGCCCCAAGGCCAGCCTCTGAGTCGCCGAGACGCTGGCGCGAAGTTGGGTGATCGTGAACTGCAAACGGATCGTCTTCCGGATGAAACATCGCAAGCTGCAGATGTTCAGTCTCCGGATTACGGAGGCGGCCCATCTCGATGGCATCATCCGGCGGGCGCTCCCGCTGGGCCTGATAGTTACCTGCGGTGACCAGCAGCATGTTCATTCCGGCTGCCTTGACTTGGTCCTGGATCGCCCGTTGCGCTCCGCTGCCGAGAGCGATCATCGTCAAGACGGTGGCCACGCCGATAGTCATGCCCAGCATGGTCAAGGCGGTCTGCATCCGGTTGCGCCGCAGCGCTTTCCACGCAATCACGAGTGTATTGGGTAAGACCACTACCTCACCTCTTCGACGGCAATCGGCAGACTCTCCAGTTCCCCGCTGGCGTGGCGCCGGCTGTCGTTCGCTACGTCCGTAAGGATGTTGCCATCCTTGAAGGTCATGATGCGCGAGCCGTAGGCGGCTACATCCATCTCATGGGTGATGAGCACGATGGTGATGCCGCGTTCACGCTGCAACGACTGGAAGATTTCCATTACTTCGATCGATGTTTTGCTGTCGAGATTTCCAGTTGGCTCGTCCGCCAGCAGGATGGATGGATTATTGAGCAACGCGCGTGCGATGGCGACACGCTGCTGCTGTCCGCCCGAAAGCTGGTTGGTATGGTGGTCCCAACGGGACTCCAGACCGACAGACTCCAGTGCGGCCATGGCGCGCTTCCGGCGCTCCGCTGCGGAAACATTCCCGGTACCGTACAGCAATGGGAGCTCGACATTTTCCAAGGCCGAAGTGCGGGTGAGCAGATTGAATCCCTGGAAGACAAAGCCGATCTGCTTGTTCCGGACGAGTGAGATCTCGTCATCGCTGAGGCGGGAAACATCGCGCCCATCGAGAAAATACTGCCCGCTGGTCGGCTGATCTAGACACCCAAGGATGTGCATCAGTGTCGACTTCCCGGAACCGGAAGGGCCAATCACCGAAACGAATTCGCCGGGATAGATATCCAGCGAGATCGAACGCAAAGCATGGACCTGGTGCTCACCGACATGATAGGTCTTCGTCAGGCTACGAACGGAAATCACAGGATTCATGACGAATGTCTCTTTCTGTGTATGGACCTCTAGCAGCGCCCTGAAAGACGCTGCTGGAGGTCGTTACGTTGATGGAGACTTACTTCGAGGCCGCGGAGGTCTTTGGCTTCGGTGGAACCGTCGTGATCTGCGAGTAGTAGTAGATGCTGGCCGCGACCAGTTTCTCGGCCCCGGCCATACCGTTGTCCCACCGTGAACCTTCAACCGCATAGTACTCGTTGGCAGCGTGAGCCCGTCCCCCTTGTCCGCCGCGAGCACCCATACCCATCGGGATGGAGATACTGCCGACCTTCTGGCCGACTTCACCATCGGCAAAGAGATAAGAGGGCCAGTAGCCGCCGGTCGCTTCCGCCTGCGAAACGCCCAGGGGCTTATCCTCGCCGAGGAAGTTATAGTGCGATGCCATCATGAATGGCCCATTGCGATCGGCGGTGACACCGAGCAATTCGCCTGCCCTCTTATGCGCGTTGGAGATATCGGTGTCGGGAGACGATCCGCGTGACCACGGCACATCGCCGATCAGTTTGATCTCTACGTCTTTGTACCCATTCTTATCCAACTGGGCGCGGAGCTTCTTGATCAGATCCGGGCCGTTCATCTTCGGCACATAACGGAAGTTATGCTTGGAAGTGATCTTGTTGGGAAGGATAGCGCCCGCACCGCCGGCATACATATTGCCTCCCCAGATACCATCGAGGTTAAAGCTGGTGCCGAAGCGGCCATTTTTCAGAACTTCGACCGGATCGTCGGACATATAGCGGGCAACTCCCTGGTTCTTCGCCATCTGCTCCAGATTCGTATTGGCGGCACGCTTCTTGAGCTCATCTATCTGCTCCGGCGTCGGCTTCTCCATGTTGTCAAAGAAGCCCTGGATCAGAGGCGTATTGCCATCGAGAGAGGTAAGCGAAGCCAGCATGTGGATATGACGCCATGCCGGGGAGTCGGTTGTGCGCTTCATCACGCCGTGTACGTCGCTGACTGTAGGACCGCGGCCCCACTTGGTACCGCTGGTAGTGAGCTCGACGTAGACGCATCCCTCAGAGGGACCACCGGCGTACAGGGCGTCTGCTTCCTTCAACAGGTCCGAGTGATCCTGAAAGAATTTGCGCAGACCGATATCCATGCGCTCTTCGTCACCTTCTGCGATAAAGATCAGGTTCACGGGCAGCTTGCCGTTTACCTGCTTGTACGCCATTAGAGCGTTGAGCTGAGCCATCTCTGGGCCCTTGGAGTTGGTGGCTCCGCGGCCGATCATGACACGAGGAATATTCGGCAGACCTGCGTCTTTACCTGGAATAATACGACCCTCGAATGGAGGCGCAACCCACAGGTCGGGCTGTGTCACTGGCATGGTGTCGTACTGCCAGTAGATAGCGACGGTCTTCTGCGCGCCCTCGTCGCACTTGGCATAGACGACCGGGTTACCTGGAGTGCCGTACTCGGTAATGCCAACATCGATCACGCGGGTCGTCTGGCAGCCGAGCTTATCGAAGAACCCCTTCACCATCTCAGCCGATTCCGGAATACCTTCTCCTGAGTTAGAGATGGAAGGCTGCTGAATCCATTTCTGCAGGTTCTCGACATGTTCGTCGATATGAGCATCAATGTAATCGAATACCTTCTTCAGTTCCGGTGGAGCTTTGCTCTCATCAGGCCCCGAGTTACTGGCACCATTCGGATTGATTCCCAGCTTTGGCTTGCTGATTACCGATGAAGTCTTGGTTGCTTTCTTGTTGCACGCTACCGGTCCTGCAAGCAGACCGATCAAACACACAGCCATTAACCTGGATCGCATGATCTTCGAAAACTCCCTGAATGCAAATAGAAGGGCGTCTGCCTCGCGGCGACGCAAGTGAAAACCGTTTTATCGCTCTGAAGCGTGTACGACGGAACTACGGACTTCTAAAGTGTTGATCCGGCTATCTAAGCCTGGGATTCTTCTTGAAAACCCGGGACGACTGACACCTGTGCCTGCCATGCGAGAACGGAAAAATGGCATGGAAAAATCGGCAATAGCAGAGCTGTCTCTTGATGAAGCAAGCCTATGGGCAGAGGAGAAATCGTGTCAAGGCAAGTTCTTCTATCAAGAAACAAGGTTTTTCAATTACGCGCTTCCAGTTTGTAAGCAGAGGGTTTGTGCGCTATAGTCACAGCAAAATCACGGTACGTTCTTCCGTGAACCTCACTCACAATGCCCAGCCGGGCAACAGATTTACATCGCAGCGCTATCCATTCATCCTTCCGGGGTTTGTATGAGAGTCACCGTTGTTGCATTTCTTCTTGGTCTGGCAGCTTGTACCGCTTCGTCGCCAGCCGAGACGCTAAAGGGCGTTTCAGCGCTGCAGGGTGAAGCCGCACAGATGGACGGCTATCTGAAAGCGACCTCTGCCGCTAACCCGCTTGAGCAGAAGCTCGACTTCTGGATGACGCTCCCGAAATCGCAAACACCAATCAAGCAATATCAGGTTGAGATGACCCAGAAGCTTCATGTCGTGCTTGTCAGCGACGACTTTAAGACCTTTCTGCACATTCATCCGCAACTCTCCCCGACCGGTCACTTTCTGATCACGCAGAAGTTCCCGCGTGCCGCGCTGTATCACGTCTATGCTGATGGAGAGCCCAATAAACTCAATCACCAGGTCTTCAGGTTTGAACTGTCCATCGGTCAGACTGCGTCAGCCTCTCGCAAACTTCCGTCGACGGGTATGGGAGTCCAGGTTGGTCCATACGAGGTAGACCTTTCGACGGTCAGGCTGCACGCCGGACGGATGGAGATGATCGATGTCGAAATTCTGAAAGACGGTAAGCCGGCGAAGGACCTGCATCCGTATCTCGGGGTTCCCGCACATGCAGTCTTTCTGAATGACAAAGATCTGAGTTATGTTCATGTCCATCCAATGGCGATGGACGGCGACATGGATATGTCAAAACCCACGCCGGAGATGCCGGACTCCGCTTCGTCCCCAGGAGAGCTGATGCTGCACGTCGCCATCAAGGAAGCCGGAACGTACAAACTGTGGCTACAGTTCCGCGGCGCCGGCAACCAGCTCTACATTGCCGAATTCACCATGCTTGCCAGCTAATAGGAGAGAAATCAGTCGTGAATCTGAAGACATGTGCCCTTGGTTTTGCAATGACCGTAACCGCCTGCGTCCCCATTGCCATGGCCCACGCCCATCCTAAGGTGATGTTGCCAGCGGCCGATTCGGCGGGGCCTGCTCCCGCAAAGATCGTTGTCACCTTCTCGGAACCTGTCGAGGCGAAGTTCAGCTCATTGTCTTTGACCAATGAGAAAGGCACGGCGATTGGGACAGAGAAGTCGGCAGGCGTTACTGGAGATCCCAAGACCCTGACGCTTGCAGTGCCCAAGCTTACGCCCGGCGATTACCTGGTGCATTGGGTCTCCGTTGCTCCGGATGGACATAAAATGCAAGGTGAGTACAAGTTCACGGTGAAGTAGACGTGCTTTCTGAAGGACAACTGCTGGCGTTGCATGTACTGGCAAGCGGTGTAGCCGATGTGGCCTTCAGCCTCAGCCTGGGGGCCCTCGCTGCATTTATCTGGAAGACGCTTCCTGCTACGTATGGCAGGAAGCTCTTTGTGTTGATCGGACTGGCTGCCTTGCTGATAGCAGCCGCACAACCGGTACAACTGGTTATATTGACAGCCGGCATGACGGGCGCTGCCAGCTTTTCGGAACTCGTGCCCCAGTTTCGTGATGTACTGTCGACCCATGCCGGTTGGATTCTGCTGCCACAGGCAATCGCGGCTGGAGTTGCCGCCGCAGCAGCTCTGATTCCCTTTCCGCGGCGATCACGGCTGGCGTTAGTAGCAGCTTCCCTGTTTGTACTCTCCCTCTTCCGATCGGCATCCGGCCACGCTGCATCTGACGGGAACTACTCCCTCCGCGAGCTTTCACAGTGGATCCATCTGGTCGCCACTGGGGTGTGGGCTGGGGGCGTCATGCTCTCCGCATGGCTTCTATCTTCGTTTGCGGATACCGAACAGCAATATGCAAATGGAAACAGGCTCTCCATGCAGTCGGCGACAGCGATCGTGTTCATCTTCATGAGCGGCATCTGGAATACATGGCTGGGAGTCGGCGGAGACATCCAAGGCACCCTGCATACGCGATGGGTGCTGCTGCTTGCCATCAAGCTATTGTTTGTTTTAACGGCACTCGCTCTTGGAGCAACAAACAGGCGAACCCTCCAGCATCCGCCCACGAAGCAAACCATGCACCGGCTCTGCGTTACCCTGCGCGTGGAGGCTGTGTTGATGCTGGTCATTCTGCTACTTTCGGCATGGCTCGGAAGTGTCGCCCCAGCAGCTTGAGCCTGGCCGCTATGTCCTTCTTTCCACAGCAATCTCGAATCTTTGCCGGAAGATAGACACAAGCTGCCCATCTTCTGCTACACTCAATCTTGTTGTTGGTTGATGGCGGTTCCTCCTGTGGGAGTCCAGTCCAGAGCCGGCCACTAGGATGAGAGTTGTCTGCGCCTGCAAGATGCTCGAGTCTGAATCCCATCCAACTTGCAGTTGAGGCAAGCTGGGGACGTAGCTCAGTTGGTTAGAGCGCTGCCCTGTCACGGCAGAGGTCGCGGGTTCGAGCCCCGTCGTCCCCGCCATATAAAGCAAAGAACTTAGCTTCGTATGGCATCCCAAGTGACAAGTAAATCCGGGTCCATTACGCTCCAGCCTGAGCTTTCTGCGGGTCCATCTCGCCCGCGTTCTGACCCACGCCGGGAATCATCATCCTTACAACCTTGCTCTGTGGCCCGCTTGTTCGAGGTCACGGCCTGCGTGTACACCTCAAGCGTGATCCTGCTGTTGGCGTGCCTCAAGAGTTCCTGTACGGTTTTGACGTCTTCCCCGTTCGCCTTAAGCAGTGTGCCGAACGTGTGGCGGAAGGTGTGCCAACCGATTTCAGAACGCAACCTGCCGTTTTCCGATACCGGCTATAACTCAAACTCCTCCATGTGCGAATGACTATTGATACTCATCTTGTATCGACAGATGCGAATGTAACGTAACTTGTTCCCAGTCGGAATGGGCTCGGCATTCTCAGGTTCCTGTAGCTTGCAAGTGAATTTCATCGGAGACCTAATGCAATACAAGAAAGTGACTATCCTTCTCGCTTGCGGAGTACTCCTTTCGGTTATATCGAGATTACTTGGGCCTCAAGGACGCGGCCTCACGATAAAGACCGAGAATGGCTTTCACTACGTCCCATTCAGCCAAATATTTTCTTGGCTCACATTAGCAGGCTGCTCTGTTGTGGCGAACGCTATGATGCTCCTTGGCATATATCGATTCTTTCGCGGTATTAGGGATTAAGGGAACATCCTACGTGCCCCAGATATGGCTTCGTCAGATATGGGATACCCGGTTCGTGGCAAGGTCGCCACCCTGGCCCGTCTGAATTGAGTTAGGGTGCGGCAGCGAGCATCCCCACCCTCGACCGCATGGGAGCCCCGCCCTCGACGGCATGGGAGCCATCGCGCCGGAGCCCACGCCGCCCACGAACACATCGAAACCGCCCATCTAGCCCCCGCACCGCGTTGCTCGCCGCCATGACATCCGCGTGCTCAGGAATCGATTTGGGTCAAAAGCAAAGATCGGCCGAGGCCAGGGCAAAAGTTTACAGGGCAAAGGTCTCGGGTCCGACGGGTCCAATAAACGTTGCCAAGAGGGATTCAGAGCGCTCAGGTTGCCGTCCGTTACGCCTGGTTTCAATTAGTTGCGCGACACAGATTAGCTGTCACGGCAGAGGTCGCGGGTTCGAGCCCGCCGTCCCCGCCATCATTCTGAAAACCTGGAACTCGCATGCGTCAAGAGGTTCCGAAACCAACCTCGAACACGACCTCCGCATCTCATTTATCCCCAATCCGCCAACCAAGGAGGCTTTGACAATAGTTCTTTCTCATTCGGGTTCAGCGTTAGCGGCTTCTTCTATTAGGTGATCCAGACGTTTCGGGTGGTGACTATGCCATATCCTCGTTGTCCACAATTGGACCTTCTTTCAAATCGGCTAATCGACACGTATCGAGTATCGAGCGGCGGCGATTTCATGTCGATCGAAGGTGTAGCCGCGGCCCTTAATCCTGCCATCATCGCATTGAAAGAGGCGATTCGAGAGCATAAGCGGTCCTGCATCCTTTGTCAGAAAATCGCGGCCGATCTGACCGGCCGATCGGTTACAAGGAAAGTCGCTTGACCTATCGGTCCAAGTGTTGCTCTTGTCGCCAGACTTCATAGAGTACCCACGCGGCATCCAAAATGGGTATGTCCGCGCTTAATCATGGTGAAATCCCCGTTCTGATTGTTGGTGCAGGCCCTACCGGTCTGGTGCTGGCTCTCTGGCTCACGCGTCTGGGTGTGCCAGTCAGGATCATTGACAAAGTCTCTGAGTCAGGCACGACTTCACGTGCACTGGCCGTACAGGTCCGCACATTGGAGTTTTACCGGCAGATCGGACTGGCGGAGGAAGTAATAGAGGGCGGCCGGCGGGTTGACACGATCAGCTTCTGGTCCGGAGGAAGGCAGCGGGGGCGCTCCGCGGCATTCGGTGATATGGGCAAGGGACTTACTCCCTTTCCATATGTACTGATTTTCCCGCAGGACGAACATGAAAAGCTCCTCATTAGGCGGCTTGCTTCCCTTGGCGTGGATGTGGAGCGCCAGACAGAGTTGCTCGGCCTACAACAAGTGGACAAGCATATATTGGCGCGCCTAAAGAGACCTGATGGCTCTGAGGAGAGCTGTCAGGCGGTATACGTTGCGGGGTGCGATGGCGCCCGCTCAAAGGTGCGCGAGGAACTAGGCATTGGCTTCCCTGGAGGAACTTACGAACACCTATTTTACGTAGCCGATGTGGACGCGGGGGGCGCCGCCATCAATGGCCAACTCCATGTTGCTTTGGATACGGCAGATTTTCTGATTGTCTTTCCACTGAAAGACGACGGTCGTGCTCGACTGGTAGGGGCCGTCCGAAGAGAACCGGAACAGGCAGATGAGAAGCTTTCCTGGGACGACGTCAGCAAAGATGTCGTCAACTGGATGCGGATCGACGTAAAAAGAGTGAACTGGTTCTCTACCTATCACGTGCATCATCGTGTCTCCCAACAATTCCGGAAAGGCCGCAGCTTCCTGCTTGGGGATGCAGCTCATATCCATAGCCCGGTCGGAGGCCAAGGCATGAATACCGGCATCGGGGACGCGGTGAATCTCGCCTGGAAGCTGGCTGCGGTGCTCAATGGATGTGCAAGCGAAGCGATCCTGGATAGTTACGAACCGGAGCGGATCGACTTTGCGCGCCGGTTGGTAGCGACCACCGACCGGGCTTTCAGCCTGGTCACCAGTAGAGGTCGCATCGCGCGGCAGATAAGACGAAACATTGCTCCGTTTGTTATTCCGTCTTTTTTTGAAATTGGATCATTTCGCAGATTAATGTTTCGAACCGTTTCACAGACCGTCATCCACTATCGACAGAGTCCGATGAGCACCGGCAAGGCTGGAGAGATCCGCAGCGGAGATCGTCTGCCGTGGATCGCAAATGCCTTTGGAACCGAGGACAATTTCAAGTTTTTGACGACGCTGCAATGGCAGGTTCACGTCTATGGCGAGCCATCGCCGGAACTTTCGACTGTCTGTCGCAGCAGGGATTTAGCGCTGCATGCCATTCCCTGGCGAGCAGAAATGGAACGAGCCGGGCTGAAGCGTAATGCGCTCTATCTCGTGCGGCCCGATGGACATATAGGTTTGGCAGACCCAATCGGGAACCCAGCAAACCTCCGAGCCTATCTTGACCGATGGAACATCAAGCCCTCTGCCTGACATTCTCTGGCAAGCAACTGCCGATGCGTTTTGGCTGCGACTAGAGCATTTTTCCTGTAGGTGTAGAGTAGGGCCTCCGCATTTATGGGCATTTTCCGCCGCTTCACGCCCTTTAGAAATACCCGACAACAGGGAAAATGCTCTAATTCTTACTTATCTCATCGGTCATGACAGCTTTGCATATCTCACAAGAGATCAACGGAGTCGCCATTACTGAACTACTTTATTGAATGGCCGAGATCGTCGCAGCAGTTCGGTTTGGCTTGTATATCATATCGACGATAGCCTTCTTCTTGTGCAGGCTTCCATTTTGTAAGCAGACGTGCTGATTCCGCTATGCTGTCCCCAGATGGAATGTCAGGATAGCTGTCGGTCTCGTCGGACCATGCCTGTTCCCATCGCGCCAATTCTTTGTAGAAGGGGTTGGCATCGTCGGCGGGGCGCTGGTATTCCAGATGAAGACCTCTGCCGGTGAATCGCTTCTCTCCCAATGGCTGACTGACGAGGTATTCGAGGAAATGCCTCCATCGCGGAATATAGTAGCCACGAATCAGGCCACTCCATTGACGATTGGAATAGTCAAAGAGAAGCGCATTCGGTGCGCTGGGACCCCAGACTGTTATCTGCAGACGGGCATTCCTTTCATACTGTCTGCGCTCTTTTGGTGTTGTTGCCCACTTCTTTGCGGAGTTCAACCAGACACCTAGCAGGTATTCTTTACGGGTTCCAAGCAGCTTATCCATATCGCTGGCCAAGTCCAGAAAGCGTTTGGCGGCGTTGGCTAATTCGATGTTGTTCTGGCGTTCGTATGCGGTCGCGATATCTCGATGGAGGACGATAGAAAGATCAGCCAATGCCTGTCGAGCCACGTCGACAAGATCAAATCGGTAGTTATCGACGGTAGCGAAGTCGGATGCCCCTTTCTGAAGAAGCTCCCACGCCTGCCATACCAGGTCGGGATTGTAGTGACGTTGAAAACTGGCATTGGGCGCTGCCCGATCGAGATAAAGCGCCGGACGGGAACAGATCGGGCTCTCCATAGAGCCACTCTCAGCACCATTTTTGTAGAGCGATTGCAACAAAAGAGCCCAGGCCTCTTGTACAGTACTCATGTTACGGCCATACCGGGCACTTATCTCACTGCGCAGCCACTGAGAGGCATCGGGTGCGGAGTCCATCCAGGCAACTTCCGTCGCAGCATCGTAGAAGACCGGGTTCTGCTCTGTGCCTTCGGGAAAAACTCCGATGCCGGCTTCATTCTTACCCCATTGGCCATCAAGCAAGTCAAAAGGGTTGCTGAGCGCGGACTGGAGACTGCCTCCCATGAAGACGCGGCCACCATAGTTGTGCAGTACGCCGGTCACATAGCTGCGGTCCCAGAAGCCCTGATTCTTCTGCGCGTTTCTCCCTGTAAGGTCGAGCAGGATGAGATTGTCCTTGGAGATGCTCGTTACGATCGGCTTGCGTAACGACCATGTCTGCATCGCGATGACAGCTTTGGTATCGACCGCGCGAAGTGTCGCAAGAATCTCTTTGGCGACGTTTTGCAGATAAGACTCTGTGCCGTTCGGTGGCTTGCTCTCGTGAAAAGGATCGACGCCGTAGAGGTGATCCGTGCCAAAAAGCTTTTGCTGCTCTTCGAGGAAGGCGATACCCATCTTGCGGAAAAGCGGATCGAGAGGATCGAGCTGCGCCGTACCATCAAAGACATTGCACCACTTTGGCTTTAATTGAATATTGGCTTCGGGGAATTTCTGTTTCAGCATTCGCGGCACGACACCCACAAAGCCTTGCAGGATTGGGGTCATGCCAAAGCTGCGTTCACGTTCGAGAATCTGCCGGCCCAGCACGATGTGGGACCCGATCCAACTCTGTGGCAATGGACCGCCCCAGCCTTCGAGGTTCGCCATCCATTGCCATGCGAAGAAAGCCGGACCGCAGAGAAAGGCGCGGATTTCGTCATCCTCCATACGAAAGCGGCGAAGTGTATTCTGCCAAACTGCTTCCTGCCCAGTAACGGCGAGCGGCATGTTGATTCCATGCATCGCCATCCAGTCAATCTCTCGCTGCCATCGTGGCCAGTCCCACCAGGGCGCGGTATAGCTGAACGTGCAGTAGTTGAAGTAAGAACGATAGCGGAACTTCGTTACTCGACGGACCGGCTTTTGGACTACTGGAAGCGGCGCATGTAGAGGCAGAGCATCGTCCCACCAGGTCTTCTGGAGATAGCAGTGGTATTTCAGATAATGATTGAGGGCCGATGCGATCGAAACGCCATTGTTACCGCGAAGCACAATGCGTCCGTTCCTGCTATCCAGTCCAAAGACATCTGCGCCGTTTTCAGGAGAGACCACCTCGATATCGAATTTGTCTGCAACATTCGGGACAACACGGCCGAGCAGTCCTCTTGCTGTCGCGATGATATCTTTCTCTTCCAGTGCGGCGACATGAGGCGTAGCCGCTCTGAAGAGCTTTGGAGCAACGGCGAAAGCCGCCGCTGAACCGATAATTTCAAGAACATTGCGTCGAGAGAGATACATTCGCCTTCCATTCCACCGATCTGAGCTATTTGAAGAACGTGCTGACGTTTCACTTTGGCGTAATACGGTAGGAAGTTCCCTGGCGCGTATCCATCGTGAATTGACCATTCATCCCTGGGGACAAGGTTTGTATGAGACCGCTGCCAATAGTAGTGACAGCAACTGGCCTCGAGCCCCAGGGAGATTGCACTGTGAGACGACCACCGTGCTCACTCGTAAAATCGATATTCAGGACCGATCCCTTGCTCTGAGCGCTCGTGACCAGATAACCACCCTTGGCACGGAGACGCGTGAAAGAAGCATCCATGGTTGCGGGCCAGTCAGGAAAAACTCTTAGCACGCCAAGCTCATGTTGCAGGAGCATTGAGTTGAGCGCCTCGATAGAACCGGAAGTCTCGATCCCTCCGCCACCCTGGGCTACGGAGAGATTGCTGGGACGCCACTGATGAAGGATGGCTGCACGAAACTTATTGACGAGATCGTCGGCAGGCCAGCCGATTCTAGCGGCGACAACGAAGATCTTGCAGAAGCCATTGAAGGAGTTGCCGCCGCGGGTGACACCCCAGGAGTTCATCTCTTCCATGGAATTTTTGGCTATTTGTAATTGAACTGCATCGCCTCCGATCGCCAGGTTTTCTCCTGGGTAGACCAGGCCTTCAAGATTGATCGGTTGATTGCCAGGCTCAAAAAGGCCATGATCGGTTATGTCGTTCTTGATGCTTTTAGCGATGTAATAAACCTGCTTCCCGTTAACCTCTCCGGAGGGATAGGGAGCGAGGTTGTCGATGAACGCTTGCCATATTGGACGCAATTCCGCGTCGACGTTCAGAACTTTGCTGGTTTCGATAAGCTCTTCAGCTATGCGCCGGGCAAAACCAATATCAAGATTGGGATCGACATCATCTCCGCCCTCGTGAGCCGCGCTATGGACGAAAGACCATTTACCGTTCTCGTCCCGCACTGCAAAGTCGCGCCAGAAGGCGTCGAGGCCTTTGAGGATCGGATAAAGTTTTTCCCGCAGAAAGTGGGTATCTCCGGTGTACTCGTAATAAGAGATGAGCGGAAGAACACTGAAAGTGGCGTTTGACTTCTGATCAGCAGGGAGTTTCTTGTAATCCTTGACTGGAGCTATCGGAACAAGAGCAGGCGCAGGCTGAAAGTTATTGAATGGGGTGAAGGTTCGCTGAAATGAGACTCCCTTGTAACCAGCGAGTGCAGTCCTATTGGTCTGCCATGGGACCTGCGCGATAACCATCTCATTGTAGGGTTCGGCTAGCTCTGCCCGGTTGCTGGAGAAGACGCCATAGTACGGCGCTTCCGCGTTATAGTTCATGAAGTAGCGAGCACCCCATGCAGCCTGATCAGTAGTGATAAAGCTGCCGAACATGGAGGTGGCAAGTTTGCCGGGCCGATTCGTGCTACCGAGCACATAAAGCGCCCCATAGTAGTAGTCATGCAATGTTTCGTCATGGACATCGATGAAAGATTTGAGCCAGAACTGCTTCCACCATTCCTCATGCCTGGCTTCCGCTTGCTGAATGCCGGCCGGTGAGATTTGATCGGCGCGAGTAAGCGCCTTCTTTACGAGACCGTCGACAGTAGGGCCAGACGGACCCATACGACTGTCGCTTTCAAAGGTGGTGACAATCCAGACCGGAGCACCGCCTTTCAAGGTGATTTCTTCTGTGGCCTGGCCGGCTGTATGGGTTGCGTTTCGAGGCGTGGAGCCGATCGTTCGCACGCCAATGGCGACTCGAGAGGTGTATGCGTCAGGTCCTTTCAAATCGTTCTGGCGTGTGACCCACAGATCGTTGTGATCGGCGCCCGCAGTGCCTGGATAGCGGTCAGGCTCATCGGCATCTGGCTTGGGTAATACGAGCGCAAGCGCCAGGCTTACACTGGGACTTCCTTTATCGGTCTGCACCTCAACCAGGAACGTGTTGGAATCGTCCGCAGTGAAAGAACGGATGTGGATGGGAGTGCCATTGAGCGTCAGATTGGTCGTAACCTGCGCATGCAGGATGTCCTGCGCCATGCGGTACTTTGTTGCGCACTGGCCGCCAGCCGCTTTGAACGAAAGCGAGAGACTCCCGAGAGAGAGGATCGATATTTCCTGCCGATGGCGCGGCTTATTGCTGTAACTGCCCCAGAAATCGCTTTTGCCGAAATAAAAGCGCGGCTCGGACTCGGTTCCTCCGGCAACAACGCCGATGTCGCCGTTACCCATGATCGCTCCAGCGGTGAGCTTTGACGTGACCACGTCGGCCGGAGGAGCCTCTGCGATTCCCTGAATGGGTGCGAGAAGGGATTGAACTTTGTTCCAATCCTTGTTGCGATCCAGGGACTGGCCAACCATGCTCGTTGTGGCGATGGTGGCGGCAATTAGACAACTGTTGAAGCTGATTTTGATCACAAGGGATCGCATGTTTCCTTTCCACATCGAGGGCATGAGCCGGAACGAGCTACAGCACCGGAAGAGCTTTGTGCAATTTTCTCTCCGAATGATCGCTCCATCTTTCCAACTCTTGCCCTATCCTGTCATGACGCGCATGACAAAAACCGTTTGCTATTAGTAATTGATGCGCAGCGCCAACTGTAGATAACGGGGATTGAGCGTGCTGCTCAACCGCCCGAAGTTGGTATTGGTCTGAGCAGGATTCGGGTTGCTTGCGCTTGCGGCTGTGGCAAATGTCGCCGCACTGTTTACGCCATTGAACTCCGCATGGTTGAAGGTGTTGTAGGTCTCAAGACGAAACTGAACGACCAACCTGCCTTCTACCGGAATGTTCTTGAAGAGCGCGGTATCGAAGTTCGTGACGCCTGGAAGGTAGTAATTGACCTTCGGAGCATTTCCTGTCTGACCCAGCACCGCGGGCTTAGTAGCCGTGCCAATGATACCGGCCATGGGTACCTGGACCACACTGGTATTGAACCACTGATTGAAGGTGCGAGGCGCACCTTGCATTGGATCGCCTGTAAGGATCAGACGTGCTCCATCGCCGCCACCTGTAATGTTCGCGCTATTGCTGGTTGTAAAGGTGAACGAACCGGGTGCGCCACTGAGATGTGAGGCGATGCCGGAGATCTGCCAGTTGTCCAACAGTGCTTTCGTGGCGAAGTTTCTCCAGAGCCCACTGACATGGGGGAGGCTCCAAAGGTAATTAGCTACAAGGTTATGCCGGATGTCCCATCCCGCAGGCCCGTAGTTCCAGGAACGAAGAGGCTGATACAAGGCAATCGTCCCGTTATAGGTGTCGGTGTAGTCCATCGACTTAGACCATGTGTAGGAGACACCGAACTCAAGCCCTTTGGCGAAGCGGCGGCTGACACGAGTCTGCAGCGAATTGTAGTTAGAGGTGAGATTGAAGTTCTGCATGTTGATGGTCCCGAAGCCGGGATAGGGACGGAAGAAGTTGTCCGATAGGGTGCCGCCGGCGGCGCTCTGGTTGACGTATTGAAATTCCGCGCCGTAGGGAACTTCGTTGATAGGGGTATAGTTGCTGAGATGGCGGCCCAGCGTGCCGACGTAGGCCACATCGAGGACGGCGCCTGTCCGCAAGGCCTGTTGAATGCCGAGGCTCATGTTCATCGTAGAGACCTGCGGCGCGTGTAGCGGGATGACATGCCCGATCGTGAAAGGCCCGCTTAGACCGCCTGCAGACTGAAAATTGCTGAGATTGCCGTAGTATTGCGTCGGAGAGTTGGCCGTTGGGGAATTGAGCGCCATGTCACCCGACTGCCCCGCACGTGCCCGAACGTTGTAAAAGATGCCATAGCCACCGCGAATGACGGTCTTGCCGGCGCCATGAGGATCGTAGGCGAACCCGACGCGGGGGGCGAAGAGTATGCCGTTTCCGTAGAGTGTTCCCTGCGGATAGCCGGGGGTGTTGACATACAAAATGCCGTTATTAAGGTTTCCTGTTCCAGGCACAAAAAGGCCCCCGTATGCTGCCGGGACATAGGCCCCGGTCCTTGGATCCTGGGCCTGCGCGAGGCCATTTGAATCTTTGTGCGAGGTCGGTTGATAGAGAAGCGGCGCCTGGCCAGGGGTGTACAGGCTTGGCACAAAGTTATTGCCAGCCGCTAACCGCTGCGCCATCGCCCATGAGTAACGAACACCATAATCAAGGACCAGCTTACTTGTCACCTTCCAGGTGTCTTGCGTGTACCACTCAAAGGTAATGGTGCGTGGCTTGAAATTGGCCAGCTTGGTGACTTCAGTCATCGTGTTGAAATTGCCCAGAACTGCGTTGGAGTAGGCGTAGTTACTGTCATTGATATTGCTGGTGTTGGACGCATAGGAGAAGTTGCCAACGCGGTTGTTGGCAACCTGCAGATAAGAGTCCGTTTGTGCGTCCACGCCAATCTTGACGGTGTGCGATCCCAGAATCTTGGTGAGATTATCCGTAGCGCTGAAGGATCTAACCTGATCCGCCATCGGAAAGCGATAGTCCCATGAGAGCGCCGGAGAGTTCGTGAGGCCGAAGCTTACGCTGGGAAGCAGGTTACGGGGATTTACACCTGGGTACAACGCTGCAATGTTGTATCCGTTGGGATCCAACTGGGCCTTAGCCAGGTCAGCATCGTTGTATAGCTGATGTTCGCTCCAGCCCGCGGTTCCCAGGTTAATTTCGTTTACCAGTGACGGGCTAAAGGTGCAGATCGTGTTGATTACAAAGTTCGGATTGGCAGTTCTGTAGTTTATGGGCAAGAGCCAGGGTGCGGGAGCAGCCGGGGAGCTATGGCCGCTGTTATTAACAGTTTCAAGGTCGCCTCGACCAAAGACGTGCAGTTTCTCCGTCGGGAAGTAATCGATACGGAAGATCTCCTGATTGACCGGTGCACTGGCTGAGTAATTGGTGATGTAGTTGTAATTGCCGGCGCTGATGGCGCGGTTATTAAAAGCAAAACCAGGGTTGGCGCCAATGGTGTTGTTATAGAAGATTTTGAGTAGCGCTTGACCCTGCGCATTGAGTTGGCTGACAGGAATCTTATTTCCGGGATAGCAACCGGGCCCCGGGGCGCCGCTCGCCGGGCAGCTTGCGGTGGTCTGTCCGGGCATCTTGATGTTCTTTAATACCTGATTGACGTTGCCCTGCGCATAGGACTGCGAGAAATCTCCCGAGATCTCGAGCGGAGTTGGGACGTAGTAATACTTGAGCCCATCGGGTGACGTAATCGGCGAGTTCTCCAGCGAGACGAAGAAGAATAGCTTGTTTTTCGCCGAGTTAAGGTGGCCAGGCCAGAAGATTGGGCCTCCAAGGGTTCCCCCGTATGTGTTGTAGCGATAACGTGGGCGAGCCTGACCGTTGAACTTGTTGAAGTAGCTATTGGCGTTCAAGTCTTCGTTTCGGAAGTAATAATAGAGCGCACCATGGAACTGGCTGGTGCCGCTCTTAGTGACGATGCTGATATTCGCCCCGGCAGTCTTGCCGTACTGTGCCTGATAGTTGGCCGCCATTACGGTGACTTCGTTGACAGCATCGAGGTTGAGTGGAGTGTCCAGGCTGTTGTTTCCGCGCGTGTTGCCAGTAACACCATCTACGGTAGCGGAGTTGTATTCGCTGTTGACTCCATTGATCGTAGGAGTGGTAGCTGTACCGAGACTGGTTGCGCCTCCCCCTCCCACAACGCCTGGCATAATGCGCAGCATTGCCATGGTGTCTCGGCCAATGGCGAGCAGATTGCTGATCTGGTGGCTATCGAGAACGTCCGAACGCTCGGAACTGGAAGTCTGGATCGGCGTGATATCTGCCGAGACGGTGACAGACTCGGAGGTGCCACCGACCTGAAGGATGAGCGTACCGGCGCTGAGATTCTGGTTGGCACTGAGCCGAAGATCTACTTTGCGCAGCACCTTGTAGCCTGGGTACTGAATCGTCACGCTGAACGTGCCCGGCTGGATATCCGGAAAGATGAAGTCGCCGTTTGTCCGGACTCGAGTCGAGACGGAGACCCCTGTCTGTTCGTCGGTCAAGATGACTTCGGCATTGACCACGACCGCGTTGCTCTCGTCAACGACATGCCCGCTGAGAGTCGCGCTTGAGGTCTGGGCAATCGCCATGTTCGAACCGAAGCATAGAAGTATGGCGATCCATGCAATTGCAAGCGAGGGGTTGAGCATTGCCTGAACCTTTGCGGCGGCGCCGGCCATCAGCCTCTGAACCTGGTGAAAAAGAATAGACATCCGTGCTGTCTCCCGATCGTGTAATGCATGAAGGTACGGCGCAGGTCATGCTTGTCCCCGGCACTTCAATTCCTGTATTGCTATTGGTGTCGGAGAATAGGCGTGAGTGTGCTTACGGGGATGTTCACGAAGCAACGTATTTCACTGTGACAAACAGGTGTTGACGCGTAACCGACGCAAAATGAATACGTTATGGGGCAGTGTTAAGCGATGTATCAAACGGAGGAACGGGGGCGAATGAGGGCTGGGGAGCGCATCAAGGCGCTTCCGGAGACCTCGGACGACCGTTGGAAGTTGGTAGAGGAGATCCTGCAGTCCCCTGGTTTCTCGAAGGCCTCACGGCTTTCCAGCTTCTTCTCCTATATCTGCCTCCATACACTCCGGGGCAACTCCGTCAAGCTGAACGAACGGCAGATTGGTATCGAGGTCTTTAACCGAGCTGAGACCTATAATCCCGCCGAAGACAGCATCGTAAGGGCGAGCGCCCGAATCCTCCGGAGCCGGCTCGAGCATTACTTTTCTTCCGTCGATCCCCGCTCGAAGTGGATTATCTCGATCCCAAAGGGCGGTTATGTTCCCACTTTTGAGCTGCGCCCGGCGCTTGACGTTCCCGGTGAGTCCCCTGCCGTCACTCCTAAATCACAGCCGGTTATCCCGCCAACTCAAGGCTGGCGGCGCGCTCTGATCGCTACTGGCATATCAGTTGTGGCCCTCTTGATCGTCTGCTCGTGCTGGCTTCTCTTCAGAAGCCATTCAGCACCCCTAGCTGGAGATCGGATGTGGTCTGAGTTATTGACTCCCAATCGCAGAACCTTTTTTGTGCCTGCAGATAGTGCTCTGTCTCTGCTTCAAACAAGCCAGGAACATGCTCTGCCATTGACCTCTTACATGAACCATGACTACCGGGCACTTTTGGGTCAGCCGGGGAGCGAGCCGTCCGCAGAGACGTTGCGGCGGTTTCGAGATCATCCGGATACAAGTATTGCCGACCTTAATATGGCATTTCGGGTCGGACGGCTGCCCCAGGCAAAGAATGCTCAGCTTGAGGTTCGCTACACCCGTTATTTGACCTTTGGAGATGTCAAATCCTCGAACCTGATTCTGTTAGGAGGCGTAAGAGCCAATCCCTGGGGGCAGTTGTTTGCGGACAAGATTGATTACAGCGTGGGCAATGATCCAGCCAAAGGAGTCGACTTCGTAGCCGTGCGCTCTCCGCGCGATGGTGAGCAGGCGCGCTATAGTGTCGATCCTGTAGCTGCGGATACATATGGGTTCGGCATCGTTGCATTTACTTCGGGAATCGACGGTGTGGGCCACGCCCTGCTGCTTGAAGGCACCAGCATGGCTGGAACGGAAGCAGTCTGTGATTTCGTGCTGGATCAGAACGCTTTGTCTTCCTTTGAAAAGAAGGTAACGCGACCCGATGGACGTTTAGGCCATTTTGAGCTGCTGATCAAAGCGAGAGTAGTACAAGGAAACTCTTCTGCACCGGAGATCGTGGCCTATCGTCTTTTGCCTTAAATGATCTAGCCCGAATGTCCCCAGGACAGAATCGAATAGGCCCGTTATGTCTCTCGCGGGACAGCAGCGCTGGAAGGGGGAATGTTGGGCGGGATCGGGATTCTGGCGGCATGAACGGTAAGTAGCTGAGTAGCTATGCGAGTTGCGGCCCTCCCCTTTCGCTGCATCGCTTCCGGTTCATTATTGGCCGTCCTGTTGGGTGTTGTCGGACCCACCTCCGCTGGAGAATTCTGCCTCTTCAGAGGCGATCCTCAAGCGAGTCGACGAGATGTCGGGGCTAAACCAGCATGATCGACGATCCGCGCAGTAGTCGCATCTCAGTTAGAAAATCACTTTACACGGATTAGTGTGTGTGTGATGTTGTGTAGGCGAGCCTTGGACAATTCATTTTCGGAGCGATGAGCAATGTCTTCTCCTGAAACCGAAGTCTTAATGCTGTCGATTGGACACTACGTTCCTCGTTGCCTCCATATCGCTTCAGAGCTGGGTATTGCCGATGCGATTGACGAGGAACCCGTGTCATCCTCTGATTTGGGTGGGCGCCTCGGTGTCCACGCCGACATCCTGGAACGTATCCTCACTTTACTTGCAACAGAGAACGTCTTCCAGCGGACCGAGCAGGGCTGGACTCATACGGAACAATCTAAGGTATTACGGTCGGACCATCCACGGTCACTGAGGGCGTATGCGCGTTTGCATGGTAGTCCCGCTCTTTGGCATGCAGCCGGAGCGCTAACCGAATCTGTATATAGCGGCAAATCCGGAATGGAAGAGGCCGTAGGCTGCGACGTCTGGGAACATTTTGCCAGGCACCCTGAAGCGAGGCGTGTCTTTGATGATGCGATGACTGCGAAATCCCATGCAGAAATCGACGCTCTCTGGGATGAAATCGATCTTACCGACTATGGCGTCGTCGCTGATATCGGCGGCGGCCGGGGACACCTGCTCACAGCTTTATTGAGCAATGCGGCCTCGACGCGCGGCATCCTGTTCGATTTGCCTGAGGTGGTTGGCGGGTGTGAGCCTCATTCGCAAATACAGATCCGGGCTGGAAATTTTTTCAAAGATCCATTACCCGAAGCTGATGCCTATCTGCTCTCTAATATTCTTCACGATTGGGAAGATGAACCGTGCATACGCATTCTCAGCGCAATTCGCAGAGCCGCGCCTACTGGAGCAACCTTGTTCCTCATAGAGAACCTCTTGGACCAAAGTGAAGGACCTCATCTCTCCAAGGTTCTCGACGTTATCATGCTGACCGCCACCGGAGGGCGGGAGCGCACACAGGCCCAGTACGATAGTCTGTTGCGTGCATCCGGCTTTGCTCTGAAAACCGTCCTTCCCACATATTTGCCTTTGTCAGTGCTGGTAGCTCGGGCGGTCTAAAGAGAGGATGATTGGAAGTAATGAAGCCGACTTCATTGCCTTGCGTAGCAAGTGTCGATAGATGATTCCAAAAGCGACTCTGAAATTGGTCTGAGAGCTTTACGCCGTTGTTGAGTAGTTGCTAATGGATCCAGTCCATCCCCAACCAGCGGATATCGAAGCCGTTGGCAAGGAGGACGTTCGCGCAGTCACTCACCTGCATCGGTGCATAAGTTTGGAGACGGCCATCAAGATGTCAGCGCTTAGAAGGCCCAGGCATCCTCGGGCGCGCACCGCCATTGATGACGCGGCGTAGCCTCTTCCCTCCCCCCACTCACGGCGAACTACGTTCTCGTTACAAGAGCATTTTGGGGTTAGAAGCTTGCACGTACGCCTCCATTGAATACACGGCCGTCCAATGGAGCCCAAGCATCGGTGGTCCATCGGCCATCCGGACCACGTGCCGGTCTAAGTAGTCGATCGTACTTCGTCTGCCGTACGTCTCCAAGGTTTTCGGCGTTGAGAAATGCCTTAAAGTGTCCGAATCTTTTCTCGAGTAAAAAGCCGAACAACACATATGGCTCAGACTGGTCACGATAAGGGTTGTCGTCCAGCCGCTGCGTACCCGTGTAGTAGGCTTCCACACCAACTCGTCCGACATTCTCGCGCTCCCAGGTTCCGACCAGCCCTGCGCTGTGCCGTGGAGTCAGTTCTACATCTTGACGTACGTTTCCAGACTTCTGCCTCGCCTGCGTGAAGGTGTAGGAGGCTACCGCCGAGAACTGGCCTTCACGCCATGTCGCTACATTCTCTACGCCGATGTTCGTAGTATCGTCTGCAAGAGTGCGCAGAGTATAGGCCCTTTGCTGATCTGTATAGAGTGGATGATGGACAATCGAAGTAAATAGCGTACTCGTCGCCGTCCAGTGCTTCCAGGTTCTCGTCAGGTCGAAGGTCAGCCCACGCCCACGCTCCACAAAGAACGGTTTGATTACGCTTAGCCGGCGAAGCCCTGCTGCTTCGGTGTCTTCGGTGAGTGCGCTCGGAGCAGAAAAGCCTTGTCCCAGCGACAGCCGGCTCGTCCAGCCGCGTCTGCGTAGAAGCGCGGCAACACGTGGACTGAACAGCACGCCGTATTGACTATGAAAGTCTGCCCGTGCGCTCACGGAGAAGGAAAGCCATGGCGCTGCCTGGATATCATCTTGCGCGAAGACGCCAGAATTGCGATACGTATAGCGATATTGCGGGACATCTCTGGGCCGGTACGCGTCCCGTTCGAAAGCAGCTCCCGCCACCCACGAGTGCCGTCCACGCGCGCCGCGTACCGCGGCTTCGCCAAACAGCAGTTCGTGGCGATCCCGCTCAAGATCGTCTCCAAAAAAATGTCGATGCTGTTGACTGGAATAGGAACCTCGAAGAGTAACAAGGTACTTCGTGTCCGCGAGAACCCGAGAGGAGATCCCCACATCCTCCCTCACGCTCCGTAAGGACTCGATATAGGGCATGCCGGTGGCAGGCAGGTTGCGGCCTGACAATGTACCGCCTGTTCGATTCTCATAGGTGAAGCCGCCCGTGACCAGACCGCTGTTTCCTTTTCCGTTGTCCCAGAAAAATCGAGGCCGCGTGATACCGCGTCCGTAACCGGCGAGATCTGCCCAGCCATCGCCGTCACGATCGCGTGCAATTTGCCAATCTCCCATGCCAAGCAGCGATCCACTGCTGTGCGCCGAAAATCTACCGTCCAGATAGCCGGAAACATCCGTGCCTCCGAGCGAGGTCTGATTCACGATGAAATCGCGCGTCGGTTTATCCCCTGGCCGCCGCGTAATCAGGTTCACAACGCCTCCCATTGCCCCTGCTCCATAGAGTGCGGAAGCGGAGCCCTTGATGATCTCAACCTGTCCGAGGTCAACAGGTGGGATCTGTAGAAGGCCCAGTCCGGCACCCTGCTGACCAAAAAGTGGCAGGCCATCGGCAAGAAAGCGGGTATATCGGCCCTTCATGCCTTGTATCCGGACGGTGGAAGATCCCAAGGAGGACGACGTATTCTGCACACGAATGCCACTGGTTTCATTCAGCATCATGACGATGTTGCCCGGGGTCATCATCGTTTTTTCGTCGACCTCTTCCTGATCGAGCAACTCGACACGGGTGGGCTGATCTTCCAGGCGGCCCTCGGTGCGCGTGGCGTACACGGTCACCTCATCCTGCACGGATGCGGGTTTCGATTGCTGCTCCGGTGTAGTCGGGGACGGCGCTTGTCCATAAAGACAGGCGCATAGCCACACGGCCAGACATGCTGCCATTAGAGTCGAAGAATATTGACGCATTGTTTTCTCCAGGTTCCATGTGGGTGCGTCCGTGCCTTGGCACGGAAGGACACGCTAGGAAATGCTGGCAGAACGAGGTGGCCTGAAGATCGAGGTATACCGGTCTAGTTCCGGATGCGGCAGTTCCCAAGAAGGTTCCGTAGAAACGATCCGTTCTTGAGCCTCTACGGAGATAGCCCTTGGAATCGCCTGAAGTACGCAACAGGAGCAGATGCAGTCGCAGGTATCAGGGATAGCAAAATGGCCGATTCCCAGACTGGTTTGAGAAGAAAGATGCAACGACGGCAGCTTTTCGCAGATCTCGCACTGCGATGGAATGACCGTGAAGCACACCAGCAGCACGCACAGCCACAACGCCATCAAGCGATTCTGTCGCGCGAACTCCATACGATCAGGATAAATGAGGTCGCTAAGCTGACGGGGACATCCGGGCGCAGTGGTGCTTTTGCCATCCGTAGCGTTGAAAGAGCAGGTTTCTTCACGAATCACCCCAGCGAACAAATTCGCCGGGGCCCCCGAACGTTCAAGGATGACAACATTTTGCTATGAACTTCAAGGAAGGAGCGTGCAGTGGCGTTTTCATTGCGGAAAACGCCCATAGATGCGGAATCCCTACAGTACACCCCGCAGGGAAATGCTCTAGCGCGGCATCAATTGCAGCACGGTGTTACGAATCCATTTCCTTCTGACAATTCCGATGAGGACGCCGAGCCCCACTGACAGCGTCCACAACAAGATAAAAGATAGGAAGTGTTCCTTCGCAAACTGACGCGAGGATGCCAGGAAGCGTGTCGCCTTTACATAGGTTACCCTGTATCCGTTCAGACTGCTGGGAAGATCGTGATGGGTGGCCTTCGGCTCAGCCACCGCAGGAGTTGCGGCCGATGGTTTTGGCACCTTCGTGCTTTGCATTTCAGCCCGCTGGAAGCCGGTCCGGAGCGTAGAGTCCTGCTGTTCCCGTGCCAGTTGCTGAACAGCATGGTCAATGTTCCTCTTGAGGGCTTCATTACCACAGGTATTCGCTGTGCAGGCCAATCCGTTTTTCGCCACGTTCCGAGCGTATTCTTCGACCATTTGGTTCCGCTCGGTCGGCGTAAATTTGTACGTTCCTTGACGATCGACTTCCAGCAGCCGCCCGAGCATCGCCTGGCGCGCAGCGGGATTCGCCTTCTCCATGAAATCCTTTAGGCCAAGGTGATATTCGTCTTTCACATAGACATCGAACATCTTCTTCCATACTTCGGGAGCAACGGTCTCCGGAGCAGTCGCCTTCCAGCCATACAAGTATTCATTCGCACGCATCATCTCTCGCGCGCCGGAGTATCCCTCTTTCTGCATCTCGCGAATCCATTGCGGATTCCAGTTGCGTGCGTTGAGCTCCGTCGCGATGAAATCGCGTGCACCCTCCACCCGTTCATGGCCTGCGTGACGAAGGTTATTGATCACGATGTCCGGCTTGGCTCCTGCTGCCTCTGATGCCAGACGTAGACCGCCCATGGCCTGGTAGACATCGTCGTTATCGACCGCTCCATACAGATTGGAGGAGCGGCTGTGCATCACCACCTGGTTCCCCCTGAGCTGATGCTGCAGCAGCTTTGGAACGGTTTTGCCCCAGGTCTTTTCCGTGTAGACGTAGTTCACCTTCGCGATGTAGAGATCGGCCATCGTCTGATGCTCATCCACATCGCGCGACTGCTCCACAAAATTCGACAGGCCTGTCCCATAGCTTCCGGGAGCCTCCGCAAAGACGCGACCTCCGGCAAGCTCCTTCGCATCGCCTTCGCCCATACCTGCAGCAACCAATGCCTTCTCTGTCTCGCGGTTCTGCCGTGACAGCGCGTTATCTCCTGCGGCAGCGGCCATGCGGGCCGCGCGATCCAGCATGATGACCTTCTCAGCCATGCCGTCGCGATACAGCCCGCTTGCCGTGAACACCACGTTGACGCGCGGATACTTAAGCTGCGCCTCCGGAATGAGTGAGAGCCGGTCAACCACATTTCTGTTGTTCCACTCCGGCTGTATGCCCATGAGGTACATCGCTTCGGCTTCCATCGCTCCCTGGTTGCGGCCAGTCTCACCCTGCCACAAGACCATCGAAATATGGTGGGGATAGCTTCCATGCTGATGTTTGTACTGCTCCATCAGTGCATCCCCCATCCGCTTTCCCAACTCCCAGGCAGCATGGGTGGGCAGAAGATTCGGGTCGCCTTGATTAAGGTTGCGTCCCGTCGGTAGCGAGTCAGGGTTGTTCAACGGATCGCCGACCGGTCCGCTCGGCAGAAACTCTCCGCGCAAAACCTTAGGCAAGGCAGCCAGTTCCTGCTCCGGTGAGACGCGGAGATTAGCGATCCACTGTCGAGCTTCGGCGATGCTCTTCTCCGATTTCTCTTTTATCTTTGCCGGCACCTCGGTAGCGACTGTTACCGGCTGCCCTGTAAAGATTGCGTCTGTCCACCGATCCAGATAAGGCGCAACCACCTTAGCTTCGTCCGGCAGAAAACCGTTCGCCAGGAACGTCCGCAGACCGGTATGGAGCCTATCGTCAGAGGGTATCTGTCCCAGCGTCGGCAGCCCTAGCGGCAAAGGAGCCTCTTCCACGCTGTCGAGAAAAGCAATGCCTTTCTCCATTGCCTCGTCCGTTTTAGAAGAGTCGATGCCGAGCTGTTTCGTCACACCCAACCTGTCCATCTCAGCGAGGGCGGTCTTCGCGTACTCGGCTGAGAGAGCCGGAGCAGTCTCATGCGTCTCCTGCCAGCGATTAAGTGCCTCATTGAGGGCATCGAATCTCTCCTCCGCTCCCGCGCGTGCAAGCATAGGCGTCAAGTGGGAGATCAGCACAGCGGCTCCGCGGCGACGTGCCTGGATCGCCTCCGCATCGCCGTCCATGATGTAGAAGTTGATGTTCGGAAGATCCCCCAGCAACACCTCTGAGGTATCCCATCCAGCCTGGCCGGCATTCTTTCCCGGCAGCCACTCCAGCGTTCCGTGACGTCCCATCTGCACCATCGCATCCACACCAAGCACATGGCGGTAGTACAGGAACGAAGCGATGTATCCATGGTGCGGCGGAAGAGTCGCACTATGCTGCACGGAGGTGTACTGGTCAGCCGAGGCACGCAGCAACTGCGGACCGAGAAAAACGTTGCCTAACTGCACGCCCGGAATCACGAATGATTTCTTTCCGCTGGGAGCCGTCCATGTCATCAAGCGTGCATCTGCAGGCTTGCCCCATCGCTCCACGACCGCATCGCGGAATTGCTTTGGCAGTTCCGCAAACCACTTCTCATACTCGCCGACTGGAACGAGGGCGACACGACCAGTGTGAACCATGCGATCCAGCTCGCCCGGCTCCCAGTTCTCGGTGTTGTGACCGACGGTTGCAAGCTGCTGCAGGATCTCCTCTGCCGTCGGAATATGGTCGCCGGTCCCGTAGCCGGTTTCGTGCAACCGCTGCAGGACAGCGCGAATACTCGGAGCAAGATTCAAATAACTTGCGCCGATATTTCCCTTCCCCGGCGGATTGTTGAAGTAGATGATCGCGAGGTTCTTCTGCTCGTTCGGCTTTTCCGCCAGCGTCACCCATCGCTTTGCACGCAGTACCGCTGCATGCACACGCTCGGGGATGGCCTCCAGGTGCGAGGGCACTCCCTTTGCCCCACCCTCTGTTGTGCCCACCATGATTGGCTCGGTGGCGCCATACGCCTCCGGCGACGAGAGCATCGCCGTAATGCGATCCGGTGTAACGCCGCGATCCGCCGCTTCCCACTCCGCACGCGACTGCCGAGTCAGCATCATGTCCATGACGTGGATGTTCTGCTGCTTTAGCAACGCGAGATCGTCAGGCTTCGCCAAAGCCAAGGTGAACATCATCATGACGCGGATGGGATCGTTCGCCGGTTGATCGAACGTGGAAGCAAGTGTGGAATGCGGTGAACCCACCACACCAGCCGCCGCCAGCCCCTGCTTCTCGAGCTCATGAATCAGTGCGTCGACCACTGCAGTGTCTTTGTCTTTTAGGTAGGTGTAGAAGAAGTTGACCGTCACCAGCGCTCCCTGATGCGGCTTTGTCTTCCGATACCAGCCGAGATACTCGCTCATGGTCGGAAACAGCTTCGGAGCATCCGGATGGTAGATGCCTTTGTTCGCCGCGGGAATCGGCGCGGGGATAGGCTGCTTGAGCTCACCACCGGCGGCCTTGTACAGCACCAGCAGAAAGCTCAACATGTTCTCCTCACCACCGTAGTTCCAGTACGGCATCAACCTTCCGGTCAACTTTGTCGAAGGCTCCACATTCCAGTTACGGACAAGAAACTCCGGCACATCGGTTGCAATCTGCATGCCTGCCTTGATCGCCTGTAACCCTGAAGGTTTCAGGCGATCAAGCATCTCCTGCGACGGATGCTGCATGAACACCGCTTTGGCATGCAGTAGCCGTTCCGGTGTCAGTTCCTCTTCCTGCAGTACCGTGCACTCACAACCATTTGAACCTACCAGTGCTTTGAACCGCTGCATCGCCGCCGGCATAGTCTGCGAGCTGTGCAGCACGACGACCACATTCGGCTTTGCGGACTGCGCAAAACCGAATGTCGCCAAAGACAAGACGAGACCAGTTATCAGAAGCTTTTGCATACGCCCTCCTTAGAAGTGCAGCCGCACGCCCGCAAACAGCGAGCGGCCAAGGCTGCGGTAGTACAGGAAGTACTTGCGGTCGAGCATGTTGTCGGCGTTGGCGACGAGCGAGATATTCTTTGTCGCCCGATAGGTCACTGTTCCGTCCATCTCGAAGAACAGGTCGTAACTTCCGGGAACGCGGCGAATGGTGTCGGTATTGGTGTCGCTGGAATAGACCGGGCTTACATACCGTCCCGTCCAGTTGATGGCGAAGCGCTTCGGAGACAGGTTGGCCTGATAGGTGAGCGTATGCGCCGGGACGTAGGGCAACGTCTTGCCGATGGTCGCCGGCAAGCTCTGGTTTTCGAGGATGATCGAGTTGGTGTAGGTGTATCCCTCCCGCAGTTCCAGCCAGTTGAGAAGCCTCTGCCGGGTCGACAGTTCCACGCCCCAGGTACGGCTCTTCCCTGCATTCGTCAGGATCTTGGTATTTCCCGTCGGGTCGGTCCCCAGGTCACTAGTCCGGTAGATAAGATCGGTCACGCGGTTCGTATATCCGGTGGCCTCGATCGAATATCTGTTTTTGAAGGTGTGCTGCACACCCGCTTCGTATGCAAGCAGGTGCTCCGGCTTCTCGTCCGGATTGGCGACATACTTCGTCGTTGTGATGACGAAGTTGTAGTAGAGCTCGTAGACCGATGGTCCACGAAAGGCATTGCCAACACTGGCACGAAGGTGCCAGTCGCCAGGTAGACGATAGTTCGCGGCTATCTTGCCGGTAAACGCATGTTGCGAACGGTTGCCGTAGTTCAACAGCGGGGCGGTGGCGCTTGCCAGGTTGCTGCCGTCGTAGGTCTTCCAGTAGTCGAACCTGCCTCCGCCGATCAGGTTCAATCGATCAGCAAAGTTCGTTTGGTATTGCACATACCCTGACTGGTCGATCGTCTTTCCTGCGGCGTTGAGCGTGACATTTGTCATCGTGTCGCGGCTCAGCCAATTGGTTGCATTTCGCGTGACTGTCGAAGCACGGTCGGCGCGCGTCTCGGTGCCGAAGAGCAGCGTTCCCCAACGCGAGGTGTGCGTGGTGAGGATGTTTCCATAGAGAGACTGGCCGAACTGCTTCGCCGAGGTTCCGGCGCCGCCGGTCAGCGTGGCCGCTGCTCCGGGAGTGACGTACCAGAAGGTTGGGTTCACATTCAGGCCGGCGGTTACGCGTAGATTCCAGTGCGGCGATACATCCGCAGTCACCTGAGTGTGATAGAAGTTCGTCGTCGCGCCCGACGGCCCGCCCAGAAAGGTGGATGGAGTAAAGCTCAGCTTGCGAGTCGCGCCGCTGCTGTCAACGAAGCTCACCAGGCCGGTCGGAACCGTAGCGCCAGACGTATTGCGGAGATTATTGGCATAGACACCGAAGCCGTCGCCTCGGTGCATGTGCATGAACTGCACATAAGCGAAGACGCGTGGGCTGAAGGTGTATTCCACACGAGCCCTAAGATCTTCGCTCTTGAACCACTGTGCTCCGCGTGAACCGATCTCGTACTGCGTTCCGCCGGTGGTTGTAAGCCACTGCTTCACACCGGTTACGGGAGTAGCCGCCGCGGTAGAAGTACTCAACGTCCCAAACGCACCCTGCGGAGAGTAGCCGCCAGTCTTATAACGGCTGTAGCCAAGCGTCACACCCAGACGGTCAAAGTATCTGTCTGTGAGATGGACGTTGTAGTTATCGGTAGCCCGGCTGCCGTACTGATAAAACAGATCGGCGTGCCGCGCTTCAGGCCGGCGGCTGATCAGGTTGATAACGCCGCCCATGGCATTGCCGCCATAGAGAGACGAGAATGGCCCACGTGCCACCTCGACACGCTGAATGTCGTTCGGGGAAAAGATCGCCCAGTTGATGGAACCATTGAACGAGTTATTGATCGGCTGATCATCCAGCAGAATCAGCGTTCGGACTTGGCCGCCGCGTCCGGCGAAACCGCGCAGTCCCAGACCGAAGTCGTTATCAGAGGCACCGCGGGCGCGCAGGCTGATGACTCCGGGAACCTGTTCCAACGCCTTGTCGATCAGGCGGACATCGCGTGTCTCCAGCTCCTGCCGCGAGACGACGGCCTGCGAGACAGGCGAGCTTTCCAACTCGATGGGCGTACGGGTTCCGGTAACGGTGACCTCTTCGTTCACTGGAGCGATAACGCTTTTGTCATGGGAGTCGGCAGGCTGAGGCTGCGTCGCCGCCTGAGAGAGTGCAACCGACGGCAGCAACAAGATACTGACAGACAGGGATAGAAACGCGAGGCGGCGTGCGCCCGCGAAGAGGCAAAGACGAGACATGAGAGTTCCTTCCTGGATGTGGCTACAGGTTCAGCGCGTCATCGCATGCGAATCACGTATACCGTTACGGCAGAACCGCCGGACAATGGGTCACCCCTCATCCGACCAAGAGGCCGGAACGAGAGCGTAATGCGATGGAAGAAGAGAGGAAGGGACTAGCGGGGAGGAGGTCGAACCCAGATGCTGCTGTAGTACCGGCTGCGCCGATAGAGAGCTATCCGCTCAGGCTGCCGAGGTGTCTGGACACGAAAGACAAGGAGTCCAGCACAGGCCACTAGAACGCACAGAAGCTGGAATGACATCTGGCAATTGAGGCAGTGATCATGATGATCGCCGCGCGTATGGATGTGAGCTGCAGATACCAATACAGCCGCGAGGAAGGTCGCTATGATAGCTACGACCAACAGAGTACGCGCAAGCGCACGAACCTGTCTGAGAATCTGCGGCATTCCCGAAAACTAGCACTTTGTGAGGTTGGGTTGCAACCCAAAGAGTTAGAGGCGCGGTAATGATCGATGTATTTTGGGGTGAACATCACGCGACGTATGGGATACGCCAACCTCCGACAGATACAGGTTGGAGGCTAAGACTTAGTAGACTGATCGGTTAGAACTGTGTTACCTATTACGGAAGCAGTCTTCGGACCATAAATGCCTACCCGCCCCACAAACATGCGCGAAAGGACCCCATGGAGAGCTCTCCTCGGCGTCCTCTGCCTGGTTTTGATGCTGGTTGGTACGACGATTGCCACGTCGCACATTCACCTCGATAGTGACCTGTCACATGCCGATTGCGCCCTTTGCGTAACAGCTCACACGGCTGTCGCACCTGTGGCGAGTTCCATTTGCGTTTTCGGCTTTCAGGTTCTCGCAGCGATCGACTCACTGCCGTCTTCGCCCTTCAAACAGCACCGCCTCGCATTCGCTCTCTATACCCGGCCTCCGCCTGCTGACGCGCACTTGTCCTAAATTCGCGTTTTCACAATCAGGCCAGTTTTATGGGAGGTAGCGTATGTTCACGCCAATTCGGCGCGCTTTCGCGTCGCTGTTCGCTGTTCTATTTTTGAGTGTCGCAGGTCTTTTAGCACAGTCGGCAGGCAATTCAGGAGCAATTTATGGAGTCGTCACCGACAGTTCCGGGGCAGTTTTGCCACGAGCGACGGTGACGATCGAAAACGTTGTCAGCCGCTACAAGAGAGAGACAACGACTGATAGTTCGGGGCGGTATCAGTTCACAAATCTTCCCCTGAATCCCTATCACCTGTCGTTTTCGTCGTCGGGATTCGGCACGCTCTCGCAGGACGTCGATGTCCGCTCCTTCGTTCCAGTAAATCTGACGACGGCTTTGAAGGTCGGAGGAACATCCGCTGTCGTGACCGTTGACAGCGGCGACCTGCTCGAGAACGACTCGACCTTCCATACAGACGTGGACCGCGGTCTTTTTGGCAAACTTCCGCTCGAAAGCCAAGCCTCTTCTTTGAGCTCGCTTGTCACATTGGCTTCTCCAGGCGTCGCCGCCGACTCAAATGGCCTCTTTCATGGTCTTGGCGACCACGCCTCTAACTCGTTCTCGATTGACGGCCAGCCCATTACCGATCAGCAGAGCAAGGTCTTCTCCAACCAGCTTCCGTCGAATTCCGTTCAGTCGCTTGAAGTCATCTCCGGAGCTCCTCCGGCCGAATTCGGCGGCAAGACCAGCCTCATAATCCAGGTAACGACTCGATCGGGTCAAGGAGTTACGAAACCAACAGGCTCCATCACCACGTCTTACGGAACCTTCGGCTCATCAACCGGTTCTGTCGATCTCAGCTACGGCGGGAAAAATTGGGGAAACTTCTTCGAAATCGATGGACTGAACACCGGCCGTTTCCTCGATCCTCCTGAGTTCAAGGTCTTCCACGCCAAAGGTAACGAGGCAAACTTCTTTGACCGCGTAGACTTTCAACTCTCGCCGAAGGACTCGATCCACCTGAATGCTGGCGTGAGCCGGTCCTGGTTCCAGACCCCGAATGCATACGACAACCTGAACATATCCAACGTCGTAAGCGGCGGCGCTACCGACAGTCCGGTTTTTGACAATGTCGGCAATACGGACCAACGTTCCAAGATCGTGACTTTCAATATTGCTCCGACCTATACCCACACGGTTGGATCGACTTCGGTATTCAACTTCGGTGGTTTTGTCCGGCGCGATGGGTATAACTATTATCCGAGCAAGAATCCGCTCGCCGATTTCAGCCCAACGCAGCAGCAATCCGTTTCGCAGGACCGCACTCTCACCAATGCGGGCCTTCGAACCGACTACTCCTACGTGAAAGGTATCCACAATCTCAAGCTGGGGGCGGTTTATCAGCATACCTTCCTCCGGGAGCGCGACAACCTGGGTATTGTCGATCCGACCTTCAATGCTCCGTGCGTCGATGGATCTGGTAACTCGCAGGCCGGATTCTCTGATCCCTCGCAATGCGCTGCCGCAGGTTTCGCGTCGAACGATCCTGCAGACGGCGGAACATACGACTCGGCTCTGGCTCCGTATGACCTGACGCGCGGTGGCGGCCTCTACCACTATTTTGGACAAGCTGATGTGAAAGAACTCGGCCTCTACATCCAAGACCAGATCAAGGCAGGAAACTGGCTCTTCAATGTCGGTATGCGCGGAGACCTGTATAACGGTCTCGCGGTTGCTCGCCAGGCCGAGCCCCGTGTCGGCGTCGCCTACACGATCAAACAGACGGGAACCGTCTTACGTGCGTCCTACGCCAGAACTCTGGAGAGCCCGTTCAACGAGAATCTGGTGATCTCCAGTGAAGGCTGCGGAAACGATGTTCTTGCTCCGTTGCTCGCATGCACCCCTGGAGTCTCAACGACCTTAACGCCAGGCTTCCGCAACGAATTCCATGCGGGTCTACAACAGGCTTTCAGTAAAAATTTCGTGCTGAGTGCCGACTACATCTGGAAGTACACGCACAACGCTTTTGATTTCGGAGTCCTTGGCAACACACCGATCACGTTTCCGATCAATTGGCATAACTCAAAGATTCCAGGCTTCGTCTTGCGTGCAGATGTGCCGAACTACCACAATATCTCTGCCTTTGTTGTGATGTCCTCAGTGGCAGCGCGCTTCTATCCGCCACAGATTGCGGGTGCTGGAGCGACCGTTGGCAATGGTGGATATCCCTTCCGCATCGACCACGATGAGAAGTTCAATCAGACGACCCACCTGCAGTATTCCCTTCCCGGAAAGCGGGGATCGTGGGTCGGCTTCAACTGGCGGTTCGATAGCGGCTTGGTGGCAGGTTCTGTTCCCTGCTACAACGTCACCGATGAGAATAGTCTGTGCAATCCCATCAACGGCGGTCCATCCATCACGATCAATGGTCAGCCAGGTATCGACCTGAGCGGCCTGACCGCCGATCAGCAGTCTCAGGCTGGACTTACATGCAACGGTGTCCAGGCAACGCCAACTGCCGGCTTCGACCAATGCCTGGCTTCGCAGTTGACCTCCAATCTCGTATCCATTCCGACACCCGGAACCGAGAACGACGACAAGAACCCACCCCGTATTCAGAAGAGAAATCTGTTTGATGTCTCGATTGGCATTGACAATCTCTTCAAGGGTGATACTCACAAATGGAGCCTTCGTCTGACGGGAGTGAACATCGCGAATAAGTACGCTCTGTACAACTTCCTCTCGACCTTCAGCGGAACGCACTATGTCACACCTCGTTCGTTGACCGCTGAACTCGGCTTCCATTTTTAGAGCATTTTCCCTGTTACTGGGTATTCCGAAAGGAGCATGCAGCGGCGTTTTCATTGGGGAAAACGCCCATAGATGCGGATGCTCTGGACTACACCTACAGGGAAATGCTCTAACGACGGCCGACTCGTCCCCCTTAATCCGATTCCCAACGAACCTGCGTGTTCGTTGGGGGGCCTTGCTCTTCTGTATAGAGAAGAGCAAGGCCGCCTCATGACGTTTTGCCGGCAGGTGAAGCCTATGAGCTACGTACCCAGACCCCGGAGATTTCGGGGCACCAAGAAGCGTTTGAAGCGAATTCGGTGGTCGGTTTGGGATAAATGGCTTGCCGTGCTTTTGTTCCTCTTGCTGGTCCTGTCAGCGAATCTGGGGGCATGGATTGCTCGCATTTACAAGGAATAGAGAGAAACGGTTCGCAGACGTTAAGAAGCTCGATCCTTCGCTGGAAGGAAAGATAATCCGACGGAGATACGCCTGTACGAGCACTTTTTCGGCTCGACGGCACAGAAAGATCTAGAGAACGAATGAATTCGACATTCCGCATTTCAACAGCCGGCTCTCGTGAATGGGCCGACAGGATGGGAATATGTGCCTCCGTATTTTGCACGGTGCACTGTCTCCTGACTCCAATATTGCTTTCGTTTTCTCCGGTAATTGCGCATTTCTTGCCTGAGGAAGAACGCATCCACCGCACGCTTTCGGTGATTGTCGCACTATTGGGAGCGGTAGCTTTGACAACCGGTTTCCGCAGGCATCGCCGCTCGCGGGTTCTCATTTTAATGGCAGCCGGCCTGGGATCCATTGTTGGCGCCGCATGGTTCGGTGAAGCACTCGCCTCCCATGGATTCGAAGTGATAGTGACCATGATCGGGAGTAGCTTGATGATTGCTGCCCACCGGATAAATCACACGTTCTGCAGTAATTGTGAATGCTCTAGCGAATAGATGTGCGCTCATGAACTTTCGGATTTTGGCCTGTTGAACTCATAACTTGTCTGTTTGCCAACGCTAGAGCATTTTTCCGGTTGCTGGGTATCCCGGAAGGGGCGTACAGCGGCGTTTTCATTGCGGGAAACGCCCATAGATGCGGATGCTCTGAACTACACCTGCAGGGAAAATGCTCTACGCGGAACATTTGGCCGGTTGTAGGTTCTCCTAATCAAAGCCGGGTTCCGCCTTCAAGTCACGATTCGCAATCTATCGACAGGAGACATACGAGTGCGGCTTAGCTATATACAGGTTGAGGTTCTTCTAGTAAGCACACTCGTATCCCCGCTCGATTGCCAGCAACGACACCCTCCCGATCGAGGCGGGGTCACGGCAGAGATGCAGAGGAATCAGAGACCACATTCTCTGCCTGACAATTCGCAAGGAGACCGCCTATCTCAGTGGCTTGTACAGCATCGCGAGATGACCCTCGAACAGCAACGCAATGCATTGCGTAGCGAGCCGGGTTTTTCTCAGTTACCACCTGAGACGCAGGCGCGAATCTTCAACCGCCTCGGACAACTCCATGCCATGCCGTCCGAGACGAGAGAAAAGACCTTGCGAAGACTTGAGGGACTCGAGCGGCTCGAACCTGCACAACGGGAACAGGTACGCTCAGCCCTGCGCGAGCTAGGAGGGCTCCCCTTCGAACGCCGGCGACTCGTTGCGCGAACCTTCCACAACATCAGCAAGCTTCCGGCGGAACAACGTCAAAAAGCCATTGACTCCCCTGCCAACAGCCAGCTAACAGAGACTGAGCGCGGAACGCTTAGAAGGCTTGTTCAGACTGCTCCCTATATTCAAGAGATGGGGCGGTAACTGCAGCCGGCTGGCGGGGATCCGCCTTTGCCACAAGCTTCAGCTAATGATCGCAGCAGTTCTTGGCCTGCAGGGAGAGAGTTGCGGCACGGACAATGATAGCTACAAGGATCAAACCAGCCACGCTATCAATCCATATCCACCCAAAGGCTTTCTCAGCGGCGAGATTGGCCCACATGCGCCCTGGTTCTTGATTCTTCTCGGGGCTGTGAACCTATGGCGAGTGAAGGCTTCTTTACCGCATCCTCATGGCATTCTGTCCCGGCTTGCTCGATGGGCTGTGTCGTGTTTGTTTACCTGATGGCGCTGCGCGCCTGGAGCAGGCGTGAGACTCGCATGGCATCTCCAACAAATGTAGTCGTCTCCAATGGATCGAAGAACCTTTGCAACTCTTAAACAAGGCGCTCTGTTGCGTGAGCAGCCCAACATTGTATGGATTTATTGGCTATGAAACTCCAAATCAGGCAAGAAGACTTTTGCCATCAATCACTTATTGTCCTGTCAAAAAGACAATCCTATTACCTCCGCCAGACATTCCTCCGTTTGCTGCTTACATACCATGTTGCGCAAGTTCGACCCTCATAAAGGAGACCCCGTATGCAAGATATGTGGACGAGTATGAAAACTGCGCTCAATCGCCGTTCGTTCATGAAGAACGGAATAACCGCTGCCGGCGCCGGACTCCTTGCCAGTGGTTCACCCCTTTTCGCCGATGACGATCAGGACGAACGGCGCCGTGGCATCTCTCGAGGAGATGCAGCCCTGCTCCGCTTCGCAGCAGCAGCAGAGACCCTGGAGACAGACTTCTGGGTGCAATACAACGAACTCGGAGGTGTTCAGGACAAGGAAGAACCAGATGGAAACGGAAATTCAGCCTATACGGATGCGCTCTCACAACTGGACTCCGATATGGCCCAGTACATTCACGACAACACTGACGATGAATTCACTCACCAGAGCTTTCTCAATGCATATCTGGTTTCCAAAGGAGCGGAACCAGTCAATCTTGAGCCGTTTCGCACGCTAAAAGGAAGTACAGCATCCGGCTCCAGCGGAAAACTACGCCTCACGAATCTCATGCAGCTCACACTGGACACCAGTTGGTGGACTCGCTACCGCAGCGACACCAACAATCCTGACCTGGATCCAAACTTCGTTTTCCCGCAGGCAATTCCAACCTTGGCGAGTGGTCAACACACGGCTATCCCGCGCACCGATGCCGACACTACAGACCCAAACTTCCTGCAGGCCATCGCAAATACCGCAGCATTCCACATGCCAACCGTCGAACAAGGCGGCATCAGCCTCTATTCAGCCATGGCCCAGAGAGCCAGTAGCGTCGAGGTCCTGCGGATTCTCGTCAGCATCGGCCCAACGGAAGCCATGCATTTCCAAACCTGGCAGGATAAAGCCGGCAACGCGCCGACTCTAACCAACGTGAAAGATCCGGTGACTGGAGTCACCGTGACGTTTCCAGATTTGAATTCGTCACCATTTGGCGGCGAAACCTTCCAAACAAACCTGATCATGCCGGAGCCATGCCCATTCCTGAGCCGCAAGCTCCCGCCATGCTCAGTCGTTCGTCCGACAGAGACACGAGGCATCGCCATGAACGTAGTCAATTTCCTCACGTCCATGGGACTCTTCATCGGTCAGCAGCCAGCCTTCTTCAATCTCCTTACCCAACTAGCAAGAGAAGCAGATGCGGCCAGGCGGGAAATTCGGGAAGACTAAGCCAGCTTCATCGCTCGAATTTTCCACTACGAAACTCCAGGCGCCCAGCGTTGCAGACGACGCGAAGATTGGGTGCCTGGAGATCGGATTGTGGCCTTAGAGGTTTTGGTAACTATTATTTCCAAACCGCTTCGAAGTCAGCTTTAGAGCATTTTCCTGTTGCTGGGTATCCCGGGGAGAGGAGTGCAGCGGCGACGAAATATCTGAGATTCTTGCGGTTCTCATCTGGTACCATCCTGCTGCAAACCCCGCGTTCCGTTCTGCACTTTTATGGGATTCTGCGCAGGTTCGCCCGGGCCCCTAGAGCAATTCCCTAAAGGTGTGTAGGACGGAGCATTGGCTGTCTGCGCCGTTTTCCTTCGAAGAAAACGGCATCCGCAGATTTATCCAGATCTACAGTATTAGGAGAATTGCTCTAATGTCATGTACGAGGTGACCAATGTCAGCTCCAACTATTGAACAAATCAAAGCTTCCATGCGCTCGACCTGGATGGCCGGCGATTTTGGCGTTGTTGCTAAAACCATCTCAGGAGGGGCAGAAGACTTCATCTCCCGACTCGCGATCCCTGCCGGCAGTAAGGTGCTCGATGTTGCCTGTGGCACCGGCAACACAGCCATTCCTCTCGCTCGCCGCGGATGCATCGTGACCGGCGTTGATATCGCTACCAATCTACTGGAACAAGGCCGCGAACGTGCGGCGGCGGAAGGGCTGACAATTGCTTTCGATGAAGGCGATGCCGAAGCGCTTCCCTATCCCGATGCCAGCTTCGATGCGGTCACCACGATGTTCGGCGCAATGTTCGCTCCTCGACCTGAGCTGGTCGCCTTAGAATCGGCACGCGTGCTGAAACCTGGAGGCCTGCTGGCCATGGGCAATTGGAATCCTGGTAGCTTCACCGGCGCGATGTTCAGGACCGGAACAAAACATGTGCCGCCGCCACCGGGAGTTCAGCCCCCCGTCCTGTGGGGCGACGAGGCTACCGTGAGATCGCGTCTGGAACCGTATTTCACCGATATTGAGACCGAGCTGGTTCCTATCGACTTCGATATGCGGGTAAATCCAGCGGGTGCTGTCGATTTCTTCCGAAACTACTTCGGGCCCACAAAGGTGGCCTTCAGCAAGCTGGATGGAGCCGGACAGGAAGCACTTTATAGCGACCTGGTGGCACTGTGGTCGGAGGCAAACGTCGCTGTTGACGCCGATATCCATACGCTGGTGAAGAACCAGTATCTGAAGATCACCGCGCGCAAGAAATAACAGAAATATTCGATTCCGCAGAGCCCGGCCGCCGCCGGGCTCTTTCGTTTTGTGGCGATCCCTTGCTCAATTCAAGGTTTAATCAGTGAAAACTTTTCACCATCAGTGAAAAATTCCCTTGACAGGCTTTTTAACGGCTTTGTAGGATTCGCCCCGCTTCAAAGCAGACCGATTCCCAGGTAGCGAGGCATCCCTATGCAAGCCATTGCAGCACTGAGCCGACGCAAATCGTCCCGCAAAAGAGTTCTGGCAGTGTTTTGCGGAGCCATCCTTCTCATCAGCGCCACCCTTGCCAGAGCGCAGAGCTCTTCCTCTTCCGTGAACGGCAGTGTCACTGACCCCACCGGCGCGTCGTTGCCGGGCGCCCGAGTCGTTCTGAGGAACATCGAGACAAACGTTCTCCGTGAGAGCATCACCAACGATTCAGGTGCATACGTCTTCACAGCTATTCCACCTGCGCGCTACACCCTCACCTTCACGGCAGCATCCTTTCAGACGCAGACAGTGGCGGCTTTTGACGTGGGTGTTGCGCAGGCGGTGACCATCAATACCGAGCTTCGAACCGGAAGCGTTACCGACACCATTACCGTCGAGGCGACCGGAGCGCAGGTGGAAAGTTCAACCGCGCAGCTCGGCACTGTGATCGACGAAAAGGCCGTCAATAACCTTCCGCTCAATGGCCGTAACTTTACGCAACTTCTTACCTTGACGCCTGGTGTGACTCCCATCAGCACCGGTCAAAACAGCAGTGCAAGCAACACCGCAGTCACCGCGGCTGGAACAACGAGCTATTCCTTCCCGTCCATCAATGGAGCCGGCAACCGTTCCACGATCTACCTTGTTGATGGCATGAACGATAACCAGGCCTGGTACAACACCTATGCCGTGCCACCTATTATCGACACCATTCAGGAGTTCAAGATTAACTCTCACAACGACGCCGTCTATGGTGGTTCGCTTGGCGGCGTGGTGAACATCGTCACCAAGTCGGGAACGAACAGCTTTCACGGATCCGCCTGGGAGTTCATCCGCAATAACAGCTTCGATGCCAAGCCGTATATCTCTGCTCCGCCGTCCTATCACCTCAACACCTTTGGAGGCCAGGTAGGTGGCCCGATACGCATTCCCTGGCTTTATGACGGCCGCGATAAGACGTTCTTTCTGGTTGGCATGGAAGGAACGCTTTATTCCAAGGCCGGATCGACCAATATTCTGATTCCCACGCAGGCACAACTCAACGGCGACTTCTCCAGTGCCAGCACCGGTGTCAATAAGGGTGGAACCTGTTCCGCCAGCGACACGAAGGCACAAACATATCCCTGCCAGCTCTACGATCCAACTGTGGCCAACAATGCACCAGTTCCCTATCGTCCGGCATTCCTCGGCAACCAGATTCCGGTTAACAAGATGAACGGTTATTCCCTCGCCTTCGTCAAGGCAGTCTTCGGGAATGTTAGGCCGATCGTTATTCCGGGGATTGCTCCGACCACATACAACTACCAGATCACCGATCCGACTCGTCAGAAGGTGTACAACTACACCGGCCGTATTGATCAGCACATCGGCACGAAAGACTTCATCTTCTTCCGCTATTCCGGCATACAGTGGAACCAGGAAGCCCCCAGCACACTTCCGACACTCTTCACTTCCACGGACATTCCTGCCGAACAGTATGGCGTGAGTTGGATGCATGTCTTCAGCCCCGCGACCAGCATGCAGGTACAGTACGGTCGTACACACGTTGGAAACACGGTCGTTACGCAGTTCAACGACCGTAACCTCTGGAAGACCTACGGTTGCTCGGGAGATATGTGCAATTCATTTGTCGGAGGTGCAACCCTGCTTGTGACTCAGGCGGTGACTAACGGTTTCTCGGGCGGCGAGGTCAACAGCCCATCTAAAAACCTCTCCAGCATTCACGAATGGTTGGGAAGCGTGATGCACACCATCGGTAATCATCAACTTCAAGCCGGCGGTGGATGGGACCAGGTGAATTACACGGCGCAACTGCGACAGGGACAAGTCAGTTTTACTGGAGCCTCGACTGGTAACTTCGGCAATGTTCCAGGTCAGGCCGGGGCAAACCCGGGCTCCCCGTCGAATATCACTTCGGCCCAAATTGCTGCTCAATCAGGCTTCGGTCTGGCCGATTTTCTACTCGACTATCCCAACTCCGAGAACAAGCGCAACGTCTTTCTTACGGAGCGCCCGGGAGGCATTGCCAACATCTATCTTCAGGATAGTTGGAAGATCACTCATACGTTCACATTAAATATCGGCGTTCGCTATGACCGTAGTGTGATTCCGGCCTTTGGCACGGATGAGTCCATCGGCCTGCAGGGCTCGCCGGAAACGGGCGACTTCGACTTCAATACCGGTGACTATATTATCCAGAAGCTACCGCCGCTATGCAGTGAACGCAAGCACGCGCCGTGTCTTCCCAGCGCGACCCTGCCTGCACACGTTCGGGTTGCCACAGGCGGAAAGATTCTCCACGGCAGCAAAGACAATGTCTCTCCTCGCATCGGTTTCGCATATCGCGTCAACGACAAAATGTCGATTCGCGGCGGTTTCGGCATGACCTATGACAACTGGGCAGCCATTATTCAGATGACCCAGAACTACCAGGGATCGTGGCCCGATACCGGAACCCTGCAGATCAATGGAACCAATACTCCTGGAACCATCTACACCTCGGCGCAGGATCCTTTTGCCGCCAACTCCGGCAACCTGCCGGCTGCGACTCCTTTTGGGTCATCGAACGTAAACTACATGGTCGATCCGCAGTGGAAAAATCCGTACTCTGAGCAGTACAACTTCGGGATTGAGCAGCAGTTCGGCCGTCGCACCATTCTTTCGCTCAACTACGTTGGATCGTCATCACACCGTCTGGATATCGGCGGCTACTACAACACTGGAACTCCATGCTCCACGTGCGTATCCTTCGCCGCACGCGGAACCAACACGGGGCAACCGTTCCCCTATACGGTTCCACAAAAGTCCTGGGATCACTCGGGCGCGAATGCTTCTTACAACGCGCTGCAGGCTTCGTTCCAGCGTCAATTCAGTGACGGCCTTGGATACACCGTAGCCTATACGTGGAGCAAGACATTGAACGAGGGAGGTGATGGCTACTTCGGGGTCGAAGGCGGAGTTCCGGAGGATCCATATAACCCGCGCGGCAGCCGCGGACCTGCTAGCTTCAATATCCCTCAGATTCTCGCCGCTAACCTGGTGTATGAGCTTCCCGTCGGAAAGAACAAGCGGTTCTCGACGGGAAACACGATCGGCGACTATGTCGTTGGAAACTGGCAGGTAAATGCCATCATCTCCGCCCGCTCCGGCCAGAACTTCAATGTGACTGCAGCAGGTGACATTGCCAACACCGGTAATGCCGGTACCTATGAACGTGCCGACCTTGTCGGTGATCCTTATAAATCCGGTCCGGTCGACGGCAACCCGTCCTGTGCACCGCCCGCCGGTCCGACCCGTACCCGGACGCAATGGTTCAATCCCTGCGCCTTCAAAACACCGGCAATCGGAACACTCGGAAATGCCCCTCGCAACTTCCTACAGGGACAGCAGTCCTGGGGGCTCGATACTTCGATCCACCGTATCTTCCCAATTCGCGAGAACGTGTCCTTCAAACTCGATGCTGAAGCCTTCAACGTCCTGAACCATCCGGTTCTCGGCAATCCTGCGGCAACGGTAACGACACCTTCAACCTTTGGCACTATCAGCGGAGTGGCTTCCGGAAACGCACAACGTATTCTTCAATTCGCCGGTAAGTTCCAGTTCTGAGAACATCCAGGAGTAAAGAAAGCCTGTCCGAAGCATCTCTCGGACAGGCTTTCTTACGATCCTTTTCAGTTAGAGCATTTCCCCTGTTGCTGGGCATCCCGGAAAAATGTGCATTGCAGAAACGCCCATAGATGTGGAAACCCTACGCCACACCTACAGGGAAAATGCTCCAGTGTCCTGAGTCATTAGTCCATGCCATAAATCATGAAGTGCTCCTGCCATCCGAAGCGTTAAAAAGCAGGTTCTTCACTACCGTTAGGATGACAACATTTTGCGATGAACTTCACACTCACCACACTAGCGCTTCATCTTCAGCTCTGTTCCGTAGAGTGGCAACAGCGGGTGATGAATCACTGCGCGAAACTCATAAATGCCCTTAGGATCCAGTCCGTTGAGGTTTGCTGTAAATGGTCCCGGTCTGGAGATTGTCTGCGCCGGAGTCGCGGTCCAGACAGCCGTCCGTGAATTCACATCCTCTCCGGACACCGGTCTATATTCAAAGGTCACTTCGAGCGAGGGTTGGTCACCCATATCGAGGACAGATCCTTCGAGTGTCTCTTCTCCCGATGTGCCCACGACTGAACCGGTCGTCTGTACCTGTGGTGGCTTGAGAGCGGGCTCGACATTTGTAATCTTGATTACCGCCGGATTCGGCCAGCGAAAATTGTCCTGTAACCGCTGGGCCTGCAGCACTCGTACATGGAGCCCGTCCTTCTCCTGATGCCATGTCGATTTGGGAGTAATTTCGGGGTGATATTCCACGACTTCATCGTTTTGGCCAAGGACACTCGCCTCTGTCTTTTCCGTCGCTCGAACGGAATGGAGCGTGAATTCCTTCCATGTAGCACGAGGCCATGGAGCGTTGGATTCGACGACGGCATAGAGCGCGCTGCCGTCTTTCTTTTTGGTAAACCAGATATCACCTTCGTTGGTAATGACCCAGGGACGCACGGAATAGATTGCATCGGAGTTGACGAACATCCAGAGACCGATTTCACGCAGACGCTCCTCTTCCTCGATCGGGAGCTCGCCATTCGGTTTCGGCCCGACGTTCAAGAGGAAATTGCCCCCCTTGGCGCGTGTCTGCACCAACAGACGGATCAGCTCTCCCCCTGATTTGTAGTGTTCATTCTGGGGTTGGTACTGCCAGGCTGTTCCCATCGTCATGCACGTCTCCCATGCCCCGGGAAGAGGCATGCCTGGCACAGTCAATTCGGGCGTCTTGATGGCGCCACGAGTCACAATGATGTTGGGATCGAGCTTCCATGCAAGGTCGCGTAGACCGACCGCCTCCCCATCGAGAAAAAGCTCATCGACTTTGCCATAGTTCGTCAGCAACTCCTTGACTTGCCCCTGGTCGTACTGCATCAGTCCCGGGTTATTCCTCGGTTGCACATCAGGCACAGAGCGGCGGATGATCTTGCCGTTCTGATGAAGCCACCAGAAATCGTCAGGAGAGAAGTAAACGCCGGTCGAAATCCCCTCGGAACGAAAGGCATCGAAGACCTCTCGTGTGATGTCACGATGAAAGGGAGTATGCATAACTCCGAAGACTGTCGTTTTGCTATCAAACATTGTGAATCCCGAATGATGTTTGGTCGTAAACATCATGTAGCGGATACCTGCCAGATGTGCGAGACGGGCCCAGTCCTTGGGTTCAAAACGATCCGGATCAAAGGTCTTCGGCAGCTCATTGAAAAAGCGATCGGTGTATTCGGGTGAAGCCCCTACCAGCGAGTGGCTGATCACTACGCCAAGCTGACTGTCGACGCTCCAGTGAATAAAGAGACCGAAACCCTGGTCGCGAAACCATTCCAACCTGTCCGGCTTATTCAGCGATCCCTTTTCCGGGTCATCTTCAGCAATCCCGGCCAGAGGAAAAGAAACGAGAATCAGAAACAGAAGACTCAGGATATGGATGATTTGGCGCAGCGGTCGCACTTCCCTCACAGATTTCCTCCGATGAAGCAACACGAAAACCATACATGAAAAAACAAGTTCACGAATGAAATAGTATTCATTCCCCGCAGCTGAGCATAGGGTCCAAAAGGTAGAAAGGGAGGCCATTATGCACCTATAAATCAACAACTTGCATGGATTTTTTGAGGATTAGAGTACCCTTCAGTTCCAGATAAGAGCCTTCCAACAAACTGTACCCCGCCGATGGTAATGGCATTGCTACATACAATCGTGACTCTCCCTTGTCCATGCTGAGGGTTGGTCCATGGGTACGAATTCACGGAGGACTGCCCCTTGAAATCCGCTTTTGCCGGCACACAGGCCCCTTCTTCTCGAGGCTTTTTTAACTTTGGCGCGATCTCCCCTCAGGAGTTGTCGGCGCTGGAACAGTGTTTCCTTCAAGGACGTTTCGCAGAGGCTGAGGCCCTGGCTCGCAGTTTGAATGCGCGCGACCCGCAACACCCTCTTGTCTGGAAGATTCTCGCCGCGACCATCGCTACCGGTGGAGACCTGGACACTGCCATTGCGCTCTATCAGCAGGCGCCCGCAAGTCTGCATGATGATTGGCAATATCACAACAACTATGGCAACGCATTGAAGGGCGCCGGCCGCCGTGGTGAGGCGATCCGTCATTACGAGCGTGCAATTGCGTTGCATCAGGACTCTATTGAACCGTTTTACAACCTGGGCGTCACATTGCTCGAAATGGGCAATCTGACAGCAGCAGAGAGCAAACTCCGTTTTGTATTGACCATGGATCCCGATCATGGCCTGACGCATGGGAACCTGGCGAATATCCTCAACATGCGCGAGCAGTTGGAGGAAGCCGATCTGCATTATCGATGCGCCGTGCGGGTCATGCCCCAGGAAGTACGTCTGCTGAATAACTACGGTCAACTTCTAAGCAAGCAGCATCGCTACCCCGAAGCTGAGGCGTATTACCGTCGCGCCATCGAGCTCGACGCAAACTTTGCCCCGCCTTTTGTCAATCTGGGCGAACTGATGGGGCAGCACGGGTTCGTCGCCGAGACAGAGATGCTGCTACGGCACGCACTTAAGATCGATCCCAACCTGGCCCAGGGTCACAGCAATCTGCTATTCACGCTCGCTCTTCGAGATAACTGCACTCCCACGGCAATACTCGCGGAACACCGTGCTTACGCAGCACAATTCGAAACGCCGCTGAAATCTCATTGGGGCAACTATCTCAACACGCGGGATCCTGACCGTATCCTGCATATTGGCTTCGTCTCCGGCGATTTCCGCAATCATCCGGTGGTGCGTTATCTCATGCCCGCACTGCAACGGCTTGTACAGTACGATGGCCTGCAGCTCTACGCCTATAACGCCAGCCGCCAGCATGATGCTTACACAGCACAGTATCAAGAGCTGTTTCATTACTGGCGCGGAGCGGCTACGGCTTCAGATGCGGCCCTTGCGAGGGCCATACGAGCCGACGTTATCGACATCTTGTTCGATCTGTCCGGTCACAGTGGCGACAACCGCATGCTAACCTTCGCCCACAAACCGGCTCCATTGCAAATGAGCTGGATAGGTTATGTCGCAACAACGGGCCTGGAGGCGATGGACTATTTCGTGGGCGATGCCAACCTGATTACGCCGGCTGAGCAATCTCAGTTCGCTGAGAAGATCCTCTACCTGCCAGCAACTACCAGCTTTGATCCACATGAACCGGCTCCGGAACGAAATGCTCTTCCCGCGTTGACCAAAGAATATTTCACCTTCTGCTGCCTGGCTCGTATCAATAAGCTCAACCAAGCCCACATCGCACTGTGGGCCCGGGTTTTGAAGGCCCTGCCTCGCTCGCGAATGATGCTGGCGACCATGTCTAATGGTTCCGCGCCGGAGACCGTAAAAGCGTGGTTTGCCGCTGAGGGTATCCAGGAGGAGAGGTTGCTCTTCCTTCACTCGCGCTCCGTATTGGAACAACTGGAGCAATACCGGATGGCCGATCTTTGCCTCGACACATTCCCTTACAACGGCAGTACGACCATCAGCCATGCATTGTGTATGGGAGTTCCGACACTTACCCTACGCGGAGACCTGGTCTCGAGTCGCCTGGGGACGTCCATTGCGTCGCACGTTGGAATTCCGGAGTTTATTGCGCATGATCGCGACGAATTTGTGCAGAAGGCAATGTTCTGGACACAAAATCTGCAGGCCTTGAACGAGCTTCGAGAGAAGCTGCCTGCCATGTTTGCCGCAAGTGCACTGCGGCAGCATGATCAGCTCGTAGAAACGCTGGTACAGAAGCTGCGCCTGGCCTGGCAGCGTTGGTGTGAGGGATTGCCTCCTGTAACTTTCTAGCGGACCCTTTCCTTCGCTGTGGTTACTTCTTTTTGCCACGGGTCTGCGCCGCCTTGCGAGCCGCACGTCTGAGTCCCTCTTTACCCTTGGTAGCCACAGCTTTCATCGCTGCCTCATGCCGGCTCTTCGATGTCCGCTTTTTTGAAGCCGTCTTCGCCTGCTTTGAGAGAGCGCCGCGTGTTGCGGATCTGTGAGATTCGCGCTGTAGCACTCGCTCCCTGGCCCGGGAGCGCTTCGGAGAAGGCGGCTCGGCTCCCTCCTGGCCCTTTTCGTACTCTCTCTCAGCGGACTTGCGCGTACTCTCCTTCGCCTGTCCTTTTCCTGGAGGAGGAAGCGGGACTCCAGCTCGGCGTGCTTTGCTGAGACCGATCGCGATGGCCTGCTGCGGCGATCGCGCACCGTGTTTCCCTTCGCGAATATGGTCGATCTCTTCATGCACGAATTCTCCAGCCGCTGTCGACGGAGACTTCCCTTCACGAAGATCGTTCTTTGCGCGTTCGGTTGTTGATTTGTCAGGCATTTCGTCCTCCTTTACACGGTGTCTACGACGAGAAAAGAGACATGGGAGGTTTTCTTTTGTCTCGCCTGGGAAATTCAGGGAGCAGCTAAGAGCGGAGGGCAAGTTCGATGAGAAGGAAGACTGCGGAACCCAAGATATAGCTTTGAATAGCTCTACGAATGCCGCTTTCTTCACAGGAAAACGCCGCAAACCGCTATAACTTCACCACCGGAGGAGTTGCGGACCCAAGGCTCCGCACTACACCTTTGGGAGAAATGCTCTAGTTGCGATAGAACCACCAGATTGCCACGGCTACGAGGATGAAGACAACCACCAAGCCCAGCGTTTTCATGATGCTGGAGTTGATCCCCGCTTCCGGGGGGCGTCCTGCCACGGGTGAGTCTGGTGTTTTGTGTTCCGTCTTGTCTCTCATGGACGCCAAGATGATGTTCATCACGAGTTGGTTGTATTTTCGCGGCGATGGCGGAGAGATCTGCTTTGTTGTCCGGCTTTTGAGCCTGGAAGAGTCTTGGTAGAGAAACAGATTTCTCCGCTACGCTCCGAAATGACAAAGAGGTTAAACAGCCCCTCCCGTCTCTAGCAACCACGGCGTATCGACAAATTCCAGTTGATCTGACAGAGGATGACTGAAACTGGTGGGAGCAGCGGGTCCCCATCCAGCCTTGCTGGATGGGGTGTTCAGCGGGCTTCAGCCCTGGGCCTCCTCTGTACGCGAGGAAAAAGCCCAGGGCTAAAGCCCATTTCATATCGAGCCGATATACCGTGGGCTGAAAGCCTAATGTCACTTACTTTGTACGTGAGAGGAGAAAAAGTGAGTTGAGGAGAGGGAGCTAGGGTTGAATCAGAAGTAGCTCTGTGAGGAACCGCTGCGTCTGTTATGGAGAAGAAGGCGGAAGCTG
>NZ_JAGTAS010000054.1 GCF_025685425.1 Terriglobus albidus
TCAGCAGCGTGTTGCCGGAGACAATGTGGTTCCACGTCGCGGCATAGATCCCGCGATTCCCTGTGTACGTCGTGCTGACGTAACCGGGATCCTGGTTGTCCAACAGATTCGGGTGCAGGGCGATCTTATCGTTGCCACCGATATACAGGCCGAAGACCGTGTCCTTTCCAGTCGGATGCGTATCCACGCGTGCCAGTGTTCCGGAATAGACCGGCGCACCGCCGATGCCGATGTCGTCCGTAAAGTAGTTGATCACGCTGCGGCGATACTGCGTGAGAAATGCAGCCTTCTTCCCCAGCGGATGGCTGAAGATCGCACCCATGCCGGCATAGCCCATGTCCATCTGCAGATGCCGTTTCTGCGCAGCCGGCGCAGCGGTGTTCACACTGAGAACGGAGGACAGAGCGCCACTGTACTTTGTGCTGTAGAGCGCCTTATGCAGGCTGACCGATGAGACCGCGTCGGTATCAAGCATCGACACAAAGCCACCCGAAGAATTGCTCGTGCTGAGGTGGTTGATGTTCGCAATTTCAACGCCGTCGACAACATACAGATTCTCGATCGGGTTACCACCATTCACCATGTAGGTGTTTCTGGAGTCGGTATCGAAGGTTACGCCAGGTTCCGTCATCAGGAAGCGAGGGATGTCGTTATAGGTGCCAGGTGCTGCCTGCATCTCGGCGCTTGTTGCCTGCAATGTGATAGCAGTGTCGGTCTGCAGAATCTCGTCTGCGGAGTGGCCTTCCACCGTGATGGAGGCGATTGCTGTGGGGATGACGGCGGCTGCGGGTGCAGCTTTCGTTCCGCTTGATGCGCCTGCAGCGGTCGATACAGATGTTGAAGAGGATGCAGTTGCAGCAATTGCTGCTGCTTTGGTTTTCATCGCCAGCGAGGCTCGCTCACCTGTAAGGCGCAATGGTATTGCGTTCTTCGCGATCTCCACCGGAGAGGGCGTCTTGTGTTTGGAAGTTTGTCCGACGACTGAAAATGGCAGCATAACAACCAGTACAGCAACAGCTCGTATTTTTAATTTGTACGTAGTCATCTTGTCCTCTCCTTCAAAAGAACGGGGGAGACCATGCAGCAAGCTGCTAGTGGCAGCTAACGAAGCAATCGCTATGCCACGGACACACGACTCCATAGAGACGCAGGGATCAAGTCCCTTACGCCTGCAGGCTACGTGCAATCTTTTGCAGACTTTTTCCCCTGCCTAGCGGCAGCGTCTGATCCAGAACGGAGCAGTCGGTCAGAGGAGAATTTGTTGCAGCATCTTCTTCCGCTGCTTATTTCTTCGGCGCGGAACAGCGAGACTTTAGGCGTGACTCGTTTCGCTCAACTTTTTGCGATCGACATTTCAACTGCAATAGTGGCAAAGACTTGCAGTGCGGCAAGCATAGAAAATGCGCCCTCGGTCGGGCGCATTACGTTACATCTGACTAATTTCACGCAAAACAGTTGTAATGAACTGCAGCTAATTACTTCTAATAATTCTTATGAAGATCCATACCGCTGTATAAGCCGGCAACTTCATTACCGTAACCATTGAATGGGAGGGTCGGTACCGTTCTGGGAAAGAGGGAAGCATCGATCTTGCGTTCATTCGCCTGGCTCCAGCGCGGATGGTTGTGCTGCGGATTCACGTTGGCGTAAAAGCCGTATTCCGTTGGAGCAAGATCATTCCACGATGTGTGCGGCTGCTTATCGAGGAAGCGAATCTTCACGATCGACTTTGCAGACTTGAAGCCATACTTCCATGGAATGATGATGCGAATCGGAGCCCCCTGCTGATTCTCGAGCGTCTGTCCATATGAGCCGAAGGTAAGCAGCGTGAGCGGATGCATCGCCTCGTCCATACGCAGCCCTTCCGAATACGGCCACGAGATTCCAGCAGAATCCGGCAGGTCCATCTGCTTCCGATCCGCCAACGAGATGAACTGAATGTACCTGGCGCTTGGCAGAGGGTTGCATGCCTTCACAAACTCTGAGAACGAATAGCCTACCCAGGGAATCACCATGCTCCACGCCTCAACACAGCGAAAGCGATAGACCCGATCTTCCAGCGGACGGTAGTTCATGATGGTGTCGATGTCAAAGGTCAGGGGCTTCTGAATCTGACCCTCCACCTGCACGGTCCACGGGCGTGGCTTCAAACGGTGCGCGTTGGCCGCAGGATCACCCTTGTCGACTCCGTACTCATAAAAGTTGTTGTAGCTGATTGCCTTCTTCAAAGGCGTCGGCGTTTCACTGAGTGAGAACTTTCCCGGGGTCGTCTGCAGCTTGGTTGCACCCCAGAGCCCCTGTGGCGCTATCACGCCGGCGCCCGCCACGGCAGCCGCTCCCGCCAGGAACCCTCGACGGCTCAAGAACTTCTCCTGCGGAGTGATCTCGGAAGATGGAATCGCGGTAGTGGTGTTGATCAACATGGCTGTCTCCTCGTTCGGTTGTCTGACGCTCTGGACGGCTTTTTCGTTACAGTACGCTTTTGGGTGGGTTCGAATGTCACCAAATCATAGTGTCGGCCAGTATGCTAGGTGTGCCATGCTTTCGGCAGAACTTCTTACCGCCTTTTCCCAGATTGTCGGTCCGCGCGGCCTGATTACCGCTCAGAACCAGTTGCAGACCTATGAATGTGATGGCCTTACGGCCTTCCGTGAAGCCCCCTCTGCCGTCCTGCTGCCGGAGACCACCGAACAGGTACAGGCAATCCTGCGTCTCTGTAGCCGCCACAAAGTTCCATTTGTGGCGCGCGGTGCCGGCACGGGACTGTCGGGCGGTGCGTTGCCGACTCACGGTTGCGTCGTCATCGGCTTCTCCCGCATGGCGAAGGTCCTGAACATCGATCTCGTCAACCATCAGGTGACGGTGCAGCCCGGAGTCATCAACGCGAACGTTACCGCCGCGGTCGCAGGCGCCGGATTCTTCTACGCTCCGGACCCCTCTTCGCAGACGGTGTGCACTATTGGCGGCAATGTTGCCGAGAACGCCGGCGGAGCCCACTGCCTGAAATACGGCTTCACCGTCACTCACGTTCTGGAAGCGACAGTGGTTCTACCATCCGGCGAGCTGGTAACGCTGGGCAGCAAATCGCCCGATGCTCCCGGCTACGATCTTCTCGGTGTCTTTATCGGAAGCGAAGGGACGCTCGGTATCGCCACCGAGATGACCCTACGCATCGTACGGAAACCCGAAGCCATCCAGGTGCTTCTGGCGGCCTTCCCCTCCATCTCAGCCGCGGCGCAGACGGTCAGCGACATCATCGCTGCCGGGCTTCTGCCCTCGGCGATGGAGATTATGGACCGGCTCGCCATCGTTGCCGCGGAAGCAGCCGTACATCCTAACTATCCGATGTGTGACGGTCTGCTGATTGTCGAGGTCGACGGTCCGTCCGCTGAGGTCAAGCTGCAGGCGGAGCAGGTGCTGGAACTCTGCGGTAAAAACGGAGCTCTCGAGACACGCCATGCCGTCGACGAAGCTGATCGTCTTCTGATCTGGAAAGGTCGCAAGGCAGCCTTCGCCGCCGCCGGCCGCCTGAGCCCGAACTACATCGTCCAGGATGGCGTCATTCCCCGGACGACGCTTCCTGTCGTTCTGGAGAAGATTGCCGCCATGGCCAACGCGGAAGGTCTGCGTGTTACGAATGTCTTTCACGCCGGAGATGGCAATCTGCATCCTATCGTGCTCTATAACCGTGACAATCCGGGGGAAGAGGAACGCGCCATTGATCTCTCGATGCGCATCCTCGATCTTTGTGTCGAAGCCGGTGGCTCCATCACCGGGGAACACGGCGTCGGCCGCGAGAAGCAGTGCAGCATGAGCTACATGTATGCCCCCGCCGATCTGGCGACGATGCAGCGCGTGCGCCGCGCCTTCGATCCCAACAACATTGCCAACCCGGAGAAGCTCTTCCCCACGCCACGTCTCTGCGGTGAACAGAGCCGTGGTCACTATGTCCCACACCCGGTGGAAGCCTCCGGCATTGCGGAGGTCTTCTAGAGCATTTCTCCTGTTCCTGGGTAGCCCGGAAGAGGAGTTCAGTGGCGTTCTCATTGCGGAAAACGCCCATAAATGCGGAAGCCCTACTCTACACCCACAGGAGAAATGCTCTAATGCCGGTAATCACCCATCTCGCTGAACATCTGGCTCCACTCGTTGGCCATGAGTTTGTCAGAGAAGACAACGGCGTCTTCGTCGTTTCTCCCAAAGACACGCACGAGGTTGCCGCGGTGATAGGCTTCGCCGACCACCATGGACTCAAGGTACGGCCCACCGGAGGCCGTACGAAACTTGCCTGGGGGGCCGCGGCCGAGCCGCAGATTGAGCTCTCTCTCCAGCGGCTGAATCAGGTTGTCGATCATCCATGGCAGGACCTCACCTGCACCGTACAAGCGGGTTGTACCTGGGAGACGCTGCAGCAGACACTCGCGCGGCATGGCCAGTTTGTGGCGCTGGACCCGCTATGGCCGGCTACAGCAACGGTTGGGGGAATCTGCGCCACCAACGACTCCGGAGCTTTGCGCCATCGCTACGGGTCTCTACGCGATCTGGTGCTTGGCATGACGATCGTATTGGCCGATGGGACCATTGCCCGCACCGGCGGCCGCGTGGTGAAGAATGTCGCCGGTTATGATCTGCCGAAGCTGATGGTCGGCTCGCGCGGCACATTGGCCGTCATCACCGAGGTGACCTTCCGTTTGTATGCTTTGCCGCGCTACGCGCAAAGCTTCACGGTAACCGCTGAAATCGCCAGGAAACTTGCGGCTCTGATGCAGGCGATTCGCGATAGCCACCTGGCGACACAGGCTCTACAGTTACGTGGAGATGCGTCTGGTTTCGCGTTGGATATTCAACTCAATGCGCATCCCGAAGCGAAGCAGGAGGCTATGCTGGCAGTCCTCGCCCGACAACATGGCGTGACGATCCATCCGTCATCGCCCGATGTATGGAGATCCCGCGAAGACCTGATGAATACGCCAAATGCCTTTCTGGTGAAGGTGACCGGAAAGGCGTCCGAGCTTTCATCCAATGCAGCGGAAGTTGTCCAGCTTGGAGGGCGCTGCGTTGCGCAAGCGATAGGCATTCTCTACGCCAGTTTCCCGAATATAAGCCAAACGTATTCCGCGCTGGGAAGCCTCTATGCGCATACCGATGCCGGTTCCATGACAGTCTTGTCGGTTCCTCAAAATCCACAGGACGATTCAATGCCGCCGTGGGGCGCGAAAGAGCCTTCTCCACTGACGATGCTCGTCAAACAGCAGTTCGATCCCAACCAGACACTCAATCCGCTGGCCATTGAGCCAGCACCGCAACCGGTCCGCTAGCCATCATGTCTCATCTGCACCAAATCGAACCTCCTGCCAAGCCCTCGGCCTTTGACCCGCATCATCCGCCATCAAAGGAACTGCTCTCCGACTGCGTTCATTGCGGCTTTTGTCTTCCCGCATGTCCCACCTATGTTCTGTGGAGCGAAGAGATGGACTCTCCTCGTGGACGCATCTATATGATGACGAAGGCCGCGCAGGGCGAAGCCGGCCTGGATCAGAACTTCCGCACACACATGGACAATTGCCTGGGGTGCATGGCCTGCGTGACCGCTTGCCCCTCCGGCGTGCAGTACAACAAGCTCATCGAGGATACGCGCTCCCAAATCGAGCGCAACATCCCGCGCTCGACCGATGACTCTCTCTTCCGCAAGCTGCTCTTCGCCACCTTTCCTCATCCGGCGCGGCTGCGTCTGATGGCCTATCCTATGCTGGCCTATCAGCGGCTTGGGTTGCAGAAGCTTGTCCGTGCCACGGGGCTTCTGAAGCTGCTACCCAAACGTCTGCAGGCGATGGAAGCGCTGCTGCCTCGCGTGCCTGACTCGCTCTTCCGCAGCCACATCACGCTCTCCAATAAGGCGAAGACGGCCGACCGACCGCGCGTTGGCCTTCTGACCGGTTGCGTACAGCAGGTCTTCTTCCAGCATGTGAACGAAGCCACGGCACGGGTACTGGAGGCCGAGGGATGCCAGGTCGTCGTTCCTGAGAACCAGCAATGCTGCGGAGCCCTGATGGTGCACACCGGTGTCGAGGATGAAGCTCTGCGAATGGCCAAACAGACCATCGCCCAGTTCGAGGCGGCCAACGTCGACTACATCGCCATCAATGCCGCCGGGTGCGGTTCCACGATGAAAGAGTACGGTTTTCTGCTGCGCGACGACCCACAATGGGCGGAACGAGCTGCGGCTTTTAGTGCTAAGTGCCGCGATATCTCGGAGCTACTGAGCGTCCTCGAACCCCGCAGCCCAAGGCATCCCCTGCCCTTGCGGGTCGCCTACCAGGATGCCTGCCACCTACGCCATGCCCAGGGTATCTATGCCGAACCGCGCGGTCTGCTGAAGACCATCCCCGGTCTCGATCTCCGCGAGGTGCCCGAGGCCAATCTCTGCTGCGGTTCGGCGGGTATCTATAACCTGGTTCAGCCAGACCCGGCGGCCGAGCTTGGTGACCGTAAGGTCGATAACCTGCTCTCGACCGAGGCCGAGGCGTTGATCTCCGCCAACCCTGGCTGCCTGCTGCAGCTCCAGGCTGGATTGCGCCGCCGTGGTCATGCGGAGATTCCAACCTTTCACATGGTGGAGCTGCTGGACGCGAGCATCCGCAATCTCTCAGCAGAAGAGCTGCTGCATCGCCGCGCCTGATAATGGAACTCCGATCTTCCCGTCAGCCAGGTAACCGTTGCCGGCATTATGCCTGTGTAGACCGAATCGGTGGGAGCCGTGCGCTTTCAGCCCACCGTTTTTTCGGCTCTATAGATAATGGCTTTCAGCTCTGGCCTTTTCTCCATCAAAGCTAGACCCAGGGCTAAATCCCGGTTTTTCTATAAGCTCAAATCAGCGGGCTGAAGCCCGCTGCTCCCATCCTTTATGCCTTCCCTAGCCTAAGCGAACGTCTCTTCCCGCAGCACCTGCGTATACGCCGGCAATGTAAGGAACTCCGGGAACTTCTCTGCCCGGACAAGGTCCCGCATCAACACTGCGGCTTTTTGGTAGGACTCACTCCGCTCCGCATCCAGTGTCGGCTTCAGCTTCTCCAGCTCCTCATCGATGATCTGCTCGACAAGTTCTGCGGTTACTTCACGGTCATCGTTCAGCTTTGCATGATGGTGAATCCACTGCCAGAGCTGCGCGCGGGAGATCTCTGCTGTGGCCGCATCCTCCATCAGGTTGAAGAGCGGCACGCAGCCGATGCCGCGCAGCCAGGCTTCCACGTATCCAAGACCAACGGCAACGTTCTGGCGCAAACCTGCTTCTGTAATCTCTCCAGTCGGTATCTCCAGCAGATCGGCAGCGGTCGCAGTGTAGTCCGGCAGCTGTTTCGCAATCTGGTTGGGTTGCGGCATGATGCGGTTGAAGACCTCGAGCGCTACCGGCACCAGGCCGGGATGCGCCACCCAGGTGCCGTCGTGTCCGTCGGTGGCTTCGCGCTCCTTATCGGCGCGCACCTGCGCCAGGGCCTTCTCGTTCGCGACCGGATCTGACTTGATGGGAATATAGGCGGACATGCCGCCCATCGCATGAATCTGGCGGCGATGGCAGGTCTTGATGCAGAGCTTCGAGTAGCTGCGCATGAAGTGCGTCGTCATGGTTACCTGGCCGCGGTCTGGCAACAATACGCTGGTATCGGCAGCGAGCTTCTTGATGAACGAGAAGATGTAGTCCCAGCGGCCACAGTTCAGACCTGCCGAGTGGTCGCGCAGCTCGTAAAGAATCTCATCCATCTCAAAGGTCGCGAGAATGGTCTCGATCAGCACCGTCGCGCGGATGGTGCCCTGCGGAACCCCCAGCAGATCCTGTGCCTTCACAAAGATCTCGTTCCACAGGCGAGCTTCAAGATGCGACTCCATCTTCGGCAGGTAGAAGTACGGCCCGCTGCCGCGTGCCACAAGCTCCTTGGCATTGTGGAAGAAGTACAGACCGAAATCGAAGATCGAGCCCGACATCGGCTCACCATCCACGATGATATGCCGCTCCTCCATGTGCCATCCGCGCGCGCGGACGAACAGTACTGCCGTCTGCTCATTGAGCTTGTAGCTCTTGCCCGTCTTCGCATCCTCGAAGGTGATGGTGCGTCGGATCGCATCGCGCAGATTCGCCTGGCCATCAAGCAGGTTGTTCCACAGAGGTGTGGACGAGTCTTCAAAGTCTGCCATGAAGACCTTTGCGCCGGAGTTCAGCGCGTTGATGATCATCTTCCGGTCGACCGGACCGGTGATCTCCACGCGGCGGTCCTGGATATCGGCCGGGATCGGAGCGCAGCGCCAGTCTCCCATGCGGATATGCGCGGTCTCATGCAGAAAGTCAGGCTTCTCCCCGGCGTCCAGACGAGCCTGGCGCGCAACGCGCGCCGCCAGCAGCTCCTTACGGCGCGGATTAAAGGCGCGGTGAAGCTCAACGATGAAAGTAAGTGCTTCAGGAGTGAGGATTTCGGCGTGAGCGGCTGAGACGGGGGCGTTGATCGTGACACCGGCGATGTTCGGATTCATGACTTGGATATAGTACTTCGCCACGGAATATCATGCGAAGCGAAGGCATGTGAGCCAATCTTCGTCCGTCAGAAGGTTGGACCACACGCCCAGGGAGATTGGATGGATCGGCGTGAGTTTGTGACAGGTGCAGGACTGGCTCTGGCAGCCGGTATGGCGCGTGGTGAGAAAACAGGAACAACCGAACCCACCACTGACATCCGGCAAGAGTGGATTGCGAGGGTGGAAAAGACCGCAGGTCCCGTACTCACAGCCCTGAGCCAGCGCCGCCTGAAACAGGTAATGCCGGTCGAATGCAAACCGGGTCAGGAAGAGTCGCGCAGGCTCTGCACCTATCTCGAAGCCCTGGGACGCACGCTCTGTGGCATCAGCCCATGGCTCGAGAGCGGCACCGCAGGCAAATACGCCGAGCTGGCGCGGGAAGCCATCGCCGCCGGCGTCGATTCCGCATCGCCCGACTACATGCCCTTCGGTTCCATCGCGCAGACTCTGGTGGATGCCGCCTTCCTGAGCCTGGGCATTCTGCGAGCTCCGAAAGAGCTGAACCAGAAGCTCCCCGAGAAGACGAAGCAACTGCTGATCAAAGGATTGCAGCAGACGCGCACGCAGAAAGCGGGTATGAGCAACTGGTTGCTCTTCGCAGCGACCGTTGAAGCCGCGATTGAGGCCTTAGGCGGCGACTGGGAGAAGGCTCCCGTGGAGCTGGCCCTTGCAAAACACAAGGAGTGGTACCTCGGCGACGGTGTCTACGGCGACGGCCCTCACTTTCATGCCGACTACTACGACAGCTTCGTTATCCATCCCTTCATGCTGGCTGTTCTAGAAAGCCCGGTCGGCAAAGTGGGCGTCGGGCCAGAGCTCGCCGAGGTCGAGCCGAAACGCGCCATGCGCTACGCCGCCATCCAGGAACGAATGATCGCCCGTGACGGCACCTGGCCGGTCGTAGGCCGGTCTATCGCATATCGTTGCGGAGCCTTCCATCTACTCGCTGACATGGCACTGCGGCAACAGCTCCCGGAGCATGTGGCTCCCGCCCAGGTCCGCGGTGCGCTCACAGCAGCCATGCGCGCCTCTCTGGGAGCACGCGGCACTTACGATTCCAACGGCTGGCTGACGATTGGCCTGGCTGGGCACCAGCCATCACTGGGAGAGCCCTACATCTCCACCGGTAGCCTGTATCTATGCCTGGAGGCTTTTCTCCCGCTTGGTCTGCTGAAAGATGCGCCATTCTGGAAGGATGCTCCCGCAGAGTGGACGACACGGAAGGTCTGGGCCGGGCAGGATCTGCCGAATGATCATGCGGTGGATGTTTAAAGAAGAATCGTCTCCGGACATCCTTTGCAGATCGAAGCAGGACGCAAGAGAAGCCTTCGAAACCTTATCGGCGCTTCCTGTTTCGCACCGCAGGTGCGAATGCCGTGCTTAAGGGGACGGCTTCAGCCGTCCCGTAGGAATCTCTACGCAATGGCGGCTTTTTAGCCGCTGAGGTGAGGTTTTGTTTGTCATTTCGGAGCGCCGCTGAGGGACATACATCGCCCTCAGCGGCTGAAGCCGCTTTCTCGTCAGGGCAGATACGGGACGGCTGAAGCCGTCCCCTTAAGCAAGGCATTCGCGCTACAGCGCGAAATGGTTGTGCTACGCACAACGTTGTTTGAATCGCTCTTCTTTGTGATTCCGAGCGAAGGCGAATGAATCTATTCCTATTTCCCGATCGGCTTCGATACAGCCTCTTCCGCCGCGGCAGGAAGTGGTTTGTCAGCCTTTGAGAGCAGCAATGAGACCTGCCAGAGTTGGGTATCGCTCAACAACTTCTGATACGAGGGCATACCCGTCAGCCGGATACCATTCTTCGCTCGCCAGTAGGTCATGCCTGGCTCATCATCGCTGACGCCCACCACGCCGTTCTTGTGCTTCTCCCAGAGCTGCGGTGCGCGCGGATACATGGACGCGCCAAACGACGAAGGATGCTCCTTCAAACCGTGGCACGAGGCACACTGCTCTCGATAGATAGTTGCTCCTGCAACCAGATTCTCATCGCTTGCAGGAATGGCCGGCTGCTTCGGCATCTCCGCCTCCATACGAGCGTGCAGCGGAACACGAACAATCTGCTTTTCAAAGGGAAACGCATCATCGGCAACGGCGACCGGGGGACGTCCGAAGGCGAAGTACGCGTAAGCGATTGCAGGCAGCACCAGAAGACCGGCGACGATTCCGAGGATGAAAACGATAGCGGAGCGCATAGAAGGCTAGCTTGCGAAAGAAAGCTTAACCGATCCTGAACTTGTAAATCGAACAGCCGCTTCGGATCCAGGCGTCGCGGGCGTATTCCCGGTCCACGATCCCGTTGTGATCCACTGCCCGGCGCGAATGCCGCCGGTGCGCTTCGCTCCCTCATTCACCACCCAGGAGAGCAGGCGCATCAGGTCCGTGCCGCCGGGGTTCGAGCCCGTACGCTCTACGCGGATCACCCCGTCCACCGCCAGTTCGACCGATTCCAGCGCCCAGTCAACGCTCTTCCAGTTCTCGATCGCCGGCCCGTGCACAAAGGCGCCGTGGAACTGCATGTCGGCAGAGACCGCAAGACGAGGCTGCTTCCCAGGCTCGGTATAGGCCGACTCCAGCACCTCGATGACGGCGTGTGCGGAAGAGATCGCCTCAGCGATCTCTTGGTTCGCATAACGCATCGCTCGCGCCGGAAGATCCTTGGCAAAGTGGAAGGCGATTTCACCCTCCAGAATCCGCAGGCGATGCATTGGATTGATCAGGGTCGATCCGGACGCAGCCATCCAGATGAGCGGCATGGGAGCGAAGAACGGCTCGGCATCGGGCGAAGCCGCGCCTACCTTGTACCCACCTACATCACCGTAGGCGGCCATCATCTCGTCCTGTACGAAGTACGCCTCCTCCATGGAGGACGGAACAAGATGCTCCGGCAATGCATCGATCGTCTTGCCCGTGCGGCGGGCATCCAGCAGCAGGTCGGCCAATGAACGAAGGTGTGACTCACGTTCCGCGGTGAGGATGTTCTGCGACATAGCGTCTCTTTTCTCCTGAACTACTGCTTCGCGCTCCTGAACTACTGCTTCGCGGGAGGCTTCAGACCCAGTTCCCGCATCACCATCTGCAGGTCTTTCCAGGCTTCGCCCTTCATCCGGGGGTCGCGCAGCAGAAATGCGGGATGGTAAGTCACCGCCACTTTGGCTCCGCGCGCCGTGTGCCACGTGCCACGCAGCCCGGCCAGCGCCTGCTTCCGTCCCAGCAGGTACGTTGCCGCCGTGGAGCCGAGAGCCACAATCACCTTCGGCTGTACAACATCGATCTGTTTGATCAGGAACTGGGAACAGGTCGTGGCTTCCACGTACTCCGGCGTCCGGTTTGCCGGCGGACGGCACTTGACGATATTGGCGATATAAACCTGCTCACGCTTTATGCCCATCGCCGTGATCATGTTGTTGAGCAACTGCCCGGCCTTGCCCACAAAGGGCAGCCCCTGTGCATCTTCATCGGCGCCGGGGCCTTCCCCGACAAACATGAGCGTAGCGTTCGGGTCGCCGTCGGCGAACACAATCTTGCGGCGTCCGCCATAGGCAAGCGGACAGCGGGTGCAGTCGCCGATCTCATCCTGGATCAGCTTCATCGCAGCCGCACGATCGGCGGCGGGAACCGTCGTCGTCGGCAAAGGAACCAGTTCATCAAAGGAATACAGCTTGGGAATGGGAGGCTCTCTCAGCTCCGGCGGCAGCATCTGCGCCGGTTGTGGCTCGCGGTCATCGATCTCCGGCGCAGTAGCAGCCGCCACCGGCACCGGTGTTGGTACGGGAGCGGAAGGCACAGGCTGCTCGATAACCGCAGAGGTCTGTTGCGTCTGCGGAGCCGGCTCGCTCCAGCGATAGAACTCATGTACGCCAAGGTCGCGGAAGTACGCGACATAGGCCCGCAGCCGCGCGGCGGCCTCAGGCGTGTAACTCATAGAACGATCTTAAATCACAGACTCAATGTCGGGCTTCAACTCTGTTTTGGGAACGACGAACTTTACCTGCCCGGAGAGAATCTCGTCCTGGGCAACACGGCATGCCTTCATCGATTTGGATGCGATCAAGGGAGTGGCACCCGACTGCAGTTGACGTGCACGACGCGCCGCGCCCTTAACCAGGCTGTACTTATTGACGAGCTTTGTATCCATTGCTAGCCTCCGTATGCAAGCAATGTACCCGCTTGCACTGGACTCGCCAAGCAGGAATTTAAAGCTGTGGATATTTGAGGTCGAATTCGGGAACGAAAATACCAGGACGAACTATTCCGTCGCAAAGCTGCGGAGAGAATGCATCAGCCGCTCCGACATTGCCGAGGTGCGACAAGACTGTGCCAGTTCACGCAAATAGCGTCCCTCTTCCCCACGCTCGGTCACAACAACCGCCTTCAACTCCGTTACCGCCTGGTCCAGCACATCATTCACGACGGCGTACTTGTACTGCTCGAGGAACTGCAGTTCGTTCCGCGCCTCTGTCAGCCGCCGCTGAATCACCGTCTCGTCGCTCATGTTCTCGGCCAGCGACCGGTTACGCAGCCGCATCTCCAACACCTGCGGGCTGGGCGGCAGGATAAAGATCGAGACTGCGTCCGGCATCTTCTGCATCACCTGCATCGCCCCCTGCACATCGATATCGAGCAGAAGGTCGTGGTTGTGCTGCCGGGCATGATCCAACGCCGAACGCGCCGTTCCGTAGTAGTTGCCGAAGACCTCGGCCCACTCCAGGAACTCATCGCGGGCGATCATCGCCTCAAAGTTCTCGCGCGTCGTGAAGTGATACGCCTCACCATCCACCTCTGACCCACGCGGTGCGCGGGTGGTGTAGGAGACCGAAAATTCAAGCCCCGCCACAAGCGAGCGAACGTTGGCCACAAGAGTCGACTTACCCGAGCCCGAAGGCGCGGAGATGATGAAGAGAATGCCTGCCATCAGAAGGAATGTTTCTTTTCAGAAGTGTACATAACGCGATTGTTGATCTGACAGATCCAACAGTTACGGGGCTGGGCTGAATGACTGAAACTGGTGGAAGCAGCGGGCTTCAGCCGCTGATAAAGGCGTTTAAAAACAAATAGGCTTTAGCCCTGGGCCTCCTCTGTCCGTCAGGCCCAGGACTAAAGCCTGTTCCTATGTGGTCTGATAGACCGTGGGCTGAAGCCCACGGCTCCCACCGTTCGAACTTCGCTCGTATCCCAGTTCCGTGATAGAGACGAAATCTTATTCAATCATTCAATGATTCAATTTCCCTGTTTATTCAAGGTTCTGTACCTGTTCCCTTGCCTTTTCAATGACCGTCTTCAATTCCAGACCAAGCTCGGTGATCCGGAGACCGTTCGCCGTATTGGCTCCGCTGGTTTTGGAGAGGAGCGTATTTGATTCCCGGTTCAGCTCCTGCAGCAGGAAGTCGAGCTTCTTCCCCAGCTCCCCGCCGGCGGCGAGCAGTCCACGAAAGTGGTCGACATGGGTCTTCAGCCGGACGATCTCCTCTTCCACGTCACTGCGTTCAGCCATTACCGCAGCCTCGGAGAGCAGGCGTTCTTCGCTGATATTGGCGCCTTCGGTCAGCTCTGCAATCCGGCTCCGGATACGTTCGTAATAGCTGGCGCGTACATCGCCACGCAGCGTGTTGACTTCATCCGCCACGGCTCCGATCCGCACCATGCAGGCATCGAGCTCGGCTACAAGGGCCGCGCCCTCCTGGGCCCGCATCGCTCGCAGCGAGGCGATCAGCGGTTCCACCTCCTGCAGCACCGCCGCCTCAATCTGCTCCGGCTTCAGCTCAGAGTCTTCGCCATCTGAGCTGAAGACGCCGGGCATACGCAGAATGCTGGCGAGGTCCGGTTCCCCGGAGAGATTATTCTCCTCTGCCGCACGACGGTACGCCTCAACATACGCGGCCACGACGGCACGGTCGTACTGTAGTGTGCGCTGACGCTGGCGGTCGAGCTGCAGCGTTACCTCGACGTGGCCGCGGCGCAACTGCTCTTTGAGCAGCTTGCGAAGCTGCATCTCCAACGCATCGCAACCGGCCGGAAGGCGCATGTGCAGATCGAGGAAACGGTGGTTGACACTCTTCAACGAGAGCGTAAATCCAACGCCCTCAGCCACACTGCCTTGAACACGGGCAAAGCCCGTCATCGAATATGCAAGACTCATGCGGTTCCTTCCGCAACAGTTTCAACAGCCCGGTCGTTCACGAACTGCAGATCATACAGCCGCTTGTACGTTCCGGAGAGCTGTAGCAACTCCTCGTGCGACCCAATCTCGGTGATCTGCCCTTGTTCGATCACGACGATACGATCGGCACGGCGAACCGTGCTCAGCCGATGCGCGATCACAAAGACGGTACGTCCCTGCATCAGATTAGCCAGAGCGGCCTGTACCAGGGCCTCGCTCTCCGTATCCAGAGCCGAGGTGGCCTCGTCCAGAATCAGGATCGGCGCATCCTTCAACAGCGCTCGCGCAATGGCCAGCCGCTGCCGTTCACCACCGGAGAGGCGCGCGCCCTTTTCGCCGATCATCGTGTCGTAGCCGTTCGGCAACCGCTCAATGAAATCGTGCGCCAGAGCCGCTTTCGCAGCCTCCTGTACCCGGGCTAACGGGACATCAGGCTGCCCATACGCGATGTTGTTGCGTACCGTGTCATTGAACAGAACGGTCTCCTGGGTCACCTTGCCGATCAACTTGCGCAAGGATGCGATGGTGACATCGCGCAGATCGTGGCCATCGACCGTAATCGCGCCTTCGGTCACATCGAAGAAGCGTGGAATCAGATTTACCAGAGTCGACTTTCCTGCGCCGCTGGGGCCGACAAACGCGATCACCTCGCCACGCCGAACTTCCAGATCGATGTCCCGCAGTACCTGCTTCTGCTCATGATCGACCTCATACGCAAAGCCGACATGCTCGAAACGGATCTCGTTCTGGAAGCCTGGCAACACAAAAGCCTTCTTCTTCTCGCGGACATCGTCCTGTGCGTCCATGAAATGGAAGATCTCTTCGCTGGCGCCCAGGGCCTGCTGAAAACTGTTGTAAAACATCGCGCACTTCCGCACCGGGTCATACAGAGTGAAAACAGCAATCAGGAACGAGATGAACGAACCGGCAGTCATCTCATGTGACCGGATGAGGCCGCGGCCCAGCAACAGCAATAAAGCAATCGCCACGGAGCCGATGGCATCCATCAGCGGAGAACTGATCGCCTGCACACTGACGCTCTTCAGGTTGGCGCGGAACAGACGCCGTGCCGCTGTGCGGAAACGGTCCATCTCCCAAAGTTCCATCCCGAAGGCCTTCACGATGCGGTTGCCGGTGATGGTCTCGTGCAGGATGTTCTGAATCTCGGCCAGCTTGTCCTGTCCCTTACGAGTCGTAGACCTGACGCTGCGCCCGATGCGACGTGCCGACGAAAGGACTACCGGCACGAAAAGCAGCAACACCCAGCTCAGCTTGCCGCCCATCAGGATGACGACGACAACCGTCCACACCAGAGTGAAGAACTGCTGCAGCAGTTCACTCAACACGGCGGACATAGCGACCTGTACTTTTTCGATGTCGTTGATCAGCGTCGAAAGGAGTGTGCCCGTTGAGTGCCGCTGAAAGAACGCGACCGAGCGCCGCAGCACGGCGTTATACAGGTCGTTTCGAAGATCGGTGATCATGCCAAAGCCGGCATAGTTCACCAGATAAGTTCCTACGTAATCACAGACGCTCTTTAAAATCGCCGAGCAGACCAGAGCGTAGGCGATTACCGTCCAGGCATTGTGGAAATGGCTGGGAACGAGCCATTGCAGATTCAGCGAGATATTCCGATGGGGGATCGGGATATTCAGTACATTGGGCGACGGAGAATCCGGCGCAAGCACGTTATCGAAGATCGGCTTGACCAGCAGAATGCGGAAGGCCGCCATGGCGCCGACCGTCGCCATCAACACGACAGAAGCCAGCGAGTAAAGCATGTATGGCCGCGCATACAGCAGCAGCCTCCAGATGCGCCTCAAGTGCGCACCCCCAGCCCGGCGTTGGTGATGGGAGACATCGGTTTTATTCTAATCAGCCCGCTGCCGGTCAACGCGGCATATCCCTGTGGCCGCTCTTGACGCGATAACCCGCGGCCTCCAGCCGTTTCTTCATCTCTTCGGCGATTGCGACCGACCGGTGCTGGCCACCGGTACATCCGAAGGCGATCGTCAGGTAACTTTTCCCTTCCTTGACGTAGAACGGCAGCAGAAATTTCAGCAGATCGGTGGTCTTGTCCAGGAACTCCTTGGTCTGGGGAAAGCGTTTGACGTAGCGCGCCACCTTCGGGTTCAGCCCCGTTTCTTTCCGGAACTCGGGGATGAAGTGCGGATTCGGCAGAAAACGCACATCGAAGACAAGATCCGCTTCCGGCGGCACACCATTCTTGAAACCGAAGCTGATGGCGCTTACCAGCAGGTTCTGATCGGTATCTCCACGATCAAACTGCTGGTTGATGTGGGTGCGCAGCTCGTGGACATTGAACTTGGTGGTATCCAGAATGACGTCGGCCACATTCCGGAGTGGGTCGAGGCGCTTCCGTTCCCGCTGAATCGACTGCAACACCGTATCGTTCCGTCCCAGCGGATGTGGCCTGCGCGTCTCACTGAAGCGACGCAACAGTACCTCATCGGTCGCCTCCAGAAAGACAACCCGCGTATCCAGCACCTTGCGGACTTCTTTCAGGATTGCGGGAAACGCGTCGAGCTTCATGCCCTCGCGCACATCCACTACCAGAGCGGCACGGTCAATCTCGTGCGACTGTCGCACCAGGTCGGCAAACCTGGGGACCAGTTCCAGCGGCAGATTGTCGACCGAGTAGAATCCAAGGTCCTCAAATGCCTTCAGAGCGCTGAGCTTGCCGGAACCGGACAAGCCCGTCAGAATGACGAGCCTGTCCTTTCCGTCCGATTTTTTCTTTGGGGATGCCGCCCGCGTACCCTTCTTTGGCATGCAGAGATGCTACTACGCCGGCGTCTCAATCAGCTCCATCTTGCCATCACGCATACGATGCAGCACCAGCAACTGCCCCGTCCGGTTACGGAAGATAAAGATGTCTTTATCGCGAAAGTGTGCTTCCTTCAGCGCTTCCTCCAGCGTCATAGGGCGCATCGCCACCGAATCCAGAGAGCGAACGACGTGTGGCTCCGGCAGGCTGGCTGTTTGCGGAAAGCTATGCGCTATCACGGCGACCTTGCCGTTGGCGTGGCCGTTCAGCTTCGATTTTCTAGCCGCCGGCACTGTTGGGGCCTTGTCCGACGCGGCGCGGGCTTCGTCACCGCTCAGCCGGACGGTGCCCGCCGTCAGCTTATCTCCCTGAGGATGACGTTTCCGTGTCACGATGGTCTTCTTCAACTTCAAGATCTGCTTCTCGATCTTGTCCAGAGCGTCGCGCAACGCGATCTCCACTTCCGGTGAGACGCACAAGGCGGCGATGTCTTTCAGCTTGGTCTTCAACGTGATTTCCACGCTGCAGCGATACTTTTCGCAGTTTAAAAAGATGTGGACTTTGGCCGTATCATCAACCAGCTTTTCAATGCGCTTCAAACCCTCTTCAGCCTGGGCCTTCAGCTTTTTTGTAACAACGACCTTTCGTGCGGTGTATTCCACGTGCATCTTGGGCACCTCTTTCTAAGGTCTGGTTAGACGCGATTAGCGTACTCTGCGTTTATGCGTACTGGGAATCTGCATTTCTTCCCGGTACTTTGCTACGGTACGACGAGTAATCTGGATTCCCTGACGCTGCAGCTCGGCAGCCAGGTAGTCGTCCGTATAAGGTTGGCGCGGATCTTCTTCTTCAATCAGCTTCTTTACCTTCCGTTTGAGCAATACGAGGGGAAGGTCGCCACCTTCAGGCCCATTCACTCCTTCCGAGAAAAAGAAGCGAAGCTCATATACGCCCTGCGGCGTATGGACATATTTGTTCGACACCGCGCGACTGACCGTAGAAGGATGCACGCCGATCTCCTCGGCGACCTCCTTGATCATCATCGGCCGCAAACCATCGATGCCCTTTTCGAGAAAGTCATGCTGGCGGCGCACAATCGCCTCGCAGGTGCGCACGATCGTATTCTTCCGCTGCTCGATGTTCCGCAATAGCTGAATCGCCGAACGATACCGCTCCTTGACGTACTCCTTCAGATCACGGTCGGCATCCTTCTGATGCATCATGCGGCGATAGCCCGCATTCAACCGCAGCGCCGGCATATCCTCCTCATTCATCACCACCACGTACTCATCGCCGCGCTTTACAAAGGCGACATCGGGTTCAATCAGCCGCGTCTCCGTATTGTTGTAGCGCTGGCCTGGACGAGGATCGAGCGAGCGAATAACATCCACCGCCTCCTGCACGGTCTCAGGAGATTGCGCGCACTCCTTCACCAGCTCGCGCATGTCCTTCTTCTGCAGCAGAGCCAGATGCTGCTGCACGATCGCATCAGCAATCCTCATGACACAACCACGGTGCTCTGCCGCCAGCTTCTCAACATCCTCGACCCGGCGATCGATCTCGACGGAGAAGTCGTCCTCATGCTCCTTCTGTGCCCGATAAGCGGCACGCCGCTCGGCAGCCGCCTCGGCCTCGCGTTCACGGGCGGCGAGCTGCATCAGCAGGCATTCCTTGAGATCACGCGCTCCCACACCTGCAGGGTCGAGTGTCCCGATCACCTTGTGGGCTTCCTCCAGTGCAGCCTCGGGATGCTCAATCCCCTGCTCTCGTAAAGCCGTGGCCAGCTCTTCGTCGGTAGCGACAAGATATCCGTTCTCGTCCAGGTTGCCGATCATCAGCTCCGCGGCAGCCCGAACCTCATCCAGCAAGTGGACAGAGCCGAGCTGCCACAGCAGATGGTCTGTCAGCGTGCTTGGTTTGGAAAGGAAGTTTTCGAAGGAGGGCTTGTCCAGCTCCTCACCGCCGAGATTGCCCGTCCGGAAGCCGGGGTCAAGATATTCCTGGAAGTAGCTGCCGAAGTCGATCTCTTCAAAGGGATCTTTCTCTTCCTTGGCGGCAGTCTCTTCGACGGTTCGCTCGCGGTCGCCCTCGCGCCCGGCGAGCTCTTCGAAAGAAGGATCGTGGCTCTCGATCTCCTCAAGGACAGGATTCTCGACGATCTCAGTATTGATCATCTCCTTGAGTTCAAGCTTGTTCAGCGCCAACACGCTGACCATCTGCATCAACCCAGGGGTCAGTACCTGGCGTTGGGAGATCTTTACGTTGAGCTTGGGTTGGAGGAGCACTCTTTGTTACTGGATCCCTTTCTTTATCTCCGCGGCAGGGGTGTCTCCGACCGTGTGCCGTAGTCTACACCCGCATGCAGGCTTGTAAAGTGGTTGCCATCGCGTGGTTGTACTACAACGAAAAACCCTCTCCCAAATAGATTCGCTTGACCTCTGGATCGCGTCCAAGTTCCCCGGGAGTTCCCTCCCGGAAGATTTTGCCCTCATTAATGATGTAAGCGCGGTCGGTGACACTCAGCGTCTCACGAACATTATGATCTGTGATCAAAACTCCGATCCCACTTGTCTTCAGGTCAAAGATAATCTCCTGCAAATCCAGTACCGCGATGGGATCGATTCCCGAAAATGGCTCATCCAAAAGGATGAAAGCCGGCTGGATGCACAGGCACCGGGCGATCTCCACGCGACGGCGCAGACCGCCGGAGAGCGCATACCCCTGCGTCTTGCGGACAGGCCCCAGGTTGAGCTGCTCGATCAGCTTTTCCAGGCGCGTCCGGCGGGTCTCCGGCGAGAGCTGTTGCGCCTCCAGAACCGCCATAATGTTTTCTTCGACCGAGAGTTTGCGGAAGACCGAAGGCTCCTGCGGCAGGTAGCTGATACCGAACTTCCGGGCTCGCATGTACATGGGAATCCGGCTGATGTCCGCTCCGTCTGAGAGCACCCGGCCGATATCTGGCCGAACCAGACCCACCATCATGTAGAAACTAGTGGTCTTTCCCGCACCGTTGGGGCCCAGCAGGCCGACGACCTCGCCCTGGCTGACGTGCAGGCTGACGCCGCGTACTACTGGCCGGCCGCCATAGCTCTTCCCGATCTCATCTGTTGACAGCCTGCGCATTACTTCACCTGCGTTTCGGTGCGCACACGCCGGTCGCTCGCGCCCGATACAACCACGCTACCATCCGCTGCGTGGAAGCTCAATTGCGTCCCGGTGATCGTCCCCTGTTGCGGATCTACCACTTTGGGAGATCCCGTAAGAACGGCCAGTCCATCGGCCGCCGTATAGACCAACTGGCTCCCCGTACCCCGGCGCTGGCCTTGTTCAATCACAACATCTTCTTTGGCCACTACCCGTTCCACATTGCCGCTGAAGTCAGCCGTTTTTGCCTTGGAGGGGGAAAGAAAGACCGTCGCCTGTCGCGCGCTGACGGTACCGTCGGCGCTCTCCATCCGGACAGGTCCGGCAAACTCCACCTGATGTTGCGCTTCGCTGAAGCTCATCTGGCGGGCCGCGATGCGATAGACCGTCGAGGGACGCTTCGGCGTAGCCGCCGAGACCAGCACCGCCCGCACCATACCGTTGCCTGCCGCAGCCAGAGCCGTATGTTTGCCGCGGTCGAGCGTGATCGTGGGAGCCTCCACCTGAGAATTCGACTGCCACATACGCGCGGGGCGGGCTCCGCCGGTAAAGATCACCAGTTCGTCCTGGGGCTTCCATTCAGCCCGGTCCGCGATGACGTGCATAGGATCGTTGCCGCGGGTATAGTTCGCCTTTACATTGCCAGTGGCCCAGGCCTGCTGCGTCTGACGCTGCATCTGGATCCGTTGCGCCTCTACGCTTCCGTCTCCATCGCCGACACGGGGATGGCCGGTCAGCTCAATGAGGCCATCCTGTTTCAAGACGGCCAGGTCTCCCGTGGCTTTGGTCTGGCGGGACTGCCCCTTCACCACGCTGGCCTGCGTCACCGTCACGCCACCGGACATTGTGCCCGATTCCACTTCACTGGCGGCATTCAGAGTGGCATCGATGCGATCCGAAGCGCCGGTCTGAGTAACACCCTTCGCCGAGAGCGACTCCATGCGGGCATGCCCCTCACCATGGACGTGGGACGCACGAGGCCGCCGGTCGCCGGCAAACTGCGCCGTCAGCAGTTCAGCCTGGAAGTGGCTGCGGGCGCCATCGGCAACGCTCAACACATTGGCATCTCCCTGGGCGACTGCGGAGCGCAGCACTGAATTCTTCTCCACCTGCTCGAAGTGCAGGTCCACTTTGGCGGCACGCAAATCTCGCGAAGTTCTCTTCCCCTCCGCATCCGTCAGCTGCACGCCGCCAATCAGGTGGGCCACCTTTGCCACGCCGCCTGGCCCGAACTCCACCAGAGCCTCTGCCGCATCGCCGCGTGAAATCCGTTCGCCCGTGTTCTGCTCCGTGTGCACTGCCCCCTGAAGCCGAACCCGTTCCGGTTCGCTGCGGGCGCTCAGCCATGTCTCACTCCGCTGTGCGGTCAGCAAACGGCCATTGTCTGAGGTTATCTTTAGCCCACCGGAGGTCTCAATCCGCTCGGCCGACCCATCCCGGCGGAGATGCACGATCGCCTCAGCCGCTTCTCCGACGGAGTCACCCTGCACCATCCGGGTCTGCTTCAGTTGCGCAATCTGTCCCTTGCGGTCGAGCTGGGCCCAGCCGGCGAACATCTGGATCTGACGGCCCTTGGCCTCGGTCGTCGCATCCACGGCCGAATGCAGTACCAGCAGCCCGGTATCGGTGCTGTAATCCGCGCCTGTAGCGTGGCCGCTTACCCCTTTGGCGGCAAATTCGATTGGTTTCTCAGTAGCGGCGAGACCCAATTTCTGCAGAAAGACCAGGCCACTGGTCTTCACATGAACAGCCGCTTGATCTTCTTTGCCTTCGGGAGAATCAAGGTCAAGGTGCACCTCGCCATCCGCCTGGATGACACCATTGTTCTGGTCGTAAACGAACTCATTGCTGCTGATGCGATCGATCCGGGAGCCGTCATGCACGGTAATACTGACGTCGTGCAGCGTTACTTTTCCATCGGTTCGCTGAATCATCTTCGACGCATGCACGGTAAACATCGTGCGGCCCTTGATGCTCTGCGAGTAGGTGAATCCATTCGTCGACTGCTTGATGTCGGCTCCGAGCTGCTGCGGCAGCCGTTTTAGAAAACTGCCCGTCCGGTATCGCGCATAGCCAATGAAGCCGGCCACCAGCAAGAGCAGCGCGCCCGCACCGATCAGCAGCCACATCCGCAATCGCTCAATCGTTATCCGCATTCGTGCCACATCTATTCTCTCACCGGCCTACAATGAAGCATGAGCGATCAACTCTATCTTTCCCTCTGGTTCCCGAACTTCCGGCTGGAGGCGTTGCCCGCCGCTCTGATCAGCGTCCTGCAGCAGTTTGCCCGTATCTCAGGCGATAGCCGCGTCTCCGCGGCATCCGCGATTCCCATTGACTGGACCGAGTCGCCCATTTATCAGCGCATCTATGTCAACGACGAGCGTTCGGAGGAAAGCGATGACGCCAAAATCGAAAATGCCATCCGTGAAGCCACCGAACAGCTCCACGACGACACCGCCTACGAGTTCGAGATGAAGTGGCAGCTCTGGCTGCCCGAGTCCGTCGAGGGATTCGACACCACCTGGCGGTTGCAGCCCTATACCGTCAAGATCACCGGCTTTGGACCGGAGTTCGACGAAGGCGCCTACGACCAGAACGGCCACATCCGCGTTGACTTTGGACTTGACACCCCCTGGGTTCTGGAAGACGAGGAACTCGACAAGACGGCCCAGCAGAAGATCCAGCAAAACATCGAGAAACTTCTGGCCTTCACTCTGTCGGTTGAGAAACATAGCGGCATCTCCAGCCGTCTGCTCTGGACCGAATCCGGAGAGCCGTTGGCCGAAAAGCTGGTTGCCAGCCTGCAACGGCTGAACTAGGCCCGATCCACAGGGACGAGCAGGATCAGTAGCTTAGACACGATTGGCGGGGATCCGGCACACCTGTTTGACCCAAGTACGGTAAGCTATCAGGAAACTTTTTCGTCAACACCCCTCAACCCGGCGCGCAACGGCGCCACGAGGAATCTCACACTTTATGATCGTGTCACCCGTACCTGAGGCACTTACCTTCGACGACGTCCTGCTCGTTCCTGCGTACTCCGACGTTGTCCCTACGCAGGTTTCCACGCAGGTCCGTCTTACCGCCAACATCATGCTGAACATTCCGCTGATGTCGGCCGCGATGGACACCGTAACCGAGTCCCGTCTGGCCATCGCGATGGCACAACAGGGCGGTATGGGCGTTGTCCACCGCAACCTCTCCATTGAGGCCCAGGCAAGCGAGATCGATAAGGTCAAGCGCTCTGAGTCCGGCATGATCGTCGACCCGGTCACCATCGGACCCGATCAACCCATCTCCGCCGCCCTTGAGGTCATGCGCCGCTACAAGATCTCCGGCGTTCCGGTGACGCAGAATCGCAAGCTGGTCGGCATTCTGACGAACCGCGACCTCCGTTTCGTCTCCCGTACCGACCTCCGCATCGACGAGGTGATGACCAAGAGCAACCTCATCACTGTCCCGGTCGGCACGACATTGGGACAGGCGGAAGAGATCCTCCACCAGCACCGCGTGGAGAAGCTTCTGGTGGTCAACGACGCCTACGAACTGAAGGGTCTGATCACTGTCAAAGATATCCAGAAGAAGTTGAAGTATCCCAACGCCTGCAAAGACGGCCAGGGCCGTCTGCGTGTTGCCGGAGCCATCGGCGCCACGGGCGACTTTCTGGAGCGCGCGGCTGAGTTGATCAAGGCGCGCGTCGACGCGTTGGCCATCGACTCCGCCCACGGCCATTCCAGCCGCGTTCTCGAAGCCGTCGCCGAGTGCAAGAAGCGCTTCCCTAACGTTGATCTGATTGCCGGCAACATTGCCACCTACGAAGGCTGCGCTGCTCTCATCGAAGCCGGCGCCGACGCCGTGAAGGTAGGCATTGGGCCTGGCTCCATCTGCACCACCCGCATGGTAACCGGCGCGGGCATGCCCCAGATCACCGCAATCTCTGAGGCCTACCGTGCCGCCGATGAGCGCGGTATCTCCGTCATCGCTGACGGCGGTATCAAGTACTCCGGTGATATCACCAAGGCCATCGCCGCGGGCGCCTCCATCGTCATGATGGGTTCGCTCTTCGCCGGCGTGGACGAGTCCCCGGGTGAGACCATCCTCTACCAGGGCCGCAGCTTCAAAGCTTACCGCGGCATGGGTTCACTCTCTGCAATGGCGCAGGGATCGGGCGAGCGCTACTTCCAGGGCAAGGACGACATGACTCCGTCTGAACGGCAATCCATCACGGCTCCCGAACAAACGAACTCCAACCGCCTGGCCAAGTTCGTTCCTGAAGGTATTGAAGGCCGCGTCCCACATCGCGGACCGCTGGAGAACATGGTCTACCAGCTCGTCGGCGGACTGCGCTCCGGCATGGGCTATCTGGGTTGCGGCACGATTCCGGACCTGCAGAAGAATGGGCGCTTTATTCGTATCTCCGGCGCAGGTTTACGCGAGTCGCACGTCCACGATGTCATCATCACGCGCGAAGCGCCCAACTATCACGTCGAATAGAGCATTTCTCCTGAAGGTGTAGTGCAGGGTTTATGCATCTGTGGGCGTTTTCCTCAATGAAAACGCCGCTGCACACTCCTCACGGGATGCCCAGCAACAGGAGAAATGCTCTAGATGACTGTTTTCCGCAAAAGACCTTCCAATCTGGAATCACGCACTGGTGTGCGATGGCTCCTCTATGCCTGGCTTCCGGCCATCATCATGGTCGCCGCCATCATCACGGAGTCCACACACACCTTCTCCGCGGCCAACACCGACGGCATGTTCAGGCCGATCTGGGAGGCCATCTTTGGCAGGGTGGATAACGCCCGCTGGCAGGAGATTCATCACTATATCCGCAAAACCGGTCACTTTACCGGATATGGCCTGCTTTGTATTACCAGCCTGCGCGGCTGGTTGCTGACCTTCGCCCGCAGCCTGCGGCATATGCCTATCGGCGCATGGCGCGCACGCTCTGCGCTCATGGCGATCTGCACGACGGTCTTTGTCGCATCCAGCGATGAGCTGCACCAGTACTTTATGCCAGACCGCACCGGAACCATCGTTGATGTCGGACTGGATACGTTTGGCGGCCTCTGCTTCCTTGGCGTCGTTGCGCTGTTGTTCTGGCGTAGAGGTTCTCGCTCCGGTAACTAGGGCTTATCGACAAGCCCATACACTCGGTGCCTCATCCATCGCAAATCGGGGTCTCCGGCGAACTTGTTCGTTGGGGTGACTCGTGATGGGTGGGATATTCGAGCGAAGCTCGAACCGTCTTTCCTCGTCGTTTCGTAGCAAACGGGTGCTGCGTCAGCTTCGCTCGCTGTGAATGATCCGCTCTTCTCGAACCCTTCGGACGCCTAAGATCAATCGAATTCGAGCTCCGCTCGAACGTTCCACTCACGCTGCGCGTGAATGGGGCACCCAGTGTATGGGCTACCAAAATTTCTAAAAGCCCTTAGAACCTTTCAAGTCTACAAAGCGTTTGGACAAACGTTTGGGACAGTGCCCCACGCCGTCTAGAGACAGTAATCAACGTCACATCTTTGGCATAGGTCATTTGCCTGTGGCGTGGTGTTTGCCGTAAAGGGCACACTACGCGAAATTTCGGATTCGAGCTGTATCCGTGCGGAAGATCTTGATTTGTCTGCCAGACATAGTCATTTCCCGATCTAATCATCGGCTTCAGCATGTCGGCTAGGCCATGTTTTCTGCCGGGCACTGCCAGTACAAACCCCAACGGTTTCGGAAATAAGGCAGGTCGCTTTCGACCAAAACGATACAAAGGAGGATTTCTTTCAGTGATCGACAATTTCGCGGAGACCAACTCACGGCGCAGCTTCTTTGGGAAGCTCGCGGCGATGATGACTATCCTGACGGGCACGTCCAGACTTTCTGCACAACAATCTGCCCCGGCACAACCATCCACTCCATCCGGCGCCGCGCCTTCGTCCCCGGAAGGCAACAGACCCAGCCCCACCAGCAACCACACCTACAACGGCATCTATTACTTTTCGGGAACCGGATCGAATGACGGGTATCCCAAAGACGACCACGTCACCGTGACCGATCCCTTCGAGAAGCACGTCACCCGAACCATGGATGCGCTGAAGCGATCGCTCGAGCGCAATGGTTGCAGCATGGACAGCATTCTCAACCTGCAGGTCTTTCTCTGCCTGCCGCTTGCGGAAAGCACTCCCACGCCTACCGGGAAGGCCAGATTTGATGCGCACAAGGCACAGTATGACGCGTTAAATAAGATCTATGCGACCTACTTCACCCCGGGAAAAGCCCCTTCCCGTGCCTGTATGGCCGTGGAATGGATTCCTGGCGATTCCCTCATTGAAATTGTCGGCAGCGCGCGCGTGATTGCCTGACCGGCTCTTTCCGAGAAACCCCAAACGCAAGAAGAACCTGAAGGAGTAACGAATGAATCTCGGATCCGGCTGGAATCGCCGTTCTTTTCTATCCATGCTTGCGGCGGCAACCGGCAATCTGCTCAGCCCTGCCAGGCTGAATGCCGAAGGGATGTTTTCCAAAAAAGGCAAACAATCTATTCCCCCTGTCGATGGACATCCCATCGTTCCCATTACAAGTGGTCTTGGTTCTACCGGCGATATCTACGCCGAGCTTGGAGTCACACCTCTCATCAATATCAATGGAACGGTAACCGTGATTGGCGGCTCAGTGATGAGGCCAGAGGTCATGGAGTTGATGCGCCAGGGCAACCAGCACTTCGTCCTGATCAATGAGCTGGAAGTTGCTGCCGGGAAGTTTATTGCGAAGCTATGCAAGTCGCCTGAGGGCTATACCGGCCTGGTAACGGCCGGCGCGGCTGCTGCGATGGTGGTCGGCTATGCGGGCATGATGACGGAAGATCTGGAACCACGCATTACTTCCTGCCCAGACGTGAGTGGCTTCCCCAGGACGGAGGTCATCATTCAAAAAAGTCACCGTTATCCATTCGATCATCAGATTCGCCAGACAGGCGCAAAGCTGGTCGAAGTGGAGACGCGTGAAGAGATGATCGCCGCCATCAACCCCAAGACACTGGCCATCCACTTCACGAACATCCTGTCAGACCGCGGTAAAGTCAGCGGCCCCGAAACTGTTGCCATCGCCAAGGCGCATAACATCTATACCTTCAACGATGCCTCCGCCGATGTGCCGCCGAAAGAACGCCTGTGGGAGTATCCCGCACTTGGCTTCGACATGGTCACGTTCAGCGGCGGCAAGGATATCTGCGGTCCGCAGGCCTCCGGTGTTCTCATTGGAAAAGAAGAACTGATCCGCTGGGCAATGCTCAACATGAGTCCGCAGGAAGACCGCATCGGTCGTCCCTGCAAAGTAGGCAAAGAAACGATCTTCGCGCTGTTGAAGGCTCTGGAGCTCTTCGTCAACCAGGACTACGACGCAGTGCTTAAGATGTACGATGCGCGGGCACAGGTGATTACTGATGCCATCAAGAAGTTTGGCGTAACGGCTCTTCCAAGGGAGTTCAATCCGCAAGCTCTGGGGAATGTGACACCGCACTATAGCTGGCATATCGATCCGGCAAAGCTGAGGATTACCGGACCGGAGGTCATGCAGAAGCTCGCCGATACGCGGCCGATAGGAATCGGAAGCATGGGCGCCGGTGCAAGCGGCCTTCGCGGACGCAATCCCGACGCTCCCGAGAAGCCGGCCACTGAACGCCGACGTCGTCCGTCTGATCCAAGTGTCTTTGGTTTCGCTCTCTGGCAGATCAAAGATGGCGAAGACAAGATCATTGCGGACCGGCTTGTACAGATCTTCAGCGAAGCACCAAAGGCTTGAGCACAATCGTGAATGCCCGGGCGCGCCGGCTACAGTGCACCCGGGCATCGCTATTTTGATTTGGCTCCCGACATATCCATTCCGTTCATGTCACCGTGCATTCCCTTCATATCGCCCATCCCATGCGCGGTCCCAAGCTTGATTTCGGCAGCAATCAACTGGTCTCGTTTTTTGGCAGCGTGCACCACGACATGATCGCCGACCTTGACGTCTTTCTGCGCGATCACAGATGTGCCTTTGGCGTACTTCGTCTGGCTGTTGAGGACCACCATCTGTGTTGTTCCGTTTGTGGCTTTGACCGTCAGGCTGTTCTCGGTAATGGCCACCACTGTACCCATCACGTGCTGCATGCCTTCATGGGCATACGCCAGGCCGGCAAACAGAACGACTACGACTAATGCGACAAGACGCTTCATGGAATCTCCGTATTCCTTTTGTGGTGCGTAGTAGAAGTCTTTGGTGACGCGGAGCCTCCATCACTGTTCAGAAACTGATGTTCTTCGCGTTCTTCCTGGAACTCTTCCGGAGTCTTCGGATTTAGCTGCTCCATCTGCAGCTCCTCCTGTTCCGTCAGCTTTGGAAGATGACGGATGAAGGCGACGAGCTTCCAACTATCAATGTCATCGTCGCCCGGCTCTCCGAAGGCGGGCATTCCGCTCAGCCTCACGCCGTTTTTGATGGTGTAGTAGAGCTCTCCGTCTGAGAGTTCCTGAGTCGATGCGAGCCGCATATCCGGAGGACGCGGATACATCGTCTTTCCATACATAGTCTCGCCGCCGCCATTATTTCCATGACATGACGCACAATGATCTGCCCAATGCGCCATGCCTTCACGAAGGACATCAGGTGTCCCCTTCACGGGCATCTTCAACTCCCTCTCATGAGAGGGAATGGCCGCGCGGCGAAGGGTTGTCGCAAGCATCGCTTCGATCTTGCCGGGTTGATTGCGCGTACTAAAGCCGCGATGCACGAAATACCATGTCACGAAGCCAGCGCCTGCCAGCAGCAGAATAACCGACGAGACAATCGACACGACCAGCCGGTATCGCATAGCTCTCACTCCTGCGCTCCAGTCGCATTTGGAAGATTGATCGTGGTGCTTGGCGTATCGCTTGAGACCGGAGCCTGAAGACCTCCCCTCAAGGTGTAGTTCTGAAGAGCAATCGCATTGCGCCAAACTTCACGCAAAGCTTTCACATAGCTGACTCGCAGTTGGAAGAGCGTCCGTTGCGAGACGAGAACCTGCGGATACGCCTGTGCCATGTTCTGATACTTGTTCAGATAGAGCTGATAAGCGCGCTCGGCACGGGGAATGAGCTGGGTCTTGTAGCGGTCTGCTTCGAATCGAGCTGACTCGTACGACTGAGCAAGCGGCGCTGATTGTTGACGGAGCGATAACTGTTCACGGCGAAGCGACTGCTCGGCGCGCTCGATATCCGCCTTAGCCGCCTGCACGTTTCCCTGGTTCCGGTTCCACAGCGGAATATTCACGCCTGCACTGGCAAAGCTCTGTGGGCCGGTTGCCTTGTTGGGAATCCCGTCGACCCTCTCGAAGTTGTACTGTTCTCCTGCCCTCAACTGCAGGTCTGGTATCGCTTCTCGTTTTGCATCCTTAAGGCGTGCCTGGGCAACCACAATCTCCTGCTGCGCCCGCTTCACTGCAGGACTTTCGGAGACGAGGCTCTCAGTCATCTGTTCTGCGTTGAGATCAGGAGCCTTTTCAAGCTCTCCCTGCAAGGGACTAACGGGAAGATCGCCCCTGCCCGCGAGAGCAGAGAGTCCCCGGAAGCTTGCGAGATAGTCCCTCTGAGCGGTGGTGTAGTCCACCTTCGCCTGTTCCGCCTCGACCTCGGTCTGCAGAATGTCCGGCGCATCTGCTTGGCCTATATTCGCCAGCTGGTGCACGGTTTCGACTGCATCGAGCGCGATACTCAATAGCTGTTGGCGCAGGCGAACGGTCTCCTGCGCAGTCAAGGCGTCGAAGAATGCCTGCTGGATATCGGCATGGACGCGATAGGTTTGTTCCTGCACGCCGATCTGCTCCGAGCGGCTTTCCTGTGCGTGAATATCCCGCCGCAGCCCCAGCTTTCCTCCGAGGACTATCGTCTGCTGAACGAAGGCTCCTTGCTCGCCGCCGTGATAGGAGCCACCTCGGATCTGTTCTCCCTGGTAGCCGACCGTAGGATTCGGATACAAACCTGCCTGCCGTGCTTTTTCCTGGGATCTGCGGACAAAGGCGCCTGCTTCCTTGATCGTGGGATTGTTCGCATCTGCCAGTTTCATGAAGTCATCCAGACTCATGGGCGGCCGTGCAGCAACCTCCTTGAGCAGTTCCGGCGCTGGCAGATTCGATCCTGTCTTGTGCGCAGGATTCTCAGGCTCCTGCAACGTCATACTGGCGTGTAAATTCGGGCCCTGCCCATTTTGCGGAGAGGAGGTCTGCGCCGGCGGATGTTGGTGCTGCATGCCCGGCATACTGTGCTCCTGATGCTCTTTGGATGGCGTCGCACCTTGCGGTTGTTGCTTCGGCTGCGGGTTGGGTGGCGTTTTGACCGGTATGCATCCGGGCATATCCATGCCCTCCATACACGGCATCGCATTGTGCTCCTGGCCCTGCGCGACGGAGATACCACTGAGGAGAGCGAGCATCGCAAAGGGAACATAGAATTTCATCGTCATGACACAGCTCCTCATCTCAGGCGCGCTCCAGAATGGTTTTGTAGGGATCGTTAGGACGGTTCGCCTGCTTCATGCGCGAAATCACTTCGTCGTATTTCTCCGGAGGCAGCACGCGGATGAAGGTCATCATGCCCTGCATGAAACCGCTCCAGCCGGCGTTGAGACCGTAGTTCTCCGGCCGTTCCACAGCTTCATCCATGGTCATCATCGCCCCTTCCATGTATGCGTCCTGCGGGAAGTTGGGAACGTCGTTGGCATTCGGGGCAACATCACTTGCCATATCCGCCATCTGCTTCTCACTCATGTTGTGCTGCATGCCGGGCATCGCATCCATTGCCTTCTGTTGAGAGAGCGGCCCATTGGTGGATGGCGTCTCGTTCGCATTACCCACACCACCGAGACCACGACCGAGAGCGGGGCCATAGCCTTCTCCCATCGGGGCGCCGGGTTCCCCGGTCAGCATGCCCATTCCAGTATTCATGGCGCCGCCGGCCGGCGTTCCAGCGGTCCGGGTCATCTTGCCGGCAACGGAGGACATCTGGTTCATCATGTGATGTGGAAGGTGACAGTGGATCATCCAGTCGCCTGGATTATTCGCCACGAACTCCACCGCACGAGCCTGGGCAACACCTACCAGCACCGTATTTCCCGGCCACCAGCCTGCCTCCGGGATGCGTCCGCCTTCCGTGCCTGTGGTGTAGAACGTGTGGCCATGCAGGTGCATCGGATGATGATCCATCCCAAGATTCACGAAGCGGATGCGCACGCGGTCGCCGAGCCGCACAATGAGTGGAGTTGATGCCGGGGCAGCCTTTCCGTTGAAGACCAGCCAGTTGAACTCCATGTTCATGGTGTTAGGGACGGTGTTATTCGGAAGAACGGCATACTCCTGCAGATGGATCAGAAAGTCCTTATCGCAGTGAGGGCGATATGGTTCCTTCGGATGCATGATGAAGGCGCCAAGCATGCCGGCCATCTCCTGCATGGCCATGTGCGAGTGATAGAAGTAGGTTCCTTCCTGGTGGATATCGAACTCGTAGATGAAACGTCCGCCGGGCTTCACTGGAGGCTGACTGATGGAGGGCTGACCATCGTTCTGGATGGTGTCTTCAAATCCATGCCAGTGGATGGAGGTCGCCTCCGGCAGGTGGTTATCGAAGATGACACGGACGTGGTCACCCTGATTCACCTGGATGGTCGGCCCGGGTGCGCTGCCGTTGAATCCCCAGAGATCGATCGTCTTATCCGGATGAATCTGTTGCTTCACTACCTCAGCTACAAGGTGGAAGACCTTGGTATCGCCGTCCATCGTGTAGGGGAGATCGCCAACGTCCGTCGTAATAACCGGGACATTGAAGGCCGGACCGCGGTCGCGGATACGCTTGCGCTTCAGCTGTTCGGCAGCGGATTGAGGTGTGGATGCGGATAGCTTGTTTGCCGAAAGAAACGTGGCTCCCAGGCCAAATGCGCTCTGCAGAAACGAGCGACGGTTCGCCATAAAAACTCCCTTGAATAAGGACAGACAGTGGGCGCCACCGGCGCGGGGTGCTGTGCCGCTTCAAGACAAATGGAAGCAAAACGGCGCACTTCGGCCAGCGACAGAGGTATGTCGCAGGAAAAGGACTATGCCTAGACGCGCTGGATAGAGCTCAGTTCGAGAGCGGTAAGAGGGTCTGGAGGCGGCTCTTCCGTGGAAAGCGATGCGTATGAAGCCTGAAGAACAGGTTGCTGTGTGACGCCTGCGACAACAGCTGCATTGACTGTCCAGCTTGGCTGCCAGTCACGCATCGATTCGGCAATTGCTGCATCGTTATGCCCGCAGAGATGATGTCCGGAGCTTACGATGTAGCATCCTGCATCGCTTTGGCGCTCCGTCATGTGCATGGACCCGCAGTCAGCCATGTCGCCCATCTCATCCGATTGGGCTTTGGCTGCAACCTGCTCTTGGGTGGATGCGCCTGAACCTGCTACGCCAGCAGCTTTCATCTGCCCCAGATCACAGAGCGCTTCACAACGAGCAGAGACGCAGGAAAAGATCAGGGCCAGGATGACCGCAAGTGTGCCGACGATGGTTCGAACCCTGTGCATTTCCGTTTTGACTCTCTGCGTTGTTTAACGCAGAAGATCACTCTCCGTTTCAGTTGTACCACCTTCCGCTGGAGATTTCCTTCCCGGACGGGGGTGGGTTACTTGTTCCGATTCGATTCTGCTGAGGAAGGTATACCTGGCTCGATCAACAGCCACGCCGTGAGCGAGCTCAAAACCGCAAGCGCCGACGCGATCCAGATCACCGCACGGTAGCCGCTCAGAAACGACTCGGTAATTGCCTGCTGAACCGCGGGAGCAGGATTGTGAGCGGCTGCCAACTGGGCCCTGGCGGCATCGACCTGCGCACGAATATCGGGGCTTACGGCTAGTTGAGAGAGGTTTTGATCGAGAGAGTGGTTGAACACCGTTGCCAGGACCGCGCCGAATGCGGCCACGGCAAGCAGAGCGGCCAGACGCGAGACCGCGTTATTGACGCCTGAGGCAAGCCCGGACTCGGAGTCCGGAACAGCGTTCATGACCGTCGTCGTCAAAGGAGCGACGCTGATCGCCATTCCCAGCCCCATGACGACCACGGCCGGGAAGAACGCGGTCCAGTAGCTCCCATTCTGCGGAACGACCGCGAAGAGTGCGATGCCACCAGCTGCCACCAGGGGTCCAATGGTCAACGGAAGCCGGGAGCCGTAGTGTGCCACCAGGCCGCCGGCCCAGCGCGATAGACCGAACATGATCACAACAAAGGGAAGGAACGCCGCTCCTGCCTGCGTTGCTGTGTAGTGCTGGATCTGGATCAGGTCCATCGGGAAGAAGAACATGAGCCCGCCGAGCGATGCATACAGGAAGAGGGTCAGCAGGTTTGCACCCGTGAAGTTTCGCGAGCGAAACAGCGTGAGCGAAACCATTGGAGCCCGGGAGTAATATTCGACCGCTACAAACGCCATCAGCAGAAGGACGCCCAGACCGATGGCCGCTGCAATCGTACCGTGGCCATGATGCGCTCGGCTGGGCAACTCGATGAGGCCATAGGTGATACCACCAAGCCCCAGCGTGACCAGGAGAGCACCGGACCAATCGACACGATGCGAGATCTCACCATTGCGGCTTTCGGGAATTCTGACCGACAACAGAATAACTGCCAGTGCAAGTGGAAGGTTCAGGAAAAAGACCCAGCGCCATGTGGAATGCTCAATCAACCAGCCGCCGATGACGGGCCCGATGGCGGAAGTAATCGCGGAAAACCCGGACCATGTACCGATAGCCTGCCCTCTCGTACTAAGCGGAAAAGTGGCTGTGATAATCGCCAGACTCCCTGGCACCAGCAATGCCGCTCCGAACCCCTGCAGGGAACGAGCCCAGATCAGCATGTGGATATCCCGGGCCAGACCGCACCATGCAGAGGCGACGGCAAACACAGCAACGCCGCACACGTAGATCTTGCGGCGCCCGAAGATATCTCCCAGGGAACCACCAACCAGAAGCAGGGCGGCCAGCAAAAGAGCGTACGCCTCGACCACCCACTGGACGTCCGCAAGAGATGCATGGAAAGCATTCTGCAGCGCAGGAAGCGCAACATTGACGACCGTACCGTCAAGAAACGCCATACTTGACCCAAGAATGGTGGCCGCCAGAACAACCCGCTCACTCGTTTGCGAATTAGAGTCGCTCTTTCTCATGGATGGAGTCTCGGCGGTCCTCCTCAACCTGGATTATCCATCCTTACAGATAGCCACGGATAAAGACGGGCTGTAACGGCTCGAGCAGTTCTCCTAATGGTATAGAGCGGATTATTGGGGTCCCCAGCGAACTCGTTCGCTGGGTGACGTCTTGGCAGTTTGCGCCGTTTTCTTTCGGAGAAAACGGATTCACATATTTATCCAACGGTACAGTATTAGAAGAATTGCTCTAAACGACATAGTCCACAAGAATGAACCACTTTGCGTTTAGTTCACGGGTGTCAGTACAGGAGCGCCCTTTTCCTTCACGAGGAAGACAACGAACTTCGCCGGTTTGGTCTTGCTTGCATTGCGTCCGACAGAGTGAATATCTTCCGGACCTTCATAGAAGGTCTGACCAGGCGTTAGAGTCACCTCTTTCCCACCCTTGACCTGCATAATGATGGAGCCTTCTAGCACATACACGAATGCATGCGCATAGTGGCGATGGGCGGGATCAGAACTGCCCGGCGGGTAGACCACCGTAATCATCAGGCCCTCTTTGTTGATGTCCTTCAGATCTTTCGTCATTAGCTCCGAGACCTGAGCTTGTTGCCCGACCAGTAAGCCAGGCGTGAACCACGCCAGGCACAAGATCAACTTTGCGAACGTCATACTTAACCTCCTCGCGTATTGCTTCCTGTTTTTGCTTCCGGCATAGGAGCCGGTCAAATCCCGGCTCCTGTTTCACCGTGCCGCGGCTACTGCTTTCTCTGCGGACGGGGAAGCCGTGTTCACGGCCGGCTTTGCGGACTCTTTGAGCCAGGTGTCGAAATGAATTTCTCCAAGCCGAGCGTCGTTATCGGGAACCAGAGCGCGTTCATCGACTTCAACTCCGTAGTACCCGGCAGCGGGGTCGGCAACGACAGTGCGTGAATCATTACGCGCACGCAGGCCCTCCCGGACAAATTCATCCAGGCGGAACTGCTGTGGGCCTCCGACTTCGACGATGCCATTTACCGGTGATCCGACAGCAACTCTGCCGACAGCGCTTGCAACATCGTCAGCCGCCATAGGCTGAATGAGCACCGGCGCTACACGGACGGTGGTTCCGCTGGTGGATGCATCCGCGATGCTCTTGACGAACTCGAAGAACTGGGTTGCATGGACAATGGAATAAGGAATCGAAGATTCGGCGATCAGCTTCTCTTGCATGAGCTTCGCTCGGAAATATCCGCGAATTGTCTTCTCCGCATCGGACGGTTTTCTCTCTGCAAGACGATCGGTTCCCACCACAGACAACGCAACGTGGTGCAGAATGCCTGCAGCCTTTTCATACCGAATGAGGTTGTTGGTGGCGGTGGTGAAGAACTTCATCGCCTCCGCTTCTTCAAAGGAAGGAGAGTTCGATACATCCACAACGACTGAAGCGCCTTTCAACACTTCAGCAAGTCCTTCGCCGGTGAGCGTGTTGACACCTGAATTGGGCGATGCTGGTACGGCCTCGTGCCCGTGCTCACGAAGCTTGCTGACAAGCTTGGATCCGATAAGGCCGGTTCCGCCGATCACTACGATTTTCATAATGGTTCCCCTTCGTTTCCGAACGGCCATTTCAGGTTGGCGTTCGTGTCAGCTAAGACCAGATACGACGGGATTTTGTGACAGGTCCCTCTGCCTTAGGAGACAAGTAGTTCAATCAGTGTCTTCGAGGGTTGCCAAGCCGGAGAGCTCCGGCGAAATGACATCTCATCAGCGTCGATAAGACCGACCAGCACCTCCGCAACGATCAGGCCGCCAACCGGACCAAGCCGGTGACCGCCGGTCCGGACATCAGCTTCACGCAGAATGTAGTACCAGAGGGGCGTCTCACCGGGCCAGCCGGTAGAGGCGATGCCAACTTCCTCCGCTGTAAGTGGAGTAAATCCAAGGTACCGCGCAAGGGCTTCGCCTGACGGAAGCCCGACGCCTTGCCCGCGCTGCAGGTCACGGACAGCGAGAGAGTGATAGTCGTCAATCTCGACAGCTCCCGTAAAGTCTATCGGCAACTTGATAAGCGAAGGTACGAGCTTCCCATCAATCTTCTTGGAGCGCTGCGCTGATGCTCCCCCCGCACGATCGAAGAACAATTTCCAGTCAACTGCCCGATCACGCGGTACCGGGCGAAAGCCCAGGAGGTCAGGAAAGAGCGGCACCGGCTCCGTCTGCAGGTTAAGTTGGTAGCGATGGCGGATCTGAGAGTGACCATAGCGGTAGGCTGCATCGGCAAACTCGAGCGGAATGAATCCCTTCTGACCAGGATGAAACCATTGCGGGCCATTCCGCAGCACCTGCTCTGCAAGCTCCTGCCCTACAAGCACAGGTAGAAATTCGTTAAGAACAAACCATTGATAGTGCCACCGCAACTGCCGAGCTGCCTCGTCAAAAACGCGATCGTTCGCAACGCCGGCACGCCGCGCTTCCTCAACAAACATATTGTGAGCCTTGAGCATGGCAAGATGCAGTTGCGACATAAGCAAATGCGAATCGTTGCGCGGATCGCCTATTATGGCGATGCCCTCGCTATTTCGCTGAAGATCCGCTCCTCCTGAGCCCAGCAAAAACTTCGCCGCGTCGTCTCTCTGATAGAGAAATGGATGGCCTACAGGTCCGTCGCCGTACAGGCACTCGAGATTGAGTTGTGGACTGCGAGCGTTACGCAACTCAGACGTATTAGTATTCGCACGCAAAGCTGACCGGTCTGCGGTGATGTCGTGGGCGACAAATTGACCAAAGACCGGCCAGCCGGCTGCAACCTCTCCCAGAGATTCCGGCGAATCGTTGACGTCTCCGCAATCGCAGATCCCACCGGCGCGGCCGAGTGCGTGCAGGAACGACTCCTCGGCACGAAATGATGGAAGCTCCGGAAACATCCTTGCGTAGGCTGGAGGTACAAGTGGCGCATCGATTGCCACACGTGCCCGCGCTGACGATAGACAATGACTTGGGATGAATGCTGTGCTTTGACTCATAGCCACCTCTTCATTTGGCGAGACGCTTCTCGATGCGCCGGTCCGGAATCATCCAGATTAGCGCCGCGATGACAAAGATCGCCTGGGCAATCCATGAAAAATAGAGGGTCGTAATGATTGCAAGCACATACAGTAATAACGATGCCTTCCCTTTCCAATCGCTCCCAATGGCCTGCAGGAGAAGCGAATCCTCCCCTTGCGCATGAATGATTGTCTGCTGGAGCACGTAGTATGCGGCTGCAGCCATGAACAGCACTCCCCCATAGAGCGCGGTAGGAACACTGGTGAAGTGGTTTTCGCCCATCCATCCGGTAGCAAATGGCAACAGCGAGAGCCAGAACAAGAGGTGCAGATTGGCCCAGAGAACTCCACCTGTCACCGCCGTACATAGATGGAAAAGGTGATGGTGATTGTTCCAGTAGATGCCGACATAGATAAAACTCAGGACATAGCTGAGAAACACGGGCAGGAGCGGCCTAAGGTCCTGCAGGCCGCCCCCATGGGGAACCTTCAACTCCAGCACCATGATCGTGATGATGATTGCGATGACTCCATCGCTGAATGCTTCCAGTCGCCCTGCGGTCATCTTTGCGCTCCTCCTGCGTTCAAACCGTTTCTACATGGCCGGTCTCACCTTCCACAACAACCTTGTAGGCCTTAAGTGGTTCAACGGCGGGTCCACGCAATACGGCGCCAGAGCACACATCGAATTGGGAGCCATGCCATGGACATGTCACGATCGATCCATCGAACCCGCCTTCATTCAGAGGACCCTGTTTGTGTGGACACTTCGCCTGTGTGGCACAGAAGCGTTCTCCGACGTTGAACACGACCGTGTCTCCAACCAGCAACGACCTCTCCACAGAGACATCTTTGATATGAAACTGATTTCCATTTCCGGCTTCGGATTGGATGGAAGCGGTCGCGGTATCCACCAATTGCGATTCGATTTCCATGGCGGGCCTTTCAGATTTTGAAGATGAAATGACACTTTGTCGCCACCTAAGACAAGACGGCCCTTGCAAATGTGACAACGATCGACTCCAGCTGATTGCACCCGGCATGTGTCACAAATCAAAGCTCTGCGCGGTCATTGCCTGCGAGATTCAATGCTTGCCCAGCCGGAGTACTTCCATGAACACATCTGATTCGATATCCACCATGGAGACAGCATCCAGCGCTGGAACCATCACGACCCTGGAGAGCCTTCGGGAGCACCTGCAGTGGGCCCTCGAACTGGAGCACTCGACCATTCCGCCGTATCTATGTGCGCTGTACTCCATCAAGGCCGGACATAACACCGAGGCGATTGAGGTATTGAACAGCATTCTTGTCGAGGAGATGCTGCACCTTACGCTCGCGGCCAATCTTCTGAACGCAGTTGGCGGGCAGCCGCGGCTGGACACACCGCAGATGCTGCAGAGTTATCCGGGACCATTGCCGCACAGCGCGGATTCCTTTGAGGTCTCTCTCCTCCGTTTCAGTCCGGAGGCGCTCGAGACATTCCTCAAGATCGAACAGCCCTCGTCGAGGAGAGGCTCCGCCGAGGGCAATCACTACGAAACAATCGGTCAGTTCTATGAGGCGATCGAACAGGGATTCCGTGACCTGTCGGCCAGCCTGGGTGAGAGCAACGTCTTCTGCGGCGATCCGGCTCGGCAGATCACCAACCATCCCTTCTATAGTGGCGGCGGCAGCATTGTGGCGGTGAACGATCTTGCCTCCGCGTTGACGGCATTGGCAGAGATCATCGAGCAAGGTGAAGGCGCCGGGCACACGCAGGTGTGGGACGGAGACTCGGACGTCTTTCATCCGGAGCGGGACCAGGTCGCTCACTATTACCGGTTCCAGGAGCTGAAGCTAGGCAGGCGATATTGCCGCGGCGATACTCCGCGATCAGGCCCGACGGGCGAGCCGGTCGTGGTCGACTGGAATGCCGTGCACCCTATGCGGGCGAATCCGAAATCCTCTGATCACCTTGCCGGCACTCCGGCCCGCCTGGCTCAGGAGGAGTTCAATCGTTCCTATTGCACTTTGCTGCAACTTCTCGAACAGGTATTCAATGGAGCGCCTCAGATGCTTGGAAACGCGTTTGGAGGAATGTATACCTTGAAAAGCCAAGCCCAGAACCTGATGCAGATGCCCAATGAAGACGGAGGCACAACTGCCGGCCCGTCCTTCGAATACGTCGCCCCGGAACTACGCACAGCAATAGTGCAGCAGTCACAACCGGTATCGCGCGGGGGCCTCAGCGGCTAAAGCCGCGTTTCTTCTGAGGCCTGGTACGGCACAGCTAAAGCTGTGCCCTTAAGCAAGGCATTCGCGCGTTGCGCGAACAAGAGACAAGCTTTTGTTTTGCTTAAGGGCATGGCTTCACAGGCTGCGGAAAAACTCCGTATGAGGGTTTAATCGGGTCAAATTTGGGGATAGAAAATCATCACCTAATGTCTACGGATCGCTTATAGGCATTCTGACGCGATCGATTTTTCGCGCTTTTTGAAAAATTGAGTTTTTCCGCAGCATGTTCAGCCATGCCGCACATAAGCGGAGGAGGAGCGCGGCTTAGCCGCTGAGGTACTGCGCCAACCGCACACCAAATACGCTAACCGTCGATAAAGCCACGCTTGATCGCAATGGTTACTGCGTGTGTGCGGTCGTTGGCGCCAAGCTTGGAAAGAATGCTTTTCATGTGACCTTTGATCGTGGCTTCGGACACTGACAACTGGGCGCCAATGATTTTGTTGGAGTTTCCATTTGCGACGCGTTGCAACACTTCAATCTCTCGATCGCTGAGCGCGTCCTGGGTCATATGCTCTGCAAGTTCAGCCGCTATTTCGGGCGGGATCCTTCTCTTCCCGGAGTTCACCGCGCGGATCGTCTCCAGCAGGTCTTTCCGCAACATGCTCTTCAGAAGATACCCGGAGGCTCCTGCCTTCAGCGCACGGAAGGCCTGCACGTCACCCTGATAGGTTGTAAGCACTACAAATCGAGCATCCGGGAACTCGGACCGGATGGCAACGATCGTCTCAATACCGTTCATCCCCGGCATCTGCAGGTCCATCAACGTGACATCAGGACGGTGGAGACGGAAGAGCTCGATCGCCTCCTGTCCATTGGCGGCCTCGGCGACAAGCTCGATATCCTGCTCACCTTCGATGACGGCTGCTATCCCTTCACGTAACAGGGGATGGTCGTCTACGGTGAGAACCTTAATGGTCTTTGCCATAATTGCCTCCAATTTGCGACCACCGCGCGACTCTCAGAAAATCCTGATATCTAACGATACGCCGGGATCGCCACGGATTCAGTCTCCGAATGGATGGCAAACGACCACTACTTTGGAGATTGCCTGGCAGCCCCGCCGTCGTTAGCCTTCGGGTGTGCAGCGACTCTTTTCAATGTTTCCTACCGGGCTGGTGGGGGTGGCGCTCCTGGTATTACGAGTCTCGATAGCTACCTCAATGCTCATCCATGCAGCCGACCGCTGGTCCCAGGTAACGTCCTGCTGGATGACAATCGGGTTCGTCCTGACTGCATTGCCGTTATGCCTTGGTTTGTTCACTCCATACGTCGCTGTATTTTCAGGAGTGCTGCAGCTTTTGGCGCTTACGTCAGAAGGCGGCAATCGACCACAGCTCATTACATCGATTGTCGACAGCGGAGTACTCTCGGTTCTGGGCCCGGGCGCCTATTCGATCGATTCCCGGCTCTTCGGTCGAAAGCTTCTCCAACTCCCACCTAAAAAGTAGTACGGCGCGCCTGTAACAGCTCACTGCAACAGCTCGCTGCAACAGAGGCCGATGCGCAGTACCCCGCTGTTGCTTCGCAGCATTGGTGGCGTTCCCGCGGTATCCGAAAGAGGTGGATTCGCCAGCACGAATGGGGATGTTGGCGAAGTCGCAACGAGCCGGATACTCCAATCAAAAGCAGCCATAGAGAGGAGATTCCCCAAATGATCCAACTTGAGAAAGTCCAATACACAGCAGATGGCTTTCTATCTCCGACCGATCCGCATCTTAAATGGAATAGACAGACCAGTGAATACGATGACGGCCTTTCGGCATTTCTCCATTTGCGGCGCAACCTGTTTGGCGTCGCCTATCGCATACTGAAAAGCGCTGCCGAGGCAGAGGATATTGTTCAGGACGTCTGGTTGCGTTGGCAGGCCACGGATCGGAGCCTGGTACTCGATCCTCCGGCATTCCTGATGACGATTACAACCCGCATGTGCATCAACCTGTGCAAATCTGCCCGCTCGCGCCGCGAGACCTACGTCGGGACATGGTTTTCAGAGCCGGTTGATCCAACCACTGATCCCCGCCTGGGCGCAGAACGCAAGGAGGCCTTGAAGAACGCTGTCCTGGTTCTCCTCGCAAAGCTCCGTCCGACAGAACGTGCCGCGTATGTCCTTCGCGAGGCCTTCGACTACTCCTATTGCCAGATCGCAGAGATCCTTCAGCTGAAGGAGACCAATGTTCGCCAACTACTCACCCGGGCTCGCAAACATATCGCGGCGCGGCAGCCCGCGGCTGTGAGCTCGGCGGAACGGAGGCGCTTCCTGGCGGCGTTTACCGCCGCAGCCCAGAACGGAGACCTGGTCAAACTGGAAGGTCTCTTCGCCCCAGGTGTCGTTCCAGACGCGAAAGAAAATACCGCGGCCGATCTGGAGCCTCCTCCCATGGAACAAAATCTGACATGCTGTCACAAAACGGCGGGATACACGGTCTTAACCAGCGCAACCGTCCGCTGTGAGGCTGATCGAAAGGAAGGTCTTGACCACATGGACCCGGGGCCGAGCAGCATTGGCCCACTGGCAACTCATGGACTGGTTCGCGCTGTAAATATCGGCTGCAAATAAGACAAATTGGTGCTTATTCGCTTTAGAGATTGCCACAGCTCGCTTTGGGGCTCGGCTAGAGCAATTCTCCTAATACTGTAGCTCTGGATAAACCTGCAAATGCCGTTTTCTTCGAAGGAAAACGGCGTAAACAGCCGAGACTCCGCTCTACGCCTTTAGGAGACTTGCTCTATGGCATGCGCACGCAGAGGAGCTGGGTTTTCGCGATTTCTCCAGCTTGTCTCTGGTGAAGGAGAATCGCAGGCAACTGGGGAACTCTGCGTGTTGCATTTAAAAACGATTAGCGACTTTTGCTCTTGTCTTTGCTCTTGTTCACGATAGGTATCTCGTGGTTAAATTGCCGGTCCAATACGCGGCGCACGCAAGACGGTATGCGAGCTGCTGCGCAACGAGGAGCGGGCCTGGTTGGAAAAGGCGCGTTGCCAATTGAGGCCTCGCCCGCGTGATCGGGGAAAGGCGGAATCTTGAAAGCCCCTCAATGCATGAAAGGAGGAATGACGGCATGGATATCTACGCACGTACGGATGAAACCATTCTGATCCAGACGGATGCTTACTACGAGAAGCAGGCCAGCCAGGAGGAGGTATATCTCGAGGAGACAGAGGAAGAACTACGCATGATCTTATGTGCGGACGATCTGCCCTCATCGCAAAGCGAGTGTGTCAACGAAGAACCGGATGATGATGATGCGGTCGAAGAACTCATCACCGGCGATGCCGACGATCCTCCTCTCAGCGAACAGAAGGTCAGGGAGATGCTCAATCTGTGCCCTGAATAACCGGAGCAAGGAAGAGGGCAGTATCTAGGGCTTACACAGCTCCTGTTCCGTCATCGCCTTCAACAATGGTCTGGTCGGAAAACTCCAGCTCGTGTCGCGATCCTTGAAGACCGTCATCGTAGTTGTCGATCCCATGAACTTCAGATAGAAGTCCACCGGCTCCATATTGCCGGAGTGCGTGCCCGGGCGGTTGTATAGAAACTGGTTGTTACGCACTTCCACCCACTCCCGTCGCATCGGTTTGTAGGCATCGAAGGTAAATGTCAGCTTCGTCAGCGGCAGAGGCTGTTCCGTGGCCTGCTGCTCATGCGGCATCCAGAAGGCGGACGTCTGCCCGATCTCAAAGAAAATATCCGCCTGTTTCACGCCTTCTACCGTCTTGATGCACTGCAATGTCAGCCAGGCATCTTCCGGCTCGCCACGTACGCTGATACGCGTCCAGGCGGCCCGGCTGGTAGCGGCTACACCGCTGGTCACAGAAAGATTGGGCGCCTGGGCTATGGCGGCACAGGCAAACAGCATCCAGGCAAAGCGGCGCATATGGCCACTTTAGAGCATTTCCCTGTTGCTGGGTATCCCGCAAGATGCTCTACCGCGAAGGCTCGCCGACATAATAGCCGTCGCGCGTCTGCACGAAGAGTTTGTTGTCCTTCGTAGTCAGATCGATCTGGTGGTAGCCGTCGCTGCCGGTCGCCTGGTCCGGGGTGAACTCGATGCGGTATTGGCTGCGGAGCTCGCGGGCGATCTCCTTATAGATCTCGTCGACCGGATGCTTCTTGCTGACCTCGAAGACCTGCCCCCCGGTCTCCTGGGTCATACGTTCCAATACCTTCTTGCCATCTCCGTTACGGTTCCCCGCTCCGCCACCTGGGCCTGGCCAGCTGCCGCGAGGTCCGCCGCCGAAGCCGCGCTGTCCGCGGCTCTCGTCACCCTTGTAGTAGATCGCATAAATGATGGTGTCGGAACGTTGCGCAGCTTCCAGGGAGCGCGCCAGCGTTACCTTACTGCCACGGTCCTCACCGTCAGTCAGCAGGATCAGCGCCTTGCGCCCGGTCTGCTTCTTCATCAGCTCATCGCTTCCCAGAAAGACAGCGTCGTACAGCACCGTTCCACCACCGCCGAAGCCGCCACGTCCACCCTGGCTGCCTCCCTGCCCGCCGCGACGGCCGCTGCGGCCGCCGCCATCGCCGGGAAACTGGAAGAAGCTCCGCGATCCCTGGCGGTCGTCGTCGGGCGGAGGCCCCCCATTTCGATCTCCAGGACCCCGATCTCCCGGCCCCCTATCGCCAGGACCGCTACCGCTTCCGGGCCGGTCGCCTTCGAGCTGCTTCAAGCCTTCCTGCAGCTTGCCCCGCTCATGCGTCAGATCGGCCAACAGGTCGGCCTTGTGACCGAACTGGATGACGAACGCGCGATCATCGTTCGAGGTGAGCATGTCGTCCAGGAATGCCGAACTTGCGCGCCGCTCATCGTCCAGCCGGCTGGCGACACTGCCGCTGACATCCACCAGAAGCCCCAACGTTAACGGCAGGTTGGCGTCATTGCTGAAATAACGAATCTCCTGGGGCTTGCCGTCGACCTTGAGGATGAAATCTTCTTTTTTCAGGGTCAGGATAAGCGCACCCTTCTTGTCATGCACCACCGTCGGTACATGGACAAGTTTCGCGCCAACGCCCTGAATCGGCTTAGGCGAGTCCTGGGCAATTAATACCTGCGCACACCACACACACGAAGAACTGAGGACGAGGGAAAGGAGCAGTCTGCGCGTCATGGCATCTTTCTTAGACGGTTGTGCGCAGAAGTGGAGTACCGTACCCGTCTTAGGCAGAGGAAGAGCTACTGATCCCGCAAGGTCTTCATAGGGTCAAGGCGCGCGGCTCGATAGGCAGGCATGCTGCTGGCCGCGATGCTGACCATTAAAAACAATGCCGCGGTCAGTGCAAACGTTATCGGGTCGATCGGCCGGATGTGGAACAACATTCCCTCCATTAAGCGGGTCAGCAAGGCGGAAACAGCCAGCCCAATCCCTACCCCGGCCAATGACAGCAGCAAACCTCGACGAACAATCATCCTCAGAACGTCAGCCCGTCGCGCCCCAAGCGCCATCCTTAAGCCGATTTCCAGAGTACGCAGTGTAACCATGTAGGAAAGCAACCCATACAATCCGATTGCCGCCAGAACTAACGCAACTCCCGCAAAACCGGTCAGCAGGAATGCTTGAAAACGCGGCTGTGCCGCTGATTTCGAGAGATAGTCCTCCATCGTAGAGACCTGGTAAACAGGCACATTCTTGTCAAGATCATGAATTACCGCATAGATAGTTCTCTCCATTGCAGCCGGATCTGTACTGGTGCGAACTACCAGATACGGATTCGTCACAACTGCCTGCGCGTAAGAAAGATAGAACTGCGGCTCGGCATCCGCGCTCAACGCTTTGGTTCTGATATCACCGACAATACCAACGACCTCACGAATGGGCTGCTCAAAGAAGCCGTCGCCGATGCGAACCTGGATGTGCTGACGGATGGGATTCTCTTGCGGAAAATATTTCCTCGCGAAGGCCTGATTAATGAGGATGGTTGGCGGCCCGGTAAGACCGTCCTGGGTGCCGAAGCTGCGTCCCGCGATGAGGGGAATCTGCATCGTCTCCAGGTAGCCAGGCATGATGACGCTCAATGCCCCACTCGGCTCGTCCCCCTTCGCCACCGGATGGCCTTGAATGTTGAACGAGATACTGGCTGAGTTGTGGCTCATCGGTAGCGGCCATCCTGCCGACACGGACTGAACGCCGGGGACTGCTGAGAGACGTGTGAGCAACTGCTGATAAAAAAGAACGTGCTGGTCGCGATTCAGCTTGTCAAACGAGATACCTACGCGGCCGGTAAGGACATGCCTCGAATTGAATCCGGGATCGACATTCAGAATGCGAAGGAAGCTACGCATCATCAGCCCCGAGGCAATCAGCAGCACCATTCCAATCGCCGTCTGAGAGATGACAAGCCCATTGTGGAGTCGATGTTGACCTCTACCACCGGCGACGCTGCGAGCTCCCTCGCGCAGAGCGTTGGCCGGAGCCCAACGTAATATGCGCCATGCCGGAAATACACCAAAGAGAAGTCCGGTAACCAGCGATAGGATGAGGACAAAGCCGAGCACGCCTGCATCGACCGTGGCTCCCTGCATGCGTGGAATTTCAACCGGCATGAGCTGAAGGAAGACTCTTACAAGACCGACAGCAAGCGCTACTCCGGCCGCGCCGCCACAGAGTGCAAGCACGATTGCCTCCATCAACAATTGCCGCAGGATAGCTGCGCGGCTTGCCCCAATGGCCGCGCGCAACGCAAACTCCGCACTACGACGTGAGCCGCGTGCAAGCAGCAGACCGGCAACGTTGGCGCAGACCAACAACAGAACCAGGACTACGGCCCCGAAGAGCATGCGCAATGCCGGCCTTGTATCTCCGGTCATGTGCTCAAGCTCCGGCTCAACCAGGGCAGAGCTGTATTGCTTATTGTTGTCTGGATACTGCCGGGCGAGATTGTCCGCGATCAAGCTGAGATCTGCTTTCACCTGATCGATGGTGACACCAGGTTTCACCCTGCCGATTACATCGAGGACGTCAAATCCGCGCTGTTCTGTCTTGGGATTTTTGCCTTCCGCATCCCCGGAAAGTGACCTCCAAAAAGCAGGCGTGGGATGTTCAAAGGGAAACTGAAATCCCTTCGGCATAACTCCCACCACCGTATAACTGCGGTCATCGATCTGGATGGTTCTGCCGACGATATCTCTCGCCGAACCGAACTCAGACTGCCAGAAGGAATAACTCAGCATGACAACATGATGGCCGGGTTTCTCATCTTCCCAATTGAAGTCTCTGCCCAGCATGGGAGCAACACCCAGCACATCAAAGAAGTTGGCGGAGACAGACTGAGCATCGAGATGCTGCGATGTACCGTCATGCTGAAACGTGACTCCACCGCCCAAATAGGAAGCCATTCCGCTCAGCGTGTGGTTCTGTACACGCCAGTCAAAGTAATCCGGATAGCTGAGCGACTCCGGCACAACTCCGGGCGCTGAATGGTCTTGCTGGCTAAGCCACACCAGCCGATCCGGTTCAGGAAATGGCAGTGGCCGCAACAGCACCGCATTCACAAGGCTGAAGATAGCTGCCGTCGCGCCTATACCCAGCGCCAGAATCAGAATAACGGTCGAAGCAAATCCAAAATTCTTCAGAATCTGCCGGAAGGCGAACTTCGTATCCGCGCATAGATTTTCTACCAGCGGCCACATCCAGGCTTCCCGTCCACGCTCCTCGATATGTGTCACGTTGCCGAACTCACGTTTTGCCGCACGCTCCGCCTCTTCACGGCTCATTCCATCCGCGATCAGAGCTTCGGTCTTCTCGTCGATGTGCTGCCGAATCTCTTCGGCGAGATCGTCGTAGATGCTTTTTCGAGTTAGTAGCTGTTTGATCCAGATCATGCGACGCTCCTATGATTCCAAGGGAGAAAGCACCCGTGTGATTCCTTCGAGCATTTGTTCAAAACTGGATACTTCCTGTTCGAGGTGCCTCTTGCCGGCCTGCGTAATGCGATACGTACGTACCTTGCGCTTAGAGGCAGAGATTTCCCACTCCGCCTTCACCAGACCTGCCTTGAGCAACCGCTGCAATGCAGGGTAGAGAGAACCCTCTTCCACTTGGAGAAGCTCATTGGACCTCTGCTTAATGTGCTGCACCAAGGCATAGCCATGCATCGGCTCATCCATCAGCGAGCGAAGAATCATCATCTCCAATGCGCCGCGAAACAGATCGCGTTGTTCTGTTTTCTTAAGATTCGCCATAGGCATATCTCAAACACCCCTAGAGTAAACAGGTATAAGACATAAATCAAGTGCGGTCTTAAAAAGAAAGAGCCTCTCTGTGAGAGAGAAGCTCTTTTGAAAATAGACCTTCTGCCCCTATATCCGTGTGAACCGGACTGCCATATAAGGCTTACCGGTCAGCTTCACCCGGCTCTTCCCGCTGAACTCTCCGGTTACCGGCGTTATGGTCATGGCCCAGGGGTCGATCAACTCCGCGCGGTATTTGTCCTTCTCCGGCAGAGGAAAGTCATAGTAGAGCGGCTCATGGAAGTCGAAGTAGAACAGGAATGCTTCGTCCTGATTCCGTTTCGCACTCGGATAGTACGGAGGCTCGATTTGGGTAAATCCGATCTGATTTCCACCGGCCGCAGCGGTCTCTTCCACGATCTTTCGCAGAAAGCCGATGCGGGCGGGACTTGTTCCCTTCAGCGTGCCGCCATGCGACCACCACAGCACAGCCTTATCGTTCTCAATATCTCCTTCAGTGACATAGGTCTCTCCGTGACCGGGATAGGCGCCAGCAACGATGCACAGCCAGAAGCGCCGCGTCATCTCCTCGCCTGAGAGGTTCCCCCAGCGCGAGTTGATATTGCCCTCATACATGCATTCATCGAAGATCACAGGCTTGCGCCACGACGAGCGCCAGCTTGCTGCTTTATCGAAGGCGTAGTCCTGCACACCGGCGTGGGTACACCAGACACGACTGTAGTCATATGGAGCCTTGCTGTAGTGGATCGACCGCAGATGACCATACGGATCGTTCTCAGTCACAATTTCCGCATAGCGGTCCCAGTCACCGGAGTTCTTTTTCTTCATCAGGTCGAACTCGTTGGCCAGTGACCACCACACGTTGCGATACGCCGCAAAGCGCGCAATCACATATCGCAGATAACGGTCGTCCACCTCTGCCGGCATCTCCTGGAAGCCCCAGTGATCGTATGGATGAAAGAGAATCAGGTCGGCCTCGATGTTCATCGCCCGCAGATCCAGAATGCGCTGCTCGATATGGCGGAAGTACTCCGGATTGAAGCGGGAGTAGTCGTTCGTCTCGCCCTGGCGCGGGAATGGGAAGCGCGGTGGGACTCCGTGGTTGTACTGGTACCACTTGGGGAAGATGCACATGCGCATCTTGTTGAATGGTCCTGTCTTCAGCGTTGCCAGCGTCTCCCGCTCGCGCTCTTCGGTCTGGTGCACCCAGGCATAACAGGTCGTTCCGAACGGATAGTACGGTGTGCCGTCGGCATAGCCGAAGTGAAAGGTGTCACGGACGCTTACCGGACCGTGATTGTTCCCGGCCGCAGGCCTCACCTCCAGGGAGCCTGTCTTGTCTTTCAGTCCGGGAGCATTGCTATCCGTGCTGTAGCTCCAGACTCCGACAGAGTCGGGCATGAAGCGCACCTTATAAACACCGTCACCATCGTAGAAGCCCTCAATGGTCATCTCGCGGCCGCCCTTGCGGAAGATGGCTCTCACCCAGACGTCCAGGAAGGGATTGCCTTCCTTCGGACCATTCAAAGTGACTTCAAAGACATCCCAGCGCTCGACCTTCGTTGCCGGTTGTACCGGTGCAGCTATACCGTTTGTCGATATCCCGGCAACCATGGCGGCGCCGCCGGCCTTCAGCATCTCTCTGCGATTCATGTCGAAGATTTTACTTGGATATGCATAAAGATGCATAGAGGATCAAGGATGAAAACGTTTGCGCAAAGGAAAATAGATGGACGAGAAGCAGATTTCTCCGCTCCCTTCGGGAGCTACGAAATGACAAAGAAAAAAGGCAGCCGAGGCTGCCTGCTAAAACCTGAAGTGTGTAGGAAGGCAAAAGTGGCTATCTACAGCCAGCCTTTAGAGCGCGCGAGGCGGGCTGCCTCGATGCGGTTGGAGACACCCAATTTCGCGATCGATTCCGATAGGTAGTTCCGCACTGTGCCTTCACTCAACCCCAACTCCCGCGCCACATCGGCAGTAGACATTCCGTCCCCGGCGCGCTGCAGAATCTGCCGCTCGCGGTCCGTCAGAGGATCGGGGTCCGCCGTCCATGCCTCAGCGGCCAGATCTGGATCCACGACCCGTAGACCGCGATGTACCCGGCGAATCGCTTCGGCCAGCTCGGCTGCGGGGCGGTCCTTTAATAGGTAACCCTGTGCTCCGGCATCGAGAGCGCGGCGCAGATAGCCGGGACGAGCGAAGGTAGTCAGAATCACCACACGCGTCTTCGGGAAGCGCTCTTTCACCTCCGCCGCCAACTCGAGACCGGTCATCTGCGGCATTTCAATATCAGTGACCAGCACCTGTGGCGGCTTCTTCGCCATAAGATCCAAAGCAACACGGCCATTACCGGCCGTGCCCGACACCGTGATGTCCGGCTCCGTGTTCAGCAAAGCCGCCAGAGCTCCCAGAACCATGCCCTGGTCTTCGACCAGCAGTACCTCAATCTTCATCATGCCGTAGCCGCACCCTGCGGCAGATCGATCGTCAGTTGAGTGCCAACCTCAGACTGGATCGACAACCGCCCACCCAGTGCTTCCACACGCTCCCGCATACCGCGCAACCCTGATCCCTCTTCCTTGATTCCGCCTTTGCCATTATCGGCGACCGTCACGTGCAGCCTTCCATCACGAAAGCGGAACTGCATCCAGACCTCAGTAGCCTCAGAGTGACGCATGATGTTGGTCACACTCTCCCGCACCGCCAGGCATAGTACCGTCTCTTCGGCGATGGGCAGTTCGTTCGGCAGACCATCGCAGACCAGCTTGACGCCGGCCGTCGCCAGGGCCTTACGTGCGCGGTCGATTTCGGCATTCAGCCCTTGCGAGCGATAGCCAAGTACTGCCTCGCGTACTTCGGCCAGTGCCTTACGCGAGGTCTGTTGAATCTCGGCAATCTCGGATGCCGCTGCATTGGGATCGCTGGTAATCAGTTTGCCGGCCAACTCGCTTTTCAAGGCAATCACCGTCAAGGTGTGCCCCAGAAGATCGTGCAGATCGCGGGCGATACGCTCCCGCTCGGCAACTGTCGCGAGATGTTCGATCTCTTCATTGGCAAGCTTCAGCCTTGCGTTGGCCCACTCCTGCTCCGCGTAGTACAGATTCGTTAGCGTGATGACCACGACGAAGAAGACTCCGACGCAAACCGCCCAGCGGCTCAGACCGAAGACCGCCATCTCCAGGAACATGCCGGAGACCTGTGCGCCCATCACGACCAATACTTTCCGCGGCCTCTTCAGCATGAACGGCAGCATCGCCACCGGATAGACGAATAATCCAGAGGCACTGGCGTTGAACGGCATGTACACATAGCCCACCGCAAACAGCACGGTATACGCGATCCACCGCGTGCGGCCCCTGGTCTCGGCTGCGACGATAAACGAGGCCAGGAAGATGGGGTATGCAATGGCCAACGCAAGCCAGGAGGCGCGTTTGTGGCTGAGAATTGGATCGATCAGGAAAAACAGGGTGTAGGTCAGCGAGATATAACGGAAGAAACGCCTCGCTTTACGCTCCTTCCATTTCTTTTCCCGAAGCGCCTGCTCCAGTCTTTCACTGTCGTTCTTCTCGTTGCAGTCGACCACCGCAGCCTCTCCTGACATCACCTTAACTCTTTGCGCCATTCCGCCGGAAGAGCACTATTGCGAGCCCCAGCATCAATACGGTAAATCCTGCGAGCGCAGCTATGTGGCCGGTCACCGAACCCTGGGTGCCAAACCCGATGCCGCCCAGTGCAATCTGCGCCAGATGATACGTCGGCCAGACCGGCGCAACCGTCTGCAGCCAGTGCGGCAGCACGGATATCGGCATCCACAAGCCGGAGCAGAAACTCATTGGCAGATAGATCAGGTTCAGAATGCCCGGCGCAGCCTGCGGAGGCACCACCATCGCCAGCATCAATCCCATGGAGGCAAACGGCAGCACCCCGCCAAGAATCGTCAGCGCCAGGTTGCGGATCTCCGCGCCTGTAATCACCACATGGCCCATCGTCAGACCAAGGGTCAGCAGCAGCCCGAAGATAATGGTCGCGAAGGCAAAGGCGGTCAGCAGCTTTGCCACCAGGTAGGCCGGAGCCGGCATAGGGCTGGCCTGTTTCACCTCCAGCCACCCCAGATTGCGCTCATTCGACAGCGTCACACTGATGCCAAAGAGCGAACAACCGACCAGACCGAAGATCGAATATGTCGCCATCAGGTACTTGCTCGCTGACAAAATTTCGTGTCCCCTGCTGTTGACCACACCGAAGAGCAGATAGAACATCACCGGAAAGCCGATGGTCGCCAGGGTAAAGGTGCGAGCCCGCAGCAGGCGCAGAAACTCGTACTTTGCCTCTTTGCGGTACAACGGAAAACGGGGTGCTACGGTCATCGTCGTCATTGCTACTCTCCTTTGGTCAATGCGAGGAAGGCATCTTCCAGTGCAGGGCTGCTGATCTCAAGGCTGTGGAGTCCCGTATCGAGCGCCAGCATCTGGCGCACAGCATCTTCGACCTCCGCGGAACGCACGATCGTGGTTCCGTGTTTCACCTCCACTGAGGTAACGCCGGGCAGGCGCCGCAATAGGTCTTCATCCAGCGAAGTGACGCACTTGATCGTCCGTCCCGAGACCCTCGACTTGATCTGCGCCGGTGTCCCCTCGGCAATCACCGCTCCCTTGTTGATCACCACAATGCGGCTCGCCAGGCTGTCGGCCTCTTCCAGATAGTGTGTTGTCAGCAGCACCGTCTTTCCGCGGGCAGCCAGATCGCGCACCTGCTGCCACAGTCCATGGCGTGATTCAATATCCATGCCCAGCGTGGGCTCATCGAGAAAAACCAGGTCAGGATCCCCACAGATCGCCAAGGCAAACAGCAGACGCTGCTTCTGGCCTCCACTTAGCTGGCTGAACAGGCGATCTTCAATGCCGGCGAGACCGGCAACGCGCACGACATGCTCAACGGACAGCGGAGCGGGATAGTAGCTGCGGAAGAGGTCGAGGTACTCCTTCACCTTCAGCGTCTCCGGAACGCGAGCTACCTGCAGCATTGCGCCGATGCGGGTCCGTGTCGCCGGGTCACGGGGATTTCCGCCGAAGACTCGAGCCTCACCGGCATCCGGACCAAGCAGCCCCAACAGCAATTTGATTGCGGTTGTCTTTCCCGCGCCGTTCGGCCCCAGCAGAGCAACCACCTCCCCGGCCGACAAGGAAAGCGATACCTCATCCAGGGCGCGATGCGCGCCGTAGCTCTTGGTCGCTCCTCGCAAGTAAGCCACCTCCACCGCCGGGGCAGACACCGCACTCTTCTCTTCGACTGCAACCATCGCTGCACCTCCCAGAGATCGTCTTCAAACTCCTCAAGCATCGCGTTGATACTCCGCCGGCAACAGTGCCGGATGTCATTCTTCGCGTATGACATTTGTCATGCTGACAAATGTCATGTTTTCCGCCTGACAACTCACACTGTTTTCCCCTTCCGCGCTCCGCGATGCTTGAGTTCGTCAAGGAGAAACCGCGATGCACTTCAAGCTTTCAGCTTTCTGCCTTCTGTTCGCTGGTACCCTCGCCGCGCAGCAATGCTCACCCGTCACGGGTACAGTACGTGATACTACCGGCGCGGTGATTCCGGATGCCACGTTGACAGTAGATGCCAATCCAGCGATCGTCTCCGACGCTCAGGGGCACTTCTCTTTAGGCTGCATCAGCGGGAAGCATACGCTGCTGGTCGAGGCCGTCAGTTTCGCACCACAGACGATCATTCTGCCGGGCGCCGCAACGCTGAATATCACGCTGAAGCCCGAGACCGTAACGACGGCGGTCGATGCGCAGATCGATGGCTCCGGCCTCGATACCAGCGCAAACGAAGCTGCCGGATCGCGCACCCTCAATCGCCAGGACCTCGCACAGATGGCTGACGATCCCGACGACCTGCAGCGTCAGCTGCAGGCGCTCGCCGCTGTCTCCGGCGGTGCTCCTGGAGCAGCGACCATCACGGTAGACGGCTTCCAGAACGGCAGCCGTATGCCTCCCAAGTCGTCTATCGCTTTCGTGCGTGTAAATCCCGACCTCTTTTCCGCGGAATACGAGCGTCCTCCTTATGAAGGCGGACGCATCGAGATCATCACCCGGCCTGGGCAGGACAAGTACCACGGCTCGCTCTTTCTCACGGACTCCGATACGCTGTTCAACGCACGCGATCCATTCGCTACCAGTCGCGCCGCCATCGGCAAACGCCGCTACGGCTTCGATCTCTCCGGCCCTCTGCTCTCTAAGAAGCGCGACTTCACGCTCTCTCTGGAAAAGCGCGACATCGACGACTTCGCCGTCGTCAATGCCGTGAGCCTCGATACCCTGGGCAACCAGCAGATCATCAATCAGAACGTCCCAACGCCACAGCGATTGTGGATTGCAAGTGCTCGCGTCGGTATGATGCTTTCGCCGAAGAACAATTTCACGCTCAGCTATACCGCCAACGTGAATTCGCTGCGGAATCTTGCCGTCGGTGGGACCGTGCTTCCGGAGGCCGGCTACGACAGTCAACAGGCCGAACATATTATCCGGGTCACCAATGTCACGACCATCTCTCCCCGCATCGTGCACGAGGCGCGTGCGAGCTTCATGTGGCGTAACCGCGATGACACGCCACACTCCACCGCTGCTGCCCTGCAGGTTTCGGGGGCCTTCACCGCAGGCGGATACACCGGTGGGTACTTCGCCAGCCACGAGAAGGTCACCGAGATCGATGACGACGTCCTGTTCAGCAGCAAGAAGCACGCGCTCAAGCTCGGCCTGCAGATGATCGACAACATCGAGCATCTCAATCAGCCCGACACCTTCAACGGGAGTTACGTCTTCAGCGGCGCTACTGTAGCAGGAAGCACGATTGGTGGCCTGGAGCAGTACCGCCGCGCGATGCTCGGGCTCGCCGGCGGCACTGCAACCACCTACACCGTTAACCAGGGCTCGCCTACTGTCGACTTCAACCAGCTTCGCCTTGTGCTCTTCGCGCAGGACCAGTGGAAGCTGACATCTCGCGTCCAGATCGCTCTTGGCATGCGCTATGCACTGCAGACCTCGCCTTCTACCTTCTCCAACCTCGGACCTCGCGCCGGCATTTCCTGGTCGGCAGACAAGAAGCAGAGGCTCATCTTGCGCGCACGTGCCGGTCTCTTCTTCTCCCCCATCGATACCAACACGACAGGAGTCACACTCCGGCTGAACGGTATCACCCAGCAGCAAAGCATCATCTACTTTGCCAACTACGGCGCGCCCTTCACGGGAGCTACGCCGATCCACACGCTTCGTAACTTTGCAGGCAGCGTGATGCAGACACCTTCCCTGCAGACGCACCTCGGCGCAGAGTACGAGTTACCCGGCCATTGGCATGTTCAGAGCAACCTCTACATTGTGCGTGCCTGGGACACCATGCGCTCGCGGAATGTAAATGCTCCGCTCAACAACCAGCCCACCGGACCTCGTCCCTCACTGGCCAACACCAACATCCTTGAGTATCAGCAGACCGGTCATTTGCACGGCAATGTCATGTTCGTTGGTGTGGATCAGCATAGCCTGCGCCGTTTCCAGATCTTCCTCGGCTATGTGCGTATGGATCTACGCGGCGACGCTGATGGCCCGAACACCTTCCAGCAATCAAACCTCAGCAAAGCCGGCGAGCTGGCACGTCCTACATGGACAAATACACACCGCATCATCAGCATCAGCCAGGTCAATCTGCCGAAGAAGTTCACGGTCAGCAATGTCTTCAACGCGACCTCGGGTGCGCCGCTCAATCTCACCACCGGCCTCGACGCCAACGGTGATGGCATCTTCAATGAGCGCCCGCAGTACGCCACCTCGACTGCGAATGCATACCAGACGCCCTTCGGCCTGCTGACCGCTGCGGGTGGAACCGGAGTCTTCCCGCGCAACGCCGCTACTCTCCCATGGTCGGTACAGCTCGATACCAACCTCAGCCGCAGCTTTGCGCTCTCGAAGAAAGACTCCGCTCGCACCATCACCTTCAATGCGCGTGCGGCCAACCTGCTGAACCACACGAACGTAACCGCAGTCGGAAGTGTTCTTGGCTCGCCGCTCTTCCTCAAGCCCTACGCTTCAGATGCCGGACGTCGCATTGAACTCGGCTTCCGCTACAACTTCTAACAATCTTTGCAAGGAGACCTCTCATGAATCGCATCGCATCTCTGATCATCTCCGCCATTGTCGCCGCAATCCCCGCCATGACCGTCGTGCATGCACAGCAGGCAGCTATCGCTCCTCCGATCTCTGGCCTGATGATCAGCTATCGTTACTGGCCCGAACAGTTCGTGCAGTGGACTGGTCCGGAGGTTCCCTACACCATGGTTGAGCTTGACTACGACGAGAACAACGGTAAGCCGCTCTATGACTTCATCGTGACCAGCCGTACGAGCGGCAAGCGCATCCACTTCGCCAATCAGCCCCAGCTTGTAGCGATCGCCAAAGCGCAGGATGGTGAGGCGTATCTCACACAGATTGAGTTCACAAAGCCTGACAGCGAGGTGAACGGTGCAACCTTCGATCTTCGTCTTCGCCTCAATGACGGTACACCGGTCGAGTGGCGCTTCATTCAGGGCTCAGATGTCCTGCAGCAGGGTGGCGGTCTCACCGCTGTCGCCGAAGCCAAGTTACCTGTCTTTCCTTATCGGGAAGAATCCGCTGTCGCCGGTGAAGGTTCCGCCATTGTCGTTGGTGACAAAACCTCCGTCGCTGAGATGTGGAAGGAGATCTCCAGGCCTCCCTACTTCGTAGCCTGGCATGGAGCTTTGACGCATTCGGCCACGACGGCCGTGCTCGCGGCCGGCAACGAGAGCTTCAATATCGCCTCAGCTCCCAGCGAACTGAAACAGGGCGCTGCCTGGCAACTCACACAGGAGAGCGGCCGCTCCATCACCCTCAAGATTGAAAAGGCTGCAGCTCCGCACTACACCATCTCGGTCGAGAACAATCCGATGGTGAAACAGACCATGGAGGCTACCTATGACGGAACCAACTGGGCCATTGAGAAGATCCGTTACGCTCCAATTCGTGCCGAAGATCACGGTTTGACGCTACAGTTCACCCCTGCCTTTGGCCAGACGGAGATCTCGACCGTCGACCTCATCATCGGGAAGAAGACGAAGATCGCGACCGCCACTCTCAGCGGCACTCCGGTGAAGTACCAGCTCGCCATGAAATCTCCTGAATGGGCCAAGGGTAAGACTCTGACCGGCGCGAACAGTATTACTCCGGAGAGCGTTACGCTCGCAGTTCATCCTTAGTGTCCAGTCGCCTGAAGTTCACGACATAAATCATTAAGAGTTGTTGCTGAAGCGCCGAAAAGCAGGTCCTTCACGAATCACCCCATACACTGGGCGCTCCATCCATCGTATCGGGGTGCCCGGCGAACTTGGTTCGCTGGGGTGAATCGCGATGGGTGGGGCATCTCTTCCATATCCCAGTCGGTATTGGTAGAGAAGCAGATTTCTCCGCTCAGCTTTACCCCAGGCAGCAAAGCTGACTGGGGACCCCGATCGCTACGAAATGACAAAAAGATCGAGCTTCGCTCGAACTACACCTCCAGGGAAATGCTCTATCGTCCTCTCCTTACAGAGGCGTACGTCCTCCAGTCGCTCCGTAAACCTCACCAGACATATAGCTTGCGTCCTCTGATACCAGGAAAACGAATAGACGAGCCAGCTCTACCGGCTGCGCCGGGCGTTCGAATAAGGTATTGCCGCCGAAGTTCTTCACCTTCTCCGGACTCATCGTCGACGGAATCAATGGAGTCCATACCGGTCCGGGAGCGACCGCATTCACCCGCACACCATTTTTTGCCGCCAGCTTGGCCAGCCCTTTGGTGATATTCGCGATTGCAGCTTTGGTTGCGGCATAAGCAAGCAGTCCCTCGCTGGGTTCAAATGCCTGAATCGACGTCGTGTTCACGATGGATGACCCCGGCTTTAGCTTTGGCAAGGCTGCACGGGTCAAATAGAACAGGCCAAAGACGTTGGTTCGGAAGGTATGCTCAAACTCTTCCGGCGTTATTTCCTCTATCGACTCATGCGTCATCTGGTAAGCCGCGTTGTTGATGACGATGTCTAAACGCCCCAGCTTCTCGAATGCTGTCTCAACCAGCGATGCAGCATACTCCGGTGACCCGATATCGCCTGGCATTCGAATGGCGGTTCGACCGGCAGCCTCAATCATCGCCGCGGTCTCTTTCGCGTCCGCCTCTTCTTCCGGCAGATAGGACATCACGATGGATGCTCCCTCATGCGCGAATGCGATGGCGGTCGCGCGCCCAATACCGCTGTCCGCGCCGGTAATAATCGCGACCTTCTCCAGCAGTTTTCCAGTCCCTTTGTAGGAGCTTTCGCCGTGATCCGCAGGAGGATCGAGCTTCCGCACCGACCCGGGCGGGCCCTGCTGTTGTTCTGGAAAAGGCGGTTTCGGACCAAGATTGCGCGGATCATTTTCCTTTTCCTTCGTCATTGTTTGCCTCCATCGATATGGCCTTCGATCTCACATGGACGCAGAAAACTATTCACGGAGTTGGCACGATGGGATGCATTTCGCCAAAAAGAAAGATCGCGAGGCAACTCTCCCTAAATCAATACCGTCTGCTGTCCCGACTGGATTGATAAATCACTATAACGGACACGATTGGAGCAGCCTATGAAAGCCGTTATCTACCACGGCGTCGGCAACGTCGCTCTTGAAGATGTACCTGAACCAAAAATCCAGAAGCCCACGGATGCAATCGTCCGGGTTACCTCCAGCGCCATCTGCGGAACCGATCTCCATTTTGTGCGGGGCACCTTTCCTGGCATGAAAGAGGGCCGCATTCTGGGCCACGAAGCTGTTGGAATTGTCGAAGAGGTCGGCAAATCCGTCCGTAATCTTCGTAAGGGAGATCGAGTCGTTGTTCCTTCCACCGTTGGCTGCGGCAGTTGTGTCTATTGCCGCGCCGGATATCACTCACAGTGCAACGTCGCAAATCCCAACGGACCTTCCGCCGGAACAGTCTTCTTCGGAGGACCTGAGGCAGCCGGTGGATTGGATGGATTGCAGGCCGAGTTTGCGCGCATACCGTATGCCGGCGCGACTCTTGTGAGGCTTCCCGAAGAGATCACCGACGATCAGGCCGTACTGATGTCGGATATTCTTCCGACGTCCTACATGGCGGCCGTCATGGCCGAGATTACCCCATCCGACACGGTCGCCATCTTCGGCTGTGGCCCCGTCGGTCTCTTCGCTATCACCTATGCCCAGCATCTCGGGGCCGGCCGGGTCTTCGCCATTGATAATGTACCCTCGCGCCTGGAGATGGCACGCGAACGCGGCGCCGAGATCATTAACTTCGATCGGGAGGATCCCATCGCTGTGCTCAAGGACCTGACAGACGGCTCCGGTCCAGACAGAACGATCGATGCGGTCGGAGTGGACGCAGCTCCGGCGACGCGAGGGCCGGCATCCCGGAAAAACAACGTGCGGGAGCTGCAAAGCGAACTTCAGGCGACTACGCCACAGGGACTTCCGCAGGACGAAGCCTTTCAACCTGGCGGAGCGCCCTCTCAGGCTCTCAAATGGGCCATCGAATCGGTTGCAAAGGCGGGAACCGTTTCCGTTATCGGCGTCTATTCATCCGCAGTCCAGGGCTTCCCTATTGAACAAATCCTGGAGAAAAATCTGACTCTCCGTGCAGGAAACTGCAACCATCGGCGTTACATGCCGGACATGATTGAACTTGTTCGCAGCGGGGTGATTCGCCCAGAGCAGTTCCTCACCCAGAAAGCACCAATCCAGTCTGCTATCGACGCTTATCGTTCCTTTGTCCGCCATGAGCCGGGGTGGATCAAGGTCAAGCTCGAACCCTCGCTCAGCAAACAAAATGCGGCTTAGTCACCTTCACTGAAACCAAGGAGGATCTCCATGAAATTCTTTTCGGCAAACCTCGCCAATCTTCGCGAACTCTATATCAATCAACTTCAGATGTTGCTTTCCGCCGAGCGGCAGATCACAGAAGCGGTTCCCAAGATGATTGAGAAAGCCAGTGATCTTCAGCTCAAACAAGCCCTTCAATCTCACCTGCAGGAAACGGAGGTTCAGGTCACCCGTCTGGAGGAGATTCTGCAGCAGACAACCGGCGAAGTGGAGACAGTCAAATGCAAGGCTCTGGCGGCCTTAGTGGAAGAAGCGGAGGACATGATCAAAGACGCCTCGGACGAATCCGTCCGCGATGCCGCCATCATTGCAGCAGCCCAGCGCGTCGAACATTATGAAATTGCCACCTACGGCGCTGTTCGTCACTTCGCCCAGATTCTGGGCGAAAGCACTCCGGCACAACTCCTCGACCAAACCATCAAGGAAGAGGGACACGCCGATCATCTGCTGACCAGCATTGCCGATCGCGTCAATCCCTATGCCGAAAAAGCTGCATAGTTCCCCCTGCAGAACGGCCGGGCGCCCACTTCAGAGCGCCCGGCTTTTTTATCCACCAGAATTTCACTTCCCTCGGAAAGAGAATGACGACGACCGGCGTATCGTCGCCTTGGGTGTCGAAGAACAATCCGGCGATAGGTCCAGGTGACGCATATTGGCGTCATGCGCGGTTCAATCGCTATTGCCTACGGGCAACGTCGCCTAACGGTCATTGACCAGAAACAACCAGGAAGGGCTAGAATGTGACCCATGATTGAGGAGATGTGAAAACTATTTCGCACTCGAACAATCTGGTTACGACTGTTCCTCTGCTACCTCTCATCCTTGGCAAGCCCATTCGTAGCGGTTCTCCTATGCCGTTGAACTTCTTTTCGCTGCTTCTTTGTATTTGCAGGCAGCGCTCATCGAAAGAATCGAGGTGAAGCAGATGACGAATGAAAATCGTCCGCTTATCTTCGTTGTTGACGACGAACCAATGATCTCCAGGTCTCTTGCAACTATTCTCAAGCAGCAGGGCTTTTCCACCTGCGACTTCAACGATCCACGTCGCGCACTGGAAATGGCCCTGATCATGCCACCGGATCTCCTTCTCAGCGATGTGATGATGCCCTATCTCTCGGGCATAGAGCTCGCCATCGCGATGAAAAAGATCACTCCCTGCAAGGTGCTGCTCTTCTCTGGTCAAGCCGGCACCGTGGATCTCCTGGAGTCAGCTCGAAACCGGGGCTACGACTTCGAGCTGCTGCACAAACCAATCCACCCCGCGGAGCTGCTCCGCGAGATACGTCTCTCGCTGCCAGTAGAGGTTTGCAACTAGATCTCTATCGGCGATAGTGTCTCGCATCCATGACGGAAACGACGATGCCCCGCATCTGAGACTGCAGATGCGGGGCATCTCGTATTTACAGATAGATAAAACCCGCCATCTCCTCTTCTTGGACGATAGAACCATGCAGCAGTGGCTCTATTGCCAGTAGCGTATTCTGCAGCGCGTCGCAGCCTTCATAGGCACAGCTCATCGCCTGCGCCTTCTGGCGATAACTGCTCTCCGCCAGAACGGTGCGTACCGCATCGCGAATCTGCTCCGCGGTCGGTGTCCCTGTTTTCAGGTCGATGCCGCAGCCGCTCCAAGCTACCCGCGCCGAGACAAAGGGCTTATCCTCCGATGCTCCGGCGCTTACCAGAGGCACGCCCGCGCGCAAGGCCATCTGCACACCGTTGTAGCCTCCGTTGGTCACAAAGACGGCGGTCTTCGGCAAAATGGCAGCGTACGAAAGATAACTCTCCAGACGGGCATTCGCAGGCACGCGCACACCGCTGGCATCACCGCCGCCGGCCGTTGCTATTACCTGCACCGGCTCATGGGCGAGACCATCCAGGGCAGGCTGCAACAACTGGTTAAAGTCGTAGTTGGCAATCGTTCCCTGAGTTACGAAGACAACAGGCTTTGCCGGGTCAAGCGAGTCGATCCATGACGGAGTTTCGACGTCATCGTGTTTCGGAATCATCGGTCCAACAAAGACGACGTTCCCTGGCAGTTCCTTCGTCGGGAACTCAAAGGCCGAGGTGGTGAACTGCAGAAACAGATCCGGACGCGCATACAGCTCATCGAAGAGGAAGGTGTCCAGACGCCGGCCGCAGCAGGCTTCGATTCTGTCGCTCACATAATCGGTCGCAGGCTGCAGCGCCGCGGCGATCTGCGCGTTGTGCTCCGCATTGCGCAGCAGACCCTCGGGGGAGCTGTCCGGCCCGGTGAACGGCGAAACTTCCGGATTGCGACACATGAACGGCACAATGCCGCAGGAGACGACCGCCGGCCGCTCCGCCCGGGGCGCCATCACCAAGGGAAAGATTCCCATGAACAACAGGTCTGCCATGACGACGTCGACGTCCTCAGTATCGACCAGGTGCTTCAACGCAACGTACTGCTCGGGAATAGCGTCACCGAAGACGCGTTGCATGTCATAGGTAATCTGCGCCAGGCCGGGCTCGACGCTGCTGCGTTCCGGGAAGTAAATATCCTGATGGCGCATGTCATAGTTGGCGGCTCCGGTGAGTGGCACATAACCAAGACCGGCAGCCTCCACACGGTTCCGGTAGATCTCGCCGGTCAGTACGGTAATGCGATATCCATTCGCGGCCAGATGCTCGGCGACCGCCATCATGGGGTTGAAATGACCTGGGACGGGTGTAGCGGCAATCACAACGTGTTTCATCGAACAAAGAACTCCTGACAAGTAGAAATAGGGCGCAAACGCATGGCAGCCTGCACGTGGCAACATCACACGCGCATACTGCCTTGCAAGAGCGCCGGAAAACTGCAACCGAAAGGGGACGTAAGATCTTCTCGCGGGTCTCGAAGAAGCAGCACAGACAGACTGCCTTCCGACGGCGGAAGTACCTCCGGAATGAGCATACGCGCAAAGTATCTGAGTGGTTCCATGAAAATCGATCAAACTTTCAGAAAAACGGTTCTCGCTCCTCCATCACGTACCATGGTGGCGAATCATGTCCTCCAATAGCCATCCCATGCCGCGGCTCTATCAGCGGGTAGCAGAACAGATCTCCGCCTACATCCGCGAACATCGCCTTGAGCCGGGGCAGCGTCTCCCGTCGGAGAAAGATCTTGCCCGCCGCCTCCATGTCTCCCGGCCAACTATCCGGGAGGCAATGATAGCGCTGGAGATCGCCGGCCAGCTTGAGATCCGCGTTGGCTCCGGAGCCTATATCCGCCAGGCGCCACATCAGGTTCCGTTGCTGCTCGACGCCGGTCCGGGCCCCTTCGAGCTACTGCGGGCTCGTCTTTTGATCGAGGGCGAGATTGCCGCAGATGCCGCACTCAACGCCTCGGCCGAACAGCTCAAACAGATCGAGGCCACCATTCAGGAGATGAAGGCGCTCGATGCGGCCGGACAGAACGCCCAGATCACCGACCGCCACTTCCATGTCGCCATCGCCGAAGCAGCGCGCAACAACGTTCTCGCCAGTATTGTGGATAGCCTGTGGGCGGGCATCTTCTCGCCCATCTTCCACTCCCTCTCACATCTTGCCGGACTGCAGCATCATCAACGGATGACGCTGCGCGACCATCAGGCGATCTTCGCCGCCATCAAAGCGCGTGATCCGCAAGCGGCCCGCGCCGCCATGCGCAACCACCTTCGCCATGTGGAAGACATCCTCGCCGGTCAGCCGGAAAAGGCAACACGTCCTAAAAAATCGTCCCGAAAACCCAGATCTTCTCAACCTGTCTGACCAATTCTTGAAATTGGTCAGACAACTATGACATCCTTAAAATCATTGAGGCAGGCGCACCGCCGCCCCACAGGAGACGAAACAACCCATGCCGTGGTTTTCCATTGAGGGTGATGCCCTCACCGAAGCGCAGATCCAATCCGCCGTTGACCGCCTTCTCACCGAAGCCCGTACGCGCATCAACAAGGACCTGAAGCGCGTTCTGCTGCTTCCTCCGGATCTCACCCGCGCGCACTCCGGCGCCGGCAAGATCACGGAACTGCTCTACAAGGCGCTTCCCGACGCTCATGTGCTGGTGATTCCGACCCTCGGCCAGCATGTTCCTCATACAGAAGCCGAGAACAAGTGGATGTTCGGTGATATTCCGCACGAGCGCATTCTGCCTCATGACTGGCGCAATGGCGTCACACATATCGGCACCATCCCTGCCTCGCTGGTAAAGGAGACCACCCAGGGCGCCGCCGACTGGGAGATTCCCGTTGACCTGAACTCTGTGCTGATGGACCAGCAGTGGGACCTCATCATCAACATCGGCCACGTGGTGCCACACGAAGTGCTTGGCTTCGCCAACCACAACAAGAACTACTTCATCGGCCTTGGCGGTAAGGAAACCATCTGCGCTTCGCACATCGCGGCCGCCGTCTACGGCATTGAGAACAACCTGGGTTGCCTGATCACTCCACTGCGCGCCACCTATAACTGGGCGGAAGAGAACCTGCTGAAACATCTACCGGATGTCTATCTGCAGATCGTGATGCAGCGCGATGCGAACAACAAGCTGGTCACCAGCGGTATCTTCGTCGGCGACGATCTCGACACTTATCTGCAGGCCGCCCGCAAGAGCCGCGAGCAGAACATCACCGTTTTCGACAAGCCGATCAAGAAGGTCGTCGCCGTCATGCAGGCTGATGAGTTCCGCGCGACCTGGGTCGCCAACAAGGCTGTTTACCGCACCCGCATGGCGATCGCGGACGGTGGTGAGCTGCTGATCATCGCTCCTGGCGTTGAGCGCTTTGGCGAGCAGCCCGAGGTCGACGCCCTGATCCGCAAGTATGGTTATAAGGGAACACCGCGCACGCTCTCGCTTTACAAGACCGAAGCCGATATGCAGGAGATTCCGCACGGCGTGGCTCACCTGATCCATGGCTCCAGCGAAGACCGCTTCACCATCACCTACGCTCCCGGCCATCTCAGCAAAGAAGAGATCGAGCAGGTTGGCTACAACTACGCCGATTGTGCCGAGATGCAGAAGCGCTATGACCCTGCCATCATGAAGGAAGGCTGGAATACCATGCCCGACGGGGAAGAGGTCTTCTACATCAGCACACCCTCCGCGGGCCTGTGGGCAACCGCCGAGAAGCTGCATAATCCCAACCGGCTGGACTACGGCAAGAACCTGTAACGCAGTCACTGTATATGGACACACTCGCAGCAAAACGCGAAACCCTGCGCCGGGAGCTGGCCACGAGCGAACATCTCCTCGTGGCCTACTCCGGGGGCGTCGACTCCGCCTATCTGGCATGGGAGGCCTACCAGGTTCTCGGCGACCGCATGCAGGCCGTCATCGCGGACTCACCCAGCCTGCCGCGCAAGCATCTCTCAGCGGCGATCGACTTTGCAGAGCAGCACAGCATTCCTCTGCGTGTAATCAACACCCGCGAGATGGAGAAGCCGGACTACGTCCGCAACGACAGCCAGCGCTGCTTCCATTGCAAGGACGAGCTCTTCCATGCCATGGAAGAGCTTAGCCGGGAGCTTGGCATCGCCACCATCGCCTATGGCCGCAACCTCGATGACAACGGTGACTTCCGCCCGGGCCAGCGCGCTGCCGCAATGCACAGGGCAACGGCTCCGCTGGCGACCGCGCAACTCGGCAAGCAGGAGATTCGCACGTTGGCTCGCAACGCAAATCTCTCTGTATGGAATAAGCCTGCGTCAGCCTGCCTCTCGTCGCGGCTGGAGTATGGCCGTGAGGTCACGCCGCAGGCTCTGGCCCAGGTAGAAGCCGCAGAAGATGCGCTCAATGCCCTTGGCTTTTTGCAGGTTCGTGTACGGCATCACGGCACACTCGCCCGCATCGAGATCGCGCGTGAAGAACTTCCCCGCGCTTTGTCGATGGAAGCACTCGACAGCATCACCACCGCCGTCCGCACCGCCGGCTTCCAGTACGTGACGCTCGATACACAGGGCTATCGCAGCGGCAGCATGAATGCCATTCTTCCCATTGAGACTCTTACGGCGAACCTGACCGGCAATCGATAACGTCTTTGTTTACGATGCAGGTGCCCTATGCGCCGCAAATGTTAAGGCACCCTGGAAATACACATGCACCGCGAATCTCTGCTTCAACTTCTCGAACAGCTCCGCACCGGCGCCATCTCCTCCGAACAGGCCGCTGACACGCTGGCGCATCTTCCCTTCGAAGACACCGGCTTTGCCAAGATCGATCACCATCGCACCCTGCGCTCGGGCCTTCCCGAAGTGATCTATGCTGCCGGCAAGACTCCGGAACAGACGGCTGCAATCTTTCAGCGCATCGCCGCCTCGGGCGTGAATGTACTCGCGACCAAGGCAGACGCGACACATTTCGCCGCAGTGCAGACGCTGGTTCCGGCGGCCGAATATCACGCTCCCGCCCAGTGCATCACCCTGCGGCAGGCTCAGCAGCCACGGCATGACGGCACCATCGCTGTTGTCTGCGCCGGTACCAGCGATCTTCCGGTTGCGGAAGAGGCTGCCATCACCGCGGATCTCTTCGGCGGCAACGTTCTACGCATCACTGACGTCGGTGTCGCCGGCATCCACCGCCTGCTCGCGCAGCGTCCTCTGTTGCAGACAGCAGATGTAGTCATTGCCTGCGCCGGAATGGAAGGCGCCTTGCCCAGCGTTCTGGGCGGCATGGTGGGCGTGCCGGTTATCGCCGTTCCCACCAGCGTTGGTTATGGTGTTGCCTTTCATGGCATCACGGCTCTTCTCTCCATGTTGAACTCCTGCTCTCCGAACACGACCGTCGTCAACATCGATAACGGCTTCGGCGCTGCTTACACCGCGACCCTCATCTGCCGTGGACAGCAGAAATAGGTTGGCCCGCTTCGTCTGCGGGCCAGGTTGCAATCGATTGCCGGAAGAACGACCTTACGCTCGAAACAGCTCGGTAATATTTACCTGGCTCCACGGTGTTTTGGATGCATTCGCATAGATTGTCATGGAGACATTGTTCTCTCGACCGACATGCACCGATGAGTAGCCGCAAAAATCAGCGTACTCGTAGTGCCGAATAAATGGCTTCTCCTCTTTCAGGATCTGCTTTCTCAGTTCGAGCGTAGATGGCGTAAAGTCCGGCTCGAGTTCTACGAGTCTTTCCGAATACGCATCAAGGCCTTTTAGATGGCTTTTGACCGGCGCATCAAGGGAAGGAACCACACTGCCTAGACCGATCTGGACAAAGTTCCCCGAGGGAGTGTTACGCGTAACGATTGAGGTCTTATGCAGGTGGCCGCTCAGAACCACTGCTTTGTGTTCTCCCAGGAGATTCAGCAACTCCTCCCTCTCTGTAGCCTGGTTGGGATGAACATACACATGCCAATTGGAACGGGCATCATAAGGCACAACGGGAACATGAGTGCAGAAGAAGAGAACCTCTGACTTCTTATGTTCTTTGATCGCCTCTCGCAGCCACACCAGGCTCTCCTTTTCACTGAAGCAATCGAAGAGGATGAACCGGGCATTCTTATGCACGTACATATTGTTGGCAGTGGTCGCGGGACGATTGAGCTGGCGGCTCTGCCACGGGAGAACGATCTCCTGGTAGACCTCCTTGGCTCCCGTGCCGGTGATGTCATGGTTTCCCTTGATCGCCAGGAACGGCAGACCAAACTGCTGGCGATCCACCAGATCGATAAACTCGTTCACCTGGGTCGACGCCAACTCTTTCGAGCCGCAGAGGCCCTCGACAAAGTCTCCGATCTGTAGAAGAAAAGACGCATCCGTTTCTTTGGCGCATTCCCTGGAGACCTGCATCAGACTCGCCAGATTCTCCCTCGTGATCCGGGAGTAGTTTTCGATCTGATGGATGTCATTGGGGTACTTGTCTTTCAAATACCCCATGTCATGGTGCATCAGTTTGTCAAAGTGCAGGTCGCCCAGAAAGACAAAGCTGAACGCGTTGTCCGGCACTGCAGCGACACGCTTTGCCCATCCTGGTACAGGCAGCGTGGCGGTCGCCATCGAAAGATACTGCAAAAACCTTCTTCGGGTACTCCGTATTGACTGCATTTGAATCAATCCTTCTCATTGAGGTCCGTTCGTTATCGACGCCAGTCCTTAGAAGTCCAGGCGCACCGTGAACTGGGCAATGCGCATCTGCTTACTGATTCCGCTCACAATGCCGACGGTATTCGTGTTTGAGATGTTGGTGTCAGGATCTCCCCAATTCGGATGATTGAAGGCATTGAACAGCGACATCTCCGTTGAGAGCCGGCATGTTTCGCCTCCGAGTGCAAACGTCTTGCGCAAACTCATATCAGCCACGTTTGTACCCGGTCCGATAATGGTATTGCGGCCGGCATTGCCGAAACGCGGAAGGCCGGTAGCCGGATCAAGAAGCGGTGGCTGGGCAAAGGCTGCCGGGTTGAACCATTGGTTTCGGCTTCTCTGGCCGAACGGAAGATTCGGATTCACGCCGGGCACAACGTCCGGCCGGCTTGAGGAGAGACCGCCTTGCGACGTCATTGTTGCCGTGAGGTATCGTCCTGTCGTCCAGTGCCAGATTCCGCTGACAATCCATCCCCCTGTCACCGCATCAGCCCACGCCGGCATAGAACTACCGATTGCGCGGCCTCTGCCGATGGGCAGTTTATAGATGGCATTGACATTGATCGAGTGGCGACGGGCATAGTCGCTGTTCGCCCGGTCACGACCGGGGCTGAGGATGTCCAACGCTGCTGTCTGAACATTCGTTCCCACGTCGTCAATTGCCTTGGCTAACGTCCAGTTGGCCTGCAGATTCAGGTCTCGCGTGGCGCGTCTGCGGAATTCAAGGATCATCGCGTGATAGATGGAGTTACCGTCACTGTAGCGAACGGGAATCGACGATGTTCCGAAGTTTGTGGAGTACGGCTGCGTGATGACGCCATTCGAATTCACCTCTGCCTGGTTGACATTGTAGGAGCGGAAGAGATGGCTGCCTTTGTTGCCGACATAGGATGCCGTTACAACATTGTCGGCGCCCAGCTTCCGCTGTACGGTCAGATTCCATTGCTGGTTATTGGGCAACTGAAAATTTTTATTGATGCCAACCGGGCTAACACTGGGCTTACCGCCTGCGCCACCGTATGGGGCGTCCAAGGTCAGAGCAGCCTTTCCGCTGGTGATCTTCTGCGAGTAAGGAAAGAGTCCGGCGAACGGCGGGTTCACCAGCATCGTCTGCAGGAAGTACTGCACCGGGTAACGGGTATACACGATGCCATAGCCGCCATGAATGGAGTAAAGACCTTTGCCACTCGGGTCCCATGCAAAGCCGACCCGCGGCGCCCAGTTCTTTCCTCCGGTCGTCACGAGATTCTTCGCATTGAAGCCTACAGAACTGCCGCAGACCATCGGAAACACGAAGTTGCCATTTGCATCAGTCAGCTTGGCAACAACCGAAGGCAGGAAGGAGTCGCTGGGAAGCTTTCCGTTATCGCAGGCGACGACAAAGCCTCCGCCAGGAAGATCTCCATCGAACATGGCAAGCCTGTTCTTCACCTCGCTCGGGCTAGGCGAATACTCATAGCGCACACCAGCTTCCAGAACAAAGCGGGAGGTCAGGCGCCAACTATCCTGGCCGTAAGCAGCGTACTCGTTTTCCGTGAGCAGCGCCTTCGGCTTGATGGGCACTTGCTGAGACGACGAAGGCAAACCGATGAGAAAGTCGGCAAGTGAATAACCGGATGAATTTGCCGAGCTGGCAAAGCCGCTGAAGGTCAGCGCACCACGAGCATTGGTTTGCTGCAATACGTTGAAGTAGTCGCGACGGCCTTCAAACCCTGCCTTGAAGGTATGCCGCCCCTTTGTGACCAACAGCGAGTCTGCAATCGTAAAGATATTGGAGGTCATCGACAGGGCTGCTTCACCATAGCCATTTGTCGGGCCATACTTGATGGTCGTAAACGCATCGTTACCGGAGAAGGTGATGCGTGGCAGAGGCGGTATCGACAGATTCCCCTGCTCAAAACCCTGCATGCCAAGCGAACTGACTGTCGGCAGCGTGCCCGGAACATAGGTCACGATGTCGGAGTAGTTCATTCCGCCCAGGCGCAGCTCATTGATCATGTTGCGCCGAACAGGAGCAGTCCAGGTGACCTGACCGTTGCGGCTGTCTACCGGTTCACTCAAACCCACACCCGGTGTTCCTAACAGGTTCGGGGTAAAGCCACCGGTGTTGACGTAGCTGAAACGCACCATTAACGACTGGCTATGAGGCAGCATCTGATCGATGCGTGCGGTGTACTGGTCCATATTCGCCGACTCTGTGGGGAACTGGACGAGATTGTTAGCAAGACCCGGGAGATTGGGGCTGGGAAAGAACGTACGTAATGCCTGGGCAGTCTTGGTCATAAGCGAGCCGCCCTTATAGAGATCGAGCCGATTGCCAGGAATGGCCGGCCTGCTGGAGATAAATGGATCGCGCAACTGGATCTTTCTGCTGCTCAGAAGCGAGGAGAAGTCGCCGTTCCAGAAGTCTGCGGTTGGAACTGTATCGACGCGGGTCGCGGTGTCGGTCTGACGGCTGCCTTCGTAGTTGAAAAAGAAGAAGGTCTTATTGCGGCCGTCATAGTGCGGCAACCGCACTGGCCCGCCAATAGCGCCGCCAAATTGATTCCGCAGGAAGGTCTCATTGCCGGCAACTGTATCGAAGGGATTATTCGCCAGTAACTGATTTCCGCGATAGTACTCGTACAGCGCGCCGTGGAAGCCATTCGTTCCGCTCTTTGTGATGGAAGAGATGGCGGTCGCCGCGTGGCCGTACTCAGCCGTTGGAACACCCGAAACTACCTTGAACTCACCAATAGCATCTACCGCCAGGGGCAGCGCAGATTTTCCCTGGAACGGGTTGTTATTCGGAACGCCATCAATGATGTATTCGTTGGAAAATGCTCGATTGCCGTTCAAGGCGTAAGAGCCAAAATCAAGATTGACCGAGGTTGCCACGGTGTTGTCGGTCGCGCCTGCGGAGAGAAGCACCAACTGATTGAAGTCGCGTCCGTTCAGCGGCAAGGCATTGAGCTGTTCCTGAGTGACCACATTCTGAACGGAGATGTCCTGGGTTAACAACGGGACGGATGAGGTCGACACCGTCACAACCTCCGCAGAACTTCCTACCTTGAGGCGAAAGTCGCGCAATGCGCTGTCGTTCACGTCAAAGGAGAGCCCATGCAACGAGACACCTGCGAAGCCATCTTTGGCGACGGTGATGTCGTACTGACCCGGCTCAAGGGGAAACAGAACGTATTGCCCGTTGCGGTTAGTACGCGCACTCTGCGCTGCCCCGGTTCCCAGGTTGGTTGCCGTAACAACGGCATTGGTAACAATCGCACCGGAAGGGTCTGTAACCGTTCCCATCATGCGGGCGGCGACACTCTGCGCCACTGCGCTGCCGGCAAGGTAAAGCAACACGAGGAATAAGGCGGAGAACGGAACCCTCACAGGGCGTCGCGGCTTCTGGCGGAATATTGACTGCTGGGATGACATGATTTCTCCAGTTAGTTCAGTACGATCGGTTGATTTTTACGGCCTGGGTCTCTTGCTCAGGTGGCGAAGGTCTTACTTCTGTTGTGGATTCAGCAACACGGAAGCCTGTCACAGGGGAGATGGCAGCTTGATACCCGCACCTTAGCAAGCGGCATCTCCAGACCGCAGTCAATTCGCGGCAGCAGCTACGTTAAACGCCCGAAACCATATAGCAGATCAATGATTTACTTCGTTGTAACGGAGGACGTTAAACGTTTCCTGTCAGCCCGTATGAAGGGCGCAAGCGTTAATAACGCATTAATCTCGTCCGTTTACTTTCATGCATGATGTTTCCCACCGACGATGGTTACCGATAGTCCCCAGCTTGAAGAAGCGGCCCTCGAGGAGGATCCGAGGTGGAGACTTGTAGAACGGATCGTTGCGTCTTCATCCTTTGCGAAGTCTGATCGGCTGATTAGCTTTCTGCTCTACATCTGTGAGCGCTCGCTCACCGGACATAACGACGAGATCAATGAAGTCGGTATCGGCGCCCACCTCTTCAACCGTCCGAACTATGACCCCTCGATCGATGGACTGGTACGCTCCCATGCGAGCCGGCTGCGTCAGCGGCTGGAACAGTATTTCAATGAGGAAGGTGCGCAGGAATCTCTCCGGCTGACGATTCCGAAGGGCGGATACATTCCTGTCTTTCAGGAACAACAATTATCCCCGCCTTCTGCAGAGAACAATCCCACTAATATCCAGCAGGCAAACCACGAAGCTGTTGGGCCGAATCATGACCACCGCGCCGGGAAAAAGCCGAGAAGCCTCGCCATCTGGTTTCTCTCCACGGCTCTTCTACTGGCATGCGGTTTTATCGTCTATCTTCTGGCACATGCCCGTGCCGCGCATGTCGAGCCCCTTCCCGCACCTCAGCGGCACGCCTTCTGGAAGTTATTTCTAGGCGCCGATCAAAATACGATGATTGTTTGTTCCGACACGAGCCTTGCGACACTCGAGGACGTCACGGGACAAAAAGTCAGCCTTGCCGGCTACTTGAACGAAAACTACCGCATGCACCTGCCTCCCACTCAATCAACGCTTCCGGACGTTGTTCGAGATATTGGTACGCGCAGATATACGGCCATCGCCGATGTGGGAATCCTTACAAGGCTCTATCAGCTCGCTGGAGCGAACTCCAATCATCTTCAGTTTCGCTATGCGCGCGACGTCCGGCCGAACGACCTCAAAGAAGGCTCCATGATCCTGATCGGATCAACGTATAGCAATCCCTGGGTCGAGGTCTTCGACTCGAACATGAACTTCACCTTCCGGGACAACACCTCGCAGCGAGGCTCTTCCATCATCAACCGTTCTCCCCGGTCAGGAGAGCTTCGTCAGTACGATTTCAACAAGCTGGATGCCTCCCATACGGTCTACGGTGTTGTTGCCCTACGGCCCAACCTGAGAGGATCCGGTAAGGTTCTTCTACTTGAAGGAACCTCGATGGCCGGCACTGAGGCGGCAGCGGACTTTCTCTTCGACGATGCGCACCTGTTGCCATTTCTGGCGAAGATTCGTAACCGGGACGGATCGATTCCTTATTTTGAAGTTCTACTGCAGTCGAGCAGTATGAATGGCAGCGCCTCGCAGCTGGTGGTTCTGGCATACCGCACCTCTTCCAACTAGTACGGACAACTCTGTTGTCTCCTATCCGCGGTCGGAATGTGATTTTAGCCATCACGTGTGGTTTTCCCGCTATCGATCACCATCTGCGCTCCGGTTATATAGGAAAATTCATCGGACGCAAGCGCCAGGGCAAACGATGCGATCTCTTCGGGAGTCGCCATCCGTTTCATAGGAACATGAGATCTCGCCCACATGCCCGCAGCAGCATCGTCCAATGCGATCGCTACGACGGAGAAGCGTTCCGCCTACTCCGCGAGTAAGCGCGGACTCGTGGGCCTTGTTCAGTCCGCGGCACTTGACTGTGTAGAGCGCGGCATCCGCAACAACGCCCTCATTCCTGGAACCACCGATACCGCGTTGGTACGGCGAGTAGCTCACATGGAGAATGTCCGCGACGCAGAAAAAAGGCGGAAGCTATGGCGCAACACGCGCGTTGCCAGTGATCGGCTTCCGCCCGATGAACATCGAATGACCATGTTCCCAGGAGGGGAGCATCGGTGTACGCGGAGATCAGCCAAGCGGTCTTCAGCGCACTCCTGCTACTAGACTCGCGGCAATGAATGGTTCGCGCGGAGCGCGAATGCCCATATCTCGGCGTAGCCGAGATATGGGGCACCCGGCGCCCGGGCACCCTAGAGGAGCATCTGAACACCGCTACAGGCGGCAGAAAAAACTATTCCGAAGTTGTTACCAACCCTGACTACGAGCCCAGCTTCACGTTCATCTTGCGGGCGGTGTCACGCAGAATCTCGATCTCCCTCTCGCGGTAAGGATGACCATCAGGATAAAAGAGATCGTGGAACCAGACGGTAGGCTCACGCCCGACATATGGAACCTGCCAACTATCCCAGGGCAGGTTGGTCTGCATCTTGCCCTCAACCAGGCCCCAGTTGATCATGCCGACATGGTGCGCTGCCGCGATCGGCAGAATGGTGTCGATGGTGGAACCAGCGCCGCGAGCCATGTACTCCGTGCAGAGAAGGGGCCGGTGCAGCTTCTCCAAACCGGCAACTCTGCTCTCAAACTTTTCGGGCCAGGAGTAGTCATGGAACGAGATGATGTCGCTCTCTGTGAGCTGAATCTTTTCTGTAGCAGACCAGTTCGCCGGGTCATCCCACGCGTCGTGCGTCCAGACACCGCTTGTCAATGGCTGCTTTGGCCCCTGAGATCTGGCCCAGGCAAAGACCTGCGGCAGAAGAGCGTTCATCAACTGCGTCTTGTCTTTGAGATTATTCGCGTACCTGCCGCCGCCCGGATTGTCTGGCTCGTTCCAAACATCCCATGCCAGGATGCGATCGTCATTGGCAAACGCGCCCACGATTCCCTTCACATACGCCTCGAACCGGGGCTTATTTGCCGGATCGGCGAGCGCGATGCCAGGGCTTTGCACCCAGCCGGAATTATGAATTCCGGGGATGGGTGGATGCTGCGGTCCCAGCTTGGGATCTGGGTCCCAGCAAGAATCAAAGAGAACGAGCACCGGCTTAATATGATGCCTGGCTCCGATGGTGAGGAGATTATCGAGCCTCTGCTTGAAGCCTGCTGCGTCCTGCTGCCATAGAAGATCATGCAGGAAGATCCGCATCGTATTCATACCGGTCGATTCAGCCCAGCCGAACTCCTTGTCGATCTCGGCGGGGTTATATGTCTCACGCTGGAACATCTCCAGCTCATTGATCGCGTCGACAGGAAGAAAGTTACTTCCCACGGGCCAGGGGTTTGCCCGCATGTAGGCCCACGCCTGCTCTTCCGTCCAACGTTCGCGAGGGGAGTTCGCATGCAGGTACGTTGAACCGAAACAGAGCGCGAGCACAGCAGCCGCAAGAGATTTGCGAAGGATCACAATGATTTCCTTTCTCCGTATAGAGAAACCGATCGTAGCTTCCAGAAGACATCACCGGCAAACCGGAACGCTGCATCCATGGTTCGTCTCGTATCTTCAGGATTTCCGAGTCTTGGGCTTGCTCTTGCTCTCCAGGTTGAGCGCCACAGCAGCGAGGATGAGCTTCTTCAGGGCCGCCTCATTGATCTTGTCTCCTTCGTGGATATCGATGGCTCGCCTGACATTTCCATCAAGGCTGGAGTTGAACAGACCTGACGGATCATCCAGCGCAGCGCCCTTGGCAAAGGTCATCTTGACGATGTTTTTATAGGTCTCGCCGGTGCAGACAATACCGCCGTGAGACCAGACGGGAGTGCCTCTCCACTTCAGCTCTTCCACGATCTCCGGATCTGCCTTGTGAATAATCTCGCGCACCTTCGCGAGCGTCTTTCCACGCCAGTCACCAAGTTCCTTGATCTTCTCGTCGATAAGTGCAGCAGCAGATTCCACGGTGCCAGCTCCTTCCATTAGCGCATTTTCCCTGTTGCTGGGTACTCCGGAAGGGTGTGCAGCGGCGTTTTCATTGCGGAAAACGCCATAAATGCGGGATGCTCTGACTGCACCTACAGGGAAAATGCTCTACCGGCTTCAATTTCACTGCATCCGGAGCAAACCTGCAACATGGCAGCACACGATCGCAAAAAAAGGGGGCCGGGCGTGATGCCCAACCCCGCCAGGAAACCTATATCGATCTATTCCGGCTCTGCCTCAATATGCGATTGATGACGCGCCATCAGCGGCATGAGGAAGAGGATCGATAAGAGCGTCGTGACCATGCCGCCGACAACGACACGCGCCAGCGGCTGCTGAGCCTGAGCTCCAATCGCATTCATGACAGCGGCGGGCAACAAGCCAAGACCGGCTGCCATACACGCCATCACCACCGGGCGCAGCTCATCCAGACTGCCGTGCTTCAGGCCATGGTGAGGATCCTTCTCCTGTGCGCGGCGCAAGCCTGCCAGGAAGACGACGGCGCCCAGCGTGGTGACGCCGGTCAATGAGGTAAAGCCAACGGCCGCCGAGATACTGAAGGCCGTATGCGTCAGCATCAACGCCATGATGCCGCCGACGTAACTGAACGGAAGCACCGCCAGCACAATCAGAGCATCCAGCCAGGTCTGGAACTGCAGGTAGAGCAGCACCAGGACCACCAGCAGACTGACCGGAACAATCAGCACCAGGCGGCTTTGTTCCTTCTTCAGTGAGTCAAACTCGCCGGCCCAGGTGTATTCATAGCCCGGCGGAAGCGTGATCTTCTGCTTCAACTGCTGCTGCAGGTCCACAATGGTTGAGGCAAGGTCGCGCTCACGCACGCTGAACTTGATGGGGATGTATCGCCGCCCGCCTTCGCGATAGATGGTGAAGCTTCCCTGCCGTATTCCGATGTTCGCCACCTGTGCAAGCGGCACATGGTTTCCATCGGGAGTTGCCAGCATAATCTTCTCCACCGCATCGGGTGTCGAACGAAACTCCGCGGGATAACGGACCGTAAGGTCGAACCTGCGGTCTCCCTGGATCATCGTCGAAACCGGAGCTCCGCCCACGGCAGCCTGGATCGCGGCATTCACATCACCCGATGCCAGGCCATAACGGGCCGCCTTGGCGCGGTCCACTTCGATCACCAGGCTTGGCGCTCCGTTCACTTTGAAGATGCCGACATCCTGCACGCCGCGAACTCCGGTCATGACGCCCTGCACCTTCTCCGCGATCTCGGTCAGCGTTGCCAGGTCATCGCCGAAGATCTTCAGCGAGTTCTCACCCTTCACGCCGCTCATTGCCTCTTCTACGTTGTCCTGAATCGCCTGCGAGAAACCGAAGACCACACCTGGATACTTGCTGAGCTCGTGCTGCATCTGCTCGATCAGCTTGTCCTTCTCCCCGTGAACGTCCTTTGGCCACTCGCTCGCGGGCTTCAGGCTGACACCGAACTCCATATTGTTGAAGGTGGTCACGTCGGTACCGTCATCCGGACGCCCTACCTGACTGACGACCTGCGTCACCTCAGGGAACTTCCCGAGATCAGCACGCACCTGATCGGAGAGCTTCGTCGCCTGCTCAAAGGAGATGTCCTGCGGCAGAGTGCCGCGGATCCAGAGATTGCCTTCTTCCAGCGGAGGCATGAACTCGCCACCGACAAACACCAGGAAGCAGACCACCGCCGCCGCCAGTCCGAAGAAGGCAATCGCCCAGACCAGCTTCGCGTGCTCCAGCGTCCAATCGAAGGCACGGCCGTAGTACTTCTCCAGGAAGCGGTTCAGCCACGTGCCCTGGTGGCCCAGCTCTTCTTCGTCGTGCTCTTCCACCGAGTCCTTCACCGGAGCCGAGACAAAGCTCAGCACTGGTGCGAACACAAGAGCGAACAACAAAGCGCCCGTAAGCGCAAATCCGTAGGTCACGCTCATCGGCGCGAAGATCTTGCCCGGAACGCCCTGCATGGTAAACAGCGGAATGAACGCCACCAGGATGATGAGCGTCGAGAAGAGTACTGGCCTGGCTGCATCCTTCACACCAAGGACAATCATCTCCGCGCGTCCATGCCCAGGTTCACGCCGCGAGAAGCGGCGATAGATGCTCTCCAGCACGACGATCGATGCATCCACAAGGATGCCGAAGTCGATAGCGCCGATCGAGATCAGGTTGGCTGAACGTCCGGTAAGCGTCATCAGCGAGAACGCAAACAGCACAGCGAACGGAATCGTCGCCGCCGCAATCAGCGTAATGCGGAAGTCGCCCAACATCAGCAGCAGCACCAGCGTCACCAGGATCAAGCCGGTAATGATGACGTGCTTCACCGTCTCCGTCGTCAGCCCAATGAGCTTCGTGCGGTCATAGATGGTTTTGACCTGCATGCCCGGCGGCAGCAGGCCACCGGTATTCAGTTCGGCGAGCTTCTTCTTCAGGCCTTCCAGCGCCGGCAGGCTCTGCCCTTCCTTCTGCAACAGAACGATGCCTTCAACGATATCGCTCTGGTCGTTGCGGCCGATCTTGCCCAGGCGCGGCTGATAGCCTTCCTTCACATTGGCAACATCCCGCACCAGCACCGGCGTACCGTTCTTCTGCGCGATCACCACATTCCCGATGTCGGTCGTGTTCTTCAGCAGGCCCAGAGAACGCACATTCACGTTCTGGTCGCCGAGCGACAGATAGTTTCCGCCGGCGTTGGCGTTGCTGTTCTGTACTGCAGTAATCAGTTGCGACAGTGTTACACCGTAGCCGAGCAGCTTGTTGGGGTCGGGCTCGATCTGATACTGCCGCGTCGTACCGCCGAAGGTGGTGATGTCAATAATGCCCGGCACCTTCTTCAACTCGCGGCGTACCAGCCAGTCCTGCGTCGCCTTCAGCTCATTCAGGTCATATCCGGGACCCGCAAGCTGATAGCGATAGATCTCGCCGATGGGCGACCATGGTGACAGCTGCGGTTGCAATGCGTTGGGCAGCTGGATGGTCTGCAGACGATTCAGAATCTCCTGCTTGTCGCGGAAGTAGTCTGAATCGAAGCTGAAGTAAAGCTTCACATCGCTCAGGCCGAAGATACTGATTGACCGGATCTGCTCCAGGTGCGGTGTACCGTTCAGTGCTGTCTCGATCGGCGCGGTCACCTGCTGTTCCATCTCTTCGGCTGACCATGCCGGATTCTGCGTGATGACCTCCACCAGCGGTGGCGAAGGATCCGGATACGCTTCGATATCGAGTTGCAGAAACCCGAAGGTGCCCGCGACCAGCCCGGCCGCCAGCAGAATCAGCACAACCGCGCGATAGCGCAGCAGCGTCTTCAGAAAGGCTTCCATTGCTAGTCTCCTACCGGCGTACGCAGGAACGCCGCTCCCTGAGTCACGACCACATCGCCGTCGTTCAGGCCGCTGGCAATCTCGACCTTGTCTCCATGCGTCGCCCCTAACTTCACTGTGCGGGCGTCATACTTCTCGCCATTCTTCACATACACGCTGGCGATATCGCCGTCATGAATGACAGACGCCATCGGCACCAGGATCATCTGGCGCTGTCCCATGCCGATGCGGATGGAGCCGAACATCTGCGGCTTCAAGCGATGGCCCGGGTTGTTCAACACCACGCGCACCTTCAGCGCATGGGTCTGCGGATCGAAGACATCGCCGATATTGGCGACCGTGCCATGGAAGGTCTCGCCCGGATATGCCTGCAGCGTCACGTCCGCGGAGGAGTGCGACTTCACGACTGCCAGGTCATGCTCAAAGACATCGCCCACAACCCACACGGAATCGAGATTCGCTACCGTCGCGATGCCATTCGAGGTCTCCAGCGAACGCTGCATCTCACCCGTCGCTGTTCCAATCTCCAGCACCGATCCAGCAATTGGTGAAACCACGGCAGTGGTATCGGAGGTTCCGGTCTCGCTGAAGCCAAGCTCATGGATTCGCTGCCGCGCACGCTCCTGCTCGCTGTGTGCCGCATCGTCAGCAGCCTTCAGCTCATCGAAGTCAGCCTGGCTCAACACCTCGTGCGCCAGCAAGAGCTTGCCGCGCTCCAGAGCGCGATCAGCACGCAGTGCCTCGATCTTTGCTTTCTCAAAGTCGCTGCGCGCCGCGGCCACATCGCCGCTCTGCAGCATAGCCACGGTCTGCCCCTTGTGCACCTCCTGGCCTGGCTGTACTTGCAGGCTCAACAGGCGCCCGCTCAAGGGCGCATAGACGTGCACCATCTTGCTGGGGTCTACATCCACATGTGCGGGAATCTCCAACCCGTCGCTCACCGTCTGCTGATGAACAACCTCAGTCTTGAGATTGACCTTCGGCTTCGCCTCCGGCAGAGCTTTCTCATCACTCTTGCATCCGCTTAATACGCCAAGCGCTGCGCCCGTCATCACCAGCGTCATCACGCTTTTCTTCATGGCAGAATCTCCGTGTATGTCACATAACTCAGTTGGTGGATCGCAAGCTGCAACTGCGCATTCGCCGTCAGGCTCTGCAGGTTCACCGAGCGGTAGTCCTGCAATGCGCTCAGATAATCAAGCAGCGTTCCCTGTCCATTGCGATAGCTGAACTCCAGGTTGTCGCGTACCCGTCTGGCCTCGTCGAGATACTTATCGCGATAGCGTGCCGCCTGCGCCTGGGCCGTCTGATATGCCTGGTATGCCTGATCCACATCGGCGATGGCCTGATTGCGAGTGGCCGTCAGCGCCAGTTTGCTGGACTCAAGCTCGTACTTGGCGCGTTCTTTCTCGCCCTGGTTGCGATCGAAGAAGCGGAGCGGAATCTGCAGGCTGAAGCCTGCCGTATCGGCATGGCCGCTATGCTCGTACTCGCCACCCAATATCGGATCTGACGTCCCGTTGGCGTATGCCAGGCGAACGCTCGCTTGATTGACAGCGACCTGCTGCGACGCCGCCTTCACATCCGGGCGCGTGTCCAGCGCCTTCTGACGCAGATCGTCGAGCGTCAGCGCCGGAGCAGGAGTATCCAGCGAACCGGTCACGTCGAAGTCCGGCTTCGGGCGTTCAATGCCCATCAGGCTCTGCAACTGTGTCGAAGCCTGCTGTAACGCCAGTCGCGCATTGTCGGTATCACTCTCGAAGCCAGCAAGCTGCAGCTCGATGCGGGCAAAGTCGTTCCGGCTCATCTGTCCCGCATCCAGACGCACCTTCATCAGCTCGACCGTTCTGCGATAGCCGTTGAGATTGTCTTCACTGACGCGCAGCGCGTCCTTCGCAAACAGCATTCGCGTAAACGCCTGCTTGATGGCGAAGTCCATCTGCCGCTGCAGATCGACCCGCTGCGCATCGGTCAACGCTGTTGTCGCGCGCGCCAGATCAAGGCGGACGCCGCGCTTGTTGCCGCGCTCGAACAGCCGCTGCACACCTGCCGTATAAAAATCCGGTCCGTTCGGGTTATCAGGCCCCAGCGTCACCATCTGTCCACTACCCGTCAGCACCGGATTCTGTCGCAGACCCGCCGTAATCTCACCGGCCTTCACCGCTTCAACATGCTGCGCTGCCGACAGCAATGACGGATTCTGCTTATGCGCAAAATCCAACGCCTGCGGCAACGTCATCGGTGGCGAAGCACTCTGCTGCGCCCCGGCCCACGCTGCCTGCAGGAGAGGCAGCATCAGGCAATATGCCCAGCGCACCTTCATGGATGCACTCCTTCTCTATCTCGTAAAAATCTTATGGTTTTATAAAAGCCGCACAGACCTACGGCTCGACGCAGTTACAGAACTGCAACTGGCGGCGGACGAACGCCCAGCAGAAGTGCAAAATCTTCATTCAGGAACCGGCGCACGCGCGTGTCCGGACGAGCCAGTACCTGCAACCGGCGCAGCACAAACAGCAGTGCAATCGCCAGGCACAATATTTCCAGGCACAGCAGCTCAAATTCCAGCGTTACGGCCTCATAGTGGCGCCGTACTGTCAGATCCTCAGGCTCAGTCAACTTGCGAAGCACCTGCATATCGTCCGAGATGGAGATCACCGGTAACAGCAGGAAGGCCACCATCACGGTCGCCGTCAGAGCACGCCCCATAGGTGCGGTCAACTTACCGGTGAACACACCGATCCACACGCCGCTGACCATTGCAAACGCAATGGCGACCCATGCAAGGTTGAGGAAAGATTCCACTAAAGGCATTGTAGAGCAACTTCCGCAGGAAACGTGTCACTCACTGGAACACGCTTCTCCTCCATAAGACGCTTTCAGACCCGTTTCAGTACCGGCAATGTTGCGAGTACATTCATTTTGACCGGCGGCGAAAACAGATATCCCTGCGCCTCAGAACATCCATGCCGATCCAGGAAGCGGCGCTGTTCTTCGCGCTCCACTCCTTCAGCAACCGTGGGAATACCGAGATGTTCGCTCATGGCCAGCACGGCGCGTGTCAGGGCGCAATCCTTCTGACTCTCCGGGATATTCATGACGAAGCTGCGATCGATCTTCAAACGATCCACCGGAAAGCGTCGCAGATATCCGATGCTGGAGTAGCCCGTACCAAAATCATCCACGACGATCTTCACGCCCATCTCGCGCAAGGCATACATCTGTTGAATCGATCGTGGATCTTCGCGCAACAACGTGTTTTCGGTAATCTCGAACTCAACCTCGTCGAGATTGATGCCCGTCTCCCCCACGGCCGCTTCCACCACATCCAGCAATTGAGGATCAGCCAGTTGTGATGCAGTCACATTGACAGCCAGACGAAGACGCTCATGCCCTTCCAGAGTGGTCCATTGCCGACAGGCTTCACGGAAGACCCACCCACCGATCGCCGTCATCATGCCGGCATGCTCCGCAAGGGGGACAAATGTGCCAGGCATAATCAAACCACCATCCTCGGTACGCCAGCGTAACAGGGTCTCGGCGCCGGTCATGGCGCCGCTGTTCAAATGCACAATCGGCTGAAATTCGAGGTATAGACCGCCGGTGACCAGTACATTGCGCAGCTCGCGTTCCAACTCCGCCTGGCGCATCTCCGCCTCTTCCGCCGCGGAGTCATAGAGGAACAACCGCTCTCCCGTGGAGCGCCTGGCCATGCCCAGCGCCGCATCAGCGCGACGCATCAGATGCGTCACCGTTGGATTCGACTTCGGCAGCAGGCTCACTCCGATGCTCGCCGTCAGGCGCAGTTCGCCAGTTAACCCTACCGACACCGGCACCTTGAGGGTACGCAACAGGGCCTCGCCCACCTGGTTCACTTCTTCCCGGGTCGTCCGGCTCAGCAGAACCACCATCTCGTCCAGGCGGATACGCCCCGCAACGTGATCCGGCGGACAGACCTGACGCACCCGGCTCGCCAACTCATGGAGAAAGCCTTCCGCCTCACGTCCCGGGAGTGACGAACAGATTTCGTACAGGCGATGAATATCGATTAAAAACACGGCCACCTGCGCTCCGCTGGAGCGGCTTATATCGATCGCCTGCTGCACCCGCGCACGAAAGAGCTCGCGATCGCTCAACAGCGACTGCGAAGGAATGTCACAGATTCCCATAGTGATGGCTCTGAAAAGATTGCCACTTTATAGCAAGGTCGTGACAACCGCTCAAGTATTACCAAAATAACGCCTTAGGTAAGGTGCCATAAATACAACTTTTGGTTACTTTAGTGGAGGTAAACGGGATGTTTACCTGTTTTGGGAAATCAGATGTTGCCAGCCACCTGGGCGAAGACGCCGTTCATGGCCATTCTGAACCAGAGAAACCTTCTTCCCCTCTGTCACGATTCCGATCTTCGTGACCTCTACACCGCTGATTCTGCGCGGAACAGACCGTCTGCTGGTGAACAGCAACTCGTAGTCCTCGCCGCCATGGAGCGCCTGATCGAGTGTGCTGTGTGGAGCTAACGGTACCACATCCGCATGAATACGAGCCCCAACGCCCGAGGCCTCACAGAGATGGTGCAGATCGGTCGACAGGCCGTCGCTGACATCCATACATGCAGATGCCAGTCTTAGCAGACGGAGTCCCACGGCGATCCGCGGCTGCGGGAAGAGATGAGGATGCATGCCATCGGGCTTCGCCCGGCGAAACGCCTCCGGATTGGCAAGCAGGGCTTCGAATTCCGAGGCGGCCCCGCCCAGCCGTCCAGTGACGTAGATGCCGTCTCCCGGCCGTGCTCCACTCCTTAATAAGGCCTTCCCCCAGGGAACGGCCCCAACCACGATGATGTCCGCCACGGTGTGCTTGCCCGGAGCACCGGCAGTGTCGCCTCCAGCCAAAACGACACCGAACTGATCTGCAACCACATGCAGACCGCGCAGGAATTCCCGTGTTTTGGTTCGGTCCTCGGCCCATGCCGGCGAGAGAGCCAGGCTGAGGAATGCCGCCAGAGGACGGCCGCCCATCGCGGCGACGTCGCTGAGACCCCGTGCAAGGCAGCGATACCCGGCTGCAAACGGCGGGTGGAAGTCAGCGAAATGGACGTCTTCCAGGGAGAAATCGGTCGTAATGACCAGATCTTCCCCTTTCCGGGGACGTAGAACGGCCGCATCGTCGCCGATCCCAAATCGAACGAACTCACTGTTACGCAAGGACTTACGCCTGATTTCCCGGATAAGGTCAAGCTCCCCGTATGGCATATAAAAACCATATCCCCAAAGTTGCCATCACACACTCTGGACAATGGAGCATTTTCCCTATAGGAGTAACGTAGGCATTCCGCATCCATGGGCGTTTTCCGCAATGAAAACGCCGCTCACTCCTGGTCCGGGATACCCAGCAACAGGGAGAATGCTCTAAAATGAAACAAATCGCCCTGGAGACATCGGCAGACCCAAATGCGAATCGGCAATCTCGATTCGCCAAATGGCAATGCCGGGCCTCTGTGCCGCAGATACGCATTCGCGGCCGAAGACCGGGCATAAAGGCTGCGGGAGTCCATTGAAAAAGCGCTTTTACATCGTCTTCGTTTCGCGCGATGAGCAGGGAAATCTCAATAAGGTTCCCGTCCCTCTGCATTACGCCTATATCTTTGTCGCCGCCGCGGTGGTGGGTCTTTTTACCATTGTCGGCCTCGCGGGCTCCTACTCCCGCATGCTGATTAAGACGGCCCGCTTCAACCAGATGCGGCAGGATCGCGAATCGCTGCGGCAGGATTACGCCCGGCTGCAGAAGGCAAACCACGAGAAGGATGTTCAGGTCGCCTCGCTCGGCGCCCTGGCCAATGAGGTTTCTGCTCTGTACGGACTGACCGCCAGCAAGCTTGCCGGCGCTTCCTCGGCAAAGTTCCTCTCGTCCTCGTCCAAGAATGACCCCGCCCTGGCGCCTGTGGCTGACAACAGCTACTTCAAGTCGCTGGACACCTTCTACGCTCTGCGGAATTCGGCGACCTCCGGACTTACGGCACGCGTTCTCTCCCCGTCGTTGCAGTCTGCCCGGCTCGGCAGCTTGAACAGCCTCTCGGACTGGCAGGCCATCGCTGATGCGCCGTCGCTGTGGCCGGTGATGGGACCCATCACTTCGAGCTTCGGCCAGCGGGAAGATCCCATCCTGGGCAACGGAGAAGGTGAGTTCCATAAGGGCGTCGATATCTCGGCCCCATACGGCACCCCCATTCGCGCCACCGCTGACGGCACCGTTGAGTTTGCCGCCTTCGGCAACGGATACGGTCAAGAGATTGTTATTGACCATGGGCACGGACTGCAAACCGTCTACGCACATCTATCCGGCTTCAATGTCACTGCCGGCCAGCAGGTCACCCGCGGACAGATCATCGGCTATGCAGGCCGCACCGGCCGTTCGACCGGCTCTCACCTTCACTATGAGGTCCGCATCCGCAACACGCCGGTCAATCCGCACAAGTACCTGCGTGAGAGCTTCGCCGGTATGGTCAAGACAGCCGGCGACAGCTAGGCGGATCGATTGCTTTCATTGAAAGGCCCACGCCCAGTGCGTGGGCCTTTTACGTTGCGGCAATTCGAGCGCCTCCATTCAACGCAGTACACTAACAGGCACAGCACCAAAATTTGTTCCAGCAAGGATGTTTCGTGAAGACTCTCCGCCTGCTCGTGCCTGCTGTACTCGCCGTCTCTTCCGTCGTTCCGTCCCTCGCACAGACTGCGGGCCAGACCGGACCGATCGCGGAGAAATACAAGGCTGACGCCGACAAGATCATCGCTGCGGCGATGAAAGATACCGAAGGCTACGAGACATTGGCCTACCTGACCGACCACATCGGCAAGCGCCTTTCGGGTTCTGATTCTCTGCTGAAAGCGCTGAACTGGGGCGCGGAGACGATGAAGAAGGCCGGCTTCCAGAACGTCAGTATCCAGGAAGCGATGGTACCGCACTGGGTTCGCGGCCAGGAGGAAGCATCGATCGCTGCTCCCTTCTCGAAACCGCTGCATATGCTGGGCCTGGGTATGAGTGTGGGAACCCCGGCTGAGGGCATTACCGCTCCTATCATCTTTATTCCTGATCTGGCTGCCCTGGCGAACACCCCTGACGATCAGATCAAGGGCAAGATCGTAGTCTTCAATCCCGGCTGGCACGGCTATGGCATCGGTTCCCTGCACCGCACCACCGGTCCCTCGCGCGCTGCGGCTAAAGGAGCGGTGGCTGTTCTGGTGCGCTCTGCCACCGGCCTTGCCATGCAGACTCCGCACACCGGCACGCTGACCTACTTGCCCGGTATGCCGAAGGTTCCTGCTGCGGCGATTACAGTGGAAGACGCACTGCTGCTGGAGCGCCTCGCCAAAGAAGGCCCGGTCCAGGTCCATCTGAAGATGGAAGCTCACATGGAAGCCGATCAGAAAGCCGGAAACGTTGTGGGCGAGATCCCCGGAAGCGAGCATCCGGAGCAGGTGGTCGTGCTGGGCGGACACATCGATAGCTGGGACGTGGGTCAGGGCGCGATGGATGACGGCGGCGGCATCATCTCCTGCTTCGAGGCGGTCAATCTGATTCATAAGCTCGGCCTGAAGCCCAAGCGGACCATCCGCGTCGTCTTCTGGGTGAACGAGGAGAACGGCGGTGCCGGCGGCCGCGCCTATCGTGATGCCCTTGGAGACAAGGTCAGGAATCATGTCGCAGCTATCGAGTCCGACGGCGGTGTCGAGCGTCCCGTTGGCATTGGATACACCGTTATGGGCGGAGGTCCAGCTTCGGGATCGGCAGCTCGCCGCCAGGCTGGAGCAAGCGCTAATCCGGCAGCGGCAATGGCCGCAATGGCTGCCATGGGCGCCCCTCAGCGCGATCTGGATGAAAGCAAGCTGACGCCCGAGGAAAAGAAGTCCTGGGACACGATCAAGCAGATCGCCTCGCTGCTGCAGCCCATCGGTGCAGACTCAGTCTCACCGGCAGGCGGTGGATCGGACATCGGCCCTATCGTCGCTGCCGGCGTTCCTTCGCTCTCACCCCGTACGGTGGGTGAGCATTACTTCGACTGGCACCACACCGAAGCCGACACGCTGGACAAGGTCGATCCGGAAGAGTTTCGCAAGAACATCGCGCTGCTGGGCGTGCTCAGTTACGTGCTGGCGGATATGGACGGCCAGCTGGTCGGCCACACCTCGGCTGCTCCCGTGGAATAACGCTGTTTTCCAGTTCTGCGGATTAGAAAAGGCGCTCCTGCGGGAGCGCCTTTTCATTTGGGGACAAACCTTTGTCCGGAATTCAACACCATGAGACGCACAAGAAAGATAAAAGTCGCACTATCACTTGATTAAATTTCTTGACATATCGCCGGGGTGCTCGCAATCTGGTACCGGCTTTCCAGAAAAATTCAGCTTTGGTGCATGCTATTGAGTTCAATTTTTGTACACCAATATGTATACATTTTTCGGGGATGTCCGAACGCAATGAAGGCTGCCAGACACTCGATGAAGAAACGACTACATCGACTGCTGCGGCATACATAAACACGTACGGCGAGAGCCATGAGACTCCGCCGACTTTTTTTGTTTCGAGAGGTCCTATTGATGCGAAATACAGCCTCAACCCTCCGCCGCCTGGCGGTGGGTTTCTGCTTGTGCCTGTTCGCTCTGCTGGCGGTTCCTGCGGGTTTCGCGCAGGAGACCACAGCAGCGATTCAGGGTACAGTGACTGATCCGACCGGCGCGATCGTCGCAGATGCGATTGTCACAGCTACCGGCAATAATCTGCTTCAACCCGCCACTGTTAAAACCGATTCCCATGGTTATTACCGTCTGAGTGCACTTCCGCCTGGAACCTATACGGTTGCGGTAGAAGGTAGCGGTATGAAGGCTAAGGCAACGAACGTCGCCTTGAATGCTGGAGATCTACCAAACCTCAATCTCAAGATGACTGTCGGTGCGGAGACGATCATCGACGTGGCAGATAGCGTGGCCATGGTCGACACCACTCAGTCGAAGGTTGAAACCACCGTCACCAACGAAATCCTTCAATCGATCCCGAAGGGCCGTTCCTTTGCTTCTGTAATCCCGTTTGCTCCGGGCGCGCGCCAAGAGCCCCTTCAGAGCACCAGTTCTAACCGCAACGGAGGCTTCCAGATTGATGGCGCGTCTGACTCCGAAAATGTCTACTCATCCGACGGCGTGAATATCAGCTCCGTTAAGAGTGGCGGCGTTGGTACAAGCGTTCCGATGGAATTTGTGCAGGACGTTCAGGTCAAGAGCTCCAGCTTTGAAGCGGAGTACGGCGGCGCACTCGGTGGCGTCGTCAATGTAATTCAACCACGCGGCGGTTCGAATTGGCACGGATCCATCTTCGGTTACTACCGCTCAAGCGCACTGAATGCGAATGACCAATGCAATTTCCAGGGAGCCAACTACTACACCCTCTACAACACCGCATGCGGTCTTCGCGCGAATCCCGACCAACCGGTCAAAGGCCGCTTCGATGCTGGATATGAAAACTACATCGCGAAGCAAGACCACTATCGTTTAGTTGATCCCGGATTCACATTGAGCGGACCACTACTTAAAGATAAATTGGGCTTGTTTGTAAGCTACGTCCCGAACTTTACTCGCATTCGTCGTGACGCGAATTTTACAAGAACGAACCCCGGACCACGTACGTTTTATCAGAACACCGATACGCACTTTGCGATGGCACGCGTTGACTATAGCGCAACCAGCAAACTGCGCCTGTTTGCAAGCTGGACGAATGCACTTACCCGCTCCGTTGGTCAGCTTCCAAATCCTGAAAGCAAAATCGGGCAGACAAACTCTAGCTCTACGACAGATCCAACAACGTTTCGTCCTGATGCCGGCTGGATAGCACCAAGCGCGGTGTACAGTTTTGGAGCGGATTACACACTCAACTCCACCACGCTTGCTACGGTTCGCTACGGCTATTCATTCCAAAACAATGCAACCCGCGGAACATCGCAGGGTCTTCGTTATCTGTATAGCGGGACGGCAAGTGCAAGCAGCACCGTTCAGTCAAACACAGGAGAGGTCCTACCTGCCGCTTATTACAACCAGAACAACTACAACAACATCGGTCCTAACCAGCCAACACTTTATGACGCCTACAAGCGGAAGCAGTTTGGTGCGGATATCCAACACATCCAGAACGGCTGGGCCGGCACCCATACCTTCAAAGCGGGCTACTCGTGGATGCGGCAAGGGACAAACACTCGTCAGCTCTATGACTATGCTTACGTGACTGTCACCTACGGCGCCAACTACACGCTCAATACCAGCTCAACTGCCTGCGATGCAATTAAGGCAGGCAACCAGCAGGCATATCCTAACCAAACTGGAACTACCTACACTGGATGCCGTGGCAAATATGGATACTTCGTTGTCACAGACGGCAATAGCGTCCTGGGCCAAGCCTCTGGTGACAGCCAAGCTATCTATTTTCAAGACGCTTGGCAGGTCGGCCACTCCGGATTGACCATCAACGCAGGTGTCCGCTTCGATGAGGAGTACCTACCTCCTTACATCCCGTCCGCTCCGAGCATTAAGTTCGACTTCAACCAGAAAGTTGCTCCTCGTATCGGAGCGGCTTATGACGTCCTTCACAATGGCAAGCTCAAGGTCTACGGAAGCTACGGCAAGTTCTTTGACCTGATGAAGTTCGGCCTGCCGCAGGGTTCGTTCGGCGGCAACTACTGGCACACCTGCGCGTATACCCTCGATAATCCTAACTACAACCTCATTTTGCCCACCGCTCCGCTTGATGCTAATGGCGTTCGTCATAGCTGCCCGACGTCTGGATTAGCTCCGGGCGTAAATTCAAACGCTGCGAGTGATGCCACCGGAGCTGGTGGAAATCCAGGTCGGTTTATCGAAAACGTAGACTTCCGCGCCTTCAATAATTCGGCTGCTGATCCCGGCGTTGATCCAAACATCAAGCCGATGCAGCAGCATGAGTGGGTTGTGGGTACCGAATTCGCGATGACTCCGACCCTGACCTTCGCCGCACGCTATGCACGCAAACGTCTCGATTGGACCATCGAAGATATGGGTCTCAACGATAACTATGGCTTCTACATCGGCAATCCCGGAACGCCATATACCGATTTCGTGCACCGTTCTCTGCCGAACATCAATGCCAAAGCAATAGCCTTCAACCAACCGAATGCTGCTGCATTTTTGAATACGTCGGGCATCTGCCCAACCTGCCCTGCTCAACCGAAGGCTGTTCGCAACTACGATGGTTTTGAGGTCAGCGTTCAGAAGACGATGGGCAGCAAGTGGTTTGTGAAGGGTATTTATACCTACAGCCGCCTCTACGGCAACTACCCGGGTGAGACCAGCACCTTCGTTACCGACGGATCTGGTGGACGTCATTCACCCAGCAACAACCGCTCATTTGACGTGCCGACCATGCAGTTCGATGCTCATGGGCAGCCTCTCGGCGGTCCTCTACCGACTGATCGTCCGAATACCTTCCAGGCCTACGGTTCCTATCGTCAGAGCTGGCTCCTGGGAGATTCGCAGATTGGTCTCTCTCAATCGGCCTATCAAGGAACTCCAGTCTCAACAGCGGTCGGCACCATCGGTTCTACCTCGGCGGTCCAGTTTGTCGAGGGCCAGGGTAACTTCGTCAAAGTTCATACGGATAGCTCCGGGAACCTCGTCAGTGACGGAATTATCAACGGCTATAGGACTCCCGCCTTCACCCAAACGGATGCCAGCATTACCCACTACGTTCATATAAGCAAGGAACATGAAAACCGTAGGATCGGCGCTGAAATCAACTTTACCAACTTGCTCAACCAACATGCAGTCATGGCTTATGTTGAGGGTCTAACAAGCGCCGCGGTTAACTTAGGCGTGCCTGCGAGCTCGAATCCCAGCACCTTCGATTACCTTAAATATGAGACGGGTTGGGACTATATCGGTGCTGCAAACGGAAATGGCGCAGGTCTGCAGCAGACTCCAGCACAGGTCAACTTCTCTAACCAATACGGCAGACCGAATATCTTCCAGTCTGCTCGTCAGATCCGTATCAAGGTTGCTTACACCTTCTAACCCCTGGCCTGAGGATCAGGCTGAAAATGGGGAGCGCTTCGGCGCTCCCCATTTTGTTTTCTTCTTTTGCCTTCTCTACTCCGGTACGACCCGGCCTCGTTCGTCCTGCTTGAGGTAGGTCATCGGCAACTCATGGTCGTGCGGGAAGATCGTCAACCAGCGCTTCGGCAATGCCTGCGCGAAGTAGCGTTTGCGCTCTTCGATGGTACGGATCGGATCCAGGTCGAAGCCCATGGCCCAGCTCAGATCCAGGTGGTGACGGGTCGGGATCAGGTCGCTGACGAAGACGGCGTGCTCTCCCCTGCTCTCGATATGGACAGCCATCAACTGCTCTGTGTGGCCGGGATAGAGCTCAACCCAGATGCCATCGCAGATCTCCGGCGCGGTCATGCGTTCGTCGTCGATCAGCGTCATCTGGCCGGCCTGGATCAGCGGGTCGTAGTTCGCTGAGGCATAGCTGATGGCGTCGCGTTCATGCTGATGATGTCCGTGCAGCACCTCTCCACGGTGCGCGAAGTATCGTGCGTTTGGGAAGGTCGGCGTCACACTGCCGTCAGGGTGGAGCGTTGTATTCCAGCCGCAGTGATCCCAGTGCAGGTGAGTGTTGATGACGATATCGATCTCTTCCGGCGAGATACCCGCCGCGGCGAGCGACTCCGGCAGCAACTGCTGCGTCCCATAAATTTCGCGCAGCTTTGGTGAGAGCTTGTTGCCGAAGCCGGTCTCGATCAGCACATTATGTCTACCCGTCCGCACCAGCAGACAGTTCAGCCCGGTCGCAATGCGATTCTGCTCGTCGGACTGTATCTTCTTCGACCACAGCGTCTTCGGTACTACTCCGAACATGGCGCCACCGTCGAACAGAGCCCTACCGTCAGTACAGACAGTCAGGTGAAAATCGCCGAGGGCACGCTCGGCTCGAATCAATTCACTCATACCAACGCTCAATCTCCCTGCTTCTGTACGCTGCCGTCGATCTGCATCTCTACGACGCGGTGGTCCGCATTCACGGTCGCAACGCCGCGCAGCGGGTGCCGCATCCGTCCGTCCAAAAAAGTGGAGCTGTAGCGGAAGCGCAGGTCGTCAAACGTCACCTCGGTCTCGTCATCGCCTGGAGCCGCCGAGGCAGCATCCCGCGCCTGTTCTCTCACCATAGGCCAGCGGGCCCAGTCCAGATAGATCTCTCCCAGCCACGAACGCTTCGCAGCCAGCGTCGCCAGCGTTGTGGGCGGCTTGCGGATCAGATCGTTGCTGGGGTCGCTGGTCATCTCTTCCCGCAAGGTATCGATCACGCCCAGCCGAAAGTACTTCGGCGTCTCAATCACAACCTGCCATTTGAAGGGATTCACAGGATACGGGTTGGCTGCCACCCGCAGCACGGGCTCACCGGAGATCTCATTGGCCTCCGCCAGGCGCATCGCTTTGCCGTGCTCGAAGTCTCGCACCAGCCACAGGACGGCCGTGAAGACCAGAGCGGCAATCGCCAGGCCCTGCCCACGAAACGCCGAACGCCGCGCGCCAACCTCATTCGCCACCAGGCCGAAGATCGAAGGCAATAACAGTGCCCCCAATAGGAACAGCCACTGCAGCGGCTCCACGATAAATACAAGCGAGGCTTCATACCAGCGAGGATTCCAGGGAGCGAAAGGACGCACGCCATAGTTGTTGGTGTAATCCAGCAACAGGTGACTCAAAAGCGCAATCCAGGAAAACACAAAGAGCCGGCCCCAACGGACCGGCGCCGCCGGCGTGCTTCCCTTTGCCGACCGCCACCAGTGCACCAGCTTCACGATCCCAACGACGAAAGCAGCCTCCAGCGGCAGCGCCCAGAGGCTGTGCGTCCATCCGCGATGGTGCTGGAAGTAGGCCAACGGCCCGCCAAGGCGATAGACATAATCGATGTCCGGAAGCTCCGCGGCCAGGGTCATGGCCAGCGTGGCATAAGCGGCGTTGCGATTGAAACCGGCACGGCTCAACACCGCGCCCGTCATGAAGTGAGTGACTGGTTCCATTGCACCAGACTACAAGGTGATTGCAACCAGACTGGAGCATTTTCCCTGTAGGTATGGAGTAGGGCTTTCGCATCTATGGGCGTTTTCCGCAATGAAAACGCCGCCGCACGCCCCTTTCGGGATACCCAGCAACAGGGAAAATGCTCTACAAGGTGAGGTGAGAGGATAGAAACATGCACCCGCTTCCATCGACCCATGAAGAGATTGCGGCTTTCGTGTCGGCATTCGAAGCCGGGACTCTCCCGAAAGAACGTTGGACGCATGCCGCTCATATTCTGAGCGGTGCGTGGTATGTCCACGTACTCGGCCCTGAAGCGGCACTCACGGAGATGAGGCGGCATATCCGCGCCTATAACGAAGCTGTGGGCACGCAAAACACCGATAGCAGCGGGTATCACGAGACCATTACGGTCTTCTGGATCAGGATGCTGGAGCATTTTCACTGTTGCTGGGTATCCCGGAAAGAGCGTGCAGCGGCGTTTTCATTGCGGAAAACGCCCATAGATGTGGAAGCCCTGCACTACGCCTACAGTGAAAATGCTCTGGCAGCAGAACTCGCCCGATCTCCTGAGGTAACACGCGCGGCCTTTGTTACCGAGGCGGTCGAACACTTTGGTCCGCAACGCGATATTTTGACGCGTTACTACAGCTTCAACGTTGTGAAGTCGACCGAAGCCAGGCGCACGTGGATTGAGCCTGATTTGATGGCGATTGGAGCGAACGAATAGGTCGTATGGACAATTGAGATAGCCCATGCAGCGGGTGCCCCTGTGCATGGGCTGTCAGGGATGTATCGATATCCTCTACGGCAAGGCTGTTGCCAGGGAAGCCTTTGGCAGCCGTGATTTACCGGGCTTTTCCTTCGTCTTCGGCTCGGGCACGTAGTTCTTGTACACGCTGATGTGGAAGCAGGCCTGCTGGAACTCCTCTTCCACATCGATCTTGCCTTCCTGCACCAGGGGCAACAGATACGCACGCATCCATGCGATCTCAGTCATCGACAGACCATGCTTGGCCAGGTCAATGGCCTGCCCTGTCAGGTGGGGCGAGGCAGTATCTCCCTCCGCCGGAGCGGCGTTGCCATTGGTACGCAGCAGACGCTGCTGGAACTCCACGGTACGGACGGCTGAGTTCACCTGCAACGGACCGTGGAAGCGGTCATAGTGCGCGCGGCCAAGGTCATTCAAAAACTTCACCGCCCAAGGGCGGGCATACCGCCGGTCAGCGGACAGGCGATCATCCACCTGCATTGCCCTGTTATCCGGCAGAGCGACGAGCTGTTTGGCTTTGCGCAGACGCTCAAGATCCGCATCATCCTGCACGCGTTCCAGGCCGTAGCGGTCGGCGACGACATTCTGGCGCACCAGGATGGCGTGCGAACCCAGCAGCGGCGCGGGGACGACCAGACGTCCTCGCCGGAAGGTCAACTTCGGCTGGGGCAGCGATGCCGCCGGACTCTCCTCGACAAGCTCAGTACGCTTCACGGCCAGCACCGGCGGTGCGGGCAGCTCCGAAGCGGCTTTTTCTTCGATTGCAGGCTTCGCCAGGCGGGTGGATTCAGACTTCGCAGTGGTCAGTCTCGGACGTTCAGCAGGAATGGCCGCCGGCTCAGCGGGCTGCGACTCTTCCGCATCTTCGGTCTGCGAAACGTGCACCACCGGAGCGGGCGCCTCGGCTTTGGGAGGCAGGTGTGTGGTCTTTTCCGGCTCCGGAGTCTCCGTTTCCGCGGGCTGATGCTTCTGCTCCAGCGACTTTCGCTGCTCGGCTGCCTTCAGGAAATCTTCCGTTGTCGCCTTGTGTCCGTCATCCTTTGCCGGAGCGGCAGGCTGCTTCGCCGGGGTGGAAGCCGTTATCGCGACAGGTTTGTGGGAGGGGGCGGGCTTTGCAACCGGAGCCGGAGTTTCGTCCGCAACGACCTCATGGTGATCTCTCAGCCAGGCATGAACGCGTTCCGCCGCCGCGGCAGCAGCAGCGCGATTCCCGGCCTCGTCGACAGGAGAGTGGCCGGTGTGTGTCGCCGGGGCAACGGCCTTCGGTTTTGCAGTAGCGGATGCAGACGGACGGGTGGTCTGGCGTACTGCGGCAGATCCCGCAGCGGGCTTTTTTCCCGGCTTCCTACTCGTGGGCTGCGCCGGCAATTGACCGGCGACAACAGCCACGAGCAAAAACGCGCATCCAAGGCGACGCATACACAAAACAAAGAAGCCCGCGTCAGGGGCCAGAGCACTTTTAACCCTACCCCCGTCCCGGTAATGCAAAAAGTAACCAGAGGGATTCTGTGTAGGAATAAGTAAACACCGCCGCACGGAGAATTCGCCTTCCCTGGTGTCTCCGCTACGATGAAGAAGCATGCGCATTCGAGCATTTTCCCTGTTGCTGGGTGTTCCGCTCACCGTTGGCCTCAGCGGCTGCGAAAAACCAATGACTCCGGAAGACGTCACCTACAAAAACACCGGTGATTTCTATATCGACCGCGTGCAGCCCATCCTGCAGACCCGATGCTATCGCTGCCACGCCGGCCTGAACCGCGAGAGCGGCCTTCGGGTCGACAGCCGCGCTTACATGCTGAAAGGCGGCAAACACGGCACGGCGCTGGTACCCGGCGATCCGGAAAAGAGCCTGATGATCAAGCTGGTGCGGCACGAAGGCCCCAAGGACGACCCTATGCCTATGCCGAACCGCCGTGGCAAGCTTCCGGAACAAGAAATCCGCGATCTGGAACGCTGGGTCAAAGAAGGCGCTCCCGAATAGAGCGCTTCCCACCCATAGGCAAGGTGTTCCGGGGCAACAAAAGGGCTCCGCTGGAAACGAAAGGGCTCCGCTGGGGAGCCCCTTGTCAAAGATCAGATTTCTGGGATTACTGAATCTATGCCTGCGGGACCGGAGTCGGCTCGGCCGCGCCTTCCGGCTTGGGGGCGGCGGGCTTCTTGACCTCGGCCTTCTTGGTCGGAGCCAGAATGGCGTGCAGCGTAGTGCCTTCCATGCGCGGCATGAACTCGACCGTGCCGTTCTCGCCCACATCCTGAATCAGGCGGTGGATGATCTTGTAGCCAAGATCGCGGTGCGCCATCTGGCGGCCCTTGAAGCGCAGACTGGCCTTCACCTTGTCGCCATCCTGCAGGAAGCGGACAGCCTGGTTTTTCTTCGTCTGGTAGTCATGCTCGTCTACGGTGACGGAGAACTTCACTTCCTTGATGGTGATGACCTTCTGCTTCTTCTTCGCGGCGCGATCGCTCTTGTCCTTCTCGTAGAGAAACTTGCCGTAATCCTGAATACGGCACACCGGGGGAACGGCATTCGGCGAAATCTCCACCAGGTCCAGTCCGCGTTCGCGTGCGATCTTTAGGGCATCGAATGGCTGCATGATACCGACCTGCTCGCCATTCTCGTCAATCACACGCACCTCACGCGCGCGGATTCTTTCGTTGGTGCGGATGAAACTCTTTTGCGATCGCTTGTCGTTAAACGGTGGTGGAATAAGAAGCCTCCGGAATCTTTAGGTCTAGGAATTTGACGCGCCTGCAACGCCAAACGGCTCGGCACGCAGACGAAAGTATAGCAATTTCGCAGGATCATTGGCTGGATTCCTCCCTGCGATACGCGGAAAGACGCCCCTATGCCCCGAAACGGGCACAGTAGAGCGTCTCCCTGCTGCCAGATATTCCGGAAGGGGTGTGCGGCGGCATTTCATTCAGGAACGCCCATCGATGCGGAAGCCCTACACTACACCTACAGGGAAACTCTGTGGCCGATAAGCCAACCGAAGGGGGGTGCTTTCGCATCCCATCTCCCATCAGAACAACATTTTATGTTGCAATGTTGATTGCCCGGCATAGGGCATGTAAGGAGTTCTGCCTGAATGAAACGCCGCATTTTGCTCGTCGATGACGAAATTGCCGTCCTCCTCACCCTGAAAGCAGTTCTGGAAATCTCAGGCTTCGACGTCGACACCGCCACCTCCGGCCTGGAGGGTCGCCATAAACTCCGCGCCAAACAGTACGACATGGTCATCACGGACATGCGGATGGAACACGAACAGGCAGGCCGCGATGTGGTCGGCTTTGCCCGCGGACTGCCCAGTCCTCCGGCGATTGCTCTGCTGACCGCCTTCCCCGTCACCGATGATGACTGGCAACAAATGGGCGCCGACAAGATGTTGGTAAAACCCATGCAGACCCGCTCCCTGCTGGAACAGATTGAGGCGCTGCTCGATAAACATCTGGCACGCACCGGCCCCTCCGTGTCGTCCCCGGTGAAAGCAGGCAAGAAAACCGGCCAAAAGGCAGCCGCCAAAAGAGCAACAAAGAAAGCCGTGAAGAAAGCTGCAAAGAGGACAGTAAAAGCAGCCTTACCGGCAAAGAAGGTAACGAAGAAGTCAGGCGTAAAGAAGGCGGTCGCAAAACCAGCTAAAGTCGCGAAAAAGGTAGCCAGGAAAAAACCGGCGAAGAAGCGCTGACGCCATCAGCGAGAGGAAGGAGGGGGTTCCCTCCTTCTTGCTTTTCCATCACTGCGACATCTCGCGGCAGTCCGCGGCATACTCCCGAAGCCACACGGGCAGCGCATCGCCAACCTGCCTTCGGGATCTGTACCTCACACCCTGAATCGCACACCTCCGGACAACGCGTTAAACTGACCAGATGCGAACAGTCGTCTCAACCGTACTGTTAGTCGTGGCCATTCCATGTGTTTTGCTGGCAGGCATGTGGACATGGGCATATTTCTCGACACCTGCCGTGGTGACCCAGGCGTATAACCGCGAGCTTGCGCGGACCGCGCCAACCATACGCGCAGCACAGGTACCGGCAGCACTGCTGGAGCAGATCCGGAACGCGCGCCCCTTGCCTGAGGCGGTTGCGGAGGCCCTGTTCTTCTTCCCCGGCCAGTACCGCCCGAATCCGGTTCGCAATCTGCAACGCCGTGTCTTTGCCTCCGCGCTCGATCACCGCCTGAGTGCAGACGAGCAGCTGCAGCTCTACCTCAATCACGCCAACTTCGGCCCGCTGCATAGCGGTCCAACCCCGGATAAAGATATCGTCGGTTTCGCAGCTGCGGCCCAGGCTTATTTCGATAAACCGCTCACGAACCTGGCTCCGGAACAGTTGCAGGCTCTGCTCGACGCGCTGCAGCACAAATCCATACAATCTGCTTCATGAGTGCGGAGTTTACGTCGTTCGATCTTTCGACCATGACGCCCGGCGGTATCTATAAGCTGCTGGCGTCACTCGTCGTGCCTCGGCCCATCGCCTGGGTCGTTTCGCAGTCGACCACTGGCCATCTGAACGCAGCACCCTTCTCCTTCTTCAATCTGCTTGCTTCCGACCCGCCGGTTGTAGGTGTTGGCTTCGGCATGCACTCCTCCGGAGCGGACAAGGACACCTATACCAACATCATTGAGACCGAAGAATTCACGGTTCACATCGTGACCGAAGAGACTGCCGAGGCAATGAACATCACGGCGGTGGAAGCTCCTCACCATGTCAATGAGATTGAACTTGCCGGCCTGACCCTGGCTCCCAGCATGGCCGTAAAGACCCCGCGCATCCTGGAGTCCCCGGCTGCATTGGAGTGTCGTCTGCTGCAAACCATCCAGCCTGGCCGGACAAGCAAGATCATTCTTGGTGAAGTCGTCTACGCCCACGTCCTGACAAGCGCCTTCTCTGACCTGGAGAGGCTGAATATGGATGTCCACGCGATTCACCAGATCGGCCGCATGCAGGGAGGCCTGGGCGGCGGTTATACGCGCACGCGCGATACCTTCGATATCCCGCGTCCGGTGTGGAAAGAACGTTCCTAGGTTCTGTTGCTAGTTCCTGGTTGCTAGTTCCTGGTTGCTAGTTCCCGGTTAAGGTCTCTCGACAACCTTGGAATTGGGTGCCCCATCCATCGCAAACGGGGTCCCCAACGAACTTGGTTCGCTGGGGCGGGAAAGCGATGGCTGGGAGATTCGAGCGGAGCTCGAACCTGTCTTTGTCATTTCGTGGCAATCCAAGAAAACAGAGAAATCTGCTTCTTCCCCACTCTTCTGGCGACCAAGGAAGAAGCAATATGCTTCGCAAATTCCCACCATCGCTTTGCGATGGATGGGGCACCCCGGTGTATGGGCGGCCATCAAGTCTCCAACTGAGTTCTGAATTGGGAAGCGAAGCTGGTTTCCATGCCTGTTTTTTCGGGCGTTTCTGTTCTGTACCGCTACAGTACTGACAGCAACCATGCTTTCTCCCTCGCGTCCTGGCATCCGCACCAGCGGAATAACCTTTGCTGTGCTCACGACAGTGCTCCTGGCCGGATGCGGCAGTGGCGGTTCGCTGAGCCTGCTCTCTGGAACGACTTCATCCGGCTCCGGAACAACGGCATCGGGGTCGTCTTCTGGTACATCGAGCGGAACCGGTAGCTCGTCCTCGGGAAGTGGCAGTACAAGCTCTGGAAGTTCTTCAAGCTCCGGCAGCAGCTCTGGTTCAGGTACAGGGAGCTCATCTTCAGGCAGTGGCAGCACCGGTTCGGGAAGCTCTTCGGGTTCTGGCAGCAGCACAGGATCAGGAAGCGGAAGCTCCTCGTCCTCTGGCAGCAGCGTTCCCACCATCCTCCTCTCGCAGCCCTTCATAGGCCAAACTACCGGCCAGAACGTAACGTATGTCGCTACGGCTACTGCCAATGCTTGCAGCAAGGGCATCGCTTCGATGGGCGTTTACGTAGATGGCAAGTTCGTCTACGTCATTCAGGGTGGGTCTCTCAATACGACCCTGTCGTTTACTCCCGGCCCTCACGACACCGCGATAGAAGCGTCGGATCTTTGCGGCAGCTCGTCGAAGCTCTCGGTTCCCATCACAGTGACGCCTCAGACTCAGGTCTGGGTCAACTCCCCGAGCGCAGGTAAGTCGAGCACCCAGCCGGCCTTTGTAGCCTCCGCAACAACGACCTGTGCCTCCGGTATTGCAGCGATGGAGCTGTATGTCGACGACCAGCTAGTCGAGGCCGAACAAGGTAACACCCTCAACTACCAGGTGGCGCTGTCACCCGGCGCACACCATACTCTGGTGCAGTCCCGAGATAATTGCGGCAGCTCCGCCAAGACACCTATCGATCTTGTGGTTGTAGGAGCTTCGAATACCTTCACGAACCTGCAGGCAAGTCCCGCATGGAACATGTCAGGGCAGAAGGCCCCGTACTATGACAACTGCGTCGATCACACCGAGCCCGGCGCATGCGATGGAGTGACGTACTCTTATAACCGGAATATCGCGTCACCGTCGCTCACGGGTTCTGCGACACAGTTCAATCTTGGCGGTACTCTGCCCTACTCGGATGTGCTCTTCTGGAATCACCTCATCGGAGCGTTCTCTTCGCAGAACCTTCCGGACTACGACCATACGCTCATTACTACGACGAAGAACTTCACCTACGATGCCTACTTCTACGTCACCAGCTATGACGAGGTGCACACGCAGGCGCTCGAATTCGATATCAACTGGTTTCTCAACTCCACCGGCATGACGTGGGGAACCGAGTGCCGGCTTCGCGGCGGCCACGTGTGGGCGTTGTGGAACAACGTCGGCAAGCAGTGGGAGGTTACTGGCATCCCATGCACTCCGATAAAGGATGCATGGAATCACGTGACCATCAATGGAAAACGCAATGACGACAACACACTGACCTATCAGACCATCACGCTGAACGGAAAGTCGGTTGTATTGAATAAGACGATTGCTCCCTTCTGGGTGCCGGCCGACTGGTATGGAGTTACGGTGAATTACCAGATGGATGGCGATGAAAAACAGACCTCCATCAAGAGCTACGTCGACAAGTTCAGCTTTATGTTCTGGTAGACCCTGTAAGAGGGCTTGTCAAAAGTTCGTCATCCTGAACGAAAGTGAAGGATCTGCTTTTCTTGGGTCGGTAAAGGACGCTGCAGAGTTATAGAGCGGGCCTTCAGCCCTTTCACATCTTGTGGGCACCTAAACCTGGGGCGTTGCCCCAGGCTGGTATAGAGCGCGCCTTCATCGCTTACAGGCATAGCCCTTTTTGTCATTCCGGAGCGTTGCGGAGAAAATCTGCTTTTGATCATCTTCGCTGCCCGGGTGCCCCACCCTCGCAACGCTAGGGTGGGTTAGGAATACCCGCACCTCGACGCAATCGAATTTGTCGACACAATCAGCAACTACTCGACATTTCCCGTCAGATCCAAGCCAACGATCTGGCTGTTTGCGTCTAACGTGATCTCAAGGACAGTACCGTTCTGCCACTCCCAGTGCAGCAGCGTTGTCTGTGGGCGTTTTCCGGGGATGATGGTGACGCGAGAGCCGTATGCGGCAATCGCCTTCGATGCGGCATCGCCCATACCAACACCACGGAATGTCGCACAACTGCCAGGCTCGGGTTTACTGACCGCGGGCTGATCCTCCGGCCGGGTGACGGTCGCCGAGTAGGTCGTCCGCGGGCCGTTGGGGTTGGCGTACCTTGAGAGCACGCGCACATGGCAGGCCGGCGTATCCCACTCCACCGACTCGTCTCCGCCGCCCAAACCGTTGGCGTCGTTTTCCATCATCACGGCATTCTTGTGCAGATCAGCAGGCAATTTATACCGGCCCGCCTGGATATCAACGCCCGCAAGTCTGCGCTCCGCCAGCCCCGGGGTGGTGCTGGAGGCAGGTTTCTGCGCGAGGGCAGGGGTGACGTATAGCGGCAGCAACAGGGCGCCGAAGGTTCGCAAACCCACAGATTCTTTTACTCCTTCCTGGCAACCATATCGCAAGTGGAGTTGGATGCGGAATTTCGAGCGATACACTAAAGACAGGGATTCTCAGCTATGGTCTTCGTTCTGGATAACTACGACTCTTTCACCTACAACCTGGTGCAGTACATGGGCGAGCTGGGCGCGGAGCTGGTCATCCGCCGCAACGACGAGCTGTCGCCTGAGGAGATCGAAGCGCTGAAGCCTTCGCATATCGTCATCTCCCCCGGTCCCTGCACGCCGCAGGATGCGGGCGTCTCCATTGATCTGATCCGCCACTTTGCCGGGCCCGCCCGAAGTGCTGGTGTGCCGATCCTCGGCGTCTGTCTCGGCCATCAGGCCATCGGAGCAGCCTTTGGAGCCACCGTCACCCGCGCTGCCCGCCTGATGCACGGCAAAACCAGCGAGGTGGAGCACGATGGCAAAACCGTCTTTCACGGCATTCAGACGCCAATGACCTGCACCCGCTACCATTCACTGATCGTGACCGAGGAGTCGTTGCCGCCTGAGCTTGAAGTCTCCGCGCGCACGCAGGACCCGGCCGGAAGCACAGTGATGGGCCTGCGGCACAAGACTCTGCCGATTGAAGGCGTACAGTTTCATCCGGAGTCTGTTCTGACGGCAGACGGCAAAAAGCTGATCGCCAATTTTCTGAAGATGTAGATGAAAGATCCAGCACAGCACGGGTTGGGACCGGTCAAGCACGGCACATGTCTTGTCGCCGCCTTCGTGCTGCTGGCTGCCGTATCACCGGCACAACAGCCTATCGGCACCGTGGTCACCGAGAATGCATCTATCAGCGGTCTGGTCACGGTCTCAAACCAGAAGGCCACGATCGCCAATCAGGGATCCATCACTGCGGCGACCGATCGCACCGCAGAGCTGACACTGACCCGCGGCGGCGTGGTACGTGTGTGCTCTACTTCGTCCATCCACGTCTCGCAGGCGAACGCCACCGATCCTCCTCTGCTGCTCGCTCTGGATCGCGGAGCTTTGGAGGCCAGCTTCCCGGTAACCGCTTCCGACATGCTGATGACCCCCGACCTGCGTTTCCAGGCCAGCGCGGCCGGTGAGCTCAATCTCCATCTGCGGGTTACCCCGAATGGCGACACCTGCGTGGATAACCGCAGTAAAGCGGACGCTCCTCTGCTCCATGTCACCAGCGCCTTCGGCCCGGAAGGTTACTTCATCAAACCCGGACAACATCTGCTGTTTGTCGGCGGATCGCTGACACGAGTGATCGATACAGAGACTACCGCCTGCGGCTGCCCGCCGCCCCAGCCGGAGCCGGCGCCAGTTCCTGTCCAGGTTGCTGAGGGGAAGCCGGTCACGCCTACACAGGCAGCTGCCCAACATCCTTTCCCGGAAGCCCAGTCCGCCGGCTTGGCGCCTGGCCCCGTGACCGACCCGGTGCCCATTGGAGAAGTCCACACCCAGATCGCTACGACTCTCTCCGTGAATGGCAATGCGCCAAAGCCCATTCCACCACCTCCTCCCGCTCCGGAGCCCCAGCCACCCGCACAGCCGAAAAAGGCCGCCGAAAAGCCGGCGACGAAATCAAACGCCTTCCAGAAGATCGGACATTTTTTCAAACATATCTTCGGTGGCGGAAAACAGGTTGGAGTGTCGGGGAACTAGCCAATTGTTAACGCACGGGACTGTATCGGAATCCGATCGGTATTCAAAATCGATGGCTTCCTTATCCGCCCTAGCGTTGCGAGCGCTCACCCCGACGGCGGGGCACCCGATAAGGAAAGAATCGCCCTAACGATGAGCTTCGAAGAGCCAATGTAGCAACCACCCGAAGGGCGAATAGGGATTGTGTTCGCCGAAGTGGAATTCTCCGAGCGTCTCTTTTTCTCCAGGCCTCTCAAGCAACAGGAAGTGCGCGGAGTTCGCACCGGTGAGCCAGGAGCCGCGTGTGCGGAACTCCCGTTTTCCAGCATGGGTGCCGCGTCTTCTGCGAAACCCGGCTGCGAGCAGTGCCCTCTCCGCATCGAGAAGCGATCCTGGAAAGGTGAAGGTCCCAGCAGCGGTCTGACCGGCCTCAGTCTTCGAGTGGGTGATACGAAAGCAGAAATTGCCAAAACAATCCTGCCCATCATGCGTCACCGGCGGATGCCCGTTGCTCACCGTGACCGGGTGCAACCCACCATCGAGCTCGGCGTACAAACCACCCGGCAGGACGCGTAGACACGCTGCGAGGCTATGTCCTGCCGAGAGAATCTCTTGTGTGAAACGTGGCTTAGCCCGACGCGGCATGATCTCTCCTGAGGATGACATATCCTCCAGAGCTGCACTTTCCCCCCGGCCTGCGTCCAAGTAGACATAGGGTACGCCATCCAAGATGAGGGGCGTGCTATCTTCTGGCCAACGGGAGCTGGTATGCAGTTGCGGCGTATAACCCACGCGGGAATCGCACTGGTGCTGCTCGGCGTCGGGTATGCCCAGCGCGGTTTTCAGCATAACTTTCATGAGTATCCCTCTGTGGAGTATGGCCGGAATGTTCCTCTTCCCTCCGATTGGCAGAAACCGGGGGAGTGGACCTTCGCCCGCTTGATGTTTCCCGGAGGCCCACTTGACGGCTATCGCGGCCGCTTCGATGGGCCATGGCAGGAAGGGCTCTCCCTCTGGACGCAGGACTATCCCAAAGCCGATCGCGACTTTGCTGCCAGTCTCCGTCGCCTGACACGCGTCGATGCACGCAGTGTGGAACAGCCCGTAAATCTGGAAAACGGCGATGAGGTCTATGACTATCCCTGGGTCTATGCCGTGCAGGTCGGCGAGTGGGGACTTACTGAGAAACAAGGCGCCAAGCTGCGCGATTATCTGCTGCGCGGCGGCTTCTTCATGGCCGATGACTGTCACGGATCAGAAGAAGAAGCGTACTTCACCAGAACCATGAAGATGGTCTTTCCTGAACGCGACCTCGTCGATATTCCTGATAACGATCCCGCCTTTCACGTGCTCTTCGATCTGAACGACCGCATCCAGGTACCAGGAGCGGAGCACCTGAATACGGGCTACAAAAAAGATGGCCGTGTGGCGCACTGGAAGGGCATCTACGACGATAAAGGCAGGCTGATGGTGGCGTTCAGCCTCAACTCCGATATTGGCGACTCGTGGGAGTATTACGATTCGCCGTGGTATCCGCTGAAGTATTCTGAGATGGGCATCAAGCTCGGTGTGAACTACGTCATTTATGGGATGACGCACTAAAAATCTGCATCACATCCTGACGATCTTCTCGTAACAGAAAAATCGTAGTCCATGGCGAAAGCCGAGACCGATCTCGCCGGCGAAGGTGTAGCCGAGCTTTGGGAACAGCTTCTGCGTTGCGGCATTCTGCGAGTTGGTATCGACACGCAGGCGAGGGATTGCTCGCTCTCTGGCAATCGCTTCGGCCTGCTGCATCAGAGCCGTCGCGACTCCGCTGCCGCGAAACGCGGGATCGACCGCTAAACGATGCACCACAATTGCCGGATCTCCAATATCCCAGCCCACGTGAGCGTACTCGGGTTCCTGATCCATGGTGATAGCGGCAACACCGGCGATCTGTCCATCGATCTCGGCAATCCACAACTGGCTTAGCTGTATGTCGTTCCCGAAGACAGTGAGATTGGGATACTGATCGTCCCACTGAAGGTTCCCGCTCGCGCGCATCATGGGAACCACGCGGCGGACGAGTTGCATGATGTTGTCGAGGTCGTCGTTGGTGGCCAGTCGGAGGTGCATGGGACTGATTATCTCGTCTTCCAGGAGGCCGTGGACCTGGGGGTTCGAGCGAAGCGCGAACATCCCACCCATCGCTTTGCGATGGATGGGGCATCCAGTGTATGGGTTACTTCTTCTTCCTTCTTACGGCGCGGATGACGCCGCTGCGGCCGCCGCCGCAGAAGAACTGGTCACTGCCGTTCGACTCAAGGCCGGAGACGCCTGTGCCCTGCGGCATCTCGATCTGTTCCAGCACCTCTCCGGTCTTGGGATCGACGTGACGCAGCTCGCTCTCGTCGCCCTCCCAGGTGCCGTGCCACAGCTCTCCATCGACCCAGGTCACTCCGGTGACGAAGCGGTTGGATTCGATGACGCGAAGCACCTTGCCGGTCTCGGGATCGACCTGGTGGATCTTGCGGCTGCGGTATTGTCCTACCCAGAGCGAGCCCTCGGCCCAAGCCATGCCGGAGTCTCCACCAGCACCCGGAGCAGGTATGGTCGCGAGCACTTTCCCGGTGGTGGGGTCGATCTTGTGGATGCGGTCTTCGGCGATCTGGAAGAGATACTTGCCGTCGAAGGCGGTTCCGGCGTGTCCGGCGACGTCGAGGGTGCGCACCGTCTCTCCGCTGGATGGATCGATCGCATTGATGCTGCCGCCGGCGGCGAACCAGATGTTGCTGCCGTCGAAGGTCACTCCGTGGACTTGATCGACGCCCGGGAATGGGCCGTACTCCCGGACGATCTCTGCTTTGGTTCGGTTCATGGTTTGAATCCTAGTCACCAGGGATAGAAGTTGGGAGTAACAACGTCGTCGTGAATCCCGGCAAAGGCGGCGTCATCCAGCGGCGGGCGCGTCCATGTCCAAACCACTGTGTCTTGCCCGATGCCGCAAGTGAATCGAGCGCGCGCTGCACGGTGCGTTGGCTGGTTCCCATGGCCAGAGCCAGCGCGGAGCTGGACCACGATTCTCCGTCCGCCAGAAAGGCTAACACCGCGGCATGTTCTTCTTCGACCGGTCTGGCGAGCACGATAATTTCGCGCCTGGGTGAGGCCGTAAGGGCGAAGCCTTGCTTGGTCGCATGAATGCCGGCGATGGGACTAAGCATGCGGCGCAGCCTGCCGATCTCCACCCTCAGGCGGGCACGGTGCGACTCGTCGACGAACCTGGCTCCGAAGGCACGGGCCAGCAGCACATCGCGTGAGACATCGCCGGGCCACGCCTCTCCCAGAGCTTGCGCAAGCGCGAAGAGCACCGGCCGGCTGGTCAACGGGATGATGGTGCTGCCGCTGCGTACGGCGTAACGACAGGCGTCCACGACTACGGCCTTTGAAGCGAAGAGAGCCTCCACCTCTTCCAGCAGCAGCGGGCGCTCTTCGCCGCCGGAAATGCGGCGGGCGGCGGGTGTCTTCAGCGTGCTCCAGGCGTTTTCCACCTCGGCGAGCAGCATGGGATTGCGTGCCTCGCGAGCGGCCTTCTCCGCACGGGCGAGTGCGGTGCGAGCGGGCCTGGTCTGCAGGCGGCGGACTGCGATACCTGCGGCGGCCAGCTGGTGCACAGTTCGCAGGGCGGGCGGAAGAAGTTCAGGGTTGAGCGTGGAGAGCAGCTCCTCGGCGTTGTCGAGATGGCCGATCAGCAGCAGCCGGCGGACCTCGAGATAGCGCGCGTGGGCGGCGTTCAGGTGATCGCCGTGCGATTCCAGCACAGCCCGGGCGGCATCGAGCGTTTTTGCAGACCAGCCCAGGTCGCGTGAGGCCAGGGCGATCTCGGTCTCGGCGACAAGACAGCGGGCACGGGCAACAGCCTCCCTGGGACCGAAGGCGCGGGCAGCGTTGCGCAGCAACATCTTTGCCCGGGAGAGGTCACCGAGCTGAGCCATGGCGATACCCCGAAGGGCGAGGGCCGGCGGGTCGTCGCGGAGAGAGATGCGTTTCAGCGCCCCGAGCGGGTCACCGGCGGCGAGGGCACGCGCTGCGGCTGTGATCAATGAGTCCATCGGAATCCCGCCACAGTTGTCACTCCCACCCCGCGTTTGCCCTGCGCTAAATCTATCTCATCCTCGGTGCCGGATAGGCGCGCCGACGAGAGGGAGAAACCAATGCCGACATTAACGAAGCACAAGATAGGAACGCGGGAAGAGTGGCTGACGGAGCGGATCGCACTGCTGGAGGCCGAGAAGGCACTGACACAACGCAGCGATGAGCTGGCGCAGATGCGGCAAGAGCTGCCGTGGGTGCGCGTCGATAAGGAGTACCGGTTCGATACCGACGGCGGCACCGTCTCGCTGCCCGAGCTCTTTCAGGGGCGGTCGCAGCTCATGGTCTATCACTTCATGTTTGGGCCGAACTACGAAGCGGGCTGCCCCTCCTGCTCGATGATCGCGGACGGCTTCAATGGCTTCGTGCCGCACCTGGCGAACCACGATGTGACGTTGTGCGCCGTATCGCTGGCTCCCCTGGCGAAGCTGAATGCCTACAAGCAGCGGATGGGATGGAGCTTCCCGTGGGCCTCGTCGCACGACAGCAGCTTCAATCACGACTTCAACGTCTCCATCACGGAAGAGCAGCAGAGGCAGGGCGGCTTTGAATACAACTATCGCCGCAGCCGCCAGACGATGGATACGCTGCCGCCTCCGGTGGTGCAGTTCGCGACGATGTGCGGCACGGATGGACCGACGTATATCCGCGAGCGTCCGGGGATGAGCACCTTTGTGATGGAGGACGGTGTTGTGTATCACACCTACTCCACCTATGCCCGCGGTCTGGATGGTTTGTGGGGAGCGTATCAGTGGCTCGATCGCGCTCCGAAGGGACGGAATGAGAGTGGGATCTGGTGGAAGCGCCGGGATGAGTATGGGCGGGCTTGAGAAACCCAAACACTGGGTGCCCCATCCATTGCGTAGCAATGGGTGGGTTTCAGCCACAGACTTGAAATGAAAACCGGATCGAGCTTTCGCTTGATATCCCATATCTCGGCGTAGCCGAGATATGGGGCACTCTGAGTGGTGCGTATTGGATGTGAGGTAAAAGATGAATTGCTTACGGAGAAACGATCGGGCTTGCTGTCGTGTGGTCTCACAACCCGGCATGTTGCGGCGGTGGTGGAAGAACGCGGGCGCATCCGCCGGTTCCGGGGTGCTGCTGCTCCTGTTGCCGAAGTGTCCGTTCTGCATCGCCGCGTATCTTGCCGTATGGATGGGAGGCGGCGCGGCCATGTCGATTGCCACACAGGCGCGTCCGGTGCTGGAGCTGCTGTTTGCTGCTTCGCTGATCCTGCTGGCTGTACGCTTCTGGCGGCAGCCTCCCGGAGTAGTCTCCTGATCTACTTCTTGTCTTTATTCGGCGACCAATTGATGACGTGGTACTGAGCCGGAACCTTGCCGACGTTGCGGAACTGGTGCAGGCTGTTTGAGGCGTTGAAGATGATGTCGCCTTTGGTCACCTTGATCCATTTGCCGTCAGAGAGCGTCTCGCACTCGCCGCTGTCCATGATGATGAGCTCTTCGTTCACGTGACGATGTGCGGGGTGTGACGTCTGGCCCGGGTTCAGCGTGGTAATGTGCATCTCCAGTTGATCGACGGTCGCTGTCGGCTGCTTAACCACGGAGCGAACCTCGCCAGTGGCGTTCTTCGTTACCGGTAACTGGTCGAACTTGAAGACCGTGGGGCCGAGGATAGTGGTCTTATCGACCCCAACAGCCTCCGGATTGTTCTGCGCCAGGGCAGAGACTGCGGTCAGCAGAATTGCCGCCGCGATGCTGCGAATTTCAAGCTTCATCATGATGCTCCTTTTTGTGCCAGACCATCGTAGACCAGGAGGAAGATCGGTTGCGCTAAGGAGCGACACATATTTGGTGGTTCGATTCGACCCAGACACCTTTGTATCGGTGCGTGACGAATACCATATATTTCGTTCCCGATGACAGGTCATAAAACTCGCCTAGATCGATCTCGTCCATCGCGACTTTGTGAGGAGGGACAAACAGGGAGCCGCCGCCATGAATAACATACGCTCCACCCGGTGACCATCCCTTCGGGTAGATCCGGTGATCGGCCTCATCTGTAATCACGAGATAGGCCCCGAACGCCCCATACCGTAGACTCGGCCAGAAAAGAACTTCGTCCGTGTTATTGGAAATTGTGGTCCGTAGCCCTAAGGTCTGATGAACAGATGCCATATGCCTTCTGGTGCACTGTAAATCGATCGCTACCGGGGCCTGTTGCGCCTGGGTCCATGCGGACGTACTTAGCAGAACCGCCAGCATTCCATGCCAGACCCTCATCGTTTTGGCCCTCCGACCTTTCAGAGGTAAGACGAGGTGCATCGCAAAAGGCATCGGCATTTCTTCACCGAGGCCAGGTTTCAATCTACGGGCTTCCCTACCCCCGCTTGCCATGAATGAGATAATGAAGAGTGGCTCACAGATGCCGTTGCGTGGGTCAGGATATGGGGGCATTCGGAAGCTATGAGCAATCCACAGCATCCACTTCAGAAGATTCTGGAAAATCGGATCGCCATCATCGATGGAGCGATGGGTACCACAATTCGCACCTACGGGATGAAAGAAGCCGATATCCGTGGAGAGCGCTTCAAGAATGCCACCAAAGATCTGCTGAACAACGGCGACCTGTTCTCACTGACACAGCCGAAGATGATCGGCGACATTCACCGCCGCTTCCTCGAAGCCGGTGCGGACATCATTGAGACCAATACCTTTGGGGCCACCAGCATCGCGCAGAGCGAGTTCTTTGTTGATGATCCGCGTGAGCACGGCGGCCGCAAAGACCCGGAGTTCTATCAGAAGATTATCGACGATGCTTCGCTCAGCGCGCTTGCCTGGGAGATCAATGAGCAGTCGGCGCGGCAGTGCCGCGAGTGGGCCGACCGCGTCGGCAATGACACCGGCCGGCAGCGCTTTGTCGCCGGAGCCATCGGACCGCTGACCGTCTCGCTATCGAACTCGCCGGATGCGGACGATCCCGGCTTCCGTGTTGTGACCTTCGACCAGGTGAAGAAGGCTTACTCGGAAGAGGTGCGCGCCCTGATTGCCGGCGGAGTCGATCTGCTGCTGGTGGAGACCATCTTCGACTCACTGAATGCCAAGGCGGCACTGGTCGCCATTCAGGAGGTCTTTGAAGAGGACGGCAAGAAGCTGCCCATCATGATCTCGGCGGCGGTTGGCCGCGGCGGCGAGACGATGATCTCCGCGCAGACGGTTGAGGCCTTCTGGAATGCCGTGAAGCATGTGAAGCCGCTCTCGGTGGGCCTGAACTGCTCGCTTGGCCCAGACCTGATGTATCCGTTCCTGGAAGAGCTTTCCAGTAAGGCCGATGTCGCTATCTCGGCGTATCCGAATGCCGGTCTGCCGAATCCGCTTTCGCCCACGGGCTTCGATCTGGAGCCCGCCGATATGGGCCGTTATCTTGGCGACTTCGCTAAGGGTGGACTGATCAACATCGCCGGCGGATGCTGCGGCAATACGCCGGAGCACATCGCCGCCATCGCCAAGGCCCTGGCACACCAGGAACCCCGTAGGCTGGAACACCATCAGGAGCCGGAGGCTGTGGGAGCCCGGGGATGAGTATCGACACGACAGAATTTAGACCTCTTCGCCTCTCAGGATCGCAGCCCTTCACCCAACAGCCCGGCATTTTCATCATGATCGGCGAGCGCACCAACGTCGCCGGCTCGCCGAAGTTTGCCAAGCTGATCAAAGAGGGCAAGTACGAAGAGGCCGTCGGCGTCGCCCGCCAGCAGGTGGAGAACGGCGCCAATGTCATCGACATCTGCATGGACGAGGGCATGATCGACGGCGTCGCCGCCATGTCGCGCTTTCTGCAGTTGCTGGCCAGTGAACCCGAAGTTGCGAAGGTTCCGTTCATGGTGGACTCCTCCAAGTGGGAGGTCATCGTTGCCGGCCTGAAGTGCATGCAGGGCAAGGGCATCGTGAACTCCATCTCGCTGAAAGAGGGGGAGGAGAAGTTCCGCAAGAACGCCGCAACCGTGCTGCGCTATGGCGCAGCTGTCGTCGTGATGGCCTTTGATGAGCGGGGGCAGGCCGCTACCTACGAAGACAAGATCCGCATCTGCGAGCGTGCGTACCGCATCCTGGTAAACGAGGTCGGCTTCGCTCCTGAAGACATCATCTTCGATCCCAACATCCTGACGGTTGCCACCGGCATGGAGGAGCACAACAACTACGCGGTCGACTTCATCAACGCGACCCGCTGGATCAAGCAGAACCTGCCGCATGCCAAGGTAAGCGGCGGTGTCTCCAACATCTCATTCAGCTTCCGCGGCAACAACAAGGTCCGCGAGGCGATGCATGCTGCCTTCCTCTACCACGCCATTGCTGCCGGCATGGATATGGGCATCGTCAACGCCGGCATGCTTGAGGTGTACGAAGAGATTGAGCCGGAGCTGAAGGAGCTGGTTGAAGACGTCCTGCTGAATCGCAGGCCCGATGCCACGGAGCGGCTGGTGGAGTTCGGAGAGCAGTTGAAGGCCTCATCCACAGCTGAAGGCACGACGACCGAGAAGAAGACTGAAGAGTGGCGCAACGGCAGTGTCGAAGACCGGCTGGCGCATGCTCTGGTGAAAGGCATCGACACCTATATTGCTGTCGATACGGAAGAGGCACGTGCGAAGCTGGGCAGACCGCTGCTGGTGATTGAAGGTCCGCTGATGGCGGGCATGGGCATCGTTGGCGATCTGTTCGGCGCGGGCAAGATGTTTCTGCCGCAGGTGGTGAAGTCGGCTCGCGTGATGAAGAAGGCTGTCGCCTATCTGACGCCCTTCATGGAAGCCGAGAAGGAGGCGATGGCCGCTGCCGGCATTGAGGTAAAGACGCAGGGCAAGATTGTGCTGGCCACCGTCAAGGGCGACGTGCACGACATTGGCAAGAACATCGTCGGTGTGGTGCTGGCCTGCAACAACTACGAGGTTATCGATATGGGCGTGATGGTGCCCGCCGAAAAGATCCTCGAACGCGCCAAGGCCGAGAACGCTGACATCGTCGGCCTGAGCGGCCTGATTACTCCGTCGCTCGATGAGATGGTGCATGTCGCCCGCGAGATGGAGCGGCAGAACTTCCGGATTCCGCTGCTGATCGGCGGTGCAACCACCAGCCGTGCGCATACGGCGATCAAGATCGCTCCACACTACAGCGAGCCGGTAGTACATGTTCTGGACGCAAGCCGTGCTGTGCCGGTCACTACGAGCCTGTTGAGCGAAGAGAGCCGGCAGAGCTTCATCGACCAGCACCGCGCCGAGTATGAGGGCGTACGTAAGGCTCACGCTGCTCCGAAGCTGAAGGCTGTTCCGATTGATGAGGCGCGCGCGCGGCGTACACCGATCGAGTGGCGCGCGGAGGATATCTCGAAGCCGTCGTTTACCGGTGTTCGTGTGCTGGATAACTTCCCGCTGGAAACGCTGCGTGAGTTTATCGACTGGTCGCCGTTCTTCCATGCCTGGGGGTTGAAGGGGATCTATCCTCGCATTCTGGATGATGAAAAACAAGGAGCTCAAGCCCGGCAAATCTTCACCGAAGGCAATGCCCTGCTGGACAAGATCATTGAGGGTAAGCTGATTACGGCACGGGCGGTGTATGGCTTCTGGCCTGCCAACGCTGTCGGAGACGATGTTGAGCTGTATACCGATGAGACGCGCTCTACAGCTCTGGATCGCTTCCACTTCCTGCGCCAGCAGGTGAACCGCGAAGGCAAGGAGCCGTGCCGCTGCCTGTCAGACTTTGTTGCTCCGAAGGAAACGGAACTGCAGGACCACGTCGGCGCCTTTGCTGTCACCAGCGGCATTGGCCTGCGCGAGCTCTGCGACCGCTTCCGCGCAGAGCATGACGACTACAGCGCCATCATGGCGGAGGCTCTGGCCGATCGCTTGGCCGAGGCCTTTGCCGAGTGCCTGCACAAGCGTGTGCGTGCGGAGTGGGGTTATGGCTGCGAAGAGAATCTCACCAATGAAGAGCTGATCCAGGAAGAGTATCGCGGTATCCGTCCGGCTCCGGGATATCCCGCAAGTCCTGACCATACGGAGAAAGGCACGATCTGGAAGCTGCTGGATGTACAGGCGAAGACGGGCATCATGATCACGGAGTCGTACGCGATGTGGCCGGGTTCGAGCATCAGCGGCATTTATTTCGGGCATCCGGAGTCGCGGTATTTCAGTGTCGGTAAGATCGATCGCGATCAGACGCAGGATTACAGCCAGCGTAAGGGATGGACGCTGAGTGAAGTCGAGCGGTGGTTGGGGCCGAATCTGAACTACGATCCTGAGGGTTAGTGAGCTACACGAATTGGTGCCCCATCGATTGCGTAGCGATGGGTGGGATGTTCGAGCCGAGCTCGAATATGTTTTGACATTGGGGAAGTGAGAGAAGCAGATTTCTCCGCTACTCCTCACCCCAGGCAGCAAGCTGGCTGGAGACCCCGACGAAATGACAAACAAAAAAGACGGTTCGAGCTTCGCTCGAATCTCCCGCATCCCGGCATCGCCGAGATATGGGGCACCCGGTGTATGGGTATCAATCAGCCACACGAAAGTGTGGCTTCTTTTATGCCTCTCCGTGGGTGTACATGCGTCTGTTACCAGCGTTGAATGAAATCCGACCACGTACGTCCCTGAACAGTCAAACACCTCCAACCCGCTAACCAGAAATGGAGACGACCATGAAGACCATCACCGTGAAAGACGGCACCACAATCTACTTCAAAGACTGGGGCTCAGGACAACCGGTTGTGTTTTCGCACGGCTGGCCGTTGAACGCAGATGCGTGGGATGCGCAGATGCTCTTCCTCGGCGAGCGCGGATATCGCGTCATTGCGCATGACCGCCGCAGCCATGGACGGTCAGACCAGACGTGGGACGGCAACGAGATGGATACGTATGCCGACGATCTGGCGGCGCTGTTCGACGCGCTCGATCTGAAGAACGCCGTGCTTGTGGGCCACTCCACCGGCGGCGGTGAGGTGGCACGCTATTTGGGACGCCACGGCACCAGCCGCGTTGCTAAGGCGGTACTGATCGGCGCTGTTCCTCCGGTAATGCTGAAGAGCGAGAAGAATCCAGGCGGGCTGCCGGTCGATGCCTTCGATGCAATCCGCAACGGAGTGGTGAACGACCGCTCGCAGTACTACATGGATCTGACGCTTCCCTTCTATGGCTACAACCGTCCTGGTGCCGCAGTCTCAGAAGGTGTGCGCAAGAACTTCTGGTATCAGGGCATGCAGGGCGGCATCAAGGGGCAGTACGACTGCATCAAGGCCTTCTCTGAGACGGACTTTACCGAAGACCTGAAGAAGATCGACATTCCCACCCTGGTGATGCACGGCGATGATGACCAGATCGTTCCTTACCTTGACGCCGGTGTGCTGACAGCGAAGCTGGTGAAGAACAGCCAGTTGAAGATCTACCCGGGATACCCGCACGGCATGGCGCAGATTCATACCGACCAGATCAATGCGGATTTGCTGACGTTTATCCAGAGCTGAAGAGAAATTGAATCATGGAATGAATTGAATGATTGAAGATGGCCCATGTTCCTGGAGCATGGGCCATTTCTACGCGCCTTCGGCTACACTACGCGCACGATGGCTACACGGCTTACACTCGATCTCGACACGCTGCGCACCCTCACCATTGCAAACGACCTTGGCAGTCTGGCGCTGGCGGCAGAACGTCTGGGGCGCACGCCCTCGGCAGTAAGTCTGCAGATGAAGCGGCTGCAGGAGGAGCTGGGAGCTCCCGTCTTTCGGAAACGTGGCCGCGGTCTTGCCCTGACCGAAGAGGGAGTGGTGGCGCTCGCTTATGCACGCCGCATGCTGTCGCTCAACGACGAACTGCTGGATACGATGCAGGGCGCCAACATTGCCGGACACATTCGCATCGGCTGCACACAGGACTTTGTCGCGGCGCTGCCTTCCGCGCTGTCACACTTTGCCCTGCTGTATCCGCGTATGCAGGTCGAACTGCGCATCGAAGGCAACGCAGCGCTGGCCGATGCGGTAGAGGCAGCGCAGCTCGACCTTGCCGTGGTGATCGGACATGAGGCACGCGCGGCCGCCGAGGCCATCGGACAGCTTGAGATCGTCTGGATTGCTGCTTCCAACTTTGTGCCTCCCCAGCATCATCCTCTGCCGCTGGCTGCGCTTGGGCCACAGTGCGCCTTCCGCCGCCGCGCCATCGAACATCTGGAGACGGCCACAACGCCATATCGCGTCGCCGCCAGTAGTCCCAGCCTTGAAGGCCTGTGGGCTGCGCTGCTTGCAGGTCTCGGCATTACGGCGCGCACTGGGCTACGCCTTCCTGAGGGCCTGATCGCGGCAACGTCGCTCTTCGGCTTGCCTGCGCTCGGCGCACTGCCGGTTACGGTTCATCGCAATCCGCATTCCATGGGTGTTGCGGCCGATCGCATGAAGATCCTGCTGACGGAAGCTGTGCAGGCAGCGCTGGCCTCACAGACACAGACCGCGAAGAAGCATAAGCTGCGCTTACGTGTTGGGTGAAAACAATCAAATTGTTCTTGCAGTGGCGCGTTGTTAGAGTTGCCCCATGAAACGGCATCTGCTCCTGCTCACTGCACTTCTGCTTGCCCCGCTCTCAGGCATGGCACAGACATCTTCGATCGTAGGCACATGGATCCTCACCGCTGCGGATAAGCTAATGCCGGATGGGACGAGAGTCTCCGATTACGGGCCGGATCCCCATGGCCTGGTGATCTTTACCGCCGATGGACATTACTCCGTCCAGATCTATCGCAATGACCGTGTGAAGTTTGCCTCGGGCGACAGACTGAAAGGCACGCCGGAGGAGTATCGCGCGATTGCAACTGAGATGAGTGTTCACTTCGGCACCTATACCGTCGATACAGCAAAGCACACCATCAGCTTCCACATCGATCGTGCCTCGGTTCCGAACCAGGATGACACGACGCAGGTGCGGGCTTATGAGCTGCAGGGAGATGTTCTCTCGTGGAAGGTCGCGGCACGGCCGGATGGATCGATTCCGATTACGGTGTTGAAGCGGGTGAAATGAAGGGGTGTGGCTAATCTATTTGCCTGCCTAGGATTGGGTGGGAGGGGCGCGCTTCAGCCCGCCCATATGTAGCGTGTAAGAGATTGGGCTTTAGCTCCGGCCTTTCTTCATCTGCAAGAAAAGGCCCAGGGCTAAACCCTCATTCGTTTTTTGTGCGTATCTCAGCGGGCTGAAGCCCGCTGCTCCCACCAGATCGCGCTTCCCGCGAATCTCCCACTCACGTTCCGCATCACCACCCAGCGAACAAGTTCGTCGAGGCCGCACCTCTGCGCTTCTCCCAAAAGAAATTTCCTGCCTGCCTTGACACTCGCATCCATTACTCACACAATGTAGTACTAACAATGCTTGGAGAGTTTGAGTACCTGATCATTACGGCGGCAGCGGGGCTTGGCGAGCGGGCGTATGGCGCTACCATCCGCGAAGAGATTGAGGCCAGCGGCCGAAGCTGTTCGATTGGTGCGCTGTACACCACCATCGATCGGCTGGAGGCGAAAGGTCTGCTGAAGACCTGGATGAGCGATGCCACACCCGAACGCGGTGGCCGCGCCAAGCGCATGGTAAGCATTACACCCAGCGGTGTGAACGCGGCGAAAGAGTTCTATGAGACGGTGATGCGGATCAGCCGCGGAGCCTCATGGGTGGCAAACCAGAGCAGGAGTGTTCTATGACAGGCTGGACCATGGTGGAAGTCATCGCTTCACGTCTTCTGGAACGCAATGAGTGTGAGGCAGTGCTTGGCGATCTGGCGGAGACACGTGAAAGCACATGGTCAGCCATGCTGGATGTGATGGGTCTTGCGATTCGCCGTCACGCAACGCCGTGGCGCAATCTGGCGCCGTGGGTTGCTGCCTTCGGCCTGGCGCTGCCGTGCAGCCTGCTGTTGATGGGGCTGTCGGTCTCAATCAGCGCGACCTATCAACGGCTGTTCAATACCACGGTTCTGAAGAACACGGGCCTCGCACTTGGACCAGGCGTCGCCCTTTTGATCTGGAATGTAATTCTGCTGATCGGCTGGTCGTGGACCGGCGGCTTCGTGATGGGATCCATTTCACGCAAGACCGTTCGCATCAGTGTGCTGATGTCTTCGCTTCCCTGCGTCTTCTGCATGGCGCGTTTTCATGTGGAGTCACTCTCACGTTTCTGCCTACTGCTCTTTCTTCTTCCCGCAGCGTGGGGAGTCTATCGAGGTTTGCGGCTCACACGCATTTACTTTCCTGCGGCGCTGGTGCTTGCAGTCGGTATCACGCTACTGACGATTCCCATGTGGCGCAGTCCCGGCGCATGGCTTCCTAACTGGGCGCTGAGCTGGCCGGCGTGGTACCTGGCGCTGACTGCGTGGAGAAGCTCCAGGCACTCAGAGAGCGCACGGCCGCTGGCCACCTGACACACACTGGTATCAGGCCGCGTCCTGCGGCTGCACCCGCCGTCGCTGCGAACCGGTACGGAATTCCCTACGTTAAAATTCGCGATTTTTCTAAAAGCGCGGAACCAACGTCCCCAATGGAACGTATCAGCGGGCGTACGTCGCAATACCGCGCGGCAGTCTTAGCTCGAAATCAGGATCTATAGGCTTCACACCTTATCTCTGAGGAGCACTCCCATGTCGACTGCTCGCATAGCCCCTTGCGTCTTAAAGCATTTTCCCTGTAGGTACAGAGTAGGGCGTCCGCATCCATGGGCGTTTTCCGCAATGAAAACGCCGCTGCACGCCTTTTCCGGGATACCCAGCAACAGGAAAAATGCGATAAAACGCCTGGCGATGATCTGGCTCATCGTTGCGGCACTTCCTCTGCTCTTCTTTGATAGCGCTATCGCGTACGCACGTCCCGCGATGCAAGCGAGCCTCAGTACAGAACGTACCGCCAAACCTGTACCGGCGACGACGCAGCAGATGTATCGCAAGCTGATTCAGCAAGCCGAACAGCGAAATGATCCACCTGCGCGACAAGGCTATCTATGGGCGGTACTGGCCGCGTCCTATCACGACATCGGCGATATTGCCGGTTCACAACATGCCTATGAACGCGCATTGCCCTTGCTGGCACAATCGCCGCAGTCACGCGACAACTATGCCACAGCCCTCGATAATCTTGGGAGTATCTATCTCGAGCTCGGCAATATTGCCGACGCAGAGAAGGTGAGGACACAGGCCTTTCATCTTCGCGAAGAGATGGGCAATCCCATTGACCTTGCCCGTGGCCACGAACATCTCGCCGAGGTGCTGCTGGCGCGCCATCGTTTCAAAGAGGCAGAGCAGCATGCTCGTGCCGCCTACGACACGCTCTCTGTCAATCCGGAGCCCGATGATATGGATGCTCCTACGGCCGAGCACCCGCAGTACACGGCGAGGCACGGCAACACCATGCTCGCCGCATTGATCACGCTGGTCTTTGCAAAATGCAACCAATCGGAGCTCCAGGAGTGTCTGCAGGCAGCAAAGCAAGCCGACGAAGTTGCAAGGAAGGAGTTCCCTTCCGGATCGCTGGAACAGGCACACGCCGCTATGGCGTTAGGCTTTGCGCAGTGGAAGACAGGAGATGTCTCCACCGCTGATCAGACCTTGCGTAGCGGCATGGCCATGATGAAGTCAAGGCTCGGCGAAGGCCATCCGCTCGTACTTGATTCGATGTATGAATACCGGGAGTTCCTGCAGGCACAGCACCGCAAGGCGGACCTCTCATCGCTCGATCATCAGATCAGGGATGCGAAAGAACATCGTCCGGCGGCGGCGTGCGCGAATTGCACGATTAGTGTGTTTGCATTGCGGTAGGGAGAGATTCGAGCGAAGTTCATGAGAATTAGTGACCAAGCTTCGGTGCCTCAGCGGCTAAGCCGCGTGTTCTTCGCCTCTGTACGGGACGGCTCTAAGCCGCTGAGGGCATGTCAGCGGCAAGATCGGAGTGCTACGCGCGATACTGTTCTTCGCTGAAAGCGAAGAATGGTACCAAGCAGGTCGTTCGCTAAACACCCCATCCAGCAAGCTGGCTGGGAGGCTCCGTATGCTCAGGATGACAGGCCTGGAAGAATATGGGCTGTCGAGTTGCCGCCGCTCTGCCCCAAACAAAAAATAGCCGTGCCGCTTTCGCGGCACGGCACAGGGGGCGTGTACAACGTCTTAGAAGTTGATACGGGCAGCGAGCTGCAGCAGCCTGGGCTCGTTTACCTGGGTTGTGATCTGTCCCTGTTGCGCCGAGCCGATGGAGGTATTCGGCGCGCCGAACTGGACACGGTTGAACAGGTTGAACGACTCGACACGAAGCTGCAGGATCACTTGCTCGGAGATGTGCGTGTCCTTGAACAAAGCGAGATCGAAGTTCGCTATGCCTGGAGCACGCAGTGTGTTATCGGTACGGGATTCGTTGCCGAACTTGAAGTTGCCCGGAGCAACGAAGCATGAGGTATTGAAGTATCCGCTGTTGGAGAACTTATCTCCCAACCGCGACTGCACACTGCCTCCAATGGTCTTAGTGCAACCCTGGACCACATTCGGACGTGTCGTACCGCCAAGCGAGTAGGTGCTGACGGTGTTTGAGGCCATGGTGACGCCCAGGGGATATCCCTTCTGGAAGGTGGTGACGCCGTTGAAGCCCCAGCCGGAGACCAGTTTGTCCATCACGCCACTGACGCCGGCGGCAAAGTGCTGCCCGTAGCCGAATGGCAGTGAGTAGACGTAGCTGACGGTGAGACGCTGGCGCGAATCATAGCCGGAGAGCGCGTACTCTCCACCCAGGTCGTTGTTGTTTTGATAACCGGGAGCTCCGGTTGCCTCGAGCCACGAGGTGAGCGACTCGGCATTTGCCAGCAGCTTCGAGAAGGTATACGAGCCGAGCAGCACGCCGCCCGAGGTAAACCTCTTCTCCATCTTCATCTGCAGCGCGTTGTAGTTGCTGACGCCTACATAGTTACCCGTATTAGAGATGGCGCCGTATTGAGGGAACGGACGATAGAGCTGCGTGGAGTTGATGGTTGCATACTGCTGCGACCCCTGATTGAACAACGATCGGTTAAACGGATTCGCAACGGTTTTGGTGAGGAAGCAGGCGCTCGACAGGTTCGCGGTTGAACCCACGCAGTTGGGATCGCTTGCGGCCTGGTTCAGATACGAGGCTGCGACCTGGTTGATGCTGTGGCTGATCGGCAGGTGAGATCCGTGCAGACCTGCATAAGCCGCTTCCAGGGCAACACCGAGCGGAAGTTGGCGTTGGATGGCGAAGTTCCACTGGTAGGTGGCGCCGTTCTCTTCATACTTCTGCAGCGCATTGGCGGAGCCGCCAAGCAGCAGGTTCTGGTAATTAGCGCCCCGGCCGGGAGCGGGCGTAATGCCGCTGGGCAATGGGTTATCCAGCGTAGCGTTTGGAGTCTTGCCGGAGTCGAGCGTCGTTACAGGGTTATTGGTGATGTATGAGAGAGGCGACTGTACCGGCGATTCCGGGAACTGCAGGATTGCCGGAATCACGAACTTGCCCCACCCGGCGCGAATGACCGTCTTGTCATCAGGTCTCCATGCCAGGCCGAGCCGTCCCGAAAAGTTGGTGAAGTGCTCGTCGCGCGTCCCCTGTCCTGGAGAAACCAGATCATAGGCGCCAGTAATTGCACGGCCGTTGATCGTGATAGCACCGAGAACTGGATTTACCTCGTTGGGATTGAAGGTGGCGATCAGGTTGTTGGTTTCGCGGAAGGTTCCCGGAATCTCATAGCGCAGACCGACATTCAGAGTCAGCTTCGGCGTCAGGTTCCAGTTGTCCTGCACGTAGTAGCCCTGGTAGTAGATGGTGCTGAAGGTCGGCGGAGCGATCTGCACAACACTGGCAGAGGATGCCTGATCAACCATGTAACCCATCAAGAAGGAGGCGAAGGGATGTCCGCCTGCCGCGTTGTTTGCGAACGATGACATGAAGGGATTGAACTGGAACGATCCACCCGGGCTGTTGTTCTGGAAGTACTTCATCTCCATGCGGCGCAGATCGACACCGGCCTTGATGGTGTGGGCTCTGATGGTCTTCGTAATGGTCGGAGCAATGACGTAATTGTTATTGACCGAGAAGATGTAACCGGTGCCGATCCCGTTGACCGTCGGGTTGGACAGAGCAATCGCTGGAACAGTGGTCGAGCTCGGCACGTTGTTCAGACCGGAGATGGTTCCCATATACGACGGGAAGCCGAGTTTGGTTTCGTCATATCCCAACGTTCCGGGCGTACGGACGTAGTTCCAACGAGTGAAGGAGAGCCGCAGATCGCCCACCAGGGTCGGACTGAACATATAGGAGTCACCGATGACCGTTTGATAGGTCTTGAACGACTCGGGCGAGATGGGGTCACCGGAACGAAGCCCGTTCTTGTACGGCTCCGATGCGGCGTTGCTTGAGTTCCACTGCGTATAACGGCCGAAGAGATTCTGCTTATCGCTGATCTTGAAATCGACGCGGCCGTTGTACTGATCGTTCGTGCCGCCGGAGCCGGCATAGGCTACAAAGTTATTGGTCACTCCGGAACGTGTGGGCTGCGCGTAGTACGGGAAGGCGAGTAGGTTGGTGGCCACCTTGCTCCAGCGAGCCTGCGGAATGACGTTGTTCGCGTACGGCGTGCGCGGTCCGGTATAGCCGGCACACCCCTGGCCAGCCGATGCAGTACCACCGCATGGATCATAGATCTGTCCGGCGGTGGCTACGGAAGCGGGGCTGCCCGCTGCGTTGGCGCAATAACCGGTTGCGGAGTTGATGGTGCACAGCTCACTAAAATCGCCGGCGCGCATCTTCACTGTCGGCACAGTGTAGTTATAGAGACGCTTCTGCGCCTGCCGGTAACCCTGATAATCGAAGAAGCCGAAGACCCTATCTCTGAAGATCGGGAAGCCGACATTCCCACCGAACTGGTTCTGGTGGTAGGGGTTCTTGCCAAGGACGTTTGCCGGAACATCGGTATGCTTTGCGAAGTACGGGGTCGAGTTAAAGATCGTATTGCGGACGTACTCGTATACGGTTCCGTGGATCTTATTCGAACCTGACTTGCTGGCGATGTTGATAACGCCGCCGGTGTACATGCCGTACTCGGCCGTGTTGTTGCTGGTCTGAACGCGAAATTCCTGGACAGCGTCCTGCGACGGCACAAGAATCGTGGCGTTGCCATAGGAGACGTTCACCGGCGCGCCATCGTAGAGCGTGGAACTCTGATTGGCGCTGCCACCGCCGATCTGATAGTTACCGGCAGCGAATACGTTCTGGCCGGTCAGATTGCCCGATGAGCTGCCCTGCGGAACCACTCCGGGAACAAGGCCGACCAGTGCGAGAACGTTTCTTCCATTCAGCGGTATGTCGGTCACGGCTTTGCCCTGAACGACCTGACCAAGAGAGGCATTCTCCGATTGAATGATCGGCGCCTGCGAGGTGATGGTAACCTCTTCCGTTGTTTCACCAATCGCGAGCTCTACATTTTCACGAGTTGCCAGAGCGACCTGCACCTCAACAGGGTTGTGGGTGTAGCGTTTGAAACCGCTCCTCTCAACCGTGAGGGTGTACTCACCGGGAATCAAAGATAGGAACTGGAAGTCGCCGTTATCAGCGGTGGTAATGACCTTCTTGTCTCCAGTTGCATTGTTTGTCAGTGTTACCTGGGCGCCCGGCATTACCGATCCACTCGTGTCAGTGACCGTACCCACCACAGACCCGGCAGCGCTCTGTGCCCATGCGTGAGGAGCAATCCCCACCAGACACAGAAGGAGCATGCACAGGAGTGCTAATTTGATACCTTTCATTGCGTTCCTCCCAAATGGCCGTATCCGTTGCGGCCCCGGTTTGTTTTTTTCAACTGCCTGCGACAAAGCGCCGGCTGCTTAATTGCTCTTGCGGCTTCGCACCAGAAAATGAATCAATGATTCCGATCGCCGGTTATTGGCTGCCGGTCTTCTTCTGCTGTCTTGTGCTCCAGAAGATGTAAGTGCCACTCTTCGTGGAGGTGACAAGATCGATGTTTCCGTCCCCTTTCAGGTCGACCGCCAGAACATCCGATCCTCCACCGGAGAGGTTATGAACCAGCTCCGGCTCAAAGCGCGCGCCACCGGGGCTCTTCTTGTCGCGGACGGTGCGATACACGTACAGCACCGGAGGACCGTAGGGATCTGGATCGTAGTAGTCATCCAGATGGGACCAGTAGCGCTTGGCCACGACGAAGTCAGGGATGCCGTCTCCATCCACATCCGCGATCGTGGAAGCATGCGGCTCGGTGAAGACCACGCCGCCTGCACTCTCCGATGGAAGATGTCCCATGACCTGATGCGGGATAAAGGTGATCTCGCCGGAGGCGGACCGCTTCTGCTCGAACCAACTGATGCCCCATCCATGCGCCTGCATGGAGGTGATGACATCGGGGAGTCCGTCACCGTTGATGTCGTAGACACCGATCTTCGCGCCGCCGGCGGAGGTGCGTCCCCACTTCCCGAAAGGAGCGGGATGATAGGTCCACTTCGTTTCGGCGTCGTTCTGGGCAGGCTGTTCCCACCAACCGTACGCGCCGACGATGTCGATACGCCCATCGCCATTGACATCACCGGCGCCGACGCCATGCGCGGGCCAGGGACCATGCTCGCTGACCTTATGAACGATCCACTTGCCGGTAGGGTTCGAGGGGTCCGGCTTGGCGTAGCACATGTAGCCGCCGCCCATGTACACCAGCTCCGGCTTGCCATCCTTGTCGACATCGGCCAGCACCGTCTCTTCGCTGTCGATAGGAGCGACGACGGTGAACTTCTCCCAGCGCCGTGACTCTCCCTTTGGATTGACGTAGAGCACGGCTCCTGTCTGACCGCCACCCGCGTGGCTGGTAGTAATCACGTCAGGCCATCCGTCACCGGTGAAGTCTGCGGCGTGCTGCACCCAGTCCTCCATCGAGTAGTTGGTAGAGGCGTTCACGACCTGCGCGGGATAGATCTCGCGCGACTGAGTAAAGTCAGGCCCGAAGTAGATAAAAGGGCCGGAGACGATATCGAGCTTGCCGTCATGATTGAAATCGGCAGCCGCAGCCGACCAGCCGTAATAGAACTCGTTGATCCGCTGCATACGAAAGTTAGGGCTGACCTGCTCTCTGGGCAGAGTCTTGATCGCAATGTCCTTGTAGGCGATGGCGCGGAAGTGAACGGTCCCACTCCCGACGTAGAGCGCGAACGGACCATAGCCACTCATGTTTTCGGTCGCAACACTTACGGCATCTCCACCGTCGTTGAAGAATGCCCGCAGAATATCGGCATCGAGAAGCACCTCTACGTCGTTCCACTCACCGGCGCGTAAACCATGAACCGGACGCTGCAGAGGCGCCGTTACCCCCGCTGGCATCGGCACAGGCTCAGGAGGATTGAAACGACGGGCAGGTGTGCCAGGAGCGGGCGCAGGAGGCGCAAAGCGAATCTGGCCTCCGGCAAAGCGAAGCTGGGTATGGTCCGCCAGCTTGCCGGACTCATCGAAGGTGGCATGGTAGCCGGCCAGCTCCTGCGGCCGGATCGAGAGCAGATCTCCGCTCATACCGCTTGCGCTTTTGGCTGTGCGCATCATGATGCCCGCATTGCATTCGCCTTCGCAGCGGAACTGCAGATAAACGGCACTGTCCTGTGCAGGCTTGTTGAAGACCAGCAGCCCGCTGCCGGTACCGGTGATCTCGCCATTCGAGGCGGACCACTGCGCGCCGCCCACCTGCTGCCATCCAGACAGAGACGAGCCCGTAAAGATGCCATCAGGAGCAAAGCTTGGGGACTGCGCGACAAGCCCGGCAGACATGCTTACGGACAATGCGGAAGCTGCTAACAGGTACGACCGTCTCATTTATGTCGAGCCTCGAAGAATGTTGGCTGCTGTCGCATAAGCTGCAATTTAGATTGCGTATTATGCAAAAGCCATTTTTGAAACGGAGCCATCCTAGCACCGGGATGTGGCATTGTCGAGAGGCGAATTCATGCATTTTTTGCGGCTTGGAATTTCGCAAAAGAGCACGCCAGCGCGTGTATGCAGGGCGATGCCGTGGCGGTATGCGTGACAACGCACGACTTCTGCGAGTCATCGTTGGCTTGATTCCTTGACCTTAGTTGGGTGGGAGCAGCGGGCTTCAGCCCGCTGATAATGCACAAAACAGAATGGGCTTTAGCCCCGGGCCCTCTGCTGAAATTTGGAACCAAGCCCAGGGCTAAAAGCCCAATTTCTGATGACCCCGTAAACCGTGGGCTGAAGCCCACGGCTCCCACCGATTCGAGCTGCGCTCGAATAATTCATTCCAGCGAACAAGTTCGCTGGGGACCCCGAACCTTCAGGACGGCAACGTTACGACAAAAACTTCTGAGACCGCACACTAACCTGCATCTGGAAAGTCGACGTCTTCAAAGAAGGCATAGTTCTTGAGACTTGCCGGTGGAGCAAAGAAACACGCGACCTTCATCTCCACATCGGATAGGTTCTGCAGCATGTGGATCTCGCCCTGAGGAAAGAGAACGGCGGAGCCGGTCTGCACCTCCGCAACCTCGCCATTGACCAGCACGCGGCCGTGGCCGCTCAGGATGTAGATCACCTCTTCGCCATCGGGATGCGAGTGGGCGGGGCGTACCTTTTCTCCGGGAGCTACGCGGATGACCGCCATCGAACAGTACTTCGCGTCGCTGTTCTTTGGCGTGACCACCCAGCGCAGGTTTCTGCCGGGTAGATCGAGCTCTTCGACCGCGCTCTCATGAATTACTTTGACTGCCATAAGTCTCCCTTAGTCCCCCGCAACGGCCTGCTGTACCGCCGACGCGATCTTTGCAGGCGTCAGACCGAAGACCTCAACTAGCTCTTCATAAGTGGCGGAGTGGATGAACTGTTTGTTGCCGTCTGCATCCAGCGTGTTCACCGTGAAGACACGGTTGAGCGAATCGAGCCTGGCGGAATCGCGATGGCGATACAGCACTTTGAGGAAGTTCTGCCAGAGATATCCGTTGTTCTGTTCGGCGAAGAAGATGGGAAGGCCGGTCTCATACAACCGCAACAAGAGCTCGTCATCGACCGATGGCATATCCACAACCATCACATTCACACCCGCCTTCTCGCACAGATCAGCGGCTCCAAGAGCCTCATGCACTCCCCTGCCGGCGCTGATCACGATGGCGCGGTCACTTTCACTCTGCCGCAGAACGTAGCCCTTGCTGTACTCGAACTCGTAGTCACCGTCATAGAGCACTGCCGAGGGCGTACGCATCACCCTCACATACACCAGGCCCTTATTCCCTTCCATCACCCACTTCATGATTGAAAGCAGCTGCTGCGGACAGGAGACATCGATGATCTTCAGATGCGCGACCGCGTCGAAGGTCGTGGCGTCATCGTTGCCCATGTGGGTGGCGCCGTTGGTGCGGGTCTCAAAGTTAGCGGCGGTGGCCAGGAAGGTGATGTCGAGGCCGTGCCCCTCGCTCAGCCAGCCGTCCGCGGCCTCCATCGTCTCCAGACGTTCCTGGTGCCCGACTGCAATCCGGCGAAGCACCTGCCAGTTGAAGAATGGGCAGAAGGTGCTGCACCAGGCGTTATAGCCCAGCGCTCCGAATGCCTCGGACATCAGCATCATGTTCGCTTCGGCGACACCGGCGTTGAGAGCACGCGCCTGGTCAACTGCGGCGATACCGCTCTCCAGACCACTGGTCGAAGCCAGGTCGGAGTCAATCGACACGACACGTGGATCGCGGGCAAAGACCTTCATCCCCGCTGTCACCACTTCAGCGGCGCTGTAGCTCTTGTTACGGTCGAGCTTGGGAAGCGCGGCAGCGTCGTAGCGGATCTGCTTATCGCGCGGCGGAACTCGTTTTGTCAGAACCGGACTCATCACTTGCCCGAGGAAACCGACGCTGTCGTCGACTGCAAGATTCATGCCGGCAGCAGCCTGCAACAGCAGCTCGTGGACGGAGTCGTTTCCGGGAAGGCTGTCGAGCAGATCACGGAACTCGGCTGCCCGCGCCGCACGCTGCTTCTGCTGCATCTCCACTTCCTGCGCAAACAGGGCGTCGGGCACTGTGACCTTGTGCTTGTTCAGGAAGTCGGAGAACGCTCCAAAGCCTTTCTTGGAGTTGCAGACGATCACGGTCGGCCTTCCATTCCGCGGACCGTAGCGGAAGGCAGTCAATGCATCGAAGACTCCGTCAAAGCCGGTGGCGTCCACATTGAAGGCATTCCATCCGAACGACCGGAAGACATCGGCGAGCGGGGGCATGGGATAGAGCATGCGGTCATGAATATCGAGCTGGCCGTGGTTACGATCGACCAGAACACACAGATTCTCGAGGTTATGCTGCGAGGCATACATGATGACCTCCCAGCAGGAGCCCTCCTGCAGCTCTCCATCACCCACCATGCAGTAGGAATCGAAGCGCGGGCTGCGTTTGCCGGCAACAGCGAAGCCCTCCGCAACACCAATTCCCTGCCCCATGGGGCCAGTAGCAATATGGACTCCGGGCAGGACCGGGCCAGGGTGGCCGTTCAGCAGGCTGCTGTGTGAGCGGGAGTTCTTCAGCACGTCGGCGGAGAAGTAACCCAACTCCGCATAGATCGAGGCCATTGCCGCGACAGCATGTCCCTTGCTGAGGGTGAAGATGTCCTGTCCACGACGCGTGGGATCTTCGATGTCAAGGCGCAGAAACCCGCCGTAGAAGAGGGTCACCATGGGCAGAATAGCCGAGAAAGCGCCGCCAGAGTGCAGCCCCTTATCCACTGCATCGCGGCTCTGTTCCAGCGTAAGGATGCGGATGTCGGAGTCCTTAATGGCAAGCAGCTTCAGTATGCCCTCGCGATATACCGACTCGCGGTGCAGCGAGAGATCTCCTGAGACAGATCTGGAGACAGCAGTCGACAGTACAGGCATGCTCATCGCCGGGTCCTTCCATGCAAGAGTATTTGCATAATACGCAATATTAATTGCGTTATGTGGAGCAAAGTATATGGAGTGGTTCCTGCTATCGTCAAGCAGTCCGTAGTACCTGCAAAACGGAGACAATCGATCTATGCGCGTTGTGATCATCGGCGGTTCCGGCCACATTGGCAGCTATCTGACACCCAGGCTCGTACGCGCGGGACACGAGGTTTTCTGTGTCACCCGTGGCGTGAAGTCTCCCTATCGGCCCGATCAGGCGTGGAAGTACGTCCAGCACGTCGTGCTGGACCGTGATGCGGAGGAGGCTGCCGGCAACTTCGGCGAGCGCATCGTGGCGCTGAATGCGCAGGCCGTGATCGACTTGACCTGCTACACACCGGAGAGTGCCGCTCAGCTCGCCGAGGCGCTGTTGGGCCGGTTGGAGCACTTTCTGCACTGTGGCACCATCTGGATTCACGGCCATAGCTGCCAGGTGCCGACGGCCGAAGATGCTCCACGATCGCCATTTGGCGAATATGGCATCCGGAAAGCTGCCATCGAAGACTATCTGCTGCGGCTGGCACGAACCAAAGGCTTCCCCGCAACGCTGCTGCATCCCGGTCACCTGGTCGGCACCGGTTGGAATCCCATCAATCCGCAGGGCAACTTCAACCCAGATGTCTTCACCACGCTTGCACGGGGCGGTGCACTGCCTTTGCCGAACCTGGGCCTGGAGACCGTGCACCATGTACATGCTGACGATGTGGCGCAGGCATTTGTACAGGCGTTGGCGCACCGAAGCGTTGCGCTGGGAGAGAGTTTCCATGTGGTCTCTGCTGCAGCTTTGACCTTGCGAGGCTTCGCTGAGGGAATGTATCGCTGGTTCGGCCAGGAGCCGCGGCTGGAGTTCTATTCCTGGGAGACGTGGACGACGATGGTCAGCGAGAAAGATGCGCGCGCAACGTGGGATCACATCGCGCATTCTCCGAACTGCAGTATCGAAAAGGCGAAGACACTGCTCGGCTATCAGCCCCGTTACACCTCCTTCGAGGCAGTGCAGGAGGCAGTGACAGATATGCAGCGGCGCACAGTAATTGAATGATAGAAGAATTGAATGATTGAATAAGGGGTCCGAGCTTCGCTCGAATCTCATAACCGGCACATCAGTGTAGAAGGAAAATCAATTCAGTTCGCGCTATGCGCGAATGCCTTGCTTAAGGGGACGGCTTTCAGCCGTCCCGTACTGAGCCCAGAAGAGATGCGGCTTTAGCCGCTGAGGTCAGCTTGTCCATTTCTATCGAGTGTTCTCGGAACAAGCGAGAAACCCCGTACCTCAGCGGCTAAAGCCGCTGTTTTCGTGGAACCTGTACGGGACGGCTGAAGCCGTCCCCTTAAGCAAGGCATTCGCACCTTCGGTGCGAAGCGGATGCGCTGTGCACGAGCAAGGCCTTGTTCAATCCTTCAATCATTCCATCATTCACTTATTCAATCATTCAATTCCGTTCCATTATTCCAGTGCACCATGGGAAGTCCCGCAACCGGGCTTTGGAAGTACGGGATATTGTGTGCCCGCAGTGAACCGATATAGACGGTCTTCAGATCTGGACCGCCGAAGGTGACGCTGGCCATCCATGGAGCGATACCTCGGCCCGTGGCGAAGAGAACATCCTCTGTCACAGCGCCGGCCCGGAACTGGTCTTCGAGCGCCTTTACTTTGACCGGATCTCCCTCATCCAGCAGGACACGCAGATCGCCCTGCGGCGTAAGCACAAAGAGCTTGTCCGAGTAGACACAGGTGCCCCAAAGATTGCCGATGCTGTCAAAGGCAATGCCATCCGGCCAGGCGCCGGTCCCGAGGCTGCTGGGGCCGAAGATCTCGCGCTCGCCCAGCGTGCCGTCGTCGTGAACGCGAAGACGGCTGATGCAGCCACCCGTCGTCTCGACGACATACATATACTCTTCCTTCGCATCCATACGGATCTCGTTGGTGAAGTGGAAGCCCTCGGCCATGATGCGGAACTTGCCATCGATGTAGCGGGCGATGTAGCCATCGGGAAGATCGGGACGCAATGCGTGCATCCAGTTCTTGATCCTGGTGGAAACCGTGATCCAGATACGGCCCTTCGAGTCCCGCAGAACGAAATTGACCTTGCCGATTGCTTCTCCCTCGATGCTGTCGGCCAGCACTTTGGATTCTCCCGTGCGGGTCATAATCTCCAGGCGGTCGGTGCCGAAGTTCGAGATCAGGATGTCGCCGTTCTCGGCGAAGGCAAGACCGTTCGGCAGCGTTCCGGTCAGGTAGCGGGTCGCTTCGCTGTCGGCTTTCGCGAAGTACGATGAGATCTTTTGGGTAATGATCTGCTGACTGCCGTCATGCCGCAGACGAACAACACCCCCGCGCGAATCGGCCGACCACAGTGTCCCATCCTTCTCCGCCAGGATGCACTCCGGACGTTGCAGGCCTTCCCCGATGTACTGCAGCTTCGATGTATCGATCCCGAAATCCAGGATTGGATTCATTCTTCCTCCGTTGCTTATAACGCAATCAATATTGCGATATATACAGCAACCAAAGCAAGGCCGGAGCCACAGATTCCATGAAAAACGCGCCCTGCGACAGGGCGCGTTCGTGAATCAAAGATACCGAAGATCTATTCCTCCTCGTCGGAGGTCTCCTCGGTGATGCTGAGCCGTTCGCCGATCTTCTTCGCACACTGCACTACGCGTTTGGAGTGGGCGGCATAGTGCTCTTTCAGGAAGCGGGTTGCGGGCGCGGAGATGCCGATGGAACCGACGATGGATCCATCGTGCAGGCGGATAGGAGCAGCGATGCAGCGCATGCCTTCCATGTACTCGGCCTCGTCTGTCGCATATCCCCGCTGCCGGATCGACTGGCACTCCTTCAGCAACGCCGGAAACGAGGTGATGGTTGTCTTTGTGAACTTCTGCAGCGATGAGCCGAAGGTATCCTTTAACTCTTCATCATCGAAGTCCGCGAGAAGCGCCTTTCCGTGGGCGGTAGCATGCAGGGGAACCAGTTCACCGGTCTGTCCGGCGACGGCGATCACGCGGCGGGCGTGGACTGAATCAATGAAGAGCGCGTTCTTTCCTTCGCGAACGGCGAGGTGGGCGGTCTCATTCAGACCGCCGGCCAGGTCCTTGAGCTCCTGATGGGCCACGCGGACGAGCATCTTGCTCCAGTCATACTGGCGCGAGAGCGTCCAGATCGCGGAGCCAAGGATGTAGTCTTTTCGGCCCGCGGGCGTGGAGAGGAAGCCGCGGCGTCTGAGGGTTTGCGCCAGCCGGAATGCACTGCTACGGTCAACATCGAGCAACTCTGCGAGCTCGCCCAGATTTACCGGGTGTTTTGACATTGCCACGGCCTGCAGGATCGTCAGGCCGCGGTCGAGACTTTGAATGAATGGGACCTGTGCGGCTTTTTTCGCCATGTACCTACTGTACTCAAACCCTGAATCCAACTCCTATCGACTTCAGGTAGTCCCTGCTTTGCTGGGCCAGGGTAGCGGAAGGGGTCGAGGAGGGATTCTTAAAATCGTTATCTAACTCGACCATTACCATACCACTAATCTTTCTGCCGTCCATCAGCTTCAGGATGGCGGGCACATCGACCTTCCCCCGGCCGAGCGGGCAGTAGCCCAGCAGGTGGTCGTCGTTCCCGTCAAAGTCCTTCAGATGCATGTGCTGCACGATGGGGAGGAAGTCCTTGACGACCTTCACGGCGTCCTGGCCTCCCTTGGTCAACTGGCCCACATCGGGGCCGAATTTCAGGTGGCGGGTATCCACGGCCTCCAGCACGGCGTAGGTCTCGTCCCGGGACTCGATGCAGGTTCCGGTGTGCTGATGCAGGACCGGAGTGAGCCCCTCTTGCTCGACCGTCTTTGCCAGTTCGTTGAGCATGCTGACGATATCGCTCTTGGTGGCGGCAAAGTCGTAGGTATCCCGCTTCACCGGGTTGGGGCCGACGACGAAGATGCGGCCTCCACACTCCTTAATAAGACCGCACCACTCCTTCGCCTTTGTGAGCTGCTCTTCTTTCCGCGATGGGTCCGTCAGGTTCACGGTGCAATAGCCGGAGATCAGCGGAAGGTTTTTTGCCTTCAGCACTGGCGCCAGACCGCCCCGGGCCTTCCATTTCGACAACACATCACCAAATGTCTCAAAGCCGTAGAATCCCAACGAGGAGACGGAGTCAACGGCTTGCTCGATCTGGTCGTTCCTCCAGGTGATGCCTGTGTATCCCACATGGATCTGCAGCTTTTTGGCCGGTGCGGCAAAAACGGGTGGACACACGGCGGCAGCCGTGATGCCGGCTGCTCCAAACAACAGCTCACGGCGGGTAAAAGGGCGAGTCATGCAGGCCTCCCTGGCGAAGCTTTCGATTGCACATCACGCAATTTTATTTGCGCGGAACGCAACTACTCTGCCCTGCCGGAGATATGCCTGTCAAGGATTCCCTGGCCGGATAGATACGCGGCATGAAGTCTGCGTGAAGAAAATCGGTGCAAAATTTAGGCTTTGCGATATTGCACTATACGCAATATACTTCTCTCGTTACGCAACCGAATCAAAGCGATCGAAAGCGGATCCAAGGATGAAGTGCTGTAACTCTGCGGAAGGAGCCGCCTTGCCAGATTATTCAAGCTTTCAACTGACGGACAAAATCGCCGTTGTGACGGGCGCCTCTCAGGGAATTGGCCGGGCGATCGCGATCGGCCTTGCGCAGGCCGGCGCACACCTTGTACTGGCCAAGTATCCCGGCCCCCGCATGGAAGAGATCGAAGCGGTCAAACGTGAGATCGAAGGCCTGGGAAGAAGGGCGGAGATCGTCATCACCGACGTCAACAAGGTCGCGGACTGCGAGGCCCTCATTCAAAAGACCGTGGACCACTTTGGGCGTGTCGACATCCTGGTAAACAATGCAAGTTGGACCGGGACGGGCGACGCCGTGGATGTCACAGAAGAGGAGTACGACAAGACCTTCGACGCCACCGTCAAAAGCCTCTTCTTTGCGTCGCAGGCGGCGGGCAGGGTGATGCTGCAGCAGCCGGAAGGTGGGCGCATCATCCATATCGGTTCCAACTTCGGTGAGATTGCCTTCAAGAAACGCGCGGTCTATGCCGCGGCAAAGGCTGCGGTCCACCACATGGCCAAGGCGCTCTCACTGGAATGGGCCGGCAAGGGAGTGCTAGTGAACACCGTCGCACCCTGTATTACGGAGACCGAGTCGCGGAAGAACATCCTCGAGCGCCCTGGATATAAGGAGTGGGCGACGCAGGAGATGATTCCCCGCGGACGCTGGAACCAGCCGGAAGACCTCGTCGGCGCTGTACTCTTCCTCTCCAGCCCTTTTGCCGACATGATCGTCGGCCACACCTTGATGGTCGATGGCGGATGGACCATTCACTGAAACACAACCAGCAGATATCCCAGGCAGTAGAAGATTGGGAAGGGTCACTCATTATGAAGCTGCAAAAGAAGATCGCGATCGTTACCGGAGCGGGCCAGGGGATTGGACGCGGTATCGCAGAAACATTCGCCCGAGAAGGCGCTGATGTGGTCATCAATGATCTGCACATTGATTCGCGGACCGAAGAGGTGAAGCGATATGTCGAGTCCCAGGGGCGCCGATGCATCGTGGTCGCCGGCGATGTCTCGCAGCGCTGTCACGTGGAACGCCTCTTCGATGACACCTGGGCACAGCTCGGCCCTGCGGACATCCTGGTGAACAATGCGGGGATTGAGACTATTGTTCCCTTCACCGAACTCACCGACGAACAGTGGGATGCGGTGACGCAAACCAATCTGAAGAGCGAATGGATGTGCGCCCAGACGTTCTGCAAACGCCTGATCGCTGAAGGCCGCAAGGGCGCCATCATCAACATTGGTTCTATCCAGGCCGCGCGTGTACTGCCGGGACGTACGCACTACGCGCCCAGCAAGTTGGCGGTGGAGGCGCTGACCCGCAACATCTCCGCGGAGATGGGCGCTCACGGTATTCGGGTGAACTGTATCCATCCGGGATTGATTGATACACCGATGATTCGCTGGGTCTTGGAGAGTCCGGAGATTCTGCCGCAGGTGGTGGCACAGATCTCTCTTGGACGTCCAGGCAAACCCTGCGAGATCGGCTCCGTCGCGGCATTTCTGGCGTCGGATGAAGCAGCCTATGTCACCGGCCAGTCGCTGTATGTCGATGGCGGCTGGGTCGGCAAGTAAAGCTGCATCTATATCCTTTCGCCATTTTGCAGCGTTCGGGAGCCCCAGCGAACCTATTCGCTGGGGCGATGAGTGAAGGACCTGCTTTTTCAAAGCTTCGGATGCCACAGCTCTTCATGATTGATATCGGATCTTTAGATTCACCACGCCAAGGTGTATCGATAGGTTCGCCTTTTACTGAAGAATTATGGAGCGGGCCTTCAGCCCTTGGATTTCAATATGCCCGAAACCTGGGGCGTTGCCCCAGGCTGATATAGGACGCGCCTTCAGCGCTATTGCCGCATGCTCCACCTCTCCACCCTTCTTCCCATAGAAATCCGAGTGGTGTATTATTTCCTTCCAATAGAAGTTCGAGGGGAGAAGGGCTATGCCGGGAAAGACCCAACCACAGAGTGAGATGCTGAAGGGCACGTTGGACATGATGATCCTGCGGACACTTGTCAGCGGTGACGCCCATGGGCACACCATCGCGAAGGTCATTGAGCACACCTCGGAGAATCTTCTGGAGGTGGAGCAGGGCTCTCTCTATCCGGCGCTGCATCGGCTCGAAGACCGGAAATGGGTCTCGTCCTACTGGGGCGCGAGCGAAAACAATCGCAAAGCAAAGTTCTACCGGCTGACAGCGGAAGGCCGTAAGCAACTGGCTCGCGAGACCAGCCGCTGGCGCCAGATGACGCGAGCGATCGGTCTCGTGATGGGTGAAGAGGGAGGCGCGCAATGAGCTGGCTGAGATTCCTTCGCCGTAAACGCAAGGATGCCGAGTTGCAAGCCGAGATCGAGACCTATCTATCGGAAGAGATTGCCGGCAACCTGGCGCGGGGCATGTCCGAGGAGGAGGCACGCCGGCGGGCGCGGGTGAAGCTCGGCAACTCGCAGCAGGTGCGCGAGTCGCTATGGGTGCAGAACTCTCCCATGCCATTGACCAATCTCGGTCGCGACTTAAAGTACGCCTTCCGCACGCTGCGCCGCACGCCCGGATTCTCCGTCATTGCGGTTGCGGTCATGACCTTGTGCATGGGAGCCGCCATATCGCTTTTCACGATTGTGCGCTCGGTGCTGCTGAGGCCACTTCCTTTCAAGGACCCTGGCCGGCTGGTGGTTGTCTATGAACACCGCCGAGGAAACGCGCCGGCTAACAGCTACACGCAGGTTGCGCCTGCGGACTTTTACGATTGGCGAGCCAAAACTCATGGCTTTGAAGATATGGCCATCATTCGTTATGCCGGGTACAACCTGACTGGCGAACGGAATGAGCTGCCGGAGTCAGTCCGCGCCGCCGCAGGCTCATGGAACCTGTTTCAGCTTCTGGGAGTGACGCCGGCGTTTGGCCGAGCCTTCAGTGAGCCGGAGGACCGGCCGGGCAGTACCGCCGTCATGCTAAGCTGGAGCGTCTTTCAACGGCGCTTTGCCGGTGATCCCGCTATCGTCGGTCATCAGATTCATCTCGATGGCCGTCCCTTCACGGTAATTGGAGTGCTGCCTTCCTGGTTTGCCTATCCCGATGCCGGTATCCAGTTATGGCGTCCCTATCAAGCGGACGCCACGCCGGAGTTCTTACAGCATCACGATTTCCATCAGAGCCAGGTCATCGCGCGGCTGCGCCCCAGTGTAAGCCTTGCGAGCGCCCTGGAAGAGGTTGGTGCAGTTCAGTATCAGCTCCATCTGCAATATCCGCATGACCCCGTGGCGGAAGATGTCACTTCAGGTTCGCTCAACGAGGACCTTGCCGGAAATGTGAAGAAGCCTCTCAACCTGATGATGAGTGCTGTCGGCTGCATGCTGTTGATCGGCTGCCTCAACGTCTCCAATCTGCTGGTTGCGCGAGGTGCGGCACGGCAAAAAGAAGTGGCCATCCGCAGTGCTCTCGGAGCAAGGCGAGCCACGTTAATACGCGAGCAGTTGGCCGAGAGCGTGCTGATCTGCGGGGCCGGGTGCGTGGGTGGTATTTCCCTATCGGTACTTTCCACACGGTTGCTTGCGCAAGCGTGGAAAGATCTGCCTACCGCACAAGACATCTATATCGACGGACCTGTGATCGCATTTGCGAGCATTCTGATGATCACGGCGGCGCTGGTCGCCGGCCTGCTGCCCGCACTCTCGACAACGGGCAAGGCGATGATGAATGCTCTGCACGCCTCCGCGCGCACCGGAGCCGGCAGTGTTTCGCGTACAGTGCTGCGGAAGATATTGCTCACGGCTGAGATCGGAATCACGGTCGTCCTGCTGGTCTCCGCCGGCCTGCTGCTCAAAAGCTTTCTGCGGCTGCGTTCCGAGGATGTGGGCTGCATCACTCAAAATATGCTCACGCTGCAGTACAACCTTCCGGGGAAGAAATACGATACGCCGGAGAAACAAAACGCCTTCAATGAAGCGCTGTTGGAACGCGTGAGAAATATGCCGGGCGTACGCGGCGCCGCACTGGGAAACACCGTTCCGGGAGCGGGCTACTGGGGAGACTTTGTATTCACAGTGCAGGAGCACCCGCCGCGCAAGGCCGGCGAAGAACGGCCGGAGGGGCTGATGCGCTGGGCCGATCCAGGTTACTTCAACGCCCTTGGCATTCCGCTCGTGAGTGGCCGGTTCTTCACGAATGATGAACGCGGTACTCGCGCGTACAAGGTGATCGTGAACCGCCAGCTTGTACGAAAATACTTCGGCGAAGAGGATCCCATCGGCAAACATCTGAACGTTCCGGCGTATCCTCATGCCGGAACGCCCGGTATCGCCGATTACGAGATCGTTGGCGTTGTCGGCGATACGTTGTATCAGGTTGGAAAAGACCCGAAGGCAGCCCTGTACTTCCCGATGCTCGCAGGCACCAGCTCCCAGACGCTCGCGGTGCATACAGCATCCGCCCCGCTATCGTTCTCGGTTCCAGTACAAAGGCAGATTGCATCTCTCGACCCGGAGCTTCCGGTTTCGCGTGTGCGCACCATGGACGAGGTCATCGGTGCGTCGTTGGTGAACGCAAGCCTTAGCGCAAGACTGGTGCTTGCCTTCGCCATTCTCTCGTTACTTCTGGCTGCGGTGGGGCTATATGGAGTGCTGTCGTACCTGGCCGCACAGCGGACCACGGAACTCGGTATCCGCATGGCACTCGGCGCGCAACGCGATCAGCTTTTGCGATTGATGCTCGGCGATGGCATGCGTCCGGCGCTGCTCGGGTTAGGACTTGGCCTGGCGGTAAGCGTCGTAGCGACACGCCTCTTTCAATCGATGCTCTTCGGAACGAAGCCTTTGGATCCCGTGGTTCTCTCCTGCGTGGTTGGCACCTTGTTTGCGGTCGCCATTCTGGCCTGTCTCATTCCCGCATGGCGAGCTTCCCGGTTAGATCCAATGCAGGCGCTCCGGACCGATTAGAGCATTATCTCCTGGTCACAGGCAGAGCGAAGACGTAGTAGCCCTGCGTTGTCTTTCCTCCTGCAGGCTCGGCGCTTCCCTGGTTAGGCTCCGAAGGCTGCTGATCGCCTACGGGTATCCGTTCGGGGTTAGGACGAGCGCTGATCGCAATATATTCCCTGCCGGCAACCTCGTAGACCGTGGGAATACCCTCCGGGCCTGCAGGCACAGAGAGCTCGCCGAGCTGCTTGCCTGTGTCCTTGTCGTAGAAGTGCAGCTTACCGTCAGACTTGGTCGGCACGATGATCAGACCGCCTGCGGTGACCGTAGCTCCTCCGCGAGGCCAGAAGCTGCCGGTGCCGGTGATGCCTTTCTCGGCCAGCGCAGTCACGTCTCCGATGGGAATCTTCCATTTGATCTCGCCCTTGTTCATGTCGTAAGCCGTCAACGATGACCATGGCGGACTGATGGCCGGCAAGCCATCAGAAGAGTTCATGTAGCCGTAGCCGGTCCAGTACCGCATTCCTCCGGGGCCTAGCTTGCCGGTGGTCGCCGGCGGAGGAGCCATGAGCCGGGCCAGCACGTCTGGGGCGATCTTCGCCTTCTCAGGCGACTTCAGATAAGCGATCAGACGATCGATGTCGTTGTCGTCGAGATCGGTCAAGGCCGGCATCGGAGGCAGCCCCGTCTTAACCGCAGTGCGCACACGATCCGCTCCCGCGCGCTGGATCACGCCATCGAGCGAAGGAATCGCGGGCGGCTGTCCTTTGCGGTCTTCGCCATGGCAGGCACGGCAGTTCTGCAGATACGTCACCATACCGGCGTTCTCCGGCGGACCGGTCACAACGCGCTTCGGCGGCTTGGCCTCCAGATGCAGCAACGACGGAGCATCCTTCGACATGACGTAGAAGGTGGCGGTCGAGGCATCTACCGCTCCCGATCCCCAGTTGGCGCCGCCATTGTTCCCAGGCGTCTCCATCGTGGTGCCCAGGGTCGGTGGAGTATAGATACCCTCCTGGCGCGCCTCCGCGACCTGCTTACGGATCGCTTCCCGCTCCTTCGAGTCGGCGATGTAGGGGTTCACCATCTCTGGAGTGAACGCCTGCCGTGCGAATGGAGGAACATGTGTGGGAATGGGCTGAGTCGGCCAGGACTCCTCTCCCGGCACGTCAGACTTAGGCACAGGCCGCTCTTCAATCGGCCAGATCGGCCTACCGTTGGTTCGATCGAGAACGTAAACGAATCCGTTCTTGCCGGCCTGCACGACGACGTCCACACTCTTGCCATCGTGTTGGATGGTCAACAGCTTCGGCCCCGTCATCAGGTCGTAGTCCCAGAGATCGTGGTGCGTCGTCTGAAAGTGCCAGAGATATTTGCCGGTGCGTACATCGAGTGCCAGGATGCAGTCGGAGAAGAGGTTTGCACCCTTGCGGTCGGCGCCGTAGAAATCGTACGTCGGCGAGCCCAATGGGAAGTACGCAATTCCGCGTTTCTCGTCGATGGAGAACTCGCCCCAGTTATTCACGCCGCCAACGTACTTGTATGCATCCTTTGGCCAGGTGTCGTAGCCCATCTCGCCGGGATGCGGAACGGTGTGGAACTGCCATAGGAGCTTTCCGGTGACGACGTCGAAGGCGCGAAGATCGCCCGGCGGCGACTCGTACTCCTCCCCTGTCGCGGAGCCGGTGATGTAGAGGTTCTCAAAGACGCGTCCGGGCGTTCCGGACTCGATCTGGCGGATCGACTTCGGGTCGCGGCCCAGACCTTCGCGCAGATCCACAGCCCCGTTCTTCCCAAACATCGCGATCTCCTTACCGGTGCGTGTATCCAGCTCATGGATCTCGTTGTTCATGTGGAAGATCAGGCGCCGGTCTGAGCGGTCTTTGCTCTCCCAGTACGCCATGCCGCGATGCGAGATCAATCGCGGGTTATTGGTGTGATAGCACCAGATCTCGCTGCCGTTCGTAGCATCCAGTGCGGCAATGTCGTTGTCTTTCCCGTAGACAAACATCACGCCGTCTACCACCAGCGGATTGGAGCCATACCGGAAGCCGTTGTTCCCGGAGGGATAAAACCACACCTGCTGCAACTGCCCTACATTCGAACGATTGATCTGCTTCAGGCTGGAATACTGCGCATCGGCGTTGGAGCCGCCATAGGCGAGCCATGAGCTGGAAGCCGCAGATTGAGCCGGGCCGGAGGCAGTCGCCGCCTCAACCGCAGAGGTTGAGAGGCGTCCATACAGAAACCCAGCGCCTGCAACCAATACTCCGAAAACGGCGACATACTTTTCTTTCGGCAGAAATTGCATCGACATGCCTTCTTGTTACAGCTACAGACACATGGGAGGTGCGGACACCGCCGAAACGGCCGCCGCACTCGCGGGACGATTACGGATCTAATTTATTGCGTATTATGCAATTTATATTGCTTATTACGAGGTCGAATACTAGCAATCTGGCGTCAGAATCGTCAAGGAAAGAATCTGTCTTGCTTGCGTTCGCGGTAAGTGGCATTGCACCATGAGGATCGAGATCGATGGAGTACAACTTGACTGGGAAGCCACTGCAAGGAAGAACGGCACTAATCACTGGAGGGTCGCGCGGGATTGGCCGGGCCATTGGCCTGCGACTTGCGGAGGCAGGATGCGCTGTGGCGATTAACTACCTGCACGCAAAGGACGAAGCCGAGGAGGCAGTAAGCCTGATTACGGAACAGGGCGGAAGCGCCGTTGCCGTGCGGGCCGACGTCTCGCGGGAAGGCGAAGTGCAGCACCTGGTCTCGGCCAGCGAGGATGCTTTGGGGCCGATCGATATCCTGGTCAACAACGCGGGCATCCTGCATCGCGTACCTCTCCAGGAGCTGGACCTTGCGGAATGGAATTACACGATCCAGGTAAACCTCACCTCTTCGTTCCTGATGTCTCAGATGGTGCTTGGAGGTATGAGGAAGCGCAAGTGGGGACGCCTGATCTTCCTGTCGTCGATTGCGGCGCAGACCGGTGGCGTGGTCGGCCCGCACTATGCCGCCAGCAAAGCCGGCATGCTAGGACTGATGCACAGCTATGCCAGCCTGCTGGTGAAAGAAGGCATTACCTCGAATGCCATTGCGCCGGCTCTGATCGATACCGACATGATCCGCAAAGGGACCGCCGTCCAGCCGGACCTGATTCCTATGGGCCGCTTCGGCACCTCAGACGAGATTGCGCAGGCGGCCCTCTTCCTCGCCACCACCGAGTACATCACCGGCCAGACCATTAACCTCAACGGCGGCTGGTATCCCAGCTAGGTATTGCTACCATGGCCTATGAGCGAGACGGTAGTTCACTATCAGGGCGGCCTGCGCTGCCGGGCAGAACACGCGGAGTCCGGCACCGTCGTCATCACCGATGCGCCGAAGGACAACCACGGCAAGGGTGAGAGCTTCTCTCCCAGCGAGATGCTGGCCGTCTCCCTGGGAAGCTGTATTTTGAGCATCATGGCCATCGCCGCCCAGTCAATGGATCTCGATATTGCGGGCGCCACAGCCACAGTCGAAAAGGAGATGGCGAACGCTCCCCGGCGATTCTCGAGACTCGCCGTAACCGTGCATGTCCCCTATGCCCTCAACGAGGAGCAGGTCAGAAGGCTGGAGCGCGCCGCGCACGCCTGCCCGGTACACAACATCCTGAAACCTGAGATCGATGCCAGGATTACCTTCCGCTGGGGATAGCCTGCCCCCGGAAACCGACGTAACTGAAGCTTTTCATTGAGATAAGTCTCCACTGGCGTGAACTGGCAATCTGGCCGGAAGAAGACCATGGAATTTCTGATCGAGATGGAGTACTATCTCTGGTCTAAGAAAGTCTGTTTGCTTTCACGGGACTAAAGGTCACTGCGTCCCCAACCCAAGTAATCCATGATGGAAAGACGGGTGCAGCCATGATTCAACCATCGCTTTCTGCCGATAACCGTGTTTCTCCGGAGACGACGGCCTTCCTCAAAGAGCCACCTTCTCAAGAGCCGCCAGTCCCGTGCCGTTTCGGGCCTCGGAGAGTCCCTGTCGAGGAGTATGTGTTCTGGCATAGGCATCGCCTGGAAACGGTTCCGCCGCCCGACAAACGGGCAGCGTAAACGAGGTTCCGCATCGTAAGACTTCCCTTGTCGCTTTAGCGAATTTTCCCTGTTGCTGGGTATTCCGGAAGGGGCGTGAAGCGGCGTTTTCATTGCAGAAACGCCCATAGATACGGAAGTCCCGCTTTAGCGCGTCCGGAACGGTGATGCAGGCAGGCCTGCGCCGTTATAGAGACTGCATCTTGGGTTATCCAGCCAAGCATAACGCGCCTGCACCGGATGTGGGACATCAGAGGAACGAAGGATTAGCGTACCGTTCTCGATCGATGCCGTTGCCGCGTGAAAGACCTTGTCTGCGCCTGCAAGCTCAAAGGAAGATGCGTTTGCATCCTTGAGCAGGAGTCCCTCTCCGTGCTCGAACCATATCCTCACCTGATCGCCGGCAATGATGGAGTTACGATAGATCGGCCCTGAGGGCTCGATCTCCTCGCCATAAGCGACCTTGCGGGCTGCGCGCGACAGCCGATCCGCAACATCCTGCTTGTTGCGCGGATGAACATTGGCCGCCTCGCCGATATCGGCGGTCACGGCCATCCCCGTGTTCTTCAGCGTCAGTGTCTGCATCTGCGCCTCGCGGATCTCAGCCCACTTATTCGTCGGCGACGATGCCTTGACGTTCGCGATCTGCACAAAGAGAAATGGAAAATCCCCCTGTTTCCACTGCGCTCGCCAGTCTTCGATCATCGCCCGGAAGAGGGGAGCGTAATAAGCGTAGTTCCACTCCGCGGTATTTGCTTCGCCCTGATACCAGAGGACGCCTTTGATCGGAAGCGGCGTCAGTGGAGCGATCATGGCGTTGAAGAGGTAGGCAGGATGCCAGGCATTGAGGTCGCGCGGAGCGGGCACCGGCTTCTGCCCTGCCGCCGCATTCTTTTGCGATTGCGTAAACCGGAGCTCCTCCTCGGTGCGGCCATCCAGAATCCTCGCCCAGGCGGCAAAGACAGGCGCCAATTCCGGAGTAGCAGTAAGCGCACGCATGCTGGTCCAGGCCTCGGCGGGGGTTCCTCCCCAGGACGATTCGATGATCCCCACCGGCACATGTTGGCTGTCTTCAATCCTGCGGGCGAAGAGATACGCCACTGCCGAGAAGTTCAGGAGATTGTTCGCATCCGCCTTCGCCCAGGAGGCGCCCGCCTTCAGATTCGCAAGTGGAAACTCCGAATAGGCATGACCGACGTTGACGATGCGAATGTCGTACTCACCCGCCTTCCTGAGCTCAGCCTCTGCATTCGCTACGGTCTTCATGCCGAACTCCATGTTCGACTGGCCGGAGGCCACCCAGATATCGCCGATCATCACGTCCTGAAGACGAACCTCATTCCTGCCGCGCACCACGACTTCAAAAGGACCGCCGGCTTGTCGGGAGGGAAGATAGACGCTCCATCGCCCCAGGTCGTCCGCTACCGCGTCGGCGGAGGCATCCTGCAGTTGCGCATGGATCTGCTCGCCCGGGTCGGCCATTCCCCAGAGATGAATCGGAAGGTCACGCTGCAGCACCATGTGGTCGCTGAAGAGACGGGCAAGCTCGACCTCGGCGGGGCATTGCGGAACAACGGCACAGGCAGCCAAAACGGCCATCCCGGCGAACAGGGTTTTCTTTTTCGCGGAGGGAAAATACCTACGCGCTGCAGGTCTCATGAGCGTCGTCCCCTTGTGAGATCTTCGGCAAATTAATCGGTTAACTAAAGTCATGTCAAGATGTATTACCTATAAAACACAGTTTTTGCATATACACGAACTCCTCGACAAAACCCGGGTGAATCCCCTAATGTTGTTCCGTCTAGCGGAGGCCATATTTCCTGTTGCGAACGGTCGCCGGCATTCCACAACAAGGCTCAACCATGAGGATGATACCTATGAACTCTTTTGTCCTGCGCCTGGCGCTTGGCGCGTGTGTTCTCTCTTCCGTATCCGCATACGGCCAACTGGAAGGGCACACGATCGAATCGTCCGCCACTCCCCATTCCGTACCTGCCATCCAGGACAAGGAGACTCCGGCACAACATGATGCCCGCATGGCGTGGTGGCGTGAAGCAAGGTTCGGCATGTTCATCCATTGGGGACTGTATGCCGTTCCCGCGGGTGAGTGGCATGGTCAGCGCACCACTCACATTGGGGAATGGATCATGAACGATCTCTCCATCCCGGTCGCTGACTATAAACAGTTCGCGACCAACTTCAATCCCACCGGCTTCTCCGCCCATGACATCGTCGCACTGGCCAAGGATGCGGGCATGAAGTACATCGTGATTACCTCGAAGCATCACGATGGATTTGCGATGTTCGACTCCAAAACCGACCCATTCAACATCGTCGCCGCTACTCCGTTCAAGAAGGACCCTCTTCGCGAGCTCGCCGAAGAGTGCCATAAGGCAGGCATCCACCTCGGCTTCTACTATTCGCAGGCGCAGGACTGGACCGCTCCCGGTGGCGCGGCGGCGGTTCGCGGAAACCATAACAAGGAGACCGGTCACTGGGATGCGGCGCAGGATGGCAGCTTTGACGACTACCTGAAGAACAAGGCGATCCCTCAGATCAAAGAGCTGCTCTCGAACTACAAGACCGCTCCCGACATCATCTGGTTTGATACGCCGACCAGCAAGATGACCCCGGAGCGCGCTGCTGAAGTCGTAAAAGTACTGAACCAGTATCCCAAGCTGATCTGGAACAACCGCCTGGGCGGTGGATACAAGGGCGACACCGAGACTCCGGAGCAGTACATCCCGGCACAGGGGTATCCCGGCCGTGACTGGGAGTCGTGCATGACCATCAACGACACCTGGGGCTACAAGTCGTTCGATACTAACTTCAAGTCGACCGAGACGCTGTTGCACAACCTGATCGATATCACCAGCAAGGGTGGCAACTACCTGCTGAACATTGGACCGGATGCCCAGGGCAAGGTTCCTGAGCCCGAGGTCGAGCGCCTGCATGCCATGGGCAAGTGGCTGGCCGTCAATGGCGAGGCGATCTATGGAGCTAAGGCGACGCTTTTCGGACCGGAGGCAGGATCGTTTGCTCCGGCGGAAGGCAATGCCAAGCCGAAGTTTGTTCCCGCGTGGGAGTGGCGCTCGACCACCAAGGCCAACCGCATCTACATCCATCTCTTCGCCTGGCCCAAGGGCAGCTTCCACGTAGAAAAGGTTCCGCGTACGGTCACCAAGGCATACCTGTTGGCAGACCCGGGCCACAAGGCGCTGAAGTTTACGCAGAAAGAGGGAGTGCTCGATGTCTCCCTGCCGGAGAAGGCGCTTGATCCTATTGCGACGGTGCTGGTTCTGGAATCGAAGTAAGCAGTACGATGGCGCCGGAGGACCACTCCGGCACCATTTCGTCGAAGGGCCGAAAGCCTTCTACTTTTATGCCTTATCAGGGAGCTCGCTGTTCCCACCACGTGAGAACCGATAAACCAACTGCCCTAAGCCCCACAGAAAAATACCAAAGATCTCAATCCAAAACCAATGACCGAAACGCCTCGTGTCAGGAAACAGATCATGCCGAAACAAGAACGCAACCATAACGATCAGAGATCCTATTGCCGATAATCGTTTCCACCCCGTCCTTTCGGCAAATGATCTCCGCAGCAAGGCCGCTCCTGTTCGTAAACATTACGATGCGTTCTTAAAGGACGTTCACAAATAGTGGGTTTGTGGCTTCTGAACAGTTATTTCCCCTATCTTACTCAGGTTTGATCTTATTTTGCCGATGCAAATCAAGCGGGTACTGCTATGCCCAGCGACCAGTCTCGACGACTCAACAAACCGATTCAGGAACAGATCGACTACTTGCGGTCGCACAGACTCGCGCGCATGCGCTTTGTTCCGGAACTGGAAACACGGTTCGAGAAGAATGTCTCTCAGATGCGCTCCCGCCGTCTGTCGTATGCCATGCTTCTGATGGCGCTGCTCAATGCATTTCTGTTTCTGGATGACCTTCGGTCCATCCCCAGCCGCATTCGTACCTCCGGCTATCTTCGTCTGCTTCTCTTCCCGCTTCTTGCAGCGGCGGCTTCCTTGTTTCTGCGGCTCAATCCGCGCCGCCTCGTCCGCGGCATCACCGTGATTGCAGTAGCGGGTGTAGCGGCAGGGAGCTTCTTTTATCTCTATTCCGGTCCGGGAGAGACGCTGCTCGCCCACATGCAGGCAAGTCTGATGTTGCTGCTGCTCATCACCAATATCGTGATGCGCCTGCGCTGGAGCTATGCCCTGTTCTGTTCCGTGGCATACATCGTCACTTCCATCGTATTTCTTCGTATCAACTGGACCGCATCGTTCTTTGGAACCCTGGGGCTGGGCAGTATCTCCGCCTGTTGCGCCGGCATGATGTTGCTTGCCAACTACAGCCTGGAACGGGATGAACGCCTTTCCTATCTTCTTCAGCAGAGTAATGACCTGAAGAACACCGAGCTCAACCAACTGAATCTTGAGCTGGGACAATTGAATCGCGAGTTGGAGGTGCTGTCGCATCTGGACAGCCTGACGCAACTGGCCAACCGTGCGGCCTTTGACCGCCGCCTGCCAGAGCTGTGGCAGAGCTCGGCAGAGTCCGGACAACCACTATCGGCGGTGATGATCGACATCGATCATTTCAAACTGGTGAATGACACCCAGGGACACCTCTACGGCGATGCGGTGATTCGCCGCGTCGCCGCACTGGTGCAGCAGTCCATGCGTGGCCACGGCGACTTCGCCGCGCGTTACGGCGGCGAAGAGTTTGTGCTCCTGCTGCCCGGCGCCGATCTGATGACGGCGCTCTCTGTTGCGGAACGTGCCCGCATGATGGTGCACACCGCCGGAGCACCCGCCCCGAAACAGCCTGTCGCCCGGCCCGAGATCGGTTTGTGGACAACCGTGAGCTGTGGCGTGGCCACGGCTCTCCGGATGCCGGACACTGATTTCGTTCGCCTGCTGCACGCGGCCGATACTGCTCTATACCGCGCCAAAGCGGAAGGCCGGAATCGTGTATGCGCGGCAGCTTTGTTGGTCTAAATCAGGCTCAGAAGCAGAACTATTCGACCGCGCTTTCATCTCCAACTCTCTACGGTTTCCATCGGCCTTTTCCGAGCGAAAACAAAAGATAGTCGGTCGCAGCATCTGCCAAATCAGAGAATTGTCTGGTGCATTGGTATCCCTTCCCCAAGGAGTACCAGCCGACAGTGAAGCCGTCATTGTTCTCCGTTATGAATGAGGACGGACTAAACCGTTTGTCGCAAGACTCAAGGAGCAGATCGTTGGCGACTTCGGGGTGCAGACGGAAGTAAGCTGCAATGCCGGCCGGGGGGAGAGCAGAAATTGCTAAGGCTGACTCAAGCCGAATGTTCCTGGTGTGGAAATCGTTCGGATATGATTCGTCCCTCCACTCTTCACGTTGATCCGACATGGCATAATTGTCGCTCCGAACGAAGTCGAGAAATACAGCTTTTATCCAACGGGGCACTCTCCTATCCCCTGAAGTAGGGCGGGACACCTCCCCCGAAAGTAGCTGTGACACTGCTTTCCTCTCTGCCATCCTCAAAGCATCGGGACTGATACGGACCTGCAAGAACGATCCCCCTGGAGGATTTCCGTGACCACATCGACGTTGGCCCCTTTACAGCACAAAACCACTGCTCAGCAGAGAGCGACCCCGAAACTGCCGCAGGCTTCTTCCTCGCAGAGAACGATCGCGCAGCAGACAACCATCGACTCGGAAGAGCTCGTCGAGCTAAGCCGCAACGGAGATCTCTCGGCCTGGAGCGAGCTGATGAAGCGGCACAAAGGGATGGCATACAAAGCGGCAGTACGTATCCTGAAGAACTCTGAGGATGCTGAAGACGCCGTGCAGGACGCCATGCTCCGGGCCTTTCGCAAGCTTTCCACCTTCCGTGGTGAAGCCAGCTTCGCGACCTGGATCACACGCATCTCGATCAACTCCGCTCTGATGCAGCTCAGGAAAAAGAGACGCCACCCCACCCTCGCCCTGGAGGACCTGCTTGGCAATGAATCCAACCAACCGGTCCTGCACCTGGTAGCCAACTGCCCGACACCGGAAGAACATTATTTCGATCGGGAGGCGCGGAAGCGACTGCACAAAGCGATCGGCCAGCTCCCCATGATCCTCCAGGGCGTCGCCAAGGACAGAATTGTGAAGGAGCTTCCGGTCGAAGAACTGGCCGTCAAGCATGGCCTGTCGAACGCCGCCGCAAAGTCCCGCCTGATGCGCGCCCGCCGCATGATTGCTCATCGCCTGGCGCCAGTGGCCAGAGTCGAGCCTCAGGTCTATTGCTAAGCATGCTGAGAAAGGTGCCTTGCTTTTAAGCTCGAATTCGAGAATAATTTTCCTCGAAAGCGAGATAAAGTATGGCAACCGCCACAGCACTCGTTCTTCCCAGAATCGCGGGCTATGATTTTGACTCCGGCGCCGATCTCGGCAATCCATCTGAGCGTGCGGAGCTCTCCTCCGCGGCGATCAAGGCTTTTCTCAATCTCCGCAAAAAGTGGGATCTGAACGAGGAACAGTCGCGCGCTCTGCTGGGTGGAGTTGCCTCTTCCACCTTCCATGCCTGGAAGACCAACCCCAGGCGGACGCTCGACCAGGACACGCTCACCCGTATCTCGCTGTTGATTGGCATCTACAAAGCGCTCCACATCTACTTCGGCAAGCCGTGGGCAGATCGCTGGATCACGCTTGAAAATCGCGGATCGCTCTTCTCCGGCCGGACCCCGCTGGCCTATATGATCCAGCGCGGCATGCCCGGCATGCTGGACGTCCGTCGCATGCTCGACGCCTGGCGAGGCGGGCAGTGACCCCACCCCTCCGGCGGATCAACCAGAACGGCATGCATCGCTTGATCCCCTCCCGCTATAGCGACAGCGGCACCGTGCTCGGCGATCTTGCGGACGACGACGCGATGCTCGAAAAGCTCATCCGGCTCGACGGCGCCACGAATGATCGCATTCAGGGCGAACAATCCGGTCTTATCGGCATCAGCACCTATGAGCTCGTCTACGGCATCCCAAATGCCCATATCATCCGCGCCGCCTACCTTCATCCAAGTCCGACAGGATCGAGGTTTAACGACTCGACCCGCGGAGCCTGGTATGCCGCGGATAAGGTCGAAACCTCACTGGACGAGGTGGGCCATCACAAGGCGAAACGTCTGGCGGAGATCGTAGTTCCGGAGTCAGCCGATGGTGTGCCGCCCTATGAATCGTCCACCTATGACGATTGGCTCGCGGACTTTCACGCCGACTTTCACGCACTGGAGCCTGCGGCCGACCATAAGGATTGCCTCGCCGCTGAGCCTGTTCCAGAGTGCTATGCGGAATCACAGAAACTCGCAGTGCGACTTCTGAAGATGCAATCAAACGGTATTTATTACCCAAGCGTCAGACGCAAAGGTGGACGATGCCTGGCATGTTTCCGGCCGGCGCTTGTGTACCAGCCGCGACGGGATAAGCGCTATGAGATCTCGTTCCGCTGGGAGCGCCGGCGATATAAACGCGAAGTCCACGAAGTACCCATTGAATAGAGGCCTGAGTCGTTTCGACAAATTAGGTTGATCTGCACAGCCCAGAACATGGCTGACCCGGGTGGGAGACGCGGGGTTCAGCCCGCGTTTGTTGGCTCCCACCCCATTCGAGCTTTGCTCGAATGGTTCACCCCAGCGAACCAAAGGCCAAAACTAGACAGCCGCTACAACAGTCCTTCGCAGTCCATCACACCGTACGTGATGGACTGCGGATGGCCCGCTACTGCTCCACCGGCTCGAAAGCATTTCCCCTGTTGCTGGGTATCCCGGAAGGAGCGTGCAGCGGCGTTTTCATTGCGGAAAACGCCCATAGATGCGATGCGCTGGACTACACCTACAGGGAAAATGCTCTAGTCGCCAGCCTGGCTGAGACTGGCTGGAGCTGCCGATACGTCCAGTTCAATCTCTTCGTCCGGCAGAGCGAAAAAGGTCCGCGAGATCGCTCCGCCCAGAATCGCTCCGACGATAGGAGCCACCCAGAAGAGCCATAACTGACCGAGAGCCCAGCCTCCGACAAAGATCGCCGGGCCGGTGCTGCGCACGGGATTGACTGAGGTGTTGGTCACCGGAATGCTGATCAGATGGATCAGCGTCAGGCAGAGACCAATGGCGATCGGTGCAAGGCCCTTCGGCGCGCGTTCATCGGTAGAGCCCAGAATCACCAGCAGGAAGAAGGCCGTAAGCACCACTTCTGCAATCAGGCAGGCCAGCAGCGAGTAACCGCCCGGAGAGTGATCAGCATAACCATTCGACGCGAAGCCGCCAGCTAGGCTGAATCCCGGCTTGCCGCTGGCGATTAAGTAGAGCGTGCCCGAGGCAGCAATGGCGCCGAAAACCTGCGCGATGACATAGGCCGGAAGCTCGGAGATCTTGAAGCGGCCGCCAACAACCAATCCCACCGAAACCGCGGGATTAAGGTGACAGCCGGAGATATGACCGATGGCGAAGGCCATAGTGAGGACGGTTAATCCGAAGGCAAGAGCTACGCCAACGAAGCCAATGCCGAGAGACGGGAAAGCCGCAGCCAATACAGCGCTGCCGCACCCTCCGAAAACCAGCCAGAACGTTCCAAAAAACTCAGCAAGAGCTCGCTTGGTCAGGGGCACACCCATGAATCCCTCCACAGTACGGCAGCATGAGATCTACGGCGGGATCATCCTACCACGCGAGAAAAAACAGGAGATTTTTATTTGGTTGCTTCCTGGATGGGAGCAGCGGGCGTGACCCTAAATTCTCTTACTTCCGCTCCCTCCACGGCGTTCGGCGAATGGCGCGAATGTCTTGCTTAAGGGGACGGCTTGAAGCCGTGCCCTTAAGCAAGACAAAAGCTAAAACAAACAAATCGCAGAATCGAGATTTAGCGAAGTACTCCTACTGCACATGCTCTTTCACCCAATCCTGAATCTCCTTTTTCAGAATGATGTGTTCGCCCAGCCGGCGATAGCTTTCAAACTGCGACTCGCTAAAGAACTGATCGAGAGTCGTATCAAAGGGAAAGGCCGGATGCACACGGTGGTAGTTCAGGATGTCCGCCGGCTCATCACCCGTGAGAGTGCTCTTCAGATAGAGCAGCTTTCCGGAGGGCTCGCCCCTCTTGTCTTCGGGATAGTAGATATCTGCCTCCAACGCGTGAAACAGATTGCCTGGAAAATGTTTGAACTTGAGCAGACCTTCCGCCCCCGAAGGCTGGTGCTGGTCCGGAGGTGAGGGGGCGGTAGCATCGACAGTAGGCTCGACGATCTCAACCTGCAGCGGTTTACTCTCGTTTGGTTTTGCCGGCGCTTTATCGGCGGCTGCGCGTTCTCCTTCGGGCGCCGGATAATCCACCGTATTGGTGATGCGGATCTCGATGCCGAAGTCCAGGCGTACCTTGCGAATCGCCATGCCAATACCTTCAAACCGTAGTGCACCATCCGCCTCTGCATCGCAGACAATCACGGTCCGGCAGCGCCGGCGCAGCAACTCATAAAGCCCCATGTTCTCGAAGTGGCCACCGTCGGAGAGATACACATATCCTGCGGTATCGTTCGTCACTCCCCAAAGCTCTTTGACCAGTTGCGCCAGTCCATTACGCGGATAATCGGGAATTCCAGAGCGGCGCGGGTTCCTGATCCACCAGCCCAGGCGAACGTTGAAGACCGTCATCAGGAAGGCCATCGCTTTGCTGGAATGGAAGCCCATGTTGGGCGAAGCCGCTGCTCCGGAGATAGCGACGGCGCTTGCAACCGTAATGCCCTTGCCCCATTTGATGTGAGCGATGGTGGGGACAAAGCCGTTATATTGCAGCTTCTCGTCAGTACCGTCAGTCCAACCGGTCGAGTATCCGGAGTAGAGCGGCGTGATCGCAAAGCTGGCCGCCTTCCGCTCTTGATACGCCAGGTCGCGCCCGGTGGTGAGATTGAGGGCGGTACAGAAGATGGGGAATGGCCCCTGATAGGAGCCGGGCTGATTGTTGAGATCTACCCAGGAAGAAGGCACCAGATCTCTGACCCGCAGCCGGCCGTCTTCGACATCGAAACCCGTAAATCGATTCGGAACGCGGTTTGGGTTCGACGCTCCGGCATAGCAGCGCGCCAGGCGGTCACGGTAGAACGCGTTCATCGAGAACTCATTGATGTCGATGCGGCTGCTGAAGAAGAATGCTGTCGCCACCATCGCCAGAAGCAGCCATGCCCACCGGGAGGTCACCTCCATCACCACCTTTTGATCGCCACCTTCAAGTAACCAACTGATCAGCGTGGCCAACAGAATGAACAGGCCGGCAATGAAGATAGGCGGGGCGATTTTGACGACCAGCTCAGCGGGATTCCAGCTACCGCCCTGACCTGGAGCATCAGGATCGTCATTGGGCTTACCGCTCGTCAAACGGCTCTTGCCCAGCAGAACGCCCGAGATTGTACTGACAACCCATGTGCTCCAGACTGCATACTTCACAATCACCTGCTGTGCAATCAGTTCCGATACATAGCGTCCGAGCAACGAAACGCCAAACAAGGCGAACCATACCACGCCATATTGCACCGAGACGGCGCGCAGCCGTGCGACCCACTCCCGCTGCGCGCTGCCGAAGAGCGTGCCCATCAGACCGGTGCAGAGCTCCAGCGAGATGAAAGGAACCGCCAACAGCAACGAAGGAAGAACGGCGATGCCCAGCGAGGCAATCAGTTTCTGATGCACGAGGAAGGTTCCCACAAAGAACAGATACCCAATGCCGTAAAGCAGCACGATGCAGAAGATACCGCCAAAGAGTGGAAACAGAAGGGAGAGGGCCTTCCACCGAGCCGTGGCCGATTCCTTGTGCGCAGTCCAGATAGCTAAGCAGAAGAGGATGCACAACACCGGAAAGACGTCGTAGAGCCAGATCAAAGGAGACTCGTCCATCCGCGATGCCTCCGGCGTAATGAGGTGGCGATCCACGTACGCCTGATGGGTCGCCTCACACGGAATCCATTTAGCCTTGAGCACCGCTGGGACACTGCACTTGGGTTTGTAGTCAGACCAGGCGCGGGCAAGGCGCAGATCATTCTGTGATGGAGCAGGTTTGCAGCTATCCCCGCGGTCTTTACAGATGGTCCACTCGGCCTTGGTCGTATCGGAGTTCGTCTGGACGATCACCCGGTCTGAGGGCGACTGCGGTCTCGGCCACTGCGCATAAGCGCGATTGGCCCGCCTGCTGAACTGTGATCCGCCTGGCACCGAAAGCTTGTACACCACGGGTGCAACACAGACTGCGAGCAACAGCCAGCTAGTCACAATCGCATGCACGTGCCATGGGTGCGTGCGGTCACCGCAACAAGCCTTCCGCGTCTTCTTATCGGCCTCTGTAACGGCATCGCAGAACCGCGGGAAGGCATACCAGAGCACTCCGGCCGCCCAAAGTGCGGCGCCCGCAAGAAGCGCAAAGATCAGCACACGGACCGTGAGGCTGCCTACACTGCCGACACCAAGGTTGCGCACCACCCACTCCGTCACTGCGACATGGGGCAAGAGCAGAAGCACCATGATGGCGGAGATCAGAATCACGAGGTTGAGCAGCATGTTGCGAACCCAAACGGTAAAGATGGTCCACACATCGGCTCCGAAGAGACTGACGGAAGGCGATAGATAGTTCGAGTAACGGCGCAGCCAGCGGATAGGCTCCGGCGGAATCACGCGTCCGGAGCCCACGGCAGGAATGGGAACCATCTTCTGCTGCACACTTCCGAGTCCCTCGCGTTTGATCCACGACGCCAGAAACTGATGAATATAGCCGCCGCCGGAGACGCTGGAGAGGTAGGCAATCTCTCCCAGCTTCTGCAGTTGCGCCAGCCCCTGGAGAACGCCGAGATTGAACGTCGCACTGCGAATGCCTCCGCCCGAGAGACATACCCCGACGTCGCGCACCGTCTTCGCACGTTCGTACACATCGGTCGTCGTGTCCGCTTGATCAATCAGGCGTTTGCCTGGATCCTTTGGATCGAGCCGGGCCTTGAACTCCTGCTCGAGCAGCCATTTTCCGGGCGTGTATTGCGTGAGCAGAGCGATCCTCGATTGCAGATCGGGGTGACACTGGAAGTTGCGGATCAGTGCAGCTTCATCCAGGAACTCCCCGCGAAGGGCGTCTTCCGTGCCGGCATAGGTACCGCTTTCGAGAAGCTGGACGATCTCAGGGCAGCACGGGTGTTTGGCGTCTCCACAACACATCGCAATCGCGGTCTGCGCAAGCCGTTTGCGGTATTGCTGATCGGAATCGAGGGAAGGTGCATTCGGCTGGGAAGAATACGAATCTGACATGATGCTCTCTCTTGGACAAATAAGGACGACGACACAGCTCAAGGCTGCCGGGAATACAAGAGATCAGGGAGAAAGGGGAGGGCCCGTAGCGAAGCTGCCACAACACGGCGGCAACTTATATAGGTCTGTTTTGAACTCCACCCACTATGGCCCACCGGTCCGGCCTCGTCAAGTATTCACATAGCGCATGAAGACGAAGCCGGACGCGATGCTACACTGTCCGCGTTCACGGTATTCATCTGTTTGTAGCGGCCCGCTTGTATAGATGTGTCTGCCTGTCTTGAGGAGGAGTTGATGGCAGTCGTTACCGCAACCAAAGGTTCATTCTCTGTCAAAGCCTATATCGGCGATTCGAAAACTCTGCTGGCCTTTAACTTTGCAAGTGCCGCCGATGCCAAAAATCTGGCCGGTTTCAGCATCTACTGCCAGCCGCCCAGTGGCGCGAAGCCGTATTACCTCTCCAACAACCTGCGCTTCGCACTTCCTGCCAATCACGCGCAGGTTGCCAGTGAGCCCCCTACCTCGACAGCCAACGCTCCCGTCCAGAAGTACCGCTGGGTAGCGTTCCCTGGACTGATGCATGGCGGCACCCAACCTCCGGCGGGCGACTACCTTTATACGGTCACGCCCAGGTTCTTCGATGGCAACGGAACGATGCTTCCCATCGACTCCAGCCGTGCGGCCACGGTTAAGGTGCCCGTCGGCCCCTTCGCCAAAGGTGCGCTGACGATTGGTTTCACACGCGGCTACATGCAATCGCAGGCGTATGCCCACCACTTCGGTACAGCCACACGCATCGAACCCGCAAATCGCGGCCTGCAGTACAACACCTCCGCGCAGGCCGGAACCAATGCGCAGGGCACACCCTGCACCTATAACGACATCTATGCCTGGATGGGAGCCTCGGCCCGCAAGCTGGTCTTTGATCTGTTAAGCGATGTGGAAAATGATGACTCACTCACGCTCGATGTCTTTGCCTACGACCTCGATGAACCGGACATCGTCACCATCTTTCTGAAGCTGGCTGCCCAGGGTAAGGTCCGCATGATTCTGGACGATGCGACTCTGCACATTCAGCACACGGATTCGAAGACGCACAAGACGATCACGCCGCTGGAGGTGCCCTTCGCGCAACAGTTCCAGGCGATGGCCAAGGCGCCGGCGGCTCTGGTGCGCGGATGCTTCGATCGCTACTCGCACGACAAGATCTTCATCCTCTCGAAGAACGGCAGCCCGATTCGGGTGTTAACCGGCTCGACGAACTTCTCGGTCACCGGACTCTACGTCAACGCCAACCACGTGCTGGTCTTTGACGACCCAGGTGTGGCTCAGCATTACTCAGATGTCTTCGAGCAAAGCTGGACGCTGCTGCAGCAGTATCCGAATCAGTCGCAGGCTGCTGCTTCGACCTTTGCCGCCACGCCATTGGCAGAGCAGCCGTTTACTCCCACCGGCCGGCGTGTACCGCAGATGAGCGTCACCTTCTCGCCACATACGCTCGACACCACCCAGAGCCTGCTGAGCGCCATCTCTGACCGCATCACCAGCGAAGCGCAGGCAGACAAAGGAAACGTCATCTTCGCGGTGATGCAATTGACCGGCAGCAACACCCCGGTCTACAACACGCTGGACGCCATCCACAACACAAGCACGCTCTACAGCTACGGCATCTCCGATGCCCCCGAGGGCACGTACCTTTACAAACCGGGTTCTCCGAACGGTGTTCTGGTTACGGGCAGGCCAGGTAAGACAACGCTACCGCCTCCCTTCGACCAGGTGCCGACACCACCGGGACACGAGGTCCACGACAAGTTCGTTGTTTGCGGACTGAACGGAGACGATCCGGTGGTTTACTGCGGATCTTCCAATCTGGCCACAGGAGGCGAGCAGCAGAACGGCGACAACCTGCTGCAGATTCACGACGCCGATGTAGCCACTGCCTTTGCGATCGAGGCGCTGCTGCTGGTGGACCACTATAGCTTCCTCAATCGCTACGCCAATCCCAAGAAGCCGCACGCGGCGATGAAGACGACGATCAAAGCTGCCACGAAGAAAGCTGCAAAGAAGACGTCTAAGAAAGCTACCGTGAAAAAAACTGCGGTAAAGACGACAGCGAAGAAAGTGGCGAAGAAGGCCATCAAGAAAGCTGCAAAGAAAACAACCAGGAATGCTTCGGAGAAGACCCTAAAGTAGGTTGATAACCGGAAGGAGACCCGTATGGCACCGCGCAAACCGAAGACCGCCGCACCAGTATCGACGCCTCAACCCCAACCGCTGCTTGCGGCGCAGCCGCAATCTGCTCAAGCGGCAGCGGCGCAGAAGGGATTATTTCTCTACACCGATGATTCCTGGTCGCAGGACTACTTCAATAAGAACGACCTGCATTTTATTGAGCGGGAGTTGTTTGGGTAGAGCAAGCCGCAGAGCGCGGCTTACCCTACTCAATAGCGGGGACGTTCGCGCATGGAAGACGCAGTTCAGACAATGGTTGCAGGTTGACCGGTTCCGGGAAACGATCACGATCCATAAACATTAAGCCCGCTCTATCGATCCTCCTATAGAGCGGGCCTTCAGCCCTTCTCCTCATTTCTTATCTCAAACCTGGGCCTGCAGCCCAGGCTGGTATAGAGCGCGCCTTCAGCACTTTGAAGTCATAAAGGCCGTATCACCTCTCCTGCATGATGCGGTCGCGGCTCTCGCGCTTCGCTCGGTTCGACCATCCCAGACGCAGGCCGAGGTAGCCCGCAGCTAACAGAGCTGCGAAGAGCATGGCGATCAGGCGGTTGTAGTAGACCAAACTTGCGAGGCAGATGCCTGCTGCGATCAGAGTCCAGATGGGCAGCAGCGGGTAGAGCGGAGCGCGGAAGGGGCGTGCCATCGCAGGCTCGCTCTTTCGCAGGCGGAAGAGGGCGAGCATGCTGACGATGTACATCACCAGCGCTCCCAGCACCGACATGGTGACGATGTTGGCGGTCAGCGGCTGCCCGCCGAACTGGATCCAGTTGTCACTATAGATCGCCGCGATACCAACAACTCCGCCGGCGAGAATAGCGATATGCGGTGTGCGGAAGCGTGGATGGATCTTGCCGAGAAACGCCGGGAGATAGCCGGCTCGGGCCAGGGCGAAGATCTGGCGGGAGTAGCCGAAGACGATACCGTGCAGAGAAGCCACCAGACCGAAGAGCCCGAGCCAGACCAGCATGTGCAACCATCCGCTGCTGCCGCCGACGACGATCTTCATCGCCTGCGGTAGCGGATCATTGATATTGGCCAGCACGGTCCAGTCGCCGACTCCACCGGCGAAGACCATTACGCCTAAGGCAAGGATCAGAAGCGTGACGATGCCGCCGATGTAAGCGATGGGAATGGAGCGTGCCGGTCGCTTTACCTCTTCTGCCGCCATTGCTACACCTTCAATGGCAAGGAAGAACCAGATAGCGAACGGCACTGCGGCAAACATGCCGACGACCGTATGTGGTGTGAGGTGATCGTGACCGGCCCAGCCATGGGCGAGGAAGTTCGTCAGGTGGAAGCCGGGAGCAACCACAGCCATGAAGACCAGCAGCTCTATGATGGCGAGCACCGTCACCATCAGCTCAAAGCTGGCAGCGACGTGGACGCCGAGGATATTGATCGCCATGAAGAGCAGGTAGGCGAGTACAGCGGCGTGCTTGGGAGCGAGGCCGGGGAACTGCACATGAAGATAGGCTCCAATGGCCAGCGCGATGGCAGGCGGAGCGAAGACGAACTCCACCAGCGTGGCTGCAGCGGCGATGTAACCACCGGTGTCTCCGAAGGCGCGTTGTGCATAGGCAAATGGACCGCCGGCGTGTGGGATCGCCGTGGTGAGCTCGGTGAAGCTAAAGATGAAGGCTGCATACATGGTCGCGACCAGGACGGTGACCAGAAGAAAGCCAAGTGTACCGGCGCTGGCCCAGCCGTAGCTCCAGCCGAAGTATTCGCCGGAGATGACGAGGCCGACAGCAATTCCCCAGAGCTGCCAGGTGTTGAGCGTGGCTTTCAGATGCGAGTGATCTTCCAAGGTCGCCTCGTTGCGATGCGTATGATGTTTGAGCTTATCTGATTTGTCATCCCGTAGGTGTGAGTTGATTTCGGTATCTAATTGTTTTGGAAGAGGTTAAATAGCCACATTACGACTGTGCAGATACTGTGCAGGACATTTGTGCAGGTTTGGCTAATTTTTTAGTCCAAGAGCGATGTGGCGATGTGTATGTGCAACCGTAGAGCGAGGGCTGGAGAGCCGCATTCCAATGAAGCGAGCCTTCATTTCTTCGCCAACTGTTCCAGTGAGTCGCATTTGTCATTAGAAGGTAGCAGCGCATCGCCCAGCGATGCATCGGCTTTCTTACCTTCTCAACAGCAGTGGATCTGATTGATGACTGCCATAGCTGATTTTGCGACTGAGAATAAGCTTGTGCGATAGCCATGGGACTAGGGCCAACCACTTTTCCGTAGATGCGGCAACATGAACGGCGGGGGCGGAGATTCGTCCCGTGGGAATACCCGCGGAAGTTCCTGCTCTGGCTCTCATGGAATCTGGATCAATGCGGCGTCCCGAAGGAAGGATTAACGATGCTGATCAGAGGGGGCAAAAAGCATTTCCTTAGGATTGGCGGGATTGATCCTAACGACAACCGCTCGGTTTTCTGAGAAATTCAGAGCATAACTCTTGGCTGATCTACGCAGAAAGAACGGCACGTCGTCCTCTCCCTGCTGTGAGCCTCCATTGGCAACAATCTGATAGTGGACCTTCACGCTTGGACATCCTATGTCCGGGTCTATGACTGTCGAGTCCAAGACAGTGGCTGTGCTGCGGTTCCATCGCAAGCTCTTGAGGAACCGTATAGCGCGTAACACACTCTTGAAGAGAAACATCAGAGCAATATCGAGTACGAAGCCACCCATTCGATCAGCCCTCCTTATACCCTAAAACGTAGGTGGAAGATATGGTTGTAGACTCGGCGTGGAGTAAGCCGCACATGCTGCGTGGACTCCGACCTGTACGCCTGTTGAAACGGCAGCCACCGGAGCGACGACATCCGCCACCGCGTAGTGCATGATATCTGCCACTAAACCGCTCCCCAAGGCGGTGATGACCTGCGTGCTGTTATTTTCTAGATATCTGAGGCCCGTATAAGCACCATATTTCAGAGCACTTCCACCAACATCTCCTATGGCCGAATGGAGTCGCTCAGGTCCAAGGAGCGGGGATGCCAAGCTGAAGAAGTTTACAACCTTACCTACACTTGTCTGGTTGAATTTGTTTAGGCATGTGTTGTAAGCCTGCTTATTGAAGCCATTACTTGGGGCACCTCCGGTACCCATTCCATTTCCTCCGAGTGCGGTCGCACCTCCAAACCACATGCCACCTGTATCCGGAAGCGTATCCGGAGGTGCAGCCAGAGGACTATCCGTCGACGGATCCATATCGTAGGAAAATGTGCACTGTACCTCATAAGTAACAGGCCCAGGTGAGTTCGGATTTGGGCTAAAGCCAACTGGTTCACATCTCCAGGAAGTTTTCAACCCCAATGGGTCAACTGCTGCGAGGGGGTTGTTCCGTACATAGCTGTAACGATTGAAGCTCTGGGGATCGAAGATGTTGTAGCTGCCATCGTAGGGATCTGGACTCATCCAGCGCCCGTAGGAAGGAGCGTATTCGCGAAACACAGCATGTTCCAATGTGAAATTTCCCTGTCCCAAGTCATGATCGGTACCAGCAAAGTGAGGAAGGTTGGTATCTGCAGACGGTGTCGTATAGTTGTCCCCGAATTCAGCCGATTGGAATTGAGCTTCGGCGCCCGTTCCGGAATTGTTGGTCCGCACCCGCTCCGTGCCCACAAGATCCTGATGTTGATAGTGAATATGACCGTCCATCGCGAGCCAATACGCTATCGGGGAATCGCCTGCATAGTATTGCGACAGAGCGGTGGTGCCGTTATCGTACCAAATCGTAGCTAGTCGGGAGAACAGATCGAACCCGCACCGATAGATCCCCCTTACGTCCGCAAACTTTACCCGCTGATTGAATGCATCGTAGATGTACGATGCGGTTGCTCCGCCATCAACCGATAGCAGTTTTCCGTCATCATCATATTGATAGCTATGATTTGGGTCTTGGGTGAGATTTCCGGCAGCATCATAGACATAGCCGGAACTATTGATCTGATTGTTGGCAGTGTTGAAACTCAAAGCCGTGGTCAAACCACCGTTGTAAGAGGTCTGCTGCCAGCGATTGCCATAACGATCATAGGAATAGTCGGAGATGGATGTCCCTGACGAACTGCTGTGTTTCAAGCGTCCAAACTCATCATACGTGTAGTCGAGACAGTTGCCTTCGATGGTGTCGCATCTCCAATTTACTTGTGCCCCAACTGGGCCAGAGGAAAATCCATACAGCTCGCTGCTCCCTCCTGCGCAGTCAACGGAATAACTTCCAGCGCAGATGTATGTGCCGCTCACCCGGCCGCTTGATTCGAAGTGGTTGTTTCCCTTCAAACCATTGCCAAAATCGAACGTCGAAATTCCAAACGGATTTGCAGTAGCAGCGCTATAGATCAGGTCAGCATGCGTGGAGTCGTTCTGCCCCCCATTGACCGAAGTCAACTGGCCTGCGAGATTGTAGCCGTAGCGCACCGGGAAATAGCCGACTGAAGTTGTGTATGATTCCTGGGTCAGTCGCGACGCGAGGTCATACGAATAAGCCCGCCACACGTCGTGCGCTGAATTACCACACCAGTCAGGCAGGCATTGCCCGATGATACTTATACGGCTGGCGGAATCGTAGAGGAATTCGCTCTCCATCCATATCGCGCCGATGGAAGCATGTGCATTCGTCAACGTCCCTTTCGACGAACCTAGGTTCGTTCCGCCCCATCCTGTCGCTTGATCATAGCTATAGATCTTAGTGGGGGTCTTTCCGTCATCATAGATGAGCGAATTCAGGCGCCCTTGTGCGTCGTACTGCATCGTCGCCGTGGTCTTCACATTTGGATCCGTTTGATTCGCACGAGGGCGGGTACGAGTCACCGCTAAACCAGTTGAATTGTAGGAATAGCTGTAATCAGTGACTCCGCGCTCTGGTTCTTCCGTATGAATCACGCGGCCGGCGGCGTCGGTTTGGAAGACGCGTGTCTGGCTGCCCTGTGTGATCGTCTCTTTGTGGTTGACATCGTCATAGTCGTAGTGCGTGTTATAGCCTGTTCCCGCGATGTCGGTTGGACAGGCGGAGGGTGCGCCTGAGTTCGGGAAGGTTGTTCCGGTGAGTTCGCAGACCTCCTTAACACGCCCGATGAGATCGTATTGCGTGATGGTCCCTTTTCCGGGATTGAGTTGTCTTTGAACTGCGCGCGACCAGTAAGTATTTGATACCGAAGAACCATCCGCCCGAGAAGTGTGAGAACACGACCGAGGCCATCGTACGTGTAGCCGGTGCTGTTGGAGGTGCACTGCGAGCTTCCAGCATCGGAGGAGGAAGAGTAGGGCGCGCTCGTAGACTGCAGGTGGCCAGTGGCGTCGTAGCAGGAATCAGTCAGATACCAGTTTGACGAAGTACTGCTCACAGCGTTACGTACCGGTCGTCCGTAGCTGTCAAAGAAGGTCTCCTGCGTGGACCAGTCTGAACTGTTGAGCTTTGTTTGTACCGTAATTTTTCCTGGCGTATAGGTGTATAGAACCTCACCACCGCCTGGAGTCGTCACGTCCTTTGGACGCATCAGCGCGTCATATTGAACTATTTCCGTCGTCTGCCCGGAGTTGTACCCCGTAGACGTGAGCTGGGCAGCCGAAGATGCGTCGTAGGTGCTCGAAGTCGAAAGTGAGCTGACAGCCGAGTTGCCGGACGTCTGTGTACTCGTCCCAGTCACGAAAGCTTGGGTCGTGTCATAGGAGTAGTCCGTCTCCAGGCCATTGAAGGTAGTGGTTTTGCGAGCACCCGTGTCGTAATTGGTGTAGCTGGTATTGATGTAGGTTGAACCACCTGCCCATACGGAGGAGGATGTGAGATTTCCCGGAGTTGATTCTGCTGTCCCGCGCTGCGGGAGTCCAGATGTAGGGGTAGCCGACGTCTCGTCGTAGTGATAATCAGTTTCGGACAAGATGTTGCTTCCAGAAGAACTTGCTGCCCTTGTCATTCGGTTAGCCGATCCGTAACTGTAATTCCAGGTTTCTAGCATAACGCTGGGCGTGGCTGGGTCGAAACTAAACCAACTGGCGAGACTTACACTATCTGAACCATAGTTATAGTGCACGGAGACTTGGGAACCGCCGTTGTAGGACGTTGTCGTTACGCGCCGAAGCAATGGATTCCGGCTTGGCCCACCCAAAGAGAAACTTGTACTCATTTCCATCAAAGGTGTCGCCGAATTACTCGATCCGTCCCAGATGCGCCGCCGGGTTTCATATGGAAGATTGCCCTGGATATTCGCCGAGAACTCAAAGGAGCGGAGCTTATTGGCTTCGTCGACAACATCTGTGCTTGAAGTACCGGCTCCAGTTATAGCTCGCGTGAAAGTCTTCGATCCGGACGTGGTGGTTCTGGTGAGGACCACCGGATTGCCATCAGAGGAGATGCCGGTCCCATTGCAGCCGCCAGTGTAGGAGTAACTTATTGTTCCGCCGGTGGGCAGCGTGACGGACTTCAAGCGACCTGTCACCGCTCCTCCAACACCTGTTGTGTCTTCGTATTGAAAGGAGTACTTGTCGGCGGAAGAATCTGGATATTCAACGGTGTCAACAAGGTCAACGGTTGTCGGGCCATATTCACTGATTCCCGAACATTGGAAGTTCGTCTGAATGGTATAGGTGCGGTACGTGACCTTTACACTCGCGGACGTCGCGCTATTGGCCTGGCGGGTTATGGGGTAGGTGAAGTAACGAGGGCTTCCCGCATTGCCGCTTCCTGAAATGGTCAACGCTGTGACACCAAGGGTGTCAATGAATGTTCCGTCTCCATTCACCGAGATCGTATTGCCGTTGCTGTCCGTGATTGAACCCGAACCGCTCGCGCTCATCGGAACGTCGATCGTGGTTCCGGTGGGGGTATGAATCACGAAAGTATTGTCGATGGAGTATCCGGATCCATCGGTCGCCGTTCCGTCACCATCAACAATAGAGGCCGCGCCACCGCTGCACTGCTTCAGCTCGTAGTTAAATGGGTGAACGATGCCCTCCGGCTGGTGGTAAGCAAGATTCGTATAGTACGTTCCCGGATAGGTGCCTCCACCATATAAATCGCAGGACGCCGTCGAGGTTGAGTACGAGAGAAAACCGATGAAGCCGTCACCGACATTGCCGTGGAATCCCCATTGCTGGTCCGGCAGCCAGGCATTTCCCTGCGGAGACCAGATCAGACCGTCGTATGTGAGGGAATAGTTAAATGCAAGGCCGCGTCCCGGACGACTGACAATGGGAAGCTCGAAGTGGGTATTAAGATTGCCGATATTGACGGTGTCAAACCCCTTGCTGTCATAGGCGCCAAAGGGGTAGAGACCAACGCCAGTGTTTTGAGCAAATACCGATGTAACAAGGCAGAGGAACAGCGCAAGGCGAACGACGATCTTCATTTTTCTGGAGCAACCCTTCTTCGATTGCACACAGAGGAGGAGAAAAAGAGAAAAATCTTTCTTTTTGTAGCTGTAGAGCAAGCATCATCGCCGTTTGCTCACTTGTCAAGCATCCTTTTATGAAGACAACGGACGACGTCATTCCCAAGTCACCATCGGTGAAGAGTATGGATACTCGAATTCGTCGATACGCTCTAGCGGCTTTCAGAGGTGTAGCACACAGCACAAGTCGATTGACTTAGGGCAACCAACCGCCGCAAGTGGCCGGAAGAGGGTTCGGGAGAAACCCGCAGGGTGTCTTCCGGCTGCCGAAAAGGAAGCACGGGAGCGCTTTCGTCTCCCGTGCTTCGGTAGATTTGTGGTTTCCCTATAGACAGCTACCCAAGAATGCATTTGTCGGTGAAGACGGCGGCGAAGCCCTGGAAACGGAGATTGCTATCCCACGCGTGAGCAAAGCGAAGATGCTGCTCGTGCAACGCGGTGAGGCATAGGTAGTGATCGCGGACGATATTGCGGCTCCACTGCTCGATGCCGAGATAGTCCTGGCGGTAGTAGTACGGATCGAGGTTAGGACCGCCCACGAAGCCGATTTCGAAGCACATCTCCGGATCGCGCATCGAGTCCCCGTTTTGTTGACCATAATGAGCGACGGAGAGAGCCGGAAGCCCAAGAGGACCGGATTCATCTAGCCCTTCGATGACCAGCTCCAGATAGGGAGGATTCTCGATTTTGAGGTAGAGGCTGGGGCGCCAGCCGCCAGCCTTCTGAAGGATCTCGAGTATGGATTTCATGCCGCCACCGCCGTGAGTTCCGCTTCGGTGGCTGTTTCTTCTTCGTCTTCTGCCGGTGGTTCCAATGCTGCCAGAATCACGCTGGCCGTCTGCTGGATGACTTCCAGACTCTCCGCTAGCAGAGAAGCGTTGCCGTGATAGAGATGGATATAGTCAGCGGAAGCCGTACCTGTCTTCAGGCCAAGGGCTTTGCCGACCACGAACGCCACCGCTTCGGCCTCGGTTTCGCGTACTGCCTTCGTCGTTGCTGTGCGCCGCTCTGCTTTATGTAGCAGTTCATGCGCCGTTTCATGAATGAGCGTCGAGAACTCCTCGGCCTTTGACTGCCCCGGAAGGATGGCAATTCGTCCGCCGTAACTCACGCCAAGGGCGGGTGCAATCCCCTCGTTGTAGACAAGCTGAATGCCGCGTGAGCGGACAAAGGCAGCCAACCGGTCGATGTTCTCGCCAACGTCACCGGAGACACGTTCCATCTCGGGAAGGTCTACGCCTTCCGTCTGCGAGATATCGAAGACATAAGCGTTACGGAAACCCACCAGTACGCGGGTGTTCTGCGTGGTGATATCTTTCTCGGCCTCGTCATCCTTCTTGCGGCGGACGCCGACAATAGGAGCGAGAATCCGGATGCCCTTTTGTCCAGCCGTCACGGAACGTCCGAGGTTCTTCCATGTCCAGAATCCGGCAACACGGGTTGCTGTAGGCATCTGACGGGCGATCTCCAGCACGTTGCCAAAGCTGTAGTTGTGAAAACGGCTCATGGCGGTGAGGTAGTTGGTGAGGGCATCGGAGTGTCCGGCCTCTAACTGCTCAATCAGCAGCTTGATGTTGGCGGCGATGAGTTCCTGTTTCTGGGCAGGCTTCTTGCTGTCGATGGTGTTTGCGGTCTTCATTGTGTTTGCTCCTTTGGCTTTTGCACGTCCGCGTTGAAACGCGGCATGTACATGCCGAACGCCTCCTGGCGAAGGCGGGGCGGCAAAGCACAAGGGAGGGGTATCTCCCACCCGGAGCAAAGCGGAGGGCGGAAGCGCAGCGACGGTCTGCACAAGCGAAGCGCGGAAGACTGTTGGGAAACCCTTGTGCTGCGCCAGGGCAGCGCCCTCAGGGAAGGTTTGGTTTCCGTGTTCGTGCGTGTCAGCGCACAGGATTTATAGGGGCGGGCGTTGCGGGGCAGGAACAGGCCCCGCAGAGGTGGAAGCGGAGAACGCGCAGGCGGTCGAAGCGGGGAGGAAACCTCCTCCGCAAGAGCACGCAATCCCAGTGAACCGTACCGTTGCTAGGGTGGCGTTCGCGTCGACAGCGCGCGCAATTCCACGTCGATGCCGAGATTTAAAAGGCTCTCCAAGCAGAGATTGCATCATCAGACGCATCTGATCTCTTGCGGAATTCGGGCTTTCAGCTTTTCTCTTGCGGAATTCGGGCTTTCAGCTTTGCCTGGATGTCGGACCCTTTCTGTCTCCATCCCATTTGAGACAGGCAAAGTCTTCAGCCATTGGGGAGTTTGTAGGCAGATCGAATGTGGTCGAACCGTTGAACTCGACAACGACTCGACGCGGGCTCAGCCGAAGGGCTAGTTGAAATTGGGATTCAGAGGGGTGAACCTTGATTGAGAGCGTTTCAGTCTTTCCGAGTTTTCAGCGACGTCACCGTTCCGCACCACTGCTGAAGGAACGCGAGGAATATCTGACCCATTTGCTGCGGATTGGCCGAGATGCGAATCATGTTCGATCTGTCGCAGCTTACCTGATCCACATCGTCCACATCATGGAACTTACCAATTTGCGCCCCGTCAAACTCGCCGAGATTGAAGAAGCTGGGGCGCGCTGGGCCAGCGACAGAGGACCTGAACGGAGAGGCCACCGCCCAGAAACTTCTCCGAGGATTTTTACAAAGATTGCTCGGCAATGGATGCTCTTTAAAGGGTTCCTGGCGATTCCGGCCAAGTCATCGGGGCACTTCGATTCGCATCTCGCCGAATTCAGAAATGCACTTCAATTACGTGGACTGGCTTCTATCACTATAAAAACCTACGTACAACGAACGCAGATTTTCCTGCGATGGGCGTCGGAGCGCTTCAGAGACCTTCCATCCGTTTCTTTGAGAGACGTAGATGACTTTCTGGCTAGCAACCATAAGGCAGGATGGCGTCTCTCGACGCTGACAAGTCACTGCATCTCACTACGCGCCTTTTTTATCTTCGCCGAAGAGAGAGGTTTGTGCTCCCCAAGAATCTGGCGGGGTATTGTGGGCCCACCGATCCCTCAATACGTGGAAGTTCCCAAGGGCCCGAGTTGGGCGAACGTCCGCCGGCTCATTCGCTCAATCAAGGGGAGAACTTCCGCAGAATTGCGTTCACGGGCCCTGCTGCTTTTGTATTCGATTTACGGGCTCCGTGCCAGCGAAGTGGCGCGGTTACGCATAGGTGACTTCGATTGGCGGAATGAGACTTTCTGTGTTCACCGAGCCAAACGCGGCGGCATCCAACAATTCCCGATCCAGTATGAGGTTGGCGAAGCCATCCTCGACTATCTTCAACATGGGCGGCCGCAATGTGCCTGCAGATTTATTTTTCTCACATTGTTGCCCCCGTATCGCCCCTTGACGAGTGGAGCAATGTGGGACATCGTCAGCAAGCGGATCAAGAACCTAGGCATCCAGGCGGAACATCGCGGGCCTCATTCGCTCCGCCATGCATGCGCGACCTATCTACTAAAGAGAGGTAGCTCACTGAAGGAGATCGCTGATTTTCTTGGCCATCGAACTACCAAATCCGTGGCGATTTATGCGAAATACGACCAACGATCCTTACGCAAAGTGGCAGCCTTTAGTCTGGCAGGGATACTGTGAACTTTATTGAGGCCTTGGGCACTTATATAGATCGAAAGCGCTCAGAAGGGCTTTCCTATGGCTGGTCCGCTTGGTATCTTGTCGCCCTAGGTAAGCAGGTTGGAGATGTTCCCCTCCAATGCATCACCGTCCACGAAGTGATGGAGTTTCTGAATACCCCCAAGACTTCTGCAGGGACTTGGGACGCAAAGTATCGGCTGCTTCGACGGTTCTTCGATTACTGGCTCGCCCGCAGTGAGATCAGTGCCCCTCCGATGCCGGTCAAGAAAATAATCAAGCAGAAACCATTTAGCCCATATATCTACACTCAATCGGAAATCCGTGCCCTGTTGAAGACGACGCGAGGATGTCAGAAGGCCGCCCGATGTTGCATAGACCCCATCACGCTTCGCACCGTCTTGATCTTTATCTATGGAACAGGAGCTCTCATTGGGGAGGCCGTTCGGCTACTAGGCGAGGATATTGACTTTAAGAAGGGGGTAATCACGATCCGTCATGATCGCTTCAATCGCGTGCGGGCTATTCCGATCGGTCCGCATCTAAAGACCGTACTGGGAAAATATTCGGCCTCAAAGCGACGAAGAGGCGCAACCAACAAGCACTTTTTCCTGAACATGAGAGGGGAAGCCCTTAGCATTGCTACCGTCGAGCGTTCATTCAAGAGGCTGCGCCGAATTGCAGGGATTTGTCGGCGCGACGATGCTAGTTATCAACCGCGCATCTATGATTTGCGGCACACCTTCGCGGTACATCGGATTGCTGCGTGGATGAAGCATGGCGCTGACCTGAATCGCATGCTGCCGGCGCTCTCGGTCTATATGGGACTAGTGGGCCTCAGAACAACCGAAAAGTACTTGTCGCTCACACCGGAACGCTTTCATGCTCAGCTCATCAAGCTGAGTCCACAGCGTGGCATAAAGAGATGGCGCGATGACCCCGCGCTCATGAAATTCCTATCTCAATTGTCAGATGACTCCGGCCATAATCGCAGCCTCAATGCAGGTGCTTCTACCGCAAGTGACAAAGATCGCCTCTCCGGCGAGACGAAGCGCTCGAAGCAGCGAATGAGGAGGAAGAATGTTTGAGCAGATTTATCGAAGGCCCAGAGTCATTGAAAGGCATCGCCAGGCGCCGTTGCGCTTGGCGCGGGAGCAATATCTGAGGCATATGCTCGAAAAGGGTTACACCCACCGAGCATTGACCACCTCAGCAGCCTACATGCTCCAGCTTGTCCGCATTCTCGGACTGCATGAGCTTCGTGTGGTTTACGAAGATGAGATTAAACACGCTGCGGAAGTCTGGGCTGAATATCAGGGCCCATTTCGACATCCTGGACACTGCAACCATCGGTCCCCGCGATCTTTTATCAAGTTCGTCCGCGCGTGGCTTCGGTTCCATGGCAAATTGGCCCTTCCATCTGTTCCTCCCTTCCTCGAACAAACGCAAGCATTCTCGCACTCGCTACAAGTCAACTATGGTCTCGCCGAAGCAACCGTTCGGGGCTATTCCAATCGGGCTCAGGCATTCTTGACGTGGTTGGCAGCGCAGGGTGGAGACTTAGAAGCGGTGTCTGTGGCCGATATTGACAAGTTCATCCTTGCAAAGCGTGTTGAAGGATGGACCCCCCGAGGTATCGGCAACCAATGTCAGGCATTGCGAAGTTTCTTCCGTTTTGCCGAGACGCGCGGCTGGTCCGCACCGAATCTCGCGTTAGCCATCCGAATTCCGCGTATCCCGAAAGACAAACCGTATCCCGTTGGGCCCACTTGGCCGCAAGTTCGACAAATCATAAAGCTAGCAGAAGGATGCGAACCTGAGCATCTTCGAGCCAAGGCTCTTCTGCTGCTGTTCACCGTTTATGGGCTCCGCAGCGGCGAGGTCATTCACCTGCGTCTGGAGGACTTTGATTGGCGGAGCGAAGTATTCACAGTTCGGCGCTCCAAGCACGCCGGCACGCAACAATATCCGATTCAGTACGAAGTGGGAGAGGCGATTCTGAAATACCTTCAATATGCCCGACCACAAGTCGAGAACCGGCACGTCTTCCTTGGAGAACGACGCCCTTGGGGACCGCTTCTGCATACTACTGTTTGGAGGACCGTGGCGAAGCGGTTGCGGATACTTGGAATAGAGCTCGATCATCGTGGCCCTCACGCTTTACGTCACGCATGTGCAACCCGGCTGCTCAAGAAGGGCTCGTCCCTTAAAGAAATTGCTGACTTCCTAGGACATCGCGACACAAGATCTGTTGGCATCTATGCGAAATGCGATATCGCTGCTCTTCGGAAGGTTGCCGCATTCCGCCTTGCTGGGTTGCAATGAAACTCCAAGAGGGAATCAAAACCTATATCGAAGCCAGGCAAGCCGAAGGTACGCCCTGGGAGAAAGGCGCGCAGAGCCTGCGTTCCCTCTACCGTCACATTGGTGATGTGCCCTTGGCTCGAATCTGTGTCAACGATGTTGCTCCCTTTCTCGATGGCCCTATGACCGCCGCAGCTACCTGGTACAACAAGTATTGCGTACTGCGCCAGTTCTTCTGTTACTGGAAAGTACGCAATGAGATTTATGGGTTGCCGCTGCCTCCATCAAGGCGTTTTCCAGTACAGACGTTTGTCCCCCATGTCTTCTCGCGGACTGAACTACACCGACTGTTGATAGCGGCGGGATTCACTCAACGAGGAATGAACTCCGCAATCGGCGCTCACACCTTTCGCACCTTGCTTCTGTTTCTCTATGGAACCGGCGCGGGGCTCAGCGAAGCGGTTCAACTGGAACGCCGTGATGTGGACTTTCGCAGGAGGCGAGTCACCCTCCGCAGTAGCTTATGCCGTCGCGTGCGAGAGATTCCGATCGGTCCCGATCTCTATGACATTCTGCTGAGATACCGTCGAACGCATCACCTAAAGAATGCGATGAGAGCCCCGCAATTCTTTTTGACTAAAGATGGATCCCAGATTAAAGCGGGCACGGCGAACAAGACTTTCCGAAGGGTGCGCAAGAAGGCCGGCATTGCTCGTTGCGATGGAGCACAATACCAGCCACGAATACAGGACCTGCGATACACATTTGCTGTCCATAGGTTGACAGCATGGTTTAGACACGGAGCGGACATGGGGCGAATGATCCCTGCGCTTTCCGCTTACCTAGGGCAAAGCGACCTGAGCGTGGCGGAACGTTATCTACGTTTGACCCCAGAACGGTTTCGGGCTCAACTCAACAAGCTCAGTCCCAAACAAGGCAAGAGGAGATGGCGGGACGACGCCGCATTGATGAAGTTTCTTGACAGCCTGTGATGGGAGAGGACAGGTCTCTAAAGATTGCGCGCGTCTAGAGTTGGCCCCACATTTTTCTTGATCAGTTCAGGCCCGGCGGACAATTCCTCTAGGCCAGCTCGTCGCAGCGTTACTTTAAAGGTAAGAAATACCGATACGATCTCGTCGTGGCGGGGATCGTCGTCGAGCCCATCCCCTAGCCCGGACCAATAGGCCTTGTCGACATCAGAAAGACATGGCAAGACACACTCCAATATTTCTTCGCTGGAAGGGCCCTCAAACAGTTCGCTCAAATGCTCGCCCGTGATCCCTGAAAGGTCTGTTTCCAATGCCATGCGAGCGATACGTCGCAGCGTTGGCGGGGACGATGCAATTGCCTGTAGGAGAATTTTCTGCCTCATCGTGAATTCAGCCATCTCCTTCGGTTGAATTTGGATATCGAAGTCAGCGAAGAAGCGAAACGCTATCGGATCGGGAAAATGTGGTAAGGAAATCTCCATAAGGGGTCCTCAAAGACATCGCTGTATTCAGTACCACTCGGTATTAACCCGGTACGCCGTTCACCGGTCATCATCTCTTAACGGAACTTTCAGATGCAGATTTAAGGGTGATTAGGCTGTATCTGCAAGTCGGCCATCAGCAGGGGTTTGCCGGTAGGCTTGGTACTACCTCCTAGTGGCTCTGCCGTTACAAAAACTTTATTCAGATGGGCCAGGGTCTTCGTGTCGTTGAAACGCAGCACCCATCTTTTCTTCGTATCCTCCTGATAGAACAGGCCTAGGCTGACATTTTGCTGTTCGTCCACATTTCCCCAAGCCTGGAAAGCGACCGTTCGTTTGAGCCCTGGCTGTTTGTCCAAGTCGTACCCATAGAAAACTAGGGATTTATCTTTCGTATAGAAGATGCGTCCGAAAGGTCTGGAAGTCTTTCCGGTCTGCGTGACGTCCAAAATGTCGGCAATGTAAAGGTCCCGCGCGCCAATTAACTCGCGGATATCGCGATCACGCGCCAGCAGCTCTCTATCAAAAGCCAACGTCCTCTCCTTCTCTTCCAGCACCCCGGAAAGCTCATTGAGCCGGGCTTCGAGAATGGTGAGCCGTAATTGGTACTGTCTAGACTCGTTCGCGGTTGATGTGGTTTTTTCCCGGAGAGACTCTACTTGTTGAAGTGCGGCTGCGAGTTGCCGGTCCATTGCGTCTCTTTCGCCGCTGATTCTCTGTCTTTCCTTTTGCTCAACCTGCAGATGTTCGCGAATTTTAGTTAGGTGTCTATTCGCCTGATTACCCTCTTTGGTGGCATTGTCCAAGGCGGCACGCAGATCGGTGATCTCTTTCTGCGCCGTCTGAAGTTGAGGTCTTAGGTCCGGAGGAGTCGGTCTGATCACGGGAGACGCATCCTGCCGCACCGTCGCGACGTTCGTAGGAAACGTCGACGGGTGCTTCTCTGCCGCGAAATGAAATCCGAGCCATCCTATGCCCGCGATCCCAGCGGCGATCGCCAAAGACGACACCATCTTGAAGTATCTGGGAGGGACTCTCTTTGTTGAAGAAGATTGACACGTATCCAATGCACCCATCAATCGCTTTTCCGCAGCACTGAGCGCCTCAGACCATTCGCTCTCGTCCTCCGCAGCGGCCGCAGCCATCGCGGGTACAACCTCGTCTGCGATTTGCCGATATTCGGCAAAAAGCTCTTGGCAGGACTCACAATAGGCGAGGTGCACCTGTAATAGCGCCCACTCTTCCTCGGTAAGTTCACCAGACGGATAGAGGGCACAGAGGCCAACGAACTCGTCATGCCATTGGGTGTTCATCGGCTCTGCTCTCCGATGTGGCTATTGTCTACCAGTTCTCTCACTTTGCGGCGGCTTCCCTCGAAATATGTGATTGCGCAATCGTTGAATGCCCCGGTAATAGAGACTCCGAACATTGCCGTAATTTTGGCCAATATTCTCCGCGATCTCTCGGAACGAGTAGCCTTCAAAGAAATGAAGCTCTATCACCCGTACCTGTTCTGCAGTCAATTCGTCACGCAGTTTAGTCAATAGGGCATGACCGTCAACCGTGTCACCAAGATTGGGGCAAGGGTTCACAAATGTCCTGTCTTCAAGGAGCTCCTGCCGGTCGTAATAACACCGCGACTGCAAGTAGCGGCGTCTGTCGATGGCGCGGTGGTATGCCATCTGGATAATCCAGGACGCTGCCGTTCCCTTACTGCAATCGAATCGTGAGGCCTTCTGAAAAATGTAAATGAATATATCCTGACGCAAATCTTCAGCTTCAGATTCATCCTTTAGAATTCGCCGCGCAACGTTATAGACCGCTCGTCCATGCCTTCTTAGCAGCAGAGCAAGTGCGGCTCTCGCGCCGTTAGCCATCTGACCAACAAGAGCTTCGTCTGACATTTCGTCGGAGACTGGCGATTCTCTTTCGCTCGTGAGAGGCACACTTCCTACGGCTGCGCTTTCGTCCGAACGAACGCTCTTTGCCTGAGCGATTCCCACCATCGACCCCGAGAAGTATGCGGCATCTTTTGGAATCACAATGTCCTCGTTTCACCAACAACTGCATGGAGTAGGCGATTTGAATCGGTTTCGAGCCATCGTGCTTCCCATCGAAGGAACACGTGATGGCAATAGGGACCGCACGAGTTATCCGATAGGCTAACTTAGCCTTTAGCATAACCTCAAAACTAGAGAGGTGGCAATTGATGTTTCCATCCGACTCGGAAGAAGAATTCGAGAACTGCGGGATAAGCGCGGCTGGAGTCAGGCGTACCTATCGGAGCTTTCTGGGATTGGCAAAATCTACATAAGTCAGCTAGAAAACGGCCACAAAACACCCTCAATCCGAACAGTAGAGACGCTCGCGATCAGTTTCGAAATGACGATATCGGACTTCACCAAAGGCGTGTGAGTAGGAGCCTCCCGCATGAGGCATGCCCAAGATGATCCCAGTGTCTTCGCATAAATCGTCATGCGGCTACATTGAAATGCCGTGGCCGTATTCCTTTTGCTGCCTAGCCTCCGGCTGCGCCGCCAAGCCATTTTCCAAGTTGACTTTAGGCGTATGGGCGCTCTGGTGTGAAACTTCGTGGCCGAGCGCGGCGGGTAGTTTTTCGCGGTCGTTGGTAAATATTTGCGCGTCGTGCGCTCCTCGTGAAACGGCCACATAGGCCATGCGGTTATTAAGCAGGTCTTTGGCTCCGAGCTCGGTATCAACGTGGACTAGCACTCGCTCTGCGGTCTGTCCCTGGCTGGAGTGGCTGGTGACCGCATAACCATGATCTAGATGTGGATTGCGTACCGGGTCGATCTCCATGGAGCGACCACCGTCCATCCGTAAGCTCATCCGGCCTTCGTTGATCCGCTCTACTGTGCCCATTTCGCGGTTGGCGATCTTTAGATCGTTGTCAGGCGCAGTGAACTGGATGCGATCCCCTACGGAGAACGCCCGCTCCTCCTCGCGGTAGACCGACACACCCTGCTGGCGGCGCGGATCATAGCTCTGATTCCGGCCATCGAATAACGAAACCGTGATCCGGTTGCGCGCAGCATCGATGCAGATCACGCGAGCGTATTCGCCTTTCCGGATTCCGGTTTCCTTCGAGCCTCGGCTGTAACGCAAAACATCGCCGACCTCATACTTTTCTGCCCAGGTGCGGGCGGCTCCGGTAAGGTCCTGGCGCGGCACCAGCGTCCGCATCCGGTGTTCTTCTAGGTTCACAATGCCACGCTGTTGCAGCTCGGCATGGATACGGCCATTGATCTCCGTGCGGGAGCGGTTGTCAGGCGAGACCACCAACGTGCTCTCGGAAGTCTTTGCATACTCCTTCGCGATGGCGCCGATCCGCTCCTCGCGGCCTTTGAACTCATGCACGCGGCCCTGCTCGTCTAGCTTCTTGACCGCAGCGCCAACCTCTCCACGCGCGAGTTGCTCAACCACATGGCGCAGTTCCGGATCTTTCTGGCGCACAATCTGATCGAGCGAGATAGTCTTCATCCCCGCCTGCTGCAACTGCGCAAACGGCCTTCCGGCCTGTACCGCTTCATGCTGCCTGCGATCGCCCACCAGCAGAACCCGGTCGTTGGGATGCAGGCGAGTTAGGAACTCGTGCATCTGCTTGGTGGAAGCCAGGGAAGATTCGTCTAGCACGTACAGACGTCTCTCGCCGGTGTCAGGCTTCTGCCCACGCGCCAAATGCATTTGCAAGGTGGAAGTCTCAATTCCGGCTTCGCCCAGCTTCTGCGCTGATCGAGACGTAGGCGCGAAACCCTCCAAGGTATAGCCCTCACGTTCTGCGCCTTCGCGCACAACCGCGAGCGTCGTGGTCTTACCCGCGCCGGCAACGCCGTCCATGCCTACGATCTTCTCCCGCGCCGCAAAGATCTCCTCCACGGCCTGACGCTGGGAAGTATTCAGTTCGGGATGGCAGTCAATCGTATCGAACCGCTCGCGGCCCTCCAGCAGCATAGGACGGTTCTGTTCATTGCTCCGATGAAGGATGCTGACGATCTCTTTTTCCGTGCGGATCATCTCAGCGGTGGTGATCTCCGGGCCACGCACGGATTCCGGGGCCTGTCGAAACTCGCCGGACTCGAACCTCCGCTCGATCTCTCGCCGCACTTGGCTGTACGTTACTTCACCCATGCCACGCTGTAGGGCGGTTTCATAGAGAGCGCGCCGGTCCTGAACAGCAGACTTCTCGAACAGGTGATCGCGGGCGTACGTCACTGCCCGCTGAGCTGCGTTCTCCGGCTCATAACTTTGGCGCTGCTCATGTGCCTTAGCCTGAGCAATAACACGATCCGCCTGATCACCATACTGCGCAGCCAGTTCACGATGCTGTCGCAGTACCTCGTCAGGCGACAGCAGTTCCTTGCTGTCACGCGTGTGATGTGCCGCCACCTGTGCGGCTCCTGCTCCATCGAGTCCCTGCTCGCGGAGATGATCCTTGATTTGTTCGCGGCGCGGGCTTGAGGCTTCGAGATACTCCTTCGTATAGCCTTTGATCTCCGGCTGCCCGTACTTACCTGGTTCAATCTCGTAGCCCAGCCTCTGCAACCGAGACGCCAGTTCCGCTCGGTAGATCGATGTGGCGTAGTGTTGCGAGGCGTACAGCTCGTGGGATTGAACGGAGCGTGTCTGTCCATTGTCGCGCTCGGTGACATTGAAGATGACCGCGTGGGTGTGGAGTTGCGGTGCGGCGTAGCCGTCCACGGGCCGGGCGGTATCGTGTTCGAAGGTCGCGGCAACAAACCTGCCCGTCGTCTCCGGTGCATGGACGTTCCCAATCCGCGCCTGGGTGTACCGCTCCAGTTCCTCCAGAGCTACGCGCACACTCTCGCGGTGCGCAACCCGAACACGATTATCCCCACCCACAAGCGCAGTCAAAGAAACTGACTTCGGAGCAGAGAAAGTTGCATCCCATCCAGCACGGTGCTCGACGCTCGTGACTTCTTTACCGTTCTTGCCCTCGTAAGTCCGGGACACTTGATGGCGCACAAGTTGCGCCTCGGTGAACGGATGTTGGCCTTCGGTCAACCTCGCGAAGTGCTCAGAACCGACCTCACCTTGCAGTCCCCACTGATTGGCAAGCTTACCCAACCACTCGCTGTGCCCCTGCTGGTCCCGGCTCCAGTAGTTCTGCCGCTCGGACGCAAACTCTCGCTCATGGTACGTGCGTACCTGTCCGGCTGACAGCGGCTTGGAGAGCGTCAGCATAGTGAGAAAGCCTCGCCCGAATCACGTTTCTACGTCCCAACAAGAAGCTAGCTGGACAAGTATCGACGAAGCGAGGGCCTTTTTCGAACAAGAATGCGGAAACCAGGCCAATCGCTCGTTGCTACGTTGCGAGGCCGGTTTGCGTCCCAGTTCTGAAACTCTTCACGTTGAGGCGATTGAAGGCTTTCTGCCACATCGCAGATTTCGACATGCCAGCGCATCATATTGTTGGCCCATGCGAGCCGTGCTAAGTTTTGTCTGCGGGGATTGCGCGCCTTCATTAACGTAGCTCCTACTTCAGAGATTTCGAGGGGGGGAAATTTTGGACATCAGGCACTATCGCTGCCCGTCCAGAGAAGGCAATAGGCACCTCAAGGATTAAATGAGGTGCTTGGGTGTATGCCTTTTCCATAAGGAAGTCGAGAGCTTTCGAGACTTCAGTATCTGAAGCCTCGATCGAAAGCTCGTGAACGCTCCAGGCCTCCAACAGGCGTTTGGTTTCGAGTGGCGCTAAGGCGACCTCAACCGCACCTGCTTGTTCAGAGAAGAGCAATGCCGTTGCCGCCCCGAATCTGGGCAGCCGGGATTTTCCCGAAGGTCCGGCTGGAGGAAGCTCGTTATCCTCCGAGCCCGGTACTACCGCTTGATCCCTCGGTAGGAGAGTCCCACGGTTTGCGACGCGCATCAACTCCGGAAAAGGGCACATCCCATTGTCCATCCAGATTTAGGAGTTCTACACCATACTTATCGATCTCATAAGCACATGCTTCCTCCTCGGTTTCCATTTCCAGACCTCGGAACCGCTCTGCAAGCTGAGCGATCATCAAGGAAAGCTCCGATGGGTCCAGTGACTCCCGGAAGGAATGTACCATTTGCAAGACCGAAGCAGCTGCTTGAGACGCATTGCGCTCTTTTTGCTGCAAAATGCTCCGAAGTTCTTCTTTGCGTTCTTCTGTCATAAGCACCTTCAAGATAGTTGATGAGCCCGCTAATAACTTCTGATCGTTGCATAAATGCCTCTGCAAAAAACAAGTCCGCACTTAATTCATTCGATTCCCTTACTTTCATCCCAACTGAACCCCTCCCGCTTCCCGATAGGAGGCACTTCCTCCAGAGGCAAAACCGCCTGCGCCGGCTTCTTCTTTGTCTCTGGGGCCTTCACAGTAGCCGCAGTCTTCACTTCATCCACTTTGCGCGGCAGAGGCTGTTCTCTAATCCGTTCCAGGAACTCCGGCTCTTTGTTGTGTTTCTTTGCCAGCCGGAACCTTGCTTGGATAACCTGATTCTCCAACTTGATAAAACCTGTGAGCGGCAGGAGTCCCGCGATCTCGGACGCCATGACGAGCGGCTTGGTAGCAATCTCCATCGCAAAGCTCTTCCTGGAACCAAATATCCGCATGCTTCGAGACTCTTTCAAGCGCTCAACCTCGATCTCGCCGATAGCTTCGGAGACCCATTTGGCCGCACGCGGCTCGGAGGTCTTCAAAAAGATCTTCGTCGCAGGCTGGGAGAGCATGGCTTCTGCATCCTGGCCGTAACGCTTCTCCATTTGGCTGCGTCCCTGCACGGCTAGGACGACAGGATTTCCGTACTTGCGATTCTCGGTCACAGCGGTATGGAGTTGCGGCAGCTTGTTCAAGCTGGCCAACTCATCCAGCACAAACCAGACAGGCTTTACCGCAGGGTCTTCGCAGTAGCCCATCATGCGCAAGACGAACAAATCGAGCCATACCGAATGCAGCGGCAGCACCTTCTCCCGGTAGGCAGCAGAAGAGGTTAGGAAGACCCAGCGTTTACGCTCCTTATACCATTCCGCCGTCGCAAAGGTCGGCCTCGTGTGCTCCCACTCGGGCAACAGCTCCAGGCTGTCGGCCACCATGTTCAGGCTGGAGAGCACCCCCGCCCGCTGCGCAGGAGCGCCCGGATCGAGCAATGCCGCCAGTGGCGTTCCCTTGACTGCGGCCTCTATATAAGAAGGGTCAGCCATCATTCGTAGGATGTCCCTTGGCTGCAGCCTGTTCCTCAGCAAATGGGCCAACACCCGGCGCGGTGCATCAGTGAAAAACGCCTTCTCATATTCCTTTTCCGGCAGCATCGCTACGGCGATGGTGGTGGCCGTTTCGGGCCGGTCAATCTCCTTTCCCAAGCTCCAGTACGGGCATCGCCGGTCAAGCGGATTCAGAATCAGATCGCCTCGCTTTGGGTTGTAAAACTCACCTACGAAGTCCATTGCCGGGTCGTACACAATGGCACTCTCGCCGCGGTCTTCAACCTGGCGAAGCAGTTGCCGGATGGCGGAACTTTTGCCGGAGCCAGTGTCCCCCATCAGCAGGATGTGGCTGGCGTCCAGCCGGCGCGGGATGCGGAAACCACGAGCCGGAAGGAATCTGCCAAGTGTACCCTCGCGCTCCATCTGAAAGCGGATACCGCCATCTCGAGAGCTGCGCCGCGCCGCCATCAGTTGGGGGCCCTTGGTGCGGCGTCCATGGCGTTGTTCCTGCTGCTGGCTGACCCGAAGTTTATGGCCAAAGAAGAGCCATAGGCCATACAGAAACAACACTGCTGCCGTCAGATAAAGAATGGGCCGAAGGTAGATCAGCCATGGGCTGTCGCCGTCATAAACCGTCTCCCGCAGGTATGCTTCCAACTCCCTCGCACGAACCTTGCCGGGCGGCATCATCATCACACCGCGCCAGCCTTCTGCGAGCGCTTTCGGACTGAGAGCGATGGGATGTTGCGCATCCGGTCCCTTCACCGCATCATCGGGCAACAATGGTGCCGGCTTCCGTCCCGGAGCCGTTTTCTCGACGTAGCGAACGGTAGTCAGTGTTCCTGGGTAACGGCTCAACGTAGAGCAGGCGGCATAGGTTCCGAGGTAGTGGATCTGGACCGGATTCATGGTCCAGTTGAGCCAAAGCATACCCGGAAGAATCAGCAAAAATGGACCTACGGCGAAGAGCAAAATTAGCCAAAGAAACCATCGGCCCCGGCTGGGAAAACCCATCGGTTCCGCGCTCACTTCTGTCCTCCGGTTTCATCCTCCCCGGCGAGGAAATCGGTGAGCAGCTTCCGGGCGTCTGCCAGCTTCCGAGCCTCTGCCTTATCGCGGATTTTGACGACGGATTCCGGGAGCAGGTACTTGCCTTCGGCCTGCGCCGTGGCCGAGGCGTGGAAGAGATTTAGGAGGATGTACCGGAGCGCCAGGACCTCGGAAAGCATCAGTTCCGTTGGGTCGGCAGGCCTCGCCCGCGCGGCATTCAGGGCAAGTTCGCGCAGCCACACCGCGAGCGTTTTGCCGCTCTTTTCGGCAGCCGCCTCGACCTCCCGCAATTCCTCAGGAGTAATCCGTGTGGCGATGGTTTTGGTGCGGAAGCCAGGTTTCTCCTGTGTACTTTCAGGAGGACTGGAAACAGTCGATGTGCCGTTGACGAGTGTGCTCATCGTTGAACCTCGCCTTAGAAACAGCTTGCCCCCGTCCGTGCGACACGTCAATCTCCCGATTTCACCAAAACGACTGAAGCTTCTGCGAAATCAACGTGTTTACGCCGATGCAGATTCTTCGTTTACGCAGAGCGCCCTAAGCGCTCCCATCAAAGCGAACCATTCCGTGCAAAGCGGAACGCAACAGATTCTAAAGCTGTTTACCGGCGTAAACAGGAAGACCGCCGCGCGGGATTCCTGCAGATCCCAATTGGGGGTGACGTGTCGCAGCCACTTCCGATGCCGTAGGCAGCGTGCTCTTCAAACGCAGTAGCAACCAAACTGGACGGACACGATGTAGACCACACGAAGCCGGTAAGATGTAGCGAATGAAAGAGCCGTGCGGTGAGGGCCGAGCGAGCCATACCAGGTCCGAGTCATGCAGCACGGTCGCAAGGATGTGATCGGTGGGTCCAGGATCTGCGTGGGAACGGTGAAAAGCCGTAGGCCCATGGCGCCGTGATCTCCCCACCCGCAGCATAGGCTTGTACAGTCCGAGATGCGTAGATTACCAGGCTGATGAGAGCGGCGCTGGCAGATGTATCAGGGTGGCCGTTACCGGTCCGGCAGAGGCTTTATACTCCACCCCGATAGGCCGCCAAAAGGCGGCCTATAACGACAGACGCACAAGATGTTCTTTGGGTAAATAGCCGCCCCTTCGGAAAACTCGATGCGGGCCAGACCCCCCATACAAGCGGGAAATTTATTGTCATCAGACAATTGCACTCATTCTGGAAACGCAGTCATCGTCAACCCCCATAAGGGCATGAAGTTTGCCAATTTCTGCTAAAACATCACTCGATATTGGACGACGGACCTCGAAGAGGTAATCGCAGAGTGCATGCATCGCGATCTCAAATTCGTATTCCCTTATGTTTTCATCGAAATATGCTCTGGCCTGCTCCGCTTCTGGGTTGGTAGAAAAGAGGAAGCGCAATGCTGTTAGCCGCCCCCTCAATTCTTCATAGCGCGTCGATTGATCTGCGTGATTCATAGAGTTCTCTATCCTAGGGATTCCGTGGAACATTCGTTGGATATGCTGCCCAAGGTTCGCCGTTTCTTATAATCACACGGACGTCGACTCCATCACGCGTTCCAGTTACGACCGTATCTCGCCCCTGTGTCACACGTGGCGCATTCGGGTCAGTGGCAATATCCTCTATCACTTCTTCGATTTTGGCATCGCTCCATTCAGCGGGGAATTCACTCTTTCCGGGCATACCTGTACCCGCTCGGTGACCTCCACCTGTAGCGTCTCCGTCCAGAATGTGCTTCATTCGTCTAGCTGGGATGAGACCTGCTCCCCCATAAATAAACTTTAGGGCGTCAACCTTCCCCAATTGTTTACTTGGAGGCATTTGTGGCATCTGCTGATGCGGTTTCGCGGGTGTTACACGTTCGAACACCCATTGCCGAATGGTTTGCCTAACAGTCGGAATATCTGGAAGCGAATAACAAGTTCCCGCGATAAGCGTATTGGTGCTGGCGTCCCATCTATCGTTAGTACAAAGCGTTTCATGGCCGTCCTCGTCAACTCTCGATAGTGGGTTATTCCACACGTAGCCGTAAAGGTTCAATGATTGAGGATTGTCCAATTTGGAAAAGGGGATCGCATCCTGCCATTCCGACCAATCCGGGCTCATCCACCGTCCCATCGTTGGGCTGTAGTACCTGGCCCCGAAGTAGTCCAGCCCTGATTCAACGTCCCTTTCTTTGCCGGTAAATTTGTAGTGATTTGCGGAAGCTACCGGATTGATCTCCTGCCCATAGGGCTGGAACTCTGAGGTCTGAGTCGGCCAGCCTTCCACAGTCAGAGCCATACTGGTGGATCCGAGATGATCGGCCAAGTAGTGCGTTGTTGAAACGCTGGGATAGGTCGCCGTGTTGAAGCCCTGCAGGTTCCTTATGTTCCAGAAGTTGTTGGTAATCGCATTTCCTGACTGCACACCCTGCCAGATCTGCCATCCAGGCTGCCCCTGGCCACTCTGGTAGATCGGCAACACACTTCCATCTGCCCGCAGAATGGCCGCATTGTTGACCAAGACGATCGAGCGGCTTCCATTGGTGATGGAATTCGTCTCTCCGTCAACCACCACGCAGGCTCCCGTAAGAGTGTGTCCAGCCCAGGAATCGAGTGGAACTACACGGGTAAGCCAGGCGCCCGAAGTATCGTGCCAGCTATTGGTCAAGTCGCCATCGAGGGCATGCAAAGCCCAACTCGTGGAATTCCCATTGGAGTCGAAGAGGCACATCCCGCCGCGGGCATTGAACTGCTCCTGCTGCCAGACCAAACGGTCACCGGTACGGATGACTGCGTAGGATTGGCCGGTGTTCGGGTTAGTCCCTCCGGGGATCGAGATGGGAAGCGTCATGCCGATCCAGGAGACACCGTGGGGATCGAAGTCTCCACCTACCTGGATCTCGTTCTCGAAGGTATCCGCTTTGGCCACCTTCTTGCCATTGGCATAGATGTAGTCGGACCAGGAGCCGTCGCTATGCTTCTCCGAGAGCGGCTGCCCGTTCATATACACATACTCAGTCCAATCGCCACCGGCGTCCTTGTGGACGCGATTCCCTTCTGTGTCGTATTGATATCCCGCCAGAGAGGTGCTGCCGGAGTTGATCTGCGAGACCCGACTCTCAGCGTCATAGCTGTACTGGTGCAACGTGCCCCAGGCGGCTAACCCGTCGCACAGTTGATTGCCCGCGTCATCGAAGGCGGTCTGTGTAGCGGCGCAGGGCAGGCTGTTCACCCGGTTGTCACTGCCAAAGGTCATCGTGGCAGTGCCGTTCACCGAAGGAGAGCTGTTGCCGAAGCTGTCGATACTGAAATTCGTCGTAAAAGCGCCGTCGGACCGGCTAGCGTAGGTCAGCCGGTTGAGGCAGTCATACTGGAAGGTCTGCGTGTGGTAAGCGTTCAGCCCATCCACAATCGACCAGATGTTGCCGTTGTTCCCGGCAGTCATACACGTCCCCGTTGTAGAGGGGGCGAAGCTGTACTGCCGGTCCATCAAATTCTGGCTGAAACCGGAGGCCTGGATACGTGTTGTCTGTAACCGGCTGTTATAGCTGAAGCTCTGGCCCGCGTTGCCAACCTTCCAGGAACTGACTGCACCTGCGGGCGTATAGCAGATCGATGTACTGCTGGAGCAGTCTCCCTTAACGTAGGTGTAGGGGAAATCGACATTCGTGGGAGAGAAGGAGTTAAAGTTGGTTGCGTTTGCTACCCACCCCGTCATCGTGGCCGACTTTAGCCTTCCCGCCGAATCGAAACTTTGGGTGACGACGCGGCCACTTGGGTAGCCGATCGTGACCGGATTTCCGGCGAGGTCGTAGCGGTAGTGAATGCCATGTCCAGGCTGGTTCTGATCGGATGGAAGTTTTCCACCGATATCCCTTATACGGCCCATCTCGTCATAGGAGAAAACCCGGTCGGTCTGGTGGACGGCTCCGATCAGCGTCTCGGTTAGCCGGCCGATGCCATTCGAAGGAGTTCCCGCCCAGGTTGAGCTTTGATCGTAATAGAAGTAAGCCCACGGAGTTCCGTCTGTATACTCCTTCCGTGTCAAACGATTCAATGCGTCATAAAAGAAGTTTGTCCGAACGCCGCGAGCATCGGTCATGTAGAGAAGATTGCCGTTTGCGTCGTAACCATCCGCCGTGCAGCCTGACTCGGTGCCGTCTCCATGGCCGTAGCAGATCACGCCCGTTTCAGGATTGTGAGACCAGAGAAGGCGGGAAAATGAATCATATTTGAAACTCCGCGTCCGGCTTGTCTCAGCGGATTTTCCATGCTGCGTCACAGACGTGAGATTAGCTAAACCGTCATAGCCATATTCGGTATGAAGATTTGCGCCATCCGGGTCTTCATAGACATCCGTAAGACGACCCAGAGAATCCACGATCCGTTTCGTCTTGCGTTGCGATTCATCAACGATCACCGTACTGCTACCGTCGAAAGTCGTATCAATCTCAGAGCTATCCGGGTTGACCCGCTTGACTGTACGTCCCAGAACGTCGTACTGAAAAGAAGTCCATATAGCCGAGGCGGCGCCAGCCGCAGTGTGAGGGTTGGAGACTTGCTGTATTTGCCCCTCGGTGTTGTACTGCGTATTTTGATACGAGTCAGCCGATTCCGAACCTATCTGAATCGTTCTTCCCAGTCCGTCAATAAGCTCTGATTGAACATTCGCGCCGGAACTGGCAGGACACGCTGTAGAGGTAGACGGCACCGTCAACCCAGCGTTCATTGCAGAATAGGTCTTGATGGTTTTCGCATCTGGGTAGCAATAAACCGTAGTCGCACCAGATGCAGAACCAAGGTTGGGCGCTTTTACGCTCCACAAGCGGCCCGCGCTGTCATAGCTGTAGCTTGTCACCTGCTGATTCTGATCAGTGTACGATTGCAGGGCTCCGGTATTACCGTCATATTGATAATTTTCGATGTGAGTAATTGTCCCCGTTGTAGGGGACTGGATCTTTTGGGGGTAGAGTCCCGTACCGTCATATGTAACGGTCGTCGAGTTTAGATTGGAGTCTTTAATCTCTACCGGCATGCCGGCAGTGTTGTACTTAATTGATGTTACGAATGATGTATTTGCGGTGTCGAGCCATCGCTTAATGGATGTCTGGTTGCCAAGGACGCCCTGAGGGCTTCCGTTATTGTCGTCGTATGTATATTCCGTCTTCCCAACGACATTCCCTTCGGCATCCAGGACTTGCGTGTCGGCCACAAGATCGAGTTGATTCACGTTGTAGTACGACTGATGAGTTGAACTCCAATAATTCGTGACATTAGCCTTCAATAAATTGCTCGCGGAATCGCGGACGTCTTCTTCCTGCACTTGCCCCAAGTACACGGTTGGGTTCCATCCGGACACGGCGGTGCAGCCCGTTGGAGTTCCATTGGGTGTGCATACCAATTCGGCCGCGGTATAGAACGGTTGATAGTGGAGTTCATCGATGACAGAGGATGCACCCTTCAGCGTGGTAGTTACTCGACTAGCGAGCACATTGAAGGCGCCCTCTTCACCATAAGGCTGATTCGACTGGTATTCTGTACCAACTGTTTTGAGAACGGTCCCACTCTGGCACGTTCCTTGACAATATTTAGTTTCCACCTCGTAAAGAGGGGCGTTTGAGTAGGCGTTGGCAGGTCGAACAGATTGGAAAGTGTGTTTTATTTCATCGCCTGAGCCGTTGAAGTGTTCCAGCGTCGTGAACGAACTCGATGTTGGCGAAGCGTAGGAGTACGTGGTACTTGAGACGTTGCCCATCCCATCGTCTACGGTTCGAGAAGTTATGGCGTGAAAGACCGATGGCGATCCATAACCTGGATAGCGAACGATATTGCCATAACCGTAGCTGATTTTCCCGCCTGCTGGGGTCCTGATCTCCTTGATAGACCCGTAGGAGATTGGCACGCCCGTCTGGGCGACGTAAGATTGCAAGTCGGTACATTGACAATCGTAAGCGTCGTAAACAAATCCCCAATAAGTGCCATCGGGCAGCTTGATCGATTGAATTGCAAAACCGCCGGCTATCGTATTAATGGCACCGGTCAACGACCACGATCCCCCTCCAACTGGGACGTCCATAGGATTCACAAAATAGTTGCCAGACCAAGGCCAGACGCCGGTATTTGTCGGATCTTCATCTCCATAGAGTCCGGTGTGATATACCAGCTCCTTGGTATAGCAAATCAGATATTGAACTGGCTGTCCGTTGGGACCCGGTACACTCCATGGCACCGAAAATAGCGGGCTTTGACCAGTCACTCCGAGATTGGGGCACCCAGAGGTATCTGGAGGGGTTGTTCCATAAGCATACTGGTCAAATGCCCATTCAATGGCCGACTCAGGACTCGTAATCGATCTCCCCACTGAATCCTGAAAGGAGATGATGCCATTTGAGGCGGTGCTTTGGGTTATCTGATTCCCCTCGGGATCAGATGCATAAAAAGAATCGCCGTAGGCTTGAACCGAATATCTATTTCCGTGCTTGTCATAGACGACACGCAAACCATTGACTGAGGTATATGGGTTCGAAGGATTTGCATCAGTAACAAATGTATAGCCCTTACCTTCTGCATCGTGAAGGAGGCTCCAATTAGCAGAGTCTGGAAGCATAGGCACTTGGTGTCCAGTCGGATCGGTAAGGAGAAAATGTCGTCTTCCTTTCTGCACCGCCACGCCACAGTCGAATGGACCATTTCCGTCGCCAAAAAAATTGGCCAAGCAATCCGAGACAAAGGTGTCATACCGATCATCAGCTTGCAAGCTTGAGGGGGCCAAGCTCGAACTAATTCCAGGACCAAACTGGGCCAACTGCATATAGATAAAGCATCGTCCGCTGTCAATGTCACACGTCTCTTTTTCTTCAAATGCATTGCTATTCAGGTTGATCGCAAAAGAGAGGGGCTCCAGCTTTCCCTTTTGTTGATAAGAAAGCAATGGGATCGACGCGACCAGAGAACCATTTGATAGATCAACATGGTCAAAGTTCCCACCAGCATAACTGGCCGACGGTCGTATCCCAAGGGAGGCGTTTGACTGGTTAAACTGCGAGAATGACGTTCCTAAGACTGCGAAAAGGAGTGCGATTATGTAAAGAACCTTCGACTTCATTACTTGAGCTCCTCTTCGAACTTGGTCTTGTTGTATTCGGCGTTCGGAGTAAAAGAGATCAAGACTTGTTTTTGGGCAGGAAATCCTGGAGGCCCGGCATATACGACCGATGGTATTTTCAAGCCTTGGATCCCTTGCCAATCCGAGAAGTCGTATTTCCGCCAAGAAATTGAAGTCGACTGTGAGAAGCTGGGAGGTCGAAGGCTTACAGACAGAGGAAGGTGGGTTTCCGTCGAAATCGTCCAGAGCTGTTCCAGTACATATGGATCGCCGCTTTTGCGATGCCAATAGATGTCAACACATTGCCTAGCGCTGGCCTCACATTGTGATGCAGCCTCTTCACGCACAAGATAGTTCTCATTCTGCAAAACAATTTGCGCAGCAACGGAGGGGAGGTGCGTCGCGATTACGCGTGCTTGATCAAGTTCTGCGATATTAGCAGGCGCATCTCCACCTTGAAACGACCGCTGCGACGAACTGTCATGATCTTTAGGGGAATTCGACTGTCCTTTTATCCCTCTTAAATATTTGGTGTTGCCTGTATGCCAGTCATCGGTTAGCAGGAAATCCTTGGCGCTGTCTCCACTTCCTACGCGAAAATGGACTTCGGAACTCTTCACGTGTTGCCAGGCAGATTCCCCGCCGGTATATACGATCACCTCTTTTAGGGCCTTTTGTGCAGCCGGATCAGAAGTGGTGTCAGGCGGCAAAACTGCTTTGCCAGCAAGAGCTTTCGGGGGCCGTGGCGGGAAAACAATCACGTTTTGAGTCTGTCCACTAACGATTGATTGAGAGCAGAACGAAAGCAGGAATAAGGCAAGTGCGCTACAAGGCTTCAAGGTACATCTCCACTGATTGAAGACACGGAGGTTCATTAGTTCCAAAGCTCAAAAAGGGCGGTGGAACCACGGCGGAAAACAAACTTGTGTTGAAACTAGGCCATTCTTACAGAGCCCTTTTTCCCTGTCGAGTACCCAAGATTATTAGAAAAGTGGTTAACATCTTCAAATCCACTTCTCCATCCTTGCATCTTGCGGTGGAGTGTCGTAGGCGCCAACCCGATGCGCAAGCATCGTTGTTCTTCAACCGTAGTAGCAACCAGATTGGAGGGCCACGATGTAGACCGCATCAAGCCGGCAGGATGTAGCGGATGCAAGAGCCGTACGGTGAAGGCGTAGCGAGCCACACCGGCCCCGAGTCTTGCGGCCATGGTTGCAAAGCCATGAACGAAGCGTAGACAGGGGGAGTCACGGGCCAGGTTATCGAGCCGCGAAATACCCCGAACTTCAGGACGCCGACGCGTTGACACGACGCGGAAGGCAACTTCGGTGGAGCGCTAATGCGAGCTTCACTGGGGTCCTGCGCGGTCTGTGACCCTGGCACGTAGGGACACATCTTGCACGGAAGTTGGGAGGTCCCGGGTTCACCCGAGAGCGGCCAGCGCTCGCGGGACGCATCGGGAAGTTCAAGAACAGGAGCCGATGATGAACGAACACGGGAAGTCGGACAGACCCATAGTACCGGGGAAGTCTCCGAACAAAGCCAGAGTCTTGACGGCGGAGGAGATGGAGGGAAGGGGTCTGGCCAAGGGGAATCTGGGCCAGCAAAACGCGTCCCGGACTCAGGGCCGGGTTGACGTGCCAAGTGCGCTGGCGCAGATACGACAGACAGCAAGATCGAACAAGGATGTGAAGTTCACCGCTCTGATGCATCACATCTATCGGATCGACACTCTGCGGTTCGCCTAACTTCCAGTTGAAGAGGCAGGCGGCAGCCGGTGTAGACGGAGAGACGTGGCGGCACTACGGCGGTATGCACGACCCTGTTCCGGAAGTCGGTGAGTGGTTGAAGTCCGTTGTGGGTGGGCATATCCGATACTTCGGAGTGCCGGGCAACCGGTATGCCCTGGCCCACTTCCGCCTCACGGTCAGTCGCCTCTGGCACCACGTTCTCCAACGGCGGAGTCAAAAGGGACGCGTTCCGTGGGAGCGGATGCAACGGCTCATCCGCAAATGGCTCCCTCCGGCCCATATCTATCACCCTTATCCTTCACGCCGTCTGCGCGTCACCACCTGAGGCAAGAGCCGGATGCGGGAAATCCGCCCGTCCGGATCTGTGCGGGGGGTACGGCGTAAGCCGTATCCCTACCGCGACGAACCCGTAAACCCGATGCCGCAGGCAGCGTGCTCTTCGAGGGGCAGCAACAACTGGAGGGACATGACGTGTATCAAGCCGACATGAGGTAGCGGATGCAAGGGCGGTACGGTGAAGGCCTAGCGACCACACTGGCTCCGATGTTTTGCGGGCATGACCGCAACGTCAGATACGAAGCGTAAACAGGAGCAATTACGGGCCGTGAGATTGAGCTGCGAAAATACCCCGAACTTCAGGACGCCGAGGTGTCGACACGACGCGGAAGGCAACATCCTGCGGAGCGTTTTCCGCAAGCTCCAATGGAGTCCTCGCAGTCTTTAACCCTGGCACGTAACGACGGTCTTTGACCGACCGCCGCGTCGGGCCAATCCGCGAGAAGAAAGGATCGAGTTGCGGCGGGAGATGCATCGTCCTGTGTCGGAAATCGGTCCATATCCATAGCGCGCCGCTATCCGAGGCGAGCACCAATCCGGAAAACCTGCTTTGTCCCGATCTGTGTGGACATTAAAGGCAGGCTATTGCGAAAGCACAATCGCCTCGATAGAGCCGGGTAGCTCGTATCAAACTTGATACCAGGCAGCGAAGGACGAAGTTAGTTCAGGCTCACACATAAAGCATGTCGAATCAGGCAATTGGCATGCTACAATCTCTGTTCGTCAGCACCACAATCAAAAATATCGTTATGCCTAGATTGTCTAGCGACTGCCCCCTTTGCTCGTAATTCCAGACCAGATCGAGGATTTACTGTGATTACGCTGCTCCACCTTTCGGATATCCACTTTTCCCAACGCGACGACACATCACAGTTCGATCTCGATCAACAAATTCGACGTGCCTTGCTCGACGATCTTGAAGCTAGACCGGCGGATGGTGCAAATTATGATGCCGTTCTGATCACAGGTGATATAGCGTTTAGTGGCAAACTAGCGGACTATACGAAAGCCATTCAGTGGCTTGATGAGCTGTTTTCACGGACGGCTATCCCGGCTGCCAACGTCTATGTGATTCCTGGCAATCATGACGTGGATCGAGACTACGTCGCGCCGGACCTTCCCCTCTGGGAATCACATGTAAAGTTTCGACAAAATGCCGACCCTGTGAAGTGGCGCGACCTGATCTCGAAGCAACTCAAAAAAGATCCCTTACACAGCATGCTCGCGCCATTGAATGCATTTAATGACTTTGCCCAGCGCTATGACTGCAGAACTACTCCCGAGCAACTTGCATGGGAAAAATTGCTACCCAAAAAGTTCGATGACGGGAAAATGCTGCGCATTCATGGTCTCAATTCTGCTCTCATTTCAGACGGAGGAGATGCACCTGGCGGTCTCCTTGTGTCCGATTTTCAAACTTCCCACTTGAAACATACCGACGGTGTTGTCGATGTGGCATTATGCCATCATCCCCCCGATTGGCTCATGGATAAAGCCACGATTCGTGACGCGCTACGGACATTCGCTCCAGTTGCCCTTTTCGGACACGAGCACAGCACACGCATCGCTGCGGACAAGAAGCACGTGCAACTTTTTGCCGGGGCCGTTCAGCCTTCCCGCCGCGATCCAGACTGGCTTCCGACCTACCATATCGTTCAGTTGCACACCTTTGAAGAAAGTGATGGGCCACGACTCAAGATCCGAATTCATACACGCGAATTCAATAAGCAGAACTTTCAGTTTCGAGCCAGGCGCAATGACGAGGACCAGGCCGTCGATGAACACTTAATCAAACTCTATGATCGTCCGCGAAATAATGCTGTTGTAGTAGCCGCTCTACCGACGGTCGCTGCATCTCATGCGATCCCAGAGCCAGAACCCACGGAGGACACAATGCCTACAAATATTGATAGTGCGAAACGTGACCTCATTGTTCACTTCTTCAAGTTGCCAACACCAGATCGCTATGCCTCGGCAAACGAAGCCGGTTTACTCCGCGATGGTGACGACGCCCTTCAACCACAGGTCATGTGGTCGCAGGTCTTTCAGAGAGCGACCGAAGAACCCAATGGTCTTGCCAAATTCTGGACCGCGGTAGCGGTGAGAGACGCTGAACTCCAAGGTAGTCCAAATCCTTTCGAAGAGTAATCTATGCACGCACATTTGATTGACTGGTACCGTAATGTTCACATTCAACCTGATCCAAAGATCGTAGAGAAACGTTGGGACACCGCAGCCAAATACTCAAAGCGGGTCACAAAGGCATCGTTATGCGCGCTCCTTCGGTTGTTCCTCTTCAGTCAGACCGACCATAACGATAAAACCTTTTTTCAAGAGGCGCTCCTGGAAATAGATCCTGAGTTCCCAGTTGCGAACAACGAGCATGAGCTGCGCTTGATGGCCGGTGTCGTTATGGTGACCGCGTTCAAAGCAAAAGACGCAGTTGCTATCGGTTTCGCATTGGGATTGAAAGCGACCCTGGCCTTGAAAAGGGATCTAGACATCGCTCAACCCGCAATCCTCAAAGAGGCAGAGCATTTTTTGATGGTGGAAGCTGAAGCCAAGCGTCCTGATCGCTTTGGCGACGTCGGATCTGAGGAAGTACTGCTTGATCGATTGAAGAAGTTGAATTCAGCCACAGATGAAACTTTCACGGCCGCACAATCTGCCTTTTACAAGGAACTAATCAAAACGATCAAACAAGGCCGCCAAGCGACCAACTCCCAGCTTTTGCAACTCTCAGAGGAAACTGCTCTGCTCTGGTGGATCGTCAACGAATACAGCGACCGATTGAAGACGAGCACCGCGCTCCTCTCAAAACTCGAGTACGCCATCGCGGCCGCCATCGAAGCTGCGGAAAGAACACAAATCTTACCTCCATCAAATTCAATGAACGCACTTTTAGCGCGTTCATTGAAACATTGTGTCGACACCTCCGATGAACCGCAATCATTCCGACAATTGCTTGAGGCAACAAAGGAAAGATGGCAAGCAATAACAATTAGCCCACCGAACCCTCCTGAGACGAAAGGGCTGCTTCCCATCAGCACTGCGCTATCAAAGGTTGCCGAATTCGATAATGTCGCGGGCGCCGTTCAGGTTCTCTCACACCTTTGTCCAGGCCTGAATGTCGAGACCCCGATATCAGCTACTGAGGTAGCACAAGCGGCGTATGCAGAAATTACATTTTTGAAAGCTTTGTCCCTATTAGGCTGAGGTTAGCAAATGAAAGGTTGCAAGTTAGCTCTCTGTGGATTCGGAATCGACGGCAAATGTATCGAAGGCAGAGGCAGCGCATGCCCGAACCTGATAAACACACTTGAAGATACATCCGATGAGGTGACTGACCGGGCCGCGCTCGCATCGAATGGCGACGACGTGACAGAAATTGTCGCGGACAACGCCAACACCGGTCTATCCGAAACCGAAGTTCTTCATCACGGTACAGCGCTTGAGATTATCGACGCCAGAGAAGTTACTAGCCGGTCGCGCGCCATTTTAGTTTCAATTGCCGGAATGGTTGAGAGTGGCAAGACATCGCTCTTGGCTCGATTTCATCAGCAGTTTCAGATGGGCTCAGTTGGAGACTATGAATTCGCCGGAAGCCTAAGCCTTATGAGATTTGAGGAGCTGAATTGGCGAGCTACCGTGGAAAGCGGAGCTCACGCCCCATCAATGGAGCATACCTCGAGACGCTACGATAACAGCTGCCTCCACGTTGCGGTGAGCCACAAAGATGGCAATCAACCACACATTGACTTGTTACTGAATGATATTTCGGGCGACACTTATCCGGACGCAATCTCCGCACTCACGGTTTGCGAAAATTTGATGTGCACGCGACGCGCAGATCACTTGGCCGTTGTTGTTGATGGTGGTGCGATGGTCGATCGAACTCGTAGGCACGACCATGCCTCAAAGGCGCTGAACTTTGTGAACCGTCTTTTACAGACTGGGCAAATTGGTCCTCAGACAATTCTCCACCTAATAATTACTAAAGAGGACGAACTAAAGGCCGCGCCGAGGGACTCCGCTTGCCATCAGGCGGTCCATCACCTTGAAGAAAGCTTTGAACGCGACTTCAGTCACAGAGTCGGTGGTCTCCACAAATGGAGAGTCGCCGCCCGTCCAATGGATGGAACTTTGCCAACGGTAGATATAATCACCAGACTTTTTTCAACGTTTGTTAGCACCACCCAGCGATACCCTATGCCAACCCCGCTCCCGTCCTCAACTGTCTATGGAGAGAGAGATTTCTCGAGATATGGGCTTATACACGGAGACTCCGAATGAGTGAGGCGGATTACAATCTCCTAATTGTTGGGCTTCCGGATGCGGGGAAGACGTCATATATTCATGCGGTTGATGATTTACTTCAACACCCGCACACGCCGGATTCGTTACGCAGCCATGCCTTAGCTCCCGACCGCAGCTACCTTGAGCGGGATAAGGCTGACTTTCGTAGCGGCAAGAAGCTATTGCATACAGAGAGAAACCTGCAGGGTCCCGTTCCAGAACTCTGGTTCGAAGACCCCTCAACTGGCAAGAGAGGTAAATTGTTCCTCCCTGATGTGAGTGGGGAAGTATTTCAAGATCAATGGGTCGACAGGAAATGGGCCAAAAGCTACAGTGACAGTCTCCAAAAGTTGTCCGGAATACTGCTTTTTCTTCGCGCAGACCTACCCGCTTCGAATCAAGAATTGTTAGGTGAACTGGCAGCCCTTCCGGAAGTCGAGAGGACAGCCAAGCCGTTTGACCCCCGAAAGGCGTCTGCACAGGTGCAACTAGTAGACGTGCTTCAATTTATTGCTGAGCATAGTGCACTGCCGACATACCCATTGAAGCTCTGTGTGATGATCTCGGCATGGGATACTGTTTACCATCCGGGAAATATGCAGCCAAAGATTCCGTCGTCGTTTCTCGCAAGGGAATGGCCGTTACTCGACCAGTACCTTAAGACAAATCGTAGAAAATTCGAGTCCAGAATTTTTGGAGTTTCAGCTCTCGGAGGAACCCCAAAAGAACTGGAGGAACATTTGGGAGAACTGCCGCCTCAGCAACGCGTAAAAATTGTTTTTGGTGACATCGAATCCAAAGATCTAACTGCCCCGCTACGTTGGCTGCTCGGAGTCTAGATCGGATGGCTCCCAAGATCACATTTCACCAAGCGTTGTTCGGTTATGATTCCGGTCATCACCTTCTGGCTTCTTCCCTTAGTTTGTCTGCTGACGTCAAGCATCTTTTGGCAGTCGCGACCGACCTGTCTGGATCATCACCAAGTTCTGGATTTGAATTCAGCTACACGGGCATCCCCTTGGCGGGGTCAAAGTACTTCGCCTTATTTTGCACTTGGCAAGCTCACGAAATGCCTAGACCTGGGAGCGTCTGGAGCCAGGTGCTCTTCATAGAGCTGGGGGATTTGGCGCAGCTCGAAGATCTAGGCGTACTTCGCACTCTATTTCGTCGCCCTGTCGATCAAAACTTCGAGCTATATCGCCATCCCATTACTTTCTCATCTCACATTCGTAGCGAAAGAAAGCTTTTCGGGAATGGCCTCATCGCGGCACCACGCGTTTTGGACGCTCTATATAAGACGCCACATCGTTCGGTCGTAATTTTGGATACCGAGGAGACTTCCGCGGAGGAATTGATATTCACGCTGTGGTCGCAACAATGGCCGAAGCTACGCCGCAACTTTAGATTTTCTACTGGTTCCTTCGCTGACCGGGGGGCTCCGAAGTCGGCGTTCGACCTTCAAGTCGCGCCCATAATGAGTCGCCGGCTTTGGCAACGAGAAGACCAACACCTGGTTCTCGATCTATCGGACAAATCTGATCAGCACTCCGATCCTTCTTCAACTGGCGGTTGGATCCAACTCGCACTACAGGATTTGGTTTCTCCTGGTCGGACAGGTCTTCGCGACTTCCTTATTGTTTTCGGCTCCGACATAGAGCAGCCCAGAGCTGCTTTCGCAAAGCTAGCCTCAATTTATGATTCGCTCCGAACCGGTTCGAACACCAGCTGGAGAAGGAGCCTAGAGCTTATTGCGGAACTCTTTCCAAATGCCACCGAAGCTATTCGCCTGAAAGAATCGGCTTGCGAGATCTCTTTAGAAGACGAGTCAGAGCTATCGATCAATCATGCGCTTTCGACGGTATTGTTCCTTGTCACTTCTCCCGAAGCGGGTCCTTTCTCAAATGTGACAGTCAACCTCGAACACCTTGTGGAATTCCTCTGGAGCCACCGGAGGCAAGACGTCTTAACGCTTCTCTCTGAATCAATGCGGCGACCCGAAACGGCGCTAGCAGCTTCATTTGCGGAGTCGGTTGCTAGGGTCGTGCATTCGAGTGATTTAGCACTTATCGGCGATAGACAGCCGGAGCTCTTGAATCTCATGTTGAGATTGAATCCTCAACTTGCGTTCGATGAGCAATTGTGGAGCAGCTCGCCAGAAGTGCAATGGCGTGCCTTTGAGGTGCTTGACGCAATCCGGATGAGGCCTGAAGAGTGGGCGAGACTCATCGGGACGATGAGGCCCGGCTTCACGGCTATTCCTGCGCGAACCCTAGTTCAGAGGGCCAACTCATTCGCTCTCCAAGGTATATTCGAATGGCTTTCGAAACCGGACAACGGAGAATGGTTACCCACAGAACAATGGCGAGATGCTTTGTCTGAAGCCGCAGCTGATCAACTTCAGACCACGGAATTCCTCTCCCCACTTAGACTTGCCTTTTGTGCATGGCTGGCTCCGCCAGATATCGCACGAGCCCTTCTGCGAAGTTCGCGGCCAGATATTCAATTGCTGGCTAAACAAGCTCTTGAAGAATTGCCCACGTGGTTACGGTCGCACACAGCGTTTCTGCTTGTGACGCTCGGACTTACATCGACAGAGGAGTCAGGTGTGGAGTGCATAGTGCGATCCTTTTTTGATGTGCACGAACAACTTGCGCGAGGGCAGTATTCTGGCGAATCATGGCGTCTTTTGGCGCCATGTCTGCCCGATTTGGGCTTTTGGAAGGAATGGGATCGTTGCAAGAAACTGCGCAAAGCGGTGCGGGAATTACCCGATGGTTATCGACAACTCGTCGCAAATGCGCTACTTGAATCCTCTCAGTCTCCCGAACAGGAGAAGCTGGCCATCAGAATTTCCAAGAGGCATCTAAAGAAGTAGTGAACGATTCTCTAATGTTGTGGCATCCAACCCGTGGTCGATTAGTTTCGGCAGGGCTCGCTGCGGCCAAGCAGACCTGCAACTGCGGTATCCATCACATCAAACTGACAATGATCAGCGTCTAGCTTGTCTTTCGTAGCATTATGGGGGTCTCTCCCGGCAGCTGTTCATTGAATGACCTGACGCAAATATAGGGGACCACACGTGACGCTCAAATGTCGTAATAAAACCGCATGCCATTGCCTATAGTCGGTTCTACCGATTGTCTGGCGTTTCATTGCCTTCCACGTTGTAACAAAATCTGGAAACACGCTGACATACAAAACGTGCTAATCTTTTCGCCTAGCCCAAGCATTGAGAGTCTAGCCGCCCAACCGACTTCTCAGAGGAGAACTGGATGTCCATTACGAGTAGAGTCATCGCGTCGGGAGAGCTTTTCCTGGCAACCACAGATTTCGGCGACAATGAAGGAAATTGGAGAGATGCGCATACGCCCATAAATCCGGATCACATTTACGGCGGCAACTTGTTACCGAGCTCCTACTTCGTGACTACTCAAAATGTGGTGTTTACGGGGGCAATGTCAGCCGTATTCAAAGGTAATGAACTGGAAGAGGTTTTCCATGACATACGGCTTATACCTTATCGGTGATTTAGCGGTTTCTGCATCGGACTCATATAAGTGTCCTCGCCCCTCCAACTCACATCCGTTGGCGTTCTGTTCCAAGGATTCAATGTAAATCAACGTGCAATAAAAGCTGAACATGAATATTTTCGAGCCATCAAAATTGAATGTGGGAGATATCATCTTTACTCGTGATAAATCCTCTTCTAGCAGTTGGATGATTCGTATGGGAACGATTTCTGAATATTCACACGCAATTCTTTATGTAGGCGGTTCTTCCTTTATTGATTCTGATACCGATGGCGTTCACAGCAACAATCTTCAGCGGCTCATATTCAAAGGACACAAAGATGCGATTGTCAGACGTTACCGGAGTCCCCTCGCTTCTTCCAAACTAAAGAGCATCTGTGACGATGCCCGAGCGCAAATCGGTCAGAGATACTCGAAGCGAGAAGCCATTCAAACAGCTTTACCTGAAATGAATTGCAATGCATCCGAAAGGCAATTTTGTTCGCGGCTGGTTGCTCAAGCCTATGGACGATCCGGAATTGCTCTTGTCGAGAACGCTGATTTTTGCACTCCCAAGCAGCTCTTCGATTCACCCCTGCTCATAGATGTTCCCGACTCCACACGAAAAGCCTCAGAGATTGAAGTTAAATTCGCTTTGGATCAGTCGCGTAATCCGTTGAAGCGGCAGGAGGAGATAACAAATGCACTCCTCGCGGATATCCGAAGAGTATCGAACACGCAAATCTCTACGGTCTCTGAGGTGCTGTACTTGGCCGCCTCAAACCCAGTCCTAGATCCCTTGATTGCCGGTCTCCTTCAGAGTTCCGGCTATCTCACTATGTGGGAGTGGGATATGGCCCTCAATCCACACTGGTATGACGTCGAGGCTTACAACTCACATATTCCAATAGGCGGACAGTGGTCTCAGGCCGAATTAATGCTGCCATCCGCGCACGATGCACTGAATCGCCACCGCAACAATCTAAACGCAATATCTGAAGTAAACGGGAGTGATCGATCCCAAACAGGGGAACTGTTCGCCGAGCTTGAGCGAACCCTCTGCAGAATCACAATGCAGCGTATCGAGGTTTTAGAAGCCTTTTACCGACCGTAGTGGCCTTCTACAGTCCACATACTAGTTCGCAACCGTGGCCGTTGCCAGGTCCTCAGAGGAAGAATAGATTCTCCAGGAGGTTTATACGTTCACGTCCCTCCCAGCCCGAGGACTTAAAGGATCGAGCGACTTGCTGGGGCGCAAGCCGGCAGGATCTCGAAAGCAACTTTCTTCAAACGGGTAAGGTTGGTACTGCTAAGCGCAGAACCGATGTGACCCTTGGGTCAAGCTTCAGTAACAAACTGTTCCAGCCGATCCAAGAACGAAAAGCAATCGTTCTTCTCGTGTATGCGTGCATTCTGAAGCGAGTGCCGGTCAACCCGGACTGTTCCTAAGCCCCGACGTATTGGATAGATGTAGGCATCATCACCCGTCCGTGCCCCCATCGCCTCTGAGGCTTTCGCCACGGCAATGACCAGACAGACCCGATCATGGCCGTTGTCATCCGGTATGGATACACGTATACCGAAGTTGACTTTGGTTGAGTGTACGATAACGTCGAATGAAGTCCGACGAAAAGTGCTGGAATAGCCCAAAGCAAACGAGACTTCCGCAAAGGATTCCTCCATCGTTACATTGTGTGGGAGGAGGGAGAGTTGCTGCATTGACCTTCTATCTCTTGGACGGCTTCCCACGAGCGCCGAAGTAGACAGTCGTGCAGTTCGCCACAGTTGCTATTGCCGCGTTGGTCTGGCCTGGGTTCTGATAAAGTGCTGTATGGTCGTAGGGCGTGTCGTCATCTGCTTCAGCCGACCACCCATAGTCTACGTCGGCCATATAGTTGTGCTCGTTTCTCATCTGAATTTCCCAGTTACATTTGCCGTTGTATGGACCGCTAGAAAAGCGCCTACGCCAGCTGATTTGGTTGTCAGAAATAGAAGCCTGCCAACCTGTCCAAGCAGAAGAGGGTTGTGCAGCTACACGGGTTGGAGTTGAGATAAATGCAACTCCCAAGAGAAGAAGGCAGAGTGAAGCACAAAAGAACAACCGAGAAATTTTCATGGAAACCTCCGACGCGATCTTATGTAAAGTTGAGCTCAGCCCGTTCTAAAAGAGCTTAGGTTTTGAAGAGACATCTTCGCATGTCGCCGTGTAGCTTGACCACGTGCGGTCGCCAGTAACCCATACAGAGTGGACCAAGTGTCCAGTTACACGGCTAATCGTTTCTGTTTCTTGGAAGCCCCAGCCGGGATTTGATGGGTCTGTGCACTTCTGCGTGACACGATATTCAGCCTCTGTGACGGCAATCTTAGTCACACAGTTATCCTTTATTCCTTCTTTGAAATGATCCAAAGACCCATTCTTAACGTCAATCAGAATCTCCGATTCCCCAGTGGTCCAGTTGTTTCCAGTACAGTACAAGCGGATCGGCTTCTGCTCAGTGTCCAGCCTTGAAGATGATGCTGGGGACTGACTGGGTGTTGAGGTCGTCCTCCTGGGACCCGATTGCTGCGCGGCCGCATGCAATGCAGCCGCCAGGAAGGCCATGGCATATAAATGCTTCATTAACACCTTCATCTCTTATCCTTTTCTAAAGCCGGTGTGAAGATTGCGGTGTCTTACCGCCATCGCGAAACTGAAAATGGTTGTCAACGCACTTCTGAGCAAGCTGCCGGCAATTCTGACGGCCTTGAGAACTCCGCGTCGGCTGATAGTTAAATTAGGGTGCTGCCCGCACGGCGGCATCTCCCATTTGGGAGATATCTGTGGGACAATGAAGTCCTCCCCAATGGGTTTACCGCAATTTGCGTGATTTCCTGGTAGTCGAGGAACGCTTTGGTCAACGGCTCCGACTTGTCGCGCCTTCTGCTTCTCCTCTATGAAGGAGTATCAACGCCTGCCCGGATGCAGGTTTTCCTCCAGTCGCTGGTCAGTACTGTAGGAGCGAAAGGGGCGGTTCTCCGCGAGCATCTCTACAGCGCAGACGCCAAACTTCATGTCGATACGGTGGACCTTTCAGCAACAGTCGGGTACTCAGAAGAGTCGCTGCAAATCTATCGGGATTACTACTACAAAAACGACATCTACCTGAACAAGGTTCTTGAGAACTTCCGTGCTGCCGATTGCGGTTCGAGTCAGGTGCTTCTCCCTATGTCTGAACTGCGCCGGAGTGAACTCTTCGCGGGCTATATGACTCCATTCGATATCGGCCCAATGATGTGGGCAAAATTGGAAGAGCGGCACGGATATCATTCGTCCATCGGTATCGTCCGGAACAGGAATGGCAGTTTCTTCGATGAGCCCGAGCTTCAACTGCTTACAGCGTTGTCGCCTCACCTTCGCCAGGCATTCAGACTGAACAAAACGCTCAACGAGCTCAATGCTTCAAATGTCATGCTGTCTCAATGTTTGGATGAGTCAGAAATTGCGATCTGTATGCTCCGACAGGATGGCACTGTTCTCCGAATGACGGAAGGAGCACAAAGCCTTTTAGAAAAGCAGGACGGAATTTGGGTTTGCAACAAACGTCTTGAAGTGGCGGTCTCATCAGAGCGATCGGCATTGAACCGTCTGATCGCATCCGCAACAGAAACAGGGGTTAGCAGAGGCGGTGAGCATCCAATATCAATCGAATCAAATGCAGCGGGAGGTCGCAAAATAACCAGTTGGGCAGGAGGAGCGGGAGGTGCGCTTCTTGTTTCCAGAAAACCTCCTGCACGTTCACTCCAAGTTCTCGTTACTCCATTCTGTACAGGGTCGCGCTTGAGCGAGCCTGAGGCGGCTGCGCTTGTTAGCCTATCAGACCCGCAAGCCGTCCTTAAGTCACGAGCTGCCATTCTTCGTGCTCTCTACCGACTCACCCCAACAGAGGCACGAATCGCTGACCTGCTGTTTCAGGGATTGGAAGTTCGCGAAGTTGCTGACAAATTAGGCAATACTCTGGAGACGACTCGATTTCACATAAAGCGCATTCTCTCAAAGACCGGAACCAGTCGCCAGATTGAATTGTTCCGGTTGATGTTTTCGCTACGGTAAAAGCTTCTATTAATTGGGCGCTACGATCACCAAGCAACAGGAGTGCTTTTGCCTCCATTCTGATCGGCGATAACCATGACGATCTCTGTCTTTGACGTACGTACTCCGAGATTTGTGCTGTTGCTACAGCGAGAGCCGCCACATAATTCTTTGTATAAGTTAGATTTTGCAGTGGTATCCCAGCCAGATTGCAAAGCTAAGGCAGAAGACTCCACCGCAAAATGCAGCTGACTGACAAGCGAAGAATCTCCAGGTCCAGCGGCCAAAAGTGTCTGCCTTTTGCGCCATTGCGTGGTGATTCTCCTTGTTTCCGTTGCAGCGGGCAAGGGCAGCTCTGCGGGTAGTGGAGAAATCAACGCAGCGTGTTATGTTGGCCGCGATGCCAGTCATTATTGAGAAGCCAAGCAGCAGGAGAGATGAATGAAACAGATAGTGCCCCCAATGCCTTAGAACAAACGTAGAGCCCATCATTGTCTTTACCGCAAAGGCGAGTGTCGCACCGGCAAAGGTCAAGATCAAGTTGATGGTATAGCCGAGTTGCGTCAACGCAAATTCCTGCCACCGTTCAAATGCCTTTCGATCATTATCGTCAGTCTCGTCTGTGAATCTGGTTGTCACCATAATGAACACGTTGCCTTTCGAGGTGTGGTTACTAGTTTCTGCAAGCCCCATAATGGGGGCCAAGAAATAAAGGGCAATGCCAATTTTCGATGCTGCAAGCGTGATGCGGCGAGCCTCAGAGATCAGGACGTATGGGTGTAACCGAGCTGGCTGTGATTCCATGAGCCTGCCAATTCGGCGAAACACCATTTCTCAAGAGATCATGCGCTCGGTGTTATCAAATAGATCCTGAAGATGCTGCTCGCTATGCTTGCCATTCAATGCTTGGCGTAGAAATGTCTTTATGTCTGACTCTCTCAGAAGCAGAACCAGACCTTTCGACTTTTCGAAAACCCGTCTCACGTGGTCATACGTATGAGTGTTAAATGGGGATTGCGCGCGCGTTAGCATGATGAGGAAGCGACCTGCCTGGTTACCAATGTAGTAGTTGGCCTGGTGAAAATCATCCGAATGTAAGTCGTCGTAATTCTTGCATTCCCAAAGAATCTGCGTAGCAGCATACTTTTCTCGTACGATTGCCCAAAATCCTACTGCAGCGCGATTCGAAGCGATCCAGTCTCGAATTCCGGTGTTGTCGCCGTTCCTTACCCTCGGTTGGACATTCGATAGCGATCGGAAGAAGCATAGCTTAATCATCTCGCCCATGAGATTTTCAAATTGTCTCGCCGAATCGCGTCCGCGCGGCAGCGTCTGCAATTCCTCTGTGAGCTCTTGTAGCTTTGCGCGGTAGGTGATCACTGAGAATGACTCAGGCACGTCATAAATCAGGCCGGAAGTCTTGAGCGCCACAGATTCACTTAAGGAAGTGATCACCGTCTTTTGGAGGGACAAGCCATCAACATACGAAGGATGTATAACAATTCCGGAGTCGCTCCGAAGAGCGATCGAGCCGGGATTGTCTGCTTCAGACGCCTTGTACCGCGTAGGGCTTCCAGGTTGCCTCAGACCGACGAATCCAATGTTGTAGAGCAGTTGGACGAAGAGGTCAGGCTGCGTATAGTTATAAATCCAAGTCTTGCAGGCCGTTTGTACCTCCGAGTCCACTAGGAGCTTCTTGATGAAGTCTTCGATACTGCCTATGGTGTATTCCGTCCCTAATCCATAAAAGCGTCCCAACACCATGCTCAAGCTGGGATAGTTGTCGGCGTACTCGTCGGAGAGTTCTTTGAGCCTGTTCTCTGAAAAAGACCGCTGCGCCTCCTGAAGGTCATCAGGTTCGATCTGGCTGCGTTGATGGGATTGCGCAAGACTTAATGCAGTTGAAACGTATAGCAGAATGTCTCGCGGACGGTATTGGCAATAGCCGAACACGCGATTCTGGCTTTCGTTTACATCTCCCGCGAAGAAAGATTTCCAGGTGGATCCATCAAGTGCAAACTTCGATATCAGGCCTTCGTTCAAGCGCTTTTCTACAAGTTCCCGCAACAGTTCTTTTGTCCAATCGAGCGTCACGATAGAGGTTTCAAGGCGAGAGAACTCGCTGTCTAGTTCCCGGACGCGATCGAATACGTTTTCTCGAAGAAACACCATAGGTCTGATTGCTTCTGTAGCCGAACGTATCTCCACGCACGCGTGCATTAGAGCCATCACGAGAATCACTGCACTATCAGAATCATCCCATTCATCATCTAGACGATCAATAAGGATGTATTGCTGTAAACGTGGTCTGCTGTCGTACTCTGCAGCCACCTCTTGAAGCAGTTTCGCGGGACGATTTCGAAACCTCAGCCATTCTTTGTTATTGTCCTTGCCGAGATAATCAAAACCTTCTTCTACCAGGGTCAGTAATCGTAAATCGAACTCGTACTGTTCTATAAGAGGGCGCTCACGGGTGATATCGCTTCCGTCTGCCGCACGAAATGTAAAGTGGCCCTGCTTTTTCCATGAGAAAACAGTCTCATCAACAATTGCGCGGACAAAGCTTGAGACCAGAGTATTGAAGGGCTTCTGCCTAACCCGGCGATCCCAGTCTTTCGATACAAACGCGTCTGCCGAGGAAAGCAGTTTCGGAATGAGAAGTAGGGCATTCTTCTCAAACTTGTTTCTCAGGTAGTAGGTGATCGCGGTTTTGCCCGTTCCTCGTCGTCCAACAAAGAAGCTTTTGCCCGCCGACTGATCGAGAGCGGCCCTTATAGCCGGTGTCTCGACAAAGAGCTTCGGGTTGGCTCGAATGAGATCGTGCTCAGCGAACGATTGCCCTACTTTGGCCTTCGCAAACGCTTGACGGGATATACGCAGGTGCTGGTCTGACGTGCTTTCTTTAGCCATCGGTCGATCTATTCGAGGAGTGCCCGTTGGGCGGGCCCTCCCTGCAATACAAGTCATAACCGCCAAGACACGACGCCCAGCGGGGCTACAGTCCAAGCGTAGAGTTGATGCCACCGCTCGACGATTCGAGCGCATGCGTCATCTGTGTGCCACTCAGGCTCAGCTTGTGTTGGCCATTCCCATTATGGATGTGGGATCAATGATGCGTTCGTACCGCAAGGTCGTCAACCATTTTCCTAGATCTGAGCGGGATCGAACGCTACAGTCATTGTTGCGGAAATGCTTGTGGCCGTATTTTCAGCAACTTAGCCGAACAGGATAAAGGTTTTCCAAGCTGTTTGACCCGCTCGGAACCTTATTCTTCCCCTAAGAAGATCTCGCCAGCCCGGACCGCAACGCGGTACGAGAGCACTAGCGATTCATTTCGTGCTTGACTGAAGAGGGGATAGATCTACGGCAAAGCGAAACAAAAGCGGCGAAACAGGACAGAAGCCAATCGCCAAGTGTGCACTCTGTCATCGGATTGCAGAGCTTCAAAGAAGCCATTTGATACCCCAAGGGGTTTACAAGGCGCTACATGTACCTGGTCACGTGGTCCGCAATCCCATTTTGGTTACCGCCGAGACAACTGTAGAGACGAGCCAGCAGGTACGTGATTACCTCTTATGCCAACGCTGTGAGGTACGCTTTCAACAAAATGGCGAGGACTGGTTGATGAGGAACGGGCCATTTCGAAGAGATGGACGTTTTCCGCTGCGTGATGCTCTCCAACAATCTACGCCAGGAGAAACAATACCAATCGGCGTACTGTATACGGCTCCATTTGACCCAGGGTTCGATGTGCACAAGCTCATCTACTTCGGCGCCAGTGTTTTCTGGCGCTCGTCTGTTCATCACTGGAATGACTCAAAAAAATTGATGACGCCCGCGAAGCTCGCTGATGACCTAGAAGAAGATCTACGTTTGTATTTATTGGACAAGGCGGCATTTCCCAGCAGTGTTCTATTCCTGCTCAGTATCACGGCATCGAAGCCCCTTCAGCACTTCAATCATCCCGGTCCAATGACACCTAATACGCCTGCTAAGACTGATATCACGGGCGTTGCTTTCAACATCCCTGGTATTCAGTTCCGGATGTTTACCGGAGGTTTTCCTAGCCATATGAGAGCGAATTCCGCAGCCGTCCCTCCCCACAAAGTTCTTCTCACCGACAGAGTTGAGCAAGAGATTCATTCACGTGCGGCAGAAATGAGCACGGATAGTAAAGTCGTTGGAACCTTGGCGAGTAAGAAGTTTTAGCTCAGCACATCTCGTAGCCTAGGAGAGCCTAATGTCTTGTCCCAACTATAGCCAGCTAGAAACCGATCTCCACACTGCTCTTAGGGCTGTGATGCGTGTTAGATATGGCTCGTACTACAGCAAGAGGACTGAAGATGAGCACGCAGCTCGCCTCGCTCTAGGTAAAGTTGAGTACGAATTGAATCGCCATATCAAAGGCTGTGATGCTTGTGCGGCAGACAAGAGAATGCCAATAAACACGACGCTGGGAACAAGCTAGCTGAGGAAGGGGTGGCTCCACTTTGATTAGGTGTTCTGCAAACGTAGTCACGTAGTTCTTGGGGCCGTCGAACGGTTCACGCTAACGATAGTAGCCACTCATGTATTGGCGTCACATCGTCGTAGATCGACATCCTTACCTCGGACGGTAGTAGTAAAGATGCGTATTGCGCTTGCCCATCCTCAGCCGTCGCATAGACCTCGCAATAACATGCGTTCAGCATGTGGTACATATCGTTAACTAAATCTCTAGGATTCTGGCCGCCTTGCGCACACCGCCAATTGCCATAAAGGTCGGCGCGAACCACGCTCTTAGCCATCCGAAAGTGCGGAATTCTAATGAGCCGGTGAGCAACAGTCAGCGCCTCATCATCTGGAATGCCTGAGTACATCCGTTGCAAATGCTTGGCCAGCAATGCACTACCACGCAGGCTGGAAGACTCGGCGCGAAGCCACGATTCCAACTGATCCTTGGAGACTCGTTGGAGCTGTTGCCTAGCGTCGTCTTTACCCTCGAAATGCTCTTTCTGCCTGCTTCGGCTATCCTGAGAGAACTGCGATCTGCCTGCAACGAACTGCTGTACGTGTTCGTCATAGGTGCCCTCTGATAGTTTATCCACTTCCACTTTCATCTTGTGATACTCGGCCTCTTCGTAGGAGGCGATGATCTGAACGATTGATTTATTGCGAAACGCAACAACTTCGCGATGCAGTTGCTCCATATTGTCGTGCATGACGATGACGCCGCAATCGATCAGTTGCTTTAGGTATCTAAATAAAGCTTGGCCACGATCTGGTTTGTTTTTGAACGTCCGGGCGAGTTCGTACAGAACATGTCCGCTCAGTGAAAGCCGCATGTTCTTCCCGCTAAGGTGTTTGTGTAGTGACTGAGGATCAACATCCTGGTCGAGAAGTCTGTTCCAGAGCATTGTGTCCAAATAGATTGCCTTTGGCAGGCTAGGTGTATTATCTACGTTCGTTCCGGTTTGCCTTTGTATGGGAAGGCTAGATGGACGCGATTCAGCACGTTTTCCTCTACTCACTAAGGCATCGTAGATCGCACTGCTATAGTCCCGGTGCCACACTGTGAAGACGTTTTCGCCGATGCGAGAAGTCGATATGAATTTCTTGACCAAAACATCAATGTCATCCTTGCCAATGTTGGCAAAGCACTCTTTGTAGGCAAAAGCGGCTTGCGCGATATTGATTTCGTCTACAGTGGGTTCTAACGGTACAAGGGTTCTTTCGACATTGGGTAGGATATGAAGGCATGTAGTGGGCGAGACGGGAAGAAAAACCTCGATATTTCTGCGCCAGAATCCGCCTCCATGATAAAGAGTTCCCTGGGCGTCGCGTTGCCACGTAACAACTGGAGAATCCGAGATGATGAAGGGCTTATCAGGTGAAGTGCGGACGAGCCTCCAATCTCCTTGATACATCGGCTCATCCAGGTTCACCATTCCGTTTCTAAGGCCCACAAGGTACTGCTTTTGATGTGCATCAGGCTCCGCAAGATCCCCGAACCTTCTCAAGGTCTCCGTTGCAACCTCTTTTGCCGTGAACGGCTTTGGGAGAGGAATACCTCGACATATCAGATCGATATTCCAGCTTGTCGCTATTGTGAGGAGCTGAGATTCATTCTCTACGAAAAGTTTCAGAGCATGACGCTTCACGGCTTGTAGGTGCTTCGTGCCTTCTCGACGAGCCTTTGAGCGGAGAAATAGCAATGTGACATATTGCGTAAGCTGCTTACGTTGTTCGTCGGTTGCTAAGAAGGAGGGGTCACCGAGAAGATGAACAAATTGATTGACAGGATGTTCGTATTCGGTCGCAAGTCTGACTTCGGTCTGTGCCTCACCAGCAGGGTCTAACGGGTCTACAAAGTGTCCGTGGTACCTAGTTGCCGATTTCGGAGACTGTTTGTGATAGGGCGGTCGATCTTTTGTGTAACGCCACAACCACTGCGCCTTAGTGCCGGAGTGGTAGTAAGAAAACTTTCGAAGCAGACTTTCCGGAACAGTATGCGAACCGATCACTTGTGTAGCTTTCCTATCCTTGAATTTATCTTAGGCCGTAAAGCTCCATTCCTTCAGCACGAATATCTGGCAGCATTTCTAATCGTGACCTGAGCGGCAAGAAAATGTGCTACGACGCGTACGCGATACGTTTTCAATGGACGGCACGAGGGGAGAGAACTTCGTCTCTCCCCCTTCAGGTTGATCCAAGCTAAGCCAGCGTTATGTCAGCTCAAAGGGATTCCAAGGTTCTATATCGTCTAGGCTCTCTAAGAACTGGGCAATCTCCTCCAAGAGGTCTGCTATGGAAGGATGGCCGGCCGGAAGAATATCAATCTGACGCTCTAGTTCAGCGATTCGATCCCAAACCATGTCGGGAGTCGGGTTGGAGGTTTCGGCGTTGGCTTGTGAGGCCAGGGGGACGGTTGTTACTTCCTTTCTTCTCACGGAAGTCTCCTATCAGTCCGGCTCTGCCTAAGGGGTTGTTCCCTATAGGTCGATAAATTTGCCAGACTGTGGTGAATACTGAGGACCTTCTATCCGATCGAATATTGGGGCGAATCTATCCCTCTTTTATTGGCTAGGCCGATCACCAGCCAAAGGCCAGCGCAGACCGAGCTGGGCCCGAAAAATTCTCTCTTTTCCGAATGTGAGCCGCACTAAGAGCGGGCCGCCGCCGGTGGCACGTGCGCCGAGATTTGCCGCAAAGAACGCCCCAGCGGGGCTAGCAGCAAATCAGAAGCATCCCGCCCAAGAACGTCCGGACCGGACGGCGGGACAACTTCGCCCTACGCCAGCCTCCGCCAGCGGCTCCGGCCAAGGACGGCTTCGGTCGTTTCGCGGGTCAGCGCGGCTTGCGCTGACTTCTTTTAAATTTATCGCGGGTCTCTGATGCTTTCGATGCCTTGGCTTTGGCCTCGTCCGGTTGCGGCAGCTCCCATCCCGCCATACCTTGCAGTACCCGATCCGCGTGCTTGACGGTATTCACGTGCCCATAGTGGCTCTCAATCATCTGGACTGATGTCCCCATCTGCTCGGCGAGGAAGTACACGTCCACGCCTTCCTGCAATCTGAGCGTGGCGTAGGTATGCCGGAAGCAATAGGTCGAGCGCGGAACGCCCTGCGTGCCTTCGCGCAAACTCGCCTCATTCAGAAGATCAGCAATCAAAGTGCTGTAGAGAGTTTTTGCGGGAGTGCCTGTGACATTGGTAAAGACTCTGTCATCCGGTTCGGTGGCTTTGGAGATAACCCGGATGCGCTCCAAATAATCTCCGACACTTTTTGGAGCCACCAACCTGCGAGACTTGCCCTTGCCCTGCACGAACAGGACGACAATCTCGCGTCCTTCGCGGTCTTTGGCAGGCATAATGTCGCGCCAGCGCAGATTTTTCATCTCTGCCGGCCTCATACCTGTATTACAGGCAACCAGAATCATGTTGTAGGTAACTGTCCGATTCCAGACGCTTGAAGGCTTATCCGCCTGCGCGATCCACTTTCTTCCGACCGTATGGAGCTTACGGTATTCCTCCAGCGTGAACTCGTCGCGTCGCATGGTCTTGAGCTTGGGCCGTTCATCGAAACGCTGACTGGCTGGAACGTAGCGTTTCTTTATGGCGTAGTTCATCACCGCGCCAAAGATGGACATCTCAAAGCGAATGGTGGAATCGCTGATAAAAGGAACTGTCCGCCCCTCTGTAGGTTGGACTTCAATCGGCTTCAAAACCCTGATGCCTCGGGTGTGCTGAACTTTGGTCCGGCGTTCGGCTTCTTTATTCGCGAAGGATTGCGCCATGTCGGGAGTGATCTCCCGAACGCCGTTACGCTTGTTGCGCCCTGCACCGTTCGCCCGTCGCCATGCCGGATAGCCACCCCAGAGCTCATCGCCGATAAGGTGGACTTGGGTCGAACCGACATATCGATCTAAAGGGCCTTCGATAACGGCCCGGATTTTCTTGGGCCGGGCTGCGCTTATCTCTCCGTGTTGCGCCCGTGCCTCCTGTGTCAGCAGGTACTCTCTGCCTATCTCGCGGAAGGGATGGTTGAACACAGGGACATCATGCTTTAGACGAAATCGGATGTCTGCATCCTGATCGAAGGCGCGCTCACGCGCCGCCTCGATGTCGGTCGTTTTGAGTGAGACCGTTTTATAGCGGTCGGCCTTCGGGATCTTCATGCGGCAATACCACATGCGATGATCCACATCGCCACGCCGGAAGATAATCAAGCCCGGCTTGAGTTCTGCTTTGTCGGTGACGAATGCCACGTTCGCCCCTCCATCCGCTTGGCTCGTTCTGTGCAGATTCCGTGTAGATTTCTCTGCTAACTCTCTGATTCTTCGTAGTTGTGCAGGGGTTGTACGGGCAGATCGAGAACAATAACTATTTTATTTTTAGATATTTACGATATATCTCTCATCCCGAAGGGATCTGCTTTTACGGTATGGGTAGAGAAGCAGATTTCTCCGCTACGCTACGAAATGACAAAAGGAAGATCGAGCTTCGCTCGATACACCCAGATAAGCTTTGCGTATGTGGGGCACCCGTTCTGGGTAGTTTTTCTGCAACGAGAACCCTCCCGCGATACCATAGCTTGCACATGCGACACGCTGCCCTTTTCTGCTCACTCGTTGTCAGCTCCTTTGCCTTCGCTGCCCCTGCAAAACATGCTGCCGGACCACGCATTGAGGTCACCGTTACACCGGCGGCCGCTGGCAGTGCTCCGCTGACCGGGCGCGTTCTTGTCTCCATCTCCAAGGCAACTACAGGAGAGCCGCGCACTCAGATCGATGAGTCATATGAGTCGCAGCAGGTCTTCGGCATGGACGTCAGCGGTGCGGCGCCGGGCACGCCGATCGTGCTTGATGATGCGAGTGCGTATGGCTACCCCATTCGCCATCTCGCCGATCTGCCTGCAGGCGAATACACCGTGCAGGCCGTCTTCAATCGCTATGAAGAGTTTCACCTTGTCAACGGTAAGACCGTCCTACTGCCACCCGACAAGGGCGAAGGACAGCACTGGAATACCAAGCCCGGTAACCCGATGAGCAAGCCGGTCAAGCTGATCTTCGCGAAGAATGGGAATCTAACGATCACGGTGGACGCAACCATTCCCGAACCTCCGTCGCCTGCTCCGGATACGAAGTACATCCGTCACGTGCGCATTCGCAGTGAGCTGCTCTCAAAGTTCTGGGGACGTGAGATGTACGTCTCGGCTATTGTGCTTCTGCCCGAAGGCTTCGATTCCCACCCTGACGCGCACTATCCCACGGTCGTCTATCAGGACCACTTTCATCCCAACTTCAGCGCCATCGGCTGGCGAGAGACGCAGCCTCCTCCGGACCTGAAAGGACGCGAAGCCACTCGCGCCAAGTGGCAGTATGCCTTTTACCAGGCATGGACCAATGGCACCTTGCCGCACGTTCTGCTGATTGAACCGCAGCACGCCAATCCTTATTACGACGATTCGTATGCGGTGAACTCAACCAATGTTGGCCCCTACGGAGACGCGATCACGCAGGAGCTGATTCCGGCGGTGGAGAAGCAGTTTCGCGGTATCGGTCAGGGATGGGCTCGTGCGACCTACGGCGGATCGACCGGAGGCTGGGAGGCGCTGGCCTCGCAGGTCTTCTACCCGGAGTTCTACAACGGTACCTGGTCTTTCTGTCCGGATCCGGTCAGCTTCCACGCCTACCAGGGGGCGGACCTCTATACCGACACTAATGCCTACACGCGCTCCGGCCCGTTTGAGACGATCGACATTCCTTCCGACCGCCGCGGCGATTCGCACATTACCGCTCAGATGGCACAGGTGAATCATTACGAGCTCGCGCTTGGCACACATGGCCGCTCGGGCGAGCAGTATGACATCTGGCAGGCTGTCTTTTCGCCGCAGGGCGCAGACGGCTATCCTGCTCCGGTCTACGACAAGGACACCGGGGCTATCGACAAAGAGGTAGTGAAGTACTGGCACGATCACTACGATCTTGACGCCATTCTGATGCGTGACTGGACGACGTTAGGACCGAAGCTTGAAGGCAAGCTTCACATTGCAGTCGGAGACTCCGATACCTACTACCTGAACAACGCAGTCTATCTGCTGGAGACCGATCTGAAGAGCACGCGCAATCCGCATTCGGATGCGACCTTTGACTTCGGTCCGCGTAAGCCGCACTGCTATACCGGCGCCCTGCCGGAGTGGGATGAGAGTCAGGGCGCGGACCTCAACCAGCGTGTGCTGCCGTTGATGACTCGTCACATGCTGGAGACCGCGCCGAAGGATGGCGATACGAAGTCGTGGGTGTATTGAAGGCTTGAGAGCCCGATATCTCCTACCGATCCATCGCGACGGATCGGTAGGAGATATCGGGTCACCTTGTTATCTGTTGATGGTTTTCATGCCGATCGCGTTGTAGCGATCGCCGGCAACAGCGCCCCGTGGAACCGCTGCTTCAATCTCCGCAAGTTCTTCTGGAGAGAAATGAATCTGGACCGCAGCCGCATTCTCTTCCAGATACTTGCGGCGCTTCGTACCAGGAATGGGAACAAGGTCATTGCCCTGCGCCAGCACCCATGCAATCGCAAGCTGGCTGGGCTTTACACCTTTCTTCGCCGCGAGCTCTTCAAGCTTTGCGACCAGGATGAGGTTCTTGTCCAGATTCTCCCCGGAGAAGCGTGGATACCGCGCCACCCGTGAGTCGGAAGCATCAAGCGTCGAGGTGTCCTTGATGGTTCCGGTCAGAAAACCACGGCCGAGCGGAGAGTACGGTACGAAACCAATTCCAAGTTCGCGCGCGGTGGGTAGAATCTCATCTTCGACATCGCGCTCCCAAAGTGAGTACTCCGTCTGCAGCGCGGTGATGGGATGGACTTTGTGTGCACGGCGAATCGTCTCCGGACCCGCCTCTGACAGACCGAGATACTTTACCTTGCCCGCCGTGACCAGTTCGGCCATGGCGCCAACTGTCTCTTCGATCGGGACATTGGGATCGACACGGTGTTGATAGTAGAGATCGATATAGTCGACCCCGAGGCGCTGCAGCGAGGCGTCGATCGCCTGCCGCACATACTCGGGACGTCCTGAGACCTCCCAGTAGGCTGGATCTTCGCGCTTGCGCAGATTTGCGAATTTGGTCGCCAGGAAGACTTCATCGCGGCGGGGCTTGATCGTCTTGCCGACAAGAACCTCGTTATCGCCGAAGCCATAGACATCCGCAGTGTCGAGGAAGGTGATGCCGAGATCGAGCGATCGCCGCAGTGTTGCAGCGGATTCGGTATCGTTGCGATCGCCATAGAACTCGCTCATTCCCATGCAGCCGAGACCGATGCGAGAGACGATAGCACCCTGAGAGCCAAGCTTGACCTTTTCCATGCGGATAGGATGCGTTGAGACGTAAGCCGGTTCCAGGGATTATTCAGGGAATGCTTATCAACATCGCTAGCTGAGGCGACTATTGCCAGGACACGCAGATGCGAGCTTCCATAACATTTCGAGCAATTTAGGGAGGTCGCAGAACTCCACGGAGCAAGCGTGATATTCTATATCAGATCGAAGAATCCGATCTGGTCTACTTGCTTGTTCGGCTTGCCTCTACTCGCAAACACTCCACATTGTGTTCGGCGGTACTCAAAATCTACAAGGAATAAGTCATGGAACAAGGAATCGTGAAGTGGTTCAACGATGCAAAGGGATTCGGTTTTATTAGCCGTCAGAGTGGCGAGGATGTTTTCGTTCACCACAGGGCTATCAAAAGCAACGGATTCCGCAGCCTGCAGGAAGGCCAAGCTGTACGTTTCAACGTAGTGAAAGGCCAAAAAGGCTGGCAGGCGGAAGACGTTGAAGTCGTCTCGTAAAGCATGAGAAACAGGATCGATAGAAAGGGAGCGTCAGCTCCCTTTGTTTGCATGAACCTTATCGCAATTAATTGTCCCTCCAAGCCCCCCGTCCTAAGGAGACCCGAATGCAGAAACCCGCTAAAGTGCAAGACAAGTACTACCTGAAGTCTCTCCATGAGGAGATCGACCTCTTCGATCGCAAGCTGGCACATCTGGCAAAGTATGAGGCTTTTGCTTCAGAGGCGGAGCGAGAGACCGCAATCGGCAAGATGGAGACAAAACGCGCGACGTTGGCGCGGACAGCGCACAAGCTTGTAGAAGAAGGTGTCGAATTCCAACCATCCGACCTTCCTCGCTCATTTCGCTTGCAAGCAGAAGGCGCCAGTCTCGCCTGATGGTGACGAAAGGCTAGAGCATTTTCCCTGTAGGTGTAGAGTAAGGGTTTCCGCATCTATGGTGTTTTCCGCAATGAAAACGCCCCTGCACGCCCCTTCCGGAATACCAGCAACAGGGAAAATGCTCTAAAGAGCCTCTCTTCGCACACCGCCACAGGAACGTTACACATTCAGTGCCCGAAGGACAATGTCGTCTTCTTTTCCGCTACCTGAAGCGTGATACCGCTGATGTCGTTCGTGGATACAGTCACCTCTTCTTCTGCTGGACCATATTCATGAGAGACCTTTGGAGGTTGCGTGCCGGAGGCCTCCGTCGCATCGAACGCGCCATCCACCCGCAACCGGTACGTTCCCGAGGGCACGAAGGCGATCTCGAAGCTTCCATCGGGAGCGATATGACCGTTCCGGGTAAATGCACGGTCACTGGCATCGATCAAATGCACAGCACCGTGCGCCACCGGTATGCCATCTGCCTGCCGCACCACGCTGCCTCGCACAAGATGCATACCTCGCGTAGGAATTGTGATGGCAATACCTCCCATCTCCTCACTTCCGACAATTTTGAAGGTCGATGATTCTTTCTTGTGGAAGGTTCCCGGCGCATAGAGCTGTTGCGTGTTCAGGGAGAGGCTGACCTCCTGAGCCGTGTCTCTGGCGAAGACATTCGTCTGCACCATTCCGCCACCACGCGATATTCCCCGGGAGGGACACCCGCGATGCGAAACCTTCCCTGATCATCGGTGGACACTGCGGGCAAGCTATTCTCTCCTCTCCGTGTGCGATCGGCCGAGGTTTGCGATGAGACAGCCTGCACCCGGACATCTGCCGCGGGCGCTCCATCGTCGTAGAGAATCTGCCCGCTGATCACAGCCCCACGCATCAGCTCGACATCCAGAGCTGCCGCTTCCCCTCCGCGAATCGTTACACCTGTTGAGCGAAGATGCCGCTGTACCTCTGGCTCAAGACTCTCCCAATCGGAGAGGTCAACCCCTGACATGGGATCGAGATATCCCGTCAGCTCCACTTGGATCGCGTATGTCCCAGGTGAGACATGGTCAATGATGAAGGAGCCATTGAGATCGCTGAACCCTTCTCCACGTCCGCGTCCACGGCGAAGGAGATCCGCAGGCTTGCTGTTCTCCTCCGGAAGAGGTACCAGACTGATGCGCGCCTGACGTGCGGGCGCGTGGGTATCCGCACAGAAGACGTGCCCTGTCACGCGACCTGCAGGAAGAGCCGCACTCTCCCGTGGTACCGCCGGAGCAGGTGATTGGGCATGCAACGAGAGAACTGTCGTCAGAAAAAGAAAAGAGGCTCGATGCATCTGTCGACTCCCATCTACGGATTCACCGATTAGAGCATTTTCCCTGTAGGTGTAGCGTAGGAATTCCGCACCTATGAGCGTTTTCCGCAATGAAAACGCCCCTGCACGCCTCTTCCGGGACCCAGCAACAGGGAAAGTGCTCTAGACGATGAAACCTACCTCGAGTTGGCGGTAGAGCGTGCTGGAGTCATCATGGGGCGAGGCGGCTTCGTCGGATCATCGAGAGCAGGCACCTGCAGCGTGATTCCAGTGACATCTCCAGACGAGATCGTCAAAGGCTGCTCTGTCGTTCCGTAGTAGTGATTGATGCGCGGCCCCGGTCCAATCCCAACGGGTCCAGTCCCATTTTGCGGGCTCATGGATGGCATCTCGTATGCATTCATAACGCGTACGCGATAGTTCCCTGCGAAGACGAAATCAATCCGGAAACTGCCGTCCGGTGCGATCTGGCCATTGAGCATAAACGTCGGGTCATCTACGTCCACCATCTGGACGTAACCTCCGGTCACTGGCATTCCATTTGCTTGCTGTATGACGGTTCCCGTGACGAAATGCATGCCTCGCGTCGGAATGGTAATCGTGATCCCACTTTTCTCGTCTGTTCCTGAGACCTTGATGATGTCGGCGCCCGTTTTGCGAAAGGTGCCTGGCGCATAGACTGCCTGTGCATTGGAGATACTCTGAGCGATGCCCGCTCCGCTGGATCCAACAGCGAGTCGCTGAAGACTAATGGAAGTCGCCACCACGTACTCACCTGGCGGGAGACTCAGCACGCGAAAGGCTCCATGGTCATCCGTGTTGTATCCCCGGCCTGTCATCATTCGGCGAGGTCCCTTATTGACGGTACCGGGAAGGTTCAGAACGGATGCGTCGACAATCTGCATCATCACACCAGCCGCCGGTGACCCATCGTCAAACAGCACCTTGCCGGAAATGGCTGCTCCACGTTCCAGGCTCACGTCTATATTGGCGGTCTCGGAGCCGTTGACTGTGACTGTTGATAGGCTAGACCGCAGTCTGTCCTGTATTTGCGGATCGGAACTCGTCAAGTCCTGAGGATCAACGGAAGACATTGGGTCGAGGTATCCTGGCAGATCGACGCGCACTGCATAGGTTCCCGGAGCAACATGGGGAAGGACGAAGAAACCGTCCAGATCAGTCGTCTGTCCACCTCCGAAGAACATCGCGCCAGACTGACGGACACTACTCCCCGCGTCCCGCAGACGTGCAAGGCTGACGCGCGCCAGTCGAGCAGGAGCGTGCGTGTCTGCGCAAAGGATATGTCCGCTAACGCTTCCTGAAGGAGGCGGCTGTGTCTGTGGCGATTGAACCTGTGGCGCCTGCTGGGCAGGCAGAGAAACTCCGATTGCCAGAAGAAGAAAAACGCGGCGCATCTGTCGGCTCCGTTCGAGCCGATTATGGGCGAACGCACCCCGGAGCGCAATCTTCTTTTGAAGAAGCGATCTCAGATCTCCGGTATTCTGAGACCGAAACGTAAGGAGCCTCATGTTTATCCACGGATTTCTCTTCCACTGGAAGCCCGGCGCCACCGACGAGCAGAAGGCCCGCGCCCAGCGCGAGATTCTGGCCTTCCAGGGAGTGATTCCCGGTCTGCTGGAGACACACGTCGGCGAGAACATTGCCGCCAACAACCGGGACTACACCTTCGCCGGTGTGATGGTCTTCGAGAACAAAGAGGCGTACACAGCCTACTGGCCGCACCCGGCCCATCAGGCTTTGATTGCATGGCTGATGCCGATCATTGAGCCGATTGAGTTCGATTTTCAGCCGGAATAGTTCACGTACTCCCGACCGGCCCTGAAACTCTTTTGGTTTGTCATTTTGGAGCGTAAGCGGAGAAATCTGCTTCTCTACCGTTGCTTAATAGCCCAAACCCACCCTTCGCAATAAAGCCGCGAAGAATAGGGCAATGAGAGTAGTGGCTCAACCCAATTTATCGATATCCCCTAAGGGCTATTCGCGGATGCCGTCGAACATGTCATGTGTCACTGCGGCCGGTTGCGGCGTGGCGGCGGAGATCAGTGTGTAGAACTCCTGCCGTCCGAACTTGTCGAGATACGGACGCACGCTTTCCAGCACCGGCAACTGCGAGGTGTGTTTCTCGAAGGCCTGAATGCGCACCGGCAATACCTCCGCCGTATCCAGCACGCAGGTCCAGGGTGCCGGCATCAGGGGCTCGCGCTCTCCAAGGGTGAAGTTGGTGGTGATGTGATACAGCCGCTGTGCGAGATGCGGCTCGAGATCAAGTTCGGGATAGCGCTTTGCGCGCCCTGCCCAGTGATAGGCCGCCGAAGTAATCGCCGAAACCATGGTGTGATCGGGATGGACATTCAATCCGCCATCCAGACCGAAGGTCACGACGATATGAGGACGGAAGGTACGCATACGCTGCACCAGCTTTTTGGCGGCCTCATGCACGTTCGCATGCACCAGTTCGGCATCCTGGTAATCCAGCAGTTCATGATGCTGGATGCCCAGCACCTCGCAGCTGGCTACGAACTCTTCGCGGCGGATGCGGCCGAGCTCCTTGCCGTCTCTGGAGTCTCCGCGGTTGCTCGCTGCCTGTCCATCGGTCAGACAGATACAGTTCACCTCGACGCCACCCCGTGTTGCCAGAGCAATTGCTCCTCCAAAGGCAAAGCACTCGTCGTCAGGATGTGCGACGACGACCATCATCCTCAATCCCATGCTGCGTTTTCTCCAGCGGCGCTCTCGCTGAGCACCTCTTCGTCAAAGGGTAGATCGTCCATCTCCAACGCTGCTTCCAGCGCCGCATCCGGATCGACGCCAGCCACCGGCGCAAAGCTCCGCCGGTGCAGCGGCGTTGGCCCAAGTTCCTTCAAAGCTCTTCTGTGAGCCGGGGTCGCGTATCCCTTGTGCGACGCCAGCCCATACCCTGGATGAGTCTCATCGGCAGCGCGCATCAGAGCATCGCGGTGAACCTTTGCAACCACGGATGCCGCTGCAATCGAGAGCGACAATGAATCGCCATAGATCAGCTTTGTCTGTGGGCAAGGATGGTCGATGCGCATGGCATCGATCAGCAGATGATCCGGCGTTAGGGAGAGTCCTGCAACAGCATTCAACATTGCCAGCCGCGATGCCTGATAGATGTTGATGCGATCGATGGTCTCGGCATCGACCTCGGCGACACAGACGGCCAGGGCCATGGCGCGCACCTGCAGATCCAGGCGCTCGCGATCTTCGCGCTCCATTTGCTTGGAGTCCTTCAGACCTGCCTCGGCCAGCTCCGCGCAGGCTTCCGGCAGTATGACGGCGGCGGCAACTACGGGGCCGTACAACGCTCCCCTGCCAACCTCGTCCACGCCCGCGATCATTCGGTAGCCGTGGTAACGTAGCGCCTGTTCCGGAGCGTCGGAGCACACGAGCTGACGAAGCATCATCTGTTTGGCTGTTGAGGCAGCCAGCTCCTTCCCCGTACGGGCGGAGACGGCTTTGGGACGGGAGAAACGCATGGCGCTGCTTCTAAGTGTATCGTCTGGATTTTCTTTATGAAGTCGAATTGCAGTAGGTTATGCTTTCCTGCGAAGGGTCCCTCTCCGGAAAGGTTAGGTAAACCCATGACTCGGTCTCGGCCAGGCATGGGTAGGTACGCATTCCTATGTCTATGACACGGATCTTCTCCCTCATTGTGTGGGCCTCTACTCTGGCCATCGCTCAAGATGCCGCCCAACCTGCAGGCCAGGCCCCGCCCCCGGCCGCGCCGCAGAAGGAACAGAGTGTAGGCACGCTGCGCGGTATCTTCGGCAAAAAAGCCAAGCCGGTGCTCCATCCGGAAGAAGACGCCAAACGCAAGGCTGAAATCCAGAGCCAGATCGATGCGCTTCCTAAGCAGGGCACACCGATGCTCGACGAGGCCGGCAAGCAGATCCTCGACCCCGATGCCAGGCCGATGTTCAACCCGCCGCCGAAGCCCCTGCGCGACAAATACGGCGAGCCCAGACTGGACGAACACGGCAAGCTGCTTCTGCAAACCAAAGACAACCTCGGCTACGACGAGCACGGGAAGAAGCTTAAGCCAATCAAACAGAAAGAGCCGAAGAAGGTGCCGGTCACCATCGAACAGGGCACGCTTACCGTGGACGGGTGGACCGGCAAGGCGCGGCTGAATTACGACATTGCCGACCTGAAGTATCTTTACATCTACGCCCCAGGCATAGGCAATACCGTTATCTCCGGAGCGCCATTCGACGGCGCCATCGAGCAGAAGAACGCCTTTGACGGCAAAACGCTCACGGTCTCCGTCAGCGAGCACACGCTTCAGCTCGCCAGCGAAAAGCCGCTGCTGCATCAGAAACATCCCGCTTCAGCATATGTGCGTGTCGACCGGGAGTACACCATGAACTCGCGCTTCCCGGTCATGGGATACGGCACGCTCCGCCGTCCGCCCTATGCCTGGCCTGGAGCGAAAGCAGTCTCCACCAATGCTCCGGACCTGCCGAAAGAGGTCAAGCCCACGCTAGCCGTGCCTAAGCCGGCCATTCCTGGAACCAACCCACCCGCAGGAAACAAGCCTGGGGGACCTGGAAAATAGGAGCAAATTACAGAAGCACGAAAAAGCCGGCCGCGAGGCCGGCTTTTTGCGTCAGAGAAATTGACGCCGGAGACGCTTAAGCGCGTTCGACTTCCTTCAGACGGGCAGCCTTGCCACGCAGACCGCGCAGATAGAACAGCTTGGCGCGGCGAACCTGGTAGGAACGAACCTTTTCGACCTTGTCGACAACCTTGGAGTTGTACGGGAAGATGCGCTCAACACCCTGGCCGAAGCTCATCTTACGGACCGTGAAGCTGCCCTGCGGGCCCTGCTTGGTGGCGATCACAATGCCTTCAAACGCCTGGAGACGCTCTTTGTCGCCTTCTTTGATCTTAACCTGCACGCGCACAGTGTCTCCGGGGCCGAACTTCGGGAGATCGGTCCGCTGAAGCTTAGCGGCAAGTTTCTGCATGATGGGGTTGATTGACATGACACACTTTTCCTTCGAAGAGTCGAAGCCTCAGTTTACAGGAAAATCATGCAGATTGGAACCAGGCGAGATACCAGAGCATTTTCCCTGTTGCTCGGTATCCCGGAAGAGGAGTGTAGCGGCGTTTTCATTACGGAAAACGCCCATAGATGCGGAAGCCCTACGCTACACCTACAGGGAAATGCTCTAATCGCATTTTCCCTGTTGCTGGGTATCCCGGGAGAGGAGTGTAGCGGCGTTTTCATTGCGGAAAACGCCCATAGATGCGGAAGCCCTACGCTACACCTACAGGGAAATGCTCTAATCGCATTTTCCCTGTTGCTGGGTATCCCGGGAGAGGAGTGTAGCGGCGTTTTCATTGCGGAAAACGCCCATAGATGCGGAAGCCCTACGCTACACCTACAGGGAAATGCTCTAATCGCATTTTCCCTGTTGCTGGGTATCCCGGGAGAGGAGTGTAGCGGCGTTTTCATTGCGGAAAACGCCCA
>NZ_JAGTAS010000052.1 GCF_025685425.1 Terriglobus albidus
CTGAAGAAAAAGGCTCCGGCAGAGCTCTTCCTCCCAGAAGGCGCCTTCGACTTCGTGCAGTTCTGGCAAAATCCTGCTAAGTTCACAAACGTTGCACTTGGCGCTTGAATCCGCCCTGCTTCTCTACCGAAATCTTTCAGGGCCGGGGCCATTAGCGTAGCAAAGACTAAGTCGACACTCGCCTATGCGTCACGCACGACCTGGAAAAAATCCTCATCGCCCATCTGTCCACCCTTGAGTGCAAGTTCGATATCGAGTGCACCATGCGTGCGGCAAAGAGGAACGCCGGTATGAAGATTGGCCTGCCAGGTAAGTGCCCTGAGTCCAAGCTGCCGAACCGCGTGCGAGCTGGTATCGCCACCGCAAAGCAGAACACGCGAGATGTGAGTAGCCTGCACAATCTGACGCATCATGACGCCGAGGAGTTCGCCCAGGGTTGACCCCGATGCCGGCCCGCTGACCGGCCCCATCGCACTGTAAAGCACGGTATCCCTTCCCTGCCCTATGGACTGAATAGCCTGAGCAACCACGGCCTGCTGACGGCTTGCATCTCCAAGGAGTTCCTCTGGATCGAGGGCGATGCCTGCGAAACCATGCGCTAGTGCCCAACGAAGTTGCCGTTCTGTAGCAACAGAGCAGGAGCCGCTCAGAGCCAGGAGAGGTCCTCGCACCTTCGGGGGCAATGACACGTCTGATCTAGAAACAAAATTCAAGCCGACATCGCGCCACGCCTCTACCAAAGCTGCGGTCAACCCTGAGCTTCCAACCGCAAACATCTGCTGTTGTCCGGCGGCCCGCCAGAGAAGCTTGCCTATCGTCCTCAGTTCGGGTGCATGCACTGTATCAAAGAGCACGGCATCCGCACCTGCGGTCGTGGCTTTCGCAAAGGCGCCGAATCCATCTCCTCTGCGAATGTTCCGGTAGTCCACATGGTCTATCCGGAGTGTCGTCTGTGCACAGAGATGTTTGCGCAGATCCGCTTCCCGCATCGGCGTCACAGGATGACGGCTCATCGCGTGCCGATCGATACGCAACACCCTGCCATCAGGGCCGGCAGCGTACAAGCGTCCTCGCCACACATATCGCCGAAGATGAGGAGCACCCACAACGATGGGCACCGTGTGTCCGTCAAAGCTCTCTCGGCCGATCTCCATCGCGCAGCCGATACTCCCGATCGACGGTGACGAGTCGAAGGTGGAGCAAACCTTGTAGTGCGTGATGGGAGCGCCCGCTGCCCGCGACGAACGGAAGACTGCGGGAAGGTTTTGCTTCATCCACTCCGGTGACTGGGAACGGCTCTCTCCGGCGATTCCATAGGCGCGGAGCTCCGGAACCAATGCCAGGTCTTCAACCGTCGGTGGAGCGAAAAACAACGCGGCAGGAATGCCACCGCGGGCAAGCTGCTCCAGCACATCAGTGGAACCAGTAAAGTCGTCGCCGTAATAGGTATAAAGCAGGTCTCGCATGCGACTCAGGCTCCGAAGAGCTCAAGGGCCTGTGCCAGCTCGTGATGGCGGGTTGCGAACGCAGCCAGAGAGACGCCTTCAACAGCAGCCTGCCAGGCCTGCTGCAGACTGCGCACACCTGCAGCCGGACCTCCGGGATGTCCCATGATTCCTCCGCCACAGGCATAGATCAGATCTGTGCATCCAAGGGCCTTATAGGTATCGGGCGCCTGACGCGCACTTTGTCCCGATGAGAAGACAGGCATGATCTCGCAGCCGGGCGAAGGCGCCGGAAACATCGGCGTAAGGCAGGCTCGGGCGGACGCAATGACCGACTCATCGCTCTCGCAGAATTTATTGCGCAATCCATTCACATGCGTGTGATCGATGCCGGCAAGCCGCCACAGCTTGCTGAAGGCAACGAAGCTCATCCCCAGGACAGGCGATCGGCCAAGCATTCCCCAGCCATTGCGATGGCCGTGGATCGGAACCTGTGCATGTGCGCGAAGAACCTTCATCGCCGGCAGACCGATAGAGTTCATGCTCACCATGACAGATAGTCCGCCTTCGGCGACAACGTGGTCATGACGCCGCAGCATCTCATCGATCTCCCCGGTCAGATTCGGCGCGTACATCACCTGCTTCCCTGTCCGCTCCGCAAACTCCCGCAAGACACGCATCACTGCCGAGACGCGCTCTTCAAACGGACAGTGCACTCCATCGGTCTGCAGCTCATCATCCTTGATGAAGTCGATGCCCGCTTCGGCCAGCACGCGTACTTGCGCAGCCGTAGTCTCCGGATCCATGCCGATGCTGGGCTTGATGATCGTGCCGATCAGCGGTCGCCCGTACACGCCTGTCAGCGACCGCGTGCCTTGGACGCCAAACTGTGGCCCCTGGTACCGCGAAAGAAATTCGGCCGGCAGTTCCAGATCCAGAAGTTTCAAACCGGAAAACGTCTTCAATTCCGAAAGATTGCCGGCAACAGTTGCGAGAAGATTCGGCAGTGAAGGGCCGATATTCTCAAGCGGCCATGAGAGCGTGACTTCTGCCGTACGCCGAACCCCATCCCAGTTCTTTGGTGTTCCGGCGCCTGGCAACGAGGGAACAGCGACCGCCTCTCTCTCGACGATGAGTTCGACCTGCGCGGCAAAGCGCTCACGCAAGGCCTCCGTCTCTCCAGGAACACGAAGAAACGTTCCCGTGGACTGCTCACCGGCCATGGTCTCCGCTGCCTGCTCCAACGGAAAGGCTGTTTCGATGAAGTAGCGTGCACAGATACGCGGATGAGTGCTCATTCGGACCCCTCCTCAGCCGCGATAAAAATAGCTCGTGTAGCGCTCATTCTCGACGCGGTAAAGCGGAACAAAGACAGCATCCCGCCCCGCATACCGTTCGGTATAAGCCTGTGGGCCCGCGGCCTTCAGATTGGATGGCAGCGGTAGCTTCGCGTGTGCCTCGGCGGCGGGGATATTCAGCGCAACATACTGCACCGGGCCGCGCATCAGGGCGACCACATCCGGGTTCCGGTCATCGATGCTTTCGGTGCGGAAGTCCTGGGGAAGCATCAGCTCCACGCGATCCCCCGCCTTCCAGCGGCGGCGCAGCGCATAGAACGTTCCAGCGGAAGCACTGGCCGTTTCCACCTTTCCGTTCACACGGATGGTGGCAGGCCGCTGCAGCCAGCCGGGAATACGAAGGTGCAACGCAAAGGTCGCTTCCCTGGCAGGGTACACAGTCAGCATTACGTGATCGTCGATGGGATACTGCGTCTCCTGGGTCAGAACGACAGCAAGATCCTTCACCTGGGTCTGTACGCGAGATGGCGCATAGAGCGTGACATACAAGCCATCGTCCGCACCGAAGTAGAGATTGAGCGGGTAATCCGCTACCGTCTGCACCAGCGTGCCGGAACAGCAGGGCTACTTCTGCTTGTAATAGACCTTCTCCGCGTAGGGCCCGTAGGTGGAGTAATACGGATAGCGGCCCTCTGAATCTGGCCGCTTCACTCCGAGTATTGTGTTGAAGAGAACGCGCTCCAGGTTGTCGGCATAGGCCGTGTCCTGCGGAACTCCGGTACGCAGCAGATACCGCGCAAGCTTGGTTGCAGCATAAGCGCCACAGGGAGTCTCAAAGTGATCGACCGTGCTGCTGAGCGATGCATACAGCTCGCCACGATGGGGAGTAATGAAGGTCTCGTTTGGTCCCCAGCCGCCGCTGGAGAACTGCTGCGTCATGGTCAGCAGCAGAAAGGCATGGCGCATGGCATCGCGGTACTTTGTATCTCCAAGCGCGAGATATGCGCTGCCTCCGGAAGAGAGCGCAATCGCGTGCGAGTACGCATGCTGGCCGGGGAAAGGATCTTCCGTACGGGCAAGCCGATCGAAGAACTCGCGGTCTAGCAGATATCGCACCGCATACTCGCGGAACGCCGGGTTCCCCGTGGCCTCGGCCGCAGCGAAAAGATTCTCCGGCATGATGTATGTCTCGTCATACGGAGGGTCTTTCTTACCGATACGATCGCGTCCCTGTGCCGGCAGAAGAGGCTTCGCTCCATCGAAGACACGATTCAAGAGGTCGTTCGTACCGGGAACCCTGGACAGCGTTCCCGCATCCAGCAGGCCGATCAAGTGCTTGTCGAGCGTGTAGCAAGTCCAGAGATTTGTCTCCGGCCGAAGGATACTGACATTCTGCGGTCCAAGCGTCGCTGCAAAGCCTTCTACGAGATCATGAGCTTTGGCGTGGCAAACCTCATCTCCTGTAGCTGCCCCCATACGGGCCATACCGGAGATGTACTGCCCAAGACTGTGGCCAGGAACGAAGCCATCGCGGTCATACCAGCCGCCCATATCGTCACCGGGCGCAGGCAGACCTGCACGCTGCCGATAGACCTTCAGCAGCCGGTCGTTCGAGAGGGAAAGGTAATGTGCCTTGAGCGCAAAGTATTGCTCGGCAAAGGGACCGCCCGTCAACTGTACTTCGCCGTACTGCAATTGGCGCAGCGGAGCACGATCGGCGCTCTGATCCACCGCAGCTTCAGCTCCGATCGCCGTTGCGGCAACGGTCATCGCGGAGGTCTTCAGAAATTCTCGACGGGTAAAGCTTTTTCCCTGTAGGTGTGGAGTAGGGCATCCGCATCTGTGGGCGTTTTCCGCAATGAAAACGCCGCTGCACTCCTCTTTCGGGCTACCCAGCAACAGGGAAAATGCTCTAAAGCTCACGGTCTCTCTCGTTTCCTGCTACGCAACGGAAGGATAAAACACGGTGAAGATGATTTGCCGCATGTGCTGACATTCAGAACACGATTCCGGGATGCGGAACTCCATTTATGTCAGGTTTTATGCCAGGTCTTCAGCCACATCCAGACCGCGTGTGCAGTCCACACGTGCAAAGATCACCGCAGCCAGCAGGATCATGGCGGCAATCATCCGCACTGGAAGATCGTAGTTCCCGGCAAACTTCACGACGTAGCCGAAAACGATGGTGCATACCCAGCCACCGAGGTTTCCCGCGGTATTCATCACGCCGGAGGCGGTGCCGCCAAAGTTGCCGCCAAGCCCCATCGCCATGGCCCAGGCCGACGGCAGCATCAGGTCCATCACACCGAAGCCCGCTGTCGCCAACACGATGATGCCTGTGTGTGTCTGGACCGCGGTCATGCCATACAACAAGCAAGCCGCAACACTAAGGCAGATTGCCGTCACCCAGCGATAGGATCTGCGCCGGCCAAAGCGTATGACCAGCCACTCCGACAGCACTCCACCTGTGAGATTGCCTGCCAGTCCCATCAGGAATGGCAGCGATGCCCAGATGCCCATCTCTGCCACAGTGAAGTGGGCACTGCGCACCAGCCAGGTCGTAAACCATCCAAAGAAGAACCAGCTCCCCCACGCATAGCAGAAGTAAGCCACTGATAGCAGCCATAGATCCGGTAGACGGAAGAGCCGCGACCACGGAACCTTCTCCTGCAGCTCTGAATCTTGATAGCCGGCCGAGGTGACTGTTGGGGAACCGATTTCAATCAGCTCCTCCATGTCAATGCCGGGCATAGTCTCTGGGCTTTCGCGAAACAGAAACAGCCATAGGGCAACCCAAACAAATCCGATCGCGCCCATGCACCAGAAGATTCCACGCCAGCCCACAGATCGCGCTAACGGCACAAGCAGCAGCGGCGCCAGCGCTCCGCCAAGCCTGCTGGCGCCCCACACGAAACCCTGCGCACGCGCATGTTCCTTTTTAGGGAACCAGCGGCTGATGACACCGGCCGCGTTCGGATAGGCTCCTGCGGCTCCCATGCCGAAGAGGAAGCGTGACGCCGCGATCTGCAGAAAACTGCGGCACCATCCCGTCATCGCTGTGAAGAAGCTCCACCAGGTGACGATGCGTGCGAGCTCTTTGCGTCGGCCGTGCCGGTCTCCCATGGCTCCGGATGGAATCTCGAAGATGGCGTTTGCCAGGATGTAGGCTCCGAGCACCCATCCCCACTGCTCTTCCGAGAGATGAAGATCGTTGCGGATGCCGCTCTCGGCAACCGGCAAAGCCAGCCGGTCCAGAAACGTAATGATGCTGAGGGCACACAACAGCATCAGCACCATGTGGCGCTTCTTCAAACAGCAACCTCCACAGGCTTGCCCAGCAACACGTCGCAAGCGTGCAGCACATCCCGAGCGCGCAACACGGCAAGCTCAGGCGAGCTCAATACGGGTATGGGCAAAGCGCCCGGTCCCATGGCCTGCACAACTCGCGCCATGCTGGCCTGCGCCAACACAACAACATCCACGTTCTTCATCTCCTCCAGCAATGCCTTCGACAGAATACGATCATGAGTCGCGGTATCGCCGGCGAGCACGGCTTCGAACGCTCCATCGCAGAGCGATGAGACCAACTCTACTTTCTTTCCTGCCGCATCAGCCTTGTCGTGTAGTAGCGCCAGCGTCGGCTCCAACGTGGTGCGCAGGGTCGCCATGACACCGATGCGGCTTCCACGCCGCACAGCCTCTTCGGCCATGGCATCATCCACGCGGATCACGGGAATATCCATCACCTGCCGCCCAATACGAACACCTGCCCCAATAGAAGAACAGGTCACCATCACAGCATCCGCGCCTGCGTCCTGCGCCGACTGCAGCGTGGCCAATAGACGCCGGATCGTCACCCGTCGCAGCGCACCATGGCGGATGGTGTCTTTGATCAGGCTCTCATCCACCATATGAAAGACATTGACCCCGCTCAGATGCTGCGAGCACAGCGCGCCAAAGATAGGCGTTAGCGTAGGGCTGGTATGAATCAGAGCGAGTGTCTGGGGCACGAGAAGGACTCCTTGCAGAAGGTAGGTCTGGTTCTATCTTGCCCTTCATCGGATGTAAAGCGTGCAGTGCAGAAATCCCGCAATCATTCCGCTATGATTCACTCCGGAATTCCATCTTGCGGAACTCCCATGCCCAGGGACAGGCAAAGAACCAAAGCTTTGAGAGAGATCACCGTTGCACTTGCCACTCGGCGCAACCCACGTGTACTTCTACTGTGAACTGTGGAGACACAATGATTCGCACTAACCGCCGCGAGTTTCTCGCCATGGTAACCGCCGCCGCACTTTCGCCGGCGGCAATGGCACAGGATGATCCGGCCGCTCCGTTTCGGACACCGTACAAATATCCAAAGCTCATTCTCGCTCCAGCCAATCCGTCCATTCCGAGTAATGCTCCCGCCGGAAGCGAGGTCTTCGACTCACGCGGAGTAGATGACCCAATCGTCTTTCGCGCCGGCGGCGCCTTCTACATGCTGTACATCGGCTTCGACGGAATCGGATATCAGACCGGCCTCGCCAGCAGCAATGATCTCGTGACATGGAAACGCGAAGGAAACGTCGGCCCACGCGATCCAAATTCGAAGTACACACGGTTCAACCTGGCGATCAGCACGATTCTGCGCGATAAGAACCTTCATGGACGCGGCGACGCAATTAAGGTCGATGGTCAGTATCTCGCGGCCTGGCATGCCTATCCTGCTGCCGGTTACGAGTCCGGTCCCGCCGTCATCGGCCTGGCGCGCTCTCGCGATCTTCGACATTGGACACTCACGGAACCGATCCTCCGCCCTGAAGAAGGAGCGGCGTGGGAACGTGGCGGCCTGTACCGTCCGGACGTCTTCGTCGACGAGTACGAGGGGAAGCGGACTTATTTTCTCTACTACAACGCGAAGACAGAAACCCTTCCGAAGGATGAGGGCGGAGGTTGGCATGAGCAGAGTGGAGTCGCTACCAGTACCGATCTGGTGCACTGGACACGATCGCCGCTCAACCCTCTTTTGGAGAATGGCCCCCGTGGGGCGGGAACTTATCCTAAAGGCAGCCCAATTGCCGCGAGCGCTCCTTCTGCCGACGCGCGTGACAGCCGCTTTGCCTCAAACCCGTACGTCATGAAGTGGGGTTCGAGCTATGCGATGTACTACTTCGGTTTCAACTACGAACGCCCGGGTCGCGCCCGTGAGCTGCTCGCATTGGGCCTCGATCCCTTTCATTTCCAGAAGGCGCCGGAGGTGCTGATCGATACCGGTGCGCCGGGTTCCATCGACGAGACGTTCGCCCATAAGCCATCGCTGATCTATCACGAAGGTGCGCTTTACCACTTTTACTGCGCCGTCTCGGGCAAATATCCAAATGAGGTTCGCGGCGTCGCCGTCGCACGGTCCAAACCATGGTGAGATTCACTCTTTTGAAGAACACGGCCATTACGGGTTTAGCGGCCTTGCCATTCATCGCCGCCTCTGCAGTGGCCCAGACACAGGCAATCCACGACAAGACAGTCGCGGCACAGGTCAGCAGGGTGCAGCGTTACACGGCAGCGGCCAAGCCATTCGCAGCCAACTGGGACTCGCTGGCGGCCTATCGCACACCGACATGGTTTCAGGATGCGAAGTTCGGCATCTTCATTCACTGGGGCGTCTACTCCGTTCCTGCCTTCGCCAACGAATGGTACTCGCGGAATATGTACGTCCCGGGCAACAAGGCCTACGAACATCACATCGCCACCTACGGACCGCAAAGCAAGTTCGGCTACAAGGACTTCATCCCGATGTTTCGTGCGGAGCACTTCGATGCCAATGCCTGGGTTGACCTTTTCCAGAAAGCTGGAGCGCGCTATATCGTTCCCGTAGGCGAACACTGCGATGGCTTCGCCATGTATGCCTCCGATGTAACACCGTGGAATGCCAAAGCCATGGGGCCGCATCGCGACATCGTCGGCGAGCTTTCCGCCGCGACGCGATCACACGGGCTGAAGTTTGGTGTCTCCTCGCACACCGCCGAACACTGGTGGTGGTATGGCCTTGGCCGCACCTTCGACTCCGACGTGCGGGCCATGAGCTCCACTGCGTCGAACGGACTGCCACCCACATCGCTACTGTACGGCCCCGCATCCCCAAGGAACCTTCCCGCGGCAGACGGCGCCGTAGACGATCGCAAAGAGCCTGATCCCGATCATCTTGAACGCTGGGCGCCTCCCAGCCAGGAGTTCCTGAACGAATGGCTGGCAAAATCAACCGAGATCGTCGATAAGTACCACCCGGACTTCATGTACTTCGATTGGTGGATTGGCCAACCTGCTTTCAAACCCGCACTGCAGCAATTCGCCGCTTACTACTATGACCGCGGCGCCGAGCGGCACGAACAGCCGGTGCTTACCTACAAACAGGAGTCGATGCCCGCCAACGTTGCCACCCTGGACATCGAACGTGGCAAGCTCGACACCCTTCGCCTGCTGCCCTGGCAGACAGATACCTCGGTCTCCATTCACTCCTGGGGATATGCAGAACATGATGAGTACCGCACGGCGAAATCACTCGTGCATCAACTCGTTGATACCGTCTCCAAGAACGGCAACCTGCTGCTGAACGTTGGACCGAAGGCCGATGGCACCATTCCCGAAGAAGCCAGAACGGTTCTGTCGCAGATAGGCGACTGGCTGCGAGTAAACGGCGAGAGTATCTACGGAACACGCCCCTTTACCGTCTTTGGCGAAGGCCCAACCAAAGCGCCAAAGAACGCAACCGAGAAGAACAACGATATCCAGAACTACACGGCTCAGGACATCCGCTTCACCGTCTCGCATGGCCGCAGCGAGCCATTGCTCTATGCCACTCTTCTGGGATGGCAATCCGAAACCGTCATCCACACACTCTTCGCAGGAAATCCATACCTTCCTGGCACGGTGTGTGCTGTCGATCTGCTAGGTGGCCAATCAAAACTGACCTTTCAGCAGCGGCCAGATGGATTGCACGTCACCATGCCGTCCGCAGAAGGACTAGGCGATATCGCATACGTGTTGCGCATCCATACGCGTTGCAAGTAAGCATGTCGACAAGTCCGGGATACCCATACCCTGGGTACCCCATCTCCCCTTAGGGACATGGGCATTCGAGCTACGCCAACAGACTGGGTGCCCCATATCTGGCGGCTTCATCGCCAGATGTGGGATGAGCGTCACGAAAATCCAGGCATTCCGCAAAACCCACATCTCGGCTGCGCCGAGATATGGGGCACCCAGTGCTTCAGGGATATGCAGACGTGGATCCCCCTGATCCTTGGACCCTACGCGTAAATTTAGTGATTGGTGGCGGTGGACAGAATCGAACTGTCGACCTACGGGTTATGAGTCCGTCGCTCTAACCATCTGAGCTACACCGCCGGCGCTTGGAAGGAACTGACGCACCAAGGTGGCGCAACCAGCTAAACTTCATTTTACGGCAAAACGCCGCGAACGGAAACCTGCATCCCGATGTCTACAAAACCACACGTCCTTGGTGTCATTCCTGCACGCCTTGCATCCACGCGACTCCCACGAAAAGTTCTGCTCCCTATCGCCGGCAGGCCTATGCTGGCGTGGGTCTATGAGGCCGCGAAGGCCTGCCCCGGGCTCGACGACCTGATCGTCGCCACCGATGCCGAAGAGGTCGCGGACTTGTGCCGCGAGAACGGATGGCCCGTCGCTATGACCGCCTCCGACCTGCCCAGCGGCACTGACCGCGTTCGCGAGGTGGCCCGGCATCACTCGGCCGATATCTATGTCAATATCCAGGGCGATGAGCCCCTGCTCAAGCCGGAGCACATCGATGCTCTTCTGGCGCCCTTCCGCAAGCCCGACGTCGACGTCACCACCATCAAGACGTTGTGCACGCCGGAGAATGTCCACAACCCGAATGCCGTAAAGGTGGTCACCGCTCTCGATGGCCGTGCGCTCTACTTCTCGCGCGCCACCATTCCCTACCACCGCGACCGTATCGGCGACGTACCGTACTGGAAACACATCGGGCTCTATGCATATCGTCGACAGACCCTGGAGCGTTTCACAGAGCTCGGCCCCTCCGCACTGGAACAGACCGAGCGCCTGGAACAGCTACGCCTGCTCGAAAACGGCTTTGCGCTCTACGTGGAGCCCGTCCACTTTGACACCATCGGAGTCGACACTGAGACCGACCTGAAGGCCGCCGAAGCTGTGCTGTTGAAACGCGAAGGTTAAATGCGAGCGGGGACCTCGCGGGTCCCCGCTCCCATGACAGACTTGCGCCGGATCAGATGGTGAGAATCTCTTTTTCCTTCGCCTTGAAGAGCTCATCGATGCGCTTGATTTCGGCATCGGTCAATTGCTGGACCTCTTCAGTCGCACGCTTTTCATCGTCAGCCGAAATGGCTTTATCCTTGGCGGCCTTCTTGATCTGATCGTTGCCGTCGCGGCGAATGTTGCGGATAGCGGTCTTGTGGTCCTCCACCGTGGAGGAGAGCTGCTTGACTACCTCTTTACGGCGGTCTTCGGTCATCGGCGGAATCGGCACACGGATGATCTTGCCGTCGTGCATCGGGTTGAATCCCTGACCGCCGGTACGGATGGCCTTCTCGATCAAGCCAACAACGCCAAGATCGAACGGCTGCACCACGATGAGCTGCGGCTCCGGCGTGTTGATCTGTGCAAGCTGATTGATGGGCATCTCGCTGCCGTAGTAGTCCACGCGGATGTTGTCGAGCATGTGCACGCTGGCTCGTCCGGTGCGAACGCCAAGAAGATGCGTGCGGAATTCCTCCACCGACTTCTCCATGCGTCGCTTGAGATCCTGGTGCAGATCCTTGAGCGCGGGGATATTTGCCATTACCGATGCCATACAGTCTTCCTCAATGCGCGGATGCGCAAATGTTGATTCTAGAGGATTGGCCTGATTTTGTGGGGCTTTGAATCGAATCCGAGTATTTTTGTTACACCCTGTGTCCATACCACACAGGACCTATGGAGCAGTGCCCTCCCCCTGATGGAGATCGATATGACGTCTGTCCCTCTCTCAGAGGAGGTTGAGAACAGAATTCGAGCCATGTTCTCAGGTGAAGTCGCTCGCGCGTCGGCGCGCAGCATGCTGCTGGAATACCAGACCGAAGCGTGGCACGGCGAGGTGGAGCGCGTCAGGATCGGGGTTCTACAAATCTGCCAGGGCAACCTGGAACGGATGCGACGCTTGGTTGACGTCGCCAAGAGAGACTACCGGGATTTGCTGATGCTGGCCGAATACATGCCGGCCGACGGCAACAAACCAATCAGCCAGCGAAACGCACGCAGAGAGACGCCCGACGAGTAGAAATCTGATCTTGGGCTGCGCCAGGTTAGACCAGGCCGGTCGACTGTGCCTGTTCATGGGCGTGGTAGCTGGAGCGCACCAGCGGACCGCTCTCCACATGCCGGAAGCCCATACGCAACGCCTCTTCCTTCAGAAACGCGAACTCCTGCGGGGTGTAATAGCGCTTCATTGGGATATGGTCTTTGCTGGGGCGGAGATATTGTCCGATGGTCAGGATGTCCACCTTGATCGCCGCCAGGTCACGAAATACCGCGAGCAGCTCATGCGTCTCCTCGCCCATGCCGACGATGATGCCGGTCTTGGTCACCTGATTCGGGTTCAGTTCCTTCGCCAGCCGCAGATAGTCTATGGAGCGTTCGTAACGGCCACCCGATTTGGCGACACGATAGAGCCGCGGGACGGTCTCGATGTTGTGATTCAGCACCTCAGGCCCTTCAGCGACCACCATATGGATAGCCTCTTCGGTGCCCTGAAAATCTGGCGTCAGCACCTCAACCTGGCACCGTGGGGCCAGCCCGCGAATCTGGCGGATGACCTCAACAAAAGCCCGGGCAGCGCCGACGTTGTCATCGTCGCGATTGACGCTGGTGATAACGGCATGCTTCAGGCCGAGCGTCGCCACAGCCTCCGCGACGCGGCGCGGCTCATCATGATCGATCGGTTCGGGCTTGCCGCTCGGCACCGCGCAGAATCCACAGCGGCGGGTGCAGCTATTGCCCAACATCATGAAAGTGGCTGTCTTATGATTCCAACACTCGCCGATATTCGGGCAGTGCGCACTCTCACACACGGTATGCAGCCCAAGCTCGCGCGTAAGCTTTTTCAGCGCATGAAAGGTCTCGCCCATGGGAGCGCGCGCCTTCAGCCACTCCGGCTTGGGAGCAGGCTTACGCGGAGAGAGATCAATCTGAATCAGGTCTGACGCGGCAACAGGAGCCATCACCCTCTATTGTAGCCCCAGCTTCTAGTGCACCCGATCGCGGACCTCTGCCCGGATCAGGTACAGGAAAAACACCATGCCGAACCCGGCCATCACGATCAGGCGAAAGTCGCGAGTGGCCGTGAAACCAAAGAGGTAACCAAGGGACAGCAGCAATGAGCCGGCGGTCACAATGGCCCATCCCCAGCGGCGCAGCCGCAACAGGCCAAAGACGCCGACGACCAGCAGGCTGGCGATCGGCAGCACAACGTACCTGCCCTGCTGGTTCCACGCTCCGTTGATCGCGCCAAAGACGCCGAACAGAGCTACCACCAGCATGAACACACAAATCATGGCCATGCCGGGCAGCATGCCCGAGACGCGAGGAGCAGGTTTCTGAGGAACATCACTCATAAGGTATGCAGATAGGCCAGCAGATCGGCCATGTCCTTCTCATTTACGCTTCCGCCCATGGCGGGCATCATGTTACGGCCGTGCAGGACCGTGGACTGTACGCGCTCGTCGGTCGCCGCCGCCCCGCTGGGCAGATATTTCTTCTGGTAAATACCCATAAGGGCCGGGCCCTGCAGAGGTTTGTCTTCGCGATCGTTGTGACACTGACGGCAGCTTGTCTGAAAGACCCAGTACCCGCGGGTCTGCTGGTCGTTCAGCTTCTGCAGCGAAGTCGGCGGGGCAAGGTGACGACACCCCAGTAATATGGTCGCGACAACAGCGGCCGTCAAAACAATGGATATCTTCTGCAGCGGCATGCCCTTCTATTGTCGCATCACAGTTCCTGGTGCATCACCGTTTGCGGTGCATCACCGCTTCCGGCTGCGGCATGCGCACACCGGGCGACGCAATCAGGTGCAATCGCCGCAGTACCTTGCGCGCCAATCCGGTCAACGGAAGATCAGCGAGTTGCCCCAGGCGGCACCACTCATAGTCGCGGATCGATAATGGCAGTTCCCTGACCAGAGTCTTGTCAGCCGTGAAGACCTCGACATAGTAGTTCGTATTCGTAATCGAGTGCCGGACGCGCAGCGTCGGCGTATGTTCTCCTGCTCCCTCCAAAGGGAGCTCCGGCAGCTCATACATTCCCGGCATCAGCGAAGCATCCGTGGGACGACGATGCAGCATCACCTCGATGGCGGAACCGCGCTTGCGCTGATGCAGCAGATAGGCCACCCGCCGGCTACGCATCTTCTCGCGCGCCTCGGTCTTATGCTCCCCCTTCGTAAGGCAGAAATCATAGACCGGACATTGCAGACACAGCGGACCTTTGGGGAGGCAGATCGTAGCCCCAAGCTCCATCATCGCCTGATTGTGGTCTCCGGGAGCGTTGGTTCCCGATCTCCGCTGCGGGACCAGGACAGCCGCCTGCTCGGCAACAAACCGCTTGCTTTCTGAGGTGGTCTCCTCTGGCCTGCCAGTCAAGCGAAGCAGGACACGCTCTACATTGCCATCCACCACAGCAATGCTTTCGCCAAAGGCAATACTGGCGATGGCCGCCGAGGTGTACTCTCCAATGCCGGGCAACTTGCGCAGCTCAACCGAGGTTGACGGCAACACTCCGTCCAGTTCCGCGGTGATGAACTGCGCCGCCTTGTGCAACATGCGCGCACGCCGGTAGTAGCCCAGGCCGCTCCACACCGCCAGCACGTCCGCCTCCGGCGCCAGCGCCAGAGAAACAATCGTGGGAAACTTTCTCAGGAAACGCGCATAGTGTTCCAGAACGGCGTTTACCCGTGTCTGCTGCAGCATCACCTCACTGACCCATATGCGATATGGATCGCGGGTCTCGCGCCACGGAAGTGCGCGCGCGTGCTGCTTGTACCACCTGGCGAGCACCCGCCGGAACTCGGCAGCCTGCTCGGAAGGTAAATCCGTATTCGGCATAACGACTGATTTTAAAGCTTCAACCCCAAAGGAAGGTTTTACCAAACAAGATATTGTTTCCTATATGAAACGAGGTGATTAAAGCAGGTCCTTCGCTCTCCCACCTGCGTTTCCAACTGGCAACTGTTAACTGGCAACTGCCGTTAGCAACTGGCAACTGCTTTTAGCAGTTCTGGTACTTCCAGTTTCTCTGCTTGCCTTCAGCAATCCAGGTCACGGCTTGTTCGATGCGCGTAGTGCGGGTGGCATCACGCTTGGCTTCGTTGATCCACTCCAGGTATTCGCGTTTGCAGGAGGGGCTGAACGCCTCATAGACCTTGGTCGCGGCCTTGTTCTTCTTCAGGGCTGCCGCAAACTCCGGATGGATCCCCGGCAGAGCCTTCGGCGCGGTCTTCTTCCGCTTCATCAGGCTCTCGCCGCCTTCAACTGCCGTGGCCGCCTCTTTGATCAGCTTGAGCAGCATCCTGTCGGAGGGAAGGTCTTTTACCGAGGTGATCCGTCCCAATGTTCCCATCGATCCATCCGACTCGAAGCCCGCCGCCTTCAGCTGCTCACGAACGCTGGAAGCCCAGACACCGAAGCTGCAATGCGCCTTGAACGCCGCCATGTTGGCAACGATCTTGCCGCCGGGAGTCGTAAAGAACGGCATGCTCCACTTGATCGTCTCCTGCACGTCGGGCAGCGCACGGTGCATGGTCTCGCGGATATGGTTCAGAATCGGCTGGGCAAAGGGCTGTGCCTTTGCAATGTAGGCATCGACGCGCGCGTCCATGCGCACCATCATACGGTCGGAGAACCGCAACCGGTCGGAAAACCGCAGCGGTTAACTAAATTCTGCCGCTACAGCTCATGCGGCCGGCGATCTGTTTCCTTCCTCTGAAATAATGTCAGAACGTGGAGAAGAAGCCGCCAAGCCGCCGTAGCGAGTCGATCGATAACTATCTGAAGGCCATCTTCTCCCTGGGTGGCGGAGATGATCATCTGGTGGGCTCCAAGCAGATCGCCGATCGCCTGGGAATCGCTCCCGCATCCGTAACCAACATGCTGCAGCGTCTTGCCGGGCAGGCACGCCCGATGGTGCGCTATGAACGACACCGCGGCGTGAAACTCACCGCCGTGGGACGAAAGAGAGCCCTGGAGATCGTGCGCCACCACCGGCTGATCGAGACTTTTCTCTTCGAAGTACTCGGCTACCCGATCGAGGAGCTTCACGACGAAGCCGAGCGCCTGGAACACTTCATCTCAGAGCGGTTCGAAGAACGTGTCGCCTCACGGCTCGGCAACCCGACACAAGACCCGCACGGACACTGCATTCCCGCACTCGACGGCTCCATGCCGCCGCAGCACCGCGCCGGCTGCCGCTGCTATGTCTAGACGAGTTGCTGGTTCCTAGTTCCTGGTTGCTAGTTTTCCTGGGGTATCACTAAATCCAAACAGCCCATACACCCGGTGTATGGGTAATCCCGCTACTTCACGGAAGGAAAAGTCAACCTCAGTCCATCTTCGGACGCCGTGAACTGCACCTCATCCAACGAGGGCACAATCCAGTCCGCCTGCGACAGCTCTTCCTCGGTATGCGTTCCCAACACCGCCAGAACCCTAGCTCCCGCAGCCTTGCCTGCACCCACCCCGGCGGGAGCATCCTCAATCACGATGCATTCCTCGGGAGCAAAGCCCAGAAGCGCGGCTCCACGCTGATAGGGTTCCGGATGGGGCTTACCATTGGTCACCATGTCGCCGGCGACCAATTTCTCGGGCCACGGCAGACCCGCAGCTTCCAGGCGAACCTCCAGCAGGCGACTGGTGCAGGAAGTGACAATGGCCCAGCGCTCCGGCGGAAGTGTAGTCAACAGATGTCTTACTCCGGGCAACACCTCGATATCGTCGGTGTCGGCCATCTCGAGGTCTTCAATCACCCGCAAGCCCTCTTCCGGATCGATATCGGGGCGGAGACTCTTCACCGTGTCGATGGCGCGCGCACCGTGGGGAACGTTATAGTTCTCGGCGTCGGGAACGCCGTACATCTTCGCCCACTGGCGCCAGCAGCGGTTCACGCTGCCGATGGAACTGATCAGAACTCCGTCATTGTCGAACAACAGGCCTTTGGCAAAAACGGTGATGCGCTCAGCCATGCAACACGAACTCCCGCGCAGCCTCCAAAACCTTGTTTACTGACTCCACCGAGCACGACTCGCAGTAGACACGCAGCAACGGCTCCGTTCCGCTGGCGCGCAGCAGCAACCAGGTCTCCGCTGCATTCGGCTTCGTCGCGGCCTCCGGATTGTCCAGGAAGAACTTGATGCCGTCCATCGTCTCCACCCGCAGTACCTTCATCCCAGCGAAGGCATCCACGCCAGCCTTGGCGCGGTTGATGGCGCTCTGCTTCAGGCTGTCATCGATATGCATGTCGATGCGGCCATACTGATGCTCGCCGTACTCAGCCTGCAGCGAGGCCACAAGCTCACCCAGTGTCTTCTTCTCGTCGGCCATAATATTGGCCAACAACAGGCTGTTCAGAAGGCCATCGCGCTCCGGCAGGTGCTTGGAGATACCCATGCCGCCGGACTCTTCTCCGCCGATCAGGATCTCCTTCTCCAGCATCAGGTCGCAGACGTACTTGAAGCCGATGCCATGCTCATTCAGCTTTCTGCCGTGCTTGGCGCAGATGCGGTCAATCATCTTGGTGGTGTTAAAGGCGCGCGTTACCTCACCCGGCCACTGCTTGCGTTCAATCAGCCACTTCAGCAGAACGCAGAAGATCTTATGAGCGTCCACCACATTGCCATGCTCATCAACGGCGCCGATGCGATCTGCGTCTCCGTCGGTGACCAGGCCGGCATCGCACTTCTCTGCGACGACCACCTTCTGCGTCAGCGCAATGTGCGGAAGAATCGGCTCGGGGTTGATACCCGGGAAGCTTGGATTGATCTCGCTGCGCATCTCGACATTGGGGATACCCGCTTTATCAAAGATGCCCTTGATCACGCCGCGGCCCGCACCGAACATCGTATCGATCAAAAAACGATAGCCGGACGCCTTGATCGCACCCAGGTCAACAAACTTCGTGATCGCCGCAATGTACTCCGGATTGAAATCGACCTCTTCAATCGGAGCCGGCTTCTCTGCTGCCGGAAGCGGAGCCAGCAGATAGCTCTCAATCGCAGTCATGATGGAGGGCTTACCGCTGCCGCCATAGCTGGCCTTGTACTTCACACCATTCCACTCCGGCGGATTGTGGCTGGACGTAATCATCACGCCGCCTGCCGCCTTGCGGCCGCGCACAGCGTAAGAGAGCGCAGGCGTCGGAGTAATGCCGTTTGCCAGAAAGACCGGAATTCCGGCGGACGCCAATACGTCGGCTGCTACTTTGGCAAAGCTCTTCGAACCGAAGCGGGTGTCATACCCGATGCAGACGCCGGCTGCCGGATCTTCGTGCTTCAGCACATAATGCGCAATCGCACTGACAGCGACGCGAACATTGGCATAAGTGAAATCATCGGCAATGACGCCGCGCCATCCATCCGTCCCAAACTTAACAACGGTCTTCGCTTCGCTCATCTAGATCAGCTCTTTCCTGCCGAGTTCCTGCAGCGCCTTAACTACTTTGCCGACATCCTGGGAGTGCTCACGAGTAGTAACCAATAGAGCGTCCTCGGTCTCAACCACGACAAGGTCGTTGACACCAACGAGAGCCACCGTGCGCTCCTTGGCATAGACATAATTGCCTTTGGCATTCAGAGCGATCACGCCCTGACCATCGACAACGTTGCCGTGCTGATCGCATCCGGGCGCGGCAATCGACCGCTGATGCTCATGCAAAGCTGCCCATGAACCGAGATCGTTCCATCCAAACTCCGCGGGAATGCAATAGATACCCGAGCTCTGCTCACCCTTACCCGATCGAGGCTCCAGTACGGCATAGTCGATGGAGATGTTCTCGCACTCCGGATAGAGACGCGCAAAGACCTCTTCAAACTCCGGAGTACCATAGGCCTGCGCAATCTCGTCCAGCTTCACCGCGACCTGCGGCACATGTTCGCGCAAGGCATTGGCCAGCGTGCGTGCTGTCCACAGGAAGATGCCGCTGTTCCATGAATAGCGCCCGGTTGCGACAAACTCAACCGCCGTGGGCTTGTCCGGCTTCTCCGTAAAGCGATGAACATGGCGCACAGGCAGCAGCAGGCCCGGCGCCGGCATGGCAACGTCGCCCTGCTCGATATAGCCATAACCAGTCTCCGGCCGGGTCGGCGGAACCCCCATGACAACGATGTTGTCTCCGGCTGCGGCGACGGCAATGCCGGCACGCAACGCAGCTGCAAAACGTCCGGCATCCTTCACAACATGATCGGAGGGGAAGATCCCAATGACCGTGTCCGGCTCATCACGCTCCATCAGAAATGCAGCGAGACCGCAAGCCGGCGCCGTATTACGGGCGGCCGGCTCACACAAAATGTGCCCCACCGGTACATCCGGTAACTGTGCGCCTATTTTCTCTGCGAGGACCGAGTTTGTGATCACCCAGATGTTCTTGCGTTCTGTGGTCAGCGCCAGGCGGTCCACAGTCTGCTGAATCATCGTCCGTTCGCCGTCAAGCGCCAGGATCTGTTTTGCTGTGGCCTTCCGGCTGCGAGGCCAAAAGCGAGTGCCACTGCCGCCTGCCAGGATGACAGGCACAAAATTGGGGGCTTTCGAAGATGTCTGTTCCATCAGTCTCCGCTGGAGTTTTTGCCTACGGCTACGACAGTTTCGCGAAGAATTCCTTCATGCGGGCAACACCCTTGTCAATGACGTCCTCAGAAACGGCATAAGAGAGACGTACATGCTCGGTGGTACCGAACGGCTCACCGGGTACCGTAACCACATGAGCTTCGCTTAACAGCTTAGATGCAACATCTGCCGCCGAGTTCAGTCCCCCCTTACCAAGAAATGCCTTGATATTGGGATAGACATAGAACGCCCCCTCGGGCACAGTGCAGGTGAGCCCCGGAATTCCCTTGAAGCCTTCCAGCACACGGTCACGCAGACGAATGTAGTCCGCCCGCATCTCCGCAATGCACTCCTGGCTCGCCGTCAGAGCGGCAATCGAGGCGTACTGCACGGGCGTCGCGACGTTCGATGTGCTCTGGCTCTGCAGCTTGCTCATCGCTGCAATCAGGGCCTTCGGTCCAAGTGCATAGCCCGCACGCCAGCCGGTCATGGCATAGGTTTTTGACAACGAACCCAGTACCAGGATGTGCTCCTTGCAGTCGGTAAACGATCCGCCGCTGATGCAGGCGCCGGTAAAGTTCAGATACGCGTAGCACTCATCCAGCAGGACGTAGATGCCCTTGGCATGCGCCAGACGGATGATCGACTCCAGGTCAGACGGAGCAATGATCGCACCCGACGGATTCGACGGAGTGTTCAGGATGATGACCTTGGTCTTCGGCGTAACAACCGCCTCGATCATCTTTGCGGTGATGCGGAAGTTCTCCGCCTCGCTGCTCTCGACATATACGGGAATGCCGCCCGCATACTGAATGATGTCCTTGAAGCTGACCCAGTACGGCACCGGCAGCACAACCTCATCGCCATGGTCGACCAGCACCTGGATGGCATTGAAGAGCGCATGCTTGCCGCCCACGGAAAAGACGCACTCCTCTACGGCGTAGTTGGTGCCGAAGTCAGCCTTGTGGCGCTCGACGATCGCCTTACGCACCTCGGGGATACCGGCAACAGCCGTATAACGCGTGTGGTTGTCCTCAATCGCTTTGATCGCCGCATCTTTGATGTGACGCGGAGTCGCGAAATGCGGCTCACCTGCGCCGAAGTCAGCCAGGTCAATCCCCTGCGACTTCATCTTCAGCGCTTCGGCCGTAATCGCCATGGTCGCTGAAACTTCGATGCGGTTGATGCGGTCGGTCAGAACCTTCTTCTGCGTTGCTGTTGCGGTGGTCATAGTACCAGTGTCGCAGATTACACAGTGGGAGCGAAACCCCTCCTGCGTTAGACTTTCGCCCGCAGACGATCCATCACCAGCCCCGGCACCAGGCTGCTGACGTCGCCGCCCAGTTGAAACACGCCCTTGATGAGCCGCGAACTCACATAAGTGTACTTTTCATGGGGCAGCATAAAGATGGTCTCTAGCTCAGGATCGAGCTTCCGGTTCATCATGGCCATCTGGAACTCGTACTCATAGTCGCTGATGGCCCGAATGCCACGCAGGACCGCCACTGCTCCCTGCTCCCGGGCAAAATCCACCAGGAGACCGTCAAATGTCTGGACGGAGACATTCGGAAAAGCCTCCGCAGCTTCGCGGATCATCTCCAGCCGCTCTTCCACCGTGAATAGCGGCGTCCCCTTGTTCACATTACGCAGAATGGCTACCACCAGATGGTCCACAATCTTCGACCCGCGTGCGATCAGGTCAAGGTGGCCGTTGGTCAACGGATCGAAGGTGCCGGGATAGATGGCTCGTACGGGCGTCATCGCACATGCAGCATACACGCTTATGCTGGAGATGTATGGCGAACGGCTTCCTTTGCTCGGTCTGCGGGCAGATTCATCCACCAGCTCCGACCAGCTACAGCATCCAGGCTCCCGATGCCTATATCGCCATTCCCGACGAGGAACGAGCCACCCGAGCCCAGATCTCGGCGGAGCAGTGCATCCTCGATGAACGGCAGTTTTTTCTTCGCGGACGCATCGTTCTGCCCATCCTCAATCAGCAGAACCAACCCGCGCCTGAGCTTCTGGACCCGCGTTCAGGTCCTGCCCTGGAGATCAGGATCGAAGCTCCCTACTTTGCCTACGGCTGCTGGGTGGAGGTAAGCCCCAGGAACTTCTTCCGCGCCCACGAGCTCTGGAAGACTGCTGGACGAGAGAACGAGCCGCCCTTCCCCGGTTACCTTGCCAACGAGCTGCATCACTATCCCCCGACGCTCGGCCTTGAGGTACTGGTAGCAACGCAACCGGTGGGAAGACGCCCCCACCTGACTGTCCTCGATCAGACGCACCCGCTGGCACAGGAACAGATGATGGGACTCAGCACAGAACGTATCCAGCAGATCGCCGAACAGATCCTGCATCACCCGAGGACATAGGACGGTTCGTGTTCGATACCTTCCCCGCCCGGGTGGCCCTCGGGGTCCCCAGAGATCTTTGTTCTCTGGGGTGATCGCTCGCAACGCGAGGGTGGGTAAAGAAGCCACAGATTCTTCGTTGTAAATCCTGAGATCCCCGAACCCACCCTGACTCCGTGAGGGTGGGGGCACCCGGTGGGGGAAAAAGTAGTTAACGCAACAACGCCGCCCCGAAGGCGGCGTTGTTGCACACACGGTCGATTACTTGCGTCCGCGGACGACTTCCTGGGCCGCCGCCTGGCCGTTCTCCGGCACCGCCGGAACATCTGCAGGTGCAGCGCCGATCTTCAGCTTGGCGCGCAGTTCGCTGTTGATCCGCTCAAAGGTGTCCTTGTTTTCCTTCAGGAAGCCGCGCACGTTCTCGCGTCCCTGACCGATGCGCTCGCCCGAGTAGCTGTACCAGGCGCCGCTCTTCTCCACAATGTTGTTGGCGACTGCCAGATCCAGCACATCGCCCTCGCGGGAGATACCTTCGCCGTACAGGATGTCGAACTCAGCCTCGCGGAACGGAGCCGCCACCTTGTTCTTTACCACCTTGGCCTTGGTGCGCGAGCCGGTAACAACCTCGCCTTCCTTCACCGCACCGATGCGGCGGATGTCGATACGTACTGAAGAGTAGAACTTCAGAGCACGTCCACCGGTGGTGGTCTCGGGATTACCGAACATGACGCCAATCTTCTCGCGGATCTGGTTGATGAAGATGAGCGAGGTGCGCGACTTGGCCACAGTGCCGGTCAGCTTACGCAGCGCCTGCGACATCAGACGAGCCTGCAGACCGACGTGTGAGTCACCCATCTCACCATCGAGTTCAGCCTTGGGCACCAGCGCTGCCACCGAGTCCACCACCAGCACATCAATGGCGCCGGTACGAACCAGGGCTTCCGTGATCTCGAGGGCTTGCTCACCATAGTCCGGCTGGCTGACCAGAAGGTTATCAACGTCAACACCGAGCTTGCGGGCATAAATCGGATCCAGAGCATGTTCGGCATCGACAAACGCCGCCAGACCGCCGGCCTTTTGCGCCTCCGCGATGATCTGCAGGGTGATGGTCGTCTTACCTGAAGATTCCGGACCGTAGATCTCGATCACGCGGCCACGAGGCACGCCGCCCACCCCGAGGGCCGCATCGAAGGAGATGGACCCGGTCGAAATCACCGAGATCGGGACGATGGCTTCACGCGCGCCCAAGCGCATGATCGATCCCTTGCCGAACTGCTTCTCAATGCCGGCCATCGCCAGCTCTACTGCTCTTGTGCGCTCATCCGCCACGTTGCTTATCTCCTCAGTCGGTCCCGCATCCCTCTTGCTGTTGCAGGAAATCAGAGTCTAGCAGCAAAGTGACAGCGCAAGCAAAGAAAAAGCGAAAACATTTTCGCCTCCTGCGGTGGAAAACCCGTACAAAACCCGCCGCGCTATGATTCGGAAACAACCATGGCCACCAAGTCCGCCAAGCCAGCCACTGCTCCTGCCATAAAATCTTCCGCCCTGAAGAAGGCCGTCGCAAAGAAGATCACTCTGAAAAAGAACTCGTACGATCCGCTCGCCCCGGAGAGAGTCACCGCCATCCTGGATGCCCTGCGCAAGGCGTACCCCAATGCCGTCTGCGCGCTGCACCACAACTCCGCATGGGAGCTGGTCGTCGCCACAGCCCTCTCCGCCCAGTGCACCGACGTCCGCGTCAATATGGTCACACCGGAGCTCTTCCGCACCTTCCCAACCCCCAAGGCCCTGGCCGAAGCGCCTTTGCCGGCCATTGAAGAGATCATCCGCACTACCGGCTTCTTCCGCGCCAAAGCGAAGAACATCCAGGGAGCCGCAAAGGCCGTGGTTGAAAAATTCGGCAACAAGGTCCCCCAAACCCTGGAAGAGCTGATCACACTCCCCGGCGTCGCCCGCAAGACCGCCAACGTCGTTCTCGGCTCCTGGTTCGGTATCGCCGTCGGAGTAGTAGTGGATACCCACGTACTCCGCATCTCACGCCGGCTCGAGCTGACCAAACATACGGACGCGGTAAAGGTGGAACGGGACCTGATCAAGATCCTTCCGAAGGACGAGTGGATCAACTATTCGCACCGGGTCATCTACCACGGCCGTCAGGTCTGCATCGCCCGAAAACCCCGCTGCACCGACTGCACCCTGGAAAAGCTTTGCAACTCCAATGACAAGACCTGGAGCTCGCACTAGTTTTTCTACAAACTTTTCCCAGTCCGGATGCCCCACCCTCACGGAGTTAGGGTGGGCGGGGAGTACCCCAAATTCCGGACGGATACCCACGACTCGCATTTCGAGGCCCCGGTTTTCGTGGCTCACTTTACCCACCCTAGCGTTGCGAGGGTGGGGCACCCCGGCAAGGAGATAGTCAAAAAACAAATACAGTTCGTCGATTTATTTTCAAATACATGCAATGAATAGTGAATTACACACTTTCAGAAATTACTTTCAGGCGAAGGCCAATACGACTGCACCCGCGGTAATCAGCAGACCGCCAACTACCTTCAACGGTGTCAGCGCCTCCCCTAGAAACATCCACGCAAAGACGATTACCAGCGCCACACTCAGCTTGTCGATCGGGGCCACACGGGATGCCTGTCCAAGCTGCAGGGCACGGAAGTAGCACAACCAGGACAGCCCGGTCGCAAGCCCCGACAGTGCAAGAAAGATCCAAGATCGGGTATTGATATGGCGCAGCTCACCATGCTTGCCCAGGCTGAGAGCGATACCCCAGGCAAAGACAAAGATCACGCTGGTACGTACCGCGGTCGCCAGGTTGGAGTCGATATTCGCCACACCGATTTTGGCGAGGATCGCCGTTGCCGCCGCAAAAACAGCTGAGAGCAAGGCCCATACCAGCCAGCTCATGCGGGCTGCTCCAGCGCAGACGCAATAGCCCTTGCAAGCGAGATCACATTAGCCTCCTTTGCTTCGACGGTCGGCAGGTAGCCAGCGTCACGTAGCGTGGCAGAGGTAATAGGACCGATGGTCGCCAGGATCGTTGACCCCGGTAGCCGCAAGCCACCCGCATCCAACGCCTGCAGCAGATGATGCACCGACGAAGATGAGGTAAAGGCGACAGCAGCGGGCCGGGCTGGGCCTGAGAAGAGAACCTGCAGCGAGCCAGGGGCCGCGGCAGGAATCACGGTTCGATAGGCCTCGGCAATCTCCACCGTCGCCCCCGCCGCTTCAAGTGTTGCAGGAAGAACGTCACGCGCCACGGCGGCACGTACCAGCAGCATACGTGCCCCAGGGGCATAAGGCAGCAGGACCTCGGCCAGACCTTCTCCAGTCGCCTTCTCCGGCTGCAGCGTGACCTCGAAACCGGCTTTCTGCGCTGCCCGTGCCGTGATACTTCCGATCACTGCCAGCCGCAACCCCTCCGGCAAATCTCTATGGAAACGCTGGCGAAAGACCTCAACGGCATTCGAGCTGGTAAACAGCAACCAGTCGAAGGTAGAGAGCCGGGCGATGGCGTTATCCAGTCCCGCAAAGCTCTCCGGCTGCGCAATCTCGAGCACAGGAACAATTACCGGCTCCAAACCAGCCGCCCGAAGCGCATCAGCCAGCTCAGAGCTCTGATGGAGAGCGCGGATGACGAGGACTCGATGAGTCATCACGAAACGAGTATGCCGTTAAACCGTTGGATGAAGAAGTTCGTTGGCCCCGCGCCGCGCCAGCTCTCCCGCGACAAACTCGCCGAAGCTCTGCGGGGTGTCCTCCTCTTCGGGAGTACGCGAGATTTGCACCATCCGATCGCCGTCCTCAGCAACGACGCAGGCCAGCATGCGGCGGAACTTTCCTTCTCCGGCGCAATGCGCTCCGATGGGCACGCTACAGCCTCCCCCTAGCGCTGCAAGCACAGCACGCTCGGCATCCACACACCACGCTGTCGTCCCACAATGCAGCACGCGAACCGTCTCATGCACCGCAACATCTCCAGCGCGAATCTCAATGGCTAGAGCCCCCTGCCCTGGCGACGGACAGATATCTTCCGGATCGAAGCGCTGGCGAACCCAGTCCGGCGGCATATTCAGCTTCTCCGGCCCCAGGCGATCCAGCCCGGCGGCAGCCAGAATCAACGCATCGCACTGCCCTTCCCGCAGCTTGCGCAGACGGGTGTCGATGTTGCCGCGGATCGGCACAAACTGGAAGTCGGGGCGATGCGCCAGCAACTGCGCCTTGCGGCGAGGGCTGGTCGTGCCGATGCGAGCGCCGATCGGCAGAGTATGCATCAGCAGCCACTCCGGGCAGATCAGAGCATCGCGTGAGTCTGCACGTTCAGGAATCGCGCCCAGTTCGAAGGCCGGGTTCAACTCCGTCGGCAAATCCTTGAGCGAGTGCACCGCCAGATCGACCTTACCGGCGGCAAGAGCCTCTTCGATCTCCTTCGTGAAGATTCCTTTGCCGTCGACACCTGCGGGTGCAACGAAGCCGGGTTCCTGCATCCGATCGCCGGTGGTCTTGATGATCTCAATGGAGACCTCGTGGCCGTGCGCGCGCAGCAGGCCGGCGACATGTTCAGCCTGCCAGAGCGCTAGTGCCGATCCACGGGAGCCGATACGAAGGTTCACTTGGACTCTCCTTCCTGTTGGGGAACGAAGGCGCGGCGCAGCGCATCCAGAGTCTCGGCATCGCCATCGCGTGCCGCTTCGCGCACTCCGGCCATCGGTCCATGGAGAAACTTGTTCACCAGGCCGCGGGTCAATGCCTCCACAGCCTGCTGCTGTTCAGCGGTAAGCCCCGCTAGTCTGGACTGCGCACGGCGCAACTCCGCCTCCCGGATCGCCTCGGCAGTTACCTGCATAGCCCGGATCGTGGGCACTGCATCCAGAGTCTGCAGCCGCTGTTCGTAGCGATCCACCTCGCGGGCTACGATCCGTTCAGCCGCCTGCGCTTCTTTGCTGCGCTCAGCCAGGTTGGCAGCGGCGACCTGCTGCAGGTCATCGATGTCATAGACGAATGCGCCGTCGATCTGGTTCATCGCCGGCTCCACATCACGAGGTACAGCAATGTCGATGAAGAACATCGGGCGTCCCTTGCGGCGAGAAAGCAGGTCGCGCCCCATCTTCACAGTGAAGACGGCCTCCTGCGATCCGGTCGAGGTCACGACGATATCCGCCAGATGCGCCTGTGCCGCAAGAGCATCGAAGTCCATCACCGAACCGTGAAACTCCTCGGCAAGGTGTTGGGCACGAGAGCGAGTGCGATTTGCAACGTACAGAGTTCCCGCGCCCTGCGCGATCAAATGCCTGGCCGCGAGCTCCGACATCTTGCCGGCGCCTACCAACAGAATCGTCTTGCCCTTGAGCGAGCCGAAGATCTTCTGCGCAAGGTCGACCGCAACGGAAGCAATCGATACTGAGGTAGAACCGATCTGGGTCTCACGCCGCACCTTACGTGCAACCGTGAAGGCACGCTGCAGCAGCGGCTCGAGCGTCGACTGCACCGCACCGACCTCGCGGGCGACGGTATAACTCTCCTTCACCTGGCCAAGAATCTGAGGCTCCCCGACCACCATAGAGTCCAGCGAAGACGCGACGCGGAAGAGGTGGCGTACGGCCTCACGCTCCGAATATTCGTAGAGGTGCGGCTCGATCTCCTGCTTGGAGATGGCGAAATATTCGGCAAGAAAACGGCGCAGGTCGGTGTTGTCCTCGTGGCAGGTCACCAGCTCCACGCGATTGCAGGTGGAGAGGATCATGCTCTCGTGTACGCCCGGCTGATGCAACAGCGACCGTGTGGCGTCAGCAAGACGGCCGGACGGGATTGCCAGGCGCTCGCGCACCTCGATCGGAGCCGTATTGTGGTTCACTCCCAGGAGCGCGATCTTCATGAGGTGAACCTGTGCACGTTCGAGAACTGGTTTGCCGCCCATGCCGCAATCATTACCAGGAAGACAAAGCTTGAAAGATAGACAGCCCGCCGGCCGCGCAACCCCGAGCTACGCCGGATCTGGATCATCAGAATGTATGCGACCCACATGCCGAAGCTGAGCAGGACCTTCGGATCGGCGAAGTAAGCCGGGCCAACCGTCTCCTGCGCGACCACCGACCCGATCAGCAGACCGCCGGTCATGCAGGGCAGACCGAAGAGCAACGACTTCAGCGCAATCTGATCCATGGTCTCGAGCGGCGGCAACCACCCGGCCAGGGATCCAAGGCCCTTGGTCTTCAAGCGGCGCTCCTGGACGAGATACAACACACTTGCCAGCAGAGAGACCATCATCGCGGCATAGGCGGCGAGCAGTAGCGCAACGTGCAGCCAGATCCAGCCGCTGCGTACCAGTGCGGAGTCCGCAAAATGCTGCCCGGGCACAAACGCAGCCACCAGCGCCAGCGTGAACGCGATGGGCAATGCGAAGACACCAAGCTGCAGCGTACGATAGCGCCAATACACCAGCAGAAACGCACCGGCAATCAACATGGCCATCAGCGCCTGCACCTCACGTGCCTCAACAGGCACGCGATGATGAGCGGCATTCATCGTCTCAGAGAGAGCCACGAACTGAAACAAGACGCCCATGATGGCAGCGGGCAGGGCGATATGGCGCCAGCGTGGGCGCTCATACAGCGCCGCCGGCAAAACCGCGAGGCTGGCAACCCCATACAGCAGAACCGCGACCCTGAGCCAGAGCAAAGACATGGCGAACTTCCAGTATATAAGGTCGCGGCCATCGGCTTTTGCTTTCACCAGCTTAGACACCGGAATTCGCGTGAGATCCCCGATCGAGCCTCACGTTCACATGGACAATGATGCGACCGGCGCAAAGCCGATAAAATCGCCGGATGCGCAGTTGGAAACAGGACCTGTGGTCGATGGTGAAGCTGGCGACGCCTGTCGTCCTGGCAGAGCTTGGCTGGATGCTGCAGGGCATCGTCGACGTCATCATGGTGGGCCGTCTTGGCCCGATCGGTATCGGCGCCGTTGCCCTGGGCAACGCGCTCTACTATGCGCCTTCCCTCTTCGGCATCGGTCTCATCCTCGGTCTCGACACCATGGTCTCGCAGGCCTATGGCCGTAAGGACTATGACGCCTGCCACCGCTGGCTGGCGCAGGGTGTTTATATCGCTCTGCTGGCTACGCCTCCGCTCATGCTGCTGGTGTGGGCGCTCGGGCAGATGGTGGGCCACTTCGGTGTCGCATCTGCCCTGGTGGAACCGACCTCACACTATGTCAGTACCCTGGTCTGGGGAACCTTGCCATTGCTGCTCTATGCGGCGTCACGGCGATACCTGCAGGCTGTCGGCCAGAGCCGCATGGTGACCATCACCTTCGTTGCCGCCAATATCGTGAACTGGGCGGGCAACTGGGTGCTGATCTACGGACACTTCGGCATGCCGGCGATGGGAGTACGAGGCTCAGCTCTTTCCACTGTGCTTTCACGCGTGCTGATGGCTGTCATGTTGCTGGGCTTTGCCTGGAAATATGAGCGCCGGCGCGGCCATCCGCTCTTTGCTCGCTGGGCAGGACCGCACTGGCAACAGATTCGGCATCTCGCCCGAATCGGCCTGCCTGCGGCACTGCAGATCATCCTGGAGATCGGCGCCTTCGGCTTTTCGACCGTGCTTGCCGGTAAGGTCTCCGCCATCGCCCTTGCCGCACACCAGATTGCGCTGAACTACGCAGCGCTGGCTTACATGGTGCCCCTCGGTATCTCTGCCGCTGCCTCGGTCGCGGTTGGCCACGCGGTAGGAGCCGGAGACCCCGAACGCGCCCGCAGCGACGGTTGGCTGGCCATGATCCTGGGCGTGAGCTTTATGGCTGTAGTGGCCGTGGTCTTCGTCGCGCTTCCCGGCCCGTTGATCGCACTGTATACGACCGATATCGCCGTCCTCAGAGAAGGCGCGCGCCTGTTGTGGCTGGCCGCAGCCTTCGCCGTCTTCGATGGAGTCCAGACCATCGGCACCGGAGCGCTGCGTGGCCTTGGCCTGACACGGGTTCCGATGCTGAGCAATCTCTTCGGCTACTGGGCGTTTGGATTGCCGGTGGGCATCGCGCTCTGCTTCAGGAAGAGATGGGGAGTAGAGGGTATCTGGATCGGTCTGACAGCCGCTCTGATCGTCATCGCCTCAGCCCTGTTCTTCTACTGGCGCAGCCGTTCGGCGGCGCTGGTAAACGGAGAGTTCGCCGCACAGCCGGCTACGTTGGAGACCCATTGATTCCGGCCCATGAAATACACAGGGCCGGACAAGTATTCTGAAGTCCCGTGTCAGAGATTTCACAGCCAGCCATGACGCCGTTTATGCGCCAGTACACCGCGGCGCAACAGGCCCACCCGGAGTGCCTGATCTTCTTCCGCATGGGCGACTTCTATGAGCTGTTCTACGACGATGCCATCAAGGTCTCGCGCGAGCTGCAGCTCACACTCACCGCCCGCGATAAGCAGAAGTCCGTTCCGATGTGCGGCGTCCCCTACCACGCCGCCGAAACCTACATCCAGCGCCTGCTGCGCAAGGGCTATCGCATTGCCATGTGCGAGCAGATGGAAGACCCGAAGACGGTGAAGACTATCGTCCGCCGCGAGGTCGTCCGCGTGCTCACGCCAGGCACCGCCCTGGATCCATCGCTCGGCTCTGACGAGAACAACTTCCTCGCCAGCCTGGCGCCTGTCGGCAAAGATAGCTTCGGTGTTGCGGTGCTCGATCTCTCCACCGGCGACTTCCGCTCCACCGAATTCCGTGGAGCCGATGCCTTCTCTCTCGCGCTCGATGAGCTTGGCCGCCTACGCCCGGTAGAACTTGTCCTTCCCGAAGGCTTTCATCCGGGTAAATCCGGACTGCTGCCGGACGACGAGGTCGAGCTTCCCGGACTCGAAGTTCGCACTCGCACTCCGGTCGAGGACTGGGTCTTCACCGCCGACTACGCTCTGCCTCTCCTGCAGGGCCACTTCCATACGCACTCGCTCGACGGCTTCGGACTGGCCGGCCATACTGCCGCCGCAGTCGCCGCGGGTGCGCTGGTGCACTACGTGCGCAGCACCAAGCAGGGGGAGTTGCAGCATCTCGATGGCCTGAAGTACTACCAGCGCGGCGGCTCGCTGGAGCTTGACGCTGTCTCGGTGCGTAACCTGGAGCTGGTCGAGCCCCTGTGGACGCAGGAAGGAGTGGAGAGCACGCTCTTCCATGCTCTGGATACATGCTGTACACCGATGGGCAAACGTCTCCTACGTTCTGCGCTGCTGCGCCCCATGGCGGATGCTGCCTGCATCAACCGCCGCCTCGATGCTGTCGATGAAGCTGTTGGTTCGCTTCGTCTGCGTGAGCAGTTGCGCCGCGCCTTGGATAACGTTCTCGATCTGGAACGCCTGCTGGCGCGCGTCTCCATGGACTCCGCCGGGCCGCGTGATGTGTTGGCGCTGGGCCGAACCCTGGGAGCTTTACCCACCGTACTGGCAGAGGCTGCAGCATTCAAAGCGGAAGGCTGGCAGACGCTGACCTCGGGTTTCGATGCCTTGACCGATGTCTATGCAGCCATCGTCAACACCATCGCTGAAGAGCCGCCCGTCACGCTCGCCGATGGCGGCTTCATTCAGCCGGGCCGCGATGCCGAGCTCGACGAGCTACGCACACTTTCGCAGTCCGGCCGCCAGTCGATTGCGGCCATCGAAGAACGCGAGCGCGAACGCACCGGTATCTCCTCGCTGAAGGTTCGGTATAACTCCGTCTTCGGCTATTACATCGAGATCACCAAGTCGAACCTGGGCTCCGTTCCCGCCGACTACGAGCGCAAGCAGACGCTGGTCAACGCCGAGCGCTTCACGACGCCCGAGCTGAAGGAGTACGAGACCAAGATCCTTACCGCGCACGAACGCTCGGTCGAGATTGAGAAGCGTATCTTCGCGGAGCTGCGTACCACCGTGCTGGCCGCTGCCCATCGACTGAGGGAGACCGCCCGCCGGGTTGCGGAGATGGATCTGACGGCCGGCTTCGCGCATCTCGCCGCATTGCGCAACTACATCCGTCCGCAGATCGAACCCGAAGGCTGCATCTACGAGGTCGTGAACGGCCGTCATCCCGTGGTCGAGCGCCGGTTGGAGCTCGCCGCCAGCGGACGGTTCCATCCCAACTCCATGCATCTGGACGGCGTGGAAGGCCCCTCGCTCTTGCTGATAACCGGACCCAACATGGGTGGTAAATCCACCTACCTGCGACAGGCAGCGCTGCTGGTCATTATGGCGCAGATGGGCTGCTTCGTTCCGGCCGAGCGCATGCGGCTCTCCCTGGTCGACCGCGTCTACACCCGCATCGGCGCCAGCGACAACGTCTCGCGCGGCCGCTCCACCTTCATGGTCGAGATGACCGAGACCGCCGCCATCCTTAACACCGCCACCGAACGCTCGCTCGTGCTGCTGGACGAGATGGGCCGTGGCACAGCCACCTACGATGGCCTCTCGCTTGCATGGGCAACGGTCGAACACCTCCACAACCGCATCGGCGCCCGCACGCTCTTCGCCACGCACTACCACGAGCTCACACTGCTGAGCGATCAGCTATCGAAGCTCGAAAACCTCCGGGTCGCCTGCAAGGAAACATCAACCGGCATCGTCTTTCTCCATGCAGTCGAACGCGGCCCTGCAAACAAGAGCTATGGTATAGACGTCGCCCGGCTCGCCGGTCTGCCCCAGACAGTCATCGATCGCGCACGTGACGTACTACGTCTGCATGAGAAGGCGGAGAACGCCTCAGTTCGCGGAGCGATCCCAGCTCCGCCACAGCCCGCCTTGCAGATGACAATCTTTACACCGCTCTCGCAGAAGATCGTCGACCGACTGCAGGAGACCGATATCAACTCTCTGACGCCGATGCAGGCACTCCAGCTTCTGGACGAACTCAAACGCGAACTGGAAGGACAGGCATGAGCAAACAGCCCGTGCGCGAACCCGTTGCGATGACTGTCGCCGGCGTGATGTCCGGCACCTCCGCCGATGGTGTCGATGTTGCTGTCGTCCGCATCTCTCCCGGCAAACACGTACCGAAGCTGAAGCTGCTGGAATACCGGGCCTTCCCCTATCCCAAGCCGCTGCGCAATTCCGTATTGGCAGCGATGGATGCCCAATCGATCTCAGCGGCGGAGATGGCGCGGCTGCACTGGCGATTAGGCGAGGTCTATGCCGACTGCATCGCACAAACCCTCACTGCCTCAAAACGCAGAGCATCACTGGTCGGCGTCCACGGACAGACGATCTACCACCAGGGCGATGCATCGCCCTATCTGGGCAAACCGCTGAAGTGTACCTGGCAGCTAGGCGAAGCAAGCTGCATTGCCGAACGTCTCCGGACCCCGGTGATCAGTGACTTCCGCCCCGCCGACATGGCCGCCGGCGGTCATGCCGCGCCTCTGGTACCAATGCTGGACTACACCGTCTTCGCGCACACCAGGCGCAATCGCGTGCTGCAGAACCTTGGAGGCATCGCCAATCTCTCCGCGCTTCCGGCAGGTTCCGATGCAGACAAGCTGCTCGCCTTCGACACCGGGCCAGCGAACATGGTGGTCGATGCACTGATGCAGCGTCTCTTCCAGAAGCCGTATGACCGCAATGGGGCTATTGCAAAACGTGGGGTAGTTCTGCGGCCCGTGCTGGACACGCTGATGCGCGATCCATACTTCACCGCAGCGCCACCGAAATCCACCGGGCGCGAGCAGTACGGCGCGGCCTTCGTCGACAAGCTGCTGAAGCTCTGCGTCAAGACCCGCAGCGAAGACATCATCGCCACAGCGACCGCGCTCACGGCTGAAAGCATCGCTCACGCCTACCGGACATTCGTATGGCCGCACCTCGGCATGAACGCTCCGCTTGCCGCGGGTACGGACTTTATCCCCGCCGGCGGTGGAGCAAAGAATGCCACCTTGATGCGGATGCTGCGGGAACGTCTCGAGCCGCTGGGCATCACCTTCATCCCCATCGAGAACTTCGGTCTGCCCGCTGAGGCAAAGGAGGCTGCAGCGTTTGCTCTGCTCGCTTGGCTCACCTGGCATGGCCTGCCGGGGAACGTTCCGTCAGCCACCGGTGCCTCGCGACCCGTCGTTCTCGGAAGGGTAACGAATGCGCATTAGAGGGTTCTCCAGGCTCCTCGCCACCTTGCCGCTCATTACTCTCGCGCTTGCAACAGGGTGCCGTACGAAGCCCGAAGGCAACATGGTCGTAATGGTCATCGAGTCGAGTCCGAATAATCTCGATCTCCGCATCGGCACAGACGCACAGTCAGAACGTATCGGCGGATTGATCTTCGACCCTCTGGTTCACAAGGACGAGCACTACAACCCGCAGCCGTGGATCGCGGAACGGTGGGAGCAGCCCGAGCCCACACGCATGGTCTTCCACATTCGTCATGGCGTCACCTTCCATGACGGCCGCCCGCTTACCGCCGAAGATGTGGCCTACACCATCCGCTCCCTTCAGGATGGTTCCATCGTCACCAGCAAGGGAGCCAGTCTCTCGGCCATCAAGCAGGTCGAGACGCCCGATCCCTACACCCTGGTGCTGCACCTCGATAAGCCCGATGCTTCCCTGCTCTTCAACCTCTCCGATGGTCTCTTCGGCATCGTCCCGCGCGGCAGCGGCAAGGAACTTGGAGGCGCACCTATCGGCAGCGGCCCCTTCCGTTTTGTTTCGCAGGTCGTTGACAAAGAGGTTGTCGTCGAGCGCAATCCTCAAAGCTGGTCCGGTGTGCCGAAGATCGAGCGTGTACGCTTCGCAGTCATCCCCGATGCGGTCACGACCGCTCTGGAGCTGCGCAAAGGCTCTGCCGACATTGCATCGAATGTCATCACGCAGGACATGGTCTGGGCGATGCGCAACGAGAAAGAGATCGTTACCGACGTCGGTCCCGGCTCCATCCTGAACTACATCAACTTCAACTGTAACGACGCCCTGCTCAGGCATCGCGAGGTGCGGCAGGCGATTGCGCTCGCAATCAATCGTCAGCCCATCATTCATGCCCTCTTCCGCGATCATGCGCGCCCCGCGGCATCGCTGCTACCGAACGGACACTGGGCACAGGCAACAGCGAGCGAACTACCCGACTTCTCCTTCAATCCCGAGCGCGCCCGCAAGCTTCTCGACGTGGCAGGCTTTCCTGTGCGGCAGAATGGATCACGCTTTCAGTTGACGATGAAGACCTCGACCGATGAAACGACCCGCCTGCTCGCAGCCATCCTGCAACAGCAACTGCGGGCTGTCGGAATTGATCTGCAGATTCGTTCGAATGAGTTTGGCACCTTCTACGCCGACGTCACCAAGGGAGCCTTCCAGATCTACGGCCTGCGTTGGATCGGTTCAAACGAAGATCCGGATATTTTTCGCTACACCCTCTCCTCAAAGAGCTTTCCGCCCAAGGGAGCGAACCGTGGCCATTACAGCAACCCTGAAGTGGACAAGCTGATCGCAGAAGCAGCGGTTGAGCCAGACCAGGCAAAGCGCCGTCCCATCTACGTTCACATTCAACAGTTGTTGGCAGAGGACGCCGCCGGCGTTAATCTCTGGTACCTGGACAACACAGTCGTCCATTCCCGCCGCGTCACCAACATCCATCCCAATCCCTCGGCGAGCTACGACTTCCTGCGCGAAGCCGAGGTCGTGCATTAAACCCATACACTGGGTGCCCCACATACGCGAAGCTTATGTGGGCATTCGAGCGAAGCTCGAACTGTTTTTGGTTTGTCATTTCGTAGCGGCCGCAGGGAGCGGAGAAATCTGCTCCTCTACCCATGCTTCCCCCACCCCTCTCAGCGGAAAGGCGGATCGAGCTTCGCTCGATACACCCACATAAGCTTCGCGTATGTGGGCACCCAATTCCTACTCCTCCGACATCATCGACTTACCACGCCATAGACGGAAAGTAATACCCGTCGAGATCCCATACGGATGAATGGCCCCATACGAAAACTGCGGCCACATCTGGTACTCCACATCCACCACCTTCACCGCAAAGCGCTTGTGATACCACTCCACGCCACCTCCGGGCGCAGCGACGAAGTAGTTACCGTTCGCGTAACCGAAGGGAAACTTGAAGTGCCCGATACCAACCAGCCCCTTGGCGTATGGCCGCACACTGCGGGTCATAAAGTTGAAGCGTGGACCAGCGAGATACGTTGACTGGTTGCTCCCATTGGGATCGTTATGGAACCGCAACCAGCGCGCCTCTCCTTCTATGCCCCAGCGATGGCTGATATTGGCATCGCCCCATAGGGTGAGACCGCCAAGCTGACGTTGACCATAGTCCGACTGGAAGATGCTGAGTCCGCCGCCTGCCATCACATGCGGACCCGGGCCTCTCCCCGCAGCAACGGCCTGTGCTTCCACTGACGCACTACATCCTAAAACCATCGATAGAGCCGCGATCGCGGCGAACCACAGCCGCATAATTACTGCCCCACCGTAAGCGTCACGTCGATGGCCTGTTTCGCTCCGCTGGTCGTTCCAACGCCGGTGACCTGGAAGGTATAGGAACCAGCCGGCGTTGTGTTGGTATGCAGAGCACCGGTACAACCGGTCGTTCCGCCGGCGACACCGATCATCGCCAGAGCCATCAGTAGGCCGCCCAGCCAGCGGCGGCGTTTACGCATACCCATGCCCAGTAGCCCAAGCACGGTTACGCCAGGCCACAGAATCGTGGCCAGAATCGGCGTGTCCGTATTGCGCACACTCGCAGACGCTCCTGCTCCTAGCGGGTTTCCGGTATCGATCTGGAGCTGTACCTGCTGCGTAATGTTCGCGCCCAGCTTCAGCGAGTTCGGCGAGAACGTGCAGGTCGCGGCGAACGGCAGGCCATTGCATCCAAGGTTCAGCGTGTCGGCAAAGCCGTTCAACGATGCGATGGACAGCGTCACCGTCACATGGTCACCGCTGGTCAGATTGACTTTCGATGGAGACAAGGCGAGGGTAAACTGCTGCGCCTGAGAAACAACTACATCGACGGAGGACGAAGCAGAACCGGCATACAGAAAGTCTCCGCTGTATGTCGCCACCACATGGTAGGTTGCCGCTGACGGCGATACGGTTAGAGTCGCAAGACCGTTGGTGTCCACTGCGGCCGTGCCAAGAGTTGTTGTACCCGAAGTGAAGAGGACAGCACCGGTCGGCATCGCCGGCCCCGTGCCCCGTACCACGGCCACCAGACTAACGGTCTGGCCGGTCTGCAACGAAGTAGCTGAGACGCTCAAGCCCGTGGTTGTTGGCCGTAGATCCATCTCCTGTGTCAACGTTGCGGAGCTCGACAGATTGAGCGTATCGCCGCTGTACTGAGCAGTAATGACGTGCTTGCCGCCAACCAACGTAGCGCTCGAGATACTGGCATTGCCATTCGCATCCAACGTGGCCTGTCCCAGCAACGAGCCGCCGTCAAGGAACGTGACCGATCCCGTGGGCTTGCCGTCCACATTCGTGACCTTCGCCGTCAGCACCACGTTCTCTCCCGTAAGCGCCGGGTTCAGGCTTGATACCAGTGCAACCTGACTGTTCTGCCGCACCAATAGCTGAATGGGTGACGAATCAGCCGCAGTATTCTTCGCATCGCCGGCGTAATGCACGATGAGCGTGTGTGGCCCGATCGTGAGTGAAGAAGTGATCAGGGTCGCTGTTCCGTTGGTCCCCAGTGTGGCAGTTGCGACAGACGTTGTGCCGTCGAGCAGAGTCACTTGCCCGGTCACATCGCCACCATTGCCGGTCACCTGAACCTGTACCGTGAGCGCCGAACCATAGATCAACGTTGTCGTGCTGGGATTCGCCTGCACAGTTGTCGTCGCAGAAATAATCTGCTGCAACAACACCGGAGAACTGGCTGATGCATTGGTGCTATCCCCACTGTAGATGGCTGTAATGGAATGTGTTCCTACCGCCAGGTTCGCAGTCGAAAAAATAGCCACGCCGTTCTGCAACGAAGCTGTTCCGAGAGACGTCGAACCGTCCTTGAAGGCCACCGTTCCTGTAAGATTGCTGCCTCCGCTGACCGTCGCAGTGAACTGCACGCCACGGCCGGCGATCGAGGGATTGTTACCGGACGCGACCGCAACCGTGATCGCCTGCAACACGGTCAAAGAAAGCGCATTTGAAGTTGCGGCAGCGTACGTGGCATCACCCGCATAGATTGCGGTGATGGTGTGAATGCCGGGTGTCAGGGATGACGTCGGCAGGCTCGCTACGCCGCTGCCGTTGAGGATTGATGCCCCAATCAACACGCCACCATCCAAAAACTGTACCTGGCCTGGCGGAACGCCACCATTACTGGTCGCAGTAGCCACCAGCGAAACCGGCTGCCCACTTACCGAGGGGTTCGCACTGGCAGCCACCCGCAGTGTAGTGGTTGCCTGCACAATCTCCTGCGAGATAGGAGTCGAGCTCGATGCGGTATTCTTCGCATCACCGGCATAATCCGCGGTGATGACATGGGTGCCAACACTCAGCGTCGAAATTGCGAAGCTCGCCTTGCCGGCTCCGTTCAACGTGACCAGACCGATTGGAGTGCCGTTGTCTTTGACACCAACCGTTCCAGCCGGAATTCCGCCCGAGCCGGTAACCGTAATGGAGAAGGTTACGACACTTCCTGCAATCGCCGGCGATCCGCTGCTTGTAATTACTGTCGAAGTAGTCGCCTGTCGTACCGTCACCGCCGCAATGTTAGAGGTGCTGGTTGCGTAGTTCGTACTGCCGCTATAGGTCGCTGTCAGCGTGTGCGAGCCAACAGAAAGTGACGTCGTCACCAACTGCGCCACGCCATTGGAAGGAACAGTCGTTGTCCCAAGAACCGTCGAACCATCATAAAAAGTAACCGTACCGGTCACCTGCCCGCCGGTGGTCTGCGATGGCGTCACCGTCGCAGACAGTTGTAACTGAGCCCCGGCATCGACTGTCGAGGCACTGGCCGACAATAACGTGGTCGTCGGGATGGTATCGACGGTAAAGTTCAGTGCGGTCGAAGTACTGGTGGAGTTGTTCGTATCACCCCCATAGGCAGCCGTGAAGGAATGTGCGCCGCCATTCAGACCTGTGGCTGTCCATGTAGCAATGCCACTGCCGTTGAGGTTCGCAGTGCCCAGGATGTTCGAGCCATCCTTGAAGGTCACCGAGCCAGTCACGGCAACCAGACCACTGTTGCTCACGGTAGCCGTCAAGGTAAGAGGCTCACCCGCTTTGATCGACGAAGGCGCCGCGCCGAGTGTCGTCAAACTCGTGTCCTTCTGGACTGTCTGCGTCACCACGTTGGAGACGGCATTGATGGTATTCGTATCTCCGCTGTAGGTGGCCGTAATACTGTGAGTACCGACGCTAAGAGTATTAACGGTTATCTGTGCAACGCCGGAGCCATTGATCCCTATGGTCCCCAGATTGGAAGAGCCATCCTGGAAGGTAATCGATCCAGTCGGAGAACCGGCAGCCGTTACGGTCGCCGTAAAGGTCACCGGCTGCTTTATGACAGTGGTTGTGTTGCTGGAGGCTAGATTCACTGTCGCTGCCTGCTTAACCACCTGCGTTACTGCGGTAGAGGTGCTGGGATTGTTATATTGATCGCCCTCATAACTTGCCGTCAGTGAGTGGCTCCCCAGAGCGAGAGTGCTGGTGACCAGCGTCGCCGCACCGGAGGCGAGGTTCACCGGCGAACCAAGCGGCGTCGAACCGTCATAAAAGGTAACTTTGCCTGTCGGAACATTGGTTCCGCTGGTCTGCACCTGGGCGGTCAACGTCACCGCCTGCGCGAGCGCCGATGGATTCGGGCTGGAGGAGAGATTGACCGTCGTCGGGTCCAGTGTGAGCACTTCGCCGCTCAACAAAAGTACCGCCGGCGCGTTGATGGCTGCCGACTGCACCTCAATGCGGCCATTGACTGGGTTTCCGATTACCTGGGGATTGAACTGCGCACCAACGACACAGTTTGTGGAACTGGCCAGAACAGTATTGGTACCGCACATGCCGGACACATTACCATCCAGCGATGCATTCGATACCGTAGCGACGTTGGTAATCGTCATCGTCGTGTTGCCGGCATTCTCGACAGTAATCGTCTGCGTCGGCGAGGTCCGGCCTACGCGGATCGCGGCAAAGGTCATCTTCGCAAGGTTCGTCGTGATCTTGCGGACACGGTTGTGGAACATATCCGCGATATAGAGGTTGCCGTAACCATCCAGAGCCATCGAGTACGGGCCATAGACCATGGCGGCATTGGCGGGTCCATCATCACCCTGGAAAGATTGGCCGCCGGTACCGGTAATGGTCTCGATCAGTCCAGAGACCGCATTGATGCGTCGCACGCGGTTATTGCTGGTGTCAGAGATCAACAGGTTTCCAGCGACATCGAATAACAATGCTCCCGGGTAACGCAGCTGAGCGCTCGAGGCTGCACTGCCATCACCGGAGAATCCCGGCACACCCGTACCCGCGACCAGTTGGATCACGCCGGAAGTGACACACCGCACCATGTGGTTGCCCTGGTCTGCGATGCATACATGGCCATCGGCAGCGACAGCGATTCCCCAGGGAAGATTGAGCTTTGCGGAAATGGCGGTACCTCCGTCGCCGCTATACCCTGCCACGCCGGTCCCGGCGAAAGCATTGATGGTTCCTGTTACCAGATCCAGCTTGCGCACCGCGCTGTTACCGGTATCCGCAATGTAAAGAATCCCCGCTGCCGGATCGACAGCAAGTCCGTTCGGCCCATTCAGATGGGCAGAGGTCGCTGCACCGCCATCCCCGGAGTGGCCTGCTGTGCCCGTTCCGGCGACCGTACGAATGATGTTCGTGCCAAGGTCTACCGCGCGCACCACGTGGTTGTAGTTGTCGGCGATGTAGAGGTTGCCAAGGCCATCCAGCGCCAGCCCAGTGGGATTGCTGAGTGAAGCTCCGGTAGCCGGACCGCCGTCCCCGGTGTATCCGGGATCGCCATTGCCTGCAATGGTGGTGATTATCTGGGTCTGAGCATCGATCCGCCGGACACGATTGCTGCTGGAGTCGGTGACATAGAGGTTTCCCGCGGCGTCCACCACGACGCCCTGAGGCAGGAAAAGGGTCGACTGCGTCGCCGGCATACCATCGCCACCATAGATCCAGGTTCCATTGCCCACCACCGTGGACATCGTGCCGGGCAACCAACCCACCAGAGGACCAGAGCCCGTTCCGCTTAAGAGAACCCACCCCATCACCGTGCCGCTGCCACTCTTCAGGACAATGCCGCCGGAGCGCAGTCCCGGCGATTGCGGCGCAAACTGCACTGAGACCGTACAACTCTGAGTCGGGACGTAGCTGTTACCGATAGTGCAACTGCCGCCGCTGACGAATGAAAAGTCATAACCGGAGAGCCCCTGTGTACCCACGGTAATCGAGCCAAGACTTCCACCAGTGGTCACCGGAACCGTGACGGTCTGGGTGCTACTGCCGGTCCCGACGGCAACCGCCGATGGGAACTGAAATACCTGTGCTGCAGAGGGAACCGCTGCGAGGAGAGAAGCAGCCAGAACGGGCAGAAACGCGCACACACGTTTCCACAAGGTGTAGAGAGAACCAAGACGGCAAGACTGCACGGAAGCCGGACCTCGAAACAGATAGCTCCAGCAGTGTTTTAACCCGGCGAATGTTCCTTTGTACGGGATATATATCGTTCCACGATACGTCAGGCACACAGCATCCGATGTTCGTTCTCAGCGGGATGTCATAGGTCGTCGGGGGAGAACCTGCTGAAGTGTTAACCAGGAAAGTACCACCGGTAACATTATTCCCGTCATCATTTTTGGGGATTACTGGGTATGCAGTCCCGATTTGGTAATTGCGAGGCGAACCTCGTCTGCCTGCATAAATGTGGCCCAGATCATCTCGGTGCGGAGGTTTTCGGCCATCAACACGCCGATTCCCTGGTCAATTCCCAGAACGTCGTCGTTATACCAGCGAGCCTGGGGCCGAAGGGCGTCAGTAAAGCCGTATCTTCCCCAGGCCTCCTTGCCATAGCGCTCTCGCAGCGACATCAGCACCCGCAGGCATTCCTGGGGCATAAAGGCCACAGATCCTGCCGTAGCGCACGGCACCACACTTCCGTCAATGTGGCCAAGCGCCGGCGGCCCTCCCCAGGCCTGGTAGCCGCGCTGTGAGTCTGAGGAAGTTATTCCCCAGTAGTCGTCGTTGTACCACTGCTTCATCGAGAGGCAGAACGCCCTGTGCGCCCGGGTCGCCGAGACGGAGTTATCGAAGTAGTTTGCAAACTTATCGCGCAGATTGCGGAAGTCAAACCAGGCATGCGAGAACTGGTGCGTAAACAGAGGATCGGGGCCGCTGATGTAGCGAATTCCCGAATAACTGGCAATCGGCCGCCGAAAGTATTGCCAGTAAATTCCATCGATTGGATGGGTGTTCGAGCCGATAGCTAACAACACCAGCATCATCAGTTCGCAGTAATGCTGCCAGCGAACAGCCAGAAAGCCGAACTCCGGTGTCCATCCCATGCTGAACTGCGTTTCCTTGTTCAGCATCCAGGGAAAGTCCACACGGTCGTAGATCTTCGTTGCCAGCTCTGCGATCTGGGTGCCCAGACCCGACGTTCTCTTGAAGTACTCCCGTGCCATCAGAGCGCCGCACAGAAAGATGCACGTATCGATCGAAGAAAGCTCGCACTTGAAGGCGCGCGTTCCCGTCTCCATATCGTTGTAGTGATAGAAGAAGCCGTGCTCCTGCGGCAGCTGCTCCCAATGGTACTGAAGCGTTCTCAGCACACGGAGGCGAATATCGTTGCGCGGCAGATAGCCGCGCCAGTCAGCAATACACAGCGCCGTCAGGCCGAAACCAGTCGCAGCAATACTGGAGACACGCCGGCTCTCTTTGCCGCGGGACGACGGGATCTGGGCCAGGGCGCGATCACGCACCTGACCGGTCTTATCACTTGCCTCTTCCCAGAAGTAGCGGCAGCCTGCCTGGGTCAGGTCCTCGAGGAATGCATCCTCAGGCGCGGTAAGCTCCCGCTTCTTTGCACTGCCAAATGGGAAGGCAAGCGCTGTCTGGTTTAGTCCCAGTCCGGCCGCGCCGGCGGCCACCAGTTTCAGCGCATCTCTCCGGTTCAACGAATCTCCACCAGCGCCAGGCCCTGCGCCGGAACATGCACCGTCAGCTTGCCGCCACGAACTGCAAGCCTCTCCGGCGCGGCCAGGGCGCCGGCTTTCTTCAGTGCTGCGATCTGTGCCTGGGTCGGCGTTGCAGGCCTTCCCATGTCGTCATATGCCTTCACTACATTGCCGTGGTTCGCATCAAGGCGCCATACTGTCGCTGAAGTTGCTCCCCTGCCCTTCACCACCACCTCGAAGGTCTTTTCGGGGACACTGTCATACGTCTCCTTTGTATACGATGCTCCAGTTCCCGCCGGGGGTGCGTAGTTCCACACCGCGATCGCAAGTCTGCCCGATTTCGTTTTGGTCGCTATTACATCGTCGCTATCGTCATCCAACTCCAGGCGCTGATCGCCCAATTTGTGCAGCAAAACAAATGCATTGAAGGCCGGTTTGGGAATTCCGCGCTCTGCGATTAGACCGAATCCACCATAAAACGGAGTCTTCACAACTCCCTGCTCCTCAAAGACATCGGAGAAGGTCCAGTAACTCATCATGTCGACCAGCCCATCGCATTGCCGGATCGTGTCGGCCAGCCACGGACCCATGTAGATGGAATCTGTGACATTCGGCTCATTCGCATAACTTGCGTTGTACTCACTCAAGATGAATGGAATATCCGGATAAGCCGATGCCGCAATCTCGTTGTGCACTTTGCTGACTGCGCGACACACCATGCTGTCGCGTGGGATCCGCTCCTCGGTCTTAAAGACGTCTTTCGCCGTGTCGTTGGCATAGACATGGCTGGAGACGAAATCCACCGGAACATTGGTCTGCTTGCAGTGCGCCAGAAACTCACCGGCATAAGCAGCCTGCGCGGTGGACGGACCACCGACGCGGATACGATCATTCACGCCCTTCAGGGCACGGGCGGTATGGTCATAGAGCTCGTAATAAGTCGGCATGGAGGGTTTGCCACCCCAGAAGTCGAGGTTCGGTTCATTCCATACCTCGAAGTACCAGGTCGCCACTTCATCGATGCCATATCGTGCGACAAGATGCGTGGCGAAGGCACGGATCATGTCGTCCCACAACGTATAGTCTTTCGGTGGAGAGATGTTCTGCTTGTACCAGAAGGCATGCAGTTGATTCGCATCGGCGGCCAGCTTCTTCGGCATAAAGCTGAGCTCGACAAATGGCTTTACCCCCTCCTCCAACAAACCGTCATAAATCTGGTCGATGTAGGAGAAGTTGTAGACGGGCTTTCCCTGCGCATCCAGATCGAAGAGACCAACTTCATCCATGAAGATGCCATGCGGACGTACGTAAGTGAATCCGGTTGCCTTTTTTACTGTTCGCAGATCCTGCCGATAACTCTCACGCAAACTGAGGATCGCTCGTCCTGAACCGAACATCGTCTCCCAGAAATGAGGCAACGGCGTTCCCTGGTTTCGTGCATTGATAACAACTTGTTCAAAATCCTGCGCCGGCATGGACGCGGCAACGGCTAATACAAGCACCGACAACGATTGAACCCAGCGAAGCATTGTCTCCCCTTACTTTCTTGGACGCAAAATAACGCCGCGACGGCAGAGACCGTCGCGGCGTTGCCTTCAAATTAGGCCTTTATCAGCGGGCTGAAGGCCGCTGCTCCCACCAGTTTCAGTCATGCTGTATCAGATCAATTGGATTTGTCGATACGCTCTAGAAGTTGAAACGGCCCGTGAACTCGATCACCCGGGCGCCAAGAGCTCGCTGTGCGATGCCGAACTGCCGGTTCGAGGTAACACCATCGGCACTGATGGTATTGGTGATGCTCGCCGGATCAAGATTGAGCTTGTTGAGGATATTGAAGAAGTCTGCACGAATGACGAACTTTGCATTCTCCCCGAGAAAGCCCCACTTCGGCAGACCAAACCCTTTCTGCCCCGACATATCGAGGTTGAAATATCCGGGACCGCGAAGACTGTTACGTCCGACACCGGGTACAGGAGGGATGCCCGAGCCGGCAGTGTAGTTTGGAATCGTGAAGTAGTTCAGCGCACCGCCGGCATAGTTGCTGCCGGTCTTGAACGCGTCATTGCTCTGGCTGGTGCCTGCGCCTCCCCGATAGCCGCCCGCGCGCAGTGAGCTATAGCCGCTGCCGGTATAAACGATATTGCCACCATAGTTCGAGTAGAGAGGCTGCCAGGGATATCCCGAGTGCCAGTTCATAATGCCGCTGAACTCCCAGTTCCCGGCAACCTTCTCCCGCCAGTCATTCCCGCGGAAAAGAACCGGACGGAAGGTGCCGTAGAGCTTGACATTGTGTTTCACGTCATAGTCCGAAGGACCGGTAGCAAAACGGATGTCATAGGGATACTCGCCGATGTAGTAGTCATTCGATCCGTTATCCATCGATTTCGCATAGCGATACTGCGCATCGATATCGAACATCTGCGAGAAGCGGTGATTCAACTCCACCCATCCCGCATTGAAGTTCGCATTGGCATCGTTCACGTAGAAGTACATGTTCTGGATGCGGGGATCCCGGATGTTTGGGTAATTCCAATTGAGATTCAACTGGCGAGTGTAGTGCCGGGTAGAGCTACCCTGGTATCCAAACGTCGCCACCCAATTGCCGCCAAGCTCCTGACTGGCCGTCAGGGAATAACCGTAGGTCACGGGAGTGGGTAGAGAAAGAGGGAAACCTGTCAAAGAGAGCGCTGTACCTCCAACAGGCAAGCCCTTGGAGTCAAAGGTCTGCCTCGCCGCGGGATTCGAGGGGTATCCATCAAAAGAGGTTGGGCTGCTTGGAGTTTGATACAGGATGCTGCCGCATCCGGTGCGAGCGTTTACATTAGTGCACTGCAGCGTGAGGTTTGTGACCAGCGGAGGATTGGCCCGGCCATTCAGCGTGATGGCTTCCTGCATACGGTTGTAGCCAATGCCGAAACCACCACGAATGACAAACGGCTTACTCCAGGCCATCTTCGGTGTGAAGGCGAAACCAACCTGAGGTCCCCAATTATTCTTGGAGGCGCTGTAGAGGTCGCCGCCAACACGAATGGAGGCCCCGGTCAGAAGCGCATTCCCCTGACCGAGGACAACATTGCTGAGATTGTTGTATTTCTCACGGACCGGTGTGTAGTACTCCCAACGCAGGCCGAGATTGAGGGTAAGATTCGGTAACGCCTTCCAATCGTCCTGGATAAAACCTGCCCAGATGTTAGAGCGGATGTATTTCTTGTTCGACGTCGGGGAACCGGTTCGAGGATCGAAGTTACCGCTTTCCTTGTAAGGTACGTCGTTTGCGACATCCCATAGATTGCGGAAGAAGTACTGCGGCCGAGCCGCGCCCGCCTGTACATCGTTGTCCTGTTCCCAGTAGAGATCCGCTCCTGCCTTGATGGTGTGCGAACTAATCGTTTTTGTCACTACGTCGCGGAAGTTATAGGTCGTTTGGTAAAAGACTCCAGGTCCGGGTGCTCCTGCAGGCTGAAGGATTGGCATGGTTCCCGGAGCATCGGTGGTAAGCGTAGGCAATCCCCATGGTTCCTGTGAGTTCGAGGTCACTTCATTGAAGTACCAACGAGTCACGTTTCCACGTACTTCATTCACGAGTGTCGGGCTGAAAGTATGGTTCCACAGCAGAGATGCGGCATAGTTCAAACGGTTCGAATGCCAAAGGTTTGCGGAACGAATCGGGCCGTTGTAGAAAGTTGAATTGCTCGGAACCCAATATGTCGTATAGGTCAGCAGGTCATGTTGCGTGATCTGCGCGTCCGCTCGACCCTGAAATTGCTGAAATGTATTTTGAACCGGGTTTGCGGTTGTGACATTGAAGACATCGGGGACCCCATCAAATCCGCCACCAACACCAGGTGTTCCGCTACTGACATAGGTTGGATCAGGAGTGCCAAGAGCGCTTGACGTCGGGGACCCAAGATCAAGTCCACCGTTAACATCATGACAACTTGCAGACGAAAGGCCGATGTCGCTACAGGTTCTTCCGTTGATCCCGACAGAGGAGACGCCCATCCCCTTGTAGTTATATAAGCGAGTGCCGATGCCATTCGCTTTACGACTCGCTAGAGTCTGGATGTATTGCGGCGTCTCATACCAATCATTGCCATAACTGATGCTGTTATTCCGCAGCGTCTCATAGGAGAAGAAGAAGAAGAGTTTGTTCTTCCAGATCGGTCCACCGACACTGCCGCCGAACTGGTTGAACTTACTGGAGTCGCGTAGTGTCTTCGTGTTCGGCCCGTTGTACCGTTGATACGCATTCAGTCCAGGCCGGTGAAATTTGAAAAAACCACTGCCATGCCAGCTATTGGAACCAGCCTTTGACACGACCTGCACCTGGCCGGCGCTGTTATGTCCGCTCTCAGCATCGTAAGGATTCGCAGAGACTCGAACCTCTTTGACGCTCTCTTCGTTCGGTGTGATCACGGCGGCGCCGCCCCAGGCAAGGCTGTTGACCGAGACACCATCGACCTGCATGTTATTTGAGGTATTGCGGGTCCCGTTCGCGCTCACCTGCGCCTGATTTTCTGTCTGAAAGATGCTGCTCGTCGTACTCGCTCCTCCGGGACCGGCATTCCCTGGAAGGTTGTTAGCGCCACCGGCGCCGGCACGGGACGAGTCACCAAACATGCCGGGAGCAAGTTGCAGTAATTGGAACGGATCGCGTCCAGTCGATGGCAGTGATTGTATCTGCTGTGTCGAAATCGTTCCGCCGATCTGCGCATTCTGCGTATTGATCAACGGCGTGGCATCAGTCACTTCTACCGTTTCCGTCACCGCGCCGATCTTCAGCACGATATTCAGACCAGTGGTCACTTCACCTTGCACCGTGACATTGGAAAGCTGCTCCTTCACGAAGCCGGGAGCTTCCACCGTCAGCATGTAGTTCGAAGGTGCAAGGCGCGAGAAAGAATACGTTCCATCCGCGTTTGAGGTGGTTTGTAGTGTACGGTTCGTCGCCTTATCGACCAGCGTAATCTTTGCGTTGGGAATCACCGCTCCATCTGGATCAGTGACCGTACCCTGCAGTCCGGCACGATATTGCGCCAGCACAACGGCTGGTATCAACAGCACAAGGGCCATGAGCATGGCCGCACGCATCATGCATTTCCCGTTATTCTTCATCCTGCCTCCAAAGAAGCCGCACCAGGAGCCGTCACATTCGGGAGCCGTCCATTATTTATGTGGGAGACGGCAGACTTTTCGGTACCTGGCCTGCAATTGGTCACACGCCCAGACACACGTCATGTGTCCGCTGGCAATAGCCGCGCACGTCATCACGCGGTTTCCAATCCAGAAAACCGGCTGGCAGGAAGATGCAGGGATTGTCAGAGTGGGTTGTCTTCTAGGACGACTTCAGAGACACCGGCCGCTACTACAAAGGATCGCTTCAAGCAGCGATCGAGAACTAGAGCATTTTCACTGTTGCTGGGTGTCCCGGAAAGGCGTGCAGCGGCGTTTTTATCGCGGAAAACGCCCATAGGTGTGGAAGCCCTGCTGTACACCTACAGTGGAAATGCTCTAGCGCACTACGCCCATCTGGTCGAAGGGCCAGAAGACCAGCACAGCTTTACCGTAGATGTATTTCCGGTCCACAGCGCCGAACTCGCGGCTGTCGCTCGATACTGAGCGGTGATCACCCATCACCCAATAACTCTCCGGACCAACCGTCTGCAGAGTCACGGAACGCTCATCACGAAAACGCGCGGGCACATATGGCTCCGGCACGAGGTTGCCATTGACATATACACGGCCACGACGAATCTCCAGCGTGTCGCCGGGTAACGCAATGACGCGTTTGATGTAACTTTTCGAAGGATCGCGCGGATAGTTGAACACTACTACATCGCCACGATGAATATCGCCGACGCGGTACGCAACCTTATTGATGAACAGGCGGTCCTGATCTTCGAGCCGCGGCAGCATCGATGTACCTTCCACCACAACGGGCTGGTAAAGGAAGACGATGATAAATGCCGAGATTGCGATGGAGATGACGAAATCGCGAATCCATCCGGTCACCTGACGGCCCGGCTGCTGCGGCTGACTCGTTTTTAACTCGTCTTGCATGACCACCTGAAATATTAGACGGGAGATAGCACTAATCTACTACTTCAGACCCAGTCCCGGCTTCATCAGCCGGCCATCCAGGCCGTCGGGAGACCATTCCTTCACAATCTCCCGCGCAATTTTGGCAATCGTCCCCTCTCCTTCATTATCTGTCGTCCAGCTCGTGTCCTTGTTCTGCCAAGTGAAGATGCTGATCACAATCGGTCCCGATTTGGCCGCGACGATTGCTACATCATTCCGTACGGCATTGAGGGAACCGGTTTTACTGGCAATCGCCGAACCGGCCTCACTGGAGTCCAGTGTCTCCAGATAGCGCGGGATCGTATTGCGGTAAAACTGGTTCCGTAGCATGTTCAGCGCAGTCTGGCAGATTGCCTCATCCTGGGACTGGGCCGGACCTCCCAGGTCACAACGGCCGATCTTCTCCATCACCGTCGCCATCTCGCGCGCCGTGGTCTTTCCCAGGCCGAACTTCGGCTGATCCTCGGGCATGGGCTCGGTAGCGGGCTTCATCACCTTCTTATAGAAATGTGTATCTTTCAGGCCGAGCGCCAGAATACGGTCATTTACAGCCTTTACCCCGAAGCGGTCGATCGCCAGATTGGTGGCCGTATTGTCGCTGAGGATGATCATCAGGGAGAGAACGTCCTTCAGAGTCAATTCTTTGGGAGCATCCAGGAAGGTCAGCACACCGGAGCCGCTAACCGCATCGCCCGGCTTCAAGACGATCTTTTCGTCCCATTTAGCCTTGCCATCACGGATCTGCTCCATGGCTTCATACAGCATCGTCAACTTAATGACGGAGGCGGTTTGGACGGGTACATCCGCATCCACCGCAATCACTTTGCCGGTGTTAAGCTGCCGTGCGTAAACGGCAACTTTGCCATGGTGCGCCGCGATCAGCCCACGGATCGGAGCGGGAACCGATACATCGGCAATACGCTGCTGTGCATACATCAGCGATGTGGTGGCGAGACAGAGGCAGGTCTGAATCCAAACTTTCCGGAAGTAAAACATAAATGGCACCTTAACATAACGAAGGATCAACCAACACTTTCTGGTGCTATAGCCATCTAACCCAGAGTATCTTTCCGTCCACTCGCATGTTCGTTAGAAAGGACTTCGTATGTCTCGTTCGTTTTCTCTCGTAGCCACCCTTATTTTGGCCACGGTCGGTTTCACCGGATGCAAGAGCTCACAGCCCCCGACACCTCCAGGGCAGTCGCCTAACAGCGCCAGCTTGCCGGTAAATGGTCAGCCGGCGCCCAGTGGTACAGCGCCCGCAACTGCTACCGGCAACTCTGCTGCTCCGGCCCCGCCGCCGGCGGCTCGTACTGCCCGTCCCGCTGCGCCGGCCGCCCCTGTCGTCACCACGGTGACCGTTCCGGATGGCACACGAGTGGGAGTCCGCGTAAACCAGACCATCTCCGCCAGGAACTCCAATGTGGGTGACGGCTGGAGCGGCGTGCTGAACGCCCCGATCGTTGTTGGCGAGACCACCGTCTTCCCGCGCGGCACCGAAGTAAGCGGCACCGTAATTGCAGCCAAAGGACAAGGACGCTTCAAGGGCGCGGGAGCCCTCGGCATTGAGCTGAGCCAGATCGGCGGAATGCGCGTCTCCTCGTCTCCCTACGAAGTTGCGGTGAAGGGTAAGGGCAAGCGCAGTGCCGGATTCATCGCCGGCGGCGCAGGTCTGGGCGCCCTGATCGGCGGCCTGGCAGGCGGCGGGAAAGGTGCAGCGATCGGTGCTGCCTCCGGAGCCGGAGCCGGAACCGCTGGCGCGGCCTTCACTGGAAACAAGGATGTCACGATCCCCGCGGAGACCCTCATCAACTTCACCCTTACGGCCCCTCTGACGGTCCGTAAGTAGCCAGAACAGAAACCATTACGGGCGCGGAGAATCTCTCCGCGCCCGCTACACTTAATAGCGTGAAGGTCTCCGCAAAATTCCTGCTCTCAGCCACCAGCCCATCGCATTTCCCGCCACCCTCGGTGCCTGAGATCGCATTTCTGGGCCGTTCCAATGTTGGTAAGTCCAGCCTGATCAATGCATTACTCGGAACCACCATTGCCCGGGTCTCATCTACTCCCGGTCGTACACGGGCCATCAACTTTTTTGCCCTGTCCACATCTGCAAATGCGCCTGCAAAGATGATCTTTGCCGACCTGCCCGGCTACGGCTACGCCAAAATCTCGAAGTCCATCTCCGCGGAGTGGCCCTCGTTCATTGAGCCATACCTTACCGATCGTGAGTCACTGGCGCTCTCAGTCTGCCTGGTCGATACCAATATCCCGCCACAGGCCAGCGACCGTATGCTGATCGATTTCCTGCAGCAACACCAACGGCCGTATCTGGTCGTCGGGACCAAGGCAGACCGTCTCTCCAATAACGCCTTGGCAAAGTCGATTGCGGTGCTGAAACGGGAACATCAGATCGATGATCTCGTGCCGTGTTCAGTTAAGAAACCGGATGGGACAAAGGCTCTATGGTCGCGCCTGCTGGCAGCGCTGCCGTCGTAGAACATTTTCCCTCTTGGTGGGTATCCCGGAAGAGGAGTGCCGCGGCGTTTTCATTGCGGAAGACGACCTGGAAAGCTGGCGATCTACCATGTCGAATACATGCTGCCGTCGGTGCCGATCTCCTGCGATCCGCTATGGACATCCTGAATACCTGTATCCGTCTGATCGACGGAGTTGTAGGTGCCGTCGGAGCTGGTCTGCCAGGTATCGCTGCGATGAGTAAAGGGATCGACCGGCATTGTCTTCAGATACCCCGCCTGCACCAGGTCCTCCAGTGTCTGCGGACCTTTCTCCTTGTCGACGGTGTAGGAGTCGATCGCCTGACGCATGGTCTGCAGATCTTCCTTCAGGACAGCTTCTTTGGCCTTCTTCACCGCATTCTGATATGCGGGTATAGCCATGGCCATCAGCAGAAGAATGATGGTCATCACAATGATGAGTTCAATCAGAGTGAAGCCGCTCTCGGGGTTCCGCTTCCTTACCATTCGGAATACCTCGATCCGTCAAGAGCTGTGCCCGTGCTGCGGGTATGCACATCGAAGACATTTTGGCCGCCCCAGCTATCGCTGCTCGGGTCATCCTGCATGGAGCGCAGCCCCCAATCGGTATTTCCGGTCATTGGATCTTTAGGAATCTGCCTGAGGAAACGCACCTTGTGCCCCTGTACATCCACGCCATTGACCAGGGTCTCCAGGTCGGGCGGATAGTTCATGCTCTCGAGCTTGGTCTGAAAAGCGCCGCGATCGGCAGCGTCTTTATAACGATCGATCGCCGCACGCATCTCCCACAAATCGCGCCGAAGCTCCCGCTCTCTTTGACGCTTGAGCTGGAAGCGCGCGATCGGAAGCACGGCAGACGCAAGGATGGCAATGATCGCTGTCGCTACGATCAGTTCCACCAGGGTGACACCCGCCTCCCCTTTACGGTTTGGAGCATGCTTCGGCATGACTTACTTCACGTGCACAATGGCCTGAGAACCGACAGCCGGCAGGTTCACCTGCGCCGAGTTCTGCGCACCCACCTTCGTTAGCATGAGGTTGGAATCACCGGCGGCAGTGGCCTTGAAGGTCAGCACGCAGATACTTCCCTGCCCATCGACACCCTTGGTCGAAGGCGGACGGGAGGCGGAAATCGTTACCATGCCATTGCCTTCATCGCGATGCGCCAGAGCCACAGCCTGACCGTCACGCCCCAGCATCTCTCCGCTGTCTACGTTCACTAGTTGCAGGACCTGCGGATTGAACTGCATCTGCAGCGGTACCGAGTACAGGTCACGAGCGTTTGAAGCCATCACTGCGACCTGGAAAGTACTGCCGACCGCCTGAGTCGCATTGCCCGGCGTAATTGCAAAGCTGACAGGCGCCGTCACCGGAGCCGAGGTCGTCGCCGTACCGTCCTGTTGAAGCTGCTGCAGAGCTGCATTTGCGGCAGCAGCAGCCGTGGTGCGCTGCGCGGGTGCGGCAACCGGTCCAACACCGGGATTAGCTGCGCCGGTTGTTCTGGTCGACGCATTATCCTGGGCTGATTCGCGGCGCAGTTCAATCGACTGGCTGGTGCCCGTATCGATGGCGCGCGTATTCATGCGGCTGAGCAGGCTCTCCCGCACCAGGTGCGGAATCAGCAGGAAGACAACCTCATCCTGCGACTGGGTCTTTGACCTGGAACCGAAGACATACTTCAGCAGTGGCAACTCCCCGAGCCCCGGCGTCCCACTCACACTCAACGAATCCTGCCGCGTCAGAATACCTGCAAGAATGCTGGGCTCGCCTTCCTTGAGCTGAATCACATGCTCCACCGAACGCTGGCTGATGATGGGCTGGGTAACGGAACTGATGGTCACCGAGCCGCTCTGGGAGGTGACCTCGATCTTCATCTTCAGCGTGATATCCCGATCCGTATGCACGGTCGGAGTCATATCGATGTTTACACCAACATCGATATAAGTGAACTGCGTGTTCACGAGCGCGCTGACGGCGGTCGTCGTACCCGAGGCGAATGATCCGGTCGCGATGGGAATCTTGGAACCGATCTTCAGAGTCGCTTTTTGTCCATCGGTGGCGCGAATACGGGGGTTCTGCAGAATGCGCGTGTCGCTATCCGTGAGCAGCGCATTCACCGTGCCGGTTCCAATGGACACATTGAAGTTGTTCCCGTTGAGATGGGCCAGCTGATTAAGGGTAAGGCTATTGTTGGTGTTCGAAGAGGAGGAGTTCGAGTTGGAACTGGAATTCGATGAATTGGTACTGGAAGTACTCGACGCAACAGGGGTAACCGCAAAGGACTGCGGAAGCGTAATACCCAGATTACGAACCTTCTCGCGATTCACTTCCAGTACGGCTACATCGACCACGACCTCCGGCTTGGTACGGTCAAGATCGCTCAGAAGCTTCTGCGCCAACAGAAGCTGGTCAGGCGTGGCCCGCATCACGACGGCATTCTGGCTGGGAATGGCATAAACGCCGACGTTCTGCCCTGTGCCGAAGACGTTGCGCAGAGCCGTGACAATTTCGTTGGTGTCGGCGGTCTGGGTGGCATTGGTCAGATAGAAGGTCTGGACAGCCATCTCGTCCAGGTCCTGACGCTTATTACGGGTGTTTTGCGCCACCAAGATGGTGTTTTCTGTCACCGGCTTCCAGAAGGTACCGGAGATGGCGCCCACAATGCGCAGGGCGTCATACAGTGACACATTATTCAATTCCACCGGGATACGCGTGGAGGTATATGCCGGATCAAACAGGACATTCAGGCCCGCGGCCTTGCCGATGGCCTGATAGATGTTCTTCGTATCTTCCACCATGCGAAGCGTGATGGGGTCATTCGAGATGGGCTTGAGAGCGACCGGCCCGCCCAGGCCGGCAATTTCCGCCTGAGTGGCCAGAATTCCACTCTCCAACGACTGCTGTTGCGGTGTCGGGGGAGCGGTCGCCATCTTCTGGGTTATGTCCAGTTCCTGCTGTGCGGTCTGGTTCGCAGGATCGATCTGCAGCGCACGCGTGAACTCCGTAAGAGCCCCTCCGACGTCGCCTCCCTGCCGCAAAAGACGTCCACGGTCTACATGCGCCGTTGCCGCCTCAAACCGCAGACGTTCCGTTTTCAGCTTGTAGCGAATATCTTTCGGTTTCTTTGCCAGCGCCTGGCGATATGCCTCATAGGCCGCGTCGAAATCTTGCCGCTCCTCGGCCCGCTGTCCCCGTTTATAAAACGAGCCGGCAGACTGGGCATGCGCTGCCCCTCCGGTGAGGGCCAGAACGGTGACGACGAAGGCTACGTTGCGAAGGGACGTGAAGCTGCGATCCATGTTTCTATAGAGGCTCAAATATGTGGGTGAAATCGGACCGCTCCCCGCTTCCTGATGGCGAAAGTATAGCATTCCGTTTCTCTTAGACGCCGACCTTGCCCTTGAAGCTGGCTGCCAAAGACCTGGCCAGAGTTGGAATCTTTTGCCGCGTGTTAACATCAAACGTCCAGATGCCCCGTTCTATAAGCCAACCCGTTCCCGGAGCAGTTAAGGCGCGCCCCATGCGCCCGCGTGATCCCGTGGCGACGGGAGAGCGGGACGCCGCGCAGAACCGCGCCGCCAGCCACAATTATTTTCTGACCGACCGTTTTGAGGCCGGCGTCGCCCTGCGCGGTACCGAGGTCAAATCCGTCCGCGAAGGCAAGGCCAATCTGAAAGACGCCTACGGTCTGGTAAAAGACGGAGAAATCTACCTCCTTAACGCGCACATCGGTCCCTTCTCTCATGGCAATGCCATGAATCATGATTCGCTGCGGACTCGCAAGCTGCTGCTGCACAAGGAGGAGATTCGCAAGCTAGTAAGTAAGACGACGCAGAAGGGGTTTACGCTTATTCCGACCCGCCTTTATTTCAGACATGGCCGCGTGAAATGTGAGTTGGCTTTGGCCAGGGGTAAACAGGATTGGGACAAGCGCGAGACCGAGCGGCGTCGGGAAGCCGACAAAGAAGCCCGTGCTGCGGTGGCGCGGGGCCAACGGCGCTAGATTGATTGTCGAATTGCCGACATTCTGTCTACGATGGAAATTTCTTATCCGGCGTTAGAACATTTCCCTATATGTATGGTGAAGGGCTTCCGCTTCTATGGGCGTTTTCCGCAATGAAAAACGCCGCTGCAGGCCTCTTCCGCGATACATAGCAATAGCGAAAATGCTCTACCATGAGGAATATGCAGACCAAGCTTTTTTTTGAGGATGCCGCATCCTCCGCCTCCCCCCTGCTGACCGTTTTCGCCCTCGACCAGAACACGGAAAAGGAAGGCGACCCGAAAATCGCTCTACTCTCTGTGTCTGCCGCCGTACAGTCGGCAACCGCCGCCGTGCTGAGCTCCGGAGAGTTCAAGGCAGGGGTTGCGGAGACTCTGCTGCTGCATAACCCGGCTGGCTTGAAGGCTGCCCGGCTCCTCATCATCGGTGTGGGCAAGGTAAAGTCTCTTTCTGCCGTCGAGCTACGGAAGGCCGCAGGCACGGCTGTGCGTTTTGCCAAACCTCGCGGTATCCGCGACCTAGCAATCATCTTCCCTGAGGGCCAGGACCTTGCGGTTGAACCAGCCCGTTCGGCACAGGCCATCGTTGAAGGCGCGATCCTGGCCGACTTCGATCCGGACACCTATAAGTCCGACCGCAAGGACCAGAGCATCTCTTCCCTTGCTCTGTATGCCCCCTCCGGGGCGCGTGCGGCCGTTGAAACCGGCGCCGCCGAGGGTGAAATTATCGCCTCCGCGCAGAACTTCGCCCGCTCGCTGGTCAATGAACCGGGGAACAAACTTACCCCCACTGTTCTGGGGCAGCGCGCTGCGGAGATGGCCAGAACGGCTGGTCTCGCCGCTGAAGTGTACTCGACCGACAAGATGAAAGAGCTGGGTATGGGCGCCTTCCTCGGCGTGGCCCAGGGCAGCTATGAACCGCCTGCACTCATCGTGCTGACCTACACGCCTCCCTCGGCTCCCGCAGCGGACGCCCCGGTCTTTGGCCTGGTTGGCAAAGGCATTACGTTCGACACGGGCGGTATTTCAATCAAGCCGGCTGACGGCATGGAAAAGATGAAATACGATATGGCCGGCGCTGCCGCCATGCTGGGCGCCATGCAAGCCATTGCCGCGCTCAAGCCGCCGTTCAAAGTCATCTCTGTCATCTGCTCCTGCGAGAACATGCCCTCAGGCCGCAGCTACAAGCCGGGCGACATTCTCACCTCAGCCAGCGGAAAGACGATTGAGATCAACAATACCGATGCCGAGGGCCGCCTGGTGCTGGCCGATGGCCTCTGGTATGCCAAGCAGCTTGGCGCAACCAGGCTCGTCAATGCAGCCACTCTCACCGGAGCCTGCGCTGTCGCCCTGGGCTTGATCAACGCCGGCCTGTTCACCAACGATGAGGCCACCAGCGCAGCGTTTGCGAATGCTGCCAAAGTTGCCGGAGAAGGTTTCTGGGCACTTCCCAGCTCGGACGAGTATCTGCAACTGATGAAGTCTGCCATCGCCGATCTGATGAACACCTCCAACACACGTTGGGGCGGAGCCTCCACGGCAGCCGCCTTCCTAAAGGAGTTCGTCGGTGATACCCCCTGGATCCACCTCGATATTGCCGGTCTGGCCTGGCAGGACGCAGACAAACCCTGGATGCCGAAAGGCCCGTCGGGTTTTGCCGTACGCTCCATCGTGGAATGGGTTCGTTCGACACAGTAGAAACAAAAAGTAGTAGACGCGCCTCAGAATGTTGCAACAACCCACGATTCTTTTCGTCGATGACGAACCCGTCCTGCGCGAGCTTCTCCCCCTGTGGCTCGCGCAGCACGGATACCGCGTGCTAACAGCCTCGAGCGGAGAAGAGGCCCTGGCGATTCTGCAAAACGAAGCTGTCGATGTTCTGCTGACCGACTACAACCTTCCCGGCATCAGCGGAGCACAATTGATCGAACAGGTTCCGCACAAGCCTGCGCTCGTCCTGTATTCCGATGCGGCCGATTTTCCTGAGAAAGAAAAACACCGCCTCAGAATTCGGGAAGTGCTTTCCAAACCTATTCGGCGCGAAATCCTGCTCTCCGCGCTTAAGGACATTACGATCCAGAACTAGGCCGCAGATCTCCGTCTTCCGGCGTCGGCGATCCGGTTGATCGTCGTGGCATTGAATGCCTTCAGGTCGTCTGGCTTGCGGCTGGTCACAAGCCCGTTGTCTTCGACAACTTCGCGATCCACCCAAATGGCTCCGGCATTCATCAGGTCAGTCTTCAGCGACGGCCATGAAGTCATGGTCCTTCCCTTCACGACACCGGCCTCAATCAGAGTCCACGGTCCGTGGCATATTGCCGATACCGGCTTACCGGCGGTGAAAAATTCCTTCACAAAGCTCACCGCGCCCGCATCCATACGAAGACGATCAGGATTCATCACGCCGCCCGGCAGTATCAGAGCGTCGTAATCTGACGCCTTGGCCGATTTGAGCTCAACGTCGACCTTCACGGTCTCGCCCCAATCGGTCATATCCCAACCTTTAACCTCACCAGGCTTTGGAGAGACGACCTCAACGGTCGCTCCTGCCGCCTTCAGAGCCTTTTGCGGCCCAGTTAGCTCTACTTGCTCAAAACCGTCGGTCGCGAGAATCGCGACACGTCTCCCGTTCAGCTCATTTGCCATCTGTTACCTCCTCATGCCGGAGATAAGACAGGTTCGGCCGCCTCTTCGTTGCCCGAAGATTCTGGCCAACCACAACACTCCCTACATGACTTCAGGAGCTTCAATCCCAAGCAACGATAGGGCGCGAACCATCTCGCGTTTGGCGACAGCCGCCGTAGCCAGAAGCAGTTTCTTCTTCGCCTCATCCGTCTCAGTGAGGATGTGATGCTTGTGGTAGAAGTTGTTGAACTGCTGCGCCAACTGAAAGACATACTTCGCCAGGATCGCCGGTTCTGCATTCTGGATGGCCTGCTCGATCACCATCGTCAGCTTCGAAGCTGTGAGCCATACCTCCCAGATACTGGCGCCGTTCTCTCCTTCCAGCAGATCCCCTGCGGCAAGGTCAGTCACAGCGTCCTGCTCCTCGACGCCCGCTTTACGGAAGATATTTGCGGCGCGCACGATGGCGTACTGCACATATGGCCCGGTCTCTCCCTCAAAGCTCAATGCATCGCGGAAGTCGAATGCAATCACGGTATTCCGTGAGTACTTCAGCATGAAGTAACGCAGAGCGCCAACAGCGATTTTGCGCGCGGTTTCGAAGCGATCTGCCTCATCGAGTTCAGGATGACGCGCGTCCACTTCAACCTTCGCAGCGGCGATCAGCTTGTCCAGCAGGTCGTCAGCTTTGACACCGAATCCCTTGCGCCCGCTCACCTCGATGTACGCACGTTGCTGGTCTTCCTCACTGACGGTGTAGCCCAGTTCAATTGCGCAGCGTGGCGTCAATGCCACCATCTCGTAGTTCAGATGGGTATAACGATCGGCGGCATCCTCATATCCCATGCCGCGCAACGCCTGAATGACATTGCTCTGGGGGTCATTCTGACGCGAGTCGATGACGTTGTAGATGGCATCGGCGCGGCCGAAATAGGGATGCGGCTCTTCGCCATCTTCGGTCGAGATCCAACACATATGGTTGGGGTATTGGTGAAATGGCTTGTAGCCGAAATCCTTACCCAGCAGACCGAACTTCCACAAATGATAGGCAATGTCCTTACCAACATAGGTCACGGTGCCGTTTGACCGCACGATCACCTTCGCATCACCGTCAGGACCTTCGGTAGGGAACTCCGAGCCGGCGCGACGCATCACCCAGCACCCCTTGTTTTTGCCTTCGGTCTCCTGGTAAAGCACGCCCTTCTCAATCATCAGCGCTCGTGCTGCTTCCCAGAACTTCAGATGGAGAATTTCGCTCTCTCTGGGCAGGAAATCATACTCGATGCCGAGCCGTTCCATGGTCTCAAGGTGACGCCGCAGGACGGCTGTTGCAATCAGGTCGGCAACCTCGGCCGTCTCATTGCCGCCATGCTCAATGGCGTGCAGCGTGTCGAGACGCAGCTTCTTCCGCGCTTCCTTCTCCGCTTCATCAGCCGTGTACCACTGCGAGACACGCGCATACAGGTCCCACATGTAGAAGTCGACTCGTTCGTTCCTGGCTGCGAGTTCTTCCAGCAACGACTTCACACCGGCCAACGTGCGACCTTCCAGGGCCACCAGGCCCACGACTACATCCGCTACCTGCACGCCGGTGTTATCGATGTAGTTCTGAACGCCGACATCATAGCCGCTCTTATATTCGTCTTTGCGCAGCAGGCGCTGAAAGGTATCTCCCAGAATGGCATTGCGCAGGTGCCCGATGTGAGCAGCCTTGTTCGGATTGATACTGGTGTGCTCCACCAGCCGGAAGCCCGGACCTCCGACGTCGGCATGCTCGCCGGTTGCGATACGGTCGGCAACCACGCCGCGATCGAGCTTGATATTCAGGTAGCCCGGACCGGCGATCTCCACCGAGGCGACGCCGTCGATCGATTCGAGCTCAGGACGAAGCTCCTCGGCAACCGCCCGAGGCGCCTTCTTCACTCGTTTCGCCAGTTGCAGTGCTACCGGCAGCGCGTACTCGCCGAACTCTAGCTTCGGCGGCTGCTCCACGGCAACCTGGGGCAGTTCAATTCCGTATTTTTTCTCAACGACAGCAGCAATCTGCCGCAGCAGATCTAATTGAATCTTGCGATACATACTCTCTCTACTTTACGGAAGCTCGGCCGGCAGCTCTTCCACTTCCCGCGTCAGCGAGGGATGTGGACCGCGCTGCGCGCGGTGCGACAGAAACATGAAGCCACCGGCAGCCGTTACCGTGAACAGGATAAAAACATGGACAACTAAAGCAAAGGCCACTGCGGGCGTCTCCGCTGCTCCGTGCGAGACCATGGCCAGTTTTGCTGTGAATTCGAAGGTACCCACTGCTCCGGGCGAGCTCGGAATGAGATAGGAAAGATTGCTGAAGGCCAGGGCGCCCCAGGGGCCGATCCAGTCACTCACAATTCCCAAGGCACGCGCTACCGCGACGAAAATCATTCCCTCACATGCCCATAAGACAAAGGACTCCAGCAGAAGCGCCAGGCGCACCGGCAGAGAGATGATGGCAATTGCATCCAAAGCCGAGACCAGCCGAGCTTCGATTTTGCCGACGAGCCCAGGATGCGGCAAAAGGTTCAAGAGCTTTCCAAAGGGAGATTTGAGCTTCGCCGCAGCCAACAGCAGCACCAGTACCGCGCCGCTCACTCCCAGCAACAACACGCGCGCCACGATCTGAGTTTTGGGCGAAATCAGCGTCGAGTTGCGCCCCATCGTAGCTACAAACAGAAGCAGCAGCGTGAAGACGTCCAGAACGCGTTCCAGAACGACGGTGCTTAAGATTACAGGCGCGGTTGAATTCAGGTCGCCGGCGTAGCTGAAGACGCGGAGAAAATCTCCAATGCGAAGCGGCATGATGTTGTTCGCAGCAAAGCTCGTCATCAGAACCCGCGCACAGGTGGAGAACTTCGCCCGGCTTGAGGCATGCATCATCAGCCACCAGCGATGCGACCGCAGGGTGTAACCCGCAATCAGAAAGACCACGGCAACCAGCATCCATGAAGGCTCAACCAGCCGTACTTTGCGTAGACCGGCATAGTCCACCTTATGAAAGGTGAACCAGAGGAAAAAACCGCTGATTAGAAAACCGGGGATTGTTTTCAGCAGATTACGGCGCTGCTGCGGCGTCATGCGGTTATCCTTGGACGGGCCTTGGGAGTGGCCACGGGCAACAGTTCATGGGTGCAGAGCATCGTCCTTATTATAGTGAGGACGACAAACGGGCCAATTTCTTCCCGATTAAGCCACGCACCGAAACTTTTTCCACATTGCTGTTCGTCTAAACACTTAGCCCATCGGGAGTTCTTCTAACCATTGGCCACGTTCGTCGTCGTAACGCAACCGCAACAGGTAGAGCGCCCTGTTCGCCAGTTCACCGCCTCTCGTAGCGGACAAGCCCTGGTTCTGGTTGTTCTCGCGCTTGCGGCCTTGGTGATTCACGGTTATCACCCCTACAGCGAAGATGGCGGTATTTATATTGCCGCCGCCGAACACGCGTTGCAGCCCCAGCTCTTCCCTCACCTCAGCCAGTTCGCGGATGCACACGTCTCCTGCCTCTTTTTTTCACGGATGATGACCGGCATCGCGACACTCGCGCATTTGAGCCTGACCTGGGTCTTTTTTCTTGGCTATGTGGCGTCCATCTACCTCACCCTGAGCGGGCTGTACAGCATTCTGCAAACATGTCTGCGCAGCGAGGCGGCCCGCTGGTTCGGCCTGCTCCTCTTCACCGCGATCATGTCGATGCCTGTCGCAGGGACATCGATCATCATGGTGGATCCCTATCTCACCTCGCGTTCGCTTGGTCTTCCGCTGGTGCTCTTTGCCATCGCCGAATCGCTGCAAGACCAGCCACGCTGGGTGCGCATCGTGATTTTCCTCGTGCCGGGCAGCCTGCTCCATCCGCTGATCGCCGCCTGCGGGATTTACCTGATTGCACTGATCGTTGCCCTTCGCAGCGGAAACCGCGCCATGGTGTACGGCGTCATCGCATTTGCCCTGGCGACATCGACGGCCGTCCATTGGCTTGCACCGGTCGAATCTTCTGCCTATCGCGAAGCCGCCGTCTCCCGGACCTACTGGTTCCTTACTCGCTGGAGTTGGGATGAAATCATCGGTGTGATTGCGCCGATTCTGTTGCTTTTGGCTCTGGATCGCTTTCGTCTGACAACCTTCACCGATACCTTTTCGACCTTCCTGCGGGCTCTCTGTCTCGGTGGGATCGTCACCATCGTGGTCAACCTGCTGTTCGCACATCCCGAGAGCGGCAACCATCTGGTCGCCAGTCTGCAGCCTCTTCGCTTTTTCACATTTCTCTATCTGGTGATGGCTCTGGCGCTCGGCTCACTACTTGCACTGATACCTCGCAGGATTGTTGGTGGACTCATCATCGCCGCACTCGCGGTATTTCTTTTCCTGGTACAGCGCAATATCTATCCGAACACGGTTCATCTGGAACTCCCCTGGCGAACCTTGTCCAATGAGTGGGAACGCGCCTTCCTCTGGATACGGGAACATACGCCGCAGGACGCCGTATTCGCGATGGACTCCGACTACCACAACCTTCCGGGCGAGGATACCCACGTCTTCCGCGCAATTGCGCTGCGCGATGCGTTGCCGGATTATTCCAAAGATGGAGGGATCGCTGCGGTAAAACCATCCGTTGCGAACGACTGGATCCGCGGTGTAGCCCTGCAGCGTGATCTCGATGCCCTGGATGACACGACACGTATCGCCAGAATGAAACCGGCGGGTGTGACCTGGGTGATCCTTCGCCCTTTAGCCAACACCCGCCTTGATTGTCCCTACGTCGATCACGATATCCGCATCTGCCGGATTCCGTAGTTCTTGGTGTATTGCTCACCGCAGTACGGGTCGATAAGAAGATTTCTCCGCGCCCGTTGGTCGCTACGAAATGACAAACGAAAATACGCTCGCGCGAAGCGCGATACCCACCGTTCGCGATCAAACCGCGAAGAATTGGGGCACCGAGTATCTACTGCTTCCGAATTCGTCGATAACCCCTAGTTGCTTGCTCCCGAGGCTGTAGCCGCAGGTGCGGGCTGCAATACGACGTTCTCCTGATCCTTGGCCTGCAGCTTGTTATAGAAGGTCCGGATTGTCGGATAATCGGTGACTGGGTAGATCAGACCGTTGCGCGCGAGGTTACGGCGAACCGTGATCGTGTTCGTCACCTGCTGGCTGCTGATGTCATACAGCATGCTGTCCAGAATCTTGTCCTGCGTTGTACCAGGAGCCGACTCGACCTTCATTCCTGCCGGAAGAACATAACGGACCGCATCGCGTTCCCATACTTCATAGTTGAAGTAGACCGGAAGCTCACGCTTTTCATGCGGGAACGCAGCCTTGGCGCGCGACTCATAGATATCGCCGGGAAGAATCATACGCTTCGAGGTCGCTACACCTACAGGACCACTCACCTTCAGCGCCACTTTCAGAGGCTTTTCGTAGTCATAGAGCTGCTCGATCTTCGTGACCTCCGCTTCCATGCCGGCGGGCAGCATGGCTTCCACGGCATCCTTCAGATCGCGGTTCAACTCTGTTTCGTCGGTACGGGTTGCACGTTGACGCCAACGTACGGCGGGAGCTCCCATGAAAGTAAATACGCCTACACCAGTTGCTTTGCCTGTTTCGTCGAGTTTCAGATCAGCGACTCGCTGCACCTGAGAGTACTTATAGCTCTCGCCCGGAAGCTCCGCGACCTTGACACCCTGATCCGTCTGACGAATGCCACCGGCATACGTGTGCTTCCAATCCAAGTGTCCGTAGGGAACATACTTCATGCCTGGATCAAAGAATTGTTCCTTACCATCGACAACGACAATCGCGACCAGATCATCAAGTTGCGAAAAGGAAAGCCAACCAGGAAGAAAGATCCTGTCATCTCGGCGTACTACCGCCATTCCGTAGGCCTTCATACCCGCAGCCTTCGCCATCGCGAGGAAAAGACCGGCCAGATCATCACTGCTGCCGCGCTTTCGGGCGAGGACGTCATCGGCGGACTTCACGGCCTTGAGGCCATTGGCCTTATCTTCGGAGGCAGTGCGCGCGCGGGTAAAGTCCGTGTTGTCCATCGCCATCACAGCGGCGTAAATCTTCTTCAGCTTGTCGTCCTGCGTCGTGGCACCGGCGATGGTTTCCGTCGTGAAGGACCGTACAGCGCCGGACGGCTCAGCAAACTTGTCGATGTCCTTCGACCATTTCTTGCCTTCCGACTGCCAGAACTCATCCGCGCTCTTGTAGCTCAGGTAATAGAACATCACCCGGTAGCTATTGCTTTTCATGGGAGGCATATAGTCCTCCTCAACCACAGCCGGAATATCCTTCGCATTCAACTCGAAGATGATCTGACCGTTATTCCCATTTACACCAGGCAATTGCGTCTGCTTGATCTCTGTACCTTTGGGAAGAATCGGCGTCCAGGAGATTCGTGTGTTGTTCTTTCCATCAGAGAAATACAACTCCCTGGTGCTGGGCTTCCATACGTAGTGCGCCTTCTGCACGTACAGGCCTCCCTGAACATCCCAGCGAGGGAAGGTATACCAGTTATCGTCCCAGCGTTTTTTGTAATGCAGCTCGATAATGCTGCCCACCGTCACGTCCGGAAGGGTAACGACCTTCGCCGTGTACTTGTTCTCCTTAGTCTTTTCGATCACCTTTTCATAAGGTTTTCCCGTATATGGGATGATCGTCCCATCGGGATGGATCGTGCGTCCCTGAACATCATCGATATTCCAGTACCAGCCATCATTGCCGTGGTACTGCACCAGTTCATAGTCCGCATTTTTTCTCCCCTCTTCGTTAAGAATTTTGATGCGAACATAAGCGCTGAACATATGGAGCCCGTCTTCCGTCAGCTCGTCATAGTTCAGAATCACGGCCGAAGCTCCCGGCGCCTGCGGGAAGCTTGTCATCTTCAGTTCATCCTGTGTCGGCGTAATCCACTGATCAGCAGCGTGCGCCACGCCGCTTCCTACCACCAACGCCGCTGCCAGATAGGCGGCACGTATCATCCGAAACATCTCAACCTCCAAACCATCTCTTGTTACTTCTTTTTCAGAACGACGTTGCTTTGCTCGTCGTAACCGATTACACCTGCGAGCTTCTGCACTTCTTCGTATTTCGCCGCGGGCAACTCCACCTGCCGCACCACGTATGTCCGTGTGTAATGCAGCTTGCCGCCTTCAACCTTACTGGCGCTCTCATACGAGGCCCAGCCCATATCCATCTTCACCGGATCGGGGATTTCGTCCGCCACATAGCCCTGCGGCAATTCGATCTCATAGTCGTCTTTCACTTCTCGTGCGGCGCCAAGATCGATGGGATATACACGGGCCTTTCTATCTGTCTCCAGACTGTCAGTTCCGAGCACGCGAGGACGCATCATCAACAAAGAGCCCGCAGGTCTGGCAAAGCTTGATGCCTTCAAGGCATAGGACATCTTCAAATCTTTCGTAAGCTCCATGGTGTTCTCAACTTTCAAACCGTCATAGCTGAAATTCACCAGATCGCGTCCGAGCATACGATCAAAGATCTCGTGCTGTTCTTTCTCAGTCCCGGTACGAAAGAGCCGACGATGCCGATCGGCGATATCACCGAAACGGCTTTCTATTATCTGCCCAGTCAGTGAGCCGTCTTCCGCCAGCTTGAACTGGCCTGTACGGCGGATTGAATTCATTTCGGGATCGAGAATTGGAAATGCAATGACTTGACTGTACTTCCCGTCCATCAGTACGCCATAGCCGCCTTGCAGGTTGTACTCAAGATGCCCGAATGGCGTGTACTCCCAGGTTGGATCGAAGATTAGATACCGCTTGCCATTATTTGCCTTCACGATGGCATGCAGCTTAGAAGACTCGTAGTCCGCCGGAAGTTCGATCGCCGCAATCATATGGTTCCCGGCAATCGATGGAGCATTAGGATCCACCACACCCCGATCAGAGTCCACCATCACCCATGTCGAGCGGATACCAACACCAGAGAGCATGGCTGAGAGAAGCGTCGCTTTATCTTTACAGTCGCCGTATTTGTTTTTGTAGATCTGTTGTGCCGGATGGGGCTGGTACCCGCCTACTCCGATTTCGATGGCAACATACCGAATCTGACTCTGTACATACTCCGCAATCGACTGGACTTTCTCCGCAAAATCCGTCTTACCGGCAATCAGCTCCTGTGCCTTAGCGGTCATCTCCGGCGTGGCATCGTTACGTCCTTTCGCAAGGACGTCATACCACTCGCCGATACTCTCCCAACTTCCCTTCGTCGCGTTAGGAATCGGGGCTCCAAAATAGTGGACGGACATGCGCTTCGTCTGCCCTCGCCATTCCGGAGCCATATTGACGTCTCGCAGATCAACTGGCGGCTCGTTGGAAACTTCCCACAGATACTTACCTTTTTCAAGATCGACCGGGACAGTTTCCTTCTTTCCCTTCCAGACCTCTTTGTATTCCACGCCTGGCGGCAACTCCAGCTTCAGGCGCTCTTTCAGAACCGGGAGCTCCTCCTGAACGTGCCAAATATATTCCGTAGAGTAGGGACGAGCCTCGCGCTCGTACTCCATGGCAACAATCGCCCCAGGATCGCCGGCCGGCGCAGTACCTCCCCTATAGCGATCATCCGAATAGAGCAGATAACCCTCGTAAGAACCGTGGTCTGCAATCTCGTTATCCTTCAACTCGTACTCATGACCATCCGGTCCAATGCTCCAGATTTTCAGAAGACGAAGTTTCGAATCACCGTCGTAGGAAGCTCCGAGATGTGCATAGCCCCTACCCTGTGGGCGCAGAATCTTGATGGCCACGCGGTGATGCTCCACTGCACGCAGGTCGCCGCTTACGGTATAGGTAGTATCCGAAAGCAGGACAACGGCATTGGTATTTGCAGGGTATGAGGGCAGCGGCTGCTTCGCAGCCTCTTTCAGCCAGTCAGGCAGGACCGGTTTCTTTTCCGCGAATGCAGAGGAGCTAAGCAGCGCGACGAAACAGGCACATGCGAGGAGACGAACCGAGGAAGGAAAGGCAAGAGAACGATTCAGGAACACAGCTACAAACCCTTTGCAGATCAAGCCAACGAGCGGGCCAAGGAATGACGGGCGGAGAACGATTTCTTCCACGCCTGACGTACCAAAGTTGGAGATGTAGCTGCTTTATATCCTGCGCACGGACGAGAGGCAAGAGAATTTGCACAGGATTTATAGCATTTTCCCAGTTCCTGAATATCCGGAAAGGACATGCAGCGGCGTTTTCTTTGCGGAAAACACCCATAGATGCGGAAGCCTACACTACCTCACAAGGAAAATCCTCTACGGCACACGTAACGGGCGGAAACCGTCGTACGGGAACAGACCCGTCGGGTAGTCTTCTGTCGGCACCTGCGGCTTGAACAGGTAGCGGAAGAAGAAGCCGGCCGTAATGGTGTTGTAGTTGTTCGTATTGTTGCCGTTCAGAATGCCGCCGACGTACCAGTGATCGGCGATGCGGTAACTCATCTCAGAGTTCAAAGAGTAGTTCAGCCCGGTGCTGGTGTTGACCGGATACTCTCCGCAGGTATGCGCCGCAATGGAGGGCAGCGTGCAACCCGAGAACGCCCCGGTCTGCAGTGACGTATCCAGGGGATAGTACTTGGCGTAGGCTTCCTGGAAGCTTTGCACGCCCACAGCACCGGCGATCGTATAGTGCCAGTTCGTGCCGTAGAAACCATTGAAGGTGACAGGCATGGCGCCGAGGAAGTACGCGTTCGGGCTGAAGTATCCGCCCATGCCGTAGGTCATGCCGCGCTGGTTGTTGTCATAGTGCATGCCGAAGAAGCTGGCGCCGAGATTCAAAGAGCCATAGCCCGGGAACTGCTTCACCCGCCAGTAGGAACCGACGGTGCCTTCGAACTTCCGGTTATCCAGGACATGAAATCCGGTCAGAGAGGCCCCTGCCGCACTGACGTAGAAGCCTGCACGCTCATTGCCGAAGTCGAGACGCAGACCGCCTCCGGTGGAGACGACGCCGCCCCAGATGTTGCCCGCGAAGACCGGTGTGGCAGAGCCCGGATCGCGCATACCGGAGTAGGACAGCTGTGTGTCTTTCACGTTGTCGCGATCGGCGAACAACAGGAAGTGGCCACCGAAGGGACGCCAGCGCCCATGGCCGATGACATTGGTTACGAGGAACTCGTAGGGGGTGAAGCCAACCGACACCGCCATATTGGTGGTTACCAGTTGCGCCTCGCCACCGAGGCCGGCCGTAAGCTGCTGCGACGGCTGATTGATGGCGTTCAAAGGAAGTGTGCCCAGAATCGGCACCGTGCCGCTGGCGTTCTGGTACGACGCAAGATCGAGCGAGCCCGCATTCAGGAAGACAGCCCGTGGAATGATGCTGAGCCGCAGTGTCTTATTCGCGACCAGCGTCGCCTCGAAGGGCGATTCCAGATCGAACAGCCGGTTCATACCCGAGATGCCGCTGCGATAACGGGCAAGAGCCGTCGCGCCGATCCATGAGGAATAGCTTGCCTCCAGAGAAGCCAGGTCCAGTTCGGCCTGCTGCCGCTCGCTGAGAGGAGGTCCCGGAGTCAGAGCCGCAGTGCGATCCCAACTGCCACGCAACGGCGGAACGTTCTTTGCCAACAGCATGGGATCCGTTGGAGGATTTTGCAGCGGGTAGCTTGGTCCCAGATCAGGATAGGGTTGACCGCTCAGCGCGACAGGGACGCCAGGATAAAAGAGTGGAGCCTGCTGCGGTCCGGTGGAGGTTCCCTCGACAGAACGGCTGCGTACCGTCCGGCGCCCGGTCGTAGCCGGACGACGTACTGGCTGCGGATACTGCTGTCCGTAGCTCTCTGTCCCGGTAGCCGCACCGGCGTTCTGCGCCAGGCCGCCACGATACTGATAGTTCTGCTGCGTCTGAGGAGCCTGAACCGCCGAACCCGTGCCGCCCTGCGGCTGCGGAATCTGCGTCTGCGCGGCGTTGTACGGCTGACCGTTGTACTGCGTCTGGGTCAGGGGAGCAACATCGATCGGGTCCTGCGGAGGATGGCTCGTACCAACCAACGGTCTCGGGTCGGACTGTCTGCGACGGGTGGCGGCGGCTTCGGCTGCCGCGATGTCCGGATGAGAGGATGACGACGGCAAACGGCCAGTGCGCCTGGAGTTCGGCACATACTTCGCCGTCGGAACAACGTCTGTCGGCTGCTGCATCTTCGGCTGGATGGGCTGGAGATCCGATCCCAGATCCACCGGGGCCGCCTGCGCCATATAGGCGGCATTCTGGTTTACGCTTTGCGGGTTGAACGGAACGTAGGGACCGTAAACTTCACCGCGAGCCTGCTGCTGAGCTGGAGGGCCATAAGCGGAGAGAGGACCTGCGCCATTGACTGCCTGCTCTGTCAACCGCCGGATCTGCTCCCGCTGATATGCCATGTAGTCATTGGCATTGACGGCATTGCCGTTGGTGTCCGTCTGCGGGAAGGCCGGCAAAGCGCTCTGAGCGGTGGCCTCGGGCTGTTGCTGGCCGAACGGAGCAAGCGCCGGATTCGCCTCCGCCTGCGGAATGTAATCCTTTAGCCGCGTCGTCGTTCCCGGACGAGCCGGCGTGCGCTGCTGCTGGTAGGCCGGATTCGTCATATACGACGGCACCAGAGTGCCATTCGGAGGAGCGCCGTTTCCCTGTAGCTGTACCGGCGCAGTCCCGTACTGATTCGAGTAGCTGGGAAGATAAGGCGGAGGCGCCGGAGCTGCGATCTGTCCCGTCACCATGGCTGCATCTGATCCCGGAGCCATCAACTGTGCCAGATCCATAGCCTGCGTCGCATTGGGCAGACGGCCGCCATTCTGGGCTGCGAGGCTCATCTCGGCAGCGAGCTCAGCACCTGGATCTCCCGGAGGCATCGCATTGAGACTTGCTTTGTAGTAGTCCGCCGCACGTTCGCTGTCTCCGCGAGCCTGCTCGAACTTCGCCGCAAGGATCAGCATTTGCGCATCCTTCGGATACTGATCGAGGCCATAACGCAGCCACGTCTCGGCATTCTTGGTATCGTTCGCCGCCAGGGCAGCCCCGATGGCGGCCTTGTAATCGGTCGCCGACGCCGTCGTCATGTCCTGCGAACGGAAGATAGCAACTGCCTGTTTCGGCTGACCGGCACGCGCATAGCCCGTTGCCAACGCGCGAATTACAGCCGGATTATCGGGAAAAGCCTTCGCCGCGGCGTTCAGAATCGCCAGCGCACGGCGAATGTTATTGGCCGCCACAGCCTGATTGGCGCGGCGTACTGCCCAATTCGCCCAGATGGTCTGCACTGTACGGCGCTGTTCTTCATTCAGGTCATTGCGGCTGCCAATCATCATTAACTGGCGATAGAGACCGGAATCGTTCTGGGAGTTATAGAGCAGCCAGGCGTCCTGGATATCGATATCCGCGGGAGGCGCCATATTCTGCCTGGCATAGTGTTGCTGCACGCGCTGCAGAAAGACCATCGCCTGCTGCGGCTGCCCCAGTCCCCCGTAGATACCGCCTACGGTCTGCAGATACTCCGGATCCAGTTCGAGCTGCTTGCGTGTCTGCTGCGGAATCTGCTGTACCTGCGCCAGGGCTTCCTGGTCATGGCCACTGGCATGAAGTGCCGTCAACAAACCCTTCCAGCTATCGAGCCGGTCAGGGTTCTCCGTCAGAACCTGGCGATAGATGGCATACGCCTGCTGGGCGTTGCCGCGCTTCATGTAGATGCCTGCGAGTTCCGTCTGCATGGCGACCGATGGCTTCTGCCCGGCCATACTTGCCTGCGAGACGGCCTTCTCCAGCATGTCCTGCGCAATATCGAGCTTGTTCTGTGCATCGTAAACCGCAGCTACCGTGCTGACGAAACCAGGATCGCGAAGTGCCTGATCATACGCGGAGGGGGGCATACTCTCCAGCGTCTGCTCGGCAAGCGCATCATTCTTCATGGCATGCTCAACGCGCACCAGCCCCTGCCAGGCGGCAACATTCGCAGCATCTTCACTCAACACCTGGCGATAGAGCCCGGCGGCCTGATCCATGTGATTGCCGGCCAACAGAAGGCCGGCGTACTGCAGCTGGGTCTCGATTTTGATACCACGCCCATCAGCGGGAAAAGGGAGCTCAAGGGCTCCCTTCAACACTCGCTGTGCATCTGCGTCTCGACCTACGGCCGAGTAGGCCGAGGCCAACGTTCGCAGGAAGTCCGGGTCTTTCATGAGCTGAGCTCGCACCCCCGCCGGCATCTTCCGTTCTGTTGCCAGTGCAAGAGCTGCATTCCCTGCCTGATATTGAGCCGTAAACAAGCCTCTCCAGCCGGTAATGCCGCTGGCCCTCAGCTTGATGTACTGCTCGTAGTACGGAGCCGCGGCTTCAGGCTGCTGCGCCTTCATCAAGGTTCCAGCCAGACCTTCGAGTGCTTCCGGGCTGCCGGGCTTCATGTCCAGCGCCGCACGGAAGTGCTTTTCGGCGGTTGTCAGATCGCTCTCATTCAGGGCTGAGGTTCCCTCGCCCATCGTGTACCAGAACCGCGAGGTCGACAGCGCATTTTCCAGACCGGCATCGCGCGCTCCGTCCTGCTTGGCCTGCTCCAGGAAGCTGATCGCTCCACCGAAGTTCGACTGCTGCATGCGGATATAACCCATGCCGGCCAGCGCACGCGGATTATCCGGATTCTTTGCCAGCAGCGCCTTGAAGCGCTCTTCCGCGTCTGTCAGCCGTTTTCCATTCAGTGCAGCATAGGCGGCCTGCTCTTCCTGGCTTACCTGGCGATTCGCAACGATCTCCGCCTGCTGTTCCGGAGTCATCGCCGGCCCCTGTGCTGCGGTACGAGCTCCAGTCCGGACCGATGCAGCAACGCGAGCCTGCGTGCTCTTCATCGCCGTCTCAAGGGCGGGATCCTTGTGCTTTGCGAGATAAGCGCGGATGTCGGAAAGAGCTGCCGGATTCTGCGCATCCCAGGTCAGCGACTGGCGCAGCGCTTCCATGGCTCCCGGATCATTCGGGTGACGCTCCAGATACCGCCGGCCTTCGGCGCGGGTAGCCGGGTTGTAGGTCAGGATGCGTCCCAGAGCGATCTGATAGCGCGAATCCTGCGGATACTTATCAATGAGAGAACGAAGACCGGCGATGGCGTGAGGGCGACCGTCTTCGGTTGCCGATTCGGTCTCGTAATAGGCCAGCGCCCAATCGCCCGGAGGCGGCGTTCCACCAAAGACCTGGCGATAGATGTTCATCGCCTGCGCATACTGTCCGGCCTGCGCCAACTTGCCAGCCTGCTGCAACTGCTGCAGCTGGTTCTGCTGGGTCATCATGTTCTCGGCACGCTCAATATTCGGATCGTTCGGGCTAACCGCCCGCAGGCGATCCAGGTACTGCTTTGCCTGCTGCTGATTTCCCGCAAGCTTGGCAGCACGAGCCAATCCGCCCAGCGCCTCAGGATTATTGGGATCAGCCAGCAGCACCTGCTGCCAGGTCTGAGCCGCCATATCCATGCGTCCCTTTACTTCAAGAGAGTGCGCCTTATCCAGCAGAGCTGCCGTCGTCGACGCATTTCCCTGCGCCCAGGACATGGCAGGCGTGCCCATCATGCCCGCATATAGCGCCAGGCTGGCCGTGAGCATTCGCATTGGTGGCAGATTCTTCATTCCTACTCGCAAATCCTTAGGCGGCGAGGGGGTATCTAGAGAGACACCGCGTCGCAGCTTAGCTTACCGCTTTTCTTAGGGTTTTGTCCCTGTTTTTTTCCGCTATTAACTGCGGAATCACTAGTTTACGGCGTGAGTTGTTACTTCCACTTCAGCTTCAATCGTCCTTCTTTGTCAATACGAAACCGCTGTTCCTGCCAACCGGTGGCAAACATCGCCAGGTTCTGGTCGTAATAATCACCATTCCTGCCATAGAGTCCCGTCGATGGATCCTTCAGAGCCGCCAGACGATCCATCTGCGTCTTGGCCTGTTGTTTCAATCCCATCATCTGCAGATAGGGAGCAAGCGCCGCCGAAAAACCGACCGGGCCATCCGCGTTCAGCACCTTACCTTCTGAGTCCACCTGCAGCGGCGGAGCCAGGTTGGCACGCATATAGTTCGTCATGCCGCCGAGCGGCGCCGCCAGCTCCCGAAGTCCCGGTGTTCCCGGATCGCTGATTCCGAGCCACAGATAGACGCGAATAGCGTCATAGCTCCCTACCGGGACACCTTCATTCTTCCCAGTGGCCAACTGCGCGGGAGTCAAGGAAGGACGTACCCCACCTGGACCGGCCAGAACCCAGTCCATGACAAAGCCGCCACCACTTCCCTGAGCCAGCAACTGAGGCATCGCGTCCAGAACCGTCGACCACGGTCCCTGAGGGTTTTCCTTCGCCAGACGCACAAGGACGAAGGGCGGCAAATAGCTGGGGTTCAAAATGTAGGTGGTTGGTTCGGGATGAAATCCCTGTGGGCCCGGAAGGATTGTCGTTCCCAGCCCCGGCGCCAGAACGACTTCACTCTGCGCGATGCGGCCGGCCATGACAGTCCCCAGCTTGGCGTAACGATCGTCGCGCCAGATGCGTCCGGCTTCCAGAAGCGTATAGGCCATCCAGAGATCGGCATCTGACGCCGCGTGATCATCCAGCACCTTCCATTGACCTTCAGGAGACTTGCCCCAATTCCAGGCAGGCAGACGCAACGTCATGTCGCCGCCCGCAAGGTTCTCCTCTGTCCACTTCAGCAGCTTGTCAAACCGGCCGCGATCGCCGGCAACCAGAGCGAAGAACATGGCATAGGCCTGTCCTTCGCTGGTGGTCCGATCCTGCGCCGTACGATCGATGACACGTCCCTGCGGGTCAACGAACTTCGCGGCGTACTTCTCCCACAGGTCCCAGGGCTGTTCCGCCCGGCACCCCTGGCCGAGCCAGGCCACAAGGGTCACCAGCAGCGCAACACATGCACTCGCGCTTACCCGTTTTTTGCTGCTCCGCATCACCGGCTCTCTTTACTCGCCCTGCAGGCGGACTCTGGCCCGGTGCCGCAACCATACCCGGATGAGGCCGGCCATCAGGAAGGAGAAGCCCATGACCAGGATCACTACCGTCCAGGAGAACTGCGTGAAGAACAGCTTCAGCCTCGCCCAGAGCGACAGATAACCCACGTGGTAGACATAGTTGCCAATGCGATATGACGAAAACTTCTCGCCATGCAGCACGCTGACCGACTGCGCAATATCCGACGACTGAGAGTCCCGAAGGAAGGTCGTCAGAAACTGCGGAATCACTGAGTGATCCCGCGCTGCAATCACCACGACAGATCTGCCTGAGTTGTTCGGCCACTCGATGCCTTCGAGGATCGTGTCCGGCAGGCCGCCGGCCATCGTCAGCTCTCCGGTCTGCACGTGGTCGCTCGAACGCACCTTCCACCAAGCATTCTGCAACGGCGTGAAGAAGCCCTGCGTATCCTGCACATGCAAGCCGCCGCCGTCGATGCGCACCGGAAGATCGTTCTTCAGCATGCTCAGAGCCGGCTGATCTTCAACTGTTCCAAGAACGATGTAATCCTTCTTGGAGTCGCGCTTCATTCCGTCGGCCGTCACAACCGTAACATCGGTGGCCGGATAGCCGGTCTGCGCTCCGAAGTGTCCCATCAACGTCAGGTACTCTTCGATCTCGTCGGTCTGCGCGTTATCGGGAATGACGACGGCGGTCTCTGACAGATCCTTCATGCGGGTGAAGGGATATCCGGCATTGGCGAAGAGCTCGAGATTCGGCAGCACCGCCCAGTGAGGAATATCGCGGATATCGAGATAAGAACCCTTCAGGATTGCGCCCTGCAGATTCAGCGGAGCGGTGTCCTGACACTTCCCCTTCTTCGCAATCTGGAAGACGAACTTCAGCATCAGCGAATTAGAGAAGGGCCGCATATTCACGACCGGCACTGGAATGGGTGTCTCCAGAATCGCGCTGGCCTTGTCCTGATGCGGCATCGGCGTCGAGCTGACATACGCGCCGTTCATATAGACCTGCAGCGTGCTTTCATTGGCCAGCGGTACCGGGTTGTAGCGGTACTCCATGTGGAACCCGAGATTCTGCTTCGCCACGCAGTCGTAGCAAAGATCCGGAGGCACACGCATGTAGACGCCCAGGGGGACGCTGCCATCGCCCTGCAACTCGGCCTGCTGTGTGATATCTCCCACCGTGCGGAGCTGATCGGTCGGCAGCCATCGCGGAGCATCATCCGGTTGGCTGGCAGCCGGATGTTTCACCTGCACGCTCACCTGGCCTCCCTGCCACATGGACCGCTGCAGTGCTAATCCCATCGCGGCCTTCACCGTGTCTTCTGCGCTGTCGCCTGTAAGGATCAGCACCTTTGAGTAGGGATCGCTCGGATTCGTTCGCATGGCCACCGTGGGGCCACTACTTCCCGTAACACTTAAAGCCGCGGGTAACTCAGACGCATTCTCACTGATGACGATCGCGTTCCCCTGAGGAATGGTCCCAAAAGAGACAGGGAAACGTACCGGGCGGTAGTCGGTAAGAATGCCGAAGTACGAAGCGACGATACCTGCGGCCTGCAAACCTTTCGGCGTGGGCTGCGAAAGAAAGACGATCGGGATCGACGGATGCAGATTCACCGCGGCATCGTAGAACGGCAGCGGCAGCAGCTTGAGATCGTCCTGCAGCGGCAGCAGATTGCCGGCCAACTCGATCGTCGTGGTGGTGTCCACGTGGCTCCACAGCGTGGAGTGTGACGGATCTTCGCACTGCAGCGTGTAGTGCCCGACGAACTCGAAGGTGATCTGGTTGTCATGCACCAGCATCTCCGCCGGCAGGGTCAGTGTCGCTTCCAGCAGAGCGTTATTCTCGAAAGAACGTGCATTGCTCAGGCTGTTCTGCGCCGCGATCTTCTGCTCGGGAGTCAGATCGGCCGGCTCACCTACAAAGTTCGGCTGGGTTGTCACCGGCAAGGTTGCAAACAACGTGCCGTTCACGCTCACCTTCAGGTGACTGATCGCCGGCAGCAGGCCGGGCGAAAAGTGATACCTCAGGTGCATCGTCGCCGACTTTACGACCTGGTTCTGCGGAATTGAAAAGTAGGTCGAGTGATAGGCATCGACACCACGCAGCACGATGGTGTCGGGAACACCAATATCCGAGAGCGTAAAGATATTGTCGAACTGTCCCGGAGGAACCGGGCGAGCCTGCACACCGCCATCATGTCCGGGCAACTGGGCCTGAGGAGCGCCGGTGGGCGCTACTCCTCCTCCGTTTGCATTCGGAGAGGTCGCCGGCAGCATTGGCCGGGCCTGCGCCTGAGCCTTGCCCGCGCCCATCAGCATCGCTGCCAGCACCAGCACAGGAGCAACACTGGCTGCCATCTTCTCTGTCGTCTTCTTCTTCATCAGGCCCTTAACTGTCTGCTGCAGACCAAATATCGCCAGCCGGAAAATTCTCATAAGACTCACCAGCGGCTTATCAATTTCACGAGACTCGCCCCAGCCAAGCCAGGTATCGGCGCGCGAGTACAGCACCATCGTCAGCGCCTCTTCTTCCTCAATCGTCAGCGAATCGAACTGCGCGCGAAGCTGTACGCCGTCGTACCACACCACTGTGGCGGGAAGTTCGGCATCGCCATCCAGTACGGGGAAGACAACCTTGATGTTGTCGCCGGCATGGAGCGTTGCATTGCCATCCACGTTCATCTGCAGACCACCGCTGGAGATATCAGCGGTAAGACCGGAGATCACCGCACCATCCGGAGTAATGACGTCCGCCGGCACACTCATCGTGATACGCACGGTCTGACGCCGCTGCTGGCTCTCCCACGCCACAGCCGTCGCTACGCCCAGAATCATGATCGAGAAGAACGTCCAGATTACGTTCATCCAGATCGTGCCCGGGTGTGTGCCGTCATACAGTCCGCTTAGATAGTTGAACGGAAAAGGAAGCGTGGGCGAAAAGTAGAAGTAGCGCGGAATCGCCATCAGCAGACCGATGACGTTCAGCACCAGCATCACCAGAAATGGCTGCGCAATGCGGGAGTCAAAGAACCTGCGATTAACCACGCCGCCCTTCGCCGTCACATTGAACGCCCCCAGCTTAGGGTTAATCAACGCCATCATCGTCGGCAGAAAGATATACGGCGCCAGCACGGTCTCGTAGATCTCATTCCAGAACGAGTGCCGGTGCTGTCCCTGGATACGCGAGTTGGTAATGCTTGAGAGCACCAGGTGCGGGAAGGCATACGCCAGAATCGCAGCCCAGTAGCCAGGGATATTGGTGTGACCAAGGATCAGGTAGATCAGAGGCGCGGTCAAAAAGATCAGACGCGGCAGACCATACAAGAAGTGCGACATCGCGTTGAAGTAGCAGAGGCGCTGCGCCGGCTTTAGTCCCTTGGCAAAGAGCGGATTGTCCGTACGCATGACCTGGATCATGCCGCGCGCCCATCGGATGCGCTGCTTGACGTGGCCGCTCAGGCGCTCCGTTGCAAGGCCGGCTGCCTGCGGAATGTTGATGTAGGCCGTGTTCCAGCCGTTGATCTGCATACGCAGTGAGGTGTGCGCGTCTTCCGTGACCGTCTCGACCGCGATGCCGCCGATCTCATCCAGAGCTTCGCGGCGCAGTACCGCACAACTTCCGCAGAAGAAGGTGGCGTTCCAGAAGTCATTACCATCCTGCACAATGCCGTAGAACAGCTCGCCTTCGTTCGGAATGACGCGGAACTGTCCCAGGTTGCGCTCGAACGGATCGGGCGAATAGAAGTGGTGCGGCGTCTGCAGCATCGCCAGCTTGCGGTCGCGCAGGAACCATCCCACTGTTACCTGCAGGAAGCTGCGCGTCGGCACGTGGTCGCAATCGAAGATCGCTACCAAAGGAGCACTCAGGCGCTTCAGCGCGCGATTAATATTGCCGGCCTTCGCATGCGTGTTATCGTCACGCGTCATGTAGCCGATACCGGCCTCTTCACAGAACGAACGAAACTCTTCGCGCTTTCCGTCGTCAAGGATGTAGACGTTCAGCTTGTCCGCCGGCCAGTCGATGTTCATGGCCGCAAGCGCGGTGTAACGCACCACGCTGAGCGGCTCGTTGTACGTCGGAATCAGCAGGTCGACCTCGGGCCACTCATTCGGATCCTCCGGTAGAGGCACCGGTGTGCGGCGCAAAGGCCAGATGGTCTGCAGATAGCCAAGATAGAGGATCAGGAAAGCGTAGGTCTCCGCAAAGCAGAGCGTCAGGATGAAAAAGGCATCCAGCGGTCCCCACTTCGTTCCGGGGTCCTGGAAGAACTCCACCACTGTTGCGATACGCCAGTAGCCATAGCGGAAGGTCGAAAAGACCGACGCGAGCATCAGGGTCAGAGTGACCAGGTAGCTGCGGGAGCTCCGGTCCATCCATACACCAATCAGCACCGTCAGCAGACCAAGTACAGCCTGCTGCGGCCACGACAACCGGAGCATGCCTGTTGTTCCCAGAACGAAAACGCCGCCCAGGATCACGAGCACCCGAACCAACTTCATTACCAGACTGTCGCCAGTCTCAAACTCACGCCACGCACCGGTATGCGTCATCGTTCCGTCCACCTTGCTCCGCGGAATCCGGCTGTTGCCGGCGCGGTAGCCGCGCGCACCCACGTTGCGACATTCATGAAGTCTTCAGAGACAGGGCTCGACGGAGCATAGTCGATCACCGTCATGCCCTCTGCCAGAGCCTCACTCACCGCCGGATTCCGGCGAATGGTAAAGGGCAGAAGACGATCGCCAACCAACTGACGCATCACCTCACGCACATCCAGGTGCAGCGGCAGCGAAGAATCGAACTGATTCAGAACATAGTTCGGCCGTACCGGACGCCCGTCGGCATCCGTAACACCGTGGAAGAACTTCTCCACCGCCTGCAGACTGATGACCGAGTTCATGTCGGGAGCCAGAGGCACAATGACCGTAGGGTTCAACCGCCCCAGGCGGCGCAGCAGCCAGCTCGAGCCGGAGCTGAGATCCACGATCATGCGATGAGCTCCCTGGCTGTTACGGGCGATCTCATCCATCACCCACTCCTGAGTTGCCTGATCATTGCCCTTCTGGTCGAGCTCATAGTTCACCAGATAGATGGGAGCATCAGTGCTTCCAGGCGGCGGAGAGAAGGTCCGCACTACGCTCGGACGCAGTTCACGCGCACCGAAATAGAACGGCAGCAGGCCATGGGATGTGGTATCGGTGAGCAGTACCTTCTCGCCCATGCTGGACATGGCCCGGCCGAGTGTAGCCACCATGCTGGTCTTACCGACACCGCCGGCGAGAGAAAAGATGACGAGGGTCGGAACGCGGTACTCCTGCTTACGCGCAGGCTGCGGCTCATTCTGTTCCTGCGAATGATCGAACACACCCTTCAGCGCAAACCAGCGCGAGGCAACACGCTCACGCGAGTGCTGCAATGTATCGGGCACTGGCTGGGGCTCTTGCTGCACGGGCTGAGGCTGGGGACGCTGCTGGCGGTCTTCGCCATACAGCCATGCCGGACGCACCGGACCCTGTTCCCGCTGTGCTGCCGGCATCATGCCACTCTGCCGCACCGGAGCAGGGCGATACATTGGCTGGACCGGTTCACGCTTCTCGGGCATCGTCTCAACGCGTTCCTGCGGAGGATAGTTTTTAAGCGGCGTCTCGTGGACGGGTGGCAATGTAACCTCGCGAGGCTGTGGCTCTTGCCGAGGCATCGGAGGAGCAGGAATAAAGTTACGGACCGGTTCGGCAGGTGGCTCTGGCACATCCGGGCGCGGAGGCATGGTTGCCGGGCGCTCTTCATAATGCGGCATGGGGCTCTCCGGAGCTGGGATAAAGCTGCGCTGGGGCGCCTGGTAACGCGGCTCTTCGCGATATGCGTTCATCTGCGCTGTCGGGATATCCGGATGATAGCCGCGCCGCGGCTGCTGCTCCTGCGAGGCTGCCGGCTGTTCGGCAATACGCTCGGGCTGCCTGGGCGTCACCGGGTCAACGATGGGGACCTTCTTCATGCCCGATGAAAACCCGGGCTGCACGCGCACGGCCGCGCGAATTGCGGAGCTCTGCCGCAAAGCAGCAGCACGCTCGGCAGAAGAGGTGTGCGGGCGATGAATATGGTGCTCGACCTCCACGTCGTGCACGGGCTTGCTGTACGGATCACTGATCTCGCCTGGGACGGCGGGTTGAGGCTGTTCGTTCGGCCAGCGACGCTGCTGCAGCTCGGCATGCGCGTGGGCTTCGGCCGCCTCGCGTTCGGCACGGCGGGCCGCAGCCTCCGCCGCAGCGGCAGCTTCGGCATGACGCGCTGCCTCCAGTCGATCCTGCGCAGCCTTCTGCGCCTGCCGCGCGCTCTCAGCAGCAACAGCAGCTCTTTGTGTCTCTTCCGCGTCAGCCGCTTCCTGTGAGAGCTTCTCAGCAACTTCCTCTTCGTGGCGCGCGGCCTCTTCTGCTTCTACCTTCGCCTTCTCTTCCGCTTCGCGCGCGGCTTCTGCGGCGCGATGCTTCATCTGGGCGCGGAACTCACGCCGCGACGCCGAAAAGTCACGATACTTCGCACCCTGCAGATTCGCCCACGAGTACAGTACGGCGACGTCTTCAGGGGTCTCGTCCGCAGCTTTCTGCTCTCCACTCCGCTCCGGATTGTTGCTGTCCATAACTGCTCCTTGAGCCTCATGTGTCGTAAACCGGCCAGCCAATCCTGCCCGGAAAAGACACACTTTTCCGCAATTGTTCGATCTAATGCCCTGAGCGTACTGAGCTTAAGAACCCAAGTCAATCACCAGCGGATGCTACTTAAGTGTCAGAAACCACGCATTTTGAGCCTCATGGAAAGAGTCTTTCCATAGGGCTGGGTCACCCTGAACATGCCTCATTTGTGCTACCTTGAAGAAAGTGCGAGAGCGTAGCTCAGTTGGTAGAGCATCGCCCTTTTAAGGCGCTGGTCCTGGGTTCGAGCCCCAGCGCTCTCACCACTCTTCCTTCGCTTTTCTTCTCGACTCAGGCGATTCTACCCACTCCGTGGGCGGCCTGAACCGCACAGTAGTACCCATCTGGGCACGAATCCTGAACGTTACCTGCCGGGCACGGATCTGTCTGGGATGGGAGGCCATCTTTCTACCCTTCGGTGAGCCGGGAAGGAATGTATCGCGCTATGCCGAGTCGCACAAGAACATCGGTAGAGAAGCAGATTCTCCGCTACGGCTTCACCCCAGCCAGCAACGCTGTCCGGGGACCCGAACGCTCCGAAATGACAAACGAACTCTAGCCTACCGGTCTGTCAGGGACTGGTGCGGTAGCGCAGAAACGTTCCAGGAACTCCGCCGCATATTGCTGCAGCAGTGTGTTCACCCGCTCCGCGCTCTCAGAGGCCACGATCAGCCCGGCGTGATGATGGCGCTTCAGCGTCTCAACCACCTCCGGTGCATCGAACGGCGAGAGATCCGGCTCCGCCATCTTTGCCAGGCATAGCACGCTGCCGGCATAGAGGCTCTTGAGGCGAGGCAGGTCATACTCATTTCCGGACATCGATGCGACCTCGATCTTCGCCCATTCTCGCCACAGATTGATCCCGGTAGAGTGCTCGATGACATCCGCGATATATGCTCCGCCAACGCGGGCGGCCGATTCCAGGAAGTAAAACTCGCCATCCTCGTCTGCCTTGATGAACTCGGTATGGGTCACGCCGCTCACCATCCCCAACGCAGGTATAAGGGTTCCGTGAGCCTCGATCAGCATACGGGCGTCCAGACTATCGCGGTGGATAGCGCGTGTGGTGAACACGCCGCCTTCATGCATCACCTTCATCGGCGGAGCACCGTACTGATGTACAGCATTGAAAAGGATGCGGTGCTTCCAGGTCACGCCATCCACATGGAAGACCTCGCCCGGAACAAATCGTTCCAGGAGATAGTGGCTCTGCTTATCGCCAAGCTCATCCAGCAACGGCCAAAGATGCTGCGCCTGATGAATCTTCTGAATCCCAATCGCAGAGGCGCTGGAACGCGGCTTCAGCAGCCAGGGTCCCGGAACGCTCTGCATAAACTCCCGCAGATCCTCGTAGTTCAGAACCGGCGTAAACTCCGGTACAAGCACACCTGCTCTCTGAGCACGCTGCCGCATCGCCAGCTTGTCGCGAAAGAAGCGTGTAGTCGACTGCCCCATTCCCGGCAGACGCATATGCTCCCGGATCAGCGCAGCCGCTTCGAGGTCGAACTCGTCCAGCGCGACAATGCGATCAATGCGCTGGTGCCTTGCCCGATAGGTCACCGTATTCAGCACCTGTTCCGGGGTAAGCCCCTCGGGCATCGTCATCACGTCGGCCAGGGCCTCGCGCGGCCACGAGGCGTCCTTCAGCTTTTCGACCGTCAATAGCAAGACGTTGCAGCCGAGCCTCGCGGCCTCGCTGAGAAACGCCTTGCCCTTCTCATAGCTGCTGATGCACAGAATCGTCTCTCTGCCGTCGCTCATAGCATTCCTCTTGCCGGTCACCATTAGAGCTGCAGGGCGGAGTTCAGCAGACGCCCGTAAGCTTCTTTACGATGTTGGTCGTTGAGAACCCGGCTACGGTTGGCACGATCTCGACACGGCCTCCCGCTGCAATGACATCTTCATGGCCCACAACCGTCTCGATGGTGTAGTCGCCACCTTTCACCAGAACGCTCGGCTTCAATTCACGGATCAGTTCCAGAGGCGTGTCTTCATCAAACAACACAACGGCATCGACCGCGGCCAGCGCCGCCATCACGCGAGCGCGTTCCTGCTCTCCCACGACCGGACGCGTTGGCCCCTTCAGGCGCTGCACGCTGGCATCGGTATTCAGACCTACGACGAGCTTGCTGCCGAACCGCCGGCAGTCCTCGAGCAGCGTGATGTGTCCAACGTGCAACAGGTCAAAACATCCGTTGGTGAAGACGATGGTTTCGCCGGCGGAACGCCACTCCTCGACACGGCGCTTCACGCGGTCCCGATCGAGCACACGTTCATCCGACCGCAGGTTCTGGCTCGGCGTCAGCAGCTCAACCAGTTCGCCGGAAGTGATGGGCACAGTGCCAACCTTGGCGATAACAATGCCGGCAGCCAGATTCGCCAGCTCGATCGCCGTCTCAACCTTCAGACCACCAGCCAGGCTGGCCGCAAGTGTGGCAATGACTGTATCTCCCGCACCGGAGACATCGAAGACCTCACGTGCCCGGGCCGGCGAGTGATAGGTGTATCCAGGCCGTACGATCCGGATTCCTTTCTCGCTCATCGTGACCGTCAGGTATTCGAACTCGTGCTCCACCACCTGCTTCTCCGCGGCATGCAACAGGGCGTCCACCTCATTGGAAGGAACTCCCGTTGCCTGCGACAGCTCATTCAAGTTTGGGCAGACGGTCGTTGCTCCGGAGTACTTGCCCAGGTCACGTGTCTTCGGATCCACAAGCACTGGAATCGCGCGGTCGCGTGCGGCGCGGATCACAGCCTTGCACAATTGCTCGGAAAGCGCGCCTTTGGCGTAGTCACTGAGGATGACAGCGTCCGCATGCGCGACTGCTGCAACAGAGGTGTCAATCAGGCGCTGCAGTTCCTCAGGGGAGGGCTTCTTCTGGCTTTCGATATCGAGCCGCAACATCTGCTGGGTGCGCGCCACGATACGGGTCTTCGAGATGGTAGGCAGGCTGCCTGTGATGACCGGGCCATAGTTCACGCCCTCCTGATCGAGCAACGCAGCCAGTTCTTCCTTTTCACGGTCGGCGCCCCAGAATCCTGCAAGCGTGGCGTGTAGGCCTAGTCCGGCAAGGTTCATCGCCACATTTGCGGCGCCGCCGGCCCGTTCATACCGCTGTGCATGGCGCAACACCGGTACGGGAGCTTCGGGCGAGATGCGCTCCACCTCGCCATGAATGTAACGATCGAGCATGATGTCGCCCACAACCAGAACCCGGAGGTCGGAAAAACCGCCCTCCAGCAACCCGAGCACCTCATGAACCTGCGGAAGCATCGTCTCTCCTTCTCCTCATCATCATCGCATCCCGGTCACAATCCATCATTTCGCCACTGTTGACAGAGCAGCACGCACCTCGTGCATCACCTCGTCTACAGTGATTGACATCAGGCACTTCCTTTTCTGGACAATGCAGGTCTCCAGATTGCATCCATAGCAGTCAACCTTGTGATATATCACCCTGTGTCCCGGGCCATAGGGGAACCAGACTGCCGGCTTATTGCGAGCGGCGAAGATCGCCACACATGGTGTTTGCACCGCTGCTGCAAGATGCATTGGACCCGAGTCGTGGCCGACAAACAACCTGGCATGAGCAAGTGCCGCGGCGCTCTCACGTGGGGTTAGCTTGCCGCAGAGATTCACCACCGGACCTCCGCCAGCTGCGCGCCATCCATCGGCTGCCGCTTCACTGACTGCACTTTCTTCTGGAGCTCCTACAAGAGCCAGACCGAACTCCGGATAAGCCGCGCCTATCTGCGCCAGCAGACCGCGCCAGTTCTCTACGCCCCAGTCCTTTGCCTGCATCTTGGTGCCAACGCTGGCAGCGATAACCGGACGCTCGCCCAAAGGCTGCAGCAGAGCCGCAGTCTTGTCCTTTTCCGCAGGCACAAGCTCCAGATCCCAGCTTGCGGCATCGTCCAGATGCGCATCGCCCAACTCGGCGATATTCCTCGCATGTTTAGCCGCCTCCGGCTCGTAGATGCCATTTTCGTCCAGACGATTCTGCTGCATGTCTTCGGTCAAGGGAAGGCCCACAAACTTCTTCACCCCGGCTAGACGAAAGAACGCGGCATCGCGCTTCGCGTTGGCGAGACCACGGCCGGCTGCAAGATAGACAAAGACATCGGGCTTGAACCGTCGTATCTCCCAGGCCAGCTTCGCCAACGCAAGAGGACTTCGTGTTCCTACCTGATAGTGCATGTATCCATGAATCAGCCCCGTGGAGCCCAGAACCGCCGCTGCCGCAGGAGCCTTGCTGCTTATAGGCCAATTCGTCAACATGCGCCGCTCAGCGTTTGGAAATGCCCGCGCGATAAGACGCAGGCAAGGAAGAACAATGAGCGTATCCCCAAGACTTCCCAGACGATAGACCAGCACTCGCTTTGCATCGAAATTTGGAGTCATTACACATAGAATATCCGCTTAGCATGTCTGTTCTGTTACTCGATGCGTTCGCCATCACCGCGGCCCAGGATCTTCAGACCAAAAACTGGCATCTGCCCGAGCCTTCGCGCACCACGCCGGCGGACCCTTTCGACGGCCTGCTCAGTCAGCTCCATCGAGCCAACTTTGACCTGTGGCACGAGGAAGACAGGGCCCGTGATCCCAACGCCAGTTCTGATCAGATTGCGATTACCAAACGAGCAATCGACATTTTGAACCAGCGCCGCAACGATGTTGTCGAACAGCTCGACCGCGCACTACTTGCTGCGCTGGCGCCACTCTCGTTACCCAACGCGGACGCGGCGCTGCACTCAGAGACGCCGGGGCTGATCCTTGACCGGCTCTCTATCCTTGCGCTCAAGATCTTCCATACTCAGGAGCAGATTGACCGCACCGACATTACCGAAGAGCATCGCTCCAGGAACCAGGCCCGCCTGGCGATGCTCACGGAACAACGCAACGATCTCGCGGGCTGCCTGGATGCTCTTTGGAGCGATATCACAACCGGTAGACGCCGCTTCAAACTCTACCGGCAGTTGAAGATGTACAACGATCCGACACTGAATCCTGTGCTCTATGCCCGCAGAAGCGTCTCGTGACAAGTTTGGCGTTTCTTGACCTGTGCGCGTATCCTGCGTATAAATCACCAACGACCCTTTTAGACGCTACCCCTTGCTCTTAACTCCGCGTCTGAATCAACTGGAACCGCAACCATGGCCACGACCAAAGCCAAAACAGCAAATAATATACGTCGCATGCCTCGCACCATCGCTGCCCAGCCCGCCCCCGATGCTGCTCGCCAGCAGGCCCTCGAACAGTTCTCTGCTGCCGTCCAGTTGATGCAGTCCGGTAAGTTCGATAAGGCTCTCGCCGCTTTTGAAAAGCTCCTTCCCGATGCGCCCTTCGAACTCGCAGATCGCATCCGCACCTTCCGTACCGCCTGTGCCAAGCAGACAGAGAAGGTCGCCGCCAAGTTTGCGTCAGAAGAAGAGCGCTGCGACTATGCCGTTGTTCTGTTGAACGACGGCAACTATGCCGACGCACGCGAACACTTCGATGAAATTCTAAAGAAGAACCCGCAGAGCGACTTCGCTCTCTACGGTCTGGCAGTGCTGTCGTCGATGACAGGAGACTTTACCGCCTGTCTGGAGCACCTGACCGCGGCTATCAGCATGAATCCGCAGCGCCGTATCCAGGCACGTTCTGACTCCGACTTTCAGGACATGGCCGACGATCCGCGGTTCACGGAACTGCTCTATCCCGAGACCTAAACCATTACGCATGCAAGAAAGAGAGGGCGTGGCCAGTGGCCACGCCCTTCTCTCTTTGATTCAGTAGAAAAGCTGTTAATTCGGCAGTGAAATCTCGGTGGTATTGGCCGGGCCGGAGGCGCCACCGTTTTCCGTGTCCTGCATGTAGCGCTTGAGCAACTGATGATGCAGGCAATAGAGAGCCAACTCCAGGCGATCGCTTACGCCCAGCTTGTCGTAGATCTTACGCAGGTAGTTCTTGATCACCTGTTCGGTAGTGCCTAGCTGGAAGGCGATCTCCTTGTTACGCATACCGCGCGTGATGCAGGAGATGATCGAAATCTCCTTGGGCGACAGGCGTGGCTGCACCTTCGGGTTGGTGAGAGTCGTCGCCTGTGCGCGATAGGCCTCGATGACCCAGTTGATCGACTGATTGTCGATCCAGGTCTCACCGGCCGCAATCTTGCGGACGCACTTCACGAGCAGATCGGGGGAGATGGATCGTGCCACGACACCGCGCACGCCGCGGCGATACAGTTCCACGGTATTCGCCTCATCAGTCTCCACCACCTGGACAATGATCTTGGCGTCCGGAGCTCGCTTGACCAGCTCGGGAATAGCGTCGATGGTGCCGGCGATCATCTGCCCTTCAAGCAACACCACATCGGTCGGATAGCGCTGCAGAGCCTGATAGAGATTGGGAAGATTCTCTGCCTGAGCGACGACACGGATATCGTCTTCAACGGCAAAGATCTTTCGCATCCCCACACGATAGATGGCCTGAGAGTCGGCCAGAATCACACGAATGGCGCTACCTGCACCGGTTTGTCCTTCAGTTACATCCACGTCCTGGATCGGTTCGTTCCCACTCATACTCAGCTAGCCTCAAGAGAATACTCATCGATCACCACAGCCGCTTTTTGTTCTGTTTCAGACTGCTGATGACGTACAACCCTGCCCACACAATGCACCTTGACATCCGTAGCCGTACCCATAATGGCGGACGGCATGGCCATCGTAAATTCCACCTTTGTGTCTACTCCAGGCAGCTTTCTCGCTACCAACAACAGGCCGCTGGCAGAAACGTTCTCTGTCATCGCCTCGAGGATGCCTTCGGGGGTCTGCAGACTCACTTGCAGCCGTAGGGGAAATCGCACGGCAGTGCGTACAGGGTCTTTCGTCAGAGCGAAGCTGGGAGGCAGATAGGACATACGATTTCTCCCGCGGAATTGGGGCCCTTGTAACCTCTTACCCTCTTCATGGTTACCACGGTGGACCCCAGTGTAACTCATTTACAAATACCCGCTACCTCAATTTTGAAACAAGAAGTTACCGTTTCGGGAAGAAGCCGGCGGAACCGCCGACCCAGGTTTTATCCTGGTTATGGTCGACTCCCATCATGAGTCCGCGTCCCATCCTGGCGAGACTGATCATCGGCTGCATCCGTTTTCCCTCCGGCCAGAGATAAAGAATCCGCACCTCAACCTGGGTTGCTCCCTCAGGTGTCTGAATGACCGGCTCAAACTGAACCCGCTCCTGCAACAGGTAATTCCGTCGATCCCCTTCCGGGATCGAGCGCAACACGGTCTCTTGTGGGGAAAACGTAATTCCTTTTCCTGCAAAGGAATACAACGGTTTCAGAATCCATTGCTCGCGTTTTTCAGGAAGCCGGTCGCGATCTTTGCCCGCCATCCAGTCATCCAAAAATACCGCGGCGGGAACCATTCGATGGCGCAGATATGGAAGCGAGAACTTGCTGATGCGGAAATACCAGTTCGGATGGCCGGCCCACTCGACCTCAAGTTCCTCCCGGTAGTCGAAGCCCGGGACGATTCCCTTCCGTTCCATCTCATCGACGATTGCCCGGTTGTAGATCCGTTTGACGGGAATCTCACGGCCATCGGATTCATACACCAGGCCCCGGCCACGCCGCTTCAGCGCGGTTACGTCCACGATCCGGATGCCCAGACGGTCCGCATGCACGTGGAAGTCCGGCAATGTCTTCTGCTCCGTGGGAGTCACGTCGGCCAGAACCACTTCTTCCGGATCATGAGAGCCGACAATCTCTTGCCGCAGCAGCTTCCAGTAGCCAGCCTCGTCCAGGCCTCCCAAAAACCAGGAACAGTCGTCGATTCCGAAGACCTCCGCATAGGCGCTGGATAGGACTGCCTGATAACCGAAGATGGACGGAAAGGCCTGCATCTCAACCAGGCGCGGCCGCAGTGTGCCGCCCGGCTCGCGAACCAGACCGAAATCGATGGCCAGGAAGAGAGGTTGACCGCTCTCCTGAGACACACGGTAGCGCTCCGGCACGGTTGCGGCAGAGTCCCGCATGTACTCAGGGTTTTCCGTCAGTTGCAGGGTAAGCTCCTCCCCCGCCTGCACCATCTCGTCGAGTGTCTCGCGGGCGAAGAAGCATGGCGTCTCCGCCATGCGGAACTGGACGCTGGCGCGTGTGCGCTCGTCCATCAACCGCTGCAACCGGCTGTATTTTTCCGAGGTAAACCCCGCGTTGAAGCGTTCCCGCCAGCCGGCCAGCATTCGATCTCTTCTCCCCGCAGACGCTTGAGCATTTTCCCTGTTGCCGGGTATTCCGGAAGGGGCGTGAAGCGGCGTTTTCATTGCGGAAAACGCCCATAGATCCGGAAGCCCTACACTACACCTGCAGGGAAAATGCTATCGCCCCGCACGAGGCGGGGCGATGCTGGCGCCTTGATGGCTAGCTTAGGTTACTTCAGCTCCTTGAGGTACACATTCCTTACCCAATATTCGCCAGTCGATTCCACTTCGATACCGAGCTTACCGCTGGCGCGGAAGTACTTCGGATCGAGATCGACGAATGAGGTGATGAGGTGACCGTTCATGAAGATCTGGGTCGTATTGCCCTTGGCAATGATCATGAACGAATTCCAGTCATCCTTCTTAAACCACTGATTCAGCTGATCCTTTTCCGCAATGGTCGCCGTCGCGAAGGTAGGCTTGCCAGGCTCTGCGAGGATAGCGTGTCCCGGGGGCGAGATGATGGAGCGGCCACCCTGCTCATAGAACATGCCTGACCACATGTTGCCGGCGTCGAAGTCGGCCTGTGGTCCAAAGAGATCCCACTTGGCCTGCGACTCCTTGCTTGGCGGAGTTCCGGGGTTCGCGCATGCCGGCGGACGCGGAGGCACCCCAGCCGGACGAGCTGCTCCCTGACCGGCGGCAGCGCCGGCGCCTGCAGCAGCCCCCGCAGGACGAGGAGCTCCCCCACCAGCCATCCGCTGACGCGGCGGATAGACCGTTCCTGTCGGCTTCTCTGTGAGATAGCTGCGGAACTGCATACCGCCGTTCACGCGTTCTGTCCCCTTGAAGTCGTACTTCAGGATGAAGTCGGCGGGCTCGCCTCCTTGCCACACCAGATACACCGTGCCGGTGGGGTGCTCGCAGGTCGGATGGATGTAGATAGCGCCATCCTTGACTGACCAGAGTGAGGTATCACCGTCCCAACCCTTCAGGCTGCTGCCATCGAAGAGGGGTGTGAAGCCGGTATTGTCGGTGTAGTCGTACGGCGCGGAACCACGCGGATTGAAGCCTGGCGGAAACGCAGGGGCGGCCTGACCGGCCGGAGCCTGTGAGACGGCCATTGGGGCTGCCAGCATGAGGGCAGCGGCGCCAAGGTGCAGTGGAATCGAAAACAGCTTCTTCATCGGTAGATAGCCTCCAGAGCTTACAAAATGAGTCGTCTCAGGTACAGACCCGAAATTTCCCTCTTCAAGACTGCGAACGGAATCCTACCCGAACGGAGTCAACTTCGCCTAGGGCATGTCATCAAATTCCTGCACAGGAATGGATGACACACTGTCGAAGCGATGACACTCCCGGGGTAATGCCGGCGCGTGCAGAGACGCACGCACCGGTCTGGAAGTCTCACCCCAAAACGTCTGGAAGTCTCACCCCAAACGTCTGGAAGTCTCAACCCAGCGTCATCTTGACCGGATCCCAGTGAATGATAGAGCCCTTCTCGACGCTGCGGTTCGCCAGCAAAGCCGCGCCTGCCGCGCGGAAGCCAAAGGTGGCATCTTCAACCGGCTGCTTGCGGGTTCGTACTGAGTTGAAGAAGTTCCGGAAGTGATCGTAGTTATCCGCATAACCCTTTTCCGCAGAGAACTTCTGGATCGTTTGCGGAGGCGCGCCTTCGGGATGGGTGACCGGATACTTCTTGCGGTACTCCGCGAACGTCTCCTTCTGTATCGCTTCGCTGAAAGTGCTCACGGTAAAGCCGGGCTCCTTCTCGTGCGGAACACGGGTTACCGTCACGGTGTTGCCGGCGATCTCCATCGTTCCCTCATCGCCCGTAAACAGGAAGCCTTCGCTCTCTTCTCCGCCGTTTACGAAGTTCACGCGCAGGCTAAGGTTGAAGCCCTCGGGATAGTCGAAGAGCGCCAGCAGGACATCGTTAGCATCGCGGCCGTCGTTCCAGTAACGGATCGCGCCGGTCGCCATCGCCCGTGTAGGTCCGTTCGATCCTGTAATGAAGTGGGTTCCGCTGAAGAGGTGGACAAACAGATCCCCGGCAACGCCAGAACCGTAGTCGCTCCACTTGCGCCACTGGAAGAAGCGCTCCGGACTCCACTCATGCTTCGGAGCGGAACCGAGGAAGCGCGGCCAGTCGCAGGTCTGCGGGCTGGCATCCACAGGAACGGTATAGTTCCAGGCGCCGATCGAGGAGTTGCGGTCCCAGCGGGCGTTGATGGTATTCAGCTTGCCGATAGCGCCCGCGGCCAAGAGCTCCTTGGCCTTGGCATAGACGACGGAGCTGACGCGTTGGCTGCCAACCTGCAGGATGCAGCCGGTCTCCTTTGCCGTGCGGACGATCTCAGGTCCGTCCTCGTAGACGTGGATCATCGGCTTTTCGAGATAAACGTCCTTGCCTGCCTTCATGGCATCTACTGCGGCCTGCTTATGCCAGTGGTCAGGCGTGGCGATCAGTACCGCATCCACATCGGGACGAGCAAGAATCTCTTTGTAGTCGCGCGTGGTAAAGATATCGCTGCCCCAGAGCTCTTTGCTGTGCGCTAAGCGGCCATCATAGCAATCCGCAACCGCAACCAGCTTGACACCCGGAACCTGTACGGCCCAGCGCGCGTCGCCCTGCCCCTGAATGCCGGCGCCGATCAGCGCAAGCTGGATGGTGTCATTCGGCGACTTTACGCGCGGTCCCTGAGCATGCAGGGAACGCAAGGTGACTGCTCCGGCAGCAGCCATAGCCGAAGAACGAAGAAACAACCGGCGATCCATATCCATCCTGTAAGCCTCCACTTTGTGAGTCCAGACAGGTATACGGGGAAGAGGCTGTGCTCGGCAACTGGCGGAATGTCCTACGCTTAACCTTTGTGCGACGACACCAGCCTAAAGCGGCGCAGTCGTGAAATCGCTGATGAACTGAATTCCCGGAATATGGAGCTTCTGCAGCCTCTTGTCCCCAGTCAGGAAAAGATCTACTTTTTCCACTGCAGCCGCTGCAAGATGAATTGTGTCCGCTGCCGATGTGCGATGCTCCGCACGGATTCTTGCAAAGATATCGACCGCTCTTTCGTCGAAGCTCAACAATCGAATGCCGGCGACCCGCATTCCTTCGCGAACCGCTCGGGCTGTCTCTTCATCTTTGTCGCGATAGGCCCCCGCAAGAATTTCACCTAGCGCAAGATGGCTGGTACAGAGCTCATCTCCTCGCTCCAGAGAGCGTTTGCGCAGATAGGCCACACGATCGCCGAACTGCGTGTCGTCCTGAAAGAGGTAGATGAACAGCATCGAGTCCCAGTAGATGCGGCTCATTGAGACTCCTTACGATCACTACGCAGCTCTTCCAGAAATGCTTTGGCTCCTTCACGAATAGCACCTCGCAGCGAGCCACGTAATCCAAGAAGAGAGTCCTTGGCTGGAGTCACATCTGGGCTCCGGGCCTCCGGTTTATTTGCAGACCGAAATTCGTATCGTGTCGTCACGCGATAGTCGTCGCCTAGAACCCGAACAGAAACGCCTTGCGCCTGCTGTAATTTTTTAGATTTGAGAGCCTCGCATATCTGTCGAACGTGGCTCGGTGGGAACCCCTCTTGGAAAAGCTTTTCCTGTAACTCCCCCACCTCGATGACAACGGAGCCATCTATCGAATCTTTTTTTGAGAGATAGTCGCGAATAGCTACATCGCGTACCAATTGACTGCTCCCTTTGCCCATCTCTCCCTCGTTTTGTTGCCGGACTATAGAGCGGGCCTTCAGCCCTTCCCTTCAACACACCAGTGAAGCTGGGGCGTTGCCCAGGCTGATATAGAACGCACCTTCAGTGCTTTTGTCTCGCCTCTCCAAAGCCCTTATTCATCAAAATACAGTATTTTCATTACTGGTACAGTATGAAGAGTTTTGCGAGAGCAAATTATCCTGAAGGAGTAATGCCTCCGATTCTGAATGCACGCACCATCAGCAAGGCCTTTGGGGCCTCGCCGCTCTTTCGCGATATCTCGCTCACCATCTCGGACGGCGACCGCATCGGCCTGATCGGCCCTAATGGCGCCGGCAAGTCGACATTGCTCTCGATCCTTGGCGGCCAGCAGGAGCCGGACTCAGGCGAAGTTGCAAGCCGCAAGCGCGCCCGTGTCGCCTATGTGGCTCAGGACTCGGAGTTTGCCTCTGGACGCACCGTTCGTCAGGTGCTGGAAGATGCCCTCGCCAAGGCTCACGTCCCGGAGGACGAACGCGACGGCCGCCTGCACGAAACCGTGGGCCGCGCAGGATTCCCATCGTTCGATTCGGAGGCCGCTTCCCTATCCGGAGGCTGGCGCAAGCGCCTTGCCATCTCCGAGGCCACCATCACGCGTCCTGACGTGCTGATGCTGGACGAACCGACGAATCATCTTGACCTGGAAGGCATCGAGTGGCTGGAAGAGCTACTGCAGCAGGCGCCTTATGCCGTCGTGACCATCTCGCACGATCGCTACTTCCTGGAAAACGTCGCCACCGACATCATCGAGCTGAACCGCATCTACGCTGAAGGATTGCTGCGCGTCCGTGGATCGTACTCGCGTTTTCTGGAAGAGAAGCAGAGCTATCTCGCCTCCCAGTCGCGGGAGCAGGAGGCGCTTCGGAACCGCGTCCGCACGGAGATTGACTGGCTGCGCCGCGGCCCGAAGGCACGCACCACCAAGAGCAAAGCGCGCATCGATAAGGCAAACGAGCTGATCGGGCAACTCGCGGACGTAAACTCGCGCACCAATACCCGCACGACCGATATTGATTTCACCGCCTCCGACCGCAAGACCAAGCGGCTGATTGAACTGGAGAATCTCGGCTACGAGATCGACGGCAAGACCATCTTCCGCGATCTGAGCTTCACCTTCACCGCCGGTACCCGCGTGGGGCTGGTCGGCCCTAATGGCAGCGGCAAGACCACCCTGTTGCGTCTGCTGCGGAACGAAATCCAGCCGACCTCCGGCGCCATCAAGCGGGCCGAATTTCTGCGCACGGTTTACTTCTCCCAGCTTCGTGAGATCGATTCTTCCCTGACGCTGAAACAGGCGCTGACGCCGGACGGCGGAGACTCCGTCACCTTCAATGGCCGCCAGATCCATGTTGCGAGCTGGGCCAACCGCTTTCTCTTCACCGGCGAGCAGCTCAACCAGCCCGTGGATCGGCTTTCAGGCGGCGAGCGCGCTCGCGTGCTGATCGCGCGGCTGATGCTGCAACCGGCCGACCTGCTGCTTCTGGACGAGCCTACGAACGACCTCGACATTCCAACACTCGAGATTCTGGAAGAATCGCTGCTTGAGTTTCCTGGAGCCCTGGTTCTGGTCACTCACGACCGCTATCTGCTCGACCGCGTCTCCACGACCGTGCTCGGTCTGGACGGCGAGGGTGATGCGGCTCAATTTGCCGATTACAGCCAGTGGGAGGAGTGGAAGAGCCAAAAAGAGGAGCCCGGCAACGCCACCCCTGCCCGTGAAGAGAGCACAACGCCTGCCATCGAGGTCCGCGCGCAGAAGAAAAAGCTTTCCTACCTGGAAGCCCGGGAGTTCGCCACGATCGAGCAACGCGTGGAAGAGGCGGACGAACGGGTTGTCGCACTGAAAGCGAAGCTGGAAGACCCTGCCGTGGCCACAAACGCCGCCGAGTTACAGGCGACGTTGGCGGAGCTGGAGACGGCACAGACCGAAATGGAAACGCTCTATGCCCGCTGGGCGGAGTTGACCGAGAAGGCCGGCTGAGCGGGTGGTATCCTCGAAACAAATGCACTTCAGTCCTGATTTCCATCAGAAGGCCCGCCGCCTCGCATGGCGCATTTTGCTCGTCGCCATCGTGTTGGTGGTGATGCATCACGGCTATACGTTTGGGCAGTGGTTGCAGAAACATTAGGTTAGGGATATCACCCATACACCGGGTGCCCATCCATTGCAAAGCAATGGGTGGGATTGAAGCCGGCTCGATATTTGAATACCGGTATAAGTAAACCTGCACGAATTTACCCTTGAGGGGTCGCTCAATCTCTCGCAAAGACTAAGAGCGGTTCGAGCACCAGCTCGAATAATTCCACCCATTGCTTCGCAATGGATGGGGCACCCAGTGTATGGACTACTTGAGATACTTTTCTCTGGTAAAGACGCGCAGGCGGTCAGAAACTGTCTTCGTATGAAGACGATACTGGCGACGCTTCTTCTTTCCTCTTCCCTTCTTCTCGCACAGCAAAAGCAGACGGTTCTGCATGCGGCCAGGCTGTATGAGGCCGAAACCGGCCGCATCCTTACTCCGGGGGAGATCCTCATCGAAGGCGATCACATCGCCGCCTCTGGCGTCCGTGTCGAGCGTCCGGCGGGGGCGGAGACAGTCGATCTCGGCGACCGGACGCTGATGCCCGGCCTTATCGATGCGCATACGCATCTGTTTCTGCATCCCGGCGCTGAAGATGCACAGACCTTCGAGGAGTCCGTGCCTCAGCGCACCCTTCTAGCCGCTGAGGCAGCGAAACAAGACCTGCTTGCCGGCTTCACCGCGGAACGAGATATGGGAACCGAGGGCGCAGGTTCAGCCGACTCCGCGGTCCGCAATGCCATCAACAGCGGCCTGATTCCGGGGCCGCGCATGCGGGTGTCCGGCAACGCCATCTCCATCACCGGTGGTCATGAAGACGCGATCCACTACAACCCGGAGCTGCATCTTCCCTCAAACGCGACCTATGCCGACACCGCGGATGACCTGGTGCGGGTGATCCGCCAGCAGCTCAAAGAAGGCGCGGATTTCATTAAGATCTACGCCACGGGAAGCGACCGGCTGCGCGACGGTGTCTTCTCCTCTCCCTACCAGTACACGGAGGATCAGCTCAAAGCCGCAGTCGATGAGGCACGCCGTCAGGGAGCGACCGTCGGTGTGCACTGCACCACCGATCCGGCGGCACTGTTTGCCGTACGCGCTGGAGTCGTCTCTATTGACCACGCCGACCAGCTCTCGCCGGAGACCATGCGGCTGATGCGCGAAAAACAGATCTACGCCGTGCCGACCTTCGCCATCGGCGAATACTTCGAGCAGCATGCGGCAACTCCGGCGGCAGCCGCCAGCCGCCATGCCGTGAACCAGTTCCATATCGCGGAGTTCAAGAAGCAGATGGCGGCAGGAGTTCCCTTCGCCGTCGGTTCAGACGTCGGCCCGTTCCCCCATGGCACGCAAGCCCGCGAGATGGTCCTGATGGCCGAGTATGGGATGAAGCCCGCCGATGTATTGCAGGCAGACTATCTCCACGGCGCCCGGCTCCTGGGCTGGGAGGGCCGCATAGGCACACTTCGGCCGGGAGCATGGGCCGACGTTATCGCCGTACCAGGCAATCCGTTGGACGATATCTCCGCGTTGACCCGGGTCGCCTTCGTTATGAAGAACGGACTGATCTATAAGCGCTGACAACTGTCAGCACCGCGGAAGGAAGGCATGCCAGAAATCGCAGATTGGGACGAAAAAGCGGCGTGCGCACACGCACGCCGCTTCCTGTTATTGGAACAGGATTTGAGCTTGTGGATTATTCCACGTCGCCTTCATCCTCATCTTCCTCGACGATATCCAGTGCGAACCGATGCTGGAGTTTCATGCTGGCGGCACCGAGGATGGTACGCAACGATCTTGCCGTCCGTCCCTGTTTGCCGATCACTTTACCAACGTCTCCAACCGCGACTCGGAGCTGGAGTACTGTTGCTCCGTCGTCTTCCAAGGTATCGACAACTACCTCATCTGGCTTATCGACCAACGCGCGGGCGATTTCCAGAACAAGGTTACGCATATTTTCTACTGGGCCTGTAGGCTCCGATTGCACAGCCTGACTCATCACACACACCTCTTGGGAGTAAAACGCCTCCTGAACTCTTCACAGCGACTCTTGTCCCTCTTTTGGGATCTTTCGAGCACACTGCTACTTGCAGAGTCCCGGCAGCGATACGAACCAGCCGAGTGGTTAATACACGGCCAGCCCGCTGTTGCCAGATCACTTCCGTCTGGAAGGGAACTGTTGGGAGAAGTTTACGTGAGCAGGCCGCCAAACGAACAAGCGAAATGGTGCGAATGTTTTGCTTTTAGGCACCGGAAACCTCGTTACTTAGGCCACCGGCAAAAGGTAACCTAAGCAGCAACGGGGGTCTTCGCAAAGAGCTTCGCGACGATCTCAGACATCTGCGCGCCCTTGCTGGTCCAGTACTCAATGCGCTCGCGGTTGAGATTGACGGAGGCGGGATTGGTACGGGGGTTATATGTGCCTACCACTTCCACGGAACGGCCGTTGCGGGCGCGGTCCTTCTCGATCACAACAACGCGGTAGTAGGGCTGCTTGCGCGCACCAAAACGCGCGAGACGAATCATCAGCACAGGAAATCCTCAATCTCTCTTCTTGATTTGGGCAGGCCGGCTGTGCCGGTCGCGGGCCCACGCGGGAGCTACAGGGCCGCAGCCCGTCATTTCCCAACATCTAAGTATCGCGCAACTGGCCTCCGCGATGCAATGGGATCAGGCGGGAAAGAGAAAGCGCAGCACATCGCCCAGGCGGGCGGCCCAGGCCTCCTCCGAATGGGTACCGGCCGGTTCCTCCACATATCGCAGGTGCTTTCCATCCCAACCCTTGCGGCGGAGCAAGGCGGCCATGGCTGCGGCATTGCGAACGTGGCGCCCGCCCTCGAGCAGGCCTATGTCCAACCAGATGCGCGGCTTAGGCTCAGGGTTGAGCCTCTCCACGTCGTCGAAGATGCTGCGGCGGGTCCACCACAACGAGGGAGACAACACGGCCAGGCGGCCAAAGATACCGGGGAAATGGAACCCCGTCCAGAGCGAGATAAGACCTCCAAGCGAGGATCCGCCGAGCCCGGTGTGTTCCGTTCCAGGAAGTGTTCGGTACCGGCTATCGACGAAGGGCTTTAGCTCCTCCACGAGAAAGCGTGCGTAATTTTCCCCCTCTCCGCCACCTAATTGGGGATCGGAGGAGGGGGTGTACTCGGTAATGCGGCGAACTCCGGCATGAAAGATTCCGACCAGGATCAGCGATTCTATCTGGCCGGCGGCGGTTAACCGGTCGGCGGTGTCGTGCGCCCGCCAGGTCTGTCCGGGAACATGCGAGGTCCGCGGATCGATCAGGTTCTGACCGTCATGGAGGTATAACGTGGCGAACCGCCGTTCCGGCTGTTCGAAGTACTGCGGCGGAAGATACACGAAGATCTCCCGGTCGCCAGGCAGGTGACGGGAGCGAAAGCCAGCGTAGCGGTGAAGACGCGGGGTGCGATCAAGTGCTGCGGTCTCTTCTCTGAACTGGTCCTCTGGCGGATACGGCGCGACGATAGTAAAACTCCCGGATAGAGCATTTCCCTGCAGGTGTAGTGTAGGGCTTCGGCATCCATGGGCGTTTTCCGCAATGAAAACGCCACTGCACTCCCCTTTCGGGGACACCCGGTAACAGGGAAAGCGCGAGGGTGCGTCATCAAACTCGTGTCGTCAGCGCCGGGAGCAGATTTTTACGAGATCGAGGAGCGAGGAGAGAACTGTAGCTGGTCTACTGGAACGACGAGTGACGAAGAGATTGGGAAAATCTGCCCCGGCCCTTGGGTTGCGGCGCAAATTCGCCCATACTTCGTTGTCAGCCTCGACTGTGGACCCGCCACAGCCTTCGGCCTCCGCCTCGTATGAACAAATTTGCGCTCGCAACGCTGACGGCAGGAGTTTGAGGACGCACCCTGGGGTTAGGATGGCTTCAGCCTAGCAGAGCGGGGAGGGGCCCTCATGAATCGGGAATATCACAAATGGTTCTCGCCTGCATTAGGACGCGAGATGGAGTTGTTGATCTTCGGTCATGGAGGCATGCCGGCGATTATCTTCCCCACCTCCCAGGGCCGCTTCTACGAGTTTGAAGACCGCGGCATGGTGGAAGCCGTCCACCGGAAGATTCACCACGGACAGTTGCAGCTCTTCTGTGTAGACTCAGTCGACGCCGAAAGCTGGTATAACCGCGGGGCGCCTCCACGCTGGCGCGTCGCGCGGCATCTGCAGTATGAACAATACATCCTGAAGGAGGTGCAGGCCTTGGTGCGCCAGAAGAATCATGCTCCTCAACTGGCGCTTTCCGGTTGCAGCTTCGGCGGATTTCACGCAGTCAGCATGGCCCTGCGGCACCCGGATGTCTTCACCGGTATGTTGTCGATGAGCGGCGCCTTCGATCTCTCAGGCTTTCTGCACGGGTACTACGACCAGGACGTCTATCTGCTCTTCCCCACTCATTTCGTTCCAAATTTGCACGATCCCTGGTATTTGGATCGCTTCCGGAAGAACGTCTACGTTCTGGCGACCGGCGTCCATGATCAGTGCTGGGATGACAATGAAAAACTCGCAGCAGTCATGCGGCAAAAAGGAATCCCTGTAAGGCTCGATGTGTGGGGTGACAACACGGGCCATGATTGGCCATCGTGGCAACGCATGGCCGCTGAATACTTTTGAGGGGAATAAACCTGAAAAATTTCGCTGTGCGTTTCTGATTTGCCTTACCGAAGAGTGCGTATCATCGTTCAACGAATATATCCATGACCCAGCAGGCTCCCCCAATCCCGCTACCTCATCGCCGCACCCGTTTCCTTGACCGGCTGGATGCGGCGGTGGCTTCGCTCACGGATGCTGGAGAGGTAACGCGGATCGCCTGTAACCTGCTGCGCGATGATCTACGGGCTTCGCGTTGTATCTATGCAGAGTTGAACCAGCGGGAACATGAGTCGTCTTCGTTCGGAGAAGATCAGGAGCACTTCACATTTCCCGCTCCTGCAGTCCGGCCGCGCGAGTTCTCTGACGCTGCCATGACCTCGCTACGCGCGGGCCTGACCTTCGTCATCGAAAACACCGAGACCGACCCACGCGTAGCCGCGTCACGAGAGTCCTATCGACAGGCGGATGTCCAGGCCCTGGTGTGCGTACCTGTACCGAAAAACCAACCTCTGGCTGCTGCGCTGGCCGTCCATAGCCAGCAGGCACGACACTGGACTCCCCAGGAGATTGACCTCATCGAACAGGTCGCGGCACGGTGCTGGGAGTCGACAGTTCATCTGGCCACGTTGCAGGAGCTGCGAGAGAGCGAAGAGAACCTGCGATTAGCCATGGAAGCAGCGAACTTCGGATACTATGCCTACGAGCTTGGTGCGCCGCACATCAAGATCTCAAACCGTTTCGCACGGATCTTTGGCTACGATCAGACACCGGAAGACTGGACCTTCGATCGCTGGGTCGAACATCTGCACCCGGAAGAGCGGGACGCAGTCCTGGACGTGGTACAGACCTCAGAGCTGCATAACAGCAGCATCGAATATGAATCGCGCATCTTTCCCGCTGGAGTGGAGCGTACGGAAGACAATGTGCGATGGGTCTGGCTGCGCGCTCGTTATTCTCACCGGGAGAACGGCCGCCGTTATCGTTTTGGAGTCATCGCTGACATTACAGAACGCAAACAGGCCGAGGCCGCGCTGGAAGCAAGCCGGCGCGAGGCATACCGGCAATGGACCGAACTGGAAGCCATCTATCAGACGGCGCCTATCGGATTGTCGCTCTATTCAGTGGATGAGTTTCGCTATCTGAGAGTCAACGATGTACAGATGGGTGTAATTGGTCTACCCCAGGAACAGATCATCGGCCGTCCGTTTCGTGAGATCGCGCCCGATCTATGGCCGGCGTGTGAACCGATCTTACGCAGAGTGGCCGCAGGCGAGACCATTCGCAATGTCATGCTGGAAGGTGAGCTCTCCACACGTCCCGGACAGCATCGCTACTGGACGGTTAGCTATATGCCGGTACGAGGAGAAGACGGTACGATACGGGCCGTGGGCGCTGTCATCATGGAGACCACCGCTCAGAAACGGGCAGAGCAGGCCTTGATCCAGAGTGAGAAGCTTGCTGCCGTAGGCAGGCTCGCAAGCTCCATCTCGCACGAGATCAACAACCCTCTGGAAGCAATCACCAACCTGCTCTACCTCGCGCAGCATACCGAGGGCCTGCCGCAGGAAGCCGCCGAGGCTTTAGTGATGGCGGAGAAGGAACTGTTGCGAGTCTCGCAGATTGCGTCGCAGACGCTGAGGTTTCATCGCCAGGCCACCAAACCAACCTGGGTTACAGCAGTGGAGCTGCTGAAGCCGGTTGTCGCGCTCTATCAAGGCAGGCTGACAAACTCCAATCTTCGCCTCATCGAAGAGCATCACAGCGCAGAGCCGGTACAGTGCTTTGAGAATGATATCCGCCAGGTGCTGAATAACCTGATCGGTAATGCCATCGATGCAATGAAGAACGGCGGCGGCCGCGTTCTGATCCGCAGCCGTGAAGCCACCGACTGGAAGACCGGCCGCAAAGGTCTGCGCATCACGGTAGCCGATAGCGGCAGCGGCATGTCCGAGGCGACCCGCAGGAATATTTTCACGGCTTTCTATACCACCAAGGAAATGAATGGTACGGGACTGGGCCTTTGGATCTCCTTTGGCATTGTGGGCAAACATGAAGGCGTCCTGCGCTTCTATTCCAGTGACCGTCCAGGCCGTAACGGCACGGTCTTCTCGCTCTTCCTGCCGCGATACGGATGATGCGGGCACGATCATCAGCAATAGAGCATTTTTCCTGTTACTGGTTATCCCGGAAGAGGAGTGCAACGGCGTTTTCATTGCGGAAAACGCCCATAGATGTGGAATCCCTACACTACACCTACAGGAAAAATGCTTTAATCGCATTTTCCCTGTTGCTGGGTATCCCGGAAGAGGAGTGCAACGGCGTTTTCATTGCGGAAAACGCCCATAGATGTGGAATCCCTACACTACACCTACAGGAAAAATGCTTTAATCGCATTTTCCCTGTTGCTGGGTATCTCGGAAGAGGAGTGCAACGGCGTTTTCATTGCGGAAAACGCCCATAGATGTGGAATCCCTACACTACACCTACGGGAAAAATGCTCTAGCTTTCCTACTTCTTGCCGCAACTGTGCTACCGGCAGAGACAGCGCGTGTAGCTCTACACAATGCCCTGGCGCACACGCAGGCCTCTGCTGTCGTGCTGGATGCGGTCTCCGGAAAGATACTCGCGCAGGAAGGGATGCCGAGACGCGGCACTCCGGGTTCCAGCATCAAGCCGTTTGTGTTGGATTATGCCCTGCAGCACGGGCTCGTACAGCCACAGACCCAGGTGTATTGCCGCCGCGATCTGCATATCGGCGGACGCAGCGTGTCGTGCACGCATCCGGCGGATGAACCACTCTTCGATGCGGAGAATGCTCTGGCTGAGTCCTGCAATATCTGGTTTGCGGCGCTGGCGCAGCGTATGCCGGCCGGCGATGTCGAACAGGCTGTTGCTGCTACGGCACTGCCACATGAGAACTTGGCCGGCGCGACTGTGGATCAGCGGCAACTCGCCGTCCTCGGGCTTTGGGGAAGCACGGCGTCGCAGCTGGAACTTGCCCGGGCCTATCGTGCCCTGCTTCAGAGATTGCCTCAGGGGGGCGTTGTGGAACGCGGGCTGCAAGCGTCGGTGGAGCGAGGCATGGCGAATCCGGCAGCGACCAGAGGAATGACTATTCTGGGTAAAACAGGTACCGCTCGCAATCCGGGCGAAAGCTGGACACATGGATGGTTCGCCGGCTCGGTTCCCGGACGCTGGATCGTCGTCATCTACATCCCGAAAGGTGATGGCGGCACGGCAGCGAGGTTGGCCCACCGGTTCTTCGAGGAGATGGCACGTTGAAGGCAGTCTGGTTGCTGACGTTTCTTCCGGCACTGGCCATGGCACAAAGCGATGGTGGGGGCCGCGATGTCACCATTGCCATGTTCTCCACGCACGCAGTCCATGCCGTCACCCTCGCTGCTACCGGCGAGGGCGCATGGACAGCAACCTGCGCCGCCTGTGCCCATCGTCCGCTCGCTACACCGATGCGCTTCGCAAAAGGTGAGATCTTTGCCGGAGGTCCTGTTCGCGTTACCGACGATGCTTCCAAAGAGACCCGCACTGCGACCGGGATATGGCATCTGCGTGCCACTGCCGAGGGGATGGATATTGTCCTCTCGCTTCCGAGTGAACGCTACGTCGCCGCTGTCGTCTCTGCCGAGGGCTCTCCCAGCGAGAAGCCGCAAGCGCTGGAAGCCCTGGCCATTGTGGCCCGTACCTATGCTTTGAACGGCAGGCATTGGAAGCCGAGAGCCGGACATCTGCCGGCGGAGCTATGCGATAGTACACAGTGCCAGGCCATGCGTCTGGGCCATATCTCCACCAGCATCGAGACGGCCGTACGTTCCAGCACAGGCGAAACCATGTGGTTCCGTGGACGCAGAGCCGAGGTCTTTTTCAGTCAGCACTGCGGCGGCGAGACCGAGGCCGCAAGCGCCGTGTGGCCAACCTTGCGCACTGCGAAATATCTTGCGGCGCATCCCGATATCTTCTGCGTCCGCCGTGACAAAGCCGCGTGGCATACGGAAGTTCCCACGGCTCAGCTCATGGAGATCGCACATGCAGAAGGCTGGAAGCTTCCGTCTCAGCTCGCAGACCTGCGTGTAACCCAACGCAGCCCTTCTCATCGTGTGCTCAAACTTGATCTCATCGGCGAGGACGGCGCACGCTTCCCTGTCGCCGCAAGTTCACTGCGGCTGGCGATCGGACGTGCACTCGGATGGAACCGGGTCCGCAGCGATCTCTATGACGTTGCCGTGCGAAATGACCTCGTGGTCTTTGATGGACACGGCCATGGACATGGTGTTGGCTTATGCCAGGCAGGAGCGAGCGAGATGGCGGTTCAGGGCAAGTCTGCCCGCGAGATCGTCGAGTATTATTTCACCGGAGTCTCCGTAGGAATTACACCGAATGATGCCGGCTGGCAGCAAAGCTCCAACGGCCCATTACGGATCCGATCCGTAGGAAACGACGCAGTGTATGGAGCAACCATCCAGCATGCATGGGCCGAGGCTACCAAACGCTTCCCCGTGCAGAAGGCGCTGACGCCTGAGATCGTCGCCGCGCCCTCGGTCGAGATCTTCCGGCAGATGACCGCTTCTCCCGGCTGGCTGCTGGCCGCGACGCGCGGGAACACCGTAGTGCTGCAGCCATGGAGCATCCTTCGCAACCAGGCTGACAACGTGCTGCTGCATGAGTTCCTGCATCTGTGTATCGAGTCGGAAGCTGGGGCCAAAGCCCCGCTCTGGCTGCGTGAGGGTCTGGTGGAGTACCTGGCCGGCGACGCACAAAGCGGAGAGACGATGCAGGCTGCATCTCTGGAAACAGCGCTGCGCAGTCCCTCCACACAGCACGAGAGCCAGCAGGCTCACGCTGCCGCGGCGGCGAAGGTGCGCGCCCTGGTCGGCCGCTATGGAATAACTTCTGTGCGTGCCTGGCTGGGCTCCGGCGTGCCGTCCGGCATTGCCTGAGTCTGCGCCAGGATCGCCAGCACTAGAGAGATCACTGCGCCATCGAGGATCACGACAAAGCCGAGGCGTGCCAGCAGACTGAAGAGCTCCACACTGAGACCATGACCCGGCTTCCAATCCATCATCTTGCCGGTTACGGTTGTCGCCAGCACGCATAACAACACCAGGCCGACCCACCAGGTGAGACTGGCGAGAGTGCGGAGTACAGCGCGCGGGCGGCCGATGGTCACTGCATAACTGACGGCAGCCAGAAGGCCGGCGGCGATCCAGGTCAACAAGGTCCACAACCACCCGAGCCACTGGTAGATGTGGTTATAGGTAAAGAAGCTTCGCAGACCGTGCGGGAAGCGCGAGTTCAGATAGCTGGCTCGCTGGGGGTCGCCCGCGTGCAGCGACGTGATCCATTGAGAAAGCAGGCACCCCAGCAGCACAGCAACGATGATGGAGGCGGCCCCGAGCAACAAGCGTCTGCGCGTGCGTTCTTTGCGCGCCAGCCAGAGTGCGATCCACGACTGTCCGCCGGTAGCAATGGCCACAACCAGAATGCCGAGAATCAAGGAGACTGCCACCTGCAGCACGCTGGCATCCGGCAGGCGCAACCATAACGTTGCCAGCAGACAGACTGTGACACCCAGGGCGATCTGGAGCAGGAGCAGCTTCAGGGTGAAGCGACGCAGCGCGCCGCGCAACAGGCTCATTGCGGACCTCCGGTGGATGGCTGCGGCACCTCAAGCCGCAGGGCGTCGCTGGTCGCCGAGACATTGGGCTGATACATCGCCTCAACATGTGCCGGGCTGATCTGGAAGACTCCCGGATTCACGACGCGGATGAGATAGAAGATCTCCTGCCGGCCATTGAATTCCGTCGAGAAGAAAGCAGCCCGGTCATCGTGGAACTCACTACGGGTGTACCAGGAGTACCAGCCGCCGGGGCGTTGCTCGATCGGATAGCTATCCTCGTTGCGGATGAACTCTGTCCCGGCCGGGATGGGATCTTCCAGCATCAGGTAGCGCATCGGAGCACCGCCGATGGCCTCATGCACTGCGAGCACATCGCCCACCTGTGCTGTCCCGGAGAGCGGCGCCAACGTATAGACCACCTTGCCGTCCTTCTGCGCAGGCTGCAGCTTGAAATAGTCGCGTGTCAGGTTCAGCGTCATGTTGCCGGCCTGGTAATCCTTCTTCTCGGTGGAGAAGTAGCGCCCGCGCACTGACCAGTAAAGACGCCCACCGCCCTTGCGAAGGATCTCCAGGCTATTGGCATTGGGCGCTAATTGCGCTGCATCGATGGTGAGTGAGAGTGTGTTGCCGGTGATCGACTCTCCGGACTTGAAGGTACGTTGTGCGATCGACTTGCCGTTCAGGAGAACCTCCACGGAAGAGTCTGCACTGAGTTCGTGGGAGGCTGCGAGGTAATCCACAAGGCCGAAGAGAGCAGTGGCGGTCTGCTCGGTGGAATCCCACCATCCGCCGCTGTTCCGAGCCAGCATTAGCCACTGTGCCGCGCTAGGCAGCATGGCATCATTGGCATCGACCTTCGCCAGCAATCGCAGCACATAGGCCGTTGCTTCTGTGTCATTCGGATATTCAGTATCGAGCGTGGGGACATAGCTGCTCTTCCAGAAGACCAGCTCACCCTGGTGCTGGGCCTTGGACTTCAGCAGCGCTGCAAGCTCGCCGGCGCGTTTGTCACCGGCCTGCAACATCGCCAGGCCGGTCATCGCCAGGGGCTCAGCATCGAGGTCCTTGCGGCGGCTGTACTCAGCATCAAACGCCTCGCCGAGTTGTTTGTCGCCAGCCATAGCCAGCGCGTAGACAACGGCAGCACGAAGTTCCGGACGCATTCGCGGATGCTGCTGGAGCTGCTGTTTGAGATACTGGCGCCCGCGCGCCATCATCGACTGCTGCTCCGGCGTCAGCGGCGTAAACTCCCCTCCCGCGCCGAGACCGGCAACCACATATGCAGTCATATGGACGCGGCTCTCGTCTTCCTTCCACCAGCCCCAGCCCCCATCATCATGCTGGTAGTCCTGCAGGCGCTCCAGGCCGGCATTCATCTTGGCCCGCAGATCAGCCGGATCGATACCCGAAGGCGCCTTCAACCTGGCCAGCGTCTCCGCCACGATGACGTTCGGCAGATAGCTGGACATCGTCTGTTCGGTGCAGCCGTATGGATAACTGGTCAGATAGTCGAGAGCCGAAAAGAGCGAGCCGGCGATTGTTGGGCTGACGTCGATGCGGATAGAGTGCGCGGCCGCATCGGTATTCGCCGGGAAATTGATGAGCACATTAGCTGTGCCTCCCGTCAGAACACCGCTCGGTGCAATGCTGCGGGCAACGCCTGCCGGTTCAATCGGGAAGGTGATCTCCAGGGCATCGGACTCTGCATCGGTGATGGCCGTTGCGGTAAGCTTCGCCGTTCCTACATGCGAGGCCCGCAGACGCCACAGCACTGTAGCCTCGCCCTTGCTGGGGATGGTGATCTTCTGCTGATTGCCGATCACGGTATCGACGCCATCCACCGCCAGGGAGATGGTCGCTTCCTTGGGTGTATCGAGATAATTGTGAACGATGACGGGCAGCGTGAGCTCATCGCCCTTGAGCAGGAAGCGAGGATTGCCCATCCGCACCAGGACGTTCTTGCGCACCAGGACTCGGCTGATGGTGGAACCGGCCTTTGAGTCCATAGTGATGGCTCGCGCGGTCGCGCGCCAGGTCGTCAGCGAGTCCGGGAAGGTGAGATTCACCGTGGCGTGGCCACTGGCATCCGTGTGAATGCTGGATTGCCAGAAGGCGGTATCCGGAAATGCCTTACGAACACGGGGCTTCTGCTCGTTACCAGGTTTGACCTGGGCAAGTTGCGGCCGGTACCGGTTCGATCGCATAGCCAGCATGGGTGATTTACTGCCGGCGGAACCGCTGAAGTAGAAATCCAGCGAAGAATCTGTCTGTGCGACTGCATAGCGCTGCGGGTAGAGAGCCTTCACCATATCGCCGCTGCTATCGGGATAGAGCGAATAGATTGCCTCGTCCACCACGCCAAGACTGACGTCGGCGCTGACGGGCTTACCGGCGAAATCACGCGTGGTGATCTGGTAGGTAGCCTGCTGTTGCGGCTGGAAGATTTCTTTTGACGGCGTCACCTCCACCTGCAACTGCTGCTGAGCCGGAGGCACCTTCGGCATCTTGCTTGCCTGGTAGAGCGTGCTGTTCTTGATGAACAGGGCGCTGACGTTCACATTCGGCTGTGACTCCGCGGTGATCGGCAGGTCGAAGGAGAGTGTCGTTCCGTCAGCATGCAGCAATTGGCGGCGCAGCAATGTATCGCCTTCCACCAGCACCATGGCGTAGAAACCGGGCTGATCGGAGACCAGGCTGAGATGGGCTGTATCGCCGGGAGCATAGCTCTTCTTGTCGGCGATGAGTTGGGTCGTCGAGGAGTTCTCGCCCCATCCGGCTTCTCCCGAGCTTAATACCCAGATGGAGGTGGTATCGACCGGTCCTCGCGTACCCGGCTGCACCGGAGTTGCCGTTGCAACCAGTTGTGTGGAGGTAAAGTTCGGCGCGTTCACCGTCAGCTGGCCGGTACCCTGTCCACCGGCATCGGTCGTGATGTCGGTGGCCGGGCCATCGATGACCTGTGGATCGCGGCCGTACTTCCGGTACCTGAGCTGAACGTGGACCTTCGCTGCAATCGGATGATTGTCATAGTCCACGGCGGTTACACGGAAGCGGGCAGCTTCACCGTTGTGAACGGCGTAGCTGATGGGCTCGATTTTGATCCGGAAGGTGCCGTAGGTCGCCAGGAAACGGCTGCGGCCGGTGATCTCGCGGTTGGCTGCGTCGGTGACACCGGCCTCGACGGTGTAGTCGTAATCACCGAAATTCTTTTCATCGACGATGGTCGGAACCTGGATGTTCAGCAGACCATTGGCATCGAGCTTGCCGGTCTTTTCGCTCTCTTCATCACCGGCGTAACCGCTGGAATCCTCGCCGCTGTACTCACCGGGAGACCCGTCGCTCTCCTCTTCCCCGCCCCACCAGTAATGCCGCTCGTGATAGATGCGGTACTTCACCTTCGCATTGGCAACGGGTTCGCCGAAGAAGTAGCGTGAGTCGATCGTCACAGGCATTGTCGCCCCCTCAAGGACGCGGCGCTGCGCTGAGGTGACGGTCACGCGGTACTCGGGCTTGCGGTACTCCTCGACATGAAAGCTGGCGAAGAGTCCGCCTGGAGGGTCGCCGACGCGGATGGTGTAGTAGCCGAGCGCGGCGTCGCGTGGAAGATCAATCTCACCTGAGAGTGTGCCGGAGGGAGACAACGTCATCTGGCGATCGAAGATAGCCTTGTCGGTCGAGTCGGAGATGGTCACATGCATGCTTCCCTGCTTCGGCGGGGTAAGCAGATTGCTGGCATGTTCGCGGACGATCGCCTTCCAGTGCACCGTATGCGTCGGCCGATAGACAGGCCGCTCGGTATAGACATATCCGGCGTATTTGTTCTCCCAGTTGGAAGCCAACGCCCATGTACCGGGGGTGGAGACCGCGATCTCCTTTTCCCTGGAGGCTACTACCCAAAAGGCATCCTCATGGGCGCGGTCGGCAGAGATCGGCAACTGCGCGACGCCGTTCGCATCGGTGCTGGCAGAAGCTACTGCTTTTTGACCAAAGCCTGCATCGATCTTCACGCCCTCTAAGGGCTCTCCACTGATGCGGTTCGTGGCATAAGCGAGCACCATGCCCTTGCTGGTGCGCGTAACCAGCGCCATGGGAGTGACCATCACCAGGGTGTAGGCCTTCAGATGGCCGTCGGTCGCCTCCAGCAGATAAAGGCCGGCATCCAGCTTCTGCTGGATCGGAAGGTCGTTGTTATCGGAGACATAAGTGGCCGGCACCACCTGCCTCCATCTGGCAACCAGTTGACGCTGATTGAGGATTGGAATCTGCGCGAACTCGGCCTCGTTGATAATGCGGCTGCGGCGGGAGAGGGATGTCTGTTTGGCGCGCATGGCGTGGCGGGCTTCACGCGAAAACTGATACCGGAAGAAGTCGCGGATACGCTGCCAGAGCTCTGCCTTCCAGTCATGGAACTTCTCCAGCCAGGTCCGCTCGTCGATATGTTCGGGCCCATAGGAGTAGTCAGAACCGAAGGAGTGCAGCTCCTTCAGGTTTTCGACGAACTTGACCGGATCGTCGACGCGGTAGATGCGGAACTCCAGCGAGTCCACATCATGGGTATAGAGATGGATCGTCGGCTTCTCACCCGGAGCGAAGGTTTTGCTGGTGCTCAGGTTGAAACTTTGCGCGCGTGCAGGCGGGTTTGAGGTGAGGACGAGGGCGGCGAGGAGAGCGAAGAGAGCGAGGCCACGCGGTCTCATTGAGGGTCCTCTCGGAGGATAGACCAACGATACACGCCCATGAAGTTGGTATTGTGTGAAACCGGTCTCCAGCGGGGATCGGGATGGTCCAGCAGGTCTTCCAATGCGACACGGCGAATCTCACCGGGCCCCGAGCCGACGGGACCGGTGTGGTAGACCACCCAGTCTCGCTTGCTGCCGGTCACGATCATCGAATGGTAAGGAGAGTTCTGCTCCAGCTGCCGGTAAAAGAGCAGATCCCCCTCGCGGGCGGCGCCAAGATCGCGGGAGACGAAGAAGGTGTTACGCTGCCACAGGGTCTTTGCGTCGGCGAACTGCGCAAAGCTTCCGTTGGATAAGTCGGCAGGCGAATACGGCCCTTCGCGGACACGGAAGAGATTCGCTCCCAGGGGCGTAAGCGGATAGACGTACTGGCTGGCGGATCCGGAAGGTAAGGCGAACTCGATCGGCAGGGTCGCCTGCCAGACCTCGTTGTGGGCATGCAACGCTCCACGGTAACACCAGCGCAACAACGCAGCACAGTCGTTGATCTCAGCCGGAAGCTTCTGCGGAGGAGTCGCCGCTGCCAGATCGGCGAGTGACGAAAACCAACGCCGGAAGGCCGCGCGATCGGCAGAGCTGTGCAGGCGGAGATACTCCGGAGTGCCATCGCCGAAGAGGTCGGTCGCGTCCGCAATGAAGTCCAACGGGATGCTCAGGAGCCTGGGACCATAGGTGACCTGCAGCCACCGATGGCCAGGCAGAACTGGCGACTGCACCAGGATGGAGCCATCCTCCAGCACCCGCGTAGCAACCACGTTGGGGAGGCTGCGGATCTGGAGTTCAGCACTCCCTCTTCGAATAAGGTGCGCAAGACGATGCTCACGGCCATCCGCCGGAAATATGTGCTGGACCTGGGTCAGCCGGATGCCCGGACGTCCACGAAGAAGCCAGACAGCGGCGGTGCCTACAAGGAGTGGCACGATGATGAGAAGAAGAATTCGGCCCTGCGATGCTCGACTCACGGGTTTCGAGAGTGAGCATATCAGGACCGAAGGAAATCAGGGCCGACAGGGTTTGATGAGCGAGTTAGAAACTAATTCGGGCTGCGAGCTGAATACTGCGCGGATCCCCTACTCCATTGGCTCCACCAAAGGTGGTGCTGGGCGTCGTGGGATAGGCTCCCGTCCCCCAGGTTCCATTGGGCAGCATGTCGTTGCGATGGTTCAGAACGTTGAACGCCTCCGCCATTCCCTCCAGATGGACGCGGTCGGTAAGAGCGATGGTGCGGCTGAGCCGGGCGTTGATGCCGAAGAAGTCGAATCCGATGCCGGTATTCCGGCCAATCACTGCCCCGGCAAGTCCCTCTGTGCACGGGTTCGTTGTTGCCAGAGAGTATCCGGCGGTGCAGGGACGCTGCGTTGTCTGCTGCTTCGTCTGTCCGCCGGTCACGATGTTGAACGGCAGCCGTGAGTAGTACTGCAGTACTCCGCCGAGCTGCCATCCGTGCGTGAGGTGCCCCGTGACCGTGCTGGTATGGGACGTCGGCGAGTGCGCACTCAGATCGAAGATCAGGCGATGTCGCTGATCGTCATCCGAACGTCCGCGATCGACATTGAGATCGAAGTTATTAATCGGCGAGGAGAAAAAGAACTCGCTGATATTGTTGATGGCCTTCGACCAGGTATACGAGACCCGCGCCGATCCCCACGAGACTGGCCTCTGCACCAGCGAGACCGCCAAGCCGTCGTAATACGAATCAAACAACGAATCGTAGTAGCGAACATTGCCACGGGAGTTGTCTGGCCGCGTGCCATCGAGATTGATGTTGCGGTTGATGGAAGAGAGCAGATGCAGGCCATGCGTGTGCTGGTAGCTAAGTCCCAGGGTTGTTGCGCCGGCCAATTGCTGCTCTATGCCGAGGCTCAGCTGTTGCGCGTAGGCATTCTGAATTCCCGAACGCATCAGCGTATAGCTGATCTTCGCCGCGGGGTTTGGCGTGGTGGAGACGTTCGGGAACGATGGTGCGCCGACATCGCCTGGAACATAGGTGTATTGCAGCAGGCGGCCCCGCGCAGGATCCTGCGTGTTGTTAGCCGACAGCAGCGCATTCGCCAGCGCGCGTAACGGAATGCGGTCATAGAACAGGCCGTAACTGCCGCGCACCACGGTACGACGATCGGCAAACGGCGACCATGCGAAACCGACGCGAGGAGAAAGGTTATTCGCATCGGTACTCACGGTCGATAGAAACTGCAGGTCGTACCGCAGACCAGCGTTGACGGTCAGCGATGGAAGCGCCTTCCATTCGTCCTGCACATAGAAGCCGACGTTGGGGTTGTTCTGGGTAATATGTGGCGTGCCGAAGTTCTGAGCGTAGCTGGAGTATCCAGTAGTGCTGGACAGAAAGGACGCCAACGAGGGAAAAGTGTAGTTTCCCGCAATCGACATGGGGAACATAATGGTGTCGCGGTTGAAAAGAAAGTCCATGCCGGTCTTCACCGTATGGGCTCCGCGCTGCATTACCAGATTGTCGACCAGCTCATACAAGTAGTTCAGGCGAGCAGCGGGCGAAGAAGAAAACCGCCCGAAGCTCGCGATGCCGCTGATCGTGATCGCAGGACTGTTCTGCGTATTCGACGGAGCGTCCAGGCTGTCATAGGTGAACTGGCCACGGGTTTCGTTGAAGGTGCGCGGTGAAAGCGTCGCGATATTACTCGCTGCAACCGTGCGATTGATGTCGCGCACAGCGGTTCCATAGCTGACGTCCGCCAATGCGCCTGCACCGCGTGCATTGACACTGTTCAGCCGGTAGTAGCTGTAACGCAATGTAAGTTGATCTTTGTCGCTGAAGCGATGGTCGCCGCGCAGGAAGAGATTGTCGGAGTGCACTGTCGTCGGGTAGAGGGTCGTCGCGCCGGTTCCTACAGACAGACGAGGTCCGGTGAAGCCGAGAGTATTCAAACGGTTGTTGATCGCCGTGGCGTTCGCGGGTGAGATGGTCACGATGCCGTTCGTGTTCAAGCGTCGTCCTTCGTAGTTACCGAAGAGAAAGCTGCGGTCGCGCCGCAGCGGTCCGCCAAGGCTGGCGCCGTACAGCCCCTGCGTCAGCGGCAGCGTGGTGCGCGACAGTGGATTTTGCGCGTTAAACCGCTGATTCCGCAGAAACCCATAGGCCGTGCCATGCAGGTCATTGGCGCCGCTGCGCGTGACGATATTGAAGTAGCCGCCCATGGCCCGGCCGAACTCAGCCTGGCCACCCGAGGTGACCACCTGGAACTCTCGCACCACATCCATGCCGTAGGAGTTACCCGCAAGCCCGGCGGCATCGTCGTTGGCTGAAAGGCCATCCACCACAAAGCTGTTGGAGAAGTTCCGCTGGCTGTTGATGGAGTACCCCTGGCCGATGACCGGGGAGGTTTCGGCGAAAGTCTGCGTGCTATTGGTATTGGTGGGGCTTACTCCTGGCGCCAGAAGCGCGAGATCAAGGTAGTTGCGGCCGTTGTACGGCAGCTCCGTCACTTCGGCCTGATGTACGGTCTCGGAGATCTGGCTGCGGTTGGCTTCGAGCGGCAGCGCCGTTCCGTCGACGACCTCCACAGTGACATTTTGCCCGGCAAGCGATACCTGCAGTACGAGATCAAGAGCCGCCCCAACACCGAGCTGCACTTTCATACTGGTCGCTCGAAATTCGCGAGGCTGGGTGGCAAAGACATACTCCCCAACCGGAAGAAAGGGGAGACGGAAGCGGCCTCGCTCATCGGTCATGGTGGTGTAGTTCTGATTGGTTGCAACGGAACGAGCAGTGACAGGAGCTTGAGCAATAAGCGCGCCTGAGGGATCAAGGACGCGGCCGGTAACGGAGGCGCTGGTCAGCGTCTCCTGCGCATAGATGGCTGAGGTGGCAAAGAGGGACAGGGCGACAAGGGCCGCTCTCCGGGTAAACATGCTTTCCTCCAAACGGATTAGGGCTGCCGCAGAGCGCGTCGTACAAAGACAGTAATACGCGCCATACAACGACAGCAGAGACGTTCTTGGACCGTTGGTTAAAGCATTTTCCTGTTGCTGGGTATCCCGGAAGAGGATTGCAGCGGCGTTTTCATTGCGGAAAACGCCCATAGATACCGAAGCCCTACTCTACACCTACAGGGAAAATGCTTCAGGAGAAAAGCAGAGCCGGCGGGCCGCGCTCCGAATCGGAGAGCGTATGCAGCACTAACTGCTGCGAAAGAGGCTGGGCATAGATGTGGTCGCGCGAGGCGCGGACCGGAGGAAGACTGGCGAAGAACGGAAGCGACGCGATCGGCTGCGCCGGAGCATCGATCGAAGCCGGGCAGAAGGGGCACTTCTCCACCGGTGTGGCAACATGCAGATGGTGCGGCTCTGCATCCTGACCGGGAGCGTCTTCCGCGACCATCTCGGCCATAGCTGCGCTCACTGCCTTATCTATCATTCCCGGCTTGCCCATCATTCCCATAGAGCAGCGGTGCTTGCCGTGCCGTCGGCAGCACGGCGGCAGATGCGCATCATCGTCCTGCATGGCGGCCAGCAGAGGCGTGGCCAGGGGCAGGGCGAAGGCGACCAGCAGCAGAATGGAGAAGAGCTTCTTCAATCTCCTTGATTGCACCACTCCGTCGCGCCGTGTGCAAGCAATTCCGGGAAAAGGAGTGCGGTATTCGACGTCAAGCGACAGCCTTCACCGGAGCAGCGTGAAGTTGCGGTTGCGTGCGCTGGAGCTCCCGCAGGGCCGGTTTGCTGAGCGGACGCTCGTGCAGCAGCAGCTCAGCGGCACGCACTTTGGCATTCGCGTGGAACCACTGCTGAAAGATGTTGTCGCAAAGCAGGTTGGTCACTGCGAGCAGACACATGCCCTGATGGTGAGCCATCCAGCTCCGCACCAGCTCCGGTTGTTTATGATTCAACCGGTAGTCGGCAGCCTCATAGAATCCGTAATCGCCGACCCAGCCCATGTGCGCCATCCACCGCAGGTTAGCAATCGCCTGCTTGCGGATAAACGGCAATGTCAGGAAGGTGGAATAGGGCGAGATGACCGGCCCATCTTCGGCGCCATACTTCAGCGCCAGGTCCGGGATGCCCCACGCCTGATACTGATAGCGTCCGTCGGGATCGCGTGTCGCCATGCCGCTCTCGGAGATTCCCCATGGCATGCCTTTGACGTGGTGCTGCTGGATGGCAATCGCAGACTCCATCGACCGCGTGATCAGGGTATCGGGATAGTGGCGCATCCACAGCGCGGGCATCAGGTATTCAAACATCGTGCCCGTCCACGAGAGCAAAGCAGCCTTGCCGTCCACGATCACATGGGAGCGGCCCAGACGGAACCACGCCCGTTGCGGGATATCTCCCTTGGCGATGGCAAGAAAAGTAGCGATGCGCGCCTCGGAGGCGACGAGGTCATAGCAAGCTGGGAAGAGCTCCTTCTGCGCTCCATCGTATCCAATGGAAAGAAGCTGGCGCTGCGGCTCCAGCATGAAGTCGAAGCGCATGGCATTGGCATGCCAGCCGCTGAGATTAGCGATGTGTTGCACTTCGTGTACCATGGCGCCAAGCGACTCCATCGCCGTCGGCAGCAGGACTCGCAGCTCGATTGCGAGTTCGCGGTCCGCGCCGGTGGCGGCATTCGCCAGGTGCATCAGGCGTTCGTCGAGCGAGCGCACATAGTCCACGGCATTCTGCAGCGCGGGAACAATCTCATTTTCGGGATCGGCGAAGACCGTCAGGTGAAACAGCGACTCGAACTTCGGCAATAGCCAGGGAGTGTAACGCTCCACATAGTCGATGAGCTGCTTGCGGCGTCGCTCCGCCTCCGCAAGCACCCACTCTCCCTGGGCTTCGATGCTCGGAAGTTCCATCAGCCAGCGAATACTGTCACGCAGTGCGGCGATGGAAGGAGAAGGTGGGAAGCCTTCGTGGCCCATCATCTTCCGGATCGCCGAAAACATCGTCTGCGTAAGGAGCGGCCGCTTCAAAATATCCTGCACACCGCCGGTAAGGGCGTAAAGACTGGCTGCCAGGTTGCCGCTATCCACAGAAGAGATGGTGAATGGTGGAATCGCCTGCAGTGTGGGGATATCGATCCAGTTATAGATATGACCATTTACTTTCTCCAGGCGATCATAGGAGGCCATGGTGCCCAACGTTGCGCGGGTAAATTCCGGCACGGTAAGGAAGCCCAGCTGCAGCGCCGCCTGGCGGGCATTGAAGAGCATGCCAAGGTTCGTGGGCGAAAGCGTGCGGGTCTGGTGCAGATTCTCTTCGGTGACATTGTCTGGAATCAGCCACTGGTTCTGCTCATCCCCAAACTCCGCATAGTATCGCCAGGTAAGCAGCGCCTGGCGCTCGAGAAACTCGCGATCCTCTGCCGATAAAGGAGCATCCAGCTTCCGCGGCGGCGAATTGAGCCAACCGGTGATCGCCGAGGTCAAGGCCCACAGCACCAGGATTGGCCCGGCGGCGAAGAGATCCTTCCAGTGATGCAACGCAATGACGACGCCGATGGCGAAGGCGATGGCTGGAGAGATCTGCAGATAGATATCCAGCGAGCTGCGTGTACGAGCGGCCTCTGCCTGCGCGGCGGTCTCCCATTCCAGCAACTTTCGTCCAGTGAGAAAACGCCGCACCAGCGAACGCATAATGGCGTCGATGGAGAGCAATGCATGGTGGGGCAGAAACGCGAGGTTCAGAAGATTAAATCCGAGTGAGGACCAGAAGGCGCGGAAGCTCTCGATCACAGCCTCAGAGTTACGGCGTGCCATGGCGCGGCCGATGTTGAAGGCAAGCTGCACAAAGACCGGGAAGAGCAGCAGCATCAAGGTGACGAAGGTCCAGTAGCGAGCCCCTCCGGGCAGAAAAAGCCAGCCGCAGATCAGAAGGATAAAAGTGATCGGTTCCACCAGACTGCGGCGCAGGTTATCGAAGATCTTCCACTGCGAGATCATGCTGATGGGGTTCTCGACCATCCGGCCCGACTCATCCGGAACGCTATTGAAAAGCCACTGCAGAATCTGCCAATCGCCGCGCACCCAACGATGCTTGCGGCGTGTATGCGCTGAATAGTGTGACGGATAATCGTCGATGACCTCGATATCTGTCACCAGACCGGCGCGAGCATAAGCGCCCTCAATCAGATCGTGCGAGAGCAGCATGTTACGCGGGAAGCGGCGATCGAGCACCTCATGCAGCACCGACGCCTCATAGATACCTTTGCCCGTGAAGCTGCCCTCACCGAAGAGATCCTGATAGACGTCGCTTACAGCACGTGTATAGATATCGAAACCGGTCTCACCGGAGTAGAGCGATGCAAGCCTCGAACGCGAGGCAGATTTTACGCTGACACCGACGCGAGGCTGCAGGATACCGTAGCCGCGCGTGACGATCCTGCGACGCGGGTCGATGATGGCCTGGTTAAGCGGATGCGATATGGTGCCGATCATCCGTGCGGCCGTGTTGCGCGGAAGCTGCGTATCGGAGTCGAGCGTGATGATGTAGCGTACCCGCTTCAACACGCTGACCGGCCCTGCCTTCACCGGGAAGCTGTCGAACTCACTCCGCAGCAGCTTATTCAGATCCAGCAGCTTTCCACGCTTACGCTCCCATCCCATCCATACACCCTGACGGGCGTTGAAGACGCGATGCCGGTGCAGCAGAAGGAAGCTTCCGCCTGTATCCTTCGCGTAGCGTGCGTTCAACTGATCGGTCATACGCACCGCAAGATCAACAAGCTCGTTGCGGTCTTCCATACGCGGACGAATTTCGGAGTCGGGCAGATCGGTCAACAGACCGAAATACAGGTTTGGATCGGTGTTCGAGAGATAGCGCGCCTCAAGCTCATCGAAGAGATCGATGATCTGCTCCTCGTTCAGCAGAAGCGTCGGCACTACGATGAAGGTTGCAGCATCTTCCGGAATGCCTTTGGTGTAGTCAAGCTTGGGTAGAGCGCGCGGCCGGATAAAGGCAGTGATGGTGTTGTTGACCAGGTCGCTCGCGCCCTGCGTCGCCGGCAGCAGGGCAAGGAGCAGGGTTCCCATAACCGCCAGAAATGCGTGGTTCGGCACCAGGGGAACGATGAATGCCGCGATCGACAGCACAGAAACGACGAAGATACTGAGGATATAGGCCTCTTCGCGGTTTGCTGCCAAAGCGGCACGTATACGACCGACTAATGTGGGGTGATAGCCGATGCGATTTGCCAGCTCCGGGAACCCTTCTTCGAAGAGGTAGTAGCCCACATGTGCAAGGCGCCGCGCCAGACGCTGATCGGCGGGAGGATTGATCTCCGCCTGCCGGGCAAGGTCAAGTGCAATGTGGGCGACCTGCAGTTCACTGTAGTCGGAACGGCATGCCAAAGCGGCGACACGTTGCAGATATCCGGACCGGGTCTCCTCATCCATCGCTAGAAAGACGCCATAGGGATCACGCGCAAGCACGGGATAGAAGGCCACCATGTCCGGCGTGAGCAGCGACCACTCAAACTGCTGCAGACGCCGCAGTGAGTGAAGCGGCGCAGAGAAAGGTGAGTTCTCAATCGAGGGCATGGTGCCGGTAAACGCCTCAGCGGCGCGGTCGAGCAGAAACTCCACCTGTGCAAGACGCAGGAAGAACGGCAGTGCAATGGTCTCGTGCAGCAGCAAGGGATCTTCGGTTTGAATGACCGAGACAAAAACGAGGAGGGATTCGGGCGACCAGATGCCCTTAGCCGCATCCAGGTACTCTTCTGCGACACGCATAGCCCGAGGCAGAGCGCTATCTCCGGGAACGGTCACGCGCGGAAGCCGGCGGACATTCTTTTTACTGCTCTCGGCCTCGGTAAGCACTGCCTGCAGCATGCGGGAGCTCTCCAGAAGCTCCAGCGGAGGCGTGAGTTTGCGAAGGTCGACCACCGCCTCGCACCGGCGCAGAATCTCGCTCAAACGCGCAGTCACACGTTCCAGCCGCACTCCCAGATCGTCCGGCGCGTCTTTAGGACCCAGTTTCACTGGCCGCCACGCTGCCAGCAATGACTGCGCACGTTGGCGCAGCACCTCATCGCTGACGAAAGGCTTTTCCGGCAGACCCTCGGTCTCAAAAACCGGAGCCGTCAGAGGCAGGTGCTCGAATTCTGTATGGCCCTGAACTTCTGTCATCATCCTTCTTTCGCTCGTTAGCGGTAACTTGCCGCTTGCATCTCAAACATCTCGGCGTAGAGCCCACCGGATTCCATCAGCTTCTGGTGATTTCCTTCTTCGATCAGACGACCGCCGCTCAACACTACGATGCGATCTGCCATGCGGACGGTCGAGAAGCGGTGCGAGATCAGCAGTGCCATCTTTCCCTGCGTCAACTCAGCAAAGCGTTCAAAGACCTCGAGTTCACTGCGGGCATCAAGCGCCGCAGTGGGCTCATCGAGAATCAACAACTGCGCATCTCGCAAATAGGCGCGCGCCAGCGCAATACGCTGCCATTCGCCGCCCGAGAGCTCCACACCGCCCTCGAAGCGACGGCCAAGAAGCTGGTCATAGCCATGCTCCAGCTTCGCCACCACCGTATCCGCGAGACTCTTATGCGCCGCATACTCGATCTCGCCCGCATCGAGTTTCCGATCGACACGGCCGACGCCAATGTTTTCGCGCGCGGTCATCTCGTACTTCATGAAGTCCTGGAAGATAACCCCGATCTCGTGGTGCAACTCCTCCAGCTTGTACTCACGCAGGTCGCGGCCATCCAGAAGGATTTGTCCCTCAGTAGGGTCATACAGCCGCGTGATGAGCTTGACGATAGTTGTCTTTCCTTGCCCGTTTTCTCCGATCAAAGCGACACGCTCCCCGGGGCGAAGCGTGAAGCTGAAGTTTTTGAGCACCGTACGGTTCGTTCCGGGATAGGTGAACGACACATTACGGAACTCGAATCCCTGACGGATGGGATTTGGCGCCGGCAATCCCTTCGGATCGGACCTTACGGTCGGCTCCATGCGGAAGAACTCGATCAGGTCAGTGAGGAACAATGCCTGATCGGCGATGCCGGAGGCGGTGGAGAACACCTGCTGCAGGTTCGAGTTGGCCTGCTGAATCGATGCCGTGAGAAAGGTGAAGTAGCCGATGCTGTACTCGCCCTGGATTGTCCTCCAGATGACGTAGACGTAGGCGCCGTAATAGCCCAGCGTACTGACCACGTTCAGCAGGCCGCCGATCAAAAGCTTGCGGCGCGCAAAGGCGGTGTCTTCGGCATGGATACCACGGGCCAGCTCGTCAAACTTACTGGTGAAGTAGTGACTCAGACCGAAGAGCTTGATTTCTTTGGCGCCGTCGCGGCTGCCGGCCACCTGGCGAAGGTAGTCCATCTGCCGCTTTGCTGGTGTCTGACGGAAGTTCTTCGCATACCCCAGGAACGCAAAGTGAGTCTCGCCAAGGAACGACGGCAGCACCCCTACCAGCATCAGCAACACCAGCCATGGCGATGCCAGCACCAGGGCTGCGGAAAAGACAATGGTCGTGATGATCTGCTGTAGCAACCGGCCGATCTGCTGAATCATCACCAGGCGGTCCGTTGCCTGCACTCGCGCGCGCTCCAGGCGGTCGTGGAAGATGGGATTTTCGTAAGTGGTCAGGTCCAGCCGTGCCGCCTGCTCCATCACCTTGACTGAGGCGTAGTGGGTATAGCTGTTGGCCAGGAGAGCATCGCTGAAATCAATCGCCCGCATCATCAGACCGAGCACGACATTGATACCGATCTCGGCAGCGACCAGATACCAGAATCGCGGATCAAGCGAACGGCCGCGCAACGTATCCGCGATGTCATTGATGATGTACTGCACAATCTTTGCGGCGGCAAAGGGGCACACGGCCACGATGATGCGCAGAATCACACCCCAGATCACGGCCTTCCGGCTGGACCGCCACATGATCGTGAGCACCATCGGTACGTTGCGCAACGCGGCAACACGTTCTCGCCAGGGGTTCTGGTTGGTGGTCTTCTCGCTCATGGACTCTCAGTCAGGTTCAGGACTGCATCAATACATTCGCGTGTGCGGGACGCGACACAATGGCTGGTCCGTAGGATGCGCGCAACTGTAACGGAGGTTGTGCAAACAAGGGCTTCGGAGCCTCTCGTTATGCACAACATGAAGAGTCGGCCGACTGGAATTCCGATGTCGCTTCGCGCATTGCGTCTTAACCCACAGATTGCCGGGGAGAACTTTCATGGTTCTCCCCGCAACTTCTTTCACACACCCGCACTACACTAGCCTGAAGCGAACGGAGGATCCCCCTACTGTGAAGACGATCGGCGTTCTCTTTGGCATGGAAAACACCTTCCCCGGCGCACTGGTGGAAAACATCAATGCGCGCGGGCTCGACGGCATCCGGGCAGAGTTTGTGCAGGTTGGCGGTGTGGAGATGGGTGCCGCTTCGGGCTACGACGTCATCGTCGACCGAATCTCGCATGACATTCCCTTCTACCGCAGCTTCCTGAAGAATGCTGCTCTTCGTGGAACGCAGATCATCAACAACCCCTTCTGGTGGTCGGCGGACGACAAGTTCTTCAACTATGCCCTGGCCTCCCGGGCCGGGGTTGCGGTTCCGCGCACGGTGCTTTTGCCCTCCAAGCAACTGCCTCCGAACACCACGGAGCGCTCCATGCGCAACCTGCAGTATCCGCTCGACTGGGACACTATCTTCAGCTACGTCGGCTTTCCCGCCTTCCTGAAGCCGCACGACGGCGGCGGCTGGCGTGATGTCTACCACGTCCATAACGCGGAAGAGTTCTTCCATGCGTACGACCAGACCCGCGATCTGTGCATGGTACTGCAGGCGGCCGTGAACTTCACGGAGTACTTTCGCTGCTACGTCGTAGGCCAGAAGAAGGTTCGCGTCATGCAGTACGATCCGCGGCGGCCGCACCATGAGCGTTATGTACACGACGGCCCGGCTCCGGCCAAAACCCTGTTGAAGCGCGTTGAAAAAGACGCCCTGACCCTCTGCCAGGCGCTCGGCTACGACCTGAATACGGTCGAATTCGCCTGCGAGAATGGCATCCCTTACGCGATCGACTTCATGAACCCGGCGCCCGATGCCGACCTGCACTCCGTCGGCAAAGCGAATTTTGACTGGATAGTAAATGCCGTCGCCGACCTGGCGATTGCACGGACCAAGCTGAGCGGCAAGCCTCCGGAACTGAAGTGGTCTGCCCTGCTCGGCGCACCGGAGGAAAAGCCGGCGAAGAAGCCCTCAAAGAAAGCGCCTAAGGCTCCAAAGGCCCCGAGGACGCCTAGGAAAAAGTAGAGGCGATGCAGGCTTCGGGCCCGGCGTAGAGTAATACAGATATGGTTGATGAACCGAACAAAGTAGATCAGGTCTCCGTCACCAGCGACGGAGCCTACGTGCTCACTATTCAGGACCACTGGGACTGGGAGGTGGACTTCGATCACGTGCAGGTGCTGGAGGATAAACTGAACGCCTATCTCGGCTTTATCGAGGGCGGCCAGATGGAGGAGCTCTATCCGGCGTCGGCCAGGTTGCCGCTGGAGATCGACATCCAGTTCCAGTTCGCTCCCAGCGAGTTGGGTCTGCAGTTTTTGGCCGCCGCGAAGAACACGATTGAAGAGGGCGGCTACAAACTTACCTGGAACATTGTCACCGAGGCCAATGCCTGACAAGCGGACGGGGGCCTGATACCTTCATCTCACCATGCGCCCATCGTTCTCGCTCGGCATTGAAGAGGAGTATCAGACTGTCGATCCTGAAAGCCGGGATCTTCGCTCGCATATCGCCACCGAGATGCTGGCCAAGGGCAGGCTCCGGCTGGAAGAGCGTGTAAAGGCCGAGATGCATCAGTCTGTCGTCGAGGTAGGCACGCGCGTCTGCCGCAATATTGAAGCGGCCCGCGAAGACCTCTACGATCTGCGGCGCAATATGGTCCGGCTGGCCGAAGAACACGGCCTGCTGCTGGTTGCCGGCGCTACGCACCCCTTTGCGGACTGGCGTGTGCAGGAGATCTATCCGGATGACCGCTATAAACGCGTCGTAGAGGACCTGCAGCTTGTTGCCCGCGCCAACCTGATCTTCGGCCTGCATGTCCATGTTGGCATTGAAGACCGTGAAGCCGCGATCCGCATCATGAATTCGATGCGGTATTTTCTGCCGCACATTCTGGCGCTGAGTACAAACTCCCCATTCTGGCTGGGGATGGAGACGGGCTACAAGAGCTATCGTGCGAAGGTCTTCGAGAACTTTCCCCGGACCAACCTTCCCGACAGCTTCGCGAGTTACTCCGAGTTCGAAAGCTACGTTAACCTGCTGATCAAGACCAACACCATCGACAACGCCAAGAAGATCTGGTGGGACATCCGTCCGCATCCTTTCTTCAATACCGTTGAGGTTCGCATCTGCGACATTCCCCTGCGCGCGGAAGAGTCAATCGCTATTGCCGCGCTGATCCAGGCGACAGCTGCGAAACTCTACAAGCTGCATGAAGCCAATGTGGACTTCCGCCAGTACAGCCGCGCGTTGCTGATGGAAAACAAGTTCCGCGCAGTGCGATACGGCCTTGACGGAAAACTGATCGACTTCGGGAAGGAGGCTGAGGTGCATGAGCGGGATCTGATCCGCGAGTACCTCGCCTTCGTCGATGATGTTCTGGACGAGTTAGGCTCGCGGGCTGCGGTCGAAGCTCTCCATAACATTCTGGAACGGGGTTCCGGCGCTGACCGGCAGCTTGCCGTCTATCGGCAGACCGGGAGCCTGCGTGCGGTAGTCGACTACATGGCAGCGGAGACCAGGGCCGGTTTGTAACGAATTAATGACAATCAAATTTTCTGTTCATTCCTCTTTTCAGAAGATTTAATCCGGCGTACATTTGTCTTCAGATGAGCAGTTCCTATAGTCTTCTGCTCAACAGTTCCGTTACATTTTTGTTCCCTTTTGGGTTGTAGCAAGTTTTTGCAGTCTCCGGCGAAGCTATCGCCGATGTGTATTCGCAATCATCCTTGTAGTCGCCGTCGTGTCGCTGTATCCAACCTGCAGTCTTTTTTGTGAGGGAAACACCCATGAGCTCGATCTTCGACGTCAGTTCCGCAGTCTCTCGCCGCAACTTCATGCGCCTGTTTGGCGCTGGCGCTGCGGCCGCAGCCACGCTTCCTAACTTCTCGCAGACCGCATTCGCGCAGGCAGCTGGCCAGGCTGCCGGTCGTCGCGGTATGGGCGAGCGTCCGATGATGGATAAGGATGTCATCGTGATCTCCTCGAACGAGAACCCGCTTGGACCGGCTCCTTCTGCTCTTGCCGCCGTCGCGCAGGCAGGCCCCACCGGCGGCCGTTATGACAAGTACGGTGTTGGCCCCGGCGTTGTGAAGACTCTCTCCGAGCAGTTTGGTCTGAAGCCCGGTTATGTTCAGCTCTATCCCGGTTCCGGCGGTCCGCTGGATATGGCGCTGATGTCGAACATCGGCCCCGGCAAAGGCCTGGTCACCGCCGATCCTTCCTATGAGCAGGGCTCTCGCGCTGCCATGAAAGTAAAGGCTCCGCTGAAGCAGGTTCCGCTCAACGCCAAGTACGAGCACGATGTAAAAGCCATGCTGGCTGCCGATCCGAACGCCGGCGCTTTTTACATCGTCAACCCGAATAATCCGACCGGCACGATGACGCCGAAGGAAGACATCATCTGGCTGATCAACAACAAGCCCAAGGGCTCGGTTGTAATCGTCGACGAAGCCTATCACCACTTCTCCACCCATGAGTCGATCATCGATCAGGTTGCCGCGGATAAGGACGTCATCGTTCTGCGCACCTTCTCGAAGATCTACGGCATGGCTGGTGTCCGTGCTGGCTTCGCCATCGCCCGCCCGGATCTGCTGGAGAAGTTCGAAACCCTGAGCGGCAACGTCAGCCTGCGCAACACGGCTTCAGTTTCGCTGCTCGCTGCTGCCGCTGCGGGCGCCAGCCTCCGTGATCCTGAGTTGGTTCCGCTGCGCCGCAAGATCAACACCGACATCCGCGAAGCCACGCTGGAGTTCCTGGACAAGAAGGGATACAAGATAGTTCCCGGCTCCCAGGCCAACATGTTCATGGTCGATGTCAAGCGTCCTGGCAAGGACTTCCAGCAGCTCATGATGAAGGAGAAGATCGCGATCGGCCGTACCTGGTCTGCCATGCCGACCTACGTTCGCGTCACCGTCGGCACCAAAGAGGAGATGGATAAGTTCCAGACGGCATTCGTCAAGTGCATGGATGTTCCTCCGGGAGCTGTCAATGCCTCACTGCACTCGGAGCTCTACATTCCCAGCGAACTGCACCGCGCCTGATGGCCGTGCGTTCCAAACCCGGAAACGAACCCCGGCTACGGCCGGGGTTCTTCTTTCCACCGGACTGCACTGCCGTTCACAATGGCTTAAACTTGGAGTAACGCCATGATGCAGACGGCCCAACAGCAGCAGCCCCTCCTCTCCACCTCGTTTCCCGCCGAGTTCACACCTGGCGCCCGCTCCGCAGTGCGTACCTGCCTGCGTGTACAGCCGGAAGAAAAGGTCACTCTCATCACCGATGAAAAGTGCCTTTCCATCGCTGCCTCCATCGCGGCAGAGCTGGAGGACCTGGGTTGTATCTGGAATGGCTTTATCTTGGAACAACTTGCGCCCCGGCCGCTGGCGAACATGCCGCAGGCGGTTCTGGATGATATGGAGACCTCCCAGGTCTCAATCTTCGCCGTGGAAGTGCAGCCGAACGAGCTGCGCAGCCGTATGCAAATGACCGATGTGGTGAACCGCCAGGGAATCCGCCATGCCCACATGGTGAACATCACCCCCGAGATCATGACCCAGGGCATGCGCGCTGATTATCAGGCAGTCGATGAGCTCTCCCAGGCTGTACTGGATCGCGTGCAGAAGGCGACTTACGTCCGCGCCACAACCCCGGCAGGCACTGACCTGCATGTGGCGCTCTCGCCCGAGTACAAGTGGTTCAAGACCTCCGGCATCATCTCGCGGGAGAAATGGGGCAACCTGCCCGGCGGCGAGTGTTTTACCGCGCCAGGAGAGGTGAACGGTGTCTTCGTCGTGGACGGCGTTGTGGGCGACTATCTCTGCGCCCGCTACGGCATTCTGGAGCACACCCCGCTTACGATCTGGATCGAGGGCAACCGCATCCGCCGCGTAGCCTGCGATAACAAGCAGCTTGAAGAAGACTTCTGGGCCTATACCCACACCGACGGTAACTCCGACCGCGTGGGCGAGTTCGCTATCGGCACCAACATCGGCGTCACCAAAGTGATCGGCAACATCCTGCAGGACGAGAAGTTCCCCGGCATCCATATCGCCTTCGGCGACCCATACGGGGCGCACACCGGTGCGCCATGGAGGTCGTCAACGCATATTGATGTCGTGGGCCTGCACTTCAACATCTGGCTTGGTGATGAACATGGCGAAACCCAGATCATGCAGAATGGCGAATTTTTGATACAGCCGTAAATCTCGAGCTGGACTCGATATTTCGTTTGTTTGTCATCCTCGCAGGCAACCATTCGCGAGTGGGAACTCTTCTACTGCAATGCAGTCTGGGAGTTCCCCTATGCGTCGACCTCTTCTGCTTTCGGTTCTCCTCTTTGGAGCATCCACTGCCTTAATCTCTCAAACCATAGCTAGCTTTGAAATGTACGGTACCAACTCCTGGACCATCGCGCCCTCTTATGCTGTCGCTCGCGGTGACTTCCACAATGCAGGCAAGCAGGACGTTGTCTATGTGGGTAGTACGCAATCGCAAACTGTGTTTACGATGTTGACGGGGAACGGCGACGGCACCTTCCAGGCCCCACAAACAGTCGCATCACCGGGCACTTTTACAAGCGATCTCGCTGTGGCCGATCTAAACGGAGACGGCAATCTCGACCTGGTGGCAGCTACCGACAACGGGCTGGCGGTGTTCTACGGCAACGGTAACGGAACCTTTCAGGCGGCGGTGCAATACCCGACGACAGCAACGCCAAATTCTGTTGCTGTGGGTAATTTCTTCAGTGACGGCCACCCCGATGTTGCGGTCGGCGATAGCAAAGGAAACGTCGAGTTCTTCAAAAATGTAAATGGAAACAGCCTGGTGTTGACTTCCAGCGTAAGTATCGCAAGCGGCACCTCAACGCTGGTTCGCGCGGGCAATTTGAATGGGAATGGTCTCACCGATTTGGGTGTGCTGGTTCAGGGCAATTTTTCAGGAACGTACAGCGGCGTGGTCTTTGCGGTATGGAACCTTGGCAACGGCAACTTCAGTGCCGATAACCTGGCGAGCTACCCAAGTCCGTTGTCGCTGAATGTGGGCTCCGCCAATGGCACCGGAATCGACGATATCCTCGTCTCGTACGACTGCAATCCCAGTGTGCCTCCGGGCACTTCCCAAACCGCATCCTGCACCGGGATCGACATCTTCTACGGGCAGGGCAATCAGAGATTAATCCAGCGCACTGCGGTCACCGATCCGCCCGATCTCGCGGCGAACAGCGCGCCCTGGCCTGCTGATGTAAATGGCGACGGCATTATCGATATCGTATCGGCGGGCTACCACAAGCAACTCGATGGCTACGCCGGATTGATGGTGTGGCTGGGCAATGCCGATGGCACATTCCAGCAGACGCCGCAGTATTACTTCGCAGATACCGATAACGCCGGAGCCATCGTCCCTGGAGACTGGAACCGCAACGGAATGATGAGCTTCATCATGGTGGGGGGTGCAGGGACGGAGGTATATATCAACGGCAGCACTCGCGCCGGGTGCAGCACTTATACCATCAGCCCTTCCGTGACCGTATGTCAGCCGATAAACAACACCTACGCGCCGAGCACAGTGACGGTGCAAGCCAACGGCTACGACACTACGCCAATGACCGCGATGCAGGAATACATCGATGGCACACTCGAATACTCAAAGCCGGTGACGAGCTTCAATACAGCCTTCAATCTTAATCCGGGCACTCACCTGCTCGTGACCAAAGGCTGGGACCAGAGCGGTGTCAGCTTTAGGGCCGACCGTACAATCACCGTCTTCAATGGCAGTCCGTACCCGGCCTGCGCCGCAGCGTTCGGTACAGCCAATATCTGCCTGCCTTCGGGCACGACGAGCAGCTCACCGGTGCACATCCTCGCCAATGGGGCGACCGATAGTATCCCCACGGCAGCGCAACTCTACATCGATGGGAACCTGGTGGTGAACAACACGACCGGGGCTACTTCCTATGTGGACACGGCCCAAAGTCTGTCCTCTGGAACACACTACCTCGTCTTCAAGATGTGGGACAGCAATGGAGGCGTTTACCAGGCCACCAAGACCCTCACGGTGAACTAAAAATAGCCATAGTCTGCCGGCATCGTTGGGCGAATGGAAGGGATGTCCCCGCCCGAGGGTTGCGAGCCGATTCGCAATCCTCGGCAAATAGGCATCCTTGAACGGGCTTTCAACCTATCGTTTAGAAACGCCAGGGCATTTTCCCTGTAGGTGTAGTTCAGAGCATCCGCATCTATGGGCGTTTTCCGAAAGGAAAACGCCGCCGTACGCCCCTTCCAGGACATCCAGCAACAGCGAAAATGCTCTAATGGCTAAAAGGAACAAGCAGGGTGAGTCATGCTTTGGCATTTTGGCCCCGCGTCCAACTTCACTCGTGTTCGCCAGGACACAGTGAATTCTGCAATTCATTTGGGATGTTTCGATGAAATTCGCATACCGAAGTCTTTTATTGTCTTCCGTTTTGTTCCCCTGTATTGGCTGCGATCAGGCGACGAAGCAGATTGCAATGTCCGCTCTCGACGACTCGCCTCACACATATTTAGAAGGCATTCTCCGCCTTCAGCTCTCATATAATTCCGGCGCCTTCCTCAGCATCGGAGACAATTTGTCACCCTTCACCAGGCAAAGTATCTTCTTCTGGGGAGTTGCCTCCTTACTCCTAGCCGCTTTGTTGTATTTGCTTTTTGCGCAGCGAATTACTCGACCACAAGTCATCGGACTTGGCCTGTGTTTCGCGGGTGGGGTAAGCAATCTAGTCGATCGAGTCCGTTTCAACGGCACCGTCGTGGATTTTCTCAACCTCGGCGTCAACCATCTCCGTACTGGTATCTTCAACGTAGCGGACATGCTCATCCTTACGGGCGCCGCTATCCTGGCGACATCGTTTTTCAGAAAACCGGCACGCCCTTGCCAAGCGGTTCATGAGGGTATGAGTCCTGAATAAAAAACTCACCTTCCTTTCTTGCGATGCCCGAGGGGATCTGCTTTAGCTCTGTTCCCGCTCGAAACCCAACGGCAGAACGGAAGATTTCTCCGCTACTCTTCACTCCGGCAAAGCTGGCCGGGACCCGAGCGCTACGAAATGACAAAAAATAGCGAAGCCTCCCCTTGGACGTTTTTCCTCGTGTCGCTTGCATCTCATACAAACGCGAGATAGAGCATTTCACTGTTGCTGGGAATCCCGGAAGGGGAGTGCAGCGGCGTTTTCATTGCGAAAAGCACTCATAGATGCGGAAGCCCTGCTCTACGCCTACAGGGAAAATGCTTTAAGCCAGAGAACTGGAGAGGAGTAAGATCGATCCCGTAGTATCTTTCCCGGCCATGACCTCCAGAGAGCAATTCTCTCCGCTATGCGATGTGCACTACACCTCCATGCAAAGAATGATGGTGGAGGAAGATGGCGAGGAGATACAGTCGTATCACATCTGCGAGCGGCGCGATTGCAGCCGGGTATTCCGCGACGCCTTCGGGTATTCAGACTTGATTGAGGGGCAATTCGACAAGAGCCGCGCTTTTATCCGGAAGTGCCCGGCATGCGGGGCGATCCTTTATCTGGCCGAAGTGGATCAGCCCCGGAAGCTCGAGACTTGGGAATGCCCTCGAATGAACTGCGAGTTCTCCGAGGAGTTCCCCTCCCCAGCAGCGCGCTGAGTTTCTGATTAGAGCGTTTTCCCTGTAGATGCGGAGGCTCTGGACTACACCTACGGGCAAAACGCTCTATTCTCTCTTGACATCGACTGTTCGGAACAACCTGCCATCCACTAATCGTAGAGTTCCGGTCATCCTTGCTCCGTCGACATGGAAAGTCCAGGTTCCTTTTTCAAAATGGCACACCAGAGTCTTGTCCCCGTAGCTACAGTCGAGCACGCCCATGGTCTCGCGCTTTCCGGAAACGATCTTATCCGCCTTCCAACTTAACTTACCGGGCGCGATCTCTTTGATCTGGTAAATCACATCTTCGTCGTGGCATGCAGACGGGCGTACCACACAGGTTGACTTTCCACTCCACTCCCCGAGCACGTCTTTGGTCTCTCCTGCCTGTGCAAACCCTGCTGTCCACAAGATCAAAACGGAGAACGAAACGGTGAGAGATCGGTATCGCATCATGCTTTTATCCTCCTTGGGCTCCGCACGACAGGGCTGGCATCCTTCATTGGTTTCCAGCGCTCGCAAGGTCAGCGCTGGCTATTCACATATTCGGTGTCGTGGCGCCTGCCGAACTCAACCAGCGCCTGCTGATTTCTGGGTGGCCAAACTGGTTCCTTCTCCATCCAATCCATCAGTTCTGCAAAAAAGCTCTCATGACCACCGGGGGTTGCGACCAAGAGGAATCGTGTGCGGTCATCGCTGCTGTTACGAAAAGAATGAACGTCACCCGGAAGGGCAACGGCACTATCGCCAGCGCGCAGAGTTCGGGTTTCTCCAGCGATGTCTGTGTCCAAGGAGCCCTCCAGTACAACAAACCTTTCAGCCATGTGCCTATGGAAGTGCAAGGGGGCTCCTGGAAAATGAGGGGGCACCGATAGTTCAATGAGACAATAGCGCCCTTCGGTTTCGGTGGATATTACCCGTAAATGAACCTCTGTATTCATTGGATAGAAGCTGCGACGGAGCTCCGGAATCGCCTGTATACTTGACACGATGTCAACCTCCAAAACAAAACCTAGCGCAACGCTTGACAGGGTGTCAAGCGCAAAGCAGCGTATCTTACAAGCGGTTCTGACATTGCTCGCGCGCCGCGGGAACGCTGAAGTTTCTATGGCCGAGATTGCCCGCGCCGCCGGAATCTCGCGCCAAGCTCTGTACCTGCATTTTCCGGAACGATCAGCTCTCTTTATCGCTCTTGCGGCTTTTGCTGACGAGCACCGCGGATTGGCTTCGGAACTTGACCGAGTGCACAATGCCCCGTCGGGCCTCGCGGCTCTGGAAGCATTCGTGACATTACAGGCGCGGATGAACCCCGGCATCTGGGCAGTTGCACGGAGTGTGGATGCAGTAAGGCGCCGCGATCAAGCGGCTGAAGCAGCCTGGCAGAACCGGCTTCGGAACAGGCTTGCCACCTGCCGACGCATCATAAAGAAGTTGAATCAGGACGGGGCATTGCGTACCGGTCTGAATAGCGACATTGCGGTCGATCTTCTGTGGACGATCACGTCTTTGCGCACATGGGAGGACCTTGTATTGGAACGGAAATGGCCGGCCGAAGTCTACCGCACGCACGTGATGGATATACTCAGCCGCAGCCTGCTTAAATAAGCGGAGGCATTCGCGCCACTTCCTGCGGGCACGTTCTATTGAGAACGCCTACGGCGTCGGGGGCAAAATTGTCAGAAACACCGTCTTGGCTGATTTTTCCTCTTGTCGCGCGCATCTCATACAATCGCGAGATAGAGCATTTCACTGTTGCGGGGAATGCGGGAAGAGGAATGCAGCGGCGTTTTCATTACGGAAAACGCCCATCGATGCGCAAACCCGCACTACACCTACAGCGAACATGCTCTATTGCCAAAGGAGCGAAGCGTGAACTTCAACATTCTCGGTAACTCAGATATGCAGCTTTCTCCCATCGGATTCGGCGCCTGGGCTATCGGCGGCGGCGGATGGGCCTTCGGTTGGGGCGCGCAGGAAGATAAAGACTCCATCGCTGCCATCGAACGCGCTCTGGACCTCGGTGTCAATTGGATCGACACCGCTGCCGTCTACGGGCTGGGACACTCAGAAGAGGTCGTCGCCAAGGCGCTGCGCAAGTCTGCACACAAGCCTTGGATCTTCACCAAGTCCAGTATGGTGTGGGACGACAAGGGCAACATCACCAACTCCATGAAGCAGATCAAACGGGAGTGTGAAGACTCGCTACGCCGGCTGAATCTCGACGTGATCGATCTGTACCAGATTCACTGGCCGAAACCCGACGAAGAGATCGAAGAGGGCTGGACGGCGATGGCCGATCTGCAGCGCGAGGGCAAGGTGCGCTGGATCGGTGTCTCAAACTTCTCTGTCGACCAGATGAAGCGCGCGCAGAAGATTGCTCCCATCACCTCGCTGCAGCCGCCCTACTCCATGCTGAAGCGCGATTACGAGGCGGAGGTGCTTCCCTTCTGCCGGGAGAACGGCATCGGCGTTATTAACTACTCGCCCATGCAGAGCGGTATGCTCACCGGCAAGATGACCAAAGAGCGCGTCGCCCAGATGCCGGACGACGACTTCCGCAAACGCGCCCTGAATTACCAGGAGCCGAAGCTCTCGCAGAACCTCAAGGTCGCAGACAAGCTGAAAGAGATCGGGGCGAAGTACGGCGTGACTGCCGGCGTCATCGCCATCGCCTGGACGCTGAAGAATCCTGCGATCACGGCGGCCATTGTCGGCGGACGCAATCCGCAGCAGGTGGAGGAGACCGCGGCCGCGCTCGACTTCGTTCTGCCGGACGAGGAATACAAAGCGATCAACGACTATCTACAATCAAACGCATAGGCTTTGCGGCTCTGTCTATTCTTTGGATAGGCAGAGCTACACTGCGTGAGCATTTGTATGAAGATTCTTACTGCAGAGCAGATGGGCGAGACGGACCGGCGCACCGCCGCGGAGTTCGGCTTCTCCATGCAGGAGTTGATGGAGAACGCCGGTATCTCCGTCGCGTGCTTTGCGCTGCGGCGTTATCCCGAGGCACGCCGCATCGTCGTCCTCTGCGGCAAGGGCAATAACGGGGGCGATGGCTTCGTCGCTGCCCGACGCCTGCACGCCTCCGCGCGGAAGGTCCAGGTGATCGTTCTGGCCGCAGGCAAAGACGATCTGCGGGGCGACGCCGCCCACGCCTTCAGCGCGCTGGACGCTCCGGTGACCTTCGCGACGGAAAATATCGTCCTTCCCGAAGCTGATCTCTATATCGACGCGATCTTCGGCACTGGATTCAAGCCTCCGATACGTGGCCTGGCCTGCAACCTGCGAGAACAACTGATCCAGCTTGCAAAACCTGTTTTGGCCGTCGATCTTCCCTCGGGGTGGGATGCGGACTCGCACGAACCTACCGCCGGGGGGGCATTTCCCGCCGACTCTGTCGTAACCTTTACCGCCCCGAAGCCGGCGCACATCTTCGGACAGTTGAACCGGGATGCTGCTTTCGGTGCAGTCGCAGTTGCCCCGATCGGCTCTCCCGCGGAATCTCTGCCCAAAACCGACCTTACCTGGACCGGCTCCTCCAAAGCGCTGACGGAGGCGCCTCGCCCACTGAACAGCAACAAGGGACGCTTCGGACACGTTCTGGTGCTCGGCGGCTCGAGAGGAAAATCCGGAGCCGCGGCAATGGCTTCACTCGCAGCACTGCGTTCCGGCGCGGGCCTGGTTACAGCCGCGGTGCCTGATTCCGTGCTCGATTCCGTAGCGCGCATTGCTCCGGAGTTGATGAGCCTGCCGCTTCAGGAGACCGGAGGTCATGTTGCCCTGGCGAACTTCGACACGCGCACGCAGTGGCTGGAGAAGATCAGCGTTCTCGCCATCGGCCCCGGCCTGGGAACACAGCCGGAGACGACCGAGTTCGTTCGGCGCACAGTGCTAAAAACAGCTCTTCCGATCGTTATCGATGCCGATGCCCTGAATGCCTTTGCCGAAAAACCAGAGCTATTGCGCGCACAGGCCGGACGCGTGATGGTGTTGACACCGCACCCAGGTGAGATGGCGCGCCTTCTTCGTATCTCTGTCAAAGAAGTAGAGGCCGACCGAATCGGAATTGCCCGTCACTATGCCACCGATCGCAACCTGACCCTGGTGCTGAAGGGCTGGCGGACTCTGGTGGCCCATCCGGATGGAGAGATCTCGGTCAACACCACCGGACACCCCGCGATGTCGAAGGGCGGCAGTGGAGACATTCTGACAGGCATTGTTGCAGCCATGCTGGCTCAGTATCCCGATCACGTCAAAGACGCCGTAAACGCCGCCGTCTATCTGCATGGTCTCGCCGGCATGATGGCTGCGCGCCACCAGGACGAACATACGGTGCTCGCCACCGACACATTGGCCCATCTGAGCGACGCCTTCCGCTACTGTACCGCGGACGAAGACGGCCTCACCTGGGTTGGAGGACTTCGCTAGATTCATGCTGGTAAAGAGATTCAAGACCCGCTCCGTGGAGGGCACACTTGCTCTTGGCCCGAATATGGCCGAGAAGCTGATGCCGACACCGAAGCTAATTCTGCTGCGCGGCGAGTTAGGCGCTGGAAAGACCACCCTGGTGAAAGGTATCGCCCAGGCACTGACCGGAGTCGATCCAGAAGAGGTCACCAGCCCGACCTTCACGCTAGTGCACGAGTATGCGGGACCCAAGGTGCATCTGTATCACCTCGACCTCTACCGCCTGGAAAAGGAAGAAGAGCTCGCGGCGCTGGGTATCGATGAGATGGCTTCGCAGCCTGATGCGCTTGTTCTGGTGGAGTGGGGTGATAAGTTCCAGAGCGTGATTCAGCGCGCGGATGGACAGATCATGATGCGGGCGAATGATCTGGATGAGCGGGAGATCTTTTTGGAGATTTTGTAGGAGCGCTCTGAGTGGCACGAACTGGGTGCCCCACATACGCGAAGTTTATGTGGGATTATCGAGCGAAGCTCGATCCAGGGAGTGCCAGATTAGAAATAGATTCCTGCGGGATGGCTAAAACGGTTCGCGCATAGCGCGAATGCCGACATAAGCTTCGCGTATGTGGGGCACCCAGAGTATGGGCTAATTCGATTCCAGCGTGATGCACTCCCATCCACATCCGCCGGGATGTCTGCGCCGGTCGAAGTGGAAGTGCAGTTCCTGCTCGCTGCTGATGGGTCTGCCGTTCTTCGTTGCGGGATGAAAGACCCACTGCTGTACTGTCGCCAGCACCATCTGATCGATCTGCGTTCCCATCCCTCTCCGTGCGTGCACGCGGGCGATGTGGCCGGTATCGTCGATCTGCAGGTCGACGAAGATATCACCGGTAGCGCCGACCTCTGACAGGTCAGGACGCTCCTGAGGGAACGCCTGCACGAAGGCGATGCTCACGTTGCCGTCACCCAACGCTTCATTGCCGCGCTCGCCCGGAGGATCGACCGGAGGCATCACCAAAACCGGAGCCTCCACCAACTTCTTCGGAAGGGCGTGGCGCTTGAGGGCTCGCTTCACCTCATGCGTCTGCGAGAGTTTTCCGGGGTTGTAGGTCATAAGTACTCTCGCGCCCTGACGGGTTCCGGCCGGCTTCAGCTTCCGAGCGCCAATCCACCAGGCATTTGCCACCAGAAAGAGAGCGAGCAGATGCAGCCCGGTCGAAACAGCACACCTACCCTGCTGCGTCTGCAGCAGGAGCGCCGATCGCTGTCTCCACACCAGCAACTGCTCTCCCATGAGGACCGTCTCTCCTATGCGGCCCATCGTACCGCAGTGATTCGGCTGGAAGCGATGGCTTTCCTGCGATACAGACTGCGAGATAGACTGCTGCGGTGAAACTCCTGCCATTGTCAGCCGTCGTCGCGACCGCACTCCTCTGCCCTGTTCTTCCTGCCCAGACATCGAAGGTAAACCTCGATCCCAAGGTCCCTGCTGCCAAGACGCTACCGCCTTTTTCCGGTACCTGGATATTAAATCAGCAGCGCAGCAAGCTGACGCGGCGGATCGAGGGCGAGAGCAAAGCGGTCATCCAGTACGACGGCAAGACCTGGCACTACATCCACTCGCACCAGGAGACTCCAAATGACGAACCCGAGGCGTGGCAGGTGACATTGGAAGTCAACTCACCGAAGCTGCATGTCGAACCGGGCGATGAGGTCACCTTCCGCTCTCGAATCCGCCGGCAGGGTAACGCTATGTTATTGGAAGAATGGGGTACGACCGGGCACGGCCAGAAAATTCACAACACCGTGCGCTACACCCTGGAAGATAGCAACAATACGCTGGTGCAGACCGAGGTCTCGGTCGGTCCGCTCGGCCCCGTACGTAATGTCTACGTCCTGGAGCGCGTGCGGACCACTGCAGAGTGAGAAGAATTACTGCGATACACCCACAGCAACCTGCTTGGGCTCGTCCGCGCCGGCGGCAGTCGTCGCCGGAGCCGTCTTCTGCAGGAAGTAGCTCTTATCTGCCATTGCACGATAGAAGAGCCCAGTCAGCTCCGCCGCCTTCGGACCAAAGGTCGGGCGTCCGCCTTCCAGGAAGAAGACCGTCACCATCCGGCCGATCGGGGTATCCGCGTAGGAGGCGAACCAGCCATAGCGGGTTCCGTTATTGGAGCAAGTGCCGGTCTTGCCCAGCACAGGGAACTCCTTGAAGTTGGCCCGCAGTGAGCGTGCGGTACCGTAACGGGCGTCCACCGCGCCGGCCATGCCGGGCAACATCTCCGGAATCAGCGGAGCGATATCGAGGGTCCGCTTCACCTTTGGCTGGAAGTTCGCCACAGCGTCCGCCGTAGTGGGATGCTGCAGGTAGTAGAGCGTGCCACCGTTGGCGATCGCGGAGACCAAAGCACCGAGTTGCAGCGGGGTCATCGAGATGCTCTCACCAAAGGAGCACATGCGGCCCACGCCACCCAGCTTCTCCGGCAGTTCCTCATCGGGATAGACACCGAGCTGCTCGCCCTCAATGTTGTAGCCGGCCAGCTCGCCCAGGCCGAACATGTTGGCGTAGTGTTTGACCCTCTCAAAGCCCATGCGGCGGCCCAAAACTTCAAAGTACGGATTCACCGACTTGGCCAGCGCGTAGTCCAGATCCACGTTGTAGTGGCCGCCGAGGTTGACCGGCGTGTCGTGCTTGATCAGGCCCTCGGAGAGAGCCGCCAGGGCCACACTCAGCTTGATGGTGGAGCAGGGTTCAGCTCCGCGCGAGAGCGCCAGCTTCTGGTTGACCATGGCCAGGACACGGCCGTTAGTGGGATCGATCGCCACCGCAGTGCCATTCATATTGCCCAGGGCCTGAATCAGCGACTCGCGAACGACCGGATCTTCTCCGGCTGTAACATCGCCCAACGTCAGATTGTCCGCAAAGGAACTCGCCGTAAACCGCTCAGAGAAACGGCTGGCGCGGGTTCTCTTAACAGCCAATTTTGGAGAAGCGCCACGCTTCCCTTTTGCGGCAACAACCTTTGACCTCGAAGACGGCGCTGCCTTGGTGGCTGCTGCCGATTTGCCGGCGCGGCGGCTATGCTGCAGGCCGGCGAGATGCGCCTTTCCGCGAGTACTCTCCTGTACCTTAGCGCCTCCGCGGGTATGCCTTGCGCTTGTCGGCGTGGGGTCGGCCGCCAGTGCGGCGGTGGTGGAAACAGCGAGAATACCTACAACGAGTCCTGGAAGAAAGTTCCTGAAGCCCTGAATCATGCGTCGCACATCCCTGCGCCAACCCGTGCTAAGCGCCGATCTTTATTCTTTTTATCCTACCTTGACCTGACCAAAATCGATCAGACCCGGCGCCATACAACTTTAGACGCGTTTGCCCAATACGGAACGCGTTTTTTTTACATGCCTCCACGCCGTAGAAACGCTGGAATGTCCAGCTCATCCTGCTCTTGACGTACGGTAGCCGACGGAGTGGAGGCAAAAGTTGCCACCGGCTCGGGAACCACAGGGGCAGCCGCGACCGGCGCGGGCTGTTCGACCGGTACCGGCGCCGCCACCTCCGGCGTGGTCTCTACCCATTGCTGCGGCGGCGGAGCAGCGGACTCACGGCGCTCGCGGCCGGTCAGGAAGAACTCGTCTTCGAAGACCGAGGGCGACTCGGGCCGCTGGGCGATTGGAATCTCCACCTTTTGCATGACCGGAGTCTCGCTGGCAAAACGCGGCATCGCCGAGGGCCGGGCGTCATAGCGGACCGCAGGCTCCAGCGCCTCCTGCAACATCCGCTCGCGGCGCTGCGGCATCTCCTGCTTGAAGCCGGTGGCGATAACGGTAATCTTCACATCCTCACCCATCGACTCATCCTGCACCGCACCGAAGATGATGTTGGCATCTTCATGCGCGGCGTTCTGAATGATGGTGGAGGCTTCGTTTACCTCGCTCAGCTTCAGTGAGCTCGATCCGGTGATGTTGATCAGGATGCCCCGTGCGCCATCGATGGCTCCGGCTTCCAGCAGCGGCGAAGCCATGGCGGCAATTGCAGCTTCCACCGCACGATTCTGTCCCGCGCGTACCGCTGTTCCCATCACGGCATAGCCCATGCCCGCCATCGTCGTCTTCACGTCGGCGAAGTCGCGGTTGATGATGCCGGGGATGGTGATGATGTCCGAGATTCCCTGCACGCCCTGACGCAGCACATCATCCGCAATACGGAAGCTCTCGAAGAAGCCTGCGTCCTTAGCGACGGCCAGCAGCTTTTCGTTGGGAATAACGATGACGGTGTCAACGGCGTCCAGCAGCTCCTGCAGGCCACGCTCGGCCTGCATCATGCGGCGCTTGCCTTCAAACCCAAACGGCCGCGTCACCACAGCCACGGTCAGCGCACCCATCTCGCTGGCCAGCGAAGCGATCACCGGAGCGGAGCCGGTTCCCGTACCTCCGCCCAGACCGGCCGTGACAAAGACCATGTCCGCGCCTTCCAGCGCCTCAATGATCTTGTCGGAGTCCTCCAGAGCCGCACGGCGGCCCACATCCGGATTCGCGCCGGCGCCCAGACCTGAGGTCAGCTTGACACCCAGCTGCAACTTAACCGGCGCCAGAGAGCCCTCGAGCGCCTGAGCGTCGGTATTGGCAGCGATAAACTCCACGCCTTCCACCTTGGCCGCAATCATGCGATTGACCGCATTGCCGCCACCACCGCCTACGCCGATGACCTTAATCTTGGCGCCGGTGCGGGTCTCATCGTTGTAGTGGATGCGGATCGGATCTTGGGGCGTATTCGACATGGGAATGCGTTAACTCCTGCGTTAATGGTCATTCTGTCATTCGTCCGCGTGCAAAGAAATGCGGAAAAGCAAATGACGGTTATCAAAGTCGATTCCTGAGGCCGAATCAGGACCCAACGCCATAGCTGTATCGCGAATATCCCACCCATCGCGTATCGGGGACCCCGACGAACTTCCTTCGTTGGGGTGATTTGCGATGGATGGGGCACCCAGGACCGGGACCTGCCGTAGATCAAGGCTTCATTTGGCGTTGGATGACACACACTACATCGTGCCGGCGAAGATCGCCTTCAGCTTGGCGCGAAGGCCCATCTCTTCACTGGCACGGCGCACCTGCGTGCGATGTGTATACAGCAACATGCCAATCAGAGCCGCAAACTCCGGCTGCGCCAGCTCCTCGGGCATGCGTGACAGCGGTACCGGATAGCCAACGCGTGCCGGTACACGCAGCATGCTCTCAGCGACATCCAACAGGCCAACCAGCTTGGCCGAGCCACCGGTCAGAACCAGGCCGGCGCCGAGCGCTTCCAGCACACCGCCCTGCCGCAGGTTCTCTCGCAGCATCTGCATCAGCTCACGCGCTCGCGGCTCAAGAATCTCCGCCAGGTAGCGATGACGTACGATGCGTGCCGGCTGTCCTCCGCTGAGCGCCAGGTTGCCGCCAATCTCAATCTCATTCAACTGCGGCACACTCGTCACAACACAGTTGCCCCAGACCTGTTTCAACTGCTCGGCCTCTTCAACGGGCACATGGAGGCCGACCGCAAGATCGTTCGTGAAGTGATCACCGCCGATCGGCAGTACAGCCGTATGCGCGACCGCGCCCTCGAAGAAGACCACCATCTCTGTAGTGCTGGCCCCGATATCCGCAATGCAGACACCGAGCTCGCGCTCATCGGCACTGAGAACAGCCTCAGCCGCGGCAATGCCCTCATAAACTGTGTCCAATACCTCGAGGCCGGCCTTGTTTGCGCAGGTCACAACCGACTGCGCAACACCTCCGGAGCAGGTGGAGAGGTGAAGGTTTACTTCAAGCTTCGTACCCACCATCCCGACAGGATCATGGATACCCGGCTGGTCGTCCAGGATGAACTCCTGTGGCAACAGGTGCAGAATCTCGCGATCCGCCGGCAAAGCCACGGAGCGTGCGCGATCTACAGCCGCCTTGACTTCTTCGCGCGTGATCTCACGCATGCGACTGCCCATGCTGATGCCACCGCGGCTGTTGACGCCACGCACATGCATACCGCCGACGCCAACGATAGCTGTCTCGATCCCTGCCTTGGCTGTACGTTCGGCGGCAAGCGCAGCGCGATTGATCGCATCTGCGGCCGGGCCGAGATCGGCGATCAGCCCCTTGCGCATGCCTTTCGACGTCTCAATGCCGTGGCCGCGATAGCGCAGCACGCCGTCCTGAACCTCGCCCACCAGCACGCAGCTCTTGGAGTTACCTGCATCCAGAACCGTAATCAGAGTCTCTTCACGAGGTTTCACCGGGCCACCCCCGCGGAGGGCACGGTGGAATGTGCCGGCTGACTCAACAGATCCTTTGACGGACGAGCCACCTGTCCGGGTTTGGCAATTGGCATCTTCCACTTCACGGCCGGCTTTGCGGGCTGCTTTGGCGCGGGTCCGGCAAGACGGATGGCAACATCATCCGGAATACCGGAGCTAGTGTCCCGCACCGGAGCTGCACTCGCGACTGCCTGTTGCGGCTTCGCGGCGACGGGCCGCGGCGCAGCAGCCTTGGTTACGGACGCCTTCGCTGTAACAACAGGCTTGCTCTTTGGCGCAGGCAGCTGCGGAGCAGGTGTGGCTGCAGCGACCGGCTTTACCGGAGCATCTTTAGCCGGAGTGACATCTGCGGCAGCAGAAGCCGGCGGAGGGCCTCCTGCATCCTTTGCCATCTCCAGAACGACCTGCGTCTCATAGCGCATATCCGCGGAAGCCAGTCTTGGATACTGCTGCTTCCACTCCGGCAGATGTTGCTGATACTTCTGGTAGCGCTCCAGGAACTTGTCATCGCCAAAGTGCACCAGTACTTCCATCCCGTGATCGGGGATGAGCGCCTTCACATCTTCGGGATTGCTGACATCCACTTCGCTGACCTGGTCGCTGATCTTTGCGCCTCCGCCATCAAGGTCGGCAATGAAGCGCTGGTAGAGCTTCATGCGGGCGGCGCGGGTGCCAGTGGGCTCGTTGGCCACAATCCCGGTGACCACGGGGAAAGAATAGCGTGGATCGCCCGCCGCATCGGCCGGCAGATCCAGAATGACTCCATTGGCGTCGACCAGGCGAATGCCGTCGGGTTGGCGTAGATACGCAACGGGGGTACGTTCCACCACGGCGACACGGAGCCGATTCGGCAACAAGCGCATCACAGTGGCATGCTCCACCCAGGGCAGTTCCTCCAGTTGCGCGCGGCGGTCTGTAAGCGGTACGCGAAAGATATTGCGTTCTACATCTTCTCCAAAGATGCTGAGCATCTGCGGCCGGGAGACATGCGTATTGCCGGCAATCTCAATCGATGCCGAGCTTGCGATGCGAAACCGGTCATCCCGGAGAAGATAGTTCCTCGCCATGAGGAATGCGCCTGTCATGCCGCCGAGCGTGAGTACCAGGCCTGACGCGGCCGCGATGCGGCCCCACTTTGTTTGCGGTAAAAGCCCCTTCCGCACGCGGACGCGCTGACTCGCGCGAAAAAACTCCGCGTCGTCATCGGCAAAATCATCCTCAGAGCGGCGACGCCTGCGGCGGTCGACCTCCTGGTTCGGGTACGAATCGGCTACAGGGTCAGCGTGTTCCGAGGCGCGTTTTGAAAAAAAATCTGGCATCAGGCAAAACGAAATACAGGGAGAAATGCCGCAAACGTGCTCGCGAATCCGCTTCGACTATAAATTGACAAAGCAGGAATTCAGCCGCGCGCGTATCCGGGAAGATACCTCTTTCGAGCATTTTCCCTGTTGCTGGGGATTTCGGAAGAGGCGTGCAGCGGCGTTTTTGTTGCGGAAAACGCCCATAGATGCAGAAGCCTTACTCTACACCTACTGGGAAATGCTCTATGCGCTCGCTTCCAGTTTTGACAACAACAGCGCTCCGGCGTGAGAGACATTCCCTGCTCCCAGGGTCAGGATGACGTCTCCTTCACGGGCTTCCGTTGCCAGTGCCTGCACCGCCGCTTCCATGCTTTCAGCGTGAGACACAGACGGATGCCCGGTAAGGCGAACCTCCTCCACCAGCGCCGGAGTATTCACGCCGGGGATGGGCTGTTCGCTGGCGGCATAGATGTCGAGCACCTGCAGCACATCTGCATCACCAAAGGAACCGGCGAACTCCGCCATCAGATCGCGGGTACGGGTATAACGATGCGGTTGGAAGAGCACCAGTACGCGTCCGTAGCCGCATTCCCTGGCGGCGCGAAGGGTCGCCTGCACCTCGGTGGGGTGATGACCGTAGTCGTCGACGATCGTGATGCCGCGAGCCACTCCTTTAATCTGGAAGCGGCGATCGACTCCGCGAAACGCAGCAATTCCCTCGATGAGCTTGTCATCCGTCACTCCAAGCTGCACCCCGATGGCCACTGCCGCGGTCGCGTTCAGCACGTTGTGCTTCCCGGGAACATGCAGCTCCAGCGGCCCGATCACACGTCCCTGATGGACTACCTGAAAGCACGCGTGGGAGCCCGCTGTGCGCGGCAGCATCTTTAACCGGAAGTCGGCCTCTTCGCGCTCGCCGTAGGTATAGATGCGGCGGCTCGCCCGCGGCAGGATCGCGCGCAACAGGTCATTGTCGATGCATGCTGTGACTGCTCCATAGAATGGCACGCGGTCCATAAAGGTAATGAAGGCGCCTTCGACATCTTCCATGTCGCGGTAGCAGTCCATATGCTCCCGGTCGAGATTGGTCACGACGGCGAGGACGCTGGGGAGCTTGAGGAAGGAGCGATCGCTCTCATCGGCTTCGGCTACCAGATACTGTGAGGTCCCTAGGCGGGCATTCGAGCCCAGAGCAGCGACACGCCCGCCGACCACGACTGTCGGGTCCAGGCCTCCGGCGGCCAGCACCGAGGCCACCATCGAGGTAGTAGTGGTTTTGCCATGCATACCGGCAACGGCGATGCCGTACTTCAGCCGCATCAGCTCGGCCAGCATCTCGGCGCGCTGAATGACGGGAACCTTACGCGATCTTGCATCCAGCACTTCAGGGTTGTCTTTGGCTACGGCAGAGCTGGTCACCACGACATCGGCCTCGGCGGCATTCTCCGCACGATGCCCTTCAAAGATCACAGCGCCGAGCTTTTCCAGCCGGTCGGTCACGGGCGAGCGCCGCAGATCGGAGCCGGAGACGGAATATCCCATCGTCAACAGGATCTCCGCAATCCCACTCATACCGATGCCGCCAATGCCAATAAAGTGAACCCGTTGTGTTGGTGCAAACATAGGTTTCACTGTATCAAGGTGAGGAGTTCTGGCCCTGTGGACACAAAACAGAAGGGCGCGGATTGCTCCGCGCCCCTTCCGGTTATGTCACGTTCCGGTTAGAACATGATCTTCCCACCCAGCGTGATCAGACGCGGGAAGTTGATGGCGTTGGTGGATACCTGGCCGAAGGAAGAGGAACCCACTTTCAGGGCTGCCGAGGAGATCGCGAACTGCGGTGTATTGGTCAGGTTCATGAACTCCGCACGGAACTGCATGGTCACGCGCTCCGCATGGAAATCCTTGAAGATAGATGCATCCACGTTCCGGTATCCGGGAGCCTGGCAGCTGCCGATGGTACGAGGAGCGTTGCCATTGTTCCCCTGTCCCGGGTCCGCAAAGGCGCTGGTATTGAAGAACAGCTTATTGCCATTCTGGCCATTGCGGCTCTGAACCGAACCGGAGGTGCATACGTCCACTCCCGGAACCAGATTCGGACGCTGCACGGCATTTCCGTAGCCGGAGTTGTTATTCGTATTCAACTGAATCGGAACCGGCCCGCCCTGCTGTGCGACGAAGGTTGAATTCAGATCCCAACCGCCAACCGCGAGATCAATCCAGCGGTTGTGGCTGAGGTAGGCGCGGCCTCTTCCGAATGGAAGCTGCCAGGTACCGGCAGCCGTATAACGAAGAGGCGTATTGTTGATCGCGCGAGCATACTCACCATTCAGGTTGTAGATATCCTGCGGTCCGTTGTTGCCGGGGTTCAGGCTGCTGCCCTGACCGAAGCTGGAGTCCCAGTTCGAGGACCAGGTCAATGCCGTCACGAAGGTTGCGCCGTGCGCCATCTTCTTCTGGGCCTTGATGATCATTGAGTTGTACAAGGACTTCGAGTTGCTCGGCTGAATACTGACGGTCGTAAATTCAGGGAATGGTTTGCAGAGCTGCGAGTTGGCTACGGTTGCCGCAGCGATCGCTCCGATTCCACCCTTATTGTAGTAAGGGTTGGAGCTTTTCGCGTTGAGGAAGGTTGCAGCCGAAGCACCGGTGTTGGCAGGGCAGGCACCCTGGCCGTAAGGAATTGCGCCCAGGTTGACCTGATCCAGGTTATAGGTGGTGCCGTTGCCAGGCAGCAGGTTACGTCCCTTCGAACCGACATACCCCAACTGCAACGCCACACCGTATGGCAGTTCACGCTGGATATCGAGCGAGTACTGCTGCACCACCGGCGACCGGCGATTCTGATCGATCGTCGTGAGAGCGTCGCCAAGTCCCTGCGAATATCCGAGCGAATTACCTACAGGCTGGTTGATTCCGTTCGGATAAGGGTTCGCGAGGGAGTTTGCCGGCGTATTGTTGCTGTCGTTAGAGGCAACATACGAGGTGGTCGACACATAACCAGGAGCCAGCGAGGCGCTCGTGGAGTAGTAGATCGGAGCATAAAAGACGCCGTATCCGGCACGAACAACCGTCTTCTGGTCAAGAGAGTAGACCAGGCCGATACGTGGAGCGAACTTCGTATTGCTGTTGTTGCAGCAGGTAGTGGGGTAACCGTTCTGGCCGGCGAACATGATACCGCCCTTGGTCGCTACGCCAGAGGTAGAAGAAATTGGATTGGAGACAGTACGGTCGAAACCGATCGCGTATTTATTGTTCCGCTCGTGGACTCCAGGCTCATATTCATAACGTAGACCGGCATTGAGGGTCAGCCGGCTGGTTAAGCGGTAATCATCCTGGATATAGAAGGCATGGTACGGAACATTGAGTGCGATCTTGCTGGCGATCTGTACCTGGCCGGTTGTTGGGTAGCCGAGCAGCAGGTCGGCAATATCGGCACCAGTGGCGAGACCACCTACGTTTTTCGAGTTCGCATTGATAGCGGTAAAGGTGTTGTTGAAGGTAAAGAAGCCATTACCATTGCTGACGTTGGTGAAGTCTACGCTGATGGAACGGTAGACGTAACCACCTTTCAGTGACTGTTTACCGAGCGACTTGGAAATGCCTGCAACGAAGTTGCGAGAGTAGAACGCCGCCGGTCCGGAGTTATTGGTTCCCAACTGTGCATTGATCTGTGTCAGCGTCACTCGCGGAAACGACTTCTTCTGAAGCGCGCTTACATAGCTGGAAGGTAGACCGAGCTGCGTCTGATCGTAATTATTGGTAAGGTCGAGGGTGTTGTTCGGGAAGCGATTGAACCCCCAGCCAACCGTCAATACCGTCGTCGGATTCAAGGTATAGGTCGTGTTGACGGTGGTGGCGTCTACCTTACGGTAGAGCAGGTAGGAGTTGGTATCACCCGCAAACGAACCCAGCGGATTACCACCTGGCTCCTTCGAGCCATAGTGCATATAGGAGATGTTCGCAGCCCAACGTTGGGTGATCTGATGATCGAGCTTGCCAACGAACTCGTCCGCCCGGTCGCCAAGAAGATCCGTTGGACGGAAGTTGGTACCACCATAGGAAGTAGTCGCTGTGCAGATGGAAGTGCAGGTCGGCAGCGCGGCAAGGATCTTCTGGCCGATCGCAGACTGACGGCTGGAAGGAATGATATTGCCTGCGAACTGCGTACGATTACCCGTCGATCCAGTCGTCGCCGGATCATAAATCTTCAGTTGAGTTGTCCGCGCAACATCTGCATAGCTGCTGGAAAAATCACCGCTGCGCTCTGCCGCCGTTGGCAAATAGTAGTTCGTCGCCAGAGGAGAGCGCTGACGATAACCTTCTTCGGTCAGCCAGAAGAACGTCTTATCTTTGCCGTTGTACAGGTGAGGAATCACAACGGGACCACCAATGGATCCTTCATAGGTGTACTGCGTGATGTTCGGACGTCCGGTGCCGTTGTAGTTGTTGTTCCAGGTGTTCGCTGACCAGTTGGTCTGACGCGTTGTGCCGAGCAGGTTGCCGTGCAGCGTGTTCGTACCGCTCTTCAGCAGCGTGTTGAAGTTACCACCACCGGTACGGCCCATTTCTGCATCGTAGGTGTTGGTCTGGATCTTCATTTCCTGCACGGCGTCGACCGAAGGAATGATCACGGCTCGGTTGGAGAAATCGGTAACCGGTACGCCATCGATCTCGTAGTTATTGCCGTTGATCGGTCCGCCTGAAACGGAGATCGCCGATGAACCGGACTGGTCCTGGAAACGATTGAAGCGCGGATCGCCCGTTGCCGTCACGTTGGTGTTGAGCTTGGTGAGGAGGAAGGGATTGCGGCCCAGGTTGGGAAGATCCTGCAGCTTCTGGGTATCGAAGACCTGACCATTCGATGCGGTAGAGCTATCGACAAGCGGTGCGTCTGCGGTGACTTCAACCGTCGTGGACGAGGCGCCAACCGCGAGAGGGGTATCAATGGTCACCGTCTGCTGCGTGGCGACGTTGACGCCCTTACGGACATATGTCTGGAAGTTTGCCGAGGTCACCGTCAGATCGAAGGTGCCAGGATCGACGGCGCTGAACAGGTACTCGCCGGCTCCATTTGAAACCGCGGTACGTGCAATCTTGGTGTTTACATCGGTCAACGTAACGGTAGCGCCGGCAATTGCGGCACCCTGGGAATCAGTGACACTGCCTTTCAGCGTGCCGTAATAGGATTGCGCGAGCATGCCGGGTGCGAACATCAACGCCACCGCCAGCAGCCCCATCAGCCATTGGAAACGAGTACGGATAACAGCCACTACAACCTCCCTGAGAACTTCTTTTCGTGACACATGCCTTGGGCCACCGGCGGGTACACGTGTGCGCGCACACGGCGGCGGCAGTTCCGTGAGAAAGAACTTTGAGCGGCGACGAGATGCGGCTGTGCATCGACTTATGTCGATGTGCCGACACGACGCCCCTTGGCGTTTTCGCCTTGACTGTCAGTTGCTCTACAAAAAAGGACCGGTACTGCTTACAACTATCTCTGCGAATCTGCTCTTGCTACGACGGAAGAACAAACTTGAACTTACGAGACTGCTGTGAGGGTTCCGCATTGTTCGGCGCGGAACGAAACCACGTACATAGACTCCGGCAGCCTCCTGCGAGTCGTTCGGGCCCGAGGATGCTAACCGTAGGTTGGTGAGATTGGTTTGAGTCTGCCAGCACCCCGGTAACGTGTCAACGAATTTTTATATTGATCTCTTCATCTATTCGCATTCACTTGAAGATTTCTTCGACTTCCCTCAAGATTTGAAGACACCCGGCCCCCGCGATCCACGTGTTTTTCAACAAGGAGATATGTCATGTCGTCCCCGGTTTCCCGCCGCTCGTTCCTCTGTAGTATGGGTGCTGCCGCCGCCAGCATCCCGGTCCTCACCGAATCTCACTTTGCCTGGGCAGCACAACAGACTGGCGCAGCACCCGCAAAACAACCTTCACAGATGCAGATGATGAAGCAGATGATGGCCTCCATGCCGAAGGACGCCGTGCTCATCAATGCCAACGAAAATCCGCTCGGCCCCTGCGAGGCAGCCCGCACCGCCATCGCCGAAGTTGCCGCCAAAGGTGGACGCTACGACTTCCTGGAAATGTTTTCGCTCATGGAGGTCTTCGGCAAACAAAATGGTGTCGAGCCCGACTACGTTGCCGTCTATGCCGGATCGAGCGAGCCACTCCACTACTCCGTCCTGAAGTACACCGGACCCGACAAGCCACTGGTCACGGCCAACCCAACCTATGAGGCTGCGCAGCGCGCCGCTGCAATCGCCGGCGCCAAGACCATCACCAAAGAGCTCACCTCCACCTATTCTCATGACGTGAAGGCTCTAGCCGCCGCGGCGCCGAACGCCGGCGTGATCTATCTGTGCAACCCCAACAACCCGACCGGCACCATCACGTCACGTGAAGACATCCTGTGGCTGCTGGACAACAAGCCGAAGGAGACCATGCTTCTGGTCGACGAGGCTTACATCCATCTCTCCGATGCGAAGAGCGTTGTTGATCAGGTCAACACGCGCAAGGACATCATCATCCTGCGCACCTTCTCGAAGATCTATGGCATGGCGGGTATCCGCGCCGGGCTTGCCGTGGCGCATCCGGAGGTCCTCAAGAAGCTGACCGAGTGCGGCGAAAATGCCATGGCGGTCACCTCTTCGATCGCGGCGCGCGTCTCCCTGGAAGACAAGGACCTGGTGCCCGCGCGCAAGAAGTACATTGGCGAGGCTCGCACCGAGACACTGAAGTTCCTGACCGACTGCGGATACAAGGTCATTCCGGGTTCGCAGTCCAACTGCTTCATGATCGATACCGGCCGTAACGGCCGTCAGGTGATGGCGGCGATGGCGCAGAAGAAGGTCATCATCGGCCGCACCTGGCCCATCTGGCCTAACGTCGTACGCATCTCCGTCGGCACCAAGGAGGATATGGCGAAGTTCCGTACGGCCTTCAAGGAAGTGATGGACACTCCGGTCAAAGCGGACCTCGAACAGATGGAACGTATCGCCGTTCCGGTGCACTTCTCCTGATCGCATCGAACCAGCCGCACAACGGCTCCGGTCACACCGGAGCCGTTTATCTTTTACTCATCCATCCCGCACAAGGAGTTTGTTTTGGTCTCTGCCCGTCGTATCGCCGCCGCTACCCTCTTGCTTCCCATGGCAGCCTTTGCTCAAAAGAAGGTGACCGATGCCGAGGTGAACAAGATCACCCGTGAAGCCATCCTGATCGACATGCATAACGACATCACCTCCGAGACGGTGACGGGATACGATATCGCCACGCCCAACAAGAAAGGACAGACTGACCTTGCCCGCATGAAAGGCGTGCTGGGAGGCGAGTTCTTCGCCGTCTATGTGGGAGCGAATTATGTCGAAGGAAATCACTCGGCGAACCGGGCGCTACAGATGATCGATACGGTGCGCCACGATGTTGTTGAGGGCCATCCGAAAGACTTCCTTCTTGCGACCACTGCCGCCGACGTCTATGAGGCGAAGAAGCAGGGCAAGATTGCAGCCTTGATGGGTATCGAAGGCGGACACGCCATTGAGGATTCTCCTCGCCTGCTGCGCGATTTCTACACCCTGGGCGTCCGTTACATGACGCTGACGCACTTCAACACCAATAACTGGGCAGACTCGCAGGGCGATATCGACAACCCAAAGGTGGAACACCATAACGGCCTCACGCCGCTGGGCAAAGAGATCGTCAAGGAGATGAACCGCCTGGGCATGATGGTCGATATCTCGCACACGGCAGACAAGACCTTCTGGGATGCCCTTGAAACCTCCACCGCGCCCATCATTGCATCGCACTCCGGCTGCCGCGCCGTCACCGGATACACCCGCAATATGACTGACGAGATGATTAAGGCGCTTGCAGCCAAAGGCGGCGTCGTCAATATCAACTTCGGTTGCGAGTTCCTTTCGCAAAGCTACTTTGAAGGCTCGCGGGAGTTGAATGCGAAGATCCGCCCGCAATATGAAGCAGCGCAGAAGATTAGCGATCCCAAGGAGCGTGAGGCCGCCGTGGATAAGATTCGCGAACAGTTCGCGGGAGCGCTTCCACCTGCAACCATTGACGATGTGGTCGCACATATCGATCACGTCCGCCAGGTTGCAGGCATCGACGCCATCGGCATTGGAACTGATTTCGACGGTGTGGCCTGTGTTCCCAAGGACCTTGATTCTTACGCGAAGTTCCCTAACCTGACGCGCAAGCTGCTGGAGAAGGGCTACACCGGGGAAGACATCAAGAAGATCTATGGAGCCAACATGCTGCGCGTGATGAAGGCTGTGGAAGATCGTGCCAAGGCGATTCAGTCAGGAAAGTAAACAATCAACTGACTTTGGAAGCAGTAGACACTCGTTGCCCCATTCTTCGCGGGTTTTATCGCGAAGGGTGGGGTCCCCGGCGAATTTGTTCGCTGGGGTTTAGCGTGGGGTATCGCGCTTTGCGCGACCGTATTTCTATAGCCCTAGCGTCGATTTGGCATCGATAGATAGAAGTGCTTTGGAAAATAAAGGCCGTGCCAATGTCCCCCAGGGACATTGGCACCCGATGCATGGGATCCAGAAATTATCGATGCGCCCTAACTACCGTGACTCCTTCGTTCTTGAGAAGTCATTCGCTTATCTCGCTTCTACTTCGGCGCTTTGTTCTGTGGCTGAAGTCTCGGAAGCTTCTTCGAGCTTTCCGCCTGCTCGTCCATAGTCCAGCAAGGACAAAGACAGAGTTCCCAGCCCGTAAGCACTGCTAATGGCAACGAGTCCCGTATCGTGCGCATGCAAAGCACTTTTCATCAGCTCCACAACACCGTAAGAGCATAGAAGCGCCGACAGCGCATAGGGATGTTTCAACACCGCTCCGAGGAACTTCGCGATGCCGAAACGCGATGCTGTGAGGCGCTGGCCAAATCGGCGCAGTTCATTCTGGAAACCCACAACGGCTGCGGCGGGAATGTAGCCAAGAGGCGTTCTCACCCGGTTCCAATCGATGTATCCCGCATGGAAACCACTTGCTGAAAGCAGCAGACTGCCCAGGATTACTCCCGCGGCATTGAGCCTGGGTGCGGCGACAGGATAACGGGGTTTCTGCCGAAGCGCATAGTCTGACGCAATCCAAAGGAAGCCAACCGCCGTATCAAGGTTCGGGTGGAGACCCCGTCTCAAGAGGAGACCGGTATTCCCTGCCATCAAACTGATAGCGGTAACGGTGGGAGCGGCACTGATTAGGCGACTTCGAACAGCGGCAAACAGGCAGTGACCTCGATAAGGCGACTCATCCAATTGTAGGGGAGTGCAGAAATCGCTACGCATTGCAGTGCTTGACGCGTTTCGAGTTCGTAACGGCCTCGTACAGCAAGCCTCCCTGAAATCTTTAACAACGCGTAACAAGACTTCAGGGTAAGTTAAGGCGGCGCAACGAAACTCAGTGTGCCGGTCAATCCCGAGCTCATCCTGGAGTCTTCGTCATGCGCTTGTTCCCGCTAGCAGGAACCGTTCTTCTCTCTCTTGCCTCCGTCTCTCACGCGCAGGCCTATCACATCGCGGACCACTGGCAGGTTGGCGGTCAGGGTGGCTGGGACTATATGCTCAGCGATGACGCCGCGCATCGCCTCTACATCGCTCACAACGCGCGGGTTGAGGTCGTCGACACTGCCACAGGCAAGCTGATCGGCGCTATTACCGGTCTGAAGAGCACGCATGGCGTCGCGCTTAATCCTGATGGAAAGACGGGTTATATCAGTGACGGCGCGGGCAATGCCATCGTCGTCTTCGATCGCACATCGCTCGCGGTGAAAGCAACGGTTCCTGCCGGAACGAACCCCGACGGCATCGCCTATGAGCCGACTACGAAGACCGTGTGGGCCTTCAACGGACGCAGCAAGAATGTCTCCGTCCTGGACACGAGCAATAACACCATCGTCGCCACCATTGCCCTTCCCGGCAAGCCTGAGTTTCCGCAGGCGGATGGCCACGGCGCTGTCTTCGTCAACATTGAAGATGCAAATTCGATCGTGAAGCTCGACGCCCAAGGCAAGAAGATTGTGGGCACATGGCCGCTGGCCGGCTGCGAGTCTCCTTCGGGCATGGCCATCGACAACGCCAAGCGTCGCCTGTTCTCAGTGTGTGACGGCAAGAAGATGGCTATCGTCGATTTCACCTCCGGCAAGCTGCTTGGCCTCGCATCGATCGGAGACTCGCCCGATGCAGCTGGTTTCGATGCCAAGACCGGCTTTGCCTTCTCTTCGAACGGCGAGGGTTCCCTGAGCGTTGTTGATACCAGCAAGGCGGGCTTCCCAACCATCCAGACGCTGCCCACGGCACGCGGCGCCAAAACCATGGCCTTCGACGCGGCCGCCGGGAAGATCTTCCTGGGCGCCGCCAAGTACGGCCCAGCACCAGCTCCGACGGCTGCCACACCTCGTCCTCGCCCAACGGTTCTTCCAGACAGCTTCGAAATCCTTGTCGTCAGCCGTTAGAGCAATTTCCTGTGGGTGTGCTGTAGGATTCCGCCTCTATGGGGCGTTGTCCGCAATGAAAACGCCGCTGCACTCCTCTTCCGGGATACCCAGCAACAGGGACCCTCCTCTGAGGGTCGTCGGTCGCCAAGAAATGTCATCCCATGAAAGGAGGCCTGCCGGGCGGGCCTCCTTTCATGTTTTCCGGAAATCTTATGGCTTGGAGAACCTGCCTCAGTCCCGGCGGCCGTAGAGCCATCGCAGCCTCTTAATTACGTTAGGCGTCAAGCGCCGACTCTGGTATCCTCACTGGTTCCCCAAGATTTTATGCCTGAGCAGCGAGCCAAAGCCCATCACCGCAACCGAGTCATCGGTACCCTTCGCGACGAGATCGCCATCATGATTGAAGGCGAACTCTCCGACCCACGCATCGGTCTCTGTCACGTCACCGAGGTCGTTCTTGCCCCTGGCGGCAAGTCAGCCCGTGTCTTTGTCTCTGTCGAAGGGGACGAAGCCACCGAACTTTCCACCCGTGAAGGCCTGATGGCCGCACGGGCGTACATCCGTTCCGAGATACGGGAACGGATGGGTGTACGACAGATTCCCGAGCTCACCTTCGTTATTGACCGCTCCGAAAAGCTCACCGCCCGGGTCGATGAGCTGCTCACGCGCACCAGGAAACGTGAGCGAAAGGCGGGTCAGTGACCTATTTTGCCGCCACTTCAGAGCTGTTAAATCAAATCCGCAGCCGGCAGCATTTCCTCATTACCTCGCACGCACGCCCTGACGGTGACGCCATCGGTTCCCTGCTGGCCACAGCAATGCTGCTGGAGCAGCTCGGCAAAACCTGTGACATGGTGGTCGCGGATCCCGTGCCCGCGATCTACCTGAATATGCCGCAGGTGGACCGCATCCGCGTCGCCACGTCCGTCGAAGGCCCCTACGATGCCGTCATTCTTCTTGAATGCGACTCGGTGGAGCGGTCGCGGGTTCGCGGCACCAATGGCACCTTTCTTATCAATATCGACCATCACTCCAGCGGACGGGAGTTTGCCGACTTCAACTGGATTGATCCGCAAGCATGTGCTGTGGCGGCAATGATCTATCACCTGGCGCTGGCGGCTGGAGCCACCATCACCCCCGAGATGGCGACCTGCCTGTATGCCGCCGTGCTTACCGATACCGGTTCATTTACCTTCGCGGGCACCAATGCGGACACCTTCGCTCTCGCCCGTGACCTGGTTCTCGCCGGGGCCAACGCAGCGTGGATTGCCCGTGAGGTCTACTTCACCAATCCGGCGCCCAGGATCCGCATCCTTGGAGCCGCCCTTTCCAAGCTCAATATCCAGGACAAACTTGCCTGGGCGTGGATCACGCTGGAAGACATGCTGGAAAGCACAGCCCAGGAAGAGGATTGCGAGGGCGTCGTGAACTATCTCATCTCCATCGCCGGAATCGACTGCGCAGTTTTTCTGCGGGAGCTGCCTCGGACCACTGCTAACAGCGGTCCTCAGTTCCGGCTCAGCATCCGTAGTAAAGGGCGAGCCAATGTAGCCCGGGTGGCTGAGCACTTCGGCGGCGGCGGACACTTGAACGCCAGCGGCTGCACGGTCGATGGCGACCTCGAAACCGTCATTGATCTGGTCGTCAAACGCCTCCAAGCCGAACTCTGTTAGCCTAGTTTTCATTGCGCGACAAAGCTGAGATGACTCCGCCCAACGATGGCGTACGCCGGTGGCTTCACCGGCTGCGAACGGCTGAGGCTTTTTCTGCGACACAGGAGCTGGTTGTCCTTTTCCTGGTGACCTCCTGGCTGCTGGCCTTCGGCTTGATTCCGCTCCGCATTGGTCACCTGCATATCAGCCGAACCGAGCTGGGCCTGGTTGGCGCAGACGAGCCTCGTTACGCGCAGGTAGCCCGCGAGATGCTGGAGGTCCACTCAGCCGAGTGCCACGCCCTCCACACTACCGTCCGGCCCCGCAGCCTGGCCTGGAAAGATCTGACGGCCAGCTATCACTGTTTGACCGCAGGCGCAATTACTCCGATCCTCTATGGTGTTCCCTGGCTGGAAAAGCCGGCGCTCTATTACTGGCGCGCCATGAGCTTCTTCAAGGAGTTCGGCATCTCCGACTGGTCGGCCCGTTTACCCTCTACAACAGCCACCTTCGCCCTTATCCTGCTGATCTACCTCCACATGCGCCGTTTTCGTCCGGGCGGGCACCTGGATGCAGCCCTGATCACGGCCTCGTGTATCGCGATGGTGGCTTTCTCCCGCGGCGCTTCCACGGATATGCAGCTGGCCGCGCCGTTTTCCATCGGCATGCTCGGCTGGTACGCCTGGTATGAGACAGGCAAGAAGTTCTGGCTCTTCGATCTTTACTTCTTCGGCGGCGCGGCAACTCTGGCCAAGGGTCCGATAGCGCCCTTCATGATCATTTGCATCCTGCTGCTGTTTGCCGGTCTGCGGCGGGAATGGAATATCGTGCGCCGCACCATCTGGCTGCCGGGAGTGGCTCTCTACCTGGCGATGGTGCTGCCGTGGTTCATCGCCGTACAGCTCCGCAACCCGGATTTCTACCGGCTCTTCTTCCTGCAGCACAATCTTGAGCGCTTCGCTACCGATCGCTACCAGCACCACCAGCCGATCTACTACTACCTGGTCGTACTGATCCTGGGTCTGATGCCCTGGACGGTGATGAGCCTCCGGGCCATGGTGGACTCCATCCAGATCTCGGTTGCGGAGTGGAGGGTGCGCCATAATCGGGTTCGCTACGTAGGGAATACCCGCCCGGGTGATGCCTTCCCGGAGTTCCTGGTCATTTGGGCCATCTTTCCGGTGCTGTTCTTCACCTTCTCTGGTTCCAAACTCCCCGGGTACATTCTGCCGGCTATTGCACCGATCACCATTCTGACGGGCGACTACCTGTACCGCGTGCGGCAGTACAAGCTCAAGTGGTGGCTGCTCGGCGGCCACGCTGTCGTCGTCTCCACGATGACGTTTGTGCTTCTGCTCTGCCCGCAGTACATGATCTATGAGCGCTTTGTTCCGGCAGCCAAAACCATCTTCTGGGCGGCACTCTGGGCGGCTGTGACCGGGGCCGCCATTTACCTGACCGTCCGCCGATGGGGAACAAAATACCTGCGCGCCATCACTCTGGCGCCGGTCCTGGCACTGCTCTTCTTCCTGTTGAGGATGAACGGCTGGCTGCTGGACGCCAATTACTCCGCCCGCCCCCTGGCGGAGCGCATCGCCCAGGAAGCCCCGGATATCCCCACGTTGGCGACCTATCACATCCGCCGTGACATGGACTACGGCCTGGCGTTCTACCGCAACCAGCCGCTCCGCCACTACTTCCACGAGGAAAGTGCGACGGAGAAGGTCAATATTATCGCCGAGATTCCCCAGGAACAGCACATCCTGGTCCTTCGGGAACGCGACATTCCCCAGCTTTCCACGATCCTTGCGGGACGCCTCTACACGCCGCTTTTCCTCTATGAGTGGCAGGGACTGGCGGTCTACCGCGTCTCTGCGGGAACCCAGACCGCAAACTTTTCGGAAAAACCTTCCGCACACAATCGGCGTTAACTCCGCTAAGCTGCTGCAAGGCCCCAAACGACCTGTGAGCGCAGCCGCACAACTCGACCTGCTTGACCTTCGGCACTACTCTGGCCGCCAGCTTCGGTCTCTTCTGGAAGAAGAAGCACGGCAGTGGAGGGACCTGCTGGAGTGGGACTACTCCACCTCGATCGAACTGCTGCTGCAGTATCTGGATGCCCGCATCCTGCCGGGCTACGTCGCGCTCGACAACGGTAATGTCTGTGGTTACACCTTCAGCGTTTATGAAGGAGACAAAGCCGTCGTTGGGGACACCTTTGCTCACGCGACCCAATCTGAGAACGCCAAAGATATCGAGCATCGTCTGCTAACCCATCTCATCGAGACCCTGCAGCACTCACCGCAGGTGCAGCGTGTGGAGTCGCAGTTGTTGCTGCATCCAGCCGGATCTCTGGCTGCTCCGTTTTTAACAACGGGCTTCCGCGTACACCCACGGCTCTTCCTGCACTGCGACCTGAAGCAGAACGCAGCCCTGCCTGCGTCCCATCCGGAACACAAGCTTCCCGAGCCGCTGGTGCTGCGGCAGTGGGTCAATGCCAACTTCCAGCCGGCGGGCGAGCTGATCCACCGCACCTACCGCGGCCATCTGGACGCCTCCATCAACGATCAATACCGCTCACTGCATGGATCGTTGCGCTTTCTGCATAACATCGTCCGCTTTCCCGGCTGCGGTGTCTTCGATGCAGAGTCGTCCTGGGTGATGATTGACCCCGACGGCGGCACGCTGGAAGGAATGATCCTCTGTTCCCGCGTCTGCGACCACGTGGCGCATATTACGCAGCTCTGCGTCGCACCCAGGCTGCGCGGCCAGGGCTATGGGCGCATGCTGATCCAGAAGGCGGCAGCCGGCCTGCGGCAGCGCGGATATGAAGCCATTACCCTTACGGTCACCGAAGAAAACACCTCTGCCGTCGGTTTGTACGAGGATCTCGGCTTCCACACCCGCCATCGCTTTGACGCCATGGTCTGGGATAAACGGGAACTTCTAACCACAGCCCGTTAGGCGCGCCTGACGGGCTGATATCATCAGAGACGGAATGGCAACGCATTCACAGGTGCCGGCCTCGCTCGCCGGAGAATCCAAGACACTCCCAATCATGGCGCTTCTGGCCGGATGGCTGGTTCCCGGTGCGGGTCATCTCTTTGTCCGCAAGCCCATCCGCGCGGCGCTGATCTTCGTCTCCATCACGAGCATGTTCTTCATCGGCATCGGCCTGCAGGGCAAGATCTACCAGCCCAATACCGGCGATCTGCTCGATATGTTGAACTTCGCCGGAGACCTCGGCGCGGGACTTCTGTATCTGCTTGCTCGTCTGCTGGATTGGGGACACGCGTCGGTACAGATCGCTGTCGCCGACTACGGCACGCGTTTTATCGTTGTGGCGGGTCTGCTGAATATTATGGCGGCGGTCGATGCACATTCGCTGGCGAACGGGAGGAAGCCCCTGTGAGCCTCTCCCACTTCTCCGCTGTTCTGCTCTTCTCGCTGTTTACATCAGTGGTCTTCGGCATTACGCAGCGTAGCGAACCCAAAGCGATGGTTCGTTTTGGCGCGTACTGCTTTGCGATGTTTGTTGGCGGGGTGATTGTCGCGAGCTGGCTGATGTATTTCATCAAGCACTAAAACGGTTTTAACGAATCACAAATACCCATGTAGAACATGGGTATTTGAATGTTGCCCATTTTGTTTGTCATACCGTAAGGATCTGCTTCTCTTCCTATTCCAGAACTATGGAGCGGGCTTTCAGCCCTTCCTCTGTCTTAGGGGCGGTGACCTGGGGCGCTGCCCCAGGCTGGTATAGAGCGCGCCTTCAGCGCTTTTGTGGCCGGGAAAAGAATTGTGGCTTCTCTGCCACCCTGGAGTATTTTCCCTGTTGCTGGGTATCCCGGAAGGGAGTGCAGCGGCGTTTTCATTGCGGAAAACGCTTATAGATACGGAAGCCCTACTCTACACCTACAGGGAAATGCCCTAGCATTGCGAGGGTGGGGCACCCGACTGGGAAGACGAATCAAAAGCGCTACGCGCGGCTATGGCTTGACCGTTAGATCCGAACGAGTTCCCTCTGGATCTTTCCTGTCACGACCGCTTTGCCCGGCCGCGTGATCATGTTGACTTCACTGCGGAGACCGAACGCACCCGGATAGTACAACCCTGGTTCCACGGAGAAGCAGGTCATCGGCAGGATCAGCCGTTCGTCGTGCGTTTCCAGGTTATCCAGATGCGCTCCGTTGCCGTGCAGCTCGATCGCAATATTGTGACCGGTGCGATGCGTAAACCAGGCTGCCTGGCCGGCGTTGCGAATGACAGTACGCGAAGCCTCATCCGCCTCCCATCCCGCGATCGGACGATTCGCAGCAAACGCCTCTTCGACGGTCTTGATGGCGGCATCGCGCGCTGCTGTTACCGTTGCGAAGGTCTGCTGTTCGCGTTCGGTCGGCTCGCGGTCTACGACACCGGTCCAGGTAATGTCATACCAGACTGCATTTGGGTCGCCCGCCATCTTCGACCAGATATCGATCAGGACAAAGTCTCCCTTGCGGATCGGTCGTGAGCTCGACGGCGAGGGCTCATAGTGAGAGTCGGCCGCATTGGGGCCGACGCTCACATTGGGTCCGTGCTCGGTGATCATGCCGGCTTGCTCGATCTTCTCCTTGAGCCAGTTCACCATGGTGAACTCATCGGTTCCACTGGAGCGCACACGGTCGCCAATCTGCTCCCAGCCCGCAGCAAGAATCTCATCCAGCAATACCTGCGCCTTGTAGTGTGAAGCGACCTGCTCCTCAGTAAGAACCGCCTCAAAGCGGCTGACCATATCCGCAGACGATACGATCTGCTTGCCCCAGCTCCGCAGCAGCTCCACCGTTCCGGCATCCACCATCGACACATACATGATGGCGTTGCGCGGCGAGTACTGCATGGCGATCTTCGTCGCGCCGGTCGTCAGCCGTTCGAGCTTTGCTTCAAGTTCCTGCCAGGAGCTGTACTCTTCCTTCTGGCCAGGAAGCCCATCCAACCGCAGCGATTCGATGCGATGCACCAGCTTCTTCGGCTCGCCATAGGCGGGAACCAGATAGTACCAGCGGCGGGTGACATGCAATCCCCCGCCCAGGCCGAGGATGCGGTACGCGATAGGGTCGCGATAGTGATGGTCATAGAACAGCCATGCATCCGCGCCGATCTCGCGCAGAGCTTCCTGAATCGCTTGAAGGTTCATTGCTCCACTCCGGTTAAAAGACTAAGGCACGTCCTACCGGACGTGCCTTAGTCTTCTCGGAAATCTTAACGAACGATGATCGGCACGGAGGCGTCTGTCGTCTCCCACTTGATGTGCATGTCCGTCCGTTTGCCCACGGTGTTCTCAAAGCTGATGCTCATCTTCTCCTGCGGAGAAGGCAGGGTCTTTACGTCCATGTTGACACGGACCAGATCGCGATCGGCATGGTACTCGGTGCCCCATTGCCCGGTCTCCATGCTGATGATCAGTTGCCACGACTTCTCGCCGGGCAGGGTGTAGATCGTGTAGTTGCCGGCTGCAACCGGCTTTCCAGCGACTGAGATATTGCCGCCGCTCACAACGAAGGTAGTCGCTTCATTCGCTCCGGTACGCCACACCTGTCCGTAGGGCACCAGGCCACCCATGACCTTACGGCCGCGCATCGACGGTGTGTGATAGTCCACGGTGATCTTTACAGGCCCCAGCGCAACCTCAGCCTTGGCCGGCGGACTCGCCATCGCGCCACCCGGTTGACCACCACCCATCTGCGCCATCAGCGGGCTACAACAAAGCCCGGCCACGATACTCAGCAACATCGAACGACGATTCATGACAACCTCCGCCACCACTCTACATGGACGAAGGGTGTGTCATCCAATTCCTGACCGTCAGAAACTGGATGGCACTCCTATGCCATCTTGTTACCGCGGCGCTGCATCGCTTCCATACGGCTGTAGAGCTCCTGCAGCAGATGTACACCAGTCACGGCTTCTTCCTGGTTGGGCGTCTCATCGGTTTCGTTCCAGCCGGACTCTTCGCCGTTGAGACTGGTCTGCACGACAATGCCGTCGCGGCGAGCGACGATGTTTACGTTCTTATAGCCAAGACCGTAGTGCACATTCTCCTGCGGAATGAGCCATGCGATCTGACCGCGTACCGGCGTAATCGACTCGTCATTCCAGAGAGCACGGCCACCGTAGCCCGGACAGTTAATGATGGTCTTCTGCGGCAGCGCCGCGAGATCGGCGGGAGAGTGGAACTCGACCCTCTCAACCTTTCCACCTGCGATCAGAAAGTCGTTCATTAACTGGCGCGAGTAGTCGGCCACATTGAACATCAGGGTCGTATTGCGGCGTACATACTTCGTCGGGAATGGATGCGACCCAGCGGGCAGCAGTTGCGGCATTGCCGTGATATCCCGGATGCGCGAGGCGTAGCGCGCGAACTCATGACGTCCTGCCCCCTGCGCCTGGCTTTCGCGGCGCTTCTGCGCCTCTTCCGGTGAGAAATCGCTCAACTGGTAACTGTCAAAGTACTCGATCGGATTTCCCGGCATTCCGAGATAGCTCTGATACATCGACCAGCTGGTGCGCGCCATAAGCTCCCACAAATCGCCAAACGCGGGCGCCACTACATTGCTGAGAGCGACGCGTGAGTCCGGAGTCCAGCTTCCGGTAGCGCGTGCGGAACGCACCTCGGGTGGACGCTCCTTGGCGTAGATGGTGACATGGGCACCTGCACGCTGCGCCGTGATGGCAGAGGTAAGCCCCAGCGCGCCGCAGCCGATCACGGCAATCTCCTTATCGCCGTTGCTCGCCCTCATCGCGTTCTCGACCGCCACAGCCGCCGAGCCCCAGCTCAACGACCATCCGCTGCCGCCGTGACCGTAATTATGCGAGACGATCTTGTCACCGACCTTCTCTACCTCAAGCCGGGGACCCTGCGCACGGAAAGGACGCAGGCATACCGTAATGCGGAAAAGGCGGTCTTCATGGGCGCGGATCGGCACCAGCTCGGGTACGCGGTCATAGAACGGCAGTGCTGGAGCGGTTGCGCTGCCTGCTGTCACCGGCCTCTTCGCACACCCGGCCAGGCCGAGCATGCCGACCCCCGCAAATGCACTCGACTGTCGCAAAAACTCACGCCGTTTCATTCATTCGACTCCAGGCAAGAGATAGAGACATCCCCGAACGCAACGCGCTGCGCCACTTCAGGATAGGTTTTCCGGATCGAGGTAAGGTCTCACCCCGATTACACCACATTCCGTCGTGCCGTTAAGTCCAACAACGGGCCGGTCATCGCGGTTGTTACCACCGCCATCAACACCAGCAAGGTGAAGACCTGGGCATTGAGAATGCCTTCGCGGTAGCCGGCATTCAGCACAATCAGCTCGACCAGCCCGCGCGTATTCAGCAACACGCCGATCCGCAGGGCCTTCGACCACGGCGTACCTGCAACGACCGCACCGAACATCCCTCCCACGATCTTGCCCAGCACGGCTGCGGCAAGTACCAGCAGCAGATCACTCCAGCCGCCCGCGTGAAAGAGCTCCGGCCGCATCCGCAGGCCGGTCAGTGCGAAGAATGCAGGCAGAGTCCAGGCTGAAACGACCAGGAAGAGCCGCTCCATGATGCCCGCGACGCGTTCCGACGGAACGCAGATACCGGCCAGAAAAGCGCCAAAGAACAGGTGAATGCCAAGCGCGTTGGTCACCCATGCGCTGATGCCAGGCAGCAGCACCAGCACCACGGTCCATACCGGACGCTCCAGTGAGACACGGCGCAACATTGGCCGCACGCCAGCCATCATCACAACGATGAAGGCCACCAGGAGACTGAGCCGCACCACGATCTCAACCGCGCCACCGCCGTGCAGCACTGCCAGCAACGCTGCCAGAACGCACCATGCAAGGGCATCATTAAGGGCTGCGCTCAGCAGCGACTGCTGCGCTACCTCCGCATTTACCGGCACGCCCGCTGTCTCGCGGTCGCGCAGGATGCGAGCAAGCACCGGCAGCGCTGTGATGCTCATGGCCACGGCGAGAAAGATACGGAATCCGCAGCGAGCATCCTCAGCCACGCCATAATGCCGCAGAAGAATCGGAGCCAATAAGGCTCCAACAAGGAACGGCAGTAGAATGCTGCCTGCGGTCGTCGCCACCACGCGCCGTACATGATGCGCCACCTCACGCAGATCCAGCTCCGCGCCGACCAGGAAGAGAAACGCTACCAGCCCAACGTTGCTGAGCAGTTCCAACCAGGACAGACGCGCGGGAGCAAATAACATTGTGGTCACCGCCGGCATCCAGCGTCCCAGCGCGACCGGCCCCAGCAGAATGCCGCCGGCGATCTCGCCGATCACTCGCGGCTGGCTCAACCGCTGCGCCAACGCTCCGCACAGCCAGGTCACTGCCAGGATCACCGCCAGTTGCAGCGGCAACAGAATGAGCAAGGTCATCGAGGCTTCCGCTTCTGCTCGCGGCGTGCGCCCACCACAATCGCAGCTTCAGTTAACAGCAGCACCACTCCTACAGGAAGCAAACGCGCAGCCAGCATACCGGCCCAGTTGATAGTGAAACCCGAGATGATCTCCGCCAGCCCGAGTGCGGCGCCAACACCAAACAGGCTGCCACCCGCCCAACGTCTGAACCGCGCCGAGATCTCGCTGTGGTTAGCTTTGGCCCCATGTGCTTCAAAGAGCGGAGCTCCCACCATACCGCGGCGGTCATACACACGCGTAATCATCGTGGGATATAGGACCACCACCTCGCGTGCATAACGCTCGGCATCGGCCATATCCGCCGCAACAACGCAGAAAGGACCTTCCGGCGTCGCCTCTCCCTCAACTGTCTCCGGGCGATCGCCGCTGAACAACACGGCGAACTCGCCTTCGGCCATACGCTCATTCCAACTGGATGGGCGGTGCGAAGGGTCGTACAAAGGCAGAATGCGAAGGGAGTTCACTCAAAAAGTATAGTGGCCCAATCACATAAGACCTTCATCGGCAAGGGTGACAACGCAAGATCGCACATCGCCGTCTCAACGGCAATTACCTGCAGAGCAGAGGAGGAATTTATGCCACAGGCAACAGAGGTAAAAATAAACGCTCTCACTCCCGAGTATTCCAATGAAGCAGTAGAGCGCATGTATGTGCAATGGGATGATGCGCTATCCCATAACGACCCCGAGCGCTTATTGGCCTGCTACGCTCCTGACGCTGTACTGGAGAGCCCATTGGTCCCGCACCTGATGGATCAGGAAGATGGTGTCTGTCGCGGCCACGAGCAATTGCGCCCCTTTTTCGAGATTCTGGCAAAGCGCAAGCCCTCTCTGCGTCAATATTTCCGCAGCGGATTCTTCACCGATGGGAAACACCTTATCTGGGAGTACCCGCGTGAAACACCGGACAAGGAACAAATGGATTTTGTAGAAGCGATGACCCTCAATGATCAGGGATTAATTCAGCGCCATTGTGTTTATTGGGGTTGGCGAGGAGTCAGCGTACTCCAGAACGATCAGTATCATCAATAAAGCATTTTCACTGTTGCTGGGTATTCCGGACGAGGAGTGCAGCGGCGTTTCATTGCGGAAATCGCCCATAGGCGCGGAAACCCTCCACTACACCTAGAGGGAAGATGCCCTAACCTTTCGATACATTGAACAACGACGATGCCCGCAAAGCATGCAGAACTATAGAGCGGGCCTTCAGCCCTTACCCAGCCTGGGGCACCGAAACCTGGGGCGTTGCCCCAGGCTGGTATAGAACGCGCCTTCAGCGCTTAGAGCAACGGCACGTTTGTTTGTCATTTCGAAGCGCTCGGCGTCCCCGGCCAGCTTCGCTGGCTGGGGTGAAGAGTAGCGGAGAAATCTGCGTCTCGACCAATGTTTTCTTACCTGGGACAACCCTCTGGAAAAGCAGATCCCTGGTGTTTTCATTGCGGAAAACGCCCATCGATGCCGATGCTCTGGACTACACCTACAGGGAAAATACTCTATCCAACAAGAAACTCTTTATCCACCGGAATCTGCATCGCATTCGCCAGGTTATTTGTCTCCGCCGCCATACCGACGACCGCAAGAAACTCAGCGTGTTGCTCGTCGGAAAGCCCCTTCGTTCGTGCGGCCGCAGTATGCGAGTGGATGCAGTAAGGGCAACTGTTCACCGTCGAGACGGCAATATAGATCAGTTCCTTCGTAAGAGGATCGAGAGTTCCGGGCTCGATCATCACCTCTTTGATACTCGCCCATGTCCTCTGCAGCAGCGCGGGCTGGTTCGCGAGAGCACGCCAGAAGTTGTTCACGAAATCCGTCTTGCGAACAGCGCGAATGTCGTCGAAGACAGCTTTGAGTTCCGGCACCTTGTTGATCTCGTCGTCTGTCCAGAGCTTTACAGTGGCCACGGCAGTTCCTCCATTCAGAAGCTCACGAAGTGGCTCCTCGTCTCATTTTCCCACCCGCACGAACAACGTCGGGCAAAACAAAAGGCAGGCCCGAAGGCCTGCCTTTCTTTGTTTCGATGCAACCTGGTTTACGCGTGTGCGGCAGCTGCCTTGGCTGCGGCTTCCCGCAGTTCGGCGGTATTGGCTCCGAGCTCGGCGGCGATCTTCTCGGTGGTGTACGCCTCGATCATGTCGCCGACCTTGATGTCCTTGAAGTTGAGATCGATACCGCACTCATAGCCTTCGCGAACATCGCTGACATCGTCCTTGAAGCGCTTGAGGTTGGTGATCTTGCCCTTCCAGATCTCCTCGCCGTCGCGCTTCACGCGTACCTGCGAGTTGCGGTGAATGACGCCGTCGCGCACTGTGCAACCGGCAATCTGACCCACCTTCGAGATCTTGAAGACATTGAGCACTTCGGCGCGGCCCTGGTACTGCTCGCGGTAGACCGGCTCCAGCAGACCGTACATCGCCTTGGTGATCTCGTCCTGCAGCTCGTAGATGATGGAGTGCATACGGATCTGGACGTTTTCCTGCTCGGCCAGTTCGGCAGCCTTGCGCTCCGGACGCACGTTGAAGCCGATGATGATCGCGTTGGACGCGGTTGCCAGCAGAACGTCGCTCTCGGTGATGGAACCTACACCCGAGTGCAGTACCTTTACGCGCACCTTCTCGGTCGACATGCGCTGCAGCGAGTCGGCCAGAACCTCGACCGAACCCTGCACGTCGCCCTTGAGGATGATGTTCAGGTCCTTCACGCCGGCCTGCTTGATCTGCTCCGCCAGGCCTTCCAGAGACACGCGGCTCGACTTGGCAAGCTGCGCCTCGCGCTCCTTCATCTTGCGGTACTGCGCAATGCCCTTGGCCTTGTCGCGGTCCGCCATCACCAGGAAGGTATCGCCGGCATCCGGAATACCTTCCAGACCCAGGATCTCCACCGGTGTCGACGGCCCCGCCTCGTGGATCGAGCGGCCGCGGTCGTCGAACATGGCGCGCACCTTACCAAAGGTGTTGCCGACGATATAGCTGTCGTTGACGCGCAGCGTACCGTTCTGCACCAGGATCGAGGCCACGGCGCCACGGCCGCGGTCGAGCTTGGCTTCGATGACAGTACCGACCGCCGGACGCTCCGGAGTAGCCTTCTGCTCGTTCGTGTCGGCGACCAGGCAGATCATCTCTTCCAGGCCGTCGAGGTTGATGCGCTTCTTCGCCGATACCTGAACGAACGGCGTATCGCCGCCCCAGCTATCCGGCTGCAGACCGCGATCAGCAAGCTGCTGCATGACGCGATCCGGATTTGCTTCAGGTTTGTCGATCTTGTTGACCGCAACGATGATCGGCACCTTGGCCGCACGTGCGTGATCGATAGCTTCCAGGGTCTGCGGCATTACGCCGTCGTCGGCTGCTACCACGACCACGACGATATCCGTCACCTTGGCGCCGCGGGCACGCATGCGTGTAAAGGCCTCGTGACCCGGCGTATCCAGGAAGACGATCTCACGGCCAAAAGCGGGCGAGCCTTCCTTGGTGACATGGACCTTGTAGGCGCCGATGTGCTGGGTAATGCCACCGGCTTCGCCGCTGGCGACGTCGGTCTCACGCAGCGCATCCAGAAGACTGGTCTTGCCGTGGTCGACGTGACCCATGACGGTGACCACCGGCGGACGAACGATCTCCACCATGCCGGAGGTATCTTCCAGCAGGCCCTCGATGGCCTCGTTCTCGAGCTGTTCTTCCACCGAGATGATGCTGACGTCCGCGCCGAACTGGCGCGACACATCCTTCACCAGTTCATTGTCGAGCGACTGGTTCACGGTGACGAAAACGCCCTTCATCAGCAGCGAGGCGATCAGATCCTTACCACGGACTTCCAGCTTTTCGGCCAGGTCCTTGACGCTGATGCCCTCGGTCACGGTGAGATTTTTCGTGATCGGTACGGGCTCACGCGAAACCGGCATACCGCCGAAGCGCGGAGCGTTGAAGCCCTTCATCGGGCCTTCTTTGCTCTTCTCGTACTGCTGGCCGCGGCGATTTCCGCCGGGGCGCTGTCCGGGACGGCCGGTCGGTGCCCCAGGGACGTCACCCGGAGGCGGCAGCATGCCCGGTGCTCCGCCGGGACGCGGACCACCGAAGCCAGGACGCTGGCCAAAACCAGGACGGCCGCCACCCGGACCACCGGTCGGGTGCGTACGCGTCGGATGCATCGGACGGCGCTCGCCGGGACGCAGGGGAGGACGACCGCCGCCACCTGGACCGCCTTGGCCACCGCCACCCGGTCCGGAAGGACGCGGGCGTTCAAAGATGGGACGGCCACGCTGCACGCCGAGATTCGCCGCGCCGACAGGAGCGGTATACGTCGGGCGCGGTCCGGTCTGCGGCATGATTACGCGGCGTGCGGGTGCTGCCGGTGCGGCAGGAGCCGCAGGTGCTGCCGCGGCGGGGGCAGGAGTGGCAGCCGGTGCCTCCGGCGGTGCCGGAGTAGCTGCCGGCTGCTCCGCCGGAGCAGCCGGTGCGGCATGAGAGGCAGCTGCGGCAGGAGCAGGTGCGTGGGCGACTGGAGCTGCCGGGGTCACGGGCGGCTTGGCCACAACAGCACCAGCGCCCGCCGGAGGTACACCAGCGATAGCCGGACGCGGAGCCGCGACTACCGGACCGGCCGGAGGACGGCCGGCAATGGCAGGAGCAGGGGGCGTCGCCTTAGGAGCGATGATCTGGGGGCCGCGGCGCTCCATCTGCGGCATGATACGCCGCGGAGCAGCCGGTTGTTGTGAAGGGGATGTTGCAGCCGGTGCGCTTGGGGCGGTCACAGCCGGGGCTGCGGGGGCGGCCGGGCTAGACGACGGCGCCGGGGTCGCAGCCGGAGGCGTTGCCACCGGGGGAGCGACTGCCGGACGAGTCACCACCACGCCGGGGCGCGGCGGTGTAGCGACGGCCGGACGCTGCGGAGGCGCAGCCACGGCGGGGCGTTGCGGCGGCGGGGCCGCCGGGCGCGAATGCGCCTGCTGCTCAGCCTGTTTGCGCTCCAGAATCGCCTTCAGCGCATCGCCAGGCTTCGAGATCTTCGAAAGATCGATTTTGGGTTCGCTGGCGGCAGCGCGCGCTCCACTCGACGGCGCACCGCCGCGGAGGTATGTGCGCACACGCTCGGCTTCATCTTCTTCCAGCGAGCTTGAATGCGTCTTCTTTTCGGTCACACCCACTGCGGTCAAAGCGTCGAGAATCGACTTGCTCTTGACCTCCAGTTCGCGCGCCAGATCATTGATTCGAACTTTACTCATCCGTCCCCTATTCGCTACCCCTTGCAGACTCAGCCGTTCATACGCAGCCTCAACCCTTCGGGATGTTTAAAACCGTCAACACACCATCTTACCGCCGTTCCGCATCGGCCGAACGGCGTCCACAGCCTAACCACGGTCGCGGCCATCTTCGTCGCGCTCGTTGTCAATCGTCTCGTTCGAGATCTCCTCCGACTCCGCAACCAGTGTGTCCACACTGTCGTTGTCGAGCTCAATCTGTTCTTCCCGGGCATCCGCGTCCGAGTAGGCATCGGTTCCCGAGTCTGCCTCTTCGGCGTCCTGAAGCTCCTCGGTCGACTCGTTAGCTTCTTGCGCCGTCAGCCCTTTACCTTCGTTTTCTGCTGCCAAGATCTCTTCCGGTGTCTTCGCCACTGAAGATTCCTCCTCAACGGCTTCAGATGCCGCCTGCACCAGGGCAGGACGCTCCTCACCTTCGGCATACTGGCCGAAATAATGGCGAACCGCGACCGAGATCTTCTCCACGGTCTTCTCGCCGATACCCGGAACCTCTTCCAACTGCTCCGGAGTCATGTCGGCCAGCGATTCCACCGTCGTAATTCCGGCAGCGATCAGCTTTTCCAGGATCGTCTCGCCCAGCTCGGTGACCTGCTCGATCGGAGTCGACGGTCCGCCGGAGAGCGCCTGCATGGCCTGCTCGACCTCCTGGCGCTTCTCTTCCTCGCTCTTGATATCGATCTTCCAGCCGAGCAGCTTCGCTGCCAGACGCACATTCTGGCCCTTCTTGCCGATAGCCAGCGACAACTGAGTGTCGTCAACGATCACTTCAAGCTGCTTCTCGGTCAGGTCCGTAATGGAGACACGCGAGACCTTGGCGGGTTGCAATGCCTTCTCTGCGAAGGTTGTGATCTCATCGGAGAATTCGATGATGTCGATCTTTTCGCCGCGCAGCTCGCGGATGATGGACTGTACACGCATGCCCTTCATGCCGACGCAGGCGCCAACCGGATCCACATCCTTGTCTCGTGACTGTACGGCAATCTTCGTGCGCTCGCCGGCCTCACGGGCAATGGCCTTGATCATTACCGTGTTGTCGTAGATCTCCGGAACCTCAGCCTGGAACAGGCTCTGCACCAGTGCAGGAGCGGCGCGGCTGACAATCACCTGCGGGCCTTTGGCGGCGCGGTCCACGCGTAACAAAACGACGCGAACGCGCTCACCCACGGCGAACTGCTCAAGCCGGCTCTGCTCCCGCTTCGGCATGCGGGCCTCGGCCTTGCCGATATCGAAGATCACGTCCATCGGCTCCAGGCGTTTGACTGTCGCCGTGATGATCTCGCCGATACGGTGGTTGTACTCGTTGAAGACCGTGTCACGTTCCGCTTCGCGCACCTTCTGGAAGATGACCTGCTTAGCCATCTGCGCGGCAATACGGCCCAGCGGGCTGGTGTCCTTGTAGAAACGCAGCTCACCACCGGCCTCGACTTCGGGCGCAAGTTCACGTGCCTGCTCCAGCGTGAGCTGGTTCAACTCGTCCTCAACCTGCTCAGGACCTTCCACCACGGTCTTGTACACATAGGCCCGGATCTCGCCCGTCTCCCGATCCAACTCGGCGCGCATATTCTCCTGCGTGCGGTAGTACTTGCGGGTCGCCAGCGCAATCGCGTCTTCCACGGCGGCGACCACAATCTCCGCATCAATACCTTTTTCGCGGCTCAGAATCTGAATCGATTCGTACAGTGCACTTGCCATTTCTGCTTACCTCAACTTCCTCAATCTCATTCACTGCTTGCGCCAGACGCTACTTCCACCAGACAAGCTAAAACTCTGCCACCAGCTGCGCCTTTTCTACGTTCGAGAGCGCTATCTCCACCGTGTCCAACCCGGCCGAGGCCTTCTTCGCCTTCCCCTTCTGCTTCACGGCCGAAAGGTCAAGCTTCACCACACCATCCGCGAAGCTCATCCGCCCGGTCCAATGCCGGTTGCTATTAACCGGCTCGAAGGTTTGCACCTTTACCAGACCGCCGGCAAACCGTTCATAATCTGCTGCACCCCGCAGCTTACGCTCCAGACCCGGCGATGACACCTCCAGGGTGTACTCGGCACCGGGGACCAGATCTTCCACATCCAGCAGCGTTCCAAAGTCCCGCGCAAAAACTTCGCAGTCCTCATGTGTGATGCCCGAGAGAGCTTCTACGGGAACGCCGCTGGGCAGGTCTTCCAGTTCCCCTGCTTTGGCCGCAGCCACCAGCTTTGCCCGCCCCTCGGCATCCTTCTCCAGGTACACGGCGAGCGCACGATGCTTGCCCGCTCCCTGGAAGGTGATATCCACCACCTCCAGATGATGCGAGGCCGCTACCCGCTCCGCCGCAGCCCGAATCTGGTCGATCTGTAATGCCATTGCCAAACCTCTTTTTCCACCGTGGGGAGGCGGTTTTAAGAGCAAATAAAAAGTGGGCTCATCGCCCACTCATCTCTCTCGCCAACGGCCGGCCATATCCACGGTCCCGCGCAAGATCAACGCGTCGCTATCCATTATGGTACGCCCGCGCCCCCCAAAACTCAAATCTTTGGATTTTATCGGATATGGAAGGTCGTCACCGAGATCTTCCGGCCGGCGATCTGGGCTTTCTTCCAGCCGCTCTTATCGTTCAGCGCCACCCAGCGGCGTTCCTCCGCCCGGTAGTGCCAGTCCTTGTCGAGCTGGAAGAAGATCTGCAACCCGTTGGCCTCCATGATGTTCGAAATGGAGTTGTCATGGGCATTGCGGGCGTCATAGTCCACATAGGCGTTCTGCCCCATCTCTGCATACACCGCATTCAGCTCGAAGAGAAGATGGTTCACACTGTCTTCCATCTGCTCCGCATGCAGGCCGATACGCTGCGCCTCCCGCAGAGTGATGGGATAACTGTGCGAAGGATAGCCCGAGTTCAGCACATTGCTGATCTTCTTTGCTTTCTGTGCATCCTTCAGGTGATACGACAGAATCTCCAGGCAGAGCTTGGTCGAAAGAGCGCTCGACCGGTCCACAGCGCCGATCACCAGCGGATGGACATACTGAAACAGGGCTCCATACGGATTGCTCTTTTCCCCTCTCGCCTGCCGCCGCCAGAGATTGATGACCCGCTGCAGCTCGTCCTGACTCACGCTGACGCGGTCGTTATCGCGGTCGATCGGCGACAGGTCATGCGTCAGCGAGGTATCCACCGCGGACAGATGGGCGAGCGGCCCCATCAGAATGTTGTCCGCTCCCAGCGCCAGCATGGTGGCGGCGCTCTGGCACTCGAAAGGAGCCAGCACCGTCAGTCTCTTGACGTACTGCCGCAGCAGATTCACCATCCGCAGCGAGGCCTGGCCGTTGCCGCCATCGCTCTTGATAAACAGGCAGAGCCGGTCGACCTTGCCGACGCTCTGCAACAGGCCATACAAGCCGGAGACGTCGTTGTGGCAGATCGATCCCTTATTGGAGTTCCAGTAGGTGATAACCGGTTGATCAAGCGCCACCTCCAACTGCTTGAGAATCGTCTGTGTCTTCTCCAGCAGCATGGGAGGCTTAATCGCCTTTGGCTTCGCCTCCTCCGGATTGATGACTTCCCTTTTCCTGGCCATTTATTTCCTTATCCCGCCGTTACGATCTCCGAGAAGTCAGCGATACGTGAGAAGTCCTGCAGCACACGGTTCAGCAATCCCAGGCGGGCAGCGCGCAGGCGTTCTTCCGGCGCCATCACCATCACCTTATCGAAGAAGGCATCGACATGAGGACGCAGTGTCGCGATGGTCTGCAGCGCCTCGACGTACTGCTTTTCACGACGCTGACCTTCCACCCAGGCAGCCAGACGGCCACTCTGCTCAGCCAGCGTACGCTCGGCCGGCTCGACGAGGAAGTCCGGAGTCCACGCGGCGTTCTCGCCCTTCTCGCGTGCCTGCGTCAGGATATTCTTCATACGCTTGAAGGCCGCTGAGATTGCCGCGAAGTCCTCCGAGCCGCGAACCTCCGTCACCGCCTGGGCACGCGCCACAGCATCAGGCACATCATCGGCTCCAGCAGCCTGAACCGCCTTCACGACGTCGTACGCATAGCCCTTTACGTCCTTGAGGTAGAACTCGACACGCTCCGTAAAGAACTGTTCGACCTTCGTCGCCGTCGCGGAATGCTCCGATCCAAGTCCAGCGATCTCGCTCAACAGCAGCGGAAGCTTTGCCTCGGCCAGCATCTTCACAATGCCATTGGCGGCGCGGCGCAGACCGAAGGGATCCTTCGATCCGGTTGGCTCCAAACCCAGACCGAACATGCCGCCGATGGTGTCAGCCTTATCGGAGATTGAGAGCAGCAACCCTTCAACCGTGCGCGGCACGGAATCTTCCATCGATGCCGGCAGATACTGGTCATAGACCGCCAGCGCGACCGTCTCGCTTAGCCCCTGAGCGCGGGCATACAGGCCACCGACGATGCCCTGCAGCTCCGTAAATTCCTTCACCAGCTCGCAGGTCAGGTCGGTCTTGGCGATGGTTGCTGCCTGATCCAGAGCCGCGGCATCGGCATCGGTCTTCCGTTCTTCGCACAGACGCGCCAGCTCTGCAGCGACCTTACGCACCCGCTCCGACTTGGCGAAGTAGCTGCCGAGGTCCTTCTGGAAGGTGACGTGCTTGAGATTTTCCATGCGGTTGACCAGCGTCGTCTTCTGATCGAACTCCCAGAAGAACCGAGCATCGTTGAAGCGTGCGCGCAGTACTCGCTCGTTGCCGGTGCGGATGATCTCCAGTCCCTCGGCATCGGGTTCAATGTTCAACACCGTCAGGAAGTGCGCCACGAGCTTGCCGCCCGCATCCTCGACGGCGAAGTACTTCTGGTGGTCGCGCATCACGGTCACCAGAACTTCTTCCGGAAGCTCAAGGTACTCGGTCTCGAAGCCGCCCAGCACCACATACGGCCACTCGGTCAGGTGTGTGACGGTCTCAACCAGTTCCAGATCCTCGCGCCAGCGGGCTCCGGAAACCGTACGGGTCACGGCATCCAGAGCCTTACGAACCTTCTGGCGCCGTACCGCTACATCGGCGAGCACAAAGGCCTTCTCCAACGCCGCAAGGTACTCCGACGGCCGGGCAATCGCGATGGCCTCAGCGCCGAAAAGGATGCGATGGCCGCGAGTCGTATTGCCGGCGGTCACACCGGCGAACTCAACCGGAACAACAGCTTCACCGAGCAGGGCGATCATCCACTTGACCGGACGGACAAAACGCTCCGGCTTCCCGGCGCGCCAGTACATGTTCTTCGCCCAGTAAAGGCCGGCAATTTCTTTCGGCAGTTCGGCGGCAATGACCTCGGCGGCGGCTTTACCCGGCCGCGTCACCGTCGCGCCAAGATATTCGCCTTTGGCATTGGTCACCGTCCTCAGATCGCTGAGGCTGACACCTGCCTTCTTTGCGAAGGCCGAAGCGGCTGGTGTCGGCTCTCCGTCCTTGTAGGCCACCTTCAGCGAAGGTCCGAGCATCTCCTCCACCGCGTCCGGCTGCTGTGTGCGCACCCCTGTTACCAGTACGGCCAGACGGCGAGGCGTCGAATAGCTCGTTACCAGCGAGCCCTCTTCCAGCAGGCGTTCACGGCCGAGCAGAGCCTCAACACGCGTTGCCAACTCTGCCTGCGCGGAAGCGATCATCCGCGCCGGGACCTCTTCCAATCCAATCTCAAATAGAAAATCAGCCATCGTTCTCTTTCGCCGCTTTAAGCGGAAAGCGCCTCCGCCGGTGCGGTGAGTTCCTGCTGCTGCGCGTACGCCTTTGCCACCCCCACAACCAGGGCACGAATGCGCGCCATCACGCCCACGCGCTCGGTCACGCTGATCGCGCCGCGCGCATCCAGCAGATTGAAGACATGCGAACACTTCAGCGCCAGTTCATAGGCTCCCAATACGGGGAAACGGCGCTGTGCCTTCAGGCTTTCGAGCTCCGATATACCCTTGGCGGCATCCAGCAACGCCAGGCATTCGGCCTCGTACGCGTTCAGGTGCTCCCATAGCTTGTTCACATCGGCAAAGTCGAAGCTGTAGGTCGAGTACTGCTCTTCCTCGTACAGCCGGATCTCACCATAGGTGGTCTGCTTGCCGGTGTCTGGTTCAATCGCCCATACGATGTCATAGATCGAGTCGACGCCCTGCAGAAACTGGGCGATGCGTTCCAGACCGTAGGTGATCTCGCCGCACATCGGCTCCAGATCCAGGCCGCCGCACTGCTGGAAGTAGGTGAACTGCGTGATCTCCTGGCCATCGAGCATCATCTGCCAGCCGACGCCCCAAGCGCCGCCCACAGGCCACTCCCAGTTGTCCTCTTCAAATTTCAGGTCGTGTTTTTTCAGGTCGATCCCGATAGCGCGCAGGCTGTCCAGGTAGACCTCCTGCACATCCGCCGGTGGCGGTTTGAGGATCACCTGGAACTGCGTGTGCTTGTACAGGCGATTCGGATTTTCTCCATAGCGCCCGTCGGCCGGACGGCGCGAAGGCTGCGCATAGGCAATGCGTACAGGCTTCGGTCCAAGAACACGCAGGAAGGTATCCGGCGACATTGTTCCCGCGCCGACTTCCACGTCATACGGCTGCTGCAGCACACACCCACGCTCCGCCCAGAAGCTCTGGAGCCGGAACAGGAGCTCCTGAAAGGTGAGCGCCTCTTTCCCATTCGCAACAAACGGCATGCCTCAAGTCTACCCGAGGCGAAACAGAAAACCGGAGAGAGGCAGGCTCCCCTCTCCGGTTCGTCTGGACGACTACGCGGCTCTGGACTTTCCTCGCGACGGCTTCTTCGGCGATGTCTTCGATGTATGCGGCGTCTGCTTGCGGGTCATGGATGCTTCTCCTGCCTCATCCTCCTCCGAGACCGTCTCAACATCTTCATCTTCTGACATCTCGGCTGCTTCCCCAATCAGTTCCTTAGCCTTTGCCGCCAACTTTTCATTGGCAGCCTCTTCCTCCTCAAGCGTCTCTGTCAGCAGGTCGACGATCTCGTCCTCCCCGAGCCCGCGAGCGATTTCAATCACTGACGTATATCCGGCGATCTCATAGTGCTCCACCCGCGAAGCAGCGCCGGTGATCATCAAGTCTCCGAATGGGGCCTCTTCGCCCTGTTCAATGACCTCCTTGCCCTCTTCCACAAGACCTTCCATGCCCTTGCAGAGCTTGCCGGTCGGTTTCTCGCCGAGCTGCTCAAAGACCCGCTGTAAGCGCTCTACATGTCCTTTGGTCTCTTCCAGATGCTGGTTGATCGATTCAGCCAGTTCCTCGTCCTCGCACGCCTTGACGATCTTTGGCAGCGCCTTTACAAGCTGGTTTTCAGCACTGTAGAGATCCTTCAACTCATCCACCAGAACTTCCTTCAAGCTCATCGCATTTCTCCTTGAGACTCCGTCGCCGGCAGAACTGATTTTGGGCCGCCAGCGTGCAGGATGAGAGCGTGGAGTTCCCGCCAGGGTTGCCCTGTGGTCGTGTGGATCAAAAAACAATTCAAAAAAACGGGCCCGACTCCCCAAGAGATCGGGCCCGTGGTGCCAGAGCATTTTCCTGTTGCCGGTATCCCGGAGTGCAGCGGCGTTTGGTTGCGGAAAACGCTCATAGATGCCGAAACCTACACTACATCTACAGGAAAAATGCTCTACCGTGATGCCTTACTGGCATTGAGTAAATGCCAGCGCCGACGTCACGGAGATTGTTGCCCCTCCTGCCGTCAGGGCATACGCCTGGCTCTTCATCTCGGACGGAGTGCAGTTCAGCGTTCCGCCGGAGGAAGGTACAAACGCAATGCCATCGACGACATACGTGGCATACGGAGACGACTGGGTCAACGTCGCTCCCGAGGTTGAGTAGGCTCCGACATAGCTGCCGGCGGCCGGTAACAATAGGGAGTAGCTGGCACAATCGGTGTTATTCGGGCAACTGGATCCTGCTGCGGTCGTTACGGCAGAGGTCGCAGCGTTCTGCTGAGCATTGGGGACCAGAGGAATGGTGTACGTTGTGGACGCGATAGTCTCCAGCGCACTGAGCGAAACATCAGCCACCGTTCCACTGTTGCTCGCATTCTGGCTGGTTACCTTTCCGGAGAGGGTCGCAGTATCCGTCCCTGCGGCCAATGGCGCGGACAAGGCGATCTTGCCGGTAGTCTCACCGTTGGAGACGCCGGTCACGATGGCAGGTGCATAGACTGCCCCGGTTGAGCTAATGCCAACCACGACGATGTCATACATGCCGGTCGGCAGCGGACAGAAGACGAAGGTACCGTCAGCATTCGCCAGCGTGGACATCACGATGCGGTCAACGCCAGTTGAGTCTTTCTGCTCCAGAGCAACCAGGACGTTCCCCGCCACCGGCTTACCGGAGACCTTGTCGAGAACCGTTCCGTTGATGGAAGTAGCCGTGGTCGTCACCTCACCCGCGTGAAGGACCGGCTTCAGGCGGAACTGCCCGTTGCCGGTCTGCACAATTGAGGCACAGGTGTCGAAATCGATGTTCAGATCCTTCGTCTGTCCCGCCCCAATGGTGAAACCTCCCGATGCCAGCTGGCCGGAAGGAATTTTAATTCCGGTCTTCGCTTCACTCGAAAGCTGCAGGGCATAAGCCTTGCTGTCCGCGCTGAGGACCAGGCAGTTCGCCGTACCGGCAGCGCTGCACTGATTGTTGGAGATGGATGCCGAGTTGTCGGCGAGGATGACACGGATCTGTTGATACGTACCTGCCTGTAACTGCTTTGCATCTCCCAGTGTCGCCAGAAAACACTGGTTATTTGCCTGACCGAGAAGATCGATTTGCCTGGGGGAGGAGGAGAGCTTGGGGGTGAGGTCCTGCCAGCCAGAATCGGTGGCCGAGGCCGTGGCACTGGTGTGCGCCTGAACATCGACGACAGTTACGTAAACATGCAGGAACGGACCGGATGGGCCGGCACAAGTGGCTGGATCGCTGATCGAAACGGTAGCCATTCCCATTCCAGAGGTGGATCCAGAATTTGATCCACTTCCACACGCGATAAGAAAAAACATAACGAGGGATAAAAATACCGCACACGCGACATAACAGCCAGATTTCGACATGACTCACTCCGAGGACTTTTGTGTAATGTCCCTATTGGCCTTGAGAAGTTAGTTGCGACATATTGCGCCGTACGTTGCCAGAAAATCTGTTACACAGTGGAATTACTCTTCCGGTGTTCGATGACGTACAGATCCTTAGCGCCGCCGCACCCGCTTCACCTCAGCCACTACGGCGGTGAAGCAACCGGAGAGAGATGCCATACTGGAGCGCGTATGACGCGATTCACGACAACGGTCTTTCTGGCAATGCTCTCCATTAGTACGTTTCCTCTTTCGGCACAGAAAAAAAGGACAACCGAACGTAGCGTGCGTGTTCCGTTTGTTGGCTGCAAGGCTGATGGGCAGGCGGGACCGGAGGAAGCACCTTCTGGCGAACCGATCGTTGTGGCTCTTCCTGCCGATCTAAGTGGGAAATTCGCTTACTACAAAGGTGAAGATGGCTTTGGACTGCTCGCGCCTAAAGGCTGGAATTGTTTCGAGGCTTATGGCTCAAACGGAAGTTCCTTATTTGTTATGCCCGAACGGATTGATTCCGAGAGATTTTTCTCTGGCGCGCAAACAGAATTCTCCGGCCCAGCTATTCAACTCTCCAGCTCCATCGGCGATACATCAGGGCGATTTGAAGTCGCCCGTATTATTGCGCGAGTCTTTCCCCAGCGTCAGTCCTTCGTCCGTAGGCTGATAGAAGACACTGACGGCTTGCTCAATAAATCCGATGTCGTCTATGGCCCCTACAAAACCGACAAACTTGTTCGTCTCAACCGCAATACGGTCGAGTTCCAGACGCCGGCCAATACAGATGGGCTTGGCACCATGTCACGACTTCGCAAAAGCGCTCAGCCCATTACAGGCGTCATCGTACTGACTGGTGAGACTCCCGATGCCATTCATCTCTCCGTTCGGCTCAGCCCGAATCAGGCTTCGCTTGCTCCTTACATCATCCGGAGATTGGAGACGGAAATACGGTCGGCAAAGTAAAGGTTAGTTCTGTTGGTGAAGATACAACTCCGCTGCAGTAGCGATCAGGGGAATATTACAGCCGCGCCAAGACCCGGGCGCTTCGCATCTGCCGTTCCAGGTTACGCTCCAGAATCTCCACCGCAAACCTCCGCACCATTGCCAGCGGTCCCGTCTTCCCCGACGGCTCCTTCAACAACTCAGCCAAGGGACGTCGCAGCATTCGCTCCGCCAGCGCTACTGCTTCCGGCGGCAACGCAACCGAACCTGGACGCTTATGCACGCCGCAGGTAACGCCATCGGCTCCGGCGGCAAACCAGACGGGATGTCCGCGCAATGCTTCCGCGCATACGATGCATGCACCAAGCTCCGGCAGCCAGCCCATCAACCGAGTCATCCAGAGCGTGAAGTAGGTTACCGGCATCCACGTCTGGCCGACCTTCACTTCGGACAACGTCGCCACGGTCAGACGAAAGACATCGTCTTCTACCGCGCGCTCCGGCAGCGCCTCTCCCAGCACCTCCGCCAGAAACTGCAATGCCGCCACCCGGGCGTAATCCACCGGCTCACTCATCGGCGACCAGACGATCTCGAATGAGTCCATCCGCACCAGGTCCTGCTTTGGTTTTTCGGCATACGTGGCGCGCACGTGGGTCATCGGCTCCAGAGCTCCGCCGAAGCGCTTGCGCGACCTCATCGCGTGGCGCGCCACGCCCTTCACTACGCCCTGCTCGCGCGTGAAGAGGCTGACCAGCAGATCTGCCTCTTCAAAGGGCCAGGTCCGCAGTACGATCGCCTCTGTCTGATGTGTGGTCACGCTGGGAAAGAGTCTTACACAAAGCAAACGCGCAGCCCGTAGGCTGCGCGTTTATCTTGAATCCGTGCCGTCCCTCAACGGCAGTTAGAGGGATTTAGCGGCCGAAGTGCGTCTTCGCCTTGTCGGCAAAGATGGCGAAGTTCTCGGGCAGATCGTCGCCGGCATAGATCGCCGACACCGGGCAGACCGGAACGCAGGCGCCGCAATCAATGCACTCCACCGGATCGATGTAAAGCTGCTCAGCCTCAGCGTGGCCAGCCTCATCCTTCTTCGGGTGAATGCAATCGACGGGGCAGGCGTCTGTACAAGCCGTGTCCTTGGTGCCGATGCAGGGTTCTGCAATTACGTATGCCATCTCTTAACTCATGCCTCCAGATTGTCTCGCGTGAGTTCATCATAACAGCCATTTCGCCCGCTCCAATACTGGCGAAATGCATTTCTATATCGGACTAAAGCAGTACGAATTCTGGTTGCCCGGCGTGTGCCTAATCAGCGTTATTTCGCCGCCTCGCGCCGCTCCCGGAACTCTGCCGGGGTCGGAATCGGTTCCAAATTGCGCCCGGCAAACATATCTGTAAACATCGTTTGCATCTCCTTCGAAATGCGGCCATTGCTCGCCAGCACCTCGCGGCTGTCGAGCTTGAAGGGTGAGCCGTCAAAGCCGGTTACCGTGCCACCGGCTTCGCGCACCAACAGTACGCCTGCAGCGGTATCCCAGGGATTCAGGTTGAACTCCCAGAAGGCCTCCAGGCGGCCGCACGCCGTATAGGCCAAATCAATCGCTGCCGCTCCGGCGCGACGCACACCGTGCGAACGCAACGTGAGTTGCTGGTAGAAGTGGATATTCGGATTCTCGTGGCGCTTATGGCTGGGGAAGCCGGTGGCGAGCAGGCTCTCCTGCAGCAGCTCGGTCTTCGAAACCGAGATGCGGCGACCATTCAGCCACGCACCTTCTCCCTTACCGGCGATAAAGCATTCATCACGCAGCGGTTCGTAGATAACTCCCGCAACCAGTTCGCCATCTTCATCGGGCCTCAGGCTTGAGGCGCGCTGCTCCAGCCCCATGGAGACGCAAAAGTACGGGAATCCATGAGCAAAGTTTGTCGTACCATCGAGGGGATCAACATACCAGCGGAACTCCGCATCCAGAGCCTGTCGCGTGCCTTCCTCGCCATAGATGCCGTGATCTGGAAAGACCTGCCGCAAACGCTCGCCGATCAACTTCTCACTGGCGCGGTCGGCGACCGTCACCAGGTCCACGTCGCCCTTGTATTCCGCCGCAACACCGCTCTCGTAGTAGCTCCGGAGCAGCGCCCCGGCCTCCTTTGCGATCTCAGCGGCCTTCTGCGCAACTTCCAGAGACATTACTCCACCACCTCACGATTGCCGCTGCGCGGCTTGGTGCGGCGCTCTTCGGCTATGGTGCGAATCTGCTGCTTGTAGATAAAAAGGTTGGGCTTTCCTTCGCGTGTCAGACGGATCATCGTGTCATCGAAGTACTCGATCCAGCCGCTCACGCGCTCCCCGTCGCGCAGTTTTACGACGACGGGTACCTGGCGCTCACTCAGGCTCTTCAGGTACAGCGCCTCCTGCCCGGTCTCTCCTGGCGGGGGCGACTTATGACGGCGCTTTCCATTGGCGAACGGCATAACTTACATACTACCTGCCGGTCTTCTGCTCATTAGGGTTTCATTCCGTCTCCGGGGCGTATCTAAGGGACTTTGTTGTGTTTTGTTGAAATTTTTGGGGTGATCCTTGCCAACCTAGCGTTGCCAGTGTTCACCCCAGAGAGTGGGGCACGCGGACTGGGGTACAACGAGAGGAAAACAAACTGCTCGCCTCAGCGGTAGTATCCGGTCCGGTGACGGAGTTTGTACCGCGAAGCCAGCTCCGGCTGGGTCATCTCGACGCGGATCGACCGCAGCCTCTCGCCTCCGGGCTTACCTGGCGATGCGTAGTAGCCGATCGCATACTGCGAGCGCAGGTCGTCGGAGACCTTATCCAGAGCCTTCTGCAGGTCCTTGGGATCGTCGACATAGTAGTAGCGCCCGCCGGAGTCTTCTGCCATCTGCATCAGGGCATGCTCGCCGCCCACGTTACGTCCGGCGTCGGCGCGAATTGGCACGATGATCAGGCAGTACACCATGGCCCCGGCGCGCTGCACCTGCTCCATGGCCTGCGCGTAGGTAGCTCCCTTCACCGTATCGCCGCCATCAGTTACCAGCACGATGACACGGCGCCTGGTCGCATCCCGTTTTGCATCTTCCAGACGTTGCGCCGAGAGATACACCGCGTCATACAGCGCCGTGGAAGGACCATAGTCGAGATGGTTGAGGCCGCGCTCCACCCGTTTCAATTCATTGGTAAACGGCACCACTTCGCTCACCGCGTCAGAGAACTCTTCCACGGCAAGCTCATCCTGCGGGCGAAGCATCGTCCGCGCGAACTGTTTCGCTGCATCTCGCGCAAGCCGATCGTCGCGCACCATACTCTCACTGGTATCCAGTGCGAGGACCATGCTGAGCGGAGTCCCGCTCTCGCGCTCGAAGAAGGCGATCTTCTGTGGCATGCCATCTTCCAGCACGCGGAACTGGTCCTGCTCCAGCCCGCCGATCAACGCACCGTGCTCGTCGGTCACATTCACGGCAACGTTCACCAGACGTGTGTTCACGCGTACGACCGGAATATCTCCCGGCCGCTGCTGAGCAGGCTCCTGAGCTCCGAGAAGCAGCATCGCACCCAGCGATATGGCAGCGGCAACCTTCACCCGCGCACAATCTCCTCGGGGAACGGTTCCCCGTCTGCCCATACGGCGCCGTCTTCAAACTGCTCTTTCTTCCAGATGGGTACGGTTTTCTTCAAAGTATCGATCAGCCAACGGCAGGCCTCGAAGGCTGCCCCGCGGTGTGCGCTGGCGACGGCGATCAGAACGCTGCTCTCACCGACGTACAGCCGACCCAGACGGTGCACCACAGCAATATCGCGCACACCAAATTTCGCAATCGCCTCCTCGGCCAGGTTGCGCATCTGGTTCAGCGCCATCTCCTCATACGCCTCGTAGTCCAGATAGAGCGTCCTGCGGCCGCGCGTATTGTCGCGCACAATCCCGTCAAAGACGCATACCGCGCCGTCCGCCCCCGCTTTCAGCGCGGCGGTAATGCTTCCTGCGTCAATCACTTCCCGGACAATGGCAATTTGCATGATTCCTGCATCTTAGACGGTGCGTGGCGACGGGAGGATTATCTTCTTCCATGGCACATTACCTGGCGCACCGCCGCTGACCGGCGGCAGCAGAGCCACCTCATCGCCCTCGTGCAACAGGACCTCATCGCCGGCGTACTCCTGGTTTACTGCAATTGCCATGGACTTCCATGCCGTGTGCGGCATTCGTCCATGGAAGACCTTCCGGAGCGCTCCGACATTGCAGCCGGTTTCGACCTCCACGTCCTCTGACGGACAGGCAAACAACTCCTTCAGCACCCCAAAGTACAAGACCCGCACCCGCATACCCCAAGGGTACGCGAAGGCGGGTCTCTTTCCTCATTGTCAGACACTTTGCGGAACGCGCGGCTTTGAGCGCCGTAGAATCACCGCCGATGCCAGCGTCACCAGCAGGGCGACCGGGAACGGCTCCAGGAAAGTCATTGCGGAGTTATAGAGCGGATTGGCATAGAGCGCCTTCATCCTGGCAATGCCATCCAACTGCTTCTGGACGGTTGCAGCGTCTACACCAGAGGCCTTGAGCTTCGCCACCTGGTATGCCGCGTACTTGTCCATGAAGTCGGGCATGAAGTTGTAGTACAGAATCTCCCAGGCCACGACATAACAGACACAGGAGATCACGGCGATACCCAGTCCCACCAGGAACGCACGTCCGAAGGTCACCGTACCGTCGCTGATGTTGTCCCGGTACGACTTCACCCCAAAGAAGATCACCAGCGACGAGAGCACTATGGTTGTATAGCCGACCAGATACCCGCGATCGAACCCGATCCGATCTGCGAAAACCATGGAGATCACCATGAGCGACGCCGAGATCGCACCGGCGATCAGACCAAATGTAAGAATGACTTTCTTCATCTCTTTCCCTCAGCAAGGAGTCAAAATACTCCTCACCATCGCCTCCCAAGGTTGCGGGTGTCGTCATTCTTTCGGATGATTTTGGGGTTTTCCAGCGGAATCGTACCTTTGGATGACGCGATGAGTTACGGCAGGATGCCGGTCTCTTTCGCTATCTGCACTGCCTGCGTCCTGCGCTCCGCGCCCAGCTTGCCGAAGACCCGGCTGCAATGTGTCTTGACCGTGTTCTCACTGACGAACAGGCGTTCGGCGATCTCGCGGTTGCTCAGCCCTGCCGCGACCAGCTCGAGGATCTCCATCTCGCGCGGCGTGATGCCAAGCTTCCCCACGCGCTCCTGATTGCGGACGAAAGGAGCCGCGGCAGGGACCAGAATCTCTCGCACTTCTACCGGCCGCCTCCGTGTCAGTTTCAGACCAAGCCAGATGCCGAAGGCCGAGCAGATTGCGGCGACCAGCGCTCCGTAAATTTCCACAGAATGATCGATGACCAGGAACCGATACTGGCTCCATTGCAGTAATGCAATTGCCACGCCGCCCACTACCCCACAGACCAGAAGATGCCGCATCATCGCCGTGCAGCGATGATACCCAAACGCAAAAAGGGCGGCCCCCGAAGGAAGCCGCCCTTTGAATCTGCGGTGGATTACGCGGTCAGCGCCCCATCCTGGGCTACTACAGCCTCGCGCAGAGCCTCGTCGATCTGTGCCTCCTTCCGGTTCGAAGGAAGCGCAATCGCGAGGACATCTTCGATGCGCCGCGCGTAGTGGATGGTCATGCCCTCAGTCTGGTCCTTAGTCAGGTCCTCGTCGACGTTGGTCTTCACATCCACCGGCAGAATCACGTCCTTTACTCCGGCCCGTTTGGCCGCGAGGAACTTCTCCTTGATTCCGCCTACCGGCAGCACATTGCCGCTCAGCGTAATTTCTCCGGTCATCGCCAGCAGCGGACGGACTGGTTTATCCGTCAGCAGGCTCACGATCGCCGTCGCCATCGTTACACCGGCGGAGGGGCCATCCTTCGGGATGGCGCCTGCCGGCACGTGCAGATGGACGTCGATATCCTTCAGCACATCATCATCCAGCCCCAGCGATTGTGCATTCGAGCGCACCCAGGTCATTGCGGCCTGCATGCTCTCCTTCATCACGTCGCCGATCTGGCCGGTGATGTGGAAGTGCCCCTTACCCTTCATCTTGTTCGCTTCGATGAAGAGTATGTCACCGCCCACCGGTGTCCAGGCCAGTCCTACCGCCACGCCGGCGCGCTTGGTGCGCTCGGCGATCTCGGTGTCGACCCTGACCTTGAAGCCGCCCAGGAAATCCTGTACGACCTCCGGTGTCACCACAACCTTCTCCGCACTGCCTTCAGCGATCTTGCGCGCTGTTTTGCGGGCAATGGTACCGACAAGCTGTTCGAGGCGGCGGACACCCGCCTCACGCGTATAGTGCCGCGCCACAATCGCTACGGACTCGGTCGGAATTTCCAGCTGCTCTTCCTTCAGTCCGTTCTCCTTCGCCTGGCGAGGGACCAGATAGCGCTGTGCAATGTTGACCTTTTCCTCCTCGGTATAACCGGTGAGTTCGATGATCTCCATACGGTCGAGCAAAGGCCCCGGAATCGTATCGAGCTGGTTAGCAGTCGCGATAAAGAGGACCTTGCTCAAGTCGAACGGCTGATCGAGGTAGTTATCCCGGAACGTATTGTTTTGTTCCGGATCAAGCGTCTCGAGCAGTGCACTCGCCGGGTCGCCGCGGAAGTCGCGACCAAGCTTATCGATCTCATCGAGCATAAAGACCGGATCCTTTACCTCAACCCGCTTCAAATGCTGAATGATCTGTCCCGGAAGGGCGCCGATATATGTCCGGCGGTGTCCGCGGATCTCGGCCTCGTCGTGCATGCCGCCGAGCGAGATACGGGAAAACTTCCGTCCCAGAGCCTTCGCAATCGAACGTCCAAGCGAGGTCTTACCCACGCCCGGAGGTCCGACGAAGCACAGGATCGGCCCCTTCATATCGGGCTTCAACCGGCGTACCGCGAGGTAATCGAGAATGCGCTCTTTTACCTTCTTCAGGCCATAGTGATCCGCGTTCAGAATCTCCTCGGCCTTCTTGATATCCACCTCTCCGCCCGAGGTCTTGGCCCACGGCAGCACCGCCAGCCACTCGACGTAGTTGCGGGTCAAGGAATAGTCCGCGGCCATCGGACTCATCCGCTGCAGGCGGGCGAGCTCCTTCAGAGCGTCCTTCTTCACCTCATCCGGCATTCCGGCAGCTTCGATCTTCTCTTTGAGCTCCTGGATGTCCTTCTGCGTGTCGTCGGCATCGCCCAGTTCCTTCTGGATCGCCTTCATCTGCTCGCGCAGGTAGTACTCGCGCTGACTCTGCTGAACGGAGTCCTGGACCTCGCTCTGAATCTTATTGCGCAGAGCCTGGACCTCGGCCTCTTTCACCAGGTGCTTGTTCAACCGCTCCAGGCGCTCGCCGATATCGTTGGTCTCCAGCAGCTCCTGCTTGTCCTGCGTGGTCAGGAAGGGCAGCGAGCTACCGACAAAGTCGGCCAGACGACCAGAGTCGTCAATATTCAACGCAATGGTCTGCAGATCGTCGGAAAGGGTCGGCGATGCCTGGACCACCTGCTGGAACTGGCTGACGACGTTACGCTGCAGCGCCTCAAGCTCCGAGGTCTTCTCCGGCTCGGGTTCCGCCAGGGGCTCCACTTCGGCCATCATGAACGGCTGCAGCTGACTGAATTCGCCCAGACGCACGCGCTCGTTGCCTTCCGTAAAGACAAACAGGCTCTGGTTCGGCATCTTAACGACCTTGTGAACGGTCGCCAGCGTACCGGTTTCAAACAAATCGCCTGGCTGGGGAGTGTCGTTACGAGCGTCCCTCTGGGCCACGACAACGATGCTCTTCTCCTCGCCAAGTGATTGAATCAATTGGATCGAGCTCTCCCGCCCTACCGTCAGAGGAAGGACAGCATGCGGAAACAGAACGGTATCCCGCACCGGCAGTACCGGCACTACCCGTTTGCTCTGCGACTCTTCCTTCTTTTCGCCGGCATTGGGCCGGATCACGCTTACAAAATCGCCCATGTGAGTGAACCTCTATCAAATCTTCTCATATCAGATGCCGCAGAACTAGTTTGGTCGCAAACTGCCTCCCCTCCGTTGGATGACTTATCGGCTGGACGGGTGATCCGCTGAGTGGAAACTCTGCTAAAGTTCCCGGCATGAGCAACATCCAGCGCTTCTTCGTTGCATTTTCAGCGGCCGCTTCCACGCTGCTGGCCACCCAGACGCCGACGCAAACCCAGCAAAAACCTCCCGCCTTCGACATCGCCTCAGTGAAGCAGAACAAGGGTATTGGCGACGGAAGATCTCATATATGGAGTTCCTCCGACAATGGCAACTTCAAAACCCAGAACGTCTCCATGAAGAGCCTGCTGGAATTTGCCTACGGCCTTCCTCAAGCCCAGATGCAAGGATCGCTCGACAAGGTGAGCGGGGTCACCTTCGATGTCGAAGCCAAGCTCGACGAGGAATCAGAGGTGAGGTTTGAGGCCGCTGATCGGGAGGCACGCCGGGAGTTGAAGAGCAGGATGCTGCAGTCTCTTCTGATAGATCGTTTCCACCTTGCCTGTCACCGAGAAAACCGTGAGATGACCAGCTATGCGATTGTCACCGACAAAGGAAGCCCAAAGCTAAAGCCGACACAGGGTAGCGGCCTGCGATTTGACACTGGATACGGAAGGATTCGTGCGCAGGGCGCCACAGTGGAACAACTCGCACGATTGATTGCCCAGCGCCTGAATGAGCCCGTGGTTGACGCCAGCGGTATTACCGGCAGATATGACATGGAGATCAACTTCACGCCTCCGGAAGGCCCAATGAAGCTGAACGGTCAGGCGATTCCCGACCCTCCGCCCTCGATCTTCACCGCCATGCAGGAACAACTAGGCCTTAAGCTCGAGAAGCGGAAGGGACCGGTAGAGGTCCTGATCGTCGATCACGTCGAGATGCCGACAGAAAACTAGCTAGCCGCGAAACTAGCTAGCTGCGACATACCGCCCCATCTCACGCACCAGGTCGCAGCTCTTCGCAAGGCTGGCGACTGCCTGGTCTGCCTGCTCCTCTCCGCTAAAGCGGAAGTCCACGTAAAACAGGTACTCCCAGGGCTTCCCTGGCACCGGCCGCGACTCGATCTTCGTCAGGTCCACACCGGCCTCCGCGAGCCCCTGCAGCGCCTGCACCAGCGTTCCTGGCCGATGCGCCACCGAGAAGGCCAGGGAAAGCTTGTTTGCCTGCGGAATAGTGACCGCATCTGCCTGGCGTTTCAGCAGGAGAAAACGGGTGTAGTTCTCCGGATTATCTTCAACACCAGCCTCGAGGATCTCGGCTCCGTATTCTGGGGCCGCGGGGGCGCTGGCAATCGCAGCCGTGGAGCGATCGCCTTTCGCCATCATGTGTTTTACGCTGCCCGCAGTGTCGTAGAACGGAACCGCATCGAGCTCACGATGAGCCGCCAGCCAGCGGCGGCACTGGCTCAACGCTACCGGATGCGAAAGTACCCGTTTCACCTCACCAAGTGTGGCACCGGGCATCACCATCAGATTGTGCAGGATGCGCAGCAGCAGCTCTCCTTCAATGCGAAGGTCGTGGTTGAAAAGCAGGTCGTAGTGCTCTGCCACGGAACCGTGCAGCGTGTTTTCGATCGGGAGCACGGCGGCATCGACACCGTCGCCCGCTGCCAGGCGTTCCACCACCTCGACGGAAAGAGCACAAGGCACGATAGTTACGCCTTCGCCCAACATCTTCATTGCGGCAGCGTGGCTGTTCGATCCACGCTCACCTTGAATTGCAACTCGCAAAGCAACCTTTTCCATTTGTGCTCACTATGACCCAGGAGAAATTCCCCTGCAAATTCTGGCAACGTTCAAAGTCTATCTGGCAACTTACTCTGACGTGACGCCTGTCGTCATACAAGTTTCCCCGTACCGTGTGCGGGGCATTCTATTCAGGAAGGAGGGACTTCCAATGCTCTGGACGATTACCGTCATTCTTCTCGTTGCGTGGCTCGTCGGTCTGGTTTCCAGCTACACCCTGGGCGGCTGGATTCACCTGTTGCTGGTCCTCGCGGTGATCTCGCTGATCTTCAATCTGCTTGCCGGCCGACGCTCAACGCTTTGACCTCACATGTACCTGCGGAACGCATTCGCGTAAGCCGGAAGAAGGAGTAGGGAAAGAAATGCTGCTCTTCTTGACGATTGTGTTGTTCGCTCTTTGGCTGCTCGGTATGGTCAGTACCTACACGTTGGGCGGGTGGATCCATCTGCTGCTTTTTCTGGCTGTGGCCGCGCTGCTTATCCGCTTAATTCAGGGACGCAATCCGCTCTAGCAGCGGGTTGCGCCTCCCTTTCAGAACGCACGACCAAGTAAGGAGTCTCATCATGAACAAGAGCAACGTCAGCGGAAAAATCGATCAGGTCGTGGGCAAGGTCAAGGAAGGCGTCGGAGAAGCCATCGGCAATGAGCGCCTTGCCAACTCCGGTGTCGCCGACCAGCTCAAGGGCCACGCGAAAGAAGCCTGGGGCAATACCAAGGACACGGCCGAGGAGGTTAACAAGACCGCCCGAACTGAGGCCGATGTCCGGCGAGAACAGGCACACACCCACGCGAACAGCATGCGTGACAAGATCACCAACGCAGCCGAGAATACCAAAGACAAGGTGAACCAGAAACTCGACGACATCAAGGAAGAACAGCGTGAGCGCCGCGACGACATTCGCCGCTCAGCATAGACAGGAAGTAATACCAACTCCCCTTCAGCCCGGCCTTGCGCCGGGCTTTTTCTATCGACAAATTCGGTTGAGCACTATTCGTTGCTACCGCCGCAGCACATCCGCAACTACGAAGGTCATAAACAACACCGCGATAATGCCGTTCAAGGTAAAGAACGCAGCGTTCATGCGGCGCATATCCTTCGGCGAGATGATCGCGTGCTCATACCCCAGCAGTAGCGACACCACACCGATGCCTGCCCAGGCCACTGGACCGAACGAGAACAGAGATCCTAGCCATACCAGCAGGCCCAGCATGCCGGCATGCATGATGCGAGCGATCCAGAAGGCGCCCTCGACACCGAACGCCGAAGGCACTGAATGCAGGCCGACACGGCGGTCGTGATCGAAGTCCTGGCAGGCATATAGCACATCAAACCCACCTACCCACAGCAGTACTGCCCCTGTCAGCACAATGATCCTTGGGTCTAATGATCCACGAACGGCTATCCAGGCAGCAGACGGCGCGATGCCCAAAGCCAGCCCAAGAACAAGGTGGCTCCAGCGCGTCACGCGCTTCATATAGCTGTAGGAAAGCACGACACCGAGCGCAACCGGCGAGAGCAGCAGCGTCAGACGGTTCAACATGGCGGCGCCGAACACAAACAACGCGCAGCTCACAATGACGAAACCTGCCACAAATTTCGCGCTCAACAGTCCTGCGGGAATAGCGCGCATTGCTGTGCGCGGGTTCTTGCTGTCGATCTCCGCATCCACCAGACGATTGAAGGCCATTGCCGCAGAGCGCGCCGCCACCATGCACACAACGATCCATCCGAGCTTGGCCAGCGGCGGAATACCGCCTGCAGCCAGCACAGATGCCGTCAGCGCAAAAGGCAGCGCAAAGATGGAGTGTTCCCACTTGATCATCTCAAGTGTGATTGCCGTATTGCGCCAGATTCCCTGCACGCCTTTATTGTAGTTTGTCCGGTCTAAATTACGGTTTCTCCGGTATTTCTTGAGCGTCTTCCCCTGTTACCGGGTGTCCTGGAAGGGGCATCCTATGGGCGTTTTCATTGCGGAAAACGCCCACACGATGCGGAAGCCCTCGATTACCCATCAACAGAGGAATTACACTATCGCTGCTCCGGACTCGCGGCACCGGCGACCTGCAGGTCGTTGGTCACCTTGAAGACCCCTGGAACCCCATTGGCTCGAATCCCTGCCGTATCTTTGTCGGCCTGCGTATCGACGACACCCGCCAGCGTAACGTTGCCGTTCACCACGACAATACGGATGGGCTTGGCCGGGTCAATGGAGTACTTATTCAGCGATGGGAAGCCATACACGGCACGCGCTACCGCCATCCGGATACGGTCGTCGTTCGGCGAGAGAGGCGCGACCTCGATGTTGTCTATAACATCCTTCACGCCCGGATAGTTCGATACCAGACTCACCGCGGAATCGCGGTCCATCGGACCATACGCGACGCCGCCGAGAGTCACAACACCATCCTGCACACCAATGGTGAAGGAATTGAATGCGGTTGTGCCATAGCCGACGCGATCGTAGGAGAGCTTCTCCGCCAGTTTGTCGCGCAACTGCACATCAGTCAGTTCGCTGTTGCCGGCGACCTCGATCATGTTGCGCACAGCCAGCACATTTTTCACGTGATGGGCACGGTTATCCGCATCGGACTTGGCACTGTACAGATCCACCGAGCCGGTCAGGGTCACCACCCCGCGGTTCACCTCGGGCTTCACACCGCCGAACCGTTTGCTGCTGAGCTTTTCCTTGAGATCCTGAAGAATCTGAGGATCATTAGCGCCGCTGGCAGACTCTTTCTTGCCCTGCGCATACGCGCTAACACCTGCAATCCCCATCCCTATCGCCAGCGCTAATCCAAGGGCGCTGACAACGTTCGTAAACCGCATCCTCTTCAACAACGCTGACGTACTCATATCTTGTTAGAAGCCGGGTTCCTGTAAAGAGATGCACTCATATTACTTGTAACGCTGCCGGATCTTGTAAACGATGCTGAAGACACCGTTTTCATCGCGGGTGGCGACAATGGCATTATTCCGGTTCACCTGATATTGAAGCTGGATTAACTGCCGTGCCGACGAGTTCACGTTTGTGGCAAAGACTACCGTCAACTGTCGCGACAGCTGCTCTTCGATGGTGATGCGGGCCGACGAGTTACCTACGGCGCCAGTATAGGAGGGGTCAATCTTCACGCTTCCCGCTCCGCCGAACAGCTTCGAGACACGATTGCTGACGGTCGCGTTCAGCGCACTTCCCAGCAACGCCGAGGTCGTCGGATCGGTTCCACTCCGCAACTGTTGTTCCTGATAGATCTGGGCCTGCTCCTGGGTCCGTCCCAGAGCCAGCAGGGCGAAGATGTCTGCCTCGCTGAGTGGCGGTTCAGAGCGATAGGTCGGTTTCAGGCTGGTTGATGTGCCGTGCAGGCCGATAGTGATGTCGTAATTACTGACGCGCGCTGTCGCATCCAGATCGATTACGGGATCGATGCGCACGGGGTTGTTGAAGTAGACATCGCCGCGTTGCAACTGGTACTGCACACCCGCGAAGCTTGCACTGCCATCGGTAATCGACACGCGTCCCAGTACCGAAGGAACCGCCAGCGTACCTACTACGCGCAGGTCGACCTTACCGGCCAGCTTGGCGTACGAATTCTGGAAGTCGAGCTGCGGGGATGAGGTGACACGTATATTGAGGTGCACCTTGTTGGTCATAGCATCCGGATCCGGCGGAGCCGACACGCCGCCGCTGCCGGAAAACTGCGCAAAATCAAACTCTTCACTCAGGCCGAAACGTGTTATCAGCACATCACCGCTCAATTGCATCGAGTTGCTGTTGCCGATCAGATGCAGGCTGGTATTTGCCGTCGTGCTGACGCCATAGAGACGGACGCGTGCTGCATTCGCCATCGCCGTCAGGTCAGCGTAGAAGCCGTTGCGGTAGGTCATGAATCCGCCGACCCGCAACTGTCCGCCACCTGTGGTCGCCGTCAGCGATTGCACTTCCAGGCGATCCCGGTTAAAGACCAAGGTGCCGTTGATATTACTCAGGCCATTTGGAATATCTTCGTACGCCAGGTTGGCGTTCTTCATCTCGACCCGGCCCGTCAGCACGGGAGTTTGCGTGGTTCCTGAAGCACCGATGGTGAATGTGATGCCGCCGCCCGCAATAATGCCCGGCTGGACGGTGTGCAATACAGCCAGATCCGCTGTTCCGCTCGCCTTCGCATCCAGACGGCCGCCCTTCGGGTCAGTCACGCCCAGTATCTGCGCCGTGCCTTCCAGACGCACGTCTGTCTGCGATCCCGTGATGTGAACAGGCTGCAGCCGTACGGTTCCATTCTCCAGAGAGGCCCGCATCGGGGCTTCGGTCTTGAATGCCAGCCCCGCTAGTGTCACATCGACATTGCGGATCTCCGCGGCGCCGCGCAACTGCTCCGGAGTCTTTAGAGGACCGGAGAAGTCCACCGTGCCGGCGAGGTTCGAAGTAGCCTTAAGCGTCGTGTTGTTCAGCGCCTTCAGAACATTCTCGAAGTTGAGGTTACTGAACTCCAGCTTGCCCTGCGAGTTGTAGTTCCCGGTGAGCTGTGCCTGCGCAGCCACATTGATCGCGGCATTCAGAAGCGTTGATTGTCCCTTGAGATAGACCGTCGAACCCTGGCTATGGGCATCTGCCGTCAGCTCACCCACGCTCGAGCCGTCCAGCCTGACGTTGCTCAGGCGGAGATTTGCCTGAAGGTTCGGTTGCTCCAGCGTTCCCTTTGCGTCCAGGGTCGCGGTCAGGTTCCCGTCGAGCGGGAGATTCCGCTTCTGCACGTTTTCAAAACCGGAGAGCCGCAGATCACGCGCCTGCACATGTGCATGCACCTGTTTGGTATCGATGTCGTACCCCGCGTCTCCAGTCAGAACCTGCACATTGTGAGCACGGATCAACAGGTTTTCCCCATCGATCGTATGTCCGTGGACGTTCAGGTCCGTCTGCACCAACTGGAACGGCTCGCCGTAGGCTACGCCGTCGCGCAACGCTACGATACCTTTGCCGTTGAGGTTTCCAATCGTGCCGGCCAGATGACCATTCACGTTCAAGGTCCCGGTCACCGGCAGATTCGACTGTCCGGCCATCTGCAACGCTTCGACAACATCGGCATCGGCCAACTGCACATCGGCGTCTACAGTCGACTCTTTGTCCCATTCGTAAGACGAAACACCTCGACGCCCCTGGATATGGTGTGCCTTCACAGAGCCATGAGCGTGCAGCAGCGAATGTCCGCGCTTCACCGTTGAGCTCGCCACCGCCAGCCCCTGCGGTGTGTATTCAGCATCTGCGACGAGAGAATCGATAAGCAGCGTTGAGTCCGGCGCGACCTTCGCTTCTACCCCGGTGGCCTCCAGATGCCCTTTGATATCCAGTGACGCCATTGGACCCGATGCCGTCCCATGGAAGGTCGCCGTCCCCTGCAGATCAATAGGCAGCGCGCTGGCGCCCCGCTTCTCCTGGGGATCGTAACCGATGGCCGTCAACACCGAATCCAACTCGGCGAGATTTCCCATCACCACATTGGCGCGTAGCGCGGTTGCGGCTTCTCCCTTATCGACACCCAGCACGCCATTCGCCTCGATCGTCGTATATGGAGTCTTTGCCGTGACCTGCTGGATGTTCACGATCTCTCCCTGCCCGCGATACTCAGCAATGACAGAGCCCGAGACGGGAACATTCTGCCTTCCAGGCACCTGCCGTCCGGTAGGTGACAACTTCAGGTTCGCGTTCACGATCACAGAGTCTTCGATATGAGCGAAGTCCCCGCCCCATTCCGCCTTGGCCGGCCCTGTTACCGCGAGATCCAGTCCAAGGTCCCTGAAACCGCGAGGCTGGGTAATCTCTTCAATGGCGCGCAGGCTGACACTCGTCAGGGTGACATTGACATAGGCATGCGACCGCGCGACCTTCGGCAGCATGCGATTTCCTTCCGCCGGGGGTTTCGAATTCATCGCCTTGGCCGTCGTATTTGCTGTCTGCTGACCGGCGGCAGCCGTGGGCGACTTTTGGGCTGTGTCTTCGGGAATCTGACCCAGCCAGTTGTTGATTCGCATATCGCCGGCAATATGGCCACCATCCGACAGATCGATCAACATCGCATTCAGCAGCAGCTCGGTCGGTGTGACGTGCAACTTGGTATCGAGATCGACACCATGAACACGAACAAACTGATCCGTATAGCCCGCGCCGCGCGCCTTGACCGTACCGGCTAATAGATAGCCCTTCTGGCATTCCGGATCCGGCGGCAGTGTCTTTACGTTTGCCGGACTCTGAGCCGGGTGGCGTCTCTGCCAGAAATGCGGCTGCTTCTGTGCCTCCTGCGGTGCGACTGCACAGCTATGACCGCTCAGATCCAGAGCAACATTCCCCGCGTTCAAGCCCGGGAAACCGCTCAACACCGAGATCTGTTTAATCTCCACATTGCCTTTGACCGTTGCCTGCCATACCGGATTGTCGAAGTTTTCGAGCTGCGCCGTCAGGTCCAGCTTCGAGCTCTCACCAGTCTCCAGGTGCAGGCTTTTCAGCGCCACCATCGAACGGCCCAGCTCGATCTCGGCAGTCATGTGCGACTTCGCCTCAGGCATCTCCTTCATCTTGGTTGTCAGGTCGTTGAGAGTAACTGAAATGCCATAACGATCCGATGACGAGAGATAGTGCACATTGACACCGAGCTGCCGCGCTGCCATCTCGAATGGAATCGGCTTGTCGTTCATGAGAACGACTCCCTCCACGACTTCAGCCTTGGCTGCCTTCAGATCCAGCAGCGTGTCCTGAATTGGCCTCGTACTTGCACTTTTCTTCTTCGGAACCGGCTGATTCGTACTGCCGTCGGCATTAACGATCAGGTGAAACTGGGGATGCTCCACGCGCAGCAGACTCAGATGTACTTTTGACATCAGGCCGCCTGCCGCTCGCTGCAGCAGATTACCGATAGTGATGCGCACCAGAATGCGATCGACGGAGAGATAGGGCGCCTCTCCCTGTGCCTCAGTCCCGTGAATCACGAGTCCGTCCACCTCGGCTGACAGATGCCACAGGTTGAACTGCACCGAACCGACTTCCACACGTCCACCGGTGGCTTCTTCCAGAATTGACACCACCTGTCGCCCCACACGCTGTTGAAAGTCCTGAGTGTGGGTGTACAAGGTCAGCAGAGCGGTCAGAAACAGCAACAACGCGCCAATCCCGGCAAAGATCCATGCCGCAATCCTCATGACCTTACGCCGTGGCGGATTGCCGGGCGAAAGGGGAACGTTCTGTTCGGTCTGCTGGTTCTGGGGAAGAAGCTCGCTCATGGCGCGACCTCCCCATCTTTGAAGATGCGTACGCTGCCCTGCTCCCGCAGGCTCTTTAACCAGTCCTGCAGCATGGCAGAGACCTGCTGCTGCAACAGAACTTCTTCAATGCGTGAGGAGATCTGCTCCAGTGGTGGGGGAGTTCCACCTCGCGCCTTCACCTCGGGCACAAGAGTCTTCTCGTAGTACTCGGAGATCTGCTGGTCGGTGATGCTTGCTCCTGACCGAAATCTCTGTTCAATGAAACGCAGCACCGTCATACGCTGACGCCAGTGCTCACGCATCTCCTGCTCTGTAATGCCGTATTGGGAGAGGAACTCTTTCCAGCCGTTTTCGGAGGCGCTGCACTTATAGATCTGGCACTCGGAGAGCTGCTTCTTCAACTGCTCCAGCTCTGCATTGACCTGGTCGTCGCTCACCGGCTCAAGCTGCTGCTCCAGCGCCTGCTGATAGACGAGTGTACGGTCAATCAGGCGGTTCAGGGCCTGTTCGTAGGGCGTACCACCCCGGGCGATGCGGAAAGGTTGAATCTCCGCAAACCTCATCTCCTGATTGACGTCACTCTCCAGAATGAGCTGCTTGTTGACGATGGCGACGATGCGATCAAGCGGCTCGCCCTTTTTGGGCGCATCGCCCTGCTTTGGCGCATCGCCTTGCTTTGGCGCATCGCCCTGCTTTGGAGCGGCTGCCGGAGCAGGCGTCTGCTGTGCCATGGCGCTCATGGAAGCTGCCAGAGCCAATACCGCAATCGTCCTGAGCCAACGCACCGTCATTAGAAGGTCTGCCCAATACTGAAGAAGAAGTTGAAGTGGCTTGCGCGCCCCGCAAATCCATTCACCTGCGGGTAGGGTTTCGAATAATCGTTCACGACCGGATAAAACGGCGGATTCAGGTTATAGCTAAAGTCCACACGAAGCGGCCCGACCGGAGTCTTATAGCGGGCGCCCGTGCCAATCGCGTGCGAGAAGTAGTTGAAGTCGCAGGTACCGGTTGTTACGCCGGTAAAGATTTTGCAGGTCTGTTCGTTCGGCTGATGGAAACGCCCAAAGCTCTTCCAGATATCGGAGACGTTAATGAACGCGTTGCCCATGTCGTGGAACAGCACAATCTGCAGATTGTCATTCACAAGCGGCAGCACCGGTCCTGGCATACGCATCTCGAAACTGTTTACGAAAACGCCGGTTCCACCGACCGGAAATCCAGTCGTCAGGTCTCGCGGCCCGGCGCCGTTGATGGGAAAGCCACGATGCGAGGTTGCGCCGCCGGCATACAAGCGCTCAGGCAGCGGCGCCGCAATGCAGCTTGGGTCAATCACCAGCTTCGCGCTACAGGCACTGTTGCCCGCAAGCTGAGGATTCGGCCCAAGTGTTGCGATAAATCCAAACCGGGTGCTCCGGGCAAAGACGTAGCGGCTCTTCTTGCCGAAAGCATAGTAGGTGGAATTCGTAATATCGGTCCGGTTGAAGTCCACGTCCGAACCGAAGACGTGATTAGAAAAGAAGTTCTGTACCGAGAGAAAAATCCCCTTGGTCGCGTCCAGCGGCGATGGCTGACGCGTATCGTGCAGCAACGTAATGCCAGGGCCCCCGACCTTTACCGGCTGCGACAGCAGTGGAATCAGATTCGCAGCGATCTGCAGGCTAGCCTGATCCACTGATACGCGACGATAGGTGAAGTCATAGATCAACGTGTCGGCACGGTTCAGACGCTGCGAAAACTTCATGGAGCCCTGCAGCTGGGTGGACGCATAGGTCGAGATGTTCCGCACATTGCTATAGCCGCCGGAGATTGCGGCATCCAGATTGCGCCGGTTACGGAAGTGCGGCAGTGTGAAGGTGGCCGTCGCAATCTGCTCAAGCAGTCCGTACGTAACATGCATCGAGAGCGACTGATCCGTTCCACGCAGGTTGATGCGTGTAACGTCGATGCTGACCCGCGGGCTCACGCCGGCCTTTCCTTCCTGCTTACAGTCCGCATTGGGATTCAACGAGAGCTGCGCATTACAGTTCGTCTGGGGTGTTCCGGTCTGCGCCTCAAAACCAAAACCGTAGGTCACATCCCAGCGTTTTGCCTCTTTCAGTTGCACCAGCACGTTCTTGCGGGAGGCATGGCCGTCAGGATTCTGGACCGCGGTGTTTACTTCGCTGAACAGTGCGAGGTTATACAGGTTGCGTTGCGTGTTCAGCAATGCTGTCTGGTCCAGCGGCTGTTCCGGCTCGAGCTCAATCTGCCGCTGCACAACACCTGGCCGGGTTTTCATCGCTCCAGAGATCAGTACCTTGTTCACAAAGACCTGCTCGCCTTCAGTGACGTCCAGCGAGACATTCATCACGGTGTCGGTGCCGTCTGCCTTCGACTGATGTACCTCCACCCGGGCCTGGTCAAAACCATGGCTGAGGTAATAACCAAGAACCGCGTCGCGGTCCCCTGACAGCGTGATTAACGAATACGGCTGGCCCTGCTGAGCATTCAGCAGACCGCGAATCTCACTGCTGCGTGCCGGGTTGACACCGTTCAGGGCAACCTCGCCAAACGTCTGCTGATCTCCTTCGACTACGGTCAACAGCACCTGGATCTGGGCCGATTTCTTCTTGTCCGACTCCACATCCTTCACTTCGGTCTTCACTTCTGCATGGCTGAAACCATTCGCGCGATACAGTGCCTGAATTGAGGCTACGTCGGCGGCCAGGAGCTGCTGGCTATAGCGGCCGACGCGGTTATACGCGTCCGCACGCGCCACCTGCATGCGTTCTCTCAAGGTGTCGGTATCGAAATACTGGTTTCCGGCGATATCCACCGAAACAACTTTGTGCTTCCGGTTGTTGTGGATGGTATAGGTCACCGTCTCCTGGGCTGTGCCTGCACCGCTGCGCGACGCAGTTACGTCGGCATCAAAGTACCCTTTCCGCTGCAGCGCCTCCTTGATGTTGTGGGCTCCTTCGTTGATCAGGTCATTGTCAACGGCACTCTCTTCATAAATCGGCACCAGCTTTTTCAGCTGGCGGCCTGAGATCTTATCGCCTTCCGTCACAACACGCACGATCGCGCCCTGGTTGGCATTGAACTTGTAGTCCAGTTGCTTGCGCTGGTCGTTGTACTGCGACTCTTCCAGAGCGATGGTCGCTTCCAGGCGATCCTTCTTCTGATAGTTCTTACGGAGCCGCGTGAACGCATTCGAGACCGTGTCGCGATTGACTTTGGTCTTTTCCTTCAGCTTGCCGCGTTTCCGAAACTCCTCAACGGTCATTCCGGGATCGCCCGAGAGCGCCACCTGGCCGACGCGCGCCTGCGGCCCCACCTGTACCGTATAGGAGACATCGACCTGCTTGCCCACCTCATCGACTTTGGTCGCGGAGGTAACCGTAGGCCGGTAGAAGCCATTCTGCTGTAGCGACTGTTTAATGCCGTCAACGCCCGCGGCGACCTTTCCCTCCTGAAAGGGCGTTCCCGGCTGCAGCTGCGACGCATACTCCAGAATGCTGGTCAGGCGTTCGTTGTTGACGCCCAGAATGTCGATTCGGCCCACAAAGTAGCGCGCCGTTCCATAGAAGATCAACGTCACCGAATCGCCATGCCGCACGCCCCTCAGTTCAATATCGCGATAAAGGCCGGAACTATAGAGGCGTCGAGTCATCTCCTGCAGACTCGCCGGATCAAGCACCTGGTTCTCATGAACAGGAAGCTCCGCCACCAACCCCTGCTGCTGTTCCAGGGTTACGCCTTCGAATTCGATCTTGTCGACCTTCAGTCCGCGCAGATTCCAGATGCCGCTGGTGGCCGTCGGTGTCCTGGTGGTTTGCTGATCGAAGCCCTGATCGAAGCCCCCGGCAGAGACAAAAGCCTGGTCTGCCGCCTGGGAGTGGGCCAGGTTCACCGCACACCCCAGCAGCAGGCACGCGATCACGCCGCGCTTCCATCGCAATGGCCGTCTGCTCCTGATCCCAAACACGTCTATCCTGCTTCCCTTCCAGCTTTCCTGCGACGCGGCTGTACGAGGGTTCTTCAGCACCCGTACAGAGACTCTGCCTACGGTCGCCCACAGTTCTCAGTTGGATGCAACGACCACTCCGGACGTCAACCAACAGAGACCTGCGAACTTTCCCTATACTAAGGGTTGTCGTGCCTGTCATTTCAGCCACTTCCGAGGCGATTGCCGAACGCTACTCCCGGCAGGTCCTCTTTGCGCCCATCGGCGCGGCAGGACAGCAGAAAATTGCCGCCGCGCACGTAGCCATCGTTGGTTGCGGCGCGACCGGCGCAGCGGCCGCTGCCCTGCTGGCGCGCGCCGGAGTGGGCACACTGACCCTCATCGACCGCGACTTTGTTGAAGAGTCCAACCTGCAGCGCCAGGTCCTGTTTGAAGAAGAGGATGCTCGCAATGCCACACCGAAGGCCGAGGCTGCCCGCCGGCGCATCACGGCCTTTAACTCACAGATTGACATCCGCGCCCATATTGCGGACCTCGTCCCCGGCAATATTCATGAACTTCTCAATGGCGCACAGATCGTTCTGGATGCCACCGATAACTTCGAGACGCGCTATCTGATCAACGACTATGCCATCGAGCAGACGGTTCCCTGGATCTATGCTGCCGCCATCGGCTCCTATGCCGCCAGCATGAACATCCTTCCGGGGCAGACGGCATGTCTCGCCTGCCTCTTCCCCAAGCCGCCTTCAGGCACGGTCGAGACCTGCGATACTGTCGGCATTCTGAATACTGCCGTCAACTTTGCCGCGTCGCTGCAAGTGACGGAGACACTGAAATATCTCACCGGCGATCTCAATGCCATGCGCCGCACCCTGCTCTCCTTCGATCTGTGGACCAATGAGCGTAGCGAGATCTCTTCCGCCAGGCCGGATTCCGAGTGCGACGTCTGCGGTAAGCGGCAGTTTGTCCATCTGGCCGGCGAAGCTCGTCCTCACATCACGCTCTGTGGCCGGAACTCCGTCCAGATCCACGAACACAACCGTCCTGTCGATTTCGCCGAGCTCGCGGCTCGCCTGGCGCCCCATGGGACAATCCGTTCCAACGAGCTACTGCTGCGATTTGAACGCCCGCCATTTACGATCACGGTCTTTCCTGATGGCCGCGCCCTGATACAGGGCACAACTGATCCAGTCCAGGCCCGCACTCTCTATGCCCGTTATATCGGCTCGTAGAGCTTTATTGCTCAATGTTTTGATACGTTTCACCAATGGCGGATATCGGCGTCAGGCAACTCACACTTCTATCGAGGCTTCTAAGAAACAAAGACCTCGAGGGCGTCAGTTTGTTTTCAGCCAATCGTATCCCCATGCTGTACTATTGGTTTCCTGGCGCATGACTTTTTCGCACCCAACCCGGTTCCAAGAAGCCATCATAACCCCATGCAACTTCAAGGCAGGACGATGACACAGACCAACGCGACGCCAGGCATGTTTAAGCGTAATCCGCCCATCGCCGGCGAGGCAGATGCCCTGGAAAGGGCTAAAAACGGTGACCCCGACGCATTTGCCAAACTTTATGGGCTTCACAAGCGGCGCGTTTACACGCTGTGTCTTCGCATGCTCGGCAATGTCTCTGAAGCCGAAGATATGACCCAGGAAGCGTTTCTACATCTCTTTCGCAAGCTCAATAGCTTCCGTGGAGAGAGCGCATTTTCGACCTGGCTGCACCGTCTGACCGTCAATCTGGTGCTGATGCATCTGCGCAAAAAGGGGCTACAGCTCGTCTCACTGGAAGAGACCATCAACCCCAGTGAAGAAGATGCACCAAAGCGGGACTTCGGCACCGCGGATCCCCAGCTCTCCGGCTCCGTCGATCGCGTCGCGCTCGAACGCGCTATCGCCACCCTTCCCCCGGGATATCGTCTGGTCTTTGTGTTGCATGACATCGAAGGCTATGAGCACAATGAGATTGCCGCCATGCTTGAGTGTTCTACCGGCAATTCCAAATCCCAGTTGCATAAGGCCCGCCTCAAGCTCCGCTAGTTACTTAAGCAGAATGAGATGGCTGCCCGGCAGGAGGTTGCTTAGTGTCCGATTCCACACCAATCCGCACGATCGATTGCGCGGAGTTCCAGGAACAGCTCCCAGAGCTCTTTGCGAATGCCAAGGGAGGCAGGCTTTCAGACGATCCCGTCTACGCGATGCATCTGAACACCTGCCCGACCTGTGCTGCTCTGGTCCGTGACCTGGAATACATCGCAGAGCAGGCCCGTATGCTGCTTGATCCCGGCAGCGAGATCGATCCTCCCGAAGATGTCTGGAACAACATCCAGACGGCGCTGGCTGCGACGAACGGTGATGAGGGCGGCGGCAAACCAAACGGTCACTCACCGAACTGATCGAGATTTCAATAGATACGCAAAAGGGGCGCAGCGAATGCTGCGCCCTTTTGCTGTTTTTTGAACCAGCGAACTTGGCTCGGTGGGGTGAACTATTCGAGCGAAGCTCGAACCGGTATTGAGCGCTGAAGGCGCGTTCCATACCAGCCTGGGGCAGCGCCCCAGGTTTTGATTCCCAAAGACGTCTAAGGGCTGAAGGCCCGTCCTATATTAAGAGCCCTCAATCCGACCGTATCGTTTCGATAGGCATACAACGACTTCAGGAACCTTACGTTTGTGACGGTTGTGGAATTATAGAGCGGGCCTTCAGCCCTCTTACCAGTTTCCTATCTCCGTACCTGGGGCGTTGCCCCAGGCTGGTATAGAACGCGCCTTCAGCGCTTGATTGTCCGGCTGGCCGAGCTATGGCGACACGAGGAAGATGAGGCGCACCGTGACCGGCCTCAAGAGGCGGCGGAAAACCTCTGAGCGTCTCAGATCGCCGTGCTAAAGCTGCTACACCTGTGTTCTCGCCCGCTCAATCGCCCGGACCACCGCGCGCGCCTTGTTCACGCTCTCCTGAAATTCTTTTTCCGGCACGGAGTCGGCCACGATGCCGGCGCCGGCCTGGATATGCCCTTCTTTGCCGTGCATGAACAGTGTGCGGATCGCGATGCAGGAGTCGAGGTTTCCGGAGAAATCCGCGTACAGCACGCTACCCCCGTATACACCGCGCCGCGATGGCTCCAGCTCCTCAATCACCTCCATGGCGCGGATCTTAGGCGCACCTGAGAGGGTGCCTGCGGGGAAGCATGCGCGGAAGGCATCCATCGGGTTAAGACCATCGCGGAGAGTGCCTTCGATCGAGCTGACCATATGCATGACATGGGAATAACGCTCGACGAACATCAGATCGGTCACCTTGACCGACCCGAACTCGGAGACGCGGCCTACGTCGTTACGGCCCAGGTCGACCAGCATGACATGCTCAGCAACCTCCTTTGGGTCCTGACGCATATGCAACTCCAGCGCGAGATCCTCCGCCGGATCTTCCGCCCGTGGCTGCGTGCCTGCAATCGGACGGTACTCCACCTTCGATCCGTGAACGCGCACCAGCAGCTCCGGCGATGAGCCGACGATATGCGCCGGAACACCGTCCATCGGGAAACGCAAGAAGTACATGTACGGGCTGGGATTGACGATGCGCAGCGAACGATAGACCTCAAAGGCATCCACACCCGGGGTCACGTCGAAGCGTTGCGATAGCACGCACTGGAAGATGTCGCCGGCGGCGATATATTCCTTCGTCTTTTCCACAGCCTTGAGGAACTGCGCCTTGCGGGTCCGCGGCTTGATCTCGAGCTTCGCCTCGTTCTTCCTCTTCCGCGTCCGCTTCAGTGATGTATGCAGGCGTTTTTCCAGCGCATTCAGCCGGCTCTCTGAACGTTTGTACGCCGCCGCCGGGGCGGCCTTGGTCACGTCTGCCGTCACGATCAGGTGGATCGCCTTCTTTACATGGTCGAAGGCCAGTACCTGATCGAAGAACATCAGGCAGGCATCCGGCACACGCAGTTCGTCTGCGGCCAGTTCCGGCAGGCGCTCGATCTGACGAACGACGTCATAGCTGAAAAACCCCACGGCGCCCGCGGTAAATGGGGGCAAACCTGGCAGCTTGGCTGGTTTATGCGCCGTCAGTGCCGCTTTCAGTTCCGTGAAGATATCACCGGTGAAGTTCCGGGTCCGCTTCCCTTCCGTGACGGTGATCGAGCTTCCGCGAGAGGTCATGCGGCGATACGGCTGAATCCCGATGAAGGTGTAGCGGCCAATGCGCTCTCCTCCTTCAACGGACTCCAGTAGAAATGCCTCCGGCTCCTCGGCGGCGATGCGCAGAAAGGCGGAGACAGGGGTCTCAAGATCAGCAGTTACGGTGCGGTAGACCGGGACCAGGGTGTGCGATTTCGCCAGACGGACGAAATCCTTCTGCGATGGAAAAGTTGTAGCGTCGGACGGCATCAAGGCTTATGGTAAATCTGGCCTGCCGGAAGGTTTCGGTAAATTCTAAAATCTACAAGGACGAATGCTATGGCAACCACCGCTGTGGCTGTAAAAAGGCCGGTAAATCCCGACCGCATCTTCTTTCCCATGCTGTGCGGCTTGATGCTTCTGCTGGTTTGGCTCGGATTCTCAAAGACCTACTACGCCGCCGGCATGGTCCACGCCAAACTTCCCAGTCCAACCATTCACGTCCATGCCATCGCGGCAACGTTGTGGCTGATTACGCTGATCGTCCAGATTGGCCTGGTCACCGCCCGCAAGGTAAAACTGCACATGACCGTAGGTCTGTGGGGCTTCGGACTGGCCGCGGCCTGGGTCGCCATCGCCATGGCCGCGGCTCTGGACGCGCTACGAAGGAACTTTTCTCCTCCCGGCTCGGGTCTCGATCCGTTGACCTTCTTTATCGTTCCGGTCACGGGAGCGGGACTCTTCGCGTGGTTCGCCGGATGGAGCTACGCAGCCCGCCGGACGCCCCAGGCGCATAAACGGCTGATCATGATCGCGACCATCGCCATTCTGGATGCCGCCGTAGGCCGCTTTCCATACACGGTTTGGCCCAGCCTGACCGGCCTGAAACAATCGCTCGTTCTCTTCGCCCTGCTGGCCGCCATCATGGTTTATGACCTCATCACGCTGAAAAGAATCCATCGCGCTACCTGGATTCCGGCGGTGGCGCTTATCGTGGTGCACCTGGCGCGGATTCCGTTCGGACAGACCCACCTGTGGATGCGGTTCGCGGCAATGTGCCGCGGATGAGCCGCAACTTTGTCCGAAAATCGGCTGCTACGGCAGCCGATTTTCCATGCAGGCCCGCCCTCACCCCCTGTAGCGGAAATCAGCGCGGTATCCTAGTAGGAGCGTGCAATCCCCGGCTACAACTCATGATCTGACGGGCTCCGCAGCAGCCTCACGGCTTCGCGAGTGGATGATGGACTATGCGGAGCTGTTCAAGGCCCGTGTCACCCTGCTCGTCGTTATCACCGGCGCCGCCGGCTTCTATCTGGGCTCGCTTCGCAGCGGCATCAGCCCGTTCAATATGGGCCTGCTTAAAACACTGGGTGGGATGGCCGTCGTCACTGCCGGTTCCGCGGCGCTGAACGAGGCCCTGGAGCGACGCAGCGACGCCCAGATGCGACGCACCGCCCGCCGCCCCATGGCGTCCGGCCGTATCGGTCTGCTGCATGGCCTGCTTCTGGGCTTTGCGGCCGTCTTCTTGGGATCGATGTTCCTGGCGCACGAAACCAATCTTCTGACCGGCACCCTCACGCTGATCACCGCTGTCGGCTACGTTGGAATCTATACGCCACTGAAACGAATGACGACGCTGGCAACCTTTATTGGGGCGTTCCCTGGCGCCCTGCCGCCGCTGATTGGATGGACCGCTGCCCGCGGGATGATCGAGTGGCCCGGTGTCGCCCTGTTCGCTGTGCTCTTTGTCTGGCAGTTCCCGCATTTCATGGCTATCGCCTGGATGTATCGGGAAGACTATGCCAGCGCCGGCATCAAGATGACACCCGTCGTCTCCCCCAACGGGGTGACAACCGTGGCCCAGAGCCTTTTCTACGCCGTACTCATGATTCCTGTGAGCTTGTGGACGACATGGCTGGGAGTGACCGGAATTCCCTATGCCATCGCCGCAACCGTCCTGAGCCTGGGCTACCTGTGGTACACGGTCCGCTTCGCCAGGATTCTGAAAGAAACAGACCCACTGAAATCGCGAGCCTATGCCCGCGATCTGCTAAAAGCGTCTGTCATCTACCTGCCGCTGTTGTTGGCAGCCATGATGCTGAACGCCCAGGGAAGGATCTTCTTCTAATGGCGACAACTCCTGCCGGAGCTCCTAGAATCCACACGCCGCCGAGCGCGATCTGGACGATTATTGCGGTCAGCGCCGCTGCCAGTGCCTTCATCTTCTGGCTGGTCTACTTCCACCAGCCGGTCGACATGGCAGGTACGCAACTCGCCTTCCTGCCTGCGCTGAACGGCCTGTTGAATGGGCTCAGCGCCATCTGCATCCTCATCGGGGTGCGCTTCATTATGGCGAAGAAGGTCAAGCAGCATCGCACGATGATGTTTGCGGCTTTCTTCTTTTCCACACTCTTCCTGGTCAGCTACCTGGGTAATTTTGCATTGCATGGCGAAACCAAACTGCCGATCGCGCATACCGGTGGCGTCTGGTGGACTTACCTTTTACTGCTGATTTCGCACATTCTCACCAGCGTGATTGCGCTGCCAATTGTGCTGATCACCTTCTTCCTGTCTCTGACAGAACGCTTCCCGCAGCATCGTGCTCTGGCGAAGTACACCTATCCTCTGTGGATGTACGTTTCGGTCACGGGTGTCGTGGTTTACCTCATGCAGGCGGCGATCCGGCGCTAAGGACGTTGCACGAATACGAGAGATGAAGAAAGACACGAAAACCCTGTTGCAGTATGGCGGCAGCATTCTGCTGGTGGGACTTCTATCCGCGCTGCTGACCGCCACTGTCTTCGGTGGGCTTACACGGCAGGGGCCTCATACGAATTCGGGCTGGCTTGGCCTGATGGTGGCCATGTGCTGTCTGCCGATGGGCTGCCTCCTCTTTCTTTTGGGGATGGCCAAGTGGCTCAAGGATTTGAGGGAATAGGGTTTGAGGGAATAGTTCGATACCTAGAGCCGCCACAGCCTTCAGCTTCCTCCCCGTCTGAACAAATTTGCGCTCGCAACGCTGACGACTGGAATTTGATGACATGCCCTAGTATCCTCGGTGCAACCGACTAGAGAAGGAAGTGGAGAAACGATATGGCACGTGGTGTAAATAAAGTGATTCTGTTGGGCAATGTGGGCAAGGATCCCGAGATCCGCTCGACCCCGAGCGGAACGATGGTGGGAACATTTGGCCTGGCCACAGCCGAACGCGCGAAAGACCAGACCGGCAACTGGGTCGATAAGACCGAATGGCACAACCTCGTCTGCTTCGGCCGTACCGCGGAGATCGTTCGCGACTACGTCAAGAAAGGTACGCAGCTTTTCGTTGAAGGCAAGATCCAGACACGGAGCTGGGATGATAAGGAAAGCGGACAGAAGAAGTACCGCACCGAGATCCTGGTAAATGAGCTCACGCTGCTTGGCGGCGGTGGTGGTCAGGGCGGCCAGGGCGGCGGCAACTACTCTCGCGGCAACACTGCGAGCTTCGGCTCCAGCTCGCCTGCTCCGGCGGATGAATTCGCCGGTACTGGCATCACCGACGACGATATCCCTTTCTAAACAGAACCTCTCCGTTCCTTTCGCCGCGCCCGGCCCATGCCTGGCGCGGCTTCGTAGTTCATCGGGATTGGTAGACTGAAACCATGCTGGATGAAGCCGCATTTCGCAGGGAGAGCGACAGCGCTCTCGAGAGCCTGAAGCAGGCGTTGATCGAAGCCGAAGAAGACGGCGGCTTCGAAGTGGAAGAGAAGAATGGCGTGCTGAATGTCCTCTTTGAAGACGGCAGCGCAAAATTTGTTTTTACACCCAATACGCCGGTCCGCCAGATCTGGATCTCGGCTCTGTCGACTTCCTTCAAGCTGGAGTGGCACGATGGCCAGTTCGTGCTGCCGAAGACCGGAGAAGCACTGCAACTGCTGACGCAGCGCCTGTTGCGCGAGCATCTCAGCGACGATTCCATCACGCTTGGCTAGAACATTTTCCCTGTTGCTGGGTATCCCGGAAGAGTCGAGCAGCGGCGTTTTCATTGCGGAAAAGCCCATAGATGCGGAAGCCCTACTCTACACCTCCAGGGAAAATGCTCTAACTTTTTATTACCCAGATCGCCCGGGCGCGGTTAGTCTGAGCGTACGATGACGCTTTCTGTCGCCATCATTACCCTGAATGAAGAAGAGAACCTCCGCCGAACTCTGCCCTCGCTGCAGTTCGCTGATGAGGTCATTGTGGTAGATTCCGGATCTACCGATAAAACCGTCGAGCTGGCCCGCAGCTTCGGCGCCAAGGTCTATGAAGAACCCTGGAAAGGCTATGCCGGACAGAAGAACTCGGCAATTGCCAAATGCACCGGGGACTGGATTCTCTCGCTCGACGCCGACGAGCTGGTGAGCCCGGAGCTTGCCGAGCAGTTGCGTATTCTGCTGCCCTCTAACCCTCCGCACGATGCCTACTATCTGCCGCGCAGAAATATCATCTTTGGGCGCTGGATCAGGCACGGCGGCTTCTACCCTGACAGCAAGCTTCGGCTCTTTCGCCGCGGCGCAGCTACCTTCGCTGCGCGCCTGGTGCACGAAACGATCCGCTTTGAAGGCGAATCGGATGAACTGGAAGGCGCACTGATTCACTATCCCTATCCCACCATCGCCGGATTCGTGGAACACATGAACCGCTATAGCGGGCTGGGAGCGGAGATGCTTGCCCAACAAGGCGTGGTCAGCGGTGGATATCTCACATTCGTCTGGAATGTAGTCATCCGGCCGGTGCTTCAGTTGAAATGGAACTTCTGGTTCCGCCTCGGCTTCCTCGACGGCCGCGAAGGACTGATGCTCCACCTCTACCATGCAGCCTATGCGAGCTGGAAGTACGCGAAAGCGTGGGAGCTGGGTAAAGCAAAGGTTAAAAGTTAAAAGTTGCAAGTTAAGCGTTAAGGCCGTGGCAACCGGTGAGGCACTTCCTCCCCAACAACCACAGCCTTAACGCTTTAACTTTTAACTTGCAACTTTTAACTCTTCTTCCCTACCAGGGAAGCGTCTGGTCCATGTGGAAGTAGCCGCCTGTCGGTCCATCTGCAGGGAGCGTCGCCAGACGTACCGAGGTCTTTGCACCGTCGGGAATCTCCATCGGAGCGGCGCTGGTGCCCATATCGGTCTTGACCCAGCCGGGATGAGCTGCGTTGACCTTGATCGGCGTATCCTTCAGCGCTGCCGCCAGGTGAATGGTGTAGGAGTTCAGCGCGGCCTTCGAAGCGTTATACGCGACCATCTTGCTGCCGTAGATCGGCGAGGTCGGGTCGGCATGCAGTGTAAGCGAACCCAGAATGCTGGAGAGGTTCACGATGCGTCCCGCCGGGCTCTTGCGGACGAGCGGCAGCAGTGTCTGCGTGAGCTCAATCAGGCCAAAGAAGTTGGTATCGAAGACGTCGCGCAACTGCTTCTGTGTCACGGTCGCAGCAGTATTCGCCGCCCAATCGTCGCCACCCTCACTGACACCGGCGTTGTTGATCAGGATGTCGAGTTTGCCGAAGGTCTTGTCGAGGAAGTCGTACACCTTCGGGAAGTCGGAAGATCGTGTGATCTCCAGAACAACGGGATAGGCATCGATACCGGCGGCCTTCAGCTTCTGCGCGGCGCCTTCGGCCTTCTGCTGGTCGCGGGCGGCCACCACGACTGTGATTCCCTGCTCGCCGAGTTGTTTCGCGGTCTCAAAGCCAATCCCTTTGTTGGCTCCGGTGATGAGCGCAACCTTCTTCGTCTCTGCCATGGCATCTCTCCTTGTAATACCTGTTGTAGGTGCGAGAGGTTAGATCACGATAAAAGCGAAAGAGATGCAACTATCTCTCAGCGATTGTTAATCGCCGAATGCGACCTTTAATCCCACACCAATGAATGTAGTCCCGGCCAGTCGATCAAGCCACACGCCAGCCTTGGGGTTCCGTTTGAGCCACGCGCCTACCGTCCCGGCAAAGATGCCGATTGTGCTGAATACGAGGAAGGCCATCATCATGAAGATGCCGCCGAGAATCATCATCTGGATCGCCGGCGACGGTCCATTCTTCTGCACGAACTGCGGTAAAAAGACGAGGAAGAAGAGCGTTACCTTGGGATTCAGCATGTTGCCGATCACGCACTGACGGAAGACCAGCCACAGCGACTTCTTCGGTGCATTCCCCGCGACTGAGAGCGAGCCGCTGCGCCAGCTCTTGATGCCGATCCAGAACAGATAGGCCGCACCGGCGTACTTAATCATCTCAAACGCAACCGGTGAGGCTCGCAATACCGCGGCAAGACCAATCGCGGCGATCGTCGTATGGAAGATGACACCGAAGGCGAATCCGCAGGCAGCGACAAAGCCGGCCATACGCCCCTGCGAGATGCCGCGGACAAGAACCTGAATGTTATCCGGCCCGGGCGCGATCGCCAGAATAAAGACCGCGCCAATGTAGAGGGTCAGTTGAGAAGCGTGCATACCAGAAACGTACCAGTTGCTTGTCTCTGCTTGCCAGCAGAATGAAGGAAAACGCCAGGGGACCGTTCGAGCCTAGGGGACGGGAAGAATGAGAAATTTGACCAAATAGTAAATCAATGAGTGTGGATGTTGGCTGGCATATATGGCAGCCAACATCAGCAACACCAGTACAGACACTTTTCCCCAAGAGATTTTGAGCGAGCTTTTCTCCATCCCGACCGAGGCGCCTACTTCTTCCCTGTGTAGCTGACCCGCCAAATGGTACGTGAGCCGTCGTCGCTTACGAGAAGCGAACCATCCTTAGCCGTGGTGACACCCACCGGACGTCCCCAGACCTGGCCTTCGGGCGTAACAAAGCCGGTCAGGAAATCCTCGTACTCGCCGCTGGTGGGCTTGCCGTTCTTCATCGGTACATGAATCACCTCATATCCCGCACGGACCTTGCGGTTCCAGCTTCCATGTTCCGCGGCAAAGATGTCGCCGGTCATGCCTGGGAACTGTCCGCCGGGATAAAACATCATCTGCAGTGAAGCCATATGTGGCTGCACCAGCACATCCGGCGTAATGACCTTCGCCTTCAGCTCCGGATGCTTCCCTTTGTGGCGGGGATCCTGATGACCGCCCATGTAAAACCAGGGCCAGCCATAGAAGCCGCCTTCCTTCACGCTGGTGATGTAGTCCGGCACCAGGTTATTGCCGAGGTTGTCGCGCTCATTGGTCGAGCACCACAGCTCGCCCGTCGTCGGATTGATGGCCTCGCCCACGCAGTTGCGAATGCCTGCGGCATACACCTTCACGAACTTACCTTCGGGCGTGAACTCCAATACATCGGCACGATGCTCTTCCTCAGGATGCGTATCCATATCAGCCACATTCGAGGCCGAGCCCACGGAGATGAACATCCGCTTTCCGTCCTTCGAAAAGACCACATCACGCGTCGAATGCCCGCTGCCAGGCGCCATCGGATAGAGCTTCTCGATCAACTGCTCGCCCTGAGTTGCAGCCTTTAGATCGCCATTCTTATACGCATAGCGATAGAGTGACTTCGTCGTGACCACGTAGACATACTGAGGATTCGGCCCCAGCGGATAGAAGGCAATTCCGAAGGGCCGATCGAGCCCGCTGGCAAAGGTCTCTACCGTGGCGGCTTTGCCATCAGCCCCGACACCTCGCATCACCTTGATGGTGCCGGCGCCTGTATCCGCGAGAAACACATCTCCATTGGGAGCCGTACGCATCAGGCGGGGAATCTCAAATCCCTGGGCGTAGATCTCCACCTTGTATCCCGCCGGCGCCTGGGGCCAGGCATTCTGCGGACGGTCGATGACATGCGGGCCATTCCCCACCGCCTCGGCCTCATTCGGCTCCGGCAGATCGGCCACCGTGATCTTCCAGCGCTGGCCGGGTTTCTCATCGGCATAGCCTGCCCAGGCCTGCTGGCCGGTACGAATCTGCTGGGCGATAGCGCCAGAGCTAATAACCATGGCCGACACGAGAACGAGCGAGGAACGTGGCTTCATTCCGGAATCCTCCGAGGGGAATTTTGGAGCGACTCCATTCTCCCTCGAACCATCGATGTCCGTCACCTCACGCTGGTTCAGTTCATGCCCGGTATGTGTTCACATCGAAAAAAATCTGGACTTAGAGCATTTTTCCTGTTGCGGGGTATCCCGGAAGAGGAGTGCAGCGGCGTTTTCATTGCGGAAAACGCCCATAGATGCGGATGCCCTGGGCTACACCTACAGGGAAAATGCTCCAAAGCCCATGACCCGCCTCCGGATGATCTCGGAGGCGGGCCACTAGCAACGTCGGGATGTTTTAGAAGGCCCAGGTGAGCCCAAACTCGGGATAGCGGTTCATCTGGGTCAGCTCGTAGGGTGTGCAACCCTGGCAGTGCGGAATCATGACGTATTGGTAGTAATTCCGGTTGTTGAGGGCGTTATCGAGTCCGCCGTACAGCTTCATACCGCGGCCCTCTTTCTGGAGATTCACTTCATAGTGGACATCGACGCGTTGATAGTCCGTGCCACGTGCAGTATTGACGCTGGTGACGTCATAGATCGGCCGCTGCTGAAGCTGCGACTGTTGCACCAGGTACGGGGTGTACGGCGTTCCCGTATGCGAGGAGTAGCGAGTTGTGAAGATCTGCTTCTTACCAATCCGGACGCCAGTGATCAGGTTCGTCCGCAGAGGCATGTCATAGTTGGTGCGGCGCGAGATGCCATCGAGAGCAGTCGCGAACGAACGTCCCAGGCCCACGTTGGCGCGAACGAATAACTTGCGGCTGAAGCTCGAGTTGAATTCGGCCTCTACTCCGTTGGAGATACCAGTTCCCTTGCTGACCATCGGCATATAGAGGAAGGGCTGTCCGAAGGTGTCCACGATGTTGGCCAGGCTGAGCG
>NZ_JAGTAS010000051.1 GCF_025685425.1 Terriglobus albidus
CCCAAGCTGCAACTGGATCTGAATCGTTACTCGTTCAAAATCATCCAGCTGACTGTAGCTGCAACCCATCCAACACCCCCAAACTTAGAGATGTTGCACTTAGATTTTGATTCCAATCAGATTTCTCCGCTTCGCTACGAAATGACAAAAGAAAAATGCGGGAGAATATTGAACTTTGATGTGACCTCAGCGGCTGAAGCCGCTCTCGTCACGAGGCCTTCTTCGGCACGGCTGAAGCCGTGCCCTTAAACAAAGCATTCGCACCTGCGGTGCGAAACGGGGTCGATCGCCAAGGCGGAAACTTCGGGTCCCCAGCGAACATTCACTAGGGACCCGTTTCCTTCACGTCTTCGACAACCTACGCAGTGCAACCAGGCCCGCGACTGCGGATGCGATCAGCAGACATACCAAGATCCCGGTCCACTCCAGGTTCATTGCAAGCTGCGGCACTCTGGCCTTCCATCCGAGATAAATGAAGACACTCACCGCAGCAGCGATGATCGCGTAGTCCCACCACTTTCGCGGCGTCGTGCGATCAATCTCCGGAGTGGCATAATCTCGCAGCACCTCAGAGATGTCGAGATTGTAGCGGTCGCACTCGCGTTGCAGGGCATCGTTCATCGAGATATGCTCGCGCTGCGTCGCGACCGCGCTGCTGATCGCAATGGCTCCGCCGATCATGATCAACGACCCGGTAATGACCATCACCCGCTGGCCGGAGGTGGCGTTCGCCAACTCGCCAAAGACCAATGCTCCCCAGGCCAGGCCCCACAACTGGTTCGTGTTGGAGAGGGGAATGCCGCGGCCAATGCCCAGATACTTGGTCGCGAACTGCTGGAAGATATCGCCGATCACCCAGACGAAGCCGCCGAGGAAGAGCCAAAAGAGCAGGTGGCTCAAGCCTTCCTTATGGAAGATCGGCGCCTGCGCTCCGCCATCGAAGTACCATACCAGCGCAAAGACTGTGCCCAGCTCACCGAAGGTAAACGCCGTGACGAATGACAGCGGATTCATGCCGCTGATGTATGCCTTGCGGTAAGGGATATACATCGTTCCCCACAGCAGGCTGGCTCCGAGCGCCGCCAGGATACCCTGCACAGCGCGATGGCCGTGCCCGTTATCGCCATGCATGGTGCTGAAGCCAAGCAGCGTCGCCGCCGAGACGATAGCGATGGTGCCCACCACCACCTTAAGAATGTTCGACCGGCTGGCGTTATTCAGCTCTCCAAAGAGCAGGCGTCCCCAAAGGAGACCGATCAGTGAGTTCGTATTCCAGAGAGGAAAGGCGATCGTCAGTCCCACATCGCGGATGGCAAAGACCGTCAGCGTGTTGGCAACAGCCCACAGCATGCCGGCGAGCAGCGCCCAGAGGATCAGGTACTTCTTCCGCATCAGGTCCTTGGTGACCTGGCTTGTGCCTTTCAGCAGCGTGGGAACGGTCCATCGCGCGGCAAAGACGCCCGAGACCATGCAGAGCGACACCGCAAACGGTGACAGTCCGGCGTTGACGAGTTTCGTCGGAGCCTCCGCCGCGCCCAGCCAGACGCCGGCACTAAGACCGCAGATCACACCAGCCCAATGCAGACGGCTGGCTTCTTCCAGAGCATGTGGTTTGTCGAGAGATGCCATCGGCATAATACTTTTCTCAATTAGTGAAGTTGAATCAGCAGAATGATCCCAAGGCAAAGAACGATCAACGGGATCAGGAAATGAATATCGGTAAGGATGGCTTTCGCGGTTCGCATCAAGGGCATTCGTTTGGTTCCTTCCAACAATCTGTACAGAACTCCTGCACAGTCAACGGCACAGGAAGACCGGCGACGATGCCGGTACGGGCTCTGCTTTCGGCATCATTCCACTGGCTTGATATTGAGTCTCAGGTGGCTCAAACCGGAATAGACCAGATCCACCGAATCTGCTCCGTCGTCGATACTAAACCCGGAAGCATCCGTCACGATACCTACTTGTAAACCCGGCAGTTTCCAAGCCTCGGCCTTGAGCTGATCCTTGAGCTGATTTTTGAGCTGCCCCTTCTTCAGACCGGCCACATGAACCCGCAGACGAATGGCGCCTTTCGTGTCGATATCCAGGCCGTTCTCGTCGGCGCTGGCATCGACCAGCGGGCACGCCACCAGTTGCACCCATCCAATCTCACCGGCGGGTGTACGCCAGTGAACCGTCGCGGGATGGAACTGTGAACTCGGCCCACCAGCGTCCTTCGTCTTCGAGGTCAGCTCTCCGCCGACGAGCACTCGATCACCGATCCACGCCGTCGCGGTCCGCTCCCCGCTGATGTTCTGGCGAATGGCATGGGATCCAGCGAAATGCTGCATCTTTGCCAGCGCATCCGATGGGATCGCCGTTCCCAGAATGGCGATATGCGAAGCAAACCAGATATCCGCCAGGTGATCGGTCGTCGCGGAGATCGGCGGCAGGGGAGCGGTAGCGGCATCGAGAACAGTCCTCATCCACACACCCACTACGCTGACGTAATGCGTCATATCCATGCCGTAGGCGCGATCGAAGGGACCGCTCAGGTTTCTCAGGTCAGGCTGATAGTAGTTGGCAAGCTCACGCCACAAACTGGCTTCCATCGCCCCGCCCATCTCACGCATATGTGCTGAGGAGCCATAATCGCGCCACAGCGCCAGGCCATAGATATCGACACCGCTGTAGGTCGGTGAGTTGTACTCCGGAAAGGTTCCGTACTTCTCGAACAGACGATACACCGCTTCGTTCCAGGCAACTGACTTCTTCTTCCACGCCGCGTTGTGATCGTGAATGGCTGCGAAATCCCAGAGGAAGCCATACATCAGCGCGATATTGGTATACGCCGGAATTAGCCGCCCCTCACGCATCTCGCCGTCGATGGCCAGATCGATCGCTTTATACATCCGTTGCCGCAACTCAGCGGGGATACGATCCGGATACTCAATCAGGATCATCGCAAAGGTCGTCCCGATAAAGACACGCCAGTTCGGGTCATAGTCACGCCACAGCTCGCTCTTGCTGGGCGGCATCGGCTCCGCGGGAGTTCGCTTATAAGTCCCGTACCAGGGGACATTCGGATCGGTGTACTGCTGCTTCAGCACGGCATCCAGGATCTTTGCGGCGCGTTCGCGGTCGCCGGGCTGGTCACGAAAGAGCAGACCTAAGGCGTACCAGCTCGACTCGCGAACCATGTATCTGCGGCCCTCGCCCTGAGTTCCGTGCGTAGCACCTCCGGACGGACTCTTAACGAGAGAGACTGCCGGGTCATAGAAGTACTCATTCCAATGCATCGACTCCTGGAAGAGCTCACCGGTATTTCGATTGAGAGAAACGGGAGAGACATGCCGGGCATGTGGTGGTTGGTCCTGCCCATAGAGAAACGACGTTGCTCCACAAAGCGCCATCACTGCGATAAGCTTGCGCACCACAAACACCTCCATGCATTCGTACGGGCGATGTCCTCATAAGAGAACACCGCCCGGTAAGAACTCAACCTCTAATTTGTTTTTTAGAAGTTGAATTTAGCCGCGAACTCCACCGTACGCTGTTGGTACGTGGGCGTGCTGCTCGTGGATGTAATGGACCCAATCGTGGACGTGTTGCTGATGTTCGCGTTGGGAGTTCCAAAGTTGGGATGGTTGAAGACATTGAAAGAATCGGCACGCAATTGCACGCGATACCGCTCCTTGAAGACGATGTTCTTCTGCAGATTGATATCCCAGTTCTGATACCGGGGTCCCCGCAGCATGTTATAGCCGGAGTTACCGTAAGCTCCACCGGGAATGCCGTTTGCATCCGTCGGTGCAGTAAAGGCCGCTGGATTGAACCACTGTGTTTTGTTTTTCGTTGTGGGATACAGAGAGGCGCCTGCAACCCGGCTGGCACGGCCGCTGACCAGATTCGTCCACTTGTTGCCGTTGCCATCGGTGTAGGAGCCCGGAGCCGTATAGGTGACCGAGAAGGGCTGGCCCGTCTGGAAGACCGAGATGCCGGAGACCTGCCATCCGCTCACGATCTTATCCACGACATTGCCGGCCGTTCCCAGGAACGCCTTCCCTTTGCCGAACGGCAGCAGGTAGGAGTAGTTGACCGTCAGCGCCTGCGGCGTAATACCGCCGACGTTGCCGTAGGAGTCGTTCGGCGTCGCACCGGATGGATTCTGCAGATTCTCCGTACCGATCACGCGCGTCCACTGATACTCAGCGCCGAAGGAGACGCCGTTGTGATACTGACGATGAGCGCCGACCTGCAGCGCGTTCATCGTGCTGTGGAAGATAGGAGCCATGTTCAAGCTGATGGTCGAGAACGGCTGTACCAGGTTCAGGCTCTGCGCCGTCACCGAACCGTTCTTGATCAACACCGGCTTCGACGGAAGGTTAATATTCGGAGCGTAGTTACCCGATCCGCCATAGTTGTTCTGCTTCAGGTTGTGCTGCCCCGCGTAGCCAACGCGGACCGTCCAGTTGCCGGCGAACTGATGCTCCAGCGCGAGGTTGTATTGCTCGGTGTAAGGCGTCGTCGTTGAGGCCTGCGCCAGTACCGAGGGATTGGCCGCAAAGCTTCCGGTTCCGGAGAACGCATTCGACATTGAGAACGACGGCGTGGAACCCGAAGAGTTGTTGAAGGTCTGCGAGCCCGAGAATGGCAGGTTAGCGAACGGCGCCGTGGTGACATAGGAAGCCGGCAGCAGGTTGTAGTAGATACCGAAGGCGCCGCGCAGTACCGTGTTCGGCTTTACCTCATACGCAAAACCAAGACGCGGAGCGAAGTTCTTCTTGTTCTGCCCTAGATAGCTGAAGACATTGTTGGGCAGATTGGCGGTGCTCGATAGCGTGATCGGAATAGAGCTCAGGAAGCTGGGAATCGCCGCCGACGGATACGAATTGCCGAAGACCACCACCTGCTTCAGGTTAGGAATATAAAGAGCGGTGTTGCGATAGAGGTTGTCGCTGAACAACTGCAGGTCATAACGCAGGCCGGCATTGATAGTGAGGTTGCGCAGGATCTTCCAGTCGTCCTGGATATAAGCCGCGTACTGGGCGGAGATATCGCGCTTCACATAGTCGTTCGGCACCGGCTTGACTGCCGTTACCGGATAGCCCAGCAGGAAGTCCGCAAAGGCGTTGCCGGAGTACTGGCCCGTGAAACGGAACGAGCCGCGCTGCGGACTGGTCGCGGAGATGTTCCAGTGGTTGTCATACAGATACGAGAAACCGGTCTTAATGGTGTGATTTCCCGCGATCTTGGTCAGCGACGTTCCGATCTGGCCAACCTGCTCCAGGTCCTTCGATCCGGACTCCCCAACATTCGCGATGTTCGTGATCGTGATCTGCGGAGCACCCTGAATCAGACCGGTTCCCAGTCCAGGAATAATGCTGGAGAAGTCGGTCTTATAGTTCTGCGGCGTGCGATAGATCGGTAGATGGAAGAACGAACCATAAGTATCGAGCAGCAGATTGGGAGAGAACACGTGCGTCCATCCCAGGATGATATTCATGTTGTGCTCGCCGTCCTGTGCGTTACCGCCCTGCAGGCTGGTCGTACCGTTCGTCGGGCTGGGGCCGTAGAAGGCGCGCAGGAAGGTGAAGCGGAGCTGATCGTTGGCGGTGAGCTGATGATCGAGCCGAACCGAAACGCGGCTCGCGGTAGAGGTCGTCTGCACCTGCTCGTAAGTATTGACGCCCGTACCGGAAGTCGTCGGATTCGGATAGAGAAGGCTCAGCAGCTTCAGAGAAACAGCATTCTGATTCGCCGTCGGAATGGTCTTGTTGGCAAAGGCCGTTCCGGTCGATGGGTTCGTGATGTTGCCGGAGAACTCCGTGAAGATACCCTGCCGCATCAGCGCCGTCGGCTGCTGCGTGTTGTCAGCGTACGACTGCGTCAGGCGAAAGCCCTCATAGGCCACGAAGAAGAAGCTCTTGTTGCGGCCGTTATAAACATGAGGAATCAGGATCGGGCCCGAGAGGTTGGCGCCGAACTCATTGCGCTGGTACGGCGGCCGCGGATTCGCTCCGCTGAAGTACGCCTTGGCGCCCATGCCCTTGGAACGGTTGTACTCGAGCGCGCCGCCATGGAACTGGTTGGTTCCGCTGGCCGAAACAACAATCAGAGCAGCGGGCTGGCCGAACTCGGCAGGCGCACCATTGGAGAGCACCTTGAACTGTGAGATGGCATCGAGCGACGGTACCTCAGGTTCGGCGCGCTGCAGCGTCACCTCCTGATTGGTAACGCCGTCCAGAGTGGAGGTGAGTCCACCGTAGGAGCTACGAGAGCCGGTGCCGGCTGCAAAGGTAATACCTCGGGTCGCAAGCTGATCCTGCGCTCCCACACCCTGAATACCAGGCGCAAGCGAGATCAGGCCCATCAGGCCAAGGCGGCCATTGAGCGGCGTGTTCTGAATCGCCTGGCTCTCCACCACAGTTCCGATCGAAGAGTCCTGCGTCTGGATGGTGTTGCCGGCGCCGGTCACCTCGACCGTCTGCGTGACCTCACCGTTGGGAAGAACAGGATTGAGCTGAATCGTCTGGTCGATCACCAGCGTGATTCCTACCTGACGGAAGGTCTGGAATCCCGCGTGGTCCACCTGAACGGTGTAATGCCCCGGAGGAAGCTGGGTGACGGTGAAGCTTCCAGTATCAGAGGTGGTAACTTTGCGGACAGTGTTGGTCTCTGTCTGCGTAATGGTTACGGTTGCCTGGGTGATGGTGGCTCCGGTAGCGTCTGTTACGTTTCCGGCGATCGTTCCGGTAATACCTTGCGCAAGCAAACGCTCTCCACTCAGAAATGCCAGACTCAACACAAAACACAGACTCAACGGGGCGAGTGCCTTGCGTCCGAGAATCCGCTTAATTGGATTTATCTTTCTTTCGTTCATTTATTACGGCCTCCATGTCTGCCGCAAACTACAGCAGACGAGTGTCGGGAGTATCGAAGGTGCAAAAATGATTGGCAAAGTATTTAACTGTGATAGCCCGGTTTCACCGTGAATACCACCGCAAGCCAGTCAATTTAAAGTGCTTACGTTCCACGTGAAGTTCAGGAAAGCACCGTTTTCATCGGAGAGCTGAAAAAGCAGGCTTGAAGCTTCTTTGTATTTCTCCCGCCTCTAAATCTCCTGCGCGCAGCGCAACGATTCGGACCGAAGGTGCGAATCGTCTTGCTTAAAGGGGCGGCTTCCAGCCGTCCCATACCTCGCTGACGAAAGATCGCGGCTTCAGCCCCTGAGGAGGCTATGTATTTGGTCGAAACAGATTCCGCTTACGCTGGGAGTGACAAGAAGGAAGCTTCAAGTGGATGAATCTGACCTCAGCGGCTGAAGCCACCCCTTTCAGCCCCTGCTACGGGACGACTGAAAGCCGTCTCCTTAAGCACGACATTCGCGCGTAGCGCGAACAGACCGGAGCGACCAAGTTTTGTCCACTCTCAGAAGGTCTCGTCATCGATGTAGTCATCGCTGAACGCGGCGAAGGAGCTGAGTTTCGGCGGCGGCAAAAACTCTTCACGATTCATGCCGCGAACCTTTAGAGACAGGACACTCGCTTTTCTACAGAACGTGATAGCAGACGACACTGCGCTGATAGGAATTACCGTTCAGATTCTGCGCCGAAAGCAGGATCTCAAAGTGAGGCAACGCTCCACCCTTATCCAGCGTGTGAAGGAAGGTAATAAACCGGGGACTCAGAAGAAACTCCGCGGCTGTTTCTGTCCCGGCCTTGCTGGTTCCACCAATCAGAAGCGAAGAGCTTTCCCCATCCAGGCTCGGAAGGTAGGAGATCACGCCATAGGCCAGGTGGTCGGCGCTGTCGGCGGCCTCATCGTAACGTGCCTGCTCACCCTTTCCGGGATTGCGGTTCTCCACCAGGTTGGTATGGGTTTTCGAATCGTAGCCCACACGGAAGCGCCCGGCGGAGGAGAAGAGATCGACCCATGGGTTCGCACGTGTACTGCCAATTAAGACGACGTTGTTCTGTTTTAGCTCGCTTACGCTGACATCCCGCGCAAAACGAACCTGCGTCTTGCTGTGGTCAACCTCTGGCAGACGCTCCAGGGCAGAGACCAACCTCAGGTCCACCACGTTCGTATATTGACTCGTCAGCAACTGGTTCCAGATCCGGCTCGTTTCCGGCGGGGGAACTGTGCTGCGGTACTTCCGGTTCATGTAGTCCGACAACGTAATCTCGTTGCCGATAAGCTCATCCATGAGCACCAGGCTGCTATCGGCCGGAACAAGAATGGTCGTCCGGTTCGAATCGAAGATGCTGGCCCAGAAGCGTACCTCCACCGGAACTCCGGTGTGCCGATGCTCCTCTCCCCGTAGCCACCAGCCGATGCCCAGTGCCAGACACACGACTACGCCGACACTCGCCGCGACATACACCCAGAAATGCGATTTCTTCGAGGGAACGTCCGCCGAATCCCCATTGCCGACGGGTGACGGGGGATGGTCGGTCGAAGAAGGAACCAGGGGGACTGAAATGCTAACCGTCTCCTGTACCGCTCCTGGGGCAAGCTCCCGATAGTGAAACTCGGGCACATAGCTTCCCTTGGGAATCGTCAGGATGATGGGCTCGTCCTTACCCTCAGTCGCGAAGTACTCCTGCAGGCGAATCCGCAGGAAGCGTGCCTGGGAGCGGACGATGGAGTCCTCTCCCATGTGGTAGCCCTCGTTCCGGCCGAAGACCTCCGTACCGATACGCTGCTCGTTGATCGAGTCAGCCTTACCCATCTGCTGCTGCTCGCAGATGAACTGGAGGAAGGTCGCGAGCTTGCGCGACTTGCGAAAGAGCGCCGAAGAGAGGATACGGGAGACAAGAAGCCGCTGCTGTTCTATCGATGGAGGGTCGGCAACAGGCTTCGCGGTAGACATACCTACTCCCCTCAATGCCTTCTTCACTCGCAATTCACTGTGAAATCAGCGGACATCCGTGAAAGCGTTTGGCCAAAGGCAGGAGGCGACAGATACATTGTAACGAGATTGACGGATGCTGGCGACGCTTTGTGTACATTGCACGGCATGGTCCGTTACAGAACCCTGTCGGAAGAGTTACGGATGACGCTTTCCTCCTCGATACCCCGTCCCGAAGTCAGCAACGAAGGCCAGGCGCCCTCCTCCTCCCCCCGGCTCACCTCCCTCGATGTCCTGCGCGGACTCACTATCGCCCTGATGATCATGGTGAACACCAGCGGTGACGGAGCTCATACCTTCCCCTTCCTCTCCCATGCCGCCTGGAACGGCTGCACCCTGGCCGACGTCGTCTTTCCCTGCTTTTTGTTCATGGTGGGCATCTCCATCGTCTTCTCCCTCCGCGGCAAACTGCGAAAGGGCGTCCCGTCATCGACCATCATCCTGCAGGCTGCGAAGCGTACGCTGGTCCTGTTTGCCATCGGGCTGGCCGTAAGCTCCTTCCCCCACTACACCTGGCACACCTTCCGGGTCTTCGGTGTGCTGCAACGGATCGCCATCTGCTTCTTCGTTGCCACCCTCCTCTACCTCAAGGCGAAACCAAGGACGCTGGTCGTCGTGACCGTCTCGATCCTGCTCGGATATTGGATCCTGCTGCGCTGGGTTCCCGTACCCGGCTTCGGCATGCCGGGCGTCGATGTGCCGTTCCTCGATCCGGTCGGCAACTTCCCGGCATGGCTGGATCGCCACCTATTGCCGGCCAGCCATCTTTACCGCATAGGCTTCTATGACCCGGAGGGCCTGCTCAGCTCCGTTCCCTCGCTCGCCACCGCCCTGCTCGGAGTTCTGACCGGCATCTGGATCACCCGCCACGGAGTTACCTCCGCCACGGCGCGCGGCCTGCTGACCGCCTCTGTCTCCCTTCTGACACTGAGCGGCCTGTGGAGCATCTGGTTCCCGCTGAACAAGCGACTTTGGACCAGCTCGTTCGTGCTCTTCAACGCCGGTCTCAGCCTGCTGGTCCTGTGGCTTTTCTTCCGGATCATCGACCTTCGCCCGGGGAAAAAGCGCTTCATCGAACCGGCATTGGTCTTCGGCACCAACTCCCTGGCGGTGTACGCCTTCTCCGAGTTCTTCGCCGGCACCCTGGATGCCATCCGCCTGCCCAGCCACCGGACCGTCCAACAGTGGCTCTTCCATCCGCTGACTCTGGTCTTCCCGAACCTCTATATCGCCGCGCTGGCTTATGCCCTTCTGTTTGTCGGCGTCTGCTATCTGCCCATGCTGGCGCTCTACCGGAAGCGGATCTTCATCAAGATCTAAGTGCGAGTCACCATCCTGGGTGCCCATCCATGGCGAAGCCATGGGTGGGATGTGTTCGAGCGGCAGCTCGAATAGGTTTGGTCCTCGAATAGGTTTTGGATGGGTATTCCGGAAGGAGTGTGAAGCGGCGTTTTGGTTGCGGAAAAACATCCATAGATGCGGAAGCCTACTCTACACCTAGAGCATTTTCCCTGTTGTTGGGTATCCCGGAAAAGGAGTGCAGCGGCGTTTTCATTGCGGAAAACGCCCATAGATGTGGATGCTCTGGGTTACACCTACAGGGAAAAATGCTCTAAAGCCCTTCCATGGAACCGGTCGTTTCACGGGCCTGAAGGCCCATGCTCCCTCCACCCCGCCTTCTCCAGTCGGCGCTTCGCATGCCTGGCGCGCGCTTTCATCGCGGGCGTACCTTCACGCAGAGCTCGTTCAATCATCTCCTCAGCAATCGCGCGCAGCGACCGTTCTTCATCCGCCAGCAATCCAATCCCCTCTACGGCCGAGCAGCGCGTCACATTGCTCTCCTCCTCGAAAAGCAGTTCCATCAGCCTCGCCGCACGGAGCCTCTGCTCGCGCGTATGCGCCGTGCGTGCCACGACGAGACCCAGATGCCATCGCGTCCTAGATTCCTCCATCGGCACTTCAGCCAGCAGCCCGGCAAGCTCATCGGCAAACGGCCATAGCGCTTTGGCGTCGTTCTCCGTAACGCGGCGCGCAACGTCAGCCGCCCGCTTCCGTAGTTCCACCTCGCCGAACATTGCGCCTACAAGCAACCGCAACGCACGACGGTCCGCCTCAATAGCACGAGCAGTTGCCCGAGCACGCTCAAGCCCCCATCGGCCGGCGTCCAGATTCAGTAGTCGAGGAGCAGTCAATTTCCTACGCGCCCTCACCATCTCCGCAACCTGCGTCGATGCCGCTAAAACCTTTCATCCGCCGAAGGCCCATAGATCGCCGGCACCGCCGCTTCATTCAGCCGCAGATACACCGTCAGTTGGCCACGATGATGCGCCCAGTGCATCAACATGCCACTCAAAATATTGATGTAGCGGGGCTCCTCGGTAATCAACTGGCCGTGCGCCTTCAGCTGCCAGTTCGTCATTAAGTGCTCGTCCGTCGTCCCTTCGAGCGCCGCCACGGCCTTCTTCATGCTCTCGTCGAAAAGCGTCACCAGCTCCGCGTTCTTCGTCCACACGAACGGCTTCGGCCTCTGTGCCGGATCGACTGGTGCGTAATCAATCCCAGGCTGATTAACCATCATGTCGATCCACCCCGGCATCGACGCCACCAGTGACGCCAGGTACCCCAGCTTCATCGACTTCTCATGCGGAGCCCAGTCATTCTTCCCCTCAGGCACGCGCTCCAATGTCTTGCGCGTTGAAGCCTCTTCGCGCTTCAATGCTTCCAGCAACAGACTCTTTGTCGTCATCGGCTCATTCTCCTTTTACACAACGAAGATGAGCCTACCGCCATCCTGCTGACACCATCCTGTCAGCAGCGCAAATTTTATAGATGCGGAGCAACGTACTTCGCCATAAAGTCCGCAAACCCGTGCCATGCGGGGCATGCCAATGGGAACTGCGAACGCTCCTACAACAAACACCGACTGGAAAGTTCTGCTTGCCTCTTTTTATCCTTCTCTTATAAATTCGTATCCCTACCTCAAATTCGAAATACCATTTCGAATTTAAGGTATTCGACAGACGATGCAGAAGAAGGCAAAAGCCCGCACCTACCACGCTCATCGCGAGCGTCAGCGCCGCCGGATTCTGGATGCGGCACAGTCCCTGTTTATTGAGCAAGGCATCGAACGGGTCACCATGGCCGAGATCACACTGTCCAGCGGTCTGCAGCCTTCGACCATGTATCAGTACTTCTCCAGCAAGGACGACATCGCTTGGGAGCTCATCAGCGAATTGCTGGCAGCGACGGCTACGCGGGTAAAGCAGCGCATCGAAGGCGCGCCCAATGCACTCGCCGTCATCACTGCGTTTCTGGAGTTCATGGCCGACGAGCTCTCCGGCAACCAGGCAGCGGTTCGCTTTCTGGCGGAGTTCGATGCCAGATATGCGCATGACTGGCCGGTGGAACGGCTGCTCACTCTTGAGTCGCAGATCGATCCCCAGCCATTCCGGTTCTTCACGGATCTCATTCGTAGCGGGATCGCCGACGGCTCCCTGCGCGCCGACCTCGATCCGGAGCTGACGATGCACGCGGTGATGAACGCAGTCATCGGAGCGCAGCGCAGACTGGCTTCGCTCGGCAGAAAAGTCGAGGTCGAGTACGGGCAACCGGTCGATCGACTGTTTCGCGAGACCCTGCGTATTCTCCTGCTCGGTCTACGGGCCCCGGAAGCCTCAACCATAAAGTCCTCGAATACACGGAAACGCACCGCCAGAAAGAGGTCATCATGAATCGCCTGTCCTGCCGCCAGATCGGTCTCGCCGCCATACTTGCTGTCCTCGTTCCCGCGGCAGCCGCTGTAACTTCAAAGACACCGCGTCAGGATCTCGCTGCCGATGCAGGCTGGAAGTTCCAGCTCGGCGATGCCGCCGGCGCAGAGAACCCCTCCTTTGCCGATTCGTCCTGGCGCACCGTCGATCTGCCCCATGACTGGAGCATCGAGAGCAGGCCAAACAAGGACAACCCCAGCGGTACAGGCGGCGGCTTCTTTCCCAACGGCATCGGCTGGTATCGCAAGACCTTCACCGCGCCTCGCGAATGGAGCGGCAAACGCGTGACAGTTCAGTTCGACGGTGTCTACCGCGATGCCACGGTGTACCTGAACGGCCATAAGCTGGGAACACATCCCTACGGCTACACCTCCTTCACCTTTGATCTCACGCCCGATCTCAAGCTCTCTGGCACAAACGTGCTGGCCGTGCGAGTCGACAACTCGGCGGAGCCGAACAGCCGCTGGTACAGCGGATCGGGCATCTACCGGCATGTTCACGTCATCGTGACCGACTTGACGCATGTGGCGCACTGGGGTGTCTTCGTCACGACACCGGAGGTCTCGGCCACCTCTGCCAAAGTCTCCATCAAAACGCGCGTCGCGAATGAATCGTCCGCCGCCGGAGTCACCGTCGAGACCATATTGCTCGACAAAGCCAACAAAACCGTTGGCACAGGCCACTCCAACCTGAACCTTGCCTCCGGGCAAGAAGACGAGACAGCGCAGGAGATTGCCGTCGCCAACCCCGGCTTATGGACGCCCGAGACACCCGCGCTGTACCGGGCCATCTCCACGATTCGCAAGGACGGCAAGATCGTCGATCAGGTCACGACCTCTTTCGGCATCCGCTCCCTCACATGGTCGGCAGAGAAGGGCCTGCTGCTGAACGGTAAATCCATCAAGCTCACCGGTGGCAGCGTGCATCATGACAACGGGCCGCTGGGTGCGGCAGCCTTCGATCGTGCCGAGGAACGCAGGGTTCAACTCATGAAGGCTGCGGGCATGAACGCGGTGCGCACCGCCCACAACCCTCCCTCGCCTGCGTTTCTCGATGCGTGCGATCGTCTCGGCCTCCTGGTGCTGGATGAGCCGTTCGACGTGTGGCAGGCGCACAAGGTCAAGTTCGACTATGGCAGCAACTTCGATGAGTGGTGGAAGCGGGACATCTCATCGATGGTGCTTCGTGACCGCAATCATCCCTCGATCGTGATCTGGGGCATCGGCAATGAGATTCCCGAGCTCGAAGTGGATCGAGGCGCTCCGCTCGCCAAACAGCTTGCGGAGCAGGTACGGGCGCTCGATAACACCCGGCCGCTTACGCTTGCATTTCCCGGAACAACCACCATGCCCACGGCACAGGCTGTCTTCTCACAGCTCGACATCACCGGCTACAACTACAACCTGATCCCTACCTATGCCAAGGACCATGAGCGATTGCCTTCACGCCTGATGCTGACCACTGAGTCGTGGCCGGCGAAGGCTTTTCCGCTATGGGCGATCACGCACGACAATCCCTACGTTCTCGGTGACCTCACATGGACGGCCATGGACTACCTTGGCGAATCCGGCATCGGCGCATGGCAGTATGGGACAACGGAGCAGGCCAAGGCGGCAGACCAGGCGGGGAACATGATGGCGAATACCGGCATGGTCGATCAACTCTTCGCCGGAATGGCGAAGGGTGTGGACGTGATGGCCGAGATGGCCAAAGGAGGTTCCTCCGACCCAATGGCAAAGGCGGCTATGGAGCTGTTCTTCCACCCATACCCATGGCACGCCGCGGTCTGCGGCGATCTTGACCTGACCGGCTTCCGCAAGCCGCAGTCCTACTATCGCGACATCCTTTGGAACGGCGGCGATCATGTCTACGCTACCGTCCGCCTGCCCGAACCGGAAGGCAAAAAGATCATCGCCATCATGTGGGCCACCTATCCCACACTTCCCACATGGAGCTGGCCGGGCCAGGACGGCAAGGAGATGCAGGTCGAGGTCTACTCCGGCGCGGAGAAGGTGCGGCTGTACCTGAACGACAAACTGATCGGAGAAAAACCGACAGGCCGCGAGCAGGAGTTCAAGGCTGTCTTCTCCGTACCCTATGCCCCGGGCACATTGAAAGCGGTGGGCGTGCGGGGCGGCCGCGAGGTCGCCCAAAGCATCCTTACTACGGCGGGCAATGCGACGAAGCTGCGGCTCACGGCAGACCGGACCGTACTGCAGGCCGACGGCGAAGATCTCTCGTTTGTGACCGTAGAAGCGGTGGACGATCAGGGCCGTTTCCAACCCCGCGCAGAACAGGAAGTCGAGTTCTCTATCAGCGGCCCCGGGACGATCGCGGCTGTCGGAAACGGAGACGGACAGGACGCGGACTCCTATCACGCTGAACGGAGAAAGCTGTACCAGGGCCGCGCCCTGGTGGTAATTCGCACTTCCAGAAAAGCAGGAGCCATCAAACTGACCGCCACAAGTATGGGACTCACCGATAGCACTGCAATGATTGAAGCAAAGGCGGCTCCGTCGCAGGCGGAGCTGCAATAGAAGTTCGTGCACCCATGCTTTGGGTGCCTCATGTCCCCTTAGGGACATGGGTTGTTCGAGCGAAGCACGAATAGGTGAGAGCCGTGGACTTTCAGCCCACGGTCTAGCGGTTCAACAAGTAAATGGGCTTCAGCCCTGGGCCTTTTTCTTGTTAGACAGAGAACGCCCAGGGCTATAAAGCCCATTTACTTTACCGCTTTATCAGCGGGCTGAAGCCCGCTGACCACCCCAGCCAGCAAAGCTGGCCGGGGACCCGGCTGCTTCCATCCGGTTTCAGCCATGTTCCACGGTCTATTCAGTGAATAATTCGTCGATATCTATTCACTCGGCCCGCTACTTACTTAGCACTAACGTGCAGACTGTAAGTTGCCGTATGGGTCAGGAAGCCATCCGTCACGGTCACGGTATAGCTATAGTCTCCCGGAGCGGTATAGGTGGCATTCGCCGCAGGCGCTTTTCCGCTACAACCGGCCGCTCCCAAACTGAGCGTCGCCAGTACAACCAGCATCAACGAAACCCGTACAACCTGTCCCGCGCGGCGGCGGCAGACCAGAAGCAGCAGTCCTGACCCAAACCCAACAAGCCAGAGATACCTGCCTCCGCCAAAACCGCCATATCCAATGACCTGATAGTGCGATGTCGTCTTAATCGTGAGCTGCGCTGTCGTTGCGGCGGTTGGGATAAACGTTGCTTTCGATGAGCTGCAGGTCGAACCAGTCACCGAATCCGTGCAACTCAACGTAACGGGATTGGCAAATCCACCCATTGGGGTCACCGTCGCAACCGTGGAGCTATCGATCCCCGCGATGGTCGAACCGCTGGCCGGAGCCAGCGACAGCGTAAAATCCACGCCCGTGCCGCTTAGTGCCGCAGTCAGCCCGGAGTAAACAGGAGCCGTCGACGCGGAAGCCCATGTGCCGGTACGGCTCCCCGTCCCGGTGGGACGAAAGGTAATCGTGACCAGGCAGCTTGCTCCCCCCGGAATCGAAGTACCGCAGTTGGAGGTTGCGGCAAAATCACCGGTCACGGCAAACGCTGGAGTCGGAATGGCTCCCGAAGCGAGGTTCGTAATCGTGATGGCCTGTGTTGCCGAGGCGCCGACGTCCAGGCTGCCAAAGGTCAGCGACGTGGGCGCAGAGGTCAGGCCCGGCACGCCTGTGCCGGTCAGTGTGGCCGACAATGCCTTACCGCTGGACTTCACCGACAACGTTCCCGTAGCAGCGCCGAGGACAGTTGGCGTAAAGGTCACGGCGATCTGGCAGGAAGCCCCGGAGGCGACATTGGTGCAGTTGATCGGATTGGCGGCGAAATCACCGGTCACGGTTGCAGAGGTCACTGTGCTGTTAAAGCTGGAATTATTGGTCCACGTGAAGTACTTCGTAGCGCTGGTAAAGCCGACCGGTTCGTCGCCGAAGTCATACGAGGATGGATCGAGCGTCGGGGACCCTCCATCGCTGGTCAGCGAAAACAGTGAATACTCCAGCAGCTTCTCCTGCGGTGTCATTGGAGTGTTAGGACACTCGTTCGGGAAGATCACATTCTGATTCGGGATCGTCGGATTCTCGACGTGATACTCATCAAACAGCACACGGCCACACTGATTGCTGCTGCTGATCGGTGTATCGAAGGTAAACTGCATCACCGGATTGCTAAGGGCCGTATTATTCAGGGTCAACCATGTCTTGGTGGGTGGATTTACGGTCGTAAAGTCAAACCTCAGGGTGGAGATATTCATCTGCCCCAGCGTCGTGGACGCGCCTACAAGCTGTAACCATTGGGCCAGCGTCTGCCCCCCGCCGAAGGTCTGGTTTACGGTGGCCGTGCCGTTGTCGGCCGGTGGATAGTGGCCAAGACTCCAGTTCACCACGCCGTCAAAAGGTGGATTGTGATACATCCACACATAGCTGTAGTGGCTTGCATACACACGCCCGCCCGAATTGACGAAGTTCTGGAAAGCAGCCAGCTGGGCTGAATTTCTGGTATTGAGATTCGTTCCTTGACAAGGCAACATCAGTACGTCATAGGCGTTTAAGGTGGAAGAACTGACGTCGAGCGCCGTCTCATTGGGAGTGGCGGTACTGGCACGGGCTCCAGGGTTCACGCTGGCCGAATAGAAGTTAATATGTCCAGCCCCGGACGGATCCGTAAACTCCGAATCCTTAATTCCTACCTTCCGCAGAACACACTCTACGGAGTCAGCAGCGCCAGTCACGATGGCGATCTTCGGAATATCGCCTTCCGTGTGATCTTTGGGCATGCTTGCGTCAAAGCTGGTGTCGGCGCATGCCGTTGTGCCCGGCACCGTCAACTGACGGCGCCAGCGTCCGGAGACGATGACCAGAGGGAGGTTCGCGCCGACGGGAACATTCGTCAACGTGAACGAGCCATCCACATCCGACACGGTTCCCACCAGTGGAGACCCGGAGGGCGGCGTGCCCACCACGGGACACGAGACACCTGCGGTAAAGGGGTCGACCGGCGCGTTGGGGATATACACCGTCACATTCGGCAGGGGATCGGTGCCGTTGGGGGCATAGATCTTCCCGCTGATGGAGGTTGTCTGTCCGGACGGACAGGTCACCTGCTGCAGGCAGAGGCCGGTGCAGGTCGACGGGCTTTGGGCATGGCTCCAAAGTGTCGCAATAGACAAAAGCAGGGCAGGAACAACGCGACGGTGCATAGCTCAGGTGAAGAATTACCCTTGAGGCTACGTACGCCCGGTGCCTTACAGCAAGCAAAATTATCGTCAACGTGAGATTTCACTTGCTATCCGTCCCGATCTCCGCAGGCGGACTGATAGATTTCCGCCAGGCCTCTCCGGATCACCCGGACGAGTGCCGTGTTGGGAATGGATGCAGAGAAGTCCCTTCGAATGGTTCCCCGAAGAAGCACAGCTGCATATAGCATGGGAATCGCAACCCCCTCCCCTCGCCAGCGTCTGCCCCGCGGGCGGTTGTTTTAGTTAGTTGAGAGTCCTGCTGTTTTCAACGTGCGGGAGAGGTGTAAGAGGAAACATCCCCAAATGAATATGTCGGCAGTTGTATCCGGTCACTATGACCCGAGTCTGGTCGTCCTCTCTGTATTTATCGCGATTCTCTCCGCCGGGGCCGCATTAGATCTCTCCGGACGTGTCAGCTCTTCACGGGGCACAGTACGCCAGATCTGGCTTCTGGGCGGCGCCATCGCCATGGGAACCGGCATCTGGGCCATGCACTACATCGGTATGCTGGCCTTCACCCTGCCCTTCAGAGTGCTGTATGACTGGCCCCTGGTCACGCTTTCCTGGACGGCTGCGGTTGTTGCCTCGTGGATCGCACTCTTCATCGTCAGCAGGGACAAGATCGGCGTACTGCGCGTTGCCATCGGCAGCGCTCTGATGGGAAGCGGCATCGCCTCCATGCATTACATCGGCATGGAGGCCATGCGTATGCCGGCCATGTGCCACTATCACCTGGGTCTGCTCGCGCTTTCCGTTGTCATCGCAATCGTCATCGCCTGTGTCGCCATCTGTATGGGCTACTTTTTTCGCGGCGCCACGGCCAGCGGCTGGAGATGGCGCAAGGTTCTCACTGCTATTGTCATGGGCGGGGCTATTCCGGTCATGCACTACACCGGCATGGCGGCTGCCAGATTTATGCCCATCCCCATGAGAGAGGTTGATCTCCGTCATGCCATCAACATCTCCGATCTCGGGGTACTGACCATTACCCTGACTGCCGTCTTGCTGCTTGGCCTGGTCTTCCTGACCGCAACCGTAGACCGCCGGTTTGCCCAGCAAGCGTTGCAGCTGCAGAGCAGCGAACAACGATATCGTCTGATCGTCGAATCTGCATTCGATGCTTTCCTCGAGATTGATCCGAACGAAACGATTACCGACTGGAACGAACAGGCACAGCGCACCTTCGGTTGGACCCGCGAAGAAGCACTGGGCAAGACCATCGGCGATCTCATCGTTCACGACGACCACAGGACCGGAGCTTTGCGCGAACTTCTGGCCGAACGGGAGCAACGCGGTATCCAGGCGCGCCTCGAAGTAAGCGCCCGTCATCGCGATGGACATATCTTTCCGGCCGAGATGACGCTCTCAGAGATCACATGGGGCGACTCGAAGCTGGTTGCAGCTTTTGTTCGCGACGATACCGAGAGAAAGCAGGTCGAGCGGGAACGCGAAGCCGCCAAGGCACAGGCAGAGGCTGCCAACCGCGCCAAGAGTGAGTTCCTCGCCAACATGAGTCACGAGATCCGTACTCCGCTGAACGGCGTCATCGGTATGACCGAACTCGCGCTCGAGACGGAGCTCACCGGCGAACAACGCGAATATCTTGAGACGGTCAAACTCTCCGCCGATGCCCTTCTGCACGTCATCAACGACATTCTCGATTTCTCGAAGATCGAAGCAGGCAAGGTCGACCTGGAAGAGATCGACTTCGATCTGCGTGAATGCATGGAAGGCGCTCTCAAGACGCTCGCTCTCCGTGCCGACGAAAAGGGCCTCGAACTGCTGTGCGATGTGGATGCCAACGCTCCTGAAAGCGTCCATGGCGACCCTGGCAGACTGCGGCAGATCCTGATTAACCTTCTCGGCAACGCCGTCAAGTTCACCCATGAGGGCGAAGTCTCACTCCACGTTGAGGCTCTCGGTGCGGATGAGGACCATGTCCGCCTGCACTTCACCGTTACGGATACCGGCATTGGAATTGCTCCTGAGAAACAGCAGGCCATCTTCGAGAGCTTTACCCAGGCGGATACCTCCACCACGCGAGAGTACGGCGGCACCGGCCTTGGCCTGACGATCTCACGCCGCCTTACCCGCATGATGGGTGGCGATATGTGGGTTGAGAGCGAAGCGGGGATGGGCTCCAGGTTCCACTTCCGCATTGTGCTGCGTCTGGCGAAAGACCTTCCGCAGGCGCCCGCCGTCCCTGTCACAGACGATCGGCTGCCTCCAGCCCGCACTCTCGTCGTCGACGACAACCGCACCAACCGCCGCATTCTGGAAGGAATGCTGCTGCGGTGGGGCATGCAGCCGCACTCCGCTGCCAGCGGCGAAGAGGCGCTGCGCTTGATCGAGGAAGCGAACCGGAACCAGCGTCCCTATGAGCTTCTGCTGACCGATATGCATATGCCGAAAATGGACGGTTTTGACCTTGCGCAACGGCTGCAGTTGGACCCCGGCCACGCAGCCACCATCATGATGTTGAGCTCCGGCGGGCAGAAAGGCGACGCAGTTCGTTGCGAACAACTCGGCATCTCGGCGTATCTGTTGAAGCCCATTCGCCAGAGCGAGTTGCGCGCCGCCATCGCGCGCGTGTTACATGATGGTATCCGCGGAAAGGAGACACAGGTGATTACCCGCACTTCGCTGCTGGAAGAGCTGGATCCCGCCCGCAGTCTGGATATCCTGCTGGCGGAGGACAACCAGGTTAACCAGATGCTGGCGACACGTCTGCTGCAGAAGCGCGGTCATCGGGTTGTAGTTGTCGGTAACGGCCGCGAAGCCCTGACAACTCTGAGCCATAGGAAGTTCGACCTGGTGCTGATGGACGTACAGATGCCTGAGATGGATGGCCTGGAGGCGACCCGCGAGCTTCGCCGGCGTGAGGACGGAACCGGCGCACATCAGACCGTCATCGCCATGACCGCGCTTGTTATGAAGGGCGACAAAGAGCGCTGTCTTGAGGCCGGCATGGACAGCTATCTCTCCAAGCCGTTACGCCAGCAGGAGCTCGATGAAGTTCTGGATAATTTTTTCTCCGCCCGTGATGTCGAAACAGAGGACGGTGCGTCGAGCGTGTCTCCAGCCTCTGTGCATGAAGATGAGCTGATGGAACGTATCGATAATGATCGTGCCTTTCTGGCCGAACTTCTGGCCATCTTCCGTGATACATGGCCGGGCCAGCTCGCCGCCGTCAGAAGCGCTCTCGCCCTGAGCGATCGTGAAGAGGTAAAGCGTACCGGGCACGCCCTCAAGAGCGCGCTTGGTAACCTTTCCGCGATGCAGGCTTATCACTTTGCGTCCGGCATCGAAACCGCCGGCGGAGCAGGAGACATGGCGCGCGCAACGGTAATGACCGATCAACTTGAAGCCGAGCTGCCACGTGTAGAGATTGCGCTCGAAGGAATGTGCCAGGAGGCAGCACGTTGAGAATTCTGGTCGCTGATGACGACGCGGTATCGCGTCGCCTGATGGAAAAGATTCTGACACAGAGCGGCTACGAGGTGATGACCGTAGCCGATGGCCGCGGTGCGCTCGATGCCCTCACACAGAAAGATGGACCTCGCATGGCACTTCTGGACTGGATGATGCCCGGCTTCGACGGCCCCGAGGTCTGCCGTCAGATTCGCGCCCGCCAGGAAGCGTCGTATGTCTACCTGACCCTGCTTACCTCGCGTCAGAACCGCACCGATGTTATTCAGGGTCTGGAAGCGGGCGCGGATGATTACCTCATAAAACCATGCAACCCGGAAGAACTAAAGGCCCGCCTGCGCACCGGTCTGCGGATTCTTACGCTCGAGGACAAACTCGTCGAAGCCCGGGAAGAGATGCGCATACGTGCCACGCACGATGCCCTGACCGGCTTGCTGAACCGTGGGGCAGTCTTGAACCTCATGAAAGTTGAAATGGCCCGCTGCCGGCGCGAGCGCACGCCGCTCTCTATCCTTCTTTGCGATGTCGACCATTTCAAACAGGTGAACGACGTCTATGGCCACCTGGTAGGCGATCAGGTCCTTCGCGAACTTGCCGAGCGCCTCAAACAGGCCGTCCGTCCATTTGACGGAGTGGGCCGCTACGGCGGCGAGGAGTTTGTTCTGGTTCTGGGCGGCTGCGGAAGCGAACAGCTTCATCACCGTTCCAGCGACATACTGAATGCCGTGCGGTCGAAGCCGATTGAGACCTCGGCCGGCCCGCTGCACATCACCATCAGCGCCGGGGCATTCACCATGGACAGTCTGGGATGGAGCGGCGATGTGGAGTTCCCTCTGGGCCGTGCCGACAGCGCTCTTTATCGCGCGAAAGTGAACGGACGCAACTGCGTCCAATTTGCCGATCATTTGTCGACAAATGATAGTGAACACGTAGGCCTTCCGACTGTATCCTGATACGCGGAGGTCCACCTGCCTTGCGTCTGCGCCATCTGCTTTCCGCTGCCGTTCTTGTCGCCTCGTTCCTTCCAGCCATTGCCCAAGGTGTCAGCGAATTCATCTTTCAGCCAGGCTCGACCAGCTTTCCTGAGAGCCATGCCTCGACCATCGTGGAATTGAAGGATCACACTCTTATGGCGGCGTGGTTCGGGGGAACCAGAGAGGGTGCGAACGACGTTGCCATCTGGGGAGCAGTCCGCAACGCTTCCGGTTGGTCCAAACCCGTCGAGCTGGCTCGCGAGCCGAATACGCCCTGCTGGAACCCGGTGCTCTTCCATACGAAGGATGGCGTTCTCTGGCTTTATTACAAATACGGCAAAGCGCCGGCGGAATGGGCGGCAGCCCGTATGTCCAGCAACGATGAAGGCAAGACCTGGTCGAAGATAGAGAAGCTGCCTGCCGGCCTGATCGGCCCGGTACGTGCCAAGCCCCTCATCCTGGCCGATGGAACCATCGTTGCCGGCAGCTCGATTGAGAGCGCCGCGGGCTGGGCTGCGTGGATTGAGCGCTCCACCGACAACGGCAAAACCTGGGCGAAGATCGGCCCCATTACCGTTCCGGATTCGCTGGATCTTCCGAGTGCAGAGTCGAAGGCAGCCCAGGCGCTTGGCAATGTCGCCAAGGGAGAAGGCGTCAACGGCGCCGATGAAAAGCTCTATCCGCCGCCATCTACCAACATCGGCATCATTCAGCCCGCGATCGTGGACATGGGGAAGAAGCATCTCCGACTGTATGCCCGCAGTCACAGCCAGGCGTCCAGGATCGCAGTCGCCGATTCGATTGACAACGGTGTGACCTGGACACAGGCGCGCTATATTGATCTCCCAAATCCCAGCTCGGGCATCGACGCCGTACGCCTGAACGACGGCCGTATCGTGTTGATCTACAACCATAGCTATAACCGCAGGTCACCCATCAATCTGGCTGTCAGTACAGACGGCGAACACTTCCGGATGTTCAAGGTACTGGAACAGGGACCATCCCAGTACAGCTACCCCGCGATGATCGTGGACTCAAACGGGGACCTGCAGATCACCTACACCTGGCACCGCCTCACCATTCGTTATATGAAAGTCCCAGCCAGCGAGATCCCGAAGAATTAGGCACCATACGCCGGGTGCCCATGTCCCTCGGGGACATGGGCATTGGAGCGACGCTCGAATCGGTGGGAGCCGTGGGCTTTCGGCCCACGGTCTATCGAGTGCAAGAAAAGTCGGGCTTTAGCCCTGGGGCTTCGTTCCGATGGGCAGAGAAAGCCCATTTACTTTAATCCTTTATCAGCGGCTGAAGCCCGCTGCTCCTACCACTTCCCCACTCAATAATTTTGACGAAAATCCGACTTGCTTCAACTCGCGCCGCCGCGTCACTACGCCGTACGTCGCACACGCTTCACGGCATCAGCCGAAGGCCGGCCAAGCTCCAGCACCGATTCCTGGAAGCACTCCTTCGCAATGCGGCAGAGCAGCAGCGATTGCTGCCAGCGGTCGAACTCCTCACGCCCCTCGCCGGCGATGCTTCGCGGGGGCAACAGCTCCGGAGCAAACGTCAGGAAGGGCTGACGCGTTGTCTCTGATGTCAGGAAGCCTCGAAACACGCGTCTCCAGAGGGCGCGGAAGTGGGCAATGCCGGGATGGATATCAATGTCGCCGCTTCCAAGATCGACCTGCATCGTCTCAGAATCTCCAATGCGGCCATGCAGGAAACGCACACTGCTGAGAAGATGCTGCAGAAACGCGACCTTCTCCTCAAAACCACCAAAGACCATCTCCTGGCCGGTATACCAGTGCGAGAAGTCTCCATTGAACTCCAGCGTCGGGAAGCGGCGGTGAAATGTCACGGCTCGCCACATATCCTGAAAGAGCGTCGCGCGCCGCGTTTCCACATAGATCGGCACACTGTACTTGGCAGAGGCGTTCAGCACAGCTTCAATCAGACGCACCGCCACATCGTCCTCTTCCAGGCCTGTGCCGAGACCGACCGTAACACTTTCCAGACCGGCCAATCGTGCCTCTGAGGCGAGACGAATGGCGTCACGTGCGTGATTAATATGACCCGTGCCGGCTGCTCCGAGGCCAAGATTTAGCGCCTGTTCGAGCTCAGGTCCGTGAAGTGGATCGTGAAACTGTACGCCTTCATAGCCGGCATCACGGATAGCCTGCATGGCGCCATAGGGGAATGGACCCATGCCGGGAAGTGCATAGACGGGGAAGTAGCAGCGGAGATGGCGTTGCGGGGTCAGAAGCGCATCCCTCCGGGAAGCAGTTTGAGCGGGAATAGTACATGAGCCCGGTGACGCTTGCCTACGGTGAAGAAAGGAATTTTTCCTCATCTGAAAAGTAGAAAGGTGCGCCTTTCCGGCGCACCTTTTTCTGGGACTTCTTGTTTAATGCGTTTTGTTATTGCACGTTGAGAGTTACAACAACCGAGTGTGAAAGCGAGCCACTGGTTGAGGTCACCGTATAGGTGTAAGCCCCTGCGGGTGTTCCAAGAGGGTTGGTGGACGGCTTGTTATCACCGCATCCCATGGCAGTAAAGCTGATGCCGAGCAACACCAGCAACAGACCAGCCTGCCGCGCGAAACGGCGCGTGCGTCCGGCAAGCAGCATCATTACGGCGCCAAATGCAATGCTTAGAGCCATTCCGATCCCTGAGCGTGAGCCGCTCGCCACGCCGCTCGCCACATTGCGCGTCGTGGTGCTGAAGGTCACGTTCTGAGTCGTGGTGCCGGTCAGCGTGAAGTTAGCAGGCGTGTTGCACACCACGCCCGGAGCAGGTTTCGTTAGCGCACAGCTAATGCTGACGGTTCCGCTGAACCCACCCATTGCGGTAAAGGTCAGCGGCAGCGTTGCGGTATCACCTGCCGAAACAGTAAGTGAGACAGAGGTCCCCGACGTTCCCGAAGAGCTGAAATCCGTGCCGGCGCCGCTGAGCTGAATTGTGAAGGTCTGCCCTCCATTGGTCTTCAACGTCAATGTTCCGGTACGCGTTCCAATCCCCGTGGGTGTAAAGGTCACGTTCACACCGCAGGTGCTGTTGATGGCGGCGCCTGTGGTGTTGCAGGTCGTGGAGTAGGCAAAGTCGCCGGTGATGGTTCCGCTGGTCACCAGCAACATCGACTCACCCGTATTGGTGAGAACGAGATTCTGCCCAGCCGATGTCGCCCCAAGGTTGATTGCTCCGAAGCTCACCGAACTCGGCGTGATGGTACCGCTGAGTACCGGAGAGGGCAGCGTGAAGTAGCCGTTGACAGGATCGTGATCCGACGCACGGAAAGCAGTCGTGCCGTCGGCATAGTTCATCAGCGGCTGATCGGCGTTGATGTGAGCAACTTCAACGCGGGCTCCGCCCACCAGTTCCTGCGTCGCAACAATATGGTCGAGCACCTGCGCGCTGCCGAACTCGCTGTACGTCCAGCGCTCCGCGGCAGGACGCAACGTGATCAGATCCGTTGCCTGCGGATTCGTAATCGCTGTACCGGGCTGCACGACCTGGTCCGAGGGAAGAATGCGTCCGGTCACCGTTCCCAGCGTGTCCGTGTATCCATCGGAGAACTCGAAGGCGTTGTAGTCGCCTACCGAGATCACGTGCTCCCCGTTCACCTGCGCTGCCTGAATGATCTTCGCCAGCGACTCGGCCTGCAGCTCTTTCTTATAGCGGGTGTAGTTGCTCGCATCCGAGATGCCTGAGAGCGAGCGCAGATGATTGACGATCACCGTCACCGGGTAATCCTTCACGCCCGTGCCACGGCTGATGCCCGCCTTCAGCACAAATGCCGGACGATCATTCAGCGCAGTGGTGGAGTTATCGACCGGGCTCTGGAAGGTCTCGTTCTGCCCTATCTGCTGCGTGCTGGTCACATGGACCTTGCTCGCTTTCACCAGGAAGCCGGTAGAGATACCGCCTATGTCAGAGGTATAAGTGCCGGCACTCGCCGAGACACCATAGCCGATATAGCCGGGGTCCGCCATGTTCAGAGTGGAAGCCAATGTCGAGGTCTTCGCCGCAATTGCCTGGGCCACGCCCTGGTTTTCAATCTCTTCCAGACCGACGATATCGGGCGCCTTCAGGTTCTGCAGGATGCCCATCGCGATCTTGGTGATGCGCTTATCGAAAGCGGTGGAGCTCAGATTCACAGCCGACGAGGTCTTCACCGACTGCGAGACCGGATCGTAGTACTTGTTGTCGCTAGAATCCGAATTGAACATGCGCTCGACGTTGTACGTGGCCACCGTGAACTCACTAGCGCCCTGCGCCGAGACAGTATAGGTCTTCGATGGAGCCGTGAGCGACGGCGTATAGCTCTTATCGATAAGAATGCGCGCCGGATCGTAGTACGAATCCGAGCTGTACGTCATATCGACAATACCGGTCACATTGCTGACCACCGTGCCGGTCTCGAGGTTGATCACGCTGCCTCCCAGGAACTTCGAATCCATCAGCAGACGCTCGGGATTGTCATCGAAATGAGCAACATTTGCTGGAGTATTCGGCACGGCAGCATCACGAATGTCGATTCCCGCCTCACGGAACGGGCGCGGATAGTCCGGAAGCACCGCATAGAACTGGCCATTCGAGCTTACCGTCGCTGACGCTTCAGTAATACTGCCATCTGTCCCGGTAACCGCATTCAGTGTCGGGATAGAGATACGCATACCCTCATAGCGAGCCATCTGATAAATACCGCCGCTCGGTGTCAGCATGGAAGCTGTCAGCGTGATTGCCGTTGGCAGATTCACTCCGGACGAGACCAACGTGGTCGTCGAAGACGTCAACTCCGATGCTGGAGTATGGCTATCCGTCACTGCCGGATAGATCGCAACGGTGCCCGTGACTGAGACAAGGTTTCCAATAACCGCCTCTGCAGGAACTTTTCCTGACCCTGTGTACACGTAGATACCTTCAGGAGTAGATGGATCACTGTCGGCGTCCGAATCCTGTGCCTGGATGAAGAAGCCTGCGCTCCCCACGCCGATCACAACACCTGTTACCTCTACGTTCTGCCCAGCATATGGAGAGGCCGCTGTCACATTCAGTGGCTTGCTTCCTTGCACGGTGTGAATTGCAAGGTGCGGTGCAGGTATTTGCACACTTAGGCTTATGGAGCTTGTCCCGGTCCGTGTCTGCGCGTCTGTAATCGTAATCGGCAGCGAAAAGCTACCGCTGGCAGTGACAGTAGGCGTGATCGTGAAAGCGTACGTGGTTCCGGAAGAGAGGGCAAATACCTGATTTGCATTCCCGCCAATCGAGGACAAATCAGCCGCGACGGAGATCCCCGTTGAAGTTGGGTTCGTTCCCGGAGTTACCGTGACTGAGAGCGTGACGGATGTTAAACCAGACACAGCAGAACTCGGCGACGCGGCAGACGATGCCGTCGGACTCGTAGGCGTACCAGTCACACATGGGGTCGGAGTCGTAGCCGTATTCCTGGGATTGGGAGTACCCGCTGCAAAGTCGGATCCGTTGTTATTGCTGTCTGAACAAAGATTGCTGCGAATTGCGGCCGTCATGTTCGTCAGAGTGGGGCCGACACTGCCTTCGTAGCAGGTTGCCGTACCAAATCCGAGCAGGTCGACGATATTTGAATCGCTGCAGCCGGTAATGGACGTAGATTTCGCAAGGGCTACCTTACCGGCACTTTGCGAAATGGTAATGCTGGAATTCGATGCATCCGGTGTCGGGAGATTCGCGACACCAGATCCCGAGCTACCTGCAACGAGATAGAACTGACCGGGCGCAAGCGTCGAAGCCAGGGTTTTCGAGGAACTCCAGTTTGCATTCGAAGCTGAACCATAGAAGACGGTATACGAGCTCAAATCCACAGACGTGGTGCCCGCATTGAAAATCTCAATGAAGTCACTCTTATAGGGAACGGTCGCCGTTGAACCTCCACCTCCGCCGTATACCTGAGAAATAACGAGTTTGTCCTGAGCCGCAAGATGAGCCGCGGCAAATAGACACACAAAGACAGCGATGAATCGAGACAGAAGTTTCTTCAATGCCATGGACCTCTACGAAATTGTTTTGGCAACAGACGTGGGGAACCCGGGTCTTCGTGCGACCCGGTTGAGTTGGGAAAGTCTCTTACTTTCGTGAAGTGTCTGTTCTAACGCCGCCCATGCGAGCGGGCAAGAGAAATTTCCATAAAACCTGGAGCAGAGTTCTCCACTGTTAGTCAACTTGCCAACAGGCGGGCCGGGCGATAGCATCCAAGAATGAGACCGGCCTGCTAAGCAGGTGCGGCGATCTACGCTGGTTGAACCAACATTCATTGAACCAGGGGTTCGGCTCGTATATATGGCTCGGTGCGCTAAGTCCGCCAGTCCGGAAAGCCTAAAGAGCCACGGCTGATCTCCGAACGTCTTAGGACGGGTTCACCGGCGCTTCGCTGCACGGCCACGTGGGTCGGTTTTCATTTTTTAAGCGGCAAACGTCTCTTTCCTGTCTCTCCTGGGAACGCCCATGTTCGCACTGCATTAAACTGTTAAGCATGCACCCGTGGCTGTTTCGGTGGGGAAAGTTCGGTCTGCCGACGCGCGGCGCGTGCGCGGCCATTGGCATCATTGCGGCCCTGGCGCTGGGGCAGCGTGTTGCTCGCCGCTCAGGTGTCGATCCTGAAAAGTTCTGGGATCTCGGCTTTTTCGCCGTCATCACGGTCTTCGTGCTCTCGCGCCTGGAGCTGGTGCTGGTGAACTGGAAGGTCTTTCTGCAATCGCCGGCAATCGTTCTCGCGCTGCCCACCGTCAGCACCCTTGGCCTACTGCTCACCGGTCTGATCTGCCTGTTGTACATGCGCCGTAACGGCATGCCGATACTGAAGACACTCGACGCCGCGGGCATCTGCGCAACCTTGCTTCTGGTCTTTGTACATCTCGGCGATTTCTTCTCCGGCGACGACATCGGTCTTGCTACTTTGAGCCTTCCGGGGCGCCTGCAGCGCGGCCAAGGTGTCTTCGCTCACGTTGGCCTGCATCCGGTGGCACTCTATGCGGCGCTTGCATCGCTGCTGATCTTCTTCACGCTGCTGTGGTTTCTTCCACGACGTGGACAGGAGGGAGAGGTCTTCGGCCTTGCCCTTGGGCTTGCCGCCGTCGCACGCTTCTGGGTGGACTGCTACCGCATGGAGACCATCTTTGAGATCGCAACGCCCTTCGGCCTCGATCCGGACCAGGTCGTCATGGTCGTTGTCATGCTTGCAGCGGCAGCCTTCTGGCTGAAGTGGCCTATTAATAAGGAGAACGCGCATGCCCTCTAAGCACATGCTGCCCAAAGGTCAGCGCCGCCGCACCGTCAAGCATGACTACCGCATCGCCCGCGATGCCGCGCGCGCCGCCGGTCTGGAAGAAGGCATCGACCCTGAACATGTCCTTGCTCCAGAGCACGAGATTCCCATCGCGGAACGCGTGATTCCACAACTCGAAGAAGAAGACCTGGAAGCAGAAGATGGCGTTCGCAGCTTCGCCGCCGATGCAGCCGCAAACGGCATGCGCCTGGATGCATATCTCGCCAAAGCCATTCCGGATATCTCACGCTCGCGCATCCAGCTTCTTGCCGATAATGGCCAGATCTCCGTCAATGGCCAAAGGGCCAAGAGCAGTCTTAAGCTCAAGGGCGGCGATCAGATCTCCATCGAAGGCGAACCCCGGCCGGAGCCGCTGCGCGCCTTTGCCGAAGATATCCCGCTCACCATCGTCTATGAAGACAAAGACATCGCCGTCATCGACAAGCCTGCCGGCATGATGGTCCACGCCGGGGCAGGCGCTACCGATGACGCTCGCAACCGCGGCACGCTGGTGAACGCTCTGCTTGGCCACTTTGGTAAGCTGAGCGGCGTCGGCGGCGAGGAGCGCCCCGGCATCGTCCACCGTCTCGATAAGATGACCAGCGGCCTGATCGTCGTTGCGAAGAACGACGTCATGCATCGCAAGCTGGCCCAGCTCTTCGTCGACCGCAAACTGGATAAGACCTACCTGGCACTCGTGCAGGGCTGGCTCAAGAAAGATGCGGTCATGCTCGACTTGCCGATCGCCCGTGACCTGGTACACCGCACCCGCATGACCACCCAGCGTCCCGACGGAAGAGCCGCCGTCAGTCACATCAAGGTCGTGGAGCGTATCGAAGGCCGCTACGGCAAGTTCACCCTGGTCGAAGTCAAAATCGAAACCGGACGCACCCACCAGATTCGTGTCCACCTGCAAGCACTTGGACATCCCGTCGTCGGCGACACGCTCTACGGCGCTTCTGGCTCTTTGCGTGATGGGGAAGAGCGGATTCCGCTCGAACGGAATTTCCTGCACGCCTGGAAGCTGCACTTCTCTCATCCTTCCACCAGGAAAAAGCTGGAGCTCACGGCGGAGTTGCCTGCCGAGCTGGTAAATATCTTGAATATCGTGAAGGAGCGGGTAAAAAGCCGCTAGAGCATTTTTCCTGTAGGTGTTGTATAGGGCTTTGGCATCTATGGGCGTTTTTCCACAATGAAAACGCCACTGCGCTCCTCTTCCGGGATACCCAGCAACAGGAAAAATGCTCTTAAGGCAAAAAGCCCGTAACAGGACTACAGGCAGACATATTGGCGTGTTTCAGCGTCCAATCTGGTAGGTCTCCGGTAGAATTTGGGCCAGTGACTCCGACGATGTTCAAAAATATTCAACGCGGTACTTCGATTGCGTTTCTTTTGCTCGCCTGCTGCGCCTTTATCGCCGCTCAGCAGCCTTCTCCCACCCCCACACAGCCGACGCAGCAGGCCCAACAGCAAACGCCGCAACCGCAGCAACAGACCGCGGCCCAGCAACAGACCCCGGCGCCCCAACAGGCCCAGCAACAGCCTGCGCAGCAACAGCCTACGCTGCAACAGCCTGCGCAACCGCAACCTGTGCTGCCCGGCCAACCGGGTCAGGAGTCGCCGCTTGATGTAACCACCATCAAAGGTATCGGTGCTCGCGAAGTTAACCAGATCTTTACCGTCACGGACAAGAAGGGGAAGTTCATCACCGGCCTGCGGCAACAGGACTTCGGCCTTCTCGACGACGGAAAGCGCCCGGAGCGCGTCATCCGCTTCACGCAGCAGACCAATCTCCCGTTGCGTGTCGGCATCATGCTGGACACGTCAAGCTCCATCCGCCAACGCTTCGAGTTCGAGCAGCAGGCGGCCGTCGAGTTTCTGCTACAGGTGTTGCATCGCCAGGATATGGCCTTCGTGGAAGGCTTCGATGTGCAGATCGACCTCGAGCAGGGCTTTAGCAACAACGTCGACCTGTTGAACCAGGGTATTCACAAGCTTCGTCCCGGCGGCGGTACCGCGTTATTTGATGCGCTGTACACCACTTGCCGCGATCAGATGCTGATGCAGGGTTCCGGATATCGCAAAGCCATCATCATGGTCACCGACGGCGATGACAACTACAGCCACGCGCTCATGACCGACGCCATCAAGATGTGCCAGCGCGCCGAGACCATGGTCTACGGCATCAGCACCAACGTGAGCCCCACCAAGGACAAGGGCGACGACATCCTGAAGGCCATCAGCGAGGCAACCGGCGGACGAGCCTTCTACCCAACACGCATCGAAGAGGTCGCCAACGGATTCCGCTCCATTGAAGAAGAGCTGCGCAGCCAGTATTCGCTGGAATACGTACCTTCGGACTTCAAGGCAGACGGATCGTTTCGTACAATTTATCTACAGGCTCTCGATCCTCGATATAAGGTGCGCGCCCGTAAGGGATACTTCGCTCCACGTCAGTAGAGCATTTCCCTATAGGTGTAGAGTAGGCAATGAAAGCTCCGCTTGTACTTTTTTCGGGCTACCCAGCAACAGGGAAAATGCTCTAAATCGAGGCTTTCAATAAGCTGCAAGGCGATGGGGTTCCGCCTGAAACCGCCCCCGGACGATAAGTCCGGGGAGCTGATGACTCCTACGAGAACGACCCGTAGGAGATCGTGTGTCCCGAGTTCGTCAATCGGCTGAAAAAAAACTATTCCCTTCGATTCTGTTATCTGCCGGCATCGGTATTGTCGCCGGCGCCGCATCGGCGCTTCTGATCGCCGCGCTGAATTGGGCCAATACTACACGCGAGCATCATCGCTGGCTGCTGGCGCTGCTACCGCTCTCCGGCTTCGCCGTGGGCTGGGTGTACTGGCGCTACGGAGGCCGTGCCGCCGGCGGCAACAATCTCCTGCTCGAAGAGATCCACGACCCTCAGGAGACAGTACCGTTGCGTATGGCACCGCTGGTGCTACTCGGCACCGTGCTGACGCATCTCTTCGGCGGCAGCGCAGGCCGCGAAGGCACTGCCGTGCAGATGGGCGCGTCGTTGGCGGAATGGCTTGCCGAGCTGTTCACCGAGCATCAGATGCGCCGTGCCGTGCTGATGGCCGGTATCGCCGGTGGCTTTGGCGGCGTCTTTGGAACGCCATGGGCAGGCGCCATCTTCGGCGTCGAGGTGTTGGCTGTGGGCTGGGTAGGCTGGTCCTCCGTCCTCGAAGGAATAGGCCCGTGCCTCATCGCCTCTTTTGCAGGTGATCTGACCGTACGCCTGATCGGAGTTCACCACACGCAGTATCCCGTAGGCGCTCAGCCATCGCTCCAGCTCATGAGCTGGGTATGGGCGGCACTGGCGGGCATGGTCTTCGGGACGATCGCACGGCTCTTCTCCATGCTCGAACATGGCCTGACTGCATGGTTCAAGAGGATGTTTGCTTATCCGCCGTTCCGGCCGCTTGCAGGCGGTGCCCTGGTAGCCCTGCTGATCTGGAGCCTGCATGCGTGGCAGTTCGCCGGGCTCGGCATACCCTCGATCATTGCCTCCTTCGCCGGGCAGCAACCATGGTGGGTATGGGCAGCAAAACTCGGCCTTACAGCATTGACTCTGGGGGCCGGCTTTAAAGGCGGCGAAGTCACACCGCTCTTCTTCATCGGCGCAGCCGCCGGCAGCGCCATCTCCGCGGTAATTCCCCTCAGCACCGGCGCGCTTGCAGCCATGGGCTTTGCAGCAGTCTTCGCGGCGGCGGCAAACACACCCATCGCCGGCCTGATCATGGCGATTGAACTCTTCGGACCACACACCGGCCTGCTGGCCGGTGCAGCTTGCATCGTTGCGTACCTCTGCTCAGGTCCTGTAGGTATTTACGCCGCGCAGCAACCAATGGAAACGCGCTGGAAATTCCGCCTTTAAGAGGCCGGGTGCCCCATATCTCGGCATAGCCGAGATGTGGGAGATTCGCGCTACGCGCGAACCGGGTGGGAGCAGCGGGCTTCAGCCCGCTGATAAAGGATTAAAAAAATAAATGGGCTTTTAGCCTGGGCCTTCTTTCGACGGACAGAAAGAGCCCAGGGCTAAAAGCCCATTTCGATATTGAGCCGATAAACCGTGGGCTGAAAGTCCACGGCTCCCACCCGATTCGAGCTTCGCTCGAATCGCTATCTCGAATTGTTGCCACCACACCGCTACACCGTAGTCGTCTTAATCTGAACCAGCGTGCTTCCCGGCAACGTGTAATCCGGCCGGGCCCATTTGCGCTCCACCTCGACACCCGGCTGCGGCGTGCGATGTCCATGACGGAAATTTCCAGGCGGCAACGGATTCGGCCTCTGCTCCCCAAGCTTCGTCAGGCTGACCGAAAGCTCCTTGTACGCCGGCGTATGCGTCGCACGGTCGACGTGAGCACCGGTCAGCCGATTGACGGGTTGATCGACAGAGTTCAGCGGCATATAAAGCTCACGTCCCTGAACACGGCTGGTCACCACCACAGGCACCCTTGCGTTGCCGTAGGGGCTGCGCAACTCGACCAGCGTGCCATCCGATAATCCATGTTCCGCCGCCAGCTCCGGCGAGACTTCTACAAAGTTCGTCGGTGTCAGCGCGCGAATTCCCTCAGACTGGTACGTCATCGCTCCCTGCTCGAAGTGTTCCAGCAGGCGGCCATTGTTCAGATGCAACGTGAACTCGCCATCACGCTGCTCTTCACTCGGCTCAACCCAATTCACCGGATGGAAGCGCGCTTTGCCATCTGGGAAAGGGAACCCGTCCTTGAAGAGATAGGGCGAATCAGTGCCGTCCTTAGCCACCGGCCATTGTAGGGACTTGTATCCCTCAAGCCGCTCATAACTCACACCGGCAAAGAGAGGTGTCAACGCCGCAACCTCATCCATCACCTCCGACGGATGCTTATACTTCCACTTGCCGCCCATACGGTTCGCGATCAGTTGGATGATCTCCCAATCCGGTTTCGAAAATCCAAGCGGCTTGATTGCCCGATAGAGCCGCTGAATACGGCGTTCGGTATTGGTGAAGGTACCTTCTTTCTCCAGCGAAGGCGATGCCGGCAACACCACGTCGGCGAACTTCGCTGTCTCTGACAGAGAGATATCCTGCACCACCAGAAACTCAACCTGCTCGAGTGCCACCTTGACATCGTTGGCGTTGGCATCGGAGGTAATAGTGTCTTCGCCTTTGAGGTAAAGACACTTCAACGTGCCATCGTGAATGGCACGGATCATCTCGTGATTATCCAGGCCATCCTTTGTCGGCAGTGTGCACTGCCAGGCCGCTTCAAACTTGGCGCGTACCTGTTCGTCGGCCACCTTTTGATAGCCGGAGTATACGTTTGGCATGGACCCGAAATCAGAGGCGCCCTGCACATTGTTATGTCCACGCAACGGATATGCTCCGGTAGCCGGACGCATGTAATTGCCGGTCAACAGCAGCAGATTCGAGATGGCTGTGGAGGTATCGGACCCGCCGCAGTGCTGCGTCACCCCCATCGCCCACAGAATGCAGACCGTCTTTGACTGTGCGATCCAGTTGGCAACCTGGATCAGGGTCTCCTGTGCAATGCCGGTGCGCTGTTCTGCAAACTCCAGCGTGTACTGCGCCAGCGACTCACGTTGCGCATCGAAGTTGTCGACCCACCGGTCGATGAACTCCTGCTTATGCCATCCCTGTTGCAGGATGTAGTTCGCAACGGCATTGATCCAGATCGGATCGGTCGACGGCTTGGGATGCAGGAAGAGATCGGCACGCTCTGCCATCTCGTGCCGGCGAAGGTCGGCAACAATCACCTTCTGCCCGCGATGCTTCTGGCTCCGTTTAATACGCGTCGCCAACACTGGATGCGACTCACAGGTATTCGAACCGACGATAATCACAAGCTCAGCCTGCTCGATATCAGCAATCGATCCCGCATCTCCTCCGTAACCGACGGTGCGGCTCAGGCCCATGGTTGCCGGGGTCTGACAGTAGCGCGAGCAGTTGTCGATGTTATTCGTGCCGATCACCTGACGCGCCAGCTTCTGCATCAGGTAGCTCTCTTCGTTGGTGCACTTCGAGGATGCAATAAACGCGAAGGCATCCGGTCCATGATTCTGCTTGATCTGTTTGAATCGCTGCTCGATCAGGTCCAGAGCCTCTTTCCATGTCGTCTTGCGAAGCTCGTTGGTCTTCTCATCGCGGACCATGGGATGACGGATCCGCTCCTTCGAGTTCACGAAGTCCCAGCCGAACTTTCCCTTCACACAGGTCGAGATACCATTCGCCGGCCCATCTGCCGGCTCGATCTTCAGGATGTGACGTCCCTGTGTCCAGACATCGAAGCTGCAGCCGACACCGCAGTAGGTGCAAACCGTCTTCGTGCGTTTGTTCCGCAGCTCGCGCGCGGCAGCCTCTCCGTTCGAGATCGCCATAATGGGCGGGAATCCAGTCGCAGGTTCCACCGCCTTCACCGCGGCAATCATGCCGTTCAGCACCGGCTGCGGAAGCGCTGTCAGATATCCGGCGCGGCCGAGCATGGATTTCTCCATCAGTGCATTGCACGGACACACCGTCACACAGTGTCCGCAGGAGACGCACGACGAGCCGGCGATCTGCGTTCCGCCATCCCAAAGAACCCGCGGATGCTCCGACTCCCAGTTGATGGTCAGCGTCTCGTTCACCTGCACGTTCTGGCACGCCTCAACACAGCGCCCGCAGAGAATGCATTGCGATGGATCGTAACGATAGAACGGATTGGAGTGGTCCTGCGGATAGGGCTTGTGCTCGAACTCCCGAACCTGGTGCTTTACATCCAGGTTCATCGCCGTGTTGTGCACCGTGCAGTTGTGATTGGAGTTGTCGCAGACCGTGCAATAAAGATCATGATTGTGCAGAATGCGATCGAAGGCATCTCGCTGTGCCGCGTCCGCGCGCTGAGAACGGGTAGCGACCTCCATCCCCGGAGTAACCGGCGTTGCGCAGGCGCGCACCAGCTTGCCATTAACTTCAACCAAGCAGGTATCACAGGTCTCGATCGGCCCCATCGAGTGGTGATAGCAGACCTGTGCCAACTTGCGGTCCGGAAGCGCATGGTTGATACGCTCCACCAGCAACTCGCCCGTCGCAGCGAGCACCGGGGCGCCGTCCAGTTGGATTGTAGTGTCGAGAGGCAGAACGGCTTCGGTATTGAGCAGGCGCTTGGCAGGCATACTCCTTTGGATGATACCGATCTTAGGTTGGTGGTATTCACACCAAAGACCGTCGCAAAGAGGGCGGGCAGCCACTCATCTTAATTGCGCATCTAGCCTGCTGGAGAGCTTCGCATGACTGGTGACATAAGAATCGGCATCTCGGGCTGGAGGTACGCCGGCTGGCGCGGAGTTTTTTATCCACCGAAGCTGGTACAGCGGCGCGAGCTGGCGTTTGCCGCCGAACGTTTCCGCTCCATCGAGATCAATGGCACCCACTATTCGCTGCAACGTCCAAACCACTTCCTGCAGTGGGCCGCCGAGACCCCGGACGACTTCGTCTTTTCGATCAAAGGATCTCGCTTCATCACCCACATGAAGAAGCTGCGCGACGTTGAAGATGCGCTGGCAAACTTCTTCGCCCAGGGAATGCTCGCACTTGGCCGCAAACTGGGACCCATTCTCTGGCAGTTCCCACCACAGCTCCCATTTGATCGGGATCGTTTCGACAGCTTCTTCAGGATTTTGCCGCGCACCCTGGGTCAGGCCGCAAAGCTGGCCTGCTTCCATGGGCCCCGGCTGCAGGGACGAGCCGTAACCCAGGCTCCGCGAGGAACGGCAAAGATGCCGCTTCGCCACTGCATCGAGATTCGTCACGAAAGCTTCGCGGTACCCGAGTTCGTCGATCTGCTCCGCAGACACAACATCGGCCTCGTCGTCGCCGACACGGTCGAGTGGCCGCTGCTGATGGACGTCACCAGCGACTTTGTCTATTGCCGCCTGCATGGCTCCGAACAGTTATACGCCAGCGGCTACGAAGAGAAAGCCATCGCGCAATGGGCCGACCGGGTGGTGCGCTGGGCGACAGGACAGGAATCCCACAACGGCCGCTTTGCCTGTGCGGAGCAAGCACCCAAGAGGCCGCAGCGCGATGTCTATGTCTACTTCGACAATGACATGAAGGTACGCGCTCCCTTCGATGCCCTGGCGCTACAGGAGCGTGTCAACCAGCTACTGCCGAAGTGCCTCCATCGCGATAACGATCAGCAACACGCAGCTTAGTCAGCGCTTTGACGATCCTCGAGTACCTGCTGTGCCGCACGCAGGCCGCTGCGCATCGCGGCATGGACCGTCCCCCAATGCCCGGTAGTATCTGTATGCTCGCCGGCAAAAAAGAGTGTTCCCTCCGCAGGCTCACTCATAAGGCGGGAGGACTCTGCTCCACCCACCGCGACATAGCTATATGCCCCGGCAGCGAGGGGATCGTCATGCCAGTCATGGGTCCGGCATTGCAGCAGTTGCGAGCGAATCTGCTCCACCGGCCGCGAGAAGATCGTGGCAAGCTGCACACAGGCAAGCTCCGCAAGTTTCGCTTCCGTCAATCCCGCCATCTGTTGCGAGCGCGGACCGCCGACCCATCCGGTCAAAGTACAGCTCGACGCCGGATGTGGCGTCCACCAGACCGGTGGCATTCCGTCAAAGGCGAAGAGAAAGCTCAGCTTCTCCAGCTCCGTATCAGTAGCCCAGAAGCGATCGCGGAAGACGAGCGTGAAGCGGCGCGCCTGCCCCATACACAGCCCGTGTGCGTGCCGTAACGCCGGAGGACTCGGCGAAAAAGCAATACGTCCCGCCTGCAGCACGCCCAGCGGGACCGCCACGATCACGCGCCGTGCAAGAAAATGCACAGAACGGCCATCCTGCAATGCCTGCACACGGACCCGATGGTAGTTCCAGCCCACACTCTCGACCTTCGTATTCAGAGAAAGCTTCGCACCCGCAGCACGAGCGCGATCGAGCTGGTGCTGCGGCAACAGATCGTACCCGGCACGAACCCGGAAAGCGCGCTCGCCTTCGATCTGCCCTTCGGCCTTCTGCTGGATACCGAGCGACACCACCGAGATCTTGTGATGGTCGGCAGCGTTGAAGCCCTCTACAAAGTTGATGAGATGCCTGCGCGTCCCCTCGTCGAGCTGCGGATGCTGCTCGAGGAATGCTGCGAACGAGAGATCCGGCTGTTGCCAGTCTTCGCACTTCTCCAGGAAGGTGAACCCTTCGCCAACCTCATCGTTCTTGCGAAGGTGATTGTCTTCGAAGCTGTAGTTATCGCCGTCGATCTCATAGGTCTCCAGGCCAGCCTCTTCGATCAACCGCCAAAGCTCGGGCGCCTTGCCGTGGATAAACTCCGCCCCCAGCTCGACGACCTCGTCGCTTTCGCGTACCGTCAGGATGCGGCCGCCAGCACGCGACGCAGCCTCCAGCAACATCACCTGCACGCCGGCCTCCGCCAGGGTGCGGGCCGCGGTAAGCCCCGCCATTCCGGCGCCAATGATCAGTACGTCAGTCTCCACACTAGCTGGATGTTGCGTCTCGCCTAGTGGTTTACCTGCGGCATCGGATGCTTTTGCTTCCATGATGCAAAGGCTACCAGTGTCTGGTTCGCAGCGGTGTTGTACCAGCCATATCCATTGCGGCGCTCGTCAGAGATTTCGAGCAGATCATCGTGGATCGTCCGGTCACGATCGCCAAAGATCGGGTTCTCCCGATCGAGGGAATAGTAGCGCGACCACAACGGCGGCGCTCCGGCCTTTTCAAAGAGACGCCGGCCGCCGGGAGTCTCCTTCCCACCGGTGTAGATGTAGCCGGAGATCGCGTGCTGCTGAAACCAGGCAGAGGCAGCATAGACAGACCGTACCACCGCGGGCGAAGGTGAAGGCAGGGTCATCAGGTAGTTCACCAGCGCCGCCGACTCCGAGCTCGAGAGCGAGATCATTTCGTAGTTGCGTGCACCCGCCGGCGCCAGCGTCAGCGCATCAACCTGCTGCGGCCAGATGGTGAGCCGGCCGCCGATCGTCACCTGCGACTTCAGGATGCACTCCAATCCATGCGCGATCGCCTGCGCGGCCTGCTGCCGCAGAGTGGCCGGAAGAAAACCGTAGTGCGGATCGGTCACGGCCAGGTTCAATGTCTCGATGGCGTTGATCATCGCGTTGTCATTGAAAGTGATGGCATCGTGGTACCCGCCCTCCAGCGGCCAGACCTGAGGCCAACCGCCGTTGGGATACTGCGCACTCAGGATGTAGCGGATGCCGCGTTCGATGGACTGCTGGTAGCGAGTACGATCAGCAGCCGACGCATGCGGTAGCACCAGGGCAAGAAAACGGATCTCGCTTGTGGTGGCATCGTTGTCCAGCGTGCCGACATAGTTCCACGTCGGCTCCATCGGCCTGTCCGCATCGTCAGGAGCAAGATGCTGCGAGGTGTTGTCCGGGGCGTAGTCCTCGCCAGGCTGGCGGTGATGTTTATCGACCTCGATGTTCTTGCTCCATCCCCCGGCAGGAGTCTGGAAGCTGACGATGTTTTCCGCGATGGTATGTGCCTCGGCCGAGCTATAAAATCCTGCCTCGCGATTCAACGGCATGGAATTGGCTCCATGGCCCGCCTTGGAGTGAATCGACTCCGTCAGTCCCGCAGCTTTGACCTCCGCGGCCAACGCAGCCTTATCAGCCAGACGCTGTTTCTGCGAGCGTGCGAGATAGTCCAGCCACACCGGCTGCTCCCCGGCTGGAAGCGTATGAATCCGCGCCTCCGTAAGAGGTTCGGCAGGCTGCATGTGGCCAAGCACAGCAGCATGAAGCGTGACAGCAAAGGCGGGGACAAGCAGAAGACGACGCATGATGTGATGGAAGGCTACATCCGGAAAGACACCCGAACACTGTGCGCGGTTGCGGAGGAAATGAGCTTCTACGACTTGCATAAATAAATCTCAGGCTCTTGGAATTATCGGAATGTGATTCGCATCTCCATGCGCTTTTCGTTGGGAGCAGCGGGCTCCCAACGATTCGAGCGAAGCTCGAATATGGATACCCTTATTGCGGCGGACCAAACTCTGCCATCACCAACGCCAGCCCTTCTTCCGTGGAGTGAATCTGCCCTTCGAGCTGTGCATCTTCCGCCGCCCGCAACATCTCCGTAAATTTCGGACCTGGTTTGTAGCCGGCATCAATCAGTGTTCTGCCATTCACCAGCAGAGCCGGCTTGATCTCGTCTTCCGGCGTCTCTTCGTAGTGCCTCTTCGCAAACTCGTAGAGCTCCAGGTTGCCGCTCGCCGAAGACGCATCCAGATAGTGAAGTTCCAGATGCTCCTCAAAGCGAGGCATACGCAGGAAGCGCTTCAGCGTCGACTGCTTCATATGCATCACATCCGCAAACCTCATGTGATTGTGAATCAGCGCCAGGATCTGCTCCTTCTCCTCATTGGAGAAACGCAGCCGGTTCAGGATCTCTACGGCGATCCGTTCGCCTACCTCCACATGGCCATCAAAACGAATGCGGTCGGGAGCACGGCGAAAGGTCGCGGGTTTGCCGATATCGTGCAGCAACGCTCCCCACGCCAGTGTTGCCGGCGGCATGGGTGGAAGCCTCTTGAGCAAAAGCAGCGTATGCACCCACACATCGCCCTCCGGGTGATATTGCGGCGGCTGCTCCACACCCTGCAGCTTCTTCGCTTCCGGCAATACCTGGGTCAGCAGACCGGTCTCGTCCAGCAGCTTCAACGCGACATCGGCATTCCCCTGGGTCAGCATGCGTGTCAACTCATCGCGCACACGCTCCGGCGAGACCTGATGAATCTGCGGCGCTAGCTCACGAATCGCCGCATGCGTCGACAGCTCAATGCTGTAACCCAGCCGTGCAGCGAAGCGCACCGCCCGCAACATGCGCAGCTTGTCTTCCGTAAAACGCCGCCGGGCATCACCAACAGCGCGCACCACATGCGCACGCAAATCTTCACGGCCACCGACGAAGTCGAGCGTTGCCTCCTCAGCCGTAGCTCCATTCACAAACTTCGCCGGATCGAGCAACATGCCGTTGATAGTGAAGTCTCTCCGCCGGACATCCTCCTGCGGCGAAGTCGAAAAGGTCACCTGGTCGGGTCTACGTCCATCCGAGTAGGAACCGTCATTACGGAAGGTAGCAACCTCGGTGGCAATATCCGCTGCTTCCGGCCCGGGATACTCCGGTCCCGGCTGCAACACCAGGATCACCCCGAAGTGCGCCCCAACCGCAACGGTCTTCGGAAAGATGGCCTGTACCTGTTGCGGCGTCGCCGAGGTGGCCACGTCATAATCCTTCGGCGAGACCCCCAGCAGCAGATCGCGCACACATCCACCGGCAAAGTACGCCTGGTGCCCGGCAGTATGAAGAGCCTGGGCAATCTGAAGAGCGGCCTGAAACTTGGGTTCCTGCATCGTCTTCCGCTTAGGATGAAACCGGTCCCCTCTCATTTGCATTGCGTTTTTGCTTAAGGGGACCCCAGCCAGCTCTGCTGGCTGGGGTAGTTAAGGGCACGTGCCGTCAAAGGCGCAAAACTATGGGGCTTCAGCCCCTGAGGGCACCCGACACAGAGGCCTCAGCGGCTTAAGCCGCGCATTACAACCACTTTATACGGCACGGCTACAAGCCATGCCCTTAAGCAGGACGAGAACAGCCCTCAACCGACAAGCTATCTACAATAAAGAGATGGCTTCCGGTCTGATTCTTGGCATTGAGAGCTCCTGCGATGAGACGGCAGCCGCCGTCGTCCGCAGCGGCAGCGAAGTGCTCTCCAATGTCGTCGCCTCACAGATCGCCACCCACGCCCTCTACGGCGGCGTCGTGCCGGAGCTTGCCTCGCGCGAACACCTCACCAACATCGTCCCGGTCGTCCGCACCGCCGTCGCCGAAGCCGGCATCACGCTCGCCGATCTCGATGCCGTCGCCGTCACCGAAGGTCCCGGACTCGCCGGAGCGCTCCTGGTCGGCATCACCTACGCCAAAGCGCTGGCCTACGGTCTCGGCACGCCGCTCATCGCGGTGAATCATCTCGAAGGCCACATCCATGCCGTCCTGATGGAGGCGAAGGAGACCCTCTCCCTTGCCTCTGGCGTTCCCGTCCTCGCTCTGGTCGTCTCCGGCGGACATACGCATCTCTACCTCGCCGAAGAGCGCGACGGCCTGTGGAACTACCGCAACGTCGGCCGCACCATCGATGACGCCGCCGGCGAAGCCTACGATAAGAGCGCCAAGCTGCTCGGCCTGGGCTACCCCGGAGGCCCGCTGATGGACTTCCTCGCCAGCCACGGCGATCCTAATGCCGTGGAGTTCAAGCTCGGCGGCATCAAGCCCAAGCTGCACCGCGACGGAGCCTCGCGCGGCGGCGAGTTCGACTTCTCCTTCAGCGGCATCAAAACCGCCGTCCTGCGCTATACCGAGCTGCACAGCATGCGTGAGCGTGCCGCCGCCCGCCACAATGCCCTGATGCAGGTAGAAGGGAACCGCCGCGAAGTTGCCCTTGCTCTCTGCGATCGCGAAACCCTGGATTTGATCGCCTCATTCCAGAAGGCCGTTGCCGGCTATCTGGTCAAACAGACCATGCGTGCGGCTGAGGAGTTCGGCGCCGGCAGCATCATCGTCTCCGGCGGTGTCGCCGCTAACCGTGCGCTGCGCGAGCGGATGTCAGCCGAAGCCGCAACCCGTCACCTCCAGATCGCCTTCCCGTCGCTCGCGCTTGCCACCGACAATGCCGCCATGATCGCTGCTGCCGCCTGGCCCAAGTTCGCCGCCGGACTCTTCGCCTCGGACGATCTGAACGCCGTACCGCAGTTGCGCCTTGGTTAAGACATCCGTTGACCGGACGGGTAGAATCTACAAGGAAAGTGCCCTCCGGAATGCCTGAGATCAAGCTCTTTAATACTCTGACCACCACCGTTGAGCCCCTGATGCCCCAGCGGGACAACACCCTGCGGATGTATGCCTGCGGACCCACGGTGTATGACTACGGACACATCGGCAACTTCCGCACCTTCCTGCACGTCGACGCGCTGCGCCGCTTCGCCCGCCAGTCGGGCATGAAGGTCGAGCACGTCATGAACGTGACGGACGTCGACGACAAGATCATCCGCAACGCCGCCGCCGCGCAGATGCCCATCCAGGACTACACCGCCAAGTACACTCAGGCCTTCTTTGAAGACCTGGAAGCTCTTGGCATCGAGAAGCCGGAGTTCGTGGCCAAAGCCACCGAGAACATTCCGGAGATGGTCTCGCTGATCGAGAAGCTGGCCAGCGAAGACATCGCCTACAAGACTGAGGACGGAAGCTGGTACTTCCGCATCGCCCGCTTCCCGGCCTACGGCAAGCTTTCGAAAAAAGACTTTGACGGCATCGAAGACGGTGCCCGTGTCGATGTCGACGAGTACGAGAAGGACGCCGCCCGCGACTTCGCTCTTTGGAAGGCGCCGAAGCCGGGCGAAGCGCAGTGGAATACGGCCATCGGCTGCGGCCGCCCAGGCTGGCACATTGAGTGTTCGGCCATGGCGATGAAGTACCTTGGCGAAACTCTCGACCTGCACGCTGGCGGCGAAGACCTGATGTTCCCCCACCATGAAAACGAAATAGCCCAGAGCGAGGCCGCCACCGGCAAGCCCTTCGCCCAGCACTGGATGCACGTCCGTTTCCTTCTGGTGGAAGGCAAGAAGATGTCCAAGAGTGAAGGAAACTTCTTCACTCTGCGCGACCTCTTGCTGAAGGGCTATCGCGCCTCGGCCATTCGCTTCCTGCTGCTGAGCGTCCCCTACCGCAACCAGATGAACTTCACCTTTGATGGCCTGACGGAATCGACCAATGCCATCGACCGCCTGCGCACCTTCGTCGATCGCCTGCGCAAGGGAACCTTCGCCGAAGGCATCAACGAAGAGATCTCGGCCGCTACGAAGAAGGCCGCTGAAGGCTTTGCCGCAGCGATGGCCGACGATCTGAACACCGCGGTAGCCCGTGCCGCAGTCTTTGACCTGATCCGCGCCGCCAACTCCGCCATGGATAGCGGCAAGCTGCTCGCCGGCAATGTCCCGGAGATCGAAGCCGTACTCGCCTCCTTCGACGGCATCTTCGCCGTCCTCACCGACCGCGACGCCGAGCTGACCAAGGCCGCGCTCGCTTGGGCAGAAAAGGAAGGCAAGCTCGACCAGGCATCTCCCGAGCTGCTCGCCACCATGTCGCTCAGCGACGAAGAGGTAGACAAGCTGGTCGCCGAACGCACACTGGCCAAGAAACAACGCAACTTCGCCCGCGCCGACGCCATCCGCAACGAGCTCCTGGAAAAGGGCATCATCATCGAAGACTCAAAAGACGGCGTCCGCTGGAAGCGTAAATAAACCAAAAGCTCGCGTTTATCGTCAGGGATAGCCACGTTGGCTATTCCTTCGCCTTGATCGGCCGATGTCTCCAAAGATCCTTTACAGATTGAGGCAGCGTGTGACGCTACTGTCGTTGCCCACCCGCACAGCGCATCCCGTTTCGCACAGCAGGTGCGAATGTCGTGTCTAAGGGGACGGCTGAAGGCCGTGCCCTTAAGCAAAACATTCGCGCTACGCGCAAACCGCTTTTTGTTTGTCATTTCGTAGTGACCAACGGGAACGAAGAAATCTGCTTCTCTACCACCGCGCCGAATTTCCCAACTCCGCCTACTACGCCGTCTTCTTCACCTTCGACAGATTCACCAGCGCCACAGCAGCCAGAATCACGAACATCCCCGTCCACTCATACACACCCATCCCCTCATGCAGCAGCCAGATCCCCAGGATCGACGCCACAATCGGATTCACATACGCATACGTCGCCACCTTCGCCACCGAGACGTGATGCAGCAGCCACACATACGCCGTAAATCCGATCAGCGCTCCAAAGACCGTCAGATACGCCAGCCCTAACACCGCGGGCCGCGTCCACCGAGCCTCTGCCCATGAACCCATTCCTGTAGCAATCAACAGGTTCAATCCACCGCCAAGCAGCAGTTGCCAACCGGCCAGCACCATGGGATCCCGCTGCATCTTGAACCGCTTCGACATCACCGAGCCGATCGCCCAGCTCAACGCCGCCCCCAACAACAACACACTACCGAAGACCTTACCCGTACCACTGAACGAGATGTGACGGACAGTCGGCCATAGCAGCGTCATCAAGCCGGCGAATCCAAGGAACAACCCCGCCCAACCGCGCCGGGTAAGCCCATCACCGCCGGGCACCAGCGTATCCAGTAGCGCGATAAAGATCGGAATCGCAGCCAGCACCATGGCGGCAAAACCGGAGTCGACCGTTTTCTCCGCCCATACCAGCAGGCAGTTATTGCCCACCAGCAAGATTGCGCCCAGGATTCCACAGCGCCACACCTCGCTTGAAGTAATCCGGATCGATTGCTTGTTGAAGCGGCACAGCAGAAAGATGAACGGCGCCGACAGGAAGTACCGCAGGCCGCTGATGATCGGCGGCGCCAGATCGATTACCGCATAATGAATCGCCAGAAACGTCGATCCCCAGATCAGATAAATGCAGGCAAAACACACGATGATCTGGGCCGTAAATTTCCGGGAGGTAGGCATCGGCGGTACCTTATGATTTCACACGATGCCCGCACTTCAACAACGGACGTTGCTCTGGATGGAACGGCTTGCCACGGCGCTGGGCCGCCGGCCCTCACAACCGAAGCATCTCCGTGTTGGTGAACGTGGCGAAGACGCTGCCTTCTGGCATCTGCGGCGGCACGGTTATACCGTCGTAGCCCGGCGGTGGCGCTGGGCCGGTGTTCCCGGCGGCGACGTGGACCTCATCGCCTGGCAAGGACCGATACTCTGCTTCATCGAGGTAAAGACACGCAGCAAGCGCGACCTGGTACCGGCGGAGTTCGCCGTCGATGACGCCAAACAACGAATGCTGCGCCGCCTGGCATCGGCCTACGTACGGCATTTCCCAGACAAGGTACGCGATAGCATCGCCATTCGCTTCGATGTCGTCTCGGTATACCTTAACGACACCGCCTGCGAGCTGATGGAAGGAGCCTTCTAACCATGTCCACCTACACGCCCCCCACCGATGTCGTGCTGCTGGAGCCGGAAAGGCTGGCTGACGACCTTGCCCAGGCTCTCGACAGCGCCCTGCCGCGTCTGCGGCAGATGACCGATCTGGAGTCGCAGCAGCCGCGCGGGCCAGGCAAGTGGTCGCCGCGCCAGATCATCGGACACCTGATCGACTCCGCCTGCAACAACCACCAACGTTTCGTCCGCCTGCAGATCGATCCCGAGATTCATCTGCCTGGCTACAAGCAGACCGAGTGGGTCGCCGTGCAGCACTATGACGAACGTCCCTGGAAAGATCTCTTGAATCTCTGGGAAGGACTCAACCGGCATCTCGTGCACGTCATCGCGCACATCCAGAAGCCGCACCTGCGCCATGAGTGGATCACCCCGGACCGTGCCTGGACTCTTGGCTTCCTGATCGAGGACTATATCGCCCACATGGGCCACCACCTGCTGCAGATTCTTCCGGAGTGAACAATTTTGCCCCGCGGGTGTCTAATCTAGTGAGAGGAAAGGGATTTGAGCCATGAGCGGATTGATGGATGCACCGGTCTACGATGAGCAAAGAGAGAGGCGCAAGACAGCCCTGCTGATCGCGGCAGGGGTGCTGGTGTTACTTTTGGCCATCCTCTTTGTCGCCGGCTTCATCGCCGGACATGGCTGGTTCTTCTCGAACCTTCCCGCCGAACACAAGGTCGACCGCTTTCTGACCGCAATCGAGAAGAAAGACTTCGACACCGCATATGGCGTCTACGTCAACGACGAGAACTGGAAGGCGAATCCCGGCAAATACAGCGGCTATCCCCTGAAGCGGTTCACCGAGGACTGGACGCAGTACTCACCGGTAGGTGAGATCCACAGTCATCACGTGGACATCTCGCGCACCGACGGAGAAGGCTTCTGGGGCTCGGGCACCATCGTCGGCTCAACCATCAACGGGAAGAAGCGACTGTTCCTCTGGGTCCAGCGCAGCGACGGCACATTGACCTACCCAACCCCACACATCATCCAGTATTAAACTGACCGATACGAAGCCTGCCCCACACGTGGGTGACGCATCCATGGAATCCTGTATACCCTGTTTTTGTTCTCCGTTTATACGGGGTGACCTAGAGCATTTTCCCTGTTAGGTGTAGAGTAGGGCTTCCGCATCCATGGGCGTCTTCCGCAATGAAAATGCCGCTTCACGCCCCTTCCGGAATACCCAGCAAAAGGGAAAATGCTCTAATGACGACGGGAATGAGGTAAGGCAACTGTGATTGTGTGGTGGTACTGCACATATTTTGCGTGGCTCGCATTACAGAACATCGTCGCGCCGTATGTCTACCACGCCGGTCTGCTTTCCCTGGAACAGACCTACGTCCTGATGGCGGCAAAGGACGCTATCCTGTTCGTCGCCATTCTGCTGCTATCCGTCCGCGTCTTCCGAAAAGATTTTAAGTGGCATTGGATCGACACCTGCGCCTGCGGCTACATGGCTCTTCTCGCAGTCTATGTTTTCGTCCCCGACTGGCTCCATCTCGACGTTCCTTTCCCAGTCAGGCTGATCACTTATCGCGCGCAGACAGCGCTGGTGATGTTCTATCTCTGGGGACGCTTCACCCGGCTTCGCTGGTCCCAATGGAAATCCATCGCCATCTTCCAGATCGTGATGCTGGCAGCCGCTTCGGTTTTTGGCATTTTCGAACGGTTCATGCTGCCACTTTCATTCTGGAGTAGAACCATCGGCGTAAGCGACTACCTCCTCGACGTGAAAAAGCTCGACAGCAACCTGAATGTTCAGGATGGCTTGCCTTCGAATCTCTTTCACTTCGGTCTCCGGCGGCTACTTTCCGTTTATGCCGATCCTCTTGGCATGGGAACCGCCTGTGTTTTCCCCTTGGTAGCAGCAATCGCAATTATGCTTTGCCTGAGGCGGGAGCGGGATCCAGATAGGATGAAATGGATCCCTTACTATCTCTGGGCCGCAACCCTGATCGCGATTGCCTTGCTGCTGACAATCGGTCGCGAATCGATTGGAGTAGCCTGCGTTGCGATCCTGGTGCTCTGCATCGCCCTCGGAGAGACACGTTTCCTGCGCGCCCTTGGTGTTCTGGCTTTTCTCTCAATCCTGATTAATCCGTCCGTCACTAAATTCATCGTTGATACCGTCACCTTTCAGGAGTCGAGTGCTATCGCGCATCTCAACCTTCTTTCCACGGGGCTTCAAGATCTATCCACGCTGTTGGTCGGACATGGTGTCGGAACTACCGGCGCCTGGGCCACTTCCTTGGGAGTACATGAATTGACCGACATCGGGGAAAGTTCATACCTTGAACTGGCTGCACAAGGCGGTGCCGCGACGCTAGTAGTGTTTCTCGCTTTCCTGATCGGGCTCTCCCGCTGGCTCTGGATGACGGCGAGACGTTGCGACGATCCTGTCTGGAAGGGTATGTTCCTCGCCATCAGCACCTCCCTGATTGCGCGACTTATCTTCGCGGTATTCTCACCCTCTTTTTTTGCGCTGATTCCAATGGCAAACATGTTCTTTCTGGCTGGAGCCGCACTGAGCACCGTGAACCGTATTTCATTCGAGCCGGAGAGCGTTCTCGTGGAAGAAAGCACAGAGACCGAATTGGAGGTATATGCCTAGGGTGGTGTCTCAGAAGTTCTTGTCATAAATGTCCTGAACTTAGTGAAAGACCTGCTTTTTCGACGCTCCGGACGGCAAAAACCCTTAATGATTTATGCCGTGAACTTCAGGGACAGGACACTAGCTGCCATGGCGTGAGAACAGCCAAGTATCGAGCGCAAGCTCGATCCGGTGGGAGCCGTGGGCTTCAGCCCACGGATCAGCGGCCTAAAAAAATTGGGCTTTAGCCCTAGGCTTTCTTATTCCATAAGCGAAAGCCGGAGGCTAAAGCCATTCATTTTTGTGCCTCAAATCAGCGGGCTAAAAGCCCGCTGCTCCCACCCAATTCGAGCTTCCCTCGAACGTTTCTAGTGAGGTGTCTCAGAAGTTCTTGTCATAGATGTTGTCGTCCTGAACGTAGTGAAAGACCTGCTTTTTCGACGCTCCGGACGGCAAAAACTCTTAATGATTTAGGCCGTGAACTTCAGGGACAGGACACTAGTACCTCTACCGCTCCGACAGGGATTCGGCGCCGCCTGCTGAAGACGTTGGTCAACGATAAAACCCAAACTCATAGTCGGCCCGGCGTCCAAAACTGCGCCTGCACTGTCGCCCCTGTTCCAACACTGTTTGGACCATTTTCACTGGGTATCCCGGAAGAGGAGTGCAGGGCGTTTTCATTGCGGAAAACGCCCACAGATACGAATACCTTGGACTACAGGGAGAATGCTCTAGCGGCTTGCCAGAACACTCACTGTCGCCGCGCCTAATGCGAACTGCGAGAAAAGTTGTGAGTAGTCGAGGACCGTACGGAAACCCGAAATCTTGATCGGTTTGTCGGGAATCACAATCGTATCTCCGGGATAAATAGGCAGCTTTTCGAAAGACGCGTGTTCCCTTCGTTTCGCCGACGTACGCCCGATAACTGAGCCATCCGCTCGAATCAGAAAAGAATGTTTCGGGTCTGCACCCGGGCGCAGATCGCCTGCGGCTTCCAGATAGTCCCTGAGCTTCCATGAAGATGAATAGCGAAGCGAGGTCTGTGCAAACACCGCGCCGACGACGTTCACCACCATCGGCCGCGACGGGACCCGCAGCACATCTCCGTTCTCCAGCTCAACCGCTCCTAAATCATCGGGCAACGATGCGGACGGCTCCAGCCCAAGCACGATCCGTCCTGTCGCATGTACCGCCTGCAAGCGCGCGATCTGGTTTTTCTGCGCATCCACCGCACTGGAACGGAGACCCGCCTCTTCGGAAGAAGCTGCTTTCATCTGCTCACGGGCCGAAGCGCGATCCAACTCCAGGGCAACCGATGTCAGATATTCGTCAAGCCGCTGCTGTTGCATTATCCGCGTCGATTCGCGTGTGAAAGAGGCGCCATAAAGATAAGCGCTCCGCGTGAAGCCGCCCGCTCTCCTGATGACATCGGTCAGTGTCTCATTGGGTTGCACACTATAAACGCCGGAGCTGACGAACTCTCCTTCCAACCGGATATAACGTGTCTGTTGTTCCCGGCTGGCGACCACATCCAGCTGCGAAAAGATAGTCACCACATCGCCCGGTAGAAGAGGTAGATTCTGAGTTGCGTCATGCTCGTCAACCAGCTTCCCTAAATTGAACGGCAGCAGTTCACTATGCAACGTCTGAGGATTCAGACGCTCAATTACCGCGTAGTTCCAATTGATCTCCGGGGCCGCGATCGTCACTGTAGTACGCCGCTCCGATGGATCTGCGGTCTGGATCCCGAGAGGCGAAGGGGAGTTGCTCGTAGAGCGCTGGGAAGACACCCTGCCCGCCTCCGTTGCCGCAGGGGTTGATTGCCGTTGAAAACTGAGAATGGGTACACCCAATTCATTGCGATGTTCCCAATATCCCGGTGTAAGCAACGCCGGTTTCTCAGGAAGAATGTCTGAGAGCCTCATGCCCGGTTTCCATCCGAAGCGCCCGGGCTCTGCGACGTTTCCGCGCAGCGTTACGGTGTTGTCGTATTCGTGGCGAAGAACGCCGACGCGCAGCAAATCGCCGTTCCGCAACGGCTGATTCGCCATCGCGACATCGTTCACAGCGATCTCGGTAGTAGTACGTCCTTTGCCCTTTTCCACCCGTTCCAAAGAGACACGCCCATCCCCCGCGGCCGCGGCGGAGTAGCCACCCGCCAATGCCACTGCCGCCGAAAGCGTCTCTCCCTCGCGGATCTCATAAATTGCAGGACGCTCCACACCGCCCACCAACGCTACCTGTGGCCCGACGGTGGGGATGAAGATGATATCCCCGGGCAGAAGGCGAAGATCCTTAAGACGATCTCCACGCTGCAGAAGATCATAGAAGTCAAAAATAGCGGCAGTCTTACCGTCGCGCCGCAGTTCGATACTCCGCAGAGAACCATGGACCGATGGCCCGCCAGACGCCATCACCGCATCCACCAGTGTGCTCAGGGCACTGACGGTATATGTTCCTGGCCGTACCGCGTCTCCAAGAACGACAATAGAGATCGAACGGAGATGTCCGAGGTCGACAGACAGCGAGAAGTTGCGGAAGCTCTTCCGAAGCGTGCTTTCAAGAAATTGCTGTAGTTCGCTGAACCGGAGCCCCGCCACCCGTACCGATCCAAATTGCGGAACGTAGATGTTTCCGCCGCGGTCGACCGTGAGCTGCTCATTCCGCGACTCGGCTCCCCATAACCGCAGAAGGATTTCGTCCCCAGGGCCAATCACATAGTCGCCGGTAACCTGCGCAGTCGGGCCAGGTGCAAAGGTGGAAGGAACTCCATAGAAGAGCTCTCGCCCATATACCGGAATCAGCTCTCCGGTCGACTCTCGCACCATCTGTTGCATCGCACTCAAAGGTTGCCCCGCAAACAACACGGTTCCATCGGATGCTCGCTGAAACAACGTCCCCTTCGGAATGCGATCGAAGGATCGGTCCTGTATTTGGTCCTGGTTGCGATCCTGATTCCGCGGATCCAGGTTTCGAAGATCCTGGTTCCGAGGATCCTGGTTCCGAGGATCCTGGTTTCGCGGGTCCTGGTTTCGCGGATCCTGGTTTCGCGCTGGAGTACGCTCGTCCGTCTGTGGCAATCCCGCGGAGTCCACATACACCGAGGGTCGCTGCACGCTCGCTGCTCCCGCGCCCGTATTGCCGCCGGCATTACCACTTGGATTGCTGCGCGCCATGCACGCCGCGCTGTCCGCCGAAGCTGGGTCGGAACAATCGGACTGGGCGATTGCCAAACGAACCGTCAACAATGAGATAACACAAAGCAACGCACGGGAACAAAACCGGAAATGCATGCAACAATCGCCTCAAAAAACTAAAGATGTTCACACAACAGCGCGGGGAAACGTGATCGAAATGTAGACTAACATTCTTACTTATGCCAACGTACCAGGCGACGACCTCGGTATCCGGTGATGGGATTGCCCAGCTGCGCAGGCGATCGGCTGAAGGTTTGGCCCTGCTTCTGACCCGCAACGGAATCACCATCGCACTCAATCTCCTCGGCACCATCCTGCTGACAAGAGCCGCCGGGCCGCAACTATGGGGCGCCTTTTCCGCAGCCCTATTCCTCTATCTGATGGCACAGGAGGTTCTGGTCCGCGGTCTCGCGGGGCATCTGATCCGCATGCCGGAAGAGCCCTCCAGATTTGAGATCCGCAGCACCTTTGCTCTCTGCAATCTGGCCGGCCTTTTCGTCCTGCTGCTGTGCGTCCTCTCTCGCCCTTTTGCCACCCGTTTCTATCCTGTGCCCGGAATCTACATGCTCCTGCTCGCAGGAGGCGTGGCCTGCTGGGCGACGGCATGGAGAGCTCCTTCGATCGCCATGCTCGAACGGCGATTATCGTACCGGCGCGTACTTGCGATCGAAGTACTGGATACCGCCCTCTTCGCCTTATCAGGAGTACTTCTTATTCATCTGCTGCCGGTCTGGCAGGCACTCGCGGCGGCACTCGCGCTACGCGGCATAGCGCCGGCATTACTCGCCTTCGCGTTGCAGCCGTTTCCCGTGGGCGCCTGGCCCGACCTCCATCACCTTCGGGAGATTACACATTTCGGTACGGTGATGTCGGGTATCAGCCTCATCTCGGTTGGCGCCATGGCAATGCCCCCCCTGATCCTTGCTCCTCTGGCCGGCCCACGCGCCCTGGGGCTGCTGCAACTGACGTTCAGCATTCTGGGAAATCTCTTCTTCGCCGCATCGGCGCTATTGCGCCTGAGCCTTTCAACCTATGCACGGATGGAGCACCTGGACCACATTCACAACGACGTTGCTGAAAAGATGAGGATCTTGCCGCAGTTACTCGGCCCTCCCATATGTGTTGTCCTCGGAGGTTCCTCCTGGCTGATTCCCGCCCTCTTCGGCGCAAAGTGGATCGATATCCCTCCCTTACTCTTGCTTGCCGTACCGGGATACCTTCTGGCTGCCACCGTGTGGCCGGTGATGAGCGGAGCTCTACTGGCGAAGGATCCACGGCAAGCCCTTCTCTTCGTACCGCTGATTCAGGCAATTGTTCTTGCTTTAACCATCCTGCTCACGGCTCATCGCTGGGGCGCGGCTTCGGGAGCCCTCGGCTACACCCTGGGACAACTCGCAAGTCTTTTACCGTTATTTCTCCTGTTTCGCAGAACCTTCCGTCTGCCCCCCGTCACCGGCCCTCTAGCTACAGTGTTGGTGTGGAGTATCGTCGCCGTACTCCTGCACCGGCTCGCCACCCAGTCAAAAGTAGGGATATGGTGCCTGGTATCTTGCGTCATCCTGGTGTTTTGGGGTTTTCGTCAAGTACCACATGGACTGCGTGCACTTCTACCCGCGCGCGAGGGCTCCTCTGCATGATCGGCGATGCCAACATCCTTCCCGCGTTGACAATACCGCTGCAGATTACCCTTGCCTGTTGCACGTGGCCTCAGGATACAGAAGTGCGCCACCGCCTGAGTTTCCTGCTAGACAGGCCATGGGACGAGAGGGAATTGGCAAACCTGCTTCGGCAGCATGGTATTGAACCGGTCGCATGGAGAGCTCTGCGCCCCCATCAACACCATTTGAGCTCGGAGTTCGCCGCTTCTTTGCAGGCAAAGTCACTCCACAATACGCAGCGCAACCTGCTTTATGCCGGCGAAACCATGTGCCTGGTTGAGAGATTCCAGACCGAAGGTATTCCGCACCTCTTCCTCAAAGGACAAAGCCTGGCCCAACGGGCCTACGGGGACGGCATGTTGCGTGTCCTTAAAGATATCGACGTCCTTGTTCCGCCTGACGCAGCGCCTGCAGTCGAAGCTATCTTGCTGGAGATGGGATACCGAACAAAATTTCCAGCCTGGCAAAGCCTTACCCCTGAAGGCCGGAAGCGGCGTGCTGTAGCCTATAAAGACGTCACCTACGTTCATCCCCAGCGAAAGATCGCCGTTGAATTGCATACACGTCTGGTAGAGAGCCCCTACATGCTGGACCTGCTTTCCTTGCGGCCTGACCGCGTAACGATTCCCGGTCTGCCACACCCTATTCCTACACTCACAAGGCTCGAAGAGCTGCTGTACCTTTGTGTGCATGGAAGCGTGCACCGCTGGGGCCGCTTGAAATGGCTTGCCGACACTGGCGCTCTCCTTCGCCGGATGGAGCCAGCGGAACATCAGGAGCTTTTCGAGCTGGCCACAAAGCATCGCGTCAACCGTGCGGTCTCACAGACCTACGAACTTATCAGCACACTGCTGCTGACTGACCTTCCCAAACCGTCTTCCAGCCGGATAGGGAACTCTTTAACCTCCGCAAGCCTCCGGAGCGTGACACGGGATGGAGGCCTCCTTCATCCTGAAGCAACCGTTCGCGGAAAGATCGGCATGTTGTGGAACGCACTTCTACTCAAACCTGACTTGCAATACCGGTTGTGGGAACTCTGGCGCCGGGCCCTTCCTATAGGAGATAAGCAGGGGCATCTCCTCACTCCGCGGCAACGGCTGGCCTATGCTCTGCGCCTTCCGTTTTCTGCACACCGAAAAGTCACTTTATAATTTCCGCACCTCTATGAATTCGGCAGAACCCGAAACGGTTACACATACAAGCGCCAATCCGGAAGAAGCTTCCAATCCGCGCCGCCGTTGGATTGTCGTTTCGGACAGCAATCCTTCCCCGCGCCCCAGAACCTCACCGTCGAAACATACTCTGCGTAGTCTGTTGCTGCACCTGCTGCAGCAAAAACGGCAGATCCTGCTTTCAGGGCTTATCTGCGGGGCCCTCACGGCAGTTATTTCGCTCTTTGTCCACAACACCTATACCGCGACCGCGTCGCTTCTGCCGCCGCAGCAAAACCAACCGGCCCTGACGGCATTGGTCGGGCGGCTGGGAGATGTAGCCAGTCTGGCCGGAGCCCGTGATCTGCTTCGTAATCCTGGGGCTCTCTACACAGCTCTGCTGCGCAGCCGCAGTATCGCCGATGCCATTGTCGACCATTTCCAGCTGCAGCAGGTCTATCGCAGCAAACTGCGATCGTTGGCCATCTCCGAGTTGGAGAATCATACCGTCATCGATCTCGCTAAAGAAGGCGTAATCACCATTACCGTTAAGGATCATGATCCGAAACGGGCCGCCGCTATCGCGAACGCCTATATCGAAGAGCTAAGTAAGCTCTGTGACCGCATGGCAATCTCTGGCGCCTCACAACGCCGCGTGTTCTTCGAAAAACAGGCAGCAAAGGCGGGCAACAACCTGGCCGACAGCGAGCATGACTTGCAGCTCCTACAGGAGAACAAGCACCTGTTAGCCCCTGAACAGCAGGTACGTGTCCTGATTGCGGGAGAAGCGGAGCTGCGTTCCCGCATTGCGACGAAGCAGATAGAGATTCAACACCTGTTGAATTTCCGCACTCCCGATAACCCCGACGTCCTGCAGGCACAGCATGATCTCGCCGCGCTCCAGGCACAGTTGAGCGTTGCTCAGGCTACCGGGGGAACCGGGATCAAAGATCTGCCCGGCGCCGGTCTGGCCTTCTATCGCAAGCAGCGCGAGGTGAAGTATTATGAAGCGCTGCTCGAAGCATTGATGCGCCAGGTCGAAGCCGCACGGCTGGACGAAGCGAATGAAGCAGTGGTGCTGCAGACAGTCGATCAAGCTGTGGTTCCTGATCGCAAGTCAGGACCGATGCGCAAACAATGGGCGTTGACCGGAATACTTTTCGGCATTATTCTCGGCATCGCGTACCTTACACTCAGGTTCTTTACGAAAAGCGCCGGCGGGCTGCGTGGTACCTGGAAGAATTTTGTAATGAATAGTGTTGTGCCCAGTGAGGATAGGACCTGATGTCCCCCGATGAGCATGTTGCCTTGCTTCGTACCGTAGAACGGATTTCCATCTTCGATATTCCAATCTGCCGCATCAGCCACAAAGCGGCAACCGCTACATTGATTCATGAAGCAGAAAGTCCGGGCCAGTGTGTTGCGGTGTTCACCGCGAATGCCGATCATGCGGTTCGGATACAACGGGACGAAGCGTTTCGCCGTGCTTATCAGGCCGCCGATGCCATCTTTGCCGACGGCATGCCTCTGATCTGGACATCCCACCTGATGGGCCAGCCTCTACCGGCCCGCGTGACTGGCATCGACCTTTTCCATAGCCTCTGCGAGAAAGCGTCCGAGCGCAAACTGCCATGTTTCCTGCTCGGAGCGACCCAGGCCGTTCTGGAAGAGGCCGCAGTTTCGCTGCAAACGAAATATCCATCGCTCATACTAAGCGGTCAATGCAATGGATATTTTCATGATGATGAAGCCGTATTGCGCCTCATCGAAGAAGCTCACCCGGCCATCCTCTTCGTCGCTCTCGGCTCCCCGAAACAAGAAGCTTGGATTGCCAAGTATGCGCCACGGCTACACTGCCGCATCGCCCTCGCAATCGGAGGCACTCTTGATGTCGAGGCCGGCCGTGTAAGCCGTGCCCCGGTGCCGCTTCAGAAGATTGGCATGGAATGGTTCTGGCGTCTCTTACTGGAGCCCTCGCGGCTCTGGCGACGATACCTCCTGGAGTGCCCTCGCGTATTGCCATTATTGTGGCGCGATGTCCTGCGGGCACGCTTCCCCACTTCGACCTATCCCATCTTTGAAAAGATCGGCCAAGAACGGAAGGATCGCTCATGACCTCGGCCTCCCAACTGCTCTCCCGGCGTGAGACGGTCGTTTGCGGCCTTTGTGGATCAAGCAGGAACGAGCAGATCCTTGATCAGGACCAGCATGGCCTCGGCCTGAAGACCGTCATCTGCAACTCCTGCGGTCTGCTGTTTCTGAATCCAAGACCGACAGCCGATGCCTATCAGGCGTTTTATGAGGGCTTGTACCACAAACTCTATCCCTCCAGGCTTGCCTTTGCGGGAAGCTCCATCTCACAGACCACCGGGGAAGCACGCGTTCGTTCCTATCTTCCCTATCTCGATGGAGAGATTAACCTGCTCGAAGTAGGAGCCGGTGATGGCAGTTTTCTCTTTGCCATGCGCCAACTGCTCACAACAGCGCGGGCCAGCGGTCTCGATCTCGCTCCCGAAGAAGTAAACCTCTGCCGGCAGCGCGCACTGGATGTACGTTTGGGAACAATTGAGACCGAATCCTCGGGAGCGTATACACATATCGCGGCGTTTCACACCCTGGAACACGCCTTAGACCCTCTTGGAATGTTGCGGGCAATGGCCGCGCGTCTGGTGTCCGGCGGGCTCTTGTTCCTGGAGGTACCCGATATTGAAAGCAACTGGCACGGCCTCAGCATGATCCATGTCGCGCACCCGTACATGTTCTCGGCACATACGCTTTCACAGCTGCTTCGGACCGCTGGGTTCGAGCCGCTGACGGTAGAGCAGCTTCAGACAGAACCATTCACTCACAGCCTGCGGGCGATCGCCCGGCTGGCGGCAGATCCTGTTACGATCAGCTATTCCGCACCTGACGTGAAACTGACCCGCGACGCCATACAGCGAAAAGTCGGCAACCTGCAGAAGCAGGCCCTCTTGCGTACTGTTCGGAATACAGCACGAGCGTTACTACCCCAGCGTCTGATTGCTCTGTTGTGGCGTGTACGAACTTACGGTTTTCAAGCCACCACAGGGAAAGGCAATCCTCATACACCGGGAGTTCACGCGTGAAGTTCTTCGTTAGCGGAGGTGCGGGGTTTCTTGGCAGTGCAGTCACACGATCCCTCCTCCAGTCCGGCCATACCGTCCTTGTCTATGACGACTTGAGCTGCGGATGCCAGCCGCCTTCACCGCATACCGGCTTGACCTTTGTGCGGGGAGACATCGTCAATACGGAACTGCTCGAACGAACGCTCCACGAGTTCCAGCCGGAAGGCGTCATCCATCTGGCGGCATTGCACTTCATTCCAGCCTGTAACGCCCGCCCACAGCACACATTACGGATCAATGTTGAGGGCACCCAGGCGGTGATGCTTGCATGCCTCCGCACCATCAGCGTACGTGGAGTCGTCTTCGCATCATCGGGAGCCGTTTATGGACCCGATGATCGCTGGCACGTGGAAGATGAGCCATTTGAACCCACCGATGTCTATGGCCTCAGCAAAGTTCTGGGGGAACAGGTAGTGCGGCACTACACCGCGGAAGGAAATTTCGGCGCGGCATCTCTTCGCTTCGCCAACCTTTATGGCCCCGGTGAAACCAACCCCCACGTCATCCCCGAAATTGTGCGGCAGGTACGCCCGGGCAGCACTCTCGAGCTCGGCCGGATCGATACCTATCGGGACTTTCTCTATATCGAGGATGCGGCGCGCTGCGTCCTGGCGGCCTTGAATCTGGTCATACGCGAACAGACGTACCAGGTCTTCAACGCCGCTTCAGGTATTGAGTATTCTATCCGGGAGATTCTGCAAGAGATTGAAGAGATCGTGGGCTACCCTCTGCCGGTGCAGACGGCTCCAGCACGTGTGCGCCGTGTTGAACGCAATCATCTCCGCCTTGACCGCACTCGTCTGACTGAGACCCTTCAGATCGGCGCCGGCGTTCCGCTGCAGGAAGGTTTGCGGCAGACCCTGCAGGCCGCGGGAGTTCCAGTTGACGCCGTCGCTCTCGCCACCAGTGAAGAGGCAGGATGAAGTTGTTACGCATTGCGATGGTCGCACAGGCAGTCTATCCGGTGCGAGGTGGTGTCGAGATGCATGTGCACAATCTTGTGACACTGCTGCAGCAACAGGGACATGAGATTACCGTCCTAACCAGCCGCCCCGTTCCCCAGGATCCCGCACACATCTACAAAATGCGGGACAGACTCGGTATACCTGCGATGATCAGGGCCATTCTGCAAGGCAACTTTGATGTCGTACATGCGCACGGAGTACGAGACCCCTTCTCGGCAGCGGCGATCATGACCGCACACCGCAATGGGATTCGTACCTGCGTAACGCCACACTGCTTTTATGAGGCGACGAATCTTTTTGGGCACATCAAACGGTTCCTCTACGATGGCACTCTTGGGCGCATGGCGCTCGCGGGGTCAGACTCCGTAATCTGCCTCACGGAGATCGGAAAAAAGGATGCCCTGCGGCAACCGGGCATCCGCCCCGACGGCATTCACATTATTCCGAACGCTATCCGCTTGCCTCCTCCAGTATCCGCGGAGGCCATCAGGGAATTCCGCGAGCAGTGGGGCGACTTCCTGCTGTGCGTCGGAAGACTCGATCGCGTAAAGCGCGGTGACTTCCTTATTGCCGCATTGAAGCGGCTGCCTGCATCGCTCAAGCTGGTCTTCATCGGGCCGGATGCGGGAGCCTATGCCGCCTGGCAGGAGCAGGTAAAAACCGCAAACCTCACGGATCGGGTCGTCTTTCTTTTGAACACACCTGATGAGACGCTATGGACGGCCTATGCGGCCGCACGCGCGGTCGTCATGGCATCGGCTCAGGAAGGCCTGCCCACCGTGCTTCTGGAGGCAATGGCGAGCGGGACACCCGTGATTGCTTCCAATAGCGGCGGTATTCCGGAGCTAATCACTCATGGCCAGAATGGTCTACTGTTCGCATACGATGATGAACAAGCCTACGCGGAGTGCGTTCTGCGTATTCTTCAAAGCGACCCGGAATCACTGATACAACAGGCGCGCCGGCTGGTGGAAGCGCAATATACGTGGAAGACCAATGCCCGCCGCGTCGTCGAGGTATACGGCAGGGGATGACCAACGCACCGTCAACAGCGATAGAAGGCGACGAGCTATGGGCCGCAATCTACACCACTCTTAGCCGTTTCGAAGGCGATCTGGCCTTCGCGATTCGTACTGAACTCTTCTTTCACCTCGCTCTTGCAGCGGCATGGCCCATGCGCTTTCGCGCCAAAAATCTTGCCTGGCCGATCCAGGTACTGCGCCGGATGACAAAAAAAGGTACTGGCCTCGATACATTGCATGCTGCTCGATTGCTCGCGGTTTGCGACTATGCCGCTGAACCTGGATTCGGCAGCATTCGGCCAGTCGTGCAAGCTTATGGCGCAGATGCAGCCATCATCATGAATGCACCCGTGTGGGATGTTCGGTCGGCAGAGGCTCTGTCCTATGGAGCCCCCTGTGCCTCCATTGACAGAGGACTATCCGCCCTCGAATCCCGCGGAGCTCTCGCCTTTGCCCGGAAATGGACGCCGCAGATCGAACAGGCGGCGAACGGCAGCCTTCGAGAGCTGTTGCGCAACGCAAGGTTCGTCGTCTTTACCTTGCTCGCGCGAGCTTTTGCTTATCGCGAGCGCCTGGTCAGGGCAATACGCCGATGTGAGCCGTCCGTTGTGCTCACGCATAATGACTTCACTACGCTCAGCTACCTGGCGGGGGCGGTCGCTCGCGATGCCGGCATAACCGACATCACCTTGCAGCACGGCCTTATAGCGCCGGAGTACCTGCCGGTCTCCGCCAGCCACTATGTCACATGGGGGAAGTTCCACTCCGAAGCTCTTGGCCGGGGAAGCCCTGGGAGCACAACTCTCTTTCACGCCATCGGAGCTCCTCGCCTGGATCACCTATCGGCCGCACGGCGCTCCTGCAATGCCGTCGCTGCAGATGCGCCTGTACGCCTTCTCTTTCTCTCTCAGATGCACTCGCCGGCAATGCGCGAGAACGAGCGGGAAACGCTCTTCCAGCTCCTTCTGGCAGCCGCGCAGCTGCCAGGAGTCGAGCTCTCCATCAGGCCACATCCTCAGGAACGGACGGAACATCGGAAACGCTATCAAGCCTTGCGGCTTCGCCTTCGGCCCGAAGGAGAGACACTGCGCGATGCGGTCGAGCAAAGCCACGCCGTACTCTCCTCCGCGTCCACAGCCATGCTCGAAGCCGCGCTTCTGGGCGTTCCGGTGCTGTCGCTGCCTTCCCCCCCGGCTACACCGGTCTTTCCCAGGACCGCATGCAATCTCACGGAGCTCGGCACAGCCGTGGCGGCGCTTCACTCCCGAGAGGAACTCGCCAGATGGATCAGCGAACAGGATGCGGCCATGCAGCGTTTTCTTGTTAACCCAGGTGAGGCAACGGGAACTCTGCTGAATTTTTTGCGCAGCCTGCCATGATAGGTTCTTTCATCATCAAGAAGAAATCGCTTAGGATATTACCGACATTGACGACCCCCATTGCATCGCCGTTATACGGGAAAACAGTCTCCTCTTCGCTTGGCAAAGTCCTGATGATTGTCGGGACGCGTCCGGAAGCCATTAAAATGGCTCCGGTTGCCCGTGCTCTCGCGGAAATTCCCGGTCTGCAGCCTCTTCTATGCGTAACCGGACAGCAACGGCAGATGCTGGATCAGGTGCTGGACATGTTCCAGTGGACCCCGGACTTTGATCTCGACCTGATGCATACGCATCAGAGTCTGACCGACGTGACGACCAGAGTCATGCAGGGCGTAAGCAAGGTTCTCTCTGAGACGCAGCCGGCGGCTGTCGTAGTCCAGGGAGATACGGCAACCACCCTGGCCGCGGCTCTAGCGGCATTTAATGCGCGGATTCCTGTCGCTCATGTCGAAGCCGGCCTTCGCAGCGGTGATGTTCAGAATCCGTTCCCTGAAGAGGCTTATCGGCGCATGGTGACAGAGCTTGCGACATGGCACTTTCCGCCGACAGAACAGGCGCATCAGCACCTCCTCAGAAGTGGTATCCCTCCCAATCGTGTATTTTTGACCGGCAACACCGTGGTGGACGCCATGCACCATATGTTGCGTTCACCTGCGTGCTGTACCCCGCCACAGATTGCCAACGTGGACTGGGATCGTCACATTGTCGTGATGGCCACAGCACATCGCCGCGAGAACTGGACGCGCATGGAAGAGATCTGCGATGGCCTGCGTCGTGTCGCCGTCCTGGATCCTTCTATTCGAATCATCTTTCCGGTCCATCCCAATCGGGTGATACGCGATGTTGTCTATCGCGAGCTGCAAGATATCCCCGGCATTGCCCTTCTCGAGCCACAAACCTACCCTGAATTCCTTGCCTGCCTCTCCCGGACTCGGCTCGTTCTGACCGACTCGGGCGGAGTTCAGGAAGAAGCCACTTCACTCGGGAAGCCGCTCGTCATTCTCCGTGAAGCAACAGAGCGTCCCGAAGTTCTCTCCTGCGGCCTGGGCGTACTCGCGGGCACAGACCCGTCTGCGATCGCTGCGGCGGCTGAAGCCTGGCTCAAACGGCAACCGCCTCGCACCCATGGCAACGTCTTCGGCGATGGTTACGCGGCAAAGCGCATCGCACAGGTAATTGCGGAGGCACTTCTTCCCAATCAGAGCAGATTGGAGGAACGCAGCTCGCTTTCAGACATCACTGAAGCGCAAACCGTAAAAGCCTGATGAAGGCACGCGGGTAGCCATTGCGCAGCGACGCGGGCTGTAATTGGCCTCGCATATATCGCAGATCTGCGTGCAGATCGACCGGAATCCGCACGCCGTCGTCGGTCGCGGGCCTCGCAAAAACACGCAGGTTTCCGTGGTAAATCCCGTCCGGTTCCTTCTGGATATGCTCCACTCGAAGCCCGCTGCTACGAAGCAGATTCGTAAGCGTCGCCTCGGTAAAGTACGAGCGATGTCCGACATGAAATTGCAGGAGGTTCAACTCCTTCCAGTCCGCCCGCAGATCCGGAACCTCGAGCACCAATAACCCCTCGGGTGCGATACACCGCGCGATATTCCGGAGAAGTTCTCCTGGCTGTGAAAGATGTTCCAGAACATGGAAAAGGACAATCACCCGGGGCGCAAACGGCACACGCGTTTCTGCAGTAAATGGCTCCGGGGAGAGAACTTCTTCGCTGAACTGATATTCGCGTCGCGCATACTCGCGCTGCACATTTCCCGGTTCCAGGCCATAGATGAGGCGAACTCCTTCCTTGCGCGCAAGCGCGAGAAAGTCACCGAAGCCCGCTCCGATCTCCAAAAGAGATTCCGGTGTGCCGCCATATTGTTTGATAAGGCTCCAGCGTCTTTCCGCGAACTCGCGATATTGCCGATGCCCCTGACTGTCTGGGGGCCACCCCATCAAGGTGCTATAGATCGATCGGTAGAACTCAGCCTCCGGCTCTCCCTGCAGGCCAGATGCTGCGTATATCAAACCGCATTGTTTGCAACCGCTCACGTCAATTGGAAGCAGATAACGGTCGCGACGCAATAGTAATTCGGGACTCTTGCTGCCGCACGAAGGGCAGGCAAGTTCCGCCATTGCGCGAGCCGTCTTCCGAAGTTTCGACAAAAAGTTGGTAAAGGAGGACATAGCCGCAAGAACTTGGGTTTCCAGAATAGTGCCACATTACGGTACAAAGGAAAAGTATGTGTGGAATTTTAGGCATGCTTCACGACGGAACCGCAGGTTCACCGGCTGATCTGCGGCGCGGCTTGAAACACCTTGCGTCCCGTGGGCCCGACGGTGACGGCATTGCCTGCCTTACCGGTCAGGGAATGCAGCTTTTGACTACGGAAGCGCACACCTTATCTTCCCTCTTGCTTGCTCATTGCAGGCTCGCAATCCTTGATCAAAGCTCTGCCGGCTCGCAGCCCATGCTGGATGCCAGGACGGGAGATACCATCGTCTTCAACGGCGAAATCTTCAACTTTCTTGAACTGCGAGAACAGCTTCTTCGCGACAATCCATCGCTGCACTTTGAAAGCGAGTCGGATACAGAGGTTTTGCTTAAAGGATGGCAACGCTGGCGAGAAGATCTCTTCCCGAAGCTCAACGGAATGTGGTCCCTGCTGCTCTACGATGCCGGTAGCCGTGAGTTAATAGCGTGCCGCGACCGCATGGGCGTAAAACCTCTCTATATCCACCGCACGACACATGCGGTCTATTTCGCCAGCGAGATTCCCGCACTGCTGGCCATGGCAGGCTTGCAGCCTGAACCCGATCCATCCGCCATCTTTGACTATCTGTTCACCGGCATCGTCGACGCCACCCCGGACCGGACGTTCTATCGCGGCATTGCGGCAGTCGCACCCGGTGAACTCTGGCGTATTGATCCTCAACTGCAGGTACGCAGGATGCGCTATCACCAGTTCGACCTCGAACAGGACGATACCCCTGCGTCTCCGGCGGATCTTTTCGAACTGATGGAGAGCTCCACCGCTTTGCGGCTCCGGTCCGACGCGCCGACAGTGTCGCTGCTCTCCGGTGGTCTCGATTCGCCGTTCATCACCGCACTGGCTTCCAGACATGGCCACGATCCCCGCACCAGGTTTGTAGGCGCTTACACCTATGCCTATACCGACGACAACGGAGTTGCCTATGACGAGTCCGAACGTGCGGCGTACATTGCCCGTACAGTCTTTCCCCACTGTACCCATACCATCTATCGCACTACGTCAGACCTGGTCCCGGATGATGTCGACCGCTTTTTCCGCATCCAGGCAGAGCCGACCACAACGCCCAGCCTGCTTGCCAGCCTCAAGATCTATGGCGCCATCCGCGAAAGCGGTGTGCGCGTCGTTCTCTCCAGCGAAGGAGCCGATGAACTCTTCGGCGGTTATCCCCGGCCCTACCTCTCTCGCGCCCTGGCTGACGCTCTTCTAAGAGGAGATGCCGCTACTTTCTTCCGCCTATTGCGATCGCCCCAGGCGAAGCTCAGTGACCTGATGAGCAGAATCAGCTGGCACCTCCCGCGTGCCGCCGCAACCACCATGCTCCGCAGCCTCCGGATTAACGTGCAGTGCATCGCTCCCGAGCTCTGGGAAGACATGCAGCCGCGAATCTCCCACTGGCTGGAAGAGCGCACACAACCGCTCCAGCAACGGCTACAACAGGATGTCTTATCCACCCTGTTGCCTCACGTCCTTCGCTGCGCCGATCGCAACTCCATGGCTAACTCTGTCGAAGTCAGAACGCCCTTTCTCGATTACCGTATCGTGCAATATGCACTCCGCCGGCCATGGGCAGACAAGGTCGGACCGCAGGGAACCAAGCTCCTGCTTCGTCGAGCCGCCCGGCAGATTCTTCCTGAAGCGATTACAACCCCTCCCAAGAAACTTGGCTTCGGACACGCAGAACAGTACCGGCTCGGCAACCTGCATGCCATGTGGCTCCAACAGTACGACTCGCCTCAGGCACGAGCCTTCGTTATTCCGCCAGCAAGAGCTGGTAACCACGACACTCCTCTCGAGTTCTGGTGGCCCTACTCGGTCGCACGCTGGGTTACCAGCCTGCGGTCATCCTGATAACAACAGCAAGGCGACTGCCCGATCGCTTCTCCCACTCCATCACCACATACCAGGGAACCCGCCGATGTTTATCAGCCTTCGCGGAACCGTTCTCAAATGGGCCCGGCTCATCGATATCAAGGCATCCAATTCAGAACCATTTTTTCCACACATCGAACTTTTCCCGTGGATCCCCTCTGGACACACCCCTCCCGGCAATTACAATTGGCAACAGCGAATGACGATTGGCAAGCCGCATTCGGGTCTCCGAGTCCCGGGCTTCCGACTCAGTACCGCGCAACCCTACAGTTGGAGATCAGTTAATTTGTCCCTGTATTTGCCTGCGCCTCTTCGGTCCCTCGTCTCGGCTCGTAAACTCACAGCCCTCTCCGCCATCGCTCTTCTGGGTATCTCGGCTCCATTTGCGAACGCAGGCAAGGCATCATCTCACCGGCATCCCCGCCTCCACGCCCTGGCGCACGCCTTTGCCAATGTAGCCCTGCCGGGAGTCGGCCTTCTTCCCGACGAAGAAGAGGACGTTCCCACCGACGGCCAGAAGTATGAGCTGAAGCTCGCCCATCCGTACACCGGCGAGATGATCAACGTGGTCTATCGCATCGGCGACACCTATATTCCCGAGGCGCTCGATCAGCTCAACCACTTCCTCTGCGACAGCCACAACCAGCAGGTCACGCCCATCGATCCGCGCACTTTCGACGTGCTGCACACGATGCTGGCCAAGCTGAACAAGCCAGATGGCGTCATCGACATCCTCTCCGGCTACCGCTCGAAGGAAACCAACGACGCACTGCGCGCCAGCGGCACGACCAACGCCGCAGAGCACTCGCAACACATCGAGGCCAAGGCCATCGACCTCCGCGTTGCCGGCGTCTCGGCAAAGCTGCTACGCGATGCAGCACTGTCGCTCGAAGCCGGTGGCGTTGGCTACTATCCTCGCTCCCAGTTCGTGCACGTCGACGTGGGCCCAACCCGCCAGTGGACCTACACCGCCTCACACGCGCATCGCAGACACTCGCGTAGAAGCAAGCGCTCGTAGTTAGAACGTATGTACCGGTGAGGTTATTCGAGCGCAGCTCGAACCAGGTGGGAACAGCGGGCTTCAGCCAGGCTTCAGCCCTCGGACCATCGACTCAATATTGAAATGGGCTTCAGGCCCTGGGGCTTTTTCCTGACAGATAGGGAAGACCCAGGCTAAAGCCCATTTCCTTTGGCGCCGTTATCAGCGGGCTGAAGCCCGCTGCTCCCACCTGATTCAGCCATACCTCCGGGCTATCTCGAATCAATGTCGATTGGGCGAGGCAAATGCCGGCCGAGCCCCCTACCCAAATACGTAACTTGATAGCAACCTTTCCTTGTTACGATTTGCATGCAATCGATTTCGTCTGTCGAGGACGAACGTATTCGCTTTCCTGGACCCAACAGCCAAATCCAGACAACCAAACCTCTGCAGATGAGCAGGGAGAAAAAATCCGTGATTCGCAAAACGTATACCGTTTCCCTGGCTTCACTCTGCATGGCCTTCTCCCTCTGTGCCGGCCACACACAGGTCGTAACCAGCGATCCGCCAAAAGGCGCCATCCTGCCCAATGGCCGCGCCATTGATCCTGCGGGCACATGGACACCCATCGCTCCCATGCCATTCGCTCTTGCCGTCAGCCCTGACGGCAAACACCTCGTCGCACCATCCATCGGTTGGCCATTTGCACTCAACATCATTGACGACCCTGGCAGCAGCTCCCCTCGGTACCGTCGTTTTCCAGAGATCCAGGCAGAGCACGGAAGCACAATTCTGCCGTCGAACGATCCGCACCTGCGTGTCTCCTCGACGAACGACCCCAACACCCAGGTCCATATGGGCGTTGCCTATTCCCAGGATGGCTCGATGTTGTATGACCCTACGGGCGACTCAGGCGCGGTCGACATCTACGACAGCAACACCTGGCAGCACATGGGCCGCATTGAGCTCGACGGCAAACTGGACGGCAAGACGTACAAGGAGAGCTTTGCTGCCGTGGTTCTGCTCTCTCCCGATGGCAAAACACTGTACGTACTGGACCAGGGAAACTGGCGCGTTGTGGCTGTTGATCTGAGCTCGAAAAAGTTGATCGCCAGCCTCCCCACCGGCTCAAACCCGCTCGCCATGGCGCTTTCGCCGGACGGCAAGCGCCTCTACATCACCAACTCCGGCCTCTTCGAATACCGACTGATTCCGGGCGTAAAGCTGTCAGCTCCTCTACATACCGGGCTACACTTCGCCCCCTTCGGATACCCATCTGCGGCGGCACGCAAAGGAGTCAAAGCGGAAGGCCATGACGTCCCCGGACTCGGTGATGAAAACAATCCTCTCGGCAGTTCCTTGTGGACCTACGATGTCTCCTCGCCTGGAGCCACACATCTCTTGTCAAAGCTTCGCCTCGGCCACCGCATCACAGAAGGTAACAACACGGTCGTAGGAGGCGCATCGCCCTCCGGTGTGGTCGTCGGCAAAGAACACATCTATGTCTCACTGGCGCACGAGGACGCAGTCGCTGTGGTCTCGCCGGACGGAGCGAAACTCGAGCACGAGATTCCTCTCACTCCCTTCAGCGGCGCGCAGTACAACGACAAAAACGGACGTCCGCTGCGTGGAGTCATGCCCTTCGGTTTAGGACTCTGTAATGGGCAGCTCTTTGTCGCGGAGGCAGGCACAAACTCCATAGCAGTTATCAATACCGATACAAACCATGTCCTCACCCATATCCCGGTGGGGTGGTATCCCGCAGCCATTGCATTCTCACCAGACCAGAAGACGCTCTATGTTGCCAACAACAGGGGACAGGGAGCCGGACCAAGCATTGCAGCCGATCTGTCGGCCGAAAGCCGCCATTCCATTCATGAGCTTGAGTTCGGCAGCATCTCCACCATTCCATTGCCGATCACGGAAGAGCAGTTCCCGCATTTGACGGCGGCTGTCGTGAAAGCGAACGAGGCCGCACTCAAAGAATCCATTGCCCTCCCGCACCTGCGTCACATCTTCTTCATCATCCGCGAAAACCGTACCTACGATGAGGTCTTTGGCGATCTCCCCAACTCCAACGGGGAGCCGAAGCTGGCCCGCTTTGGCATGCATGGATGGGAGGCGGAGGATGCGAAGCTCAGCCTCCGCGATATCTCTGTCACACCGAACGCCCACGCTCTGGCGGGGCGTTTCGCCACCAGCGACAACTTCTACGTCAACAGCGAAGCCTCCGCTGACGGCCATCGCTGGGTGGTCGGCATGGCGCCTGCTCCCTGGATGGACGTTGCCTGGTCCACAGGCTACGGCGGCCGTCGCAAGGGGAACGTCGCCAGCGAAGCTCCAGGAAGACGGGCCCTGGGGGGCGGCGCGGATGCTCCGATGCCGGAAGACGAGCCGGAGTTCGGCTCACTCTGGGAGCACGTTGCAGGCGCGAAACTCCCGCTGCTCAACTATGGCGAGGGCCTCGAACTGGAAGGCGGCGATGAGCGCGAAGGCACTGAACCCGAAGGGCAGCGCCTCTATCTCAACGCACCCGTCCCCCAGCCGCTCTTCGTCTCAACCGATCGCAAATTCCCGACCTTCAACATGGGCATTCCCGATCAGTACCGTTACGCTGAGTTTCAGCGCGACTTCACCGCACGCAGCAAGACCGGATATAAGCCGGCACTCACCGTGATCCGCTTGCCCAACGACCATATGTCGAAGGCACGTCCGGCAGACGGCTATCCTTATCGCAGCTCTTTTGTCGCCGACAACGACCTCGCTCTCGGCAAGATCGTGGATACTATCTCGCACAGCGCCATCTGGAAAGACACGGCGATCTTCGTCGTCGAAGACGACGCGCAGGGTGGTGTGGATCATGTGGACGCGCATCGCAGTCCAGTCCTCATAATCAGTCCCTATACAAAACGCGGCTATATCTCGCACCGTCACACCAGCATGGCCAGTGTGCAGAAGACCATCTACGAGCTGCTGAACCTTGGGCCGCTCAACCTTGAAGACGCGCTTTCTGCCGACCTAAGCGATAGCTTCACCAATACTCCCGATCTGACGCCGTACACTTTTCTCCCATCGGACACGCGTATCTTCGATCCCCGCCGCGCACGCACCGCACATCCAAAGACCGCCGCGGAAAAGGCCGAGCTGCTCGACTGCGACGACCCGGTAGAACTCGACAGAGAAGTACACAGGAAAACACTCAAGCCGCATCGGCGAGATGGAGATGACTAGGGCGTATCGGAACCCATACACTGGTGCCCCATCCATCGCGGTCGCCGGCAAACTTGATTCGCTGGGGTGATTCGTGAAGGACCTGCTTTTTCAACGGTCGCACGCACGGATTCCGGTTCCAGTTGCGTGCAAGAATCAGGCCTGAGGTCAAAGCCGTGACCATGATCAAGAGATTGTTGACAAGCCTAACCGTCGCGCTGGCGGCCCACTATGCCGCCAGCGCGCAGGATCAGTTCTTCCTTCAGATGTCTGACCCACAGTTCGGCATGTACACCGCAAATGCGAGTTTTGCCCAGGAGACAGCGAATCTCGAATTCGCCATCGCGACCGCAAACAGGCTTCATCCTGCCTTCGTCGTAATTAGCGGAGATTTGGTGAATAAGCCGGGCGAACCAGCGCAAATAGCGGAATATCTGCGGATCACTCATCAGCTTGATGCGGGCATTCCCCTCTACAGCATCCCTGGGAATCACGATGTAGGGAACGTCCCGACACCTGAAAATCTCGCTGCCTACCGAAAAACGTTCGGTAGGGACTATTACAGTTTCCGGCACGGAGCGATGGAGGGAATCGTACTCAATTCGAGCATCATTCAACACCCGGAGCAGGTGATGGATGAGGAGGTCAAACAGCGTGAGTGGCTCGAGGCAGAGTTGAAAAAGGCTGTTGCCGAGCACGTCCAATGGATTGTCGTCTTCCAACATATTCCCTGGTTCCTGCACGATGCAGACGAGCCAGATCAATACTTCAACATTCCTCGAAGCGCCCGCACCCGGTATCTAAAGATCCTCAAGGACAACGGGGTACGGTATAACTTCGCTGGGCATCTGCATCAGAACTCCTTCGGAACAGATGGTGCATTCGAGATGATAACGACCGGCCCGGTCGGCAAACCTCTCGGAAATGCAAGCTCTGGAATACGGATTGTTTCTATCGGCAAGGATAGACTCTGTTACCCATATTTTGGGTTGGGAAACCTGCCGAATAAAGTCGAGTCTGATCTATGCAACGAAGACCGCCACTAGAGTCATGCCGCTGGCGGCGTTCGACGATAAGCGCTAAAGGCGCGTTCTATACCAGCCTGGGGCAACGCCCCAGATTTCCAGCACATTGGATATTAAAGGGCTGAAGGCCCGCTCTATAACTCTCATGCGAAGTGGCTAAACAACCTCTGGAAGAGGAAAGGCAAAGCCCATGTCCGGATCCCCGGTGCATGGGCTCTCCCAAATATGTCGAACCGCCCTTAAGCTCGCTGAACACGCAACTCAACGGATAGCAAAATCCGCACGGCAGCCGCGATCAACCCAGATGCCGTCGCGGTCATATCCCCAGGTTTCGCCCTGCCTGCAAGGCGACCCGCTGCGCTGCTTTATCAGCCGCACACCTCTCCTGATGGCTACACGGCAGTAGTTCCTGCCCATGTCGTTGGACTCACACGTAATGACACCGCTCGATGGACCCGACCACCCATTATCCGGAGGCCTTGTATCCGGAGGTCTGTTATCTGGATACGGCGGATAGCCCGGACCACCGCCACCCTGGTACGCGTCCGCTCTCACAAGGAAGTCGGCACGGCAGCCACGATCCACCCAAATGCCGCGGCGATCGTATCCCCAGGTGTCGCCTTCCCTGCAAGGCGACCCACTGCGCTGATTCAGCAGCCTGACTCCACGCGAGGTGTCCGCCTGGCAGTAGTGCCGCTTGCCGTCATCGGAGGCGCAGGTGAGTTTCGCGCCTTCACGATCCGTAGTTCCACTCTGAGCCTTGAGAGGTAATGCGGCAAGGACAAGGAAACCAAAGATAAACAGTAATAGTCGAAGTTGCTTCATAGTGCCCCTCCCATTCGCGTAGGACGTTGAGCCTAATTGAGCCAATAACCTGGATGGCTGCCTGTCGTACGTGTCAGCGGATTAGATGCAGAACAACTCCCTGACTGCTGCTACGCCACAGTCACTGAACCCAATAAAATCTGCGAAATGAGATCACATATGGCGATTTGGCTCTCCTGATTTTCAGGGAAAGCCTTCTTTCGCGGATATATGGATTACTGACTCAGATAAGGCTGCGGATGCTGCCACCATCCACGCCCCAAACTGCGCCGGTGACGTAAGAAGCGCGATCGCTGGCAAGAAACACCATGATGTTCGCGACCTCTTCTGGCTCGCCGAGCCGCTCCAGCGGAAGCTGCCGCAGCTTCATCTCGTGGTCGACGGCCTCCCGTGGGGGCATATTGTGGATCGCAGCCATGCCGTCGGCAAACCCACCAGGCCGCGACCAGAAGGTGCTCCAGATTGGCCCCGGGGCAACTGCATTGATGCGAACCCGGGGCGCCTCGGCGCGCGCAAGACTTTTCGTCAGGGAAAGCATTGCGGCTTTGAGCGCACCATAGTCAGCCGGAACCGCTTCAGGCTGCCGCGCGAGATCGGATGCATTGTTCACAATGGAAGCGCCCTTTTTCTCTCGCAGCAGAGGCAGCAGTTGCCGGGTCGCGCGCACGGCCGACATGAAGTTCAACTGGAACGTCCGCTCCCACTGCTCGTCCGTCGTCTCCATAAACGGCTTCGGATCGGCGTAGCCAACATTGTTGATTAACGCATCGAGGCCGCTGATCTGGCTCACCAGTGCATCAAGACCGCTCTTCATGCCTGCACCAGTGCTCAGATCTGCGACAGAGGCATAGGCCTTCACGCCCTGCGCACGAACCAGCTCAAGCGTATGCTCGAGTCCGGTTTTGTCGTGATCCACTGCCGCGACGTGCGCTCCCTCACTCGCAAACGCAACTGCCGCAGCTCTGCCAATTCCATTTGCTGCTCCCGTAATGAGTACAGTCTTGCCTTCCAGGCCGGTCTGCATGCCGCAATCCTTTGGATTGATTTTTATCATTGAACGAGACCCTATAAAGGTGCAACTGCTCTTTATGAGGCGCTGTATGGAAAGAAGCAGAGAGCCGCGTCTGAGACGAGTAGTGCTGCTTCGAAATTTCTGCGCGGAGACAATTATGCGCGATTTTGGCCTCACCCTCATTGTCTGCATTCTCATCAGTAGCACGAACTTAGCGAGCGTCGCCCAGCAAGCCCCGGCTCTATCGAAGACCGCCCTCGCCGTAAAACATAAGGCCGAAGGTCTCACCCCTCAAGCTCACATCACAGTGATCCGCATTGGCGCTCCTGAGGAGTTTGGCTGCTTCATCTCACATAGCCAGGATGGTTTTACGTTTTATGATGTCGACCAGAAGCAGGACGTGACGTTCAGATACGACGAAGTAAAGAAGATCAAAGACGGATATGGAGGATACAACTCCATCCAGGGCAGACATACCGATCGATCCAAAGGCATCATTATCGCCCTGGTCTTGGTAGCCGTATTGGGGGCTCTCATTGGAGCGGCCGCAGCAGCGAAATAACACACTATACCGGTCGACGGTGCAAATTATCGTGACTTCTCTCGTGTGAGCGCGGAAGGAGGTAATCAGCAAGGAACTTGGTGGGCCCGGCAGGATTCGAACCTGCAGCCAAGGGATTATGAGTCCCCTGCTCTAACCGTTGAGCTACAGGCCCAGATGGAAGCGGGTGGAATCACCGCTCTTGGCAGTTTACTGCAAGTCTTGAGCAAGGGGATTATGAGTCCATGCTTCCAAGCAGATTCACGAGCCCATAGGGACAGGCACGGCAACCTTCACCGAACGTGTGCCATACAGATAAAGACCCAACCAGGCCAACGGAGTCCATAGGTAATACGGTGATGTCATCCCGGCGCCGACCAGGACTTCCAGCAGGCCGGCAACGAGCACGCAGGCGAAGGGCGTCAGCGACTTCGCCTGATAGAGCGCAGCCATGAATGCAGGCAGCACGATGCACTCGTCCGTAACCCACGCATAGGGCGCGACCAGCACAGAGACGAGCAGCACCAGGTTCCACTCCGGCCGTTTGAAGTAAACCCAGACACAGGCAATGGCGGCAGGCACAAGCTGAAGCCAGGGCCAGGAGCGATGGACCATGCGCAGCATCAGGCTCAGGGTGGGAATGAACTCATTCTGAAGGTCTGCACTCCCTATCATCTGGAGATATTGCTGCCAGCCGTGCGGATCGATGGCGAGAGAGAACAGAACCATCCCTCCAATCGCCGTCACAGCCCCCAGCAGAGCGCGGCGGTGAAACAGGAGGAGCACAACAAAAGGCAGGAAAAGATGCGGCTTAATTCCGCAGACGACCAGAGCCATCCCTGCGAGGAAGGGCTTCGAATCTTTCCAGCGCAGGAACACAACGACGCCGAGCAGCAGGAAGAGGCCCATCTGGCCCGCCGTCAAACAGGCTAAGGCTGGTGGGAATAAGTAACCGATCAGATGCAGCCGGTCAGGCGGCCTTCCATGCATCTCCCAGATGATCCGCACAGAGGCCATCAATGAGAGAACAAGGCCCAGCGACCAGAGAATAGCGGAAACCTTGTGGCTGAACAACGCTGCAAGCACTGCCAGCGGAAACGCTGTCGGCGGATTGCGCATGTAGAACGGACGGTTATCGATGAAACCGGCCTGCTTCTCGACAGCCAGGATCGCAGGACCATACGGATTCTGCTTATGCAGCAGTTGCTTGCCCGCGGCCCAGTAAGAGATGAAGTCTTTATTGGCCGCATTGCCTGACGACATGGCAAAGGACAGGAAGGCAACACCAATCGCCAGTATGGAAGCAGCGACACCCATCCGTAGAAGCTTCTTCATCGTGATCGAGCTCCAGAGAGGGCCCCACGGTAACACAACTCAGAACGAATCTTCTAGAGTTTCCTGATCGCGAGCAGGTTACGTCGGCGACCTTCTTTATCACGTTGGCATCACACCTTGCTACCAAAGGAGGTTTCCTCATGGCCGCGACGAAGAAACAGGCAAAGAAGAGCACTCACGGCTCGCATGCAACCGGCTCGCACGCAACCGGCTCGCACGCAAAGGGCACATCCCGCCGGTGGTCGGCGAAGGTCAACACCGAATCCACCTATCCCGAAGAGGGCCTCTTCAAACAGGATGCCGAAACCATCGCCCGGCGACTGGCCTCGAAGAAGGTCTCGCCCAAGGGCCCGGCCTCCGGCATGCGCATGCTGGTCTTCTTCGAGAACCGCGCCGGCAACTCCCTCTCAACGGCACGCCGTAAAGTGCTGGAACATGCCAAGGAACTGCTGCACGAGAAGGTCGTCGCCGCCCGCAAGAAACGCGCCGCCTGATCTATCCGTCCGCTCTTACGAATGCCTTCCCCACCTTGCCCCGCCCTGACAACGTTAGGGTAAGCAAGGTGGCCACCAAAATCTAGACCCTCTCATCTAGCCTCTCTGCTAGGCTCGTCTGCATGGGAGCATGGCTGCTGCACAAGCTCGCCTGGGCGCTGGGCATCGGAGCCCTCGCCACCATGGCACTGTACATGGGCGACTGGGCTGTGTGGCGCATCCGCGTTGCGCGAGGCGGCGGCATGGGCGAGGTGCAACGCACCGAGGTTCAGATCGCATCCTTGAAGGGCAACAAGCTGGAGTACTACTATGGCGGCCAATGGCTGGCAGCCTGCAGCAAATCCATCTTCCCGCAGGCCGGCGAAGGCGCCTGCTGGTGGATCGATCGCCACCGCGAGGTCATCCAACGGTATTAGTGTGGTGTCTCATCCTGAGCGAACGGGGTCCCCAGCCAGCTTTGCTGGTTGGGGTGGTGAAGCGAAGGACCTGCTTTTCAGCACTTCCAGAATGACCTAATGTGACGGCGGACACCGATTCACATCCGCCATCTGGGCCACGATCAAACATCGAGGTGAACCGCATGACCCTGACCGTACGCAGCATCGCTCGGGAATCCATTGGCTGGTCGATCGCCTTGAGCGTCCTGATGATCCTTGTCGGCCTCTTCGCTCTCATTGCCCCACTGGCCGCAGGCGTCGCCGTCACCACCGTTATCGGCTGGCTGCTTCTGCTCAGCGGAGCCACCCATGTCTGGTTCGCCTGGCACGTCCGCAGCACCGGAGCCGTCATCTGGGAGGCACTCGTAGCCCTGGCCTACTTCTTCTGCGGCATCTATCTGCTGCTGCATCCTCTCGCCGGACTCGTCAGCCTTACTCTCATCCTCTCGGCCTATCTGCTGATAAAGGGCATCATAGAGCTGGTAGGAGGTTTCGGTCTGCGCGGCATGCCAGGCAGCGGCTGGATGCTGCTCGACGGCGTCTTCTCGATCGTGGTGGCGCTGATGATCTGGGCGCATCTACCCAGCTCCGCCGCCTGGGTTCCGGGAACACTGGTCGGTATCGCCATCCTCTTCAGCGGCTTCTCCCGCCTGCTGCTCTCACTCGCCGCACGGCGAGTCGTAACGGCTCTGCCATAACCGCAATGCGCCTATTCATCGGCTTACCCATCGCCGACGAAACCAGGGCAACCCTGCGCTCAATGGTGGACAGGCTGCGCACAAGCATTGATTCGAAGATAGGAAAGATCCGCTGGACCGATCCCGAAGGCTGGCACATCACCCTGCAGTTCCTCGGCAACTGCAATGAGCAACAATACGACTGCCTGGTCCGCGCACTGCGTTTCGTGCAGATGCATCCATTTCAGATCGAGGTCGACGGCCTGGACACCTTCGAACGTGCCGGAGTTCTGTTTGCGGGCGTGCGACTGAATGAAAACCTGGCCAGACTTCAGCATCAGATCGTAAGGGAAACAACGACCTGCGGCTTTGCCCCTGAAGACCGGCCATACCATCCGCACATCACCTTGGCACGGACACCGAGGGGAACGAGAATCCCTCCTCACCAGCTCATGAGATCAAACTCCTCCACTTATCTCGCAGAAAAATTCTGTCTCTATGAGAGCGTGTCGGGAGTGAATGGCCCGCAGTATCCGATTAGAGCTCAGTTTCCAAACCAATAGAAAATACGGTTCGAGCTTACGCTCGAATTCCCACTCATGCTTCGCATGAATGGGGCACCCAGATCTTACCTACCTCAGAATTGAGTGCCCCATCCATCGCATCGCGATGGGTGGGATGGTCAAACCTCAGGCGCCGCAGAATCCGGCGTAAGTCCACGACACTCGCTTCCGGATCTGTTCCGTCCACCACGAATCAATCTCGACGGTACCTGGAATGCCCGTCAAGTAATGCCGATAACTACTCCACGGCCAATCTTCAGGTCCTGCGACAAGACCGCGTGTCGAAGGATTCCGATGGATATAACGAAGCTTCTCAATCTCTTTTCCGCCAGAAAAGACATTGAAGTCGTAGTACCGCGTATGCCAGAAGTGCTCGCGCCCGGCTTTTAGTCTTCTTGATGTCTCTTGCTTCAAGAGCTTTACCGTCTGCGACAGAGATTCAAGTTCCGGCTCTGACACGAGCAAATGAACATGTTCCGGCATGACTACATATCCAACTACTTTAAACTGGTGCCTCTTACGCACACGCTCCAGGACAGACTCGAAGACGGTACATGCATCCGGCTCCCTTAGATAAGGGAGCCGTTGATAGCAACTGAAGGTCAGGAAATGGAGATGGTTCGCCTGTTGATACCTCTTGAGATGAGTAGGCACGACCTACTACTCCACCGTCACACTCTTCGCCAGATTCCTCGGCTGGTCCACATCACACCCTCTCCTCACAGCGATGTGATACGCCAGTAACTGCAGCGGCACCGTCTCCAGAATCGGCAACAACAACTCCGGAGCCGCCGGGATATGCAGCGTGTGCTCCACCAGTTTGCTGATCTCGTGATCGCCTTCCGTCGCAATCGCGATCACGCGGCCTGAGCGGGCCGTGACCTCCTGGATATTCGAGAGCGTCTTCTCATACTTCAGCACCGACTGCGGGTCCGTCGGGTCCTGCGTCGCAATCACCACCACCGGCAGACTTTCATCGATCAACGCATTCGGCCCATGCTTCATCTCGCCCGCCGGATAGCCCTCGGCGTGGATGTAAGAGATCTCCTTCAGCTTCAGCGCACCTTCCAAAGCGATGGGGTAATGAATGCCGCGGCCGAGGAAGAGGAAGTCGCGCGCATTGGAGAACGACTTTGCCAGATTCGCGCAGGCATCATCCACAGAGCGCAGCACCTCCTCCACCTTGCCCGGAATCTTCGAGAGCTCCGTCACCAGCTGCAGGCTCTGCTCCGCCGCTGCCGTGCCGCGTTGCTGCGCCAGGTACAGCGCCAGCGTGAACAGTGCCGTAAGCTGCGCAGTGAACGCCTTGGTCGAGGCCACACCGATCTCCGGCCCCGCATTCGTTGTGATCGTCCCGTGCGCCTCGCGCGTAATCGCCGCGCCCACCACATTGCAGATAGCCAGTGTCGGAATACCGAGCGAGATCATCTCGCGCTGTGCCGCGATCGTGTCAGCCGTCTCGCCCGACTGCGTGATCAGCAAGCCGATCTCGTTCGGACTGGCGATCGGGGAGCGATAGCGATACTCACTGGCGTAATCCACCTCAACCGGCAGGCGGGCCAGCCGCTCGATCATGAATTTGCCCGCAAGCGCCGCATGCCACGAGGTTCCGCAGGCAGCGATCGTAAGCTGCGTCGCCCGGCGAAACTCCTCCGGCCCCAGCTTCAGATCCGGCAGGAAGACCTGTCCACTCTCGAGCGAGACACGCCCCAGCGTGGTGTCGCGGATAGCGCGCGGCTGCTCATTGATCTCCTTCAGCATGAAGTGCTTGTAGCCGCCCTTCTCTGCCTGGATGGGATCCCACAGAATGCGCTGTGGTGTGCGATGCACTGGGCTACCTTCGAAATCAGTAAACCGCGCGCCCGCGGGCGTAAGCACCGCCAGGTCGCCGTCGGCCAGATACACAATGTCCCGGGTGTGATGCAGGATGCCGGGCACATCCGAGGCGAGGAAGTACTCGCCATCGCCAATACCGATCACCGCCGGAGGTCCACTACGCGCCGCAATCAGTGTGTCTGGAGTATTCGCCGAGAGCACGCCAATGGCAAAGGCTCCGGTCAGGCGCTTCACCGCGCGCCGCACGGCAGCCTCCAGCGCCTCGGCGCCCTTATCCGGACCGCCCTTCAGCTCCTCTTCGATCAGGTGAGCAATGATCTCCGTATCGGTCTCGGTGACGAAGCTGTGTCCCTTGGCCACGAGCTCCTGCTTGAGCTGCAGGTAATTCTCGACGATGCCGTTGTGCACCACCACCAGCGTTCCGCTGCAATCGCGGTGTGGATGAGCGTTCTCCTCGGTCGGACGCCCATGCGTCGCCCAGCGCGTGTGGCCGATACCATAGTTGCCGTGCAGAGGCTGGCCGGCGATCACCGTCTCCAGGTTGCGCAGCTTGCCCGGAGCACGCCGCAACTCCAGCCCTGAGTCAGAACCGGCGACAGCGATTCCGGCTGAGTCATAGCCGCGATACTCCAAACGGCGAAGACCTTCAATGATAACGGGAACAACAGGCTTGGGTCCGATGTATCCAACGATGCCACACATGTCCACCAGTGTAAGATGGGACGCCCCGGTGAAGCATTTTCCCTGTAGGTGTAGAGTAGGGCTTCTGCATCTATGGGCGTTTTCCGCAATGAAAACGCCGCTGCAAGCCCTTCCGGGATACCCAGCAACAGGGAAAACGCTCTAGAAGATCAAGAACAAACACAGTCCTGAGATTCCCTATGCGTGGATTTCCAGATTTCCAGACTGGAACCATCCCCACTAATAACCCGAGAGGACCTCTTCATAACCTGAGAAAATATCTCCTGGATCCGGCGAACAATACACCCTAGCGGTCCGTATCTCCCGTTGGCTCTCAGCCGGGAGCCGTCCCCTTTGGTTTTAAGGAGTTCCATCTATGTTGCGAATCACACGATGCCTCGTGCTCATTGCCTTGGTTTCATTTCTATGCGGAAGCCTGCGTGCCCAGCAGGGCCAGGATCTGGCCTCTCTGGCCGGCGTAGTGACCGATGCTTCCGGCGCGGTGATCCCCGGAGTCGCCGTCACGCTGAAAAACCCACTCACTGGAGTTGTCTATACGGCAACCACCAATAAGGAAGGTTTTTACCGCATCCCGGGCGTGGTCCCCGCCCAGACCTATGAGGTAACCTTCACCGCCACCGGCTTTTCTGATGCGCGTTTCACCGACGTGCCGCTTCTGGTCGCCTCCGCGCGAACCCAGAACGCGCAGTTGAAAGCGGGTGAAGCTGTTGCCATTGAGGTTTCGGTCGAGGGCCAACGAAATACCATCAATACCATCGACGCGACCATCGGCAATAACCTCGACATCAAGGCGGTGGACGAGCTGCCGATCGTAAATCGTCTCTCGCCGGTTGTGCTCTTTTCCCAGCAGCCGGGCATCAGCTCTGTGAATGGCACAACGCTCTCCGTGGCCGGAGCGCGTAGCGACCAGAACACCATGACTATCGACGGCCTGGATGTAAACGACATCGCCGCAGGTAGCAGCACCTCCATGGTCGGCAATGCACCGGCGGATTCCATCCAGGAGTTCCGCGGAACGGTCGCCGGCCTTCTCGCCAGCAGCGGCACAGGTGGTGGAGGCCAGTTCCAGTTGATCACCAAGAGCGGCACCAACAGGTTCCACGGAAACATCAACGAATACCACCGCGATGTCTCCACGGTCGCCAACGACTGGTTCAACAATCAGGCCGGCGTTCGACGCCCAAACTATATCCGCAATCAGTTTGGCGGCAATATTGGCGGCCCCGTCCTGAAAGACCGTCTCTTCTTCTTCTTCAACTATTACGGCTCGCGTATCGTACAGTCCGGAGTCCAGAACCGCATTGTCCCCTTGGACTCTTATCGCGCCGGCAACGTCTCCTATATCAAGGCGACAAACGGCAGCACCGCTTGCGCTGCCAACAGCCGGCAGGATACGACACCGCAGTGCATCGGCGTCGCCAATATCAATACTCTCGATCCGCAAGGGCGGGGCTTCAACTCCAATATCCTATCCGTCTTCAATAACCGTTATCCACACGCCAACCTTCTGAGCCAGGGTGACGGCGTCAACACCGGTGTCTATCGCTTTACTTTTCCCCAACCGGATAACCACAACATCTATGTTGGCAAAGTCGATTTCAACCTGACGCAGACGCAGCGTATCTGGGCCCGCGCCACAGTAAGCCGCGAAGATCGTGTGTATGCAGCGCCACAATTCCCGACCGATCCCCTGACCTTCCCCTTCCAGGACCGCTCCTATGGGTACGTGATCGGTCACAACTGGACGATCGGCAACAACAAGGTCAATTCATTCGAGTACGGGGATAACATCACCGTATTCAATTTCCCGACGCTGTATAACCCCACAGGGCTGAACACCTTCACTTTTGGCGGCGGCGCTACCACGTTTCTGAATGGCGCCTATGCCGCGCCTGGTTCGCAGCGCCGTCGCGTTCCCATCCCGGTTGTTCGCGACGATTTCAACTGGGCCATCGGACGCCATAACCTCTCCTTCGGTGGGACTTTCAAGTTCATCAAAACCAACAGCCTTCTCACCAATGACTACAACTTCGTCACCCTGGGCCTCGGTGGCAATCGAACCACACTCAATGCAAGCTTGCGTCCATCGGATATCCGCGCCGGCTCGACTGCTTCTAATACTTTTGACAGCGCCTTTGCTCTGGCTCTCGGACGCGTCGGCTCCATTAACAGCAATTACAACTACAACGCCGCCGGCAATGCACTCTCCCAGGGCAGTGGCGCGGTCCGCCGCTACCGCTATTACCAGACAGAGCTCTATTTCGGCGATATCTGGAAGGTTACGCCACACCTGACCATCGACTACGGTGTTCGCTGGCAGTACTACTCGGTTCCGTATGAAGCCAACGGCCTCGAGGCTGTGCAGAACACAACGTTCGATAGCTACTTCGCTGCACGTCAAGCGCAGAGCCGTAGCGGCATCTCCAGCAATGCAGCGGTTCCCTTCATCACCTACAATCTCGGCGGCAAAGCCAACAACGGTCCCGACCTCTACTCACCCAATTACAAGGACTTCGCCCCGCGCTTCGCCTTTGCATACAACCCGGCCTCCGATCCGAAGACGGTCTTCAACGGGTCCGTGGGCATCGTCTTTGATCGCACCGTCATTAATGCCGTGAATTTCGTGCAGGATCAGAGCTCGTATCTCTTCCAGAACACGGCCCCTCAGCCGTACGGTGGCCGTTCAAGCGCAAACGCAGATCTGCTCAACGATCCACGTGTGGGTACGAACCTGTCGGTACCTGCTCCAGCAGCCGCTCCCGCAATCACCAAACCATTCACGCCATATGTCACCAACAATGTCGGGAACGGATTGCTAAGCGGCCAGTTCAACACCATCATCGATCCCAAGCTGAAGGATCCGTACTCTCTGATGTACAACTTCGGCATCCAGCATGAGTTCCCCGCAAACTTCGTCATGCGGTTGAACTATGTAGGCCGCCAGGGTCGTCGCTTACTAGCGCAGGCAGATGCCTCGCAGTTGATTGATTTTCCCGACAACGCCTCAGGACAAACCCTCAATCAGGCGTTTTCAAACCTTGTCGTTCAGTCTCGGGCGGGCGGCGCGTTTACCAATCAGCCGTTCTTCCAGAACCAGGTCACCGGTGGCACCGCTTATGTCTACAGCAACTACGCGTCATTGCTCTACGCGGGTGATTTCGCTGATACCGTACAGGCCCTGTACGCCAGCGGTAGGCTCGGTCCAAATATCGGCATGCCGACGCAGTTTGCCGGCAACACCTTCATGACCAACAAGGGCTTTTCCAGCTACAACGGTTTTCTTGCAACAGTCTCGAAGAACTCGGCGAAGGGCGCTCGGTTTGACGTCAACTATACCTGGTCGCACTCAATCGATAACGTCTCGGCCGTGGCGAACTTCATCCCTTCCAGCCAGGGCTTCGGCTATGTCTGCGATGTAACCCAGCCTCGCGCCTGCCGGGCAAACTCTGACTTCGATATCAACCACGTGATCTCCGCCGACTTCATCTACGATCTACCCTTCGGCCGCGGACGCACCTTCGGTGCGAACACGCCGCTATGGCTCGACGAGATCATCGGCGGCTGGACACTCTCCGGTCTTCCGGGATGGCGTAGCGGCCAGGCACTCAACACCAATACCAGCGCGTTTGTCGCCGGTTATGCCAACAACTCGCCTGCAATCTTCAACGGCGATAGGGGCGCCATCCGCAAGCGCGTTCACAAGGCCAGCAACGGGGCCATAACCCTCTTCGATGACCCGGCAAAAGCGGCAGCCGCCTTTGTCGGTCCGATCGGGCTAACTATCGGCAATCGAAACGTCCTTCGCGGGCCGTCCGCCTGGGGCATGGATGCTGGATTAGCCAAGACGTTCAAGGTGATCCCCGAAAAGGTCAACCTGAAGTTCCGGGCCGATGCCTTCAATGTCTTCAACCATCCGGTCTTCTCTGCCCCGACCTCAGCCAACCAGAACATTTTCGCCTCCTCCTTCGGAACGCTCACCAGCATGCAGTTGTGGAACGGAACCTCCTACCGCGTCGCGCAGTTCGCGCTGCGGCTGGAGTTCTAATAGTAGGCAAACAACAACAGAAAAGCCCGGGCAATCGCCCGGGCTTTTTATCTAAGTCCATCGGAAAAATGTGGTCATCCTGAGCATCGCGAAGGACCTGCTTTTCTATCCTTCAATCCGCCCGAGGCTCTCGTTGTTTATAACGAAATTCACAGACTAGATCTTGTCGCCCGGCGTGCGGTTCCACGTCTGCAGCACACGCTGATCATGCTCGTATCCAAGAATCGACAGCGATGCCGGCACCAGAGAAAGCAAACGCGCGCCACGCGGCTCCAGCCCCAGCCACGTAGCAGCCAGGATGCGCAGGATGTGACCATGAGCCACCAGCAACGTGTCTCCCTCGGGTGCTTCGGCAAGCGCCGTATCGATCACTCTCTGCGCACGAACGGCGACTTCTTCGATCGTCTCGCCGTTGGGAATCTCGGAGTCGAAGATATTCCAGTGCGGATCGTTCCGCTGCTCGCGGATCTGCTGTGTCGTCAGCCCCTCGAAGATGCCGTAGTTCCACTCCGATAGATCAGGATTCACCACCGCATGTGGCCCATACCCTAGCAGCGTGCAGGTCTCGCGTGCGCGTTGCATAGGACTGGTCTGCACCAGCGCAAAAGGCCTCTGATTCAACAGCGCCCCGACTGTACGGGCCTTCTCCCGTCCATTTTCCGTAAGGGGAATATCCGTAACGCCGGTGTGCTGACCTGAGAGCGACCACTCGGTTTCACCGTGGCGGACGAGAAAGAGACGAGGCTTGGAACTCATGATGTCAGTGTAGAGGAGAGACGTCGATCAATTGCGGAAAGAAGAACCGGAAGTCAGCCCTCGCGAAAACGTACCTCCGCGGCTGAAGCCGGCATCGTTGTGAGGCTTCGATACGGCATGGCTGAAGCCATGCTCTTAACCAAAACAAAAAGCTCATCCTGGTTTCGCGCTCCGCGCGAATGCCTTGCTTAAGGGGACGGCTTTCAGCCGTCCCGTACGTCTCCCAGGAGGAAAGCGGCTTCAGCCGCTGAGGTACCTCGCCGCATACTCTCCGGCAGTATCCCTTAGTGGAGTAAACCACTCCTGATAGAGCGATGCCCATCCCCTAACGCTAGTTCGAAGAATAGGCCGCATCGACTTGCCCTAAACAAACGTAACCAGCTTCGCCGAAGCCGCCGGCACACTCACCGGAATCGGCCCAGGCGTCTCGCGGATCATCATCGTGTGCATCTCGCTGCCCAGCTTCGCCTCATGCGCCTCAAGCGATGGAGCCGTCAGCGTGCGGATATCCGCAATCCCCTTTGCCGTCACATTCACCGTAATCGAATGCTTCGCATCCTTGTTGATTACTGCCACCGCAAGCTTGCCACTCGGCAGCTTCGCCGCATAGATGCTGACGTTCACACTGCCGGTCTCCGCCTTTACCGGCAACAGCGTAGCGCCCGCCAACAGACCGGCAAAGCGCATGCCGAAGTTCACCGGCTCCGCCGTGTAGCGGCCATTCGGTTCTTCATTGATGAGCGTATAAAACGGCCGCGGATGCGGCACAGTGCGATCAGGCATCAGCTCTTCGCCGGGCAGCGTACCACCGAGCGAATCGGCCACCTCCTTGCCTCCACCGCCATGCAGATTCACACCCGAGTAGCCATAGCTCGCCAGCATCAGCAGATAATCCGCCGCCCACAGAGAAGCCGCAAAGACATCCGAGAAACCTGGCTTGCCGCCGCGATAGCACGTGTTGCCCTCAGTCATGCGATAGGGAAGCTTCAACGCCTCGCCCGCCTCGCGGGCCAGCTTCGCCTTCGAGATCGCAGCCGGATCCGTCGTCAGCAAATTCTGGATCGTCGCCTTCGGATTCGACGGAGGACCCGTGAAGTAATAGTGATGCGACAGCGACACAAGCTGCGGCTTGTTCTCGACCGCAGGCCACAGTGCTGCGATCTTCGGCAGCCAGGTCACATCACTGGCCACATCCGGAATGCCGAACTTCGCACTCGGCGCCTTGGCACGAATCGCGTTGGCATGCGTCAGCCAATCCTTCAGATAGGCCTCCACACCCCATGTCTTCGAGTCGCGCAGATGACGTCCGAAGATATCGACCTCATTACCGACCTGCAGATATTCCAGCCGGTCTCCCAGCGTTTTGATCACGAAGGCAGCCTCGTCGGCATTGTCCTCAGGCCGCGCCGTTCCCAGGTTCAGCCCATAGATGCAGGTCCATCCCGTGGCCTTCAGAAACGCAGCAAGATTCCGAACACGCTCCGGCGAGATGATGTAGCTGAGATTGGCATTCGGTTCGCCAACCACGGTCTCCGTATGCGGACGCTCCGGTGGCTTCGTTCCCGGTTTTGCCTGCCACCACGAGAACTCGCCGGTGTTGCCGCCCAGACGCAGAACGCCGCGCGGCGACAGCGCCTTGAACTCCGCAATCAGATTCTTGTTCGCTGCGGTAAAGACCTCCGGCTTGCTCAGCTGCTGGCGCTCGTATGACAGCCCAATGAAATTCAGCGGAATCGTGTGGGTAGGGTGCTGCGCATCAATGCTGACGGCGACAGCCGCCTCTCCGGCCTGGGCAAAGATACGGTGTGATAACGAAGTGGCGGCAAGCGTGGCTGCAGAGGTGCGAAGGAATCGGCGGCGGTCCATAACGTTCTCAGCATAATGCTTGCGCGCGCAGGACCGTCAGCCGTTTGCCAAATGCTCTATACGTGATGTTTCCGGGGCAGATGTCCACCAATGTACGCCGCCGGCGTCATCACCAGGATGGCGATAATCGGCGCCCAGAAAGTAGAAAACTGGCGCCAGGTCTGCCAGATATTCCAGGCCGAAAGAATGAAGATGATCGCTGCCGCATTCGATCCCGCCGAGGTATTGGCCGCAATCAATGTCGCTAACACGCCGCCCACCAGAGCAACCAGGATCCCCGCCAGTGCAGTCTCCACCATGTAGCCGGTCGACGCCGGCAGCCACGGATCATGCTTGGTGATGGAGAAGAACCAGACGAGATATCCGGCCAGCGCGAACAACGAGCCGGCAATAGAGCCGAGGAAAATACGAAAGTTTTTCATGGCCGGGAGGCGTGCCAATGGGATTATGCCACGTTGGCGCGCCCGGTTACTCCTCTATGCGGAAGCTGTATTCTTCGATCACCGGATTGGTCAACACTTCGCGGGCGATCTTATCCACCTGGACCTCGGCAGCCGCCTTATCCAGGCTGGGATCGAGCGTCAGAACGAAATATTTGCCCTGCCGGACGGCCGTTACGCCGCTCATGGAAAGACGGCGCAAGGCGTTTGCAATGGTCTGGCCCTGGGCATCCAGGACGGTGGTTTTCAGCGTAACGTAGACATGCGCCTTCATCTGCTTGATTATAGAGGCAGGGGCCGGCCGCCTGAAGGCAGTGACTGGCATGACTGTGATAAGGTTCCGCAGTACCCATTCCCATCCCGAGGATTAATAACTCCGCAATGGTTGATTATCTTGGCTTGCCCATCGGCGACAAGTCGCCTGAGAGCGTGACGGCTGTCATTGAGATTCCCCTCGAAGGAATCAAGAAGTACGAGTACGACAAGAAACTGGGCGTCTTTCGCCTGGACCGCAATCTATACTCGCCCGTGCACTATCCGGGTGACTATGGATTCATCCCCAGCACGCTGGGCGACGATGGCGATCCGCTGGACATCCTGGTGCTGGTCGATACTCCCAGCTTCCCCGGCTGCGTCATGGATGCTCGCCCAATCGGCGTACTCGAGATGATTGACGGCGGAGAAGGCGACGAAAAGATCCTGGCCGTGGGCGAGGGAAATCCGCGCTACACCGACGTCTCCGACTTCTCCCAGATCTACCCCCACATCCTGAAGGAGATCACCCACTTCTTCTCCATCTATAAGGATCTGGAAGGCAAGCGCGTCGAGATCAAGGGATGGAAGGGCGCCGCCGACGCCAAGAAGAAGATCCTGGAAGCCGCCGAAGCCTTCAAGTCAGGCAAGAAGTAAACCGCACACGGCATCCGCAAGAACAAAGGCCGTCCTAACGGACGGCCTTGTCATTTTTGTAACAAATGCCGGGTGCCGGGTGCCCCATATCTCGGCTATGCCGAGATGTGGGCATTCGCGCTCCGCGCGAACCGTTTTTTGTTTGTCATCCTGAGCCGCAGGCGAAGGATCCGCTTCTCTACCCATATCGCTATCACTCGAAACGAACTACGCCAACCGCCGCTTATACAGCGCCAGCAACTCCGCCCAAGCCTTCTCCGCCCCCGGCTCGTTGTAAACCTGGCTGCCCTTCACCGTCCATCCATGCGCACAACCCGGATACACCTCCACCTTCGCCGGCAACTTAGCCGCGGCAAAAGCTTCCTTCAGCTTGTCCTTTGCCGCCGGATCACGCTGATCGTCGTTATCCGCCACAGCCGAGTACACCTCAGCCTTCATCTTCGGAATCATCAGATGGGGGCTATCGGGCTTATCGGTCACCAGACCACCGCCATGGAAGGTCGCAGCCGCCCCTACCCGATCAGGCACCGTGGCCGCCGTGCGATAGGTCAGCGGACCACCCATGCAATATCCCTGCACGCCCATCTTTTTCTTCTTATCGGTCTGCGGCTGCGCATCCAGAAACGACATGTAGGCCTTGGCGTCGCTGATGTTGGCATCCGCCGTCAGAGCCGCCGCCAGCGGCATCACCTTGGCCCGATCTTCGGGCTTGCTGAAATCGAACGATCCATCAACCACCGGCGCCTTCGCGTTGCGATAGAACGGATTAGGCACCAGCACCACATAGCCCTCGGCGGCCAGACGACGGCCCATATCGCGGAAGACCGGACGAAGGCCAAGGATATCGGTCCAGACCAGCACCGCCGGCCACGGACCTTTGCCTTCGGGATAGAACAACGCCGAATCGGCGACGCCCGAAGCCATCGGCACATTCACATCTTTTTCAACAACCTTCGACTGCGCCCCGGCAGCCGCGGAGGTAAGCACAACGGTTGCGGCAGCACCCAGGCCAAAGGCCCGGCGGGTAAGCGTGGGATCGTGAATCAGCCCCTGATGAATATGTTCATCGCACATGACTGGCACTCCTTAGTTGAATTGCAGAGAAGATGTGTGGCAGTCAGCAACATTAACAACATTCGCTGCTGCTTGTCATAGGACGTGGCGGTCTACTGCTAAGACTCATCCGCGGCAACTCCATCCCGGGTGGCGACCGGCGAGCAGTTCCGGCAGAACAGATACAACACCGGTCCCACTGCCGCGATCAACAGAGAAAACAGCATCGCCGACATGCCATACGCACGCTCCTCGCGCGATGCCCACAGCGCAAAAAAGATCAGCACCGCCGGCCCGATACCAACAGCGATCGCCATCCCCAATCCACCCGGAATGCGGAAGGGCCGCCTCATCTCCGGCTCGCGCAGCCGCAACACCACCAGTGCCACATACTCCAGCAACAGCGACGCTCCATAGAGCACAAGATCGATGGAGATCAACCGCTCAAAGGTCAGCCCCAGCGCCAGGGCCCACGCAGTTGCACAAGCTACGATGCAAACCCACGGCACACCCGCACGATTCACGCGGGTAAACACCTTCGGCAGCAGACCATCCATCGCCATCGCGAAGGGAAGCCGCGTATACGACATGGTCAGCGCCGTAAAGGTCCCCAGGCCATCGATGGATCCAACGAAAACGATCGAAACCGCCAGCAGCGGACCTCCGAAGACCTTCGCCGCATCCACCCAGGCGCCGGTGGTGAAGCGGTCCGGCGACAGCCCTCCCAGCCACACCGCCAACAGCGGCAGACAGTAGACAAACATCACCATCACGGCTGCCCGGATCATCGCGCGCGGATAGTTGCGCTGCGGCTCTTCCACCTCAGCCGCAATGGTCGTGGCGTTATCCCATCCCATGTAGTTCCACATGGCCACCAATAACGCGCCAGCAATCGTGTGCTGCACCGGCAAACCCGCATAGGCATGCACTGCCGGATGGCGCACCGCGTAGCCCAGCGCGATGAGCACCAGAATCGCAAATGGCGAGAGCGAAACGATCATCATCCAGACCGAGCCCTCGCCCACCGCAGCCGCACCTCGCAGATTCCACAGAACCGCCAGCAGAATCACCAGCAACTGCAACATGGTTCCGCGATGCCCCGCGGTCATGAACGGAGCCACCCGGCCCAGATACTCCGTGAAGATCGTGGGATAGATGGCCATATCGAAGACCGACGCGGCCAGCGAAAGCCATGCCTCCTGGAATCCCCAGAAGGGCCCCAGGGCTCGCCGTACCCAGGCATAAAACCCGCCCTCAAGCGGAATGGCCGAGGCCAACTCGCCGATCATCAGCGCCGTGGGCAGGCTCCAGACAAAGGGCAAAAGCATCAATAACAATAGGGCGCGGCCGTAACCAGCCATGCCGATAATGTCCTCCAGGCCATACGGACCGCCGGAGACCATGTAATACGCGCCTGCCAGCAGCGGCAGCAGACGAAGCTTGCGGACAGATTTTTGCATTGCAGCGATGGCTTTGAATGTACGGGAATTTGCGGCCTTCCGGTATACTGATCTACATCGCGCGCTGGAGAGATGGCCGAGTGGCTGAAGGCGGCGGTTTGCTAAACCGTTATAGGGCCAAAAGCTCTATCGGGGGTTCGAATCCCCCTCTCTCCGCCAGTTTCCCCCACAAATTTCAAGAAGCCAGAAACCTGAGACATTTCTCAGGCTGTACAGAGCACGCCTTTTTCTTTGTCATTTCGGAGCGATCGGGGTCCCCAGCCAGCTTCTCTGGCTGGGGACGAAGCGTCAGCGGAGAAATCCGCTTTGATGGATCTTTCAAACTAGGTGCACCATCCTCGGGGTCCCCAACGAACTTTGTTCGTTGGGCTGAATGCTCGCAACGCTAGGATGGGCGGGAAGACCTCAGATTCCTACGCGTACCGGAATACACCCTAATTCACCACCGAGAACTCTTCCGACCAGAACCCAGCAGCCAGCAGCGTATCCTCATGCTGCAACTCACCCTGCGCAAGAAGAACCCCATTATCGAAGTTATTTCCGACGGCGAATGACGCTTCTCCAATCGGAAGAATGCCAACCTCCTCAAGGGCCACACAGGCATCCTCCGGAGTCTCAAATTCACATTGCCAGCAGTTCGAGGGCAGATCGCTACTGACAACTGTGACGCGGACGCCTTCCAGGCGGTGGCAGACCATAGCCGTCGCTTTCATGGCCCCCTAGGATGCAGCGACCGCGTGCAGGAGTTTCAGGTCCCACAAGAAAAATTGCGCACCTTGTACCGGATCACAACTTGCGGAGAATGATTTCATCCGCCAGATTTCACCTCTCCCAATACCGCAGTATTTTGGAAGACGGAAACCTGTTGCGCAAAGCGCAATCGTTCGCATTGCGGTACGAATGTCTCGTTAAGGGGACGGCTTTCAGCCGTCCCGTACCCAAGCGACAAAGAGAGCGGTTTAACCGCCGAGCCAAATTGCATGTGTGCCGAAGTACAACCTCGCCGGCCAACTTTTGTCATTTCGTAGCGCAAGCGGAGAAATCTGCTTCTCTACCATAGGAACCCCGCTACTCCCTGCCGTGCGAAACAGACGCTGCTTCGCACATCAAGAATCTGTGGAGACGCTCTACAAACCACTTCTCGGAGGGTAGGGATAGCGGTTAACACACCGTGAATTCGACTTCCCGTTCAATTCCGGTCACTTGCCAGAGGAAAAAGCAGGACATTCGCCCGTGGTGTTAGTCTCTCCTCCATCCGACAATAGTAAAAACATCTGTTCCCTCGAACTGCGCGCATCATCTTACAGGACTCCGTATGGCCTTTGAACCCTCTGATTCCGGGTCCCGCTCCACAGCGGACCAGTTTTCCGGTTACCCGGATTTGAAGAAGCGCTGGCTGTACATCATGCCGGTCGTCTTCGTCACCTATAGCCTGGCCTACGTCGACCGGGCGAACTATGGGTTCGGCGCCGCCGCGGGCCTGGCAGACTCCCTGAAGATCACCTCCGCCCAGTCCGCCCTGCTGGGGTCACTCTTCTTCCTCGGTTACTTTGTCTTTCAGATTCCCGGCGCAGCCTACGCCCGCAAGCGCTCCGCTCGCCTGCTCATCGGCCTCGCCCTGGCGAGCTGGGGAATCCTCGCCTCGCTGACCGGCGTCATCACCCAATACTGGGTCCTGGCTATCGACCGCTTTCTATTGGGAGCAGCCGAGAGCTTCATTCTGCCGGGCATGCTGATCCTCCTGACCAAGTGGTTCACCAAATCGGAGCGATCCCGGACCAACACCCTGCTGATCCTCGGCAACCCCGTCACCGTCCTCTGGATGTCCGCCGTGACCGGCTACATCATCAAGGCCTTCGGCTGGCAGATGACCTTCGTGATCGAAGGCCTTCCTTCCGTGCTGTGGGGGATCATCTGGTTCCTCGTCATCCGCGATAGCCCCGAAAAGACCTCATGGGTCTCCAAAGAGAGCACCACGAAACTCAGCGAGGTCCTGGAGAGAGAACAAGCCTCTCTTCCCAAAGTCGCAAACCTGTCCAGCGCCTATACCAATCCCAACGTCATTCTGCTCTGCCTGCAGTACTTCCTCTGGAGCGTTGGTGTCTATGGCTTCGTTCTCTGGCTTCCGGTCATGATCAAAGGCGGCTCTTCGCAGGGAATCGGCATGACCGGCCTGCTGAGCGCCATCCCATATGCCTGCGCCATCATCCTTATGCTGCTGGTCAGCTACTTCTCTGACCGCACCGCAAAGCGCACACGCTTTGTATGGCCCTTCCTCATCCTCGCCGGCGCAGCCTTCTTCGGCTCATACCTCACCGCCGGCCAGAGCTTCTGGATCTCCTTCGCCTTCCTCATCCTTGCCGGAGGAGCCATGTATGCTCCCTATGGTCCGTTCTTCGCCATCATTCCCGAAATGCTGCCAAGCAATGTCTCCGGCGAGGTCACGGCGCTAGTCAACAGCCTTGGAGCTCTGGGCTCTTTCGCCGGCAGCTACTTCGTTGGCTGGCTGCAGGGATATACCGGCAACTCCAAGGCGGGCTACCTGCTGATGTCGATCGCTCTTACCCTTGCCGGCCTGCTCATCCTCCCACTCAAGGCAGAGCCACATCGCACAGAAGCACCCATCCCCGCAGAGCACGCGGTCGTGGAGTAACGCCATATCGTCTAGATGCCATTCTCCATCAGCTATAGAGCCATGAGGGAGGTCTAAAGCTGATGGAGAATGGCTCTAGCTAGTTCGCGCCTGCGGCGCGAATGCCTTGCTTAAGGGGACGGCTTCAGCCGTCCCCTACTGAGTCCAGAAGAAATGCGGCTTTAGCCGCTGAGGTACCAAGCCATGACCTCAGTGGCTAAAGCCGCATTTCTTGCCACTTTATACGGCACGGCTGAAGCCGTGCCCTTAAGCAAAACAGGAGCAGACTCTCTCAACGAGAACAGCTCCAGCGTGATGGGTCTGAAGTCCTTAGCACTTTTGTCATCCTGAGCGCAGCGAAGGACCTGCTTTTTCAACGCTTCGGATAGCAAAAACTCTTCACGATCTATGTCACGAACTACGACAAAACCTTCTTATAAGGTCCAAGAACCAGCACTCCGTCTTTGGTCACAACGACGTCATCCTCAATTCGTACGCCGCCATATACGGCTGTATAAATGCCCGGCTCGACGGACGTAAACATCCCCTCTTCCAGCACATCCTCGGAGCGGGGGCCAAGGATCGGCGCCGGTTCGTGGTATCCGAAACCGAGTCCGTGCCCGGTTACGTGCGGAAAGCTGGCGCCATACCCAGCATCTTCAATCACAGCTCTGGCTGCGGCATCGACGTCCCTGGCGCGCACACCAGGATGGATGGAGGCAACAGCCGCCTCCTGCGCCTTGCGCACCGTCTCAAAGATCCTGATCTGTTCGTCACGCGCATGCCCCGCAAGGCGAACGCGGGTCCGGTCTGCCCAGTAGCCATCGGCCACAACTCCGAGCTCCAGCACCGCAATATCTCCCTCGCCCATCGGCCTCATGGTCGAGATCACATTCGGCCGATGCGCACACGCTGTTTCGGCATGCCCGGTAGTTACCTGCGCAAAGGCCCTCACCCGCACACTTTCGCGATAACCGGTACCACGCACCATGACCGCCTGTTCTACCTGGGCAGCAAGCTGCACTCCGGAGATGCCGATCCCCACAGCCTGTTCAAACGCCTCCAGACCGAAGCACGAGACCTCACTTGCTATCGCCAGCCGCGTAATCTCATAGGGCGTCTTCAGCACCCGCTCTTCCAGCATCAGCCGTGTCACGTCGACCAGCGTCTTTCCCTCACACGCCTCCCTGAGCAGTCGGTGATAGGAAGCTGTGGGCACCAGGCTCTCGGCTGCATTCCATGAGGGAGCAACCATCTCGAAATCTCCCTCGTACCCAATAGTGCGCCAGCCTGGCTTCACCTGTTGCGCAAGCAGGTCTTTCACGGCCACCGCTGTCGGAGGATCCATCGCTCCACCCAGCGCATAGTAGATCGCTTCGCAGTCGACCAGCGAACTGCACACCTCCGCCTGATAACACTCCGGCACAATGCAGACCGATGTTCCTTCGCGGGGAAAAACCAGGTAAGCGGCACCAATCATCGGCCAGTGACCGCTCAACAACAACACGTTCTCCGGTAGGCGGAGAATCAGTGCATCCAACTGCTTCGCTTCCATGGCCCGGCGCATGCGAAGCCTGCGTTCCTGATTCAGCATTCCCTCTCCCCTTCGCCCCACGCATAGAGATAGAGCTTCTCCTACACGTGACCTGACATGGCATCACACGTTGCCTTCGGCTTCATTGGCGATCGATTCGTTTTGTGCGTCAGCCGCTGGACTCTGTGCTGAGGCTGGTGAATTTGAGTGCCGCCGGCCGCAGCGCTGTGATCACTCCCATCAACTGGGCATCGACTCCGCGTGGCGGGGCCACTGCTTCTTCCAGAGGGATATCGACAATTACAGAGTTCTTCAGCGCCACCATCCTGCCATACCGGCGCTCATTCACGACATCGACAGCCGCGACGCCATAACGCGTGGCGAGCTGGCGGTCATACGCTGTCGGTGTACCGCCGCGCTGAACATGGCCAAGGCTGATGCTGCGTGTCTCATATCCGGTCCGTTCTTCAATCACCTTAGCCAGCGCAATACCGATACCGCCAAGCTTTCTGGTGGGAGAGGTCCACTCCGTGTTCGGCAGGTGCGCGCCCTCGGCCGCAACGATAATGGCGTACTGCCGTCCTTCCTGCCACTCGTACTGCACCTGCGCGCAGATGTCATCCAGGTCGATCGGTCTTTCAGGAATCACGATCACATGAGCACCACCGGCAAGCCCGGCACAGGCGGCGATCCAGCCCGTATGCCGCCCCATCACCTCGCACACGATCACGCGATTGTGCGCCTCCGCCGTGGTATGCAAACGGTCAATCGCCTCCGTAGCGACATTCACCGCGGTATCGAATCCGAAACACATATCCGTGCCACTGAGATCGTTGTCGATCGTCTTCGGCACACCGACAACGTTCACGCCGACCTCGCTCAGCGCCAGGCTGGCGGCCTGTGTTCCGTTACCGCCGATCGCGATCAGGGCTTCAACACCATGACGGGCCATCGTCTGCATGCATTTCACATACCCACCATGCACCTGGCGGATATCAAGACGCGAAGAACGAAGAATGGTTCCCCCACGTGAAAGGATCTCGTCGGTTGTTTGGAGATTCAGCGGCATCGAAAGATCTTCGATCAGTCCACGCCAGCCTTCGGTGAAGCCGACAAACTCGTTCCCATAGTGCAGAACGCCCTTCCTCACCGCGGCCCGAATCACCGCATTCAGGCCCGGACAATCACCACCCGCAGTTACGATGCCTATACGCATTGCTTTTCCCATCAGAAAAATCCGTTCTCTGATGCGGCTCAAGGATAGCACCGCCCGCCTCTCACCGGGAGACCCAGAGAAGGAAGTTCCTCCTTTGAACTCGGTTCTCCGGCGGAACCAGAGACACTCCTATACTTGTCTTCATGCGCTCTTTGAACACACTCTCTGAAGCCGCACAGCAAGCCGATGCATTGATCTTCGACTGCGATGGAACCCTGGTCGATACCATTCCGGCTCACCTGCATGCACTTCAGGTTGGTTTTGAACGCATCGGCCTCAAATTTCCCGCCGAATGGTTTCACCAGAATCACTCACTTACAGCAGATGCTCTGCTGCAGAAATTCCAGGATGACGGTCTCGGACAGATTGAGGATCCCAAGGCAGTTCTGGCGAAGCATGAGGCTCTCTTTCGCGAAAGCCTGCATATGCTCGAAGAGGTATCAGTCATCGCGTCGATTGCCCGCGAATACAAGGGGAAGCTCCCCATGGCCGTCGCCTCAAATGGAAATCGTGTGAACGTTGAGGTCAGCCTCGAAGCAGTAGACCTCCTTCCTTATTTCGATGCGATCGTTACCAGGGAAGATGTCCTCCACGGCAAGCCGGAGCCCGACATCTACCTCGAAGCCGCACGCCGCCTCAACGTCGCCCCCACGCGCTGCCTCGTCTTCGAAGACTCAGAGACCGGCCTCGCAGCCGGTCGCGCCGCCGGCGCCAAAGTCATCGACATCCGCGACTACTACCAACCCACCTGGCAACAGGCAGCTCACTAAGGTTTACGTCCAAACCCATACATTGGGTGCCCCAGGTCCCTAGGGGACCTGGGCCCGGCCTTCACATACCGGCACGACAAGCGCTGAAGGCGCGCTCTATACCAGCCTGGGGCAACGCCCCAGGTTAGGTAGCAGATAGAAGCTTAAAGGGCTGAAGGCCCGCTCCATAATCCCAACCTTGATCGCACCTCTCGATACATTTGGGGCAAAATACCAACCCCAACAAAAACCCGGAACGTACTAAGATCACCCTTCATCGAATCCCTATGCAACTACCCGATCTTGCAGTCATCAAAAAAGCGACAGAGATCGTCCGCTCCGTGATGCCGCCCACACCGCAGTACACCTGGCCATTGCTCAATGCACGCACCGGCACTGAACTCTGGGTGAAACACGAAAATCACTCTCCGGTAGGCGCCTTCAAACTTCGCGGCGCAGCTGTGTATATGGACTGGCTGAAAAACAATCAGCCATCCGCGACAGGAGTCATTGCCGCAACACGCGGCAATCATGGACAAGGTGTAGCACTCGCGGCGACCCGCCTCGGGCTGAAGGCGGTGATCGTCGTTCCCCACGGCAACAGCCGTGAAAAGAACCGGGCCATGGAAGCCCTGGGCGCCGAGTTGATCGAACACGGCGATGACTTCCAGGCATCACTGGAATACGCCATGCACCTGGCCGAAACCGAGGGCCTTCATTTCGTGCCATCGTTTCACCCATTGCTGGTGCACGGAACCAGCACTTATGCCCTCGAGTTTTTGACTGCCGTACCCGAACTCGAGGCGGTCTATCTGCCGATCGGAATGGGATCTTCGATCTGCGGCATGATTGCTGTTCGCAACGCCCTCGGATTGAAGACGAAGATTATCGGTGTGGTTGCCACGAAGGCCCCGGCATTTGCACGCTCCTTCCGCGAGAAGAAGGTCGTTCCTGCGTCAGCGAACTCACCGCTGGCCGATGGCCTCTCGTGCCGTGTGCCTGACGCAGAGGCTCTGGAGATCGCCCTCGCGAATGTCGATCACATTGTCGAAGTCGGCGAAGAAGAGATAGCCGCAGCCATGCGCGCGTACTACCAGGACACCCACAACATCGCAGAAGGCGCAGGAGCAGCAGGACTGGCAGCCATCCTGCAGGAGAAAAATTCTCTGTCAGGTCAGCGTATCGGTGTCGTGCTCACAGGCGGCAACGTCGACCAGGAACGCTTCATCGAAGCTTTGAGCGCAACCTGAGCTGTATCGACAAATTAGGTGAACCACTACACCCGTTGCCCCATTCTTTCGCTGAAAGCGAAAGGGTCAGGCATCGCGCTTTGCGCGACCGCTTTTCATCAGCTCAGAAGCGATCGGCAGAGAAGCAAATTTCTCCGCTACGCTCCGAAATGACCAATTTCAATGCAGCCGCTTCTCCGGATGCAGATCATGACAAGCCGCACAGCTCTTCTGCAACGCCAGATAACTCTCCAACGCATGCTGTCTCTCGCCGCTCTTTGCCTGTGTACTGATCTTCTCCGCCAACTCAATCGTCTCCTGGTTGATCTTCAACACATCGTCAAAGCCCGGTTCTTTCCAAAGCGCCGTATCCTGCTGCAGCAATCTCACGATTTCACTACTCAGCGCTGCTGTCTTCGCACCATCTTTCGCATCCAGCGCATCACGCAGATCGTCACGCGCATCCTGCAGCGTATCCATACGTGCACGCAGCTCCGCGAGCCTGTCAGCTGCTACAGCAGCCCCCAGCGTGGGGGCCGCCATCAGTGTGAGCATCCATAGACGTCGCATCGCGCTCCTCCATTACTAGTCAGGAATCGACGTCACCGCCGGATGATCCTTGTCAGGCGGAGGCGGAAGCGGAGCGAGCTTGCCATAGCCACGCTGCCCATCCGGCCCGATCGGCCCAGGTCCCGGTCCAAGATGCGGCGCGTCCACATTGTCTTCCGCGCAAGAGTATTCCTTCACTTCATCGCCCGGCTTACCCAACAGCCACGTTCGCTGATAGTGAACCGGCTCCGTATAGAACTTCGGATCTGTCACCGTCATGTCGACATGGATGTGGCCGATATCGGGCCGCGTCCAACGTTCGACCACATGCTGTTGATCGCTGTGTGGATTGGCATTCTCATCCGCCCAAGTCCGCTGCTCCTTGAACGCCGTAGAGTCGATCACAAACGTATCCCCATCCCATGAGCCAATCTCCTCACCAAAGAACGACGGATCGGGATCTTCCGCATGCTTGCGGCCATCAAAGGGGACCAGCCGATAGGTCGTGTACCAGTAGAGAAAGACCGCATGGTCCGCACCCTGAAGCAACTGGAAGGGAAGTCCGCTTGCATTATGGCGTGGCAGACCTCCCACAATGCACACCGCTTCCGGGTCGACCGTATGCTCCAGGTTGTACTTCAACGCGGCTTCACCGGCAGGCGTGAAGGGAAGCTTATATCCCGGATAATCCTTGCCCAGATTGCCCGTCGGCTTGTCTTTCTTCGATGGAATCCAGTAGCCCGAAAGATCCGGATGCCCATTCAGCCGCGGCGCCGGGCCTTTCGGCAGATCCGCTTCATTGCGCGAAAACGGTGAGTTCTCACGACCGGTCACATCCGGCGCCTTCTTTTGTTGCGCGGGCAAACCACCAGCGACAGAGAGACATACCGCAAGCGACACAGATGCACGGAAACGCAGCATTGCTTTCATCGCAAACCTTTCCAGCTGGCCTGAGACACAGCGGCACGCATGTATGGCCGTGCGCTGGGACAGACCCTTTTACTTTGCTTGTTGAAGAGATTCAAGATGCTGGTTTCACAACCAGCAGACGCGAGGGCGCAGACTGTTTAGCAACAGGCGCAACAACAACGCATCTGTTCGAGCTGGTAGCGGCTGAACATGTGCAAACCGTAGAGCAATTTCTCTCACGAGTCAAGCACCCAATGCTTGACAGTGCGTCAGCCTCAACTTAGAGTGCAACTATGCATCCGCTCCGCACCATGCTTGGTTGTTGTTGCTCCCTCCATCGCTAAATGGACGGGCGACGCACGCATCGGCGCGCAGGAATATGCTGAATTCACCGTAGATTTCAGCATCTCCTCACATCGCAAGGTTTAGAAGCCCGTTCCTCTCGGAAACGGGTTTTTCGTTTTAGAGCATTTTCCCTGTAGGTGTAGAGTAGGGCTTCCGCATCTATGGGCGTTTTCCGCAATGAAAACGCCGCTGTACTCCTCTTCCGGGATACCCAGCAACAGGGAAAATGCTCTAAGTCACATCCCAACAACACAGGAAAGACACCATGAAGAGCAGATTGCTTCTCTCATCTCTTGGTGCATTGGCGCTCGCATCCGCCAGTGCCTACGCCCATCACTCCTTCTCCGCCGAGTTCGACGGCAACAAGCCCGTTCGCCTGGTCGGCAAGCTCACGCGTGTCGAGTGGACTAATCCACACTCCTACTTCTACGTCGATGTCACCGATGCCAAAGGGGTCGTGAGCAATTGGGGATGCGAAGGTGCGGGTCCCGGAGCCCTGAGCCGCCGCGGTTTCAAGAAGGGCGACCTGAAGGTGGGTGACACTCTCGTCGTCGATGGCTATCGCGCCAAGGACGGATCGCACCTCATCGACGCACGCCGTGTCACACTTCCCGACGGCCGCAGCATCTACGGCGGAACGCCCGGCGATGGCGGCCCCGGCGATGACGGCTCTGTTCAGGGAGCCTTGCCCAACACCGTGAAGCCCACGAAGTAACTCGAATGGCCATGCCTCTGCTGCAGCACATCTGCCAGGTGATCTATGACTCGCAGATCGGAACACAGATCCGCGAGTCAGAAAACCTGTTCTCCATCATCGAATCTGTCCACGTACTCGCCATCACGCTGCTGGTCGGCACCATCGCCGTGCTCGATCTGCGCATGCTTGGTGTCGTGTTGCGCGAAGTCTCGGTCACACGCATCGCGCGCGCCGTCTTTCCACTCACGTGGTCCGGCTTCGGTGTGATGTTCGTCAGCGGCTTGCTGCTCTTCTGGGCGGAAGCGGCAAAGAACTATACAAACCCCGCCTTCCGCATCAAGCTCGTGCTGCTCGCTCTGGTGGGCCTGAACCCATTGATCTTTCACACCACGGTCTACCGCCGCGTACAGGAGTGGGAGACAGCCCGTTTCTCGCCCTGGCGTGCGCGTGCCGCCGCACTTGCTTCACTCACGCTCTGGTGCGGCATCATCGTCGCCGGCCGGGCGATCGCCTATTTCTGAAAGGCTACGGATGTCGCTTCGCCCCTGGTTTGTCGCTCTCGCTCATTCTTCGCTCGGGCAGTTCATGCAGAACTCGCGCTGGGGCTTTGCCGCCGTGGAAGCCGTGCACCTGCTGGCGCTTACACTACTCGGCGGCTCCGTTCTGGTGCTGGATCTCCGCCTGCTGGGTCTGATTCTGCGCCGCGAATCGCCACGCGTGCTGAACCGCGACCTCAGCCGCGTTCTGCTCAGCAGCCTGGCGATCCTGGTGTTGACAGGTGTCGCCCTGGTCTCAGAGGAGGCGTTGAAGTGCTATTACAACGCCGCCTTCCGCTGGAAGATGGCCCTGCTCGCCGCGGCCGTCCTCTTCTACTTCACCCTCTACCGCCGGGTCGTTCTTCGCCTGGCCAGCGCCGCGACCCTGGCCTCCCGCGTCACCGCGGTGATCTCGCTTTCCCTGTGGCTGGGGGTGGGTGTCGCCGGCCGTGCCATCGGGCTGATCTGACTCAAAACCTGACGCAAAACGGGTATGGTGCAAAAAAATTGACGCAAAAAGACGACAGGGGAGCGGTTCGTGAACCGCTCCCCCTCGTTCGTCTTAGTTCTGCGTCAAGCCCGTTTTGATCTTCAACGCGCCTGCGCGCGGGCCGGGTTACTTCGTCTCTTCGGGCTTCGGTGTGACGGCGTGCGTGTCCTTGGTGTCTTCGGTAACGCCCTTCATGCCTTCTTTGAAGCCGCGGAGACCTTCGCCAAGCCCCTTACCCAATTCCGGCAGCTTCTTGCCGCCAAAAAGAACAAGCGCGACGACCGCGACGACGATGAGGTGGGTAGGTGTGAATAGCTCGCCCATAACTGTCTCCAGGAATCCTTGTTCTATTGTCGCATAAACCGCAGCCGGACGGACGCAGCGGCGTCCAACCGTTATATCTTGGAAGCTGCAGCTTTGCTGTCTGGAGGACCATGCGACACGAAGTGACCCGGCGCGCACTTGCCGGGATGACCGCCCTGATTGCCACCACCCTGCTCTCCGCCACTATGGCAGCCCAGACTCCGGCCTCTACCAGTGGCCAGACGAGTGGATCGGCAGCCCCGGCCCAGCCCTCGCAGACGCAACCGTCGCAGCCAGGAACAGCTCCGAAACGCAACATTCAGTTCGCCCGCCGCATTCCCGTCACCTATGACAACCGGTGGGACGTATACGGCGGCCTTAACTTCATGAACGGCCAGGCCGGCCAGAACCTGCCCAAGCGCTACAACATGGGCGGCCTCGAAGGCCAGGCGACTTACTGGCTGACCGACCGCATTGGACCGGCGGTCGACTTCCGCGTCGACTACGGCACCACTCCGGTCTTCCCGAATACCTTCCAGATCAACCGTCCGGTGGTCCGCCAGATTATCGGTATGGGCGGCGTGCAGTACCGGGGATGGAAGAACCAGCGCTTTGCTATCCAGTACCACGGCCTGGTGGGCGTCGGCGCCGGCAAGTTTGATGGCGGCACCCTGGGCGGCGTCAACGCTCCCAGCCACAACGCTGCCGCCAACGCCGTTGCTGTAGGTCTCTACTCCAATCGCGTGAAGCCGGTAGGCGCCTTCGGCGGCTCGCTGGACATCAACGGCAGCTACCGCTGGGCGATACGCCTGCAGCCGGACCTGATCGTGGAGCATTACGGTACCGAGTACCGCGAGTTCTTCTCCATCTCCGGCGGTCTGGTGTGGCGCTTCGGCCATCGCCAGTAGCGGATAGTTTCAAGGCATCCCGGCTACGGCCGGGATGCCTTTTGCATTTAAACACATGGCCCGCCTGCAGGCGGGCGATGGTTTACAAAATAAACAGCCTACTTCCCGGGCTGTCCGGACTGCATAAAGCTCTGGCTTACTGGGTTCTCATAGACCGAGTAGTCGCGTGTCACCACTGTCAGGCCACTCGGCGTAACGAAGTAGTTGCGCTTGTCTTCGGCAGGGTCGTATCCGATCACTGCTCCATCTGGAATATGAACGTCGCGATCGATGATGGCGTGGCGAATCCGCGAGTGCCGGCCGATATTGACGTGCGAGAAGATGATGCTCGAGTCGACATCGGCGTATGAGTTCACGCGTACATCGTGCGAGAGCACGGAGTTGCGTACCACCGCACCCGAGATAATGCAGCCGCCGGAGATCACCGAGTTGATGGCCATACCTGTACGTCCGGGTTCGCCGAAGACGAACTTCGCCGGCGGATACTGATAGGGCCGCGTACGCATGGGCCATGTCTTGTCGTAGAGATTGAAGATCGGCGAGACGGAGGCGAGGTCGAGATTGGCCTCGTAGTAGGCCTCGAGCGTACCCACGTCGCGCCAGTACAACGCCTCCTGCTTGTTCTCGTCGACGAAGTTGTAGGCCATCATTTTGAAGCGGCCAAGCAGGTTGGGCAGGATGTTGTGTCCGAAGTCGTGCTTTGAGTTCGGGTCTTCCGCGTCCTTGATCAGCTCCGGCAACAGCACATCCGTATTGAAGATGTAGATGCCCATGGAGGCATCGACCTTCTCGGGATTGAAGGGCGACCGCAGCTTGGTCTCCTTCGGCTTTTCGAGGAAGCCGTTGATCTCACCGTTGCGGCCAACATCCACTACACCAAAACGCGGGACCTCTTCCGGCTTGATGGGCAGCGTTGCCAGCGTCACATGCGCTCCGGACTGGATGTGCTGATCCAGCATGAGCTGATAGTTCATCTTGTAGATGTGATCGCCGGACAGGATGATGACGTACTTCGGCTGCTCGGAACCGATGGAGTAGATGTTCTGGTAGACGGCATCCGCCGTGCCCATGTACCAGTTCACGCTGACACGCTGCATCGGCGGCAGAATCTCGATGAACTCACCCAGTTCATTGGCGACCACCGGTCCCCAACCTTCGCGGATATGGCGATTGAGTGAGAGCGATTTGTATTGCGTAAGGATGTAGACCTTTCGCAAGTCAGAGTTGATGCAGTTGGAGAGGGTGATATCGATGATGCGGTACTGACCGCCGAATGGAACGGCGGGCTTGGCGCGGTCACGAGTTAGAGGAAAGAGGCGCTCTCCGGCGCCACCGGCAAGCAGGACTCCCAACGTATCTTTCATAGCACCCGAACACCTTTACTTGCTGAGGTCAGACTTCTGGGTAAGACGCAACTTTACGTCTTCGCGTTCCCGACGGCCAAGAATATCCCGCCAAGGATGAAGCGATAATAAACGGGGATGGCATCTGCCATCCCCGTTTGTTGTTCTCTTACAAAGATTTAAGAGTTCGCCGTCGGACAGAGACCGGGCAAGCGTCACCCCGCTACATCTTTCATCCTGATGGAGCGAAGCTCGATGGAGAGCGAGGCTTACTGATTCTCGGAGTCTTCTACCGAGATCCGAAGCGACTTCAAGAAATTGACGTCGTTTGAGGTGAAGGGTCCGTTCATCGTGTCCTCCGCCTCGACGGCTCCCGCCGCTTCTTCTTCCTGGACCTCGTTCAGGCCGATGGTTGCCTCAAGCATGAGCAGCACGTCAAAGCCCTGCTCCCGGATGTCGCGCACTACACCTGCAATGTGCTCCGACTCGGAGACCGACTCGTGAATGGCTTCGCCAAGCTGCTGGATCAGGTCCTTCACTTTTTGGTTCAATGACACCTCCGTCGAATACCACTTCGCCGCGCATCGGGTATTCCCAGCCTGAACAGCGGCGGGAACGGCATTGCGGGGTGTTGGGCACCGCTTGTTGACTCTTACATTACTGCTGTATTGGACGACCCGCAATGGGTTCCGGATACGATTTTTAAAGACAGTTGCCAGTCAACAGTTTCCAGTTGACGAGGTACGGCATGGGTATGAAAAAGTCCGTCGACACACCAGGTGAGGCGACCCGCAGCACCATCGCTAGTCCAACTGGCAACTGCTTACGCCACCAGGGTATGGTGGTCGCTCCACGCCTCTTCGAGTTGGTGGGCAAGATCCCCGACCGTTTTTCCTTTTTCGATGGGTCTTTCCTTCTCCTTCTCTCTCCCCGGCACAGCACTCGGTCTGGAGATCAGAAACGCGGCAGCAGCGGCGCTCATAAAAGCGACCGTAAGAACAAGGATTCTCATACTCCGTTTGGATTACAGGTCGATCCCGCGGGGTTGGTCCTGCAACATCTGTTTCAGGGAAAAACTTCTCAACGCGTAGACTGGAAGATATGGATAAGGTGCGGCTGGGAAAGGTGCTGGGTGCGGGTGTTCGACATGCCGCTCGCACCGCCATTGAAGCCGGCAAGGCGGCCGCTGCGCCCGATCCCAATCCGGCTCCGCGGCAGACCGCGCGCCAGCACATTGATGTGCGGCGTGCCGCACGGGGCGCCAGCCGGGGTTTCTTTGGCAGCCTCAAACACGCCGGCCGCGCCGTCTGGCTGCAGGTGATGGGTACGCTTTTCGCGTTCTTTGCCCTGTATTTTGTGCAGGCGACGATTACCCATTTCGGCTCCTACCGGGAGGGCGGCGTTCATCGGCAGCAGTGGTTCATGAGCGTAGCCATTGCATTGCTTTTTACATGGTTTGCGGTGTCCAGTTTTGTTCGGGCGGCCAAGAAGCCTCGGTAACCTCGATTCCTATGGGTTCCGTCGAATTTGTCGATACCCCAAGCCGGAATCGGCCCGAACTCTGGGGCTCCGAACCCACCGTGGCGTTGCGAGCGTTCACCCCCAACGAACAAGTTCGTCGGGGACCCCGAGGTGTGGCACCTGGTAAAGGAAGATCCAGAACCACGTGTGCGCGGTTAGCGCACATGTGTGACACATCCACTCCCCTGAATTAAAATCAATCCTTGCCCTTCGCACCACAATCCAAGCTCAAACAAAGGTGGCCGTAACCGTGTCTGACTCTGGCTCCGTGCTTCGTAAAACCGCATTGAACGCCACCCACCGCGCTCTCAAGGCCAAGATGGTCGATTTCGGCGGGTGGGATATGCCGGTCGAGTATTCGGGCCTGATCGCCGAGCACATGGCCGTCCGGACCGGGGTGGGCCTCTTCGATGTCTCGCACATGGGTGACATCCAGCTCCGCGGGCCGGGTTCGCTGGATGCCGTGCAGAAGCTGTTGATGAACGACGCCAGCAAGCTGCAGGTGGGGCAGGCGCACTACTCCGCCATGCTGACGCCCGAGGGCACCTTCGTGGATGACGTCGTGCTGCACAAGCTGAGCGACAACGACTACCTGATCGTCATCAATGCCGGCACGCGCGAGAAGGACGTGCAGTGGGTCCGCAAGACGATCGGCATGATGCCGAGTATCCATATCAACGACTACAGCGACATGTATACGCAGCTTGCCATCCAGGGTCCGAAGGCCATTGATGTATTGCGCAAGCTGACCGATGTCGATCTGGACTCCATCAAGAACTACTGGTTCACCTGGGGCAAGGTTTGCGGCCTGTATAACGTTCTGGTCGCCCGTACCGGCTACACCGGCGAGGACGGCTTCGAGATCTATGTCCCTTCTGACGAAGCCACCAGTACCCGCGTCTGGAATGAAGTGCTTGAAGCCGGCAAGGAGTTCGGCATTCTGCCCTGCGGCCTGGGTGCACGTAACACGCTTCGTTTGGAGAGCGCGATGGCTCTCTACGGCCACGAGATCTCCGACACGATCAACGTCTTCGAGGCCGGCCTCGGGCGCTACTGCAAGTTGGAAAAGGAAGCGGATTTCGTCGGCAAGCAGGCGCTGCTCGCCGTACAGGCAGCAGGTGGACCGAAGCGCAAGCTGGTGGGCCTTGAGATGGTCGACCGCGGCATTGCCCGCGACGGATATCCGGTCTTCACGCTCGATGGCAAAGAGGTCGGGGTCGTCACCTCCGGCTCACCTTCGCCCTTCCTGAAGAAGAACATCGCCCTGGCCTATGTTCCTGTTGAGTTGAGCGCCGTGGATACCGAGCTGGCAGTACAGGTCCGCTCCGCCATGGTGAAATCGAAGGTAGTTCCGTTGCCCTTCTACAAAAAGCCGAAGAAGACCACGTAGTTCCCGGCAGTTCCGATTTGCATAGACCTTCCTAACGACTGGAGAGCGCACAGTAATGGCTTACCCGACCGAGTACCGCTACACGAAAGAACATGAGTGGATCGCCGCCGATGGCAGAATCGGCATCACCGACTACGCGCAGTCAACCCTCGGCGATATCGTCTTCGTCGAGCTGCCTGCTGTGGGCGCTGAATTGAATGCCGGTCAGAGCTTCGGCACAGTCGAGTCCGTAAAGGCCGTCAGCGATCTCTACTCACCAGTAAACGGGAAAGTGCTCGAGGTGAACGAAGCCCTGAACTCCGCTCCGGAGTCGGTGAATGCCGATGCCAATGGAACCTGGATGATCAAGGCTGAGTTCGATGCCTCGCAGCTCGAGAATCTGCTGACCGCCGAAGCCTACGAGAAGTTTGTCAGCGAAGAGACGGGTCACTGATGCGTTATCTACCAAAGAGTCCCAGCGACCGTGAGGCGATGCTTGCCGATATCGGCGCGAAGTCCATCGACGATCTGTTCGCGACGGTTCCGGCGGAGTATCGCCTTACCCGCGACTTGAATGTGCCGCGCCAGCACGGCGAGCAGGAGGTCATCGAGCACTTCAAGGCATTTGCCGAGAAGAATGCTCTCGGCTATGCCAGCTTCCTGGGTGCGGGCGCCTATCGTCACTATCGTCCCGTGCTGATTGATACCGTGGTCTCGCGCGGTGAGTTTCTTACCAGCTATACGCCGTACCAGCCGGAGATCGCGCAGGGAACCCTGCAGGCGCTGTTCGAGTTCCAGACCATGATCTGCGAGCTCACCGGCATGGAGATCTCGAACGCCTCCATGTACGACGGTTCGACGGGTGCGGCTGAAGCCGTGATGATGGCGGTCCGCGTTACCGGACGCAATGGAGCGGTGGTTGCGCGCACGGTACACCCCGAGTATCGCGAGGTGCTGACGACCTACGCGCAGCACCAGTCCATTCCGAAGACCGAGGTCGACTACGATCCGGCGACCGGACGCGTGGACCTGGCCAAGCTTGATGCCGCGATTACCGATGACACGGCCTGCGTCCTGATCCAGTCGCCGAACTTCTTCGGAACGATTGAGGACGTGGCTGCTATCGCCGAGATCGCGCATAAGAAGGGTGCGCTGCTGATTGTCTCGATTGCCGAAGCGATTTCTCTGGGCATTGTTAAGCCGCCGGTTGAGGCCGACATCGTTGCGATGGAAGCACAGTCGTTCGGCGTGCCTGTGGGCTACGGCGGACCGTACTGCGGTGTGATCGCCTGCAAGGAGAAGTTCCTGCGGCAGATGCCGGGACGTCTGGCCGGGGAAACCAAGGACCTGGACGGCAAGCGTGGCTTCGTGCTGACGCTCTCCACGCGCGAGCAGCATATTCGCCGCGAGAAGGCGACCTCGAACATCTGCACCAACCAGTCGCTGGTGGCGTTGATGGTGACGGTCTTCCTGACGGTCTATGGCAAGGGACTGAAGGATCTGGCCGAGCAGAACCTGGCCAAGGCACATTACGCAGCGCAGACCATCGGCGGCAGCGGTAAGGTGCTGTTCGGTGGAGCTCCGCGCTTCAACGAATTTGTGCTGCAGGGAAGCAAGACGGCGGAAGCTGCGAATGCTGCGCTGCTGGAGAAGAAGATCGTCGGCGGCCTGCCGCTGGAGAGGTTCTATCCCGAGCTTGGACCGAACACCTCGTTGTGGTGCGCGACCGAGCTGACAACCAGGGCACAGATTGATGCCGCGGCGGAGGTGCTGAAGTAAATGGGAGACAAGTTTGTAGGAACCCCGAAGAAGGCCTCAGTCCACGTCAATCAGAACGAGGACCTGATCTTTGAGAAGTCGTCGCCGGGCAAGAAGGCTTACCGTCTGAGCGAGCTGGACGTTCCGGCTGTGGATGCTGCCGCTCTGCTGGGCGATGCTGTCCGTACCGATCTCGGCGTGATGCCGGAGCTCTCAGAGATTGAGATCGTTCGCCACTTCACGCGCCTGTCTACCTGGAACTATGCGATCGATCTCGGCATGTTCCCGCTGGGAAGCTGCACGATGAAGTACAACGGCCGCGTCAACGAGCTTGTCGCTCGCCTGGAGGGTCTGGCCGAGGCGCATCCGTATCAGCCGGAGTCGTTGTCGCAGGGTGTGCTGGAGATTATGCAGGTGCTCTCCGACTCGCTGCTGGATATCACCGGTATGGACTCTATTACGCTGCAGCCCGCTGCCGGCGCGCATGGTGAGTTCACCGGTATCCTGCTGGTTCGCGCGTATCACGAAAGCAAGGGCAATCCGCGAAAGAAGATCCTGATTCCGGACTCGGCTCACGGCACCAACCCTGCCACAGCAGCAGTCGTCGGCTACCAGGTGCAGAACCTGAAATCGAATGCCGAAGGCATGGTCGATCTCGCCGAGCTGGAGAAGCTGGTGGATGAGGATACGGCGGCGCTGATGCTGACCAATCCTTCGACGATCGGTGTTTTCGAGAGCGAGATTCATAAGATCGCCGATATCCTCCACGCCAAGGGCGCGTTGCTGTACATGGACGGCGCCAATATGAACGCGCTGGTCGGCAAGGTTCGTCCCGGCGACTTCGGTGTGGACGTGATGCACCTGAATCTGCACAAGACCTTCTCCACGCCGCACGGAGGCGGTGGCCCAGGTTCGGGTCCCGTGGCCTGCAAGAAGATCCTTGAGCCCTTCCTTCCGACGCCCGTTCTTGCGACTAAGAACGACGGTACGCTCACCCTGGACTACAACCGCCCGCAGAGTGTCGGCCGTGTGCGCGCCTGGTACGGCAACTTCGGTATGTTCATTCGCGCGCTGGCCTACATCCTGGCCAACGGCCCGGATGGTCTGCGACAGACGACGGAAGATGCCGTGTTGAACGCCAACTATCTGCGTGCGAAGCTGGAAGACGTCTTCGACCTGCCTTTCAAGACAGCGTCGATGCACGAGGTTGTCTTCAGCGATAAGCTGCAGGCGAAGAATGGCGTGAAGACCGGCGATATGGGTAAGCGTCTACTCGACTACGGCTTCCACGCTTATACCGTGAGCTTCCCGCTGATCGTTGCCGGCGCCATGATGATTGAGCCGACCGAAAGCGAGAGCCGCGAGGAGCTGGATCTGCTGATCGATGCTCTGCGCCAGATCGCACGCGAGGCGGAAGAGAACCCGGAGCTGGTGAAGACCGCTCCGCATACAACCCGCCTGCGGCGCCTGGATGAGACCACGGCTGCCCGTAAGCCGATCCTTCGCTGGAAGGCTCCGGCTGCGAGCACCCCGCTTACTCCTGATACCGCAGCGAAGGAGTGGTAGTTTGGCGAATGTCTTCCACGATCGGCGTGAGGAGCTCGAGAAGCACGAGTTCATGATGGGCGTTGCTCGTGGAAGACTCGCTGTGTCTCTCGATGTGCTGACGGATGCTCTGGCGATGGTTGGGCAGCATGGTGTTTATTGCACCTCGAACCGGAACCCGGCGGTTCCGGCGCTGGATCTGCAGTTTGTGTTGTCGCAGATTACCGGGGCTAAGGAGCTGATCCAGTCCGTGATGCAGGAGCTGGAGAGTCAGAAGAAGATTTGAGGTCCGTGCTAGCAAACGAAAAGGCTCCGACAGTGTCGGAGCCTTTTAAGCTTTAGGGGATGGTGCACCCGAGAAGATTCGAACTTCTGACCTACAGCTTCGGAGGCTGCCGCTCTATCCAGCTGAGCTACGGGTGCCCTATTCGACCAACTGCCAAACCCTGTCCCTTAGCCTAACACGGTTGAGCACGGGCCTCAGCGAAGCGGATTCGCAGCGACAGGTGCGAATGTATTGCTTAGGGCACGGCGGGTCGCGCGGAGCGCGACATGAGCGAACAAGTTCGCTGAGTCCCCGAACGTTCAGAATGACAAAACAAAGAGAGGTTCGAGCGTCGCTCGAATGCCCACATCTGCTTCGCAGATATGGGGCACCCAGTACCATTCCTTAGCTGCGGGTGCGGTAGGGCTGGGAGGTGAAGAGAATGGGGGCGTCTTCGCGGGTGGAGTCGAGGACGAAGATCTGGAAGGTTTCGGTGTTGGCGGAGACGCGGACTACGATGTGTCCCTGGCGGCTGCGGAAGTGGGAGACAAAGCGGTTGTTGGTGAGCTGGTTTGCGGGTAGAGACTCTGTGGCGTAGACGTCGTGGTGGGCTGCACCTGGCCACTCGCCGAGCATGCGTTGTGCCTGGGCTGGGCCGGGGTGGCCTACGTCCCATGCCTGGATGATGTAGGCCTGTGCATCCAAAGCGCGCACGAACTCGCTGCCGGTAGCGTCGAAGTAGCCGTGATGGTTAGCGGCGGCGACGTCTGTCTTTCCTGCGAGCCGCGCGACCGGTGATTCCAGATCGAGCCAGGGAACGCGGCCGTCGTGCGTGTCGCAGTAAAGGTCTCCGCCGGTGTAGTAGCTGAATCTTCCGAAGGTCATGCGCAGTGCGATGGAGTAGAAGTTCTCGTTCGGCTGCTCTTCAGCGCTCAATGCCCGGCCTGCGGGTATCACGCTGCGGGAGGTCTCGCCCTGACCGGTCCAGATGCGGCCGTTGGCGGAGAGGATACGGATCTCGGTGCCATTGAGAACGATCTGGCGGTTGGAGCCGATCTTCGCTGCTTCAACCCGCTTGTGGTTGCGAACGCGCGATTGCAGATAGGCGAGATAGTTTGCCGCGAACGGGGCATCCAGCGGCCTGGCATCGCCGAAGTTGGGATAGGCGCGGTCGATATGGGTCTCGATCGGGAGCAGTGCGTCGACATCGCTGAGGCCGGTCAGCTTATAGCTGCCATCGGAAGAGGCTGGGCAGTTTGGTTCGAGATCGCCGACGTGGTCGGGGTGGATATGCGTGGCCAGGGAGTAGTCGATGCGGCTGATGCCGTTGCGGCGGGCGTACTCGGCGATCCATTCGCCCGGACGTCGGCTGCCATTTGGACGTGGCGGCGAGGAGGTTTCGAGCGAGCTGGTCGAGGAGCCCGCATCGATCAGGAACGAGTGCCCTTCCGGAGCTACGATGAGCGTGCTGTTGCCGCGGCCGATATCGATGTGATGGATGTCGAGCTCGCCTGGTCGCTTTGCGGGAAGGATCGCGGGATTTTGCGCAAAGGCAGATGGGGACACGGCTGAGGCGGCGAGGAGACGAAGAACTGAGCGGCGCGAGAGCATAGATGTTGGGAGCTGTTTGTTGAGTATGACAAATGAAAGGCGGTTCGTGCGTAGCGCGAATAACAATCCCTTACGCGAAGCGTAAGGGATTGGGTAACAGCAGGTCCTTCGCCTACGGCTCAGGATGACAAAGGTAAGGGATGTGGCTTCCTTGCCCACTCTAACTCCGTTAGGGTGGGGCACCCGGGCGGTTGAATGACATATAAGAAATCAGCTTCAATTGAAGTTTGTGCTCACGTCCAACGAAAGGCGGTTCGCGCGTAGCGAATAGTTCACCCCAGCGAACAAGTTCGCCGGGGACCCCGAATGTCCCACATCTGCTTCGCAGATATGGGGCACCCAGGGTATGGGTGACCCCAAAATGCAAAGCCAAAGCCCCGGCCGAAGCCGGGGCTTTGATGTTGTTTGCACTAGGTTTAGAAGGACACCTTCGCCGAGAACTGTGCCTGACGCGGTCCATACAGCACGCTGCTTGTGGACGACGGCTGACCGAAGTTCTGGTAAGCGCTGGCGGCGGTGAAGTTCGTGATGGTGGTACCGCTGAGAGCAAACGCTGTCGTGTTGAACGACGTCATCTGACGACGGTTGGCCACGTTGAAGAGCTCCGTCAGCAGTTCCAGGCGGATGTTCTCGTGGATCGGGAACGAACGCGAGAGACGTGCATCTATGTTGCGGATACCGTTGCTCGGGTAAGCGTTGCGGGAGACGTGCGGCGCACGGCCGGCGTCAGCACCTGCGTTCAGGTTCACCGTACCGCCGGTTACACCGCCGTCCAGAACGCCGGTGCTGGGGCTGGCTGACATGCGAGCTGTCAGCGGCAGACCGTCCTGCAGCGTGATGGCGCTGGAGAGCGTCCAGCCATTGGCCGCATAGGCAACCAGATGGTTGGAGAAACCGAACTTCGGAGCGATGACGATGCTGCCGACAAAACGTCCGCGCATGTCGAGATCCGAACGTCCGTACTCCTTCAATGTGCCGGGATTCTTCAGGTTATAAGGATCGAGGATCGGATTGGTTCCGTTGAAGGTACCGTTCACACCCGAGACCTGCGAACCATCGATGGCCTTGGACCAGGTGTAGTTTGCCAGCAGTTCCACACCCTGGCTCATCTGCTTGCGCAGCGTGAACGCTCCGGAGTGATACCAGGTGTTGATACCGCTGTAGCCGACCAGGATAATGCCATCGTTCGGCGACGGACGGGTCAGAGCGCTCGAATAGAAGGGCACTGTGATCGAACCGCCACTCGGCGTCGTGTAAGTACGGGTCAGTGAGGTGTGAGGCAGGTTGGCGTCGATGAAGAAGGGGAGACGCATGCCGCGGGTACCGACGTATGCAACGGTCAGAGTCGACTTGAGCGGAAGCTGCTGCTCCACGGCCAGATCGAACGAATGAGTATAGGGGTTGGTGAAGTTCTTATCCTGCCCGCGGAAGCTGAGCGGTGTCGCCGCAGCCGAGCCATTGACGGTCGGAGTGACAGCACCGGCAAACGGAGCGGCAAGCGCCGGTCCCGGAGGTGTGAACAGAACACCGGTGTTCGACGGAGCTCCGGTCGGGAAGGCAAGGCCTACGCCGGACTCAGTTCCCGTGGCCGTGGACGAGGTTGCACGAACCGTAAACTGCTGCTGGAAAACACCATTCTCAACACGGGTGCAATAGAACAGCGAACCCGGCGTGAGGGCATAGAACATGCCGTAGCCACCGCGAACGACCATTCCGTCAACCGGTGACCAGGCAAAGCCCAAGCGAGGCTGAATCATCTTCTTATTGATGAAGATGGAGTTAGTCACGCTGTTACCCAGCGGGCTAGGAACACCGTTGTAGCTGTTGGTGTAGGGCTGGGGCGGCTGGTTGACGAGCTGCACGTCATAGCGAACACCGGCCGTGAACGTGAAGTCAGAGCGAATCTTCCACTGGTCTTCCGCGAAACCGGCAATGTGCTTAATCCAGAAGTCATCGGCGCCCACGTGGGTGATGGGATCGTTGACCTGGATGAACTGCGTGTAATGACGGCCCCCATTGGCGCCGTAAACATCCTGCACCCAGTTGTAGAAGCCGGCGACCGCAGAGGGCTGCACCTGGCCGGTGAACTGGCTGTAGGTGTAGTTACCGTTGCCCTGGAAGAGGTTGGAGAGCTTCTCGTGGATGAAGTTCAGATCCACGCCGGCCTTGATGGAGTGCTTGCCATGGGTGGTCGAGTAAGTATCCGCGAACTGCAGGCGCTTCTCATCCGGGAAGGCGCCGCGAGGCAGAGCCAGGGTTTCGCCGTAGGTCAGGATGTTGGAGATCGAGACCGAAGGTCCAGGCGCGTTCGTACCAGTTACCTCAAGGTCACGCGACCACTGGAAGTGAACCGCATTGGCGGAGTTCGACGAGAGCACCGACTCCCAGTTGGCGATCAGATAACGCTGATGGAAGTCATTGCGACCATTGGCTCCGATCGATTCGTTGGTACGGGTGTTGTCCGTACGGTAGCCGTTCGGCTGACGGAAGTTCGCAAAGTTATAGCTGACGCTTACGTGATTCTTGTCGTTGAACTGGTAGTCCAGACGCGGATAGACAATATCCTGAATCGCCGTGCGGGGATAGATACCCTGCTGCGAGATGATGTAGTTCGCCGCGGCTACGCACTGTGCCGTCGTGACGCCGGTCGGGCAGGTCTTGTAAGCAGTGGAGTAGGTGTTGTTCGCCATCGCCAGCAAAGTCGACGGGGTTACACCGAGATAGAAGATTGGGTTCACCTTACGGAAGCCGTCATAGGTGATGAAGTAGAAGAGCTTGTCCTTGATGATCGGGCCGCCGATGGAGGCGCCGAACTGCTGCTGCTGGTGAACTGTGGGCGTCAGCAGATAGCTTTGGTTGTTCAGCTTGGCGGTGTACTTGGTGAGTGGATCCAATGCATTCAGCGTCGGATAGCGAAGGTAGTAGAACAGATCGCCGTGTGTAGCATTGGTACCCGACTTGGTAATGGCGTTGATTACACCGCCGGCAGCGCCGCCGAATTCCGCCGAATATCCCGAAGTCGAAGACTGGAACTCCTTGATGGTATCCAGAGAGAATACGTAGGGTGCGCCGATGGCGCGGCCACGAGCTTCGGAGAAGAACGCCTGCTGGTTGTTTGTTCCGTCCACCAGGTTGGTGTTGTAGAGACCCGAGATACCGCGGTATGAAATCAGACCACTGTTGCCGTCAGGAACCACGTTCGGCGTGAGCAGTACGAAGTTATCCCAACGACGTCCATTGACCGGCAGATTCGAGACGAGCTGCTGACTCACGGTCTGCGCCATCGAGGTCTTTTCGGTTTCGATGAGGGGAGCGACATCCAGTACGGTAACGTCAGTGGAAACAGAAGCGGCGGGCAGAGTGGAATCGACCGTCAACATCTGACCTACGGTCAGCGTCAGGTTCTTCCGGGCGATCTTACCGAAGTTCCCGGTACCACCGGCGAGAACCTCATAGTGCCCGGGCTGCAGGAAGGTCGATGTGAAGTAGCCGTCGCTATTCGTGGTCACCGTACGGCTTGCGCCGGTGTCGGTGTTGGTGATGACGACAGTAGTGTTCGGAACTGCGGCGCCGGAGGCATCCGTAATGGTTCCGGAGATCGTACCAGTCGCAGCGGTTTGTGCCAGAGCGCGCGGCGTGGCTACATAGGCCGGAACAACCAACATACCGGCAGTCAGCACAGCCGCGAATACACGCGTGCTACAGATCTTTGCAATCTTCATGAAACGTCACTCCTCAAAAAGGGCGAAACAAAAATCAAAGGTTTCGAAGCGGTTCTATCGGTCAATAATCCCGGGGAACTCGTGGCGCGCTCGCTGGACGCGGCTGCGCCCGAAAAACCTGTTTCAGGTGTTAGTTCTACGGTCAGTGACCGCAGACGGGTTGTCAAGTAAAAGAATCACGAGGATTCATACGTACAAACCTCACCGCCGGTATCGCAGCGCGATACAAACGGTGAGGATTTGCGGGAAGTTATTTTGCTGCGGCCAGGACCTGCTGATACTCGGCGTATGGTCCCTTGAAATCTTCAACCGTGCCGTCCTGGAAGTGCCAGATGCGGGTCGCGACCTCGTCGATCAGATCCTCATCGTGCGTCACCAGCAGTACCGTCCCCTCGTACTTCTGCAGCGCCTGGTTCAAGGCGTTGATCGATTCCAGATCGAGGTGGTTGGTGGGTTCGTCAAAGATCAGAATGTTGGGCTTCTGCAGCATCAACTTGCAGAAGATCAGGCGCGCCTGCTCGCCGCCCGACAGAGCCTCAGTCTTCTTCAGGCCCTCTTCGCCGCGGAAGAGCATCTGACCCAGAATGCCGCGGATGTCTTCTTCCGTAGCCTTCTCATCGAACTGATGCAGCCAGTCGGCAACCGTCATGCCCTTGGTCACGGTTCCGGTGTGGTCCTGAGCAAAGTAGCCGATGTTGGCCTCGTGTCCCCACTTCACCGTGCCGCCGTCGCGGGTGAACTCCTTGTCGTCGGTCTCCGGCATGCCGGCGAGCAGCGACTTCAGCATCGTCGTCTTACCGGTTCCGTTACGGCCAATCAGTACGACCTTCTCACCACGCATCACCGCGGAGGTGAAGTTCTTGAAGACCGGCACGTCGTATGACTTGGACACTGCCTCGATCTCCAGAATGTGCTTGCCCGAAGGACGAAGCTGATCGAAGCGGATATACGGACGTTGAATGTTCGAGCGCGCCAGCTCGGTGGTTTGCAGGCGCTCTACTTCTTTCTTACGCGAGTTCACCTGAGACGAACGTGTACCGGCGGAGAAGCGCGCGATGAAGTCGTTCAACTGCGCGATCTTCTTTTCGCGCTGTTCGTTCTGCGACTCGATGCGCTGGCGGACCTGCGTCTTCTGCAGCACCATGTCATCGTAGCCGCCGGTGTAGGTGATGATCGTCTGATAGTCGATATCGGCGATGTGGGTGCAGACCGAGTTCAGGAAGTGACGGTCGTGTGAGATGGTGATCAGCGTGCCATCGAAACGGACCAGGAAGTCCTGCAGCCAGTGGATGGACTCGAGATCGAGATAGTTCGTAGGCTCGTCCAGCAGCAGCGCCTGCGGATTGCCGAAGAGAGCCTGCGCCAACAGCACGCGGACCTTCTGGCCGCCCTGCAGCTCGCCCATCTTGCGCTCGTGCAGGTCATCGGCAATATCGAGACCCTGCAGCAGTACGGCCGCATTTGATTCGGCCTCGTAGCCGTCTTCTTCGCCGATCACGCCTTCCAGCTCACCCAGACGGATGCCGTCATCATCGGTCAGCTCAGCCTTCTCATACAGGTGGTCGCGCTCTTCCAGAGCAGACCAGAGGGCCTTATTGCCCATAATGACAGTGTCGATGACGCGGTAGGCGTCGAAGGCGTACTGGTCCTGGCGCAGAACACCGAGCTTCTTCGGCCGGACCACGTTGCCCTTCTGGGCGTCAATCTCACCGGTAAGCACCTTCATGAAGGTGGACTTACCGGCGCCATTCGGGCCCGTGAGGCCATACCGGCGGCCTGCGATAAACGTGGTGCTTACGTCCTCAAAGAGAACCTTCGAGCCGTAACGCATGGAGACATTGGAAACGGAGATCATTCGTCTTCTATTTTCTCATGTGTTGTCCAGCGTTAAAGCGGGAAGAGGGCGGCAAATGCCGGCCTCTTTTTGATGAATTGTGCGTTAGGAAACTGATGGATTTTGTCCCGGGTCTCAGCGTTTCCACGGTAAGGGCGGGACAAGTTATTTGAGGTTGTCGGCACTCCAGACATTGCCCTCAGCGGTTAAAACCGCTGTTTGCCGCGAGATACGGGCCGGCTGAAGCCGGCCCCTTAAGCAAAACATCCGCGCTCTGCGCGAACAGGAGAGGGACGGCATGTGCCGCCCCTCTCTGATGGATTTTGCGTGTACTGAAGAATCCCATCCGATGGTATTCATCTGTTAGAAGCGGACGATTGCTACCCACTGCCAGACGCGCGGCTGGTTGGCCTGCGAGGTGATCTGGCCGAAGGCTGTGTTGGTCCAGTCGGTGCTGGGCGCCGAGTAGACCGGGTGGTTCAACAGGTTAGTTGCCTCAGCCCGGAACTGGAGCTGCAGCGGCTCATAGAACCGTGCCAGCGAGAAGTTCCGCTGCAGGGCCATATCCCACTGGTTCAGGAAGTCGGCCCGCAAGCCGCTGAAACGAATCGGAAAAGTACGGATCTGGTACTGGTTCGGAGTCGCACTCGTGTCGATGCCGCTGGTTAGCGTGTTGGTCGTTTTGGTTACGAAGCTATTGATATTGAACCAGTAGCCGGCCGCGCCGGTAGCCTGCGCCGCCGCCGAGGCCTTGTACCCGCTGCGTCCCCAGGCCGCATCCACAGGGTTTGTGCCTTTGTACAACGGGCTGGTGCCGGCCGGAGTAAACGACAATGGCTGCCCACTCTGAACCTGGTAGACACCCTGCATCTGCCATCCGCCGACCAGCGCGGAGACAAAGGCGTTGTCGTGCAGATACTGCCGTCCGCGGCCGAAGGGCAACTGATAGATGCCGGAGGTGGCAAAGCGGAAGGTGCGATCGTTGCTCGAGGTTCCGTACCAAAGACTGGAGTCGGAGTTATTCAGGTACTGCGTCGCATCCAGCGACTTCGACCAGGTAAAAGCCGAGGTGAAGGAAGCTCCGTTGGAGAAGCGGCGCAGAAGTTGCGCCTGCAGCGAGTGATAGATCGACATGCCGTTCGTCATGTACGCCGTCACGCCGGTGAACTCCGGATAGGGACGCACGAGCTGCGAGACAGCAACCGTCTTTCCAGAGCCCAGAGAGACGGTTGTGGGAGCGATGTTCTGGAACGGATTGGTTACCGTCGCCGACATCCTGTTCGCGGCATCCACGTCATAGCCGTTGGTCGCGGTCGACAGATACTGGCGTGGCACCGCATCGAACTCCTTGTTTACCGGCAGATGCAGGCCGTGGTTGCCGACATAGTCCACTGCCGCCAACCAGGAACCGAACGCACGCTGGAAGCCGAAGCTCCAACGCTGGTTGTAGGGCACCTGTGGATTTCTCGGCTGGAAGGTAACCGAGTTGCCGAGGAAGGTCTGCATGCCAAGCGAGTTTCCGGTCGGCTGCGCAATGCCGGACGGGAACGGATTGGAGATCGGCGCGGTGAAGGTCACGTTGTCCGTGGTCGCCGACTGCGAGGTCGTCGCCGTGAAGCCCTGCTGCGGCAGAAGAAAGGTCGAGGTCGAACCGGCATTTCCGCCCGACAGGTAGAAGGTGCTCAGCGAGTCGGCAAAGAGGCCGTAGCCGCCGCGCATGACCGTGTTGTCCATAAAGCGCCAGGAGAAGCCGATACGTGGCAGCAGCATCAGCTTCTGTGCATCGTAGTCTTTGCGGTCAAACCCCTGCTCTCCCAGGAAGCGCAGGCCTCCGTTGACCGTCCAGGCTGATGCCGCCGGCAGAGTCGAATTCGAGCTTGCAATGGTGGCGTACTTCGCCTGTGCCGCCGCCGCAATGGGATTCGGCGTGTTGAAGTCGAAGTACGTGTTCGCCTTCTGGTTGCGCTCGCTGTTCGGCCCCTCGTACTCGTAGCGCAGGCCAAGATTGATGGTGAGGTTCGGCAGCGCCTTGAAGTCATCGTGGAACCAGCCGGCCATGTAGTTGGACCGTACCGCCAGATCGGAGTTGATGGTGATGGCCGAGCTGTTCGGCAGCCCCATCTCGAACTGAGCCAGCGAATAGTCAATGCTGGATGAGCCGCCGCTGGTCGATTGGGTGTAAGTGCCGGTGTGCTGATAGCGGCCGTTCGACTGCGTCGTAATGCCGGCGTCGACGTTGTACATGCGGTACTCGTAGCCGGTACGGAAGAAATGCCGTCCCAGGGTGCGCGAGATCTGCACCGAGCCCATGGTGATGTCGTTGTGTGAGATTACGCCGTTGTCTGAGTTCAGCGACTGGTAGCCGGTGATATCGAGACGCGGAAATGCCTGCGCATTTGGCCCGAGACCGTTAACCAGATAGGCGGGCATACCGATGGAGGTTGCATTCAGAATGCCTTGTGACGGCACGACGTTCTGGTTCACAAAGCGTGTCCACGAAACGCGTGCTTCGAGCACCGTGGTCGGCGAGAGCACGAAGGTATAGCCCACTGCCGCGCCCTTGTTGCGATAGGTCAGGGTCGTTCCGGAAACCTGGCCGAAGTAGGCGTTCTTGCCGGGCTGCAGACGCCGGCTCTGCACATAGTGGCCATAAATTGACTGCCGGTTGGAGATGGCAACGTCACTGCGCACAACGTAGGCGTAGTAGTAGTCCGGTTCGGCGCCGGCATAGGAGTAGTTACTGGCGCCGGCGGGGTCACTGGTCGCGGTATTCGGTTGCGGATAGTACTTCAGCGCCGCAGCGGCAATGGGGCTGATACGTGAGCCGGGAATGATATTCCCCGGGAACGGATCGCGCACCACCTTGCTGTTCACCGTGCGGCCCGAGTATGGATCGTAGAGCTGATACTTCGGCAGCAGCGCAGAGAAGTCTCCGTTGCGGAAGGCGGTAGGAGGCACACCAAAGGTCAACACGTTCGGTGTCGCTGCCCGCGAGTGCTCCCATCCGGTGAAGAAGAAGGCGTGATCGCGCCACACCGGGCCGCCCACCGATCCGCCCTCACGCAGCCAGACCGCCTTCGCCGCGGGAGTGCCGCCGAGATGCCAGTAGTTCGAGTTCAGCGTGGGGTTCTGGTAATAGCCGAAGGCCGATCCGTGAAATGCGTTTGTGCCTGATTTGAGAGCGACGTTCACGAAGCCGCCGGCGGAGTGTCCCTGCGATGCGTCGTACGACGAGGTCTCCACGCGATACTGGTTGATGAACTCCGTAGAGGGCGTGTACGCGGAGAGACGAATGCGGTTATCCGGAGCTCCGTCGAGGCGATATTCCAGCGAGTTAAGTACCGAGCCATTCACCGACACATTGGCCGTACCGCTGTCGTAGGTGTGGATGTTCGGATTCACGCCTGACGGAATGATGCCGGGCGCCAGGTTCTGCAGTGTGAACGGATTGCCGTAGATGGAGGGCAGTTCCTGGATCGACCGCTCTTCGACGATCATGCCCATGGAGCCCGAGGTCTCCTGCAGCTGCTGTACGCCGGCCCGGACTTCGACAACTTCTGAGGTCTCGCCGATCTCCAGCGAGGCGTCCTGCTGGTTGGTGGCGTTCACGTCGACCACGGTGTGGGTGCGCTCCAGCCGCTTGAAGCCGGTCCGGTTCACGGTCAGGGTGTAGCTGCCTGGGTTCAGGCTGGGGAAGGTGTAGACACCGTCGTTGTTGCTTTTGGTGGTCTGCTGGACACCCGTCGCTTCATTGCGGAGCGTGATGGCGGCGTCGGGGAGGATGCTTCCGGTGTTATCGGTGATCCTACCAGTAATTGCACCACGCTCACTTTGGGCGACAACCGAGAGGGTGGAAGCCAGAAGGGCAAAGATTGCCAGAAACGTTTTTATTCCTCGATACATTGGGCCTCTAAATAGAAACTCTTCTTTGTATGCTGTTTTGAATAGTTTTGGAAACAGACGTATTGGTCAGTCCACTTCGGTCAGCGAGTATCGCGGTTCGTTACAAAATTTGTCAACTGGAAAAGAAGACACTCTCCTCGGAGGCGCGAGGGGGCAACAGAGGGTATGGAGCGATTTGGGTGAATCGATGCTCGCACTTAGAGCATTCCCTGTTGCTGAGTAGCACGGAAGAGGAGTACACCGGCGTTTTCATTGCGGAAACGGCCCATTGATGCAGAAGCCCTACTCGATACCTACAGGAAAATGCTCTAGAGCTAATCCGACGTGGAGGTGTAACAGACATGGGATCTTCGGGCTTTTCCACTCTTGGCTCAGGAACAAAGCCGTGGCCGAAATCGTAGATGGTTGACAGTTGATGGCGGCGGTGCAAGCCATATGTGAAGAGGAGTCTGATGACGAGAAGATTGCACCGCGAGGTACTTTGGCTTGTACTATTGCTGCTCACCCCATGTGCGGTTGGTTTGGGACAGGAACTGGCGATTGAAGACGCGGCTGTTTATACCTCGCCGGATGCGCCACTGCGTAGCCATGTAAACATCGTCATCCACCATGGTGTGATCGCGAGTGTCGGAGAGCAAGTACGCATCCCTAAGGGAATCCAGACAATCTCCTGCAATGGCTGCGTTGTGCTTGCCGGGTTCTGGAATGCGCATGTTCATTTCATGGAACCGAAGTGGAACGATGCCGCACATCAGCCTGCCGAGAGGTTGACACGCCAACTGAGTGAGATGGTCACGCACTCAGGCTTTACGACTGTGGTCGATACCGGTTCGGATGTAGAGAATACCGTCGCACTGCGGAAGCGGTTGGAGAGTGGTGAAGTCCTGGGTCCGCGGGTCTTCACCGCGGGAATTCCTCTCTATCCGGCGCATGCGTTGCCCTACTATCTGGCGGATGTTCCGGCAGAGATCAAAGCGAAGCTGGGACAGCCCGATACTGCCGAAGATGCCAAGTCGCTTGTCGATAAAAATCGCGCCGCTGGAGCCGACCTCCTGAAGCTCTTCACCGGTTCGATTGTGAGTCCAAATCGGATCACCCCGATGAAAGTGGAGATCGCTCGTGCAGCCGCCGAGGAGGAACACAAGGGCGGAGGACTTGTTTTTTCGCATTCGTCGAATCTGGAAGGAACGAAAGTGGCGATCGACGCCGGTGTGGATGTTCTGGCGCATACGCCGGAGGTCACGCACGGAATTGATGAAGCTGTCTTACGCGACATGATCACGAGGCACATGACCATCATTCCTACATTGAAGCTCTTCTCCCAGGACCACGATATTGCGGAGATTCGAGGACTGGACTATCGCTTTCACCAACGTGGCGGGCGGCTTGTTTACGGCACTGACACGGGGTTCCTTCCGGACTACGACCAGGGCGAAGAGTTTCGCCAACTGATGGCGGCGGGGTTTACCTTCCGCGATGTGCTGGAGATGCTGACGACCGCTCCGGCGGCTCTGTTCCATCTCTCACAGAGAGAGGGTAAGGTGATGCCCGGAATGCGCGGCGATCTTACGGTTTTGTCCGATGATCCGGCGTCGGGAGGTCCTGAGGCGTTTACCAAAGTTCGAGATACGGTCCGTGGAGGGGTCGTGATCTGGTCGGCCGACAAATAACCAAGGCTGCAGATAGATCGTGAGTTATAGCCGTAGCGTATGAGTATGTGGGGACTCGGGTAGGTTATCGGGTGCTTGTCCGGGATTTTGGGTTTTCCTAGCCCACCCTAGCGTTGCGAGGGTGGGGCACCCGGGTAAAGAAAATGGGGAAAAGCAGATTTCTCCGCTCCCTGTGGTCACTACGAAATGACAAATACAAAGGGACCAGAACTGGTTTCGAAGGGCTTCATCCCAAGATCCCACCCATCGCTTTGCGATGGATGGGGCACCCAGCGTATGGGTGATTCGCAGTATTTTGCCGCGGCGCTATTCCATTCCGAGGGCGACCAGGGCGTCTTTCATGGAGGGGGCGGCCGTTGCGTGGGCGCGGGTGGCGCCGGCTTTGAGGATCTCGGTCACCAGGTGGGGATTTGCTTCGTACTTGGCGCGGCGTTCCCGGATGGGGGCCAGCTCGGCCACCACGTTGTCGGCCAGCCAGCCCTTGCACTGGATGCAGCCGATACCGGCGGTTGTGCAGCCTTCGCGGACTTCGGCTTGCTTCTCTGCCGGTGAGAACACTTTGTGCAGGTCAAAGACCGGGCAGACGTCCGGATTGCCCGGATCGGTGCGCCGTACCCGTGCCGGGTCCGTAACCATCGTCTTCAGCTTGGCGCGGAGGTCTGCTTCCGGCTCGTTGAGCATGAGCGTGTTGCCATAGCTCTTGGACATCTTGCGGCCGTCCAGGCCGGGGAGCTTCGGCGAGGGAGTCAGCAACGCCTGCGGCTCCGGGAAGGTCAGCTCGATCAGGCTGTTGGCCGAAACCTCGGCCTTGATTCGTTCCTTGTCGGATTCGGCCTGCGCGATGGCCTCGCTCCAGCGTGAGTCGTACAACTGGTTGAAGCGGCGCGCCACCTCGCGCGTGAGCTCCACGTGCGCTACCTGATCCTGGCCCACCGGCACAAAGTCCGGCTTGTAGAGCAGGATGTCGGCGGCCTGGAGCAGCGGATACCCCAGGAAGCCATAAGTCGCCAAGTCCTTCTCGCGAAGCTGTTCCTGCTGGTCCTTGTAAGTGGGCACGCGCTCCAGCCAGCCCAGCGGTGTGAACATGCTGAAGAGCAGGTGCAGCGAGGCGTGTTCGGGCACGTGCGACTGCCGGAAGATAACGCACTTCTCCGGATCGAGGCCGCCGGCGAGGAAGTCGAGCGCGACCTCGAAGCACTTCTCCTTCACATTGCCGGGATTGGCGTAGTCGGTCGTGAGAGCGTGCCAGTCGGCGATGAAGAAGTAGCAGTCGTACTGGTCCTGAAGGCGGACCCAGTTATAGAGCGCTCCCATGTAGTTGCCCAGGTGGAGCTTGCCTGTGGGCCGCATGCCCGAGAGCACGCGGCGGCGCGAATTGCTGACAGAGGTTTCGGACATGACTGAATAGATGATGGTAAATCAGCGCTACAACGCTACAGGGTTACATGCCCAGCAGCAGGCTGTTGAAGGTGTTCAGCAGCGGGCTGAGGCCGATGGAGATAAGCCTCCCACCGAGGAACATCAGGATCAGGATGGAGAACATGCCGATGCGGTCGTACGTCTCCAGCACGGAGTAGGGGAGAAAGTGCCGCAGCACCTTGCTGCCGTCGAGCGGAGGCAGCGGAATCAGGTTGAAGACGAACAGGGAGAGATTGATCAGCACGCCGAAATAGAGCAGCAGCGCGATGGGAAACAGCGCCGGCAGCCCTTCGGTCGACGCCTGGGGAATGCGGAACGCCACCATCACTGCCGTCAGGACGGATCTTCCGCCGTCAGCCGTTGCATGCTTGATGATCAGCAGCAGCAACAAGCTTGACGTCGCTACAAAGAGATTCGAGGCGGGCCCGGCCAGCGTCACCAGGATGTCATCGCGCTTGTAGTTCTTGAAGTTACGCGGCGTGACCGGTGTCGGCTTCGCCCAGCCGATCAGCGGCATGTGGTAGAACATCGCCATCAGCGGCATGATGACCGATCCAAACGGATCGATATGCTTGACCGGATTCAACGTGATCCGTCCCAGCATCCGTGCTGTCGGATCACCAAGGCGGTTGGCCATCCATGCGTGCGCCGCCTCGTGGATGCAAAAAGCAAACACAAGAACGACAAATTCGAACAGGATCAGAAGGACTTCTTGATTCATGGATGGCTCTTACTGAGATGGTAGCAGTCTGGGAGAGCTACACGGCCGGGCGCCCCATCCATTGCTACTCACCCCAACGAACGAAGTTCGTCGGGGACTCCGCACCTGGGGCACCCGGTGTATGGGTGCTTCAACTATTTCGCCGTAATCTCGCCGCGTAGTGTCAGTGGCTGGCGGTCGTCCAGTACGACACCGCGGCGGATCACTGTGCTGTCCTCCGCCGTGATGTTGTAGCCGAAGGTCATCCGGATACCAGAGCAGAGCTCCAGGCCTTTGCCGGCTGAGGCGAAGATGTGACGCGCCAACATGCAGCGGAATCTTTTCCCCAGCCAGTGATTCAACCCCAGCGGCGAGCGGTCGAAGGCCTCCCAGAAGAAGAGCAGCGGCTTGCGCGGGTAGTAGCGTGCTGCATCCACCTCCGGCAGCAACTCCGCCTCGAAGGTGAGGTTGCGCGGGTCCAGCGACTCGATCAGCACGTTCATCGGCAGCTCGGTCATCAACGTGGAGTTCAGGCGGCCGCCGTGCGGACGGCCCAGAACGATTTGGTGCAGCTCATCACGGACGATCTCAGCACGGCGGTCATAGCCCTCGTGCCGGGTGAACTCATCGTTCAGATGCGCAATCCACTTCTTGAAGATGATCTCGGCTTCGGGCGTTGGTCTGAGGTCGGTCGCTGGCATGGCGGCAGTTTAGTCTATTCGACCGCAAAGATTGCAGTCACGGTGGCGGCACGCTCCACCTTGCGGCTATTGATTGCCAGCGGCTGTATCGTCGCCTTGTCAGCGGCGGCCATGGCCATCCGCATCATCGGAACGGGGCGTGGGGCTTGCGGCGCTTCGTTGCTGGCATAGACCAGCGGTCCCAGCTTTGAGTGCAGGCCGGCCGCCATCTGCTCGGCGATGCGCTGTGCGTGGGCAAGCGCTTTGGCAGCCGCCTGCGCCTCCAGCGCCAACTCGTCCTTCAACTGCCAGTCGATGGCTCCGCTCTGGTTCGCGCCGGCCTTGACTGCCGTGTCCAGTACCTTGGCCGCGGTCTCGGGCGAGGTCTTCACGCTCCAGGACTGGACCAGACGGAAGCGGTTCGCGGCGCGGTCCGGAGGAAGCTGCTTGATCTCAAAATCATTCAGCGGCGAGAGGTTCTGATTTTCGCTTTCGATACTGGCCTTCTCCACGCCGGCGGCGGTCAACGCTCCCATGATGGCGTTGGAGACGCGCGATCCCTCGGCATAGGTTCCCTGCTCATCGCGGCCCAGCACCTGGAAGCCGACATGGATGATGGCCAGATCGGCATCGGTGGTCACGGAATCTGTTGCGGAGACGGAGATCGTACGGTTCTCTTTATTGATCTGCAGCGTCGGCGTCTGTGCCAGCGCGGTGAGGGTGGCGGCGGATAACAGGACAACAGCGAAGAGGGGGGACTTCATCAGGGTCAAACTCCTTACCTGCCCTTGGACGTCTACGCTTCCTTCTCAGAGAGCAGGTCGGCCAGGGTTTCTTTATGTTTTGCCTTGCGGCTTTCCGCCTTGGCCTTGGTGTCGGGCAACGTTTGCGACGGCGGCGGCATACCCACACGTTCACGCGCATTGGCCTTGACTGCCTTGGTCGCCGAAAAGACTTCCTTCTTTGGTTTTGCCATTACGCGAAATTCCCTTGCCGATTATGCAATACTTTGGGACGCTGCTTGAGGTGCAGCCAGTATGGAAGAGCGTGATTTTTTCAATGAACGGGCAGAGACCCGCGACCATACACTCACCTGTCCCCACTGCGGCCAGGCCCAGGAATACCAACTCAACTGGCTGGTCCGCCGCAAAAAACCCGCGTTGCAGGGCCGCGCCGATGAGCGCGACCGGGCTCGCTTCGCCAAAGCCCAGAGCTACATGGTGCTGCGCGACGACCTGGTCGGCTGCAAAAACATCCGTTGCCGGAAGAGGTTCGAGGTGACTGGCATCAAGACCATGGCCTTTCTGGACTAGGGCGTACACCGGGCTGGCTGTGGTTTAATAGCAGACAAGCAAGATTTTTCAGGAGACAGGAACGATGGCAAACAAGCTGATCCCAGCCGCGGAACGCAACCTTACCCCGGAAGAGGTGGAGATTCTTGATGCTCGCCGCCGCCGCGGACAGTTGCTGCTGACGATGGGCGGACAGTGCCTGATCGTCTGCATCGTGCTGACCCTGTGGGCCGGCCAGGATGCGACCTACTCCCCCGGCCTGATCCACCCGATGGTTTACTGGTGCGCCATCACCGGCATCTTTGCCCTGGCCTTCCTGATCAGCGGCCTGCGTCTGCGCAAGGGAACCAACGAGTTCCAGAGCTACTAAAGCGCTGGGAGCAGCGGGCTTCAGCCCGCTGATAAGAGATAGAAAATAAATGGGCTTTAGCCCTGGATTTTCCTGAGGATATGGAAGGCCCAGGGCTAAAGCCCATCTTCTTGATATGCCATACACCTTGATATGCCATAGACCCGTGGGCTGAGCCCACGGCTCCCACCGATTCCAGCGGAGCTCGATCAGGGCTCGATTCGCGAGCCCCGTAGTGTATCTGCCGGAGTCCAATTTTGGAATCGATCTCATCTATCTGCCATACCCTCGGCCAGGGTGACCGTTTGCGGCCTATACTGAAGCTCCACATGTCTTTTCCCTCCATGACCGTGGTGGAAGAGCAAATGCCCACTGGCAACACCCCGATGGGCAGCACGGTACGCCTGCGTGACAAATTCAACCGTGCCATTACCGACCTGCGGCTCTCGATTACCGACCGCTGCAACTTTCGCTGTGTCTACTGCCGCAGCGGGCAAGGCGCAACCCCGGTGCACGAGTTGCCGATGGCAGACTACGCCAGGATTGCCCGCGTTTTTTTGGGAATGGGTATCGAAAAGATCCGGCTGACCGGCGGCGAGCCGCTGCTGCGTCACGATCTGCTGGACCTGGTTGCCGAGCTGGCCGGGATGCGGACACTCGACGGCGAACGCCCTGATATCGCCCTCACCACCAACGGTCATCGGCTTGCCGAGCTGGCGGAGCCCCTTCGCCGCGCCGGACTGAGCCGTATCACCGTCAGCATGGACGCAGTGGATCCCGAGACCTTCGCGCGTATCACCCGGGTGCCCCGCAGCTATGAACGCGTTCTCGACGGCATTCGCGCCGCTAAGGGGGCCGGACTGGCTCCGGTAAAGGTGAACTGTGTGCTCATGCGGGGCTGGAACGACGATCAGATCGAGCGGTTTGCGGAGTTTGCCCGGTCGGAAGACGTCATTGTCCGCTTCATTGAGTTCATGCCGCTGGAAGAAGACAAGGTCTGGTCCCGCGACCTGGTCATTCCGCTGGAAGAGATCGTCGGACGTTTGCAGCGCGTGGGCGATCTGAGGGAGCTTGCCCCCAATTCCGCGAGCGAAACCGCCCGGCGGTACGGCTTCAGCGACGGGCGCGGCGAGATTGGCATCATCGCCCCTGTCTCCCACCCTTTCTGCGGCCATTGCAGCCGTGTCCGGCTTACGTCCGACGGTAAGATTCGCACCTGCCTTTTCTCGCAGCTCGACCACGATCTGCACGCGATCATGCGGCGCGGTGGAACTGACGAGGAGATGAGTTCGTATATCAGGCAGATCGTTGACCGGAAAGAAGAGCGGCATCACATCGGCGACACCGGGTTTATTAAACCAGCACGAGCAATGGTGCAGATCGGTGGCTAAACCGCAATTTAGATTGCGATTACTTTCGTTTTGCAACATTTGTGGTGTATTTGCTGTACGTTAGCTTCGGGCGGGCTCTCTTAGGTGATTCGACGGCGACAGTTCGAAGTTATTGACGGCGGACAGATGGATCAGGTCCGCGTCTTCCACGATGTGGCGCGGGCGCTGACGTCGCAACTGGAGCTCGGTGTCATTCTGCGGACCATCATGGACAAGATGGCGCAGTTCTTCGCCCCGGAGCGCTGGTCGCTGCTGATGGTCGACGAAAAGGCCAACGAGCTCTACTACGAGATCGCGATCGGCGAAGAGACGGAATATCTGCGCACGCTGCGCCTGAAGATGGGCGAGGGCGTCGCCGGGTGGGTGGCCCAGAGCAACCAGGCGCTGGTTGTGCCCAGTGTGACCACCGATCCGCAGTGGTCGGCCTATGCCCGCCGCCATCCGGAGCTGAATATGCAGTCGTTGGCCTGCGTGCCGATTCAGGCGGACGGCAAGGTGCTGGGAGTCATCCAGCTGATGAACTCCAAGCTCGACCTGATGAGCGAGTACTCCGTCACCTTTTTGCGCATTCTTTGCGACTACGCCGCGATCGCTATCCAGAACGCTCGCCGGATGGAGCTGATTCAGGAGCTGACCATCACGGACGACGTTACCGGCCTGTTCAATGCGCGCTACCTCTACAAGGCCATTGAGGAAGAGGTCCGCAAAGGCCGCCGCCATCACTTCAGCCTGATGTTCATGGATATGGATCACTTCAAGGAAGTGAACGACACTCATGGCCATCTGGTTGGCAGCCGCTTGCTCGCTGAAGTGGGAAACCTGCTGCAGCGCGTCTTCGGAACCTCCAACCCGGCCTTTCGCTACGGTGGTGACGAGTTCGTTGTCCTGATGCCGGGCGTTGAGAAGGAACGTGCGGTCACCCTGGCCCGCACCATCTATGACACCCTTGGTGATGCCCGCTTCCTTACCGGCGAGGGCCTTTCGCTCCGTGTGCAGGGAAGTCTCGGCCTGGCAACCTTCCCCGAGGATGGAGATACAGTGCACTCCATCATCCGCGCGGCCGACACGATGATGTACGAGGTGAAGAACACCACTCGTAACAATCTCGCGGTGGTAGGTATGGGCCTGCTTTACGATCGCCCGATGCAGACTGCTGAACAGCGCGAGGCGCGGGGGACGGCGATTGGGCAGTCGATGGTGACCTAGTTGCTGGTTGCTAGTTGCTGGTTCCTAGTTGAGACATAGTCTCGTTTCGTTTGAAATGTAGCCTAGCGGAGAAAACCTGCTCTTCCCGATGAGGAAATCCGGCGCTTCTAACCAACTAGCAACCAGCAACCAGGAACTAGCAACTGCGCAGCAAACTGCTGCGCTCATCCGCACCTTCTTCGAGACGCATGCAGCGGCGGCCATCCTGGAGCACGGCACGCTTCTCTTCGATATGCGCTCGGCGCAGTGGAGCCTGAGTACCGATCACAATCGCTGCACGCTTCATCTGTGGAGTGAGGAGCGGAATCTTACACGGAGGATCTTGTCTGCGGAGGCTCGTGGGAGCAATCTGCGGCTGAGTGTACAGCGGTTTGGACAGGCGAAGCCTTCGACGCTGGATCTGGTTGCGAAACAGGAGCGGCGGCTGCCGACGACTCGCGATGCGGCACGCAGGCATTATCTGCGGACGCTGGAACGGGTGCTTGTCCGGAATTTTCCTGAGTGGAAGCCGACGGGCTTCAGCACTGCTATGGATCTGGAGCGCAGCTTTGGGCCTGCATATGCTCGTGGCGTGATTACGCGAGGGCAGCAGGCGTGGGCAGTGCTTGGTGTGGGGCCGGAGGAGTCGGCACAGACCATCGATGGTGTGCTCACGCTGGGCATTCTGTGGCTGCAGCTGTGCCGCGAGCGTGCGATGGGGAAACATCTCTTTGCCGGGCTTCGCATTGTTGTTCCAGCGGGAACGGCGGCGCTGACGCTGGCGCGTATGGCGTGGCTGAATCCCCGGATTGCGCAGTGGGAGCTGTATGAGCTTGAGTCTCGTTCGGAAGAGTTGATCCAACGTGAGCCTGCCGATCACGGTAATCTAAAGACGCGGCTGATTCATGCGCCGAATCCGGATACGACACGCTTCGACAGGGCGATCGCGCAGGTGATGGAGCTTGTTCCTGCCGATGCGCGTGGGCTTGTGGAACAGCGGCTGCGTTCGTCGACGGAGCTGGCGTTTCTGCTGCATGGGCTTGAGTTCGCACGCGCTGTGCTGCGGAGTTCCCTGAACTCGTTTGCGCACACGCTTGAGATCACGGTTGGAGCGGGTGCGAATGAGACTGTTCTTGATGATGGGAATCGTGATGCACTTCGCGCGCTGATCAACGAGCTCTTCAAGCGGCGCAGGCCTGAAGGAGATAGCAACGATCCATTATTCAGGATGCAGCCGGAGCGTTGGATGGAGTCGCGTCTGAGGACCAGCCTCGAAGATCTCGACGAGGCGTTGCGCCCCATGCCGGTCTATACGCAAGTGCCTGCGTTTGCTGCTACGGATCGAGGCATGCTGGATCTGCTTGGTGTCACCGATGGCGGGCGGCTGGCGGTGCTTGAATTGAAGGCAGATGAGGATCTTCATCTTGCGTTACAGGCGCTGGATTACTGGATCCGGGTTCGATGGCATGCGAGGCTTGCTCCGCATGAGATGGTGAATCCGCTGCAGCAGCATGGGTATTTCCCTGGCTTGGCGCTGTCGCAGGAGGCTCCATTGATGTATCTGGTGGCTCCGGCGCTGCGGATTCATCCGGCTACGGAGGTTGTCTTGCGGCATTTGAAGCCGGAGGTGGAGTGGCATCTGGTTGCTCTGGATGAGCGTTGGCGTACGGAGATACGGGTGACGTTCCGGAAGCATTCGCCGAAGGGGTGACCACTATACTGGGTGCCCCACATACGCGAAGCTTATGTGGGCATTCGCGCTCCGCGCGAACCGTCTTTTGGTTGTCATCCCGCAGGGATCTGCTTTTTTTCAAACAAAGCGTATCGAGCTCCGCTCGATCCCCCACATAAGCTTCGCGTATGTGGGGCACCCGGATTCGTAGCGACCCAGACCACCATTCAACAATTCAACTATTCAACTATTCAACTATCGGAGCCAAAGGCTCCGCCCAACTAGAATTCCCCCATGCACTTTCGCTGCGCTCTGGCACTCCTCGCCCTCCCCCTCTCCGCCCTGGCCGCTGACAAAAAGACTGTCGCAAAGACTCCGGAGGCGCCGTCTGCGCCGATCCGGCTTTCGGTTGATCTGACCGATTCGTATCGCCATCTCGTGCATGGCGCCGAGACCATTCCGGTCACCGCCGGTGCGCTTACGCTCGAGTATCCGGAGTGGATTCCGGGAACGCATATGCCTGCCGGGCCGATTGCGCAGTTTGCCGGCATCTTCTTTACGGCGAATGGTAAGCCGCTGGGCTGGCGTCGCGATGATGTCGATATGTATGCCTTCCATCTGGAGATTCCCGCGGGTGTCAGCGAGATTGAGGCGAAGTTCGACTATCTCGATTCCACCGATCAGCGCGCCTTTACCAGCAACAACCTGGCGGTGCTGGAGTGGAATACGGCTGTGCTGTATCCGGCGAAGATTCCGGTGGCGAAGATCAAGGTGACTCCGTCGATCACGCTGCCTGCGGGCTGGCATGGTGGAGGAGCGCTGGTGCCTGCGAACACCAGTGGCAACACCATCACGTTCGAGACCACGGATGTGGAGACGCTGGTGGATTCGCCATACATCGCCGGTAAGTACTTCCACGAGATTCCGCTGGCGCCGGAGTGCACGCCGAAGCATTTCCTCGACGTTGCGGCTGACACGGAAGAGGCTGCCAATCTGCCCAAGGCAACGATCGAGGCGGCCAGCAAGCTGGTGCGCGAGACGCGGCCGCTGTATAAGAGCTCGCATTATCGCGACTATCACTTCGTGCTGTCGTTGTCAGACAAGATTCGCGGCGAGGGGCTGGAGCATCATCAGTCTTCGGACAACGGTGTGGAGCTGGATGGCTACAGCAACCCGGCGCTTGCGGTCAGCAATGCCGATCTGTTGCCGCATGAGTTTACGCACTCGTGGAATGGGAAGTATCGCCGGCCGGCTCGGCTGTATCAGCCGGATTACGCTACGCCGGAGCAAGGCGATCTGCTGTGGGTGTACGAGGGCATGACGCAGTATTGGGGCAATGTGCTGGCAGCGCGTGCTGGCTTCTGGACGGCGGAGAACTATCGCGATGCCCTGGCCTCGTCGGCGGCTTCGCTTGATACGCGTCCGGGCCGCCGGTGGCGCAATACCGAGGATACGGCGATCGCGGCACAGTCGATCCGCGGAGGATCGCAGGCGTGGGTGAGCTGGCGGCGATCGCAGGATTACTACCAGGAGGGCGAGTTGATCTGGCTGGATGCTGACACGACCATCCGCAGGCTGACCAATGATCAGAAGTCGCTGAATGACTTTGCTGCGCTCTTCCTGGGTGCGGGCGGCGATACTCCGGCGAAGGTGCTGCCGTATGACTTCGATGAGCTGGTGAAGGATCTCAATCAGGTGGTTGCGTATGACTGGGCGAAGTTCCTGAAGGATCGGATTCTGTCACATGGGCCGGGCGATCCGTCGATCGAAGGGCTGGCGCAGGGTGGCTACAAGCTGGTTTATACGGACACGATGTCCTCCTACCAGCGCGGTAGTCTGAGCCGTCGTGGCACGGTGGATGCCCTCTATTCTCTGGGCTTCCGGACGAATCGGGAGGGTGTGATCAGCGATGTCTATATGGATTCGGTGGCGTACAACGCTGGGCTGGGGCCGGGGATCAGGATTGTGGGTGTGAACAGCACGGCGTTCTCCGGCGATGCTCTGTATGGAGCCATCAAGGCCGCGAAGGGGACGGACAAGACGATCGATCTGCTGGTGGCGATTGGGAACGATCTCAAGACGATCTCGCTGAATTATCACGATGGGGAGAAGTATCCGCATCTGGTGCGCGCGGAGGGTACGCCGGGGTATCTGGACGAGATCATCAAGCCGATGACGAACTAACGGTCCGCTAACCACGGAGCCGGGTGCCCCGGGTCCCGCTTCTGGGACCTGGGCATTCGCGCTCCGCGCGAATTGTTTTGCTTAAGGGCACGGCTTTCAGCCGTGCCGTACGAAGTTTCAACAAAGCAAGCGGCTTCAGCCGCTGAGGTCAATGCCAGGGCTTTGTGGATCTGCCCTCAGGGGCTCAAAGCCCCTTTCCTAAAACATCCTGAAACGGGACGGCTGAAGCCGTCCCCTTAAGCAAGACATTCGCGCTCCCGCGCGAACTTTTTGTTGGTCATCCCGAAACGGGGTCCCCGACCAGCTCTGCTGGTTGGGGCAGGAAGGGATCTGCTTTTCCGAGAAAAGAAGCGTATCGAGCTTCGCTCGACGATCCCACCCATTGCTCCGCAATGGATGGGACACCCGGTGTTGTGGCTTGTCTAACGACCCCATCTACACGCAAAATCGTTGCTTGGGACAGTAAAGGCCGGGCCCAGGTCCCTAAGGGAACCGGGGGCACCCGGTGTATGGGCTGTCCTAGTCCTTATCCTCACCACACTTGAGGCATTCGAAGGATTTCCCGATCCACTCCGCCCTACCCTCAGGTGTCACCACCCACTCCCGCTCCTGCCAGGGCGGATCGTGCCGCACATGCCGGGTATGGCCGCACTCCAGATCGGCGACCCAATGCCCGTCATCATCCTGATGAAACCCGACAATCTCCCGATGCACGCCCATACACCCGCTCCCACCACCGAACCCACTATTCAACCATTCAACAATTCCACCATTCAACCCTGCGGGCACGGCCCGCAGTAAGATAGAACCGATGGCACATATGGTTTTTTGCGCAAAGTACAAGCAGGAGATGGAGGGTCTCGATGAGCCTCCGTTCGACTCGGAGCTGGGACAGAAGGTCTACAAGACTGTCTCGAAGAAGGCCTGGAATGAGTGGCTTGAGCGCCAGAAGATGCTGCTGAACGAGTATCGGCTGCAGCCCTGGACGCCGCAGGCGCAGGAGTTCCTGGTCGAGCAGATGAACGACTTCTTCTACGGTTCGGGCGGCGAACTACCCAAGGAATACGTCGCTCCCGAACACTAAGAGCGGGGCCTCAGGGCCTCCCCTGCGGCGTGTAGTAAACTTAAAAGACAGCGGGCAATAGCCCCAGCGCCGCCCGGCGCAACCCGCTGCTGTACGTAAGAGTCGGGACGTGGCTCAGCCTGGTAGAGCGCACCCTTGGGGTGGGTGAGGTCGCTAGTTCGAATCTAGTCGTCCCGACCATTTACTTCAGCAACTTAGCAAGCCCGATTGACCCAAATGGGTGCAAATGGGTTCAGTTAAGCCGAAACGGCTGTTTCCGCACCGTTGATGGCGTCTTTGGAATACCCGCCCAACACGCACGCATCTATTTGCGGCTTCCAGTAGCCTTTCTCCTGTGCTGATCTTCGCTTCAGCGCGGCGTTGTTCGTCCCACTTTGCTTTTCTCGTACGAAGTTGGTACCAAACTTGGTTTCGTCTTTCCTTCTCTGTACCCACTTTTACACAGGCCTAGAAATGGGCGGCTAGAGGGTCTCTTCGGTAACCAAAGTCTCTATAAGAGCGAAAGCCACCGAGCTGCTACTCGGTGGCAATTCGTATGACTATGCATCACAAAAGGGGAATTCATCCCATAGAAGAGCAAAGTCAACCTAAGTGATACGCATATTAGACAAAATCGGTCCTCGAACGGTCAAGTTACTAAAGTCTATAAACCAGTCGATACTATTGCCAAAAATACTGTGCAATCCACAGGCATGCACCAGATATAGTGTCTCATTTTCACTTTACCCAACTCCTTGACAGGCCTACCATTATGTACGTCGGTGAACGCTGCTACGGTCGCCGACCAGCCTACGGGCTGCACTCGGGCAAATGCCTAATCGTCGGAGGCTGCTTCTATGAAGCGGTGTGACGCCCATCCCCATGGATGGTCAACCTAAAGTGACCGCAAAGAAGTCCTCGGGCGTTATCTTCCGTAAGTGGATCACCGTCAACGGTGTTCGCATTTACGCGAAGGATAAGGGCCTGAAGGCTTTCCCGATCCGTCTCGGCAAGAAGAAGTAGCCGAGTCGACCGGGAACGGTACCACATCAGCAACGGTGTGGCGCGCTCCTAAACGAGAGCGTTGAAAAGAAGCCTAGGCTGGCAGCCCAGCCGAAGCGTCGTTCTCAAGAATGGCGTGGCGTCCATTCGTCAGATCGGAATGCCACGCTTTCTTCTCCATATAACCACATCATGAAGCGGTACTTCCATGTCCCTTCGACACAGGGTACATACTCCGGCAAGAACCGGAACATTACACGGCGGATTGCTTCCTTGAACATGATGCGCGCCCTCTCACTTCTTTGATGCAAGTTCGGTGATCATCATCGCCCGAGCAGCCACGGCTGTGAAGGAATCCTTCTTGATCCCTACTTCGCCTTGCTGATAAGCACTGAGGTGTACCGATGAAGCGCTCCAATGTGATGATCGACTGATCTTCCAGGATTCTTTAGGTAGTGGTCAACGCCATGCTTCGTCGTTGGCGCTGTTCTTCGCACCCGGTGTCCGTATCCATGTACGTCATCATGGGGCCCGGATGAGGCACGGTACAGCATCCAGCGTTGTCTTCCGGCCTAGCGTAGAGAAGTGCCCATTTATGACCCGTAACGCCTGTCTCCGTGACCGACAATCTCCAAAAGATGAAAACCTTGGGATACTGGGCCCTCGTCTAATCGTATAGATCCGCCATCCACAGGGAATTTTTGCACTTTCCGCTGGCGTTCGGCATTTATATCCAGTAGAGGGTGTCTGTTGAGCTGCAGGATCACAAATTCGACTTTTACTCCCTTTTTGCACAACTTTCCGAGTGAATCTAGACGGGAGATAATTGCATAGGATTTAGTGCTAATCCACAAAAACAAAGAGGGCGTCATATAGACACCCTCTTTGACAATCAGGTTGCCAGCCTCAGCTAGGGTTAATACCCTCGCGAATCTAAGGTTGGCTTTGGAGGGAGACATGTTGCGCATGCTCTTCTCCGTCGTACACGGGATGTCGGGCGCCAACCCTATTCCCGTTGCCTTGGCGGCTACCGTTGGTATTCTCAACGGGGCCGCCATAAGGCGCACCTGTAGTTTATGTACTACAGGCATCCCCTGCAAGCTACAAGTTCCTTGGCGCATGGTGCCACAGATAAATAGAAGCATCCTATTTACGGTTTAGACCTGAGTGCCAGGATCACTTTATGGCTGCCGGGTAGGTCGCTGACGTGTCGGTCATGCCGCGTACTGGATACGGGATGACGCCAACGTGGGTGCAGTATGGGTGCAATAAGCGTTTCGAGACGTCGTCTTCCGCGCTCTAACTGATTGCAAAAAAGGCAAAATTGTCCGGATTCTCATCAGAACTGAGTTGGGGTGGGTGAGGTTGTTTTGACCAAAGGGTCGCAATCTGCGCCACTACGGAACTGTATACTTGCCCGATTGGCGAGGCGGAGATGACAGGAGACGTAAGTTTCTTTGGACTGGTGCGGGATATTCCCTTAGGTGAGAACTTCGAGCCGGACTATCGATTTGCAGGAATTCGGAGGTCCCGCGGCGAGCATGCCCTCGTTTACTCGATTCCGAACAAAAGCGGCGGCCGACGCACAGAAAAGCGAATCGTCGAGTCAGAGTTGGAACTTGCGTACCGAGAATTGCACCGGTCAGGAGAATTCACCCTTGGCTGGTTCAAGGAAAACATGCCAAAAGCCTCCACTGATAGTCAGTCTTGCAGCTTCAGAGTGACTGGAGAAGTATTTGTATTCTTTGATCTCGCTCGCCGCGTTACTTCAGGCCGCGGCCACAAATATGTCTTGCTTGAGAATCGGACTGCCTAAGAAGTAATGGTGAAGAGAACCTTATGAAGTGTGGTTCCGTTAGTTCGCATGCTTCTACTCCACTGCAATCGATTAGTCCTGCCCATTGCTGTCAGTCGTTTCCACGCCAAACGCCAATACAAACAATGTCCCTGCGCCCAACACCGGCACCACCATTCCCCACCGCAGCGAGTGACTGAAGGCCGAGACCTGGCCGGTCAGCCATGGCAGGGCGGAGGAGGCTACTCCTGCCAGGAAGAAGATGGTGTTGTTTTGGCGGCGGTCCAGGACCTTTGAGAGGAGTGCTGGATACAGTGGCCCCAGGCCGAAGCCTACTAAGAAGGCGCAGGTTAGCATCCAGGCGCTTTGCAGGGGGAGCAGCAGGCCTGCGGTGCCGGCGAGGACCAGGAGTGGTAGCCAGCGCCAGCGGGTTTCGAGGTAGCGGTCTGCTCCGGGGAGGAAGGCCATGGCGCGGCTTAGCAGCAGGCCTGCCCAGAAGCATGAGGGGGCGGCGATCGTGATGGCCAGGCGCATGGCGTAGCGGTCGGCGTAGGTGGAGAGCCAGCCGGAGCAGGCGGCTTCGATGCCTGGGGCGAGGATAGTGGCGATGATGAGTGCCGTGGGGACTCCGCGCAGGCCTTGCAGCATGGATGCGTTGGCGTCGAGGCGGGGTGCGGTGATTTGGGTCTTGCTGCTGCGCGACATCAGCCAGGTGATTGCGCCGTAGAGTGCCCAGAATCCAGCGAAGCTTAGCAGCACTCCGCGGGGGCTGCCGGTGCGGAGTGCCTGGGTGACTAACGCGGGGGCCAGGAGTGCTCCTATGGCCCATACGAAGTTCAGGCGAACCAGTGCGGCTGCGGACGCTTGTTGTTGTTTGAAGAGGATGCTGGTAGAGGTCATCACCGTACCTAACCCCATGCCCCAGATCAGTGCGGGGAGTTGGGGCCAGGTTGTTGTCGATGCCCATAGTGCTGCTGCGCATAGCAGCAACGAATAGATGGCGATGAGACGTTGCAGTGTGCCGCGAACTAAGAGCGCTCCCAGGGATGCGCCGAAGTAGACGCAGAAGAGCATGGCTCCTGCTCCGCGGTCGGTGAGATGCCAGGCGTGTGTGATGGCGGGCAGCATGGCGCCGGGCATGATGAGGCTTACGCCGGTGGCCCAGAAGCCGAGATAGGTCCACAGTTTGTTGCGGAGTGTCACCTGTGGAAGTGTATGCGGTTGGGTGGGGTTTGTGAGCCCATGAACCGGGTGCCCCATCCATCGCGGCGCGATGGGTGGGAGATTCGCGCGGTGCGCGAATCGTTTTTGTACACGGGTAGGCTGCGGAATTATGGAGCGTGCCTTCAGCCCTTCGTTTTCTAATGGGCCGGATACCCTGGGGCGTTGCCCCAGGCTGGTATAGAGCGCGCCTTCAGCGCTCAGAACCGTTGGCATCTTTGTTTGTCATCCCGTAGGGATCTGCTTTTCGTATCAGAACAGACGATCTCTGGTAGAGAAGCAGATTTCTCCGCTCCGCTACGAAATGACAAAACAAAAAGATTCGCGCTTTGCGCGAATCCAAAAGTTGGCAGGAGGTACACGCGGCGTTGCCATTGCGCAGGAATTCGGCGATTATGGCTCGTAGCAGTGCTGTAGCTTTCATTCGAAAACTAAAACTACTATGCGAATCTCTGGCAAGCTTTGCGCACTCGTCCTTTTCGCCTCAATTTCTGCCCTCGCTGAAAGCAAGAATCCGGCAGACTATCCGCTCCGCGTCCACGTCTATCCTCATCAAAAGGTTCACTTCTACAACGGCACCACAGAGCAGGAATCCAAGGGCGAGGGTATCGCGAACCTCTATGAAAACGGCCTGCCGCACGGTGTCGAGTTCACCTTTGACTGTTCACAGAACGTTAAAGGAAATCCCGGATTTGAGACCTACCCCGCGAAATGGAAGAAGCCCAATCAGGAACTGATCGTGCTCGTGCCTGTCTTTGCTAAGACGAACGCGTATTTCACCTGCAACTTCAAAACCAGCGTCAAGGATGAGGTCTACGCGGTGAATAAGGGCAAGTTAGTCAAAGTGCCAGGCGTTCAATACAAGGATTGGATGACGAAGCACAACTATGATCCGGAACATGGCTTGAACACACCGACGAATGTTCAGCAGGAGAAGGAAGACAGCACCCAGTAGTGTCTAGAGCACAAAGAGAAGCACATCCTGTCGATACTTAGAAGGATGTGCTTCTCTGAAGGTGATTAGGTGACTACTTGTTGTCTCCATCGGCGTGATCACGTTTGAGCTTCATGACATAACGAGACACGACGATCACCAAAGTAATGTGTTGGCTTGTTGCGCGCGGAACGCGCGCACTGGGTGGGAGAAGCGGGCTTCAGTCCGCTGGTATGAGGTTTGTAGATAGTTGGGCTTTTAGCCCTGGGCATTGTTTGGATCGATAGAAAGGCCCAGGGCTAAAGCCCATTTCTTTATGTGGCCGGTAAACCGTGGGCTGAAGCCCACGGCTCCCACCCGGTTCGCGCGGAGCGCGAACATCCCAGGTCCCCCGAGGGACCTGTTTACCCCAACGAACGAGTTCGTTGGGAACCCCGGCCTGGGGCACTCGGTATATCGACTCCACTACTGTGTGGGATAGTCCGTGACTTTGGGTTCGATGCGGGGTGGTTGGCCTGCGGAGCTGGTTCTGGTGCTGCCGCCGGTCTGGTTGATGACGTTCAGGATGGCGCCTTTGTCCAATAGCGCTACCGTGATCATGTGGTGGAACTTTACGCCCCGGGTGTCGGGGACTTCGATGGCGCGGTCCAGCACCACATCGGGATAGCGGAAGACGCTGTAGATGCCGAGGCCCCAGGCTTCGTGTTCGCGGACGTTGTCCGCCACCTTGTACGAGGCCCAGCCCTTGGCGCCTTTTTCATCGGTCCACTGTTGTTGTGTTGGAGGGTCGTAGGGAATCTCGGATTGGTAGAAGTAGGTGCGGCCGCGCTCGCCTGCCCAGAGCACCTGGTACTTCTGGTGATGCTCGACGAAGAGGCCGTAGATGGTAACGTCGTTGCCGTGCACGACCAGGCCGTAGTTGCTCTGGTTCTTGTCCCAGCCGACGTTGTGGCCGTGGTCGGCGCGCCAGATCCAGGTGTGGTCGACGATGGTGTCGTTGCTGTCGATCACAAGGTTCGCGTCGGTGCGGCCTTCGCCGGCTCCGCCTACGCGGAAGAAGACATCGTGCAGTGAGATGGGGTTGGTCTTATGGCGCAGCTTGCTGCCTTGCGTCCCTACATGCAGCAGCGAAGGAGAAGCGACCGTGCCCGCATCGAACAACAGGCCGGAGACCGTAACGCCATCGACATCGGCCACCGTAATCGCTTCCGTTCCGTGTACCGGACGCAGTGTGGCGAAGCCCAGGCCGAGCACGATGGTGTTGGCTTTACGGATGTGAATGGGTGCGTTGAGATCGTAGTTGCCGGGGAGCAGCAGCAGGTCTTTGCCCTTGTCGAGCGCGGCATTGATGGTGACATCAGTATCGCGGTCAGGACGAGCGATGTAGAAGTGCGAGAGAGGTACTGTGCGCCCTGCGGTTGAGCCCTGCTTCCAGGTGATGCCGGAGGAGTTCTCTCGGATGTTCGGCACACGCACGCTGAAGTTGCCCTTGCCATCGACCTGCAGGAAGGGCTTTTCGCGGACGATGGGCACGGTGGCGACGTTGGTGAACGGAGGCTTGGGCCACTCGCCTTCGGGTGCGTGTTCTGCGCCGACGAAGACCATGTTCCAGTTTGCGCCGGTCCACTGGTTCCACTCGGTGTTGCGCGAGATCCATTGCTGCTGTGTGCCGGAGTCGACCGTGCCATCGACCAGTGAGTCTGAGAGCCAGCCGCCGCTGGCCCAGCCGCGTTTCTGGTGCAGCACCATGTTGCCCAGCACATGCATGCGCCGCGCCGCGATGGCCTGCGAGACCGCCCACTGCATCGTGCCTCCGGCGGGCACTACCGAGAAGCCCTCGACGCCCCGCCAGAAGGTGGTGGTAGCGTTGTTGTTTTTGGATGCTGCGTCGGCATGCACATCACCGGTGACACGGACATCGTCAGGGTTCGCTCCCAGGCCGAGGACCTGAGTGTAGAAGCCCACGGGAATATCGAGGTTGTACTTGCCCGGCATCAGCAGGAAGGCGTAGCGCGAGCTGCCGAACTCGGCGTGCTGCTGCTCAGCGTAGACCTTGTCGATGGCCTGCTGCATCTCGTCATGGCTCATCGACGGAGTGAAGAGCTTTACGTTTGGACCAAAGTCGGGAGACTTCTGCTGCGCTACTGCTACGGCAGAGACAAAACCCAGTACTGCACCTGCAACTACTCGCATCTTCATCTGTAACTCGTCCTTACTTGCCTGCTGTTAGGTGGAAGCTCTTGTGCTCCGTCGCGGTGGCGTCGAAGCCTGCCCAGAGATCGAACTCACCGGGTTCGAGTACGACCTTCTTTGCAACCGGACTCCAATAGGAGAGCTCCTTTGCCGGAATCTCCAGAGCGACGGTCTTGGTCTCGCCCGGAGCCAGCCATACTTTTTGGAAGGCCTTCAGCTCACGCGCCGGACGCGCGGCGCTGCCGGCGCGCTTATGGGTGTATACCTGCACTACTTGTGCACCCGCAACCTTCGAGGTGTTCTCTACAATTGCGCGAACGCAAACAGTTCCGTCGGTGCTGACCGAGTCGGCGTCGAGCGTCATGCCCTTCATGCGGATGTCAGCGTAGCTGAGACCGTAGCCGAAGGGATAGAGAGGAGCACTGGAAGCATCCCAGTAGCGGTGCTCTGTGTTGTCAGGGTTTTGGGGAAGCGACTGGTAGTAGTAGAGCGGCTCCTGTCCGGCTTCGCGCGGCCAGGTTACGGGCAGGTGTCCGCTGGGGTTCACCTTGCCGAGCAACAGATTGGCTGCGGCGTGGCCGCCTTCGGTGCCGGGATACCAGATGTTCAGAATTGCGGGCACGTGCTGTTGCGCCCAGGTGATGTCGAGCGGGCGGCCGGTCATCAGTACCAGAACGACGGGCTTGCCCAGGGCTACGACTGCCTCTAACAACCTCTCCTGCTCGCCGGGAAGATTGAGCCGCGCACGCGATGCGGCCTCGCCGCTCATGGTCTGCGCTTCGCCTAATACCAGTACTGTCGCTTCAGCATTGCGGGCGAGCTCCACTGCGTGTGCGAAGGCTTCGGCTTTGGCCGCACCGGCGGTGAGCGTCGGCTTCTCCGGAATAACCTGTTCGTCGAAGATGGTGGCGGAGCCGCGCTCGATCTCAACGCCCACGGCAGCATCGATCTTCGTCTGCGGCAGAGAGTCGCGGAGGCCTTCGACCAGCGTGACGGTATCGCGCCGATCGCCGTGGATGGCCCACGAGCCCATGGTGTCGAGCTTGCTATCGGCCAGGGGGCCGATGACGGCCAGGCTTTTCAGATTTGTATTCAGCGGTAAGAGATGGTTCTCGTTCTTGAGAAGCACCGCGGTCTGCTCGGCCGCGGTGCGCGATGCGGTGCGCTCTTCGATCGAAAGCGTCTCCTGCTGAAACTTCTTCAGATCGACATAGGGATTCTCGAAGAGGCCCATGCGGTACTTAATCGCGAGGATCGGGCGGACCAGCGCATCGATTTCGGACTCGGGAATTTTTCCCGACTTTACCGCTGCGGGAATCCACTTGCGGTAGGTTTCACCGGTCATCTCCATGTTCACGCCGGCCTGCACTGCGCGGATCGCGGCGTCTTCCTCATCCCTGGCGAAGCCGTGAGTCTTCATGCTGCCGACCGACTCCCAGTCGCTGACGACGAAGCCTTTGAATCCCCACTCATGCCGCAGCACATCGGTCAGCAGCCACCGGTTGCCGGTTGCGGGAACGCCGTTGAGATTCTGATAGGCGGACATCATAGTCGCCGCGCCTGCATCGACGCCTGCCTTGTAGGGACGCAGGTAGACGTTCTGCAACTGCTCGTCAGAGATGTTGGTGCTGTCGTAGTCGCGGCCGCCCTCAGCTGCTCCATAGCCAGCGAAGTGTTTTACCGAGACCAGAATGTGATCGGGAGCACCGGCGTACTTGCCCTGGAAGCCGCGCACCTGCGCCGCGGCCATCTGCTCGCCGAGGTAGGGGTCTTCGCCTGCGCCCTCCATGATGCGTCCCCAGCGAGCATCGCGGGCGATGTCAACCATGGGAGCGAAGGCCCAGTGGACACCGGCGGCACGCGCCTCACGCGCGGCCATGGACTGCGTGCGCTCGACCAGCGCGGGATCCCACGAGGAGGCCATCGCCAGCGGCACCGGCATGATGGTGCGGAAGCCGTGAATGACGTCATAGCCGAAGAGGATGGGGATATGCAGCCGCGATTCCGTCATCGCGATGTGCTGCAGAGCGTTGATGCGTTCGGGATCGGTGAAGAAGAGGAAGCTGCCGATGCCGTTCTTTGCCAGGGCATCGGCCTTCTCCTTGGGCGTGTACATGGGCTGGCCGGCGGCCTGCTCCATCTGCTCAACCTTTTCTCCCAGCGTCATCTGCCTGAGTAGCGCATCCACTTTCTTCTGGATCGCGTCGTCCTTTGCGGTTTGTCCAGGCAGACAGGCCGCAAGGGAGAACAGAAGAGCACCGGCGACGGCGCGGGGAAGGCGATGGGGAAGACGGTTCAGCATGAGCTCACTTTCTTTTCGTATCCAAGTCTTGAGGGTTAAGGTTCACTGCGTGAGCAGGCCGTTCCACAGGGCCAGCTCTTCGGCCTGCGGACGCTGCGCGACATGGCTGGGCACGTCGAAGATCATGGTTCTCTGTTTGTCGCTATCGAAAGTTGGCCATGCGGGCGTACCCGGTGCAGCCATGGCTTCGCCCTTCAGGAAGGCAGTCCACGCCGCGTTCATAGTGTGAGCGAGATCTTTTGCGTTGGCCGCTGCTTCCGGCCCGAGATGATTCCAGGCAAAGCGCAGGTCGTAGGAGTGGAAGGCCAGCCCCGCGAAGTGTCCTTCCCCGGGGAAGTCGAGGCGGTATAAGTACGTCCGGTTGCCGCCGCTGGAGTGTGCTTCAGCAACGCGCATGGTGGGCACCCAGTACTCCTCGGCGGTGACGCTGCGGATGCGGCGCATCTCCGGTGAGAGGTTGGGATAGAGCTTCTTATAGGCCTCGTCGATGGGATGGAACTTCTCCACCGTCAGATTGCCGAGGTCCTGGCTGTCGGCATCCTTTGCCGGATGTGTGCCGATGAACGAGGCGCTCTCATCGAGGTTGGTGCCGATCAACAGGCGCTTGCCGCGTGTCGAGCCTCCGCGAATGGTGGCAAGGGGTGTTTGCGGGATGAGATCGCCGTCGATTTCCACCCGCAGCGGGAAGTGTACGGGCGAGGTGCGGATCATGCGCTCTTGAGCGAGGATCAACTCACCGGGTGCAGCCTTGGTGAGCGGGACGCCGTTGCCGACGGCTTTCCATGCTGCTCCGAACTCATCGGCGATCTGGTTGGCGCGATCCCTGGGCCAGATGCGTTCCGCTCCACCGCTCTCAGAGATCATCTGATGGAAGAGGCCGGTTGCTGAGGGCACGCCCATGAGCAGGCAGGTCAGCTTCGCACCTGCCGATTCGCCGCCGATCGTGACCTTGTTCGGATCGCCGCCGAATGCGCCTATGTTCTGCTTGACCCAGGTGAGTGAGGCGATGAGGTCCCGTACCGCATTGTTGGCCGAGCCGCGATAGCTGTTGCCCAACAGCGGCTCCATATCGAGGAAGCCAAAGACACCGAGACGATATGCGACGGTGACGACGATGATGCCGTTCTTCGCGAAGCCGGTTCCGTCGAACATGGGATCGAAGGAGCGGCCGCCGGTGAATCCGCCGCCGTGAATCCACACATAAACAGGAAACGGACCTGCACCCTGCGGAGCCCAGATGTTGAGATACAGGCAGTCTTCGCTCAGGCGATGAGTTTTATCCTGCTGGTACGCAGCGGGAGCAAACTCCGTCGCATTGCGTACCTGCTTCCAGGGAGTGATCGGCTGCGGCGCACGGAAGCGGAGATCGCCAACCGGGGGCTGCGCGAAGGGAACGCCGCGGAAGACGCGTACTCCCTCGGTCTGCACTCCGCGCAGTGGGCCTGAGGGAGTCTTGACGACGACCTCCGCTTTCTCTTGTGCAGCCGCATAGCACAGGCCGCCGATAGCCAGTGTGGCCTGTTGAACAAACTCTCTCCGTGTCAGCATTGGAAGTGTCCTGAGTTAATTAGTTCGTGACATAAATCATTTAGAGCTTTTTGCCATCCGAAGCGTTGAAAAGCAGGTCCTTCACTTCACCACCCCAACCAGCAAGCTGGCTGGGGACCCGTTCGTTCAGGATGACAACGTGTACGAGAGCAACTTCTGGAACACCATTTGATTACCGCACTATAGTGCGGGCCTTCAGCCCTTGGAGCTCCTATCTACCGCATACCTGGGGCGTTGCCCCAGGCTGGTATAGAGCGCGCCTTCAGCGCTTATTCTTCGCAGGTCCTTCACTAGAGCCAGCGAACAAAGTTCGTTGGGGACCCCGTTTGTTCAGGATGACAAGATTTTTTCTAAGCACTTCAGATTCACCAAGCTAGAACCTCTCTTACCAGACGTAGGTTGTGATGGCGCCGGCGGCCAGCGAGGTATGGAAGGTCTTTCCATGGAAACGTACGCTGAACTCACGCGCCTCCGCATCCGGGTTGCTGACCAGCAGAACATACTTTCCCTTGGGCGTGCGCAGTGCCACTTCAGCAGGGCAGCTTCTTTCACACGACGATCCGATACGAACTGAGCCCGGCGGCACAAACTTCGAGGCGTGTGCCGCGGTGTAATGCGCCACCAGGCGCGTGACCTTGTCACCATCCAGCGTCAGCGAGCCAGAGCACATCGGGCAGCCTCCGTTGTTGGTGTGCGGCCCGTTCTGCGGATCGGCCGCGAGGTTCCAGAGCAGCACATTGCGGCTCCAGTTATTCAGCGCCCCGATCACGACGCGCGCGAAGGGACGAGCGATCGGCATTGGTTCTTTTGCCTTGTAGGCGACGACCATCTGCTCGGTGAAGTAGATGTTCTTCTGTGGAAAGGCATCGTGTACCTGAGTCATGGCGCTGATGTCGCCGAGGTAGAGATGGAAGCCGGAGCCGTCGGTTACGGGCCCGGACTTTGGATCCTTCAGCACGGTCTCCGGATAGTTGGGATGGTCGCAGTTGTGATCGAAGGCGATGATCCTGGTCTGCAGACCGGCGGCGTGTAGCGCTGGTCCCAGGTGCTGACCGATAAACTCAGCCTCTTCGTCAGCGGTCATCACCAGGCTGGGTGTGTTCTTCGGGTTCTCCGGCTCGTTCTGCACGGTGAGCGCATCGATGGTGATGCCGTGCGCCTTCATGCCCTGGAGATACTTCACCCAGTACTGCGCGTAGACGGGGTAGTACTCCTTCTTGAGGGCTCCGCCTTTGACGTTTTCGTTGGTCTTCATCCAGGAGGGCGCGGTCCAGGGAGAGGCAAGGATCCTGATCTTCGGATTGATCGCCAGGATTTCTTTCAGGACAGGGATGACGTCCTTCTCATCCTCGGCGAGCGTGAAGTGCTTCAGCTCTGGATCGGTCTCACCGGCGGGCATATCGTCGTAGGTGTAGACGTAGGCGTTCATATCGGAGGCTCCGACGGAGACGCGGAGATAGGACATGCCGATCTGGCCGTCACGCTTGCCGAAGAGCTCATGCAGCAAAGTGCTGCGGGCCCCGGGTGTCATCTTCATGAGAAGCTGTGCGGAGCCGCCGGTGAGGGCGTGGCCGAAGCCGTCGATGGTTTGGAAATGTTTTGAGTCATCGATGGAAATTGTGGCGCCGGTGGCGGGGGTCCTGGTCCATTTCAGGTCGGCCTCACGATGCAGGAGGGTGGCGCCATCGCTCGTCGTGAGCCACATCTGTGCGGGCTTTTGGGCATTGATGGTTGCGGCGCTCAGCGAGAGGGTGAGGATCAGTAGCTTTTGCGTGATTTTGAATCGCATATCGTTTGTTTTTCAGAACCAGAGTGCCGGATTATGGAGCGGGCCTTCAGCCCTTTAATTCTTTGGGACTGTCTACCTGGGGCGTTGCCCCAGGCTGGTATGGAGCGCGCCTTCAGCGCTTATTCTTGCCAAGCCGTCGCTAATCGATCAGCAAACAAGATTCGTTAGAACCAAACCTTTTAGCGTTCCAGCAGACGAGATCGTGAATATCCCACCCATCGCGATATCACCCCAACGAACAAGTTCGTCGGGGTGAACGTTCGCAACGCTAGGGTGGGTTCGGAGCGCCCTGAATTCGTAACAAAAACAGAGATCTAAAAATAAGAGGCGGGTAGTTGCACCCGCCTCTCAGGCCAGGAGACTAGAACGAGAAGCGACCCATGAGCTGGATTGCTCGCCCGCCGACGAACAGGTTGGTTGAGGTGATCTTTCCGAAGTTTCCGTTGGTGATGGAAGTGTTCGGATTCGCGAAGACCGGGTGGTTCAGTACGTTGGTTGCGTCGGCGCGCAGCTCAAACTTGTACTGCTCCTTGTAGAGGTTGAAGGTCTTGCCGAGCGAGGTGTTGAAGCTCACCATGCCGGGGCCGTAGACGTTGTTGCGATGGAAGTTGCCGAAGGTTCCGTTCGCAGGGATGATGTATGCCGCGTTGGTGTCAGGGCCTACCTTCTGGCCGCTCTGGCTGATGTAGGTGGTGTTGAACCAGTGATCGCGGGTGCGATCGCTGAGCGTGGGATTGCCGGCCCAGTTCGGATACATGTTGCCCGAACCGGCATAGGTCTGCGCCAGCGTTGATGGAATGGTGACGGTCATCGGGTTACCCGACTGCAGCACGTAGGTGGTAGAAAGCTGCCATCCACCGAGGGCCTGATCAACCACGTAGTTGTTGTTCAGGAAGCGCTGTCCCTTGCCGAAGGGAAGCACATAGATCACGTCTCCCTTGAAGGCGTTGCGAACATCGAAGTTCGACGGACCGTAGTTGGCTCCCACGTCGTACGAGTTCTGGTAGGTGGTGGTGCCGTTGCGGCTGCCCCACGCGGATGAGTCAAACTCGTTGAGGAACTTCGACCACACATAGCTGGCATCGAAGGACAGGCTGTGGGTCAGACGCTTCTGAAGCGTAGCCTGCAGCGAGTTGTAGTTGGCATCGGAGTTGAAGGTGCTGCCGTTGATGGTGGTGAACTGCGGGAACGGGCGGAACTGCTGATCGTTGACGGCCAGCTTGTCTACGGGCACCTGATTGATATCGCGGCTGAAGGTCAGGTTGACTGAGCGGCTGCCTACATATGCGAGGCTCGCCTTCATGTCGCTGCCGATCTGCTTCTCGACGGTGATGTTGTACTGGTGGATCTTGGTCACCGGCGTATGCTGGTTGGTGAAGTTGACACCCTGTCCGTTGTACGCGCCTGAGTCGGTCGTCGGTCCGATGTACGGGAACTGCGGATTCGCGGCTGACAGCTTACCGACCGCGGTCTGGCCGTTGCTGGTATCCGACAGCGATCCCTTGAAGCCGAAGGCCGAGCCCTCGTCGCTACCGTAGGTATCCAGGCTCCAGAGGTAGGCATACAGACCGTAGCCGCCGCGGATCACAAAGCCCGGCTGGTACTGCCAGGCAAAGCCGACGCGCGGAAGAACGGTGTCATAGACGTTGTTCTGCAACTGCGAGCGTCCGTTTGCCTTGGTGCTCGCGTACCACATGCCGCCCAGCGTGTTGGTGACACTGTTGGTCACGTTGGGATCGAAGGTACGCTGGTTGCCCTTGGTGTCAGACCAGCCTTCCATGATCTGGTAGCGCAGGCCGAGGTTGACGGTAAGGTTCGGCGTCAGCTTCCAGTCGTCCTGGATGAACATCTGCGGAGCCTTCTGGCGTCCGGCAAACTCAGGCGTGACCTGTGCTGACCAGCTGTTGATCTGCTCGGTGTAGAGATCGGCCCAGGCATTGCCCGTGGAGGCCTGATTGCCGCCTGCCGCCGTCTGGCAGTAGGTGCACTGCGTATACACGCCGGTGAAGCCGAGGGTCGATCCGTTGATGTTGCCGTATGCGGTCGAGTTGTCCTGGAAGATCATGTACTCGCCGCCGACGTGGAGGATGTGCTTGCCGCGGATCATCGTCACCACGTCCGAAGGATCGTAGTTGTGCTCCTTGTAGGTGAAGGGCGAGAGCGGCTGGTTGATGCCCGAGTAGGACGAGACGTTGAAGGTCGGAATGATGTCGAACTTCAGGTACGGGAGACCGAGTGACGGTCCAAGGCCGGTGCCCTGTGTGTCCGGGATAAAGAAGTTGAGCTGGTTGGTGTAGCCCAGACGCGCTTCGTTGATGGTGCGCGAGCTGATGTTCCACACATCGGTGATCTGCGAGTTGTAGCTGCTGACATCACCGGTCATACAAACCAGCGGGCATCCCAGACCGTTGACGTAACGTGCCGGGTTGTCACGCTCGGTGACCGATCCGGTCAGACGGTTCGACGGCGAGATGTCGTAGTCGAAGCGGCCGAAGAAGCGGCTGTAAGGATTGCTGGAGCGGAGGTTGTAGTAGTAGTTGTTCGCCGTAACGCCGGTCGTCGGGCTGGTGGACGAGTTCGGACCGTTGTAGTTCGCCTTCGGGTACAGCGCCAGCACCTTCGCGGCGGTCGGAGAGATCGGTACCTGGTTGTTCGCGAACTGGGTGCGCTTGATGTAGGTCTTTCCGCCGACCGTCACCTGCGAGGTGGTCGAAGGATCATAGACCGGAGCCATGCCGGAGAAGTCGCCGCGACGCATCGCATCGGTGGGTACAGTCTGGTAGCCGGTGCTCGCGCTCAGGCTGATGGTGCGGTCGTAGTTGAAGTAGAAGAACAGGCGGTTCTTTCCACCCAGCGACTGCGGCAGCCATACCGGTCCGCCGATCGATCCGCCGAAGTCGTGGTAACGGCGATAGGGCTTCGAGGTCTGGTAGAAGCTGCGCGCATTCAGAGCATCGTTCTGGAAGTACTCGTAGAGCGCTCCGTGGAAGGTAGAGGTCCCGCCCTTGCTGATCTGGTTCATGATCACACCGCCGGTACCGAACTGCGCGGAGAAGGCCGAGGTATTGACCTGCACCTCCTGCACCGTCTCGAAGGTCGACACGTCGGCATTGCCGGAGTGCGACAGGGCGGACGAGGCGCCGTCTGCCAGCACAGCGTTATAGGGCAGGTTGCCATTTACGGAGTAGGCCTGGCCGGTGTTGGTGGTTCCGGAGGTCGAGGTCGCGGTCGCGCCCGGAATTAGCTTGATGAAGTTCTGCCAGTCCGGCGTGGGGTTCGGCAGCTTCGACAGAACCTTGCTCTCGAGCGTGGTGGACTGCTCGCCGCTCTCAGTCTGGATCAGCGGAACATCTTCGGCCACAACGACCGAGGTCTCGGTGGTGCCTACCTTCAGTTGCGCGTTCACCGTGATGACGCCGACCTGCAATGTGATCTGCGAGCGGACGTAGCTGGAGAAGCCTTCTTTGGCGACGGTGATCTGGTAGTTGTCGGTAACGATCGGGCCGGTGTCGTACAGGCCGGATGCGTCCGTGGTGTAGGTAGTGGTGACGCCCTTGTCCTTATCGAGAACAGTGACGGTTGCTCCGGCGATCACGGCTCCTGTCGGATCAGTGACTACGCCGCGGATATCGCCTGCATTCGCATTCTGAGCCTCTGCCGAGTACGTCGCCAGAGAAAGTAAAAGAACGCCCGCTGCAGCAAGCTGCCTGCGAGAGATTGTCATATCGTGCCTCCAAATGAGCAGCCCGGTGCGCCATGAACAATCGATTGTTTTGAAAAGGCGTATTTCTCCACTCGTGAAGACAATCGATTGTTTGATAGAGACGCAGGTCTGCCGGCAGTCATTAGAGGCTTTGGCAAATAATACTGTCAAGCTCTATTTTGCAGAGGCGCGCCCAACCGGATACCGGTACGGCGCCCGGCCGGTGGACTCGCGGATGATCAGCTCGGGCTCAACGGCAATGTCGTCGCCGTCCCGCTCTCCTTTGAGACGATTAAGCAGGACCTTGGCGGCGGTTTCACCCATCTCCTGCAGCGGCTGGCGGATGGTGGTGATCGATGGCCGGGCGAAGACCGAGACGCGGATGTCATCGAAGCCGATGATCGAGACGTCCTCTGGAACGCGCAGACCGGCGTCACCGACGGCACGGATGGCGCCCAGGGCCGCGATGTCGTTGAAGCAGACGATCGCGGTGAAGTCGCGCGACTGCTTCATCAGCTTCTGCACCACGGTGTAGCCCAGCTCCGGCGAGGTGATATCCCGGTCGAGCTGCATCACCAGCCCTTCGGGAATGGAGATCTTGAAGTGCTTTGCGGCTTCGGACATGGCCGTCCAGCGGCTTTCGGAGTCGGAGCTGAAGGCCTGTCCGCGGATGAAGGCGATGCGCTTATGGCCGAGGTCGCGGAGGTGGCGCATGGTCAGCTCGGCGGCGTGCTCGTGGTTCAGCATCACGTTGGTAATGCCGGGAATGTGCGCATGGCCGGCGACGGCGACACAAGGCACCTGCAGCGACCGGGTCAGACGTGTGTCGATCGAGATGAAGCCCTGAACGCCGCGCGAGATCAGCATCTCGATGTAGGCTTCGGTCTTCTCTTCACTGTGGCGATGCTGTGCGATCAGGTAGGAGTACTGGTTGCGCTCCAACTCACTGGCGACACCGCTCAGCACCTGGGCGTGGTATTCCTCGCCGACGAGAGGCAGCAGGATGCCGACAGTGCGGGTGTCCTGCTGGCGGAGAGAGCGCGCCAGAAGGCTGGGGCTGTAGTTGAACTCTTTGGCGGCATCCTTGATGCGCTGGCGGGTGGCCTGCGAGATCGAGCGGCCGGGGACGTCGTTCAGCACCACGGAGACGGTCGAGGGGTCGACCTTCAGGTAGGCGGCAAGCTCCTTGAGGCTGATGCGTTTTCCCGTGACGGACGGCTTTGCCGGCGCCGGCTTGCGACCACGACCTTTTGTCGATTCGGACACTCGTTAGACCAGGAACACTTTCGAAGTAGCGGGCCCGCCGGCTTGGGACAGGCCCGCTCTCAGTATGCAGAATTTTCTGCCGTGCACGGAACATCTCTTTATGACGTGCTCTTATGCGACTTGGGCTACATGACCTTTTAACTAGGCGCTGGTCGCGCTGATGAGCACAAAGCTGACGCTGGTCTTGGTGACGCGCTTGTGCGGGGTCATGCGGGGGATGAAGAAGTAGTCGCCCTTCTTGAGCGTGACGGCGGTTGCTCCTTCGGAGTCGGGGCAGAGGAACTCGCCCGGCTTGGTCTGACGCGGATTCTTCGGGGTTCCGCCGACATAGTAAGTCGCCTCGCCGTCGAGAATCTGGAAGACATGGTCACGGGTCTGGTGATACTCGAACTCGGGAGCGGCCTTCGCGACCTCGTTGGTCAGCACCATGGTCACGGCAGTTCCCTTGCCATCGACCAGGTCCTTGTTGCCCGGCTTCTGATGGACGGCCTGCAGCAGCTCGGCAAGCTTCTCGGCGGTGATCGGCTGGAAGGCAACCGGAGGACCGGAAGGAGCAGCCTGCGCAGAGGCCTCCTTCGACGACAGGGCAGCAGCACCCAACCCAAGCGCGGCCGCAGACGCGGAACCGAGGAACGAACGGCGTGACGAACGTGTCTTCATACGTGAAAGCCTCTTTTCGAGGATCAGAGTATCAGGTTGGGGAGATCAGAGGCGTTGATAGCTAATTCTCCTATGCTTTGCGGATCATATGATTTTTAGTTTCGGTCTTCATAGAAAGTCAGGGGTGATTTGGGAGGCAAAATCCTTGCGCGCCACTGCGTCGATATCAAGCGGCGCCCCCCAAGCAGCCTGCCCTAGCGTTGCGAGCGTTCACCCCAACGAACAAGTTCGTCGAGGACCCCGACGGTGGGGCACCGGGCAATATATAAGCGCTGAAGGCGCGTTCTATACCAGCCTAGGGGCAACTCCCATGTTTGTTGCCCACAAGATGTTAAAGGGCTGAAGGCCCTGCGCCTTCTTTGTTATTCAAGAAAGCCCAGGGCTAAAAGCCCATTCCTACTTAGGCCAGTAACCGAGGGCTGAAAGCCCTCGGCTCCCACCCAGTTCGAGCTTCGCTCGAATATCCCACTCAGGCTTACACGTGACCACCCCGGACATAGGGAACCCAGTGCATGGGCAAAAGCTGTTGCGATGCCCATCACTTCGACTTGAGCAGCAAGGGCTCCGTCTCGATGAGCCGTAGAGACTTCACCATTTCTGCGGTCGCGCCTTTGTACTTCTTGAAATGCATCGATTGCAGATGCGCCTGGTATGCCGCCTGGTTCGCGTACATCTCGAACAGCCTGATCTGGTTGGGGTGGTCCTTTACCGCAACGGCATATAGGGCGAGGACGCCTGGCTCGACGCGGACGGATGTTTCAATCTCTTCGCGGAGGGCTGCTCGATAGGCGGTTAGCTGTGCCGCATCGATCTCCAGTTCCGCGAGCCTTACAAGGCGTTCCGGATGCATCTCAGTGGCCTGGGAAGGTGAGCTTAAGGCCAGCATTCCGGCGAGCATGGCGACGGCTGCAATCGTGAGTGTCTTTGTCTTCATTTCCTCTCCGCATTTTCTATGTTCAAAAGGTATGCTTTCGTCGATGGGAGCACGACAGGAAGAAGCTTTGCTCGAGACCTCACCAGGATCGTAGCTCCCTGCCAGGACATAGATTGAAACCAATTCTGCTTCATTTATTGACTCTTTGCCTTGTACTGTCTGCCCAACCATCCTTCGCACAAACCGCCTCTCCACCTCAAGGCCAATCGAAGGGGGAAGATGCCTCGGCGCCTCCTAAATCTCCCGACCAGGCGCTGGTGACCTTCTTCTCCAGCGGACATTTTCTGAAATCTGCCTTACCCGGATATAAGCACGGAGAGTTCCTCGGCAGAATCATGGACAAAGATGGCCAGCTTGCAATGCTGACCTTCGATCATTTCGTCACATTTCGTGTTGATGCAGGCCCGCACACCTTCTCTGCAAATTCGTGGTTGCTGCCTACCCCTCAGACGGGAGGCCACCTGAAACTGGATCTCGTTGCGGGCAAACACTATTTCGTCGGGGCCTATACGCAGTCATTCCTGTACTACACGAGATTTCGCCTTGAAGCACATACGTGTCAGGAGGCGAAGGAGATAAACGAAAAGACTGAACCTCTCGATCCGAAGCATCTCAAAGACCATGGGAAAGCCATGTACATTCCCGAAACGGCTTTTCCGGACTGCTTGTAGGAAAGGCGCTGCAACTGCAGCGGGGTAGTCCAACGTGTCCACGCACGGAGCGTTTGGCGACCGAGTGAGACGGTACGCCCTCAGGGGCTGAAAGCCCCCTTTTTACTGGCCGTTGGTGTGGGACGGCTGAAAGCCGTCCCCTTAAGCACGGCATTCGCACCTTTGGTGCGAATTGGCTGCACTGCGTGCAGCGGAAGAAGCGGGTCCTTCGCCTTCAGCTCGGGATGACAACATTTGTATCCGTCCAATCTAGACTATTGATAGCGGCTGCGGTCGTTGTTGATGCAGCGCGCCATGGAATGTGCAGAGGCCACACGTCTTATGCAGCCCCTTCCCGAGAGACACGTGGTTCCGAATGCTCCGCGGTTCTATGTCAGTGAGCGGCAGCCGATACGGCGTAGTGCTGTGCTGCTCGCGATGGTGGTGGCGATTGCCGTGCTCTTCGCGGTTGCGTATGCGTTGCGTCACAATGGGCACATTCGTTTCAGGCCGGATGAGGATGAGGTCTCACGTTCGTCCGGCAGTAGTGCTTCGGCGAGGGCTCCTGCGGATGACAACGACGATCCGAACCAGATCGACACCATTGTGCTTTCCGATCCGGCGGATGCTCCGGTGCCGGCGCGTAAGGGAGATCATGTGAGTCCGGTTCATCCCACGCTGCTGGTTCATCTGCCTCGTTATGGCAATCAGACCGGGCTGATTCCTGACAGTCCGGCGGGGCATCTGCTTTATAAGTGGCTGGCTGCTTTCAACCAGGCGAGTGCGGCCGACCTAGCCAATGCTGTTCCTACGCTGGCGAGTGACGACGTTGTTGCGGCGCAGATGGATTTGCGGGAGCAGACCGGGGGATTTGCTCTGCTGTCGGCGAAGGAGGTGCAGCCGGGGGTGCTTGTGTTTCGGCTGCATAGTCAGAAGCCGCCGGCGTTTGAAGCGCTGGGGACGTTGCAGGTGCGGGCTAATTCGAATCCTGCGAGCATTGCCAGTTTTAGTCTTCGTGGGGTTGAGCCGAGGACGAGTGCCGGGGCGGTGAAGTAAGCGCCGTCGTGGTCCAACCCGGATCAGGTTCGCAGAATCAAAGGGTTGTGCGCAGGATAACGATAACCTGTGCTCTTTCCATCCTGACTCTGAGCGTCTCCGGATGCGGTAAGAGCAAGTCTCTCAGCGATGATGAACTTCGGTCAGAGCTCAAGACTCTGGGATCTGTTGCGTCAGAGGCTGTGATGTTCTCCCGGCAGGTCCAAGAAGACAGAGTGACACGCACCTTCGCATCGGCGCATTTCAGGTATCTGCGCGACCAGGCTGATGAGGACCTTCAGACCTTAGCGAAAGCTCAAAGCTCCAATGGACACGAGACGGTATTGCAGGAGGCGCGCATGGAAGCCTCTGCCCTGCGAGAAGAACTGACAAAGCTGTCTGACGCGCCGGCCGGAAACGCGGTCGACCGCATGGACGAGATCCAGCACAAGAGCAAGAGTCTCGAGGACTCTTTGCGATGAAGAAGCTGCTTGGCATTACGCTGGGCATCATGACCGCGCTTGGCGGTTTTGTTGACCTTGGCCAGATTGTCTTTACCACGCAAGCGGGGGCTCTTTTTGGTTATCGCCTGCTTTGGGCGATCGTGCTGGGAACAGTCGCCATTATCGTCTACATGGAGATGTGCGGCCGCGTCGCCGTTGTCGCACAGGAACCGGTCTTCGCGGTGGTGCGGACGCGGCTCGGCCCGAAGCTTGGGCTGGCGACATTGATTGCGTCGAATCTGCTGAACCTTCTGACCTGCGCCGCGGAAGTAGGCGGCCTCGCGATTGGTGTCCATCTGCTTACCGGCTGGCCGGAACGAACGGTTCTGGTCGGTGTTTCAGCTTTATTAGGCGTGCTGATCTTCGTTCTGAGCTTTCAGTGGATTGAGCGGTTGTTCGGGCTCTCCGGGCTGCTGATGATCGTCTTTGCGATCTCCGCCTATACGCTCCATCCGAACTGGAGAGAACTGGTAGCTGGACTTTCGCCGACGTGGCATCCCTCGGGAAGAAATCAGATACTGCTGTATCTCTATTTCGCCGTTGGAATCTTCAGCGCCATGCTGATGGAGTATGAGGTTCATTTCTATTCGTCAGGGGCAATGGAAGAGGACTGGAAACCCGAGGATCTGAGCGAAAATCTGATGGTGGCATCGCTGGGATCGCTTCTGGGTTCTTTGCTGACCGTCGGCCTGATGGTGCTTGGCGTGATTCTGTTTTTGCCTCATGGCATTTTTCCAGAGCAATTGAGCACAGCGGTCTTTGCGGGATCGTTTCCCTTTGGGCAGAGAGTGCTGACGATCGCCATCGTCGGAACGCTTGCATGCATTGGAGGGGCGGCGGTGGAGACGGCTCTTTCGGGTGCTTATAACGTCTGCCAGTTTTTCAACTGGCCATGGGGTAAGAACCTGCCGGCGAGATCCGTGCCAATCTACACCGCGACCTGGATTGGAATGCTTGTGCTGGGGACAGTTATCGCGTTTTCCGGGGTGCGGCCTCTTCAACTTATAAATATTTCCATCATCTTCGGAATGGCCATTATGCCGCTGACCTACTACCCGATTCTGCGTGCCGCAGCCGATGAGAAGCTTATGGGTCGCCATGTAAATACCAAAGGCAATACGGCGGTGGGGATGTTCTTCCTGGCCCTTATTGTCGTGGCGGCGATTGCGGCGTTTCCGCTGATGTTGCTTACTCACTCCGGAAGGCCGTGAATCATGTTGAAGCTTGCACTCTGCGGATTGCTGTTGACGTCGTCTTTGCTGGCCCAGTCACGCCAGCTTGATCTGACGGCCGGCTACAACTATCAGAACAGCGACCAGGGACAGGGCCTGCGAACGAATCTCAACGGATGGTTCGGTGCTGCGCAGTTTGATCTTTCCCACACGCTGGCGATCACGGCCGAGGTGGATAACTATTTTGGCGCTCTGCATGGAGAGGGGGTACGGCAGCAGAACTTCGTGATTGGTCCGCAACTCACCTTCGGAGGTGAGAACGCAAAACTCAACCCATATTGCTACCTGCAGGGAGGAGACCAGCGATCCTCTTCCGCGGGCATGGTGGAACACGCGTTCAATTTACAGGTGGGTGGCGGAGTGCAATGGAAACTGAATGAGAAGCTTGCGCTGCAGGTGACACCGCTGGAATACAGTCTGGTGACTGCCGCCAGTGGGCCGACGCACAGCTTCGGCAGTAAGGTTGGCATTTCGTGGACGGTTTGGAAAGGAAGGTCTTGACGATGTCGCAGGAAGACAACTTTTGAACGGTTCACCCCACGTTCGCCCGGGACCAAGGGATCCCACATCTGCTTGCACCCCAACGAACGTAGTTCGTCGGGGACCCCGCGGCGCAGATATGGGGCACCCGGTGTATGGGCGAGGCGAAGGTCACCATTCAACTAATCCGCAACTAGCGCATCTGCGATGGCCAGGTGCTCGTCCAGCGCAGTGAGAGCGAACTCGATCTCTTCTTTGGAGACAATGAGTGGTGGGGCGATGACGAAGTGGTTCATCCAGGCCTGGAGGAAGATTCCGGAGGCCATCATCTTACCGGCGATCTGGTCGACGACCAGGGTCTTGCCGTCGAGCTTTTCCTGCCAGACATTGAAGGGTGTCTTCTTTGCCTGATCTTTTACCAGCTCGACTGCCCAGAAGAGTCCGAGGCCGCGGACGTCTCCGATGGATTTATGTTTCGCCTTCAGGGCCTGCAGCTTTTCACCGAGGTAGGCGCCTACTTCGACGGCGCGTTCTACCAGGCCTTGCCGCTGCATCTCGCGGATGGTGGCGATGGCTGGGCCCAGTGTCAATGGGTGTGCCTCATACGTGTGGCCGTGAGCGAAGAGATTGTCTTCAAAGAAGGCAGAGATCTTTTCGGAGACAGCGGTGAGACCGAGCGGGACGTAGGCCGAGGTGATTCCTTTGGCGGTGGTGAGGATGTCGGGCTGCACGCCCCAGTGGTCGATGGCGAACCACTTGCCGGTGCGTCCCCATCCGGCCATCACTTCATCGGCGATCAATAGGACATTATTTTCGTCGCAGATGCGGCGCAGCTTCTGGTAGTAGCCGGGCGGCGGGATCAGTACGCCGTTGGTGCCCACGACGGTTTCGGCAAGAACGGCGGCGACGTCGCCTTCGTTCTGGATCATGTATTCGAGGTAGTCCGCGCAGGCGATGCCGCAGTCTGGATACGAGTGCTTCAGTGGGCACTTGTAGCAGTTCACCTCGGGAGAGAAGACTACTCCGGGCAGTTTGCTGCGAGGCTCCGAGGGCCATCGGCGCGCATCGCCCGTGGCTCCGATCGAGGAGGCCGTTGAGCCATGATACGAACGATAGCGGCCGATGATCTTGGTCTTGCCGGTATACATGCGGGCGATCTTGAAGGCGGCCTCATTTGCGTCAGTGCCTGAGGTGCAGAAGAAGAACTTAGTCAGGCCTTTGGGCAGGATCTCCAGCAGCAACTGGCTCAGTTCGGCGCGCGCTGTCGTCGTGTAGGAAGGCTGGATGTATGCGAGCTCGGCGGCCTGTTGCTGGATCGACTGGATCACAGCCTGGTTGTTGTAGCCGAGGTTCACGCACATCAGCTGTGCGGAGAAGTCGAGGTAGCGCTTTCCGTTGGCGTCGGTAAACCAGCAACCGTCACCGCTAACCACGTGCAGCGGGTTCCATTGTTTGCCCCGGCGCCAGGTGCCGAAGTTGTGTTGTTTGGTGATGTCGACGACCTGCTGCGAACTGAGTGTTTCGGCCATGGTGCTGCACCCCTGCGATTGGAGATAGCAGTATAGCCAGAAACAAATGGCGGCTTGGTGGTTTTCATGGAGGCTTTACCAGGGTGGTTAAGGTAGGTTGATGTATAGAACCGGAAAGACATGGTACAGAAGCAGATTTCTCCGCTTCGCTGCGAATGACAAACAAAAAGACGGTTCGCGCGTAGCGCGAATACCCACATCTCGGCGTAGCCGAGATATGGGGCACCCAGCGTATTTGGGGCGCCCCGGTGTATGGGCCTCTTATTGAAAACCCCACAGGTTTGCGTGCAACAATCGAAACTGTCATGTCACATCCGATTACGATTCGTACCCGTCGCCTTCACCCTGAAGCTCGTTTGCCGCGCTATGCGCATGATGGTCCGTGGGGGGATCTGGCGGCTGATCTTTATGCCGCTGAGGCTACGACACTCACGCCGGGGCAGACGGCTCTGGTGCCTACCGGATTGGCCATGGAGTTTCCGGATAACTATGGGGCGCTGGTGCAGGACCGTTCCGGCCTGGCCGTGAAGGGTGTCACCACGCTGGCCGGTGTTATCGATCCTGGGTATCGGGGTGAGATCAAGGTGGTGATCACTAACCTGTCGCAGCAGCCGATCACGCTGGCGGTTGGTGATCGTGTGGCGCAGCTTCGTATTGTGCAACGGTTGACGGCGCACTTTGAGGAGTCTGAGGTGATTGCTGAGGCTCCGCGTGGGGCCGGTGGTTTTGGGTCGACTGGGGCATAAACGAGGCGAGATAGTTTCTGGGTAGAGAAGCGGATTTCTCCGCTGTCGCTACGAGATGACAAAAAAAAGCAGATCGAGCTGCGCTCGACGTCCCAGGTCCCTTGGGGGGACCTGGGCCAAACACGGTGTGGGCTAACTCTTTCAAATAGCGGGAAATCCACGGGTGCACTGTTTCCGGTGCAGCCGTCGCGCACTGTAACCGGGCAGCAACGTGCGACAATCAAGGTAGCCAAGCTATGCCTAACGAAACGCAAGCCCAGGCCACCCAAGTTCCCACTCCGGCTCGCATAACTCCCGAGCTGCTCAAACTGCACAGCATTACCGCCGAAGAATACGCTCGTATTGAGCAGGCGCTCGGCCGTACTCCGTCGCTGACGGAGCTGGGCATCTATTCGGTGATGTGGAGCGAACATTGCTCCTATAAGTCGTCGCGCGTCCATTTGAAGCGCCTTCCCACGAAGAGCGAGCTGGTCGTCCAGGGTCCTGGCGAGAACGCCGGCATCATCGACGTCGGCGACGGCTGGGCATGCGCCTTTAAGATCGAGAGCCACAACCATCCCAGCTACATTGAGCCCTACCAGGGCGCGGCGACGGGTGTTGGCGGCATTCTGCGCGACATCTTCACCATGGGTGCGCGTCCGCTGGCGGTGATGGATTCGCTCCGCTTCGGTCCGCTGGACGACACAACGCTGCCCAAGGAGATCACGCACAAGAATCACGCCGTGGTTGAGGGTGTGGTTCACGGCATCGCCGGTTACGGCAACTGCTTCGGAGTTCCTAACCTGGGCGGCGAGACGCGGTTTGAGCCCTGTTACAGCGGCAATCCGCTGGTGAACGCCTTTGCGCTGGGCCTGGTGAAGCGCGATGAGATCTTCTATGCCAAGGCGACCGGTATTGGAAATCCGGTGATCTATGTCGGCGCTAAGACCGGCCGCGACGGTATCCATGGCGCGACCATGGCCAGCGAGGAGTTCAAGGAAGGCTCGGAACAGAAGCGCCCGAATGTGCAGATGGGCGATCCGTTTATGGAGAAGCTGCTGCTCGAGGCCTGCCTCGAGGTGATGCAGATTCCGGGCGCGGTTGCGGGTATTCAGGATATGGGCGCCGCAGGGCTGACCTGCTCCACTTGCGAGATGGGCGCCCGTGGCGGCGTCGGGCTCGAGGTCGAGCTGGACAATGTGCCCCAGCGCGAGACCGGCATGAACAGCTACGAGATCATGCTGTCGGAGTCGCAGGAGCGCATGCTGCTGGTGGCCAATGAGGGCCGCGAGCAGGAGGTTCTGGATGTCTTCGCCAAGTGGGGTCTGGATGCTCGCATCGTCGGTAAGGTGATTGCCCAGAACCGGATGCGCATCTTCCATCACGGTGAGCTGGTGGCTGACCTGTCGAATGAGTCGCTGACGGACGATGCTCCGCTCTATCACCGTCCGGTTGGCACCTGGGCGCCTCCGGTGGCGAAGGAAGCTCCGGCGGGTGTGCTGGATAAGGCTGTGGACTATACCGCCGCGCTGACAAAGCTGCTGGCCGCCTCGAATATCTGCGACAAGCGCTGGGTCTTTGAGCAGTACGACTCGATGGTGCAGACCAACACGGTGCAGGGCCCGGGCAATGAGGCAGGTGTGATGCGCATCAAGGGCACCAGCCGCGCGCTTTCGATGGCGCTGGCGGGCAATGGACGGTGGTGCTATCTCGATCCGCTGACCGGCGCGAAGCACGCGGTCGCCGAGGCGGCACGTAAGGTCGCCTGCACCGGCGCGAAGCCGGTGGCCGCGACCAACTGTCTGAACTTCGGTAATCCGGAGAAACCCGAGATCATGGCGCAGCTCTCTGCCGCGATCGACGGTATCGCAGAGGCCTGTAACGCGCTGGGCACCCCGGTGACCGGCGGCAATGTCTCGCTCTACAACGAGACGCGCGGCGTGGGCATCTATCCGACTCCGGTGCTGGGTATTGTCGGCATTCTGGACGACGTCACCAAGGCGACTCCGGCGCACTTCAGCCAGGCTGGCGATGTCATCGTGTTGATCTCGCCCAATACCGCCAAGCCGTCTAACTGGCAGGCGGAGTTTGGTTCGACCGAGTTTGCCAAGACCGTTGTGGGCGAGCTGTGGGGTGTTCCTCCGGCGATCGACCTGGACAACGAAGCGGCACTGCACCAGATGTTGCAGCTGCTGGCGCGGCGGAACTTCATTACCTCGGCCTCTGATATTTCGGACGGCGGCCTGGCGGTTGCACTGGCGAAGGCCACCTTCCGCGCGGGTCTGGGCGCCGAAGTGAAGATCGATACCGAGCTGGGCGGGCTGCAAACCCTTTTCAGCGAGCCGGCGACCACCGTCCTGGTGACCTGTTCGCATAAATCTGTAGAAGCCCTGGTGGGCACGATCGAGAAGGATGGTACATTGATGGCGCAGCCGATCGGCACAGTGACAGCGGAGGCAACGCTGTCGGTCACGGTAGGCAGTGAGAACGTGATCCGCGCGGCTGTTGGTGAGTTGAAGCAGGTCTGGTCCCAGGCTCTTGAATCACGCCTGGCGACGGAGGTGCTGGCGTAATGAATCACGTACAGCCGGACGAGATCGAACTCGACGCCACTCCCTTTGACAAGCTGCGCGAAGAGTGCGGCGTGATGGCGGTGTACGGTCACCCTGAAGCCGCGCGCATGACCTACTGGGGCCTGTACTCGCTGCAGCATCGCGGGCAGGAGTCGGGTGGTATCGCCACCTCGAACGGCGAAGACATTATCGACGTCAAAGGCATGGGCCTGGTCTCGGAGATCTTCACTGACGACGTCCTGCAGAAGCTTCCCGGGCAGATGGCCATTGGCCACACCCGCTACTCCACCACGGGCGACTCGGCACTGCTGAACGCGCAGCCGATCCGGGTGGAGTCGACCAAGGGTTTGATCGCGATTGCGCATAACGGCAACCTGGTGAACCTGGGCACCGCTAAGGAGCGTCTGGAGCGCGACGGAGCAGTCTTCCAGACGACGAGCGATACCGAGATCATCGTGCAGTTGATTGCGCACTCCGCGGAGACGACGCTGGTCGACTGCATCGCCGACTCGCTCTCGCAAGTTGACGGCGCCTTCTCCATCGTGATGATGACGCGCAACCGCATCTTCGCGGCGCGCGATCCTCGCGGCTTCCGTCCGCTATGCATGGGCCGTATTCCCGGCGTCGACGGCAAGCCCGATACTTTTGTTTTCGCCTCGGAGACATGCGCTCTGGATCTGCTGCACGCCAAGTACGAGCGTGATGTGCAGCCGGGGGAGCTGGTGATGGTTTCGGAAGACGGCGTCACTTCGCGCTACTTCAACACCACCACCAAGCAGGCAAGCTGCATCTTCGAGCATGTTTACTTCGCGCGCCCTGATTCGAAGGTCTTTGGCCGTTGGGTGCAGAAGAGCCGCGAAGAGATGGGACGCCAGCTCGCGCGCGAGTCGGCTGTAGAAGCCGATCTGGTGGTTCCAGTGCCGGACTCCGGTGTGACCGCCGCTATCGGCTATTCCGCTGAATCAGGCATTCCGTTCAACTTTGGCCTGATCCGTAACCACTATGTGGGCCGTACCTTCATCGAGCCGACACAGCGGGTGCGCGACTTTGGCGTGCGTATGAAGCTGAATCCGTCGCGTGCGCTGCTGGAAGGCAAGCGGATCATCCTGATCGATGACTCGATCATCCGCGGCACCACGAGCCGTAAGATCGTCCGCATGTGCCGCGCCGCCGGAGCTAAAGAAGTGCATATGCGCATCTCTTGTCCGCCGACGATTTCGCCTTGCTTCTATGGTGTCGATACGCCCAGCACCAAGGAGCTGATCGCGGCCAATAACACCATCGATGAGATCTGTAAGTTTATCGAGGCGGACTCGCTAGCCTATCTGTCGCTTGGTGGTGTGTTGAAGGCATGTGGAGCGTATGAGCCGCATGGCAACAGTTATTGCACGGCATGTTATACGGGGAACTATCCGACGCAATGGGTAGATGTGGATGAGATTCTGCCGGCGGTGGCGAAGGTTTAGGCCGGGTAGGTGGGAGCAGCGGGCTTCAGCCCGCTGATAAAGGATAAAAAGTGAATGGGCTTTAGCCTTGGGCCTTTCGTTACAGAAAGAAAAGGCCCAGGGCTAGGAAGCCCATTTCTTTTAGAGCCGATAGACCGTGGGCTGAAAGCCCACGCCTCTACCCCTGCCAGCAAAGCTGGCTGGGGACCCCGATGCTCCCAGCTGATTCGAGCTTCGCTCGAATAGTTCACCTCAGCGAACCAAATTCGCCGGGACCACAACATTCCCACCCATCGCGCTCCCACCCCACCGAACACGTTCGGAGGGAACCCCGATATGCGATGGATGAGGCACCCAGTGTATGGGTTCGCCCCCTACTTCTTCGAGCGGGCGGCTACGACCATGACTTCGATCAGGCCGGTGGGGACTACCAGGCGGCTGACCTGGACTGTGGCGCGGACTGGTTTGTTGGGTTGTTCTTTGCTTCCGAAGCGTGACTGGTAGGCGCGGTTCATGCCGTCCAGGTCCATGACGCCCGTCTTAGGGTCGGGTGCGAGGAAGACCTGCATCTGTACGATATCGCCGAGACCGAGGCCTTGTTCTTTCAGTACCTTCTCGATGTTGCGGAAGGCGCCGAGGGTCTGCTGTTCGGTGTTCTGGTGAAAGACCGGCGGTGTGCCCGGCTCATCCGGCGTGCCCATGACACCGCAGACGTAGAGCAGGTCGCCTACCCAGATCGCCGGCTCAATCTTTACATCCGGTGCGCCGAGGCGCTTCACGACTACTCCCTGTTGGGCGAAGAGGGTGCCGGAGAGCAGCAGAGCGGCCATTGCACGTTTCATATCCGTCTCGCGGCTACGAAGAGGTAGTCCAGAGGGAACTTCATGGTGATTCCGTGCTGACGCAACAGCGTGGTGATCTGCGCGTAGTGGCGGATGGCGTGGGTCAGCGCGTGGAAGAAGATTGCCTTGCGCGTCGCTACCATCGCGCCGAGGGAGCGAGTGACGAACTCGATCTCTTCGTCCCAGTTCACATTGCTGTCGGCAAGCACCTTCCGATAAAGCTCCAGCGCGCGGTCGTGCGTGGCGTAAACTTCGGCCACAGTGCCGTAAGGAATCGTGTCGTACTCGGTCGTCGGCACTCCTGCCAGACGTTCGGCGTAGCGCAGCTCGACAGCGACGATGTGCTGTAGCAGGCCGCCGAGCGTGCTTGCCTTTGCGATATCGCAGGGGAGGGCGAGAGCCTCAGGATGCTGTTCCAACAGACCACGGAAGCGGTCTGAGGTCTGGGTGTGCCACAGTAACATCTCGTCTGCGGAGAGAACAGGTGCGCTCATGCTTTATCCTTCCTTTGCCAGGGCACGATGCCCGATATCACGGCGATAGAACATGCCTTCGAACTGAATGCTTTCCAGCCGGCCGTAGACCATCGCCAGTGCAGTCTTGAGATCGTCGGCAGCGGCGGAGACTGCGAGCACGCGTCCGCCGGCGGTGCGGAACTCGCGGTCCATGAGCGAGGTTCCGGCATGGAAGACCTGCACGGCGCCGGTGTCGCTGGTCGGGGTGAGGCCATCGATCTTCAGACCGGAACGATAGCTGCCGGGGTAGCCTCCGCTGGCCGCGATCACGCAGGCGCTGGCGCCGGGCTTCAGACGGACAGCGATCTCATTCGCGCGACCGTCGATGGCGGAATCGAAGAGGTCGAAGAGGTCGGTCTCCAAACGAAGCACGATTGCTTCGGTCTCGGGATCGCCCCAGCGTGTGTTGAACTCCAGCACCATGGGGCCGCGAGCCGTCATCATGAGGCCGCAGAACAGGATGCCGGTGAAAGGCGTGCCCTCCAGCGCCATGCCGTCGACGACGTTCTGAGTGACGTGCGTGGTGAGCCAATCCACCATCGTGGGTTCCAGAAGAGCGTCAGTGCAGTATGCGCCCATGCCGCCGGTGTTCAGGCCGGTATCACCCTCGCCGACGCGCTTATGGTCCTGCGCTGCAGCGATGGGAATGGCGTGGGCGCCATCGCAGAGTGCGAAAAAGCTGACCTCTTCGCCTTCCAGGAACTCTTCCAACACCAGGCGGGTGTCGCTCGATCCGAGCAGCGAGCCGGAGAAGATGCCGGCGGCGACCTCTTCTGCCTCCGCCTTGGTCTGGCAGATGACTACGCCCTTCCCGGCTGCGAGGCCATCGGCCTTCACCACCAGAGGCGTATGGAAGATTGGCAGCGACTTCCGCACCTCTTCCAGAGAGGCGCAGACGGCGTAGTGTGCCGTCGGAATGCGGCGGCGCTGCATGAATTCCTTGGCGAAGGCCTTGCTGCTCTCCAACTGGGCTGCGGCCTGCGTGGGTCCGAAGACGCGGAGACCGCGCTGCTGCATGGCATCGACGATGCCGGCGGCGAGGGGGACCTCTGGGCCGATGACGGTCATCCCGGGCTGTTCCTGCTCGACGACGGCGAGCATCGAGGGAATGTCTTTCACATCCGCAGGAAGGCAGCGCGCGATGGCGGCGATGCCGCCGTTGCCGGGCGCACAGACGACTTCACTTACTTTGGGACTCTGCTGCAACGACCAGACGAGAGCGTGTTCGCGTCCGCCTCCACCGATTACCAGAACCTTCATATGCTTCGAGCCTAGCAAACTTTTGTGGCTTCCTTGCCCACCCTCACTCCGTGAGGGTGGGGCACCCAGGTGGGATCACAAAAAAAGCGGTTCGCGCGAAGCGTGAATACCCACATCTCAGCGTGGCCGAGATATGGGCACCCGGTGTATGGGCTGGATTATTCAATCATTCAATTCTTCAATCATTTCCGTCCGCCTTTAGCGGCGGGTCTTTTCGCGTTGCCACTGGCGGTAGACTTCGCTCTTGCCCATGTTGCGGTCGCGGGCTACCTGTTTGAGGGCGTCTTTCTCGGAGAAGCCTTGTTTCATCAGGGTCTCGACAGTCGACGCGATGGAGGCCGGTGCGGCTTGTGCAGCCTCTTCTGCAGGACGTTCTCCGCTGAGCAGCAGGACGAACTCTCCTCGGATTGCGTCACGGTTTTTGAGAGCTTTCAGCACGTCAATGACAATGCCGCGCAGGTGTTCTTCATGCAACTTGGTCAGCTCGCGTGCGAGCGCTACCGGATGCTCCGGACCAAAGACTGCTGCCACGTCTTCCAGAGTCTCCACGATGCGGTGGGGAGCTTCGTAGAAGATGTGCGTTGTGCCGTTGAGCATGAGCGACTCTAACTGCGTTCGGCGCTGGCCTGCCTTGGGTGGCAGAAATCCATGAAAGGTGAAGCTTTCAGTCGACAGACCGCTGGCAATGAGCGCGGAGATCGCGGCGTTTGCTCCTGGAATTGGGTAGACCGGAATGCCGGCTGCGATTGCTGCCGCGACCACTTCAGCGCCTGGGTCAGCGATGCCCGGCGTGCCGGCGTCGGAGACGATAGCGATACGTTGCCCGGACTGCAGCGCGGACAACAACTCATCGCTACGTGAACGTTCATTGTGCTGGTGATAGCTGATGGTCGGCTTCTGGATCTGGAAGTGGTTCAACAGCTTTTGCGTCTGGCGTGTGTCTTCGCAGGCGATGCGGTCGACCGACTGCAAGACCCGCAGCGCTCGTAACGTGATGTCTTCCAGGTTGCCGATCGGCGTAGCGACGAGATAGAGGCCCGGCGCCAGCGGCGCAGGCTCACTCACGACTGCTGCTCCTCAAAGTTGCGCATGCGGCGCTTGAGGGCAAGCAGGCTCATCGATTGATTTAGATTCTGCGGTGTGATGATGCCTACGATCCGCTCACCGTCGAGCACGGGGACGAGCTGGGCCTGGGCGCGTGGGCCCATCATGCGGCGGAGTGTCTGCACCAGCGAGTCGCTGGACTGTGCTGTATGGAAGGCCCGCGACATGATTGCCTGCACATAGCCGTTGCCCTCGGATTGCAGGGCCTCCAGGATGCTCTGCCGGCTGATGACGCCCACGAGGTTATTGCCACGAGTCACAGGGAAGACATCCTGCATGGAGTGGATCGACTTTTCCAACGCGTCTTCCAGCGTGTCGGAAGCGGAGAGGGTGGCGAACTCGGTCAGCATGACATCGCGCATCAGCACCGTATCGACCGAGCTCTGCAGCATGAGGCCGTGATCTTCCATCTGTGCGCCGATCAGGACAAAAGCGCCAATCAGCAGAAGCCACATGTTGAAGGTGACGATGCCGGCGATGATCATCACCAGTGCGATCATCTGGCCGAAGCCGACCGCGGCGCGGGTGCCGCCGGCCAGTCCGCGGGAGCGAGAGAATTCACCACGCAGCACGCGGCCCGCATCGAGCGGCCATGCCGGCAGCAGATTGATGGCGCCCAATAGAAGCTGAATCCAGAAAGCGGCGCGCAGCAGGTGGAAGGGTGTAATCCACGGGCGGCTCAGCATGTCCACGTTCGGTGTGGCCGCGAAGATCAGCAGGCCGATAACAGCCCCGAAGAGGAAGCTGGTGATCGGTCCGACGATGGCGATCTTGCGTTGAACGGCGCCTTCGTTGGCGCGCTCCATGGAGTCGGCGGTGGCGAACTGGATCAGGCCGCCGGTGGGCAGCAGCTGGATGGAACGCAGCTCCAGGTTGAACCACGAGCAAGCCAGCAGCCGTGCGATCTCACGCACCACCACGGCGAAGACGAGAATCAGCCAAAGGGCGACACCGCGCATGCCGTTATGGTTCGACATCGAAGCCCAGCTCACCGAGAGCGCGAGCAGCAGCACGAAGAAGGTGTGCATACGTATCTCTACGCCGAACCAACGGCCGAGCGGGATGGACCAGGAGCGCATGAGGTTTATTGTAGTCACGGGATGAGGATCATCGGTGGGAAGTGGAGATCTAGGCAGATTGCGGCGCCGAAAAGCGAGGCAACCAGGCCGACGAGCGACCGTCTGCGCGAGACGCTCTTTAACGTGCTGGGACAGGACTGTACGGGCTTGCGTGTGCTGGATTTATACGCCGGCTCCGGCGCTGTGGGCCTGGAGGCGCTGAGCCGCGGGGCACGCCGCGTCTGGTTTGCGGAAAAGTCTTCGCCCGCCCTGGCCACGCTACGGGCCAACCTGCGGGCACTGGGAGCGGAGGGAGCGGTCGTCGACAACAGCGGCGTTTCGACTCTTCTGTCCAAACTCGCCAGGGAAAAGACCGCGATTGACCTTATCTTCCTTGATCCTCCATGGGATATGGCACAGGAGTACGAACGCACCCTGGGCTTTCTGGGCTCGCATGAAGAGCTGCTGAACGATGGAGCCCGGGTCGTCGCCGAACATCGCAGCAAGGTGGAGCTCCCGGCGCGCGTCGGCAACCTGGAACGCACGCGCGTGCTCAAACAAGGGGACGCTTCCCTGAGTTTTTACCAGTGGAGCGATGAAGGCGACACAACAAGCTGAAGCTTCGATCCTTCAATTCTTCATTTTCTTCAATCGTTTCAATGCTTCACTCATTTGGTTATTCAATAGACATATGCGTTTGATTCTTGCCTCCGCCTCTCCTCGTCGCCGGGAACTTCTAACCCAGGCCGGCATTACCTTCACTGTGGAGACGGCTGACATCAACGAGTCGCAGTATCCCGGAGAAGATCCGATCGCCTATACCACCCGCCTGGCCCGTGAGAAGGCGCAGATCGTGCTCGCCAGGCATCCCTGTGAACACGATCTGGTGGTGCTGGGCGCCGATACTACCGTGACACTCGACAACACGTTGCTGGGAAAACCAACAAGCCCCGCTGACGCCACCGTGATGCTGCGCGCTCTGAGCGGGCGGGTGCATCAGGTGGTCACCGGAGTTGCGCTGCTGTCGTTTCAGAAAGCGGTGACCCATGCCGAAACGACCAGCGTCTTCTTCCAGGTGATGACCGAGCAGGAGATTGCGGAGTACATCGCTACTGGGGAGCCGATGGATAAGGCCGGGGCGTATGGGATCCAGGGAAGCGCCGCGCGGTTTATTCCTCGGATTGAAGGGGACTATTCCAATGTTGTCGGTTTGCCGATTGCGGCGGTGGCGAATCTTTTGAAGAGTTTTTAGAGGACCACAGAACTGGGTGCCCCATCCATCACATCGTGATTGGGTGGGATGTCTCGCGGAGCGAGACGCTTTTCCCTCCTGGGCACCGAAAGAGTACTGGTAGAGAAGCAGATTTCTCCGCTCCCGTTTGGAGCTACGAAATGACAAACCAAAAAGCAGGTTCGCGCGTAGCGCGAATGCCCACATCTCGGCCTAGCCGAGATATGGGGCACCCATTCGGTGGCTCAACTAGCAACCAGGAACTAGCAACTAGCAACCATCTGCGCGAGCAGATTGGTGCGTGGGGCTATGTGGGCAATCTCGGTCTGTTCGTGTGCTGCGTGAGCGCCGATGCCGACAGCGCCCATGCCATCGAGCGTTGGAGCGAAGGGGGCGGTGAAGTTACCGTCTGAGCCTCCGCCGGTTGCTGCTTCATCGAGCGAGAAGCCGAGGCCAGCGGCGAGCTTTTTCGCCTGCCGGTAGAGCCGCACCGTGCCCGCAGAGCGTTCCATGGGAGGACGATTGATGCCGCCGGTGACGGTCACTGTACATGCCTTGTCCATTGCTTTCAGTGCACGCAGCTTGCGGTCGATGCGTTCTCCATCGCGCATGGTTGGGATTCGCAAGTCGATCTCGGCCCACGCCTCGGCGGCGATCACGTTCGACTTGGTGCCGCCGCCGATGACGCCGGCGTTCAACGTGATGCCGCGCTTCAGATCGTTCAGCTCAGCGAGCTTCAATAACTGCCGCGAGAGCTCCAGCGTCGCTGAGTGGCCCTTCTCAGGATCTACGCCTGCATGCGCGCTGACGCCGGTTACCGCAATACGGTAGTTGCCGATACCCTTACGCTGTGTCTTATAGGCCCAGTTCGGGGCCTGTGCCGGCTCCAGTACAAAAACCGCTTCGGCCGTCTGTGCGATCTTCTCCGTGATGGGCCGTGAAGCAGGACTGCCGATCTCCTCGTCGGAGACGAGCAGCAACACCACCTCACGTTGCAATTCGGAGGCACGCAATGCTTCCAACGCCATCACGACGCCGAGCTTCATGTCCAGCACGCCTGGGCCGTACAAATGCGTTGCTGTCCGCCGCCAGGGCATCGTCTTCAGTGTGCCGATGGGCCATACGGTATCGAGATGGCCGAGGAGGACAACCGGCTTGCGTCCTCTGCGTTTTGGGCCGAAACGCAGCTCCAGCAGGTCACCATGCTGCTTCTGCCGGTGGCGCTTAATCTGCGGCTGCAGCCCGGCGGCAAGCTCCAACAGAGCATCGTTGCAGCGATCAACGGCGGCTTTATCGTCGGATGGTGACTCGATCTCCACCAACTTGCGTGTCTGGCTGATGACGCGGGCGACATCGACGGTCATGCGATGGAGTCCTTGATCTCGCGCGGCTTCCACTGCCGTGCCTCTTCGACGAAGCGCTCAAAGATTGCACGCGAGGCAGGTGAGTGATCGAAGGTACGCTCCGGATGCCATTGCACTCCCAGCACAAAATGTCCGGGATGCTGGCCACCTTCTACGGCCTCAATGACGCCGTCCACGGGGCACCGCGCCACGATCCGAAGGCCATCGCCGGGATCCTGCAGCGCCTGGTGATGGCTGCTGTTCACCGGCAGGGTGAGCATGTGTTCGTGCTCCGGAACGCCGGTTGCCGCGACGATTGCACCCAGCATCGAATCGGCTGCAACTTCGGCTGGATGAGCTTCCATCACTTCGCGGCCGGCACGATGATCGATCCCGGTGCCTTCCACATGCTGCACGAGCGATCCTGTGCGCCATACGTTCAGCATCTGCACGCCGAAGCAGATACAGAGCAGAGGCTTGTGCATGTTGTGCGCATCCTGCAGCAGCAACTCATCGACGTTTTCGCGCGCGGGGTCGGCATCGGCGGTCTCAGGATCGCGCGACTGACCATACTTCTGCGGATTCACATCGGCGCCGCTGCCGGGCAGAAGAAAGGCCTGACAACTGTTGGCAATCCTGGCAATCTCAGCGTTGGTGCTGTCCAGCGGCACCGGGACCGGCTCGGCTCCGCAACGCCGAAGCGCCTCAGCATACTGCGGCCACGCACGCTGGGAGTAGGCTGCATCGGTCGACCAGGGAATGGGGATGGCAATACGGGGGGTGTTCATGAAACCCCTATTTTATTGAATGATTGAATAACGGAATAATTGAATAAACCAGAGCACCGAAGCTGCAGGGACACTATTCAATTTTTTACTTATTCAATTCTTCAATTGGTTCCCGGTTCAGCCGTGCCGTTCTCCTCCACCGGAAAACGGTCGCCCTTGCGGCGGTCGAAGAGTTTGCGCACAATCCAGAAGCCCACCAACAGCACGAGGAGGCCGCCAATACCGATGACATAGCCGGTGTGCTCATGAATCATGTTGCCGGCGGTGTCGATAATCTGAGGGCCGTAGAGGATCGTGATGAGGGCCTCGGCTCCGAAGCGCAGGAACTTGCCCAGGAAGATCGCCAGGAAGAACGCCGCCGTGCGCATCTCGAAGACACCGGCGGCAAACTCGAAGAGCTTGATCGGTGTCGGGGGCGGCAGCATGGCAGGAATCATGATGGCCAGGAACTCCTGACGCTCAAAGCGGTCGCGGAGCTGCTCGTAACGCTTGCGGTTGATCCGCTTCAGCAGAAACAGCTCTCCGCCGGCACGGCCGACGAAAAAGGGGACCAGGCTTCCAATGGCGGAACCCGCCGCAGCCAGCAGCACAAACAGGAACGACTTGGGATGGTCGTGGACGACATAGGCGATGAGCAAAGCGTCGATCGGGACCGGGATGGTGGCCGAATCGATGAGCGCCAGAGCGCCGATACCCCAGAAGCCGAGCGGCAACAGCAATTTGAGCAGCCAGGCAAGAAACTTGTGAATAAGTGCTGAAGGCGAAGATTTCACGGAAGTCCCATTTTATCGTGCCCATTAGCGTGCCCGGTTGGCTTCATCGATTCCACGCCGGGGCGTTATCGGTTCAAGCCAGCGTGGTCGGTATGCCCCGCCAGAAGTTCGAGGGCATGCGGCAGAAGAGGAAGCACCGTCTCCAGCGACTCCTGGGCGCCGATGGGGCTTCCCGGAAGGTTGATGACCAGCGTGCGGTCGAGGATGCCACAGACACCCCGGCTGAGTGCCGCCAGCGGTGTCTTTTTTGCGCCCTCAGCGCGCATACGTTCCGCCAGACCGGGAACCAGACGCGTGCACACAGAGCGGGTCGCCTCCGGCGTGACATCCCGCTCCGCCAGGCCCGTTCCCCCGGTGGTAACTACGAGTTGCACCGCCTGCGCCGCCTCCCGCAGGGTGGCTGTAATGGCCTCCACATCGTCCGGAACCAGCCGCTGCTCGACCGTAAACCCTGCCGCTTCAAGCATCTTCCTCACCTGGGGACCGGAAAGATCCGGCCTTTGGCCGGCGAAGCTGCTGTCGGAAACGGTAATGACTGTGGCGCGCACCCGGTCATTGTACGGGGCTGAGTTAAGAAGTATGGGGAGGGGGGTGAGAAAATAGCGAGAAGGTCAACTGTCGGCGAGACTTCCCGTCCGCAGTAGAAGTCTTATCTCAAGATGACGCCAGTGGAAACGCCACCCAACGCTCCTTCGCCGGAGCTTAGCGGCCGCAAAGCTCGCCGCTACGACGAGATGGAGCACCATGAGCTGCTCCACCTGATGGATGAGATCGACGATGAACGCGCCCGGGCGCGCTTCCGTGAGTCGATCTATATCTCGGTCATCGTCTGGCTCATCCTTGGCTGGTTCATGCTCTATGGCCCAAGAGTGCTCTTCCACCAGGGCAAAGTGATCTCGGTTGTGGATGCTCTGAAGGAGCGCGACAAGGAATTGCGCTACCTCGATCTGCCGCCGGATGTGAGCAAGAAGCTGCCGAAGAAACCCACGGACATCATCAGTGACAAGGACCGCGTCGCCCAGACGAAGACGCCGACACTCGATAAGAAGACCTTGCAGCAGTTGCAGGCCATGCAGCGCTCTGCGCCGCCGGCTCCGGTACAGGCGCCTCCCGCGCCCCAGCCTGCTCCGCAGCAGGCAGCCCCTGCACCTGCTCCGGCTCCACAGCAGCCGGCGCCGCAACAGGCACAGCAGCAGCCACTTCCTTCTACGCCGTTGCCCCAGCATCAGCCTCCGCCACAGCAGCAGGCGGCTCTGGATGCGCCTAAGCCTAATTTCAATACCAATCGCGCAGCTACCGGATTCGGCAATCTCGTGCAGCAGGCCGCACAGGCGGCCCGGAGTGGCGGTGGCGGCGGCAATTATGGGCAGAACGCGAACCCGCAACATCCGGGCCTGCAGGCTGGCGCTGAGATTCTCTCCGACACCATGGGCGTGGACTTCGGCCCGTACATGCGCCGCCTGCGGAACGACATCCAGCGTAACTGGGATCCACTGATTCCTGAGTCGGTCCGTGCGCCGATCCTGAAACAAGGCGTCACTGGTATTCGCTTCGTAATTCTTCCTGACGGCCGCATCGGCAACATTCTGCTGGAGACCAAGTCCGGCGATGTCGCGCTCGACAAAGCCGCATGGGGCGCCATCACCGCCGAAGGACAGTTTCCGCCGTTACCCAAGGAGTTCAAAGGTCCCTACCTTGAGCTGCGCTGCGGCTTCTTCTACAACATGCCCGTGCAATGAAGCCTGATGCGTTAACCTCTATCGCGCGCGGTCTTCTTCTGCTGGCTCTTTTGGTGATCGCCGTGGCTCTGTGGCGTGCGCATCACCATCACACGCTGGGGGCCGGATGGTGGAAGGCATGGTAGAGCCTCTGTTGGTCGTGCTCGTCGGTCCGACGGCAAGCGGCAAAACCGCTCTCGGTATTCACCTCGCGCAACGCTTCGGCGGCGAGATCGTGAGCTGTGATTCGGTATCGGTCTATCGCGGCATGGATGTCGGATCAGCGAAGCCATCGCTGGAGGAGCGTGCCGCCGTTCCTCATCATCTGATCGACATCCGTAACCCCGATGAGCCCTGCACCGCAGGCGACTACAGCCGTGAGGCACGTGCTGCGATTGCCGAGATTACCGCACGCGGCCACCTGCCGATTGTCAGCGGAGGCACCGGCCTGTATCTGCGGGCGCTTACCGATGGCCTCTTTGCAGGCCCGCAGCGCGACGAGGAACTGCGGGAGCGGCTGCGTCAGCGTGCTGCCGCTCGTGGCAGCGAGTATCTGCATCGCCTGCTCATGCGTCTGGATCGCAAGGCATCGGAGAGCATCCACGCGAATGACACTCCGAAGCTGATTCGCGCCATCGAGGTCTGTCTCGCCGCAAGGACGCCGATGACCGAGGCCTGGCAGCAGCAGGGCCGCGACCCGCTCACCGGGTACCGCATTGTGCGCCTCGGTCTGAATCCTGACCGCACGCTGCTTTACGACCGCATCAACCGCCGCGCCGCCGCTATGTTCGAACACGGCCTCGTAGAAGAAACCGCAATGCTTGCGCAGGAATATGGCGCCGACGTCCGGCCCTTGACCTCATTGGGCTACGCCCAGGCGCTTGCCCTGCTACAAGGCTCCATGACTCGCGAAGAGGCCATCGCTGCCGCACAACAGGGCCACCGCAACTACGCGAAGCGCCAGCTCACCTGGTTCCGCCGCGATCAGGATGTTCATTGGTTGAGTGGTTTTGGAGATGAGGTGAGGGAGGAAGCGGTGGAACTGGTAAAGGAGGGGTTGAATGGTTGAATGGTTGAATTGTTGAATTGTTCCGCCAATGAGCGACTGGGGTGCGTTTCACCATTCAACTATTCAACCTTTTGCGGCATCCTTACCTTGCTCTTTGCCTTCCCCCACTTTTCCTTCACGCGTTCCAGAAGCCGTGCCGCCCAGAGGCGGTCTACTGCTAAGACAGCCAGACCGGCGATCAGGAGAGGAATTCCAGGGATTACGGGCAGGACACAGCCTACCACTCCGATAAGGATCAGAAGCCAGGCGCCGGTCTCACGAAGGAATCGCTTCACCTGTCGTTAGACGCAGGATTTGCGAACTTCAACCAATGTGGAATAAAAAGTCGGGCCCCCGCCGATATCGGTGAGGCGTTCGCTGGTCAGCAGATTGATGCCCTGACCCTCCGCATGTGTCTTATTCCAGGAGAGACGCGCGGCCACCACGCCCTCCGGCACCGTGCCGTCGACGTGAGCGGTAAGCTGCATCCGTCCGCGATCGTTAAAGATTTCCACCATATCACCGCTGGCGATGCCGCGCTGGGCGGCGTCGGTGCGATGCATCTCCAGCACGCCGATTCGTCCGGACTCCAGCTTCTGGTGGCTCTCCAGGTTGGCAAAGGTGGAGTTCATGTAGTTGTCGGCCTTACGCGGCAGAAACTCCAGCGGATAGATCGCGGCCTGCGGACTTAGCCGTGACTCGCTGGGAGCGTGGAAGGTTGGAAGGGCATCGCTTCCCGCCTCGGCGATCGCCGCGGAAGAAAACTCGCCTTTTCCTGATGGCGTACGGAACCACTCCGGCGAAGAAAATGGATGACCTTCCGGCAGATTCAGCCGGACATGGCCCTCCTTCTCCAGGCGCTCCGGCGTAATTCCGGCAAACCAAGGATGCGAGGTCTCGTACGCCTGCGCGATCAGGTCATCTTCGGTGTCGTGGAAGCAGACCTCTGGAAATCCCATGCGCTGGCCCAGCTGACCGAAGAGCCATACATTCGACTTCGCCTCGCCCAGCGGTGCGATGGCTGGTGTGGAAAGCTGTGCGAAGAGATGCCCGTAGGCACCCTGCGTGTCTTTCACTTCCAGGAAGGTCGGTGCGGGCAGCAGGACATCTGCGTAATCGGCCGTGTCGGTGAAGAACTGCTCATGCACCACGGTGAAGAGGTCTTCGCGAGCCATGCCGCGCAGCACCGCGTTCTGATTCGGAGCTACCGCCGCGGGATTGCTGTTGTAGACAAACATCGCCTTCACGGGGGGATCGTTCAGCTCTGTCAGCGCCTGACCGAGCTGGGACATATTCACCACGCGCGCCTCACGCTTCAGCGGACTGGCCAGCATCAGCTCCGGCATCTGCAGGCGCGCCGAATTGAAGGGGAATGAGCCTGAGGTCGAAAGCTGTACCCCGCCGCCGCGATGCATCCACGCTCCGGTCAGAAGGGGCAACATCAGCACCGCGCGAGCGCCGGCGCCGCCGTTCTCGCTGCGCTGGATACCATAGTTCAACCGAATCGCCGAGGGCACCGCACGCGCATACTCCCGCGCCAGGCGCTCGATATCGGCGGCGGCTACACCTGTAACCTTCTCCACCTGTGCCGGAGCGTATTCCGGTTGCAGCACATGGCGCTTGAGGTCATCGAAGCCGTGCGTGCAGCGGGCGATGTACTCCTTGTTCTCGAGGCCGTCGCGCACAATGACATGCATCATGCCGAGCGCCAGCGCGGTATCCGTTCCCGGATGGATGGCGATGTGCCAGTCCGCCAGAGCCGCGGTGCGGGTCTTATACGGATCGATGACGATCAGTTTTGCTCCATTGCGGCGCGCCTGTTCGATGAAGGGCCACAGATGGATGTTGTTGCCGTGAATGTTCGCACCCCAGGCGATGATGTAGCGTGCATGGGCGAAGTCCTGCGGCTCAACACCGAGCTTTACGCCGTAGACGCTAATCATTGCGGCGCCGCCGGCGCTGGCGCAGATGGTGCGATCGAGCTGCGAGGCTCCCAGACGATGAAAGAAGCGGCGGTCCATGGAGCCATAGCCCAACTGGCCGATAGTGCCCGCATAGGAATAGGGCAGTACTGCCTCCGGCCCGTACGTCTCCGTGATGGTCTTCAGGCGCCCAGCCACGAGATCCAGCGCCTCATCCCAGGAGATGCGCTCGAAGACCGCAGCTTCGTTGCCCTTCTCCAGCGGACCTTTGGGAACGTCCGCGCGGCGGCGCATGGGATAGAGCAGGCGATCCGGCGAATAAACACGGTCGAGATACTTGGCGACCTTGCCGCAGAGAAAGCCGCGGGTCACCGGATGCGAGGGATCGCCCTGCATCTTGACAGCGCGTCCGGTCAGCGTGTCGACCGTCACCAGGACACCACAGGAGTCCGGGCAGTCATGCGAACAAACGGCGTGCACCACTTTCGTATTGGCCTGCGCGTGGGGCATAGATACATTCTAGTCATGCGCCGTATTTTGCTCGCCCTGATCTTTGCCTCTGCCACCCTTGCACCTGCCCAGTTGGGAACCGTACCCCAGCAGACATTGGACTGCATCAAGGTGCTGCTCGCGCAGGAACGGTCCTGGAACGCAGGGGATATTGATGGATTTCTGACCGGCTACAAAGACTCGCCGGAGACGATCTTCGTCAGCCGTGGCGTGCATAAGGGATTTGCGGAGCTGGCGGATAACTACCGCAGGAGCTATCCGACGAAGGCCGCGATGGGGACGCTGAGCTTCAGTGATTTCGATGTGAAACAGCTTGATGAGAACTTTGCGGTGGTGCTGGGCAGGTTCCATCTGGAGCGGAAGAAGCAGGATGGTGGGAATGCGGAAGGTGTCTTTTCGCTGGTGATGGAGAAGACGGATGCGGGATGGAAGATCGTGGTGGATCACACGACGTCGTGAAGTAAGTTGAAGAGTTTCAAAGTTGAAAGTTGAAGACGTACGGGTGGGTGAGACTAGTTGCTGGTTGCTAGTTGCTGGTTGAGGCTTGGGTGAGAGGAACTTTTGACCTGTCATCCTGAGCGAGCCGGGGTCCCCGGCGAACTTTGTTCGCTGGGGTGACAAAGCGAAGGACCTGCTTCTGCTTCTCATTCTTCGTAAAGCGAAGAATGAGACATTCGCGCCACGCGCGAACCGTTTGCTTAAGGGCACGGCTTTCAGCCGTGCCGGAAAAACATCCGGGAAAAACGCGGCTTCAGCCGCTGAGGGCCGTGCCTGTTAGGACACCAATGCCAGCCTCAGCCAATAGGACTGGGGCAACGAGACCATTCAACTATTCAACGATTCAACCATTCAACAAACCAGCCGCTTACTTCGCGGTTGGATACAACCCTTCGAGCGGCTTCGGCACACTGAGGTTCACTGTCTTCCTCGGCATCATGGCGTCCCGCTGGGCTGCGTTCCATAGGAAGATCGCCATGATGGTTGCTGCCTGGCGCAGGTCTGGTTCTGAGAGACGCTCGTAGGTGTCGAGTGCGGTGTGATGGGTGCGGGTCTCGTAGTCGCGAGGATCCTGAATGAATTGGAAACCCGGCAGGCCGGCCTGGTCGAAGCTCACGTGATCGGTCGCGCCGGTCGCGCGCTCTGAGATGGTGGTAAAGCCAAGGTCTTTTACCGGCTCCATCCATTGGCGGAAGATGTTCGCGGCTTCACTGTTGCCTTCGGCAAAAATGCCGAGGAACTTGCCGGTGCCGTTGTCCATGTTGAAGTAGGCATCGAAGTTCGCGTAATCGGCCTTTGGAGTGACACTGCTCGGCAGCATGACGAACGGAGGAAGGTTCTTGTACTTCTCTCCCTCCGGATACTTCACGCTTGCCAGATGGTTCACGACGTAACCGCGCGAGCCATAGATACCCTGTTCCTCACCGCCCCACAGGGCGACACGGATGGTTCGCCGCGGCTTGAGATCGAGCGCCTTCAAAATGCGCAGCGCCTCCATCGCCACCACTACACCCGCGCCATCATCGGTGGCGCCGGTGCCGGCGATCCAGCTATCGAGATGCCCGCCTGCCATTACGATCTGGTCCTTTACCGCGGGATCGTCGCCGGGAAGGTCGGCGATGACGTTCAGACCGTCCACTTTGTCGCCTGTGAACTCCGTCTGGATGTTGATGCGCACGCTCACGGGAACCTTGTGTTCGAGCAAGCGAAAGATGCGCAGGAACGATTCCGTATTGATCACTGCGCCGGGAATCATCTGCCGGTGTTCCGGCTTGAAGACAAACCAGCCAAAGCCCGCAGTACTGGTGTCGTCATGCAGCGCTCCGTTGCTTCCGCCGGGAATCAGGGCAGCGACGGCATGCTCATTGGCAAAGAACTTCGCGAGGTCCTCTTTGAAGGTCGTAAAGCGTTTGGACCAGTAGTCGGGATCGGTGGGAAGCACATCCGTCTCGCCCTGGTCGCCGTTCAACGGGAATTCGGACAAGTGCTGCAGCTTGGCGGCATCGTAGCTCTCGATCGGCGCCGGCGGATTGGGTGAGGTCTTCGGGGCATCTCCGTAGAGAACCACCTTCCCGGCCAGCTTGCCCTTCCATTTATCGAGGTCAGCCGGTGTGTGCAATGTGGGTACGGCAATCACCTCGGCCGTGATCTCGCCTTTGGTCGCGGGTGACCATGGATCCGCCTGGGCGAGCATGGTGGCGGTTCCCGGCTGGGTCATCAGCACCGAGGTGCCGATCTGGCGCCATCCCATACCGGTCTCGCCAAAGCTCTCGGTATGCGCGTTCACGAGCCCCATGTGCTTGAACTGCTCGACGGACCAGTCGGCGGCCTTCTGGTAGTCCGGCGAAAAGGTCAGGCGCGGACCGGAGAGGTCGAAGAGCGCCGCCGCGTACTCCATCACGTGGGACCGGCTGATGCCTTCCTCGCGGATACGGGCGATGGTGGCCAGGTCGAGCGTCTCGGCTGCGGGCTGCGCCGACTTGGCCGTGGAGGGCTTGTCAGCAGCGAACGCCGTCAGGCTCAGGGCGAGAGGGAGGGCAAAGTAGCGGTGCATTGTGAAGGAATCATACTTCCAGTTGCTAGTTCCTAGTTGCTGGTTGCTAGTTCCGAAACATCACCGATGAGTACAGGGAGGTCGCGCTTGCCTGGGCTGTCAGTCACTAGGAACCAGCAACTAGCAACCAGCAACTAGGTAGATAATGGAACAGGGAGAAACGCTGGTGCTCATTACGCCGCTGTTACTGGAAAAAGAGCCACTGGAGCTGGACGAGAGGCTTCCCGCGCTGGACTATGCTCCGGATGTCCGCCAGATCGGCGGTCTGTCCGTGAATGGCCGGGCTGAGCTGCTGGCGGAGCATCGTGGGCCCCGCGAGATTGTGCAGGATATCCGCCTGCGGGCCAAATACTCCGGTGACTTCGAGGTGCTCTGTGCCCGGTGTGTGGACCCGGTTCCGCAGCACATTGAAGGCGAGTTCGACCTGCTGTTCCGCCCCTCGGGGGTGGATGGCGAGCAGGGAGAACGATCCATTTCGGAGGCGGAGACCGAAATCGGGTATTATGAAGAGAGCGGCCTCGTGCTGGAGGACGTCGTGCGGGAACAGGTGTTGCTCTCCCTGCCCGGACGGACGCTCTGTCGCGAAGACTGCAAAGGACTTTGCCCGAGTTGCGGACAGAATCTGAATCAGGGAAGCTGCGACTGCGAGGACCGTACGGTCGATCCGCGGTGGAACGCTCTCGCAGATCTGGCCAGCCGGTTGAAATCTTGAAAATCTCAAGGATTGTGCCGTAGAAGCGCGCGGAGTACTGATGAGCGCGCCACTGCGGTGATGTGAAAGGAACACTGCCATGCCGAATCCGAAACGGCGTCACTCCAAGCAGCGCACAGCGAAGCGCCGCAGCCACGACTTCCTCGTTCCCACGGGCGTTTCCGAGTGCCCGAACTGCCACGAGCGCAAGCTGCCCCACCGTGCGTGCCCCAAGTGCGGCACCTACAAGGGCCGCGAAGTTCTCGCCGTGAAGAGCGAAGCCTAACTTCTGACATCTGAAAGAGACCCCTGGCGCTGAATGCTGATTGATATCGTTCTGGACGCGATGGGCTCTGATAAGGCCCCCGAGCCCGAGCTTCGTGGGGCCATCCTTGCCTGCCGTCATCTGCCGGTCAGGGTCCACCTCGTTGGACCCCAGGACGTTTTGCGCCCTGCGCTCCACCAGCATCTGCGCGGCGAACGGCTACCGATCGAGATCGTTCACGCCAGCGAATGGATCAGCATGGAGGATAAGGCGGCGCAGGCCGTCCGCTCCAAGCGCGACTCCTCCATGCGTGTCGGCCTGAAGATGGTCCGTGAGGGACGCGCCGCCGGCTTCTTTACCGCCGGCAACACGGGCGCCGCCATGGCCACGGCCAAGATGGTGCTGGGCAGCCTGGAAGGTGTGGACCGTCCGGCACTGGCGACGATTCTGCCGACCCAGACCGGACTCCCGTGCCTGCTGCTGGATGTGGGCGCGAATGTCGATTCGGAGCCGAAAAACCTGCTGGACTTCGCCATCATGGGCAAGGTCTACAGCGAGCAGGTGCTGAAGACCAGAGATACTTCCGTCGGCCTGCTGTCGATCGGCGAGGAGGACTCCAAGGGCAATGCGCTCACCCGGGAGACCCTGCCGCTGCTGCGCGATCTACTGGGGCCGAACTTCATCGGCAACGTGGAAGGCCGCGATCTCTACAACGGCCGCGCCGACGTCGTGGTCTGCGACGGCTTTACCGGCAATGTCGCCCTCAAAACCAGCGAGGGGTTAGTTAAGTTGGTCACGTCCTCGCTTAAGAACTCTTTGAAGTCGACCGTGACCTCACAGGTCGGGGCGCTGCTCTCCCGCAAGGCCTTCAACAACTTCAGACACAAACTCGATTATTCCGAGTACGGCGGAGCTCCGCTTCTGGGCGTGCGTGGCGTGTGCGCCATCGGCCACGGCAGCTCCAATGAGCGCGCGATTATGAATGGTATCCGTGTCACCGCCGAAGTCGCCCAGGCCAACGTTAATGCGCAGATTGAAGCGGCGCTCCGTACCAGCAATGGCGCCGCCGATATGACGTTGTAGCGGTTTGAGATTGGAGCCGTAGGAGTTCGAGCGATCGAATATCCCGCCCTTTGTTGGACGTTTAGATTCAGTGCCGGAATTATGGAGCGGGCCTTCAGCCCTTTTCGCGTTTGGGCCTGAGACCTGGGGCGTTGCCCCAGGCTGGTATGGGGTGCGCCTTCAGCGCTTTGAGCCTGTGCCCCTCTCTAGCGAAAGGTGAACGCTCGTCACGCTGGGGCAAGGAGCGTTGGACGGCCGCCTGGAGATCGGCCTTGCTACTTCACGATGGAAATGCCCAGGTCGCGGGAGCTTATGCTGCCTGAGGTCGGCCGCCGCGGCTTGTCGCGATACATGCGGTCATCAGCGAACCGCAGAAGTTCCGCAACCGTAAAGGCGTCCTGAGGAAAGACCGCTGCACCGACCGCGGCTTCAACGTGAAACGTATGTCCCTGCACCTCATAGTCTCTGGCTCCGGCTCGCCGCATCGCATCCACTAACCGGTCCATGGGCTGGCCCCGGACGATATCCCCGACGACCACCACGAATTCGTCGCCGCCATACCGCGCCAGTGTATCGGCAGCCCGTACCGCCTTCTTCAGCTCCTCCACAAACTGACACAGGATCTGGTCGCCGGCGGCGTGGCCGAGAGTATCGTTCACCCGTTTGAAGCCATTGAGATCCAGCATGATGACCGCCGCACTGCTTCCGTTTCTCTCCGCCCGGGCCATCGCCTGGGCCAGTCTGTCTTCCAGCAGACGGCGATTGGGCAGACCGGTCAGGTCGTCATGCAACGCCAACGAATGACTGTGGGCGATCTGTTCATCGAGCAGGACCATCAGCATGCCGACCATGATGATGAACTTCTGCAGGTCCCAGAACCGGCTCATGATAGGTCCCCAGAACCCGTGGTCACTCACGAAGGGATGCGTGCCGAAACAGAGGGCCCAGAGAGTGAATCCCGCCACGATGGCGAGTTTGCCGGCGCCGCCGCGCTCCAGAGACTGGTGCATGCTGATAGCGGCGGCAAGAAACAGAGTCGCCAGCAGCCAGTACACGGCGGAACGGACCTGGTGCGTATACAGAAAGCCGATCGCCGGTCCCCAGATGAGAATGCGGAAGACGAGATAGGTTCCCAGGCGGCTGGACAGGCTGCTGCGAAAGATGGTCGCCATCAGTGCACCGGTGACCAGCGCAAAAGCACAACATGCGTAGTAAGGAACCAGGCTGTCGCGATATTCCGCACCGTACATCGTAGTGATAACCACAATGGGAAGTACGTTGACCGCGTGCACCACAAACCGGGTGATCCAGGGAATTGCGTTCCGGTGCGCGCTGTAGACAAAGATCGTTCCGGCGATCACATAGGAGTCCAGCGCAACGACGTGGAGGAACCGGTGATAAGGAGCGTGGTGCTCGTAAAACATCCGCGCCAGGCATTCCACGAAGATCCAGAGCATGCCGATCAGCCACAGCCGCACCCGTTCCTGGGGGTGACGACGTCGAAAGACCTCCAGCAGCGCGATCAGCGTTACCAGGGCAACTGTATCCGGAATGAGTTGGGCATTCAGCATCAGCACATGCGCTCAGCAGGCTGGTCCTGCTATGCCGTACCCGAAAAGCTTACCTTACGCCGATAGCTCGATCTTGCCCTTCCATCGAAGCAATCCGGGTCTCAATCCCTTTTAGGGAAGATAGGCGACGCTCAATCCTTTTCCGATGGGTATGACAGTATGGGCAACGCCGGGTAACTCGTCGACACGCCGGAGATAGTCCCGAATTTGATCTGGATGGGAGAGCGCATTATCGGCGAGCAACAGGGCGGGGCGAGACAACTTCGGCAACAGCAGATCGAGTTGAGCGGGAGCACTGATACGGTCGGCGTCGAAGAACACACAGTCGTATGGGCCGGACAGAGCTGCGACGATCTCGGTCGCCTCGCCCAGCTTCCAATCCACATGATCTGACAAACCTGCTTCGGCAATATTTGTCTTTGCCTTCGCCTGCTTGACGGAATCACGCTCAATCGTCGTCACCCGTCCACCGTGTTCCTGGAGCACGGACGCGATACAGATCGTGCTGTAGCCGGTGGATGTGCCGATCTCCAGGACATTGTGCACGCGAGAGAGTTTGAGAAGGAGCGAAAGGAGGGACCCCGTCTCAGGTTCGAGATTGAGCCACTTCCGGGCGTGCTCTGACTCGCGATTGTCGTTCTCTGCCCCTTCCGCTTCGATTCGTTTCAAAACACTCAATGTCAAGGGGTTCATGCGCGATCGACCTCGGCGCAATGGTACACGGCATCGAGAACAAACAAAGCTCTGCGGTACGATAGGGCGGCCCTAGTAATCTGGGAGCGAAATCTATGAACGACATTGATGTGATTGTGGTGGGCGCCGGTCCGTCCGGGTCCACAGCTGCCAAATGCCTTGGCGAGGCCGGCGTGCGTGTGCTCGTGTTGGAAAAAGCCGACACCTTCCCCCGTGAAAAGCCCTGCGGAGGCGGCCTCTCTGCTCGCATGCTGACACGCTTTCCGTATGTCAGAGACGTCCTCTCCGAGATCGGCACCAATCCTATCCGTCGTGTCTACCTGGAGTCGCCCGACGGCACCGGCGTGACCTGGGAACAAGCCGATCCCATCATGTACCTGATACGCCGCTGGGAGTTCGACGCTGCTCTCTTCCGGCGCGCCCAGGCAGTGGCGCCGGTGGAGCTGGGCGTCACGGTCCGGGCATTACGCGTTTTCGCGGAAGGTATTGAGCTCGAAGCCACGGATGGCCGCATCTTCCGCGCAAAGATGGTTCTGGGCTGCGACTCGGCTAACTCGGTCATCGCACGCCACAGTGGCCTGCGTGTCGGAGACATCCGTTCCGAATACGCTGTCGACATGATGGAGGAGACGCCCGTCACCCGACTGCAGGCAGCGCGGCCTGATACGGTTTCGCTTTTCCTCACGCTGACCAAGACCTTCGGCTACGGCTACATCTTCCCCAAAACCGACCACTGTAACCTCGGGTTCGGGTGCAAGCTCGATTACTACCTGGAAGAGCTGCGCGGCAAAGGCAAAGAGCATCATGCCGCCTGGGTGGAAGAGATGAAGCAGAAGGGCTTCGTCACCGGCGAGACACAGAAGGACGGCTATAAGGCATTCCCGATTCCTGTCGGCGGTCCGCTGGCGAAGACCTATACGCACCGCGTTCTTCTGGCAGGCGACGCCGGCGGATTCGTCAATGCCTTCACCGCCGAAGGGATCTTCTACGCGATGACCTCGGGAGCTCTGGCTGCCGAAGCGGCGATCGCCGCCATTCAAGCCGATGACTTCTCCGAAGCGCAGTTGAAGAGCTACGAACGCGCATGGAAGGCGGAGGTCGGCGGCGAACTCGAACATGCGGTCGATATTCAGCGCCGTCTGTTCAACGACTCCGGCCGAATTGACCAGATCGTGCGCGCCGCCGAGCGCGATAAAGACCTTCTGCGGCTTCTTATCGGCTACAGCATGGGCGCAGTCCGCTATGAGGAGCTGCGGAACTACATGGCAGCCTCTGCGTTGCCCAAGTGGGTGATGAGCAAGGTCATCTCTGTCTTTCGCTTTGGCTCGAAAGACAAGCCAACCGTATCCAGCGTCTAATGGAAAAACCGATGCCGATACAGACAAGAACCTACGGAACTCTCGCCGCGGCGGCGCTGTGGACCCTCTGCGCGGCTTTGCCTGCACAGGAGATCTCACCGGAGCTTAAGCAGAAGATCGACGAGACCACGCAGAAGGTGCTGAAGGATACCGGCGTCCCCTCGGCCTCGATCGGCATTGTGAAAGACGGTGCGATCGTCTACACGACTGCCTTCGGAAAATCGCGCCTCGACATCAACGCTGATGCCATGCCGGAGATGGCTTATGCCATTGGCTCTATCAGTAAGCAGTTCACCGCGGCATGCATCCTGCTGCTGCAGGAGGAAGGCAAGCTCAAGCTCGACGATCCGGTGGCGAAGTGGTTTCCGGAGCTGACTCGCGCGAAGGACATCACCCTGCGCAACCTGCTGACGCATACCTCCGGTTACTCCGACTACGCTCCGCAGGATTACACCATTCCCGAATGGACCAAGCCCGGTGATCCGCTCAAGCTGGTCCAGACCTGGGCCGGGAAGCCGCTGGATTTCGAGCCGGGAACGAAGTGGCAGTACTCGAACACCAACTTCGTTCTCGCGGGTCTGATCGTGGAAAAAGCGAGCGGGATGAAGTTCGCCGACTTCCGCCGTCAGCGCATCCTGGAACCGCTGCATATGCAGCATGTGCTCGATCTCAATACCGATCAGGCTCAGTTACGGGTTGCCGGCTACTTCCGCAATGCACTTGGTCCACTGCGCAAGGCTACTCTGGAAGCTCCCGGCTGGTACTTCGCCGATGGCGACCTGGCGATGCCGGTAGAAGACCTGCTGACCTGGGATATCAGCGTGATGAACCAGACGCTGCTCAAGCCGGAGAGCTATCGTGAACTGACCACCAGCTTCAAGCTGAAGGACGGCACCGACACCCACTATGGCCTGGGAATCGCCGTCGGCGATCGCAACGGACATCACGTCGTCTCGCACACCGGCGAGGTCGGCGGCTTCGTTGCCTCCAACAGCGTTTTCCCGAATGAGAAGATCGCCATTGCCGTCCTTACCAACCAGGAGGCCAGTTCCGCCGCCGGTGCGATTGCGCGCGGCATCGCCGGCGCCTTGCTGCCGCCAGGACCGAACGCTGCCGCCGGCCCTGAAACCCAGGTGAAGACCATCCTTGCCGGCCTGCAGCAGGGCAAGATCGACCGCTCACTCTTTACCGGCAACGCCAACTTTTATTTCAATCAGGAGGCACTGGATGACTTTTCCTCCAGCCTCGGCCCCCTGGGTGAGGTGAAGTCTGTCGTCAAGCAGGACGAAAGCCTGCGAGGAGGCATGACTCTGCGTATTTTCGCGGTGACCTTTGCCGGAGGCAAAGAGGTCAGGCTGTCCACGTTCACCACCACCGACGGCAAACTGGAGCAGTTCCTGATTATTCCGTGATGTGGCCATGGATCTTTTACTGGACATTCCAGGATAGGGAGCATCAGGCAGGGAACGCCTGCCTGCGGTCTTGAATCAAACCCTTTAGAAGTAGAAGGAGCGGCGTGAAGGTACTCGGAGTCCTGATCCTTATTTTGTTGTTGATCGCGGCAGCGGGAGCGTATGTCCTGCTGACGCCCTTCGGCCCGTCCACCGACTTCGTCGATATCCCCGCCGGCACCGGCGTTCGCGGCATTGCGGGCTCCCTGGAACGCGCCGGAGTAGTTCGCAGCCGTTATGCCTTTGAGGCCTGGCACACCTATCAGCACGGTACGCTGAAAGCCGGCGAATATCGCTTCGACCATCCGGCAACCGTCCGCGAGGTCTATGACCGTATGGCCCGCGGTGATGTCTACACGGTCTCCGTTACTATTCCGGAGGGTTACAACCTCTTCGATATCGCAACTGCGGTGCAGCACGCCGGCCTGGGCACGGCCGATGCGTTCCTGGCTGCCGCCCGAGCGAACACCGCCCTGATCAGCGACCTTTCCCCCGATGCGAAGTCGCTGGAGGGGTACCTCTTCCCTGAGACCTACAAGTTCTCTCGCCATGCAACACCGGAACAGATGCAGGCTGCGATGGTGAAGCGCTTCCGTCGTGAAGCCACCGCCCTGGGACTGACCACCGATGTCGCCCGCACCGTCACCATGGCCTCCCTGGTCGAAAAAGAGGTGAATGTCGATACCGAACGTCCCCTGGTCGCCGGGGTCTTCGTCAACCGGCTGGCGAAAGGGATACCCCTGGCCACCGACCCCACGGTGATCTATGCCGCTCTGCTCGACAACCGGTGGCGGGGCACGATCTACCGTTCTGACCTGGATTACGACTCCCCCTACAACACCTACCGGCATACCGGTCTGCCACCGGGACCGATTGCCAGCCCGGGCGTTGCGGCGCTGAAGGCTGCAATGCATCCAGCCGAGACGGACTACCTTTATTTTGTTTCAGATGCGGCCGGGCACAGCGTCTTCTCCGCCGACCTGAAGGAGCACGCCGAGCAGGTGCAGGCCTATCGCCGCGCCAGCGGTGAAGCTCCGGGGGCGCCTGCTTCGTCGAAGCATGAAAGCAAGTCGCCAAAACACGCCGCGCCTGGCAACGCTTCCGGCAGGAAACGACAGAAATAACGAATCTGCGCACCCTTGACCGTGGATGGAACATCCAAGAGAAGTCTGCGTAAATTCAAGAACATGCGTTCGGGCGCCAAACTGCGACCCGATATACTTGGCAGGTTGGGCAGGATGACGAGAGTACGGTGGCGAGCTGGAGTATTGCTGGGAGCGGTGTTGTTGACCAGCGGGTGTTTCCGGCATACCTACCGCGTCCAAAAGGCCCCACCGATCGCCAACGTCAAATCCGCCACGCTGGATGAGCTGATCCACCAGATCCAGGGACGGTTCGACGCCATTAAGACGATGAACGCGTCGGTGGACATCGTGGCCAGCACCGGTGGCAGCAAGCAGGGCAAGGTAACGGTCTATACGACCTTCAGCGGCTATATCCTGCTGCGCAAGCCGGAGGATCTGCGGGTGCTTCTGCTGTTGCCCCTGCTTCATACAACCGCTCTTGACATGGTTACGGACGGCAAAACCTTCAAGATGCGAATCCCTCCGCAAAATCGCGCCATTACCGGCACCAATCAGGTGGCAACGACGCCGTCTAAAAATCCGCTCGAGAACCTTCGCCCAGCAGTCTTCTATGACTCATTGCTGATCAAGGGTGTGCAGCCGGGAGAGTTGGTCGCCATCACTTCTGACGAGCGGATGATTCAGCCCGACCCCAAAAAGAAAGAGATGGTCTCGGAGCCGGACTACGACGTCAGCCTCTTCACCCAGAAGAACGGCGGCGTGGAGCTCGCAACTCACCGCGTGATCCACATCGGGCGCAGCACACTGCTGCCCTATGCCCAGGATATCTACGACGGCGAAGGCCGGGTCGTTACCCGCGCTACCTACGAGGGCTATCAGAAGTTTGGGGATATCGATTTCCCGACGCGGATCACGATCGAACGCCCGCTCGACGAGCTCAAGATCGCGATGACGCTCACGAAAGTTTCCCCCAATCAGGAGATGGAGAACGATCAGTTCGAGCTGACGATTCCGCAGGGGACCCAGGTCCGGCAGCTGCCGTAGGCTAAGGCGGTAGAACAGCAGGTCCTTCGCCTACGGCTCAGGATGACAATTCATATGTTTGGTGGCGACCATGACAACCGATAATTCTATCGCTTGTCATCCTGAGTGTAGGCGTAGCCGAAGCGAAGGACCCGCTTCACCTTTGCAGGATCTCCATTTTTACCCTTCAGAACTCTTCTTCACCCCAGGCTCCTGATATTGCGGAACAGGGAGCCGCACGAACAATGTGGGATACAAATCCTCCCAGGTTGGGTTCTTTTGCTCGATCAGGGTGGCCTTTTTTACTCGTAGCCATCCCTTGATCTGTTTCTCGCGGCGGATCGCCATCCGGATATCGGTGAAGTGCTCAAAATAGACCAACCGGTGGATGCTATACCGGTTCGTGAACGCGCTTCCAGAGCCATCACGATGCGCTTCAATACGGCGGACCAATTGATTGGTGACCCCGGTATAAAGCGTTCGAGACCGATTCGCGAGGATATAGACGTAGTAGTGATGCTCTTCTTTCGGCATGCAATCTGCGGTCTAAGGCGTGGTGATACACCATAACATCCTGCAAAGAAAAGCGGGTCCTTCGCTTCGGCTGCGCCTTCACTCAGGATGACAAACCATAAATTTTCGATTGTCATCCTGAGCCATAGGCGAAGGACCTGCTTCACCTTTGCAGGATCTCCAAACCCTTACAAAAGTCCGGCACGCATAGCGTGCTGGGCGATCATCTGGTTGATCTCCAGGGCAAGCTCCAGTGCAGCGCGTCCCTGTTGCCCGGTCACGCGCGGCTGCTGCCGTGTCTGCACCGATATCAGGAACGATTCGATCTCCAGCTTCAGCGGCTCGCCGTTCTCGACCGGCAGCTTGCGCAGTGAAAGCCCCGCGGAAGGGTGCTGCAACCCCGAACCCTGGCTAAACGCGGCGATGGCGGCCGCCGGGTCCGCGACATCGATCACCAGCAGGTCCTGCCGGGCGAAGTCGAGCGAGACATACTGGCGCGGCTGGAAGTAGCGCAGCTTGCGCACGCGCTCCGTCGAGACGCGGCTGGCGGTAAAGTTCGCGACACAGCCGGTGGCAAACTCCAGTCGGACATTGGCGATATCGACCTTCGGCGACAGCACCGGCAGGCCCACGGCACGCACCTCTGTCACCGGCGCATTCACCATCGTTAGAACGATGTCGAGATCGTGGATCATCAGGTCCAGCACCACGTCCACGTCCAGCGACCGCGGAGTAAAGACGCTGAGGCGATGCGACTCGAAGAACATCGGCTTGGTGAGGATCGGCATCGTCGCCGTCACTGCTGGGTTGAACCGCTCCAGATGGCCGATCTGCACGATGCGCCCATGCTGCTCGGCGAGCTCCAGTACCTGGTCCGCCTCCGCCAGCGATGCGGCAAAGGGCTTTTCAATCAGACAGTCGATGCCGGCGCGCAGAAGCTGCGATGCTACGCGTGCATGCGCCACTGTGGGAACACAGACCGAAGCACAATCGATGGGAATGCCGCTGGCCAGCAGCTCGTCCACAGTGGAAAAGACGGGGGTGTCTTCCAGGGTGACGGCCGGGTCAACCACGGCGGCGAGGTGAACCCCGGGAAGCTCGCGATAGATACGGATGTGATTCTTGCCGAAGACTCCGGCGCCTATGACTGCGACCTGAAGCACGTACCTTAGCCTTCCACAGCCTTTTTGCAGCGGGCGTACAGGTCGAGGATCTGGGTGATCTGCTCTTCTGTCTTATGTGGCGCTCCGGAGACTCCGAAGCCGGTAGATCCGGCGGCGGGCTTGGCAATTTGTATGGTGTTCGCGATGAACTTCATAAGGTCCAGCGCGATGTCTTCGTTACGGCGGGCTCCAAGACTCTGATCCATAGAAGTCAAGTGTAGAACTCAAAAAAGGAAATGCAAACCCGTTAGGGCGTGCCATCCAACTCGTGCCCCGGCCCTCCGGGTTGCGGCGCAATTCGCCCATACTTCGTTGTCGGCCTCGGCTGAACCAATTTGCGCTCGCAATGCTGACGGCAGGAGTTGGATGACACGCCCTGACCCCTCTCATTTATGCTGGCGGAACACCTACGAGGAGAGCGGATCGGGTTGGCGGTTCTGGCGGTGCAGGCGATACGGCGGATGCGCGGAGGCGCCCAGAGCCAACTCATGCTTGGAGCAGATGGCCAGCTCTGGGTGGTCAAGTTCCGCAATAACGCCCAGCACCTTCGCGTCCTGGTCAACGAGTTCCTCGCGACGCGCCTGGCAGCACACGCCGGGCTGAGTGTTCCCGCATGCGAGGTGATCGAGGTCACGCCGTGGCTGGTGGAGCACTCGCCGCAGATGTGGATCGAACTTGGCAGGAACAGGCAGGAACGCTGTTGCGCCGGCCTGAATTTCGGCTCGCAGTTCGTCGGCGGCCTTCTGCCCGGCCAGGTTGTGGACTATCTGCCGGAGGAGCAGCTCCGCGAGGTGCGGAACCTCGACGAGTTTGCCGGTATGCTTGCCATCGACAAATGGACCGGCAACATCAACGGACGCCAGGCGGTCTTTCATCGTAAGCCACGGGAACGCAAGTACCGCGCCACCTTTATCGACCAGGGTTTCTGCTTTGGCGCCGGCGACTGGGTCTATCGCGATCCGCCGCTGCGAGGTGTTTATCTGCGTAATACCGTCTACGAAGGCGTGACCGGATGGCAGAGCTTCGAACCATGGCTGCGTCGCATCGAGAGTATGGACCCTAATGTCGCCTGGAAGATTGCCGAGGAGATTCCGCCAGAGTGGTACGAGGGAGATACGGACGCCCTGGAAGAGTTGATCGCCGGCTTGCTGGCGCGGCGGGGACGGGTACGAGAGTTGATCGTGCAGTTTCGGGAATCAGATCGGAAGCCGTTCCCGAACTGGATCGAAGGTGTGAAGGTTCCGGTGCCGCGCCAATTCTCGGAGACTGGTTATCTGATGTGAGTTTGGTTCAGGAATGATGCGGGATTTCAAATCATGCAAGAAACGACTTTCTTCGCGAGAATGATTTGGTCTTGCATGTGCAAAGGGTTCTTAAGAGGTCTGAAAGGTTCAGAAGAGAGCTGAAAAGTCAGAAGAGGTAAGTGATGGAACGGGTTCCCTGCGAGTTCTTTCTGCTGCGCTATGTACCGGATGCGGTGAAGGACGAGTTCGTGAACATTGGCGTGTTGCTGCGTGAGGCTGCCCGGCCCGAGGAGGCCGTAGTGCGGTTCACGCGCGACTGGAGCCGCGTGCGCTGCGTCGATCCGGATGCCGATACTGCGATGCTGGAGGCGATGGAGGGTGAGATTGCGCTTCGCCTGCGCAGCAGCGCCACTGATCCCAAGCCGGTGATGACCGTGCTGGAGGATACCTTCTCGAACAGCATTCGCATCACGGAAGCTCGGGCGACGCTGGCCGAGAGTGTGCCTGCAGAACTGGAGCAGTTGATGCAGCTCTATGTTGAGTCGCGCAAACTGCCGACAGCTCGCCGCCGCACCGGCCGGGCGGCGATTGCTGCCGCCATGCGCAGCGAGTTCGAACGCGCGGGAGTCTGGGAGCTGATGCGCAAACGTATTGCCGCCTCCTCGTACACCCGCCCGGGAGATCCCTTGAAGATCGACTGCGGCTACCGACCGAATGGCATCGTCCGCATGTTTCACGCGGTGTCTCTCGAAGGTGATCTGGAGGCCGCCAAGGTGCTGGCCTTCTCCTCCACCGCCCTGCGCGAGGGTGTGCACCGCGTGGAAAACGCCGGACTGGAACTTACCGCTGTGGTCGAGCCGCTACGCCAGGTAGACGAGACCACCGAGGGCGAGGCCGCGGAGCGCTACCGCTTTGGGGTTGAGACGATGGAGCGGGAGATGATCCGGGTGCTGACGGTGAGTGATTTGCCTCGTCTGGCCGAGACGGCCAGACGAGAGTTGAATGGTTGAATTGTTGAATGGTTGAATAGTTTTCCCGTTTGATCGAGACGATGGCGGCCACGCGATGCGTCCATGTAACGTTCAAAATTGTTGATTGAGTGCGGTGAGTCTATCCGCTATCCGCTATCCCGGCGTAAAAACACCATTCAACCATTCAACTATTCCACCATTCAACCCCCAAGGCGTTCCTGTGGAAGGCTTTGGGACGCCCTCCCGCTGATATCATCAGGCCCATGAGCACCTCGCCGCTGGTTGGAGTGGTGATGGGCAGCCGGAGTGACTACAAGGTCATGAAGGCTGCCGTTACTGTGTTGCAGGAGTTTGGCGTCCCCTGTGAGGCGCGCGTCGTCTCCGCCCATCGAACACCGGATCTCCTGATGGAGTACGCCGCGACTGCCGAACAGCGCGGCCTGCGCGTCATCATCGCCGGCGCGGGCGGCGCTGCGCATCTGCCCGGTATGCTGGCGGCCAAGACGGTCGTTCCCGTGCTTGGAGTTCCCGTGCCTGCAACCATGCTGCAGGGCACCGATTCGCTGCTCTCCATCGTCCAGATGCCCAAGGGAGTTCCCGTCGGCACGCTCGCCATCGGCGAGGCCGGAGCCATGAATGCCGGCCTGCTGGCTGTCGCCATCCTGGCAACCACCGACGACAGGCTGCGCGAGAAGCTTAAGGCATGGCGTGCCGCACGCACCGCCGCCGTCCTGGCTGAATCTCTGGAGGACGAGGCGTGAGCGCAATTCTTCCCGGTAAGACCGTCGGAATCTTCGGCGGTGGCCAGCTTGGCCGCATGATGGCCATGGCCGCGCGCTCCTTCGGCTACAAGATTCATGTCCTTGATCCCGATCCCGCCTGCCCCGCAGCCTATGTCGTCGACAAGGTCATTGAAGCAAGCTGGCGCGATGACTGGGAGGCCGGCAACCTGGCTCGCGGATGTGATGTGGTCACGCTCGAGATTGAACAGATCTCCCCTGAGAGCATGGCGATGGCCTCGCGTTTCGCTCCGGTGCGCCCCGGTGCGCAGATGCTCGCCATCATCCAGGACAAGGTCGAGCAGAAGACCTGGCTGCAAAAGATGGGCTTTCCTGTCGGCCCCTTCCGCGGCGTGCGCAGCCTGGAAGAGTTGTCCAGCGCGGTGATGGAGCTGGGTGGCGACTGCTTCATCAAGGCGGCCCGCGGCGGTTACGACGGCCGTGGACAGGCCCGCATGTATCCCGAAGAGGTCTCCGACGGATCGATCCGCGATGCCTGGCTGGCAGTCGGCGAGACGGATTGCGTGGTTGAGAAAGCTGTCGATCTCGAACAGGAGATCTCGGTGATGGTCTCGCGTTCCCCAAGCGGCGAGGTGAAGGTCTTTCCTGCCGCGGGCAATGTGCATGAGAACCAGATTCTGGTCTGGAGCGTGATCCCCGCCCCGATTCCGCATGAGCTTGACCGCCAGGCTCGTCAGATCGGCGAAGCCCTGGCCGATACCTTCCAGCTTGAGGGCCTGCTGGCGGTGGAGATGTTCGTCACCAAAGATGGCAAGCTGCTGATCAACGAGCTCGCTCCGCGGCCGCACAACAGCTATCACCAGAGCGAGCGCGCCTGCGTTACCGGCCAGTTCGAACAGGCGATCCGCGCCGTCTGCGATCTGCCTCTCGGTGATGTCTCGCTGGTGCAGCCCGCAGCGATCGTCAATCTGCTGGGCGAGGTCTGGCTCGATGAGCAGGGTAATGAGCGTCAGCCGCGCTTCGATGCAGCCTTAGCTGTCCCGGGAGTGCGTCTGCATCTCTACGAGAAACTGAAGCCTCGTCGCGGACGCAAGATGGGTCATCTCTCTGCCGTTGGAGCAACTGGAGACGAGGCAATTGCCCGGGTACGCGAAGCAAAATCGCGGCTGTGATCGCTGACGTACCGGTGTACGATCTTCCCTATGAGTAATGATCTTGTTCCCAAAGCACCCCTTCGGAAGACGGGCCTAAGCCCCAAAGAGCAGAAGCTGCAGGCGATGCTGGAGAAGATGAAAGGCAAAGCTGCGGGCGCTAAGCCCTTAGATGGCGGTGCAGCCGGCAGCTTCAAGGCTAAGGGCAATGTCGCCAGGAAGACCTCGTTCCAGAGAAAGGCTACGTAGAACCAAACCGGTTCGCGCGGAGCGCGAATATCCCACATCTCGGCGTAGCCGAGATATGGGGCACCCAGTGTGGGTTAAATGAAAAAAGGGGCTGACAACATCAGCCCCTTTCCACTGCATTAAGGCGCGAAGCGCATCCCGCCGAGCGCGCAGCTCAGCCGATGTCTTCGGACCAGTTTTCCAGGTAGGACTTGAAGTCGGTCATGAATTTGCCGGCGTCGGCTCCGTCGACGATGCGGTGATCGAAGCCGAGCGTGAAGCGCTGGACCGAGCGGATGGCGATGGACTCATTGCCGTCCTTGTCGGTGAGGACCATCGGCTCCTTGTTCAGGCCGCCGATGCCGAGGATGGCGACCTGCGGCTGGTTGATGATCGGGGTTCCGAACTGCTCGCCGAAGATGCCGGAGTTGGTGATGGTGAAGGTGCCGCCGGCGATCTCATCGGGAGCCAGCTTCTTGCCGCGGGCGCGGTCCGCGATATCGACAATGCTGCGGGCGATGCCGAGGAAGCTCTTCTCTTCGGTCTGCTTGATGACGGGAACGATCAGGCCCCAGTCCAGAGCTACGGCGATGCCGATGTTGATGTTCTGCGCATAGCGGATGGCATCGCCCTCGACGGAGGCGTTGACAACGGGGTGTTTGCGGAGCGCGGTGATAGCAGCGCGGGTGATGAACGGCATGTACGTCAGCTTCACGCCATTGCGCTGCTCGAACTTGTTCTTCTCCTTCTCACGCAGCTTCACGATGCGGGTCATGTCCACCTTGAAGACGGTGTGGACGTGCGGCGAGGTCTGCTTGGACTCGACCATGCGCCGGGCGATGATGGCGCGCATCTTCGACATCGGCTCCAGGGTGCCGGGCGCGGGCACCGCAGCGGCAGGGGCTGGAGCGGCTGCAGGCTTCGGCGCTGCGGGAGCAGCGGCGGCCGGAGCGGCTGCGGCAGGAGCAGCTGCAGGCTTCGCGCCCGAGATCACGCCGGTGATGTCGTCCTTGGTGATGCGGCCGCTGGCGCCGGTGCCGGTGACGGTCGAGAGATCGATGTTGTTCTCCTTGGCCATCTTGCGGACCAGCGGAGAGCTGCGGACGCCGGCTGCGGCTGTCTCGGCAGTGGTGGCGGCCGGAGCTGCAGGGGCCGGGGTAGCGGCTGCGGGGGCCGGTGCAGCCGCAGGAGCAGCGGCGGCCTTGCCGGCGCCTCCGCCGATGACGGCAACTACAGTATTGATGGAGACGGTCGAACCGGCCTCCACCTTGATCTCGCTGAGCACACCGGCTGCGGGCGAAGGAATCTCGGCATCGACCTTGTCGGTCGAGATCTCAAAGAGCGGCTCGTCACGCTGAACGGAATCGCCGACCTTCTTCAGCCACTTGGTGATGGTGCCTTCGGTGATGGACTCGCCCATCTGGGGCATGATGACATCGGTACCCGGGCCTGCAGCAGGAGGGGCAGCGGGAGCTGAAGCAGCCGCAGAACCTGTGTTCTCCGAAGGTTCCTGCTTGGCTTCGGTAGCCGCGGCCTTATCGTCAGCGGCAGCCGGAGCGGGGGCGGCAACCACCGCCGAGCCTTCTTCCGCGATGATGGCAACGACACTGTTCACGCCGACCGTGGCGCCTTCCTGCACCTTGATCTCGGTCAGAATGCCGACTGCGGGCGAGGGAATCTCGGCATCCACCTTATCGGTCGAGATCTCGAAGAGCGGCTCGTCGCGCTCTACCTTGTCGCCCGGCTTCTTCAGCCACTTGGTCAGGGTGCCTTCGGTGATGGACTCGCCCATCTGGGGCATGACTACGTCAGTCGGCATGATGATCCTTGAAAAATGAATTCGAATTACAGCGAAAGTGAAGTCAAATTACCGGTGAAACTGAGGTCGAGCGGCCGTCCAGCGAACGGAGCTCACTGCAACTCCCGATTCTATACCGCATAAAACAGGCTCGAAAACCGTCGCTAACCGATAAACGAACGTTTAGGCGATATTCATCAAGTCGTCGAGGGAGTCGGCCGCCAGCATCTGCCGCTGGAAGACATGGCCCATGTGGCGGGCCGCCGAGTTGGCCGCGTTGGCCAGCGTCGGCTCAGGTTCCCGGCCTTCTGGAGCCTCCAGCTCGAGGCTGGTGACAGCGCGGTCGCTGATGCCGCAGGGCACGATCAGGTCGAAGTCGCGAAGATCCGTGGTCACATTCAACGCAAAGCCGTGGGAGGTAACGCCCATGGAGACATGCACGCCGAAGGCGCAGATCTTCTTCTCCGGGATCGATCCGCCGGGGATCGTCCAGACACCGGTGCGTCCCTTCACACGTTGCGTCAGAACGCCGAAATCATGGCAGACGCGAATGATGACCTCCTCCAGCATGCGCATGTAGTCGACGGGCCCGAGATGCGGCCCGCGCTTGCCCGGCCAGTCACCGCGCAGATCGAAGATGGGGTAGCCGACGAGCTGTCCCGGACCGTGATAGGTCACATCGCCGCCGCGGTTGATCTCATGCAGCTCTACTCCTTTGCGCGCCAGCAGCTCATCGCTTGCAATGACGTTTTCGCGATGAGAGTTGCGGCCGAGCGTAAGGACCGGAGGATGTTCCAGCAGGATCAGCGTGTCGCCGATACGGTTCTGCTTACGCGCCTCGATTACTTGCCGCTGGATTTCAAGGCCTTCGGCGTAAGAGGTTCGTCCGAGTTGGAGAAGGTGAATGTACTGCATCGACGTTTCTGCGTCTGGATGGCAATCTGGAGCGTATCGGCAACTTTCACTGAGGAACTATAGGGTGGGCCTTCAGCCCTTAGTTGTTCAATGGGCCTTATTAAACCTGGGGCGTTGCCCCAGGCTGGTATGGAACGCGCCTTCAGCGCTTATCCTGCCGGGTGCCCCACCCTCGCAACGCTAGGGTGGGTAAGGAATACCCTCTTCGTTAAGACATACAAAATCAATTTGTCGACACAACCTAGAGCCTTGCTTAAGGACACGGCTTTAGCCCCTGAGGTCCATCTCGTTCTCAGAAGCTAAAGCCCTCATATCTTTCGAATCGAATCACTAAACGTTGATGGCCATGCCTTCGACCGAAGCGAAGCCGTCGAGCAGCGCCTCGGCAACGGTCGGATGAGCGTGCACGGTGAACATCATCGACTCCACTGTTGCTTCGAGCTCCATCGCCGTTACCGCTTCCGCGATGATGTCGGTGGCCAGCGGACCGATGATGTGTACGCCGAGGATCTCGCCGTACTTCTTGTCGGCGACTACCTTGATGAAGCCGTCGTGCGAGCCCAGGATCGTCGCCTTGGAGTTGCCGACGAAGGGGAACTTGCCGACCTTTACGTCGTAGCCGGCTTCCTTGGCCTTGGCTTCGGTCAGACCGACCGAACCGATCTGCGGCTCGCAGTAGGTGCAGCCGGGGATCAGGTTACGCTTCATGGGCTTGGCATACTTGCCGGCCAGCTTGGCGGCAACCAGCATCCCGGCGGTGGAGCCGGAGTGCGCGAGCTGCGGGAAGCCCATGACGATATCGCCAATGGCGTAGACACCCGGCTCGGCGGTCTGCATATACTCGTCTACCTCGACGAAACCGCGGTCGACTTTGATCTTGGTCTTATCGATCCCGACATTGCCCGTACGGGGAGCGCGGCCCACGGCGACCAGCACCTTCTCCGCTTCCTTCGCGGCAGGCTTGCCGTCGCTGGTGGTGAAGTCGACCTTCACGCCGCTCTTGGTCTTCTCGATCTTGTCGACCTTGGCGGAAACGTGCACGTCGATGCCGCGCTTCTTGAATTGGCGCAGCAGCTCCTTGGAGACCTCTTCGTCCTCTGCCGGCACGATGCGCGGCAGAGCCTCGATGACCGTCACCTCCGAGCCGAAGCTGCGGAAGATGGAGGCGAATTCGACACCAACGGCGCCGGACCCGATGACCACGAGCGACTTGGGAACCGACTCCATCGAGAGGATCTCGATGTTGGTCATGATCTTGTCGTCAGCGGTGTAGCCGGGGAGCATACGGGCATCGGAACCGGTGGCGAGCACGACGTTCTTCGCCTGGACCTGGGACTCCTTGCCGCCCTCGATAGCGATGGTGTGCACGCCACTCTTGGGCGCGCCGGTCAACTTGCCGTAGCCCCGCACCACCGTAATCTTGTTCTTCTTCATCAGGAAGTCGAGACCCTTGGTGTGCTTGGTCACGATGTCCGCCTTGCGGCCGACGACGGCGGGCCAGTTCACCTTGACCTCACCCGTGGTCTCCAGACCGAAATCCTTGGCGTGCTTGAAGTGGTCGTAAACCTCGGCCGAGAAGAGGATGGCTTTGGTGGGAATGCAACCCACGTGCAGGCAGGTGCCGCCAATCTTGTCGGTAGCCTCAATCAATGCCACCTTCAACCCATACTGCGCCGCACGGATCGCACAGGTGTATCCCGCAGGTCCGCCGCCAATTACCGCAACATCAAAGATCGTGTCAGCCAAGTCTCACTCCCTAGTCCGAGATGGAACCAAACGATTCGATTCTACGCTGAGGAAAACGATTCAGTGCGATCTTCGGGATGGGTGGGCGTTTATCGGACGAGGAGGGCAACCTCGGGCTTTCGAGCATGGAGGTTAAAAGTTAAAAGGTGCAAGTTAAAGAGTTAAGGTTTGGGCTGCTCGAAAGCCTTGCCACACTGGGTGAGGCAACGTAGCTGCCTCGCCCACGCCTTAACACTTTAACTTTTAACTTGCAACTTTTAACCTTCACCCCGGCTGCACAGATCCAGTTATCCAATGGTTCCAGCCGCATCAATCGTCGCCTTCACCATCGCATCAATGCCCATGCAGGAGTTGAGCAGCAGATGATAGAGGTGGCGGTCGGCCCAGTCACGGTCATAGTGTCTGCGGATGTAGGCGGCCCGGGCTGCGTCGGCGGCGTGGATCTCCTGTTCGGCGTGGTCGGCGCGCTCCGGGTACTTTGCTTCGAACCAGCGCTTTTTGTGCGGCATGGAGGCGTAGGTGAAGACGTGGAACGCTCCCGGCTCGCCGCACAGGTAGCTTGATCCACCGCGGCCGACGATGACACAGTGTCCCTCGGTGGCCACGCGCTTCATGGCCCGCTGCAGGTAGCCGAGCATCCGTTCACCATCGATACCGGTGGGCGGAAAACCCAGTTCAGCACCCCCGGCCAGGAATCCCCTCCCGAGACGTGCGTACCAGGGATCCCGCTTCTCATCGCCCGCCACTACCTGGCTGGGATCCATCCCGGCCTCTGCAGCCGCGGCGTCTATCAGAGCCTTGTCGTACAACTTCCAGCCCAACTTCTCCGCCAGGGCGGCGGCATACTCCGCTCCCTCGCTGCCGTATTCCCGTTCAACCGTAAAAAAGCGCACCATACGCGACGAACTATAGCACGGCAACTTTGCGAAGCATTCCGGATTTCTGAATCATCCATTGCTCGTGCCGTATTGTGGCTGCATGTCTCTCCAACATCTTCTGCCCGTGCTCGTGCTTGGCCTCGGCCTGCCTGCGCTCAGCCAGCAGGAGCAGCCGGAGTTCCGGCTGCAGGTCAACAGCCGCCTTATTAGCACCACCCTCACGGTCCGTGACGCCAATGGCAAGCTGGTCACCAACTTGCCGCAGACGGCCTTCCATATCAAGGAAGACGGGATCGACCAGACCGTACGCTATTACGCCAGCCAGCGTGAGCTCCCACTCAGCATCGCGCTGATCGTGGACGCCAGCGGCAGCCAGGATAAGTTCGTCAAGGAACACGAGCACGAGATCGAAGACTTCCTGAGGGAAGTGATGGAGCCGCGCGATCGCGCTTTCGCCATCTGCTTCGGGAATCACCTGCGCCTGGTCAGTGACTGGACAAGCAGCCCTGTTGCGATCACTGACACTGTCCACCGGTTTAACAAAGGCGAGCGGAACTTTCCGGAGATCGGGCCGAAGGAAGAGCGTGAGCTTGGCACCGCTCTCTATGACGCGGTCTATTTCTCCATCACGGAAAAGATGGAGGCCGAGCGTGAACACCGCCGCGTGCTCATCGTCTTCTCCGACGGAGAAGAGAACTCGAGCGAACACGACCTGATCGATGCCATCACCGCGGCACAGGGCGCCGACACGCTGGTCTATGCGCTGCGCACCACCGAGAACAAAGAGAAGAAGATGAACGCCCGCGACCGCTACGGCATGCGCGTGCTCGATCACCTGACCGAGGCCACAGGCGGCCAGAGCTTCGATGTGCGCAAGGAGTCGAGCAAGGAGATCTTCGCTGCAATCGCCGCCGATCTGAAGTCGCTTTACGAGATCGGCTACTACTCCAACAATCCGGCCCACGATCGCCGCTTCCGCAAGGTCACGATTACGGCGGGGGAAGGGATGGTGGTGCGGGCGAGGGAGGGGTACGCGCCTCGTTGAGGCGGTTGAATGGTGGAATAGTTGAATAGTTGAATGGTGTTCTGGGTCGGGCGAACTGTTCAACTCACCAAGACCACTATTCAACTATTCAACCATCCAACTATTCAACCGTTGAACTGCGCCTCACAGGCGCAGTTCAACAACCGTGGCTCCCTGCCCACCCTCGTTATACGGAGGCTCGGTGACGTTAGCTACGTGAGGGTGCCGCCGCAGGTAGTCGCGCAGGGTGCGGCGGAGGATGCCCATCCCGGTGCCGTGGACGACGCGGATGGATGGCAGGCCGGCGAGGAAGGCCTGGTCGAGGAAGCGTTCCACTTCGTCCTGCGCTTCGTCGGCGGTGCGGCCGATGACGTTGATCTCGCGTGGGGTGATGTCGGGGTCGGTCTGCATCGCTACCGTGACGCCGCCCTTGCGCTTCACTGCCTGCAGCGGTGTCTCCACAGGGGCCTTGCGCACCACTTCGGCGATGTCGTCGCGCTGCACCCGCATCTTCATCGGTCCCATGCTGACCTCGAAGACATTTGAGGATACCTCGCGGTCGACACGTACTTCGCGTCCCAGGGTGCGCAGCTTTACCGTGTCGCCGACGTTGATTGACTTCACCACATGGGGCTGCGCGTTCGGATCTTTTTTGTCGGCGCCGGTGATGTGCGCGACGACCGTTGCATTGAACTGCTCGGAGAACTCGCGCTTCAACCGCGCCAGCCTGCGTTCTGTCTCCTTGGCCAGCTTCTGGCTTGCTGCCTTGTCGGCAATTGCGCCGGCGGCCTCGCGCATCTGGTGCTCGAAGTCTTTCATCAACGAGGTCAGCTTACCTTCGAGTTCGCGTGCCTTCTGCCGCTGTTCGTTGCGTCCTTCTGCTTCGAGCCGCTGCTTCTCCCGCTCCAGCGCCAGCTCGCGTTTGCGGAGCGCCTCGCGCTCTTCATTGGCTGCGGCGAGCTGCAGGTGCAACTGGTCGATGAAGCGGCCGATATCGGCGGTCTGGTGGTCGAGCTGGTTGCGGGCGGCAGCAATGATCTCCGGCTGCAGGCCGATGCGCTGCGCGATGTTGATGCCGGCGGACGCGCCGGGAATCCCCATGCGCAGGGTATAAGTCGGGGCCAGCGTCTCCTCGTCGAAGCCCACCGCCGCATTCACGACGCCCTCGTTGGTGGCGGCATAGATCTTCATCGAGTTCAGGTGAGTGGTCACCAGGCTCCAGGCACGCATGCGCAGGAAGTGGCCGCTGATGGCGACCGCCAGCGCAGCGCCTTCTTCGGGATCGGTAGCTGAGCCGAGCTCGTCCAGAAGCACCAGCGAGGAGGCATCGGCCTCGCGCGTGATGCGGTCGAGATTGGTCATGTGTGCCGAGAATGTCGAGAGATTGCGCTCGATCGACTGAGCGTCACCGATGTCGGCGTAGACCGCGGCAAATATCGGAAGCTTGGCTTCTTCGGCCAGCACCGGCAGACCTGCCTGCGCCATCAGCGCCAGCAGACCTACGGTTTTCAGCGAGACGGTCTTTCCGCCGGTGTTCGGTCCGCTGATGATCAACTGCCGCGCACCATCTTCCAGCGCCAGAGTCAGCGGAACCACGCTTCCGCCTTCGGATTTCAAACGCAGATCCAGCAGCGGGTGCCGTGCGGCCTTCAACGCAATCTCATACTCCACGAATTCGGGCCGGACACAATCCAGGGTTTGCGCGAAGCGCGCACCGGCGAAGAGGGCATCGAGCTCCGTCAGCACCTCCGCGCCTGAGTCCAGCGATGCGGCATGATCACCGACGGCACGTGTTATCGCGACCAGGATGCGATGCACCTCGGCCTGCTCCTCATCCAGCAGACGCAGCAGCTCGTTATTGCTCTCGACCGTCTCCAGCGGTTCGACGAAGACGGTCTGTCCGCTGGAGCTGGAGCCGTGAATCACACCCGGCACCTTGCGGCGCTGCTCGGTCTTGACCGGAATGACGAAGCGGTCGCCGCGAATGGTAATCAGCTCTTCCTGCGCTGCTCCGGAGTCGCTGATGGCACGCAGGCTGCGGCGTAGCGATTCTTCAATGGCGCGGTGTTGGCGTGCGATGGCGTTGCGCAGCCGCGCCAGCTCCGGCGAGGCATCGTCACTGAGCGAGCCGTCGGGTTCGATCTTTCCCCGCAGGGCATGAAGCAATGGAGCGAGATATGCCTGTGTCACTGGAAGCGAAATTTCTGCGATTGCCTTCCATGGCTCTTCCTGCTGCGCCACGGCGCGCCACTCTTCCATCAGCTCCGCCAGCGCCAGAACCCGAAGAAGCTCTGCCGGCTCCAGGGCAGCGCCTGGAATCCGCGCCTTCTCCAGCATGGAGCCTGGAGCGAAGACCGCGGCGAAATAGAAGACGGCGCCAGTTGCGAGATATTGCCGCACCTCGGCGATACAGTCCTGCCGCTGCGCGATCCAGGCGGCATCCGTTGATGGCTCGAGCCCAAGCACACGGTCGCGGCCCGCCGCTGAACCGGTCAGCCGCGCCATCTGCTCCCGCAGCCGCGCCCATTCCAGGGCAGCCGCACTCGTCTCGCGTAACATACTCACTTCTCTATGGTAGATGCGCTGGGGTAGATGCGCTCGACCAGTACGCGGTGCGCGCGTGTACGGCCAGCTCCGGATGCGCCGGTATTCGTACGTCGAGCCGGTGCAGGCCTTCTTTGCCGGAAGCCGGCTGGAAGCTCAGGAGATAGCGGTTGGGCAGATGGTTGGCGAGGATCGCCATCTGCCGTTCCAGATCGGGTTTGTCGTCGAAGCGGAGGTATTCTCCGCCTGAAAGGGAAGCCATCTCAGAAGCCGCATTCTCCTGTAAGGCCCGGAAGGCCATTCCTAACGGCTTGCCCAGATCGAGCGTGTACAACACCGGAGGAGCCAGCGGCGACAGTTTGTACGGAGGATTTATGTAGCGATCACCTTTCAGAGAGTCCATCAACTCGGTCTTCTCCGGCGAGAAGGTAAGAGAGTAGATGTCGACGTTGTTCTCGCTTATTCTGCGCAGCACCTCGTCGACCGGTGTCTTACTGGCCGTATCCTGTGGCTGGCTCAAAAGCAGGATGACTTTGCGTGTCGTGGGCGGCAACGCAGTCAGCAGGTCGACGCCGGTGTTGACTGCATCGACGATCGCCGCGCCGTGGTCCCCGGGCTCGGGTGAAGCGATGGCGTCATGCAGTTTGCTGACATCATGGGAAAAGCGCAGCATGCCTTCCGGCTTGCTGTCGAAGGTCAACAGACCGAAGCTGCGATCGGCTGCGCCGGTCATGTAGTCGAGCATGGTCTCCAGGTCGCGGTAGTTGCGGAACTGCCGCGGAGCTTTACCGCCGGTCTGCATGACGATGAGCACCGCTAGGGGCTGTGACGATCGTTCTTCCAGATGAAGCTGCATTGCCGAGCCGTCGTCGGTCACAACGAAGTCCTTTGCGGTCAATGGCTCGGCAAGCAGACCATCTTTGTCCGTCACCAGCACCGGCACCAGGACGAGCCTTGCTCTCGACGAATGTCTGGTGCATCCTGAGCCGGCGCTCCGGCTGCAAGTGCCCACAACAGAATGCAGACCACCACGTTCGAACGCATGTTGATAAAACGCATGGGACGCTCCATGGTGAGCCTTGGCCTATCCCTAGCTATGTGTCGACATTCCTACCTGCCGCTTGCGCGGAGTAGAATTCCACGCAACGGAACTCGTCGTCTCTTCGTTGCGTATCTCTGACTGGTTCAAAAGGAGGCGCGAACAATGACCTGCGCTACCTGTGGTTCCCCTTCGGCCGCTGCCGGCGGCTTCTGCTCCCGCTGTGGAGCTCCTCAACCCGCTGCACAACCAGGCGCTGCGCCGCAACCTGCTCCCGCGGGAGTTCCGGTGACCTATGGTGTGCCTTACATCCCGCGTGTGCCGCGGCATCTGCAGACCCTGGGTGTGCTTTGGGGTATCTTCGCGGCCTATCGCGTTGTCAGTGTCTTTCTCGGTCTGGCCTTCGCCAACGTCATGATGCGCTCCCACTTGTTTGGCTGGAGATCATCGATGATGCAGATGCCCTTCCTGCACGCCATGATGCCCTTTATCTTCGCCACCACGCTGGTGATGGCCGGAGCAGCCGCCCTGGTCTGCTGGGGCCTGCTGCAGCGCAAGCCCTGGGCGCGCGTGCTTGCCATTGTCTTCGGTGTGTTGGCGCTGCTGAAGTTCCCGTTCGGCACCGCTTTGGGGATCTACACCCTCTGGGTGCTGGCCCCGTCGGCCTCGGGTGTGGAGTATGACGCGATGGCGGTGGAGTAACTGGTTGCTAGTTGCTGGTTCCTAGTTGCTAGAAGGGGCCATGAAGGACACGGGTTGCACCTGCCGCATCGCCCACCCAACTAGCAACCGGGGCATGGGCGACAGCTGAGAAGCAGATCCCTACGGGATGACAAGCAAAAATGATCGCGCGAAGCGCGATACCCCACGCTAAACCCCAGCGAACAAGTTCGCCGGGGACCCCACCCTTCGCGATGAAACTGCGAAGAGTGGGGCGACGAGTGCGTTTCGTTCGTAGAATTTGCAGAGACACCTAGCAACCACGGCGTATCGACAAATTCCAGTTGATCTGACAGAGGATGACTGAAACTGGTGGGAGCAGCGGGGTCCCCATCCAGCCTTGCTGGATGGGGTGTTCAGCGGGCTTCAGCCCGCTGATACAGGCGTAAAAGTAGACGGGCTTCAGCCCTGGGCCTCCTCTGTACGCGAGGAAAAAGCCCAGGGCTAAAGCCCATTTCATATCGAGCCGATATACCGTGGGCTGAAAGCCCACGGCTCCCACCGAATCGAGCTTCGCTC
>NZ_JAGTAS010000050.1 GCF_025685425.1 Terriglobus albidus
CAGAAGCTCTGGTCCTCGAAACCCTCGCTCCCTGGACACTCATACGGTGCTCGCGCATCGAATAGTGGTGTACGCTCGTTTTACCCCTTGACACAGTCTTCTTCCTTATCGAGGGGCACCCGGCTATAAGCAGCGAACATACAAAGATCACGTATGCTGAAAGCCATGAGCGATGTGGTGCACCGCAACAACGACCAGATGACCAACCCTGAGCCTGGCCTGAAGCGCCAGGTGATGAGCTATACGCCGGAGATGATGTTGGTCCGGCACACCATGGAGCCTGGATGGGTTGGGGCGGCGCACTCGCATCCGCATCAGCAACTGGTCTTCGTCGTCACTGGGCACATCGTGCTCACTACACCCGACGGCGATCACACGCTGCGCGCGGGTGACAGCATCATCGTGCCGGGGGATGCCGTGCATCAGGCCCGGGCGTTTGAGGCCAGCGAGGTGCTGGACGTCTTCACGCCGTACCGCGAAGACTATGCCTGATTGCGCAGGCCGATAGCAGGCAGCACCAGCGCAAGCAGGATTGCTGTGTCCTGTTCCGGAGTGCTGTCAGCCTCGCCGTAGAGGCGGCGTTCATTCATGCCGCGCAGCATGTCCATGACGGCCCAGCCGATCGGCTCGAAGTCTCGTGCGGGAATCTCACCGGCTTTGACGCCGTCTTCGAAGATGCCCGCGAGCTCTCGGACTGTTGCCTGCAGCAGAGTGTGGGTCTGTTTCCGATGGGTGCGTTCGCGGCCGAGTGTCACCAGCATGCGGTAGACATTTGGCTGGGTCTCCCAGAAGCTCATACGGATCTGCAACAGGACACGCAGGCGGTTCGCAGTTCCGGTTACCCCTTCCAATGCCTCCCGGATGCGCTCACGCTGTTCCTCGATGGCCTGCAGAACTGCCGTCTCGTAGATCTCCTCCTTGGAGGAGAAGTAAAGGTAAAGCGTCCCTTTGGCGACCCTGGCCTTTTCGGCGACGTCGTCCATGCGGGTCTCCGCGAACCCTTTCTTGCCAAAGAGCTTCAGGGCGGCATCCAGGATCTCGGAGCGACGGAAGTCCGTTAAAACCTGGCGGCGGGATTTTTGTCTGACGGACACTCAAGCCAAGCTAACATAATGAATCCCGGCAGGCTTTTATCTCTCTAATGACTAGTTAGTCATTTTTATGACCAGTCAGTCTTCCATGCTCGACGCCGAAGAAGAGCTCAGCCGGTCGGCGCCGGAGTTCGAGCCTGGCATTCCGCTGGAGACCGAAGCGGAGAAGCCGTCTGTCAGCGTTCCGCAGTTCAATCCCCCGTCTTTTAATCCCTGGATCATTGCGCTGGTCGTGACCATGGGCACCTTCATGGAGGTGCTCGATACCTCCATCGCCAACGTTGCCCTGCCGCACATCGCCGGCTCGCTCTCCGCCTCGCAGGACGAGAGCACCTGGGTACTGACGACGTATCTCGTGGCCAATGCCATCATCCTTCCCATCAGCGGCTGGATCTCGTCTGTGCTGGGCCGGAGGAACTTCTATCTCGGCTCTGTGATTCTGTTTACTGCGTTCTCTGCAGCCTGCGGATTGGCGCCTACGCTGGGGATGCTGGTGATCTTCCGCGTTCTGCAGGGACTCGCCGGTGGTGGCCTGCAGCCCTCCGTGCAGGCCATCCTGGCCGATACCTTTCCGGGCAACAAGCGCGGTATGGCGATGGCTGTTTATACCGTCGCCATCCTCTGCGCTCCGGTGCTTGGCCCAACGCTCGGCGGATGGATCACCGACAACTACTCGTGGCGCTGGATCTTCTACATCAACATACCTGTCGGCATTGCCTGTGCGTTCTTTACCCGTATCGTGCTGCACGATCCGCCGCATCTGACGGCTGCGCGCAAGGCGCAGAAGGGCAAGCCGCTTCAGGTGGACTTCGGCGGCCTGGCGCTGATCTCTATCGGTCTGGGCGCGCTGGAGATCGTTCTCGACAAGGGGCAAGAGCTCGACTGGTTCGGTTCTACCTTCATCACCTGGAGCAGCATCATTGCCGTTGGATGTCTGCTCGGCGCCATCCTATGGGAGCTGCATGTCGATAAGCCGGTGGTGAATCTGCGTCTGCTGCGCGAACGCAACTTCGCTATCTGCTGCACTATCGTCTTGGCGCTCTATACCGCGCTGTATGCAACGACCTTTCTTCTGCCGCAGTTCATGCAGCAACTGTTGGGCTACGACGCGACGACAGCCGGTATTGCCGTCTCACCTGCTGGGCTGGTAACCATGGCGGAGGTCCCGCTGGTCGGCTTTCTGTTGAGCCGGGGAACAGATGCGAGGCGCATGATCGCGATGGGCATTGCCATGATCACGCTGGGAACCTGGTGGCTCTCGCACGGCAATCTGGATGTGGCTATGAGTGACCTGATATGGCCGCGTATTGTGCAGGTAATGGGCGTGGGCCTCACGACGGTGCCGCTCAGCACTATCATGTTCCGATTCCTGCCTGGTGACCAGACCAGCAATGCCGCGGGGATCTATGCCCTGGTGCGTAATGAAGGCGGAAGCATCGGCATTGCGATCTCGAGTACGTTCCTGCAGCGCATGGCGCAGACGCATCAAGCCTATCTGGGTGCGAATATCAGCGCCAGTAACGTGGCTGCGATGCAGGCCGCGCATGCGTTGGGCGGAGCGGTAGGTGGCGCTACGCCTGATACCAGTTACGCCGGCCTGGCTCTGGTTTATCACCAACTGCAGCGGCAGGCAGAGCTGCTGGCGTATATGGATCAATACAAGCTGTTTGCCTATGTGCTGCTTGGCGTGTTGCCTCTGGTGCTGTTGTTGAAGCGTCCGCCGAAGCATATCGGTAAGGTGGAGTTGGATGCGCACTAAGATGTGTGGATCGTACGGGGGTATTCGGTAGAGAAGAAATCTGTTTGGCTATCGATTCGCGGGAGGCCGCGAAGAATCGGAGTATCGCGCTACGCGCGATTGCCTTGCTTAAGGGCACGGCTTCAGCCGTGCCGAACTAGCCGAAAGATTTTTGCGGCTTTAGCCGCTGAGGTACGCGACCTGAATGATTGACCTCAGCGGCTAAAGCCGCGTTCTCTGTTGATGTCATTACGGGACGGCTGAAGCCGTCCCCTTAAGCAAGGCATTCGCGCGTTGCGCGAACGAAAAACAAATTATCCGCAACCTAAAACAAGACGGGTCGAGCCGGACGCTCATTGACCAAACATGGCGAGAAGGGCGGCTTCGTCGATCACCTTCACGCCGAGCTCGTTGGCCTTGTCCAGTTTCGACCCCGCCTCATCTCCCGCGACGACATAGGTTGTTTTCTTGCTGACCGAGCCTGAGACTTTTCCTCCGGCTGCTTCAATCATCGACTTCGCATCCTCGCGCTTGAGCGTGGGCAGTGTTCCGGTGAGTACGAAGGTCATGCCTTCGAGCTGCGAGGTTTTCTGCCGCTTCACCGCCGTAAAGCTGAAGCCGAGTTCATGCAGACGCTTTACGAGCTGCCGGTTCTTTGGGCCCTCAAAGAACTCATGAATGGCTGCGGCGACCTTTGGGCCGATCTCCGGTACCCGCTGCAGCTCTTCTTCCGTGGCATCCATCAGCGCCTGCATGGCTTGGTAGTCCTGTCCGCGTGAGGCGAACTCTTCCGCCAGCAGTTGTGCCGTGCGCTCGCCGACATGACGAATTCCAAGACCCAGAAGGACACGCCACAGCGGATTCTTCTTTGACCGCTCGATCTCATCCAGAAGCGTCTGCGCCGACTTCTTGCCAATACGTTCGAGCGTGAGTAACTGGTCCATCGTCAACGTGTACAGATCGGCGACGGAATGGATGAGTGCCTTACGCGCGACAGGTTCCGCGGCTTCTTCTTCGCCCTCCGACGGAGCAATCTCTGCCTGCCCAAGAAGTTGTGCGACGAGCGCATCTCCCAGTCCTTCGATATTCATTACGCCGCGCGATGCGAAGTGCAGCAGCTCTTCGCGCAGGCGCGCCGGGCAACTGGCATTGACGCAGCGCCAGTCCACCTCGCCTTCTTCGCGGACAACAGGCTCGCCGCAGACCGGGCAGTTCGTAGGGAATTCAATCTCCTCGGTTCCGCGCATACGGCTATCATCAACCTTCACGATCTTCGGAATCACATCGCCGCCGCGTTCGACCTGCACCCAGTCTCCGATGCGTACACCCAGCCGCTGGATCTCGTCGGCATTGTGTAGCGTTGCATTGCTTACTGTGGTGCCGCCGATGAAGACAGGCGTCAGACGTGCGACCGGAGTCAGCTTGCCGGTACGTCCTACCTGGAAGCCGACGCCCTTCAGCTGTGTCACACCTGCGCGGGCCGCGAACTTATACGCAATGGCCCACCGTGGAGCCTTGCCGGTAAATCCCAACCGTGCCTGCTGTGCGGTGGAGTTGACCTTTACGACGACACCATCGATCTCGTATCCGAGATCGTCGCGCTGAGCCTCGGCCTTTTGAATGAACTTCAGGACCGCATCGATGGTCTTCGCGGAGGAGCCATGCATGTTCACGCGGAAGCCCGCTGTCTTCAGAGCATCGAGTGTCTCCTGCTGACCGGCTAGAAGTGTTTCGCCATCACGCAACAGGAAGTAAGCGTAGAAGTCGAGCCGGCGTTGCGCGACGATGTTCGGTTCCAGTGTGCGTATGGTTCCGGCGGCCGCGTTGCGCGGGTTCGCTTTGACTGGCAGACCCGCGGCAGCGGCTTCTTCGTTCATCTTCTGGAAGGCAGCCTGCGGCATCACCACTTCACCACGGACTTCGAACTCCTGCGGCATGCCGGCTTTCTTCAGCTTCGCCGCAGAGACGGCAAGGGGCACGCTGCGGATGGTGCGGACATTGGTGGTGACATCTTCACCGGTGGTGCCGTCTCCGCGTGTAAGCCCGCGCTGCAGTACAGAGGCGCCGTTTGCACCTGCGCCATAGTGCAGCGCGAGAGAAAGGCCATCCAGTTTCAGCTCGCAGACGAACTCAACTGTCTCTCCTGCAGGCAGCGCGGCATGCACACGGTCGGCCCATGCGCGCAGCTCCGCCTCGTTGTAGGCGTTGTCGAGTGAGAGCATGGAGCGCGAGTGCGCCACTTTGGCAAAGCCCTCTTTCGGGCGGCCGCCGACCCGCTGGGTTGGAGAGTCGGGCGTAATCAGCTCCGGATGCTCCGCCTCCAAGGCCTTCAACTGGTTCATCAGCGTGTCGTACTCAGCGTCCGAGATCTCAGGGGAGTCCTCGACGTAGTACAGGTACTCGTGGTGACGGAGGGTCTCGCGTAGTGATTCAATCTTGGCTTCGATCTGGGATTCAACACTCATGCCATTCGCATGATAGAACGGCCGCTCATCGAAATTCTTGTCCGCTTGACCAACGTTTCATCCTACAATCGCTTCGCACAGGGGGAGACGTTGATGACCAAAGCTGAAGTAACCTCCACGGAGCCGGCACTCACGCAGGTTCAGAGGGTGATCTACACCTTTACCGCTCCGTCCAAGACCTTTACCGACATTCTTCATCACAGCCGCAACGTGTTGTTGCCCATTCTGCTCATCATCGTGGGCTCCTACATCTTTACCTTCAGTGCTGCTAAGCGCGTCGGCTATGAGGGCCTGGCTGAAAGCGCCATCAAGGCCAATCCGAAGATGGAAGAAAGGGTCCAGGGCATGACAGCCGAACAGGTGGCGACGCTCCAGAAGCAGCAAGCGATCGGCATGAAGATCACCGTCTATTCCTTTCCGGTGGTGTTTGTCATCTTCGGTGCGCTGTATGCGCTGCTCTTCTGGGGAACGTTGAACTTCGGCTTCGGAGGGGAGGCCACCTACGGAGGGCTCTTCGCTGTGGTGCTGTATAGCTTTCTTGTCGGTCTCGGGAAATTTCTCTTGGCCGCATTGATGTTGTGGGTCACCGATCCACCGGAGATCTTTACTTTCCAGGATCCTGTCGGCACCAACCTCGGCTATTACCTCGATCGCCACAGCGGCCCACTCTATGCATTACTGACATCGATCGATATCTTCGAGATCTGGGAGTTCATCGTTCTTGGAATCGGCTGTGCCATTGTTGCGAAGCTGACGATCCGCAAAGGCATGATTGCGGTCTTCATCTGGTGGACGCTGTTTACGATTCTGAAGATCGGCTTCGCCGCCGCATTCAGTTGAGGCTTGGAGACAGAGTCGTCACAGAATCGTGCCCCATCCATTTGCGTAGCAATGGGTGGGATATTTGACCCCACATCGGATGACAAGCAAAGCAGTTCGAGCTTCGCTCGAATGTCCCACTCACGCTACGCGTGAATAGGGCACCCAATGTATGGGGATTTGCAAAGCACCAGTCACCTTCGAGTGATGGAACTCTACAAAAGCCAAAGCCGCGAGATCACTCTCGCGGCTTTGGCTTTCACTCTATGAAAGCTACTCAGACCACTTCTTGAAGACCAGCGAACCATTGGTTCCGCCGAATCCGAAGGAGTTCGACAGGGCATAGTCGATCTCCACGGGCTGCGGCTTTCCGGGAACGTAGTTCAGCTTGCACTCCGGATCGACATTTTCCAGGTTCATCGTCGGCGGAGCCATGCTCTTCTGCATCGCCATGATGGTGATGCCTGCCTCCAGGCCGCCGGCGCCGCCCAGAAGGTGGCCCGTCATCGACTTGGTGGAGCTGACCAGCAGCTTGTGGCTCAGCGCATACTCGCCGAAGAGGTTCTCGATACCCTTGGACTCGAGGGCATCACCCAGCGGCGTGCTGGTGGCGTGTGCGTTCAGGTAGGCAACCTGCTCGGGTTTGATGCCTGCCCACTTCAGCGCATTCGCCATGGCGCGGTAGCAACCTTCGCCCTCGGGAGCCATACCGGTCATGTGGTAGGCGTCCGAACTCATGCCGTAGCCGACGATCTCTGCAAGGATCGTCGCTCCGCGCTTCTTGGCGAACTCCAGCTCTTCCAGGATCAGGATGCCCGCGCCTTCACCCACCACAAAGCCGTCGCGGTCCTTATCCCAGGGCCGGCAGGCATGTGTCGGGTCGTCGTTGCGGGTGGAGAGAGCCTTCATCGCTGCAAAGCCGCCTACGCCCATAGGCGTAATGGCTGCCTCGGCGCCGCCGGCGATCATCGCGTCGGCATCGCCGCGCTCGATGATGCGGTATGCGTCGCCGATGGAATGCGCGCTGGTGGTGCAGGCCGTGGCAGTGGCTTCATTCGGGCCTTTGGCTCCAAAACGGATGGAGACATGTCCCGCGGCCAGGTTCACGATGGAAGCCGGGATGAAGAAGGGCGAGATCTTGCGTGGACCGCCCTGCATCAGGTTGGTGTGTTCACGTTCAATGACATCGAAACCGCCGATGCCCGAGCCGATATGCACGCCGACCATCTCGGCGTTCTCCGGGGTGACTTTCAACCCACTCTGTTGCATCGCCTCCTCTGCGGCGGCGATGGCAAAGTGGATAAAGCGGCCCATCTTACGGGCCTCTTTCTTATCGATGAACTTGTATGGATCGAAATCCTTGACCTCGGCGGCAAAGCGGACGGGGTGGCCTTCCAGAGGAAATGCCGTAATCTCCGCCATACCGCTCTTGCCGGCCATCAGTCCGTCCCAAACCTCTGCGGCGGTGTTACCGACACCGCAGATCAGGCCCAGGCCTGTTACAACGACGCGACGCTTTTCCACGTGATTCCTTTGGTTACTTCTTCGAGTGGGACTCGATGTACTCGATCGCGTCCTTTACGGTCTTGATCTTCTCGGCGTCCTCATCCGGAATCTGGATGTCGAAGGCTTCCTCAAACTGCATGACCAGCTCGACGACGTCCAGGGAGTCGGCGCCCAGGTCTTCCTGGAAGCTCGCACCGGGGGTCACCTCGGCCTCGTCTACCTGAAGCTGCTCCACAATGATTGATTTCACCTTTTCTGAAACATCTGCCATGAGTTGAGTCTCCTGTCTCTTTTCCCTCTATGAATCTCGGTACAGCAAAAAAACTGATGCGTCTGCGACCGTACGCGGCCAGTTTCCGCGAAATCTTAGGATACGAAACGCCCTGTTGAGTGTAAAACAACCGGGTGCAAAGGAAAACGAACGGGTTAAAACGGTTCCTCTTCCGATGCGGCCAGCAGGGGAGTAATGTTCCCCAATTCCGGGAATGGAATCGCGTCTCCGTCGCCCAGGTTCCCTGCATCCATCTCGACATCCCGTAAGGTCCGGTTGATGGCCCGGGTACGGACATTCAGGCTTTCGATGGTGTTCTGCACCGTGCTGACCTGCTTTTCCATCTTTGACATCAGGTCGCCGAACTTGCTGAATTCGCTGCGCGTCTTCGAGAGCACCTTCCAGACGTCGTCGCCTTTTTCCTGGATGGCGAGCATGCGGAAGCCCATCTGGAAGCTGGTGAGAATGGCTGATAATGTGCTCGGACCGGCGATGGTGACGTTGCACCTGGACTGGATCTCCGCCTGCAGGCCGTCGCGGCGCATTACCTCGGCGTAGAGGCCCTCTGTCGGCAGGAACATGATGGCGTGCGGCGTGGTTACTGGCGGCTGGATGTATTTGTCGCAGATTCGTTTGCCTTCGGTCCGGATGGCAGCCTCAAAGGCGCGGCCGGCGGTGTGAACCTCTTCCGGATTGCCGCGTTCGTAGGCTGCTTCCAGGCGTTCCCAGTCCTCGCGGGGGAACTTGGCGTCGATCGGCAGCAGCGTTTCGCCCTGAGGGCTGGGGAAACGGACGGCGTACTCCACCACTTCCAGGCTGTTCGCCTTGACGCGGGCATTCTGCAGGTACTGGCTGGGAGCCAGCATCTGCTCCAGAAGCATGCCGAGCTGGACCTCGGCGAAGCCGCCGCGCGACTTCACGTTGGTAAAGATACGGCTCAGGTCGTCGACGCCTTCGGAGAGCTTGGACATCTCGCCCAGCCCGGCGTGCACCTTGGTCAACTGGTCCGTTACCTGCCCAAAGCTCTCGGTCAGGCGTGTCTGCAGGGTGGCATGCAGCTTCTCGTCGACGGTCTGCCGCATCTCTTCCAATTTGGCAGCGTTGTCGCGGTTCAGCTTTTCCAGATGCTGGGTGTTGCTCGCGCTCAGATCGTTCAGCTTGGAATTCAGGCTCTCGCGCAGGGTGGTGGCCTGCTGGTGCTGCGCTTCGGCGAACTGGCCAAGCCGGTTCTGCAGGAAGTCCATCTGCAGGTTCATTGCCTTCTGCAGGTCCACTGCGGAGCTCTTGTTATCGGCGCGGAAGCTGTCCAGGCCGCCAGTGAGGACAGTGCTGAGCTTGGAGATGCTGTCTGTCACCTCGGTACGCAGCTCGCTGGCGGCTTTGGCATTGGCCTCCAGGATGCGTAGGGTGGCCTCCTGGGCTTCTCGCCGGGCATCGCTGAAGCCATTGCGCAGGCCTGCCTCCAGAGTGTCGGTCTTCGTCTCCAGGCGGAGCATCTGCTCGGGGTCGACGGCGGGACCCTGTTTGCGGAGCAGTAGCGCCAGTACCAGTAACAACGTCAAGCCTTCCAGCGCCGCCAGAGCAATCAGCATTTCGTTTTTCCTTCGCCTTCAGGCTACCATTATTTCGGCGGTAAATCCTTATGAGGAAAGCTGAATCCGGATGAGGAAATCGGGGCAGAAACCCGGAAGATACCCCCATTTCCGGGGTGTGGGAGATAAGGGAGGGACATGTCTGAGAAAGGACGCTTGAATAAGGTACGTTGTTCGTGGGCCGGTTCCGACCCGCTGATGCAGGAGTATCACGATAAGGAGTGGGGCCGACCGGAGCGCGATAGCCGCGCCATGTGGGAGTGCCTGATGCTGGAGGGCTTTCAGGCGGGCCTCTCCTGGCAGACCATTCTTCGCCGACGTGAGGGTTTCCGGCGTGCCTTCAAGAATTTCGATCCGGTAAAGGTGGCGAAGTTCACAGAGAAGGACATTCAGCGCCTGATGCAGGACGAGGGGATTATCCGTGCCCGCGCCAAGATCGTCGCCACGATTGAAGGCGCGAAGATCTTTCTGGCGATGGAAAAGAACGGAGAAGACTTCGGGAAGTACTACTGGAATCTCGCCGGAGGAAAGCCGACGGTTAACCGCACCGGTCATGTTCCGGCGCAGACACCCACTTCGGAGCTGATCTCAAAGGATCTTCGCAAGCGGGGATTCAAGTTCGTCGGGCCTGTGATTGTGTACGCATGGATGCAGGCGATTGGTATGGTCGACGACCACGCTGCCCAGTGTTTCCGGGCTTAGCCCTTTGAATCAGGCAAGACGGGGTGGCCCAGGTCCGGGGTCCCCAGCGAACGAGCTCGCTGGGGTGGTGTCCCTCGGGGACCTGGGCGGCATTCAAGCGAAGCTCGAATAGTTTTTCGCTTGTCAGTGTGTGTACCGGCGATCTTGAGATTTGAGGTTTGGAAAGTAAAGGCCGGGCCCATGTCCCCGAGGGACGTGGGCACCTAGAGCATGGCCTCCATGATCTTCTTAGGTTCCATTCAGGATTCGGTCTACCACGCGTGCTCCCTGTAGGGCTGCTTTGACATCGTGGGCACGAATCACATGCGCGCCGGTAAGAAGTGCAGCCGTATGCATTGCCACTGTCGCGAACTCCCGGTCTCGTACTTCGCCACCAAGAAATCCTTTTCGTGACGCGCCGACCATAATCGGCAGCCCAAGCTCTTTTAGTTGGTCCAGTCCTGCCATCAATGTAAAGTTCTCTTCTCCACGTTTTCCGAAACCGAAGCCGGGATCGACGATCAAGTGCTCGCGCCTAATACCGCTCTCGTAGATACGCTGCCGTAGCTCGCGGACGACGGTTGGCACTATCTCGGTCATCGGCGGCAGCGTTGCCCATTCTGACGGTTTGCCGCGGGTGTGCATGAGGACGACGCCGCAGCCCAGCGCACGGCAGGTCGATGACATCTCCGGATCCCACAGCAGGCCGGAGACATCATTCACAATCTCCGCTCCGGCTTCGATGGCCAATCGTGCGGTGGAAGCGCGATAGGTATCCACGCTTACAATTGCTCCGGCCTTCGTCAGCGCCTCGATTACGGAAAGAACACGGCTCTGTTCTTCTTGACCGCTGACCTCACCCGCGCCTCCGGGCCGTGTTGATTCGCCGCCCACGTCAAGGATGTCCGCGCCCTCGTCCAGCAGCCGCTGGCCATGCGCTACCGGATCATAGTGACCTCCATCGCTGAAGGAGTCAGGTGTGGCGTTGACGATGCCCATGACCAGCGTGCGCTCACCGAGTGATAGCCGGCGCGAGCGCAGTTGCCAGGGAAAACGATCTCTTCGTGCAAAGCCCATCGATGCCGATGCTACACTCCGCCCATGCCATTGAACCGTCCGGTCCTCCACATCCGGCAGCTTTGTGTTGCTGTGACTCTGATTGCTGTCAGCCTGCCTGGATTTGCTGCCGGCAAAAAAGCATCGCGCAAACCATCGCTGGCGCAGCAGGTCACGGCCATCCTTGCCGATCCTGCTGTCAGCCGCGCGCATTGGGGAGTCTATGTCTCCACCCTCGATGGCCAGCCGGTCTATGGACTGAATGACGGACAGTACTTCGTCCCCGCCTCGAATAACAAGGTCTTCACCACTGCCACGGCGATTGCATTACTTGGCCCGCAGAAGAGTTTCACGACACGCATTACCGCGGAAGGAATCTATGCAACGCCCGCAGCGCTGGCCGGTAATCTGGTGCTGGTCGGTGGTGGTGATCCGAACCTCTCCGGTCGCAGCTTCCCGTATCTCTCTCCTTCACAGCGTCCGAAGCCGGCGCCGCCCGCGGCTAATCCCCTGCAGTACCTGACGCAGATGGCCGATCAGGTCGCGGCAAGCGGATTGAAGGTGATCAATGGCGATATTGTCGGTGATGACACGCTCTTTCCGTGGGACCCGTATCCGGAGGACTGGGCGATCGATGACACGGTCGGTGATGACGGGTCACCGGTCAGCGCGTTGACCATCAACGATAACCGCATCGATGTCACCATCACGCCGGCGACTGATCCAGGTAAGCCTGCGGCGGCAAGCTTTCTGCCTGCGGTGCCGTATTACTCGCTGGAACTGCACATCACCACCGGAGCTCCGGGGTCAGCGACACGGATCGCCTCCGAGCGAGACCTCGGTTCCAGGACAGTGCGGCTGAGTGGAACCATTGCGTCTGACGCAAAACCCTATATCGAGTCACTGGCGATTCACGATCCGGCGGAGTTCGCCGCGCTCGCTCTGAAGCATCTTCTCGAAGCTCGCGGTGTCGAAGTAACGGGCAAGGCTGTTGCGCGTCATCGCTTGCCGGTATCTCCTGCGCCGAAGAACTTTCTCACCGCTTCGCATGAGCCGCTGATGCTGGGTGCGCCAAAACCCGATGCCATGCCCTCGGGCAAGATACTGGCAAGCCATACCTCAGTCCCTTTGATCGATGCACTGCTGTGGACCAACAAGATCTCGCAGAATCTGCATGCCGAACTCTTCCTGCATCATCTCGGGGCGGCGTACGGCGAGGAAGGCTCCACGGTTGAGGGGGCGCGTGTGATCCGGAGCTTCGTGACCACGCGCGCGGGTGTCGATCCGGATGACTTCGTGCTCTTCGACGGCAGCGGCCTCTCCGGGCACGACCTGATTACGCCACGGGCGCTCGGCAAATTACTGAGCTACGCGGCTACACAGCTGTGGTTCGCCGATTGGAAGAAGACGCTGCCGATCGGTGGTGAGGATGGCACTCTGGCTGCGCGTTTTCCGAATGCGCCGATGAAGGATCATCTCTACGCCAAGACAGGAACCCTCTCGGAAGCGCGAGCACTATCGGGATACCTCGATACCGCCAGCGGCAAGACGCTGGTCTTTTCGGTGATGGTCAGCACGCACTACCCGCGCACCAATGCCGACCGGGACGCGATGGATAAGATCGTCACGGCGATTGCTGCCGCAAATTAGGAGTCGAACTTGTCGAGAAATGGGTGGGAGCAGCGGGCTTCAGCCCGCTGATAAAGACATGTAGAACATGGGCTTTTTAGCCTGGGTCGTTTTGATCCTCAAGCAAACTTTCCAGGGCTAAAAGCCGAGTTCTTCTGGATCGCATAGACCGTGGGGCTGAAAGCCCACGGCTCCCACAGGTTTCCGATTGGAGTTATGCGGTCTTCAGCCAATCCGCATACTTCATCCTTCCAGGATCGCGTCGCCGATGGGCACGAGGCTCTGGGCATTGTATAAACTCGAATTCTTACGGAGAAACGTCTGCCCATGAAGCAAGCGCTCGCCCTCTCACTCCTTGCCGGAACGCTGGCTGCCCAAACTGCAACCACCAAGCCATTGCCGCCCGCGGTCGAAGCTGCGGAAAATGCTGTCTCGGCTGACTCGATTCGTGCCTTCGATCAGTTCCTGTCGGATGACTTGCTAGAGGGCCGTTATCCCGGGCAGCGCGGCGGCGAGCTGGCTGCGAAGTTTATTGCGACACAGTTTGCCAGCTATGGTCTTCGTCCCGGCGGCGACAATGGCACCTACTTTCAGCAGGTTGATTTCACCAGTGTTAAGTCCGATCCGGCGAAGACGACCTTTACGCTTGTCCCAAAATCCGGTGCTCCGATGCCGCTGCGCTTTGCAGAGGACTTTGTTGTCTTCAACTCGAAGCTGGAGCCGGAGGCAGCCATCGATGCACCTATCGTCTGGGTGGGCTACGGTATCACCGCGCCTGAGTACAAGTGGGACGACTATAAGGGCGTAGACGTAAAGGGCAAGGTCATTCTCTGCATCGTCAACGATCCGCCTTCGGATGATCCGAAGTTCTTCGGCGGCAAGGGGATGACTTACTATGGCCGCTGGACCTACAAGTTCGAACACGCTGCGGAGATGGGCGCCATTGGAGCGCTGATCATTCATCGCACCGACCTGGCAAGCTACGGATGGGACGTCGTCCGCAACTCCAATACCTCTGAGAAGACTTTTCTGACGCAGGACAAAGATCCGAAGCTTGCGGCGGCGTCGTGGATTCAGCTCGATATCGCGAAGAAGCTTTTTGCGTCAGCCGGCACAACGCTGGACGCTGAGTTCGCTGCCGCGGCCAAGCCGGGCTTCCAGGCGCGTGAGCTGCCGGTCTCGTTGAAGGCGACGGTGGTGAGCTCTGTCCGCCACTTCCAGTCACCGAATGTAATCGGCATCTATCCCGGAGTGTTGCGCACGGCCCAGGACCAGGCGGTCGTCTACTCGGCGCATTACGACCATCTGGGTGTAAAGGCCGACGCGAAACCCGGTGAGGACGCAATCTTCAACGGCGCCGCGGATAACGGCACGGGGACGGCTATGCTGCTGGAGATTGCGCGTGCTGTCACGTCATCCAAGGTGTTGCCACCGCACTCGGTGGTCTTCGCTGCGGTTACGGCCGAGGAGCAGGGTCTTCTGGGATCGCTGTATCTGGCCCAGCATCCACCGATCCCGCTTGGGCAGATCAACCTGAATCTGAATTTCGATGAGATTCTGCCCTTGGGCACTGGTTCGGAACTGCATGCCGGCGGTGTGCAGCGCACCAGCTTCTATCCCACGATGGAGGCGGTTGGAAAGAAGTTCGGCTACAGCATCCCGGCTCCTCGTCCGGATGTGAGCGGAGGATACTACCGTTCCGATCACTTCTCTTTCGCGCATGCAGGTGTTCCGGCCTTTTCGCTTGGTCAGGGTGGAACGTATAAGGGACATGACAAGGACTGGGGACGGAAGCAGAGCGAGCTCTTCAATCAGAACGACTATCACAATGTGAGTGATAACTTCCGTCCTGAGTGGGACTTCAGCGGGTTGGCGAACTTGTGCCGGCTTGGGATTGAGCTGGGGTATGTATCGCTGACGCAGCCGCCGATTACGTGGAATCCGGGAGATGAGTTTGAGGCGGCGCGGAAGCAGAGCGTGGGGAAATGAATGATTGAAGAAATGAATGATTGAATGAGGTTTGCTGGTTACTGGCTTCGGAGAAGGTGGTAGAGAAGCGGATTTCTCCGCTTCCCTTCACCTCAGCCAGCGAAGCTGGCCAGGGACCCCGGTCGCTGCGAAATGACAAACAAAGGCGGTTCGAGCTAAGCGCTCGAATGTCCCACCCATCGCGATGCGATGGATGGGGCACCCTGTGTGGTGGAGGGTCGAAAAGCAGGTCCTTCGCTATGCTCAGGATGACAAGCAAAAGCGATTGATGGAAGAAGAAAGGCCCGGATTCCCGGGCCTTTCCACGATTCAACTATTCAACAAATCAACCATTCAACCAGTTCGCTACGCGAACTGCTCCAGAAAACGCATGTCGCCGGAGTAGAACTGGCCGATGTCGCCTACCCCGTAGAGCATCATCGCGATACGTTCCACGCCCATGCCGAAGGCGAAGCCTGATAACTTCTTCGGGTCGTAGTTGACGAAGCCGAAGACGGCGGGGTCGACCATCCCGCAGCCAAGCAGCTCGATCCAGCCGGAGTACTTGCACTTGCGGCAGCCCTTCTGGCCGCAGAATGGGCAACTGATCTGCACGTCAGCGCTGGGTTCGGTAAACGGGAAGAACGAGGGGAAGAAACGCGTCTTCACCTCTGAGCCGAAGAGCGCCTTCATGGCGTGGTCCAGTGTTCCCTTCAGATCGCTGAAGGTGATGTTGGTGTCGACGCAGAGACCCTCTACCTGATGGAAAACGGGCGAATGGGTGGCGTCGGCGGCATCGTTGCGGTGCACCTTGCCGGGGATCACGATGCGGAGGGGCGGCTGCTGCTTCTCCATGGTACGAATCTGCACCGGGGATGTATGGGTGCGCATGAGCAGCCGCTCGCGCAGCGGCTTGCCTTCCTGATCGGCGATTACGAGGGTGTCCTGGGTATCTCGAGCCGGGTGATTTGGAGGGAAGTTCAGGCTTTCGAAGTTGTAGAAGTCGGTTTCGACCTCCGGACCGGTGCCGACGGAGTAGCCCATTGCCTTGAAGACGCCGACGATCTGCTGCATTGTCTTGACCAACGGATGTTCTACACCGACGCGAGGGGAGATGCCTGGCAAAGAGATATCGAGGGAAGCTGTTTTTTTGTCACTGCCGACGGTTGAGCCGCCTTCAAGAGCTGCCTCGATCTCCTGTTTCAGCTGATTGAAGCGCATTCCCAGCGCCTTCTTTGCCTCGACGGGAGCGGTCTTCAGCCATGCATCGCTTACCAGCTTCAGCCGGCCCTGTTTGCGGCCCAGCCACTCGAGGCGGAAGTTCTCCACGGCTTCGGGAGAGGCAAGGGTGGCCGCCCCGCGGCGCACCTCGTCCAGCAGGCCGGTGAAGGCCTGGTCCAGCGCAGTTTCGCTGTAGTCGTTCAGTTGCGGAATCAAATCACTCATACGCCGTATATCAGGATAAATGGGCGGGCCTGGGCGAATGAATGATTGAAGAATTGAATGATTGAATAAGGTTTGTGGGAACCCGCCTGTTAGAGCGGAATGACTGCGGAGAGGACGACGATCAGCATGAGGCCGCCCAAGATCAGGCTGCGCCTGTCTTCCAGGGCGTAGACTACCGGATCTTCGTCCAGGTCACCGCGGGAGGCCACCATCCAGAGTCTGCTGATCCACAGGATGATGATCGGAATCAGTAGCCACAGGCGGGTGAGGTGCGGATACAGGTTCTGCGCGGTGAGTGAGTTGAGATAGAGCGCCAGCACCACCACGGCCGCATATCCGCTGGCCGAGCCGAAGGTGCGCAACTGTTCCAGATCGCTAACCCGGTAGCCACGTCCGGCGGCATTGTCTTTTTCGCGGGCCCGCAGGTTCTCCAGCTCCGCAAACCGCTTGGCGAAGGCCAGGGAAAGGAAGAAAAAGATGCTGAAGGCGCCTAGCCAGGTGGTGACGGGAATCCCGGTCGATACCGAGCCGACGACGATGCGCAGGGTGTAAAGCATGGACAGGATGATGACATCCACCAGCATCATGCGCTTCAGCCGGAAACTGTAGCTGAGTGTCATGGCGGCGTAGATGGCGAGCCACAGAAGGAACTTATGGGGCTGCGCCAACCAGGCGTGGCCCGGAACGGCGTGGAAGAGATACGGGAGCGCCACTCCCAGCAGCACGGAGATCGCCAGGAAACTGGCGACAATTCCGAAGCCGGCGCCTACGCTCAGATCGGCTGCCGCAAAAGGCCGTAGACGTTTGCGCGGATGCCTGCGGTCGACCTCTAAGTCCAATAGATCGTTGATGATGTAGGTTGCCGAGGCGCAAAAACTGAAGCTCAGGAAGGCGACCGTAGCGCCGACGACTGTGTTCCAGCGGATCTGGTGCGCCAACAACAGGGGCAGGTAGATCAGGACGTTCTTGGCCCACTGGTGGATACGGATGGCCTTGAGAAAGGCCTTCAGCGGCGGTTTCTTGTCGTCGAAGACCCGCACCGGGACGGTACCGGAGCGCTTCATCGCGACTTTCAGGCGGCCGTGTGGATTGGCGACCATTGGCGTCTGGCACGCGGCCAGGAGCTTGGCGTCGGGCAGTGCGTTGCCGATGTAACAGAAGCCTTCAGGGAACATCTGCTGAAAGGCTGCGAGCTTATTTTTCCCGGCCAGATTAATCTTGCCATCGCTGGCCAAAACACCATCAAAGATACCCAAGTGGCCGGCCACACGGTCGGCGAGAGCCTTCTCGGCGGCGGTAGCGAGGTAGATCTTTCGTCCGTTGGCTTTCTCTTCGCGCAGGTACTGCAGCAGTGCGTGATTGTAGGGAAGGTGCGCAGCATCAAGCATCACGACTGAGGTGACATTCCGCTTGAAGGCGGCTTTGCCCTGGCGCAGCCAGCCGAAGGTTTTCAGAATGCTCGCGGGCGACTGCCGCAGCATGACCATCAGAGCGTCGTGCAGTGTATCGCTTTTTACGAGCGTTCCATCCAGATCGACACAAAGTGGTACGTCCACTCGCTGGGTTGGAGCGTCTATCGTTTGAAGTTCTACTGGCAAGATCACCGCCCTAGGCTATGGCTCGATTATAAATTCGCGTCGGATTTGAGAAACCTTCTGCGCGGGTTGTTCGTATTTTCAAGTACGCTTGCACTAGCCCTCAGGACAAATTTCGTATCTCTGTCCGGGGAGATTACCACCCTAACGTTTCAACGACATTCACATCATCCGGAATAGATTTCAAAAGGTCATGACGACTGTACAGAAGCCCGAGCACGAATCGACGCCGGCGCGGCCCGCGCCCGGACACCATGAGGCACTGCCTGCGCACGAGGAGCATAAAAAGGGCAGCGTTCTCCGCAAGATCATCATCATTCTGGTGATTGCCGTCTTTGTCGGCTTCTGTGTCTGGAAGATCGTGGATAACCGCAAGAATGCGGCGACGCAGGGCGCCGGCCCCGGTGGACCGGGCGGCGGGCGTGGAGGCTTTGGCGGACCTGTTGCGGTGGCTGCTGCTCCGGTACAGCAGCGCACCATGCCGATCTATTACACGGCGCTGGGAACAGTCACGGCCTATAACACGGTGACCATCCGTTCGCGTGTCGACGGACAGTTGCTGCGGGTGTATGTGACGGAAGGCCAGCAGGTGAAGCAGGGCCAGCCGTTGATGCTGATCGATCCTGCTCCGTATGAGGCCGCATTGGCTGTGGCTGAGGGAAATCTGGCCCGTGACCAGGCAACGGCTACGAATGCGCGCCAGCAGGCGACGCGGTATGACCAGTTGTATGCCTCCGGTGTTGTCAGCCGTGAGCAGGCGCAGGCGCAGGAGGCTGCTGCCGGACAGGCTGATGGAGCCGTCAAGGCCGACCAGGCACAGATTCAGACCGCGAAGGTGAATCTGAGCTATACGCGGATCAACTCGCCGATCAATGGTGTTGTGGGTCTGCGCCAGGTGGATCCCGGCAACATTGTCTCGGCAGGTTCTACGACCGGTCTTATTGTCATTACCCAGATGCACCCCATCAGCGTGATCTTCACGCTGCCCGAAGATCAGTTGCCCGAGGTGCTCAAGCGCACGCGTTCCGGGCAGAAGCTGCCGGTAGAAGCCTATGACCGTTCCAATACGACTCTGCTGTCCAAGGGCACGCTGCTGACCACCGACAACCAGATCGACACCACTACCGGCACGGCCAAGCTGAAGGCTGTCTTCGATAACAACGACAACACCCTGTTCCCGAACCAGTTTGTGAATACCCGCCTGGTGCTCGAGAACCGCCCGAATGCGATCGTGATTCCCACGGCGGCGGTACAGAGCGGAACGCAGGGCAGCTTTGTGTATGTCGTCAAGGATGGCAATCCTCCGGCCAGTGCTGATGGCGAGGGACCAGGCCAAGGTGGAGGCCAGGGACGTCAGGGAGCCGGCGGCGGGCGTCGTGGACAGGGTAGCGCGCAGGGGCAGGGCGCGTCGGGCCAGGGAGGACAAACTCAGGGCGCGCAGCAGGGACCGCCACACTATGTCGAGATGAGGCCCATCAAGATCGAAGCAACGGAGGGAACGCTGGATATCATCTCCAGTGGCTTGCAGCCGGGTGAGATGGTCGTGACTGACGGCGCCGAGCGGCTGCGCACCAACGCGCGCGTCACGATGCGTCCCGCGAATCCGATGACAGGCAGCGCCATTCTGGGCGATGGCCAGGGTGGTGGCGGCGGCCGTCGCGGCCAGGGAGGAGCCAAAGGGCCTGGAGCTCCGGGCTCGACCGCACCGGCAAGCGATAACTCCGGGCAAGGCCGTGGCAGCAGCAGCCGTCCTCGTGGACAGCGTCCCCAGGGAGGTGAACAACCATGAGTCCGTCAAGGCCGTTTATTCTCCGGCCAGTGGCCACCTCGCTGTTGATGGTGGCCATTCTTCTTGCCGGAGCGGTTGCCTACCTGCAGTTGCCGGTCTCGGCGCTGCCCCAGGTGGACTACCCGACCATCCAGACGCTTACGTTCTATCCGGGAGCCAGCCCGGAGGTGATGACCCAGTCGGTCACCGGTCCCCTGGAGCGCCAGTTCGGCCAGATTCCCGGCCTGACGCAGATGACCTCCATCTCCTCGGGCGGCGGATCGGTCATTACGCTGCAGTTCAACCTGAATGAGTCGATCGATATCGCTCAACAGGACGTTCAGGCAGCCATCAACGCAGCCGGTTCTTATCTGCCGAAAGACCTCCCAAACCCTCCGATCTATTCGAAGGTCAATCCCGCGGATGCGCCCATTCTGACGCTGGCGCTCAGCTCCAGTTCCCTGCCGCTCGCGAAGGTGGAAGATCTGGCTGACACGATCATGGCGCAGAAGATCTCGCAGCTGTCGGGCGTGGGTCTTGTCAGCATCAACGGCGGTCAGAAGCCGGCTGTGCGTATCCAGGCAAATCCAACGGCGCTGGCCAGCTACGGCATGTCGCTGGAAGATGTCCGCACAGCGCTGGCGTCGGCAAACGTCGATCAACCCAAGGGAAGCATCTCGGGAGCCCGGCAGGCCTTTACGATCGGTGCGAACGATCAGCTTACCGCCGCGGCTGACTACAGTAAGGTGATCGTTGCTTACCGGAATGGATCCCCGGTTCGGCTGTCGGATGTCGCCAACGCGGTGGACTCGGCGGAGAACCTGTACCAGGCGGCATGGTGGAACGAGGACCCGGCGGTCATCGTCAATATCCAGCGGCAGCCGGGCGCGAACATCATCTCAGTCGTCGACTCCGTAAAGGCGCTGTTGCCGCGCCTGCGCGAAACGCTGCCGAACACGGTCCGTATCGATGTGCTCACCGACCGGACGAATACGATCCGGGCATCGGTCAAGGACGTGCAGTTTGAGCTGATGCTGACCATTGCGCTGGTCGTTCTGGTCATCTTCCTCTTCCTGCGATCGTGGCGCGCCACCATCATTCCCTCGGTAGCTGTGCCGCTCTCGATCGTGGGCACTTTCGGCGTGATGTATCTGTTGGGCTATTCACTCAACAACCTTTCGCTGATGGCGCTGACCATCTCTACGGGGTTCGTGGTTGATGATGCCATCGTCATGGTGGAGAACATCGATCGCTATCTGGAGATGGGCGACTCGCCGCTGGATGCGGCGTTGAAGGGCTCAGAACAGATTGGCTTCACCATTGTGTCGTTGACCATCTCGCTGATCGCCGTGCTGATCCCGCTGCTCTTCATGGGAGACATCGTCGGCCGTCTATTCCGCGAGTTCGCGGTGACGCTGGCTGTGACGATCCTGGTCTCCGCGGTGATCTCACTGACGCTGACGCCGATGATGGCGGCCAAGTTGCTGAAGCATCTTCCAGAATCGGAGAAGGGCTGGTTCTACCGTAAGAGCGAAGAGTTCTTCAACTACGTGATTGAGAAGTACGCCGTGGGCGTGCGCTGGGTGCTTCGCAACCAGACGTTAACCCTGTTGGTGACGCTTGCTACGTTTGTTACCACCGTACTGCTGTATATCTACGTGCCCAAGGGCTTCTTTCCGGTGCAGGACACCGGCGTGATCCTGGGAATTACGCAGGGGCCGGAAGACACCAGCTTCACTGCCATGGCTGCAAAGCAGAAGGCACTGGCGTCAGTGATCCTGAGGAATCCGAATATTGAGAATGTCTCTTCATTCATCGGAATCGATGGCACGAATATGACCATCAACTCAGGACGCGTGCAGATCACGCTGAAGGATCGCGAAGAGCGTAGTAAGACCGCGAGCGAGATTATCCGCGATCTGGAGCCTGAGCTGGCTAAGGTGGAAGGGATCAAGATCTACCTGCAGCCCTCGCAGGATCTGACGGTGGAGGATCGCGTCAGCGCATTGCAGTATCAGTTGTCCGTGGAAGACGCGGACCCGGTCGAGCTGCAGAACTGGGTGGATCAGATCATCGAGAAGATGCGCTCCCTGCCTGAGGTGACGGCAGTGACCAGCGATCAGCATCCCAACGGCCTGGGCGCGCACCTGGTGATCGATCGTGATACGGCGTCGCGCCTCGGCATTACGCCGCAGAACATCGATGACACGCTGGACGATGCCTTCGGCCAGCGGCAGATCTCAACGATCTATACGCAGATCAATCAGTACCATGTGGTGTTGGAGGCGGGACCCAGGTTTCAACGGACTCCGGACTCGCTTGACCATATCTATGTGAAGAGCTCGAACGGAACACAGGTGCCGTTGTCGACGTTCACGCACTTCGAAGAGAGGAAGGCTCCGCTCTCCATCAATCATCAGAGCCAGTTTCCATCGGCGACGATCTCCTTCAACATCCGGCCTGATAAGAGCATTGGCGATGCGGTGGATTCGATCACGAAGGCGCTGAAGGAGATGAATATTCCCCTCAGCGTGAATACAGAGTTCCAGGGAACGGCGCGCAGTTTCCAGGCATCGCTGTCGAACGAGCCAATCCTGATCCTGGCCGCGCTCATTGTGGTGTACATCGTTCTGGGTGTGTTGTACGAAAGCTATATCCACCCCATCACGATTCTCTCGACGCTGCCTTCGGCGGGTGTGGGCGCCATTCTGGCGTTGATCATCGTCCGCGATTCGCTGAACGTGATTGCGTTGATCGGCATCATCCTGCTGATCGGCATCGTGAAGAAGAACGCCATCATGATGATCGACTTTGCGCTGGAAGCCGAACGTGAGCACGGCAAAACGCCGGAGGAGTCGATCTACCAGGCGTGCCTGCTGCGCTTCCGTCCCATCATGATGACGACGATGGCGGCATTGCTCGGCGGCGTTCCTCTGGCCATGGGTACGGGTACGGGTTCTGAGCTGCGGCGTCCCCTGGGTATCACGATCATCGGCGGCCTGATCGTCTCGCAGGTGCTCACGCTTTACACAACGCCGGTGGTCTATCTGTTCTTTGACCGTATTGGACGCAGGTACTTCAAGACGGAGGACGCCGATCGCAGGCTGCGTGAGCACGAACACGTGGTATCGGCGGACTGACGGAAGTTTGACCGTGGAGGCGTCTGCCCCGACAGGCAGGCGCCTCTGAAAAAAGATTTGGAAACAGGCAGCAGGTAAGTACTTCGCCTATGCATATCTCAGCACCATTCATCAAACGGCCGGTAGCCACCTTCCTGCTCTCGATCGCTATTCTTATGGCGGGGGCGGTGGCGTACAAGTTCCTACCGGTAGCTGCTCTGCCGCAGGTCGAGTTTCCGACGATCTCGGTCAATGCCGGCATTCCCGGATCTGATCCGGAGACCACTGCGTCAGCGATTACGACACCCCTTGAGCGTCAGTTTTCGCGCATTGCCGGTATTACGCAGATGACCTCCGTCTCCGGTACGGGGACAGCGAGCATCATCCTGCAGTTCGATCTCTCCCGTGATATCAACGGCGCCGCCCGTGACGTCCAGGCAGCCATCAATGCGGCGCGTGCCCAGCTTCCGGCGAATCTCCCGCAGAACCCCAGCTACCGCAAGATCAATCCGGCGGATGCGCCGATTCTGATGCTGGCGCTGACATCCGAGTCAATGACGTCGGCACAGCTCTATGACGTTGCCGATTCCATCCTGTCGCAGAAGATTGCCCAGGTACCGGGTGTCGGTCAGGTATTTGCCGGTGGTTCTGCCAAGCCCGCTGTTCGCATTGAGGCGAATCCCCGTCAGCTCTCCGCCTACGGTATCGGTCTGGAGGCGTTGCGGACCGCGATCGGTCAGATCAATGTTTTGCAGCCAACTGGCTATCTGCAGGATGACGAACACCGCTGGGAGGTTTCGACCTCGGACCAGCTCTTTGGCGCAGCGGCGTATGCTCCGCTGATCATCGCGACTGATCGTGGCAATGTATCGAGCGCGGCGGCATCGACGGGGCTGCCTTCGTCGGTCGCGGCGGTTAGTACGACGACCAGCACGACGACGAACACAGCGAATGGTCCGGCGAATAATGCCAACCGCACTCCGGTGGCGGCATCGAATCAGTCCACCAGTGCCGCGGCGAACGCGCATGGCATTGTGCGTATTCGGGATGTAGCGACGGTCTATGACGGGGTTGAGAACATCCAGACTGGCGGCTTCGTCGATGGTAAGCCGGCCATTCTGATGCAGGTCTTCAAATCGCCGGGGGCCAACGTCATCGACACGGTGGATCGTGTTCTGGCACTGTTGCCGACGCTGCGCGCAACTATTCCTCCGGCGGTCACGCTGCAGGTGGCGATGGACCGCACCACAACGATCCGCGCTTCGGTCAACGATATTACCCGCACCCTGGTGTTGACGATCTGCCTGGTGGTGCTGGTTGTCTTCTTCTTCCTGCGCGAGGTGCGCTCGACGCTGATTCCATCGGTGTCGGTACCGCTGTCACTGATGGGCACCTTTGGCGTGATGTATCTGCTGGGGTATTCGCTCGACAACCTCTCGCTGATGGCGCTGACGATCTCGACCGGATTTGTGGTGGATGATGCCATTGTGGTGATCGAGAACATCTCGCGTCACCTGGAGGCCGGCATGCAGCCATTCGAGGCGGCGATGCTGGGGTCGGAAGAGATCGGCTTTACGGTGCTCTCGATGAGCATCTCGCTGATTGCGGTGTTTATCCCGATCCTGCTGATGGGCGGCATCGTCGGACGCCTGTTCCGCGAGTTTGCGGTGACGCTCTCGGTAGCGATTCTGATGTCGCTGGTGGTCTCGTTGACGACAACGCCGATGCTCTCGGCGAAGTTCCTAAAGGCGCATGACCAGCAGAAACATGGCCGCTTCTATCTGTGGGGCGAGAAGTTCTTCAACTGGATGCTGAAGGAGTACGACCGGGGCCTGCGCTGGGTGATCCGGCACTGGGTGCTTACCTTCCTGATCACGGTCGGCACCTTCATCCTGAACATCTACCTGTTCATTCTGGTGCCCAAGGGCTTCTTCCCGCAGCAGGACACAGGCCGTGTCGGCGGCCAGATCCGCGCACAGCAGGACACGTCCTTTGAAGCGATGCGTCAGAAGATGATTACGCTTGCTGCCATTGTGCAGCGGGATCCCGCGGTGGAGCATGTGATGTCCTTCGTCGGCGGTGGTGGTCCCGGCGGTGGCGCCTTCAATACGGCCAATCTCTTTCTGGCGTTGAAGCCTTATGACGAGCGCATCAAGAATGGGGACACCGCTGATGTTGTCATCAATCGCCTGCGCCCGCGCCTGCAGGGAACGCCCGGAGCGCAGCTCTTCATGCAGTCGCAGCAGGAGTTGAACATCGGTGGACGGCAGTCGGCTGCGCAGTTCCAGTACACGGTTACGGCCGACACGGTAGCCGAGCTGAAGGAGTGGGGCCCCAAACTGCAGAATGCGATGGCGCGTCTTCCGGAGCTCCGTGACATCAATACCGATCAGCAGGACAACGGTCTGCGGTACCAACTGGTAATCGATCGCGATACGGCATCGAGGCTGGGGATTACGCCGTTGATGATCGACTCGACTCTGTCCGATGCCTTCGGCCAGCGCCAGGTCTCCACGACCTATCGCACCCTGAACCAGTACCACGTGGTGATGGAGGTTGCGCCGGAGTTCCAGACGGATCTCGACTCGCTGCGCCATATCTTCGTGAAGAGTACAAACGGAACCCAGGTTCCGCTCTCAGCTTTCTCGCACTTTGAGATGAACCGTGTCCCGCTGCAGGTTAATCACCAATCGCAACGTCCGGCGTCGACCATCTCCTTCAATCTGGGACCTGGCGTCTCGCTCTCCGACGCCACGAATGCCATTGAACGAGTCAAGAATCAGATCGGTCTGCCATCGACGGTCGTAGGCGGCTTCCAGGGCTCGGCACAGGCCTTCCAGTCCTCGCTCTCATCAGAGCCGATCCTCATTCTGCTTGCCATGACGACGGTCTACATCGTGCTGGGCATGTTGTATGAGAGCTTTATCCATCCGCTGACGATTCTTTCCACGCTGCCCTCCGCGGGCGTCGGCGCGCTGCTGGCGCTGCTGATCACGAACATGGAGCTCTCGGTCATTGCCATGATCGGTATGGTGCTGCTGATCGGCATCGTGAAGAAGAACGCCATCATGATGATTGATTTTGCGATTGCGGCCGAACGCGAACACGGTAAGGACTCCGAAGGCGCCATCTACGAGGCGTGCCTGCTGCGCTTCCGGCCGATCATGATGACGACGTTTGCCGCGTTGCTCGGCGGTCTGCCGCTGGCTCTGGGGACAGGCACCGGTTCCGAGTTGCGCAAGCCGCTGGGTGTCACCATCGTGGGCGGTCTGCTGGTGTCGCAGTGCCTGACGCTGTTCACGACGCCGGCGGTGTATCTCTTTTTCGATAAGCTGCGGAAGCGTCTTGCGAAGTTCTTCCCGAAGAAGGCCGCTGCTCCGGCGCATGTGCCGCATCCGGCGACAGGAGACTAAAGACAGTTGCTAGTTGCTAGTTCCTGGTTGCTAGTTGCCCGGACGCGGTGCTTTCAATAAGTAGGATTCCAAGGCCGTCAGCATTTTCCCAATCTCGCTTGAGAGCATGACACTTTCTTTTCGTAGAATCGAATTTCCGAAATCAAGGCGGTCGGCAAGAATGAGCTGTGTGTTCAGCTCATCGTTCGAACCTCGGGCAACAACGACGAACTGACGGAAATCCCGTCTGGTCGTCCGTCCCGATCCCTCAGCAATGTTGGACGCGATCGAGACACTTGCCCTTCGCATTTGAGCCGAAAGCCCGAAGACTTCCTCTCGTGGGAAGGTTTTGGTGAGTTTGTAGATAAGCTCCGCCAAGTCGATACTGCGTTGCCAGACCTTGAAGTCTCGATAGGATGTCGGCATTGCGCGATTGTATCCAGCCGTTGCTAAGCAAGAAAGGCCGGTCTCGATGACCGGCCTTTCTTATTCAACTAGCAACCAGGAACTAGCAACCAGCAACTATTTCACTACCGGCAATTCAATAAAGCTGGCCTTGCCAGGTTCGTGCCAGATGCGTTGTTCGGCTTTCTTGTAGTCTTCGGATTTGGCGTCGAAGATGTTGGGGACGAAGGTCTGGGGGTTACGGTCGTAGAGCGGGAAGAGTGTTGACTGGACCTGCACCATGATGCGGTGACCGGACTCGAAGGTGTGATTGACCTGTGGCAGGTCGAACTTCACCAATTCGGGCTCGTTCGGTTTGAAGGCTTCGGGTTTCTCGAAACTCTTGCGGTAGCGGGCGCGGAAGATGTCGAGTGAGACCGGCAGCTCGTATCCCTTCAATTCGTCAGCGACATTTTCTGGATACACGTCGATCAGCTTCACAGCGAAGTCGGAGTCGGTTCCGGAGGTAGAAGCCATCAGGTTCACCACCGGCGTGCCACTGAGGCGCAGGGGCTCTTTGAGCGGCTCCGTAACGAAGGTCAGAACGTCGGGACGGCCATCGACGAAGCGCTGATCGGTGACCAACCAGGTGCGCCAGTGGTCTTCTGAGACGGGACGGGGCAGGTAGGGCACGGGCTTTGCCGGGTCAGAGGTGTAGGCGGTGTACTGTTCGCCGCCTTTGGGTGCATCCCAGCTCAGCGTGCCGTTGGCAGTGAGATAGATCGGTTTGGCGTTGTGCTCGCAGCCGCTGTCGCAGCTCAGAGGCCATTTGTCGAAGCGGTCCCAGTGATTTGCGCTGGTGTTATAGATCAGGACCGGCGGCGTCGCGGCCTTGGGTGCGCCATCGACGAGGTACTGCGAGAAGAAGGGCATCATGATCTCGCGGCGGAAGTATTGGGTGGTGTCTCCGTCCCAGACGAGTGGTCCGAGGGCGCGGCCTTCACGATTCACCTGCGAGTGGAACCACGGACCCATCACCAGGTAATTCATGGTGTTGTTCTTGTCTTTCGGTTCCGTGGCGCGATAGCTGTGGATAGCGCCCCACATGTCTTCCTGGTCCCACAGCCCCTGCAGCCACATGGTGGGAACGGTCAATGGCTTATCGATGGAGATCTTATCCAGCGCCTGTGCCTGCCAGAAGCCGTCGTAGGCGGGATGGGATTCGATGGTCTTCCAGTACGGCAATTGGTCCATACCGTTGGCGCGGGCGTAGTTTCCGGAGGAGCCATAGTGCAGGAAGGTCGTGTACTGGTCCTCGGAGATGTGTTTCGGGGCATGGTAAGCGCCGCCGCGCTGACTGGTCTGGCCGACGATGTAGTCCAGCATTGTCTCGCGGAAGGCGCCGTAGTGGAACCAGTCATCGCCCATCCAGCCATCGGTCATCGGGCTTTCGGGAAGAGCGACCTTAAGGGCCGGATGCGGATTCAATAGGGCCATCTGCACGGTGTAGCCCTCGTAGGAGGAGCCGAGCATGCCGACGCGGCCATTGGACTCGGGCACGTGCTTCACCAGCCAGTCGATGGTGTCATAGGCGTCCATGGTGTCGTCGGCGCCGGTGGCATTGTAGGGACCGACCTGCGGAGGGGTCATCAGATACGGACCTTCGGAGCCGTACTTGCCGCGGACGTCCTGGTAGACACGAATCCAACCGGCATTGACGAAGACTTCGTCGGCGAGGCCAAGCTCGTCGATCATGTGGGGTGAATCCTGCTTTCCCGCGCCACGCTCTGGCGAGGCGGCATTGCCGGTGGCCATAGGGGTGCGGGCAGCAGCGGCGCGCGAGGCGGCATTGTAGGGCGTGCGCGTCAGGATCATGGGCACGTTCTTCGCGCCTTTCGGGATCACGATGACGGTGTAGAGCTTGACGCCGTCGCGCATCGGCACCATCTCGACGCGCTTGATGTAGTCCCATTCGGGTTTGGTCGCGATCTCAGCCTGCTGTTTGGGCGGCGTGAACGAGGCAGGAATATCGTTGTGAATCTCAGTCGTCTGCGCAAACGCGCAGCCTGTGGCAAAGATGGCGGCTACGGCCAGGCCGTGAAGCTTCATCGGCAAGGTTCTCCTGTGTGAAATATCAGCATATGTCAGAGGAAGAGCCGAATGCCCGCAATTCCGGAGGCTCCCGCCTCCAGGCAGGCATTGGTGTTGTCGGCGGTGATGCCGCCAAGGGCGAGAACGGGTACCTGGCCCGCGGCAAGGCATGCCTGGTGGAGTAGCTCCAGGCCGGAACCTTCGGCGACGCGCTCGCCGGTGACTGATTTTTCAAAGACGGGGCCAAAGAGAAGGAAGTCTGCGTCGAGGGAGTGGCGGACGTCATCGATGGTGTGGCAGGAGACGCTGACGATGGCTTCGGGGAAGATGGACCGCACTTGCGCCGGGGTCAGCTCGCCCTCCCGGGAGGTCAGATGAACGCCGTGCGCTCCGGTGGCCAGGGCGACGTCCAGGCGGCCGTTGATTAGCAGTTTGGTTCGGCTGCCGGCAAGTTCGGTGAGTATCCGGCGGGCGAGCGAAACCATCTCCGCAGCCTCTAAGTCCTTTTCTCTCAATTGCAAATAGTCGATACCGGCGTGGGCCCACCAGCGCGCCAGATCGAGGAGAGCCCGCCGGGCGGCTTGTTCCTCTGATGAAACTATCTTTCGATTGGTGATAGCACAACGGGTCATCCACGTGACAGTCTAACCCCTGTGTTAGCTTAGGGTTTGACGACGTAGCGAAGCTAAACCCCTCAACGTGTAACCAAACGAGAAACCGGGGATCATCCTTAAGAGCGCATGAGCAGTGTTTACGATCTGATCGTTATCGGTTCCGGCCCGGCCGGTCAGCGCGCCGCAATCCATGGCGCGAAACTTGGCAAGAGGGTCGCCCTGGTGGAGAACCGGGAGGTCGTGGGTGGCGCGTGTATCAATACAGGCACCATTCCGTCGAAGACGATGCGCGAGGCTGTGCTGCATCTCTCCGGCTATAACTACCGCTCCATCTACGGTATGAATTATCGGGTGAAAGAGCGCATCACGATGGCCGACCTGGCCTTCCGTGTGCAGCATGTCATTAAGACTGAGATTGACGTCACCCAGGCACAGCTCTCCCGCAATAACATCGAGGTTCTGACCGGTTCAGCCAGCTTTGAAGATCCCACGCACGTCCGTGTGACGAACTCCCGCGGATCGACGGTGTATGAGGCGGCGGCTACGCTGATCGCGACCGGGACCAAGCCGGCCACGTCGCCGAAGGTGCCGATCAATGGCACGACCATCATCAACTCCGACCTGGTGCTCGATCTGAAGACGCTGCCCAAGACGATGATTATCGTCGGCGGCGGTGTGATCGGTGTGGAGTACACCTGTATGTTCGCCGCTCTGGGTGTGCGCTGCACATTGATTGAGCGCCGTCCGCGCCTGCTGGAGTTTGCCGATCAAGAGATCGTCGAATCGCTCAGCTATCATCTTCGCGACTCACGTGTGACCATGCGCCTCAATGAAGAGGTGGAGTCGGTGGAGTCGATGGACGATGGCACAGTCGTCGCCAACCTGGAGTCGAAGAAGAAGGTTACGGGCGACACACTCCTGTATGCCGTCGGACGCCAGGGCAATGTCGATGAGCTGAACCTTGCGGCCATTGGCGTTGAAGCGGATAACCGCGGGCGTATTCCGGTCGACAAGGACTTCCGCACCAAGTGCCCGAATATCTTTGCGGCCGGCGACGTTATCGGTTTTCCTTCGCTGGCCTCGGTCAGTATGGAGCAGGGCCGTGTGGCTTCGGCGCGCGCCTTTGGCGACGAGACGATTCTGTCCAATCCGAGCTACTACCCCTACGGCATCTACACCATTCCGGAGATCAGCTTCATCGGCAAGACCGAGGAGCAGCTTACGGAAGAGGATGTGCCATACGAGGTGGGCGTCGCCTACTACCGTGAGATCGCGCGCGGACAGATTCGCGGCGATACGACGGGACGTCTGAAGCTGATCTTCCATCGCGAGAATCACTCGCTGTTGGGCGTGCACATCATCGGTGAAGGCGCTTCGGAGCTGCTACACATCGGCCAGGCGGTGATGGCGCTGGGTGGAACGATTGAGTATTTTGTCGATACGGTCTTCAACTATCCCACGCTGGCCGAGTGCTACAAGGTGGCGGCGTTCAATGGGTTGAATCGTGTGAGTAAGTTGGATTAGGTTTTTGGAGATGAGAAAAATGCCTGCCTCTACGAGGCAGGCATTTTTGCTTTGTGTAGATTCTTGTAGCACCCGGCTCGTACGCCATCCCTCCTCGGAGCCAAGAAGTCTCAGGTAGTTAGCGCGAGAGGACATGGGTGTGGCACTGAGTCCCGGAGAACCCATGTTTGTTGTCGCGGGGGGCACCACGAGTCTCGCCGAAATACGGAATCTACGACTTCGTAGCCGGGGCCGTGGCGCTTACCTTATGACCTGTCGCTTCTTCGACGACCGAAAACTCTCCACCGTTCTGCGACATCTCGAGCTTGAACGTGTACTCGGTATTGGATACCTGCTTGACGGTGACGCGCACACTTATCTTGACGTCGCCCATGTTGGATTCGGCGGTCCAGTTCCAAGTGTCGCCGTTCACCGTGCCTTTTGAATCGATAGCTTCGCCTGTGCTAGTGAACGCATGGTAGGTGTAAACCTTCTCATTCGGATCGTAGCCCATGAAGGAGACGCTCTTCTCTGGCCCCATCGGCCCGGCGCCTTCCGAGTGGCACATGACGAAGAAGTCGCCCGAGTACCATTCGCATTTTTCCGTGGAGGTGAACTTGCCTCCGGGCATTGACCCGAATGGTTTAGCTTCGCCCTCCACTTTCCACGTGCCAACGTTATAGTCGAGCTTCTTCACCTCTGGCCCTGGCTTCGGTGGGCCCTGAGGCACCTGTGCTTGGAGTGATGTAGCAAGAAGCATCGCGCAAACCGCGAGCAGTACATTGATTTTCTTCATAATCGCCTCCTGAAGCGGCCCCGCCGTGGGTGTAGGCGGATGGAACGTCATGTTCACGGCGCGGTGGGGCGTGCGGGAATGATACATCCGGTCTCTAAATCTTCAACAGAACAATCGCTCTGACTTCGCGGTCTTGTGGCGAGTGCTACGAGGTCGCGACGTTCAATGGATTGAATCGTGTGAGTAAGTTGGATTAGGCTTTGCAGGGAGAAAAGCCTGCCTCGTTGAGGCAGGCTTTTTTGTTTTAGTGCATTCCACAGGTGGGCCACCCGGTCGGGAAAATAGGAAAGGCGGTCTCGTTTCGCTCGATACCCCATTCTTTGTCGAAGACGAAAAATGGCAACGAACTCACGGGTGTGGGGCTATTCCTTGATCACCTTCACGAAGGCGCCTTCAGGCAGGGTTGCGCCGCCGAGAAGGTGGACCACTCCGTCGCGGACGAAGCCGCGGAGCATGGGGTTGCCGTTGGGGTTTGGCGGGGCCGTGGATTTGGTGGGATAGGGTGTAGCCTTCAGCGGAGCCGGTGCAGGACCGCCGGGCTTGTTCTCGCGTTTCATGCCGCGGTCCATGGCCTCATTGGCGAGACGGTCCGCGATCTTGTTCTTGTGGCGCAGGGCGTGGCCGATCTCAAAGCCGTCGAGCTGGCGGATGCGGCGCTTGGCTTCCTCCCACATGGGCTTCAAGTCAGGCGAGCTGACCTTGTACTTGCCCTGGATCTGCTTGACCATCAGCTCGGAGTCGGACGTGACTTTGAGCCGAGGAATCTTGTGCTCGATGGCGTATGCCAGCACCGCCAACAGGCCGGAGTACTCCGCATAGTTGTTGGTGCGGAAGCCGAGGAACTCACTCAGTTCCGCGAGGACGGTGCCGTCGGGAGCGTAGAGTACGGCGCCGAAGCCGGCAGGGCCGGGGTTGCCGCGTGCTCCGCCGTCGCAAAACGCTGCGACCCAGCCGCCTTCTTGGGCGGCTTCTTCCGTAAATAAACCATGTGTCTCGCGCATCTATTTCGCCAGTTCCGCCTTCAGCATCTCAGAGACACGCTTGTTGTCGGCATGCAGGCCGCTGGCCGCGATGCGCTGCTGCACGACTTTCATGGCTGCGCCCATGTCCTTAGGCCCGGGCTTGTTTCCGCTCTCCGCCAGGGTGGCGATAGCGCCCTGTACCACGGCAAAAATCTCCTCGTCGCTCGACTGCTTCGGCAGGTAGGCCTCGATGATGACGATCTCCGCCTGTTCCTTCTCGGCGAGCTCCGGACGGCCGCCCTTGGCGAACTGCTCGGCGGCGTCTTTGCGCTGCTTGATCAGGGTGGTCAGAATCTGCTGCTCTTCGGCGTCGGTGAGCGGCTGGCGCTTATCGATCTCCTTGTTTTTGAGCGCGGTTTTTGCCATGCGCAACGTAGTGAGCCGCAGCTCCTCCTTAGCCTTCATCGCGGTGATGATGTCTTTGCTGATCTGTTCTGTGATGGCCATATGCCTGTCCTTCCGTTTTAGAGCGTTCTCCGTATTGCCAGGTATCCGGAAGGGTGCAGCGGCATTTTCATTGCGGAAAACGCCTATAGGTTGTGGAAGCCCTACATTACACCCGAAGGGAAAATGCTCTATCGCTTACTGATTGTAAGACGCGGCCTGGAGCACTTCCCTGTTGCTGGGTAGTCCGAAAGAGGAGTGCAGCGGCGTTTTCATTATAGAAAACGCCCATAGATGCGGAGGCCCTAGACTACACCTACAGGGAAATGCTCTACCTGTTCGCTAATCGACACGGAGACTACAATCAAGGCATCATGATCCGTAAAACACGCCTTTTTACGCCCGGTCCGACGCCTCTGCTTCCGGCAGCACAGTTCGCCATGGCAGCGGCGGACATTCACCATCGCACCCCCGAGTTCCGCGCTCTGTTCACCAAGGTGCTCTCGCAGTTGAAGGATTTCGTCGGTACCTCCAACGACGTGATCCTGCTCTCTTCGTCCGGTTCGGGCGCCATGGAGGCCGCCGTCTCCAATCTGACCTCGCCCGGTGACCGCGTGCTGGTGGTGACCGCTGGTAAGTTCGGCGAGCGCTGGGTAGGCCTGGCCAAGGCCTTCGGATGTCATGCGGATGTTGTCAGCGCCCCTTATGGCCAGACTGTCTCGCTGGATGAGGTGAAGTCCGCGCTGAAGCCGGAGACCACGGCTGTCTTCGTGCAGGCGACGGAGAGCTCCACCGGCGTGCGCCACGATGTGAAGGGAATCGCCGAGTTGCTGAAGGCAGAGAAGTCTGAGGCTCTGCTGATCGTCGATGCGATCACCGGCCTCGGCACCACGCATCTCGACATGGATGCATGGGGTGTCGATGTTCTGATCGGCGGCTCACAGAAGGCCGTGATGATGCCTCCGGGCCTGAGCTACCTGGCGGTAAGCCAGCGTGCGTGGGACCGTATGGAGAGCTCCAAGAATCCGCGTTACTACTTCGACCTGCGCAAGGAGCGCAAGAACGCGGCCAAGGGCGAGTCTGCGTACACTCCGCCGGTCTCGCTGATTGCAGCTCTGGGAGCCTCGCTGGACTACATCGCCGGTCAGGCCGATGGCGACCTGAAGGCCGGCCGCACCAAGCTGGTAGACAACGCCGAGACCTGCGCTGCGATGACGCGCGCCGCTGCTGAGGCACTGGGTCTGAAGCTCTTCGCCCCCAAGGGCTATGAGGCTGCTGCAGCCACTGCGATTCTGCCTCCTGAGGGCGTTGATTCGGGTGTGATCGTGAAGGGTCTGAAGTCGAAGTTCGCGGCCATCGTCACCGACGGTCAGGGCGAGATGAAGGGTTCGCTCTTCCGCATTGCGCACATCGGCTTCTTCGACTACCTGGATACCATCGCCATCATTGGCGCTTTGGAGCAGGTTGCCGTTGCGGCGAAGCTGCCGCTGCCAGGCCTTGAGTTCGGTAAGGGACTCATCGCCGCGCAGAAGGTCTTTGCCGAGCGCGTGAAGTAACTCTCTGTCAGAATTTCCGCCGTGGGGATGCCCTCACGGCGGAAGCTGTACCCTTCCACCAAACCCATGAAACGCTCCGCGCACGTTACTGCACCACTTCTCGCTGCTACCGCGCTTGCTCTGCTCACTGCCTGCAAACAGAAAGAGATGCAGCGCTGCGTCGATGAAAACGGCGTGGTTGTAGACAACAGCCTGTGCGGTTTACCGCCGCAGCAGTTGTCCAATCAACCCGGATACATCCCTCACATCTATCGCTACTACTACGGCGGCTGGGGTAACTATGACCTCGGCACACGTGTCGGCGGAGGAAGCTATGTTCCGCTTGCGGGCCATAGCTATGGCACTGTCGGCCGCGGTGGTTTCGGCAGCTCCTTTGGCCACGGAGGTGGCGAGTGAAGCGTTCCAGCGTCTCCCCCCGCAGCGAGTGGCAGCGGATCGTCGAAGAGCAGGGCCTCACCTTTCATACGCTCGAAGATGGCTCTCCTTACTGGGATGAGTCCGCTTGCTACGAGTTCTCATCTGCCGAGGTAGACATGTTGGAGGCCGCGGCCAATGAGATGCAGCAGATGTGTCTTGCCGCCGCACAACACGTTATCGACAACGGGCGCTACGACGAGTTGGAGATCGCGGGCGAAGCCGTGCCCATGATCGAGTGGGCATGGGAGCAGGAGCCGCCTGCGATCTATGGCCGTTTTGATTTCAGTTATGACGGTGTGACACCGCCGAAGCTGCTGGAGTACAACGCCGATACACCTACGGCATTGCTGGAGGCTGCGGTCATTCAGTGGACCTGGATGGAGCAGGTGCGTCCCGGAACGGACCAGTTCAACTCGATCCATGACAGGTTGATTGCGAAGTGGAAGGATGTTGCGCCTTACCTGTCGAAGCCGGTCTACTTCGCGAGTGTCAACGCTCCAGAGGACCTGCTGACGGTGACGTATCTGCGGGATACGGCGGAGCAGGCAGGGATTCCGACGGGTCAGTTGCTGATGGAAGAGATCGGCTGGGACAGCGGGCGGCGTATCTTTGTCGATCTGGAGAATCGCCGCATCGACTCCATCTTCAAGCTGTATCCGTGGGAGACGATGGTGGAGGAGGAGTTCGGCGCCTCCGCGCTGGAGACGTATCAGGATGTGAAGTGGATCGAGCCTATCTGGAAGATGCTGCTCTCGAACAAAGGCATCCTGCCGATTCTGTGGGAGCTGTACCCGGATCATCCGAATCTGCTGCCGGCGTACTTCGCGGATCTCAGCGTGCCGCCTGCACCAGGAACGGTGCGTAAACCGATGCACTCACGTGAAGGTGCGAATATTACGCTGGTGCGCGCAGATGGAACGGCCTATGCCACCGAGGGTGACTATACGGATCGATTGTGTGTTGACCAGGCGCTGGCGCCTCCGGCAGTCTTCGATGGCCAGCATCCCGTGCTGGGACTGTGGATGATTGATCAGGAGTGCGGCGGTATGGGGATTCGCGAGTCTTCTGAACCGGTTACGGGGAATTTCAGTCGCTTTGTTCCACATTTTTTCCTTTAAATCCACAGACGTTATCCACCGGAGCATCTGCAGGGTTAATACAACCTTTCCTTGAAGCAGGCGTAGCCTTGGACCCATGATCCGCAGCTACGTCCTTTTAGCAGCTCTCTTTGTGTGCTCCCTGTGCGCATGTGCCGCTGTGTACCCGAATTTTCCGCCGCATAAGATTGCGGGGAATCTCTATTACGTGGGCGACAGCTTTGAGGCGGCGTTTCTTATCGTGACGCCGCAGGGCAATATTTTGGTCAACGTTGGCGATTCGGACGAGATCAAGCTCGTGAAAGAGAATATCGCCGCCCTGGGCTTCAAGTGGACGGACACGAAGCTGCTGCTCTCAAGCCAGGCGCACTATGATCACGTCGGAGCGGCGGCGCAGGTGGTGAAGGAGACCGGAGCGAAGTTTCTGGTGATGGATGGTGATGTGGATCTGGTTGAGTCGGGCGGGAAGAAAGACTTTGCCTACTACGCGCCGAAGTACCAGTTTCCACCGGCGCATGTAGACAAGGTGCTGCATGACGGTGAGGTGGTGCAGTTAGGCAGGGTGAAGCTGGTTGCTCACAAGACTCCAGGGCATACGCGCGGTTGTACTACGTTCACGATGCAGGTCAACGAGGGTAGTAAGAGCTACAACGTGGTGATCGTTGGCGCGGGCGGCGCTAACTTTGGCGATGCCGGGTATGAGCTGGTGGGCAACAAGGTGTATCCACAGATTGTGAGCGACCTGCGTAAGAGCTATGCGGTGCTGCATTCGCTGCCTTGCGACATCTTCCTGGGCGCGCATGGCAAGTACTACGGTCTGGAAGAGAAGTACCCTCGCTCGAAGACCGAGGGTGTGAAGGCGTGGATCGATCCGGCGGGATATAAGGCGTATGTGGATGGGAAAGAGAAGGAGTTTGAGGAAGAGCTGAGGAAGGAGCAGAAGAAGTAGCTCTCTAGTTGAATGGTTGAAAAGTTGAATAGTTGAATGGTGCTGACGCCGCCGGGGCGAAGCTGAATTCAACCTTCGAGCGACAACGGATTCGATTGCGCTGGAGAACTATAGAACGCGCCTTCAGCGCTTAATTCGAAGCGCGTAAATGGCTTAAAGCGAATAGTTGAATGGCTTTACGCGGATGCGGGAAGCATCAGCACCATTCAACTATTCAACCAATCAACTATTCAACTAAATCGGGAACGTCTTCAGCCACTCGCGGAACTTTGGTCCGAGGTCGTCGTGCTTGAGGGCGAACTCGACGGTAGCCTTCAGGAAGCCGAGCTTGTCGCCGGCGTCGTGGCGTTTGCCTTCGTAGGTGAAGCCGTAGACCTTCTCATACTGCAGCAAGGCTTTGATGCCATCTGTGAGCTGCAGCTCGCCACCCGCACCGGGAGTAATGTTCTCCAGCATCTCGAAGATGCGTGGCGTGAGGATGTAGCGGCCGATGATAGCGTTCTGGCTGGGTTGGGTGCCGGGCTTCGGCTTTTCAACCATGTCCTTTACAGCGAGGAGCTTCGGATTCTTTGCATCGGGGGTGCAGTCCAGGCAGCCGTAGGCTGAGATGGCATCGCCCTCTACGACTTCGGAGCCCAGGATGGAGGACTGCGTCTCGTTGAAGGCATCCACCATCTGCTTCATGCAGGCGACGTTGGAGTCAACGATATCGTCGGGCAGAATGACGGCGAAGGGCTCATCGCCGACCAGTGCCTTGGCCTGCAGCACGGCGTGACCGAGGCCCAGGGCCTCAGCCTGACGGGTGTAGGTGATCTTAGCCAGCTTCGAGACGGAGCGGGCCACTTCGAGCAGAGCAGTCTTGCCGCGAGCTTCGAGTGAGGCTTCCAACTCGGCGGATTTATCGAAGTGGTCTTCCATGGTGGTTTTGCCGCGGCCGGTGACAATGATGATCTCTTCACAACCGGCGGCGACGGCTTCTTCAACGCCGTACTGAATCAGTGGCTTGTCGACCAGCGGCAACATTTCTTTTGGCGTGGCCTTGGTTGCAGGAAGGAAACGGGTGCCCATCCCTGCGGCGGGAAAAACTGCTTTACGGACTTTCATGAATGCCATGAGCGAAAAAGGGTCCTTATCGTTACTTGAGTACCGTCATCGTACCAAATCAATTAGGCGGAGACGTTACCACCTACGATGCATCCGGGCTGCTCTGCCGTTTGTCAGGGGAGCGAGGATTTTCGGCGGCTACACCCTGCTGGAGCGTCTCAAGCACGAAATCGGCACGCTCACGGATACCGATCTTCGGCAGCAGGATGACCTTGTAACCTAGGCTGGGGTAAGTCTTAAGCAACCTTTCATATTCGGCGATGGCGTCATCGAAGCTGTGGCGGCGCTCTGCGTCAGTGCTGTAGATCTCCGGCCAGGGAGGCGTAAGAAAGACCTGTGGATAGTAACGATGCTTCCGGCCGAGTTCCTCCAGAACAGGTTCGCCGGTAACGTGCTGCAGAGCAGAGGCTGCGTCGATCAGTCCACGGTCGAAGAAGACCCAGTCCTGTGAGGGGGCTGCGTCCCGGTCCCTGAGGGAGATGGTGATCGCGCGGCGGAGGAATGCCGCCACGTCTGCCCATGGCAGCGCCGACCCTCCTTGTTCTGTCTCTTCCCGGACAATCCGGCGTCCGGGCTCTTCAACAACACGGTAGCCCCTGCGAGCAAGCTGATCGAGGAGGGATGATTTCCCTCCTCCTGAGCAGCCGGAGAGGATTACGAATCGTTGCATTCGAGAATGCCTACAGCACCGGAGAGTTGTCGTGCAGCATGCTCTTGCGGATGATCTTGATAGGCACCGGCCCCTGGCGCATGAGGTCGTCGTGGAACTTCTCCAGGCTGAAGGCCGCGCCCTGCTTCTTCTTCACGTCCTCACGCAACTTCAGGATCTCCAGCTTGCCCAGGGTGTAGTACATGTAGAGGGCATCGGCGGTGCCGCGCTTGGTCTCCACAGTGGCTGAGGCGCGGGACTGGTAGCCCTCCTTCACGAAGAAGTCGACGCCTTCATCAAAGGTCATCTGCCCGGTGTGCATCTTCAGTCCGACGATAAAGCGTGCGTTGCGCAGCAGGGCATCCTGCAACTGGCCCAGGCGGATGAGCTTGGCTTCGCGGTCATCTTTTGCGCCCGCGCCGGGCTGTCCATAGCCTTCGTCCAGCATCATCTGCTCGGTGTAGTGGGCCCAACCTTCGACGTTGCTTGCCGACATCGTCAGCTTGCGGACCTTGGACGGGAACTGCGACTGCCACAGGAACTGCACATAGTGGCCAGGATAGGCTTCATGGACGGCGGTGGAGATGATGGTGCCAATGTTGAAGCTGGCCATGTGTTCGGCGACGTGCGCGGCTGTCCAGTCTTTTTCCGGAAGGGTGACGTTGAAGTAAGCCTTCGTTGAGTTCTTCTCGTAGGGGCCGGGCGAGTCCATGCTGGCGAAGGTGGTGGCGCGCATGAAAGGCGGCGTCTCTTCCAGGGTGGGCTGAACATCGCTGGGTATGGTGATGATCTTCCTGGCGCGGACGAAGCTGACCAGGGAATTGAATGTGTCCTGAAAGGCGTTCAGCAGCTTGTCCGGAGCCGGGTGAATGGTCCCCAGCTCGGCAAGAACCTGGTCGGGTGTCTTCGTAGGGTCGAGCTCTTTGGCGATACGCGCGAATTGGGCCTGGTTGGCGCGCATGTTAGCCATGTCGATCTCAACCAGCTTGTCCAGCGGCAGATCGACCATTTCATCCAGAGCAAGCTTCTTACGGAAGGTGGCTTCGCCGAAGCGGAAGTCACCGTTGGAGCGGGGCAGCAGATCGCTCTTCAGCCAGTCGCCATAGCTCTTCAGGGCGTCAATGACAGCCTTGTTGGATTTGGCGAAATCTGTCTTGGTCTCCGCATTGGTGGCTTTGCTGAACGCCAGGGGAACGTCGTTCTCGAAGAATGAAATGATGCCGGGGATCTGCTCGATGGCGATTTCGGTGTAGATCTTCGGAGGGTTCTTCAGGTTCTTGCGAGCTTCCAGAAAGACCTGGGGCATCAGCTTCTCGCGTTCAACGGCGGCGCGGAGACGCGTGTCCACGGGAGCGAAGTCGCGGCTCATCAGAACGAAGATGCTGTTGGTGATGCCGGAGGAGTAGTTGTCCGGGTTCTTCTCCCACATGCGGATGGTTTCAAGTGAGAGCAGATTGGACTCGATGTTATTCAGCAGCACCTGGCGATCATCAGCCACAGAAGCATCGAGACCGTCGGGGGGTACTGCTTCAAACTTCTTCTGCCACTCGCGCATGGACTTGATCTGCGTCTGCACGGCGGCGGCGGAGTAGTCTTCGAGGCGGCCGTCGTACTGGTGAAAGCCGGCCTGGGTGCCGTAGGTCGGCGAGAAGTTGAAGACATCATCGAAGTACTGGTCGACGTAGAAACGGAAGGTCTGCTGCGCTCCGTCGGCGGAGATCTTCTGCGCGGGTGCTGTGGCGGCGGTCATAGCGGCTCCGAGAGCGAGGATGGCGAGTTTCTTCATCGGTGGAAGGCGTCCTGAGGGAGTGGTTCCTTGCTGCTTTGCAGTGTACTGCTAGAAAAGCAGTTGCTGGTTGCTAGTTCCTGGTTGCTGGTTGAGGATCGCGCCGTGCGCGATCCTCTATGCGATGGATGGGGCACCTAGTGTATTGGCTCCGCCGTTCTTGGTTGCTACGAGGGCCGTAGGACCAGTTGTTCAAGCAGAGAGCGGGTTTCGGCCAATACATCCTCGGCTTTGGCGGAGCTAAGGGGCCAGCGCAGTACGCCTTGTGGCGAGAACTGGGCTCCGCGTTTGGCGTAGCGGGCTACCAGTTTCATCAGCTCGTTCGGATCGATCAGGCTCTTGGGATCGAAGCGGACGTGCAGCATCTCGACGTTTTCTTTCTTTTTGGCGATCTCGATCTGGGTGCGTTTGCGGTCGATTTGAGAGACGCAGAGACGTTCTGCGGTCAGGCGCAGCTCTGCGGCAGAGAGCAGGTTGAGCACCGAGTCGGGCAGCGTGCCGTAGCGGTCGATCAGCTCGGCGCGGACGTCGGCGAGCTCGGCCTCGTTGGCGGCTCCGGCGATGCGTTTGTACATACGCAGGCGCTGGTTCTCTTCACCGATGTAATCGTTGTCGATGCGGAGTGAGATACCAAGATTGAGCTGGACGGGCTGGCGTTCCTGCTTCTCCTCGCCTTTCATCTTGGCGACCGCTTCTTCGAGCATGGAGGTATACATCTCGAAGCCGATGGCTTCGATGTGGCCGCTCTGCTCGCCGCCCAGCATGTTGCCGGCGCCACGCAGCTCCAGGTCGAGCGCTGCGATCTTAAAGCCGGCGCCGAGGTCGGAGAACTCTTTCAACGCGGCCAGACGGCGGCGCGCTACTTCGGTGAGTTCAGTTTCCGGCGGAATCAAAAGGTAGGAATAGGCGCGGCGGTTCGATCGGCCAACGCGGCCGCGGAGCTGATAGAGCTCGCTGAGACCGTGACGGTCGGCGCGATTGATGAGGATGGTATTTGCCAGCGGGATATCGAGACCGTTCTCGATAATGCTGGTGGCTACCAGAACGTCGTACTCGTGATGCATGAAGGCCAGCATCACGCGCTCGAGCTCAGCTTCGCCCATCTGTCCGTGACCGACAACCACGCGTGCCTGCGGAACAAGCTCGCGGATGCGTGAGGCGATGTCGTAGATGGTCTCGACGCGGTTGTGGACGAAGTAGGCCTGGCCGCCGCGTTCGAGCTCCATCTCGATGGCCGTGCGGACGATCTTCTCGTCGAACTTGGCAACGATAGTCTGGATGGCCATGCGGTCTTTGGGCGGCGTCTCGATGACGCTCATATCGCGCAGGCCGACGAGGGACATGTGCAGCGTACGCGGGATGGGCGTAGCCGACATCGAGAGCACGTCGAGGTGCGTGCGGAACTGCTTCATACGTTCTTTGTGGCGCACGCCGAAGCGTTGCTCCTCGTCGACGATCAGCAGACCGAGATCCTGGAAGGTCAGGTCCTTGGAGAGCAGGCGATGGGTGCCGATCAGGATGTCGATCTTGCCGGCGGCGGCGTCTTCCGCGATCTTCTTCTGTTCCTTTGCGGTGCGGAAGCGCGAGATCATCTCCACGGTGACGGGGAACTTGGCAAAGCGCTTCTTGAAGCTCTCGTAGTGCTGGAAGCTGAGCACGGTGGTGGGCGTGAGCACGGCCACCTGTTTGGAGTCCTGTACGGCTTTGAAGGCGGCTCGCATGGCGACTTCGGTTTTGCCGTAGCCGACGTCGCCGCAGAGCAGGCGGTCCATGGGCTGCGTGGTCTCCATGTCGCGCTTGATGTCCGCGATGGCGGAGAGCTGGTCTTCGGTCTCGTTGTAGTCGAAGGCGTCTTCGAACTCGCGCATCAGGTTGCTGTCCGGCGAGAAGGCGAAGCCCTGCGCGGCTTTGCGCTGCGCGTAGAGCTTCAGCAGCTCGTCGGTCATGTCCTGCATGGCCTTCTTGACGCGCGCTTTGGTCTTGGCCCACTGCTGGCTGCCCAGGCGGTTCAGCTCGGGGGCCGGACCGGTATCAGTAGAGCGGTACTTCTGGATCAGGTCGAGCCGTGTGAGCGGAACGTAGAGCTTGGCTCCCTCGGCGAACTCCAGGATCATGAGCTCGAGCGGAATGCCTTCCTGATCGATGGTGCGCAGGCCCTGGTACTGGGCAATGCCGTGTTCGACGTGCACGACATAGTCGCCGATGGCGAGGTCGCGGAAGTCGGAGACGAAGGCGGAGGTCTTGGACTTCTTGAAGGTGCGCCGGGGAGCGATGTCGGCCTCATCCTGCAGGTCCTGCGCGCCGTAGACGACGAGCTGGCGGGCGGTGGCCTGGTCGAGGTCGAGGATGTGGACGCCGTTCAGGATGGCGGCGCGGACGATGGCCGGCGTATTGGCGCTGCCGGAGAGATAGGTGGTCTCGTCGTAGACGGTTGCGGAACCGCTACTGGTCTGCAGACGAGAACCGATGCGGTACGGGACTTTGTACTCCTGCAGCAGGCCGGCGAGGCGCTCCACTTCGCCCTGGTTGGGGGCGGTGAGGACGATGCGCGAGTCCTGATTCATCAGGGAGCGAAGCTGTTCAACCAGCGCAGGAATAGAACCGTGGAAACGCGTTGTGGGCCGTGTCGGAATCTCGATGCCGCTGAGGGCATCGACCTGCGTGTCCAGCACATCAACGGCGCCGAGCTGATCGAGCTCGATGCCGGGCATGCGGCGGATGCGGTCCTCCAGATCCCACGGGGAGAGATAGATATCTTCGGCGCGGACCAGCGAGCCGATGGCGGCGCGATCGTGTGCCTGTTCCAGCTTGTTCCACCAGCGCTCGCCCTGGTTTTTGACCATGGCGGGTTCTTCGACGAAGACGCGTGTGGTTGGGCCGAGCAGGGCGAGGAGATCGCTGTTGGCTCCGGCGACCGGGGCGTAGAACTCCCATCCGGGGAAGACGGTGGCTTCGCCGTAGGTAGTGCGGATCTCGCGGGGCTGTTCATTGCCTTCGAGAGCTGCTCCGGCCTCACCGGCGCGGGTGAGGCGATTGTTGATGGCGGTGAGGAGTTTCTCGGTGACGGGAGTCTCGGTGAGCGGCAACAGCAGGGCTTCTTCGAGAGGCGTGGAGCTGCGCTGTGTCTCCGGATCGAACTTGCGGATGGTCTCGATCTCGTCGCCGAAGAAGTCGATGCGGACGGGGCGGTCCTGTTCGGGCGAGTAGACGTCGATGATGCCGCCGCGGTGGGTGACCTGCCCGGGCATTTCGACGACGTCGACGCGGGTGTAGCCGACGGAGAGCAGGTGTTCGAGCAGCATCTCGGGGATGTGCTCTTCGCCGCGGCGCAGATGCAGGGCCAGGCCCGCATAGTGCTCGCGGGAGAAGAGCCGCATGCAGGCCGACTCCATAGGCGCGATGACCAGTTTTGCGGTGCCGCTGGCAATCTTCCAGAGAGTGGCGGCGCGCTGCTCCTGGATCTCGGCGTGCGGCGAGAGGTTCTCGAAGGGAAGCACGTCATGCGAGGGCAGGCGGAGGACGGTCCTGGCGTCGAGCGCGCCGGTGAGCTCGCAGGTCTCGATAAGGGCGCCGTGCAGGGCTTCGGCGGCTTTGTTGTCGGGAACGATGACGAGGCAGGCGGTGTGGCTCGCGCGGACGAAATAGGGAAGATAGAGGGCGCGAGCGGTAAAGGTGAGCCCGGAGACACGACGACGCCCCACACCGGCACTCAGATGGCGGCGCACACGTTCGTACGGCTCAGTATGTTCCAGTTCCGCAAACAGCTCGCGGACAAATGGAAGAATCATCTCTTTCTCCAGTGTAATCGTGGATCTTCGGATATGCAGATGACTGAAAAGAAGCGTATTAGGGAACCTTCTTGAATCAGCGGAATTGCTGGGAACAGGCACGCGAAAAAATGTAGGCTGCCGCGGGCCGAACTCATAGACTCGGCAGATGGAGCAGGGTGTGGAAGACGTACAGTGGCCGGAACTGCAGCAGGATGACAGAGAACTCTTGAAGACCCTGATGAAGGTGCTATCGGCTCGGGTCTCGGGAGATCCGTACAGCAGAGATGGAAGTTATTCCGCGTTACTGGCCGAACTTCCTCCAGGTCTCCGAGCCATGGAAGCGACTCATTGGCTTGATATCAGCCTCACCCTCGACAGCGTTACATGGCACTTCGGCAACTTCGGAGAACCTGGGTTGGTGGCCCAGACGGAGGAGGGCCTACTTGAACTAGGCCTACCGGAACTGGCGGCCTGCTTCCACGAGGCGGCCGAATTCATGACACCTCTCCTGCATCAGCGAATTTCAAGCGAAGAAGATCTCTATCAACTGTTAGAGCGGAAGGGGCTGCGGGGCGTGTCGAAAGAGATTGACAGGCGGGCGTGGGCGCTGGACTTGCCTGGAAGAGGCACATCGCGTAGAAGAGGCAGGTCGCTTATTTATGAAGCCTGGGTTCGGTATGCTCGGGCGTACCCCGAACGCGTCTTTGGCTCGTGAATTGATAAAATTTGGTTCTGATGCCCACAGCAAGCGCGCTTTCGCCCGAGGTTCTCGCCAAGTACCAGCCCGTGATCGGGCTTGAGGTCCACGTCCAGCTTCTTACCAAGACGAAGGCATTCTGCGGCTGCGTCAATCTCTACGGTGGCGAGCCTAATACCCACGTCTGCCCGGTATGCCTCGGCTTGCCCGGAGCACTGCCAGTGCTGAATGAGCAGGCGGTGGAGTTTGCTGTCCTGACGGGCGCGGCGCTGAACTGCAAGATCAACCCGGTCAGCATCTTTGCGCGCAAGAACTACTTCTATCCGGACTCGCCCAAGGGCTATCAGATCTCGCAGTACGATAAGCCGACGTGTGAGCACGGCTATCTTGATATTCCCGACGGCAACGGTGGCCTGAAGCGCATCGGCATCACCCGCGCGCATATGGAAGAGGACGCGGGCAAAAGCATCCACGATGGCTTTCCGGATTCGGTGACGCGCAGCTACATCGATCTGAACCGTTGCGGCACGCCGTTGATTGAGATCGTCTCGGAGCCGGATATCCGTTCGCCGCAGGAAGCGTTTGACTACCTCACCAAGCTGAAGGAGATCCTGCTGTATGCCGGCGTCTCCGACTGCAATATGGAAGAGGGCTCGCTGCGCTGCGACGCCAACGTCTCGGTCATGTTGAAGGGTGCGGACAAGTTTGGCACCAAGGCTGAGGTGAAGAACGTCAACTCGTTCCGCTTCATCCGTTCGGCGCTGGAGTATGAGATTGAACGCCAGGTGGAGATTCTGGAGTCGGGCGGCAAGGTGGTGCAGGAGACGCGTCTCTACAACTCGGCCGAGGGTGTGACGTATTCCATGCGTTCGAAGGAGCAGGCGCATGATTACCGCTACTTCCCGGAGCCGGATCTGCCGCCGCTGCTTATCAGTGAGGAGTGGAAGAACAAGATTCTGAAGGGTCTGCCTGAGCTGCCTGAGGCCAAGCGCACGCGTCTGATCGCCGAGTACGGCATTACCGAGAAGGACGCGGAGACGCTGACTGCTTCGGCCTCGTTTGCCGATCAGTTTGAGGCAGCAGCCAAGGCATCGAAGAGCCCCAAGCGTGTTGCTGCGCTGATTACCAGCGAGCTCACCGGCCGTTTGAATGCCGCCGGTCTGGAGCTGGAGCAGTCGCCGGTCAGCATGAAGGGTCTGGCGATGGCTGCCGACCTCGCGGAGAGCGGTGAGCTTTCGAGCAAGATGCTGAAGCAGTTGCTCGATATCAGCTTTGAGAAGGGCGAGGACTTCCCGGTCGTCTACGAGCGCGAGAAGCCGCAGCAGATCTCCGATACGTCGGTGATCGAGAAGATGATTGATGAGGTTATCGCTGCCAATCCGAAGCAGGTGGAGCAGTTCAAGGGCGGCAAGACCACGGTCTCGGCCTTCTTCGTCGGTCAGGTGATGCGTCTGTCGAAGGGACAGGCAAATCCTGCGTTGCTGAATGAGCTGGTGATTAAGAAGCTCAGCGAGTAAACGCGCATCCAAAGCAGGTATGCGGCGTGTCCTTGGCAGAGTAGCGGTCGCGCGTGGTATGGGTTTCGCGCGTGGTGCGGTATTCGCGGTGGTCTCGTGTACCTTGATGGCGGGGCAGACCATGGGTGCTCCTACGTTGCCGAACACGGTGCCGCTCTCGCAGATGGTGCGGGAGCTCTCCGCTCAGCCGGGCTTCACCGAGAAGCTGCTGGCTGCGATCGGCGGTGGGCAGAAGGCAGGCGCCGTGCTGACGCCGAAGCTCTTCGATCTGCTGCGCAGCCTCATCCTTGGAAAAGACTGGAGCGGTCTTGACCGTTTTCCCGGATGGACGATTGGCCGCGTCAACGGCACGGTCGATTTGGGAACACGGATCTTCGGCGAGAAGCTGAAGCCGGCCACACGAACGCTGACGCAGTGGGTCACGCTGGGGCCGTACACGCTGGAATCCCCCCAGACGGAAGATCTCGACAAGCCCTCCGAGCGTGGTGAGTTGAAGGCAGAGATTACGGACCTCGGAGCCGAAGTGACGCGAGGCGATGGGCCTGATCCAGAGCTAGCTCCCTTGCATGCCGAGAGCCAACGATTGGCAGAGGTCTTGAACCGCCTTTCGCTGAACCGGCTCGACGATGCGCAGAGCTTCGGAGCTACGATCGGTGGAAGCACGGTGCATACACCGGAAGAGTTGATTGATGCGCTGGCAGCGAGCGGGCATCGGATTACGGTCTCCGATGTGCGTTACTTCGCCAACTTCGGACACTTCCATTACAAGGGCCAGGATGTGATGATGCCTTTCTTCCTGGATTCGCAGCTCCTGGTGCCTGCTGATCACTGGTGGCAGAGGAGGCGGCATCTCCTGGTGCCGGTCGCGCACGCGGAGTACGAGTTGATGGTGGAGGGGCCGCGTCTGCACGCGGATGTGACCTTCTACTTCGGTATCGATGGCCGCGCCGAGTTTCGCACCAACGATCTGTTGAATCAGCCATGGGTGATGGGCCGGCATGCGCATGAGTATGCAGGTGCACAGGCGCGTGAAGTGATCCGTCTGCTGGGCAGTTTTACGGCGGCGTATGCGCGGCTGCATCTGGCGAATCCGCAACTTCCTTTTGGTGGGTATTACACGCTGGGCGTCTGCCAGGACGCCGTCTCCGCGATTGAGTTGAAGATGACGGGCAAGACGACGCTCTTCCCGAACACAGCGCAAACGGAGTTCTTCAACGATGCGAAGGATGCCGAGGTGAATGCATTGCTGGCTGCTATTCCGAAAGATCGAGATGGTGTAGCGCCTGCACCGGAACGTATCTTTGGATCATTGCCAACCACAGACTTCAGTACCATCACCGTTCCAGGCTTGCGGGAAGATGTGCAGCGCAGTTATGCGGCGCATCAGCGCGGTGAGCTTGTGCGATCACCCGGTGTATGGCAGTGGGTTCTTGAAGGCATCGCCTTCATCGCGTCGATCATCCTGTCGCTGTGGGGATACAGAAGGTATCAGAAGATGCAGGAGTAAGAGACAACTCTCTTTCAGGTTGCCTGACTCTTATAACCCGGGAGGATAGTTTTTTATGGCAACCAAAAAGGCAAGCAAGAAGTCCACGAAGAAAGCAGCGAAGAAGAGTACTAAGAAAGCCGCGAAGAAAGGTACGAGCAAGAAGAGCACGGCCAGAAAGAGTACGAAGAAGTCGGCAAAGAAATCTTCTTCGCGGAAGTACTCTCCTTCGGCAGGTAAGAATGTCGAGACTGAAATGCACGAGATGAAGGCCGGCAAGCTGAAGAGCGGCCGTAGCGGCAAGAAGGTCACGAGCCGGAAGCAAGCCATCGCGATCGGACTTTCGAAGGCTCGCAAGGAAGGCAAGAAAGTTCCGAAGAAACGTTCCTAAGCTCTGTCTTGCAAAAAGAAAGCCCGCCGGTAAGGCGGGCTTTTCTTATTTCTTATCGGCGGTTGCTGTTGCAGCGGCAGGCGCCGGTGTGGAAGAGGTTGAGTCGCTGCTGCTGCTCGTGCTGCTGGACTCAGTCTTCGCTGCACCACCACTCTTCTTGGACGAAGAGTAGAGATCCGCGTACCATCCGCCACCTTTGAACTGCACCGCGGGCGCTGTGAGAGTTTTCTCCAGACGGCCGCCGCAGTGCGGACATTCGGTCAGAGGCGGGTCAGAGAACTTCTGAATCTTCTCCACGTACCGATGGCATTGCTGGCACTCGTATTCGTATAGCGGCATAGTTAGATTTTACCCAGTTCTACCAGACGAACGCTGACGATGGCCTCCACCTTGCGCAGCGCAGCCAGTGCATCGTTGGCGGCTGCGGCGGAGGGGACATCGATTTGCACGACGGCCAGAGCCTGGCCCTGCGGAACGCTCTGCGAGCGGACGTTGCGGCCAAGGGCGAAGTTCGCGATGTTGATGCGGTGTTCGCCAAGGATGGTGCCGATACGGCCGATTACGCCGGGGACGTCGTGGTTACGGATGACGACGAGCGTACCGGTGAGCGGAGCCTCGATGTCGATGCCGTCAAAGCTCAGCAGGCGGGGCGAGCTGCCATGCAGTACCGTTGCAGAGCCGGAGGAGATGCCGCTGGCTGAGTGCAGCGTCAGCTTCAGTACCGATCCGGCGCCGCCGGAGGCGAACTCCTTCTTCTCCTCCTGCAGGCGGATGCCCCGTTCTTGCGCGACCGCGGCCGCGTTGATGCGGTTCACATTGTCGCTATCGGCCAGAATGCCGCTGATCGAGGCGTTGCGGACCAGCTCGGTCTTGCCCTGTGCCAGACGGCCGGCATAGTTGATCTGGATGTTCTCCAGATTGCCGGGTGTGGCGTGCGAGAGAAAAGCTCCCAGGCGCTCGGCCATCTCCACATAGGGAGCGACCTGCTGGTACTCCTCGTGCGTGAGCGAGGGGAAATTGACGGCGTTCTGGACCACGCCAAGCTTCAGGTAATCGCGTACCTGCTGCGCAAGCTGGATACCGATGGCTTCCTGGGCTTCGTCGGTCGATCCGCCGATGTGGGGCGAGAGGATGACGTTCTCCAGGCCGTGATACGGAGATTCCTTTAATGGCTCCTGCGAGAAGACGTCGAGGGCGGCGCCGCCGATCTTGCCGGACTGAATGGCTTCCGCCAGGGCAGCATCGTTGATCAGTTCGCCGCGGGCGCAGTTTACGATGCGAACGCCTTTCTTCATGGTGGCCAGCGAGGTGGCGTTGATCAGGCCTTCGGTCTGCGGCGTGAGGCCGACGTGCAGCGTCAGATAGTCGGCCTTACGGAAGACTTCATCCAGAGGAGCGAGGCCGACGCCGTTCTCGCGGGCGATGACGGGAGCAACGAAGGGATCATAGCCGATGAGCTCCATGCCGAAGGAGCGGGCGCGGCGCGCCACTTCCTGGCCGATGCGGCCCAGGCCGATGATGCCCAGGGTCTTGCCGCGCAGCTCCTGGCCCTGCAGGGTCTTCTTGTCCCACTTGCCCGCGTGCATGGTGGCATTGGCACGAGGAATGAAGCGCGCCATGGTGATCATCAGGCCGATGGTCAGCTCTGCCACGGCGATGGCGTTGGCGCCGGGCGTGTTCATCACCACGATCCCGCGATGGGTGGCGGCATCGGTGTCGATATTGTCGACTCCCACACCGGCACGGCCGATGATGCGGAGCTTTGGAGCGGACTCCAGCAGCTTGGCATCTGCCTGCACGGCGCTGCGGACGATGAGAGCGTCAGCGTCGGCAAGCTCGGCGGCGAGGCCATTCTTGATCTGGTCCGGCGTGACGATCTGCCAGTCCGGCTCTTGTTGAAAGACAGCAAGGGTAGCAGGCGAGACTTTTTCGGCGAGGACTATCTTCATGACGTCTCTATTTTACTTGGCCTGCCCCTCGGACCTCGGATGATAGCCTTGGACACGCCATTTGCGCGTCCCATGACCAAGCGTCCGCTCTTTGCCCTGACCATCTTTCTCGGCGCCTTTCTGCTGTTCCTGGTAGAACCTCTGGCTGCCCGCCAACTGCTTCCCGCCCTCGGCGGAAGCTCAGCCGTCTGGATCACCTGCCTGGTCGTCTTTCAGCTTCTCCTGTTGTTCGGCTACACGTATGCTCACTGGCTGACGCGGCTGCGGATGCAGCGTGGCCTGCATCTTGTCCTGCTGGCAGCGGCGGTGTTGCTCGCCTTTGTCTCGACGGCGCCTGGTTCGCCAACTGCCTTCCGGCATCCCATTACGACCATTTTTCTTGCGCTCGGTAGCAGCATCGGTCTACCGTTTCTGCTGCTTTCGGCCACCAGCCCGCTGTTACAAGTATGGCTGGCGAAGAGTGAAGGCGGGGGCGTGCGATACCGTTTGTTCGCCCTCTCGAACATCGGCAGCCTGCTGGCGCTGCTGGCCTATCCGGTGCTGATTGAGCCGCACATGTCGCTGCACACGCAGCGTATCGCCTGGGCGGTAGGGTTCGTCGTCTATGCCGCGCTTTGCGCGATGCTGGTTCCGGCAACGGGAGGCGACGTGGTGACAGAGGATGCCTGCCAACCGGCAATCCGCCCGGCGACTGGAAAGCTTGTGCTCTGGTTTCTGTTGCCGTTTGCTGCCTCCATGCAACTTGCGGCGGTGACGGCGCACCTCTCGCAGGACATTGCACCGATTCCATTGCTATGGATTCTGCCGCTCTCGGCATATCTGCTCAGCTTTATCACTGCGTTTGAGTTTGGGCGCTTATATCAGCGGGGCCTGGTGATCCGTTTCCTGGTCGTCTTTCTTGCGGCACTGGCCTATACGCTCACGAAAGAGGGAGCTACCTTCCCCATCTGGCTTAGTATCAGCTTCTATCTGATCGAACTCTTTCTGGCCTGCTACTTCTGTCATGCCGAGCTTTATCTGCGTCGCCCGGAAGACCCGCACCAGTCAACGCTGTTCTACCTGATGCTCTCAGCCGGCGGAGCCGCAGGAACGTTCTTCATCGGCATTGTGAGTCCGCTGGTCTTTGCGGCGAACTACGATCTGGCGATCTCTTTCTTTGTCACAGCGGCGGTCGCCGTCTTTGCGTTATGGCAGGAGGGTTGGGCGCAGCGTCTTTTGTGGGCGACGGCGTCGGTGCTGCTGCTCTTTCTTATCGGGAGGGAGTATCAGGCGTTCCAGGCAGGTAGCATGGCCCAGGTCCGCAACTTCTATGGTCCGCTGCGCGTGACGCAGGGTGCATTTCCGCCGGCCAGTGTGCTCCGCACGCTCTACAACGGAACCATCAAGCACGGCACGCAGATCTTTACTCCCGATCATGCCCGCGTTCCGGTCAGTTATTACTCGCCTGATTCTGGCATTGGCCTGGCCATGCGCTACTGCTGCAAGGGACGGCCGAAGTCCGTGGGGGTAATTGGCCTGGGCGCAGGTTCTCTGGCGGTGTATGCACAGCCGGGAGACCGTTATCGCTTCTACGAGATCAATCCTGCGGTCGAGCCGATCGCGCGCAATCTGTTTACCTATCTCCGCGATGCGCCGATCCAGATTCCCATTGTTGCGGGCGATGCGCGTATTTCATTGCAGCACGAAGCTCCGAACAATTTCGACATCCTGGTGATCGACGCGTTTTCCGGAGATGCCATTCCGCTGCACCTGATCACGACGCAGGCGCTTGAGCTCTACCGGAAGCATATGGCTCCGGGCGGCATTATCGCGTTTCATGTCTCGAACCAGTATTTGCATCTGGCACCTGAGGTAGCCGCGCTGGCGAAGACCGCTGGACTGGATGCGGTGTTAATCAGCAGTCCGAATGATGAGAAGAAGGGATACTACAGCGCGACGTGGGTACTGCTGACGAATCGTAAGGATTTTCAGCAGGAGACGGATGTGGTGATTGCGCGGTCGAGTTTTCCGGAGATCAAGGCGACTGCGTGGACGGATGATTATTCGAGTATTTTGCCGTTGATGAATTGGGGGAAGCGGTAAGAGTGCCCATACTCTGGGTGCCCATATCTGCGCCGCGGGGTCCCGAACGAACTATGTTCGTTCGGGTGCAAGGAGATGTGGGCATTCGCGCTATGCGCGAACCGTTTTCCGATAACGGTTGAGAGATCCGCTAGAGCAAACGGATCGAGCTTCGCTCGATAAATCACCCCAGCGAACTTGTTCGCTGGGACCCCGATGATCCCACATCTGCTTCGCAGATATGGGGCACCCGGCGAGGGTCGGTCACCCGGTTCATAGAAACTGGTGGTTACTTGCGGATGTAGCGGCGGCCTTCGATGCGGTATTCGCCGGAGAGCACGCGCTGCAGGCCTTCTGCGTAGGCCTGGTGTTCCTGTTCGAGGATACGTGCTGCCAGTGTGTCGTGCGTATCGTCATCGAGCACCGGCACGGTGCGCTGCACGATGATGGCGCCGTGGTCCACCTGCTCGTCCACGAAGTGGACGGTGCAGCCTGCGACTTTGGCTCCATACTCCAGCGCCTGTCCCTGCGCGTCCAGGCCGGGGAAGGAGGGCAGCAGCGAGGGATGGATATTCAGAATGCGATTGGGAAAGGCCGCGAGGAACTCCGGAGAGATGATGCGCATGTAGCCGGCCAGGCAGATGAGGTCGACCTTGGCCTGCTGCAACGCCGCGATCATCTGGCGGTCGTGCTCCTGGCGCGGAATGCCTTTGGACGGAATCGCGCGCGCTTCCAGGCCCAGTTGCCGGGCGGCGTCGATACCGGGCGCGTCTGCTTTGTTCGAGAGCACGAGTACGATCTCGCAGCCGCGCAGGGAGCCATTGTTGATGGCTTCCGCGATCGCGAGAAAATTCGATCCCCGTCCGGAGAGAAGAACACCGAGTCTGGTCATCGAGGAGCTACAGCTCTTATGCGTAGCTAACTTTGCGGTCACCGCGAACGACGCGGCCGATCACATGAAAGCGCTCATTGGCGCGGTTCAGAATCGCCTTGGCCTTCTTTACCTTGTCGGCGGGAACCACGCAGATGAGACCGATGCCCATGTTAAAGGTGCGGAACATCTCATCCTGCTCCACTTGGCCCAGCTCTTGCAGATGCGTGAACAGCGGCGGCACCTGCCATGAGGTGAGGTCGATGTGCGCGCCCATTCCCTTGGGCAACACGCGAGGAAGGTTCTCGGTAATGCCGCCACCGGTGATGTGCGCCATGCCGGCAACGCAGTCGGCGGCATGCAGCTTTCTGATAATGCCGAGGTAGCTGCGATGCGTCTTCATCAGGGCAGCGCCGGTCTTTTCCTTGATGGAGCCGACGTACTGGTCGGCGGTGTATCCCGCGACTTCAAACAGCAGCTTGCGGGCCAGCGAGTAGCCGTTGGTGTGCAAGCCGGTCGAGGGCAGACCAAAGAGCACGTCGCCCACCTCGGTTTTCTCACCGGTGATGATGCGATCTTTGCTGACGGCGCCCACGATAAAACCGGCAAGATCGTAATCGCCCGGTTGATAGAAGCCCGGCATCTGCGCCGTTTCGCCGCCGATGAGGGCGCATCCATTGGCTTTGCAGGCATCAGAGAGACCGGTGACGATCTTCTCGACGACATTGCCTTCCAGCTTCCCCATCGCCAGGTAGTCCAGGAAGAACAGCGGCGTCGCGCCCTGTACAGCGATATCGTTTACGCAGTGGTTGACGAGGTCGCCGCCCACAGTGTGATGAATGCCGAGCTCGAAGGCGACCTTCAGCTTGGTGCCTACACCGTCGGCGGAGGAGACTAGAACCGGATCCGGAAACTTGCTCAGGTCCAGGCCAAACAGGCCGCCAAACGAACCGATCTCAGACAGGACGTTCTTGTTGAAGGTCCGGCGCGCTAACAGCTTGATCTTGTCTTTGGAGCGGTCTGCTGCGGAGATATCCACACCGGCATCGGCGTAGGAGATGGGGCCTGAGGACTTCACGGGAATTGGAGCCAAAGATGCGCCTTCCAGAGGAAAAATAAAACAGCAGGAAGTCTAGAGTTTATCAGGATTGATGGGGGAGCGGAGGTCTGCGCGACTGTTCCGTTTCAACTCTCCAGCCCGATGAAGCGCTCACGAAGCCCCGGCTCGGGAAGCGGGCAGATTTCGTATCGTCCTGTGAGACGGTAGCGAATCCGGGCGACCAGACGATAGACAGGGTCGCCCAGCCACGATGGAATCGTCATGAGAATCTGTCCCAGGATCCTCCAGGGCCGCCTCAGTCGCATCATGACCTGTGCAACTGCCTTGGTGCGCAGGAAGATCCGCTCTTGCTGGGTAGCGGCGTGTTCCAACACGACGACGGAGTTGAGGGCTTCGGCGGCGATTCCATACCGCTGGAGCAGCTCGACGCCCAGGCGGGAGCCGAGCGGGAGAAACAGGAGGCGACCAGCAGCATCGCGCCGGGCGGCAAAGTGCACAACGCCGTTACAGAGAGCGCATATGCCGTCGTAGAGCAGGATGTCCCTGCCTGCGAGCCGTTGCTGTTCCTGTGCGGTCATCGTCCAGAGCCTCCTGCGCCTTTCTATACTGAATTGGATGACTCGAGTGCTGGAAACGTCCCGTTCGCTGCAGCGCCGCGCCGAAGGTCTTTTTCCCGGCGGCGTAAACTCGCCGGTGCGCGCCTTCCGTTCCGTGGGCGGCGATGCTCCTTTTCTGGAACGTGCCGAGGGCGCCTACCTGTATGACGCCGATGGTAACCGTTATATCGACTACTTCGGCTCCTGGGGTCCGATGATTCTGGGGCATGCTGTGCCCGAAGTCGTGGATGCTATTCGTTACGCTTCCGGCCGCAGCGCCAGTTTTGGCGCCTCGCATGCCGGTGAAGCGGAACTGGGGGAACTGATCCGCACAGCGGTTCCGTCGATGGAGCGGATGCGCTTTGTCAGCTCCGGGACAGAAGCGACCATGTCCGCCATCCGCGTTGCCCGCGGTTTTACCAAGCGCCGCTATGTCATCAAGTTCGAGGGCTGCTATCACGGTCACGCTGACGGTCTGCTGGTAAAGGCCGGTTCGGGTGTCGCTACCTTCGGTATTCCCGGCAGCGCTGGCGTTCCGGATGAGGTGGCACACTTTACGCTCGCTTTGCCCTACAACGATATCGCCGCCGTTGAGGCGGCATTTGCGAAGCATAAAGGCGATATCGCGGCCATCATTCTGGAGCCAGTGGTCGGGAATGCGGGCACGCTGATTCCTAAGCCCGGATATCTGGAAGCATTGCGGTCGCTAACTCAGGAAGAGGGAACACTGCTGATCTTCGACGAGGTGATGACCGGCTTCCGCCTGGCACTCGGTGGAGCGCAGCAGCGCTTCGGTATCAAGCCGGATCTCACCACCATGGGCAAGATCGTCGGCGGAGGTCTGCCGGTTGGAGTCTTCGGCGGACGTGAAGATGTGATGAATATGCTCGCTCCGCTTGGCCCTGTCTACCAGGCGGGAACACTGAGCGGCAATCCGCTGGCGATGGCTGCGGGATCGGCTACCTTGATCCGCCTGATACGCGAGGCAGGAACGATCTATCCGCGGATTGAGGAGACGACACGGCAGGTTGCTGAAGGTGTGGCGCAGGTTGCCGTGGATGCGGGTGTCCGGCTGACGACGAATCGTGTGGGAAGCATGTGGACCTGGTTCTTTACGCCGGATGCGGTGGAGAACTTTGAGGACGCAGCGAAGAGCGATACTGCCGCGTTTGGCCGGTTCCATCGCGCCATGATGGGCGAAGGTGTGTGGCTGCCGCCGTCGCAGTTTGAGGCCGCGTTTGTTGGGCTGGCACATGGGAAGGATGAGATAGAGAAGACGATTGCGGCGGCGCGGAAGGCGTTTGCTGCGGTGTAGAAGTCTTGTTTGTTTCGGAAAACGGATCGAGCTTCGCTCGATAAATCACCCCAACAAACAAGTTCGCTGGGGAACCCGATGATCCCACATCTCGGCGGAGCCGAGATATAGGGCACCCCGTGTATGGGTTTGTTATGAGGTCACGGCCGGTGTCTTCGGTTCCATGAAGAGCTTGCCTACGGCCATCAGGACCAGCAGGAGTGCGGCACAGAGGGTGAACACCTGGCGGGTGCCGGTGTGTTGTGCCAGTACACCGGAGAGGATCAGTCCCAGGATCTGTGCGGTGAAGATCATCGACATCAATGTTGATCCAACGCGGCCCATGAGGTGGTGCGGCGTCTCCTGTTGAATCATGGTTTGCGCCGGGATGATGATGCCTGCGACCGACAGGCCGATCACCAGGTTGCCGAAGATGCATGCGGCCAGATAGGGAATGCCGGCAAGGATCACGAGACCCAGAGCAATTCCACTCAGGCCGGCGTAGACCAGCACGGTGTTCTTCATCTTCTTCCCGAAGATGTTCAGCAGGTTCATGCCCAGCAGAATGCCGGCGCCGATGGAGGCTGAGGCCGCGCCAAAGGAGCGTGGTGTGGTGGCGTGCAACACATCGCGCACATAGACGGCGATGAGCGGACCGAAGCATCCCAGCACGAACATGCCGGAGGCCAGCGCAAGGATCACGAACAGCAACGCCGCATGATGCACGATGAATTGGATGCCCTGTTGCATGTCATGCAGCACGCGCGCGACGCCGGTCTTGGTGGTCTGGTGTTCCGCAGCCACCGGAGGACGCGTGATGGCGATGCTGGCGATAAAGCTGGCGGAGACAACGAAACTGATCGCGTCCACGATGTAGCAGGCCTTCGCTCCCAGGGCGGTTACCAATACGCCCGCAGCTGCCGGCCCAATGATGCGCATGACGAACATGACCTGCTGCATCAGCGCATTGGCGGAGCGCAGGCCGTGCATCGGCACTGCCGTGCGAAGAGTGACACCCTGCGCCGGATTGAAGAAGCTGGAGACGATAGAGATGGCAGCAAGAATCACATAGAAATGCATCGCCGATCCTGCCCAGATCAGCAAGAGACACAGCAATGCGCGTGAAAGGTCGCTGGCGATCAACGTTCCCTTCAGTGACCAGCGGTCGACGAAGACGCCGGCGACGATGCCCAGAACTGCAATCGGTAACTGATAGGCGATCTGCACGCCGGTTACCTGTTGCGCTGTGGCATGCAGGTTGAAGGTCAGCACACTGATGACGGCGAACAGTGCCAGGAAGTCGCCGAAGTTTGAGACCACCTGTGCATACCAGAGCCGGCGCATGGTGGTGATTTTCAATACCTCACGCATCGACATCGGTTCCTGGTGAACGTGCGGAGGCGCCTGTGTCTGCGTGGGCGTGCTCATAGGGGTCGTTCCTCTAAACGCTAAACGTGAATGCGGTGAGGAAATTGTAGGAGCTTAAACCCATATTTCGGGAGTGACAAATGTAAGGTTCCTGATATTTCTTTCCAGCAGCAGGGCGGTGGCTTCCACGGTCGGCATGCGCTTTGCTCCCAGACCCAGATGACCGCCGTCATGCAGCAGGAGGTTTGAGGCCCGGTTTTTCTGCCGGTTCTTGGCGATGCCTCGCTCCATTCGCTCCAGAAGCCGCTGCGGCGTTGCAGGATTCCAATCCTGGGCGGCGACATTCCATTGGACCGGAGTCAGACCGAGTTCTCGCGCGATGCGGAGGGTGGCAGGGCGGCGAACTCCGAAGGGAGGGCGGAAAAAACGGATCTTCTGCCCGAGGGTCTGCTCCAGAATGTCGTTTGTTTCTGTAAGCTGGCGCCGTGTCTCCCCGGATGAAGTGATGGCCAGGTTCGGATGCGTAAGGGTGTGATTGCCGATCAGGTGTCCGGCGGCAGCGACCCGTCGCGCCAGCTGCGCCTGCACTTTCACAAAACTGCCCACCATAAAGAAGGTCGCGCGCACCTGATACCGCGCCAGTACGTCGAGGAGCTGCGGGGTCGCATCGGGATTCGGCCCGTCATCATAGGTCAGTGCGACCTGGCCCGGGTGGGGCCTGGCGACGATGGTGGCGCCGTAGATCTGCGATTCCGGCCAGTAGGCCGCGTAAACGGAGACGCCAATGCCTGCGGCTGCGGCCGTTCCGGCAATTACAGGGAAAAGCATGTGTCTTAATAATGCCTTTTAGATCCAGAGTTTGGAACATATCTGGCTTTGTCGATGATCGAGATACCGATATATCGAAGTGGCAAGAATCCGCCATGTACTTCGTCCGTTACTTGGCGATCACCAGGCGTGGTGATATTTTGCTTTTTATTCGCCCCTTTCGGAGGTCCTCCATGATGCTGTTCGATCCCCCAAGCTATATCGCCATCGAAGGCCCGATTCGCGTCGGGAAATCGACCCTGGCAGGAATGCTGGCCGAGAAGATGGAGGCGTACCGCGTCACCGAGCCGGAGGACAATCCTTTTCTCGACCGCTTTTACCGGCAGGAGCCGGGCATGGCCTTGGCCACCCAGATGTGGTTTCTCGAAGCGCGCTATGCGCAACTGCAAGCCGCAGAGCGGCAGGCGGGCGGCGATATTGTGCGGCGGAGCGTAGTGGCCGACTACATCTTCGAGAAAGATAAACTCTTTGCCTGTCTGAACCTGGGGGACGACGAGCTAAAGCTCTATAACCGCTTCTATGAGCCCATGCGCTCAGACCTTTCGACCCCTGACCTGGTGATCTACCTGAAAGCGACGCCCGATGTGCTGCGCACGCGCCTGAAACGAAAGGGCGTTCCCGGCGAACGGGCCGTCAGCGAGGAGTACCTGGAGACGGTGATCGAGGCGTATGAACACTTCTTCTCCCGCTACACGGCCAGTGACCTGCTGGTGATCGACACCTCGCAGATCGATTTCGTGCACAACAACCGGGATCTGCAGGCTCTTTTCCAGCGGCTGGATGCTCCGGTAAAAGGGACACAGCATTTTCTGATGGTGGGATAGGTGGCTTGGGTGGGGCAACTTCCATCGGGGGATGATGGTTCCAAAAGAGCAGGTCTTTTTAGCACTCCATCAGGGGTGATTTCATAAAGGCATGTTTGATCGGGTTTTGATCTTTCTGATGGGGATGCTTCTGTTCCTCGGCTCGGGGGCGGCGCAGCATTCATCGACCGGTACTCCGGGCACGGGCGAAAGTTCTGGAATGCTGCTGAAGGTTCAGATGCAGGAGGGTATCAGCTCTGCAGATGCCCGGAATGGCCAGACACTGCACGGTCAGCTTACTGAGGCCATTACTCTTGAGGGCCGTGTCTTCGCCGTCGGAGCTCCGGTGACCATTACGGTGGTTGCCGCTGCCAAGGCAGGCGAGATCGACAGCGCGGGAGAGATTTCGCTTCAGGTGGAAGCGGTTGGGCAGGAGGAAGTACTGAGCGACGTGATTGTGATCCTGGGCAAGGAAGGCGCGAAAGATCTGGAAGATAGCGCTCCGGCCAAGGGGACTGAAGCTGTGGTGAAAGCAAAGTCCGTGCTGACATTCCATGTTTTTCCGCTGGGGCTGGCGAATCGGGAGCCTCGGGCTGGACAGGGAACGAGGATGGAATTGGCTGGAGAGGGTCTGTTGTCCGCGGAGTAGGGCTGCTTGTTGCCCTTTGTTTGCCAGAGCTTAGGACAGTGGAGCGGGGCTCATGTCCCCGAGGGACACCACCCCAACGAACAAGTTCGTCGGGGACCCCGAACAGGGGATCCGGTGCATAGGCACTCTCAGCTTTACTGACCAAAGCAAATCCTTCGCGAATATCCCACCCATTGCTTACGCAATGGATGGGTCACCCGGATTGGTGGCTGTCTCGACAGCGGGTCCTTCGCCTGCGGCTCAGGATGACAACCCGAAAAAAGGCCGAGTTTTTCGAAGCTACTTGTTGGCTTTTACGTAAGCCAGGACCTCTTCGGCGTGCCCTTCCGGCTTTACTTTGGGGAAGACGTGCAGCAGCTTGCGGCCGGGGCCGATCAGGTAGGTGGTGCGCTCGATTCCGGTTACCGGTTTACCGTACATGGTCTTCTGCTTGATGACGTCGAAGTAGTTGCAGATCTTCTGGTCGGGGTCGGCCAGGAGGGGGTAATTGAGGTCGTATTTTTCGGCAAACTTCTTCTGCGCCTTCACGGTGTCGCGGGAGATGCCAAGGACGACCACACCTGCCTTTTTAAGCTTGTCGATGGCGTCCCGGAAGCCGCAGGCCTCGATGGTGCAGCCAGGGGTATCTGCTTTGGGGTAAAAGAACAAAACGACAGGTTTAGGGTCAAAGCTGGACAGGGTGACCGGGTTGCCGTCCTGATCGTTGAGGGTGAAGTCTTCGATGATGTCGCCTGCTTGTGGTGGCATGGATGCAAAGGTACAGCGCTTGCGGTCTGAGCTGCAAGATGGCCTTCAGGTAGCTGAACCGCGAGATTGGCCGTCTTATGAGTGTGATGAAAGTTTTCAGAGGAATCGGACTTGCCGCCATTGCGGCGATGGTGGCCACGGCATCGGCCCAGATGCACCGCGTCACCAAAAAAGACAATGTCACCCGCGCGATCGGCGTGTATGAGTGGACCGGCGACGATATTAAGAAACCGTTGGCCAGCCGGCTGGTCCCTGTCTCGCTTTTCGTCGATGGAGATTACCAGGATGCAGGTCTTTACCTGGCACGGCCTGTCCCGCTGGCGTTGAGCACGGACGTTGTCTATGAGCTGCAGGATGCAGGTGAGCCCAAGGGATTGCTTGACCTGGACTTCGCCCGCAATCTGAAGCCCGACGATGCGGTGAGCAGCGTATTTGACCAAGGATGGATGGGGTATGGCAAGTGGCAGCCTTTACCGGTGGACAAGCCTAAGTCTCCGCAGAAGGTTGTCCTGGAATCGACCGACAAGGATGACAGCCGCCCGAAGCTCGGCCGCAAAGACAAAGATAAGAAGGACAAGTCGAACTCGAAGGATTCGAAGGACAGCAAGAACGGGAAGGATAAGGATCAGAGCGGTGTCACTGGCGTGGGAGACGATCCATCGGATGATGCTGACCGGCCTACGCTGAAGAAGCGTACCGAGAAAGAAAAGCGTGACGCTATCAAGAACGATACGGCCAACGTGCAGACGCTCGGAGATCTGAATGACGATCCTGATCGTCCGAAGATCATGCGCGGTAAGCCGGCGAAGCTGGCTGAGGCGCCGCAACTGAGCGGCATGCCGGCCAACCTGCACCAGATGATCGCCGTCAGTGATGCGGCTTCGCGAGAGATCCACGACTTCACCTATCGTTTCCGCGATCCTTCGGAGAAGACAGAGATTCAGGCCAAGCTGGAAAAGGTGGCGATGTCGCTGGTGGCTCCCCCTCCGGCTGCCGCTCCTGCACCGATCAAGACTGGTGGCGTAAGTCGCTCAACGGGAGCGCGCAGCAAGCTGAGAGCTGCTCCGGTAGCCGAGCTGCCTGCGGTGAAGCTGGCTGATGAGAAGTTTTCCGCCTTTGAGCTCAGCTACAACAGCGCTCCGGTCTTTGTGCTGGAAGCCCATACCAACGGTGAGGGCGGGGCGCCGGTGAAATATGTTACGGTGGTTGCGCAGAATGACAGCTTCGGCGAACCGCAGGTGGCGATGAAAACGGTGACTGATGCGATCCACATGGATACAACACCGCGGATGCACCTGGTGGGAGTTGTGGATGCAGAGGCATCCAATCGTGCCAGCCTGGTGATGGAACTGCGCGGTCAGCAGGCGCGGTCGTTTGCGATGTATCGCGTGATCGGTGGACAGGCGACGAAGTTCTTTGAGACCGGGGTTACGCAGTAGGTTTAGGGGAATGAAATGTGAAAACGCTCCGCAGAAGTGCGGAGCGTTTTTGTTCGGGGTTGAAGATGTATTGGGTGATCGCCGTCAACGACGGTCCTATAGAGCGGGCTTTCAGCCCTTCTCTCCTCTATTGCGGCGCTACCTGGGGCGTTGCCCCAGGCTGATATAGAGCGCGCCTTCAGCGCTTTTTGGTGGCGAATTCTACGTTTGGCGTTCGCTGGCTTCGCTCAGGGTGACGCGCAACTCAAGCTTCTTGCGTCCGCGGAAGATTGTGACTGTGACCGTATCGCCTGCCTTATGGGAGTTCATCACGTCGGAGACATCCTGCTGGGTGGTGATGTCCTGTCCATCGATTTTGACGATGAGGTCACCACCGATCATCACCGGTGTGTTGCCCATGTAAGCGCGCTGTGAGCCGCCCTTCAGGCCGGCCCGTTCTGCGGCACCGCCGGGCAGGACCCTCTCCACCAGGACTCCGTAGTCGGCTGCGAGGCCCAGCTGGTCGGCGATATCCGGGCCGATGGGCAGTGTGACAACATCCAGCGCCGGACGGCGAACATGGCCATAGCGGGCGAGGTCGTCGACGAAGGCACGGGCAGTATTGATGGGGATGGCGAAGCCGATGCCGGCGCTCTGGTCGCTGCCGTTGGAGGCAATCATCGTGTTGATGCCGATGACCTCGCCGCGCGAGTTCAATAGCGGTCCACCGGAGTTGCCGGGGTTGATGGCGGCGTCGGTCTGGATAGCGTTGTCGATGGCTGCTCCTGTCGGTCCGCGGACGGAGCGAAGGGCGGAGATGATGCCGCGGGTCATGGTTCCGTTCAAGCCGAAGGGATTGCCGATGGCATAGACCTTCTGCCCAACGACGATGTTCTTGGAGTCGGCCAGGGTGACAGGAGTCAGGTTGGGCGCATTGATCTGCAGTAGCGCCAAGTCATGGCTCTTATCCACCTGAACCACATTGGCCTTGTACTTGTGCTTGTCGCTCAGCGTGACTTCGATGCGTTGGCCATCCTGAATCACGTGGTTGTTGGTGAGGATGTGGCCCTCTTTATCGATGATGAACCCGGTACCCATACCCTGCTGGGGAACAGGACCGTAGAAGAAATCGAATGCGACGGTCGTAGAGGTAACGTTCACCACGCTCGGCAGTGTGCGCTTGTAAACGTTGATGTTGTTCTGCTCTTCCGCATCAAACTCCGGCGCTGCGTTGGCGACGGTCATATGGAAGTTGCCCAGAGGGCCGTTCACCGCGGTTGTTCCATTGCCCGGCAGTGACGGAAAGGCGCTCTTCACCCAGTTACCGATGGTTCCTGACGGCACCATGTAGGTTGTCAGCAGGTAGAAACCGCTCACCAGAAGGAGCACGAGCAGTACGCGACGCATCTTCATATAACTTCCTTTACGTTTCCTTTGCCTGTGAAGTTCAGGCCTTAAACGATTCTAGGCTCTCAGAGGCTGCTTTGAGCGCCTCCCACACCTGGAGGACCTGCCGGCGCAGATCTTCGAGCGTGCCGTCATTCCGGATCAGGAAATGGGATCGCTGCATTTTTTCAAAGTCGGACATCTGCGCCTCCATACGGCGGCGCGCATCGTCTACCGTTGCTCCCGGCTGCCGCGCCAGGAAGCGTTCGATGCGAACCTGTTCCGGAGCATAAACCAGTACGATCCGGTCGAAACGATCGCGCAGGTTGCCATATTTCGTCTCGAAGAGCAGTGCGGTTTCGACGACGCAGACGGCATTGGGTTCGCGTTGTCCGATCTCTGTCATCCATGCGGCCTGGGCTGCGATGGTGGCCGGATGGACGATGGCGTTCAATTCCTCGACGCGGCCGTCGGTGAAGGCGATCTTTGCCAGCCGCGCACGATCCAGCGTGCCGTCGGCTGCGAGCACCTCTGTGCCGAAGTGCGCGACAATACGGTCGAAAACGTCATGGCCCGGCTGCATCAGCCTGCGGCCGATCTCATCGGCCTGGATAACGTGCGCTCCAAGCTCGAGCAGCATGGCGGCCACGGTTGATTTGCCGCTACCGAGGCCGCCTGTAAGTCCTACACGCAGCATTGCTACACGCCCCGGCGTTGCCTTGCTGCGCGGACGGTGTTCTTCATCAGCATGGCGATGGTCAATGCTCCTACGCCTCCGGGGACCGGAGTGTAGGCTCCGCTGACGGCGAAGGCACGAGGATCGACATCGCCGACGACGGTATATCCACGTTTGGCAAAGCCATCGGAGCGAGATGTGTCATCGGGGAAGAACTTCTCCATCTCGGCGCGATCGTTCACGCGGTTGATGCCAACATCGATGATGGTTGCACCGGGCTTGACCATCTCTTCCGTGATGAAGCCGGGGCGGCCGATGGCGGCGACCAGAATGTCAGCGTGACGGGTGTAATTCACCAGGTTGGAGGTCTTCGAGTGGCAGACACTCACCGTAGCGCTCGCGTTCAGCAGCATCATAGCCGCAGGCTTGCCAACGATATCACTGCGTCCCACGACGACGGCATTGGCTCCGGCGATTGCGATCTTGCTGCGCTCAAGAATCTCGATGATGCCTGCCGGTGTGCAGGGAGCAAGCGCAGGCTGACCTGCCTGCAGCCGGCCCGCGTTGACTGGATGAAATCCGTCAACGTCCTTCTGCGGATCAATAGCCTCAAGCAGACGCTTGGTGTCCACCTGCTTCGGCAGTGGAAGCTGAATCAGGATGCCGTCAACATCCGGGCGCGCGTTGAGCTCTGCAACCAGAGCGAGCATCTCTTCGGTGGTGATGGTCTCAGGCGGCGTGATCATCTCGCTGCCGATACCGAGTTCGCCGCAGGTCTTTACCTTGCTGCGGACATAGATCTCAGAGGCGGCAACATGGCCCACCAGCACGACAACGAGTTTAGGGGTAATGCCGCGTGCGGCTAGTTCTTTCGCTTCGGCAGCAACTTCGTTCTTAATCTCGCCGGCAATGGCGACTCCGTCTAACAGCTTTGCCACGTTTTTTGTCTCCACAACAATCGTACCGGGAACTGGGGTTGCCTGTTGTCCGTAAGAAAATGTCACAAAAGGGTTACAACTGGTTACTTCAGATGCTGCAACTCGAAGGCAACAAAAGCGTCTAATCAATTACAGGTGGTAGGAAGCTCGCGAAAGGAGCGGAGAGACAGATGGCACAGGAGATAGAAAACGGCATCGAGAAGTTCACAGAACAGGACCTCGCAGGCCTGCGGAACGACCTGTTGCAATCAGGGCTGGATAGCTGGCAGGCAGGGGAGTTGATTTCCAACTTTCTAATGGGTCGCGGCTATGGCGTATCGAACCAGGCGGCACGGAATGCTGCCACACGCATTGAGTCCGCTTCCTGTTCATTGGAGTCCATGCAACGCGAACTGGAGAGTGTTGCGTTGGTGATGTAGTTCAGGATTGATGTTAAGAAGTAAAGGCCCGCGAAATTTGCGGGCTTTTCTTCATTTTGGGAATGGATTTTTATTCGTACTTCAGTGTGGTAACCGGGTCGAGTTCAGCGGCGCGGCGCGCAGGTAACGTACCGAAGATGACTCCGACGATGACTGATGTGAACAAGGAAACCACAGCCGACATCCAGGAGTGGGGAACCTTGAAGGGTGTCAGGAAGCTGACACTAAAGGGAATTGCAAGACCGATCACGGTGCCGACGACACCGCCGGAGAGTGAAAGAAAGACACTCTCGGTGAGGAACTGCATCAGGATCTCGCGACGGGTAGCGCCTAGGGCTTTGCGGATACCGATCTCGCGGATACGCGCCTGCACATTGGCCAGCATGGAGTTCATAATGCCCACGCCACTCACGATGAGCGTGATGGCGGCAGCTAATGTGAGTACGATCGTCAGCATTGTGGCGATCTGACCCATTACATGCAGCACCTGTGTCAGGGTAAAGGCGGTATAGACGCTGGTGGGACGATGGCGCGCCTTGATGATCTCCAGAATGCGCTTGGCGGCCGGCTCAACCTGGGAACTGTTGGCCACGGTAAAGAAGATCTGCTTTACGCTGTCTGTGCCCTGGAAGTAGCGGGCGACCTGATAGGGGATCAGGATGGTTTGATCGCTGATCTCTGATTGACCAAAGGTTTCGACGCTTTCTTCAAAGACGCCGACGATCAGGAAGGGAATTCCGCTAACGGTCAATGTGTTGCCGATTGCGCCCTCCGAGCCGCCGAAGAGCGCTCGGGCCAGGGGCTTGACGATGACGGCCACCTTGGCGTGGGAGTTTGCATCTTGCTCGTCAAAGAAGCGGCCGCTCAGCACCTTCAGATTGCGTACCCGCTTGTATTGCGGCGAGACGCCCAGGAGCATGGCGTCTTTGGTGATACCGCTTCCCATGCTGATGCGGTCGTGGAACTCCAGCATCGGCGAGGAGGCGATGATGCCGGGTACGGCGGAGTTTACCGCTTCCATGTCGGCATTGGTCATGAAATCCGGCGTCGAGGTATTGTCGGGCCCGGCGACGCTGCCGCCGTTGAACTGCATCTCGATCATGTTGGGGCCGATCGAGGAGATCAGGTTCAAGGCGTAGTTCTTGCCGGTAAGGCCCAGAGTGACGACGAGGATGATGGAGGCGGACCCGATGACCATGCCCAGCATGGTGAGCAGAAAACGGGCCTTGCTGGCCTTAAAGCTGTCGATGGCAAGGTTGATCGTCTCCGAGAACATCAGGGAGGTCTTGGCAGACTTCAGGGTGCTCTCAAAGGTCCTCGGCCGTTGCGCCGGGCGCGCCGTAGATGAAGCTACAGTGGCCATATCCTCTTCTCATTAGAGCACTTCTCCCTGAAAAAGAAGCACGAAAAACGGGCGAAAATCGCACCCGGAGGGGCGGGCTTGGTATGCTAACCCTCAGCGCACCCGCCTCAAGCGGAGGGATGTGTGAGTGGTTGAAACAGGCGGTCTTGAAAACCGCTTTGGGCGAAAGTCCAACGGGGGTTCGAATCCCTCTCCCTCCGCCATAAACGGCTTAAAGTGCGTCCTGAGTTGCCCGGGATTTCCCGGAATCTGCTCAGAAACCAACCTTTTCGGCGCGCGCTTTGCTTTACACGACCAACAATCTAAGAATTAAGTCGACCCGAGTCGTTCTGCCTCCGGTCTTTCTGGAAGAAGAGATGCCCGTCACGGAGCGGGCCTCAGCTACCGTTTTTGATGCGCGTCACCAGATCGTCGAAGTGCTCGACGGTATCGACGACCGTCTTGTCGTAGTGGTCGGCCCCTGCTCGATCCACGACCCAGACGCTGCCCGCGAGTATGCCGGGCTGCTGCGCGAGGCGATTGCGGAGCTCTCGGACGAGCTGATGATCGTGATGCGGCTGTATTTCGAGAAGCCGCGGACCACGGTCGGCTGGAAGGGATTGATCAACGATCCGTACCTCGATGAGTCGTTCCGCATCAACGATGGCCTTCGCATCGCACGCCGGCTGCTGCTCGATCTGGCGGAGATGAGTGTGCCGGCAGGCACGGAGTTCCTGGACATGATCTCGCCGCAGTACGTGGCGGATCTTGTCAGTTGGGGAGCCATCGGAGCACGTACGACGGAGAGCCAGGTGCATCGCCAGCTCGCCTCCGGACTTTCCTGCCCGGTTGGCTTCAAGAACGGCACCTCGGGTAATGTGCAGATCGCGATCGACGCGATTCTTTCGGCGAACCATCCGCATACGTTTCTGGGAACTTCGGACACGGGACAGTCGGCGATTTTGCTGACATCGGGCAATCCGGATTGTCACATCATCCTGCGCGGTGGCCGCCAGACGACGAACTTCGATGCGGCCTCGGTGGCTTCAACGGCGGAGCAGATGGAAAAGGCCTGGGTCAAGCCGCGCATCATGATCGACTGCAGCCATGCGAACAGCGGGAAAGATCATCGTAAGCAGGGAGCTGTCTGCCGCGATGTTGCCGGACAGATCGCCGCAGGCGACAGCCGCATCATGGGTGTGATGATCGAGAGCAATCTCGTCGCCGGCACACAGCCTCTCGTGAACGGTAAGGCGCAGGTGTACGGGCAGAGCATCACGGATGCTTGTATCGACTGGGCCGAAACTCAGGTTCTGCTGCGTGAGCTTGCAGAGGCTGTGCGTGAACGCCGAGTCAAGAAGGGCGCCGCTCAGGCGGTAACGGCTGCCGAGTAGGGCGAAGACATAGATTCAGGTGAGTCATTGAAGGCCCCGATCTTGTTGCAATAGAGATCGGGGCCTTTACGTTCGTCTAGGTCTCTTTGCCTAGCTTGTGCTTTTGAAGGAAGTGAAACAATACTTTCATCTCATTCCGGAGGCATTCGAACCCGTGACCAAGAACCTTATGCGCGCCGCGCTGGCACTGCTGCTGGCTGCACCTTTCATCGCTCACGCCCAGAACAAGGCGGTCGACTTCAATCCGAAGATGCCGTTCTCCGATGGCTTTATCGCGGGGAACACACTGTATGTCGCAGGCCAGCAGGGCCCTGACGATCATGGCAAGGTGACAGGCACCACCATTGAGTTTCAGGCGGAGCGCACGATTGCCGCCATTCAGCGCGTTGTCGAGAAGGCTGGTTTCAAGATGACCGATCTGGTCAGCGTGACTGTCTATGTGACCGACCTCAATGACGTGCCCAAGATGAACGAGGTCTATAAGCGCCTGATGCCGAATCCAAAGCCGGCGAGGGCAACGGTAAAGGTTGCCGGTCTGATCGGCGATGCCAAGATTGAGATCTCGGCGATTGCTGTGAAGCAGTAGAGTAACGGGGGTAAAACTAACGGCAGCCCAACGCATGGACATGTGGGCTGCCGAAGTCGTTTGGATTACTTCTACGCTATTCTCGAAGCAAGTCTTGGAGGATGATCGCGGCGTGCTGCATGACACCCTTAAGCACGGCACTTCGATGAAGCAGCGGCTGCAGGCTTTTGGGAAATATCTCTCAGAGGTGATGCACGACAGGGAACTCATCCTGCTGTATATCGAGTTCAAGACGTATGCGATTCGCAATCCGAAGTAGAAGCGTTTGGTGGAGTTGCCCTCGAGGTGATTGAGCAATATGCTGCGCAAGAAGTGGGAGAGTTTATTCCGGCCCTGAACGGAAGGATGCGCGCAGTGTGGTTGCTGGTGTGATCGATGGGTTGGCGTTGAATGTTTTGTTCGGTATCGGAGCAGGTTATCTTTGCAGTGTTGCAGCGGGTTGCGTGGAAAGAGTGATGGCGTCTCGTTGAGTGATGTTTGGTATTCCTAACCCACCCTAGCGATGGGGCACCCGGGCAGGGAAAATGAAAGACGAAGCATGTCCTTCGCTACGCTCAGAATGAGACCTCTTTTAGAGGCACACATTAGGTGCCGCAGAAGGTTTTGCTGACGTACTCTTCGGGACGGGCGGGTGTTGCGTAGCGTTCGAGGCCAGGTCGTTCGTCGAAGGGTTGCGCCAGCACCTGCAGGAGATCTTCGAAGGGTTGAAAGTCCTGCTTCTCGGTTGCTGCTTCCAGCGCTGCTTCTACCAGATGATTGCGTGGAATGTAGATGGGATTGGTGCGGCGCATCTGTGCGGCGCGCTCTTCTGGTGAGAGATTCTCCTCTGCGAGCCGTTGGCGCCAGCGTGGCTCCCACTCATCGAATGCTACCGGGTTGGTGAACATCGAGCGGACTGCGGCATTGCCTTCTATGCCGGTAGCGGCATCGCAGAGGCGACGGAAGGTCAACGTGTAGTCTGCACGTTGTTCCATCATGCGGTTGAGCAGATCTTCGGTCAGGCTGGTGTCCCTCTCCTGCTCGGTGGCTAAGCCTAGTTTCCGGCGCATGCCGGTGTTGAGCGCGGTTTCGTAGTGTTTGCCGAACTGCTCCAGGGATTCGTATGCGGAAGCGAGGCCGGCTTCATCGCCGCCCTCTTCTTCTACGAGTAGCGGGAGGATCGTCTCTGCGAGACGCGCCAGATTCCAGTGCATCGCGTTCGGCTGGTTACTGTAGGAGTAGCGGCCCTGGTGGTCGATGGAGCTGAAGACCGTGCGCGGATGGTAGGCCTCCATGAAGGCGCAGGGGCCGTAATCGATGGTCTCACCGGAGATCGAGGTGTTGTCCGTATTCATCACGCCGTGAATGAAGCCGAGCAGCATCCACTGGGCTACCAGTTTTGCCTGACGGGTGACGACTCCGTCCAGGAAGGCACGGTAGCGGCGCGTTACAATAGCCGCCTCTGGATAGTGCCGTTCGATGGCGTAGTCGGCAAGTCGGCGGAGCGCGGCGACGTCTCCCTGTGCGAAGAAGTATTGGAAGGTACCGACACGAAGATGACTTGAGGCGACACGTGTCAGCACGGCTCCGGGAAGCACGGTTTCGCGAAAGACAGGCTGGCCGGTAGTCACGGCGGCGAGCGATCGGGTTGTCGGTACACCCAATGTGGACATGGCTTCGCTGACGATGTACTCGCGTAAGACCGGTCCGAGTGCGGCGCGGCCATCGCCATTACGCGAGAAGGGAGTACGGCCAGAGCCCTTGAGCTGAATGTCGTAGCGGATGCCGTCCCGTCCGATGACTTCGCCCAGGAGGTTTGCGCGGCCATCGCCGAGCTGCCGTACAAAGTATCCGAACTGGTGGCCGGCATAGGCCATGGCCAAAGGTTCGGAGCCTTCGGCGACACGGTTGCCCGCGAGCATAGCGACGCCTTCCGGACTGGCGAGAGCCTCCGCATCCAGGCCCAGCAGATCGGCGAGTTTCAGGTTCAGCTTCACTAACTTGGGAGCGGTGACTGGCGTGGGCGCAATTCGTGCGTAGAAGTTCTCCGGCAGCCGGGCGTAGCTGTTCGCAAAGGGAATGCGAAGGGGCGACAGGGCGCGATCCTCGGTCAGGCTCATCGCTCTATTTTCCCCGATCTGTCGCGGACGTGTTTTTGTCGAAATATGGCGCAACTCTGCGCAGGAGAAGCCTGGCCTGGCGTACAACAGGGGTTTTGCTGAAGAGTTATAGAGCGGGCCTTCAGCCCTTTTCAGCATTGTGGCCTGCTACCTGGGGCGTTGCCCCAGGCTGGTATAGAACGCGCCTTCAGCGCTTTTTGTGCATTATTAGGGATTCTGAGGTATCCCTTGCCCACCCTAACTCCGTGAGGGTGGGGCACCCGGCGGGACGAGCGTCTATCGAAAATTGGACTACTGCAGGTCGACCAGACCGCGCTGCAGGGCGTAGATGGTGGCCTGGGTGCGGTCGCGGGCGCCCATCTTTTCCAGGATGGAGCTGACGTGGATGCGGACTGTCTTTTCGGCGATTCCCAGCTCTTCTGCGATCTCGCGGTTGGAGAAGCCTTGTGTAATGCAGGTCAGGACTTCGCTTTCGCGAGGGGTGAGATCGACCGAGGGCATGCGTTCGGCCAGGCGATGGAGAATCTCTTTGGGGATGTAACGGAGGCCGCGGCTTACGGTCAGCACGGCATTGGTGACCTCTTCTCCGGAGGCGTCTTTGGTCAGGTAGCCCATGGCTCCGCCACGTACGGCGCGATAGATGTCTTCGCTGCCGCGATAGGCGGAGAGCACGATACATCGGGCGGTGGGAAAGTCTTTACGGATATGCTGCAACACCTCGAAGCCGCTCATGCGTGGCATTCGCAGGTCGAGCAGAACGACATCCGGGGTGAGCTGGTGGTAGAGGTCGATTCCCTGTTGACCGTCGCTGGCTTCACCCACCACCTTGATCTGAGGGTGGCTTGAGAGCACAGAGTGCAACGCCATCCTTGCCAGGAAGTGATCTTCAATCAGGATGACGCGGATGGGGTTCATAGGCCGATCCACCGGATTACATCTGTGTCCGACAAGCGCCGCGACGGATCGGGCGAGTCGTACGGCAACACGACAGAGACTTCAGTGCCTCGATTGAGCGCGCTCTCTACGTTGAAGCGTCCGCCGATCTTGCGAGCGCGCTCCTCCATGACCAGCAGGCCGAAATGTCCGCGCCGGGTCCCAGTGCGATCCTGGGAAAAACCAACGCCATCGTCGTGAATCACCATCTTCAATGCGGATTCATCATACCGTAAATGCACAAGGATAGACTTGGGCTGCCCATGCCGTAGCGCATTGGAGACGGCCTCCTGCCCAATGCAAACAAGGTGATGCACGGATGCCGGCGGCAGCAGGATCTCGCGGCCTTCCACCGCCATGCGGGTCTCCACATCGTCCTGTTTGTAGTGCGAGCTGATGGCCTTCGACAGAGCCTGGGAGAGAACACCTGTAACCTCGTCGGTGTCTCGCAGATCCCAGATGATGCGCCGTGCCTCTGCCTGACAGTGCGAGACCATACTGCGCGCCATGTCGCAGGCGTTCTTTGCGTCGGTAAGTTCATGGGCATCTTTATCGAGGGTGCGCGAAGCCGTTTCGAGCTGCCACGAGATGGCGGCAAAGCCGGCCATCAGAGTGTCATGGCACTCGCGCGCGATGCGATTGCGTTCCTGCAGCACGATCCCCATGTTTCCTTTCACGCGGCGGATTCGGCGCGTATACAGGTGCGCTCCGAGGAAGAAGACGAGCATGCCGACCAGCAGATAGAAGGTGTAGGTGGCGTAGAAGTGTGGCCGCTGCCGCACACTGATGGAGGCAACCGGAGTCATCCATGGATCGCCGCCGACACGCGCCTGCACCTCGAAGGTGTAGGTGCCTGCCGGGATGCGGCGATAGCGCGCATACCGGGAATGCGTGGTCACCCAGCCTGAGTCATATCCTGTCAGGCGATAACGGAACTCCGTCTGCGATGGGTTGGAGAGTCTGCTGGCATCGAAACGGAAGTTGATCTCACCCTCTGAGGGATCGATCACGACACGGTCGCCGGTCAGCAGCGATTCAGCGCGGGTGTCATTGCCGAAGGTCCAGCCGGTGATGCGGGCGGTGGGCGGCGCCATGGTGGCGGTCTCGGCGAACGGAGTCGTTCGCGCGAAGCCCTTGCTGGTGGCGAAGTACATCACTCCATTGGGGAGTCGCGTTGCAGAAGGGCGCGATGGCCCACTGCAGTCGGAGGAGGGCATACCATCCTGCTTAATGAACAGCGTCGAGGAGATGCGCTGCAGCTTTCCGGTCGACAGGTCGTTGAGGTCAGAGGCAAGAATCCTGACGATGCCCTGCGAGGTGCCCAGCCAGAGATGTCCATGTGCATCCTCCAACATGTTGTAGATAGGCATGGAAGGAAGCCCGGCGTCGCTGGGCAAAGGGAATGCCCGGTCGCCGGCGATGCGGGAGAGTCCGCCGGTGCGGGACCCGGCCCAGACATTTCCGTGGGAGTCCAATGACAGCGAGAGCACATAAGGATGCGGCATCTCGCGAATCGTCTGGACCTGGCCATTGACGATACGGAACAGGCCAGTACTGGTCGCCGCAAGGATGGATCCGTCAGTGTCTTCCAGAAGATCGGTGACGAGTTTTGAGGGAAGGTAGGTCTCGCCTCCGGTTGTTGCCGGAATGCCGCTGCGGAAGTAGTGCAGGCCGGTGTAGGTTCCGACCCATAAGCCTCCCTGCCGGTCAGAGTGCAGCACGCTTACAGCATTGACGGGAGACTCGATTCCCAACTGGTGATGGCTCCATGTCTCTCCGTTGAAGGAGTAGATGCCATCGAACCAGGTTCCCACCCAGATGCGGCCGTGTTTGTCTTCCGTAATCGTCCGGATGGGCGTCCTGACGGGCATTCCGGGAATGTGGACGGGAGTAATGACGCCATTGTGCTGACGGAATACGCCTTGTCCCCAGGTTCCGAGCCACAGGTCTCCCTTGCTGTCGCCAAAAGCTACGGCAGAGTAGGAGGGTTTGAAGTCCGGAGCCTGCAGCATGGCAAATGGCGCCCGCCGCCACCGGCTAAGGCCTCCGGTCAGCCCGCCGATCCAAAGATTGTCCTCGTCATCGACAAAGAGTGTGCGTACAGTGTCGTCCGGCAGGCCATCTGTCGTAGACCATCCCGATGCGCCTCCGTTATTCCAGCGAAAGAGGCCGCTGTTTTTGGTGCCGATCCAGAGGTTGTGTTGCCGGTCGCCGATCAGGACGGTGACCTGGGTGGCAACCTGCATGCGCTGGGTGAACGTGAGTTCCTGTCCGCTGCGTTCATTCGCTTCCAGAACCGCATGCATGGTGCCCAGCCACAGACGGGAGGTACGGTCGCGATACACGGAGGTGGGCTCGCCGAACTGTGCGGGAACGGGCAGATGCGTTACTCCGTGGCTGGTCCAGTGAAAGAGTCCTGACGAGGTGACGAAATACATGCCCCCGTGCATGTCTTCGGCGAAGACGGTCGTAATGTCACCGCCGATAATGCCGACGTTTGGAACTGTCTCAAGCTGGTTATTACGGTAGCGCAGAATTCCATACTGGGTCGCGATCCAGAGGGTTCCATCATGGTCAAAGGCCATCGTCCGGATGCGCTCGTTCTCGTGTCCTGCCGCACTGCTGATGTTGACTGCGCCCGTGGCCGTCTGGTGGATTACGCCGGCGCCATCGGTGCCGATCCAAAGGTCGTCTGCCAGGCCTGGGAGGACGGCATTGACGGCATCGATGTTCATGGTTGCCGCATTTGGCATGGAGAGGCGCTGGAAGGTCTGGCCGTCGAAGGTGGAGACGCCGGAGAAGGTCGCGAGCAGCAGGGTTCCATCGGCACGTTGCGCGATCATGCGCACGTTGCTTTCAGGCAGCCCGTCTTCCACCTGCCACTCCTGTTTCTGGTACTCGGCAAGGCCGATCGGCGCAAGTGTGGGCGTCGCCTGCGGAAAGGCGGAGGCAGACAGGAAGGCGAGGGCCAGAAGCAGCCCAAAGGTACATCGACGAAGCATGGTGATGCCTGTTACTACGGCAACATATCTTCGAGCAGATCGCAAACAAATCTTTACGCGACGTTGACCCGGACTTCATCTTGCGGCAGAAGCAGGGGGACCTCTGGATGGACAAACAGCCAGCAGACGCCGCCAAGTGCGGCGAAGCCGGCGGCGACGGCGAAGGAGACGGTCCAGCCGAAGTTCTGGGCGATCCACGGGGTCAGGGAGGCGGTGACGGCTCCCCCTAACTGCCCGCCCATGTTCACGATCGAGGAAAAGACGGCAGAACGGCGGCCGGCGATGTCATTGGAGGCCGACCAGAACGAGCTCTGCGAGATGTAGAGAGCACCGGCGCCGCAGGCAAGAATCAAGCCGGCGACCAGGGGACTCTTGGCCCGCGAACCCAATAGAAGGAAGACGCCGGTCAGGAACAGCGCTCCGGTCGCCAAGTAGCAGCGCCCGATGCGAAGTCCTTTGGTCCCCGAGAGCCAGTCGCTCGCTGCTCCGCCGGCGAGGCAGCACAGTGTCATCGACAGGAACGGGAGCATGGAGATCTGGGCGCTCGCCTTCAGATCGACTCCACGGACCTTCGCCATATAGAGGAAGAACCAGCTGAAGTAGATCCAGGAGATGTAGCCGAAGCAGAAGTAGCCCATCATCAGCGCAGGGAGATCGCGGCGCCCGAAGAGTTGCTTCCAGGAAAACGAGATCGGCTGGCCGTTGCTGCCGTTTCCGTTGCCGTTGCGAAGGTCGCGGTCGGGGCGTGCCGAGAGGCCGACTTCAATCTCCTGCAGCTCGGTCATCGAAAGCGAGGGATGTTCGTTCGGAGTGTCGCGCGAGACGAACCACCAGACCAGGCCGATGCCTGTGCCGAGCAGGGCGCTGAAATAAAAGGCAGCGCGCCACCCATCGTGAGCAATGATCCAGTTGAGGAGCGGGGGAGTGAGGCCGCTGCCAGCGCCTACGCCGGCGAAGATCAGGCCATTGATGATGCCGCGCTCACTGACCGGGATCCACTGGGCGACGAACTGATTGGCTGCGGGATAGACTACGGCTTCTCCAGCCCCGAGGATCAGGCGGATGGCGATCAGGAAGAAGACGGCTCCAGGCACGCCGGTGGGCAGCACGGCTACCATCAAGGTCGCCACACCCCACCATAAGGTCCCGATGGTCAGAACGCGACGCGGTCCAAAGCGGGCGGCGAGCCATCCCGCGGGAATTTGAAATCCTGCATAGCCGATCAGAAATGCGCTGAAGATGAGTCCTAGCCGCTGGTAACCGAGTCCGAACTCCTCGCTGATCTGAAGGCCGGCGATCGAGATATTGGTGCGGTCAAGGAAGGCAATCGCGCTCAGAGCGAACAGCAGAACTGCAAGAAAAAAGCGAAGCTTATAGACCTTCCCGAAACTGACCATGTGGAGTAACAGCATACGAGTCTCTGCAATGAACGAAGTAGGTCCAATGTCTTACGTTAATGCGGGGCAAACCACCCATGACAATCACATGAAATGGAGAGAACAATCGTGGAATTCCAAATACTGGCGGTAAAGGCTTTGCGGAACAAGTTTCTGGTTCAATCGGTGCTTCTGCTGGCGTCATGCATTACTGCGGCAAACGCTCAGCACTACGACCTCATTGTGCAGCACGGTCATGTCATCGATCCGAAGAACGGCATCGACGGCGTAATGGATGTTGCGGTGCTGGATGGAAAGATTGCTAAGGTAGCCAAATCCATCGCTGCTTCCGAAGCGGTGAAGGCCGTGGATGCAACGGGGCTCTACGTCACGCCCGGTCTGATCGATATCCACGCTCATGTGTATGCGGGGACCGGTGAGCGCAACTCGTATGCGGGAGACAACAGCATCTATCCCGACGGCTTCACCTTCCGTGTTGGCGTTACGACGGTTGTGGATGCTGGAGGATCCGGCTGGCGGAACTTTGAGGACTTCAAGGACCGCGTTATCGATCGGTCTCACACCCGCATCCTGGCCATGCTGAATATTGTTGGCAGCGGCATGCGCGGTCCCAAGTACGAGCAGAATCTTGATGACATGGACGGCGAGGCCACCGGAAAGATGGCGCTGAAGTATCCCGGACTGATCGTCGGTATTAAGAGCGCCCATTTTGAAGGACCTGAATGGAAGCCTTATGAGCAAGCGGTGATTGCGGGTAATATCGCCAAGATTCCCGTGATGATCGACTACGGCGCCAACCGTAAGGAGCGGCCGCTGTACGATCTGCTCTCGAAGGTACTGCGCCCGGGCGATATCTATACCCACATGTACTCTGGCCTGCGCGGCGAGCAGGATGCTACGACCGGCAAGACGAGCGAAGCTCTTAAGATCGGCCGCAAACGTGGCATCTACTTCGATGTGGGCCACGGTGGCGGAAGCTTCAACTGGACGGTAGCAGTGCCGCTGGTGAAGGAAGGATTCATTCCGGACTCCATTTCGACAGACATCCACATCACCAGCATGAACGCCGGCATGAAAGACCAGTTGAATGTTGCGAGCAAGATGATGGCGCTTGGATTGTCACTGCAGGAGGTCGTGAAGGAGATGACTTCGAATCCGGCAAAGGAGATTCAGCACCCTGAGCTTGGCAATCTTTCCGAAGGCTCGCCTGCTGATATTGCGGTGCTGCGTCTTGAGACTGGAAAGTTCGGTTTCGTCGATATGAACAACACGGTCTATCCGGGCACGAAAAAACTTGCCTGCGAGCTGACCGTTCATGACGGCAAGGTCGTGTATGACCTGAACGGCCTGTCGGCGGATCCATGGGATGGAAAAGTCGTTACACCGGCGCAGGCGAAGCGCTTTACCACGATGCACGTTCGCCCGGAAAAGCCCTCCGTCGCCCACTGAGCATAGACGGGCGGTAGGTCAATCGTCCTAGCTATAGCCCTGTCATCAGGCTGATGACAGGGCTATAGCAAAGGGCCCATTGTTGTTGTCACAAATCTCTAAAAGTAAGTAAAACCTGTCGGAACAGGATGGGAAGCGGATTACAAGAAGGACCGGTTTTTCGAGATTTGTTTTTTTGGATATGAAATTTAGCTTTCAGGAGGCACTGCGTGAGGAAGTCACTGTTGTTGCTTGTTGTTTTGCTGTTCGTGGGAAGTTTTGCGTCTGCACAGGTTGCTAACAATACTCAGCTTGTTGGCACCATCACCGATCCAAGCGGCGGCCTGGTTTCCGGTGCAAAGGTCACCGCGACCAACACCGACACTCAAGTGAAGTATGAGGGAACCACCAACGGGGAGGGGTACTACACCATTCCGTTTGTTGCGCCCGGAACTTATGACATCGCTGTAGAGCAGGCCGGTTTTGCGAAGACGGTCAGCAAGGGCGCCGTCGTTATCCTGAACCAGTCCGCGCGTACTGATATCACGTTGAAAGTTGGCGATGTCGCGAGCGTGGTTTCGGTTACCGCCGATACACCGGCGCTCTCCACGGACGATGCGCTGATCGGCGACACGGTGGAGCGGGCAAAGGTAGAGAACCTGCCGATGAACACCCGCCGCGTGATGGATCTGGCGACGACAGCTTCCAACGTCATCATCGGCCCCAAGACATCGTTCACCGGTGTGCCTCCGGGTGCGAACTACATCGGCGCCGGAACGCGCGAGGTGGCGAACTCACTGACGCTCGACGGTATCACGATCATGAACTCGCTGATCTCGTCGTCTCCGGTGACACCGAATCCCGATGCTATTTCGGCGGTTCAGGTACAGAGCGGTAACTACACCGCGCAGTACGGCGCCTACATGGGTATCCACATCAACTCGGATACGAAGTCGGGTACGAATTCCCTTCATGGCACGGTATACGACTACATCCAGAACGATTACTTCAATGCCAAGCCCTGGCTTGCTGCCAAGGGATTGCGTACGCCGTTCATGCGATTCAATCAGTTCGGCGGCGTAGTCAGCGGGCCGGTGACGATTCCGTTCCTCTACAACGGCCGCGATAAGACCTTCTTCACGGGGTCATACGAAGGCCTGCGTCAGTATCAGCAGACCTCCAGTGTGACAACGGTTCCCACGCTGAAGATGCGCACGGGAGATTTTTCTGAGTTGCTTCCCAGCCTGCAGCTTTATAACCCGACGAACCGTACGACGCCTTACGCGAACAATCAGCTTCCTGTGTCTGCCGTCGCGGCAAAACTGATGCAGTACTATCCGAATCCGACGAATTCGGCGCTCACCAGCAACTTCAATAGTTATGTTCCTCTCACGATCGAGCAAAACCAAACGCTCGATCGTGTCGATCACAACATCGGCCAGAACGTCCGTCTCTTCGGTCGTTTCCTCTGGCAGAAGTTGACCTATGTCAATGGCAATGCCGTCGCCACCTCGTCAGCCTACTCGCCGACGATGGACCGCAATGGCGTGATCGGTTACACGCACATCATTACGCCGACATTTATCAACGATCTGCGCGTTGGCTTCAACACCCTAACCAGCGATGTAAACAACCAGTTCGCACAGAGCGGCCAAAAGAGTGCCGGTTCGGCGCTTGGAATCCCCGGCTTCACTGCCGACGTCGATAACAATAACCCCGGTATCCCTACCATCACGGTGACCGGCTATGCCAGCCTCGGTTCTTCCGGTTCCAACTGGAAGCAGGACGACCGCACCGTACACGCCTATGACCAGATCAGCTGGACCAAGGGCAAGCACACCATCATGGCGGGCGCCGACATCCGCCGCATGACGATCGGCCGCGCGGCGCAGAACGATCCTCGCGGTAACTTCACGTTCAGCGGCCGGTACAGCACGCAGTGTGTAGCGACAACAGACCCGACGAAACCGTGCGCGAACGCAGTTTCGGGCAATGGTCTGGCTGACATGGTGTTGGGCTACGCTGCTAGTATCGTCACACCGACGTTCCAGGTGAAGGGCTCGGTCGGTAGCTGGCGTAACGGTTACTTTGTTCAGGACAACTGGCAGGTCACCCCGAAGCTGACTTTGCTTTACGGTATGCGTTACGAGCAGCCAACCATCCCGTACTCGCTGAATGGTTATGCTCGCATTTTGAACTCCACTTATACCGCGTTGATTCCGTCCAGCACTGCAACCACCGGGGCTGCCTTTACGCCGACGCCTGGTTTCCAGTTCACCGGCGCGAACAACAATCTGTGGGCTCCACGCCTTGGCTTCGCCTATCGCGCCACCGACAAAATTGTGGTTCGTGGTGGCGGCGGTATTTATTACAACCCAAATCACTTGAATGCGTTTACGCTCGCCAGCGGGAATTATCCTTTGGCGAACAGCACGACCTATACCGCGAATACGTACTTCTCGACCAACACCTTCTCAAACCCGAGCGGCGGAGCAGCCGGTGCGGGTGGCTGTAACCCCAATGTCGCGGGAACCTACTGCAACGCGTTTACCGACGCCGCCAGTTTGCCGACGCCTCGGATGTATCAGTGGAACCTCGATTCCGGTGTCGAGCTCTGGAAGGATGCGGCCTTCGAGCTGCAGTATCTTGGCTCTCGTTCGATTCACCTCGACTACTCGTGGCAGCCGAATACGCCGACTCCTGGAGCAGGCACGCTTAACTCGCGCCGTCCTTACCAGGGTTTCGGTGCTATCCGCCAGATCACCAATGGCGGATGGGCGACCTACAACGGCCTTACGTCAATCTTCCGTCAGCGTCTGAACCATGGTCTTACGGCCAACCTGTCGTATACCTGGGCTCATAATCTGGATACCTCCAACGATGCGAACGGCGGCGGCTACCTGATGAATCCGTACAACATCAAGGCTGACTACGGCAATTCGAACTGGGATATCCGCCACCGCTTCGTCGGTACAGTGCTATATCAGTTCCCCAACTTTGCCGGCTACAACTACGCGGTTCGCACCGCCCTTGGCGGGTGGCAGGCAAATGCTATCGTTACCCTGCAGACCGGTATGCCATTCAATGTCGGTCTGTCGTCTGACGTTGCGAACACCGGCACCAATGGTATCCAGCGTCCGAACTTTGTAAAGCGCGTCGCGAACAACTGCAACGGAGCCTTCGTTGTCAAAAATGGGACCAGCGCCAGCTGTATCGATGCCACTGCGTACGCAACTCCGGCGCAGTACACCTATGGCAATCTGCACCGCAATGATGCGAAGGGAGCGGGACGTGAGCTTGTGAACTTCTCGATGTTCAAGAACTTCCAGGTCTATGAGCGTCTGCAGTTCCAGTTCCGTGCGGAAGCATTCAACGTATTCAACCACGCAAACCCCAGCAATCCGAACAGCGGCGGCAACCCGCAGCTCGGCACCGCGAGCTTCGGAACCATTACCAGCACGCAGACCGATCCGCGTGTGCTGCAACTGGTGGGCAAGATCAACTTCTAAATGTTGGAACTCCCTCTTTCGAGGCCGCTGGTGCAAGCCCAGCGGCCTCATTTTTCGTTTAGTGTTGTCGAACAGGAGTAAATCGGCATGCGTATGCGTAAAACGTTGTTGTGGGCGGGAAATGCCTTTGTGATCGTGGCGGCGGTTGCGCTGCTGGCAATGAAGCAGGAGACGGTTGCCTCTCCGGAAGAGCTGCAGAAGAACCCTGAAGCGGTTCTCGAGGGCTACCGGCATGTGGAGGCGGCTTCCGTCTCTGATGCGGCCGAACAGGTGCTGCATGAGAAGCGGTACATGTCACACAAGATGCAGGCGATCTTTCCGACCAAGTTCGTTGGCACGGCGTTGACGGTGCAGCTCCTCAAGCAGGAGAACAACGATCCGAATGCGCTGCAGGGCATGCTGCAGGCGATCGACAGCGGCGGCAAGGACAATGTGTATGTTATGCAGGTGCAGGACGGAGCGGACATCGCCGGCATGGGGGGCCTGATGGGGACGGCCATGTGGTCGCGCGGATTCTCCGGGGCCGTGATCGACGGTGGTGTGCGCGATCTGCCGCAGTTGAAGCGAATCGGTTTTCCTGTCTACGCCACCGGCGTGGTGCCTTCGACTTCGGTCAGTCACTACCGCTTCGGAGGGATGAATGTCCCGGTCGTCTGTGATGGTGTAAAGGTGAATCCAGGCGACATTATTTCTGCTGACCAGGATGGCGTCGTGGTGATTCCTAAGGACAAGGCGGTTGAGGTGCTGATCCGGGCGCAGAAGCTCGATCAGACCGAACATGCCATGTATCCCTACATCGAAAAGTTGCATTCGATTGTGGCCGCGGTGAAGGAGTTTGGGCGGATCTAAATGAACGTCCAAACTTACCAGGTGAGAAGTAGGGCTTTCAGAAACAGCCCAACGTTTTATGCCCGGTAATCAGCGGGCTGAAGCCCGCTGCTCCCATCATCCCGGACTCCCTAGGTCATCTGCCCGATGACATCGTTTCCACTTGCCGTTTCAAATAGTTCCACACCGAAGGTGACATGCCTGTTCGTGCTGGAAAGGGGACTTCCTTTGCCTCGCCGTGCTGATGATCATTCGATAAGCCGCCGCCGCCTGTTGGGCGCTGCCGGCGCCACTGTGGCTGCCTCACTGCTTCCGTCTTCTGCCGTAGCTGCTGCCGCCTCTACGGAACCAGCGGTGGACTACTACGATAAGCTGGGCGTTGCGAAGATCATCAACGCTGCCGGCACCTATACCTATCTGACGGCGGCGGTGATGGCGCCTCCGGTGCAGCGTGCTGTGGCCCTGGCCGCGCATCATCCTGTACGCCTGAAGGATCTTCAGCGAGCCTCCGGCGAGTACATCGCCAAGCGCCTGAAGTGCGAAGGCGCAGTGGTGAGTTCGGGCGCTTCAGCGGCGCTTACGCTGGGGACGGCTGCGTGCGTCGCGGCCAAGGGAAATCTGAAGTCGAATGAGATTCCGCTGCAGGCTCGCGAGCGTGGTTACGAGGTGATCGTGCAGAAGAAGCATCGCTACGAGTATGACCACGCGATGCTGATCTGCGGTGTAAATATCCGTGAAGTCGGAAGTCTGGAAGAGTACAAGAGCGCCTTCAACGAGCGCACGGTGATGACCAACTACTTCAACTCCGCCGGACCGGAGTCGGAGCCCGGCATTATCGACCGCGAGACCTGGCTGCAGGTTGCGCATGAGCATGGCGTACCGTGCCACCTGGATGCTGCTGCCGATGTTCCGCCGGTTTCGAATCTGTGGAAGTACACGGAGATGGGCTTTGATCTGGTGTGCTTCTCCGGCGGTAAGGGACTGCGCGGTCCGCAGAACGCGGGACTGCTGCTCGGTAAGAAGCACCTGACCGATCTTGCTTTAGAGAATGACAGTCCCAACAGCGACGCTGTCGGCCGTGGCATGAAGGTTGCCAAAGAACAGATGGTCGGCATGGTGGCGGCCGTGGACTGGATCCTGGAGCAGAATGACGAGGCGATCCAGGCAGAGAGCATGCGCCGTATCCGCACCATTGAGGCGGCTCTCAAAGGGATTCCTACGGTGACCACCAATGTGAATGTTCCGCCGGTCGCCAATCATGTGCCGCATCTGCTCATCAAGTACGATCCTGCAACGGTCGGGATCAAGCCACTGGAACTAGCAGCGAAGTTGCGTTCGCAGAAGCCATCGATCGAACTCAGCCCGGCTACGGGTGTGCGTGGTCGCATTGAGGGAGCGGACGAGAATACGATTGTCGTCGGTGTGTGGATGCTGCAGCCGGGAGAGGCCGAGGTTGTGGCCAGCAGCCTGAAGCAGGTTCTGAAACACGCGAAAGCCTGAGTTTATCCCCAAGGAGAGAAACAGTTATGTCGACGAAGACCAGCCGCAGAAACCTATTGAAGAATGCAGCCGCTGCCGCCGGAGCGATTGGCGGAGCCGCTGTCCTGACTGAGAGCGCGCATGCTGCGGCAGCCCCTGAAGCTCCACAGAAGAAGTCATATGGTCCGCCGCCGAAGAATGGCGAGGCTCCGCTCTTCAGCAGCGTGATCTCGTACGGCAACCTGGTCTTTCTTGCCGGTGTCGGCGCTCACTTCCAGGGAACGATCGAAGAGCACACCAAGCATGTTCTCGACGAGCTGGAGAAGAACCTCGCCAGCGCGGGCTCTTCCATGGAGAAGGTGTTGAAGGTGAACGTTTACCTGAACGACATTAAGGACTGGGAGCGCATGAACACCGTGTACAAGGGCCGCTGGGGCAAGGTTCCTCCGGTGCGCACCACAGTTGCTCCGGCCGGCGGTATCCCTGGCAATTCGCTGGTTGAGATTGACCTCATCGCCTATATCTAAAGATCAAACGATAACCATCAGGAGACGAAATTTATGTGTGCGCTGCCGAAACTGCGTCCTACGCGACGTGATCTACTCAAGCAGACCGGAGCTCTTTCAGCCCTTGCCGCGGTATCGCCGCTGGCTGCCGCTGGAAGCGCCGAGGCCCAGGCAGCGCACTCCGCTCCTTCTCACGCTGTCACCTTCCAGCCCGGAACGCTGCAGGATAATCTCTTCACCAAACTGGGTGTGCGCCCCATTATCAACGCGCATGGCACCTTCACCATCATCACCGGCTCGCGGTCGTTGCCCGAAGTGAAGCAGGCGATGTATGAGGCCTCCAACTACTACGTGCATCTGGATGAGCTGATGCCGAAGGTTGGCGCCGAGATTGCCAAGCTGGTCGGTGCAGAGCATGCTGTAGTGACTACCGGCTGCGAAGCGGCGATTGCGCTGGCTACGGTCGCCTGTTCCTGCGGCACCGATCCGGAGCTCTCGCAGGCTTTCCCGTACAAGCGCAAGAAGAGCCAGGTCATCATCCCTAAGCACTCCCGTAACCCGTACGACTTTGGCGTCCGTATGACCGGCGCCGAGATCGTAGAAGTGGACTCGGCAGAGGAGCTGCAGGCAAAGCTCACCGATCAGGTTGCGATGATCTACATCCTCTCCGGCCCGGCAGCGGAGAAGGGGCCTCTCTCGATTCCTTCCATCTGCGCGATGGCGAAGACGAAGAACGTTCCCGTCTTTGTCGATGCCGCCGCCGAAGAGCCGCTGGTTCCCAATATCCATCTGCAGCATGGCGCAACGCTGGTCGGTTACTCCGGCGGTAAGTGCCTGCGCGGGCCGCAGGCGGCCGGCATGCTGATCGGCCAGACTGACCTGGTGAAGGCAGCATGGTTCCAGGCTTCGCCGCATCACAACTACGGCCGCGCTTATAAAGTCGGCAAGGAAGAGATCATGGGACTGCTGGCCGCTGTGCGCCAGTGGTACAAGCGGGACCACGATGCCGAGCAGAAGGCGTGGAAGAGCTGGCTCGATCAGATCGCGGACAAGATCAAGGGGCTCCCATCTGTTCGCATTGAATATCTGCAGCCCGAGGATCTTTCCAATCGTTCGCCTCGCCTGCGGGTTCACTGGGATGCGAATCAGGTGAAGATCACCGGTACGGAGCTGTTCAAGCGCCTCGACGAAGGGACGCCGCGCATCATGCTCGACGGTGGTACTGGCGTTCGTCCGGACAAGATGGAGAGCTCCTTCACCATCATGCCGTACATGCTTGAGGCATGGGAGATTCCGATCATCGCAGATGCGATCTACGAGGCGATGACGAAGCCCGGTCACTATGAGAATCCAGTGATCCCCGCAGGAGCGGCGCAGGTCGACGGCAAGTGGGCTGTTTCGTTGAAATACACCCGAGGAACCGCGGAGCAAACCTTCGATCTGCAGCAGAACGGCAGCGATCTGAAGGGCAAGCAGGTTGGCGCTATCTATCAGGCCGATCTGACGGGCAGCATCCATGGCAATGACCTGAAGCTGCACGCTCGTATGCCGGTCAGCGGCCATGAGGTGATCTGGGATTTCACCGGAACCGTGCAGGGAAATAGTGCTTCGGGTACAGTGGCGTTGGGTGAGTACGGTATGGCGGAGTGGAAGGCTGTGCGCGCTTAGATTGAATCGGAGGTTTGGTCGGTGGGAGCCGTGGGCTTCAGCTCACGGTTACCGGTATTTATCGAAAAGGGCTTTTAGCCCTGGGCCTTCTCTGTCTGATCAGGGAAAAGCCCAGGGCTAAAAGCCCTTTTCTTTTTGCGTTGTATATCAGCGGGCTGAAGCCCCGCTGCTCCCACCCGATCGAGGTAGTCCTAATTTTCTGCGGCGAAGAGTTGGAATTCGCGGATGCGGGCGGTGCCGGCGGTGGAGAGCAGGTTCAGGCGGAAGCGGCTGGCGGTGACGGCGGGGAAGCGGTCGATCTTCTTATGGCCGATTGCGTGTCCTGTTGTTACCGGCTTCCAGGCTCCGTCGACCCAGGCTTCGATGCGATAGGTCTGTACCATCTGCCCGTCGGTCAGCCATTCCATTGTTAGGGAGCGGTCGACGCGTGTGGGTTTGGCGAATCGGACTTCGAGGGTCGCGCTGTGGGAACCGGTGGGTGCGCTCCAGAAGGTATCTGTATCGTTGTCGAGGGCCTTGCGTGTCTCGGCGTCAGGCATAACGGCGTTTGCTGCCAGATTCTTCTCGACACCGTAGTGCTTCTGGATGGCTTCACCGACCTCTTTCAGACGGGCGACATCGCTATCCGGTAGAAGGCCGCGATTATCCGGGGCTACACCCAGCATCCACTGGCCGCCTTTGCCGACGGAGTGTTCGTAACTATCCATCAGGTCGTCGACAGACTTCAGCGAAGCCTCGTCATTCGGATGCCAGAACCAGTGCAGCTTCCGCAGTGGTGTGTCGACTTCGATCGGGCGCCAACGCAGATATCCATGGCGATCGATGACGTTCCAGTTCTCGTATTCGACTTTGCCGCTTTCATCACCGGCCCAGCGAGCATCACCGTACTCGAAGAGGCCTGTGTCAGCGAAGACGATGGTGTTCGGTTGATAGGTCCGCAGCGTTTCGATGATCTTTTTGAAGTCGTAGACGTGTCCGCCGCTCCCGGCTCCGTCGAGCCAGAACTCGACAAGGTCACCGTAGTGCGAGGCCAGTTCTTCCAGTTCCGCGCGGTAGTAGGCATCATAGGCTGCGTTGTCTTTGTACTTCGGCTCGTGGCGATCCCACGGAGAGAGATAGACGCCGAAACGCAGGCCCTCGGCGCGTGCGGCCTCCGCGGCTTCGCGGACGAGATCTCCCTTGCCGCCTTTCCACGGACTTGCCTTGACACTGTAGTCTGTCTGGCCTGTTGGCCAAAGACAGAAGCCATCGTGATGCTTGGCTACAAGCACAACGTACTTCGCGCCGGAGGCTTTGATGGCTCGCATCCATTGGCGCGTATCGAGAGCAGTCGGATTGAAGGTGGAAGGTGATGCGGTGCCGTCACCCCATTCGCGATCGAGAAACGTGTTGGTGCTGAAGTGAAGAATGACACCGAACTCGAGATCCTGCCACGCTGTTTGCTGGGGCGTTGGCTTGATCTCGGTGAAGTTCTGGGCCCAGGTGGTGGCAGGCAATAACAGCGTCAGGCCAAGGGCCATCCGGCGAATCCGGCCAATGGCCATCGGGCGAATCGAGAATCGGTACAAGCTTCAGCCTCCGATGCGTGCAAGTCTTCCTTCGAGCATCGCATAGCGATGGCTGTCGACGCACAGAGTTCCGTCGCGATCAAAGAGAAACTCCTGTGGGATGTTTGCACGCAGCTTGCGATGTACGGCGATCACCTCGCCGGCGGCGTTCTCTTCAGTGACAGAGAGCATGTTCAACACTCGTCCCCCGGCGGCGGCGATGGCGATGGAGCGGCCGTCGGGAGAGATGGCGATGTGATGTGGAGATATCGCGGTGAGGGAGAGACCCTGCGTTGTCAGCCGCTGCAGACGGCCACTTGGATCGACACGATAGCTGGAGATCGCGCCGGCGGGCAGACCGAGATAGCTCACGTATCCGTGAGTCACGTGCAGTACCTGCTGGTCACTGGCGTAGACCATGGCGGAGGGTAGGTCTGCCTTTTCGCTGTGTCTGCGCTGTCCGCGAACAACGCTGTGAATCCAGCCGCCTTCGCGGTCGAGCTCGAAGGTGATGCCATCACCGATCGCGGCGAAGGCCCGTGTCATGGGAGCAGCGCAGATAGCAGCCCCTGCAATGCCTTGCAGTACTGAGCGACGTGTTGGTTTGAACTCTCGCATCATTATGCCTTCGGTCGGATTGACATCGAGTGATGGAACAGGTTGTGTGGATCGTATTCCTTCTTCACCTGCTGCAGCAGCGGATAGAGATCGCCGGTGCCGTAATAGAGCGTGGTCCACTCCGGGCTCTCCAGCATATCGGCATCCGCATAGTTGATGTAGCAGCCCTCGAAGTTCTCATTGGGATACGGATAGCCGAGATGCTTTGGATCTGCAGAAGGGGTAGAGTACATGGCTTTGTAGCACTGGCGAATTCCGTTCAGACGATAGTCATCGTCTGCCTCGTTCAGCCAATAGCTCTGGTACTGCAGTTTCATGATCGAGCTGCGCTGCGGGATCGCGGTATCGGCGATGCGGGCAGGATTGTTGACCATGCCGCCGTAGGAGTCGATGGCCAGGATGAGGCCGCGGGTTGCGTCGCTCGTCATCTGGTCATAGAGCACATTGGCTTCCGCCACGGTAAAGCCCTTTTTCATATAGCAGGACTTGTATTTGGACCGGCGACGGTTTGAACCGTAAAGGCCGCTGCCTCCCTGTCCGCTGACGGTTGCCTCCACCCAGTTCAAGGCGCGTACGGGATGCGTTCCGTAGCAGACGGTGTCACCGACCAGTGGTCTCTGCTGTTGCTGCTGGCTAAACTCCTGTTGTTGCAGGTAATCGGGTGGAGCGTCCGCTGCAGGCCGGCATGTCTGGAAGAGATTCAGATATTCCTGCACCCAATCTCTGCCTTCGTTGTCATCGCCGGTCTGGGCGTAATGGAGACCGAGGCTCACTCGGCCGGATTTGCTGTTGCCCACAACAAGATTCGTGAAGACGGGATAAGTTGCAGGGTTTTTGTCGTTCTTGGCCCAGTAATCGCCGTAGGTCGTGACGATACGAACGAACTTCTCGCGCGTCATCTCCCTCCAATCCCAGGAGATATTGGCGGTGAGCACCTGCCGGGGCATCGGAGGAAGCTTGGCGAAGTGGAAGGCGGTGATGACGCCGAAATTCGAGCCCTGTCCACCACGCAGAGCGCGGAAGAGCGTGGGATGATGTTGCGCGTCGGCGTAGATGAGCTCCGCTTTGCCGGCCTGGTTGACGATAACGATCTCAACACCAGTCAGCCAGTCCACGGTAATACCGTACATGCGCGCCAGGGTCCCATAGCCTCCGCCGGAGACGTGGCCGCCCGCAGTGACCGTGTAGCAGGTGCCGCCGGGGATGACGACGCCACCCAGCTTATAGAGACGTTCGTAAACAACACCCAGCTTGGCTCCGGGCTGAATGATGTAGCTGCCTGGAGTTTCGCCGGTGCTGACACGGTCCATCATGCTGACGTCGAGCAAAACGCCGCCCGGATTGTTGACGACCCAGTCTTCGTAACAATGGCCTGAAGAACGTACAGTCGGCCGCTGTCCGCGATCGATCGCCTGCTGCAGAGTGCGGACGACATCTTCGGCGCTGGTGCAGTACTCAACCTGCGCTACGCGCTGGCTGTCGGCGGCAGGGAAGCGAGCATTATTGCCGCGGCTGCAAACGTCAAAACGAACATCATTGCGATCAACAACGGAAGCCATGCTCCTCCTAGATCCAGGTGGCAAACATCGGTGTATCGAGCGGATACCGGTGTACCGGGGCGGAAAGTTCGCCCGTAGCGAGATTGCGTTGCAGGACGACTATCTCACCGCTGTCCTGATTGCTGGCGATCATCCATTTGCCGGTGCGATCGAGTGCGATGTGACGCGTGGTTTTGCCGCCGTTCGGCGCAAGCTGTTTGAGCTTCAGCTTGCCCGAGGCGCGGTCGATATCGAAGACCGCGATGGTCTGATCGGCGATGCGGTTGCCGACGTACACGTTTCGTCCGTCCGCGGAGGCCAGAATCTCGCCGGCAAAGGCAGTATGTGGGGGGAAGTCCGGCTTCAGGGTTGAGACGCGGTCGATGGGCGTGATGCGGCCGCGTGTTGCATCCCACGCCAGAATGTCGACAGTTGAGTCGAGCTCGTTCACACTATAGAGCCACTTGCCGTTGGGGTGAAACGAGATGTGGCGCGGCCCGCTTGCCGGCTTTGCCTGCCAGAGCGGAGGGTCGTTGGGCGTGAGCGCTGCGGTTGCCGCATCGATGCGATAGATGCAGATTCGGTCGAGGCCGAGATCGTTCACCAGAAGGAAGCGGCCGTCAGGTGAGACCTGCGCGGAGTGGGCATGCGACTTCGTCTGCCGTGACGGATCAGGTCCGCTGCCTTCGTACTGAAAGTGAGAGACCGCTTCGCTCAAGCTGCCATCGGGCTTGACGTGGTACGAGGCGATGCTGCCTCCTCCGTAGTTAGCGACAAAGACTGAGTGGCCGTCCGGCGAGAGGGAGAGGTGCGTGGGGCCGTTGCCGACGGAAGAGACTTTATTCAGCAGACGAAGCTCGCGAGAGCCGGGAATGGTCTCCAGCGCATTGACGCCGGAGTCGTCTTTGCCGTCCTCACTGACGGCATAGATCCGTGTGAGCGAGCCGACGCGGCGGGTGGCGAGGAAGCTCGGTGACACCAGGGTGGCAGCTAATGTGATGGAACCGAGTTCGCCTGTGGCTGCGTTCCAGTCGGCGGTGTAGATCCCTTTGCTGACCTTGCCGGTGGTTCCCAGCAGCACGCGGGTGGGAGTAACCGTGCCGGCGGCAGACGCGGAACGGATGGTGAACGCGGTCGCAAGACCGCCCCATACAAACTCTCTACGGGACAGTCGGGGGGTATTGACGGGCATCACGTCGTCCTCAATCGTTTTTTCGATGCGCCAAGGGTAATTTGTGAGAACAGAAGATGAAATCGGGCAAAAGTCCTATGCCCTGGTCATGACATAAGCCTGACGACGTCTTCTGAGTGTCCCAGCGCAACTGTTGTTGAGTATGCCGGAAGCTCTTCATCGCTGTCAGGTTACAAGGATGGGTTTGTTTAGGGGTAAGGCAAAACAGAGGACGTTGTACTCGGAGTGGATGATTTGACCTCAGCGGCTGAAGCCGCCGTTCTTCGCGCCCTCGTACGGGACGGCTGAAAGCCGTCCCCTTAAGCAAGGCATTCGCACCTGCGGTGCGAAATGGTTGCGCTACGCGCAACGGCTTGTCAGCCGCTCATCCGTAAGCGCAGCAAAGCCCATCATTTGATGGCAACAGCCACGGAGAGTCAGCGGCTCTATGTCTTCGATCCTAACCGCATGCTTTCAGAGAGCAGAATGGCATCGGCGACCTCGCGCATCGACTTCCGCCGTTGCCGGCTCTCTTTCTGCATCATGCGGTAGGCTTCGTCTTCGGAGATCTTCAGATCACGTTGCAGAATGCCTTTGGCGCGGTCGATCACCTTCCGCGATTCCAGCCGGTCTGCAAGCTGAAGATTTTCCGTCTCCAGGCGTGCCCGCTCGATTTCAGCGCCTACCAGAACGCCGATGGTCGCTAGCAGTCGGCGCTCGAGATCGGTATGGAAGTAGGGCTGCTTGTGCTGCAGGTTCAACACGCCCACGACGCGGCCGGCACAGAGGACCGGGATGCAGAGCATGGCTTCGAAGGTGTCTTCTGGGAGACTGCGGAAGGCGCTGAAGCGCGGATCTTCGCTGGCGCGTTCGGGAATGGAGACCGGCTCGCGATGTTCGGCGACCCATCCGGTGACGCCTTGTCCGACGGAGACCTTCAGTTGATCGATTTCGGCAGCATGCGGGTTGCGTGAGGCGCGAAGGACAAGTTTGTCCTCTTCCAGCGTGTAGATAAAGCAGGAGTCGCACGGCACCATCGCGCAGACGCAGGCGACGATGCGTGAAAGCACAACGTGCAATGGGTCGGTTGAGGTGAGGCTGCTGCTTACCTGCTGCAGAATGTCCAGCGGCGCCAGACCATCACGGAAGCCCGCCATCGTTGAGGTAGAGGGTGCGACCTGCTGTACCGGCCATGCGGGCGGCTTCGGGACGACGGGCTCTGCCTCATCCTCCGGCTTGGCGCCGGCAAACGAATCGGACGAACGCTTCTCCGCAAGCACCTTGCGAGCGTACTGCGCTGCTTCATTCACCATGAAGCCCATGCGCGGCCGCGACGGCTCGAAGTCGGGCTTCAGGCCGTAGTGCAGAATCTCTTCGGTGGTTGTCGGTCCCACTGAGATGATGGCGATGGACTCGAGAGCACGCCGCATCTCTTCGGCGACGCCCATATCGCTGGCCACCTGAAAGAGATGAATCACCTGCACCGCGGTCATGAACAGAACTACATCGATGGAGCCATCGATGATCTCGCGTATCGCTTCCTGCAGCGGTGCAATGTCGAGCGGTAGTCCCCACTGATAGACCGGAACCTTGGTGACAGAGGCACAGCGATGAACGAGTTCGGCAATCAGCTCTGGGTTGGTGGCGCCATACTCCTGCACAGCGACGTCATAGCGCGCGAGCTTATCGCCGTACTTCTTATCCATCTGTGCAACTACTTCGCGCCATGTGCTGGGTTCGGCGGTGGTGACTGCGACAGGGACCTGCAACTCACGCAATGCGGCGACCGGCTTTACACCTCTGGCCACGATCTGCCGCTTGCGCAGTTGTTGCAATATCTTTTCGCGATCGAAGGTGGCGCTCAGTACCTCCATCATCTTCGCCACGCCCACACCGGTCATGAAGACGATGAGATCGATCTCCCCTGCGAGCAGGCGGCGGCCAAACTCCACACAGTCGGTATTCGAGCTGAGCGGAATTTCGCGCATGGATGGAACCACGAGCGGATCACCGTTGTAAGTGCGAATGAGCTTCTCTACCTCGCGCTCGCGGCGGGTTTCTAGAGATAACACTCGCAATCCTTCAAAGCTGGCGTGGGGCATGACTCTCCGAAAACGGGTTGAGCTGCGTTGATGCCGAGGGAAATTGATTAAAAGATAATCAATCTCATTCTAGAACTGTACGGCCATCACGTACGAAAACGCCAATTGATCGTTCTCAGAGCATTTTCCCTGTTGCTGGGTATCCCGCAAGAGGAGTGCAGCGGCGTTTTCATTGCGGAAAACGCCCATAGATGAGGAAACCCTCCTCTACACCTACAGGCAAAATGCTGCATGTGAATGTGCAGAATTCTTTTTCTGTCAGAGAATTACGAGGAAATTGCAAATCCTCCATGAAAAACCGCTTGCGTGTATCCCGGTATCGCCCTATACTCCAAGCATTGCACCCTTCGGCTATGGCAGCCTGAAGGTGTTGTCTGAAGGTGCGGCCCCTTGATGCGTCCGCCTTCGCCAAGTCTGAGCATTTCAAGTTTAGTAAGCTGCTCCGCGACGAGCCTGAGTTCACCGCCGATGTGTGCGTGTGGGATTGCTGCGTTCGTTCCGGAGTTTTTCGCATTGCCGCACAGGTGATTCAGGCCGTCGTACATCATCCACCGATTGTTTTGCCGCGTGAGGATGTTTATGTCGACGATGCCACACAATTTCGTCTCGCCGCAGTCGGGCTTCTCCGATGAGCAGGCACAGTATCTCCGTGGTTTCTTTGCGGGTGTGCAGCAGCGCCCGTTTGTTGGGCACTCGGCATCCGGTCAGATCACTTCGCAGCCTTCGGCCGGTACCGCTAACCTTGCTGCGTCCGCAAAGGAAGAGACCTTCTTCGGCACGCCGGTCTCCGAGCTTTGCGCTGAAGAGGTCTGGAAGTACGAGCGCAATCCGCTGGATCTGTGGGATGAACTGCTGCAGACTGCGGCTTCCAATGAGGCCCCTGACGCAGAGCGTCGCTATCGTTTCAAGTTCCACGGTCTGTTTCATGTGGCCCCGGCGCAGGACTCCTTCATGCTGCGGATGCGCGTTCCTGGTGGCGTGATGACCTCCGCGCAGATACGCGGTGTCGCTACGATTGCTGAAAAGTTCGGCAACAGCCGCATCGATCTCACGACCCGCGCCAATATCCAGCTCCGCGAGTTTGCGCCGAAGGATATCGTCAACGTGCTGAACAGCGTTCGCAAGCTCGGGATGAGCTCGATGGGTTCCGGCGCGGATAACATTCGCAACATCACCGCATCGCCCATCTCCGGCTACGATCCGCAGGAGCTGATCGACGTACAGCCCTACGCCGACGCACTGCAGAACTACATCACCAACTCGCGGGATATGTTCGGCTTGCCGCGCAAGTTCAATATCGCCTTCGACAACGGCGGCGCCATCAGCGCACTTGCTGACACGAACGATATCGGCTTTGTAGCCGTCTCCGTTGGTGAAGGGAAGAGCGTGCCGGCGGGCGTCTATTTCCGTGTTCTGCTTTGCGGTATTACAGGACATAAGCAGTTCGCTTCGGACTGTGGTTTGCTGCTGAGACCTGACCAGCTTGTTGCTGTGGCCGCGGCGATGGTCCGCGTCTTTGCGGAGAACGGCGATCGCACCGACCGCAAGAAGGCCCGCCTGAAGTATCTTGTCGACCGCTGGGGCGTCGAGAAGTTCCTGGAAGAGACGGAAAAGAAGCTTGCGTTTCCCATCCTGCGCGTCGATGCCTCCGAGTGCGAAGCCCGCGGTCCGATCAATCGCGCCGGACACCTTGGCGTGCACGCGCAGTCGCAGCCCGGCTTCTCCTATATCGGCGTCTGTGTTCCTGTGGGTTGGCTGCCTATCGCGCAGGCTCGCGTTATTGCTGATGTTGCCGAGCGCTTCGGCAGCGGTGAGCTCCGTCTGACAGTCTGGCAGAACCTGCTGATTCCGAATATTCCCGAAGACCGTGTTGCTGAAGCGTGCCGTGTCCTGCATCAGGCGGGACTCGAGACTGCGGCCGGTCGTGTGCAGAGCGGTACGGTAGCCTGCACCGGCAATCGCGGTTGTAAGTTCGCCGCCGCCGATACCAAGGGCCACGCATTGGAGATTGCGCGTTCGCTGGACAGCATGTTTGTGATCCATCAGCCGGTCAACCTGCACGTGACTGGCTGCCCGCACTCCTGCGCGCAGCACTACATCGGCGATATCGGCCTGATGGGCGTAAAGGTTGGCGGTGAAGAAGGCTACCAGGTCAATCTTGGCGGCGGAGCAGACAACGACCAGGCCATGGCGCGCCAGCTCTTCCCGGCAATGAAGTACAGCGAGGTTCTGCCTGCCCTGCAGGCGATCTTCAAGGTCTACACCACACAGTGTGTGGAAGGTGAGAGCTTCCTCGCCTTCGCCAACAGGCACAGTGTTGAGGAGTTACGCAGTATGTGTACCAGCGATGCCCCTGTGGAGGTGATGGCGTGAGCGCGCAGCCCGTCCCTTTTATTCCGCACGATGCTCCCTTCAACGCCGACCAGCGTGCGTGGCTCAATGGGTTTCTTGCGGGTCTCTACTCCAGCGCTCCTGCGCCAGAGATTTCGTCCGCGGCGGCGACGGCTTCGGAGAATGTGGCTGTGTACTTCGCCACGCAGAGCGGAACGGCTGAGCGCTTGGCGAAGAAGTTCGCCAAGGAGTTGAAGACCGCCGGCCACAATGCGACAGTTACGTCACTCACGGATGTAACGCCATCTCATCTTGCAGAGCAGAGCAATGCCGTCTTTTTCGTCAGCACCTACGGCGACGGTGAGGCTCCGGATCATGCCAAGGCATTTCGCGATGCGCTGATGGGAGCGGATTCTCTGACTTTGACGTCACTGCGGTACTCCGTATTCGGTCTCGGAGACAAGACGTACGAGCAGTTCTGCCGCTTCGGCGTGGAACTGGACGATCGTCTGGCGGAACTCGGGGCGTTGCGCATCACGCCGCGCGTCGAGAGCGATGTTGATGTGGATGAACCCTTCGCTGCCTGGAAAGGTACATGCGTTACACAGATCGGCACGAAGTCGAACGGTACGAATGGGACGAAGCACGCTGAGGTAGCGGCACCCGTTGCTGCGGCTCAGCCGGCGAAGCAATCACTGTATTCGCGTGAGAATCCGCTGCATGCCGCCGTGGTCGAGCGCCGCGCGCTGACCTCGAACATTTCGAGCAAGCTGACCATCCATCTGGGTCTGCAACTGAATGAAGATCTGCCGTATCAGGCGGGCGATGCGTGCGGTGTTCTGGCGCAGAATGATCCCGCTCTGGTGGACGAGACGCTGTCGCTGCTTCCGTTTGGCGCGGACACGATGGTGGAGGTTCCCAAGGCAGGCCCCTGTAGCATGCGTGAGGCTCTGCTGCATCACTATCAGCACACACGTTTGAGCCGCAAGATGGTGCAGGCGTTTGCGGAGAAGACAAAGTGCAAGACTCTGTCGGCCCTGCTGCCGGCGGAACAGGCTGCTCACCTGGACACGTTCCTGTATGACCGCGGCCTGATCGATCTGCTGCATGAGTATCCTGGCGCAATTGAGACACCGGAAGAGCTGCTTGCGATGCTGCCGCGTCTGGCGCCCCGGCTCTACTCCATCTCATCGAGCCCGGCGAAGCACGGCCTGGAACTTCACTGCACTATCGGCGTGGTGCGCTATCGCTCGCATAACCGTGAGCGTGGCGGCGTCGCATCCACCATGCTTGCCGAGCGGGTCAACGTGGGCGAGACGGTGCCGGTCTATATCCAGCCGAACAAGAAGTTCCGGCTTCCCGTCGATGGCAATACTCCCATCATCATGATTGGTCCGGGTACGGGGATTGCTCCTTTCCGCGGGTTCCTGCATGAGCGCGAAGCGCTTGGGCAGAAGGGCCGCAACTGGCTCTTCTTCGGCGAGCGCAGCGCACAGACTGACTATCTCTACAGGGAAGAGCTGCGCTCCATGTCGGAGAGTGGCCATCTTACGCGGCTCGATACCGCCTTCTCCCGCGATCAGGCGCACAAAATCTACGTGCAGGATCGCATGATCGAGCACGGCGCGACCTTCTGGCAGTGGCTGCAGGAAGATGCCCGCGTCTATGTCTGCGGCGACGCTGCGCGCATGGCTAAAGATGTGGACTCGGCGCTGCATACGCTGATCGAGAAGCACGGCGGTATGAGCACCGAAGCTGCCCGCGAATACGTTACGCAGATGCATGACGACGGCCGGTATCACCGCGACGTCTACTAAGGCCGTACGAAGCAAGGAACGAGGAGCAAACGAACGTGGCATTGCCGCTTCAGGAACGAGCGATGGAGACCGACAGCGCTGAGCTGGTGCGCCTCACCCTGGTTGAGGGTGGAGCTGCGCCCTCGCTGGTCAATGCGCTGATCCCATCGCGGCCGCTCGAGGCCGGAGAGCAGTATCGCTTCCACTTCGATATGACGAAGTGTATCGGCTGCCGTTCCTGCGAGATTGCCTGCAATGAGCAGAACGGCAACCCTGCTGATATCAAATGGCGTCGTGTTGGCGAACTCGAAGGCGGCATCTATCCCAACGTGATGCGCACCTACCTCTCGATGGGATGCAATCACTGCCTCAGCGCCGATTGCCTGCGTGGATGTCCCGTCGATGCCTACAGCAAAGATCCGATTACGGGGATCGTGCTGCACTCTGCCGAAGCCTGCATCGGTTGCCAGTACTGTGTGTGGAACTGCCCCTATAGCGTTCCGCAGTTCAATCCGGAGCGCGGTGTGGTGGGCAAGTGCGATATGTGCCGCGATCGTCTGCTCGACAACCGCGAGCCTGCATGTGTCAATGCATGTCCGGAGAACGCGATCCAGATTGAGATCGTGAACAAGAACGAGTGGACGGCAGACCACTCCCTCGCCGATTCGCCGGGTATGCCTCCTTCCGGTCAGACCGTTTCCACCACGCGCATCACTCTGCCTGCGAAGAACTCCGTCACCTGGCTCGACCGTGTCGACACCGGTTCCATTGCGCTTGAGCATGCGCATCCTTCTCTTGTTGTGATGACCTCTGCGATGCAGGCAGCCTTTGGTCTGCTTTGCGGCCTGTTGCTCGATCGCGATCTCAGCGCTGTGAGCCTGTCGCTGTTGCTGCTTGTTACCGTCATTGCGATCAACATCTCCATCTTCCATCTTGGACGGCCTGCCTATGCCTGGCGTGCCCTGAAGATGTGGAAGCGTTCGTGGCTGAGCCGTGAGGTTCTCTGCTTCACACTCTTCCTGGTCACGCTGACCGTATCCACCGGCGTTGCATGGGCATCGCTGCTGCGCCCTGCGCTGGAGCGCGCGGTGACTCCGCTGGCGATTCTCGCAGTCATGATCGGGCTTGCAGGCACGCTTGCCAGCGCCCGTATCTATCTGGTGAAGGCGCGTCCGGCCTGGAACATGATGCACACGCCGCTCGACTTCGTGCTCTCGGCTTTCCTGATGGCGGGGCCAGTGATGGCGGTGATGCAGGCTCCTGCGGTCTGGCTGGCAACGCGGCTGCAGGCAGTTGGGCTGACGGTAGCTCTCCCTCACGTCGCGCCGCATCCCCGTGCTGTAGCCCTGGCTGCCGTACTTTGGATCGCGAACCAGATCACACGCATCGTCCGGCTTCGCGGTTCAGCGATCTTTGAGCGCCACGCCAGTTACAACCATCTGCGTGGAGAGCAACTCTGGTGGAAGGTGGCTCTCTCCTGGATCTGCGCCATCCAGGCGGTACTCTTCCTTCTGGCGCCTATGCCCTGGCTTTCGCTCGCCGCGGCCTCTGCCGCTGTTCTTCTCAACCGCTATCTCTTCTTCGTCTCCGTTGTTCCGCTCAGTATGGGATTGACCTTCAGCAATGGGTCTCATGGAAGGGCGGCAGTATGAAGAAGCGGGTGACACAATACGCCAATGCCGTCGCCGAAGACCGCTCCAGAATGCAGCCGCTCACATTCCTCCAGCGGATGCAGCGCTGGTTGGGCTTCGATACCGCGCGTACACAGTACCGCTATGGCAAAGATGCGCGCTTCGGTTACATCTCTGAGTCGCGCATCGCGGATACCTGGACGAAGACGACCTGCGGCTACTGCTCGGTTGGCTGCGGCATGCTGGTGGGCACGCGTAACGGCCGTCCTGTCGCCGCGCGTGGAAACCCTGATCATCCCGTCAATCTCGGCAAGCTCTGCCCCAAGGGACTCAGCGAGCACCTGATGATCGAGGCTGCCGGCCGCGCTACGACGCCGATGTTGCGCCGCGGCGGCCGTGGAACTCCGCTCGAGCCGGTCTCCTGGAAGGAAGCCATCGAAGTGATGGTGACGCGCATCGGTTCGATCCAGGAGCGTTTCGGCAATGACTCGCTGGGCGTAATCAGCACCGGTCAGTTGGTGACGGAAGAGTTTTATACCCTCGGCAAACTGGTGCAGCTTGGTTTCCGCAGCCGCAATTATGACGGCAACACCACGTTGTGCATGGCCAGCGCGGTTTCAGGCTACAAGCTGAGCTTCGGCTCCGACGGACCCCCGGGGGCCTATGCCGACATGGAGATGGCGGATGTTGTGCTGTTGATTGGGGCGAATATTGCGGACAATCATCCCATCCTGTGCAATCGCCTGCGCAAGAAGCCGGGGCAGATGCTGGTTGTTGTGGATCCGCGTGTCACCAAGACCGCGATGATGGCCGATCTTCACCTGCCGGTTAAGCCGCGTTCTGACATCGCACTGATCAATGGCATTGCGCATATCCTGCTGCGCGATGGCCTTGTTGATCGCGAATATATCCTCGAGCACGTTGAGGGGCTGGAGGAGTTCGTCAGCTTTGTCGCCGACTACACGCCGGAGGCGGTCAGCGCGACCACAGGACTTACGGTCGAGACCATCGAGAAGGTGGCGCGCCTCTACGGAGAGGCGAAGTCGGCGTTCATCGGCTGGACGATGGGTGTGAATCACTCCACCCAGGGTGCACATACCGTCGCGGCGATCAATAACCTCGCAATGATTACAGGCAACATCGGCCGGACGGGTGGCGCTCCGTTCTCCATCACCGGTCAGTGCAATGCGATGGGGTCGCGTGAGACCAGCTTCACCTCGGCCTTGCCTGGCTATCGGAAGTTCGATAATGCGGAAGATCGCAAGGCGCTCGCTCAGCTCTGGAAGATCGAGGAAGAAGAGCTGCCCACGGCACGCGGCCTTGCGTACCCGGATATCGTCGAAGCTGCCGTCAAGGGGCAGGTCAAGGCAATCTGGATCATTGCGACGAATCCCGTGGTCTCATTCCCGAATTTGAATCTGCTGAGGCAGGCCTTTGAGACGACGGAGTTCATCGTCGTGCAGGACGGTTTCTATCCCACGCCAACGATGGACTATGCCGATCTGGTTCTTCCCGCGGCCATCTGGGGTGAGAAGGAAGGGACGTATACCAATTCCGAGCGTCGTGTCAGCAAGGTGAATGCCTTTGCCACGCCTCCGGGGGAAGCCCGTCCTGACTTCGATATCTTCCTCGCGCTGGCCGAGCGTCTGGGCGTGAAGGACAGGCTCTTTCCGGGATGGCGCAGCACGCATGATGCCTGGCTCGAGTGGCAGAAGGTCTCCGCGGGCCGCATGTGCGATTACAGCGGATTTACCTGGCAGCAGCTCGAAGAGGAAGGCGGCAGGCAGTGGGGCGGGGAACGGCTCTACGGCGATGGCCAGTTCCCTCGCGAGAATGGCCGCGCTCTGCTGCACTGTGTTCCGTGTCTCCCGTTTGTGGAGCAGCCGAACACAGAGTTCGATTTGATCTTGAACACCGGACGCACCGTTGAGCACTGGCACACGCGCACCAAGACCGGCGCTGTCGCCATGCTTGACGCCATGTCTCCCAATGCATGGCTTGAGATGAATCCGGCCGATGCTTCGCGGCTCTCGCTGCGCCAGCATGATCGTGTCACGGTGCGCTCCAGGCGTGCCTCCGTTCGCGACGTTGAGTTGCGTATCACCGGGATTGTCGCTCCCGGACAGGTCTTCATGCCGTTCCATTTTGCTGAGCAGAACTCAAACCTCGTGACGCTGGGTGCCTTTGACCCAATCAGTCGCGAGCCTAACTTCAAGCAGTGCGCTGTGTGTGTCGAGCGTTCCGCTCTGAAATAGCACTGTTCTGTAAGACTTTCTCGCGCCCATGGCCGCCGCGAGTGTTGTACCGAGCCGAACCTGGAAGTTCGCTCCTGCCGTAGCAGTACTTCGTGCCGCAGTTATATTTCGACATTTCAGATCTCAGGGAGCCTTTCAAAATGGCCAACGTAAAGCACTTTCTAAAATCCGGTCATCCAGCGACGCTTTTCGCATCGTTCCTCTACTTCGACTTCACCTTTGCTGTGTGGGTGCTGAACGGAGCGATGGGACCTTTCATCACCGAGCAGTTCCACCTCTCGCCGGCGCAGGTCGGCCTGATGGTCTCGCTGCCCACCATGGCAGGTGCTCTCATGCGCTTTCCGCTCGGCGTGCTGAGCCAGTACATCGGCCGTAAGAGCGCGGCGATCGTCGAGATGAGCTGCATCATCGTAGCGCTTCTCTATGGCTACTTCTTCGTGCACTCGTTCTCCAACGTGCTGGCAATGGGCGTTCTGCTGGGCACCGCCGGAGCAAGCTTCGGCGTAGCTCTCTCACTCGGCGCCGGCTGGTTCCCCAAACAGTACAAGGGACTGGCGATGGGAATCGCCGGAGCCGGGAACAGCGGTACGGCCGTCGCAGCCTTCTTCGCGCCGCGCCTGGCGAAGGCGTTCGGATGGTCGCACGTCTATGGCTTTGCAGCGCTGTTCATGCTGCTTCCGTTGATCGTGATGATCGTCTTCGCCAAGGAGCCGCCTGACGCCGAACATCAGACGCTGCGCCAGCACCTCAAGTGCCTGGTGGAGCGCGATGGCTGGTACTTCAACCTTATCTACATCATCACTTTCGGCGGATTCCTCGGTCTCGCGACCTTTCTGCCCTCGCTCTTCGTCGCGCAGTTCCACATTCCAAAGACGCAGGCCGGAACGCTCACCATGTGTGCCACGCTGCTTGGCAGCATGACCCGTGTTGTCGGTGGATGGTTTGCTGACCGTGTCGGCGGCGTCACAACGCTGAGTGTCGTCTTCCTGGTCGCCATTGCCGGCATCTTCGGCCTGGTGACTTCACCGTCCCTGGTAGTGACCACGGTGCTCTTCATGCTCTGCTTCGCCGCGCTTGGTGCAGGCAATGGCGCGACCTTCCAGCTTGTTCCGCTGCGCTGGCCGATTGCAACCGCGGTTGCCGGCAGCATGGTGGGTGAGATCGGCGCGCTGGGTGGCTCCATTCTGCCGAACGTGCTTGGGCAGTCCAAACAGCACACGGGATCATTCGCAGCAGGCTTCGCGGCCTACGCCGTCTTCGCGCTGCTGGTGCTGGTGATGCTGCGCATCGTTTCACGGAAGTGGACGCGTACCTGGGTCGGAGAAGGCGGCAGAGCCCTTGCTCATACCGCGATCGACCCCATGGATACGGAGAGCCAGGAGGAAGCGCTCGCCGTGTAACGGCTCGCGTTTTCCCACACTGTCGTCCGCTTGTTTTTTCCCCGTCGCGTCTACCTGCTCTGACAGCGACTACACCCGTGGTGTGTCTTAAAAAGGAGATTCTTTCGTGAAATCCGCTCTCTTCGCCCTTATTTCGGTGGCATCTGTTGCGGCTTCGTTTGCGCAGGCCCCGCCCGCTCCTCCATCGTCTGCTGTAAATGTCACCGCTATTCTGCGTGAGCGCAGCAACGTGACGCAGTGGTTTGCTGCGACGCCAACCTCGGAACGTTATGCCCACCAGGACTCATTGCTCCGGCTCGGCATAACGCAGCGCATTCGCCAGTGGGACTATCAGCTCGAGATCGGTCAAAGCGCTGAGCTTGCGCTGCCGACCGATGCGGTTTCACCGGTTGCCGCGCAAGGCCAGCTAGGTCTTGGCGGCACCTACTATGCCGCGAACAGCAACAATAGCAATCCCGCGGCTGCTTCTTTTCGTCAGGGGTTCCTGCGCTACCACTTCAAGAATGAGCCGGATACCTTGCGCGTAGGCCGCTTCGAATTCTTTGACGGTCAGGAGATCGTTCCGAAGAACAATACGTTGCTTTGGATACAGACCAACCGTGTCGGCCATCGACTTATCGGCAATTTCGGTTTCTCGAATGGACAGCGTTCCTTCGACGGCATTGAAGGCAAGCTTGGCGGCAAGAGCTGGAATCTGACGGCGATGGGCGGCCGCGCGACGCAGGGCGTCTTCAACATGAACGCCAACCCTGAATTGAACGTCGATGTGCAGTACCTGGCTTACACGCATGTGCTGGCAAAACAGCGCGTCATCGTTCGCGGCTTTGCTCTCGGCTATCACGACGGCCGTACCGGTCTGACCAAGACGGATAACCGCAGTGCTGCTGCGCGCGCGCTCGATCACAAGAACATTCGCATCGGCACCTTCGGCGGCAATCTATTGGCTGCTGTGCCGGCAGGGCGCACGACGGTCGACTTCCTCCTCTGGGGTGCGGGGCAGGTTGGCTCCTGGGGACTGCAGGATCATTCGGCAGGAGCGATTGCGGTGGAAGGCGGTCTGCGCTTCGATAAGGTCAAGACCACACCCTGGGTTCGCGGCGGCTATCTACGCTCGACCGGCGATAACAATGCGACCGACGGGACGCACAACACCTTCTTTCAGGTGTTGCCGACACCGCGTATCTATGCGCGCTTCCCGTTCTACAACTCGATGAACTCGACCGACTCCTTCGTTCAGCTTATCGATAAGCCCAGCAAACGGGTCGATCTGCGTTCCGATCTTCACTTCCTCAAGCTCACCTCGGCCTCCGATTTCTGGTACCAGGGTGGCGGAGCCTTCGATAACAAGGTCTTTGGTTATACCGGACGACCGGCAAACAACCACAACAGCTTCAGTTCGCTGTATGACATCAGCGCCGACATTACGTTGACCAAGCAGTTTTCGCTGGGAACTTACTACGCGCATGCCTTCGGAAAGTCAGTCGTCAGTGCGATTTACCCGACGGAGGGCGGAGCGAACTACGGCTACCTGGAGTTGAACTATCGTTTGCAGAAGGTCCTGGGCGGCCACAGCCACTAGGGCATATAGGCGTACTCTCGTTGCCCCATTCTTTGTGACTCGTAGCTCCCGGCCAGTTTCGCCGGCTCGGCTGAGAACGCAAAGAGTGGGGCGCCGCTTTTAAGCGGTTTCTTTGGGGTATAGAGCTTGATCTTTGCGAGGACCTAGATGCATTCCTGATGCTGTCTGGTGTTTTACCCGTGTCTTGGTGACGCATGCATTTGCAGAGCCGCCGAAGAAGCTGCAGCGACTGTAAGCAGCGGGAACAGTTGCTCAGGTATCTTTGATGACATCGTGGAGTGCATTCGAATCCGCGGGCTGCAATCGTTTTCGAAAGGTCTTCTGTCATGCGCTTGACTCACGTTCTCACTCTGTTCGCCGGTATGCTGCCTGCTGCCGTCCTTGCGCAGGCGAAATTTCCTTATCAGGACACCCCCCTCACACCGGAACAGCGAGCGCACGATCTGGTTTCGCGGCTGACTCTGGAAGAGAAGGCGGCCCAGAGCGTCAACACCGCGCCTGCCATTCCGCGTCTGGGCGTGCCCGCCTATGACTATTGGAACGAAGGGCTTCACGGTATCGCTCGGTCTGGTCATGCGACGTTGTTTCCGCAGGCCATCGGCATGGCTGCGACCTGGGATGCGCCGCTGCTGCAGCAGATCGGCGATGTTGTCTCCACCGAAGCCCGCGCCAAGTACAACGACGCCGTCCGCAAAGGCATTCACAGCATCTACTTCGGTCTGACCATCTGGTCGCCGAATATCAATATCTTCCGTGACCCGCGCTGGGGTCGTGGACAGGAGACCTACGGAGAAGATCCGTACCTGACCGGAAGCCTGGGCCTGTCGTTCGTTCGTGGTCTGCAGGGGCCTGATCCGCAACATCCGCGTGCCATTGCCACGCCAAAGCACTTCGCCGTGCATAGCGGACCGGAGAATACGCGCCACAGCGCCAACATCGATCCTTCGGCACACGATCTTTGGGAGACCTATCTGCCGCAGTTCCGCCGCACCATCGTCGAAGGCCAGGCCGGATCGATCATGTGCGCCTACAACGCCATCTATGGCAAGCCCGCATGCGCCAGTGATCTGCTATTGAAGGACATTCTGCGCGATGCCTGGAAGTTCAAGGGCTTCGTCACCTCCGACTGTGGCGCCATCGATGACTTCTACCAGAAGACAGCACATCGCTACTCACCGGATAAGGAGCACGCTTCGGCGGCAGGCATCCTTGCCGGTACGGATACCAACTGCGGTCGGACCTACCAGGTGCTTCCGGCCTCGGTTCGGGCGGGACTGCTGAAGGAGAGCGATCTCGATACGACGTTGGAGCGTCTGTTTACTGCGCGCATGCGGCTCGGTCTCTTCGATCCTCCGTCGAACTCGCCCTATGCGCAGATTCCGTATAGTCAGGATCGCGCACCAGCACATCTGGCGCTTTCGGAGCGTGCCGCGAAAGAGTCCATGGTGCTGCTCAAGAACGACGGCATTCTGCCGTTGCAGCCGGCGAAGTATAAGAAGGTTGCAGTTATCGGTCCGAATGCGGCGTCCCTTGCCGCGCTCGAGGGTAACTACAACGCCGTCCCGAAGGATCCGGAGATGCCGGTCGATAGCCTGCGTAAGGCGCTTCGCGGCGCACAGGTCGTCTACGCCGAGGGCGCTCCCTATGCGGATGGGGCGCCGCTGCCGGTTCCGTCCACCATGTTCCGCACAGCGGCGACTGGTGGCCGCAATGGCCTGAAGGCCGAGTACTTCAACGGTATTGAGGGAGATATCTTCGCAGCCAAGCCCGCTGCCGTGCGGCAGGACTCGCAAATCGATTTCGACTGGAACTCCGCTGCTCCTGTTGATGCGGTCAAGCAGGAGTTCTTCGGCGTTCGCTGGACTGGATATATTGCCGCTCCGCGGGCCGGCGACTTCGAGTTCAATATGCGGCTGGCGCACTGCTACCCGTGCGGCGATGAAGAGCGTTACCGCGTGACCGTCGATGGCCGCGAGGTGGCAACCTTCTCGACGCCTGCGAAGGATTTCCGTGAGAGCACGACGCCGCGCTTCCACATCCGTTTCGAAGATACGAAGCCACATGCGATCGAGGTGACCTATGTGCATCGCGCTTCGCTCTTTGGCGGAGGTCTGACGATGGAGTGGGTGCCACCGGTTGGTTTGTTGCAACAGGAGGCAGCAGAGGCAGCGCGTGATGCGGACCTGGTGATTGCGATGATTGGTCTCTCGCCGGAGCTTGAAGGCGAAGAGATGAAGATCAAGGTGGAAGGCTTCGATGGCGGCGACCGCACCGACGTCAAGCTTCCCGCAAGTCAGCAGCAGATGCTGGAGGCGGTGGCGCAATCGGGGAAGCCGATGGTGGTCGTGCTGATGAATGGCTCCGCGGTTGCCGCGCCCTGGGCGCAGGAGCACGCGAATGCGATTCTTGAGGCATGGTATCCCGGTGAGTTCGGCGGCAAGGCCATTGCCGATACTTTGCTTGGTGTCTACAACCCTGGGGGACGTCTTCCGGTGACCTTCTATCGGTCGATCAGCGATCTGCCTGCCTTCGACGACTATTCGATGAAGAACCGCACCTACCGGTACTTCCAGGGCACGCCGCTCTATGGCTTTGGATACGGTCTCAGCTATACGACCTTTACGTACTCCGGAGCGAAGACAGCGACCAATGACTTGCACGCCGGCGAGCCTTTGAAGGTCGAGGTTACGGTCACGAACAGCGGCAAACGAGCCGGAGAAGAGGTGGCTCAGCTTTATCTACTTCCGCCGGCTTCGGGGAACGGTGGCCTCTCACCGAAGCTGCAACTTGAGGGCTTCCAGCGGATTGCGCTCAAACCAGGAGAGAGCCGCAAGCTTACTTACGAGCTTACTGCGCGCGATCTTTCGCAAGTCGATGCAGAAGGAAATCGTGCGGTTCTCCCGGGTGAGTACTCTGTCGCCATCGGTGGATCGCAGCCGGGTCCGCAATCGCAGACGGTGAGTTTCCGTATCAGCGGAAGCTACCCCGTTCCCCGGTAGCCCCGAAAGACACGAAAAGAGAATCGATGATTTTGAAAAAGCACCATCTCCAGCCTGTTTCACTCTTCGCAAGCCTGATTGCGCTCTCGTCATTGCAAGGAGCGCTTGCCGAAGATGGCTCCGCTGCCTGGCTGCGCTATGCTGCGGTAGCAACGGCACAGTATCGGGCTGTCCCGACGCGGATTGTTCCTTCCTCGGATTCGCCGATAGAACGCGCAGCCGCCGAAGAGCTGCAGCGTGGTCTCAACAGCATGCTTGGTATTCATACGGAGATCGCCGCGCAAAGTGAATCGACACGGCGCGGCGCGGCAATCCGCCTGGTGCTGACACCAAGTGCGAACCCGGAAGTACTGGACAGCTACACCATCGATACTTCTTCGACCGGCATCCGCATTGCCGCGAACACGCCACAGGCAGAGCTCTATGGTGTCTTTCATCTGTTGGAGCTGATCGGCGCGGAACAGCCCCTGCCGAAGCACGAGGAACAGACTGCCGCAGCCGGCATCCGCTGGACCGATGAATGGGACAACCTGAACGGCACTATCGAACGGGGTTACGCCGGGCCATCGATCTTTTTCGAGAATGGCCATGTTCGTCAGGACTTGAGCCGTGCCGGTGAATATGCCCGCCTGCTTGCTTCGATTGGCATCAACGGTTGCAACGTGAATAACGTGAATGCCGATCTCGATCTGCTGACGCCAGCTCACATCCGCGAGTTCGCGCGTCTGGCCGAGGCCTTCCGCCCCTGGGGTGTCAGACTCGCATTGAGCGTTGATCTTACCTCGCCACAGACCGTGGGCGGTATGTCGACCTTCGATCCTCTCGATCCATCCGTGGCGGCGTGGTGGAAAGAGAAGGTCGATGAGATCTACCGCGTCATCCCTGATTTTGGCGGCTTCACGGTCAAAGCAGATTCGGAAGGGCGTAAGGGGCCATCGCAGTATGGACGTTCGCCTGCCGATGCAGCCAATGTACTGGCGCGTGCGCTGGCGCCGCATCACGGTGTGGTGCTCTATCGCGGATTTGTTTACAACAATCATCTCGACTGGAATGACCACAAGGCTGACCGTGCACGCGCCGGCGTGGATAACTTCGCGCGTTACGACGGTACGTTTGAAGACAACGTCATCATCCAGATCAAGGAAGGCCCCATCGACTTTCAGGCGCGCGAGCCTGTCAGTCCCCTCTTTGCAGCGCTACGCCGTACCAACGTCGCCATCGAACTTCAAACCGCACAGGAATACACGGGCCAGCAGCGGCACATGGTCTGGCTGCCGAGCATGTGGCACTGGGTGCTGGATACCGACTTGCATGCCGAAAATCGCAGTACGCCGGTCAAGCAGATCGTAACCGGTCACAGCTTCCCGCTTGAGAATGGAAAACCGCGCCGCAGCGGCTTCGTCTCCGTCACCAATGTCGGTATGGAGGCGAACTGGCTGCATCACCCCATGGCGATGGCCAACCTGTACGGCTTCGGCAAGCTGGCATGGAATCCTGATCAGCCGCTCGCACAGATCATTGATCGCTGGACCCGTCTGACCTGGGGGAACCGGCCTGAAGTTGTGAAGCTCATCGCCACGCTGCAGCTTGAAAGCTGGCAGGTCTATGAGGGCTATACCGGTCCTCATGGCATGGGAACGCTCACCAATATCCTTGGCTATCACTTTGGCCCGGGGATTGAGTCAGCGGAGCGCAACGGATGGGGCCAGTGGTTCCGAGGGGAGAAGGATGGTATCGGGATGGACCGCACTGCCAATGGCACCGGCTATATCCAACAATATCCGCCACAACTCGCGGCGAAGTATGAGTCGCTTGCCAGTTGTCCGGAAGACCTGCTGCTCTTCTTCCATCATGTTCCTTACGACTACAAGCTGCGTAGTGGGAAGACGCTGGTGCAGGATATCTACGATACGCATTACGTCGCTGCGGCGCAGGCTGGAACGTACGTCACTCGCTGGCAGGAGCTTCATGGCATGGTCGATGATGAGCGTTACGAGCAGGTACTGCGTCTCTTCGGCTTCCAGGCAGGGCACGCTATTGTGTGGCGCGATGCCATCAACAACTGGTTCCAGCGTATCTCGCAGATTCCTGATGCACAGGGCAGAGTTGGCCACGAGCCAGGACGTATTGAGGCCGAGGCCATCATTGCGTCTGGATATGAGTCCATGGACGTCACTCCGTGGGAGACCGCATCTGGTGGCAAAGCGGTAGTTTGCCACAGGCCTGAGGGCTGCATGCTCGCATATACCTTTCCGCAGAGCTCAGGCACGTATGACATCGCGGTGCAGTACTTCGATATCTGGCGTGGTGTCTCTCGATATGAGCTGCGCCGCAATGGGGAGGTCGTTGCTACATGGCAGGCAGACGACACACTGCCTCCGGCACAGTTTGACGCGAATCCTGACGGTCAGACCTCGACGAGATTTACCGTGAACGGGATCACACTGCAGCAAGGCGACAAGTTGGAGCTGCATGCGGCTCCCGATCTGCGTTCAGAGCTCCAACCGGGCGCGCCTCATAAAGCAGCTCCCGGAGAGCTGGAGTCGCAGTCCCGTGTTCCGCGCGACTATCGCGAATATGCGCCGGTGGATTACATCGAAGTTACTCCCTCGGTGCGCAAGGTGAAGTAGTTTGGCTATGATCAAAGTCCTGGAATCGAAAGAACAATCATGACTCTCTCTGGAATGACCGCCGTCGTCGTCGGCGGAACCTCGGGCATCGGCAAGGCGCTTGCGCTGGGGCTTGCACGTCACGGAGCCAATGTCGTCGCCACTTCGCGCTCGCAGCAGTCCGTCAACGAAATTGCGCGTGAGCTGCAGGCTCTCGGAACCAGGCATCTTGCGATTGCCAGCGATGTCGCCAGCCGCGCGTCTCTGGAAGCGCTTCGCGATGCTGTGCTCGCAGAGTTCGGTTCTATGGAGATTCTGGTGAACTCTGCCGGTATGACCAAGCGCATCCCCACGCTGGAGGTTGACGACGAACTCTGGAATCAGATTCTCGATGTGAACCTGACCGGAACGCTGCGCGCCTGCCAGGTCTTTGGAAAGGTCATGCTGGAGCAGCGGTTTGGCCGCATCATCAACATCGCATCTCTCGCCAGCTTCGCCGCATTCCTCGAGGTTGCGCCTTACGGAGCAAGCAAGGCTGCTGTGGCGGCGCTCACGCAATCGCTGGCGGTGGAGTGGTCGCGCCATGGGGTCACGGTCAATGCCATTGCCCCTGGCATCTTTCCCACGGCGCTCAATCGCAAGATCATCGACAGCCCACGCGGACAGGAGTTGCTGATGCGCACACCCATGGCGCGCTTCGGCGAAGCAGAAGAGCTGGTCTCGACCGCAGTCTATCTGGCAGCGCGCGAAACGACATTTACCACCGGACAGATCATTGCGGTCGACGGCGGTTTCCTGGCAAGCGGTGTCAATCAGTAGCCCGGCGGCGACGACTCTGGAGAAGGTTTATGAAGATTGAATCGGCAAAGCTTATCATCTGCTCCCCGGACCGCAACTTCGTCACGCTGAAGATTGTGACGGATGAGGGCATCTACGGTCTTGGTGATGCGACCCTGAATGGCCGCGAGCTTGCGGTCGCCTCGTATCTGACCGAGCATGTCCTTCCGTGTCTGATCGGGCGCGATCCTTTCCAGATCGAGGATATCTGGCAGTATCTCTATCGCGGAGCCTACTGGCGCCGCGGTCCAGTGACGATGAGTGCGATTGCTGCAGTCGATATGGCGCTGTGGGATATCAAGGGTAAGGCTCTGAATACTCCGGTCTATAACCTGCTGGGTGGAAAGAGCAGGGAAGGTGTGCTGGTTTATACACACGCCAATGGATCCGACATCGCTGAGGCTGTTGACTCTGTGCAGCGCCATGCTGCCGAAGGCTATCTCGCGGTACGCGCGCAGTCTGGCGTGCCGGGTGTTGCCTCCAGCTACGGTGTGCCGAAGTCGGGCAAGCCGTATGAGCCGGCGGAGCGTGGTCTTCCCAGTGAGAGCCTGTGGTCGACGGAGAAGTATCTGAACTTCGTGCCGAAGTTGTTCGATGCTGTCCGCAAGGCATGCGGAGAAGATCTGCATCTACTGCATGATGTTCATCATCGCCTCACGCCGATCGAGGCAGCACGTCTGGGCAAAGCGCTTGAGCCGTATCATCTCTTCTGGATGGAAGATCCGACTCCGGCTGAAAATCAGGAGGCCTTCCGTCTTATCCGCGAACATACCGTGACGCCCATCGCTACCGGCGAGGTCTTCAACTCCTTCTGGGATGCGCATGACCTGATTCGCAACCAGTGGATCGACTATCTGCGCATGACCATCGTTCATGGCGGCGGTATCACGGCGCTGAAGAAGGCTGCCGACTTCGCGGCGGTGTATCAGGTGCGCACTGGCTTCCATGGAGCAACGGATCTATCCCCGGTCACCATGGCAGCGGCACTGCACTTCGGTTTGGCGATTCATAACTTCGGCATCCAGGAGCACATGCCGCATACGAAGCTTATGGATGAGGTCTTTCCTCATGCTTATAGCTTCAATGCCGGTTATATGTATCCCGGCGATGCTCCGGGGCTCGGTGTGGAGATTGATGAGGCGTTGGCGGCGAAGTATCCGTATCAGCGGGCGTATCTTCCGATTGCGCGGAAGTTGGATGGAACGTTGACGGATTGGTAGTGGCGAGATCGGAAGATGGTTGGTGGGAGCCGTGGGCTTCAGCTCACGGTTTACGAAGTCAGAAAATAGATTGGGCTTTAGCTCTGGGCCGTATTACAAAAGCAAAGGCCCAGGGCTAAAGCCCATCTACTTTTACATTTTTATCAGCGGGCTGGAAGCCCGCTGCTCCCACCCGGTCGAGCTTCGCTCGAATACCCAGGTCCCCGTGGGACCTGGGGCACACGGTGTTGTGACTCCCGCTACTGCACGATCACGTCCATGCTGCGGCCGGTGTCTTCTACGGTACGTGTTTTTGCCGGCGTTGTGCCGTCGATGACTTCAATGCGGATCTCGTGCCACCAGGGGCGGAAGTCTCCTTCGTGCGCGCCGATGTGGACGCGCACCCGTCCGTTGCTCTGCTGCTCACAAGTGAAGCTCATGCGCAGGAAGTGTCCATTGCGATAGGCGAAGCTTGTGCCATCATCCTGGTAGATTGCGCCGCCGCACTGCTCGCCGGGATAGACGCGCAGCGTCAGCGCCCCCTGCGGTTTCTCTTCGGTGCTCTGGGTGAGCGGAGCCAGTGGAAGAATCGATCCTTCGCGCACGTAAACCGGAAGCTCTTCCAGCTTCGGTGTGATCATGATCGGTTTTACTGCTATGGCCGCATCGCGGATCTCCAGGTCGCGCGCTGCTGTCTTGGTGCGGCGGTCGAGCTTCTCGCCGGTCCAGTAGTCGTACCAGATGCCTGCGGGCAGATGCAGTTCATAGGGAGCAACTTCCTCCGGAGAAGGTGATGGAGCGATCAGAAGATTTGCGCCGAACATGTACTCTCCGCCGCCTGCGTCCAGGTCCATCGGATGTCCATCTGTGGTCGCGTGAGGGAATTCGAGGAAGAGCGGACGCATGATGGGCATGCCATCACGCGAGGTCTCCTCTGCTGCCGTGTAGAGATAGGGCAGCAGGCGATATCGCTCTTCGATGTAGCGGCGACGAATCGCCTCATGCTGTGGTCCGTCAGCCCATGGCTCGTGATCGCGCGTGCCTTTGGCGGCGTGGTCGCGGTCGATTGGTTGAAAGGCTGCGAGTTGCAGCCAACGAGTCAGCAGATCGGGCGAGGGAGAACCGGCAAAGCCGCCCACATCGGCTCCACTCATGGAGAATCCGCTGAGCCCCAGGTTCAGCAGTTGTGGAACAGTCTGACGCAGATGATTCCAGGTGGAGCTGTTGTCTCCGGTCCAGGTCGCAGCGTAGCGCTGCCCTCCGGCGTAGCTCGCGCGTGTCAGCACGAATGGCCTCTGGTTGGGCTGCAGCTTCAGTAAGCCTTCATAGGTCGCTCGCGAGTTCTCAAGGCCATAGATGTTGTGGATCTCCAGATGCGCCGCGGTGCGTTTTTGAAAGCCAGGTTCGTCGATGCGATGCTGCACATCGTCGGGCATTGTCTTTGTCGGATAAGTGAAGACCGCGGGCTCATTCATATCGTTCCAGAAGCCGGCGACCTTCTGAGAGGTGAACTCCTTGTACAACCCGCCCCACCACTCGCGTGTGGCCTTTTGCGTGAACTCCGGAAAGACCGAAGGTCCGGGCCACACCGGGCCAACATACGTTGAGCCATCCGGATTCTTTACGAAGTGGTCGCCGGCGGTCCCACTGTCATAGGGCGCATATCCTTCGTTCGGCGCCTTGGCGATGTGCAGGTCGGTGATGACCACCAGGTGAAATTGCTTACGCGCCAGCTCGCTGACCATGGCGCTAAAGTTTGGGAACTTGATCTGGTCTACGGTGAAGGGCCGGTTCTTCTGCTGGAAATCGATATCCAGGTAGACGGCATCGGCGGGAATGTGATCAGCGCGGAGGCGATCGGCGACCTCCATCAGCCGCGACTCCGGTTCGTAGCTGTAGCGCGACTGCTGGAAACCCAGGCTCCACAGCGGAGGCAGCGGTGTGGGACCGGTCAGCCAGGCATAGGTCTCCACCACCTTCTTCGGATCGGGACCATAGATCAGGTAATAGTCGATCGGCCCATTGGATGCACCGAAGGAGTATGTATCCGGCATCTCGCGGCCGAAGTCGAAGAAGCTTCTCCAGGTGTTATCGAAGAGGACGCCTAAGGCAATGCCCGACTGGAAGCTGATGAAGAAGGGAATGCTCTTGTAGATGGGATCGGTCGACTCCTGCCAGCCGAAGTTGTCTGTGTTCCACATGGTGAAGGCCTGGCCGGCGCGGTCCAGGGGGCCGGGTTTGTCTCCCAGGCCGAAGAAGTGCTCAGTGGGCCACTTCCGTTTGTAGATGCGGAAGCGGTCTCCCTGCCATTGCACCGGCTCGATGTCCTGCTGCAGGAGATGCCCTGCGCGATCGGTCACGGCCAGCCGCAGTTTGTCACCGACGGTCACCTCGAGAGCTGCGGTTTCGAAGCCGCCTACCGTGGGAGTGACGTTGACCTGTGCTGTCCGCGCCTCGGGCAACACAGCCCACGAGGCATCCTCGGGTGCGTGCCCGCTTCGCCACATCCGCACTCGCAGGACATCGTCGCGTAGTGCGGTGACGCGCAGCGTACTGTCCCCGGCGGTGAACTCTCCTCCGTTCGGCAGAGGTTTACTCTGCGCTGGTTGGGAGAGGGCTGGCAGGCAGGAGAGAAACAGGACAACCAGGGACAGGAGACGCATGCGCATGTTGGCAAGGAGACGGAAATCTCACACCTTGCCGCAATGCTTCGCGGGCCAACTCTCCTTCATTTTTGTTTCATCTGCTAAGTCCAATGAAGTCAGTAGGAAGCGCGGCGAAATGAACGGCTATTTCCCGTCCAGATCCAGCATGTACAGGTTCCCGGTCGCCGTGCGGGCACGTACCAAGGGGACATTGTCTGGGGTGATGCCGGAGAAGAAGTAGTCTGCGATGTCGCCGGTACGGAAGCTGGTCAGGCTGGCTACTTCTTCCAGTTTTCCGTCTGGGATGGAGACCCGGTAGATCGGCTGGGTATTGGCCATAAAGGCGTGCAGGTAGATCGCCCGGCTGTCTGCCGACCACACAGGGTCCGCCACGGAGGTGGTGGCGAGCGTCTTCCAGGTCTTCGCGGCTACGTCATAGAGCACCAGTCTGCGCTGATCCAGGCTGATGGCAGCGATGTAGCGGCCATCGGGAGACCAGCGTGGACTGAAGTAGCCGTCAGAGTTCGGAATCGCCTCGGTCTTATGTGTTTCCAGGTTCAGCAACTGCAGATTGCGGGGAGTGCTCTCCATGCCCATCAGGTCGGTGACCCGCCCGAAGACCAGGGTCTTGCCATCGGCCGACCACGAGGGATCGCCGGCGTTGCGATTCTCCTGCAGCAGGGCGATAGGGCTGCCGCCGTCTGCCTGAATCGCATAGAGCTGCCACGCCTTTCCGGGCTGGCGAGCCATCAGTGCGAGCTGCTGGCCATCGAGCGACCACTGGGCGAGGAAGACCTGCATCGACTCGGGCGTGAGCTGGATCTTTTCGGATCCATCTACGCGTGCCCTCCATAGCCTCCCTTGTGGGTCGGTCCAGGCAACCCATTGTGCGTCTCGCGAGTAAGTGACCCGGCTTGCATTAGCGAGGAAGGCTCGCTCCGGCAGAAACTCCTTGTGCGCGGCGTCGAAGCGTTGCAGCTCTGACCGGGAATCAAGGCCCAGGAAGAAGATGCGGTGTCCGCTGCGGGCGGCGACCGGAGCCTGGAAATCCAGTGGACCGTTTGTGATTTTTGTCGGCGCCGAGCCTCCATTGTCCTGCCACAGGTCGGTATTGCCGTCGTGCGAAGACTGGAAGATGTAGTACTTGCCGTCCGGCGTCCAGGTGCCGCAGCATTCGTTCGCAGGTTTCGACCAGTTAGCCAGCAGAGGCTTGGGTTTGCGTGACTTGGAATCTATCTCCCAGAGAGACTGAGTATGGGCGATAGGGTCCAGGATGGTGAACCGAAGCACCTTGCCATCGGGAGACCAGCGAAGCCAGAACGCCCGCCCGAACGGAAGCGTCGCGAACGGGGTCGAGGCGCCATCCTGTAGATGAGTGATGAAGAGTTGTGATCCGGCGGCGTACAGAATGCCGGAGCCATCCGGCATCCAGGTCGCATCGTGGGCATTGATATTAGCTACCCGCAGCGCCGATCCGCCGCCGGTCGGAACCACCCATAACGGTTGTTCGGATTCAGGAGACAAATGGCTGCGCAGCAATAATTTGGAGCCATCCGGTGAGAGGTCGCCGAGCGACGGAGCGGCGATCTCGCTGGGTACCGGCAACGGCATGGTGTCGCCGGTATTCACGAAGACCTGTGACAGAATTGTGCGTCCGTTTTCGATCTGCCCGGTGAAGATGCGCACGCCATCGGTGACGGCCGAGGGAAAGCTTTCCATCGCTGGAGCCCCGGGGGAGATGCGGCCGTGATGGGTTAACTGGGTGATGCGGTCGGGCTCGTGCCGTCCATGGGACTGGCCAAGATAGAAGCCCACGCCCGCGGCTGCCAGAACAGCCATCAATCCGACGCCGGAGAGGACGAAGCGAATGGTGCGTAGAGAGAAGACTCGTTTGCCAACGCTCTCCGCAGGTGCAGGAGATGCCTGTTCTTCAGAAAGAGCGGTTGCCGGCGCTGACGGAGCCTGCGCCACGGCTTGGACAGGATAGGTAACCGGGGCGATGAACCGGTAGCCGCGGCGAGCGAGGGTCTCTACAAACCTTGGATTGTCAGCGGAGTCGCTCAGGGCTTCGCGGATTTTATTAATAGCTGTGCCCAGCGAATGATCGAAGTCGACGATTGTGTCTTTGCCCCACAGCCGCTGCTGCAACTCTTCCCGGGACACAACCTCACCCGGGCGCTCGAGCAAGATGCTGAGCACTTTGAAGGGCTGACTCTGGATTTTGATTCGGTGGCCAGCCTTCCAGAGCTCGCCCGATTGCAGATCGGCCTCATAGAGCCCGAAGGATACCCGGGATGGGCTCTGGACCGTGGGTGACATCTTACTTAACCTCGCGCCAATGACTGTATCACCGATGTGAAACGGACGCGGTGCGAACCCCGGCAGTGGTTGATTGCATCCATACAAGCAGCTCAGAAATAAAGAGTTATCTGGTGAAGAAGAATTGAACGAAAAAAGGCGGGGTGTGGATTGCGATGAGTCGTGCGAAGGCGACATGGTTCGCATCGCAGCCTGAATTTCCCCATTTTTGCGGACACCCATCCGCGCGGAGGAACAGGCGGCCTTTTGGAGGCACGTTTATGAAGACGAATAGAGCATTTTCCCTGTTGCTGGGTATGCCGGAAGAGGAGTGCAGCGGCGTTTTCTTTGCGGAAAACGCCCATAGATGCGGAAGCCCTACTCTACACCTACAGGGAAAATGCTCCCGCCCTGAGATAAGAAGAGGGTTTGCCGGAGTTTGGATTGCCATGGCTCTCTGCCTGGCGATACTGTTCCCCGGTCAACTTCCGGCACAATCCGACACAGGACGTGTGACCGGAACGGTAACCGACGCGACTGGAGCTGTGATTCCCGGGGCGACCGTAACCCTGGTCAACACTGACACCGGCGCCACCCAGACGGCGACCACCAACGGAGAGGGCTTCTATAACTTCTCGGCCGTGGTTCGCGGTAACTACCGCGTCGATGCCGCGATGACCGGGTTCGCCAAGAACACGCAGACTTTCGTCCTCCAGGTCTCTCAGGTGGAGACCGCCGACTTCCATCTCGCTCCCGGCGAGCAAAGCACCACGATCGATGTCACTTCGGCTGCTCCGGTTGTGAATCTCTCTACTTCCTCTACCGGGGCGGTAGTCGAAGGCCGCCAGGTGACGGAGCTTCCGATCAACGGACGCAACTTTACCCAGTTGGCCACGTTGGTTCCAGGTGTGACGCGCGGCGCGTTTTCGAGTGATGCCTCCGGACGCAATGGCAACTCTGAGACCTTCCGATACAGCGACAGCGGCGGCGCCGCAATCTCCGCCAATGGCATGCGTCAGCAGGCGAACAACTTCCTGCTCGACGGTACGGACAACAATGAGTCACTGGTCAACGGCATTGTCTTCTTCACTCCGCCGGAGGCGATTCAGGAGTTCCGCGTCGATACTTCGGTGGCTCCTGCTGAGTTTGGCCGCGCCGGCGGAGCGATCATCAACACCTCGGTGAAGTCAGGCACGAATGCGATTCACGGCTCTCTCTTCGGCTACTACCGCAGCGCCGCCTTCGATGCCAACCCGAACTACTTCAACCCGACCGCGGCGAAGCCTTCCTTCCAACGGAAGCAACTCGGCTTTGCTGCCGGCGGACCGATCTGGAAGGACAAGATCTTCCTCTTCGGCGACTACCAGGCACTGCGTTTGCGGCAGCCGCAGGATACCGGTTATCACACGGTGCCAACAGCGCGTATGCGTACCGGCGACTTCGGTGAACTATTGGGGCAGAATGTCACTACGGTTCCGGATGCAACGTTGACCGGTTGTACGGCGGTAAAGGTTGTCGGCGCGATCTATGACCCAACCACCTGCCTTCCCTTCACGAATAACGTGATTCCAACGGCACGCCAGACCAAGGCCGCGATCAACTATCTGAATGCGTATCCGCTGCCTTCACGTGGCGGCCTGATCAATAACTACTACGTGGTGCGCAATCAGATCCGTAACTTCAACGACTTCGACGGACGTATCGACTTCCGTATCTCACAGAAGGACTCGGTCTTTGCCCGCTACAGTTATGGGCAGGACAACTTCGACGTCAACAGCGAGTTCACCAATCTGCCGGCAGGCTTTGCATCAGGTGCGAATGTCAGCCATCCGCGCGGTGTTGCCGCAGGGTACACGCGTATCTTTACCGCGAACCTCGTCAATGAATTCCGCTTCGGATATGTTCGTCCGCAGTTTGGCTACATCCCTCCGATGTTTGGAACGCCGGTCTCGCAGAATCTGGGAATCGTGAATGCGAACCGCAATGCGCTGCTCGGTGGTGGAGCTCTGATCGGCGGCAGCAATACACAGATTGAGTACACCGGTGACGGTGGACCGTATAACGTCCCTGAGAAGACCTACCAGTATGCTGATTCTCTGAGCTGGACTCATGGCAATCATGCCTTCAAGTTCGGCGCGAATGTCATTCGCCGTCGAGTGGACTTCTTCCAGGGCAACAACGCCAAGGGTTACTTCATCATTGGCGGCGTGAACTATCCGGGAACGGGCCGCTTTACCGGTTACGAAACCAGCGAACTGGTCGCCGGCTTTACCGACTACCGCATCGGTTCGGCCAGCACCTACTTCAAGACTTTCAGCTGGGAGACCGGTTACTTTGCCCAGGACGACTGGAAGGTAAATCGCCGCCTGACGCTGAACCTCGGTCTTCGTTACGACCTCTATACCTATCCGTACGAGCAGGACAACAACCAGTCCAACTACGATGTTGCGGCAGGCATTCTGCGTGTCGCCGGAACCAACGGCAACTCGCGCAGCCTGATCGATACGGACAAAAACAACTTCGCTCCCCGGTTCGGCTTCGCTTATGACCTCTTCGGCAATGGCCGCACCTCGTTGCGTGGCGGTTACGGCATCTTCTACTTTGTTGATCGTGGCGGAGTCGGTAATCAGTTGAGCAACAATCCCGGCTACAACGGCTTCAGCGAATATCGTGCGACCGATGGCTATCGCATCACCTTCATGGGACAGGGCGCGCTGCGGGATAACAACAGCACGCATGCGACGAATGCCCTGCCGCTGCCGCAGTTCGGGCCTGGCTCGGTGAATCTGAATAATCCAACCAACGTCGGTCTGATCGCGCAGCCGAAGAACAGTCAGAACAGCATGGCGCAGAGCTGGAATCTGCAGATCCAGCAGCAGCTTGACCGTGCCACCAGCGTCAACCTGGCCTACGTCGGCACCAAGAGCGATCACCTGATGACGTGGTTCAACCTGAACTCGCCTGTGATCGGTGGTACGGGAAGCGGTTTGTATCCGAACCGCGGCACCATTACCTACGGTCTGGCAGGGGGTTCTGGAAACTACAATGGCCTGCAGATCTTCGTGAATCGGCAGATGTCGGCCGGCCTGCTTGCGACCGTTGCCTATACCTGGTCGCATACGCTCGATAACTCAAACGGCGCGTTCAAAAGCGGTACCTCGGATGCCGGCGCACGTATCTTCATCATGCCCAGCGGTCCGAACCTGCGGGCGAATTACGGCAATAGCGACCAGGACCAGCGTCATGTCTTCACCGCGAGCGCTCTCTATCAGCTTCCGTTCGGACGTGGGCGCACCTTCGGCCGCAATATGAATCGTGCGCTCGACGAGGTGATCGGTGGATGGCAGACGAATACGATCACGTCGTTCGCCAGCGGCACGCCGATCGATATCAACTTAAATGGCGGAACAATTGATATCCGCCCTGACCTGATCTCATTCCAGAAGGTGGCTCGGTCACGGATTACCGGTGCAGTCAATACCGGCAACCAGACCTATTTCAATGCCGTGGTGAAAGCGCCTCCCATCAATGCTTCCAACATGTACACCCGCATCGGAACCCTGAGCCGTAATAAGTTCACCGGACCTGGCTATAACAAGGTGGACTTCTCGGTCTTCAAGAACTTCTCCATTACAGAGCGGGTAAAGGCAGAGTTCCGGGCCCAGGCATACAACGTCTTCAATCACCCGCAGTTCAGCAATCCGCAGACGAATGCAGCGCAGGCGGACTTCGGAACGATCAACAGCATTCGTCAATACTCCGAGCGCCAGTTCGAGCTCGCGGGACACATCAACTTCTAATCAACCTTGATGTAACTGGAATGGCACCGCGAGAGAGCGGTGCCATTCGTTTCTCGTACGAGAGCTGGAGGCGGAAGTGAATTGGAAGATACGTGCATGGGCTGCAGGCATCGTCTTGAGTGCTGCTGCTACGGCCCACGCGCAGGGCGCACCCAAGATCGAGAAGATCGATCCGCCCAATTGGTGGGTGAATATGCCCAAAGCCATGCTGCTGGTGAAGGGTGAGAATCTCAACCAGGCGACGTTCACCCTGAGCGACCTCCATCTGCGCATTACGCAGATCAAGACATCGCCCAATGGCCATTGGGCAGAGCTCTGGCTGAATGCTTCCCCGCAGAAGGCGGAAGAGGTCACTATCTCAGCCCGCAATGAAGCAGGAAAAAGAAGCGCGACATTCAAGTTTCTTGCACGACGTGCTGCGACCGATGGCTTCGCCGGTTTCTCGTCGAAAGACGTGATGTACCTCATCATGACCGACCGGTTTGCCGATGGGGATATCTCGAACGATACAGCCGGCGATCGTGAGAAGATCCGGGGCTGGCATGGCGGAGATCTGCGCGGCGTGATGCAACACCTCGACTATCTGCAGGATCTTGGCATCACGACGCTGTGGTTGACGCCGGTCTATCAGAACCACGAGGCCGACAGCTATCACGGCTATGGCGCGACCGATATGTACGCTGTCGACGAGCACTATGGTTCGATGGACGATCTCAAGGCGCTCAGCGCTGCGCTGCATCAGCGTGGCATGAAGCTGGTGCTCGATACGGTGCCGAATCACGTGGGTCCAAAACATCCATGGGTGGAAGATGAGCCTGAGCCTGACTGGTTCCATGGGACGCGCGCAAAGCATACAGTGGCCCAGGGAGACTTCAAGCCGCTGGTCGATCCGCATGCTTCCTGGCGCGATCAGAAGAATGTCACCGAGGGATGGTTTGCTGACATTCTGCCCGACATGAATCAGGAGAACCCGGCGGTCGCACAGTATCTGACACAGAACGCTCTCTGGTGGACGGAGATGGCGGGAGCTGATGGCCTTCGTATCGATACTTTCCCATATGTTGGCCGCAGCTTCTGGCAGGGCTTTCATGCGCAGTTGCACGGCTTGTATCCAAAGCTGACGACCGTTGGTGAGGTCTTCAATCCTGATGCGACGATCGTCTCGTCGTTTGCAGGAGGAGTGACGCGCACCGGTCTCGACACCGGTCTCGACACGCCTTTCGACTTTCCAAGCTACTTCGCGTTACGTGATGCCTTCGTGAAAGGAGAGCCCATGAGCAGGCTGGCGGAGACGCTACGCATGGACGCGCTCTATCCTCACCCGGAAAGGCTAACGCCTTTTCTTGGCAATCACGACACTACACGGTTCCTCTGGGAGAAGGGCGCGACGCTGCCTCGACTGAAGCTTGCCTTTGCCGTGTTGTTGACTATGCGCGGTATGCCGCAGATCTACTCCGGCGATGAGATTGCAATGACCGGTGGAGAGGATCCTGACAATCGCAGAGATTTTCCCGGCGGCTGGGCGGACGATAGCCAGAATGCATTCACCAAAGACGGACGGAGCGCGGAGCAGGCGGAGGCGCATGACTGGGTTCGTAAGTTGGCAACCCTCCGTGGCAAATGCGAAGAGCTGCAACGCGGAGAAGAGCAGGTTTTGCTTGCTGACAAAGACGCGATTGTTTACGTTCGTGGCGACGCTCTCAACCTTGCAGCAGATGGCAAACGCAGAGTGGTCGTAGCGATCAACCGGTCGCAGGAGAGCCGGTCGATACAGATCGCAACGTCCGATACCAGTCTTGCCGGTGGTAAGACTGTTGAGATGCTGCTTGGGAATGGATCCGCCGACTCTTCCGGTGAGCACCTTGAGCTCAAGCTTCCAGCGGAGTCGGCCACGATCTTCAGCATTCGATAGCTAAGGCGCGTGGATAATTCGGGAGCAGTAGACACTCGTTGCCCCATTCTTTGCGGTTTTATCCCGAAGCGTGGGGTGTAGCGTGGGGTATCGCGCATCACCCGATCGTATTTGTTATTGCCCTGACGCTCGCCATAGGTAGAAAAGCAGATTTCTCCGCTCAGCTTCACCCCAGCCAGCAAAGCTGACTGGGGACCCGATCGCTACGAAATGACAAAGAGATTCGAGCTTCGCTCGAACCCCCAGGTCCCTTAAGGGACCTAGGGCACCCAGTGTATGGGAAATAAACGCTGGGTTTTCGATCATCCTTTCTATCTGTTGCTGAACCTTGCGGTTGGTGGCGACTGGCCGAAGAGTCCGGATGTGACGACTCAGTTTCCGCAGCGGATGCTTGTGGACTACGTTCGCGTCTATCAGGCTCGGTAATTCATACTTATGTGCAGAACCGCTGGAGCATTTTCCCTGTAGGTGTGGAGTAGGGCTTCCGCATCTATGGGCGTTTTCCGCAATGAAAACGCCACGGGACTCCCATTCCGGGATACCCTGCAACAGGAAAATGCTCTAAAAGGAGTTTGCTGAGATGTTGCTTTCTTTTTCCCGGCGCAGATTTGCGCAACTCTTAGGCGCCGCCACCGCAGCGCTTCCGTTTCGTGGAGTGGATGCACTCGCAGCGGCTCCTGGTGACGCTGCTGTCCGGCCATTGCCTTTTCCAAAGGGATTTCTCTGGGGTTCCGCGACTGCCTCCTACCAAGTCGAGGGCGCCGCAAAGGAAGATGGGCGCGGGCCATCCATCTGGGACACCTTCTCGCATACCGCGGGAAAGACACATAACGGTGACACCGGCGACGTAGCCGACGATTACTATCACCGCTATCGTGATGACATCCGCCTGATGAAAGATCTTGGGCTTACTGTTTGCCGGTTTTCGGTGTCGTGGTCACGCATCTTTCCAGATGGGACAGGCTCCCCAAACCAAAAGGGTGTTGATTTCTATAAGCAGATGGTGGATGCCATGCTCGAGGCCGGGATCAAGCCCTACGGCACGCTGTATCACTGGGATCTGCCGCAGACATTACAGGACAAGGGTGGATGGGAAAATCGTGACACCGCGCAGGCATTTGCAGATTACGCGGGATATGTGGCTTCCAGGCTCTCTGACCGTGTGAAGCACTTTATGACGACCAACGAGATCCGCAGTTTTGTGGAGCTCGGTTATCGTGAGGGGATTCATGCTCCCGGACTGCGCCTGAGCAGGGCGAAGGTCACGCAGATTGCGCATCATGCAGTGCTGGGACATGGACTGGCCGTACAGGCCATCCGCGCGAAGGCAGTGCGTGATACACGTGTCGGTCTGGCGGAGAATCCTACCGTTACCAATCCTGCGCTTGAGACAGAAGAACATATCGCTGCGGCACATAAGGCCTTCCGCGAAGAGAATGCGATGTATCTCTCGGTCATTATGGAAGGCCGTTATACAGATCTGTATCTGAAGCAGCTCGGTGCCGATGCGCCGAAGTTCACGCCGGAGGAGCTACGCACGATTGCGAGTCCATTGGACTTTCTCGGTATCAACGTCTACGCGCCTACGTATGTCCGTGCCGATGCCGGCGAGCGAGGATATGTGATGATATCTCCGCCCTCCTCGTTTCCGAAGATGGCCAGCCCGTGGCTAACCGTTGGTCCGGAGAGCTTGTATTGGGCGCCGAAGCTGATTCACGATCTCTGGAAGGTGAAGGAGATGTACATCACCGAGAATGGTGCTTCTTCGGATGATGTAGTCGCTACTGATGGTCATGTCTATGACACTGACCGGGTGATGTATCTCCGCAACTATCTGATGCATCTGCAGCGTGCCGTCAGTCAGGGTGTCCCGGTGAAGGGGTACTTTCTCTGGAGCCTGTTGGATAACTTCGAGTGGGCTGATGGATACAGCAAACGCTTTGGCATTGTGTATGTGGACTTCGCCACGCAAAAGAGGATTCCGAAGCTGAGTTCCCAGTTTTATGCCGAGGTGATTCGGCGGAATGGGTTGGGGTAGAGGGCTGCGGTGTAGGCACCTTTAAATCGATGGTAGAGAAGCAGATTTCTTCACTCCCTCCGGTCGCTACGAAATGACAAACAAAAAGACTGGACATTCGCCGAGATGGGTGGGAGCAGCGGGCTTCAGCCCGCTGATTAAGGTTACGTAGAAAAATGGGCTTTTAGCCCTGGGCTTTGATTGCTAAAGACCCAGGGCTAAAGCCTATTCATGATTGAGTCGGAAGACCGTGGGCTGAAGCCCACGGCTCCCACCGTAAGGCAAGGACGATGCTCTACCTATTGTGCGAGATCGAACCGCAATGTTCCGCCCTGCTTTAGAGCGTCGTGTGTGAGTTGAGAGTCCGTGATCTTCTTGCCGTTCCAGGTCACTTCGCGGACGGTGAACTTTCCGGCCTCGGCTCCTTTGGCGATGACGTGCAGCTTCTGTCCATTGGGTAAGGAGATAGTTGCGTCGTCAAAGCGTGGAACGCCCAGCGTGTAGACCGGGATACCAGGGCATACCTGGTAAAGGCCGAGTGCGCTCATTACGTACCATGCGCTCATCTGCCCTGCATCATCATTCCCTGCGAGACCGTCGGGACCGTCTTTGTACTGGCTGTCCAGGATGGCGCGCACGTGCTGCTGCGTCTTCTCCGGAGCGCCTGCGAATGCGTACAGATAGGCGATGTGGTGGCTGGGCTCGTTGCCGTGCTCGTAGTAGTTCTTCGCGAAGAGCTCGTCGAGCTTGGCGACAAATTTTTCCCGGCCGCCGAGATACTCCATTAGTCCGGGTACATTCTGCGGAACGAAGAAGGTGTACTGCCATGGCAGACCTTCGGTGATCCACGAGACATGTGCTGCGGGATCGAACGGTTCAGCCCACGATCCATCGCTGTTGCGTCCGCGCGCGAAACCTGTTTTGGGATCGATCACATTTCGCCAGTTCTCTCCGCGTTTTGCAAAGAGAGCTGCGTCTTCGGTATGTCCCAGAACCTTGGCAAAGCGAGCCAGCATCGCATCGTCGTAGGCATACTCCAGCGTGCGGGAGACCTGCTCGTTCTTGTGGAAGGCGTCATCGATGTGATCTTCAAGCGGAATGTAGCCGTACTTCAGATACGAGTCCAGGCCACGGCGGCCTTTGCCGTCGAGATACTCGGCGCGATCCTGCGGAATGGTCAACGCATTCTTGCGCATCAGCTTGTAGGCGCTTTCAGTGTCGAAGCCGCGGATGCCCTTCTGCCATGCATCGATGATCATGGAGATCGAGTGATCGCCGACCATCTCCGAGGTGTAGCTGTTCCAAGCCGGGAAGATCGGCAAGTAGCCGCCCTGTTCTCCCTTGGTGATGATCGACTGCAGCATCGAGGCTTCAAGCTTCGGATCGAGGATCATCATCAGCGGCGCCTGGGCGCGGAAGATATCCCACACCGAGAAGTCATCGAACTGCGTCTGACCGGCCGCCGCGTGTTCCGCTGTGCCGTGATCGTGAAAGCGCGGATAGGTGCCGCTGACGTCGCTATAGGTACGGGGTTGCAGCATGGCGTGATACAGCGAGGTATAGAAGACTGTCTTCGCGGGATCATTGCCGCCGATCTGAATGCGGCCCAGAGCATCGTGCCAGGCCTTATGCGCCGTGGCCTCGACACGCTTCGCATCCCAGTCGGTAATCTCTACGCGAAGGTTGCGTCGCGCCTCTGCTTCGGAGACGAAGGAGCTGCCTACGCGGACGGTGATGGTCTCGCCCTTGTGTACGGCGCCAAAGTGCAGATATGCACCGAAGCCGGGCCGGGGCGCCGAGACCGGATTGGTGGCGGCAGCCGCTGAAGCTCCACCAGTGGAGGTCATCATCTTTGGAACGACAACAACGCCTGCGGGCTTGTCGTCCCCGACCTGCTTCGTAATGCCGTCGTGCGCCTGCGCGCCGATATACGTTCCTACCGAAGTCACCGGATGATCGAATTCGGCTACGTACCAGGCGCTGTATCCTGCCGGTTTGCCGGAGCCTGCATACTCGCGACGGACTGGCACCTCTGCCGTCACCTCTTTGCCGGCAGCGCTGACATTGACCGAGCCCTCACCGGCGCGGGCATTGTTCTCAAAGACCACCCATCCATCGGCGGCATCTTCGGTGAAGGTGAAACGCAGAATACCCGCGCGCGAAGTGGCGGTGACGTATGCGGTTGCGTGAGCATCGGGCAGATCGACCGTGTACGCATAGGGGGTCGCGTGCTCGCTGGTGCGCGCAAAGCTGGAAGAGCGTCCCACCGCGTCTGTCTTCAAGGCGCCAGTGCCGGGCATCAGCGTCACGCTCCCGTAGTCAGGAACACAGCTCCCACTTAGAAAATGGGTTGCGCGAATTCCCTGGATCCGTGTGTCGGGGAAGTAGTAGGGCGCGACGCACTTGATCTCTCCCGCACGCGTCTGCGGCGTCCAGTGCGTCATCGCGAAAGGGACCCCGACGGCGGGATAGGTCTGGCCTTCGTTCTGTGTTCCGGTGAGCGGATGCACCAGGTCTTCCGGTGTGGTCTGGGCAAGAGAGGGAAGGCTAAGCAGGGAGGCAACAACGAGTGGGATCAGTCGGGACATAGGTATCACAATGGCTTCAGGATCAGGATCGGTAAGAAAGAGTACATGGCAAGGCGGGCAGGTCGGGAACCTGCCCGCCCCGACGGAAGGGCCTAAGCTTTTTTGCCCGCGGCGAGTTCGCCGATGGCATTGACGAATCGATCCAGGTCCGCAAGCGTCGTGTAAACGTGGGGCGTTACGCGGATGCAGCGCACTCCCTCATAGTCGATACCGACCGTATGGATCTTGTAGCGATCGAACAACGCATTCATTAATTCTGTGGGGGTATACCCTTCAACGCTGACACCACAAATGGCGCAGGAGAAGCGCGGATCGAGAGATGTATGAAGCGTTACGCCCTTGATCTCGCGTACACGGGTTGCCCAGTAGCTCTTCAGGTAATGGATGCGCTCCTGTTTGCGGCGCGGTCCAATGCCCTCATGAAAGTTGATGGCCTCGCCGATGCCCTGTTCGATCGGGAAGCTGCGTGTTCCCAGGGCCTCAAACTTGCGGATGTTGGGGCTGTGCGGATCGCCGTAGCAGGTCAGCGGCCACAATTTGGCGATCTTCTCCTGCTTCACCCACATCATGCCTGACCCGATCGGCGCCGAGAGGAACTTATGCAGGCTGGTGCCGAAGTACTCGCAGTGCAGATCAGGAATCTTGAAGTCCAACAGGCCAAAGGAGTGTGCTCCGTCAACGATCACCTCGGCGCCGTGGGCATGTCCCATATCGGCGATCTGCTGCACGGGCATGATCTGGCCAACCCAGTTGACGACATGGGTAATGTGCACCAGCTTCGTCCGCGGAGTCATTGCCTGCTCGTAGGTCTTCACGATGGCGTCTACGTCTTCTACCGGGAACTTGAAGGTGACCTGCTTGTAGACGATGCCGTCGCGTTCTGCCCGCTGGCGGTAGGCATTCATCATGTTGGGGTAGTCGAACTTGCAGCCGACCACCTCGTCGCCTGCCTTGAGCGGCAGGCCATAGATGATGGTGTTCAGCGCCTCGGTCGCATTGCGGTTGATGGCGATCTCTTCAGCGGAGGCGCCGGCCAGCCTCGCAAGCTTCTGGCGGAGAGGCTCGCGGCCCTGATCCAGGATCTGCCACATGAAGTACGAAGGCCCCTCGTTCGTCATCTGGTTATAGCGGGCGACTGCTTCCTGCACGACAATCGGGGCGGGAGAGACGCCGCCATTATTAAGGTTCAGAATTAGCGGGCTAACGGAATAGCCGCGCTGGATCACGCTCCAGAAGTCCTCGTTCTGCGCCACCGTCGCCGCATCGTGATGATTGACAGCGCCTGCCGCCGCCTGCCACTCCTCCGCATGCGCCTGCTGGAAAAAGCTGTTCGATGAAAATGCGCCGGCAAGGGCGGTCATCTTCAGGAAGGAACGACGATCGTGCTGGGCCATACCAGCAATGTAGGGCATGCTCTTCTGTTACGTAAACAACCCTTCACCGTGAAGAGCCCGCTGTTCACGGTGAAAACCGTATTCGCTGCGGCGATTTGCAGTGAGAAGAGGTCTTCGACACAGGATTAATTCAAGCCATCATCATAAATTCGGCAACCATCATTTTGTACCGGAATTGGAGAAGGAGATGCCGAATTCTACCGGAAGTGTGTAAGATTGTCGCGCTTCTCTGGCTGACCGAAATTCGTTGGCTTGAGATCGGATATCGGCAATTGTTCCTTCCGCAAACGAATCAGGCTGCCAGTGCGGCCGCAACCAGTAAGAGGGATGAGTCATGGAAGCAGAGATGAACACGACCTACTCGCGCAGACGGTTCCTGAAGACATCAGCGGGGGCCGCGGTCGCAGCCGGATTCCCGGCGATTGTTCCAAGTTCTGTCTTCGGACAGAACGCTCCTTCGAACCGCATCAATATCGGCGCCATCGGTGTCGGCCGCATCTCTCGCACGCACGATCTGCCTGGTCTCTGGAAGTATGACCAGGCGCGCATCCTCGCCGTCTGCGATCTGGATGCGGGCCGTGTTCAGGCAGGCAGGGAGCTGATTGATGGCGTCTATGCCAAGAAGACGGGCAAGCCCTATCAAGGGACGTTGGGATACAGCAACTATCACGAGCTGCTGGCCAACAAGGACATCGATGCGGTTGTGATCTCCACACCTGATCATCAGCATGCCATCCTCGCTGTCTATGCCGTGCGTGCCGGTAAGGATGTGTATTTGCAGAAGCCGGCTTCGCTCACCATCGCGGAGGGCAGGCGCATGGCAGACGAGGTCAAGAAGTCAGGCCGCATCCTGCAGATCGGTTCGCAGCAGCGATCGTGGAAGCAGTTCCGCCGCGCCTGCGAGTTGGTGCGGAACGGACGCATTGGAGATATCAAGCATGTCGAGATCGGTCTGCCGGGGGATCCTTCGGGAGGCAACCCGACACCTATGCCTGTGCCTGCGGGCTTCAACTACGATGCCTGGCTTGGATCTACTCCGGAGGTGCCTTATACGCTCGACCGTGTCATGCCGACTCACGGTTTCGATCGTCCCGGCTGGTTGCGTTGCGAGCAGTTCGGCGCCGGCATGATTACGGGCTGGGGCGCCCATCACGTCGATACCGCGCACTGGGGTATGAATACCGAACTAACGGGCCCGGTGGAGATCTGGGGAACGGCGGAGTTTCCGACGTCAGGTTTGTGGGATGTCCATGGACCTTTCAAAACCCACGCTGTCTACGCCAACGGCATGACGATGACCATCAGCGGGGAGTTCCAGAACGGCATCAAGTTTTATGGCACCAAGGGATGGATCTTTGTCTGCCGTGATGAACAGGCTTCGCCTACGGCTGCAGCAGGTGAAAAGGCAAAGATCGAGCCGCTGGTAGCGAGTGATCCGAAGATCCTCGACAGCGTCATTGGCCCGAATGAGACCCATCTCTACTACAGCGAAGATCAGCATGGAAACTGGCTCGACTGTATCCGTTCGCGCAAGGAACCCATTGCTCCGGCTGAGATCGGACATCGTGCCTGCTCGACTTGCCTGCTGCATCACATTGCGATGAAGACGAAGCGTCGTCTGCACTGGGATCCGGTGAAAGAGCGCTTTGTGAAGGATGATGATGCCAACCGGTATCTCAGCCGTACACAGCGTGCACCGTATACGTTGCCGGTTTAGTGGGTGAATAAAGTGGGTGCCCTAGGTCCCCTTACGGACCTGGGTATTCGAGCGAAGCTCGAACCTCTTTTTGTTTGTCATCTCGTAGCGATCAGGGGCCCCAGTCAGCTTTGCTGGCTGGGGGCGAAGCTGAGCGGAGAAATTCGCTTTTCTACCTCTGAATTCAAGGTGGAGAAGCAGATTTCTCCGCTCCCTTCGGTCGACCCACCCCAGCCAGCAAAGCAGGCCGGGGACCCCGGTCGCTGCGAAATGACAAAGCAAAATGCACGAGTGCTAACGGAGCACCGTCAAGCGTTTGAAGCCTGTATGCCGTTGCAGCACCACCGCTGCGGCGCCACGCAACCGCGCTGCTTCGCCGTCGGCCAGCGCGATCAGCTTCGGCGGAGCTCCGGTCAACATGCGGTTGGAGAGTTCTGAGGCGACGATCGGCCCTACCGTATCCCAGCGCAAGGTGATGTCTCCGGCAAACAGAATCACCTCAGGATCGAAGGTTGCCGTCACAATACGCAGCCCCCGTCCGATCCCTCTGGCTTGCTTCTCCAGCGCGATCCGCGCTTTCTCGTTGCCGCTGGCTTCCATATTGAGAAGCTGCTGAATCGTTGGAGTCTGGCTCGGACCGGCGCTTTCGTGGAAGTAGCGCAAGGCTGCTCGTGAAGAAGCGAACATCTCCCAGCAGCCCACCTGTCCGCATGCGCATTGGGGGCCGGAATCGGCGATGGGAATATGTCCCAGCTCTCCGGCCATGCCGGTGGCGCCTTCAACAAGATTGCCATTTACCAGCAATGCAGCGCCGACGCCTTCTGAAATGGTGACCAGTACCGCGTTGCGGATTCCCTGAAGTCGTCCGAACCATTGCTCTGAGAGCATGCAGGCGTTGGCTGCGTTCTCCAGTTCCACCTGGAGACCAAGGCGTTTTTGCAGAGCGCCGCGGATATCGAACCCCACCCAGGGAAGGTTGGGCGCCAGGGCCAGCCGGTGCGATCGCTTGTCGACGCGGCCGGGAAGGCTGATGCCCACTCCCTCACACGTCTTGTCAGGGAACTGTGCCTGTAGGCGCTTCATCCCTTCGGCAATGGCATCGACACCTTGTTTGGCATTGGTGATCACCGGTACGAGCGTGCGGTCGAGGAACCTTCCATTCAGATCGACAACAGCGAGAATCGTCTGTGTCGGGCGCACATCCGCGACCAGAATGACGAGATCGTCATTCATGGTCAGCATGGTTGGCCTGCGGCCTCGCGCTGTCTTCAAGACCTGTCCTTCGCGGATCCAGCGCTCCTCGATCAGCCCGTCGACGATGGCCGAAACGGTGGAGCGCTGCAGACCTGACCGCCGCGCGATATCGACACGGGAGATGGGTTGGTTGCAGCGCAAGACCTCCAGAACCAGATCACGGTTGTGGTCACGAATTGGCGCAGCAGTGCGGGTGCTGGGAGCGGGAGACGGAAGGCGTGTCATGCGAGCAGAGAAAGGTACGTCAAAGGAGCGCGTGTATTTATTTCATAAATCCGCCATAAATCACAAATTGTGGTGTTTTGAGGCGTACAGAACATACCAATGTTATTTGTGCAAACAAACTCTGGGTTTATCGATTTTATTCGGTAGTCACAGAAATCACTCCTCATTAAATGCCTTGACACTTCTTCGAAGTCGACCATATAGTTCGGTCCTCTTCCAAAAGATGTACTGGAGATGCACTGATGTCAAAAAGACGTAGCCTTCTTCTCTTGCAGTTCTTGTTGTGGGTCGGGTGTTTTTGGGGGTACAACGCTTTCGGGCAGACACTCTATGGAACGTTGACCGGTGTTGTCAGCGATGCGACCGGTTCCGTTCTTCCCAACGCACAGATCACCGCAACCAACCCATCCACCGGTCTTACCCGCACCACCACGACCGACGCTTCAGGCAACTATCAGTTCACGGACCTGCCGCCGGGCTCCTACGATGTAACCTTCTCCGCGCCGAACTTCACGCAGAGTGTCAGCAAAGGTGTTGCTGTCAGCGCCAATCAGACCCGCCGTATCGACACGACGATGTCACTGGGCGCGGTCTCCGACAAGATTGAAGTCACCACGGCTCCGCCGGCACTGCAGACCGATCGCGCCGATGTGAACTACGAGATCACCAGCACCCAGGTGCAGGAGCTGCCGACGACCTCCACCGCAGGCCGTAACTTCCAGGGGCTGTATCGCCTGATTCCTGGTGTGCCGCCGCCGACGGAGAACAACTCACAGGCAGGTAATCCGGGCCGTACCCAGGCAGTGACGGCAAACGGCATTGCGAACACCATCAACTCCACCAAGATTGACGGCGCGGCTGTGGGATATCCGTGGCTTCAATCGATCGTCGCGTATATTCCACCGACGGACTCGATCGAATCAGCCAACATTGTGACCAACAGCTTCAACGCCGAGCAGGGCGCAGCGGGTGGTATCGCGGCAAACCTGATCGTCAAGAGTGGTACGAATAACTTCCACGGCAGTGCCTGGGAGTACAACTCCATTTCACAATTCAATGCACGTCAGTACTTCACGCGTGTTTCGACGACGCCGGTAACCCCGAAGAACATCTACAACGAGTACGGCGGGAACATCGGCGGTCCGATCATTAAGGATAAGCTCTTCTTCTTCTTCGGCTACAACAAGGTTTCTCTGCGCCAGTTCAAGACAGGCAATGCGATGAATGTGCCGCTTGCTGCGGTACGTGGAGGCAACTTCGCCGGTACCGGAGTGACGATCTACGATCCCACGACGGGCAATGCGGACGGTTCCGGCCGTACGGCATTTGCGGGGAATGTGATTCCGAGCTCGCGGCTGAGCACGGCATCGCAGAAGATTCTTGCCCTGCTGCCTACAGAAAAGATCAATGCCACTTCGGGTAACTATCCCGGAGGTGCGATTCTGCAGTTCGATCGCGCAGCCTATGACACAAAGGTGACCTACAATCCCACCACGAAAGCTACTGTCTTCGGCCGCTATTCTGTACAGCGTTCGCAGATCACTGATCCGCCCGCGCTCGGTAATGCCATTGGCAACACCTGGGACGGAGGTCAGCCTGGCTCCGCACCCGGAACAATCCAGAACATTGGTATCGGCGCCTCGTATATCGTTACGCCGAACTTCGTGATCGACGGCAACGTCGGTTTTGTGCGCATCAATCTGGCAGCGCGCGCTCCGGACTATGGAAAGAACGTCGGTCTCGATACGTTGGGTATCTCTGGTACCAATGGTTCTACACCTTTCCAGTCCGGTACGCCCGGCTTCATCGTCGCCAACAACTCAAGCTTCGGAAACTACATTCAGTCGAATCCGTTCCAATTCCGCGACATGCAGTATGTCAGCAACCTCAATGCGTCCTGGACTCGAGGACGCCACACGATGCGTTTTGGCGGTGAGTATGTTCACTCGGCTATCAACCATCTTCAGGCGAACAACGCCGGCCCGCGTGGGCAGTTCACGTTCTCTGGCGGTGTGACCGGCAATAACAGCGGTGCTACTGCGGATGGTCCGACCTACTATCGCGCGGTTGCCGATCTTCTTCTCGGTATGCCGCAGGCTATCGGCAAAACGGTACAGCTCTTTCAGCCAAACGGCCCGCGCTTTTCGAGCTTCAGCTTTTTTGCGCAGGATACATGGAAGGCTACGGCAAACCTGACCCTCAACTACGGCGTCCGCTATGAGTACTATCCGTTCGCGAATCGCGATCATACCGGTGTCTTCCGCTTCGACCCTGCAACCAGCAATGTGCTGATCGGCGGTCGTGGCAATGTGCCGACCGACACGGGCGAAGATGTAGGGCACGGCATGCTGGTGCCTCGTCTCGGAATCAACTATCGCATCAATGACAAGACTGTGGTTCGCTCCGGTGGAGGCCTCACGGTCGATCCGGAAAACTTCCGCTTCTTCCGCGACTCTTATCCTGCTCTGATTACGCTGAACAACACGGGCGCGAATAACTACGTTCCCGCGGGGGCGCTCACGGCTCCGAACTCGTCGGCGCCGAACATGAATACACTGCCGAGCGGTACATTGGCCGCAGGGGTGCCAACAGTGGGTGTACCGGATATCTCTTCCGGTATTGTGTCTCTACCGTACAACTACACCACGCAGACCGCTCCGCAGAAGTGGCGTCGCGGTTATATCGAAACCTGGAACCTGTTCGTCGATCGTGACCTGTTCAAGGGGCTGGTTCTGAACCTCGGCTACGTCGGCACGCATCACGTCCGTCAGGTCGTCGGTATCGACATCAACGCGGGCGGCGTCAGCACGCTGGGCGCCAGCAGCCGTCCTCTTTTTGCCAACGCAAACGCTCCTGGCGGCGCGAAACGCTATACCGGAACCATTCTGAATGTTCTTCCTTGGGCCGATGAAAAGTATTCCGGTATGCAACTGCAGTTGAGCAATCGTAGCTCTTCACAGTTGCAGTACGGCTATGCCTATACCTGGTCGCACTATATGAATAACTACGACGCGGACAGCACGCTCGGAGCGGTTGCCTTCAATACTCCGGCGCTGCAGAAGCGTAATTTCGCCAACTCGCAGTTCGATCGTAAACACCTCAACGTACTGTGGACCGTGTGGCAGATGCCTGTCGGTCGCGGACGTCGCTTCCTGAACCAAGGGATCGTCGCCAACCTCGTCGGTGGATGGGATCTGAATACCATCATGACCTACTACAGCGGGCGCCCGTTCCAGATTACGGATAACTCGCAGGCCGGTAACGGAGATACCGTCGTACCCAACCAGGTAAGCCCGCTACAGCTCACCGGAACGAAGTACACCAGCGGATCCACCACGTATCCGTATTACTTCGTCAACAACGGCAACATCACCAAGCTGCCGAATGCGACTTCCAACGGCAACATGGGTCGCAACTCTGTCCGCGGCCCCGGCTACTTCAATCTGGATGTGGGACTCACGCGCAATATCCCCATCTGGAGAGAGATTTCTGTTGTGCTGAAGGCTGAGTCGTTTGACGTCACCAACACGCCGCAGTGGAGCAATCCCACTGCCAATGTGAATGACGCCGGCTTCGGTCAGATCACCAGCGTTCTCTCAACCAGCAACCGGACGCTGCGCTTCAGCGGACGCATCAAGTTCTAACGAACACCTACCGAAGCGGACCTTGTTCTTTTTCAGGATGAGGTCCGCTTCGCTTTATGTAAGAATCGGCTTCGCGATGCGAGGCCTTTCTTTTTTGCTCACTGTTTTGATGGCGGTAATGATGCATGGGCAGACACGTGTGGTGAACGCCGGCTTTGGCGGCAGAAACACCGCCGAGCTCGAAAAACGTTTCGCGCATGAGTTGGCGGAAGCCAAACCCGCCTACGTCGTGCTCTTTACCGGTACCAACGATGCATTGAACGACACCAAGTTTCTCACTCCATCGCAGACCAGAGAGAATCTCACCGCTATGGTCCGACAGGCCCAGGCTGCCGGAGCGTCCGTGGTTCTGGTGACCGTGCATGATCCAGATCTCACGCGGCTGCTGAAACGCCATCGGCCGGAGGCATACGGTGCTGTGCCGCCGCTGGAGCGGGTAGCCCAGGTTAATGCCGTGATCGAAGAGGTCGCCGGAGTCCACCATGCCGCGGTTGTCCCATTTCACGACATTCTGCAGCAGGCCGGCGGAGCCAGTGCCGAGCTCAGCACCGACGGCGTTCACCTCACGGTAAAGGGTTACGGCATGCTCGCAGCGGCGGTGCGGGCAAAGCTTCCACAGCAGATGCCTCCGAATGTTTCGATTTTATGTATGGGCGACAGCCTGACCTATGGCATTGGTGTTCGCCCCGATGGCACGCCAGAAACCGCCGAAACTTACCCCGCGCAGTTAAGCGCTCTTCTTCGGTGACGACAAAGCGGCTTGGCTCTGCGTAGAATTCCCTCCATGGCAACGACTCTCCCTCCGCCGGTTCAGGAATCTTCGGAGACCTCCGGCGCCATCGAAGCGCATGTGCAGCGGGTGCTGCACAGTCCGCACTTCGCCCGGGCTGAAACGCAACGCAAGTTGTTGCAATACCTCTGGGAGCATCGCTCCGAGAATGTGAGCGAGTATGCCATCGCCACAGAGGCGCTCGGCCGGCACAGCAACTTCGACTCCACGACAGACGCTTCGGTCCGTGTCCATATCTCTCGCCTGCGCCGCAAGCTGAAGGACTACTACCAGCAGGAGACGGACGAGCCCGAGCTCCTGGTCATTCCCACCGGTACGCATCAACTGATGGTGCTCGACCATCCGGCACCTTCGGTTACGGAGCCGCTTCGGGCGGCGGATCTCGATCCCGTGGCCATAGAGGAAGTGAAGCGGTCGGCGGTGCCGTTTCTGTGCGGAGCTATCGTTCTCCTGGTCATGGCTGTCGTATGGCTGGCCTGGAGCAACCATGTTTTGCGCGCGACGAATGACCGCCATGCGCCGAATGCCTTCTGGGCCTCGTTCCTGGAGGGTTCAGCCCCGATTCGCATCATTCTGCCGACGCCGATCCTGTTTTCGTTTGCGAATGCCCCGACCTTCCGCTTCCGCTCCACTCAAGTTAACGATTACAACGATATCCCCAAGGACCCCCAGTTCGAGGCGTTGACGAAGGATCTGGGGAAGCCGTTGTTGGAGCAACCCTACACCGTCTCCTGGGACACCCTCGCCGCCATCGATATGGCGCGCTACCTGGACTCGGTCGGCGCCAAACAGCGCGTCTCGTTCGATGTGACCCGGGACTTGTCCCCGATGGTCCTTGAACAGGCAAATGTGATTACCCTTGGGACTCACCAGACGCTCCAGCCGCTCCATGACTACCTGCAGGCGATGAACTTTTCGTTGTCGCAGTCGGAGCGACGGGTGACCAATGCTCATCCCGCCAAGGGAGAGCAGGCGACCTACGAGATCATCCATAAGTCGAGGGATCGCGAGGTGCGTCCCTCCATTATTTCCATCCTCCCGGGCCGTGCACCGGGACTTAAGGTCCTGCTGATGCAGTCAGGCGATACGAGAGCTCTGGTTGCGCTGATCTCGTCTTCGGCCGGCTCGAACTCGATTGAGGAGATGTGGAGGAAAAACGGTTCACCGAAATACTTTGAAATGGTGACCTATACCGAGGTGGAGAGCAATCGGGCGCTCCGTACGTGGCCTGTGGCAATGCACGTCTTCACCTCGCAAGCCCCTGCAAATTCAATGTAACAGCGCGTAACATACGGCTCGAAACGTGTCAGCCATGTCTCCGGGATGGCAGTATGCATTTCATGACTGGATTGCTGCATCGCATATTCCCCCTTACTGCTGCTCTTCTTCTTTTCGCCCTACCAGGCATTTCGCAAAATACTCCACCGCCCGCTGACCTTGTGGTCTATGGTGGTACGGCCTCAGGAGTCATGACGGCCTATGCTGCCGCGAAGGAGGGGCTGCATGTTGTGCTGCTCGAGCCTGGCACACACCTTGGCGGCATGGTGACCGGTGGTCTTTCGGCGACGGATGTCGCGCACTTTCAGATCATCGGCGGCTACGCCCGCGAGTTCTACCGGCAGGCTGCTGCCCACTACGGCGTGCACACCCTGAACAAGCACGATGACTGGCTCTCGGAGCCGAAGGTGGGAGAGGCGATCTTCCAGCAGTGGCTCAAGCAGGCGGGCGTCGAGGTTCAGTTTCACGAGCGCCTGAAGGAGCACGGCGGTGTTTCGAAGTCGGGAACAACCGTTGTCTCCATCACGACGGAAGATGGCAAGGTGTGGAAGGCAAAGACCTTTGCTGACTGCTCCTATGAGGGTGACCTGATGGCGCAGGCGGGTGTGCACTATACCGTCGGCCGCGAGGGGATCGAGGTGTATCACGAAGATCTTGCCGGAGTTCGCGTCGACACCCCCAAGCACCAGTTCCTGTGGAAGATCTCACCTTTCGATGAGAAGGGGAAGCTGATGCCTGAGGTGGATCCCGGGCCGATGGGGGCAAACGGCGCGGGGGACAAGAAGGTGCAGGCCTATAACTTCCGCATGATCCTGACCAACGATCCTCAAAACAAGCTGCCATGGACGAAGCCGGCAGGCTATGACGCTGCCCGCTTTGCGCTACTGGCGAAGTACCTGGGCGAGTGGAAAGAGCACATGCATCGCGAGCCGACCTTCCGTGATGTGATGAACCCGGTAATGATTCCCAACCATGAGGCCGACTTCAACAACAACGGCGCCTTCTCCAGCGATTACATCGGCAAAAGCTGGACCTATCCCGACGCCGGTTATGACGAACGCAAGAAAATCTGGGACGACCACCTGCTCTATACCAAGTCGTTCCTCTGGTTCCTGGCTTCCGATCCTCGGGTGCCGAAGCAACTGCAGGCTGAGGTCAACAGTTGGGGCCGGGCGAAGGACGAGTTTGTCGATACGGACGGCTGGCCGAACCAGCTCTACATCCGCGAGGGGCGCCGCATGATCGGTATGTATGTCATGAAACAGGCTGACCTGCAGACCGATCGTACCAAGCCTGACTCCATTGCCATGGGTTCCTACAACAGCGACTCACACAACATTCAGCGCGTCGCTATGCCCGACGGCGGTGTCCGGAACGAGGGAGATGTACAGGTTCCGGTTAAGCCCTATGAGATCGCCTTCGGAACCATTCTTCCCAAGAAGGAGGAGACGGTGAATCTGCTTGTCCCGGTCTGTTTGTCAGCGTCGCATGTCGCCTATTCCTCGGTCCGTATGGAGCCGCAGTACATGATGCTCGGTCAGGCTGCGGGCGTGACGGCTGCGATGGCGGTTCGGGGGAAGACGGCTGTGCAGGAGATCGATTTGAAGGCTCTGCAAAAGCGTCTGCGTGAGCAGAAGGCCATTCTCCATCTCGATCAGGAAGAATCCGGCGATAGTCTCTGATGTGCTAACTCACTGAAAACAAAGTAGCTGTTACGTAACGTAACAGCTTGGAACTTCACCGGCATCGACCCGGGAACGAATAGTTAGCAAGCCATAAGGGAGAACCGGCGATTCCTTTTCTCGGGAATCGCCTCCCTTGGACGCAGGACAAACTGCAGTGCTTATGAGGCCTAACCTATGAAGCAAATTCTCAAGACGCAAGGTCGTTGCTTTGGCCTTCTTCTCGTTCTACTCCTTCTCGTTTCGTCTATGTTGCGAGCGCAGGTTGCGAACGGTGTCATCACCGGACGCCTGACCGACAGTACCGGCGCCGTTGTCGCCAACGCTCAGGTGACGCTTACCAAGACCGATACCGGCCTCACGTTGACGACCCAGACCAACAGTGATGGCATCTACTCTTTCCTCTCGCTCCAGACCGGTCCCTACAAGGTGCAGGTTTCGCAGTCAGGTTTCAAGTCGGCGGAGACTACGCTGACCCTCAGCGTTGGTCAGACCGCCAATATCGATCTCGCGCTTGAGATCGGCTCCAGCACCGAGACCATCAATGTCGAGTCTGCCGGCATGGCCGACCTTGAGGTCAGCGATGCGACCATCAGTTACACGGTGCGAACCAGGCAGGTCAGCGACCTCCCGCTGAATGGCCGCAACCCCTATGGTCTTGCAGCGCTGTCACCCGGTATTGCTCCTGGCGGCGGTTTCGGACAGGGTGTGAGCCAGACACGTGGCGCCGTGGTGGCCGCGGGCACGAACAACTTTGAATCCAATGGCGGCGCTGCCGGTTCGAACGAGATCTTCTTTGACGGTGTGCCGGTAACGGTCTGCTGCCAGGGACAACCAGCGCTAACCCCTTCAGTTGAGGTTGTCGACCAGTTCAAGGTCATCACCTCAGTGCCTTCGGCGCAATTTGGACGCTCTTCGGGTGGAATTCTGAATATCGTTTCGAAGACCGGCACCAATCAGATCCACGGCACGGCCTATGACTATCTGCGCAACGAGAAGTTGGATGCAGCGCCATACTTTCTGAAGTACAACAACACACCGCCTATCCGCGGACGCAATGACTTCCGCGCACCCCACAAGTTCAACCAGTATGGCTTCTTCCTGAACGGTCCGGTATGGCTGCCGAAGATCTATAACGGCCGCGAGAAGACCTTCTTTACCTTTGGGTGGGAGGCGGCGCGTAACGTGCTGTATAACGCGGTGACGACAACTGTGCCGACGGCGTTGCAGCGTCAAGGTGTGTTTAGTGAAGCTCCCGGAATGATCTACGACCCCTACAGCACCAGCGGCAACACCCGTCAGCCTTTGCCTGCGGGCTGCAACTCCACCGGGTGCTATGGCGCCGGTAAGCTCGTGCAGAACATCAACCCTGTTTCACAGAAGCTGCTGCAGTTTCTTCCGCTGCCCAACCTGTCTGGTACAAGCAACAACTACGTGTATGCCAACCGCACCAGCGATCAGGTAGATCAGTTCAATTTCCGCGTTGATCATAACTTCTCCCCATCGCAGCGTGTCTTCGTACGCGGCACTCGTGACACCAATACGCATCACGAGAACGACCTTTTTAATCAGGCCAATGGTCCTAGCGGCATCAATCAGACGCTTCGCGCGTATCTCTTTGCCTTGGGTGATACATGGACCATCACGCCGAATCTTCTGCTGCAGACCAACTACGGTTTTGCTTACCAGAAGAACTTCCAGATCCCCCAGAACTACACCGGCTACAAAGCTTCTGACTACGGCTTCACCAACCTTGATTCACAGCAGCAGCTTCCTGGTTTGCCGTACATCGGTATCAGCGGCTACGCCAATATGTCATATGCCACCAATACCAATCGTTGGGAGCACTACAGCCACTTCCTCGAATCGACAGCAGTGTGGCAGCACGGCAAGCACACCCTGACCTTCGGTTACGATGGCCGTCTCATCATCGAGCACCAGCAGAGCGCCGGCAACGGTCCGGGTTCACTATCGTTCGACACCACGCTGACCAATGGACCGAATGTTACCAGCGCGGCGGCTTCCAATCAGGCCCAGTTCGACTCCTTTGCGGCCTTCCTGATGGGAACCTTCACCAGTGCCTCGATCGTGCGTCAGGTGAAGCCGGCATATGACTCCTGGTATCACGCCATGTATGTGCAGGAAGACTGGCGTGCAAATTCGAAGCTGACGATGAACTTCGGCCTGCGTTATGACATCGAGACCGGATATCGTGAGCGGCATAACCAGTGGGCAGATCTGGACTTGTCGGCAGCGAATCCGTTGTCGAGTTCGGCGTTGCCGTTCACGGGCGGAGCACGTTATCTCGGCAGCAATTTCCCCAATCGCACGTGGAAGACGTACTACAATAAATTCGCTCCTCGCATCGGCCTTGCCTTCCAGGCAACCAACAAGACTGTGCTGCGCGCGGGCTACGGTCTGATGTATCTGCCTACATCGCAGCGCTTCTACGGTACAGGTACGCTTGGCTACTCGCAGCAGACGCAAACGAACTTCACCAGCACGAGCGTCCCCACCACTACGATCGCGAATCCATTCCCGTCGGGTGTGTTGCTGCCAGCAGGACCGAGTGCCGGTGTGACTGCCGGAACGGGTACTTCTGTCAGCGGCGCGATTTATAACAATCCACTGCCATACTTCCAGCAGTTCAACGCAGGTGTTGAGGAGCAGATCGCCAATGGCGTCGTGGTTCACCTCAACTACGTCGGCAGCCACGGTGTGCACCTTCCCATCAACTACCGGCCTAACGATCTGCGCGATCAGTACTGGGGAGTTCCTGGTAGCCAGTCGCAGATTGACTACCTCAACGCATCGGTAACAAACCCGTTCTACGGCAATTCCCTGGCCGGGCCGCTTGCGACTCCTGCAGCCGTGCAGCGGGTGCAGTTACTTTCGCTCTATCCGCAGTACACACCGAATACCGGTATGTCGAACGGTTCCATCACAGTTGCCCAGATGGGAATCGGCGCCTCTATCTTCCATGCGGTGCAGGCGTTCATCACCATCCAGCGCACCAAAAATCTTTCGGCTACCGTCAGCTACACTTTCTCGAAGCTGATGGGGAATACGTCGCCCCTGTTGACGGGCTTCCTCAATGTCAATGGAACGCCAGGCTTCCAGAACAGCTATCACATCCAGGATAAGGAGTGGTCTGTGATGGCTACCGATATCCCACATCGTATCGTTGCCAATGCCAATTATTCGCTGCCCTTCGGACGCGGACAGGCACTTGGTGGCAATGTCAGCGGTTGGTTGAACCAGATCGTCGGCGGATGGAAGCTTAATAGCATCGTCTCGGTGCAGTCAGGTTACGCGTTGGGTATCACCCAGACGGGTGGTCAGGCCTACTCTGGCTCTCGTCCCTTCTTCGTCTCCGGCGCTGATCCGCTTACCTCGGGCGATGTCCATCAACGCCTTGGCGGTAATGGACAGACGCAGGGTTATCTCAATCCCAATGCCTTCCGCAAAGCAACTGCTTTCGAGTTGGGCGATGTACCTCGGAGTTCCGGACGCATGCGCAGCGCGGCCGGTTTCCAGGATGACCTGTCGCTGTTGAAGGATTTCACTATCCACGAGCGTCTTGGACTACAGTTCCGCTTTGAAGCTTTCAACCTTCTCAATAAGGTCCAGTTTGGCGTGCCAAATACGCAGTTCGGATCATCGACGTTCGGCAACATCACATCGCAGGCGAACTCTCCGAGGAATATACAGACGGCGCTGAAGCTGACCTTCTAGGGGATAAGAGGAGCCCCATGTCCCGAATGGCATGGGGCTCAAATGGGAGCAGCGGGCTTGAGCCCGCTGACAAAGGCATAGAAGTAAATGGGCTTTAAGCCCTGGGCCTTCTCTATCTGTCAGGAAAAAGTCCCAGGGCTAAAGCCCATTTCTATATTGAGCAATAAACCGTGGGCTAAAAGCCCACGGCTACCACCCGGTCGAAACGTGTGGTGTACCGGTTCTCAATAGTGTTTCAGTTACTGCACTTCAACCTTGGCTGACCAGAAGAAGCTCTTCTGGTCTGTTGCACCCAGAACGGTCACCTGGCACTGGTACTCGCCAGGCTCAAGCTGGTCCAGCGGAATCGTCATGGCGATTGGGGTAATGTGCAGTTGCGTGCTGCCGGCGTTCGATGCGATGACCGTCGGTGTCTGCATGGCAACCTCCTGCTTCCCATCATGCGTACGGAAGAAGGTGGCATATGCCAGCAGGGGCTCTGGTGGAGTGGTGCCCTGCTGGTATGCCTGCAGAAAGATAGTGGCGGGTCGTGCGTGATGGAAGACTCGCGTGACAGAGGGAATCAGCTTCTCTCCGCCCAGCATCAACGGATTGACCGCATCGTTTTTCGCCTGCTGCTTCTGCTTCTCTACATTGAACAGAGCCTGGGATGCCGCCACACGCTGGCTGCTCAACACCACGGAACTTATGGCGAGGCGTTCGACCTGCTTGTTGAGGTTCGGCACTGTGAAATTGGCCTGGTAAGTGCCAATGCGTCCGGTCTCATTGTCGCGAGCGAGGAACTTGATAACGTACTTACCGGGTAGCAGCGTGAAGCCGGCATCGTATTGGATCGGGCGACGAGCCAGCTCCTGTGCGGTGGAGTCGGAGATTTTGATGTCGACGGAATCGCGCAGGTTCTGCACGGTGGAGCCGTAGCTGTCCTTCACTTCGCCGATGAAGTCGATCAGCGTATGCTGCGATCCACGCTTCTTGGCCAGCGCCAGCTCACGTCCTGGAATCTTTACGGCGATGGGCACAAAGTACTCGGCGCGGTTGAGCTGGAAGTAATTCACCTCCATCGCGATCGTGAGATCTGTGACGGGATCAGGCTGCATGAGCGCATCCTCAAGCTGGCGCTCTTTGTCCGCAGTATTGAATTTGGCGTAGTCTTTGCCGGCGTAATAGCCTTGGCGGTATTCGAGCGTTGCTTCCTGGCCGTTATTCAGTGTGATCTTGATGCGGCGGAACTTGCCATCCTTTTCTCCATTGGTCGTGTAATAGCCGAGGAGATAGTAGCTGGACATGGACTCCTGCGCATTGCGGATGCCGCGAGTGAGATCGTTGTTGTCCAGCAGCGCCTTTCCTCCGGTATCTGACGCCAGGGCGTAGAGAGTGTCCTGCGACTGGGCGCGCATATTGGTGACAGATGTTGCGGACGCTCCCGTATACATGGCCAGTCCGCCGGGAGAGCTCTGCGTCGCATCACCCATCGGCGGCGTAGCTACCAGGCCGCGTGCATCGATCGGCCAGAACGAAACACCTGCGCGGATAGCTGCGTTGGTGGTGGCATGCAACTGCGCCTGATTGTTCAAGCCATTCAGGTTGAGGCCAGAGCCGAAGTAGAGCAGTGATTTCTTCTCACTCAACCGGCCCAGCATGTCCGCGGCTGTCTGCAATGCGGCAAGCTGGCGGTCGGTGTTGAAGATGTTGAACTCAGCATCGTCCTGTCCGAAGGCCGCTCCGGGATCAGAGGTATCGTCGCCGGAGTTATCGCCCGCCATGCCCTGACCTTCACCAACGACCATGGTGCTGAGGATGGAGAGCAGACGGTTGCGGTCCGCGGAGAAGTCCTGCAGCACATCCACAGAGCCGCCACCATATCGCAGGATCGCTACCAGGTCCTCGGGAAGCATCTGGGTGCGAATGAACTTCTCTGCAGCCTGCAAGGCGCGCAATTGGTCCGGTGGAGGCATCGATGTCATATCGAAGTACATCGCCAGCAGACGATGGTCGCGATACTTTGGCGTCGCTGCAGACTCACCGGCGATCTGCGTACGGCTGAGCCTGTCGTAGATCTTTACCTTCTCGTCGTTCTTTGCCTGCTCCAGTGGCACAACCGCGGATGGGTCTGAGAGCTTCTGGAACTCGAAGAGCTTGATGTTCTGCTCTGTTCCGTTCTCCGTGATGGTGAAGTCCTTCGCCGTCAGTCCTGGGATGGTGTTGCCTTTTTTGTCTTTCACGGTCACGGTTTCGACGACCAGGTTCGACGTCACCTTCATGGTGAAGACCTGGTCCTGCCCATCGCCCTGCGGCTTATTGGTGCCGGTCTGTTGGGCGGTGAGCGTCGTTGCGAGCAATAGTGGCAGAAATTTGCGCATTAGAAACGAAGCCTCGAGACGAATTGCACGGTGCGCATTCCATTGACGGCCGAGGGGAGGCCGAACTGGGTGGATGTAAGCGTTGTGTTCCAACGGGTGAAAGCGACATGATTCAGCGCATTGGTCACGTCGGCACGGATATCCAGGTTCATATCGCTCTTCTTCAGGCGGAAAGTGCGGGCGAGCGAAGCGTTCAGGCCGAACTGGCCAGGGCCGGTGATGGAGTTGCGGCCCGCGTTGCCGAAGGTGCCGGCGGCAGGCGTCGTGAATGCCGCGGGATTCAGATGCAGCCCGGAAGGCGCGGCGTAAACATCTGCTCCTGTCAGTTGTGCACGCAGATTGCCGGTAATGCCTGTGCCGGGTGTTGCGACGGGATAGATCGGTGTCTGCGGTTGTCCGCTGTTGAGCAGAATCTGTCCAAGCACCGTCCATTCCTTGAGCGCCGTGCCTGCTTTGCCACTCATCAGCGTGCCGCCACCGATGCCCATGCCAGTGGTGTACTGCGCTGTCAGCGAGAGGGTGTGACGCTGGTTGAAGGCAGAGCGTCCGCGTTCTGCCTGGAGGTCGCGCCAGTTCTGGGCAACGGTTGTGTCGTTCTTGGTGGTGGGTGTAGGTACAGCGAAGGGATTCTGCGAGGTGGCGCCGGCGCCCGAAGATGCGTTCTGTCCGCCGAGGAAGGACGCATTGTCGATGGTGTTGGCGTAGGTGTAATCCAGCGATGCAGTAAATCCGTTATGCAGACGGCGGCGAAGTTGTACCTGTCCCGCGTGACGTGTCGAGTTGCCGCCCGAGGTCAGATAGGTGAAGCCGTTCGGGCATGAGGGGCACAGGTCCGTGCCGCCATAGGCATAGGTGTTCGGCAGGATCTGCTGGGCCGCGTGTGTTCCTTTCAGACCGTTGTAGGTTGCGGTCATCTGTAGCGAGAAAGGAAGGTCGCGCTGGATGGCGAGCTGCCAGTCCTGTACATAGCCCGCGCGGAACCTTGGATCGACGGCGAAGGTATTTGATGTGATGCCGGCGCAGTTTTGGAAGCCATTGGCCAGCGTGATGGGGCAGGTGCTCGATCGCTGTACAGACAAGGAACGCGAGAGCGGCGCCTGCTGAGCAAGTTTCAGCGCGGTGGTCTGATAGACAGAGCTATCGAAGTAGATACCGTAGCCTGCACGCACGACAACAGAGGATGCAGGGATAGGCCGCCATGCGACGCCGACACGCGGCTGGAAGGCCTTGCGGAAGGGACGGACGAGCGAATCAGGATAGTGCTGTCCGGTCAGGCTGCCGGTCGGCGAAGAGGCCAGCACCTGCGAGACAGCCGAGAAGTCCGGCAGGATATCGAGATTCACCATGCGATCTTTCAGCTCGGTGATGGGCGCTCCGTACTCCCAGCTGAGACCAGCCTTGACAGTGAAGGTCGGTGTCATGCGGAAGTCGTCGTCGGCATAGGCCCTGATGACGTTCTCGCGGAAGTACTTGTCGGGGTTGCCGGTGGCAAGCGCACTGGTATCGGGCACTCCGATCAGGAAGCCTGCGAGATCGTTGCCGGTAGCCGTTCCGGTAAAGCTGAACGAGCCGCGAGGATTCTCCTGGGTGAAGTAGTTGAACTGCTGGCGGCGGTACTCCCCGCCGAAGGTGACGTTATGGCGCCCGCGGTTCCACTGCACGGCGCCGGTGACGGTCTGCGTCTGGTTGCGGTTGTATGCGGGAATTCCATCAGTTAAACCGGCGATGCCGCTGGCGAAGGAAAGCGTCGGGGGGCCGTAGTTGAATGGATCCTGGTTATTGCCGGAGATACCCGCATTGCCGGACACGTTGGTGCCGTCCTGAAAGAAGGTAGTGGTGCGCTGGACCCGCCGCGCAAATTTATAGCCGACGTTGAAGGACCAGCGGCCGTTGATCCGGTGCGACCAGTTCACGCCTCCGGCAAGGCCGAAGTCCTTCTGGTGATCAGTGAACTGGAAGATCGTGTTCGACGAACTGCGGATCGACTGGAAGTTGAAGCTTCCGTAGACCTGGTTCTTTCGATTGACGGTCTTGTCAACGCGCGCTTGGAGGGCATCCTGATGTGAACCGCTTAGCAATGTTGTCTGATAGTTATAGCGTGTGCTTCCGGAGAGATTCGGCAGCGGATAAAACTGCAGCAGAGACGCCGCCTGCGGTGATACCGGGACCTGGTTGTTGGTGTAGGGAAGTCCGGTTGCCGGATTGATGATCGGCGTGGAGACCGAAGAGAGATCGCCGTTGCGTTGCGCCTGCGTCGGCACCAGTGCTGAGGAAGAGTTGGCGGTGCTGTTCCGTGTCCATTGGTACGCAAGGAAGAACGTGGGTGCATTGTTGCGGTTGGTCAGATGCGGAATGCGCAATGGCCCACCGAGTGTGGCAAGGCCGGTGAAGCGGTAGTACGACGGCTTGGGCACATCCAGGCCTGTGATCGAGTACGACTTCGCATCGAAGATGGAACTGCCGACACTCATGATGCCAATGCCGCCGTTGTAGAGCGAGCGGCGGTTGTTACGGCGATTACCGATGGCGGCAAACTGAGCGAAGGGAGAAGACGCTCCATTGTTCACGCTGCCATTGATCAGCAGGCCATCGTTGTTGTTACGCGCTTCCTGCGTTGCAGGAGGTGGCGGCGCCGCAGAGGCATCCTCTTTGGTGTCGGAGCCTTTCTTTGCGGGCGCCGCGGTGGCAGTCAGTACCGGGGCGATCGGCTGATCGGCGGGTTGCGCATGAATCTCTGCCAGAGGTAGAAGTTTCAGTTCGAACTTCGTTGCACCCGCGGCTGTGGTGTTGACGTTCACCTCCTGCGTAATGATGGTAAAGGCAGGCTTGCTGATACGTATGGACCATGCGCCATCGGCGATATTTGAGAGCGTATAGAAGCCCTGCTCGTCTGTTACGGCTGTGACCGTTGTGCCTGCGTGAGTGGCGGTGATGACGGCGCCCGGAACAGGGAACCCACCATAGAGAACCTGTCCCCGCTGTTCAGCGGCGAAGGCGGCGCAGGGGAAGAGAACGTATGCGCAGAGCGAGCGGAGTGTACGTATCAGAGTCATCCAATGGCTTTCTTGTGCTGCGGAACGTCAGGTTTAGTTTTCTGTAGGACGTTCGATATGGTTGATGGCAATCGCCGGGACAGTACCTTTTTGTGATTCGAGCTTCAAGCCGAGTTGCTCCTGCAACGCTGTGAAGAGGGTTGGACCCGCCTCCGAGGCGGGCGTGCTGGTTCCAGCTGCGGAGTTAGACTGTGGAGCCCAGTGCAGCTTCCAGTCATACTGCCCTGGCATATTGGTCTTATCTACGACAACGCGCCCGTCGGCCTCCGGCATGTTGGAGATGACCCTGGCCACCAGGTCCATGGTGATGGAGCTACCCTCGGCTTCGCCGGGCCCATGTCCTCGCCATCCACGGTTCCGTTGTTCTCCGGGAGCGGGTGGAGGTGTGGGGGTTACCTTTGCTCCGCCCTTTGCGACGACCAGCGCATAGATGGGCACTTCGACAGTCTGCGGTGTGGTTTCGAGGTGGAAGCGCTCCACCAGCATCTGCCGGACCAACTCCCGCATCGTTTCATTGCGGCCCTCCATCGCCATTTTCTGCAGCGCTGCGCTTTCAGCCTCCTCTTCCTTGGCATCGATCTCATACGGGTCTGTGTTCACCCAACTGGGAGCGTTCAGCAGCTGCGAGTCGGACTTCAGATCGTAGGCAAATTTAATGAGGTTCTTGATTGGCATGTTATGGACCTTCATCTTGCCCTCGCCGAAGTTCAGCGAGTAGCCCATCGCGCCGGGCTCTGTGGGCTTGATGACAACAACCTCGAACTTTGCATTTGCGATTGGCTGCTGCGTCTGTGCGCTGCAAAGAGAGGCCGCGAGGACAACCATGCTTGTAAGGAGAGATAAGGAGCGCTTCATGTTCAGTTCTCCGTCGGACGTTCCAGATGATCGATGACGATAGTGTCAATCGGAGCCTTGTCTTGCTCCAGCTTCAGGCCAAGCTGTTCCTGGAGTGCCGTGAAGAGAGAGGGCTTCGACGTATCCTGTGCCGCGTCCGGCGACCAGCTCAACTCCCAGTCATAATGTTTCGTCAGACCGGTCTTATCAACGACGACTCGCCCGTCAACATCGACGAGGTGTGACAGCAACGGGGCAAACAGATCCATGGTGGCATCCGTCGCTGTTATGTGAGTTCCAGTGAAGGAGACGCTGCCGCCCGTGTCGCTGGATGAAACAGATGTGCCTTCTGTCCGTGGTCTGGGAACTGACTCTTTCAGCTTTGGCCCGCCCTTCGCAATGGTCAGAGCGTAGACTGGGCGTTCGCGACGGCCGTGAGTGACCTTAAGATGAAACCGATCTTCCAGGAGGTGTTGCATCTCTGCCCTGCAGAGATCCTCACTTTTTTCATTGGATAAGGTCTTGAGTAGCGCAACCGTCGCCTCGTCTGGCTTTGCCTCAATGGTGTACCGCGCCGACTTTGCCCATTCGGGGAGGTTATCGAGCTGGGAGTCGGAACGAAGATCGAAGGCCGTTTTAATGATGTCATGGAGAGTTTCATTGACCACGCGAATGCCGTGCGGTCCGATATTAGTTTTCGAATTGAAATTCCCGGAGGTCGAAGGTTTTATCGACGCTACCTCGTATACATAGCGTGTCTGCCCATCGGCTGCTATCGAGGCAAGCAGCAGGCAACCCATCAGGATGTGGCGTCGACTCATGATGCTCAGTTCTCCGTCGGACGTTCCAGATCATCAATCACCAGCAGGTCCACCGGAGCTTTATCCTGCTCCACTTTCAGACCGAGCTGTTCCTGCAATGCGGTAAAGAGAGTTGGTTTTGAAGTGTCGGCTGCCGGAGCGGGATTGCCCCCGTCCGCTCCCCGGAAACTATTCTGCTGTCTCTCAGGCGACCAGTCCAGTGTCCAATCGAATCTGCCGGGAAGATTAGTCCGGTCCAACACGACGCGGCTATCCATCTCGGTCATGTGCGAGAGCTGATTGGCGAACATCTCCATGCTGCCGTTGGCGACGACCATGTGCCCGTTGTTGGTGCTGAAGCTGGTTCCGGAGTCCCGGGGCTTAGCGTTGCGGTCGGTACCCGACGGGGGAGGGACGGTTGCTTTCAGCTTGCTGCCGTTCCTGGCACCGTTCCGGGCAACCGTAAGGATGTAGACCGGCAGCTCCTTCTTGTCCCAATGGAACTTCAAGTGGAAGCGGTCTTCGAGCAGCGACTGCATCATCTCCTGCTGCCACCTCTGGCGTTCGTCGCGGGAGAGACCTTTCATTGCGGCGGCGGTCTCTTCATCCACCTTGGCATCGATATTGAAGCGCTCCGACTTTGCCCAGTCGGGCATACTCTCGATCTGCGATTCAGACCGGATGGCAAAGGCCATCATGAGAAGCTGCCGCACCAGGACGTTTTCGCAGTGCACGCGATACGGTGTAGTGTCGACGTTCGTACTATCGTTTGCTGCTGCCGACGGTTTTACAGAGACGACTTCGAAGCTATGCTTCTGCTGCCCAGTCTGAGGCAGGCTCTGGCCATGGGCGGCCAGGGCGCCGCCCAGCACGGCAACCGTAAGAAGTCGATGCATGGCGATGGATACGTGGGCGGCCATGATTTAGTTCGCGGTTGGGTGATCCAGACTCTCAACACGATAGCTCGTCACCAGGTCTTTGGCGGCCTCCAGCTTCAGCCCAAGCTGCTCTTCCAGGGCAGTAAAGAGGGTCGGACCATTGTCCGCCGCCGGCGGCGGTGGGGCTCCGGCGTCGGCTCCGCGGAAGGCGGGCGCCGGCATCTCGGGTGTCCACTTCAGGGTGAAGTCATAGTGTCCGGTCAGGCCGGTCTTGTCGACGACCACGCGTTCGCTCGCCTCAGGCATGTGAGAGATCACATTCGCAATCATGCCGGTTGTGGAATCGGTCCCGGTCAGCTCGCCACGACTGTTCATCATCATGCCCCGCCGCATGCGTTTGGGGTCTCCGCCGCCCGGTCCGGCACCTGTTTTCGCGTCTGGCCCGGAACCACCACCGGAGCCAGGTCCGGTATTCTCGTCTGCCGGCGGAGCGGCCGACGGCTTCATCTTCACGCCGCCCTTGGCCACCACCAGCGCGTAGACAGGCTGCTCTTTCTGTTCTTTGGCCAACTTCAGATGCAGCCTGTCTTCCAGCAGCTTCTGCACCATGCGCCGAGTGGCATAGCCGCGCTCTTCCTCGGGAAGCTTTCGCAAGGCTCGGGCCTCTTCCTCGTCCTGCTTGGCCTCAATGTCGTAGTGCTCCTGCTTGGCCCACTCCGGCAGGCCAGTCAATAAAGAGGAGGACTTAATCTCATAGGCGAAGTTGATGAGCTCCACCAGGGGCATGTTCTTTGCATGCAGCCCTCCATCGCCCAGCTGCATCATGATGCGCCGTTCTGCCGGATCGCTGGGTTTGATGGTGGCGACTTCAAAGGCAGGCTCTGGCTTGACGGCCTGCTGGGCCGCAGCGAAGCACGTAACCGTACAGAGAAGGAGAGCAGGAAGACGGTTCATGAAATTTCCTCGATGTGTTTCCTTGGACAGCTCGGCCGCCGCACGGTTAGGTGCAAGAGCAAAATTTTCCGGGAGTTACCTTCGCTTCAATGCGTCCAGCTCATCCAGGGTACGCGGCCAGTCTTTGCCGAGCAGGCGGGAGAGGCTGCGGTCGGCCAGCACCCGGCCCTCAGTCTGACAGGTGGCGCAGTAGTTGGTCTCGTTATCCGCATAGCGGATGCGCTGCACCGGCGACCCGCACCGCGGGCAGGGTTTACCGAAGCGTCCATGCACGGCCATCTCCGGCCGAAAAGCGGTGACCTTCTCCGGAAACTTCTCCTCTGCCTCTGCCTGCAGCCGGTCGATCCATTGCTGAAGCGCCGTGCGTGTTGCTTCATAGAGCCGCTGCCACTCGTCGTCGCTCAGCTTGCCCGTTTGAAGGATGGGTGAGAGCCGGGCCGTCCACAGAATCTCGTCGGAGTAAGCATTGCCGATGCCGCTAACGATACGCGGATCGGTCAAGGCGCGTTTCAGCGTCCGGTTCTCAACGCTCAGTGCGGTGCGGAACTGCTCCGGTGTTGCGTTCATTACATCGATGCCCCCGGGATCCATCTCTATCAGGGCAGCCTCGCCCCGTACCAGGTGCAGTGAGGCTCGCCGTTTGGTTCCGGCTTCCGTTAATAGGAGTGTTCCATCCTCGAAGTCGAAGGCTGCCAAGTTGATCCTGCCGCCGAGTTTGGCGCCTGCGGGCTTCCAGTGCAGCCGGCCGGCGATCATCAGGTGCAGCACCAGGAAGAGATCGTCCCCCAGAACGAAGACGATGCGTTTACCCACACGCCGCAGTGCGAGGACGGTCTTGCCCTCAGTTTTATAGATGGGTGGATCGGCTGTCCGCAGAAGCGATGGTCCCTGGATCCGGACCTGCAGCAGGCGCTTGCCAACGACCCGGGGTGCGAGGGCATGGAGATAGGCGGCGATATCAGGCAGCTCCGGCATGGCACCAATATCTTATGGAAATCGGGTTTGGGGAACCGGCTTCAAGCCTGCAGCGTAGAATCCACTCGAAGGAGCGACCCATCGCCATGCAAAGCCGTATTACCGGAACCACCATGCCCGTTCTCGAGTTTCTGCTCGAGCCCGGCGAGACCATCATCTCTGAAGCTGGAGAACTCTCCTGGATGTCGCAAAGCATCCAGATGCAGACTCACACGCAGTTCGGGGGCGGAGGCGGTTTCTTCGGTGCGATCAAGCGTATGGCCGGCGGTGGCTCGCTCTTTATGACCGAGTACCGGGCCTTTAACTATCCGGGCGAGGTCGCCTTTGCGACCAAGGTCCCGGGACACATCGTTCCGGTGGAGGTCTCTCCCGGTCACGAATATCTTATTCATCGCCACGGCTTCCTCTGCGCGACCTCGCAGATACAGCTCGGCGTCGGCTTCCAGCAGTCACTTGGAGCGGGCATCTTTGGTGGCAGCGGCTTCATTCTGCAGCGCGTGAGTGGCCAAGGCACGGCCTGGTTGGAGCTTTCGGGCGAGCTCGTGATCAAAGACCTTCAGCCGGGAGAGATCCTGCGCGTTCATCCCGGTCACGTCGGGGCCTTCCACGCAAATGTGAACTTCCAGATCACCACGGTCCCGGGCATCAAAAACATGCTCTTTGGCGGTGACGGCATCTTCCTGGCCCAGCTCACCGGTCCCGGACGTGTATGGCTGCAGACGCTGCCGCTTCCACGCCTGGCACATGCGCTGCAGGAGTACATCACCGTGGAACGAGTGCGCGAGAGCGGCGAAGCCGGTGCGATAGGAGCGATTGTGGGGTCAGTATTGAGGGATCGCTTTTAGCGGTTAATGCCCGTGCCCCATTCACGCGGAGCGTGAGTGGGATATTCGAGCCGTGCTCGAACCGGTGGGAGCCGTGGGCTTTCAGCCCACGGTCTATCGGCTCAATATAGAAATGGGCTTTAGCTTTGGGCTTTTCCTCACAGACAGAGGAGGCCCAAGGCTAAAGCCTGTCTACTTTTATGCCTTTCTCAGCGGGCTGAAGCCCGGCTGCTCCCACCAGCTTCAGTCATGCTGTATCAGATCAAATGAATTTGTCGATACGCCCTAGGTACTCGAGACCGGGGGGTGCCCAGGCTGATATGGAACGCGCCTTTCCACCCCGATGAACAAGTTCATTGGGGGACCCGGCCTTCAGCGCTTGAAAAGCAGGCCTGGATCTTGAATCGAGGGTTGCGTTTGATGGGTCCGCTCGGTGAGACTTTCAGGTAAAGCGTCTATCTGAAAGGCCTTCATTCCTGATGCGACGGAACGCCCTGCTGCACCCTGCTTTGTCTTTGCTTCTCACCGCCGCCCTGGTGGCGCAGAGTGCGCCGCCACCGCCTCTGGCTGGCACTCCGCTGCCTCCGGCCTCGGCGATACCGTTGCCGTACGACCGCGGCTCGGCTGCTGTCTGGCAGGGCCTGCAGAAGCTCAGAACCCGCGCCAGCCTGCTGACCATCAACGCCCATCCCGATGACGAGGACGGCGCCATGATGGCCTACGAAGCGCGCGGCAAGGGAGTCGATGCCTCGCTCTTCGTGCTGACGCGCGGCGAGGGTGGCCAGAATGTGATGTCGGGCGACTACTGGGATCAGCTCGGTCTCGTCCGTACGCAGGAGCTTCTGGCCAGCACCGGCTACGAGGGCATTCATCTCTATTTCGGGCGCTTCGCCGACTATGGCTTCTCGAAGACGCTGGAGGAGGCGCACAAGCAGTGGGGTCATGAGACGGTGCTGCGCGATGCAGTCCGCATCGTGCGTATCCTGCGGCCCATGGTGGTGACATCGAGCTTCAATGGCAACTTCGCCGACGGACATGGACAGCACCAGGTCTCCGGCGAGATGGCGCAGGAGGTCTTCAACGCCGCCGCCGATCCCAACATGTTCCCGGAGCAGATCAAGGAAGGCCTCCTGCCTTGGAAGGTGCAGAAGGTTTATGCGCGCGTGCCGTTTGCCCGCGTGACCGAGAAAGGTATCTTCGACTACGCCACCACGCGCTGGGAACCGGTGGTCTTCCATAATTACGTCAACAACACGGATATCAAGACACTGCCTCCGACAACGGTGCAGGTGCCTGTGGGCGACTACAGTTATGTACTGGCCAACAACTACTCGGCGATCGCCCGTGAGGGATTGGCGCAGCAGCGCTCGCAGAACGGCGGTATCGGCCCCGCTCTGCCCGCCCCGCAGAACTCGGCCTATCATCTGTGGGCTACACGGGCAACGGCGACAATCCCGGAGAAGGAGAGTGACTTCTTCGAAGGTATCGACACGACCCTGCCGGCGATTGCCGATTATCTTCCGGCAGCGGAGCGCAGCCCCTGGCAGCAGCAACTGATCCGCCTTGCCACGACGGTTGGGGATGCGGAGACGCACTTCGATCCGGCCGATCCGGGTAAGGTTGCGCCCATGCTCGCCAAGGGGCTGCAGCAGACGAATAAGCTGCTTGCCGATCTCGACGCGGCCAAGCTTCCGGAGGAAGCGGCGTACAACATGAAGCACGAACTGCGGGTGAAGCAGCAGCAGTTTCAGACCACGCTGGCTGCCGCCCTCGGTATCTCGCTTACGGCCTTCACCGGCCGCCCGCCGGCAACTGGTCCTGGAGGCCCGGGGGGACCTGTGCGTCCGACGGACTTCTCTCAGACCGCTATTCCCGGCCAGACGGTCGAGGTGAATCTGCATGTCGCCAACATGGGTTCGCAGGAGGTGGCGGTACATGTTGCTCCGCTCAACCTCTATGACGGCAAGATGGTGCAGGAGATTGGCGCCGGCGCTGCCGATCTGGAGAAGCTCAGCGGGGGTAAGGTGATCGACCGTCCTGTCAGTATTCAGGTGCCGGAGACGCAGCCATATACCAAGCCATACTTTTCGCGCAGCAGCCTGGAACAGGCGGTCTATGACGTGAATAATCCAGCCGCACTCGGTATGCCGATTGAGCCGTACCCGCTCAGCGCCGTGATTCATGTGCAGTATGACGGCGTTACGTTTCCAGTCACCGCGACGGTACAGACACAGCATCGGTATCTCGGCTATGGCATTGTTTATGAGCCGTTGCTGATTGCTCCCGCGATCTCGGTTACGGTCTCACCATATGCGGGTATCGTCCCCATGACGGCGACGAGCTTTACGTTGAACGTGAACGTGCGCTCGAACGGGAAGGGACCGGCGAAGGGCGAACTCGCGCTCAACCTGCCCGCAGGCTGGATCTCATCTCCGGCGAAGGCTACGTTCAGCACCATGCGCGACGGCGATGAGCAGAGTATCAGTTTCCAGGTCACACCGAAGTCGGTTGAGCCAAAGGCGTACACGCTTACGGCAGTCGCTACCTATAACGGCAAACAATATGAGAATGGCTACGTCACGACGGGATATACGGGGCTTCGCCCCTATCCGTCGTATAGGGATGCGGCGTATCGCACGACAGGCACGGATGTGAAGATCGTGCCAGGTCTCAAGGTGGCTTATGTGACGGGTACTGGCGATGAGGTGCCGCAGACATTGGCGGACTTGGGCATCCATCCCACGTTCCTTTCTCCGCAGGACATTGCCAAGGCCGATCTCTCGGTCTACGACGTCATTCTGCTGGGCATCCGTTCTTATGCGGCTCGTCCCGAGCTGCGCACCTTCAACAATCGTCTGCTCGATTATGTACAGCAGGGTGGCGTGTTGATCTCGCAGTACCAGAGCAACGAGTTCGACCATAACTTTGGCCCGTACCCCATTACGCTGGGCGGGGAAGGGGAGCGCGTCGTGGAAGAGGATTGCAAGGTGACGATCCTCGACGACAAAGATCCTGTCCTGAGCTGGCCGAACAAGATCACGACTGCTGACTTCGATGGCTGGGTGGAAGAGCGCGGCCACGGTTTCCTGCAGAGCTGGGATGCGAAGTACACTGCGCCGACCGAGATGCATGACACGCAGATGGATCCGCAGAAGGGCGGTTTGATTTATGCGCGGTATGGCAAGGGTGTGTATGTCTATATGGCGTATGCATTCTTCCGGCAGATGCCGGACGGCGTGCCGGGTAGCTTCCGCATTATGGCGAATCTGTTGAGTGTGGGGAAGAACAAGAACCTGAAGTAGGTTTCTCTGGGCGGTGCCCACGTGAATCAAAGTTGGGCTCCACGTAAGTGGAGCCCTTTTTTGTCATTTCGCAGCGCCCGGATTCCCCTGCCAGCAAAGCTGGCAGGGTGAAGTGTAGCGGAGAAATCTGCTGCTTTTCTATCGATTTCTCCCAGCCCGCCTTACCCACCCTCGCAACGCTAAGGTGGGTAAGGCGGCCACGAATTTAAGAGCGCTGGGATAACCGAAAGGTATCGGTAGAGAAGCAGATTTCTCCGCTACGCGGCGAAATGACAAAAAAAGGTAGCATCTCGCCAATGAATAGTCATTTCAGCCAGTGAAAAATTAACTTGCATGCTCTCTCCATGCATGTATAGAGTGGCTGGCGACCGATCTCATGCTCAAGAGACACACATCAGAGAACGGCTAAGATATTGCGCATATTTGCGCAAATGTATACGTGTACATTTTTGCACCAGCAATGTTTCTCTCCCTCCCCGGTTACACCTCAAACGGAGACATGCATGCAAACCCCATCGTCGTTTCGTTCGATACACAGGGCTAAAACTGGACTGAAAGCCCTGGCCGTTCTTTTGTTTTCCCCAGCATTGATGCTTGCGCAGGGGCCACGTCATCCCGGCCTCTATCTTCCTCCCCCTTCGAGCTATGTGCTCGATCCATCGGAGACCGCAGTACAGCTTCAGTTCGGCACCGTGCCGCTGGCAACGGTGCAAACCCAGCTCGATGCTGCGCGAACCGCCAATCCTGATTCGCCTATTGTGCTGACGCTTACCGGAACGTACTGGGTGCACTCCGCTCCATTGGTTTTGCCATCAAAGACTTCTCTGGTTCTCTATGGCACGATTGCTGCATTTCCCAATGCGACGGCAGGCAGCCTGATCTCCATCTCCGGTCAGAGCAAGGTTGCGATTGCAGGCGGCGTGCTCGAAGGGAACTTCGCCAATCTCTCCGGCATTGACGCTGAAACTTCCACCAAGATCAATATCGACTCCGTCACCATCCGCAACACCGGCCGTGATGCCATTGTGCTCTCCGGCAATGGCAATACGGTCTTTGATAGCGGTTCGGCCATTACACGCTGTGATATCGCTGGATCAGCAGCAAATGGCCTCACGGTCGAAAACATTACCCAGACGCTGCTGCTGGATAACTTCGTTCACTCCAACAGGGGAACCGGCGTGCAGTTGAGTGGCGCTCACTCTTCCGTGACGAACAACGAGATCAGCGGAAACAGGATCGGTGTCTTTGCCGACGCCAACAACAACCTCATCTCGGATAACGATCTCAGCGATAACAGTCAGATAGGCGTTCAGCTCGCATCCCTCAGCTCCGTGACCTCGATTATGCGGAATGTGATTCGTCATAATGGCGTCAGCGGCATCGACTTTGACGGTACCGGCAACTTCATCTTTGATAACGTACTTGCCAACCAGAACGATCTCACCGACCGCTCCTCGGCAAACTATGTTGTTGCTCATGGAGCTCCGCTGAACGCACCGGCGAGTACTTATTTCTATCCGCCTACGATCGATAACCAGCACAACGATCCGATCCTTCATGGTGTTGGCCGCGCCGATATTACGGTCAATGGCGGCAATCTCAACGATGTGCAGGCGGCCTACAACGCGGCGCTGGCGGCCAATCCGGGAAGCTATATCGTCCTGCACATGAATGGAACGTTCACTATGGATGGGACCTCCCCTCTCACGCTCAGCTCGAATACTGCTGTGGTGCTTAACGGCACCATCAATGTGACCTCGAAACCCGCTCAGGTCATTACGGCCACGAATCCCGCATCGTTTGTCTCTATCTCCGGGGGCACGATTGACCTCCATGGCCAGGGGAAGATCACTGGAATCCTCTTCCCCTCAACGACGAATGCAAACATCGATCACGTAACGGTAATCAATGGCGGTATCCCGACGGTGCGCACCAGTGGCGGCATGATCCAGTTGCAGCGTGGAGGCGGGTACAACATCCTCTATCGCAACACGGTCAACATGAGCGGTGGACGTTGCATCTGGACCGAACATTCGAATGCCCATTACGTGGTGATGGAAAACAAGGTGAGCAACTGCAATATGGACGGGGTCGATCTGGACGCCGCCACCTCCAACAGCTTCGCGATCGATAACAGCAACATCGATAACGTGCGCTATGGCGTCTTTATCGAGCAGTCTGACTCGTTCAATAAGATCTACGGCAACTACACCACAACCCGCGACTATGCCTCGCCGACCGGTCACGGCATCGGGGTCTACAACAATGCCACCTCTAGCTCAACCCGCGCAGTAACGGATGGAAATGTTGCCTTCAGCAATGTGAACGATGTGGTCAGCAATGGTCTGCGCATTGGCTCTATCGCGACCGCGGCTGGAGGAGTTGCGGAGTCGGCGCACACCTTCTTCTTCAACAACGTCGCCACCAACAACGGTGGAAATGCCATTCTCTTCGACACACAGTTTCCGCGAAGCGTCGAGAACTATCTTTCGCAGACAGTTCTTTCGGGTAACAAGAACAACCTCAGCCAGCAGAACACCAATGGTGCGGCGCCACCGGACTTCTTCAATCCGATGTCCGCAATCGACCTGGCGCTCAGCCGGCCGGTAACGGTCTCATCGACGGCAACGGGCTCTGACCCGGCAAATGCGGTCGATGGCCTGGCCTTCACCGGCTGGAAGTCGGGTGGCAGCTCGGAGGAGTGGCTGACGGTGGACCTTGGCAGCTCTATCAGCTTCCAGCGGGTTGTTGTGAAGCCGTCGACACTGCTGGGATTTTTGCAGCCTGTCAGGCTCCAATCTTCGGACGACGGAGTGAACTTCTCCGACATCCATAGCGTCGGGCTTCCCGGCTCCGTACGCACCTTCCTCTTCAAGCCTGTATCCGCACGCTATCTACGCGTAAACCTACGCAGCATTCCGGGTGTGGAGATCAATCTGCGCGAGGTAAGTGTCTATCCGCAGTAAGTTACAGAGAGCGGGCGAGGGAAGGCGCAATCCTTCCCTCGCAGCATTTGCCGCCACGTACAATCAAACCCGGGCATGACCACAGTTCGTTCCTATTCGAAGATCAATCTCGGCCTGCATATCGGCCCGCCCCGTCCGGATGGCTACCACCACCTGGCGACCATCTACCAGACCATCGAGCTCCATGATCTGGTGACAGTCACGGCAAATGTCGCCGGCGAGACCCACATCACTCTCCGCTGCCAGCATCCTGGCGTTCCCTGCGACGAACGCAACACGGCGTATAAGGCAGTGGCCATGGCGCTGGATGCTCTGGAGATCAAAGCCGTGGTGGAGATCACGATCAACAAGCGCCTGCCGGTGCAGGGAGGGATCGGAGCCGGATCGGCAAATGCCGCCGCCGCGATCCTGGCTCTGGAAGCCGAGCTTGGCCGTCAGCTCCCCGCCAATGACCGTCTGGCTTTGGCAGGCAAGGTCGGTTCCGATGTCCCGATGTTCTTTGTCGGCGGGACGATGCTTGGTATCGAACGCGGCGAAGAAACCTTTCCCCTGCCGGATCTGCCTTCCTTTCATATAGTTACGGCATTCCCCGGGGTGGGCGTTTCGACGCCGCAGGCCTTCCGCGACTGGGATGCACGATTGACCCAAAGTGCTGAAAACGATAGACTAGGGGAGTTTCGTCGGCGTGTTGCCATGGCATTCGCCGGCCAACCTGGTGTCTCCGGCAAGGCTGGAGACCTGGCCGAGGAACCTCTTCTCGCGCTTGTCCGCACCGGGCTTGAGAACGACTTTGAAACGGTCGTCTTTCCCCAGCAGCCATCGCTGCGTGCGCTCAAATCTGCGTTAGAAGAAGGTTCTTTGTACGCGGCCCTGTCCGGCTCCGGTTCTTCTCTGTTTGGTTTGTACCGTACAGAAGAGGCTGCGCAAGCTGCACAGCAGAGAGTTCGTTCGCTTGGATGTGAGGCGCGACAAACACGCACCTTGCCTCGGAGCGAGTACTGGGCCACGATATTTGTATAGGCCGCAGTAGATGGGCGATCGACTAATGGTAGGTCAAGTGCCTTTGGAGCACTTTGTCTAGGTTCGAATCCTAGTCGCCCAGCCAATCTATGCCGTATGCCAACGGGCATGCGGGAAGCGCAGTGTGCCGAACATGGCTCGCTGTATGACCAGATCGGACGGACGCAGCACCTCAAAGGGCAAACCTGCCCGGAAGGAAGCCACGAAGCATGACCGACGCCACCCTCTCGCAGAGCGAACTGAACAGCATGCCATCCCCCGCGGTAAAACCCGCGGAGCGTAAGCGGGCCTCCCGCATCGCCGACGACAAGCGGTTCAAGATTTTCTGTGGCTCCGCCAACAAACCGTTGTGTGAAGAGGTATGCAAGTTCCTGGGAGTCGCCATGGGGGAGACGCGTTTGCAGCGTTTCTCGGATGGCGAGATTCACTTCCAGCTTCTTGAGAATGTGCGCGGCGCCGATGTCTTCCTGGTTCAGCCCACCAGTTTTCCTGTCGATCAGCACCTGGTCGAACTGCTCATTATGATCGATGCTCTGAAGCGCGCGTCTGCCGGCCGGATCACCGTGGTGATTCCGTACTACGGTTATGCCCGGCAGGACCGCAAAGATCGTCCGCGTGTGGCCATCAGCTCCAAGCTGGTTGCCGATCTGCTGCAGACTGCTGGAGCGAATCGTGCTCTGCTGGTCGATCTGCATGCGGCGCAGATTCAGGGCTTCTTCAATATTCCGGTCGATCACCTGTTCGCTTCGCCGGTGCTGGTCTCGCACTTCCGCGAGATGAACCTGCCGAACCTGACAGTGGTTTCGCCCGATGCGGGCGGCGTGGAGCGCGCCCGTTTCTTCGCGCAGAAGATCAACGCTCCGCTGGCTATCGTCGACAAGCGTCGTACCGATATCAATGTCACCGAAGTGATGAATGTGATCGGCGATGTGAAGGGCCGTACCTGCCTGGTGCTCGACGACATTATCGACACCGCCGGAACGCTGGTGAAGACGGCCGAAGCTCTGCTGGAGCAGGGAGCTGCCGAGGTCTATGCCTGCGCTTCGCACGCTGTGCTCTCCGGCCCGGCTTCCGAACGTATCGCGGCCAGCCGCCTGAAGCAGGTGGTGGTCACCAATACTATCCCGCTGAATGAGGCTGCTCAAAAGCTGGGAGATAAGATCAAGGTTCTTTCGATCGCCGGTCTGCTGGGACGCGCCATCGAGAGTATTCACATGGAGACCAGCGTCAGTTCGCTGTTCTCTTAGCAGTTTGTAGTTGCAGTTCAACTTAACCGCGGCGATGAGCCGCAAAGGGAGCGGTCAGCGCGCTGAAAGTAGCAAGCCGAACGTGCCCGAAAGGAAAACATCATGTCAGAAGCAGTTCTCGCCTCCCTTCGCGAAGGGAAGTTCAACAAGAATGCGGCTCGCCGCGTACGCGCTGCCGGTCAGATTCCGGCTGTGGTGTACGGCGCCGGACAGGAGTCGCAGGCGATCGTCCTCGATCCCAAGGTGATCACCCGCATTCTGCACTCGGAGTCGGGTCATAACACGATCTTCGACCTTTCCGTTGGTTCGGCTGCTCCTATCAAGGCCATGATCGTCGACTGGCAGTACGAGCCCATCAAGGGCAAGCTGCTGCACATCGACCTGAAGCGTATCGCGATGGATAAGGCCATGCGCGTCAGCGTCCCGGTCATGTTGATCGGTACGGCGACCGGCGTGAAGAACCAGGGCGGCATTCTGGATCAGGTACTGCGCGAGGTCGAAATCGAGTGCTTGCCGGGCGATATCCCGTCGCACATCGATGTCGACGTCACCAACCTCGGTCTGCATCAGGCGATCCACGTCTCTGACCTTCCGCACGGCGGCAAGTTCAAGTTCATCGAGGACGAGGGTGCGGTTGTGGCTCACGTCACCATCGTGAAGGAAGAGGCTCCGGTCGAGGCAGTTGCCGCTGCCGAACCGGAAGTGGCTAAGAAGGGCAAGGAAGCTGCTCCCGCAGCCGACGCTGCCAAGAAGTAACTGCCTGACGTCGGCTGCCGGAGCGTATCGCCCGGCAGCCGGCGTGGGTTCTGTAAGGGATTTGGGACGTGAAGCTGATTGTCGGACTTGGAAATCCAGGAATCGAGTATCAGTTCACGCCGCATAATGCGGGGTTTCTGGCCATTGACCGCATCGCGGAAGACGCGGGAGCGGTGGTGGCCAACCGGAGGGGAAAGGCGCTCACCGGCAAGGCGATTCTGGCAGGGCAGGAAGTTCTGCTGGCGAAGCCTGAGACCTTTATGAACCTGAGCGGGTTTTCCGTGGCTGCTCTGGTTCAGGAGCTCGGTATCGATCCGTCGAAGGACGTGATTGTGCTGTATGACGAGCTGGCGCTTCCGCTGGGCACCATCCGCATTCGCGAACGGGGCAGCGCCAACGGACACAACGGTGTGAAGTCCATCACTGGCGTGCTCGGGACAGAAGATTGGATCCGTATCCGGATCGGGGTAGGCAAACCGCCTGCCGCCGACGGCCGCGAGATCAGGGCCGGTGGTTCGAATTACCTGCTCGCGCCCATGAAAAAGGCCGAGCTCACCGTGCTGGATGAAGTACTCGATCGTGTGAAATTGGCGGTCGAGGCGGTACTGACGGAAGGTGTCGGCCCCGCGATGAGCAAGTTCAATGCAGTACCCAAGTAAGACAGACAGCGGCAACGCGGTCTGGCAGTAAACGAAAGTACCTAACTTCCATACCGCCTGAAACGGCGGTGCCCGGCAAAACCGGGCAGAAAGAAGAACTGAATGAATCGCACTTATGAAGTCATGTTTATCGTCCGTCCTGACGTACAGGAAGAGGACCTGGACAAGCTGATCGAAGGCTTCTCCGGCACCGTCACCAGCAACGGTGGCGAGGTGAAGTCGGTAGAGAAGATGGGCCGCCGCCGTTTGGCCTACGTTGTCCGCAAGTTCCAGGACGGCCAGTACATTCTGATGAATGTCGCCGCCGACGGAAAGCTGATTGCCGAGCTGGAGCGCCGTCTCCGCGTTACGGAGCAGGTCATCAAGTTCATCACCGTCCGCACGGACGAGGAAGACAAGCGCCTCGCCAAGATCAAGGCGATCCGCGACACCAAGGTTAAGCGCTCGGCGCAGAGCCCTGAGGCTCCGGCCCCGGCTGCTGCCGTCACCGCTGCAGAGCCTGAGGCAGCTACCGCCTAAGCCAGATTTTTTGCGTACGAACGACGAAGAATGCGGTTCTGATCGCTTCCCGGCATAGCCGGTCCGGAGGCCTCCTCGCAGGCCTGGGGCGACAAGCCGCCACAACCATCGAAAGGATAATCAGCAATGGCTGACGAGATTACGACAACACAAGCAGCAGCTTCCTCAGAACGCCCCTCCGAGCGTCCCTCCGGCCCTCGTGGCCCACGTCCTGGCGGCCCTGGCGCCGGTCCTGGCGGACCGGGTGGCCCTGGCGGCCGCAAGTTCTTCCGCCGCAAGAAGGTCTGCAAGTTCTGCACCGAGAAGATTGACGCCATCAGCTACCGCGATGTGCGTCTGCTGCAGGGCTTTGTCGCCGAGCGCGGAAAGATTGTTCCCCGCCGCCTGACGGGCGTGTGCACCACTCACCAGCGCAAGCTCAGCGCGGCTATCAAGCAGGCCCGTAACATCGCCCTGCTGCCGTTCGCGGCTCGCTACTAAGCAAAGAGATCAGGAGAGATTCACATGGAAGTCATTCTGAAGGAAGATATCCTCAAGCTCGGCCACCGTGGCGACGTCGTGAAGGTTGCCGACGGCTATGGCCGCAACTACCTGCTGCCGCAGAAACTCGCTATCGAGGCGACCGCGGCCAACAAGGCCGTCATCGAGCAGATGAAGGGCTCCGCTCTGCGCAAGTCTGCGCGTGAGAAGGGCGATGCCGAGACACAGGCCACCAGCCTCAACAATGCGGAGCTCGTCTTCGAGCGCAAGGTTGGCGAGGGCGACCACCTCTTTGGTTCGGTTACCTCCTCTGACATTGCACACGCTCTCGAAGCGCAGGGCTTCACCGTTGATCGCCGCAAGATCGCTCTGGACGAGCCGCTGAAGACCATCGGTGAGTTCCACGTGCCGATCAAGCTGCACCGTGAGGTTTCGGCCCACGTCAAGGTCGTCATCAAGAGCGACAAGCCGGAAGATGTTATCTCCAGCGCCGCTCCCGCGGAAGAGCCGGAGACGGTTGAGGCTGAGTAAGCCTTTCCGCACAGGTAAGACACGAAGGCCGCCCGGCAGGGCGGCCTTTCTGTTTGCGTTGGTGAAAATAGAGCATTTTCCCTGTAGGTGTGTAGGCTTCCCAATGAAAACGCCGCTGCGCGCCCCTTCCGGGATACCCAGCGACAGAGAAAATGCTTTAATCCGAACACTTCTTCTGCCTTCACGGTCTATGAATGTAGAAAGGACAACGAATGGGTTCGCCCGCCCTGCAACTCGGAATGCGTCGCGAACTTATGGAAGACTTGGTCCTGGTGCGCAAGAACGAGTGGGATGCAGTCTTCGCCGGGCTTGTCCAGGAACATGCGCGATTGCTGTATCGCGTCGCCTATGCGGTGGTGAGAAATCAGCAGGATGCGGAAGACGCGGTGCAGGATGTCTTTCTTAAGGCCTATCGAACTCGCCCCAATCCGCAGGATGCACGTGCGTATCTGGCTCGGGCTGCGTATCGATCGGCGCTCGACCGTCTGCCGCGCAAAGATACGCGGGCTTTTGCCGAGCATGAGGATTTCCCCGCAGGAACGGTATCTCAGGAGGAGCTCGCCGCCGGATGGAGTGAACAGCGACGGCTTCATCGCCTGATCGATGGCTTGCCGGAAGAGCTGCGGCAGCCTCTATTGCTGACGGCGATTGAGGGGCTGACTTCACGCGAGGTCGCCGGGATGCTCGGCATTCCCGAAGGCACCGTGAGAACGCGCGCGCAGCGGGCCAGGGAAGAGCTTCGGAAGCGATTGGAAAGGAGAAGGGCGTGATGGAAGATCTGGACGATCTGCTTCACTGTGAAGCGAACATCGAGCCTCTTCACGGATTCGAAGAACGCATCCTGCATCGTGTTGCCTCGCAGCGGAACCGCCGGACTATGTGGGTGTGGCTAGTTGGAGCAACCGCGGCCTGTGCCGCGGGTGTTGTGACCTGGACGATGCGATCGCCGAAGCCGCTGGAGCAAAAGCCGGCGATTGCAATTGTGCAATCGCCAATAGCAGGCACTCCTGTGCCTTTGCCGATGAAGCCGTTGCCGTCGCCATCCGCGCTTTCCCGCCATGTCAGGAAAGACCGTCCCGAGCCAGGCCCAGTTATCGCCAGCGCCACTGATGAGAAGCTTCCCAAGCTCGATGTCTTTCCCTCGCCTGTAGAAGGCGCGGAACGTCGTGCTGCCGTCGCTTTGTCAGATCCGCGTGTAGCCCAAGCCGCAGCCGATCTCAAGCAACGGCAGGAAGAGCCGATCGAGATTGCTGAAATTCACATTGCACCACTATCTGAGGAGACCCGATGATTCGCCGACTGAAACGATGCACCTTGTTTCTTGCTGCAGTTCTTACCCTATGCTGTGCCGCGTCTGCTCAGGAGGCAGCGGCCAAGGACACAGCTCCAGCCGGGCCAGCGACGCGCCATCTCTTGAAGTTTGTCGTGAAGGAGCTCGAGGGTGGAAAGGTGATCAACAGCCGTGAGTACTCGACGTATCTGGCTGGCGGTCCGAAGGAGACCGCGGGAACTTCATCGATCCGCACCGGCAGTAAGGTGCCGATTCCCTTCAGTTATGAGACGGCGAAGCCAGCCACAACGCAGATCACGTACATCGACGTCGGCGTGAATATCGATATCCGGGGAGACCGCGTGGAAGATGGAAAACTTTACTGTTTCATCAAGGCTGAATTCACAAGCATCGATTCCAGCGCGAACGCTGAAAACAGCGTTTTCCCCAGAGTAGTCCGGCAGAATTCCTGGAGCTCTCCAATCTTTGCTCCCCTTGGCAAGCCCATCACACTCTTCTCGTCTGACGATGTCGCTTCCAAGCGCACGATGCAACTGGAGCTGACCGCGACCGAGGTCAAATAGAACAAAAAATGGCGGCTGCGAAAGCAGCCGCCGTCAGGAGACCACCTCTGTTTTAGAAGCGGTATTTCAATGCGAATTGAATCTGCCGCTGCTGCGACCGGGTGCTCTGGATGAAACCGAACGATGCCGGTGACGAAGCACTGCGGCCCGGGTTGTTGTAGCTGGAGATATTGCCGACGTTATATGCGTCGACACGGAACTGCAGCTCATGTGTCTCGTAGATCGGGAAGGTCTTGAATCCCGCCGCATCGATTCCGCGGAAGCCGGGCGAGCGCTCCGATCCGATACCCGCGTTGCCGTAGGTTCCCAGTGCAGGAACACCATACGCGCAGACACCGTTATCAACACCCGGGGTGGTGCAGGGCGTTGCCGACGGATCATTACCCCACCAGCCATAGAAACCGGCGCCGGTGTTCGGCGGGAGGAAGCGGGCATTCGTCCGCTTCAATGCGCGGTAGTGGTTGGCGCGTCCGGTCGACTGGTTCGTGCCCGCCATATTGTTTGCCTGAACCGTGATCGGGAAACCCGAGTACAGCGTTGCATTGCCCGCAACCTTCCATCCACCAACCGCGAGATCCAGCATGCGGTTCATGTTGCGGCCGAAGTGTTGTCCACGGCCGAAGGGCATTTCGACGACCCAGGTCGAGGTCAGGTTGTTGCGGATGTCGAATCCCGCCGGGCCGTATTCAGCACGCAGATCATAGGCATTCTGCGGATAGTTGGCGCCGCCGGAGATATTCGACGGTGCGGCATAACCCTGTGCATTCGTCAGGTTCTTCGAGTAGGTGTAGTTCAGGGTGAAGGTAACGCCGCGGCTGGCGCGCTTACGATAGATCGCCTCGGCGGCGTTGTAGTTCTGCATACCTTCGTGATCGAACAGAGTAACGGTTCCCGTCTGTCCTGCCAGCGAGAAGTACGGAGCTACTTCTGTCGTCGTACCCGTGTTGGTCTGCTTCAACTGGTTGATGTTGCGCAGGTTCAGCAGGCGGTTTCCGATATTGCCGACGTAGGCAACCATCACGGTCTGCGTGTTGCTGATCTGGTACTCCATGGCGAGATCGAAGGACGGCACGAATGAGGGCCGCAGGTCGTCACGCCAGGTGGTGTAGTTGGTAGCTGTGTTGACTGCCGAGGCATTGGCGAAGCCGCTCGCGGGATTGACGACAGTGCCACCCGAGGTGGTCGTTGGCACGGTTGCCGTTGCGGCCGCAGTGTTCACATAGGGGCGATTGGTGAGGTGGCTCACGAACTGGTTGAAGTCCATGAAGGTGGTGCTTGCAAATCCGCCGCGAAGCACCGTACGGTTGTTAAGCTGCCAGGCGAAGCCGAAGCGCGGATCGAACTGGCCGTAGAACGGGTTGTATAGAGCGCGGTTATTTCCGTTCTGTCCCGCGAGACGAAGCTGGCCGGTGGCGATATCGACCTTAGCCATACGGTTCTGCACTTCGTGGAATGGGGTGTCGTACTCATAGCGCAGACCCAGGTTCAAGGTCAATTTGTCAGTGATGCGCCAGTCATCCTGGAAGAAGTAGGCAGAGCGCCACTGGCGTCCGCCGCGGCGTCCAAGGGTGCCGACGCTGATGGACGATCCTGAGCTGTAGCCAAGCACGAAATCAGCGTAGTCATAGCCATTCGGTTTGCCGATGCGCGGATTGCCTGTGTAGAGACCGTTGTAGTTAAAGTTGCCCAGCGCTCCCGCGGGGTTCGCCTGGAAGTTGTTCTGGTACCACACCCACTGCAGGCCAGCCTTGAACAGATGCCTGCCGTGCTGGATGGAGAGTGTGTCGTCGTATTCGAAGTTGTTGTTCAGCGCCAGGCGTCCGCTGCCGGTTGTGCCCAGCGAGGTCGTCGGGCTCGATGCCGACTGTGTTCCGGTGAACGACTGTTGTGTGAAGCCGGGGATCGTCTGCACGAACGAGGTCGCAATGCCGACAAGGCTGTCGCCTTTGGTGCCGAAGACGCCGGTGTAGTCGATGTTGTAGCTGTTGTAGGCCATCCGCGTGAAACCGCCGCGGAACTCATTCACAATCGCCGGTGAGAAGGTGTGGGTATAAGCAGCCGCATAGCTGGCAAATGGAAACTCGGAGATCAGCGGAAACACTACGCCCATGCCCTGGTTGTTACTTCCCGAACGTGCGCGGCCATACGAAACACGAGCAAAGACAGCGTCCTTCTCGCCGATCTTGTAATCGACCTTCAGATCGCCCTGATCGTTGCGGTCCAGCGCCTTGATCGCGGTTCCGGTGTAGTTCTGATAGACGCCGTCCGGAGCGGTGGAGGCGCGGTTCGGCAGCGGATACAACTCAGGATGAGCAAAGAGATATGCGGCTACCGGATTATTGACCGGTAGCTTGTTGTTGGTAAATGCAGCGTAGTTGTTCTGCGAGTCGTAGAGCTGGCCGTAGGACGTGCCAAGCAGTGAAGAGAAATCACCGGTTCTGAAGGCTGCTGGAGCAACGCTGTAGATCGGAATCGAAGAGCTGGGTTTGCGATATCCGGCATAGTCGCCGAAGAAGAACAGCCGGTCGCGCACAATGCGTCCGCCAAGAGAGGCACCGAAGGTCTGCTGGGTGTACTTGGTACGCGCCGTCGGCGTGGTGCCGGGAGTGACACGCTTGTTGCTCCAGGTGTTGGCGTCCTGGTTCCAGTTCTGCAGGTAGTCATACACGCTGCCGTGGAAGCGGTTGCTGCCGCTCTTCAGAACGGTCAGAATCTGGCCGCCAGTACCGAAGCCGAACTCGGCCGCGGGATTAGTGCTGACTACCGTTACCTGTTGAATGGCGTCAGGGCTAGGGTTATAGCCAGGCAGGCCGAAGGCGTTGGAAAAGTTGGCGCCGCTGTCGAAGAACTGAATCCCGTCAAGCGTGTAATTGTTCGTGATCATACGGTTGCCGTTGATGCTCGGCGCCGTGGCTACGCTCTGCTGGCGGACACCGGAGTTATTCGGGCTGCCGGTAGCGCCGTTCCACTGGTTCTGGTTGGTCAAAGCGATACCGGGCATGAATTGCGTCAACTGGGTAAAGTTGCGTCCGTTCACCGGAATGTTGTCGACGGTGGTGGCGTCCACTACGGCATTGACGGTTCCGTTCTCCGCATTCAGCAGCGGAACCTCGGTCGTCACCTGCACCTGCAAGGTATCTCCGACGGTCAAACGGCCGTCCACTTTGAGTTGTTGATTGGTCTCCAGTGTGAACGGGCCGACCTGGTAGCGATTGAAGCCCTGTGCTTCGACAACGACCTGATACGAACCGATCTGCAGGAAGCGGATGGAGTAAACACCTTCCTGATTCGTCGTCGATTTGGTCGCGACATTGGTATCGCGGTTGATGGCAGTTACCGAGGCATTCGGAATCACGGCCCCTGACGCATCGGTCACCGTGCCTCCAATGGAACCTGAGGAAGACTGCGCAAGAGCAGTAGCGCCGGCCAGGCTGCAGCACAGCGCGAGGAACACCAGCTTTATGCGATTTCGTAGTTGCATTCGACCCCCATAGATAAGCCGCTCCATTCCGGTGATCGGTGTCATCCGGCTCAGCGAAATAAACACTAAAAGTGATCGATTTCCGTTGAATTGTGCAGCATAGACGCACGGTAACTCGCCGTTTAGTCACAAAGCAATAATTATTTGTCGACAATTTGCATTTTTTATATCGACAATTGTTCATGGGATACTCAAAAAGCGCATGAGACGAATCACTTTGCTTGTCGCCTGTCTTTCGGTGTGTGCCGGCTGCGCGTGGGCGCAGGTCCGCACTGTCGTTTTCGCCCGCCCGCAGACGCCGGTCGAGGCGAAGGCCATCGAGATGCTGCATGAGGAGGCCGCCAGACACACCAGCGTGCCTCTCAAGTTTGTTGAGCAAGCGCCTTCACGCCCGGCCGCCCCGCTACTCCTCATCGCGACGCGGCAACAGGTTCCCGCACTTCTGCCAGCCGATTTGCAGAACTCATGGCAGGGAACTCTCTCGCAGCTCCATCCCTCATCGGCTGCGGAAGGCTATCTGATTGCGCCGCTTCGCTGGCACGATACTCCTTTTCTGGTGATTGCCGGGAATGATGCTCGGGGCGAGCTCTTCGGCATCGGCTGGCTTCTGCGCCAACTCGCAACGAACAACACCGCGACGCTCTTTGCGACGAAAGCCTTCTTCACCGCACCGGAGAAACCCGTACGCGGCTACCAGATCGGCTACCGGATGAAGAACAACACGTACGATGCCTGGACGCTGCCGCAGTTTGAACGGCAATTGCGCGATCTGGCTGTCTTCGGGATGAACACCATGCAGGTGGTCGCTCCGGTCTCAGACGATGCTCCCACCAGCCCCCTCTACCCTGCTCCGGCGCTTGAGACTGTGATCGGCCTTTCGCGCATGAGTGCCGCCTATGGCCTGCGTTTTGACCTCTACTATCCGGAGCTCAGAAAAGACTACGGCCGTACCCAGGACCAGGAGGATGAGCTGAAGGACTTTGAGGCCCTGGTGCGTCAGCTTCCTCTGGTCGATTCGCTCCACATCCCCGGCGGTGATCCTGGCCGTACGCCTCCCGAGCTTCTCTTTCCTCTTGTACAAAGGGAGGCCGAGATCCTTCATCGCTATCATCCGGCCGCCACTATCTGGATCTCCGGGCAGGGTTTCGATGCCCAACGCTATGAGACCTTTTATCGCCTGCTGCGGCAGAAGCCATCATGGCTGACTGGCGTTTTCTTCGGACCGCAGTCGCGTGATGGTCTGCCGATACAGCGTCAGCGCATTCCCCGCGAAATCACCCTCGAGTTCTATCCTGACATTGCACATACGATGCACGCGCAGTTTCCGGTGCCGGAGTGGGACCCGATCTTCGCACTGACCGAAGGGCGTGAACCTATCTGCCCGCGGCCTGCGGGCTTCGCCGCGATCTACCGTCACTTCGCTCCGCTGCACTCCGGGTTCATGCTGTACTCCGAGGGAGTCAATGATGATGTGAACAAGTTCCTGTGGGCGCAGTGGGGTTGGTCGTCTTCATATTCCGCGCATCAGACGCTTACGCAATATGCTCGCTACTTCCTGCATGCCTGGAGTGCGCAGAGGGCAGAACAGGCTACCTCTGCTATCGAAGATCTGGAGCGGAATTGGAGCGGTCCGCTCCTTACCAATACGCATATCCCCAAAACGCTCGCGGAGTTCCGCCATATATCGCAGCCGGCCCAGAGTGGATGGCGCTGGAAGTCGCTGCTCTATCGTGCTGTTTACGATGCATACGTGCAGCAGAAGCGTAAGCGGGAGGCTGCTGCGGAACAGGAAGCCTATGCAGCGCTTACAGGCTCCGGACGCAGTGAAGAGATCGCCAATCACGCACGCACCGTGCTTATGTCCAGCTCGCCATCGGCAACGGAAACAGAATTGCACCAGCAGCTCTTTCAACTCGCGGACGATCTCTTTCACGAGGCTGGACTGCAGCTAAGTGTCTCCCGTTATCAAGCCTCCAACTGGGAGCGCGGGGCCAACCTCGACCGCGCCGATACACCGCTCAACGACCGTGTCTGGATTACGTCCGAGATCAGCAAAGCATTGCAGCAGGCATCTGAAGAAGAGCGCATCCAGCGTCTGCACCAACTCGCCCACTCCGTGAGCCTACAGGTTGGAACGCTCTACGATGATCTCGGCAATCCCGCGGCGGAGCCGCATCTGGTGCGTGGCAAAGGATGGGAACAAGACCCTGAGCTCTACCAGACCGCGATCGATGGGATCGCCGACCAGACTCTGGAGCATGGATGGAAGCTGTCGTGGTTGAGCTACGCAGAGACTCTCTACGAGACACCATTGCGGATGCACTACGATCATCTGCAGACAGCCTGCCCCTATCGTCTCCGCATCGTCTACGCTGGCGAGGAGTACCACCTGCCTATGCGTCTTACTGCAAACGGGGACACCGAGCTTCAGCCGTATCGTTTGCGCGCTACCAATCCTGAAGTTGTCGAATACGATCTCAACCCGGCGCTAACAGCACACGGAGATCTGGATCTCGCATGGAACCGGCCTACCGGAGCTGGCGGAGGTGGTCGAGGCGGTCAGGTCGCCGAGGTGTGGTTGATTCCGTGTGGCCGGTAGAACGTAAAGGGCCGCCTCTCAGCGGCCCTTTGTTCCTTGTGGTTGTTGATATCAGGCACTCTTGCGGAAACGATTGACGCCCGCCTGGGCATCCTCGCGTTTGTCGGTGACTTTATGTTGGCGCGCCGACTCCTCACTTGCGGAGTGAGAGGTGATCCCCTGGTTCTTCCCCTCGGGGGTACGCGTATTGAGTTTGCCCACAGGGGCCTGTGAACTCTGAACGGAGTGGCGTTCAATCTGCCGTTGATCGGTGTGCAGTGGGGCCCGGTCTCCTCCCATTTGCCCTGCTTCCCGAGTGACGTAACGCCGCTCTTCCTCGGCGCTCAGGCCAAGGTCTTCAATCGCCTGGTCTTCAGCCAATTCGCTCTGCGCAACATCGACATTCTGCTGTGGCTGGGTGTGGGGCGTTTTCTGAATTGCCATGGCGTCCTCCTTGGGCGATGTAAGACGCCGAAGGAGGACGCCGCGTTGTCAGCTTATTGCAGCGCTTCCAATGCCGCTTTGGCTTTGTCGTACAGCAACTGGGTCTCTGCCTGTTGCTTCTTCAAACCTTCCACGACGTGTGCCGGAGCCTTTCCGACAAACGCTTCATTACCAAGCTGTTTCGCCGCGGCCTCGAGGCCTTTGCTCAACTTGGCGAGCTCCTTGTTCAGGCGTTCGGTCTCCGCAGCCACATCGATCTGGCGCTCGTAGACGACTGCCACATCGAACTTCGGCGTATTGCGGACGTTGGCGCCGCTCAGCGCACCTTCCATAAAGTCCACTGCATCAACACGCGCCAGCCGCGACAGCATCTCGCGATTGGCATCGACCACGGCGATGACCTGGTTGTCGGCGAAGATGCGAATAGGAGCGAACTCCTTCTCCGGCACCGCAGCGTCTTTGCGCAGGCCGCGGATGGAGACGATGAGATCCTGCAGCAACGCCATGTTCTCTTCCGCATCCTTGTAGCAAGGGAAGTCGCTCGCCTGGGGATAACGTGTCAGCGCAATCGACTTGGCATATGGCTCGTTGTCATATAGCGCATGCCACACCTCTTCCGTAAGGAAGGGCATGAACGGAGAAAGCAGCCGCAGTGCAGCTTCAAAGACTCCGACCAGCGAGGCCAGCGTGATCGCAGTTTCGGCATTCCCCGGGCGGTCGAAGTTCAGACGCAGCTTGACCAGCTCCAGGTACCAGTCGCAGAACTCGCCCCAGAAGAACTGGTAGACGGCCGCTGAGGCCTCATCGAAGCGGTAGTTGTTCAGCGCTGTCTCCACTTCGGTGCTTACGACGGAGAGACGGGCAAAGATCCAGCGCGTCTCCAGCGGAGTCTCCGCCGGCAGCACGGTCACGGGCAGGTTCTCGCCCAGGCGGATCTTGTAGCCTGCCTCTTTCGCCTTCTCAATCTGCATGAAGAGGAAGCGGGCCGCATTCCAGATCTTGTTGGCGAAGGCGCGATATCCTTCGGTGCGCTGCTCGTTGAAGGCGATATCGGTTCCGGGCGAGGCCTGACTGGCCAGGGTGTAACGCACGGCATCGGTTCCAAAGCGCTCGATGATCTCGATCGGGTTGATCACGTTGCCTTTGGTCTTCGACATCTTCTGGCGGTCGGCATCGCGCACCAGGCCGTGGATGTAAACCTCCTTGAACGGCACTGCATCTTTCAACGTACGTTTGCTGCCGTCGGGCATGGGGACATCAAGCATGAAGTGGCATCCCAGCATGATCATGCGGGCTACCCAGAAGAAAAGGATGTCGAAACCGGTAACCAGCAGCTCAGTCGGATAGAAGGCTTCCAGCGCCGCACCCGCCTCCGGCCAGCCGAAGACGGTGAAGGGAAGCAGGCCAGAGGAGAACCATGTGTCCAGCACATCGGTCTCCTGCTCCAACTCATCGTTGCCACATGCCGTGCAAGCTACCGGGGTTTCCCGCGCGACGGTGATGCCGGAACACTTCGGGCAGTGCCATGCGGGAATACGATGTCCCCACCAGAGCTGACGCGAGATGCACCAGTCGTGGATGTTCCGCATCCACTCGAAGTAGGTCTTCGCATACATCTCCGGTATAAACCGGATGTGACCTTCCTCCACGGCGGCAATCGCCTTGTCAGCGAGCGGCTGGATCCTGACGAACCACTGCTTCGACAGGCGTGGCTCTACGATGGCTTTGCAGCGGTCACAGCGGCCGATGGAGTTGGTGTGGTCCTTGATAGCGACCAGATTCCCCTGGGCTTCCAGGTCGGCCACAACCTTCTCGCGCGCGGCGTAGCGGTCCAGGCCGTTGTAGGGTGAGTCCGGCAGGAGGATATGCGCGGTCTCGTCCATGATATTCAGGTTCGGCAGGTTGTGACGCTTGCCTATCTCGAAGTCATTGGGATCGTGGGCCGGTGTCACTTTCACCGCGCCGGTGCCAAACTCCGGATTCGCCCAATCATCGGCGACGATCGGAATCTCACGGCCGACCAGCGGTAGCACCAGCAGCTTGCCGATCATCGCCTTGTAGCGTTCGTCGTTCGGGTTCACGGCAACAGCGACATCGCCCAGCATCGTCTCCGGACGTGTAGTGGCAACGGTGATCGAGCCGGAGCCATCAGCCAGGTCGTAGCGGATGTGATAGATCTTGCCGGCCTGCTCCTCGTGCACTACTTCCAGGTCAGAGACGGCGGTCTGCTGCTGCGGGCACCAGTTGACGATGTACGAGCCGCGATAGATCAGGCCCTGTTCGTAGAGACGGACGAAGGCCTCACGCACCGCGGTGGAGAGGTTTTCGTCCATCGTGAAGTACTCGCGCGACCAGTCGACAGAGGCGCCCAGACGCCGCATTTGTCCGGTAATGGCGCCACCGTACTCCTGCTTCCACTGCCAGACACGCTTCGCGAAGGCTTCGCGGCCGAGCTGCTGGCGAGTTGTGTTCTCTGACGCAAGTTGGCGCTCCACCATCATCTGGGTGGCAATGCCGGCGTGATCGGTACCCGGAACCCACAGAGAGCGCTCGCCCTTCATGCGATGCCAGCGGGCCAGGATGTCCATCTCCGTCTGGTTCAGCATGTGGCCCATGTGCAGGCGGCCGGTGACGTTGGGCGGAGGCAGAAGCTGGACGAACTTTTTCTCGCCGGCAGACGTACCCGAAGGCGGGGTTGGTACGTCGAACAGACGTTCTTCAATCCAGTACCGGGCCCAGCGTTCTTCAATTGAGGTTGGATCGTAGGCTTTTGCGAGTTCCTGCGGCATGTCTATTTCCGGCGTGGCGCATGTTTGTGTGCACCATCAAGCGCACAGGGCCAAAGTTCAATTTTAGTACGAGCCGCCGGTGCTCACGGTAGAATCGGGTGCACCGCGAGGAGTGGTTTCATGCGTCGTCTACCGATTCTTGCTGCCGTTTCGCTTCTATCCATCTCCGCTGTCGTAGCGCATGCCCGCAGCTCTGAAGATCGCGCAGGAGTTGGAAACCACATCATTGTTGGAGAGAACGAGACTGTCGGCGACGTCGCCTGTGTCTTCTGCGATGTCGTTGTGCACGGCCGCGTGACTGGTGACGTTGCCATTGCCTTTGGCAAGCTGCAGGTCGATGAGGGCAAATCCATCTCGGGCGATGTCGCCGCGTTCGCGACCCCCATCACCCTGGAGGAAGGGGCCAGCATCGGCGGCGATTTAGCCGCGGTTGGCGGAAACTTTACGGAAAAGGGCGCAACCATACACGGAAATCGTGTGATCTCGTCCAGCCCGCTCTGGGTTCTGATTCCGCTGGCGCCGATCCTGTTTGTCGGCGGCCTGATCTGGCTGTTGATCACCACGATCCGCAACCGCACTCCGATGCCGCCGCCGTATCCTGGGCGTTATCAGAGGATGTAGCGGCTCAGGTCTTCGTTCTTCACGATGCTGGCGACCTGCGTCTTTACATACTCCGGTCCGATGACAATCACCTTCTCCACCGGCCCGGCCTTGGTCTGGCGATCCTCAACAGGAATCGTCGGCTGACCGTCTTCGATCTTGGGGCTCTTGAAGAGATCGGGAGCCTGGAAGCTGATCTCGTCCAGTACCCGTTCCATGATGGTGTGCAGACGGCGGGCGCCGATATTCTCCGTTGTCTCATTCACGCGGAAGGCAAACTCCGCCATCTCGCGCAGTGACTCCGCGGTGAACTCCAGCTTGACGCCTTCGGTCTCCAGCAGCGCCGTGTATTGCTTGGTCAGCGAGGACTTCGGCTCGGTCAGGATCTTGATGAAGTCTTCTACGGTGAGCGATTGCAGCTCTACCCGGATGGGGAAGCGGCCCTGCAGCTCGGGAATCAGATCTGAAGGCTTCGAGACATGGAAAGCGCCGGCGGCGATAAACAGGATGTGGTCGGTTGAGACCATGCCGTACTTTGTGCTGACGGTGGTGCCTTCAACGATGGGTAGAATGTCGCGCTGAACGCCCTCGCGTGAAACATCGGGGCCGTGTCCGCCTTCGCGTCCGGCGATCTTGTCGATCTCGTCCAGGAAGACGATGCCGGAGTCTTCGACGCGCTCGACGGCCTGGCGCGTGACCTGGTCCAGGTCGATCAACCGCTGCTCTTCTTCCTGCACCAGGTAATCGAAGGCCTCGGGCACCTTCATCTTGCGCTTCTTGGTGCGCGGAGCGAAGAGGCCGGGAAGCATGTCCTTCAGATTGACGTCCATCTCCTCCTGGCCCTGGCTGGTGATGATTTCGAAGGACGGGCCATTCTTGTCACGGACATCCAGCTCGACGGTGCGGTCATCCAGCTTGCCTTCACGGAACTGCTGGCGGAGCTTCTCGCGTGTCTTGTGCTCGCTTGCCTGCGCAGCCTCGACATTCCCTTCCAGCAACGGTTTGCCATCCTGGGTTGCCACCGGCGGTACAACAGGCGTGGGCGGCAACAGCAAATCGAGCAGACGCTCTTCGGCATTCAGCTCGGCCTTGTCTTCGATCTCTTCCAGCTTCTCCTCGCGCACCATGTCGATAGAGATCTCGACGAGATCGCGCACAATGGATTCGACATCGCGGCCCACGTAGCCGACTTCGGTGAATTTGCTGGCTTCGACCTTCAGGAAAGGCGAGTTGGTCAGCTTGGCCAGGCGCCGGGCAATCTCGGTTTTGCCCACACCGGTGGGCCCGATCATGATGATGTTCTTCGGCATGATCTCGTCGGCGAGCTCTGGGGAGAGCTTCTGACGGCGCATGCGGTTGCGCAGGGCAATGGCGACGGCGCGCTTGGCAGCCTTCTGGCCGACGACATATTTGTCGAGTTCGGCGACGATCTCGCGGGGCGTCAGCTCATCAAGCGCGAGTGCCTGGTCTTCGGCGGTGCCGGGAAGGTAGATGGCCATGAGGTACTCCTAAGCCTTCAGCTCTTCAATCGTGAATGTCTGGTTGGTGTAGATGCAGATGTCGCCGGCGATCTTCATTGACTTCTCGGCGATCTCGCGGGCGCCCATCTCTGTGTTCTGGTACAGCGCGCGGGCGGCGGCAAGGGCAAAGCTGCCGCCGGAGCCGATGGCGCAGATGCCTTCATCCGGATCGATCACGTCCCCGGTTCCAGAGAGGAGGAAGGTCTGGTTCAGGTCCGCTACGACGAGCAGGGCTTCCAACTGCCGCAGCATCTTGTCGGTGCGCCAGTCCTTGGCCAGCTCTACCGCTGCGCGGCCGAGGTTGCCGGCATACTGCTCCAGCTTCGATTCGAAGCGCCCGAAGAGCGAAAAAGCATCGGCGGTCGAACCCGCAAATCCTGCCAGCACCTTGTCCTGATACAGCCGGCGGATCTTTTTGGCCGAGTGCTTCAGAACGCTCGCGCCCAGGGTGACCTGCCCGTCGGCGGCCATTACCACCTGGTTATTGCGCCGCACACAGATGACCGTCGTCGACCGGATGCGGCCGGCGGAGAGGTCGATCGGATGCCCGATCTGGTGTCCGGTTTGGGCGGAATTTCCTTTGCTTGCAGCGGTTTTGCTCACACCTTATTGTACGCCGCCTCGCCGCGCTTCCAGGCCATGCGGATGGGCATCAAATAAGTGTCAGGTGGCGGGAAAACCGTCAGGCTGCCCGGTTGCGATGTCATACTAGCGGCAGCAAGTCTGAGGTACTTTTCGCAATGCGTTTTGCTGGGCTTCCTTTGGTTCAAGCCGTGATCCACCATCCGCGGGTGGCGATCGCCATCGGCGGCGGGTTGGTGGTCGCTGTGGCGATCACCGCATGGCTGGCGCTTCGCCGCAAGCCATCACCGGAGGAGCTGGAACGCCGCCGGCGCCAGCTTCTGGCCGAGTCCGGAAGGTTGATCGACGGCACCATTGTGGAAGCCACCGGTCCGGAAGAGATTCCGGATGTGTTGGTTTACAAATATGAGCTTGCCGGTGTCGAATACGAAGCCGCACAGGACGTTACACCGCTCCGGGACCGTATCGCCAAAGTTCGCTGGGACCTTCCGGTAAGCATCAAGTACGATCCCCGCAACCCCGGCAATAGCATCGTGCTCGCCGAAAGCTGGAGCGGTTTGCGCGGCAGCGAAGGCACTTCCGCAGGAGCTCTCTGATCGATGCATGTTCACGGCAGTCCGACCGGTAAGACGCAACGCGTGCTGCAGTTTTCGCTGCTGCTGACGGCGCTCTATGTGATCGCGACTCTGTGGTTCGGCATCCGTGCCCGATCGCTGGCTCTGGTCGGCGAGGCTGGCCACAATGCCAGCGACTTCTTCGCCATCCTGCTCAGTTTTGTGGCCGTCTATTTCCAGGCCAAACCGGCTACGGACGAAAAGACCTTCGGTTATCAGCGCGCCGGTGTTCTGGCCGCGTTTGTCAACGGCATCACCCTGATCGTGATCGCCATCTGGATCGGCCTCGCCGCCGTCGGTCGTCTCTACCGGCCAGTCGATGTGCAGCCGGGGATCATGATGACGGTCGCCGCCTTTGGGGTGGTGATGAATGGCGTCATTGCGCTGTTGCTCTGGCGTGTGGGCCGCGATCTGAATCTGCGCTCGGTCTTCCTGCACATGATGGGTGACGCCCTGTCGACGGCCGCTGTGATCGTCGGAGGTGCGGCGATTGCCTGGACTGGCCTGCGCTGGATCGATCCTGTCCTCTCGATTGGCATTGCTGCCATGATCCTGTGGTCGAGTATCGGGATCGTGCGCGAGACCCTGAATATTCTGCTGGAAGGCACACCGCGCAGTCTCTGCCTGGCCGATGTTCGCGAGGCGATGCGTGACATCCCTGGTGTGCGGGATGTGCATGACCTGCATGTCTGGAGCCTGGGATCGCAGAGCTATGCTTTGGCCAGCCATGTCACCGTTGGCGATGTTCCTATGCAGGACCAGGCCGGAATCCTTGATGGAATCCGAGGGGCGCTACGCCGCAACTTCCATATCACTCACACAACGATCCAGTTCGAGATGGAGTGCTGCCCTGGCGCGGAAGAGAACTGCTGCGCACCTCCGGAAGAAGCACATCACGACTGCGACCATACCCACGCGCATTAGGTCGATCCGAATCTAGGGGTAATCGAACCAGAGTATGGGCTATTCGAATGTACCAACTAGCAACCAGGAACTACGGCGTATCGACAAATTCAGTTGATCTGATACAGCCTGAGTGAAAGTGGTGGGAGCAGCGGGCTTGAGCCCGCTGATAAGGCGTAAAAGTAGACGGGCTTTTAGCCCTGGGCCTCTTCTGTCTGTGAGGAAAAGCCCAGGGCTAAAAGCCCATTTCAATATTGGGCCGATAGACCGTGGGCTGAAAGCCCACGGCTCCCACCGGTTCGAGCTTCGCTCGAACATCCACCATCGCGTATCGGGGTCCCCGACGAACTTCGTTCGTTGGGGCCATTTGCGATGGATGGGGCACCCAGAGTATGGCTATCTGGAATTTGTCGATACGCCCTAGCAACCAGCAACTAGAGAGGCTGATAATACCGCTCTTTGGGTGCAGCACAGGCTCGGCACAATATCTCTCCCTCACCTTCGCCAACCACAAAGCGGTCATAGTTGATGCCTTCACCGCATTGTGCGCAGGCGACGCGCTCCCCCTTGTATCCCGGAAACTCTTTTGGCGGCAGATACACCGAGACCCATTCCTCGCTGAACAGCTCCGCTTCCGGCATTTCGCGATAGGCCAGCATCTGCTGCGCGTTCTTTGGTTCGACGTCAGGATAGAGTTCCTTTGCCCGCTGCTTGCTGCTCTCCAGCGCGCAGACGCGGATCGCTTTGTAGCGATCGTCACCCAGAGGCAGAGAGAGATCAGCAAAGGTCGCAGCCATCTTGCCATAGTCAACTGGCTTCAGAGCTCGTTTCCCCAGCCGGCAGCCGGTGACGACACCGATCGCGTCGGTGGCGCAGCGATCAATCTCGATCCAGGTGACCAGGCGCTTGCGGTCTTTTCCGCGGGGCTCGTCGATCCCCAGACGGGCACAAGCCAGCATTGCCATACGCACTCCGAGAATCTGCCCGGCACAAAGATGTCCGTGCGCGATCTCGGCTTCCTTCAGCAATTCATCCAGGGTCAGCATGGCTTAATGGTGCCGGGTTCCGCAGGCAAAAAACAAGGGTCGCCCTTCCGCGAGCGAAGTCCTTTTTTCTCCATATCTTCGCTGGTTACAAGATAGGTGCCCTGTGGAAAGCGTCCCTAGTTTTCCGCAAACTTTGCGACTAGGGGATTAACCACGGAGTAATATCAACCCTAAAGGGCAGCGGACGCGAGCCGCAGTCAAACACGCGTACGAACGAAAGGAAACAGGATTCACCATGTGGAAACCGAACCAGCCCGGCAACGTGCCCACCTCAACCCCCGAACCAATTCGTCCGACCCCGCCAGCGACCGGCTATGAACCGGCAGCGGCGCGGACACCTGCTTCTTCTCCTGCTGCCGCCACGACCGGCGAGCAGGCTACGATTGGCAAATCCCTCGTCGTCAAGGGCGAAGTCTCCGGTTCGGAGAGCTTGTTCATCGACGGCAAGGTGGAAGGCGCCATCAATCTGCCGGGGAACCGTGTAACGGTTGGCCGTAATGGTCAGGTAGCCGCAAACATCAGCGCGCGCGAAATCGTCGTGCTGGGTAAGGTGCGTGGCAATTGCCAGGCCAGTGATCGCGTGGAGATTCGTAGCGAAGGCTCGCTGACCGGCGATGTGATCGCTGCCCGTATCAGCATCGAGGACGGCGCCTTCTTCAAGGGCGGTATCGATATCCGCAAGCCCGGTGGTACGGACGCCAAGGGCGGCCCGGCGGTCGTCGAGAAGTCTGAGCCGGTTGCGGCAGAAGCATAACTCAAATTGTTCCCAGATCTGCACGGTTGCAACACACAAGAAAGCCCCGCTCTCCGCGGGGCTTTTTCGCGTTTGATTGGAACCACATCAGCCGACGCGGCGTTCTTCCAGAATCGAATCGAGCAGACCTGCCAACGAATCGGCGCGGTTGCGCACGGTTGTTGAGGTCTCTTCCACGCTGCCCTCAAGCTCCGAGTAGCGTCCGCGTGCCTGCTCCAATTCATCGGCGATATTCAATGCTGCCAGAACAGCGACACGCAGAGAATCTACAGTTGCGCCATGGGCAGCGACGGCACGCATTTTTGCGTCGACCAACGCGGCCAGACGTTCGATGTACTGCGTGTCGGTTCCGCGCAGATTATAGATCTGCCCGTAGATATCAACACTGACGGCCTGGGGGACTTCTGCCATCGTTCCTCCTACAGCGTCTCGAGCTGCTCGAGCAGCTTCTCCATGCGTCCGCGCACGTTTTCACGTTCGCCCTTCAGGGTCTCGACCTGGGTCTGGACGTCCTGGGTCTCCATCTGCTGCAGCTCGAGCTGTTCGCGCAGTGACTGCACCTGCTGCGTGAGTTGCGCGACCTTCGCCTCGGCGGCGGCGCGCTCTTCGCGCTCCTTGCGGACAATCTCAACGGCACGGAGCACCTTCTGTTCAAGTGCCTGCAGTTCATCAACGGTTACGGTGGTTGGGGCGGTGCTCATAGCTGAAAATCTACCTCTTCTGGGCGAAGTATAGCCTTCGTGCGGGTGGATGTGTGGCTGGAAATCCACAAGCTGGGAATCTGGCTCGGCACCCGTCTCTTCACAACGTTGCCTGGAGGAGTTGGATGACAAGCCCTACGCGCGCAGTTTGCCGCCAAGCCCTTCCAGAGTTTTGATGATCTCGGCCGACCAGCCCGTCAGTTCTTCGTCGCGCAGCGTTCGCTCCTGCGACTGAAAGACTACGCGGGTCAGCAAGGAGTAGTGTCCGGCAGCGACAGCCTTGCCCTTCGCATCGCGGAAGATCTCCTCCGGAGCCACTCGCAGCAGCTCGGCGTTTCCGAGTCCATGAATCGCGGCTTCCACTGCTGCCCATGTCACGGCATCGGGGAAGACAAACGAGAAGTCGCGCTCGACTGCCTGGTAGCGCGAGATCTCATGCGCTACCGGTGTGCGTAGCGGGAAGGCGAAGAGCTTCGCCAGGTTTACCTCGGCCAGCCAAACTGGCTGCCGCAGCTTGCGTTTAGCGGCTTCTGCCGAAGACAGCTCTCCGAGCGCGGCCACGATTTGGCCTTCAATGCTGATCGTGGCTCCGCGGCCTGGCTCAATCCACGACGGCAGATCTTTCTGCGCATACACCGGCGCTGTGATGCGGAACCGAGCAAACAGCTTTTCGAGCGCGCCCTTCAACTCGTAGAAGAGGGCATCGGCCTCGTTTACCAGTGCGGTGGCGCGGGCTCCGCCGGTTGCTCCGAGAGAGAGTGATGGCTCTTCGACGACCTTTGCTGTCGATCCTGTGAAACGTGTGCCCATTTCATAGAGGCGAACGTCATTTACGTCGCGGTTCAGGTTCGTCGCCAGCATGGTCACCATGCCGGGCAGCAGCGATGGCCGCAGATTACCTGCCTCTTCATTCAGCGGATTGCCCATCGGTACACCGCCGCCTGCGAAGGTCTGCGAGTCGGTTTCGGAGGCAAAGGTGCTGGAGATCGCCTCCGTAAAACCCGCGGCAAGCAATGTCGAGCGTACCGCGCTCTCCGGAGCTTCGTGGGGCAGCTCCACGACTCCACCGGAGAACGACGGCAGCGTATTCTCGAACCGGTTGTAGCCATACACGCGTGCGACCTCTTCAATCAGATCGATCTCACGCTCAAGATCAAGCCGCCACGAGGGCAACGTCACCGCATAGGAACTATCGCCGGCAGGGGTCAGGACGCAGCCCAGGGCACGCAGATATTGCTCCACAACACAGGCGGTAATGCCTTTGCCATCGATTGTGGAGCCAAGCAGGCGCTGCACTTCACTTGCTGCCAGAGCAATCGGAGGGCGTTTCACTGTCTTTGCTTCGACCTCCGGAATCAGAACATTGGTCATCGCTCCGGTCAGAGTGCCGCCGCAGGACTGCAGGATCAGCTTTGAGACCAAGGCATTGGCCGCCGGTGCAGCCGCGATATCCGCGCCGCGCTCGAAACGATGCGAGGCATCGGTATGTAGGCCGTGACGGCGTGAACTCCGGCGGATGCTCGCTGGATCGAACCAAGCAGCCTCCACCAGGATGTTCTTCGTCTCTTCCGTGACGCGCGAGTCCCAGCCACCCATCACGCCGGCCAGACCAAGCGCCTTCTTCTCGTCGGCGATGACCAGGTCGTCGGCTTCCAGCACTTTGTCGGTGCCATCCAGCAGCTTGATGGTTTCGCCCTTGCGCGCGGTGCGCACCACAATGGCGCCCTCGATCTTGTCCAGATCGAAGACATGCGTCGGGTGGCCCATCGCCAGCCAGGTGTAGTTGGTAATGTCGACCGCGTTCGAGATTGGCTTCTGCCCCAGTGCCGCAAAACGCGAGGCGATGTCGCCCTCGCTCGCCTTAACGGCCACGCCGCGGATCACCTGGGCTGTGAAGCGTCCGCACAGCTCCTTCGCCTCAATGCGCACCGGGTGAGACTCACCTGCGGAGGGAGTGGGCAGCGCCAGATCCAGCGGCTGCAGCGGAACGTCATAGATGGCTGCTACCTCACGGGCCACACCGTAGTGGTTCATCGCATCCACGCGGTTGGTGGTGATGTCCATCTCGAACAGAGAGCCGTTGCCGTCGTTCAATTCGAAGACACCTTCGACGGCGATGCCGCGCAGGGTCAGGTCATCGGCCAGTTGACGGTCAGAGACGGTGAGCGCAGGAAGGTAGGAGCGGAGCCAGTTGGAGAGGATCTTCATTGCCAGGGTACTGGCAATAGTCTATCGAACCCGGAGCTGTGGCCGTCTGGGCCTGGGCACAGCCCCTTTTGTTTGTCATCCCGAACGGATCTGATTTTCGGGTCTGCCTAGGTCAGAGTTATCGGCACAAAAGCAGATTTCTCCGCTTACGCTTCACCCCAGCCAGCTAAGCTGGCGGGAACCCGAGCGCTCCGAAATGACAAACAAAAAAGGCCGGAACTTTAAACGCCAAAGGTGCACGCTTTAGTAATAATCCGCGCACGACATGTAATAGCCGCACTGGTCACAGATCAGCTTGCACCGGCGGCTGGTAAGGCGCGCCGAGCACGTCGGACAGTACACTTGGTGGTGTTCGCCGGGTAGCGGGCAGCTCTCCGTATCCTCGGCGGCCGTCTCAACCGTTTGTTCAGGTTGCGTCTGCATGGCAGGAGCATACACCTGCAACGCGAAAAAAATCGCAGCATCTAACCGCTACAAGGAGAAAGAATCGATGGCTATCGCAGATCGCACTGCAACCGCGGTATGGAAGGGTGGACTGAAGGACGGAAGCGGCGTTATCTCGACGCAGAGCGGCGTCCTCAAGGATCAGGAGTACTCGTTCGTTACGCGCTTTGAGAACAAGCCAGGCACCAACCCCGAGGAGCTGATCGCCGCCGCCCATGCCGGCTGCTACTCGATGGCTCTCTCGGCCGAACTGACCAAGAACAACACGCCGCCGGCCTCCATCGATACCACCGCGAAAGTCACCCTCGATATGGTCAATGGCGCACCCACCGTCAACGAGATCCTGCTTACGGTCAAGGCCAGCATTCCCGGGCTTGATGCCGCGAAGTTCCACGAAATCGCGGATGGCGCCAAGAAGAACTGCCCGATCTCGCGGCTACTGGCTGCGGCCGAAATCACCCTCGACGCTACTCTTCTCTAACTCCGCTTAAAACAAAATCCCCGCTCCATGAGAGCGGGGATTTTTTATGTTTTTTGTTACCGTACGCGAACCCCGAAGCTGACGCCCGGGCGATAGTAGTAGGGCGGAGGCACCGGCCGCACATACACTGGCCGCGGAGCGTAGTAGACAGGTCTCGGAGCGTAGTAGCCGTAAGGCCGATAGTAGCCATAGGGCCGGTAATAGCCACCATAGTACGGCCGATAATAGGGCGGCGGCACCGGCCGAGCTACCAGCACTGGGCCGCCAATCTGAACGCCAACCGCAACCTGGGCCTCACTCTTTTGCGGAGCCGCCACGAACATCGCGCCGGCCAACGCGGCGCCGGCAATCCACCTGGAAATTGTCTTCAGAGCACTCATCGCATTTACCTCCTGCGTACATCCAGTTGAACGGGAAACATCGCTTTGTGTTGCGCGCAACCTTTCAAGATGTCTTGGGTTGCTGCTGTAACCTACTGACTCAAAAGGAAAAATGCGGGACGGGTAACGTGCACCCGCCCCGGGTGGAAGGCGTACTTAGCGGCGTCCGTAGCCGTATCCGTACCCATAGCCGTGGTCACGGTCCAAGTCGCGTCCGCGATCATGGTCGTAGTCGCGATAGTAGTCACGGTCATAGTGGCGTTCGCGTTCCCAACGCTCGTGCTGCCAGTACTGGCGGCGGCGCCAGTCGTCACGGTCACAGTAAGCTCCGTTGTAGTAGCCACCGTTGTAGGCATAGGCATACGGATACGCAGGCTGGGCTACAACGACGGGACCGCCGATCTGCACACCGAACGAGACACGCTGCGCCTCTGCTTTGTGAGAGAGACCGAAGAACATCGCGGCAGCTATTGCCGCCCCGCCCATCCACTTCGTTGCCGACTTGATCCTATTCATATGCGGTAACCTCCGCCTTACGTTCTGCTCAAACGCGTTTTGTTGCACCTTGTTGCGCGCAACAAACATGGCTGCACCGGGTTGCGCGAGCGGCGGTAGACTAATCTCCTCATGCGACCCTTCCTTCTCTTCAGCGCGATGGTTTTCGGTACAGTTGTGGCAGCTTCCGGGCAGGTAAAACGCCCGATGACCTTCGAAGACCTGCAACAGATCAAACGTGTTGCCGACCCTCAGGTCTCGCCCTCAGGCAAGTGGGTCATGTTTTCGGCCACCTCAGTGGATCTGGCTACGAATAAAAAGACCACTCACCTCTATACCGTTCCCGTCGACGGCAGCGCGAAGGAGAAGGCCATCACAGCGGGCAAAGACGGTGAGACCGGCGGCCGCTTCTCGCCCGATGGCAAGCAGGTGCTCTTCCTCTCCAGCAACGAGGGGAGCCAGCAGATCTATCTCGCTCCCTGGGATGAGCAGCAGGGAGTGGTCGGTCCGTCACAAAAGCTGACCAATATCTCTACCGAGGCGGACGGCGCTATTTGGTCTCCGAAAGGCAACTGGATCGCGTTTGTCAGCGATGTCTATCCGGAGTGCGCCAGGGAAGGCGCAGTGGATGATGCCTGCAACAAAACGAAAGACGATGCTGCGGCAAAAAGCCCCGTAAAGGCGCAGATCTGGGATGGTCTTCTCTACCGTCACTGGGACCACTACCAGGGACTGAAACGCAGCCACATTCTGCTGGTCAGCGCCGATGGCAAGCAGATGCGCGATCTGACACCCACACGCGATATCAAAGACCATATCGCTCCTACCTTCTCGCTTGGAGGGCCTATTGGCTATGCGTTCTCGCCCGACGAGAAAGAGCTGGCCTATGTGGTGAATATGGATGAGGTTCCAGCGGCCAGCACCAACAATGACATCTACACGGTGGATCTCACGTCGTCGAGTGGGAAGCCGGTCAAGGTTACAACCTCACCCGGCAGCGATGATGGTCCGGCATACTCTCCGGACGGAAAGTATCTCGCTTTCCGTTCGCAGGCGCGGCCCGGCTATGAATCAGACCGCTTCCGGTTGATGTTGTATGACCGGGAGAAGAAAACCGCTACAGAGGCGGTCAGACGATTCGACAATTGGGTGGACGAGTTCACCTGGTCGCCCGATTCGAAGCGGATCTACTTCGCGTCTGGTTCTGAGGGGCAGGAGCCTGTGTTTGCGATTGATGTTGATGGTCCAGCTGCCGGAGAAGCAAAAGACATCGTTCATGGAGCGGAGTTCAGTTCTCTGGCCCTGACACCAGACGGCAAGACATTGATTGCGGCCGCGATGAAAGTAGACCGCCCGGCGGGTATCGTCTCGCTGACAGCCGCAGGCCCGTCCGATCATTACTCCGAGTTGTCAAAGGGGAATGAGGAGCTGATCCATTCGCTTGAACTCCCCGCGATGGAATCTTTCAAGTTCCCAGGCGCCGGTGGCACTTCTGTGCAGGGCTTCATCATCCGTCCGCCAAACTTCGATTCACAGAAGAAGTACCCTTTGAAATTCCTCATCCACGGTGGCCCACAGGGGGCCTGGGGAGATATGTGGAGCTATCGCTGGAATCCTGAACTCTTTGCCGCCAACGGCTATGTCGTAGTCATGATCAATCCGCGCGGTTCTACTGGTTATGGGCAGGCCTTCATTGACGGCGTAAATGGAGACTGGGGCGGTAAGCCGTACATCGATCTGATGAAGGGACTCGATTACGCTGAGGCGCATTATCCCTTCATCGACAAAGACCGTGAGTGTGCACTCGGTGCGAGCTATGGCGGCTTCATGGCGAACTGGATTCTGACGCACAACAACCGATTCAAGTGCATCGTGACACACGACGGTATGTACAATCCGCAGTCAGCTTACGGCTCTACGGAAGAGATGTGGTTCAACGAGTGGGAGTTCCGCCGTGCTGGCGACAAGGAGCCGGGTCAGCCCTGGCGCTACGCATTGCTGCCTGCAGCACGAGATCCCTTCCGCAAATGGTCACCCATGCTAAATATCAAAAACGCAAAGACGCCTACGCTGGTCGTTCATAGCCAGAAAGACTATCGCCTCGACGTCAGCGAGGGCTTCCAACTCTTTACCGCGCTGCAGCGGCTCAAGGTGCCAAGCAAGATGCTGTACTTCCCGGACGAAGGCCACTGGGTGCTGAAGCCACAGAACTCGCGGCTGTGGTACCAGACAGTCAACGACTGGTGCGACCGCTGGACCTACAGCAACGCCTACGCAAAGTAAATAGTGTGGTGAGTCTGAAGTTCATAGCAAAATGCTGTCATCCTAAGCGCTGAAGGCGCGTTCTATACCAGCCTGGGGCAACGCCCCAGGTCTCGTTTCCGATAGGAAATGAAGGGCTGAAGGCCCGCTCCATAATTCCGCAGTGTCGAATTTCTCGCTCCATCGTAGCTAAACAGAAGCGGGATTCAGCTCTGGCTGAATCCCGCTTCTGTATTGATGCCGCAGGTTCTGTCTACGGCTCGATAACGATGGAGAAGTTGAAGGACTGCGTCGATCCACCATTCGCCGTGGTCTGAGCATTGATCGTGACGGTCTGCTGTCCTGTTGCAGCTAAGTTGGAGCTGGTGGTAGGGCTACCACCGCATCCGCTTGTGGGCATCAGTAGCATTACGCCGAATAGCACCAGTAAGCCACGCTGCACTATCCGGCGTCGACGAAAGCCGAAGGCGAGCAAGGGCAATGCGAGGATCGATGCCACACGCAGGCTTGAACTCGTTCTAAGAGCGGCTGAAGTCGTGCGCGTGCTGACCGTAATCGTTGTGGTCTGCGGCTGATTATCTCCATTGAAGGTCAGCGTCGCGGGAGCGAAGCTGCAGGAGACGCTGGAGGGCAGATTGCCGCAGGAGAAGTTTAATGCGCCGGTGTAGTTGCCGGTCGGCGTCGCAGTAATCGTCGCTGTGCCACTCTGCCCCTGTTTGATGGTCAGCGTTGTTGGATTGGCTGCAAGGCCGATACCGAAGAGTACGACGGTTTCATTGAAGGCAGCCGATGTAACGGTATTGAAGTTCGCGTCGCCTGTGTAAAGCGCGGTGATGGTGTGAACTCCAGTGCTGGAGAAGGTAGTGGTTACGCTGGTGGTGCCATTGATTAAAGTCCCGGTTCCCAGCAACGAGGTTCCTTCATAGAAGCCAACGGTCCCGCTCGGCGTTCCGTAAGACCCGGCCAGCGTTGCACGGAAGGTCGTGGCTACTCCGGTGCCAACACCGATCGTGATCGGCGATGTTTGGGCGATCGTGATCGAAGGCGTCGCCTTGTTTACGACCAACGTTGTCGAGCCTATAGCGCCGCTGTAGTTTGCGGTGTCAGTCGGGTGAAGGTCGTCGAGAGCGTCTGAGAGCCGGCGTTGAGGATCGCGCCCGCGGCCGGTGAGTAGGCGAAGGCACCGGCTGTCGCGCTGGTTGCGTTCAACTGGGTTGCTGAGAGTGCTGTTCCGTAGGTTATGGCCGCCGGCGTTGCCCATGTGATCGATGGCGTCACTTTGGCGACAATCTCACTGAATGGAGACGATGTGGCCGAGTTGAAGTTGGTGTCACCGGTATAGATTGCGGTGATGAGATGAGTCCCCGCGGTAGAGAAGCTGGTAGTCAGGTTTACCGATCCACTGGCTAAGGTTCCCGTACCGATCGAGGCGGTTCCGTCATAGAAGGTAACCGTTCCCGAAGGTGTTCCATAGCTTGCAGTGATTGTTGCCTGCAGCGTCACGCTCGCGCCTGCGTTGGGTGTCCCGGATGACGCTTGTGTCACGGTCGTTAACGGAGTGGCTTTGTTGACCACAACGGTTGTGGTTGCGGTAGCGCTGTTGTAGTTGGCACCATCTGCCGGTGTAAAGGTTGTGGAGAGTGTCTGCGATCCTGCACCGAGCACCGTTCCTGCAGCCGGTGAATAGACAAAGCTGCCTGCAACGGCAGTGCTTGCGTTCAGCTGTGCTGACGAAAGTGCAGTTCCATAGATGATGGCGGATGGCGTGGGCCAGGTGATAGCCGGCGTACCTTTACCTACCGCTTCGTTGAAGACCGGAGAGGTTATGGTGTTGAAGTTGTTGTCTCCCCGATAGGTGGCGGTGATGGAGTGATTTCCTGTCGTGGAGAAGGTAACAGCGGCCGTGGCAACGCCGTTGGTGAGCTGTGTGCTGGCGATCTGCGTGCCGCCGTCGTAAAACACAACGACGCCACTGGGGGTGCCATAAGTTGTTGTTGCCGTTGCCTGCAGTGTCGTGCTGAGGCCGACGGATGTTCCCGGCGAGTCCGGCGACGTCTGGGTCACGGCAAGCGTTGGATTCGCTTTGTTCACCGCGACGACCGCTTGCGCGCCGGTGACGTTATAGGTCACGTTGTCGGTAGGAGTAAAGGTCGCGTTGAGAGTGTGGTTGCCGACGTCCAGAATTGTTCCCGCAGTTGGTGAATAGGTGAACGTTCCGGGTACAGGTGTATTGACAGTACCCGGGGCTGTGGCCGTTGCATTCAGTTGCGTTGACGAAAGCGGCATCCCGTAGCTGATGGCGCCGGGGGACCAGGTGATCAAAACCGGGGCATGATTGACGTTCACGGTGACTGGAGTACTTGTCGTCGGCTTGAGGTAGCTATCTCCAGAATATTTAGCCGTAATCGAATGCGCTCCGGGCAGGAGACCGGCCGTCGTTACCGTTGCACTTCCCTGCGACAACGTGCCAGTTGTTATGTAGGAAGAGCCGTCGTAGAAGTCTATCGACTCAGAATCTGTGGGATGGTTGTTATCGTACGGTGACAACGTGGCTGTCAGGCTGATCTGGGAACCATAGTCAACCGGGTTGGGATTGACGGAGAGTGTCAGTGTCGCTGTGTCGCGAGCCCACAGCAGGACAGACGATGTAGAGGTCGCGTCCATATAGTTCACATCGCCGGGGTACGAAGCGATGACGGTATGATTGCCGCTCGGTGGAGCGGACACGCTCAGCCCCGTGGCTATCGCAGAGGCGACGTTGTGTGCTGAATAGAGAACGATGGAGGTATTTGTGCCGGGCGGAACTGGGACGTTCTCCTGGAACGCCGCGACATCGGAGGCGCCATCTCCATTAAAGTCCGGCAGGTAGGGAGGAATCGCGTCGAGCAATGTTGCTGTGGATGACGACCCCGACAGCGTTACGTTTTTATTCGCGAAATGCCCCGTACCATCGCCATAAGCCACGACGAGATAGGAATAACTGGTGGGGAGATCCAGCACAACACCGACATCCCTTTTCCCATCGCCATTGAAGTCTCCGGTAAAGTATCTCGGATGTCCCAGGTTACTGACTCCCGCGTCGAGATCGACGGCAATCGGCGCCTGGAAGGTGCCGTCGCCATTGCCCAGCATCAGTGCATTGCCAGTCGTAAAGACATCAAGCTTTCCGTCTCCATTGAAATCAGCGACCAATGCCCCAGTCGCGTAGCTGGAAGGAGCGGAGACCGTGGTGAAGGTGCCATCTGCCTGCCCGAGAAATACTCCATTGGGGCCAAACAGGTCTGTCCTTCCGTCACCGTTGAAGTCGCCCGCAAGTTGCGCCACGATCGAGGTGGTTACGCCACTTTGGAATGTCCCGTCTCCATTGCCGAAGAAGACCTTTCCTGTCGTGCCGTTGTAGAGATCCTGTTTTCCGTCGCCATTGAAGTCGCCTGCGAGGATGGGCGAGACCATGTCGCTGCTATCGGAGATCGAAGACGACGGTAGAAATGTCCCACTCCCAGTGCCTAGAAATACCGTCATCGAATTCTCGTAGGCGACAACAACGTCGAGAATCTGATCGGAATTGAACTTCGCAACCGCGTATGGATATGTGCTCCATCCGCTTGTGGACAAGCTGCCAGTGAACGTCCCGTCTCCGTTGCCATGCAGAACCGTGGGCGAGCCGTCAATACTTAACAGATCTTGTTTTCCGTCGCCATCAAAGTCAGCGGCATACAGAATCTGCGTTTCCGCGGTGCCGAGCTGCGTCGTGTTTACAGTCTGAAGCTTCGGTGTAACAGCGCCGAAGGTGGCGGTACCGATGACAGCGTTGTTATTTGAGGTATCGATAAAGCTGACGTTTCCAGTTGGAGTGCCGTTTACCGATGGAACAGCAAGGTCTGCTTCCAAGGTGTAGTTGTCTGGCGTGCCATAATTCATTGAAAGCGAAAGGGTTCCGATAATGCGTGCCCGTGGACCTACGACCAGCGTCACTGTATTACTGGTGGCGGCGGAAAAATAACCGTCGCCAGCGAATGTAGCCGAAAGAGTATGTGTTCCCTGGCTGAGGGTGCGTGTCGTCAACTGCACGACACCGGAAGAAGAGGGTGCAAATGATCCGAGACTGGTTGCACCGTCGTACAGCGTGACCAGGTTATTGCTGCAGGAGTGGCCGCCGGAGGAGCACGGTGAAACGGTTGCGGTGATGTCGACCGGCTCATCGTACGCCGAGCTCGCTGGTGTGACGTTCAGACTTAATGTGGTCTGCGCCGAGCTTCCCTGAACATTCGTTGTCGACGAAGTGGCTGCGCCATAGTTCGTGTCGCCGGCATAGACAGCTTTTACGGCGTGGCTGCCACTTGGCGAGAAAAACGCGCTCGCAGCGGAAGTGGTGAATGTGGACAAAATCGATACGGACAGGACCGTGCTCGATCCAGCAGAGGGCGTAAGCGCCAAAAGGCCCTTTGCGCCGCTCGAGTTGAAGTCTCCGATGAGTGCAGCCGAAAAGGGTGCTGAATCCGGTGTTTGCGCATTGTTGCCAATTGAATAGACAACTTTGGAGAAGCTGCCATCAGTTTGGCGGGAAAATATGCTGACTATCGTATAGGCGGTCCCGAACATAGCATCTTGACTGTTCATAACGGCTGAACCCAGAAGCACAAATTCATCGCTGCCATTTCCATCGAAATCGCCAACCGCAAGGGAGCCATAGCTCCATGAAAACCAACTCGCGGTAGGAACTACATCGAAAGTGGTCCCCGCTTGAAAGGTCCCATCGCCGTTCCCGAGATAGAGGGTCGCTGAATTGTTAAACGTATATGCAAGAATGTCGAGTTTGCCATCGCCGTTGAAATCGCCGGGTTGCCCATCAACGCTGCTCGTGAGCGTGACCTGTTGAAAGATTCCGTTATTTTGTCCCAGAAGGACAGTGGAACCCCCGGCGATGTCAGTGATGCCGTCACCATTGAAGTCGCCGACAGCATATCCGGTAGCTAGTTGAGATGCGATTGCGGACCCGAAGGTGCCGTCGCCGTTGCCTGGATAAAGGCTTCCCGACGAGCTGTTGTAAAGATAAAGATAAAGGTCGAGTTTGCCGTCGCCGTTGAAGTCTCCAGAAACTACGGAGGTCGCGGAAAAAAGAACCACCGGCGCCTGGAAGGTTCCGTCGCCATTCCCGAGGCGAAGCGATGTTGTGTCTGCAGCGTCGTTTGCGACGATCAGGTCAAGCTTTCCATCGCGATTGAAGTCGCCGACGACAAAGGCGTCGGTTGTTGCCGATTGCTCGACCTGTGCCGTCTGAAAGGTTCCGTCGCCATTTCCTTTGATGAAGTTCAGATGGAACGATGAGTCGATCAGAAGTACATCGAGCTTTCCGTCACCGTCAAAGTCCTTTGCAACTGCAGCGTATATCGTCGTGTTGCCGCTGAGGATGCTTGGTGAGGAAATATGACCGACTCCAGGGCTAGTACTGACGCTCGCAAATGGTGCGGATGCAACCGTCGCATTGGAATAGGTCGTATCCTGAAACGTCACATTTCCAGAAGGCGCATGGGAGACCGCGTGGGTGGTGACATACTTCGCCGTGAGAGTGTAACCGCCGGGACCACCGGTTGCGCTTACGGTGAGGGAACCTGCTGAGGGTTGTGCCGAAAGGGCGCATGGGAACACAAGGGTGACTGCGATGCAACCAAGGGCAGCGAGGCGGTTCATAAATTGTCCTGAAAAAGGGGGTTCGTGCAGTTTCAAGTAAAGCGCGACACCAGCGTCAGGTCAACCGCTTTAGTCCTTTATGGCTTTTTTCATCGCAGATGCGGTTCCACGACCATCAATATCAGGTAAAGAAAAACGCGCCCGTCCTTTGTGGAAGCGTGCGCGTTTCGATAGTTATTGACCACTGCATAAATAAAGTCCTATTTGAGAAGAAGAGGGCTGTGTTGCACGAAGGATCGTAGCAGTGTCTGTTTGTGCTGCAAGGATCGGGCGGCGTGTCGAGCTTCAACGGTCAAGTCGTCTATGTCGAAGAAGGCGCGGTTGGCGAGGGGATTCATTTTGGTCCAGGACCAGAGATACTCGACCGGGTTCAACTCAGGGGCATAGGGAGGGAAGAAGGAAGTCCGCAGGCGTTCTGCA